>JAXLQV010000001.1:0-282500 GCA_046331465.1 Thermoanaerobaculia bacterium
CCGACAACGAGGAGCACTGGCTCCTGCGCGCGCAGGCCGCCGCGTTCCAGGGCGGCGCCCCGGGAGAACGTCGGGACCGGCTGCTGGCTCACTACCGCGACCCGAAGACGCCTGCGCCCTACGCGACCTACGGGCTCTACCTGTTGGGGGAGGTGCCGGAGGAGAAGCTCTTCGAGGTGGCGACGGATGCGAACCGGCGCTGCGAGATGGCCCTCATGATGGGGATCCGGGCCGCCGGTGAGAAGCGCCTCGCGGACGCCGCCGCGTGGCTCCGCGCATGCCGGAAGACCGGACAGACGCGGAACTACTCCTACAACCGCGCTACCGAGACCTTGAAGCTGTGGGACACGCAGCGCTTCGGCGTGCCGGGCGGCGCCGACATTCCGTGAGGAGCGGCACGGCCGGAGAGCCTCAGCGTCCCAGGGCGAGGCCCGGGAAGATCGTCGTCACGACGAGGGCGATCGTCAGGATCCCCATGATCCCGGTCGTCCCCCAGGCGACGGCGTTCCAGAAGCGGCCGTTGACCCACTCGCCCATCAGCTCCTCGTTGTTGATGAGGAGGAGCATGAAGACGAGGATGAACGGCAGCAGGAGGCCGTTCAGGACCTGGGAGAGGAAGAGGACGGGGAAGAGCGGGACGCCGGGGATCATGATCGTCCCGGCGCCGATGGCGATCATGAGCGTGTAGAGGCCGAGGAACTCGGGCGCCTCCTTCCACGTCTTGTTCACGCCCGCCTCGAAGCCGAGCCCCTCGCAGATCGAGTAGGCCGTCGCGAGCGGCAGGATCGAGGCGGCGAAGAGCGAGGCGTTCGCGAGGCCGATGGCGAAGAGGGTCTTCGCCCAGGTGCCGGCGAGGGGGGCGAGCGCGAGCGCGGCCTCCTCGGCGCCGTGGATCTCGATCCCGCGGGGGTGGAGCGTCGCGCCGCAGGCCACGACGATGAAGAACGCGACGACGGCCGCCATGAAGCAGCCGACGATGACGTCCCAGCGGGAGATCCCGTACTCCTCGGGGCCGATCCGCTTCTCGACGATCGAGGACTGCAGGTAGAACTGCATCCAGGGGGCGATCGTCGTCCCGACGATGCCGATGATCATGAGGAGCCAGGCCGAGTCCCCCTGGACGCGCGGCTCGAACGTCTGCTTCACGACGTCGCTCCAGCCCGGGCGGGCCATGAGCGCGGAGACGACGTAGGTGAAGTAGACCGTGCAGGCGACGAGGAAGATCTTCTCGACGGTCCGGTACGTCCCCTTCACGACCATCCACCAGACGACGAACGCGCCGATGGGGACCGAGACGACCCGCGGCACCCCGAAGATCTCCATCGCGGCGGCCCACCCGGCGAACTCGGCCACCGTGTTCCCGATGTCGGTGACGAGGAGCGCGAGGAGGATGTAGAACGTGATCCGGAGCCCGAAGTTCTCCCGGATGAGGTCGGCGAGCCCCTTGCCGGTGATGGCCCCGAGCCTCGAGGACATCTCCTGGACGACGATGAGGGCGAGCGTGACCGGGACGAGCACCCAGAGGAGCGCGTAGCCGAACTGCGCCCCCGCCATCGAGTAGGTGGCGATGCCCCCCGCGTCGTTGTCGACGTTCGCGGTGATGACGCCCGGCCCGACGATCGCGAGGAACGCGGCCGCCCTCGCCGCGAACGGGCGGAAGCTCCTCCCGGGGGGCGCCCCGCCGGACGGCGGCTCGGTCACCGCAGCCTCCGGCGCGCCCGTTCGCGCGGGGTGAGGCACGCCACGACGTCCTCGATGGCGATCGTCCCGAGGAGCCCGCCGTCGAGGCCCGTCACGGGGAGCTCGAGGAGGTCGTACTTCGCCATCAGCTCGATGACGTCCTTGACGGGCAGCTCGGCCGGGACGCTCCGGGCCGGGACCCGCATGACCTGCTCGAGGGGGGCGTCGTCGTCGGCCGCGAGGAGGTCGCGGAGGGAGAGCGAGCCGAGGAGCTCCTCGTGCGGGCCGACCACGAAGACGTCGGTGATCAGCTCGGCGTCCCGGGCCAGGACGCGGAGGCGGGCGAACGCCTCCGCCACGGTCGTGCCGGGCGGGAACGAGATGTACTCGGTCCCCATCATGCCGCCGGCCGTGTCCTCGTCGTGGACGAGGAGCTCCGTGACCTCCTCGGCGGCGTCCTTCTCCATCCGCTTGACGAGGTCCCGCGCCTCGTCCCCCGCGAGGTCGCCGAGGATGTCGGCGGCCTCGTCGGCGGGCATCTGCTCGAGGATGTCGGAGACCTCTTCCCTCGGGAGCTCCTCGATCAGGTCGACCTGGAGCTCCGGCTCCAGCTCGTGGAGCGTCTGGGCGGCCGTTTCGACGTCGAGCTTCCGGAAGACCTCGGCCCCCTCCTTCGTCGAGACCTGGGCGATGAGCTCGGCGATGTCGGCGGGGTGGAGGCGCCGGAGCTTCTCCTGGGGGAGGGTCGTCTCGAGGCGGTCGAGCTTCGGGTGGATCGGCTGCATCGAGTCCCACGGGATGAGCCGGGGCGGCATCGAGGCGTCGGACCAGCGCCCCCCGCGCGGGGTCATGCCGACGCCGAAGACGCGACGGAGGATCCCGCGGACTCCGACGTCGGCGGCGGTCAGGACGAGGTCCCCCTCCACGAAGTCGAGCTTGAGGTCGTTCACCCTCACGACCTTCACGCCCGCGATGTCGACGATCTGCTTGTCGAGGAGGTCCTTCGCCAGGAGGATCTCGTCCTCCTCCGGGGCGCGGTGGATCACGTCCGCGCGCGAGAGCCGGGTGCGGACGGAGCCGTGGGCGAAGATGGCCACGTCGTGCCACGGGAGGACGAAGCTCTCGAACCCCTCGCGCAGGAGGAGGCCCGTCACGCGCGGGAACGTGCTCTTGGCGCCGGTCCCGACGACGAGGTCCCGGATCCTGCCGACGGGCTCTCGCGAGACGTCGAGGACGGGGAGGTTCAGGAACTCCGACACGAAGTACCCGGGGGCCGGCGGCGCGGTCGGGGCGGGCTTCGGTCGGGCCATCGGGGCATGATGGCGAGGGCGGCGCGCTCGGTCAATCGAATGCGTCGCCCGCGGGGCTCGGAGCGGCCGGGAGAGCCGCTTCCTCCTTGCTAGACTGCCGCCTCGGCTCCGGAATCGGCGGCGCCCCTCGGGGCAGCCGGGGGTGCGGATGAACGGACACCTGTCCCGGGCACGGCAGTACCTCCTGACCGGGGTGTCGTACGCGATCCCGTTCGTCGCCGCCGGGGGGATCCTCATCGCCGCGGCGATCGCGTTCGTCCCGATGACCCCTTCGGGGCCCGACTTCTCGAACGCCCCGCTCCTGAAGACGCTCCTCGACGTCGGCGCGGCCGCCTTCGGCCTCCTCGTCCCGGTCCTCGCGGGCTACATCGCGTTCGGCATCGCCGACCGCCCGGGCCTCGCGCCCGGCTTCGTCGGCGGCGCGATCGCGGCGCAGGTCGGGGCGGGCTTCCTCGGCGGGATCGTCGCGGGGCTCCTCGCGGGCTTCGTCGTCCTCTGGGTCAAGAAGCTCCGGGTGCCCGCGTTCCTCCGGCCCGTCATGCCGATCCTCGTCATCCCGGTCGTCGGGTCGGTCGTCGTCGGGTTCCTGATGTACCGCGTCGTCGGCGTCCCGATCCAGCAGCTCATGGCGTCGATGACGGCCTGGCTGAGGGTGATGAGCACCGGGTCGAGCGTCGTCCTCGCGCTCGTCCTCGGGGCGATGATCGCCTTCGACATGGGCGGCCCCGTGAACAAGGTCGCGTTCTTCTTCGGCGCGGCGATGATCAAGGAGGGGAACTACGCCGTGATGGGGGCCTGCGCGGCGGCGATCTGCGTCCCGCCCCTCGGGCTCGGCCTCGCGACGCTCCTCGGCCGGAGGCTCTGGAGCGACGAGGAGCGCGACGCGGGCTGGGCGGGGCTCGCGATGGGGATGATCGGGATCACCGAGGGAGCGATCCCCTTCGCCGCGGCCGACCCGGTCCGCGTCATCCCGTCGATCATGGCCGGCTCGGCGGTCGCGGCGGTCGTCGCGACGCTCGGCGGCGTGGGCGACCACGCCCCGCACGGCGGGCCGATCGTCCTGCCGGTCGTCGACAACCGGCTCGCCTACGTCGCGGCCATCGTGGCCGGCTCGCTGACGGTGGCGCTCCTCGTCAACGCGCTGAAGTCCTTCGCGTCGGCCCGGGGGGGCCGGGAGGCGGAATGAAGATCGTCGCCGTGACGGCGTGCCCGACCGGGATCGCCCACACCTACATGGCCGCCGAGAAGCTCGAGCGGGCCGCGAGGAAGCTCGGCCACTCGATCAAGGTCGAGACGCAGGGAGCGATGGGGATCGAGAACGCCCTGACGGCGGCCGACGTGAAGGGGGCCGACGTCGTGATCCTCGCGGCGGGGATCGAGGTACGCGAGAGGGAGCGCTTCGACGGCAAGCGCGTCGTCGAGGCCGCGGTCCAGGACGCGATCCGGAACCCGGAGGGGATCCTGGCCTCCCTCGGAAGCTGAGGACGCGCCGTGGCCGTCGAGATCGCCTTCCCCTTCCCGCTCCCGGGCGGCCTGCACGCCCGCCCGGCGAGCCGGCTCCGGGAGGAGGTCTCGCGCTTCCGCTCCGTCGTGACGTTCCTGAACCGCGCGAGCGGGAACGGGGCGAGCGCGCGGAGCGTCCTCGGCCTCGTCGCGACGCGGACCGGGCACGGAGAGCCGTGCGTCCTCCACGTCCAGGGCGACGACGAGGCCGAGGCGGCCGAGGCGCTCCGCCGCTTCGTGAAGGCGGTCCTGCCGGGCCTCGACGAGGCGCCCGCCGCGCGCGCGGCGGGCGGCGGGCCCCTCCCGCGGACCCTCGTCGCCGAGGGGGCGCGGGTCCTGCGCGGCGCGCCGGCGAGCGGAGGCGTCTTCCACGGCCGCGCCGTCGTCGTCGGGGCGAGGCCCCGGGGGGCGGCCGAGGAGCGCGCGGGGACGGTCGAGGAGGAGCTCGTGCGGCTCGAGGCCGCCTTCGCCCGCGCGGCCGAGACGCTCCGCTCCCGGCGCGATTCCGCCGATTCGGAGACGGAGCGGGAGGTCCTCGGAGCGCACCTCTCGATCGCCGAGGACCCCGGGCTCCGCGGCCGGGCCGCGGCGACGGTGTCGGACGGCGCGGGGGCCGCCGAGGCGGTGCTCTCGGCGGCCGAGCACTTCGCCGAGGTCTTCCGCGCGAGCGGCAGCAACCTCCTCGCCGAGCGGGCGCTCGACATCCACGACGTGGCCGAGGCGGTCGTCCACGCCCTCGCCGGCGAGGCGCCGGAGCTGCCCGAGCTCGGCGAGGACGCGGTCGTCGTCGCGCCGCGGCTCGGGCCGGGGCAGCTCCTCGCCCTCCCGCGCGAGAGGGTGAAGGGGCTCGTCCTCGCCGAGGGGGGGACGCTCTCGCACACCGTCGTCCTCGCGCGGGCCTTCGGCGTCCCGTGCGTGACGGGGGTGGAAGGGGTCGACCGCGCGTTCGCGACGGGCGACCCGCTCGTCGTCGACGGCGAGCGCGGGCTCGTCGTCGCCGCCCCGACGGAGCCCGTCCTCCGCTTCTACGCCGGGCAGCGCGAGGTCCTCGCGGCCGCGGCGCGGCGGCTCGAGAGGTTCCGGAACGCGAAGGGAATGGCGGCGGACGGCCGCCGGATCGAGGTGGGCGCGAACGTCGGGACGGTGGAGGAGGCCCGCGCCGCCTTCGAGAACGGCGCCGAGGGGATCGGCCTCTTCCGGACCGAGCTGATGTTCCTCGACCGGGACGAGCCGCCGACCGAGGAGGAGCAGCACGCGATCCTCGCCGAGACGGTCCGGCTCGCGGAGGGGCGGCCCGTCATCGTCCGGACGCTCGACGTGGGGGCCGACAAGCCGCTCGCCTGGATGCGCCTCGCCCCCGAGCGGAACCCGGCGCTCGGCTACCGGGCGATCCGGATGTACGCCGAGCACGCGGAGCTCGTCGAGCGGCAGCTCCGGGCGATCCTCCGCGCGGCCGCCGGCGGGCCTCTGAAGGTGATGTTCCCGATGGTCGCGACGCCCGAGGAGGCGCGCGAGCTGCGCGCCCTCGTCGAGAAGGTGAAGGGGCACCTCGCGGCGGAGGGGATCGCGCACGACCCGGCGATCCCGATCGGCGTGATGCTCGAGATCCCCTCCGCCGTCCTCTCGGTCCGCGCGATCGCGCGCGAGGTCGACTTCTTCAGCGTCGGCTCGAACGACCTCGCGCAGTACCTCTTCGCGGTCGACCGCGAGGACACCCGGCTCGCCCACCTCGGCAGCCCGTTCCACCCGGCGTTCCTCCGGCTCCTCTCGGACGCGGTCGAGGGGGCGCACGCCGAGGAGCGCTGGATCGGCCTCTGCGGAGAGCTCGGCGCCCGCCCGCTCGCGGCGCCGCTCCTCCTCGGCCTCGGCTTCGACGAGGTCAGCGTCTCGCCGCCGCGGGTCCTCCTCGCGAAGGCGGCGTTCCGGCGGACCACGGCCCGCAACGCGCGCGCGATCCTCGGCGAGGCGCTCGGGAAGACGACGGCGGGGGAGGTCGAGGCGCTCCTCGTCGAGCGCGTCCCGGCCTCGCGCACCCTCGTCGACGCCATGACGGTGCGCGTCGCCTCGCGCGCGCGGAGCCGCGACGAGGCGATCCGCGAGCTCGCGGACCTCCTCCAGCTCACCGGCCGCGTCGACGACGCCGACCGGGTCGAGGACGCGGTCTGGGCGCGGGAGGAGACCGCCTCGACGGCCGTCGGGCTCGGGATCGCGATCCCCCACTGCGTCTCCCCGCACGTGCGGTCGGACTCGATCGCCGCCGTCCGCCTCGCGCCGGCCGTCTCCTGGGGGGACGGCGCGGAGGAGGTCGGCCTCGCGATCCTCATCGCGGTCCGGCCCGGCGCGGCCGGCACCCGGCACCTGAAGACGATCGCCACGCTCTCCCGCCGCCTCTGCGACGACGACTTCCGGGGGCGCCTCCTCGCCGCCCCCGACGACGCCGCGCTCGCGGCGCTCCTCTCCGAGGCGGCCGGCGCCGCCGCGTCCACGGGGACGCACCCGACGACAGGAGGGTAGGTCATGCGCCTTCGCCCGGTCCTCCTCGCGCTCTCGCTCGGCGCCCTGCCGATGCGCGGCGCCGACACGCCGCCCCGGCCCGATCTCGACGTCGTCGCCACGGCGCACCTCGACACGCAGTGGCGCTGGACGGTCCGCGACACGATCGACGACTTCCTCCCCGACACGATGCGGGGGAACTTCGCGATGTTCGAGAAGTACCCCGGCTACGTCTTCACCTTCGAGGGGGCGTTCCGCTACGCGCTCATGAAGGAGTACTACCCGGCCGACTGGGAGCGGCTGAAGGGGTACGTGGCGGCGGGGCGGTGGAAGGTCGCCGGGAGCTGGTGGGACGCGGTCGACACGCACGTCCCCTCGTCCGAGTCGCTCGTCCGGCAGGCCCTCTACGGGAACGGCTTCTTCCGGAGGGAGCTCGGCGTCACGTCGAGGGACGTCTACCTCCCCGACTGCTTCGGCTTCTCGTTCTCGCTCCCGTCCGTCGCGGCGCACTGCGGCCTCTCCGCGTTCTCGACGCAGAAGCTGACGTGGGGCGCGGCGATGAAGATCCCGTTCGACGTGGGGCTCTGGGAAGGGGTCGACGGCTCCTCGCTCCTCGCCTCGATCAACCCGGGCGACTACGCGTCCGAGCTGAAGGGGGACCTGACGCTCGACCCGGACGTCTACGCGACGATCGACCGGCAGGCGGCGCTCTCGGGGCAGCCGGTCGCGATGAGGTACTTCGGGACGGGAGACGTCGGCCTCCCGCCCTTCGATTCGTCCGTCGCGTGGCTCGAGAAGAGCCTCCACGGGCCGGGGCCGCTGAAGGTGCGGAGCGTCTCCCCCGACCAGCTCGCGAAGGACCTCGCGGCCCGTCTCACCCCGGAGGAGCGGGCGCGGCTCCCGCACTACCGCGGCGAGCTCCTCCTGACGTCGCACGGCGCCGGCTGCTACACGTCGCAGGCGGCGATGAAGGCGTACAACCGCGCGAACCAGCGCCTCGCGTTCGCGGCGGAGGCCGCGGCGGTCGCGGCGGACGGCCTCGGCGGCGCGGCGTACCCCCGCGGGACGCTCCGCGAGGCGTGGACGCGCTTCCTCTGGCACCAGTTCCACGACGACCTGACGGGGACGAGCATCCCCGAGGCCTACACGATCTCGTGGAACGACGAGACGATCGCGGCGTCGGCGTTCGCCGACGTCCTCTCCTCCTCCGTCGGCGCGCTCTCGCGCGCGCTCGACACGCGGGGACCGGGCGTCGCGCTCGTCGTCTGGAACCCTCTCGCGCTCGCGCGGGAGGACGTCGTCGAGGCGACCGTCCGCTTCCCCGGCGAGGCGCCGCACGCGGTCCGCGTCACGGGCCCGGACGGGAAGGAGGTCCCGGCGCAGGTCGTCGCCCGCGACGGGAAGACGGCGACGGTCGTCTTCGCCGCGCGCGTCGCCCCGGCGAGCGCGACCGTCTTCGCGGTCGTCCCGTCGTCCGCGCGGCCGGCGGCGGGGGAGACGAGGGCCCGGACGACCGGCCTCGAGAACGCGCGGCTGCGCGTGACGCTCGACGCGGCCGGGAACGTCGCCTCCGTCTTCGACAAGCGCCTCGGGAAGGAGCTCCTCTCGGCGCCGCTCGCCCTCCAGCTCTTCGAGGACGAGCCGCGGAAGTGGTCGGCGTGGGAGGTCGAGTACTCGGCCCTCTCCGCCCCGCCGCGCGAGGTCGTCGCCGGCCCGGCGAAGGTCCGGGTCGTCGAGGAGGGGCCGGCGCGCGCGGCGGTCGAGGTCGTCCGGAGCGCGGCGGGGTCGACGTTCACGCAGACGCTCCGTCTCGCCGCGGGCGAGGCCGGCGATCGCCTCGAGCTCGTCACCGAGATCGACTGGAGGACGAAGGGGACGCTCCTGAAAGCCGCCTTCCCGCTCGCCGCCGCGGCCCGGACCGCGACGTACGACCTCGGTCTCGGCGCCGTCGAGCGGGGCACGAACCGCCCGAACGCCTACGAGGTGCCGGCGCAGCAGTGGGCCGACGTGACGGACGCGTCGGGCGCCTTCGGCGTCGCGGTCCTGAACGACAGCCGCCACGGCTGGGACCGCCCCGACGAGAGGACGCTCCGGCTCTCGCTCGTCCACACCCCGAAGGTCGTCCCGAGCTGGGACTGGCTCGACGAGCAGGCCTCGAACGACCTCGGGCGCCACCGCGTCGTCACGGCGCTCGCCCCGCACGCGGGCAACGCGGCCGCGGGGCGGGTCGCGCAGGCGGCCGAGCGGCTGAACCAGCCGCTCCTCGCGTGGCAGGCCCCGGCGCACGAGGGGAGGCTCGGGAGGGCGTACTCGCTCCTCCGCGTCGAGGGGAAGGGGGGCGTCCCGGCCGTTTCGGTCCGCGCGCTGAAGATGGCCGAGGAGTCCGACGAGGTCGTCGTGCGTCTCCAGGAGACCGCGGGCCGCCCGGCCGAGGGGGTGACGCTCCGCTTCGCGGGTCCCGTCGTCGCCCTCCGCGAGGTGAACGGCGCCGAGGAGCCTCTCGACGTCGCCGGGACGGGGGGCTTCCTCCCGCTCGTCGCGACGCCCCCGCCGGCCCTCCGGGAGGGCGCGGTCGAGCTGTCGTTCGGCGCGTACCGCCCGAGGACGCTCGCGCTGAAGCTCGCGCCCGAGGCCGCGCGCCTCGACCTCCCCGTCGCCGCCGCGATCGCCCTGCCGTACGACCTCGACGGCGTCAGCCGGGACGAGGCCCGCAAGGACGGCGACTTCGACGGCGAGGGGCGGAGCCTCCCGGGCGAGCTCCTCCCCGAGACGGTCGTCTCGGGCGGGATCCCGTTCCGGACGGGGCCCCAGGGGCCGGGAGAGAAGAACGTCCTCGTCCCGCGCGGGCAGACGCTCGCGATCCCGCCGGGCGACTTCGACCGCGTCTACCTCGTCGCGGCCGCGGTCGGCGGCGACCGCGAGGCGCGCTTCGCCGTGGACGGCGCGCCGGTGACGGTGACCGTCCCCGACTGGGCCGAGCCCGTGGGGCAGTGGAACAGCCGGATCGTCGGCGGCGCGCGGGTCGGCGAGCCCGCGCTCATCGCACCCGCCTACTCCAAGGAGACGCCGCTCGCCTGGGTCGGGACGCACCGGCACGGCGCCCGGGGCGAGAACGAGGCGTACGCCTTCGCGCAGCTCTTCCGCCTCCGGGTCGACCTCCCGAAGGGGGTGCGCGAGCTGACCCTGCCGACGGACGCGCACCTCCGGATCCTCGCCGTCACGGCGGCCCGGAACCCGAACGACGCCCCCTCCCCCGCGCAGCGCTTCCTCGACCCTGGAACGGCGACCGTCGTCCACTTCGAGACGCCGGGCGCACCGTTCGTCGACGCGACGCGCGTCGTCCTCACCACGCCGACGCCGGGCGCGACGATCCGCTACACGCTCGACGGCCGCGAGCCGACGGCGGCCTCGGCCCTCTACGAGGGGCCGGTCGTGCTGGAGAAGACGGCGACGGTGAAGGCGCGCGCCTTCGCGCCGGGACGGGACGACCGCTTCGTCGCCGCGGCGACCTTCACGCGGCTCGTTCCACGGGAGGCGTCGACGGTGGCCGCCTCGTCCCTGGCGCCCGGGCTCTCCTGCCGGCTCTACGAGGGAGACTGGAGGAAGCTCCCCGACTTCTCCGCGCTGAAGCCGGTCCGGTCTCTCGTCCTCCCGACGGTCGCCCTGACGCCGGAGATGCCGAAGGAGCGCTACGGACTCGCCTGCACCGGGTACCTCGCCGTCCCCGGCGACGGGCTGACGACGTTCTCGCTCCGGGCCGAGGACGGGGCCGAGCTCCTCGTCGACGGCGAGAGCGTCGTGAAGAACGAGCCGACCGACTACCTGAGCCGCCGCGGCGCCGCGGCGCTGACGCCGGGTCTCCACGCGGTCGAGGTCCGCTACTTCCAGCGGAACTTCGTCGCCGGCCTGGGCCTGAAGATGGACGCGCCCGGCGAGCCGCTCGCGACGGTCCCGGCGGAACGGCTCTTCCACGCGCGGGAGGAGAGCGGCGGGGGTCGGCCGTGAGGAAGCGCCGGGCGACGCGCCGCGCGTCGAAGCACCCGGAGCGGCCCGGCGGCTCGCCGGTCGGCGAGCCCGGCGCGCCGCCCGGGGACGAGGCCGGTCACCGGCTCCGGTTCCCCGCGCGTCACGACGACACGCCCGGCGCCCGCCCGGGGCTGGCACCGGAGGACCTCGCCCGCCTCCCGAGCACGCCGGGGGCGGCGCGCGTCACCTGCGTCGACTTCAGCCCCGACGAGGCGCGGAGCCTCGACGTCGGCGACCTCGACGCGTTCCTCTCCGAGCACCGGCCTCCCTGGGCGGCCGTGAGGTGGATCGACGTCGGCGGGCTCGCCGACCTCGGCGTCGTCGAGGCGCTCGCCCGCAAGTACCACCTCCACCCGCTCGCGGTCGAGGACGTCCTGCACGTGCCGCAGCGGCCGAAGTGCGAGGCGTACCCGGCGCAGGGGGAGTTCCAGGCGAGGCTCTTCGTCGTCGCCCGCGTCCTCGGGCTCGCCGACGGGCGGCTCCAGGAGGAGCAGGTCAGCGTCTTCGTCGGGCACGCCACGGTCCTGACCTTCCGGGAGCGGAGCGGCGACGACCTCTGGGCCCCGGTGCGGCACCGCCTCGCGGCCGCCGCGTCGCGGATCCGGCAGCACGACGCGAGCTACCTCGTCTACACGCTCCTCGACGCGATCGTCGACCGCTGGTTCCCGCTCCTCGAGGAGCTCGGCGACCGGCTGGAGCAGCTCGAGGACGAGGTGCTCGAGAACCCGACGCGCGAGGCGATCTCGAGGGTCCACGCCCTCCGCCGCGAGCTCCTCGTCCTCCGGCGCGCGGCGTGGCCGATGCGCGAGGTGATCGGCGCCCTGATGCGCGAGCCGCACGAGTGCCTGAGCGAGACGACGCGGACCTACCTCCGCGACGTGCACGACCACATCGTGCAGGTCATCGAGATGATCGAGGCCTACCGCGAGGTCGTCGCGTCGGTCCAGGAGACCTTCATGACCGCGACGAGCAACCGGATGAACGAGGTGATGAAGGTCCTCACCGTCGTCGGCACGATCTTCATCCCGATCACGTTCGTCGCGGGCGTCTACGGGATGAACTTCCGGCACATGCCCGAGCTCGACTCCCGCTGGTCGTACCCGGCCTTCTGGGTCCTCTGCGCCGGGATCTCGGGCGGAATGCTCCTCTGGATGAGGAAGCGGGGCTGGATCTCGTGACGCCCCCCCGGCGTCGGCGGGCGCAGGCCGTCTACGCGTTCGTCCCTGCCTCGGCCCTCCGCTCCGGGACCCTCGCGCCCGGCTCGGCCGCCGCGTTCGCCGCGTCCACGGCCGCCTCCGCGCTCCTCGCCTCGGCGAGGGGGGGCAGGAGGTGGGCGACGCTCCCCGCGTAGTACTCGAGGAGGGGCCGTTCGCCGGGGGAGGCCCGGTAGAGCCCCTCCTCCTCGCGGACGACCCGCCGGAGGACGAGCATCCGGAGGCCGACGCCGATCGCGTAGTCGAGGTCGCTCCGGGGCACGTGGACCCGCGCGCCGCGCGCCGCGAGCTCTCCGGCGAGGCGGACGACGCCGGCCTTCAGCTCGAGCTCGGTGAAGGCGCGCCCCGGCTCCCGCGAGAAGAGCGTCGCGACGAGCGGGACCGGGAGGACCGGGACGACGCGCGCGATGGCGGCCATCAGGTCGTCGGCGAGCTCGGCGACGCGGGCCTTCCGCGCCTCGGGCGCGAGCGTCCGAGGGTCGAGGCCGCGCCCGCGGAGCCAGGCCGCGAGGGAGAGCGGCGGCCCGAGGTTCACGCAGGCGTAGCCGAAGCGGCGCCAGCGGTTCCGCGCGAGGAGCGCGAGGTTCTTCGCTGCGAAGGCGAGCGTCGAGAGGACCGCCTTCCCCGTCCCCGGCTTCGCTGCGCCCGGGTCGAGGTCCCGGAGGAGCGTCCGGTCCTCGAGGACGCGGTCGTAGTTGAGGCCGACGGGGACGAAGACGAGGTCGCGGCCCGAGGGGTCGAAGGAGCGGACCATGTAGTCGAGGATCCCGAGGCGCGGCGGGCGGAGCCGCCCGTCGCGGCTGAGGCCCCCCTCGGGGTAGACGGCCTGCGTGACGCCCCCTGCGGTCGCCATCGCGACGTAGCGCTCGAGGACCTTCCGGTAGAGCGGGCTCCGCGAGTCGCGCCGGATGAAGTAGGCCCCCATCGCCCGGAAGAGCGTCTGGAGCGGCCAGACGCGGGCCCACTCGCCGACGGCGTAGCTGAGAGCCGTCTTCTCGGCGACGAGGTAGGAGACGAGGACGTAGTCCATGTTGGAGCGGTGGTTCATCAGGAAGACGACGGTGGCCCCCTCGGGCACGTCCCGGAGCGCCTCGTCGGCTCCGAGCCGGACCCTGTAGAGAGCGCGCGCCGCCTGCCGGGCGACCCAGTAGCCGACGCGGAAGTAGACGTAGGCGTTGAAGGCCGGGACGATCTCCTCCGCGCAGGTCGCGGCGCGGGCGAAGGCGCGGTCGCGCGGGAGGCCCTCCTCGCGGGCCGCCGCGTCGACGGCCTCGAGGACGGCCGGGTCGTTCAGGAGGCGGTCGACGAGGACCTGGCGCTTCGTCAGCTTGAAGGGCTGGATCCGGATCGAGAGGCGCGCGTCGACCTCGTCGAGGACCCGGGAGACGCGTTTGCGCACGAGCCACTTCGCCCCCGGCGCGAGGAGGCGCTCGACGAGCGCGACGGCCGCGAGGACGAAGACGACGACCGCGAGCCAGAGCGGCAGGGAGACGTATCCGGTCATGGACGGGGCGCGGGAACGATACCGCGCCCCGGGGGCGGAGGCGGGCGGATCGCCGGCGTCTCCCCCCGGAAACCCCGCGGGCCGGGCCGCGTATCATCGATAACGGAACGGACCGGTCCGTTCCGTTATCGTCCCGGAGGCCCGATGCCCCGCCTGAGATCGGAAGGGAAGAGGCAGGAGATCCTCGACGCCGCCGAGGCCGCCTTCGGCCGGCGGGAGTTCGACGAGGTCACGACCGACGACATCGCCGCGGGCGCGGGCGTCGGGAAGGGGACGCTCTACCGCTACTTCCCGACGAAGGAAGACCTCTACGCCGCGACGCTCCTCCGGGTCCTCGCGGAGCTCGACGCGGGGCTCGAGCGCCCCTGCTCCGAGTGCCGGACGGCGTCCCGCCGGCTCGAGGCGATCTGCCGGGTCATGCTCCGGACCCTCTGGGCGCGGCACACGCTCTTCCACGCGCTGCACGGCCTCGGCCGCAGCTCCGGGACCCTGCGCCGCGAGTTCCGCGTCCGGCGCAGCCACCTGCAGCGGATGGTCGAGCAGACCCTCCGCGACGGGATCGAGCGGGGCGAGCTCCGGGCGCACGACCCGTTCACCGCGGCGCAGCTCTTCCTCGGGATGGTCCGGTCCGGAGTCGTCTTCCGCCGCCCCGGCGACACGATCGACGGCGTCGCGCGCGAGATCCTCGACGTCTTCCTCCGGGGCGTCGGAACACAGGAGGCCCCATGAAACCCCTCGCCCCCGCCGCGGTGGCCGTCCTCGCGACGCTCCTCGCCGCGTGCGAAACGACGCGGCCCGCGGCGTTCGTCGCCGGCTCCGTCCCGCCCCGACCCGCGAGCGCCTGGACGCCGCCGGCCGAGGCCGAGCGCCCACCCGCGCCGCCCCCGCCGCTCGCCGGCGTCCCGGCCGAGCTCCTCGCCGGCCCGAGAACGATCACTCTCACCGAGGCGGTCGACGTCGCGCTCACGACGAGCCCGGTCACGCGGCGGAGCTGGCTCCAGGCCCGCAGCGCCGCGGCGGAGGTCGGGAGCCGGGAAGGCGCCTTCTGGCCCCAGGTCGACGTCGCCGCGAGCCTTCTCCGCCAGAAGCAGGTCTCCGCGGGGGGCGCGGTCGAGTACCTCTCGACGACGTGGGGGCCGGCGGCGGCCCTCTCGTGGACCCTCCTCGACTTCGGCGGGCGGAGCGCGGACGTGGAGGAGAAGCGGCAGGCGCTCTTCGCCGCCGGGTACCTGCACAACCTGGCCGTCAGCGACGTCGTGCTCGCCGTCCAGACGTCGTACTACCAGTACCAGGGGGCGAAGGCGCTCCTCGTCGCCACGGAGTCGAGCCTGAAGCAGGCCGAGGAGAACCTGACCGCCGCCGAGGAGCGCCGCCGGGCGGGGGTCGCCACGGTCGCCGACGTCCTCCAGGCGAAGACGAGCCTCTCGCAGCGGCGGCTCGAGCTGGAGACGGCGCGCGGGCTCATCGAGACGACGCGCGGCGCGCTCGCGACCGCGCTCGGCGTCCCCGCGAACCTCCCGATCGACGTGACCGACCTCCCCGACGGGCTCCGGCTCGAGGGGGCGACGCCGACCGTGGAGCAGCTCATCGCGGAGGCCGAGCGTCGGCGTCCCGACCTGGCCGCGGCGCGCTCCAGGGCCCAGGCGGCGCGGTCCAAGGCCGCCTCGGTCCGTTCGAGCGCCCTGCCGAGCCTCGTCGGAGCGGGGACGTTCTCGAGGAGCTACTACGAGAGCCCCGAGGGCGCCGCGGCGTTCGGCGACAACTGGTCGCTCGGGGTCGCGGTCCGCTGGCCCCTGTTCAACGGCTTCCAGAAGGTCTACGACAGGAAGAAGGCCGAGGAGGACGCCGCCGCCGCGGACGCGGCGACGGACGTCCTCTCCCAGCAGGCGATCTACGAGGTCTGGTCGGGCTACGCGTCCGTCAAGACGGCCGCCGAGCGGATCCGCGCCTCCAAGGACCTCCTCGCGAGCGCGGCCGAGAGCGAGCAGGTGACGCTCGGGCGCTACAAGGCCGGGGTGGGCGGGATCCTCGACCTCCTCGCCGCCGAGTCGTCCCTCGCGAGCGCGCGGGCGACCGACGTCCAGGCCCGCGCCTCGTTCCTCGTCGCCCTCGCCCGGCTCGCGCACGACACCGGCGCGCTCGGCCTCGCCCCCATCCCGCAGCTGAAAAAGGACACGCCATGAGACTCCGGCCGACGTCGATCGCCCTTCTCGTCCCGCTCCTCGCCGCCTGCGGCGGCGCCGCGAGGAAGCCCGCCGCCGAGCCCGCGCCGGTCCGCGTCGCCGAGGCCGTAAGGAAGCCGGTCCCGGTCGAGGTCGTCGCCATCGGGCACGTCGAGGCGCTCTCGACCGTCGCCGTGAGGCCCCAGGCCGGCGGCGCGGTGACGCAGGTCTCCTTCCGCGAGGGGGACGAGGTCGCCGCGGGGCAGCTCCTCTTCACGATCGACCCGCGCCCCTACGAGGCGGCTCTCGCGCAGGCGAAGGCGAACCTCGCGCGCGACCGGGCCCGCCTCGCCGAGGCGGGGAAGACCCTCGAGCGCTACAGGGAGCTCGTCGCGAAGGAGTACGTCACGCGCGAGCAGTTCGACCAGGCGCAGGCGAACTCCGAAGCCCTCGTCGCGACGATCGAGGGGGACGAGGCCGCCGTCGAGCAGGCGAAGCTGAACCTCGCCTACTGCCGCGTCACGGCGCCCATCGCCGGCCGGACGGGGAGCCTCCTCGTCCACGCAGGGAACCTCGTCCGCGCGGGCGACGACAAGGCGCTCGTGACGATCAACCGCCTCGAGCCGATCCGCGTCACCTTCGCGCTCCCCGAGCGCGAGCTCCTCGCCGTGCAGGAGCGTGCGCACAAGGCCCGGCTCGCCGTGTCGGCGACCCCGCCCGGGGGCGGACCTCGGGAGGGAGAGCTCGCCTTCGTCGACAACGCGGTCGACGCGACGACCGGGACGATCGACCTGAAGGCCGATTTCCCGAACAAGGACCGCGCGCTCTGGCCCGGGCAGTTCGTGAACGTCGCGCTGACGCTCGAGACGGAGACCGGGGCGCTCGTCGTCCCGGCCCCCGCGATCCAGAACGGCCAGTCGGGCGCCTTCGTCTGGGTCGTCGGCGGCGACGGGAAAGCCGAGGCGCGTCCCGTGACCGTGAAGCGGACCTGGCAGGCCCTCGCCATCCTCGCGGACGGCGTGAAGCCCGGCGAGAAGGTCGTCGTCGACGGCCAGCTCCGCCTCGCTCCTGGGGCGGCCGTCTCGATCCTGGGGGAGGGGGGCGCGAAGGGCGCGGAGCCCCCGCGCCCGGGGAAGGGCTCGTGAACCTCTCCGCGATCTTCATCCGCCGGCCCGTCATGACGACGCTCGTCATGACGGCGATCCTCATCTTCGGCGTCATGGGCTACCGGCTCCTGCCGGTGAGCGACCTGCCGAACGTCGACTTCCCGACGCTCCAGGTCACCGCCCGCCTCCCCGGCGCGAGCCCCGAGACGATGGCCTCGGCCGTCGCGACGCCGCTGGAGAGGCAGTTCACGACGATCGCCGGCCTCGACTCGATGACGTCGACGAGCTACCTCGGCTCGACGCAGATCACCCTCCAGTTCAGCCTCGAGCGGAACCTCGACGCCGCCGCGCAGGACGTGCAGGCCGCGATCACGGCCGCCTCCCGACAGCTCCCGGCCGACATGCCGGCGCCGCCCGTCTACCAGAAGGTCAACCCCGCCGACCAGCCGGTCCTCTACATGGCGCTCAACTCGACGACGCTCCCGCTCTCGGTCGTCGACGAGTACGCCGAGACGAACATGGCGCAGCGGATCTCGACGGTCGCAGGGGTCGCGCAGGTCCAGGTCTTCGGCGCGCAGAAGTACGCCGTGAGGCTCCAGGTCGACCCGCGGGCGCTCGCCACGAAGGGGATCGGGATCGACGAGGTCGCCGACGCCGTCCGCGGGGCGAACGTGAACATCCCGACCGGGACGCTCTGGGGCCGGAACACCGCGGTCACCGTCGAGGCGACCGGGCAGCTGACGAAGGCGGCCGACTACGGGCCGCTCGCCGTCGCCTACCGGAACGGTGCGCCCGTGAAGCTCTCCGACGTCGGGAGCGCGCTCGACGGCGTCGAGAACAACAAGACCGCGGCCTGGTACACGGGCCGCCGGGCGGTCGTCCTCGCGGTCCAGAAGCAGCCCGGGACGAACACGATCCAGGTCGTCGACGAGGTCAAGAAGCTCCTGCCGTCGTTCCGCCAGCAGCTCCCCGCCGCCGCGAACCTCGACATCCTCTTCGACCGCTCCGCGTCGATCCGGGAATCGGTGACGGACGTGAAGTTCACGCTCCTCCTGACGCTCTCCCTCGTCGTCCTCGTCATCTTCCTCTTCCTGCGGAACCTCCAGGCGACCGTCATCCCGAGCCTCGCGCTCCCGCTCTCGATCGCCGGGACGTTCGCCGTCATGTACCTCCTCGGCTACTCGATCGACAACCTCTCGCTCATGGCGCTGACGCTCTCCGTCGGCTTCGTCGTCGACGATGCGATCGTCATGCTCGAGAACATCGTGCGGCACCTCGAGGACGGGCACGGCGTCATGGAGGCGGCCCTGGCGGGGTCGAAGGAGGTCGGCTTCACGATCCTCTCGATGACGATCTCGCTCGCGGCGGTCTTCATCCCCGTCCTCTTCATGGGCGGGATCGTCGGGCGGCTCTTCCGCGAGTTCGCCGTCACGATCGGCGTCGCGATCCTCGTCTCGGGCGTCGTCTCTCTCTCGCTGACGCCGATGCTCTGCAGCCGCTTCCTCAAGCCCCACGGCGGCGCCGCGAGGCACGGGAGGCTCTACAACGCCCTCGAGGCGGTCTTCGACGGCACGCTACGCCTCTACGAGCGCGGCCTGACGCGCGTCCTCGCTCACCAGAAGGTGACGATCGTCGGCTCCGCGCTCGTCCTCGCCGCGACGGTCCTCCTCTTCGCCCGGATCCCGAAGGGGTTCCTCCCGAGCGAGGACATCGGCCAGGTCTTCGGCTTCACCGAGGCCGCCGAGGGAATCTCGTTCGAGGCGATGGTCGAGCACCAGAAGGAGGTCGCCGCCATCCTCGCGAAGGACCCGGACATCGACGGCTTCATGTCGAGCTGCGGCCCGCGCGGAGGCGTCGGGGCGAGCAACACGGGGACCGTCTTCGCGCGCCTCAAGCCGCGCTCCCAGCGGAAGGCGGGCCCGGACGAGATCATCCAGAGGCTCCGGCCGCAGCTCGCCCGCCTCCCCGGCATCCGCGTCTTCCTCCAGAATCCGCCCCCGATCCGGATCGGCGGCGCCCTGACGAAGAGCCAGTACCAGTACACGCTCCAGGACCCCGACACGGACGAGCTCTACCGCGTCGCGCCGCAGCTCGAGCAGAAGGTGCGCGCGCTCCCGGGCCTGCAGGACGTCACTTCGGACCTGCAGATCAAGAACCCGCAGGTCGTCGTCGACATCGACCGCGACAGGGCGGCCGCCGTCGGCCTGACCGCCGCCAGGATCGAGGACGCGCTCTACACCGCCTACGGCTCGCGGCAGGTCTCGACGATCTACGCCCCGAACAACCAGTACGCCGTCATCCTGGAGGTCGACCCGCAGACCCAACTGGACGCCTCGGCCCTCTCGCTCCTCTACGTCCGGTCGTCCCGCGGCGGGCTCGTTCCCCTCTCCTCGGTGGCGAAGATGAGCCCGTCGCTCGGGCCCCTCTCGGTCAACCACGCGGGGCAGCTCCCCTCGGTGACGATCTCGTTCAACCTCCGCCCCGGCGCCTCGATCGGCGACGCGGTCGGCGCCGTCGACCGGCTCGCGAGGGAGACGCTCCCGGCCACGGTGAAGACGAGCTTCATGGGTACGGCGCAGGCGTTCCAGTCGTCCCTCAAGGGGCTCGGCGTCCTCCTCCTCGTGGCGATCCTCGTCATCTACATGGTCCTGGGGATCCTCTACGAAAGCTTCCTCCACCCGCTGACGATCCTCTCGGCGCTCCCGTTCGCCGGCTTCGGCGCGCTCGTCACGCTCCTCGTCTTCCGGACGGAGCTCTCCATCTACGCCTTCGTCGGAATCATCATGCTCGTCGGCCTCGTCAAGAAGAACGGCATCATGATGGTCGACTTCGCGATCGAGGAGCGGCGGAAGGGGAAGGACGCGGTCACGGCGATCACCGACGCCTGCGTCGTCCGCTTCCGTCCCATCATGATGACGACGATGGCCGCGCTCATGGGGACGCTCCCGATCGCCCTCGGCCTCGGCGCCGGGGCGGAGTCGCGCCGTCCGCTCGGCCTCGCGGTCGTCGGAGGCCTCCTCTTCTCCCAGCTCCTGACGCTCTTCGTGACGCCCGTCTTCTACGTCATCATGGAGGACTTCCGGGAGTGGCTCGACGCGCGGCGCGGCCCGAGGGCGGCGCACGCGCACGCGGAGGGCACGGCCTGACGGGGGGGGCGGCCGCGCCGGGGCGGAGGTCGTCTAAGCTCCTGCGCGATGCCGGCTCTCGCCGTCCTCCTCTTCTGCGCCGGCGCCGGGGGAGCGGCCGCGTCGCCCCCTCCGGCCGCGTCGCCCGGGGCGCTCGCGGCGTACGCGCAGGAGGCCCTCGCCGGCGAGCCGTCCGCGGGCCTCGAGGACGCCTACAAGTGGCTCTTCCAGGCGGCGCGCGGCGGCGAGCACGCGGCGCCGTCGGAGGAGGCGGCGCGGGCGTGGCTCGAGAGGGAGTGGGCGGGCCTCGGCCCGCCCCTGCCGGGAGAGCCGCTCGTCGTGAGGCTCCGGCCCGACGGGGCCGTCGTCCGCCTGAACCTCCGCCCCTTCAAGGCCGCCGGGGGAGACCCCGAGGCGCTCCTCCGCGCCTTCCTCGCGAGCGCCCGGAGCTTCCGCCCCGACCCGGGCCTCTTCGTCGCGGCGTGGAGGAGCTTCGGCCGCGTGCTACCGCCGGAGGGCGCCGCGGGGCGGAACGCACGGGCGTTCACGGAGCTCGACCGGGAATCGGAGCGCGCTGGCTGGCCGGCCCGCCACCACTCCGAGGCGTACTCCGCGGCGAGGAAGCCCGCCTACCGCGTCCTCACGGGCGAGGCGGCGGCGGCGCTCGCGCCGGCGGGGGAGGGGACGCGGTGAGGCCCTCGCACGCCGGGGACGAGCGCTTCATGCGCGAAGCGCTCCGCGCGGCGCGCCGGGCCCCGGCCCACCGCGACGTCCCGATCGGCGCGGTCGTCGTGAGGGACGGCCTCGTCGTCGCCCGGGCGCGGAACCGCCGGGAGGTCGACCACGACCCGACCGCCCACGCCGAGGTCCTCGCGCTCCGCCGGGCCGCGCGGCGGCTCGGCTCGTGGCGCCTCGACGGCTGCACGCTCTACGTCACGCTCGAGCCGTGCGCGATGTGCGCCGGGGCGATCGTCCTCTCCCGCCTCCCGCGCCTCGTCTACGGCGCGGCCGACCCGAAGGCGGGCTTCGTCGGCTCGCTCGGCGACCTCTGCCGCGACGCGCGGCTGAACCACCGGGTCCACGTCGAGGCGGGCGTGATGGGCGAGGAGTGCGGGAGAATCCTGAAGGAGTTTTTCCGTGAGCGGAGACGAAAACCGACCGGCTGAGAAGGGGGCGTTCTCGCCCCCCGAGGTCCCGACCTTCCGCTGTCCCTCCTGCGGCGGGCCGGCCGCGAGGGACGCGCGGGCCTGCGTCCACTGCGGCTCCCTCCTCGCGACGAAGCGCTGCGTCACCTGCTTCGCCCTCTCCCCGAGGGAGGCCGAGCGCTGCGTGAAGTGCGGCGCGCTCCTCCCGGCGGAGGCCCTCGTCGCGACGGGCTCCGGGCGCTGCCCCGACTGCCACCTCGACCTCGCGGCGCACGCCTTCGGGGCCGTCGGCTACGCCGAGTGCCCGCGCTGCGCGGGCCTCTTCCTCCGCCGCGAGGCCTTCGAGGCGGTGACGAAGGACGCCGACACGCGGGCGAAGGTCCGCCTCGCCGAGCCCCTCCCCGCCGCGCCCGCCGCGCCCGCCGCGCCTCCCGCGTCGAAGTCGGCGAGCGGGGCGTTCCCGCCGGTGAAGTACCGCCCCTGCCCTTCCTGCGGAAAGCTGATGAACCGCTCGAACTACGGCGGCGGGTCGGGGATCGTCCTCGACGCCTGCCGCGACCACGGCCTCTGGTTCGACAAGGGGGAGCTCGCAGCGATCGTCGACTTCCTCGAGAAGGGGGGCTGGGACCGGATCCGGGCGCGGGAGCGGGAGAAGCTCGCCGAGGAGGTCCGGAGCCTCGAGACGCGCAAGGCCTTCGCGGCGAGCACGGGGCTCCCGTCTTCCGACTGGGAGCGGCAGCTCCAGGGCGCGCAGGCGATCGGCGGGATCGTCGACCTCGTCGGGTCGCTCGCGAGCTGGTTCCTGAAGCGCTGAGAACGAAAGACCCGCCGTCGCCGGCGGGTCCGTTTTCGGGGAATCAGATGGCGGTGAGGGTGGGATTTGAACCCACGGTAGCCTTTCGACTACACCAGTTTTCGAGACTGGCCTGATAAACCACTCCAGCACCTCACCGCGATGCGGCCTCGGAGCGGGCGCGAGAGGATAGCGCAAGCCTTCCCGGAGGGGAAGGCCGGGGACGGGGCGGGGCCGGGCGGCGCTGCTACGGCTCGAGGAAGGTCACGACGACCTTCAGCTGGGCGGCATGGCCCCAGTCGAGCGTCTTCACCCGGATCGGCAGGGTGAGCGTGTCCTCCTTCGTCAGGCGGGAGACCGTCGTCGTCCGGTCCTTCGCCTGGGCGAGGATCCCCCCCTCGGCGTCGAGGAGGAGCGCCTGGACGTTCACCTTCTGCTTCGTGTAGCCGTCGTTCCGGAGGTAGAAGCGGAGGCCGACCCAGGTCCTGTCGTCCGGGTCCTTCGCCTTCGCCTCCTCGAGGTCCGCGGGCTTCGGGTCGTTCTGCGACTCGACGGCGAAGACCGTCGTCTTCTCGAAGGCGATCGCCAGGGGGATGCGGTGCTCGCGCGGGACGTCGACCGACGCCTCGACGAGCTTCCCGGCGGCCAGCGCGGCGGCGGACGTCCCGAGGGAGAGGGCGACCGCCAGGAGGGAGGGAGCGAGGGAGCGGAGCATGCCAGCCATCTCGAAACGTTTTACGTCGCCCGGGCGCCGGGCGTTTCGCCCCCGGCCGGTCCCTCGACCCCCGCGGCCCGGCGGGCGGGGCGGAGATCTCGAGGCGGAGATCTCGCTTGACGGATCGGCGCGGCCGGGGCAGAGTTCCGGTCCCCGCGGACGTGGACAGGTGTCCGAGCGGTTTAAGGAGCACGGTTGGAAGCCGTGTGTAGTCGAAAGGCTACCGTGGGTTCGAATCCCACCCTGTCCGCCACGTTCGTGCCGCGGGTCCCCCTTTTTCGTCTCGGACCCCCTCCGGCCGGGCTAGAATCCCCGGCCCGGGCCCCTGGGTGAGTTCGGGTCCCGCGCGACGAGCTCCCTCGAACCGTGTCAGGTCCGGAAGGAAGCAGCACTAAGAGGATCGGATCGGGCGCCGCGGATCACCCGGACTCATCGAGGGGCTCGGCCTCTTTCATGACGACGAACGCCTTCGTCCCGCTCGCCCGAAAGTGGCGCCCTCGCACCTTCGCCGACGTCGTGGGGCAGGCCGAGATCGTCCGCGCCCTGACGAACGCCCTCACCCAGGACCGGATGGCGCACGCCTATCTCTTCTCGGGCCCCCGGGGCGTGGGCAAGACGACCTCGGCGCGCCTCCTCGCGGCCGGCATCAACTGCCGCTCCGCGGCCGGGCCGACGCCGAGCCCCTGCGGGACGTGTGAGTCGTGCGTCGAGGTCCTCGAGGGGCGGTCGATCGACGCCCTCGAGATCGACGGCGCCACGCACGGCAAGGTCGACCAGGCCCGCGACCTCATCGAGATCGTCGGCTACGCGCCGGTGCGGGACCGCCGGAAGGTCTTCATCATCGACGAGGTCCACGCGATCTCCGCGGCGGCATTCCAGGCGCTCCTGAAGACGCTCGAGGAGCCGCCGGCGCACGCCGTCTTCATCCTCGCGACGACGGAGCGGCACAAGATCCCGGCGACGATCCTCTCGCGCTGCCAGCGCTTCGACTTCCGGCGACTCACCGACGCCGAGGTGGCGGACCGGCTCGCCGAGATCGCGCGGCGCGAGGGGTACGCCGTCGACGCCGAGGAAAAGCCCGCCCCCTGGGTCGAGCCGGCCGCCCTCGCGGCGCTCGGCGCCGCGGCGACGGGAAGCCTCCGCGACGGGCTTTCCCTCCTCGACCAGGCGGTCGCGCAGACGGGGGGCCGCGTCACGCAGGCGGACGTCGCCCTTCTCCTCGGCTCGCCCGACCGGACCGCGCTCGTCGCCCTCCTCGCGTCGATCCTCGCCGGCGACCGGGCCGCCGTCCTCCGCGGCGCGGCCGAGCTGGAGGCCGCCGGGTCGGACCCGCGCGCCACCGTGCACGACCTGACCGCCCTCGTCCGTGGCACGGTCCGCTTCGCCGCCGACCCCTCGGCCCCCGCCGTGG
This sequence comes from Thermoanaerobaculia bacterium, assembly GCA_046331465.1. Classification (GTDB taxonomy): domain Bacteria; phylum Acidobacteriota; class Thermoanaerobaculia; order UBA5066; family UBA5066; genus UBA5066. The sequence goes on from JAXLQV010000001.1 coordinate 24,188, forward strand.
CGGGGATCTCCGAGGACGGCTCGGCGACGCTGCGGGAGCTCGCCCGGACGACTCCCTACTCGACGCTCCTCCGCTCGCTGACGCTCCTCTCCGAGGCCGAGGGGACCCTCCGCCGGAGCGACGTCCCGTCGCTCGCCCTCGAGGTCCTCCTCCTCCGGCTCGCCGAGCTGCCGCGGCTCGTCCCGATCGAGGAGATCCTCTCCTCGGGCGCCACGCTCCCGATGCCTCTGTCCGCTCCCGCGCCGGCTTCGGCGCCCGCCCCGGTCCCGGCCCGCCCGGCCGCGCCGCAGCCCGATCCGCTCCGGCACCCGGCGCCGGCCCCGCCCCGGCCCGCGCCGGCGACCCCGGAGTCCCCGCGCTTCGTCGGGCTGACGCCGCTCGAGGTCGCCGACCCGGAGCCCGAGGCGGTCGCCGACGCGGCCGTCGCGTTCCGGGAGGCGGTGGAGAAGAGGCACGGGAACCTCGGGGCGGCGCTCGAGGACGTCTCGGTCGTCGTCGAGGGGAAGATCCTCCGCCTCGTCCTCGACCCGCCGAGCCCGCCGCTCGCCAAGAGGCTCGCCGAGCCGGCGATGAGGAAGATCCTCGACGAGGCCGCCGCCGCCGTTCTCGGGCCGAAGGCGCGCGTCGAGGTCGAGAGCGCCGAGCCGGCCGGCGGCGACCTGACGGCCGCGGCCGCGACCGCCGACCCCGAGAGGCTCGAGCGCGAGAACCTGAAGAAGCGGGCGGCCGCGGACGAGCGGGTCCGGAAGATCCTCGACATGTTCGACGGCGAGATCGCCGACGTCCGCCCGGACGAGCGCAAGCCGTGACCCCCCTCCCGGCGCTCTCCCGCCTCGTCGCGGCGCTGGAGCGCCTCCCCGGCATCGGCCCGAAGGGGGCCCGCCGGATCGCCCACTTCCTCCTCGTGGCGCCCGAGGCCGAGGCCGCCGGGCTCTCGAAGGCGCTCCTCGAGGCCCGCGAGAAGACCCGCGCGTGCTCCGTCTGCCACGCCCTCACGGAGGAGGACCCCTGCGCCCTCTGCTCCGACCCGGCCCGCGACGGGTCGCTCCTCGCGGTCGTCGAGGAGCCGTTCGACGTCGAGGTCCTCGAGCGGACCCGGGAGTTCCGGGGCCGGTACCACGTCCTCGGGGGGGCTCTCGCCCCGCTCCGCGGGATCGGCCCCGACGACCTCCACGTGGCGGGGCTCCTCGAGAGGGTCGCGTCCGGCGTGACGGAGGTCGTCCTGGCGACGAACCCGAACGTCGAGGGGGAGGCGACCGCCCTCTACCTCGCCCGGCGGCTCAAGCCGCTCGGGGTCCGCGTCACCCGGCTCGCCTTCGGCCTCCCGGTCGGGGCGGCGATCGAGTTCGCCGACGAGGTGACCCTCTCGCGGTCCCTCTCGGGGCGGCGGGAGGTCTAGGGAATTGGGCGCAGGAGCATCGGTTACACTAGCGGGGATCGGCGTCTTATGACGGATTTCGTCCTCTTCGACGAGGAGTTCCAGCAGATCAAGGAAGTCATCGGGCGGCTCAAGGCAGACGCCCAGGCGAAGGTCGTCTTCATCGTCGACAAGAACGGCCAGCAGATCGCCGCCCAGGGCGACCTGGAGTCGCTCGACACGACCTCCCTCGCGTCTCTGACGGCGGGGAACGTGGCGGCGACGGACGGCCTCGCGAAGCTCATCGGCGAGAAGGAGTTCCCCGTCCTCTTCCACGAGGGAGAGAAGGACAACGTCTACATCTCGATCGTCGGCCAGCGGGTCATCCTCGTCATCATCTTCGACGAGCGGTCGTCGCTCGGCCTCGTGAGGCTCCGCGTCCGCAAGGCGACGCAGGACCTCGAGCGGATCTTCGACACGATCCAGAGGAAGGTCGAGGAGGAGAAGGAGCGCCGCCACGAGGGGGTCGACTCCCCGTTCGCCGAGATCACCGACGAGGACATCGACAGTCTCTTCCGGGAATGAGGATGAGAGCCGAGCCCCGTCGACGCCCTGAGGGAACCCCCCGCCCCACGGAGGATTGTCTGAGGGTGCCGAAGCGATGACGTTCATCAACTACGCCGCCCGCGAGATCAACTGCAAGATCGTCTACTACGGTCCCGGCCTCTGCGGGAAGACGACGAACCTGCAGTACATCTACGACCGGACGAACCCCGCGGCGAAGGGGAAGCTGATCTCCCTCGCGACCGAGACCGACCGAACGCTCTTCTTCGACTTCCTCCCGCTCGACCTCGGGACGGTGCGGGGCTTCAAGACCCGCTTCCACCTCTACACGGTTCCGGGACAGGTCTTCTACGACGCGAGCCGCAAGCTGATCCTGAAGGGGGTCGACGGCGTCGTCTTCGTGGCCGACTCGCAGGAAGCCCGGATGGACGCGAACGTGGAATCGCTCGGGAACCTCGAGAAGAACCTCCGCGAGCACGGCTTCGACCTCGCGACGATCCCGTACGTCCTCCAGCTCAACAAGCGCGACCTCCCGACGGCCGTCGCCGCCGACGAGATGTACCGCCAGCTGAACTACAAGGGCGAGCCCACCTTCGAGGCCACCGCTCCGACCGGCGTCGGCGTCTTCGACACGCTGAAGGCCGTCGCGAAGCAGGTGCTGATGGAGCTTCGCAAGAAGTAGACGGATTCCCCGGGAAGGGCTCCTACGAAGACACGAAGAGGCGGGGTTCCCCCCGCCTCTCTTTCGTTCCGTCCGCCGGTGCGGAGCGCTTCCTACTCCTCCGGCAGCTCGTGCTCTTCCTCCTCGATCCTCACGCCGCCCGGGAGGAGGTACTTGAGGACGAGGTCGGCGAAGCGCTCGGCGAATGAGGAGCGGGCGAGGACCTCGTCGAAGCCGGCCGCGAGGGCCTTCTCCTTCAGGTCCTTCCGGGCGATGTCGAAGTAGCCGATGACCGGGATCGCGGCGGTGGCCCCGTCCTTCTTCAGGCGGGAGACGGCCTCGAACGGAGCCGCCCTGAGCGCGAGGTCGACGACGACGATCACGGGGGCCGACGGGTCGATGACGCCCGCCACCGCGGCGGGGTCGGCGAGGAAGACCGTCGTGGCGCCCACCGACCGGACAGCGGTGTCGATTTTCGTCTTCCAGAACGGGTCTTCGACCAGGGCGATGACCTTGCGATTCACGGGGGCCTCCTCGGAGCGGACGTCGGGCTCGCCGCGGACACTGTTCCTCCGCACGGCAGGGACGCGTCAAGTATAGGCTGCGAGGGCTAGCGCCGGAAAAGGGGGAGGAGGGTCGGCTCGAGCCGCCGGAGGAGCTCCGCCGTGGCGTCGACGTCGCGCCGGCAGTAGTCGAGGATCTCGGGGAGCCGGCCTTCGGCGTAGGCATCGCCCACCGCGTAACCGTGCATCTCGGCCGACTTGGGCGACGGGATGCCGAAGGCGACGCACGCCGCGTGGAGCGACGGGCGGGTCGTGGCCGCCCCCTGGAACGTCAGGACCTCCATCAGGTCGACGTGCGACTCGACGGAATAGCGGTAGCCCGAGAGGTTCCGCGAAGGCGCCACGCCGTGGATCGCGCTCCGTACCGAGAGAAAGGGCCCGTCGAAGGAGCGGCCGTTGAACGAGACGAGGCGGTCGAACCGGGCCGCCGTCTCCCAGAAGCCGGCGAGGAGCTCCTTCTCCTCGCCGCCGATCTCCTCGAAGAGCCCGTCGGGGGAGGGGCGCGACGCGGCGACGGGCGACTCGTACCAGACCTTTCCGCGTCCCGTCTCGGGGTTCAGCGTGGCGATGACGATGACCTTGGCGGCGTAGGGGGAGAGCGACCGCCAGTCCTTCTTCGAGCGGTAGGCCTCGCCGTCCTCCGCGCCCCGCGTCAGCCACTCGCGGACGAGCGGGTCGAGGTCGAGCCAGGGAAGTCCGACCGTTTCGATGTCGAACACCAGGGTCTTCACGAGCGGCCTCCCCTGATCGGGCGGAAGGGTCGGGGAGTCGCGAGGAGCTCCGGCCCCCCGGGCGAGCCCGACGTCTTCATGACTCTCCTCCCGTCGTCGGTGTCGGCGTCGGTGTCGGCGTGACGGCGGGGGCGGCCGGCTCGACCGGAGCGGGAGGCGGCGTCACCGGGCCGAGGCGGGCCTCGAGCCAGGCGAACGTCGCTGCCTTCGCCGCGGGTTCGGTCCGGAGGAGCACGAGAGAGTGCGCCGAGCCCGGGTAGACGACGACGGACTTCGGGTCGCGGCCGAGCGCGTCGAGGGTCCGGGCGGAGGCGGCGCGGCCGGGGTCCTTCTCCGAGGCGAGGACGAGGAGGCCTCGCGGGCTCGAGGGGCGCGTCCCGGCGAGGAGGGGGAGCTGCTCGGCGTTCGCGGAGACGGAGACGCCCGCCTCCGCCCAGCCGGCCGCGGTCGCGAGCGCCGCGAGGTCGCCCGAGAGCGAGAACCCGACGACGGCGACGCGCGGGCTCCGCCCGCGGAGCCAGGCGCAGGCGGCCTCGACGTCGCGCGGGAAAGCGTTCGGGGAGCCCTGCATCGACGGCGTCAGGCCGACGCACGCACCCCCCTTCCAGACGGACTCGCCGTGACCCCGAAGGTCGAGGGCGAGCGTCGAGAAGCCGCGCGCCGCGAGCTCGCCGGCGAGGTCGGCCACCTCGCGCCTCTCGCGGGAGAAGGCGTGGAGGAGGAGGACCGCGGGCGCCGAAGGGTCGCTCCGCGAGGGCTTCCAGGTCGCGACGAGCTTCACGCCGTCGCTCGACGAGAAGCTGACCTCGTCGGGGTCGTGCGGACGGGGGACGGAGGTGGGGACCGGGGTCGCCTTCTTCTTCGCGCCCTTCTTCTTCGTCGCCGCTCCGGAAGGGAGCGCCGCGGCGAAGGCGAGGAGCGCCAGCGCGAGCGCGAGGCCAGCGGCGCGGCGAAGGCTCGCGATCCGCGGCCGCGAGGCGGGAACACCGGTCGCCCCGGCTCGGGTCATGCGCGCCTCCTCCGAACCGCGGGATGGTAGCAAACGGGGAAACCGCGCCGAGCGAGCGCCGTAGAATCGTCCGCGTGAGCGCCACGTACCCCGCCGCACCGGCGGCGCCGCCGGTTCCCGCCGACCTCCCGGAGGCGATCCTCCGGCTGAAGGAGGAGCGGGACGCCCTCGTCCTGGCCCACTACTACCAGGAGTCGGAGATCCAGGATCTCGCCGACTTCGTCGGCGATTCGCTCGAGCTCGCCCGGAAGGGGAAGGAAGCCCCGCAGTCGGTCATCGCGTTCTGCGGCGTCCACTTCATGGCCGAGACCTCGAAGATCCTGACCCCGGAGAAGACCGTCGTCGTCCCCGACCTCGAGGCGGGCTGCTCGCTCGCCGACGGCTGCCCGGCCCCCTTCTTCGCCGAGTGGCTCCGGAAGTACCCGGGGCACACAGTCGTCTCGTACATCAACTGCTCGGCGGCGGTGAAGGCGCTCTCGGACGTCATCGTCACCTCGTCCTCCGCCGAGGCGATCCTCCGCCAGCTCCCCGACCCGATCGTCTTCGCCCCCGACCGCAACCTCGCGGCCTGGCTCGAGAAGAAGCTGGAGCGGAAGTTCGTCGTCTGGCCGGGAACCTGCGTCGTCCACGAGACCTTCTCGGAGAAGCGGATCGTCGACCTGATGGTCCGGAACCCCGGCGCCCGGCTCGTCGCGCACCCCGAGTGCGACGAGAGGATCCTCGCCCACGCGCACTTCGTCGGCTCGACGTCGGCCCTCCTGAAGCACGTCGCCGAGTCGGACCACGCGTCGTTCATCGTCGCGACGGAGGAGGGGATCCTCCACCAGATGAGGCGGGCCGCTCCGGGCAAGGAGCTGATCGCCGCGCCGCCCGACGACGGCTGCTCCTGCAACACCTGCCCGCACATGAAGCGGAACACGATGGAGAAGCTCTGGCTCGCCCTCCGCGACCTCCGGCCCGCGATCGAGGTCGAGGAGGAGGTGCGGCTCCGCGCGAAGCGCTCCCTCGACCGGATGCTCGAGCTGACGGCGGGGAGGACGTTCGTCCCCGCGCTCGGGCGCTCGTGACGGCCGTCCCGCCGTGACGGACGGCGCCGTCCGCCCGCGCCCGCGGATCCCGAGGGCCCCGCTCCTCGCCGGGGCGCTCGTCCTCGCCGCCGGGGCCGTCGCGGCGTTCCGGGTCCTCCCCGAGTGGCAGCCGCTCGGCGTCTCCGCCGAGGCCGCCGTCCGGACGGCGCGCGAGGAGATGGCGGCCGCCGGCGCGACCCTCCTCGCCCCGAAGGCGGCGGTGCGGAACGGCGTCTCGAGCACCGAGCTCGAGCGCGCCTACCGGCGGCTCGGGAGCGCGGCGCCCGCGTGGCTCGCGCGGCACGGGGCGATCGCCTCCTGGGTCGTCGCGGGGGACCTCCGCGTCCCGGGGGTCGGCACGGGCCAGGCCGAGATCGCGGTCGCCCGCGACGGCACGCTCCGGCGCGTCGAGTTCACGACGGGAAACGTCTTCCGGGTCGCGGCCCCGACCGGGCCGGCGGAGGGGGCCCGCGAGCGCTTCGCGAACGCCGTCCTCGCGCGCCTCGCCCGGGGCGAGGCGATCGGCACGCCGGCCGAGTTCGAGAGCGGCAACGCGATCATCCGCGTCTTCCCGCTCTCGCGCGCGGGCGACGGCCCGCGCGAGGTCCTGACGCGCGTGGGCCCGACGACGGCGATCCTGGTCCTCGCGCGCGAGCTCGCCGACCCCGCCGTCGGCGCCCGCTACGAGAAGCTGACGTTCCGGAGCCTCGCGATCGCGGTCCCGATCTTCGGCGCGTTCGGCCTCCTCGTCCTCGTCCTCTTCGGTCTCCTCCTGTTCCGCAGGAAGCTCGGCTTCCGCATCGCGATGGGCCTCGGCCTCCTCGCGCTGGCGGCGATGGTCCTCTCGGGCTCGCTCTTCGAGCTGTCGGGGCAGCGCGGCCTCGTCCTGGGCTTCATCCTCGCCGGCCGCCTCCTGATGGTCGTCGCGCTCGTCGGCTACTGGGCCGTCGCCGAGTCGCTCCTCCGCGACACGGTGCCGGGCTTCACGACGAGCCTCGACGCGCTCGCCATCGGCCGGCTCTCGCCGCGCCTCGGGCGGGCGATGCTCGGCGGCCTCGGGGTCGGGGCGGCCGTCGCCGGCGTCCGCCTCCTCTTCGCGTCGGGCGTGGCGGCGGCGGGGATCGCGGGGGTCCGCCCCGAGGCGCCGACCTACGTCCTCCCGCTCTTCGGGGGGATCGCGAACGCCTTCCTCGAGGGGCCCTACTCCGCGGCGACCCTCGTCCTCGTCGCGGCGCTCTTCCGCTTCGTCCTCCCGCGCGAGAGGGCCGACGTCCTCGGCGCCGTCGGCTACGCCCTCTTCTATTCCTGCTCGTTCGTCTACGCGCCGTGGGGCGCGGTCCTCGTCCTCACGCTCGCCGAGGCGGCGCTCTTCCTCCTCGCCTTCCGCAGCCTCGGCCTGACCGGCCTCCTCGTCGCCGCCACGGCGCCCGCGCTCTTCCGCGACCTCCTCGCGGCCCTCCGCTTCCCGGGCGAGCTCGCCCTCCCGATGCTCCTCGCCGCGGGCGCGCTCGCCGCCCTCGCGTGGGTGGGAGTCGTCGCGTGCCGTCGTCCCGAGCGCGAGGACGAGGCGCGCCTCGACGCCCCCGACTTCGTGAAGCGGATCGAGAGCGAGCGGCGCGTGAAGTACGAGATGGACCTCCTGTCGCGGATGCAGCTGGCCCTCCTCCCCGACCACCCTCCCGACGTGCCCGGGCTGCAGATCGCGGCGCGGACGCTCCTGGCGACCGAGGCGGGGGGCGACCTCTACGAGTTCCTCGTCGACGAGGAAGGCTCGCTCTGGGTCGCGGCGGGCGACGTCGCGGGGCACGGCTTCTCGTGCGGCATCCAGGGGGCGATGGTGAAGGCGTGCCTCCTGACGCTCGTCAAGGCGGGGCGGAGGCCGGGCGAGATCCTCGTCGAGGTCGACCGCGTCCTGCGCGCCGCGAACTCGGGGCGCCTCTTCACGTCGCTCGTCCTCGCGCGGATCGACCCGTCGACGGGGCGCGGCGTCCTCGCGAACGCGGGGCACCCGTGGCCGCTCCTCGTCGTCGAGGGGCACGCGCGCGAGCTGTCGACGTCGGGTCTCCCGCTCGGCAAGGGGCCCGCGCGCGTCTACGAGGAGACCGAGTTCGAGCTGCCCGGCGCCGCGAGCCTCGTTCTCGCCTCCGACGGCCTCTACGAGGGGCCCGACCGCTTCGACGAGCCGTACGGCTTCGAGAGGCCGAAGGGCGTCCTCGAGCGCGTCGGACTCTGGCGGCGGCCCGCGGAGTCGATCCTCGAGGCGCTCCTCGGCGACTGGCGGACGCACGTCGGCGAGGGCGAGCCCGCCGACGACACGAGCGTCGTCGTCGTCCGCCGCACCATCTGGTCTTGAGTCTCGTCGCAGCGGGACGACGACGTCCGTTCGTGCGAGGATCGGGCGAGATGAAGATCGCGTTCATCGGGACCCACGGGGTCGGGAAGACGACTCTCTGCTACGACCTCGCCGCCGCGCTCAAGCGCCGCGACCTCACCGTGGAGCTCGTGCGCGAGGTCGCGCGCGAGTGTCCGCTCCCCATCAACCGCGACACGACCGTGAAGGCGCAGGCGTGGATCCTCCACACGCAGATCGCCTGGGAGCTGCAGGCCGAGGCGAAGGCCGAGGTCGTCGTCTGCGACCGCGCCGTCCTCGACAACTACTGCTACCTGCGCCGCGCCGCGCCGGGCGAGCCGCACGTGAAGGTCCTCGAGGAGCTCGTCCGCGCGTGGCTCCCGACCTACGACGCCCTCTTCCGGGTCCCGATCGTCGGCGACCCGAGCTTCGACGGCGTGCGCGACACGGACCTCGCCTTCCAGCACGACATCGACGCGCTCCTCCTCGCCACGCTCGAGGAGTGGGACGTGCCCTTCGTCTCGCTCGACCCGCTCGCGAGGGACGGCTGGGCGAAGAGGGCGGTCGAGAGCCTGCTGCCGTCTCTCCGTCCGCAGGAGCTCCTCTTCCCCGACGCGGCCGGCGGCCGCTGACCACGCGGGTCCTTCCGATCCCCTTCCGAGCCGCCGCGCGCCGCGCCACGTCGCCGCGCGGAGAGGGAGGCGCCGCAGGAGCCCCGGGAGGACCCGGCGGTGCGGGTCCTCCCGATCCAAGTCAGTCCGGCCAGATCTCGTACGTGACCTGGAACGAGCGGACCTGGCTGTAGTAGCGGGTCTTCATCTTCACGAACATCTTGTTCGTGTCGCCGATCTTCCCCGCGTCGAGCGTCGCCGTCCGGTCGTTCTCGGCCCAGCGCCCGCCGTCCTTCCCCTCGATCGTCACGGTGTAGCGGCACTTCCAGTCGCGCCGCTCGTCGCGGTTCGAGTAGGTGAACTCGACGACCATCGTGTGCGTGTCGTTCAGGTCCTTCTCGGCGTCGGCGAAGTCGCCGGCGTCCGGCCAGTTCCGGATCCGCACCGAGTCGATCGTGATCGGGCCCTCGCGGATCCCGACCTTCACGTCACGGTCCGGGCCGAAGGCGTGCGTCTTCACGAAGGTCTTCTTCCCGGCCGGGCTGCCGCCGGAGGCGGCGGGCGCGAGGAGGAGGAGTGCGGCGAGGCAGGAGACGGCGATCCGGTGCATGCGGCCTCCGGGTCGTGGGAGTGTGCCGATTCTAGAGCCAAGCCGCGGCCGGGTTGACACCGGTGGACGAACGGGCTTTCCTAGCGCGCGATGCCGTCCCGAAGGATCCCCCGCTGCGAGCTCCCGACCGCCTTCCCGGCGCTCCTCCTCGCCGCGGCCCTCTGCCTGGCGCCCGGGGCCGCCGGGGTGGAGCCGCTCGCGCCAGGACTGACCGGGACGGCCTTTGCCCCGGTCGGCGCGACTTCCCCGTACGGCGCCGTCGCATCCGACCGCCCGGAAGCGTCGCGGGCCGCCGCCGCGGTCCTCGAGCAGGGAGGCAACGCGATCGACGCGGCGATTGCGGGCGCCTTCGCGCTCGGGTCCGCCGCGCCGGGCGCCTCCGGCCTCGGTGGCCAGACCTGGATGCTCGTCCACACGGCCGCCGGCGAGGACGTCGCGATCCTCTCCCCATTGCGCGCGCCGCGCCGCGTCAACATCTCCCGAGCGCGGATGGCACGGCGGCGCGACCTGATGTCAGGGCCTCTCGCGATGACGGCCCCCGGTACGGTTGCGACGCTCGCACGGGCGCACGCCCGCTTCGGAACGCGACCCTGGGCCGAGCTGCTCGCGCCGGCAATCGCGATCGCGGAGGCGGGCTCCCCGGTGAACGCGACCGACCACCGCTTCCTCGCGAAGTACGCGCCCCGAATCGAGGGTGCGTCCTTCCTTCGGCCCCTCTACCTGACCGGGGAGTGCGACGCCGAGGCGAACGCGGTCACGGTGCCCGTCGGTCACAACGTCGTCTACCCGAACCTCGCACGGACCCTCCGCCGGCTCGCCGAGTCGGGTCCCGACGAGTTCTACCGGGGCAGGATCGCCGCGGAGGTGGTCGCCGACCTCGAGCGGTACTCCGCGTTCCTGAGGGCCGAGGACCTCGCGCGGGTCCCCTCGAGCATCATCGTGACGAGCCCGCTCAGGGGCCGCTACCGGGACCTCGAAGTCCTCTCTCTCCCTTCCCCGTGCGGCGGGGGGCTCGTCCTCGAGACGCTGCACATACTCCAGGCCTTCCCGTCCGAGCTCCTCGCCGAGCAGACCTGGGCCCGGATGCAGCTGCTCCTCGACGCGGCCCGGATCGCCTTCGCCGACGCGGGCTCGGCGCCGGTCGGGGACGAGGTGGTCGAGGGACCCGGGCAGTCCCCGTGGCTCACAGCGGCCTTCGGCGAGGAGCGGGCCCGCCTCATCCGGCTCGCCCGGCATCTCTCGCCGGACAGCCTCTCGCGCACGGGAAGCTCCGTCCCCTTCTCCGACCGAGACACGACGCAGCTCTCCGTCGTCGACCGGGAGGGGAACGCCGTGTCCCTCACGCAGAGTCTCGGGCACACCTGGGGCTCGGCGTACGTCACGCCCGGGCTCGGCTTCCCGTACAACGCCTTCCTCGAGCCGTTCGACGTGGAGGACCCGTCGTCGCCGGCCTTCCTGCGGCCGAACGCGTCGAGCCGGACGGCGGTGGCGCCGACGATCCTCCTCCGCGGCGGCCGCCCCGTCCTCGTCCTCGGAGCAGCGGGGAGCACCCGGATCCCTCCGGCGGTCGCGAACGTCGCCGTCGGCTTCGTCGACGGCCGGCTCGGCGTCGCCGAGGCGGTGGCGGCCCCGAGGGCGATCTGGCAGGAGGGGAGGAAGAAGGAAGGGCCGAAGCTCGAGCTCGCGCTGCCGTACCTCCTCGAGGACGCGAACCTCCTCCGGGCCGTGGGATACGGCGACCTCGAGGCCTACGCCCCGGGGCCCGACTCCGGCGACTTCGCAGCACTGAACGCGGTCGGCTGGAACGAACGCGCGGGAGCCTGGGAGGCGGGGGCGGACCCGCGCCGCGACGGGGGGGTCGCCGTACCGGCCCATCCCCCCGCCGTGCCCGCCCGGACGGAGGGCCGTCGTTGACGGGGCCGCGCGGGTCTTCTCCGAGAGGCCGGCGGAGCACCTTCACTCTCGCCTCGTTCACCGTCGCCGCGTCGACGGGCGCGCTCCTCCTCGCGGCCCCACAGGCTCCCCAGGCTCCGCAGGTCGCGCCGCCGACCCCGCCTGCAGCTCCCTCCGTCGCCGAGACGATCCGTCCGCCGGCGCCCGTCTCCTCTCCGCTCGGCGTCGTCGTGAGCGCGACGTCCGAGGCGTCGTGGGCGGGGGCGAGGATCCTCGAGGCCGGAGGGAACGCCGTCGACGCCGCCGTCGCCGCGGCCTTCGCGCTCGGCGCGTCGGACCCCGGGGGTTCCGGCCTCGGCGGCCAGACCTGGATGGTGATCCGCCTCGCCTCCGGCGTCGAGCGCGCCGTCCTCTGCCCGTCGCGCGTGCCGGCACGGATCGACCGGGCCCGCATCCGCGCGGCGCGGCGCGGCACCGACCTCTGGGGCCCGATGGCGGCGGCCGTCCCGACGACCGTCGCGACGCTCGACCACGCCCTGCGGCACTACGGGACGCTCCCCCTCGCGGACGTCCTCGCGCCCGCGGTCGAGGCCGCCGAGGGGGGGTACGCGATCCACTCGTACGAGCGGCCCTACCTCGGCGACTACAAGCACCGCCTCTGGGACTCGGAGGCTCTCCTCCCCGTCTTCCTGACCGGGCCGATCGGCGAGTCGGGCTACCCCGAGCCGGCGCCCGTCGGTGCCTGCGTCCGGCTGCCGGCGCTCGCGGGAACCCTCCGGCGCCTCTCGGAAGCCGGAGCGAAGGATTTCTACACGGGCCGGATCGCCGCCACGCTCGACGCCGAGGTCCGCGCCGCGGGAGGCTTCGTCTCGAAGGCGGACCTCGCGCGCGTCCCCGCGAGCGTCCTCGACGTCGCCCCGGCACGCGGCGTCTACCGCGGGCGGACGGCCCTGTCGGTTCCGGCCCCCGCCGGCGGGAGCGCCTTCGTCATGGCTCTCCAGATCCTCGACGCCCTCCCTCCGGAGACGCTCGCGGCGCCGGGTCTCGTTCGCGGCCACGCCATCGTCGAGGCGGTGCGGCTCGCCCGCGCCGGAGCGGGCCTCGCGAAGGCCCGCGGCGAGGTCACGGAGGGTCCCGTCCTCTCCGAGTGGCTCACCCCTCGCTGGGCGGCCGGGCAGGCGGCGCGGATCCGTCCCGGCCGGGCGATCCCGCAGGAGGAGCTCCTCAAGGGCGGCTCGGCCTTCGCGCCGGACCGCGGCACGTCCCAGGTCTCGGTCGTCGACGCGGCCGGGAACGCGGTCTCCCTCACCCAGACCCTGGGACGCTACTACGGGGCGGGGTGGGCCGCGCCCAGCCTCGGCTTCCCCCTCAACGCCTTCGTCGAGACGCTCGACTCGGACGACCGGGACTCGCCCGCGTTCCTCGGCCCCGGGGCCGCGGCGTTCGTCGCCGTCGCGCCCTTCGTCCTCGTGCGCGACGGTCAGGTCGTCCTCGTCGCGGGGACCGCCGGGAGCAGCCGGATCCCGTCGATCCTCCTGAACGTCCTCGTGGCGCTCGTCGACGGCGGCGACGGGAGGGAGGAGGCCTACGCGAGGCCGCGGCTCATCTGGGAGGACGACTCCGCGGGTCCGCGCGTCATGGTCGAGCTGGCGCCGCCGTTCGGCCCGGAGTCGGTCGCGGCGCTGAAGGAGATGGGCTACCGGAAGGTCTTCGCGCTCGCCGCGCCGGGCCGCGACACCGCCGTCTTCGGAGGCGTCCACGCGGTCCTCCGGGACGCCGCGACGGGCGAGTGGGTCGGGTGCGTCGACGGGCGGCGCGAGGCGACCGCCGCCGCTCCGACGCGCCTCGTGCGCCGGCCGCGCTGACGGCGCGCCGGGCCGATTCCGCGGACGCTTGACATCCGCCCGGCGCGCGGGTGTCCTACCCGCATGCGCTCCCCGGGGCTCCGCGCGCGCGGAGGACGCAGGACCTTCCCGGCCCTCGCCGCGCCGCTCCTCGCGACGGCGATCCTCTCCACCCGCCCCAGCCCGGACCCGGCGAGCCGCGCCTCGCTCGCCGAGGCGCTCGCGGCCGAGCCGCTCCTCTCGCGAGGCGGGGTCGTCGTGTCGTCGTCCGAGGCCGCCTCGCGCGCCGGGGCGCGCCTCCTCGGCGAGGGCGGGAACGCGGTCGACGCGGCGGTGGCGACCGCCTTCGCCCTGACCGCGGCCGACCCGTCGGAGTCGGGTCTCGGCGGCGAGAGCTGGATCCTGATCCAGCCCGCCGACGCCCCCGCGGTCGCGATCGTCTGCCCCGCGCGGGCGCCGCGCCGGACGAGCGCGGAGCTCCTCCGCCGGGCCGCCGCGGCCGTCGGGCCCGGGCGCCACGTCTCGGCCGCGACGCCGACGACCGTGGCGTCGCTCGCGCACGCCCTCGCGCGCTACGGAACGAAGAGCCTCGCCGAGGTCCTCGCGCCGGCGATCGAGGAGGCGGAGAAGGGATGGGTCCTCGGCTGGTACGAAGCGTCGCTTCTCCGGCCGAACGCCGCGAAGATCGCCGTCTCGCCGATCCTCGGCCCGGTCCTCTTCCCCGGCCCCTGCGGCGAGGACGGCTACGCCGCCGCGGCGACGGCCGGCGACCGCCGGCGGCTCCCGGCCCTCGCGCGGACGCTCCGGCGTCTCGCGGAGGCGGGCGCGAGGGACTTCTACGCCGGCGGGATCGCGTCGGAGATCGACGCGGACATGCGGGTGCACGGAGGGTTCGTGAGGAGCGACGACCTCGCCCGCGTCCCCGCGTCGGTCCTCGAGCTCGAGCCGGTCCGGGCCCTCTACCGCGACCGGGAGGTCGTGAGCGTCGGCGCTCCGGCCGGGGGCGGGGCGCTCGCCGAGGCTCTTCAGATCCTCGGGACCTTTCCGCCGGAGCTCGTGCGCGGGCCCTCCGCGGACGCGGCCCAGCTCCTCCTCGACGCCGTCCGGATCGCGCGGGACGACGACCGCGCTTCGGGGGCGGAGAGCCCGGCGGGCGGCCCGCTCCGCCCGCCTTTCCTCGAGCCGTCGCACGCGGCGCTCCGCGCCCGCGAGCTCCGGCTCGGGAGGGCCTGGAACGCCGCAGCGCTGAAGGCGCCCGAGCCCGCGCCGCCGCGGACGGGAGGGACGACCCACGTCTCGGCCGTCGACGGGCGCGGCAACGCGGCCGCGATCACGCAGACGCTCGGGGACGACTGGGGCTCCGGCTCCGCGGCCGAGAGCCTCGGCTTCCCCTACAACTCCTTCCTCCGGTGGTTCGAGCTCGAAGACCCGGCGCACCCGTCGCACCTCCGCCCGAACGCGGCCCTTCGGGCGTCGACGGCGCCGACGATCGTCCTCCGGAACGGCCGGGTCGAGATGGTCCTCGGGAGCGCGGGCTCGAGCCGGATCGTCTCCGGAGTCGCCAGCGTCGTCCGGAACGTCGTCGACGGGGGGATGAGCCTCCCGGACGCCGTCGCGGCGCCCCGCATCCTCTGGCAGGAGGAGGGGGACGTGCGCAGGCTCGTCGCGGAGGAGTCCTTCCCCGTGACGGGCGCTCTCCTCCGGCAGCTGAAGGAGCGCGGCTACGCGGACCAGTACGTCGTCCGGGAGCCGGGCACGGCGCTCCTCGCCTTCGGAGGCGTCAACGCGGCGGCGTGGAACGCCGCCGCGGGGGCCTGGGAAGGCGTCGGCGACCCGAGGCGGAGGGGCGTTGCGGCCGCCCCGGAGCCGGCCCCTCCCCGGGCGCGCTGACGCGCGACGCGCCCCTCAGCGCGAGAGCGACTCGTAGAGCGTCACGAGCGCCTGCGTGCCGTCCTCGCCGCGCCCCTTCGCCTCGAGCGCCGAGAGGAGCTGGTGGACGAGCGCGGCCGCGGGGAGCGGCACGCCGTTCGCGCGCGCGGCCTTCAGGACGATCGCGAGGTCCTTCTGCTGGTGCTTGATCGCGAACGCGGGCTTGAAGTCGCGGTCGAGCATCTTCTTCCCGAGCACCTCGAGCGCCCACGAGTTCGCGGCCCCGCCGGTGAGCGCGGCGTGGATCGCCTCCATCGGGAGGCCCGCGGCCTTCGCGAAGGCCATTCCCTCCGAGACGGCGGCGAGCGTCCCCGCGACGATCACCTGGTTCGTCGCCTTCCCGAGCTGACCCGCGCCCGACGGGCCGAGGTGCGTGATCCGCCGACCCATCGCCTCGAGGACGGGGCGTGCCGTCTCGAGCGCGGCCGCCTCGCCGCCGACGAAGAACGAGAGCGTCCCCTCGTTCGCCCCCTTCTGCCCGCCGGAGACGGGTGCGTCGAGGAAGAGGATTCCCTTCTCGGCGAGCCGCGCCGCGACGGAGCGCGCGACCTCGGGGTCGATCGTCGAGCAGTCGACGACGACGGTACCGGCGCGCGCTCCCTCGATCGTCCCGTTCCTCCCGAGGTGGACCTCCTCGACGTCGGGCCCGTCGGAGACGCACGAGACGACGACGTCGGAGGCGGCGGCGACCGCGGCCGGCGTCGCGAGCGCGGCGACGGGGGCGGGACCGCCCGCGAGGTCGGAGGCGAGACGAACCGCCTTCTCCGACGTCCGGTTCGCGAGCGAGAGAGGGAAGCCCTTCGCCGCGAGGTTGCGGGCCATTCCCAGGCCCATGGTGCCGAGGCCGACGAAGCCGGCGCGGAGGGAGGGGTTCGCGTTCATGCCGCGAGTCTCGACGCCCTGTCGGAACGCGTCAACGTTCGTTACCATTGGGCATGACGCCGATGGGGGAGCGGAACGTCCTGCCGGGGCTCGCCGTCCTCGCCTTCCTCGCCGCGGCGCTCTCCTACCTCCCGGCCGCGCGCCTCCTCCGCTACGCGACGATCGCCCTGTTCGCGCGCCCCGCGGCGTGGCACGCGGCGCTCCTCCTCGCGATCCCGGTGGTCCTCCTCCACGAGAAGCTCGTCCGCGGCCTCCTCTACGGCGCGCTCCGCGCGCGGGTGCGCCCCGGCTTCGGCGCGCCGCTCGCGGCGTTCGCCGGCGCCGTCCTCCCTCTCGCCGTGCGGCTCTTCCTCTTCCGCTTCCCGGCCGTCCCGTGGCCGCTCGTCGCCGGCCAGGCGTTCCTCGTCGAGCTGCCGCTCTCGTTTGCGCTCTGCCTCCTCGCCCTCGGCACGGGCGGGACGCTCGCCTCCTCGGCCGCCCTCCTCCTCCTCTGGGCCGCGCGGGTCGTCGTCGTCCCGACCTTCCGCGGCAGCCCGCTCCCGACGCTCGAGATCCTCGCCGCGATCCTCGCCGCCGTCGTCGTGCCCCTCGTTCTCCACAGGCCGCTCGCGCCTCACCGGGAGGCGCTGGAGGGACTCTCGTGAAGATCGAAGCGCTCGTCCAGCTCGACCTCTTCTCCGCCCCGCCGCCGACCCGCGAGGAGCTGCACGCTGACCGGGCGTCGCTCCAGGCGCTCTACGACGCGCTCGCGGAGGCCTACCGACTGCCCGCCGCCCGCATCGAGCTCTCCGCGCGGCGCGCGACGGGGGGCGTCATCCAGTACGGCCCGCCGCACGTCATCCGCGTCTCGGCGCACATGTCGGCCTCCGACCGCCGCGAGACGCTCCTCCACGAGACGGCGCACGCGATCTGCCACGACCGGTGGGGCGTCGAGGAGGGACACTCCTCCCGCTTCTGGGAGATCGCCCGCGAGCTCGGCGTCACGCGGAAGAGCGCGCCCGAGACCGACCGCCTCGCCACGATCCGCGCGCGGAACGCCCGCTACACGTACCGGTGCGTCGGCTGCGCCGGCGAGTGGACGCGCCGGAGCCCCTTCGGCCGCGCCCGCCTCTGCGCCTCCTGCGAAGGGAAGGGGCGCCCCTCGCGCCTCATCCTCGTCCGGAGGCCGAAGCGGGCCGCGCGGCGAAAGGGCTGACGCCGGCTTCCCCGGGCCACGACGGCGCGGGGCGGATCGGCACGGCGCTCGAGGCCCGGTTCTCGTTCAAGGGCGTACGGCACCTCCCGTTCCGGGTGGAACACCCAATCGGCCCTCCGATACCCGGATCGCGGCTTCCCATTCCTGGCGCACGGGCGCACACTGCCCCCCGCAGCGGAAGCCCGAGATGAGCCGCATCGTCCTCGACCGGGGGATTCCCGCGAGCGTCTCGCCCGGAGACCGCATCGTCCGCTCCGGGCGGGGGCCTCCCCGTCCTCGCCCTGAACAGGCCCCTCTCCCCGTTCCGCTCGCCTTCAGTCGCCGCAGGTCTCCGCCTCCCAGCCGACCGCCCCACGCTGCCCGGGGAGGAAGCATGTCGAACCCCAGAACTTCACTGGCGTCCGTCGCGATCGCCTTCCTGCTCGCGTCCGTCGCCGTCGCCGGCGAAACGGCCCGCAAGCCGGCCCCGACGCTCCCGGCGAGCCTCGAGGACGTTCAGCCCGAGAAGTCCCTGCCGCCCATCGGGGCGAGGCCGAACGAGACCCGGATCGCCGACGACTTCGTCGACGTCGACCCGACCTTCGTCATCGGTGCCCTCCTCGACCGGACGTCGACGGAGGTCCGGACCTTCGACGGTTTCCTCCGCGCCGACGCGAAGCCGACGACGACGGTCCTCAACGAGATCCTGTTCAAGCACTTCGTCGAGAACTCCCTCATGCTCAGCGCCGACTGGTTCGGCTTCGTCAGCGGACAGCTGAACGACAAGACCAGGGCCGAGGTCTCGATCCTGAAGGTCGCGCGCGTCACGACCCCGGCCTCGGCGCTGGACCTCGCGAAGGCCGGTTCCTTCGCGAAGTCCCTTCCGCCGCAGGATCGTGACCGGTACGGAGTCATCATCGCGTACGTCGACTACGTCCTGACCGCGAGCTTCTTCCGGGATCGCGGCCGCGAGGCGAAAGCCGGCGGGTTCGGCGTCAAGATCGGCGGCGCCTGGTACCAGAAGGAAGAGGCGACGACCGCGACCCACCGGCTGCTCGCCATCTGGACGCCGCTGTCCACGCTGCAGGCCCAGGGCGTCGAGCCGGCGTCGCTCGAGCAGACGCTCCGAGCGGCGGTCTCGGAGGAATCGGCGAAAGGCGCCCCGCTCGTTCCGGTGGGACACCTCAGGCGGAAGCCGTAGCGCAGCCGGGGCGGTGGCCCCGGAGCGGAGCAGGCCCGGGACGTAGACTCCGGGGGCGTGAGTTCCGCCGGGGAGGCCCGCCCGTCGATGAAGTCCGTCTGCGTCTACTGCGGCTCGAACCCGGGTCGCCTGCCGGCGTACGCCGAGGCGGCGCGGAGGCTCGGCGAGGCGATCGTCGGCCGGGGGCTCGGTCTCGTCTACGGCGGGGCGAGCGTCGGGATCATGGGGATCCTCGCCGACGCGGTCCTCGCGCTCGGCGGCCGGGTGACGGGGGTGATGCCCGAGGGGCTCGTGCGGCGGGAGGTCGCGCACGGGGGCCTCACCGAGCTGATCGTCACCGGCTCGATGCACGAGCGGAAGATGAGGATGGCCGAGCTCGCCGACGCGTTCGTCGCCCTGCCCGGCGGGATCGGAACGCTCGAGGAGCTCTTCGAGGCGTGGACGTGGGCCCAGCTCGGCCTTCACGGGAAGCCGTGCGGCCTCCTGAACGTCGCGGGCTACTACGACGGGCTCGTCGCCTTCCTCGACCACGCCACGGGCGAGAGGTTCGTGAAGGCGCCGCACCGGGCGATGCTCGTCGTCCGCGACGACCCGGCGGAGCTGCTCGACGCCTTCGCGGCCTGGCGGCCTCCGGCCGTCTCGAAGTGGATCGGGAAGGCCGAGGCCTGAGGCCCCGGCCCTAGCGCGGGCCGCCTCCGGCCGGCGGCGCGGCGGCGGCGTGGAGAGGATCGAGCGGCGCGTCGAGCCTGTAGACCGGGAGGAGGCCGACGGACTCGTCCCAGTACGGCGTCCGCGAGTAGAAGAAGCGGTAGCGCTCGCGAGAATTCGCCGCGAACTTCGGGTCCGAGAGCTTCGCGGTCCACTCGGCCGCGAGCTTCGGGTCGGCCTTCAGCATCTTCTCGGCGATCGGGTCGAGGACGCGGGCGTCGATGTACTCCTTCATCTCGAGGGCCGACGACATCTCGCCCCAGGAGAAGAGCGAGTCGGGCCCCTCGGGCTCGAGGAGGTGGATGGCGACCGGGGCGAGGGGGTCGTCGAGCGGGACGTAGAGCGACCCGGCCGGGACCGTCCGCGTCTCGGTCGACCGCGCGACCTTCGCGCTCACGCGGATCCGCCCCTGGTACGGGGCGGGCTCGAACTTCGGCTCGCTCGCGCGGTACGTCCCGACGGCGAGCGTCCGCGGCTCGGCGAGCTTGGTGAAGCGGACGCCGTGCGCGGCGAGCCGCTCCTCGACGCGCGGCCAGCCCGCCGGGACGAGGTACGCCGCCGGGCGCGGCGCCGTGACGGTCGGCTTCGCGCGGCGGTAGACGGGCATCGGGATGCTCATCGGCGTCTTCGGGTCGTAGACGAGGCGGGGCCGGCCCGTGACGGGCGAGATGACCTGGGTCCAGGCGAAGCCGGGGAAGTCGATCTTCTCGGGGCGCGAGAGGTCGGTCTCTCCCGCGAGGACGAACGGGGAGCCGGCCGGCGCCTTCCGGGCCGCGTCAAGCGCGGCGGCGCGGGCCTCCTTCAGCGGCTTCGGCGCCGCCCCGACGCGCGCGAGGAGCGCCGAGAGGAACGCCGCGTTCGCGCGGACCCGCTCGCCGTACGGCTTGAGCGCGTGGTTCTCGACGAGGATCGCCGGGATCCCGCGGAGCGGCATGTAGCCCGTGCCGTAGCGCGGCTCCGAGGGCCCGGGGTCGATTCCCTTCGGCGGGTCGAGCGGGTCGATCCACTCGATGTAGGGACCGGTCTTCCAGCCCGCCTCCTCGACGGCGGCGAGCGAGGGGCGGACGACCGTCTCGAGCCAGGCGCGGAGCGGCTCCGGGGTCGCCGGCTCCGAGCCGTAGGCGACCGTCAGCGTCGTCTGCGCGTCGGAGCCGTCCGTGACGTGGTCGTCGACGAAGAGGTCGGGGTTCCAGGAGGCGACGAGCGAGAGGAGCGCGCGCGTCTCGGGGGCGTCCGCCTTCAGGAAGTCGCGGTTCAGGTCGTAGCCCTGGGTCGTCGTCCGGAAGCCCATCCCCTCGACGGGGCCGTCCTGGTTCGGGCGGTTGTACTTCGAGACGCGCTCGTGCCCGTCGACGTTGTAGATCGGGACGACGAGGAGCGTGACGGTGTCGAGGAGGTCGGGCCGGTTCCCGAGCGCCATGTCGCGGAGGAGGATCAGGCAGGCGTCCTTCCCGTCGATCTCGCCCGAGTGGATGCCGTTGAGGACGAGGACGACCGGCTTTCCCGCCTTCGCGGCCGCCTCGGGGGTGAAGGCCTTCTCCTTCGAGGCGACGAGGAGCGGCATCGGGCGCCCCTCCGCCGACGTCCCGTAGAAGGAAAGGGAGAGGAAGGGCGAGGTCTTCTCGAGGCGCCGGAGGAAGTCGAGCGTCTCCGCGTAGGAGGCCGTCCCGCGGAACCCGTTCAGCTCGGCCTTCGTGTAGTGGTCGGGGGGGATCGCCACCTTCGGCCGCTCCTGTGCGACGAGCGGCGCGGAGGCGAGGAGGGCGAGGAGAGCGGGGAGGGCGAGGAGAGCGGGGAGGGCGAGGCGGCAGGCCGGGCGCATCCGCGAAGGTTAGCGCGCCGCGTCGGGGGAGGCGACGCGGCGCTATGCTTCGCGCGGCCCCGGACGACCGGGGTCGACAGGAGAAGCCGAAGCCATGAAGCGCACCGCCGCCGCCTTCGTCGCCGTCCTCGCCCTCGTCGCCGCCGGGAGCCTCGCCGCCGGCAACGCCGCCCCGAGGAAGGGGGGCTCCTGCTGCGCGGAGGGGGAGAAGGCGGGAGCGAAGTGCACGCCGGCCTCTGAGACCCCCGTCACCCTGACGGGGACGGTCCTCTGCGAGCACTGCGACCTCCACACGGCGACGAGCTGCAACCCGGTCTTCAAGGCCGACGGCCGCGAGGCGGTCCTCCCGTTCTGCCCCGAGACGAAGGACGTCGACGCGATCAAGACGGCGGCGGACCACGGGAAGGTGAAGCTCGAGGTCAAGGGGAAGGTCTGCAGGACGAAGGACGGCAAGGAGTTCCTCGCCGTCGATTCGTACGCGAAGAAGGGCTGAGGCGGAGAGGCGCGGGATGAACGGAACCCCCGCGGGCCGCCGCGCGGCGGCCCGCCTCCTCGCCGCCCTCCTCGTCCTCCCGGCCGTCGCCCTCCCGGCGCTCGCGGCGGGGCGCCCCTCGCTCAACGTCTACTTCCAGTCGACTCTGAAGGACCCCGCCTACCAGAAGCAGGTCTTCCAGAAGGTCGCGGGGACCTGGAAGGCCCCGGCGTCGTCGCCGGCGGTGGGGAAGAAGTGCGTCGTCCAGGCGACGCTGAGCCGCGACGGGCGGGTCATGACCGCCGTCGTCTCGATGTCGTCGGGCGTGAAGGCCTGGGACAAGGCGGCCCTCGACGCGGTCGAGAGCTCCTCCCCCTTCCCGCCCCTCCCTGCGTCGTACGAGCAGAAGACGCTCGAGGTCCACTTCCACGTCGCCGTCGTCCCGTAGGGGCGGGCCGGCCGGTACGCGGGGCGCGATGTCACACCCTGCCGCAGCGCGGCGGCGGGAGGGCCTCGGGCCGCTTCGAAAGCCGTTTCCGTGGAGGCCGGAGGCCCCGGCGCGCCGTGTAGAATCCGCGTTTGATGCGCCCCGGCCGCCAGACCGTTCAAGCCGAGTGCAGATCGCGAGGGAGGATCTTCCGGAATGAGTGAAAAACCGTTTCAGCCGTTCGTGCCGGCGAGCTCGACGATGTCGGAGTTCACGGGACGGGCGCTTTTCCTCGGCCTGGTGATGGCCGTCATCCTGGGAGCCGCGAACGCCTACCTCGGCCTGAGGGCCGGCATGACGATCGCCGCGACCTACCCGGCGGCGGTCATCGGCATGGCCGTCCTCCGGCTCATGAAGGGCTCCCTCCTCGAGGAGAACTTCGCCCGAACCGTCGGCTCCATCGGCGAGTCGGTCGCGGCGGGCGCGATCTTCACGATCCCCGCCTTCGTCATCCTCGGGATGTGGAAGTTCAAGGGATTCGACATCAAGGAGTACGGGATCGCCACCGCCCTGATGATCCTGGGCGGCCTCCTCGGCATCCTCTTCGTGACGATCCTCAGGCGCGTCATGGTCGAGGACAAGTCGCTGCCGTTCCCCGAATCTGTCGCGGCCAGCGAGATCCACAAGGCGGGCCAGCGCGGGGCCGACGCGGCCATCCAGCTCTTCCGGGCGATGGGCGTCGGTGCTCTCATCAAGATCCTCGGCGACTCCGGCGTCTTCCGCGCCTCGAACGACTTCCACGTCGCGGTCGGCAAGTTCAAGGAGTCCTTCGTCCGGCTCGGCCTCACGAAGGACTCGAACTCCATCGCTGCGGGAGGCGTGACGACGATCTCGGCCCCGGCCGCGACGCCCGCCTACATGGGCGTCGGCTACATCATCGGACCCGAGCTCGGCGCGCTGAACTTCGCGGGCGGCCTCCTGGCCTGGGGGCTCTTCGTCCCGCTCCTCGTCTTCTTCCTCGGCCCGAACCTCATCGACAAGTACACCGACGCCGCCACCGGTGCCCAGGACTGGGCGGGCCTCGCGGGCCACCTCTACCGCTTCGTCGTCCGGCCCATCGCGGTCGGCGGGATGCTCGTCGGTGCCTGCTTCACCCTCTGGAAGATGCGGAAGAACCTCATCTCCGGCATCAAGCGCGGCGTGGCCGACGTGAAGAAGTCGGCGGCGGCGCACGAAGCGACGGACCGGACCGAGAAGGACCTCTCCTTCAAGGTCGTCCTGATGGGGATCGCGGCCGTCTTCGTCCTCATGGTCGCCCTCTACTACTACTTCACCGGCGTCCTCGGCGGCGCGCTTCTGGCCGCCGTCGTCATGCTCGTCACCGGCTTCTTCTTCGCGGCCGTCTCGGGGAACCTCGTCGGGCTGATCGGCTCGTCGAACAACCCGATCTCGGGCCTCACGCTCGCGACGACGGTCGTCGCCGCGCTGACGATGGTCATCATCGGCGTCAAGGGAGCCGAGGGGGTCGCGGCCGTCCTCGCCGTCGCCGCGGTCGTCTGCGTCTCGTCCGCCGTCGCGGGCGAGATGCTCCAGGACCTGAAGGTCGGGCACATCCTCGGCGGTACCCCGTGGAAGATGCAGGTCGGCGACGTCCTCGGCGTCGTCATCGCCGGTGCCGTCATGTTCTTCCCGCTCTACCTCCTCCACACGTCGGACCTGGCCAGCAACCCCGGCATCGGCGGCTTCGGCGGCAAGAACCTCCCGGCCCCGCAGGCGGGCCTCATGGCGGCCCTCTCGCAGGGGATCGTCGGCGGCGAGATGGCCTGGCCGCTCGTCCTCGTCGGGATCGCGATGGGGATCACGCTCATCCTCGTCAAGGTGAAGAGCCCGATGCTCTTCTCCGTCGGCATGTACCTCCCGCTCGAGACGACGTTCGCGATCTTCATCGGCGGCCTCATCCGCGGCCTCGTCGACAAGATGGCCGCCAAGCGCGACTACAACGCGGCGCAGAAGGCGCGCGTCGAGAACGCGGGCGTCCTCGCGGCCTCGGGCCTGATCGCCGGTGAGGCGCTCGTCGGCCTCCTCGTCGCCGGCGTCGTGGCCTCTCGGGCGGACAAGACGTTCCCGCAGTTCGAGGCGTTCTCGGGGATCGCGCCCTGGCTCGCGATCCCGGTCGTCCTCCTCCTCGCGGCCTACCTCGTCTACGTCCCGCTCGGCAAGGCGGGCGCGGCCGACGAGCCGGCGCCGCCCACGGCGATCATGTAGCCCGGGCGAAAGCCCCGTTCCGGTCGAAGGCCGCGGCGAACGCCGCGGCCTTCGTGTCTCGAGGGGGGGCGCGTCGTCAGCCCGGATCCGCGCCGTAGACGCGCCGGTGCTCGGCGACGACCCGCTCCGGCGAGAGCTCCGGGTGCACGAGCTCGCGCGACGCGACGCAGAGCCCCGCCACGATCGTGCCGAGGCGGAGCGCGGTCGGCCAGTCGAGGCCGCGGAGGCGGCCCTCCAGCACGCCGGAGAAGAAGGCGTCGCCGGCGCCGTTCGTGTCGACCCGAGGGAAGCCCGGCGCAGCGGCGATCTCCCGCCACGTGCCGTCGGCGCCGAGCGCGGTGGCGCCGTGGCGGCCGTGCGTGCAGATGACCATCTCCTTCCCGCAGGCCACGAGCCTCGCCACGAGGCCGCGCGGGTCGGAGAGGGCGTCGGAGCTCAGGAAGAGGACGTCGGCCGCGTCCACGTAGTCGCGGTGGTAGGCGGCCACGCCGTCCCAGTCGTGCACGTCGACCCAGATCGGTCGCCCGGCACGCCGCAGCGACGGGATGAGGCGCCGCGTGGAGTTGACGATGTTGAGCGCCACGGCGTCCTGCGTGGGGACGAGGGCCAGGATTCGGCCCTCGTCGTACGCGGGCTCCTGTGAGGCGTAGCCGAAGTAGATGGAGATGCGGCCGCCGTCGGCATCGAGGAGGTTCACGTGGCGCTCGGTGCCGGCCGGGTCGACGTCGGCGAGGAGGCGCAGGCGCGGGCGCGCGAGCGCGGCCCTCGCCTGCGCGCCGGCCGCGTCGTCCCCGAGCATGGCGTGGAAGGTGACGTCGACGCCGAGCGCGGCGAGGTTCAGCGCCTTGCCCGCCCCCGTGGAGCCGACGACCTCGCGCCCGCCGCGGCTGAAGAGCGTTTGCGGGCGGGGCTCCGGGAATCGCTCGAGGTCGATCACGGTGTCCCAGGAGGCTCCGCCGAGGACGAGGACCCTGCTCACGTCCGCTGCCCCTGATGCCGTCGGCGGAACGTCGTCACGAATCGCATGGCCATGCTCCACCTCGTGCCCCGGGGAGTCCACAACGCGATACCGGAAAAGGCAACACCCGGGAAGTGCGAGACTCCGCGGGATGAGCGATCCCACGGACTCCGGAACGCCGGCGGCCCCCGCTCCGACGGCGCCTGTCCCGACCCGCGCCGACGAGGCGCGAAAAGGCCTCCTCGTCTTCTTCGCGCTCGTGGCGCTCGGGAGCGGCGTCTTCCAGGGGCTGCTCCTCCGGTCCGGGAAGCCGATCGGGTCGGAGCCGTGGCTCGTCTACGGCCTGATGTGGACGCCGGGCGTCGCGTCGATCGTCTGCCGCCTCGTCCTGCGCGAGGGGTTCCGGGACGTCTCGTTCCGCATCGGCGGGCGCGCCGCGTGGAAGGCGATCGGTCTCGCCTGGCTCCTGCCTCCGGCCGTCGGCGTCGTGGCCTACGGGATCGCGTGGGCGGCGGGGCTCGCCCGGTTCGAGGCGCAGCTCCTGCCGCAGCTCGGGCTCGCCTCGTTCGCACCGCCGCTCCGCTTCGCCATCCTCCTCGGCCTGACGCTGACGCTCGTCTCGTTCCTGAGCCTCTTTTCGGCCGCCGGCGAGGAGATCGGCTGGCGGGGCTACCTCCTCACGCGCCTCCTCGAGGCCGAGGTGCCGCGGCCGGTCCTCGTCAGCGGCCTCGTCTGGGCGCTCTGGCACGTCCCGCTCATCGTGAGCGGGCAGTACGCCGCCGGGCCGAACCGCTTCCTCTCAGCGGCGACGTTCGTCGTCACGGTCGTCGGGATCGGCTTCACGATGGCGTACCTCCGCCTCTCGACCGGCAGCGTCTGGCCGGCAGTCGTCCTCCACGGCGTCTGGAACGCGGTGATCCAGGGGGCGTTCGACACGTCGACGAAGGAGCCGTCGATCTGGGTCGGCGAGGCGGGGCTCCTCGTCGCCGCAACGAGCGTCGCCGTCGCGTGGTTCCTCGTCAGAAAGGGCTTCGACGCCCGCCGGGTGCCGGGCGAGGAGCCCTTCGCCGTCGTTCCCGGCCTCGCCGGCTGAGGCGCCTGCCGGGGGGGGGTCTGGTCTACGTTCTACACTCTGCGGATTTCCGCAGAGTGTAGAACGTAGACCAGACCCCGTTCCCGGGGCGCTTCAGACGACGCCGAACTCGCGTCCCACGGCCTTGAACGCCTCGACCGCCTCGTCGAGGTCCGCCGTGGAGTGGACGGCCGAGATCTGGCAGCGCAGGCGGGCGTGCCCCTGCGGGACGACGGGGTAGCCGAACCCGGAGACGTAGACCCCCTTCTCGAAGAGGGCGGCCGACATCGCGAGCGCCTTCGCCGTGTCGCCGACGATGACGGGGACGATCGGGTGGACCCCCTTCGGGATGTTGAAGCCCGCCTCGGTCATCTTCGTCCGGTAGTAGGCCGCGTTCGCGCGGAGCTTCTGCACCGGGGCCGGGTCCTCGAGGAGCATCCGGAACGCCTCGAGCGAGGAGGCCGTGACGGCCGGCGGGAGGGCGTTCGAGAAGAGCGTCGTCCGCGAGCGCTGCCGGAGGAGCTCGACGAGGGGCGCGGGGCCGGTCGTGAAGCCGCCGGCGGCCGAGCCCATCGCCTTGCCGAGCGTCGAGGTGAAGACGGCGACCTTGCCGTGGACGCCGGTCTCCTCGGCCGAGCCGCGGCCCGTGGCGCCGAGGACGCCCGTCGCGTGCGAGTCGTCGACGACGAGGAGGGCGTCGTGCTTCGCGCAGAGCTCGACGAGCTCCGGGATCGGGCCGACCTCCCCCTCCATCGAGAAGACGCCGTCCGTCATGTAGAGGCGGCGGCGCTGGGCCTGCGACTCGACGAGCGCCTTCTCCGAGGCGGCGAGGTCCCCGTGCGGCAGGACGTAGCGCTTCGCCTTGCAGAGGCGGATGCCGTCGATGATGGAGGCGTGGTTGAGGCCGTCCGTCAGGATGGCGTCCTCCTCGCCGAGGAGGGGCTGGAAGAGCCCCTCGTTCGCGTTCCAGCACGACATGTAGAGGATCGTGTCCTCCGTGCCGAAGAACGCGGAGATCGTCCGCTCGAGCTCCTTGTGGAGCTCCTGCGTCCCGCAGATGAAGCGGACGGAGCCGAGGCCGTTGCCCCAGCGCTCGAGCGCCCTGCGGGCCGCCTCGACGACGCGGGGATGGTTCGCGAACCCGAGGTAGTTGTTGGAGGTGAGCATCAGGACGTCGCGGCCGTCGACGCGGACGCGGGCCCCGGTGGGCCCCTCGAGGACGCGCTCCTTCTTGAAGGTGCGGGCCTCCTTGAGGGCCTCGATCTCGGTCTTGCAGTAGTCGATGAGGGCGGTGCTCATGACCGGCCAGAATACCAGCGCCCCGCGTGTGCGGGGCGCTCGGGATCCGGGGCCGGCGAGGCGGGGCGGGCTACTTCTTCGCCTTCTTCGGTGCGGGCTTCTTCGGCGCCGGCTTCTTCGCCGGGGCCGGCTTCCTGGGGGCGGGCTTTTTCGGGGCGGCCTTCTTCGCCGGTGCGGGCTTCTTCGGGGCGGGCTTCGCGGCCTTCTTCGGCGCCGCGGCCTTCGCGGCCGGGACCGGCTTCTTCGCCGGGGCCGGAGCGACCTTCGCCTTCTCCTTGGCCCTCCAGGCCGCGAGCTTCTCCTTGACCTTCTCGTCGACCTCCGACATCGGGACGTATTCCTCGTCGGGGTGGAGCTCGGAGGGCTGGAAGACGACGATCCGGTAGCCGTCGGGGTCGAGGATCTCGGCCGACCGGCCCGTGAACTCGTCGGCCGGGCCGCGGGTCACCGTGACTCCCCGCTCCTTGAGGGCGGTCAGCGTGGCGTCGATATCCGCGGTGGAGAGCGTCAGGGCCACCTGGTTGCGGGCTGGAACCTCGCCGGCGCGGAGCGGCGTCAGCTTGACGAGGACGGGACCGAGGCCGAATTCGACCCAGTCCTTCTCGAAGCCCCCGATCTCGGGCAGCCCGAGCGTTTCCCCGTAGTAGCGGCGCGACCGCGAAAAGTCGCTGGCGGCGACGTGTACCCGCCGAAGGGCCACGAACATCTCAACCTCCCGAGTGGTTCGCCGACGGCCGGGACAGGGCCGGACCACCGCCGGTCATCCAGACGTTCCCCGGGGAGTGATCCCCTGAACCTCACTCTTTACCAGAAAGTGGTTTACTTTTCAACAACTTTCGTGGTTTCGCCCGGGTCCGCCGGGGTCCACCCAGACGCTTCCGTCGGGGCCCCACTCCCGCTTCCAGACCGGGACCCGGGCTTTGATCTCCTCGATTCCGGCCCGGCAGGCGGCGAACGCCTCTTCCCGGTGGGGGGCCGACGCGGCGACGACGACCGCGACCTCCCCGATGCGGAGCCGCCCGACCCGGTGGCGCATCACGAGCCGAACCCCGGGGAATCGGAGACCGAGGTCCGCCTCGATCCGCTCCATCTCCCTCTCGGCCATCGGCTCGTAGGCCTCGTACTCCATCTCGGTCACGGACCGGCCGTCCGCGTTGTCCCGGACGACACCGACGAAGACGGCGAGGCCGCCGTCTCTGTCCCTGCGGGCTTCCCCGAGGAGGGTCCCCGGGTCGAGGGGCGCCCGCGTCACGCGCGCCACGATCAGCCCCCCGCCAGCGGCGGCAGGAAGGCCACCGCGTCGCCGGAGCGGACCGGGTCGCCGTCGCGGGCGTAGACCTCGTTCACGGCGACGAGGATCCGCCTTCCGAGGCGGGCGGCGGAAGGGCAGGCCACGAGGAACGCCTCCCGGACGGCGCCCACCGTCGTCTCGCCGGCGGGCCCCGCGGCGACCTCGACGGTCCGGGTCGCGCCGAGCTCGTCCCGGAGGGAGGCGAAGAGGAGGATCTCGACCTTCATCGCGCCGGATCTTAGCGTTGGCCGGGCACTAGAATGCCGCCGCAGCAGGGAGGGAGCATGGCGGAATCGTCGGGTCGGCTCGCGGGGAAGAAGGCGCTCGTGACGGGAGCCTCCCGGGGTATCGGTCGGGCCGTCGCCCTCCGCCTCGCGGCGGAGGGGGCCTTCGTCGCCTGCGGGGTGCGGCGCGAGGAGGACGCTGCCACGCTCGTCGCGGAGATCGTCGCCGCCGGGGGGCGCGCGGTCGGGGTCCTCCTCGACGTCACCGACGCGGCCTCCGTGGCGACCGGCGTCGAGAGGGCCGCGAGGCCCGAGCGCCGCCTCGACGTCGTCGTCAACAACGCGGGGCTCGCCGGGCAGACGCCGCTCCACGGGGACGAGCGCTCGGACCGTGCCTTCGAGAGGATCCTCGACGTGAACGTCCACGGGACCTGGAGGGTCCTCCGCGCCGCCCTCCCGTTCCTCCCGGACGGCGCGCGGATCGTCAACCTCTCGTCCGTCTCCGGCCGTTTCGGCGTCCCGGGACAGGCCGGCTACTGCGGCGCCAAGCACGCCGTCATCGGGATGACCCGGGCGCTCGCGCTCGAGCTCGCCCCCCGAAAGATCACCGTGAACGCCGTCTGCCCCGGCTGGGTCGACACCGAGATGGGGCGGAGCGGCATCCGGGGCTACGGCGTCGCGATGGGGATGAGCGAGGAGGAGGCCTTCTCCGCGGCGGGGAAAATGGCCCCCCTCGGCGAGGTCCTCGTCCCCGACGAGATCGGGGGGCTGGTGGCGTACCTCGCCTCGGAGGACGCCAGGAACGTCACGGGCCAGTCGATCGTCATCGACGGCGGGCAGGTGATGCCCTGAGGAGGACCCGGGCGGTCTTCCTCGACGCGGGGAACACGCTCCTCGCGGCGGATCCCCCCGTCGAGAAGGTCTACGGCGGCGCGTTCCGCCGATGGGGCGTCCCCGCCGCCGACGAGGTGGTCCGCGAGGCCCTCCACGGGACCTGGGGCCACGTGGCGGCCCGGCAGGCGCGCGGCGAGGAGCGCTGGGGGGGAGACGAGGGGGAGCAGGGATTCTGGCGGAGCTTCGTCCAGGAGGTCTTCTCGCGCGTCGGCGGGGGGGCGCTCCCGGAAGGTCTCCTCGCCGAGCTCGTGGCGCACTTCCACCGGCAGGAGAGCTGGAGTCTCTACCCGGAGGTCCTCGAGGTCCTGGGAGAGCTCCGGAGGCGCGGGATGAAGCTCCTCGTCGTCAGCAACTGGGACTCGACGCTCCCCTCCCTCCTCGATCGGCTCGACCTGACCCGTCACTTCGACGCCGTCGTCGTCTCGGCTCTCGTCGGCGCCTCCAAGCCCGCGCGGGAGATCTTCGAGAGGGCGCTCGCGGCGGCCGGGGTCGCCGCCCACGAGGCGCTCCACGTCGGCGACTCCCCGACCGAGGACTACGAGGGAGCCCGGAACGCCGGTCTCCCGGCCCTCCTCCTCGACCGTCCCGGGGTCGCACGCGATGGGTTCGAGAGCATCCGATCGCTCCAGGAGATCCTCCCCCGCATCTCCCCCTGAACCGTGCCGAACGCCGCGCCGAGGAGCCGTCCATGAGCCTCTTCCGAACCAAGCCGATCGACCAGCTCGTCGCCGAGGGGAGCGATGACGGCCACGGGCTGAAGCGCGAGCTGACGGCCGTCGACCTGATCGCCCTCGGGATCGGGGCGATCATCGGGGCCGGCATTTTTGCGACGCTCGGCACGGCGACCTCGGGCGGGAACGGCCTCCCGCCGGCCGGGCCGGGCGTCGTCGTCTCGATCGCCCTGACGGCCCTCGCGTGCGGCTTCTGCGGCCTCTGTTACGCCGAGTTCGCGAGCCTCGTCCCCGTCGCGGGATCGGCCTACACCTACAGCTACGCCACGCTCGGCGAGCTCGTCGCCTGGATCATCGGCTGGGACCTGATCCTCGAGTACGCAGTCGGGAACATCGCCGTGGCGATCTCGTGGGCGGCCTACTTCCGCCAGCTCCTCGTCGGCTTCGGCCTCGAGTTCCCGGCCTTCCTCGCGACCGACTACCGCTCGACGGTCCTCGCGGCGAAGGCGGTGGCCGCGGGCGGCGTCGGAGCGCTCTCGCCCGAGCAGGCGGTCGCGTACCAGGCGCACCTCCACCACCCCGTCGTCCTCGGCGTCCCGGTCGTCTTCAACCTCCTCGCGGTCCTCATCACCGCCGCGATCACCTGGCTCCTCGTGCGGGGCGTGAAGGAATCGGCCCGGGTCAACGACGTCATCGTCGTCCTGAAGGTCCTGACGCTCCTCTTCTTCGTCTTCGTGGGAGCCTTCTGGGTGAAGCCGGCGAACTGGCACCCCTTCTTCCCGGGCGGCTTCTCGGGAGTCTGGACGGGGGCCTCGCTCATCTTCTTCGCCTACATCGGCTTCGACGCGATCTCGACGGCCGCCGAGGAGTGCAAGGACCCGGCGCGCGACATGCCGCGGGGAATCCTCGGGTCGCTCCTCGTCTGCACGGTCCTCTACGTCGCCGCGGCGCTCGTCCTCAGCGGGATGATCCCGTTCGGCAAGCTCGTCGGCGTGGCGGACCCGCTCGCCGCGGCGCTCGCCTACGTGAACCAGGGGTGGGCGGCGGGCGTCCTCGCGTTCGGCGCGGTCATCTCGATGACGGCGGTCCTCCTCGTCTTCCAGCTCGGGCAGCCCCGGATCCTGATGGCGATGTCGCGCGACGGCCTCCTCGGGCCCTGGTTCGGGAAGATCCACCCGACCTACCGGACGCCTCACGTCACGACGATCCTGACGGGCGTCTTCGTCGCCTTCTTCTCGGCGATCGCGAACATCGACGAGATCGTCCAGCTCACGAACATCGGGACGCTCTTCGCCTTCGTCCTCGTCTGCGCCGGG
Organism: Thermoanaerobaculia bacterium; assembly: GCA_046331465.1. Lineage (GTDB taxonomy): Bacteria > Acidobacteriota > Thermoanaerobaculia > UBA5066 > UBA5066 > UBA5066. The sequence continues at coordinate 56,053 of JAXLQV010000001.1, forward strand.
ATCCTCGTCCTGAGGGCCCGGGAGCCGGAGCGGCCGAGGCGCTTCCGCGTCCCCCTCGTGCCGCTCCTCCCCCTCCTCGGGATCGCGATGTGCGTCGCCCTGATGGCCGGGCTCCCGGCGCTCACGTGGGAGCGGTTCGGGATCTGGCTCGTCGTCGGGCTCTTCGTCTACTTCCTCTACGGCCGGCGCCGGAGCCGGCTCGCCCGCGCGTGAGGGGCGCGGCGCGGGCCGGGATCGGCCCGCGCCGGAGCCCCGGCGCTACTTCGCGGCGGGGGGGGCGAGCTTCGCGGGGACGACCGCCGGGAGCTTGGGGAGCGTGTGCGTCTTCAGGTTGCTGTTCGAGAGGAGCTTCTCCTGGGTCTCGCCGCCGGGCGGCACGATGATGTCGATGAGGGCCGGCGGGGCCGGGTCTTCGTCGTCGGCGCCGCCGAAGGTGCGGTTCGTCCGGCCGGGCGCGGCCCGCATGATGAAGAGCGGCTCCAGCGGCGCGTTCGGCTTCAGGCCAGCGAGCTTGACGAGGTCGTACTGCCCCGAGACGTCGGCGCCGGGGGCGCCCACGACGTAGCCCCATTCCGCCTTCGCCGGGCCGCCGAGGAACGTGATCGGGACGAAGAAGCGGACCACGCGACCGCGGATCTCCACGACCGTCGGGAAGAAGACCGACTCGGCGACCTGGCGGTTGACCTCCGACTTGATCTCCTTCTTCTGCTCGGCCGTCAGCCGCCCGTCCTCGGTCTCCTTCTCGCGGGCCTCCCTCCGCTCGACCTCGGCGTAGGCACGCCGGATGAGGGTCTCGGCCTGCTGCGGGAGCGGCGTCAGGCAGACCGCCTTCTCCCAGCCGTTCGCGGGGTCGATCTCGACGTTCCGGCCAGGGAGCATTCGGGTGTTCCCCGAGCCGGGCTTGCCGTCCACGTCGATGTAGACGTCGACGTTGAACGTGTAGAAGCCGAGCTTGGCGACGTCGGTCAGCATCGTGCCGCCCTCGTCGATCGGCCGCCTCTCCGTCTTCGTGATCGCACGCGCGAAGGTCGTCTCGAACCAGGTTCCGTCGGGCGTGTTCCACGCGGAGAACGAGAGGATGTCGAGGCTCCCGGGGACGAGGTCGTTCTGGGACCTCACGGGGTAGGTGAGGTGCCCGTCCCCGTGGTCGTCCTTCTCGGGGTCCGAGAGGACGAAGAGCTTCTGCTCGACCGCGGACGCGGGGAGGGCGACGGCGGCGAGGAGAGCCACGACCGCGACGGAGAAGGCGAGGGCGCGCCGGCAGCGGGGCGGGCAGGAGTTCGTCATGGGGGGATCTTGCCGCAGTCGGGGCCGGGAGGAAAAGGGAAAGGGCCCGGCGGCCAGCGCCGCCGGGCCCTCCCGTCTGCCCCTCCGGGGGCGTGCAGGCCTAGAAGAGGATCTTCAGGTAGGCCTTGAGGCGCTGCTGGTTGAAGTCGCGGGTCTCGAGCGAGTTCCAGTTGCCGTAGCGGCCGGCGAAGCCGAGGGAGCCGACCGGGACGTGGACGTTGTTCGCCGTGTCCTGGCTCGCCTTCGTGGCGACAAAGCCGGTGCCGTAGTCCGGGTCGAACGTGCCCCAGTTGTACTCGTAGACGAGGCCGCACTCGGAGAGGCCGCCGAGCGTGTAGCGGAACTTCGCGATGAGCTGGTTCTTCTGGTGCTTGCCCGAGGCCATCTCCATGAGGTTGTAGGCCTGGAAGGCGGTGTTGCCGTCCTTCAGGTCGGCGTTGTAGTAGATGTACTCGAACGAGCCGTAGACGTCGCGGGTCCACTGGTAGCCCAGGCCGACCTGCGCCATGAAGTAGCTGAGGTCGCGGTCGTCGTCGGCGATGTTGTCGAAGGGCTTCCACTGGTAGCCCTGCTGGCCGTTCGCGCCGGTGACGACGCCCGGGTTGCCGAAGTAGTCGCCCGTCGAGTTGCCGGCCGAGTAGTAGTTCTTCTGGTTCTTGCAGCCGAGCGTTCCCGACGTCGCGCAGTCCCCGGGCTTGTACGGGAGGTAGCGGGCGTCGTTGAGCCGCTTGTCCGTCTCGTCGATGAACTTCACCTTGCCGTAGAGGTCGATCCCCTTGCCGGCCTCGATGACGTACTTCCCCTTGATGAGGCCGATCTGGGTCTTCTTGTCCTGGAACGGGGCGTAGGCCGAGCGGTAGCTGCCCATGCCGGTCTGCGTGTCCATCGCCGGGTAGAGCGAGTTCGTGATCGACCTGCTGTCGTCGCCCCAGGCCTGCCAGTTCGTGTCGTAGGTGATGTAGGAGTACTCGGCCGCCAGTTCGAGCGTCCCCTTCTGGAACGTCGGCGTGATCGTGATGCCTTCCCAGCCGATCGAGGTCTCGGCCATCGGCTCGTTGAAGTCGGTGAACTGGTTGTCGACGTTGATCGTCGCGACCTGCTGGGCGGGGCCCTCCCAGCCGCCGTAGCCGATGACCGTCGGGTTGCCCCCGAAGACGCCGTACGCGGCGTTGTTCGGTCCCGGCAGGGCCCACGTGCCGTCGTGGCCCTCGGTGAGGAGGACGTCCGACTCGCGGCGGGCGGCCATCATCGAGACGTACTCGGCGCCGATGTGGAAGGCCTCGACGTTGACCCCGAAGCCCGAGTGGCCGATGTCGTTGAAGTCGAGGTTGAGCTTTCCGGCCCAGTCCTTGTGCGCGCCCGCCGGGACCGGCGAGTAGCCGTTGATGCCGAAGTTCGCGGGCGCGAGGTCGGTGGCCGACTCGTAGGTCGTGTAGTAGTAGGCGGCCCGCGCGTCGACCGTGGCGCTCGGGTGGACCCCGAGCTTGGCGCCGGCGACGGTGTTGCGGAAGCGCACCCGCGTGTTCTTCCCGTTGTCCCAGTTGATGTCCTTCGGGTCGACCTCGATGTCGTTCACCCACTGGACGAGGCCGCCGAAGTCCCACGCCGAGCCGCCGGAGTACTTGAACTGGCCGACGTAGGCCCCGTCGGCGGCGTGGTAGTTGCCCGTGTTGTAGGAGGGGCCGGCCCAGAGGCGCGGCAGGGAGATCCGGGCCGCGTCCCACGTGAGCGACTTGCCGATGGCGGATCCCTGGAAGAGGAGGCCGGCGACGTTGTCGCGGTCGATGTAGCGGATCCGGCCGACGACGTACGGGTCGAACATCCCCCAGTCGCTCGAGCCGATGGTGGCCGAGTCGAGCCAGCTGTAGCCCGGGGTGAGGGTGACCGCGACGCCGCGGAGCTTCACGTACTGGTTCGAGCGCGGGTCGAACTCGCCGCACCCGACCGCGGTGCCGGAGCCGGAGCAGTCGGAGCCGCCGGACGGGTTGCCCCAGCCGCCCATGTTCGTCCAGAAGTTCTGGTAGAAGCGGCTGTGGAGGCGGGCCTGCACCTCGACGTACTTCGAGGGCTTCGCCTTGATCAGGAGCTCGATCTCGGTCCCCTGGCCGTTGTCGCCCCAGCCCTCGCCGGGGGCGTCCTTGAAGCCGTAGAGGGCTCCCTGGTCGCGCTGGTTGCCCCAGAGCCACTTGGTGTAGGTCGTCCCGCCGAGGCTGAAAGCGGGACCCTGCTGCGCCCAGGCCGTGCCCGAGGCGGCGACGGCGACGAGGAGCAGCGCGAGCCCGATCGTCTTAATCGTGCGCGTCTTCATTCTTCCTCCCTTATCGGTATTGGATGAGTCTTCCCGGGCCTACTTGCGGATCATGGACAGGGTCGCCATCTTCTTCGACGTCCCGTCCGGGTTGCACTCGTAGGCGAGCATCTTGTACTGGGCGTCGATCTCGGCCTTGTCGCCGGTCCCCTTGCCGGCGAGGATGTCCATGGCGTGCGGGTCGCAGTCCGCGTCGTTGCCGCCGCCGAAGCGGTGCTGCCCCTCGAACTCGTTCACCTTGCGGGTGAGGAGGTCGGCCTTGTCGGGGAAGCCCTCGTTCGACTGCATGACGACCTGGAAGCCCCACTTCGTCGGGTCTCCGGCGCCGAGGTCCTTCAGCGGCACCGAGCCGGTGATCGTCCGGCCCGCGCCGCGCGTCCGGAGCGGGACGACGACCGCGGCCTTCGCCCAGCCGGCCTTCGTCTCGACCTCGCTGACCACCCGCTGCTGCGGCTGGGGCGAGAGGATGACGCACTTGTTCCAGCCGTCCTCCGGACCGAAGGCGACGTTCAGGCCGGGGAGGCCCTTGTTGAAGCGGCCCTCCTTGGCGTCGGTCTGGATGAAGATGAAGACCATCTGCGTCGCGAACCCGCCGCCCATGCCCCACGGGTCCTCGAGGTTGCTGGCGACGGAGACCGAGAAGTCGGCCTTGTCGCCCGAGACCTTCATCTTGAACTCGGTGAGGTCGAAGGAGCCGGACTTGTAGACCTTGTCGGTGGGGTAGACGTAGTTGCCCGGGCCCTTGTCGTCACCGGTCGGGTCCTTGAACACGACCTCCTGGGCGAGAGCCGAGCCGGCGACGAGGCAGAGGGCGAGGGCGACGAGGACGGGAGAACGGAGCCACTTCAGCATCTGAGACCTCCTTCTTGTTGAGGGAATCATCCCTTTACGCTTCCGGCCGTCAGGCCGGACACGAGGTACTTCTGTAGGAACAGGAACAGGGCGACGACCGGGATCGAGACGATGATCGCGCCGGCGGAGAAGTACCCCCACTGCTGGGAGAACCCCCCGACGAAGAAGCGCAGGCCGACCGGCGCGGTGTACATCGTCTCCTTGTCCATGAACGTGGCGGCGAGGATGAACTCGTTCCAGCCGGTCATGAAGGCGAAGAGGGCCGTGACGGCGACGGCCGGCTTGGCGAGCGGAAGGACGATCCGCCAGAAGATCGTCGCCGGCGAGGCGCCGTCGATGAGCGCGGCCTCCTCGAGGTCGCGCGGGATCGTGTCGAAGTAGCCCTTGAGCATCCAGACGCAGAAGGGGATCGACGTCGTCGCGTAGACGAGGACGAGCCCGAGCCGGGAGCTCCCGAGGCTGAGCCACTTCACGAGGATGATGTAGAGGGGGATCAGCATCAGCGTCCCGGGGAACATCTGCGAGACGAGGAACGACATCATTCCCGCCTGGCGGCCCGGGAAGCGGAAGCGCGAGAAGGCGTAGGCCGCGGTGCACGCGAGGAAGACGCCGACGACCGTCGTCGCGATCGAGACGATCGCGCTGTTGAGCATCCAGGTCGCGAACGGCTGGTCGGAGAGGACCGACGTGAAGTTCGCGAAGGAGACGTTCGCCGGCCAGGGGACGACGGCGCGCATGCGGTCCCAGAACGTCGGGTCGGGCGGCACGTCGGCGATCGCGAGGCTCTGCTTGCCGGAGAAGGCGATCGTGAAGACCCAGAGGATCGGGTAGATCGCGTAGAGCGTCGCGAGGACGAGGAGGGCGTGCATCGGGAAGTGGGGCGGCTCGTCGGCACCGGCCCGGGACTTGTTCGTCAGCAGGCCCATGTCAGACCCCCACCTTCACGACCGCGCTCATCAGATCGCCTCCGTGGCGCTCGCCGGGGGGGCTGGGCTTCGCACGCCCCCCCGGACCCCCCGCCCATTCGACCGCGCTCATCAGATCGCCTCCGTGGCTTTGGTCATGCGGTTCTGGAACGTGCCGTAGACGAGCAGGATCCCGAAGATCACGGTCGAGTAGGCCGCCGCGTAGCCGTAGCGGTACTTCTCGAAGGCGAACTTGTACGACTGCGTCACGAGGATCTCCGTCGACCCGCCGGGCTCGCCCTGGGTGACGAGGAAGATGATGTTGAACATGTTGAACGTCCAGACGACCGACAGGATGATCGCCGGGACGAGCGCGGGCTTGAGCGACGGGAGCGTGATCGCCGTGAACTGCTGCCAGCGCGAAGCCCCGTCGACGCGCGCCGCCTCGTAGAGGTCGGCCGGGATCGACTGGAGGGCGCCGAGCGAGATGACCATCATGAACGGGAAGCTGAGCCACCCGTTCGTCGCGAAGGCCGTCAGGAACGACGTGACGGGCGTCTCGAACCACGAGACGGGCTGGCCGCCGAACGCCTGGAGCACCTGGTTCACGACGCCGAACTGCTGGTGGAACATCCCCTTCCAGATGAGGGCCGTGATGTAGTTCGGCATCGCCCAGGGGAGGATCAGGAGGACCCGGTACACCGGCTTCAGCGCCAGCCCCTTCGTGTTCAGGATGAGGGCGAGGATCAGGCCGACCGTCACACCGAACGTCACGTTCGAGACCGTCCAGATGACCGTGACCCAGAGCGTCCAGTAGAAGTTCTGGTAGTTGAAGACGAGGCCGCCGTCGGCCGCGTGCTGGGCGATCTTGAAATCGGAGAGGACCGAGACGTAGTTCTTGAAGCCGACCCAGATCTCGGTGAGCGGGGCGTTCGAGTTGTAGATCGTCGAGTCGGTGAAGGAGAGGACGATCCCGTAGATGAAGGGGAAGAAGACGAGGACGACCATCCCGACCATCGCCGGCACGACGTAGGAGTAGGCGACCCGGTTCGCCCTGAGCGTCCGCACGAAGGCCGCGAACCCCCCGAGCCCGACGAAGCCGAGGAGGACGAGGGCGAGGGCCCCGACGAGGAGGAAGGTCTGCCTCAGGCCGCCCCTCTCTCCCGCGAGCTCGGCGGAGACCTTCGCGGCGTTCACGTTCCCGGCGCCGTCCGAGAAGCCGAGCGGACGGCGGAAGGCATCCGAGTCCCACGAGGCGGGGGCGAGGGGCGGCTCGACCGGCAGGCCGTAGGCGGCGATCGCCTCGGCCGCCTGCGCGGCGTCGGCCTTCACGGCGGCGGCGACGTCCTTCTCGAGGACGTTGCGCGCCCTCTCGATCTTGGCCCACGACTGGGCGCCGTAGCCCCAGGTCGTGCCGGCGAGGAGGAGCGCGGCGAGGACGCCGAGCGGGACCCTCTTCTCGCCGATGAGGAAGGCGAGGACGGCGAAGACGAGAACGGGCGCCGCGACGTAGGAGAGGGCCGTCGCCAGGGACGGGGCCGGCGCGGGAGCCGGGGGCTTCCGCCGCATCTCGACGAGGCCGACGACCTCGCCCTCGCGCTCGATCGGCGCCGCCAGAGAGAGGCTCCCGTCGGGGAGGCGCTCGCGCTCGATCTCGTCCTTGCGGGCGCCCCCTTCCTGGCGGTTCGTCTCGATGGCGGCCCGGATCCGCTGCCCGCGGTCGTAGAGGTCCTTCTCCTCGCGCTTCAGGCGGCGCGGCGCGGCGTTCTCCCCGGTGTCGGCCGGGTCCGTCGAGGCCTCGAGGGAGATCCCGTCGAAGAGGACGACGCGCGTCGAGACGACGTCGGGGTGGCTCCTGCCGAAACCGCCGACGGCGGTCCGGACGAGGTCGCCGGTCCCGGCGCGGCCGACGAGGTCCGTCAGCGAACGAAGCGTGGCGACGGCCCGTCGGTCCTCGCCGAATCGGGCGTTCTCCGCGAGCGAGCTCTTCAGCAGATGGTGGCCGATGCCGACCGCGAGGAGCGTTCCGAGAAGGAGGCCGGCCCCGAGCCGGAGCCGGTGCGAAGGCTCCTTCCCGTTCTCGTCCGGCCGAGCGGCCACGTTACTTCTTCCTCAGGGCCGCGACGTCGCGCTCGACGGACTGCTGGGCCTCGTCCATCGCCGCCTTCGGCGTCGCCGCCTTCTTGACGATCTTGTTCATCGCCGTCGTGGCGGGCGACCAGACCATCGTCATCTCGGGGAGGTTCGGCATCGGCACGGCGACCTCGACCTGCTTGCGGAAGGCCGAGAGGATCGCGTCCCCCGCGACGGCCGGGTCGGAGTAGACGGCCTTGTTCGCCGGGGTCTGGCGCCCCTCGACGGCCATGACCTTCGCCTGCGGCGTGTCCGTCAGGTACTTCGCGAAGTCGTAGGCGGCGTCCTTGTTCGCGGAGGGAGACGTCACGTAGACGCCCTCGACCGTCATCCAGGGGCGCATCGGCTTGCCGCCCGCCTCGTCGATCGTCGGGAGGGTCGCGAGGCCGTAGTCGACCCCCTTGGCGATCTCGCCGAGGAACCAGGGGCCGGAGAAGACCATCGCCGCCTTGCCGCCGTTGAAGAGCGACGTGATGAGGGCCGTCGAGGGCTCGGCCGGCAGGATGCCGTCCTGCGTCAGCCACCGCATGAGGAGCTCGAGCGCCTTCACGTTCTCGGGGTTGTTGAGGACCGGCTTGGGGCCCGGGTCGAAGACCCTGCCGCCGAAGGCGTTCTGGAGCGCGGCGTGGTAGTAGAAGTCGGAGTAGGAGTAGGCGAGGCCGAACCGGCCCGAGTTCTTGTCCGTCAGCTTCTTGGCGACGGCCACGAGCTCCTTCGAGGTCTTCGGGGGGGTCGGGAGGAGCTTCTTGTTGTAGATGAGCGTGATGACCTTGTAGTTCAGCGGCAGGCCGTAGACGGTGCCGCGGTAGGTCATCGCCTCCATCGTCGTCGGGATGAAACGGTCCTTCGTCGCCTTGTCGAGGAAGAAGTCGATCGGCTCGACCGTCTTGCCCGCCTCGATCCAGCCGCCGAGGCGGTCCTGCGCGTAGATGAAGATGTCGGGGCCCTTTCCGCGGGGGACGGCGGCGGTGATCTTGTCGGCGAAGGCGTCGTAGGGGACGGCGAGCGTCGTCACCTTCACGCCCTTCGCGGCGTTCGCCGCGTTGTAGGCCGCGACGACCTTCTCGAGGGCGGCCTTCTCCTCGGCGCGGTAGGCGTGCCAGACCACGACTTCCTTCTGGGCGAGGGCCGGAGCCGCGAGGGCGGCGAAGAGGAGCGGGAGCGCGAGGCGGGAGATCTTCATCGTTTCTGCCTCCGGTCGTTTCAGGCCACGAGACGGCGTTCCGTCGCGGCGTCGAAGAGGTGGAGGGCCTCGAGCTCGACGACGAGCTCGATCTTCGCGTCGAACGCGGGGGCCCGGTGCGGGTCGACCTTCGCCACGACGAGGTCGTCGCCGCCGAGCCGGGCGTAGACGAGGACCTCGTGGCCGAGCGGCTCGACGATCTCGACGGTCGCGGGGAGGCGGGCCGTCTCCCCCCGCGTCTCCTTCGACGGGTCGACGACGTTCTCGGGGCGGATCCCGACGACGAGCGCCCGGCCGTCCTTCCCCTCCGTGAGGGGGCGGAGCTTCTGCGCGACCGGGAGCGAGAACGCCGCGGCCTTCAGCGTCGCGCCGCCGTCGGCGATCGTCGCCTTGACGAAGTTCATCGGCGGGGTGCCGATGAAGGCGGCGACGAAGAGGTTCTGGGGCTGCTCGTAGACCTCGAGCGGCGTCCCCACCTGCTGGAGCTTGCCGTCCTTCATGATCGCGATCCGGTGGCCCATCGTCATGGCCTCCACCTGGTCGTGGGTCACGTAGACGGTCGTCGTCTTCAGGCGGTTCTGGAGCTTGCTGATCTCGGCGCGCATCTGGACGCGGAGCTTGGCGTCGAGGTTCGAGAGCGGCTCGTCGAAGAGGAAGACGGCCGGCTTCCTCGTGATGGCGCGGCCGACCGCGACCCTCTGGCGCTGGCCGCCGGAGAGCTGCTTCGGCTTCCGCTCGAGGAGGTGGGAGATCCCGAGGACCTCGGCCGCCTCGTTCACGAGCTTGTCGATGTCCGCCTGCGGCATCTTCCGGATCTTCAGGCCGAACTCGAGGTTCTCGCGGATCGTCATGTGGGGGTAGAGCGCGTAGCTCTGGAAGACCATCGCGATGTCGCGGTCCTTCGGGGCGACCTCGTTCACCACGCGGTCGCCGATGGCGATCGTGCCGCCCGAGATCTCCTCGAGCCCCGCGATCATCCGGAGGGCCGTCGACTTGCCGCAGCCCGACGGCCCCACGAGGACCATGAACTCGTGGTCGCGGATGTCGAGGTTCAGCCCCTCGATCACGGAGACGTCGCCGTAGCGCTTGGCGACCTCCTTGAAGACGACTTCGGCCATTCGGGAGCCTCCTCGTTCAGGTGCCGGGCGCCAGGATGGCGGCGCTCCGGGGCGGAAGGGTGAAGGTGACGTTCCCCCCGTCGAGGGCGACGGCCAGGCCGCCGAAGAGGTCCTTCGGCGCGGCGCCGCCCCACTCCTGCGGGGCGGGGAACGAGACGGGGACGGGCTCGCCGCCGCGGTTCACGGCGACGGCGACGGCGCTCTTCGACCCGGCGTCGCGGCGAAGGAAGACGTAGCCGTCGCCCTGCGTGACGAGCCCCTCGTGCGTCCCGCGCCGGAGGGCGGGCTGCGCCTTCCGGATCGCGACGAGCTTCACGTAGTCGGAGCGGAGCGCCTCGTTGCGGGGGAGCCCCTTCCCGGGCTTCACGTCGTTCGCCCCCCAGGGCATGTCGCTCCGGTTCTCGGGCCAGTCGCCGCCCGGCCGCGCGACCTCCTCGCCGTAGTAGATCGTCGGGATGCCCGCCGTCGTCATCTGGAGGACGGCTGCGAGCCGGAAGAGCTCCACGTTCCCGCCGAGCTGAAAGAGCCCGCCGGGGACGTCGTGCGAGGAGAGGAAGTGCGCGAGGAGGTAGCCGCTCCTCACCTTCTCGCGCGACTTCAGGTAGCGGTCGAACGCGAGCGTCCGGCCGCGTCCCTCGACGAACGCGAGCGCGTTCCCCTGGAACGCGAAGTCGAAGCCGGCGTCCATCTCGTCCCGCTCGAACCACGGGTCGAGGACCTGCGGATCGCCTCCCCAGACCTCGCCGAGGAGGAAGAAGCCCCGGCCGACCTCATCGCGCGTCCTCTTCCGGTGCTCCGTCCAGAAGTCGTGGGCGACGTGCTTGACGGTGTCGAGCCGGAAGCCGTCGACGCCGAGCCGCTTCGCCCATCCGATCTGCGCGTCGAGGAGGTACTTCGCGACCTCGGGATCCTCGGTCTTGAAGTCGGGGAGGCCGGCGACGCACGACGTGACGTCGTCCGTCCCGCAATCCCCCTTCTCGTTCGTCCGGAACCACCCCTTCGTCTTCGGGTCCTTCGTGTACTTCGACTCGTAGCCGGCGTGGTTGTAGACGACGTCGAGGAGGACGCGGATGCCGCGCGCGTGGCACGCGGCGACGAGGGCCCTGAAGTCGTCCTCGCTCCCGAAGCGCGGGTCGAGCGAGAGGAAGTCGTCGGCCCAGTAGCCGTGGTAGGCCCAGTCGGGGAAGCCCGCGCCCGTGACGAAGCCCGGGATGTTCCTCACGACCGGCGTCACCCAGAGGGCGTTCGCGCCGAGCGAGGCGATCTCGTCGAGGTGCGCGACGAGCCCCTTCGCGTCGCCTCCGTGGAAGGACCCTTTCTTCGTGACGTCGACGTCCGCGTCGTTCGACGGGTCGCCGTCCGCGAATCGGTCGAGGATGGCGAAGTAGAGGACGGCGTCGCGCCAGTCCGTCAGGAGCGTCGGCGCCGGAGCGGGAGCGGCCGCGACCGGGGCCGAGGGGGGAGCTGGGCGCGGCGCGGGCGAGGTGGCGCTGCAGGACGCGAGAAATAGGCCGAGGCCGAGCACCGCACCCAGGGCGAGAGAACGGAAGCCGAACGAATCAGGCCTGCGAATGGGTCTCTCCTGTTGGGCCGCAATCAGGGCGTCTGGGCGGGACTTTACAGCAATTCGCAGCGCGGGAGACGCCGGGAACCCGCCTAGAATTCCATCGATCATGCGAGAACTCCCGCAGCGCCGCGTCCACACCGTCATCCTCGGCGGGGGCCAGGGGAAGCGCCTCTACCCGCTCACCCGCGACCGCGCCAAGCCGGCGGTCCCCCTCGGGGGGAAGTTCCGGCTCATCGACGTGCCGCTCTCGAACGCGATCAACTCGGGCTTCCGCGACATCGCGGTCCTGACGCAGTTCAACTCGGCCTCCCTGAACAACCACATCTCCCTGACCTACCGCTTCGACAGCTTCGCCCAGGGGGGCGTCGAGCTGATCGCCGCGCAGCAGACGGAGGAAGGGGGCGAGTGGTTCGAGGGGACGGCGGACGCCGTCCGCAAGCACCTGCGGCGGCTCGGGACGCGCGAGTACGACCACGTCCTCATCCTCGCCGGGGACCACCTCTACCGGATGGACTACCGGGAGATGTTCGAGGCGCACGTCCGGGCGAGCGCCGACATCACCGTCGGTGTCCTGCCGGTGCCGAAGGAGGACTGCGCCGGCTTCGGCGTCCTCCTGACGGCGGCGGACGGCCAGATCCGGGCCTTCCGCGAGAAGCCGAGGACCGACGAGGAGCTCGCCGCGCTCGCCCCCTCGAAGGAGCTGCGGGACCGCTGGGGCCTCCAGCCGGGGCAGTACCTCGCGAGCATGGGCGTCTACATCTTCCGGATGGAGACGCTCCGCGAGGCGCTCGGGAACCCCGAGAACATGGACTTCGGGAAGGACATCCTGCCGGGCCGCATCGGGTCGCACAAGGTCCAGGCCTTCCCGTTCCGCGGCTACTGGCGCGACATCGGGACGATCCGGAGCTTCTACGAGGCGAACCTCGCCCTGACGGACGACGACCCTGCGTTCCACTTCTACCACCCCGACGCGCCGATCTACACGCGTCCTCGCGTCACCCCCTCCTCGACGCTCATCGACGTGAAGTTCGACCACTGCCGGCTCGCCGACGGCGTGAGGATCTACGGGGCCGAGGTCACGAGGAGCGTCATCGGCCTCCGCGCCCGGATCGAGAAGGGGTGCCGGATCGTGGATTCGATCCTGATGGGGGCCGACGACATCGAGGACGAGGACGCCCGGATCGCGGCGCTCGCGAAGGGGCTCCCGGCGGTCGGGATCGGCGCGAACTGCGTCATCGAGAAGGCGATCGTCGACAAGAACGCCCGCATCGGGGCGGGCTGCGTCCTCCGCGGCGACCCGTCGCGTCCCGACCAGGACGGCGACGGCTGGTGCGTCCGCGACGGGATCGTCATCGTTCCGAAGAACGCCGTCCTCCACTCCGGCACCGTCGTCTGAACGGCCGGCCCGGGGGCGCCCGCCCCCCGGGCCGCCGAACCTCTCCGCGGAGGAGCCCACGCCGCCCGTCTCCTTCGTCCTCGTCCTCCACGGCCACATCCCCGCCGTCCTCGGGCACGGCGTCTGGCCGCACGGCGCGGACTGGCTCCACGAGGCGGTCGCCGAGACGTACCTCCCGTTCGTCGAGGCCGTCCGTGCGCTCGACGCCGACGGGGTCCCCTGGAAGGCGACGGTCGGCCTGACGCCGGTCCTCTGCGAGCAGCTCCGCGACCCGCGCTTCCCGCGCTCCTTCCGCCGCTACGTCCGCCACCGGCTCGCGGCAGCCGGCCGGGACGCGCGCGAGTTCGCGCGCGACGGCCACGAGGCCGAGCCGCTCGCCCGGGCGTGGCGCGCCCACTACGAGCAGGCGCTCGCGCTCTTCGACGCGCTCGGCGGGGACGTCGTCGGCGCGTTCGCGCGGATGGCCGACGAGGGGAAGGCGGAGATCCTCGCCTCCGCGGCGACGCACGGATTCCTCCCGCTCCTCCCGTCCGACGCGGCGGCCGAGAGGCAGCTCGACGTCGGCCTCGGGGCGCACCGCCGGCACTTCGGCCGCCGCGCGCGCGGCCTCTGGCTCCCCGAGTGCGCGACGCGCCCCGCGGGGACGCTCGTCACGCCCGGCTTCGGGAAGCGCGTCGCGCGGCGCGACGTCCTCGCCCTCCTCGCCGAGCGCGGGGTCCGCTTCACGTTCGTGGAGACGCACCTCGTCGCGGGGCGGGTCGGGAGGCCGGCGTACGGCGGGAGCGGCGGAGAGCCGTGGCGCTCGGGAGAGGCCACGCCGACGGGGCGGTCGCCCTACCGGGTCCACCGCGCGAGGACGGAGGCGGGGAGCGTCGCCGTCCTCGCGCGCGACCCGCGGAGCTCCGAGCAGGTCTGGTCGGGACGGGTCGGCTACCCGGGCGACCCGGCCTACCTCGAGTTCCACCGGAAGGCCGAGCGCGGCGGCCTCCGCTACTGGTCCGTCACGGACGCCCGGGGGCCGCTCGACGGAAAGGAGCTCTACGACCCGGCCGCGACGGCGGCGCGCGTCCGCGAGCACGCCGCCCACTTCCGCGGCCTCCTCGAGGAGACGGCGGCGGCGGAGCCATCCGCCCGCGTCGTCGTCGCGATGTTCGACTTCGAGCTCTTCGGGCACTGGTGGTTCGAGGGAGTCGACTTCCTCTCCGCCGTCTTCCGCGAGCTCGCGCGGGGCGGCGGCGCGGTCCGCCCTGCCACGGCGGCGGAGGCGGTCGACGAGGCCGGCGGCGAGGCCCCCGAGATCGCCCTCCCGGCCGGCTCGTGGGGGCGGGACGGCGACTTCTCGGTCTGGGACAACCCGGAGACGGTGAGCTACTGGCGGAAGGTGGAGGAAGCCGAGCCGCTCCTCCGGCGGATCGGGGAGCTCGACCCCCGACTCCTTCCCGCGGCTCTCCGGCAGGCCCTCCTCCTCCAGGCCTCCGACTGGCCCTTCCTCGTCGAGAACGGCTCGGCCCGCGACTACGCCGAAAGGCGAATCGACCGCCACTCCCGGGCGATCGGGGCGCTCGCCGCCCTCGCGTCGCGCCCCGGCCCGCGGACCCGCGACGAGGCGCTCTTCCTCGCCCGCCTCGCGCGGACCGACCGGGCCTTCGCCCCCGAGCTGGGGGGGTGAGGGAGCGCCCCCGGGGACGAAGTCCGGACCGCGGGCCGCAACGTAGAATCGACGCGAACCTGCCAGACCCTCGCGAGAAAGGACGATTCCCATGGCCTACACGGCGAAGAGCTACGACCACCTCCTCGGGACCCCGGGCTTCTCCGACGCCCTCCTGAAGAACCACTTCACCCTCTACCAGGGCTACGTCACGAACACGAACAAGGTGAACGACGAGCTGGCGGCCCTCCTGGCCGACGGCAAGCAGGGGACTCCCGCCTTCGCCGAGCTCAAGCGCCGGCTCGGGTGGGAGTGGAACGGCATGCGCCTCCACGAGTACTACTTCGGGAACATGAAGAGCGGCGGCGTCGCCCTCGACCCGAACACGGCCCTCGCGAAGAAGCTCGTCGCCGACTTCGGCTCCCTCGAGGCGTGGGAGAAGCACTTCAAGGCCGTCGGCACGATGCGCGGCATCGGCTGGACGACCCTCTACCAGGACCCCGCCTCCGGGCAGCTCATGAACATGTGGATCGGCGAGCACGACGGCGGCCACCCGGCCGGCGGCACGCTCCTCATGATCATGGACGTCTTCGAGCACGCCTTCATGCTCGACTACGGCCTCAAGCGCGCCGACTACATCGAGGCCTTCTTCAAGGCGATCGACTGGTCCGTCGTCGCCGCCCGCTTCGACGCGGCGCCGAAGCTCGCGCTCTAGGTTCCCGACCTCCCCCGGAACGAACGCGGGCGGGCCTTCCGGCCCGCCCGCTGCGCGTTTGCGGGGGGCTCGCTTCCCGCTACAGCGCCCGCCAGGAATAGCCCGTCCCGTCGCGCGTGAAGCCGAGCCCCTCGAGGAGCGGCGCGAGGGCCGAGCCGGCGGCGGGGCGCGGCGCGCCGGCGGAAACCACGGTCGCGACGACGAGCCGGCGCGGCCTCCCGAGCGGGTCTCGCGCGCGGCGGAGGAGCGCCTGCAGCTCCGCGACCGCGGCGCGGAGGACCCGGTCGGGTGCGGGCGCGGACCCGAGCTGGAGCTCTCCGGCACCGGAGAGCTCGAGAACGGGCGCGCCGTGGCGGAGGACGCACCAGCCGTCGCGCGGCACGTCGAGGCCGACGACGACCGGGTCGGCCCCGGAGAGTGCGGCGAGCCCCTCGCCCGGCTCCCCCTCGTCCCGCGCCTCGCGCATCCGCCGCAGCTCCTCGACCGTCTCCGGCTCGGCGTACTGGAGCGGGCCGTCCCCCTCGACGAACTCGCCGCGCCGCAGGTCGCCCCGCAGCTCCATGCGGGCCAGGGCCGGCGCGACCTCGCTCCACCGGACCGCGCTCTCGGCCCCCTCGAGGACGACCCGGGAGACGACGCCCCAGCGGGCGAGGAGGAGGCGCGCCCACGCCTCGGCGCGCTCGCCGGGCGCGAGCCCGGGGCCGAGGACGGAAGGCGCCGAGAGGAGGGACCAGCGGCCCGACAGGACGTGGGACGCGGCAGCGGGCGTCCGCGCGCCGAAGCCGAGGCGGGAAGCGACGCGCGACTCGGCGGCACGGAGGACGCCGCGCGAAGGCGCCCGCCCGAACGCGCCGGCCGGGGAAGCCGGCGGCGCGGGCGCGGCGCCGGCGGAGCGTTTCGCGCGGAGGAGCTCGCGGAGGCCGTGGAAGCCGTCGCCGGTGACGAGCCCGGCGAGGAGGAGCTCGCGGAGCGGCGCGACGAGCGCCTCGGGCCGCAGCCCGAGCGGCCCGGCGAGGTCGGCGAGGAACGACGCCCCGCCGAGGGCGAGGGCTTCGTGGAGGGCACGCGCGTGTGCCGGGAGGTCCCCCGGAAGGTCCGGCGTCTCAGGAAGGACGAGGCGTCCCTCGCCCCGGAAGAAGAGGCTCATCCGCGCGGTGCGGAGCTCCCGCACGCCGTCGAGCCGCCAGACGAGGAGGCCGCGCGCCGAGAGGACGTCGAGGGCGTCGGGCTCCGGCTCGGCGAGACGGGCCGGGAGAACGGCCGCCTCCCACGCCGTCGCGGGGAGCGCGAGGCCGCGGAGAAGGCCGACGGCCCGCTCGGCCGCGTCGCGTCCCGAGAATCGTCCTCCCGCAACGGCCCCCTGCCGGCGGGCGAGGAAGGCGCGCCGGACCTCCGCCGGCACCGGGCGGATCTCGCCGCGGAGGATCGCGAGCGTCTTCCTCCGGATCGTCTCGGCGAGGCGCGCCCCGGCCCAGCGCCGCTCTCCCGGCGCGCCGCCGAGCCGTCCCGCGACGACGAGCGCCTCGAGCCGCAGCCGCTCGAGGGAGTCGAGGACGTCCTCCTCCGCGAGCCCGTACCGCGCGGCGATCGCGGCCACCGTCGCGGGCCCGCGCGCCCCCGCGAAGCCGAGGACGAGCCGGTCGCGCTCCTCCCGCGGGAGCGCCCCCGCGGCGAGCGCCTCCCAGCGCGCGCGCTCCTCCGCCGCGACGAGCCGCTCCTCGCCCGCGACGCGCACCCGGAGGACCGACCCCCGCGCCTCGAGCTCCGCAACCCACGCCGCCCCGTCCCCGACGCACCTCTCCAGGGCCTCGGATGGGGTCAGGTCTTGATTTTCCATTATAGCGAGGAGGAGCTCCTCGGCGGTCCGCGCCATCCGGCGGGGAGAGAGGCGCGTCGCGTCGGCGCGGGCCGCGTCGGCCGCTTCGGGCCGGAGCCCGTCGTCGAGGCTCTCCCCGAGGACCTCCCCGAGGAGCGCGCGGTTCGCGGCGACGGCGTGGAGGTCGCGCTCGGCGCGCGGGGCGTCCCACTCGTACATGTAGACCGCGACGAACTTGAAAAGGAGCGACGCGGCCGCGGGCGACGGCGCGCGCCGCTTCTCGAGCACCCTCTCGACCTCGCCCTTCTCCATCCGGCCGAGGAGCGCGAGGAGCCGGTCCATCTCCCAGAGGTCGCGAAGGCAGTCGCGGTAGGTCTCGGCGACGACCGGGAAGTCGGGAAGCGAGCGGGTCGTCTGGAGGAGGTCGCGGGCCTTGATCCGCTGAAGCCAGAACGGCGTCCGCCGGCCGCTCCGGAGGCGCGGGAGGAGGAGCGCGCGCTGGGCGTTCTCGCGGAAGCGCGCGCCGAACATCGGGGAGTTCGGGAGCTGCGCGAGGAGCCGCTCGCGCGCCTCCTCCGGTCCGATCCGCGAGAGCCGCTCGAGCGGCACCTCCCGCTCGGCGCCGGGAACGCGGAGGAGGACGCCGTCGTCGGAGGCGACCGTCTCCACGTCGACGCCCGTCTCCTCGCGGAGGACCGCCGAGAGGACGAGCGACCAGGGGAGGTTCACGCCGCGACCGAAGAGCGAGCGGACGACGACGCACGGGTCGCCGAGGTCGTTCGGGAAGGTCTCGAAGACGATCGCGCGGTCGCTCCCGAGGCCCCCGGACTCGGTCACCTCGCGTCGCACCGACCCGACGATCGCGGACGTCGCGTCGGGCGTCGTCGCGAAGCGCGCGGCCACGAGGTCGTTCAGGCCCGGGTCGTCGAGCCGCTCGGCGACGAACCGCTTCAGCCGCCCGATCCGCTCGCCGAGCGCCCCCGTCCGCCCGAGCCCTTCGCCTCTCCAGAACGGCATCCGCGGCGCGGGCTGCCCGTGCGCCTCCTCGACGACGACGGCGCTGTGCCCGATCTCGACGGCGCGCCAGGCTCGCGAGCCGAGGAGGAAGACGTCTCCTTCCTTCGTCTCGTGGACGAACTCCTCGTCGAGCTCGCCGACGGCCGTCTTCCGGTCGCGGAGGACGGCGCGGAAGGACCCGCGGTCGCCGATCGTCCCGCCGTCGAGGAGCGCGGCGAGCTTAGCGCCCGGGAGCGGCGTGACGCGGTCCGTCGCGCGGTCCCAGACGAGCTTCGGCGCGAGAGAGGCGAAGCGCTCCTTCGGGTACTTCCCCGAGAGCATCGCGAGCGTCTCGAGGAAGAGCGACCGTGGCAGCGCGCGGTAGGGGTACGCCTTCCGGGCGAGCGCGAAGAGCTCGGCGGCGGCGACGGGAAGGCCGTCGGCAGCGCGGGCGACGCTCTCGGCCACGATCTGCTGGGCGAGGACGTCGAGCGGGAAGTCGGGCGGGCGCGTCTCCTCGACGGCGCCGTCGCGCATCGCCTCGGCCGTCGCCGCGCTCTCGAAGAGGTCGTCGAGGTAGAGCGGCACGAAGAGGCCTCGCGCCGTCTCGCCCACGAGGTGGCCGGAGCGGCCCACGCGCTGGAGGCCGCGCGCGATCCCCTTCGGGCTCTCGAGGAGGACGACGGAGTCGACGTGGCCGACGTCGATGCCGAGCTCGAGGGAGCCGGTCGCGACGAGGACGGGGAGCGCTCCCGACTTGAGCTCCGTCTCGATCTTCTCGCGCGCGGGGCGCGACACCGACCCGTGGTGCGTCAGGACCTCCGTCCCCGTCGCGTCGGAGAGCTTCCGGGCGACCTTCTCGGCCAGCCGCCGGTTGTTGCAGAAGACGAGCGTCGTCTTCCGCCCCTCGACCTCCTTCACGACGGCCTCGATCGCGGGTCCCCACGCCGAGCCGTCGGGGAGCGAGCGGAAGTCGGGCGCGGGGGACGTCACCGTCAGGTCGAGCGCCTTGCGCGTCGGGACGACGACCGGCCGCATCGCCCGGCCGGTCCCGGCGGCGAAGGAGGCGACGACCTCGACGGGGGCGACTGTCGCCGAGAGGGCAACGCGCTGCGGCGAAGGGCCCCCGGCGCGCGCGACGAGCTCCTCGAGCCGCTCGAGCGAGAGCGCGAGGTGGCTCCCGCGCTTCGTCCCGGCGACGGAGTGGACCTCGTCGAGGATGACGGCCGAGACCCCCTCGAGCGCGCGCCGCCCCGAGCCGGTCAGCATCAGGTAGAGCGACTCGGGGGTCGTGATGAGGACGTCGGGGGGCGCCTTCGCCTGGCTCGTCCGCTCCCGCGACGGCGTGTCGCCCGTCCTCACGGCCGCGGTGATCGGGACCCGGTCCGCGCCGAGGCGGGCCGTGATCCCCGCGCGCGGCAGCTCGAGGTTCCGGTGGACGTCGTTGTCGAGGGCCTTCAGGGGCGAGACGTAGAGCGTCGCGAGGCGCGGGGCGGCGTCGCCCGCGAGGCGGCGGCGGAGGATCGCGTCGAGCGAGACGAGGAACGCGGCGAGCGTCTTGCCGGTGCCGGTCGGCGAGACGAGGAGGACGTTCTCGCCCGCGGCGATCGCGGGCCAGGCGCCAGCCTGCGCCGCGGTGGGGCCCGCGGGAAACGACCCGCGGAACCAGGCGGAGACGGCCGGGTGGAAGAGGTCGAGCGGGTCGGCCGGCCCGCGTCCGCGCGCGGTCACCGCCGCTCGCCGGAGCGCGCGCGGGCCTCGGCATCGCGGAGGAACGCGTCGAGAAGCTCCCACGCCCCCTCGACGGGGCGCTCGTCCGCCCCGGGACCGTCGCCGTCGAAGACGAGGCGGGCGACGACGTCGGCCTTCCCGTCGAACGGCTCGGCGACGTCGATCGAGAGGGTCGCGGCGAGCTCCCTCGCGGGGGCGCCCGGAGCGGCGACCGCGACGGCCCGCCGCTCCCGGACCCCGGCGATCGCCGCGAGAACGGCGCGCTCCTCGTCCGTCGCGGCGGGGAGGGACGTGAAGCGCTCGCGGTCCACGCGGGGAGTATAGGGAGCGGGAACGCGTTCGGAGATAAGGTAGACCCGCCGCCCGGACGGCGTCGGGAGGGTGCGATGGGGAGGACGGTTCTGGTCACCGGAGGGGGGACGGGCCTCGGGAAGGCGTCGGCGATCCGCTTCGCCCGCGAGGGAGACCGCGTGGCGATCTGCGGGCGGCGCGCGGAGGTCCTCGAGGGCGCGGCGAGGGAGATCGCGGCGGCGGGCGCGGCGGAGGTCGCGACGTTCACCTGCGACGTCCGCTACGACGACGACGTCGCGAAGATGGCCGCCGCCGTCCACGAGAGGTGGGGCGCCGTCGACGTCCTCCTCGCGAACGCGGCGGGCAACTTCGTCTGCCCCGCCGAGAAGCTCTCGCCGAACGGCTGGAAGGCCGTCATCGAGATCGTCCTGAACGGAACGTTCTTCTGCTGCTCGGCGTTCGGCCGGAAGATGATCGAGGCGCACGCGGCGGACGGGAAAGGGCGCTCCATCGTCACGGTCGTCGCCGACTACGCCTGGGGGGCGGGGCCGGGCGTCATTCACTCGGCCGCGGCGAAGGCGGGCGTCCTCGCCCTCACGCGGACCCTCGCCGTCGAGTGGGCCCGGCACGGCATCCGGGCGAACGCCGTCTCGCCGGGACCCTTCCGCTCCGAGGGGACCGACCGGAACCTCTGGCTCGACGAGACGCTCGCGAAGGAGATCGTCGCGTCGATCCCCCTCCGCCGCTACACGACCGCCGAGGAGGTTGCCGAGTCGATCGCCTTCCTCGCCGACGAGGCGAAGGCGGGCTACCTCACGGGGACCTGCCTCCCCGTCGACGGCGGCCACTGGCTCACCGGGAGCCACCTCGGCTTCCTCGACGCGATCGCGCGCGCGTCGTCCGGCCCGAAGAAGCCCTGAGGGCCTCAGCGGGCGATGAGGACGACGTCGCCCTCGGAGAGCCCCTCTCGGACCTCGACGAAGAAGGCGTTGCTCCGGCCGGTCTTCACGCGGCGCGTCTCGGTGCCGGTCACGCTCCTGACGGTGCAGACGGCCTGGTCCCCCTCGTAGCGGACGGCGTCGACGGGGACCTGCACGGCGTCCTTCACCTCGCCCGCGAGAACGAGCGCCTGGGCCGTCATCCCGGGGCGGAGGCGCGGGTCGGCCTTCGCGAGCTTCAGGACGAGGGGGAAGGTGCGCGCCTCGCCGCGGTCCCCCGCGGTGAGCGCGCCGAGGCGCAGGACCGAGGCGGCGAAGGTCTCGTCGGGGAAGGCCTCCAGGCGGACCTCGGCCTTCTGCCCCGGCTCCACGCGGTGGATCTCCCCCTCCTTCACCCGCGTCTCGACGAGCATCTCGGAGAGGTCGGGGAGGTCGAGGACGGGCTGCCCCGCGAAGACGGCGTCGCCGACCCGCACGCGCCGCTTCTCGCCCCCCTTCTCGAAGATCTCGCGGTGGACGACGAGCCCGGGGGAGCGCGCGGTCACGCTGCAGAGGGCGATGCGCCGCTCGACCTCGGCGACGGCGCGGGCGGACTCGTCGGCGCGGGCGGCGGCGAGGTCGGCGGCGGCCTTCGCCTGGGCCGCCTGCGCGGAGGTCTTCTCGGAGACGACCTTGAGCGCGCTCCTTCTCGACTCGAGCTCCTGCGTCTTCTGGGCAAGGAGCTGCGGGTGGGTGAAGCGGGTCAGCGTGGCGTGCTGCTGCTCGGCGAGGACGAGGTCGGCCTGCGCCTCGGTCGCACGGCGCTCCGCGGCGCGGAGCTCGTCGCGGGAGACGTACCCCTTCTCGGCGAACGGGGCGAGCCCCTCGAGCTTCTGCCGCGCCTCCTCGGTCTCCCGGCGCGCCCGCTCGACGGCCGCCGCGGACTGCTGCACCTGGAGCGGCGCGACGCCGTTGACGAAGGTCTTCAGGTCGAGCTCGGCGCGGGCGAGCGCCGCCTCGGCCTCGAGCCGCTCGCTCCTCTGCGTCGCGAGGAGGGCCCGCAGCGCCTGCTTCGCCTGCTCGGCCTCTCCTGACGTCTGGACGAGCCGCGAGCGCGCGGCCTCGAGCTCGCGCCGGAACGGGGCGTCGTCGAACCGGACGAGGAGGTCGCCCGGCTTCACGCGGCTCCCCTCCGGGGCGAGCTCGGCGACCTTCAGCTCCACGCCGGCGATTTCGGGGCCGTAGCTCTCGGCGCGGGCCGGGGCGAGGAGGCCCGAGACGGCGACGGTGATCCGGAGCGGCCCCCGGACGACGCGCACCTCGCCGACCGCCTCGGAGACGGCCGCTCGCCTCGCGAAGAGCGCGGCGGCGAGGAGGAGGAGCGCCGAGCCGGCCGCGAGGCAGGCCTTCCGCCACGGCGGGAGGGCGCCGAGGAGGGCGAGGCCCTCGCGGAAACGGCGCACGGCCGGCGCGATGCGGGCAGCGTCGAGCATGGTGGCTGGCGGCAGTTTACGGCGACGCCGGCGGGCGGGGGAGGAACTCCTCGGGCCTGAGCAGCGCGGCCTCGGAGAGGAGGGCGAGCTCGTAGAGGAGGACCTGCTGGCGGGACGTCAGGAGGGAGACGCGGGCGGAGTTGTAGAGCCCCTCGGCGTCGACGACGAAGAAGTTGTCGCTGAGCCCCTTGCCGAAGCGGAGCTGGGCCACCTCGAGCTGCATCTTCGCGACCCCCTCGTTCGCCTCGTCGAGGGCGAGCCGGTCGCGGGCCGTCGCGAGGCGCCGGGCCGCGGCGCGGACCTGCCGGACGACGTCGGCCTCGAGCGTCTCGACCCCCCGCCGCGCGCTCCGGAGAGTCACCTCCGCCTGGCTCCTGGCGGCGAGCTGGGCGCCGAGGTTGAGCGGGGCCTGCGAGGAGAAGCCGAGCGTCCAGACCGAGCCGCCGGTCGAGGAGAGGGCGTTCCCCAGGCGGCCCCCGCTCCCGGCGGCGCTCCAGGTGAGGCCGGCGTCGAGCGAGGGGAGGAGGTTGCTCCTGGCGATCCGGAGCTGGAACTCGGCGTCCTTCACCCGCTCGCGCGCCTCGACGACCTCCTCGCGCGACGAGAGCGCCGCGGAAATCGCCTCCGCCTCCGAGGGGACCGGGACCGGGAGGCGCTCCGGTGCGACGAGGCTCCAGCGGCTCCCGGCGGGGCGGCCGAGGAGCCGGGCGAGGACGTCGAGGGCGTCCTCCCGGGCGTTCCGCGTGTCGTTCTCCTGCGAGCGCGACTGGGCGACGAGCTGCTCGGCGCGGAGGACGTCGAGTCGCGAGACGCTCCCGGCCTGCTCCTTGGCCCGGCTCGACGCGAGGATCGTCTCGGCGCGCTCGGTGCGCCCGACGGCTTCCTTGACGAGCTCGTTCTGGAGGATGGAGGCGAGGTAGGCGCTCCAGACGGAGACGACCGTCCTCCGCCGCTGGATCGAGAGGTTCCGCCCGACGGTCTCGACCTGCCGGCCGGCGGCGCGGAGCGGCTCGCGCGTGACCGCGGGGTCGAGGCCACGGAGGAGCGGCTGCGAGACCGAAAGGGAGTAGAGCGTGCTCCACTCGCCGCTCTCCTCGAGCCGGCCCGCCGAGGCGACTCCCGAGAGGCGCGGCCCGAACGGGAGCTGCTCGGAGGCGCTGACGCCGTAGGTGCTCAGCGCGGGGGCGCCGCCGTCGCGGTACGTCGGGGAGAGGAACGGCGTCACCTGCGGCAGGTAGCCGGAGCGGGCGGAGGAGTAGCTCGCGGCGGCGATCGCGGCGCTGTCGACGGCGTCGAGGAGGTCGGGGTTCC
Source organism: Thermoanaerobaculia bacterium (assembly GCA_046331465.1). Taxonomy (GTDB): domain Bacteria; phylum Acidobacteriota; class Thermoanaerobaculia; order UBA5066; family UBA5066; genus UBA5066. Next base: position 79,720 of record JAXLQV010000001.1, read on the forward strand.
CCGTCAGCGCGGCCTCGACGGCCTTCGCGACCGGGAGCTCCTCGACGGGCGGCGCGGCGAGGGCGACGGCCGGATCGGAAGCGAGCGCGAGGGCGAGCGCCGCGGCGGCGGCGAGGCGCGCGATCACTCGAGCCTCAGCGTCGCGGCCGGGTCGAGCGCGGCGGCCTCGTTCGCCGGCCGGATCCCCGCCGCGACGCCGAACGCGGCCGAGCCCCCCGCGAGGAGGAGGAGCGTCCCCGGCGCGAAGTGCGGCGTCCAGCCGGCGCGCGAGAGGAGCGTGACGGAGAGGATCGCGCCGAGGAGGATGCCGAGGAGACCCCCGCCGAGGCCGAGGAGGAGCCCTTCGGCGAGGAACTGGAGCCGCACGTCCTCGCGCCGCGCGCCCGAGGCGCGGCGGAGGCCGATCTCGAGCGAGCGAGCCCTCACCGACGCGCGCAGGAGGTTCGTCACGCCGAAGGCGGCGGACGCGGCGGTCAGGAGCGAGACGAGGAGGACGACGCGGTCGAAGGAGCGGTGCGCCGCGCGGTACTGCTCCACGGCCTGCGTCGGGGTCGTGACGGCGGAGCCGGGCGGGACGAGGGGCGCGAGGAGCCGGGCGGCCTGCCCCGCCTCCGCCGGGTCGGGGAAGCGGAGCGCGAGGAGGTCGACCGGGTAGTCGCCCGCCGGCGCGGACGGGGCCGTCGGCTCGGCGCCGAGCGGGACGAGGAGGCCCGAGTCCCAGTCGACTCCGGCGAGCTCGCCGCCGCTCCCGGCGGCCGAGGCCGACGGGCGGAGGAGTCCGACGACCTCGTACGTCTCGCTCCCCGCGGAGATCCGCGTCCCGAGAGGGTCGCCGTGCCGGGAGAGCTCGGCGGCGAGGCGTGCGCCGAGGAGCGCCGCGCGCGCCCGGGACCGGGCGTCGTGCTCGCCGAGGAGGCGGCCGCGTCCGGCCTTGAGCGAGAAGAGCGAAAGCGCCTCAGGTCCGACGCCGTAGACCGTCGCCGGGACCTCCGCCGTCCCGCTCCGCGCGACGGCGGGGACGGCGCGGACCCCGGTCGCGCCGACGAGGCCGGGGAAGCGCGCCCGCGCAGCCTCGAGGCCGGCGGTCGTCAGCGGGGTCGGGGCGCCGCGCTCGGCCCTCACGAAGACGTTCGAGGGGCCCGCGGCCTCCACGGAGCGGAGGAGCTCGCGCCGTCCCCCCTGGACGATGGAGACGAGCGCCACGACGACGGCCGCTCCGGCGGCGACGCAGAGGAGGCCGGCGCGCGTCCGCTGGGGGTCGAGCCGGAGCGCCTCCACCGCCGCCTCCGCCGCGCGGCTCCACGCCTCGTCCCCGGACGCGCCGGGGAGCCGGTGGGGGCCATCGGCGGCTGACGTAAACTCGCCCATCGGAATCATCGTCGCGCAATGAGGAAGCAGCTCGGAAAGTATCTCATCGAGGCCGAGCTCGGCCGGGGCGGGATGGGCGTCGTCTACCGCGCCCACCAGCCGTCGCTCGAACGGACGGTCGCGATCAAGCTCCTCTCCTCGGACCTGATCGGGGACCCGGACGGCGTCCGCCGCTTCCGCCTCGAGGCGAAGTCCGTCGCGAAGCTGAACCACCCGAACATCGTCCAGGTCTACGACATCGAGGAGGAGGAGAACCTCCTCTACCTCGTCATGGAGTTCGTCGACGGCGAGAGCCTCGACGGCCTCATCACGAAGCAGGTCCTCTCGGAGTCGCGCTGCCTGAAGATCGTCGCCGACATCGCGGACGCGCTCCACTTCGCCCACGAGAAGGGGATCGTCCACCGCGACGTGAAGCCGGCGAACATCCTGATGACCTCGGACGGCCGGGTGAAGGTGGCCGACTTCGGCCTCGCCTACCTCATTGACCGCGAGGGGGGGACGACGCGGACCGGGTTCCTCGTCGGCTCGCCGAACTACATGTCCCCCGAGCAGGCGACGGGGCAGAAGATCGACCGCCGGAGCGACATCTACTCCCTCGGCGTCGTCCTCTTCCGGATGCTGACGGGGCGCGTGCCGTTCGTCGCCGAGTCGAGCCACGCGGTCCTCTTCATGCAGGTCCAGCAGGAGCCGCCCGACCCGCGCGAGATGAACAAGAGCATCTCGCTCGCCACGCGCGGCCTCGTCCTCAAGGCGCTCAACAAGAAGCCCGAGGCCCGTTTCCAGACGATGTCGGAGTTCCGCGACGCCCTGCTGAGGCAGGCGGCCGCGCTCTCCGCGGGGGTCGTGGGCGAGATCTCGATGGAGGACGGGACCGTCCCGCTCGAGAGGGGCGACGTCCGCGGCGCCGTCGAGAGGGCGCACGTCGAGGCGCACGGCATCTCGATGCCGCCGACCGCCGAGCCGACGAAGGAGACGGCGCAGATCCCGGCCGCGCCCGCGCCGGTGCCGGCGCCCGTGGCACCGGCTCCGGCGGCAGCGCCCCCGTCCGCGACGGCCGCCCGCCGGCCGGCCCGTCCCGCGCCTGCGCCGACCTCGCCGGTCCTCCCGATCGTCCTCGCGGGCGTCTTCCTCTTCGTCCTCGGTTTCGGCGGGACGCTCCTCTACAAGAGCGGCGTCATCCCCGGGTTCGGCAGCCGCCCGGTCCCGACGCCGCTTCCGGTCCCGACGGCGGCGCCGCCGGTCCTCCCGACCCCGGCGCCGGAGCCGACGGCCGTTCCCACGGCCGCCCCGACGGCGCCGCCGGCCCTCCCGACCGCGGCGGCCGAGCCGACGAAGGCGGTCGTCGTGAAGGTCCCGACGCCGCGCGCGACGGCGAAGCCGGACGACCGGATCGCGTTCGGCGGACGGCCGCAGCCGACGGCGGCCGGAGCGGCCGAAGGCCTCTGCGTCACGTCGAGCCCGACGAGCTTCGGGCAGGGGAAGTCGAAGGCGTTCGCCCCGGGCTTCGACGTCTCGGGCGGGCCGCAGGCCCGGGCCGCCAAGCCCGACGCCGGCCTCTTCCAGATCGAGTTCCAGGTGACGCCGCGGAAGCCGGTCGCCGGGGAGAACGTCATGATCGAGGCCTACTTCGCGAACGAAGCGGAGCGGGACATCGCCCTCGACGCGGTCGAGGAGACCGCTCCGATGAGCGTGACGAGCTTCCGCCCGGCCACCTCCGCCCCCGTGCCGGCGAAGGTACGGGTCGGCAAGAAGGAGCCGGTCTGGGTCTTCCAGGGCGCGCTGCGCGTCCCCTTCACGAAGACGATCCGCGTCACGGACGTCTCCGGGGACTACTGGACCCGGACGCTCGAGATCCTCCCCTGCGGTCCGTGACCCCCGACACCTCCCTGCTCCGCGCCGGCGGGTCGGCGGTATAGTCCTGCACAGCACATCGAAGAGTCTCGTCCCGGAGGCGTCCGTCGGGGTGCCGGCTCGCGCTTGGTGAGCGCCGGCCCACCGGCGTGGCGCCTCGGCCCGAACCGAGGAGGACCGCCCGTGAAGAAGCCCGCTTCGCTTCCCCTGGTCCCGCGTTCCGTCCGACAGGCGTGCGCCGTCCTCCTCGCCTCGACGCTCGCCACGGGGGCCTTCGCGGCCCCCGCGCCGGCGACCGACCCGGTCGTGAAGAAGGCCGCCAGCGGCGAGAGCCCGCGCCTCTCCATCGCGCACGACCCGCTCAAGTGCCTCTCGACGGAGGCGCGGCCCCTCGTCGACGCGCGCGTCCTCCCCGGCAAGGAGATGGAGCAGAGCTTCGTCTACTTCCGGGCCTCCGGCACCGAGGACTACTACTACGTCCTGATGCAGCCGAAGGCCGCGGAGGACCTCGTCGGCGAGCTTCCCCGCCCGCTCCCGACGATCCGGGGGATCGACTACTACGTCCAGGCCCTCGATCTCCAGAGCCTCCCGAAGAAGACGCCCGAGTACGCGCCCCCCGTCACCGACAAGACCGTCTGCCGCGACGAGCGGACCTCGACGGCCGTCGTCACCCCGGCGGCTCCGCGCCCGGGGCTCACCGTCGGCCTGACGAAGGCGGGCCAGAACCCCGTTCCCGCCGGCTTCAACAAGGACGACATCGCGAAGGTCATCCTCGTGACGGGCGCCGTGGTCTCGCTCTCGACGGCGCTCTCCTCGGGCACGGGCGCGGCGGCGGGCGCCGCGGCCGGGGCCGGCGGCGGCCTCTCGACGGGAGCGATCGTCGGAATTGTGGGCGGCGCGGTGGCCGTCGGCGTCGGCGTCGCGGTGGCCGCGAACAACAGCGGCAGCACCAAGTCGAACGGGCCCCCCACGATCGGCACGGCGAGCGTCACGCCGGTCTACGGCTCGGCGCCGCTGCAGGTGACGGCCACGGCGACGACGTCGGACCCGGACGGCGACGCCGTCACGCTGAGCTGGAACTTCGGCGCGGGGACGGCGACGGGGAACCCCGCGACGTTCACGTACCAGGCGGCGGGGACGTTCACGGTGAGCGTCACGGCGAGCGACGGCCGGGGAGGAACGGCGACGAACGCCTCGGTGGGGACCGTGAAGGTCGACCCGCAGGGGACGCCGCAGTACCTCGCCGGGCAGGCGAGCTGGTCGGGCGACGCGGACCTCGACGTGCGGATCGCGGGCCCGGGGGGGATCGACGTCGCGACGCAGCCGGGAGGGCGGAAGGTCGCCGCGGGCTGCGGGGCCGGCAACCGGACCGAGAGCGTCCTCTCCGAGGGGAACCGGCTCCCGCCCGGGAGCTACACGATGTACGTGAAGCACGCCGCGACCTGCGCCGGGACGCCGTCGACGGTCCGCTTCAGCTACTCGGTCCAGGCGACGGCCGGGAGCAAGTGCGCCGGCCTCCTCGACGTCGCGCCGGCGGCCGAGGTCCAGGCCTGCACGTTCACTTTCCCCTGAGCACCTTCCCCTGAGCGAGGCGCCGCGGGAGGCGGGGTACCATGACGGCATGGCTCCGTCTCCCGCGAACCTGACCGTCATCGGCGACGAGCTCGCCATCTCCTGGAACGACGGCTCCGAGAGCTACCTGAAGCTCCGCGACCTCCGCCGCCTCTGCCCTTGCGCCGGCTGCGCGGGCGAGCGCGACCTCTTCGGCCGGCTCGCGAAGCCCCCCCAGAAGCCCTACACGCCCGCCTCGTTCGAGATCGCGGCGACGACGCCGATCGGCGGCTACGCCCTCCAGATCTTCTGGAAGGACGGGCACAACGACGGCCTCTACCCGTGGGCCCGCCTCCGCGAGTGGGCCGACGACCCGCCCGTCCTCCCGCCCCTCGAGGTGAAGACCCTCCTCCCCTCGCTCTGAGCCGGTCGGGGTCCCCGATTGGGGTCAGGTCTTGATTTTCTACTTTAGACCCCGGGGGACGTGGAAGGGTCTTGCCGGTCCCTACGGCCTGGCGTCCGGCGCCTTCGCCTCGAGGGCCTTCCGGACGGGCTTCCCGAAGGTCGGGTCCTTGGTCTTCTTCGTGACCTCGAGGTAGAGAGCGGCGACGGCGCGCGGGCCGGCGGCGAGCGCCTCGACGTACTTCGCCGTGCCCGCGCGGCCGAGGATCGTCTCGGCGATCTTCACGCCGACGACGGAGGCGTGGCGGCTCCAGAACTCGCTGCCCGTCGCCGCCCCGGCGAGCGCCTCCCGCCGGGATTCCTCCTTCGCCTTCGGGTCGAGGAGCACCTCGGCCGTCGCGTTCCACCGCTCGAAGCTCCTCGCGATCGGCTCGTCGAACATCGTGCCGACGGGGAAGAACTCGTCCGGGACGAGGAAGAGCGTCGGGGGGCCCTCGGCGACCGTCCGGGAGAGGAAGGCGTCGAAATCGGGGCCCTTCTCGGGCGGCCACGCGGGCGGGACCCGGAACGGCGCGAAGAGCCTCTTCCACGACGCGGACGCGGCGGAGCGGAGGATCGAGAGGACGATCTCGCGGGGGACGATCTCGGCCCCTTCGGCGGGCGCGAGGCGCCCGAGGTCGACGAAGAGGTACGTCGTCTCCCCGTCCTCCTCGGCGACGACGTCGTCGAACCCGCCGAGGCTGAAGAGGGGAACGATCCGGAGGCGCGCCGTCACGCGCGGCGATACGGGGAGGAGCGCGGAGATGCGCCGGGCCTCGACCATCGCGCCCGGCGTCCCGTCGACCTCGACGGCGTCGAGGATGGCCGAGAAGACCGCGGCGCGCTTTCCGTAGCCCGACAGGAGCGGGTCGGGCGTGCCCGCCGCGACCGAGACGAGGCGGCCGAGGACGTCCTCCGGATTGCGGCCGTCGCGCGAGAGGGCCACCGCGAAGGCCCGCGAGGCGCGGAGCCGCCGGAGAGCCGCCGGGGCCTCGGGCCTCGCCGCGAGGAGCGCCAGGACGTCGCGCGCGGGGCCGACGTCGACGGCCATCGTCACGTCGTGAGCGGGCGGTCGGGAGACGTCGACGGGAGGGCCGGCGGGCGGCGTCGCCGCAGCGCCCGCCGCGAGCAGGGAGAGGAGGACGGCGTCAAGCAAGGATCGCCTCGCACGCCGACGCGACGTCGGCGAAGTCGGGAAGGACGGTGTCCGCGCCGGCGGCGCGGAGCTCTTCGGCGGAGGTGCGGCCCGTGGCGACGGCGACGACCCGGGCCCCGATCGCGCGTCCGCACTCGACGTCGGCGCGGGCGTCGCCGACGACGACGGTCTCGGCGGGAGAGAACTCCCGGCCGGTGAGCTCGAGAGCGCGCGCGAGCGCGATCGGCCCGAGGTCCACGCGGCGCCACGCCTCGTCGCCGAAGACGCCGAAGCGGAATCGGTCCCAGAGGCCTGCCGCCGTCAGCTTGATCCGGGCGCCGCGACGGACGTTCCCGGTGAGGAGCGCGGAGAGAGCCTCCGGGGAGGCCGAGACGCGGGCGACGAGCTCGGCGGCGCCGGGCTTCAGCGCGGGGGGCTCGACGGCGAGCGCCTCCTCGAGGAGGTCGAGGTAGAGCGAGAGGGCCGCGTCGCGCCGCTCGGCGACGACGGCCTCCGGGATGCCCGCCGCGCGCATGAGCTCGTGGACGATGACCGGGTCGAGCTTCCCCTCGAAGCGGTAGCCGGCGAGGTCGCCTTCGGTGCCGAAGGTCCGCCGGAGCGCCTCGGAGAAGGCCGCCAGACCGCGCCGGCCGGAGGAGAGAAGCGTCCCGTCGACGTCGAAGAGGACGAGCCGGCGCGCGCTCACGCGGCCTCCCCGGCCCGGTCGAGGCGCCGGGCGAGGTCGGCGGCGAACGGGACGAAGACGGAGCGCCAGTAGTCCCAGTCGTGGCCCCCCGGCTCGAGGACGAGCTCGCAGCGCCCGCCGAGCGCGGCGACGAGCTTCCGGAAGTACGTGGCCACGTCGGCGAGGAGGTACTTGTCGGAGGTTCCGCAGCGGAGGAGGAGCTCCGGGGCGCGACGCGCGAGACCCGGGTCGTCGAGCAGGATCGAGGCGACGTCCTGCGTCCGCAGCTCCCCGCTCGCCGTGACGTTGCCGAAGACCCTCACGAACGCGGGCCGGACGAGGAACGGAAGGCGGTCGGCGGAGCGCCGGCAGAGCTGCTGGATCGCGGGGGAGAGCCCCCCCGCGACGGCGAGGAGCCCGGGAGCGCGCAGGCCCCAGCGGACCGCCCCGTACCCTCCCATGGAGATCCCGGCGGCGGCGCGGGCCGAGCGGCGGGGGAGCGTCCGGAACTCCCGGTCGACGAACGGGACGAGCGTGGCGTCGAGGAACGCGCCGTAGCGGACCTTGCCGTCGTGGGCGTCGGTGAACCAGGTCCCGACTCCGCGCGGCGAGACGACGATCATCTCGGGGAGGCGCCCGGCGGCCATCTCGGAGTCGAGCCGGGCGGCGAGGCCCCGGTCCGCGAGCGTCGTCTCGCTCCCGAGCCCGTCGTGCAGGAAGTAGAGGACCGGGTAGCGCCGGGCGGGGGCCCTGTCGTACGACGGGGGGAGCTGGACGACGACGGGAGCCGCCTCGGGGAGGTGAGGCGAGGGAACGAGCCGCGTCTCGAGACGCGCTGCCCCCGCGGCCGGGAGGGCGGCGAGGAGGACGAGGGCGGCGAGGTGCGTGGTCGGCTTCAGGAGCTCCTCCGGCGGCGATTGTAGGGGCCCGCCGCCGACCCTCCGTCGTGCTAGCCTCGCCCGGATGCGCGGTCGTCCGCGGACGGTCGCCCGGCGATGAGGACGAGCGCCGTGGAGCGCCCCGGCGCGGGAGGCATGGGAATGAACGAGCCCGCACGGGAACCGGCGCTTTCCGGGAAGACCGTCGTCGTCACCGGGGCCGGCCGCGGGATCGGCCGGGCGATCGCGCTCGCCGCCGCGCGGGCCGGCGCCACCGTCGTCCTCGCGTCCCGGACGGAAGAGCAGCTCGCCGAGGTGGCCCGCGAGATCGCTTCGCTCGGCGGCGCCGCGCTCCCCGTCCCCACGGACGTCCGGAAGAAAGAGGACGTCGAGCGCCTCGTCGCGCGGGCCGTCGAGGAGACGGGGCGCGTCGACGCCGTCGTCAGCAATGCCGGCGTCTTCGTCTGGAAGCCGCTCGAGAAGCTCTCGGAGGAGGAGTGGGACCGGGTCCTCGAGACGAACCTGAAGGCGACCTACCTCCTCGTCCATGCGGCGCTCCCGGAGCTGAAGAAGAGCCACGGCCGGATCCTGAACGTCGCCTCGATCCACGGGACGGCGGGCGACGCGAACGTCGTCGCCCACTGCGCCGCCAAGTTCGGCCTCGTCGGCATGACGAAGGCGCTCGCCCTCGAGCTGCGCCCTCACGGCATCGCCGTGAACGCGCTCTGCCCCGGCTCCACGGACAACCGCGCCCGGAACCTCGACGCGGCCCCGCACGAGAAGCCGCTCGAGGAGAAGCTCGACGCCTTCGACGTCGCCGGGGCGGCGCTCTTCCTCCTCTCGCCCGCGGCGGCGACCGTCACGGGAGCCGTCCTCGACGTCTGGGGGGGCACCCGGATCGAGGTCAAGGCGTGACGAATCCGCCCCGGCGCGAGGGGCGTAGACAACGCGGAGTGATGAGTGGCCTCGGCTAGACCGCGCGTCCTGACGTCCCGTGAGACGGGTCCGGACCTCACGGATCTCACCGGGCCGTTCCTCCTCGCGCTCCTCAGCGGAGACGACGTCGCAGTTGAAGGGTTCGTCGACGGCGCGCGCGCCCGGGGAGCCGACACGGCCCTCCTCGTGCGCGACCTCGTCATGCCGGCCCTCAGCGAGGTCGGGCGGATGTGGACCGTCGGCCAGGCCTCGATCGCCGAGGAGCACCTCGCGACGAACCTCGTCTCCCGCGCCCTCGCCCGCTCCTCCGGCGGGAAGGGCGTCGCGGCGGGAACCGCGCCGCGCGTCGTCTTCGCCTGCCTCGAGGGGGAGTTCCACGACCTCGGCATCCGCTTCCTCGCCGACGTCGCCCGCGAGGAGGGGTGGGACGCCGAGTCGCTCGGCGCGAACGTCCCGCGCGAGTCGCTCGTCCGCTTCGTCGCCCAGCGCCCCCCGGCGGCGCTCGCCCTGTCGGTCGCGCTCGCGGGGCACGTCCCGGAGGCGGCGCGGACGATCGCCGACGTCCGCGCCGCCGCCCCCGCGATCACGGTCCTCGTCGGCGGGCGCGCGTTCCTCGAGGACGCGGGGCGGATCGGCCTCACGGGGGCCGACGCGGGGATCGCCGACGCCGTCGCCTTCCGCGACTGGCTCCGCCGCGAGGGCGGGAAGAGAGCCTGCGCGACGCCGAACGGTCGCGCGTGCCACGGCCTCCCGGCCGCCCTCCCTGCGGCGCTCCGCCGGAAGCTCTCGCGATCCCGCTGAGCGCCGGCCTCCTGCTACAGTCCTCTCCGTCGGCTCGAGCGCCTGCCCGTAGCTCAGCTGGATAGAGCATCGGCCTTCTAAGCCGAGGGTCGCCGGTTCGAGCCCGGCCGGGCAGGCCAGCTATTCATGCGGGTTTCGGCCCCGTTTGGACGTCTTCGGTGCGGCAGGTGCGTCACCGTTTCGCGTCACCGGAGCCCTTCCGGAGGCCAGTCTTGAGACGGAATCCGCGACCGGGAGGAGGTCTTCCGGTCTGACGTGCGCGTACCTGGCGGTCATGGAGATGGACGAGTGGCCGAGGAGGTCGCGGACGTGCCGGTCGCTCGCCCCGGCGGCTGTCGCCCATGAGGCGGCGGCGTGCCGGAGGTCGTGAATCCTCAGCTCGGGGCGGAGGCCGGCGAGGCGGCGCGCCAGCCGGAACGCGCGCTCGATCTTCGACTTCTCCCATGGGGCCGGCCCCTTCCGCTGCACCTTCCCCTTCGGTTTGGCGGCGGCCGTGAGGTCGTCGACGGGACGCCGGAAGACGGGGGACTTCCCGACGCCGCGGGGCTGGGCGGCGAGGAGGTCTCGCAGCTCGGGGGTGAGGGGGAGGACCTTCGCCCGACCGACCTTCGGCTGAAAGATGGTGATGCAGTTCCGCTTCCAGTCGACGGCGTCCCACGTCAGGGCGAGGACCTCGCCGATGCGGCTCCCGGTGAGGAGGATGCAGGTCAGGACGTCCATCGCGGCCCGGAGCCGCTCCCGATAGGCGTGGGAGGCGTCGCCGTCGGGCTTGAGGCCGGCGCCGTGGCGGCGGCCGGCTCCCTTCGGAGCGCGGGCGTCGGCGATGACGGGGCCGAAGGTGCGGATCTTGGCGCGGTGCCGTTCCCACGCTTTCGGGTCGTCGAACGCGCGCCGGAGTCGCTGCCATTCCTCCGGGAGGAAGAAAGTCTCGACGCGCCGCTCGGGGAGCGGACGGACCTTGCTCCTGGGGATCGGGACGTGCGGGAGCCAGTCCTCCGTTTCGCCGAAGGTGAGGATCGAGAGGAACGTAGTCACCTCGCGGTTGATGGTGGCGTTCGAGGCGCCGTCGCGCCTGCGGTCGTTCCGGTAGCGGGCGACGTCGCCGGCCGTGAGGTCCTCGCACCTCTTCGTCCCGAAGGTGGGGAGGAGGTAGTCGCGGAGGATGCCAGCGACGCGCTTCCGCCAGCTCGCGGACAGCTCCGGCCCGTGAACCTCCATGTACCGCTCGGCCAGCGGCGCGAACGTGGGGCGGGGGCCGACGGGCCGTCGGCGGGTCGCGGCGGCGGCGGCCACCTTCGCCTTCCAGACGTCGCACGCGTCCTCGTAGGTCACGGGCGAGCGGTCCTCGTTGACGGTGGGGATCTTCGTCTGGCGGTAGACGCGGTTCGGGCGCGAGCCTTCCAGCCAGCGGATGATCCAGCGGTCTCCCTTCCGGACGACGCCCATGTCGGAAGCCTACTCGCCGGCTCGGCGAGTCCGCCAGCGGAGGGAGGAGACGACGGCGCGGCGGAGCCAGTAGGCGATGGTGACGTCGTCCTCCTCGGCGGCGCGCCGGACCTTCTCGGCGAGCTCGGGGCGGACGCGGATCTCGAGGCGGGCCGTCTGGACGCCGCTCCCCTTGGGGCGACCGACGGGGCGACCGGTGGGCTTCGTCATGCCGATATGGTACGGCAAAAAACCGGGAGGCGTAAGTCTATTTCCGCGGCGTTTCGCGCCGTCAGAAATGAGCGACTTCGGTGCACATTCGGGCGCGGGAAGGTGGCACGGGGGATGCTTTAGCGCCCGATAAGGGGTATTATGGTAAATTACGCCTTTGCCGTAGCGTCTTTGACCCTATTTTGCGCCGGTAGGAAATTGCCGTGCCAGCGTTCGCGGCGCGGTCGTCCTTGCGGTGAGCAAGTGTCCGGCGAAAAACAGGGGTAAGGATGCGTTCCATAGCGACGGATAGCGTACCACGTCGAACGCTGAGAGGCGACTAGAACGTCGCTCCCCAGCTCATCTCCGGCTCCCCGACCGACCAGGCGCCCGGGACGTGCGCGTGACGCTCGGCGTGCCAGGCGGCCAGGGCGACGGCGAGGACCAGGTCATCTTCGTCTCGGTCCCGCCAGTCGTCGGCGGACTCGGGCGCCGGGCCGACGCGCGCGCGGAAGCGGCGAAGCTCCGTCGTGAGGACCGAGACGTGCGGGAGGCCGGCGGCGATCCGGAGCCGGCCGGTCTCGAAGAGAACGGCGAGGGCGCCGACGAGGTCGCGCTTGGGGACGCGCGTGGTCCGGCCGTCGCGTGTCTCCGCGCCGGCTGCGACGATCCGGACGAGGTCGGGGCGGAGAGCGTCGAAGAGGCCGACGACGGCGGCGCCGACGGCGGTGACGTCGAGGACCAGAGGTGTCCCGTCCGGGAGCCGAGCGAGGACCTCGCGGGTCCGGTCGACGAGTCGCGGGTAGGGCTCGGCGCGCCAGCGGTCGAGGTGGCGTAGCTCGTGGACGAGGGGCGGGTGGTCCTCCGTCTCCTTCCCGTCCGGCGTCGTGAAGATGGGGACGTGCGAGGTGAAGTAGTGCGCCCGGCCGTAGTCGAACGAGTCCGGCTCGTCGTTCGTCCAGACAGCGGAGCGGACGTCCCATCGCGCGACGCGGAGCGTCGGCGTCCCGACGACGGCGAGGGCGGAGGAGTCGCTCGGCTGCCCGAGCTCGAGGGCGACGATGTAGCTCATGTTCGGCTCCTTTCCCCGGCGAGCGGGAGGGCGGCGAGTGAGGCGGCGACGACGAGGTCGTCATGCCCGCGGCGGGCTTCGTAGCGGTCGTGTCCGGTGCGGGGGTCGATCCTGACGGCGAAGCTGCGCAGCTCGTCGGCGAGCGGGCCGGACGGGATCTCGAGCCGGCCGGAGGAGAGGAGCGCCCGGAGCGGCTGCATCAAGGTCCTCTTCGGGACGTGGAGCCCATCCTCGGCTCGGCGAATGCGGGCGCCGCCGTGGAGGTGGACGGGGACCATGCGGAGCCAGGGCGCCCGGACGCGGAGGAGGTCGACGACGGCGCGGCCGACGCCCGTCGAGTCGACGAGGGCGAGGAGGTCGCGGAAGGGCGCGAGGGCTCCCGCGACGCGGTCGACTGCGGCCGTGTAGGCGAGCCCGCGGAACCTCTCGACGAGGACGGCACGGGCGCGAGGCTCGCCGGCTTCGAGGACCACGAGGGCCGTGTAGTCGTCCGCCTGCGCGAGGTCGAGGCCGGCGTAATAGGGCATCGTCAGACGACCCAGCGGCGCGGCCGATGGATCGGGACGACGGTGATGCAGGCCGGCGGGCGGTCCGCCTCCACGAGGGCGACGGCCACGGCGAGGACGAGGTCGTCGCTCGGACGGTCGCGCCAGGCCAGCTCCGACGCCGCGCCAGCCGAGGGGCGCGGGTTGAACGTGCGGAGGTCGCGCGCCAGCTCGGTCGCGAGCCGCTGCCGGGCGACGGAGAGGCGGCCTTCCTGGAGGGCGATCTGGACTTCCGCGGCGACGTCAAGGCGGGGGAGGCGCCACGGGCTCCGGCTCGTGTCGCGCTCCCCGGCCGTGAGGACGACGTGCCAGTCGCTCGCGCGCGACCAGCGGAAGCGCTCGGCGATGGGCGCGCCGACGGCCGTGACGTCGACGACGACGACGGGATCGTGGAGGGACTCGAGGACCTTCTCGACGTCGAGGACGATCTCGGAGTAGGCCGTGCCGGGCGTAAACCTCTGGAGGTGACGGACGGCGTGCGCCCGGTCGGCCGTCTCGATGACGGCGAGGCCGGAGGTCTCTGACGGCGGGCCGACGCTTAGGCCGACCGTGTGGCGAACGTGGGGCTCTACCACTACTTCTCCTTCTCGGGGAGGAAGAGGGGCTCGACGTAGGACGCGAGGGCGCGCTCGATGTCGGAGTCGCGGAAGTAGGCGTCCTCGGCGTCCGTGAACGTCGCTTCGTACTCTCGGGCGAAGACGGACGGGGGCAGGGCGCGGCGCTCCTCTTCGAGGAACGCGGAGGGGATGCGCGGGCAGTCGGAGGCGGTCACGCGGAACCGCTCCCACGGCTCCGGCGACGTCCACGCGGCGTAATACCAGCCGGCTTTCGCCCAAGGCGTCGAGAGGGCGACGAGACGACCTCCGCTGACGGCGAGCATCGGCCGGACGGAGTGGTACAGGCTGTCGGGCACGCGGGCCGCTTCGTCGACGACGAGGAGGTCGACCTTCGAGTAGCCGCGGATCGTGGACTCGGTCCCGGGGAGGCTGAGGACGCGCGAGCCGCTCGGGAGCTCCATGCGGAGCGTCGAGTCGAGGACGAGTCGGGGGGCCTGCGGGATCGCCCGGTAGAAGTCCGTCACCTTCCGGAAAAGCTCGGCGCTCTGCCGGAGGCTCGGGCTGAGGAGGAGGGTGAGGCTCCCCGGCTTGAAGACGGCCTCGAAGGCGGCGAGGGCGCCGACGGTGGTGGACTTGCCGGCCTGCCGGGTCGTCAGGAAGAGGACCCTCGGGGAGTCGGAGAGGAGGGCGTCCCGCTGCCAGGGGTCGGGGGCGAGGCCGGCGGCGCGCATGAGGTCAGTCGGCCTCGGGCGGAGCCGGGCGAGCATCGCCGCGATCCTCTGCCGCTTCGGCTTCGGCCAGGAGTCGACGTCGAATCTCCTCAGCGTCGGGCTCGAGGCGGCCGACGAGGAGGGACATCGGGGCTCCGTCGCGTCCTGTGTGCTCATGCTTCTGCACCTTCTCGGGGTAGAGGCCGGTCAGCTCGTTCCGTTCCTTCAGCACGGCGAGGGCCGTCCGGTAGTCCTGAATGCGGAAAAGGCGGGAGTAGAGGTCCTCGAGCCGAGCGAGCTGCCGGCCTCGCTCCTTCTCGGCGTCGACCTTCGCCAGCGCCTTGAATCGAGCCGTCGCCTTGGCGATGTACCAGTCGCCGGTCCGGACCGCGTCAACGTCCTCCTGGGCCGCAAGGTGCTGCAAGACCTCGGGCCGGGAGGCGCCGCGGAGGAGGAGCTTGAAGACGTCGAGGATGCGCTTCTCGACGACGGCGTCGACGGCGCGCTTACCGGGCATGGAGGATCTCCCGCATCCAACCGGCGTGGAAGCCGTGGAGCGTCTCGTCGTTCGTGACGGTGAGCTGCTCGGCGCGGCGGTTCCCGGTCCAGTTGCCGCTCCCCTCGAAGACGAGGTAGTCGGGCGGCGCGGCGACGAGGATCAGCTTGCAGTGGTTGAGGTGGGCACGGATCGGGAAGCCGCGAGCGAGCATCCCTTCGGTGACCGTCGCGTAGACGGCCTGTTCGCGATGGGCGAAGTACTCCCCGACGAGGAGCCCGGCGCGACGGATGCGGCCGGCGTCGATCTGAGCGAGGAAGTCGACGGCGAAGGGGCGGGACATCGTCCAGGTGGCGGCGAGGACCTCGTCTGCAGGGCGGCCGAGGAGGTCGAGGGTCCGCGGCAGGAAGAGGTAGGTGTCGCTGCATCCGTCCATGACGAGGTGGAGCGCCTCGCCCGGGGCGGGGAGGGCGACGAGGACCTCCTCGAGCGCCTCGCGCCGGAGGGCCAGGCGCGACCGGCGGCGGCGGGCCGGGAGCCGGAGTGCGCGGGGGCCGCCCGGGACGGTCTCCGCGCTTTCGATGTCGCGCTCGTCGAGCATCCAGGCCGAGGAGTCCGCCCCCGGCGAGAGGACGTCGTCGAGGAGGAGTTGGGAGAGGTCGTCGCTCACGGGCGCTCCCCACGCGCGCGCTCTGCCAGGCAGGGCGGGCAGGTGCAGACCGGGACGACCGGAGCGTCGTCCTCGTCGTCGGGGCCGTCCTGGGGGCGCCTGACGCTGCGGGCGAGGCTCTCGGTCAGGGCGGCCAGGAGGACGAGGTGGCGGGTAACGGCGTCCAGCTCGCGCGCGAGGTCGGGCCGGCTCACCGGGCGCCTCCGACGAGGAGGAGGACGACGGCGACGAGGAGGTAGACGAGGGTCCGCTTCACGCCGCGCCTCCCCGGACACCATTCGTCCGTGGGGGAGTGGTAGCCGCGCCGCGGTGGAGGGGAGGGACGAGGTGGAGCGGTTGCGGGACCGGCGGGCCGAATCGCCATTCCTCCTCGAGCGCGATCCGTTCCGCGATCTCGGCCAGCTCGTTCATCAAGCGGCGCTCCTCGCGGAGGAGGTCGTCGAGCCGGCTCACGGCTCCCCTCCGGCCCGGCGGCGGGCGCACGTCTGGCAGGTTGCGTCGCCCGCGGCGTTGACGTGCCAGTCGGTCGTCTGGCAGTCGGCGCAGGGGCGGCCGGCGAGCCGCTGCTCGGTCCGGCGACGGCGGTCCGGGTTGAACGGGAGGACTCGCCCGGGGGCACGCCTGGAGGCGTAGCAGGCCGGGCAGAGGAGGTCTCCCGGGTCGGAGAGGGAGGCGTGGCAGTGGAAGCAGGCGGGGACGTCGCCGGGCGGGGTGGGGCTCGAGGCGGCTCGAAGCGCGCGGAGCCGGGCGAGGCTCTGATTCTCGGGAGGCCCCTCAGACACGGTATTCACGTAATTCACGAAACCCTCCCGGCCACGGGGGGCGCGGCGGGTTCTGTGTATTCCGTGAATTCCGTGTCTAAGGGCCGGATTTCGTAGCGAGGGCTCCCGGTTCTGCCCGGGCCCTTCCGGGCCTCGGGTGGGGCGGCCCGGAGGAAGCCGCGAGCTTCGAGGATGGCGAGCCCGGGGAGGAGGTCGTCCGGGCTCCCCGCGGAACGGTGGTGTTGGTGGCAGTCGCGGAGGGAGAACGACATCCCGCCTGTGGCGGAGGGCCGGAAGCAACGCCGCTTGTCGGGGACGGCTCCGGACGTCTCCTCGTCGAGCCGGCGCTCGATCCAGCGGAGGAGACGTCGCGCGAGGGCGACTCGCTCGTCGGCCTCCATCAAGCCGTAGGCGGCGAGGGCGTGCTCCGTGTAGTACTCGATGATCGAGTTGGCGGCGACGACGGTCTCGGCGTCGATCTCGAGCTCCCACGGGGCGGCGGGGCGACAGTCGCGGTAGCGGAGGACGTGAAAGATGCCGGCGATCCGGGCCGCGGCGCCGGCCGCTTTGCTCGCCCAATCCCGGATGCCGGAAAGCCGCTCGCCTTCCCGCTGCTCGGCCTCGATCCGGTCGGCGAACGCGGCCCATTCGGTCAGGGCGGCGCCGGTCAGGAGGAGACGGTGGGGTCGATCCTCGCCGGCCGACGGGAGGCGGAACATCGCGTTGACGGCGTCGGAGTAGGCGCGGACTGACTCCTCGCGCACGGGGCGGTTGGCGTAGGAGCGGGTCCCGACGGTGTCGGCCGGGACCGTCCAGAGGATGCGGCCGAGGAGTCCGCGACCGCGAAAGCCGGGTGTCTCGGCGCATCCGGCGATGACGGGAGGCTGGACGCAGATTCCCAGCGTCAGGGCGGGGCGCTTCACGAAGTCGCCCTCTCGGGTCGTGCGACCGACGCGGATCGTGTCTCCCGCGTGCGCCTTGAGGTAGACCTCGAAGTTCGGCGCGGAAGAGTAGCGACCGGCGAGGATCTCGAAGAGGCCGGAGTCGGCGTCGAACATGGCGATGCGCCCGCTCTGCCGTGCCAGCGTCGTCGTGAGGTGCTCTGCCGTCTCGTCGCTGACGACGAGCTGGGGGACTGCGGGGACCTCGGGCAGGTTGGCGGCGAGGTCCTCGAGCTCCTGTCGCTGCGCGTCGGCTTCGGCCTTCTTCTTCGCCTTCGCGATCTGGGATTTCAGCTCCTTGACCCGCGCTTCGGCGACGTCACGGCGTGCCTGCGCTCGCTTGATGTCGGGCGCGGCGGCCTTGGCGAGGGCTTCCTCGATCTCCTCGAGCGGCGCGACGCAGCGGCGGAACGTCTCGGACTTCCTCGTGCCGGAGGGGGTGGCGCCGATGACGTAGAGGTTGGTGGGCTCTTCATGCGTCTCGCCGACGGCGACGACGAAACGGCGTGCGACAGTCGCCGACGCGACGGAGAGGCAGAGAGAGGCCGGCAGGTCGGCCGGAACCTGAACCGTCTTCGAGACCTCGGAGGCGAAGTCGCCGAGTGCAGGAGGAAGCGCCTCGAGCGGGAAGTCGGGGAGGAGGATCGGCGCGTCGAACGGGACGGGCTCGGGCCAGGGCTCCGGCTCGGCGGGTGCCTGCTCGCCCTTCGGCCGGAACGGCTTCACCCGTCCCGCGGCCGGGTCGAACCGTTCCCGGACGTCGTGCCAGGTGCGCGAGGCGCAGCCGTTGTGCTTGCAGGTGTAGGCGATGACGCCGGAGGCGTTGCGGACGATGGCGGCCGACGTGCCGCGGTGGTTCTCGTCGAATACGCACGGGTCGACGATCCAGCGTGACCCGCCCTGCCACGGCTCCCCGGGGCCGGCGTGGGGGATGTGGCGCTCGATCCAGGCGGAGAGGTCGAAGCTGCCGACGGTCGCCTTGATGCCGGCGGCCGGCTGGGTTCGCGGCGTGATCTGCGGCGCCTCGGCGGCCAGGGCGCGGAGGAGGTCCTCGGGGACTGGCGTGATGACGTCGGGGATCTCGACGATGCGGCTCGGCCGGTGCGGTCTGTTCGGCGTCGAGTCGCCCTTCCGGGCGGCTGTGCCGTAGAGCTTCGTGATCCGCGCCGGGTTGAAGACGGTCGTGTCGACCTTCGTCTCGTCCGTGTCGAACCGGGCGGCGAGTGCCGCGAGGACCCTCTCGACGAGTCCGCCGTCGTCGCCTGGGAGGTCGACGCGGAAGAGGAGGTGCCAGCCGTTCCCGGAGTCGGCGACGATGGGCTCCGGCCAGCCGAGCCCGGTCAGGTAGAGGCGGATGCGGTGCGCCAGGACCTGGGCGGCGGCCTTCTCGTCGTCGGTTGCAGAGATACCGGCCGGGCGCTGCGGATCAACGTCGACGAGGAGCCATCGGCGCCGCGGGACGTCGGGGTCGGAGGCCGATCCTCCCTTCTTACTGGCGGGCCGGAGGCGGTTGGCGGCGCGGGCGAGGAGGTCGCCGCGGACCGGGTTCAAGGTCGTGTAGACAGCGGGCCAGTCGGCCTCCGAAAGCGCGGCGGCGACGACGTTCGAGGCCGTCTCCGTCGAGTCGAAGTAGCCGTAGAACGTGCTGCCGCGACCCTCGGGACGACCGTTGCATCGGACGTTCGAGGCGTCGAGGATGCGTACCTCGAAGAGGTCGCCGGGACGGTAGAGGGCGCGGAGAGTGCGGGCGACCTCGTCGCGGTCAACGGCGTGCGTCGTCATGCCGCCTCACGTCGCCCGGCGGGCCAGGGGAGGCCGACGGCGTAGGCGAGCCCCTCCGGCCAGGCGTGGAAGCGCCGGAAGGAAACTCGGGGGAAGGGGCGCCGGAAGAGCCTACCGGCGGTAGGATGGGCCGGCGTAGACTGGAAGGAGCTGGGTGCTTTTCCCTGTCTCGTCGCCCGGTTCCCGCTGGCACGGGGACCGGGCACCTTCGTCTCAGGGCTCCTCATCGGTCAGCTCCCGTCAGGCGGGCGACCTCGGCGGCCGGGACGACGATCGCCCGACCGTGACGGATCGCCCGGAGGCTGCCGTCGGCCACCATGTTTCTCAGCTTCGAGATCGACAGCCCCGTGAGGCGGTCGAGGTCGCTGAGGCGGTATGCCAGCGGCGCGGCGGGCGGGCGCGGGCGGCTGCGGTCGCGCTTGGGGTGGGTGTTCGTGGGCATCGTGTCGATCTCGCTTTCTCCCGGCGTCGTTCGCGCTACTTGCGCCGGGTGAGGAGATTCTTCGGGCGGCCTTCGCGTCCGTCGACGGAACGAAACGGCGTTTTGTTCCACCTTCCCGGGACTTGCGGGCGGTGTCGAAGTAGCGGACCGCCTCGTCCACGTCGACCGTCGAGAGAGGAGCTGTGATGTGCCGCAGGCGGGCGTACGCGAGGACGGCGGAGGTCTCGTTCGCGTCGAGGCCGAGCGCGAGAGCTTCCCCGTAGCGAAGATGGGGGTTTCGCGCGGTGGGGCCGTTCGGATGAGCGCGCGCTTGTTTCAGGCGCGCCCGGATGAACGACCGCTCGAGGGTGGCTTGCGAATCATCGAGGCGCGCGATCGGACCGCGCCGGGACTTGCGCGCCGAGCTGGCGGGATCGCGAATCGCTCGGGCCAACCGCTCGAGCGCATCGGCGAAGAGGGCGGGGTCGCGGGAGACCTCGCGGAGGATGTTCAGCACCGTGGGGGAGTAGAGCGGCGTGCTGCGCTTCGGCGCCTTGCCATTGGGGTAGAGGAGCCCGGGGAGGATGGTCACGAGGTCGGAGACTGCCGCGCGACCGTGGCCGAGGACGCGGGGCTGGCGGGGCGTGCCGTGCCGGCCCTTGGGTGGGTCGTTGACGGTTTCGAGGTAGCGCTCGGAGATCAGGACGTCGAAGAGAAACGCGAAGAGGGCGTCTCCGATGAGGTGGTGGAGGGCCATCATCGAAAAGAAGATCCGCGTCCGCTCGGCCGGCGTGAACTGGATCGCGAACTGGATATGTGCGTCCAGGTCTCTCCCGGGCGGAGGGACGAGCGGGGTGTTGTAGGCGTCGATCGGTGTGGGTGGGTTGTGCGGGTCGTCCTTCGGCATGTCCAGCTCCTTCCAGCTCCCCGAGGGGAGAGTCCGGGGCGGAGGTTCGCGGGGAGCTGGGTCCGCTCGGCCGGGGGATCAAGCCCGACCGCCTCCGCCCCGGGTGACTAGCCGATCGTCCCGCCGAACGGCACGGCGACATAGCCCGGCGCGGGCGTGCGCCGGACGAGCGGGAGCGTCTCGCAGAAGCGGCGCGCCGCTTCGAGCGCCTTCCGCGTGCGACGGGCGCGCCGGAGCGTGCCGTCCGGCAACGGCTCGGGCGCGAGAAATGCTTCGGCGAGGACGACGGCCGGGAGGCCGGGGGTGATCTCCTCCGCCGCGCCGAAAGCGAGGGCGGCTCCGTCCTTCTCTTCGACGACGAGGACCGGGATGCCGTAGGACGAGGACGGGTCTTCGTCGGAGAGGTAGACCTTCGATCCGCCAGGGCCGTCTGAGAAGAGCTTCGTCTTCATCGGTTCCTCCTGGTCCGGGTCTCCCCGGGGACGGTCTGGCGCGTCACCCGGCGCGTCAGCGCGTTACCCAAGTAGTGTGGAGTGGTGCGTCCCGTGTGGCAAGGGGTTGGGAGGTCTCGACGGCCTGTTTAGGCGGATTTTCGAGCGAATCCCGCTTGGCAGCGAATTCGGCGGAAATCGCGTGTGTGAGGACTTCTAAGCCGAGGGTCGCCGGTTCGAGCCCGGCCGGGCAGGCCAATCCTTTTCGGTGCTTGCGCGTCAGGGGATGCTCTTCGATACGTCCTGCCGAGATCGGGACAGCGAAGTTCAGAACCCCGCGATCAACCCCACCCGAACCGAGTACGGCGCCGCCGGGTGAAGAAGACCTGTCCGGATGCATCGCCGAGCCCCCAGAGGGCGGCGGTGATTTCGAGGTCGAGGGCAACGGCGGCCCTCACCCCGGCCTCGGCCCCCTTCGCCCGGGCGAGCGGGCTGACCCTGTCCACGAGTTCCCCGGTGGTCGGCGAGACCGTGAGGGTGACCTCTTTCCCATCGTTGCTGTGGAACCCGTTGTCGATCTGTCGTCGAATGACTACGGCTTGTAGTTGCTCATTCCCGGCCCGGTCTTGTCATAGACGTTGAAGAACTCGTCCGGCAAGATGGTGGCCACGCCGGTCACGGGCACCTCGACATAGTCCCTCTCCAGCTTCTTGACCCTGAACTTCCAGCCCGGCGGGAGCTTCTTGAAGTTGCTTGCGCCCAAAGCGACGAACTGCTCGTAGGTGTGTGACGGTTTCAGGCCGAGCTGGAACCCCTTCATGATCCAGGTGTTGCCTTCGGCATCGTCCAGCAGCAACACCGTGGTGCCCTTGTTCCAACCCAGCCCGCTCTTCCGTGCGATGGTCATGGGCTTGTAAGGCGTACTCTCTGCGACACCGCCGGCGTTTTCGCCCATGTACAGCTGGGCAACCCAGGCGGCCTTGATGCCGTTGAAGTCCCTCTCCACGCCCATGTCAATCTCGGTCCAATCGGGCGTCCAGACTTTCGGTCCGTTCAACGATGCGCCGTTGAGGCCAAGGTCCGTCTTCATCTTGGCGAAGTCGAGGCCCTCGACCAACGCCTGCGGAGCGGTGTCCTTCGACGCAGGGATGCCCCTGGCCGTGAACATGGAGTTGTAGCACTCCGCGACGAGCTTCCCGGACTTCGCATCGCGGTGGGCGAGGAAGATCTCGATGAAGCGGGTCTTGTGCATGTTGTCGAACCGACCGGACTTCGCTCCGACGCCGTCCGCGAGCACCCTGGGTTCGGCGGAGGTCTTTTCCTGTGCGAAGGACGTCGTCCCAGCAGCCGCAACGATGAGACCCATGGCGATCAGCATGGCGGCTTTCATCGTCTTCATTGCCCTTCTCCTCCTGCTTTCCGCGCCGCGGAGGAGGTCAATGTACTTGTTTGCCGGCACATGGAATACCCCTTTCGCCAAGAGACCTCAGTTGACGGGCGTCGCGTCGGGGAACTTCCACTTCCCTTCGATGAGTTCCTTCCGGGGCTGGTAGAGCCGCACGACGTAGTTCCAGCCCGGAACGACGGGGAGATAGTTCGGGTTCGTCGGGTTGCCCCCGAAGTGGATGGTGATGCTTCCGTCCTGGTCCTTCTTCGCCGTCACGTTGTTGAACGAGTAGGCGTCCCGGTCGTTCTTCTCCATGAACCCCCTGGCGTTGTAGACGGTGACTGACCAGAACCCGTCCACGGGCACGTCCTTCGCCGTGAGCGTGTAGGGCGTCTTCCCGTCGTTCCGGGCGGGAGTACCGTTGACGTAGATCGCCGCCTCCTTCGGGTTGCCCCCCCAGCCGTAGGCCGTCCCGAGCAGGTGGTCGATCGGGTTCAGCTTCGCCTTGTCGCCGAACATGCCGGACGTGTCGGCCTTCGTCGCCGCCAGCACGTTGATCGCGTCGCGGACCGTCTTGAGGGAGACCTCGTCCCAGTCCGGGATCTCGAAGGAGCCGGGACTGCTCTGCGCGGTCCTGATCCTGTCCTGAAGCTCGTTCGCCGCCTTCACGTCCTCTGGCCTCGTGGGATCGACGAACGTCCGGAAGATGACGAAGACGTACCGGGTCCCGATCTTCTCCCTCGTCAGGGTGAACTCCCCGGACCCGTGCTCCGCAGGGAGGATGGAGTGGTCCTCGTTGAGGATCAGCATCGACTGGAATCGTCCACCGGACTCGGGCTTCGTGAGCGTGACCGGAGTCGTGAGGTCGAAGACCCCGAGGGAGTAGATCGTCTCCCTGTTCATCCGGATCACGTCCTGCCTGTCGATCGGCGTCGGCTGCCTGAGGTGGACGATCTTCCCGAAGCCTCCCTGGGCGACGTAACGCTTCATCGTCAGGTCGGTCTCCGCCCGGACGAAGTTGTCCACCGTCACGGCCGTGGCCGCCAGGACGGGGCTCGAAGGCAGCGAGAGCATGACGGCGACCGTCACCGACGAGAAGGCTCGTCTCTTCATGGAACCGAGTATCGCCCGACGGCTCGTCGCGGCCATTGGGACCGTGGAGCCGACCATGGAACGGGTCCTCGATGCGTTGATGGGAATTCCTGACGCGCCATCGGTTGGTTCCGGACGATGAGCAGGTGCGGAGGAGGGGCCAGAAGAAGAGTTCGATACGCGTCCGATCAGGCAGGCCGGTCGTCTCCTCGCGATGAACCGACGTGACGACGTGACGTCGTGACGTCGCGAGCTCCCTGGCGTTCTTCGCCTGGTACGGTGCGGTCGTGATCCGGGGAAGCACGCGGAGGGTGGCGCCGCCGGGCGGCGAGCGGCTCGTCCGGGGCGCCGCGCCCTCCCGATCTCGCTCGGGCCGGGTACCTGGAAACGGGCGGATGGCCTCGTGCGGCTCGAGGTCGCGGGCCCAGCCCGCCTCGCCGAACCGCCCCTCGTCGGCGATCTTCCCGGGGTCCTCGCTTCGTTCGGCGACGTCCTTCGGCTGGAGCCGGACGTTCCCCTTCACCGCCTCGGCGTCGACCTCGGGGCGGACGTCCGTCGGGAGCGCGGCGGGGTTCGTCGCCGGATCCTCCTCCGACGTTGCCGCGAAGACCCCGCTGCAGGAGCCGTGTCCGAGGACGAGGAGCAGGCGCGCTTCGACGCGTTCCGCGGCACGTCCGCTCGTCGCCCGATCGCGAGCAGGCTGTTCCCGCGCGCGGCGGCCTCCTGCGGGAGGCAGAGCGAGGCCTCCCTCGGGAGGAGCCGCCGCAGGAGCTGCGGGTCGGCGAGGTGCGCGGGAAGATCCTCGTCGGGGCCTTCCGGGTGGACCGAGACCGGGAAGCCGCGAACCGTGACGTCGACGCAGCCCGCCCGCTCGAGGCAGGTCCGCGCCGTGGACGGCGTGAAGACGAGGACCTCGGGGACCCCTTCGCCGTAGACCACCGACGAACGCGCCGCCAGGCGCGCGAGCTCGCCCGGGCGCCCGTCGCGGAGGCTCTTTGCCGCGGCCTGCCAGAGGTTCGGTAGGACGAGCGCGACGCGCCCTCCGGGCTCCGTTGCGCGGACGAGCCGGCGGACGAGCGCAGCCGGGTCGGCGACGAGACCCGCGACGTTGTGAAAGCAGAGGACGACGTCGAAGAGACCGGCTCGGCGAGGAAGAGGCGCGTGAAGGTCGTGCTCGAGGATCTCGAGCCGCGCGCCGAGGCCCGACCGGGCCGCGTTTCGCCGCGCGACGTCGAGCATCCCGGGGGAGACGTCGACGAGCAGGGCCGTCGCGCGCGGGAGCTCGCGGAGGAGGCGGAGCGCCCAGCGTCCTGTGCCGCCGCCGGCGTCGAGAACCCGGAGAGGCGCGTCGCGGCCGAGGCCGTCGAGGAGCGTCCTCCGGAGGAGCCCGAGGAGGACCCGGTCCGAGAAGGCCCAGTAGGGGCGGTCGGCGACGGGGTCGTAAACGCCGGCACGGCGGTCGAAGAAGGCGCGGACCTCGGCGCTCCGGCGCGCCGGGTCGAGGCGCGGCCAGGCCGCGGCATTCCCTTCGTTCTTCGCCACGCGAGACGCGAGAATACGCCGCACCTCCGAGGAGCCCGCATGACGAGAGCCAGACCCTACGGCACCCACCCCGACGTCCCCGATCACCGGGACCGCCGCTACGAGGCGCCCCGGCACGTCCGCCGGACACTCCCGCGCGCGGTCGACCTCCGGCCGCTCTGTCCCCCGGTGGAGGACCAGCGGCCGCTGAACGCCTGCTCGGCGCACGCGATCGGCGCGGCCGTCTGGTTCGACGAGAGGAGGCAGGGGCACGAGGCGCCGGCTCCGTCGCGCCTCTTCCTCTACTGGGTGGAGCGGGCGAAGGAGCACACCGTCGGGACGAACGCGCCCGTCTCGCTGCGCGACGGCTACAAGGCGGCGGCGAAGAACGGCGTCTGTCCCGAGAGCCTCTGGCCCTGGAAGCCCGAGCGCTTCGCCGAGAAGCCCTCCGCCGCCTGCTTCCGCGAGGCCCGCAAGCGGAAGGCCGTCTCGTACCACCGCGTCCCGCGCGACCTCGCCCACCTCCGCGGGTGCCTTGCCGAGGGATTCCCGTTCGCGCTCGGCATCTCGGTCCACGAGAGCTTCGAGAGCCGCGTGGTGAAGGAGACGGGGCGCGCGCCGATGCCGAAACGGGGCGAGAAGACGCTCGGCGGGCACGCCGTCCTCGCCGTCGGCTACGACGAGAGGAGCTGCCGATTTCTGATGCGGAACTCCTGGGGGCGCCGCTGGGGGATGAAGGGGTACTTCACGCTCCCGTTCGACTACCTCCTCCGCGACGCGCTGGCGTGGGACTTCTGGACGGTTCGCCGGGTCCTCTGAACCTTCCGGCGCGGTAGCATCACGGATCGAATGGGTCTCTCTTCGGGAGAACGGCTCGGGCCGTACGAGATCGTGAGCCGCATCGGCGCGGGGGGGATGGGCGAGGTCTGGCGCGCCCGCGACACCCGCCTCGGGAGAGAGGTCGCGATCAAGATCCTGACGCGGACCGGCTCCTCCGACGCGGACCGGATCCGGCGCTTCGAGGTCGAGATGAAGGCGGTCGGGAGGCTCAGCCACCCGAACGTCCTCGCGGTCCACGACGCCGGGAGCCACGACGGTGTCCCGTACCTCGTCACGGAGCTCCTCGAGGGCGAGACGCTGCGAGACCGGCTCGACCGCGGCCCGCTCCCGCTGAAGGCGGCCGCCGGCATCGCCGTCGAGGTCGCGCAGGGGCTCGCGGCGGCCCACTCGTCCGGCGTCGTCCACCGCGACCTGAAGCCCGAGAACGTCTTCCTCCTCCGCGACGGGAGGGTGAAGCTCCTCGACTTCGGCCTCGCCAAGCTCGTCGAGCCGCCCTCCCCGATCTCGTTCGAGGGGCTGAACGAGGCCGAGACGGCGGCGCGGCTCACCGTCTCGGGGATCGTCGTCGGGACGGTGCGCTACATGTCGCCGGAGCAGATCCGCGGCGCACCGCTCGACCACCGGTCCGACATCTTCG
The DNA here is from genome assembly GCA_046331465.1 of Thermoanaerobaculia bacterium. Lineage (GTDB taxonomy): Bacteria > Acidobacteriota > Thermoanaerobaculia > UBA5066 > UBA5066 > UBA5066. The sequence goes on from JAXLQV010000001.1 coordinate 105,771, forward strand.
CGTTCGGCGCGGTCCTCTTCGAGATGCTCACGGGGCAGGTCGCGTTCCGGAAGCCCTCGGCGATCGAGTCGCTCAGCGCGACGCTCGCCGAGGACCCGATCAGCCGGCTCGACGACCCGACCGTCATCCCGGCGGAGATCGAGCCGGTGCTCCGGCGCTGCCTCGAGAAGGACCCGGAGTCCCGGTTCCAGTCGGCCGCCGACCTGGCGTTCCACCTCCGCGAGTTCGCGGAGGGCTTCACGCGGACGTCGGTTTCCAGGATGCGCCCCGTCTTCGGCCGGCGGGGTCGCCTCGGGCGGCTCGCCGCCGCGGCCGCGGCCCTCCTCGTCCTGCTCGGCGCCGCCGGTCTCGCCTGGCGCGCGGGGCGCGGCTCGGGGGGAGCGGGCGTCCCGGCCTTCAAGAAGCTGACGTTCCGGAGAGGCCTCGTCCTCTCGGCCCGCTTCTCGCCCGACGGCAAGACCGTCGTCTACGGCGCGAGCTGGGACGGCGAGCCGTTCCGCCTCTTCTCGATGCGGACCGAGAGCCCCGAGTCGCGCCCGCTCGACCTGCCGCCGGGAGACGTCCTTTCCATCTCCTCCGCCGGCGAGATGGCGATTTCGATCGACCGGAAGTACGTCTACGGCTTCTCCGCGCGTGGAACGCTCGCGCGGGTGCCGCTCGTCGGCGGCGCGCCGCGGAAGATTCTGACCGACGTCGAGGACGCCGACTTCTCCCCGGACGGCAAGGAGCTCGCCGTGAGCCGCGTCGTCGAGGGGCGGCACCGGCTCGAGTACCCCATCGAGAAGGTCCTCGTCCAGGGCGAAGGGTGGATCAGCAACGTCCGCGTCTCTCCCGACGGCGAGCACGTCGCCTTCGTCGACCACCCGATCCCGGGCGACGACCGCGGCGTCGTCTGCGTCGTCGACCGGGCGGGGAAGAAGAAGGTCCTCTCGGACGGCTGGGCGAGCACCCTCGGCCTCGACTGGTCGCCGAAGGGGGACGAGGTCTGGTTCACCGCGACGGAAGTCTCGCCGAACTGCGCCCTCTGGGCCGTCGACCTCGAGGGAAGGAAGCGGCTCCTCGCGCGGAGCGCGGGGCGGCTCGCGCTCCAGGACGTCGGGCCGGCCGGCGACCTCCTCGTCACGGAGGGGCGCGTGCGGCTCGGCATGGGCCTTCGCGCGGCGGGGCGCGACGCGGACCGGGACCTCTCCTGGTTCGACGCGACCGTCGTCTCCGACGTCTCGCGCGACGGGAAGACGGTCCTCTTCGGGGAGCAGGGCGCGGGGGGCGGGGCGGGGACGTACTCCGTCTACATGCGCGGCGCCGACGGGTCGCCGGCGATGAGGCTCGGCGAGGGGACCGCCGGCCCGCTCTCCCCGGACGGGCGCTGGGCCGTCGCGATCGTCCCGTCGAATCCGCCGAGCCTCACGCTCCTGCCGACCGGTCCCGGGAAGACGAAGACGCTCGACCGCGGACCGATCGCGGCGTACCACGCCGTGGCGTTCTTCCCAGACGGAGAGCGGCTCCTGATCGCGGGGAACGAGGAAGGGAAGCCGGTCCGGCTCTGGATCCAGAGCATCGAGTCGGGCGCGCCGCGTTCCGTGACGGGCTCCGGCTACCGGATCACGACGAGCACCGACGCCGTCTCTCCGGACGGCCGGGTCGCGACGGTGCTCGACGCCAGCGACCGGGTCCTTCTCTACCCGCTCGACGGGGGAGAGCCCTCGTTCGTGCCGGGTGTCGAGCCCGGCGACATTCCGATGAGGTGGAGCGCCGACGGTCGTGCGCTGTTCGTCTTCCGCTACGACGAGTTCCCGGCGCGGATCCGGCGCGTCGACCTCCCCTCGGGCCGGCGCGAGGTCGTCGCCACGGTCGCGCCGAACGACCCCGCCGGGATCGAGTCGTTCGTCGCGGCGCAGGTCACGCCCGACGGGCGCTCCTGGGTCTACAGCTTCTTCCAGTACCGCAACGACCTCTACCTCGTCACCGACGTGAAGTAGCCGGGAGGCCGGCCGCGCGGGGTGCCGCGCGGAGCCGGCCCGTTCGAGGACCGGCTCCCGCGCGACGGGGGATCAGACCATCCCGACGTCCTTCTTCTTGGCGGCCTTCTTGGCCGGGGCCTTCTTGGCGGGCGCCTTCTTGGCCGGGGCCTTCTTGGCGACCTTCTTGGCCGGGGCCTTCTTCGCGACCTTCTTGACCGCCTTCTTCGCTGCCTTCTTCGTTGCCATCGGAACTCCTTTTCGTTTCCGCCCTCGAGGACGGGGGTTCAGGAAATGACCAGCTCTCCGCGACGATTCATGGAGAAGCGGGTCGAATGGACCGTTTCGCTCCCGCGGTTCGCCGGCTTCGCGGCCGGAGGCTCCGGCCTCTCGCTCACGCGAGCTGTGCGGGACGTCACCGGCGCATTGTGAATCGGAATCGCGATTCCGTCACGCGCCGCCCGCCCGAGAGAGCGCGCGACGCGCCAGAACCGATCGCGTGCGCGCCCCTCGGGCGAGAAGCGGCCGAGCGGAACGGCGAGCGCGAGGCGCCTCTCGCCGTCGCGGAGGAGAAGCCGGTCGGCGACGAGGCCGTCGAGCGCGGCCTCGACCTCCTCGCGCGTCGCGCCGCACGCGGCGCGGCCCGCCTCCGCGAGCGCGCGGACGTTCGTCGCGCCGTCGCACGCGTCGTGGAGGACGCGGGCGAGGCCGCGCAGGACCGTGAGCTCCCGCCGCGCGGCGGGGCGGAGGTCGAAGACGCAGAGCGCGTCTCGCGCAGGGACCGAGAAGAGCGCGCTCGACTCCGCGGCGCGCTTCCAGCGCGCGACCTCGCGCAGGAGCGGCGCGACGTAGTCCCCCGCGCGCGCCCCGCCGCGCGCGCGGAACGCGAAGGAGTAGGCGAGGTTCGCGACGCGCTCGGGAGGGAGCGGGTAGACGGCGCCGTACGAAGGCAGCGGCGCGACGTCGAGGAACCCGAGCCGCTCCGCGTCGTCGAAGCCGGGGCTGAAGCGGTCGAGCCTGAGGCCCGAGACTCCCGACGGCGGGACGAGGTGCGCGAGGAGCGGGACGAGGCGCGCCATCCGCGCGTACTCCTCGGGCGGCTCGTCGGGGAACCCCCAGAGGAGGTTCCAGTAGGGCGTCACGCCGAGCTCGCGGCACCACTTCAGGAGCTGGACGTTCTGGAGCGCGGTGACTCCCTTCCGCATCAGCTTCAGCACCGTGTCGGAGAGGCTCTCGATGCCGGGCTGGATCCGCGTGACCCCCGCGTCCGCGAGGAGGCGGACCTGCTCCTTCTTCAGGCTCGACTTCGTCTCCCAGAAGACGGGCGAAGGGGGCGGCGACTTCGCGAGCTCGGGAAGGAGGTCCTCGAAGTAGCGCGCGTCGAGGATGTTGTCGACGACCTGGAGGTCGCTCTCGGGGTGGCGCGCGGTGAGGCTGCGCAGCTCCGCGAGGGCGCGCGAGGGCGACTTGCTCCGGAAGGCCATCGTCGTCCCGTTCAGGCCGCAGAACGTGCAGTGGCTCTTCTCCCCCCACGAGCAGCCGCGCGCCGTCTCGAGGAAGAGGCCGGGCGTCCACTCCGTCGCGAAGCGGCTCGCGCCGAACTGAGCGAAGTAGTCCGAGTCGTCGGGAGCGGGGAGGTCGTCCATCCGCGTCACCGACGGCGCGCTCGGGAATCGGCCCGCCGCGAAGAGCGCGGAGACGTTCGCCGGCGTGGCGACGCCGGGGAGGTCGTCGAGCGGTCGCCCCGAGAGGACCCGTCGGACGAGCTCGGGGAAGACGAGGTCCCCCTCTCCCGAGACGGTGGCGTCGAGGAACGGGAAGCTCCGCACCGTCTCGGCCCCCATCGCCCCCTCGCAGTTCGCGCCGCCGAGAACGACGGCGATCTCCGGCGAAACCTCCCTGATCCTCTTCGCGAGGGCGAGCGAGGCGACATGCTGCTGGAAGACGCTCGTGAAGCCGACGAGCCGCGGCCGGTGCGCGAGGACCTCCGCGACGCACCGGTCGAGGAAGGGGGCGGCGCGCGCGCGCGCCCTCCTGAGGCTCGCGACGAACGACGCGGGGACGGGCCGGGCGTGCTCCCGGGCGGGCCAGCAGGCTCGGCCGAGGAGGACCTCGTGCTCCCACCGCGCGTCGGCCCCGGGGTCGGGTCCGAAGAGCGCCTCGCGGAAGACCCACTCGCCCGCCAGCTCGCGGATCGACCTCGTCCCGTCCGTCGCGATCCGCGTGTAGGGGCCGACGCCCACGACTTCGGCGAAGCGGAGCGTGAAGTAGAGGACACGGCAGGAGACGCCGAGCGGCGCGAGGGACGCCTTCAGGAGGGAGAGGCCGAGGGACGGCGCCATCTCGGGGCCGAACGGCATGGAGACGAGGAGGACGTCGGTCGCCTCGGGACGGGTTCGCTTCGCGCGGCTTCGGATGAAACGGGGAATCTGCCGGGCGCGGGCGCGAACGTCAAGGAGCGACGCCTTCGCAGGACGAACCGGGGACAGCGGGGACCGTACACCGGGATATGAGGCCGGCCGGCTGTGTCCTCTCCCTTCTCGCAGGGCTCCTCTCGGCGGAGGCCGCGGCGCTGCCGGTGGACGTCGACCGCTACTCCCTCGAGCAGGGCCTCTCTCAGAGCATCGTCGAGGCGATCGTCCAGGACCGGCGCGGGTTCCTCTGGCTCGCCACCGAGGACGGCCTGAACCGCTGGGACGGGCACCGCTTCACCGTCTTCCGGAACGTCGCCGGAGACCCGCGGAGCCTCTCGTACAACGACCTCAAGTGCGTCGCGGAGGACCGCTCCGGGGCCCTCTGGGTCGGGACGTTCGAAGGGGGCCTGAACCGCCTCGACCCGGCGACCGGCGACGTGACGCGCTTCCGGAACGACCCGGCGGACCCGTCGAGCCTCCCCGCGAACATCGTCCGGGCCGTCCTCGAGGACCGCGACGGCAAGGTCTGGGCGGGCACGCAGGGGGGCGGGCTCGCCCGCCTCGACCCGGCCACGGGGCGCTTCACGCGCTTCCGGCACGACGCGCGCGACGCCGGGAGCCTCACTCACGACGACGTGAGGGCGCTCCTCCTCGACGGCGAGGGGACGCTCTGGGTCGGGACGTACGGCGGCGGCCTCGACCGCTTCGACCGCTCCCGCGGCGCGTTCGTTCACGTCGCCGCCTCGGAGGGAGGCGCCGGGGCGCTCCTCGTCGACGCCCTCCTCGAGGACCGCTCGGGGACGGTCTGGGCCGGGACGTACGGGGGAGGGCTCTTCGCCGTCGACCGGGGGTCGGGCCGGCTCGTGCGCTGCCGTGGAGAGGCGCTCCCGAGCGCGCTCGTCAAGGCGCTCGCGGAGGACCACGAGGGCTTCCTCTGGGTCGCGACCGACGGCGGGGGACTCGCGCGGCTCGACCGGAGGACCGGCGCCGTGGTCGTCCACCGGCACGACCCCGCCGAGCCGCGGAGCCTCGCGACGGATCGGGTCTGGGCGCTCCGCGAGGACCGCTCGAAGGTCCTCTGGGTCGGGACGTACGGCGGCGGGCTGAACGCCCTCGACCTCGGGAAGAAGAGGTTCCTCTCCGTCCGTCACGACCCGCGCGACCCCGCCTCGCTCGGCCACGACATCGTCTGGGCGTTCCACGAGGAGCCGGACGGGACGCTCTGGGTCGGGACCGACTCGGGAGGGCTCCAGCGCTGGGACCGGCGGAGGAACGTCTTCCGGGGCTTCCGCCACGACCCGCGCGACGCGTCGAGCCTGGCGCACGACACGGTGCGCGCCCTCCTCGCGGACGCGTCGGGGAGCCTCTGGGTCGCGACGAACGGCGGAGGGCTCGACCGGCTCGACCGCGCCACGGGGCGTTTCGAGCACCACTGTCACGACCCGCGGGACCCCGGCAGCCTCGCGCACGACGAGCTCCGGGCGCTCTACGAGGACCGCGAGGGGACGCTCTGGGCCGGGACGTTCGGCGGCGGCCTCGACCGGCTCGACCGGGCAGCCGGTCGGTTCGTCCACCATCGAAACGACCCCGCGGACCCGCGGAGCCTCTCGAACGACTTCGTCCGCTGCATCCTCGAGGACTCGGGCGGCGCGCTCTGGATCGGGACGCAGGGAGGCGGCCTCAACCGGCTCGACCGCGCGACGGGGACCTTCACCCGGTTCCGGAACGACCCGGCCGACGACGCGAGCCTCTCGAGCGACTACGTCTTCGCCCTCCACGAGGACCGCGCGGGAAGCCTCTGGGCCGGGACGTACGGCGGGGGCCTGAACCGGCTCGACCGGGCGGCGGGGCGCTTCGCGCGCGTCACGGTGCGGGACGGCCTCGCGAGCGACCTCGTCTACGGGATCCTCGGGGACGAGCGGGGGCGGCTCTGGGTCAGCTCGAACCGCGGCCTCACCGTCTACGACCCGCGGGACGGGAGCGCCCACGCCTGGGACGCGCGCGACGGCCTCCAGAGCGACGAGTTCAACGGGGGCTCCTCGTTCCGGAGCGCGCGCGGAGAGATGTTCTTCGGCGGGATCCGCGGCTTCAGCGCCTTCTTCCCGGAGGAGATCGTCGCGCGGACCGACCCGGCCCCCGTCGTCCTGACGGAGCTCCTCCTCGCGAACCGGCCCGTGGCCGTGGGGGAGCGGCGAGGCGGGCGCCTTCTCCTCCCGCGCTTCGTCGGCTACCTCGACGAGGTCGTCCTCTCGCACGACGACGACGTCGTCTCGCTCGAGTTCGCGGCGCTCCACTTCACGGCGCCGCGCAAGCTCCGCTACGCCTACCGCCTCGACGGGTTCGACCGCGACTGGATCCCGGCAGCGGCGGACCGGCGCGTCGCGACCTACACCGGCCTCGCCCCGGGGCGCTACCTCTTCCGCGTGAAGGCGACGAACCCCGACGGCGTCTGGGGAGAGGAGGAGGCGCGGCTCGCCCTCGTCGTCACCCCGCCGTTCTGGGGGACCTGGTGGTTCCGGTCGGCCGCCCTGCTCGCGCTCGGCGCCGCCGCGGCCCTCCTCCTCCGCCGCCGGATGCGGACGGTGCGCCTCGAGGCGGCGATGCGCGCGGCGCACGAGGCGCAGATGGCGGTGATGCCGCGCGAGGACCCACAGGTCGCGGGCTTCGAGGTTTCGGGCGTCTGCATCCCGGCGCTCGAGGTGGGGGGCGACTTCTTCGACTACGTGAGGGGGGACGGTCCGGAGGCGAAGCTCGGCCTCGTCGTCGGCGACGTCTCGGGGAAGGGGACCCGGGCGGCGATGACCGCGGCGATGTCGGGGGGAATGGTGAGCGCCCTCATGGGCCGGGAGGGGCCGCTCGAGGAGGTCGCCGCCCGGGTGAACGTCGCGCTCCGGGCGAAGATCGAGAAGCGGATGTTCTCGGCCGTCTGCCTCGCGACGCTCGACCCCTCGCGGCGCGAGCTCACCTTCGTCAACGCCGGGCTCTGCGAGCCGCTCCTCCGCTCGGGCGACACCGCGACGTACCTCTCCTCGGAGGGGACGTCGTTCCCGCTCGGCTCCTGCAGCCGCGCGAGCTACCGGAGCCGCACGGTCGCGCTCGCGACGGGGGACGTCCTCGTCCTCTACACCGACGGCGTCCCCGAGGCGATCGCGCGCGGCGGCGCGCCCTGGGGCTACGACGCCTTCGCGGGGTTCCTTCGCGGCCTCCCGGCGGCGACCCTGTCGGCCCGCGACGTGCGCGAGGCGATCGTCCGCGAGGTGGCGCGGGTCAGCGGCCGGGCGCGGCCGGCAGACGACGTCGCCGTCGTCGTCGTGAAGGCGCTCTGAGCCTCAGAGCCCGCCGAGGGCGACGTCGCGGACGATCGCGACGACCCCGGCGAACGCGTCGGCCCCCGGGCGCGCTCCCCCTGCGGAGAGGCGGATGGCGGCTTCCTTGATCGCTCCGTCCTCGGCCTCGGCGTCGCCGAGGAGCTCGACGAGGGCGGCGACCCCAGCGGGGAAGCCGCCTCGCGCGGCGTCGTCGAGGAGGCGCGACGTCTCCCGCGGGGCGCCGTTGCCGGCGAGCCCGGCGAGGGAGGCCTGGAGGGCGGCGACCCCGGGCTCGGGGAGGAGCCGCGAGGCCGAGAGGCGGCGCGACGCGGCGACGAGGCCGACGAGGAGCTCCTCGCCCGCGGGAGCGGGGTCCGCCCCGAGGGCCGCGAGGCCCGAGGCCTCCTTCCGGAACGTGACGACGGACGTCTCCCCGGCGGCGAGGCGCGTGGAAAGGGCGCGCAGGCGCGCCGCGACCCACCGGACGAGGACGGCGTCGGCGGGAAGCTCGTCGGGCGCGTTCCCGGTCACGAGCGCGAGCGTCCGGGCCGGGAGGGGAAGGATGGCGAGGTGGTGCGCGAGCGTGGCCCGGTCGGCGGGACGGAGGGGTGCGGAGAGCTTCCGGGTCCCGGGGGCGAACGCCGGCGCGCTGGCGGCGGGAGGAGGGGCGGGGAGGGAGAGGACGCTCACATGAGGCTCCGGGCGGCGTCGCCGTTCCCGGAACCCGGGGACGCTCGGGGCCGCCTCGCCGACGATGTTACGAGGATTCTGCGGTGCAGCAAAGACCTTCCGCTCCCCGCCGTACGATTCGCCCTCGATGACGCCCGCCCGCCCCGCGCCTCCGACCGCCGTCCGCGTCGCCGTCGGGAGCGCCACCTTCCTCCTCTTCGCCGCGAACACCCTCTTCTGGTGCGCCCTCCTCTACGTCGTGACGCTCCTGAAGCTCGTCGTGCCGGTCCCTCCGTGGCGGCGCCTCGCGTCGCGTCTCCTCGTCGCGATCGGCGAGTCGTGGATCGCCGTGAACACGTTCGGCCTCCGGGTCACGCAGCCGACGGTCCGGGACGTGCGCGGGCTCGAGGGGCTCCGCCGCGACGTCTCCTACCTCGTCGTCTCGAACCACCAGTCGTGGGTCGACATCCCCGTCCTGCAGGGAGTCTTTCTCCGCAGGATCCCGTTCCTCCGCTTCTTCCTCAAGCAGCAGCTCATCCGCGTGCCCGTCCTCGGCCTCGCCTGGTGGGCGCTCGACTTCCCGTTCATGAAGAGGCACTCGCGCGAGGCGCTCGAGAGGAACCCCGAGCTCCGCCACGAGGACCTCGCGGCGACGCGGAAGGCCTGCGAGCGTTTCCGGCACGCCCCCGCCTCGATCCTGAACTTCGTCGAGGGGACCCGCTTCACGCCCGCCAAGCACGCGCGCTCCGGGTCGCCCTTCCGCCACCTCCTGCCGCCGAAGGCCGGAGGCCTCGCGTTCGCGGCGAGCGCGATGGGGCCGCAGCTCGCCGGGGTCGTCGACGTGACGATCGTCTACCCGCACGGCTCGCCCACGTTCTGGGACCTGATCTCGCGCGGCCTCCCGGAGGTCGTCGTCCGGGTGCAGGAGCGGCCGATCCCGCCCGGCTGGTTCACCGGGGACTACGCGGAGGACGCCGCGTTCCGCGAGGGGGTCCAGGAGTGGGTCCGGCGGCTCTTCGCGGAGAAGGACGCCGCGATCGACGGGCTCCTCGCGTCCCGCGCCGGCCCGCCCGTCCGTTGACGAGCCCCCTGGATTAGACTTCCGCGGCGTTGAAGACGGAGTCCGGCGAGTCCGCGGTCTCGCACCCGCCATCGAGTTCGCCCTCCGGGGCCTTCGAATCCGCCGCGGCGGGGACGGAGAAGACGCACCTCCCGGCGGCTCCCGAGGGGAAGTACCTCGCCGTCCTCACGCTCGGCGCGCTCGGCGTCGTCTTCGGCGACATCGGCACGAGCCCCCTGTACGCCCTCCGGGAATGCTTCACGGGGCACCACCCGATACCCCCGTCCCCGGAGAACGTCCTCGGGATCCTCTCCCTCATCTTCTGGGCGCTCGTCCTGACGATCTCCGTCAAGTACCTCGGGATCGTCCTCCGGGCCGACAACCGGGGTGAGGGCGGGATCCTCGCGCTTATGGCGCTCCTCCGGCCGCCGTCGGCGACCGGCGTCTCCCGCCACGCCGTCCTCGTCGCGCTCGGGCTCTTCGGGGCCGCCCTTCTCTACGGCGACAGCATCATCACGCCGGCGATCACCGTCCTCTCGGCAGTCGAGGGGCTCGAGATCGTCACCCCGGCCTTCAAGCCCTACATCCAGCCGATCGTCGTCGTCATCCTGATCGTCCTCTTCCTCATCCAGAAGAAGGGGACGGCCGGCGTCGGGGCCGTCTTCGGGCCCGTCATGCTCGTCTGGTTCGTCGTCCTGGCGGTCCTCGGGGCCGTCCACATCGTCGACGCGCCCCGGGTCCTCGCCGCCGTGAACCCGGTCTACGCGGTCCGGTTCTTCGCCCACAACGGGATCACCGGGTTCCTCCTCCTCGGCTCGGTCTTCCTCGTCGTCACCGGGGGCGAGGCGCTCTACGCCGACATGGGCCACTTCGGGGCGAAGCCGATCCGGATGGGCTGGTTCGCGTTCGTCCTCCCCTCGCTCCTCGTGAACTACTTCGGGCAGGGGGCGCTCCTCCTGACGCACCCCGCGGCCGCCTCGAACCCGCTCTTCGGGCTCTCGCCGAAGTGGGCGCTCCTCCCCCTCGTCCTCCTCGCGACGGCGGCCTCGGTCATCGCCTCACAGGCGGTCATCTCGGGCGCGTTCTCCCTCACGCGCCAGGCGATCCAGCTCGGATACATGCCGCGCCTGCGGATCGACCACACCTCCGAGAAGGAGATCGGGCAGATCTACCTGCCGTCGATCAACTGGGCGCTCGCCCTCGCCTGCATCTGGCTCGTATTCGCGTTCAAGGACTCCGGGGCCCTCGCCTCCGCCTACGGTGTCGCGGTGACGACGACGATGGGGATCACGACGGCTCTGCTCTACGTCTACGCCCGCGAGGCGTGGAAGGTCTCCCGCGCGATCGCGGTCCCCGTCGCGCTCGCGTTCCTCGTCGTCGACCTCGCCTTCTTCGGGGCGAACATCGTGAAGATCGGGAGCGGCGGGTGGGTGCCGCTCGTCATCGCCCTGTTCGTCTACACGATCATGACGACCTGGAAGACGGGGCGCCGGATCCTCGCGGCCCGCCTCCGGGAGGCGACCCTTCCCGTCGACGTCTTCCTCCAGGACGTCGAGAAGCGCTCGCCGACGCGGGTGAAGGGGACGGCGGTCTTCATGGACCGGATCCCGGAAGGGATCCCGCCGCCGCTCCTCCACAACCTCAAGCACAACAAGATCCTCCACGAGCGCGTCGTCTTCCTGACGGTCGTCACCGACGAGGTGCCGCGCCTCAAGGAGAAGGAGCGCTCGCGCTGCGAGTTCCTCGGGCCCGGCTTCTGGCGCGTCTCGCTGCACTACGGCTTCATGGAGAACCCCGACGTGCCGCGCGCACTTCGGAAGCTCAGGCTCGACGGCAAGGGCTTCGAGCCGATGGAGACGACCTTCTTCCTCGGTCGCGAGACCCTCATCGCGAGCAAACGCCCCGGCATGGCGCTCTGGCGCGAGCACTTCTTCGCCTGGATGTCCCGCTCCGAGGGGCGCGCCACGGCCTTCTTCAACATCCCCCCCGGGCGCGTCGTCGAGCTGGGCCTCCAGGTCGAGCTCTGAACCCGCGAACCGGGGGCGGGCCCGGGAGGACCGGAGCACCGGGGAACACTCCAGGCCATCTCGTCGTGCCGCACGAGTCGCGGACGGGAGGGACGTCCCACGGCGGCTCCTGCGCGCGCGCGACCCGCATCGGTCCCGCTGCGCGGGCTGCCGGGGCGCTCGCGAACTCCTCGCTTCGCTCGTCAGACAGCGCGAGCGCCTGATCCGACAGCCTGCTCGCGGAACCGTGCGGGGCCCCGCACGTGCTCGGACGCTCGCTCGCGGGACGCCCCTCCCGCCCGCTCAGGCCACCTGTCGATCAGACCTTCAAGGGGCCCCCGACCAGGGGCTCCGGTTTGGATCTCTTTGGGGTCAGGATCTCTTTGGGGTCAGGTCTTGAGTTTCTACTATAGCTTCTTGAAATCCTGGCGCTCGCTCCGGTCGGGCTCTTCACCCCCACCGCCCGACGGCAGACATCGGGCTCTGGATCAACGGACTTGCTCGCCGCAGAGTGTAGAGTGCAGACCAGACCCCCCCGGAGGAACTCACTCGGTAACAGGCGTTGAAGCTCGCCGGACGCGGGTGGGGTGGGGCGTCTCGCGAGCCGACTCGAGCGAGGCCGGGGACCCGCCCGAACCCGCGAGGAGCGGGCGGGGATCAGGCCCGCGCGCTGTCTGACGAGCGAAGCGAGGAGTTCGCGCGGGCCCCCCGCCCGGCCGCAGCGGGTTCGATGGCGGGTCGGCCGAGGGAGCCCGAGGCCGCGAGACGTCCCACCCACCCCGCGTCCCCCCGAGGAATCGACGCGCCGAAAAGCGGGCCCATCTTCCAGTGCCCCGGTGCCCCGGTGCCCCGGCGCGCCGGCTCCGCCGCCGCGGTCTCCCTTCCCTCGGGCGCTCGGTCCGCTTAGTCTCCGCGCCATGTCTCGCGAGCGCTCGGCCTGGCTCTCGTCGACCGCGATCATCTTCTACGCGCTGATCCTGGGGGTGGTGCTCGGACACTTCCTTCCGGCCGACACGTACCCGTGGGCCTACGAGACGTTCCGGTTCCTCTCGAAGGCGTTCATCAGCCTCATCAAGATGCTCATCGTCCCGCTCATCTTCTCGACGATCGTCCTCGGCATCGGGAAGACGGGCGACGTCAAGGCGGTCGGGCGGATGGGCGTGAAGGCGCTCATCTACTTCGAGGCCGCCACGACGGTTGCCCTCGTCATCGGGCTCGTCGTGGCGAACGTCGTGAAGCCGGGCTCCGACCTGACGCTGCCGGCTCACGCCGACGTGGGGCTCGCCAAGCAGCAGACGCTTGTCGAGAGCCTCCTCCACCTCTTCCCCTCGAACGTCCTCGACTCGATGGTCCGCGTCGACATCCTGCAGGTCGTCATCTTCGCGACGCTCCTCGGCATCGCCTCCGCGCACGTCGGGGCGCGCTCCGAGCCGTTCGTGAAGTTCTTCGAGTCGGCGGTGGCGGTCCTCTTCAAGCTGACGGACTACGTCATGTCGCTCACGCCGCTCGGCGTCTTCGGGGCGATGGCCGGGGCCGTCTCGCACCACGGGCTCGGCGTCCTCGGGAGCTACGCGAAGCTCGTCGGCTCGCTCTACGGCTCGCTGCTCCTCTTCGTCCTGATCGTCATGCTGCCGGTCCTGAGGATCGTCCGCGTGAAGGCGCGGGACTTCTTCCGGGCGATCCGCGAGCCGTTCATGATCGCGTTCTCGACGGCCTCCTCCGAGGCGGCGCTCCCGCGCGCGCTCGAGAAGATCGTCGAGTTCGGGGTGCCGAAGAGCGTCGCCGGCTTCGTCCTCCCGGCGGGCTACAGCTTCAACCTCGACGGCTCGACGCTCTACATCTCGCTCGCGGCGCTGACCATCGCGCAGGCCGCGGGACGCCACCTCACCCTCACCGAGCAGGTCCTGATGATGCTCACGTTCCTCCTGACGACGAAGGGCGTCGCGGCCGTCCCCCGGGCGTCGCTCGTCGTGATCGCGGCGGGCTGCGCCGCCTTCAACCTCCCGGGAGACGCGGGCGTCGCGATGATCCTCGCGGTCGACGAGCTGATGGACATGGCCCGGACCTCGATCAACCTCGCGGGGAACTGCCTCGCCGCCGTCGTCGTCGCGAAGTGGGAGGGGGTCTTCGGATCGGAGAAGAACGGGGAGCCGGAGGCGGCGGGGGGCTGACCCCTGGATCGCGGAACGGGTTCTGCTATATTCCGCGGTCCGACGGAGTGCGGTGAGAGTAGCTCAGTCGGTAGAGCACCGGACTGTGGCTCCGGACGTCGCGGGTTCGAGCCCCGTCTCTCACCCCAGTTTCCCGGCTCTTTCGAAGATGCGCCCGTAGCTCAGCCCGGATAGAGCGTCAGACTCCGGATCTGAAGGTCCCGCGTTCGAATCGCGGCGGGCGCACCACCCTTTCCCGACCCCGGAACGCCCGCGCTGCGGGGCCCGGCGGAGAGCGGGAAGCCGGAAACCACGAGCCGAGGAAGACCCCCGAGATGACCAGCCCCGCCGACAGGACCGCACGGATCATCCTGCTGACGGCGTTCGCCGTCGTCGCGCTCCTGCCGGCCGCGATCGCGGCGTGGGGACGCGACTACTGGCGTCCCGACGAGCCGGACTACGCGCAGCACGTCCGGGAGATGGTCCGGCGAGGGGACTGGGTCGTCCCGTACCAGAACGGCGAGCCGTTCCCCGAGAAGCCGATCCTGACCTACTGGGGCGCGGCGGCGACGACGCCGTTCACGGGGGGCGTCGTGACGCCGTTCGGGACCCGCGTCCAGTCCCTCCTCGGCGGCGCGCTCCTCGTCCTCGTCGCGGTCCTCGCGGCGGAGTGGCTCGGCGCGCGGAAGGACCGCTGGCTCGCCGGCGCGGCGGCGGCCGTCGCGCCGATCGCGTTCTGGGAGGCGCAGTTCCTCCAGATGGACGCGCTCTTCTCCGGGCTCCTCGCCGCGGCGCTGCTGATCCAGCTCCGGCTCGAGAACGACGAGGAGGGGCACCCGTGGCTCGCGCTCGGGGGGCACGTCCTCCTCGGCCTCGCGGTCCTGACCAAGGGGCCGCTCGCCCTCGCGATCTCGGTGCTCGTCGCCGGGACCTCGGTCCTGGCGAGCCGGTCGTGGCGGCCGGTGACGGCGCTCTACCCGTTCCGCGCGGCCCTCGTCGTCACCGCCGTCGCCGCCCCGTGGTACGCCCTCTCCATCCACCGCTTCGGGTGGGACTACGCCTACGAGCTGATCGTCCGGCACAACCTCGTCCGGTTCGCGGCGGCGTGGGACCACATCCATCCCTTCTGGTACTACGCCGCGAACAAGGTCTGGGCCGACTTCTTCCCCTGGACGCTCCCGGTCCTCGTCGCCGTCGTCGCCCTCTGGCGGGGAGGCGAGGTCGCCGCGAGCCCGGGGCTCCGCTCGGTCCTCCGCGCGGTGGCGGTCACGTTCCTTCTCTTCTCGGCCTCCCGGTCGAAGCAGGGGAAGTACCTCCTCCTCCTCTACCCGTTCGCCGCCGCCCTCCTCGCCCTCCTCGTGGCGCGGGTGAGGGAGCCGCGGTCGGAGACGTACCGGACGGCGCGGAAGGTCCTCGCCGGAGTCCTCGTCCTCCTCGCCTCCGCGATCGTCTTGGCGGCGGCGGCGCTCTACCCCGTCGCCGCGCGGAAGGCGCCGGAGGACGTCGGGTTCGTGCCGTGGGTCGCGCTGCCGCTCGGGCTCGGGGGCCTCGCCGCGCTCGTGCTCCTCGCGAGGCGGCGCGACGTCGCCCCCGCGGTCTTCGCCCTGGCGGGCGGGCTCTGGCTCGGCGAGGCGGCGCTCGGCGCGAAGGTGTTCCCGGCGGTGAACGACCGCAAGACGGCGCGTCCCCTGTACGACCGGCTCCGCCCGCACGTGAGCCACGGCGAGCCGCTCGCCTACGCGAGCACGCGGTTTCGCTGCTACGCCCTCGTCGCGCTCGACCGGGGTGTCGACTGGGTGAAGTCGCCGGAGGCGCTCCTCGACTGGATCGGAAAGCACCCGGACGGCTGGGTGATCGCCGGGAAGGAAGAGTACGACGGCTGGCTCGCCGAGCAGCCCGGGCTGATGGCGCTCCCGGTGCGCGACTCGCAGCCCGAGGGGCGCGACACCGGCCTCGTCCTGAGGCTCGAGGCGCCCGCAGACTGACCGCCGGGCGGCGGGCGGAGACCGCGGCGCGCGAGCCGGACTATCCTCCGGCCATGGCGTCCGAGAAGCCGGCTCCTCTCCACCTCCTCGCCCTCCACGCCTTCCCGCTCGACGGGAGGATGTGGGGCCTCCTGAACGCCGCGGCCGCCACCGGGCAGCTCGGGGAAGGCGTCAGCGTCTCGGCGCCCGACTTCCGGGGACGTGGCGCGTCGGGGCTGCCGGCCGAGGAGGTCCACGCGATGTCCCTCCTCGCGAAGGACGTCCTCGCGGCGCTTCCCGCCGGAATCCCGTTCGTCCTCATGGGCTGCTCGATGGGGGGGTACGTCGCCCTCGAGCTCCTCTCTCGGCTCGGGCCGGAGCTGAAGCCGCGCCTTCGCGGGCTCGTCCTCTGCGACTCGCGGGCGAACGGGGAGGACGCGGCGGGGAAGGTGCGGCGCGGGGAGACCGCCGCGGCGATCGAGGCGGAGGGCCTCGAGCCGCTCCTCGCGAAGATGCTCCCGCAGTTCCTCTCCCCTCGCTCTCGAGGCGGCGCGCTCGAGCAGCTCCTCCGGACGATGTTCCTCGCGACGCCCCCGGCGACGGCCGCGGCCGACCAGCGGGGGATGGCGGAACGGGCCGACCACTTCGACGTCCTCGGGATGCTCACGGTCCCGTTCCTGGCCGCCGTCGGCGAGGACGACCCGCTGACGCCTCCGTCCGCCTCGGAGGCGATGGTCGAGGCCGCCGGGAACGCGCCCTACGTCGAGCTCCTCACACTCCCGGGCGCCCACATGGCGCCGCTCGAGTGCCCCGAGATCTTCCTGCCGAAGCTGCGCGCCTTCCTCGACAGGTGCCGCCTGTGAACCCACCCCGCGCCCCCCACCCACCGCCCTTCTTCGCGCCCGCGCCTTCGGCGCGAGGGCTGAAGATGAATCGGGCGCGGGCTGGGACGGAGGAAGCGGCGGGAAGTGGGGACGACGACAGCCGAAGCGCCCGGACTACCCCTTCACGCAGACGACCTGCTTCAGCGCGTGGAGGACCTCCACGAGGTCCTTCTGCGCGGCCATGACCGCGTCGATCGGCTTGTAGGCGAGCGGCGTCTCGTCGAGGACCCCCTCGTCCTTGCGGCACTCGACGCCGGCCGTCGCCTCGGCGTGGTCGGCGAGCGTGAACCGGCGGCGCGCCTCGTTGCGCGAGAGGACGCGCCCGGCGCCGTGGCTGCACGACTCGAAGCTCTCGGGGTTGCCGAGGCCGCGGACGATGAAGGAGCGGGCGCCCATGCTCCCGGGGACGATCCCCAGCTCGCCCGTCCCGGCGCGGACGGCCCCCTTGCGCGTCACCCAGACCTCGCGCCCGTAGTGGCGCTCGCGCCTCACGTAGTTGTGGTGGCAGGAGACGGCGAGGAGGCGCGTCTCGAACGGGGGGAGGCCCGGCACGCCGGCGAGCGCCTCCTCGACGGCGAGGAGCATCAGCTCGCGGTTCGTCCGGGCGTACTCCTGCGCCCAGCCGACGGCGACGACGTAGTCGTCGAAGCTCTCCGTCCCCTCGCGGAGCCAGGCGAGGTCGCGGTCGGGGAGGTTCACGTGGTGGACGCGCATCTCCTCGCGGGCGATCTCGATGTAGTCGGTCCCGATCCGGTTCCCCACGCCCCGCGAGCCGCTGTGGAGGAGGACCCAGACGCGGTCCGCCTCGTCGAGGCAGAGCTCGATGAAGTGGTTCCCGGTGCCGAGTGTCCCGAGGTGGCGGGAGGGGTGGTTCCCGCGGTCCAGCTCGCGCCGCGCGTCGAGGATCCTCCGCCAGCCCGGCTCGAGCGAGAGCCACGCCTCGGCGACCCGGGGCGGAGGCGCGTGCCAGGCGCCGACGTCGTTCCGCCCGCCGCCGTCCGTCCGCCCGTGCGGGACGGCCTCCTCGATCGCGTTCCGGAGCGGCGCGAGGTTCGAAGGGAGGTCGTTCGCCGTGAGGGAGGTCATCGACGCCGCCATGCCGCAGCCGATGTCGACGCCGACGGCGGCGGGGATGATCGCCTCGACCGTCGGGATGACGGCGCCGACGGTCGCGCCGATGCCGACGTGGACGTCGGGCATCGCGGCGATCCAGCGGAAGACGATCGGGAGGGATGCCGCGTTCCTGAGCTGCTTCTCGGCGCCGGGGTCGCAGGGGACTCCGATCGTCCACGCCTTCACGGGGACGCCGTCCGTCTCGATCACCCTGTAGCCCTTCGCCTCGAGCTTCACGCGCTGAACATGCGGACGATCGGGGGCGAGGTCAAGCGCCGCGGGAACGTCGGCCCCGGCGCCGCGCCTATGATTCCCGCGTGCTGAGGAAGGCTGCGGCCCACGGTCTCCTGGCGCTGGGTCTCCTCGCGGGAAGCCGCGGGGAAGCGCTCGAGCCGGGCAAGCGCCTCTCGCAGTACGGCCTCGACGTCTGGCAGTCCGAGCAGGGGCTTCCGCAGAACACGGTCCAGGCGCTCCTCCGCGGGCGCGACGGCTACCTCTGGATCGGGACGCAGGAGGGGCTCGTCCGCTTCGACGGGGCCCGCTTCACGACCTACGACCGGCGGAACACCCCGGAGCTGAAGCACAACTCGATCATCTCGCTCGCCGAGGGCCCCGACGGCACGATCTGGGCGGGGACGAACGGGGGCGGGATCCTCCTCCGCCACCGGAACGGGGCCTTCACCTCGATCGGCGCGGCGGAGGGGCTGACGAGCCTGATCGTCTGGGCGATCGTCCTCGACGGGGCCGGCGACGCCTGGGTGGGGGGCGACGGGAACGGCGTCCAGAGGATCTCGGGCGGCCGGGTCGTCCAGCGGGTCACGACGCGCGAGGGCCTTCCCGTCGACCAGGTGCGCGTCGTCGCGTTCGACCCCTCCGGCGCCCTCTGGGTCGGGACGACCGGCGGCGGGGTCGCGGTCGTCCGCGGAGGGCAGGTCGAGAGGGTCTGGGGAGCGGACGTCCTCGGCTCGGGGCTCGTCCGCGGCCTGGCGCCGGACGCGCAGGGCGGGGTCTGGGTCGCGGCCTCGGGAGGGGGGCTCACCTTCCTGAAGGACGGCGTCGCGAAGGCGTACCGCGAGAAGGACGGCTTCCCCTCGGACCAGGTGACCGTGGTCCACGTCGACGCGTCCGGCACCGTCTGGTTCGGCACGTGGGGCGCGGGAGTCGGGCGGATCCGGGACGGCGTCGTCGAGACGATCGGGACGGCGGAAGGTCTCTCGAACGACCAGGTCTGGTCGCTGACGTCGGACGAGGAGGGGAGTCTCTGGATCGGCACGTGGGTCGGCGGCCTGAACCGGCTCCGCGACGGGAGGTTCCTCTCCTACACGACCCGCGAGGGGCTGACGAACGACAACGTGCGCGTCCTCCTCCAGGGTCACGACGGGTCGGTCTGGATCGGCACGGCGGGCGGGGGGCTGAACCGTCTGAAGGACGGCCGCGTCACCGCCTTTCGAGTGAAGGACGGGCTTCCGAGCGACCACGTCTCCGCCCTTCTCGAGGACCGCCGCGGGACGCTCTGGGTCGGGACGAACCTCGGCGGGGCGGCGCGCTTCTCGAACGGCCGTTTCGCGCCCCTCGGCCCGGAGCAGGGGCTCCCGCACCACGACGTCCGCGCCTTCGCCGAGGACGGCGACGGGAACGTCTGGATCGCGACGATCGGCGGCGGCCTGACGCGCGTCTCGCCCGACGGGACGCTCCGGGTCTTCACGGTCGAGCGCGACGGGCTCCCGTCCGACAGGATCCTGGCGCTCGCGGTCGGGCCGGACGGCGCGATCTGGATGGGGTCTCCGGCGCTCGGCGTCGTCCGGTACGCCGGCGGCCGCTTCCGCGTCTTCACGACCGGGGACGGCCTCGCGTCGAGCCGCGTGATCGCCCTCCACGTCGACGCCGACGGCACGGTCTGGGCCGGGACCTCCGGGGGAGGCCTCGCCCGGATCCGCGGGGACCGCGTCCGGTCCGTGACGACGCGCGAGGGGCTCTGGGACGACCTCGTGCAGGTGATCCTCGACGACGGGAAGGGCTCCCTCTGGATGTCGTGCAACAAGGGGGTCTTCCGCGTCTCGCGCGACGAGCTCGAGGCCGTCGCCGACGGGAAGGCGACCTCGCTCCGCTCCGTCTCGTTCGGCCCCTCCGACGGGATGAGGAGCGGGAGCGCCGCGGGAGGCCAGCAGCCCGCGGGGTTCGTGGCGACGGACGGGAGGATCTGGTTCCCGACCTTCCGCGGGATCGCGGTCCTCGACCCGTCGCGGCTCGGCCAGGCGGGGCGCTCGCCGCGCGTCGCGATCGAGGAGGTCCTCGTCGACGGCCGGCCCGTGGACGTCCGCGGCGCCGTCACCCTGCCGGCGAGCGCGGAGAGGCTCGAGGTCCACTACACGGCCCTCACCCTCGTCGCCACCGACCGCGTCCGCTTCCGGATCCGCCTCGACGGCCTCGACCGCGAGCCGGTCGACGTCGGCGCCCGGCGCGTCGCGTACTACACGAACCTCCCGAGCGGGAGCTACGTCTTCCGCGTCGCGGCGGCCGACGTCCAGGGCGAGTGGGGGGAGCGGGAGACGACGCTCATCTTCCGGAAGAAGCCGAGGGTGCGCGAGACGTGGTGGTTCTGGGCCTCCGTCGTCCTCCTCGGGACGGCGGCGGGCTGGGGCCTCGTCCGCTGGCGCGTCGCGTCGCTCCGGGCGCGGGAGGCCGAGCTCCTCGTCCTCGTCGAGCAGCGGACGCGGAGCCTCTCCGAGGAGAAGGCGCGCGCCGAGGAGGCGCGGGTCAGGGCGGAGGACGCGCGGGCCGACGCCGAGATCCACCGGGAGGTCGCCGAGCGTGCGACGGCCGAGGCCGAGGAGGCGAGCCGGACGAAGAGCCGCTTCCTCGCGAACGTCTCCCACGAGCTCCGGACGCCGCTCAACGCGATCATCGGCTACTCGGAGATGCTCTCCGAGGAGGCCACCGACGAGGGGCGCGCCGCGCTCGTCCGCGACCTCGAGAAGATCCGGAGCGCGGCCCTCCACCAGCTCGAACTCGTCAACTCCGTCCTCGACCTCGCCCGGATCGAGGCGGGGCGCCTCGAGCTCGACCTCGAGACCTTCCCGCTCCTCCCGCTCGTCGACGAGACGACGGCCATCGTGAAGCCCCTCCTCGAGAGGAACCGGAACCGGCTCGTCGTGCGCTGCGGGGACGGAGACGGGCTCGTGATGCGGTCGGACCCGATGAAGGTGCGGCAGTGCCTCTTCAACCTCCTCTCGAACGCCTGCAAGTTCACCGAGGACGGGACGATCGAGCTGGAGGTCCGGCGCGAGGAGGAGGCCGGGAGCGCCTGGTTCTCGTTCCGTGTCGCGGACACGGGGATCGGCATCGCGCCGGAGAAGCTCGCCCGGCTCTTCGAGCCCTTCGCGCAGGCGGACGCGTCGACGGCGCGACGCTTCGGCGGGAGCGGCCTCGGCCTCTCGATCACGCGGCAGCTCTGCGAGCTGATGGGCGGGACGGTGACGGCCACGAGCGCCCCCGGCGCCGGCTCGACGTTCGAGCTCCGCCTGCCGGCGATGCCGGAGGCCTGACTCCCCCGGGGGAGAGGGCGTTCTCCCGGGCCTCAGCGCAGGAACGTGGCCCGGACGCGCCGGGAACGAAGGACGTAGGGAATCCAGATCAGGGCCGCGATGCCGGCCCGGGCGGCGTCGGCCGCCGCGCTGCCGTCGTCCTGCCTCGCCGTCTCCGGGAGGAGCCGCGCGGCGGCGGCGTCCGCGGTCACGACGGCGAACACGAGCGCCAGGAAGGCGGCCGCCAGGACGGGGAACGACCTCTTCTTCCCGAAGAAGACCGCGACGAGGAGGACGGAGAAGACGAGGAGGACGACGTTCGCGAAGAGCTCGCCGAGGAGGAGCGGAGCCCACGCGGGGTGATACGAGCCGCCTCCCGGGCTCGTGAGCGAGTTCCACGTGCTCGTCCGGAAGATCGCGGAGGAGCTCGTCGCCATCTCGGCGGCGATGACGAAGGGGCGGACGACGCAGCCGAAGCCGAAGAGGACGAGCCACCCGCCGAGCCCCGCGAGCGGGACGTCCGCCTCCGGAGGGAGGACGGGAGGCGCCGCGAACCTCCACCGCGCCGCCCGGACCGCGATCGCCGTGCAGACCCCGAGGAACAGGAGCGCCGCCGCGACAGCGGGGATGTTCACGTCGGAGAGCCCCGACGGGGGCTTGCGCGAAGCGGCGTCGGGGTCGTGCGTCAGCTCCCATCCGAGGCCGTCGACGATCTTCGAGACCTTCGCCAGCACCTCGGGGGCGTCGGCGGCCGCGACCGCGTCGGCGAGCGTCTTCCACTCGTAGCGGAGCCGCACCACGCGGCCGGAGCTGCTCGCGGCCGCGTGGAAACGGAAGGAGGAGGTCTCGACCTTCTCCTCGTGCGGCGTCATCGGCCAGTCGACGGGGAGGCGGAGGGTCGCCTCGTGGACGACGTGATCCGGGAAGGCGAGCTCGAGGGGCATCGTCCGCTTCCGGGAGCCGGGATCGGGGAGGGCGTCGCGGATCTCCTGCGGGTAGAAGGAGGCGACGAGGACCCGGCTCCCGGCCCGCGGGGCGAAGACCCCCCTCACGGAGTAGCTCTCCCGGATCTCGACGACGTTCGCGACGCGGTCGTCGGTCGTCGCGATCGGGGAGGCCTGGGAGATCCCCGGATACCTCTCGGTGTAGAACTCGAGGGACCCTTTCTCGACGGACTCCCGCGACGAACCGGCGAGACGGGCCCGGGCCGCGTCGGCGGAGGGACCACGGTGCGTCGTCGTGACGACGAGAGACGCCGGCGCCCGGAAGTCGGGAACCGTCCAGTCCTCGACGACCTTCACGAGAGGACCGCCGGGGACGCGATCGGGAATCGTCGCGAGGCCCTCGGTCGACGGGTCGACGACGAGCGCGCGGTCGAGCGGCGGAAGCCAGGTCTCCTCGAGCGCGCCTCCCTGCCGGGTCCGGGTCGGGTCGAGCCAGAGCTCCCTGCCGTCGAGGGAGACGCGGACGATGACGTGGTTGAACGCGATGGGAGAGGGGTGCCAGGCGTCCAGCTCCCGGCGGGTCCCGGTGTGGACGAGCGCCGGCCGCGCCTCGACGCCGAGCTCCCGGAGGAGCGCGAGGAAGAGCAGGGCCTTGTCCTTGCAGTCGCCGAAGCGCCGGGCGAGAACGTCCCGCGGGGGATTCGGCCGGTACGACCCGGTCCCCATCTCGAGGCCGAGGTAGCGGACCTCGTCCTGGACGAACCGGAGAGCCGCCGCGACGCGCTCGCGCGGCGTCGCCTCCGATTCCCGGATCCGGCGGGCCTCGGCGCGGACGGCGTCGCCGGGGTCCTTCACCGCGTAGAGCGGGACGGCCCAGATCGCGACGTCCCGCCACGACGCGAACTCGGAGAGCTGGACCCACGGGTACGGGTCGAACCACGAGGGGAGGTCCGAGTCGGAGAGGAGGGCCGGGACGTCCCTCGCCTCCCAGACGTACTCGGTGACCGGCCCCTTCTCCGTCACCGCGGGCGCGGGGACCTCCCCGTGGGCCTTCGTCGAGAGGACGCGTCCCCGCGGCCAGAGGAGGCGGTAGCGGACGTGCGCCCACGGCGTCGAGCCGCGCACGCCGAGGCCGTCGAGGTAGCGTCCGCCGAAGATCGGGTTCTCCCCGCGGCGGGTGTAGACGTACTCGACGACGTCCCCGGCCCGCACGTCCTCGAGGACGAGGACCGCCGTGAGCGAGCCGTCGTAGAGGTGCCAGTCCATCTCCGTCTCGCGTTCCAGGACCTTCACGCGTCCCCGCCGGAGGGCGTCGATGCGGCGGTCGCCGCGAAGGACCGAGACGGAGTGGAGCGTGAGCGTCTCGAACGTCGGGTCCCACGAGAAGGAGAGCTGCGAGCCGCGCTGCACGCCCGAGGGGTTCGTGAGGCGGCGCGCGTCGTGGACGAAGAGCGCCCCCTCGGCGGGGTTCATCTGGTGGTCGAGGAGGAGCTGGACGATCCCGTTCGCCGCGTCGGCGCCCCCCGTCCCGCTCGACGGGACGGCGAGCGGCTCGGCCCAACGGGGAGGAGGGCCGAAGCGCGGGGCCCGGGCCGCCGGTGCCGCGGCGGCCGCGGACGGGAGAAGCCCGACGAGGACGAGCCCCGCGAGCAGGGCGGGACCCCGCCTCACGGCGCCGCCGAGAGCGTGACCGCGACGCGCACCGTCGCGCCGTCGCGGAGGAGGAGGAGGGGGAGGCTCTCTCCCGGCTTCCTCTCCTCGAGGACGGCGATCAGGTCGCCGGCGGAGCGGACGGGCTTCTCGCCGGCCCGGGTCACGACGTCGCCGAGGACGAGGGAGCCGTCCTCGGCGCGGCTCGTCCCGCGGAGCCCGGCCGCCGCCGCCCCGGTCCCCGGCGCGACCGAGAGGACGAGCGCTCCCTCGAGGCCGAGCCGCGCGGTGACGGCGTCGTCGGCGAGCGTGACGCCGAGCTGCGGGCGGGTGACCCGGCCGTGGGAGATGAGCTGGGGGACGATCTGGTTCACCGTGTCGACGGGGACGGCGAAGCCGATGCCGGCGCTCGAGCCGCTCGTCGAGGCGATCGCGGTGTTCACGCCGATGAGGCGCCCCGCGCTGTCGAGGAGGGGGCCTCCGGAGTTCCCCGGGTTGATCGCGGCGTCCGTCTGGATGACCCCCTCGATCTGGCGCCCCGTCGCCGACTCGATCGACCTCCCGAGGGCGCTCACGATGCCCGTGGAGAGCGACTGGTCGAGGCCGAACGGGTTCCCGATGGCGAAGACCTTCTGGCCCACCTGGAGGTCCTTCGACGTGCCCACGAGGATCGGCTTCAGCGTCTTCCCCGTCGGGAAGATCCGGAGGACGGCGAGGTCGCGGTCGGGCGCGGCGCCGACGAACGACGCGGTCCAGTTCGAGCCGTCGGAGAGGGTGACGCGGGCCGAGGAGGCGCCCTGGATGACGTGGAAGTTCGTGACGACGTGACCTTCGGAATCCCACACGAACCCGGAGCCCTCCCCCTGGGGGATCTCGGAGATCCGGAAGAGCCCCGTCCTCTGGCGGGCGAGCGTCGTGATGAAGACGACCGAGGGGCTCGCTTCCCGGAACAGCTCGATCGTCGCCTTCTCGTCGGCCGCGAGGTCGCCGCGGGCCGTCACGGGCCGCGATTCCGCGGCGGGCGGGGCGGGGACTCCACCGGGCCGGAGGCGGCGGCAGGAGGGCGCGAGGAGGAGCGTCGCGGCGAGCAGGGGGAGGAGGAGATGGAGCCGTCCGCGGTGCTTCGGGCCGTGATCGTCGTGGTCCATCGGAGCCTCGGGCGGCGAGTATAGGTGCGCCGCGGCCGCCGTCCGCCGCCAGAGTAAGATCCCGAAGACTGTCCTTCAGGTGCCCCGTCGGGGGGCAGTGGAGCGTGTCGAACCGGCGATGAGCGCGGATGCGTCCCGATCCCTCGCGCCCGGCACCCTCGTGGGCCGGTACCGAGTCCTCGCCTGCGTCGGGAGCGGGGCGATGGGGGAGGTCTACCGCGCGGAGGACACCTCCCTCGGCCGGGTCGTCGCCCTGAAGACGCTCCCCGGCGACCTCGTCGGAACCCCCGACCGGCGCGCGCGGTTCGAGAACGAGGGGCGCGTCATGGCCTCTCTCTCGCACCCGAACCTCGTCCACGTCTACGACGTCGGCGAGCTCGAGGGGATCCCGTGGCTCGTCCAGGAGTTCATCGAGGGGGAGACGCTCGAGGACGTCCTCCTGGGCGGACCGGTCTCCGCGCCGAAGGCGGCCCTCTGGATCGCCCAGGCGGCGGAGGGGCTCGCCGCCGTCCACGACGCCGGGATCCTCCACCGCGACATCAAGCCCTCGAACCTGATGGTCGGTAGGGACGGGCGGATCCGCGTCCTCGACTTCGGCCTCGCGAAGGTCCAGGCGGTCGCCGAGGACGGGCGACGCAGCCAGCCGTCGCTGACGACCGACGGCCTCGTCGTCGGGACCGCGCAGTACATGTCGCCCGAGCAGGCGAGCGGCCGGAAGGCCGACGCCCGGAGCGACATCTTTTCGCTCGGCATCGTCTTCCACGAGCTCCTCTCGGGGAAGCTCCCGTTCGAGGGGGAGACCCCGGTCGATGTCATGTACGCGATCCTCCACCTCCCCGCCGCGCCGCTCCCGGGCTTCTCGACAGGGATCCTGAAGGGGTTCGCCGACGTCGTGGCGCAGGCGCTCGAGAAGGACCCGGCGAAGCGCTTCGCGTCGATGCGCGATATGGCCGGGGCGATCGGCTCGGTCCTCGACGCCGGCGGCTGGGATTCCGGGGAGCTCGCCGCGGCGCGCCTCCCGACCGTCCGCCTCCCGAAGGTCTCGGCCAGGGCCCCGGCCCGCCTGCGTTCGCGGCGGTGGCTCGTCTCCGCAGGCCTCGCGGCGGCAGCCGTGGCTGCCGTCGCCGGTTTCCTGCTCTTCCTCCCGCGCGGCCGGCGCGCCGCGACCGGCGCGGTCGCGCTCCGCCCGGTCCAGCTGACCTCTTCGGCCGGCCTCGACGTCTTCCCGACGTTCGCTCCGGACGGCCGCTCGATCGCCTTCGCCTCGGACCGGTCCGGGCGCTTCGAGATCTACCGGCGGTCGCTCGGCCCGGGCGGGCGCGAGATCCAGCTGACGACGGACGGCCTCCAGAACCTCTCGCCCGCCTGGTCGCCCGACGGCGAGACGATCGCCTACCACGCCAAGAGCGTCGGAGGGGTCTGGCTCGTGCCCGCGCTCGGCGGCGTCCCGCGACAGCTGACGACGTTCGGCTCCCGCCCCTCCTTCTCCCCGGACGGCAAGGCCCTCGTCTTCGAGTCGGGCTCCGTCGTCGACCTCGCCGCGAACTCGCTCGGTGCGCTCCCCCCCTCGATCCTCTGGATCGCGCCGCTCGACGGCTCGCCCCCCCGTCCCCTCACGCAGGTCGGTCGCCCGGGCGGCGGGCACGGCGCCGCGTCGTTCTCGCCCGACGGCCGGCGCATCGTCTTCGCGAGCTACGACCGGACCTCCTCGGAGATCTGGACCGTCGATGCCGAGGGAAAGGACGCGGTCAAGGTCAGCGAGGGAAACGGCCAGTGCTACGACCCGGTCTGGGGTACCGACGGCGCGACGGTCCTCTACCCCTGCTGGTCGGAGAGCTGGAGCGTCGGGATCTTCCGCCGGACGGTCTCGCCGGCGAGCGGGAAGACGCTCGGAGCGCCCGAGGAGGTCGCGAGCTTCGGCGTCGCGGGGCTCGGCTGGGTCAAGCAGCTCGCCGTCTCGCGGGACGGGACGAAGCTCGCCTACGCCGGCCTCGGGATGGCGAGCAACATCTGGAAGGTCCCCGTCGACGCGAGGGGCGAGCCGGCCGGGCCGGAAGCGCCCGTGACCCGCGAGACGGGCCGCAACTCGCGCCCCGCCGTCTCGCACGACGGGAAGAGGATCGCGCTGAGCCGCTGGCGGCCCGGTACGAACCAGGACGTCTGGGTCGTCGACGCCGACGGGGGGAACCCGCTCCAGCGGACGACCGACTCCGCCGACGACGACTACCCGCACTGGTTCCGGGGGGACCGGAAGCTCGGGTTCATGTCGCTCCGCCGCGGCCACCGCGCCTTCTTCGCCGTCGACCTCGTGACGGGGCGGGAGGAGCCCGTCGCGGACTTCGGCCCGGGCCACGACGCGATGCGCATCTCGCCCGACGGGACGAAGGTGGCCTTCCACTCGAACCGGGGCGGGACGCTGAACGTCTGGGTCGCCGACCTCCCCGCCGGGATGCCCCGCCAGGTGACCTCGGACCGCGAGCTCGCCGCCTTCCCCTGCTGGTCGCCCGACGGCGCCACGCTCGCCTTCGAGGCCAAGAGGGACGGCGACGTCCACGTCTTCACCGTCCCCGCCTCGGGCGGCGCCCCCGTCCAGCTGACGCGGGGCCAGGGGCAGAGCTGGCCCTACTCGTTCTCCCCCGACGGGTCGAAGATCGCGTTCGCGGGCCTGCGCGACGGCGTCTGGAACGTCGGCTGGACCACCCGCGACGGGAAGACGGAGCGGATGGTGACCTCGTACAGGCGCCTGAACAGCTACGTCCGCTACCCCGACTGGTCGCCGGTCGGGGACGCGATCTACTACGAGCTCGCCGAGACGACCGGGAACATCTGGCTCGTCGAGATGGCCGCTCCGCGGGAGCGCGGCGGGAAGGGCGATGGGAAGCCGTGAGCGACACGATCTTCACGCGGATCATCCGGGGCGAGATCCCGAGCCACCGGATCTGGGAGGACGAGAGGGTCGTCGCGTTCCTCGACATCGCCCCCCTCGCGCCGGGGCACGTCCTCGTCGTCCCGAAGGAGCCGGCCGCCACGCTCGACGCCCTCTCCGAGGAGTCGGCGGCGGCGGTCGGCCGCGTCCTCCCGCGCATCGCGCGCGCCGTGATGGCGGTGACCGGGACGCGCGACTACAACGTCCTCCAGAACAACGGCGCCTCCGCGCACCAGGCGGTGCCGCACGTCCACTTCCACGTCATCCCGAAGCCCGACGGGGGGCGGGGGCTGGGAATCCGCTGGCCGGCCACGCCGCTCGCCCAGGAGGACGGGAAGAGGATGGCCGCGGCCGTCGCCGCGGAGCTCGCGAAGGGCTGACGCGCCGGCGCGCTCCTCAGGGGGCCTTCGGCGCCCCGCCGAGGCGCCGCAGGACGTCGCGCGCGAGGGCCGCGCTCACCTCGTCCCAGACGCCGTCGAGCACCTCGGTCTGCGTCGGGGGCGCGCCGCCGCGCTCGTCCGACGAGTAGTACGACTCGCTCCAGCGCGCCGCGCCGTCGTCCACGTCGACCCGGAGCGCGCAGCGGCCGCGGTCGACGGTCGGCCTCTTCGCCGACGCGGAGTACGCGTAGGAGGACTTCGCCTCGAGGACGCGGATCGTCACGACCCGCGCGGCCTTCGGGTCGACGCCGACCGCCGCCTCGAGGTACTCCCTCACGCGCGTCGCGATGGCGACGCCGGTGGGGATCCTCGTCCGCGAGATCGACCCGATGTAGCCGCTCGCCCCCTGGACGTCGACGCGGTCGGGGAAGTCGGCCGGGACCCAGCGCAGGGCGACCGGGCCGGCCGCGGTCCCGCGCGAAGCCGCCGCCTCGGCGGCCACCCTCGGCGCGAGCTGGAAGCGGAACGGCATGTGGACCCTGCAGCCCGAGCCGGCCAGGGCGGCGACGAGGACGAGCGCGGGAATTCGCACCGGAACCTCCTAGTCTTCGACGCGAAGGGTGGCGGAGAACGAGAAGCCGGCGAGGACGGCGCGGACGGAGACCCGGTCCCCTTCGGTCAGGTGCGGCGCCTGGAGGGTGAAGGCATCGGCGGGGGGCGGGACCATGCACTGGACCTTCGACGCGTCGAGGCCCTTGCAGAGGAGTCGGATGGGAACGCGGGCCCCGGGCAGGAGGGGCACGTCGCCGCGCGTCGGGACGGAGATCGCCGCGAACGTGCCGATGCTCTCTCCCCGGCCTTCCAGGTCGTCGGTGAACTTGAAGACGAGCGTGTAGCTGCCGCCCTTGACGACCTCGACCCAGGCGTCCTTCAGCCTCATGTCGGGCGCGTAGAACCGGCGCGGGACGTCGGCGAGCGGGTCGGCGGGCGCGGTCGGCCGGGCCGGCACCGGGGAGGGGCGCGCCGCGGTGGCCGTCGCCGGCGGTGCAGGCGAGGGGCGCGCGGTCGAGGTCGGGGCGGGGGACGGCGTCGGGGTCGGGGACGGCGTCGAGGTCCGCGAAGGAGAGGGAGACGGCGTCGGAGAGGGCGTCGGCGTCCGCGTCGGGGACGGAGTCGGCGTCGGGGGCGCGGGTCGTCGAGGGGTCTCCGCCGCCGCCGGGGACGCGCGGTCGATCGAGAGGAGCGCCGACGGCGCCGTCGCGACCTGCGTCGGCGTGGCGGTGGCGGTCGCCGTGGGGGACGGGATCGCCGCGGGAGCGGGCGTCGGGATGGACGGGAAGGGCGGAGGAGCCTCGCGCGGGCGGAGGACGATCCAGAGCGAGACGCCGAGGAGGAGCGCGAAGGCGCCGCCCAGGAGGAGGGCGCCCGCCGGGACGCGGCGGGGAGGTTTCGCGCGAGGGCGGGGCGCGCCCGGGCCGGGGAGAGTTCCGTGCACGGTCGGGAGCGGGAGCGGAGGCGGGGTGCGGCGTTCGGCGGCCGGGCGCGGAGGCGTCGAGGCCTCGTGCGGGCGGAGGAGCGGGCGAACCGGCTCGGGCTTCGTCGCGTCCGTCTCGAGGCGGGCCGTCCGGGTGCCGCCGCGGGGGGAGAGGGCCTTCGCCAGGGCGTCGATGAAGGCCGCGCACGACGGGAAGCGCCCCTCCGGCGACTTCGCGAGGACGCGCGCGAAGACGGCGTCGACGGAAGGGGGGAGGCCGGGCCGGATGGACGAGGGCGGGGGCATCTCCTCGAAGACCGTCCTCCGGAGGAGGACCGGCGTCGGCTCCTTCTCGAACGGGAGCCTTCCCGCGAGGAGCCGGTAGGCGACGACGCCGAGCGAGTACTGGTCCGCCGGGGGGCCGGCCGGGGAGCCCATCGCCTGCTCGGGAGACATGTAGAGCGGGGTCCCGAGGATCATCCCCGTCTGCGTCAGGTGGGTCGCCTCGTCGAGCCCCTTCGCGAGGCCGAAGTCGGAGAGGTGCGGCGCGCCGGCGTCGTCGAAGAGGACGTTGAGCGGCTTGACGTCGCGGTGGACGACCCCCTTTCCGTGGGCGTAGTCGAGGGCCGAGGCGAGGGTCGCGAGCCACGCGAGCGCCGTGGCGTCGTCGACCGGCCGGGCGAGGCGGTCGGCGAGGGAGCCGCCGGAGAGGACCGGCATGACGACGAAGAGGGCGTGGCGCTCGAGGCCGACGTCGTAGACGGCGACGACGCCCGAGTGCTGGAGCTGCGCGGCGAGTCGGGCCTCGCGCAGGAAGCGGCTCGAGAACTCGGGCGACTCGGCGAGCGCCCCGCGGACGATCTTGACGGCGACGCGGCGTCTCAGGAGGTCGTCCGTCGCCTCCCAGACCTCGGCCATCCCGCCGGCGCCGAGCCGGCGCGCGAGCGTGTAGCGTCCGAGCTTCTGTCCCGAGACCGGCTCCATCGCGGAAGCCTCCGGTCCGTCAGGTGGGTCGATCCAGTCTACGTCCGATACGGCGGAGGGGAGACGTTCCGCGGGCGGTCAGCGCCCGCGCGAGGCCGCGCCGAGGAGGAACCCCGCGAGCGTCTCGGCGAGGACGAGCCCGGGAAGGGCGTGCCGGTACGCCTCGAAGGCCGGGTCGTGGAACGCGAGCCAGAGCCAGGCGCACGTCCCGAGGCCGGCGGCGGCGCCGCGGGCCGCGTCGAGGAGCCGCCGGTCGCGGACCGCGCGCGTCGCCTGGCCCACGAGGAGGAGCGCCGTCAGCGCGAGGGCGGCGGTCGGGTACCACCGGAGGTGGAGCGCCTCGGGGGGCCACGCCCCGGCGGCGACCTCGCCCCGGGCGAGCGCCGCGGCGAGCGGGAGGGCGAGCCAGAGGACGAGGAGCGCGGTCTTCAGGACCCCGGCCGCGGCGCGGCGCAGCCTGCGGCCGGGCCGTCCGGCGCGTCGCCCCTTCCCGAGGGCGGCCTTCACGTCGCGGGCGGCCGAGCGGGTCAGCCCGGTCCCGGCGGCGAGCCGCGACGGGTCGATGAGGTCGGCGATCGAGAGCCGGAGGAGGAAGAGCGACCAGAACGCGAGCCGGACCGGAACGTCGTGCCCTGCGAGGAGCAGGGCGACGGCGGCGGCGAGGAGTCCGAGGCCGAGCGCCTCGAGGAGGAGCCGCGCTCGCTTCAGGAGGAGCGACGCGGTCCCCTCGCTCCGGAACAATGAAAGGGAGCGGTGCGCGACGGAGGCGAGGGCTACGAGGAGGACCGCGGCGCCGCCGAGGGCCGGCAGGCGCGTGGTACCGGCGAGGCGGAGGGCGGCGAGCGGGAGGCAGAGCCCGGCGAGAAGCGTCGCCGCCCGGAACGCGCGGACGCGGGGGTCGCGGCCGGAAGCGAGCGCGGCGTAGAGGAGGAGGATGACGACCGCGCCCGCGAGGAGGGCCGCGGTCGGCCGCGCTTCGGCGTCGGCGGGCAGTCGTAGGACGTCGAGCCGCGCGACGGCGCCGGTCCTCTCGAGCACGTGAACGCAGAGAGAATGGAGACCCTCGAGGGCCCGGACGAGGTTCGGCACCCGCGGAGGTTAGCTGGCGGGGAGGTCCGGGCGCCGGGCGCGCCGTCCCGGGCCTCCCGGTGACCCCGATCACCAGAAGCACTCTTTTCGCGGCAAGCGGCCGCGTCCTGCCCCAAATTGAAACGGAGTCGCGCCCGGACGATCGGGCGGCAGGAGCGGCCATGCCCCAGACCCTCTCGATCGGTGCCATCGGCGCCGCCGTAACCGAGCTGCAGAACACCCTCAACCAGCTCCCGTCGAAGCTCGCGCAGCTGACGACGGACGGCGTCTTCGGCCAGAAGACGCGCGGGCGAGTCCTCGAGTTCCAGGGCGACAACGGCCTCGACGCCGACGGCGTCGTCGGGCCCATCACCTGGGAGAAGCTCCTCGCGTTCGTCGCGGCGCTCGCGGAGGTCCCTCAGACGAACAACCTCGGCCGGATCGCCGTCGTCGCCGTGGCGAAGGCGGAGGCCTCTCTTCCCGGCGTCGCGGCGAAGCTGCCCGCCGGGCAGGACCAGTCGGACGTCCACAAGAGGTCGTTCCGGATGGGGTACACGCGCCTCCTCAAGTACTTCCGCGTGACCGGGGCGGCAGCGGCGTCGCCCACCATGGAGGCCGCTGTGACGTATCTCGGGAAGAAGGGGGAGCTCCCCCCCATGCCCCACTGGTGCGGCATCTTCGCCCTCTGGGCCGTGAAGACCGCGGGGATGAACGTCGGGAACTGGAACGTCGGCAAGGGGATTTCCTCGGTCCGGGGCTTCCGCCAGACCTGGTCGCCGGCGCCGGGCGACGTCGGCTACGAGTCGCTCGGCGAGTTCCAGCACCACTTCGTCATCGAGAAGGCCGTGAAGGAGGGGAACGTCTTCCGCCTCCACACCCTCGAGGGGAACAGCCCTCCGAACAGCAACCACAAGATCGCCTCGGACCGGATCCACGACCCGTCGGCGAAGGACGTCCAGTACCGCTTCTACACCTGCTTCGAGTGAGGCCGCGCGGGGCGGGGGGCCCGTCGCTTGACGGACCCCCGCCGCCTGCGTACCGTCGGCGGCCCGTCATGGCGTCCACGAACTACACCGCAGCCGACATCACCGTCCTCGAGGGGCTCGAGCCGGTTCGCAAGCGGCCCGGCATGTACATCGGAGGCGTCGACTCCCGCGGCCTGCACCACCTCGTCTGGGAGATCGTCGACAACGCCGTCGACGAGGTCATCAACGGCTACGCCTCGCGCATCGAGGTCCGCCTCGGCGCCGACGCGCGCGAGGTCGAGGTCTACGACAACGGGCGCGGCATCCCCGTCGACGTCCACCCGAAGTACAAGCGCTCGGCGCTCGAGCTGATCCTCACGACGCTCCACGCCGGGGGCAAGTTCGAGCAGGGGAACTACGTCCACTCGGGCGGCCTCCACGGCGTCGGCTCGTCGGTCGTCTGCGCGCTGTCGTCGGAGATGGTCGTGAACGTACGCCGCGACGGGAACGAGTGGCGGCAGACCTACGCGCAGGGGAGGGCGACCTCGAAGGTCGCGAAGGTCTCGACGGAGAAGGTGCGGGGGAGCGGCACGACGGTCCGCTTCCGCCCCGACCCCGAGATCTTCGGCAAGCTCGCCTTCGACGCCGACGAGATCCGCGAGCGGCTCGAGGCGAAGACGTACCTCCACCGCGGCCTGAAGGTCGTCTTCGTCGACGAGACGAAGAAGCCGGCCGTCCGCGAGGAATACGAGCACGACGGGGGGCTGGCCGACTACCTCCTGAAGGTCGTCGCCGAGCGGGGCAAGGCGCCGACCCACGCGAACGGCTTCGCGCTCGTGAGGGACGCCGACCCGCGCCTCGAGCTCGCCCTCCAGTGGACCGAGTCGACGGACGAGAGCTTCCGCTCGTACGTGAACGGCATCCCGACGCCGTCCGGCGGGACGCACGAGAACGGGCTGAAGGCGGGGGTCGTCAAGGCGGTCCGGAACTACCTCGGGACGCACGAGCTCCTCCCGAAGGGGGTGAGCCCCTCGGCCGAGGACGTCCGCGAGGGGCTCGTCGCCCTCCTCTCCGTCTACGTCCTCGAGCCGCAGTTCCAGGGGCAGACGAAGGACCGGCTCAACAACCCCGAGGTGGCGGCGCAGGTCGACGGCGCCGTCCGTCCCGCCCTCGAGAAGTGGCTCAACGAGAACCCCTCCCTCGCCGAGCAGATCGTCGGCCGGATCGTCATGGCGACCCGGGCCCGCGAGGCCTCGCGCGCCGCGGCCCAGCAGGTGACGCGGAAGACGGCCGTCTCGCACCGCCTGAACCTCCCCGGCAAGCTCGCCGACTGCTCCTCGACCGACCCGGCCGAGTCGGAGCTCTTCATCGTCGAGGGGGACTCGGCCGGCGGCTCGGCCAAGCAGGGGCGCGACCGGCAGACGCAGGCGATCCTCCCGCTGCGCGGCAAGGTCCTCAACGCGGAGCAGGCGAACTCGGCGAAGGTCGCCGGGAACAAGGAGCTCACCGACATCGTCTCCGCGCTCGGCTGCGGGAGCGGCGCCGACTTCGACATCGGCAAGCTCCGCTACGCGAAGGTCTTCCTCCTGATGGACGCCGACGCGGACGGCCACCACATCTCGACGCTCCTCCTGACGTTCTTCTGGAGGCACCTCCCGAAGCTCGTCACCGAGGGGCACGTCTACCTCGCGCAGCCGCCGCTCTACCGGGTCGACGCGGGGAAGGAGACGTACTGGGCGCTGGACGAGGCCGAGCGGGACGCGATCTTCGCGAAGCTCCCGAAGAACGTGAAGCCCGAGGTCATGCGCTTCAAGGGGCTCGGCGAGATGATGCCGGAGCAGCTGAAGGCGACGACGCTCGACCCGCGGCGCCGCCGCGCGCTGAAAGTGACCGTGCCCGACGTCCTCGAAGCCGAGCGGACGTTCGCCGACCTGATGGGCAAGGACGCCGGCGCGCGCTACCGGTTCATCACCGAGCGAGCCCGGGACGCCGATTCCCTGGACGTCTGAAACGGGCCTCTCCCCCCGCGGTGACGCACGGTCGGCTGCGGCCTAGAATCGCGCCGCGGCCCGCATGAAAGCCCTCCTCCAGCGCTACCGCGCCGAGATCCTGCTCGTCGTCCTGACGGCCGGGGGCTCGCTCCTCGTCTACCTTCCGTTCTGGAACGGGATGGGGACGGTCTACCGCGCGTGGGACGGGCCGAACTACCTGACGATCGCGAAGGTCGGCTACGACGTCCCGGACAACTACGCGATCCTCGGCTACGTCTACGTCAAGTCGTACTTCCTGCGCCACCTCCCGGTCTACCCGGCGCTCATCCGCCTCTTCTCGTTCGTCGGGTGGCAGCGCTCGATGCTCCTCGTGTCGATCCTCTGCGCGGCGGGGGCGGCGATCCTCTTCTTCCGTCTCTGCCGCGACACGTGGAAGCTCCCGCAGCCGCTCTTCCTCGCGACGGTCTTCCTCTTCTTCCCGCCGCGGTGGCTCTACTTCCGGAGCACGGGCTCGACCGAGGCGCCCTACCTCCTCTTCGTCCTCGCGGCGATCCTCCTCTTCGAGAAGGAGCGCGTCGGCTGGGCGTCGGTCCTGGGCGCCCTCGCGACGCTCACGCGGATCCCGGGCCTCCTCGTGGCGCCCGCGTTCGGGCTCATCCTCCTGCAGCGGAAGCAGTGGCGCTCGCTCCCCTGGCTCCTCATCCCCCCCGCGGCGCTCGCCGGCTACTTCGCCTACTGCTGGAGCCGCACGGGCAACTTCTTCGAGTACTTCGCGCAGCAGGGAGACAAGGCCGCCGCCTTCCGGCCGTTCGGCTTCATGCCGCACTTCTTCGAGCTCGGCCTCTACCACCAGGTCGAGTACTTCATCCTCCTCGCCTTCGCCTACGGCGTCGGCATCTCGCGCATCCGGAAGTACGAGTCGATCTTCGTCTACTCGGCGCTCCAGTTCGTCCTCCACGTCAACATGTCGACGGAGGAGTGGCCGCGCTACTGGCTCGTCATGGCGCCGTTCGCGCTCGTCGTCGGCTTCCAAGACGTCTGGGAGACGCGCGAGGCGAAGTGGCTCTTCGCGATCCCGGTCGTCATGGGCTTCGTCTACTGCTGGGGCGCCATCCCGCTGAACGGGATCCTCCCGGACTACTGGAAGCTGGCGCTCTCCCAGCTCGGGCTCTTCCGCGAGTGGACGCCCCCCTGACCCGTCGCGTCGCGCGGGCGGCGCCGCTCCTCGTCGAGGCGGCGCTCCTCGCCCTCCTCGTCGCCGCCTCCGTCGCGGCGGTCCACGCGCACCAGCGCCTCGACTCGCCGACCTCGGACGAGGCGATCCACCTCTTCTCCGGCTCCGAGGCGCTCGAGGAGGGGACGGGCTGGCTCAACCCCGAGCACCCGCCCCTGATGAAGCTCGCGGGCGCGCTCGCCCTCCGCCCGCTCGCGCTGCGCCCCCCCTGCGGGGGCACGGGGTGCCCCACGTCCCCGCTCCCCGGCTACCCGGCGTGGCTCTACGGGAACCGGGCGCCGGCCCACGCCGTCGTCGCCGCCGGGCGCCGGCCCTTCCCCTGGGTCCTCGCGCTCCTCGTCGTCGTCCTGCACGTCGCCGTCCGGCCGCTCGCCGGGAGGGTCGCGGGCCTCCTCGCGGCCGGAGTCGTCGCGCTCGACCCGACCTTCGTGGCGCACGCCGCGTACGTTCACACGGACGTCGGGGCCGCCGTCGGCTTCCTCGCCGTGACCGTCCTCGCGGCCCGCGCCGCGACGGGGACCGGTCTCGGTCGCTGGCTGGCCGTCGGCCTCGCGCTCGGCGTCGCGCTCGTCACGAAGTTCTCGGCGCTCCTGCTCGTCCCCGCCGTCGCCGTCTCGCCCCTCCTCCCGCTCCTCTTCCGGACGGGGGCGGCCGCGCGGCCCCGTGGGGGCGTCACGCGGGACCGCGTCGTGGGCGCCGTCGTGGCGCTCGGCCTCGCCGCCCTCGTCGTGCAGGGCGTCTACGCCTGGACGCTCCGCCGGATGACTCCGGAACGGGACGAGGCCTCGATCCGCGCGTACCTCGAGTCGCGCCCGTCCCGGCCGGACGAGGTCGAGCGGTACGGCACCCTCGCGAGGCTCCTCCCGCCGCTCGGCACCTTCCTCGGCGGGGCGAAAGGCGTCGCTCTCCTGAGCGAGCGGGGCCGCGGCGCGAACTACTTCCTGGGCCGCGTCTCGGACCGCGGGTTCCCTCTCTACTTCCCGGCGGCGTTCCTCCTGAAGGCGACCCCGGCGTTCCTCGCCCTCCTCGCCGCCGCGCTCGCGCTCGGCCTCTCGCGGCTCCGCCGCGGCGGCGTCCCGGAGCGGGCGGCCTCGGCCCCGGCGCTCGCGGCGCTCCTCGCCGCCACGCTCGCGACGGGGCTCCTCGCCGCCTCCATGCGGTCGGCGTTCAACATCGGTGTCCGTCACCTCCTGCCGGCCTGGGCCCTCCTCGCGTTCGCCGCCGCGGTCGTCGCGGGGAGGGCGCTCGGCGGGCGTCCGCGCCTCCGGGGCATGGCGGCCTGCGCGCTCGTCGTCTCCACGGGCCTCTCGCTCGCCTCGGCGGGCGCTTCCCCGATCGCCTACTTCAACGTCTTCGCCGGAGGGGAGGACGGCGGACGGCGCAGCTTCTCCGACTCGAACGTCGACTGGGGGCAGGACCTGTACCGGCTCCACCTCTTCCTCGCCGGGCGGGGCTGGGAGGAGACGACGACGATCGTGGCCTGGGGCGGCATCGCGACGAACTACTACTCGCGGGGCTGCCGGCTCCTCGACCCCGCCGTCCCGGTCGGCCCCGGCCGTTACGCCGTCTCGCACATGATGGAGACGCTCGGCCCGGAGCTGGTCCGGCCGATCGAGGGAGAGGCGGCCGCGCGCCAGGTGGAGGAGCTCGTCCGGGCTCTCCATTCGCGCGGCCGCAGGATCGCCCTCGTCGGCGGCTCGATCACGGTGTGGGACCTGCCCGGCTGAGAGGCCGCCGGGCCGCGCGTCCCGGGGCTCGCGGCCGCGTGGCATGATCACCGGCCGGAGTGACGCCCTCATGCAGAAGAAGACTCTCCCGTTCCTCCTCGCCTTCCTCCTCCCCGGCCTCGCGCCCGCCCAGGCCCCGACGGCCGCCGGCGCGAAGGCCTTCGTCGAGAAGGCCGAGGAGCAGCTCCTGAAGGTCTCGATCGGTGCCGAGCGCGCGAACTGGGTCGCCGCGAACTTCATCACCGAGGACACCGAGCTCATCGCGGCCGAGGCCGGCCAGCGCCGGATGGAGCTCGCGGCCTCCCTCGCCAAGGAGGCGACCCGCTTCGACGGCCTCGCTCTCGACGAGGAGACGGCCCGGAAGCTGAAGCTCCTGAAGCTCTCGCTCACGCTCGCCGCCCCCGCCGACCCGAAGAAGAGCGAGGAGCTCGCCCGGATCGCGGCCGGGATGGAAGGCGCCTACGGCCGCGGAAAGTGGACGCCGCCCGGCGGGGAGCCGCTCTCCCTCGAGGAGATCTCGAACCGCCTCGGGACGAGCCGCGACCCGAAGGAGCTCGCCGCCCTCTGGGCGGGGTGGCACGCCGTCGGCGCGCCGATGCGGAAGGACTTCGCCCGCTACGTCGAGCTCGGGAACGCCGGGGCGAAGGAGCTCGGCTTCGCCGACATGGGGGCGATGTGGCGGTCGAAGTACGACATGCCGCCCGACGCCTACGCGAAGGAGCTCGACCGGCTCTGGGAGCAGGTGAAGCCCCTCTACGTTTCCCTCCACGCCTACGTCCGGATGAAGCTGCGCGAGACCTACGGCAGGGACGTCGTCCCGGAGAAGGGGCCGATCCCGGCCCACCTCCTCGGGAACATGTGGGCGCAGCAGTGGGGGAACCTCTACCCGCTCCTCGCCCCGAAGGACGCCGACCCGGGGTACGACCTGACGAAGATCCTCGTCGCGAAGAAGACCGACGCGCGGCAGATGGTCCGCTACGGCGAGGGCTTCTTCACCTCGCTCGGCTTCGCGCCGCTCCCGAAGACGTTCTGGGAGCGCTCCCTCTTCACCCGCCCGCGCGACCGCGAGGTCGTCTGCCACGCGAGCGCCTGGAGCGTCGACTGGGCCGACGACCTGCGCCTGAAGATGTGCATCGAGATCAACGCGGAGGACTTCGCGACCGTCCACCACGAGCTCGGGCACAACTTCTACCAGCGCGCCTACGACCGCCAGCCGCCGCTCTTCCGCGACAGCGCCAACGACGGCTTCCACGAGGCGATCGGCGACACCATCGCCCTCTCCCTGACGCCCGAGTACCTCGGGAAGGTGAACCTCCTCGAGAAGACGCCGCCTCCCGGCAAGGACGTCGGCTACCTGCTCAACATGGCGCTCGAGAAGATCGCGTTCCTCCCGTTCGGCCTCCTCATCGACAAGTGGCGCTGGCAGGCCTTCTCGGGGGAGATCCCCGAGTCGCGCTGGAACCAGGCGTGGTGGGACCTGAAGCTGAAGTACCAGGGCGTCGCCCCGCCGGTGGCGAGGAGCGAGGCCGACTTCGACCCGGCCGCCAAGTACCACGTCGCCGCGGGCGTTCCCTACTCGCGCTACTTCCTCGCCGACGTCCTCCAGTTCCAGTTCCACCGCGCCCTCGCGAAGACCGCCGGCTGCACGGCGCCGATCCACGCCTGCTCGATCTACGGGAACAGGGAGGCGGGCGCGAAGCTGGCCCGGATGCTCGAGATGGGGCAGAGCCGGCCCTGGCCCGACGCCCTCGAGGCCGTGACCGGGCAGCGGCAGATGGACGCGACGGCGATCCTCGAATACTTCGCGCCGCTCCAGAAGTGGCTCGACGAGCAGACGAAGGGAGCCCCGAAGGGCTGGTAGGGCGTTGAAGCCGCAGGTCCCGCCCCCGACCTACGAGTTCCTCAACGCGGAGACGATCGAGGAGTCTCCCGGAAGGGTCCGCTGTCGCTTTCGCCCGACGGAGGCGATGACGAACCCGTGGGGCGCGGTCCAGGGCGGGATCCTCGCGGCCTTCTTCGACGACACGATGGGGCCCGCGGTCTTCTCGATCGCGGAAGGCCGCGGGTTCACCACCGTGTCGCTGAACGTCTCGTACCTGCGGGCCTCGAGACCCGGCGAGCCCGTCGTCTGCGAGGCCGAGGTCGTGAAGCACGGCCGGACGCAGGCCTACGTCGAGGCGTCGCTGACCCGGGAGGCCGACGGGGCGCTCCTCGCGCGCGCGTCGGCCGTGCAGCTCTTCCTCGAGCCGGCGAAGAAGGGGTAGGGCGGCTCTCCTTCAGGCCCTCAGCTCGAAGACGCGGTTGAAGGGGGTCTGGGCGGCGCGACGGAAGCGTTTGAAGCCCGCGGCGGCAGCGAGCTTCCGGAAGTCGCCCTCGGTCGCGATCGTGCCGAGGACGATGTTGCCGGAGGCGATCGCGTTCGGCGCGCAGCAGAGGACGGAGGCGCCCGAGAAGACCCGCCCGACCGGGTTGAGGTTCTCCTCGACCTTCTCGCCCGCCTGCGGCTCGACGAGCATGACGGTGCCGTCGGCGGCGAGGGCCTCGTGGGCGTGCCGGAGCGCGGCGAGAGGGTCCCCCATGTCGTGGAGGCAGTCGAAGAACGTGATCAGGTCGTACCGGTGCCCCGGGAACGAGGCGGCCGGCGCGACCTCGAACGTGACCTGGGTGAAGAGGCCCGCCTCGTCCGCGGAGCGGCGGGCGTGGCCGATCGAGGGGGCGTGGTTGTCGAAGCCGAAGAAGCGCGACTTCGGGAAGGCCCGCGCCATCAGGACCGTCGAGGCGCCGTGCCCGCAGCCGACGTCCGCCACGATCGCGCCCGTCTTCAGCTTCTCGTCCACGCCGTCGAGAGCGGGGATCCAGCTGGAGACGAGGTTCGCGACGTAGTTCGGCCGGAAGAACCGTTCCGTCCCCTCGAAGAGGCCGTCGTCGTGCTCGCCCCAGAACATCCCGCCGCCGTTCCGGAAGGAGGCCGCGATCCGCTCCTCCGCCTTCACGAGCGCGGTGACGATCTGGTAGCCGCCCGCGACGAAGTAGGGGCTCGCGTCGTCGGCGAGCGCGAGCGCGTGCTCCTGGGGGAGGACGAACTTCCCCGACGAGGCGTCGTACTCCACGTTCCCGCTGGCCGCCTGGTTCACGAGCCACTCGCGCACGAGGCGCTCGCCCGTGCCCGTCTTCGCGGCGAGCTCCTTCGGCCAGAGCGGGCCGGCGTGCGCCATCGCCTTGAAGAAACCGAGGCGGTCCCCGAGCGACACGAGCGCCGCGCTCATCGCGACGCCGAACTCGCCGACCGCTTTCTCGACGAAGGCCTGCAGCTTCGCTTCGTCGACGACACGGGTATCCATGACACGGGCATCCTGGCGTGCTTCCATCTCAGGGGGCATGTCGACCTCCTCGAAGACAACCTCGACGGCTCCATCCGTCGCAGAACGACCGTCGGAGTCGGACGGCACGCCCGGCCGCAGAAACGGAGACCGCGTCGCAAGAAACTTGGGCCGGCACGCCACCCCTGTCAAGGCGGAAAACTACGTAGGGCGAGCGAGGCGCGAGCGATCGGCCTTCTCTCGAGACAGGGGCAATTCCCGGAGCGGGCCCCGACCGCGGCACGAGGCGCGCGATGGAGATGTGCCGAGACGAGAAGGGGGCCGGCCCCTTCCGGCCGGCCCCCGATTTCGCTGGTCCGCCGCTGCGAGCGGTTCCGTGACCGGTCAGGTCCCGGCGAACTGGACGCCCTCGAAGACGAGGGTCGGAGTCTTCATGGAGGAGTACGGGTACGGGTCGTTGCCGACCGCGGCGAGCTTCTTCCAGAGGTCGAGGTGGTTGCCGGAGATGTTCATCTCGCCGACGGGCTCGGCGATCTTCCCGCCGCGGACGCGGAAGCCCTGGACGCCGAGGGAGAAGTCGCCCGTCAGGCCGTTCGAGTTGCCGCCGAGGAAGCTGGTGACGAGGATCCCTTCCTTCATGGCGGCGAGGAGGACCGCCTGGTCCCTGTCGCCGAGGGTCCAGACGAGGTTCGACGGGCCGGCGGTCGTCGGCGCCATCTGGAGCTTCTTCCCGTAGTAGGTATCGATGTAGTAGGCCTTGAGAACGCCCGCCTCGATCACGGGCATCCGCTTCGCGGCGATCCCCTCGCCGTCGTAGAGGCGCGAGCCGAACCCCTTCGGCACGAGCGGGTCGTCGACGAGGGTGAGGATCGGGCTCGCGATCGCCTGCCCGAGCTTCCCCTCGAGGAACGAGCGCTTCTGCTGGAGCGAGCCGCCGGAGAGCGGGCCGAGGAGGAAGCCGGGCATCCGGCCGGCCGCCCGGTTCTCGACGGCCATCGTCAGGACGGCCGACTCGCCCTTCTTCGCCCCGAGGCGCGAGAGAGCGCGCTCGGCGGCCTCGCGACCGACCTGGGCCGCCTTCGGCACCTCGGCCACGAAACGGGCGCCGCCGTAGGCGTAGTCCTCGGGCTTGCGGCCGTCCGGGTCCTTCACGCTCACCTCGGCCGAGACGAAGAACGACGTGTCGCGCCGGGAGCCCTCGAAGCCGTTCGAGGTGACGCGCCAGCTCTCGGAGAGCGTGTCGCTGAAGTCGGTCGTGACGGAGAGGATCGCCTCGGCTCCCTTGACGGAGCGGGCGGCGGCCTCGATCTCCTTCACGACGGCCCGGCGCTGCTCGGGCGTCACGGAAGAGTACTTCGGGTCCTCGAGGAGGAGGTCGGTCTTCGCCTGCCCCTCGTAGAGCTTCGGGTCGGGGAGCGTCCGGAACGGGTCCTTCGCGAGCGCCCGCGTCAGGACGACGGAATCGCCGATGAACGTGTCGAGCGCCTCGGGGCGGAGGTCGCTCGTGGAGACCATCGAGAAGCGGCCGTCGACGTAGAGGGAGAGGCCGAGGCCGCGGGTCGTCGCCTCGTGGATCTGCTCCAGCTTCCCGTCGCGCCACTTCACCTCGACCTCGCGGACGCGGTAGGTGCGCGCGGAGGCCTCCTGGGCCCCCTTGCCGAGAGCGGCCTTCACGGCGGACTTCGCGGCGGCGAGCATGTCCTGCTGTGCCATCGTGCTCACCTCACGCCTTCTTCCCGCGCCCGCCGACCGTGATCGACGCGACGCGCACGGTGGGGATGCCCTGCGAGACGGGGACCGACTGGCCGTCCTTGCCGCACGTCCAGCCCCCCTCGTCGACGACGAGGTCGTCGGCGACCATGTCGATCTTCTCGAGGACCTTCGGACCGTTGCCGATGATGTTGACGTCCTTGATCGGGGTCGTGAGCTTCCCGTCCTCGATCAGGAACCCGTTCTTCACGTAGAACGTGAAGTCCCCGGCGCCGATCTGCACCTGCCCGTTCGTGAAGTTCGTGCAGTAGATCCCCTTCTTGACCGACGCGATGATCTCGTCCTTCTTGTGCGGGCCGGGGAGCATGTAGGTCGCGCGCATCCGGGGGATCGGCGCGTTCCGGTAGCTCTCGCGGCGGCCGTTGCCCGTCGGCGCCACCTTGTAGTGCTTCGCGGAGATCGAGTCGTGGAGGTAGGTCGTCAGGATGCCGTTCTCGACGAGCATCGTCTTGCCGACCGCGTTCCCCTCGTCGTCGACGTTGATCGCGCCGCGCGCGGCGGGGAGCGTCCCCTCGTCGACGATGCTGACGAACTTGTTCGCGACCGGCTTTCCGATCCGGTCGGAGAAGATGGAGATCCCCTTCCGGTTGAAGTCGGCCTCCATGCCGTGCCCGATCGCCTCGTGGAGGAGGATCCCCGACGCGCCCGCGCCGAGGACGACCGGCATCTCGCCGGCCGGCGGCTGAACGGCGTCGAAGAGGACGAGCGTCCGGGAGACGGCCTCCTTCACCATCCGGTCGAGCTTCTCGGGCGAGTAGAAGCCGATGTCGGCGCGGCCGGCGACGTTGTAGCCGTTCGTCTCCTTCTTCCCGTCCTGCTCGGCGACACAGGAGAGGTACAGCCGCGTCATCGGCTGGAGGTCCTCGACGATCCGGCCGTTCGAGTCGGCGATGAGGATCGCCCCGGCCTCGTCGCCGAAGCTGACGTTCACCTTGCGGATCCGCCTGTCGGCGGCGAGGACCTTCTCGTTGAGGCCCGAGAGGAGCGGGAGCTTCTGCTGCGGCCGGACGTCCTCCCAGCGGGTCTTCACCGGGTAGCGCGCCGGGAGGGCGCCGCCGACCTTCAGCCCCTTCGGCGCAGGCGTCGCGGGGCCGTCCGCGATGGCGGCGGCCGTCTTCGCGGCCAGCAGGAGCGCTTCGGGCGTCAGCTCCTCCGTGTAGGCGTACCCGGTCTGGTCGCCCTTGATCGCACGGACGCCGACCCCGAGCTCGACGGAGGTCGACGCC
Organism: Thermoanaerobaculia bacterium; assembly: GCA_046331465.1. Taxonomy (GTDB): domain Bacteria; phylum Acidobacteriota; class Thermoanaerobaculia; order UBA5066; family UBA5066; genus UBA5066. Next base: position 149,628 of record JAXLQV010000001.1, read on the forward strand.
CGGTTCACCTCGCCGTCCTCGAGGCCGAGGCCGTTGGAGACGCGGTGCTGGAAGAAGAGGTCGGCGTAGTCGGCGCCCCGGGAGAGCGCGGCGCCGAGGCCGTCGCGGAGCATCTTCTCCGTCACGCCGAAGCGGGCGAAGTAGCCGATCCCCTCCGTCGATCCGGCGGCGGCCGCGGCTGCCTTCGAGAGGTTCAGGAGGGCGTCCGGAAGGGCGGTCGAGGCGATCGTGGCCGCCCCGAGGCCGATGAGCTTTCGTCGAGACATTCCGGGATTCTCGGGCATTCGGGTTTCCTCCTCCTTCGGGGTGCGTCAGAGTGTCACAGGGGCAGGCCACCGGCAGGAGACCCGCCGATCCGGCTACGCCCCCGGAAGGGGAAGGTTTCATCGCGGACCGCGACGGGCCGGTTTGAGACGACATCCCAAACGTCCCCTTCGCGTGGTAGCTTTCGGCAGGCATTCCCTTCCGTCTCGAGCCTCACCGCTCTCCGCATCCGTCGACACCCGGTTCCCTCCGGCGGGCCCGGTCGGGCGCGCCGCTTCCAATCCTCCCCGTCGACACGGGGTGTCCTTCTCCGAGAGGCCAAATCATGACGACCCGATCCGCCCTTCGGCTCGCGCTCGCGGTGCTCGCGGCAACCGCTTCCCTCGCCTTCGCCGAGACGACCTACCTGCCCGGGGCGGCGGAGGTCACCGGCCTCGCGGGGGCCCGCTTCTCCTCGACGCTCGACCTGACGAACGCGGGGAGCGCCGGGACGACGGTGACGATCGGCCTCGTCCCGACGGTCGGGAAGGCGGCGCCCGCGCCGGTGACGCGGACGCTCGCGGCGGGCGAGAGCCTCCGGATTCCCTCCGCGCTGAAGACGCTCTTCGGGCTCGCGGACGGCGCGGCGGGGACGATCACGGTCTCGTCGGCCGACGCGATCCTGGCGAGCCTCTCGACGCAGAACGTCGCGGCGCCGGAGGGAGCGTACGGCCTCGGCCTCCTCCCCGTTTCGGAGACGGAGCTCCTCGGCGCGGGCGAGACGGGGCACTCGATCTGGGTCAGCCAGTCGGCCGACACGTCGACGGGATACCGCACGAACCTGTCGGTGACGCTCGCCGACGCGGGAAGCGTCGTCGAGGTCCGCGTCTACGACGCCGGCGGCCGCCTCGCGGGGTCGACGACGGTCACGGCGGAGATGCCGGGCGTCTGGCAGCAGCCGGTGAGCGCGCTCGCCGGCACGGCGGACCTTCCCGTCGGCCGGGCGGAATTCGAGGTGAAGGCGGGGCGCGCCACGGCGTACGCCGTCGTGAACGACAACGTGACGTCGGACGCGATCGCGCTCCAGAGCGAGCGGGTCGTCCCCGGGGCGACGGACCGGCTCATCTCCGGGGCGGCGCTCTCGCCGGGCCAGCTCGGCTCGTTCTGGAGCACCGACCTCAGGCTCTTCAACCCCGGCTCGGAGGCGGTCGAGGCGATGATCCTCTCGGTCGGGACGGCGGCCACGGCGGCGACGAACGTCCTCGTCCCCGCGAAGGGAGTCGTCGAGCTCTCCCGCGTCCTCGCGCTCCTCGGCTTCCCGGAGGGGACGGCCTGCGCCCTCCGCGTGAAGGGGGCCAGCCCCCTCCTCGTCGCCGCCCGGACCAACAACGTCGACCCGTCGGGCGTCCGGAAGGGGACCTTCTCGGCGCAGCAGTTCGTGACGAGCTGGCCGGCCGGTCTCCTCGGGACCGGGGCCATCGGCCTGTTCAACGGGATCGACCAGACGATGAACGTTCCCGGCGTCCGGACGAACCTCACGCTCGTCGGCGGGCCGGACGGCGCCTCGGGCGAGCTCGTCCTGCGCGACGCCGCGGGCGTCGAGCGCGGGAGGACGCCCTTCGCGAGCTCCCCGTCCCAGTGGAGCCAGAAGAGCGTCGCCGACTGGTTCGGCGCCTCGGCCTCGTCCCTCGAGGGGCTCACGGTCGCGACGATCCCCGAGAACGCGCGGATCGACGTCGCCGTCGGGACGGGCGCGCTCGACGCCTTCGTGAGCCGGATCGACAACGGCTCCGGCGACGCGGTGACGCGCCCGGTCGCCCTCCCCGCCGGAGGCGACTGCGCGAAGCTCGCGATCGGCTCCTTCGGGGCGGCTCCCCAGCCGGTGAAGACCGGCGTCGAGATCACGTTCTCCTGGACGGTCTCCGTCGACCCGCCGACGGCGGAGCTGACGTCGCAGTCGATCCGCTTCGACGGCGAGGCGGAGGTCGAGCTCGGCAAGGACGCGCGGAGCTACGTCCGGACCTTCTCGGCGACGGGCGCGCGCTCGGCGACGCTCACGGTCCGCAAGGGGAGCTGCGTGAAGACGCGCTCGCTCTCCTTCTTCGCCTGCGGCGAGCTGACGGTGGCGCCCGCCTCGCTCCCGGACGGCGTCGCCTTCGCGGCCTACACGGCGCAGCAGCTGAGCGTCCCGGGCGCGACGGCGCCGACGACCTTCGCGGTGACGTCGGGCGCGCTGCCGGACGGGCTGACGCTCTCGACCTCCGGCGAGCTCTCGGGCAAGCCGGTGGAGACCGGGGTCTTCACCTTCACGGTGACGGCGACCGACGCGAACGGCTGCACGGGCACGCGCGGCTACACGATCCGCGTCTTCTGCGGGAACCTGAAGGTCTCGCCGGCGACCCTCCCGGCGGGGACGGTCGGCACCCCGTACACGACGGTCCGCTTCACCGTCGCCGGGGGCTCCGGAAGCGGCGACTGGAGCGCGACGGGCCTCCCGCCCGGCCTGACCCTCTCCGTGTCGGGCCAGCTCTCCGGGACGCCGACGACGGCCGGCAGCTTCCCGGTCTCGGTCCGCTACGAGGACTCGACCGGCTGCGTCGGCACGGCGACGTACACGGTCACCGTCTGCAACACGCTCACCGTCGGGCCGGGCACGGTTCCCCAGGCGACGGCGACGCTCGCCTACGGGCCGATCTCCTTCACGGTGTCCGGCGCGACGGGCGCGGCGACCTGGGCCGTCACCTCGGGTGCGCTCCCGGCCGGGCTGACGCTCAACCCCTCGACGGGCGCCCTCTCGGGGACCCCCACGGTCGTCGGAACCTTCCCCTTCACGGTCACCGCGACGGACAGCCTCGGCTGCACCGGGAACGTCGCCGTCTCGCTCGTCGTGGGCTGCCCGACGATCACGGTCAGCCCGACCACCCTCGTCCCCGCGTTCGAGGACCAGGCGTACACCGCGACCCTCACGCAGACGGGGGGCGGCGCGGCGACGACGACGTTCGCCGTCACCGCGGGCGCTCTCCCCGTCGGCTACACGCTGACTCCGGCCGGCGTCCTCTCCGGCACGGCCGCGATCCCGGGCCCCTACGCCTTCACCGTCACGGCCACCGACTCCGCCCTCGGCTGCAGCGGAAGCCAGGCCTACTCGCTCCTCGTCACGCCGGTGAACGACGCTCCCTCCTTCACGAAGGGCCCCGACGTCTCGATCCTCGAGGACTCCGGCCCCTACTCGGCCGGTTGGGCGACCGCGATCTCGGCCGGACCGGCCGACGAGTCCGGGCAGGTCCTCGCCTTCGTCGTCACGGGGAACACGAACCCGTCGCTCTTCTCCGTCGCTCCGGCCGTCTCCCCGGCCGGGACGCTCACCTTCACGCCCGCCCCGAACGCCTCGGGCACGGCGACGATCACGCTCACCCTGCACGACGACGGCGGGACGGCGAACGGCGGCGTCGACACCTCCGCCCCGCAGACGTTCGTCGTCACGATCACCGACGTGAACGACCCGCCGTCCTTCACGAAGGGCCCGGACGTCACCGTGAACGAGGACTCGGGCGCCTACTCGGCCGCCTGGGCGACGGCGATCTCCCCCGGGCCGGCGCCGGAAAGCGGCCAGACGGTGAGCTTCAGCGTCACCGGGAACACGAACGCCGCGCTCTTCTCGATCGCGCCGGTGGTCTCGCCGGCGGGCGTCCTCACCTTCACCCCCGCCCCGAACGCGAACGGCACCGCGACGATCACGCTGACGCTGCACGACGACGGTGGGACGGCGAACGGCGGCGTCGACGCCTCGGCCGCCCAGACGTTCGTCGTCAACGTCACGGCGGTCAACGACGCCCCCTCCTTCACGAAGGGGCCCGACGTGACCGTCCTCGAGGACTCCGGCGCGCACTCGGCGGCCTGGGCGACCGCCATCTCCTCCGGGCCGGCCGACGAGTCGGCGCAGACGGTGGCCTTCAACGTCACGGGGAACACGAACCCGGGCCTCTTCTCGGTCCCGCCGACCGTTTCTCCCGCGGGCGTCCTCGCCTTCACCCCGGCGGCGAACGCTTCCGGATCGGCGACGATCACCCTGACCCTGACCGACAACGGCGGGACGGCGAACGGCGGCGTCGACACCTCCGCGGCGCAGACGTTCGTCATCAACGTCACCGACGTGAACGACCCGCCCTCCTTCACGAAGGGGGCGGACCAGACCGTCCTCGAGGACTCCGGCCTCCGCACGGTCCCCGGCTGGGCGACGGCGATCTCGGCCGGTCCCCCCTCCGAGTCGGGCCAGACCCTCGCGTTCCTCGTCACGGGCAACACGAACCCCGCCCTCTTCTCGGTCGCGCCGGCGGTCTCGCCGGCGGGCGTCCTGACCTTCACCCCCGCCCCGAACGCGAACGGCACCGCGACGGTCACGATCGCCCTCCAGGACAACGGCGGGACGGCGAACGGCGGCGTCGACACCTCGGCGGCCCAGACGTTCGTCGTCAACGTGACGGCCGTGAACGACGCCCCCTCCTTCACGAAGGGGAGCGACGTTACGGTCCTCGAAGAGTCGGGCGCCTACTCGGCGGCCTGGGCGACCGCCCTCTCGACGGGGCCCGCGGACGAGTCGGGTCAGACCGTCACGTTCAACGTCACGGGGAACACGAACCCGGCGCTCTTCTCGGCGGGGCCGTCGGTCTCGCCGGCGGGCGTCCTCTCCTTCACGCCGGCGCCGAACGCGAACGGCACGGCGACGGTCACGGTCACCCTCCAGGACAACGGCGGGACGGCGAACGGCGGCGCGGACACCTCGGCGCCGCAGACGTTCGTCATCACGGTGACGGACGTGAACGACGCCCCCTCCTTCACGAAGGGCGCGGACGTGACGGTCCTCGAGGACGCCGGGGCGCAGGCCGTGAACCCGTGGGCGACGGCGATTTCGGCTGGTCCGCCCTCCGAGTCGGGCCAGGCGGTGAACTTCGTCGTCACGGGGAACACGAACCCGGGCCTCTTCGCGGTCTCCCCCGCGGTCTCGCCGACCGGCGTTCTCACGTTCACCCCTGCGGCGAACGCGAACGGCACGGCGACGATCACGCTCACGCTCCACGACAACGGCGGGACGGCGAACGGCGGCGTGGACACCTCGGCGCCGCAGACGTTCGTCATCAACGTGACGGCCGTGAACGACGCCCCCTCCTTCACCAAGGGCGCCGACCAGACCGTCTTCGACAACGCGGGCGCGCAGACCGTCCCCGGCTGGGCGACGGCGATCTCGAAGGGACCGGCGGACGAGTCCGGCCAGACGGCCTCCTTCAACGTCACGGGGAACACGAACCCGGGCCTCTTCTCGGTGCCCCCGGCCATCGATGCCAGCGGGAACCTGACCTACACGCCGACGCCCTCGAACGGCGGGACGGCGACGATCACGGTCGTCCTGCAGGACAACGGCGGGACGGCGAACGGCGGCGTCGACACCTCGGCTCCCCAGACCTTCACGATCACGTTCAACCACGTGAACGTCGCGCCCTCCTTCACGAAGGGGGCGGACCAGACGGTCAACGAGGACGCCGGGGCGCAGACGGTCAACCCCTGGGCGACGGCGATCTCCGCCGGGCCGCCGGTCGAGTCGGGCCAGACGCTCACGTTCAACGTCACGGGGAACACGAACCCGGGCCTCTTCTCGGCCGCGCCGGCGATCTCGCCGGCGGGCGTTCTCACCTACACGCCGGCGGCGAACGCGAGCGGGACGGCGACGATCACGGTCGTCCTGCAGGACAACGGCGGGACGGCGAACGGCGGCGCCGACACGTCGGCCCCGCAGACGTTCGTCGTCACGGTCAACGCGGTCAACGACGTCCCCTCCTTCACGAAGGGGGCGGACCAGACGGTGAACGAGGACGCCGGAGCGCAGACGGCGAGCCCGTGGGCGACGGCGATCTCGGCCGGGCCCGCGGACGAGGCGGCGCAGACGCTGACGTTCCTCGTCACGGGGAACACGAACCCGGGCCTCTTCTCGGCCGGCCCGGCGATCTCGCCGACGGGCGTCCTCACCTACACGCCCGCGGCGAACGCAAGCGGGACGGCGACGGTCACGCTCGTCCTCAAGGACAGCGGCGGGACGGCGAACGGCGGCGTCGACACGTCGGCCGCGCAGACCTTCGTCATCACGGTCAACAACGTCAACGATCCGCCCTCCTTCACGAAGGGCGGAGACTCCACGGTCCTCGAGGACGCCGGTGCGCAGACGGTGAACCCGTGGGCGACGGCGATCTCGCCCGGGCCGGCCTCCGAGTCCGGACAGACCGTGACGTTCGTCGTCACGGGGAACACCAACCCGTCGCTCTTCTCGGCCGGCCCGGCGGTCTCGCCGGCGGGCGTCCTCACCTACACCCCGGCCCCGAACGCGAACGGCTCGGCCACGATCACGATCGTCCTCCAGGACAACGGGGGTACGGCGAACGGCGGCGTCGACACGTCGGCCGCGCAGACGTTCGTCATCACGGTGACGGCGGTCAACGACCCGCCGACGGTCACGAACGCGACGATCACGTACACGACGCCGGGCAACACCCAGCTCCACGTCGCGGGCGCGACCCTCCCCGGCGTCGCGTCGTGGTCCGACGCCCAGAGCGCGGCCGCGAAGTCCGGGCCGTTCTCGGACGTCGACGGTCCGAACGTCCCGGTGATCTTCGCGACCTCGGGCAGCTCGACGAACGGCGGCAGCTACACGATCGCCGCCGACGGCTCGTTCACGTACGTTCCGCCGGCCGGCTTCACGGGGACCGACAGCTTCACCTTCCTGGTCTCCGACGGCGACACGCCGACGCCGGGGACCGCGACCGTCACCGTCAACGTCACCGTCGGCCAGAGGGTCTGGTACGTCCGTGACGTCGTCGACTTGAACAACGCCGCCGGCGGCGACGGGCGCTCCACGAACGCCTTCGACTCGATCGCGGCCTTCAACGCCGCGACGACGAACAACGGCGACATCATCTTCGTCTTCCGCGGGAACACTGGGACCACCGCCCTCTCGGGCGGGTTCACGCTCAAGGACGGCCAGAAGCTCTGGGGCGAGGGGATCGGCCTCACCATCTCGGGATTCGGGACGCTCGTCCCGGCCGGCAGCCAGCCCCGGATCAACAACACGGGCGGCGACGCCGTGTCGGTCCCGGCGACGGCGGGGAGCCGCCTGAACGTCGAGATCCGCGGCCTCGACCTGGCCGGCAGCGGCAACGCGGTCGACGTGACGGCCTCCGGGGCGAACGTCGTCTCCGTGACGATCACGGACAACACCGTCAGCTCGGCCGGCCTCGAGGGGATCGACCTGAACGCGGGGAGCACCGGGGCCTTCACCGCCACGGTCTCGAACGACGCGGTCGCGGCGACCGGGAACGGCATCGACGCCCGGACGAGCGCCGCGACGACCCTGACGCTCGGCATCTCGAACAACGCGGTGAGCTCCGGCGCGAGCGGCATCTACGTCGACGGCTCCGGCGGTGGGACGACGACGATCACCGGCTTCGCGAACAACGCCATCGGCCAGAACAACGTCGGGAACGGCATCGTCGTCGCCACGGCGAAGTTCGACGCGACGCCCGGCGGCGGCTACGACACGGTCTCCGGCGGCACGACGGTCGTCGGCGTCCCGGGGAACGGCGTCGGCGCGAACGGCCTCCTCATGACCAACGTCTCCGGCGACCTCGCCTTCACGGACCTCGACGTCTTCGCGGACGGAGGGGCCGCCCTGAAGGTGACGGGGACGGGGGCGGTCAACACCGGCGCCGGGACCGGGACGCGCGTGACGGTCGGGGCCGGCGTCGCGACCTTCGAGGCGGTCGGCGGCCCCGCCGTCGACGTCACGAACGCCACGGTCGACCTCCAGCTCGCGAGCCTCAAGAGCACGAACAGCGCCCAGACCGGAGTCAGCCTCGACACGGTGACCGGGACCTTCTCGGCGCCCGCCGGAAGCTCGATCACGAACGCGACGGGGACCGACTTCAACGTCAACGCCGGAAACGCCGCCGTCACCTACGGCGGGACGATCACCGACACGACGGGCCGGCTCGTCTCCGTCACGAGCACGACCGGCGGGACGAAGTCGTTCACCGGCGCGATCACCGACAGCGGCTCGGGCACGGGCCAGGGGGTCTTCCTCAACTCCAACACGGGCGCGACGATCAGCTTCGCCGGGGCCCTGACGCTCAGCACCGGTGCGAGCGACGCCTTCACGGCGACCGGCGGCGGGGCGGTCACGGCGACCGACACGACGAGCACGCTGACGACGACGACCGGGACCGCGCTCAAGGTCCAGAACACGACGATCGGTGCCACCGGGCTGAAGTTCCGGAGCATCTCGGCGAACGGCGGCCCGAACGGGATCGTCCTCGACACGACGGGTGCGTCCGGCGGGTTGACCGTCGTCGGAACGGGCTCGGCCGGCTCGGGCGGCACCATCCGGAACATGGTCGGCGCCGACGGCGCCGTCGCCGGGAGCGGCATCTACCTGAACAGCACCTCCAACGTCTCGCTCGACCGGATGCAGCTGAACGACTTCCAGAACTTCGCGATCCGCGGCATCGGCGTGACGGGGTTCACGCTCTCGAACTCGGTCATCAACGGGACGAACGGGAACAACGGCGCGGGAGGCTTCAACGAGGGGAGCGTCTCCTTCTCCAACCTGGCCGGCTCCGTCTCGATCACGAGCACGAGCATCTCCGGCGGCTTCTCCGACAACTTCAGGGTCGTGAACACGGCGGGGTCGCTCAACCGGATCACCTTCAACGCGGTGACGATCGGCGCAAACAGCACCGCGAGCGGCAACGACGGGATCACGCTCGAGGCCCAGGGCAGCTCCACCCTGAACGTGACGGTCCAGAACAGCTTCTTCACCTCCTCGCGTGGCGACCTCTTCCAGCTGAACCTCCTCGGGTCCAGCGTCTCGGACCTCGTCTTCACGGGGAACACCCTTTCGAACAACCATCCCGCGATCGCCACGGGCGGCGGCGGGGTGACGATCTCGGGCGGCGACAACACGACCCCGTCGGGCGTCACACTCACCTACAACATCGCGAACAACACGTTCCGTGACGCGAACGGGCATGCGGTCCTCATCGTGAAGTCGACGGACCCGGGGATGTTCACGGGGACCTTCACGAACAACACGATCGGCGTGGCGGCGATCGCGAACTCCGGCTCCGTGGCCGGGGACGGGATCAAGCTCCAGAGCGCAGGGCTGGGCACGTTCAGCGCGACCGTGACGAACAACCAGATCCGCCAGTACAACAACTTCGGGATCGAGATGATGACCGGGGGAGGCGCATCTGCGATGAGCGGCGTCTTCAAGGCCGCGGTCACCGGGAACACCGTCTCGAACCCGGGGACCGGCGGTCTGCCGATGAACGGGATCCACCTCAACGGCGGGACGGTCCCGGGAGACACGTACTCGATCTGCGTGGACATCGGCGGCGCGGGGGCCCTTGCGAACACGATCAACGGCTCGGGCGCGAACGGAGGGACCGACGTGCGGGTCCGCCAGCGGCAGGCCACCACGGTTCGCCTTCCCGGATACGGCGGAGCCAACAACGACGACACGGCGGTGCAGACCTACCTGACCGGCAGGAACGGGGTGGCGCCGACCGCGCTCTCCTCGAACACGGTCGGCTCCGGCGGCGGCGGCTTCGTCGGCGGCGCCGCCTGCCTGCCGTGACGCGCGAGAGAATCGAGACGAACAGGAGGACGAGATGGCGGAACCGTTCCTTTCCGAGATCCGGATGATGAGCTTCGGGTTCCCGCCGAAGGGGTGGGCCCTCTGCGACGGCCAGCTCCTGCCGATCAACCAGAACCAGGCGCTCTTCTCGCTCCTCGGGACGACCTACGGCGGGGACGGGCGCGTGAACTTCGCGCTGCCGGACCTGCGGGGGCGGGTCTCGATCCACATGGGGAGCGGGCACACGCTCGGCGAGCGCGGGGGAGAGCAGGGGCACACGCTTTCGATCTCGGAGCTGCCGACCCACGTCCACGCCGTCCAGGCCTCGTCGGCCGCGACGGGCGGGAACGCGAACCCGACGGGCCGCTTCCTCGGGGGCGGGAACAACGCCTACCACGCCCCGACGAGCCTGACGGCGATGACGCCGGGGACGGTCGCGAACGTCGGGGGGAGCCAGGCCCACCTGAACATGCAGCCGTTCCTCGTCCTCAACTTCTCGATCGCCCTCCAGGGCATCTTCCCCAGCCAGACCTGAGGAGACGGAGATGGCACAGCCCTACGTCGGGGAGATCCGGATGTTCGCGGGGAACTTCGCCCCCGCGGGATGGATGTTCTGCGAAGGCCAGCTCCTCCCGATTTCCGAGTACGAGACGCTCTTTAACCTGATCGGGACGACCTACGGCGGGGACGGGCAGAGCACGTTCGCCCTGCCCGACATGCGCGGGCGCGTCCCGCTCCACTTCGGGAACGGCTTCACCCTCGCGGAGACGGGCGGGGTCGAGACGGTCACCCTCACCGTCTCGCAGATTCCCGCCCACTCCCACCCGTTCCTCGCCTCGACGTCGACGGGCGACCAGACCAGCCCGGCGGGGAACCTCCCGGCGACGTCGTTCAACGTCACGCCGTACATCAACGACGTCGCGAACGGGAACTTCTCCGCGAGCGCCGTGACGTCGACGGGCGGAAGCCAGCCCCACAACAACTTCCAGCCCTACCTCTGCGTCGACTTCATCATCAGCCTCTTCGGGATCTTCCCGAGCCAGACCTGAGGAGCACGCATGGACCCCTTCGTCGCCGAGATCCGGATCTTCCCGTTCAACTTCGCTCCCAAGGGCTGGGCGTTCTGCGACGGCCAGATCCTGCCGCTCTCTCAGAACACGGCGCTCTTCTCGCTCCTCGGAACGACCTACGGAGGGGACGGCAAGTCGAACTTCGCCCTGCCGAACATGCAGGGGAACGCCCCGATGCACCCGGGCCAGGGGCCGGGCCTCTCGCTCCACGACCTCGGGGAGACGGGCGGGAGCGACACGGTCTCGCTCCTCGAGAGCGAGATCCCCTCCCACTCGCACACGCTCCGGGCCGACGTCCTCGACATCGCCGACACGAACGTCGCCAGCTCGAACGCCTCGTTCGCCCTCTCGTCGGGCGGCACGCTCTACCAGGCGTCGTCCAACGCCTCCCTCTCCGACAACGCCCTCGCACCCGCGGGCGGCGACCAGCCGCACAACAACATGCAGCCGTACCTGACGCTCAACTTCTGCATCGCCCTCCAGGGCGTCTACCCGCCGCGGACCTGACGGGGCGGGCGACGGACGTGGAGGCGGCGGTGGCGGAGAAGGCGGTCGTGCCGGGAGCGGATCGCGCAGTGGCGCTGCGCCCCGCGACGCCCGAGGACCGCGAGCTCCTCTTCCGCGTCTACGCCTCCACCCGCGAGGAGGAGCTGGCGCCGGTGCCGTGGCCTGCCGAGGCGAAGGAGGCGTTCCTTCGCCAGCAGTTCGACGCGCAGGACGCCTGGTGGCGGACGCACTACCCGGGGGCGACGTTCGAGGTGATCGTCGTCGACGGGCGCGACGCCGGCCGCCTCTACCTCTGGGAAGGGCCGAAGGAGATCCGGGTCGTGGACGTCGCGCTCCTCCCCGAGGTGCGACGCGGTGGCGTCGGGACGGGGCTGCTGCGCGACGTGCAGGCGCGCGCCGCGGCGGCCGGGAAGGCCGTGACGATCCACGTCGAGAAGGTGAATCCCGCCCTCGCGCTCTACGAGCGGCTCGGCTTCCGCCTCGTCGAGGACAAGGGGCTCTACCTCTTCCTCTCGTGGGGGAACGATGCGGTCAGTTGAAGACCGCTTCGTAGCGCATCCGGCCGCCTTTCGGCCCGATGGGGACGAGGAAGACGGGCTGTGCCCCGAGCACCGGGTGCGCGAGCTCCCAGGTCCGCTGCGGGAGGACCGGCGAGAGCGGGCCGAGGAAGACGGCCGAGAAGGGCTCCGTCCGGCAGGCCGGGGCGTCCGGGCGCGGAGAACGTTTCCCGTGCGGCTCGACCGCGCCGAGCGTCAGCTCGAACGTGCCGTCGGAGAACGCGATCGTGAAGACCGTCCCGACGAGGGGCGTGAGATCGGACAGGTTCAGGGTCTCGGGCACGGCGTCCTCCGCAGGGCGGAAGGATGCCGGGGCCGGGGCGTTGCGTCCAGCGCGCGGGAGCGGGGAGTGCGCCTCTGCGGCGTAGACTCGCCGCCGGCCCGCGCGGCGTGAGGAGTGCCATGGAGATCACACGGAAGACCTTCGTCTCGGCCACGGTCGGTCTCGCGGGGCTGACGTTCCTCGCCGGTCCCGCCCTCGCGGGCGCGCCGGACGAGCTCGACGGCGACTCGCACCTGCTCCGGAACGCGGTCGGACAGTCGTTCTACGCGCGCGGCGCAGGGGGCATCCTCGTCCCGCTCGGCCTCGAGCGGTCGGTCGACGTCCGCTCGGACGCGCGGACGGAGCAGTACAGCCTCTACTTCACGGCGGAGGACAGGTACTCGCTCTCGGAGGGGACGTGGAGGCTCGTCTCGGCGAACGGCCGGCGCGTCTACGAGGTCTTCCTCGCCCCGGCCGGAACGAGCCCGTCGGGCGACCGGCTCTACCGCGCCGACTTCTGCCTCCTCCGGGGCGTCGCCCCCGCGCGCCGCTGACGCTGCCTCAGAAGGGGCGGAGCGCGAAGAGCGTCCCGTCCTCGAGGAGGACGAAGACGCGGCGGTCCGGGCCGGCGGCGAGGTCGGCGACGGCGGGCACGGCCGCCTCCTCGTCCTTCCCGAGGAGGAGGGCGAGGGCGAGGCGGGTGAGCGCGGCGAGCGGCCGGGCGTCCGCGCCGAACCGAGCCAGGACCGTGCCCTCCGGCGTCCGCGCCGACGCCGCAACCCAGAGCGCGCCCTCGCCGTCGAAGCGGACCGCGACCGGGGCGTCGAGCGCGTCCGCGCCGGCTCCCTTCGACGGACCGAACGGGGCGGGGCCGCCCGCTCCCGCGGCGACGACGCGGCGCGACTCTCCCTCGCGCAGGGCGGCGTAGATCACCCCGCGCGCGTCCGCGTCGAACGAGAGGACGACGGAGCCCTCGGGCCCGAGCGCCCGCACGGGGCCCGGCTGGGCCTCGTCGAACGCGAGGACGCCGTTTCCCGAGGCGGCGCGGAGGACGTCCTTCGCGTCGGTCCGGAGCGCGGTGACGGGGCGTCCCGCGTCGAGCATCGAGGGCCTCTCGCGGCCCGGCCGCCAGACCTCGACGAAGCGGTCGCCCGTCGCAACGAAGAGGTCGCCGTTCCGCCTGCGGAGCGCCACGCCCGAAGGGGGAGACGAAGGGCGGGCGGCCTCGCCGGGCGTCGCCTTCGAGCCGGGGGTGTGGCGGAGGACCCGCCCCACGCCGGCGGTCGCGACGTAGAGGCGCCCCGAACGGTCCGCGTCGAGCGCGACGGCGCGTGCGGCCCCCTCGACCGCCTCGGGCGGGTCGGCGGCGAGGCCCGAGACCGCGCCGAGGAGCGTCACGAGCGCGACCCCCTCTCCGAGCGGAAGGGGCGCGAGCTCGAACGGGAGGCGCGGCGTGGACTCGCCCGGAAGGAGGTCGCCGAAGGCGAGCGGGGCCTTGAGTGCGAGCGGCGCTGCGGCCGGGACGGACTTCCCGGGCTCGTCCCGGCCGGACGGCGTCGCCGAGGCGAAGTCGAGCGCGACGCCGCCGAGGAGGAGCCCGGAGTCGTTCTTCAGCCGGGCCTCACCCCGAAGGCGCGAGCCGTCGACGGCGAGGTGCGAAAGCTCGAGCCGGAGAGGGCCCTTTCCGCCCGGGACCTTCAGCGAGAACGGGCCCGAGGCGAGGACCGTGCCGTTCCCCTTCAGGGCGAGGGCGAAGGCGAGCCCCCCGCCGGGTACGGCCGGCGGGGCGGGCCCGGCCGCGGAGACGGCGGTCCCCCAGAGCGCGGCCGCGGCGAGGAGCGTGGCGAGACGTCCCACGGCGGAGATCGTACCTGCCGCGCGGCGTTTCTCCGTGGGATGATCCCCGCCTCGCCACGATGACCGCCCGTCCGCAGGAGCGTCCCCAGATGAAGCAGATCCCGAACGAAGCGATAGCCGTCGCCTTCTTCGCGTGCGCCCTCGCCGCCGTCCTCGTTCCGCGCGTCGCCGCGGCCGGGGAACGCCCCTCGTACCCGCCGACGCGGACCGTCGACGCGAAGGACGTGCTCCACGGCGTGACCGTCCCCGACCCGTACCGCTGGCTCGAGGACGCCTCGTCCCCCGAGGTGAAGGCCTGGATGGCCGCGCAGGACGACCTCGCGCGGAAGGAGCTTGGCCGCCTCCCCGGCCGCGAGAAGCTCCTCGCCCGCCTGAAGGAGCTCGCCTACGTCGACTCGGTGTCGGCCCCGGTGAAGCGCGGGAACCGGTACTTCCTCGTCCGGCGCCATGCGACGAAGGAGAAGTCCGTCGTCTCCTGGAAGGACGGGAAGGACGGCGAGGAGAAGGTCCTCTTCGACCCGAACGGGTGGTCGAAGGACGGGAGCGTCGGGCTCGGAGACTGGCAGCCGAGCTGGGACGGATCGAAGGTCGCCTACCAGGTGAAGGAGAACAACTCCGACGAGGCGAAGCTCCGCGTGATCGAGGTGGCGACCGGGAAGGTCTCCGAGGTCGACGCCATCGCGGGGGGCAAGTACGCGAGCGCCTCCTGGACGCCGGACGGGAGCGGCTTCTACTACACGTGGCTCCCGACGGACCCGAAGATCCCGGCGTCCGAGCGCCCCGGCTTCCAGGAGGTCCGCTTCCACCGCCTCGGCGAGGACCCCGCGAAGGACCGCGTCGTCCACGCGAGGCTCGGCGACCCGACGGCGTTCCTCGCCGCGAGCCTCTCGAAGGACGGGCGCTGGCTCGTCCTGACCGTCCAGCACGGCTGGAGCTCGACGGACGTCTACTTCCGCGACCTCGCCGACCCGAAGGCCGCGGACCGCTGGACGCCGCTCGTCGTCGGCACCGAGGCGCACTGGAGCGTCGAGGCCTTCCGGGACCGGTTCTACGTCGTGACGGACGACGGCGCGCCGCAGGGGCGGGTGTACGAGGTCGACCCGGCGCGGCCGGCGCGCAAGGGCTGGCGCGAGATCGTCCCCGAGCGGGGGGACGCGACGATCGCGGGAGCGTCGGTCCTCGGCGGGCGCCTCGCGCTGAACTACCTGAAGAACGCCTCCTCCCTCCTCGAGGTCCGGGAGCTCGACGGCACGCTCGTCCGCGAGGTGAAGCTCCCGGGGCTCGGCACCGTCGGCGGCCCGTTGGGCCTCGTCGACGACGACGAGGCCTACTTCACGTTCGAGTCGTACACGGCGCCGCGCGAGGTCTACGCGACCTCGATGAAGACGGGGAAGCTCGACCTCTTCGCGAGGCTGAAGGTCCCCGTCGACCCCTCCCCGTACGTCGTCGAGCAGGTCTTCTTCCCGTCGAAGGACGGGACGAAGCTGTCGATGTTCCTCGTCCACCGGAAGGACCTCGCCCGCGACGGGAAGTCCCGCTGCATCCTCTACGGCTACGGCGGCTTCCAGGTCAGCGAGACCCCCTACTTCTCGGCGCTCCTCTACCCGTGGCTCGAGGCCGGCGGCGTCTGGGCCTCCGTGAACCTCCGCGGCGGAGGCGAGTACGGCGAGGCGTGGCACCGGGGCGGGATGCTCCTGAAGAAGCAGAACACCTTCGACGACTTCCTCGCCGCCGCCCGCTGGCTCTCGGCGGAGAAGGTGACGAGCCCCGACCGGCTCGCGATCTACGGCGGCTCGAACGGCGGCCTCCTCGTCGGCGCGGCGATGACGCAGGAGCCGAAGGACTTCTCGGCGGTCCTCTGCGCCGTGCCGCTCCTCGACATGGTCCGCTACCACCTCTTCGGCTCGGGCCGGACCTGGATCAGCGAGTACGGCTCGGCGGAGGACCCGAAGCAGTTCGAGGCGCTCCGCGCCTACTCCCCTTACCAGGCGGTGAAGATGGGGGTCGCCTACCCCGCGACGCTCCTCCTCTCGGCCGACAGCGACGACCGGGTCGACCCGATGCACGCCCGCAAGTTCGCCGCCGCGCTGCAGGCGGCCTCGACCGGGGGCCCCGTCCTCCTCCGGATCGAGCGGAACTCCGGCCACGGCGGCGCGGACATGGTGAAGGCCTCCGTCGAGGAGCGCGCCGACGAGTACGCCTTCGTCCTCGCGCACACGAAAGGGAACTGAGCCATGAAGACGTTCGCCGCGCTCCTCTCCGTCGCCCTCGCGGCGGCGCCGCCGCTCGCCGCCCAGGAGAAGGCCCCCGCGAAGGGCACGGACGCGAAGCCGGCCGCCGCGAAGAAGAAGGAGCCCTTCTCGGCCGAGACGTTCGCCTCTCTCGAGTTCCGGGAGATCGGGCCGGCCCTGACGTCGGGACGGATCGGCGACCTCGCGGTCGACCCGGTCCACAAGGGGACGTACTACGTGGCCGTCGCCTCGGGCGGGGTCTGGAAGACGACGAACTGGGGGACGACGTTCGCCCCGGTGTTCGACGCGGAAGGCTCCTTCTCGATCGGCTGCGTCGCGCTCGACCCGGCGAACCCGCTCGTCGTCTGGGTCGGCACCGGCGAGAACAACAGCCAGCGGAGCGTCGGCTACGGCGACGGCGTCTACCGCTCTCCCGACGGCGGGAAGACCTGGGAGAACCTCGGCCTCGGGAAGTCCGAGCACGTCGGGAAGATCCTCGTCCACCCGAAGGACCCGAAGACGGTCTACGTCGCCGCGCAGGGGCCGCTCTGGGCCGACGGCGGCGACCGAGGCCTCTACAAGACGACGGACGGCGGGAAGACGTGGAAGGCGGTCCTGACGATCTCCGAGAAGACCGGCGTCAGCGACGTCTGGATGGACCCGCGCGACCCCGAGGTCCTCTACGCCACGGCCTACCAGCGCCGCCGGCACGTCTTCACGCTCGTCAACGGCGGTCCGGAGGGCGGGATCCACAAGTCGACCGACGGCGGGGCGACCTGGACGAAGCTGACGAACGGCCTCCCGAAGGGGGACGTCGGACGGATCGGCCTCGCGATCCCGAGCGGCGCGCCCGACACCGTCTACGCGCTCGTCGAGGCGCGCGGCAAGGACGGCGGCTTCTACCGCTCCCTCGACGGCGGGATGAGCTGGGAGAAGAGGGGCGAGTACTCGACCACCTCGGCGCAGTACTACCAGGAGCTCTTTCCCGACCCGAAGGACCCGGAGCGCGTCTACGCGATGGACACCTACATGAAGGTGACGGACGACGGCGGGAAGACGTGGCGAAACGCGGGCGAGAAGGCGAAGCACGTCGACAACCACGCGCTCTGGATCGACCCCGAGAACCCGGACCACCTCCTGAACGGGAACGACGGCGGCCTCTACGAGACGTGGGACCGCTGCGCGACGTGGCAGTTCAAGGCGAACCTCCCCGTCACGCAGTTCTACCGGGTCGCCGTCGACGACGCGAAGCCCTTCTACAACGTCTACGGCGGGACGCAGGACAACTTCTCTCTCGGCGGCCCGTCGCGGACCGACAACGTCCACGGCATACGGAACGAGGACTGGTTCGTCACGCAGGGGGGCGACGGCTTCTTCGCGGCGGTCGAGCCGGGGAACCCCGACGTCGTCTACGCCGAGTCGCAGCACGGCGGCCTCGTCCGCTACGACCGGAAGACCGGGGAGCAGGTCGACATTCAGCCGCAGGCCGCGCCCGGCGAGGCGCCGCTCCGCTGGAACTGGGACTCGCCGCTGATCGTCTCGCCCCACTCCCCGACGCGGCTCTGGTTCGCGGCGCAGAGGGTCTTCCGGAGCGAGGACCGCGGGAACAGCTGGAAGGCGGTCAGCACCGACCTGACGCGGCACGTGGACCGGAACCGCCTGCCGGTGATGGGGCGCGTCTGGAGCGTCGACGCCGTCGCAAAGAACGCGTCGACGTCGTTCTACGGAAACATCGTCGCGCTCGCGGAGAGCCCGAAGAAGGAAGGGCTCGTCTACGTCGGGACGGACGACGGGCTCGTCCAGGTGACCGAGGACGGCGGCGGCATCTGGCGCGAAGCAGCCGCGTTCCCGGGGGTCCCCGAGTCGACCTACGTCGCCGACCTCGCGCCGTCGCCGCACGAGCCGGACGTCGTCTACGCCGCGTTCGACAACCACAAGAGGGGCGACTTCAGGCCGTACCTGCTGAAGAGCGCCGACCGCGGGAAGACGTGGACCTCGATCGCCGGGGACCTCCCCGCGCGCGGCACGGTCTACACCATGGCCGAGGACCCCGGAAAGCCCGGCCTCCTCGTCTGCGGCACCGAGTTCGGCCTCTACTTCACGATCGACGGCGGGAAGAAGTGGGTCCGGCTGAAGGGCGGCATGCCGACGGTGAACGTCCGCGACCTCGCCTTCCAGGCCCGCGAGAACGACCTCGTCGTCGCGACGTTCGGCCGCGGCTTCCGGGTCCTCGACGACGTCACCCCGCTCCGCCTCGCCACGCCCGAGACGCTCGCGAAGGAGGCGGTCCTCTTCCCGGTCCGCGACGCGTGGGCCTACGTCCCGAAGGTGCCGTACGGCCTGCGCGGCAAGGCGTTCCTCGGAGAGTCGTTCTACGCCGCCGCGAACCCGCCGTTCGGGGCGGTCTTCACCGTCTACCTGAAGGACGACCTGAAGAGCCGGAAGAAGGCGCGCCAGGAGGCCGAGAAGGAGAAGGCGAAGAAGGGGGAGGACGTCCTCTACCCGACGTGGGAGGAACTCCGCGCCGAGGACCGCGAGGACGAGCCGGTCCTCCTCGTGACCGTCTCCGACGAGGCGGGGAACGTCGTCCGCCGCCTGACGGCGCCGGCGAAGGGAGGATTCTCCCGCGTCGCCTGGGACCTCCGCTTCCCCGCCTCGAGCCCGACGAAGCTGAAGGAGGAGGAGGAGAGCCCCTGGAGCCCGGGCCCGCGCGGCCCGATGGTCGCTCCCGGGACCTACCGCGTCGCGCTCGCGAAGAAGGTCGACGGCGCGGTCACGTCTCTCGGCGAGCCGCAGTCGTTCGCGGTCGTCCCGCTCGGCGCCTCGTCGCTCGGCCCGGTCGACCGCGCCGCGGTGCTCGCCTTCTCGAAGAAGACGGCCCGCGTCCAGCGCGCGGCGCTCGGCGCCGTCGAGGCAGCGAAGGAGGCGAAGCGGCGGCTCGACCACCTCGACAGGGCGCTCCTCGACACGCCGGCCGCCGGGACCTCCCTCCTCGTCGAGGTCCGGAGGCTCGCGCTCGCGCTCGCCGACCTCGACGTGGCGCTGGACGGCGACGCGACGCTCGCGAAGCGGAACGAGCCGGCCGCGCCGGGCCTCGTCGACCGCGTGCAGAACGTCGTCTCCGGGCACTGGTCGACGACGACCGCGCCGACGGCGACGCAGGAGCGCGAGGTCGAGAGCGCCGCCGCCGGGCTGGAGACGGCGCTCGCGACGCTCCGGACGATCGCGAGGGACCTCGACGCCCTCGAGGCGAAGGCGGAGGAGCTCGGCGCCCCCTGGACGCCGGGGAGGATCCCGGAGCTGAAGCCCGAGTAGCGGTCGCCGGCCGCTCCGGGGCGCCTCGGGGGGAGACTCCTCAGGCGCCCCGGACGCGGTGCGCGAGCTTGCGGAAAGCGCCCGTCCAGAGCTCCGCCTCGCGCGGCGTGAGGCGCGCCCGGAGGAGCGGCGCGAGGAGCTCGGGAAGGACGGCGTCGTCGTCCCGCCCGAGGTAGCCCGAGGCCGAGAGAGCCGTCGCGAGCTCGCCGCGGAGGCGCCGCAGGGCGGGCGCCCCGGCCGTGCCGCCGGCCCCCGCGCCCGGGCGTGGCGAGGCGTGCGCGGAGAGGAGCGCGAGCGACGCCGCGACGGCCTGCGCGAGGTTGAGGACGGGGAAGCCGGCCTGCGTCGGGATCGCGAGGCGGCCCGTCGCGCGGCGGACCTCGTCCGTCGTCAGCCCCGAGCGCTCGGGGCCGAAGGCGAGGACGAGGTGCCCGTCCCGGGCGGCCTTCCGCGCCGCGGCCCAGCTCCAGGCCGGGGGGAGGCCGCGCGCGCTCCGGCCGCGCAGCGACGTGAGGGCGAGGAGGGTCGAGGCGCCCTCCTCCGCCTCCTCCCACGACGCGAGGCGGACCGCCGCGTCGAGGAGGTCCTCGGCCCCGGAGGCGAAGGCGCGCGCGTCCGCGTGCGCCGAGTCGGCGATCGGGTCGAGGAGGAGGAGCCTCGCGCCGAACGCCTTGCAGGCGCGGGCCGCGGAGCCGAGGTTCCCCGGGCTGTGCGTTCGGAGGAGGAGGACGTCGACGCTCACGCGTACATCTTCCAAAGGCGAGGCGGTCTCGTCCAGAATGCCCTTCATGGCGAAAGACAGGACCGAGGGCGAGCAGAAGGCGGTCGAGACGATCCTCCGCGCGCTCGCGCACCGCCTCCAGCGCCTCCGCGACGAGGCGGCGATGCAGGCGCTCCGCGGGGAGACGGACCCCGGCGTCGAGAAGGGCCTCGAGATGGCGCTCCGCGAGCTGAACGACCTCCTCCCGCGCCGGAAGAGGGTGAAGTGAGCGTCGCGCCCCGGCCGCACCGCGGCCCGGGCGCCCTCGCCGCCGCGCTCTTCGTCCTCCTCCTCGCGTTCCCGTTCGTCGGGCGGGCCGTCCTCTCCTCCGACGGGGGAGAGGTCCTCGCGGAGACGCTCGGCCTCTTCGTGACGGGGAGGCTCGAGGCCCCGACGACGCCGCCGGAGTACATCGACCCGAACTTCCCGCCGGCCCCGCCGCTCCACTCGCGCTACGGCTTCTTCCCCTCCCTCCTGATGGTCCCCTTCGTCGCGGCCGTCTGGCCGCTCCGCGGCGCGGCCGGCGCCTCCGCGGTCGACGCGGGGATCGCGCTCGCCTGGCCCGTCGGGACCGCGCTCTGCGGCCTCGCGTTCCTCCGCCTCGCGCGGGTCCTCAGGCCCGGCGCCTCGCCGCTCTGGGCCGCGGCGTTCCTCGCGGCGACGCCGCTCTGGCCCTACGCGTCCGACTCGTTCTTCGAGCCCTGGTCGGGGGCGGGCCTCGCGGCCGCCGCGGCGATCGCGCTCGCGCCGCGCGAGGGCGAGGGAGCCGGGCGCGCCCTCGCCGCGGCGCTCCTCTTCGGCGCGGGCTGCTGGCTGAAGCCGATCCTCTGGGTGACCGCCCCGGTCTTCGTCCTCGCGGCGGCCCTCGCGCGGCGCGAGCGGGAGGGGGCCGGGCGCTTCGTCGCCCTCCTCCTCGGCGGCCTCGGCGCGGCGCTCGCCGTCGCGCTCGCGGTGAACCTCGTTCGGAACGGGCGGCTCGGCGACTTCGGCTACGGCTACACGAGCCTGCCGTTCGTGACGTCGCTCGGGACCGGGCCGCTCGGCCTCCTTCTCCTCCCGTGCCGCGGGCTCCTCGTCTACGCCCCGCTCGTCCTCCTCGCCGCGCTCCCCGGGCTCCGGAGGGCGCCGCTCGCCGCGAAGGTCCTCTGCCTCGGCGCGCCGCTCGTCCTCGCCCTCGTCTCGGGCCGCTGGTACGGCTGGCACGGGGGGTCGGCGTGGGGGCCGCGCTACCTCGTCCCGGCTCTGGCGCTCGCCGTCGCGCCGGCCGTCCTCGCGGGGCGGCGGGCGGCCCTCGCCGGCGTCGCGCTCGGCGTCCTCCTCAACCTCCCCGGGGTCCTCGTCTCCCCGGGGGCGTGGCTGTCGTACGTCGAGCGGCTCGCGCCGCCGCCCGGGGCCGCCTGGCCCGAGCGGGGAGGCGAGAGGATCTCGGAGAACGCGCGGCTCTCGCCGCTCTACGGCCACCCGTGGCTCCTCGCGCGTTCCCTCGGCCTCGAGCTCCCGGCGCCCTGGCTCTCCGGCGGCGCCCGCGAGGGGATGGCGCCGCCGACCGCCGGCCAGTACCTCTCGCCGCGGCTCCTCCGCGCCGTCCTCGGCCTCTCCTCCGTCCGCCCGGTCGTGCCGAACATCCTCTACAGGACCGCGGTCGCGGCCCTGGCCCGCGGCGTCCCCGATCTCGCCCCGCTCTACGCCCGCGAGGCGCTCCGGATCGACCCGGGCCACCGGCCCGCGGCGGACCTCCTCCGGCAGCTCGGCGCGCCCGGCGCCCGCGGGGACGGAACGCCGGGCCGGGAGTAGCATCCAAGGTTTTTCCAGGGACGAACGTGACGGCCGCCCGAAACACCGCGACGGAGAAGATCGAAGCCTCGGTCCCCGGGGAAGGGCAGCCCCACGCCGGGGGCGAGGAGGAGCTCGTTCCCCTCGACCCGGACCACCCGGGCTTCAAGGACCCGGTCTACCGGGCCCGGCGGAACGCGATCGCGCGGCTCGCGCTCGAGTACCGCGACGGCGACCCCCTCCCGCACGCGGAGTACACCGAGGAGGAGCACGCCGTCTGGCGGACCGTCTGGGAGCACCTCGCGCCGCTCCACGAGCGGGCCGCCTGCCGCGAGTGGAAGTCGAGCTCGGCCGCGCTCGCGCTCGACCGGGCGCGCGTGCCGCAGCTCGCCGAGGTGAACGAGGCGCTCCGGCGGGGCGCGGGGTTCCGGATGCTCCCCGTCGCCGGCCTCGTCTCCGGACGGATGTTCCTCGGGATGATGGGGAAGGGGGTCTTCCTCTCGACGCAGTACATGCGCCACCACTCGGTGCCGCTCTACACGCCCGAGCCCGACGTCGTCCACGAGCTCGTGGGGCACGCGGCGAGCCTCTTCCACCCCGGGATCGTGAAGCTCTCCCGCCGCTTCGGCGAGGCCGCGTGGCGGGTCGACGACGCGGCGCTGAAGCGCCTCGAGCTCGTCTACTGGTACACGCTCGAGTTCGGCCTCGTGGAGGAGGAGGGCGCGCGGAAGGCGGTCGGCGCCGGGCTCCTCTCGTCGTTCGGAGAGCTCGGGACGTTCGAGACGAACGCCGAGATCCGGCCGCTCGACTGCGACGAGGCGGCGTCGATCCCGTACGACCCGACGCAGTACCAGAAGGTCCTCTTCGTCTCCCCCTCGTTCGACCGGATGGTCGAGGACGTTTGCGCCTGGCTCGACGGGCAGTGACACTCGAGGGATGACGCGTCTCTACGACCTCTCCCCGCCTCTCTCGCCGCGCCTCGCCGTCTGGCCGGGCGACGTGCCGTTCCGCCGGGAGGTCACGTCGCACCCCGACGGGACGACGTTCTCGTCGGTCGCGACGACGCTCCACCTCGGCTCCCACGCGGACGCGCCGCTTCACATGGTGCGGGGGGCGGCGGCGATCGACGAGATCCCCCTCGAGACGTGGGTCGGCCCGTGCCAGGTCGTCGAGGCGCGGGTCGCGCCGCGCGGCCGCGTCGGGCTCGCCGACCTCGCGGAGGAGCCCTCCGCCCCGCGCCTCCTCGTGAAGACGGGGACGTTCCGGGACCGCGAGCGGTTCACGGGCGACTTCGCCGGCCTCGACCCGTCGCTCGCCGCCGCGCTCGCCGCGCGCGGCGTCGTCCTCGTCGGGATCGACACCCCCTCCGTCGACCCGTACGAGGACGAGGCGTTCGAGGCGCACCGGGCGCTCGTGCGGGAAGGGGTCGCGTGGCTCGAGGGGCTCGTCCTCGAGGACGTCCCGCCGGGGCTCTACGAGCTCCTGGCCCTCCCGCTCCGGATCGAGGGGGGCGACGGATCGCCGGTCCGGGCCGTGCTCCGGGCGTCCTGAGCTCCCCGGGGGGGCCTTTGGGGGCGCGATAAAAGCTGCGAGAATAAGAAGTTGGACATGCGGAAGGCCGATCGCCTGAAAAGGCAGATGCTGCGCGAGGCCGTGCGAGAGAACCTCGAGGTGATCGAGGGAAGGCCCCCGGCCGGGATCCGGCGGGGAGGGCTCTGGGCGCGCCGCGTCGTCCGGGGCGTCGCCGCCGTCGGCCTCCCGCTCGCCCTGTTCGCCTCGATCAACGCCTTCTCCGGGGGGAGCGCGCCCGCGCCCGAGGTCGTCGTCGTCCCCCAGCGGACCGTCCCGGCGCCCGCGCACGAACCCGCCATCGAGACCGTCGCGTGGCCCGCGCCGAAGTCGATCGACCCGACGCTGTTCCACCTCGACGTGAAGACGGTCGTCGTCGACGCGGGGCACGGCGGCGCGGACCCGGGCGCGCTCACCGCCGACGGGATGCGCGAGAAGGAGATCGCCCTCGACGTCGCCGAGCGCCTCGCCGCGAAGCTGCGCGGCGGCCTCTTCCGGGTCGTGACGACGCGTCACGGCGACGAGACGCTCTCCCTCAGGGAGCGGGCCCGGCGGGCGCGAGAGGCCAGCGGGGACGTCTTCGTCTCGATCCACCTGAACTCGATCCCGCGGCCCGGCTGGGGCGGCATCGAGACGTACTACCTCGGGCCGACGGACGACCCGGCGATCCGCGCGCTCGCGAGCGCCGAGAACGGGTCGTCGGGCTATTCTCTTTCGGATTTCAGGGGACTCCTGGAAGGGGTCTACGTGGGCGTGCGCCAGGCGGAGTCGAGGAGGCTCGCGGAGTCGGTCCAGGGCGAGCTCGTCTCCTCCCTCCGCAGGGTCTCGCCCTCGGTCGGGGACCGGGGCGTCAAGAGCGCCCCGTTCGTCGTCCTCATCGCCTCGGAGATGCCGGGGATCCTCGCGGAGGTCTCCTGCGTCTCCAACCCGGAGGAGGCGCGCCGCCTCCGGGACGGCGACTTCCGGGAGGCCATCGCCGATGCGCTCGCACGGGGCGTGCGGGCCTACGCGGACGCGCGGAACGCGGGAGCGGGAAGGAGCGGGAGCGGATGAGCGGGAAGAAGGACGTCCTCCACGTCGGGATCGACCTCGGCACGTCGCGCAGCGCGATCGCGGCCTCGAACGGCGAGCGGCACGTCGTGGAGAGCTACGTCGGCTGGCCCGTCGACATGGTCGCGCGCAAGGTCGTGAAGAAGCCGGTCCTCTTCGGGCACGAGGCGCTCGAGAACCGCCCGATGCTCGACCTCCACCGGCCGCTCGAGAGGGGACTGATCAAGGAAGGCTCGCCGAAGGCCGAGGCGGCCGTGCGCGAGCTCCTCGGGCACCTCATCGAGAAGGCGGGCGGCACGGGCAAGACCGTCCAGGCCGTCGTCGGCGTCCCGGCCGAGGCGATGCGCGTCTCCCGCCAGCACCTCCGGAACGCGGTGAAGGGGGTCGCCGACAGCCTCCTCCTCGTCTCCGAGCCGTTCGCCGTCGCGTACGGGATGGACGCTCTCCTCCACACGATGATCATCGACATCGGCGCGGGGACGAGCGACTTCTGCGTCATGAACGGGCGCTACCCGACCGACGAGGACCAGCGGACGCTCACGCACGCGGGCGACTCGGTCGACGAGCAGCTCGTCCTCCAGATCCGCGCGCGCCACCCCGAGGCGAACTTCTCGATCCACATGGTGCGCGACTGGAAGGAGAAGCACAGCTTCGTCGGCGAGCCGAAGGGGACGGTCGTCGTGGAGGCCCCGGTCCGCGGGAAGCCGACGAGCCTCGAGATCACCGCGGAGATGCGGAAGGCCTGCGAGAGCCTCGTCGGCCCGCTCTCGGAGACGATGCTCGACCTCCTCTCGCGCGTCGACCCGGAGTACCAGCAGCGCGTGAGGAACAACGTCGTCCTCGCGGGGGGCGGCTCGCAGATCCCGGGCCTCGCCGCGGCGCTCGAGCGGGTGCTCGAGGACGTCGGCGGCGGGAAGGTCCGGGCCGTCGAGGACCCGGTCTTCGCCGGCGCGAACGGCTCCCTCGCCATCGCCGCCGACGCCCCCGAAGGGGACTGGGAGCGCCTCGCCGGATGAGCGGGGACGACGTCGCCTCCTCGCGCGTCCGGCGCATGCTCCCGTCGGTCTCCGAGGTCCTGAAGGAGCTGACGGCACGCGCGCCGATCGAGCCCGACGTGGCGTTTCGCGTGGCGCGGGAGGTCTGCGCCGAGGAGCTCAAGAGGATCCGCGACGCCGGGGGGGACAGCGTCCCCCTCGAGGAGCTCGTCCAGCGCGCGCTCGTCCGGGCCCAGGGCGGCCCGCCGCGCGTTCCGTTCGCCCCGCCCCCGCGCGAGCAGGTCCCGCTGGCCGCGCCACCGGCTCCCGAGCCCATTCCCGAGCCCGAGCCCGAACCCGAGCCGAAACCCGTCCGCAGGTACGAGCCGGTCTGGGAGCCGGCCCCCGCGGAGGACGCCGCTCCCCTCTTCGAGACGCCGTCGGAGGCCCCGCCCGTGGAGCGCGGCGCCGAGGACCCGTTCAGCGAGACGACCGGAGCGATGGACCTGCGCTGGGAGCCGGAGGGACGCGAGCCGTTCGCCGAGGCGAACGCGGCCCCCGCGGCCGGGCTCGCGGAGCAGGCGACGGAGATCATGCCGACCTCCGAGCTGCCGGACACCTCCGGGGGAGGGTTCCTGCCGCCGGCCGCGGAGGCCGCAACGCTCGTCTTCGAGCCGTCGGCGCCCGTCCCGTTCGCGCTCCCCGCGGAGGACGACGCCCTCGTCCCGGCGGAGCCCCGGATTCCTCCGCTCGTCGACCTCCGGGCCGCGATGGGAACGGAGGCGGGGCCAGGCGACGAGACCCTGAGCCGGCTCTCGCGCGAGGCCGAGGCGATCGACCTCCACGCCGTCTTCCCGGCTGCGCCTCCGTCCCCCGCGCCGTACCCGCTCTCGCCGGAAGGAGCGCGCCCCGAGCGCGTCGAGGCCGCTCCGGCGCCGTTCGAGGACGACGAGGACACGGTCCTGACGGTCCCGCGCGGCGGAAGGGGGAAGGGCGCCGCCTCGCGCGCGGGGCGCGTCGTCGCGATCGTCGCGGGCCTCGCGGCGCTCGCCGGCCTCGGCTACCTCCTCGTCGGCCTCTGGCTGGAGAGGGACGCGACCCCGCCGCCGGTTGCCGTCGCGCGGCCCCGGCCCGCGGCCTCGCCCGCGGCGAAGCCGCCGGCCGTCGGCGCGGAGGCGACACCGGCCCCGGAGGCCGTGCCGAGCCCCGCCGTCGTCACCGCCGCCACCGAGGCCCCGAGGCCGGCTCCGGTCGTCGCCGCCCCGCCGCCGACCGCGGCCCCGGTCGCGGCGGCGCCGAAGCCGACCGCGGCTCCGGTCGCGATCGCGCCGCCCCCCGCCCCCGTCTCGACGGCGCCTCCGGCGCCCACGGTCGTGACGGCCGCCGTTCCGCGCAGCCGGGACGGCCTCGTCGTCACGAAGGACCGGGCCGGCCAGCCGCAGGTCTTCTCGATCCACTTCACCTCGTACAAGGACCGTCCCTCCGCGGAGCGCGACCTGAAGCGCGTCTCCGCGATGGTCGGCCGCGAGGGGTACGTCGCCGAGGTCGACCTCGGCGAGAAGGGGATCTGGCAGCGCGTCATGATCGGGACCTTCGCGACCGCGGAGGAGGCGAAGGCCGTCCGCGCCGAGCTCGCCGAGAAGGGGACCCGAGACATGGGGTGGGTCTACCGCGTCGTCGGGCCGGAGGCGGCGGACAGGCGCTGACGCACCGGGCGCGGGCGCGGCCGGCCGGCCCGCCCGCGCCCGCGGGTTTCCCTCAGGGGTTCGTCTGCCAGAGCTCGAGCGACGTCGGGAGGACCCGGGCGTCGAGCCTCAGGAGCCCGACGACCGCGTCCGCGACGTCCTCGGGGCGGATCGCCTTCGCGGCGTCCTTGAGGAACTCGCCGCGCCGCGCCATGTCCGTCGCGACCGTCGAGGGGAAGACGCAGGTCACGCGGACGTCGTGGGTGCGCGCCTCGTAAAGGATCGCCTCCGAGAGGCCCGCGAGCCCCGCCTTCGAGGCGCAGTAGGCCGCGCCCCCGGCGAAGCCGCGGCGCGCGGCCGTCGAGGCGATGTTCACGACGTGGCCGCGGCGCCGCCGCTTCATCCCCGGCAGGACGGCCCGCGCCATCAGGAACGGGCCGCGCAGGTTCACGGCGATCGTGTGGTCGAAGACGAGGGCGTCGAGGTGGTCGACCGGGCCGTGCGCGTAGACCCCGGCGTTGTTCACGAGGACGTCGATCGGGCCGAGCTGCTGCTCGGCGGCGACGACGCAGCGGGAGACGCTCCCCTCGTCGGAGACGTCGCCCGTGAGGACGGCGCACTTCACGCCGAGCGCGCTCACCTCCTTCTCGACGGCGAGGAGGTGCCCGTGCGTCAGCCCCATCAGGCCGACGTGCGCCCCTTCCCGGGCCAGGGCGACGGCGATGGCGCGTCCGATGCCGCGGCCGGCACCGGTGACGAGGGCGACGGAGTCGCGGAGCTCCATGGCGTGCCTCCGGCACGATCTTATCCGCGTGTCGCGGTGCGGGCGGAAGGAGGATGGAGCGGGGACCGTTGCCCGCCGGGGCGAGGTGGGGGATGCTCCCCGGGATGCGCCGGCTGCGGAACGCCCTCGTCGCCGCGGGCCTCCTGGCCCTCGTGGCGGCGCCGCCCTGCCGCGGGGAGGCGCCGGACGTCCTCCGCGTCGAGCGCCTGCCGGCGAGCCTCGCGGGGACCTGGGAGTTCGCGCTCGGCGACCCGCCGGGAGGCGTGGCCGACCTGGACGGCCTTCCGTTCCGGCCCGTCCCGGTCCCGGGGACCTGGCAGGGGGGCGGCGTCCCGGGGCACGGCATCGGCTGGTACCGCGTCACGTTCGACCTCGACCCGTCGCTCGCGATCGTCCCGCTCGCCTTCGCCTGTCCCCAGGTGAGGGACGCCGACGAGGTCTTCCTCGACGGCCAGCCGATCGGCCGCACCGGCCGCTTCCCCCCGGACTACGACAAGGGGACCGTCATCGAGCGGATCTACGAGCTGCCCCCCTCGCGCTCCTCGGTTCCGGGGCGGCACGTCCTCGCGGTGCGGGTCTACAACGCCGGGCCGCGCGGCGGCGGGATCACGGGGGAGCCGCGCATCGACTCGGTCTCCACGGCCTTCCACGCGCGCGCCGTCCGCGAGGCCCCACGCGCCCTCCTCGGCGCGGCCTTCGCGGCCCTCGGGCTCTTCTCGCTCTTCTTCTACCTGCGCGACCGCGGGCAGCCCGACTTCCTCCACTTCTTCCTCGCGACCTCCGGCGCGGCGCTCTTCGTCGTCTCCTGGCTCTCGATCTGGACCGTCTCCGGCCTGCCGCTCTCGTTCCTCTTCCGCGTCGGGCACGCCGGGATGTTCGTCGTCCCGGCGACGACGCTCCTCCTCTTCCTCGGCTTCTTCGAGCGGCCTCGCGGACGATTCCACCGGGTCCTCCTCGCCGCCGAAGCCGCCGGCGCCGCGGCCTGCCTCCTCTGGCCCCGCGTCGACGACCTCTACTTCCTCCTGCCGCCGGCCGTCGTCCTCGGGGCGGCCGTGGCGGGAGACGTCCTCGTCCACCTCGCCGTCGCGGCCCGGCGGCGTGCGCCGCACGCGCGGGTCCTCCTGGCCGCGACGATCGCCTGCGTCGCGGCGGCGGCGTTCGACGGGGCCGGCATTCTCGCCCTCGGCATCGGCGGGTCGGTCGGCTTCGCCCTCTCCGGCCCGGCCTTCTTCGTCCTGATGAGCGCGTTCCTCGCGGCTCTCGCCGACCGGCTCGCGCGGCTGCGCCTCGCCGCCTCGACGGACCCGCTCACGGGCCTCGCGAACCGCACCGTCCTCTTCGACCGCCTGAACCTCGAGATCG
Organism: Thermoanaerobaculia bacterium; assembly: GCA_046331465.1. Classification (GTDB taxonomy): domain Bacteria; phylum Acidobacteriota; class Thermoanaerobaculia; order UBA5066; family UBA5066; genus UBA5066. Next base: position 179,303 of record JAXLQV010000001.1, read on the forward strand.
CGCGCGCCCGCCGGCACGCGCACCCCGTGGCGCTCGCGATCCTCGACCTCGACGCGTTCAAGGACTTCAACGACCGGTACGGGCACGTGGCGGGCGACCGCTTCCTCGTCTCCGTGGCCCGCGCCCTCGTCGACGCGATCCGCGACACCGACCTCGCCGCCCGCTTCGGGGGGGACGAGTTCGTCGTCCTCCTGCCGGAGGCCGACGCGACGCAGGCCGTGGCGTGCCTCGAGCGGATCCGCTCCGGCATCGCGCGCGCCCGGATCGCGGGCGCCGAGTCGGGCTCCACCGCCTCCGGCGGGATCGCCGTGTTCGACCCGGCCGTGAGGGCGAGCGTCTCCGTCTCGGCCTGGCTCCGGCAGGCCGACGCGGCGCTCTACGCCGCGAAGGCCGCGGGGCGCAACCGGGTCCTCGTCGCGCACGGAGCCCCGCCCGCGGCGTCGACGATCGGGAGTTCCGGGAGCCACCCCGGGGACGTGCGGCGCGCGCCGGGCGCGTCCGCGTGAGCCCGCGCCTCCTCCTCGACGACGGCGCCGTCCTCGCGCTCGACAAGCCGGCCGGCGTCTCGATGGCGACCTCGGGCCGGCCGGGGAAGTCGGAGGCGGAGGTCGTCGGGCGACTCCTCGCGGCCTGCGGCCTGCCGGTCCCCGACCCGCTGCCGCTCCTCGTCCACCGCCTCGACGAGGGGACCTCCGGCGTCGTCCTCCTCGCGCGCGACGCGGCGGCGCACCGGCTCCTCTCGACGGCCTTCCAGGGGCGCGAGGCCCGAAAGACCTACCGCGCCCTCGTCTGGGGTCACCCGGTCCCGGCGCGCGGCTTCTCGGACGCCCCACTCGCGCGCGACCCGAAGGACGGCCGGAAGATGGCCGTGCGCGACGGGGGGAAGCCCTCGCTCTCGAGGTGGACGACGCTCCGCCGCTACCCGTCCGTCGCGGACCTCGAGGTGACGCCCGAGACGGGGAGGACGCACCAGATCCGCGTCCACCTCGCGTCGAAGGGGCACCCGCTCGTCGGCGACGACCTCTACGGCGGCGCGACGCGCTGGCGGGGCGTGCGGGACCCGGCGCTCCGCGCGGCGCTCGCGGCGGTCGCGCACCCGCTCCTCCACGCGGCGAGGCTCGTCGTGCCGTCGCTCGCCGTGGAGGTCGAGGCGCCGCTCCCGGCCGACTACGAGGCGCTCCTCGCGCTCCTGGCGCGCTGAGAGGCGCGGCAGCGGGCGCTACTCGTAGCGGAGCGCCTCGATCGGGTCGATCGAGGCCGCGCGGAGGGCGGGGTAGAAGCCCGAGAGGAGCCCGACGGTCCCGGAGACGCCGGTCGACAGAAGGAGCGAGCCGACGGTGACGACGGTGGGCCACCCGGCCGAGGCGGCGACGACCTTCGCGATCGCGACGCCGAGGACGACGCCGAGGAGGCCGCCGAGCGCGCTCAAGAGGAAGGCCTCGACGACGAACTGGACGAGGACGTCCCTGCGGCGGGCGCCGATGGCGCGGCGGATGCCGATCTCGCGCGTCCGCTCGAGGACGGTCGCGAGCATGATGTTCATGATCCCGATCCCTCCGACGAGGAGCGAGATGCCGGCGATGCACCCCATCACGACGTTGAAGAGACGCTGCGTCCTCCGGCTCTGCGCGAGGAGCGCCTCGGGGACGACGAGCTCGAAGTCGGCGGCGCCGCCGTGGAGGCGGTCGAGGAGCGCGGAGGCGAGCCGCGCGGACTCGGACGGGGAGGCTCCGTCCTTCAGCTTCACGACGAGCTCGGAGAGGGGCGACTCCAGCGGGTCGCGGTCGAGCTTGCGGAGGGCCGTCGTGTAGGGGACGAAGAGCTCGCGCGTCGTCGAGCCGACCGGCACGCCCTGGAACGTGTCTCCCGCCTCCCCGGAGGCGGCCAGGACGCCGACGACGGTGAACCAGACGTCGTTCACCTTCAGCACCCGCCCGAGCGCGGGCTCTCCGCCGAAGAGGTCGCGCCGCGCGCCGTCCCCGAGGACGCAGACCTGGGCGTGGCCCTCCTCGTCCTCCTTCGAGAGGAAGCGCCCCGCGGCGAGAGGGAGCGAGACGAGCTCGGCGTGCCGCCACGAGACGCCGGAGACCTTCGCCTCGCTCTTGCCGCCGCGGGCGCGGACGCTCCAGGGGTTCACCCGCACGCGCGGACCGGTGAACGCGACCCCGGGGACCGCCTCCTCGAGGCCGGCGGCGTCGCGGAGAGAGACGCCGATCGACTTCTTCCGCACCTCCTGGAGCTCGTCGGGCCGGAACTCCTTCGCCCGCACGATGAGGTTCGAGATCCCCATCCGGCGGATCATCTCGAGCGCCTGGCGCTCGGCGCCGGCGCCGATCGAGAGCATCGCGATCACGGCGCCGACGCCGAAGATCATCCCGAGCATCGTCAGCACCGAGCGGAGCTTGTGCGCCGAGAGGCTCTCGAGGGCGCGGAGGAGCGACTCGCGGAGGCTCACGGGGCGGCTCCGACCGGGCTCGTCCCCGGCGCGGGGGACGGCGTCGCGGAGGGGCGCGCCTCCGGGTCGACGAGGGCGATGACGTCGCGCTCGGCGAGCCCCGAGAGGATCGCGACGCGCCCGAGCGCCGACGCGCCGAGCGTGACGGGGACGGGGGCGAACGCCCCCCGGTCGCGGCGGAAGACGACGCTCTTGCCTCCGCGCTCGAAGACGGCGTTCCGCGGGACGACGACGGCGTCCTTCTCGCCGCCGAGGTCGAGCGTCGCGACGACCCTCTCGCCCGGCTTCATCCCGGCGCGGCCCGGCGCCGCGAGGGAGAGGACGGCCCCGAAGTACTGGATCGGGACGTTCCGGAGGCGCGGCCGGGCGAGGGCGTCGACGGACTTCACCGTCGCGGGGACGGGAGCCTCGCCGCGGGCCTCGAGCGAGACCGTCGCGGGCCTCCCGGGGACGAGCCCGCCCGCGTCGGCCTCGAGGACCCACACCTCGGCCTCGAGCTTGCCGAGGTCGGGGATCTCCGCGAGCGCCTGGCCGCTCCAGACGACCTGCCCGACCTGGGGGAGCTCGCCGCGCCAGTTCCTCTTCAGGACGACGATCCCGTCGTGGGGCGCCTTCAGCTCGAGGGCGGCGAGCTCGCGCTCGGCCTTGTCGATCTTCAGCTGCGCCTTCCGCGCGTCGAGGGCGATGAGCTCGCCGCTCGTCCGCGAGAGCCCCTCGCGCTCGCTCCGCGAGCCGACGGCGTGCGTCTCCTTCTTCGCCGCGAGGCCGACGTCGATGTCGGCCTCGATGATCTCGTGGCGGGAGAAGAGCTCGGGGTCCCGGCTCTGGAACGTCTCGGCCGTCGTCCTCTCGCGCCGTGCCTGCTCGGCGTCGCGCCCGAGGTTCGCGACGACGGCGCCCGACTCGGCGCGGTCCTTCTCGCCGCGGCGGTCCGAGGTCGCGCGCTCCGCGCGCCCGTCGGCGAGGAGCTTGACGGTCTGCGAGGGGTCGAGCCGGAGGACGACGTCGCCCGCCTTCACGGGGCTGCCGTCGTCGATCATCCAGCCGATCTTCAGGCTCACGTCGTTGCCGGGGACGCGGACCTGCGTCGCGTCGACCGCGCGGAGGACCCCCTCGGCCCGGACCTGCCGGGAGAGAGGTCCCTTCTTCACGACGAGCGTCGGGACGGACCCGCGCGGCCCGGGGCGGCGCACGGCCGCCGCGCCGACGGCGAGTGCGACGAGGAGCGCGGCGCCGGCGCCCGCGAGGAGCCGCCGCCTCACGACGCGCCTCCCGGCGGCGGGGAGGGCGCGACGCGGAGGACGGAGTCCCCCTCCGAGAGCCCCGCCGTCACCTCGACCCAGTCGGCGTTCCGCCGCCCGACGGTCACCGCGACCCGGCGCACGCCGGAGCCGCGCGGCACCCAGACGAACGGGCCCGCCTCCGTCGGGACGACGGCGTCGGATGGGACGACGAGCGCCCGCGGGACCCGTCCCGTCTCGACGCGCCCCCTCACGCGCATCCCGGGCTTCATCCGCTCCGTGTCGACCCTCTCGAGCGCCACGGCGAGGCGGGCGACCTTGAGCGGGACCTGCGGGGAGGCGCGCTGGACCGTCCGCTGGACGGAGCGGACCTTCCCGCGGACCTCCCGGTCCGGGTGCGCGTCGAGCCGCAGCGTGACCGCGGCCCCCTCGGCGACGAGGCCGGCGTCGGCCTCGTCGACCTCGCCCCGGACGCCGAGACGGGCGAGGTCGGGGACCTCGAGGACCTTCTCGCCGAACCAGCAGCTGTCCCCGACCTTCTTCTTGTCGCCGTTCCAGTTCGGCACGTAGAGGACCGTCCCGTCGCGCGGTGCGGGGATCGTCATCCGCCCGATCGTCGTCGCGAGCTCGGAGGCGCGGAGCGCGGCGCGCCGGCGCCGCCCCTCGAGGATCGAGAGCTCCGCGCCGGCCGCGCGCCGGGCCGCCTCGAGCCGGCGCTCCACCGAGCGGGCCTCGGCCTCGGCGAGCGCGAGGTCCAGCTTCGCCTTCTGGAGCTCGTTCGCTCCGGAGATCTCGGCCGGCACGTCGACCTTCAGGGCGGCCTTGGCACGGCGGGCCTCCACCTGGGCCGCGAGGAGCTCGAGGTCCGCCTTCTCGAGGGCGAGGCTTCGCCGTCGGCGTTCGATCTCCTTCTCCGCCGACTCTGCCTCGGCCTTCTTCTCCTCGAGCTGCTGGCGGAGGGTCGTCGTGTCGAAGCCGAGGACCGGCTGCCCCTTCCTCACCGGCGCTCCCTCCGGGGCGAGGAACGAGATCCGGTAGTCCCAGACCTCCGGCAGCTTCACGGGACCGATCGGCTCCTCGTCGAGGGCCGCGAGGTCGCCCTTGAGCTCGACGGAGAGGACGAGGTCGCGCCGCTCGGCCTTCGCCACGAGCGCCGTCGCGACCTCGGGTTCCGGGATCGCGGCCGGCCGGGCCGGCGGGGCCGCGGCGACCGTGACGGGGGGGACCTCGACGCGCACGGACATCCCGGGGCGCAGCCCGGAAAGGTCGCCGGAGGCGACGTCGACGAGGACGCGGAACGCCATCCGCGGCGACCCGCGACCGACGGGCTGCGCGACGGGGGCGATCGACGCGACGCGGGCCGGGAGGATCCGGTCGGGGAAGGTGTCGGGGACCACGGCCGCCGCGTCGCCGGCCCGGATCCGCCCGTCGTCGACGTCGAAGAGGAGCGCGTCGACGAGGAGCGCGTCGAGGTCGGGGACGCGCCCGAGCGTCATCCCGGGCCAGAGGGTGTCGCCCGTCAGGATCTTCTTCCGCTCGCGGGGGTTCTCGGCGACGACGAAGACCCCGTCCTTCGGCGCCCGGAGGACGAGAGCCGCGACCGCGGTCTCGAGCTTGTCCCGCTCCCGGCGCGCCCGCTCGAGCGCGATGAGCTTGACCCCTCGTTCCGCCTCGGCCGCCGCCCGGTAGGAGGCGAGGTCCTCCTCGGCCTTCGCGAGCTCGGTCTCGGCGCGCCGCAGCTCGAGCTGCTTCTCCTCGTGCTCCCGTCGCGACCGGAGCTCGAGCGGGATCGCCGCGTCGACCTTTGCCTTCTCGACGTCCGTCTTCCGGGCCAGGACCGTTTGCTCGCGCGTCAGCGTCGCTCCCGTGCGCTCGGCGTCGAAGCGGACGAGCTCGGTCTCGGCCTCGTCCGCGGCGATCCGCTTCTGGTCGAGGTCGGCGGTCAGGCCGGTGGCGTCGAACTCGGCCACCCGGTCGCCCTTCTTCACGGCGGCGCCGTCCTCCTCGAGGAAGCGGAGCTGGAGCGCCCAGAGCGGCGTCTCCGGGACGAAGAGGTCGGCCGAACGGACGGCGGACAGCTCTCCCGTCAGCAGGAGGGGCGAGGAGGCGGAGGCGGGAGGGACGGGGCGCGGAGACACCGGGCTCGCCGGGGCCTTCCGGCACCCGGCGGAAACGCTCGCGGCGGCCAGCAGGAGAACCGCCGCGAGCGTGGGCCGGGAGAGGTCGCCCCGTTTCATTCCCCGCTTCCTTTTACGGGCGAAGCCCCCGAAGCGTTGCGCCCCTCCGGTAGGATCGGCGGAATGAGAGAACGCGCCGCCGGGATCCTCCTCCACCCGACGTCCCTGCCGGGCCGATTCGGCATCGGCGACCTGGGCCCCGAGTGCGATGCCTTCCTCGACTGGGCGGCCTCCGCCGGGCAGACCGTGTGGCAGGTCCTGCCCCTCGGGCCGACGGGATTCGGCAACTCTCCCTACGGGACGCTCTCGGCCTTCGCCGGGAACCCGATGCTCCTCTCGCCCGACCTCCTCGTCGCCGAAGGGCTCCTTCCGGAGTCGGCCCTCGCCGGCGCCCCCGGTTTCCCCGACCACCACGTCGACTGGGAACGGGTCATCGCCTGGAAGGAAGGGCTGCTGCGGCAGGTGTGGCAGCGCTTCCGCACCGACGGGCCCGCGCACCTCCGGGCCGAGCTCCAGGGGTTCGGCGAGGCGCCCGGCCAGGCCTACTGGCTCTCCGACTGGGCGCTCTTCATGGCCCTGAAGGGGCGCTACGGCGGGGCCGCGTTCCGGGAGTGGCCGGAGGAGCTGCGGCGCCGCCAGCCGGGCGCTCTCGCCCGCGCCGAGCGCGAGCTCGCCGACGAGGTCGCCTGGCACGTCTTCCTCCAGTTCCTCTTCTTCCGGCAGTGGGACCGCGTCCGCGAGGCCGCGCACGCGCGCGGAATCCGCGTCCTGGGCGACATCCCGATCTACGTCTCCCCCGACAGCGCGGACGTCTGGTCGCACCCGGAGATCTTCGAGCTCGACGGGGCGGGCGACCCGGTGCGCGTCGCCGGAGTGCCGCCGGACTACTTCAGCGAGACGGGGCAGCTCTGGGGGAACCCGCTCTACCGCTGGGACGTCCTCGAGAGGGACGGATTCCACTGGTGGGTCGAGCGGGTCCGGGCGAACCTCCGGATGACGGAGCTCCTCCGCCTCGACCACTTCCGCGGTTTCGCCGGCTACTGGGCCGTCCCGGCGGGGGCGGAGACGGCCGTCGACGGCGCCTGGGTCCCGGGGCCGGGGCGGAAGCTCTTCGACGCCCTCGCGCGGGAGCTCGGCGAGCTCGACCTCGTCGCCGAGGACCTCGGCGAGATCACGCCCGACGTGACGGCGCTCGTGACGGACCTCGACCTCCCGGGCATGAAGATCCTCCAGTTCGCGTTCGGCGGGAACGACGAGGACTACCAGCCGCACAACCACGTCCCGAACGGCGTCGTCTACACCGGCACGCACGACAACGACACGACGCGCGGGTGGTGGGACAAGTCCGACGACGGGACGCGGCACCGCGTCCTCGCCTACCTCGGCGGGGACCCCAACGACCCGATCGGCATCCTCGTCCGCGCGGCGTACTCGTCCGTCTCCCGCCTCGCCATCGTGCCCGCGCAGGACGTCTTCGGCCTCGGGAGCGAGGCGCGGATGAACACGCCGGGCCAGGGGGCCGACAACTGGGGCTTCCGGGCGCGGAAGTGGGAGTTCAACGGCGAGCGCGCCGGCTGGCTCCGCGAGCTGGCGGCGCTGACCGGGCGGTTCCGCCTCCCCGAGGAGGCGAAGGAGGACGAGAACGGGGCGAACGGGAACGGGGGCTGACGCGCCGCGCGTCAGCCTTCGCCCTTGCCGCGGGAGCGCTTCCCGCGCTCCTTCCTCGTCTTCAGGCGGAAGTGCTCGACGGCCCGCTCCGGGGCGACGCCGTCGCCCCACTTCATCCGGAGCTCGTGGAGGTGCCGGGCCGTGAAGAGGTAGAGGTCGGCCTCCGTCCGCCCGGCGAAGTCGCCGAGGACGCCGCTCGAGCGGATCGTCTCCGTCATCGGGCGGTAGAGCGTCTCGTACCACGAGCGGACCGCCTCCTCCCACGAGACGTCGCGCGAGAGGTCGAGCCCCATGAAGTAGCGGTGGACCGCGACGTGCTCGAGCATCTCGGCGTAGTCGCCGGGGTGCGTCACCCGGAACTCGTCGGGGCTCGACGGGACGAGCCCGGTCGTCTCGAGGAAGTCGGCGAGCCCCTCCTTCTGGAGGACGTCCTCCGGCGAGGCGTCCGGGCCGAGCGGGACGGGCGTGAGGAACTCGAGGACGTGCGCCTCGATCGTCGGGGCGCCGAGCGAGCGGGCGACCGAGATCCGGTGGTGCCCGTCGACGGCGAAGTAGGCGTCGCCGACCTGGTAGAGCTCGACGAGAGGGAAGCCGGCCGCACCGACCGCGAGGTCGCGGACGTCCTCCCAGCGCTCGCGGAGCGACTCGGAGCGCGGGAGGAAGGCGCGGTTGAACTCCCCGCGCCTGCCGAAGGTGCCGACGATCTGCGCGAGCGGGACGTCGCGCGTCCCCCGGTCGACGACGCGCCGGAGCTTCAGCCGGTCCCGGACCTCCTCGAACGGGAGGAGGTCCCTCGGCCGCTGGCGGACGAGCGCGAGGAGGTCCTGCATGACCGCTCCGAGCCGGGCCGCGTCGAACCCGCTCACGGGCGTCGCCCTCCGATATCCTCCTCCCGGGCGTACGCCCGGAGGAACCGATGCGCTCTCTCCGTCTCTTCCTCGTCCTGCCGATGGCCCTGGCGGCGCTCACCTGCGGCAGCAGCGCGCCCGCCGGGCACGACGGCGCGCCGGCGCCGGCGCGGCCCCCCGCGTCGGCGTGGAACAACGAGTGGGCGCGGGGCGCCGTTTTCTACGAGGTCTTCGTCCGGAGCTTCAAGGACTCCGACGGCGACGGCAAGGGAGACCTCCGCGGCCTGATCTCGCGCCTCGACTACCTCAACGACGGGAACCCGGAGACGACGACGGACCTGGGCGTCGACGCCCTCTGGCTCATGCCGGTCTTCGAGTCCCCGAGCTATCACGGCTACGACACCACCGACTACGCGAAGATCGCCGCGGACTATGGCACGAACGCCGACTTCCTGAGGCTCCTCGACGAGGCGCACCGGCGCGGGATCCGCGTCGTCGTCGACCTCGTCGTGAACCACAGCGGGGTCTCGCACCCGTGGTTCGTCTCCGCCTCCTCGTCGCCCTCCTCGCCCTACCGCGACTTCTACGTCTGGAGCCCGACGGACCCGGGCTGGAAGCAGCCCTGGGGCGGGAACACCGGCACGTGGCACCCGGCCGGCGGCGCGTACTACTACGGCGTCTTCTGGAGCGGGATGCCCGACCTGAACTGGCGCTCGGCCGCGCTGAAGGAAGAGGTGAAGCAGATCGCCTCCCTCTGGCTCGACCGGGGCGTCGACGGCTTCCGGCTCGACGCGACCCGCTACCTCGTGGAGACGGGCGCGGCGGGCGGGCAGCAGGACACGCCGGAGACCCACGCCGTCCTGAAGGAGTTCGCGTCCCACGTCCGGCGGGTGAAGCCGGAGGCGTTCCTCGTCGGCGAGAACTGGGCCGACACCGGGATCATCGCCACGTACTACGGGTCGAAGTCGGTCGCCGGGGGCGACGAGCTCCCCGCGAGCTTCGACTTCCCCCTCTCCGAGCAGGTCCTCCGCGCCCTGTCGCAGGGGAACGCGGTCCCCGTCGCCGCGAAGCTCGACGAGGTCCTCCGCGCCTACCCGAAGGGGGCGATCGACGCGCCGTTCCTGACGAACCACGACCAGGTCAGGCTCGCGACGCAGGTCGGGAAGAGCGCGGGGAAGCTGCGGAACGCGGCGGCGATCCTCCTGACGCTTCCCGGGGCGCCGTTCCTCTACTACGGCGAGGAGGTCGGGATCGAGAACGGGACGACCGGCGGCGACGAGTCGAAGCGGACCCCGATGCCCTGGGACGCGACGAACGGCGGCGGCTTCACGACCGGGACGCCGTGGTTCGCGTTCGCGCCCGGGCGCGAGACGGCGAACGTCGCGGCCCAGACCGGAGACCCGTCCTCGCTCCTCTCGCGCTACCGGGCTCTCATCCGCGCCCGCAGGGATGCGCCGTCCCTCGCGAAGGGAGACCTCACCCTCCTGACGCCGCTCTCCGGAACGACGCCGGTCCTCGCGTTCCTCCGCACGACGCCCACGGAGACCGTCCTCGTCGCGCACAACCTCTCCGACTCCTTCGCCTCGGCCGGGCCGTACGCCGTGAACGGCACGAGCTTCGAGAAGGTCTTCGTGGACGCCGGGACGCCGGACCCGAGCGGGAGCCCGGGCGCCGTCCGCGTGAGCCTCCTCCCCCGCGGGACGGGAATCTGGCGGGTGAAGTGACCGCGGCGGGGCGCGACCCGTGGCTCCGGCTGACCGCCGCCGTCGCGCTCCTCCTGCCGCTCCTCGTCCTCCACCGGACGTTCCTCCGCCCCGCGACGCACCTCGTCGCGGCGCGGCCGGACGCGCTGGCCCTCGACGACCCGACGACGAACGCGACGGCGATGGCGCGCGCCTGGGCCCGCTTCGACCGGGGGGACTTCTCGGCGCGCGACGACCGGGTCTTCGCGCCCGCCCCGAACGCGATCGCGCTCGGCGAGTGCTACCCGCTCCCGTCGCTGATCGGCTACCCGTTCGCGCGGCTGGCCGGGTCGGTGCCGCTCGGCGTGAACGTCCCCTACTTCCTCGCGCTCGCGCTCGCGCCGGTCGCGCTCTACGCCTTCTACGCCGCGCTCGGCGGCCCGGGGCCGGGCCCGTTCCTCGCCGCGATCCTCGTCGCGTGGGGGCCGGCGCGGATGAACACGCTCGGCGTCCTGAGCCTCCTCACCGCGGGCCTCGTCGTCCTCGCGGCCGCGTGCGCGGTCCGCTTCCTCCGGACGGGACGCCGCGCGGACCTCGCGCTCTTCGCGGCCTTCGTCCTCGCGCAGGCCTTCTCGGGCCTCTATCCCCTCGCGCAGGGAGGGCTCTGGTGCCTCGCGGCCGTCCCGCTCGCGGCCGGGCGGGACGCGCGGAGGCCCGGCCGTCTCGCCGCGCTCGCGGGGGCGGGGCTCCTCGCGCTCGCGCCCGCCGCGCTCTGGCACGCGCCCCTCTTCCGGCTCCGGAGCGACTTCGGCGTCGTGGCGGACCCGTCGACGTTCGAGGCGCACGCAGCCGACGTCCTCTCCCTCCTCCACGGCGGGATCTTCGGTGGGCCGGTGAGGGACCTCCTCGAGAGGATGGTCCCCGGCTTCCCCCTCGGCGCGGCCGCGTACTTCCCGACGCTCTCCGTCCTCGCCGCCCTCGCCGCGTGGCTCCTCTTCCGGCGGCGCCGTGCGCTCGGCGGCCCCGGCCGCTCCCCGCTCCCCTGGATCCTCCTCGCCTCGCTCTTCTTCCTCCTGGCCCTCGGCCCGACGGTGCGCCTCGCGGGCCGCCCCGTCGGCCCGGGCCCGCTCTCATTCCTCTCGCACCTCCCCGTCCTCTCCTCCGTCCGGGGAATCCACCGCTACGACCAGTGGTTCGACGTCTCGCTCGGCGCGGCGGCCGTCCTCGCCTTCGCCGCGCTCGCGCGCCGCGTGAGAAGCCGCTGGCTTCCCGTCGCCGCCTGCGCCCTCGTCGCCCTCGACACCTGGCCCGCGGACGTCCCCTCCTTCCGCTTCCCGGAGGCCACCCCCGCGGCCGCGGCGCTCGCGGGCCTCGGCCCCGACGCGATCGTGGCGTACTACCCGATGGGCCGGCCGCAGGCGACGCAGGCGTGGGTCGACCAGCTCGTGCACCGGCGCCGCGTCGTGAACGGCTGGTTCACGTTCGAGCCGCTCCCGCACCGGTGGGCGGCCAAGGCGCAGGGCTCCGTCGACGGCGTCGTCGCCCTCGCGATGCTCCGCGACTTCGGCGCGGAGGTCGTCGTGGTCGATCCCGCGCGGCTCGACCCGGCGCGCCGGGCGGGCCTCGCGGCGCTCCGCGCCCCGGACGCCGGGCTCCGGCTCCTCTCCGTGACGCGCGCGGGGACGCTCGACCTCTACCGCTTCGAGTCGCGCCCGCCGCGCGTCCTCGGCGTCGCGAGCCTCGAGAAGCTCGTCTTCCGCGGGGCCGAGGCGCGCCTCGAGGGCCCGCCCGGGTCTCTCGTCCTCTTCTTCGGCCCGGCGTCGATCCCCGTCGAGGTGACGTCGGGGCCCGGGGCGTGGCCGGACGCGCTCCGCGTCCCGCCCGTCCAGCCCTCTCCCTTCCGGGTCTTCCTCTCCAGGCCGGTCCCCGCCGGGGGCCAGGTGAGGGGCGCCGGCAGCGGACGGCTCCTGGGGACGGCGGCCGCGAATCCGGACCAGGCCCGAGCTGTTTTGATGCGTTCGCATCCTTTTCGGCAGGGGGCCACGCCCCTCCTTGACACCGCCAGAAGGGGCCGCGCAGGCTGAAGGGGCACGAGAGGTCAGAAGCCGGACGGGCCCGCGCGTCGTGGCGCGGTCCCGCGGCTTCGCCTCCGGGAGGCGCCTTCGATGGCCCTGGACCCGCGGCCCGCCTTCGTCCTCGAGGCGGGGGACCTGTCCCACCTCCTCGTCGCGCTCGTCGACTCCGGGCACACCGTCGTGGCCCCCTCGCTGCGCGACGGCATCATCGCGCTCCGGGAGATCGGCGCCGCCGCCGAGCTCCCGGCCGGGAAGACCGACGAGCAGGCCCCGGGCAGCTACCGGATGAAGGAGCGCGGCGACGGCGCGCTCTTCGGCCACGCCGTCGGCCCCGACTCCGTCAAGCGCTGGCTCCTCCCGCCCGCCTTCCTCCGCTTCCGGGCGCACCGCGAGAAGAGCGGCTTCACGCTCGAGAAGGGGGACACGTCGGCGCCGAAGTACGCCTTCCTCGGGATCAAGCCGTGCGACCTGGCCGCGATCGGGAGGCAGGACCGGGTCCTCCTCGGCGGGCCCTACGCCGAGCCGGCGTACGCCGAGCGGCGGAGGGAGTCGCTCCTCGTCGTCGCGCAGTGCACGGAGGCGCACGGGACCTGCTTCTGCGCCTCGATGGGAACCGGGCCGCGGGCCGAGGCGGGCTTCGACCTCGCGGTCACCGAGCTCTTCCGGGACGGGCGGCACGAGCTCGTCGTGGAGGTCGGCTCCGAGCGGGGCGCCGTGCTCCTCGAGAAGGTCCCGAAGCGGGTCGCGACCGCCTCGGACCTCGAGGCGGCGCGCGGGGCCTCGGCGGAAGCGGCCGCGAAGATGGGCCGCACGCTCGAGACCGCCGGGCTGAAGGCGGCGCTCCAGTCGAAGGTGGAGAGCCCGCGGTGGGACGACGTGGAGAAGCGCTGCCTCTCCTGCGCGAACTGCACGATGGTCTGCCCGACCTGCTTCTGCTCGACGATCGAGGACACGACCGACCTGGCGGGCCGGGACGCCGAGCGATGGCGCCGCTGGGATTCCTGCTACACGCTCGACTTCTCGTACATCCACGGCGGGAGCGTCCGGCGCTCGGGCGCCTCGAGGTACCGGCAGTGGCTCACGCACAAGCTGGCCTCGTGGATCGACCAGTTCGGGGAGACGGGCTGCGTCGGCTGCGGGCGGTGCATCACCTGGTGTCCCGTCGGGATCGACTTGACCGAGGAGGCCCGCGCGTTCCAGGCGGTCCGCGCGGGGAACAGGAGAGACCGATGACGAAGTTCTTCTTCCCCGACCTCGGCGACACGATGTTCGACGGCCCCACGACGCTGGAGCCGATCCTCGCCGAGCACCCCTTCCTCAAGGGAATGAGGAAGGACCACCTGACCCTCATCACGGGCTGCGCCTCGAACGTCAAGTGGGACGCGGGGACCTACCTCTTCCGGGAGGGGCAGGATGCCGACCAGTTCTACATCGTCCGCCAGGGGACGATCGCCATCGAGGCCTTCTCGCCCGCGCACGGGCCGCTCGTCCTCCAGACGGTCGGGGAGGGAGACATCATGGGCTGGGCGTGGCTCGTGCCGCCCTACCGCTGGCACTTCGACGGGCACGCGACCGACCTCGTCCGCGCCATCGCGTTCGACGGCAAGTGCCTCAGGACGAAGTGCGAGAAGGACCACGAGCTCGGCTACGAGCTCCTGAAGCGCTTCTCCGAGATCATGTCCCAGAGGCTCGACGTGACGCGGATGCAGCTCATCGACCTCTACGACGACATGCCCACGAAGGGGGTCCGCCGCAAATGAGCGCCGTCGCGTCCTCTCCCGACCCGATGTTCCCGAGGCCGTACCGGGTGCACCGGGTGACGAAGGAGACGAGCGACACCTTCACGCTCGAGCTCCTCCCCGAGGCGGGGCACGCCGGGTTCGCGTTCGCCGCGGGGCAGTTCAACATGCTCTACGTCTGCGGCATCGGCGAGGTGCCGATCTCCATCAGCGGCGACCCGGGCGTGCCGCAGGCCCTCGTCCACACGACCCGCGCGGTCGGCGCGGTGACGAAGGGGATGGAGGAGCTGAAGAAGGGCGACTCCATCGGCATCCGGGGCCCGTTCGGGACGAACTGGCCCGTCGCGGCAGCCGAGGGGAACGACGTCGTCTTCGTGGCGGGGGGCATCGGCCTCGCGCCGCTCCGCCCGGCGCTCTACCAGGTCCTCGCGAACCGGGAACGCTACGGCCGCGTCGTCCTCCTCTACGGCGCGCGGACGCCGGAGGACATCCTCTACCGCAAGCAGCTGAAGGAGTGGCGGGCCGACCTCGGCCTCGAGGTCCACGTCTCGGTCGACCGCGCCACGCGCGACTGGCGCGGGAACGTCGGCGTCGTCACCACGCTGATCCCGCGCGTGCCGTTCGACCCGTACAACACCGTGGCGATGGTCTGCGGCCCGGAGGTCATGATCCGGTACACCGTCATGGAGCTCGAGCGGCGCGGCGTGGCGCAGGACCGCATCCACGTCTCCCTCGAGCGGAACATGAAGTGCGGCATCGGCTTCTGCGGTCACTGCCAGCACGGCCCGAACTTCGTCTGCAAGGACGGCCCCGTCTTCCCCTTCTCGAGGGTGCGGGACCTGATGAACCAGCGCGAGGTGTGACGTGAGGCCGCACGTGAAGCCGCGCCTCGCCGTCTTCAAGCTCGCCTCCTGCGACGGCTGCCAGCTCTCGCTCCTCGACTGCGAGGACGAGCTCCTCGCCGTGGTGGGAGAGGTCGACATCGTCAACTTCCTCGAGGCGTCGCGGGCCGTCGAGAAGGGCCCGTACGACGTCGTCCTCGTCGAGGGCTCCATCACGACGCCGCACGACGCCGAGCGGATCCACCAGATCCGCCGCTCGGCGCGCTTCCTCGTCACCATCGGCGCCTGCGCCACGGCGGGGGGGATCCAGGCCCTGCGGAACAACCGCGACGTCGCCGAGTTCACGCGCGCCGTCTACGCCTCCCCCCAGTACATCGAGGCGCTGAACAAGTCGACGCCCGTCGTCGACCACGTCTTCGTCGACTTCGAGCTGCGCGGCTGCCCCGTCAGCAAGACCCAGCTCGTCGAGGTCCTGAGCGCCTTCCTGAACCACCGGAAGCCCGTCGTCCCGACGTACGCCGTCTGCGTCGAGTGCAAGCGGCGGGGGACGCCGTGCGTCATGGTCGCGCACGGCACGCCCTGCCTCGGCCCCGTCACGCAGGCGGGCTGCGGCGCCCTCTGCCCCTCGTACTCCCGGGGCTGCTACGGCTGCTTCGGGCCGATGGAGACCCCGAACACGTC
Source organism: Thermoanaerobaculia bacterium (assembly GCA_046331465.1). Classification (GTDB taxonomy): domain Bacteria; phylum Acidobacteriota; class Thermoanaerobaculia; order UBA5066; family UBA5066; genus UBA5066. Next base: position 194,711 of record JAXLQV010000001.1, read on the forward strand.
GGCCCTCGCGGCGGGATGGGCGCAGCTGGGCGTCGACAACGGCGGCATCGTCCGGGCGTTCCGGTCGTTCAACGCCGGCGCGGAGCCGTTCCGCCGGGAGAGCGAGATCCATGAGCAGAAGTAGCGCCCACGCCGCGCCGAAGAAGAAGGCCGCGAAGAAGGCCGAGCCGGCCGCGAAGGGAAAGGGGCTTTCCCGGACGGTCGCCGTCGGCGCCCTCGCCCGCGTCGAGGGGGAGGGCGGGATCTACGTGAAGGTGAAGGGGGACAAGGTCGTCGAGTCGCGCCTTGACATCTACGAGCCGCCGCGCTTCTTCGAGGCGTTCCTGAGAGGCCGGAAGTTCACGGAGGCGCCCGACATCACGGCCCGCATCTGCGGCATCTGCCCGGTCGCCTACCAGATGAGCTCCGTCCACGCGATGGAGGCCGCCTGCGGCATCACCGTCGGCGGAGGCCTTCGCGAGCTCCGCCGCCTCCTCTACTGCGGCGAGTGGATCGAGAGCCACGTCCTCCACGTCGCGATGCTCCACGCCCCCGACTTCCTCGGCTACGAGAGCGCCATCCACATGGCGAAGGACCACCCCGAGCTCGTCACGAAGAGCCTCGCGCTCAAGAAGGTCGGCAACGAGGTCGTCACGCTCGTGGGCGGGAGGGAGATCCACCCGATCAACGTGAAGGTCGGAGGGTTCTACAAGCTGCCGGCGCCGGCCGACCTCGCGGCGCTCGCCGGGAAGCTCCGTGCCGTCCGCCCGATCGCGGTCGAGCTCCTCTCCGTCGCCGGCGGACTCACGTTCCCCGACTTCGCGCCGGACTACGAGTTCGTCGCGCTCCGCCACCCCGACGAGTACCCGCTCTGCGAGGGTCGCCTCGTCTCGAGCCGCGGCCTCGACGTCGCGGTCTCCGAGTACGAGAGCCACTTCGTCGAGGAGCACGTCGAGCACGCGAACGCGCTCCACTCGCGAAAGAAATCCGGGGGGATCTACCTCGTCGGGCCGCTCGCCCGCTACGCCCTGAACTTCGACCGGCTCCCGAAGCAGATCCAGGAGGCCGCCGCGGCCGCCGGGCTGGGGCCTGTCGAGCGGAACCCCTTCAAGAGCATTGTCGTCCGCTCCGTCGAGACCCTCTGGGCGATCGACGAGGCGCTCCGGATCCTCGACGCGTGGGAGCCGCCGCCCGCACCGTCCGTCGACGTGCCTCCCCGCGCCGCCACGGGCGCCGCCATCTCCGAGGCGCCGCGCGGGATCCTCTACCACCGCTACCGGATCGGCGCCGACGGCCTCATCCAGGAGGCGAAGATCGTCCCGCCGACCTCGCAGAACCAGAAGCAGGTGGAAGACGACCTCCGGGCCTTCGTCGAGGCGCGCTTCGACATGCCTCTCGACAAGCTGACCTGGCAGTGCGAGCAGGCCGTGAGGAACTACGACCCGTGCATCTCGTGCGCGACGCACGCCCTCAGGGTGAGGATCGAGAGGGACTGAGAGACACTGGGCGCGTGGCACGCGTCGTCATCGGAGTCGGGAACGACCTTCGCGGGGACGACGCGGCGGGCTGGGAGACGGTCCGCCGCCTCGTCCCCTCGCCGTCCCTCGTCCTCCGCGAGCACGCGGGCGACGCGCCGGGCCTCGTCTCCCTCTGGGGCCCGGAGGACGACGTGGTGATCGTCGACGCGGTCGTCTCCGACGACCCGCCCGGCACGGTCCTCGAGATCGACGCGCTCGCGGGGAAGCTCCCGGCCGCCATCTCCTGGGCGACCACGCACGGCGCCGGCGTGGCCGAGGGAATCGAGATGGCGCGAGTCCTCGGCCTCCTCCCGAGGAGCATCGTCGTCTTCGGGATCTCGGCGAAGCAGTTCGACCTCGGCGCGCCGATGACGCCCGAGGTGGAAGGAGCCGTCGCCGAGGTCGTCCGGAGGCTCGCGGGATAGCAGAGCGAGCCGGGGCGCCGGAGGACCGGGGCACCTTTCGTTCCTCGCCGTTCCGTCGATTCCTCAGGGGCCGCGCTCGGGGCGGGGCATCTCTTCGGCGCTCGCCGGGGGGCTGAGCTTCGCGCGCCCCCCGGACCCCCACCTTTTCCCCAATGCACCCTGCCATGCTCGGAGCTGCCTGTCTGCGCGCGGCCGACCCGCTGACGATCTCGCTGCGGGCGGGCGGGGGCCCGCGCGAACTCGCTTCGCTCAAACAGCGCGCGGGCCCGATCCCCGCCCGCTCCTCGCGAAATCGAGAGGGTCGCCGGCCGTGCTCGGGGTCGCCTCCGAGACGCCCCACCCCTCCCGCGGCCGGCGGAGCTCGCGAGCCCGCAACCCCACTTACGGGGTCTGGTCTGCACTCTACACTCTGCCCGAGCGCGAACGTGGAGTCCGGACCACCGAAGGGCTACTGGGGCGCGTAGGGAGAGGAATCCGCCGAGAAGCGAGCACTCGTGGTACCCCGGCGAACGCGACGGCGCTAACCTTTCCTCAAAGGCCCGGCATCAGAACGAGCGGTTCCTTGGAGGCGTGAGATGACCGACCTTCAGCTGACCTGGTTCCTCCTCGTCGGAATCCTCTTCGCGGGCTACTCGGTGCTCGACGGGATCGACGGCGGCGTCGGGACGCTGCTGCTCGTGGGATTGCGCGAGGAGAAGGAACGGAGAGTCGCGCTGGGCTCCCTCGGCCCGGCGACGTTCGGGAACGAGTTCTGGCTCGTCGCCGGAGTCGCCGCTCTCTTCACCGCCTTTCCGCCGGTCCGCGCGACGGTGATCTCGGCCTTTGGGCTGCTGCTTGCCCTTCTGGCCCTGGTTCTCGTGGTGAGAGCCGCGGCGCTCGGAGTCGGGAACGTCGAACGATCCGTATCGCGAGACCGCGCGTTTGCAGCTCTCTGCGTCCTCGCCGCGTTCCTCCCCGGATTCCTCCTCGGGAACGTCCTTCGCGGCCTGAGCCTCGATGCCCAGGGTGGCTTCGCCGGAACACCCACAGATCTCCTGAACGTCTTCGCCTTCGTCGTCGGTCTCGAGGTCGTGGCGCTCTACGCTTTGCAGGGCGCCTGCTGGCTGAATCTCCGGACAGGGGAGGCCTCTCGCGAGCGCGTGCAGGACACGGCCTTGCGGGCCTGGGTCGCCGTCGTCGCCTGCCACGGCGTCTCCGCGCTTCTCTCGCTGTGGGCCGCCCCGCACCTCTGGAGCGGCTACCACCACCCGCTCACGTGGATCGCACCGGTCGTGATGCTCGCCTCGCTCGTCTCCGTTCCTTTCCTCGTGAAGGCGGGCCGTGCACGCGCCGCGCTCCTCGCGTCGTCCGCCGTGATCGCGTCCCTCTGGGGAATCGTCGGGCAGGGTCTCTATCCCCGCCTCGTCCCGGCGTTCGGCGATCCCACGCGCGGCCTGACGGTCTCGAACGCCGCGGCGACGCCGACGGTGCTGACGTCCCTGCTCGTGGCCCTCCTCACCGCGCTCACGCTCGTCGCGGGCTACAGCGTGTTCGTGCACCTGCGTTTCCGCCGGCCTGCGGACTGAACCGCGCGGCGGCTCTGCGAGCGGCGCTCTCGCAGGCGTCCCTTCGCGACGGGTCGCGCGAGATTCGGAGTGGCGTCTTCTCCCCGCCGGTGGCTGCGCGCCCGCCGTGAGCGCACGAAAGGGGCGTCCCGCGAGCGAGCGTTCGAGCACCCGCGGGGTCCCGCACGGTTCCGCGAGCAGGCCGCCGGACCAGGTGCTCGCGCTGTTTGACGAGCCCATCTCCTGCAGGACAGCGGGGCTTCGATCGGGGTAGGGGGTCCGGGGGGCGCGCGAAGCTCAGCCCCCCGGCGAGCGCGAGGAGTTCGCGAGCGCCCCGGCGGCCCGCGCAGCGGAGCCGATGCGGGTCGCGGGCGCGCAGGGCGAGCCGTGGGACATCCCTTGCGTGCGCGGCTCGAGCGGCACGACGTCGGATCCGGATCGTTCTCGTTCCCGTTCCCTCTCCCTCTCCCTCTCCCGCCCCGCTCCCGGTCCCGGTCCCGGTCCCGGTCCTTCGCCTCCCTACGCCGTCCCCTTCCTCCGCGCCAGCCTCCTCAGCGCCGCGAGGCCCTCGCGGTCCCACTTGCCGTCCTCGTCCTTCGGGGTCTCGAGGATCTTCGGCACGTGCTCGAACGCGGGTTCGGTCATCAGGTTCGCGAAGCCCTTCTCGCCGATGGCGCCGTGGCCGATCCGCTCGTGGCGGTCGACGCGGCAGCCCCGCTCCTTCTTCGAGTCGTTCGCGTGGACGACCTTCACGATGCCGAGGCCGCAGGCGGAGTCGAGCGCGTCGAGCGTCCTCCTCCAGCCGTCCTTCGTGACGACGTCGTACCCGGCGGCGTGGACGTGGCAGGTGTCGAAGCAGAGGGCGAGGCGGGCGCGGCTGTCGGCCCGGTCGAGGATCGCCCCGAGGTGGGTGAAGTCGTGCCCGAGGCAGGCCCCCTGTCCGGCAGCCGTCTCGAGGAGGACGGTCGCCTGCGAGGACGGCGTTTTCGCCGCCGCCTCGTCGAGGCCGCGGGCGATCCGGTCGAGGCCCACGTCCTCCCCCTCGCCGCCGTGGGAGCCCGGGTGGAGGACGAGGAACGGGATGCCGTTCGCGTCGCACCGGGCGATCTCGTCGACGAGCGCCTCCACGGAACGCGTGCGGACGACCGGGTCGGGAGAAGCGAGGTTGATGAGGTAGGCCGAGTGGGAGACGAGCGGGGCGAGGCCCGCGGCGGCCGCGGCCTTCCGGAACGCGGCGGCTTCCGCGGGGACGACGGGCTTGCCGGCCCACTGGTTCGAGTTCTTCGTGAAGACCTGGAGCGACCGGCAGCCGGCGTCGGCCGCCCTCTCGACCGCGCGGACGAGCCCGCCCGCGGCGCTCATGTGGGCGCCGACGAGAGGGCCGGTCCCGGCCGGGCGGCGCGTCACCCCTCCCTCGAGCGGGAGAGCCCCTTCTTCCGGAACCGCCGGGTGAGGTTTCGCGAGAGGGCGACCTGCTTGGCGTAGTTGAGCCCGAAGACCGCGGCCGGAAGGCCGGCGGCGAAGATCGGGATCGACGCGATGGAGAAGAAGAGGTGCTGGGCCTTCTCGCGCGGCGTGTACTCGGGGTTCCGGAGGTCGGCGACCTGGCGGTAGTGCTTCCCGATGCTCCGGTAGACGTCGCCGAGGACCTTCGTGAAGCCCATCTCGGAGCCCCACGAGAGGCACTCGCCGCGCCGGATCGACGCCAGGAACTCCTGCCACGTCCGGCCCGGGGCCATCGTGAAGACCGAGGCGATGGGGGGGTAGGTGTGGGCGTCGGAGCCGCCGACCAGCGCGAGGTTCCCCTTCTTCTCCTTGGCGACGACCAGGAGGTCCTCGACGAGGGCGTTGTGCTGGTAGGCCATCGACCCGTTCTTGACCTCGAAGACGTCGAAGAGCGAGAGCATCGTCTCGAAGAAGACCTCGGGGGCCTGCCGCATCCGGTACGACTGGAAGAGGTGGTTCGCCGAGAAGAGGAGGTCCTCGGCCCGGAGGTACTCGACGAGGTCGAAGATGTTCTTCCGCTTCCGGTCGATGACGGCGTGCTGCTGGCGGTCGAGGTCGAAGACGTTCACGTGGATCCGGTGGCCGGTCTTCGGGAACCAGGTCTCGACCTCGACGGACACGAAGAAGTCCTTCAGGTCGGGGTGACGGTCCTGGAACCTCAGGCACCCCTCGACCGTGTCGTGGTCCGAGAACGTGACGAAGTCCATACCGCGGGCCTTGGCGAGCCGGTAGACCTCCTCCGGGTCGTTGTAGGAGTCGTGGCTGTTCGCCGCCTTGAAGTACTTGAAAATGGAGGCGTTCGTGTGTACGTGCAGGTCCGCGCGCGCGAACGGGAGGGCCGGCCTGCCGGCCTGCGCGACGGACTTCTGCCCCCGGGTGTGCTCTGGCATCGAGAGGGAGTCTCTCCGGCAGGTCCGTCCGGGTCAAGGCACGCCCCCTGCTAAAGTCCGCGCGAATGGGCGGCGTTCTGGCACGCATCCTCTACGCCCTCGTCCTCGCCGGGATCCTCGGCGTGGCGGCGTGGATCTCGTTCTCCCGGTTCGTCCTCGGCAAGGCCGAGGAGGTCCCGGACCTGACGGGAAAGTCGGTGGACGAGGCGACGGCGCTCGCGGCCGAGCGGGGGCTGCGCGTCGTCGTCGACCGCTCGCAGGAGGCGTTCGACGCCGAGATCCCGGTCCACCGGATCCGCAGCCAGAACCCGTCTGCCGGCATGACGGTGAAGGCCGGCCAGGACCTCCGCGTCTTCCTCTCGCTCGGGCCCGAGATCGTGCGCGCCCCCGACCTCACCGGCCTGACGCCCCGGACCGCGTCCCTCTCGCTCACGCGCCAGGGGCTCGCCGAGGGCGTCGTCTCGGCGGTGCGGCTCCCCGGGCCGCCAGGCGTCGTGGGGCAGGGAGTCGTCCCGGGGGCGAGTGCCGAGCCCGACACGCCCGTCGACGTCCTCGTCAACCGGGGCGCCGCCGACGTCCTCTACGTCATGCCCGACCTGATCGGCCGCGATTTCGAGCGCGTCCGCCTGGCCTTCGAAGCGCGGGGCTTCCGGCTCGGCGGCGTGAAGGCCCAGCCCTACGAGGGGGCCGCCGCGGGAACGATCCTCAGGCAGTTCCCCCTCGCGGGATCTCCCGTTGGCCTCAGGGACACCCTATCCTTCGTCGTCGCCTCGCCCGAGAACGCGCCGGGCTGAGTCCGGAGAAATCATGTTCCAGCGAATCCTACGAACGTCCGGCCCGGTGGTCCTCGCCCTCGCCGTCCTCGGCGGCGCGGCCTGCAAGTCGTCCGATCCGTCGAGCATCACGCGCGAGCTCCTCACGATGTCGAAGGAGGAGGCGTACGCCCGCGGCGACGCCCTCTGCTCGAAGAAGAAGTACGAGGTCGGAAGGCAGTACCTCCGATTCGTCGCCGAGAACTACGCGAACGACCCCCTCGGCAAGCAGGCGGCGCTGCGCCTCGCGGACTCCTTCTTCGAGGAGGACACCCCGCTCGGCTACGTCGAGGCGCAGGGGCGCTTCAAGGACTTCCGGAGCCGCTACCCCTCCCACCCCCGCTCCGACTACGCCCTCTTCCGCCTCGCGCAGGTTTCCGACAAGCAGGCGGAGAAGCCCGACCGCGACCAGGCGAACACCCGGCTCGCCACCCAGAGCTACCGCGAGCTGCTCCAGAACTACCCCGGGTCGCCCTACGCGACCGAGGCCCGGGCGCGCTACCGGGCGATGCTCGACCTGCTCGCCGAGCACGAGTTCCTCGTGGCCCACTACTACTACCGCCGTGGTGCCTGGGAGTCGGCCCGGAACCGCTTCGCGGGCCTCTTCGCCTCGTTTCCGGAGTACTCGGCCATGGAGAAGGCGCTCTTCTGGGCCGGCCAGACGGATCACGTCCTCGGCCGGGACGCGGACGCCCGGGCCTTCTTCGACCGCCTCCGCCGGGACTACCCGGAAAGCCGGTACCTGAGGAAGCTCCCGAAGCTCGCCCAGACCCCCGCGACGGCCACGGCGACCACGGGGCTTTGAGAAACGCGGCCGTTGCGGTAACTTAGCGCGGAAAGTCCGGAAGAATCGAGCCGAGGCCGTCGGGCGCGGTCGCACCGCGGCGTCCTCGAGGAGGTCGGAGCCGTGAAGCGCGTGTTCCTCGTCCCCGGAATGGTCGTTCTCGCCGCCGTCGTTTCGCTCCCGGTTGCCGGAGCCGACCGGGCCAGGTTTCCGGAGGCGTCCCCGCTTCCCGTGCCGCAACAGGCCGTCGAGACACCCCCCGTGATCGAGGAGGTGTCGCCCGAGAGGATGGCGCCGTCGGCGCCGTTCCCGGTCGGCTGGGAGGACGACGTCTACTGTGCCGGCTGGATCGGCACGGACAAGGAGCCCGTCACCGGGCGGATCGTCGCCGCCGAGTACGAGGACAGCCGCGACATGCTCGGTACCGGCGACGTCGTCTACTCGGACGTCGGCGCGCGCGAGGGGCTCATGGCCGGGCAGGTCTTCTGGGTCATCCGGCCGGAGTACCAGGTCTACAAGGCGGGCTCGATCAGCGACGTCGTCGGTCGCTTCTACGCGACGCCCGGCCGGGCGAAGGTCGTCTGCGTCCAGGAGACGACGGCGATCCTCGAGTTCACCGAGTCCTGCGAGCCGGCGTACATCGGCGACCTCCTCATCCCGTTCGAGCCGATCCCGATCCCGCTCGTTCGCGCCAGCGCCCCGCTCACGCAGTGCGACCGGCCCTCCGGGAAGGTCACGGGCCAGATCGTCTCCGTGAAGGACCGCGCGACGCCCGTCGGCACCGACAGCGTCGTCTTCCTCGACCTCGGCGAGGAGGACGGTCTCTACCCGGGCGACTTCCTCACGATCTACCGGAACCGGGCCTCCGGCGGCACGATCCGCACGCTCCTCGGAGAGGCCGCGGTGCTCTGGACGAAGCCGCACACCTGCGTCGCGAAGGTCACCTCGATGGTCGACTCGATGATCGTGGGCGACTTCGTCGAGCTGAAGTAGCGCGTCGGTCGCGGGAAGCGGTTTCCACTTCCCGCGACGTTCCTCTTCGCGCGACCCCGTGATAAGTTCCCGTCCCCTTTCGCCCCGCGTGGGGTTCGTCTCGACGAGGAGGATGAGGTCACCGTGACGCTCGACGGACAGCTTCAGAGGATCATCGACGAGCTCGTTTCCAAGGGGATTCCGCTCGAGACGGCACGCAAGGAGTTCGAGCGGAAGTACGTCGCGACGGCGGTCACGAAGGCGGAGGGAAACCTCGGTCAGGCTGCGCGCTCGCTCGGCATCCACCGGAACACGCTCCGGGCGAAGATCTCGCTCCTGCGGCTCAAGCCGCCGCTGAAGCGCCGCGACCACGCATGAGAGGCCTGGGGAAACCCGGACCGCCGGGTTTCCCCAGACCCCTTCCGCGCGGAGACGAAGCTCGCTGCGCTCGCACTGAGTGAGGGGGGAAACCCGGACCGCCGGGTTTCGACGGGCTCTGATCGGGGGAGGCGCAAATCGCCTCCCCCGAACCCCCTCAGCCCCTTCCGCGCCGCGCGTGCCCGCGCTCCCGGGAGCAAGACGAAAAGGCCGGCGCGACGCGCCGGCCTTCGTTCGTGCGGAGCCCCGGCGGGGCTAGATCGCGAGCGTCTTCAGGCGGGCGATGCGGGTCTCGAGCGGCGGGTGCGTCGAGAAGAAGCGCATCAGCCCCGTCGGGTGACCGGAGATCTTGAGGGTCTGGACGGCCGCCTGGCCCGAGGCCGGGTCGACGATCCCGAAGGTCCGCTGGAGGGCCTCGAGGGCGCCGATCATCTGCTCGCGGCCGGCGAGCCGCGCGCCCCCCTCGTCGGCGCGGAACTCGCGCAGGCGCGAGAACCAGGCGACGACGATCGAGCCGAGGATCGAGAAGGCGACGTCGAAGACGAGCGTCGCGACGAAGTAGACGAGGTGCGAGACGCCCCCCTCCTCGTCGTCGCGGCGGAAGAGCTGCGCGACGAAGAACGCGAGGACGCGGGCGAGGAACATCGTGAAGGCGTTCACGACGCCCTGGATCAGCGTCATCGTCACCATGTCGCCGTTCGCGACGTGGGCGATCTCGTGGCCGAGAACGCCCTCCACCTCTTCGCGGCGCATCCGCCGGAGAAGGCCGGTCGAGACGGCGACGAGGGAGCGGTTCCTCGTCGGTCCGGTCGCGAAGGCGTTCACCTCGTCGGAGTCGTACACGCCCACCTGGGGCATCGTCCGGAGGCCGGCGGCCTGGGCGAGGCGGTGGACGGTCGAGACGAGCTCCTGCGCGCCCGGGTCCGGCGTCGCCGGGTCGATGAGCTTCACGCCCATCCCCCACTTCGCCATGACCCTCGAGAGGCCGAGCGAGACGAAGGCCCCGCCGAAGCCCCAGACGAGGCAGAAGACGGCCAGGGCCGTCATGTTGATCCCGCGGGCGTCCAGGTAGGGGCGGACGCCGAGCAGGTTCAGAACGATCGAGATCGTCGCGACGACGAGGACGTTGACCGCGAGGAAGAGGAACACGCGCTTTGCGATCTTCATGACAGGCTCAGCTCCCGAGGTCGGGACGCGACACCGGGCCGTGGATCCGGCCCCGGGGCGACCGCGACGGTACGGAGAACGCGACGGCCGGGGCCGCTATTCCGCGGCCCGCAGGCGGCCGGGGGTCACTTCGGAGCGGTGGGAGGGGTCCCGGCGCCTTCGCCCGAGGAGGGGTCCTTCTTCGGGGGGTTCTGCTCGCCTTCCCTCACCGCCTGCTTGAAGTTGCGGATGCCCTCGCCGATTCCCTTCCCGAGCTGGGGCAGCTTCCCCACGCCGAAGAGCAGGACCACGATGGCGAGGATGAGGATCAGTTCGGGAATGCCGAGGTTGGGCACGGGGGCCTCCTGAGGGAGCGGATGATACGCCCTCAGCCCGGGAGGAAATCCAGGAGCGGGCGGAAGGAGCCGGGGCGCGTCCAGCGCCGGATCGTCCGGACGGCCGCGTCGCGGTGGGGCCGGTAGACCTCCCGCCCGAGGGCGAGCATCTTCTCGAACGTGCCGAGGACCTTCCAGGCCCGCTGCAGCAGCACGGCCTCCCGGTAGGCCTCCCCGTGCGCCGGCGCGAGGGCTCCCGCACGCTCGAATCGGAGGGAAACGGGATCGTAGTCGGGGGGGCCGAAGCGGAGGTCCTGGAAGTCGATGACGGCGAGCGCGCCGTCGGGGGCGCGCATCAGGTTGTTCGCGTGGAAGTCGCGGTGGGTCGGCACGGCGTCTCCGCCGAGCGCCGGGTCGGCCGCCTCGGCCGCGAGGCGGCCGGCGAGCTCCTCCCAGAGGGCGGCGCGTGACTCGGCGAGCGGCGAGGCGCCGTCGTGCTCCAGCGCCCACCGGCGCGTGTGCGCGAGCTCGGAGCCGAAGAAGGCGGCGTCGAACGGCGGGTTGAGGAGGGCGGCCGTGCGGGCGATCCGCCGGATCGGCCCGAGGAGCTCCTCGGCCTCGTCGAGGAGCCGCTCCCGCTCGGCGCCAGAGGCCTCGCGGATCTCGGCGGCGAGGTCCAGGTCCCCGAGGTCCTCGACGAGCGCGGCACCGAGCGCGGGGTCGTCGTCGAGGAGCTCCGGGACGCGGATTCCCGCGCCGGCGAGGGCGGCGCCGATCTCCCTCCAGCGCTCCTGCGCCGGGGATGAGGGGGCCGGGTAGAGGACGAGGACGACGGCGGCGCCGCCCGCGGTCCGGAGCCGGAAGTAGCGTCTCTGGCCGACGTCGCCCGCGAGGGGGAGGACCGGTCCCGAGGAGGGGAGGCCGAAGCGGGAACGCGCGGCCGGGAGCCACGCGTCCTCGCCGGCCGGGGCGAGGTCCGTCACGCCTTGTCGGGAGCCTGCTCGACGAGCTCGACCCGGATGATCTTCTGGTAGGCCCGGGGCTTGCCGCCGCTCCGCGGGTCGGAGGTGTCGGAATTCGACTCGGTGACGATCTTGTCGACGACCTCCATCCCCTTCACGACCTCTCCGAAGACCGTGTACTGGCGGTCGAGGAAGGGGGAGTCCTTCACAACGATGAAGAACTGCGAGGAGGCGGAGTCGGGGTCGCTCGCCCGGGCCATCGAGAGGACGCCCCGCTTGTGGGTGACGTCGTTGAACTCGGCCTTGATGTTGAGCGGCTTGCCCGCCTTGTCCTGGTTCCCGCCCGTGCCGTAGAGGGCGCTCTTGGACGGGTCCTTCGTGTACGGGTCGCCTCCCTGGACCATGAAGTCCGGGATGACGCGATGGAAGAGGGTCCCGTCGTAGAAGCCGCTCGCCGCGAGGTCGACGAAGTTCTTCACGTGCCCCGGGGCCTTGTCGTAGAAGAACCGGATCGTGACGTCTCCCTGGGAGGTCTTCAGGACGGCGAGGGTCTTCGCGTAGTCGCGCGGCTTGGACGACACCTTCTTCTCCTTCTTCTTCGCGGGGGCCTTCTGCGCCGTCGCGGCCGCGGCCGGGACGGCGGCTCCGGCGAGCGCGAGACCGAGCGAGAGGGCGAGGGCGAATCGGGCGTGTCGGTTCGCGGGCACGGGGACCTCCTTCTCCGTTTGGCGCGATCTCGGGCGGCGCCTTGTTCCGGCGGCCGAACGGGGGGGATGATACTGCGGCGGAGCCGCCGTGAAGATCGCCGAGTCGTTCCTCTCGCTCGTGAAGCGCGCGTCGACGGACCTCGACGTCGAGAAGATCCGGGAGGACGTCCGCCGGTTCTCTCTCCGCCAGCCGGGGCTCCCGACGCGGCAGAAGGCCCACCGGATGATCGACTCGACGGCGCGCAGGGCCGCGCTCGTCGGTGCCGTGGCGAGCGTGCCGCCGGGCTGGGCCGCGGTCGCCGCGACGGCGCCGGAGTTCTCGACGCTGGTCGTCCTCCAGAGCCGGCTCATCGTCGGCCTCCACCTCCTCTACGGCGCCGAGCTCCCTCCCGAGGAGCGCGCCCTGGAGGTCGTCGCCGGGCTCGCCGCGGGCGCGGGCCTCTCGGTCGGGAGGCGCCTCACGGTTCGCGTGGCCGAGGAGCTCGCGACGCGGCTCGCCGCGCGGGCCGCCGGGCGCTCCGTCGCGCACGTCCTCCCGCTCGCGGGCATCGCCGCGTCCGCCGCGCTCAACTACGCCGCCGTCCGCAGCGTGGGCCGGGCCGTCCTCGCGAGGGTCGAGGAGCGATGGGGCCCGCCCGAGATCCCGGGGAGCGGGCCGGTCCTCGACGCGGACGGGCGGGTCGCGTGAACCGGGGCCTCGCCCCCGCCGACGTCGTCGTCGCGGGCGGAGGTCTCGCCGCGGTCGCCGTCGCGCTCGAGCTCGCCCGGCGCGACCTGACGGTCGACCTCCTCGCGGGCGGCCGGGCCGGGACCCCGTCCGGGCCGGGCGGACCGGTGGCGGCGCAGGCGAACGCCGACGGCATGCCGGAGGCGGTCGCCGACCTCGCCCTCCTCTCCCGGCACCTCTTCTCCGACTGGATCTCGGCCCTCGAGGAGGAGACGGGCCTCCCGTGCGAGTACGACGAGCGCGGAGCGATGGCCGTGGCGCTCGACGAGCCGGAGGAGGTCGCGCTCGACCGGGCCCTCGACGCGCAGCGGGTTCGCGGGCTCCACTTCGAGGTGCTCGAGCCCGAGGAAGCGCGGGGGCGCGAGCCGGCGCTCTCGGCGTCGCTCCACGCGGCGTTCGCATTCTCGCGGGACGGAGTCGCCCGGGCCGGACGGGTGGGTCGGGCGCTCGCTCTCGCCGCGCGGTCGGCGGGCGTCCGCGTCCACGAGGGGGTCCGGGCGCTGGGCGTCGCGGTCGCGGGCGGGCGCGTCGCGGGCGTCGAGACCCCGATCGGGACCCTTCCCGCGGAGGCCGTCGTCCTCGCGGAGCGGGGAGGCTCCGGTCGGCTCTCCGGGGCGCCGCCCCTCCTGCTCGTCTCCGCCGCCCGGCCGTGGCTGAAGCTGGACGCCTCCGCCGACCCGGACCGGCCCGTCCGGCTCCTCCTCGCCCGCGGCGCGGTCCTGGTGCCCCGCCGCGACGGGACGATCCTCGCCCTTGGCAGGCCGGCCCCGGACGACGGCGCGGCCGCGCTGCCCGCTGCGCGGGTCGCGGCGCTCCTCGCCGAAGTCGCCCGTCTCGTCCCCGCCTCCGGGGCGTGGGGCGTCGCCGGGACCGGCTCCTCGAGAGAGCGCTCCGCCCCGGACCGGCGTCCCCTCCTCGGCGAGACGGGGACGCCGGGGCTCTTCGTGGCGGCGGGCTGGGGGGGCGACGAGCTCCTCCTCGCGCCGGCCGCGGCGGCCGTCCTGGCCGACCTCGTGACCGGCCGCACCCCGCCCCTGGCCGCTTCGCCGTACGCTCCGGAGCGGGGCGGGACATGACGGACCGGAATGGTATTCTGCCCGGCTATGTGTGCGAGGCGGCTTGCCCTCTTCGGGCAGACGGATCCGGAGCCGCCACCCTGGGAGGACCTTAGATGATGCGTGAGGCGTTCTACTCGGCGGTGCGGGGTGCCGCGGACGTCGCCTGGAAGGGGTTCCAGTGGGCCAACCGGAAGGTGCCCGCGCGGTCCTTCCACCCGGCGTGGTCGCCGGAGCCCCTGCCGAAGAGCCACGAGCGCAGCAAGCCGCCGCTCGGCTTCCCGAGGCGGACGGATTCCCTCTGCCCGGTCTGCACGCGCGAGGTGCGCGACGCCATCGTGAAGGGGCAGGAGGACCTGCGCGCCCTGGTCGACGGGCACCCCGGCGAGATCCCGGCCGACATCGTCCAGCGCGGCCAGGAGATCTGGATGGTCAAGACGTGCCCGAAGCACGGCACGTTCGAGGACATCATGTCGACGGACGTCGACTTCTACCGCCGGCTCGAGGGGAACTTCTTCGGGCGCGACGTGAGGATCGGGAAGGACAAGCTCCACGAGCACGGCTCCTCGTCGATCCGCTACGGGCGCGGCGCGGTCCTGACGGTGGACCTGACGAACCGCTGCAACATGATGTGCAACCCGTGCTTCATGGACGCGAACCAGGTCGGCTACGTCCACGAGCTCTCCTGGGAGGACATCAAGGAGATCCTCGACAACGCGGCGTCGATCAAGCCGCGGCGTCAGCTCTCGGTGCAGTACTCGGGCGGCGAGCCGACGCTCTCGCCGCACTTCCTCGAGGCGGTCCGCTACGCCAAGGAGATCGGCTACTTCGCCGTCCAGTGCGCCTCGAACGGCATCCGCTTCGCCCAGGAGCCGGGGTTCGCCAAGGCGGCCGCGGAGGCGGGGCTCCGCCTCGTCTACCTCCAGTTCGACGGCGTCGGCAACGAGCACAACACGCACCGGGGCGTCGGCAACCTCTACGACGTCAAGGAGCGGGCGCTCGAGAACCTGAAGGCCGCCGGGATCGACGTCACGCTCGTCATCACGATCGTGAACTCGATCAACGACGACCAGGTCGGCGAGATCGTGAAGTTCGCGATCCGGAACATCGACAAGATCAACGCCCTCTCCTTCCAGCCCGTCTCCTTCACGGGGCGGGACGAGGAGATCGACGACGAGACGAGGAAGCGGCAGCGCTACACCCTCTCGGACCTCGCGCGCGACGTGAAGCTCCAGGCGGGGATCGGCGAGCCGATGCGCGACTGGTTCCCCCTCTCGGCCTCGGCGCCGTTCTCCGACCTGCGCGACCTCCTCGGCGGGCTCGAGCAGCCGTGGGGCTCGCTCAAGTGCGGCTGCCACCCGAACTGCGGCATCGCGACGATGGTCCTCGTCCACGAGAAGACGGGCGACGCGGTCCCGGTGACCCAGATCCTCGACGTCGACCGGCTGCTGCGCGACCTGACGGTCGTGACCGACGCGGCCCGCGGCCGCGTCCTGACCGTGATCCAGGCGGCCCTCGCGGTCGCCCGGAACATCCGCCCCGACGCCGTCCCGAAGAACCTCGGCGTCCTCGAGACGCTCAAGATCATGGACGGGCACACGGGCCAGTCGATGGGGATCGCGAAGAAGGGGCGCTACCCCTGGCGCGTCCTCCTCGTCGCCGGGATGTGGTTCCAGGACCTGTTCAACTACGACTTCCGCCGGACGGAGATGTGCATCATCCCGTACGGCACGCAGCTCGGCGAGATCTCCTTCTGCGCTTACAACACGGGCGCCGGCTGGAGGCAGATCATCGAGGAGATGCACCAGACGGCGACGCTCGCCGACTGGTACCGCGACAAGGGGCGCCACCCGATCTACGCGGGCGGCAAGTCGGTCCCGCTGCCGACCTACCGGCCGCGGCCGGCCGCCCCCGAGGAGCTGCCGCAGGCCGCGAAGGCGGGCCTCGGCATGGCGCTCCCCTCGTTCGGGACGGCCCAGGGCGGGAAGTAGCGCGGGGCCGGGAAGGGGCGACGCGCCTCTCCCCGGCGACCGCGGCGCGGGAAAGGGCCGGCCTCGTCGCCGGCCCTTCGTTCATTCCAGGAAGTCGAGGTCCCGTCCCGCGGTCTCGGCCATCCCGCCCAGGGAGACGAGCGCGAGGCCGATGCAGACGAGGCCGACCGTCCAGGCGCTCCCGATGAAGCCGAGGCGCGGGGCGAGGAACGAGAAGCTCCCGGTGATGAGCGGGACGGAGCCCCGGACGAAGTTCGGCACGGTCGTCGCCACGGTGGAGCGCAGGTTCGTCCCGAACTGCTCGGCGGCGATCGTGACGAAGACGGCCCAGTAGCCCGTCGCGAGGCCGAGGTAGCCCGCGAGGAGGTAGAGGGCCATCGGGGTGAGCCCGCGGAGGGAGAGGTAGGCCGCGACGCCGGCGAGCGTCCCCAGGATGAAGAGGAGGACGACCTTCTTCCGGCTCCGCCAGACCTGGCTCAGGATCCCCGAGGCGAAGCTCCCGATCGTGATCCCGCTGTAGCAGAAGGCGACCGCGGTGCCGGCGGCCACCGGGCCCGTCACGCCGATCCTCGGGGCGAACTCGGGGGCGGAGGAGACGAGGATCGCCACGCAGAACCAGGTCGGCAGGCCGATCAGGATGCAGCGGAGGTAGCGGAAGAAGCGCTCGCGCGAGGTGAAGAGGCTCAGGAAGTCCCCGCGCGCCACGCCGTCGCGGTGCCCGAGGTCGCGGAACATCGCGCTCTCGCGGAGGCTGAAGCGGGTGGCCAGGAGGAGGAGGCCGAGCCCGCCCCCGACGAGGTAGGCGACCCGCCAGGGCAGGTACTTTCCGACGAGGCTCGCGGCGACGGTCCCGAAGATCCCGACCCCCGCGATGATCGCCGTGCCGTAGGCGCGGAGGTTCCTCGGGAGGATCTCGCTCACGAGCGTCACCGCCGCGCCGAGCTCCCCGGCGAGGCCGAGGCCGGCGAGGAAGCGCCACGCGGCGTAGGCCGGGATCCCGTGGACGAACGCGTTCGCGATGTTCGCGAGGGAGTAGAGCGCGATGCTCCCGAAGAGGGTCGAGAGCCGCCCCTTCTTGTCGCCGAGGACGCCCCAGAAGATCCCCCCGAGGAGCATCCCGACCATCTGGAAGTTCAGCAGGAGGAAGTAGGCCGAGACCTGCGCGTCCCCCGGCGGCACGCCGAGGTCGGTGAGGCTCGGCTGCCGCAGGATCGGGAAGAGGAGCAGGTCGAACATGTCCACGAAGTAGCCGAGGGAGGCCACGAGGACCGTCAGGCTGAAGATCTGCGACAGCGGGGACTTCTCGGTGCTCGACACGGGAAGCAATTCTCGACGGCCGTCTCCCGCTTGTCGACGGAGGCCTGCCGCGGCCGGGCGCTCAGGGTCTCCAGGGCCTCCGCGCGCGGGCCGTCACGGCCGCCACGTCACCGAGTTCCGGGGCCCCTCCCACACCGTCACCTCCTCGAGGCGGACGCCGTTCCCGAGGACGCCCGCCTTCCGGACCTCGTCGGCGACCCAGAGGGCGACGTTCTCGGCGCTCGGGTTCTTCGCGTCGAACGGGGGCACCGTGTTGAGGTCGCGGTCGTGGAGCCGCGCGGCGAGCTCCTTCACGAGCCTCTCGGCCGGGACGAAGTCGACGGAGAGGTCGTACGCCCCGAGCGCGTCGGTCCCGAGCGCAACCTCGATCTTCCAGGAGTGGCCGTGGACCGGCTCCGGCCCCCCGACGTAGTCGCGCAGGTGGTGGGCGGCCTCGAACGTCGCGTGGCAGCGGATCGTGAAGGGCATGCCCGAATGCTATCCGGACGCGCTCAGCGCGTCAGGACGGTCTCCTCGCGGACGACGCGGATGACGTGCTGGTCCTCGGCCGCGAGGCCCCACGTCGTCTCGATGTAGCGCTTCGGCGTCGTCGCCCCCTCTCCCGAGAGCCGGAGGCGCTCGGTCACCTCGTCGCCGTTCGGGAGCGTGAAGCGGTAGACCCCCTCCGTCGCCGCCTTGCCGAGGGACGGCGCGCCGGGCGGCAGCTCCGTCCAGCCGAGGAGGCGGACGCCGGGCGGGAGACGGTCGTTGACGGCCGCGAGGTGCTCCGGCGTCAGGGCGTCGACGACGTCGAGGTCGAAGAGCTCGTGACGCGACTCGGAGCCGAGCGGGAGCGCGGGGCCCATCGAGAGGCGGATGTGCGGGTTGAAGCCTTCCGTGTAGCGGACCGGGACGCGCGCGGCGCGGAGAGCCCGCTCGAGGACGTCCATCACGTTCCGGTGCGAGAGGTAGCGGGCGTCGCCGAGCTTCTCGAAGGCGACGCGCCACGAGCGCGAGAGCGCGGCGCTCTCGCTCGCCCCGCCGCGCGTCGTCCGGCGCTCGCGGAGGGGGAGGAGGTCGGGCGTCGCCTTCATCCGGTAGGCGGCCCCCTTGGCCTTGTCGGCGTAGGCCGCGCCGCGCCCCTCGTCGCGCGCGTCCGCGACGCCGCTCGCGACGCCGGAGGCCGACGGGAGAACGACGCCGGTCCCCGGGGAGTCGGTCGGCGCGGGAGGCTCCGGCCCGGCGGAGCCCCCGGGCGTCGCCGGACCTTCGCCGGCCGCCGGCAGGGCCGGGAGGGCGAACGAGAAGCCCGCGGGCATCCCGTTCGCGAGGACCGTGTCCTCGCCGTTCCCCGGCACGCCGCAGGCGGTGCAGCGGCCCCACTTGCAGTCGTCCGTCGCCATCTCCTGCAGGGCCTTCTTCCACTCGACGACGAGGAACGGCTTGCGGATCGAGGCGTCGACGACGTCCCAGGGGAGCGTCTCCCTGAGGTCCTTCTCGCGGAGGTGCCGCTCCTTCGGGATCCCGGCCGCCTCGAGCGCCTCGGTCCAGCGCGCCCAGGAGAAGTGCTCCGACCAGCCGTCGAACCTGCCGCCCCGCTTCCAGACCTCGAGGAGCGCCTTCGACATCCGCCGGTCGCCGAGCGAGAGGAGCGCCTCGATCTCGGCCTCCTTCGGCTCGTGCCACTTCATCTTCGCCCCGCGGACGGGGCGGAGCTTCTCCTTCAGGTAGGCGAGCTTTCCCGTGAGCGTCTCGACGCCGTCGAAGGCGGACCACTGGAACGGCGTGAAGCTCTTCGGGACGTACGAGCCGACGGAGACGTGAACCGTCGCGCGTACGCCCTTCCTCCGCCCCTCGGCGAGGATGTCGGCGACGAGCGTCACGAGCTCGTCGAGGTCGGCCGTCGTCTCGGAGGGGAGGCCGATCATCGTGTAGACCTTGATGAGGTCCCAGCCCCGCTCGAAGGCGACGCCGGCCGCCTTCACCATGTCGCCGTTCGTGAACGTCTTGTTGATGACGCGGCGGAGGCGGTCGGAGCCCGTCTCGGGCGCGAACGTGAACCCCGACTTCCTCACCTCGGAGACGGCGTCGGCGAGGGCGACGGAGAACGCCTCCGCGCGGAGCGAGGGGAGCGAGATGGAGACCTTCGTCTTCGCGAGCTCGGGGGCGAGGCAGGCGACGAGGGGCTCGATCTGGGAGTAGTCGGCGGACGAGAGGGAGAGGAGGCCCACCTCCGACCACCCCGCCTCGTCGATGAACGCCTTCGTCATCCGGGCGACGTCGGCCGGGTCGAGCTCGCGGACGGGGCGGTACCAGTAGCCCGCCTGGCAGAAGCGGCACCCCTGCGTGCAGCCGCGCATGATCTCGAGGCCGAGCCGGTCCTGGACGATGTCGACGGACGGGACCATCGGCTTCTCCGGGTAGACCGACGGGTCGAGCCGCTCGACCCAGACGCGCTTCGCCCGCTCGGGGACGCCGGGGGCGTTCGGCGTGTACGCGACGACCCGGTCGCCGTCGTAGCTCACGTCGTAGAGCGACGGGACGTAGATGCCGGGGCAGGAGGCGAACGCGAGGAGACGCTCGCGCCGCGGCAGGCCCCGCGTCGCCGTCACGGCGTCGAGGAAGACGCCGAGCGCCTCCTCGGCGTCGCCGATCAGGAAGACGTCGAAGAAGTCGGCGACCGGCTCGGGGTTCGCGACGCACGGGCCCCCGCCGATGACGACCGGGTCCGCGTCGCCCCGCTCCGACGCGAGGACCGGGATCCCCGCGAGGTCGAGCATGTTCGGGACGTTCGTGTAGTTCAGCTCGCTCTGGAGGGAGAAGCCGACGACGTCGAAGTCGCGCACGGCGGCGCACGACTCGACGGAGAAGAGCGGGATCGCCTCGCGGCGCATCACCTCCTCGAGGTCGACCCACGGGGCGTAGCTCCGCTCGCAGGCCCAGCCGTCGCGCCGGTTGACGAGCTCGTAGAGGATCTTCGTCCCGGTGTGGCTCATCCCGATCTCGTAGGCGTCGGGGAAGGCGAGGCAGAGCGTCAGCCCGGCGGAGGCGAGGTCCTTCCGGACGACGTTCCGCTCGAGGCCGAGGTAGCGGCCGGGGCGTTCGACGCGGAGGAGGAAGGGGTCGAGACGGGGACGGAGGGATTCGAAGCGCATGGAGGCCTTTCCGAGAACCCCGGAGTCTAGCCCGGGAGCGACGTCGTCTCGCCGCGCCGGCCCGTCGATCGACGGATTCGGGAGGCGCGCGGGCGACGAGGGGGATCGCGGCGTCCGCCGTGCCGGGCCGCACGGGAGACGAGCCTCCGCGCCCGGAGGCGATCCGCAATAATGGCGGCTCCGCGTGAGCGAACCCTCCGCCATCGCCATCGCCGGCGCCGGCCCCGCGGGGCTCGTGGCCGCGACCCTCCTCGCCCGGGCCGGCCGGCGGGTCGTCGTCCACGAGAAGAACGCCACGGTCGGCGCGCGGTTCGTCGGCGACGTGCAGGTCATCGAGGACGCATCCGACCCGGGCGAGCGGCTCCCGGCGCTCTTCGCGCGGCTCGGCCTTCCCGCCCCGCCGTGGGTCCCGGCGACCTCGGCCGAGTTCTTCGACGCGAGGATGCGGCGATTCCCGATCGCCTCGCACGAGCCGTTCGGCTGGTTCGTGAGGCGGGGCGCCGAGGAGGGGACGCTCGACGCGACGCTCCTCGCCGGGGCGCTCGCGGCGGGCGCCGAGGTCCGCTTCCGCTCGCGGCTCGAGGCGGCGGACGCCGACCTCGTTGCGACGGGGCCGCAGACGCCCGACGGCCTCGCGCGCGAGGAAGCGTTCGAGAGCGACGGCACGACCCGCGTCCGGGTCCTCTTCGACCCCGCGGTCGCCCCCGGCGGCTACGCCTACCTCTTCACCGTCGGCGGGAGGGGGACGATCGGCTGCGCGATCGTCCGTGATCTCGGCGGGATCGACGGCTACTTCGAGAGGGCGAAGGAGAGGCTCCTCTCGATCGAGGCCGTCCCGGTCGAGGCGCCGCGCGACGCCTACTCGTTCATGAACTTCGCGCTCGTCCCCGAGGCGCGGCGCGACGGGCGCCCGGCCGCCGGCGAGGCGGGCGCGTTCCAGGACTACCTCTTCGGCCTCGGGATGCGCTACGCGATCTCCTCGGGAGCCCTCGCCGCGGAAGCGCTCCTCTCCGGGGAGGACTTCGCCGCCCTCGCGCGCGCACGCTTCTCGAGACGCCAGCGCGTCTCCCTCGTGAACCGCTTCCTCTACGAGGCGGCGGGCTCCCTCGGCCTCTCGCTCTTCGCGCGCCTCGCGGCGCACCTCGACTTCCGCGCGGTCCTCGCCGGGTTCTACCGGCCGGGCCCCGTGCGCCTCGCGCTCGCGCCGCTCGTCGCGGCGCGGTGGAAGAACCGCGGCCGCTGCGCGCACCGGCTGCCGGAGCACTGGTGCCGCGCGCGGGAGCGGGAGATCCGCGCGCCCGAGCTCGGGAGGATCGGTTGAGCGCCGCGCCGGCCGTGGCCGCGGCCCACCGCGAGAACCGGGCGCTGACGCACAGGGCCGGCGCGAACTTCTCCGTCGGCTTCCGGTTCCTGCCGAAGGAGCGGCGGCAGGCCGTCTACGCGGCCTACGCCTGGTGCCGCGTCGCCGACGACGCGGTCGACGAGGGGGACCCCGCGGGGGCGCCCGCGCGCCTCGACGCGTGGGAGCGCGAGCTCGACGCCGTCTACGGGGGGAGCCCGGCGAGCGCCGCGGGCGTCGCGCTCGCGGAGGCGCTCCCGCGCTTCCCGATCCCGAAGGAGGCGTTCGAGGGGCTCCTCGCCGGCTGCCGGCAGGACCTCGCGAAGACGCGCTACGCGTCGTTCGAGGAGCTCCTCGGCTACTGCGACCTCGTGGCCTCGACGATCTCCACGATCTCGCTCGCGATCTTCGGCGGCCTCGGCAACCCGGAGGCCGAGGCGCGCGGGCGCGACCTCGCGACGGCGCTCCAGCTGACGAACGTCGTCCGCGACGTCGGCGACGACGTCGCGCGCGACCGGGTCTACCTCCCGCGGGAGGACCTCGACCGCTTCGGCGTCGCCGAGGCGGACCTCCTCGCGCGCCGCGCGACGCCCGCCTTCGGCGAGCTCGTGCGGTTCGAGGCGCGGCGCGCGCTCGCCTACTTCCGCTCCGCCGAGCCGGTGAAGGAGCTCGTCGACCCCGAGTGCCGGTTCGCGGTGACGATGATGGGCGGCATCTACGCCGAGGTCGCGCGCGCGGTCCTCGCGGCGCCCTGCGAGACGCTGCATCGCCGCATCGCGCTGACGGCGGGAGGCAAGGTGCGCGCCGTCCTCGCGCGGCTCCTCGACCGCCGGTTCGACCGCGTCCCCGATTGACTCGCGCGGATTGACTCGCGCCGTTTCCCGGCACTACAGTCGCCGCGATGGCGATGGACGAGAGGACGCGCGCGGCGCTCCGCGAGCTCGGGAACGCGCTCAACGAGGCGGTCTCCTCCTCGGAGCGCGTCCACGAGATCCTGCAGAAGCTGCGCGAGGAGGGGCACGAGCCGTACCTCGTCCTCGACGCCACGGTCGCGATCGACTCGCGCGGCCGGAGGTCGCAGGCGGCGCTCCCGTCCATCCGGCGGGGCGGCCACGCCCGCCGCGAGGAGGGCGAGGGGGCGGGCTTCAAGATCGACGTGAAGGACCTCCACTTCCTCCGCTCGGTCGGCATCGACCCGACGCGCGCGCCGAGAGCGCCGCGGGGACGGCGCCGGCCCGGGACGACGGTCACGCTCCGCTCGACCGTCGCGAAGCGATCCTCCTGAAGACGCCGCTCCTCGGCCTGTCGCTCCCCGAGCTCGCGCAGGCGATCGCGCCGGTCGCCCCCGAGCGCTTCCGGGCGAAGCAGCTCCTGCGCTGGATCGTCGAGCGGCGGGCGTCGGGCTTCGCCGCGATGACGGACCTCCCGGCCCCGGTGCGCGCGGCGCTCGACGAGCGCTTCGCGATCGGGCTGCCGGAGGTCGAGGCGCGGACGGCGGCCGAGGACGGCGCCGAGAAGTTCCTCTTCCGCCTCGCGGACGGGGCGAAGGTCGAGGCGGTCCACATCCCGGCGCCGCGCCGGAGGGGAGGCGGGGGCGGCGAGCGGGTGACCGTCTGCGTCTCCTCGCAGGCGGGGTGCGCCGTGAACTGCGCGTTCTGCGTGACGGGGCGCCTCGGCGCCGGGCGGAACCTGACGGCGGGAGAGATCCTGGGGCAGTACCTTGTCGTCGCCCGCGAGAGGCGCTTCGGCCCGCGCGAGGCGAACGTCGTCTTCATGGGGATGGGCGAGCCGCTCCTGAACGTCGCGAACGTCTCCCGCGCGCTCGACCTCCTCGAGGAGGAGGTCTCGCCGAAGCGGACGACGGTCTCGACGGCGGGCGTCGTCCCGGGTATCCGCGAGCTCGCGAAGAGGGAGCGCCGCCCGAACCTCGCGGTCTCGCTCACGGCTGCCGGGAACGCGCTCCGGACCCGCCTCATGCCGATCAACGCGCAGTGGCCCGTCGCCGACCTCTTCGAGGCGCTCGCCGAGTGGCCGCTCGAGCCGGGCCGCCGGATCACGTTCGAGGTGGTCCTGATCGCGGGCGTCAACGACGGGCCGGAGGAGGCGCGCGCCCTCGCGCGGCTCGTGAGGCGCCTCCCCTCGAAGGTGAACCTGATCCCGCTCAACGAGTCGCGCGAGTGGCTCCCGGACCTCCGACGGCCGACCGACGCGGCGGTCGACGCCTTCGCGGGGCTCCTCGCGGGGTCGGGGGTCGACGTGACCGTCCGCAGGTCGAAGGGGCTCGGGGCGGCGGCGGCGTGCGGCCAGCTGAAGGGGCGGGAGATTCCCGGCCGGATCGCGCGCATCCCGTCGCCGAACGTCCGATCCTGAGACAATCGGGGGCGTGTCGAGCGCGCCTCCCGCACAGGTCCCCTTCCCGAACCTCGTCGCGATGATGGTCCGCAGGTCGGACAAGGTCTCCGACCTGATCTTCTCCCCCGGGCGGCCTCCGCAGGTCGAGCTCCTCGGGAAGCTCGAGCCGGTGACGGCCCCCGGGTGGGAGATGCTGACGCCGGAGGTGACGGCGGCGATCGTCCGGCACCTCGTCGGCGACAACGCGACGGCGCAGAAGGCCCTCGTCGACGACGGCGCGGCCGACATCGCCTACGCGATCCCGGGCTTCTCCCGCTTCCGCGTGAACGTCTTCCTGCAGCGGGGGACGCACGCGATCGTCATGCGCGTCATCCCGATGCGCGTCCCGACGTTCGACGAGCTGAAGCTCCCGCCGGCCCTGCGAGACGTCGCGAACCTGAAGAACGGGATCGTCCTCGTGACCGGGCCGACGGGCTCGGGGAAGTCGTCGACGCTCGCGGCGGTCATCGACCTGATCAACGACACGCACGCCTACCACGTCGTCACGATCGAGGACCCGATCGAGTTCATCCACAGGCACAAGAAGGCGACGATCCACCAGCGCGAGCTCCACCGCGACTGCCCGAGCTTCTCGCGGGCGCTCCGCTCCGCGCTCCGCCAGGCGCCGAAGGTGATCCTCGTCGGCGAGATGCGCGACCAGGAGACGATCGAGATCGCGCTCGAGGCGTCGGAGACGGGGCACCTCGTCCTCTCGACGCTCCACACGACGGACGCGGCGAAGACGGTCGACCGGATCATCGGCGTCTTCCCGAAGGCCGAGGAGCAGGTCGTGAGGACGCGCCTCGCGAGCTCGTTCCAGTTCATCGCCTCGCAGCGGCTCCTCCCGCGGGCCGACGGGACGGGTCGGGTCGCCGCGATCGAGGTCCTCCGGTCGAACTCGCGGACGCGGGAGTACATCGAGAAGGCGAGCTCGGCCGACGAGGGGAAGTCGCTCCTCGACGCGATGCGCGACGGCGGCGTCGACGGGATGCAGACGTTCGACCAGGTCATCGAGCAGCTCGTCCGCCGGCGGACGGTCACGCTCGACGTCGGCCTCTCCTACGCGACGAACCCGGGGAACCTCAGGATCGAGCTCGCCGACTTCACCGGCTGACCCGGCGCCCGGCCGGGAAACGGCGCAAGCATGAGCGCCCGCGGCCCCTCAGGGGCGCGCGGGCGCTCGTGCCAGGTTCCGGAGGGGAACCTTACTTCGCCGGGGCGTCCTGCCGGATCAGCTCGAGCTCGAGCTGGATCGTCACCTCGTCGCCGACGACGACGCCGCCGCCGTCGAGCGACTTGCTCCAGCTGACGCCGAAGTCCTGCCGGTTGACCTTCCCGGTCGCCGTGGCGCCGACGACTGTCTTGCCCCAGGGGTTCTTCACGGGCGCCGTGTACTCGACGTCGAGGACGACCGGCTTCGTCACGCCGCGGAGGGAGAGGTTCCCGGTGACCTTCGCCCTGTTCGCGGAGACCTTCTCGACCTTCGTCGAGGCGAACGTCATCTCGGGGAACTTCGCGGCGTCGAAGAAGTCGCCGGAGCGGAGGTGGTCGTCGCGCTTCGGCTCGCGCGTGTTGACCGAGGCGACCTCGATCTTCGCGGAGATCCGCGCCGAGGCCGGGTCGGCCGGGTCGCCGTCGACGCTCGCCGTGAACTTGTCGAAGGAGCCCTTCACGTTCGACACCATCATGTGCCGGACGGCGAAGCCGACGCTCGAGTGGGCGGTGTCGGCCGTCCAGGTCTCGGCGAGGGCGGGAAGGGCCGCGGCGCCGAGGGCGGCGGCGAGGGCGAGGGACAGCAGGTTCTTCTTCATCGGTCTCTCCTGGTCTTTCTTTCGGGGCAGGCCCCGGTGTCGGTCCGGGGTCCCGGTGTCTCCGTCCGGATCGTCCGGTTGGATCGCCTGCCTCCTAGCAACCGCCGGGCCAGCCGAAACGGGGGCAGATCACGCCGGGAAGCGATCGGTTCGGGACGGAGTCCTCTCGAAACGAGAGGTCGGCGGCGCCGGCGCGCGCCGGGCTCCGGGCGGGGTCCTAGAATCGCGCCGGTCCGGCGGAGGAGGGTGAGATGTCCGAACGGGTGGGGAGCGGGGCGGTCTGCGCCAGGGTCTGCCTCGCGGTCGTGCTGGCGGCGCTCGCCTCTCCCGGCTCGGCCGCGGAGCTCTGGCTCCATCCGGTCCTCCCGCCGGCCGTCGTGAAGGCCGCGGGGCCCCCGGTGCGCCGGGGAGCCCGCCCCGCGCGCCCGGCCGCGCCGGCCCCGCCCTTTCCCACGGCGCTCTCCGGCGACAGCTCGTTCGTGGAGCTGACGTCGGGGGAGCGCTACCCCGAGGCCGCGAGCGCCGTTCCGCCGGAGCGGATCGACCGGTCGTTCGTGCGGCTCGGCGAGGGGCGTCCGATGCCGCTCACCTCGGCGAAGGTGGACGGCCCCGTGACGCGCCTCGAAGCGACCTGGGCGGGGCAGGGGCTCGCGACGCTCGCGGTCCTCCTCGCGCCCGAGGCGAGGACGGTCGAGGCCGCGGACTTCGAGGCGTTCCTCCGCGACGCGGGCGCGGCGGCAGCCGCCGCCGACCGCGCGAAGAGGAAGGAGACGAAGAAGCCGGCGAAGGTCGTGGCGTTCGAGTCCGCGCGCGCCTTCGCGGGCGTCCTCGCGCCACCGCGCTCCGCCGACCCGGTCGACCCCGCCGCAGGGGCCGACGCGCCGATCGGGCTCCCGCTCGAGATCGTGGCGGGCGTGCCGCCGCTCCCGCTCCGGGCCGGAAGCACGCTCACGGCGACGGTCCTCCTCGACGGCCAGCCGGCGCCGGGGGCGGCGGTGCGGGCGTTCGCCGCGGACGGCGGCGCCGCGTCGCCGCTCGCGGCCGACGAGAAGGGCGTCGTCTCCCTTCCCCTCGCGCGCGAGGGACGGCTCCTCCTCTCGACCGTGTCCGTGCGGCGGACGACGAAGGCCGACCGGTCGAAGGGCGAGGCGTGGAAGAAGGCGGACTGGGAGGTCCGGCGCGCGACCCTCGAGCTCCTCGTCCTCCCGCCGGCCCCCGCGCCGACGCCGGCCCCGAAGGGGAAGGGCCCGACGCCGAAGCCGCGCTGAGCCCGGTCTCAGCGCGGGGCGCGGAGAGCGCGCGCGAGGCGCGCGGCCCCTTCGCGGAACGTCGCCTCCTCCGGGAGGAGCGAGACGACGAGGTACGCCTCGCGGGGGTAGTCGAAGAAGTAGCCCGGGTGGACGAGGAGGTCCTCCTCGGCGAGGAGGCGGAGGACGAGCTCCTCCTCGGGCTCGACCGCGGGAAGCCGGACGACCGCGGACCAGCCGGCCGACAGGGGCGCGACCGTCGCCTCCGGGCGGCCGGCGAGGGCCGCGACGAGCGCGGCGTGGTTCGCGAGGAGGCGCCGCCGGAGGGTCTCTGCGGTCCCTTCTCCCCAGGCGAGGAGGCCGGGGAGCGCGAGCTGGACGGGGGTGCCGACCGAGAGGTACGAGTCGGCGATCCAGGCGAGCCTCTCGAGCGCCTCGGCCAGGAGCGGGGCGGGCCCGTTCGCGAGGACCCAGCCGAGCTTCAGCTGCGGGAGCGCGGCGGACTTCGAGAGGCCGCCGAGGGAGAAGACGAGCGCCTCGCCCGCCTCCGCGGCCGCGACGCGGGCGTCGCCGGGTCGGTCCGCGAAGCGGTAGTCGAGGAAGACCTCGTCGGAGACGAGGGCGAACCCGCGGCGGGCCGCGAGGGCCTCGAGCGCGTCGAGCTCGGCGCGGGAGATCGACGTCCCGGTGGGGTTGTTCGGGTTGACGAGGACCGCTGCGGCGACGCGCCGCCCCTGGTCGGCCGCGCGGTCGGCCGCCTCCTCGACGAGGCTCGCGTGGACGGCCCAGCGGTCCTCGGCGGGGAGGCGGTAGCGGACGAGCTCGACCCCTTCGAGAGCGGCGAGGGCGTCGAGGAGCGGGTAGCTCGGGGCGGGGACGAGGACGGCGTCGCCGGGAGCCGCGAGGAGCTTGAAGAGCCAGCCGTAGGCCTCGCTCGACGAGGCGGTCAGGACGAGCCGCGACGGGTCGGCGGCGACGCCGCGCGCGGCGTAGTAGCGGGAAACGGCCGCCCGCGCGGAGGCGAGTCCGCGCGGGTCGGGGGCGTAGAGCGCCCCGCGGGCGTCCGCGAGGAGGGCGAGGGCGGGCCCGGGATCGACCGGGAGCCGCGCCGAGGTCGGGTTCGTGGCGGTCAGGTCGAGGACGGGGCGGGCGTGCGCGGCGAGCGCCCGCGTCAGCCGGTTCTCCGCGCCGGGGGCGGGCGTCCTCCTCGAGAACATCCCGCGGAGGTTACCCTCGCCGGCCCCCGGGGAGGGCGCGGGTAAACTCCGGCGCCATGGGAACCGCCGTGACGATCACGCCCGGCCTCCTCGCCGAGCACAAGCTGACGCGCGAGGAGTACGACCGGATCCTCGCCGCCCTCGGGCGCGAGCCGAACATGGTCGAGCTGGGGATCTTCTCGGCCCTCTGGAGCGAGCACTGCTCGTACAAGTCGTCGAAGGTCTTCCTCCGGGAGCTCCCGACGACGGGGAAGCGCGTCGTCCAGGGGCCGGGCGAGAACGCCGGGGCCGTCGACATCGGGGACGGCCTGGCCGTGGTCTTCAAGATGGAGTCCCACAACCACCCGTCGTTCATCGAGCCCTACCAGGGGGCGGCGACGGGGGTCGGCGGGATCCTCCGCGACATCTTCACGATGGGGGCGCGGCCGATCGCGATCCTCGACCCGCTCTTCTTCGGCGATCCCGACGCCCCGCGGATGCACGGCCTCATCGACGGGGTCGTCCGGGGCGTCGGCGGCTACGGCAACTGCATCGGGATCCCCACCGTCGGCGGGTCGACCCTCTTCCACCGCTCCTACAACGGGAACATCCTCGTCAACGTCATGGCCGTCGGCCTCGTCCGCCACGACCGGATCTTCAAGGCGAAGGCCTCCGGCGTCGGCAACCCGGTCCTCTACGCCGGCTCGAAGACGGGGCGCGACGGCATCCACGGCGCCTCGATGGCCTCCGACGTCTTCGACGACGAGAAGGCGCAGCGCCGCCCGACGGTCCAGGTGGGCGACCCGTTCACCGAGAAGCTCCTCCTCGAGGCGGTCCTCGAGGTCCTCGAGGGGGACGCCGTCGTCGCAATCCAGGACATGGGGGCTGCGGGGCTCTCGTCCTCGTCGTTCGAGATGTGCGCGCGGGGCGACGTCGGGATGCGCCTCGACCTCGACCGCGTCCCGATGCGCGAGGCCGGGATGACCCCGTACGAGCTGATGCTCTCCGAGTCTCAGGAGCGGATGCTCCTCGTCGCCAGGCGGGGGCGCGAGCGCGAGGTCATCGACGTCTTCGAGAAGTGGGGCCTCGACGTCGCCGAGATCGGCGAGGTGACCGCGGAGCCGCGGATGCGCCTCCTCTGGCACGGCGAGGTCGCGGCCGACCTCCCCGTCGCGCCGCTCGTCGACGAAGCCCCGGTCTACAACCGCCCCTGGACCCTCGTCGAGCCGCTCCGGCCGATCGAGGGGACGATCGACCTCGCCGGCAAGCCGGACGACACGACGGCCCTCCTCGCCCTCCTCGCCTCGCCGAACCTCTGCGACAAGACGTGGATCTGGCGCCAGTACGACCGGAGCGTGAGGACGAACACCGTGATCGGCCCTCCGGGGGACGCCGCCGTCCTCCGCGTCAAGGGGACCTCGAAGGGGCTCGCGGTGACCGCCGACGTGAACCCGCGCTACTGCTTCGCCGACCCGACGCGCGGCGCGGCGCACGCCGTCGCCGAGGCGGCGCTCAACGTCGCCTGCACGGGCGCGCGGCCCCTCGCCGTCACCGACTGCCTCAACTTCGGGAACCCCGAGCGGCCGGAGATCATGGGGCAGCTCGCCGCGGCGGTGAAGGGCCTCTCCCTCGCCTGCCGCGCCCTCGAGACGCCCGTCGTCTCCGGGAACGTCTCCCTCTACAACGAGACCGACGGGGAGTCGATCCTCCCGACGCCGACCGTCGGCATGGTCGGTCTCCTCGAGGACGTCGCCCGCGCCGTCCCCCACGCCTTCGCGAACGAGCACGACGTCGTCGCCCTCTTCGGCGAGACGCGCGACGAGCTCGGCCGGAGCGAGTACCTCGCGACCGTCCTCGGGCGCGAGGAGGGCCCCTGCCCGAACCTCGACCTCGTCGGGGCCCGGTCCATGGTCGACCTCCTCGTGAGCCTCGCGGCGGACGGGCTCCTCTCCTCGGCCCACGACGTCTCCGAGGGGGGGCTCGCGGTCGCGCTCGCCGAGGCGGCGATCCCGAGCGGCCTCGGCGCCGAGCTCAACCTCGAGACTGCGCTCCTCCCGACCGTCTACCTCTTCTCCCAGTCGACGCCGCGCGTCGTCGTCTCGTTCCCCCCGGGGAACGGCAAGGCGATTCTCGAGGCGGCACGCCGGCACGGCGTCCCGACCGCGTTCCTCGGACGCGTCACCCGGGACGTCCTCCGCGTCCGCGTGAGCGGGAGCGTCGTCCTCGACGTCCCCGTCGCGAC
This sequence comes from Thermoanaerobaculia bacterium, assembly GCA_046331465.1. Lineage (GTDB taxonomy): Bacteria > Acidobacteriota > Thermoanaerobaculia > UBA5066 > UBA5066 > UBA5066. The sequence goes on from JAXLQV010000001.1 coordinate 225,118, forward strand.
GCTGAAGCGGGCCTCCGGGGAGGCCTTTCCGACGATGATGGAGGTCTCATGAGGACGTCCGGCCTCGTTCCCGTCCTTCTCGTCTCCGCTCTCGCCTTCTCCCTCGCGGCCCCGGGCGAGGTCGCGGCCCCCCCGAAGATCGGCGCCACGGCGCCGGACTTCACCCTTCCCCCCGCCGCGGGCGGGCCCCCCGTCGCCCTGAAGGACCTCCTCGCGAAGGCGAAGGCGGTCGTCGTCATCTTCGACGCGACGCGCTGCCCGTACGCGAAGGGTTACAAGGAGCGCGTCGCCGCGATGGGGAAGGAGTACGGCGCGAAGGGGGTCGCCTTCGTGACGATCAACAGCAACAAGACCGAAGCCCCAGCCGAGGTCGCCGAGGACGCGGCGAAGAACGGCTTCTCCTTCCCCGTCCTGAAGGACGAGGGGAACAGGGTGGCCGACCTCTACGGCGCGACGAAGACCCCCGAGGTCTACGTCCTCGACCCGAAGGGGACGCTCCTCTACCGCGGGCGGATCGACGAGACCCACGACGACCCGAAGAACGTGAAGAGCCCCGACCTGAGGAACGCCCTCGAGGCGATCCTCTCGGGCAAGCCGGTTCCCGCGGCCGAGACCAAGGCCTTCGGCTGCTCGATCAAGCGCGTCTGACGTGAGGCCCGACGGCACACCCGCGCGCGCGAAGAGGGCGCTTCCCGCCCTTCTCGCAGCGCTCCTCCTCTCCGCCGCCGCCCCGGCCGCCTCGGAGCCGGTGAAGCACCTCCTGCCGGAGGACTACGCGAGCCGGATCGTCGCGGCGAAGAAGGGACGGGTCCTCCTCGTCAACTTCTGGGCGACCTGGTGCGAGCCGTGCCGCGAGGAGATGCCGAACCTCGTCGCGGCGGCGAAGAAGTTCTCCTCGCGCGACCTCGCGGTCGTCCTCGTCTCCCTCGACTCGCAGAAGACCGGCCCGGCGCAGGTCCCGAAGTTCCTCTCCGACCAGAAGGTCCCGTTCGTCTGCTGGCTCGCGAAGACGCGGGACCCTCAGGACTTCATCGACACCGTCGACCCGAGCTGGGACGGCTCGCTCCCCTACACGATGATCTACGGGCGCGACGGGAAGGTCGCGGCCCGCCACGCGGGCCTCCAGACGGAGGCGTCGTTCACCGAAGCGATCCGGAAGGCCGTCGGAGCGAAGTGAGGCGCCGCCCGCTCCTGGACGCCCTCTTCCTCGACCGCGACGGCACCCTCATCGCCGAGCGGGGCTTCCTCGCCGACCCGAAGGGGGTCCGGCTCGCGCCGGGCGCCCCCGCGCTCCTCGCGCGCTTCGCGGCGGAGGGGACGAAGCTCTTCGTCGTGACGAACCAGTCGGGGGTCGCCCGCGGGCTGACCCGCTGGGACGAGGTGAGCGCCGTGAACGCCGAGGTGGAGCGGCGGCTCGCGCTCCGCGGCGTTCCGATCGCCGGGTGGCTCGTCTGCCCGCACCACCCGGAGGGGCGCGTGAAGGAGTACGCGATCGCCTGCCGATGCCGGAAGCCGGGGACGCTCCTCCACCGGCGCGCGCTCCGGCGGCACGGCCTCTCCGCCGCGCGGTCGGCCGTCGTGGGGGACAAGTGGGACGACGTCGGCGCCGGCCTCGCGCTCGGAGCGCTCGCCGTCCACATCCTCTCGGGGCACGGGCGCGAGCAGCGCGCCTCCGTCCGCTCGAAGGGGGCCGGCCGGGTCCTCCTGGCCGGGGGGCTCGCCGACGGGCTGAGGAAGCTCCGCGCGGCGGCGGAAGGGAGGACGCGATGACGCGCAGGCGACGCGGCGAGACCGTGACGACCTACCCGATCGCGACGCGGACGTTCAAGGTGCGGACCGAGGACTTCGCGGCGCGCCCGGCCACGAGCGGCTCTTTCGCCGACTTCTGGAACGGCCTGCCGAAGATCCTCGCCGCCGAGTCGCTCCGGAAGGTCGCCGCGGCGATCCACGCGGCGAAGAGGAAGGGGAAACCGGTCGTCGTCGCCTTCGGCGCGCACGTCCTGAAGACGGGGCTCGGCCCGGTCCTCGTCGACCTCGTCGAGCGGGGCTTCGTCACGGCGCTCGCGACGAACGGCGCGAGCGGCATCCACGACTTCGAGGTCGCGTTCCACGGGAAGACGTCGGAGGACGTCGGCGCCGTCCTCGAGACGGGCGAGTTCGGGATGAGCCGCGAGACGGGCGAGGGGGTCTTCCGCGCCCTCCGCGCGGGGCGGAAGAAGGGCGTCGGCTACGGGCGCGCGCTCGGCGAGGCGATCCTCCGGGGCCGCTTCCCGTACCGCAGCCTTTCGCTCTTCGCCGCGGCGGCGAAGGCGGGCGTGCCGCTCACGGTCCACGTGGCCCTCGGCACCGACACGCTCGTCCAGCACCCGGGAATGGACGGGGCGCTCGTCGGGGAAATGTCGATCCGCGACTTCACGACGATCCGGCGGGTCATCGCGGAGCTCGGCGACGGGGGGGTCTGGATCAACGCCGGCTCGGCGGTCATCATGCCGGAGGTCTTCCTGAAGGCCCTCTCGATGGCGCGGAACCTCGGCCACGACGTGAGGAACTTCACGACCGTCGACCTCGACATGATCCGCCACTACCGCCCGCACGAGAACGTCCTGAAACGCCCGGTCCTCTCGGGCGGAGCCTCGTACGCGATCACCGGCCACCACGAGATCGTCCTGCCGCTCCTCGCCCAGGCGCTCGTCCTGGGCCTCGAGGACGGGAGATGAGGAAGACTCCATGACGCCGCGCGAGCTCGCGGCCCTCGCCGCCGCCGCCCCGAGCGTGAAGGCGGCCGTGGTCGGCGATCTGATGCTCGACGAGACCTGGCTCGGGGAGGTCTCGCGCGTCGCGCCGGAAGCGCCCGTGCCGCTCCTCGCGCTCTCGTCGATGTCGCGGCGCGCGGGGGGGGCGGGGAACGTCGTCGAGAACCTCGCCGCGCTCGGCGCGCGGACGGTGGCCCTCGGCGCGGTGGGGCCGGAGGAGGAAGGCGCGTGGATCGCGCGGCACCTCGCGGGCCTGCCCGGCGGAGAAGGGCGCGTCGTGGTCGACCCGCTCCGGACGACGCCGGTCAAGCGCCGGATGGTCGCGGACGGGCGACAGCTCCTCCGCGTCGACCAGGAGCTCCCGGCGGTCCTCTCCCCGGCGGCGGAAGAGGAACTCCTCGCCGCCGGCCTCGCGGCGCTCGAGACGGCCGACGTCCTCCTCCTCTCCGACTACTCCAAGGGGACGCTCACGCCGCGCGTCATGGAGACGCTCCTGGCGGCGGCGCGGCGGCGCGGCGTCCCCGCGCTCGTCGACCCGAAGGGGAAGGACTACGGCCGGTACCGCGGCGCGACATGCGTCACGCCGAACCGCAGGGAGCTCGAGACGGTGACGGGCGAGAGCGCCCGCGACCTCGGCACCGTCGCGCGCCTCGCGACGCGCCTCCGCGACGAGCTCGGCCTCGACGCGATCCTCGTGAAGCTCTCCGAAGAGGGGATGCTCCTCCTGCCGAGGGGGGGCGAGCCGCTCCGGATCGCCGCGCGGGCGCGCGAGGTCTTCGACGTGACGGGCGCGGGGGACACCGTCCTCGCGACGCTCGGCGTCGCCCTCGGCGCGGGGCTGCCGCTCGCCGACGCGGCCGAGGTCGCGAACCGCGCGGCCGGCGTCGTCGTCGGCCGGACGGGGACGGCCTCGGTCCGCTGGGCCGACCTCCTCGAGGGGCTCACGTCGTCTCCCGCCGAGAAGCTGCTGGAGCGCGGCCACGTCGCGGCGGTCTCGCAGATGCTCCGGCGCGCGCACCGGCGCGTCGTCTTCACGAACGGCTGCTTCGACCTCCTCCACCCGGGGCACGTCACGCTCCTCGGCGCCGCGAAGGCGCACGGCGACGTCCTCGTCGTCGGGCTGAACAGCGACGCGTCCGTGAAGCGGCTGAAGGGGCCGGAGCGGCCGATCCTCTCGGAGCACGACCGGGCGCAGGTCCTCGGCGGCCTCGACGCCGTCGACTTCGTCGTCCTCTTCGACGAGGACACGCCGGAGGAGCTGATCCGGCAGATACGTCCCCAGGTCCTCGTGAAGGGGGGCGACTACACGGAGGCGAGCGTCGTCGGCGCGCCGTTCGTCCGCTCCTACGGCGGCGAGGTCGCGCTCGTCCCCCTCCTGCCGGGTCGCTCGACGACCTCGATGGTCACGAAGATGAAGGAGGCGCCGTGATCGACGCGCACCTTTCGGCCCTCGCGGAGACGGCGCTCGCGGCGCGCGCGTCGATGGCGCCCGCCCTCGGGACGGCGTGCGCGGCCGTGGCCGCCGCCGTGGGCGCGGGGAACAAGGTCCTCGCCTTCGGCAACGGCGGGAGCGCCGTCCAGGCGCAGCACTTCGCGGCCGAGCTCGTCGTCCGCTACAAGGCCGACCGGCCGGGGCTGCCGTCCGTCGCCCTCACCTGCGACGGCGCGATCCTGACGGCCTGCGCGAACGACTACTCCTACGACTACGTCTTCGCCCGCCAGGTCGAGGCGCTCGGCCGCCGGGGCGACGTCGCCCTCGCCCTCTCCACCTCCGGGACGAGCCCGAGCGTGGTGAAGGCGCTCGAGGCGGCCCGCGCCCGCGGCCTCGTCACCGTCCTCGTCACCGGGCTGCGCGGCGTCGCCGAAGCCGCGAAGTGGGACCACGGAATCGTCGTCCCCTCCGCCGAGACGGCCCACGTCCAGGAGGTGACCCTCGCCGTCCTCCACCTCCTCTGCCAGGCGGCCGAGAACGGGGTCAGGTCTTGATTTTCTACTTTACGCCGAGCGCGTAGAGTGTAGAACGCAGACCAGACCCCGTCCTGGGGCCTAGGGCTCGAGGACGTCGGAGACGAGGACGCCCGTCATGCAGGCGTGGTCGAGCGGGCAGCGCCGGAAACGGCAGGGAGCGCAGGGGACGCGGCGGCGGGCGACGCGGAGGCGGACGGGGAGGCCGTCGGGGCGGGGGCCGTCCCACGGTCGCGTCGCGTCGGGGTCCGTCGGACCGAAGACGACGGTCGTCGGCGTGCCGGCCGCGTTCGCGAGGTGCGCGAGCCCCGAGTCGTTCCCGACGAAGAGCGCGGCCTCCGCGACGACGCCGAGGACCTCGGGGAGCGAGGTCTTCCCGGCGAGGTCGACGACCGAGGCGGCGGAGGCGAGCGCGGCGACGCGCGCGTTCATCGGCGCCTCGGCTTCGCTCCCGAGGAGGACGACGGGGAGGCCGCGCTCGCGCGCGAGGCGGTCGAAGAGCGCCGCGAAGCGCCCTTCCGGCCAGCGCTTCGCCTCGTGGGCGAACGAGGCGACGTGGGCCGCGGCGAAGGGGCCCTTCGGGAGCCCCGCCTCCGCGAGCCGGGCGCGCGCCGAGCGGCGGACGGCCTCGGAGACGCGCCACGTCGCGTCGGGGACCCCGGGCATCGGGACTCCGGTCGCCGCCACGAGGCGGAGGTGCTTCCAGACCTCGTGCTCGCCCGGGCGGAGCGCGAGGTCGACCGGGTGCGTCAGGAGCGGGGAGCGGAAGTCCCCGCGGTAGCCCCAGCGCTCGGGAATCCCCGCGCGGAACGCCGTCCAGGCCGTGGCGAAGCTGCGGGGCAGGAGGATCGCGCGGTCGAAGCCCTTCTCGCGGAGCTCGGCGGCGAGCGTCTCGCGCCCGCGTGTCCCGGCATGCCGCCCCTTCGGCTCCTCGACGAGGACCTCGTCGACCTCCGGGAGGAGGCGGTAGAGCGCGGCGACCCAGGGCCGCGCGAGGACGGCGATCCGGTCGCCCGCGTGGTGGGCGCGGAGGGCACGGAGGGCGGGAAGCGAGATCACGACGTCGCCGACCCAGTTCGTCGCCCGGAGGAGGATCTTCATGAAGCCCTCGCGGCCTTCCTGAGCTCGGCCTCGACGAGCGTCGCCGTCCGTTCTGTCGTCCTTCCGGCGACGGCCGAGCGTCCCGCGGCGACGAGCGCCGCGCGTGCGCCGTCGTCGGCGAGGAGCCGCCGCGCCTCGTCGGCCCACGCGCCGGCGTCGAGCGTCGGGACGAGGCGTCCGCACGCGCCGCCGCGCGTCAGCTCCGCGACGCCGCCGGTGTCGTGGGCGAGGACGGCGCATCCCGCGGCCATCGCCTCGAGGAGGACGAGCGGCGCGGCCTCGCTCTCGCTCGGGAGGAGGAGGAGGTGGCTCGCGGCGAGCCGGGGAGCGACGTCCTCGACGCGCCCCTCGAACGTGCAGCGCTCGAGGATGCCGAGGCTCCGCGCGCGCTCCTCCACGCGCGGTCGGTCGCGCCCGTCGCCGAGAAACGTCGCGCGGGCGTCCATCCCCGCTCCGGCGAGCCGCGCGAGGACGTCGACCACGATCGCCTGCCCCTTGCGCCCGTCGAAGGCCCCGGCGTGGACGAGCCGGTGCGGCGGGGCCGGGGCCGCGGGGCTCTCGACGAACGCCGCGGCCGGGAGGCCGTCGGGGACGACGCGGATCTTCTCCGCCGGCACGCCGTAGCCGAGGAGGGCCGAGCCGGCCGCCTCCGAGACCGCGAGGAAGCGTTCGGGGACCGCGTACTTCAGGTGCGCGAACGGCTGCCGCCCGGGGACGAAGACGACCCTCCGGTGGACGACCAGCGGAACCGTCCGGGCCGCGCCGCTCCAGACGGCGGCGCCGTGCGCCTTCGCGTCCCCTGCCCAGACGACCTCGGGGCGGAACCGCCGGACCTCGCGCGCGAACCGGACGAGGAGGCGCGGGGAGACCTCGGCCCCCTCGGGGAGGAGAACGACCTCGAGCCCCGCGGCGGAGGCGCGCGCGGCGAGCTCGGAGCCGGCGGAGGCGCCGACGCTCACCGCGTGACCGCGCGCGGCGAGCTCGCGCGAGACGTGCAGCGTCTGTCCCTGCCCGCCGCGCCACTGGCGGCCGAGGTCGACGGCGAGGATCCGCACGGCGTCGAGGATAATCGACCGGTGCGGCCCCCCGTCTCCGTCGTCTTCATGGTGAAGGACGAGGCCGACCGGCTCGGGCCGTCGCTGGAGTCGGTCCGCTGGGCCGACGAGGTCCTCGTCGTCGACACCGGCTCCTCGGACGGGACCGTCGCGCTCGCGAGAGCCGCCGGGGCGCGCGTCGAGTCGGTCCCGTGGGAGGGGTACGTCGCGTCGCGCAACCGGGCGCTCGCCCTCGCGACGCACGACTGGGTCCTCGTCCTCGACGCGGACGAGCGCGTCCCGGAGGCGCTCGCCCGCGCCGTCCTCGCCGCGGTCGACGCGCCCGGCGACGCCGCGGGGTTCCGGATGCCGCGGCTGTCTCACGTCGGCGGGCGGCCGATCCGGCACGGCACCTGGTGGCCCGACCGCAAGCTCCGCCTCGGCCTCCGCGCGCGCGGATTCCGCGCGGGAGGAGGCCGGGTCCACGAGACGATCGAGGTCGACGGCGTGGTGCGGGACCTCGACGACCCGCTCCTCCACTTCCCCTACCGCGACCTCTCCGACGCGATCCGGAAGGCGACGGCCTACGCGCGGTCGGCGGCGCTCGACCGCTTCGACCGCGGCCACCGGGGAAGCCTCCTCGCCCTCCTCTTCCGCCCGCCGTTCGAATTCCTCCGCTGCTGGCTCTTCCGCGGCGGCTTCCTCGACGGCCGCGCCGGCTTCGGCGTCGCCCTCCTGCACGCCGTCAGCCACCTGCTCCGGGCCGCGTTCCTCGTCGAGGAGACGGAGAAGGAGAAGGCCCGGCTCCGGGGCTGACTCTCAGCGCGGCGCGACCGGCAGCGGCGCGAGGCCCGAGGGGTCGTTCGAGGCGTTGTCGATCCGCGCGACCGAGGCGACGACCGACCCGCTCTCCGGGACGACGAGGAGCGTCGCGCCGTCGACGTTCCCCCCGGGGAAAAGCGACGCGACGGAGTCGAGCTGGACGACGCGCCCCGCGCCGACGTCGACGAGGAGCTCTCCGCGCCGGCCGTCGGCCGCGAGGAGGACGAGACGGACGCGCGCGGCGCCGCCCGGTGCGGCGAGGACGAGGTTCGAGCGGGCCGCGGCCGACTCGTCGACGCCCGCGAACGCGACGGGGCGGCCCGGCGCGGCCTCCTCGCCTTGCGGGACGCAAGGCAGGTCCTGCGAGGAGGGGCCGGTCTCCGGCTCGCTGCGCGTCACCGCGAGCGGGAGGATCGGCGCCGACGACGCGAGGAGGAGCGCCCCGGCGCCGGGCGCCTTCGACGGGAAGAGCGCGCCGAGGAGGTCGGCGACGACGCGGGGCTCGCCCGCTCCGAGGACGAGCCTCGCGGTCTCGGGAGCGCTCCCGTCGCGCGGGAGGAGCGTCGCGTCGACCTCGGCCCCGTCCGGCGCGTCGAGAAAGAGGTCGCTCCGGAAGAAGGCGCCGTTCCGCCCCTCCGCCGAGGCGACGGCCGGGACGGTCCACGCGGGCGCGGCGGAGCCGAGCGGGAGCGCCGGGACGCGCCACGGGTCGTTCGTCGCGCCGTTCGAGACGGCCGTCCCGTAGAGCTGGACCCGCCCCGAGAGGACTGTCACGCGGAGCGACGTGCCCGGCTCGGCGGACGCGAGGAGGTCGTCGAGCTGCCTCCGCTCGAGCGGCGCGAGGCCGACGCGAACCGCGCGGAGCGACGCGCCGGAGGGACCGACGACCGCGACGTCGGCCGAGGAGGGCTCGAACGGCGCGAAGAGGGAGACGTTGAGCCGCTCGGCGCGGGGCTCCCGCGGCCCGAAGAGGAGCGCGGTCGCGCCGCTCCCGAGGACGCTCGCCGACGCGGGGGCGACGGGGAACGAGAGGCCGTAGGTGCCGGCGGCGGTCACGTTGAAGACGCGCGCCGAGGCGGCGGCGGCGGCGGGGTCGCCGGAGACGACGCGGAGGCGGAGCGGCGAGGCGACGCGCGCCGTCCCCGGGGCGAGGTCGCCGCTGGCGAGGGACCGGCTCGAGAGGGGCGCGACCTCGAGGGTGAGAGGCGATGCGGCGCCGTCGAGGAGGAGCGACTCGAGGAGGAGCGGCGCCCCCGACGCGTTGCCGACGGTGAGCGAGGTCTCGTAGCGCGCGCCGTTCGCGCCGTCGGCCCTCACGAGCGCGGGGACGAGGAGGTCTCCCTCGGCGACGGGACCGGGAGGGGCGGGCGAGAGGACGAGGAGGGAGCCGCCGGCCCGCGGCGCGAGCGCCGCGAGGAGAACGCCCTCGGTCGTCCGCGCGGGGGCGAGGGGAGCGCCGTCGAGCGTCGCGGAGAGCGCGGGGGGGAAGCGGCCGGCGAGCGCGAGGTCGAGCCGCGGCCCGCCGGAGAGACGGACCGCGAGGCTCCGCGCCGGGTCGAGGCCGGCCGCGGCGAGGTCGATCCGGGCGCTCACGGGGCCCTCTACGGCGAGGTCGAGGGCGTTCGCGTCCGCGTCCGCGCGCGCGTCGAGGAGGGCCCTCGTCCCGTCGGGCTCCGAGGTCCGCGCGAGGCGTGCCCAGTGGAACGTCCTCTCCCGCGCGCCGAACGAGACGCCGACGACGCGCGCGGGGCGCGCGGCGCGGACCCGCCCGAGCGCCGCGTCGAAGAGGACCCCCGGCGGCAGGAGCGCGAGCTGGTCGTGCCCGACCCCCTCGGGGAACGAGGCCGAGAAGGCGTAGCCCGCCGGGTCGCCCGCGCGGAGCTCGGAGAGCGTCGGCACGCGCCCGCGCGCGTCGGCGAAGCCGGGCGTCACCGAGACGTGGTGCCCGTTGCGGTAGGGGAAGAAGGAGGTCGAGTCGGGGACGTTGTCGTCGGCCTGCCCGTGGAGGACGGCGACGAAGAGGTTCCGCGCGTTCGGCAGGAGGAAGCGGGGCGAGAGCTCGAACCAGCGCGCGAGGACCGCGCCGCCGAGCGAGGGCGGCCCGCCGGCGGCGGCGAGGTAGTCGGGGAACGACGGCGACCAGACCTGCCCCTGGAACGCGTCGGTCGGGCCGGCCGCGTCGACGAGGGCGGCGAAGCGGGTCGGGTTGAGGAGCCCGATCGTCAGCGCGCCCCGCCCTCCCTGCGAGAAGCCGACGAGCGAGACGCGGTCCGGGTCGGCCGGCGCGCGGGCGAGGACGTCGTCGAGGCAGGCGAGGACGTCCGTCTCGTCGGGGACGCCGTCGGCGCCGTCGACGTACTCCGTCGACGGGACGCCGGTTCCGCCCGGCACGATCCGCCCTTCCCAGAAGACGAGGAGGGCGCCGCGGGCGTCGGCCTCGGCGAAGATCTCCGGCCGCTGGAACTGCCTCCTCGTCCCGCCCCGCCCGTGCAGGAAGAGGACGGCCGGAAGGGGCGAGGTCCCGTCCCACGTCTCCGGGATCCGGAACGCGTACTCGCGCGCCGCGCCGTCGGCAGGGGAGACGTACGGGAGGGTGACCAGGGTGCCGGGGACGAAGCCCGACGCCGCCGTCGCGGCGGGAAGGAGGGCGAGCGATGCGAGGAGCGCGGCCCCGCGGAGGAGTCGGCCCACGGGCTCACTCCCCGAGGACGTGGACGACGAGCGTCCGGCGGTGCGGCGCCGCCCGGTGCTCGGCGAGGTAGATCCCCTGCCACGTCCCGAGCGCGAGCCGGCCCCCCGTGACCGGGATCGTCTCGCTCGAACGGGTCACGGCGCTCCGGAGGTGCGCCGCCATGTCGTCGTCCCCTTCCGTGTCGTGCGCGTAGCGCGGGTCGCCGTCGGGGGCGAGGCGCGCGAGCCAGGCGAGGAGGTCGGCGCGGGCCGACGGGTCGGCGTTCTCCTGGAGGACGAGGCTCGCCGAGGTGTGGGGGCAGAAGACGACGCAGAGGCCGGTCGCGACGCCGCTCCTCGCGACGACCGCCGCGACGGCCCCCGTCACCTCGTGGAGCCCCCGGCCGGGGGTCCTCACCTCGAGACGCTCCTGGCGCTGCATCGGGGGCGACTCTACGCCAGCGCCTCCTCCGCGTCCGCCGGGGCGGGGACGCTCAGGTCGCGCACGAGGCCCCCGTGCCGCCGGTCGAGGCGGAAGCCGGCGAGCGGGATGTTGCGGAAGGCGAAGTGCGCGAGGAGAGACCTCACGCCGAGCGCCGCGAGGCGCGCGCAGAGGTCGTCGAGGAGCGCCGCGGAGAGGCCGCGGCCGCGAAGGCTCGGCGCGACGACGATGCCGTCGAGCTGCGCGGCGTCGCCGCCGAGGAGCGAGTACGAGACGCCGCCCGCGATCCGGCCGGCGGCGTCGAGGACGACGAGGTAGCGCCGCTCGGGGGAGAAGGCGCGCGGCAGGCCGGCCCGCACGAAGAGGCGGTAGAGGCGCCCGACCTCGGCCGCGTCGACCGGGTCGCGGACGACCCACGCCGCGTCCAGCCGGTCGACGAGCTCCGTCGCGAGGACGACGTGCTTCACGGCGTCGCCGACGACGGTCACCTCGACGGGCCGGGCCGACCGCGCCGCGGGGAAGACGAGGCGCGTGAAGGCGTGCCGCTCCTCGTCGCGCCGGAGCGCGGCGTGCAGCGCCTCCAGCTCGACGAGGTGCGACGGCCGCGCGCCGGGGCGCGCCCGGAGGGCGGCGAGGAGGTGGTCGAAGGCCGAGAGGACCTCGGGCGAGGAGCGGGCGAAGACGGTCCTCCGGAAGAGGCGGTAACGCGCCTCCTCGCCGAGCGTGTCGACGCGGTAGAGCCTGAGGAGCGACTCGGCCGTCTTCTCCCGCTCGGCGAGAGGGGCCCCGGGCCTCTCCTCCTCCCACGCCGCGAAGCGCGCGACGGCGGTCTCGAGGGCGAGCGGGACCCGGTCGCCCGGGGCCGAGGCGAGGGCCGCGTCCACGGCGTCGAGGAGCGCGCCCCACGCCTCCGTCGCCCTCGTCCCGGCGGCCTCCTTGAGCTCGCCGAGGAAGGTGCGCGCCTTCTCCTCGCCGAGCGCCTCGAAGGCGGCGTCGACGATCCAGGAGGGGCGGAGCGCCGGGGCGAGGCGCGGCGCGAGCGCGGTCGTCTCGCGGAAGACGTTCCGGAGCATCGGCTCGACGAGGTCGAGCGGGCCGGTGTACGGCTTCGACCCCGAGATCGAGAGGAGGCAGGCCCCCTCGCGGTAGTCCTCCGCGGGGACGGCGACGTTCGACGGCGCGACGGCGCCGGGGACGAGGAGGCGGCCGCTCCGCTCCCACGCGGTGAAGAACGCGGCGAGGGCGCGGACGACGAGGCTCTTCAGGGAGTGCCCCTCGCCGGCGCGGGCGCGGCCGGGGACGGCGGCGTCGCGGAGCCGCTCGGCGAGCGTCAGCTCGTCGACCCAGGCGAGCGAGAGGGCGCCGAGGTCGGGACGCCAGGAGCCGACGGGCGGGACGACGGGCGGCCCCCACGGGTGGCCGGCGAGGGCGATCATCCGGAGCGTCGTCGCCCGCACCGCGTCGGAGTCGAGGTCGCCGCGCACGGTCAGGAGGAGGTCGTGGTGGGACCCCGCGGCCGTCCTCACCGAGAGGCGGTAGAGGCGGTGGCGGTGGAGCGCGAGGACGGGCGTCACCCAGATCCCCTCGTCGGGGATGTCCGCGAGGTCGGGCGGGTCGGTCTCGAACGCGAGCTCGATCGACTCGCGGAGGAACGAGGTGCCGAGGAGGAGCGCCTCGAGGGCGCGGACCTCCTCCTCCGGGAGGCCGTCCCGGAAGCAGAGCTTCCTCCGGCCTTCCGAGACGGGCGGGAGCAGCGCGGAGGCCGCGGCCGTCTCCTCGTGCCACGCGCCGAGGCTGTCGAAGAGCGCGTTCGCGCGCCGGGCGAGGGCGGGGTCGCCCGCCTGGATCGCCCACGACGCGAGCTCCGCGCGGACGGCGGCGTGGTCCTCGGGGTGGTGGCGGGCGAACCCGCCGAGGAGCTCCAGGACGTCTCCGAGCGTCTGCCGCGTCACGTCGGGGAGCGGTCCCGTCATCGCCTCGCGGTAGGAGTGGAGGCGCCGCCGAAGCGCCGTCAGCCTCTCCTCGCCGAGGTCCGCGCGCGCGATGTCGGCGACGCTCTCCTCGGTGAGGAACGGGAGGCCGGAGCGGAGGAAGGCGGGGAGGATCGCCCCGGTGTCGACGAGCGGGTCGTCGAGGAGGAGGACGCGGTACGCCTCGCAGCGGACCCGGACGTCGGGGTGCCGCGCGAGCGCCTGGAGGCGCCGCCGGAGGAGCTCGGCCGTCCTCCGGTCGCCCTGCCGGAGGAGCGCCTCGGCGCGCGAGAGCGCCTCGAGCGCCGTGTCGGGCGGTCCGAAGAGGGCCGCGACGGAGAGGCGGTGGAGCGCGGCGAGCTGCGGCGAGGGGAGCGGCTCGGGAGGCGCGCCGGGATCCCCCTCCGGGACCTCGTCGCGCGCCGGGAGGAGGACCTCCGCGCAGGAGCCGTGGAGCGGCGTCTCCCAGCCGTCCTTCACCGGGAGGAGGGCCGCGAGCTCGGCGTTGCCGACCCAGAGGAGCGGCTGCCGGGCGAGGAGCCCGAGGTCGACCTTCCGGCCGGAGCAGCGGTAGGCGAGGCTCCCGACGCGGACCTCCTCGCCGGCCGGGCTCGGGGCGAGCGCCGCGGACCGACCGCGCCGCCGGTCGACGAGCCGCCCCGCCTCGAGGACGAGGTCCCCCTCGAGGAGCCCGAGGTCGCGGTAGAGCCAGCGCGGGACACTCACCGTGACGCCGTCGCCGGAGAGCGTGACGACGCGGCTCCTGTAGAGCCCCTCGATGACCGGGGAGAACGCCTTCTCGATCGCCTTCCGCCGGTACGACCCCTTCGGCGTCAGCTCCCCCTCCTCGAGCGAGAAGTCGCGCGGGAGGACGGCGAAGTCGACGACGCGCTCGTAGGGGGCGAGGTCGAGGTTCGCGGCGGCGACGATCCGGCGGAGGTAGTCGCGCGCCGCCTCGCCGCTCGGGTCGCCGGCGAGGACGGGGTCCCCGGCGTCGGGGACGACGAGGAGGACGTTGTCGTCCCTCCCGTCGCCGGCGAGGAAGACGCGCCGGACGCCCGGCACCCCTTCGAACCTCTGCTCCACGCGTCGCGGCGCGATCGTCCGGCCGCGGCTGTTCTTGTAGATGTCCTTGACGCGATCGACGATCTCGAGGTGCCCGCTCGCGCGCCGGCGGAAGACGTCGCCCGTCTTCACCCAGCGCTCCCCGCCCGGGGCGGGCTCCGGCTCGTCGAGGTAGCGCGCGACGTACGGGCCCGAGATCTCGAGCTCGTCGCTCTCGCCGAGGCGGACGCGGATCCCGGGGAGCGGGAGGCCGACCGAGCCCTCCTCGTACTCTCCCGGCGGCGTCATCGTGATCCCCCCGGTCGCCTCGGTCATCCCGAAGCCCGAGCAGAGCTCGACGCCGTGCGCCTGGAAGAAGCGGAAGACCTGGGGGGCGAGCCAGCCGGCGGCGGAGAGACCCCAGCGGAGGCGTCCCCCGACGACCCTCCGGAGGGCCGCGTGCGTCTCCGCCGTCGAGGCCCCTTCGCCCGCCGCCTCCCGCGCGCGTCCCTCCAGCTGCGCCCAGCGGATCGGGATGGAGATCAGCCCGGTCGGCTCGACCTCGGCGAGGCCGGCGGCGAGCCCGTCGAGCGACGGGTTCCCCGCGAAGACGTAGGTGCCACCCCAGAAGATCATCCCGAGCATCTCGAGGTAGCGCCCGAACGTGTGGTAGAGCGGCAGGAAGCAGAGGAGGACCTCCTCCTCGCCGACGAACGGCAGCGCGGCGGCCCGCGCGAACCGCTTCGTCACCAGGTTCTCCATCGAGAAGGCGACCCCCTTCTGGCCGCCGGTCGACCCCGACGTGAAGAGGACGGTGCAGACGTCGTCGAGGCGGCGGCGCGGGGCGCGGGCGAGCGCCTCCGGGATCGACGCGTCGTCCCGCGCCGCGAGGAGCTCGCCGAGGACGACGTCGCCCTCGCCCGCGAGCTCGGCCGCCTCGTCGAGGAGGACGACCCGGAACGGCCGCGCGACGCGGCGGGCCGCCTCCCGGAGGCGCCGGAGGCTCTCCTCCGAGGAGGCGACGGCGAGGTTCACGTAGAGCGCGTCGAACGCCGCCGCGAGCTCACCCGTCGTCAGGTGGGGGGAGAGCGGCGAGACGAGGATCCCGTGGAGGAGGCAGGCGAGGTCGAGGCAGGCCCCGTCGAAACCGTTCTCCGAGACGATCGCGACCCGCGGCTCCGCCTCGAGGCCGAGGAGCGCGGCCGCCACGGCGTCGGCGCGGCGGGCGACGTGCGCGTAGCTCCAGCGCGGAGCGCCCGGAGCGGGGCCGGCGGCGAAGAGGGTGCGTCCCGGGTGCGCCGCGACGCGCTGCGCGAGCATCTCCGCGAGGCCGTAGCTCGAGGCGGCCACGGCGCGGACGCCGATCTCGGCCCAGCGGGAGCGCGCCGCCCCGTCGGGAAGCGCGAGGAGGTGCTCGCGACGGCGGGTCGCGTCGAGCCAGCGGTGCCAGAGGAGAGGCGCCACGTCGTCCGCGCCGAGGGCGGCCTCGGCCGCGTCGAGGAGCTCCCCGGCGCGGTCGGCCGAGGGGGCCGATTCCCAACGGGCGAGCGATTCGTCGAGGAAGGGGGTGCGGGCCATCACGGGAACCTCGCGCCCGGAGGATAGCCCGTCCCTTCGCGTGGACTCCGGGCGCCTCTCCCCCTACCATGCGGAGGAGTGCCGTGACGGTCGACGAACAGCGCCTCAGGGCCGAGCTGCCCGAGTTCCTCGAGCTCCTCGGGGACGTCGCGGGCTGGGTCGGCGGCCTCGACCTCGCGAAGGCGCGCGAGGTCCCGGCCGAGGTCCTGTCCGGCCTGCGCGACGGCCTCCTCCGCTCCCTCGAGTACCTGCACGAGCTCTTCGCCCTGCGCGGGGAGCCGTCGCCGTACCCCGAGCCCGGGATCGCCTACGGTGCGCTCGGCCCTTCTCTGAAGAGGACTCTTCCCCAGAGGCTCGCCGCGCAGCTCGCCGACGAGCTGAACGGCATTCCGGGGAACCGGCTCGAGGACGTCTCGCAGTTCGCCGCCCTCGGCCTCCACGCCCGGGTGACCGACCTCCTCCGCTTCGTCGGCTTCCTCGAGGAGGAGAGGGCCGGCACCGCGCGGGCGGCCGCCCCACCCACGGTCGTCTCGACCCGGCGCGCGAAGGCGGCGGACGCGAAGACCGGGTCGCACGCGCGCCGTTCGGCGGCCGCCGCCCCGGCCGCGCCGAAGCCGACCGCGAAACCCGCGGCCGAGCCGGCCGCGCCGAAGCACGAGGCGAAGGCGACCGAGGAGCCGGTCGCCCCGAAGCCCGCCCCGCGGGCCGCCGCGCCCGCCGCCGCGCCGGCGGCCGTCCGTCCCCGCGCGGCCGCCCCCGCGCCCTCCCCGGCCGCGCCGGCGGGAGGAGCCGGCCCCGACCTCTCCTCCTACGACATCCGAATCGACGAGGCGGGGGAGAGAATCGACGCCGACGGCGCCTCCGTCTGGTTCGCGGCCGGAGCGGGGCCCCGGGCGGCGGGCGAGGGGCTCGCGGCGTCGTTCGCGGTCGCCTTCCCCGGAGGCGTCGCGTTCGCGACGGCCGACGGGGCCGAGTCGTCGCTCGGCGCGCGCCTCGCGGCCGCCGTCGCCGTCCGGACCTTCTGCCGCGCCGCCGCCGTGAGCCCGGCCGCCCCGGAGGCTGCCGTCAGGACGGCCCAGGGCCACCTCGACATGCTCCTCTCCTCCCTCCTCGCCTCCGGGGACGCGTCCGCTGCCCTGACGAAGGTCCGCGGGAGCGTCGCCGTCGCGAACGCGCGGAGGATCCTCGCGCACACGCGGCAGCCCGACGAGGAGCTCCGGAGGGTGCCGCCCGCCCTCGCGGCGAGCCTCGTCGGCGCCGTCGCCGTCTCCCGGCGCGAGGGGCTCCGGGTGTCGGTCGTCCGTCTCGGGCCGGGCCTGGCGGAGCTCCGGAACGCGGGGCGCATCTCCACGCTCCTCGGCGCGTCGCGACCCCCGGCCTCGAGCTTCCTCGGGCCAGGGGCGCGGGCAGGCGACGAGCTCGCGCGCCTCGAGTCGGCGGCCACGATCACCCTCGCTCCGGGCGACGCCCTCCTCCTCGGAACGAGCGCTCTCACGAAGGCGTCCGCGAGCGCGTGGACGGCGCTGGCCGAGCTCTGGCCGCCGTTCCCCGACGGGTTCTCGACGGGCGAGACCGCGCGTGACCTGCTCCGGCGGGCCGAACGCTGGGGCGCCGCCGAGCCGCCGCACTTCGGCGGCCCGCTCGCCTTCGCGCTCCTCCTCGCGAGGTAGCCGCGACGGCGACGCCCTCCCCGGCACGGTCTAGACTCGGTCGGTTGGAGGCTCCCCGATGCGAACCCGGCTCGCCGCGACGCTCCTCGCGGCCCTTCTCTCCCTCGGCGGCGCCGTGAGCGCGGCCGCTCCCGCCCCGATCTCCCCCGAGTCCCTGAAGTCCCTCGAGGACGAGCTCGTGAAGACCCACGGCGAGGCGGCGCGGGAGAGGGCCCGGCGCGGCCTCGCGCAGGCGGCGTCCCTCTGGCGCCCCTCCGACGGCGACGCGGCGGCCTTCGCCGAGGTCGCGAGGACCCACTTCCTCGCCGATCCGGGCAAGCGCGACGAGCTCTTCTCGCGGATGGAGAGGATCCTCGAGTCGGTCGACGGGCACCTCCTCGAGGTCGTCCGCGACCTGCGCGAGCAGTCCGACCTCGACCGCGGGGAGATCCTCCCCTTCGACGAGGTGATGGCCGGGTGGGACCCGTCGGCCCACGTCCTCGACGACCTCTTCGAGAACCGGCTCGCGTTCGCGGTCCTCCTGAACTTCCCGCTCACGACGCTGCCGGAGCGCCTCGCGAACGAGCCCTCCTGGAGCCGGAGGGAGTGGGCCGAGGCACGGCTCGCGGCGCGGTTCGGCAAGCGGATCCCCGCGGACGTCAGCCAGGCCGTCTCGGGCGCCACGGCCGACTCCTCCCGCTACGTCGCCGGCTACAACCTGAGGGTCCACCACCTCCTCGACGAGAAGGGGCGGCGCCTCTTCCCGCCCGGGAAAAGGCTCCTTTCGCACTGGAACCTTCGCGACGAGATCAAGGCGTGCTACGGCGACCCGAAGGACGGCCTCGCGAAGCAGCGGGCGATCGCGAAGGCGATGGAACGGATCGTCACGCAGACGATCCCGAAGGCGGCGATCGACTCGCCGTGGGTCGACTGGAACCCCTTCACGAACGAGCTCCGGGCGACGTCCTCGCCCGAGCCCGGCACGCCCCCGGCGCCGAAGGAGCTCTCCCTCTCGGCCGCCCCCGAGGGGGACGCGCGCTACGCGAAGCTCCTCGCCGACTTCCGGGCCGTCCGGCTCGTCGACCCGTACTCGCCGTCGGCGCCGACCCACGTCGCGCGGAAGTTCGACGAGGAGCGCGAGATCCCCGAGGCGCGCGTCCGCGAGATGCTCGAGGCGCTCCTCTCCTCGCCCTCCTTCGCCGAGACGGGCGCCCTCGTCGCGAAGAGGCTCGGCCGCCCGCTCGAGCCGTTCGACGTCTGGTACGCGGGGTTCCGCGACCGCGGCCCGTACACCGAGGCGGAGCTCGACGCGATCACGCGGAAGCGCTACCCGACGCCGGAGGCGTTCGCGAAGGACGTCCCGCGGATCCTGCGCGACCTCGGGTTCCCGGAGGAGCGCGCCCGCGAGGTCGCGACGAACGTCGTCGTCGACCCGGCCCGTGGCTCGGGGCACGCCTGGGGAGCCGCCCGGCGCGGGGACAAGGCGCACCTGCGCACGCGCGTCGCGTCCGACGGGATGGACTACAAGGGCTACAACATCGCCGTCCACGAGCTCGGGCACAACGTCGAGCAGACCTTCTCCCTGAACTTCGTCGACCACACCCTCCTCTCCGGCGTCCCGAACACCGCGTTCACCGAGGCGATCGCCTTCGTCTTCCAGGAGCGGGACCTCGCCCTCCTCGGCCTCGCGAAGGAGGACCCGAAGAGGCGCGCCCTCGCGACGCTGAACACGTTCTGGGGAGCGGCGGAGATCGCCGGGGTCGCCCTCGTCGACATGGGCGCTTGGCGATGGATGTACGCGCACCCGGAGGCGACGCCCGCCGAGCTGAAGGAGGCCGTCCTCTCGATCTCGAGGGAGGTCTGGAACCGGTTCTACGCCCCCGTCTTCGGGGTCCGCGACTCGGTGATCCTCGGCGTCTACTCCCACATGATCGATTCGTTCCTCTACCTCCCCGACTACCCGCTCGGCCACCTCATCGCGTTCCAGATCGAGCGGCACGTCGAGAAGGCCCCCGCCGTCGGGCCGGAGATCGAGCGGATGGCGCGGCAGGGGCGGCTCACCCCGGACCTCTGGATGAAGGGGGCCGTCGGGGCCCCGGTCGGACCGGACGCGCTCCTCCAGGCGACGAGGGAGGCCCTCGTCGAGGTGAAGGCGGCCCGCTGAGCGCCGCGGGAGGGCCGGCTCGACTTCCGAGGCGGTCCCGTCGCGTCCCGGGGTGTACGATGCCCGATGGCCCGGGCGGGCCCGTTCCACGGGGCGCGGAACGGGGCCGCACGGAGCCGGGCGGACCATGCTCGGACCGAAGCGACTCTCCCAGAAGCTCATCCTCTCGCTCACGGTCGTCGTGTCGCTCGTCGTCGTGACGAACGGGGTCCTCGCGGTCCGCCAGGCCGAGATGCAGCTCCAGACCACGATGCTGCAGAGCGCCGAGCAGCTCTCGGGGGCGATCGCGAGCTCGACCTGGCACGCGATGCTCGCCGACCAGCGCGAGTCGGCCTACCAGGTCATGCAGACGATCGCGGCCAAGCAGGGGATCCGGAGCGTGAGGATCTTCAACAAGGAGGGGCGCGTCATGTTCTCGACGCCCCCCTCGCCGCAGAAGGTCGTCGACAAGAAGGCCGAGGCGTGCTTCCTCTGCCACGCCTCCGAGCAGCCTCTCGTGAGGGTCGACGCCCCGACGCGCGCCCGCGTCGTCCACCGGCCCGACGGGACCCGGACCCTCGCGATGGTGACGCCGATCTACAACGAGGCCGCCTGCAGCAACGCGGCCTGCCACGCCCACCCCGAGACCCAGACCGTCCTCGGCGTCCTCGACGTCGGCCTCGACATGAACCTCGTCGACGAGCAGGTCCGCCGCATCGAGGTGCGGACGGCGCTCTTCACGTCGCTCGCCGTCGTCCTCGTCGGGCTCTGCGCCGCGGTCTTCACGCGACGCCTCGTGACGACGCCCCTCGCCCGCCTCGCGGACGCGACCCGGCACGTCGCCGAGATGCAGCTCGACCGGCCCATCGCGATCACCTCGAGCGAGGAGCTCGCCGAGCTCGCGCGCCTCTTCAACGTCATGCGGCGTCGCCTCGCGGCGGCGATGGAGGAGCTGAACGGGCTGACGCGGAGCCTCGAGGAGAAGGTCGACGAGCGGACCGAGCAGCTGAAGGTGGCCCAGCACAAGCTCATGCAGGCCGACCGCCTCGCCTCGCTCGGGCAGCTCGCGGCGAGCGTGGCGCACGAGATCAACAACCCCCTCTCCGGGGTCCTCAACCTCTCGATGCTCATGCAGCGGATCCTGAAGGAGGACGGTATCCCGAAGGGGCGCGAGGCCGAGTTCCGGAAGTACCTCGACCAGGTCGTCGCCGAGACCTCCCGGACGGGGCGCATCGTCTCCGACCTCCTCGCCTTCTCGCGCCGGAGCGCCCCCCACCGCGCCGACGCCGACCTGAACGCGATCGTCGGGACGACGCTCTCCCTCGTCTCGCACAAGCTGAAGCTGATGAACGTCGAGGTCGAGTGCGCCCTCGACGCCGCGCTCCCGCACCTCCTCGCCGACGGCTCGCAGCTGCAGCAGGTCGTCATGAACCTCGTCCTGAACGGCGCCGAGGCGACCCGCCGCAAGGGGGAGGGGCACCTCCGCGTCTCGACCCGCGCGACGGCGGGGAAGAAGGAGGCCGTCCTCGAGGTGAGGGACGACGGCGAGGGGATGTCCCCCGAGCTGAAGGAGCGGATCTTCGACCCGTTCTTCACGACGAAGGACGAAGGCAAGGGGGTCGGGCTCGGCCTGGCCGTCGTCTACGGGATCGTCCAGGCCCACGGCGGCGAGATCGAGGTGGAGAGCGTCCCGGGCCGCGAGACCCTCTTCCGCGTCACCCTGCCGGTGCGCGCCGAGGCGGCCGCACCGCCGGCGTGAGCACGATCGCCGTGGTCGCCATCGGCCCGCCGGACGAAGAGGCCCTCGCCTCCGTCGAGAAGGCCGTCGCGGGGGCGTTCGGCCGCCCCGTCGAGAGGCTCGCCCCGCTCGCGGAGCCGGGCGGCGCCCTCGACGCCGCGCGCGGGCAGTGGAGCGCCCCGGAGATGCTGAGAGCGCTGCTGCGGGCGCGCCCCGCCTCCGCCGAGCGGATCCTCGGCGTGACCGCGAGGGACCTCTTCATCCCGGTCCTCAGCTTCGTCTTCGGCCAGGCCCAGATGGACGGCCCCACGGCCGTGATCTCCCTCGCGCGGATCTCGCAGGCCTTCTCGGGGTTCCCCGAGGACCGGCCGCTCCTCCTGGCGCGCGCGCGCAAGGAGGCGCTCCACGAGCTGGGCCACACGTTCGGCCTCGTCCACTGCCCGGACGCGGCCTGCCCCATGTCACTGTCGACGGGCGTCGTCCAGGTGGACCGCAAGGGAGAGGCGTTCTGCGCCTCGTGCGCGGCGCTCGTAAAGGAACGGACCCCGGCGGCGCCTCCGCCGCCGGAAGGGAGGACACGATGAAGGCGACGTGGCGGATCCTCGTCATCGACGACGAGGCGGTCATGCGCGAGTCGCTCGCGGCCTGGCTCCGCGAGGACGGCTACGAGGTGGACACCGCCGCCTCGGGCCGCGAGGGGATCGAGAGGGCGCGGGAGACCGACTACGCCATCTACTTCGTCGACCTGAAGATGCCCGGGGGCATCGACGGCATCGAGACGATGATGGAGGTCAGGAAGCTCCGGCCCGAGGCCTCCATCGTCATCATCACGGCGTACGCGACCGTCGACACGGCGATCACCGCGATGAAGGAAGGGGCGCTCGAGTACATCGTCAAGCCCTGTAACCCGCAGGAGATCTCGCTCCTCGTCACGCGGATCATCCGGGTCAAGAAGCTGCAGCGCGAGAACGAGATCCTCCGCCGGCGGCTGTCGGGGCGCTGGAAGTTCCACGACCTCCTCTCGAAGAACCCGCGGATGCAGGAGGTCTTCGCGCTCGTCAAGGAGGTCGCGAGCCTCCGGAGCACCGTCCTGATCACGGGGGAGAGCGGCACCGGCAAGGAGCTCGTCGCGCGGGCCCTCCACTTCTCCGGTGAGCGGGCCGGGAAGCCGTTCGTCGGCGTCTCCTGCGCGGCGCTCGCCGAGACGCTCCTCGAGTCGGAGCTCTTCGGGCACGAGAAGGGGGCCTTCACCGGGGCGGCCGAGCGGCGGAAGGGGAAGTTCGAGCTCGCCGAGGGGGGGACGATCTTCCTCGACGAGATCGGCGACATCTCCCCGAAGGTCCAGGTCGACCTCCTGCGCGTCCTGCAGGAGCGGCGCTTCTTCCGCGTCGGCGGGAGCGAGGAGGTCGCCGTCGACGTCCGCGTCGTCGCCGCGACCCACGTCGACCTCGCCGAGGCGGTGACGCAGGGGCGCTTCCGCGACGACCTCTTCTACCGGCTGAACGTCGTCGCGATCCACCTCCCGCCGCTCCGCGAGCGGCCGGAGGACGTCCCGCTCCTCGCGCGCTCCTTCCTCGAGCGGCTCTCGCACGAGCTCGGCAAGGAGGCCGAGGACCTCTCCGAGGGGGCGCTGAAGGCGCTCCTCGCGCACCGCTGGCCGGGGAACGTTCGCGAGCTCGAGAACGCCGTCGAGCGGGCGCTCGTCACGGCGAAGGGGCGGGTCCTGACCGAGGAGGACTTCGCCTTCCTCCGTCCCGCCGCCGAGACGGCGCCGGGGTGGTCGGTCCCGACGCACCTGCCGCTCTCCGAGGTCGAGAAGGCCGTCATCGCCGCGACCCTCCGGCGGAACGACGGGAACGTGAAGGAGACGGCGCTCGTTCTCGGCATCGACCGCTCGACGCTCTACGACAAGCTGAAGAAATACGGGATCGAGAGGCCCTGACACTGTAGTCTGAACCGGGCCGGGGCGCCGGCCGGTGCCCGGAGGCCGGCATGTGGTCGCTCGGTCTCGACCTCGGCTCGGTGACGACGCGGTGCGTCGCGCTCGACGAGAGCGGCGACGTCGGTCCGTCCTGGAGGGGCGGAAGGGTCCCGACGACGCGGCGGCGCTCGACGGCTTCCTCGCCGCGCTCCGGCCTCGACTCGCCGGGCGTCCGCTGCGCCTCGGGAGCGTCGGGAGCGCGATCGGGGGGCCCGTCGTCCGCGGGGCGCCGCCCCCCCGGCCCGCGGGAGCTTCGTTCCCTCCGTGCCGTCGCGGGTCCTCATCCCCTACTTCGCCGGCCACGCCTACGCCTTCAGCGGCCTCTTCCGGCGGATGGGGCACGACGCGCGCGTCCTTCCCCTCCCCGGCGCCGAGTCGAGGGCGCTCGGCGAGAAGCACTCCCTGGGGAAGGAGTGCCACGCGTTCTCGATGATCGCGGGAGACCTCCTCCGCGTCGCCCGCGACCCGGACGCGACGGGGGGCGTCTTCGACTTCCCGGGAACCTCGATCCCGTGCCTCCTCCACGAGTACGGCCGCGGGATGGAGGCGCTCCTGCGCGAGTTCGGGATCGAGGGCGTGAGGGTCAGCTCTCCGTCGGGGGAGGAGCTGATCCGGGCGTTCGGCATCGACGCCCTGGACAGGCTCTACGTCGGGATCCTCGCGATCGAGCTCCTCGTGAAGGCCGCGTGCCAGACCCGGCCCTACGAGCTCGAACGGGGCCGGACGGACGAGGTCCACCGGCGGAACCTCGCGCGGATCGAGGCGGCGGTCGCGTCGGGCGACACCTTCGAGGCGCTCGCCGAGTCGCTCGCCTCGCTCGACCGGGCGGGACTCCTCGCCAGCGGCGCCGTCGCGCTCCGGAGGGCCGTCGACGTCCTCCGCGTGAGGAGCGTCGTCGGCTCCCGCGTCGCCCGCCGCGAGGAGCCGGGCTACCTCGAGATGAGGCGGCTCGTCGGGCCGTACATGCCGAACGAGGCGCACGAGCTCCTCTTCGTGAACGTCGCGAAGATCGTCGACTTCGCGCGGGGCGGCGCGGACGGCGTCGTGAACGCGATCTGCTTCGGCTGCATGGTCGGGAACGCCTCGGCCGCCGTCATCGAGCGGATCCGGCGCGACTTCGACGACGTCCCGATCGTCACCGCGGTCTACTCGTGGGCCGACGACCCGTCGCGGCGGATGGTCCTCGAGGCCTTCGTCGCCCAGGTGAAGGCGCACGCGGGGCGACGGCGCGCGGCGGTCCCCGCCTCGCTCGGCGAGCGGCTCCAGCGCCTCGCGGGCCGGGTGCGCGGCTGAAGCCGGCCTTGCCGCGACGATTCGAAGTTCCTATCCTCGCTTCCGCGCGGCCGCGCCGAAGTGAACGAAACGACGCACCTCCACCCGCACGGCGGGACCGTGACGCCCGCGGACCGCGAGCGGATCCTGGGGCAGAAGGGGTGCGTCGTCTGGCTGACGGGGCTGTCGGGGTCGGGCAAGTCGACGGTCGCGCGGGCGCTCGAGGCGCGCCTCGCGGCGCTGGGCGTCGCGAGCTACGTCCTGGACGGCGACGGCCTGAGGACGGGCCTCAACGCCGGGCTCGGCTTCTCCGACGCCGACCGGCGGGAGAACGTGAGGCGGGCGGCGGAGGTGGCGGCGATCCTCCGGGACGCCGGGCTCGTCGCGATCGTCTCGCTGATCTCGCCCCACGCCGACGAGCGCCGGCGCGCGCGGGAGCTCGTCGGCCCGGAGCGCTTCGTCGAGGCCTTCCTCGACGCGCCCCTCGAGGTCTGCGAGGGCCGCGACCCGAAGGGGCTCTACCGCAGGGCCCGGTCCGGCGAGATCCCGTCGTTCACCGGGGTCAGCGCGTCCTACGAGCCGCCCCCCCGGCCCGACGTCGTCCTCAGGACGGCCGAGGAAGGGGTGGAGGCGTGCGCGAGCCGCCTCCTCGACGCGCTCCGCGGGAGAGGCCTCGCCCCAGGGGAGGCCGACGCGGCGGGGCCCGGCCGGGATCCCGCGTGACGTCCTACGTCCTCGACACGCTCGCGGCTCTCGAGGCCGAGAGCATCCACATCCTCCGCGAGGCGGCGGCCCAGGCCCGGAGGCCGGTCCTCCTCTACTCCGTCGGAAAGGACTCCTCGGTCCTCCTCCACCTCGCGCGGAAGGCCTTCGCCCCCGCTCCTCTGCCGTTCCCGCTCCTGCACGTCGACACGACCTGGAAGTTCCGGGAGATGATCGCGTTCCGCGACCGGACCGCGGAGGAGCTCGGGCTGCGGCTCCTCGTCCACACGAGCGCCCGCGGCCTCGCCGAGGGGATCCACCCGCTCGCGCACGGCGCGCAGCACTACACGCGCGTCATGAAGACCGAGGCGCTCAAGGAGGCTCTCGACCTCCACCGGTTCGACGTCGCGATCGGCGGAGCCCGGCGCGACGAGGAGCGCTCCCGGGCCAAGGAGCGCGTCTTCTCCGTCCGCGACCGGCACCACCAGTGGGACCCGCGGCGCCAGCGCCCCGAGCTCTGGAGCCTCTACTCGGCGCGCGCCGGGCCGGGCGAGTCGGTGCGGGTCTTCCCGCTCTCGAGCTGGACGGAGCTCGACGTCTGGCTCTACGTCCTCGTCGAGAGGATCCCCGTCGTGCCGCTCTACTTCGCGGCGCCGCGCCCGGTCGTGGAGCGCGACGGGACCCTCCTGATGCTCGACGACGAGAGGATCGGGCTCCTCCCGGGCGAGGAGGCCCGGACGCGCATGGTCCGCTTCCGCACGCTCGGCTGCTGGCCGCTCACCGGCGCGGTCGAGTCGACGGCCGCGACGGTGGAGGACGTCGTCCTCGAGCTCCTCTCCGCGCGCCGGTCCGAGCGCCAGGGGCGCCTCATCGACCACGACGAGTCGGGGTCGATGGAGCTCAAGAAGCGGGAGGGGTACTTCTGAGCGGCGCCCCGCTCCACGACTTCCTCGACGCCTACCGGAGGCGGAGCCTCCTCCGCTTCCTGACGGCTGGGAGCGTCGACGACGGGAAGAGCACGCTGATCGGGCGGCTCCTCCACGACGCAGACGGCCTCTACGAGGACCAGCTCGAGACGGCGCGCGCCGACACGGAACGGATCGGGACGAGCGGCCTCCCGCTCGACTTCGCCCTCCTCGTCGACGGCCTGAAGGCCGAGCGCGAGCAGGGGATCACGATCGACGTCGCCTGGCGCTACTTCGGGACTCCCCGGCGGAAGTTCATCGTGGCGGACGCCCCGGGCCACGAGCAGTACACGCGCAACATGGCGACGGCGGCCTCGACGTGCGACCTCGCCGTCCTCCTCGTCGACGCGCGCCTCGGCGTGTCGACGCAGACCCGCCGGCACGCCTTCATCGCGACGCTCCTCGGGATCCGCCACCTCGTCGTCGCCGTCAACAAGATGGACCTCGTCGGCTGGGACCGCGCGGTCTTCGAGGCGATCCGCGGGGAGTTCTCCGGCTTCGCGGCGCGCCTCGAGGCGCCCGACGTGACGTTCCTCCCGCTCTCCGCGCTGACGGGCGAGAACGTCGTCCGGAAGGGGGCGAGCGCGCCCTGGTACCAGGGGCCGCCCCTCCTCGAGCACCTCGAGACCGTCCACGTCGCCTCCGACCGGAACCTCGTCGACCTGCGCCTCCCCGTGCAGTGCACGCTGCGCGGCCCGGAGGGCCTCCGCGCCTTCGCCGGGACCGTGGCCTCCGGCGTCGTGCGGCGGGGGGACGAGGTGGCCGTCCTCCCGGCGGGGACGAGGAGCCGCGTGGCGCGTCTCCTCGGGCCGGGCGGGGAGCTCCCGGAGGCGTTCGCGCCGATGGCGGTCGCGGTCGCGCTCGAGGACGAGGTCGACGTGGGGCGCGGGGACGTCCTCTCTCACCCGGGCAACCTCCCGTCCCTCTCGCGCGACGTCGAGGCGATGCTCGTCTGGATGGACGACCGGCCCCTCGAGGCGGGTCGGCCCTACCAGCTCCGGATCGGCACCTCGGTCTCCTCCGCGGTCGTCTCGGACCTCCGGTACGCCGTCGACGTGACGACGCTCCACCGCGTCGAGGCCACGACGCTCGGGCCGAACGACGTCGGCCGCGTCTCCCTCTCCCTCACGCGCGCCGTTCCCCACGACCCCTACGCGCGGAACCGGGCGACGGGCGCGCTCGTCCTGGAGGACCCCGCCGACCACCGGACGCTCGCTGCGGGGATGGTCCTGGCGGCGAGGCCCTCGGGCCGCGTGGCCCGTCCGGCCGGCCCCGCGCGGGCCTCGCTCGTGACGCCGGCCGAGCGGGAGCGCCTCCTCGGCCAGCGCCCCGTGACCGTCTGGCTGACGGGACTCGCCGCCTCCGGGAAGTCGTCGGTCGCCTTCGGCCTCGAACGGCGCCTCGTGACCGCCGGGCACGCCGCTTCGGTCCTCGACGGGACGGCGCTCCGGCAGGGCCTCAGCCGGGAGCTCGGCTTCGGGGCGGACGACCGGCGCGAAGCCGTCCTCCGCGCCGCGGCCGTCGCCCGGATCCTGAACGACGCGGGTCTCGTCGCGATCGTGGCGCTCGTCTCCCCTCTCGCGGACGACCGGCGCCTGGCCCGCGACGTCGTCGGCGCGGAGCGGTTCGTGGAGGTCCACTGCGCGGCGACGCTCGCGGCCTGCGAGGCGCGCGACGCGGACGGGGTCTACGCGAGGGCGCGGAGCGGGGAGTTCGGTCCGTTCCCCGGCGTCACGTCGCCCTACGAACCCCCGGAGTCTCCGGATCTCCGGCTGCCGACCGGCGAGATCGGCGTCGAGGAGGCGGTCGACCGCGTGGTGCGGCTCCTCGAGGTCCGGGGGGACCTCGCGTCCGGGCGCTGACGGGACGGGCGCGCCCTCCCTCGGTCCCACTCCTCGCCCTCCAACCTCCGCCTTTCGCGGCGCGCGCCCCGCGCGGGCTCGATCGTCATGGGGCGAGGGCAGGGGCGTGGCCGGGGAGAACGAGGGGAGGGAAGACGGAGAAGAGTGGAGAAAGAGGGGGAAAAAGGGGCTCGCCCGGCTCCATGCGCGAGAGCCGGGCGGGCCGGGGGATGTGAGGCGTGCGGGCGGAAGGAGGGGAGAGCCCGGGGCCTCGGCTAGGACTCGAGGAGCATCTCGCCGAGGACGCGGTCGCGGTCCTCGTCGGGGATGGCGCGGGAGAGGTCGCCGACCGGGAGACCGCCGTCGGCGAGGGTGGGGACTCCGCGGGCGCCGGAGATCGCGAGCTGGAGCCGGTCGAGCTCGCGTGTGAACCAGGCGGCCGCCTCGCGGGGGGTGAGGAGGGCGCGGGTGTCGAGCGCGCCGGCCGGCCTGACGCGGAGGAGGTAGCCCTTCTCCGGGGAGCCGTGCTCGACCACCTCGCCGGTGACGGGGGAGGCGACGCGGACGCGGGCGCGGCCGGCCTCGAGGCGAAGGGCGGGCCCGTTCTCGGCGAGGCGGGTGCCGACGGCGGGGAGCTCGAGCGCGTCGGGCTTTCCGACGAGGCGGGCGGCGAGGTCGTCGAGGCCCACCGCGACCGTGCCGTCGCCGAGCGGCTTCAGCCAGGCGTGGCCGCGGTGGTAGAGCCGGTCGGCGGGGACGTCGAAGCCGGAGGCGTCGAAGGAGGGGAGCTCCTTCGCGTCCGCGACGAGCTGCGCGTGCTTCTCGCACCCCCTGCAGTCGAAGGCGCGCGCGCAGTGCCGGCCGGGGAGCTCGCCCGTGAGGGCGTGGCGGCACTCCTTCGCCGAAGGCGCGAGCTCCTCGAACTCCTCGTGCCAGAGCATCTCGGCGGCCTTGCCGCGCGCGACGGCGCGGCCGGTCGAGACGAAGGCGACGGCGAGCGTCGAGACGACCGTGAGGATCACGAGCGCGAAGACGCCGAGGAAGATCAGGTTGGCCGGGTCGAGGATGAAGTCGGTGTTGCCGGGAAGCATCTCGAAACCTCCGTCAGCCCTTCGTCGCGAGCTCTTTCTCTTCGGGGAAGAGGTTGAGCCAGCGGAAGGAGATCGAGTAGAGAAGGACGCCGTAGCCGAGGACGGCGAGGAACGCCGCGACCTCTTGCCAGCTCGGCGTGTAGGAGGCGAACGGGTCGAACGGGAGCGACGGGAGCGCGATCGTCTGGATCGTCATGACGTAGCGGTTCAGGACGACGCCCGAGCAGGCCATCGCCGCCGCGAGGACGAGGAGGCCCGTCCGCGCGCGGACGCGCCGCGAGAGGAGGAGGACCGCCGGGACGAGGCCGAGGAGGACGACCTCCGCGAAGAGGACCCACGTGCCGAACGGCGGGTGGGCGTAGAAGGACCAGGGCTGCGCGCCCGTCCGCGGGCTCGTCGCGTTCAGCCAGACGAGGGAGTCGATCCCCTTCAGGACGACGTAGACGAGGAGGAGCGTCCCCGAGATCTTCGCGAGCGTGTCGAAGACCGGCTGCGAGACGAGGCGCTTGCGGGTGACCTTCCCGACGAGCCAGGTCGTCAGGAGGACGAAGCTCGGGCCGACCGCGGCGGCGGAGAGGACGAAGAGGAAGAACGTCGTCGGCCAGATGCCGATGTGCTCGCGGAAGGCGAAGGGGTTCCCGCGGAGGACTCCGTAGAGGCCGCCGAGCGAGCCCTGGTGGAAGAAGGAGAGGAGGGTCCCGATCCCCGCGAAGACCGCCATCACCTTGTGGAGCTGGTGCTCGAGGACGAAGAGCCCCGGGACCTCCTTCACGCGGCGACTGCCGAGGACGAGCGGCGTGTACTCGATCGCGAGGACCGAGAGGTAGATCGTGATGCAGAACGTCACCTCGGTCAGCATCGAGTGGACGTTCGGGTGCCAGAACGTGAACCAGGCCCGGAGCGGCTGGCCGACGTCGACCATCAGGATCCCGACGGCGCCGCTGTAGCAGATGAAGCCGATGACGACGGCGCTGTTGATGACCGACTTCAGCTCCTCCCTCTTCAGGATGTAGAGGAGGAAGCCGGTGAAGAAGGCGCCCGCGCCGAGCGCGATGACGGTCAGGTCGAGGTAGATCCAGAGGCCGAACGCGAACCGGTTGTCCATGTTCGTCTGGTTCAGGCCCTTCGCGAAGCAGAGGTAGACCGCGTACAGGCCGAGGGCGAGGACGGCGGCCCACGGGAGGAGCCAGAGGAGGAAGCGCGGCAGCGGGGTCCGCTTCAGGCCGCGGGCGATCAGGGTCTCATCCACGCGTCACCCCCGTGCGCGAAAGGCGCTCGCGGACGACGGGGTCCGACGAGCGGTAGACGACCTTCGGGCCGGTGCCGAGGGAGGCGAGGAGGCGGAAGCTCTCGCCGTCCTTCGCGAGCCTCGCGACCTCGGAGGTCGCGTCCGCGGCGTCCCCGAAGGAGAGGGCGCGCGAGGGGCACGCCTCGACGCAGGCGGGGACGTAGTCGGCCGGGTCGATCTCGCTCTTCCCGGCGGCCGCGGCCTTGGCGCGGGCGGCCTGGAGCCGCTGGACGCAGAAGTTGCACTTCTCGACGACGCCGCGCTGGCGGACCGAGACGTCGGGGTTCAGCGCCGCCTCCATCCCCTCGGGCCACTCCGGGCTCCACCAGTTGAAGGAGCGCGTGTGGTAGGGGCAGGCGACCATGCAGTAGCGGCAGCCGAGGCAGCGGACGGGGATCTGGCCGACGATGCCGGTGCGCGGGTCGTACTCGATGGCGCGCTGCGGGCAGACGTCGACGCAGGGGGGCTCCTCGCACTGCTGGCAGGGGATCGGGACGAACGTCGAGCGCTCCTCGGAGGCGCCCGGGGTCTCGGCCTCGCGGACGCGCAGCCAGACGACGCCGGTCTTCTCGGTCGACGTCTCCCGGGCGGGCGGGAGGTTGTTCTCGACGGCGCAGGCGGTCGAGCAGGAGCCGCAGCCGGTGCAGCGGTCGAGGTCGACGACGAGCGTGTAGCGGTGGGAGGGGAGCGTGGAGCCGTGCTTGTTGCCGTGCATGGTCAGGCCCTCGCGGTCGAGGGCGCGGTGAAGAGCGCCGTCTCGCGGGTCAGCTTCGTGAGGAGGGGAGAGGGAGGGGGCGCGGAGACCGGCTCGTGCGGCAGCGTGGCGCGGAGGGCGGGGGCCACCTTCGGCGCGCCGAGCGCGGCCTCGAGGAGGCGCGGCGCCTCGCCGGCGCGGAGGAGCGCGAAGCGCCCGGACGGAGAAGGCGCCGGGTCGTCGACCCAGCAGCCGCCGCGCGCGAGGAGCCCGGCGAGCGCCGCGGCGTCCCCGAGGGGCGCGGTCGTCCCCGCCGCGGGGTCGAAGACCCTCCCCCGCTTCGAAGCGAGGAGCGCCGCGGCGCGGTCGGCGGCCGGAGCCGGCAGCGCGAGGCCGGCGGCCGTCGCCGCCTCGGCGAGGAGGTCGGCCGGGAGGGCGACCTCCTTCGGCGCGGCGAGGAGGGCCGGGGCGAGCGCGAAGGTCGCGAGCGGGGCGTCGGGCGCCCCCTCGAGTTCGAAGGGCTCCTCGAGCGGCGCGGGGCCGGGGAGGAGGAGCGAGGCCTTCTCGCCGAGGCCCGCGCGGAACGGCGAGAGGCTCGCGACGAGCGCGCCGCCGGCGAGCTTCTTCTCGAGGCGCTCCCAGGGGAGGAGCCCCTCGGCGACCGTCGCGTCGAGGAGGAGGAACCCGACGGAGCCGTCCGGGACGGCGTCGAAGGCCGTCGCCGCGGCGAGCTTCGCGTCTCCGTCCGCCGCGCGCGGGGCCGTCCCGCGGGGGACGAGCGCCCCGCCCGGGGCGCCGAGGAGGAGGTTCAGCGCGGCGATGGCCGCCTCGGCCTCGTCGGAGAGCGACGCGAGGGCGTCGCCGCCGAGCACGACGGCCGGGCGGTGCGCCGCGAGGTCGCGGGCGAGGGCGGCGACGACGCCGGCCGGGACGCCCGTCTTCTGCTCGACGAGGGCCGGGGCGAAGCGGGCCGCGAGCGCCTCGAGCTCGGGGAGGCCGGTCGTCCTCGCCGCGAGGAAGGCCGCGTCGGCGAGCTTCTCGTCGAGGAGGACGTGCGCGAGGCCGAGGGCGAGCGCGGCCTCGGTGCCGGGGGCGAGCGGGACGAAGCGATCGGCGAGGGACGCGCTCTTCGTCCTCGCCGCGCCCGCGTGGATGACCTCGATCCGCGCCTCGCGCGGGCCGCGGCGGCTCTCGGCGCGGAGGCGCGCGAGCCGGCCGGGGGTCCCGGCGTCCGTCAGGACCGGGGCGCCGAACGAGAGGATCCGCAGCGCCTTCGTGTCGTCGAGCCCGAGGGCGACGGGCGCGTCGAAGCGCGCCGCGAGCGCCTCGAGCGAGCGGGCGATCCCCGCCGCGGGAGGCGCGACGTAGAGGCCGCCGGTGGCGGCCGCGAGCGCGCGGAAGGTCCGCGACAGGCTCCGGCCGGGGCGCCCGTCGACGACGGCGAACGTCCGCTTCAGGTCCTTCGCGCTCGCCGCGAGGGCCGCGGAAAGGGCGGCGACGGCGGCGGCGCGGTCGATCCGCTCCCGCTTCCCCGCCGAGACGCGCTCGGCGTGGAGGGCGCGGAGCGGGTGCTTCGCGAGGTGGTGGGCCGTCAGGCCGAGCGGGCAGAGGCCTCCGTCGCTCGCCGGGTGCGCGGGGACGGGGGCGAAGGAGACCGGCTGCGCGCCGAAGCAGCGCGCCTTCAGGCCGCAGGCGACCGGGCAGAGGCTGCAGGACGTGTGCCGGAAGGCGAGCGGCCCGGCGGGGCGCGGCGTCGGCGTCGGCGGCCTCTGCGTCCAGATCGAGAGGTCGTCGAGGAGCTTCCAGGGGACCGGCGAGAGGGCGATCCCGGCGGCGGCGCCGGCGCCGGAGAGGAGGAGGTCGCGGCGGGAGAGCTCGAGCTTCACGTCGTCCTCCTCACTTGTGGCAGTCGATGCAGGCGCTCTCGCGCCCGCCCGCCCGGTGGCACTGGATGCAGTCGGACATCTTCATCCCCTGCCACTCCTTCCGGCCGGCCCGGGCGATCGAGGGGCCCCAGATGTCGCGGGAGTAGCCGGAGAGGCGGTTCTCCTGGTAGGCGCGGGTCGTCGTCGACGTCCCCTCGGGGCCGTGGCAGCGCGTGCAGGCGACCTTGTCGCCCGTGACGTGCGGGGCGTGGGGGAAGTAGACGTTGTCGGGCTGCCGGGCGTAGACGCGCCACGGGACCTCGGCCGCGGGCTCGACGTACTTCGCGACGAGGGCGTTCACGGCGGCGTTCTCGCCCTTCTCGGCATGGCAGCCGGCGCAGGCCTCGGTCTTCGGGAGGCCGGCGAAGCGGCCGTCCGCGGTCACGGAGTGACAGTCGGCGCAGCCCATGCCCTGCTCGGCGTGGGCCTTGTGGTTGAACGGGAGCGGCTGCGCCTCGCTCCTGTAGAGGAGGCGGGGGAAGAGGAGCCAGCCCGCCGCGAGAGCGGGGACGAGGCCGGCGGCGAAGGAGACGGGGGCCGGAAGCTTCAAGAGAACCTCTCTTCGTCGAAAGCGTTGGAGAGGAGAAGGTGGGAGAGGCGGAGCGCCTCGTCGTGCGGGAGCTGCCGCACGAGGCCGGGGGCGGGAAGGCCGCCGTCGGCGGCGAGGCGCGCGCCCGAGATCCGTTCCGACGCCTCCTCGGCGAGGGAGCGGAGGCGAAGCCCCTCGCGTCGCATCCAGGCGGTCGCGGCGTCGCCGCGGAGGAGTCCGTCGTGGACGCGGGAGGCTCCGTTCGGGGAGACGTGGCGGTCGCGGACGATCCCCTCGAACAGCCAGCCGAGGCCGTAGGGGTCGCGGGCGAGCCGGGCGGGGTCGGCGCGGAGCGCGCCGTTGACGCCGGTGATGAGGACGGGGTTGGGGAAGGTGACGGTGAGGTCGACGTCGCGGACCGTGAGGACCGCCGCGGGGCGCTCGACGCCCTTCGTCGTCACGAACTGCACGCGGTCGATCCCGCCGAGCGTCCGCGCGAGGAACGCGTCGACGCCGATGTGGCAGACGCCGTCGGAGGCGACGGCGAGCCACGTGTGGGTCGGGGCGAACCAGAGCCAGCTCGGGACGGGGACGCCGTCGGCGTCGTCGACGAGGGGGGCGGGCTCACCCGGGGCGGGCGAAGGGGCCGCCGTGCGCGCGAGCGCGAGGAAGAGGTCGCAGTAGCGGTGCGACTCGCTGCCGCAGCGCGAGAAGGCCTGGTCGCTCCAGGGGATCAGCTTCGTCACCGGGGCCGCGGAGCAGTACTGGGCGAGCGATTCGGCGTGGAACGGGCACGCCGCGGCGACCGGGTGGTCCTCGTTCCTGTCGCGGACGACGGGGCACTCGCGCCACGCCGGCGAGCCGCACCGCTCGTCGGCCGCCGTCCCCGTCCGCACGATCTGCTTGCGGAACGGGGAGGCCTGGCACGACTGGACGTGCGCCTCGCGGAGGAAGGGGCAACGCACTGTGTCGTCCTCGGCCGCCCCGCGGCTACTTCTTCTTCTCCTCGTCCTCGTCGACCTTCTCGCCGCCGTCGGCCATCGTCAGGCCGAGCTCGGGGAGGAAGGCGGCGTGCGGGTCGAGGTCGTGGACGGCGACGCGGCTCTTCGCCTTCTCGCGCAGGTCGCGCAGGACCGCCCAGGCGAGGGCGGCGATCCCGGCCAGGGTCGCGAGGCCGAGCCCGGCGTTCGTCAGGTTGAGCCAGAGGATCTCGGTGTCGGTGGGCTGCATCGGAAACCTCCTCGCGTCGGGATTTCCCTCGCGGGGAAGCCGGCGCACCCTGTGAGGTGCAGGGTCCGTGCCGCCGGTCGGCGGAAACGGCGCGGATCGAGGAAGTCGATGCAGGGAATCAGGATGCGGCGACGGAGCGGAGGGCGGCCCCGGCGGCCGGACCGGCTCGCGTGCCGGGAATCCCGACGACCGCGTCGGGCATCCCGACGCGGTCGTCCGGATTCACCTCACGCTTCCTTCAGCCAGCGCCAGAGCTCGGGGATCGTCGGCCGCTTCCCGGTCGCGAGGATTCCGGCCCGGAAGACCTTCGCCGTCGTCTTCAGGAGGAAGGCGATCGTCGCGACCGAGAGGAGGAGCGAGAGCGCGACCTGCCAGGCCGGAGGCTCGGAGACGAGGATCCTCACGAACATCGTCATCGGCGTGTAGATCGGGACGAGCGAGAGGACGACCGAGAGCGTCGAGTCGGGGCTCGTCAGGATCGGCATCAGGAGGAACCAGGGGACGAGCAGGACGAAGACGACCGGGGTCAGCACCTGCTGCGCCTCCTTCTCCGAGCTGACGATCGCGCCCCCCGCGGCGTAGATGCCGACCGACACGAGGTAGGAGAGGAGGAAGAACACCACGAACCAGACGGCGACGGAGGGACGGAGGACGGCCGAGAGGTCGACGCCGGCGGCCTGCGCCTGCGAGAGCCCCGACCCGGCGACGAGGGCGACCATCGTCACCCAGACGGCGATCTGAGTCAGGCCGATCGCGGCCATCCCGAGGATCTTCCCGGAGAGGAGCTCCATCGGGGTCATCGACGAGACGAGGATCTCGACGACCCGGTCCGTCTTCTCCTGGATGACGCCCCGCATCACCTCCTGACCGTAGACGAGCGACGGGATGAAGAGGAGCGTGAGGAAGAGCATCGCGACGACGAAGCTCGACTCGCCTCCGGTCCGCTCCTGGCCGCTCTTCGTCACCTGGACCGACTGGACGGGGACGGTCGCGAGGAGCAGCTCCAGCTCCGCGCCGGCCATCCCGCGGGCGGCGAGGCGTTCGTGCTGGAGCGCGGTGTTGACGACCCGGCCGAGCTTCTCCTGCGCGAGGAGGTCGGCCGCCGAGCGGCTGAAGTAGGTGAGGTGCGCGGAGGGGTTCTCGAACGCGTCGGCCGGGACGAGGAGAACGCCGTCGAGGCGCGTCTCCTTCGGCGTCCGCTCCGCGGAGAGGCGCTCGAGGTACGGGCCGACGGCGTTCTTCGCGTCGGCCCCCGAGAGGTCGACGTACTGGGGAAGGACCTTCCCGCCCGGCGCCGCCGAGCGCCCCGCCCGGACGCCGCGGGCGAAGGGAGAGCCCCCGCCCGGCATCTCCTTCAGGAGCGCCGCCGCGACCTCGCCGAGCCGCCCCGTGCCGTCGAGAATCGCGACGCGCCGCTCGCCCATCCCCTTCGTCGCGAGGAGGGCGGGGACGACCATCAGCGCCGCCATCAGGAACGGCGCGAGGACGGTCATCACCAGGAACGACGGCTTGCGCACCGTCTCGCGGTACTCGCGCTTGAGGACGGCCCAGAGCTTCCTCACGCCGCCACCTCCGCGGCCGGCGCGCCGCCGACCGCGTCGAGGAAGACCTCCTCGAGCGACGGCGCCACGACCTCGAACCTGAGGACGCGGAGGCGCCCCACCGCGGCGGCGAGGACCTCCTGCGCGTCGGCGCCGGGCGCGAGTCGCAGCTCGGCGCGGTTCGTGTCGACGCGGGCGGAGGCGACGCCCGGCGCCTCCGCGAGGAACGCGCCGTCCCCCTCGAACTCGAGGTGGACGGCGTTCGTCCCGCCGGAGGCCTTCACGTCGGCGAGGGGACCGGCCCTCACGACCTTCCCCTCGTGCACGAGGACGATCTCGTCGCAGAGCTTCTCGGCCTCGCCC
The DNA here is from genome assembly GCA_046331465.1 of Thermoanaerobaculia bacterium. Lineage (GTDB taxonomy): Bacteria > Acidobacteriota > Thermoanaerobaculia > UBA5066 > UBA5066 > UBA5066. Next base: position 261,449 of record JAXLQV010000001.1, read on the forward strand.
ATCTGGTGGGTCGAGAGGAGGATCGCCTTCCCCTCCGCCGCGAGCTCGCGCAGGAGCCGCCTGACGAGGACGACGTTCACCGGGTCGAGCCCCGAGCCCGGCTCGTCGAGGACGACGAGGTCGGGGTCGAAGAGGAGGGCGCCCGCGAGCTGCACCTTCTGCTGGTTCCCCTTCGAGAGCTCCTCGACCTTCGCGTCGCGCTTCTCCGCGAGCTCGAAGCGCGCGAGCCACCTCTCGGCGGCCGGCCGGGCCGCGGCGGGCGGGCGCCCCTTGATCTCGGCGAGGAAGAGGAGCTGGTCGAGGACGCGCATCTTCCGGTAGAGGCCGCGCTCCTCGGGGAGGTAGCCGAGTCGGTCGCGCGCCTCGGCGACGCCCGCGCCGAAGAGCTCGACGCGGCCGCGGTCGGGGTGGAGGACGCCCGTGATCATCCGGAGCGTCGTCGTCTTGCCGGCGCCGTTCCGGCCGAGGAGGCCGGTGATGCGCCCGGAGGCGACCTCGAAGGAGACGCCGTCGACGGCCTTCACCTTCCCGTAGTGCTTCACGACGTCGTGGACGGAGAGGACTCGGCTCACGGCGCGGGATCTTACGCACCCGGCGGGCGGGGCGCGCGGGGCGGCGGGACGCTACGAGTTGTAGTGCTCGCAGAGGAAGCGGATGCCGACGCCCATCACGGCCTCCCAGGCCTGGTCGACGTCCTCGGACCAGCCCGGGTCGCACGCCTTGACCGTCTTCAGGAGGCTGTCGAGCCAGAGGTCGTAGAGCTCGGCCCCGATGCGGAGCTGCCGGGAGCCGTGGCGCTCGGCGAGCGGGCCGAGGAAGGTCTCCGGGCCCTTCTCCTCGTCGCGGGCGGCCTGGAGCATCGTGTCGAAGGAGGCCCGCAGCGCCGCCTTCTGGCGGTCGAAGTCCGTCCCCGCGAACTTCTCCCGGACCTTCGGGGAGGCGCCGAGGAAGTTGCCGTAGAAGATGTCGAGGAAGTCCGGGTCCGCCAGGCATCGCGCGAGGCTCTCCTCGAACGTCCGAAGGGTCCGGGCTTCCATCGTGTTCTCCTTCGACGCGCATGGTAGCCGGAACGCACTCTGGCGCGCGAGGAATCGGCTCCGCCACCGCGAAGGAACCCGCTGGCTCGCCGATAATCGGCAGTCGCCCGGCGGGACAGGTCCGGGCGACGAGGGGTGTCCATGAGACTTCGCGGAAGGGTCGCTCTCGTCACGGGCTCGAGCCGGGGCATCGGGGCGGCGACGGCGCGGCTCCTCGCCTCCGAGGGGGCCTCCGTCTGCGTGAACTACAGGTCGAGCGAGGCCGCGGCGGCCGCGGTCGTCGAGGAGATTCGCGCGCAGGGCGGCCGGGCCGTCGCGGTGAGGGCCGACGTGACGGAGCGGGACGAGGTCGATCACCTCGTCCGGTTCGCCGAGAGGGAGCTCGGGCCCGTCGACGTCCTCGTGGCAAACGCCGGGATGGGAGTCCACCTCGCCCCGTTCCTCGCCTACCCGTGGGAGGAGTTCGAGGCGAAGCTCCTCGGCGAGACGCGCGCCGTCTTCTTCGTGGCGCAGGCCGTCGCCCGCGGGATGGCCGCGAGGAAGTCGGGAGCGATCGTCGTCGTCTCGAGCGGCCTCTCGCGCCACCCGGGCGACGGCTTCAGCGCCCACAGCGCCGCCAAGTCGGCCCTCGACGGCCTCGTGCGCGCCCTCGCCCACGAGCTGGGGCCGGACGGGATCCGCGTGAACACCGTCGCTCCCGGTCTCACCCTCACCGACGCCACCGCCTTCCTCCCCGAGGTCGCCCGGGCGCGCACGGCCGCCGGGAGCTGCCTGAAGCGCAACGCCCTCCCCGAGGACGTGGCCGGGGCGATCCTCGCGCTCGTCGCCGACACCGGGCGGCACGTGACGGGCGTCTACCTGCCGGTCGACGGCGGCGTCGTCATGACCTGAGGGCGGGCTCCCTCGACGCGCGCGTCAGCCCGCGCGGCGCGCCGCGATCTCTCCGGCGAGGGCCACGACCCGCGCGGCCTCCCTCGCGTGGAGCTCCTCGACGAGGCGCCCGTCGACGACGATGACGCCACGGCCGCCGTCGCGCGCCTCGCGCCACGCGGCGAGGAGCCTGCGCGCCGCCTCCACCTCGCCGGGATCCGGCGCGAAGAGCCGGTTCGCGGCCTCGATCGTCCGCGGGTGGATCAGCGTCTTGCCGTCGAAGCCGAGGTCGCGGCCCTGCCGGCAGGCCGCCTCGAAGCCCGCCTCGTCGTCGAGAGCGAGGTGGACCCCGTCGAGCGCCGCGAGGCCGTGCGCGCGCGCGGCGAGGACGATCGCCGAGAGCGAGAAGAGGAGCGGCTCGCGCGACGGCACGTGCCGGGCGCGGAGCTCCTTCGCGAGGTCGGAGGTTCCGGCGACGAGGCCGGCGACCGAGGGGTGCGCCCCGGCGAGCGCGTCGGCCGCGAGGACGCCGCGGGGGGTCTCGACCGTCAGCCAGAGCGGGAGGCCGGGCGGGGCGCCGGCGGCGGCGAGGAGGGACGCCGCGGCGGCGACGTCGCCGGGCGACTCGACCTTCGGCAGGACGATCCCGTCGGCGCCCGAGCGCGCGATCGCCCCGAGGTCCTCCTCGAACCACGCCGTGCCGTGCGCGTTGACGCGGACGAGCGCCTCGCGCGGCGCGAAGCCCCCCTCGGCGAGCGCGGCGACGACCGCGGCGCGCGCGGCCTCCTTCGACTCCGGGGCGACCGAGTCCTCGAGGTCGAGGATGAGGCCGTCGCACGGGAGCGTCCGCGCCTTCGCGAGCGCCTTCGCGTTCGAGCCGGGGACGTAGAGGACGGAGCGGCGAGGCCGGACCGTCACGGGCGCGCTCCGGGAGGGGTCAGCGTGCCCGGCCGCGTCTCGCCGGCCGCGGCGGCCTTCGCCCTCCAGCGGCTCTCGAACCGCGCGAGGTCCACGAGCCCGCGGACGTGCATCCCCTCGGCCCAGTGGCCTACGGTCAGCTCCTCCGTGACGACGAGCGAACGGGAGGCGGTGGCGCCGGGAGGGACGAGAGCGGCGAGGTCCATGGCGCGGATGTTAGGACGGCGCGGACGAGGCCGGCCCCGGCGCCGTCAGCGCGGAACGGCGGGCGACGGCTCCCGGAGCGGAACGAGCACCTCGTTCTTCCGCAGGAACCAGGGGGTCCAGGGCGGGTCGTAGCGCGCGTAGACCGGGGGCCCTCCCGGGGCGAAGCCGTTCGCGTCGAGCTTCGCGAGGAGCTCCCGCGCGATCCCGTCGAACCGGTCGGCGCCCCACGTCCCGCTGAACGTCACGGCGGCGACGCGCCGCGCGGGCACCTCGCGGAGCGTCACGCGCGGGTCGCCCGGCTTCGGGAGCGTCGCGAGCGTCTGCCCGGACGGCATCACGAAGGAGACGGTCCACCCCTCGCCGCTCCTCTCCTGGGCGACGGGAGCGGTCATCGGGATCTTCGTCCCGTCCCGCGCGCCGGAACGCCGCTCCTGTGCCACGGGGGCCGTCATCGCGATCTTCCGGCCCCCGTCGTTGCCGCCGAAGATGTACCCGGCGATCCGCCGGAACCCCTCGTTCCCGCCGTCGCCGAACTCGCCCGCGACGATCGTCTCGGCGACGACCATCGGCTCGTAGAGCCTCACCTCGAACCCGTCGCGCGCCTCCAGGACGCGGTGTTTCGGCTCCTCGGTCGCCATCGCCACCTCCGCGGCCGTCGCGAGGAGGAGGAGGAAGGGGGTCGCGGCGCGCCGTCGCATTCTCATCGCCCGGTCTACGCCGGCGCCCCCGGCCCGGACTTCGGCCGGCGGGCCTTAGACTTCGGCGCGTGACGGCCTTCGGCGTCGTGCTCCTCGTCGGGATCCCGCTCCTCGTCCTCCTCGAGGGGAAGAGGCAGGAGCGGATCTACGGGAAGGCGAGCGCCCGCCCGAACCTCGCGGGGGTCGGCCTCCTCGAGCTCCAGAAGCACCTCCAGGCCGACCGTCGCGTCGAGACCCTCGTCGAGCGGGTGAAGGACGAGGCGGGGGAGACGCGGGAGGACGGGTCGGGCGAGGGGCCGGAGGCGGGAGGAAAGGAGAAGGGCGCCCGTCCGGGCGCCCTTCCGAGGTGATCCGGTCGCGCGGAGGGGCTCAGGCCTTCGCCTGCGCCTCCAGCATCTTCTTCCGCGTGTAGGCGATGAGGCCGCCGGCGTCGATGATCGCCTGGCGGGCCGGCGGGAGAGGGACGACGTCCCAGGACCTGCCGGTCGTCCTGTTGACGACCTTCTTCCCCTCGACGACGACCTCGTCGCCGACGGAGGCTTCGATCCCGGGCGCCGTGACGATGTTCAGGCCGAGGTTGATCGAGTTCTGCAGGAAGATCCTCGCGACGTCGTTCGCGACAATCGTCAGCTCCCACCCCTTGAGGCAGGAGACGGCCTGCTCGCGCGAGGAGCCGCAGCCGAAGTTCTTTCCGCCGACGAGGACGGAGCCGGGCGGGATCTCCTTGGCGACGAGCTTCGCGTTGAGCGCCGGGTCGTTCGCGAACGCGAACTGCGGCGTCTCGGTCGGGAGGACGGTGGCCATGTAGCGGCCCGGGTAGATGACGTCGGTGGAGACGTCGTCCCCGACGACGAATGCGACCTTGCCCATGTTCAGCTCCCCTTCCGCGGGTCGGCCAGGACGCCGGCGACGGCCGAGGCGGCCGCGACGGCGGGCGAGCAGAGGTAGACCTCCGACTTCGGGTTCCCCATCCGCCCCTTGAAATTCCGGTTCGTGGTGGAGACGGCGACCTCGTTGTCGCCGAGCGCCCCCTCGTGGACGCCAAGGCACGGGCCGCAGCCCGCGTTCATGACGACGGCGCCGGCCTTCATGAAGTCGGAGACGTAACCCCGGTCGAGCGCCTCCTGGAAGACGCGCCCCGAGGCGGGGAAGACGAGCATCCGGGTCCAAGGGGCGACCTTCTTCCCTCGGATGATCTCCGCCGCGGCCTCGAGGTCGTCGATCCGGCCGTTCGTGCAGGAGCCGACGACGACCTGGTGGACCTTCACGCCGGCGACCTCGGAGATCGGCTTGACGTTGTCGACCGTGTGCGGGCAGGCGATCTGCGGCTCCATCTTCGAGACGTCGACCGTCACGACCCGCTCGTAGACGGCGTCGGCGTCGGGGACGACGGGCTCGATCGGGTCGGTGACGCCCGCCTCCTCGCGCAGGTAGCGGATCGTCTCGGCGTCGGCCGGGACGATCCCCGACGTGGCGCCCGCCTCGACCGACATGTTGCAGACGGCGAGGCGCCCGGAGGTCGACATCTTCCGGATCGTCTCGCCGTGGAACTCGAGGACGCGGAAGTTCGCGCCCTGGGCAGTCAGCTTGCCGACGAGGTGGAGGATCAGGTCCTTCGGGCCGACGTGCGGCGGGAACTCGCCCGACACCTCGACCTTGATCGTCGGCGGCACCTCGACGTTGAGGGCGACGCCGAGCGTCCAGACGGAGGCCATCTCGGTCGCGCCGATGCCGAACGAGAAGGCGCCGAGGGCGCCGTGGCTCGTCGTGTGCGAGTCGGTGCCGACGACGACCTGCCCGGGCCTCACGTAGCCGTACTCGGGGAGGATCTGGTGGCAGATGCCGCCGACGTCGCCGCGGACGTCGTGGAATCGGGAGATCTGGTGCTTGTCGACGAACTCGCGGATCTTCTTCTGGTTCGACGCGGTCTTCGGCGACTCGGCCGGGACGCGGTGGTCGAAGATGATCGCGATCTTCGAGACGTCCCAGGGGCGCGCCGGAACGCCCGTCCCCTCGTAGATCTCGAGGAACTGGTTGATGACGAGCGCGGCGTTCTCGTGGCTCATCGCCACGTCGACGCGCGGCTCGACGACGTCCCCGGCCGAGACCTCGGGGAGGCCCGCGGCCCTTGCCAGGATCTTTTCGACGACGGTCTTTCCCATGGGGCTCTCCTTAAACGACTCCCTCGGCCTTCAGGCGCGCGACGTCGTCCGTCGCGTAGCCGATCCGGCCGAGGATCTCTTCGGTGTGGGCACCGAGGCGCGGGGGCGGCGCCTCGATCGACCCGGGGGTCTTCTCGAGCTTCGCCGTCAGGTTGAAGAGGGGGAGCTTCCCGATTCCCGGGGTCTCGACCTCCTCGAGGGTCTTTCGATGGGCGACCTGGGGCTGGTGGAGCGCCGCGTCGAGGGTGAGGATGTCGCCCGAGGGGACGTCCTTCGCGTTCAGGAGGTCGACCCACTCCGAGGTCGGCCTCTCCGCGAGCTTCACCTCGAGGAGCGGCGTCAGCGCGTGGCGGTTCTTCTTCCGCGTGTCGCGTTCCTGGAACCTCGGGTCCGTCTTCAGCTCGGGGACGCCGAGGACGTCGCAGACGGACTCCCACTGCTCCTGCTTGTTCGCGGCGACGTTGACGAAGCCGTCCTTCGTCCGGAACGTCCCCGAAGGGGCGGCCGTGAAGTTGTCGTTCCCGATCGCGACCGGAGCCTGGCCGCCGATGAGGAGGTTCGCGGCGACCCACCCCATGAGCGGCATGATCGAGTCGAGGAGGGCGACGTCGATCGCCTGCCCTTCTCCCGTCCGCTCCCGGTGGAGGAGCGCGGCCATGATGGCGAACGCGGCGTTCATCCCGCCGACGGTGTCGCAGACGGGGAAGCCGGCCCGGAGCGGGTGGAGCCGCTCGTCGCCGTTGACGTCCATCTCGCCCGAGAGCCCCTGGATGATCTGGTCGTAGGCCGGCTTGTCGGCGTCGGGGCCGTCCTGGCCGAAGCCGGAGATCGCGCAGTAGACGAGGCGCGGGTTGATCTCGCGGAGAGCCTCCCACCCGACGCCGAGGCGCTTCATGACGCCGGGGCGGAAGTTCTCGACGACGACGTCGGCCGTCGCCGCGAGCTTCCGGAAGATCTCCTTCGCCTCGGGCTTCTTCAGGTTCAGGGTGAGCGACTTCTTGTTCGCGTTCTGGGCGAGGAAGCTCGTCCCCATCAGCTCCTTGTTGAGCTTCGGGACGTTGCCGAGCTTGCGGGCGAGGTCTCCGTCCGTCGGGTTCTCGACCTTGATCACCTCGGCCCCGAGGAGGGCGAGGTGGAGCGTCGCGAACGGGCCCGAGAGGACGTTCGTCAGGTCGAGGACGACGACGCCGTCGAGGACCTTCTTCGTCATGCCGGGGTCTCCTTTTTCCTGAGCTGGGGGGCCGGGCCGGTCCGGTGGACGCGGCCGGGCATCTCGCGCCCGAAGAAGGTCTCGACGTCGCGCGCGACCTCGATGAGGCGCGCGAGGTCGACGTCGGTCCGTTTCCCGTCGCGCTGGAGGGTGTGGACGAGGTCTTCGGTCGCGACGTTCCCCGCGGCGACCTTCGTGAAGGGGCAGCCGCCGAGCCCGGCGAAGGAGGACTCGAGTGAGACGGCACCGGCGCGGAGGGCCGCCCAGACGTTCGCCATGCCGGCGCCGTAGGTGTCGTGGAGGTGGCAGGCCGCCTCGATCCCGGGATGGAGCGCGAGGAGCTTCCCGTAGAGGCGCTCGACCTGCTCGGGGTAGGCGTGCCCGGCCGTGTCGGCGAGGGCGATCGTCAGGAGGCCGGCGTCCACGTAGGCGCGGGCGATGTCGATCACCCTCTCCTCGGGCACCTCCCCCTCGAAGCCGCAGCCGAACGCCGACTGGACCGAGACCTGGACCTTCCGCCCCGCGTCGACCGCCTTCCTGGCCGTCGCGACGATCCGCTCCGTCGCCTCGGCCGTCCCCATGCCGGTGTTCTTCCGGCTGTGGGTCTCGGACGCCGAGACGCCGAGGCAGACCATCTCGACGCCGCAGGCGAGCGCGCGGTCGAGCCCCTTCTCGTTCAGGACCAGGCCCGAGTAGATCGCGTGCCCCTTCCGGCCCGCTCCCGGCGCCGTGAGGCGCCGGAAGAGCTCATCGGTGTCGGCCATCTGCGGCACCTTCTCCGGGTGGACGAAGGAGCCGACCTGGACGACGTCGAGGCCCGCCTCGCAGAGCGCGGCGATCCAGCGGAGCTTCGTCTCCGTCGGGACGACGGTCTTCTCGACCTGGAGGCCGTCCCGGGGGCCGACCTCGTGGAGGACGACGCGGTCCGCTCTCGCCATGTCAGAGCGCCCGGGCCACGGCCTCGCCCATCTCGAGCGTCGTCGCCGAGCCGCCCATGTCGTACGTGCGGACCTTCCCCTCGGCGATGACCTTCGCGACGGCCGCCTCGAGCCGGGCGCCCTTCTCCGGCTCGCCGAGGAAGTCGAGCATCATCTTCGCCGCGAGGATCGTGGCGATCGGGTTGACCTTGTACATCCCCGCGTACTTCGGGGCGGAGCCGTGGCTCGGCTCGAAGACGCCGAGCTTCGTCCCGATGTTCCCCGAGCAGCCGAAGCCGAGGCCGCCGACCATCTGGGCCGCGAGGTCCGAGATGATGTCGCCGTAGAGGTTCGGCGCGACGAGGACGTCGTAGCTCATCGGGTTCTTCAGGAGCCACATGCAGATCGCGTCGATGTTCGCGTCGTCGACGGCGATCCCGGGGAACTCGGCCGCGACCTTCTTCGCCTCCTCGAAGAAGAGGCCGTCGGTCGCCCGGACGACGTTCGCCTTGTGGACGATCGTCACCTTCTTCCGGCCGAACTTCCGCGCGAACTCGAACGCGGCCCGCGCGATCCGCTCGGAGCCCTTCCTCGTGTTGATCTTGCAGGAGATCGCGAGCTCGTCGCTCCGGTAGCCCGCGAAGCCGCCGTACGGCTTGCTGATCGCGCGGAGCGTCTCGGAGAGGACCTCGGGGACCGGCGAGAACTCGACCCCGGCGTAGAGGTCCTCGGTGTTCTCGCGGAAGATGACGAGGTCGATCGCCTCCTTGAAGTTGAGGGGGTTCCCCGGGTAGGCCTTGCAGGGGCGGAGGCAGATGTAGAGGTCGAACATCTGCCGCATCCGCACGATCGGCGAGCGGTACGTGAGCCCCTTCCCCTTCAGCTCGGGGACGAGCTCCTGCTCGGCCGCCTTCACGGGCTTGCTCGTGATCGCCCCGAACATCGCGGCGTCGGAGGCCTTCAGGAGGTCGATCGTCCGCTGCGGGAACGACTCGCCCTCGGTGCGCCAGAATTCCCAGCCGATGTCGCCGTGGGTGTAGGCGGCGTCGAGCTTCAGGGCGTCGAGGGTGATGCGGGCGGCCTCCATGACCTCCTTGCCGACACCGTCCCCCGGCAACCAGGCGATCTTGTACGCGCTCATCGGATTACTCCCCCGCGCGCGCCCTCGGGGGGCGCCAGCGCATCGGGTAGTCTAGCTCCTGAAAGGTCCGGTTTCGGCCTGCGACGGAGGGTCAGGACCGGCCGTACTCGCCGGAGTCCAGGGAGAGGCGCGCCCCCTCCTCGCCGTCGGCGAGCCCGAGGGCGGCGAGGAGCGCGGCCGCCTCGGCCCGGAGCGCCGGAAGGAGCGCGGCGGCCTCCGCGAGCGTCGGCGGCGCGGCCGCGAGGGCCTCCATCCGCGCCCCGAGCGCCTCGACGCGGGCTCCGCCGAGCGTGGCGGCGCTCGACTTGAGGCTGTGCGCGGCGCGCCGGAACGTCTCGGCGTCCCCCGCCCCCGCGGAGCGTTCCATCTCGTCGATCCGGGCGGGCGTGTCGCGCCGGAAGATCTCGAGGAGCGACGCGACGAACCCCCCGTGGCCGGGCGTCTCGAGCTGGCTCAGCGCCTCGAGGGGGCCCGGCGCGAGGACCGGGAGGAGGGCCGCGGTCGCCCCGGCCGCCGGTCCCGGGAACGTGCCGCGCGGGGCGCGACGGAGCGCCGCGGCGAGCTCCTCGACCCGCACGGGCTTGGAGAGGTAGTCGTTCATCCCGGCGGCGAGGCAGCGCTCGGCGTCTCCCGTCATCGCGCTCGCCGTCAGGGCGACGATCCAGGGGCCCTGGTCGGCGGGGAGGAGGGCCCGGATCCGCCGGGTCGCCTCGAGGCCGTCCATCTCGGGCATCTGGACGTCCATCAGGACGACGTCGTACCGGTCCCGGCGGGTCGCCTCCAGGGCCTCCCGACCGTTCGCCGCGACGTCGGCGCGGTAGCCCATCCTCGCGAGGTAGGAGAGCGCCACCTTCTGGTTCACGGCGTTGTCCTCGGCGAGGAGGACGCGGAGCGGGTGGGTCGTCCCGAGGTCGCGCGGAAGGCCCGGGGCCGTCCCTCGCCGGCGGCGGCGCGAGACGCTGTCGTCGCGGAGGCCGGCGAGGACCGACGCGAGCGCGCGGGGTCGGACGGGCCGCGCGACGACGGCCGCGAAGGTCGCGCGCGGGCCGGCGGCCCTCCGTCCGCGGGAGGTGACGAGGACGAGCGGGAGGGCGTCGGCGTCGCGGAGGCGGCGGATCGCCTCGGCGACCTTCCGGCCTTCGGCCTCGCGCATCTCCTCGTCGAGGATCGCGACGTCGAACGGCTCGCCCGCCTCGATCCAGGAGAGCGCCTCGCGCGCCGACGCGGTCGCGCGCGGGAGCACGCCCCAGGCGGCGAGCGTCTCGACGAGCGTCTCGCGCGACGCGGCACCGTCGTCGACGACGAGGGCCCTCCGCCCGGCGAGCCTCTCGAGGCCGGGGACGCCCTCGTTCCGGGCGGGTGGCCCCTCGGGGACGACGAGCGTCACGCGGAACGTCGTCCCGCGCCCGGTGCTCTCGGCGGCGATCCCGCCCCCCATCTTCTCGGCGAGCCGCTTGCAGATCGCGAGGCCGAGGCCCGTCCCGCCGAACTGGCGGGTGGTCGACGGGTCGACCTGGCTGAAGCTCCGGAAGAGCCGGTCGAGACGATCCGGCGGGATCCCGACGCCGGTGTCGCTCACGACGATCTCGACCCGGCTCCGTCCCGCCTCGGGGCGGGCGGTGGCGCGGAGGAGGACCTCCCCCGCCTGGGTGAACTTCACGGCGTTCGAGAGGAGGTTCAGGAGGACCTGCCGCACCCGGGTGACGTCTCCGAGGAGCATCGCCGGGACGGACGGGTCGACGCGGTAGGCGAGGTCGATCCCCTTTCCGGCCGCCTGCGGGGCGACGAGGTCGAAGCAGTCCTCGACCGCGTCGCGGAAGGAGAAGGGCCGGCTCTCGAGCTCGAGGCGCTCCGACTCCATCTTGGAGAAGTCGAGGACGTCGTTCAGGAGCGTCAGGAGCGTGTCGCCGCTCGTCCGGATCGTCTCGACGTAGTCCCGCTGCTCGGGCGTCAGCGCGGTGTCGAGGAGGAGGCCGGCCATCCCGATGACGGCGTTCATCGGCGTCCGGATCTCGTGGCTGATGTTCGCGAGGAACTCGCTCTTCGCCCGGCTCGCCGCCTCTGCCGCGTCCCGGGCCGCGGTCAGCTCGGCCTCCGCGCGCTTGCGCTGGCCGATGTCGCGCGAGATCGCGACGAAGCGGTGGGGCTGCCCCTCCTTCCGGAGGACGGACGTCTTCAGCGCGACCCAGAACTCCTCGCCCGTCCTGGTGACGTTCCTCACGTCCCCCCGGAAGCCGCCGGCCCTGGTCTCACGGACGACCCGTTCGGCGAGGCCGGGAGGGGTCGAGGGGGCGAGGAAGAGCTCCCACGACCGCCCGAGGAGCTCGTCGCGGGTCCAGCCGGAGCGGTCGAGGACCGCGTCGTTCACCCAGGTCAGCTTGCCCGAGAGGTCCGTGACGAGGACGAAGTCGCCGATCGTCCGGGCGACGTGCTCGAGGAGCGCGAGCTCTTCCGCCGGCCCGTCGGGCCCGCGCTCCCCGGGGCTCACCAGGAGAGCTCGAAAGTGCAGGAGGGGGCGCCCGCCGTGGCGCAGGCGGACTCGACGACCACGATCGGGCCGGGGGCCTGGAGGAGCCGCAGCGCCTCCTCGTAGTAGCCGCGCCCCGAGATGCAGTAGACCGGCGAGCAGGCCGAGGGGTTCTCGAGCCGGATGCGTCCCTTCCTCTCGCCGAGGCGTTCGTAGACCGAGCGGCCGAAGGTCTGGAACTGGTGGTGGAGGACGGTCATCCGCTCGAAGAAGCGGTGCGGCTCGCCGCTGATGAAGCTCTTGTAGACGCCCGTGAGGTTGAGGGCCGCCGAGTGCCGCCCGAGGGCGAGCCAGGTCTCGGCGGGGTCGCCCCCCGCGGCGTCGGCGATCGCCCGGTCCAGCTCGATGAGGAAGGAGAAGGGGACCCACGCCGTGGGCAGGATGGGGCGCGAGAGGAGGGCGAGGACCGGGGCGGAGAGCCGCTCGTTCACGGCCTCGAGGCCGGGGCCGAACCGGTTCGCCGCCCAGCTGACGTGGGCCCGGATCATCGTCCCCTTCACGAGCGCCTTGTCGTCGAAACGGTCTGCGGGGTGCGCGTTCATCGGGTGCGGAGGTTATCGCGATCGGCGCGGAGCGGCGGCTGCCCTTTCAGGCTCCCTGCGTCCGCGGCTCCCGCCGCGGGTACTTCGTCGCGACGTAGTCGTCGACGAGCGACTGGAACGCGGCCGAGAGCTCCTCGTACGAACCCTTCAGCGTCGCGAACTTCTGCCCGTCGACGTAGACGGGGCAGCTCGGCGCCTCGCCCGTGCCGGGGAGGCTGATGCCGATGCTCGCGGCCTTCGACTCGCCGGGGCCGTTGACGATGCACCCCATGACGGCGAGCGTCATCGTCTCCACGCCCTCGCGCTCGGCCTTCCAGAGCGGCATCTTCTCCCTCACGTAGCCCTGGATCCGCTCGGCGAGCTCCTGGAACGTCGTCGACGTCGTCCGGCCGCAGCCCGGGCAGGCCGTGACGCTCGGCGCGAACGCGCGGAGGCCGAGCGACTGCAGCAGCTCGCAGGCGGCGTAGACCTCCTCGCGCCGGTCGCCGCCGGGGCGAGGGGTGAGGGAGACGCGGATCGTGTCGCCGATCCCCTCGGCGAGGAGGATTCCCATCACCGCGGACGACCAGACGAGCCCCTTCGTCCCCATCCCCGCCTCGGTGAGGCCGAGGTGGAGCGGCTGGTCGGTCCTCGCGGCGAGGTCGCGGTAGAGCGCGATGAGCTCCGGCGGGCGCGAGACCTTGCAGGAGATGACGACCTGGTCCTTCCCGAGGCCGCACTCGAGCGCCAGCTCGGTCGACTGGAGCGCGGAGAGGACCATGCAGTCGTTCAGGATCTCGCCCGGGGTCCGCCCGAGGTCCCGGTCGGTGTTCTCCTGCATCTTCGCCATGACGAGCTCCTGGTTCAGGGAGCCGCCGTTGACGCCGATCCGCACCGCCTTGCCGTTCTCGCGGGCGACGGCGCAGATCGTGGCGAACTGCTCGTCCCGCCGCCGGCCCGTCCCGACGTTGCCCGGGTTGATCCGGTACTTCGCGAGGGCCTTCGCCATCTCCGGGAAGCCCGTCAGGAGCGTGTGGCCGTTGTAGTGGAAGTCGCCGACGAGCGGCACGTCGCAGCCGGCGTCGTCGAGGCGGCGGCGGATCTCGGGGACCGCGGCGGCCGCCTCGGGGAGGTTCACGGTGACCCGGACGAGCTCGGAGCCGGCGCCCGCGAGCTCGAGGCACTGCCTCGTCGTCGCCTCGACGTCGGCCGTGTCGGTCGACGTCATCGACTGGACGACGACGGGGGCGCCGCCCCCGACCGTCACCTTCCCGACCTTCACGGCCACCGTCTCGTGCCGCCGGACGCTCGTGGTCAAGGAGAACCTCCCGCGGGGCGTGGCGGCCCTGCCCGCCCGCCCCGGCCGCGGGGGACGTTAGCAGAGCCCCCCGATGCCTTTCCGACGGCGGGGGGCTTTCGGATCACGCGGACGCGGTCTCTCGTCCCCGCCCCCCGAGCGCCCGGAACCCGTCGCGGAGGCTCCTGCGGGAGCGCCAGAGGAGGCCGAGAGCGGCGAGGACGACGAGGAGCTGGGCCGCGGTGACGAGCGACCGGCTCGCGAGGACGACCCGGACCGCCGGCGCCGTCTCGGCCGCGAGCATCTCGCGGCTCCACCAGGTGCTCCGGGCGCCGCGCGGCAGCTCGACCTTCGCCGGGAGCCCCTCGTAGCCCGCCGCCTGCGGCACGGCGTTCGCGGGCTCGGCCTCGGGGGAGGCGGGGGCGTCGGACCGCAGCACGCCCTTCGCGGCCGGCCGCGGCACCGAGGCGCTCTGCTCGTAGAAGGCGGAACGGCCCGGGGGGCCCTGCGGGGCGGAAGAGCGGAAGGCCCCGGAAGGAACGAGGACGCCCAGGACGAGGAGCGCCGCAAAGGCGCCGAGCGCGCCGAACGCGACGAGCGTCCGGAGGCGCGGCTTCCGCTCGCGGAGGACCGCCGCGAGCCAGAGGACGGAGAGGACGACGGCCGTCGCGAGGACGAGGAAGGCGGCAGTGTCGGAGGCGAAGCTCGAGAGGGAGAGCGCCGCGGCGAGGAGGGCGGCTCCCTTCGGCGCGACCGCGAGCTGCCGGAGGAGCGCGAAGAGCCACGCGGAGAGGAGGAGGAAGGCGACGAACGTGCCGGCCTCGGGAACCGCGAAGCGGCTTTCGCCGCCGAAGCGCTCGTAGAGCGGGACCCAGGCGTCGGGGTAGCGGAGCTCGACCGCGTAGCGGGTCGACGGCACGGGGAGGTGGGGGACCGCGAGGCTCGCCGAGGCGAGGCCGAACGCGCGCGGGAGCGGCTGCCGGCTCTGGAGGAGGAGCGCCTGCGGCCCCGACGCGAGCGGGAGCCAGAGGTCCCCCTTCGCGTTCTTCGTCAGGAAGACGGCCTCGTCGCCGAACGCCGCGTACGTCGGCTCGGGGGACGGGGGAAGGGCGAGGTCGGACGCCCCCTGGTTGTCGATCTCGAAGAGGCTCTGGCCGAGGACCGGGCCGTCGGCCGGCAGGAAGAGGGTCTGCGTCGTCGACCGGACGGCGTAGCTCGTCGCCCGGAGCGCCTCGAGGCGGGTCGCGCTCCACGCGAAGGCGTCCCCCTTCCCGAGGAGGAACGCCTGGCCGCCCCGGTACTCGCGTGGGAGGCCCGTCTCCTGCGGGCTGACGCGCCGGGCGGAGGTCCGCGCCTCGGCCTTCAGGAGCGGGTGGCTCTCGAGGAGGACGTACGAGAGCGCCGCGGCGACCGGGGCGCGGAACTCCGAGCCGCCGAGCGTCCCCGTCAGGACGATCGTCCCGTCGCCGGGAGGGAGGTCGAAGCGGGTCCGCCCCTCCTTCACGTCGTACGGCCCCGGCGCGACGACCTCCTGGACGCGCTCGCCGCTCGCGAGGACGACGTCGAACGGCGCGCGGCCGCGGTTCGGGTTCCTCACCTCGATCGTCCAGCGGAAGCGGGTCTCGTCGGGGAGGAGCGTGATCCGGTAGCGGCCGGTCGCCGTCGGCGCGAGCGCCTCGCCCGCCGCTGCGATCCGCCGGACGACGGTGAAGGGGCGCTTCCCGTCTCCCGCGTCGGGGCCGGGGAGGAACTCGCCGTCCGAGACGTCCCCCTCGGGGAAGAGGACGGCCTTGCCGGCGACGAAGGAGAGACGGTCGCCCGAGGAGGGGACGAGACGGCAGCGGACCTCGAAGCGCGGGCCGAGGGGCGTCAGGGCGTAGGCGGCGCCGTCACCGCGGGAGACGAGGGCGGTCCCGTCGCAGCCCGCGAGCGCGGCTCCCTCCACGGACTCGAGGACGACGACGGCGGGGAGGGCCCCCGCCGACCGTCCCGAGAGCGCGAGGGCGAGGGAGCGCGAGGCGAAGCTCCCGGTCACCTTCAGCGTGTCGACGACCGTCAGGCTCGACGTCTCGCGCAGCTTCCGGAGCTGCTCGTACTCGGAGAGGGGGAGGGTGACCCGGGGGCTGCCCGCCGCCTCGGGCGGCTCGGCGAACACGCGGGCTGCCGGGACGAGGAGGGCCAGGGCGAGCGCGGGAACGAGCCGGCGGGCGGCGCCGAAGGGGCGCATCGTCATCGTCTTCACCTCGGAGCCTTGGACTCTACCCGGGCGCGGCGGTTCCCGCGACGGCCGGGCGCCGGTCAGAGCGCCGCGTGCATCAGGACGCGCTTGAAGGTGAAGAAGTAGGGGTGCTCGTCCGCGAGCCGGGGGAGGAGGCGATCGCGGTAGGCCGCGAGGAACCGCTCGTAGAGCTCGGGCGCCATCCGCGACTGGTACTCGGTCAGGATCGAGCCCTTCACCCACTCCACCACGCTCTCTCGCGACTCGAGGAGGTGCGTGTAGACGACGAGCTTCACGCCCTGCCGGGCGAAGCCGAGGCGGTGGAAGAAGGTCGCGTACGCCTCGACGGGGAGGAGGTGCGTCGGGTGGACGTAGCCGCCCAGGGCTTCGGCGAAGGGCTCCTCCGACGCCAGCTCGCGCGCCGAGACGTGCGTCGGGTGGTCCTGGTTCGCGGGAACGTGGACGGCGACCTGCCCGCCGGGGGCGAGGAACGACGCGAGGCGGGACCAGAGCGCCTCGTGCCCCTCGACGAAGTGGAGCGCGGCGTTCGAGAAGACGAGGTCGAACGGGGCGTCCGGGACGAGCTCCTCGATCGAGCCCTTCTCGAACCGGAGGCCCGGGGCGGCGAACGCGGCGCTCTTCTCGAGCATCTTCGCGGAGCGGTCGATCCCGAGGGTCTCTCTCGCGCCGAGACGCTCGTGGAGCTGCCGGGTCAGCTCGCCGGTGCCGCAGCCGAGGTCGAGGACGCGCATCCCCGGGCGCGGCTCGACGAGGTCGAGCAGGTCGAAGAACGGGGCGCTCCTCTCCCGGAGGAACTTCGCGTACTGGCCCGGGTCCCACGAGTCGGCGGTCATGTCGCGGATCGTAGCGGACGGCGTACGATTCACACGGTCGTGTCGACAGCGAAGAAGCGACTCCTCGTCTACGGCGCCAACGGGTACACGGGACGGCTGATCCTCGACGCCGCCCTCGAGCGAGGCCTCGCCGTGACGGTCGCCGGCCGGAGGCGGGAGGCGATCGAGCCGCTCGCGACGGAGCGGGGGCTCCCGTTCGAGGTCTTCGCGCTCGACGAGGCGCCGCGCCGGCTGGCGGAGCGCGTCTCACCGTTCGGCGCGGTCCTCCTCGCGGCGGGCCCCTTCTCGAGGACGAGCGCCCCGGTCCTCGCCGCCTGCCTGAAGGCGCGGGTCGCCTACCTCGACATCACGGGCGAGATCGGGGTCTTCGAGGCGGTCTTCGCGCGGCACGCGGAGGCCGTGAAGGCGGGCGTCGTCCTCCTCCCGGGGGTCGGGTTCGACGTCGTGCCGTCGGACTGCCTCGCGGCCTCCCTCGCCGCCGCGCTCCCGGGCGCGGTCCGGCTCCTCCTCGCTTTCCGGGGCTTCGGGGTCTCGGCCGGAACGGCCCGCACGATGCTCGAGGGGCTGCCGAAGGGGGGCGCGGCGCGCGTCGACGGCAAGCTCGTCCCGGTTCCCGCGGGGTGGAAGACGCGGACGATCCCGTTCCCCGACCGGCCCCGCCTCGCGGTCACGATCCCGTGGGGAGACCTCTCGACGGCCTACCGCTCGACCGGCATCCCGAACATCGAGACGTACATGGCGATGGCGCCGTCGCACGTCTCGGCGCTCCGGTGGGCCCGGCCGCTCCTGCCGATGGCCGCGTTCGGCCCGTTCCAGTCGCTCCTGGCGGCGTGGGTGAAGCGCGGGGTCTCGGGGCCGTCGGCCGAGGAGAGGGCGCGCGAGCGGTCGCTCCTCTGGGGACGGGTCGAGGACGGCGAGGGACGCGCCGTGGAGGGAACGCTCGAGACGCTCGAGGGGTACTCGCTGACGGCCGAGACCGCCGTGGCCGCCGCGGAGAGGGTCCTCCGGGGGAGCGTGAAGGCGGGAGCGTGGACCCCTTCCCGCGCCTTCGGGCCGCTCTTCGTCGAGACGGTCCGCGACACGAAGATGACGCTCCCGGCCCCCGCGGACGGCGCGGGCCCGCCGAGGAAGGCGGGGGCCCGGAAGGGCTGAGGGAACGGGGCCCGAGGAAGGGTGCGCCCCGGGCTCCTCCCCGCGCGGCGGCCCCCCGTCGCAGAATGCGGCCGGGGCGGTCCGGACCGCCCGCGTGGAGGCAAGCGATGAGCCGTCCCGATCCGCACCCGCCTGAAGTCCTCGAGCTGCTGAGGCGCCGCGCGCCCGCGACGAGGATCGCCGTCGTCGGGGCGAGCAACCACCCGGCGAAGTACGGAAACATGATCGTGAGGAACCTCGCCGCAAAGGGGTACTGCGTCCTCCCCGTCAACCCGCGGGAGAAGGAGATCGCGGGCCTCGTCGCCTTCCCGAACCTCGCGGCCGTTCCGGGCCCGGTCGACCTCGTGAACGTCGTCACCCCCCCGGCCGTCACGAAGGGGATCCTCGAGGAGGCGTCGCGACTCGGGCTGCCGGCCGTCTGGCTGCAGGACGGGAGCTACGACGACGCGGTCCTCGAGGTGGCCGCGAAGGCGGCGTTCCGCACGGTCTACGAGGCCTGCATCATGGTCGCGAGCAACTTCGGCTGAAGCGCGGCAAGCCGCCGGGGGCCCGTCGCGCTCCCGACCCGGCGGCCCGTCCGGCGCGTGACGGCGGAGCTTCCGGGCGAACCCCTGCCGGGCGATACACTCAGGGCCGTGAGCGGCGAGACCGAGGCGATCGAAACGGACGGGTTCCGCGAAGAGTGCGGTGTCTTCGGGATCTACGGGCACCCGGACGCCGCGAACCTCACCTACCTCGGCCTCTACGCCCTCCAGCACCGCGGGCAGGAGGCGGGGGGCATCGCCGCCTGGAACGGGAAGCGGATCGGCGTCGAGAAGGGGATGGGCTACGTGGCCGACCTCTTCAACGAGGCCCGGCTGGCCCGGCTCCCGGGGCGCTCCGCCGTCGGGCACGTCCGCTACTCCACCGCCGGGGGCTCCCTCCTCGAGAACGCCCAGCCGATCGTCTACAACACGAACAAGGGGCCGCTCGCGATCGCGCACAACGGGAACCTCGTGAACGCGGACGAGCTGCGCGCCGAGCTCGAGCAGGAGGGGTCGATCTTCACGACGACCTCCGACACGGAGGTCCTCCTCCACCTGATGGCCCGCTCGAGGGCGGAGAGCCTCGTCGAGGCGCTCCGCGACACGCTCGGCCGTGTCCGCGGGGCCTACTCGATCGTCCTCCTCGCAGGGGAGAAGGTCCTCGCGGCGCGCGACCCGCAGGGCTTCCGGCCGCTCACGATCGGACGCCTCGGCGACGCCTGGCTCGTCGCGTCCGAGACGTGCGCCTTCGACCTCCTCGACGCCGAGCCGCTGCGGGACGTCGAGCCGGGGGAGATCGTGATCCTCGACGCCGGAGGCGTCGCGTCGTCCTCCTTCGCGATGGGGCGACGCACGGCGTTCTGCGTCTTCGAGCACGTCTACTTCGCCCGCCCCGACTCGACCGTCTTCCACCGCTCCGTCGCGGAGTCGCGCCGGGCGTTCGGCCGGCGCCTCGCCCGCGAGCACGCCGTCGCGGCCGACGTCGTCGTCCCGGTCCCCGACTCGGGGATCTTCGCGGCCCTCGGCTACGCCGAGGAGAGCGGGATCCCGTACGGGATGGGCCTCGTGAGGAACCACTACGTCGGCCGGACCTTCATCGAGCCGAAGCAGTCGATCCGGAACTTCGGCGTCAAGGTGAAGCTGAACCCGGTCCGGTCGGTCGTCGGCGGGAAGAGGGTCGTCCTCGTCGACGACTCCATCGTCCGGGGGACGACGTCGAAGAAGCTCGTGAGGCTCCTGAAGGCGGCCGGGGCGACGGAGGTCCACATGCGGATCTCCTCGCCGCCGACCACGAACCCGTGCCACTACGGGATCGACACGCCCCGCCGGCGGGAGCTCATCGCCGCGACGCACGAGATCGAGGAGATCCGGAGGTTCATCGAGGCCGACTCGCTCGGCTACCTCTCCCTCGAGGGGATGCTCCACGCGTTCGGGAAGGGAGAGGGGGAAGCCTGCGCCGCCTGCTTCTCCGGGCGCTACCCGCTCCCCTTCGCGGCGACGCACGAGCAGCAGCCGCTCTTCGGCGACGAGGAGCCTCCGTTCCCGGGAAAGGACGGCTCGGGCGGCTGATATCCTCGCGCCGCCCGCCGGGAGCCCCGGCGGACCTTCAGCGAGGAGGCGCGCCATCGCGAACGACACGCCGCTCACCTACGCCGCCTCCGGCGTCGACATCGACGCCAAGATGGCCGCCGTCGCCCGCGCGAAGGAGGCGATCCGCTCCACCTTCACGCCCGGCGTCGTCGGGGACGTCGGCGGCTTCGGGGGCCTCTTCCGGCCCGACTTCTCCGGGATGGAGGACCCGATCCTCGTCGCGTCGACGGACGGCGTCGGGACGAAGATCCGCGTCGCGATCGCCGCGGACGTCCACGGCACCGTGGGCCGGGACATCGTCAACCACTGCGTCGACGACATCCTCGTCCAGGGGGCGAAGCCCCTCTTCTTCCTCGACTACGTGGCCACGGGCCGCATGCGGCGCGAGGTGATCGCGGAGGTCATCGGCGGCGTCGCGGCCGCCTGCCGGGAGAACGGCTGCGCCCTCCTCGGCGGCGAGACCGCCGAGATGCCCGGGATGTACGCGGACGGTGACTACGACCTCGCCGGCACGATCGTCGGCGTCGTCGACCGCCCGAAGCTCCTCGACGGCTCGCGCGTCGCCGAGGGAGACGTCCTCCTCGGCCTCGCCTCCTCCGGCCTCCACACGAACGGCTACTCCCTCGCCCGGATGCTCTTCTTCGAGCGCCTCGGGATGGGCCCGCACGACGTCGTGCCGGAGCTCGGGAAGACGGTGGCGGAAGCGCTCCTCGCCGTCCACCGGAGCTACCTCGCCCCCCTCCTTCCGCTCGTTCGCGACGGCCTCCTCTCGGCGATGTCGCACGTCACGGGCGGCGGCTTCCCGGACAACCTCCCGAGGGTCCTCCCCGAGGGCCTCCGGGCCGTCGTGGAGCCCGGCGGGTGGGAGTGGCCCGCGCTCTTCCGCTTCATCCGCGAGAAGGGCGGCGTCGCCGAGGACGAGATGCTGAGGGTCTTCAACTGCGGAGTCGGGATGGTCCTCTTCGTCTCCCCGGCGCACGCGGCCGAGGTGACGCGCCGCCTCGGGGAAGCCGGGGAGCCGGTCCTCGCGGTGGGCCGCGTCGAGGGCGGTCCTCGCGGCGTCCGGTTCGCGTGAGCGCCGTGGGTGGCGCCCGCTTCGTCGCGCCCGTCCCCTGGTTCCCCCTCCCGGCGCGCCTCGCCGTCCTCCTCTCGGGCCGCGGCTCGAACTTCGAGGCCCTCGCCGACGCCTGCGCGCGGGGCGAGCTCCCG
>JAXLQV010000001.1:287500-2301822 GCA_046331465.1 Thermoanaerobaculia bacterium
TGCCTGCGGCCGTGTAGGGGCTTGCCCCCGAGGCGGACGCGGGTTGCAATAACCAGGCCCAGGCGACTGTTTAGCAAAAACACAGGACTCTGCAAAGTCGAAAACGACGTATAGGGTCTGACGCCTGCCCGGTGCTGGAAGGTTAAGGAGAGGGGTCAGCGCAAGCAAAGCTCTGAACCGAAGCCCCAGTAAACGGCGGCCGTAACTATAACGGTCCTAAGGTAGCGAAATTCCTTGTCGGGTAAGTTCCGACCTGCATGAATGGCGTAACGATCTGGGCACTGTCTCCGCAACGCGCTCGGCGAATCTGTACTCCCGGTGAAGATGCCGGGTACCCGCACGTAGACGGAAAGACCCTGTGCACCTTTACTACACCCTGGCCCTGAACTTTGGTGCTGTCTGCGCAGGATAGGTGGGACGCTTTGAACCTGGGGTTTCGGCCTCGGGGGAGCGGACGGTGAGATACCACCCTGACGACACTGGAGTTCTAACCTAGGCCCGTCATCCGGGCCGGAGACACGGTCAGGCGGGTAGTTTGACTGGGGCGGTCGCCTCCTAAAATGTAACGGAGGCGCTCAAAGGTATGCTTAGGCGGATTGGAAACCCGCCGTCAAGTGTAAAGGCAGAAGCATGCTTAACTGCGAGACGGACAGGTCAAGCAGGTGGGAAACCAGGACTTAGTGATCCGGTGGTTCTGTATGGAAGGGCCATCGCTCAACGGATAAAAGGTACGCCGGGGATAACAGGCTGATCTTGCCCAAGAGTTCACATCGACGGCAAGGTTTGGCACCTCGATGTCGGCTCATCGCATCCTGGGGCTGAAGCAGGTCCCAAGGGTCCGGCTGTTCGCCGGTTAAAGCGGTACGTGAGCTGGGTTCAGAACGTCGTGAGACAGTTCGGTCCCTATCTCGTGTGGGCGTAGGAAATTTGAGAGGCCCCGACCCTAGTACGAGAGGACCGGGTTGGACGAACCTCCTGTGCACCGGTTGTCGCGCCAGCGGCACACGCCGGGTAGCGGAGTTCGGTAGGATAAGCGCTGAAGGCATATAAGCGCGAAGCCGACCTCGAGATTAGATTTCCCTGGGGGCAACCCCCTGAAGGACCGTGGGAGACGACCACGTTGATAGGCTGGGTGTGGAAGCTGCCAAGCTGCGGCAAGGCGCGAAGCTGACCAGTACTAATCGTCCGTGAGGCTTGGCCATAAAATTCTTGAGGCGCGAAGAGAACGCGCGAAACGAAATGACGACTCGATTCTGGGACTTGGTAAGTAACCGAGTTTTCCGGTGGCCATATCGAAGGGGCTCCACCCGTTCCCATTCCGAACACGGCAGTTAAGCCCTTCGGAGCCGATGGTACTGCACGGGTCAACTGTGTGGGAGAGTAGGACGCCGCCGGGAATTTATGAACCGCCCGGGCGAACAGCCCGGGCGTTTCTCTTTTCCGCCGGTCCCGGGAAGGCAAATACAATCGCGACGATGTCCGTCGATCCGAGCGGAGACACGCCCGGCCGGGGCGCGGCGGTCGGGGGCGCGCTCGTGGGCCTGCTCCTGGCCGCGGCCCTGCTCCTTCCGGCGTTCGCGGCCGGGAACGTCCCGGCGCGCGGAGACCTCGCGGACTTCTTCTGGCCGATGAAGGCCTACACCGCCGAGCGGTGGACCGCCGGGGCCCCGCCCCTCTGGAACCCCCTCTCCGGGGGCGGCGAGCCCTGGCTCGCGCAGCTCCAGAGCGGCGTCCTCTATCCGGGGGACCTTCCGTTCCTCCTCGGCTGGGAGAGAGGGGCCTTCCTCGGGATCGCCCTCCACCTCGCCCTGGCGGCGGCCGGCGCGGCGTTCTGGCTGCGGGAGCTCGGCGCATCGCGGACGGCAGCGCTCGCGGCGGCGGGGATCTACGCGGGAGGCGGGGCTTTCCTCTCGCTCGTCCCGGTCTACAACAACGCCTGCACGGCGGCCTGGCTCCCGTGGCTCTTCGCCGGGGCCCGCCGGATCGTCGTCGGGAGGTCGCGTGGTGCGGGCTTCGCCCTCGCGGTCGCCGCCGCCTTCCTCGCCGGGGAGCCGGCGCTCGCCGCGGCGGGGAGCGTCGCGGCGCTCGCGCTCGCCCTCTGGGCCGGAACCGAGGGCGAGGCGCCCGGGGCGTGGTCGCGCCGGGGGGCGCTGGCCGTCCGGTCGACCGTCCCCCTCCTCCTCGGTCTCTGCCTCGCGGGCGCCGCGCTCCTCCCGTTCGGCGAGCTCGTCGCCGGCTCGGAGCGCCGCGCGCGGACGACGCGCGGGGAGGCGGTCGCCCGGGCCGTCGGGCCGTCGGACCTGGCCGACCTCGTCGCGCCCCCGCGGCCCGAGGCGACCCGGACCGCCGCCCCGGGCCGCGGGGGCTACCTCGTCACGCTCGCGCTCGGCCCGCTTCCGCTCCTCCTCGCCGCCGGAGCGGGGGCCGGATTCCCGGGCCGAAGGCGCCTCCTGGGAGGGCTCGCGGTCCTCGGGGCGGGAGGGCTGCTGCTCGCGCTCGGTGCCCCCGGGCTCCTCGCCCCGGTGCTCTTCGATTCGGGCCTCCTGCGCGGACTGCGCTTCCCGGCCCGCTGGGCGGTGTTTCCGCACCTCGCCCTGGCGGTGGCCGCCGGCGCGGGCCTCGACGGCTGGACCTGGGGCCGATTCCGCGGAAGACCCGCCGCGGCCGAGCCCGAGGAGGACGACGCCGACGCGCAGGAGGCGGCGGCGCGCACGAGAGTCGCGGTCCGGGCCCTCGCCGTCATCCTCTTCCTGCTGGCCGGCCTGGTCGTCCTCTCGGCAGTCCTTCCGGAAGCGCGCGCGAGCCGGGACCCGGGGCGGACGGTCGCCGGCGCCTCGGCCCTCGCGCTCGGCCTCGTGACGCTCGCGATCGCGCGCCGCCGGGTCGGCGGCCCCCTCCCCGGCGACGCGGCCTTCCTGGCGGCGCTCGCCGTCGTGCCCCTTCCCTGGCTGGCCGGCGAGCCGCTCGCGGCGATCCCCGCGGCGAAGGTCGCGCCTTCGTCGGCGGAGATCGCGGCGCTCCCCCGCGGAGCGGGCTCGGGCCGTGTCTTCGCGCCGGCCGGGCAGGACCGAACGCTCGCCCTCCGATGGCGATACGCAGGGGGGCCCTCGTGGGGAGAAGGAGCGGTGTCGCGCGCGGCCGAGGCCCTCGCGGGGTACACGAACCTCTTCCCCGGCATCCCGACGACGGGCTCGGCCTCGCCGATCGGGAATCCCCGCATGGAGAGACTCGTCGGAGTGGCCCTCACGGGAGGGGACGCCGCGGGCGTCCTCGCGCTCCTCGACGTCCGGCACGTCCTCTCTCCGTTCCCGACGAGGGCCTCCGGCCTCCGTCTCGAGGGGCGGGGTGGCGGCGTCCTCCGGTACGCGGTGCCCGGCGCGTTTGGCCGGGCCTACTTTCCCCTCGAGAGCCGCTTCTCGGCGGACGACGAGGTCTTCGAGGCGTTCCGGCGCCGGAGCGTCGACCCGGAGAAGACGGCCCTCGTCGCGCCGCTCCCCGCCGGCGCGCCGCTCCCTCCGCCCCGTCCCGCCGGAAGCTGGGCCGCAGCGAGGTTCCTCGCCGACGGCCCGGAGCGCGCCGAGCTCGCGACGTCGGCCTCCGCCCCATCGCTCCTCGTCCTCACCCGGAGCTGGGACCCGGGTTGGAAGGCGAAGGTCGACGGCGAGCCGGCCGCGATCCTCCGGGCACAGCTCGCCCTCCTCGCCGTGGTCGTCCCGCCGGGAGAGCACCGGCTCGAGATCGCCTACCGGCCCTCCTCGTTCCGGACGGGCCTCGGGCTCTCGGCCGCGGGACTCCTCGGGGTCCTCGTCCTCGCCCTCGCCGGTCCCCCAGGAGGCCGGCCGCGATGAGGCCGGAGGAGGTCGTCGTCCTCCCGTTCGTCCTCGCCCTCGGCGCGGTCGTCGGCTCCTTCGCGAACGTCTGCATCCACCGCCTGCCCCGCGGAGAGTCCGTCGTCGCCCCGCGCTCGCGCTGCCCGCGGTGCGGAACGCCGATCGCGGCGCGCGACAACGTCCCGGTCCTCTCGTGGCTCCTCCTCCGGGGCCGCTGCCGGGCCTGCCGCGCGCCGATCTCGCCCCGCTACCCGCTCGTCGAGGCGCTCGTCGCGGCCCTCTTCCTCGCGGTCGCGCTCCGTCACGGGCTCGGCGCCGAGACGCTCGCGGGCGTGCTCCTCGCGTCGGCCGCCGTCGTCCTGACGGCGACGGACCTCGAGTCCCGGGTCCTCCCCGACGAGGTGACGATCGGCGTCCTCCTCCTCGGCCTCGTCCTCGCCGCCGCGCGGGACCTCCCCGCGGCCAGGGCTGCGGGTCCGTCCGCGCTCGCGGCGCACTTCCTCCCCGCGCTCGCGGGTGCGGCGTTCGGGGCCGCCGTCGTCTGGGGGGTCGGCGCGGGCTACCGCCTCGTGAGGGGCGCGGAGGGGATGGGCCTCGGCGACGTCAAGATGATCGCGATGATCGGCGCGTTCGTCGGCCCCGCCGGCGTCCTGCTGACGCTCTTCGCCGCCTCGCTCGTCGGGAGCGTCCTCGCGGGAGTCCCGGCCCTCGTCCGGACGCTCGCCTGGGGGGCCGCCTTCCGCGCCGCGCGCCGCTCCGAGTCCCGGGCGAAGGCCGAGGCCGTCCGCCGCGGGCTCCTCGTCGGGACGGACGGAACGCTCCTCGCCGCCGGCCCGCGGTGGCGGGAGATCCCGGGCGCCCCGGCCGAGGGCGCGCGCCTCTCGCCGGCAGGTCCGGTCGCCCGTCCGGCCGCGGCCTTCGCGCGCCTCGCGCTCCGCCGCGCCTCGGCCGGCAAGGCGACGGCGTTCGGGCGCCTCGCCGTGGAGGACGAGGAGGGCGACTTCTTCCGCGTCCTCGCGGCGCGCGCCGAGGCGGTCCCGGTGGGCGTCCTCGTCCTCCTCTCCCGCGTCGACGTCCCGTTCGGGGTGTTCCTCGCGCTCGCGTCCCTCGTCGTCTGGGAGTGGGGCGGCCCCGTGGTCGACCTCCTGGCGGCCGGGCTCCGTGTCCCGGGCCGGGGGCTCCTGCCGTGACGGCCGAGGCGGCACGGCCGCCCGTGCAGCGGTGGATCCGCGAGATCCGCCGCTTCGTCGCGGGCGGGCTCGTCTTCGTCCTCTTCCTCGCGGGGGCCTCGCTCCTCGGGATCCGGTCGGCGACCGCGTGGGCGCTGCGCCAGAACGCCCTCCGGATGGAGGCCGAGGTCCGCGCGGTGGCGGAGCTGAGCGTCGAGACGGGCGAGAAGTCCGGGAGCTTCGGCGCGGACCCGCGCGTCGCGAAGCTCCTCCGCGGCCACGGCGCGCTGCAGGCGGCGGTCTTCGACGCGAACGGGACGCTCCTCTCGCAGGCCGGCTTCCTTCCGGCTGCGCCCCTCGCCCCCGTCCGGCTCGAGCCGGGCGAGATCCCGGCCGGAGACGCGGCGCTCCTGACGCGGACGATCACCGGAACGACGCCCGCCCTCGCCGCGGCGATCCGCGTCGACCACGGCGCCCGCGTCGTGAGGGTCCTCTACGACGCCACCACCGTCTCCGCCGCCGAGCGGATGGTGACGGTCTTCACCGTCGCGATCCCGGGCGGGGCCCTCGTCCTTCTCCTCCTCGTGGCGCCGCTCCTGCGCCAGCTCCTCGGCCCGCTCCAGGCCCTCGCCGAGACGGCGCGCGGAGCCGAGGGGCTCGTCGGCGAGGAGCGGAGCGCCGAGGGACCGGGCGCCGCCCTCGCGACCTTCCGGCGGACCGTCGAGGAGCTGAGACGCCGGACCGCGGAGCTCGAGGAGATGCGCCGCCGCGCCGAGGCCCGCGCCGACGCCCTCGCGGTCACGTCCGAGACGCTCGTGAGGTCGCACCCCGGAGGCCTTCTCGTCGTCGGGGCGTCGGGGGCGCTCGCCCAGGCGAACCCGGCGGCGCGCGCGCTTCTCGGCCTCGACGACTCCGCCTCCGGCGCCCGGGCGGCGGAGGCGCTCTCGGACTGGCCGCAGGTCGCGGCGGCGGTGGCGCGCGCCCTCGCGGGCGAGCCGACCCTCGGTCAGGAGGCCGTCCGCGGCGACGCGACGGCGGGGAGGCAGCTCGCGGTGACGGCGGTGCCGGTCGTCGACGCCGCGGGCGCCCTCCTCGGGGCGCTCGTCTTCCTCGAGGACCGAACCGCCGTGAAGAGGCTCGAGCGCGAGCTCTCGTTCCGCCGGGAGCTCGCCGCGCTCGGCGAGATGTCGGCCGGGATCGCGCACGAGTTCCGGAACGCGACGGCCGCGATCCTCGGCTACGCGCGCCTCGCCGGGACCGCCGAGGACGCCGAGGCGCGGGCGCGGCACCTCGCCCGGATCCGCGCCGAGGCGGAGCACGTCGCCCGCGTCACCGGCGACTTCCTCCTGTTCGCGCGGCCCGAGCGCCTGAGCCGGGGACCGGTCGAGCTCGCGGTACTCGCCGAGGAGGTCGTCGCGGAGGGACGGGCGACGAACCCGGGCGTCGAGCTCGCCGTCGAGGGGGAGCTCCCGGAGATCGACGCGGACGCCGCGCTCGTCCGCCGCGCCCTCGTGAACCTCGTCCGGAACGCCGCGGAGGCGGCGGGGGAGTCGGGGCGCGTCGTGGTCCGCGGGGAACGGACGCCCGAGGGAGGGTTCGTCCTGACCGTCGAGGACAGCGGCCCGGGCGTCGCCCCCGACGCGGTCCCGAAGCTCTTCGTCCCGTTCTCCTCGACGAAGGCCGACGGCACCGGGCTCGGCCTCTCGCTCGTTGCGAAGATCGCCTCCCTCCACGGGGCGGGCGTGACCGCGGGGCGCTCCTCGGCGCTCGGCGGTGCCTCGTTCGGGCTGTCGTTCCCGCCGGGGGCCCTCTCCGCCCGCTGACGGGGCGGGCCCCTACCGCGCCTCCTGCGGCTGGAGCTCGCCCGCCCGCCGCTTCTCGACGAGCGACCGGAAGTAGTCCTTGTCGTGGGCCTTGTCGGTGGCCTCGTCGGCATCGACGAGGTCCTGGACGACGAGCTCGGCGAGGTACTGGTCCATGCTGACCATCCCCTGCGCGCGGCCGGTCTGCATGAGCGAGGCGATCGTGGAGGTCTTTCCCTCGCGGATCGCGTTCGCGAGCGCCGCCGAGCCGCGGAGCACCTCGAACGCCGGGACGCGCCCGCCCCCCTTCTTGCGCAGGAGGAGCTGCGCCACGACGGCCTTCAGCACCTCGGACAGGACGACCCGCACCTGCTCCTGCTCGTCCGACGGGAAGCCGTCGATGAGCCGGTCGACCGCCTTGGAGGCGGAGTTCGTGTGGAGCGTGCCGAAGACGAGGAGGCCCGTCTCGGCCGCGTGGAGCGCCATCCGCATCGTCTCGATGTCGCGGAGCTCGCCGACGAGGATCGCGTCGGGGTCCTCGCGGAGCGCCGCCTTGAGAGCGGCGGTGAACGTCGGCGTGTCGGGGCCGAGCTCGCGGTGGGTGATGATCGACGTCTTCGAGACGTGGACGAACTCGACGGGGTCCTCGATCGTCACGATGTGGTAGGGCTTCGTCTGGTTGATCCGGTCGATGAGGGCGGCCAGGGTCGTCGACTTCCCCGAGCCGGTCGGCCCGGTGACGAGCACGAGGCCGCGGAGCGTCCGGCCGACGGCGGCGACGGGCTCGGGCAGCCCGAGGTCCTCCACGGTCAGGACGCGCGGCGGGATCATCCGGAGGACGGCCGCCGGCCCGTGCTCCTGCCGGAAGAGGTTCACGCGGAAGCGGGCCTTGTCGCCCATCGCGTAGGCGAAGTCGCCGTCGCCCGTCCTCGAGTAGTCCTCCCAGATCGCCGTCGGGGTGATCGGGTGGAGGAGGTTCTCGAAGTCGTCGTCCTGGACGGCGCGCCACTTCATCCGCTCGAGGTCCCCGTCGACCCGGATCATCGGAGGCGAGCCGCAGGCGAGGTGGAGGTCGGAGGCCTTCTTCTCGAGGACGACCCGGAGGAGCGCGTCGATCCGGGAGCTGGAGCCTCCCGCGGCGGGGCCGCTCATACGATCGCCAGCCTTTCCTCGGCGACGAGCTTCTCGAACGGCTCCTTCTTCTGAGCGCGGTCCATCGCGGCCTCCGCGTCGACCTTCCGCTCCTCGGCGAGCTTGAGGAGCGCCTGGTCCATCGTGTTCATCCCCGAGAGCTGGCCGGTCTGCAGGATCCCGGGCAGCTGGAAGGTCTTCGACTCCCGGATGAGCGAGCCGACCGCGGACGTGCCGCGGAGGATCTCGAACGCCGCGACCCGGCCGACGCCGTCGCGCCGCGGCAGGAGCGTCTGCGAGATGACGGCCTTCAGGGACTCGGACACCATCGTCCGGATCTGCCCCTGCTGCCCCGCGGGGAACGCGTTGATGATCCGGTCGATGGTGGCGGGCGCGGTTGTCGTCGAGAGCGTCCCGAAGACGAGGTGGCCCGTCTCGGAGGCGGAGATCGCGAGGGACATCGTCTCCGTGTCGCGCATCTCGCCGACGAGGATGACGTCGGGATCCTCGCGGAGGGCGGCCTTCAGCGCGCGCGCGAACGAGACGGTGTGGTGCGGCACCTGCCGCTGGTTC
Source organism: Thermoanaerobaculia bacterium (assembly GCA_046331465.1). Lineage (GTDB taxonomy): Bacteria > Acidobacteriota > Thermoanaerobaculia > UBA5066 > UBA5066 > UBA5066. The sequence goes on from JAXLQV010000001.1 coordinate 296,006, forward strand.
ACGAGGCACTCCTTGTTCGCGTGGACGAACTCGACCGGGTCCTCGACGGTGATGATGTGCCCCCGCCGGGTCTCGTTCACGAGGTTCAGGAGGGCGGCGAGCGTCGTCGACTTGCCGCACCCGGCCGGGCCCGTGACGAGGACGAGCCCCTGGTGCAGGCGCGCGAGCTCCCAGGACGACTCCGGCAGGCCGACCTCCTGGAGCGTCGGGATCGACTGCGGGATGACGCGGAAGCAGGCGTCCCACCCGAGCCTCTGCGAGAAGAAGTTCGCGCGGAAGCGCCCGAGGCCGGGGACGCGGATGCAGACGTCGAGGTTGCGGTGCTCGACGAGGCCTTCCCACTCGGACGAGGAGAGGACGGAGCGGATGAGCCGCTCGGCGGTCCCCGGCGTCGTCGGGTCGAGGTCGAGCGGGGTCAGCTTCCCGTGGATCCGCTGGTGCGGGACGAACCCGGTCGCCAGGTGCAGGTCCGACGCGCCGGCGGCGACCGTGTCGGCGAGGAGGTCCTGCATCGTGATCCCGCTCTTGCTCCGCAGCTCGACCCGGTCGAACGACACCGTCACCGGGGGGATCGCGTCGCGGGCGGCGTCGCCCATGAGGCGCCCGACGAGGCGCCGGGCCTTGTCGCGGACGTTCCGGTCGAGGTCGGCGACCTTCGAGACGCCGGCGAGGACCTCGCCGACCTTCGGGAGCTTCGGCCAGAGGTGCGCGAGGGCGTCGAGGATCTCGAGCTGGTTGTCCGGTCGGTCCTTCGAGGCCTTGAAGAGCTCGAAGAGGGGTCCCGCGGCCCGCGGGTCCCCGAGCCGCCCGAGCGCTCCGGCCGCCGCGAGCCCCGCCTCCGGGTCCCGGAGGAGGCCGACGAGGCGGTGGAGGACCGCCTCGTTCCCCTCGCCGCGCCTCCCGAGGTTCTCGATGGACTGCACGCGGATCCACCAGTCGGCGCTGTCGAGGAGGCCCATCCAGACGGGGACCGCCCGGGCGTCGTCGATGAGGAGCGAGAGCTCGCGGGCGGGCTCGGCGACCGTCGGGTCGGGCGAGCCGGCGAGCCGGAGGAGCGCCGGGACGAACTCCGGGTTCCCCTGAACGACGGTCTCGAGGGCCCGGTCGCGGATCCAGACGAACGTCCCCTCGAACGCCTGCAGAAAGCGGGGGGCGAGGATGTCGGCCGGGATCCGCGCGACGAGGGAGAGCGCTCCCTTGCGGACGGGCGCGTGGCCGTCGGCGAGGAGGGCGAGGATCTCCCGCGTGTGGTCCCCCTTCGCGGAGGGGAGGAGGCGCTCGAGCGACGCGAACGCCGCCTCGGCGACGCGCGCGGCCCCTCCCGAGCGCGCGAGCTCGAGGAGGTGGGCGACGAGCGCCTCGTCGGGAGACTGCTCGAGGATGGCGAGGGCCTGGATGCGGGGCTCCTCGTCCTCGTCCTTCAGGGCGGCGACGGCGAGGGCGCGCGCGGCCGCGGAGGTCGCGATCGCCTTCGACTCCCCGATCGCCTTGAGGGCGCGGGCGCGGAGGACGGGGGACCCGCCCGCGAGCGCCCTCCGGTAGATCGAGAGGGCCCTCTCCGGCGGGAGGTCGTGCGCCATCTCGAGCGCGGTCAGCTTCGCGAAGTCGTCCCCGCGCTCGGCGAGCTGCGCGAGGAACCCGCCGAGGTCGCCTCCCGCGGCGAGCTCCCTGACGAATCGCTGGACGCCGCGGCGCGCGGCCTCGGACCGGGTCCGGGCCATCGCGACGACGGCTTCCAGGACGGCCTTGTCGACGCCGCGCCGGCGGAGGATCGCGAGGCCGGCCGCCCGGATCTCCGGCGTCGGGTCGGCCGCCGTCCAGGCCACGTCCTCGAGCTCGAGGTTCGGGAGGGCCTGGAACTTCTCGACGAGGTCCCGTTTCTGCGCGTCGCTCGACCACTGGTGGGCCTTGAGCTGCGCGACGATCCCCGGGTCGGCGCGGAAGCCCTTCTTCATCATCTCGAGGACCACGGCTTTCCCTCCGTAGGGGGTATGCTAGCCGAAAGGAACGAGCGGTCCCGGAGGTGTAACGAATGGTCACATCTCGATTCGACGGCGGTCCGGAACCGGCGTCTCCCCGGGAGGGTCAACTCCATGCGTGAAGCGCTGTTGCGGCTTCCCGCCCGATGGCGGTCCGGAACTTGCAAAGTTGCTTGCGCCATGTTGTTCGCGCGAGCCACGACCCGTCCGCCCCGGCGTTCGTCCCGGCGCGGCGTGACGCTCATCGAGCTGCTCGTCGTCCTCGCGATCCTGCTCCTCATATTCGCGATGGGCGGCGTCCTCATCGGCCCCCCGCTGAAGAAGGCGCGGCTCGCGTCCGCCGCAAACGACATCCTCGTCCTGGCGAAGAAGGTGCCGGTCGAGTCGCGGACGCAGCGCGCGGGGCAGGGGCTCTTCGTCTTCCTGAAGGCGACGCCCGGGACGAGCACGTTCGAGCTCGTCGCCGACTCGAACCCCGCCCCGTCGGGCGACGGCGTCTTCCAGGACCCCTCGGGCGGCGGCACGACCGACGCGCTCATCGCGAGCATTCCCTCGATCCAGCTCCCGGACGGCATCGTCTTCTACGACATGCCGGCCCCGTACGGGAACTGCTGGACGAACTGGGGCGCGAGCGGCACGGCGTTCGTCCTCGGCGTCGACTTCCAGGGGCGGGCGATCCTCCCGAACGGGCGCCAGATCGCCGGAACGGCGGCGATCAACCTCACCCACGCCGACATGGCGTCCGGAGCGGTCACGCCGCTCATCGTCCACCGCATCACGTTCGGGGCGGTCTGGAGCGTCCGGGACACGCTCCTCGTGAAGGACCCCGCGGCCACGGGCGGGTGGAGGGAGTTCTGACGATGAAGGCCCCACGCCTTTCCCGCCGGCACCGCGGCTCGAGCTTCATCGAGATCCTCGTCGCGCTCGCCCTCCTCGCCATCCTGATGGTGGGGATCCTCCAGATGTACTCCCTCTCCCTCATCACGAACTTCGGCTCCGCGGCCCGGACGGACCTCCTCTACAAGGCCCAGCAGGTCGTCGAGAACCTCCGGCTCGTCTACTCCCTCGAGAAGCTCGGCAACGGCACCGCCCGGGTCGACGCCGGCGTGCCGTCCCCGATCGCCGTGACGTCCTCGCCGATCTACCTCCCGTATTTCAACGGGGACAGCACGAGCCTGACGTGGAGCTACTGGGGTCCCGCGGGCGCGAACGTCGTCGACGAAGAGCGCCTCCCATACCGGCTCTCGTACACGGTCGAGGACTACGACCCGATCTTCTGGCTCGTCACCGTGACGGCGACGCCGGTGGACAACCCGAACCTCGCCGGCACCCTCCCGGTCCCGGGCGCGAACGACCGTCACTACGCGGGCCTCGGGAGCAAGCTCAAGATCGTGACCTACTCCGCCCAGGTCGAGAAGTAGGACGAATACGATGAAACGTCCGCGCGGCTTCACCCTCGTCGAAGCGCTCATCTCCGTCCTCATCCTGAGCGTGGTGATGATCGTCGCCCTCACGCTCCTCGTCTCGATGCGCTCCTTCGCCGCCAAGCAGCAGACGTTCACCGCCCCGCGCCAGGCGGCGCGCAGCGCCGTCGACTACCTCTCGTACTTCCTCGCCGGCGCGACCGACCTGAACGTCGAGGCGGGGAACCCGAACGCCCTCGTCATCTGGTACTCGGCGGGGAACGCCTCCAAGGCGAACCTGAGGCAGGCCTCGTACAACAACCTCACGGCCGCCCAGGCGGCCGCCGGCTTCGGCGACGTCGGGACCGACATCATCACGATGTCGGTGCCGACGAACCCGGTCCGGATCCCGATCGTCCAGTGGCCCGGCAACGACGTCGCCGGCAAGACCATGGACGTCAACTTCACCGCCGGCTGCCCGGACGACACGAAGAACATGGCGATGTTCATGCAGGCGACGGGGGCCACGCTCGTCGGGTCGCAGTACGAGAGCGGCATCCTGACCGTGCAGGACGGCCAGGGGCGGTGGCGGTACATGCAGATCACGAACTACAACTGGAGCAAGTGCTCCGAGGCAGGCGTGAGCGACCAGGTGATCCACCTCGAGATCACGCCCGGCGGCTCCGACCAGCTCAACCCGCCCGGCGGCTGGAAGCTCAACCCGGCGCCGGTCCCCCCGTTCACGATCAACGGCGGCATCGACTTCACCTCGTTCCGGGTCCGGAACAGGAACCTCGAGCAGAAGACGACGAGCTTCGACAGCGCCGGAACGCTCGCGCCCGGGATCTTCAACCCCGACTGCGACGTCCTGACGCCGACGTCCGGCTGCCCGACGAACAGCTTCACGCCGGTCGTCGAGAACGTCGAGGACTTCCAGGTCGCCTACATCTTCCTCGACGGCGGGGTCTGGAACACGGCGACCCGGACCCTCGGGACGTCCCAGTCGGTCCCCGAGCAGGCGGCGACCGTTTCCGCCACTCCCGGTCAGTACGACGTCGTCAACGTCCGCGCCCTCCGGCTCTCCGTCGTCGCCCGCTCGAACCCGCTCGACATCGGAGCGCGGAACATCTCGGCGAGCCTCGCGACGGGCCACTTCCACACGTTCGCGCTGGAAGACCACAACGTGGCCACGGCGGACACGCTCGCGAACGGGGTCTTCGACCGCTTCCGCCTGACGACGACCGTCCTCCTCCGGAACAGGATGCTGGGGTACTGACGATGCGAGGAACCCGTATCCAGAAGGCCCGGAAGACGCGCGGCGGCGCCCTCATCATCGCCCTCCTCGTCGTCCTCGTCCTGACGATCGTCGGGCTCGGCGTCGCCTACTTCACCCAGCTCGAGGACCAGACCTCCGGGAACATCCGCCTCGCCAAGACGGCCTTCTACGCCGCCGAGTCGGGCCTCCGCACCGGGGAGCGGGCGATCACGAGGGCGAACCAGCTCGCGGCGACGGTCACCGAGCTGATCTCCTACGCGGGGGGGACGAAGATCGGCCTCCCCGGCGGAGGGGGCGCGGGCGTCCCTCTCTTCGTCCGGGGGACCACCTACGACCAGATCGCCCTGACGGCGGCCCCGGGGACCAGCGACGTCGCCTTCTTCACCCTCTACGTCCGGAACAACACCGAGGACCCGGGGAACAACGCCACCCCGGCGATCGACACGGACAACGTCATCAACCTGGTCTCGGTCGGGCAGATCTGGACCGGCATCGACGGGTCGGGGCATCCGACGGGCCGGCTCCTGGCGACGAAGATTCTCGAGGAGCAGATCCGGGTCGTCACGGCGGGCAAGGGCGCCCCCGACCAGGAAGACACCGACCCGGGCGGGACGAACACGGGCGAGACCGGCGGCTGAGGCCGGTGGACGACATGGCTCACGCGACGCAGGCTCAGGAGGACATCATGACGACTTGGACCTGGTACCACAGGCTCGGCGCGGCGGTACTCATCCCGCTGCTCCTCCTGGGCGGGCCTCTGGCCGCGGCGCCGACGGAGAAGTACGACCCGATCCGGCAGATCGCCGTCCAGGCCGTCCCGGCGAACCTCCTGATCACCCTCGACCGCTCCGGCTCGATGGCCCTCGACAAGTACGGCAACGGGTTCCTCCGCGGCCCGGGCGCGGACGGGCAGTGGTTCACCGCGGACGACGCCTTCGGCTACATCGACGCGTCCGGCTACTTCATCGAGAACGTTCCGTACGGCTCCCCGATGGTCGACACGTGGAACGTCCCGCCGCTGAAGAACCCGAGCGACGGAGACGGCTACGCCTTCGCGGGCGGGATCCTCCCGGCCAAGATCCCCGGCGAGAACAGCACGGGCAAGCTCCGCTGGAAGGCGGCCGAGCCGACCGAGTGCGAGGTGGGGACCGGTCTCTACGGCTTCTACTTCGGCGGCGGCTCGGGCGACTCGAACTGGCAGATCCCGGGGACGAACGCGAACCCGACGACGCTCTCGATGGCGCCGATCGCGACCCGGCTCGACTCCACGATCAACTTCCCCGCGTGGACTCCCGCCCAGCTCCCGTCCGGCGTCGGCGCCACCGGGGCGACGACGAAGGAGAACTTCTCGGTCCGCTGGCAGGGCTGGCTCATCCCGCCCGCCTCGGGCACCTACAAGATCAACTTCCAGTCCGACGACGGGATCCGGCTGTGGGTGAACGGCGTCCGCTACGTGAACGCCTGGGTCGGCCAGTCCCCGACGGACTACTACTTCAACATCAACATGACCGAGTGCGCCCGGTACGAGATCGAGATCGAGTACTACCAGGCGACCGGGGGCGCGGCCGCCGTCCTCTCGTGGCAGAAGCCGGGCGACACGGGCCTCTCCGTCATCCCGGCCAGCGCCCTCGTCCCCGATACGCAGGTCATCCCTCTCGCGACGCAGACGCCGACGCCGACGGCGACGCCGACGCCGACGCGGACGGCGACGCCGACGGCGACCCGGACGCCGACGAATACGCCGACGAAGACGGCCACGCCGACGAAGACGAACACGCCGACGCCGGCCCCGCCGACGGCGACGCCGACGATCACGAACACGCCGGCGCCGACGGCGACCCGGACGCCGACCCGGACGCCGACGCCGACGCCGACGGGCCCGACGCGGACGCCGACGCGCACGAACACGCCGGCTCCGACGGCCACGCGGACGAACACGCCGACGCCGGCGCCGCCGACGTCGACGCCGACCCGGACGAACACGCCGGGTCCGACGAACACGCCGACGAACACGCCGACCCCGGCCCCGCCGACGGCGACCCGGACGCCGACGAACACGCCGGTCCCGCCGACGCCGACCCGGACGTCGACGCCCACCCCGACGAACACCCCGACGCCGACGCCGACCCCGACGCCGACGCGGCCCGGCGGCCAGGGCCGTCTGCGGCTCCCGTACGGCGCGCCGGAGGAGCCGGTCCGCTGGGCGAGCCTCGACCTGACCCGGCCGAAGGACGGGCGGGCCCTGCCGCGCCTCCCGCACGTCGCGATGTTCGTCCCGCCCTCCTCGCCTCCGAGCTGCCCGCCGGCGACGGTGACCCCGACCCCGGGGGCGTCGCCGACGCCCGTCGCCACGTCGACCCCGGTCCCGCCTCCGGCGAGCGTCGCCCCGACGCGCGACACGCGCCTCGCGCGGAGCTGGAAGTACGTCCTGAAGTTCGACCTGCCGTCGCGTATCGCGACGATGAAGAACGCGCTGGGCGACTCGGTGTCGATCATCCCGTCCTACGTGCCGCCGGTCTTCCCCGTCGACTCCTCGGGGAACGTGACGGACCGGACGAACCTGCAGGGTGACTGGAGCGACACGGCGAACGTCGTCACGATCAGGTCCATCAAGGACGTCAACAAGTGGCTCGAGCCGCCGCCGTACTCGGGCACGTACACCCAGACGGAGATCAACCCGGACTGCACGCCCGCGAGCGGCATCGTCCCGGGCTGCACGACGTGGCAGTTCGAGATCCACTACCCCGCCGGCGGACCGAGCGGCGTGGCCGACCCGGGGCCGCCGTTCGACGCCATCGCGAACTGGGCGACGGGACGTCCGAAGGACGGGGTCGGGACCTGGAAGGAGACCGCGCCGGCGAACATCGTCGGGACGTCCACGGACCGGATCAACTGGGGCCTCATCGCCTACTCGAACACGGCCCTCGACACCTGCGGGAGCCCCCAGACCACGGCGAGCAACCTCCTGATCACGGCGATCAACCCGCTCGGGACCGACGTCAGCTCGATCCTCTCCTCGATGCGCCTCGGGCGCGACGGCGGCATCGCCGTCGGCGGCGGCACGCCGACGCGGAGCGCCCTCGAGAAGGCGGAGCAGCAGCTCATCGACACCTTCGCCAACGACCCCCTCTACCTCTGCCTCCGGAACTACGGGGTCATCCTCGTGACGGACGGCGAGTCGAACACCTGCAACAACGTCTCGGGCGGCGCCAGCGTCGCGAACAAGGAGTGGGGAACGTCGTGTCCCGGAAACTGGGACAAGTACCCGCCCGAGATCACCGACCAGATCTGGAGCCTCGACCTGACCACGCCGTGCGTCGGCAAGCCGCCCCGCTCGAGCCCGATCAACCCGCGGAGCTGGGTCATCGGCTTCGGCTCCGAGGTCGGGAAGTGCGAGCTGAACTACACGGCCTACATGGGCCGCACGGACGCGAACGCGGCGGACGCAGGATTCGACTGGCTCGCCGACCCGCGGCTCTGCGCGGCCAAGGACGGAGCCGGGAACTGCACGTCGCGGGTCTACGACGACAGCAAGGACTACGCCTTCTTCGCCGGCGACACCTCGACGCTCGTCGCGGCCTTCAAGTCGATCACCTCGGCGGCGGCGACCGGCGACTACGCGACGGGCGCCCCGCTGACCGGGGCGACCGCCGGTTACGGCAACATCGTCTTCCTCTCGTCGACGACGTTCCCGGCGTGGGAAGGGCACCTCTACAAGCTCGACACGAGCCTGATCGCCGCGGACGGGACGCGCCAGCCGGGCTACAGGGTCTGGGACGCCGCGGTGCTCCTCGCCGCGCAGGACGCCTCCACGCGGCGCATCTACACCTGGAACCCGTCGACGAAGAACCTCATCGAGGTCAAGGCGTCGTCGCTCGGCGCCATCCAGGCGATCGAGCCCGCCGTCGACGCCGCACTGATCGACTTCATCCGGGGCAACGACGGGAGCGGGGTCGCGCGGCCGATGCGCCTCGGGCCGCTGATCAACAGCGTGCCGACGATCGTCGCCTCTCCCGTCGGCTACAAGCAGGGGACGGTCGGAGGAGACCACCCGAGCTTCGAGACGACCTACAAGTCGCGTCGGCCGCTGCTCTGGATCGGCTCGAACGACGGGATGCTCCACGCGTTCGACGTCGACAGCGGGGCCGAGATCGTCGCGCTCCTCCCGCCGCAGCTCCTCGACCAGCAGATCGCCCTCTACCAGAACTTCCTCGCCCAGGGAAAGAAGAAGACGGGGCAGCCCGACGACTTCAAGAACATCTACGGTGTCGCCGGGTCCCTCCGGTTCGGCGACGTCTACGACCCGAGCTTCGGGTTCCGGACCGTGGGTCTCATGACCCTCGCGGACGGAGGCGACCTCGTCGCCGCGATCGACATCACCCACCCGTACCCGGGGGACTCGACGAAGACCCCGGCCATCCCGTCCGACCCGAACTACGGGACGTTCCCGCCGCGTGCCGGCGCTCTCACCGACGCGCCGGTCCAGGTCATGTGGCAGAAGACCTCGGCGGACCTGCCGGGTCTCGGCGCCACGTGGAGCATCCCCGCGCTCGCGCCGCGCTCCAGCGGCTCCTGGTCGATCCTCTTCGGCGCGGGGTACAACACGTCGAGCGTCTTCACGAGCCAGGTGTCGCCGCGCGTCTTCCAGCTCAACCCGGTCGACGGCTCGCAGATCGGGAGCACGACCTTCAACACCCTGGCCTACGCGTCGAGCCCCGTCCCGTGGGTCGGGAGCCAGGCCTTCGCCGACTCCACTCTCTTCATGCACCTTTCGTCGGTCTTCGCGTCGGACAACATCGTGACGCGGGGCCTTCAGGCCGACCTGAACGGCCGCGTCTGGTTCCTCGACCCGAACAACATCGGGACGGCGCCGTTCGTCGGCATCGACGCCTCCGCGGTCGCGGGCCAGTCGCAGCCGATCTACTACCCCGTCTCCGCGGGCGGCTTCGGCCTGCCGCCGAGCACGGGCTGCAACGTCTACTCGTTCGGGTCGGGCACGTTCTACGAGGAGAGCACCCGCGTCAACGGCCCGAACACCGGGACCGGGACGAACTTCATCCCGAGCCTCTTCTTCGCGTCGAACGACAAGAGCAAGTTCGACCAGAAGATCAACGACAACAAGGTCCTGCGGATCCCGATCAACACGATCCTCCGCCCGGGCAGCACCACGGAGACCCTCTCGCCGCTCTCGCAGCTGACCGGGACGCCGCTCCTCCTCATCGACCAGAAGGGGGTCATTCCGAACGTCGGCATCTTCATCATCTACGACCCGACGGTCGGGTGTAACGGCGCCTCCTACGCGGTCACCGTCCGCTGGATGGCGCCGTCCTGCAACGCTCCGCTCTCCGTGTCGGAGGGAACGACGACCGCGACGCACAGCGACGGCGGGGCCGTCGTGAAGACCGCCTTCGCGGCCTACGGCGCGGCGAGCGGCGTGACCTCCGTCGGCGACGACGTCTACGCCGGCGTCGCCGGCCTCGGCGTCGGCGGGCAGGCGGACCTCGCGAGCATCCAGGAGAAGTCGGTGTTCGGCTCGGCCGCCACGTTCAAGCCGATCTGGTGGAAGGAGCTCAAGTAGGGCCGGATCGACTCCGGAGCATCGGGGGGCCGGGACGCGAGTCCCGGCCCCTTTCGTTTTCCGGGCTCAGCGTTCGCCGTGAGCGCGCCGCCTGAGCCAGAAGAGGCGTCCGTCGATCGACGCCGCGAGGACCTTCCCCTCGTTGCCGGGAGGCAGCGCGAGCCCGGTGAGCCTCACCTCGTTCCCCGGCTCCGCCGGGGGGCGGAGCCTGAGGCGCGTCTCTCCCGCGGGAGTGATCATCCGGACCTCGCCGTCGAGCGGGACGGAGATCCAGGCGTTCCCCCCCTCGTCGACGACGACGCTCGGCTCGGAGAGCGCTTCCGTCCTCCACCCCGCGACCGGCGTCGCCGCGAGGAGGCGTCCGTCGGCGTCGAACCGGCAGAGTCGCCCGTTCCCGTTGTCGCAGACCCAGATCGACCCGCCGGCGTCGACGAAGATCCCCATCGGGTCGTGGAGCCGTGCGCGGTCGGGCCCGGAGCGGCCCCACTCCTTCTCCAGCTTCCCGTCCGCGCCGAACCTCACGACGCGGTGCTGCCCGGTGTCGGAGACGAAGACGCGCCCCTTCCCGTCGACCGCGACACCCCGCGGGCCGTAGAGCTCCCCGGTCAGCTCGGAGAGGAAGGCCCCCCCCGGCGAGAGGACCTGGATGCGGGAGTTCCAGGTGTCCGCGACGTAGACGCGGCCGTCGGCGCCGACCGCGATCGCGGCCGGCTGCTGGAACTGGAGCGGCCCGGATCCCTTCGAGCCGAAGACGGTCGGTGAACGGAGGCCTCGCTCGAAGCGGACCACGCGGTCGTTGCCGAAGTCGGCGACCCAGATCCGGCCGTCCGGGGCGAACGAGATCCCGCGCGGCTCGCGGAGCTCGCCGGCTCCCGGGGGAGTCTCGACGACGGCCTGCGTCACGGGGCTCGCGAGGCGGCTGCTCTGCGGCGTCAGCTGCGGGCCGATGAGGACGCGGTAGAGCGCCAGGTCGGGCCGGGAAAACGCGGGAGCGAAAAGGCCCGAGAGCGGGAGGAACGGGTCCCCTCTCCCCTTCTCCCGCTCCTCCCGCCCGGAGACGAGGAAGCGGGAGCCGTAGGCGGAGAGGACGCGGCCGGCGGCGATCTCGGGCGAGGCGTAGAGCGCGGCGACGTCGGAGACGCGCCGGTCGAGCGCCTCGCGCGGCTTCCCCCGCTGGAAGACGTGGTAGTCCCAGCCGACGACCGTCGGGAGGCCGGTGTTCGACGAGAAGCGCGCGTACTCCTGGTAGGCCGGGCCGTACGCCTCCACGATCGTCGGGAGGCCGGGGACGTTCTTCTCGATCCAGGCGACGCCCGCGGCCTCGTCGGGGCGGTGCCTCGCGAGGTAGGCGAGCCCGTCGAGCGTCCCCCGCGGCGTCTCCACCCGGTTCGTCCGGAGGTGGCCCGCGAGGGCGAGCGCGGAGGTCGCGAAGGCGCCCAGCGCGACGAAGGCGACGGCGGCCCGCCACGCGTGGCCGGCGGCGCCGCCCCGCTCCCTCCGGGCGAGGACCTCCTCCACCGCCGCGGCTCCAGCGACGGCGAGGAGGACCGTCGCGTCGAGACCGAACTTGAAGACCGTGTTCATCCGGTCCCAGACGTAGACGAGCTCGCACCCCCCGAGGATCAGGAAGGCGTACGCCGCGAGCGCCGGGGCGGCGCGCTCCTGCGGCGGGAGGCGGGTGCCGAAGGCGAGCGCGAGGCCGAGGGCCGCGAGGCCGAGGACGAAGACGCGGATCGAGGGGGCCGGCGCGAGGTGGCCGTGGCGGAGCCCCGGGAGGTCGACGAGGGAGAGGACGAGGAGGAGCGCGAGGCCCCCGGCGGCGAGGGCCGCGCCGCGTCGCGGCGCGGCCTCGCCCGCGCGCGGTCCCGCGAGGCGGAAGAGGAGGAACGGGACGACGAGGACGAGCGCGAGCCCGTGCACGAGCCCGAACGAGAGCGGATCGAAGAACGGTCCCGCCTCCCATCCGACGTTCCGGGGCGGCGGCACGAAGGAGCGCCAGAACGGAAGAGTGAGGAGGAACGCGGGGAGCGCGATCGCGGCCCCCGGGACGACGACTCCGGCGAGGAGGCGGCCCACGCGCCGGGCGGGGAGCGGGCGCTCCGGCCTCGGGGTCGCGGCGACGGCGGAGACGGCGAGGAGGAGGACGAGGAGGCCGGCGGCCGTGGGGGTGCTCCAGCCGTTCGTGACGAGGAGCGTCCCGAGGAAGAGCGCGGCGAGGGCGAGGAGGATCGAGCGGCCGAACGGCGGGACGTAGAGCCCGGGGCTCGTCCGCTGCCGGGCGAGGAGGAGGAGGACGGCGAGGAGGCCGACGAAGAGGGGGAACGCGAGGACGTGCGCGTGGAGGTCGGCGAAGAGGAAGCTCCAGAACGGGTACTCGTTGATCTCGCTCTGCGCCTTGAGGACGCGCGAGGTCGCCCAGAAGAGGTCGAAGTCGACGGAGCGGCGCCGCCAGAGCTCGAGGAGGCCGGAGAGGTTCCCGGCGACGAGGCCCAGGAGGACGGCCCACGCGCCGGCGCGGAGGCGGCCGGCGAGGAAGGTCCCGGCCGCGAGGAGGCCGGCGGCGAAGAGCGCGGCGGTCGAGGCGACCCCGAGGTTGAAGGCGAGCGCGGGGTGGACGCCGAGCGCCTTGGCGAACGCGGCGACGAGGAAGTGGCCGAAGTAGGTGTAGGAGAGCGTGGTCCCGGAGAACCAGGGCTCCGGGGGAGGGAGGTGCTCGGACCGGAGGAGGGCGTTGAGGATGCCGAAGTCCATCGGCTTCTCGCCCCAGAAGATCTCGGGCGACCACGCGCGGAGGGCGGCGAAGAAGAGGAACGCGCCCCAGAAGACCGCCTCCGTCACGAGGAGCTCGCGCCGCGGCACGGCGCGCGGCCGCCTCCCCGGGAAGGCCCCGAGGAAGACGAGGACCGCGGCGACGAGGAAGACGAAGGAGGGGACGAACGCGAACGGCCCCCACGCGACGAGGCCCCAGGCGGCTGCTCCGAAGAGGGCGACGCCGACGAGCTTCGCGAGGGCGTAGACGCCCGGCACGGCCGGGAGGCGGGAGCCGAGCAGGCGCCACGCGGCGAGGCCGAGGGCCTGGAGGAGCGCGGCCCAGGCGAGGAGCGCGAGCGGCGTCGACCGGGTGCCGCCGATCCGCTCCCCGGAATCGGCGTCCGGGTCGGCCGGCCGCGCGCGGAGGATCTCGGAGCGGGAAAGCGCCTTCGACGGTCTCGCCTCGCGCAGCCGGCGCTCGATCTCGGCGGCGGAGAGCCGCTCCGCGTTCCGGAAGACGACCGCCTTCGGATGGTCGTAGACCGAGAACGACTCGTCGGCGAGCTCGCTCGGGAGGCGGAGGCCGAAGAGCTGCGGCGGCGACGAAAAGGTCCGGACGAGCGAGTAGCCGAGGTCGCCCGCGAAGAGGAGCCGGAAGAGGCGGTCCGTGTCGGGGTAGCGCTCCTTCGCCCGCGTGATCGCGCCGTAGAGCCGCTTCGTCTGGAGGGCGAGGACGTCGCCCGACGCGAGCTGCTCGGCGAGAAGGTGGGTCTTCGCGGGGCCCTCGGCCTCGTAGAACGGGAGCTCGATTCGCCGGAACCGCTCCGCCGGCCTGTCGGGGAGGTCGAACGGGAAGCCTTCGTCCCAGTGCTGGATGAGGACCGTCGCCCCCGGCGCGACGTTCTCGTGGACCCACTCCGAGGCGGCGACGATGGTGTGGGGGCGCGTGTAGATGGCGAGGAACGCGAGGAGGTACGCGGCGGAAAGGGAGAGGACGCCGCGGCGGGCGAGGCGCCGTGCGCTCCCTTCGCCCTCCCTCGGGGCGAGCATCGCCGCGGCGCCGAGGAGGAGGAGCGGGTAGAGCGGGAGGAGGTAGCGCGGGAACTTGACGTCGAACGACGCCGTGACGGCGAAGAACGGGACGGCCCACGCCCAGAGGAGGAGCTCGCGGGGCTCCCTCTCCTTCAGGAAGGTCCGCAGGCGCGCCGCGCAGCCGAGGAGCGCCGCGAGGCCGAGGGCGGGGCCGAGGCCCCAGAGAACGATCTCGCCGAGGTCGTAGAGGACCTTCGTCGTGCCGACGTACTGGTTCGTGTAGGGGACGGAGCCGGCGGAGCGGACCATCCGCCCCTGCTCGGCGATCCCGGCGAGGAGCTCCCTTCCCGCGAAGAGCGCGGAAGGCTCGCCCGCGAGGAAGGCCGCGACGAGGCCGAGGCCGGCCGCGGCCGCGGCCGCGAGCGGGCGGGCGACCCGGCGGGTCCGGAGGAAGAGGAGGAGCGGGGCGAGGCCGAGCGGGAGGAGGAGCGTCGCCGCGCTCGCCTTCGTCGCGAGGGCGAGGCCGACGGCGGCGCCCGCGAGGGCGAACGAGCCGGGCGTCTCCTTCTCGACGGCGCGCGCGAGGAGGAGGAAGGCCGCCGTGACGAGCGTGGCGAGCGGGACGTCGTTCGTGGCGAAGTGCGAGTTCTGGACGTGGAAGACCGCGATCGCCAGGAGCGCGCCGGCGAGGATCCCGACCCGCTCCCCGAGGAGCTTCCTCCCGAGGAGGGCGAGGAGGAGGCAGCCGGCCGCGCCCCAGAGCGCCGAGAGGACGCGTCCCGTCAGGAGGCAGCCGTCCCACGAGACGAACCACGGGGAGAAGCGGCCGAGGAGCGACACGGCCGCGCGCGTCGCGTAGAAGGGGAGCGAGCCGTACGCGTAGAACTTCGGGTCGAGCTGGAGCGGCTTGAAGGAGAGCTGCTGGACCGCCTCCGCGATCCGGCGCTCGTCGGGGTGGTAGGCGTGCCCCTGGTCCCAGTGGAGACCGAAGAGACGGACCGCGACCGCCCCGACGAAGAGGAGGGCGAGGTGCAGGCGGAAGCGGCGGGACGAGGCCTCGGCCATCAGATCGGGAGCCTCCGGAAGATCGAGGACGGGAGCGCGCGGAGGAGCGCCATGACCGGGCGCCAGAACCACGGCGTGTAGACGACGGAGCGGCTGCGGGCGAGCGCGGAGAGGACGTCGCGCGCGACCGTCCCGGGCGAGGCGAGCAGGGGCGAGCCCCGCGGGACGACGCCCCACGACATCGCGGTGTCGGCCGGTCCGGGCTTCACGCAGAGGACGGTGACCCCCTTCGGCGCGAGCCGTGCCGAGAGCCCTTCCATCGCCGTCGAGAGGGCCGCCTTCGTGGCCCCGTACGCGTAGTTCTTCCGCCTCCCGCGGTCTCCCGCGACCGACGAGAACGCGCAGAGGAAGGAGCCCGGGCGCGCTTCGAGCTGCGCCGCCGCGGCCTCGAGGAGGGCCGTCGTCGAACGGACGTTCACGTCGATCATGGAGAGGCCGAGGGCCGGGTCGCGCTCGACCTCCTCCTGGTCGGGCATCTCGGCGAAGGCGACGACGACCCCCGCGAGCCCTCCCGCGAGGGCCGCCTCCGCACGCGGGACGAGCGCCGCCGTGGCGGCGGCGTCGCGCGCGTCGAACGCGAGCGCAGCCGCGGGGACGCCGAAGCGGAGGCGGAGGTCGGCGGCGCTCCGCCCGGCCTCCTCCCCGTCCCGCGCCGCGAGGACGAGACCGTGGCCGAGCCGCGCGAGCCCCTCGGCGACGGCCCGCGCGAGGCCCGAGCCCGCGCCGGCGACGAGGACGTTTCCCCTCACCGCGCCTCCACGAGGCCGAGCCGGCGCGCCTGCGCCGAGGAGAAGCGGCCGTTCGGGTCGAGCCGGGCGCGCGCCCGGCGGAACGACGCGAGCTTCGGGTACATCGCGGCGAAGGAGGCCGCGTCGGTCAGGGCGTCCTTGGCGAGGTAGAGCCGCCCGCCGCGCGCGAGGACGATCTCGTCGAGCCTCCGCGCGAGGGGGCGAAGCCGCTCCCCGACGTTCGGGAGGTCGAGGGCGAGCGTGACGCCGGGGCGCGGGAA
This sequence comes from Thermoanaerobaculia bacterium, assembly GCA_046331465.1. Lineage (GTDB taxonomy): Bacteria > Acidobacteriota > Thermoanaerobaculia > UBA5066 > UBA5066 > UBA5066. The sequence continues at coordinate 312,099 of JAXLQV010000001.1, forward strand.
GGAGAGGAGGCCGCGCCCCTCCTCTCCGGTCGTCTTCAGGACCGCGAGGAACGAGGCGGCGCGCTCGCGCGAGATCTCCTCGAGCAGGAGGCGGCACCCCTCGGCGGCCGTCTCGCGGGGGAGGAGCGCCTGGTACTGGACGAACCCGCGCCGGCCGTAGAGGCGGTTCCAGTCGCCGACCGCGTCGAGCGGGAAGAAAAAGCTCCCGAGGCCCGAGACGCCCGTCCCGTCTCGCCCCGCGGCGTAGTAGAGCGCGTTGAACGCGGAGATCGAGAGCGGGCCGAGGAGGAACGGCGGGGCGTCGAGCGGGACGCACGGCCCGGACTCCTCGGAGAGCCCGCACCGGGAGGCCCTCCCGGCCGGGAGCTCCGCGAGCGGGACGTGGTCGCCGCGCATCAGGACCCCGCGCCCGAGCGAGCGGCCGCGGGCGAGGCCGTCGACCCAGGCGACGGAGTAGCGGCTCAGCCGCTCCTCCTCCCCGAGGCGCGCGAGGAGCTCGTCGAGGTCCTTCGCGCGGCGCTTGACGACCCGGACGAAGGGCGTCTCGACGGGAAGGATCCGGAGCCGGGCGGAGAGGATCACGCCCGTGAGGCCCATCCCCCCGAGCGTCGCGTCGAACGCCTCGGCGTTCTCCGCGGGCGAGCAGCGCAGCGTCTCGCCGGAGGCGGTCAGGAGCGTCAGCTCCTCGACGTGCCGCCCGATCGTCCCGTCGACGTGGTGGTTCTTCCCGTGGACGTCGGCCGCGAGGGCGCCGCCGACCGTCACGAAACGCGTCCCGGGGACGACCGGGAGGAAGAACCCGCGCGGCAGGAGGAACGCAAGGAGGCGCGCGAGGGACGTTCCCCCCTCGCACGTGACCGTGCGGCCGTCCTCGTCGAGCGCGAGGATCCGCCCCAGCCGCTCGGTGAGGACGACGGCGCCGCCGCCGTTCACCGCCGAGTCGCCGTAGCTCCGGCCGAGGCCCCGGGCGAGGACGGTCGGCTCCGGGGCGGAGGTCACGACGGCCGAGAGCGAACGCCACGACTCGGGCCGGTAGGCGGAATCCGTCGCGGACCCGAAGCGTCCCCACCCGGAGTGCGTCACGGCGACGGAGCGGGGCGCCGGCCGGCGGGCGTCGCCGATCCCGCCCTCCGTCCCGGCACCGCGGCGGACGCCCGGTGCGCCGCCGCCCGCGTCTCCCGTTCGGTCGTTCAATCCCCGGGATGATAGAGCGCGGGGCGGTCTCAAGGCGCGAGCGGAGGGAGCTCCCGGCGCAGCCGCTCGGACTCGTCGGGTGTCGGAGCACGCAGCCGGGCGAGCGGAGGGACGGCGCGGCGCCCGCCGGGCGGCGTCCACCAGAGCCGGACGGTCGACTCGTAGCTCTTCTCGACGTAGCGGAGGGAGAGCGTGTGCTCGCCCGCGGAGAGGGTGACCGTCGCGGGGACCGGCTCGAGGACGTTGAGCGCCGACAGGGCCAGGAGCGGCTTCCCGTCGACCACGAGCCGCGCGGGGCTGCTCGCGAGGAGCTCGAACGTCGTCTCGCCTCCGACCGGGACCGACAGGAACGTCGTCCAGTCGACGCCGAACGGGTGGCGGAGGCCGTCCTCGTCGCGGTGGAAGTGGGCGAAGACGGCCGGCTCGACGCGGGAGACGGCCGGCGGGCCGGAGAACCGGGCTCCCTCGAAGTACTCGCTCCGGAATCCCCCGCCGCGGATCGCCTCCGCCGGCTGCCGGCAGTCCGCGGGAACCGCGACGCTCGAGAACATCGTCCGGCCCGAGGGATCGACGTGCCGGCGCGCGGTCGCGCACGGGAACGCCTCGCGGAAGAGGGGGAGGAGGTCCTCGCGGAAGCCCTCGAGGATGTAGAGCGCCGGGCGCGGCGGGGGCGGCACGGGCGGGGCGGGGAAGTGGTCGGAGAGGACGAGGGGGGGCAGCGGCGCGTTGCTGTGGAGCGTGAACCGCAGGACCGGGAAGCTGTCGAGGATGGAATCCACGAAGAGGTCGCGTCCCGCCCTCTCGCCCGAGAGGTAGAGCCCGAGGGCCTTCGCGTCCCCGTCGAACGCCTTCCACGCGCCCGGGTCGGTCACCTGGAGGCAGAAGTAGTCGGTGGCGTTCCAGGCGGCGAGGGAGAGCGCGAGGGCGGGGAGGGCGATCGGAAGGAGCCGCGGGCGGAGCGCTCCCGCCGCGCCGCAGGAGAGGCGCCAGAGGAGGTCGAGCCCCTCCCCGGCGAGGAGGAGGACCGCCGGGATCGCCCCGATCGTCCGGTACGCCTGGGGCGCCTCGATCGTCAGGACGCCCGGGAGGAGCATGACCGCGACCCACGCGAGGAGCCCCGCCCCGCGGATCGAGAGGCCCCTGCCGAGAGCGACGCCCGTACCGAGCATGAGGAGGACGGACTCGACGGGCGTCAGCAGCGGGGCTTCCGGGATGTTGTGGCGGGCGTTCGCGTCTCCCCGGTAGCCGAACATCAGGAGGTGGCTCCGGGCGTTCTCGACGAGCGCCCGCTTCACGTCGAGGCCGTGCTCGGGGTTCCAGATCGCCACGTCGCTGGAGCGCTGGAAGAAGTCCCGCGGGTGGAGCGCTCCCCACGCGAGGAGCGGCGCGAGGACGAGGAGGCCCGTCGCCGCGGCGAGGAACGCGCCGCGGAGGACGCGGGGCCGCGCGCCGGCCGCGGGGGAGCCCGGGACGGCGGAGAGGAGCAGGAGGAGGACGATGAGGACGAGCGGGAAGAGCTCGAAGGCGTAGTACGTCTGGAGCCCGACGGCGACCGTCGCTCCGAGCGCGACCCACCACCCGCGCCGGGACGACTCAAGGGCGCGGAGGAGGAGGAGGACCGCCGCCACGGAGAGGAGCGGCACCCAGACCCCGAGGAACGCGACCCGCGAGAAGTTCAGGTGCCACCTCATCCCCGCGGCGACGAGGCCCACCGCCGCGGCGACGGGCGGCGCGAAGAGCCGTCGCGCGAGGAGGTAGACGAGGCCGACGGTGATCGTCCCCAGGAGCGCCGAGACGGCCCTCGCCGTCGCGACGGAGGGTCCCGCGACGGCGACGGCGGCCGCGAGCGGGTAGAACGGGAACGCGGGGATCTGCGAGACGCCGGCCACGAAGACCGGTCGCTCGCCCGCGAGGATCCGCTGCGCGACGCGGTCGTTCTCGGCCTCGTCGAAGAAGCCGCCGGGTGGCATCTCGGCGAGGCGCGGAAACCGGAGCGCCGCCGAGAGGAGGAGGAGCGCCGCCAGGAAGGCGACCTCGGATCCACGGAGACGCCGCGCGGGGAAGGGCCCCCCGGGGCGCGGGAGGAGAAGGCCGGCCGCGGCGGCGAGCACGAGGCCCGAGAGGGCGAGCGGCACGGCCAGCCGGAGGTCGTCGCGGGCGAAGGAGCCCTGCGCCGCGACGAGGCCGGCGGCCGCGGCTCCCGCGGCGACGGCCGCCGCGCCGAATCGTATGCCCGGGACGGGCTCCGGCATCTCCGTCAGCCGAGGTCCGCGAGGAGCGCGGTGGCCGCCTCGCGGGCGATCTTCACGGCGTAGTTCTGCCCGCGGTCCTCGGGGTAGACCTGCGCCATCGCGGCGGAGTAGAGGCCCGGGACGCCGGTCCGCACGGGCGGCAGGACGCGCGAGTAGTGCGTGCCGACGATCGGCTGCGCGTGCTCGGCCCGGAAGAGGCGGCGCTCGAGGACGTTCGCGCCGTCGATGGCCGGCGCGAGCCGCGAGACCGCGGGGAGGTAGAGCTCCCAGAGGTCGCGGTCCGGCATCGTCCACTTCGGGTCGTCGGGGAGGACGTAGTCCGAGAGGTAGACGACGTGGTTCCCGCCGTACCGCGCCGCCGGTATGTAGTTCGTGTGCTCGATGAAGCCGCCAAACGGCATCGTCACGTCGCCGACGTTCGTCCAGTAGTACGGCGTCAGCGGCCGGTCGACGACGAGGACGGGGCAGAGGGCGTGCGCGTAGGAGATCGTCCCCCAGCGCGCACGGGTCTCCGCGGGGAGGTCGGGCGCGATCCGGAGGAGCTCCGGGATCGCGACGGTCGAGAGGACGAGGTCGAACGTCTCGGAGCCGCCGCGGAAGTCGACGGTGAAGCTGCCGTCGAGGCGGGAGGCGAGCTTCACGGGACGGGACGGACGAAGCTCGCCTCCCCGCGCGGCGACGCGCGAGACGAGCGCCTCGACGACTCTCCCGAACGAGCCCCGCATGTAGCCGAGGCGCTCGCCGAGGCCCGTCCTGTCGCGCGACCGGGTCCGGAGGGCGATCTTTCCCCAGAGCCAGACGAGGCCGACCTCCCCGGCGCGCCGGCCGTACTTCTGCTCGAGGAGAGGCCCCCAGACGACGTCGAGGACGCGGCCGTACCCGTTCTTCCGGAGCCAGCCGACGGCCGTCTCGCCCTCGAGCGCGCGCCAGTCGCGGATCCGCCGGAGGTGGAGCGTCGAGAGGACGAGCTCGGCTCTCCCCTTCACGCCGAGCGGCGAGAAGCGGAGGAGGGACGCGACCGTCCCGAACGGGTAGAGCCGCCCCCCCGAGTAGAAGCCCATCTTCGACGGGAGCCAGTCGATCTCGCCGCCGAGCCCGAGCTCCCCGGCGAGCGACACGAAGTCGACGTCGCTCGTGAAGAGGTGGTGGTAGAAGCGCTCGAGCGACTCGCCCCCGACCGCGAAGGTGCCGACGAGGCCGCCCGCCTCCGGGTACTTCTCGAAGACGACGACGGAGTGTCCGGCGGAGAGGAGCCGGTCGGCGGCGACGAGCCCGGCGAGCCCGCCGCCGACGACGGCGATCCGGCGGGGGGACCTCGGGACCGCGGAGGGACGTTCGGACATCGCCCGATTGTGGCCCCGCGGGGCGGCCGGAGGAAGCCGGCGCCGCGCGGAGAGTGCGATCCTCTGTGCTACCGTTTCGGGGTTTCGTGAGCTTCGCGTCCGCGTTCCTCCTGGCCGTTCTCCTCGCCGGCCTCTGGGCGACCGGCAGCGCCGTCCTCCTGAGGATCGGGCGCGGGGACGAGGGCGAGGGGCTCCGGGACGGCGCCCTCGCGCTCGGCCTCCCGGTCGGCCTCGTCCTCCTCGCCCTCCCCGGGTGGCTCCTCTCGGCGTTCGGCCGCGCTCCGTTCTGGGCGGTCCTCTCCCTCGGGGGAGCCTTCGCGGCGGCGGCGCTCGTCGCCTGCGTCCTCGGCCTCCCGCCGCTCCGCGCGGAGCGGCCCACCGCCTCCGGAGTCGCTCCCGTCCTCCTCGTCCTCGGGCTCTTCGCGGCGTACCTCTGGCTCCGCCTCGGGTGGCCCGACGTCCGGGGAACCGAGAAGCCGATGGACTTCGCCGTCCTCTCGGGCCTCCTCGAGACGCCCCGCCTCCCGTTCGAGGACCCGTGGTTCGCGGGGGAGCGTTTCCCCTACTACCACTTCGGCACGCTCGTCCTCGCGCTTCCGTTCCGCCTCGCGTCCGTCCCGGCCGAGTACGCCTACAACCTCGTCGTCGCGCTCGTGGCGGCCCTCGCGGGCGCGGCGGCCTTCGGCCTCGTGCGCCTCCGCGGCGGAGGCCGCGGCGTGGCGGTCGCCGCCGCGCTCCTCCTCGTCTTCGCGGGGACCTTCGACGGCACGCGGCAGCTCCTCGCCGGGACGGCGCCCTCCGCCGTCGACCTCTGGCCCTCCTCGCGCCGCGTGGCGGACACGATCACCGAGTGGCCGCTCTTCACGCTCTGGCTGGGCGACCTCCACCCGCACGCGGTCGCGCTCCCGCTCCTCCTCTCCCTCGCCGCCGTCGCCGGGCGGTTCGCGAGCGGCGCGGGCCTCCTCCTCGACGCCGCGCTGCTGGCCGCCCTCCTCTCGGCGAACCCCTGGGACCTCCCGGGCGCGCTCCTCGTCCTCGCCGCGGGGACGCTCGCGACGCGCGAGCTGAAGCCGGCCTTCCTCCGGAGCGTCGCGACGGTCGCCGTCTCCCTTCCCCTCCTCGTGCCGTCCCTCCTCGGGCCGCGGCCGGAGTTCCAGGGGATCCGGGGCGTGACCGGGCGGACGACGAGCCCCGAGGCGTTCCTCCACCTCGGCGCGCTCCTCCTCGTTCCGGCCCTCGCGGTCGGCGTCGCGCTCCTCCGCTCGCGCGAGGAGGCCGAGGAGTCGTTCCTCCTCGCGAACGCCTTCCCGGCCCTCGGCGTCTTCCTCGCGATCGTGACCAAGCGGCCGGTCCTCGGCCTGGGAGCCGCGTTCCTCCTCGCCGTCCTGCGCCTCCTGCCGCGGCTGAAGGGCGCCCTCCGCTTCGGCTTCCTCCTCGCGGGCGCGGGGGTCGCGCTCCTCGTCGTGCCCGAGCTCGTCGCCGTGAGGGACCCCTACGGCGAGGAGCTCCACCGGATGAACACGGTCTTCAAGTGCTACTCGGCCGCGGCCGCGCTCCTCGTCCCGGCGCTGGCGCTCCTCGCGCCGCTCGCCCTCGCCACGCGACGCGCGCGCTGGGTCGTCCGCGTCGCTCTCGCCGTCGCGCTGGCCGGGGTCGTCGCGCACCCGCTGAGCCTCCTCCTCCAGCGACGGAATGCGATGCAGCCGACGCTCGACGGCCTCGCGTGGCTGACCCGCGAGGCTCCGGGCGACCGGGCCGCCGTCGACTGGCTCCGGCGGAACGCGCCTCCCGGCGCGCGGCTCGCGGAGGCCGTCGGAGGCGCCTACTCCGACCACGGGCGGATCGGCGAGGCGACCGGCCTCCCGATCGTCCTCGGGTGGACGAACCACCAGGGCCTCTGGCGGGGCGGGGCGGCCCAGGGGGAGATCGACGCGCGGAAGGCGGACGTCGAGGCGATCTACCGCGCGGAGGACCCCGCCGCCGTGCGCGGGGCGCTCTCCCGGCGCGGCGTGCGCTTCGTCGTCGTGGGCCCGCTCGAGCGGAAGGAGTACGGGCCGGAGGCGCTTCGTGCGCGCTCCGCCCTCCGACGCGTCTTCGCGGCGGAGGGGACCGAGGTGTGGGAGAGCGTGCCGTGACGAGCGACGCCCCGGGATGGGACCGCCGCGAGAGGTGGGCGTGGGGAGCGCTCCTCCTCCTCGCGCTCGTCCTCCGGCTCGCGGACCTCGGCTCGCGCGCGTTCCACCACGACGAGTCGATCCACGGCTGGTTCTCGTACGACCTCGCGCAGAAGGGCGAGTACCAGTACGACCCGGTCTACCACGGCCCGGTGCAGTACTTCATGGTCGCGTCGTCGTTCCGGATCCTCGGCGACTCCGACTTCTCGGCCCGCCTCCCGGCGGCCCTCGGCGGCGTCGGTCTCGTGGCGATGGCGATCCTCCTCCGCGCGCGGTTCGGGCGCGGGGCGGCCTTCGCCTCGGGCGTCCTCCTCGCCCTCTCCCCGAACCTCCTCTACTTCACCCGGTTCTGCCGGGAGGACGTCTGGAGCCTGCTCGGGACGTTCGGGCTCTTCCTCTGGCTCGACCGCTGGTGGCGGACGCGGCGGGTCGTCGACATCGCGCTCGCCGCCGTCTGGGGCGCCGTCGCCTTCGCCTCGAAGGAGAACTTCTACGTCCTCGGGGCGCTCATGGCGCCGTCCGTCCTCGCGGCGGTCTGGGAGCCCGGGAGGGGCTTCCCGGGCTTCACGAAGATCCGCTCCCTCCTCGACGTCCTCGAGGCCCACTGGGGCGCGATCCTCGGGGCGATCCTCCTCTTCTTCACGCTCTCCGAGCTCGCCTACACGCTCTTCCTCGTCCACCCCGACTCGGGGAACCCGGTCTTCCTCGCGATCGGCTACTGGTGGGGACAGCACAAGGTCGAGCGGGTCGGCGGCCCGCGGACCTACTACCTCCCGCGGATCCTCCAGTACGAGTTCGCGATCGTCCTCCCGGCGCTCGCCTGGATCGCCCTCCGCTTCCGGCGCTTCGGCCCCGCGGAGCGCTTCGTCGCGACGCTCGCGGTGACGTCCGTCGGGATGTACGCGTACCTCGGCGAGAAGACCCCGTGGCTCATCGTCCACCAGGTCCTGCCGTTCGTCCCGCTCGCCGGCGCCGCGTGGGCCGCGCTCTGCGCCTCGCGCGTTCGTGCCGCCGCGATCGCGGCGCCCGCCGGCGTCGCGACGCTCGTGTCGACCCTCTCGCTCTCGTTCTGGAACCCGCTCCTCTCGCCCGACCGTCCGCGCGCCGAGTCGGTCGTCTTCACGCAGACGAGCCCGGAGCTGATGCCGGTCGTGAAGGCGGTCCTCGCGCACGCCCGGACGGGGGAGGACCCCGCGGCGGCGATCTTCGGAGAGGCCACCTGGCCGCTCTCCTGGTACTTCCGCCGGCTGCCGATCTTCTGGGCGATGCCGGCCGCAGGCTCGCGGCCGCCGTTCCTGATCGTCGACGACACGAAGGTCGAGGAAGCGCAGCGGCTCGTCGGCGGCGACTACGTCGTCCGCCTGATCCCGCTCCGGGTCTGGTGGGTCCCCGAGACCTCGCTCTCGCCGCTCCAGCCGACGCCGCGGCAGCTCCTGAAGTACCTCTTCACCCGGGTCCCGTGGAACCCCGTGGGGTCCCAGAACGTCGTCGTCCTGACGCGGCCCGACGTCGCGAGGAGCCAGCCGCGATGAACGCTCCCGAGATCTCCGTCGTCCTCCCCTGCTTCAACGAGCTCGCGAACCTCCCGGAGCTCCGCCGCCGGCTCGTCGCGGTCCTCGAGGCGACCGGGCGGAGCTTCGAGATCCTCTTCGTCGACGACGGGAGCCGCGACGGCTCGTTCGAGACGATGGCCGCCTTCGCCGCCGAGGACCCGCGCCTGCGCGCCCTGCGCCTCTCGCGCAACTTCGGCCACCAGATGGCGCTGACCGCCGGCGTCGACCACGCCCGAGGCCGGCTCGTGGCGGTCATGGACGCCGACCTCCAGGACCCTCCCGAGCTCCTCGCCGAGATGCTCGCGAAGTCGGACGAGGGGTACGAGGTCGTCTACGCGCAGCGGACGGCCCGCGAGGGGGAGAGCGCCTTCAAGAGGGCGACGGCGCACCTCTTCTACCGCCTGATGCGGCGCTGGACGAACGTCGACATCCCGGTCGACACGGGCGACTTCCGGCTCCTCGGCCCGCGCGCCGCCGCCGCGTTCCGCTCGCTCCGCGAGAGGCACCGCTTCATCCGCGGCATGACGGCCTGGGTCGGCTTCCGGCAGACGGCGGTCCACTACGTCCGCCCCGCGCGCCTCCACGGCGAGACGAAGTACCCGCTCCGGAAGATGGTCCGCTTCGCGCTCGACGCGCTGACGTCGTTCAGCCACGTCCCGCTCCAGCTCGGCACCTGGCTCGGCTTCCTCGTCTCGTCCTTCGCGTTCCTCTACATCGTCGTCGTCCTCGTCCTGAAGTTCCTCGGGATCAACGAGCGGGGCTGGACGACGCTGATGGGGTGGATCCTCCTCCTCGGCGGCGTGCAGCTCATGCTCATCGGGGTCCTCGGCGAGTACCTCGGGCGGATCTACGACGAGGTGAAGGGGCGCCCGCTCTACCTGGTCTCGGAGGAGGCGGGCGGCGAGGCGGACACCTCCCCGAAGGCCTCCTGATCGGCATCCCGGGAGGGCTCCCGGTGCTATGCTGTCGTGACCGGAGGTATCCCATGCGGCGCGTTCTTTCGCTGCTCGTGCTCGGGCTCATCAGCCTCCTGGCGGGGCCGCTCGCGGCCGACCAGGTCGTCCTCAAGGATGGCCGGACCCTCGACACGAAGAAGCCGCCGGAGATCCGCGGGCGGCAGGCGATCCTCGTGCTCCCGGACGGCAAGCTCGTCTCCATCCCCGCCTCGGAGATCGACGCCGAGAAGACCGCCGCCCTCGCGAAGAAGGCGGCCGAGACCGTCAGGCCCGCGGGAACGCCCGTCCCCGCGTCGGCCCCGACCCTCGCCGGCGCCGCGCAGGCGACGCGCGACGCGAAGAAGGCGACGGTCGTCCTGACGGACCAGGACGTCGCCGGCGGGTTCCTCGAGCCGGAGGCGGAGAAGAAGGGCGCCGGGACAGGGCGCGTCGTCGTGAGCAACGTCGCCGCGAAGAAGACGGCGAACGGGACGAGCGTGACCGGCTCGGTCCAGAACACCGGGAGCGGGGCCGTCGAGGGCGTGTCCCTCACCGTCGAGGCCGTGGGGGAGAAGGGCGAGACGGTCGCGAGCACCTTCGGGGCGCTCTCGGCGGACAGGCTCGCCGCGGGGGAGAAGGCGACCTTCCGGGCGTTCCTCGCCGACGCGTCGGTGACGGCGGCGAACGTGCGGGCGGTTCCGAAGTGGCGCTCGGCCCAGAAGGAGGCCGAGGAGCCGGGCAAGGCGCCGGCCGAAGGGAAGCAGGCCGCCGCGAAGGGCGAAGCCCCGCCCCCGGAGCCGTCGCCGACGCCGGCCCCGACGGCGCCCCCGGAGCAGCCGACGCCCCGTCCTCGCCCGCCCGACATGGCGGCCCCGCCGGCGAACGCGCCGGTCGGCGCGCCGTCGCAGCCGGGAGGGACCTACGTCCCCCAGCCCTCGTCCGACCAGCCGAAGCCGCCCGGCGGCGGCGTCTGAGCTGACCGTGCGACGGGCTCACCACCCGGGGAGAGAGCCGCGGCTCGCGGCTTTCTCCTGACCGGGAGTTCCTCCGGGCCGGGATGGCCGCCGAGATCCTCCTCGTCGAGGACCGGGAGTCGCTCCGGTCGATGCTCGCCGAGACTCTCGGACGCGAGGGGTACGGCGTCGAGGCGGTCGCGACCGGCGACGAGGCGGTGCGCCGGCTCGTCGAGGGGCGCCGCTACGCCCTCGTCCTCACCGACCTGAAGCTCCCCGGGGCCGACGGGCTCGCCGTCCTCGAGGCGGCGCTCGCCTCCGACGCCGCCCTCCCGGTGGTCCTCCTGACCGGGTACGGCTCGGTCGAGACGGCGGTCACCGCGATGAAGAAGGGGGCCGCGGACTTTCTCGGGAAGCCGGTCGACGTCGACCTCCTCCTCCTCCTCGTGAAGAGACACGTCGACGCGCGGCGGAGCGGGATGGCCAGGATCCTCCTCGCCGAGGAGGCCGGGCTCTCCGGGATGCCGCGCATCGTCGGGAGCTCGCCGGCCCTCGCGGACGCCCTCGACCGTCTCCGGCGCGCCGCCGCGAGCGAGGTGACCGTGCTCCTCTCCGGCGAGTCGGGGACGGGCAAGGAGCTCTTCGCCCGCGCCCTCCACGCCCTCTCGCCGCGGAGGGCGGGGCCGTTCGTGGCGGTGAACGTCGCCGCGCTGCCCGAGGGGCTCGTCGAGAACGAGCTCTTCGGCCACGAGAAGGGCGCCTACACCGGCGCTTCCGAGCGGCGCGCGGGCCGCTTCGAGCTCGCCGACGGCGGGACCCTCTTCCTCGACGAGATCGGCGAGCTTCCGCTCGGCGCGCAGACGAAGCTCCTGCGCGTCGTCGAGGAGCGGACGTTCCTCCGGGTCGGCGGGACGGTTCCCCTCGCCGTCGACGTCCGGCTCGTCGCCGCGACGAACCGGGACCTCTCCGCCCGCGTGAGGGGCGGCGCGTTCCGCGAGGACCTCTACTACCGGCTCGACGTCTTCCCGGTCCGCCTCCCGCCGCTCCGCGCACGGAGGGAGGACGTCCCCGAGCTCGCGCGGCAGTTCGCACGTTCCTGCGGCGAGAACGCCCGCGGGCGCGCGTTCGAGCTGAGCCCCGCGGCGGTCGAGAAGCTCGTCGCGTGGGAGTGGCCCGGCAACATCCGCGAGCTGAAGAACGTCGTCGAGCGCGCCGTCCTCCTCTCGTCGGGGCCGCTCATCCGGCCCTCGGACGTCGTCCTCGGAGCGCCGGGCGAGGACGCTCCGCCGCTCCCCTCGCTCGAGGGGAGCCTCGACGAGACCGTCGAGCGATGGAAGCGGGCGGGCGAGGCCGCGAGGATCCGGCGGGCGCTCGAGGAGGCCGCCGGGGACCGCGCCGCGGCCGCCGCGGCGCTCGACGTGCCGCTCAAGCGGCTCGTCCAGAGGATCCGCGAGCTGAAGATCTGAAGGCCCGTCAGGGGCGAACGGCCGGCTCCCCGAGCGCGGCCACGAGCTCGTCGTCCTCGTCGGGCGCCACGGTCCGGAGGTCGAGGACGAGCCTCCCGTCCGCGACGCGCGCGACGACCGGCAGCTCCCGCGCGCGGAGCCGGCCCGCGGCCTCCGCCTCGCCGAGCGATGGGTGCCGGAGGAGGACGCCGAACGAAGGGAGCGTCGACTCCGCCCCCGTGCCCCCGCCGGCGACCGCGACGAGGGGAGCCGCCTCCGCCTCCCAGCCGAGCGCGACGGCCGCCGCGGCGAGTCGACGCGCGCGGGCCTCGAGCTCGGCGACGGGCGTCGCGAGCATGCCGTGGAAGGGGACCTCGGCGGCGCGCCCGGAGAGATGCAGGTCGAGCGTCGCCGCGAGCGCGGCGAGGACGAGCTTGTCGGGCCGGAGGGCCCTCGCGAGCGGGTTCCTCGCGCAGGCGCCGACGAGGGGAGCCGCGCCGAGGAGGATGCCGGCCTGGGGGCCTCCGAGCGTCTTGTCGCCCGAGAAGCAGACGAGGTCGGCCCCCTCGGCGAGCGCCTCGGCGGGAACCGGCTCGTCTCGCAGGCCCGGCTCCGCGAGCCGCGCGGGCGAGCCCGCGCCGGCGTCGTAGACGAGCGGGACGCCGGCCTGCCGGCAGAGCGTCGCGAGGCCGGGGAGCGGGACCTCCTCCGTGAAGCCGACGATCGTGTAGTTCGAGGGGCGCACCTTCAGGACGGCCGCGGCGCCGGCCCGGAGCGCCTCGACGTAGTCGTCGGCGGTCGTCCGGTTCGTCGTCCCGACCTCGAGGAGCGTGGCGCCGCTCCGGGCGAGGATCGAGGGGACCCGGAAGTCGCCGCCGATGGCGACGAGCTCGCCGCGGGAGACCGCGACGGGTCGGCCGTTCGCGAGCGTGTCGAGGGCGAGGAGGAGCGCGGCCGCGGCGTTCGTGACGGCGAGCGCGTCGACCCCGGGGCGTCCCGGGGCGAAGAGGTCGAGGAGGAGCGGCCGGACGTGCTCGCCGCGCCGCCCGCGTCCGCCCGAGGCGAGGTCGAGCTCGAGCGTCGAGTAGCCCGACGCGCGGAGGATCGCCTCGCGCGCGGCGACGGCGAGCGGGGCGCGGCCGAGGTTCGTGTGGAGGAGGACGCCGGTCGCGTTGACGACCGGCCGCGGGCCCGCGGGAGGGCGGAGGGCGAGAGCGGCGCCGGCCGCGCGGAGGATCGCGGAGGCCGCGTCGGGCTCCGCCCGGAGCGTCCCCTGCCGCAGCCGGCCCGCGGCCTCCCGAAGCGCCTCGCGCGCCCGGAGGCGGCCGTGGCGCGCCGCGAGGACGCGCCCCCCCTCGGCCGAGAGGAGCTGCTCGATGGAGGGCGGGACGTGGGGCGGGGCCGGCAAAGCCCTTACAATCTAGCGCATCGATGGGCATCTCGATCGAGCGGGAGCTCAATGACCTGGAACGCGCGATCACGACCCTCCGGGTCGACTACGAGCGCTTCTTCGGCGGGGAGCTGAGGCGGCCTCCGGTCCCGGCGCGGAGGGCGATCGAGGAGAACCTCAGGAAATACGGGAACGCCGAGGTCGACAAGGCGGCCGAGCGGTTCCGGCTCCAGGCCCTCCAGAGCCGGTTCAACGCGTTCGCCGAGCTCTGGGAGAAGCGGATGCAGGCCCGCGAGGAGGGGCACACGGGCCCGATCCGCCGGATGGCGGCCGCGGCCCCCGCCGCCGCGTCCGGAGCGGCCGCCGCGCCGCCGAAGACGAAGAAGGCGGCCGGGACGGCCCCCGCTCCCGACGTCGCCGCCCTCCTCGCGGCGGCCGAGGCCGCCGTCGCCCCCAAGTCCCCGCCCCCCTCCGCGGCGCCCCGCCCCGACGCTCCGGCGGGGACGTCCGTAAAACCGAAGAGCCGGGTCGATTTCACGCCTCTGTTCCAGAGGTACGTGGCGGCCCGGCAGGCGCTGGGAGAGGACGTGTCGAAGCTGAAGTACGAGAAGTTCGAGGAAGCGGTGCGGCGGCAGGCGGAGGAGATCCGCAAGCGCACCGGCTCGTCGCGCCTCTCCTTCGAGGTCCAGACGACGGACGGGCGAGTCCGCCTCGTGGGCCGTCCGGCTCCCGGTCCCAAGGGGTGAAGATGCTCGTCCCGTTCCGAAAGGCGCTCCTCTCCGGCGCGCTCCTCGTGGCCTTCTCCGCCGCGCCCGCCGCCTCCGCGGCGGAGACGCGCAGGTGGTCCCTCGACCCGGCGATCCCGCACCACGCCGCGATCCTCGACACGCTCGCGAAGATCGAGCAGGACCCGTCGAACGCGGACCTCCAGAACGACCTCGGCTGTCTCATCGCCTGGGACGGCTTCTGGCGCGACGCGCTCAAGGCCTTCGACAAGGCCTCCGAGCTCGCCCCGAAGGACTCGCGCCCGCACTTCAACGCCGGCCTCGTCGAGGCTCTCCACGGGAGCTGGGGGGGCGCGCGGTCCCGGTTCAGGAAGGCGGTGAAGGTCGACCCGGGCAACTGGCCCGCCTGGTGGATGCTCGGCTTCTCGCAGGAGATGCTCGGGAACGTCGACGCCGCCGTCGACGCCTACTCCCGCTCGCTCCGCGTCGACACGTCGCTCTTCGACCCGAAGGTCAACCCCTTCGCCGCGGCGTCCCGCCTGAAGAGCCGCGTCCTCCTCGCGACGCTCGAGCGTCGCCGGATCGAGGCCGCGATCCCGTTCGCGAACCAGCTCTCGAGCCCGTCGCGGGTCGCGTCGTTCTTCCAGGCCAAGGGCAAGCCCGAGAAGGCGACCGTGACGATCGAGGAGCCTCCCCGGACCGGGCCGGTCGTGACGAGCGTCCCCGCCTCCTCGCCGGCCGCCGCCCGCCCCCTCGCGACGGCCGTGCCCCTCAACGCCGAGCCCGGGACGACCCGCCGGCGCCGCGGTTACGCGGACCGGGCGGGCCGCGACCCCGACGCGCCGGTGGACGTCACGCCCGAGGGCGCCCGGCCGGCGCCCGAGGCGGCCAGGACGCCCGTCGTGGCGCCGGGCCCGGGGTTCGGGGAGGGGAGCGGGGCTCCGGGAAGCGGCACCGTCGGGGCCGCCCCCGGCACGGTGAGGCGACCGGGGGCCGTCATGCCGACCCCGGGGCCGGGCACGGGCGGCCCGGGGGGCGTCCCCGAGCCGACGCCGGTCCCGGAGTAGGGACTCCGCCTCCTCAGCCCGTCTTCCAGCGGGGGACGAGGAGCGTCGGCGAGCCGGCGCTCCCGGTCCCCCCGAGGGCGAACTTGAGGTCGTCTCCGATCCCGGAGATCCCGCGGAGGAAGTCGGAGAGCCGCCCCGAGAGGGCCGCTTCCGACACCCGCTCCGTCGCCCGCCCCTTCTCGACCGCGTAGCCCGCCACGACGAGCCGGAACCGGTCCGCCGCGAGGTCGACCTCGGGCCGCTCGAGCAGGACGGCGGCGTAGAGCCCGCGGGTCACCCCGCCGAGCAGGTCGAGAGGCGAGACCCCGGGCGACGGGTCGACGAAGAAGTTCGTCACGCCGATTCGCGGGGGGGCGCTCCAGGCGAGCCGGACCGCGTTCCCGGAAGGCGCCCGCGAGAGGCGGCCCGACGCGGCGACGTCGGTGAGCCGCCCCACGGGGAGACCGCGCTCGACGAGGCGGGTCCGCCCCTGCGGCGTCCCCTCGCCGTCGCGGACCCCGCGCACGAGGCCCCCCGGGGCGGTCGCGTCGTCGACGAGGGAGACGAGCGGCGACGCGAGCGCGTCGCGCCCCTCGCGGGTCCGGGCGGAGAGGAGCGTCTCCTCCTCGTCTCCGAAGAAGAACGGCGCGAGGCGGCCCACGAGGTGCGCGGCCACGAGCGGGTCGAGGAGCACGTCGGCGCGCGACGCCTCCCAGGGCCGGCCGTTGAGCGGGAGGAGGACGCGGTCGGCGGCGTGGTGCGCGAGGCGGGCCACGGGGAGCTCCTCGGGGCGCGAGGCCGCCCCGACGACGCGGGCCGAGAAGCGCCCCGCGGGAGAGCGCCCGACGACCGTCGCGACGAGCGTCGCGAGGCGGCTTCCCCACGCCGCGTCGCGTCCCGCCGTCGTCGCGAGCCGTTCCGAACGCTCCCCGAGGGAGACCGAGGCCTCGCGGACGTTCACGGCGCCGCGCCCGGCCGCCGTCAGCGCCTGCCGGAACGAGGTGAGGAGCGTGCGCGCGAGCTCGACGTCGGGAGCGGGCGGGTCGGCGAGGGGACGGCCGTCCGCCGGCTCGCCCGGGGCCGGCGTCGGGAGCCGCACGCCGCGCCGCGCGCGGGCCCGCGGCAGCCTCCGGCGCGCGTCCGCCGGGAGGCTCGCGGCCCGCTCGGGGCCCGACGCCGCGAAGGCGGAGCGGCCCCCCTTGTAGAGCCGGAGCGCGAGGCCCCGCTCGTGGGTCTCGAGGAGCGTCGAGCCTTCCTCGTCCTCCGTCAGCTCGAGGAGGACGCCGCGCCGCTCGTAGAGCTCGGCCCCGGTCCCGTCGCCCGCGGCGGCGTCGAGCACCCGCTCGAAGAGGCCGTCCCCGTGCGGGTGCGTCACCGCCGGCCCGTCCTCGCGACGAGGCCCCGGACGACGATGGCCGCGGCGGCGCCTCCGACCGGGACGGCGTCGCCCCCCTTGCTGCAGACCGAGAGCCCCGTCGCCGGCAGGACCTCCCTTCCCCAGACCTCGTCGACGGACGAGAGCGCGGAGAGGATCTCGCCGGTCAGCGCGAACGGGCCGAGCGGCGCGCCGCGGCGGCCGCGCCGGACGACGTCGGCCGACGAGACGAGGAGGACGAAGCGGCCCGACTCCGGGTCCGCCGATCCGCCCGCGACGTCTCTCACGTAGATGCCGTCCCCGCAGCGCTCCAGGAGCTCCTCGAGGCTCGCCTCGCCGGCGCTCGCGACGAGGTTCGCCATCCGCGCGCGGGGCGGCCTGCGGAAGCTCGCGGTGCGCCCGTGCCCGTTCGAGTCGAGGGTCCCCGAGCGCCGGTCCCGGAGCAGGTCGGTGACGACGCCGCCCGAGAGGAGCGGCACCGCGCGCGCGAGGGTCCCCTCGTCGTCGACCCCGTAGTTGCCGGGCAGGTCCCGCCGCCCCGGGTCGTCGACGACGTCGAGGCCGGGAGGCCCCACCGCGGCGCCCTTGACGCGCGAGAGGACCGAGCCGCGCTCGCCGGCGCCCGCCTCCAGGGGATGACCGACGACCTCGTGCCAGAAGACCGAGGCCGCGGACGGGGAGAGGACGACGTCGACCGGGCCGGGCGCGGGAGGAAGGCCGGACGAGGGGCGCGTCGCCTCGCGCAGGGCGGCCGCGAGCGCGTCGGCCGCCTCGACGAACGGGCGCGCCGTCTGGAACGAGAACGGGCGCTCCGAGCCCGCGCGCCGGATCGTGCCGGACGCGACGACGCGCGCCTGCGTGCCGCACGCCAGGAGGGCCCGGGGCGTGACGACCGCCCGGGACGTCACGACCCGGGAGACCTCGAGCGACACGGAGAGCCCGCGCGGGTCGGGGAGGGCGCGGGCGAGCGCGGCGGCGAGCGCGGCCGCCCGGCCTTCCTCGTCCTCCGGCCGCTCCGACGCGGGAGGAGGAGGGGAGGGCGGGGCCGCGCGGTGCGCCTTGAAGAACGGGGCGTTCCCCGCGCGCCGCCCCGCCTCGCGGACGGCGTCGCGGAGCGCCTCGGGGCCGGCGCCGGAGCGCGCGACGAGGAGGAGGCTCCCCTCGCGACGGATCCTCACCGCGGTCCCGCTCTCCTCGGCCCAGGCGGGGGAGAGGAGACCCGACTCCGAGGCCGTCCACGTCTCCGCCCTCACGCGCTCGCGGAACGCCTCGCCCGACTCGCCCCGCCGGATGAGCCCGGCGACCAGCCGGACCGCGTCCTCCGCGTCGCTGGCCAGGTCGGACGTTTCCCTCATCGTCGCGACGATTCTAGGCAGTCCGGGGACGTCCGGGCGGATCGCTGCTGTATCCTCCGCGGCCATGGCCGCGCCGGACGCCCGACTCGCCGCGTGCGCCGCGTTCGTGGCGCGGAGGCTCCTCGACTCCGGGCTCGTCCGGGCGAAGTCGCCCGCCGACGTGCGCCGCGTCGTCGAGTCGGCGCTCGTCTTCGACCGGGACCGCGAGCGCCAGCTCGAGGCCGAGGTCGAGAAGCTCCTGCGCGCCCACGGCGCCGCCCGGCTCGGCGCCGACGTCGACTACGCCGAGATGTTCCGGAAGGCGAAGCGGCTGCTCGCCGAGAAGAAGAAGATCCCGCTTTGAGCGGCGGAGCGATGCGATGAGGACGATCGAAGAACGGATCCGCCACCTCGACGCGCTGCGCGAGGCGGCGCGCCTGGGCGGCGGGGAAGCCCGGCTGAAGAAGCAGCACGAGGCCGGCAAGCTCTCGGCCCGCGAGCGCGTCGAGCTCCTCGGGGACCCGGGCTCCTTCGAGGAGACCGACCCCTTCGTCGTCCACCGCTGCCGCGACTTCGGCATGGACGAGGCCGGGAACTCGGTGCCGGGCGACGGCGTCGTCGCGGGCGCGGTCCGGGTCGAGGGACGCCCCGTCTTCGTCTTCGCCCAGGACTTCACCGTCTTCGGCGGGTCGCTCTCCGAGACGAACGCCGCGAAGGTCTGCAAGGTGATGGACCTCGCCATGAGGGCGGGCGCGCCGGTCGTCGGCCTGAACGACTCGGGCGGCGCGCGGATCCAGGAGGGGGTCGCGTCCCTCGCCGGCTACGCCGACATCTTCCTCCGCAACACGCTCGCCTCCGGCGTCGTCCCGCAGGTCTCGGCGATCATGGGGCCCTGCGCGGGCGGCGCCGTCTACTCGCCCGCGATCACCGACTTCGTCCTGATGGTCCGCGGCACGGCCTCGATGTTCGTCACGGGGCCGGACGTCATCAAGTCCGTCACGCACGAGGAGGTGACGAAGGAGGCGCTCGGCGGCGCGGAGACGCACGCCTCCGTCTCCGGCGTCGCGCACGTCGTCGCCGACTCGGACGCCGACTGCATCCTGAAGATCCGGACCCTCCTCGGCTTCCTCCCGTCGAACAACCGGCAGGACCCGCCGCGGCGCGAGTGCACCGACCCGGTCGAGCGCGAGGACGCCGCGCTCGACACGCTCGTCCCCTCGAGCCCGAACCAGCCCTACGACATGAAGGAGCTCATCCGGCGGGTCGTCGACGACGGGGAGCTCTTCGAGATCCACGCGGACTTCGCGAAGAACCTCGTCGTCGGCTTCGCCCGGCTCGGCGGGCGCCCCGTCGGCATCGTCGCGAACCAGCCCGACTTCCTCGCCGGGGTCCTCGACATCGACTCGGCGACGAAGGGGGCGCGCTTCGTCCGCTTCTGCGACGCCTTCAACGTTCCCCTCGTCACGTTCGAGGACGTCCCCGGCTTCCTCCCCGGGACGCAGCAGGAGTTCGGCGGGATCATCCGGCACGGCGCCAAGCTCCTCTTCGCCTTCGCCGAGGCGACCGTCCCGAAGGTCACGGTCATCACGCGGAAGGCCTACGGCGGCGCCTACTGCGTCATGTCGTCCAAGCACATCCGGACCGACTTCAACTACGCGTGGCCGACGGCCGAGATCGCCGTCATGGGCCCGGAGGGGGCGGTCAACATCCTCTACGGGCGCGAGGTCGCGGCGGCCGCCGATCCCGTCGCCGCGCGGAAGGCGAAGGTCGAGGAGTACCAGGAGCTCTTCGCGAACCCCTACGTCGCCGCGCAGAAGGGCTACGTCGACGACGTCATCCTCCCGCGCACGACCCGCCGCCGGCTCATCCGCGCCCTCGACCTCGTCGAGAACAAGCGCGACGTCCTCCCCCCCAAGAAGCATGGAAACATACCGCTGTGAGCAGGAATCCGGAGGGGGGTCCGGGGGGCGCGCGCAACCGAGCCCCCCGGCGAGCGCATGGAAACATCCCGCTGTGAGAATGTGGGGTCTGGTCTGCACTCTACACTCTGCGGGGGCGGCGTGAGCGACCGGCTCCTCATCGCGAACCGGGGCGAGATCGCCGTGCGGATCGCGCGGGCGTGCCGGGACCTCGGAATCTCGCCCGTGGCGGTCTTCTCGGACGCCGACCGCTCCTCGCTCCACGTCCGGCTCGCCGACCACGCCGTCGGCATCGGGCCCGCCCCCGCGCGCGAGTCGTACCTCGTCGTCGAGAAGCTGATCGACGCGGCGAAGAGGACCGGCGCGCGGCTCGTCCACCCCGGGTTCGGCTTCCTCGCCGAGAACGCCGGCTTCGCCCGCGCCGTCCGCGACGCGGGGCTCCTCTGGGTCGGGCCCGACCCGGAGTCGATCGCCGCGATGGGCAGCAAGACCGAGTCGCGCGCCCGGATGAAGGCCGCCGGCGTGCCGATCGTCCCCGGGATGACGACCCCCGCCAGGGACGCCGCCGAGATCGCCGCCTTCGGGCGCGAGCACGGCTTCCCGCTCCTCCTGAAGGCCGCGGCCGGGGGCGGCGGCAAGGGGATGCGGGTCGTGAGGAGCGCGGAGGAGGTCCCGGCCGCCTTCGAGCGGGCGCGGAGCGAGGCGAGATCGTTCTTCGCCGACGAGGCGGTCTACTGCGAGCTCTTCGTCGAGAAGCCGCGGCACGTCGAGGTCCAGGTCCTCGGCGACCGGACGGGCCGGGTGATCGCCCTCGGCGAGCGCGAGTGCTCGCTCCAGCGGCGCCACCAGAAGGTCCTCGAGGAGTGCCCCTCCCCGGTCGTCGGGCCGGAGCTGCGGGCCCGCATGGAGGAGGCCGCCGTCGCGGCGGCGAAGTCGGTCGACTACGTCTCCGCCGGGACGGTCGAGTTCCTCCTCGCCGCCGACGGCCGCTTCTTCTTCCTCGAGATGAACACCCGGATCCAGGTCGAGCACCCGGTGACCGAGATGGTCTACGGCGTCGACCTCGTCGCCGAGATGATCCGGATCGCCCTCGGCGAGCCGATGAGCTTCGGGAAGCGGCCCGAGCCGCGCGGGCACGCCGTCGAGTGCCGGATCTACGCCGAGGACCCGGCCCACGGCTTCGCCCCCTCTCCCGGGACGATCGAGCGTCTCCGCTGGCCCGTGGGCCCCGGGGTCCGCGTCGACTCGGGGGTGGAGGAGGGGGACACGATCCCGCTCGACTACGACCCGATGGTGGCCAAGGTCATCGCCTTCGGCCGGGACCGGGACGAGGCGCTCCGGCGGATGCGGAGGGCCCTGACCGAGACCCGGGTGGAAGGGATCGAGACGTCGATCCCGTTCTTCCTCTCCCTCCTCGAAGACCCCGACGTCGTCTCGGCGAACGTCTCGACGCAGTTCCTCGAGAGCTGGACGTACGCGGGGACGGCCCCTCCCTCCGAGGACGCCGCCGAGATCGCCCTCGTCGCCGCCGCCGTCGCCGCGGCGCGCCGGAGCCTCGCGGTGCGGGGCTCTTCCCAGCCACGTCCCCCATCGGCCTGGCGGACCGCCCGGCCCACGTTCGGACACCGCGAATGAAGTACCGCGCGAAGATCGCCGGCCCGTCGGGGGACCGGAGCGTCGAGGTCGAGGTCCAGCTCGACCCGGCTGGAGTCGTCGTCTCGCTGGACGGCCGGAAAGCCCGCTGGGACGTCGCCGAGACGCCCGGCGGCGGCTTCTCCATCCTCCGCTCCGACGGGCGCCAGGCGGAAGCCGTCCCGCGCGTCGCGTCCGCGGGCGGGATGGAGGTCCGGGTCGGGGCGGAGAAGGTCCCGCTCGAGCTCCTCGACGAGCTGACGGCCCGGGCCCAGGCCGTCGCCGGGAAGGGGGGCTACCGGGGATCAGGGGACGTCAAGGCGGCGATCCCGGGACGAGTCCTCCGGATCCTCTCCGGCCCCGGCGACGCGGTCGTCCAGGGACAGCCCGTCGTCGTCCTCGAGGCGATGAAGATGGAGAACGACGTCCGCGCCCCGCGGGACGGCGTCGTTCGGTCCGTGGAAGTTACTGCCGGGCAAGCGGTTGGAGCTGGCCAGGTCCTCCTCCGCCTCGAGCCCCTCGGTTGACGTCCCGGCCGGGTTGACTTTCCGGTTAGAATCCCGAGGGGTCCCGACAATGAAATTCCAAGGCAGGCGCAAGGCTTCGCCAATGTTCCGCATCGACCGGTCCCGTCCGCGGCTCTCGAGCCGCCGCCGGGCCGCTGACGTCTTCATCCATTGCCCGGGCAGGTTGGGCTGATCGCGCCCGGGGCACCAGAACAGAGCGACGAAAGGAAAGGAGGACCCGGTCGGAAGAACGAGTAACCCCGGAACCGCCCATCGGGTTCCGGCCCTGGTTCTACTTAACGTTTCCCGGATACCTTTTGTTTTTCTCAGGAGGATTGGAAGGATGAGAAATCGTTGGCTGGGCGCCGTTCCGGTGCTCGCTCTCCTGGTCGCCCTCGTCTTTACGGCGGCTCCGGTGCTCGCACAGACCACCGGCGCCATCGAGGGCACGGTCTCCGACTCGAACGGCGCGCCGCTCCCGGGCGTCTCCGTCGAGGTCAAGTCCTCGGCGCTCCTTGGCAGCCGCACGGTCGTCACGGACGCCGCCGGCCGCTACAAGTTCCCGGCCCTCCCCCCCGGCGCGTACACCGTGTCGGCGTCCCTCTCGGGCTTCACGAAGGCCGAGAAGACGAACGTCCGCGTCGCCCTCGGCGGCACGGCGACGATCCCGGTCGTCCTCTCCGTGTCGATCAAGGAAGAGGTCGTCGTCACCGGTGAGGCCCCCGTCGTCGACACGACGAAGACCGTCATCGGCTCGAACACGACGCTCGACGCGATCCAGAAGCTCCCGCTCGGCCGGAACTTCACGTCGATCGCCACGACGGTCGCGGGCACCGGCACGTCCACCGGCGGCGGCATCTCCGTCTACGGCGCGACGGGCCTCGAGAACCAGTACATCATCGACGGCGTCAACACCACCGGCGTCAAGATCGGCGACCAGGGCAAGGCGATGAACGCCGAGTTCGTGCAGGAGGTCGAGGTCAAGACGGGCGGCTACGAGGCCGAGTACTCGCGCGCCCTCGGCGGCGTCATCAACGTCGTCACGAAGTCGGGCGGCAACGAGTTCCACGGCGACGCGTTCGGCTACTACGACAGCAACAGCCTGTCGGCGAACGACTCGAACGTCTCCGAGAAGAACGCCGTCGGCGTGGCGCCCTACGCGGGGCCGACGCGCTACGACATCGGCGTCGACCTCGGCGGCTACCTGATGAAGGACCGGATCTGGTTCTGGGGCGGCTACAACTACGTGAACCGCAAGACGGACACGGAGATGTACACGGGCCGCACCTCGACCGGCGCGGTCACGGGCACGCTCCCGGTCACGAACAAGACGACGACGAACCTCTACTCCGGCAAGCTGACCTTCCGCCTCGGCGAGTCGCACACGGTCGCCGTCTCGGTCTTCGGCGACCCGGGCACGTTCGACGGCGTCCTCCAGGGGATCGTCGGCAACCCGAAGGCGAACCTCGGCACCGACGACACCGGCGGCACCGACTTCTCCGCGAAGTGGGACGGCATCTTCGGGACGAAGTTCCTCGGGCAGCTGCAGTACTCCCGCCACGACGAGAAGGACAACAACTACCCGCTCGGCTCCGAGGCCGTCACGTCGGCCCGGGACTACCAGTTCGGCCTCTCGACCTGGTACGCGGAGGGGAGCCCCTTCATCCAGCGCGAGGACTACCAGCGCGACAACTACAAGGGCGCGATCACGATGTTCCTCGGGCCGCACGAGGTCAAGGGCGGCCTCGACTACGAGGACATCCAGGGCAACTACTACGGCGGCTACTCGGGCAAGGCCCGCGTCACGAACTTCCTGACGAACGCCGGCGGCTACCGCTACTCGTCCGACCGCTACTACGCGGTCGTGAGGAACGGCGGCCCGAACTGCCAGTACAAGTACGACGCGGCGGGCAACCTCTCCAAGGGCGACTACGGCACGCCCGGCCCGGCGAACACGAACGGCGTCCACTCGATCTACGACTGCGCCGGCTACGAGGTCGCGACGGCCGTCATCAACACCCCGGCCACGCAGAACCTCGGCTTCTTCCTCCAGGACTCCTGGAAGGTCTTCCCGAACCTGACCGTGAACTTCGGCGTCCGCTACGACGACCAGAAGCTCAAGGACGCCGACGGGAACACCCGGATCAGCCTCAAGGACGAGTGGTCGCCCCGCCTCGGCGTGGTGTGGGACTTCACGAACAACGGCAAGTCGAAGTTCTTCGCCCACTACGGCCGCTACTACACCGTCATCCCGTCCGACATCCAGACGCGCGCGCTCGGCAACGAGTACACGGTCTTCGCGTACAACTACTCCCGCGGCGTCCTCGACCCGGTCGACTCGCTGTCCGGCGGGACGACCGGCTACGGCTACGCGTACATCCAGGGCGGCCAGATCACCCCGGACGGCCTCAAGGGGATGTACCAGGACGAGTACGTCGGCGGCGTCGAGTACGAGCTCTTCAAGAACTGGTCCGTCGGCGTCAAGGGGATCTACAAGTCCCTCGGGCGCGCCATCGAGGACCGCTGCGACCTGACCGACTCCCGCCTCCCCTACCTCGCCGACTACATCCCGGCCGGCGCGCTCACGACGTGCGCCCTCATCAACCCGGGCAGCATGGGCGAGCTCGGAAACCTCAAGGACCCGCAGAACCCGGCCTGCAAGTCGGCCGACGGGACCCTCTCGGGCGACTGTGAGTCGACGAACGTCCGCCGGTACTACCGCGGCGTCGAGCTGACGGCGACCCACCGCTTCTCGAACAACTTCTACATGCTCGCCAACTACGTCTACTCCTCGCTCAAGGGGAACTACGACGGCAACGAGAAGCAGTCGACCGGCCAGCAGGACCCGAACATCAACGCCGACTTCGACTACATCGACCTCGTTCCGAACAACTTCGGGACCCTCTCCCTCAACCACACGCACCAGGTCAAGCTCTCCGGCAACTACGCCTTCGCCTTCGGCCTCTCGGCCGGCGCGAACTTCCGCTACATCTCCGGCGCGCCGTACGCCGTCCGCGGCTACGCGCGGTCCGGCTACACCTCGGAGCTCTACCTGATCCCGGGCCGCGGCGAGATGGGCTCGCAGCCGTCGCAGTACGAGATGGACCTCCACCTCGAGTACAACCTGCGGCTCGGCGCCTTCACGATCACGCCGCTCATCGACGTCTTCAACCTCTTCAACCGCCAGGGCGTCACGAGCCGGAACGGCATCTTCAACACGCTCGCCGACGGAACCCGCAAGGGCCTCGACGACCGCTACAACCTGCCCGACGCGACCTTCGGCGCCGCCTCTCGCAACAACGCGGCCGCCTGCCTCGCGAATCCCTCCTACAGCGAGTACGGCTGCTCGACGAACAAGAACTACATGAAGAACAACGGCTGGCAGGACCCGCTCTCGATGCGGGTCGGCGCCCGCGTCTCCTTCTGACCCTTCGGTCGATCCGACCCTCGAGGGGGGCCTCCGGGCCCCCCTCTTCTTTTTTGGCGGGGCGCCACGGGGGTGCGGGGCACGCTCTTCGCTATCATCCCGGCCGCATGCCTCATCGACGCCCCCTCCTCCAGGTTTTCGCGGTCCTCGGTCTCATCTCCCTGGCTTCCGCATCCCGCTCCCTCGGAGCCCCGGTGAAGAAGCCGGCCGGCGGGGCGGCCCGGCCGAAGGTCATTCTCGTCGGCTGGGACGGCGCCGACTGGCACCTCCTCGACCGCCTCATGAAGGAGGGGCGGCTCCCGAACCTCTCGGCCCTCGTCGCGAACGGGCGGACCTGGGACCTCGAGAGCTTCCAGCCGATGGCCTCGCCCCTCGTCTGGAACACGATGGTGACGGGGCGGACTCCCGTCGACCACGGCGTCGCCGACTTCCAGGAGCTCGACCCGAAGACCCGGCAGCGCCTCCCCATCTCCGGACGCTCCCGGAAGGTGCCGGCGATCTGGAACCTCGCGAGCACGATGGGGCTGAAGGTCGGCGTCGTCGGCTTCTGGGCGACCTGGCCCGCGGAGAAGGTGAACGGCTTCCTCATCTCGGACCGCACCGCGCCGGTCCTCTTCGACCCGAAGCTCCTCGTCAACTCCCAGGCCCTCACGTGGCCCGAGGGGCTCGCGGACGGCGTGAGGATCATCCTGAAGCGGGAATGGGACCCGCCGTACGAGGAGATCGGGAAGGCTCTCCGCGTCTCCCGTGCCGAGTTCGACGCGGCCGTCCGGGCCGGGCACGACCTCGAGGACCCGATCACGGGCTACCGGAAGATCCTCGCCGCGACCCGCGTCCACGCGAAGATCGCGCTCGACCTCTACGAGCGCGAGCGCCCCGACCTGACGATGGTCTACTTCCAGGGGACGGACGAGATCGGCCACGTCGCGGGGCGGTTCGTCGCCCCGAAGCCCCCGCAGGTGACGGAAGAGGACTTCAGGAAGTTCAAGGACGCCGTCGAGGCGATCTACGTCGAGAGCGACCGGATCCTCGGGCTCTTCCGCGCGAAGGCGGGGCGCGACGGCGCGACCCTCGTCCTCGCCTCCGACCACGGCTTCAAGTGGGGCGACGACCGCCCGGCGTTCTACTCCGGGGTGCAGTTCGACACCGCGTTCCTCTGGCACCGCGACGTCGGCATCCTCGCGGCCGAGGGGCCGGCGATCGTCCCGTCGAAGGAGCGCGGCAAGGCGAGCGTCTTCGACGTCGCCCCGACGCTCTGCCGTCTCCTGGGCCTCCCGACCGACCCGAAGTTCGATGGGGCTCCCGTCCCGGGCCTGGGGGGCGCGGCGCTCCCGCCGGCCGTGCCCCGGGTCTCGTGGGAGAAGACCGCAAAGGTCGAGCGGCTCGTCGTCCGCGACATGAACGCGACGGAGAAGCAGGCCGCCGAGGAGTTCACGAAGAAGCTGATCGCCCTCGGCTACCTGACCGGCTCGGAGGCCGCGGCGGTCGACGCCCGCCCGGCGGACCGCGCCGGGACGGAGACGGCCGGCTACTACTCGAACCAGGCGACCTTTCTCCGCTATCAGCACAAGTACGTGGAGAGCCTCCCGCTCTACCGGAAGGCGCTCGAGGTGAACCCGAAGGCCCAGACGGTCTGGATGAACTACTCGATCGCCCTTTTCCAGGTCGACCGCTGGGCCGAGTCCGACGACGCGCTCATCAAGGCGCTCCAGTTCGGCTACAACGACCCCGAGGCCGCCGCGTACCGGCGCGTCGCGACGTACATGCAGCGGATCGAGCGCCGGCCCGAGGTGCGGAAGGACCTGGTCCGCTACCTCCGGTCCCTCACCGACGCCTTCCCCCAGAACGACCGGTACCAGGCCTCGCTCGGGAAGGCGCTCTTCGAGGACCAGAAGTGCACGGAGTCGCAGGCGATCTTCTCGAGGATCGTCGCGAAGAAACCGAAGGACGTCGAGGCGCTCAACCTGATGGGCCTCACGTCGCTCTGCCAGGAGAAGCCGGCGGAGGCGAAGGAGTGGTTCCGGAAGTCGCTCGCCATCGACCCGAACCAGACCGCCGTCCGCGAAGCGATGACGCAGCTCGAAAGAGGAGGCTCGCCCGTTCGATGAAGCATTCCCGTTCGCTCGCACTCCTGGCCGCGGCCACGCTGCTCGCGTGCCGCGCCGGCGGAGCGCCCGCCGCCGAGAAGCCGGCGCCGCCCGCGCCGGCGAAGGCCGCCGCGACGCCGGCCGAGCCCGCCGCTCCGGCCGCCCCCGCCGCCGCCCCGAAGAGCGCCGACCCGAGGACCGAGGCCCTCCTCGACTGGCTCGGCGGGCTGTTCCCGTACGGTCTGGGCGAGATCGCGGTCGACGCCCTCGACGCGGTGCGGATCCCCGGCTGGAGGCTCTACCGGGCGACGAAGAAATACGCGATCGACGAGCGGGCGAACGACCAGGCCTTCGTCCTGGCCGACGACAACGGGAAGACGGCCCTCGTGGGCGACGTCTTCGTCGACGAGGCGCGCCTCAAGGCGCCGAAGCCCGTCACCGGGGAGGCCGACCTCGACACCCTCCGGGAGCTCCTCGGGCGCTTCCTCAGGGGCCGCTTCAAGCTGACCTTCGACCCGTCCCTCGACCGGCACGGCTTCAAGGGGCTGAAGATCCTCCACGAGACGGGCTACGGCCCCTACGAGATCCAGGCGTACGTCTCGGCCGGGGACGGCGCGCTCCTGATGCTCGGGCGCCCCTGGGACCGGACGAAGAGCTTCGCCGAGCAGCGCCGCGCGATGCTGCGCCTCGACGGCGCCCCGACGCAGGGCCCGGCCGACGCCACGGTGACGATCGTCGAGTTCTCCGACATGCAGTGCCCGTTCTGCAAGAAGCGGGCGGGCGACATGGAGGCCCTCCTCTCGAAGATCGGCAAGGAGCTGAAGATCCGGCGCGTCTACAAGTCGTTCCCGATCTCGGAGCACTCCTGGGCGTTCCGCGCCGCCTCGGCGGGGCGCTGCTTCTACCAGATGAAGAAGGACCTCTACTTCAACTGGAAGTCGAGCGTCTTCGGCCGCCAGGAGACCCTCTCCGTCGGCGAGCTCGACACCTTCGCCCTCGACTTCGCGGTCGCGAACGACATCTCCGAGGAGGCGTTCCGGGGCTGCTACCTGCAGGGGACCGCGGTGTCGCGGGTCCTCGAGGACCTCACGGAGGGCTTCGCCGTCCGCGTCCGGTCGACGCCGACGTACTTCGTCGACGGCGTCCCCGTCTCCTGGTTCTCCGACAACCTGATGGAGGAGTACCTCCGGAAGACCTACCTCAAGGGGGCGGGCCTGCCGCTCGCGGCCCCGGCCGCTACGGCGGTCCCGAAGGCGCCGGCCCCCAGGCCGGCGGCGACGAAGTAGCCCGCCGGACGCCCGGAACGAGAAAAGGGCGGGGCGCCGCGAGGCGCTCCGCCCTTCTTCCTTCCCGGGGCTCCCGCTACTTCAGGACGAACGGCATCGGGACGACGATCCAGGTCTTCACCTTCACGCCGTCCTTCGTCGCGGGCGTCCACTCCCACTGCTTGACGGCGCTGATGCTCGCCTCGCCGAGGCCGACCTTCGGCGTCGTGTCGCGGTAGACCTCGGCCTGCGCGGCGTGCCCCGTCTCGTCGACGAGGACGCGGACGAGGACCGTCCCGGAGACCTTGCGCTGCCGGGCCAGGGTCGTCGGCTCGGGCTTGATGACCTTCGTCGCCTGCGGGGGTCGCGCCACCTGGCCGACGTCGACGAGGTCGCCCTCCTTCGCCTTCGGGACCGCGGCCTCGGCGGCCTTGCGCGCCGCGTCCTCGCGGGCGCGCGCGTCGGCGGCCTCCTTCGCGAGGCGCTCGGCCTCCTCCTTGTTCGCCCGGTCGCGGGCGGCCCGCGCGGCCTCCTCGGCCTCGCGCGTCTTCTGCGCCGCCTCCTCGAGCCTCGCCTGCTCGTCGGCCTTCTTCTTCGCGGCGGCGCTCTGCTCCTTGGCGATCTGCGCCTCGACCTTCTTCATCTCCTCCTGCAGCCTGGCCTGGAGCTGGGCCTGGAACTCGGGGTCGTCCTTCCCGACGATCATCGGCGTCGGCGCCGGAAGCGGCGTCGGCGTCGCGGCCGCGACGGGAGTCGGGGGCGCGGCCGCGGGCTTCTGGGCCCCGCCCCGGCCGAAGATGAGCCAGCCCGCGACCGCGAGGGGGATGACCACCCCCGCGACGACGGCGGGAACCGGAATTCCTCCCAGGCCCGACTTCTTCGGCACCGGCGTCCCGCCGACCGTCACGGCCCCCGGGGAGGTCCCCGCACCGAAGACGGGGACGGGGACCGCGGCCGCCGCGCGCGCCGCCTGGGCGCGGTCGCGGGCTTCCTTGTCCTTCCGCTCCTCGGCCGCGGCGAGCGGCTTCGGGTCGATCGCCTCCTCCTGCGCCAGCTCCCGCCGCTCCTTGTCGATCGCCTTCTCGAACCGCTGGTGCATGAAGAAGGCGAGGTTGAAGGTGGACGGGGCGTAGGGGCCGCCGTAGAGGAGCTTGCCGAGGGTCTTCCGGTAGGCGACGACGTCCTTCTCGCGCTGCGATGGGTCTTTCGCGAGGCCTCGGGCGAGGAGCTTGCCGAGGTCCTCCGGCATCGGGCTGCCGTCGATCGCGAGGACGGCGCCCGCCAGCGCGTCGGCTCCGGCCCCCGGGGCGGGGGCCTTGCCGGTCAGGGCCTGGTAGAGGATCGCGGCGGCCGAGTAGATGTCGCCCGAGGGGGACGGCTTCCCCGAGGCGAGGACCTCGGGCGCGACGTAGGGCCCGACGGCGGCGAGGACGGCGGGCTTCTTCAGCGACGGCAGGAGCCCGGCCCCGAGGCCGGCGCCGTAGACGCGGACGTCGCCGTCGTTCGAGATCGTGACGAATCCGGGGGTCAGGAAGCCGTGCGGCGCCCCCATCTTCTTCTCGAAGGGCTTGCCCGCCTCGAGCGCGACGAGGAGCTTCTCCGCGATGAGGAGCGCGTGCTCGATCGGCAGCGGGATCGAGCCCTGCCCCTCGCCCGAGAAGAGGCGGTCGAGCGTACGGCCCGGGACGTACTCGATGCCGGCGAACGGGACGTCGTCGACGATCCCGAGGACGGCCCCCTTGGCGACGGCCGGCCCGCGCACCTCCTCGAGGTACTCGGAGGCCTCCTCCATCGCCGGCACGAGGTGGGCGAGCTCGACGCCGGCCCCGTCGAAGACCCGGACGAGGAGGAACGGCGCCAGGTGCGCCCCGGACGCCGTCCCGGCGCGGTACACGCTGCCGAGCGGGTCGGTGCCGAGGTTGCGGGTCAGGACGTAAGGGCCGAAGAGACGGGGGATGGGGCCGCTGCTGCTCATGGGCGCTCCGCGTTCGCGTGAGGTTCCGGGGCGGAAAAGTCTAACTCAGCGGGGAGCGCCCGAGGCGGTTTCCCGGCCGGCCCGGGCGCGGCGGAAGCGGGCGACGTTGCCGAGGTGCTCGTCGTACGTCACGGAAAAGCGGTGCTCTCCGGAGCCGTCGCCGACGGCGACGAAGTAGAGGTAGGGCACGCCGGCCGGCGCCACGGCCGCCTCGAGCGAGGCGGCGCCCGGGCTCGCGATCGGGCCCGGCGGGAGGCCGGCCCGCGCGTAGGTGTTCCAGGGGTCGTCCACGGCGAGCCCCTCGTGCGTCAACGCGCCCGTCCAGAGGCCCTTCCTGCGGAGGGCGTAGGCGGCCGTCGGGTCGCACTGGAGCGGCATCCCGGCCCGCAGCCGGTTGTGGTAGACGGCCGAGACGAGGGCGCGCTCGGAGGCGACGCCGGTCTCCTTCTCGACGAGGGAGGCGAGCGTCACCGCCTCGAGCGGCGTCCGGCCGAGCGCGCGGGCGCGCTCCTCGAAGCGCTCCGGCAGCGAGCGGACGAACCCCTTCACGAGCCGCGCCACGATCCCGCGCGCCCCTTCCGACCTCGTGAAGAGGTAGGTGTCGGGGCCCAGGAAGCCCTCGAGGGTGGGGGCGCCCGCCGGGACGCCCTCGAAGAGCTCGGGCCGGAGGAAGAGCGTGCGGAGCTCCTCGCTCGTGGCGAGCCCCTCGCGCGAGACGAGGCCCAGGATCTCCTCGCCGGAGAGCCCCTCGGGGATCGTCACGCGGTACGTGACGACCTTTCCCTCGACGACGGTCGCGAGGACCTCCTCGATGGACCGCGGCCCTTCGAACCGGTACTCGCCCGCCTTCAGGCTCTTCCCGCGGAAGAGCGTCCGGAGGGCGGCGAACGCGAGGAAGCGGCTCCTCACGACGCGCTTCTCCTCGAGCGTCGCGAGGATCGTGCGCGCGGAGGTCCCGGCGGGGATCTCGACGAGGACCGAGTCGCCCTCGTACCCCTTCCAGGGCTGGCGGACGGCGACGAGCGCCCCGCCGCCGAGGAGCGCGGCGGCGGCGAGCGCGACGGCGAGGCGCCCGGCCCACCGCCGGAGGCCCTTCACGCCCCCGGCCCCCCGGGCCGGGTCGAGAGCCAGTCGCGGAGGAGCTCGGCCGCGGCCTCCGCGTCGAGCGCGGCCGCCCGCCGGGCGCGCGGGACGCCGGCGTCCCGGAGGGCTCCCTCGGCCGCGACCGAGGTCAGCGCCTCGCCGTGGAGGTCGACCGGCAGGCCGGAGAGCTCGGCGAGCTTCCGCGCGAAGCTCCGCGCCCGCGCCGCGAACGCGCTGTCGCCCCCCCCGTCCGGGCGGACGGGGAGGCCGACGAGGAGCCGCTCCACCTCCCGCTCTCGGGCGGCGGCGACGACCTCGGCCGCGGCCTGGGCGTCGCTCCGCCGCGGGACGACGCCGACGGGGACGACGATCTCCCCGGTCCCGTCCGAGACGGCGAGACCGACCCGCTTCTCGCCGAAATCGACCGCGAGGACCCTCACGGCGCGAGGATAGGGGCGCTCCTCCGGCGATGTCCATCGGGCCGCCGTCCCGGGCCGGCGGATAGGTAGAATCCTCCGGTCCCCCCGGAGGCCCCCTCGTGGCCCGGGGGCCCTACTGGAGTGAACGAACGATGAAGAACGTCCTCGTCCTCTCGGCGGCCCGTACGCCGATCGGAAGCTTCCTCGGGTCCCTCTCCTCCCTCAGCGCCTCCGAGATCGGCGCCCAGGCCCTCCGGGCCTGCCTCGAGCGGACGGAGGTCCCCGGCTACCGGGTCGACCAGGTCCTCATGGGGAACGTCCTGCAGGCCGGCCAGGGGCAGGCCCCGGCGCGTCAGGCCCTCCTCGCGGCCGGGCTCCCGAAGTCGACCGGCGCCGTCACGATCCACAAGGTCTGCGGCTCCGGGATGCGGGCCGTCATGGACGGGGCGAACGCGATCCGGACGGGCGAATACGACGTCGTCCTGGCGGGCGGGATGGAGTCGATGTCGAACGCCCCGTACCTCCTCCCGAAGGGGCGCCTCGGGATGCGGATGGGGCACGGCCAGCTCCTCGACTCGATGATCCACGACGGGCTCTGGGACCCCTACAAGAACTTCCACATGGGCAACTGCGCCGAGCTCTGCGCGGGGAAGTACTCCTTCACGCGGGAGGCGCAGGACGCCTTCGCCCTGGAGAGCTACCAGAGGGCCCGCCGGGCGAACGACTCGGGCGACTTCAAGGCCGAGATGGTCCCGGTCTCCATCGAGGGGAAGAAGGGGACGACCGTCGTCGACCGCGACGAGGAGCCTTTCGCCACCCCCCTCGAGAAGCTCGAGAAGATGGGGTCGCTCAAGCCCGCGTTCCAGAAGGACGGGACCGTCACCGCCGCGAACGCCTCGAAGATCAACGACGGCGGCGCGGCGCTCCTCCTCGCGGGCGAGGCCGTCGTCCAGGAGACCGGGGCGAAGCCGATCGGCAGGATCGTCTCCTACGCCTCGCACGCCCAGGAGCCGGAGTGGTTCACGACGGCGCCCTCCTTCGCGGCGAAGAAGGCGCTCGAGAAGGCGGGGATCCCACTCTCCCAGATCGACCTCTTCGAGGTGAACGAGGCGTTCGCGGTCGTCACGATGGCGTTCGTGAAGGACCTCGAGGTCGACCCGAACAGGGTCAACGTGAACGGCGGCGCCGTCGCGCTCGGCCACCCGATCGGCGCCTCCGGCGCGCGGATCCTCGTCACGCTCCTCCACGCCCTCCGCGCCCGCAAGAAGAAGTTCGGGCTCGCGGCGATCTGCATCGGCGGGGGCGAGGCGACCGCGATGGTGGTGGAGGCCCTGTGATCGACAAGGTCATCCTCTCCTCCTCGCACCACGAGGCGGCGGCCCGGGCGGTGGCCGACATCCCGTCGGGGGCGACGATCGCCGTCGGCGGCTTCGGCCTCTGCGGCATCCCGGAGAGCCTCATCCAGGCGCTCGCCGACCGCGACGTGAAGGACCTCGTCTGCGTCTCGAACAACTGCGGCGTCGACGACTGGGGCCTCGGGGTCCTCCTCGGGAAGAAGATGATCCGGAAGATGCTCTCCTCGTACGTCGGCGAGAACGCCGAGTTCGAGCGGCAGTACCTCACCGGCGAGCTCGAGCTCGAGTTCTGCCCGCAGGGGACGCTCGCCGAGCGGCTCCGGGCGGGCGGCGCCGGCATCCCCGGCTTCTACACGCCGACGGGCGCGGGCACGGTCGTCGCCGACGGGAAGGAGACGAAGGTCTTCGACGGGCGGGAGTGCGTCCTCGAGCGGGGCATCGTCACCGACTTCGCCCTCGTCGCGGCCTGGAAGGCGGATCGCCTCGGGAACCTCGTCTACCGGAAGACCGCGAAGAACTTCAACCCGATGGTCGCCACGGCGGGGAGGGTCACGATCGCCGAGGTCGAGCAGCTCGTCGACGTCGGCGAGCTCGACCCCGACGAGATCGACACGCCCGGCGTGTACGTGCAGCGG
This sequence comes from Thermoanaerobaculia bacterium, assembly GCA_046331465.1. Classification (GTDB taxonomy): domain Bacteria; phylum Acidobacteriota; class Thermoanaerobaculia; order UBA5066; family UBA5066; genus UBA5066. The sequence continues at coordinate 346,121 of JAXLQV010000001.1, forward strand.
CTCGTCGTCGCCCCCCGCGTCAAGCGGATCGAGCGGCGCACGGTGCGGAAGGGCTGAGGGGGCGGCGATGGGAAAGCTCGACAGGGACGGAATCGTCGCCCGCGCCGCGCAGGAGCTGCGCGACGGGATGTACGTCAACCTCGGCATCGGGATGCCGACGCTCGTGGCGAACCGGGTCCCCGCCGGCATGGAGGTCGTCTTCCAGTCGGAGAACGGCATCCTCGGCATGGGCCCCTACCCGACCGAGGCCGAAGTCGACGCGGACCTCATCAACGCCGGCAAGGAGACGGTCACCGTCATCCCCGGCGCCGCGTTCTTCTCCTCGGCCGACTCCTTCGCGATGATCCGGGGCGGGCACATCGACCTCTGCATCCTCGGGGCGATGCAGGTCGACGCCGAGGGGTCGCTCGCGAACTGGATGATCCCGGGACGGCTCGTGAAGGGGATGGGGGGCGCGATGGACCTCGTCGCGGGCGCCCGCCGCGTCATCGTCACGATGGAGCACGTCGCGAAGAACGGCGACCGAAAGATCCTGAACCGCTGCACGCTCCCGCTCACCGGGAAGCGCTGCGTCCACCGGATCGTCACCGACCTCGCCGTCCTCGACGTGAAGCCGGACGGGAAGGGCCTCGTCCTCGTCGAGCGGGCGCCGGGCGTGACCGTCGAGGAGATCCTGGCGGCCACCGAGCCGCCCCTCGAGGTCCGCGGCGACGTTCCCGAGATGAAGCTCTGAACCGGGGCGCTCTCCGGGCGAACCGCGGGGCGCGGCGGGTCTCCTTCGCGGGCCTCGCCGCGGCCCTGCTCCTCCTCGCGGCCCCTGCCGCGGGCCAGTCGTCCTTCGAGAGCGACCCCTTCCACTCGCGCTTCCGCGAGCGGCCGAACTTCGACATCAAGTTCCAGGCGCCGGAGGTCGGCGGCGTCATCCGGGTGAGCGTCTCGGACGGGAAGGGGGGGCGCCAGAGCCTCCTCTCCGACAACGTCTACGAGGTCCAGGCCCCGAAGGGGGGGCGCGTCACGGTCGAGTACCAGGACATCCGCCTGACCGCCGACTACGTGCGGGCGGAGACGAAGTCGAAGCTCGTCGTCGCCGAGGGGGACGTCGTCCTCGAGCAGGGGCCGTCGCGCCTCGAGGGCCTCCGGCTCGAGCTCGACCTGACGGACAAGACCGGAATCCTCACGGACGGCCGGGCCGAGCTCGCCGGGATCTTCGTGCAGGGCGCGACGCTCGCGAAGACCGGCGCGCGGACGTTCCAGATCCGCGACGGCGCGGTCACGGCCTGCGACGGGGACGACCCGGCGTGGGTGTTCAAGGTCAAGGACGGGAACATCACGCTCGACGACTACGCCAAGCTGAAGACGGTCGTCTTCCGCCTCGGCGGCGTGCCGCTCCTCTACACCCCGTACCTCCTCTGGCCCGCGCTCCGCGACCGCGCCTCCGGCTTCCTGATCCCGGGGATCGGCTACAGCAGCAGCCGCGGAGGCTTCCTCGGCCTCTCGTACTACCAGGTCCTCGGCCGCTCGGCGGACGCGACCGTCACGACGGACCTCTACACGAAGCAGTACTTCGGCCTCGGGACGGAGCTCCGCTGGAGGCCGAGCGCCGGCACCTCCTTCTCCGGCATGTACTACACGGTCATCGACCCGAGCCGGAGATGGCAGTGGAAGACGGCGGGCTCGCTCTCGGCCGACGACCTCGCCCCGAGGACGAGGGTCGTGATGAACTGGATCCAGTTCTCCGACATCACCTTCTTCCAGCACTACGACCGGGACTTCAACCTCACCTCGGCGCGCTCGTTCGGGCAGAAGGCGTTCGTCACGAGGTCCGAGGGGCCGTTCGCCTTCAACTTCCGCCTGGAGAGGGAGACGGCGCTCTACGGCACGAGCGAGGTCGTCCTCGAGAGGAAGCCGGTCCTCGAGGCGCGCCTCCGTCCGACCGGGATCTTCGGGAACACGGTCTTCGTGGAGGCCCAGACCTCGGCCGGGTACCTCCGGTCGATCCGCCCCGCGGGGCAGCCCGCCGGGGACTACGGGCGCGTCGACCTCTTCCCGAAGGTCTCGGCGCCCCTCTCTCCCCTCCCGTGGCTCTCCCTCCAGGCCGAGGCGGGCTACCGCCTCACCGAGTACGGGGCGTCCGTCGCCGAGGACGGCCGGACCCTCTCGGCGGACCCGTACACCCGCGGGACGGCGCTCGCCCGCCTCGACCTCACGGGCCCCTCGTTCGCCCGCGTCTTCGAGGTGAAGCTCGGGCGGTACAGGAAGCTCAAGCACATCATCGAGCCGCAGGTCGAGTACCAGTACCAGACGGACCCGGGAGACCTCGCCCGGACCCCCGTCTTCGACGAGATCGACACGATCCTGCCGTCGCACTCGGCGAAGTACGCCCTCGTCCAGCGCCTCCTCGCGAAGGAGACGTCGGGCGCCTCCCGCGAGATCGCCTCGCTCGAGGTCTCGCGCATCCACTACTTCGAGCCCCCCGTCGGCTACCCCTCGACCTACCGCGACGCCCCGCTCGACGCGATCCTGCGCGTCAACGCGGGCTCGGCCCTCAACTTCGACGCCCGCGCGACGTGGGACATCAAGGCCGGGGTCGTCACCTCCTCGAGCGTCTCGGCGAACTTCGGGACGGCCGCCCGCTCGCTCCGCTTCTCCTACTACGACAGCCGCCCCGTCGGCTCGACGCAGCCCTCCACGCAGCTCCGCTTCGGCGGGGGGACGGCCATCGTCCCGAAGAACCTCCGCCTCGACGTCGAGGCGAACTACGACGTGGCCAAGGGCCGTATGCTCGAGTGGCGCAGCCTCCTGACGTGGGAGGCCTCCTGCTTCAAGATCCTCGGCGAGTACCGCGACCTGCGCATCGGCGCGGTCCCGACGAAGGACTTCCGGATCGGCCTGAACCTCAAGAACATCGGCAGCTTCCTCGACTTCACCGGGCGGCTCAACTGAGCTCCGGCGGGAAGGCGGGCGTGGCGGAGAAGGCGGAGCGATGGGCGAGCTGATCCTGGGCGCCGGGGGAATGCTCGCGCGCGGCCTCGCGCGCCTCCGGCCCGGGGCGCGCGCGCTCGGCGTCGCCGAGCTCGACGTCACCGACGGCGCGGCCCTCGCGCGGGCGATCGTCCCGGGAGTCTCGGTGGTCTGGAACGCCGCCGCCGACACGCGCGTCGACCTCGCCGAGAGCGACCCGTCGCACCTCGCCGTGAACGACGTCGCCGTCGGGGAGATCGCCCGCCTCTGCCGGGACGCGGGCGCGCTCCTCGTCCACGTCTCGACGGACTACGTCTTCGACGGCCGTCCCGGGCGCCCCTGGAGGGAGGACGACCCGGTCGCGCCGCTCAACGCCTACGGCCGCGGGAAGCTGGGGGGAGAGCGGCGCGCGCTCGCGAGCGGCGCCGAGGTCCTCGTCGTCCGCACCTCCTGGGTCTTCGCCCCGGGTGGCGTCAACTTCGTCGACACGATGCTCGGCCTCGCGGCGTCGGGGCGGACGGAGCTGAAGGTCGTCGACGACCAGCGCGGCCGCCCGACCTTCGCTCCCGACCTCGCCCGCGCGCTCGTGCGGCTCGCCGAGGTCGGCGCGCGCGGCCTCGTCCACTTCGCGAACGCCGGCGAGACGACCTGGTACGGCCTCGCGAAGGAGGCGCTCGCGCGGGGCGGATACCCCAACGTGAGGCTCGTCCCCTGCGCGACCTCGGAGTTCCCGCGGCCCGCGGCCCGCCCGGCGAACTCCGTCCTCGACACGACGCGTTACGAGCGCCTCGCGGGGGAGGCCCCCCGCCACTTCACCGAGGCGCTCGACGAGCACCTCCGGCTCCGCGCGGAGGCCGCCGGGACGTGAGCGTCGGCGCGACCGAGGCGAAGAGGAAGGCCGTCCACGTCGGGATGGCGGCCTTCGCGCTCCTCCTCCGCTGGCTCGACTGGAGGGGCGCGGCGCTCTGCGCGCTCGCCGCCCTCGCGTTCAACCTCGTCGCCCTGCCGCGGCTCGGGGGGCGCGCGCTCTTCCGCGAGGACGACCGCGCCCGGGGCTACCCGGTCGGGATCCTCCTCTACCCGCTCGTCGTCCTCGTCCTCGTCCTCCTCTTCCGCCACCGGCTCGACCTCGCGGCCGCCGGCTGGGGCTTCCTCGCCTTCGGCGACGGCTTCGCGACCCTCGTCGGCGTCTCGCTCGGCGGGCCGCGCCTCCCGTGGAACCGCGGCAAGAGCTGGAGCGGCTTCGCCGGCTACGTCGCCTTCGGGAGCCTCGGCGCGGCCGCGCTCGCCTCGTTCGTCGCGGGGCGGCTCCCCGCGCCGGCCGAGGTCGTCGCGTTCCTCCTCGCGGGCCTCGCCGGCGCCGCCGTCGAGAGCCTCCCCTCGGAGCTCGACGACAACCTCGTCCCGCCCCTCGCGGCGGCCGGGGTCCTCTCGGCCCTCCTCGCGGCGCTCCCGAACGCGGGTGCGCTTCTCGCCCCGGCGGCCCTCCGCCAGCTCCTCCTCGGCCTCGCGGTGAACGTCGCACTGCCCGCCGTCGCGGCGCTCCTCCGCGTCGTCCGCCCCTCCGGGGCGCTCGCGGGAGGCCTCGTCGGCACGCTCGTCCTCGGCCTCGGCGGGTGGAGCGCCTACGCGCTCCTCTGGGCCTTCTTCGCCGGCGGGACGCTGACGACCCGCTTCCGGAGGAAACGGAAGGAGGCGATGGGGAAGGCGGAGGAAGCGGGCGGCCGGCGCGGCGCGGCGAACGTCCTCGCGAACTGCTCCGTGGCGACGTTCCTCGTCGCGTGCGCCGCGCTGACCCCCGCCTCCGCGCCGCTCCTCCAGCTCGCCGCCGCGGCGGCGTTCGCCACGGCCCTCATGGACACCGTCGGGACGGAGGTGGGGCAGGCGCTGAAGACGCCGACCGTCCTCCTTCCCGACTTCCGGAGGGTCCCTCCCGGCACCGACGGCGCCGTCTCCGTCGGAGGAACCGTGGCGGGCCTCCTCGCGGCCCTCCTCCTCGCGCTCCTCGGCGCCGCGCTCGGCCTCTACGCCCCGTCCGGCATCGCCGTCGTCGTCGTCGCCGCCTTCGCCGGCACCGTCGTCGAGAGCCTCCTCGGCCGCGACGGAGCCCCCTGGCGCGTCACGAACGGCCACGTCCTGAACTTCTTCAACACCCTCGCCGGCGCGGCCCTCGCCCTCCTCCTCGCCTGAGGCGAAGGGGGGCAGGTGACGGGGTCTGGTCTACGTTCTACACTCTGCGCGTCGCGGTGCGCACGCCCGAGTCATCGTTCCCGTTTCCGCGAAAGCAGCAGAGGCCCTCGAGAGCAAGAGAGGAGAACCGAGCCCGGGCGGGTGGCCCGGCACTTGCTGCGGTCCAGCAGCACGACTCAAATAGGAGACGGCGTTGATGACATTCCTTCGCCCGGCGCTCCGAGTCCTTCTGGTGCTCCTGCCTGTGATCGGGGTGGCGTCCTGCTCGAAGAGCTCGCCGTCCGAGGCCGATCTCGACACGGACAGAGTCAGGATCGTCTCGATTCAACCACCCATGGGCACCACCCTGCAGGCCGGCTCCTCCCTCACCGTTTCGGCGACGCTCGACTATCACCTGATCAGCGCACCATCGGGGACCATCTCCATCGTGTTCGAAGACCAGAACTACGCGGTCATCGCGTCGACCGTCTCCGGGCCCGATGCGTCCGTCGCCCGCGGCTCGGGCACCGTCGCCCTCTCCGGTCAGATCGTGGTCCCGGCCTCCGGCGTCTCGACCGTGCGCGTCTTCTTTCCGCTCTTCAGCACCGGCAGCACGTCCACCCAGACTCTCGACGACGTCTACTACCGCGTGAGTCCGGGTTCGTAGAGCCCTCGAGCCGCTCGTCCCCCGTCGCGTGACCCCCGTGGCGGAGCTCTACGTCCGGCGCAGCGGACTATAGTAGAAAGTCAAGACCTGACCCCATTCCCGATCCGGTCGATGAGGAAGGTCGCGACGTGCTCGGCGTAGGTGCCCTGGCCGAAGCCGGCGTCGTAGCCGAGCTCGACGGCGAGCTTGTTGCTGATGCGGGTGCCGCCGGCGCAGAGGACGAAGCGCTCGCGGAGGCCCTTCGCCTCGAGGAGCTCCACGAGCTCGGTGAGGTTCCCGACGTGGACGTCCTTCTGCGTGACGATCTGGCTGACGAGGATCGCGTCCGCGTTCACCTTCACCGCGTAGTCGATGAGCTTCTCGTTCGGCACCTGCGCACCGAGGTTGTGCGCCTCCACCTCGGAGTAGCGCTCGAGGCCGTAGTGGTGGTTGTAGCCCTTCATGTTCATGATCGCGTCGATGCCGACCGTGTGCGCGTCGAAGCCGGTGCAGGCGCCGACCACGACGAGCTTCCGCCCGAGCTTCTCGCGGATCGCGGCGCACGCCTCGCTCATCGAGTAGAGCTTCTCGCCGGTCGCCTCCTCGACGTGAATCGCGTCGACGTCGACGGCGACCTCCGTCCGCCCGTAGGCGACGTAGAAGCTGAAGCCCTCGGAGAGGGGCGCGGCGTGGACGACCTCGGCGTGGCGAAAACCGAGCTTCTCGACGAAGAGCCGCGCCGCCTCGCGCCCGCGCGGGCCGAAGGGGACGGGGAGGGTGAAGGAGAGCTGGACGGCGCCGTCGTCCAGGGTGTCGCCGTAGGGCCTCACGATCGTCGTCATCTCAGCCTCGGAGCCCCAGCTCGCGGTGGAGGTGCGCCTCGAAGGGGTTCCAGTAGCCGTCGGACTTCTTCCGGAGGCCGTCGAGCCCCTTCCCCATGTCGCGCGGACGCCGGATGTCCGCGAAGAGCCCCTCGGCGATCGCGTCCATGAGGCCCGTCTTCTCGATCTTCTCGAGGAACGCGACGGTCTCCTCGAGGACGGCGTGCGCCCGCTTCACGATGGCGCCGTCCCGCCGGAACTCGACCTCCGCGCCGAGGTCGGCCATGTTGTTCATGACGTACTTGGCGTTCTCGAGGGCGAGGTAGCGGTCCTGCATGAACGGCGTGTGGATCGCCTCGGTGAGCATCCCGAGGAGGTGGATCCCCTGGCCCGTCATCTGCGAGACGAAGTTGAAGAGGGCGTTCTGGACGACCCCGCGGAAGACGTCGCCCGTCATGAACTTTGTCGGGGGCATGTACTTCAGCGGCGCCTCGGGGAAGATCTCCCGCGCCATGAGCGCCTGCGCGAGCTCCATGAGGAAGCCGTTCCGGATGGAGGGGTCCATCTCGAACGCGTGACCGAGCCCCATCTGCCACGGCTCGAGCCCCGCGGCGAGGGCGAAGCGCTCGTTGAGGAACTGGCTCGCGAGGACGGTGTACGCCTTCTCGACCGCGTCCGACGTCGTCAGGTAGTTGTCCTCGCCGGTGTTGATGATCACGCCCGCCCAGGCGTTGATCATCCGGCTGAACTTCTGGTCGACGAACGTCCGGTACATGTTGATGTCGCGGAAGAGGATCCCGTACATCGAGTCGTTCAGCATCATGTCGAGGCGCTCGAGCGCCCCCATGGCCGCGATCTCAGGCATGCAGAGGCCGGAGGCGTAGTTCGTCAGGTAGACGTAGCGCCCCTCCCGCTCGACGACCTCGTCGAGCGCGGCCCGCATGATCCGGAAGTTCTCCTGCGTCGCGTAGGTCCCGCCGAAGCCCTCGGTCGTCGCGCCGTACGGGACGTAGTCGAGGAGCGACTGCGCCGTCGTCCGGATGACGGCGACGACGTCGGCCCCCTGCCCGGCCGCCGCGCGGGCCTGCTTCACGTCCTCGTGGATGTTCCCCGTCGCGACGATGACATAGAGGAGCGGCGCGTGGTTCCTCCCGGCGTAGCGCGCGAGGCGCTCCTCGCGGAGGGCCCGGTTCCCCCGGACGCGCCGCGTGCAGGCGGCGACGAGCTCGGCGGCCTTCGCCTCGAGCGCGGCGGGGTCGGCGAGCGGGAGGTCCGCGACGCGGAGCCCGTCGGCGACCCTGCGGTTCAACCCGTTCACGTCCTCGCCCGTCCGGACGAGCGCGTTCACCCAGAAGCGGAAGGCGCCGTCCTCGAGTCGCTCGGAGAGCTGGTCGACGACGAGGTTCGGCACGGGGACGCCGTCGGCGTCGGCGCCGTCGGCGCCGGCGAGGCGAAGGGTCGCCCGCTCGACGGTGACGGTCGTGTGGGCGTCGATGAACTCCTGGACCGGCGCGACGATCCGCTCCGCGAGCGAACGCGCGCGGGCGATCCGTTCCGGCGGCAGGTGGAGACGGCTCTCCATGGGTCCTCCTGAGGCCTAGTCCTCTTCGTGGATGAAGTCTTCGGCGCGGCGGGCGAGCGCCGGGGGGAGCCCGAGGAGCCGGGCGACGGCGACGGCGTCGGACCGCCGCTCCGACGTCGCGTCGGGCTCGAGCTGGAAGCGCATGAGGCGGTCGATGCGGCGGATCCGGTCGGAGAGCTCTCCCCCCCCGGGCCCGTCGAGGTCGAGGCGTGCGCGGTCGAGGCCGGCCATCCGGAGGTAGCGGACGCCCGGCAGCCGCCGGACGCCCCGGAAGTGCGTCGAGAAGAGGGCAACGACGTTCGGGCGCCCGGAGAGCTCCTCGAGGAGCGCCGAGAGGATCGCCTCGGCCTCGCCGGAGCTCGTCGTCCTCGCGAACTCGTCGAAGAGGGCGAGCGTCGCGTCGCCGAAGTCCGCGTGCGCCTCGAGGAGCTGGCGGATCTCGAAGCCGAAGCCCGAGAGCCCGCGCCCCTCCTCGCGGCTCCTCCCCTCGCCGACGTAGTGGACGCGGCGGAAGACGCGCGTGGCGAAGCGCGCCGCCGGAACGAAGAGCCCCGACTGCGCCGCGAGCTGGAGGAACGCGAGCGTCTTCAGGACGACCGTCTTCCCCCCCATGTTCGACCCGAAGAGGACCGTCGGGCCGCCGTCGAACGCCGCGTCGAGCGGCGCGTAGGGGGTCCCGAGGCTCGCGCAGAGAGCCTCCGTCGCGAGGTGGCGCCCCCGCTCGATCCGGATCCCGGCGTCCCCGAGGACGGGGCGCGTCAGCCCCTCCTCGCGGGCGAGGCGCGCTCCCGCGAGGGCGAGGTCGAAGGCCTCGACGGCCCGGGCCTGCCCGAGGAACGAGGGGAGCGCCTCGCGGAGCGGCACCGAGATCGCCGCGAGGACGCGCGCCTCGAGCTCCCGCTCGCGCGAGAGGAGAGAGGCCCTTTCGGCAGCGAGGCGGAGCGCCTCTGCGCCGGCCCTCGGGCGGACGCAGAGCTGCGAGGCGTCCCACGGCTCGAGGTCGAGCAGGCCCGCGGCCGCCGACGGGTCGCCGAGCCTCTCCCGCGGCACGAGGAGGAACGCGCGTCCCTCGAACGCGAAGCCCCATCGCTCCCTGAGGGCGAGGTCATAGGCCTCGCGCCGCGATCGCTCCGCCGCCTCGTTCTGCCGGAGCGCCCGGCGGACCTCGGCGAGCGCCGGGTCGTAGGCGTCGGCGACGTGGAACGACTCGTCCCCCTGCCGCCCCGTCGCGAGAAGCGCGGCGAGGCCGCCGGGGATCTCCGCGAGGCCGAAGAGCGCCTTCACGTCCCCCGGCAGGAGGGCGAGGAGGGCCCTGTGGTTGAAGAGGAATTTCTTGAGCTGGAAGACCTCGACCTCGTCGAAGCTCTCGCGCGGGGCCTCGGGAAAGCGCGGGAGGCGCCCGAGGTGGTGGCGCACCCGGTCGAGCGTCGGGCGGTCGTCGTCGAGCGCCGCGAGGAAGCGGATCGCGACGTCGGTCCGGTCCCACGCCGCCTCGAGGGAATCACGATCGGTGATCGGCTCCCGCCGCTCCTTCGCCGCGCGGCCGAACGGCGTCTCCGGCAGGAACCGCTGCCAGAGGGAGTCGAGGCCGGCCCAGGCGCGCAGGTCCCGGTTCATGCCCTGACCTCGTAGGGGTTCGCGAGGAGGCGCGCCGAGACGGCTGGGCCGACGGCCTCTTCGAGCTCGTCCCGGGTCACGTCGCGCAGCGCGGCGACGATCCCGAGGAGGCGGAAGCCGCGGCGCACGCTCAGCGCCACGCTCCCGAGGAGGCGGAGGAGCCCGGCCGGCGGGAGGAACGACTTCGTGAAGTCCTCGAGGGAGAGCGCGGCGAGCCCCTCTGGCAGGGTGTCGCGCACCGTCTCCGTGAGCGGTCCTTCGAGGCGGAGGGCGCCGGGCGGAGGCCCGGGGAGGACGGGGAGCTCCGCGAGGGCGACGAGGGCCCGGAGCCGCTCGGCGACGCGGGCGAGGTTCCCGCGGTCGACGCGCACGGTGAAGACGAACGCGGCGTCGCCCAGCGCGCTCACCTGCGTCACGCGGCTGGCGGCGCCGTCGACGAGCGACGAGGCGGCCCACCCCTCCCGCCGCGCGAGGTCGATCGCGGCCGACAGCGCGGCGAGGTTCTCGGGCCCGGCCAGCGTCACCTCGCCGCCGCGGACGGCTCTCCCGAGGACGGGCCGGCCGAGGACGCTCCGGCCGTCGAGCGCCTCGAGGATCTCGAGTCGGGCCGGGGAGGCGCGGGCGAGGAGGTCCGTCGTCAGCACCACGTCTCCCGGCTCCACGCGGACCTCCGCCGCGCCGGCGGCCCCCTTTGCCTTGAGGCCGCCGTCGACGCCGACGCTGAAGAGCGCCACCGGGCCGGCCTCCCGGGCGAGCGGGAGGAGCGCGTTCAGGAAGGTGGTCTTCCCCGACCCCTTCTCGAACCCGGTCACCGCCGTGACCCCTCCCGCGACGCCCGTAAGGCAGGTCACCCGGGCCTCAGTCGCCGTTGCGCCTGTGGCGGACCAGGTCGCTCGGCTCGATCCGGCGCTTGTCGCCCGAGAGGAGCATCGCGACGCCGTCCTTCGGCCGGTACCGCGCGTCGTCCCCCTCGTCCTTGCGCGCCGGGTTCGCCGGGCCGCGCCCCTGGGGCCACTTGTAGGTCGTGATGACCCCCTCGTAGTTCCGGAGGACCGCCGTCCCCTCGGCCATCGAGATGAGGTAGTTCGGCATGACCGGGATCTTCCCGCCGCCGCCGGGCGCGTCGACGACGAACGTCGGCACGGCGAGGCCGGTCGTGTGGCCGCGGAGCGACTCGATGATCTCGATCCCCTTGGCGACCGACGTCCGGAAGTGGCTGATCCCGAGCGAGAGGTCGCACTGGTAGATGTAGTACGGCCTCACGCGGATCGTCATCAGCTTGTGGACGAGCTTCTTCATGACGACCGGGTCGTCGTTGATCCCGCGCAGCAGGACGCTCTGGTTCCCGAGCGGAATCCCGGCGTCGGCGAGCTTCTCGCAGGCGGCCTTCGCCTCGGCGGTGATCTCCTTCGGGTGGTTGAAGTGGACGTTCACCCAGACGGGGTGGAACTGCTTCAGCATGTTCACGAGGCCGTCCGTGATCCGCTGCGGCAGGACGATCGGCATCCGCGTCCCGATCCGGATGATCTCGACGTGCGGGATCTCGCGGAGGCGGCGGAGGATCGACCGGAGCCTCTCGTCGGGGAGGACGAGCGGGTCGCCGCCGCTGATGAGGACGTCGCGGACGGAGGGCGTCGACCGGATGTACTCGATCGCCGCGGCGACGTTGTCCTCCGGCATGTCGACGTCCTCGTCGCCGACGAGGCGGCGGCGCGTGCAGTGGCGGCAGTTCATCGAGCAGATGTTCGTGACGAGGAGGAGGACCCGGTCGGGGTAGCGGTGCGTCAGGCCGGGGACGGGGCTGTCGACGTCCTCGTGGAGGGGGTCGGCCATGTCCGACGGGTCGTCGTGCATCTCGGCGATCCGGGGCACCGACTGCATCCGCACCGGGCACTCCGGGTCGTCGCGGTCCATGAGCGCCGCGTAGTACGGCGTGATCTCCATCGTGAACTTGCCGAGGCACTGGCGGATCTGGTCGCGCTCGAGGTCGGTCAGCGTCACGACCTTCTCGAGCGTCTCGATGTCCCGGATCCCGTTCTTCATGTGCCAGGTCCAGTCGTTCCATTCGGCCTCGGTCACGCCGGCGAAGAGGGGGATGGAGCGGTAGTCGACGTTCGGGTACTTCACGGCGTCCTCAGGCCTTCCGGAGCTTCAGCATCCCGCGGACGTCGTCGGGCCGCGCGATCGGGCGGCCGCAGTCCCTCGCGATGCGGGCGGCGCGCTCGACGAGCTCGGCGTTGCTCTTCGCGAGGCGTCCCTTGCTGTAGTAGATGTTGTCCTCGAAGCCGACGCGGACGTTCCCGCCGAGCGCGAGGGCGCCGTAGATCGCGTCGAGGTTCGCCTTGCCGCCGATCCCCATGAGCGTCCAGTGCGCTCCCCTCGGGAGCTTCCGCACGAAGATCTCGAGGACGTCGGGCTCGTACTTCACCGAGCCGGGGACGTTCAGGACGAGGCCGTAGTGGTACGGCTCGTCGAGGAGGCCCTCCTTGATCAGGATGTGGCTCGCGTAGACGTGCCCGAGGTCGAAGCACTCGAGCGTCGGGCGGACGCCGTGCTCGCGCATCGCCTTCGCGAACTGCCTCATGATCGGCAGCGTGTTGACGATGTAGTCGTCGCCGAAGTTGACCGTGCCGCAGTCGAGGCTCGCCATCTCCGGCTTCAGCGTCACGGGCTGCAGCCGCTCCTCGGGGCTCATCCCGACGGCGCCTCCCGTCGTGCACTCGATCACGATGTCGCACTTGGCGCGGACGAGCTCGATCGCCTTCCGGAAGACGGCGACGTCCTGCGTCGGGGAGCCGTCGTCGTGCCTCACGTGGAGGTGGAGGACGGCCGCGCCGGCCTCCCACGCCTCGAAGGCGCTCTGCGCGATCTCCTCGGGGGTGACCGGGAGGGCGGGCTGCGCCTCCCGGGTCGTCTCGGCGCCGGTGACGGCGCAGGTGATGATGACCTTCTCGCTCATGTGAGCCTCCGTGGGGACGGGCCGGCCCTCGCCGCGCTCGCGCGGGGGCGGGCGCCTCCCTCAGACGTAGCGGGTTTCGAAGAGGCGCCGCAGCTTCGCGTTCTCGCGGAGCTCGGCGAGGGTGATCTCGGCGTGGCCCTTCGTGTAGCCGTTGCCGACGATCATCGTGACGTCCTTGCCGACCCCCTCGGCGCCGAGCGCGGCCTTGCCGAAGTGGGTCGCCATGCTGAAGAAGTAGACGGTCCCGTTCTGCCGGCACGGCAGGATGCTGCTCATCTCGGTGTTCTGCACGTTCACGCAGTTGAAGACGACGTCGTACTCGGCGCCGCCGTTCGCCGCGAGGACGGCGTCGAGGAGCGCGACCGGCTTCGTCGCGTCGGCGGCGACGACCTCGTGGCAGAGGCCGAGGTCGGCGAGCGTCGCGGCGTCCTCCGCGAGGTAGACGTTCCCGACGACGCGCCCCGTCGGCCCGACGCGCTTCATCGCCTCCCAGGCGACGAGCATCCCGCTCTTGCCGCCCGCACCGAGGATCAGGACGCTCTGGCCGGGCCTCACGAGCTTGGCCGCCTGCGCGGGCGCGCCGGCCACGTCGAGCGCCGCGAGCGCGAGCGTCTCGTCCATGTCGGCCGGGAGCTTCGCGTAGATGCCGCTCTCGAAGAGGACGGCCTGCCCGACGATCTCGACCCGGTCGATCTCGGGGTGGATCTTCACGATCCGCTCGATCTTCAGCGGCGTCAGGCTGAGCGAGACGAGGCTCGCGATCCGGTCGCCTTCCTTCAGGTCGCGCCCGGCGAGGGCGGCGCCGACCTTCGCGACGGTGCCGATGAACATCCCGCCGGAGCCGGTGACGGGGTTCTGCATCTTTCCCCGCTCGGCGACGATCGAGAGGATCTTCTCCGCGATCTTCGCGACGTCGCCCCCCGCCTCCTCCTCGATCTGCGTGAAGCTCGCGGAGTCGACGTTGAGGGCGCGGACGTCGACGAGGATCTCGTTGTCGGCGATCGCGGAGAAGTCGTTGTCGAGCTTCAGGGCGGGCTGCGGGAGGACGCCCTTCGGCTCGAGGACGCGGTGGGAGCCGTACTTGCAGGCCATTGGTCCCTCTTTGCGATCGCGTTTCAGGAATGACCCGGGCGGGTCGTTCCGACACGATCGCGCCCCCTCGCGGCCGTTCGGGGCCGGGGGGCCGACCGGCGAGGATATCAGGACTTCGTGTAGCCTCGGCGTTCGGACATGACGCCCGCGACCGCCCTCCGCCTCACCCGCCCCTTCACGCTCCTGCCGCCGCTCCTCGGGATCGTCTCGGGCGCCGTCTGTGCGTTCGGAAGCGTCCACAACCCCGACCCGGCCCACCGCCTCACCTGGGGCATCGTCGGCGCCATCGCCCTCGGGTCGCTCTGCGCGTCGTTCCTGAACGCCGCCTCGAACGTCCTGAACCAGATCACCGACCTCGAGGTCGACCGGGTCAACAAGCCCGACCGGCCGCTCGTCACCGGCGAGGCGGGGCTCCGCGAGACGTGGGTCCTGACGTGGGTCCTCTACGCGTTCGCGGCGATCCCGGTCTGGTTCGTCGTCGTCCCGCCCCGCGAGGGGCTCGCCGCGCGCCTCTTCGCCCCGCTCGGGACGCACCAGACCTTCTTCCTCTTCCTCGGCGGCCTCGTCTTCACCCTCGTCTACTCGCTCCCGTCGTGGGGGCGGACGAAGCGGCTCGGGATGTGGGCCAACCTGACGATCGCGGTCCCGCGCGGCTGTCTCCTCAAGGTCGCCGGCTGGACGATGGTCGCCCCCGCCTTCTCCCTCGAGCCGTGGGTCATCGGCTTCCTCTTCTTCCTCTTCCTCGTCGGTGCCGCCTCCACGAAGGACTTCTCCGACGTCGAGGGAGACCGGGCCGGGGGGTGCAGGACGCTCCCGATCCTCTACGGGAACCGGAAGGCGGTGGCGATCATGTCGCCCTTCTTCGTCCTCCCGTGGCTCCTCCTCGTCCCGCTCGGGTTCCTCCCCGACCCGCTCGCCCCCGAGCACCGCCTCCTGACGGGGAACGCGGCGCTCCTCGCGGCGCTCGGCGTCCTCCTCTCCGCCTGGGGGCTCTACACGGTGCGGCTCCTCCGCCGGAACCCCGACGAGCTCTCGACGACCGAGAACCACCCGTCGTGGACGCACATGTACCTGATGATGATGGCGGCGCAGGTCGGCTTCGCCCTGGCGTACGTCCTCTGAGGGAGGGAGGCGTCCTCGCGCGTGCGATCGGGTAGGATCTCCGGAGAATGAAGGCCCCGAGCTCGCAGCGGCCGACCGTCGACGTCCCGTCCCTCTCCGTCCGCTGGGAAGGGCTCGTCGTCGTCATCGACGAGCAGACGATCAACACGATCCTCCACCAGGCGACGCGGCGGGTCCCCGAGATCTCCGACATCCTCGTCGAGGCCGAGGGGGGCGTCCTGAGCCTGACGATCAAGGTGAAGAAGGGGTTCCGCTTCCCGCTCCGGAGCCGCGTCACCTCGATCCGCTTCCGCGACGGCTGGCTCGGCTTCGCCCTCGAGGAGCTGAAGGTCTTCGGCTTCATCCCGATCCCGCCGTTCGTGATCAAGCGGATCGTCGACCGCCAGCCCCCCGGCTTCGCGTACTTCTACCGCCACGAGCGCGTCGTCGTCCTGAACCTCTCGTCGGTCCTCCCGCCCGAGCTCTCGCTCGAGGTGCGCGAGGTCCACTGCGAGAACGGCGAGATCCGGGTCGCGTTCGGCCCGAGCCACCTCCGCCTCGACCGCCTCGTCGAGAGCCTCGACCGCGACCCGTTCGACCTCGAGTGAGGTGGGTCGGGGAGGCTCGCCGCGAGCCTCTCCGGCGCGGCGCCCGTCAGTCGATCGAGACCTTCACGTGCGCGTCGTCGCTCGTCACCTCGAGGACGTCGCCGCGGGAGGCCTGCCTCATCTCCTCGAAGAGCGCGCGGATGTCGAGGTCCTCGCCGCCGGAGACGGCCGCCTGCAGGTAGCGGGCGGGGAAGCGCATCGTCACGAGCTCGTGGGGCTCCGCGCCCTCTTCTTCCGCCTTCTCCTTCACCGTCAGGTGGATCTCGCCCTTCTCCTTCCGGAACGTCAGCTCGTGGTCCTCGTGGGTCCTCACGACGTCGGTCCCCTCGGGCTTCTCCGAGAGCTCCTTCCAGACGTCGCGGACGAGGTCGATCGCGACGGGGTCCTCGAAGTGGAGGTCCGCCTCGCGCTCGAGCTTCCCGGCCGAGACGGCGTGGAGACCGCTCCGGAAGAGGAACCAGGGGACGGTGATCGAGACCCTCTCGTCGTGACCGGGCTTTCCGGTCTCCTCGATGACCATCCGGAGGAACCTCGGCCGCGTCCCCTTGCCCGTCCCGGCAGGGGGTGGGACGAAGAGCGCGTAGCCGATGAGGAACAGCGAGAACCAGAAGACGGCGTTGGCGGTGGACCTGAGCTCCCTCATGTCGGTCTCCCCGCCCTGAGAAACGGAGGTGCGCCGAAAAGGTTCCCGCGGAGGCTTCAGGCCCCGGGCGCGGCGCCGAGCGCCCGATCGACGAGCGCCTTCAGCTCCGCGCGCGACTCCGGGGCCGACCAGTCGAGCGGGCCGATCTGCCGGCTCAGGATCTCCCCCTTCGGCGAGACGAACCAGGTCTCGGGGAACTTCTCGGTCCCGAAGGCCGACGCGGCGCTCCTCTTCGGGTCGAGCGCGAGCGGCAGGTCGGTCGCCTTCCGGGCCGCGAGGAAGCCGTCCACCGTCTTCCACTGCTCGTCCACCGAGACGGCGACGAGCTCGATCCGCGGGTCGGCCTTCGCCTCCCGCCACCAGGCGACGAGGCCCGGGAGCTCCTCGGCGCAGGGGGCGCACCAGGTCGCCCAGAAGTGGACGACGAGGAGCTTCCCCGAAGGGGCGGAGAGGTCGCGCGTCGAGCCGTCGCGGAGGGTGACCGGGGTCGGCTCAGGCTTCTCGGCGGCCGGGTTCGAGGCGGACTCGCCGGCAGGCGGGGCAGCCTGCGTCGACCCGGGGGCCGCCGGGGTCACGCGCGCCGCCTCCTTGTGAAGCGCGCCGCGGTAGGTCGTGCCGAGGGCGACGGTGACGATCGCCCCGAGGGCGAGGAGGGCGATCCGGGTCTTCGAGAAGGTCATGGGGCGTCGGCTCCTGTCGCGCGGGATGGTACAGGGGGTCGGCCGGACGGGCTTGCCACACGGCAGACGGGGCGGACGGCGCAGTCGCCGCAGCGGGAGCGCCGGGGGTCCCGCACGCACTCGGCGAGGATCCCGAGGCGGGAGAGCGCCCAGTCGAAGCGGACCGGGTCCGCCGGGTCGATCCGGGCGAGCCACGCCGTCGCCTCGCGCGCGGCGCGGAGGTCTGCGGTCGGGCGCGCGGTGAGGCCGAGGTAGCGGGAGATCCGGTGGACGTGCGTGTCCATCGGGAGGAGGAGGCGGGCCGGGGCGTGACGACCTCCCGTCCAGAGGCCGAGGTCCATGTCCCCGCGCCTCACCACCCACCGCAGGAAGAGGTGCGCCCGCTTGCACGCGCTCCCGTCGGCGGGGGAGGGGAGAAGGAACCGGAGGCCGCGGGAGACACTTCGGGGCGGGACTCCCGTTCTCTCCCGGAGCACCGAAAAGAGGCGATCGAGGGCGGGGACGTAGTCGGGTCCCCCGTCGTCCCCGGCCGCGAAGAGAGTGCCGAGCGAGCCCTCCTCCCGGAGCGTCCGGCCGAGGGCACGGAGGAACGGCTGGAGGGATCCGTCATCGACCCACCGGTGAACGAAGCCATCGAGGCCCGGGACCTCCCCCTCCCGCTCCCGGAGTGTCCGCGCGGGGCGCGGCCCCAGGGCGGCGAGAAGGCGCTCGAGCGACGCCCGGATGGACGCGACGCGGCCGAACGCGAGCGAGGAGGCGAGAAACGCGGTCACCTCGCGGTCCTCGGCACGCGCGCAGCGGTGGGGAAAGAGGAGGGGATCCGAGTCGAGGCGCTGCCCGCGCCACGTCTCCTCGAGGGCCCGGAGGTGCGAAGCGAGCGCCGGAAGGTCCGCGGAACGGAGCCGCCGTCTCATCCGGGCCGCAGCATACGCGCTACGCGGGTCTCTTTTGGACCCGCCCGGGGCCATTGCTTGGTAGCATGCGGGGTCGTGCGCGAAGAAGGTCCGGGCGGCCGAGGGGCCAGCGCCGCCGGTCCGAAATCCGAGAAGGCGATCCTCGTCGGGGTCTGCGGAAGGGCGCTCGGTCGCGCCGAGGCGGAGGACCACCTCGACGAGCTCGAGCGCCTCGTCGACACCGCGGGCGGGGTCGTCGTGGCGCGCGCCCTCCAGGAGCGCGAGTCGCCCGACCCGGCGACGTTCGTCGGCAAGGGGAAGCTGAGGGAGCTCGTCGAGGCGGTCGAGGCGACCGGGGCGGGCTGGGTCGTCTTCGACGACGAGCTCTCCCCCTCCCAGACCCGGAACCTCGAGAAGGAGCTCCCGGCGCAGGTCCTCGACCGGCCGAACGTCATCCTCTCCATCTTCGCGTCGCGCGCGAGGAGCCGAGAGGCGATGACGCAGGTCGAGCTCGCGCGGCTCCAGTACCTCCTCCCGCGCCTCACCGGCGCGCAGTCCGGCCTCGCGCAGCAGCGCGGCGGCGGCGCCTTCCGCGCGGGGGGCGGCGAGAAGAAGCTCGAGCTCGACAAGCGGAAGATCCGCCGGCGGATCGCGACGCTCAAGGAAGACCTCGAGAAGATCGAGACGAGCCGGAACGTCCGCCGCAAGCACCTCCGGAACGTCGCGACCGTCTCCCTCGTCGGCTACACGAACGCCGGCAAGACGACGCTCTTCAACCGCCTCACCTCCTCGAAGGAGTTCGCCGAGGATCGCCTCTTCGCGACGCTCGACGCGCGCCACGCCCGGCTCCTCGGAGTGGGGGGGCGCGCGATCGTCGTCTCCGACACGGTCGGCTTCCTCCGCAAGCTCCCGCACGCCCTCGTCGCCTCCTTCCGCTCGACGCTGAAGGAGGTCGAGGAGGCCGACCTCCTCGTCCACGTCGTCGACGCCTCCTCGCCGCACGCCGAGGAGCAGCGGGCGGTCGCCGGGGAGGTCCTCGCGGAGCTGGGGGTCCCGCCCGAGCGGGTCCTCCTCGCCTACAACAAGACCGACCGCCCCGGCGCCGTCGCGCCCGCGGGGGAGATCGCGATCTCCGCCGTCAGCGGCGCGGGCCTCCCCGACCTCCGGCAGTCGATCGTGGCGCGCCTCCTCGCGCTCGGGGTAGCGGTGCCCGTCCTCGGAGCGCCCCCGCCGGCATGAGCCGCGCCGGCTCCGCGCTCCCCCCGCGCTTCGAGGCGCGCGCGGCCCTCTCGGAAGGGACGTCGCCGCGCGTCGTCGCCGCGCTCGACCGGGAGACGGGGCGCCGGGTCGTCCTCAAGCTCGCCGCCACCGCCGCGGGCGAGGAGTCGCTCGCGCTCCGCAAGGAGTTCCGCCTCCTCGCCTCGCTCGACCACCCCTCCATCGTCAAGGCGCGCGACTTCGGCGTCACGTCCGACGGGCGGGCGTGGTTCTCGACCGACGAGGTCGACGGCCCCGACCTCGCCACGTTCGCCCGCTCGCACGCCCTCCTCGAGAACCTCTCGGCCCTCGCCGACGTCGCCCACGCGCTCGACTACGTCCACTCGCGCGGCCTCGTCCACGGCGACGTGAAGCCGACGAACGTCCGCGTCCTCGGCGAACGCGCCTTCCTCCTCGACTTCGGCCTCGCCTTCGCGCGCGGCGAGGAGGTCGCGGGGATTCGCGGCACCCCCGCCTACCTCGCCCCCGAGGTCCTCCGGGGCGGCAAGCCCGACCGCCGCGCCGACCTCTACGCCCTCGGCGTCACGTTCTACGAGGCGCTCACCGGGGTCCTCCCCACCGCGGGGCGCGACCTCGGGGGGGTCCTCCGCTTCCACCTCGAGGAGGACGTCCCGGTCGCCTCGCGCGTGACGCCGGGAATCCCGAGCCGCCTCGACCGGATCCTCTCTCAGCTCATGGAGCGCGACCCGGCGGCGCGGACCCCCTCGGCGCGGACGCTCCTCGACGACCTGGGGCGCGACTTCGGGCTCGTGAGGGGCTCGACGTGGGACGCGCGTCCCGAGCTCCTCACGCCGCCGTTCTGCGGCCGCGTCGAGCTCCTCGGCCGCTTCGCGCAGGCCCTCCGCCACGCCTCGGAAGGGTCGGGCAAGGCGATCGTCGTCCTCGGCCCCGAGGGGGCGGGCAAGTCGAGGCTCCTCGCCGAGTGGCGCGCCCTCGCGCAGTCGGAGGGGGCCCTCGTCGTCGAGGGGCGCGCCGTCGCCGAGGACCGGACCCCCTACCGCCCCGTCCTCGACGTCCTTTCGGCCCTCACGCGCCGCGGCGGCTCCGCGGGGGCCCCGGCGCGCGCGGCGCTCGCGCGCGTCGCGCGCCTCGCGGCGACGGGCGCTGAGGCGCCCCCGATCTCGCGCCTCACCGAGGAGTCGAGCCGACTCGCCCTCTTCGACGAGGTCCTCGCGGCGCTCGAGGCGACGCGGAAGGCCGAGGTCGGGGAGCGTCCGCTCGTCGTCCTCGTCGACGACCTCCACTTCGCGGACCGGGCCACCTCGGCGCTCCTCTCGTACCTCTTCAAGGCGGCCGAGTCGCGCCCCCTCGTCGTCGCCGCGGCCGCGGAGCCGGCGCGCCCCGCCGAGCCCGGGTCGGAGCCGAACGAGGCGCTCGGCCCGATCGAGGACCTCGCGCTCCCGCCCTGGACCCTCACGCCCCTCTCCGAGGGCGAGGCGGTCGCGGCCGCCGCCGGGACGCTCGGGAGGAAGGACCTCCCGGACGAGCTCGCGCGCCTCGTCCACCACGAGAGCCAGGGGTGGCCGGGACCGCTCGTCTCGCTCCTCGAGCAGCTCGTCGAGCGCCGCGTCGTCACCGTCCGCGACGGGCAGCTCGTCCTCGCCGCCGACCTCCACCGGCGCGTCCTCCGCCCCGGCGCCGCCTCCGAGTGGGCCGACGCGCGCCTCGCGGCGCTCCCGCCGGCGCGGCGCGACCTCCTCGCCGCGCTCTCGGTCGTCCCCGCCGACCTGACGTTCGAGCTGGCGCGGCGCCTCTCCGCCGCCGCGCTCGGAGAGGGCCCGGGAGGGGGGGTGGGCGAGGCCGACGCGCTCGCCGACGCGCTCGCCGCGCTCGCGTTCGCGGGGCTCCTCGCCAAGCGCGAGCTCTCGGGGGAGGCGGTCTGGGAGTTCCCGATCGCGCGGACGCGCGAGCAGCTCGCGGCCTCGCTCCCGGACGAGAAGCGGCGCGCCCTCCACGACGCCGCGGCCGCCTGGTTCGAGGAGCGCCTCGCCGAGCGTCCCGACCTCCTTCCCGCCGCGGCCCTCCACGCGCTGCGGGGGAGCGACCCCGAGCGGGCGGTCCGCCTCGGGCTGACCTCCGCCGCCCGGGCCGAGCGGCTCTTCGCCTACGACCAGGCGGCGCAGTCGTACAGCGGCGTCCTCGAGTTCCTCGACATCGCGGGGCGCTCGGCGGAGAAGGCCGCCGTCCGCGAGCGGCTCGGCGACGTCCACTTCCGCGCCGGCAACTGGCGGCGCGCGCTCGCGGCCTACCACTTCCTCCTCAAGGAGCTCGGGGCGCGGCCCGACGCCGACGACCCGGCGGTGAGGCGCCACGCGGCCCTCCTCACGTTCAAGATCGGGATGATCCGGCTCCGCCGGGGCGACGTGGAGGCGGCGCGCGCCCTCTTCGACCGCGCCGAAGGGGAGCTCGGCACGGTCGGCACGACGGAGGAGCGCGCCCGTCTCCTCGACGCGTCGGCGCGCGCGCGCCTCGAGCGCGGCGACCCCGACGGCGCCGAGGCCAAGGCCGAGGCGGCCCTCGCGCTCGCCGGCCCGGAGCTCCCCGACGACCTCCGCTCCCTCCTCCTCGGCACGCTCGGCTCCGTCGCGTTCCAGCGCGGCGACCAGGCGGCGGCCGAGGAGCGCCTCTCGGCCGCCGTCGACGCGGCCCGGCGGACGGAGCGCGCGGACCTCGTCCGGCGCGCCCTCTCGGCCCTCGCGGCGGTCCTGGCGCGGACGGGGCGCTGGGAGGAGAGCGAGGCGATGGAGCGGGAGTGCCTCGAGGAGGCGGAGCGCTCGCGCGACCTCTGGGGGATCACCGCCTCCCTCGCGAACCTCGCGGCGCTCCAGGGCGGGCGCGGCGATTACGGGGCGGCCCGGAGCGGGCTCGAGCGCGCGCTCGAGATCCACCGCCGCCTCGGCTCGCCCCTCGGGCAGGCCCAGTCGGCGATCGGCCTCGGGGCCTGCGACGAGGTCCTCGGGCGCTGGGACGAGGCCGAGGCGAGCTACCGCCTCGCCGCCGAGCTCGTGGGCGAAGGGGGGCCGAGCCGCCCCGCGATCGACGCCCGGCGCGCGCTCGGGAACCTCCTCCGCAAGCGCGGGGACCTCGACCGCGCGGAGCGGTCGCTCTTCGAGACCCTCGACGCGGCGCGCGGCACCGGCGAACCGCCGCTCGTCGCGTCGGTCCTCCTCCCGCTCGCCCTCCTCGAGCGCGACCGCGAGCGCTTCGACGAGGCGCGGCGGCACATGGACCAGGCGCTCGAGAGCCTCGCCGAGGGGGGCGCCGACGACGGCCTCGCCCGCGCCCTCGTCGACGCGGCCGAGCTCTCCGCGCGGACGGGGGAGGCGGAGCGGTGCGGGCGCGAGTGCGCCGAGGCGGGGCAGCTCGCGCGCCGCCTCGGCGACCGCCACACCCTGGCGAGGATCCAGGCGCTCGAGGCGCGGCTCGCGCACCAGGGGCGGCGCGCCCCGGACGCGGACCGCCTCTTCGAGGAGGCGGTCCGAGCCCTCTCGGAGATCGGGGCCGTCTACGACCTCGGGCGCTGCTACTACGAGTGGGGCGTGAGGACGATCGAGAGGTCGCGCGCGGCCGCGCGGCTCGGCACGGCGGCGCGCCTCTTCGAGAGGATCGGCGCGCTCCGCGAGCTCGAGAGGACGCGGGGCGTCCTCGAGCGGATCGCGACGAAGGCCGCCTCGGAGGCCGGCGGGACGGCCCCGCTCGGCCTCGGCGTCATCGGCCTCTACGAGGTCTCGCGCATCGTGAACTCCACGCGCGACCTCTCGGCCGTCCTCGAGGACATCGTCGACCTCGCGCTCAAGCGGCTGAACGCCGAGCGCGGGATGATCCTCCTCGCCGACCCGGTCACCGGGCGCCTCTCGGTCCGCGTCGCGCGGAACCTGAAGACGGGGCGCGAGGACGAGGCCGCGGCGATCTCGCGCTCCGTCGTCGAGCGGGTCGTCGCCGACGGCCGCTCCGTCAGCTCGGCCGACGCGCGCGTCGACCCCCGCTTCCAGGGGCGCGAGTCGATCCACGCGCACGCCATCGTCTCGTTCCTCTGCGTTCCGCTCCTCGTGAAGGAGCGGGCCTCGGGGGCGATCTACGTCGACCACCGGAACGCGCCGCGCCTCTTCTCCGACGCGGACCGCGCGTTCCTCGAGGCCTTCGCCGACCTCGCCGCCGTCGCCATCGAGAACGCCCGCCTCGTCGAGGAGCTCCTCGAGGCGCGCCTCCGGCTCTCCGTCGAGAACGAGAGCCTGAAGGCGAACCTCGGCCGCGGGTGGAACCTCGACGCCCTCGTCGGGACCTCCGACGCCGCGAAGAGGGTGAAGGCGACGCTCCCGCGCGCGGCGGCGGGCCCCGTGACCGTCCTGATCCGCGGCGAGTCGGGGACGGGGAAGAACCTCGTCGCCCGGATCCTCCACGCGCTCTCGCCCCGCGCGCAGGGGCCGTTCATCCAGTTCAACTGCGCGGCGCTCCCCGAGACGCTCGCCGAGTCGGAGCTCTTCGGGCACGAGAAGGGCTCCTTCACGGGCGCCGACCGGAAGAAGCCGGGGCGCTTCGAGCTCGCGCAGGGCGGCACGATCTTCCTCGACGAGATCGGCAAGACCTCGCTCGCGATCCAGGCGAAGCTCCTCCGCGTCGTCGAGGACAAGGAGTTCGAGCGCGTCGGCGGGACCCAGACGCTGAAGGCCGACACGAAGATCATCTCGGCGACGAACCTCGACCTCGAGGCGGCGATCCGCCGGAACGAGTTCCGCGAGGACCTCTTCTACCGGCTCAACGTCGTCCCCGTCGAGCTGCCGCCGCTCCGGAGCCGCCTCGAGGACCTCCCGGCCCTCGTCGAGCACTTCGTCCTCAAGCTCTCGCGCGACCTCGGCGCCGACCCGCGCCGCCTCGACCCCGAGGTCCTCGACCTCTTCGCGCGCTACCCGTGGCCCGGGAACATCCGCGAGCTCGAGGCGACGCTCCACCGCGCGCTCGTCCTCAGCCCGGGCGACAGGCTCGGCGTCGCCGACTTCCCGTGGATCGTCGAGTCGCCGCTCCTCGCGGCCGGCCGGCTCGTCCCGCCCAGGCCGCACGTCCCGGCGGAGGAAGCGCCGCCGGTCGACCCGGACTACTTCGAGGCGCGGATGTCGGGCCTCGAGCACGACCTCATCGAGCGCGCCCTCTCCGAGTCGGGCGGGAAGATCCGCGAGGCGTCGCGCCGGCTCGGCCTCGCGCGGAACACGCTCAAGGCGAAGATGGCGAAGTACGGGCTCCGCGGCCAGGACTCCGGGACAGACTGAAGGGACCCGGGGAAGACCGCCGCCCCGCCCGGCCGGAACGGACCGTCCTTACGCGGGTTCCCCCCCGTCCCGCGCCGTCCGCGCCACGCGCGCCTCGATCATCTCGTAGAGCGTCGGGAGGACGACGAGCGTCAGGAGCGTCGAGGTCGTGATCCCGCCGATGACGACCGACGCGAGCGGCCGGCCGATCTCCGCCCCCGCCCCGTGCGACAGCGCCATCGGGAGGAAGCCGAGCGTCGCGACGAGCGCCGTCATCATGACCGGCTTCAGGCGCGTCGAGGCGCCCGCCAGGACGGCGGCGCGCAGGTCGAGGCCCTCCTCCTCCCGGAGCCGGTTCACCGACGTGATCATGACGACGCCGTTCAGGACGGCGACGCCGAAGAGGGCGATGAAGCCGACGGAGGCGGAGAGGTTCAGGTTCAGGTCCCGGAGCCAGAGGGCCGCGATGCCGCCGACGAGGGCGAACGGGACGTTCAGGATGACGAGCGCCGCCTGCCGCGCGAGCCGGAACGTCAGGTAGAGGAGCGCGAAGATGATCGCGAGCGAGAGCGGCACGACGACCATGAGCCGCTTCGTCGCCCGTGCCTGGTTCTCGAACTGCCCGCCCCACTCGAGGTGGTAGCCGGAGGGGACGGCGACCCTCGCGCGGATCAGCTTCTGCGCCTCGGCGACGAAGCTCCCGACGTCGCGGCCGCGGACGTTCGTCTGGACGACGAGCCGGCGCTGGCCCGCCTCGTGGTTGATCGCCTCGGGGCCCGGCGCCGTCGCGACGCGCGCGACCCGCCCGAGGGGGACCATCTCCCCTCCGGGCGCGGAGAGGAGGATCGACGCGATCTCCTCGGGGCTCTGGCGGAGCTCGTCGGGGAGCCTCACGACGACGGCGAAGCGCTTCGGCCCGTCGAGGACGTAGGTCGCGTCCTTTCCGCCGACGGCCGTCTCGACGACGTCGCGCACCTCGGCGACGTTCAGGCCGTAGCGGGCCATCCGCGCCCGGTCGAGGTCGATCTCGACCTGCGCCGCGCCGGAGAGGACCTCGACCTGGAGGTCGGCCGCGCCGCGGACGCCGGAGAGCGACTGCCGGACCGCCTCCCCGAGCTTCTCGAGCGCGGCGGCGTCGGGCCCGAAGACCTTCACGGCGACGTCGGCCTTCACCCCGGAGACGACCTCGTCGACGCGCATCGCCATCGGCTGCGTGAAGTTGATCGTGACCCCCGGCAGGACGGCGAGCGCGGCCGCGAGCGCGTCGATCAGCTCCTCCTTCGTCCGGCCGCTCTTCCACTCCTCGCGCGGGTGGAGGTTCACGTAGACGTCGCCCTGGTAGATCCCCATCGCCTCGGTCGCGACGTCGGGCCGGCCGATCTTCGTGACGACCTTCTTCACCTCGGGGAAGCCCTTCACGATCCGCTCGACCTTCGTCGAGATGTCGACCGACTCCGGGAGCGAGACGGACGGGAGCTTGCGCGTCTCGATGAGGATCGACCCCTCGTCGAGCTTCGGCATGAACTCGCTGCCGAGGAACGGGACCGACGCGAGCGCCACGGTCACGACGGCGAGCGCGACGCCGAGCGTCCGCGCCCGGTGGTCCATCGCGTCGGCGAGGTGGACGCCGTAGTAGCGCCGGAGCCGCCGGAACCACCCCTCGTCGTGCTCGGCCATCTCCTCCCTGAGGACGAGCGCCGAGGCGACCGGAACGGCGGTGAAGGAGAGGAGGAGCGAGCCGAGGATCGCCGAGCAGACGGTGATCGCCATCGGCTTGAACATCTTCCCCTCGAGCCCCTCGAGGGTGAAGATCGGCAGGTAGACCGCGATGATGATGAGGACGCCGAAGAGGATCGGCCGGGCCACCTCGACGGCGGCCGCGCCGATGATCGCGTCGTGCTTCTTCCGCGGGTCCTCGCCGGGCGCCGCCGCGGCCCCCTTCTCCGTCTTCCTGCGGATGAAGTTCTCCATCATCACGACCGCGCCGTCGACGATCAGGCCGAAGTCGATCGCGCCGAGCGACATCAGGTTCGCCGAGACGCCGAAGACCTTCATGCCGAGGAAGCCGACGAGCATCGAGAGCGGGATGACCGCGGCCACGACGAGCGCGGCGCGGATGTCCTTGAGGAAGACGAAGAGGACGAGGATGACGAGGAGCGACCCTTCGAGGAGGTTCTTCCGCACGGTGTGCGACGTCCGGTCTATGACCTCGCTCTGGTCGTAGAACGGGACGATCGAGAGTCCCTTCGGGAGGCTCTCGGCGATCTCCGCCACCTTCGCCTTCACCCGCTCGGCGATCCGCTTGCCGTTCTCCCCCTTCAGCATGATGACCATGCCCGCGACGCTCTCGCCCCTGCCGTCGCGCGTCACGGCGCCGCTCCGGGGCATCTCGCCGACGGTCACCTCCGCCACGTCGGAGACGAAGACCGGGACGCTGTCGACCGTCGCGACGACGATCCGCTTCAGGTCCTCGACGCCCGTCGCCAGGCCCAGCCCGCGGACCGTGAAGCGCTCGGAGCGGTGCTCGATGAAGCCGCCCGAGAACGTCGCGTTGTTCTCGCCGAGGGCCGTCACGACCTTCCGGAGCGAGAGGGAGAAGCGGTCGAGCTTGCGCGGGTCGACGAGGACGTGGAACTCCTTCGTCTGCCCGCCCCAGGAGTTGATCTCCGAGACGCCCCGCACGGCGCGCAGGCGGGTGCGGACGTCCCAGTCCTGGAGCGTCTTCTTCGTCATCGGGTCGGCGACGTCCCCCTCGATCAGGTACTGGTAGATCTCGCCGAACGCCGTCGCCACGGGGCCGAGCGTCGGCTCCGTTCCCGCGGGGAGCCGGCCGCGCGCGTCGTTCACCCGCTCCGTCACGAGCTGCCGGGCGAAGTAGACCGGCACGTCGTCGTCGAAGACGACCGTCACGATCGAGAGGCCGAACTTCGAGAGGGAGCGGACCTCCTGCGAGCGCGGCACGCCCATGAGCGCCGTCTCGATCGGGTAGGTCACCTGCTGCTCGACCTCCGTCGCCGAGAGGCCCGGGGCCTCGGTGACGACGACGGCCTGGTTGTTCGTCAGGTCGGGGAACGCCTCGACGGGGAGCTCCTGCCAGGCCCAGAGGCCCGAGAGGACGAGGACCGCGACCATCGCGTGGACCGCCATCTGCCGGCGGTACGCCCACGCCACGAACCTCTCGATCCCCTTCGGCCGGCGGGCCTGCGCTCCGCCGGCGTCCCGTTCGCCGCCGCCCACGTCACTCCTCCGCCGGCATCGACGCCGAGAGGAGCTGCGACTTCAGGAGGAAGCTCCCCTCCGTCGCGACCTTCTCGCCGGCGGTGACGCCGGAGCGGACCTCGACGAGACCCTCGCTCGAGGCTCCGAGCGCGACCTCGCGCTTCTCGAAGCGCCCCTTCGCCCCGGCCACGAAGACGTGCGGCTTGCCGTCCATCTCCTGGATCGCCTTCTCGGGGACGACGACCATCGGTCGCGGGGCCGACTCGCCGAGGGCGACCCGCGCGTACATCTCCGGCTTCAGGAGCCCGCCGGGGTTCGGCACCTGGCAGCGGACCGTCACGCGGCGGGTCTTCGGGTTGATCGTGTCGCCGACGAACGTCACCCTCGCGTCGAAGGCGCGGTCGGGCCACGCGGCCACGAAGACCTTCGCCTCCCGGCCGGCCGACACGAGCGGGATCCGGGTCTCGTCGACCTCGGCCATCGCCCAGAGCTCCGCAAGGTCGCTCACGACGAAGAGGGGCGTCCCGGGGGTGACGGCGGTCCCGGCGGTCACGTGCTTCTCGAGGACGACGCCGGCGAGCGGCGCGCGGATCGGCACCGACTCCCCGGACTCGCCCGAAGGGTCCTCCGCGTTCGTCACGCCGAGGTGCTCGAGCGCCTCCTCGGCGCGTCGCACCTCCGTCCTCGTCCGGTCGAGCTCCTCGCGGGCGGCGACCTGCTCCGTCTCGGCGCGCTGGCGCTCCTGCAGGGAGAGCGCCTTCTTCTGGTGGAGGCGGGCCGCCCGCTCGGCCGCCTGCGTCGCCCACGCGAGCTCGGTCTCCCGCCTCCGCTGCTCCGCAACGCCCTTCCGGTAGTCGGCCCAGGCGTCGTGGACGACGCGGCTGTTCAGCTCCGCGAGGACGGCGCCGCGCCCGACGCGGTTCCCCACCTCCGAGAGGACCCGGACGACGTTCCCCTCCACGAGCGAGCCGATCCGGGCGGTGCGCGTCTCGTCGAGCGCGAGGACGGCGGGAGCCTCGAACGTCGCGGCGCGCGTCACGCTCTTCGCCTCGGCGACCTCGATCCCCGCGAGGGAGATCGAGTCCCTGCCGAGCGTCACGGCGTCGGTCGCCGCCGGGGCGGGCGCGGTCTCCCCGGCCGGCTTCGCCGTGAAGACCCGGACGACGACGACGGCGGGCACGAGGAGGAGGCCCGCGGCGAGGAGGACGCGGGGGAGGCGGCGTGGCATGTGCCGCTGGTGGCGCTTCCAGAAGCCTTCGGTCGCGCGCGGTTCCATGCCGGGCGTCTCGGGGCTGTTCACGGGAGGACCTCCTGTCCGAGGGCGAGTCGGGCGGCGAGGGAGGCGAGGCGCGCGTCGACGGCGAGGTCGAGCGTCTCGCGGACGGCCTCGGCGGTGACGCGCTCGGCGTCGACGAGGGGAAGGACCTCGGAGACCCCCTCGCGGAACGAGGCGCGTGCGGCGGCGCGGGCGCCCACGGCGGACGCGAGGAGGTCCGTCTCCGCGGCGCGCGCGCGGCCGGCGAAGGTCCGGGCGGCGCGGAGCGTCGCGGCGACCTCGGCCGCGGCGCCGAGCGAAGCGGCCCGCCAGGCCGCCTCCGCGGCGCGGGCCTCCGCCTCGGCGCGGGCGACCCCGGTCGCGTTCGTGTCGAAGAGGGGAAGCGGGAAGGAGAGCCCGGCGACCGCGGTGTCGAGGCCCCCGGTCCGCTTGTAGCCCGCCGTCAGCGACGGCTCGGGGATCCGGAACGCCTTCTCGAGGCGGAGGGCGGCCCGGGCCGCCTCGAGGCGCGCGGCCGCCTCCGCGACGGCGGGGCGGGAGGCGGCCGCGGCTCGGGCGAGAGCCTCGGGGTCCCCTTCGGGGAGCGGGGGAAGCTCGGGCATCGCGAGGCGCGACGGATCGACGGGCGCCTCCTCTCCGAGGAGCGCGCCGAGCCGGGCCGCGGCGGCGTCCCGCTCGAGCGTGGCGCGGGCGAGGAGCGCCTCGGCCCGCGCGCTCTCGGCGCGGAGCTTCAGGAGGTCTCCCTCGGCGGACCACCCCTCGGCGACGCGCTTCTCCATCGTGGCGACCATCGCGCCGAGGGCGTCGCGGCTCTCGGCGAGCGCCTCCACGAGGCTCCGGCCGCGGACGGTCGCGAGGTAGAGCCCCGCGGCCTGGAGCGCGACGCCCTCGACCTCGCCCCGCGACGCGGCCCGCGCGGCGAGCGACAGGGCGGCGGCCTCGCCCTTGCGGGCCGACCACGTCCCGAAGACCGGGAGAGGCTGGGACAGCTCGGCGAAGACGTCGAGGTCGGCCTGCGCGTCGAACGGGTGCGCGTCCGTCCCCTTCCGCCAGTTCTCGATCCTCGCGCCGGCCTCCGGGTTCGGGAGGCGGCGTGCCTTCGCGGCGGAGGCTTCGGCGGCCGCGGCCCGCGCGGCCGAGGCGACGGCGGCTGGCGCCCGTTCGACGGCGGCCTTCAGCGCGTCCTCGAAGACGAGGGGCGGCGGGGAGGCGGAGGGGGGCTCCGCGGCCGCCCGGGGCGCGCCTGAGGCCGCGGCGAGGAGGAGGATCCGAGCGAGCCGGCTCATCGGCTGACCAGATTAGCTCCGTCGGATGGATTCCGCGACGACGCGTGCCTGCGCCCGCGGCGAGCGGCCCGCGCGGGTCCGCCGGGAGGCGTGCGGATGTCGCGCGGGTGCGGTATAGGATGGGACGCAACCCGGAACGGACCCGTCCGTCCCAACCCCCAGGAGGACCCGCATGAACCGCTCCGTCGACTACCGGAAGCGTGGCCAGGCCATCTGGCTCGACAGCATCTCGGCCCGGATGATCGCCACGGGCGAGCTCGCGGGGAGGATCGACTCCGGCGCCGTCTACGGCGTGACGTCCAACCCGACCATCTTCGCGCAGGCGATCTCGAAGAGCGACGGCGACTACGACCCCCGCATCGAGAACCTCGCGGACGAGGGGAAGGACGCCTTCGCCGTCTACGACGAGCTGACGCGCGGCGACATCGCCGCGGGGGCCGACCTCTTCGCCGCCCAGCACGAGAGGAACCCCGAGGACGGCTGGATCTCGCTCGAGGTCCTCCCGAGCCTCGCGTTCGACGTCGAGGGGACGATCGCCGAGGCGCAGCGCCTCCACCGCCTCCTCGGCCGGCCAAACGTCTTCATCAAGGTCCCCGCGACGCCGGCCGGCTGCCTCGCGATCCGCAAGCTCGTCGGCGCGGGCGTCTCGGTGAACGTGACGCTCATGTTCAACCGGAAGCACTACCGCGACGTCGCCCACGCCTACCAGGACGGCGTCGCGGCGTTCCTCGCGGCGGGCGGCGACGGGTCGAAGGTCGCCTCCGTCGCGTCGTTCTTCGTTTCCCGCGTCGACACGCTCGTCGACAAGCTCCTCGGCGAGAAGGCGGCCTCGGCCCCCGCGGCGCTCCGCGGGAAGCTCGAGTCGCTCCGCGGCAAGGCGGCCCTCGCAAACGCGAAGGTCGTCTACCAGGACTACCTCGCCGCGTTCGGCACGCCGGCGTGGAAGGCCCTCGCGGCGAAGGGGGCGCGCGTCCAGAGGCCGCTCTGGGCCTCCACCGGGACGAAGAACCCGGCCTATTCCGACCTCCTCTACGTCGAGAACCTCGTCGGCCCCGACACGGTGAACACCGTTCCCGAGAAGACGCTCCTCGCCCTCCTCGACCACGGGCGCGACCTCGGCGACACCGTCCTCGAGGGGGTCGACGAGGCGCGCAGGACGCTCGACGATCTGAAGGAGGCCGGCGTCGACGTCGAGGCCGTCGGCGAGAAGCTCCAGGGCGAGGGGGTCGTCCTCTTCGAGAGGTCGTACGACGAGCTCCTCGGCATCGTCGAGGAGCGGCGGCGCGCCGCGCTCCTCGAGTCCGCCCGGACCGTCAAGATCAAGGCGACCTGACGGGGCGCCCCGTCCTCCGGACCTCATGAGCTCCGCCCAGGCTCCCGCGGCGACGATCGTCATCTTCGGAGGCTCGGGCGACCTCGCCCGGCGGAAGCTCGTCCCGGCGCTCTTCGAGCTCCACCGGCAGGGGCAGCTCGCCCCCGCGACGGCGATCGTCGGCTTCGCGCGCTCCGTCGACTCGGACGAGGCCTGGCGCGACGAGCTGAAGGGGGCGTGCGCCGAGTTCGGCCGCTCGGTCCCTTCCGACGAGGAGTGGCGGGGCTTCGCCGCGCGCCTCTACAACTTCCGGGGAGACCTCCGGCAGACGGAGAGCTTCGCAGGCCTGAAGGCGCGGCTCGAGGCGGTCGAGGCGGAGCGGGGCCTCGCCGGGAACCGGCTCTACTACCTCGCGATCCCGCCGTCGGGGATCGGCGACGCCGTCTCGCGCCTCGGCGAGGCGGGGCTCGTCCACCCGGTCGAGGGGACCGGCCCCTGGTCGCGCCTCGTCGTCGAGAAGCCGTTCGGGCACGACCTCGACTCGGCGCGCGCCCTCAACGAGGTCGTCCGCGCGTCGTTCCGCGAGAGCCAGATCTTCCGGATCGACCACTACCTCGGCAAGGAGACGACGCAGAACATCCTCGTCTTCCGGCTCGGCAACGGCATCTTCGAGCCGCTCTGGAATCGCCGCTACGTCGACCACGTCCAGATCACCGTCTCCGAGACGCTCGGCGTCGAGGGGCGCGGGAAGTTCTTCGAGGAGTCGGGGATCTTCCGCGACGTCGTCGAGAACCACATGCTCCAGCTCCTCTGCCTCGTCGCGATGGAGCCCCCCGTCGCCTTCGAGGCGAACGTCGTCCGCGACGAGAAGGTCAAGGTCCTCCGCTCGGTGCGGCCCCAGACGCCCGAGGAGATCCTCCGCGACACGGTGCGGGGGCAGTACGCGGCGGGGACGATCGACGGGCGCCCCGTCCCCGGCTACCGGCAGGAAGCGAACGTCGACCCCGCCTCCCGGCGCGAGACCTACGCCGCCTGGAAGCTCCAGATCGAGAACTGGCGCTGGGCGGGCGTGCCGTTCTACCTCCGCGCCGGCAAGAGACTCCCGAAGCGCGTCACCGAGATCGCGATCACGTTCAAGACCCCACCGATCGCCCTCTTCCGCAGGGCGGGCGTCCTCGTCCAGGAGCCGAACTCCCTCATCCTGCGCATCCAGCCCGACGAGGGGATCGCATTCCGCATCGGCGCCAAGCAGCCCGGGCCGACGATGCGCGTCGAGAGCGTGAAGATGGACTTCCGGTACTCGGAGTTCTTCGGCGAGAAGACCCCCGACGCCTACGAGCGGCTCCTCCTCGACGCGCTCAACGGCGACCCGACCCTCTTCGCCCGGCGCGACGAGGTCGAGGCGGCGTGGGAGCTCGTCACGTCGGTCCTCGACGTCTGGCGCGAGAACCCCCCGCGCGACCTCCCGAACTACGAGGCGGGGACCTGGGGCCCCGAGGCCGCCACGGAGCTCCTCGCGCGCGACGGGCGCCGCTGGCGGAGACCGTAGGGAACCGCGGGGGCGCCGTGCCGAGGACGCAGGTCACCGTCTTCCCGAGCGCCGCCGCCCTCGCCGAGGGGGTCGCCGAGCTCTTCGCCGTCCGCGCCGCCGAGGCGGTGGAGGAGCGCGGGCGCTTCCGCGTCGCCCTCGCCGGTGGGGCGACGCCGCTCGCCGCCTACCGGCGCCTCGCGGCCCCGCCCTGGGCCGACGTCGTCCCGTGGGGCTCGGTCGAGGTCTTCTTCGGCGACGAGCGCTGCGTGGGGGAGTGCGACGCGGAGAGGAACGACGGCGCAGCGCGCGAGGCGCTCCTCGCGCACGTCCCGATCCCCCCGGAGAACGTCCACCCCGTCCCGTCGCTCGCCCCGGACGGCGCGGAGCGCTACGAGGCGCTCCTCCGCGAGCGCCTCGCGGCGCCGGCCCCGCACGTCCCCTCGCTCGACCTCGTCCTCCTCGGCCTCGGCGCCGACGGCCACACGGCCTCCCTCTTCCCGGGCCACCCGGCGGCCGCGGAGGCGGTCCGCCTCGTGGCGAGGGTCGACGGTGCGCCGAAGCCCCCTCCCGCGCGCATCACCTTCACGCTGCCGCTCCTGAACGCGGCGAGGAGCGTGGCGTTCGTCGTCTCGGGGCGGGAGAAGCGGGAGGCGCTCGCCCGCGTCCTTTCCGGGGAGCGTTCCCTCCCCGCCGCTTGCGTCGACCCCCCCGGTGGGGAGAGGCTCTTCTTCCTGGACCGCGCGGCCGCGGGGGAGGACTGACATGCTGCTCGCCGGAGACGTCGGCGGAACGAACATGCGGCTCGCCCTCTTCGAGGAGGAGGGCGGAAGGCTCGTCGAGAGGCGCCGCGCGCGCTTCGCGACGCGCGACTTCCCCACGCTCCACGCCGCGCTCGAGGACTTCCTCGCGGGCGAGAGGCGCCTCGACGCCGCCGCGTTCGGCGTGGCCGGGCCCGTGCGCCACGGCCGCGCCGAGGGGACGAACGTGACGTTCTCGATCGACGCGGCGGAGATCCGAGCCGACCTCGGCGTCCCCGCCGTCGTCCTGAACGACCTCGAGGCGAACGGCTGGGGGCTCGCCGAGCTCGCTCCCTCCGACTTCGAGGTCCTGAACCGCGGCGAGAACGAGCCCGCCGGGAACGGCGCCCTCATCTCCGCCGGGACCGGCCTCGGCGAGGCGATCCTCTTCCGCGAGGGAAAGGGCTTCGTCCCGATGCCCTCCGAGGGGGGGCACGCCTCGTTCGCGCCGAAGAACGACGAGGAGATCGAGCTCCTCCGGACGCTCCGCCTCCGCTACGGGCACGTCTCCTGGGAGCGGATCGTTTCCGGCCCGGGGCTCGCGACGCTCTACCGCTTCGAGCGCGGCCTCTCGGGCCTCGCCGAGCCCGAGTGGCTGACGCGCGCGATCGCCGCCGCGGGCGACGCCGCCCCCGTCGTCAGCAGGGCGGCCCTCGAGGAGACGGACCCGGTCTGCCAGCGGACGCTCCACCGCTTCGTCTCCCTCTACGGCGCCGAGGCGGGGAACCTCGCGCTGAAGGCGCTCGCGACGGGGGGCGTCTGGGTCGGCGGGGGCATCGCGCCGAAGATCCTCCCGCTCATGAGGGAGGGCTTCTTCACCGCCTTCGCGGCGAAGGGGCGCTTCGGGTCGCTCCTGGCGCGCATCCCGATCCGCGTCGTCCTGAACGACTCCTGCGCCCTCCTCGGGGCGGCGCGCGCGGCGGCGCGGGCCGCGCGCGTGGAGGTGTCGCCGTGAGCTCCTTCGGCACCGTCGGCACGCGCCTCCACCGCCACCTCTTCGAGACCGAGCGCCGCTACCCGCAGGCGACGGGGGAGCTCTCGGCCCTCCTCTCCCAGCTCGCGCTCGCCGGCAAGCGGATCGCGCGCCTCCTCTCCCGCGCCGGGCTCGCGGAGGTCCTCGGCCCGTCGGGGCACACAAACGTCCAGGGCGAGGAGCAGCAGAAGCTCGACGCCCTCGCGAACGACGTCTTCCTCGAGGCCTTCGCCTACGGGCAGCTTGTCCCGACCGTCGTCACCGAGGAGATGGACCTCCCGGCCCGCCTCCCCGAGAACGAGGCCGCCGCCGCCTCGGCCGGGAAGTACGTCGTCTTCGTCGACCCGCTCGACGGCTCCTCGAACCTCGACATCAACGGCGCGGTCGGGTCGATCTTCTCCGTGCGGCGCATCGGGGGCTCCGGCCCGATCCACTCGGAGGCCGAGCTCCTCGCGCGCATCTCGCAGGAGCAGGTCGTCGCGGGCTACTTCGTCTACGGCCCCGCGACGATGCTCGTCTACTCGGCCGGGCCGAAGGCCGGCGTCCAGGGCTTCACGCTCGACCCCGGCATCGGGGAGTTCCTCCTCTCGCACCCCGACATCCGGATCCCGCGGCGCGGCTCCTACTACGCCTGCAACGAGGGGAACCTCGCCTCCTGGCCCGAGGGGCCCCGCCGCTTCGTCGAGTCGCTCCGCGCCCCTGACCCCGCGCGCCGCCGGACCTGGTCGACGCGCTACTCGGGGGCGCTCGTCGTCGACGTCCACCGGATCCTCCTCCGGGGCGGCGTCTTCCTCTACCCCGGCGGAGAAGGGGCGCCCGGCGGCAAGCTCCGGCTCATGTACGAGGCGGCGCCCCTCGCGGCCGTCGTCGAGGCGGCGGGAGGCATGGCGATCGACGGGACGCGGCGGATCGTCTCGATCTTCCCCGAGGAGAACCACCAGCGGACCCCGCTCTACATCGGGAGCCGGGAGGACGTCGAGCAGCTCGAGCGGACCATCGCCGCCGCGGGCGGCGCTCCGGGCTAGACTCCGCGCTCGCGTGACCGAAGGACAGGACAGGAGGACCACGATGAAGAGGACGATCGCGATCGTCTGCGCCCTCGCGCTCGCCGCCCCCGCGGCGCTCGCGCAGAAAACGGCCGAGCCGGCCGCCCCGAAGGCCGCCGCCGAGGCCGCGAAGAAGGAGTCGAAGATGGTGAAGACCGAGAGCGGGCTCTCCTACGAGGACACCGTCGTCGGGACGGGCCCCTCCCCGGCGGCGGGCCAGACCTGCGTCATGCACTACACGGGCTGGCTCTGGGAGAACGGGGCGAAGGGGAAGAAGTTCGACAGCTCGGTCGATCGGGGCCAGCCGTTCGAGTTCCCGATCGGGCGCGGGCGCGTCATCAAGGGCTGGGACGAAGGGGTCGCCACGATGAAGGTCGGCGGCAAGCGGACGCTCCTCATCCCGCCCCAGCTCGGCTACGGGGACCGCGGCGCCGGCGGCGTCATCCCGCCGGGGGCGACGCTCCTCTTCGACGTCGAGCTCCTCGGCGTCAAGTAGCTCCCGAGGCCCTCCTCCAGAGGACGAGCGGCCCGCCCTCCGGGCGGGCCGCGATCGTCTCTCCGCCGGGCGAGACGGCGAGGAGCGAGAGCCCGGCCCCGAACGGCAGCGGCAGGACCGTCCGGCCCTCCCTCTCCACGAGGAGCGCGTTGCGCGCCCCGTGGGTCCGCACGAGGACGCTCCCGTCCGCCAGCACCGCGGGGCGGGAGCCCGGGTCGAGGCGGACGTCGGGCCCGAACGGCAGGGGCGTCCCTTCGGCGAGGCGGACGAAGAAGAGGAGCCCCGAGCCGACCTGCGGGCCGCTCCGGTCGACGCCGTAGAAGAGGAGGCTCGCGCCGTCGGCCGAGAAGGCCGGCCAGGCCCAGAACGCCGCCTCCGAGCGGGCCACGCGGCGCGGGGCGCTCCCGTCGCGCCGGGCCACCCAGAGCTCGCTCGCGCCCGCCTCGTGCCGCACGAACGCGAGGAGCGACTCGTCCCGCGAGAGGGCGGGCTCGAAGGCGCCCGCGGCGAGGGTCCTCGCGGGCGACCCCTCGGGGAACGGCACCTCCACGACGCCCGCCTCGGTCGTCCCGACGACGGTGCTCCCGGAGCGGCCGACGACCGGCGATCCGAGCGCGCCGCCGAGCGCGTGCGGCCGGACCGACCCCGTCTCCGTGTCGACGAGGTCGCCGCTCCCAAGGATGGCGCGGCTCCCGCCGGGAAGGAGCGCGACCTCCGTCTCCGAGGGGGACCCCAGGACGATCGGCCGCGCCGTCCAGGCCGCGGCCGAGCCGGCGCCGGGGCGGGGATCGGGCCGCGCCCGCCCGGCGGCGAAGCCCCCGACGAACGCGAGGAGGACCGCCACGGCCGTCGCGAGCCAGAGGAGCGGCGGGACGGAGCGGCTCCCGCGGGGCAGGTCCGAGAGGCGCGGGAGCCCCGTCGAAGACCCGCGGGCGCTCCCCGCCACCTCGCGCTGGAGCGTCTCGACGTAGGGGAGGAGCTCGCGCGCCGACGCGGGGCGCTTCGCCGGGTCCTTCTCGAGGCACCACGAGACGATTCGCGCGAGGCGCTCGGGGACGCCGGCGACGAGCGCCGACACCGGGGAGGGCGTGTGCCCGAGGACGGCCTCGAACGCCGCGTCCGTCGTCGAGCGGGCGAAGGGCGAGGACCCCGTGATCAGCTCGAAGAGGAGGATCCCGAAGCCGAAGAGGTCGCTCCGGCCGTCCACCGGCTCTCCCTTCACCTGCTCGGGGCTCATGTAGCCGAGCGTCCCGACGACGAAGCCGGTGTGGGTCAGGGTCGGCGGGCCGCTCTTCCCGTCGTCCTTCGGCGAGGGGGCGGCCGTCTGCGGGTAGATCCAGCGGACGAGGCCGAAGTCGGCGATCTTCGCGTTCCCCTGCGAGTCGACGAGGACGTTCTCCGGCTTCAGGTCGCGGTGGACGAGCCCCTTCTCGTGGGCCGCGGCGAGCGCGCGGAGGATCCCCACGGCCCAGCCCGCCACCGTCGGCAGGTCGGGCCGCCAGGTCCCCCGGAGGACCTTCCGGAGCGACCCGCCGTCGACGAACTCCTCCACGAGGTAGCGGAGCCGCACCTCCCGTGGGCCGAACGGCCCCGAGTAGCTCACGGCCGCGTCGCCGACGTCGTAGATCGCGACGATGTTCGGGT
The DNA here is from genome assembly GCA_046331465.1 of Thermoanaerobaculia bacterium. Lineage (GTDB taxonomy): Bacteria > Acidobacteriota > Thermoanaerobaculia > UBA5066 > UBA5066 > UBA5066. The sequence goes on from JAXLQV010000001.1 coordinate 383,994, forward strand.
GCGAGAGCGCTGCCGCGGCGCGCGCCTCCCGCACGAACCGCTCCACGGCGCGCTCGTCCTGCATCATCCCGAGCGGGAGGACCTTCACCGCGACGTCCCGCAGGAGCCGCGCGTCGCGCCCGCGGTAGACCGACCCCATCCCCCCCGCCTCGATCGGCGCGACGATCTCGTAGGGCCCGAGTCGAGTGCCGGGAGCGAGAGTCATCCCCGTGCCTCCCGGGGGGTCCGGGGGGCGCCCGAAGGCAAGCCCCCCGGCAGGTCGTACGGGCCGAGGCGTGTGCCGGGCGGCAGGCTCATCGTCGTTCTGGCGTCGTCACGCTCCGCCCATCATGCTCAAGGACAGGGCGAGAGGCAACGTGTGCGCGCCGACACTAGAATCCGCGGCGATGCTCCTCATCTCGCGAACGATCCACTTCAACGCCGCCCACCGGCTCTTTCGCCGGGACCGCTCCGACGAGTGGAACCGCGCGACCTACGGCGCGGCGTCGAACCCGGCGGGCTACGGCCACAACTACCTGCTCGAGCTCTCCGTCGCGGGCGACCCGTCGGCCGAAGACGGGATGGTCATCAACCTCCTCGACCTCGACCGCGTCCTCAAGGAGGAGGTCGACCGTCCGCTCGACCACCGGAACCTCAACGCGGAGATCCCCGAGTTCCACGACGCGGTCCCGACCGCCGAGGCCCTCGCGAACTGGATCTGGCAGCGGGTCGACGCCCGCGTCCGCCGCGAGGGCTGGCCCTGCCGCGTCGCCGCCCTCACCCTCACCGTCACCCCCACCTTCCGCGTCGAGCTCGTCGCCCCCTAGGCGGGGGGTCTGGTCTACGTTCTACAGTCTGCGAGGCGCAGACTGTAGAACGTAGACCAGACCCCAATTTCCAATTTCCCTAGAGCGGGTGGACGGTGCGGCGGCGCTTCCGGAAGGTGACGTGCTCCGTCGCTCCGGCGGCCTTCGCCGCGGCGACGACCTTGTCGCGGCCCCAGGCGACCTCGGCCGGGGCGTGGCTGTCGGAGGAGAAGACGAGCGGCACGCCGGCGCGGACGAGCTTCGCGAGGAGGATCGGCCCCGGGTACTCCTCGCCCACCGCCTTGCGGAGGCCGGCGCTCGACACCTCCGCCGCGACGCCGGCGGCCCGGACGGCGGCGACGGCGGCGTCCTCGGCCTCCTCGCACTCCTCCGGGCGGTGGTTCCCGAACTTCTTCGGCAGGTCGAAGTGCGTCATCACGTCGAAGAGGCCCGAGGAGGCCGCCTTCGCGAGCAGGCGGTAGTACTCGCCCCAGAGGTTCGCCGAGCCCTCGCGGTCGTGGCGGGCGCCCGCTCCGGGGGCGTCGATCCACCCCCCGGCCACGTGATGCACCGAGCCGAGGACGACGTCCCACTCCCACGGCGCGAGGAGCTCGCGGAGCGCCTCCTCGTGTCCCTCGGCGTAGTCGGCCTCGATCCCGAGCAGCACGTCGATCCGCCCGCGGAACTCCTCGCGGAGCGCGAGCACCTCCTCGACGTAGCCCGGCAGCTCGGCGCGCGTCATCGCGAGGCCGGGGTCGGGGTCGTCGCCGGGGAGGAAGTAGAGCGGCACGTGGTCGGTGATCGCGACCTCGGTCAGCCCCCGCGCGAGCGCGTGGAGGACGTAATCTCGGGTCGCGCCGCCGGCGTGTCCGCAGCGCGCCGTGTGGACGTGGTAATCCGTCACGGCCATCGGGGCGGAGGGTAGCAGGATCTTTCTTCGGGGAGAGGAGAGCACATGGCGATCCGGATCAACCGTGTCTACACGCGCGGGGGCGACAAGGGGGAGACGAGCCTCGTCGGCGGCCAGCGGATCGCGAAGGACTCGATCCGGATCGAGAGCTACGGCACCGTCGACGAGCTCAACTCCGTCCTCGGCCTCGCCCGCGTGGCGAACCGCGACCTCCCGGGCGCCGCGGACGCAGATCGCGAGAGGCTCGACGGCATCCTCTTCCGCCTCCAGAACGAGCTCTTCAACCTCGGCTCCGACCTCGCGACGCTCCCGGGCGACCGCCACCCGAAGCAGCCCGTCGTCGAACAGCGGCACGTGGCGTTCCTCGAGACGACGATCGACGAGCTGAACGCCGACCTCCCCGAGCTCACCTCGTTCGTCCTCCCCGGCGGCGGCCCCGTCGGCGCGCACCTCCACCAGGCCCGCACCGTCTGCCGCCGCGCCGAGCGGCTCGTCACGACGCTCGCCCGCCACGAGGTCATCGGCGAGCAGTGCCTCGTCTACCTGAACCGCCTCTCCGACCTCCTCTTCGTCCTCTCCCGCTGGGCCGCGAAGGTCCGCTCCGAGCCCGAGGCCCTCTGGCGCCCCGAGTAGGATTGGGGTCAGGTCTACCTTCTACACTATACTGTCGGCATGAGCCGACCCCTCCGCCTCGACCACGCCGGCGCCCTCTGGCACGTCACGTCCCGCGGAAACGAGCGTCGCGAGGTCTTCCGCGACGACGAGGACCGGCGCGAGTTCCTCCGCCTCCTCGGCCGCGCGGTCGAGCTCTTCGGCTGGAAGCTCCACGCCTGGGTCCTCATGGGGAACCACTACCACCTTCTCGTCGGCACGCCCGAGGCGACGCTCTCGCGCGGCATGCGCCAGCTCAACGGCGACTACGCCCAGCACTTCAACCGCCGCCACGGCCGCGACGGGCACGTCTTCCAGGGGCGCTTCAAGGCGGTCCTCGTCCAGCGCGAGTCCCACCTCCTCGAGGTCGCCCGCTACGTCGTGAGGAACCCGGTCCGCGCCGGGATGGTGAAGTCGGCGGAGGAGTGGCCCTGGAGCAGCTACCGGGCGACCGCGGGGCTCGAGCCGGTCCCGGCGTGGCTCGACGCCTCCTTCCTCCTCGAGGTGTTCGGCGCCCGCCGCGCCGCCGCCGCCGCGCGCTACCGGGAGTTCGTCGCCGACTCCGCCGCGGCGTCCTACGACCCGTGGAAACAGGTCCTCGGGCAGATCTACCTCGGCTCGGCGTCGTTCGCGGAAGGGGCCCGCGCCGGCCTCGCGCCGGCCGACGCGGCGCGCGACGTCCCGCGGCGCCAGCGCGAGCCCGTGGCCCCGTCCGTCGAGGAGGTGGTCCGGCTCTTCGAGCAGGCGTTCGGCCTGACGCTCGCCGAGCTCCGCGCGCGGCCGCGCATCCTCTCGCGCGAGAGGGCCGCGCTCGCGGGGGCGCTCCGCCGTCACGCCCGCGCCACGCTTCCCGCCATCGGCGAGGCGCTCGGCGTCGAGGTCTCCCGCGCCTCGATGCTCGCCCGGCGCGACGCGGGCGAAAGCGCGACGAAGGACCTCCGCCGCAAGCTCGCGGCCCTCGAGAAGCTCCTCGCCGACCGCTCCGCGTAGAGTGTAGAACGCAGACCAGACCCCGTTCCGGGGGAACGGGTCAGAGGCGCTCGAGGACGCGGGGGGGGAGGTAGGAGCGGAGCTCGGCGCGGCTGGCGCCGAGGCGGGGCTCGATCTCGAAGACGGCGAGGGAGGCCTTCTTCATCGGCACCTCGCAGTCCCTGCGCCCCGAGACGAGGCGGCCGAAGAGGCGGCCCACGTGCGGCTCGTGGCCGACGAGGAGGACCGACTTCCAGTCGGCCCCTTCGAGCTCCTCGAGGATGGTCGCGGGGTCGGAGCCGGGGAGGAGCGACTCGGTCACCAGCAGCTCGCCGTCGAAGCGGCAGGCGGCGGCCACCGGCTCGGCGGTCTGCCGGGCGCGGAGGAGGGGCGAGACGAGGACGGCGTCGAAGTCGGGCTCCATCCGGGAGATGGCGCGGGCGACGGCCTTCATCCTCTTCGTCCCGGCCTCGGTCAGGGGGCGGTCCGCGTCGAGGCCGCTCGGAGAGAGGGCCTCGGCCTCCGCGTGACGGAGGATGTAGACGAGCATGTCGGAAATCTAGCACACGGCCGAGAGGCGGAGGCGCCGCCCGTCAGCCCGCCGCGAGGTCCTGCGCGAGCTCGCGCCGCGTCTCCTCCGAGACCTCGGCCCGCGCCCTGCAGCCCGGGTGGTCGACGACGACCGCCACGGGCACCGAGGGGTCCCGCAGCGCGTCGCGCATCCCCTCGCCGCCGCCGACCGGGAACCTCACGAACTGCACGGCCGCGATCCGGTCGGGGCGGGCCTGCCCCTCGAGGAACCTGCCGTACGCGCGGCTGCCGCCGATCTCGAGCCAGAGGCTCTTCCCGTCGTCGAGTCCGATGAACCGGTCGAGCTCGGCCTGGATCCCGGCGCTCGGCGGGAGCTCGATGAAGAGCGTCGCGGCGACCTCCCCGGGGCCGGGGAGGAGCTCGTTGTAGACGTCGATCTCGGCCTGCACGGCCTCGGGCTTCACGATCCGCTCGACGCGGCACATCTCCTGGACCTGGTGGAGGACGGTCAGCCGGTTCTCGAAGACGAGCGAGAGCGCCGGCCCGACGAGGACGCGCCGCCGGGCCTTCGCGGCGATGACCTCCTTCCGCCAGTCGTCCCGGATGAGCTCGTACTCGTGGAGGTTCCTGACGTCGGCGATCTCGATCTTCTTCATGGCTCCTCAGGCGGGCGCGAGCCCGTAGGCGTCGCGCAGCACCTCGACGGGGTGCTTCACGGGGCGCCTCGTCCCCTGCGTGATCTGCACGCTCGCGAGGGCGCAGTCCGACGCGATGACGTCGGCGTTCGCGGCGAGGAGCGGGTCGAAGAGCTTCCGGCCGACCTTCATCGACTCCTCGAAGTACTCCACCTTCATCGCCCACGTGCCGTCGTGCCCCGAGCACTTCTCCACCGTCGTCACCGTCGCCCCCGTCAGGGCGAGGAGGTCCGAGGCCTTGAAGCGGATCCGCTGCACGTTCAGGTGGCAGGGGAGGTGGTAGGCGACCGACTTCGGCGCGGCCTTGAAGTCGGTGTTCAGCTTCCCCTCCTGCTTCAGCTCCATCAGGAACTCGCAGAGGTCGCGCGTCGCGGCCGCGAGCGCCTTCGTGTCGGCGTCGTCGGGCGCGAGCCAGGGGTACTCCTTCTTCATCATCAGCGAGCAGGAGGGGCCGGGCGTGACGACCTTGTAGCCCTTCTCGATCCACCCCTTCAGCGCGCCGACCATCCCCTCGCGCGCCTTCTTCGCGGCGTCGAAGTCGCCCACGTCGAAGAACGGCATCCCGCAGCAGTGCGGGTAGTCGACCGCGACCTCGACGTTGCTCGCCTCGAGCACCTGGACGGCGGCCTTCCCGATCTCGGGGCGGTTCCACTCCACCGTGCAGGTGGGGAAGAGGACGACCTTCGCGACCGGCTCCTTCACCTTCGACGGCCCGCGCTTCTCGAACCAGCGGGTGAAGTTCTCCCAGACGAATTTCGGGAGCGCCTTCTCGCGGTGGACGCCGATCGTCTTCTCCATCGCCCAGCGGGCCATGGGGAGCGTATTCACGAAGTTGGCGATGGGTGCGACCGGCCGCGACACCTTCCCGAGGAGGTCGGGCTTCGTCAGCATCTTCTCCCGCACCGACAGCCCCTGCTCCTGCATCCGGAAGCGGCGGCTCTCGAGGACGGCGTGCGGGATGTCGAGCATCCACTTGTGGGGCGGCACGTAGGGGCACTGCGCCGGCGAGACGCAGATCTTGCACTCGTAGCAGAGGTCGACGAAGTCGTCGAGGACCTTCTTCGGGAGCTTCTCGGCGTCGCCGTCCACCTCCTCCGTGTCGAGCCCCTTGAACAGCACCTCGAACGAGGGGCAGAGCGAGAAGCAGCGGCGGCAGCCGTGGCAGATCTCGGCGATCCGGTAGAGCTCCGTCGCCAGCGACTTCGGGTCGGTGATCTTCGCGGGGGTCAACGAGATCATGGCGCTCACTCCTGGAACGAAGACGGCGGGGGCGGAGTCGTCTCCGCGCCCCGCCGTTCGCTCGTCGCCCGGGACGAGGGGAACCGGGAGTTCGGCGGGGCCTTACGCGTTCATACCGGCGAGGAGCTTCGAGAAGCGGTTCGCGTGCGACTTCTCGGCGCGCGCGAGCGTCTCGAACCAGTCGGCGACCTCGGCGAAGCCCTCCTCGCGGGCGGTCTTCGCGAAGGACGGGTACATCTGCGTGTACTCGTAGGTCTCGCCCTCCACGGCCGACTTCAGGTTCAGCTCGGTCGTCCCGAACGGCAGCCCGGTGGCGGGGTCGCCGGCCGACTTCAGGTAGTCCATGTGGCCGTGCGCGTGGCCCGTCTCGCCCTCGGCGGTGTCGCGGAAGTTGCCGGCGATCTCGGGGTACCCCTCGATGTCGGCCTTGTCGGCGAAGTAGAGGTAGCGCCGGTTCGCCTGGCTCTCGCCGGCGAACGCGTGCATGAGGTTCTCGTGAGTCTTCGTTCCCTTCAGCTCGGCCATCGGACCCTCCTGTCTGGAATTTTTTTTAAACTAGTTCTAACGAAAAGAGGCGTCAAGTAGGACGAAAGGGCTACGAACAGAGGGTTCTCACGCGTAGGTCTCGACAGATTTTCTAGACGTCATCTAAAATAGCGTGGACCGCCGTCCGGGTTCGCGTCGCGGGCGCCGGCCAACCGTCGGACAACCGAACGGACCATATCAAACGAGAGCAGAAGCCGGTCGCTCGTCTTCAGGAGCGCGCCCCGGCTCGCCGCCGGGTGCAGAATCGACGCCCGGAACCGGATCCGGGTCCCTTGGGGTCAGGTCTGCAATCTACACTCTGCGCGCCGGGCCGCGGCCGTAGCGAGGAACAGATGCCGAACAAGAGCCACTACCACGTCGCGATCATCGGGTCGGGCCCCGCAGGGCTCACCGCCGCCATCTACGCCTCCCGCGCGAACCTCGAGCCGGTCGTCTTCGAGGGGGTCCAGCCCGGCGGGCAGCTCACCACGACGACCGAGGTCGAGAACTATCCCGGCTTCGAGCACGGCATCCAGGGCCCCGAGCTGATGGACGTCACGCGCAGGCAGGCCGTCCGGTTCGGCGCCGAGATCGTGAACGACACCGTCGTCGACGCCGACCTCGACGTTCGCCCCTTCGTCCTCTCCCTCGAGACCGGCGCGAAGGTCACGTGCGACGCCCTCATCGTCGCGTCGGGCGCCTCGGCCAAGTACCTCGGCCTCCCGAGCGAGAGGAAGCTCATGGGCCACGGCGTCTCCGCCTGCGCCACGTGCGACGGCTTCTTCTTCCGCGGCAAGGAGGTCGCCATCGTCGGCGGCGGCGACACCGCGATGGAAGAGGCGACCTTCCTCACGAAGTTCGCGACGAAGGTCTGGCTCGTCCACCGGCGCCACGAGTTCCGCGCCTCGAAGATCATGTCGCAGCGGGTCCTCGACAACCCGAAGATCGAGGTCGTCTGGGACAGCACGATCACCGAGATCCTCGGCGAGCCCGAGACGGGCGTTCGCGGCATCCGCGTGAAGAACCTCAAGACCGGCGACGAGCGCGAGATCCCGGTGCAGGGCTACTTCTCGGCCATCGGCCACGAGCCGAACACGAAGATCTTCCGCGGCAAGCTCGCGATGAACGACGTCGGCTACCTCGAGGTGAAGCACCCGACGACGTACGCCTCCGTCGAAGGCGTCTTCGCCGCCGGCGACGTCGCCGACCACATCTACCGCCAGGCCATCAGCGCCGCGGGCGAGGGCTGCAAGAGCGCCATCGACGCCGAGCGCTGGCTCGCCTCCCGGTAATCCCGCGGGGTCTGGTCTGCACTCTACACTCTGCGCGCGACGCGCAGAGTGTAGAGTGCAGACCAGACCCCGCTAGAACGCCTGGCCGCTCGAGAAGGAGAGGAGCCAGCCGGTGCGGCCCTGGGGGTCGGGCCGGAACGCGCGGGCGATGTCCATCCGGAGGAGCGTGTTCACGCCCGCGCGGGGGAGGCCGATCCGCAGCCCGATGCCCGCGTCGGCGAGCCTCCACCAGCCGTCGGGGTCGCCCCACGAGATCCCGCCGTCGGCGAACGCGGCGACCCCGAGGACGGCGATCCTCGCCAGGTCGGGGACGAGGACGAACCTCACCTCGGCGTTCGCGGTGGCGTTCCCCTCGCCCGACACGGCGTAGAGCTTGTAGCCCCGGACGCCGTTCTGCCCGTCGAGCTGGATCTGGTACTCCGGGTCCGAGTTCCAGGCCTGGCGCACGGCGAGCCGCGTCGCGACGAGGAAGCGCCCGACGGGCCACCAGCCGCGAACGGCGGCGCGGACGCGGGCGTTCTGGAAGCCGCCGTCGAGCCGCGTCTCGGCCGCGACGCTGAAGAGCGAGAACCCGGCGCCGACGAGCGTCCCGACCGAGCCGGCGAAGCGGACGCGCGCCGCGCCGTCCGACTCGAGCGCGGGGAACGACCCGGCCACGTCGACGCGCCCCACCGGGGCGAGGTTGAAGTCCTCGTCGCGGCCGAGCTGCTCGTAGTTCTGCCGGACGATCCAGTCCCGCGCCTCGCGCTGGTAGCCGATCCCGGTCCAGAGGAACGACCTGCCGTCGGGAGGCGGGGGAGGGCCGAAGCTCCCCTGCGCGAGGTCGACCTTCTCGGGCCCGAAGAAGGCGATCATGCGGTGGGCGACGTCGCCCCGGACCCCGACGAGGAGCCCCCCCTCCAGCTCCACGCGCCGCTCGTCCTTCTGCCACACCGCGACCTCGTTCCCTCCGGCGTACTGCTTCGTCTCGAAGGTCGCCTGCCGGTAGAAGACGGAGCCGGCGTAGGGGGTCTGGAGGCTGTCGAAGACGCGGTAGAGCGCGAACTCCGTCGCCTGCCCATCCGAGAGGTCCGAGGCCGAGACGCGGGCGGCCCACCGCGAGCCGAAGAGCTGCGGCTCGAGCCACGTGAGCGAGCGCGAGATCCGCTCGGTCCCCTTGTCGTACCTGAACCCGAGGCTGCGGCCGCTCCCGAAGAGGTTCCCTTCCTCGATCCCGAACTGGTAGGTCAGCTTCCCGCCCTTGCTCGAGATCGCGACCCGCGGGATGAGCGTCCAGTTGTCGCCCGTCTCCACGACGACCTTCGTCCCCTCGGAGCGCACGGTGACGTGGCGGAAGAGCTGTGTCGCGCGCAGCCGGCGCTCGGCCTCGGCGAGGGCCTCCGGGTCGAGCGGGTCCCCCGGCTTGAGGAGCAGCTCGCGCCGGATGTAGCGCTCGCGCGTCTCGGAGTGGAGCGTGTTCGCGAGGCCGTAGGGGATGAAGGCCCTGGCGGCGTCGGCGGCGGAGAAGACGTCCTCGCGGACGACGACGATCTCCGAGATCGGCGGCCATGCGACCTTCGGCTCCTCCGGCCCCTTCGCGTCCGTCGCGCCCGCGGCCGCCGCCACCGCCGGCTCCTTCAGGTCCCCGGCCGGGGCGGGAGCGGCGGCGAGGAGGCCGGCGAACGCGAAGAAGCCGAGGCCCGTGCGTACGGCGCGAAACCCCGCTTCCGGAAGACGTCGTCGCCCGCTGCTCACGCCGCCAGAGGATACGCGGAGCGGTGTCCCCGGAGCGCGTTCGGGCATCATCGCGGCGATGGCCTCGCCGCTCGCCGCCGCGCTCCTCCTCTCCTCGCAGGCCGCTCTTCCCCCGGCGCCCGTCGCCGTCGTTCCGCGGCCCGTCCGTCTCGAGCGGGGAGAGGGAACGTTCGTCCTCGGCCCGGCCACGCGACTCCGCGCCGACGCGAGCCTCCGGCGGACGGCCGAGCTCCTGCAGGAGGAGCTGCGGCGGGCCACGGGATGGCCCTTCCCTCTCCTCGACGGCGCCGCGCGGGCGGTCCCGGCCTCGCCGGAGATCCGACTCCGGATCGACCGGAGCCTCGCGTCCCTCGGCCCCGAGGGCTACCGGCTCACGTCGACCCCGAGAGGCGTCGAGATCGCGGCCCCGGCGGCGGCGGGGGCCTTCTACGGCGTTCAGACACTGCGCCAGCTCCTCCCGCCCCAGCTCTTCCGCCGGGCGGTCACGCCGGGCGTCCGCTGGGAGGTCCCCGCCGTGCGGGTCGAGGACCGTCCCCGCTTCTCCTGGCGCGGCTCGCACCTCGACGTCGCGCGCCACTTCATGCCGAAGAGGGCCGTCCTCGACCACATCGACCTCATGGCGCTCCACAAGCTCAACGTCTTCCACTGGCACCTCACCGACGACCAGGGGTGGCGGCTCGAGATCCGGAAGTACCCGCGCCTCGTCGAGGTCGGCTCCCGCCGCCGCGAGTCGCAGCTCGGGCGCGACGAGGAGAAGGGGGACGGAACCCCGCACGGCGGCTTCTACACGCAGGACGACGTCCGCGAGGTCGTCCGCTACGCCGCGGAGCGCTTCGTCACCGTCGTCCCCGAGATCGAGATGCCCGGGCACGCGCAGGCGATCCTCGCGGCCTACCCGGAGCTCGGCAACACGACCGATCCCGTCGAGGTCTGGACGCGGTGGGGGATCTCCGAGCGGGTCCTCTCCGTCGACGACCGGACGATCGCGTTCCTCACCGACGTCCTCGCCGAGGTCGTCGACCTCTTCCCGTCGCCCTTCGTCCACGTCGGCGGGGACGAGGTCCCGCCCCGCGAGTGGAACGAGAGCCCGGCCGCCCGCGCGCGGATGCGCGAGACGGGCGCCCGGGACGCCGAGGAGCTCCACTCGTGGCTGATGGGGCGCGTCGGGGCATTCCTCGCCTCGAAGGGGCGCCGCCTCGTCGGCTGGGACGAGATCCTCGACGGCGGCCCGGCCGTCCCGGGCGCGGTCGTCATGAGCTGGCGCAGGGCGAAGAGCGGTCTCGACGCGGTGCGCGCCGGCCACGACGTCGTCATGGCCCCGATGAGCCACACCTACCTCGACTACTACCAGTCGAAGGAGCCGGGCGAGCCGCTCGCCATCGGCGGCTTCCTCCCGCTCGAGACGGTCTACGCGTTCGAGCCGGTCCCCCCGGAGCTCGAGGGAGGGGATCGGGCGTCCTGCGTCCTCGGCGCCCAGGCGCAGCTCTGGACCGAGTTCATGGCGACCCCGGAGGCGGTCCAGTACATGGCCTGGCCCCGCCTCGCCGCCCTCGCCGAGGTCGTCTGGTCCCCCCGCGAAGCGCGCGACCTCGCCGACTTCCGCGCCCGCCTCGCCCCCCACCTCGCCCGCCTCGACGCCCTCGGCGTCTCCTACCGGGGAGGGGGGTCAGGGAAGCCTCCGGGCTTTGACATTCCGGGCGGGGGCAGGTATGTTCGTCGGCCCTTTTGACCCGAGGTCGGGGGAGGAATCGATGTACGCCGTCATCCGCACCGGGGGGAAGCAGGTCAGGGTCGCCAAGGGCGACGTCATCCAGATCGAGCGCTTCCACGACAAGACGTTCACCAAGGGCGATGCGCTCGAGCTGCCCGAGGTCCTGGCCGTTGGCGAGGGGGAAACCCTCCGCCTCGGCAACCCGCTCGTTTCCGGCGCGTCCGTCAAGGGCGTCGTCGTGCGCGAGACGCGGGGACCGAAGCTCATCGTCTACAAGAAGAAGAAGCGCAAGGGGTTCCAGCGGTCCCACGGGCACCGCCAGAACCTCGTCGAAGTCCGGATCGAGTCGATCTCGGCCTGAGACCCCTGAGAGGAAGCTGCGATGGCTCACAAAAAAGGTCAGGGTTCCTCCCGCAACGGCCGCGACTCGAACGCCCAGCGCCTCGGCGTGAAGCGCTTCGCGGGCCAGTGGGTCACGGGCGGCTCGATCCTGGTCCGGCAGCGGGGAACCCCGCTCAAGCCGGGCCTGAACGTCGGCCGCGCCAAGGACGACTCGCTCTTCGCGATGGTCGACGGCATCGTCGACTTCAAGGACCGGGGCCGCGAGGGCCGCTACGTCAGCGTGAAGCCGTGCGCCCAGCCCGGCTCCGAGGCCGCGGCCGCCAACTGATCCGCTGAGGGCGCCCGCGAGGGCGCCCTTCGCGGCAACTCCGGCGCACGCGTTCGATGTTCCTCGACGAAGCGTCGATACAGGTCTCGGCCGGCGACGGCGGCAACGGCTGCGTCGCGTTCCGTCGCGAGAAGGGCGAGCCTCACGGCGGCCCCAACGGCGGCGACGGAGGCGACGGCGGCAGCGTGCGCATCGTCGCCGACGAGGGCCTCAACACCCTCTACCCCTTCCGCTTCAAGAAGCGGTTCGTGGCCGGCCGTGGCCAGCACGGCATGGGCTCGAACTGCACGGGGAAGAAGGGCGCGAACATCGAGATCTCCGTCCCCGTCGGCACGATCGTCAAGGACGCCGACTCGGGCGAGGTCCTCGGGGACCTCGCCGAGCACGGGCAGGTCCTCCTCGTCGCGCAGGGGGGCCGCGGCGGCCGCGGCAACCAGCACTTCGCCACCCCCACGCACCGCACGCCGCGGCGGGCCGAGCCCGGCACCGAGGGCGAGCGTCGCTCGCTCGCGCTCGAGCTGAAGCTCCTCGCCGACGTCGCCCTCGTCGGCTTCCCGAACGCCGGCAAGTCGACGCTCATCGCCGCCATCTCGGCCGCGCGCCCGAAGATCGCCGACTACCCCTTCACGACGCTCGTCCCGAACCTCGGCGTCGTCTCGTGGGAACGCTTCAAGACCTTCGTCGCCGCCGACGTCCCCGGCCTCATCGAGGGGGCGAGCGAGGGGCACGGCCTCGGCATCCGGTTCCTCCGGCACGTCGAGCGCTCGCGGCTCATCTGCCACCTCGTCGACGCCGCCGCGCTCGACCCCGACGACCCCGACGCCGCGGCCGAGAAGGCCGTCTCGGTCATCGAGGGCGAGCTCGAGGCCTTCGCGCCCGAGCTCGCGGCGCGCGAGCGGGTCCTCTGCGCGAACAAGATCGAGATCGCGAGCCGCGAGCAGGTCGCCGCGGTGAGGTCCGCCGCGTCGCGTCGCGGCCTCCGCTTCTTCGCCATCTCGGGCGCGGCCCACAAGGGCCTCGACCCGCTCGTCACCTGGCTCGGCAGCCGGCTCGAGGAGATGGGCGCGAGGCCCGTGCCCGTCCTCCCCGTCGAGAGCCGCGTCCCGCCCGCAGGGGAGGACCCCGATGCGTAACCGCCCCCACCTCCTGGGTGTCTACGGCGGCTCCTTCGACCCGATCCACCTCGGCCACCTCCTCCCCGTCGAGGAGGCGCGCGTCGCGACGGGCCTCGACGAGATCCTCTACGTCCCCGCGTTCGCGCCGCCGCACAAGCCGCAGGGCCCCTCGGCCTCGGCCTTCCACCGCTTCGGCATGTGCGCCGTCGCCCTCGAGGCGTACCCGCACCTCCTCCTCTCCGACTTCGAGGCCTCCCGCGGCGGCACGACCTACAGCGTCGAGACCCTGCGCCACGTCCGCGCGAACCACCCCGACAGCGAGGTCTTCCTCGTCGTCGGCTCCGACTCGATGGCCGGCCTCCACACCTGGCGCGAGTGGCGCGAGATCGTCTCCGACTACCGGATCGTCGTCGTCTACCGCGAGGGGACCGACTACCCCGACCTCCGCGAGAAGCTCCCGGCCGAGCTCGCCCACCGGCTCGCCCCGCTCGGGGCGCGGCCCCGCGACGAGGTGGCCGATCACGAGACGGTCTTCTGGGCGGGGAACGCCCCGGTTACAATCTCCTCCACGTGGATAAGAAGCGCACTCCCGAGCGTCCAAAGCCTGAGCGAAAGTCTTCCCCCCGCGGTGGAGCGGTACGCAAGGCGTCACCGCCTGTACGTCGCGCCGTAAAGGCCGACGCCGCGCCGGCGACCGCGAAGAAGCCCGCGGCGACCGGGCGCCCCGCCCCCGCGAAGAAGAAGCCGGCCATGCCGCCCCCGGCGCCCGCCGCCGGAGCCGTCGACGAGATCATCGCCGGCGCGCTCCCGAAGGGCCGGGCGAAGCGCGCTCCCGCCGCCACGGCCGCCGCCGAGAAGGCCCGCCTCGAGCGGAACGTCGAGGCCGACGCTCGCATCCAGCACCAGATGCAGCGGGCCGTCCAGGCCCTCCTCGACAAGAAGGCCGAGAAGCTCGTCGTCCTCAACCTCAAGGAGCTCGGCGCCTTCGCCGAGTACTTCGTCCTCGCCTCCGCCACGAACGAGCGGCAGGCGCAGGCGATGTCCGACGCGGTGGAGATGGCGATGAAGGCCGAGGGGCGGCGTCCCTACTCCCACGAGGGGTACCACAAGGGCGCCTGGATCCTCCTCGACTACGGCGACGTCGTCTTCCACCTCTTCCACGAGGAGGCGCGGCGCTTCTACGGGCTCGAGCGTCTCTGGGGAGACGCCCCGGAAGAGACGCAGGCCTTCACGAAGTAGCCCCGCGGGGCCCGACGGCGTGACGCTCTTCGCAACGCGCCACCGCGGCCTCGCCGACGAGCTCGAGCGGCTCGAGCGGAGCCTCGGCTCCGACGCCACCGTCCTCCTCCTCGGCGCCCCCGGCACGGGGAAGGACCGCCTCGCGCGGCTCCTCCACGACCGCTCCCCGCGCGCTTCCGAGCCCTTCGTCCGCATCGACCTCGCCGCCCTCTCCGACGACCTCTTCGAGAGCGAGCTCTTCGGCCACGAGCGCGGCGCCTTCACCGGCGCCGTGGCGGGGAAGCCGGGCCTCCTCGAGGGGGCGGGGAAGGGGACCCTCTACCTCGACCGGATCGACGTCCTCTCGCCGCGCGCGCAGGGCAAGCTCCTCCGCGTCCTCGAGGAGCGCGTCGTGCGGCGCGTGGGGGGCACGCGCGAGACCTCCATCGAGGCCCGCTTCGTCGCCTCCGCCGCCCCCGACCTCCCGCGGCGCGTCCGGACGGGCGACTTTCGGGAGGACCTCTACTACCGCCTCGCCGTCCTCACGGTCCGCCTCCCCACGCTCGCCGAGCGGAAGGCCGACCTCCTCGCGGCGGCGCGCGCCGTCCTCCGCGCGGCGGGCGGCCCGCGCGAGCTCACCCCGGCCGCGCAGAAGGCCCTCCGCTCGCACCCGTTCCGCGGCAGCTTCCGCGAGCTGGAGAACGTCCTCCTCCGCGCCTCGCTCGAGGCGAAGGCGGTCGGCGCCGTCGCCGTCGACGAGCCCCACCTCGGCCTCGTGAGCGCCACCGAGCCCGAGGAGTACCTCGCCGCCGCCTCGCGCCGCGGGTGGACCCTCCGCCACCTCACCGACGCCTACGTCGCCCTCGTCCTCGCCGAGTCGGGCGGCAACGTCGCCGAGGCCGCCCGCCGCCTCGGCGTCGCGCGCAAGACCCTCTACTCCCGCAGGAAGTAAGACCGTGGGGTCTGGTCTGCACTCTACACTCTGCTGCGCCCAGCAGAGTGTAGAGTGCAGACCAGACCCCACGCGGAATAGACGCCCGGGAACGGAGCGGGCTGTGCTAGAGTCCCGCGATTCCGGAAGGGCCTGACAAACACCGGTCCGGCCCGCCGGCCGGGCGCCCTGGGGCGTCCCGGAACGTTGGAAGGGGGAGAGTCCCCATGGCGACGAAAACCGCGCCCGCAGCGAAGAAAGCCCCTGCGAAGGCCCCGGCGAAGCCCGCCTCCAAGGCCTCCGCCAAGGCGCCCGCGAAGACCCCGGCCAAGGCCCCCGCGAAAGCT
This sequence comes from Thermoanaerobaculia bacterium, assembly GCA_046331465.1. GTDB lineage: Bacteria > Acidobacteriota > Thermoanaerobaculia > UBA5066 > UBA5066 > UBA5066. The sequence goes on from JAXLQV010000001.1 coordinate 399,317, forward strand.
CCCGAGAAGACGCCCGTGAAGCCCGCCCCGAAGGCCCCCCCGAAGCCCGCCCCGAAGCCGGCGCCGAAGGGCCACGACCACGGCCCGAAGGACCCCTTCGAGAAGTTCCGCAAGCGGCTCCTCGCCAAGCAGGAAGAGCTCCTCCACGACCTCTCGCGCAACCGCGAGGTCACCGACGAGTCCGTCGACGAGCAGGCGCAGGACATGGTCGACCGCGCGACCTCGGCCTACACCCGCGAGTTCGCCTTCTCCCTCTCCGAGTCCGACCGCAAGACCCTCCTCCTCATCGACCAGGCGCTCCTCCGCCTCGACCAGGGCTCCTACGGCGTCTGCGTCCACTGCCAGGGGCAGATGCAGGAGAAGCGGCTCGAGGCCGTCCCCTGGGCCCGGCACTGCCTCGAGTGCCAGGAGATGCAGGACAAGGGCCTCCTCTGACCCCGGAGAGGTTCCCCGTGCGCGGCGACCCGTTCGGCGCCCTCGCGCCCCTCCTCGAGGCCGTCGCGAAGAACCCGCTCCCCACGGTGCTCACGGTCCTCGGAGACGACGAGTGGTTCGTCGCCGAGGCCGCGCACCGCGTCGGCAGGGTCTTCCGCGCGGCCTTCCCCGAGGGGGAGGTCGCCGAGTACGAGGGGACGGGGAACGGCGTGAAGGAGGCCGTCGCCGACGCGGCGACGATCGCCCTCTTCGCCACGAACCGCCTCGTCTCGCTCGACGTCACCGACCTCCTCCGGACGAAGAAGCTCACCGCCGACGAGATCGACGCCCTCCTCGACGAGGCGGGCGACGCGGGCCTCGGCGCCCCGCCCGGCGCCCCCTCCGAGCCGCGCGTGCTCGAGCGCCTCGCCCGCAAGGCCCGCGCCCTGGCGCGCGAGGCGGGCGCCCTCGTCGAGGGCGACCCGTCCGAGACCGCCCGCAAGCTCACCGGCCGCGTCCGCAGGGGCGACCGCGCCGCCGATCTCGCGCAGCTCCTCGGCTGGCCCGTCGACGACGGCGAGGCCGCCGAGACCGCCCTCTCGCGCCTCCTCGACTACGTCCTCCGCGCCACCCCGGGCGACAACGTCCTCCTCCTCCGCGCCGTCTCGCCCGACCCCGACCACGCCGCCCTCGCCGAGCTCCGCCGCTCCCTCGTCGCGCGGCTCTTCGCCCCCGACGACGCCGCGCGCCGCGAGCGCCTCCACGCGCTCGGCCTCGAGCGGGTCCTCGAGCGGGGCAAGAGCGCCGAGCCCGACGTCTTCGAGACCCTCACCGAGCGGGGCCGGCTCACCGCGCGCGCCTTCCTCTCCGAGCTCGACCGCCTCGTCGACACCGCCGCCGGCAGCCGCGTCACCGCCGAGGCCGCGGCCCGCCTCGTCGCCGACGAGCGGAAGGAGTACGGCTCCGACTTCGTCGAGGCCGTCGCGAAGAAGCGCTTCCTCGAGGCGCTCCGCATCGCCGAGCGCCTCCTCTCTTCCGACGACTTCACCGCCTTCCGCTCGTTCGGGAAGGAGGAGCCGGGCGCCCCGGCGAAGAAGGGGCCGAAGGGCGAGGCCGCGTTCTTCCCGCTCCTCGGCCTCCTCGCGGCCGACGTCCGCCGGATGCTCGCGCTCAAGGCGTCGCTCGCCGAGCCGGGCGCCGAGCCCCCCGCGCGCCGCGCCGACTACCGCACCTTCGCCGACCGCGTCCTCCCGCGCCTCCGCTCCGAGCGCCCGGGCGCCGCGCCGATCCCGGTCGACGGCCACCCGTTCGTCCTCCACAAGGCCTACCTCGCCTCGTTCGACTGGACGACCGACGAGCTCGTCGCCGCCCTCTCCTCCCTCGCCGACCTCGACCGCGGCGTGAAGACCGGCCTCGGCACCGGCCCCGACCTCCTCCAGTCCTGGCTCCTCGCCCGGGCGAAATAGAGGTGGGGTCTGGTCTGCGCTCTACACTCTGCGCGCCGCCGCGCAGAGTGTAGAGCGCAGACCAGACCCCGCCGGGGTGGGTTGACTCTGTGCAACCCGTAAGCCTATCCTTCCGCCACGCTTAGGCACTCCGGTCGTGTTGGCGCGGTGTAGCAGGTGGGGGTCCGAAAAAACGAGAACGCCGCACGACCGGACGAGGGTGGACGGCCTTGGCTCGCTTGTGCCACCCAGGGGGCCGGAGGCTGCGAAAAGCCCGGAGTCTGATTTCCCAAATCACTTTGAGTGAGTGACTTGAAATGACCGACGCATTCACCGGCCGCCTCCTCGTCCTCCTCTCCGAGCGCTCCGTCCGGATGTCCGTGGCGGCCCTCCGGCGCGCGGCCGGGCCCCGCATCGCCACCACCCTCGACGTCCGCTCCGGCGTCCTCACGCCCGAGCAGACCGAGGGCGCCGACGCCGTCTTCTTCGACCGCCTCGGCGTCGCCCTCGTCAACGTCGACCCGCGCGACGCCGCCCGCACGGCCCGCATCCGCACCGCCGCGGCCGAGAACGCGGCCCGCATCCTCGCCGTCGAGCCCGAGCGCGTCGTCCACGCCTACGCCGCACCCCGCAGGCGCGCCGCCGCCGCGCCGGCCGCCTCCGAGCGCGCCGTCACCTGGGGCCTCCAGGCCACCGGCGTCCCGGCGTCGAAGTACACGGGCAAGGGGGTCAAGGTCGCCGTCCTCGACACCGGCTTCGACCTCCGCCACCCCGACTTCCCCTCGCGCTCCGTCACCGCCGTCAGCTTCGTCCCCGGTTACAAGGCGCAGGACGGCCACGGCCACGGCACGCACTGCATCGGCACGGCCTGCGGCCCACGCTCGCCCTTCCAGCCGCCCCGCTACGGCATCGCGTACGAGTCGGCCATCCTCGCGGGCAAGGTCCTCGACGACAACGGCGGCGGCGCCGACGGCGGCATCCTCGCGGGCATCAACTGGGCCATCGCGCAGGGGGCGCGCGTCGTCTCCATGTCGCTCGGCGCCGAGGTCCGCGTCGACACCCCCTTCAGCGAGGTCTTCGAGTCGGTGGGGAAGCGCGCCCTCGCCGCCGGCACGCTCATCGTCGCCGCGGCCGGCAACGAGAGCTCCCGCCACGAAGGGTGGCACGCGCCCGTCGGCCACCCGGCGAACTGCCCCTCCATCCTCGCCGTCGGCGCCATCGACGCGAAGATGCAGCTCGGCGACTTCTCCAACCGCGGCCTCAACCCGAAGGGGGGCCAGGTCGACGTCGTCGCGCCGGGCGTCGACGTCCTCTCCGCTTTCCCCATGCCCGCGCGCACGCGCCGCCTCTCGGGCACGAGCATGGCCACGCCGCACGTCGCGGGCCTCGTGGCCCTCTGGGCCGAGGCGAACCCGAAGGCCACCGCCACCGAGCTCTGGACCCTCCTCACCCAGCACGCCCGCCGCCTCCCGCTCCTCTCCACCGACGTCGGCGCGGGCCTCGCCACGGCGCCGTAGAGTGTAGAATGCAGACCTGACCCCACGGAAGGACGGGCTCACCCGTCCGGGTGAGGCGCGACGGACCCCACATGTACGAGCATCCCTCCCCACAGCCTTCCACTTCCCCCGCCCGGGCGCCTCGGCGCAGGCGCAGAGGAGGAGGGTCCGGACGGACGATGCGAGGTGACGCGGCCTTTCCTGGCACCCACGAGGGCGGAGCCCGCCCGGAGGCCCGGAAATGACCACCCGCTACCTCGTCACCGGCGGCAACGGCTTCCTCGGGAGCCACCTCGTCGAGCGCCTCCGCGCCGTCCCGGGGAACGTCGTCTTCGCGCCGCCCGTCACCGAGTTCGACCTCCTCGAGCCCGACGACGTCGACATGCTCCTCGAGCTCTCGCGCCCGCACGTCGTCCTCCACCTCGCGGCGAAGGTCGGCGGCATCGGCGCGAACCGCCTCCACCCCGGCAGCTTCTTCCGCGACAACGCCCTCATGGGGATCCACCTCATCGAGGCGTGCCGCACGCACCCCGGTGCGAAGGAGCTGCGCAAGTTCGTCCAGCTCGGCACCGTCTGCGCGTACCCCAAGTTCGCGCCGGTGCCCTTCCGCGAAGACGACCTCTGGAACGGCTACCCCGAGGAGACGAACGCCCCCTACGGCATCGCCAAGAAGGCGCTCCTCGTCATGCTCCAGGGCTACCGGCAGGAGTACGGCTTCCCGGGCGTCTTCCTCCTCCCCGTCAACCTCTACGGCCCGCGCGACAACTTCGACCTCCTCTCGAGCCACGTCATCCCGGCCATGCTCCGGAAGTTCGTCGAGGCGAAGGAGAGCGGGGCGCCGAGCGTCACGCTCTGGGGCGACGGCACCCCCACCCGCGAGTTCCTCTACGTGGAAGACGCCGCCGACGCCATCGTCGCCGCCGCCGAGCGCTACGAGGGGGCCGACCCCGTCAACCTCGGCTCCGGGGCCGAGATCTCGATGCGCGACCTCGCCGAGACCATCCGCACGCTCACCGGCTTCCCGGGCGAGATCGCCTGGGACGCCTCCCAGCCCAACGGCCAGCCCCGCCGCAGGCTCGACACCTCCCGCGCCCTCGAGCGCTTCGGCTGGAAGGCGACGACCCCGCTCGCCGAGGGCCTGAAGAAGACCCTCGACTGGTACCTCGCAGAAAGGTCCCGGGTAGAGAAGACAAGATGAAGAAAGCCCTCGTCACCGGCATCACCGGCCAGGACGGCTCGTACCTCGCCGAGCTCCTCCTCTCCAAGGGCTACGAGGTCCACGGCCTCGTTCGCCGCTCGTCGTCCTTCAACACGGCGCGCCTCGACCACATCTACCAGGACCCGCACGAGAAGGGGAGGCGGCTCATCCTCCACTTCGGCGACCTGAACGACGCCTCCTCGCTCAACACCGTCCTCCGGCGCGTGCAGCCCGACGAGATCTACAACCTCGGCGCGCAGAGCCACGTCAAGGTGAGCTTCGACATCCCCGAGTACACCGCCGAGGTCACCGCCCTCGGCGCGGTGCGCATCCTCGAGGCGATCCGCGAGGTGGGCATCCGCCCGCGCTTCTACCAGGCCTCCTCCTCCGAGCTCTTCGGAAAGGCGCAGGAGATTCCCCAGCGCGAGACGACGCCCTTCTGGCCGCGCAGCCCCTACGGCGTGGCCAAGGCCTACGCCTACTGGATCACCGTCAACTACCGCGAGAGCTACGGCCTCTTCGCCTGCAACGGCATCCTCTTCAACCACGAGAGCCCGCGCCGCGGCGAGACGTTCGTCACCCGCAAGATCACCCGCGCAGTCGGCCGCATCGTGAACGGCCGGCAGGACTGCCTCTGGCTCGGCAACCTCGACGCCAAGCGCGACTGGGGTTTCGCGGGCGACTACGTCGAGGCGCAGTGGCTCATGCTCCAGGCCGCCGAGCCGTCCGACTACGTCGTCGCCACCGGCGAGACCCACACCGTCCGCGAGTTCTGCGAGAGGTCGTTCGCCTGCGCCGGCATCACCCTCGCGTGGGAGGGGACGGGCGTCGACGAGACCGGCCGCTGCACGAAGACGGGAAAGACCCTCGTCCGCGTCGACCCGCGCTACTTCCGCCCCGCCGAGGTCGAGCTCCTCCTCGGCGACCCAACGAAGGCGAAGAGCGCGCTCGGCTGGAAGCCCACCGTCACCTTCGAAGGCCTCGTCGAGATGATGACGAAGGCCGACCTCGCCCTCGCGGCGGCCGAAACGGTCCGCGATCCGGCCTGAGCCATCCCCGCAGACTGTAGAACGTAGACCAGACCCCAATACGCTCCTAGGATGCTTTCCGCTCGAGCCGATCCGCGATCCACACCTTGATGATCGACTGCCGCGTGACCCCGAGCCTGCTCGCCTCGCGATCGAGAGACTCGATCATCCAGCACGGAAAGTCGACGTTCACGCGCCGCTGCTCCTGTCCGGGCCTCCGGGCCTTCTCGAGGTCGAGAACGTCGGAAACGTCCTCGCCGTCGTCGAACTTGCGATCCAGTTCCTTAGCTTTCATAGATGGAGACCTCCTCGGGGCGAGACCGGCGCACGGAGATGATCCGGATGCGCTCCCCGCGATAAGTGATAACGGCCGACCAGGGCTGCCCCCCAACGGTCCCGACGACGAGGAAGCGGGGTTCGTCCTCGGTTCGGGCCGGGATCTCCACGAGCCTGCCGTCGAGCCAGAGCGCCTGAGCTTCGACGAAGTCGATTCCGTGTTTCGCCTTGTTCGCCCGGCTCTTGTTCTCGTCGAACTCGAATTCCATCGGCGCAACACCCTTCTCGGTATATAAACTATACCCGCTGGGCGCCGTTTTCAAGACAGTGGATCTCCGGAAATGAAGTACTCCCCCCCGCTCGACGGCATCCGCGCGTTCGCCATCCTGGCGGTGCTCGTCTTCCACGCCTTCCCGGGCTCGCTCCCGGGCGGGTTCACGGGGGTGGACGTCTTCTTCGTCCTCTCCGGCTACCTCATCGCCTCGGTCATCCTCTTCGACCTCCGCGAGGGGCGCTTCACGATGCGCGAGTTCTACCTCCGGCGCATCCAGCGGCTCCTCCCGAACGCGGCGACGACCGTCCTCGTCACCGTCTCGCTCGCGGCCCTCCTCCTCGTCCCCTCCGAGGCCGTCAAGGCGGCGAAGAACGGCGTCTTCGCGCTCCTCAACCTCTCCAACGTCTACATCTGGCGGAACGTCGGCGGCTACTGGGGCGACTCGGGCGAGTACGCCCCCTTCCTCCACACCTGGTCGCTCGCCGTCGAGGAGCAGTTCTACCTCTTCTTCCCGTCGGTCCTCCTCCTCTGCTCGCGCCTCCGTCCCTTCCGCACGCGCATCGCCGCCGTCGTCGGGGCCCTCGCGGCCGGCAGCCTCGCCCTCTCCCTCTGGGGCACCGGCCCGCACCCGGCGGCCACCTTCTACCTCCTCCCCACCCGCGCGTGGGAGCCGCTCCTCGGCGCCCTCCTCGCGGCGCTCCGCGTCCCCGCCATGGCGGGCGCGCCCCTCCGCCCCTTCCGCCCCTCGCGTGCCACGGAGGCCGCCGGCTGGGCCGGCTTCGCCGCCGTCCTCGCCGCGAGCGCCTTCCTCTCGGGCGCGCACCCCTTCCCCGGCGTCGTCGCCCTCCTCCCCACGCTCGGCGCCGCGGCCGTCATCGTCTCCGTCGCCGAGGGCGAGGGCTCCCTCGCACGCTTCCTCTCCGCGCCGCCGCTCGTCCTCGTGGGGAAGATGTCGTACTCCATCTACCTCTGGCACTGGCCCGGCATCGTCCTCGGCCGCACCCTTGCCGACTACCGCGGCTTCCCGAAGCGCGAGGGCGAGCTCTGGGGCGCGGCCCTCGGGGTCCTCGCGGCGGTCGTCGCCTACCACTTCGTCGAGCAGCCGATGCGCCGGCGCGGCCCCGGCCGCGAGCGGCGCCTCCTCGGCCTCGGCGCCGGCTTCTCCCTCGCGGCCGCGGCGAGCGTCGTCCTCGCCCTCCGCCCCACGCCCATCGACCCGCAGCACCTCTTCGAGCGCCCCGCCTTCGCCGTCTCGCTCTACAGCGCGACGGGCGACGGGACCACAGGCGGCTTTTCGGAGGGGACGCGCTACGCCGACGTCGTCGAGCCCCCCTCCGAGCCGCGCCCGGTCGACTCCTGGCGCACCGGCGGCATCGTCCACGCCTGGGGAGGCGCCACCCCGCGCGTCGTCGTCCTCGGCAGCTCGCACGCCCTCATGTACGGCAAGGTCATCGACGACGCCTGCCGGCAGCTCGGCCTCACCGTCGCCTTCCTCTCCGCCGACGGCATCTCGCCCTGGTTCGGGAACGACGACGGGAACGCCTTCTCGAAGGAGTTCGACGACGCGCGCCGCCGGTACCTGCGCGCCTGGAAGCCCGACGTCGTCCTCGTCGTCGAGAGGTGGGACCGGGCCGACGCCGAGACGTTCCCGCGGAACCTCCGTACCCTCGCCGACGAGGGCCTCGCCGCCGCCCGCCGGGTCGTCCTCGTCGGCCCCATCCCGGCCCTCCGCGTCGGCGAGAACGTGAACCTCCGCGAGTTCGTCGCCTGGGAGGCGAGCCGCGAGGGAGGCCTCCCTCGTCTCCCGCAGGACGAGCGCGAGGCCCGCCGGCAGGAGATCCTCGCGACGATGGAGGCCCTCGCCCGCGGCAGGAGCGGCGTCGAGCTCCTCCGCGTGGACGACGCCTTCCGGCTCCCCGACGGCAACGTCCGCTACGCCGAGGGGCGGAAGTTCTTCTACGCCGACGACGACCACCTGAGCCAGGCCGGAGCGGAGCAGGTGCAGGACCGCATCGCCGCCGCAATCGCGCGCGTCTGCGGAACGACGCTGCCCGCCGCGTCTCCAAACGCCCGCGTCCGCCTCGCTGCCCTGCCGAACGCCACCAGGAGCTGACATGAGCAGTCATGAGGTCGAGCCGCGCCCTTTGCTCGCCCCGGACGACATTCCCGACCCCGCGCAGATGGCGATCTACGCGCGTTGGACTCCAACCCAGCGCTGGGAGCGAGCGGTGAGCCTCCGGGCTTCGGCGTGGACGCTGAAAGCCTCATTCGTCCGGGCCGAGCACCCCTCATGGAGCGATGAGATGGTGGAATCGTACGTGAGGAGGAGCTTCCTACATGCCCGAGGCTGATCTCCTCGCCGTCTTCGTCGATCCGCTGGAGCGCCTTGGCTTTCGGTACATGGTCACGGGCTCGGTCGCCGCGATGCTCTACGGCGAGCCGAGGCTCACGAACGACGTGGACATCGTCCTCGAGCTCGATCCCGCGGCCGCCCAGAAGTTGACGCAGGCGTTCGCGTCGGACGATTTCGACTGTCCGCAGGAGGACGAGATCCGGATCGAGTCGGCCCGCCCGAGCCGGGGGCACGTCAACGTCCTCCATATTCCGACTGCGCTCAAGGCCGACATCTACTTCGCGGGAGACGAGTGGCTCCACCGCTGGGCGTTACCGCGGTCACGTGCTCTCCCCGTCGGGCCGCGGACCATCCGGATCGCTCCTCCCGAGTACGTGGTTGTCCGGAAGCTCGCGTTCTTTCGGGAGGGCGGCTCGACGAAGCACGTTCGGGACGTCCGGGCTCTCCTCGCGGCCCGGAAGGACGACCTCGACTACGCGACTCTCCGGACGCTTCTCGCCCGCGAGGGCCTGGTCGACGTCTGGAGGGAGGTCTCGGGAGAGAAATGACCGACCAAAAGTCGATCCTCCTCGGGAAGATCTCCTCCCGCACTGCCACCGTCGGCGTCATCGGCCTCGGCTACGTCGGCCTTCCCCTCGCCCTCGTCTTCGAGGGGGCCGGCTTCCCGGTCCTCGGCTTCGACGTCGACCCGAAGAAGCCCGAGGCGCTGCACAGGGGAGAGAGCTACATCAGGCACATCGGCCCCGAGCGCGTCGCGGCGGCCTTCGCCCGCGGCCGCATCACGGCCACCACCGACTTCTCCCGCCTCGCCGAGTGCGACGCCATCCTCATCTGCGTCCCCACGCCGCTCGGAAAGCACCGCGAGCCCGACATCTCGTACATTCGGAAGACGGCCGAGGCCATCGCGGCCGTCGCGCGCCCCGGCCAGCTCGTCGTCCTCGAGTCGACGACGTACCCGGGCACCACCCGCGAGGAGATCGTCCCGCGGCTCGAGGCGAAGGGGCTCGTCCCGGGCACCACGGCCTTCGTCGCGTTCTCGCCCGAGCGGGAAGACCCGGGCAACCCGAAGTACCACACGAAGAACATCCCCAAGATCGTGGGCGGCCTCGACCCGGCTTCCCAGGAGGTCGCCTGCGCCCTCTACGGCGCGGCCGTGGAGCAGGTTGTCCCCGTCTCCTCGCCCGAGGTGGCCGAGAGCGCCAAGCTCCTCGAGAACATCTTCCGCTCGGTGAACATCGCCCTCGTCAACGAGCTGAAAGTCGTCTTCGACCGGATGGGCATCGACGTATGGGAGGTCATCGAGGCCGCGAAGACGAAGCCCTTCGGCTTCATGCCGTTCTACCCGGGTCCAGGGCTCGGAGGGCACTGCATTCCATTGGACCCCTTCTACCTTTCCTGGAAGGCGGCGGAGTACGGCGTCTGGGCCCGCTTCATCGAGCTGGCGGGCGAGGTGAACAGCTCCATGCCGCGCTACGTCGTCGACAAGACGGTGAAGGCGCTGAACGAGCACGGCAGGAGCATCCGCGGCGCGAAGGTCCTCGTCCTCGGCCTCTCGTACAAGGCCGACATCGACGACGACCGGGAGAGCCCGAGCTACGAGATCATCGAACTCCTCGAAGAGCTCGGCGCCGAGGTCGCCTACTGCGACCCTTACATTCCTGCGATGAAGCCGACCCGCAAGCACGACCTCGGCATGGTCTCGGTCCCGTGCACAGCGGAGGAGTTCGGGAAGTACGACGCGCTGGTTGTGTCGACGGCGCATTCGGCGTTCCGTCGTGATGGCATGTTCGATGGGCTCGCCCTCGTGATCGACACGAGGAACGTCTGCCCCATCTCAACCGGAGGGAGGGTCACCGCTTGACGCCGACTGCCTCGATGAGAGTTCTGGCACGCCGGGCCTTCGAAGCAGTACCCGCGCTGGCCTCCACGTATCGGTCCTTTCGGGACGCTCTGCCGGTCAGGGGCGAAGGCATTCAGACGAGCTTCGGGTTCGTCTTCTCTGGAAACGAAGCCATGGCAAGGGGCGCCTTCGAGCCACATGAGACGGCCTTGGTCCTGGAACTTCTTGCGGACGCAGAGGTCGTCATCAACTGCGGCGCGAACATCGGCTACTACGTGTGTCTGGCGCTGCAGAAGAACCGCCACGTTGTCGCGTTCGAGCCGGCAGCCGAGAACCTGAAGCACCTCTACAAGAACCTCTCCGACAATGGGTTCTCGGACTTCGAGCTCTATCCGTTGGCTCTGTCGGACAAGGAAGGCCTCCTTCATCTTTTTGGGGGAGGGACGGGAGCATCGCTCGTTCCAGGCTGGGCGGGCGCAAGCGAATCCTATCGGCGTACGTACCCGTGCGTCAGGCTCGACACGGTCATCGGTGATCGGTTCGCCGGCAGGAGGATGCTCGTCATCGTCGACGTTGAAGGCGGAGAGGAGGCGGTCCTCGGAGGTGCAAGCCGCCTGATCCGAGCGAATCCCCGACCAACCTGGATGATCGAGATGTCGGCATGGCGTCATGCACCAGACAAGGAAGCCGCTTGGTCGGCGATGAAGCGCCTCTTCAATGAGATGGGTGGCGCGGGGTACCGGTGCTTCACTACCGATCCGAGTCGAGCCGAGCTGAAGGCTCCGGCGATCTCGGATGCCCTGACGAATCGCCGGCTCGCATGGGAGAGCGATAACTACCTCTTCCGATGAGTCTCGATACGACGGCGGTGGCGCGAAGGCTCCGGCCTTTCCCGGCCAGGCCTGAGATCGGTTCGACTCGGAGGGCGGCGCACCAACGGCCATGAGACGCAGGGCGGCACTCATCAACCTGGGATTTCACTGGGTCGGTACCGGCCTGCTGGTTCTTCAGGGGCTCCTTCTGACGCCAGTGTACGCGCGTCTGATTCCGCTCGACCTCCTCGGGGCGTGGATGGCGACGGGAAATGTCGTCGCATGGCTAACACTAATCGATCCGAACATCTCGAGGGTGCTCCAGCAGAGAATCGCTCGGGCGGCAGGGGCAGGAAACGAGCAGGAGATCGCCTCGCTCGTAGCGGCGGGCCACGTCCTCGGCTTTGGCGTTGGCCTCGCAATGGCAGCATTCATCCCGGCGGTCCCAGTTCTCCTTCGATACGTGCCGGGTGCTGGTTCGGCCCCGGCCGAACTCGAGGCATCACTGGTGGTCTCACTTGCGGCGACAGGAACCCTCATCGCTTCGTTTGCGCCGGGCATGGTCAACGTGGGCCTTCAACGCACGTTTCTCGCGGGGATTATCACGGCGGGAGCGACTGTCGTCGGAGTCGTGTTCACGTTTTACGCGCTCCTCGCGGGCTGGGGCCTGGTATCGCTACCGGGGGGGCTGCTCGTGCGTTCGTCGATCCTCTTCGTCCTGAACGCAGCCTCTGTCTACGTATCGCGGTGGCGTGTCACGAGATGGCGCATCGCGCCCACCTGGCTGGAGATCCGAGCGCTTCTCGGGCCATCCGGCTACACCTTCCTTGAGCGGTTCGGGCAGGCGATGACCGGGCAGGTGGAGCCGATGGCGATTGCCTTCGCAGCGGGAGCGTCTACGACGGCCCAGTACTCGATCACAAGCCGGCCGCTGGAGCCCATTCGCATGACGGTGGACCGCGTCCTCCCGGCGCTGGCCCCGGGCCTCTCCCACCTTGCAGGAGAGCGCGGAAACGAGGCGGTAGCAGGAGTCATCGGGAAAGTCTACGGGCCCCTGGGTGGATTGGCGTCGATCGGCGTGGCAGCAGTCACGCTGGCGTCGGGGCCCCTAGTCACACTATGGGCTGGGCCGGGGACGTTCGCGGGCTATGCGGTGGCTGCGGCCGTCGGGGTAGCCGCAGTGGGAAGCAGCCTGGCGTCCCCCGCTGGTGAGATCCTCTATGCTCTCGGAGACGTGCGCTCGGTGGCGCTAGGCCGAATCCTGGAGGGTGCACTCAGGATCGTAGCTCAGGTCGTCGGCGCCCTAGTGTTTGGCTCAATCGGAATCATCCTTGGTGGTGTCTTGGCAACCTCCGGTGTGGCCCTGGCCTGGATGAATCCGCGCGCAGAGCGTGCGATGAAGATCAGCGCAGGCGGCATCAACCGCCGGTATCTTCAGTCCCTCCTTCTCGGCGCAGCCGCCGTCGTGACGGCATCTCTGGGTGGCGGTGCTGCCTTTCGAGGCACCTCTACGACTGCCAACTGGTCGATCCTCGCGGTCGCGATGGCAGGCGCCGTGGGAGTGTCGCTTCTCGGTCTCTTCCTTTGGCCTGGGCTCCGCCGGGAGAGCATCGCGTTGGCCGGGAGCTTTCGACGCGGCCGAAGCGAGTGACTTGCCAGCGACGGCCGCAGTTCACCATCCTCGAGCACACGTCTTAGGCAAGCTCTTAGTGATCAGCTGGGGACCCCAGGCCCGCCGAGGCCCGTGAAGCAGCTCGCCGAGAACTCGGGAGATCGCCAGGCGATCACCGTCATGCCATTCTCGGAAGCTCAGTAGTGGTAGTGGAATGAACGACTGGTTGGGCTGTCTGCGAAAGTCCGCTTTATACGAGCCTTGGAGACGCCTCCGGGAATGGCAGCAGTGCTCAAGGATGGAGGCCTTCCTGGGGGAGGCCCCTTCGACCCCGGCAGGAAGTTACTCGGCAGCGAGACTTTCACTTCTGTCTCGATGCTCTGTTCGGCGACGTCTAGACGCAACGTCCGCGATCGTTGCGTTCGGCACGAACGCCTGGGAGCAGTGGGGCCTCTGGCCGGCTTTCCAGAGACGAGGAGCGTTTCATCTATTCGACTATCGGCGTACCCTTGGGGCCCACCCTAGGGGGACTGCGACTGTGCGCGAGCGACTCGGAAGGGAGCTCCTCTCGTACGTCGAGGACTTGGAACGTCGATCGGGCCCAGTCGGCCTCGTTTTCATCTATGCGGCGGGGACCTACGTCGACCCACAAGCTATCAGAGAACTGGCCGCTCGGGGCATCTGGACCGTGCTGCTGTCGCTAGACGACAAACAGCAGATGCCTCCGCCTGGACACGGGCGCGTCGGGACGGAACAACTCGACGTGGCGACGGAGGTCGACCTCTACTGGACGACATGGCGAGCCGGCGCGGACTGGCTTTCAAAACGAGGAGCGCGCCCGTGGTACGCACCCGAGGCGGCGGACCCTTCGGTCTTTGCACCGCGAAACCTGAAGCGCGACATCGCCGTGCTCTGGCTGGGGAGAGCCTACGGTCCCCGGGCTGCGCTCGTGCATTGGCTCATGGACCGAGGCATCGCGGTTCAAGCGTTCGGCGAGGGATGGCCGGCCGGGCGCGTCCCCCTGGACGAGATGATCTCTCTGATTTCCAGGGCGGAGATCGTCCTTGGCATGGGAGGCGTGGGGCAGACGGACAAGATCAAGCACCTGAAGGGCCGCGACTTCGAGGTACCGATGTGTGGAGCAGCCTATGTCACAAGTTTCAACCCAGAGTTGACCGACAGTTATGTCATAGGTTCAGAGGTCGCCTGCTACTCATCGCGAGAGGAGTGCGCCGAGACAATCAGATACCTCTCGGGGCGGCCAGATCTTCTCGAGCGGATGCGGCGGGCGGCGCGAGCGCGTTGTGTGTCGGACCACACGTGGGACGCGAGGATCAACCAGTTGTTGGCGCTGCTCTCGGCTTCGCCCGAATGATCCGCAACCGAGGATGCCGAACGCACGAGCCCGGGACGTCCTCAGCATGGGGACGCGTGGCAAGCGGGAAGGCGCGTATCAGCCACCGCTCCCTCCGTTCCAATAGGCGTGCGACGTTGCATGGAATAAGCGCCCCATGCGTTTGTATTCGACGGATCCACGGAAATCAATGAGACCAATCGTGGCCGCGCGAATCCCGAAACAGTAGGCGCCACTCGGAGCTAAAGCACTAGAAGTCGGCGGGAATGCCGAAAGCCTCGGACCAGAGCGGAAGAATGGGGGGCCGAACTTCCGCGTCCGCCATTCCGGTGGGGCGTCCGCGCGGGAGCGAGAGCGTATCGGCAGGGCGCCCGCGAACCGGATGACTGCATAGAATGAAATCGTCGGCAATGCGACTACGCCAGTCCCTTAGAGCGCTCTGGCGTTGGAGATACCGCAAACCTCGTCCCGCGCCGAACGAATCGCGGCGACAACTGCTGGCGATGCTCTCGAGAGAGGGGCGGAAGAAGAGGACGGTCTTCCTGGGGGACAGCCTAGTAGCTTTCGGAGAATGGTCCGAATTGCTGCCGGGAAACGTAGCGAATCGCGGAATTACCGGGGACCGTACCGACGACCTTCTTGAGCGCCTCCCAGAAACTCTCGCAGGGTCCCCCTCTGGGCTCATTCTGCTCGTGGGCATCAACGACCTGCGGGCGGGAAGGTCACCGGAGAAGGTCGCAGGAACAGTCGGCCAAATCCTCGAAGATGCCATGTGTCGAATCTCGAGGGAATCGGTGATTGTTGTCTCGATTCTCCCGTCGCTGGAGATCGGAGGCGCTCCTTTGAAAAGCATTGCAAAGACGAATGAGAGGCTAGAGTCAGTAGCCGCCGCTGCGGGGGTCGGCTGGGTGGACGCCTTCGCCGCGTTTCTCGACGAGCGCGGCAGGCCGCTCTCGAGGCTGTTCGAGACCGATGGCCTACACCTCTCTCCGGAAGGTTATAGAAGCCTCGGAGATGTGATCACGCGAGGAATGCGAGCCAGGAGACATGGGGCTAGCGAGCAGGAGGACTAGCGGATGCGGGAGCGCGGGACTCAGGCACTACTGGCCCTGCAGGGGCTTCTTAGCCCGCGCCTTTGGCGCCGGAGCGTCGCGAACGTCGCCTCTCACGTCTACCACGCCTCGCTCCAGGCCTCCCGTCACCGCGCGGCCACATTTGGGCCGAGATGCACTGCGGATGCGTCGAGTCGACTGGAGCCGCCGGTTGACGTTGGACCGCGAACGACTCTCCAATGCGTGACGCTCGGCCGATACAGCTTCATTGCATTCGAAGGGTGGCTTGGAAACGCCGACGTGGGCCGGTTCTGCTCGATTGGACCGCGCGCGATTATCGGAATCGGTAGGCACCCATCTCGAGGCTTTGTCTCGAGTCACCCGGCGTTCTACCAGAGTAGCCATCGTTTCGGAGGCCGCTTCGGAAGGTCCGCGTTTGACGAGGCGAAGCGAACGACGATTGGGTCGGATGTCTGGATCGGTGCAAACGCCTTCGTCTCCGCCGGGGTCACGATAGGTCATGGAGCTATCGTCGGCGCCGGAGCCTTCGTCAATCGGAACGTGGAGCCGTACGAGGTGGTTGGCGGCCTACCTGCGAGAACGATAAGGTACCGGTACACCAGTGAGGAGAGGGAATGGCTACTGCAACTTTGTTGGTGGGATTGGACGACTGAGCAGCTGGAAAACTTCGGGTGGGCATTTCAGGACATCGCTACGTTGAAGCGAGCGCTCGTGAACCGCTCACGGGAGCAGTGCGACAAAAGCGATTGATCAGACAACGGCGGCATCGCTGAAGGCAAGCGAGATGGTCGTTGTGACAACGAAGCGCACTGCCATGATGAAGCATGATGTTGGTGGCGCCTCGATCTCGATTCCGAGGCACAGCGAATCTGAGAGGCGGTTTGTGCCCTGATGACTCAGCCGAAGCCGGTAGAACTGCCTCTGCAACTGCCGGGATGCGAGGAGACCTCCGCTCCATACGGGGGTCGCCTGGCGCTGGAGATGGTGGGCTGGCCGAACACAGTCGAGTGGTTTTGCGCCTTTGAAGAGCGCGCGAAGGCGTCAATGGGGAGATTCTTTCTCCCTGTGTATCGAATTGCCGATGGAGAGATGGAATTTCTGATTGGAGCGCGCCCGAATTGGGAGAGCGACAGTGTCTTAAGGGAGCTCGTGGCGGTAGCCCAGAAGAGAGTCGGCCTTCGAATCGAACGTGGCCGGGCAGGCTGGAAACTCAAGCGGCCGGGCACGTCATGGGGAGAGACATACACGGCGGCCGAAAGGCGGCGCTTGAAGCCGTGGTACGGAGAGACACTCCTGGCCCTGTCACGCGACGGAGTTCTGGCGCCGTTCCTCTATCGCGCGGCAAACGGCTGCTGCGCCGCGCTCCGAGGCCCCTTCCTTCAGTACCTCGAAAGACGGGGCATTCGACTTACTAAGGACAACTATGTCCCCTTCCACTTTCCGCTTTGGCTAGTGGCAGGCCCATGTTGGAGGACCTTCATCGAGGGAAAAAGGCTTCTCGTCATTACGCGCTGGACAGCGGAGCGCGAGTGTCGTGTCGCGACGGCGCTCAGGGAACTGGGTGCGGAAACGGTACAGTGGGTACCAATATCCTCAGGGAGGGCGCTCCTAGACAGGATCGACATCTCGGCTGTGAGACGTCCGGTTGACGTCTGCCTCGTCGGAGCAGGAATAGGCGCTTCAAACGTTCTTCTTCAGTTGCGGGAACTTGAGACCCTCTGTCTCGACGTGGGCGGATACCTGGATTGTCTCGTAGACCCCGATAGGACTTACCACGGCTTCATTCGCTCTCCAAATCGGAGTAGGTTGGCGGGCGATCCTGCCGACCCCGCACCAGACAAAAGGCGGGGTCCGTGAGAGTTGTTCCGGCGCGGGCGGCTGAGGTTAGCGTTGACGATGACCGCTCGGTCGAAGGCCCGGAGCGTAGCCAAGGGCCCGCCGAAATCCGATTCGAGATGCGGATCGGGCGGGAAGGCGCTCTGTCAACTCGTCTGTTTCAACTCGGATGCCTGATCTACGGCGTAAGTACGATCTATTATCTGCTGGTCGTACCAGATTGGGAGTTGGTGAAGCGGTCGATTCAGATTGGCGCCGGGCTGATTTGCGTGGCGGGATGGGCGGCCCTGTGGAGCAGAAACAGCGAGGCCCCGACTGAGTGCCGGGTCTTGGGAGGCTACGTCGTTCTCATGGGCCTCTACGGGACTCTCCGGGGAAACGCATGGAACTATCTTGCGTCAGACTTGCTGACCTTTGGGACTTTCTTTTGTACCACGTTGAGTTCACGCGCCGCGGTACGGGAGGCGACCCGCGTGCTCGCCGTGACGCTGACAGCTTCCGGCGTGCTGGCCTTGTGGATCCACGAGGATAGGGTGTGGGCGTTGGAGTCTATCGACCGCTTCGGTGGTGACCCGGGGTATGGCAGATTGGTGGCGGAGTGCCTTGGGCTTGGCGCCCTGCTCATCTTCTGGGCCAAGGGCCAGAGAAGAGCGTGGATGTACCTGCTCGGTGCGCTTGGATTGTCACTGGTCGGCCTGCTCGCCGTCCGCACGGCAACTCGAGAGTATGTGCTGTGGTTGTTCAGCGTGGCTCTTATCTGGGTCGCCGTCTCCCTGCGAGGCCGGCGGCGGATGATTGCACTGGGGTCGCTTGCCGTCGTTGCGATCGGAATATATCTGTTGGCGCTCAGGCTGAACCTGTTTGTCGCCTTGCGCGTGCAGGAAACAGACACACGAGAGGAGTATCGGCTCGAGGAGGCGCGGGCGTTGATTGACGAAATGCCGCCAATTGAGGTGGCTTTGGGGCGTGGCCTTGGCGGGACGCATCAGGTCGGCCTTTTCGCACTGGTCGAGGGAGGAACCGGTTCAGCGCATCTGGGATGGGCCCATCTGATTCTGAAGGGGGGCGTGATCTTCCTCGTTGTGTTGGGCTATACGCTCTGGCGAAGCGGCCGTGCCGCTCTTGTGGCAGGACTTCCATCGATACCGGGAAGCATGGCCTGGGTGGGTTGGGTGTTGATCACGGCATTTGTGGCTCATACCCGGTTTGCATATTTCAACCCTGGAAGCCTGCTGCTGGGCGTGTTGACGGGCGTAGGGCACCTCAGATCGATTCCGGGTGGCAGAGCGCGTAGCGGACGGCCGTAGGCGCGGAGGGAAAGGGCAGGGAGGTGGCCGGGTTGCTGAGGCGAGGACGGGGCATGGAAGGGAAGGGGCTGTGCTCGGCAGGAGTGTGAGGGGGACTCGGCGGAAGGCCTTGGAATGCAAGGACGGGGAGGGGCGTGCGTCGATCGGACTGCCCGGACGTACTGCTGGTGGGAGGATCTAGGTCGTGGCGGAGGCCTGCAGAGGGGATGGTTGGCTCTGGATCGGTCCGAGCCTTGGTCGGGACGGGTTGGACGCGGAGTCCGCGATAAGTCTTGCTGCCGCCAGGTGGCAGCGCGGCCTGCTAGCGGGACTGGCCGCGGTTGGACCTACGCCGCTGCCGGTTACGTACGTGCCCCACCGTCTATGGCCAAACGGTAAGGCGAGGATACGCGAAGGAGCGGCGAGCCTGGAGCCGTTGGAGAGAACGGTGGGGTACTGGAACGTGCCGGTACTCAGGGAACGATCGATCGCTCACGAGTTGACCCTGGCGGCGACGGACCTACTGCGTGGATGGGGGTTACCGCGAGTCGTCGTTACCTACAACGTCGGAAGGAGGGTAGTGTCTGCAGCACTGACGATGAGGGCGCGGTTGGGAGTTCCGTGGATAGCGATCGTCGCGGATGTCGCCGACGGTGTCGAAAAGAGGCGGCAGATGGAAGCGATGGCGTCGGCGGACGGCTGCGTGTACCTTTCTTGGGAGGCCTTCTTAGGGGCCCCGGGAGAAAACAAACTCCACTTAGACGGCGGGGTGGATCGCCTGCCGGCGGGCGATGAAGGCTTCTCAGAGCCGGGCCTGATCGTCTATTCCGGGGCCCTGAATGAGTTCGGGGGCCTACCGCTCTTGCTCGAAGCCATGAGGGACAGCAGACTATCCGGGTGCCGACTCGTCCTAACGGGGCGCAACCCGCCTGCAGCCCTCTGTCGGGTGTCGCGAGTCGGCGACCGCATCGAGTTCGCGGGGACACTCTCTGAAGAGGACCTGGAGCGACTCTCGAAGAGAGCGGCTGTCTTCGTTAACCCGAGGCCACCTGAGGCGACGGCTAGTGTCTGGAACTTTCCTTCGAAAGTGCTTGAGTATTTGAGCTACGGAAAGCCGACCGTGAGCACATGGTCTCCGGGTTTGGCGCCGGAGTACCGCGACGTACTTGTGGTCGCGCGCGAAGGGTCCGCATCCGAGGTCGCACGTTCGGTCATGTTGGCGTTGCGAATGTCGAACGAAGAGCGGGCGATTCTGAGGGGAAGGATTTGTTCGTTCCTCGCGGAAGGACGGACCTGGGAGCGGCAGGCGGCCCGACTGGCAGACTGGGTAAGTGGTCTATGGCCGACGGTGCGAAGGCACGGCCGTTGAAACTCGTAGTCGTGCATAGCATTCCGAGTCCCTATCGCCTCCACCTTTTCGCGGCGCTGAGCCAGGCCTGCAAGAGGAGTGGCATCCAGTTCCGAGTCGAGTTCATGGCGAAGGAGCACCAGGACCGAAAGCACTGGGCGTTTCGCAAGCAGGACGCCGGATTCACTTACCGGTTCTGGCAGGACGTTGGTCCTATGGCGGGAGGAAGGCGATGGCACTGGAATCCGGAACTCCTTCGGGAACTCTGCCGTGAGTGTCCCGAGTTTCTAATGGTGGGTGGTATCTGGGACAGCGTGACCGGGGCGGCCTTGACAGCTTCAAAGCCGTGCGGAGCGCTTCTCTCATGGATAGAAGGAAACGCACGTCAGATGGGCCGAACAAGCGGCGTCGTCGGACGTGTCAAGCGTCTGTTGATGACCATGCCAGACGCATTTGTAGTGCCCGGTGGGGTGGGCGAAGACTTCATTCGGGCGTACGAAGTCGGGAGGTCGAGACGGCCGGTTCTTCGCCTGCCGAATCTCGTGGACGAAAGGCGCTTCCAGCCTCAGGGCCAGGCGGGCCGCGAGCAGGCCCGGAAGGAACTTGGAATACTGGGGGGCAGACGGGTTGCATTGTGGCCCGCTCGTCTGATCCCGGAGAAGGGGATTCTCGAGTTTCTCGCTTCCATCGAGCTCGAGGATTTCGCTGGCGGCAGCGTGCTTCTAGTTGGAGACGGTCCGCTGCGAGGGAGAATTCAGGCTGAGATCGAGAGGCGGGCGCTGGCATCTGTGTTCGAGCTGCGACCGTCGGTTCCGTACGAACAGATGCCGAACCTCTACTGGGCGGCCGACCTCTTCTTGCTGCCCTCGATCCGGGACCAGAATCCACTCTCGGTTGTGGAAGCTCTTCATGCCGGGCTTCCTCTTCTTCTCTCGGGAATGGCGGGAAACGCTGACGAGGCACTGACCGATGAGCGAAACGGCTGGCGGCTGGACCCTTCCAATCGGTCAGGCGTTCGGAAGGTCATCCGGGAAGCATTCACCGCTGACCGTTCAGAACTGGACAGGATGGGGGCGATATCCCGCACGGTGGGTGCGAAAAGGTGGGGTTCGGAAGAGGCAGCCAAGGCTTTCGTCGAGGCAATCCTCAGGCGCGTCGGGCAAGGCCTCGCATGAGAAAACGGGGGAAAGAACGAGCTATTCGGAGGAGGACTGTGCAACGCGCCTGTCCAAGGATCGTGCTGCCAGGGTGAACGTAGAGTTAGCCATCGATGCCGTTGGCGCGTTGCATGGCGGCGCCGCAAGGGTGGCTTGCGGCGCTGCGAACGCGGCGATTAGGTCCGAGGATGTGGCCTGCCTGACGGTGTTTGCCTCGCCAGCTCGGCGAAGGCGATTCGACTTTCCGTCGTCGCCGAAGGCGCGAATCCTCGAGGTGGTTAGCGACGGCGGAGGTCTCGAGCGTATCTGGTGGCTGTCGCAGGGAGCGGCGAACCTCTGCCGAAGCCTGGGGGTGTCGCATGCCCTGTTCCTCGGGGGAGGAGGGATGTCGGACGCGGAAGTCGTCCGGGGCCTTCTCATCCAGCAATCAATTCCCTTCGTCAAAGAGGGCCTTGAGAGCTTGGGAGTGGCGGACCGAGTCAGGTTCGCGGTCATTGGCGGCATGATGAAGTGGTCGGCTTCAGCGGCAGATGTCGTTCTCGTACAGACCGAGACGATGCGTTCGCTTGTGCGAAGCCAGCTTGCAGGCGATGTCCGGGCCGTGAGGGTAGTTCCGGTCGGGCCTTTCGAAGGAGCTTGTTGCGTGCGGTCAAGGGCACAGGTGACTCGGTCGCCGCGACGCAATCGGAGGATCCTGTACGTCGGTAACAGCTCGGGCTACAAGAACCTCGTCGTCCTTCGGTCTGCTCTCGACGCCCTCTCGTCGAACGGGCAAGGAGCGCTCCTCGTAGCCACCCTAAAGAAGGGAACGCTTGGGCCGGAGCGGTGCGACATAAGCGAGATCGGCTACGTCGAGGGAGACCGGCTCTGGACCGAGTATGAGCAGGCAGATTGCCTCGTGATGCCGTCACTCTCGGAGACGGTATGCCTCCCGCTTGTCGAAGCGATGGAGCGCGGCCTGCCCGTCGTCGTCTCCGACCGGCCCTACGCGAGGGAGGTCTGCGGCCCCGCCGCTGTCTACTTCGACCCGATGAGTCCCGAAGATCTGGCCCGAGCGGTGGTGGAAGCGACAGCGGATACCCCGGAGAGGGAGAGTCGAACGGAGGAGGGGCGTAGCCGGGCCGCGAAGTGGGTTTCCCCGGCGGCCTACGACGAGCTCATCCGCGCAGTGCTGGAGGCACGGTGAGAGCCGGCGTTTCAGCCGGATCGAGAAGCAAGAGGTGTACGTGAAGCACGTCGTTCAGGACGTCGGCTCCGGCCGCACGACGGTCGCCGAGACGCCATGGCCCGCCCCCTCGCAGGGCGGGGTCCTGGTCGCGCTACGGGCATCGCTCGTCTCCGCCGGCACCGAACGCTACGTCGTGGACCTCGCCCGGAAGAGCCTCGTCGGGAAGGCGCGGCAGAGGCCGGACCACGTCAAGCGCGTCCTGCAGAAGGTGCGCGCCGAGGGGCTGCGGGCAACGTTCGAGCAGGTGCAGGCGAAGCTAGACGAGCCGATGCCTCTCGGGTACTCGGCCGCCGGGGTCGTCCTCGCGTGCGGCGCGGGCGTGGCGGACTTCAAGCCGGGAGACCGGGTGGCGGCGGCGCTGCCGCACGCTTCAGCGGGTGTCATCGGCCGCAACCTCTGCGCGCGCATCCCAGAGGGGGTGTCGTTCGAGTCGGCGGCCTACACCTCCGTAGCGGCCATCGGCCTCGAGGGGGTGCGCCTCGCTGAGACGACGCTCGGGAGCAGCGTCCTCGTCATCGGGCTCGGTCTCATCGGACAGATCTGCGTGGCGCTGCTGAAGGCCTCGGGGTGCCGCGTCTTCGGCACCGACCTGGACCCGGCGAAGCTGGCGCTCGCGAAGACGTTCGGCGCCGACGCGGTCGCGCTGGGCGGGAACGCGGATGACATCCGCTCGTTCGCGGGGGGCTTCGGCGTCGATTCGGTCGTCATCACCGCGGCCACGGAGAGCAACGGGCCGATCGAGCTGGCGGCCGAGGTCTGCCGGCCGAAGGGGCGCATCGTCCTGGTGGGCGTCGCGGGTCTGAACATCCCCCGGCCGCCGTTCTTCCAGAAAGAGCTGGAGTTCACGGTGTCGTCCTCGCTCGGCCCGGGGCGGAACGACACGCTCTACGAGGAGAAGGGGATCGACTACCCGATCGGCTTCGCGCGCTGGACGGCGCAGCGGAACATGCAGGCCGTCCTCGAGCTGATGGCCGCGGGGAAGCTGCTGGTGGAGAAGCTGACGACGCACCGGCTCCCCATCGAGCGGGCGCCGGAGGCGTACGACCTGATCACGGGCGGGAAGGAACGCTACCTCGGCATCGTCCTCGAGTACCCGGAGGCGCCGGAGAAGCCGGCGCGGCGCGTCGACTTCGCGGCCCGGAAGGCGTCGGGCGAGCCGGGCTTCTCGCTGGTCGGCGCAGGCAACTTCGCCCGGCTCGTCATGCTCCCGGCACTGGACGCCGCGGGCGGCTTCCGCTGGCGCGGCATCTGCACGGCCAAGGGGATGAGCGCGGAGCACACGGGGCGGACGAAGGGCTTCGCCTTCGCGACGACCGACCTCGAAGAGGTGCTGAGCGACGCGGAGACGTCGACGGTGCTCGTCGCGACGCGCCACGACCTGCACGCGGCGACGGTGATGAGGGCGCTGAGGGCGGGGAAGAACGTCTTCGTCGAGAAGCCGCTCTGCATCACGCCCGACGAGCTGTTCGAGATCGAGGCGCTGCTCCGGGAGCTGGGCGAGAAAGCGCCGCTCCTGATGGTCGGGTTCAACCGGCGCTTCGCGCCGGCGTCGGACGAGCTGAGGAAGCACTTCGATGGCGTGACCCCGCTCAGCATCTCCTACCGCTTCGCGCCCGGCCCGATCCCTCCCGAGCACTGGACTCAGGACGAGGAAGTGGGCGGCGGGCGCATCGTGGGCGAAGCGTGCCACCCGCTCCACCTCTGCATCGCGTTCGCGGGGAGCCGGCCCGTGAAGGTGCACGCCGAGTCGGTCGCGAAGGTGGGCGGAGTGCAGACGACGGACGACCGCGTCTTCATCACGATGCGGCACGAGAACGGCTCCATCTCGTCGGTCTCGTACCAGGCGGGAGGAGACAAGGCCTTCCCCGGGGAGCGGATCGAGGTGTTCGGCGGCGGCCGCGTGGGCACCGTCGACCAATGGGGCGACATTGAGCTTTGGCAAGGCGGCCATCGGAAGGCCCGGAACGGCGGGCGAGACAAGGGGCACCGCGCGGAGTTCAGGGAGCTGGTGCGGGCGGTGCGCGAGGGCGGCGCGTGGCCGATTCCGTGGGAGGAGATCCGGGGCGCCACGTGGGCCTCGCTCGCCGCGGTGCAGAGCCTGAGGACGGGAGAGCCGGTCGAGGCGGACTGAAGCCGGGATGTGCGGAATCGCGGGGCTGTACGGCCACGGGGACCCCGGGGGCCGGGTGGACGAGCGGGTGCTCGCCCGGATGGCGCGGAGCCTCGCGCACCGAGGGCCCGACGGCGAGGGCTTCTTCGTCGACGGCGCGCTGGGCCTCGCGCACCGGCGCCTGTCCATCGTCGACCTCACCCCGACCGGCGCGCAGCCGATGGCGACGGAGGCGGGCGACGCGGTCATCACGTACAACGGCGAGCTGTACAACCACCTCGAGTTCCGGCCGCTGCTGGAGGCGAAGGGGGTGCGGTTCCGGGGAACGTCCGACACGGAGACGCTTCTCTACCTCCTGAAGCTGTACGGGCCGGACGCCCTTGAAGAGTGCGCCGGCATCTTCGGGCTCGCCTACTGGGACGTGAAGGCGCGCCGGCTGCTCCTCGCCCGCGACCCGATGGGCGTCAAGCAGGTCTACTTCCGCGACGACGGGAAGAGGATCGCCTTCGCGAGCGAGATCAAGGCGCTCTTCCACGTGCCGGGCGTCCCCCGCGAGGCGGACGGCGAGGCGCTCAACGAGTACGTCCACTTCCACGCGCCCCTGTCTCGCAGGACGCTCTTCAAAGGGGTCGAGCAGCTCGCCCCGGGCGAGTACCGGCTCGTCTCCGAGAGGGGCTCCCGGTCGAAGGTCTACTGGCAGCTCGAAGGCTTCGAGCCGGCCCCGTCGAAGCCCGAGGAGACGGTCGAGCGGCTCTCGTCTCTCCTCGGGCGCGTGGTGCGCGAGCAGCTGATGTCCGACGTGCCGGTGGGCGCGTTCTTCTCGGGCGGCATCGACTCGACGGCGGTGGCGTCGTTCGCGAAGCGGACCGGGACGCCCATCCGCTGCTTCGGGGTCCACTTCACGGGGCAGGGGGTCATCGACGAGCGGCCGTTCCAGGAGGCGGCGGCGAAGGCGCTCGGCCTTCCGCTCGAGCTCGTCACGCTCTCCGGGACCGACTTCCCCGCGGAGATGGAGAGCCTCCTCTACCAGCAGGACCAGCCGATCATCGGGCCCGCGATGATCCCGATGTACCACGTGAGCCGGCTCGCGGCCTCGCGCGTGAAGGTCTGCCTCGGCGGGCAGGGGGCCGACGAGCTGTTCGGGGGGTACGCGCGCTACGCGATCGCGCACCCGGCGAGGGTCGCCTCGGGGGCCGTCTTCGGCGGGCGCGGATCGAAGGGGAGTGGCGAAGCGGCGGGCGTGGGTGGGAACCTCTTCCGGCAGCTGGCCGACGGGAGGGTCCTGCGGCGGCTCGTGTCGAGCGGGCTCTCGTCGAGCGACTGGCGGCGGCGGTATTTCAACAGCTTCGCTCACGTGGCCGACGAGACGTGGAAGCCGCTCTTCCGGGGCGCCTCGTGGTACTCGAGGCAGAGGGCCTGGACCGCCTTCGCGGAAGGGCTCGAGGCCTCGCCGGCCAGCGACCCGGGCGACCGGCTGATGCACTGGGACCAGCGGACGTACCTGCCGGGCCTCTTCGCTCAGGACGACCGGATGAGCATGGCCTCGAGCCTCGAGTCGCGCGTGCCGCTCGCCGACCCCAGGGTCGCCCGGTTCGCGGCCCACGTGCCGTTCGACCAGAAGATGTCGGCCGGCGCCTCGAAGTGGGTGCTGCGCAAGGCGGTGGCCAACGTCATCCCGGAGTGGGTGCTGAACCGGCGGAAGGTGGGTTTCGACACTCCGGCCGAGCGCTGGATGCGGACGACGCACCGCGGCTGGCTGAGCGACCTCTTCGAGAGCCCGGCTTCCGGCCGGCTCGGGCTCGTGGACGGCCGGGCGGCGGCCGCGTTCGTCGCGCGCGACGAGGAGCCGGGCTGGTTCCCGGCGGTGTGGAAGCTGACGTGCCTCGAGGTCTGGGCGCGGGTGTTCCTCGAGCGCGACCCCGCCGGAAAGGTGCCGCTTGCTGCCTGACCTCGTCCAGGAGCTGCGTGAGCTCGGCCTGCGCGGCTCGGCGTTCCGCATCGGCTGGGAGCTGAAGGCGCGGACCGGGCTCAAGGGCCGGCGGAGCGCGCTGCGCGGGGCGCTGGCGCCTCCGCAGGTCGAAGACGCCGGCCCGGCCTGGACGGCCCTCCTGCCGTTCGCCGAGCCGCGGGCCGTGGCCGACGCGATGCGGGGGCTCATCCCGCGCGGCGACCTGGACCGGCTGAGGGCCGTGGCGCACGCGGCGATGAAGGGCCGGGTGGTCTGCTTCGGGCGCTGGGAGGCCGACTTCGGCGATCCGGTGAACTGGCACCGGAATCCGGTGACCGGGTACCAGCGCGACCCGTCGGTCTACTGGTCGCGGGCGCTCGAGGAGGCGGACGGTACGAGCGAGGTGAAGTTCGTCTGGGAGGTCGCGCGCTTCCCGCAGGCCTACCACGCCGCGCGGGCCGCGGCGTTCTTCCCGGAGGATGCTCCTCTCCTCGCCGGGGCGCTCTTCGCTCAGGTGCGCGCCTTCGTGCAGGCGAACCCGCCCGGCTTCGGGGCGCACTGGGCTTCGGGGCAGGAGATCGTCTTCCGCCTCCTCGCGTGGCTCTTCGCGCTCGACACGCTCTTCCTGGGAGAGCAGATCGGAAGCGAGGCGGCGGGAGTGGTGAAGGACGCGCTGCGGACGGGAGTGGGGCACGTCCGCGACCACGTCGACTACGCCCGGCTCGCCGTCTACAACAACCACCTCATCGCCGAGGCACTGGGCCTCTTCGCCGCGGGGACTCTGCTGCCCGGGACGGCGGCGATGCGGAAGCACCGCGACGCGGGGCGCGACATCCTCGACGACGAGTCGTGGAGGCAGTTCTACCCGGACGGCGCCTACATCCAGCTTTCCCACAACTACCACCGGGTCGCCCTCCAGGGAATGCTCTGGGCGCTCCTCTTCGCACGTTCGGGAGGCGAGGGGGCGCCGGCCCCGTGGGTGAAGGCGGTCGAGAGGTCGGTCGACTTCCTCTTCGCGCACCAGAACCCCGGGGACGGTCGCCTGCCGAACTACGGCTCGAACGACGGCGCGCTCCCGGGCGTCTTCTCCACGTGCGACTTCTCCGACTTCCGCCCCACCCTCCAGGCGGCGAGCCTGGCGACGCGCGGCGAGCGGCTCTACGAGCCCGGGCCCTGGGACGAGGAGGCGGCGTGGCTCCTCGGCCCGAAGGCGCTCGAGGCGAAGCTCGCGGCGCCGCGGCGGCGGTCGGTCTCGTTCGGCGAGACGGGCTTCCACGTCCTCAGGAGCCGCACGGACGAGGGGACGTTCGCGACGTTCCGCTGCGGGACGATCCGCGACCGCTTCTCGCAGATCGACATGCTCCACGTCGACCTCTTCTGGAAGGGGCTGAACGTCCTCGCGGACGGCGGGAGCTACCTCTACAACGGCCCCCGCGAGTGGCACGACCACTTCATGGAGACGGCGAGCCACAACACGGTCACCGTGGACGGCCTCGACCAGATGAAGCACTTCCGGAAGTTCAAGTGCCTCTACTGGACGGAGGCGAAACTGCTCGGCTTCCGCAGGGAAGGGCCGGTCGCGCTCGCCTCGGGCGAGCACTACGGCTACCGGCGGCACCCGGGAGGGTGCGTCCACCGGCGCTCGGTGGCGCTCCACGACGGGGGCGCGGGGGTCGTCGTCGACACCGTGACCGGCGAGGGGCGGCATCGCGTGCGGCTGCACTGGCTCCTCGGCGAGTTCCCGCACGAGGAGGGAGAGGCCGCGGGGCGGGTGGCGCTCTCGACGCCGGAGGGGACGTTCCAGGTGGGAGTCCTCGGGCCGGAAGGGGCCCGGATGGGCTTCAGCGTGGCGAAGGGCGCCGACGGCCCTGCGCGCGGCTGGCTCTCGCGGTACTTCGGCGAGAAGGTCCCGGTGCCGAGCCTCGCGGGCGAGGTCGACTCCGAGCTTCCGCTGCGCTTCGTCACGGTGTTCGGCCCCGGGACGCTCGACGTGATCCGCAGCGCGGGGTCGGTCGTCGTCGAGTCGGAGGCGGGCCGACTCGCCGTGCGCCTCGGCGGGGACGGCCTCCTCTCGCCGGCGTAGCGATGCACGTCCTCCTCATTCACCAGGCCTTCGCGGGACCGAACGAGCCGGGAGGGACCCGGCACTGGGAGCTCGCCTCCCGCGCGCTCGGGAAGGGGCACCGCTTCACGGTGGTCGCGAGCGACGCGAGCTACCTGACGGGGCGCGCCGCGGAGGCCGGGGAGGAGAACGCGACGCCGGGACTGAGGATCGTGCGCGTCCGGACGCTGCGCACCCTCCACAGGAGCTTCGCCTGGCGCGTCGCCGCCTTCCTGGGCTTCATGGTGACTTCCACGGTCCGGGCTCTCGCCGTGCGGAAGGTCGACCTCGTCTTCGGCACGAGCCCGCCCATCTTCCAGGCCGTGTCGGCCTGGCTCGCGTCGGCGCTGAAGCGGGTGCCGTTCGTCCTCGAGATCCGCGACCTCTGGCCCGAGTTCGCGGTGGACATGGGCGTCCTGACGAATCCGGCTCTCGTCCGGCTCGCCCGGTGGCTGGAAGCGTTCCTCTACGCGCGGGCCGACCTCCTCGTCGTGAACTCGCCGGCGTACCGCGACTACCTGCTGAGGCGCGGGATCCCCGGGGCGAAGGTCCGCTTCGTCCCGAACGGCGTCGACGCCTCGATGTTCGATCCGGCCGCGCGCGGCGAGGGTCTGCGCCGGGAGTGGGGCTGCGACGGGAAGTCCGTGGCGCTCTACGCGGGGGCGATCGGCCCCGCGAACGACATCCCGACGCTCCTCGGCGCGGCCGAGATGCTGAAGGACGAGCCGGGCATCGCGTTCGTCCTCGTGGGCGACGGGAAGGACCGGCCGAAGCTCGAGGAGGCGGCGCGGGCGAAGGGCCTCGCGAACGTGCGTTTCGCCGGGACGCTCCCGAAGCGCCGGATGCCCGAGGCGCTCGCGGCCTGCGACGTCGGCGTCGCCATACTGAAGGACATCCCGATGTTTCGGACGACCTACCCGAACAAGGTCTTCGACTACATGGCGGCGGGCCGGCCGACGGTCCTCGCCATCGACGGCGTGATCCGCGCCGTGGTCGAGGAGGCGGACGGAGGAACGTTCGTGCCGCCCGGGAACGCGGCGGCCCTCGCGCAGGCGGTGAAGGCGATGGCGGCAGACCCGGCGCGGAGGGCGAGCATGGGCGCCTCGGCACGGGCGTTCGTGGAGAGCCATTTCAACCGGGACGACCAGGCCGAGCTCTTCGTCCGGTCGCTCGAGGAGGCCCTCGAGGGCGGGGCAAGGGTCGCGTGAGCCTCTACAGGGAAGGCGGAAAGCGGGCTTTCGACCTCGCCGCGGCGCTGGCGGGGCTCGTCCTGGCGAGCCCCGTCCTTGCGCTCGCGGGACTGGGCGTGGCGCTCGCGCTCGGGACGCCGGTCCTCTTCCGGCAGGAGAGGCCGGGTCGGGGCGGCCGGCTGTTCCGCATCCTGAAACTCCGGACGATGAGCGACGCGAGGGGGGGCGACGGGCGACTCCTTCCCGACGCGGAGCGGCTCGGCCCCTTCGGGCGGTTCCTCCGGGCGACGAGCCTCGACGAGCTGCCGGAGCTCTGGAACGTCCTGAGGGGCGAGATGAGCCTCGTGGGGCCGCGGCCACTTCTCGTGGAGTACCTGCCGCTCTACGACGTGAGGCAGGCCCGGCGCCACGACGTGCGGCCGGGGATCACGGGCTGGGCCCAGGTGAACGGGCGGAACGCGCTGACGTGGGAGCAGAAGTTCGAGATGGACGTCTGGTACGTGGAGAACCTGACCTTCGGCCTCGACCTGAGGATCCTCTGGCGGACGCTCGTCGCGGTCGTCCGGAGGGAAGGGATCTCCGCGGCCGGGGAGGCGACGATGCCGAAGTTCACGGGGACGGCGTCGTGAGGGGCGAGATGCGGGAGGCGAGGCATGACTGACCGAAAGCGGATTGTCGTCGTCGGTGCCGGAGGCTTTGCGCGCGAAGTCCGCTGGCTCATCGAGGAGATCAACGCCGTCCGTCCTCGATTCGATTTCCTCGGCTACGTCGTTTCCGACCTGGCGAAGCTGGGTGAGCACGACTCGCGGGAAGCCGTGCTCGGTGACCTCGGGTGGCTTCGAGCAGCGAAAGGGCACGTCGATGCTGCCGCGATCGGGATAGGCAATCCCGCGGTGCGCCTGCGTCTCTCCGAAGAGCTCGTCCATGCGTGCCCCTGGCTGGACTGGCCGTCTCTCGTCCATCCTTCCGTGAGGTTCGACTCGACGTCGTGCAATGTTGGCCGCGGAGCCCTTCTCTGCGCTGGGACGATTGGAACGGTCAACGTCTCTTTCCAGGACTTCTGCCTCGTGAACCTCTCCTGCACGATCGGGCACGAATCAGTCGTCGGCCGCGGCTCGGTCCTGAACCCCACGGTGAACATCTCGGGCGGCGTTTCGATTGGCGAAGGCGTGCTGGTCGGAACCGGGGCGCAGATTCTTCAGTACATCGCCGTCGGAACGGGAGCGACGGTGGGCTCCGGGGCGGTCGTGACCAAGGACGTCCCGCCCGCGACGACCGTCGTCGGAATTCCCGCGAAGCCGCTCCAGAGGGCCTCGCAGGCGTGAAGCGCGTCTACCTCTCCCCGCCGCACCTGACGGGCCATGAGAAGCCGCTCGTCGACGATGCGTTCGCCTCGAACTGGGTCGCGCCGCTGGGGCCGCACGTCGACGCGTTCGAGGTGGAGGTGGGCCGCCTGCTCGGCGTCTCCCACGCGGCGGCGCTCTCGTCGGGGACGGCCGCTCTCCACCTCGCGATGCGCCTCCTCGGCGTCGGCCCCGGGGACGAGGTGCTCTGCAGCTCGTTCACGTTCAGCGCGTCGGCAAACCCGATCGTCTACGAGGGCGGGAGGCCCGTGTTCGTCGACTGCGACGCGAGCTGGACCATCGACCCGAACCTCGTGGAGGACGAGCTGCGGGCCGCCGCGGCCGCGGGGCGGCGGCCGAAGGCGCTCGTGGCCGTCGACCTCTACGGGCAGACGTGCGACTACGAGGCCCTCGAAGGGCTCTGCGAGAAGTACGGCGTTCCGCTCGTGGAAGACGCCGCCGAGGCGCTCGGCGCGACGTGCCGGGGGAAGGCCGCCGGGAGCTTCGGGAAGGCGGGCGTCCTCTCCTTCAACGGGAACAAGATCATCACGACGTCGGGCGGCGGGATGCTCCTGTCGAACGACCGGGAGCTGATCCGGAAGGCGCGTTTCCTCGCGACGCAGGCCCGGGATGCCGCGCCGCACTACGAGCACTCGGAGATCGGCTTCAACTACCGGATGAGCAACGTCCTCGCGGCGCTCGGCCGCGGGCAGCTGGCGACGCTCGGCGAGCGCGTCGCGGCGCGCCGGGCCAACTTCGAGGCCTACCGCGCGGCGCTCGGCGACCTCCCCGGGATCGGATTCATGCCCGAGGCGCCGTGGGGCGTCTCGAACCGGTGGCTCACGTGCGTCACCGTCGACCCGGCGGCGTTCAGGGCGACGCGGGAGGACGTGAGGCTCGCCCTGGAGGCGGAGAACATCGAGGCCCGGCCGGTGTGGAAGCCGATGCACCTGCAGCCGGTGTTCGCGGGGTGCCGGGCGCTCGGCGGAGACGTCTCCGGGCAGCTCTTCGCGGAGGGGCTCTGCCTGCCGAGCGGGTCGAGCCTCGCGGAGGCCGACAGGGGGCGCGTGATCGACGTCGTCCGGATGGTCGGAACGGAGGTCAGGTCGTGAGCGAAACGAACGGTCGGACCGTTGCGGGGGGCGGCGTGGGCCGCGGCTGGAGGAAGTTCCTCTCGAGGCGCGTGCAGGTGGCCATGGACGTCTGCGCCATCGCGGCCGCCTTCTCGCTCGCCTACGTCTTCCGGTTCGACTTCGCGATCCCGCCCTCCTACGTCCACGGTCTCCTCGTGCAGCTGCCGTGGGTGATCGTGATCCAGGTCGCGTGCCTCGTCGCCTTCGGCATCTACAACCTCATCTGGCGCTACGTCGGCCTCGCCGAGCTGCG
This sequence comes from Thermoanaerobaculia bacterium, assembly GCA_046331465.1. Classification (GTDB taxonomy): domain Bacteria; phylum Acidobacteriota; class Thermoanaerobaculia; order UBA5066; family UBA5066; genus UBA5066. Next base: position 431,425 of record JAXLQV010000001.1, read on the forward strand.
GCGGTTCGTGGCGGCGTCGGTGGCGGGAGCGGTGCCCCTGCTCCTCGGGCGCCTCGCGTTTCCCGACGTGCTGGCCGACTTCCGCGTTCCCGTCTCGATCACCCTCATGACGGCGGCCTTCGGCTTCGGCGGGGTGCTCGGTTTGCGGGTCCTCCGCCGCATCGTCTACGAGCGCTTCGAGCGCGAGTCGACGGCGCGCGACCGGCGGCGCCAGGTGCGGAAGCCCGTCCTCCTCGTCGGCGCCGGGCGCGCGGGGGTCCTCGCGGTGCGCGAGATCTTCGGCCGCGGCGACGTCGACATCGAGGTGAAGGGATTCGTCGACGACGACACGGAGAAGGTCGGCTCCGTGATCGGCGACGTGAGGGTGCTCGGGACCGCGGAGGAGATCCCGCGGCTCGTCCGCGAGCTGGGAATCGACCACGTCGTCATCACGATCGCGAAGGGGTCGCGCGCCGACATCCTGCGGATCGTCGAGATCTGCGACAGGGTGCCGGTGAAGGTGAGGATCGTCCCTGGGCTCTACGACATCCTGCAGGGCCGGGTCGCCACGAACCCGATCCGCGACGTGGAGATCGAGGACCTCCTCGGGCGCGAGCCGGTGAAGCTCGACGCGGAGGCGCTGCAGGGCTTCCTGGGCGGGAAGACCGTGATGGTGACGGGGGCCGGAGGCTCGATCGGCTCGGAGCTGGCGCGCCAGGCGGCGCGGTACGACCCGGGGCGGCTCCTCCTCGTCGAGAGGTCCGAGCCCTTCCTCTTCCAGGTCGAGCAGGAGATGAAGAGGCACTTCCCCGCGACCGAGGTCGTGCCCCTCATCGCGGACGTCGGCGACGAGGACCGGATGCGGCAGGTCTTCGTGAAGTACCGCCCCGAGGTCGTGCTGCACGCCGCGGCGCACAAGCACGTGCCGATGATGGAGGGGAACCCGTGCGAGGCGGTGAAGAACAACGTCCTCGGCACGAGGCTCCTGGGCCAGGTGGCCGCGGAGGCGGAGGTGGAGACGTTCGTCCTCATCTCCACCGACAAGGCCGTGAACCCCAGCTCGGTGATGGGCGCGAGCAAGCGCGTGGCCGAGCTGGTCGTGCAGACCCTCGAGGAGAAGCACGAGACGAAGTTCGTCGCGGTGAGGTTCGGGAACGTCCTCGGCTCGACGGGCTCGGTCATCCCGATCTTCAAGGAGCAGATCCGCCGCGGCGGGCCCGTGACGGTGACGCACCCGAGGATGACGCGCTACTTCATGACGATTCCCGAGGCGGCCCAGCTCGTGCTGCAGGCGGGGGCGATCGGCGAGGGGGGCGAGATCTTCATCCTCGACATGGGGGACCCCGTGCGGATCATCGACGTGGCGCGCGACATGATCCGGCTCTCGGGGCTCCGGCCCGACGAGGACGTCGAGATCCAGATCACGGGCCTCAGGCCGGGCGAGAAGCTCTTCGAGGAGCTCGCGACGACGGACGACCGGGTGGAGAAGACCCGGCACCCGAAGATCTTCGTCGGGAAGATCCCGAGGATGACGCCGGCCCACGTGGAGGCCGGGGTGGAAGCCCTGGTCGCCGCGGCGCGGCGCGGGGACGGCGACGAGGTCCGCCGCGCGTTCCGCGAGCTCGTGCCCGAGGCGAAGCTCGGCCCGGGGAACGGCGGGAAGCCGGAGCCCGACACCGACGAGCTGCCGCCGGAGGTCGTCGAGGCCGCCCGCGCGGGCGCCGGAGAGGGCGCGAAGGTCATCCCGCTCCGGAAGGGCCACCGGGGAAAGCAGGCGGGGGCGAAGTGAGGCTCGGGTTCGTCGTCGGGGCGCGGCCGAACTTCATGAAGGTGGCGCCGGTGCTCGCGGAGCTGTCGGCGCGCCGCGAGGGGGGCGTGGCGGCGGGCGTCGAGCCGTTCGTCGTCCACACGGGCCAGCACTACGACGGCGCGATGAGCGACGTCTTCTTCCGCGACCTCGGGATGCCCGAGCCCGACGACTTCCTGGGCGTGGGGAGCGACACGCACGGGCGGCAGACGGCGAAGGTGATGACGGCCTTCGAGGACGTGTGCGACTCCCGGCGGCCCGACGGCGTCGTCGTGGTGGGCGACGTGAACTCGACGCTCGCGTGCGCGCTCGTCGCGGCGAAGCGGGGGATCGGCGTGGCGCACGTCGAGGCCGGCCTGCGCTCCTACGACCGCTCGATGCCCGAGGAGGTGAACCGCGTCCTGACGGACCAGGTGTCGGACCTCCTCCTGACGACGTGCGAGGAGGCGGAGGAGAACCTCGCGCGCGAGGGGATTGCACGGCGCAAGGTGCGGTTCGTGGGGAACGCGATGATCGACTCCCTGCTGCGCGGCCTGTCGAGGGCGGGCGCGGAGCCGCCGGAGCTCGAGCGGCGGGCGAGGGCGGCGGGCCTTCCCCACGTGGTGGTGACGCTCCACCGGCCCGGGAACGTCGACGCGGCGGAGACGCTCGCGCCTCTCGTGAAGGGCCTCGAGGAGGCGGGCCGACGGGCGGCGGTCCTCTTTCCGGTCCACCCTCGGACGGCCGCGCGCCTCGCGGAGCACGGGATGCCGCTCCGGGAGCTCGCGGAGGGCGGCGACGCGCCGCTCGAGGCGGGCGTTTACGCGCTTCCGCCGCTGCCGTACCTCGAGTTCGTGAGGCTCCTGCGCGGCGCGGCGATCGTCCTGACGGACTCGGGCGGGATCCAGGAGGAGACGACGGTCATGGGGGTGCCGTGCGCGACGCTGCGGCCGAACACCGAGAGGCCCGTGACCGTCCGGCTCGGGACGAACGAGCTCGTGGCGCGGACGCCGGAGGCCATCGCAGAGGCGGTCGACCGCGCCCTCTCGGGCCGCTGGAAGAAGGGAAGCGTCCCCCCGCTCTGGGACGGCAGCTCGGCGGGCCGTATCGTCGACGCGCTGATCGAGCCGGGCTGGCTGGACGAAGCCCGGTCGAGGAGAGGGTGAAGGAGTGCGAGGAGAGGCGATGAGGGTGAAACGGGCGGCTCGCCTTGCGGCCCTGGCGCTGACGCTTGCCGGAGTCGCCCGGCCGGCCCGGGCCCAGCTCTTCGGCGGCGCGAACGTGCCGTTCCAGAGGACGCTGACGACGCGCGAGGAGGTCGAGCAGGAGTCGGAGACGGCGCGGTTCCGGCTCGGGCCGGTGAAGGTGATGCCCGTCCTCGGGCTCCGCGACGTCGGGTACAACGACAACGTCACCGGGAGCCCGACGAACCCCGTCTCCGACTGGACGGCGACGATCGCGGGCGGCGCGAAGGTGCTCGTGCCGTTCGGCGAGAAGTGGGCCGTCCGCGGCGCGGTGGTGCCGGAGTACACGTGGTATCTCGACTCGGAAGACCTGCGGAGCTGGGGCGGCACGTACACGGGCTCGCTCGTCGCGCTCTTCAACCGGCTCACGCTCGAGGCCGGGGGCGGGTACCAGAAGAAGTCGGAGATCGTCAGCTCGGAGGCGGTCGTCGCGCGGCCGCGGCGGACGACGGAGGGGAAGGCGGAGCTCGAGGTGGACGTCCTGCCTCGGTTCGCCGTCCTCGCGGGGTACGACGCCGCGAAGACGCGCTACGACGACGCGGCGCTCGTCATCGGGGGAGCCCCGACCGCCGCGAACCTCGACCGCGACGAGACCCTCTGGAAGGCGGGCGTCCTCTACCGGCTCCGGGAGTGGTTCTCGCTGGGCGCGCAGGTCCTCGGCGGGACGCAGCGATTCGTGACGGCGCCGCAGGCGCGCGACAACGACCAGAAGGGCTGGGCGGCCACGGCGCGCTACGACCAGGAGCGCTTCTACGTGAGCGGCTCCGTGGGGCAGAGGAAGAGCGAGGCGCGCTACGCCGGCAGCCTCTACGAGCCCTTCGACACGACGACCTACTCGTACTTCGTCTCCTGGTTCGTCGCGCACCCGGTCGAGCTCCAGGTGGGCGGCTCGCGCGGCCCCGTGCCGAGCGTCTCGATCGCGGAGAACTACTACCTCGAGACGCGCAACTTCGCGGCGCTGAACGTCACTCTCGGCCAGCGTTTCGTCCTGCGCGGCTACGGGAGCCTCGGGACGAACGCCTACTCCGGGGCGATCGGGGCGACGCCCGGAACCCCGAAGCGGAACGACGACGTGACGGACTACGGCGTGGGGGCCTCCATCTACGTGGCCCGGGCCGTCTCGCTCACGCCGATGCTCTCGCGCTACAGGACGGACTCGAACTACGTGGGCGCCGACCGGACGATCAACCGGCTCTACGTGAACCTCGTCGTCGACTTCGGGCTCGAGACGAAGTAAACAGGGGGAGTGATGAATCGATTTGGGGCGTTGCTCGTGCTCGCTCTCCTTGCCACGCTCGCGGTGGTCCCCGCCGCCGCCCAGGAGGGCGGGGCGCTCGAGTACCGGCTCGGGCCGAAGGACCTCGTCGAGATCAAGGTGCTCGAGCTGCCGGACATGAACGGCCAGCTCCGGGTGGGCGACGACGGGTCGATCGACCTGCCTCTCGTGGGGAAGGTGCCCGTCGGGGGGCTGACGGCGAGCGAGGTGGGCGACCGCCTCGAGGCGGTGCTGACGGCGAAGTACGTGAACCGCGCGAACGTGAGCGTGGTGATCCGGGAGTACGCGAACAAGCCGGTGTCGATCATCGGCGCCGTGCAGCGGCCGGGGTCGCTGAACATCGCCGGCAAGTGGGACCTCCTCCAGGCGATCGCGGCGGCCGGTGGGCTCGCTCCGAACGCGGGGAGGAAGATCTACGTCCTGCGCAGGGCGGACAACGGCGTGTCGGACCGTCTCGAGATCGACCGCGACGACCTGTTCCTCAGGAGCGCCGAGCGGTGGAACGTCCCGATCTACTCGTCCGACGTCGTGAACATCCCTCCGCGGACGCCGGTGAAGATCTTCTGCCTCGGCGAGGTGAAGGCCCCGGGCGCGCTCGAGTTCGACAGCGACGACCGGATCACCCTCCTCTCGGCCATCGCGAAGGCCGGCGGCTTCACGAGCCGGGCCGCGAAGGGGAGCATCCGGATCAAGCGGCGGGGGTCCGACAGGAAGGACGTCGAGCTGAGCGCGGACTATTCTCGGATCGTCTCGGGGAAGGACCCCGACCCGGAGCTTCAGGCCGATGACGTCGTCATCGTGAAGGAGTCGTTCTTCTGATGAGCGAGGTGCGCGACCAGAGGATGCAGGACGCGTGGGACTCGGCCCCGGTGGGCGGGGACGAGGCGCCGCGGGAGGTGCACCTCTCGGAGTACTGGAAGGTCGTCGTCAAGAGGCGGCGGATCGTCGGGCTGTCGGTGGGCGTGGCCCTCGCCGCGTCGATGCTGCTCGGCTTCCTCACGAGGCCGGCGTACCGGTCGACCGTGGTCCTCGTCGTCGAGCGCGACCGGGGCAGCGTCCTCGACATCTCGTCGGCGGGCCCGGTTCCCGAGTACTACAACCCCGAGTTCCTCCCGACGCAGACGCGACTCATGAAGAGCCGCGAGATCGCCGAGCGGGTCGTCGCGAGGCTGAAGCTCGTGGAGAACGAGCAGCTGAACCCGAAGAAGTCCGGGCTCGCGAGGGCGGTCCCGGGGACGGGGAAGCCCGAGCTGGAGAAGGAGGCCGACGCGACCCGGATCGCCGTCGCGGAGGGGCTCCGGAAGCAGATCGAGACGACGCCCATACGGGGGACGAGCCTCGTGGAGCTCTCGTACACCGCGCCGAGCGCGAAGCTGGCCTCCGACGTGGCGAACGCCCTTGCCGACGCCTACATCGACTGGAACCTCGAGCGGCGTTTCCGCGTGGTGGGCCAGGCGAGCCAGTTCCTCGGGAGCCAGATCGAGCAGCTGCGCGCGGAGGTCGAGGACAAGGAGAAGCAGCTCCAGAGCTACGGGCGGCAGAAGGACATCGTCTCGACGGACCCGCAGCTGAACGTGACCCTGCAGAAGCTGGAGAGCCTCAACAAGGACCTCTCCGCGGCCATCGGCGACCGGGTGTCGAAGGAGGCGCGCTTCTACGAGCTGCAGAACGCGCCGCCGGAGAGCGTGGCGGACCTCCTCTCGGGGGGGGTGGTGGGCCAGCTCCGGAACGACGTCCTGCGCCTCGAGAGGGAGTACTCGGAGAAGCTCTCGGTCTACAAGCCCGAGTGGCCCGCGATGCAGCAGCTGCAGGCGCAGATCGCCAAGGCGAAGCAGAACTACGACCAGGTGGTGCAGGAGACCGTCGCGAAGGCGCGCGAGAACGCGCGGACGGAATACCTCACCGCGAAGAGGCGCGAGGAGAGCCTGCAGGACGTGCTGCGCGGGCAGAAGTCCGAGGCGATGACGCTGAACGCGAACGCGGTCGAGTACAACAACCTGCGCGTGGAGGCGGCGACGAAGCGGACGTTGATGGACACGCTCCTGAAGCGCCAGAGCGAGACCGAGGTGATGTCGCGACTCGGCGGGGCGCGCGAGAGCAACATCCGCGTCGTCGACCGGGCGCTTCCGCCCGCCTCCCGCTACTCGCCGAGCTACCGGAAGAACGGGCTCCTGGGCCTCTTCCTCGGACTGGTGGCCGGCGTGGGGCTCGCGTTCTTCCTCGAGTACCTCGACAGGAGCATCCGGACGCCCGACCAGGTGGAGCAGATCCTCGGGCTGCCGTCGCTCGGGGTGATCCCGGCCGTGGGTCTGGAGACCGGGAAGGGCTACGGGTACGGCTACGGGTACGGCTCCCTGTACGGCTACGGCCGGAGGCAGAAGAAGGGGGCCGCTCCGGGCCCGGAGCGGAAGGACGGGGCGGGCGAGGAGAAGATCTCGATCGACCTGCTGCCGCACACGCACCCCCGCTCGGTGGTGGCCGAGGCGTACCGCGCCTTCCGGACGGCGCTCCTCCTCTCGCGGGCCGGCGGCGTGAAGATGATCGTGGTGACGTCGGCACACGCCCGCGAGGGGAAGACCACGACCGCCGCGAACCTTGCCGTCGTCCTCGGGCAGCTCGGAAAGAAGGTGCTCCTCATCGACGGCGACCTCCACAAGCCGCGCCTCCACGAGACGATGGCCATCTCGAACCGGGTGGGCCTCGTCTCGGTCCTCGCGGAGGGGGTCGATGCGGCGAAGGCGATCCAGCGGACCGCGGCGCCGGGAGTGATGGTGATGACGTCGGGACCGACGTCGCCGAACCCTTCGGTCCTCCTCGCGAGCGGTGCGATGGCGAACCTCCTCGCCGCGGCGCGCGCCTCGGCCGACTACGTCGTCGTCGACTCGCCTCCGGTGAACCTCGTGGCCGACGCGCTCATCCTCTCGAACCTGGCGGACGGCGTCGTCCTCTGCGTGCAGGGGGGTGTGACGCCGCGCGAGAACGTCCTCCGCGCCCGCGACGCCCTGCGCCGCTCCGGCGCGAACGTCCTCGGCGTCCTCGTGAACGCGGTGCCCGAGGAGATGGGCGGCTACGGCTACGGTGGCTACACCTACGGAGACGCCAAGGCCTACCACACCGACCCCGTCTCCTAGTGGGGTCTGGTCTACGTTCTACACTCTGCGGTGATCGACCTCCACTTCCACGCCCTCCCCGGGCTCGACGACGGGCCCGTGACGATGGAGGAGTCCGTCGCCCTCTGCCGCCGTGCGGCGGAGGAGGGGACGACGCACGTCGTGGCGACGCCGCACGTCCTGCGGGAGCCGTGGCTGAACGAGGACCCGGCTGCGCGGGCGGCGCTCCTCGCCGAGCTGAACGCGAGGCTCGGGGGAACGCCCGTGGTGCTGCCGGGATGCGAGCTGATGTTCAGCCTCGACATCCTCGAGCTGGTGGAGAAGGGCGCTGAGGGGCCGGTCGTCGGGCTGAACGGGAGCTGCCTGCTCCTCGTCGAGTTCGCGCCGTCGTTCGTGCCCCGCTCGGCGCCCGACCTGCTGCGCGAGCTCGTCCTCGCGGGGACGACGCCCCTCGTGGCGCACCCCGAGCGGAACCTCGTCTTCCAGGCGGACCCGGAGCGGCTCTACGAGCTGCTCGACAAGGGCGCGCTCGCGCAGCTGACGGCCGCGAGCCTGCTCGGCGAGGCGGGGCGCTCGGCGCTCGCGCTCGCGGAGCAGCTGATGAACGACGGCCTGGCGCACTTCGTCGCCTCCGACGCCCACAACCTCACCGGTCGCCCGCCCCGCCTCGCCGCCGCCCGCGAAAGGGTGCGCAAGCGCTGGGGAGCCGAGCTGGAGACCCGGATCTTCGACGTGAACCCGAAGGAGATCGCATGAGCGTGGGGTCTCGTGGCGGCGGGGCTGCTCGTGGCGTCGGTGGGGACGTACGGGGCGGGGTGGTGGGCGCGGAGGCCGGGGGAGGCGTTCGCGGCGAAGTACGACCTGGAGCTGCGGCGGCCCGAGGCGCTCACGGCGGCGCGGCTCGAGCCCTCGGCCGACCAGGCGGAGGGGGTGCTCGCCGGGACGGCGGTGGACGACGAGGTGGGCGTGGTGCGCTGGACGGGGCTGAACGAGAAGGAGCGCGAGGCGTGGATGCGCTCGCTCGAGAAGCGGAACGAGCTTCTCGCGGCGGCGCGCGCTCTCGCGCTCTCGGCGGCGGCGGCGCGCCCCGCGTGGCCGGCGCACCGGCTCCTCGCGGCGAAGCTGGAGTTCCTCGCTCAGCGGCGCGCGGGAGGGACGGGCGAGCCGGCGCGGTGGCTCGTGCCGATGCGGGCCGCGGCGAAGGAGGCCCCGTCGCCCTGGGAGTGGGCGTTCGTGGCGGAGGCGATGCTCGAGAGCTGGCCGAGGCTCTCGGAGAGCGAGCGCGCGGGCCTCCCGGGCGCGCTGAAGGAGGCGTTCCAGGAGCCGAGGGTGGTGGCGCGGGCGTTCCCGGCGGCGGTGGCGGCGCTCGGGAGCGAGGAGGCGACGAGGCTGGTGCCCGAGGAGCCGCCTCTCCTGCGCGCCGTGGCCGAGCTTCTCGCGGCGGCGGGCGACCTCGCGGGCGCGGCGGCGGCGTGGACGCGCTACGACGCGGCCGAGAAGGCCTCGCGGGCGGAAGACCTCGCGACGCTCGAGACGCGGGCCCGCAGGGGCGACCTCGACGGCGTGCGGCGGCTCTGCAGGGCCTGGGTCGCGCGGCACGGGGTGCGCGAGGCCGACACGGACGTGGGGAGGCGCGAGGCGGCGCGCGTCCTCGAGCTCTGGCCGGCGGACGTGGAGGGCGACTGGCGGAGGGACGCGCGGGGCGAGCTGGTGCGCTACTTCCTCGACGGGCGCGAGAAGGCGGTCTCGGGCGAGGCGCTCTCGCGGGCCGCGACGGCGCTCGAGGGCGTTCCCGACGCGGTGCGGGCGCGCGTGGAGGTGCTCGCGGGCAACCGCTACGCCTGGGAGCGGCTCCTCGAGAGCTCGGAGTCGGCGGGGACGCTGGAGTGGACGCCGTTCCACGTCGACGTGGCCCGGGCCGAGCTCGCGGCGGGGAAGGTGAAGGAGGCGCGGGTCGCGCTCTCGCGCATCGCCGCGGCGGCGCGCACGGAGTGCTCGGTGCTCCTCGCGCGGCGCGAGGTGACGCGGGCCGAGAGGCACTCCGGGCTCACCCCGGGCGACGACGAGGCCGAGCTGGCCGCGGCGATCTCGCGGACGCGCTGGCAGCTCTCCGAGGTGCGCGAGCTCTCGCCGCGCGGGGCGCTGCCGGTCTGCGTGGACCCGGAGGCGGACGGAGAAGGCGCCCTCCGCGTGGTGCTGCACTCGGGCGAGCCGGCGCTCCTCGCGTGGGGCTGGAACGACGGGCTCGCCGCGAAGGGCCTCGTCGAGGGAGACGTGGTCGTCTACGCGCCGCTCGCGGGGCTCGAGGGGAGGGCGTTCCTCTCGACCCGGGTGCTCGCGGGCGCGGCGCCGGAGCTCGTGTCGGCGTCATACGGGGACTCGGCCTCGTCGGCGTGGCGCCTCCAGCAGGTCGCGGCGAGCGACGCGCCGGCCAGGCAGGCGAGCGTGGCGGGGATGGCCGGCATGGAGAAGTCGAACTCGACGAAGCCGTGAAGCCCGAGGGAGAGGAGGGCGCCGAGGCCGGCGAGCGCGAAAGCGCGCTCTTCGCGGTGGGGCTGATCCTGGAGGCAGCGGGCGAGGCCGAGGAAGAGGGCAACCCAGGCCGCGACGGCGAGCGCGAGGCCGACGAGCCCGCCCGTGACGAGGACCTGGATCGGGTCGCTGTGGGCCCATTCGACGAAGAGCGGCAGGTCGGCCGGCTGGTGGAGGCGGAACGCCTCGAGGAAGCTCCCGAGCCCCGAGCCGAAGACCGGGAACGAGCCCCACGCCTTCATCGAGATGCGCCAGAGGTGGAGGCGAACGTCGGAGTCGAGGTCGCGAGGGTCGGCCGCGATGAAGCGGAGGAGCGGGCCCGATCCCGAGACCGCCGCCACGAAGAGAAGGCCCGCGGCGAAGGTGGCCGCCGTCGCGCCGTGGGCGGCGAGCCACGACGAGGCGGACAGGGGCCCCGCGGAGCCGTGCGGGCGGTGGGCCGGGAAGAGGAGGAAGAGGGCGAGCAGGAACGCCGTGACGACGAGGGCCGCGAGGAGGCCGCCGCGCGAGCGGGTGAGCCCGATGCCGACGGCGAGGGAGCCCCAGAGAAGGACGGCGCCGGCGATGGAGACGATGCGGCGCTCGACGAGGTCCGCGGAGCGGCGGTGGCGGCCCTGGACGGGCACCGTGGAGACGAGGACGAGGACGGCGAGGGCCGCGGGAAGCGCGAGCTCGAGCCACCCGGCGAAGTGGTTGGGATTGACGAAGGGGCCGGCGAGGCGGTCGACCTCGATCTGCGACGCGACGGCGCGGACGAGGTGGAACGCGGCGGCCGCAAGGAGCGCGGCGAAGAACGCCCGGCGCCGGGCCTGGAGACGGAGCAGGACGAACGACGAGACGAGGAGCGCCGCGCAGGCCAGGACGAGGAGGACGACGTGCCAGGTCTCGGCCGGCGAGATGGAGAGGCGCGGGGCCCCGGGCGCCGGCCCGCCGAGCCGGGAAGCGGTTTCGCCGGCGGCCCGGTATATTTCGAGGGCGCGCGGCGAAAGCAGGCCGAGGACGAAGGACGGGAGCGGGATGAGCTGCACGAACCCGAGGAGCGCGAGGGCCCCGAGGAGGGCCGCCGGGAGGCGGACCGGGCGGAGCGCCGGCCGGGGACGGCGGGAGAGCGCGGCGAGGAGGGCGATCGCGAAGGCGAGCGCCTCGACGACGAGCCTCCCCTCGGGTGTGACGCCGCCGTACGGAAGGGGCGCCACGAACGGCACGAGGAGCAGCAGCACGAACGCCGCGGCCTCGAAGCGATCTGGCCCCAGCACGTGCGCGGCACGCTCGGCCGGCGAAAGGTGTCGATGAGAAGGTATGCCCCTGCGCTCCTCTGCGCGGCGATTCTAGCGACGCCCGCGGCGGCCTACGACGACTTCTACGCCCGGCGCCTGGCCCTCGGCAAGCAGGCCTTCGCCGAGGGGAAGGCCACGGAGGCCGCGGAAGAGCTGAGGGTCGCCTGCTTCGGGATGCTCGACGCTCCCGAGGCGCTCACCGACTGCGTCGCGCGCCTCGCGCTGGCGCAGAACGCTGCGGGCCGGGGGGCCGAGGCCGACGCCACGCTGGACCGTTTCCTCCAGGTGGAGGGGCGGTTCGGGCTCTTCGCCAGGAGCTCGCTCGAGCCGCCGCTGAAGGCGTCGTTCCGCGACCTCCTGAAGAAGAGGAAGGGCGTGGACCTTTCGACGCCGGTCCCGACCGCGACCGCCACGCCGACGGCGACCGCGACGCCGACGGCGACGCGGACGGCCAATCCGATTCCCACCCCGACGCCGCGGCCGGCGGCGACGCTCGCGCCGAAGGCGACGGCGATCCCGATGAACGTCCCTGCCGCCGCGTCGACGTCTGCCGCTCCGCCGCCGGGGCTGATCGGGCCGCCGGCGCCCGCTCCGGCTCCGGCCGCGACTCCGGTTCCGCCCCCGACGCTCTCGCCCCAGGCGGCGAAGGAGGCGGCGGCCCTCGCCGAGGCGAAGAAGCTCGTCGCCGAGGGGAAGCCGGCCGCGGCGAAGAGCCTCCTGACGCCGCTCGCGGGGCCCGGCTCGGGGCGCGACGTGCGGAAGGCGCTCCTCGAGACGGCAATTCTCACGAAGGACTATCGCCTCGCCGCGGAGCAGGGCGCCTCGCTCGCGCCGTTCCTCGAGGGGGAGGACGCGTCGATGTTCTACGTGGCGATCGCCCTCTACGAGACCGGGAAGAAGAGCGAGGCGAAGGTGCTCGCGGAACGGTGCCTCCCGAAGCTCCGACCGTCGGCGTACGTCGACTACTACGCGAAGAAGATCCGGAGCGAGATGTAGCCCGCCCGTCCGGGTGGTGTCCGTCGTGAGCCGGAATTTGTCGGGCAGGACCTAAGTCCAGCCCGGTGAACGGTTGCCTTGCAGCATCCCGGAGAGTAATGTTCACAAAAGGCCCAGGCGTGCTGGTGTAGGACGTCGTGGTCTGCTTGGAGGTCCCATGAGACTCGGAACTGCCCTCGTCACTTCGATCCTGGTCGCGGGCCCGGTGGTGGCGAATTCCGCCCCGGCAGGGAAGATCGCGCACGAGCCGCTCGGATGCGTTCCCGCCTCGGGGAACGCGAAGATCACGGCCTCGTGGGCGGGCGCCGGGCAGGTGACGATGGCGCGCGTCTACTTCCGTGCCGCGGGCGCGCGGGAGGAGTCGTTCCTCGAGCTGCGCCGGACGAACGTGCCGAACGGCTTCTGGGCGGTCCTCCCCGTCCCGTCGCCGGGCGTGACGTCGGTCTCGTACCGGATCGTCCTCAAGGACTCGGACGGGAAGGCCGCCTCGAGCGACCCGCGGGACGTGCCGGTCACGGCGTCGTGCCCGGCGGGGCTCTCGGCCGACGAGATCGCCTACGCGAAGAACCTCGTCGTGGGGCAGACGGGCGTGGCGCAGAGCGCCGTGCCCGCCGGCTTCTCGTGCGCGGGCGTCGTCGCCTTCATCGCCTCGAACGGCGACATGAGGTCGCTGCCGCCCTGCACGGAGGCCTTCGCGGCGACGGCGAGCCGCTCGGCGGCGCCGGCGGAGAAGCCCGCCTCGCGCGCCGTGACGCCGATGCGCCTCGACCAGCCGCCCCTCGTCCTCGGAGGGACGAGCGGCGTCTCCGTGGGCGGAGGCGTCGTCCCGACCCCGCCCGCGCCCTCGCCGGGCCGCCCGAACTGACCGGACGGACTCCATCGTCCACTTCCGTTCCGCCGACGGCACCCCAGGAGGTCTGCTCATGAGGCTCAGGGTTCACACCGGCGCGCTCCTCAGCGTTCTTCTCCTCGCGAGCGCGGCCGCGCGCGCGGCCGTCTACCTCCCGATCGAGGACGGAGAGCTCTTCCGCCGGGCCGACGCGGTGGTCGTCGCGACGAGCCTCGGCTCGCGCGTCGTCGCGGCGCCGGGCGGGCTCCCGGAGACGCGGACCCGCTTCGCCGTCGTCGACTCCCTGCGGGGCGGGCTGCGCGGCGAGGTGGAGGTCGTCGTCCCGGGCGGGACGCTCGACTCCGGCCTCTCGCTCGTCCTCTCCGACGTCCCGCGCTTCGCCACGGGCGCGCGCTACGTCCTCGCCCTCTCGGTGGGGGGCGACGGCGCCTTCCGCGTGACCGAGCTCGGCCTCGGGGCGTTCGAGGTGGTGAGAGACGAGCAGGGGCACGTCTTCGCGACGCGCGCCCTCTTCCGCGGGAACGAGACGCGGCCGGCCCTCGCGCGCGAGGCCGACGGCAGGACCGTGGCGCGGCCCGAGCCGCTGCGCGACCTCGCGGGCTTCGCCGCGTGGCTGCGCGACGCGCGCTTCGCCGACCCGGCCGAGACGACGACGGACCTCTGGGCGACGCGGATCCCCGCGCGGCTCGGCCTCGTCCGCGAGAGCGGCGTGAGCGCCCTCTGGGACGACCAGTGGTGCCCCTCGGGGATCCCGGGGACCTGCGGCACCGCGTTCACCCGCTACCGCTGGCTCGACCCGTCGGCGACGGTGCGCACGTGCGACGAGGACACGTCGACCTACGGGCAGTGGGGCGTCTTCCTGGGCGGGAACAACGAGGTCGTGAACGCCGCGGCGCTCTGGACGAGCGACGCGCAGAGCAACGTGAGCTACGCGAGCGGCACGCCGATGTCGGGGACCTGCAAGCCGCTGGAGGTGCCCTCGGCCGGCACGGTCGCGGTCTACCTCGACGACGTCGCGCAGTTCAACGGCACCGCCGTGAAGTGCCCGGTGACGGCCGGCGGCCTCGTCGGCCTCGGCGGCGTGGTGACCGACAACTCGACCCACGCCTGGAAGGGCGGCGTCTACACGACGATCCGCGCGGGGATGGCGTGGCTGCGCCGGTTCGACAAGACGACCTGCCCGGACGGGATCTACCCGTCGGACCTCTTCACGACCGTCGTCGCGCACACGCTCGGGAGCACGCTCGGCCTGACGAACGCCGACCAGACCCGCAACCCGAACGACACGAACGCGGCCGACGACGCGGCGGCGCTCATGACGTCGGTCTACACGTCGATGCCCTTCCCGATGCTCGGGAGCGACGACCGCGCCGCCCTCTGCTTCCTCTACGGCACGTGCACCGGGCTCGCCACGGAGGCGAAGGTCTTCGTCCCGGTGGTCCTCTCGGCCGCGGGCGCGAGCGGCTCGCAGTTCGTCTCGGAGATCACCTTCACGAACCGGAGCACGAAGGACGCCACGCTCGTCCTCGACTACACGGCCGCCGCGGGCGGCGGGACGGGCTCGGTGACCGACACGCTCGCCGCGGGGCGGCAGGTGACCTACGCCGATGCGATCGCCTGGCTGAAGTCGAAGGGCCTCGCGATCGCCGACAGCGGCGACCGCCTCGGGACGCTCAGGGTGACGTTCCGCGACGTCTACCCGCAGGACGCCGCGGTGACCGTGCGGACGACCTCGCCGGTGCCGGCGGGCGTGAGCCCGGCGGTGGGCCGCGCGGGCCTCGCCTACGCCGGGGTTCCGGACGCGAAGCTGCTGACCGCGGCCGCGTGGATCGGCGGCATGCGCGCGACCGGCGACGACCGCTCGAACGTGGCCGTGCAGCACGCCGGCGTGACCGACGACGGCCCGCTGACGCTCCGCCTCACGTACTACCCGGGCGACGGCTCGGCGGCGACCGCGACGACCGACCGGACCCTCACGCCGGGCGGCTGGGCGCAGCTCTCGCTCACCGACCTCGCGCCGGGCGCCACGCAGGGCTACGTGAAAGTGGACCGCGTTTCGGGACGCGCGCCGTTCTACGCGTACGGCGTGGTGAACGACAACGTGAACAGCGACGGCTCGTTCGTCGCCCCGGTCACGGACGCGACGGCCGCCGTGCAGACGGCGCTCCTCCTCCCGGTGGCCGTGGAGACCTCGGCCTACACGACCGAGGTCGTCCTGACGAACACGACCGCCTCGGCGAAGACGGTCTCCCTCGCCTACTACCCGTCGGCACTCTTCGGCGCCGCGGCGACGCTCAGCGTTCCCGTGGGCGCGGGCGCGCAGGTGATCGTGCCCGACTTCGTGAAGGCGCTCCGCGACGCGGGCGCGCCGGGGATCGGGCCGAAGGGGACGACGACCTACCAAGGCGCCGTCTTCGCGACCGTGAGCGGCGGGACGCTCGCCGGCCTCGTGACGGGCGGGCGGACCCGGAACCCCGCGTACGACGAGGCGGCCGCCGCGAAGGCGGGGGCGCTCGCGACGCAGAAGGGGTACTACGGCGTCTTCGTGCCGGGCGTCGGCTCGACGGGCCTCGCGCTGCAGGGCTCCTGGCTCGCGGCGCTCCAGCAGACGACGGAGCTCCGCTCGAACCTCGCGATCCTGAACACCGGCGCCTCGGGCGAATCGGCGGCGACCTACAAGGTGGAGGTCTTCGACGGCGCGACCGGGACGAAGGCGGGCGAGACTCAGGTGACGCTCGGCGCGCGGGAGTTCACGCAGCTGAACGGCGTGCTGAAGAGCCTCGCGCCCTCCGTGACGAACGCGTACGCGCGCGTCTCGGTCGCCTCGGGCTTCAACCCGTTCGTGACCTACGGCGTCGTGAACGACGGCGCCGAGCCCGGCAAGCGGAGCGGCGACGGAGCCGTCGTCATGAGCGAGGTCGTCGCGAGCCAGTAGGGCCGGACCCGGTTTCTCCGGGAGGGGCCGCCCGCGAGGGCGGCCCTTCTGCTGCCCTCCGACCGATGAGCAGGATGCCTGTGGCGAGCGATGCGCGGATGGACGCAGTCGAGTTCCTCGTGGGGCTCGTCTGCGGCGCGCCCGCGGATAGGCTCGTCGAGGGGTGGCGCAGGCTCGGGCGAGAGGGGCTGCGGCCCGCCGTCATGGAGGAGGCCGCGCGACTCCGGGTGCGATCGGCGCTGGGGAGCTTCTGCGCAGGGCTCCCGGCCGAGGATCTCGACGAGACGGCGGAGGTGGCCGTGACGGCGCTGGCTTTCGGGCGAGCCCGCACGGAGGAAGCCATCGCGCTCGCCCTCGACCTCTGCCGCAGTGCCCAGGTCGAGCGCCGGCGGGCGGTCTTCGTCAAGGGGGCTGCCCTCGTCCTCGCGGGGCTCTTCTCGGGAGAGCGCGAGTTCGGCGACGTGGACGTGGTCGTGGAGCCGGAGGAGGTACTGGAGTGGCGCGCGGCGGCCGCGGGCGTCGGCGCTGCGTGGGAACCGACCCTCGCGGGCGGTTACGAGATCGCGAGGGTCGTGCGTGCGGGCGCTCTCGTCGAGCTGCACTCGGCGCTGCCCGGCGATGGAGGGCACGTGGCTGGTCCTGACTTCGGAGCTCTTTGGTCGAGAAGTGTGCCGGCGACGGCGAGCGTCGTTGCGGACCTTCGGGTGCCGCGCCATCATGCCGCGCGCGAGATCTCGGTGCACCATGCAGTGTTCCACCATCGGGGCGATGCCGAATATGTGCTCCGGGCCCTCCAGGACGTCGCACGGCTTGAAGCGGGAGAAGTGGCCGAGGGGGATGGTCTCTACGGCCGCGAGGACGTCCGCTTCTCCGTCGCCCTCTTCCGGAGGATTGCCACCGAGTGGGTCAGCGGTCGGCTGGAGGACCACACCTTTCGCGGCGTGCTGCTGGAGGGCCTTCTTCGGGAGGGCGTCGACTCGAACGAGGAACGGTTCGCCCGCGGCGTCGACAACTGGATCGACGCGAGCCGGCGTGAAGGACGTAACCCACTGGCGTTTGCGCTGAGACAGGCGTTCGCTCGCGGGACACAGCCGAAGCCCTTCGTGTCTCGATTCTCCGGGCTCGTCGGCCGGTACGTCGCCGGCCGCTTCGGCCACGGCGCCGCGCGCCGCCGTCGGGAGGAGGAGATGTGGCTCAGCTTCCTGATGGGTCGAGGAACCCCGCCTCGAGCGTCGTGAGGAGCTCTCCGATCTCCCGACGGGCCTCCTCGGGGGACACATCGAACACGGAGACGACGCCGGAGACGAGCTCTTCCTGCGTCGACGCGCCGCGCTTCAGCTCCTCGACGACGAAGGCTGCCGTCTCATTGAATCGAGCGACCTTCGACCGGCCGGGATCGACCAGGAACGATGTCCCATCGTTCAGGGTTACGGCGCTCATCGCGGTCGAGGTAAGGAACGAGCGGAGTCTCGCGAGGCGGGCGGCGTCCATGCGCCGCGATTCTCGCGCAGGCAGGCGTCAGGACGTTGCACGGCCCCGGAGGCGGACGTGGGCGGCCTGATCGGAGCGTTCTCACCTGGCTGCGTGGCGAGCCTCGCGGGCGACGCCGATGCGCTCTCCGAGCCCGAAGCCTTCCGCGGCGAAAGGAGCTGCTGGAGCGGCCCGGGCGGGCACGTGACGGCCTACCGGTGGACTTGGGAGCCGGTTCCGCTCGCCTTCGACGGGCGATGCGTCGTCGCGCTCCAGGGCGACCTCTTCGTCGAGGGTGGCACGCAGGGGGCTCCGTGGCTCCTCGAACGCTACCGGCGGTCGGGTCCGGAGGCCCTTCGAGGGCTCGACGGCGAGTTCGCGGGCCTCGTCTGGGACGTCGCGTCCGGGGCACTCCTCCTGTTCCGCGACGCCTTCGCGACCCGCCCGATCTTCTTCGCCCGTGACGGAGGCCGCGTGGGGGTCGGGACCGAGATCCGGCAGGCGGCGCGCGCCGCGGGCATCCCGCTCAAGGCGGACCCGCGCCTCGCGGAGCTCGAAGCGAACGGTCTCCCGACGGAGGGACGGAAGACATTCTGGCTGGGCGTGTCTCGCGTACTGCCGTCGGAGGCACTCCGGATCGACGGCGGGGGTTCGACGAGCAGCGCGGTCTGGTCGCTGCCTGCCTTCGTCCAGCGCCGCTGCGAAGCCGCGGAGGTGGCGCGGGTGCTCCCCGACACGCTCGGGCGGGCCGTGCTTCGGAGGAGCGGCACGCGTCAGATCCTTCTCCTGAGCGGAGGCCTCGATTCGACCTCGATTGCGGCAGCGGCCCCGGGGAGGTTCGAGGGCGCTCTGACCCTCTCCTACCCCGGGTACGAGTGCGACGACGCGGAGCGCGCGCGCTCGGTCGCCCGATTCGTCGGGCTGCGCCACGACGTCCTCGACATCACGGCGTGGGGCCCGGTCCGGTCGCTCGCCGACACGATGCGCGACTGCGACCAGCTGCCCGGGATGACGGCCTACCAGGTGCGGCCGGCGATGGAGCGGGTCCGGTCGCTCGGGGCGGAGGTCGCCGTCCTCGGCCTCGGGGGCGACGACTTTTTCCTCCCGCCCGCCGTCGCGCTCGCTGACGTCCTCAGCAGGGAAGGGCCGAAGGCAGCTCTTTGCGCCGTAGCGGACCTGGTCCGCGACGGCGCGACCGGCAGAGTCCATGCCCGCGCCTTCGCGCGCCACGCCTTGAGGAGCGTCCTCGTACCCTGGCTGAAGCACATGCTCGTGCCTGTGACCGAATCGTCGCGTCGCCCGCCCCTGCTTTGGGATTCTGGCGCGCGTGCGCATGTAGCCGGCTGGAGGAACGTCTCCAACGGCTGGTGGGCGATCTTCACCGTCCTCGCGCGCGCCTGGAGCGGCTCCGCGCGAGAGACACTCGAGCAGCTTGCGGCCCGGGAGGGCGTGGGCCTCGCGTTTCCGTTCTTCGACCGGGCCATCGCGGAGCTCGCAACTTCGGCCTGGGCGGACGCGGTGATGGGGCGCCGTCGGCGGAAGGAGCTTCTCGCACAGGCCTTTCGCGGGCGGCTGCCGGCCCTCATCACTGACGGATGGCGGGGGCTGCTGCCGCCTGAGCCGGCCCTTGAAGAGGTTCAGCGGTCAGCGGCTCGGCAGGGAGCGGCGGCTCAACCCGGGATTGCTCCTGCAGTTCGGGCCTGGAGGAGGATTCGACTGGAGGCCCGGCTCGCTGGACAGAAGGAGTAGACTATTCGAGAGAAGAAGGGCAGTCGCTCATAGGGTGGGGAGTTGTGTCTGGAAGAGCGTACGAGCGCCTGATCTACTCTCGAAACGGTTCGGAACCCGAAGTCGACTCGGAGTGAAGCATGCGAACTGATGAGAGCCAAGAAGCCGGATCGGGATCGCTCGAAGGAACTCCTTCGACCCGCACGTCCACGGCGTCTCCCGGACGACGGCCGTGGGCGAGGCCAGTCGTCCGGATCAGCCCGCTGCCGGACGTAGTTCGGGGAGCCTCGGGAAGCGTGGACGATACATTCAACCAACCGGGAAATCAGACCGGCGGCTGACACGCCGGTACCGAAACGGGAAGAGACGTCGGTGGTCTCTCGCGCTCGGATCAGGAGGACTACGATGAGAAGGACGTTCGCTCTAGGTCTCGCGTTCTCGGTCGGCATGGCGACGACGGCTGTCTCAGCGCCGCCGCGCGAGGCGGAGGGGCCCGGAGTGGATGCGACCGAGGCTCCCGCTTCGAGCTTCTTCGACCTCTTCGGCTACTCGATGCCCGAGGCTCGCACGCCGTCGAAGGCTTCGGTCGAGCCTGGCGCCGGGTTCCTCGGCGAGGCGGCGCTCATCTCGAGGGTGAACAAGCCGTTCACGATGACGGCATCCGAGACGAAGACACCCTGCGTGACCGTTCCCGTTTCCGTGTCCAATCCTCCCTCCGGGGTGGCGTTGATCTCGGCGGAAATCGTGCCGACCGTAGCGGACGCATTCCTGAAGATCGACTTCACGTCGAGCCTGAACCTGAACGCGTCCGGGGTCGACTTCGATGGAAAGAAGCGGGATGGTATCGCCCTACGGTGTCGCTTGTGGAGGAAGACGGCCACGGCGACAGGCGTCGCGGTCGCGTGTCCGGCAACCGGCACATACCCTTTCCTCATCAGCCAGATCAGCGGCTACAACGGTTCAGCCCGCTTCTGGGCGGGCTTCATCGGCCAGGGTTCCTACACGGGCCTGGTGGACGTGACGACTTTGCCGACTCTGGCGGGATGGACGGCGGGCACCGACTCGGTCGTGGTCGACGTCCAGCTGATGAAGGCCTACAACCAGGGTGGGACTCCCGCGGCTCCCGTGCCCACGAGCTACGGCTGTGCCACAAACCTCGTTCTCCAGACCTACTAGAACGCTGAGCCCGCCACGCGACGAAAGGTCAGTCTGATCCTGCCCGGAAGGCTTCCCTGAGGCTCGCGCCTCCCAAACTGAGCGCTGCGCCCCCCGGCCGAGGCGACCCGATACGCATCGAGGTCGCCTCTTTTCTCGTCGAGAGCGACGCCTGGCTCCCGCTTCCGGGGTCGCGCTCCGAAGGTCTGCCCTCCATTCGCGTGCGGACGCCGCACGGGTCCGCACCCGCCGCGCCCGACTGGGCTCCGCGCTGGTCGGACGAGCGGGGGCAGCCTCTCGCCGAGGGTGCGCGAACGGATGCCGGCCTTCTCCTCCGTCGCCGGGGAGGCGACCTCCTCAGGTTTGCCCACGAAGGCGGCGCCGTCGAACTGTGGCCCTCACGCGAGAACCCGGTGCTGCACGCACACGTCGTCCTCGACCTCGCCGTGCCGCTCGAGCTGAGCCGCCGCGGACCGCTCGTGTTCCACGGCGCCGTTGTCGAGAGCGGGGGCCGGGCGATCGCCGTGCTGGGGGACTCCGGAGCCGGGAAGTCGACCGTTGCAGCGGCGTGGGCGGCCCGCGGCGGACGGTTCCTCGCGGACGACTGGTTCGTCGCGGAGGAAGAAGGCCGGGGTTTTCGCGTTCGCCCCACGCACCCCTCGCTTCGCGTCGGCCTCGGGACGCCGGCACCCGCCGGGGAGCGCCTCTTCGCAGACCTCGCGATGCCCGAGGCGCGAGGGCGAAGGTGGCTCGTCGTCTCGCCGGAATCCGCGCTCTTCGCGACGTCGCGGCTGCCCCTGGAGAAGATCGTCGTCTGGAAGAGATCGAGCGAGGTGGACGGAGCGACGGGCCGCCGGCTTTCGACGTCGGAGACGATGGACGCGCTTCTCCGGGCGTTCTTCGCGCTCGAGCTCGAGAGCGCCGCGCTGTGGGCCGACAGCCTCCCGCGCCTGGGCGTGCTCGCCGATCGCTGCGAGGGAGTCGAGATCGCCGTGGCGGACGGTTTCGAAGGGCTCGAGGCGGGGATTGCGCTGCTCGCATGATGGAGTTCGTGCGCGTTTTCGATCTCCGCTACCACTCGCGCGCCGTCCTGCTCGCCCTGCAGCTCGAGGCACGATCACGCGCCGGGAAGCCGATCGTTCCGGCGAACCGCGAGGGCCGCGGGCGCCGCAGCCTGGACGCCCGCGAAGGGGAGCTCGCGGTGGTCGCGAGCCGCCGGGCCGTGGCGCGGTTCTGTCGCCTGAACTCGTGCCTGACCCGGTCGATCGTCCTCTTCCAGCTCCTCGAGAAGCGGTACCCCGTGCGCCTCGAGATCGGCTTCCGCTCCGGCGGCGAGGGACCGGACGGCCACGCCTGGGTCACCGTCGACGGGAAGCCTCTCGGAGAGCCCCACGGCTCCCTCGACGGGTACTCCACCGTCGAAGGCGACGGGTCGCACGCCTCCGCGATTGACGCGCCGTAGATTCGAACGGGGTCTGGTCTGCACTCTACATTCTGAGTGGCGTGCGCAGAGTGTAGAGTGCAGACCAGACCCCGTAACATGTGTCCCTATGGCAGATACGCCTATCCGCAGACCTGTCCTTGACAGAGGGACACCTTTGGGAAGACGCTTCTGGCGTCATGGCCCTTCATCCGGTTCTCCTCGAGAAGCTCAACGAGTCCCTCTCTCCTGGCCCGTCCCCGTCCCAGCCCCGAACGCGGCGCGACGCAAAGCTGCCCGGTGTGCCGGGAAAGGTGCACGCGGTGATCGGGTTGCGGCGTGCGGGAAAGACGACATTCCTGCGCCAGCTCCTGGACGACCGGCGGAAGGAGAATCCCCCCGAGCTTTCTGTCTTCGTCAGCTTCGACGACGACCGGCTCGCCGGAATCGATTCCGAGCAGCTTTCGCTCCTTCTCGAGGAGTACTTTCGCCGGTACCCCGAAACGCGCGGCAAGAAGACGATTCACCTCTTCCTCGACGAGATCCAGCTCGTCCCCGGCTGGGAGCGGTTCGTGCGCAGGGTGATCGACACCGAGCGAGCAGGGATCGTCGTCTCCGGCTCTTCGGCGAGGATGCTCTCGCGCGAAGTGCACACCTCGCTGCGCGGGCGTGGAATGGAGACCGTCATCCGGCCCTTCAGCTTCCGGGAGTTCCTGCGCCATCGCGGCGAGGAGCCGGTCCAGGAGCCGTCCCGCTGGACGAGCGCCGAGCGCTCCCTCGTCGAGAAGCGCTTCTTCGAGTTTCTCGTGGGCGGGGGATTCCCGGAAGCACAGGGGCTCGACGCCGCTCTCCGGGTGGAACTCCTGCAGGGCTACGTCGACACGGTCCTCTTCCGCGACGTCGTCGAGCGCTATCGCATCTCGCAGGTCGCCGCACTCCGGTGGCTCGTCAGGCAGTGCCTCCGGAACCCCGCCGGGTCCTTCAGCGCGCACCGGCTCTACCTGGACCTCAAGGCGCAGGGGCACGGCGTCGCGAAAGACGCGGTTCACGAGATGATGGGGCACCTGCAGGACGCGTTCCTTCTCACGGCCGTACCGATCGCCACGGAGTCGGAGCGGCGAAGGAACTCGAACCCCCGGAAGATCTACCCGGCCGACCAGGGACTCATCGCGGCCTTCGACACCGCAAAGCGCGCGAACCTCGGGCACGCGCTGGAGACGGTCGTGGCGATCGAGCTCGAGCGGCGACGCGCCGACGTCGGCTACGTGAAGACCGGCACCGGCTTCGAGGTGGACTTCTTCGCGAGCGGTCAAGCCGGAGACGAAGAGCTGATACAGGTCTGCGCAGACCCGTCCGACCCGGAGACGCAGGAGCGCGAGCTACGAGCGCTGATCGAAGCGTCGGGCGAGCACCCCCGGGCGAAGAAGTCGCTCTTCGTCCTGACGAGAGACCAGGTCTTCGCCGCGAAGGGCGGCGTCGGCGTCCGGCCGGTCTACGAGTGGCTCCTCTCGTAGAACGCGACGGCGATTGACGCGCCGTAGGGAGATCCCTACCCTCGGGTCGTCGGCGCCTCGGATCCGCCTGGGTGTCCGGGGAATCTGCCCAGAAATCCGAGACGACCGTCAGAACGAGAAGCGTGGGGTGACCAGGCCTGTCTCCGTTCGGCCACCCAAGGGGCCGGAGGCTGCTCCAACGGGTTCGTCGCACTTTCTAAATAGTTGAAAACAACTGATTTTCATGGCTCGGCGCGGCCGCCGTCGGCCCTCGTCCTCTACCACTTCCTCCCCCCGGACGACGTGGTGAGCGCGCGGATCTACGGGGACCTCTGCGAGGGGCTCGTGGCGCGCGGCTGGAGCGTGGAGGCGAGGCCCTCGAACCGCTCGTGCTTCGACGGGGCCGCGCGCCACCCGGGCCGCGAGGAGCGCAACGGCGTCTCGTACCGCCGCGTGCGCCGCCCCGCGTTTGCGCAGGGGACGGGCCGGGGCCGCGTGCTGAACGCGATGTGGATGACCGCGGCCTGGAGCGCGCGCGCGCTGCGCCCGGGGCGAGGCCCCGACGTCGTCCTGGTGGGGACCGACCCGATCCTCTCCGTTTTCACACTCTCCGTGTTCAAGATGTTTCGTCCCTCGACGCGCCGCGTTCACTGGGCCTTCGACGTCTACCCCGACGCCGCGGTGGCGGACGGCGCGCTCCGCGAGGGGAGCCTCCTCGCGCGTCTCCTCGCGCGCGTGGCGAGGGCGGGCGTGCAGGCGGCGGACCTCGTGGCCGACATCGGCGCCTGCATGCGGGAGCGGCTTCCGGCCGCTCCCGGGGCGGTGCGCGTGACGCTGCCGCCGTGGGCGCTCGTGGAGCCGGCGGCCCCGCTCGAGAGCGACCCGGAGGAGCGGAAGCGCCTCTTCGGCGACGCCCGGCTCGGCGTCCTCTACTCGGGGACGTTCGGCCGCGCGCACTCGCACGAGGAGCTCCTTGCGCTCGCGCGGCGCCTCAGAGGAACCGGGATCCGCTTCGTCTTCTCGGTCCGCGGGAACCGCGAGGCCGAGCTGCGCGCGGCCGTTCGCGCGGACGACGGGAACGTTTCGTTCGCGCCGTTCGTCGAGGAGAGCGCGCTCGCGCGGCGTCTCGGCGCGGCGGACGTGCACGCCCTCTCGCTGCGCCCCTCGTGGACGGGGACGGTCGTCCCCTCGAAGCTGCAAGCCGCGCTCGCCGCGGGGCGCCCGGTCCTCTTCGCGGGGAGCCCCGAGGCGTCGCCGGCGCGGTGGATCGCCGAGCTCGGGCTCGGGTTCACGCTGACGGGCGAGCCGGGGTCGCTCGAGGCGGCGGCGGCGGCGCTGCTGCGCCTCGCGGACGACCCGGAAGAGCGCGCGGCGCTGAATCGCCGCTGCCACGCCGCGTACGCGGAGCGCTTCTCGCGCGAGCGGACGATCTCGGCGTTGGACGCCGCGCTCCGCGGGCTCCTGGAACCGGGGGCGAGCCGGTGAAGCCCCTCCTCCTCACGGTCCCGTTCTTCGTAGCCGGGGCAATCGCGCTGGGGTTGACGCCGCTCGCAAAGCGGCTCGCCGGGAGGGTGGGCGCGCTGGATCACCCGGACGAAAGAAAGGTCCACAAGCTGCCGATCCCGCGGCTCGGAGGCGTCGCGGTCGTCGCGGCGTTCGCGCTCGCCTGCGCGGGGATGCTCGTCGGCGCGCTGCCGGTGCCGCGCATCCCCCAGGCGGACTTCCTCCGGACGCTCGCGCTCGGGCTCCTGCCGGTCTTCGCGGCATCGCTCCTCGACGACGTCCGCGGGCTGAACCCGATCGCGCGCCTCGCGGCGCACGCGGCCGGCGCGGCCTTCGTCGTCTCGAACGGCTTCGTCCTCAACCCGACCGTCCACCTCTTCGGGTCGGAGATCGGGATCGGATTCCTCGCGTGGCCGCTCTCCTTCCTCTGGATCGTCGGCATCACGAACGCCTTCAACCTCATCGACGGCCTCGACGGCCTCTCCGCGGGCCTCGCGCTCATCTCGTCCTTCAGCCTCGCGGGGGTCTTCCTCCTGGCCGACCGGGTCGAGGTCGCCGTCATCCCGCTGGCGCTCGCGGGGGCGCTCCTCGGGTTCCTCCGCTACAACCTCTTCCCGGCCTCGATCTTCCTCGGCGACTCCGGGGCCTGCTCGATCGGGTTCACGCTCGCGTGCCTCTGCCTGAAGGGGAACGCGCTCCTCTCGGCGGGCCTCGCGGTCCTCATTCCCGTCCTCATCGTCGGCGTCCCGATCGCCGACACGCTCCTCTCCATCGTCCGCCGCGTCATCAGCCGGATCGAGAACCCGGCGGGGAAGGGGCTGATGGAGGCGGACCGCGGTCACATCCACCACCGGCTCCTCGCGCTCGGCCTGAACCAGCGCCGCGCCGTCTTCCTCCTGCACGGCGTGGCCTTCGCCTGCGCGCTCGTCGCCCTCGGCTCGCTCTTCGTCTCCGAGCGCGGGTCGGCCCTCTTCCTCTTCGCGCTCCTCGGCGCGGCGTTCATCGGGATTTCGCGGCTCGGCTACGACGAGCTCGCGTTCGTGCGCCGGGGAACGATGCTCCGGCTCTACGACATCCCGGCGCTGAAATCCGGCTTCTTCATCGTCTTCGTCGATCTCCTGATGGCCGTCGGGGCGATCTACCTCGCCATCGGGCTGAAGTGGGACGACTGGGAGCTGCGGACGTACCGCGACCTCGCCCGGGAGATGGGGGCGGTGATTCCGTTCCTCGTACTCCTCGCCTTCGCCGTGTTCGGCCTCTACAGGCGACGCTGGCGCCACGCGACCCTCGAGGACCTCGTGAGGCCGACGGGCGCGGTCCTCCTGACGGGTCTCGGCGCTGCGATCGTCGACGCCTTCGCGTTCGGCGGGCGCGCGCCGGCGTCGTTCTTCGTCGTCTTCACGGTCGTCCTCCTCCTCCTCGCCAACGGCAGCCGGAGCTCGTACCGGCTGCTCGCGTGGCTCAAGGCGCGGTCGGCGGAGGCCGGCGTCCGCGTCCTCCTCTACGGGGCGGGGCGGCGCGGGTCGATGGCCATTCGCGAGCTGCAGGCGCTGCCGAACAGCCCGCTCTTCGCCGTGGGATTCGTGGACGACGACCCCGAGAAGCAGGGGCGCTTCCTGAACGGCCTCCCGGTCCTCGGCACGCTCGCCGACCTCGACGGGCTCATCGGGAAGCACGGCATCGGGGGAGTCGTCGTCACGACGACGCAGATCCCCAGGGCCGCCGTCCTTCGGGTGGAGGACGTCTGCGCGGCGCGCAAGGCGGCCTTCCTCCAGTTCAACGTGTCGTTCGACGGCACCCTCGTCGCCCGAGTCAGCGACGAGGCCCCGTCGGGCGTTCCGGCACGACCCGACGAGAACCACGTCGCTCCCGAGGAGGCAACGAGATGAAGCGGTTGGTCGCTCCCCTGGTCCTGTGCCTGTCCGTGGTCGCCGGAGCCCTCCCCGCGTCGGCCCAGGAAGGGTTCTGGCTCGGCGCGAAGGCGGGCTACGGCTGGTCGAGCCCGGACGTCTCGACGGACCTCGACATCCTGAAGGGGACCGACGCCTCGGGCGGCCTCGTGGCGGGCCTCGTCGCGGAGGGCGCGTGGTACCGGGGGCTTTCCGTGCAGGGCGAGGTCCTCTACGTCCGGAGAGCGGCGACGAACACGTACTGGGGCGGAACGAACGACCAGGGCCACTACCAGGGCGACGTCTCGGCCGACTACACCTTCGAGACGCTCGAGATCCCGCTCCTCGTGAAGTACACGTTCACGACGGGGAGGCTCTCCCCGTTCGTCCTCGCGGGGGTGAACACGGCCATCTCCCTGAGCGTGGACTCGAAGACCCGGGACCCGCAGGCCTCGGGCTCGGAGAAGGCCACGGACCAGTTCGCGAAGTACTGGTTCTCCCTCGAGGTCGGCGCGGGAGCCCAGCTCGAGGTGGGGAACGGCGTCTTCCTCACTCTCGACGGGCGCTACGTCCACGGTCTCGGGAACGCCGCGGCCGAGGGGATCGACGACTGGAAGTGGCGGGACGTGCGGCTCCTGGGCGGTGTGAAGTTCCGGATGTGATGCGGGTCCTCGTTACGGGCGCATTCGAATCGAAAGCATGAGCAACTTCGTCGTTACCGGCGCGGCCGGGTTCATCGGGGCAGCCGTCTCGGCACGGCTTCTGGAGCGCGGCGACACGGTCTTCGGTGTCGACGACCTGAACGATGCCTACGATGTTCGCCTGAAGGAGTGGAGGCTCGCACGCCTCGCCCCCCACCCGCGGTTCCGGTTCGAGCGCACGGACGTCGCGGACCAGGGCGCAGTGAACCGCGTCTTCGCCACGGCACGGCGCGATGGCCCCGTCGCCGCCGTCGTGAACCTCGCGGCCCGCGCGGGGATCCGACCGTCGTTGGACATTCCCGGCGTCTACTACCGGACGAACGTCCTCGGGACGCTGACTCTCCTCGAAGCCTGCCGTGCGCACGCCGTTCCGCGCTTCGTCCTCGCGTCGTCGTCCTCGGTCTACGGCGACTCTCCCAGCATTCCCTTCCGCGAGGACGATCCTCCCGGCCGGCTCCTCTCCCCCTACGCCGCGTCGAAACAGGCTGCCGAGGAGCTCTGCCGCGTCTACGAGCGGCTCCACGGCGTCGGCTCCACCGTCCTCCGCTACTTCACCGTCTTCGGACCCGCCGGCCGCCCCGACATGAGCCCCTTCCGCTTTGTCCAGTGGGCCTTCGAAGGCCGCCCCATCCGCGTCTTCGGCGACGGCACCCAGACTCGCGACTTCACCTACGTCGACGACATCGCCGACGGCACCCTCGCCGCCCTCGACCGCGGCGGCGCAGGCCCCTACAACCTCGGCAACGACCACCCGGTCCGCCTCCTCGACTTCATCGCGTTCGTCGAGAAAGCCGTTGGGCGCGCGGTGACCGTCGAGCACCTGCCGCCGAGCCCGGCGGACGTGCCGGCGACGTGGGCGGACATTTCGAGGGCACGAAAGGAGCTCGGGTGGGGGCCAAAGGTCTCGTGTGAGGAGGGGGTGGGGCGGATCGTGGCGTGGTACCGGGAGAACCGCGGGTGGGCGGCGGGAGTGGGGACGGGGTGAGGGGGGAGAGGAGACAGCCGAGCGCCGGACTCGCGATTCTGTTGTTGCTCCTCGTGCTGCAGCTCGCGCTGGCCGACGCGCATCTCTCGAGTAAGGCGCCGGGCTTCGGGGGGGACGAGCCTTCCTACGTCGGTAAGGCGCTCGAGCTCAGGGAGCATGGAGGCTTCCCCCGGCTGCCCGAAGACTCGAGAGGGAAGCCGTTCCCGAACGACTTCTGGGGAAACAGTGATTGGCGCCCCGTCGGATACCCTCTCTTCCTGGCCGCCGTCGGTGCGGAAGGGTTCGAGCCGCGCGCAACGAGGCTTCGCGTCACGGTCCTCCAGTTCGGCGGGGTGGCGATCGCACTGCTGCTTTCGTACGGGCTGGCCATTCGGTGGCTCGGCGTCGGCGGGAGAGCGAGCCTGCTGGTCGCAGCGGGACTCGGCCTCCAGCCCTGGACCTTCGCCTATGTCGGCCTGATCGGGCCAGAGTCGCTGACGATGACGATGACCTGGATGGGGACCGTTGCGCTCGCCGCTGCATCGGCGTCCCGCGGACGAACGGCTGTCCTTGCGGTCGCGACCGGTTCGTTCGCGCTCACCGGTGCCGGCCTTCTTCGGCCCGAGAGCCTCGCCCTCGCACCGCCCCTCGTCGTGCTCGCACTGTGGTTGGGCCCGAGGCAGAAGGCAGAATTGCTGACAAAGGCTGCAGCCGCCGCGATCGCGTTCCTCTCCATCATTTCTCTTCAGGTGGCCTATCGCTGGCAGCTCAGTGGCCGCGTCGAGATCTTCGGCCCGGCGAGGTTCTTCAATGGCGGCTTCCTGAGATGGATAAACACGTGGGTGAACACCGAGAAGGGCGCCTATGACGGACTGGCGTACCGGATCGGTTCCGGCACGGTCAGGATCGATGAGCTCCCATCCAGGGCGTTTCTGGGCACGTGGGACCGCGAGCAGGTGAGTTCGACTCTCGAGAGGATCCGTGCGGAAGGCGGATACACGCGCGAGGTCGACCAGTCGTTTGCAGCGATTGCGGCGTGGAAGACGAGCAATGCTCCTCTCTCCTGCTTCGTCATTCCCCGTGTCGCCCGAACATTTCAGCTCTGGCTGAATCTCGAATCGAACTCCCAGCTGCTCGAGGCGCTCTCGCGTGCACCCCGGGTCGTCTCAAGAGGCGTCATCGCGGCCGCAACCGCGAGCCGCATCGTCGTCCTCGGCCTGTTCTTCGTCGCAGTCGGTGTCTCCCTCCAGGCTGCGCGACTTCCAAGGGAGATTGGCCAGGCTCTCCTCCTGCTTTCGATAGCTTACGTCCTACTCCGGACGCTACTCGTCGGGGCCGCTCTGGGATGGGCGGTCGCGCGATACATGCACCCGGCCTGGATGCCGATGCTCTGGTGCGCAATCGTCGGCGCGCTTGAAGTCAGCCGAGCGTGGACGAGCAGGGTGGCGGGTTCCTGATGAACGGGCGAAGGGTTGCGGCGTTCGGCCTGGTCGGCGCGGGCGCGGCAGCTCTCGCGAGTGCACCGGTCGTCTGGTTGGCAGGAGACCGGCTTCTCCGCATCGTCCGCGGTCGCGAGATCGCGTCGGCTGCGGCGATCGAGATCCTCCCGCGGCTGCTCTTCCTGGCGGGCGCAGCGTGCGCTCTTGCCGGCGGCCTGCTCGTGTCTGCCGGCGCACTCTTCCTCAGAAGACAGGTTGCTGCACCGGCTCGGGCAATCTTGCTATTGCGGCCGCGCGGCGCAGGGCTCGCATACGTGGCGATCGTCCTCGTCGCGGCGTCGTTCGGGGGAGTCCAGCTCTGGCTCGCGGGTCGCTCGCTCTCGTACGACGAGATCCTGGCCGTCGAAGCGGATGTCCGTACGCCGCTCAGGAACGGGTTATCGCCTCGGGCCTGGATCAATCACGTGTCAGGGAGCGTCCTCGCGAGAGGCGGGCGGGCGCTGTTCGGCGAGAGCGAACGAGGGCTCCGGGCGCCGAGCGTTCTCCTCGGTGCTCTCGGGATCGGGGGCCTCGGTCTCTGGATGCTTCGGACGAGTGGCGGCGTGGCGGCTGCGTTGTTGCTTCAACTCGCGCTCGGCGCGAACGCTCTCGTCCTTGAGATGTCACCCCAAATCCGAGGCTATTCCCCGATGATGTGGTTCGGCGCCGCGGTCGTCCTCTGGACGACATCCTCGATGCTGCCGATGAAATTGGCGACGTCAAGGGGACGCGACATCCTGACATTCCTCGGCATTCTCGCGTGCAGCGTGTTCATGGGTATGTCTCACCTGTTCGGGCTCGTCTACCTTCTGGGATTCGCCTGCCTCGTCCACGGAGTCCTCTGGACCGGCAGGGAATCACCGGGGCGTGCGGTCGTGCCGGCGGCAGCGCTGGCCCTCGGGAGCACTGTGAGCATGGCTCTCTCCGCGCCGGCCTTTCCGTGGCTCTTCTACATGACGGGTGGCCGAAGCACGGAGTCTCCGCTGGAACGGGTTCGTCGGGAGCTCTCAATCCTCTTCCTTGGACGCAATGGCGGCGCGATGCTCGTCGCGGGCCTCCTCGTCTGCCTCGTGGTCGCGTCGATCGCGCTTGTGAGCAGGGACCGTGGTGTCGTTCCACTGGTCCTCGTTTCCACCCTTCCCCTGGTCGGCCTCCTTGCGGGCGCGCTGATTGCGCGGCCAGCTTTCTTCCACGCGCGGTTCCTACTCCTCGGGCTTGTTCTCGCAGAGGTGACGATCGCGCTCGGGGTCGCGAGACTGCTTCAACAGCTTGACAGGAGAATCCGCGTTCTGGCCGTAGCCTCCCTGTTCACGGGTGCTGTCGTCGGCCTTGCACCAGGTTGGACGGAGCGGTTGACGGATTCGTGGGGATACCGCGAGGCGGTGCGTGCAGTGGAGGGAGTGGCGCGCGAACGGTTCGGTGTCGAGAGCGTTGGAATTGTTCCCGTCGGCGACTGGAACTCGACGACGATCCTTCGCTACTACCTCGGGGCAAGACTGGTCGAGCCCGTCCGGGAGGCGGACGGAACGGCGCCCAAGACGGGCGGGGCGAGGCCGGTCGTCGCCGTTCTCGTCGGTCAGGAGAGTGACTGGGGGCAGGTCGAGCGCGTGCTGGAGGCGGCCTCGAGGCCTGAATGGAGCGCGGAGATTCGGGGCGCCGCGAACGGCTCACACCTCTTTCTCAGAGGGTTTCGGATTCCCTAAGTGTGCGGGATCTTCGGTTCCGTCGGGGGCCCTGCGTGGGTCGCCAGTCTGGACCACGAGCGGGCCATCGCGTCGATGGCTCATCGCGGTCCGGACGGCTCCGGCATGTGGCGGAGTTCCTCGCTCGACGAACCGGCGGGCCGCACACCTCCTGCCTGTGTTCTCGGGCACACGAGGCTCTCCATCATCGACCTGTCCGACGCTGCGGCGCAGCCGATGACGACCGTCGACGG
Organism: Thermoanaerobaculia bacterium; assembly: GCA_046331465.1. GTDB lineage: Bacteria > Acidobacteriota > Thermoanaerobaculia > UBA5066 > UBA5066 > UBA5066. The sequence goes on from JAXLQV010000001.1 coordinate 463,147, forward strand.
CCGCTATGCGCTCGTCTACAACGGGGAGGTCTACAACTTCGCCGAGATCCGGCGGGAACTGGAGGGTTTCGGGGAGTCGTTCACCTCGTCGGGAGACAGCGAGGTCGTACTGAAGGCGCTCGTCCGCTGGGGGCCTGTCGCCGTGGAGCGCTTCCGCGGGATGTTCGCCCTCGGGCTCTGGGACGAGACGGATCGAAAGCTACTTCTCGCGCGGGACCGGCTGGGCGTCAAGCCGCTCTACGTGGCCTCCAAGCCCGACGGTCTCGCGTTCGCTTCCGAGGTGAGGACGCTGCTCGCCGCGGGGGCGGCGGAGCGCGTCCTGTCGCCGCGGGGTCTCCTTGGCTACCTGCGCTTCGGGGCGGTGCAGGAGCCGGACACTCTCGTGGCGGGAGTGCGGTCCCTGGAGCCAGGCACGACACTCGTCTTCGACGGCCGGGAGACGCGCGAGAGGCGTTTCTGGAGACTTCCGACCGGCCCGTCGAGGGTCGTTCCGCGGGCAGAGGCCGTGGGCGAGATCCGGCGTCTCCTCCACGAGTCCGTACGGATGCGGCTCATCTCCGACGTGCCGTTCGGGGTCTTCCTCTCGGGCGGCGGAGACAGTTCCGCCCTCGCCGCTCTCGCCTCGGCGGAGGCGAGCCGGCCGGTCCACACGTTCACGGTCGTCTTCGACGAGGCGGCCTTCTCGGAGGAGAAGCACGCCGAGGCGGTGGCGAAACGCTTCAACTGCGTTCACCACTCCGTTCCGGTCACAGGAGATGACGCGGCTGCGAGTTTCCCGGAGGCGCTCCGATCGCAGGACCAGCCTTCGGGCGACGGCCTGAACACCTGGCTCGTCTCCCGCGCAGCCCGCTGCGAAGGGCTCTCGATGACCCTTTCCGGTCTCGGGGGCGACGAGGTCTTTGCGGGGTATCCGAACTTCCGGCAGTTCGAGAGGCTCGTTAAGCTCTCGGGCGCGGCAGCCTTCGTTCCCGGGGCGTTCCTTTCGTTCCTGGCCGGGTGCGCGGCGCGACCGAGCGCATCGCATCGAATGCGGAAGGGCGTGGACGTCGCGCAGGCCGCCGGAGATCCGGCGGGCGTCTACACGGCACTTCGAAGCCACCTCACGGATCGTCAGATCGAAGGCCTCATTCCGGAGCCGGCGTTTCGCCGTGTCGCGAGAAACGAGGGACCGCGCATTTCAGCTGCAATGAGCGGCGACGCCGTGAACGACTTCTCCCGTCTGGACCTCGCGGGATACCTCCGGAATACGCTTCTCAGGGACACCGATACGATGTCGATGGCGAGCTCTCTGGAAGTACGGGTCCCGTTCCTCGACCACAAGCTCGTCGAGTACGTCCTCTCGCTCTCCGGCGGCATGAAGCTCGAGGGCGAGGGAAACAAGGCGCTCCTCTTCGAGGCCGTTCCGGAGCTGCCGCGAGAGGCGGGCCTCCGACCGAAGATGGGCTTCGTCCTGCCGCTTGGCGCCTGGTTCCGTGGGCCAATGAAGGGCAAGTTGGAGGAGATCCTCCTCGGATTACCGGGGCCTGCGACCGGAATCCTGCGGCACGAACCAACGGTGGAGGCGTGGCGGGCATTCCTCGACGGGGACGGCACCGTCTCGGCCTCGCGGATCTTCGGCCTCGCCTCGCTCTCGGCGTGGGTCGCCGAGAACGACCTGGAACTGCCTTGGTGAAGAGCGTCCTCCTCCTCCTCCCCGGGGCGTTCTCGGGCTACGGCGGCATCGAGATGTACAACCGCCAGTTCGTCCGCGCGTTCCTCGAGCTGGGGCAGGAGCGGGGGTTTGAGGTCAGGACGCTGATCCTCAACGACGAGACGAAGGACGTCGACGACAGGTACGCCCGGGAAGGTGAGGATCGGCAGATCGGGTTCGGCGGGAGGAAGGTCGCCTTCGCTGCCGCGGCCCTCCGCGGGACCTACTTGGGACGCCCGGACCTCATCGTTCTGGGGCACGTTCACTTCGCACGGCTCGGCCGGGTCCTGGGTCGACTCTCCCCCGCATCCCGGCTCTGGTACCTGGCCTACGGCATCGACGTCTGGCGCGCCTTGTCGCCGGCGATCCAACGGGGGCTCGCGATCGCCGAGAGCATTCTCGCGATCAGCCGCTACACGGCGGGAGAGCTGCAGAAGAACGCAGACGTGCCGCCAGAGCGGATCGGGCTTCTTCCCTGCGCGCTCGACCCGGCCTGGCAGGCTCGTTACGGACCCGGTGCCCTCGACGCAAGGCCGACGACCGAGGCACCGCCTCTCCTCCTCACCGTCGCCCGACTCGCGGCGGCGGAGGGCTACAAGGGGGTCGACTCCGTCCTTCGATCCCTTCCCGGAGTTCTGAGAGCGTTGCCGGATCTTCGGTACGAAGTCGTCGGCGACGGCGACGACCGTCCGCGACTCGAGTCCCTCGCCGGGGAGCTCGGCGTCCGGGACCATGTTCGATTCCGCGGTCGCCTCGGGCCCGACGAGCTCGCCTCCGCCTACAGGGCCTGCACGCTCTACGTGATGCCATCGAGCCACGAGGGCTTCGGCATAGTCTTCCTCGAGGCGGCGCTCTTCGGAAAGCCCTCCATCGGCGGGCGTCACGGCGGGACGCCCGAAGTGATCGAGGACGGTGTGACGGGCCTCCTCGTCGACCGGGAGGACGTTGCGGCTCTCGAGCGCGCTCTCGTCCGTCTCCTGAAGGACGAGAAGGGCCGGGCGCAGATGGGCGCAGCCGCGCGCGCGCGGCTCGAGGAGCGGTTCACATACGTGGGGTTCCGCTCGGCGCTCTCGGCGCACCTCGAGGCGCGACATGCGTAACGGGGACGGCGAGCAGAGGACTCCTCCGCTCGACGACGACCCGGGCTGGACCGTAATCCGGCCGGCGTCCGGGTGGTTCGAGCTGCACCTCCGGGACCTCTGGAGATACCGTGACCTCGTCCTTCTCTTCGTGAGGCGGGACTTCGTGTCGGTCTACAAGCAGACCGTCCTCGGGCCGCTCTGGTTCCTTCTGCAGCCACTCCTGACGACCGTGATGTTCACGCTCGTATTCGGCCGTCTCGCAGGGATCCCGACCGACGGCGTACCCCCGTTCCTCTTCTACCTGGCGGGCATCCTCCCGTGGACCTACTTTGCGAGCTGCTTGAACCAGACCTCGAACACCTTCGTCGCGAACGCGAGCCTGTTCGGGAAGGTCTGGTTCCCTCGCCTGACGGTGCCCGTCGCGGTGGTGATCAACAACCTCGTGACCTTTGCCGTGCAGTCCGTCCTCCTCGTCGGTTTCTACGCCTACTTCGTCGCGCGAGGGGCGTCGATCGCGCCCAGCCTGGCTCTCCTGGCGGTCCCGCTGCTCGTCGTCCAGCTTGCGGCCCTCGGGCTCGGGTGCGGGATCATCGTTTCCTCGCTCACGACGCGGTACCGGGATCTCGTTCACCTCGTAACGTTTGGCGTCCAGCTCTGGATGTTCGCGACGCCGGTCGTCTACCCGACCTCGCGCATCCCGGCGCGTTGGAGCTGGATCGTCACGGTGAATCCGATGGCCCCGGTGATCGAGCAGTTCCGACACGCGATCCTTGGCACCCCCGGGGTCGGGGCAGTGCCGACGCTCGTCAGCGTCGTAGCGACCGCCGTTCTCCTGGTCGTCGGGCTGGTTCTCTTCACCCGGGTGGAGCGGAGCTTCGTGGACACGGTATGACGAGCCCCGTCATCCGCGCTGATGTTCTCTCGAAACGCTACCAACTCGGTGTGATCAGCCACCAGTCCCTCCGGAAGGAGCTCCAGAGCCGCTGGGCTCGCTTTCGCGGCAAGGACGACCCGAACTCGTGTGTCGTAGACGGGCGGCGCGAAGGGAGCGTCGACCCGGACGTGCTGTGGGCCCTGAGAGGCGTCTCGTTCGACGTGCAGCAGGGCGACGTCGTCGGGATCATCGGGCGCAACGGCGCGGGGAAGAGCACTCTGCTCAAGATTCTCTCGCGCGTGACGACGCCGACGGAGGGAGTCGTCCGGCTCAAGGGGCACGCCGCAAGTCTCCTGGAGGTCGGCACGGGCTTCCACCCAGAGCTCACGGGGCGGGAGAACGTCTTCCTGAATGGAGCGATCCTGGGCATGCGCCGGGCCGAGATCCAGCGGAAGCTCGACGAGATCGTTGCGTTCGCCGAGGTCGAGAAGTTCGTGGACACGCCCGTGAAGCGCTACTCGTCGGGGATGTACGTCCGCCTGGCGTTCGCGGTCGCCGCACATCTCGAGCCGGAGATCCTCATCGTGGACGAGGTCCTGGCGGTGGGGGACATTCAGTTCCAGCGCAAGTGCCTCGGCAAGATGGAGAGCGTCGCTCGGGCGGGTCGGACGGTTCTCTTCGTGAGCCACAACCTGGGGGCGGTGAGGGACCTTTGCTCCCGGGCACTTCTCTTCGAGCAGGGCCGCCTGCTTCTGGACGGAGAGGTGGAGGAGGGCCTCTCGAGGTACGAGAACGCATATGCGGCCCGACTGGACGTCTCCGTGGACGCTCGGTTTTCCGGCCCGCTTGCCGGCACGGTCGGAATCGAGAGAATCCGGAGCGTCCAGGGTGAGGAGGCCGCGTCAGTTCTCGATCCGCTCTCACCATTTCGAATCGAGATTCACGGTCTCGCGAGACGACCGCTCGCGATGCTCGAGATCAAGCTGGCAGTCTTTCACGACGGGTTGCACGTTGCGAGCTGCTTCGATGCGCCCAGGAGTTCCGCGGTCGCGGTTGGCCGGTTCGTGTCCACCTTCGAGATCCCGGCGAACGTCTTCCTGCCGGGCCGGTACACGCTCGGTGTCGGAGCGATGGCTTCCGTCGGCGCGTGGATGTGGGGCACAGACGTTGCCACCCTCGAGTTCGCGGACCGGGTGCGCGACGCTGCGCATGACCGCAAGCGTGGCGTGCTCGCGATTCCCTACTCCGTGCGCCGGACGATTCCGGCCGAAGGCAGGCAGTGAGCGCGCTGCAGGCGGCAGGTCCGTCCGAGCGGCCGTTCGGCCTCAGCGCATTCGTGCGTTGCCGGAACGAAGAGGAGTACATCGTTGCGAGCGTGAAGTCCTCGTATCGCGTTTTCGACGAGGTCGTCGTCATCCTGAACGAGAGCACCGACGGCACCCGGGCACTCCTCGAGGACCTCCTCCCCGATCACCCGAAGCTTCGGATCCTGGAGTACACGGAGACGTGCGCCCCGATCGGCCCGGGTTACCTCGAGGCCGTGGCCGCGAAGCCGACCATGAGCCTCGCAAGGTACTACAACTGGTGCCTCGAGCAGACGACCTACAGTCACGTGTGCAAGTGGGATGGCGACATGATCGCGACGCCGGACTTCGGGGCGGTGCGGAGCTTCCTGCCGACGGCGGACGTGGTGATGTTCGACGGTTGGGATGTCCTGGGGGAGCACACGACAGACCTTGAGGCTCGGATCTTCCGCTTCGACACTTCACGCGCGCGGTACGAGGACTGGGAACTCTACGAGGTCTTGAAGCACGATTACACGGAGACGGTGCGCCTCGACAGGAAGTGCTACCTCCACATGAAGCTGGTGAAGAGAGAGTGGCTTCATCGAAAGTGGACGAACCCGAATCTCCTGGCCATCCATCCGGTACCGGAGACCGGTGGGACGAGGCCGAGCCACGTTCGAAATGCAAAGCAACTCTTGAGGAGGACGGCCAGCGTGCTCAGAAAGATGGGGAAGAGGGCGGGTCGAGCGTTGCAATCGTGACGAACTCCTCCAGGCCCAATGGTGCGAGTCGGCGCGGTTCGTCGATCGGAAGGGGTTCGACTTCGTCGGGATCGACCACGGCATGCGGGCCTACTTCTTCGGGAAGGAGGCGCCCGTCGACTGGAGCACGCGGCGGCTCATCGCGTCGCTCCCGCGTTTCCGGCACGAGTTCGTAGGCATCCGCGACGCGGCCGCGACCCAGCCGATCTTCGATCGGTCCGGGAAGGACGGCCACGAGAGGACGCGGGTTCGCGACAACATCCACTCGACCGACGTCGCCCAGAACGCCTGGCACGTCTTTGGCGACCCGGAGCCGGACGCCGCGCACAAGAAGGGCGGTTTGCGGCACAGCGGCCGCTCCGTCCTCGAGGCGATACGCCCGATTGCCGAGCGCGGGGGCAGGGAGATCGACTACGCGTTGATCGTCGAGGCCGCGGCGGAACGCTACGGCCGGAATTGGGGCTGTCAGTGAAGGACGACCTCTTCGTCGGCATCACGACGTGGGAGAGCGAGCTCTTCCTCGAAGCCTGCCTCCGCTCGGTGTGGCGGTGTACGGAGGGGGTCCGCCTCCGGGTCGGGGTGGTCGACAACGTCTCGCGCGACCGTTCCGTCGAGATCGCGCGGGATCTCGGCGCGCGCGTCCACGTCGAGCACTGCAGCCAGGCGATCGCGCTCAACAGGCTGCTCGCTATGTCGGAGGCGAGGCATACGCTTCTCCTTCACTCCGACGTCGTCCTGCTCTCGGCCCGGTGGTACCCGACGTGTAGCCGGCACCTTTCAGGGAGCGTCGCCCTCGTATCCCCCGAGGACGTGGGTTGCGGGCCCCTGACGCGGCCGTATGGTGCGGGTATGCCGGAAAGCTGCTTCCTCTTGTTCGACACGCAGAAGGCCCGGAAGTGCCGGACGGTGGCTTGGGTTTCAACGCGGGGGATTCCGATCCCGACGCTCCGTCTCGACCTCGAGCACTACTACGTGACGCACGACCTGCCGGCCGCGCTCGGCCGACGTGGTTTCACCTGGAAGGCGATGAGGGTTCACGCGTCGCCGAAGGACACGGCCCGCTGCTACGAACCGCCGTTCACGCCCGAGTACTGGTCCGAGGAGCTCTCGTATCTTCGCTACGCGATGGGGAATTTCTACAGCCTGGACGGCGAGGTGACCCACTACCACAACTGGTTCGACCGCGTCCCGAAAGATGTGCCGGCCGGATCGCTCGAAACGTCCGAGGGAGATGGCCGGGGTCTTCCGCTGGAATTCCTAACTCTCGGTACGCGTCGATTCCTGGAGGATCTCGCAGCGGGAGCGATAGTGACGCCGTCCCCCGACGAGCCGCAGCGGACTCCGATGCAGACGCCTCGACACGTGCCCGACCTGGCACGCGGGTTCGGGGCGCCTGCCGGAGAGAAGTGAAGACCGTCCTCCTCTACTCGCCCGATGTCATCGGGCACCCGCGCGTCTACTGCCGGGTCATCGCGGACGCGCTCGCGGGAACGGGTTGCAGGCTTGTCGTGGCGATGGGCTTCACGGAGGAGGCGGGACTCGAGCACTCGCCCGACCTCCAGCCTCTCGTCGGCCGGAACGAGGTCGAGCTGGTCGAGACGTGCCGTTACTCCCGGAGCGGGAGTCCGCACCTCCGCGCCGAGGAGATCGTCGGACTCCAGAAGGCCTGCGGCGCAGAGACGACGCTCTTCATCGAGGCGGACAAGTCGCACGACGAGTTCCGGCGGATCTCGGCCGGAGGTGCTCCGCGCCTTCGGGGCCGGAACCTCGGCATCTTCGCGAACACCGCGGAGTGGTACCCCGGAGAGGACTCCCAGACGGGGGCGCCGAAGCGTCTCCGGGCGTCGACGCTCCGAACGACGCTGGGGAACGTCAAGCGCGCGGTCTTCGGTAGGCGTTCGACGGCGAAGTACTTCTACGAGAGGGTCATCATCGGGAGAAACGTCCTCGACGAGGTGCTCGCGAAGGACGAGCGTCTCGTGGCGTGGCGGGGCCGTCCGGTCTACTGGATGCCGGAGATCTCGCGCCCGGCGCGGTCCCCGGAGTCGTCCGCAGACGCGGCCGAGTACCTGGAGGCGAAGGAGAATCTCGCCGCGTTCATCGCGCGGAGCGAGGGGCGCGAGCCCGTCCTCTACTTCGGCGACGCCGCCTATTACAAAGGCTACGACCTCTTCCTTCAGCTCCTTGCCACGACCCCTTCGCTCTGCGGCCTTCACCCGGGGCGCCCGGCGGACGAGCAGCAGAAGGGCTGGTTCCGAATCGACGTCGACGCCTTGCGCGCCCGACTCGTCGGAGAGGGACGCCTCCTCGAGACGGGTCGGTACGTCCATGCCCAGCGGATAAAGGAGCTCTTCTTCGGGGCGGTCCGCCTCTACGTCACGACCCACAGACTCACGCTTTCGAGTTCGACGGTGATCCAGGCCCTCGAGCTCGGGAAGCCGGTGCTCGTCCCGGACCGGGGCCTGCTCGGATATCGAGTCCGCACGAACAGCCTCGGGGACGTGTACGCCTACGAGGATCTCGACGATCTTCGTCGGAAAGCCGAGAAACTCTGGGCCAGCGACCTCCGCCGGTTCGCTGAGCCGGCACGGGCGTTTTGGGCGCGGTTCTCGGACGAGGCCATCCGGGGATTCTTCGTGGAGCGGCTCCTCGGCTGAGCAGTCGGTGAGGGAACGTCTCTATGAGGGGCCAAACGAAAATGCGGAGACGCTCGAAGTGAGTGGCGTACGGATCGGGGCGGGGGCGCGGGCACTGAAGACAAGCCTGGTTAGAGGCCTCAGAGCGGCGAAATGCTGGCGCCTCTATCGCAAGTATCGCAACTTCACATTGGCGCCGTTCGGAGTGTTCTTCCGGAACATGGTCGTCGTGGACCGCGTCCGCCATGTCCAGGGATGTGTCGTGGAGTGCGGCGTCTGGAGAGGAGGGATGTCGGCCGGGATGGCGGAGATCCTGGGACCGGACAGAAGCTACTTCCTATTCGACAGCTTCGAAGGCCTACCGCCTGCAAGCGACCTGGACGGAGAAGCGGCCCGGCGCTGGCAGGCGGACACGAGCAGCGAGGCCTATTACGACAACTGCCGTGCCGAGGTCGCCTTTGCCGAGACGGCGATGAGGCTCTCGGGAGTACCCAACTACTCCCTCGTGAAAGGCTGGTTCGAGGACACCCTCCCTGGATTCGCGCCACCGTGCAGGATCGCAGTGCTTCGGCTCGATGGGGACTGGTACGAATCAACCTTGACGGCACTGGAATCGCTCTATCCGCATCTGGCGCAGGACGGCATCGTCATCGTCGACGACTACTACGCCTGGGACGGTTGCAGCCGGGCGATCCACGACTTTCTCTCGCGGCACAGACTGACGGCCAGACTGACTCAACGACTCGGAATCTGCGTCATCGAGCCGCGCGGGGAGCCAGTCGCGTTCTCGCCGGCGGGCGGCCCGAGAGCGGCTGATCGACGAGATCCTGGTGAACCGCGGTAACAACCGGGCCGGGGAGCGGAGCGGGTCCCCTTTGCGGCACTTCGTTCGACGTGAGTCGTCGCTGCGCCTGAGGAACGCGGTCCGAGTCGCCCTCGGGCTCTACCCTAGGTCGCTTCGTGAACGCTTCCCAGATCTCGAGATGATCGGCCTTCACCGGGGCGCCGTCGTCGTCGACGTAGGCGCGAACGTCGGCGATTTCTCGGAGTGCGTGCTTGCGTTCCAGCCCTGGGCCCGGCTCTATCTCGTCGAGCCCCTCGAGGAAACGCATCCGGAGCTTCGACGGAAGTTCGGCGAGTACGCCGGAGTGATGCTCGACAGCTTCGCGCTCGGCAGCGAGGAGGGAGAGCGCGAATTCTTCGTCTCCCGCTACGACCAGGCCAGCTCGTTCCTGGAGATTGGCACCGCACTCGAGACGGGGGCGTATGGCCTCGACTTCACGCGGAAGGAAGTCCGACGGGTTCGGATCCGGAGGCTGGAAGACTATCTCCGCGAGAGGAGCCTGGAACGCGTCGACCTTCTGAAGCTCGACGTCCAGGGATTCGAGCTCGAGGTGCTCCGTGGCGCCGGCGACGCACTCAGCCGGATCGACTGGATCTACGCGGAAGCGCAGTTCCAGGAGCTCTATCGGGGAGGGCCTCTCTTTTCTGAAGTCTTCGCGTTCCTCTTCGAAAAGGGCTTCGACCTGAGGCGGATGAACTCGTTCAGAGCTGATACCGAGGGACGTCTGTTGGAGTGCGACATGGTGTTCCGGCGTCGGGACCTGGAGGGGGTCCGCCCATGACGCCCCTGAGGAGGAACGCTGGGGTGCTCGCGTTCGACCGACCGCCGCTCGCTTGGCCGCTCCTCATTCCGGCGCAGGCAAGACGCAGGTGGATGGAGTTCTGCAACAGGAGCGAGCGGATCCTCCCTAACCCGGACGGGCCGGGTTTCGATTGCGACTGGCGGTGGACCTCGGACCTGACGCTCGCAAACGTCTTCCCCGGGCTCGGGTCGAGACTCCTGGTAGCGGCACTTTCGGAGTGGCCGGTGGAGCTGGCGTCGGCGACGGCTTCGTCAGGGACGGGAGAGCCGGACGTCTCGTTCGTCGTCGGGCATCGCGGAATGGAGCGGTTGCCGCTCCTCTTGGCAACCCTCGCGAGCCTCCGCGCCCAGGAAGGCTGCCGAACGGAGGTCCTCGTCGTGGAGCAGGCGGACGTACCCCTGCTCGAAGGCAGGTTGCCCGCGGACGTCCGGTGGATTCACCAGAGGCCCGCGGAGCCGGAGATGCCGTACTCGAGATCGTGGGCGTTCAACACCGGTGTCCGTGCGACTCGCGGCAGCTTCGTCGTCCTCCACGACAACGACGTCATCGCCCCGAGGCACTACGCCGCGGAGGTCCTCCGCCTCGGAAAGGCCGGCTTCGAGGCGATGCGGCTCCAGCGTTTCGTCTTCTATCTGGACCACGATTCGACGAGCCAGTTCACGTCCTGTGAGGAAGTCGGACGCCTCGGCACGGATGGACTCCGGCCGGAGCTCGTCCGCCAGAACTGCGAGGGGCACACGATCGCCGTCTCCCGGGAGGCGTACCTCCGCATCGGGGGGCACGACGAGGCCTTCCTGGGCTGGGGCGGCGAGGACAACGAGTTCTACGACCGCTGCCGGCTGCTCCGCTTCCACCCGTGGGGATATCTTCCGTTCCTTCACCTCTGGCACGCCCCCCAACCCGGCAAGCTGAAGCCGAGCGGCGCGCTCGCCTACCTCGACGAGGCGATGTCGGTGCCGCGAGCGGAAAGGGCGCGAAGGCTCTCCTCGTTGCCGTTCGGCTCGCAGAACGGTCCCCTCCTCGGACGGAGCTCCTGACATGTGCGGCATTGCCGGCTGGCTCGGCTTACCGGGACTGACCGACGCCGAACAGGGCGTGGTGCAGCGGACTCTCGCGCACCGCGGCCCCGATGACCAAGGGCGCTGGGTCAATCCCGAAGCAGGTGCAGGTCTGCTGCACCGCCGCCTCTCCATCATCGACCTCAGCCCGTCGGGCCACCAGCCCATGACGAACGAGGACGGCTCGGTCGTCCTCTGCTTCAACGGCGAGATCTACAACTTCGGAGACCTTCGGCTCGAACTGGAGGCGAAGGGCCACGTCTTCCGGTCTCGGACGGACTCCGAGGTCCTCATCCACGGGTGGGAGGAGTGGGGCGAAGGAGTCCTGCAGAGGGTCCGCGGGATGTTCGCGTTCGCGATCTGGGACGGGCGGATGAAGACGCTCACGCTCGCGCGCGACCCGATGGGGATCAAGCCGCTCTTCCTCTGGTGGTCGAAATCGGGGCGGCTCGTGTTCGCGTCGGAGGTGAAAGCGTTTCTCGGCCTGACTGAGTTCGATGCGCGCCCGGACCTCCGGTCGCTGAGGCAGTTCCTCGAGTTCTCGTTTGTCCCGGACACGGAGCGGACTTCGCTCGCGGACGTCAGGAAGCTGCCGCCCGGGCACATCCTCACGGTGCACGCCAGCCATCTCGCGAGCGGCGAACGGCCGAGATCCCGGGCCTGGTTCGAAGCACCCCGGGTCGTGCGGGGCGACACGGGCACGGAGTCGCTCGACGCGCGCGCCGATCGGCTCTTCGAGACGCTCTCGGAGGTCGTCCGCCAGCACCTGGTCGCCGACGTCCCGGTCGGCCTCCTCCTCTCGGGGGGGCTCGACTCGAGCGTCATCGCGGCGCTGGCCAGGCGATCCGGACCCGTTCGGACGATCTCGATGGGCTTCGCCGACTCCGGCCTCGACGAGAGGCCGTTCGGGCGCGCGGTGAGCCAGTTCCTCGGGACGGAACACGAGGAGGTCGTGATCCGGCCCGAGGAGATCTCGGCGGGACTCGAGGAGTCGTCCTGGTACGTCGACGATCTCTTCGGCGATTGGGGCGTGATCTCGACGATGCTCCTCTACCGGAAGTGCCGCGAGGCAGGCGTGAAGGTCGTCCTCGTCGGCGAAGGCTCGGACGAGGTTTTCGGCGGCTACCCCGACTTCGTCAGCGCGGGCGGGCCTGAGGCGGGCTCCCTGGGGCCGTTCCGGCGTGGCCTGCGGCTTTACCGGTGGTTCTCGGGGCGACGGTGGGGACGCGAGCTCCTCCCCCTCGTCCGACTCGTGAAGGAGCTCGATTCGGAGAGCGGCGAGGACGCCTTCGCAACGGTCCGACTCTTCGAGACGCGTCACCAGCTCCCGTCGAACTACAACATGAAGGTGGACCGGGCCAGCATGGCGGCGAGCGTCGAGGCGCGCGTGCCGTTCCTCGACCAGCGGGTTGCGGAGGAAGGTTTCCGAACGCCGCGCGAGATGCTGCTGAGGGACGGAACGAACAAGTACCTCCTCCGGCACATGGCGGAGCGGCACGGACTGCTTCCCCCCGAGACGGCACGGCGCCCCAAGCAGGGTGGCTCGATCGCGGCGACCTGGATGGAGGACTCGCCGTCGTTCCGTGCCTACGCGCGCGACGTCATCCTCGACCCCGCGGGGATGACGGCGAACCTCGGGCTTCGGAAGGCGATGGCGGACTACTTCGACAGGAATCGTCTGGGCTACCCGCCGCCGAGCGGCCTCAGCATCTTCTCTGGCGTGGCGTGGCGACTCCTGATGCTGAACCTCTGGGCGCGGAAGTACCTCGCCCCGAGAGGGACGCCGGCGTTGCGGCAGGAAGCGACTCTGTCCGTTCCATGAGCGGTTTCGCATCGCTCTCCCGAAAGGTGGTCCGGATTCCTCTCCGAGCCATCCCGAGGGGAACGGTCCTTCCGGTCCTCTCGGGTCCGCTCAGGGGGGCGCGATGGGTCGTGGGGGCTGGGACGCACGGCTGCTGGCTGGGAACCTACGAGCCCCTCACGAGGAGGTGGATCTCGGCCTTGCTCTCGCGCGGCGACGTGGCGTACGACGTCGGCGCAAACGTGGGCTTCTTCACCCTCCTTGCCTCGCGGATCGTGGGAAAGGGAGGCGCCGTGGTCGCCTTCGAGCCCTTCCCGGCGAATGTCCGCGCGCTTCGGCGGCACGTCGATCTGAACCGCGCCGGGAACGTGACGATCGTCGAGGCGGCGGTCTCGGACCGCGCCGGGCTGGCGCGCTTCGAGCCGGCAGGAAACCCGGCAATGGGCGGCCTTGCCGAGGGTGGGGCTCTCGAGGTCGAGACCGTCGCGCTCGACAAGCTGCTCCGCGAACGCGGCCTCCCGAAACCGAATCTCCTGAAGATCGACGTGGAAGGGGCGGAGGCGCAGGTCCTGCAGGGAGGAATTCGCTGCCTCGAAGAGGCGCACCCGGCAATCGTCCTCTCGGCCCACGGCTGGCAACGCTTCGAGGAATGCGGCACGCTGCTGGCGAGCGTTGGCTACGAGCAGGAGGTCGTGAAGGACGGGGCCGAAGACGGTGACTACCTCGTGATCGCCCGAAGCAGGAAGGCATGACCGGTAGCGAAAGTCGGGAGACCGTGTCCGCCCTCGTATCGGTCATCGTCCCGGTCTTCAACAGGGAGCGGATGCTCCTCGAAGCGGTGGCGTGCGTCGAGGCTCAGACCTACCCGCGCGTGGAGCTGATCCTCGTCGACGATGGTTCGACGGACGGTACGGGGGCACTGTGCGACCGGCTCGTTGCCGAACGGCCGCAGACCCGCCGCGCGATCCACCAACCGAATGCGGGCCCGGGAGCGGCGAGGGAGGCCGGGCGCCGAGCGGCGCGAGGCGAATACATCCAGTACCTCGACAGCGACGACTGGCTGGAGCCGCGGAAGCTCGAGGCTCAGGTCGCAGCGCTCGAGGGCGACGGAGGAGCGGGCGTCTGCTACTGCAGGACGAGGGAACGGCACGTCGACGAGCCACCCGCGGACCGGCCGACGCTTCGCACCGGCGACCGTCTCGATTCCATCTTCCCGTCCTTCCTTGCCGGCCGCCTCTGGCAAACGGTCACACCCCTCTGGCGACGGACGGCGAGCGACCGGATCGGGCCTTGGACGAGCCTTCGCGTCGAGGAGGACATGGAGTACGACGCCCGGGCCGGGGCCGAAGGGGTGCGACCCGCCTGGTGCCCGGAGTGGCTCGCTGAGCACCGGCACCACGAGGGCCTGCGCGCAAGCGGAGGCGGCACGCTGGATCGCGCCAAGCTCGCCGACCGGGCGAAGGCTCACGAGCTCATCTACCGGCACGCCCTCCGGGCGGGCGTGAGCGCGGGCGCACCCGAGATGCAGCGCTACGCGCGCGAGCTCTTCCTCCTGTCGCGTCAATGCGGCGCCGCCGGCCTCGCTGACGGCTCGCGCCGCCTGTTCGCCCTTTCGCGGGAGGCGTCCGGTCCAGCACGAGCGCGGGGTCTCGACTTCAGGGCTTACCGGGCAGCGGCTTCGCTCTGCGGCTGGCGCCTCGTCGGTGCCGTTGCCTGCCAGGCGGACCGCCTGCGCCGCCCGCCAAAGGCGCGGATTGCCTGATGGGCGGACCTCTCGTTTCCGTCGTGATGTCGGTCTACAACGGGCAACAATACCTGCGCCCCTCCCTGGACAGCGTACTCGCGCAGGAAGGGGTCGACTTCGAATTCGTCGTCGTTGACGACGGATCGACCGACCAGTCCCCCAAGATGCTCGAGGAGTACGCGCAGAAGGACTCGAGGATCCGGCTCATCCGCCAAGGGAACACCGGGCTCACGCGCGCCCTCGCGAGGGGCTGTTCTGAGGCGAGGGGCGAACTCATCGCGCGCCAGGACGCTGACGACGTCTCGTTTCCGGGCCGGCTCGCGAAGCTCGCGACGGTCCTCCAGGAAGACTCGGGGATCGCGGTAGCAGCCAGCTGGGTCGAGTGGATCGGGCCGCGCGACGAACCGCTTTGTATCACGAGGTTCTCGGACGTCGCTTCTCGCGCGACAGAAGGAGTGCTCCATCACAGGCAGAGTCCGTGCCACGGGTCCGTGATGTTCAGGAGGAAGGACTACGAGACGGTGGGCGGCTACCGTCCGCAGTTCTATTTCGCGCAGGACTCGGATCTCTGGTTTCGCCTTTCGGATCGAGGAGGGTTCCTTTTCGTTCCCGAAGTGCTTTACCGATTCCGGGTTGCCGAGGGGAGCATCTCGACAAGCCATCGCGAGTCACAGTTGAGGTTGTACGAACTGGCGAGGGGATGCTGGAGTGCCCGTCAGAACGTGGAATCCGAGGAACCCCTCCTCGCCAAGGCGGCGCAGATCAGACCAGGAATGGCACGCGTCGGCCGGACGAAGAAGGGAGCCGGCGCCTATTTCATTGGACGAACGCTCCTCAGAAAGGGCGACCCTAGGGCGGCGAAATACCTGTGGTCGTACGTCCAGCATTCTCCGTGGGACCCGAGGGGGTGGTTCAGCGTGCTGCAAGCCACCCTCAGGGCAAAAATGGGGGGGGAGGAGTGACGGTCGACGCGAAGTCAGATGCGCAGGTTCTCCCTGACGTCTCGGTCGTGATTCCGACGTTCGACCGAGCCGGGATGGTCGAGCGGGCTGTCGAGTCGGCGCTCGGGGCTTCGCGGGAAGTGCGGGTCGAAGTCGTGGTGGTGGATGATGGCTCGACAGACGATACCCGCGAGCGCCTAGAGAGGTACGCGGGAGAGATAGTGACTCTCGCGATGGGACGGAATCGAGGCCGGAACCACGCGCGGAATGCCGGGCTTCGTCGGGCACAGGGCGAGTGGGTGAAGTTCCTCGACAGCGACGACGTCCTCGAGCCGGGTGCACTCTGCCAGGAAGTGGCTGCCGGCCGGGCGGCGGGGGCGGACATCGTCGCCAGCACGTGTCGAGTGTCAGATCTCGACGGTGGCGTTCCAGTCGTCCTGGCGGCGAGCAGCTTCGAACGGGGGATCGACAGTATTCTTGCCGGCGACGCAGTTCCGACTTCCGCGGCTCTCTACCGGCGCGACTTCATCGCGGAGGTCGAGTGGGATCCGGCCCTGAGCAAGCTGGACGATTGGGACTACTTCACGCGGGTCTTCCTTAAGGGCGCTCGCCTCGTGACGCTTCCCGCAGTCTCCTACACGTGGTTCTCTCACTCGGGGCAGGGCATCAGAAGGAGCTGCCTTCTTGAAAACGCGAGGGAACATCACGTGGTCCTTCGGAAGCTGGAGGCTCGTATCGCTGAGCTCGGACAGCTGACGGAAGCCCGGAAGCGGCGCCTTGCGCAGTACTTCTACAAGGAACTCCGGGTCTTGTCGCTCCAGGACCGCGAGGCTTTCGAGGGGGCCGCCGCACATATCCTTGAGCTCGACGAGAGATTCGTACCCCGAGACGAGGAACGTCAGTCCTGGATGAGATACCTCGCGCGTTTGATCGGTTTTCGAGGGGCAGTCCTGTTCCACTCCGCAGTGAAGCGAGTCCTGAGGGGAGTGCCGGCACTTGCCTGAGGTGTCGACGGTAGCGCCCGCGTTGACATTGGGAGGGGCGACCAGTCGGAACATCTCGATCGTGATCCCGACTCTCGGTCGAGAAGAAGTCCTGCTGCAGACGATCGAGTCGCTGCTGAATCTGGAAGCCGCTGCCGACGAGTTGCTGGTCGCGGACCAGACGGCGTCACACGAACCCGGCACCGCCGCGATGCTCAGCAGGCTGGAAGAGAAGGGTCGTATTCGGTGGCTTCGGCTCGGGAGACCTTCGATTCCGGCGTCGATGAACGAAGGGCTTCGGCAGGCTCGGGGGGACGTGGTTCTTTTCCTCGACGATGACATCGTCCCGCAAGAGGGGCTCGTCGTTGCGCACCGGAAAGCGCACGAGGAGGACAGTGTCGCCGCGGTCGTCGGGATGGTTCTCCAGCCCGGAGAGGAGCCTGTCGTTGGCAGTTCTGCGGCGCCGCCGGGAGAAGGTCTCCTGCGCGATCTCGAGTTCTGCTTCCGTTCGACGGAGAAGGCCGACGTCTGGAACGTGATGGCCGGGAACTTTTCGGTGAAGAGGACGGCGGCACTCGCGTGCGGCGGCTTCGACGAGAGGTTCGTGGGAGTCGCGTACCGGTTCGAGACGGAGTTCTGCCGGCGGCTTCGGAGGCACGGCGGGAGGGTCTCGTACGAGCCAGGTGCCGTCATCCGACACCTCAAGGCTTCCTCTGGCGGGACGCGTACCTGGGGGCACCACCAGACCTCGGCGCGCCCCGAGCACTCGGCCGGCGACTACTACTTCGCCCTCTTGGAGGGAAGTGGGGTCGAAGTCGCTGCGTACGCTACACGTCGGTTCCGTCAGGAGACGCTCTCCCGCTTCCACCTGACCCACCCCTGGTACATCCCGGTGAAGGCGCTCGGCGAGATCCGCGGCTTCCTCATGGCTGTCGGCCTCTCGCTTGAGAAGGGGCGAAACGGGTGACAGGAGGGGGCCCGAGAGTCGCTGTCGTCGCGACGCATCCGATTCAGTACCACGCGCCGTGGTTCCGGGCGCTCGTGGCGGAAGGGGTCGATCTCCACGTCCTCTTCTCGTTCCTGCCGGATGCAGAACGACAGGCTGCGGGTTTCGGGGGCCGGTTCCAGTGGGATGTGCCGGTGTTCGACGGCTACCGCTGGTGCGTGCTCCGGCAGACGAGGAAGTCGCCCAGTCTCGACACGTTCGCAGGCCTCCGGAGCGCCGGCATCGGCCCTGCCCTTGCGGCGCTCGCGCCTGATGCCGTCGTCCTGACGGGCTGGAACGCCCTCCCGCTCCTGCAGGGTCTTCTCGTAGCGATCCGGCTCGGGATACCGACTGTTGTACGGGGAGAATCGAACGCCCTGAGGCCCCGAGCGACCTGGAAAGAGATCGGCCAGAGGGCCCTACTGTCGGCCTACGACGCCTTCGTCTCGATCGGGAAGGCAAACCGCACCTTCTACGAGAGGAACGGCGTGCCCCCGGAGCGGATCGTGGACGGCGGGTACTTCGTCGACGAGGAGCACTTCGTCGCGCTGCGGGCGAAAGAGGCCCCCCGGCGGACGGAACTGCGGGCGGAGTGGGGTGTCCCAGAAGGGGCATGCTGCTTCCTCTTCGCAGGGAAGCTCCAGGCAAAGAAGCGGCCGCTCGACTTCGTCGCTGCGCTGAGCGCAGCGGCGAGGCGACTCCCGGCGGGCGCGATCTGCGGCCTCATCGCCGGGAGCGGCGAGCTCGAGGCCGAGACGCGGCGGGCAGCCGAGGCGGCCGCCGTACCGATCGCCTTCGCGGGCTTCCTGAATCAGCAGGAAATCGGTCGTGCGTACGCAGCCGCCGACGGCCTCGTCCTCCCGTCCGACTTTGAGGAGACGTGGGGACTCGTGGTGAACGAGGCGATGCTCTTTGGTCTCCCAGTCGTCGTCAGCGATCGCGTCGGGTGTGGGCCGGATCTCATCTCCGACGGAGAGACGGGGTTGGTCGTACCGTTCGGGGACGTGAGCGCTCTCGCAACAAGCCTGGCCGAGCTGGCACTGGACGAGCCGGCGAGAGAGGTGATGGGAAGGCGCGCCCGCGCCCACGTCCTCGACTACTCCCCGCGCCGGGGCGCGGAGGCTACGATCGCTGCCATCCGGATCGCCATGGGAGGGGACTGAGGTGTCTTCTGCTCTCTTCCTCGTCCTCTTTGCAGCTGTACTTCTCTGCCTGTCTGACTTCCGGAAGGGAATCATCGTCATCGCCGCTGTTGGGCTCTTGCAGGACCTCGTCCGCAAGCTCGCACCCGGGCAGCCGACCTACCTGATGGGCCTCGTCTTTATCGCATTCGCCGCGACGTTCGCGGGAGCCCTGGCCCGCGAGAACCCCTTCTGGTGGCGCCGACGCGATTGGGAGAGCCTCCGGACGCCTCTCGGACTTTTCGCTCTCGCCTTCGGCGTTCAGGCGCTCGTCTCCTACGTCCGCATTGGCTCCCTCGTGCTGATCGGCGTAGGGCTGGCCGCCTACGCGGGACCCGTTGTGGCGCTCGTCCTCGGCTCGTGGGCCGGTGCACGGCATGGTGTCGTCCAGAGATTCCTCGTGGCCTACCTCGTCTTCGTCGCCCTGATGGCTTCTGGCATCGTGCTCTACCAGGCCGGGTATCGATGGCCCTCCCTGATGAGCATCGGCCCCGGGCTGACCGTCTACGACTGGCGACTCGGCGCCGTCTACCTCCCACCGGGTTTCTTCCGGGCGCCCGAAGTGGCCTCGTGGCACTGCGCAACCGCGGCGTGCGTGGCGGTTACGCTTGCTGCCGCGCGAAAGGCAACATCGGCCCGCTGGGCCGCGCTCGGTGGTCTGGCTGTCCTCTTCTCCTGGTGCGTTATCGTCGCGGGTCGGCGAAAGGGACTCGGTGAGATCGTCATCTTTCTCGCGCTATTCGCATACCTCCAGGTGTGGTACCGGGGGCGGCTCGGAAGGCTCGGTCCGGCCGTCCTCGTGACGATCCTCATCGGGGCGTTCGCCTTCCAGCGCTACGGGCTCCAGGAGAAGGCGGCCGCCCAGATCGGGTCGATGCGCGAGAGGTCCGACACGGCTGGCGGAGCCGCAGGGAGGTTCCTGGGAGGGGCGACGAGTCTTCCTCAGGTCGTGGAGGCGGCGGGTTTCTTCGGCACTGGTCTCGGGACGGGGACGCAGGGCGCGCAGCACTTCCGGACCGAAGGCGAGAAGTGGAACCTGATCAGCGAGAGCGGCCTTGCGCGGGTCGTCGCGGAACTGGGTGTTCCGGGCTCGGTCACCGCCCTCTTCCTGCTCATCCGGTTCGGTAGCAACCTCCGGGAACGAGCGCGGATGCTCCGTCGAGCGACGGAGGCAGACCCGGCTATCCTGCTCGGACTCACGGCACTCGTCTTCTCGAACGCGGTCGTCTTCATCTCTGCCCACCAGATCTTCGGGGACCCGTTCGTCTACATCTTTCTCGGACTAGCGACAGGCTTCGTCGTTGCGGGGCTGGACGAGGAAGGGACGGCGTCCTGGCGTGACCGTCGTAGGGCCGCCGTAATGCCGGTGGCCGCGTGAGAGTTCTTCACGTGGTGCCGTCGATCGCCCCGCGATACGGCGGACCGAGCGAAGCCGCCTTGAGGCTCGTCTCGTCGCTGCGAGACGCAGGAGCAGACGCCCTCCTTGCGACGACGGATGCGGACGGGAGTGGAAGGCTGCCGGTGCGAACCTGCGCAGAGGTCGAACACGAAGGCGCGCGGTGCATCTTCTTCCGGCGGCTGTCAGGCGAATCGCTGAAGCTCTCGCCCGCCATCGCGCGATGGCTTCGGCGAAACATCACACGTTTCGACGTCGTCCACATCCACTCGGTCTTCTCGCACCCGTCGCTCGCGGCGGGTTCAGCGGCGAGGAAACGGGGGATTCCGTACGTGGTCCGGCCTCTCGGGCAACTCGACAGGTGGAGCCTGTCTCAGCATGCTCTGCGCAAGCGAGTCTTCCTCGCCATCGGAGGACGGAGGCTCCTCGAGGGGGCGGCGGCCATCCACTGGACCGACGTCAGCGAGCGGGAGCGAGCGCTGGCGTTCGCCGCAGCGAGGTCATCGTTCGTCGTTCCTCTCGGCGTGGACGAGCGCCTCTTCGAAGGTAGCGACGATGGGGTGCGAGATCGGACGGTGCTCTTCCTGTCTCGTCTTCACCCGAAGAAGAACGTCGAGTCGCTGATCGACGCCTTCGGGCGACTTGGCAAAGCTGGTGCCGGATGGCGTCTCGTCGTCGCCGGTAACGGGGAGCCGGGTTACCTCAAATCGCTCAAGCGCCTTGCCACGGCTGCGGAGGACCGCGTGGAATTCAGGGGTTGGCTGTCCGGTGAAGAGAAGCGCCGGACCCTGCGCGAGGCGGCTCTTCTCGTTCTCCCGTCCAGGCAGGAGAACTTCGGCATCGTCGTCGCGGAGGCGATGGCCGCGGGAACCCCGATTGTCGTGAGTGACTCCGTCGCCCTTGCGGCGGAGGTGCGGCGTTTCTGCGCGGGCTGGGTGGCGCCACTCGAGTCGGAGGGACTTACAGAGGTGCTCGAGGAGGCGATGTCGTCGCCAGAGGAGCGGGTGCGACGAGGACAGGCAGGGAGGAGGCTCGCGCGGGAGAGATATCGGTGGGCGTCTGTGGCGCGCGAGCTGATGGCGGAGTACCGCCGAATTGTCGCAGGAACGGGCGAGGGAGCACGAGAGTGACGGCCGTAACCGCTGTCGTCCTAACGTTCAACGAGGAACCCAACATCGGCCGGACCCTCGAGAGCTTGCGAACGATCCCGCATGTCGTCGTTGTCGATTCGGGCTCGACCGATCGAACCGAGGAAATCGCCCGCTCGTTTTCGAACGTGTCGTGGTTCGTGAGGCCTTTCGACGAACACGTGAAGCAGTGGAGGTTCGCCCTCGAGGAGACAGGTATCGAAAGCCCGTTCGTGTTGGCGCTCGACGCGGATATGAGCGTGACGCCGTATCTCGTCTCCGAGATCGCCCAGGTCATCTCCGAGGGCGGCGTCGATGCCGGCCTCATCCCTGTCGAGTACCGGATTCGAGGTGTCGCGCTCGTCGGTTCCTTGTATCCGCCGGAACTCAGGCTGCTCCGCAGGTCTGCCGCCTCCGTAATGGCGGCGGGCCACACGCAGAAGTTCGTTACGACTGGAAGGATCGCGAACCTGCGCAACGAACTGGTGCACGACGACCGGAAGTCGCTCGAACGCTTCGCCCAAGCACAGCTCGGCTACTCGGCGCGGGAGCTATCGCCGCTTCTGGAAGGACGGGATGTTCGTCTTCGCGCGAGGCTTCGCCGTTCCTTCCCCTTCACTCCCATTCTGGTCTGGGCGTGGGCATGGCTCCGGTCTGGTGGTCCGCTCCGGGGGGCTGCGGCGCGACGCTACGCACTGGAAAGGCTGCTCTACGAAGCCATGCTGCGGTGGCGCGTAGAGGACGCGAACCTCTCGCAGAAGTCGACGAAGAGTGGTTCGCGCGAGGCATGAACCGCCGGTGTAGCGGACAGCCGAACAGGAGTACATGAACTCAAGTAACCGAGAAGGCTGCACGCCTCTGGCGAAGGCCTGTTCGGGAGTGATTGTCGTCGCCCATACGGAGGACACATTCCTTCTTCGTCGTACTCTCGAGGAGGAGGGCTTCACGGTTGCCGAAGTGCGAGGACCCTACACGGAGACCCAGGAGGGCTATTCCCGAAATATCCGCTGCCTGATCAACCACGCACACGCGTGGAGAACGGCAGCGGAACGGGGAAGGCCAACCGTGGTCGTCGAGGCCGACTTCGTGCCCATCGTGGGAATGGGTGGTATGCCACTACCGTTCCCGGAGGCGAGTCCGGGCACGGGGCGATTCGGATGGCTCTACTCGGCCGGCTCCATCCTCTACGGAATCGACGAGTTCGGGCTCCCGCACGGACACGGGAACACGACTGTCGCTTATGCGCTGGACCGCGATGCGGCGCTGCACCTCCTTGGTTTCTTCGAACGGGAAATGCGGCAGCCCGAGGTCGGCACCTATCGCCCGTGGGAAACGTACCTCGGGATCTACCTCCGAAAGGAGTGCGGCATTCGCAACTACTTCACGCCACGGCAGTACGGCGAGCATGGCGGTGTCGCGAACCGGGAGCACCGCCTCGCGGGAGCGCGGGCCTGGCACGAAGCGGACATCCTCGCAGGACGGCTTGCATTCCATCCTCCTTATGCCCGTGGCAGCCTCGCCCGATACCGCGCCAGGCGCTTCCGCGGATGGGCGCGCGGGCTCTATCGTCTCGTTACGCTGAGGTTCTTCGATCCGCGCTACGTCAGCGAAGACTCCGCAAGAGGACGGCTCGCGATGGCCTGGTTCGCGGTGAGGAGGCTGGTCGCCAAATGATAGTGACGGTCGGCGGTGGGTGGATCAATGCGGGGCTTCCTGGTGCAGGTTGACGCCACTGGATGGCTCAAGCGGACCTACCGGGCGGTCGTCCCGGTCCGGGTCCGCCAGAGCCTCGCTGTCGACAGGCTCAAGCGTTGGTGGATCGCGTGCCTCCCGCATGACGCCGTGTACGACAAGGACTACTACCTCAACGTGGTCGACAAGGCGGCGGCGGCGAGTGCGGAGGTCATCGCGGATTCGATCAGTGTCGATCTCCGGCCCACAACAGTCATCGACGTGGGATGCGGTGCCGGGGCGCTTCTGGTCGCGTTGAGGGGACGGGGCGCCACCGTCGCCGGGCTCGAGTACTCGGCCGCGGGGCTCGAGATCTGTCGTGAACGGAACCTCGACGTCCGCCGGTTCGACCTGGAAAGGGATGTCTTCGATTCGGGCGAGTCCTTCGACGTGGCTGTGAGCATGGAAGTGGCGGAGCACCTGCCGGAGGGAGTCGCGGACCGGTACGTTGCGTTGCTCGCTCGAATCGCGCCGTGCGTCGTATTCACGGCGGCTCCGCCAGGGCAGGGCGGGACTGATCACGTGAACGAGCAGCCGCGATCGTACTGGGTCGAGAAGTTCAGGCGACATGGCTTCGAGACGCGGGCGGAGCTGGCGGCGAAGTGGAGCGCGGAGTGGAAGCGCCGGGACGTCGTGGGCTGGTATTGGATGAACCTCATGGTTTTCGAGAGAACGTCTTGTCGACGAAACGACGTCGTGGAGTAGCGAGTAGATGACCGACTCCATCCTCGGCCTCAACGCCTTCCACGGCGACTCCGCCGCGTGCCTCGTCGTCGACGGGAAGCTCGTCGCGGCGGCGGAGGAGGAACGGTTCCGCCGGGTGAAGCACTGGGCGGGGTTCCCTTCGGAGGCGGCGCGGTACTGCCTGTCGGCCGGGGGACTGACCCTCGCCGACGTGGACCACGTCGCCGTGAACCGCGACCCGGGCGCGAACCTGATGGCGAAGGTGCTCTTCTCGCTGTCGAAGCGGCCGAGCTTCGAGGCGATCCGGGGGCGGCTCGCGAACGCCTCGAAGGTGCGCGACGTCGGGGCGCTGCTGCGGGAGAAGGTCGGCGACGGGAAGCCGGCGCGGTTCAGGGTGCACGCCGTGGAGCACCACCGTGCGCACCTGGCGTCGTCGTTCCACGTCTCGCCGTTCGAGACGGCGGCGGTCGTCTCGGTGGACGGCTTCGGCGACTTCGTGAGCGGGATGTGGGGGAAGGGCGCGGGGACGTCGATCGCGATCGAGGACGAGGTGACGTTCCCGCACTCGCTCGGGCTCTTCTACCTCGCGCTGACGCAGTACCTCGGCTTCCCGCACTACGGCGACGAGTACAAGGTGATGGGCCTCGCGCCGTACGGCGAGCCGGAGCTGATGGACGCGATGCGGTCGATCGTGAAACTGAAGCCGGAGGGGAAGTACGAGCTCGACCTCGACTGCTTCCTGCACCACTCGGAAGGGGTCTCGATGGTGTGGGACGACGGTGCGCCGACGATCGGGACGGTCTTCTCGGAGGAGCTCGTGAAGCGGCTCGGGCCGTTACGCGGGAAGGACGAGGCAATCACGGACCGCCACAAGGCGATCGCGGCCTCGATGCAGGCGATGTACGAGGAGGCGTTCTTCCACGTCCTCGCGCACGCGGAGAAGACGACGGGGGAGAAGAACCTCGCGCTCGCGGGCGGCTGCGCGATGAACTCGGTCGCGAACGGGAAGGTCTTCGAGCGCTCGGGGTTCCGCGAACTCTTCGTCCAGTCGGCGGCCGGGGACGCGGGCGGGGCGATCGGCGCGGCGTTCCACGTCCTCCACGGCGAGCTGGGGCGGCCGCGAGGGTTCGTGATGGAGCACGCCTACCTCGGGCCGGAGTTCGGGGCGCCGGAGCTGCGGGCCCTCGTGGACGGGAAGCGCGGGGAGCTGGAGGCGGCCGGGTGCGCGATCGAAGAGATCGCCGACGAGGGGGCGCTCTGCGGGAGGACGGCGGCCGCCGTGGCCGAGGGGAAGGTCGTCGGCTGGTTCCAGGGGCGGATGGAGTGGGGGCCGCGGGCGCTCGGGAACCGCTCGATCGTCTGCGACCCGAGGCGCGTCGACATGAAGGAGATCCTGAACGCGAAGATCAAGCGGCGGGAGTCGTTCCGGCCGTTCGCGCCGTCGATCGCGCGCGAGGCGACGGGCGAGTGGTTCGAGACGGACTACGACGTGCCGTTCATGCTGCAGGTCTACCAGATCCGGGCGGAGAAGCGCGCCGCGATCCCCGCGGTGACGCACGTGAACGGCTCGGGGCGGCTGCAGACGGTGACGGAGCGCCAGAACCCGCGCTACCACCGGCTCATCCGGGCGTTCGGAGAGCGGACGGGGGTTCCGCTCGTGCTGAACACGTCGTTCAACGAGAACGAGCCGGTCGTCTGCCGGCCGGAGGAGGCGATGGACTGCTTCCTGAGGACGAAGATGGACGTCCTCGTCCTCGGCGACCTCTTCGTCGAGAGGGGGGCGCGGTGAGCGCGTTCCGCCGGGGAGCGGTCCTCGCGGCCGGGCTCCTCGTCGTGACGGCGGCGGCGCGGGCGCAGGACGCGGGGACGGGGGGCGCGCTGCGCCCGGCGCGGTCGCCCGCGATGACGAGCTCGCAGTTCATGGGGTCGTTCCAGTCGTCGGTGACGCTGATCGCGGACCGGGAGTCGCTCGAGGCGGAGGTGAAGGAGGCGCGGATCCGCCTCGGCCCGCTGAAACTCCGCCCGATCCTGAACATCGGGAACCTCGGCTGGACGGACAACTTCTACGGCACGACGTCGGATTCGGCCGAGGGGGACTTCACGGCGACGGTCGAGGGGGGCGTGAAGGCGATCGTCCCCGCGGGGAGCAGGCTCTTCGTGAGGGGGAGCGTCCTGCCGGCCTACACCTGGTACTCAACGAACTCGGACCGGAGCACGTTCGGCGGGACGTACGACGCCTCGGCCTACTACTACCTCTCGCGCTTCTCGTTCGAGGCGCGGGCGGGGAGCTACACCTCGACCGTGAACCTCAGCTCGGAGGTCGAGCAGCCGGTGAAGCAGGACGTCCTCGCGGGGCAGTTCCGCGCCCAGTACGAGCTGGGGACCCGGACGGCCCTCGTCGGCGACCTGAACCTCGCGCGCCGCCGGTACGGCGGCGCGGGGCTGAGCGACGAGGACCTCGCGACGCTCGCGAAGCTCGACGGGAGCGACGCCGTCTGGAGCGTCGGCGTGAGGCGAAAGGTCGGGGGCCGCCTCCTTCTCGGCGTGAGCTACGAGCAGGGCGACCTTGCGTTCGTGAACGAGGGGGAGCTGCGCGACGCGAGGAGCACCGGCGTGATGGGCTCGGCGTACCTCGAGAAGAGCCGGCTCGAGGTGAACGTCTACCTCGGCTACCGGGACTTCCGGCCGAAGGGGGGCTCTTCGTTCGTGCCGTGGAACGGCCCCTCGGGCGGCGGGACGGTCGGCTACGCGCTCTCGCGCCTCTTCTCGGCCGCGGTCTTCGCCCGGAGCAACCTGATCGCCTCCCTCTACACGGACAACGCCGTCTACGACGAGCGGCGCGCCGGGGCGACGCTCGGCATCTCGCCGCGCTGGGCGACGTTCTGGGCGACGTGGGAGACCGGCGCGAACCGCTACGTCTCCCCGACGCTCCAGCCGGACGGCTCGTCGGTGACGCGCCGCGACGACGTGAAGACGATCCGGGGCGGGGTCCGCGGGCACGTGGGAAGGCTCCTGACGATCGGGGTCGAGGCGTCCCAGGAGGACTACACCTCGAACCTCCCCGGGTTCGACCGGTCGATCTTCCGGATCGGGACGACGGTCGGCTTCGGGCCCTCCGGCCGGATCGACATCCTCCGCTGAGGGGAAAGGTAGACTTTGAGAATGTCCGGAACGCGCGCGCCGATCCGCGGGAGAGGCCTCGGCACTGCCGTCGCGGCGCTCGCCGTCGCGTCTATCCTGGCGGGGGGCGTGGCGGCCCAGGTGCCGACGGCCGACTACCAGATCGGGCCGAAGGACCTCCTCGAGATCCGGGTCCAGGAGATCCCGGAGATGAACGTGGAGCGGCGGGTCCAGGACAACGGGTCGATCGACCTCCCGCTCCTGGGGCAGGTCCCCGTCACGGGCTCGACCCCGCTCGACCTGCGCGACCGCCTGGCCGCGCTCCTGACGGCGAAGTACGTGAACTCGGCCTACGTCACGGTCAACGTGAAGGAGTACGCGAACAGGCCGATCGTCATCCTCGGGGGAGTCGTCCGGCCCGGCTCGCTGAACCTCGCGGGGCGCTGGACGCTGCAGCAGGCGATCCTGAACGCGGGGGGGCTCGCGCAGGGCGCCGGCCGCCGGATCCTGATCCTCAGGACGGCGGACAACGGCCTCACCGACCGCCTCGAGGTGAACGCCGACGAGCTCTTCGTGAGGCTGAACCCGATCTGGAACGTCCCGATCTACCCCGGTGACGTCGTGAACGTCGGGATCCGCCAGGAGGTCTCGGTCTACTTCCTCGGCGAGTTCAAGACGACGGGGGCGGTGAAGGTGATGAGCGACGAGAAGCTCACGCTCCTGACGATGGTGGCGCGCGTCGGCGGGCTGACGGAGCGGGCGTCGAAGGGGAGCCTCCGCATCAAGAGGACCGACGCCGAGGGGAAGGCGGTCGAGATCCGGGCGAACTACGGCCGGATCCTCGCGGGGAAGGACCCGGACATCCCGCTCCAGCCGGACGACGTCGTGATCGCGAAGGAGTCGGTCTTCTGATGTCGGGCTCCGCCCCCGAGACGCTGCGCCGCCGCGAGGAGGACGAGGAGACGGGGATCGACCTCCGCCGGTACCTCGATCTTCTCCTCCGCCACTGGAAGCTCATCGCGGCGACGGTCGTCGTCGTGGCCGGCGCCGCGATGGTGAAGACCTATCTGACGCCTCCGGTCTACCGGGCCGCGGCGATCATCTCGATCGAGCGGGAGAAGCTCGCCCTCGAGGACCTCGGGATCGGCGAGGGGATGTTCACCGTGCGGGACCCCGACTTCATCCCGACGCAGATCCGGATGATCCAGGGGCGAGACGTGATCGAGGCGGTCGTGAACGCCCGCGACGAAGCCGCGACGGCGGGGAAGGGGCCGGACGCCGAGGAGGCCCGCGACGCGCAGGTCTCTCAGATGATCCGCGCGATCACCGCCCAGCTCGAGGTGACGGGTGTTCCCGGGACGAGCCTCATCGAGGTCGCGTACAAGTCCGGCTCGCCGAAGGAGGCCGCGGAGGTGGCGAACGCCGTCGTCGACGGGTTCGTGACCTGGTCCCGGCGGTCCCGCGTCGAGCAGGCGGGGCAGGTCTCGAAGTTCCTCGCGTCCCAGATCGAGCAGCTGAAGAAGGACGTGCAGGAGAAGGAGCGGAAGCTCGCCGAGTTCGGCCGCTCGCGGGACATCGTCTCGATGGACCCCGGGACGAACGTCTCGATGCAGAAGCTGGAGACCTTCAACAAGGACTACGCCGCGGCGGTCGCCGACCGCGTGAACAAGGAGACCCGCTACGAGCAGCTGCTGGCGACGAGCCCGGAGACGATCGCCGACCAGGACCCGGCCGTGATCGCGGCGCGCGCCGAGAAGCAAAAGCTGGAGCGGGAGTACGCGGAGAAGCTCTCGGTCTGGAAGCCGGACTTCCCGGCGATGAAGCAGCTGAAGGAGCGGATCCTCAAGAGCCAGACCTACATCGAGTCGGCCTCGAAGGAGGCGGCGGGGCGGGAGCGCGAGAAGGCGCGGGTCGAGTTGGAGAGCGCCCGCAAGCGCGAGGAGGTGATCCGGGGGGTCCTGCGCAGCCAGACCTCGGAGACGCTCGGGCAGAACGTGAACGCCGTGGAGTTCGCGAACCTCCGCGTCGAGAGCGCCGCCTCGCGGACGCTCCTCGAGACGATGCTGAAGAAGCAGGCGGAGATGGAGGTGGCGGCACGAATGTCGGGCATGCGCCAGCCGACGGCCCGCGTCGTGGAGCGGGCGACGAAGCCCGAGTACCGCTTCTACCCCTCGTACCGCCAGAACCTCCAGAAGGGGCTCGTCCTCGGCCTCTTCCTCGGCGCGGCCTTCGTCCTCCTCATCGACTTCCTCGACCGGAGCGTGAGGACCCAGGACCAGGTCGAGAAGTTCCTCCTGCTCCCGGCGCTGGGCGTCATCCCGGCGGTCGGCACGGGCTCCGGGCGCGCGTACGGATACGGGTACGGCTACAGGCGGAAGCGGAAGGCCGCGGGCGCGGCTGCGAACGGCACCTCGGCCTCCGACGGAGGCCGGCCCGCGGGAGAGGGAGCCGTCGAGCTGATCCCTCACACGAACCCGCGCTCGGTCGTGACGGAGGCCTACCGGGCGTTCCGGGCGCTCCTCCTCCTCTCGCGCGCCGGGGGCGTGAAGAGCCTCGTCGTGACGTCGGCCGTGCCGGGCGAGGGGAAGACGACGACGGCGCTGAACCTGGCCGTGACGCTCGCGCAGCTCGGCCGGCGCGTGATCCTCCTCGACGCCGACCTCCACAAGCCGAGGATCCACGCCATCCTCGGGCTCTCGAACCGGAAGGGGCTCGTCTCGGTCCTCGCCGAGGGGGCGAAGCTCGAGGACGTGCTCCAGACGACGCCGGTTCCCAACCTCTGGGTCGTGCCGGCGGGTCCCCTGACGCCGAACCCCTCCGGCCTCCTCTCGTCCGACGCGATGGGGCAATTGTTCAAGGAGCTCCTCGCGGCCTTCGACTACGTCGTGTTCGACTCGCCACCGGTCCTGCCCGTGGCCGACGCTCTCCTCCTCGGCTCGATCACCGACGGGGTGGTCGTGACCGTCCTCGGGGGGAAGACCTCGCGCGAGGTCGTCGCCAAGGCGCGCACGAAGCTGCAGCGCGCGAACGTGAAGATCCTCGGGGTCCTCATCAACAACCTCCGCGTGGCGTCCGGGTCGTTCGCCGGCTACGGGAGCTACGCGAAGTACGAGTACGGGTACGGCTACGGAGCCGCCGACGAGGCGGAGGCTCCCGCCGAGGCCGGGCAGAAGAGTTGACGGAGCGCGGTCGTCCGGCGCCGGCGTGGATGCGCCCGGTCCTCGCCGCGACGTCCGTCCTGCTCCTCCTCGTCACGGGGCTCCACGAGTGGGCGGATGCCCGCGGGCGGGCGAGGGTCGACCGGTTCTTCGCGGAGTTCGGCCTCGACCGGCGCCGGCCGGAGCTGGCCGCGACGGCGAAGGTGGAGGGGACGGCCGACCTCGCGATGCTCGTGGCGGCGCGCGCGGCGACGCTCGACCTCGTCGGTTCGACCCCGCTCGCCGGGCTCGACCCGGACCTGAGAGCCCTCTGGCTCCGGTCCGTGACGATGCTGCCCGAGGAAGCCGCGGGTGCGCGTGAGCTGGCGCTCGACGCCGTCGCCGCGCGCCCGGCGTGGGCCTTTCACGCGCTCACCCTGGCGGAGCTCGTCATCTCGGACGAGTGGCGCGAGCAGCCGGAGAAGAGGCGGGCGGAGCTCTGGCTGGGGCCCATGCGGGTCGCGACGGCCTGGGCTCCGGCGGCGGCCGGGATCCGGGAGTCGTGGGCGGCGGCCGCGCTGGAGCGATGGCCCCTCCTCTCGGCTCCGGAGAAGGCTGAAGCGCGCGAAGCGCTGAAGGGCGCGATGCGGGACGAGGAGTTCCAGGGGCTCGCGCTGCGCGCGGCTGCCGACGTCCTGGGGACCGCGGAGAGCCTCGCCCTCCTGCCCGAGACGGCGACGGCCCTCTCAGCGGCCAGAGCCGTTCTCGCGCCGACGTCCACGTTCCGGGAGAGGGCGGACCTCGAGGCCCGGTGGGTGGCCGCCGAGCGCGTCGAACGGAGGCGGGCGGTCGCGGACATCCTCGAGAGCCTGGATGCGGAGCGTGGGGACCGGGCCGCGGCGCTCGCCCGCGCGTACCTCCAGCGGCACCCGGTCGAGCTGTTCGACGACGTCGAGGGGAGGGATCAGGCGCGAGTCGTCCTCCGGGCCGTCGGCGACGGACGTCCCGGCACGTGGATCTCGGACCCGCGGGGGAGCCTCCTCCGGTGGTTCCTCGCGAGCCCCCTCCGACCGGGCGACGGGTCCGGGCTCGTGCGGGCGTCCAGGGGTCTCGCAGGCGTACCCGACGGCGTGCGCGCCCTCCTGCACCTCTTCGAAGGCGACGACCGCGGCTGGAAACAAATCCTCGACGCGTCCGACACGGAAGGGTCCTCGGAGTGGACTCCCTTCTTCGTCGAGCTCGCCCGGAGGGCGCTCGCGCGGAACGCCCCGGGAGACGCCGAGCTCGCCGTGGGGCGCATCTCGCGCTTCGACCTGAAGGAGTGCGACGTTCTCCTCGTGAGGAGGAGCGTGGCGCGCGCGAGGCAGAGCGGCCCCGAGCTGGCAGAGGTCGAGACGGCCTGGCCCGCGACATTTCCGCAGGTGATCGACGTGTCTGCCTGGCCGGCGTCTGGCGCCGGAACTCTGCCCGTCT
This sequence comes from Thermoanaerobaculia bacterium, assembly GCA_046331465.1. Lineage (GTDB taxonomy): Bacteria > Acidobacteriota > Thermoanaerobaculia > UBA5066 > UBA5066 > UBA5066. Next base: position 494,483 of record JAXLQV010000001.1, read on the forward strand.
GCGTCGATCCCGAGCGCGACGCGAAGGCCTCCCTCGTCGTCTCGGTCGTCGCCCGTGAGCCCGCGCTTCTCTGGTGGGGATGGGACGGCGGGAGGGAGGGGACGATCCGGCTCGACGAGGCGGGCGAGCGCGAACTCTCGTTCCCGCTCGCGGAACTGCGGGGCCGGCGCGCCCTCTCGCTCGGACCTCTCCTGGGCGGAGGGGTCACCGTGACGAAGGCCCGGATCGTCCCGGGTCGCTGAGACCGGACGGCTCGAGGTCGTCGGAGCGAGTCCAGCCGAGGGCTGCCCAGGCGCCGCCGAGACAGGCGGCGAGGGTGGCGGGGATGGCCGGGATCGAGAAGTTGAACTCGGCGATCCCGTGCAGCAGGAGCGCCACGAGGGCGCCGATCCCCGCGAGCCCCCAGGCCCGCTCTTCCCGGTGCTTCTGCGCGAAGAAGGCCCGGAGGAGCGCGCGGAGGCCGAGCACGAGCGCGACGAGGCCGAGCGCGGCTCCGATGGCGCCGCCGGTGACGAGGAGCTGGAGGTACTCGTCGTGCGCCTGGTCGACGAGACCGTTCAGCTCCTGGGGCTGAACCCTCCGGAAGGCCTCCCGGAACGTGCCGAGTCCGGAGCCGAGCCAGGGGAAGAGCCGGAAGGCTTCCACGGAGCCGCGCCAGATGAGGACGCGGTAGTCCGCCGCGAGGTCGGCGGCGTCGGGCATCAGGAAGCGCAGGAAGGCGACGGTGCCGGCGCCGGCGATGGCGAACGCGGTGCCGAGGGTCACCAGCGCCGCGAGCGCGATGCCGACGACGCGCCGCGCGCGGCGCGCACCCCGGCGGCTCTGGAACACGAGGGTACCGAGGAGGAGCGTCGTCCCGGTCGCCGCGACGATCCCGCCGCGCGACTGGCTGAGGACGATCCCCGCCGCGAGGACGGCCCAGAGCAGCGTCGCCGAGCCGAGGGAAGGCAGGAGGCTCACGAGGAGGCTCGACCGCTCCTCTGCGCCGTGGGCCTCCGAGAGCTCCTGGAGGCCCAGGCGCGTCCGGTACCAGAGGAGGCCGAGCGCGAAGGCGAGGGAGATCTGGAGGTAGCCCGCGAGGTTGTTCGGGTTGACGAAGGAGCCGTGCAGCCGGAGGAGTCGATCCTCGGTGGCGATGGCGAGGCCGACCTGGACGAGCCCGGAGACGACGACCGCCCCGGCGAAGAGGCGGCGGCTCGCGCGGCGGTCGAGGAGCGCCGAGGCGGCGAGGAAGAGGGCGACCCAGGAGAACGCGAGGAGAGAGACCCCGAGCGTCTCCCACGGCATCAGGCTGATGCGGGCAGGCGGCGCCGTCCGGCCGAAGGTCCCGAGGATGCGGCCCGCTCCTGCCCAGGCCTCCGCGCTCGCAGGAGAGAACGCCCGGAGGAGCGCGCCGGGGAGCGGAACGACCTGGAGGAGGCCCAGGGCGGCGATTCCCGCGACCGCCGCGAGGGGCAGCCGAGCCTCGCCGAGGCGAAGGCGGGCGCCCGGAGAGAGAGCCGCTACGCCCGCGATGAGGAACGCCCCCAGCGTGATCTTCGCGGTGCCGGTGAGCCCCGGCTGGACGCTTCCCCAGGGGAAGGGAGCGGCGAGGACGTAGGCGACGAGGAGGCCGAGGGCGATGCGCCGTGGCCAGGCGCCCGCGAAGGCGTCCGCGAGGAAGGCCCGGGGGTCGATTCGGCTCCGGCTCGGCATCGGGGCGCGAGGATCATAGTCGGCGCATCAAACCCGCTCCATTGACGCACTTGGGACTCGGAGATACCCTCTTTTCGGAGGTCTGCGGAGGTTGACCGTGTGCCGGGTCCATGCGAGCGTGTTCGTGCTGGGGGCGTTCCTGGCCTCGACGCAGGCTTCTCTCGCGGCGCCTCTTCAGGTCGCCTCTCCCAGGATCTCGGCGGTCCCCGTGGGAGGGAACGCCCGGATCACGGCGACGGTCCCGCCCGGCTCGACCGTCTCGTCGGCCCGGGTCTACTTCAACGCCGAGAACGAGAAGGTCGAGTACTACCTCGAGATGGTCCGGGGCGACGCCGGCTCCTTCTGGGCGATCCTTCCGATCCCGAAGTCCGAGACGAAGGCGGTCCAGTACCGGGTCGTCCTCCGCGACGCGGAAGGGAAGGAGTCCGCCGTGCCGCGCGAGCGCGTTCCCGTCGCCGGCTCCAGCGAGCCGCCGCTGACGGAGGCGGAGCAGCGCTACGCGAAGAACCTCGTCATCGGCATCACCGACGCGTCGGTCCCCCTCCTGCCGGAGGGCTTCGAGTGTTACGGCGTGGTCAGCGCGATCAACGTGCGGGGCGAGCTGATCCCGAACGAAGTCTGCCGGAAGACCATCATTCCGCCGGCGCTCTGGGTCGGCGCGGGAACGGCGGCTGCGGTCGCGGGAGCCGTCATCGTCCGAAGCGGCGGCGAGAAGCAGCCCGTCTCGCCCTCCCGTCCGTCGCCCACCCCGCCCGCTCCCTGACGACGCCGCGGCGTCCGCGCATGAGGAAGTCGATCGCCGCCCTGCTCGTCGCCGCGGCCGTGGCGTGGCTGCCGGGCCGGGCCGCCGCCGCCGACGACTTCTACCAGATGCGCCTCGAGGAGGGACGGATCGCTTACCAGACGGGGAGCGGCGTCGAGGCCGTGAACCTCCTCCGGATCGCCTGCTTCGGGCTGATGGACCAGCCGCGGCTCCTCTCCGAGGGGCTCGTCTGGCTCGTCCTCGCCCAGCAGAAGCTGGATCGCCTCGCGGACGCGGACGCCACCCTGCGCCGGTTCCTCGACGTCGAGAAGCGATTCGGCACGTACTCGAAGGCCTCGCTTCCGGCGGAGACGAGGAAGGAATTCGACCGGACCCTCCTGCGCAGGATTCCCCCGGACGCCCTGCGGGCCGTCCCGTCCCTGGCGTCGCTCGTCGAGCCCGGGAGCGCGCTCGCAGCGCCGCCCGTCGCGCCGCCGGTCGCGCCCCCGGCGGTGAAGGTGTCCCCAGCCCCGATCCCGACGCCGTCCCCGGCGCCTGCCGCGACGCCGGAAGACCGGGACGCCCGCAAGAACCGCCTCGAGGCCGCCTGCATGTCGAGAGACTGGAAGACGGTCGTGGCCGAGGCGAAGGCGCTCTCCCCGTTCCGGGACGGCGAGGAGCCGTCGATGTTCTACGCGGCCGTCGGCCTCTTCGAGACCGGAGACGTGGCGACGGCGCGACCGCTCATGGAAAAGGCAAAGCCCCGGATCGCGGCGACTCCTTTCGTGACGTTCTACCTCGACAAGGTGCTTCGTTGAAGGGTGCTCCGGCCTCGGCGGCCCGGCTGCCCTCGGCGAGCAGGAAGGGAAGCAGCATGCGTCTCTCGGACCGGTTCGCCCGGGCTCTCCTCGTCGCGTGCGTCCTCGCGGGAGTGGGCGCCACGGGCTGCGTCTCGACGGTGAACGAGGAGAGCAAGGCGCATCCGAACGACCCGGAGTACCGCGACCGTCTCGACGAGGTGGGGCGCATCTACGAGTCGAGGGACGTGGAGAAGATCCTCGCCCTCTACGCCGGCGACACCTATTCGCTCTCGTTCGACCAGACGATCGCGTTCGACTCGGGCGCGACGGACCACCGCGGGACGCTGGAGACGCTCCTGAAGGGGGTCGAGAACCTGAAGGTCGCCTGGGCCCCGGACGTGACGGTCGACCGGACCTCCCAGCACGTGTGGACGACCCGTCACTTCGTCGCGACGGCGACGCTGAAATCGGGCGAGGTGCGGGAGGTTTCGGGCTGGCACAGCGCCATCTGGTCGCAGCGGGAGGGGAAGTGGCTCATCGAGTACGAGCACTTCCAGGGAGACACGAAGCTCGTCTCCGCGCCACCCCCCCCGCCGCCCCCGGTCGTCGCGCCGCCGGCCCCGGCGCCTGCCGGGGAGACGTTCCCCGACATCTTCTTCGACTACGACAAGTGGAACATCCGGCCCGACCAGCTCGCGAGCATCACGATCGTCCTCGACTACCTGAAGAAGTACCCGATGACGGAGATGACGATTGAGGGACACTGCGACGAGCGGGGCTCCGTCCGCTACAACATCGACCTCGGCCAGCGGCGCGCGGACACGACGAAGGCCTGGCTCGTGAGCCAGGGGATCGCGGCGGAGCGACTCCGGACAATCTCCTTCGGAAAGAGCCGGCCGTTCGAGATGGGCCGATCGCAGGAGGCGTGGCAGTCGAACCGGCGGTCGCACTTCGTCGTCACGAAGGGGCCGCAGCAGCCGTAGGGGCTCAGGGAAGAAGTGCCGGCCTCGGTCGTTCCCCTCTGCGACGGCGGAGCCGTGGTCGTCGACGACGAGACCCTCGCCGGCGCCGTCCTCAACCCGGTCGGGGCGCTCGTCTACACGCGGATGGCCGCGGGCGAGACGGAGATCGCCGCGCTCGTCGCGGCGGTCGCCGCCGAGTTCGACGCCCCGCTCGAGCAGATCGAGGCCGACGTGAAGACCTTCGTCGATTCCCTCGCCGGGTCTCCCCTTTTGGGGTCTGGTCTGCACTCTACACTCTACGGGAATACGTAGAGTGTAGAGTGCAGACCAGACCCCTCCTATTTTCGCGCGGCGAGGGTGTAGCGGAGGAGCTTGCCGGCGAGGTGGAAGGGGCGGAGGGCGAGCGCGAGGGCGTAGGTCAGCGGGTTCTTCGCGCCGTAGAGGTTTCGCGCCTGGGCCGGGGTGATCGCGAGCGCGTGCCAGGCGCTTGCGAGGAGGCCGGCGAGGCCTTCCCGCTCCGACGGGTGGGCGACGACGGAGCGGAGGCGGAGGGAGGCGGCGTAGTCGGGGTCGAGCGCGCCGCGGACGAGGTGGGCGAGAAGCCGCGCCTCGGGCGAGTCGGGCCGGGCGAGGACCTCCTTCGCGCCTTCGGCGGCGAGGAGCGCCGGGAGCGCCCAGGCGGCCCGGGCGTCGTTCGCGTTCACGGTCTCCGCGACGAGCGGGAGCGCCTCGGCGAGCAGGGCGTCGCCGGCGGATCGCCGCAGGTCGTCGAGGTCGGCGAGGAGCTTCCACGGCGGGTAGGCCTGCGGCTCGAGACCGTGCTGGAAGAGGCCGTGGGCGAGGGCGTGAGCGAGGAGGACGTGAGGGCGGGGGAGGAGGAGCCCCGGCTCGCCTGGCGAGGCCGCCGTCGCGAGGCCGTGCCCCACGAGATCTTCGAGGCTCGCGTCGCGGCGGCCGGGCTCCACCCGGACTCCCGGGACGGACCGGTGCAGCTCGAGCATCCCGGCCTCGCGGTGGACGAGCGGGCGGTGCTGGTGCTCGTAGGCGGGAGCGGTGGAGAGCTCGACGCCGACCCCCGCGAGCGCCTCGATGAGCCGGGCCGCATCGGCGTCCGCGACGAGGACGTCGGCGTCGACCGCGCCGCGCGCGGCCGGGCTCGAGACGCCCGAGAGGCAGAGCGCCGCGTGCTTCAGCGCGACGACGGGAATCCCGAGCCCGGATGCGACGTCGCCGACGAGGCGCGCGAGCGCGACGAGCTTCGCCGAGGCGAGCGCAGACTCGCGGTAGGCCGCGAGAGCGTCCTCCGCGGCGTCGCGACCGAGCTCGGCGGCGAGGCGATCCGGACCGAGGGCGTGGACGATGCGCGGGAGGAGACCGAGGCGCAGGCCCGTCGCCACCGCGTCCCGCCCGTCGAGCGGGGCCTCCCAGGGACTCGCGTCGCGGCCGAAGGCGCGGGCGAGCACCCACTCGAGCTCAGCCGAAACCCACAGGCCTTCGGCCGGGGTACCGACGCTGCGGGGGCCGCTCGGGACGTGGGGCGCGCTCACCGCGGCGAGGCTACCGCAGCGGGCCTGCGGGGCGCCTTGCTAGCATCCCGGCCGTGAAGGTCCCGGAGCCTCTCGCTTCCCCTCGCGCGCAGAGCGGAGAGGCCCCGCCGGCTCCCGCGTCTCCCGGCCGGCGGCCGGTTGCCCTCGGGCGCCGGGAGAGCGCGGAGCTCCTCCGCGAGCTGACGTCGCGGGGCCTCTCGGTCACCCTCCCCGTCAAGGGGTCGAGCATGCACCCCGCCCTCCGGAGCGGGGACGTCGTGACTATCGCGCCGACCCTCGGCGCCCCGGTTCCCGTCGGCGCCGTCGTCGCGGCGGAGGCCCCGGGGGGCGGCGGCCTCGTCGTCCACCGCGTCGTCGGGCGGTCGGAGGCCGCCCTCCTCCTCCGGGGCGACAACGCGGAGCGCGCCGACGGCACCGTGCCCGAGGGCTCCGTCCTTGGCGTCGTCGTCCGCGTCGAGCGGAACGGACGGCTCGTGAGGCCGGGGCCGGTCAGTCTCCGCCTGCCGTTCGCGGCGCTCGTGCGCGTTGGAGGCGTCCGGCGCCTGAACCGGCTCAAGGGGCGGGCCCGCGCCTTCGTCCCGAGCGCGATTCTGGCGTGGCGGGAACGTCGGCGGGAGCGCGAACACTGAGCGGCACGGAGCACCCCGGAGGTCGCCGCCTGCGCCTTGCCGCTCGAGGAGGCGGGGGCTCGCAGATAGACGCACGTCGCGTGTTAGCATGAATCGTCGTGGCGGCCGGTCCTGCGTCCCAGCCTGTTCGTTTCCGGATCGCCGGCGACCACGCCACCCGGAAGATCGGAGACGAGACGATCGTCGTGCCGGTCCGGGCGCGGGTAGCGGACCTGGGGTCGATCTACACCTTCAACGACGTCGGCGGCGCGATCTGGTCGCTCGTCGACGGCGAGCGGAGCGTCTCCGACATCGCCCGGGAGCTGGCCGCCGAGTTCGACGTCGTGGAGGAGAGCGCACTCGCGGACGTCCGTGCCTTCCTGGCGACGCTGGAAGACGAGGGGCTCGTCGAGCCCCTCGCCGGCTGAGGATCGCCGTGGAGACCGGCACCTATTCTGCCTTCAGCTCGCGCCTTCACGGCACGGTCCGCGCCAACCGGATCCCCGTCAACGTGACGGTCGAGGTCACGCGGCGCTGCCCGCTCGCCTGCACGCACTGCTACAACAACCTGCCGATGACGGACGTCGGCGCCCGGAAGGCAGAGCTGACCGCCGCCGAGCACCACCACCTCCTCGACGAGCTCGCCGACGCGGGATGCCTCTGGCTCCTGTACACGGGGGGAGAGGTCTTCGCGCGACCCGACTTCCTCGACATCTACACGTACGCCAAGCGCAAGGGCTTCATCGTCACGATCTTCACGAACGGCACGACGATCACGCCGCGGATCGTCGACACTCTTGTCGAGTACCGGCCGTTCAACGTCGAGGTCACTCTCTACGGGCGGACGCGCGAGACCTACGAGCGGCTCACCGGCTTCCCGGGCTCGTACGACCGTTGCATGCACGGCATCCGGCTCCTCCAGGAACGCGGCCTTCCGCTCACCGTGAAAACGGTTGCCGTGGCGGTGAACCGACACGAGATCGGCGCGATGAAGGAGTTCGTGGAGAACGACCTCGGCCTCCCGTTCCGGTTCGACGCGATGATGACGCCCCGGATCGACTGCTCGCAGAGCCCTCTCGAGGTGCGAGTTTCGCCGGAGGAGATCGTCGGCCTCGACTTTCGCGACCCCGCGCGGATGAAGGAGTGGCAGGACTTCACCTGCCAGTTCGTCGGGCCGCAGCAGGCGCCGGGGCACGAGGACGACATCTACCACTGTGGCGGCGGCGTCAACTCGTTCTCGGTGGGCCCGACGGGACTGATGAGCATCTGCGTCCTCTCGCACCGGGACACGTTCGATCTCAGGACCGGGTCGCTCGAGGAGGGATGGCGGCACTTCCTCGCACGGGTGCGGCAGAAGAAGATCACGAGGGTCACGAAGTGCACCGCCTGCCACCTCAAGAGCGCTTGCGGCATGTGCCCCGCGAACGCCGAGCTCGAGGCGGGAGACCCCGAGACGCCGGTCGAGTTCCTCTGCCACGTGGCGCACCTGCGCGCCGTGGCGATGGGCTGGCCCGTGGAGCCCCACGGGGAGTGCGAGTTCTGCCCGGGCGGGGCGATGCACACCGGGCTCCTCGAGGAGGCGGCCCGGCTTCGCTCCGGAGCCCCGACCACCGCGCCTGCCGCCCCGCGGGTGCTTCTGCCCGTCCTCGCCGGCGGCGGCCGGCAGGACCCCGGCGTTCGCCCTTGCGACGCCGGAGCTTCGGGTTGACGATTCGAAGGCTGGAGACGAACGATGGACGAGACGCGAGAGCGCGACGCAGATCCCCGGAGGAAGAAGGCCTACGCGCCTCCGTCGGTGACGAAGGTGCCGTTGAGGCCCGAGGAGGCCGTCCTCGGCTTCTGCAAGAACGACGTGACGGCGGGGCCTCGCGGCGGCAACTGCAAGGCCGTCGGGGTCTGCTCGACAACGGGCAGCTGAGGAAACGTGGCCGCAGCCTTTCGGAGTCTCGTCGTGAAGCTGGGACTGTTTACTCGCGCGCGGTGAGCGGGCGCGCGCCATGGCGCTCGGCAGACTTCGAGCGCACCATCGAGAAACGTCGCGACGCGTTTGTCGTCGAGGTAGCCGGGCTTTCCGCATGTGTTTCCAACGATGAGCCGTCCCTTCGAATCCTTCCTGGAAAGGCGTCCCGGCCTTTTCTGCGGGACACCACCGCGACCGGGACGGAGGCGAACGTCACCCTCCGGGTGCGTTTCGGAGACACGACGGAGCTTGAAGCGGGAAACCTCATCTTCGACTCCGGTGGCGTGTGGAAGCTCTTCACCCTTCGAGACGGGTCGTCGTGCTTCCGGTTCCACGACACGCGATCCAGGGACCGTCCCTATAAGGTCCTGGTGCTCGGCAGCGACAGAGCAGAGGGGGAGATCGTCCTGGACCCAGAAGTTCGCTCATCTTCCGAGCCTGTCGACCCGCTCGAGTTTCCGCTCGACGAGCTTCTCTTCCTGACCCTCCTCGGCCAGAAAGGGGGAGTGGAGCTCCACGCGTGTGGCGTGAAGGCCCCGGACGGCCGCGGGTTCCTCTTCTTGGGTCACTCCGGCGACGGGAAGACGACCATGGCGCGGCTGTGGGAATCTGTCCCCGGGGCCATCGTCCTGAGCGACGACAGGGTCGTCGTTCGGGAAACGCCGACTGGGAGATGGTGGATGTACGGCACGCCGTGGCACGGCGAGGCTGAACTGGCCGCCAACGTCCAGGCCGAAGTGGCCGCGCTCTTCGTCCTCGAACGGGGTGAACGGAACGCCATGCAACCGCTCCTTGCGACGGAAGCCGTGGCCGCTCTGCTCGCGAGGAGTTTTCCGCCGTTTCATGCTCCCGAGGCGATGCAGAAGCTCCTCGGTGAGCTCGATCGGTTCGTTCAAGCCGTTCCCGTAGCGAGGTTTGCGGTTCGGCCTGGACCCGAGGCTGCCCAGACGATCCTGGCGCTTCCGGGCTGACCGTGACCTGCCGTAGGCCCCATGCGGATGGGCGCGGTCGACTGCGACGGAAGTGTGGGTCAGCACCTTCGAAGGTCTGGCGGGGTGCGTTCCGCCCGGGCAGGAAGCGGGTGTCCTGAACGGCCAGTCCCGATGATGGCACCGTCAGCCACGTGTGAACCTCGGGGCCGAGTGCAGTTGGAAAGCGGCTGGGCGGACGGTCGCGGACGGGTTGATAAGGAGAGATAAACTAAGCGGTTAGGGTTCAGCGCTCGAGCTCCGTGCGCGAACCGTCTCGGGGGAACCATGTGCGAGGAGACGAGGATGTCCGACAGCTTCCGGATGAACAGGGCCGAAGGTGGCCCCGCCCAGCGAGCCCGGTCCGGGATCGGTTCGGCGTCGGTCGGGCGGACGACAGGCGCCGCGGGTGGCTGGTTCCGGTGGGTAGCCCTTCTGACCCTGCTCCTCGCGCCGTCGGTGGTTCTCGCCTCGGACGGGAGCGTCGTCTACAGCAACAACTCAACTACCCCGCAGTACCGTGCCTACGCTGCGTCCGCCAACACGTTCGGGGCGGAGACCGCGACCGCCGCGGGCGCGGCGCAGACGTGGGTCGTGAACCGTGCAGCCGCCACGCGGGACGAGCACATCGCGGGCTACGTGACGACCGGCGGCGTCCTCTACATCCTCCGGTGGAACGGCTCGACGGCAACCTGGTCGAACGAGTGGAATGTGAACGTGGGCGGCGACGGTGTCAACGGACGTCGCTTCGACATCACGTACGAGACGACGTCCGGCAATGCGATGGTCGTCTATTCGACGAACGCCACGGGAAGCAGCGGCAACGCCGAGATGGCGTATCGCATCTGGAACGGCTCGTCGTGGACGGCGGCGGCGAACGTGGTCGCGAACTCGACCGGGTTTAACCAGGCGGCGGCGGTGACCTGGATCAAGCTTCGGTCCCGCCCGACGTCAGGTTCCAATGAGATCGCCCTCCTCGCGGCGGACACGGGCACCACGACGGCTAACACGTCGATCTTGACGTCGTTCATCTGGAATGGCTCGGCATGGACCGAAGCGGGAACGACGCACACGGGATCTGCCGGGGCGACATTGCCGAATACCACGGGCCAGCTGATGCAGAACGAGTGCTTCGACCAGGCCTATGAAAGCCTGAGCGGAGACCTCCTGGTGGTCTTCTCCGTCGGCTCTGCGAACCAGCAGTGGTACAGGACTTACAGCGGCGGTACTTGGGGAAGTGCGACGAGCTATGCCACGGGCCGGGCGGTCCCGCTCCAGATGCTGGCGGAATCGGACCCGCGGAGCGACCAGGTCCTCGTAATGTGGAACAGGTCAGGTAACACAGGCGTCTATGCGAACGTCTGGACGGGGACAGCGGTCGGCACCACCACGAACATCGCCAACGGAAACGGGTTGAATCCGACGGCCGTCAATAAGAAGCACATTGCAGCAACCTGGCTCGTCACGGGCGGCGTGTCCTATGCCGTCCCCATGTGGGTCACGGGGACGCCGGGTACGATTGGCTACGCGTATTACACGGGAGGAGCCTGGACGGCTGGTGCCGCAGGGTTCACCTACGTTACTGGCACCGGGACCACGCCCAACTTCATGGACCTGGCCGCGGATCCGTTCTCGCCCGATACCGCGATGCTCACGTTCTCCACAGGCGCAGCCGGGACGGGGAGCCTCTGGGCGAAGCGACTCGTCCTGACGGCGGGTCCGACCTTCACGTTCACGAACGCCGACGGCGGCACAGCGGAATCGACGACGCTCGCGAGCGTTACGACGCAGAACTTCGACTTCGCCTGGGAGAGGCTCTCTGCCTCCACCGATCTCGCGATCACGATGACGGGCTCGTGGGGAGTGATCTGCCAGGGGAATACGGTCACGTACGCGATGAACGTGACGAACAACGGCCCGGACACGGCAACGGCCGTGACCGTGACCGATCCGCTTCCGGTCGGCCTGACGTACGTTTCCGCGACTCCGAGCCAGGGCGGACCCTGTACGAACACCGCCGGGACGGTCACCTGTCCCATCGGTTCGCTCGCGGCCGGTGGAACTGCGACGATTACGCTCGTCGCCACGGGGACCACGACCGGAGCGAAATCCAACACGGCGACTGTCGCCGGCTCGGCCGTCCGCGAACTCGTCCCGGGTAATAACAGCGCGATCGTGATCACAACCGTTTCGGCAGCGTGCGCCGACGTCTCGCTCACCAAGACCCTCCCTGCGGGAGGTGTGAACGCGGGTCAGAACGCCAGCTTTACCCTGACGGCGCGGAACAACAGCGCCACGACGAGCGCGACGGGGGTGACGGTCACGGATCCGCTGCCCGCAGAGTTGACTTTCGTCTCGGCGACGCCAAGCCAGGGAGGGCCGTGCACCGCCGGTCCCCCGGTGAACTGCCCGCTCGGAACTCTCGCTCCGGGCGCGACGGCGACGGTGACGCTCGTCGCGACCGGGAACACGGTCGGCAGGCCGCTGAACACAGCCGTCGCGACGATGAGCGAGGGCGATTCGAACCCGGCGAACAACACGGGCTGGGTGTGGGTCGGGATCCAGCCGCTCGTTGCAGACCTTCAGCTCGTCAAGACGGCAAGTGTCGGCAGCGTTGGGGTCGGCGGCAACGTCACGTACACGCTCACGGTGACGAACCTCGGACCGGCGGCCGCGGGAGCGGTGTCGGTCACCGACCCGATTCCACCGGGAATGAGCTTTGTCAGCGCGGCGCCGAGCCAGGGATCCTGCTCGGGGAACCTTCTCGTGACGTGTTCTCTCGGCTCAATCCCGTTCCCGGGGAGCGCAACCGTCACACTCATCGCCACGAACACGACGACTGGAACGAAGAGCAACACCGCGACGGTCCTCGACACGGCCTTCAACGACTTCGACCCGAACATGTCGAACAACAACTCGACCGTGACGACGACGGTGACGGGAGGGGTAACGCCGCTCTGCGCCTCGCCCGGTCAGCAGGGGGCTGGCGGTACGCTGACGGGGATCGTGAACACCTACTGGCCTGGGACGGCGAGCGTGACGGCGGGCGTCGCGAACACCTGTATCCCGGTCGGCGCGTCCGCGGGTGCCACCACTACCCTCGCTGCGGACAACCTGCTCCTCGTCGTCCAGATGCAGGACGCGGACATCAATTCGTCGAATACAACTGCGTACGGAGACGGCACAGGTATCGGCGCCGGCGCGACGGCGGTCGGAGCCGGTAAGTACGAGTTCGTCACCGCCCGCGGAGCCATAGGCTCGAGTGGCTGCGCAGCGAACCAGATTCCGATCACCGGAACGGGAGCGAACGGCGGGCTCCTGAACAGCTACTCGAACACGGCCGCGACGAGCGCGAAGGGACAGATGCGGTACCAGGTTGTCTTCGTGCCGCAGTACACGACGGCCACGCTCGCAGGGGCCACCGCGAGCCCGTGGACAACCAGTAACACAGGCACGGCGGACTGCACCCCGGCGGACACACTCGGCTGCGGTACCGGCGGCATCCTCGCGATCGACGTCCAGGGCGCTCTCACTCTCGCATCCGGCCTATCGGCGATCGTTGACGGCCTCGGGTTCCGCGGTGGCGCTGGGAGGCAGCTCGGAGGAGATGCGGTCGCTCCTGCGGCGCTGGACACGTGGACGAACATCAGCTCGACCTCACCGGGCAACGCCAGCGGGACCGTCACTCCCGCGGCCTTCACGGTGACGGCGGGTACGAACCGTATCCTCCTCGTCGCCGCGACAGCTGAGCTGAGTACAGCCTCCACCTTGGCGACGTTCTCGGTCAGGTACGGTGGTGTGGTGATGCGTCCCATCTCCACGACGGCGGCTTCTTCGTCCCTCACGCACGCGGGGATGTGGTACCTGCGAAACGCCGAAGTCCCGGCCGGCTCCAACTCCGTCATCCTTTCCTACGCGACGGCTTCCGGGAACGTCACGGGCCTCCACATCAAGAGGGCTTCGTACTCCGGCGTCGACCAGGTCAACCCGATCAACTCCTCAGCGGCGAACGTCAACGCCGCTGCAAACGTGACGTTGGGGGCGGCCGTCAACTACCTCCCGACGAACATCAACGTCTATGTCGCTGCGAACGGTGGGACGCCCGCCACCATTCCGACGCAACCCGCGGACTTCGTCGCCATAGCGGCCGGGACTGTAACCACGAACGGCTTCACGAGCTTTGTTGGGCAGTCGCCGGCGGAGGCCGCTGCGGGTAACTACGCAGCGGGCACCACCCTTACGTTTGGCCCGACTACCGCACCGAGCTCGGCAGTCGTGGCTGCGTCGATCGGCTTCGGCCTGACGAACACCGACTGGCGGACCTCGAGCACGAGGGCGACGAACGGGAGCAAGGGCGAGGGGATCGCTGGTACGCCGGAATGGATCCAGGCGACGACCGGTCCCGTCCAAACCAATCAGCCGAACGACGGGTACCCCGGCGGCTCGTACGCCCGCGGCGCGCCGGCAAACGCGGGGGGTGGCTCAACCGATGACAACCCGACGGGCACCCCGGGCAACGACCGCAACTCCGGCGGCGGCGGCGGGAGCAACGGCGGGGCAGGTGGTACGGGCGGGCACTCCTGGAGCACGTGCCTTGACAGAGGCGGTCGAGGAGCCGCCGTTACGCCGGCCATCACGAAACTCGTCCTCGGCGGAGGCGGCGGGGCAGGTACGAGGAATAACAGCGACGGTGACGCCCTGGCGGCTGGCGGCGCAGCTGGTGGTGGGCTCATGGTACTTCGCGCGAGCCAGCTCATCGTGAACACGGGCGCGATCCTGAGCGCGAACGGTGCGGACGCCTACGACGGCACGGCGAACGACGGAAGCGGAGGCGGCGGCGCGGGCGGCAGCGTCGTCCTGACCGTCACGAGCGGGACGATGAGCGGCCTGGCGATCCGCGCGCACGGTGGAGCGGGAGGGAGCAACTGGCTCACGGTCGGGAACGGCGGTGCAGGTTGTGACGGCGTCAACGCGAACCATCACGGCCCCGGAGGAGGCGGAGGAGGCGGCGTCATTGTCTACACGAACACGGCTGTGCCCCCGACGCTGGACGTCTCGGGTGGGCAGCCCGGTGTCACGACTGCGGACGCGAACACGTTCAGTGCTCAGCCCGGCGGCACGGGCCAGCTGCTCTATCCCGGTCCGGGTTCGATACCAGGCTTCGGCTCGGGACCTGAGTGCACGTCCGACCCCGCCATCACGCTGACGCACTCCGGGACGACCCTGACGCCCGGAGGCACAGCCACAATCACGGCCAGTGTCAGGAACGCGGCGCCGTACACCGCGACGTCCGGCCTCATCACGGCCGTGATCAACCTCGGCTCGGGTCCCCCGTCGCTCACGGCGACCGCCGTGAGCGCGCCCGGCTGGAACTGCAGCGGCATTCCCGGGACGGTCGTGACGTGTACGCGCTCGGACAGCCTCGCGGCACAGCTCGGCTTCGAGGCGATCGTCATCACGGCCTCCGTCGGGAGCGCGAGCCAGCCGGGGACGATCACGAACACGGCGACGCTCACGAACGGCGCCGACATCAACCTCGCGAACAACCTCGCCACGGACCCGATCGGCGTCGCAGCCCCGACCCTGGCGCGCATCCGCTCCTTCAAGGCCACGCGGAACGGCGACGTCGTCGAGCTCAGGTGGCGGAGCAGCTTCGAGATCGACAACCTCGGCTTCGTCGTCCACCGCGAGGTGGCGGGCGAGCGCCGGGCGATCACGCCCTCGGTGATCGCGGGCTCGGCCCTCTCCGTCGGCCCGGCGCGTCCGCTCCAGTCGGGTCGCGCGTATGCGTGGATCGATGACGGACCGGGCGCCGCGGGCGACGTCCGCTACTGGCTGGAAGACATCGCGCTTGACGGGACGCGGCGGTGGACGGGACCGGTCGTCCCGGAATCGTCCACGAGCCTCCCGCCCGATCGCTCGATAACGGGGCTTTCCCCGACCCTCGACGCGCTCGGCCGGGTCGCGGCCAGGGACGGCGCCGGCGTCGTCCCGGCCGGCCTCGGCACGGCCCGCACCGTCGAGCCGCCGTCGCTCGTCCAGGCGCTCAGCGGTGCGGGAACGTACACGGCTTCGCGCCTCGCCGCGAAGATCCTCGTGGCCGGAGAGGGGTGGTACCGGGTCACGAAGAGCGATCTCGTCGCCGCCGGGTTCGACCCCGGCACCGACCCGGCGGCTCTGCAGCTCTTCGCCGAGCGGACGGAGCAGCCGATGATCGTCCGCGACGGGGGAGACGGCCGGTTCGACGCCTCCGACGCGATCGAGTTCTACGGCCTCGGGCTCGACTCCCCGTGGACCGGGGAGCGCGTCTACTGGCTCCTCGCCGGCGCCTACAACGGGCAGCGTGTCGTCGAGCAGGCCGCCGGGGGCTCGCTCCCGCCGGGCCCGACGAGCTTCCCGTTCACCGTCGAGCGGAAGGACCACGTCGTTTACTTCGGGGCCCTCACCGCCGACGGGACGACGGACAACTTCTTCGGGCCGCCCGTGACGGCGACGCCCCTCGACCAGACGTTGACCGTGGCGCACCTCGACACTTCCGTGGCCGGAAGCCTGCCGGTCACGGTCACGCTGCAGGGCGTGACCGACGAGGCGCACGTGGTGGACGTCCGGGTGAACGGGCACGACGCGGGGACGCTGACGTTCTCGGGGCAGGCCGTCGGGACCGGGACGTACACGGTTCCGCTCACCTGGATCGCGGAGGGGACGAACACGGTAACGCTGACGGCGCGCGGCAGCGCGACGGACACGAGCGTCGTCGCGAGCATCCGCCTCGTCTACCCGCATTTCTACCTGCTGGACCAGGGCGCCCTGCGCCTCATGGCCCGCAGCGGGACGCGGGTGACGCTGGGCGGACTCACCGACACGACGTTGCGCGTCGTCGATGTCACGAAGCCGGCTGCGGTCCGGGAGCTCCCGGTCACGTTCACCGCGGTGCCCGGCGGGTACACGGGTTTCGTACAGGTTTCCGGAGGCGACGCGACGCTCTACGCATTCACGCCGACCCGCGTCTCCGCGCCCGCCGGGATCGTGCGGAACGTCCCGTCGAACCTCTCGAACAAGAAGACGAGGGCCGACCTCGTCATCATCGCCCACCCGTCACTCCTCGCCGCCGTCGCGCCGCTTCAAGCCCACCGGAGGCTCCAGGGGCTCGCCACCGTGCTCGCGGACGTGACGGACGTCTACGACGAGTTCGGCTTCGGCGAGAAGAGCCCCGACGCGATCCGCGCGTTCCTCAACGTCGCGCGCGAGAAGTGGGACCGCGCGCCGGGCTACGTCCTCCTCGTGGGCGACGCCTCGTTCGACCCGAAGGACTACCTCGGGTTCGGCGACTTCGACCTCGTCCCGACGCGGATGGTGTCGACCGCCTACATGCTGACCGACTCGGACGACGGGCTCGTCGACTTCGACGGCGATGGGCTCCCCGACATGGCGATCGGGAGACTCCCGGTGCGGACCGCGGCCGAGGCGGCGACTGTCGTGTCGAAGATTGTGAGCCACGACCAGCCCGGCGCCGCCGGCGCGTGGAGCTCGAAGGTGCTCCTCGTGTCGGACGCGAAGGACGAGTTCGACTTCACGGCGGCCTCGGGGCAGCTGGTCCCGCTCATGCCGGCGGGCCTGACGACGCAGCCGGTCTCGGTCGACGCCCTCGGCTCGGCCGGGGCGCGCTCGGCGATCGTGTCCGCCGTCAACGCCGGCCAGCTCCTCGTGAACTACATGGGCCACGGGTCGGAGGACGTCTGGAGCCAGAGCGACATCTTCAACGGCAGCGACGCGGCGGCCCTGACGAACGGCACGAAGCTCCCGACGTTCGTCCTGATGACGTGCCTCAACGGCCTCTTCGACGACCTGTGGGTCGAGTCGCTCGCCGAGAGCCTCCTCAAGGCGCCGGCGGGCGGCGCCGTCGCGGTCTGGGCTTCCTCGACCCTGACGGCCCCGGAGCCGCAAGCGGTGCTGAATCAGGCGCTCTTCCAGCTCCTGCAGAGCCCGTCGATGCGCCTCGGGGACGCGGTGAAGAACGCCAAGGCCGCGGTGACGGACCCGGACGTGAGGCGGAGCTGGATCCTCTTCGGAGACCCGACGATGCGCCTGAGGCCCGCTCCCTGAGCGGGTCCTCGGGCCGGGCCCCCTCCTTGCGGTGAGGACGAACGGCTCGAACGCGACGAGGGGAGGCCTCTCGACCTGGCTCGGGCTCGCGATCCTCGTCGCGGGGCTCCTGAACGGGATCGGTCCGTACCTTCGAAGGACGGGGCTGATCGAGAGGGACCTCTACGAGACGTTCTGGACGCTCCACACGGGGCCGGGCGGTTTCACCCGCGCGCCCTTCGGCCTGGGGCGGCGGTGCGTCACCCACAGGCCGGCCTCGGAGGGGGGCACGGCGGTCGAGGGAGGCGGGCCGCCGGCGCGGTACGTCTTTGCAATACGCCGGTGGGAGATCCCCTGCAAGGCGCTCAAGGACCTCCTCGTCCTCGCGCTCGTCGTGGGATCCGTCGTCGCCGCGCTCCGCGGTCGGAGCGCGCTCGTGCCGCTCGCGCGGTCCTGGCCCGCGCTCGCCCTCGCGGCGCTCGTGGCGTGGCAGGCGGCGGCGGGCCTCGTCCGCGGGCAGCCGCTCGAGACGGTCGCCGGGCTGCGGGCCTTCGCGTTCCTCGGGATCGCCGTCGCGGCCGGCTGGGTGACGGACGAGAGGTTGCGGGGGCTCGTCCCGTGGCTCCTCGCGCTCCTCGGTTTCCAGCTCCTCCTCGCGCCCCTCGAGTTCCTCAGGGGCATTCCCGTGCAGGGGCACATGGGCCTCTTCGGCGAGCTCTTCGCGCGGCGGGCCGCGGGGACGTTCGTCATGCCGAACACGCTGGGGCTCTTCGCGGCGTGCGTCGTCGCTCTCGCCGCGGGCTTCGGCGCGACGACGCGCTTGCGCGTGCTCGCCTGGTTCCTCGGGGGGCTCGCGGTCGTCGCGTCGGGCTCCGCCTCGGGGCTCGTGGTTCTGGGCGCCACCGGGCTCGTGGTCGTCGCGTCCGCCGGTCGCCGGCGGCGCGTCGTCGCGCTCGCTCTCCTCTTGGCCGCACTGGCCGCCGGATCGGCCCTCCTCGTCTCGGGGCGGCCCGACGTCGCGGACTCGGTCTCGGCGCGCGTCGGGGGAATCGGAAGGCTCCTCGAAGGCTCCGCGTCCGACGTCCTCCTCGGTCGCCAGCTCGGCCTCGGGACGAACGCGGCGAGGCAGCTGGGTGGGGCGCGGGGGGACGCCGAGGCGGGCGGCGGAGCGGGGGAGTCGGGGATCGCCGCTCTCGTCCTCCAGGCGGGTCTCGTCGGGCTCGCGCTCTTCGCCGCCGCCCTCGGGCTCGCCTTCGCGCGGAACACCCCCGCTCGGCCGCTCGTCCTTGCCCTCGCGCTCGCGGGCCTCGTCCTGAACGTCCCCGAGGCGTTCCCGCTGAACCTCCTGCTCGGGTTCGTCCTCGCGCTCCCCCGGCCGTTTCCGCTTGCGTCCTCACCCCTCCCCGCCTAGGATCTGCAACTTTGTCTCAAGAGACGGGCCGCACGGGGAACCCGGGCGGCGACGGGAGGTTCCGATGAATCGCAGGCAGATGTTCGGGGCGGTGGCCGCGATCGCGGCGGCGGGGATGTTCTCGGCGAGCTACTCGGCGGCCGAGGACAGGAAGGCCGCGGGCGAGCCCCCGGCGGCCGCGAAGAAGACGGTCAAGTGCATGGGCGGAAACGCCTGCAAGGGGAAGAGCGAGTGCGGCGTGCCGGGCGCCCACACGTGCCACACTAAGAACGCGTGCCGCGGCAAGGGCTGGGTGATGGTCGCCTCCGAGAAGGAGTGCGAGGACCTGAAGGCGGCGAACGCCGCCGCGAACGCCCCGAAGAAGTCCTGACGCGCGCCCCGTACCTCGGGCACGGCATCGGCCTCCGCCGCGAGCACTACGCCGCGGTGCTCGCCGGCGAGGCCTCGTGCGACTGGTTCGAGGCGATCAGCGAGAACTACATGGGCGTGGGCGGGCGCGCGCGGAAGATCCTCCGCGCCGTCCGCGAACGCTACCCGGTGACGCTTCACGGCGTCTCGCTCGGGATCGGCGGAACGGACCCGATCGACGACGGCTACCTCCTCGCGCTGAAGTCGCTCGCCGGCGAGGTGGAGCCGGCGTGGGTATCGGACCACCTCTGCTGGACGACGGTCGGCGGCCGCGCGTCGCACGACCTGCTGCCGCTGCCGTACACGGAGGAGTCGCTCGCGAACGTCGTGTCGCGGGTCGCGCACGTGCAGGAGCGGCTCGGGCGCGTCCTCGTCCTCGAGAACGTCTCGAGCTACGCGCGCTGGCGCGTCTCGACGATGACGGAGGCGGAGTTCGTGGCGGAGGTCGCGCGGCGGAGCGGCTGCGGGCTCCTCCTCGACGTGAACAACGTCTTCGTGAGCTCCGTGAACCACGGCTTCGACGCGCGGGCGTACGTCGAGGCGATTCCGGAGGGGAGCGTCTGGCAGTTCCACCTCGCGGGGCCGTCGGAGGCGGGGGCGCTCCTCCTCGACACGCACGACCATCCCGTGCGGCTCGAGGTGTGGGAGCTCTACCGCGCGGCGGTGAGGCGCTTCGGGCGGGTCTCGTCGCTCGTCGAGTGGGACGACCGGATCCCGGAGCTGCCCGTCGTCCTCGCCGAGCGCGACAAGGCTGCGGCGATCGCGGACGAGGTGCTCGCGTGAGGCTGCGCGAGGCGCAGGAGCTCTTCTTCGGGCTCGTCGTCGCGCCGGAAGGGGTCGCAAAGGCGCTCGAGGAGCGCGAGGCGCGCGGGGAGACGACGCGCGCGCTGTTCGACGAGCTCTTCGCGGGGGACGCGCGGATGGGGGCCGTCGAACGGCTCGACGTCTACGCGAACATGTACTTCTTCCGGCTGCGCGACGTCCTCGCGGAGGACTTTGCGCGGACGTCGGCCGCGCTCGGCGAGGCGCGCTGGCACAACCTCGTGACGGACTATCTCCTCGCCCACCCCCCGACGCGCTGGTCGCTCCGCTGGGCGGGGGAGGCGCTGCCGGAGTTCCTCCGAACGCACGCCCGTGGCGCGGAGCGACCGTGGCTCGCCGACGTCGCCGCGCTCGAGCGCGCGCGGAACGAAGCGTTCCAGGCGGAAGACGCGGCGCCGCTGCGCGCCGAGGAGCTCCTGAACGTCCACCCCGCAGTCTGGGCCACGCTGACCTTCGGCGCGACGCCGGGAACGGCCGTCATCTCGTCGCGCTGGGACCTGGCGGCGTGGTGGGAGTCGGGCGGTGAGGGCGCTCCGGCCGAAGTGCCCGAGGGGCAGGCGCTCCTCGTCTGGCGCGACGCGGAGGACGACGTGCAGCAGGAGGCGCTGCGGTCCGAGGACGCGGAGGCCGCGCGGAGGCTCCTCGCGGGTGCCCCGTTCGCGGAGGTCTGCGAGGCCTTCGCCCCGGAAGACGCGGGCGAGGCGGAAGCCGAAGAGGCCGGGCGTCGCGCGCTCGAGCTCCTCCTCCGGCTCGTCGCAAGGCGGGGTCTGGTCTGCACTCTACACTCTGCGCGTTCCCGCAGAGTGTAGAGTGCAGACCAGACCCCCAGGCCCGGGCGCCTCGCAATTTCGAATCCCGCCCTTGAGAATGCCCGGCAGGCAGCGACGGGCGCTTTCGAGCAGAGTGTAGAGTGCAGACCAGACCCCCTTATGTCCCCCTGACGCGGAGCGACTGGCGATTCGTGGCGGTGTGCCTCGCGATCCTCGCCCTCGGGTCGGCGGTCGGCGTGTCGCTCTTCTCGCGGGCGTTCCCGGAGGCGTCGATCGACTTCCGGGTGACGAAGGAGGAGGCGCGGCGGATCGCCGGGAAGGCGCTCGCCGCGCGGGGGTTCGACGTCGCGGGGCGGAAGGCGCTCGGCGTCTTCGACCACGACGACGACGCGAAGGTCTTCCTCGAGCGCGAGCTGGGGCTCGCGAAGGCGGTGCCGCTCCTCGGCCGCGAGGTCCCGGTCTGGCGCTGGTCGTTCCGCTTCGTGCGGCCGCTCGAGAAGGGAGAGCTCCGGGCGTTCGTCGCGCCGACGGGGGAGCTCCTCTCGTTCCGGCGGATCCTCCCGGAAAAGGCGGCGGCGCCCGACGCGGGGGCGGAGCGGGCGCGGGCGATGGCCGAGGAGACCCTCCGCGCGCACCGCGGGCTCGACCCGGCGGCGCTCCGCTTCGTCGAGGCGACGGAGGAGAAGCGGCCGGCGCGCGTCGACCGGACGTTCGTCTGGGAGTCGAGGACGCTCCGCTGGAACGGGGCGGCGATGCGCTACCTCGTCGAGGTCCAGGGCGACCGGGTCGGGCGCTCGACGCTCTGGCTGGACGTTCCGGAGGCGTGGCGGCAGGAGTACGCGACGCTCCGCTCGAAGAACAACGCGGCGGGGGCGGCGGCGACGCTCGGGCTCGTCCTGACCGGGATCGCGCTCGTCGTCGTCTTCCTCGACCGGCTGAGGCGCCGCGACGTGAAGTGGCGCTGGGCCTTCGCGTTCTCGATCACGGGCACGGCGCTCCAGATGGCGGCGTCGCTGAACGAGCTGCCGATCGCGCTGCAGGGATACGACACGACCGAGAGCTGGGCGGGCTTCCTCGGCCAGACGCTCCTCTCGGATTTCGGCGCGGCCTGCATGCTCGGGGTCCTCCTCCTCCTCCTCGTGGCGGGGGGCGAGCCCGAGTACCGCGAGGCCTTTCCCGGCAAGCCGGCGCTTGGCCGCGTCTTCTCGCGGCGCGCGTTCGGCACGAAGAAGGTCTTCCTCGGCCTCCTCGCGGGCTACGCGATGACGGCGGCGTTCTTCGCCTACCAGGTCGTCTTCTACCTCGGCGCGGACCGCCTCGGAGCCTGGTCGCCCGCGGACGTCCCCTACTCGAACCTCCTCGGGACGAGCTTCCCTTGGCTCGGCGTCCTGCTGATGGGGTTCGTCCCCGCCACGACCGAGGAGTTCTCGTCGCGGATGTTCTCGATCCCGTTCCTCCGGCGCTTCGCGCCGACCTGGGTCGCCGTCGTCGTGCCGGCCTTCGTCTGGGGCTTCGCGCACGCGGGCTACCCGAACCAGCCGTTCTGGATCCGCGGGGTGGAGGTGGGCGTCGCCGGCGTCGTCATCGGCGTTCTCCTCCTGAAGCTCGACCTCTTCCCGCTCCTCGTCTGGCACTTCACGGTGGACGCGGTCTACACGTCGCTCATCCTCGTGAGGTCGACGAACACGTACTTCGCCGTGTCGGGGGCGCTCGCGGCAGGGGCGCTGCTCCTCCCGCTCGTCGTGGCGGGCCTCCTCGCGCTGAAGCGGGGGGGCTTCGAGCCCGAGACGGGGCTCACGAACGCCGAGGTGGGCTCGGCGCCGCCGCCGTGGCCCGGGGCGAGCAGCGAGGCGCCCGCGCTCGCGGCGCCGCGGCCTCTCTCGCTCGGGCAGGTCGCGCTCGCGGCCGGGGCCTCGGTCGTCGTCCTCCTCCTCGTCCGGACGGTCCTCCCGCGCGGCGGGCTCGACGCCGCGCTCCACGTCTCGCGCTCCGACGCGATCGAGGCGGCGAGGGCGTTCGTGAAGGGGGAAGGGGACGACCCGGCGCGCTACCTCGCGGTCGCCGAGAGCGGCTCGGCGCTGCCGTCGCTCGAGGACGCGGCCGAGACGGGCGCGGGGTCGATCCCCTACCGCTGGGAGCGGAACGCGGAGCGCTGGCTCCTGGCGCACGGCGGGATGGCGGCGCTCCGCACGTGGGCGACGGAGGTGCTGCCGGGCCCCGTCTGGCAGGTCCGCTTCGCCCGCGAGAGGGACCGGCACCGCTGGTGGGTCGTCGTCGACGCGCGGGACGGGCGGGTCGTCGGCTTCTCGCGCGGCTTCCCCGAGGAGGAGCCGGGGCCGTCGCTCTCTCCGGCGGAGGCTCTCGAGAAGGCGCGCGAGGCGGCGCGCCGGCGCGGCCTCGACCCGGCGGCGCTCGCGGTCGTCTCGTCGAACGCGGAGGAGCGGAAGGCGCGGCGCGACCACAGGGTCGTCTTCGAGGTGCCCTCGCAGTCTTCGGGCGAGGCGCGCCGCCGCGTGACGGTGGAAGTCGCGGGGGCGACCCCTGCGCTCGTCGCGACGGCGCTGAAGCTGCCGGAGGAGTGGGCGCGCGCGCGGGGCCGGAGCACGTCGGCGACGTACGCAGCGCTCGCGCTGAAGGTCGCGGGCTTCGGGACGCTCATCGGCCTCGGCCTCGTGGCGCTCCTCCGGGCCCACCGGGCCGGGAAGATGCGCTGGCGCGAGGCGGCGCGCTGGGCCGCGCTCTTCACCCTCCCCGCGCTCCTCGAGCGCCTCTCCGACCTGCCGACGCTCCCGCGGAGCTGGTCTGCCGACGTGCCGCTCGCGACGTGGGCCGTGATGGCGGCGGTGGGGACGCTCGTCGGTCTCCTCCTCTCCTACGCCCTCGCGCTCGTCTCGGTCGGGCTCGCGACGGCGGCGGCGCCCCACGCCCTCGGCCTTCTCCGCCGGCCGCTCCCGGGCTCGGGGAGCCGCGCGCTCCGGGCCGCCGCGGCGACCGCGCTCCTCGTCTACGCGGCGCGCGGGCTGAAGGGGAGCCTCTCCGCGGCGTTCCCCGCGGAGGCGGGCGTCGGGGGCTTCGGCTTCCCGGCCGGCGTCGACGGGCTGCTCCCCGCCGCGTCGGTCCTCGCCGCGGCGACCGAGCTCGCGCTCCTGGCGGCGGGGGGCGCGGCCCTCGCCGCGCTCTTCCTCCGCCTCGTGCCTCTGCCGCGCGCGGGGCGGCTCCTCGCGCTCGCGGCGATCGCCGGGTGCTGGGCGCCGCTCGACGCGCGGACCCTCGGAGAGGTCGCGGTGTCGCTCGTGGCGGGCGCGCTGCCGGCGGCGGCGCTCGCGGCCGGGGTCGCTCTCTTCCTGAAGGACGACCCCTGGGCCTACGTCTTCACGGCGGTCGGGGTCGTCGTCGTGCGCGACGGGGCGACCCTCGCGACCTCCGGCGTGACGCCCTGGGTCGCGAGCGGGGCGCTCTGCCTCGCCGCGGCGCTCCTCGTCCTCTTCGCGCCGGGCTGGAGGAGCCCGGCCCCTACTCTCCCGACCGTCCCCCGCGCGGAGTGACCCGGCGCCACTCGGCCTCGGTGAGGCGGTCCGCGGCGCCGCGGCCGATGGCGCGGTGCATCTCGACGAGGAGCTTCGCCGCCTCCTCGTCCTGGAGCGGGGGCGGCCCGAGGCGCGTCAGGAGCGCGTCGGGGTGCTCGGGCGGGACGAAGCGCGTCTTCAGGGTCGAGAGGGGGACGAGCGGGCGGTAGAACGACTCGGGCCGGACGTCGGGGAGCGGCTCGAGGGGAAGGGGCGCCGCGGTCTCCGCGCGCTTCGGGGCGGACGGAGCCGCCGCCGGGAGGGCGCGCCGGGCGCGGGCGTCGCGGAGGCGGGCGAGGACCTCGTCGCGCCCCTTGCCGCGCAGGAGGAGGATGAGGAAGGGGTCGCGGTCGAACCGCTCGGCGAGACCGACGTGGACCGCCGCCGCGTGCCGGCACGGGACCGTCTCGCCGCACGGGCAGGCGACGGAGACCTCGTTCGCCGACGCGGGGAGGAGGGCCCCGCCCGCGGCGGCGAAGACGGCGTCGGCCTCCTCCGGGAGCGAGCCCGAGAGGAGCTCGCCCGCGGTCCGGGCGCGCTCGGCGAACGCCTTCAGGGCGCCGTCGAAGACCTTCTCGTTGAGCGGCCGGACCTTCAGCCGCACGGAGACGAACGACCGCCCCCGGTCGCGGACCTCGGCCTCGACGAGGCCGGGCTTGACGGCGAGCGCCGCGAGGGCGCCCTCGGCGACGAGGGCGCGCCCCTTCTCGAGGCGGGCGCGGCCGGCGCCGGAGGCCGAGGCGAGCCAGCGGGCGCCCCAGCCCCCGGGGGCCGCGGGCGGCGGAGGGACGTCGACCAGGCGCTTCTTCGTGGTCACGTCAGGCGACCTCTCCGGCGTCGACGGCGTCGCGGGAGAGCGCGACGAGCTCGGCGAGCTCCTCGTTGGAGAGCTCGGTGATCCAGCTCTCGCCGGCGCCGATGATGGAGCGCGCGAGCTCCTTCTTCTCGTCGATCATCCCGTCGATCCGCTCCTCGAGGGTGCCGCGGCAGACGAACTTGTGGACCTGCACGTGGCGGGTCTGGCCGATGCGGAAGGCCCGGTCCGTCGCCTGGTCCTCGACGGCGGGGTTCCACCAGCGGTCGACGTGGAAGACGTGCGAGGCGCGCGTCAGGTTGAGGCCGGCGCCGCCCGCCTTCAGCGAGAGGACGAAGAAGAGCGGCGGGTCGTCGTCCTCCTGGAAGCGTCGGACCATCTCGGCCCGGGCGAGGCGCGGCACGCCGCCGTGCAGGAAGAGGACCTCCTTGTCGAACTTGTCGCGCAGGGCGCGGACGAGGAGGTGCCCCATCTCGCTGAACTGCGTGAAGAGGAGCGCCGGGCGGCTCTCGGCCTCGGTCTCCTCGAGCATCGCGAGGAGCCGCGTGAGCTTGGAGGAGCGGCCGTCCAGGCGGCTGCCGTCGCCGAGGAAGAGGGCCGGGTGGTTGCAGATCTGCTTGAGGCGGAGGAGGAGCAGGAGGACCTTCGCCCGGCGGCTCTGGCCCTGCGCCTTGCCGATCCCCTCGAGGAGCGCCTTCGTCGTCGCGCGGTAGAGCGTCGCCTGCTCGCGCGTGAGGCCGACCCACTCCTTCGTCTCGATCTTGTCGGGGAGGTCGGGGGCGATCGCCGGGTCGGTCTTCGTCCGGCGGAGCAGGAACGGGGCCGTGAGCCGGCGGAGCCGCTCGCGGGCGACGGCGTCGTGGTGGCGCTCGATCGGGACGGAGAAGGTGCGCCGGAACGCCTCGTCGGAGCCGAGGAGGCCGGGGTTGAGGAAGTCGAGGATCGCCTTCAGCTCGGAGAGGCGGTTCTCGAGCGGCGTGCCGGTGAGCGCCGCGCGGCGCGTGGAGCGGAGCGCGCGGACGGCGCGCGACTGCGCGGTGCCGGGGTTCTTGATGTTCTGCGCCTCGTCGAGCGCGAGGTACTCCCAGTTCACCTCGGTCAGGATCGCCCGGTCGCGGTGGGCGAGGGAGTAGGTCGTGACGAGGAGGTCGGTCTTCTTCACGAGCTCGAAGAACGCGTCGCCGGCGGCCCGCTCGGGGCCGTGGTGGACGGCGACGGAGAGGCTCGGGGCGAAGCGGTGGGCCTCCTGGATCCAGTTCTCGACGACGGAGGTGGGGCAGACGAGGATCGACGGACGGATCGACTCGCCCGCCTCGCGCGCCGAGAGGAGCGTGGCGAGGAGCTGGATCGTCTTCCCGAGGCCCATGTCGTCGGCGAGACAGCTGCCGAGGCCGCGCGAGAGGAGGAAGCGGAGCCAGGAGACTCCCTTCTCCTGGTAGGGGCGGAGCCGGCCCTTGAGGGCGGACGGCGTGACGAACGGCGCCTCCTGGGCGCTCTCGGACTGCAGGAGCTCGGCGAGCCACCCGTCGGCGTTGATCCCGTCGACGCCGAGCGCCTCCTCCTCGTCCTCGGCGAGGCCGCTCGCCAGGCGCAGGAAGTCGGCGAGGCTCGTCCGGCCGGAGGGCTTCTTCTCGAAGAGGGCGAGGGTGCGCTGGACGCCCTGCGGGTCGAGGAGGACCCACTCGCCGCGCACCTCGACGAGCGGGACCTTCCGGTTCGCGAGCTGCTCGAACTCGTCGGGCGAGAGGAGCTGGTCGCCGACGGAGACGCGCCAGTCGAAGTCGACGAGCGTCCCGAGGCCGAAGCGGGTGACGGCGACGCCGCTCTTCCAGCGGCTCTCGGCCGCGTTGAGGCGGAGCGAGGGCTTCGTCGTCCGCCCCTCGGCCGGGAGGAGGAGCTGGACGCCCGCCTCCTTCAGGAGCGGCGCTTCCGAGGCGAGGAAGCGCCACGCTTCCTCGAGCGAGAGGGTCACGCCGACGGGGTGCCGCTCCTCGAGGCTCCGCCGGATCGGCTCGCAGAGGGAGGCGATCCCGCCGAGGCGCGCGAGGAGGGTCTCCTGCGGGTTCACGAACCGGCGGCCGAGCCTCCGGAGGCTCGACGTCGTCTCGTGCCAGATCTCCTCGGCGTAGAGCTTGAGGCTCGGGTCGTCGACCGCCTCGAGGTGGTAGCCGAGGCGCCAGGACGGGGCCTCCTCGGAGGTCGGGTCGGGAGGGAGGAGCCGCACGCCGAGCCTCAGGTCCCCTTCCGGGAGCGGCTCGAGGAGCGGGACGCTCCAGGCGCCGAGGCGCTCGGCGACCTCGGGGAGGACCGGCTCGGTCGAGGCTTCTTCGTCGCGGCCGCCGTTCCGGGAGGCGAGGAGGGCGAGGGCGTGGCCCTCGGGGCCGCCGCCCGCGCGGCGCCGGGCGTCGGGGAGTCCCTCGAGGAGGAGCTCGCGGGCGGCGGCGTCGGCCAGGTCGTCGACGACGCCGCGGAGGAGGAACGACGACGCGGGGTAGAGCCCTTCCGCGGTCGCGCCCGGCCAGCCGACCGCGCGGCTCGACGGGGGCATCGCCTGGGAGAAGAGCTCGACGCGGTCCTTCTCGTGGGGATCGGTCAGGACGGGGCGCCACCGGGCGCGCCCTTCCTCGACCGCCGGCACGACGCGGCGGCGGTGGAGGAGGTCGAGGACCCACGCCCCGACGGCGATCCAGTAGTCGACGTCGTCCCCGAGGAGGAGCCCGGGGCGGTCGGGGGCCTCGCCCATCGCCACGAGGGCCTCGAAGGCGCGGGCGGGAGGGAGGACGAGCCCCTCGACCTCGAAGGGCTTCAGGACGACCTCGCCGCCGGCGTAGTCCTCGTCCTCGCGGAGGGCCGCGTGGGACGGGACCGGGCGCGAGCGGAGCGTGGGGAGCGTGAGGACGAGGCGGCCGGGGCGGACGTTCCCCATGGCGGCGACGGCGAGGCCGGCCGCCTTGAGCGCGGCCTCGAGCGCGGGGGGGTCGACCTGGCGCGGGTGCTCGGGACGCTGCCTCGCGCCGACGTACGCGCCCTCGCCCCAGAGGAAGAACCCGCTTCCGGGGAGGTTGCCCGCGGGGGGCACGGGGTTTCCGTGGAGGACGATCAAGCCGCCCATTTTCGCCCATTTCCGTCCGTTCGTCCGGGAAAGGCCGCTTCGCGCTATCCTCCGCCCCTGCAACGATGAAGCCGTACGAGATCTTCCGCCGCCTCTCGAGCTCCGAAATCGACGCCTTCGTCCTCTCCGCGTGCGAGGACGACGACATTCCCGACAAGATCGCCGGCGCGGTCATCACGCTCCAGCGGGTCCCCCTCTCCCGCTTCGAGCGGTTCCACGAGGACGTCCGCAAGGGCTACGTGCGGAAGACGCTCCGCGACAAGCGCGCGGAGGACCTCTCGCTCTTCGCCCTTTCGGCCGCCCTGACCCGCTCGAAGGCGGAGATGGTCGAGTCCTTCCTCGCGGCGCTCGACCTCCCCCACGAGGGGGCGAGCCTGACGGCCGACGGGCCGGTGGCCGAGCCGCCGGAGACGCTCCTGAAGAAGGCCGTCGCCGATCTGGTCGCGGCGCACGGCGCCCGCGACGCGGCGATCTTCCTCCACGCCTTCGTCGACCAGCCCGACGTCTCCTGGCCCTCTCTCGCCGCGCTCCTCTCGTCCGACGCGAGCCTCGCGCTCGAGGACCGCTCGGCGGCCTGAGACCCCCGGCGCCCCGGGGCGGCTCCCCGGGGCGCGCACGGCGGTTCCTTCCGGCCGCAGCGCCTCGGCTACTATCCTCTCGCTCCGCGCTCGATGCCGCGGGGCCGGAGGCAAGCATGATTCCCGAGAAGCTGAAAGCGGCCCTGGACGAGCACGTGTCGGCCGAGATCGCGGCCGCGTACCTCTACCTCGCCATGTCGGCCGACTTCGAGTCGAAGGCGTTCAAGGGCTTCGCGCGCTGGATGCGCGTCCAGTTCCACGAGGAGATGGCGCACGCGCTGAAGGTGGTCGACTACGTGCTCAGCCGCGGCGCGACGATCGCCTGGAAGGACGCGAAGGGCCCGGCCACGAGCTTCGGCTCGCCGCTCGAGACGTTCGAGAAGACGCTCGCGCACGAGAAGGAAGTCACGGCCCGGGTCAACAGGCTCTACCAGCTCGCCGCCGCCGAGGGCGACACGGCGACGCAGGTCTTCCTGCAGTGGTTCGTGACGGAGCAGGTCGAGGAGGAGGCGCGCGTCTCCGAGATCGTCGACAAGATCCGCATGGTCTCCGACCGCCCCGGCTCGGTCCTCTACCTCGACAAGGAATACGGCAAGCGGACCCTTTGAACCCACCCCTCGCCTCCCACCCTTCGCGGTGCGCGCGCCTTCGGCGCGCGGGCTGGGGATGAAGACGGGGCGAGGGGTGGGAGAAGCGAGCGGGGGCGGAAGGGCGTCGGGCGACGCCCTGAAGAGATCGCATCTCGACGATACGGATCAGTAGGAAGAAATCGCGCTTCGCGCAGCCTTGTCGGGGGGGAACTTGTCAGTCGCACCCCCTTCGGCCACTCGAAGGGAATGGGGGTCTCCCCTTGTGAAAGGAGCTGCGTTTGAAACGACTTCTCGGAATTGCCGGTTTCGCTCTCGTCGCCGGCATCACCTGCCCGTGCAGGGGCAGCAGATTCACCCCAACGTCGCCACCGGAACACGAACCGAGTCCCTTTACGCCGATTCCGGGAGCGACCAGGTCAACCTCTTCAACGGCAATCTGTCGTACTCGCTTCCGATCGGGGAGCCGATTCCGGTCGGCCCGATCCTGCGGATCGCGCCGAGGCTCGTCTACAACAGCCAGATCTGGAAGACGTGGCAGGTCCTCTGCGGCTCGCCACCGTACTACGACCAGGCGAATATCGTGGGGGCCCTCACCGGCGATCGCGCCTTCGGCGCGGGCTGGCAGCTCCACTTCGGACGGCTCATCGCACCGCCGTTCGGAGAGTCTTTTCAACTTCCGGGGTCCTGCTCAGTGAAGGCGCAGCGTCTGCCCGCGGGCACGCAAGCCGCTTCTGCCGGCGAGGCCGGAATGTGGTCCGCCGGCTTCGCCTATCTCTCCCCCGACGGCTCCGTCCACGAGTTCTACGACAGGCAGTTCGAGGAAGAGACTCCGCTCCCGGGCCTCCCGCCCACGACAGGCTGGGCCTGCCGGAACAGCGCGTTGCGAACTCCGGGAGAGCACTGTTTCGGCTACACCCACGACGGGAGCTACCTGCGCCTCGACCCGCTCGACCCCGAGCACAGCGAATCCCCCGTCGTCTACTTCCCGGATGGCACGATCCAGGTCCTCGACTTCGCCGGTGGAAGGGTGGCACCCAACCTGGACTCGTCGTTTCCCGGTCAGGACGCGGAGAGCTACCTCGCGTTCTCCAACGAACCGATCTCGAGAGTCCTCTCGACGGGCCTGGTCGAGCAGGGCCCCTGGAACACGACGACGATCCTCGATCCGGCCGGGAACTCGATCAGCGTCGCCTACTACGGCCAGGGCGTCGGCTCGTGTCGAATCACCGGCGTCTGCGCTCCGGCCCACCCGTTGAGCTCCCTGCCGGATCGGCGCCGGGATGCGATCGTGTGGAGCGCCTGGGATTCGGCGCTGCCGACGCAACGGTACGTGCAGGTCAACGCCGCTGCGGCGAGCCTCTCCGGGGTCGCCCAGCCCGTCGTGACGTCCATCTCGACGCTCTCTTCCCAGCTCGATGCGGGCGGGAACCCGGTTCGCGCGACCTGGACGCCGTCCCTCGGCGACTCCGGGGGCGGTTTCTTCCGCCTCGCACAGCTCTCCATGCCGCTCGGCCTGACGCTCGCGGCCACCTACCAGGACCATTCGATTCCCAGCGTCACGCCGCCAGACGTTCTCACGTCGGTCGTCCTTCCGACCGGCGGCCGAATCGAATGGGACTACGGACAGATCACGTTCTACCAGAAGCAGTCCCAGGAATGCCCGGGAAGCTGCGCGTTCGTCTTCGCGCAGTCGAACCGAGTCGGGGTCGTGAAGCGGCGTACGGTCCGTCGTCTCGTGCCGTTCGGCGGGAGCCCGACGACGGAAACGGCCGAGACGCAGTACGTCCGCAGCTATGACTCTCCACAGCAAGGATGCCAGTCCGGCAGCTGCCCGGGCTACCAGATGCGCGTGGACGTCTGGAGCCCGGGCGCGGGGACCGAGCTCCGGACGGTCACCCGGAGCCGCTTCCACGAATCTGATGGAATCTTCAAGGGCGCCCTCTACGGCCGGCCGATGTGGTCCCAGGACTACAGGGTTGGCGCCGGCGTTACCCCGGGCCCCGAGGTCCTCGTGGGAATCACCCCGTTCCGAACGACCGCCTTCACGTATGCGTTCGACGGCCCGAAGTCCGGCACTGACCCGAGCGCTCCCGGCTTCGAGCACAACACCCGGACGCTGAAGACGACGACGACCTGGCAGGGCGGCCGCACCATGGTCGAACATCACCTGCTCGCCGACGGGGCCACCCCGGCCTGGCACCCGCAGACGGGTCACTGGACGAGAACGGTCCACGTGGAGACGGTCCCGGGCAGCTCGCCGGTCGTCCTCAAGCAGGTCGTCGAGACCTGGTTGACGACGCCCCAGAACGCTCCGAACGCCTGGAACCTCGGCCTTCTCGACTCGCGGACGACCTCGCGGCCCGCGCAGGCCGGCGATCCCTCGGGATCGAACGTCACGACGACGGAGACGTTCGCCTATGACGCGTACACGGGCCTGCGTTTCGGAGAGTCGGTGGTCTCCGACAACTCCGGCGACACGAGGATCTTCGCTCGCACCCTCACCAGGGGAACGCAGGCCTCCGCGCCCTGCCTGAAGAACGGCGCCGCGTCGACGGCGTGCTCGAACCGCGGTCAGGTGGTTTCAGAGCTCGAACGCCTGAACGGCTCTCTCAACGGCAACTCCGTTTCGAGCTCGCTCACGCGGAGCTACTACTACAAGTACGGGACGCTGGCCGCGGCGCACGACAACGTCGGCTTCTACGCCGTGGACCGTGACGTGACGGCCACCGGCCGGGTCGTCGGCGAGAGAGGGCCTGAAGGCCGCACGTCCCTCACGGATGACAACCCCCAGCTGACGACCGTCACGAAGTACGACCTTCTGGGGCGGGTGGTCTCCGTGCAGCCTCCAGGCGAGGTGGCCGAGGAGCTGACGTGGGGCCTTCAGGACGTCCTCCGCCAGAGGACGGTCGCGCCTGGCAACATCGAACAGAGCCAGACGTTCTTCGACCAGCTCGGGCGGCCGACGGCCGAGAAGAAGCTGCTGCCCGATGGGACCTGGGCGTGCCGCTTCACCGTGCTGGATGCCGCAGGTCGACGCACCGAGCAGACCGAGTGGTGGAAGAACGGCGATCCGGGAATGGGCTCTCTCTGCGACTCTCCGCAGGACGCCCAGGGGCGCGTGAGCTCCGACCAGCCGAACCCGTCGACGCCACGGGGAACCTCCTTGTGGGGCTTCGACCCCCTCGACCGACCGACGCAGACACGCCTCGCGGACGGCTCGGCGATCCAGGACGTCTTCGAGGGCTGGTGGCGCCAGAGCACGACGCGGAAGTTCGGTATTGCCGACGAGGCCGCGACGACGATCGTCGACCGTGATGCGTTGGGGCAGATCGTCGCAGTCACCGAACCCGCGGCGAAGGACGCGAACGGGGTTCAGGTGAGCCCCGCCGAGACGACGAGCTACTGGTGGGACCACGCGGGTCGCCTCATCAAGGCCGCGAAGACCGCCGATCCCGGGACGGCGAACGCCGTGACGCAGACTCGCACCCGCAAATACGATGACTTCGGCTGGCTGCTCTCGCAGGCCGACCCGGAGAAGCCCGTCCTCGACGTGCGGTCGCGAAACGCCCGGGGACTCCCGCTCAAGACCTGGGACGGCCAGACCGAGGTGGTCCAGACGTACGACAGCGCCGGGCGCCTCCTGAACTCGAAACGGACGGGCGAGACTCCCGGCTACTCGATGAATGGGACGACCGGCACCTGGTACGAGGTCTTCACGTACGACGCGATGTCCGGGTTCGACTTCGGGAGGTCCAACGGGCGTCTCGTCTGGTCCCTGCGCGCCAACCACGCGAACACGAACTGGGCGACGACCGATCTCGGGTGGTTCGGCATAACGGACTATTTCCACTACAACGGGCTGGGAGGCCGCCTCGGCTTCCGCCAGCAGAGCGACATGCTCATGCCGGAGCCGGCGCTTCCGGCGCCGCAGGGCGTCGCGGCGGCCTCGGCGACGAAGAAGTCGCCGTTCGCCGACGCCCTGCGCAACTACTTCACGAAGCAGGGGCGGGCGGCGAAGACGGATGCCGACCTGGTGAAGGCCGCGGCCTCCCCGACGGCCGCGAAGGCGATGGCACTCGTTTCACCGAGCGCTCCCTCCGGGCCGGCGCGGTGGTCGTATACGTGGGATTCGGCCGGCCGCCTCTCGGCGATGACCTACCCGCGGCGTGACGAGGGCTACGCCACCCAGGTGGCCTACGGCTACGACGCGGGCTATCTGACCTCCGTCACCGCCACGTTCCAGGACCCGTTCGCGGCGGGGACCGTGGGCACGGTCTCGGCCGACCTCGACTACGACGCCTCGGGGCGGGCGAGCGGTACGACCGTCTTCACGTCGGCCAGCAGCCCGAACGCGTCGGTCCGCATCACGAGCGGCCGCGACGGAAGCGGCCTCTCCCGCCCCGGGGCCTGGGAGCTCGCACGCTGGGATCCGTCCTTGGGGCAATGGTCCACCGCGGAGCATCGCGACTACACCTACGACCATTCCGGGAACATCCGGCTCATCGGGTCGTCGTTGACCGACCGCGTGGCGTCCTACACCTACGACGCGCGGGGGCGCCTGACGGGCGACAGCCTCGGCCTGCAGGCGCCGCAGTACCGCCGGTACGACGGCTTCGGTAACCTCTTCTCTGTGACCGGAGCGAATGGGATGTCCCTCCCCACGAGCCGGGCGACGAATCGCCTGGACGCGACCCTGGCGTCCTACGATGCCGCCGGCCAGATGACCGACGACGCCAGCGGGCGGACCCCCTCGGCGAGCTGGAACCTGGGTCGGGACTACTACCCCGACGGGGCGCTGATGGCCGAGTTCTCGCACGTTCCCGGGAGCAGCAGCACCGTCGGCGGTCCGGGGCTTTCGGTGTGGGGCATGGACGCCAGGGGCGAGGTTTCGCTGACGTTCTGGGGCGACGCCCTGCGGTGCGACACGGAGAAGTTCCGATCTCTCGTTCGCGGCGAGGATGCGCGGCTCCTGACGGAGTACCGTGGAGAGCTCAGGGGTCCCTGCAGCTGCGAGCCCGACGACGTCTGCGTCTACCTCGACAGGTACTACTCGGACATCGTGCGGCTCGGGCCGTGGGCGGCCGCCGTCTACAAGCGCGGGACCGGAATCGAGCTCGAGGCTCGGGACCACCTCGGCACGCCGCGGTTCGTGACGAACGCGCTCGGCCTGGAGCAGAAGCTGGTCTCGCTCGACTCGTTCGGAACGAAGCTCTCCGGCACGCCGGACCCGTCGACGCGAGAGACGTTCACGGGGCACGAACGGAATCACGTTTCGGAAGACGGCCCGAGCCTGCGGGTCTCGGACTACATGCACGCTAGGACCTACGTCCCCATGCTCGGCAGATTCACCAGGCCCGACCCGCTCGTGCAAGGCCCTCAAGGGGCGTTGACTCAAGCGGGCTTTCGGCTGATGTCGCCCCAGACGTTGAATCGATACTCGTACGTTCTCAATAACCCCATTGGGTTCGTGGATCCTGACGGGCTCAAGGACGCCTCAGTAACGGTTACGGCTGAGGATCCTCTCTGGGAACAGTACCGGCGCTACAAGCTCTTCGAGCTCGCGGGCGACATGAGGTTCTTGCGCTCCATGAGCGCTCACGTTGTAGACAGAGCCGCTTTCGGTTTCGTGAGCGGCCTAGGTCACGTTGTCGTCGGTGCTGTCAACGGCGATCCTGAAGAGGTCGTGGAGGGCCTGTTCGAGCACTCGCTGCTCGTGCTTGGAGAAGCCGGGTACCTGATCGGTCCCGAGATCAAGATCGGGAAGAACTTCCGTCTGGCCCCGTTCGGCAACAGGACGAAGCACTCGCTTGGCGAATTGCCACACTATCACCGTCGCGTTGGTGGGCCGGATGGCCGCACGCTGCCCGGCGGAGGAATCGGAAGACATCGGCCGTGGGAGACACCGCCGGCAGGCGCTTCTTGGTGGCAGTTCTGGAGGCGGTTTTAGATGAGTTGCCCCGTCCTTCCCTTGATCATTGCAGATGGGCTCGACATCGGCATCTACGACTCTACCGGTGCCGCACAACGGGCCCTCGAAGCTGAAGATGTCGCCTCTGACAGCTACGTTTGCTTCGACGCAGAAGGGAGACGCTTTGATATCGGCCTGGACGTCGAGGGAGCCGTCATTCGCGACTTTCCCGGGTCGCAGTCGGGTCCAGCTGCTCTCGAGAGACTCCTGCGTGACTATCTCGCGTATCTCAAAGACCCGGCAGCATTGGAGCCGGGAGAGTCTCTCGGGAGGCTGATTGCCGCCGCCCGTCGATACGCGCGACGGTGATCACTCGTGACCGTCCGGATCCTGAGTTTCTGACCGATCGGGGTCAGGTCTTGTTCTTCTTTTAGAGGGAATGCGGGGCGCGCCTTCGGGCGCGCCCCTTTTCTACCTGCCGGGTCCGCTTCTCGTCCGAGGACTCTCCCCACGGGGGAGATGGCTCGCCATCTCCCCGATAGAAGAGGACGGGCCGAGGACCGGGCCGGGTCCAGGGCTCGCGGAGCGAGCCGCGCAGCGGCCGTCAGGCCCTGGACGCGGCCCGGCCCGCAGGCCACGGCGGCGCGCGGTGCGCGCCGCTTCTCATCCCGGCCGTCCTCGCCCTCGGCGTCGCTGCTCTCGTCGTTCTCGTCCACGTGCGTGGCGCGGGGCGTGCGCGCGAAGCGCGAGGGCATCGGCCCGTGACACGCCGTCAACGCCCGCGCCGTCGGCGCGCGCAGTGCCGCCTGGCACGACGGCCGCTTCATCGCTCGCGGCCGGCGTCGCCAGGCCTTGGTCGACGCGAAGGCCCGCGTCCGTGAGCGGGCCTTCGCCTCCTCACGACGCCTTCGTGACCGATCGCGGTCAGGTCTTGAGTTTCTAATATAGGGGATGCGGGGCGCGCTTTCGGGCGCGCCCCGCTCGTCTTCGCGCTCCGGGTCTCCGGCGTCGTCTCCCCCGCGCGGGGAGATGCCTCGCGATCTCCCGGATAGAAGGAAGCGGGCCGAGGACCGGGGCGTGTCCAGGGCCCGCGAAGCGAACCGCGCAGCGGCCGGAAGCCCTGGACGCGGCCCGGTCCGCAGCGCACTGCGGCGCGCCGAGCGCGCCGCTTCTCGCGCCGGTCGTCCTCGCCCTTGGATGCCTCGGCGACCTCGTCCCCGAGCGTGGCGCGGGTACTGCGCGCGAAGCGCGGCCGCCTGGGGCCGTGTCTACGCAGGTGCATTGTTCGAGCCGGCGGCCGGGGCGACGGCGCATGCGAGCCAGCGAAGCGCGCCCGTACGGATCGCGCCCGCGACGGACGGCCATCGTCAGGCGGACCTGGAGGAGCGCTATTGAGAGCGGTCGGAGGGCTCCTGAGGTCGGCTTCAGAACCTTACCCGGACGCCGGCGTCTGAAGGACATGTGCACGGCCGTTGGGCGGACTCGTCTCCTGCACGCCGGTCTCCTGGCGACGGCGCTCGGCGCCTGGTGGATCAGCGATCACGCGATCACCCCATGGGTCCAGCAGATCGGGGGCTACGAGCGTATCCGGGACCGGGACATGTCCGTCCTGCTGGGCCATTGGGTCTTCGGACAGCTGCCCCGCGTGCTGCTGTGCGTGGGGGTGTGGCTGCTCGGCACGCGCCTCGGGCTCATGCCGTCGCTGCGCCGGTCCCTGGCGTCGGGAGGGTCGTGGCGTCGGGTCGCCGTCAGCGGCCTCAGGGCCGCGGCGGTGTTGCTGGTGCTCACGGTGGCGGTTGGCGCCGCCACCGGCGGAAGGTTCGGCTTCCACCCGTGCTTCACGAAGATGGCCGGCGATCTCGTCAGCAACATGTACGAGGAGATCGTGTATCGGGGTCTGATGTTCTGTGCGTGCTACGGAATGGTGGCGGGGGCGAGCTTTCCGCTGGGCGGCAGGCCCCACCTCGCCGGTGTCGTCGCCGGCACCATCGGCTCGTCCGTGGTCTTCGCCGTCGGGCACGAGCAGTACGCGGTGGCCTTGCGCGTGGTCGTCGGCGTGGTCAGCACGGGCTTCGCGTATCCGTGGGTGGCCGCACGCTCGCTCTGGGCCCCGTGGATCACGCACATGCTGGTCGACGTCATCGGCGACTCGATCCTCACGCTCTGAGCGGAAGGGTCCGGCGAGCCGCCGGACACGGAGCCGAAGCGGACGAAGGCTGCGCCCGATGGAATTCCGCAGCCCGACTCCAGTGTCAGGCGGGCCCGCGTTCCGTCATGATCAGGTCGTCCCGGAGGAATCGAGTGGAAACACCATGAAAGACCCTGACACACCTCGCCCCGCCGCGCACCCCCTCGACGCCATGGCCGCCGCCCCGGACCACCACGCGCTCCTCCTCGAGAACGGCTCGGTTCGCGTTCTCGACACGAGGCTCAGGCCCGGCGAGCGGACACCGGTCCACGCGCACGAGTGGTCCGCCGCCCTCTACGTTCTCAGCTGGAGCGACTTCGTTCGCTCGGCTCCGGACGGCACGGTCCTGCTCGACTCGAGGACCATGGCCGCTGCGCCGCCCGTGGGCTCAGTCCTGTGGGCCGGTCCGATCGGCCCGCACCGCGTGGAGAACGTCGGGGCCACCGACCTCCACGTCCTTGCGGTCGAGGTCAAGTCGGAGGTCTAGTCCGTCCGGGCGATCACGCCCGGGAGCCTGACCCCGGGTCTCTGCGGTCTCGCTCCGCGGCGTGCGATGGGAGCTGCTCATGTGCAGAAGCATCAGGACCCTCTTCAACTTCGAGCCGCCCGCCACGGACGAGGAGATCCGGGCCGCCTCGCTGCAGTTCGTTCGGAAGCTGAGCGGCTTCGCGAGGCCTTCCCGGGCGAACGAGCCCGCTTTCGACCTCGCGGTCGAGCAGGTGACCGCCGCCGCGCAGCTCCTCGTGCGGTCTCTCGTCACGGGCACGCCGCCTCGCAACCGGGAGACGGAGGCCGCCCGGGCCCGCGCGAAGGCCGCCACCCGATTCGGTCAGGGCGCCTGATCCAAGGGTGGCCTCAGGGGTCGCTGAACGACAGCCCGCTCTTCGAGGAGTCAGAGCATGCCGCTGAAGATCACTGGCGCCGTCCCGCTGCTCCAGGTCTTCGACATGCCCGCGTCCTTGCGCTTCTACAGGGACCTGCTCGGGTTCCAGATCGTTCAGCGCTCGGGTCCGACCGACGACTGCGACTGGGCCTGGCTTCGCCTGAACGAGGCCGAGGTCATGCTCAACACCGCGTACGAGGCCGGTCAGCGTCCGCCAGGGCCTGATCCGGCGCGCGTGAAGGCGCACGAAGACACGACGCTCTACTTCGGCTGTCCCGACGTCGACGCCGCCTGCGCGTTCCTCCGGTCAGCCGGTGTCTCCGCTTCGGAGCCGAAGACGGCGCCGTACGGCATGCGGCAACTCTACTTCCGCGACCCCGACGGCTACGGCCTCTGCTGTCAATGGCCCGCGGCGTGACCGCGTCGACGGATCGGGATCCGGGAGGCACGCTCGTGGCGGATTCGAAGAAGGTGGCCGGTCTGGTCGGCCCGACCCTCGTCGCGATGCTCGTGTCCGGGCTCCCGCTCGTCCCGCCCCACACGTACGACGGTCAGATCCCTCCGGCAGTCTGCGTGGCCGGCGTCCTCACGTTCGTGGCCGGGCTGGCGATCTTCCGCGCCCACGACGTTCGGGTGCGCGGCAGACCGTCCTCGTCACGGTCGCTCGGCGCCCCCGCAGCTTCTCGAAGAGGCGCAACGGGAGCCTCAGGGCGACGTGCCGGCGGTAGGCGGCCGTCGAGCGGCCGTCGTGCCTCGCGACGCGCGATGCGGGTAGCATCGGCGCATGTGCCGAGCCCGATTCGTTCTCGTTTCATTCCTCGCGCTGTCGGCTCCCGTGTCGACGGGGGCGCCCGTGGCGCGCGTCGCGGCTTCGGAGGCGGTCTCCGGCGAGGCGCGGACTCTCCTCGAGGCCCAGGCGGCGGCGTGGAACCGCGGCGACCTCGAGGGGTTCTGCTCCGTCTACGCGGACGACGCGCTCTTCCTGACGGCGTTCGGCCTGACGAAGGGGCGGGCCGAGGTCCTCGCGAGGTACAAGGCCCGGTACCCCGACGCGGCGGCACGGGGGACGCTCTCGTTCGAGGTGTTGTCCGTGGACGTGGTGGCGGCCGGGGCCCCGAAGGGTCTTCCGGGCGGGATCGCGGTCGTGGCGCGCTGGAGGATCTCCCACCCCGACAAGCCCGCGGGAGAAGGGCTCACGCTCCTGAACCTCGTGAGGACGCCGTCGGGCTGGCGGATCGTCCACGACGCGTCGATGTGACGGGAGCCATGAAGAGAGCCGCGAAGTCCCGCGCCCGGAGCGTTCTCGTGGCGGCGATCCTGGCGGCGGCCCGTCCGGGCGCCGCGGCCGACGCGCCCGCATCCGCGGCGACGCCGCGCGCCGACATCGAGGCGACGCTCGCCGACGTCTCGTTCCTCTCGGGCCGCTGGCTCGAGGAGGAGGGGGGGACGCTCTCCGAGGAAACGTGGAGCGCGCCGGCCGGAGACTCGATGGTGGGGATGTGGCGGCTCGCCCAGGACGGCAGGGCGAAGCTCTTCGAGCTCCTGACGCTCGTCGCCGAGGAGGGGAAGGTCACGCTCCGCCTCCGCCACTTCGACCGGCGGGGCGTCGCGTGGGAGGAGAAGGACCGCCCCCTCGTCCTGCCGCTCGTCGCAAGGGAGAAGGGATCGGCGCTCTTCGAAGGCGAGGGGAAGGGCGGGCTCCTCCGCCTCACCTACCGCCGCGAGGGGGACGTCCTCGTCGTCCGTCTCGAGAAGGCGGGCGAGCCCCCGGCCGACTACCGCTTCCGGCGCGCGCTGTAGGGCGTCGGGCGGGGAGGCTCTCCCCGCCCGGCGCGAGGCTCAGGGCCTCTTCCTCTGCGAGACGGCGTACGGGTCCTGCGTGACGTTGTCGATGACGTAGGCGACGCCGCCGACGACGCAGCCCGCGGTCGCGTTCGTCACCGTCACCGAGCCCGAGGGGAGGTTCGCCGTCGCCTTCGAGAGCGGCTCCTGCGCGTACTGCGTCGGCGGGACGGTCAGCGCGATCGTGGAGCCGACCTGCCGGCCGAAGTCGTCGCGGGCCTCGACCTCGACGACGCAGTCCGTCGCCCCGAGGTTGTAGACGCCGACGTTCGTACGGAATGCGGCGTCCTGGCGGACCCCGGGGAGGACGCCGACCTCGCCCGTCAGGAGGACGGCCGCCGAGCTCGGGTTCTTCGCGTCGCCCGCGAGGGCGTACTGGCCGTTCGTCCCCCCCGTCGCCACGGGCGCCCAGGTCCGCGCGCCGGCGGTGACCCGGCCCGTCGAGGAGACGAAGAGGGTGCCGTAGGTCTGCTCGAGGCCGAACGCGTTCTTCACGACGTCGGCGATGGTCTTCGCGCCGCGCGCCGCGAGCGTGAAGAACGACGCCTCGCGGCGGCCGCCCGAGGTCCAGAGCTCGAGGCCGACCGTCGTCTCGAACGTCTCCATGTTCACGACGGAGAAGTCGGAGACGAACGGGATCCCGTACGCGTTCACCGTGCTCGCGACGGACGGGACGACGTACGCGTACCGCCACTCGGGCGCGTCGCGCTGGACGAGGAGGCGGAGCGCCCCCCCCGGGCTCGGGAGCGTCGCGGTCTCGCCGGCGGCGAGGGGGAGCGGTCCCGGGCCCTCGAGGGAGGCCGGCGCCTGCCCGGACGCGGAGACGCTCATCGTCACCTGCCGGGAGATCGGGCTCTGGGCCGGGGGCGTCCACGTGAGGACGACGTTCGTGGAGGTGACGGGCGCCGTGTACTTGAACGGCGTGGAGGGCCCGGTTGCCGTCGGCGGCGCGGCGTTCGTGCCGAG
This sequence comes from Thermoanaerobaculia bacterium, assembly GCA_046331465.1. Classification (GTDB taxonomy): domain Bacteria; phylum Acidobacteriota; class Thermoanaerobaculia; order UBA5066; family UBA5066; genus UBA5066. The sequence goes on from JAXLQV010000001.1 coordinate 535,705, forward strand.
GCTCCAGGCGAACGTCCCGTCGGTCAGGAGCTCGTTGTTCAGCTGGTTGTAGGCACGGGCCGAGAGCGACTCTCCCACGTGCACGAAGTAGGTCGTGCCGCAGTCGCCGCCGCCCCCGGGGCCCGGGCCGCCCGGGCAGAGGTCGACGCCATTGGAGGCGATCCGGATGCCGGGGTCGACGACGACGGCCGCGCCGGCGACGAGGAGGTAGTAGGTCGTCCCGGCGGTCAGCGTCGCGACGAGGCGGTTGCGTGAGCAGGCGTTCGCCACGGGCGTCAGCCCGGCGCACCCGCCGGTGTAGAGCGCGAGGACCGGGCCGTACGCCGCGGGCGTGCTCGCCGTCGCGTCGAAGGCGTAGCTGTCCGTCGTCTGGGGCTGGAAGGAGAACCAGACCGACTTCCCCGGCGTCGGGGTGACGCACGAGACGGCGGGGTCGCCGGTCGCGGTCGCCTGCGTCGTGTCGAGGACGGTCGAGAACGGGAGCTCGAGCCCCGGGATCGACGTCGCGGCCGCGCAGGCGTCGTTCGCCGGCGGAGCGGCGGCGGCGGGCAGCGCGAGGGCGAGGATCGCGACGGGGATGAGGAGCGCTCGGGGTTTCGTCATGCAGGGTCCTCCTGTGCCGCGGGTGAAGGGCCGTCGAACGTAGTGTCGCCCATCGTGGAAATCCTACGCGCAGTGAACCGGGCCGGGGCCTCCCGGGCCGGGAGTACCATCCCGCGATCGCCTTCGAGGGGGGTCCACGTGACCGTACGCCTGCTTTTCCTCGCCGCCGTCGTCTCGACCGCGCCGCTCGCAGCCGCGCCGCCCGCCCTTCCGAACGGAGGGTTCGAGGAGCGCTCCGGGGCGGCCGCGGCCTCCTGGAGCGCCGACGCCCCGCTGCCGGGGTGGGCCTCCGTCGCCCGCGACGAGGAGGTGAAGCGCGAAGGCGCGGCGAGCCTACGCCTCTCGGCCTCCCGCCCGGCCTCCCTCTCGGTCTCGTCCCGCGAGGTCCGCCTCGAGGTGGGCCGCGCGTACCGCCTCTCGGCCTGGGTCAGGACGGAGAAGGCCGTCTCCGACGCGGCGGGGCGGTACCCGACGCCCGTCGCCGCGGCGCTCACGATGGCCTCGTTCCCTTTCACGAACCACTCGCCGTCGGCCGGCGCGACGCGCCCGTTCACGAGGGTCGAGACCGTCTTCGTCGCGACGGCGGCGAAGGACCGCGTCCGCCTCCACCTCGGCCTGAACGGCACGGCGACCGGGACCGCCTGGTTCGACGACGTGACGCTCGAGGAGGTCACCGACGTCCGCGAGCTCGTCCCGATGGAGACGGTGCGCTGGCAGGGGCCGGCGTTCCGCTACGACGAGAAGGGGTGGATCTTCGTCCACGTCGAGGGGGAGCCGTACGCGCGCGGCTTCCAGTACGGCACGCTCCTCGCCGACGAGATCGCCGAGTACGCGAAGAAGCTCGGGATCCAGGAGAACCCGAAGGACGGGCCGGGCGCCTGGGCCGAGATGCGCTTCTTCGCCGACGCCGTCTTCCTCCGCAAGTACGACGAGGAGTACCTCGTCGAGATGAAGGGGATCGCCGACGGCGCCGCGAAGGCGGGGGCGAAGGTCGACGGAAGGCCCGTCGACCTCCTCGACGTCGTCACGATGAACTCCTCGATCGACCTCGACTACGTCAGGCAGGCCCTCCGGACGACGCCCCACCCGCTCACGGGGCGGAGCTTCCTCACCTCCGAGGACGAGGCGAAGATTCCCGAGCGGGCGCACAAGTGCTCGTCTTTCGTGGCGACGGGCCCCGCGACGAAGGACGGCCGCCCCGTCTTCGGGCAGATCTTCATGTGGGCCGGCTACACCGGCGTCCACTTCAACGTCATCGCGGACGTCGTCCCGTCGAAGGGGCACCGCCTCGTCTACCAGACCTACCCGGGAGGCATCCACTCCGGGACCGACTTCTACATGAACTCGGCGGGGATCCTGATCGGCGAGACGACCGTCGCCCAGACGCCCTGGAACATCGACGGCACGCCGATGTCGAACCGGATCCGGAAGGCCGCCCAGTACGCCTCGTCGATCGACGACGTCGCGCGGATCCTCCGCGAGAAGAACAACGGGATGTACACGAACGACTGGCCGATCGCCGACGTGAAGACGGGCGAGGTGGCCATCCTCCTCCTCGGGACGAAGGAGTCGAAGCTCTGGAGGACGAAGGAGGACCCCGCGCCGTTCGGGACACCCGGCTTCCTCTGGGCGAACAACAACCCGCGCGACCCGGTCGTGAAGAGGGAGTACGGCGTCCAGCCCGACGACGCCCCGTTCGACCCCGTCTTCGGCCCGTGGGACCGGGACGTGGCGTTCCGGAAGTGGTACGACGGGGTCAAGGGGAAGATCGACGCGAACGAGACGGTGAAGCTCTGGGCCTCCTCGCCGATCAACCGGCCGCACGCCTGCGACGGCAAGGTGACGACGGCCGAGATGGCCGAGAAGCTCGTCTTCATGGCCCACTTCGGCAAGGTCACGCTCCGCGAGAAGTTCCCGGCGGCGGGGAACCGCCGGATGCCCGACCACCCCGGCGCGATCCCCCACCTGACCCTCGGCTACTCGGTCTTCAGCCCCGTGTACGTCGCGGAGAAGCTGAAGGAGGCGAAGACGAAGGAAGCGGCGCCGGCGGCGGCCCCGAAGGAGCCGACGCTCGACGTGACGGCCGTCGAGGCGCTCCTCAAGCCCGACAAGGCGAAGCTCTGGAAGGGGAGCGTCTTCCCGAAGACGGAAGGGACGAACGGCCTCGTCTCGGGCTCGGCCGCCTACTGGCAGATCCTGAAGGGACTCCCGGAGGACGCCCCGAAGGCGTTCGCGTCGCTCCGCGACCAGCTCTCGATGCTGAACGCGCGCGCGGCGTACTTCGCCGCGAAGGAGGGGGACGTCGCGGTCCGCGAGGCGACGCGCGAGTACGGGCGGCGCTCGCCCTACCAGATCCCGCGCATCAAGGGGACCTTCGCGCTCCACCAGCTCCGCCTCCTCCTCGGGAACGAGAAGTTCCTCGCCGCGACGGACGCGGCGTTCACCGCGAACGCGGGGCGCGAGGTGGCGGCCGCCGACCTCGTCGCCGCGATCTCGAAGGGGGCCGGCCGCGACGTCGCGCCGTTCCTCGCCCCGTGGATCGAGGAGAAGGGCTTCCCCGACCCGAAGGTCGAGGCGAGGGCGGCGAAGGAGGGCGACTCCTGGAAGGTGACGCTCGTCGTCTCGCAGGCAGGGCGGCCGTACCACCTCCTCGGCAGCGTTGCCATCGACGTCGACGGGAAGAGGATCCTGAAGCCGTACGAGGTCGACGGGGCGCGGACGGAGCTGTCGTTCGCCGTCCCCGGGAAGCCCTCGCGCGTCGCCTTCGACGCGGGGCGCGACGTCCCGGTGCCGCTCGGGAACCCGTACGCCTTCGTCAACTTCTCCGACGACTTCACGAAGGCGAAGGTCGTCTACGGGACGAGCCGGCAGGTCGAGGCGAACCACACGCTCGCGCTCCGCTTCCAGACCCTCCTCGCCGATTCGTACAGCGAGGAGCTGCCCCCCGTCGTGAAGGACACCGAGCTCGCGGACGAGGAGCTCGCGGCGAGCGACCTCTTCGTCCTCGGCGCCCCGTCGGACAACGCCCTCGCGGCGCGCGTCGCCGGGAAGCTCCCGGCCGCGTTCGGGAAGGGCTTCTTCCGGCGGGACGGGACGACGTACGCGCGGCCCGACGACGGCCTCTACGTCTGCGTCCCGAACCCGTGGAACCCCGCGCGGGTCGCCTGGCTCTACGCGGCGAACTCGGCGCTCGAGCTCCACCAGATGACGAAGTCGTACGCCGGGAGCCTTCCGCAGTGGGCGGTCTTCCGGGGCGACGAGGTCAAGGCCCAGGGGTGGGCGCCGGTCGACCGCTTCGTCTTCGAGAAGCTGGCGGAGTAGGGGCCGGGGCGGGCTCCTCCCCGCGCGCGAGGAGCGGCAGGAGGAGCGCGAGCGCGACCAGGACGAGCGCGCTCACGAGGGCGTACCGGTCGTCCTCCCAGCGGAGGAGGAACGGGACGGCGCCCGTCGCCGCGGCGAGAAGCGAGGTGACGACGCCCGCCTCCTCCCGGACTTCGTGGAGGAGCGCGAGGAGGAGGAGGACCGAGGCGTAGTAGCAGGTCAGGTCGGCGACGACGAAGACGAGGCCCGCGCCGGCCGCGGCCGCCGCCCAGGCGGGACGCCTTCGCAGGGCGAACGCGAACGCCGCGAGGACGGCGGCCCCGACGACGAGGCGGACCGGGCGCGTCGCCGCGAGCGCCGCGACCCGCGCCTCCTTCCAGGGAGCCCACGGCTCCCGCGTGCCGGGCGCGAGGAGGACGGCGCCGCGGGTCGAGGGACGCCATGCGGCGGCCGTGCCGAGGCCGACGTTGTTCGTCAGCGGCGTCGCGAGGTGCTTCCGGCTGTTCCTCGCGAACTCTGTCCACGCGCTCCACCTCACCGACGAGTAGCCGCCGGCCGCGAGGAGCGAGAGGGGAACGACGACGAGCGCGGCCGCGAGCGCCCCCTGCGCGACGAGGAGCTCCTCGCGTACGGCGTTCCACCGGCGGGTCCTCGCGAGGCGCCACGCCGCGGCGGCGCCGATTCCGAGGAGGAGCGCGCCCGGGAAGACCCGGAGCAGCGTCGCGAGGGCGAGCGCCGCGCCGGCGAGCCGGGGGCGGCGGAGCTTCAGGAGCGCCACGCCGGCCATCGCCGCGGCGAGCCAGTCCATCCTGAGGAAGGAGCCGCCGTTCCAGTAGAAGCGGCCGGGGTAGTTCGTCCCCCAGAAGACGAGGGCGACGCAGGCCGCCCGCCATCCGAACGCCCGCCAGAGGAGGAGCCAGCCGCCGAGGAGGAGGAGCGGGTCGAGGAGCAGGAGGAGCGACACGGAGCGGTCGGTGACCGGGCCCGAAGCGAGGGCGAGCGCGCTCCCGAGGATTTCCCACGCGGGGGTCGCGTTGTAGCCGTGGTCGAGGAGAGTCCGCCGGAAGTGGTCGGGCATCGTCCGGGTCCGGAACCAGAGGACGTCGGTGACGAAGGCGCTCCACCTGTCGCCGAGCCGCGGCTTCCATCGCGCGAGCAGATCGTCCGCGCTCGCGGTGCCGAGGGCGTTCGTCCCGAGGTCGCGAACCGGAACGGTGGCCCCGGGCGGGAGGAGGCCGGCCTCCCGCTCCGCTCCGATCGTCGCCTCGTAGAGCCCTGCGTATCCGAGCTCGGGGAAGTACTTCGCGCCGATGACGTAGTGGAAGGTGTCCCAGACGTGCGTGTAGACGCCGAAGTGAAAGGCGCCGAAGTTGAAGAACGCGGCGAACGAGACGAGGCCCAGGAGCGCGAGCGTCCGATCGCGCACCTTCGCGAAGCGAAGGGGCGTGCCCTTCCGGCGGAGGACGACGCCCCAGGCGAGGAGGAGGGCGGCGGCGAGGGCGATCGCGGCCCGGACCGCGACGAGGCGGTCGTCCGCGGAGGGGGGCGCTTCGCCTCCGGCGGGCGTCTCCGGCCCCCCCCAGGAGGGAGGCGGGTTCTCGAAGGCGGCGAGCTCGCCGACGGCGTAGACGCCGTCGCCGCCGAGCGCGTGGACGAGGAGGAAGCGGACCTGCTTCGGCTCGTGGAGCTCGGCCTTCCGGGTCCGCATTCCGTAGCCGGAGTCTCCCGGCTCGAGGCGCATCAGGCCCTTCCAGCTCCGGCCGTCGAGAGACCCCTCGATCCGGTAGTCGTCTCCGGCGTCCGCCTGGAGGAGGAGCGCGCCGAGGACCCGGGGCGTGCCGAGGTCGACCACGAGGTACGCCTCGGGTCCTGCGAGGCGGGCGGCCCGTCCCAGGCCGAGGGCGACGTCCGCCCGGCTCCCTTCCTCCGCGAGGAAGCCGTCGGTGGCGGAGGCGCCGGCGTCGAGGCCCTTGCCCTGCACCTCGCGGCCGAGGAGGAAGTTCCCGCCGGGGAGCGCCATCGAGGCGGCGAGGAGGAGCGGCGCGAGCATTCCGGTCGACGCCGGAAACCCGGCGGCGTCGAAAGCGTATCTCGGATTCGAACGCACTGAGCGCGGCCTGCACGGAATCCCTCCGTCCCGGGAGGCCGTCTGAGGAGGACCCATGGTTCGAAATTCGTCCCGGCTCGCGCCGGCCGTCCTCGTCCTGTCGCTCGCCCTTGCCGTTCCGGCGGTGGCGCAGCGGGTCAGCGGCCCGCCGAGCGGCGGAAACCAGAAGGCCTCGGTCTCGCAGTGGATCGGGCCGGTCGAGGTGAACGTCACCTACAACAGCCCGAAGGTGATCGCCCCGGACGGCACCGACCGCCGCGGGAAGATCTGGGGCGGCCTCGTGCCGTACGGGATGTCGAAGGACGCGTTCGGCACCTGCGGCGACGAATGCCCGTGGCGCGCCGGTGCGAACGAAAACACCGTCTTCCGCGCCTCGGGCGACGTGAAGGTCGAGGGGCAGCCGCTCGCGGCGGGCTCCTACGGCCTCTTCATGATCCCGGGACCCGAGGAGTTCACGGTCATCTTCTCGAAGAACTCCGCGTCGTGGGGGCACTACTACTACACGTCCAAGGAGGACGCCCTCCGGGTGAAGGTGAAGCCGCGGAAGGCGCCCTACACGCACTGGCTCACCTACGACTTCGTCGAGAGGAAGCCGTCGGAGGCGACGGTCGTCCTCCGCTGGGACGAGCTGGAAGTGCCGATCCGGATCGAGGTCCCCGACGTCGACGCCCTCTACCTCGCCGAGATCCGCAACGAGCTGAGGAACCGGACCGGCTTCGACTGGCAGGCGTGGGACGAGGCGGCGGAGTTCTGCCTCCAGAAGAAGGTCAACCTCCCCGAGGCGCTGAAGTGGGCCGATTTCGCGGCGCACGCGCCGTTCACGGGGCAGGAGAACTTCAAGACGCTGAGCACGCTCTCGCAGGCGCAGGCGGCGAACGGCATGGCCGACGCCGCGAAGGCGACGATGCAGAAGGCGCTCGAGCACCCGACCGCGACCGTCATCGACCTCCACATGTACGGGCGCCAGCTCCAGGCGCAGAAGAAGACCGACGAAGCCGTGGCCGTCTACCTCCTCAACGCGAAGCGCCACCCGGACGTCTGGCCGGTGAACGTGGGCCTCGCCCGCGCCTACGCCGCGCAGGGGAAGACGAAGGAGGCCCTCGCGGCGGCGAAGAAGGCGCTGACGCAGGCCCCGGACGACGGCAACCGGAACAACCTGAAGAACCTGATCGCCAAGCTCGAGAAGGGCGAGTCGATCGACTGACGCGACCGGGGAAGGGCCCCGTTTTCACGGCTCCCGGGGCTGCGGCCCGGCCGTCCCCGGGAGCCGGGTGAGGAAGACGTCGCCGCGAGTCTCCGCGGAAGTGACGGCGAGGCGCCCCTGCGCGGCCGAGAGCGCGTAGGAATCGCGCGGGCCCCAGCAGCGGGCGGGCGTTCCGTGCAGGTGGAGGACCGCGAAGGGATCGCCGGCCCGTTCCCCGCTCTCCGGGTGGATCGCCTGCGCCCAGGCGCAGACCTCGCCGTCCCGCTCCGAGAGGGAGTAGAGGAAGCGCCCGTCGGCGGACCACCGCGGCGAGCCGACCCACGTCGCGGAGCGCTCGGCCAGGGCGGCAGGCCGGTCTTTCGCGGCCGGCTCGAGAGGGAGGACCCGGAGCTCGAGCGTGCCGTCGGGACGCCCGAGGAGGGCGGCGAGCCAGCGGTCCCGGGGCGAGGCGTCCGCGTCGAGGACCGCCCCGGAGTCCGCCTCGAGGAGCGTCTCCTGCTTTGCCTCCTCCAGGGCCATCCGGACGAGGACCTTGTTTCCGGTCCTCACGAGCGCGTGACGGGAGTCCGCGAGGAACGCGAGGAGCGTGCAGTCCCGGCAGAGCTCCCGTCCCGGTGCCTGCCCCGCGTCGGCGACGAACGCGACCTTTCGTCCCTCGACGACGTCCGTCCAGCCGAGGCGGGCGCCGTCGGCGGAGAGCCGAGGGTTCAGCGTGACGGTGGAAGAGGCCGGCTCGTCGACCGGGACGGACTCCCGCCCCGAGGCGAGGTCGACGACGTGGATGCTGATGCGGCGCGCTTCGGGCGGTCCCTCGACGCTCGAGTAGGCGAGGTGCCGGCCGTCGCGCGAGAGGGAGAGGCCGAACTTCGGGGCGGCGTCGTTCGTCTGGCGCCGCAGGTCGCCCGACGCCTTTCCCGACGCGGGGTCGAGCCGGCTCTCGTAGACGTTCACGAGCCAGCTGACGCGCGAGAACGCCACGCGCCCGTCCGCGGAGACGGACGCCTCCGTCGAGAGGCCGGTCCCGGACGTGAGCCGCTCGGCGGGCCCCTGGATCGCGCCGTTCGCGTCGATCGGGGCGCGGAAGTGGTTGATCCCCTGGAACGTCGTGCCGGCGACGAGGAGGAGCCAGCCGGGAATCCAGGCGACGGGACACTGGACGATGTCGATCTTCCCGAGGACGCGAGCCGCGCCGCTCGAGACGACCTTGCCGCCGTCGAGCGGAGCCACCCACCAGTCGACGTCGCGGGGCGCGTCGAGGCGGACCCCCTTGAAGAGGAGGAATCGCCCGTCGGGCGAGAAAACGGGGCTGAAGGCCGCCGGGATGCCGAAGGTCGCGTAGCCGGCGGCGACGGGGCGCGGGGCTCCGCCGTCCGCGGGAACGACGAAGAGGCTCCGGACCCCGCCGGCGCGCCACGGGGACCACTCGACGTAGGCCACCGAGCGCCCGTCGGGCGAGAAGCGGGGGAGGGTGCCGCGCGGCGCGAGCAGCCTCTCCTCGCCCCCGAGGGCGTTGACGATCCAGATCCCGCCGCCGTCCCGCGTGGAGGCGAAGACGACCCGCGAGCCGTCGGGCGAGAAGGAAGGGAAGGCGTCGACCGCCGGGTGGCGCGTGAGTCGGACCGGGCTCCGCTGGGCGACGTGCTGGAGCCAGAGGTCGAGGTTCCCGTCGCCTCCCCGGTCGGAGGAGTAGACGACGAGGTTGCCGTCGCGGGAGAGGCTTGGTTCCGTCGTGAGCCCCGGGTCGTACGTCAGCCGCTGGATCGCGAGGGGCGCGAGCGAGGGAGCGGGCCGCTTCAGGATGACGATTCCGGCGACCGCCAGCCCGGCCAGGGCGACGGCCGCGGCGACGAACGGCCAGGTCCGCCGAGAAGGGACGGCCGGCGACGCGGCCTTCCCCTTCCGGCCCGACTCCGAGTCGTCCCGGAGGTCTTCCAGGACGGCCTTCAGGTCGGCCATCCCCTGCCAGCGGCGCGAAGGCTCCTTGCGGAGGCAGCGGAGGACGGCGCGCTCCACCTCGGGCGGGCAGGACGGGGCGGCCTCGGCCGGCGGGACGGGCTCCGCCGTCCGGATCGCCGACAGGGTCTCGAGCGCCGTCGGCTGCCGGAACGGGTGACGCCCCGTGAGCATCTCGTAGAGGACGACGCCGAAGGAGAAGACGTCGCTCCTCGCGTCGACCGGCTTCCCCGAGGCCTGCTCGGGCGACATGTAGGGGACCGTTCCGAGGAGGATTCCCTCGGCGCTCTCGCCCTGGTCGGCGCGGCGGAGGCGCAGCGTGTCGCCCCCCTCGCCCGACGGGGGCTCGACGAGCTTCGCGAGGCCGAAGTCGAGGATCTTCGCCGTCCCCTCCGGCGTCACCATGACGTTCGAGGGCTTCAGGTCCCGGTGGACGATTCCCGCGGCGTGCGCCCGGGCGAGCGCGTCGGCCACCTGGACGGCGATGCCGAGCGCGAGGCCGGGGGCGATCGGCCCGCGCGCGATCCGGTCCGCGAGCGTCTCCCCCTCGACGAGCTCCATCACGATGAAGTCGAGCCCGTCCGCCCGGCCGAGGTCGTGGACCGTGACGATGCCGGGGTGGTTCAGCGCCGACGCCGCGCGCGCCTCGCGCAGGAACCGCTCCCGGCGCTCGGGGTCCGCGACCCGCTCGGGGGGGAGGAGCTTGATCGCGACGCGCCGCCCGAGCGTCGTGTCGAGGGCCTCGTGGACGACACCCATGCCGCCGCGGCCCAGCTCGCCCAGGAGGCGATAGCGGTCGAGCGTCCGTTCCGTCACGGCGCCCTCCTGCGGTTGCGTTCCGCGGGCAGTCTACTGCGGTCGTCCGCGGGCGGGCGCGGCTCGTCCGCGGGAGGGGGCACGCCGCGTCGCCGCTTCGTCTAACCTCGTCCGGTGGCCATCTCCCACGTCGTCGGCTTCGACGACGCGCCGTTCCCCCGCGCGCACAAGGGGGACGTTCCCGTCCTCGGCTGCGTCTTCTCGGAGGCGACGTTCACCGGCGTCGTCTCGGGGAAGGTCCGCAAGGACGGGCGGAACGCGACGGACGTCCTCGCGCGGCTCGTTTCGGGCTCGAAGTGGGCGCCGCAGCTCCAGCTCGTGATGCTCCAGGGGATCGCCGTCGCCGGCTTCAACGTCGTCGACCTCGCGGCGCTCCGGCGCCTCACCGGCCTCCCCGTCCTCGTCGTCGCGCGGCGGGCCCCCGACCTCGACGCGATCCGCGACGCGCTCCTCTCGCGCGTCCCGGGCGGCGCCCGGAAGTGGGCGCTCGTCGAGGCGGCAGGGCTGATGGAGCCGTGCGCCGACGTCTTCGTACAGCGGGCGGGGCTTTCCCTCGACGAGGCGGCCGACGTGATCCGCCGGACCGCGCTTCACGGCCGGATTCCCGAGCCGCTCCGCGCCGCGCACCTCGTCGCCGGGGGCGCGTACGGCGGGGAGAGCCGTGGGAGGGCGTGAGGGAGAGGATAATCGCCTCGTGAACGCGGCTCGCGACGGATTGCGGATGGACCGCTCGGCCTTCGACGTCGTCCCGCTGGATCGGCAGGACGACGACCTGGGCTACTGGCTCGCCCGGAGCATCGACGAGCGGCTCGAGGCGATCGAGATCCAGCGGCAGGTGATCTATGGCTACGATCCGGCTACCGATCGACTTCGCCGAGTTCTTGAGGTCGCTTCGCTCGAACGGGGCTGAGTACCTCCTCGTCGGGGGTTACGCGGTCGGCCTCTACGGTTACCCGCGTGCGACGGCGGACATCGACATCTGGGTCAGGCGCAGCCCGGAGAACGCGGAGAAGGTCGTGTCCGCGATCCGTGCTTTCGGGTTCGAGGTTCCAGCGCTTTCGGTCGACCTTCTCCTGAAACCGGATCAGGTCGTCCGCATGGGACTACCGCCTCTCCGGATCGAAGTCCTGACATCGGTCTCCGGAGTGGAGTTCGAGGACTGCTGGCGGGCCAGGGAGGAGATGCTCCTCGACGGCGAGCCGGTGTGGGTTCCGAGCCTCGCGGACCTGAAGCGGAACAAGGCGGCGAGCGGCCGGCCGAAGGACCTCGAGGACCTCCGGCACCTGCCAGGTCCCGAATCCCGCTGACCTTCTTTGCCTGCTCCGCGCCGGGTTCCACCCGACGATCCCCTCGCGGCGGTTGTCGTAGCGGTAGGTGAGGCCGAGCTTCAGGCCGAGGACGGCGCCCGCGACGCCGAGGACGGGAAGCGCGCGGAGGAACCGGAGGAGGATCCGGTCGAGCCGGTAGTACTGGGCGTAGAGCCAGTCGGCGCCGGCCTGGAGCTCCTCCGGCGTCATCCGCGCGGGGCGGATGACGGCGTGCCGGAAGTCGTAGCGGGCGAGGTCGCGCTCGAGGATCCGCCCCTGCCTCTCGAGGTCGGCGTGGAGCGGGGTTCCGGGGAGCGGCGTCAGGACGTTCAGCTGGAGGCCGTCGATCCGGGCCTCGGCGAGGAATCGGAGCGTCCGCTCGAAGACGTCCGGCTCGTCGCGGTCGAGGCCGACGATCATCCCTGCGATGACGCCGATCCCCGCGCGGCGGAGCGTCGCGAGCCGCTCGCGGAGGCGCTCCCCCTCGTTCCAGGCCTTGTCGAGCGAGGCGAGCCCCTCGGGGCTCGTCGTCTCGACGCCGACGAAGAGGCCGACGCAGCCGGCGGCGCGCGCGAGGCGGAGGAGGTCGGGCTCGTCGGCGAGCTCGATCGAGCACTGGCCGACCCAGCGCTTCCGGAGCGGCGCGAGGGCCGCGAAGAGATCCCGGGCGTAGCCGCGGTCGGCGATCAGGTTGTCGTCGACGAACATGAAGTCGCGCGGGAGGGCCGCGACCTCGGCGACGACGCTCGCCACCGGGCGAGTCCGGAGCGTCGAGCGGTGGAAGGCGGCGACCGAGCAGTAGCGGCAGGCGTGGACGCAGCCGCGCGTCGCCTGGACGGCGTGGATCGTCGCGTAGTGCCGGGCGGTCCGCGCGAGGAGCTCGCGGCGGGGGACGGGCGTGCCGGAGAGGTCCCCGTGCGGCGAGGAAAGGTAGACCGGCTGAAGGCGCCCCGCCTCGAGGTCGGCGAGGAGGCGGGGCCAGGCCCCCTCCGCGTCGCCGACGACGACGGCGTCGAAGTGCGCGGTGGCTTCCGCGGGCTGGAGCGTCGGGTGGAACCCTCCCGCCACGACGACCTTTCCCCGGCTCCGGAACGCGCGCGCGATCTCGTACGCCCGCGGCGCGAGAGCCGTCATGAACGTGACGCCGACGAGGTCGACGTCCGCGTCGAGGTCGAGCGGCTCGACGTTCTCGTCGCAGACGACGACCTCGTGCTCCGGCGGCGTCAGCGCGGCGACGATCGTGAGCGGGAGAACGGAGAAGCGGAGCATCGCGCGTCGGGGGACGTCGGGGCTCTCGCGGGTCACGCGGAGGTGTCCGGCGGCGGGGAGGACGAGGAGGATCTTCACGGGGCCTCCATCCGAACGAAGTTCGTTCGCTGAATGACATTCAGTAAAGTGGGAAAAAAAGAGAGGGCGGGCACGGTCACTCCCTCCCGAGGATCCCGCGGAGGATGACGGAGCGGGCCCGCGCGGCGACGGCCGCGAACGTCGCGGGCTCGTCGCGCAGGAAGTAGAGGACGACGCCGGCGAGCATGCTCCAGAGGGCGTCGACGCTCCGGGCGAGCTCCTCGGCGCCGAGGGCGGGGCGGGCCTGACGCAGGACGCCCGCAGCGACCGCCTTGCACGCCTCCTGCCGGCGGTCGAGGCGCGTCATGACGTCGCGCCCCTCGCGCAGGACCTGCATCTCGCGCCCGGGCTCCTGGAGCGTGAAGAAGAGGACGTCGAAGTAGTCGGGCGCCTCGCGGGCGAAGCCGAGGAAGGCGTCGACGAGGGCCTCGGCGGACTTCCGTGGAGCGCGCCCCTTCGCGACGGCCTCCCTCAGCCGGGACTCGAGGAGGTCGAACCCCTCGTCGAGGAGCTCGGCGTAGAGCGCGTGCTTGGAAGGGAAGTAGAGGTAGAGGGTCCCCGCGGAGAGCTCGGCGGCCTCGGCGATCGCGGGCATCGTCGTCCGGGCGAAGCCGTTCTTCCAGAAGAGCTTCCGGGCGGCCTTCAGGATCTGCCGCTTCCGCTCCGCCTTCTCGCGCCCGCGTCGTTCGAGGGTTCCCATCGTCGCTCCTGAACGTCGGCCGGTTACTGAACCACATTCAATATGAGCCCCCGGGACCGAGACGTCAAGGAGAGGACGGGAAGCGCCTCGAGCCGGTAGAATGCCCGGTCGGACGGCGCCACTGTTCCTGCCCGCGGCTCTCCGCCGGGCGGTTCGAACGGGCGGTCCGGCAGGAGGAATCCAATGAAGAAGTTCCGTGTGGTCCAGTGGGGCCTCGGCGCCATGGGCAGCGGCATGGCCCGCCTCGTCCTCGAGAAGGACGGCCTCGAGCTCGTCGGCGGCATCGACATGCGCCCCGACTACGTGGGGAAGGACCTCGGCGAGGTCCTCGGCGCCGGCCGCAAGCTCGGCGTCGTCGTGACGAACGACCCGGCGACGGTTCTGGACAGGGCGAAGGTCGACCTCGTCGTCATCGCGACGACCTCCTGGACGAGGGAGCAGGCGCCCGACCTCAGGAGGATCCTCTCGGCCGGAATCAACTGCATCTCCATCGCCGAGGAGCTTGCGGCCCCCGAGGCCCAGAGCCCCGCGCTCGCCGCCGAGCTCGACGCCCTCGCGAAGGAGAACGGCGTCTCGCTCCTCGGAACCGGCGTCAACCCCGGCTTCGTCCTCGACCTCCTCGTCGTGACGCTCTCGGGCGTCTGCCACAGCGTGGAGCGGATCGAGGCGAGCCGCGTGAACGACCTCAGCCCGTACGGGCCGACGGTCATGAAGACGCAGGGCGTCGGGACGACCCCCGAGGAGTTCGCGAAGGGCGTGGCGGAAGGCTCCATCGTCGGGCACGTCGGCTTCCCCGAGAGCATCCGGATGATCAGCGACGCCCTCGGCCTCGGCGTGACGCGCATCGAGGAGAGCCGCGAGCCGATCGTCAGCAAGGTCTACCGCGAGACGCCGCACGTGAAGGTCGCTCCCGGAATGGTCGCCGGCTGCGCGCACGTCGCGGTCGGGTACGCGGGGGAGAAGCCCGTCGTCCGGCTCGTCCACCCGCAGCAGATCCACCCTCACCTCGAGGGACAGGGGACGGGCGACTACATCAACATCTACGGCAAGCCCGAGATCCACATGTCGACCGGCCCGGAGATCGCCGGCGGCATCGCCACGATGGGCGTCGCCGTGAACATGATCCCGCACGTCGTCGCGGCGACTCCGGGCCTCAAGAGCATGGTCGACCTCCCGGTCCCCGCCGCCCTGATGGGCGCGAGCGCCTACCGCCGCCGGGTCTGAACGCCATGAGCGTCGCCCGGGGAACCTGGGTCGAGATCGAGTCGATCGTCCTGCAGCCTGCGGAGAGGGCCCCCGGCCTTCCGGAGGACACCGCCGCCACGCCCTACGTCCTCCGCCTGTCAGGCTTCCTCGTGGAGGAGGCCGAGGTCGGGCAGGAGGTCGCGGTGAAGAGCCTGATCGGGCGGACGCACCACGGCGTCCTCCGGGCGGTGAACCCGTCCTACGAGCACAGCTTCGGGACGACCGTGCCGGAGCTGCTGACGATCGGGCTGAGGGAGAAGTGACGTGAGGGACACGACCTACGCCGCCGTCCTCTCCCGGAAGAACGAGATCATGAAGGCGAGCCTCGGGATCGACTTCGAGACGTACGTCTCGAGCCCGATCGCCTTCGACTACGAGCGGATGATGGCCGGGACCGGCTTCACGCTCGACGACGTCGCCCGCATCCAGGGGGAGACGAAGGTCGGCAACACGCCGCTCCACGAGCTGACGCGCCTGACGGAGGCGGTCCGCGCGACGGCCGCCCCCGGGAAGGGGGCGCGGATCCTGGTGAAGGACGAGGCGGCGAACGCCTCGGGCTCCTTCAAGGCCCGGCGCGCCTCGGTGAGCGTCTACGCCGCGAAGGCGCGCGGCTACGCGGGCGTCGCGACCGCGACGAGCGGCAACTACGGCGCCGGCGTCGCGAGCCAGGCGGCGATGCGCGACCTTCGGTGCATCGTCCTCCAGGAGGTCTTCGACAGCCGCGGCGTCGGCCAGCCCGAGATCCTCGAGAAGTCGCGCGCCTGCGAGGCCTACGGCGCCGAGGTGCAGCGCCTGACCGTCGGGCCGGAGCTCTTCTACGTCCTCCTGAAGACGCTCGAGGAGACCGGCTTCTTCAACGCGAGCCTCTACACGCCGTTCGGCATCCGGGGCGTCGAGACGCTCGGCGTCGAGATCGCCCGGCAGGTGCGCGCCCGCTACCACCGCGACCCCGACGCCGTCGTCGTCACGCACGCCGGCGGCGGGAACCTGACCGGCACCGCCCGCGGCCTCCTCGCCGAGGGGTGCGCGGCGACGCGGATCGTCGCCTGCTCCGTCGACCTCGCCGGCCTCCACATGGCCTCCGACCGCGACTTCAACCGGAAGAGCTTCACGACGGGGCACACCGGCTTCGGCGTCCCCTTCGCCACCTGGCCCGACCGGGTCGACGTCCCGCGGAACGCGGCGCGCAGCCTCCGCTACATGGACGAGTACCAGCTCGTCAGCCAGGGCGAGGTCTTCTACGTCACGGAGCTGATGACGAAGCTCGAGGGGCTCGAGCGCGGGCCGGCGGGGAACACGAGCCTCACGGCGGCCGTCACGCTCGCCCGTCAGATGGACCGCGACCAGGTCGTCGTCGTCCAGGAGACCGAGTACACGGGTGCCGGCAAGCACCACAACCGCCAGCTCTCGTTCGCCCGCGAGAACGGGATCGAGGTGAGGGTCGGCGACCCGGCCGGGAACGTCCCCGGGAAGACGATCGTCCTCCCCGCCTCGCTCGACATGGTGCGCGGCCGGGTGCAGGACATGGAGAAGCTCCGCCTCTCCTACCTGAAGAACGCCGCGAAGCTCCACCCGGCGGAGAAGTGGACGGAAGGCGACGTCGCCTTCCTCGCCGCCGACCTCAAGCAAGAGCCCGCCTGGGTCCGGCAGGCCGCCGCGACCCTCGCGTGAGGGAGACACACATGACCGACGACAGGATCGCCCGGTTCGAGGAGCGCCGCGCCGCGCTCGCGAAGCTGGGCGACGAAGAGCTCAAGGCCCGTTTCTGGACGCTCACGAACGAGGTCGTCGCCCCGATCCTCGACCTCGCGAAGGGCCACACGAGCCCCTCCATCGAGCGGGCCGTCCTCCTTCGGATGGGGATCGACTCCGTCACCACGCAGGGGGTCGTGAAGGCGGTCCTCGACGCCGGGCTCCTCGGCAAGGGAGCGGGGCACGTCGTCCTGAAGGTGTCGAAGAAGAACGGGACCGACCTCCGCGCCGCCGCGCAGGCGATCCTCGACGACCGGACCGTCCTGGAGGGGCTCTTCTGAGCCCGGGGAGAGAGCGATGACGAAGCCGACTCCTCCCGACCGGAAGCTCGACGTCGAGAAGATCCTCGAGGGGCTCGAGAGCTACCACCCGCCGCGGAAGGGGTGGACCTGGCGCGACGTGCCCGAGGGGGGCGTCGACATGGGGCCGTTCCACTTCCGCGACATGTCGAGGCCCCTCGAGAGGTCGATCGGCCTCCCGGCGAGCAAGTACTTCGACCACATCGACCCGCAGCCCTCCTGCGTCGTGACGACCGAGATCGCCTCGGGGCGCTTCGAGGACGACATCCGGAGGATGCGGATGGCCGCCTGGCACGGCGCCGACCACATCATGGTCATCCGGACGACCGGACAGAGCCACATCGACGGCCTCCTCGAGGGGACTCCCGAGGGGATCGGCGGCGTGCCGATCACGCGCAAGCAGATCCGCGCGAGCCGAAAGGCGTGCGACGAGATCGAGAAGGAGGTCGGCCGCCCGATCAACTTCCACTCGTACGTCTCGGGCGTCGCCGGCCCCGAGGTCGCCGTCCTCTTCGCCGAGGAGGGGATCAACGGCGCCCACCAGGACCCGCAGTACAACGTCCTCTACCGGAACGTGAACATGTACCGCTCCTTCGTCGACGCGGCGGAGGCGAAGAAGGTCATGGCCGGCGCGCGGATCTTCCAGATCGACGGCGCGCACAACGCGAACGCCACCGCGAAGGCGGGCTGGCTCGTCATGCCCGAGCTGATGGTCCAGCACGGCATCAACTGCGCGTTCTCGGTCGCCGTCGGGATGGAGAAGGACCTGATCGGCCTCTCCACCGTCCCGCCGAACGCCCCGCCCGCGCCGAAGCTCTGGTACGACCTGCCGTACGCCGTCGCGCTCCGCGACTTCTTCTCCGACTACCGGATGCGGGCGCAGCAGAACACCCGCTACATCGAGGCCGACATCGAGGAGGCGGTGAGGACCCACACGGTCGACACGCTCATCTCGATGCTCACGCGCGCCGACATCCAGAGCACGATCACCCCCGACGAGGGGCGGAACGTGCCGTGGCACTACAACAACGTCCGCGGCGTCCAGACCGTCAAGCAGACCTGGGCCGCCCTCGACGGCATCAAGGAGCTCGTGTCGCTCAACCACGACGGGCCGCTCGGGGAGATGGTGCGCGACCTGAAGGAGCGCGCCGTCGCCTTCCTCGAGGAGGTCCTCGAGGTGGGGGGCTACTTCGCGGCGGTGGAGAAGGGCTTCTTCGTCGACTCGGCGAAGTACCCCGAGCGGAGCGGCGACGGCATCGCCCGCGACGGGAAGGGGGGCGTCGGCGCGGGCTCGCTCGTCCCGCGCGACCCGGACTACCTCGCTCCCGTCTGCGACCACTTCGGGACGAACCACCTCCCCGCGGACGTCGCGAAGGCCTGCGACCCGATCGGCGGCTGCACGCTCTGCGACCCTGGGAAGATCGTCTTCCTCGACGAGCTCGACCCCGAGGACAACTGCCACCGGCGGCTCGAGAAGACTCTTCCGTACCGGAAGGGGAACGCGATCCGGCCCGAAGCCGAGTGGGCCGGCGACGGGATGGTCCTCGTCCAGCTCTTCGTTCCCGAGAACGAGGAGATCGCCCCGGTCTACGCCGTCGAGATGGCGAAGAGGATGGGGCTCGTCGACCCCGAGGTCATCAACACGATGGTCCTCCACCCGGCGGAGGGGTGCTTCGTCGAGGTGAAGGGGAAGGTGGCGTTCGACGTCGACCGGACGGCGCTGAAAATCCCCGAGAAGGAGGTGATCCTCCCCGAGCAGGAGCTCCGCGAGGCGGTGAAGGCCGTGGGCCTGAGGGTCGTCGCGGGGACGGTCGGCGAGGACGAGCACAGCGTCGGCCTCCGCGAGATCCTCGACATCAAGCACGGCGGCATCGAGAAGTACGGGGTGAAGTACCACTACCTCGGGACGTCGGTGCCGGTCGGCAAGCTCGTCGACGCGGCCATCGAGACCGGGGCGCACGCGATCCTGATCTCCACGATCATCAGCCACAACGACGTCCACCGCGCCCAGATGCGGAAGCTCGCCGAGCTCTGCCGCGAGAAGGGGATCCGCGACCGCGTCGTCCTCGTTGCCGGCGGCACGCAGGTGAGCCGGGAGATGGCGAAGGAGACCGGGCTCGACGCGACGTTCGGCCGGGGGACGAAGGGGATCCACGTCGTCAACGCGATGGTGAAGACGCTGAAGGCGCGCGGCGCCGCCTGAGGGGGAGGGTCCGGGGACGCCGATGCAGATCGAGGTCCTGACGCTCGAGGTCGGCTCGACGATCACGAAGGCAAACGGCTTCCGCCGCTCGCCGGATGGCGGGTTCGACCACGTCGCCCAGGGCTTCGCGGCGACGAGCGTGGCGGCGGGGGACGTCGGAATCGGCGTCGACGCCGCCGTCGCCGACCTGCGCGCGCGCTCCGGCCTCGACCCCGCCGGCGCCGAGACGTTCGTCAACAGCTCGGCCGCCGGGGGCCTCCGGATGACCGTCCACGGCCTGACGCCCTCGATGACCGCCCGGGCGGCGCGGGAGGCCGCCCTCGGCGCCGGCGGGATCGTGAAGCTCGTGACGGCGGGGGAGCTCGACGACGGCGACCTCGGCGAGGTCCGCGAGATCCGGCCGAACCTCGTCCTCCTCGCGGGGGGCGTCGACTTCGGCGAGAAGGGGACGGTCCTTCGCAACGCGGAGAGGCTCGCGCGGCTCGGCCTCGCCTCGCCCGTCCTCTACGCGGGGAACGCGGCGCTCCGGAACCGCGTCGCGGAGCTCTTCCGCGAGGCGGGCGCCGAGCTCCACGTCGCCGAGAACGTCTTCCCCGACGTCGACGTCCTGAACGTCGAGCCGCTCCGCCGCCTCGTCCACGAGGCGTTCAACAGGCACATCGTGAAGGCCCCCGGAATGGAGCGCCTCGGGGAGCGGACGAGGCACGGCATCCTCCCGACGCCCGGCGCCGTCCTCCGCGGCGCCGAGCTCTTCGCCGAGGTCGCCGGCGACTGCCTCGTCTTCGACGTGGGGGGCGCCACGACGGACGTCCACAGCGTGACGGAAGGGGGCGCCGAGTGGCACTCCCGGCTCGTCGAGCCGGAGCCGCGCGCGAAGAGGACCGTCGAGGGGGACCTCGGCGTCTTCGTGAACGCGCGGAACGTCGTCGATCTGGCCGGCGAGCCGGACGGCGAGACCCGCCTCTCCGACCTCGCGGCGCTCCCCGTCACCGATCGCCAGAAGGCGCTCACCCGCTGGCTCTGCGAGAGGGCCGTCTCCATCGGCGCGCGCCGGCACGCGGGCGTCGTCACCGACCTCTTCACCCCGACCGGACGGCGCCCGATCGTGAAGGGGAAGGACCTGACCGCCGTGAAGTGGGTCGTCGCCACCGGCGGCGCCCTCACGAAGGTGGAGGGCGCGGCGGAGTGCCTCCGGGCGGTCTGCACCGGCGCGGGGAAGCACCTCCTCCCCGACCCGTCCGCCACGATCCTCGTCGACGCCGCGTACCGCTTCAGCGCGCTCGGCACGATCTCCACCGAGTACCCAGACGACGTCCGTGCGACCTTCCGGCGATGGGTCGACGCGCGGGCGGCGTCGGAGAGCTCCTGAGGAGCCCCATGTACATCCGGACGCCCCGCCTCGAGATCTACCCCGACCGGATCGCGCAGAACGCGCGCTCCGTCGTCTCCCTCTGCCACGCGCGCCGGGCGCAGGTCGCCGCGGTGACGAAGGTCGTCTGCGCGCACCCGGCCGTCGTGAACGCCCTCGTCTCCGGGGGCGCCGACATGGTCGCCGACAGCCGGATCCGGAACCTCCAGGCGATGGCCGACGCCGGGATCGACCGGCCGCTCATGCTCCTCAGGATCCCCGCGCCGAGCCGGGTGGCCGACGTCGTCCGCTGCGCGAACGTGACGCTCAACAGCAACCTCCGGACGATCGAGCTCCTCTCCGAGGCGGCTCTCCTCCACGGCGTCACGCACCAGGTCCTCGTGATGGTCGACGTCGGCGACCTGCGGGAGGGGGTCTGGCCCGACAAGGCGATCGAGGTGGTCCGCGGGGCCTCGAAGCTCCGGAACATCGAGGTCGCCGGCCTCGGCTGCAACCTCGCCTGCTACGGCGGCGTCATCCCGACCCGCGAGAACATGACGGCCCTCGTCGAGGTCCGCGACCGCTGCCGCGAGGCGACGGGGCTCGCCCTCGACGTCCTCTCCGGCGGCAACAGCGCGAACCTCCCCCTCCTCGCGAGCGGCGAGATGCCGGACGGGATCAACCACTTCCGGATCGGCGAGGCAATCGTCCTCGGCCGGAACGTCATCGACCGGAGCCCCCTTCCCGGCACCCGGCAGGACACCTTCCGGATGGTCGCCGAGGTCGTCGAGGTCGAGAGGAAGCCGTCGATGCCGATCGGCGACCGGGGTCAGGACGCCTTCGGCGACACCCCCGAGTTCGAGGACCGGGGAGTGCGCCTCCGGGCCATCTGCAACCTCGGGCGGCAGGACGTCGCCGTGGACGGCATCGAGCCCGTCCTTCCGGGGATCACGGTCCTCGGCGGGTCGAGCGACCACCTCATTCTCGACGTCGAGGATGCGGTGGAGAATGTGAGGGTGGGAGACGAGCTCGAGTTCTGGCCCGGCTACGGCGCCCTCCTCGCGCTCTCGACGAGCCCCTACGTGCAGAAGGTCGTGATCCGGGGATGAGCCTCCTCTACGCGACCCACGCCCGGATCCACCTCGGGAACATCCGCGACAACCTCCTCGCCCTCCGCGCCGCCGTGGGGGCCGCGCGGAAGGTCCTCGTCGCGGTGAAGGCGAACGGCTACGGGCACGGCGCCGTCGCCGTCTCGCGGATGGCCGAGGCGACCGGCGCCGCCGACTGGCTCGGGGTCGCGACCGTCCCCGAGGGGATCCAGCTCCGCGAGGCGGGCCTCTCCCTGCCGATCCTCAAGCTCGGGCCGACGTTTCCCGGGGAGATGACGGCAGCCGTCGGGGCGGGGATCACGCTCGCGGTCTGCAGCGCGGAGGAGGCCGGGGCGGCCGCCGACGCGGCGCGCGAGGCGGGCCGGCCGGCGTCCGTCCACCTCAAGGTCGACACCGGGATGGGTCGCGTCGGCGTCGTCCCCGACGAGGCGGCGTCCCTCGCGCTCCGGCTCTCCGCGCTGCCGGGCGTCGAGCTGGAAGGGGTCTTCACGCACCTTCCCGCGAGCGACGCGGCCGACCCGGCGTTCACGCGCGAGCAGGTCTCGGCGTTCCGCGCCGTCGCCGAGGACGTCCAGGAGGCGGCGGGGAAGCGGCTCCTCGTCCACTGCGCGAACTCGGGCGCGATCCTCGGGCACGAGCCCGCGTGGCTCGACATGGTACGGCCGGGGATCATGGCCTACGGCTTCCGCCCCGACCGCGAGACGCCTGACACGATCCCGCTGAAGCCGGGGATGAGCCTCCGGACGCGCGTGTCGTTCCTGAAGAAGGTCGCCGCCGGGACCTCGATCGGCTACGGCCGGACCTGGGTCGCCCCGCGGGACACGTGGATCGCGACGATCCCGGCCGGCTACGCCGACGGCTTCAACCGCCTCTTCTCGAACCGGGGCCGCGTCCTGATCGGCGGCCGGAGCTGTCCCGTCGTGGGGCGCGTCTGCATGGACCAGAGCATGGTCGACCTCGGAGAGGAGACGGACGTGAAGGTCGGCGACGAGGTCGTCCTCATGGGCCGGAGCGGCGAGGCCGAGATCCGCTGCGAGGAGTGGGCCGAAACGCTCGGGACGATCACATACGAGGTGACGTGCCAG
This sequence comes from Thermoanaerobaculia bacterium, assembly GCA_046331465.1. Classification (GTDB taxonomy): domain Bacteria; phylum Acidobacteriota; class Thermoanaerobaculia; order UBA5066; family UBA5066; genus UBA5066. The sequence continues at coordinate 558,104 of JAXLQV010000001.1, forward strand.
GTCAGCCCGCGGGTGACCCGGGTCTACGACCCGTACTGACCTCCCGGCCGGCCCGGAGGAGGGCCGCCGTCCCGGCTGCTGGAGCGCGTCCCCGCGTGGACGGACGATTTCCCTTAATTGGCCGACAGGGGATGTTAGAAAATCGGGCTTCCCAGGGAGCTTCGCTCATGGATGCCGAACACCGGATTCCCCGGACCCGGCTGGAGCTCGCCGAGTTCATTGCGACGAAGGGTGACCTTCGCCGCAGGATGGAGGCGCATCTCCGTTACCGGTTCCGCCTCTCGGCGCCAGAGGTCGAAGACCTGATGCAGGACGTCCTCCTCGAGCTGATGCGCTACGACGAGCCCGTTCGCGAGGCCGAAGGGCTCGCGTTCCGGATCCTTCACCTCCGCACGCTCCAGTTCCTCCGGAACAGGGGCGTGAGGCGGGAAGCGCCCATCGAGGACGACACGAGGACCGCCGACGAGCGGGTTGCTCCGGACCTGCGGACCGAGGTCCACATCCTTCTCCGCCAGACGCTCGCGCAGGCCTCTCCCGCCTGCCGCCGGCTCATCCGGGCCCACTACCTCGAGGGGAAGACCCTCAAGGAGACGGCCGAGGCGCTCGCGTACGCCTCGTCCAACGTCGTCTGGGTCCTCTTGGATCGCTGCATCCGACGTCTCCGCGCGATTCTCGGAGCGACCCGATGACCGCCCCCCATCCCGACGACTTCACGCTTCTCGTCCTCCTCAAGGGGGAGATGCCGGACATGGACGCCGCGCGGCTGAAGCGGCACCTCTCCTCCTGCCCCGCCTGCGCTTCGGCCTACCGCGAGATCGAGAAGCTCGATCGGACCCTGAAGACGACCCTCCCCGCCCTCGAGGAAGCGCTGGCCGAGCTCGAGCTCCCGGAGGGCGACCTCTTTCGCTGCCGGCCGGACGGCACGCTCCTCGGGCGGCGATCGCCGCTCGCCGGCGACGGAGCCGTTCAGGAGGTCTTCGCGGCGAGCCGCGAGGCCGCCGAGGTCAAGAGCCGCCTCCTGAGCGCGGCCGCCGCCCCGGACGCGGACCTGCGCGAGGCGCTCTCCGCCCTCGACCTCCTCGCCCTGCGCGACCGCTACGGCCTCGGCTACGCCCTCGACGACGCCCTCTACAACATGGTCGAAGGCCCGGCCCGGTGGGCACGCTTCGGCCGTGCCTCCGCTGACGCCGTACTGGCCGCCCGGGCCGACGGTCGAGCCCTCGACGCCCCGGCCGAGCACGCCTATCCCCTCGACGACCTGCTCGGGCTCTCCCTTCTCGTCCAGGGCACCGCCTGCAACTGGACCGGCGAGTTCCTGAGAGGAGGCCGCGACCTGCGTCGCGCCTACGGCGCCTTCGCCCGAGGCTCCGTCTCCGAACGGCGCCTCGCCTCGGTCGAGCTGGTCGAGGCCCAGCGGCGCGCGTTCCTCGACAGGGCCGAGGAGGCGCTGCACCTGGCCGAGAGGGCGAGGGGGACGTTCCGGGCGCTGGGGCTGGAGGACGAGGCGGCGAAGGCGGGAGCGGCGCACGCCATCGCCCTGTCGTATCTCGACCGGGACGAAGAGGCCCTGGCCGAGTTCCGGACGCTCCTGCCGGTGCTCGCAGGCTACGAGCGCTGGAACACTTACGTCTCGACGCTGAACGGGATCGGCGGGTGCCTGCTCCGCCTGGAGCGCGTCGCGGAAGCCCGGCGCGAGTATGCCCGTGCCCTCCGTCTCGTGAATCGCGAGGCCCGGCCGGCCGTCCACTCGTTCATTCGCGCCAATCTCGCCAGGACCCTCTACCAGGGAGGCCGTTTCGTCGAGGCCGCACGGGCCTTCGGGGCGGCGGCAGCGCTGTTCGCGACGCAGGGCGCCACGGCCGACGAGCTGCAGATGGGCCTTTTTCGCGTGGAGGCGCTGTCCAGATCTGGCGCCCACTTCGAGGCGCGAAAGGCGCTCGAGGCCCTGGGGGAAGCCCTTCGCGCCTCGAATGCCGTGGAGTCCGACATCCTCCGGTCGCTCGAGGCCGCGCTCGCCGGCGACATCCCCGACGTGGACCTCATCGCGACGTTGAGGTCACGGGCGGAACGGCAGATCGCCACGCGTCTCCGTCGAGCGGTCTGAAAGAAAGTTCGCCAGCCCTGTTGCAAAAACGCCCTCCTCGCGCAGCCTAGTCTCACAAGGCATACCGGAGAGCGCTCCCCGACGCCTTCACTGAGCCCCGGAAGGGCTGGAGGAGGAAGTCGTGAGAAAGACCTTTGCTTCGATCGTCCTGGGCGGTGCCCTGCTCGTCGGAAGCGGAGTCGCCCTCGCGGACTCGCCGCGGACCGCCGAGCCGCGCTGGGGCATCAAGCCCGAGAAGACGGCCCCGACCTCCGCGTTCGACCTCGCCCGGTGGATGGCCCGCCGGCTGATCGAAGCGGTCGGCGTGCCCCTGCCGCCGCCGTCGGATCCGGTGTCGGCGCCCGTGACGTTGCCGACGCCGAACGAGGAGGACGCGGTCTGCACGCCGGAACGGGTGCACTGTCCGGTGGGTTGAACGAAGAGAAAGCCCTGGGCCACGACTGGCACGAGGGCGTGGCTCAGGCTCACACCTGCCGATCCATCGAACGTCAGCCGCGCCGGGCCGCTTCGAGCGCCGCGATGTCGGTCTTCTCCATCTGCGTCTCAGCTCCACGGCCCGTCAAAGGCCCGGACGATCGCCGCGGCGAGTCGGCCCGTCATCCGGCTTAGTACTGCTTCCTCAACTCCTTGCGATCGATCCCCTTCAGGATGTCGCGCATGAGATCCAGCGTGGCCTCCAGCTCGAAGTAGGCGGAGTGGATGTTCGGCTGGTCGGGAGGGAAGAGGCCGGAGCAGTCGAAGTCCCAGACGTTGTCCGGGCGTGGCACGTTCGGGTCGAGGCCGCTTCGTCCGAGGCGCCTCTTGCCGAAGTGCTTCAGCCCCGCGCTCATCCCCAGGACGGCGTCTCTCCCGGAGTAGAGCGCCGAAACGCGATAGGTGAGGTTCGCCATCGCGTCGCCGTCACTTCCGTCCACCCGATCGCCGCTCGCGAAGAGGTCGTTGTCGACGTCGGCGGCCACCATCACGAGCTGGTTGATCAGGCTCACCAACAGCGGCTTGTTCTTCCGGCTCCAGGCGAGTTGCATCGCCTTCTGGAGCACGTAGTTCCCCATCGAGTGCGCGATCAGGCTCGTCTTCGCGCGGCAGGCGGCCTCCGGGCTTCGTGTCGCCATCGCCTGGTTCCGGAGGAGCCATTCGTAGAGGAGGACGAGGAGCTCGGCGAGGTCCTGTGAGCTCTCGCGCGCCTCGGAACGATCCGGAAGGTAGTCGGCCGGCGACCCATGGCTCGGCCAGGTGAAAAGGACGCAGCTCCCCAGCCCGGCGTCGCCGGCGAAAAGGCCGTGGCAGAGCTTCTCGTAACGCCCCACGGCCTCCGCCCAGGACGAGTTGTAGCCGTGAACGAACAGGCAGACGTGCTTCTGGTCCACGTGCTCACCGGTCGGCTGAAGCGCCGGAAACGTCCGCGCCGTGTTGAGCAGCCCCTCCTTGAACTTCCCGGCACTGAGCTGGCTCCACCGGGAGAGGTCTTCGAGCGGAGCCTCCTCGGCGACCCAGTAGGTCAGCGCGACCCGCTGGGCACCGAGCTGGGAGCCCGTTCTATTGCGGTTCGTGACCATCCAGTACTTCGGCATCGGCCCTCTCCTCTCGGGCAGTCCGGGCATGAGACCCGGTGAGATGGCGGACGGAACGGTCCCGGTCCCGCCCCGCCCGCCCGATTCGTTTCCGTTCAGAACTGGCTCGTGTTGACCCACTCGGCGGAGATCAGCGTCCACCAGTCCGTTGCCAGACCGCCAGTGACGTACCTGTAGGACATCCAGGCAAACCCCTGGTCGCCCCACCCGAGGCCCCACGAGTTCCGGATCAGGAGTGCCCCCTTGTCTCCGGCGATCATCTTGTTGTCGTCGTAACCGGCCGCCACGATCGCGTGCCCCCCGCGGTAGTGGCTGTTGGGTCCGGGGAACGCGACGAGGTTCCCCGGGAGAAGGTTGTCGAACTCCGAGTAGACGGGGAACCCGAACATCGACGGGAAACCGCCCGCGAGGTAGCGCTTCACGTTCGCCAGTGCCGTCGCGGTCGGCGCCCCGTTCGGGTCGAGGCGGAAGTACCGCACCGCCTGGTAGTTCGCGCCGAAGGCGTAGCAGAAGGCGGGCGGCTCGGCGTCGTACCGCGAGTTCCCCGATGCAGGTGAGCCGTCGTACGGCCAGTACCGCTCCGGCGGAGCCCCGAAGAGTACGAGCGCCTCCATGGCCGTGCGCAGGTAGGCGCCGGTGTCTCCCGTCCAGCCGAGGAGGTTCCGCTCGGCCTTGTAGACGAAGAGCCGCGAAGCGTCGAGGAACCTCCCGAACGACCGCTTCTCGAAGTACTCGAGGAGGCCCACCGCGGCCTGCGCGGTGCACGACCCGATGTACCCCTGGTCCTCGACCGGCGAGAACCACTGGCGGAGGTCGACGGACGACGGCGGAGCGACCGGAGCCGCAGCGGCTTTCCGCCTTCCTCCGCCCCCGGCGTCCTCTCCCCGGCCGAGCTTCGTCGTCTTCGCGAGGAGGGGGCTAACCTCCAGGTGCTCCTCGGTGTAGTCACTCGTCTTGGGTACGTCTGGGACCCATCCCAGCGCTCTGAGTCTGCTCATGTCTTCAACTCCCGAAGCGCCGCCCCGCGCAAGACCGGCCCTACGCCTTCCGAGAGGCAGCGGTGACGGTGCGCGGAACGGTCGCTCCCCGATATCGGTTTAGGTTTCAGGCTGTTCCTTGCACGCATCGCTCGATGTCCGTCGAGGAATTGGCCTCGGTCCGCATGGCTGGGCTCTCCCGCCGCGGAGCGGGGTCTCGTGTGGCGGGATGCCACGTCGGGGGCCCGCGCGCTCCGATGGACCCGAGCCCGCGGATCCAGCGGCGCCCGAACCTTTGGGAGAATCGCGGCATGGTCTTCAGGTGCGTGGGCCAGGACGGTCCGGGCAGCAGGGCCGCGGGCGGCGGCCGTCCTCCTACTTCCGGAATAGCTCGACGAGCTTGTTGACGTGGAAGAGCAGGCCCGCGAAGACGCGGATGTCGTCCTGTCCTTCCCCGGCATTCAGGTAGAACCCCGCATAGAACGGAATCGCGTCGTTCCCGATCCCGGGCAGGCGCAATCCTGCCTCGACGACCAGGCGGTCCGCATCGTGCTGGTCGAAGATCTGCTCGTACCGTCCGTACTCGACCTCGACGTATCGCATCGGGAACACGTTGACGTCGTCCTCCTCCGCCTTCGACGCCGCGGTCTGATGGTGCGTCATGATCAGCCCGGCCCTGAGGAAGCGGAGGTCCGTGTCCCCGTCGGGAGATCTCTTCGAGTCCCGAGACATGAGGCCCAGCCGTACGACCGCTCCGAACCGAAGCGCGTCGTATCGAAGCTCCGGCCGCCGGTTGCGCGACGTCTTCGAGTACTGCGCCGCCCAGCCGGGCTGGAGGATGACGGCGAGACTGCCGGCGAAGGAATCCGCATAGCTCGTGATCGACACGTCCGGTTCGGCGGGGTCGGTCTCCGTCGTCGGGAAGCTACTAAACTGCAGCTCCAGTTCCGTGTGGATCGCCGTCCGCCTCTTCTGCGTCCAGAGCGTGTCGACTCTCAGGCGCCCCACGAACGAGGTCTCGTTGAATCCGTTGCTCTTGCCGTTTTCGTCGTAGGACCGGGCGAGGCTCGCGCCCAGGAAGACCTCGGAGCTGACTCGGTCGGAGAGGAAGGACGATTCGTATCCTGAATCCAGCAGGGCCGAAATCGTCCTGGTGACCCGCCCGTCGTCGACGATCACCGTGACGAGGAGGCTGAAGGTCGTCGCTGCTCCGTCCAACCGGGCGGCGTTCGTGTCGAGGATGAACCGGGCCTTCCCGTCCGAGTCCGTCGTCGCGCGAATGCGGGAGGCCGGGTCGGCGCCGGGCCGTTGAAGGCGAACCGAGGCGTCGCCCGACTCGACGGTGACGATCGCACCCTGTTTCGCGAGACTCGCCTCCCGCACCTCGACGGTCAGGCCGTCCACGTGCGATTGGTGGGGCCGGAAGCTCGCGGACGCGAACTCCGCCGTGACGGCCAGCGGCACGACCGTCACGCTGGTACTGCCGACAGCGGCTACGCCGTCGAGCGCGGCTGCCGCCTCGATCGTGACGGTCGTGGAGTCCCCTGCCGCCAGGTCCGAGACCACGGCCCCGACGCCGACGATCCCGTCGGGGTCGGTCTCTGCTTCGGCGCTCTTTCCCGCGTTCCCGGCCTGGTCCAGCAAGAGGAGCGGTGCCGTCTCCGGTTCGACCCGCAGGCGCACCTTCCTCCCTGCGAGGGGATTGCCCTCGCCCTTCAAGTGGACGACGAACGCTCGGTCGTATCGTGCACCCGTCCGGAGGATCGCGTTCTTCGCCTTGAGCTCCAGCGTCGGGGGCGCTTCTGCGCCGACCGCTGGCGCGACGAGCAACGAGAGGATCGACAGGATTCGAGTCCAATGGAAACCGCGACCTGACGCGACGTTCATCCCGTGGCTCCTTCTTTCGGTTCGCAGCGCCCGAACGGGCGCGGCAGGTTGAGGCCCGAGGCGGCCCTGACGATCGCGGAGCGGTTTCGTCCCAGGCGTGGCGAAGCCTGTTCCGACGTGGCTGTCGATTCAGCTGACGAAGGTCACGGCTCCGGGCAGGTTCGTAGGACAGTACCCGGGCTTCCCGGCCCGCCGAAGACGAACCGAGTCGTGCACGACCGCGTCATCCGGCACGCCGCGCGGTCGCCCCAGCGGCCAGATCCACCGCGCTGCATAGTTCCGCGCCGGGTCCTTGATCCGTCTCGGGATGAGCTCCGGGACCCACCAGAAGCCCTTAAGAGACTCGTGCTTCTCGGCGAGCGGCTCCGCCGCGGCGTACTCGGCCGTATTGGCGATCGGGAGAATCGCCTCCCTGGCCTTCTGGTTGATCCGCAGGCCGGAGCTCACGGCCTCCCGGATCATCCACTCGAGCGAGATCTTGGAAAGGCCGGCGGCCTTCTCCTCGTAGCCGCCGCCGACGTCGCAATGGACCCCGGGAAACCAGACCTGCTTGACGTGTTGAGCGTCCGGGCTCTCCGAGCCCCAGAGGTTCTGGATGAAATAGGTGCGCCGCTCGTCGAGGGCGACGGCGTGGCGAACCTCGTCGACGATCGGGTTGTTGGCCGTGAACTGGAAGTGCCTCGGGCTCCATGCCCAGCCGACGCTGCTCACCGTGTCCCAGAGTCCCAGGAACCTCACCCGTACCTTCCGGGCGAAGGTGTGCCGGAAGCCCCGACAGAGCCGAAAGTCCCTCTCTCTTGCGAACATCCCCCAGGCGAAGGGTACGAGCTCCTCGTTTCCACGCCCGAGAAGACCGACCTTGTAGAGCATCGCCGCCAGGACCCTCGCCCCGTACGCGCCCCGGCTGAAGCCGAACAGGAAGATCTCGTCTCCCTCCTCGTAGGTGCGCATCAGGAAGCGGTAGGCGCTCGTGACGTGATCCTCGAGGAGCCAGGCGATGGCCAGGTCCAGTCGGGTAATCAGCCAGCGCCGGGTCCTACCCCAAATGCCCGGAGGAGCGAACGTTCCGACTCCTGTCTGGTAGTACGTGAGCTGATCCCTCGTCTCCCTGTCCAGCATGGCGTAGAGCTTCACGACGTTGGTGTTGGTGGCGTCGTACTCGTTGTTCGTGCCGTCGAGGCACAGGACGATGTTCCGTCCCATGGGACCTCCTCTCCCGCCGCCTTCGCTCTTGTCTCCCGTCGCTTCGGGGCAGCTGGAGCGCCCGCACGCCTTCCGGGAGCTTCAGGTTCTCTCTCGCTCGAGATCTCGGCACGGACGAACGAATCCGTCCGGCCCGCTCGATCGGTCAGGAGACGGCTAGAGGCCGACCGCGCTACCCGGGTTATCCGACCCGCGGGTGACACATGCAGCCATGTCTCGCTGCAGCGCCTCAAGCACGGCGATTCCCGCCCGGATCGACTCGCCGTCGGCGGTCAGCAGCGTGAACGCCTCTTCGACGCGTTCGCGGAGGCGCGGAGGGCGCACCGCAAAGGCGCCCGCGAGAGCCACGGCGCCCTTCTCGTTCATCCAGTACTCCTCGTTCAGGGCGAACACCGTCTGCAGGAGACACATCACCGCCCGGAAGCAGCTCCCCGCGGCATAAGCCACGTCGGCGCGGTCGGCGGCCTTCCTGGCCGTTTCGAGCGCGAACGGGGCCTCCCACGAGAACTTCTCGAGAAGCGCGGCCTTCAGAGCCGGCGGATAGGGAAACGTTGTCTGCCTGAGTGCCGAGAGGCATCCGTCCGCATCCCATTGCGGTTTGCAGAGTGCCACCTCGGCCATATAGATGGCGGAGACGAAGGCATGCGGATGACCGGGCTGGTAGACCACGTCCACCCGGCCGCGCCGGCATGCCTCGATGACCTCGCGGACCCTCCGGAGATCACGATAGAGGAAGTCGACGGCCTGCCCGCCCACCGACAGCCAGCCTCCGCCGTTGACCCACGGCCCCCACCCGCCGATCGGCGTCAGCACCCCCGGCTGACCGCGGTCGTCGAGCTCCGCCGCGACCCGGTCGAGCGCCTCCAGATCGAGGCCGTCTTCGGGAAGGTAGTAGAAGCACAGGTCGATGTCGGACTTCGAAGTGTGACTGCCCCGCGCGCGCGACCCGCCCAGCGCGATGGCGCGAACGCCCTCGACCCGCTTCGTCCGCTCGACGATGTCGTCGATCAGCGCCTGGATGTCCACGGCAGCGTTCACGAGCGCGCTCAGTCTACGGGACGCTCAGCACGCACCCCAGCCGTGGGCAGCGAGGGAGAGCTCATTGGGGACCCATCTCGGGGAAGTCCGACGCTGGAGGCGTGGCATGGCGTGACGAAGGAATCGTCCGCCCGTCGAGCGTCCCGGGACAAGTGGACTGCGGGGACGCCTCCCGCAGGACCAGACGCTCTCCAGGCGTCGGTCGATTCGTAGTCCGATTCGTGAGCGAGCCTGAATCCACCCCCGGTGCAGGAGGTCCGTGGGAGCGCGAGGCTAAGAGAGGCTGAGCTGCACGCCCGACTTCTGGAGCACGTATGCGAGGAGGTTCGTCATCGCCCCTCCGAGTATCAGTACGTCGGCGAGGCTCGCGGTGCCTCGGGCGAGAGGGTGTCGGATCTCCGGGTATTCCTCGATGCCGTTGGCGCGCCACAGCTGAAACAACCGGTACTGGATGTGATACCTGGGGAAGCTCACGACCGCGACGCCGAGGAGCGCCACCACGAGCACCGTGACCTCGAGAGTGCCCACGAACAGCGGCTTGGCGGCTCGCCACGTGTACAGATTCGCGAGTATGAGGACGATGAAGACCTTCGAGAGGGCGTAGAGACTGCTGAACGGTCGGAACAGAGAAGCCAGCATTGACTTCTGAAGCAGTGGGGATCCGGTCGGCAGAAGCGGAGTGGCAGGGGATGTCGTGGTCGGGGCTGCCGTCAACGCTGCCGACGTCGCGGGAGTCAGCTGAGCCGAAGGCGGCGCCGCGGTTCTCGAGCCAGGGGGGGGCGTCGAGCAGGAGAGGCTCCGAATAGCGCGCCCGACGGCGACCGAGACGGCGAACATCTCGAAGTGTCCTGCGATGACCGCCATCACCACGAGATTCAGCAGGAGGTTGGTGAGCAGGTAGTAGTAGCCGTGGCTGTTGAGGATACGCTCCCCGGAGGGTGAGACGCCCTGGAACCAGTAGGCGTACGGATAGCGCCGGATCTCCTCGAAGTAGTGCGAGAGGGATACGAGACTGGCGACGAGCACGACGGCGGACGCCACGACGACTCGAAGTCCTGTCCGAGGCACGGCGGGCGGATCAACACGGATCGCCTCCCAGAGACGCGTCATGCGAAGGGCCGGGCGTAGCTGCCGAACATGGACGATGAAGGCCAGCCCGAAGACGAGATACAGCGGGCATATGACGCCGTAGTTCGCGATGTTCGGCCAGTCGTCGACGAAGTTGCGAAGACCGGCTCCCTGCGCGGCCACGAATCGACGATCGACCGCGGCCCAGATCGCGTTCACGACCAGAAGGAGGAAGAGAGAGGCCAGGAAGATGCCGAGCCCGACGGTACGAAGCCACGAGCGGATTCCTGGGGTGAGCAGGTCCGTGTGCGCGGAAGGAAACGTGAACAACGAGAAAAGACTGCGAAGAGGCCTTGATTCCACCAGCCTGTGCAGGAGGCTATCAATAGCCGTATAAGCTGCTTCGCGCGCGTTCATCAGTCCTCCTGGGCTCTCGAATCGACGGTTTGGCGTGCTCCGGGGAGCGAACGAGCGAGTGTCGCCCCTGCCGCAGTGGCCAGGGCCGACGGGCGTCCGCCGGCGGGCCGCCCGGTCTCTTGCTGGCGAATGTCGCTACGTGGCCCTTCCGAGGAACCGCACCCACTTGTCCCTCATGTGGGCCTTCTCGAAGTACTCGCTGTGCGAGAAGAGGAACCGCTCCTGCTCCAGCCGCGGGTGCTGGAAGGCGAAGCCGGCGGTGCCGGACGGACCCGTGCGGCGAGGAACGACGAATCGGACTGCGCCCGTCCAGAAGTCGCGCGTGCCGAACTCGTTTCGGACCGCGCGGACCTGCCCGCGCGCGAGGATGGTCTCCCAGGGGAAGTCCGGCGGGAGGATCGAGCCGCAGAGGAGGACGCGGTCGAAACGGAGGTACTCGTAAGCGAGCAGGGCGTTGCCCAGGATGTACGTCCCGAAGCTGTGCGCCACGATCGACGGGAGCTGACCCGGCGCCCAGCTGATCTCGCGGTCGTAGCGTTCCACGTCGTACGTCCGGCGAAACCACTCCACTTTCGCCTGCCGCTCCCACGGCAGCAGGAGACGAAGCGCCGAGAACCACCCGAAGTTCCAGCGGCTCGTCCGACAGAGCCAGCCCTCGGCCGCCGCGACCTCGCTGAAGGAGCGCTGCCACTGCGCGTAGGTGCGGATGCCGTGAAGCATGAAGATGACGCGCGGCATTGCCTCCACGTTGCGGCTGCCGCCAGGACCGGCAGCGTCCTCGAGCGCGAGTCGCACGACGCTCATGCTGGCGGGCCGCTCCGAGGGGTCCTCCGCCAGGCAGCCTCGGATGGTTGCGCGGATCGCCTCGGGAACCGGAAGCGCCTCGACGAGCGCGAGCCTCTGCCGGGACGTCGCGCCCTCCGGCGCGAGGCTGCCGAAGAAGAGGCAGAGCAGCACGACGCCGAAGGCGTAGATGTCGGAGCGGCAGTCCGCCTCCTGGCCGAACAGCTCGGGCGCGCGGTAGGCCGTCGCGCCCAGCCGCTCCCCCAGGGCCGTCACGCGCGTCAGCGAATCCTCGCTCTGTCGGGCGATGCCCGACTCGAGGATCTTTGCGCCGTCCTTCCGCGTGATGAAGATCGTCCCGGGGCGGATGTCGCGGTGGACGATGTCGTGGCCGTGGAGGTACTCGAGCCCGCGGGCGACCTGGATGGCCACGGACAGCTTCGCGTCGAGGGAGAGGTCGGCATGCCGCTTGAGGTGCTTCGAGAGCTCGTCTCCCTCGAGCAGCTCCATCGCGATCTGCGGAGGCACTCCTTCGGCTCCCGGCTCCAGGTCGAGCACGCGCACGACGTTCGGGTGCTCGAGGTGTCGCCAGAGGCGCCCCGAGCGGAGGAAGCGGTGCCGCTCCTCCTCCGACGGGGGCGCCCCACCCGTCAGCACCTTCAGAGCCACCATCGACCCGTCGACCTCGTCCCAGGCGCGAAAGACCGTGCCGACGCTGCCGCGGCCGAGCGGCTCGACGAGCTTGTAGCGCGAGAGCCTCGCGAGGTCGATCCGTTCCGTGGCCGGGCCTGCCCGTTCGAACCGCGTGACCGGTTCGAACGGGATCGTCCTGTCGGCGCTCGCGGGGGGCGGCAGCTGCAGGGTCGTCGGCCGGGCCTCGCCGCCGCGCGCCGGGGCTTTGACCGCCGGTCCGCCTTCGGAAACGCGCGTCAGGAACTCCGCGCCGAACTCCCCCAGGGAGAAGTCGGGGAGGGACGAGGTCGCTTCCGTCATCGCGGCGGCCATCGCTCCGGCCGACGGGAAGCGGTCCTCCGGCGATTTGGCGAGCCCTCGGAGGACGATCGCCCGCAGCTGCGGGGTCACGTAACCTCCCGGATCAGTCTCCTCGAAGGCCCTCGGCGTTTCGTGGAGGTGCGCGTGGATCTTCGCGGGAAGGCTCGCGGCCTCGAAGGGCTTCACGCTCGTGAACAGCTCGTAGAGGGTCACGGAGAGCGAGTAGAGGTCGGAGGCGGGCCCGACGTACCCGCCCGAGAGGCTCTCGGGCGACGAGTAGTCGAGCTTCCCGACGAACGCCCCCGTCGCGGTGAGGCTTTCCATGCGCTCCTGCTGAAGGTCCTTGGCGATCCCGAGATCGAGGATCTTCGCCAGCGGTCCCCCTTCACCGTCCATCGTCAGGGAGACGTTGTCGGGGCTCACGTCGCGGTGGACGATCCCGTTCCTGTGGATGTGCTCGAGGCCGGCGAGCACCTGCAGAGCGAGGCGGGCGAACAGCGAGATGGGCTGCGACCGGAACGCGCCCTCCCGGATGACCCGCCGCAGGTCCAGTCCCTCGAGGTACTCCAGCTCGAGGTAGCCGTCGCCGTCGGCGTCGATGCCGAAGTCGTGGACGGCCGTGAGGTTCGGATGGGCGAGTCTTGCCGCGAGCCGCGCCTCCCGGAGGAAGCGCTCCTGTACGCCGGAGTCGCTGCTCAACGCGCCGCGCACCGTCTTGATGACGCGCTTCGTGTCCAGGCGCCGGTGCCGCACGAGATACACCCGTCCCATGCCGCCCTCGCCCAGGAGCGACAGCGCTTCGTACTTCTCGTCGAGAGGTTGCGGAAGGGTGTTCATTCTCGAGGACACGGTCACGGAGCGGGCCGGCTCCCACCGGGATCGGTCGGGCATCCCGCCTGCCGGCAGCACTCCCACCCGGGCGGCAGGGCGAGCGGGAGCCCGTTCACGAGCTCGACGACCGTCTTCGCCGGCCGACAATCCGAGATGATCAGTATCCGAAGGGGGAGAACGCAGTCGGGCCGATTCGATCCGGCGGAGCGGTCCGGGAGCGGAAGGAAATCGGAGAGAGGAATCAGGAGCATCTCTCCGGATCTCAGCGGACGAGCCAGGGGCCTGGTGGCTCGCTCGGTCTGCGGCCCCTTCTCGCCCGGGTTCAGGACGACTCGCGATATGTACCGCGGCTCTCTGTCGCGATTGACGATCGCGAGGTGAATCTCCCCTCTGGCATCTGCAGGCATCGGAGCGGCTGCCGAGACGTCCGTGCCTTGAGCGATCGACTTCTGAGGAGCGGCGGACGGCGCGGCGGCATAGCCTTCGACCCAGTACCAGGAAGCATGGAACGGCTCCCGGCAGCAGCTACAGCCGAGCGTCCCGGACGCGGAGAGAGAGAGGAGGAACACCAGCGGTCTCATTCGCGTACCTTCGGGATCGCTCCCCGGGCGTTTCTCCGAGGCGATCCGGCGGCGATGTCGTCGTCGATGGCCTTGAGACGTTTCTCGATCTCCACGAGACGACTCTGGATCTCGTCGAGGATCGGCCCGCCCTTGCCGTTCGTGAGGGCGACCTTCAGCTCTGCGATGGCGGAGCGGACCTCGCTCACCTTCGAGGAGATGGCCGGTACGTCGTCGAGACGAGCCGCCGCCCGCCGGACGTCCGACCCAATGGCCTCGAGGTGCGACCGGATGGCCGGATCCGCGAGGGCTGTCCTCAGGCTCCTGATCTCGACGTCGAGCTTCCCGATCGCCGTGGTGAGTTCCTCGTTCGGTCCGGCGCCGACGTACGCGCGCTCGATCACCTCCCGGAGGTCGCTCAGCGATGCGACGAGAGACTCCAGCCTCGAGGGGTCGCACTCCGCAACCGGGATCTCGGTGCGTTGCCGCGGAGGCGGCTCGTCAGCGCTCGTCCTGGGCGCTGATCCGGCGAAGTGCGCCGTGGCGCCGACCAGGAGGCCTGCGGAGAGGAGCGCGCCGGCTTTCGACCCCGGGCTGGCGACCGCGATCATCTGGAGCAAGGACGGAGCCGCGCCCCCTGGCTGCGCGGAGCCGTCCTTGGGATCTTTCGGGGCAGCGCCTGGCCCGGTGCTCCCTGCCCACCGGACCACGGTCGCGGCCTCAGGCAGCTTCCCTCCCGATGGGAATGCACGAAGCGCACTCTCCAGCCCGAGGGCGCGGTAGCTTTCGAACTGCGCCTCGTCGAAGAACTGATCGGCCGTGGACTGGTGCGGGAATGGACCGCGAGCCGACTGGTGTCTTGCCGCATAGCGCTCCACGTCGAGAGGCAGCCCGTCGAACATCTGCGCCTTCAGGTAGTAGAGACGTCCGTGAACGGCCGTGCCGCCGTCGGCGTCCGGGTAGTCGATCGTGCCGACTGCGAGCAGCTCGCGAACTCCATTCGCGGCAGATGCTCCAGGCCTCCCACCCGGGAACGTGATCCCGACGCCCAGGTCGATCTTGATCCGCCGGATCGCGTTCTCGAGGTCTTCGTATTCGTACCGTGGGTCACAGCTCGCATCGACGACGACGATCTCCCGACAGCGCCTTCGCACCATCTCGTACAGCCCGAGGTTGTCGAAGTGCCCGCCGTCCGAGAGGTACACATAGGCCGAGGCCCTGGTGGCCTGCCCGGTCAGGTCGGCAAGGGTCGCGTTGAGTCCCAGGCGCGGCTCGTCCCTGCGCCAGAGGGCTGGCCGGGCCGGGTTCGCCTGCCACCACCCGAGCCGGATGTTGAAAACCGCCATCAGGAACGAGACGACCGGCGAGGTGTGGTAGCCCATGTTGGGAGTGGCCGCCGCTCCCGACACGGCGACCGCCTTCCCGACGGAAACCCCCCTCTCCCCGAGGCGTCCGGTCGGCACGAAGCCCGTTTCAGCGCTTCCGGAGTAGAGGGGCGTGAAGACGAAGGACCGGCCCCGCGATTCCGACCATTCCTGGCGGCCTCCGACAGGGCCGACGTCGTTGAGGGTCGTGTTGAAGACGTGATACAGCCGCGTCAGGTCATTCCCTGGCGAACCGGGTGAGAGGTTGGTCAGAGGGAGGTTGTCGTTCGGGTCGAAGCCGGTGAACCAGTGCGGCCTTCGCTGGGACGGGTCCCGAGACGATCCGAGGAACGTCCTCACGAGCCGGTTGCCGTACAGCCCGTGGAGAGAGAACGAGTTCACCCCCAGGAGGGACGAGAGGATGGCGCCGACGCCCAAAAGGCCGGCAACGAGAACGCCCATCTGGCCGGGCCTGGCCTCGCTGAGCGCCTCGTCGAACGCATATGGGCTGAAGCCGGTGACGTAGACGTCGGGCGAGAGGACTCTCGACAGCATGAGTCCGAGCGCGGTGAGGATGGCGACCCCGGAGAGGAGAGCGGCGACGTCGAGAGTCCGGAGCCCGAGTGAAGCGATGGCCGAGCTGACGCGTCGCTGCACGGCGGGGCCGTTCCGGCTCCAGTACCCGATCAGGCTCGTTGCGATGGCCGCGACTCCTGCTGCGCTCGACAGATTCTCCGTAGCGGCCCGGGGCAGCCAGAAGAGGCACCAGGCAGGGAGGAGGAGCACAAGGCCGAACGCGAACAGCCATGCGAGCCCGGCGGCCAGGAGCCGACCGCCGGCCCTTCCCAGCCACTCGCGCGTCGCCTCGCCCGTCATTCCTCGAAGGAGGCCCGCGAGACACGCGAGAAGGGCCCACAGGCAGCCGAGGATTGCAGGGACGGCGACGACGGCATACGTCTTGACGGGAAGCACGGAGGCGTACCTCTCGAGAGGGCCCTCGAGCGCTCGCGCCTTCCAGTCCGCGACCGCGGCGCCCGCGCCGTGGACCATGAGCCCGACGACACCGCCGATGACGACGGCGACGAGCACGATGACGACGCTGTCTCGTGGAGAGGGTCGGCCGAGACCTCGAAGGCCCCGGAGGAGGACGCCCGCGGTGACGGCGGCGAGCGCGAGCGCAGACCCTGCCGTGACGTAGGTCTCCGGACCGGGCCCCGGGACCGAGTCGCCGAGCCAGAAGCCGGCCACGCTGAGCGCGACGGCACCGATCAGGGAAGGTGCGAAGAAGAGCCGGTTGAAGTGATCGGAGCCGCTCGACGCCGGGTGGTCCCCGTCGGGCGCGTCGGCGACCGCGTAGAGGACGGCGACGGCGACCGAGAGACCCGCCAGGGAGAGAAGCCATGGAAGGAGCGCCGCTGCCGAGCCCGCCTCGCTGAGCACCGAGTAGTAGATGCGCGGGACGAGGAGCACCGCCAGAGCGAACGGCACGAGCACGGCCCAGTGAAGCGCGAGGTTCCTCAGGAACGTCCCGACCAGTGCGAAGAGATCCCCCGAGAGCCCCCATGTCGGGCTCAGGTATCGGGCACAGGCTCGCAGCCTCCGAATCGGCCCGGCCGTGGCCCCCTCGTCGCCGAGCTCCCTCAGGACGCCGGGAACGTCGTCCCGATTGCGGGCGATCCAGGCCGTCAGCCAGCTTCCGATATAGCCACCACCGGAAACCGTCGACAGGTAGTGAAACTGCTCGAGGAGCCCTCGTCGGGCGAGACCCTGGAGCACGCCGAGGCAATACGTCGCGCTGCGTATGCCGCCTCCGGACAGGCAGAGCGCCTTGCGCTCGAAGCCGGGCGGGAGCGAGTGGATGGCCTTCCTGAGCCTGCGGAGTCGTTCTTCCGGGCTCCCGTCCTGGTCACGGGACTCGGCCGTCCGGCCGTGGAGGAGGTCGAATTCCGCCTCCAGAACGTCGATCTCCGCGGCCGGCTTCGGATCCAACGGCGCTGCTTCCATCGGAATGCTCTCCTTGCCTGTCTTCACTCGTTCCGTAATGCCGGAGCGGCATCACCGCCGGCCGGACCGTTCGTCACGAATTCGCCAGGGAGCCTCGAACAGGGAGGCTCGGTGGGCGTCTTGACGCAGCAGGGGCTTTCACCTGGGGGCGCCGACGGTCGCGCTCGGCACGCGCGTTCGGGGTGGGTTCGGGCCGCGAATGGAATCGGCCCGGAAGGGCAGGCTACCCGCAGAAGCAGAAGCTGAAGATCTCGTCCCAGACCTCTCGAAAGGCCGCGGCGCCGAAGCCGGACCGGGAAGCGAGAAGGTCGTAGGACTGGTGCCTGCCGGACGTCCGCCGTGCGTGAGGAACGCGCGCGAAGTGACCGACGATGTCCATGTGGTCGGCGGCAACGAGAGTCACTCCGCCCGCGGGCGGGGACAGCATCGAGACGGTGTTCACGATCCCGTCGCTGTGGGACGAATCGATCCGGTCCCGAGGCATCCAGGAGCGGATGCGCGCCTCGTGAGCGGGGGACAGGAAGTGAAGGGTCCCGAGCTCGACGGCGTCCCTGGGCAAGCGGGCGGCGCCCGGCCGCCTTTCGCACGCCGCGTAACACGTGCAGAACGGCGCGTCCAGCCCATTGCGCCCCGTGCACGAGCGGAGGACTCGCGGGTCGAGGGGATCCCACGCCTCATCCGGAGGCGGGAGGCACGCGGGTCGCGGGCTGATGGTCGCGTAGGAAGCAGCTTCGATCCCGTGCCTCTCCCAGAGGTCCTTCTCCCGCCTCCGGTCGCTCTCGCCGAAGTGCGCCGGGCTCGAGGACGTGGAACGAGGCCTCCAGGTCAGGTCGTCGATCACGTCGAAATCGGTGCCGATGTGCCGAAGCCAGAGCGCGAGCTCGGCGGCCGCAGCCTGGGCGGCGGCCTTATCCGGGCGCGTCCTGAAGTGACGTGCCTGCGCCTCGTGAAGGGCATCCTCCACCGCGCACAGAAGGTCCGCCCTCAGGCGGCCCGACAGAGCGCGGGCGGCGCGCTCTTCGAGGTCGCCCAGGCGGCGGGCCTGTGCGGCCCCGACCATGGCGCGCAAGGCGTCGACCACGACCTTGCGCCCCAGCACGTGGCGCCGCACCCAGTCCGCGATGCGGGTGCCGCGATGGGGCACGGAGAGGAAGACGACGCGCTTGATGAGGCGGCTCACACGGGCCGCGTGGGGCATCCCCCGCTGCGACAGCGCGTCGACGGCAAACCTGTGGGTCGGGGCCCGCAGCAGAGCCCAAACGAGCTTTCGGATGTCGAGGCCACCGGTCGAATGGCCGACCAGCGCGACCTCGTCATTCTCCTGGAACTCTCCCCGGGCGACGCGCTTGGCCAGGTAGGCAGACAGCCGCTCGGCGCGCGTCTCGACGGAGGCGGTGGGGAGGTTGTCGAAGTAGTGCAGGGTGAACCCGGCGTCCCGCCGCCCGGCGCGCTCCACGAATGCTTGGAAGCGGGACGTCACATTGGCGTAGTACTCGATCTGTCCGAGCGCGTCGAAGCCGGCGAAGCCTGGGATGAGGATGGCGTGAGCGCGTTTCGCGGATCGGGTTGGCCTGGCGGATCGCTTCATGAGCTCCTCCAGTTGCTGGGTCGGCAGGGTACGTTCTCCAACCACATCTCGCTCCAGACGATTGAACAGGCCCAAGACGTCAGAACGCGTGAGGTATCCGGGGGCTGGGCGCGCCCCTTTCCGCCTGACGTGAGGAGTCCAGATACCGGGTTAGGCCCCGAGCCTAGAACTTGTAGATGGCATAGGCGAAAGGCGTAGGTGTCTGGCCGCTACGCTCCGCGAAGTACACCGTCTGCGAGAGAAAGGGGCGTGGAAGGACCTTGATCTTCGTTACCGCGAGAAGGGTCATGGGCGCCTGGACGGAAGACGATGTACGGTTCTCGGCGACGTACTGCTTGAAGCGAGGCGCGATGACGACACTGTTGCGCAAGAACAGATCTAACGGGGAGGGTGTTATGTAGTCCTGACGTGTATCGACCTTCTCGAAGAAGCTGTAGAAGGCCACAGGGGCATGTCCGGGTGCGTCGAGGGCGTTCCTCAGCTCGCCGCGAGCGTCGGTGACATGATAGGTGTGCCACGCGCTAACGCGCACGGTCACGAATTTCGTTTCGCCCGTGCTGAACAGCTGCCGGGAGGCGAAGCCCCCGAATTGAGGTATGTGCGCGAACTGCTGAACGAAAGCGTCGAGGTTCGAGTAGATCGCTGCTTGGTCCTTCCATTGCGCGGGATCGCAGCCCGCCCGGCGCAACTCGTCAACCGTGAAGACCTTCAGGGCGTCGTCGAGGCCAGCTTGATCGTAGAAGACCTCCATCTTCAGCTCCTTCGGAAAGAACGTGCTGTAGTCGCGGAAGACGGAGAACAAGATGAAGTATGCCGCTAAGCCCCCCATGAGTGATCGGCGCGCAAGGAACGAGCGCACCCGGAAGGGGACTTTGACGAAGGGAATCGTGAGGTGTATCTCGGCGAGAGGAGAGTCTGGTTCGGGTCGTTTAAGAAACAGGAAGAAAACCGTCATGAGGACGGCCAGTGTCGGAGGCCAGTAGAGATTGAAGATCACGAAGAGAGACTCTGGCATCTGGCCGTCCTCAGCTTTGTCGAAGATCGATGGAGGGGCCTAACGTCTGGCGTCAGTGGCGAGCGTTGCGGGTCGACCGGACCCCGGGGTTAGGCAACGGGGCGTTTGACGGACGCGGTGTGGAAGGCTTCGGGCGACCTGGGTGCTGCTGGCCTATGGAAGACGACCGGCCAACCCAAGGACGGTGCCGAGCGAGAGCGCCCAGGTGAGGCTGCGGAGGTACCAGACGTAGCGCTGTGGAAGCCAGACCTTGGTCGGGACATAGATAGTCTCGTTGGACAGGTACGCGTCCTTCTGCGTAAGGTACAGAGCCTCTTGAAGCCTGAGCAGATCGCGCCCGCAGGCCTCGATCGCGAAGCGAGCGACATGCGTGAGCAAGGTGTACGACAGAGCGAGCACGACGACGCCGCCGACTGCGAGACGTACTATGGGAAGCGCTTGAGTAGCCTCGAGCCCGAAGGCCCCGAGCGCAAGGATGCCTCCTGTAAACCAGAACGAAGCCGTGAATAGGTGGCCCTGCCACGTAGCGATTTCCTCACGGTTCTTCGCGAGAAGTGTCAGAAGGACGCCGACTTTCTGCGACGAGTCGAGGGTTAGCTGCGGAGAACGATGGTCTGAAGGCATGGCTTCGCCTCCTGTTTGCAACACTGAAAGTCACGGGAGCACGGCCTAACCGCAGCGCCAGCGGCGAGCAGCGCGAAGCGCCGCGAGTCCGCTGCACGCCGTGTTAGACGCCGTTACGCTTCATCATGGCTGAGACGGCCGCCTCCAGGACCTTCAGGGCGCGGCCGATGTCTTCCTGCGAGACGAGGGGCATCGAAAGCGTCGTGACGTCGGAGAGGGCGGCGATCGTAAACACGCGAAATAGGGGGTCAGAGAACGAGTACCGAAGAGACACCTCGTCGTAGCGAACGATCTCGCCGCGGTCCTTCGTCTGTAGCTCTCGGAGATACTGCGTGAGGTTGCCTGCTGGGAAGTCAGGTGCATCACCTCGAATGCGCCCGAGAAGTTCGTGGTGCTGCGCGCCGTCCTCTCCGTAGTTCGCGAGGGCCTTGAGGATGAGTCGACAGTTATCGAACTGTCCCTTTCGCTTCCGACGAATCGCGCGTTCAAAGGCCGTCTTTAGTGAAGCCGATTCCCCTTGTACATACATTTCCAGCGCGCGCGTGAGGTGCGACTCATCGAGGTCTATGACCTGCGGAACGGGCGCCTCGACCCCAGCCGCGCGACACAAGTTCAGGCTTAGTTGGTGGCAGATGGCAGCCAAGCCGGACGAATAGTGGGATATCGCGCCCTTGAGACGATAGGGTATCGACACGTTCAGGAGACGCTCGCCCTTGAAGAGGATCTCTTCGAGCTCCAGGCGGCTCATGAGAGGGATCTTGATTTCCGCAATACGCCGGCGCATTTCTGGGTCTGCTTCGAGCACCTTAGCGGGTGTGTCGACGGCGCCGATTGCGACGAGCTTCAGATCAGGAAAGGTGCTGCCGAGATCGACGAAGACCTTCATTGCCTGAGCCAGTTTCTGACGCTCTGGGGTCGGGACCTTGTGGAAGTCGTCGAGTATCCAGGCCGTCTTTGATGAGCCGAGATAGCGGGCAAGGTTCTGAGGAGTCAACTGAAGCGGGAGCGCCCGCTGCTGTTTCTCGGTGTGCTCTGAGCTCGAGGCTGAGCCGAGCTGGCTCTTGATCGCTAGGACCTCGGCGGAGAGGCCATAGGTGAGCTGGTCGGAGACCTTGTCGGTCGCTTCGACTGTGAAGTAGGGACACAGCTGGTCGAAGGCGTCAAGCAATAGGGACTCGAATGAACTTGTGACGGTACAGTGAGAGATGATGTGCCGCTCGTAGAGCTGACATAGCTTATTGACGAGAAGCGTCGTCTTCCCGCATCCACTGTGGCCGTAGACGATCAGCTGCTTCCCCGGTGTTCTGAGGGCGTCGACGACCTGCTCGTTCACAGCCTGGCGCTCCACGAAGGTGGCCCTGGCCGGGGTCGACGGAGTGAAGACGTCGGTGACGCGAATGTCGTTCATCGTTTCGGCCTCATTGTGATGCGGGATTGCCAGCGTCTCACCGCAGCGTCAGCGGCGAGCGAGCGAAGCGAAGCGAAGTCCGCTGCACGCCGGGTTAGACGCCACTAGCTGTTGATGAAGCGCTCGATGCACGGCTCGCAGTACCCGAGTTCGTCGATCTCAATGGCCGGCAGATGCTCGGCACAGTGCTCGCACCGCCCGAGGAGGACCTCCTCCTCGCAGAAGTAGCAGCGCCCCTCCTCCTCCGCGAGGCTTACGAGAGTGGTTTCACCACACATGGGACAACGGAGAACGGAGAGGCCCGATGCTTTCGCGTCTGCCTTGGCCTTGTCTCGCAGTTCCGTGTAGGAGAGGACCGCTCGGAGAGCCTTGCGATAGTCCTCCGGGTCCTCGATTAGCGCCTCAAGCGAGAGACCGAGAGTGGGAAGGAACTCGTAGACGACCTTTAACCCCTGAGCCACTGCGGTCTCGTGGTCGTCAGAGTTATCGAACCGGAAATGCTCGATGTGGTTCCGCTTCTTCTGGAGTTCAAGCAGAGACTTGACATGGTCCTCTGACAGTGGCGTTCCGAGGTTTGACAGCCTGACGATGATCTCCTTTAGCCCCACAGTCTGAGAGTCAGGCGCGACCCTGTTGTCGAGTGACCTATAGATGAGGAGGGGATGCGATTGTGAGAGCCGCGCCTTTAGAAACAGCTCGATGCTGTGGTAGATGGTGAGCACGGCGTGCTTGATTGCGGTAGGAGCCTCGTCCTTGATTAGGTAGTACCCGACGCCCCGACAGAGGGAGTCAGTGGCATTCCCGATGAGGTCGGCCGTGGTGGGATGTGTCACGTTGTCTCCTGTGGCGTCTAACCGTCAATTAGACGGCTCGCGCGTGCCAGCATGGCACCGGATCGCCGTCTAAGAATCTCGTCGTCTTCACCACGATAGACCGCTCCGAGAGCAGTCTAATCCGACAACCCCGGAAGGAACCCCACCAGGCCACTGCGGAAGGCGCCGTGTAAGACGTTCTCGCGGACGACTGGAAAAGCAGCGCTGTCGAGAACAGGTCGCGGCCGAGCCGGCGGCGCGGGGCCGAGGAGACGGTGGCCTTCGTGACGCGTCCCCATGCAATTCAGGCCGCGTGGTTCCGTGTGGACCGGGGTCGCCGCCGAGAGACGGAAGACGTCCTATCGATCGGGCAGCTCGACCGTCCGCGCGACCCATCGGCCTCCTTCGAGCCAGCGAACGACGACGCGGAGGACCGGGCCTGTGGACCGGTCGAGGCGTGTCACGGAGGCGATGTCGATGCCGTCGTCGCCGTCGGTCCCGTCGGAGGCGGGGCGGTTCCCGTCTACCGCGAGAGAGAGGAGCGCGGGAACGGAGCGGGTCGAAGTCACGGGGCGGTCCGCCACCAGGGCCGCCGCCTTCGGCTCCCTGCGAACGCGATCCTCACCCGCCTCTCGATGTCGGGGTCGGCGGGGGTCCAGCCCGGGCTGGGGAGCTGGAGACCGGGGAGCAGGCGGGGGAGGAGTTGGGACGCGTGGGTGCGGAGGGCGGCGTCGGCGGTCAGGTAGCCGTGGTTGAGGAGAACGGCGGCCTCGGCGTCGGTGACCGGATCGAGGCTTGCGCGCATCGTGCAGAGGACGTCGCGGGCGAGGCCCTTCGAGTAGCCGAACGCGCTGCGATAGCTCGAGGGAGCGCTGGAGAGGCTCCAGAAGGTGCCGGAGATCTGGCCGCCGACGAAACCCGAGACGAGGCGTCGCCGGCGAATCTCCTGCCCGTCGCTGTCGACGGCGGAGAGGAGCGAGGCGGGGCGCGGCAGGAACCGTCTCTTCCGTCCGGCCTTCGGATACGCGCCCGCCTCGGAAACGAGGACGGTGTCGTGGGTCTTCCAGACGGGGTCGAGGCCGAGGTGCGCGTGGCTCGCGCCGTCGCCGAGGGCGAGCTGTCGGATGGCCGTGTCGCGGGCCGGGCCGGGCGGCTCCGCGCCGGCCGAGAGGAGGGCGGGGTCCAGCGGCGCCGGGAGGGGCCCGATGGAGCGCGGAAAGCAGGACGAGGCCGCGACGGCGCGCGCGAGGGTGGCGCCGTCGGGAGGAGCCGCCCAGCCGAGCTGGCTGTCACCCATCCTCTCGCGCTCGAAGAACCAGGGAACGCTCCGGAGGAAGTCGGTGGCGCAGAAGACGAACCGGGGGTGCGGCGGAAGGTTGCGGAGCTTCAGCGGCGTCAGGACCTCCTCGTATCGCTTCGCGAGGGCCTCGACGCGCGCGTGGGGCCGGAACGGGTTCCGGGCGAGGAGCTGAAGAATGCGAAACCCTCGCCGGAGGTCCTCGCGCGTGAGAGAGAGAAGAGGGACCTCCACGAACGCGTCCCACGCCTCGGGAGTGAAGGCGGCCTTCTTCGTCGGGTCCTTCGCGATCAGGGTGGCGAGGTGGGCGGCGAGGATGGTGCCGCCGGAGGTCGCCGAGAAGGTGTCGATCTTCGCGAGGATCCCCAGCTCGTTCAGGCGGCGGAGGGCTCCGAGGTGGAAGAGGAGCGCCCGAAATCCTCCGCCCGAAAGGCACAGGGCGAGGCCCCTGGCGGGCACCGCGGACGGAGGGGCCTCCGGGTCCAGCGCCGGACGGGCGGCCGGGGACGTGCTCATAACACTATTGAAATGAATGATTTCCGAGTCTCGATCCGATGAGGTGCCGACGCTCCGCGCCCTTCGGTGGCGGCGGCCGAAAGGAGCTCGACATGCCTTGCCGGGGAAGACCGGGCGACGTGCCGCACGAGAACGGAACGGTCCTTTGACCAAGCTCCGCGAGTGGCCCGGATTCACAACAGGGGGAGTGGAGAAAAGTGCCCGGTCCGCAGTCAGCGCGCGGCGTCCGTCCCCTCGCGGTACCGGCCGGTCACGAAGAGGTTCACCGCCGCCAGGACGAGGAGGACCGCGAAGACCGGGAGGAGCGATCGCTCGATGGCGAGCCGCAGCTCCGGGGTCGTCGCGGCGCCCCCCTCGAGGAGGTGCCCCGCGGCGTCGGCGGCGGGGCCGAGCCTCCGCTCGAGCCCCGCGGCGAGGATGCCGCCCAGGGCCCCGACCCCGATCGACCCGCCGACGGTCCGCGAGAACGGGACGAGGCTCGTCGCGACGCCGCGCCGCTCCTCCGGAACGAGGTGCTGGATGACGAGGACCTGGCTGAGCGAGGAGGGGCCGAGACCGAGGCCGACGAGGCCGCACGCGAGGCTGATCCAGGCGATCCCTGCGTCGAGGAGGACGGCGAGGACGAGGGCGCCGAAGCCGGCGAGGATGAGCGTCGCGCCGGCCCGGGCGGTCCGGCGGAAGCCGAGGCGGACGATGAAGCGCGCGGCGACTCCGGCCGAGACCGACCAGCCGAGGACGAGGGGCGTGACGACGGCGCCGGCGGCGCCGGCCGTCCCGCCGCGCGCCCCCTGGACGAAGAGCGGGACGAACGTGTCGACGCCGTAGATCGTCGTCCCCATCAGGAGGCCCGCCACGTACGGGATCGCCGTCTCCTCCCGGGCGAACAGGTCCGGCGGGACGAGCGGGTGCTCGCGGCGCTGCTGCAGCCTCGCGAACGCGGCGAGGAGGACGACCGCCGCGAGGAGGAGGCCGGCGCGGGCGGCGAGGCCGGGCGAGCCCGGGCCGGCGCGGTGGAGGACCGCGAAGAGGAGCGCGCTGACTCCCGCCCCGAGGGTGAACGCCCCGGCGAGGTCGACCGGGTCGCGCCGGCTCTCGCGCGACTCGACCATCTGCGTCGCCACGAGGGCGAAGGCGACGAGGCCGAGCGGGAGGTTGATCGTGAAGATCGAGCGCCAGCCGAACGTGAGGGTGAGGAAGGCGCCGAGGAGCGGTCCGACGAGGCTCGCGAAGCCCCAGACCGCGCTGAAGAGCCCCTGGACCTTCGCCCGCTCCTGGAGCGAGTAGAGGTCGCCCGAGACGGTCAGCGCGATCGGCGTGAGGCCTCCCGCGCCGAGGCCCTGGAGGGCGCGGGAGGCAATGAGCCCGGTCATCGAGCGGGCGAGCGCGCAGGCGAGGGCGCCCGAGAGGAAGAGGGCGGTCGCGGCGAGGAGCATCCGGCGCCGGCCGTAGAGGTCGGCGAGGCGGCCGAAGAGGGGCATCGAGATCGTCGAGGTGAGGAGGTAGACGGAGAAGACCCACGAGTAGAGGGAGAGGCCGTGGAGGTCGCCGATGATCGTCGGCATCGCCGTCGAGACGACCGTCGACTCGAACGAGGCGAGCGCCGTCACGAGGAGGAGCGCGAACGTCACCGCGCGGCGGCGGCGCGGGTCGAACCGGGGAGGGGCGGCCGTCATCGGCGGGCAGCGTAGCAGCCACCCCGCTCTCGAGGGCGCGGCGAGGCCGTGGGCGACGTCGGCGTCGTACGATAGCGGCCGCGTGACGACGGGCGGCGCCGACGAGCAGAGGGTCCCGGACGGGGAGGTCCTGGCGGAGCTCTACCGGCGGCGCTTCCCGCCGGAGGAGCTCGAGGCGATGCGCGGCGTCTGGCGCGTCCTCGTCCGCGACTTCTTCGGCCCGCGGATCCCGGTCGACGCGACGGTCGTCGACGTCGGCGCGGGGCCGTGCCTCTTCATCAACGAGGTGAAGGCGGCGCGGCGCATCGCGGTCGACGCGAACCCGACGCTCGCCGAGGCGGCCGGCCCCGGGGTCGAGGCGGTCGTCGACGCCGACCTCGACCTTCCGTCGATCCCCGACGGCACGGCCGACACGGTCTTCATGAGCAACTTCCTCGAGCACCTCGCCTCGCCGGCCGAGGTCCTCCGCGTCCTTCGCGCGGCGCGGCGGATCCTCCGCCCGGGCGGCGAGATCCTGGTCCTCCAGCCGAACTTCCGCCTCTGCCCCGGCCGCTACTTCGACTTCGTGGACCACTCCGTGATCGTCACGGACCGCGGCCTCGTCGAGGGGCTCGAGGCCGCCGGCTTCGAGGTGCGCGAGCTGCGGGTCCGCTTCCTCCCCTTCACGTCGAAGTCGCGCCTGCCGAAGTGGCCCTGGGCCGTTTCGCTCTACCTGAGGCTGCGCCCCGTGCAGTGGCTTCTCGCGGGCCAGAGCTTCGTCCGCGCCCGCGTGAGGAGCTGAGCCGGCCGGCAGCGGCCGGAGACCCCGATGCTAGACTGCGAGCCCGTCTCACCGGGAGGCGGGCCGCCCCGCCGGGGTTCGGCGCCTTCCGGGAGCAAGGAGCCGCGATGTTCCTGAAGCGCTTCACCAACGACCCCATCCACGACTACTCCCGCGAGGAGAGCGTCCGCGGCGTCGCGAAGGCCGTCGAGGACCTCCGGGCGGCCTTCGGGAAGACGTACCCCGCGATCGTCGACGGCAGGCCCGTCGAGACCGCGAAGACGATCGCCTCGACCTCTCCCTCCGACCCGTCCGTCGTCATCGGGCGCGTCTCGAGCTGCTCCCGCGACGACGTCGACCGCGCGATGGCCGCGGCGAAGAAGGCGTTCGCCTCCTGGTCGCGGACGAACCCCGAGGAGCGGGCCGAGACGCTCCTGAACCTCGCCGCGAAGATGCGCGAGAGGCGCTTCGACCTCGTCGCGCTCCTCGCCTACGAGATCGGGAAGGACTGGTACGAGGCGGACGCCGAGATCGCCGAGGCGATCGACTTCTGCGAGTACTACGCGCGCCTCGCGCTGACCCACTTCCAGTACCACCCGCTCACGCGCCTCTCGAGCGAGGACAACTGCTACTACTACATCCCGCTCGGCGTCGGCGCGGTCGTCACGCCGTGGAACTTCCCGCTCGCGATCCTGACCGGGATGACGATGGCCGCCGTGGTCGCGGGGAACACGGTCGTCCTCAAGCCGAGCTCCGACACGCCGGTCCTCGCGGCCTGGATGGTGGGGATGGCGCACGAGGCGGGCGTCCCGCCCGGCGTCATCAACCTCGTCCCCGGCTCGGGGGGCGAGATCGGCGACTACATGGTCACGCACCCCGACGTCCGCTTCGTCTCGTTCACCGGCTCGGCCGAGGTGGGCCTCCGGATCAACGAGATCATCGCGAAGCCCGACCCGCGGCGGAAGTGGATGACCCGCTACGTCTCGGAGATGGGGGGGAAGAACGCGATCCTCGTCGACGAGACGGCCGACCTCGACTCGGCCTCGAGCGGCGTCGTCCGCTCCGCGTTCGGCTTCCAGGGGCAGAAGTGCTCGGCCTGCTCGCGCCTCGTCGTCGACCGGAGGGTGCACGCGAGGCTCGTCGAGATGGTCGTCGAGAAGGCGAAGAAGCTCCCGGTCGGGAACCCGTGGGAGGACCCGTGCGTCTTCACCGGGCCCGTCGCGAACCCGGGAGCGCACCGGAGCATCCTCGCCGCGATCGAGACGGGGAAGGGCGAAGGGAAGCTCCTCCTCGGCGGGCACGCGCTCGACCGGCCGGGCTGGTACGTCGCGCCGACGATCTTCGACGGCGTGAAGGCGGGCTCGTTCCTCGAGCAGGAGGAGATCTTCGGGCCCGTCCTCGCGGTGATCCCGGTCGACGGCTTCGACGAGGCGCTCGCCGTCGCGAACGACACGCGCTACGGCCTGACGGGGGCCGTCTACTCCGGCTCCATCGACCGGCTCGACCGGGCCAAGCGCGAGTTCCACACGGGGAACCTCTACATCAACCGAGGGAGCACGGGCGCCCTCGTCGGCGTCCACCCCTTCGGCGGCTTCAACCTCTCGGGCACCGACTCGAAGGCGGGGGGCCCCGACTACCTGATGAACTTCACGCAGGGGAAGACGACCTCGGAGCGGATCACCGTCGCCCGGCTGGCCGGAATCGGCGTCTGAGGGACTTCCTCTTCCCCTGGCCGCCGCGCCGCCTGAGGCGGGCCCGGCCCCTCCAGGTGGCGCTGCGGACGCTCCACGTCGTCGCGATGGCGCTCGTCCTCGGAGGCGTGGCGTTCGGGATCCGCGAGGAGCGTCTCCGCGTCCCGATGGCCTGGACGATCCTGAGCGGGGTCCTCCTTCTCGCGATCGAGGTCGCCCGGAGCGGCGTCTTCCTCTACACGGGGGCGGGAGTCGCCTCGATCGTGAAGCTCCTCCTCGTCGGCCTCGGCTACCACCAGCCGGCCGCGCGCCTCGCCTTCTACCTCGCCGCGACGGTGGTCGCCTCGGTCGGCTCGCACATGACCGGCTCGTGGCGCCACTGGTCGTTCCTCGACCGGAAGGTCCTGACCCAGGACTGAAGCCCCCGAGCACGCGCGCTCCCGGGCTCGTCGCGTGCTCGCCCGGCCCCTATACCCCGAACGTCCGCGCGACGAGGCTCCGCGCCTGCGCGGGGTCCGCCGTCCCCTTGACGATCGCGCGGCCGTCCGAGAAGAGCGTCATCTCGACGTCCCCGGATCGGAAGCGGAGGAGGTACTCGTTCGAGACGACCTCGCCTTGCGGGCGGAGGCGCTCGGCGAGCGAGGCGAAGTCGGGGCGCGACGGGACGAGGGGGCGGACCTGCACCGAGTCTCGGCCGCAGAGGGCGGTCGCCTGGGGCGTCTCGACGGAGAGGAAGTCGAACCTTCGCCCGACGCAGCAGGGACAGCCCGCCGCGGGGTCGCGCGCGAGGGCGACCCGGGTAAAGCGCCCCTCCCAGACGTCGGCGTAGACGAGCTCGGCCTCCGCGGGCGCCTCGCGCGTCGCGAGCCAGCGGAGGGCGCGACCCACCTGCATCGAGGCCGCGAGGTGCGCCGCGGGGCCGAGGATCCCGGCCGTGTCGCACGTCGGCGAGGAGCCCGGCTCGGGGACCTCGGGCATGAGGCAGCGCAGGCACGGCGTGACGCCCGGGACGAGGAGCGCGGCGAGCCCGGTCGAGGAGATGCAGGCGCCGTAGACCCACGGGAGCCCCTTCTCGACGCAGGCGTCGTTCAGGAGGAAGCGGGCCTCGAAGCTGTCGAAGCCGTCGACGACGAGGTCGACGCCCTCGAGCAGGTCGCGGACGTTCCGGGGGCCGACGTCGGCCACGACGGGCTCGACGACGACGTCCGCGTTGACGCGGGCGATCCTCCGGGCGGCGGCGACCGCCTTCGGGAGCCCCTCGCGGACGTCCGCTTCCGAGAAGAGCGCCTGCCGCTGGAGGTTCGAGAGCTCGACGACGTCCCGGTCGACGATCCGGAGGTGCCCGACCCCCGCCCGGGCGAGGAGGCTCGCCGCCTCGGCGCCGAGGCCTCCGCAGCCGGCGACGAGGACCCGGGCGGCCCGGACGCGGGCCTGCCCCTCCGCGCCGAACGGGCGGAAGAGGACCTGTCGGGAATAGCGGTCGTCGAGCGGGCCGGGCATTCGTGGCCTCCGTCGGGGATCCCCCGGATTCTCGCCGAGCGGGCCTCCCCGGGAAATCCAGCGGGCGGAGGGGACGGCGCGCCGGGCGGGAGGCGGAATCCGACCTTTTCTTGCCCCTCTTTGGCCCCGGATGCTACCGTTCCAAGGGCGATCGGCCCCCGCGACGTCCCGCCCGGGGCGCGCCGGCCGAACGCACGAGGCGACCATGTCCACGACGACGCCCGACTACACCATCCGCACGAACTACACCGGCAACCTCGAGGAGATGCGGGCCGCGCACAAGGTCCTCCTCGAGGTTCCGTTCACGCCGAGCGAGCCGTACCGCGGCTACAACATGCGGTCGCTCCACGTCGACCTGACGAACCTGAAGGTGACCGAGAAGAAGGTCACGAAGGAGATGGTCGACACCTTCGTCGGCGGGCGCGGTTTCGGCCTCTGGTACCTCTGGAACGCGACGACGCCGGCGACGAGGTGGAACGACCCGGAGAACGAGATCGTCATCAGCCCCGGGCCGATCGCGGGGATCACGCAGTACCCCGGCACGGGCAAGTCGCTCGTCGTCTCGATCTCGCCCCTGACCGACATCCCGATCGACTGCAACGTCGGCGGCTACTACGGCCCGCTCCTGAAGTTCTGCGGCTTCGACGCGCTCGAGATCCAGGGGAAGGCGGCCTCCGAGGTCGTCCTCTACGTCGACGGGCCGCGCGGCGTCATCCGGATCGAGGAGGCGCCGCTCGAGCCTGCCGACAGCCACATCTGCTCCGAGATCTTCACGCACATGTACGCCTCGGGCCCCGAGGACTTCCGCAACGTCTCGGTCGTCTCGGCGGGGAAGGGCTCGGACCACTCGTACATCGGCTGCCTGAACTTCTCCTTCTGGGACTCGCGCCGGAAGGCGGCGCGCCTCAAGCAGGCGGGGCGCGGCGGCATCGGGACGGTCTTCCGCGACAAGAAGCTGAAGGCGCTCGTCGTCCGCGGGCCGGTCATCAAGGCCGACCTCAACCACGTGGCCGACCGGGCCCGGATCCAGAAGGTCGGGAGCGTCATCAACAAGGAGATCCACGACCTCGACGCCCAGCAGTGCAACATGCGGCGCCAGGGGACGGCGCACCTCGTCGAGGTGATGGACGCCTACGACCTCCTCCCGGTCAAGAACTTCCAGTACGGGAACCACCCCGACACGAAGAACATCGCGTCGTGGGTCTGGGACAAGCGGTTCACGCAGGGGATCCCCGACGGCTGCTGGTACGGCTGCACGATGGCGTGCTCGAAGGGGGCCGACGGCCACGTCGTGAAGACCGGCCCCTACAAGGGCGACGTCGTCACGGTCGACGGCCCCGAGTACGAGAACGCCGCCGGCCTCGCCGCGAACTGCGGCATCTTCGACCCCGACTGGCTCCTCGAGTCGAACTTCTACTGCGACACCTACGGCGTCGACACGATCTCCTACGGCACGCTCTGCGCGTTCGTCATGGAGTGCTGGCAGCGCGGCATCCTGAACGCCGAGCGGACGGGCGGCCTCGACCTCTCCTGGGGCAACGCCGAGTCGCAGATGGAGCTCCTCCACCAGATCGCCCGCGGCGAGGGATTCGGCCTGATCGCGGGGCAGGGCATCCGGAAGATGAAGCAGATCTTCGCCGAGCGCGGCTGGGGCGACATGCAGCTCATGACCGACATCGGGATGGAGGTCAAGGGGCTCGAGTACTCGCAGTACCAGTCGAAGGAGTCGCTCGCGCAGCAGGGGGGGTACGCCCTGACGAACAAGGGCCCCCAGCACGACGAGGCGTGGCTCATCTTCATGGACATGGTCAACAAGCACCTTCCGACCTTCGAGGCGAAGGCCGAGGCGCTCCACTACTTCCCGCTCTTCCGGACGTGGTTCGGCCTTCACGGCCTCTGCAAGCTCCCCTGGAACGACATCGAGCCTGCGAACAACGCCGAGCAGGCCGAGCCGGCCAAGGTCCCCGAGCACGTCCACAACTACTGCGAGATCGCCTCCGGCGTGACGGGCCTCGAGGTCACGAAGGAGAAGATCATCGAGCAGTCGGAGAAGGTCTACAACTTCCAGCGCGTCTTCAACCTGAGGCGCGGCTACGGCCGCCGCGAGCACGACTGGCCGCCGTACCGCTCCGTCGGCCCGGTGACTCCCGAGGAGTACGAGTCGCGCGCGGAGCGCTACGACAAGCAGATGCGCGAGGAGATCGGCGTCGACCCGGCCGGCAAGTCGGTCGAGGAGAAGATCGCGATCACCCGGAAGTACCGCGAGGACCGCTACTCGAAGCTGTGCGACGCCGTCTACAAGCGGCGCGGCTGGACGACGGACGGCGTCCCGACGCTCGAGACGCTGAAGAAGCTCGGAATCGACTTCCCCGAGCTCGTCGAGCTCGTGCAGAGGCACGGGGGCTGACGAGGTGGAGACGAAGCCGGGCGCTCCGCCGCGGGCCGCCGAGGCCGACCGGGGCACCCGGCTCGTCGTGAACGGCGACCCGCTCGACTGGCACGAGGGGATGACCGTCCGCGACGTCCTCAGGGCGAAGAACTACATCTTCAAGCTCCTCATCGTCACCGTGAACGGGACGCTCGTCCCGCGCGGGTCGTACGACGAGGCGCCGGTCCCGGCCGGCGCCGAGGTCAAGGTCGTCCACCTCATCAGCGGGGGCTGACGCGCCGGCCGCGCGGCGCGCGCGGCGCGAATCGAAGGAGGCGGCTCGGCCGCCCGAAGGAGGCCCGGAGTGACCCGATCCCCGAGACGCATCCTGCCCGCCGTCCTCTGCGTCCTGGCCGTCGCGACGGTCGCGGACCTTCCCCTCCGCGCGCAGGAGGCCGCGGCCCCGGCTCCCGCGAAGGGGATCGCCCTCTCGGGCTCCGTGAAGAAGGCCGGGACCGTCGACGCCGCGGCGCTCGCGGCCCTCCCGCGCCACGCGATCCCCGCGAAGGTCGCGGGGGCGGCGCGCTACCGCGGGACGTTCGAGGTGGAGGGGGTCGCGCTGAAGGACCTCCTCGAGAGGGCGGAGATCGCCAAGGCGACTCCCGACGGCTTCGACCGGCCGCTCGACCTCGCCGTCGTCGTGACGGGGCGCGACGGGAGGAAGGCCCTCTTCTCCTGGGGCGAGCTCTTCGTGACCGGGGACGACGGGGCGGCGCTCCTCGTCGACCGGGTCCGGCCGCTCGTCCCGCACCACCACGACGCGATCGACGACGCCCGCTTCGCGCCGGGGAACCTCCTCGGCGTCGAGGCGCGCGAGAAGCTCGACGTGACGGGCTGCGCGGGCTGCCACGACGGCGGGTCGCTCGGGAAGATCGACGTGCCGCGAGGGGTCTGCCTCGTCCCGACGCGCGACGCGACGGGCCGCCGCTTCGTCGAGGACGTCGTCGCGATCGAGGTCCGCCTGGCCGGGTTCCCGGCCCCGCCGAAGAAGAAGGACGTCCCCGACCCGTGGGTCGAGGCGCCGGCGCTCGTCCTCCCCGACGGGAAGTCGATCCCGCTCTCGGCGGACGCGCTCAAGGGCGCGGCACGGGTCGAGGGGGAGGACGACGCGATCGGCCTCGGCCGCGGCTTCCGCGGGCACAGCCGATTCGCGGGCGCGAGCCTCGCGGCGCTCCTCCGGGCGAAGCTCCCGGCCGGCACCGACCCCGGTCTCCTCTTCGTCGTCGTCACGGGGAGCGACGGCTACCGCTCGCTCTACTCGGGCGGCGAGGTCCTCCTCTCGCGCCTCCCGGAGAACGTCGTCCTCGTCGACACGGAGGACGGTAAGCCCCTCCTGCGCAAGTCGGGGCGCCTGAAAACGGTCCTCCGTGGCGACTTCTTCGCCGACCGCGACGTCCGGACGGTCTCGGAGGTCCGCGTCCTCCTCGCGCGCTGAGGGGCGGAAGGTCCGCCGCGCGCCGCGCGGCCCTCAGCGGTCCTCGGGCTCCTCGACGAGGTGGACCGTCACCTCGTCGCCCGTCGTCAGCGCGGTCGCGTCGGCGGGGACGAGGGCGAGGGCGTTCGAGCGGAGCATCGAGGTGAGGATGCCGGAGCCCTGCGGCCCGGAGGGGCTCACGACCACGCGAGCCCCCTCGCGGCGGGCGCGGACGCGGACGAGGTGGACCTTCCCGTCGGGGGCGGACTTCCGGAAATCCCCCTCGAAGACCCCGGTCACCTCGGGGCGGAGGAGCTTCGTGAAGCCCATCATCTTCCGGAGCGCGGGCCGCACGTACTCCTCCATGCAGACCATCGCGGCCACGGTGTTGCCGGGGATGCCGAAGACCGGCGTTCCGTCCCAGAGCCAGTACCCGAGCGGCCCGCCCGGCTTCTGCTTCACCTTCCAGAAAACCTCGCGCGCGCCGAAGCCGGCGAGGACGTCCTTGATGAAGTCGTAGTCGCCGACGGAGATCCCGCCGTTCGTGACGATGACGTCGGCCTCCGCGCGGGCCTTCTCCAGGGCGGCCGTCACGGCCGCACGCGTGTCGGGGACGCGCGGGATCGGGATCGGCACGGCCCCGAACGCGGCCGCCTGGCCGCACATCGTCTGGACGTTCGAGTCGCGGATCTGACCGGGGCCCGGCTTTGCCGAGGCCTCGACGAGCTCGTCGCCCGTCGTCAGGATCGCGACGCGGACGCGCGGGCGGACCGGGACCTCGGCGAGGCCGACGGAGGCGAGGACGCCGAGGGCGGCGGGCGTCAGCGCGAATCCCGCGGGAAGGAGCTCCTCCCCCTCGCGAAGGTCCTCGCCCGCGTACCGGACGTTCGCGCCCGCCTTCACCGGCGCGGCGATCCTCACGCGCCCCTCCGCGCTCGTCGTCGCCTCGACCGGGACGACGGCGTCGGCGCCGGCCGGGAGCGGCGCGCCCGTCATGATCCGGATCGCGGTGCCGGGGCGGACGTCGTGCGCGGCGACGCTTCCCGCGGGGAGGTCGGCGAGGACCTCGAGGAGGGCCGGCGCGGCGCGGGACGCGGCGGAGAGGTCCCCGGCGCGGACGGCGTAGCCGTCCATCGCGGAGTTCGTGAACGGCGGGACCGTCTCGGGGGAGACGACGCGGTCGGCCAGGACGAGCCCGAGCGCCTCGAAGAGCGGCGTGAGGCGCGGCGGGAGCGGGGAGACGGAGTCGAGCACGAGGCCGAGGGCCTCCCTACACGTCGTCATCGGGTTCGTCTCCTTCGCGGGGGATGAGGTGGACGGAAGCGGCGGAGAAGGTCGCGAGGACCTCGGCACCCGGCTTCGGGGAGAGGTCGTGCGCGACGCGCCGCGTCACGAGGGCCTGGAGCGGGAAGCCCGGGAAGCCGGCGTCGATCCGCACCT
Organism: Thermoanaerobaculia bacterium; assembly: GCA_046331465.1. Classification (GTDB taxonomy): domain Bacteria; phylum Acidobacteriota; class Thermoanaerobaculia; order UBA5066; family UBA5066; genus UBA5066. The sequence continues at coordinate 593,070 of JAXLQV010000001.1, forward strand.
GCATCGTCGAGCCGTGGTCGAGGACGGAGTCGACGGTCCCGCGGAAGCGGTTGAGGCCGGGCGCGGGAGAGGCCTCCCCCGGCGCCTCGACGAGGATCTCCTCGCGGCGGACGCAGGCGTCGACGGGCGTTCCCTCGGGGAGGTCCGAGCGGGAGAAGAGGGTCCGCGGGCCGACGGCCACCTCGCAGATCGCCTCCTGCCGCCGCGCGACGACGCCGGGAAGGATGTTCCCGGTCTGCATGAAGCGGGCGAGGGCGCGGCTTTGCGGGCGGAGGAGGACCTCCCCGGGCGTTCCCGACTGGAGGAGCTTCCCGCGCCGGAGGACGGCGAGCCGGTCGGCGAAGGAGAAGGCCTCCGCCTGCTCGTGCGTCACGTAGACGCAGGTGATCCCGCGCGCCCTCACCACCTGCTTCAGCTCCTCGAGGAGGTGCTTGCGGATCGGGGCGTCGAGCGCGGCGAACGGCTCGTCGAGGAGGAGGAGCTCGGGCGAGAGGACGAGGGCGCGGGCGAGCGCCGTCCGCTGCGCCTCGCCGCCGGAGAGCGTCCGCGCCTGCCGGCCCGCGAGGTGCCCGACGTGGAGGAGGCGGAGGGCTTCGTCCACGCGCTCCCGCGCGGCCGTCCCGTCCACGCCGCGGACCTCCAGGCCGTACGCGACGTTGTCGGCCGTCGTCCCGGAGAAGAGGAGCGGGTCCTGGAACGCCATCGCGATCCGGCGGCGGAGCGCGAGGGGCGCCGGCCACCCCACCCGCTCGCCGCGCCAGACGAGGGAGCCGGAGACGGGCTTCTCGAGGAAGTGGAGGACGCGAAGGAGCGTGCTCTTCCCCGCGCCGGTCGGGCCGAGGACGGCGAGGACCTCCTTCTCGCGGACGTCGAGGCGAGGGAGGGAGAGGATCGGCTTCCCGTCGCGGACGACCTCGACCCCTTCGAGCGAGAGGAGGCTCACCCCTTCTGCCTCTGCTGGACCCACGTGAAGAGCCAGTTGATGCCGAGCGCGAGCGCGAGGAGGATCGCGCCGAGGACGATCGCGTTCCCGAACTCCCCCTGGCGGGTCTCGAGGACGATCGCCGTCGTCATGACGCGCGTCTGCCCCTTGATGTTCCCGCCGACCATCATCACGGCGCCGACCTCCGAGATGATCGACCCGAATCCGGCCGCGAGCGCCGCGACGAGGGAGAGGCGCGCCTCCTTCACGAGCTTGACGTAGAGCTGCCTGGTCGAGGCGCCGAGCGAGAGGATCTGCAGGTGGAGGCGCGCGTCGAGCCCCTGGATCGCGGCGAGCGTGATCCCGACGACGAGCGGCGTCGCGATGACGACCTGCGCGAGGACCATCGCCCACGGCGTGTAGAGGAGGTCGAGGCCGCCGAGCGGGCCGGAGCGGGCGAGGAGGAGGAAGACGCCGAGGCCGACGACGACGGGCGGGAGCCCCATCCCGGTGTTCACGAGCGTGACGAGGAAGGCGCGGCCCGGAAAGCGGTGGAGGCCGAGGAAGATCCCGACCGGAACGCCGACGAGCATCGAGACGAGGATCGCGACCCCGGAGACGAAGAGCGAGAGGAGGATGATCCCCGCGAGCTCTCCCGGCAGCGGGAGGAGGCCGGTCATTCCTTCTTCGCGTCCGGGACGAAGAGGGGCTGGCCGAAGCGCTCCCTCCCGAACGCGCCGATCGTGCGCTGCGTCCCGGGGGAGACGAGCCACTCGGCGAAGCGCCGCGCCTCGGCGGCCCGCGCCTTCGGGTGCTTCTCGGGGCTCACGACGATGACGCGGTAGGAGTTGCGGAGCTCGGGGCTCCCCTCGACGAGGATCGCGAGGTCGAGCGACGAGCGGAGGGCGAGGAAGGTGCCGCGGTCGGCGAGCGTGTAGGCCTTCTTCTCGGAGGCGATCCGGGCCGTCTCGCCCATCCCCTGGCCGGTCGCGACGTACCAGGGCTGGCCCGCGGGCGAGAACCCGGCCTTCTTCCAGAGGTCCAGCTCGCGCGCGTGCGTCCCGGAGCGGTCGTCGCGCGAGGCGAACGACGCGCCCTTTCCGGCGATCTTCTTCAGCGCCTCGGTGGCCGTCAGGCCCCGGACGCCGGCGGGGTCGGACGGGGGCCCGACGAGGACGAAATCGTTGTACATGACGTCGAGCCGGAGCGAGCCGTGCCCCTCGGCCATGAAATCGTCCTCGGCCGCCTTCGAGTGGACGAGGAGGACGTCCGCGTCGCCCCGGCGCCCCATCGCGAGCGCCTCGCCGGAGCCGACGGCGATCGTCTTGACCGTCAGCCCCGTCGCTTTCTCGAACCGGGGGAGGAGGTCGTCGAGGAGGCCGCTGTCCTGCGTGCTCGTCGTCGTGGCGAGGATGAGCGAGGGGTCGGCCGCGGTCGCGGCGGTCGCTGCGAGGGCGGCCAGGACGAGGGCCCCGGCGAGGGAAGAGAGGACTCGGCGCATCGGGTTCGCTCCAGCCCGCGCCCGCGGGGCGAGGGGAACGGCATCGTACTTCAGCCCGGGCGCCGGACCGTGCGCCGGGCGGCGCCGCGGAGCCGCGTCGCATAGTTGAAAATCAAGACCTGACCCCACGGCTCAGCGGAAGACGCCGACGACGTCGACGACGAGGTGCAGGGAGCCGGACGAGGCGTTCAGGGCGCTGAAGACGGCCCCGGGGGCGAGCGGGACGATGGAGGACGAGGCGCGGACCCGGCCGGGCGAGAAGTGGACGTTGCTCGCGACGGGCGCGGTCCCGCGGCCCGGGTAGAGGGTCACGAAGCCGGCGGCCGCGGGCTCGACGACGGTCACGTTGACGGCGACCGCCGCCGCCTCGGCGGGAATGCCGCAGACGCCCTCCGCGACGAAGGCGCGCGCCTGGCCGGGCGCAAGCGCGGGCGGGCCGAGGCCGGAGGCCCGCCCGGCGTCGCGCGTGTCGAGGACGCGGCAGGGGGCGAGAGGGGAGAAGAGGGTCCCCTGCGAGGCGGGAATCGCGAGGTGGGCCGCGGTGGCGACGGCCGCCTTCACGAAGCTCGTGAAGTAGGAGAGGTTCAACGTCGAGAGGGTGTCTCCCGACGTGTGGTACCAGGGAGAGAAGTCGGAGACATCGTCCTCGATCGCGAGGATGCCGGGCCAGCCGCGTGCCCAGAAGGAGGCGTGGTCGCTCGCCGTGATCCCGTCGGGGTCGTCGATCGGGAGGAGCGCGTCCCCGACGTAGGCCGCGGCGGCGGACCGGAACGTCTCCGCGACGGCGAGGTCGGCCGGGTAGCCCGGGTTCGAGGCGGCGCGCGTGTGGAGGCGGAGCGACGGGGCGCCGCTTCCGTCCCAGCCGATCATGTCGAGGTTCAGGACGGCGACGACGTTCGCCCCCGCGGACGAGAGGAGGGACGCGTAGGCGGCGCTCCCGAAGAGACCCTGCTCCTCGCCGGTGAAGAGGACGAAACGGACCGTCCGCTGGAAGCGGTGCCCGGCGAGCGCCTCGGCGGCGAGGAGGACCCCGGTCGCTCCGCTCGCGTCGTCGTCCGCGCCCGGGGCGAGGCTCCCCGGGGGCATGTCGTCGAGGTGCGCCGTGACGAGGACGATTTCCGACGGGCGCGTCGTCCCCGTCAGCTCGGCGACGACGTTGCGGTCGGCCGTCGAGCCGTGGGACCAGGGCTGGAACGAGCGTGAGAGACCGGACGAGGCGAAACGCTCCCAGGCGTACTGCGTCGCCCAGACGAGCTGCGTCGTCGGGCTCGTGTAGCGGGTCAGGATCGTCACCGGGTTCCCGGCGATCGTGGCCGCGTGCTCGCCGCTCAGGTCGCCGGCGGTCGCGGCGGCCTCGGCCTCGGTCACCCCGGCGACGAGGGCCGCCACGGAAGGGTCGTATGTCACGGCGGCGGCGGGCGCGGCGGTGGGGGCCCGGACGACCATCGGCTCCGCCGGGAGCCGGTAGAGGTCGAAGCCGGCGGCGGAGAGCGCGGCGGCCTGCGCCTCGTCGGCTCGCGCCACGACGTTCCGCCCGTCGTCGAGGACGACCTCGGCGAGGGCGGCCGCCCGGGACCGCGCGCCGCGCCGCCGCTCCGTCGCGACGACGAACTCCTCCGGGCCCGCGGCGGCGGCGAGGCTCCTGGCCCCCGTCGCGAAGGCGAGATCGCCCGCCGGGGCGAAGGCGAGCGCGTAGTCGGAGCCGTCGGCGCCGACGAGGTGCGCGTGGACCGGGACGCGGACGTCGGCGAGCGAACGCCCGACCGGCACGCGGGCGAGGAGGCGGGGGAAGGCGGCCGAGGGGGCGTCGGCGGCCTCCGCGCCCCCGGTGACCCGGGAGGCGAGGAGCGCGCCGAGCGCGAGACCGAGGAGCCGCGGCCGCAGGCGCATGGGCGGGATCCCCGAAAGTCTACTCCGCGCGCGGCCGGCTCCCGGGGCCGGCGGCGGCGTCTCGAGGGAGCGCGGCCCACGCCTGCACGCGCTCTTCGAGGTAGGGGAAGAACGGGTTCCACGTGAGGCGCATGAGCTGGTCGACGGGGACGGCGAGGACGGACTTCTCGCCCCGGGGCTGGAGGGTCCCGAGGTGAACGCGGGTGCCCTCGTCGGCGGAGGGCTCGCCGCCGAAGAGGGAATCGTCGGGCGGGAACGGGAGCGCGACGTGGGAGAGCGAGTAGACCTGGCGGGGCCAGGAGAGGCCGAGGGGACGCTCGGTGGCCTCAGGGCGACCCGGCGGGACGTCCCGCTCGACGACCTCCGCCGTCGCGTCGGCGGCGTTCGTGACGACCGTGAGGCGGTAGCTCCGGGCCCGGGGCGGGAGGAGGTTGGCGAGGAGCGACTCGTCCCGGCGTCTCAGGAAGGTCCTCACGACGGCGTTCCGGTTCACGTCGAAGACGACGAGCGCGCTCCCGTTCGGGGCGAGCCGGTCGAAGAGGTCGTGGACCGTCGCGTCGGTCCTCACGGTCGCGTCGACGAGGGAGACGAAGGCGAGGACCGGCGGGAGGGTGCCGAGCGTCCCCTTCTCCTCCGCGCGCGTCATCTTCCGGCGGATCTCCTCGGTGAGGTCCGCGGTCTGCGCCGCGGCGTTCACCGGGAAGGAGCCGTACTTGAACGGGATGTACTCGGGCGTCACGTCGAGCCAGCGCGAGGCGCGGAAGTACGGGAAGACGCCGAGGACGCCGAGGAGCCGGGCGAAGACTGCGGCGGGGGCGACGCCGATCATCGGCGAGACGAGGACGACGCGGTCGGGACGCGGGAGGCGCGCGCCTCCCGCGACGTCGAGGGCGTAGTCGACGGCGAGCGCGCCGCCGTTCGAGTAGCCGACGACGTGGAACGGCGTCCCCGCCCCCGCGCGCGACCTCACGTGCCGCGCGCCGACGCGCACGGCGGCGGCCCAGTCGCGCCACGTCGCCTCGGTGAGGGCGGCCGGGACGGTGCCGTGCCCCGGAAGCCGGAGCGCGAGGGCGTAGTACCCCAGGTCGCGGTAGGTCTCCGCGAGGCGCCGCATGCTGTACGGCGCATCGGTGAGGCCGTGGAGGAGGAGGACCCCGCCGCGGACCACGTCCGGCACGAGCTCGAACGTCCGGTTCCCGTCGTTCGGGAACCGCGAAGGGGAGAGCGGGCTCCCGTTCCAGTAGCGGTTCGCCACCTCGCGGTCCGCGGGCTCTACGGCGGCCTCGACGCGCGTCCGCACCTCGCGGAAGACGACCTCCTCGCGCGAGAGGTAGTGCGACATCGAGAACCCCTCGTCGAGCTCGCCGGCGCGGAGCTCGGCCGCCGGGACGACGGTGTGCCACGGCTTGAGGGGACCCATCCGCCGCGCGTCGAACGCCCGGACGACGACGAGCGTCGCGAGGACGATCGCGGCGCCCGCGCCGAGCCGGAGCGACCAGCGGAGGATGCGGCGCACGTCCTGCCTCCTCTCCTAGGGCGCGAGGATCGACGTCGAGAGGGCGGGGAGGCGCCAGCGGATCCGCCGGCTCCCCGGGACGGGCGCGAAGGTCGACTCGCCGAGGACGCTCCGGAGCGCGACGTCCTCCGCGACGAGGCCGTCGAGGTCGACCTCCACCTCGCTCTCCTTCCCGAGGTTCACGCCGACGAGCGTCGTCTCGCCGCCGTCCTTCTTCGCCATGACGAGGAGCTCCTTCCCGGCGCGGATCGGGAGCCGGGCCCCTCGCCAGAGAGAGGGGTGCGCGCGCCGGACCTCGAGCACCTTCGCGACGCGTGCGACGAGCGCGGCGTCGAGCGAGCCCCACGGCATCGGCACGCGGCTCGAGTCGGTGAAGCCGTTCTTCGGCGCGCCCGAGGCGAGGCCGGTCTCCGTGCCGTAGAAGATCACCTCGGGGCCGGAGAGCGCCGACATGAAGGCGAGCGCCGCGACGAGGCGGTTCGCGTCGGGCGTCCAGGCGAGGAAACGGCTCATGTCGTGGTTGTCGAGGAACGAGACCGGCGCGGTGGAGGCCCCCCAGAGGGCGAGGTCCTCCTGGAGGCGCTCCTCGAGCGAGACGGCCGAGCCGCCACGGGCGAAGACGGCCGTCAGCGTCGCCTGCATCGGGAAGTCGAGGAGCCCGTCGAACTGCCGTCCCCTGCCGGGGACCTCGCGCGCATACGAGGCGATCTCGCGCGCGTTGCCGTCGGGGCCCTGCTCGTCGGCCCAGCACTCACCGAAGAGGATCGCCCCCGGCTTCGCCTTCTTCACCTCCGCGTAGAGGTCGGCCCAGAAGTCGGACGGGACGCCGCGGACGTAGTCGAGGCGGAGACCGTCGACGCCCTCGTCGCGCAGCCAGTGGAGCGCCGCCCCGACGAGGAACTTCCGCGTCGGCTCGCTGTCGAAGTTCCAGTAGCGGTAGTTCCCTCCCCAGCTCTCCCAGGTCTTCTCGGCCGGCTGCATCGGGCCGGTGGAGCGCGGCTTCAGGCCCGAAGGGTCCCCCTCGGGGAGCTCGTAGAGCCTGCTCGCGTGGTTGAGCGGGACGTCGAGGACGATGCGGATCCCGGCCTCGTGCGCCTTTTTCACGAGCGCCCGGAAGAGCTCGAGGGAAGCCGCGCGGTCGCCTGCGACGCCCCACTGGTCGGCGATGGCGTAGTAGTTCCTCACGTCGTAGCCGTGCGACGTGCCGCTCAGGAAGACGGGGCTGAGCCAGATCGCGTTCGCGCCGAGGGACCGGACGTGGTCGAGCTTCTCGACGATCCCCTTCAGGTCGCCGCCCGCGTAGCCCGGGTGCTTCCAGCCGGCGACGGCGTTGTCGTTGTTCGGGTCGCCGTTCCGGAACATCTCGATCATCACGTGGTAGATGACCCAGTCGCCGAACGCCGTCCCGGTGCCGGGGCCGAGGCGGACCGCGGCGAGGGGCGCCTTCTTCCCGGCCGGAGCGTCGGCGACGGAGAGGACCTCGGCCGCCGCGGGGACGCCCGTCACCTTCACGGAGAGCCGCCCCTCGCCGGCCGGCGACGTCTCCGCCGCGACCGGGACGCCGTCCGCCGCGAAGACGAGGGTCTCCCTCGCGCGCGCGAGCGCCGGCGAGACCGCGAGGACGCCGTCCCAGGAGCCGGCCGAAGGGCCCGGGCGCAGGCTCTCGAAGCGGGCGTCGGACGCGGGCGCCGGGCCGGCCGCGAGGAGCAGCGCGGCCGCGAGGAGGAGCGGGGCGACCTTCTTCATGGGGCGATCGTATCCCCCGCGCCCCCTCCGCGACCGCCGTCGTCGGCGGCCCAGAAGTAGAAAATCAAGACCTGACCCCGTGGCTCAGGGGGTCGCGGGGACCTCCTCGAAGGAGCCGGCCCTCTCCATCTCCTTCGCGAGGGCGGCGGCGAGGCGCCTCACCCCTTCGCGGATCCGGTCGACCGGCATGTTCGAGTAGTTCAGCCGGAGCGTGTTCTCGTGGCCCCCGTTCGGGAAGAAGGCGCCGCCCGGGACGAAGGCGACGTTCTGGCGCACGCACTCGTCGAGGAGGACGCGGGCGTTCAGGCCGTCGGGGAGCGTCATCCAGAGGAAGAGGCCGCCCTGGGGCCGGGTCCAGCGGACGCCGGGCGGCATCTCCGCGTCGAGCGCCGCGAGCATCGCGTCGCGCCGCTCGCGGTAGACGGGGAGGATCCGCGCGATGTCCGCGTCGAGGTCGTTCTCCTCGAGGTAGCGGTTCACCTGGAGCTGGCCGAGCGTCGAGGTCTGGAGGTCGGCGCCCTGCTTGAGGATGACGAGCTTCTCGATGACCTGCGCCTCGCCGGCGACCCACGCGATGCGCAGGCCCGGGCAGAAGACCTTCGAGAAGGTGCCGAGGGCGATGACGCGCCCCTTTCGGTCGAGCGACTTCAGCGAGGGGATCGGCGTCCCCTCGAAGCGGAGCTCGCCGTAGGGGTTGTCCTCGACGACCCAGGCGTCGTGGCGCTCCACGACCTCCATGAAACGCCGGCGGCGCTCGAGGGACCAGGTCCGCCCCGAGGGGTTCTGGAAGTTCGGGATGACGTAGATCGCCTTCGTGTTCGGGAAGGCCCGGAGCTTCTCCTCGAGGGAGGAGGGATCCATCCCGTCGTCGTCCGTCGCGACCTCGACCCACCGGGGCCGCATCACGTTCCACGCCGAGAGCGCGCCGAGGTAGCTCGGGCTCTCGCAGAGGACGACGTCCCCCTCGTCGAGGAGGAGCTTGCCGGTCAGGTCGAGGCCCTGCTGCGAGCCCGACGTGATCAGGACCTGCTCGGGCGTCACGTGGGCCTCCCACGTCGACCGCATCCGCTCGGCGATCTTCCGGCGGAGCGGCGGGTGCCCCTCGGTCGTCGAGTACTGGAGGCCGCGCATGCCGTCCTCCTCGAAGACCTTCTGGGTCGCCGCCGCGAGCGTCTTCACCGGGAAGAGCTCGGGCGCCGGGAGGCCTCCGGCGAAGGAGATGACCTCGGGCCGCTGGGTGACCTTGAGGATCTCGCGGATCTCGGAGGCCTTGAGGACTTCCATCCGTTTCGCGAAGCGGGTCGTCATGAGTGTCCCCCTTCCGCCGGCGCCCCGGCGACGATCGTCAGACGATGGGTGGCGTCCCCACCACCGCGTGCTGCCCGCGGCGCGGCTCCGCCTGCGCGGCGCGGAGGGCGCGCCCGAGCCGCCGGGCGCCCTCGCGGAGCTGCTCCTCCGGGGCGAAGGTGAAGTTCAGCCGGATGGTGTTCGCGGGCGGCTCCTCGGCGAACGAGGCGGCGCCGGGCAGGTAGGCCACGCGCTCGGAGGCGGCGTGCGCGAGGAGGGCCGCGGGACGGACGTCCTCGGGCAGGTGGCACCAGGCGTAGAAGCCACCTTCCGGGCGGTTCCAGGAGAGGCCCGGCACCTTCTCGGCCGCGAGCGCCTCGAGGAGGACGTCGCGCCGGCGGCGGTAGGCGGCCCTCGTCTTCGAGAGGTGCTTGGCGAAGCGGCCCGAGGTGAGGAAGCCCTCGACGATCCACTGCCCGAGCGTCCCCGAGTGGAGGTCGACGGTCTGCTTGGCGAGCGCGAGCTGCCTCACGAGCGGCCTCGGGCCCGCGATCCACCCGAGGCGGAGCCCGGGGAAGAGGACCTTCGAGAAGGAGCTGAGGTGGATGACGTGGCCGTACGGGTCGAGCGCCTTCAGCGAGGGGATCGGGTCCCCCTCGTAGCGGAGGTCGGAGTAGGAGTCGTCCTCGAGGACGGGGACCTGGTGGAGCCACGCGAGCTCGAGGAGGCGCTGCCGGCGCGCCGCGCCGAGGACGCAGCCCGAGGGGTTCTGGAACGTCGGGAGCGTGTAGATGAGGCGCGGGCGCTGCCGGGAGAGGAGCCCCTCGAGGAGGTCGGTGCGCATCCCCTCCGCGTCGACGGGGACGCCGAGGAGGCGGACGCGGGCCGACCGGAACACCTCGAGCGCGCCGAAGTACGACGGCTCCTCGACGACGACGACGTCCCCGGGGGAGAGGAGCGTCCGGGCGACGAGGTCGAGCCCCTGCTGCGAGCCGGAGGTGACGAGGATCTCCTCCGGGCTCGACCGGATTCCGCGCGGCACCATGTGCCGGCAGAGCGCCTCGCGGAACGCGGTGACGCCCTCCGTCGGGCTGTGGAGGAGTGCCTCGGGGCCCTTCCGGTCGAGGATCTCCTCCTGGACCCTCCGGAGGTCGTCGAGCGGGAGGAGCTCGGCGGCGGGGAGGCCCGCCTGGAGGCTGATGACGTCGTGCCTCTCCGTGAGGGCGAGGACGTCCCGGACGAGGGGGTCGGGCTCGCGGACGCTCCCCTCGCGCGCGAGCTGTCGCCACGGGAGCGGGCCCGCCGGCTCGACGGCGCTTCGGGCCGCGCGCTGGGCGACGACTTCCGTGCCGCGGCCGACGTGCGCCTCGACGAGCCCGTCGGCCTTCAGCTCGCGGTAGGCGGAGAGGACCGTCGTCCGGTTGACGCCGAGGGCGGTTGCCAGCTGACGCTCGGGGGGAAGCCGGAAGCCGTCGGGGAGACGGCCGCAGAGGATCAGGTCGCGGATCCCCCCGCGGATCTGAAGGTAAACGGGAACGGCGCTCTCGCGGTCGATCCGGATGTCCACGCCGTCCCCCTTTCCCACGATCGGACCCAGCCAATTTCATCAATGGACGGGTCGCTTCGCGAGTATGGGGCCAGCATTCTGGATTTCAAGCTCCAATCGGTCGGCGATAAGGTCAGCCAATTCTCGGGAGAGACTCCGCCGTCAGGCGAAACTGCGAGATGTGGGGTCTGGTCTACGTTCTACACTCTACGGTATCGTAGAGTGTAGAACGTAGACCAGACCCCACACCTAAGAGAGGATGACCGTCCGGTTGCCGCAGAGGAAGACGCGGTCCTCGAGGACGAGGGAGAGGGCCTGGGCGAGGACGGTCCGCTCGACGTCGCGCCCGGCGCGCGCCATCTCCTCGGCGGAGTAGCTGTGGTCGACCGGGATGACCCCCTGCGCGACAATCGGCCCCTCGTCCAGCTCCTCGGTCACGAAGTGCGCGGTCGCGCCGATGATCTTCACGCCGCGCCGCGCCGCCTGCCGGTAGGGGCTCGGGCCCGTGAACGCGGGCAGGAACGAGTGGTGGATGTTGATCATCCGGCTCGGGAAGCGCGCGATGAACGCGGGGCTGAGGATCCGCATGTACTTCGCGAGGACGAGGAGGTCCGGCTCGAAGGGCCGGATCGCCTCGAGGAGCGCCTCCTCGTGCTCCTCCCGGCTCCGCCCCTCGTGGGGGACGAGGACGAACGGGACGCCGAACCGCCGGGCGAGGGGCTCGAGGACGTCGTGGTTCCCGACGACCGCCTCGATCGAGGCGTGGAGGTCGCCGTGGGCGTGGCGGAGGAGGAGGTCGCCCAGGCAGTGGTACTCCTTCGTCGCGAGGACGACGAGCCGCCGCTTCGAACGGGACGAGTACCGGACGGCCGCTCCGTCGGGGAGGAGCCGCCGAAGCTCGTCGCAGACGACGGCGGAGTCGGCCCTCCCGTCCGTCTCCGTCCGCATGAAGAACCGCCCGCTCTCCGCGTCGACGAACTCGTCGTTCGCGACGATGTTCAGCCCGTGGCGGAGGAGGACGCCGGTGGCCTCGTGGACGAGCCCCTTCCGGTCGGCGCACTCGATGAGGAGGACTCCCGTCGACGTCTCGCTCACGCGACCATCCTAGACGAGGCGCCGGTGGCGTCCCCGGGAAAAGAAAAGGGCCGGCGGGTTGCCCCGCCGGCCCTTCAGAAGGTGAGGAGAAGCCTTACTTCTTCACCGCGAAGCTGCCCCTGGCGGTATCGCCGATCACGGCCGTGGCCGAGAGGCCCGCGGCGTTCGTGACCGTCGCCTTGATGGTGTAGTTGCCGGGGTAGGCGTAGGTGTGGGAGATGGCGAGCGGCCCGGCGGCCGGGTTCGCCACCTTGCTCGTGTCCGTGCCGTCGCCGAAGTAGACGCCGGCCGAGGCGTAGCCGCCGGTCGGAACGGTCACCGTGCAGGTGGCGCTCCAGTTCGGGTAGTCGTAGGTGCAGGACGCGGTCACGGTCGGTGCGCCGGGGATCGCCTTGGCCGCGAACGTCTGCGTGGCGGTCCCGGTGCCGGTCTCCTCGTCCTCGACCGTCAGGGTGACGGTGTAGCTGCCGGCGGCCATGTAGGCGTGGGTGGCCGTCTTGCCGGAGCCGGTCGCGGAGCCGTCGCCCCAGTTCCAGCTGAGGGACGAGCAGTTGTCGAGGCTGCCGCGGCACTTCGACTTCGACGCGTCGACGGAGACCGTGAGCTCGTTGGCGCCCTGTGCAGCCGTGAAGACCGCCGACGGGACGTCGTTGTGCATTCCCTTCGCGAGGGCCGCGAGGGTCGCCTTGGTCTGGTAGCTCGCGCCGTTCGTCGTGACGTTCTGCGTGACCGCGGCGTTCGTGACGCCCTTCGTCGCCGTGCCGGCGAGCGTGATCACGTTGCCCGCGATCGACTTCACGTACGTGTCGAAATCGGCGTACTTGGGGCTCTGGCCGACCTCGTCGTAGTAGACCCCGCCGGCGCCGGCGACGCGGACCTTCTGGCCGACGACGAACCCGGTGGCGCTGGCCACCGTGAGGTTGGCCGAGGCCGCGGAGATGCTGCCGGTCGTCGCGACGTTCGCCGTCCCGCCGCCGTGGCACTGGCCGCAGGCCGCGTCGATGTCGACCCAGACCGCGTTCGTGTAGGAGCCGTCGGGAGCGGTGTTCGCCGCGGTGTTCGCGGCCATCGCCTGCGGCATCGGGAAGGTCGAGTAGTTGGCGTCGGTGTTGATCCGGAAGAGGTGGAGCCCGCCCGGCATGTGGCAGGTCACGCAGGCCTCCATCCGGTCCTCTTCGGCCATCGCGAGCGGCGTGCCCGGGCCCGACGGGTGGGCGACGTGCTCGAGGCTCTTGACGTGGTGGCAGACGTTGCACTCTTCGGAGAAGGGCTTCTCGCCGTCGACGGTGCTCTGGTGCACGTCGTGGCAGCCGGTGCAGCCGTTGCCCGAGTTGTACGCCTCGCCCCAGGTCATGAAGGCGCTCGCGTACTTGCCGGCCGAGGTGCCCGTGTACTTGCCGGTCGCGATCTCGCTCCACTTCCCGGTGAACTGGCCGTGCGGGCTGTTGAGGAACTGGTTGCTGTGCGGGTGGCTCGGGAAGGTGACGGTGCTGTGGTACGGGCCGACCGTCAGCGGCAGGCCGTTCCCGCTCTCTGTCCAGGTGCCGCCGGCGGCGACACAGGCGCCCTGCGTCGTCTTCGTGGCGTCGCTGCAGGTGCCGTTCGTGTTCGGGAGGCCGCTCGTCTCCTGCCGGTGGCAGTCCATGCAGACCGACGTGATGACCTGGCCCCGGTTCGGGTAGTTGCTGATCCAGCGGCCGCCGGCGTCGTCGCAGCCGATGACGTCCGTGGCGTAGGCGAACTGGCCGCCGAGCGCGTCACAGACCGCCTTCGAGCGGACGGCATACCAGAACGCCCCGGCGGCGGAGCACTCGACCTCGTTCGTGTACTTCGCGTTCGTGCAGGTGCCCTTGTTGCAGAAGCCCTCGACGGTGCACTTCGCGTAGGTCCAGGCCGCCCCGGCGACCTGGCAGGAGGCCTGGCTGCCGTTCGCGCGGAACGTCTTCGCCCCGTCGCCCGAGCCGCCGGTGCAGGCGCTCTGCGCGTCGGCGGTCTTGCACCAGCCGGCCTGCCAGACGTACTTGTTGGCCTCGCAGCTCGCCTGGTCGGTGTAGAAGGCGTTGCTGCACCACGCGGCCGCGTCGACCCAGGTCCCGCTCGCGGCGGTGCACTTGTCCTTCGTGGTCGCGGCCATCGTGCAGACGCCCGGCGTCGGGTTGACGCTGCAGGCCGTCAGGAACGTGCCGCCGGCCGAGGTGCACTTCGCGTCGAGCGTCGAGCCGGAGGGGGCGCTCGCCCAGCGGGCGTCCGTGCAGGCGCCGCTGTTGTTCTGGGCGGTCGTGAGCTGGTTGTGGTGGCTCGACATCCCGGCGGGGGCGCTGTAGGTCGGACCCGCGCCCGAGTCGTCGATGGCGGAGTTGTGGCAGCGGGTGCAGCTGATGCCCCACTGGTCCCAGGAGGACATGACGTTCGCGTCGCCCGCGACGCCGCCGCCCGTCTTCACCTTGCCGGTGGCCGCGTCCGCCGTCCCGGTCCACGTGATCCCGGGGAAGTCGAGCTCGGGGTGCTTCTTCGCGTTCGGCGTCGACCCGGCGTCGCTCGTCCAGCCCGTCGTGTGGCAGCGGCCGCACGAGTAGCTCATGTTGTTGAGCGTCGGGCCCGTGTAGATCGCGCGCGGGAGGGCGGAGAGCCAGTCGCCGTAGATCCACTTCAGGTCGTACTTGTTCGCGCCGACCGTGATCTGGTTCTTCGTCCAGTCGAACGTGTTCCCGGTGTCGTCCGACGGGTAGATCTCAGGGTCCCAGGTCCCGCCGGCGGCGACGCAGGCTTCCTCGGTCGTGGCCGTCGCCTTGCCGGTGCAGTGGAACGGGGGCCCGCCCCACGGCTTGAAGGTCGGGGAGACCGGGCGCGACATGTTCTTGTGTCCCTGCGTGAGGGCGAAGTCCGTGTCGCGGACGCGCGGGCCGTTGTACTGCGTCACGCTGTTGTGGCAGCGGAGGCACTGGTCGCCCGGGCCGTTCCCCGTGAGGAGGCCGCCGGACCCGTAGGCGGCGTCGTCGCGCGCGGGCATCACCCACCCGCCGGTGCACTGGCCGGTCGTGACCCACGTGCCGCCGTGCTTCGCGCAGACGACGGCGTTGCGGTCGTCGTCTTCCATGACGATCGCGCAGGTGCTCGTCGCGGCGTTCCAGTAGCGGTCGGTCACGGCCTTGCAGGCGGCCTCGGTCGCGTTCGCGAGGTCGTTGCAGACGCCCGTGCTCCACGAGTACCAGCCCGAGGTGCCGAGCGCCGTGCAGGCGGCGGAGTCCGCGGCCTTGAAGCGGCGCGCGACGCAGTCGGGACGGGTCTTCGCCGTCGGGTCCGCCGGGCAGGTGCCCTGCTTCGGAAGGTCCCATCCGCCGCGGGAGTTCTGGACGCCGCCGTCGCCGAGGTACTTGATGGCGGCCTGAGCGGTGCCCGACCCGAGAAGCAGGGCCGCGCCGACCACGAGGGCCAGCGTCGTTCCCCACAGGTGTTTTCTTGCCTCTACTCGCATGCGAATGGAACCCTCCTTCAGAGGAAATCGGAAACGTGGAATTCTAGGCTCTCGCTGGACCTGTTTGACCTGATGAAGCTGAATCATTCTGTACTGTCCTTCGATGAGACAGCGCCGCAATACCGAACCGATCCGGACCGGTTGGCGGCGGGCCCTCTCCCGACGAACGGAAGCGGGGCCGGGGGGGGGGGGGGGCGGGGCCGGGGGGGGGGGGGGGCGCGCGGCGCCCCCCCCCGGCCCGGGGGGTTCCCGGCCCGCCTCGCGCGGACGCGCGCGGCGGGCTCTGGAAAGCTCCCTACCTCGCCTTCAGGTACGTCTCGAGGAAGCGGAGCGCGTGGCCGACCATGAGGACCTGGTTGTCGCGCCTGCCGGCGCCGTGCCCCTCGTCGGCGTAGAGGACGAGCTCGGTCGGGACGCCCGTCTTCTTCGCCGCTTCGTACATCTGGATCGCCTCCCCGACCGGCACCCGCGGGTCGGTGGCGCCCTGCTGGATCTGGAGCGGGGCCTTCAGCTTCCCAATGTGCGTGACGGCGGAGAGCTCGACGAGCGCGTCGTGGTCCTTCTCGGGGTCGCCGTACTCGGTGGTCCGCAGGATCCTCCGGTACGGGGCGGTGTTCTGGAGGAACGTGAGGAGGTTCCCGATGCCGACGATCGAGACGCCCGCGTCGTAGGCGCCGGCGAACTTCGTCATGGCGACGAGCGACGAGTACCCGCCGTAGCTCCCGCCCATGACGCCGACCTTCGGCGCCCTGCCGTCGACCGCGAAGGCCTTGCGCGCCCACGTCGCGGCGTCCTCGATGTCGGTCCAGACCTTCAGCCGCTTCGGGCCGTTGTCGGCGTCGAGCCAGGTCTTCCCGTAGCCGTCGCTCCCGCGGACGTTCGGCTCGACGAAGACGAAGCCGGCGTCGACGAACATCTGCGCGTAGGGCGAGAAGCCGGGCGTCGCCTGCCCCTCCGGCCCGCCGTGGAACTCGACGACGACGGGGCAGGGCGCCGGGTCGCAGCCCTTCGGCCGCCTCACGAACACCGGGATCTTCGTCCCGTCGCGCGCGGGGTAGGACTCGAGCGTCGCGGCGGCGAAGGCCGTCGTGTCGACCTCGGGGGCGCTCGGGACGACCCACCGCGTCAGGGCGCCCGTCTTCCAGTCGTAGACGTACGACGTCCGGGGCGCCTTCGCCGTCTCGACGCCGATCGTCGTGAAGCGGCCGTCCCGCGTCGTCGCGCCCGCGTAGACGTGGTCGGCCCCCTCGGGGAGCTTCGGCAGGTCGACGGGCCGGAAGGTCCTCGCGTCGAGGGCGTGGAGCTTCGTGTAGCCCCCCTCGTTGACGGTGTAGAGGACCCGCGTCTTCGCCTCGTCGAGGCTGAAGCCGTTCACGTCCCACTTCAGGTCGCCGGAAACCGGGGTGAGCTTCTTTCCGTCCCAGCGGCAGAGCTGCCGGAACTCTGCGAGCTTCGGGGTCTGGACGAGGAGCTCCCCGGGCGCGGCGCCGTAGACGGTTCCCTCGTACTCCACGCTCTCGCCGACGCCGAGGACGGGCGTCATCTTCCGGGTCGCGGGGCTCCACTCCCAGTACTCCGACGTGAGCGACCCGGTCGACTTCTTCAGGAGGAGCGTCCCGTCGGGGCGGTGGTCGCCGACGCTCCAGAGGCCCGGCTCGCCGACGAGGAGCTCCTTCTGGCGCGTGGCGACGTTCCACCGGTAGACGGCGTACGAATCGGGCTTCTGGTCGTTCGAGGCGTAGTAGACCCACTTCCCGTCGTCGCTCGCGAACTGGAAGAAGGTCTGGATCCCCGGCAGGTGCTGGATCTCGGTGAGGGGCCCGCCCGCGGCCGGCATCAGGTAGAGGCCGGGGTTCTCCTCCCCCTTCCGGTCGCGCTGGATGGCGAGCGTCTTCCCGTCGGGGAAGACGTCGGCGAGCGTCGTCCGGTCCTCGCCGCCGGTCAGCTGGACGGGGAACGTGTTCGGGCCGTCGAGGCGCCAGAGCTGGGGCGTCCCGGTGACGGACCAGCCGAAGAAGAGCCTCGTGCCGTCCGGCGAGGGCTGCCCCATGCCGGGGGCCCTCACGTCCATCATCGACTGGATGTGGCGCGCGAGCTCGGCCGGGAGCGGTTTCGGGGCGTACTGCGCGACGACCTCGGCCGGGACGCTGTCGGCGCCGTGGCCCTTGTAGGCCGTCTGCGGGTTGGCGGACGCCGCGAGGGAAAGGCCGGTGAAGGAGACCGCCAGGAGACGGATCGTCGAGCGGGACAGCGCCATTCTTCCTCCTCGGGGGGATCTCTCCCCCGATCGATGTTCACCCACTGTACGGGTCGGCCGCCCCGAAGGTTCCGTTTCCCCCTCTCCGGCCCGGGACGGGGCCTCGCGCGCGGGAGAGTCAGTAGAAGAACCCCGAGGCGGTCCGGACCGTCCCCTTCCGGCTCTTCACCGTCACCGCGTGGAAAGTCCCCCGTCGCGGCGCCGAGCTGACGAAGGAGACCAGGTACTGGGTCCTGAGGTCGCGCTCGATCGCCCGGAAGATCCGCGGGAGGTCCTCCGCGTTGGTGACGAAGTGCGCGCTCCCTCCGCCGGCCTCGGCGAGCTTCTGCAGGAGCTCCTCGTTCGGCTTCCGGACGACGGCCTGCCGGCGCTCCTCGAGGGTGTCGGGCTCGCCCTCCCGGCCCTTGTGCCTCACGAGCCGGACGTCCATCGCGGCGGAGGTCAGGCCGACGACGAAGACCCTCACTCCCGACTGCCGTACGTAGGCGATGGCCGCTTCCGCCGGGACGTCGTCGTCGAAGGCGTACCCGTCGGTGACGAGGATGAGTGCCCGCGCGCCGGACTCGCCCTGGAACCGGTAGAGCGCCTTCTGCACGGCCTCGAAGAGGGCCGTGCCGGCGACGGAATAGTCCTCGAGCGCCAGGATCGCCTCCCGCAGCCGCGCCTTCGAGCGCGTCCAGTCGACCGGCGTCGTCACGGCCGGACCGAACGCGAGGACGAAAGCCGAGTCCCGGGGAGTGAAGCAGCGTTCGAGGAAGACGTCGGCAGCGGCTCGGCGGAGCTCCGTGGAGAGGCTGAGGGAGGACGAGGTGTCGATCGCGAAGCCGATGGCGAGGGGCGCGTCCGTCAGGAGCTTCGCGTCCCGGACGTCGCAGTCGCCCTTCGCGTCGCGGACCTCGAAGTCCGCGGGGCCGAGGCCCTCGACCGGCCGCCCCCGGCGCGAGACGCCGACGAGCTGCTCGACGACGTGGACGTCGGCGGTCGCGACCACCCCGGGCGCGTTGACGAGGATCGTCCTCTCCGCCTGGCGGCCCTGCCGCGTCGAGAGCCGCGCGACGAGCGCGACCGCCGAGGGCGGGAGGGTCGCCTGCCCCTGGAAGCGCCCCCGGCCGGCCGGAGAGAGGAGAACGGGGGTCCCGTCCGCGTCGAGCTCGACGGACGCGACCTCGTCGTCGGCCGGGGTCTCCGCGAGGAGCTCCACGAGGACCCGCCCGGAGACGCTCTGCCCGTCGACCGGGGAGTGGAACTCGAGGGAGAGGCCGCGTGCCCCCGGGTTGAGGACGGCCTCCCTCCGGTAGAGAGGACGGCGGTCGGCGTCGAGGGCCACGGCCACGACGCGCCGCTCGTAGGGGACGGGCCCGGCGTCGAACGACAGCAGGAACGGGGGCGGCGTGACGCGCGACCAGTCGTCGACGGTCCACTTCACGGCCTTCACCTTCCCGTCGCCGGCGACCGCCCGGACCTCGACGGGCCCGGTGACCATTTCCCGGGGAACGGCGAGGGAGAAGAGGGGGACGCCCGGTGGCAGGCCCCGGAGCGCGCCCCCGAAGAGGAGGCCGCTGGCGACGAGGACGGGAGCGATGCGGCGCATCCAGTCCGTTGGTGCCCTCGCGAGGTCCCGGGGACAGGGCGTCGCTGGTGAGTCCCGTCACGGATCGCGCCGTTTTCGGGCTGGCGGGAAGGGAAAAGCCCCCGGGGCGGGCTCCCCGGGGGCCGGACGGTCTCGGTGGGGTCGGTCGAAGGCTCAGTTCGGGAGCGGCGTCCCGGCGTCCTTCCCCTTGAGGTACTTGTCGAACCACTCGATGGAATGCCCCGTCTGCAGGACGCGGTTCTCGCGCTTCTGCGCGCCGTGACCCTCGTCTGGGAAGATGACGAGGCCCGTCGGGACCCCCTTCTTCTTCGCCGCGTCGTACATCTGGAGCGCCTCTCCCACCGGGACGCGCGGGTCGGAGGCCCCCTGGATGAGGAGGAGCGGGGCGCTCAGCCTGTCGATGTAGGAGGTCGCCGAGAGCTTCACGAGGGCGTCCCGGTCCTTCTCGAGGTCGCCGTACTCGGAGGAGCGGAGGATCCGGCGGTAGGGCGCCGTGTTCTGGAGGAACGTGACGAGGCTCGAGATGCCGACGATCGAGACGCCGGCGTCGTAGGCGCCGGCGAACTTCGTCATCGCCATCAGGACCGAGTACCCGCCGTAGCTTCCGCCGAGGACGCCGACCTTGGGCGCCTTCCCGTTCGCGGCGAACGCGGTGCGGGCCCACTTCGCGGCGTCCTCGATGTCGGTGAGGACCTCGAGGCGCTTCGGCCCGTTGTCGGCGTCGAGCCAGGTCTTCCCGTAGCCCTCGCTCCCGCGGACGTTCGGCTCGACGAGGACGTAGCCCGAGTCGACCCAGAGCTGCGCCGCCGGCGAGAAGCCGGGGGTCGCCTGGCCTTCGGGGCCGCCGTGGAACTGGACGACGACCGGGCAGGGCGCCGGGTCGCAGCTCTTCGGGCGCCTCACGAACACGGGGATCTGCGCGCCGTCCCGGGCCGGGTAGTGCTCGAGCGTCGCGACCGCGAACGACTTCGTGTCGACCTCGGGCGCGCTCGGGACGACCCACTGCGTCAGCTTCTTCTCCTTCCAGTCGTAGACCCAGCTCTGGGGGGGCGCGGTCGCCGTCCCGACGGCGAACGCGGTGTAGCGGCCGTCGTCGGTCGTCGAGCCGAAGTAGTACTGGTCGGCCGGGGGGAGCTTCGGCATCTCGAGGGGCTTCCACGTCTTCGCGTCGAGGCCGAAGACCTTCGAGTAGCCCCCCTCGTTCACGGTGTAGAGGACCTTCGCCCTCGGCCGGTCGATCCCGGCGGCCGCGACGTCCCACTTCAGCTCGGGCGTGACCGGGGTCCACCGGCCCGCCTCGAGGAGGTACCCGCGGCGGTACTCGCCGAGCTCGGGCGTCACGACGACGAGCTGTCCCTCCTTCGGGCCGTACTGCGCGCGGAACTCGCCCGGCTTCTCGACGCCGAGGAGGGGCGTCTTCGCCTTCTTCGCGGGATCCCACTCCCAGTACTCGCCCCGCATCGAGCCGGTCGCCTTGTAGAGGAGGAGGCGGCCGTCGCTCTTCCAGTCCGCGACGCCCCAGAGGCCGGGCTCGTCGAAGACCGTCTCCTTCTTCCCGGTGGCGAGCTCGTACCTGTAGATGGCGTACGCGTTCGGCTTCACGTCGTTCGAACGGAAGTAGATCCACTTCCCGTCCTCCGAGACGAACTCGAACGACGTCTGGACCTTCGGGAGGTGCTGGACGAGCGTCATCGGGCCGCCGTCCGCCGGCATCAGGTAGATGCCGGGGTTCTCCTCCCCCTTCCGGTCGCGCGAGAGGACGAGCGTCTTCCCGTCGGGGGTGATGTCGGAGAGGGAGGTGCGGTCCTCGCCGCCGGTCATCTGGATCGGGAAGGTGTTCGGCCCGTCGAGGCGCCAGACCTGGGCGGTCCCGGTCACGGTCCAGCTGAAGTAGAGCCGTTTGCCGTCGGGGGAGAGCTGGCCGCCGCCGGGGGCGCGGACGTCCATCAGGTTCTGGATCTTCCGCGACAGCTCCGAGGGGAGCGCCGGCGGTGCGAATTTCGCGATCACCTCCGGGGAGATGCTGTCGGCCCCGTGCCCCTGGTAGGCGGGCTGCTGGGCGGAGGCGGGGAGGGCGAGAAGGGCGGTCAGGACGAGAGTCGCTCGGGGGCGAAGGGCCATCGTTCCTCCTGTCGTGCGGGGCGGTCGCGGCCGGAGGCGCAGGCCTCCGGCAGGGTCCAGTCTCTTCTACGGGCGCCGGGCCGCGAGGTTCAGGCGGCCCCCGGCCGCCGTCACGCCTTCGGCTCCCAGGTCTCGGGGACCTGGACGAGGACGGCCTCTCCCCGGGCGCAGACGACGCCCCTCGAGGCGAGGGTCGTCGCGACGGTCACCTTCCGCCCCTTCACCTCGACGATCGTCGAGCGGAGCTCGACGGGGGCGTCGATCGGCGTCGGCCTGAGGTACTCGACCTTCAGCGTCCCCGTCAGGAAGCGCGGGTACGGGCCGACGGCCGGGTCGCCGCCGGCGGCGCGGTGCGCGGCCGCGGCCGCGCTCCCGGTCGAGTGGCAGTCGATGACCGAGGCGATGAAGCCGCCGTAGACGAAGCCGGGGATCGCGGTGTGGTGCGGCTTCGGGACGACGGTCGCGACCGTCTCGTCGCCGTCCCAGAAGCTCCGGACCCGGATGCCGTGCTCGTTCAGGCGGCCGCAGCCGTAGCAGTGGGCCCAGTGGTCGGGGTAGAGGTCCTGGAACGCGGGAGCGTCCGTCATCCCGGCTCCTTGCGGAGAGCCCGCGCCGCGTGCGCGAGCGAGGCGCCGAGCTCCATGAGCGCCTTCCGGCGCCCCGGGTCGAGGACGTTCCCCTCGTCGTCGAACGCCTCGGCCGCCTTCGGGACGGCGACCTGGTCGGGGAGGACGACGACGCCGATGTTCCCGAGGATGAGGCGGACGATCGCGAGGCCGCGGATCCCGCCGAGGGCCCCCGTCGAGGCGGAGCAGAGGCCGGCGACCTTTCCCCGGTAGCACTCGAGCGGCTTCTCGCCCGGGGCGCTGCGCGAGACCCAGTCGAGGACGTTCTTCAGCGTCCCGCTGATCCCCGCGTTGTACTCGGGGCTCGCGATGAGGAGGCCGTCGCTCGCGCGGAAGAGCTTCTTCAGCTCGAGCGCGGGGGCGGGGATCCCGTCGCGCGCCTCGAGGTCGCCGTCGTAGGGCGGCACCGGGTAGTCGCGCAGGTCGACCCGCGTCACGTCGGCGCCCGCCGCGCGCGCGCCGTCGGCCGCGACGGAGAGGATGAGCTTGTTGTAGGAGCCGGACCTCAGGCTCCCGGCCAGGGCGAGGATGCGGGGCGGGGCGCTCATGGTGTCCTCCGGGCGGCTCCGATGATACGGGCCGGGCGGCTGGGCTGCGGGCTAGCTGCGGCTCTTGGAGCGCTCCCGCGTGCGCGGGGCGGGGCGCGACGGCGCCTTCTCGCGCGGGATCGGCGTTCCCTCGGGCGGCCGCGTGAAGCCGCGCCGCCGGAGGAGCTCCCAGGCCCTCTCCTCGAGGAGCGCCTGCGGCACCGGCTTCGGGAGGAGGTCGGCCGCGCCCGACTGGAGCGCGAAGGCGTGCTGCGCCCGGTCGGGGCTGGGGGCGAGGAGGAGGACGGGGAGGTGCGCCACGCGCGGGATCGACTTCAGGATCCGGGCGACGTCGAAGCCGTCCATCCCGGGGAGACGCGTGTCCATCAGGACGAGGTCGACCTTGCGCGAGAGCGCCGTCTCGAGGGCTTCCTCGGCGCTCCGCACCTCGAGCGTCCGGCAGCCCGTCATGCAGAGGGCCGTCGCGAGCTTGAGGAGGTCCCGCACCTCCTCCTCGACGACGAGGACGACGGGAGGCCGCCGCCGGGGCCGCGGCGCCACGAGCGTCTTCGGCGCCTCGGTCGCGGGGCCGGGCCGGGACGAGCGCGGGAGGATGATCGAGTCGATCGCGATCTCCACCTCGCGCAGGAACGCCTCGGCCTCCGGGAGGAGCCGCGCCTCGGCGAGCGGGGCGGCGGGACCGGTGTCGCAGAGCGCGAGGGCGTCGTCCAGCTCGAGGGCCGAGGCGAAGCGGTCCTCCCGCTTCTTCGCGAGGACGCGCGAGAGGACGGAGAAGAGGTCGTGCGGGATCCCCGGGACGATCTCGCGGATGTCGGGGAACGGGTCGTGCACGTGCTTCATCGCCGTCGCGACGGGCGTCTCCCCCTGGAACGGCGTCCGGCCGGCGAGCATCTCCCACGCGATGATGCCGATCGAGTAGAGGTCGGCCCGCTCGTCGAGGGGGTCCCCGAGCGCCTGCTCGGGAGACATGTACTGAGGCGTGCCGAGGAGGACCGAGGCCATCGTCAGCCCCGGCTCCCACGACCCGCGCGCGAGGCCGAAGTCGAGGATGACCGCGGCCCCCTGCCGGTCGACGATGACGTTCTGCGACTTCAGGTCGCGGTGGAGGATGCCGAGCCTGTGGATCGCCGCGGTTCCGCGCGCGATCTGCCGGACGATCGGGACCGCCTCGGCCGCGGGGTAGCGCTGCTTCTTGCCGACGAGCGTCCAGAGGTCCTCGCCGTCGATGAACTCCATCGTGATGAAGGGGTAGTCGCCCGCGATGCCGTAGTCGAACATCCGCGCGACGTTCGGGTGCTTGATCTTCCGGTTCAGCGCGACCTCGCGCTTGAAGCGGGCCAGGAGCGCGTTCTCGTCGCGCCCGAGGTTCGGGGAGAGGACCTTCAGGGCGACGGTCTCCTCGAGCTCGCGGTCGAACGCCTTGAAGACGACCCCGATCCCCCCGTGGCCGAGCGTCCCCGTCCACTCGTAGCGCGGCAGGAGCTCGAAGAAACGGCGGCGGAAGGACTCGAGCTTCACGCGGGCGCCCGCCGGGGTCAGCGGGCGGCGACGGCGCCGGGCGGGCCGCCGAGGAGGAGGACCTGCCCGCGCGTCTCGGCCTGCTCGTAGACGATCTGGTCTCCCTTCGGCGACCAGGAGGGGTAGCGGATGTAGACGTCGAGGCGCGTGTTCCCGGTCAGCCGCCTCTCCTCGCGGGTGGCGCGGTCGATCCACCAGACGTTCCAGGTGTCGTCGCGGTAGCCGGCGAAGGCGATCCTCTTCCCGTCGGGGGAGTAGCTGAACGCCCAGGAGAGGCCCCGCTTCTCGGAGAGGAGCTCGGGCGTCCCCCCCGCCGACGGCATGACGCCGACGAAGATGTCGTCCCCGCGGCGGACCTCGAGCGCGAGCTCCTTCCCGTCGGGAGACCAGCACGGGTAGCCGACGAACTCGCGGTCGAAGGTCAGCTTCTGCTGCGTCCGCGTCGCGAGGTCGGCGACCCAGGCGTTGATCGTGATGCTCTCCCGCTTGGAGTGGTAGGCGATCCTCCTGCCGTCGGGCGAGAGGCGGATCGAGATGGCATCGGACATGTCGAGCGGGATCTTGCGGAACGTCCGCGTCGCGATCTCGAACTCCTGCGCGGCGAAACGGCCCCCCTCGCGGTCGGTGAAGACGAGGAGCCGCTTGCCGTCCGGGTAGAAGTCGTTCGCGTACTCCACCGACGGCCCCTCGATGACGGGCCGCTGGCGCCCGCCGTCGGCGTCCATGAGCCAGACGTCGTTCGTCCCGCCCGGGGGGATCCAGCCGAACGCGATCGTGCCGCCGTCCGGCGAGAAGACGGGCCACGTCGCCCGGCCGTCTCCCGCCGTGAGCGGGGAGGCGGGGCCGGAGGGGACGCCGCTCGCGGCGTCGACCGGGAGGCTCCAGATCGCCGCGGTCGTCGTCAGCTCGCTCCAGGCGAGCGTCCGCCCGTCGGCGGAGAAGCTCGGGCTGCGCGGCACCTCGGGGCGGACGGCCGTCGCGGCCTCGGCGGCGCCGGCGGCGGCGCGGCCGCCGTCGCCGAGGGGGAGCTTGTAGAGGGCGTAGGTCCCCTGGTCGTTCTGCGCGCCGAACCAGAGGTTCTTCCCGTCGGGGGAGACCCTCGGCTCGTAGAGCCGGATCCCCGCGTGGAGCCTCACGAGGTCGGTGCCGTCGGGCTTCACCGACCAGATCTCCGCCTGGGAGAGGCGCGGCTCGGAGGTGACGAAGTAGAGGCGCGAGCCGTCGGGCGACCACGTCGGAGCGCCGTGGCCTCCCATCGGGCTCCCGGCGGTCGTCACGGCCCGCGCGGCGCCGGCGTCCGCGCCGACGACCCAGATCGTCGAGGGGGAGAGCCCGGGCGCCGCGGTGGCGGCGACGTCGGTGAGCGGCGTCGACTGGAACGCGACGCGCTTGCCGTCGGGGGAGAACGACGGCCGCGAACCGAAGCTCGCGAGGAGGCGCGCCTTGCCCCCCTCGGACGGGACGACCCAGATTCCGCCGCGGTCCTTCGAGTGGAACGCGATCAGCTTCCCGTCGGGCGACCAGGCGGGCTGGACGTTGTTCCGGCCGTCCCGCGTCAGGGTCCGCCCGGGGCCTCCGCTCAGAGGACGGACGTGGACCTCGAGCTTCCCGTTCCACATGACGGAGGTCGCGAGCTCGTTCCCCCCCGGCGAGAGCGCCGGGAAGAGCTCGAGCGCGGAGGCGCCCCCGAGGGGCCGGGGCGTGCCGGAGGGCGCCGGTCCCGGCTCCGCGCGCCGCCCGCCGCAGCCGGCGACCGCGAGGAGGAGAGATGCGGCCGCGACCCTGACGAGGGAGCCCGTCCGCCTCGAGGCTTCGCCACGCGTCCGCATCGATGTTCCTGCGGCGGGATCTTAGCCCGACCCCGGCGGACCTCGCCGCGGGCGGAATCCGGCGAGGGGCGGCGGAGCGCCGCTGCGCCCGCGCTACGATGGGAAGCCGGGTCGCGGAGGATCGGGACGAAGCGCCCGGCCGCGCGCCTGGCGTGGTCCGGTCCTTGCGTTCTCCGGGGATCGCCGTGCCCGGGGGCGGGACGCCGGAGAGGGAGCCGATGACGGAAACGGGAGCGCAGACGCGCGGGAGCCGACTGCTCACGATGGGGATCGCGCCGAGGGCGGCGGGCGCGCTCGCTCGCGCGGCCGCCGAGCCGCCGGGACGGCTTCCGGAGCTCCTCGACGTGAGCGGGTGGAGCGAGGCGGAGCTGGAGGAGCTCCGGTGCGGTCCGCAGGACGCGATCGTCGTCGCGACGGGCGGGAACGGAGCCCGCGCCGAACGGGTCCGCGCCTTCCGTGCCCGTCACCCCGAGGTCCCCGCCCTCGTCCGCGTCCCGAAGGGGCGCCCCGGCGAGGTCGCCGCCATGCTGCGCGCCGGCTTCCAGGAGGTCTTCGCGGACGCCTCGCGCTTCGGCGAGGCGCTGGAGCGGGCCCGGGCGCGGATGGAGGCGATCCCGAGAGGCCGGAGCGAGAACGTCGCCGGACCCTCGCCCGAGGGCGCGGAGCGCCCGGCCGACAACGTCGTCCCGAACGTCTTCGACTGGATCTACGTCGTCGGGATCGGCGAGGACGGGAGGATGGGGTTCGAGACGGTGAACCCGCCCCTCAACGCCGGCGCGGGGTTCCTGAGCCCCGCCTTCGCCGGCCGCGCCGTCGACGACTGCCTCGCGGAGCCGAGCGCGGGGCAGCTCGTCGCGCACTTCCGCCGCGTCCTCGACGAGGGGCTCCCGCTCCAGTTCGAGGAGGAGCACGCGGTCGCGGGGAAGACGCGCGCCTTCCAGACGATCCTCACCCCCGTCCGGAACAAGTGGGGGCGGATCCACCGCATCGCGGGGATCTCGCGGGACGTCACCGCGCTGAAGGAGGCCCTCGAGGCGCTCCGGGCGAGCGAGGAGCGGCTGAACCACGCCCTCGAGGGGACGCAGCAGGGGCTCTGGGACTGGGACCTCGCCGCGGGCAAGGTCTACCGGAGCCCGCGCTGGTTCGGGATGATCGGCCTGCCGCCAGGGGGGATCGACGACTCGTTCGACGCCGGCCTCAAGCTGATCCATCCCGACGACCGGCGGCAGCTCGAGGCGGCGATGAGCGCGCACCTGGAGGGGCGCGTCCCCCGCTTCGAGGCGGAGTACCGGCTGAAGACGCGGAGCGGCGAGTGGATCTGGGTCTTCGACGCGGGGAAGGTCGTCGCCTGGGACGGCGACCACCCTGCACGCGTCGCCGGCATGTGCACCGACATCACGGAGAGGCGTCGGGCCGAGGAGGCGCTGCGCGCCCTCGTCGTCGGGGTCGTCCACGAGATCCGCAACCCCGTCTACGGGATCCTCATCAACCTCGACGCCCTCGAGGCGACGTTCGGCGAGGACCCGCGCTACGTCTCCTTCGTCGCGGCGCTGCGCGAAAGCGCGGAGAGGATCGCGAGCCTCGTGAGCGACCTCAGGGACTACGGCGAGCCGCGGACGCTGAACCCCGAGCCGCACCTCGTGAGGGGCCTCGTCGAGAACGCCGTGAGGGCGTGCGAGAAGCTCGCCGCCGACCGCGGCTGCGCCGTGGCCGTCGAGCTCGAGGATCCCGCGCTCGTCCTCCCGCTCAACGCGCGGCGGATGCACCAGGTCTTCCGGAACCTCCTCGAGAACGCCCTGCTTCACTCCCCGGAGGGGGCGACGGTCCGCGTCGCGGCCCGGAGGACCTTCTCGGACGGCTTCTACTGGTGGACGTTCGACGTGGAGGACTCCGGCGCCGGCTTCGACGCCGAGACCCTCTCGCGCGGCTTCGAGCCCTTCTTCACGCGGAGGAAGGGCGGGACCGGCCTCGGGCTCTCCATCGTCAAGCGGGTCGTCGAGGAGCACGGCGGGAGCGTCGAGGCGGCGAACCGCCCCGAGGGGGGGGCCTGCGTCTCGGTCCGACTCCCGGCCCCGCACCAGCCGCTCCACGGGGCCGGAGGCGCGCGTGCCTGACCCGAAGGTCCTCCTGATCGAGGACGACTCCGCCGTCCGCCACGGCATCGCGGCCTTCCTCCGCGCGAACGGGCTCGACGTGGACGAGGCGGACTCGTGCCAGAAGGCGCTCGAGCGCTTCCGCGCCGTCGGCCCCCACGGCGTCGTGGCCGACTACAGCCTCCCCGACGGGACGTCGCTCGACATCCTCCCGCAGGTGAAGAAGCTGAACGAGGAGACGCCGTTCGTCATCCTGACGGCGCACGGCTCGATCGACCTCGCGGTCCGCGCGATCAAGGACGGCGCCGAGCAGTTCCTGACCAAGCCGGTGGAGTCGAAGGCGCTCCTCGTCCTCGTGAAGCGCCTCCTCCAGCAGCAGCGGCTCCGCAAGCGGCAGGAGATCGTCGCCCGGACCCAGCCGGGGATGCTCGACCCCTTCGTCGGGACCAGCCCCCAGATCCGCCGCCTCGACGAGCAGGCCGCGCTGATGCTCGAGTGGGACAGCCCCGTCCTGATCCTGGGCGAGACCGGTTCGGGGAAGGGAGTCCTCGCGCGCTTCCTCCACGCGCACGGACCGCGGCGCGAGGAGGCCTTCGTGAACCTCAACTGCGCGGGGCTGACGCGGGAGCTCCTCGAGTCGGAGCTCTTCGGCCACGAGCGCGGGGCCTTCACCGGCGCCGTGAACCCCAAGCCCGGGATGCTCGAGGTCGGCCACCGCGGGATCGTCTTCCTCGACGAGATCGGCGACATGGACCCGGCGATCCAGCCGAAGCTCCTGAAGGCCCTCGAGGAGAAGACGTTCCGGCGCCTCGGCGACGTGCGCGACCGGCACGTCGACATCCGCCTCATCGCGAGCACGAACCTCGACCTCGAGCAGATGGTGCGCGCCAAGAAGTTCCGCGACGACCTCTACTACCGGATCTCGACGCTCACGCTCCGCATCCCGCCGCTCCGGGAACGGCCTGAGGACATCCCCGTCCTCGCGCGGAACATCCTCGCGAGCGTCTCCATGCGGATGGGCCGCCCGATCGCGAGGCTGGCGCCCGACGCGGAGGCGCTCCTCGCGCGCTACCCGTGGCCCGGGAACATCCGCGAGCTCGCGAACGTCCTCGAGCGCGCCATGATCCTCGTCAAGGGGGACACGCTCGACGCCGCCGGGCTCGGCCTCGACGCCGTCCCGCAGCCCCCGCCGCGAGAGGACGGGCGGCTCCTGACGATGAAGGAGATGGAGCGGCAGCACGTCGAGCGCGTCCTCGCACGGACGGGCGGGAACGTGACCGAGGCGGCGGCGATCCTCGGAATGGCCCGCCGGACGCTCTACGACCGTATGAAGAGCCTCGGTCTCAGCACCGGCAAGGACTGAGCGGATCACCGCACGGCGGTGTGCGGGATCCCGCGCATCGCGGGGCGCGCGGCGGGGGCGGTTCGGCAGAACGGCGATGCCGAGCGGGTTTACTGCGATGCGGCACGTGGCTCGCCGATTGCAAACGCTTCGTCGGCTCGGCGCTCGCAGGGGACCGGACGCGATCCGGAACCGCCGAACACCGGGGCTCCCGGCTTCCGGGAGAGAGAGTCGCGAGGAGGGTTGGGAATGCACAAGAGAGTCGTCTCGGGCCTGGTGGCTCTGGCGCTCCTTCTGGGCTGCGCCGGCGTCGCCGTCGCCGCGGAAGAAGCCAAGCCGCTCTACGTCCAAACCATCCAGAAATACCGCGCGCCGGCGCTCGACGACGTCGGGGGGCGCGAGTACAAGTTCCTCATCGACCCCGCGAAGATGAAGGGGAAGCCCGAGGACGCGTTCAAGGACGTCTGGAAGAAGGTCAAGGCGGCGGCAGAGAAGAACGGCTTCACCGTCACCGAGAAGGACAAGAGCCCCTTCAAGGTCGAGCTCGCGACGAAGGAGTACTTCGACACGGCCGACCAGGCCCTCTACAAGGCGGGCTACCAGATCCGCGTCACGAACAAGTGGGTCGACGGCAAGCCCGACACCTCCGTCGCCGTCAACGTGAAGGCCGTCAAGGAGGACGCGAGGCTCGTCATGGCCGCGCCCCTCGCGGTCAAGGGCGGCTCGAAGGTGAAGGTCGAGGCCGAGGGGAACGTCGGCATGGGCCCCGGCGGCCAGCTCCGGGAGTACATCGAGAAGGGCGTCACCTTCACCGTCGGGGCCGACGAGCTCGGGAAGATGGCGACGCTCGGGGACTTCGGCAAGTTCGTCCCCGAGCTCCTCGCCGCCGGCGTCCCCGCCGACGCGAAGCTCGTCGACAAGAAGTCGTTCACGTACCGGGTCAAGCCCGGCGCCGTCGTCCTTCCGGGCACGGAGCCGTGCGGCGTCTCGATGGAGGCGTTCGCCGAGAAGGAGGGCGGGACGCCCTTCCTCTGGGACTTCTCCTACGGCTACGGCGACCTCTACTTCTACGACATCGCCCAGGTCCACGCCGCCGGCGAGCAGTTCCTCCTGAAGGTCCTCCACGGCGACCTGAAGGACCTCGCGATCCCCGAGGCGGAGAAGTGGGGCGGCTCGAAGGTCCGGAAGATCTGGAACCGGCCGATCGTCGCGGGCGCCGCCGCCGCGGCCGCCGGGCGACCGGTCGACCCGCTCGACGACCTCTACGGCGTCGCCTCCCCGCCGGCCTACATCAAGCACTACGAGGCCGACAAGGACGGCAAGGTCCTCGTCAACCCCTACCTCCAGGTCGCGACGAAGGCGTTCCCGGCGGTCCTCGACTCGAAGCAGGCGCCCTACAACTGGGTCATCGACGAGCAGGGGCGCGTGACGATCATCCCCGAGGCGGCCCACCCGCTCGGCCGGACGTACGCGAACGGCTTCTTCCGCCCCGAGGACAAGTCGCAGAGGAAGCCCGGCACGCGAGAGAACTACGGCCACGTCTCCTCCCTCGGCGGCGGCCCCGGCCGGATCAGCGGCGAGATCCTCTGGGACAAGGAGTCGAAGAGCTGGGTCGTCAACAACAAGTCGGGCCGGTACAGCAAGCACAACACCGACCGGACGCCCCAGCAGCTCACGAACGCCGCGAAGCTCATTCGCTCGGTCGTCGACACCGGCGGCGCCCCGTGGGGCCCGGTCCTCTACCTCCTCGAGTACGGCCCGGAGCCGGTCCGCGAAGAGCTCGAGAAGCGCCCTGACCTCGCCTACGACGACCCCGTCAAGAAGAGCCGCCCGAACGTGACCGTCCTCGCCGGCGCGCCCGACGCCGTCAAGGCCGAGGGCGAGATCGCCGCCGTCGCGGCGCCCGCCGCGGCGCCGGTCGCCGTGGCCGAGGCCCCGAAGGCGGACAAGCCCGCCGCCGCCCCGGCGCCCGCCGACCCGGCCAAGCCGAAGAAGCCCAAGGCCGCCCACAACGACGACCCGTCCTGAGCGCCGGGCGATGCGTGAAGACAGGACAAGGAGCCGAGAGACCATGAAGAAATCCCCGCTCGCCGCGCTCTCGCTGGCGCTCGTCCTCGCGATGGCCGCGTTCGCTCCGGCCGTCGCGGCCGACGACGTGACCCCCTTCGTCTCGGTGCTGAAGGGCGACGCCAACTTCATGAGCGGCTACGACCCGGTGAACCTCGACGGGACGATCAACGCCGTCGTCGAGATCCCCGCCGGGACGACGGCCAAGTACGACACGAACGTGAACACCGGGATGATCGAGCTCGAGCAGAAGAACGGGAAGCCCCGGTTCGTCCAGTACCTCGGCTACCCGTGCAACTACGGGCACGTCCCCCGCTCCATCCTCCTGAAGAGCAAGGGGGGCGACGGCGACGCGCTCGACGTCTGCGTCCTCGGCCCGGTCATGTCGACCGGCGCCGTCGTAAAGGCGCGGGCCATCGGAGTGCTGACGCTCCTCGACAACGGCGAGGTCGACGACAAGCTCATCGCGGTCGCCCAGACCGGCCCGTTCGCGACGGTGAGCAGCATCTCCGACCTCGACAAGCGCTTCCCGGGCGTCACCGCGATCCTCCAGACCTGGTTCACGTCCTACAAGGGCTACGGCAAGGACGGGAAGCTCCAGCTCAGCTCGCCGGGCTTCAAGGGCCGGGCCGCCGCGATCAAGACGGTCGGCGACGCCGTCCTCGACTTCGAGACCTCGGTCGTGACCGACGCCGACCGGCGGCCCCTCGACGAGAAGGGGAACCCCTACCTCTACCGCTGGCCCGGTGCCAAGAACATCGGCGAATGAAGATCCCCTTTCATTTTGAGGAGATGCAGATGAAGAAGTCCATGGCAGCCCCGTTGCTCGTCGCGCTGCTGGCGGTTCCCGCCGGCGCCCTGGCGCAGTCGGACGCGGAGAGGATCAACGACCTCGAGAAGCGTGTCGAGAGCCTCGTCAAGAAGGACAAGGAGCGCACGGCCGCCGAGGAGAAGGCCAAGGCCGCGAAGGGGACGACCCTCCGCGCCTCCAGCGACAAGGGCAAGCTCGAGTGGACGAGCGCCGACGGCGCGACGAGCTTCCGCCTCGTCGGCCGCATCCAGTACGACGGCATCGCCTTCTTCGGCGCCGACAACCGCCTCCCGAACGGCTCTGCGATCCGGCGCGCGCGGATCGGCTACAAGGCCCGCATCGCGAAGGATTTCGTCTCCGAGTTCGACGTCGACTTCGCCGAGAACGGGACCGACATCAAGGACGCCTTCGTCGGCTACGAGGGCTTCAAGAACAGCCTCATCCAGATCGGCAACTTCAAGGCGCCGTTCGGCATGGACACGCTGACGTCCTCCAAGGACATCTGGTTCGTCGAGCGCGCCTACCCCGACGCCTGGACCCCCGACCGGCGCCTCGGGGCCGGCTACCACTACGGCGGCGAGAACTTCTCGGCCGCCGCCGACTTCTTCGGCCAGGCGATCTCGATCGAGGCGACGGGCGTCCGCCAGGGCTACGGCTGGGCCGCCCGCGGCACGTGGGCCCCGGTCATGAAGTCGGAGACGCGCGCGATCCACATCGGCGCCGCGACGAACATGCGCAAGACCGACGCGGCCGTCAACGGCAGCGGCACGCTGCCTCCGCCCGCCTGGGCGATCGACTTCTCCTCCAGGCCCGAGGCCACGAAGGCGAGCAAGGCGAAGTTCCTCAACACTCCGACGATGCAGAACGTCGCCTGGATCCGGCAGTACGGCGCCGAGCTCGCCGGCGTCTGGGACGCCTTCGCCTGGCAGGCCGAGTACCAGACGACGAGCGTCGTGCGGCGCGACGGCTTCCCGACCCTCTCCGACCACGGCTTCGACTCCTGGTACGCGCAGGTCTCCTGGGTCATCAGCGGCGGCAAGCGGAAGTACGAAGCGGCCGACGGGCTCGTCGGGCGCGTCACCCCGTCGGGCAAGGCGGGGGCGTTCGAGCTCCTCGCCCGCTACAGCGAGATGGACCTGAACGACATCACCGCGGTCGACCCGATCAAGGGCGGCAGCGCGAAGAACTTCACGGTCGGCCTGAACTGGTATCCGAACTCGAACTTCCGCGTGATGCTCGACTGGACCAACGTCAACAACGACGAGTACGCCAAGCCGAAGGCCGTCTACGGCGGAATCGCGAACGACGACTTCGACGAGGTCCAGTTCCGGTTCCAGTTCAACTTCTAGGAAAGCCCGGCCGGACGGCCGCAGGGGCTCCCGCGCGGCGCCCCTGCGGCCCCGTACCGTCAACGCAACCGCGGTCGGGCCTTCCCGCCGCCCGTGCCAGGAGTCTTCAACATGAGCAACGCGGCCCCCGTGATCATCCCCCGCTGGGAATACAGGACGTTCGGCGAGAGCTTCGGCGAGGCCGAGGCGAACATCCGCTCCCACGGCGAGGCGAAGGCGCGCTCGAGCGCCGAGACCTACATCATCTCGTCCGAGAGCCCGAACAACACCAAGATCCGCGACGGGCTGATGGACATCAAGAAGCTCGAGAACGTCAACGGCGACACGCTCGAGCAGTGGAACCCCGTCCTGAAGTCGGGCTTCCCTCTGACGAAGGAGGTCCTCGCCCAGGTCGCCGCGGCGTGGGGCGTCGAGCTCCCCGCCCTCTCCCGCGACGGCTACTCCCTCGACGAGTTCCTCGGCGAGGTCGTCGGCGCCCACCCGAAGCTCCGCGCGATCGCGGTCGGCAAGGAGCGCTTCGGCCTCACGGTCGACGGCTGCATCGTCGAGCTCGCGAACCTGACGTTCGACGGCACGCCGATCCGGACGGCCGCGGTCGAGCACGAGGACCCGGCCCTCGTCATCGCCACGGTGAGGAAGCTCGGCCTCGACAAGTACCCGAACACGAACTACATCAAGGCGCTGAAGCGCTTCGCCGCGGTGCCGGTCGTCTGACCGCGCGGCGTCCCTCCTCCTCCCGGCGGGCGCGGGACGGCCGCGCCCGCCCCTTTTCGGCATACGACGGAGGTCGAAGATGGGCAAGGAAATCGAACGCAAGTTCCTCGTGAAGGGCGCCGCCTGGAAGGCGCTCGCCCCGGGGACGGTCTACCGGCAGGGGTACCTCTCGACCGTGAAGGAGCGGACGGTCCGCGTCCGGACGGTCGGCGAGAAGGGCTTCCTGACGATCAAGGGCGTCACGACGGGCGTGACCCGCGCGGAGTTCGAGTACGAGGTCCCCGCGGCCGACGCGAACGCGATGCTCGACGGGCTCTGCGAGAAGCCGCTCGTCGAGAAGACGCGCTACAAGATCCCGCTCGACGGCTACACCTGGGAGGTCGACGAGTTCCACGGGGACAACGACGGCCTCGTCGTGGCGGAAGTCGAGCTGAAGAGCGCCGACGAGAAGCCCCCTCTCCCGGAGTGGGTCGGCGAGGACGTCTCCTCGGACCCGCGCTACTTCAACTCGAACCTGGTGAAGAAGCCGTTCAAGACCTGGTGAGAAGATGGGGGCGGAAGCGGCGGTGATGACCGGTGAGGCGGGCCCGAACCACCACGATCGGCTGAAGGACCTGCTCGACCTCTCGAAGACGAAGTTCTCCGCCGCCCCGAAGGGGGACCTGACCCCCTCGGAGCGGTGGATGAAGTACCTCGGCTTCCCGGGAGGCCTCGCCGTCTTCGCCGCGGTCTTCTTCATGCCGGCCCCGGCCGGCCTCACCGCGGCGGGGCAGGCGGCCCTCGCCTGCTTCCTCCTCGCCCTCATCTGGTGGGTGACGGAGCCCGTCCCGACGTTCGTCACGTCGCTGACGCTGATGGTCCTCCTCGTCTTCCTCGACGTGAGGCCCAGCGACGACGTCCTCGGGGTCCTCGGGCTCGACGTCATCTGGCTCAACGTGATGGCGTTCGTCCTGAGCTCGATCCTGATCAAGACGAACCTGGCCAAGCGGCTCGCGCTCGGCCTCGTCTCCCGCTGGGGGACGCGCGCGATCCCGACGCTCCTCGCGTTCCTCGTCCTCCAGCTCGCGCTCGCGCCGCTCATCCCCGCGACGGCGGCCCGGTCGGTCATCACGCTGCCGATCCTCCTCGTCGTCTCGGCGGTCTACGGCGCGAGCGCGGAGAAGCCGAACAACGTCGGGCGGAACCTCTTCCTCCAGAGCCTGATGGGGATCAACATCTTCTCCTCCGGCTTCATGACGGGGAGCACGGCGAACCTGATCGCGCTGTCGTTCCTCTTCGGGATGGCCGGGAAGAAGGTCTACTACACCGACTGGCTCTTCGCCTCCCTCCCGGTCGCGCTCACCGCGATGGCGATCTGCGGCTGGATCGGGCCGAAGCTCCTCTTCCGGATCGAGCCGGAGAACCAGACGCCGCGGATCGCGGGCGGCATGGAGACGTTCAAGGCCGAGCTCGCGAGCCTCGGGCCGCTCTCCTTCGAGGAGAAGAGGGGCGCCGCGATCTTCGGCGTCGTCATCTTCCTCTGGGTCACGGACCGCTTCCACATGGGGTGGTTCGGCTTCGAGGTCAGCCCCGTCCTCGCGGCGATCGTCGGCGGGATCCTCGCGTTCCTCCCGCGGATCGGGCTCCTGAAGTGGAGCGAGGCGGACATCCCCTGGAACCTGATGCTCTTCAGCGCCGGCGCCTACGCGGGCGGGCTCGCGCTCGACGCGACGGGCGCGGCGCGCTGGGTCATCGGAAAGATCTTCGCGGCGGCGAGCTTCGGGCCGGGGACGAGCTTCTGGCCCGTCTACATGGCCGTCATCGCGATCAACCTGATCTCGCACTATTTCTTCACGTCGAAGACGATGCGGACGATCATCATGATCCCGTTCGTCATCGGGATCGCCCAGCAGCTCGGGTGGAACCCGGTCTGGCTCGCGCTGCCGTCGGCGTTCACGATCGACTGGGTCATCGGCCTCCCGATCAGCGGGAAGCCGAACGTCATCTTCCTGACGACGGGGCAGTACTCGGTCCTCGACAACGTCAAGTACGGCGCGGTGATGACGGTCGTGGCGATCCTCCTCTTCTGGGCCTTCGGCTTCACGTGGTTCCGCGTCCTCGGCGTGACGCCGGGGTTCGGGAGCTGAGATGGGAGCGGCCCTCGTGACGAGACCCGGCCTTCCCGGCGGCGTCCGCTGGACCCCGACCTCGGGACGCCCGCCGCTCGCCCTCCTCCTCCTCGTCCTCCTCCTCCTCCTCCTCGCGGTCTTCGCCGGCCCCGCGGCGGGCGCGACGGTCTCCGGCTACCGCGAGGAGATCCGCCTCGCGGCGGACGGCTCCGCCCAGGTCCGGCTCGTCGTCGACGTCGCCGGGGCGCCGGGCGAGGAGGTGCGCCTCCCGTTCGGCCACGCGAAGGCCGACCTCGCGACGCTGAAGGCGGCCGGGGCGACGGCCCGCATCGAGACGATCGACGGCGGGCTCCCGGTCCTCGTCGCGACGCTCCAGTCGGGGAAGGGGCCGGTCGAGGTCACCGTCTCCGTCCCGGGCTTCCTCGACTGGAAGAAGGAGAAGGCGTTCCGGAACCGGACCTTCTCCCACGAGCTCGTGAACGCGACGACGCTCTCCTGCGGCCGGTACGAGGGGACCTACCTCCTCCCGCCCGGCTACAGGATGAATACGATCGTCGAGACGGTCCCGGAGGACGGCGAGACGTCGGCGACCCGCCCCTACGAGGTGGTCCGCGTCGACGGGCGCGACGGCCTGAGGCTGACGGAGCCCTCCCTCGACCCGGCCCGGCGTGTCTCGGCGAAGGTCCGCTTCAAGCCGGGCGCCCACCTCCCGTTCTTCCCGCCCCTCCTCCTCGCGGTTGCGGCCGGATGGCTCTGGCTCTTCCGCGACCTCGCCGGAGGCCCGAAATGAGCCTGCTCTTCCGCCGGACCCGCGCCCTCGAGGCGCAGATCGACCAGTTCCTCGACGCCGTGAGCGAGGGGTGCCTCGTCTTCGAGCAGGGCGTCGACGACTACCTCCGCGGCGACCAGGCGAGCTTCGAGGAGCGCCGCAAGGCGATCGGGGTCTTCGAGGCGAAGGCGGACGAACTCCGCCGCGAGGTGGAGACGCGCCTCTACGCGGAGTCGCTCATCCCCGACCACCGCGGCGACGTCCTCGGCCTCCTCGAGAACCTCGACAACGTCATCGACCAGGCCAAGCAGACGCTCGGGCAGTTCGAGGTCGAGCGGCCGGACGTCCCCGAGGACCTCGCGCCCGACTACGTCGCCCTCGCGAGGGCGGGCTCCCAGGCGACCCAGCACCTCATCGACTCCTGCCGGGCCTTCTTCCGCGAGATCACGGCCGTGAGGAGCCACATCCACAAGGTCTACTTCTTCGAGAAGGAAGCCGACCGGCTCGCGGACGCGCTGAAGAGGAAGATCTTCGCGAAGGACCTCGACCTCGCGCGGAAGATCCACCTCCGCTACTTCTGCCTCCACGTCGAGACGATCTCGGACCGGGCGGAGGAGGTCGCCGACCGGCTCTCGATCTACACGATCAAGCGGACGATCTAGGGGCAGGGCGATGTCCTGGCTCTACCTGACGAGCGGCCTTTTCCTCGGCTGGT
This sequence comes from Thermoanaerobaculia bacterium, assembly GCA_046331465.1. Classification (GTDB taxonomy): domain Bacteria; phylum Acidobacteriota; class Thermoanaerobaculia; order UBA5066; family UBA5066; genus UBA5066. The sequence continues at coordinate 630,506 of JAXLQV010000001.1, forward strand.
CGCTCGGCGCGAACGACGCGGCGAACCTGTTCGGAACCGCGGTCGCGACCCGGATGCTGAAGTTCCGGACGGCCGCGCTCGTCGGGAGCGTCTTCGTCGTCCTCGGGGCGCTCGCGGGGGCTCACGGAACGACGAAGACACTGGGGCGGCTCGGCGCCATCGACGCGCCCGCGGGCGCGTTCATGGTCGCCCTCGCGGCCGCCCTCGCGGTCGTCCTCCTCCTGACGAGGACGAGCCTCCCCGTCTCGATCACGCAGGCGATCGTCGGGGCGATCCTCGGCTGGAACCTCTTCACGGGACGGCCGACGGACGCGAAGGCCCTCACGCAGCTCCTCTCCTCCTGGCTCATCAGCCCCCTCCTCGCCGGCGCGATCGCGGCGGGGCTCTTCCTCCTGACTCGGGCCTGGCTGCAGCGCCGCCGGGTCCACCTCCTCGAGGTGGACGCCTGGACGCGCGCCGCGCTCCTCGCCGCCGGGGCGTTCGGCGCGTTCGGCCTCGGGCTGAACGACATCGCGAACGTCATGGGGGTCTTCGTCCGCGTCTCGCCCTTCCCGGAGACGACTCGCCTCGGACCCCTCTCGGCGACGAACGTCGAGGCGCTCTTCCTCCTCGGCGGCCTCGCGATCGCGGCGGGGATCTGCACCTACTCGAACCGCGTCATGCTCCGTCTTGGCTCGGGCCTGGCGTCCCTCTCGCCGCTCGCGGCGCTCCTCGTCGTCCTTTCGGCGGCGATCGTCCTCTTCCTCTTCGGCTCGCCGGCGCTCCAGCGGCTTCTCCACGCCTGGCACCTCCCCGGCTGGCCGCTCGTCCCGGTCTCGGCGACGCAGTCCGTCGTCGGGGCGATCCTCGGGATCTCGCTCGCGAGGCGGACCGGCATCCGGCTGAAGCCGCTCGGCGAGATCGCCGTCGGCTGGGTGGTCGCCCCGGTCGCCGCGCTCACGTTCGCCCTCGTCGGCCTCTTCGTCGTCCAGAACGTCTTCGAACTCCCCGTGAGCGCGACGCCGCGTCCCGCCGCGGCGGCGCGGGCCGTCGCGGGATCCCGCTCCTGAACGCCCCCGGGGCCGCCCCGCCGTGAAATGGCTCTTCCTCTCGAGCGGCCTCTTTCTCGGCTGGTCGCTCGGCGCCAACGACGCCGCGAACGTCTTCGGGACGGCCGTCGCGACGAAGATGGTCCGTTTCCGGACGGCGGCGCTCGTCGCGGGGCTCTTCGTCGTTCTCGGCTCGGTGGCGGGCGTCTCGGGTGCGGCCGGGACGCTCGGCCGGCTCGGCGGTGTCGACGCCCCCGCCGGCGCCTTCGGGGTCGCGCTCGCGGCGGGGCTCGCGGTCCTCCTCCTCCTGAAGCGGATCGGCCTTCCCGTCTCGACGACGCAGGCGATCGTCGGGGCGATCGTCGGCTGGAACCTCCACGCGGGGCGCCCGACCGACCCGGCGGTCCTCTCGCGCATCGTCTCCTCCTGGTTCCTCTGCCCGCTCCTGTCGGGGGCGATCGCCGCCGCGCTCTTCGTCGCGGCCCGGGCCGCGATGCCGCACGTGAGGATCCACCTCCTCGAGGTCGACGCCTGGACGCGCGCGGGCCTCCTCGCGGTGGGGGCGTTCGGCGCCTACAGCCTCGGCCAGAACAACATCGCGAACGTCATGGGGGTCTTCCTCCGCGTCTCCCCGTTCCCGGCGGAGGTCGCGCTCGGCCCGTACCGCGTCACGAGCGTCGAGATGCTCTTCCTCGCCGGAGGGCTCGCGATCGCGACGGGGGTCGCGACCTACTCGCACCAGGTCATGAGGCGGCTCGGCTCGGGGCTCACGGCGCTCTCGCCCCTGGCGGCGCTCATCGTCGTGATGTCGACGGCGACGGTCCTCTTCCTCTTCGCCTCGCCCGGCCTGTCGCACCTCCTCCGCGAGCACGGCCTGCCGGCGCCGCCGCTCGTCCCGGTCTCGAGCTCGCAGGCGGTCGTCGGCGCGATCCTCGGCATCTCGCTCGTCCGCAGGAGCCCGGTGAGGTGGCGGACGGTGGGCGGCATCGTCGCGGGGTGGGCCCTCGCCCCGACGGTCGCGGCGCTCCTCTCCCTGGCGGGGCTCTACGTCCTCGAGAACGTCTTCCGACTTCCCGTCGTGGCGCCGTGACGCCCGCGCGCCCGTAGACTCCTTCCGGGAGGCCCCGATGATCGGGCGGGTCCGCATCGCCACGGCCGGTCTCGTGCTCGCCCTCGCGGGGGCGGCGGGGGCCGCGCCGCCTGCGGACCCGCTCGACGAGAAGTACGGGGCCGCCGTCCCCCCCGCCTACGTCAAGCAGTACGAGGCGGACCGGAGCGGCAAGGTCCTCCTGAACCCCTGGCTTCAGGTGGCGACGCGCGAATTGCCGGCGCTTCTCGAGCCGGGGGACACGACCTACAAGTGGGTCATCGACGCGAAGGGGCGGGTTGCGATCCTCCGCGAGGCGCCGCACCCGCTCGGCCGTGCCTACCCGAACGGCTTCCACCGGCCGGAGGACGACTCGGAGCGCGAGCCGGGCTACGTGGAGACGTACGGGCACGTCTCGGCGCTCGCGGGCGGGCCCGGGCGCATCGCGGGCGAGATCCTCTGGGACGCGGAGACCCGCTCCTTCACGGTGAACAACAAGTCGGGGCGCTACACGAAGCACAACGCCGACCGGACCCCGGAGCAGCTCGCCGAGGCGGCCCGGCTCATCCGGGAGGTCGTCGACCCGGGCGGGGCGTCGTGGGGCCCGGTCTTCTACCTCCTCGACTACGCCCCTCCCGCGGTCCGGCACGGGCTCCTCGCCGACCCGCGCCTCGAGTACGACGAGCCCGAGCGGAAGGCCCGGCCGTACGTCGTCGTCCTCGACGGCGGGCCGTCCCGCTTCGCCACCGAAGCGGCCGCCGACGACCAGGACGACTGACCCGCCTCAGCCGGTCGGGAGGCCGCCCCGGCGCCAGGCGGGGGCCGGGTCGGCGAGCGGCTCGACCTCGAGGCGGCGGTCCTCGAGGCGGAGCGCGGCGAGCGAGCGACCCCAGACGCATCCGGCGTCGAGGCCGACCGCGTCGTCGCGGAGGAGGAGCCCGAGCGCGGCCCAGTGCCCGAAGACGACGGGCGTGCCGGCGCTCTTCCGCCCCGGCACGTCGAACCAGGGAACGAGGCCCCGGGGCGCCTCGGCGGGAGGGACGCTGACGCCCCAGGCCGGCTCGCCGGAGGCGTCGCAGAAGCGGACCCGTGTCATCGTCCGCGCCGCGAGGAGGTGCTCCGGCCCGGTGTAGCGGCCGTGGATCGTCGCGAGGGCGTTCGGGGCGGCGAGGCCCCGGAGCTCCGCCTCCGCCCGCCGCGCGAGCCCCTCCGCCTCGGCGACGCTCCAGCGCGGATGGAGCCCCGCGTGGACGACGACGCTCTCCCCCGCGCGGAGGAGCAGGGGCCGCGCCCGGAGCCAGCCGAGGAGGGCGTCCCGGTCGGGGGCGGCGAGGACCTCGTCGAGGGTGTCGCGCGGGGCGGCGCCGGCGACGCCGACGGCCCGCGCGAGGAGGTGGACGTCGTGGTTCCCGAGGACGGCCTCGACCCGGCCGCCCGCCTCCGCCGCCCAGCGGAGGGCGTCGAGCGAGCGCGGGCCGCGGTTCACGAGGTCGCCGACGAGGACGATCCGGTCGCCGCGGGGCGGGCCGCCGATCCTCCCGAGGAGCCGCCGGAGCGTCTCGAAGCACCCCTGCACGTCGCCGATCGCCCAGGTCGCCATCCCGCGGCGAGTCTACGGGGCGGGCACGGAACTTGTATCGTCCCGCCGTCGTGACGCTTCGCTGGAAGCTCTTCGCCCTGATCGGCGCCCTCCTCGCCCTCATGGTCGGGGCCGAGTGGCTCCTCGTCGACCGGCTCACGAAGGACCTGCGGGTCGAGGTGAGCGCCGTCGCGACCTCGGTCGGCCAGGACATCGTGAAGGTCCTCCGGCCGGTCGAGGAGAAGGGGGAGGAGTCCGTGCCTGGGGGGACGGCCCACCGGATCGTCGTCCACGACGAGGCGCGCGTCGTCACGCTCCCGCCCGCCGGCGACGGGGCGAAGGTGATCACTCTGACCCCCGGCGGCGGGGAGACGAGGACGATCGCGATCCCGCCCGGGAAGGACGGAGAGGCGGCGAGGCGGATCGTCGTGACGACCGTGCAGACCTCCGAGGGCGGCACGACCTCCACGACGAAGAGCTTCACGGCGACCGGCGCGGCCGGGTTCCTGTGGGTCGAGGGGCCGGCCGCGCGGGCGAGGATCCCGATACCGGGGGTCGGCGTGAAGGACGCCGTCACGCGCTTCCGGACGCGGCTCGTCCTCGGCTCCCTGGCGATCGTCGCCGTCGGCCTCCTCGCCGCGGCGTTCGTCGCGCACCGCGTGACGCGCCCTCTCGTCGAGCTCTCCCGCGCGGCGCGGACGGTGGGCGAAGGGGCGTTCGGCGCGCAGGTGGCGACGCGCGAGGGGGGCGAGGTGGGGGAGGCGATCGCCGCCTTCAACCAGATGTCGACGCACCTGGCCGCTCTCGAGCGGGAGGCCCTCTCCCTGAAGGAGCGCGAGCACCTCGGCGAGATGGGCGAGGTGGCGCGCGGGATGGCGCACGCGCTCCGCAACCCGCTCCACGCCGTTGGCCTTTCGGTGGACGAGCTCGCCTCGCGGCTTCCCGACGACCCCGACGCGGCGGCCCTCGCGGCCGCGGCACGCCGCCAGATCGCCGGCGTCGACGGGACGATCCGCTCCTTCCTCGCGCTCGCGGCGGGGGGCGGAACGGAGGAGGAGGTCGACGTGCGCGCGCTCGCCGAGGAGGTCGCCCTCTCGGCGCTCCAGGAGGCGCGGGGGCGCGTCCGCGTGTCGGTGGTCCCGGGCGGACCGGAGCTTCGCCTCGCCGCGGTCGCTCCGGAGCTGAAGGCGGCGCTCCACGCCCTCGTCGTGAACGCCTTCGAGGCGAGCCCCGACGGCGGGGAGGTGTCCGTCCGGGTCGAGCCGCGCGCCGGGGGCGGCGCGCGCGTCACGGTCGAGGACGAGGGGCCGGGCCTCCCGGCCGACGTCCGCGCGCGCCTCTTCACGCCGCACGTCACGACGAAGCCGAGCGGCTCGGGGATGGGGCTCTTCCTCGCGCACCGGATCGCCACGACGCGCTACGGCGGCTCCCTCGCGCTCGAGGCGCGCGAGGGGGGCGGGACCCGGGCCCTCCTCGAGGTCGGGCCGAGGGCGGGGGGGCGCGGTGCCTGAGGTGCGCCTCCTCGTCGTCGAGGACGAGATCGACCAGCGGCGGCTCGTCGCGGGCATCCTCCGGGGCGAGGGGTACTCCGTGGCAGAAGCGGGCTCGGTCGACGCGGCTCTCGCCGACCTCGCGGCGGCCCCGGTCGACCTCGTCCTGTCGGACTGGAAGCTCCCCGGGCGGGACGGGATGGAGCTCCTCGCCGAGGTGCGGGCGCGCTTCCCCGAGACCGGGTTCCTGATGGCGACGGCCTACGGGACGATCGCCCACGCCGTCTCGGCGCTCCGCGCGGGGGCGGACGACTACCTGACGAAGCCGTTCGAGCGCGCGGCGCTCCTCCTCGCCGTCGAGCGGACGCTCCGGGCGCGCCGCCTCCTCGACGAGAACCGGCGCCTCTCGGAAGAGGTGCGTGACCGCGACCGGCTCGTCGACCTCGTCGGGAAGAGCCCGTCGATGGCGCGCCTCTACCGCCAGGTGGAGAAGCTCGCCGGAACCGACGCGACCGTCCTCCTCGCGGGCGAGAGCGGCACCGGCAAGGAGCTCGCGGCCCGCGCCCTCCACGCCCTGTCGCGCCGGCGCTCCGGGCCGTTCGTCGCGGTGAACGCCGCGGCGATCCCCGAGACGCTCGTCGAGTCGGAGTTCTTCGGCTCCGAGAAGGGCTCGTACACCGGGGCCGACCGGACGCGGAAGGGAAAGCTCGAGCAGGCCGCCGGCGGGACGCTCTTCCTCGACGAGGTGGGGGAGCTCCCGCTGCCGCTCCAGCCGAAGCTCCTCCGTGCGCTCCAGGAAGGGGTCGTCACCCGGATCGGCGGCGCGGCCGAGATCGCGACGGACGCGCGGATCCTCGCCGCCACGAACCGCGACCTCGCCCAGGAGGTCGCCGCGGGGCGCTTCCGCGAGGACCTCTACTACCGCCTGAACGTCGTCTCGGTGACGCTCCCGCCGCTCCGGGAGCGACGCGAGGACGTCCCGCTCCTCGTCCGGCACTTCGTCGCGCGGACGGAGCGCCGCTACGGGATCCGCGTCGAGCCGTTCCCGTCGGCGCTCCTCGCGCGCCTCGTCGACCACGCCTGGCCGGGAAACGTCCGCGAGCTCGCGAACGTCGTCGAGCGGCTCGTCCTCCTCTCCGAGGACGGCCGGGTCTCCGAGGTGGACCTGCCCGCCCCGCTCGCCGGCAGGGCCCCGGCCGACGCCGGCTGGAAGCTCCCGCCCGGAGGCGTCTCCTGGGAGGAGCACGAGAAGGACGCGCTCCGGCAGGCCCTCGAGCTCGCCGGCGGGAACCGTGCCCGGGCGGCGCGCCTCCTCGACCTCCCGTACAAGGCGTTCCTCTACCGCCTCGAGAAGTTCGGCCTCGTCCCCTCGGAGGAGCCGGGCTGACGCCCGGCCCGAAATGGGGAGCGGATTCCCCATTTCGGGAGACCCCGGCCCCTCTCCCTCGCCTCGCGGGCTGGCCCGGCGATTGCGGTAGGGGAAGCGAGGCCGGCGCGACGCCGGACCAATACGACCGGAGGTACTCGATGACGCTCTCCCGCATCGCTTCCCGCGCGGCCCTCGGCGCGCTCACGGCCGGCGCGCTCTTCACCCTCGCCGCCCCGCTCCTGCCCTTCGAATCGGCCGCGCAGGCGGGCGAGAAGAAGGAGGAGACGACGATCACGATCTCCACCTCGAAGGAGAAGGAGGCGACCGTCCTCAAGCTCGACCCGATGAAGCCGGGCGAGACGAAGACGATGACCTCCGAGTCGGGCAAGCCGGTCACCGTGACCCGGACCGAGGACGGATACACGATCAAGACGGGCGACCGGGAGATCAGGGTGAAGACGAACCTCGACGGCGAGGGGCCGAACGTGATCCTCCCCGGCGGCAGGGAGGTCCACGTCATCAGGGAGGGCTCCGGCGGAGACGAGAACGTGAACATGGTCTTCACCGGGGAGGACGGAAAGAAGGTCGTCGTGAAGAAGCACGCCTACGCCTTCCACACCGGGGAGGACGAGCCGAAGGCGAACGCGGCGGACGTCCTGAAGAGGGCCGCGCCGAAGAGCCTCGAGACGCTCGATCCGAGGACCCGCGGCGCCGTCGAGCAGGTCCTCCAGGAGATGCTCGACTCGGGCGCCGTCCTCGCGCCGGGCGCCATGCCGATGCTCTGGACCGTCAAGGAGGACGGGGACGGCGACAAGGTCAAGGTGATGGTCATCCAGGAGAAGAAGGACGACGCCGCGAAGAAGTAGAGCGGTTCGAGGGAGCCGGACCGCTGGAGCGCGGTGACCGGTTTCGGGAGCAGGCCGGGGCGGGCGCGAGCCTCCCCGGCCTTTCCGTCTTCCGGCAGGTCGGTCGTCGGGCCCGCCGGCCCGTTCGCTTGACAGGGGGATGCTCCGGCGCCACCTTTTCATCAACGACCCAGGGGGTGTGTGGTTCGTCTTCGCTCTTCTCGGCGGAGACGATGTCTCCATGGGAGGCAGGGATGATCGTCGGGATCGGCACCGACCTCCTCGACGTGGGCCGCATGGCGCGCGAGCTGGCCCGCGAGGGGGCGGGGTTCCGCGACGACGTCTTCACGCCGGCCGAGGTCGCCTACTGCGAGTCGCAGGCGAACCCCGCGCGCCACTTCGCCGCCCGCTTCGCGGCGAAGGAGGCGTGCTGGAAGGCGCTCGGGGGAGCCGCGGACGGCATCTCGCTCCGGGACGTCGAGGTGGAGCGGCGCGCGGGCGGCCCGCCGGGACTCGTCCTCGGGGGGCGGGCGAAGGCGGCGGCCGAGGCGCTCGGGGTGACGCGCGCCCTCGTCACGCTCACCCACACGTCGACGCTCGCCTCCGCGAGCGTCCTCCTCGAAGGGGAAACGTCCGGGGAAAGGAGATCGGGATGAGGGACGGTGAGACGTCGGGGGCGGCGCTCCTCGAGCCGCCGGCGAAGGCGGCGCGGCCGCCGAACATCGGCTCGTGGGAGGCGGCCCGGCACGGCTTCGAGTGGTCGATCGCCGAGCGGGAGCTCGGCTGGGGGCGCGGAGACCCCGTGAACATCGGCTGGAACCTCGCGGACCGGATCTGCCTGCTCGGCCGGGAGCGGAAGGAGGCCCTCGTCTGGGAGGGCTCGGCCGGCGAGGAGCGGCGCTACACGTTCGACGACCTCCGGGTCCTCTCGAACACGGTCGCGGCGTGGCTCGAAGCGCGGGGCGTCGCGCCGGGCGAGAGGGTCTGCCTCTTCCTCGACCGCGTCCCCGAGCTCTACCTCGCGTTCGTCGGCATCCTGAAGCGCGGCGCCGTCGTCCAGCCGCTCTTCTCGGCCTTCGGCGAGGAGTCGCTCGCGACGCGCCTCCTCGACGCGGGGACCTGCTGCGTCGTGACGCAGAGGAAGCACCTCCCGAAGGTGCGCCGCGCGCGGGCGCAGCTGCCGGACCTGCGCCTCGTCGCCGTCGTCGACGCCGGCGACGCGAAGCTCGGGGAGGGCGAGGTCGCGTTCGACCTCGACGCCCTCCCGCGCGTCGAGCGGTACGACGTCTTCCCGGCGGGGCCGGAGACGCCGTCCGTCCTCCACTACACCTCCGGCACGACCGGGCAGCCGAAGGGGGCGCAGCACGTCCACCGCTCGCTCGTCTCGCAGTACCTGACGACGAAGTGGGTCCTCGACCTCGGCGAGGACGACGTCTACTGGTGCAACGCCGACCCGGGGTGGGTGACGGGGACGTCGTACGGGATCATCGGCCCCTGGTCGAACGGGGCGACGCAGGTCGTCCTCGACGCCGGCTTCGGCGCGGAGCGCTGGTACTCGTTCCTCGAGAAGCGGCGCGTCACCGTCTGGTACTCGGCGCCGACGGCGATCCGCCTCCTGATGAAGGAAGGGCTCGACGTCGTGAGGCGCCACGACCTCTCCGCGCTCCGCCACCTCGCGAGCGTCGGCGAGCCGCTCAACCCCGAGGCGGTCCACTGGTCGCGCGAGGCCTTCGGGAAGCCGTTCCACGACACGTTCTGGCAGACGGAGACGGGCTGCATCGTCATCTCGAACTACCCGGGGATGCCGGTGAAGGCGGGCTCGATGGGGAAGCCGTTCCCCGGCATCACGGCGGCGATCCTCGACCAGAGGACGTTCGAGCCGGTCGCCGAGCCGGGACGCGTCGGGATGATCGGCCTCGTCCCCGGCTGGCCCTCGATGATCCGCGGCTACTGGAACAACCCGGCCGGCTACGCGAAGAAGTTCGAGAACGGCTGGTACCTGACCGGCGACCGCGGGACCGTCGACGCCGACGGCTACTTCTGGTTCGTCGGCCGCGACGACGACGTCATCAACACGGGCGGCCACCTCGTCGGGCCGTTCGAGGTCGAGTCGGCCCTCCTCGAGCACCCTGCCGTCGCCGAGTCGGCCGCCGTCGCCAAGCCCGACCCCGTGAACATGGAGGTCGTCAAGGCGTTCGTCACGCTCAAGCCGGGCTTTACGGCGTCTCCCGACCTCGAGCTCGAGATCATGAACTTCGTCCGCAAGCGCCTCTCTCCCATCGCCATGCCGCAGGAGATCGCCTTCGTCGACTCGCTCCCGAGGACGCGGAGCGGGAAGATCGTGAGGCGGGTCCTCCGGGCGCAGGAGTGGGGCGAGCCCCTGGGCGACGTCTCGACGTTGATGGAGGACTGACCATGGACGACCTCCGCAGGACGATCCTCGACTACGTCCGGAAGGAGTACCTCGAGGAGGACGACGACCGGCCGCTCACCGAGTCGACCCGGCTCATCTCCGGCGGCATCGTCGACTCCTTCTCGATGGTCTCGCTGAAGCGCTTCCTCGAGCGGAAGTACGACGTGAAGATCCCCGACGCGGACGCCTCGCCCGAGGCGTTCGACTCGGTCGACTCGATCGCCCTCCTCGTCGAGCGCCTCGCGGCGGTGAAGGCCTGACCGTGGACGCGGCCGTCGCCCCCGCCGTCGCCTCGTTCCGCGACGTCTACCGCGCCGAGCTCGAGTCGATCCGCGCCCAGGGCCTCTGGAAGGAGGAGCGCTTCATCCACGACCCGCAGGGGGCGGAGATCGAGGTCGAGTTCCCCGCCGGCACCCTGCCGATGAAGGTCCTCAACCTCTGCGCGAACAACTACCTCGGCCTCTCCTCGCACCCGCGCGTCGTCGCCGCCGCCCACGCCGGCCTCGACCGCCGCGGCTACGGGATGTCGTCGGTCCGCTTCATCTGCGGGACGCAGGACATCCACCGCGAGCTGGAGCGCCGCCTCACCGCCTTCCTCGGGACCGAGGAGACGATCCTCTTCTCCTCCTGCCTCGACGCGAACGGCGGCGTCTTCGAGGCGCTCTTCGACGAGAAGGACGTCCTGATCGCGGACCGCCTCGTCCACGCCTCGATCGTCGACGGGATGCGCCTCTGCAAGGCGATGACCGACACCTACAAGCACTCGGACATGGGGCACCTCGAGGAGAAGCTCCTCGAGCACGCCGACAAGCGGTTCCGGGTCGTCGTCACCGACGGCGTCTTCTCGATGGACGGCGACCTCGCGAAGCTCGGCGAGATCGTCGCCCTCGCCCGGAAGCACGGGGCGCTGACGTTCGTCGACGACTCGCACGCGACGGGCTTCATCGGGAGGACCGGGCGCGGCACGCCGGAGCACTTCGGCGTCCACGGCCGCGTCGACCTCGTCACGACGACGTTCGGCAAGGCGCTCGGCGGCGCCTCGGGCGGCTGCGTGAGCGGCCGCGCGGAGCTCGTCCAGATGTGCCGCCAGCGGGCGCGCCCCTACCTCTTCTCGAACACGCTCGCGTCGGTCATCGTCTCGGGGACGCTCGAGGTCCTCGACCTGATCTCGGAGACGACGGAGCGGAGGGACCGGCTCGAGGAGAACACAAGGGTTTGGCGGAAGGGGCTCGTCGAGGCGGGCTTCGACGTCAGGGCGGGCGAGAGCCCGATCGTCCCGGTCATGCTCTACGACGCGAAGCTCGCGCAGGACGTCGCTCGCGACCTCTTCGCCGAGGGGGTCTACGTCGTCGGCTTCTTCTTCCCGGTCGTCGCGAAGGGGCAGGCGCGGATCCGGACGCAGCTCTCGGCGGCGCACACGCGGGAGCAGCTCGAGCGGGCGCTCGAGGCGTTCGTGAAGGTGGGGAAGAAGCACGACGTCCTCGGGAAGACGAAGGCCGAGATGCTCGCCCGGTGCGGGCTCTGAGCGGAAGGAGGCGGCGATGAAGCCGAGGCGGATCCTCGAGGTCCCGATGCCGGAGGGGGTCGACCCGACGGTCGACGACGCGGAGCTCCTGAAGGCGGTCTTCCAGGCGCTCACCGCCCTGCGCGTCGCACAGGGACGCGACTGGCTCGCGAAGGTGAGGACGCTCGAGGAGGACGGCTGGACCGTCCGCTGGGGGCTCGCCTGGCGGGCCGAGGTCAAGCGCGGCGAGGAGTACGAGGAGGCGACCGGGGCGACTCTCGACGAGGCGCTCGACACGGTCTCGCAGACGGTCGCCGCCGAGTTCGCCGGGCACGTCCCCTGACGCGATGCGCGGCACCTGAGCAGGCCGCCGCTACCCGCGGGTGCCCGATTGCTGGCATTCTCGCGGGTGCATGACGCGCGCGGAGGAGGGTGCCGCCCCGGCGGCCGGCGGGCCGTCCGCGACGGCGGCCCGGCCCGCGGCGGGCGCGCGCGGCCCCCGCGGGGAACGGGGCGTCCCGACCCCGCGGCTGCCGGAGGAGGGGGAGCTCCTCGGGGGCCGGTTCCTCCTCCTGCGGCTCCTCGGCGCCGGTGCGACGGGGGTCGTCTTCGAGGCGCTCGACGAGGTCGCCCGGCAGAGGGTCGCCCTGAAGGTGCTCCGTCCCGAGTCGGTCCTCGGGAGCGGCCTCGAGCGCCTCCGCCGCGAGGTGCGCCTCTCCCGCCCGGGGCACCCGCACGTCGTGAGGCTGAACGACCTCCACGAGGCCGACGGCTTCCTCCTCCTCAGCATGGAGCTCGTGGACGGGGAGAGCCTCGCGGTCCGTCTTTCCTCCACGAGACGCTGCGCCGTCGAGGAGGTCGTCTCCCTCGGGCGCCAGGTCGCGGGCGCGCTCGCCTACCTCCACGGGAACGGGCTCGTCCACCGTGACGTCAAGCCGGGGAACCTCCTCCTCGACGCGAGAGGCAGCATCAAGCTCTGCGACCTCGGCCTCCTCCGTCCCGTCGAGCACGGGCTCACGCTCACGGTCAGCGAGCTCGTCGTCGGGACGCCCGCCTACATGGCCCCCGAGCAGGCCTCGGGGAGGGACCTGACCGGCGCGACGGACGTCTACGCACTCGGCCTGACGCTCTGGCAGGCGCTGACGGGGAGCGTCCCGCTGTCGGGCTCCACCGCCGTCGAGACGCTCACCCGGCGGCAGAAGGAGCGGCCTCCCCGGCTCCGCCCGCTCCGTCCGGACTGTCCCCGGTGGCTCGAGAGGCTCCTCCGCCGGATGCTCTCGCCGCGTGCCCCCGACCGACCGGCCGCGGCCGAGGTGGAGGCGGCGCTCGCCCGGACGACCTTCCGGCCGCTCCCTCTCCCGCGGAGCCTCGCGGCCGCCGCAATCGCGATCCTCGTCCTCGCCGGGGCCGGCGCGGGGGCGCGGGCGCTCGTCCTCGGGAGGACGGTGCGGTTCGAGACGGAAGGGAACACCGTCCGGGGCGTCGACGGGCGCGGTCGGACGACGTGGACTCACCGGTTCGAGAGCCCCGTCCAGACCTCGCTCCGGATGGACATCGACGGCGATGGGAAGAACGAGCTCGTCGTGACGGCCTGCGGGTCCGGGAAGCCGGTGACCCGGCTCGACCGGATCCCGGCCTCCGAGGTCTCGATCCTCGACGCGAACGGCGTCCTCAGGACGCGGCTCCGCCCGGAGGACGCCGTTCCGGCCTGGCCCCACCCCTTCCTGAAGCGCTTCAAGCCGACGGTCCAGGCCGAGGACCTGGACGGGGACGGCGTGCGCGAGCTCGTCGCGATCTGCCACCACTGGAGCTTCTATCCGGCCTCGGTCTTCGTCTTCTGGCCGAGGACCGGCGAGTGGGACCACCTCCTGGACCACTGGGGGCACCTCTACGCCATCCTGCCGGTCCCGGGCCGCGCGGTGCGGCTGCGCTTCCTGGCGATCAACAACGCCATCGCATACGCCCTCGTCCTCGGCGAGGTGGAGTTCCTCCCTCCGTGGAAGCGCGCGCGCCACCGAGAGAACGGCACGCTCCTCATGGCCCAGCCGGGGCTCGGCGCGGAGGACCCCGAGTCCTCCTGGACGGCGTACACGCTCCTCTCTCCGTCGCACGGCGCCCGCCTCATGCCGGCCGCCCAGAGCCTCGGGGTGGCTCCGGACGGAGGGACGGTGGTCCGCTTCTCCTCCGTGGAACTCCGGTTCGACGCGCGCGGGGACCCGGCCGACGGCCCGAACGCGGGGCAGGACCTCTCGGCGCTCCGGCTCGAGTTCGCGACGGCGGGGACGCTCTTCAACAGGCCGCTTCCGTCGGATCTCGGCGCCGCGGCGGCCACCCGGACCCGGGAGAGGTACGCCGATCGGTTTCGGCCCCTGCTTCGGGAAGCGCACTACCGGCTCGCCTTCGACCTGCAGGTCGCCCGGTTGCTCGCGGCCGGCGGCGCGCCCGGGGAGGCCGCGGACATCCTGCGCCGCACGGACCGTGACTTCCCGGGAGAGGAGGCGGCCTACCAGCTCGCGGGCTTCCTCGCGCTCGGCGGCGATCTGGAGGAGGCCTCCCGGACGCTCCGGAGGGTGATCCGGGAAGGGGAGAGCTCCCGCTCCAGCTTCGACGCGCCCGCGCTCCTCCTGCGCGTGGCGGCGGAGACGGGGTCCTCGAAGGACGTGGCGACGGCGGTGGAGGGGCTGACCGTCAACGGCGCGCGGCTCGGCGAGCAGCCCGGCCTGCCGGCCGTCCTCCGGGCCCGGGCAAACGTGCTGATGGACCGGGTGACCGAGGCGGACGGCGAGGTCCGCTCGTGGCCGCTCGCTTCGGACGGCGACGCGCTCGCGGCACTCGCGCGGTGGCGCCTCGGTCGGAGCCGCGCGGACGACGTCGCGGCGATGACCGCGTTCGTCGAGTCGGCGCGTGACGGTGAGCAGGAGGGGCGCCTCGCCCTCGCCGCGGCCCTCCTCGCGGCCGGCCGGGCGCGCGAGGCGGCGAGCCGTTGCGAGGCGCTCGAGTCGGGGCTCCTCGCGGAGTCGCGGGGGAGCTTCGAGAGGCTCCAGCAGCTCCGGATGGCCCGGGCGATCCGCGCGAAGGCGCTGCTCGCTGCGGGGAAGGCCACGGCCGCGTCCGACGTCGCACGGGATCTGCTCGCGTCGTCGCGCCCCGGGCTCGTCTGGACGAACCTGGCGCGCGAGGTCCTCGCGGCCGCGCCCCCGGCCGCCCGGGCGGCCGTCAGGCCTTGAGCGCGGCCGTCAGGAGCTCGCGGAGCCTCCCGTACCTCTTGTCGTAGTCCTCGCGGCTCCTCCGGATGACCTCGTACGCCTCCTCCCGGCCGTAGACGTGCGTGATCTCGACCTTGTGGGGCTGGAGCGAGTCGGGGGCCTGCTTGTACGTCAGGAAGTAGTGCTTGAGCCGGTCGACGAGAGTCGGCGGGAGCTGGTAGATCTCGCGCAGCTGGCCGTAGACCGCGTCCCCCTCGAGGACGGCGATGATCTTGTCGTCCGCCTCGTTGTGGTCGATCATCCGGAGCCCGCCGATCGGGGTGACGTTCATCAGGACGTCGCCGTGCGAGATGGCCTTCTCGGAGAGGACGCAGACGTCGAGCGGGTCGCCGTCGCCGACGATCCCCTCGCGGCCCGTCCGCTGGGCGCAGAAGGCGGCGTTCTCCTCGCCGCAGAACGTCTGCGGGATGAAGCCGTAGAGCGTCGGGTAGACGTTCGAGAACTTCTGGGGCCGGTCGATCTTCAGGTAGCCCGTCTTCTTGTCGAGCTCGTACTTGACCGGGTCCGTCGGGACGATCTCGATGTAGACGGTCACCTTCTCGGGAGCCTCGTCGCCGACGGAGATCCCGTGCCAGGGGTGGGGACGAAAGAGGAGGGGGAGGAGCTCCCAGAGGCCCTCGGGAATCGGCTTGCTCATGGGGAAACGGTAGCAGAGTCGGGGCCGGCGGCGCCCCATGCGAAACTTCGCGCCCGTGTCCGTGGAGAACCGTCCCGGGAAGGCCGCGCGCGTCGCCGGCGGGGCCCTCCTGCTCGCCGTCCTGGCCCAGGTGGTCCTCGGGCTCGACCGGGTCCGGATCGTCGTGACGGGCCTGCCCGACCTCGCGCCTTCGCTCATCGGCAGGGCGGCCGAGCCCGGGGCGTTCACGTCCCTCGGCCTCGCTCTGGCGGTCCTCGCGGTGGCGGCGACGGCGGCCGCGCGCACGGCTCCCGGGACGCCGCGGCGCCTCGAAGCGGCCGGCCTGGCGGGACTCCTGACGCTTGCGGGGTCCGGCGTCGCCCTGACGCTCCTCGGCGTGGCGACGCGGCGCTTCGTTCCGGCGGCGGCCTGGGCCGTCATCGCCCTCGCGGGCTTCGTCGCCCTCCGCTCGCCGCGGAGACGGGACGACGCGCCCCCGGCGCCGCTCTCGGCGTGGGACGGGGCGACGGCGCTCTTCCTCCTGGCGCTCCTCGTCCCGACCGTCTTCCCTTACGTCCACTTCGACGCGAAGGAGATCTGGGGCTGCCGGGCCGTCGCCGTCGCCGCCTCGGGCTCGCTCGAGGGGCTCGCGGAGTGCAGCCACGGCGGCTACCCGCCCCTCTTTTCGCTCCTCCTCGCGCTCGGCGGGTCGGACCCGGTCCTCGGCGGTCGGCCCGCGGCGTGGCTCCTCACCCTCTTCGCCGTCCTCTTCCTTCGCGGCGCCCTCGCTCGGCTCTCTCCGCGCCACGCCGCGGCGGCGACGCTCTTCGTCGTCGCGACGGGCTGGGTCTGGGTCACCTCCGCGATGTATTACGCGAACGTGCCGCTGATGGCCTTCCTCACCGGCGGCGCCGTCCTCGTGGTCGGCCCGCTGCCGGGAGCGCGCGGGAACGCGTGGCCCCCGTACGCGGAGAGGTTCGCGGCGGCGCTCCTCTTCGCGGCGGCCGCCCTCGTCCGCCCCGACGGCTTCCTCTACGTCGCGGCCGTCGGAGTCGCCGTCGCGCTCCTCGCCCTCCGTGCGCGGGCGTGGCCGGACCCGCTCCCGTTCGCGGGGGCCGCGCTCGGCTGGGCCGCCTGGGCGCTCCGCTCCGACGCCCTCCGCTTCGCCGGGACCTTCCACGAGCAGTCGTCGACCTGGCGGACGGCGGGGGCCACCGGGCCCGAGGCGGTCGAGCGGATCCTCCGTGTCTCGCTCAAAATCCTCCAGCAGCTCTGGCTCGCCCACTGGGGGCTCGGAGCGACGATCTGGGTCCTCCTCGGGGCGGCGCTCGCCGTGGCGCTGCGCGGCCGGGCACCCTCCCGCGCGGTCGCGGCCTGGGGTCTCGTGACCCTCGCGGGCCTCGGGACCGTCCTCGCCCTCTTCGCCGTCCTCCCGTTCACGGTCGACGTCGTCGCGGGCGTGCAGCCCTTCCGGTCGCGCGAGTTCCTCCTCTGCTGGGACAACTTCGCGCGCGTCGGCCTCGGGCGGATGGTCGTGCACCTCCTGCCGGCCGGCGCGTTCTTCGTCCTCGCCGTCGTGGAGGACTCGGCCTCTCCCTCCTCCTGACGCGCGGCCTTCGGCGGCCGCGCGATACTCCGGGCGCATGCCGGCCGAGGCCCCCCCTCCCGCGACGAAGCGCTACGTCCTCAAGCGGGCGCCGTCGAAGGCCTACCGGATCGACTACCGGCGCGAGCTGAACCCGGAGCAGCAGGCCGTCGTCTTCGCCCCGGACGGCCCCACGGTCGTAGTGGCCGGGGCCGGGTCAGGTAAGACACGGACGCTCGTCTACCGCGTCTCGCGCCTCGTCGAGGACGGCGTCGCCCCGGAGGCGCTCCTCCTCCTGACGTTCACGAACCGCGCCGCGCGCGAGATGACCCGGCGCGTCGAGCGGCTCCTCGGCTCCGACATGGCGCGGATGGCGGCGGGGACGTTCCACTCCGTCGGCGCGCGCCTCCTCCGCCCCCACGCCGACCTCCTTGGCTACCGGCCGAACTTCTCGATCCTCGACGCCGAGGACAGCAAGGACCTCCTCGAGTCGGCGACCTCGGACCTCGGCATCCCGGTCACCGAGCGGCGCTTCCCGAAGGGGGACCTCCTCCGCGCGATCGTCTCCTTCGCCGCGAACACCGGGCAGACGGTCGACGCGGTCGTCGGGCGCGACTACCCGCACCTGCTCTCCCAGCTCGAGCCGGTGAAGGCGGTGATCCGCCGCTACCTCGAGCGGAAGGTCCTCGCGAACGCGATGGACTACGACGACCTCCTCCTCAACTGGAGGCGCCTCCTCGAGACGCACCCCGAGGTGAGGAAGGCGCTCGCGCTCCGGTTCAAGTCGATCCTCGTGGACGAGTTCCAGGACGTGAACCGGCTCCAGTCGGAGATCGTCGACCTCCTCGCGCAGGAGTCGCCGGGGCGGAACGTCATGGTCGTCGGCGACGACGCCCAGTCGATCTACTCCTTCCGTGGGGCCGACGCCGAGGCGCTCCTCGGCTTCCCCGACCGGTACCCGGGCGCGGCGATCTACCGCCTCGAGACGAACTACCGCTCGACGCCCGAGATCCTGAAGCTCGCGGACGCCTCGATCGCCCACAACTCCCGCCGCTACGAGAAGACGCTCGTCCCGACGCGGGAGCCGGGCGTCCCGGTCGCGGTCGTCGGCGCGAAGGACCTCCCGCAGCAGGCCGAGTTCGTCGCGCAGCGCGTCCTCGAGCTGCGCGACGAGGGGACGCCGCTTTCCGAGATCGGCGTCCTCTACCGCGCCCACTACCAGGCCCTCGAGCTCCAGATCGAGCTGACCCGCCGCGGCATCCCGTACGAGGTCCGCTCGGGGCTCCGCTTCTTCGAGCAGGCTCACGTGAAGGACGTCCTCGCCCACCTGCGCCTCCTCGTGAACCCGAAGGACGAGATGTCGTTCAAGCGGGCGCTCAAGCTCCTCCCGAAGGTGGGGGAGCGGACGGCGGCCGTCCTCTGGGAGGCGGTCTCCGACTCGCACGAGCCGCTCGCGGCCTTCCTGGCCCTCGAGCTCGGCAAGGCGCCGCCCGGCGCGCGCGCGGGGCTCCTCCGCTTCCGCGAGACGATGCGGACGCTGAAGAAGCCGTCGTACCTCTCCTCGCCCGCCGAGGCGATCCGCTTCGTCGTCGACGACGGCGGCTACGGCGACGTCGCGAAGGGGAAGTTCCCGAACCACTCGGCGCGCCTCGACGACCTCGAGGCGCTCGCGCAGTTCGCGCTCGCCTACGACGACGTCGGCCGCTTCCTCGAGGAGGTGACCCTCTTCGGCGACCCGGCGGGGGAGGACCAGGTGGCGGGGGAGGAGGACGACGAGCGGCTCGTCCTCTCCTCCGTCCACCAGGCCAAGGGGCTCGAGTGGAAAGCGGTCTTCGTCATCGGCCTGCAGGAAGACCGCTTCCCGAACCTCCGGGCCTGCAAGACCCCCGAGGGGCTCGAGGAAGAGCGGCGCCTCTTCTACGTCGCGGCGACGCGCGCCAAGGACGAGCTGACGCTCGTCCACCCGCTCACCGCCTTCGACCGCTACGGGGTCGTCGTCGTCACCGAGCCGAGCCGCTTCCTCCGCGAGCTGCCGGAGACGCTGTACGAGCGCTGGGTCCTCGACGAGAGCATCGACGCCGCCCTCGGCTCCTCTTCCGGCTCCTCTCTCGGCCCCGCCCCCGAGCGGCCGCGCCTTCCCTCCGCGGACCCGACCGCGGCCCCCGACGACGACGAGCCGGTGAACTGAGCCCGAACGGGGGCGGTTCGTCCGCGTGGCGGGGCGCGCCGCCGATTGACCGCTGGTCACATCTCCGGAACAATCGCCGCGCGCCGGGGGAGCGAGACCCCGGCCGCCCGAGAGGAACCCCGCGGAACGAGGGAAAAGACCTGTTCCCGGGGCCGGCCCTTCCCGGTCCACCCGTCGCGACGGGCCCCGCAGGAGGAACTGTGAGAAGAGAACCGCTCCGCAGCCGGATCGCCGGGAGGCTGCTCCCCTTCGTGGCCCTTCTGGCCCTCGCGGCCGCTCCGCCGGAGAAAGCGGTCGCTCCGAAGACCACGTCGAAGCCGACGGCGACCGCGGCAAAGAAGCCCGCGGCGCCCGTGGCGAAGAAGGCCCGCGGACGCGTCCCGGCCCGGAAGACGGTCGGGGCGGAAGGGCCGTCGTCTCCCGCCTTCGTCGCGGGCACCGGGGGTCCGATCGTCGGTGTCCCGGTCGAGGGGGACTACGGGATCACCGTCTCGATGGCGGAGCTCGAGAGCCGCCAGGCCGTCGCGAACCGGACGCCCCGTGTCCGCCCGATCAAGCCGGAGCACGAGCTCGAGCGTGACGAACTCCCGCAGAACCCGGAATCCCCGGCGGTCTCGCAGTGGCCGCCGAGCGAGGGCGGATCGGCGTTCCGGGTCGAGGCGGGCGAGAGCAGCGTCGCGGCGCTCGCTCCCCAGACCAAGGGGATCCAGATTGCCGGGCCGACGCTGTCGGACACCGGCGCGTTCCCTCCCGACACGATGGGCGCCGTCGGGCCGACGCAGTTCATCGTCGCGGTCAACGGCCGGATCCGTTCCTACAGCAAGACGACGGGGACCGCCGACGGGGCGATCAACCTCGACCAGGACGTCTTCTTCTCGTCGGTGATGACCCCGCCCACGTCCTCGAACTTCACGAGCGACCCGCGCATCCGCTTCGACCGGCTCTCGAACCGCTGGATCGTGATCATCATCGACGTGCCGGGCGGCTCGGGAACGCTGCCGAACCGGGTCCTTCTCGCGGTGAGCAACGCGGAGAACGTCACCTCGGGCTCGGCCTGGACGTTCTACCAGTTCCAGGCGGACTCGACGAACTTCGCCGACTACCCGACGCTCGGGGTCGACGCGGACGCCCTCTACATCGGCGCGAACATGTTCTCGCCCGCGGGCTCTTTCGTGAACACGAACGCCTACGTCGTCCGGAAGAGCTCGATCCTCTCCGGGGGCCCGATCGTCTACACGCCCTTCGCGGGTCTCCTCGACGGCTCTTACGTCGGCCCCTACACGCCCCAGGGCGTCGACAACCCCGACCCCGCGAACACCGGCGCCTCGGCCCTCGGCTACTTCATCGGCGTCGACGGCGCCGAGTACGGCACGCTCCAGCTCCGCCGCGTGACCAACCCCGGCGGGACGCCGACCATGAGCGCGAGCATCCCGATTACGGTCGCGGCGACGGCCGCCCCCGTCCTCGTCCCGCACCTCGGGAACTCTCGGGTAACCACCGGCCGCCTCGATTCGATCGACGACCGGCTCTTCGCCGCGACGCTCCGGAACGGCCGGCTCTGGACGGCGCACAACGTCGGCGTCGACAACACGGGCGTGGCGCAGACGACGGCGGCGAACAACAACCGGAACGGCGCCCGCTGGTACGAGATCCAGAACGTCTCCGGGACCCCCTCCGTCGTCCAGTCCGGCACGCTCTACGACAACAACGCCACGAACGACACGAACCAGCGCAACTACTGGATGCCCTCGATCACGGTCTCGGGGCAGGGGCACGCCGCGCTCGGAAGCTCGATCGCCGGGACGAACGAGCGCATCAACGCCTTCACGACGGGCCGCCTCTCCGGCGACACGCTCGGGACGCTTCGCGACGGCCCGGGCGGAACGGCGTTTCCGGGCTACACGTCGAGCAGCACGGCCTACAACCCGACGTCGGACACGGGCGCCGGCAGCGGCTCGCGGCGCTGGGGCGACTACTCGTTCACGAGCCTCGACCCCTGCAACGACATGACGATGTGGACGATCCAGGAGTTCTGCCAGGCGACGAACTCCTACCGCGTGGAGGCCGTGCAGCTCCTCGCCCCGCCGCCGGCCACGCCGAGCTGCGGGACTCCCACGGACGTCGCGCAGGGCGCCTCCAACGTCTCCGTGCCGATCGTCGGGACCTCGTCGAACGGCTCGGGCTTCTACGACACGCCGGCCACCGGGATGCCGCCCTGCCGCAGCCGGCTGGCCGCTTCCGTCTCCGGAGCCGGCGTCACGGTGAACGATGTCACGTACACCGACCCGACGCACGTCACGCTGAACGTGAGCGTCGCGGGAGGCGCGGCGACGGGCACCCGGACCGTCACCTTCACGAACCCCGACGGGCAGACGTCGCAGGGCGCCTGCCTCAACGTCACGTCGAGCGGCTGCCCGACCGTGACGGGTACGGTGAGCGGCGGAGGGGCGATCTGCCAGGGCGTCGGCTCGACGGTCACCGTGACGGTCTCGGGCGGAACCCCGCCCTACACGGTCACGCTCACGAATGGAGGCGGCACGCAGACGGGGGCCAGCCCGCTCGTCTTCAGCGTGAGCCCGTCCTCGACTACGATCTACTCGGTCTCCTCGGGGAGCGACGCGAACCTCTGCGCCGTCACGGGAAGCGGCAGCGCGACCGTGACGGTGAACGCCGTGCCGGCGACGCCGACGGCGTCGAACGGCGGGCCGTACTGCGAAGGGACGACGATCGCGCTCTCGACGCCGACCGTGGCGGGTGCGACGTACTCGTGGACGGGACCGGGCGGCTTCACGTCGAGCCAGCAGAACCCGACGCGCACGGGCGCGACGGTGGCGATGGGCGGGACGTACTCGGTCACGGTGACCGTGAACGGCTGCACGTCGGCAGCGGGGACGACGAACGTCGTCGTGAACGCCGTGCCTGCGACGCCGACGGCGTCGAACGGCGGGCCGTACTGCGAAGGGACGACGATCGCGCTCTCGACGCCGACCGTGGCAGGTGCGACGTACTCGTGGACGGGGCCGGGCGGCTTCGCGTCGTCGGCGCAGAACCCGACGCGATCGGGCGCGACGGTGGCGATGGCCGGGACGTACTCGGTCACGGTGACGACGAACGGCTGCGCCTCGGCGGCGGGAACGACGAACGTCGTCGTGAGCTCGGCGCTCGCGGCCCCCGTCATCACGACGCCTCCCGTCGTCGGGGCCGGGTCGCCGAACCGGGTCGCGAGCGTGCCGAATCACGCAGGGTCGACGTACGCCTGGGGAATCACGAACGGAACCATCACGTCGGGTCAGGGGACGTCGACCATCACCTACACGGCCGGGACGGCCGGGACGCTCTCGCTCGCGGTGATCGAGACGGCGGCGGGAGGCTGCTCCTCGGAGACGGGGGCGGCGAACGTCACGGTCGCGCCGGTCGGGAGCGCGGTCCTTTTCTACTCCGTCGCTCCGTGCCGGGTCATCGACACCCGGAACGCGTCCGGGCCTCTCGGCGGACCGGCGCTGTCGGCCTCTCCCGCGACCCGGAGCTTCAAGGTGACGGGCACGTGCGGGATCCCGGAGACGGCGAAGGCGATCTCGGCGAACCTGACCGTCACCGGCCAGACCGTCGGCGGGAGCCTCGGCGTCTACGAGGGATCGCTCCTCGTCTCGCCGACCACGACCGCAATCAGCTTCCCGGCCGCGAAGACCCGTGCGAACAATGCCCTCGTCGGGCTCGCCACGGACGGTACCGGGACGATCTTCGTCCGGAACGACGCGGCCGGCGCGGTCCAGTTCATCCTCGACGTGAACGGCTACTTCGAGTGAGCCCCGGCCGAGGGGTCAGGTCCTGATTTTCTGATACAGGGATTCCCGGGGCCCCGCGACGCGGGGCCCCGGCCTTTCCGGCGGGTCTTCAGGAAATGCCGAGGAGGGGAGCGACCTGCTCGGGCGGGGCCATGTACGCTCCCGCCTGGCGCTTCGTGATCTTCCCGGTCGGCGTCGTGACGAGGAAGTGCGGGACGCCGCGGACGCCCGCAGCCTTCGCCCACTTCCCGTCCGGGTCGATTCGCGCAGGGCGGCCGAGCGCCCGCGCCATCTCGAGGCAGGCCTCGGGCTTGTCCATCCCGACGACGAAGACGGTCTCGAAGCCCTTCGAGCGGATGTGGTCGGCGAGCGCCGCGTCGCCCGGAAGCGAGGCCCGGCACGGCCCGCACCAGGGGGCGACGTAGACGACGAGGCAGCCGTTCGCGCCGCGGCAGAGGACCGGCGCCTCGGCGGCGCCGTCGGCGCGCCCGTCGGCCGTCGCCGAGGCGAGGGCGACCTCGGGGAGGTAGGCGGGACGCCGGAGCCAGAGGAACGCCGCGAGGGCCCCGAGGGCGAAGAATGCGACCGCCCAGGGCGAGCTCCCGCGGGGCCGGTCGAGCGAGGCCGGTGTCGGAGTGGGACGCAGCGAGCCGGGAGGCGGCGAGATCGTGCCCATCGGGAGCGAATCGTAGCGCCGCGGGCGGATCGCGGCGCGGCAGGCGGCAGCGCGCAGGCCCGGCTAGGGGTGCGCCGCCGCCGGCGGCGCGAGGAGCCCGTCGATCTCCCGCGCGAGGAGCTCCGCGAGGCCCGGGAAGTCGTTGTGCGTCGCGCCCGGTACCTCGACCCAGCGGGCGCCGGGCCGGGCGGCGGCGAGCTGGCGTCCCATCTCGACCGGAACGACGTCGTCGAGGCTCCCGTGGAGGAGGACGACCGGCGCGGGGACGCGCCCTATCTTCGAGAGCGAGTCGAAGCGGTCGCGCACCACGAGCGGCGCGAGCGGGCCGGCGACGAGTCGCCCCATGTCGACGATCGACGTGTAGGCCGAGACGAGGGCGACGGCCGCGACCCGATGGCGCGTCGCGAGGTCGACGGCGACGCCCGACCCAAGCGAGCGCCCCACGAGGACGACGGGACCGGGAGGGAAGCCCCGGCGGCCGAGCTCGGCGAGCGCCGCCTCGCCGTCCGCGCGGAGGCCCTCCTCGCCGGGCGAGCCGGCGAGCCCGCCGTAGCCGCGGTACTCGGCGAGGAGGACGCCGAAGCCGTGCGCCCGGAGCGCGTCGGCGAGCGGGAGGTTCTGGGCCGCCGCCTCGGCGTTCCCGTGGAAGTAGAGGAGGACGGGGCGGCCGGGAGCCGGAGGAGGGAAGAACGCGCCGGAAAGGCGGGCGCCGTCGGCGGCCGCGTATCGGGCGACGCTCCACCCCTCACCTTCGCGCGGCTCCGGGAACGGGGCCTGCGAGGCGGGGAAGATCATCGAGCGGACGAAGGCGGTCAGCACGGCGAAGGCGAGCGCCGCGACGACGAGGAGCGCGGCAACGAATCCGAGGGTAGCAGCGGGGGGGCGTCGCATGGGCGGCGGGAGCGCCGAGTCTATCGGCCTCCCGGGCCCGGGCGGGGCGAGCCGCGCGCGGCCGGCCCGGGCTCGTTGCGCCGCCGCCGCTGGCGCGATCCGGGCGGGTGTCGGCGTTTGACAACGGGCGCCCCGGCGCGCACAACGCCGCGGTGAAGCTCCGGCTCCTCGGCACTCTCCTCCTCGGCCACCTCACGACCGACCTCGCCCAGGGGATGATCCCGGCCCTCCTCCCGTTCTTCATCGCCGAGCGCGGCCTCACCTACGCCGCGGCCGGCGGGCTCGTCCTCGCGGCGACGGTCGCCTCGTCCGTCGTCCAGCCGGTCTTCGGCTGGTTCGCCGACCGCCGTCCTTCGCCGTGGCTCGTCCCCGCGGGCGTGGCGACGGCGGGAATCGGCGTCGGCCTTGCCGGCGTCGCGCCGACCTACCCGCTCATCGCGGCGGCGGTCGCGTTCCACGGCCTCGGCGTCGCCGCCTTCCACCCCGAAGGGGCGCGGGCCGCCGCGTTCGCCTCCGGGGACCGCCGTGCGACCGGGATGAGCATCTTCTCGACCGGCGGCAACCTCGGGATGGCGGCCGGGCCGCTCGTCATCACGCCGCTCGTCCTCGCGCTCGGCCTCCGCGCGACGCTCGCGCCGATCCTCCCGGTCCTCCTCGTCGCGGCGTTCCTCGCGACGCAGCTCCCGCTCATCGCCGCCCTCCACCCGAGGCGGCACGACGCGGCGGCCGGCGTTGGCGGCACGGACCGGTGGGGTCCGTTCACGAGGCTCGCCGTCGTCGTGATGAGCCGTTCGGTCGTCTACACCGGCCTCTCCTCGTTCGTCCCGCTCTTCTTCGCGAACGTCCTCGGCCAAACGAAGGCGGAGGCGGCGACGGCGCTCTCGATCCTCCTCGGCACGGGCGTGGTCGGGACGCTCGCGGGAGGCCGCCTCGCGGATCGCTTCGGCCGCCGCGTCGTCGTCCTCGTCCCGATGGCGCTCCTCGCGCCGCTCCTCTACGCCCTCGCCTCGGCGCGCGACCCGCGCGTCGCGACGGCCCTCCTCGTCCCGGTCGCCCTCGCCCTCTACGTCCCGTTCAGCGTCCTCGTCGTCATGGGGCAGGAGTACCTCCCGAACCACGTCGGGACGGCGTCGGGCGTCACGGTGGGGCTCGCCGTCACGGCAGGCGGCCTCGCCGCGCCGCTCCTCGGGCTCGTCGCGGACCGCTGGGGCGTGGCCGGGCCGCTCTACGCCGTCTCGGCGCTCCCGCTCCTTGCCGTTTCGTTCGGGTTGACGCTGCCCGACTCGAGGAGCGCGGCGCGTCCGGTGCACGCACCGGCCTGAGCCGGACGGGAAACGTCCCGACTTCTCCGGCGAGGCGGACGCGGAACGACGTCAGGATCGAGCGGTCGTCGTCGCGTCCGTGTCGGGGGTCGTCCACCCGAAGCGGTCGAAGGCGGCGAGGAGGAGAGAGAGCGCCACGGCGACGAACGTGCCGAGCGCCATCCCCTTCAGCTCCACCGTGCCGAGCTTCACCGCGGCGCCGCTCGCGCCGCTGACGAGGACGACGGAAGTGAGGACGAGGTTGCGGGGCTTCGTGTAGTCGACCTTCTTCTCCACGAGCATCCTCACGCCCGCGGCGGCGATGACGCCGAAGAGGAGGATGCAGACGCCCCCCATGACGGGCGTCGGGATGCTCCGGATCGCGGCGGCGAGCTTCCCGACGAAGGAGATGACGACGGCGAGGACGGCCGCGCCGCCGATGACCCAGGTCGAGAAGACGCGCGTGATCGCGAGGACGCCGATGTTCTCGCCGTAGGTCGTGTTCGGCGTGGCGCCGGCGAGGCCGGAGAGGACGTTCGAGAGGCCGTCGCCGAGGAGGGAGCGGTGGAGGCCCGGGTCCTTCACGAAGTCGCGGCCGACGACGTTCCCCGTGACGACGAGGTGGCCGACGTGCTCGGCGAGGACCACGAGCCCGGCGGGGAGGATCATCAGGATCGCCTGCGGCGAGAAGGTCGGCGCGTAGAGCGTCGGTACCTCGAGCCAGGGGGCGGCCGCGACGGCGGAGAGGTCGACGATCCCGGCCGCGAGCGCGGCGCCGTAGCCCGCGACGACGCCGACGAGGACCGGGATGACGCCGAGGAAGCCGCGGAAGAGGAGAGAGCCGAGGACGGTGACGCCGAGCGTGACCATCGCGACGGCGACGGCCGTTCCGTGCCCCTGCTGCGCCGCCCCGTCGCCGGTGAGCCCCGCCATGCTCGTGGCCACGGGAGCGAGCTCGAGGCCGATGACGGCGACGATCGCCCCCATCGCGGCGGGAGGGAAGACGACGTCGAGCCAGCGTGTCCCGGCGACGCGGACGACCTGCGACACGAGGACGAAGAAGAGGCCGAAGGCGATGAAGCCTCCCTGCGCGGCGGCGTAGCCGCCGAGCTCCGGGCGAGCGAGGACGGCAAAGACGGGGGAGATGAACGCGAAGCTGGAGCCCAGGTACGCGGGCACCTTCCCCCGGCAGACGGCGAGGTAGACGAGCGTGCCGACGCCGTTCAGGAGGAGCGACGTCGCAGGGTTCACCTTGAAGAGGAACGGGACGAGGACCGTCGCCCCGAACATCGCGAAGAGGTGCTGCAGGGAGAGCGGGACGGTCTGGAGGAGCGGGAGCCGTTCCTCGACGTCGATGACGCGCCTCTGCATGGTCTTCCTCCGCGTCGCCGGAGGCCGCTCCGGCTAAAGTAGAAAATCAAGACCTGACCCCAAGCCGTGGGCGGGACGCAACCGGGCATTGTAGGGCTTCGGAGGGGGATCGGGGCCGTTTCCTTCGCGGTGTCCGGAGGTTCGCGAACGGGCGCGGCGAGGAATAGCATTCCGAGGTCATGCCCGCAGGGCGCCGCTCCGAACGGAGCGCTTTGAGACAGGTCTTTTTCGATACCGGGTCCCGTCCGGGGCCCGTTCCCGCGGGAGGGATCCTCTGATGCCCACCGACCTCGAGTACCTTGCCCCCGCGACGGTCGACGACGCCGTCGCGCTCCGGACGTCCGACGCGGCGTCGGCGTTCCTCCTCGGGGGGACGGACCTTCTCCCGCAGATGCGGGCGGGGCGGCGGAGCCCCGGGCGGCTCATCGACCTGAAGCGGATCCCGGAGCTGCACGAGATCCGGGAGAACGCGGACGGCGGCCTCTCCGTCGGCGCGGCCGTGCCGCTCGCCGACGTCGAGACGCACCCCGCGGTCCTCGCGCGCTACCCCCTCCTCGCCGAGTGCGTGAGGACGGTCGGGGCGTGGCCGCTCCGGCAGCGGGCGACGCTCGCCGGCAACGTCTGCAACGCCTCGCCCGCGGCCGACACGGCGGTCGCGCTCCTCGCGCTCGACGCCGTGGTGAACGTCGCGTCCTCGACGGGGCGGCTCGCGATGGCGGTCTCGGAGCTCTTCCTGGGGCCGGGCCAGACGGCGCTCATGCCGGGCGACCTCGTGACCGAGATCGTCCTCCCCGGCGCTTCCGCCGGCTTCCGCGGCTCCTACCAGCGCCTCTCCCGCCGGAAGGGGATGGATCTCGCGACGGTCGGCGTCCTCGTGGGAAGGAGCGACGGCCGCCCGGCCCGCTGGCGCGTGGCCCTCGCCGCGGTCGCACCGACGCCGCTCCGCGTCCTGGCCGCCGAGGTGCTCCTCGAAACGAAGGGGGCCGCGGCCGCGGCCGAGGCCGCCGAGGCGGCGGTCGCCGCCTGCCGCCCGATCACCGACCTGCGCGGGAGCGCGGAGTACCGGCGCGAGATGGTGGGCGTCCTCGTCCGCCGCGGCGTCGCCGAGCTGGGCTGAAGGGGACGCCGATGAAGAAGACGATCACGCTCGAGGTGAACGGCGTCTCCGAGACCGCGGAGGTGGAGGTCGGGACGACGCTCCTCCGCTTCCTCCGCGACGGCCTCGACCTGACCGGGACGAAGGAGGGGTGCAACGAGGGGGAGTGCGGCTCCTGCATGGTCCTCCTCGACGGGCGCGCGGTGAACGGCTGCCTCGTCCTCGCCGTCGAGTGCGACGGCCGCTCGGTGACGACCGTGGAGGGGCTGTCGAAGGACGGCGTCCTCCACCCGCTCCAGAAGGCGTTCCTCACCCACGCCGCGATCCAGTGCGGCTTCTGCACGCCGGGGATGGTCGTCAGCGCGGCGGCGCTCCTCCGCGAGAAGCCCGACCCGACCGAGGACGACGTGAAGAAGGCCCTCGCCGGGAACCTCTGCCGCTGCACGGGCTACAAGCAGATCGTCGACGCGGTTCGCGCGGCCGCGGCCGAGATGCGGGAGGCCGCCCGGGCCCCCGAGCTCCCGGAGACCGCAAGGTCTCCCTGGCCCCCGGCGGAGGTGCTCTCGTGACCGCCGCCCGCTCCGTCGGGCAGGACGTCGTCCGCGTCGACGGCCTCGAGAAGGTGACCGGCGCCGCGAAGTACACGGCCGACCTGAAGTTCCCGCGGCTCCTCCACGTCGCCGTCGTCCGGTCGCCCCACGCGCACGCGCGGGTCCTCGACGTGAAGACGTCCCGTGCGTCGCGCGCCCCGGGCGTCCGCGCGGTCGTCTCCGGGAAGGACTTCCCGCTCCACACCGGCATCTACCTGAAGGACCAGACCGTCTTCGCGACGGACCGGGTCCGCTTCGTCGGCGACCCGGTCGCCGCCGTCGCCGCCGAGACGCCCGAGGCGGCGGCCGAGGCGGCCGCGCTCGTCGCGGTCGACTACGAGCCGCTCCCGCCGATCTTCGACGTCGAGGAGGGGTTCGCCGAGGGGGCGCCGCTCGTCCACCCCGACCTCGGGAGCTACGAGGTCGTCCCCTGGATCCAGCCGAAAGCGGGCACGAACGTCTGCAACCACCTGAAGATCCGGAAGGGGGACTACGCCGCGGCGCTGAAGTCGTCGTGGAAGGTCTTCGAGAACGTCTTCCGCGTCCCGCAGGTGCAGCACGTCCCGATGGAGCCGCACGTCTCCGTCGCGCGGTTCGACCTCGCCGGGAAGGTCGAGGTCCACACCTCGGCGCAGAGCCCGTTCACGGTGCGGCACCTCCTCTCGGCCTGCTTCGGCCTCCCGCACGGCGACGTCCGCGTCCACGTGCCGTACGTCGGCGGCGGCTTCGGCGGGAAGGCGGGGATCAACCTCGAGCCGATCGCCGTCGCGCTCGCGATGCGCTGCCCCGGTCGGTGGGTTCGCTTCATGGTCGACCGGCACGAGGAGTTCTTCGCGACCGTCGTGAGGCAGGGGCTGACGGCGACCCTCGTCACCGGCGTCGACCGGGCCGGGAAGGTGCAGGCCCAGAAGATGCACTACCTCTGGAACTGCGGCGGCTACGGCGGCTACGGCGTGAACATCGTCCGCGCGGCCGGCTACACCTGCGGCGGCGCCTACGAGTTTCCGAACGTCGAGGGCGACAGCATCGGCATCTACACGAACCGCCCGGTCGGGAGCGCCTACCGCGGCTTCGGGATGCAGGAGATCCACTGGGCGCTCGAGCAGCAGATGGACAAGGTCGCCGTCGAGCTCGGGAGGGACCCGGCGGAGTTCCGCCTCCTGAACTGCCTCGGCGCGGGGAAGAAGACGGTCACGGGGCAGCTCCTCGACGAGCACTCCGGGCGCGTCGACCTCTGCATCCGGAAGGTCGCCGACGAGATCGGCTTCTCTCCCTCGCGCGAGAGGGTCCCGTACCGCGGCAAGGGGATCGCCTGCGCCGTGAAGGCGCCCGCGATGCCGAACGACGCGGCGTCGTCGGTCATCATGAAGTTCGCCGAGGACGCGACGCTCGAGATCCTCATCGCCGGGATCGACTACGGGCAGGGGCTGATGACGGTCGTCGCGCAGTTCGCGTCGGAGGCGCTCGACATCCCGGTCGAGACGATCCGCGTGAAGGGGTGCCCCGACACGGACCTCTCGCCCTACGACTGGCAGACCGTCGCCTCGAGGCAGACCTGGGCGACGGGGAACGCCGTCTTTCGCGCCGCGGCGGAGATCCGCCGGAAGCTCTGCGACACCGCCGGCGAGGCGCTCGGCGTCCCGCCCGAGGAGCTGACGCTCCGGAACGGCGCCGTCGTCCACGACGCGACGGGGCAGTCGATCCCGTTCCCTCGCCTCGTCATGGGCTACCAGTTCCCCGACGGCCACGCGATCGGCGGGCCGGTCGCGGCCGCGTCGTCGTTCCTTCCCGAGGGCCTCCTCTTCCTCGACCCGGAGACGAGCCAGAGCGCCAAGCCGGTCGCGAAGTGGACGTTCGGGGCGCAGGCGGTCGAGATCTCCGTCGATCCCGAGACGGGGCAGGTGACGGTGGAGAAGGTCGCGGCCTGCTACGACGTCGGCAGGGTCGTGAACCCGGCGCTCATCCGGGGGCAGACGTACGGCGGCATCGTCCAGGGGCTCGGCACCGGGACGATGGAGGAGCTCGTCCTCGACACGAGGACGGGGCGCGCCCGGAACGCCTCGCTCGTCGACTACAAGATCCCTTCGACGGAGGACGTCCCGGCCGAGATGTCGGTCTCCTTCGTCGAGACGGCCCAGAAGGACGGCCCGATGGGGGCCCGCGGGATCGGCGAGCACACGATGATCCCGACCCCCGCGGCGATCGCGAACGCGCTCTGGGACGCCTGCGGCATCCGGATCTCCGAGATGCCGATCACGGCGGAGAAGGTCTGGAGGGCGCTCCGCGAGAAGGAGAAGGCGACGCGGGCCGAGGACGTCCCGGCGGCGGCTCCCGCGGGTGTCGGGGCGTGAGGGGCGTCGAGGTCACGGCGCTCCTCGAGCAGGTCGCCGCGAGGCCCCCGGAGCGCGCGCCGCTCCCGTGCCGCGAGCTCGAGCCGGCCGCCGGGCCGGTCTCGCGCGCCTCGCTCGTCCTCGACCTCGCCTGCATCCTCCTCCCGGCCCGGACGCGGGCGCTCCTGTCGGGGGGCGTCGGCGAGGCCGGCTCGGTCGACGCGCTCGTCCTGAGGTGGGCTCACGCCCGTCTCTTCGCCCTCGCCGCGGCTCTCGTCTCCGGCGAGATCCGCGTCGGCGCCTACCGGCCCGACGCGGGGGCGCTGACGGGCCTGGGGCCGGGGCTCACGCCGACGGGCGACGACCTCCTCGTCGGACTCGCGGCGATGGCGGTGCGCCTCGCGGCCGGAGGGCTCGTCGATCCGCGGTCGGTCGCCGCGTACTCGGCGGCGCTCTCGCTCCTCCCCGCGGAGGAGACGACGACGGCGGCGGCCCACCTCGTGCGGAACGCCTCCCACGGCCACTTCCCGGCGGTCCTCGCCGCCGCCGTCGAGACGATCGGGAACCCCCACGCCGCCACGGAGTCGCTCCGGGCGGTGACGGGGCGGCTCACCGCGACGGGCGCCCACTCGGGGGCCGACCTCCTCGCCGGGGCGCTCGCGCTCGTGCACGGCGTCGTCGACGCACGGGAGACTCGATGAAGACCCTCGTCCTCGTCCGCTCCGGCTGCTACCAGGATTCCGCGCGGCTCATGCAGGTGAGCCGCGAGCTCGCGGCCCTTCCCGGCGTCGCCGAGGCGGTCGCGATGATGGGGACGGAGACGAACCGGCGCCTCCTCGCCGAGGCGGGCTTCTCCGGCGACGCGCTCGACCGCGCGACGCCGCTCGACATGGCCGTCGCGATCCGGGCCGCGTCGGACGAGGCGCTCGCGGCGGCCCGCGCGGCGCTCGACGGGCTGCTCGAGGGGACGAAGGCGTCCGGAGCCGAAGCCGTCCCCGGGGCGCGGCGCCCCGGGACAGTGGGCGAGGCGCTCGCGGCGCACCCGGCTGCGAACCTCGTCTCCGTCGCGGTCCCCGGGCCGTACGCGGCCTTCGTCGCGCACCGCGCGCTCGACGCCGGGCGGAGCGTCTTCCTCTTCTCCGACAACGTCTCCCTCGCGGACGAGGTCGCCCTGAAGCGGCGCGCCGCATCGCTCGGCCTCCTCGTGATGGGCCCCGACTGCGGGACGGCGATCCTCTCCGGCGTCGGCCTCGGCTTCGCGAACCGCGTCGACCGCGGCCCCATCGGGATCGTCGGCGCGAGCGGCACCGGCATCCAGGAGCTCTCCTGCCTCCTCGACCGGCGGGGCGTCGGCGTCTCGCACGCGATCGGCACCGGGAGCCGCGACCTCTCCGCCGAGGTCGGCGGCGTGATGACCGAGGCCTCTCTCGCGCTCCTCGCACGCGACGCCGGGACGCGCGGCGTCCTCCTCGTCGCCAAGCACCCGGACGCGGGCGTCGCCCGGAGGCTCCACGCCCTCCTCGCGCGGCTCGGCAAGCCCGTGGCCGTCCGGTACCTCGGCGAGGAGGGAGGGCAGACGGAGGACGGCGTCCTCTACGCCGGCTCCCTCGACGAGGCGGCGGAGGCCGCCGCGAAGTGGGCCGGCGCGCCCCCGCGGCCGGCGCACCCCGCGCCCTCGCGCACGGGGTCGCGGGACGACGAGCCCGCGGGCCCGTCGCGGCTCGTCGGCCTCTTCGGCGGGGGCTCCCTCGCCGCGGAGGCGCTCCGGATCCTCGGGGCGCGCGGCATCGAGGCGGTCGTCCCGCCCGGAAAGCTCTCCACGGGGACTCCCCTCCCGCCCGGGAACCTCGTCGTCGACACCGGCGACGACGCCTACACCGTCGGCCGCCCGCACCCGATGGTCGACCAGACGGTCCGCTGCGAGCTGATCCGCGCGGCGGGGGCGGACCTCTCCGTCCGGGTCCTGCTCCTCGACCTCGTCCTGGGCGATGGCGCGCACACCGACCCGGCGCCGGAGATCGTCCGGGCCGTCGTCGACGCGCGCGCGGCCCGGGCCGGCTCGCCTCTCGCCGTCGTCGCGTCCGTCTGCGGCTCGCGGCGCGACCCGCAGGGGACCGCACGGCAGGAGGAGGTCCTCCAGCTCGCGGGGATCCACGTCGAGCCGTCGGCCGCGCTCGCGGCCGCGGAGGCGGCCGCGCTCCTGCCCGGAGTCCGCGAGGAGGTGACGCGGTGAGCGGGAACGCGACGGCCCTCCTCGAGGGCCCCTCCGACGTCGTCCACGCCGGCATCGACGCGGTCGCCGAGGCGCCCCGCGCCGCCGGCGCGGGCGTGACGCTCGTCGACTTCCAGCCGCCGTCGGAGGGCGACCCACGCCGGATGGCGCTCCTCTCGGAGGTCCTCTCCGGCCCCGCGGCTGCCGCGATCGACGCGGCGAACGGGCGGGCCCACGCGAGACTCCTCGCGAGCCGGCCGCACCTCGTCGGCATCGGCGTCGCGCGCGACGTGATCCCCGGGATGGAGGACGACCTCTTCCTCCACGCCGGCCCTCCCGTGACGTGGGAGCGGATGTGCGGCCCGATGCGCGGCGCCGTGATCGGCGGCCTCATGTACGAGGGGCGCGCCAGGGACGCGGACGAGGCGGCGCGCCTCGGCGCCGCCGGCGCCGTCCGCTTCGACCCGTGCCACCACCACGACGCCGTCGGCCCGATGGCGGGCCTCGTCACGCCGTCGATGCCGGTCTGGGTCGTCGAGGACCGCGGCGGCGAGCGCCCCGGCACCCGGACGTTCTGCACGCTGAACGAGGGGCTCGGGAAGGTCCTCCGCTTCGGGGCGTTCTCGGAGGAGGTCCTCGCGCGGCTCGCCTTCATGCGCGACGAGCTCGCGCCCGTCCTCGCCGCGGCGCTCGCCCTGCACGGGCCGATCGACCTGAAGCACCTCCTCGCCCAGGCTCTCCAGATGGGGGACGAGGGCCACAACCGGAACCGCGCCGGCACGTCGCTCTTCTTCCGCGAGATCGCGCCGTCCGTCCTCCGCGCGACCGCGGACCGCGAGAAGGCGGCGCGCGTCCTCGAGTTCGTGGCCGGCAACGACCACTCGTTCCTGAACCTCTCGATGCCGATGGGGAAGTGCATGCTGAAGGCGGCCGAAGGAGAGCCGCTCTCCTCGCTCGTCACCGTCATGGCGCGGAACGGGACCGACTTCGGCATCCAGCTCTCCTCGATGCCGGGACGCTGGTTCACCGGGCCGGCGCAGATGGTGCGCGGCCTCTACTTCCCCGGCCGGAGCGAGGCCGACGCGAACCCCGACATCGGCGACAGCGCGATCACCGAGACGGCCGGCTTCGGCGGCTTCGCGATGGCGGCCGCGCCCGCCATCGTCCAGTTCGTCGGCGGTTCCGCGGCCGACGCGGTCGCGGCGACGCGCGCGATGGGGCGCATCACGCTCGGCCCGAACCCCGGGCTCGGCATCCCGGCCCTCGGGTTCGCCGGCTCGCCGACCGGCATTGACCTCCGCCTCGTCGAGGAGAAGAACCTCCTCCCCCAGATCAACACCGGCATCGCCCACAGGGACCCCGGGGTGGGGCAGGTGGGCGCCGGCCTCGTCAACCCGCCCTGGGAGGCGTTCCACGCC
Source organism: Thermoanaerobaculia bacterium (assembly GCA_046331465.1). Classification (GTDB taxonomy): domain Bacteria; phylum Acidobacteriota; class Thermoanaerobaculia; order UBA5066; family UBA5066; genus UBA5066. Next base: position 665,146 of record JAXLQV010000001.1, read on the forward strand.
GCCCTCGAGGCGTTCGCCGAAGACGTCCGCGCGCCCCGCGCCTGAGAACGAAGGAGTCGCCCATGCTTCCGATCGAGCTCTCGATCCCCCTCGGAATCGGCACCCCGGCCTGGCCCACGTACGAGCCGCTCCAGATGAAGTACTTCAAGCGGCTCGCGCCGAACGGCGCGAACGGCCAGCTCCTGACGCACAGCAACCACCTCGGCACGCACATGGACGGCGAGATCCACTTCTACTCGCCCGGCAAGGACATGGCGGCGCTGCAGCTCGACTTCCTGATGCACGAGGGGGCGATCGTCGACCTCTCCGATGCCGTCGGCGACTACGACGTCTACACGTCGAAGATGGTCGAGGACCGGGTCGAGGTGAAGGACGGCGACATCCTCATCATCCACACCGGCTACCACCACTACGGCTGGGACCAGCCCGAGGCGGACGAGATCCGCTACATGGTCAAGCACCCGGGGCCGGACCGGGAGTTCGCCGACTGGTGCAAGAGGCGGAAGCTCCGCTGGCTCGGCGTCGACTGCGGGAGCGCGGACCACCCGATGAACACGATCATCCGGACCTGGATGCCGCGTCAGGCGAAGGAGGCGGACGCCCACTTCCGCGCGAAGTACGGCAAGCCGCTCGACGAGTTCTACGACGACGGCAAGTACCAGCTCATGCACCTCGAGCTCTTCAACCACGGGATCATCCACGCCGAGTGCATGGGGGGCGACATCGACCTCCTCCTGAACCAGCGCGCCGTCATCGGCGCCTTCCCGTGGCGGCTCGTCGACGGCGAGTCGTGCATCTGCCGGATCGTGGCGTTCGTCGACGACGACCGGCACGCGGCGCTCATGGCGAAGAAGGCGAAGGCCGTCAGGACGAAGTGGAACGACGTGTCGGGCGCGCCGAACGCCTGGCTCCACGAGGAGGCGCGGAAGAGCCGCGTCTGACGCAGAATCGCGCCGACGTGGAGGCGCGAGGGAACGGTTCGTCCGGGGGCGCCGGGGCGGGAGGGCCCGTTCCGGCGCTCGCGTCGCCGGCCCGCCCGGACCGGGTCGTCCTCGACCTCGCGGGCGTAATCCTCCTCGCGGCGGGGCTCTGGATCCTCGTCCGGACCGCGCTCTTCTGGCCGCTCGGCGGCTACGACGAGGGGCTCCTTCTCACCGACGCGATGCTCGTGCTCCGGGGGAAGGCGCCCTACCGCGACTTCTATTCGAACTACCCGCCGGGGATCTTCCTGACGATCGCGGCGCTCTGGAAGGTCTTCGGCGTCCGCCCCGAGGTCCTCCGGTTCCTGGGCCTCGCGATCCACCTCGGCCTCTCGGCCGTCGCGGGCCGGCTCGCGGGTCGGGCGGGCGGCCGGCGCTTCTCGTGGCTCGCCGCGGGGCTCGTCCTCGCGTGGACCGCGCTCCTCGGGAACGTCCCCTTCGCCTGGATGGCGGGTCTCCTTTCGGCGCTCGTCTTTGCCGAGCGCCTCGGCGCGGCGGGACCCGCGGGAGCGTCGTGGCCGGTCGCGGCCGGGCTCGCGCTCGGCGCGGTCGGCGCCTACCGCCATGACCTCCTCGTCTACCTGTGCGTTGCCCTGGTGGCGCTCGCCGCCGCGCGGGCGATCCGCCTCCGGGCGTTCCGGCGCGGGCGGGACGAGCTCCGGGCGATGGCTCCGGCCGCTGCGGCCGCGGCTGCGATCCTCGCGCTCGTCTTCGTCCCGGCGCTGGCGCGTGCCGGGATCGCGCGGGTGGCGGGGGACCTCTACTTCGACCAGGTGCGCCACGTCATGCCGTCCCGTCTCCTCCCGCTCCCCGACGTCCTCCGTGCCGTCCCGGCGTTCGGGCTCCAGCTGCCCGCTCTCGCCGTCCAGCCGTTCGAGGGGGCCGTGGTGCTCACGCTCGCGGGGCCGCTCCTCGGGGCTCTCGCGGTCCTCGTCTCGAGGCGGGCGACGGGTCGTTTCGATTCCGGGCTCCTCGCGACGACGGCGCTCAGCCTCGCGGTCCTCCCGCAGCTCCTCGGTCGGACCGACGTCTACCACGCGCTTTACACCGTCACGCCCGCCCTCGTCCTCGCGAGCGTCCTCGCGGAGCACGGGACGCCGGCGGCTCCGCCGGGCCTCCGCGCCGCCGCGGCAGGTCTCCTCGCGGCCGCGCTCGCGCTCCCCGCCGTCCCGTCGCTCGGAGCCCTCCTTCGGCTTCGCCCGGACGGCGCGGTGCCAGGCCCCTCTCCGCGCTACGGCCGCCTCCCGGAGACCTCCGCGGCGGTCGCCGAGGCGCGGCGCGCGGTCTTCGCTTTCCTCGACGCGCGCGGGCGCCCGGGCGACCCGGTCTTCGTCGGCTCTGCGGACCACCGCGCTCCGCTCATGAGCGAGATGGAGCTCTACTTCCTCGCGGACCGGACCGGGTCGACCCGGTACATGCAGTTCGACCCGGGGATCGTCGGGCGGAGGGACGTGCAGGAGGAGATGGTCCGGGAGCTCGAGGCGGTCCGCCCCGCCGCAGCCGTCCTCTCCCGGATGACGCTCCGCGACGAACCGAGGCGCCCCGGGGCCTCCGGCGCGACGCTCCTCGACGAGTACCTCGCGTCGCGGTACCGGCTGGCCGGCACGGCCGGCCCGTACCTCCTCCTCGAGCGGCGCTGACGGCGTCCCCGCGTGGCAAGATGGGCGGCTCCGCGGGAGAGCGGAGCGACGGGAGGCTGCCGATGTCCGACCTTGCGACCCGCTCCGCCACGGCGCTCCTCGCGGCCCTCGAGAGGAAGGAGACGAGCAGCGAGGAGCTGCTCCGGCTCTTCCTCGCGCGCATCGAGAAGCTCCGCGGCCTCGTGAACGCCATCGTCACCCTCGACGGGGACCGCGCGCTCGGGGAGGCGCGGCGCTGCGACGAAGAGCGTTCGCGCGGCGACCTGCGCGGGCCGCTCCACGGGCTCCCCGTCACCGTGAAGGACTCCTTCGAGACCGAGGGGCTCCGGACGACCTCCGGCGGGACGCCGGAGCTGATGGGCCACGTCCCGCAGCGCGACGCCGACGCCGTGGCGCGCCTGAAGGCCGCCGGGGCGGTCGTCTTCGGCAAGACGAACCTCTCGACGCAGGCGATGGACATCCAGACTTACAACGCGGCGTTCGGGACGACGGACAACCCGTGGGACGCCTCGCGCACGGCGGGCGGCTCCTCCGGCGGCTCGGCCGTCGCGATGGGCACGGGCCTCTCGGCCCTCGAGCTCGGGAGCGACCTCGGCGGCTCGATCCGGATCCCGGCCGCGTTCTGCGGCGTCTTCGGCCACCGCCCGAGCTTCGGGATCATCCCGACGCGCGGCCACGTCCCGGGCCCTCCGGGCACGCTCGCCGCGCCCGACCTCGAAACCGCCGGGCCGATCGCCCGCTCGGCCGACGACCTCGACCTCGCCGTCCGCGTCCTCGCGGGCCCCGACGCGGCGCACGCCACCGCGTGGCGGCTCGAGCTCCCCCCGCCGCGCCGGCGGGGGCTCTCCGAGTACCGGCTCGCCGCCTGGCTCGACGACCCGGCCGCGCCGGTCGACGCGGCCCTCCGCGAGCGGCTCGAGACGGTCGTCGGGGAGCTCCGGGCCGCCGGCGCCGAGGTCGACACCGGGGCCCGGCCCGGCTTCGCCCTCGCCGACAACGCGCGCCTCTTCATGCGCGTCCTCTACGGGAGCATGGCCGCGGGCCTGCCGGAGGGGCAGTTCGAGAAGCTCAGAGGCCGGGCCGCCGCGCTCGCGCCCGAGGACGACTCGTTCCGCGCGCGCCTGACCCGCGACACGGCGCAGACCCACCGCGACTTCGACCTCGCGCGCGAGGCGCGCGAGCGGCGGCAGGCGCAGTGGGCCGAGTTCTTCACGCGCTACGACGCGCTCCTCTGCCCCGCCTTCCCGACGCCGGCCTTCCTGCACGACCAGAGCCCCGACTTCGCGAAGCGGACGCTCGCCGTGAACGGCGTGCCGCAGCCCTACCTCGGGACGCTTCTCGGCTGGCCGGCGCTCGCGGGCCTCTCCTCGCTCCCGGGGACGGCCGCGCCCGTCGGCTTCACGAGGGACGGGCTCCCGGCGGGGATCCAGATCGTCGGCCCGTTCCTCGAGGACCGGACCGCGATCCACGTCGCGAGGTGCGTCGCGGAGGTCTCGGGCGGCTACGTCGTCCCGCCGGGACTATAGTAGAAAATCAAGACCTGACCCCAAGCCCTAGACCCCAAGCCCTACCTCTGTTTCTCCGCCTCCTCGAGGAGGGCCGGGATTCCCGCGAGGTCGACGCGCAGGCGCGTGAGAAAGACGGCGTCGTCGTAGATCCGCTGGTCCGAGTCCGCGGCCGCCTTGTCGAGGAGGAACCGGCCGTCGGCCGCGACGTCCCAGTCGCGCCCGCCCCGGGCCGTGGCGCCGTAGACGCCCCCGAAGAGCTTCTCGGGGCGACCGAGTTCGAGACTCCCGTTCCTCTCGGCCAAGCGGACCCGGTAGATCTCGAAGCGTTGCCCCGCCGACGGGAGACCCTTGAAGAAGAGAGCCTTCCCGTCGCGGGACCAGAGCGGCTCCGACCCGCCGCTCACCGAGGCCTGGGTGGCGACACCGGGCGTGGCGAGAGGTCGGACGAAGACCTCGAAGTGCCCCGGCTCGCCGGCTTGGGCGTACGCAAGCCACCCCCCGTCGGGTGAAATGACCGGCCAACCCTCGTCGAGGCGCGTCGCGACGAGGGGTGCTACCTTCCCGTCGCGGGAGACTTCGAGGATGTCGTCGCTTCCCCGGGGCGACCTCACCTGGATGCAGAAACGCCGCCCGTCGGGAGACCACGACCCGAGGGCGACAAGCTCCTCGGACCCTTTCCAGAGCGTCTCGATCTCGCCGGGCGGGGCGTCCAGCCGCCGAACGTAGATCCGCTTCGGCCCCTCGTGGTCGGAGTCGAACGTCACCTCGCCGGGCCCGGGTCCCCAGACCGCCTCGCGATGGCTACCCTCGAGGGTCACGTTTCGAGTCGCTCCTCGGTCGAGGTCGATCAGCTGCACCTGCCGCCCCGGGTAGTTGTGGGTGGCGAGAAGCTGCTTGCCGTCCGGCGAGAGGTTGATGCTGAGGCAGCTCTGTGCGGGTCGGTCGATCACGGTCTCCCGGCCCGTCACGTCGACCCAGACCAGGGTCCTCGGGTGCTCGGGGTCGACGGAGCCCTGCGCGTAGACGAGCCGCCCGTCGTGAGAGACGGCGACCTGCGCGGCGCCGGAGCCCCCCCCGAGGAGGTATGAGAGGACGGCGTGCCTCACTCCCGGGAGAACCCTCACGGGCGAGCCCGAAGGGGCGAGACTGGACGAAGACAGCCTGGCCGCGAAGAGCGAACCCTCCCGGGCGAAGAGGAGGATGCCGGGCGGAGCCCAGCGGCCGTCCGAGCCTCCCTCCACGAGCAGCGTTCGTGTCGGGGAGCCGAGCTCCTGGGCGTGGATCCTCGCCTTCTCCCACACGGGACCGGTGCGCGAATCCCGAAGGGCCGTGTAGATCACAGTCCGGCCGTCGGGGAGGACGTGCGGGAGCCGATGGCTCCACTCTCCCTCGTTCCCGTCGAGGCTCGTGACCGCTTCCGGCGTCCCTCCCGTTGCCGGAACCAGCAGGAGCGGCCCTCGCCGGGAGCCGAATACCAGCGAGCGATCTCCCGCCCACGTCAGGCCGACGGGCGCGGCACCTTTCCAGCTGCAGAGCGTCGTCGGCGCACCCCCACCCGCGGGGATCTTCTTCAGGTGACTGATTCCCTCCTTCAAGACCTCGAACGCGATCCAGCGGCCGTCGGGAGAGAAAGCCGGGTTGCGGCCTTCCTCTCCACCGGGCAGCGGTCTCGCCTCCCAGTCGCCGATGCCGCGGATGAAGAGGCCCGGTGTCCCCTGCACGACGTTGGTCCCCTTCCACGCGAACGCGGAGAACGCGAGTTGCTTCCCGTCGGGCGAGATGTCGAACTCGCAGAGGCTGGTCGAGAACCGCATCTCCTTCGGCATTTCGAGATCGAAGCGGACGGCCTCCGGGCCGTCACCCCGACCCGGAGCGCGGAGGGCGTGGACGCCGACCGCACCGACTGCGAGGATCCCCGTGACGACGGCCGCGGCGAGGACGAGCCTCGCGCGTGAGGAGAGGCCGCCCCGTGGTGCGCGACGAGCCGCGCTCTCGGCCTCCCGTGCCAGGTTCCTCTCCTCGAGCGCGATTCGCGCCTCCCGGATGTCACGCAGCCGCTCGCGAGGGTCCCGCTCCAGGCAGCGCCCGAGGAGTTGCCGGACGGAACGCGGCACGTCTCGGGGAAGGCGTTCCCAGTCGATCTCCTGCCTGAGGACGGAGGCCAGGACGTCGGAAACGGTCTCCCCGTCGAAGAGCCTTCCGCCAGACAGCATCTCGAAGAGGACGACGCCGAACGCCCAGACGTCCGCCCTCCGGTCGACCGGCTTCCCCTGCGCCTGCTCCGGCGACATGTACCGGGTCGTCCCGAGGACGACCCCTTCCGAAGTAGAAGAGGCCGGCTGCGTGGACGCCTCGGGCGGCGCATCCCAGACGTCCCCGGGTTCCACGGAGAGCGCCTTCGCGATGCCGAAGTCCAGGAGCTTGACGGCGCCGTCGCGCGGGACGACGACGTTCGCGGGTTTCAGGTCCCGGTGGACGATCCCCTTCTCGTGCGCGGCCTCGAGGCCTTCCGCGACCTGCCCCGCGACGGAAAGAGTCTCGTCGAGCGGGAGCCTGCCCTTGGCCATCCGCTCGGCGAGCGTCGGTCCCTCGACGAGCTCCATGACGAGGACGTGCTCGCCGTCGCTCTCCTCCAGGCCGTGGATCGCTGCGACGTTCGGGTGGCCGAGCGAGGCGAGGAGCCGCGCCTCGTGCGTCAGGCGCGCCACACGGTCCACGTTCGTCGAGAATCCGGGCGGAAGCGTCTTCAGCGCGACGTCGCGCCCTAGCTTCGAGTCGTGAGCGCGCCAGACCTCGCCCATTCCTCCCGAGCCGAGGAAGGCCACGACCTGGTACGGGCCGATCAGCCGCCCGGGCTGAAGGCTCATTGCGCGTTCTTTTCCGTCCAGTCTAGACCCGGACGGGAGGAGCGTGATCCGTCTCCGTCCTGCCGATCGGGACGATCGGCGGAGCGGACCGCAGCCGGGGCACTACTCTCCGCAGAGGCTCACGACGGCCGCGGTGATCTCCTTCGACGAGGGAGGATCCTCGCCGAGGCCGAGGGAGTGGAGCGCCTCGTGCAGGACGACGGCGACCGTGGAGGTCCCTTCGCGGGTCCGGAATCCCATCAGCTCGTGCGGGCAGACGACGACGGCCCGGCTCCCCGGCGAGGTGTAGGCGAGCATCCCCGGCTGGCCGCAGACCGACCGCCCCAGGCCGCTCTGGAAGCGGATCGAGCGGAGGTACTCGGCGGCCGTGAGCCCGGTCGCGGCGAGCGTCTCGGCGAGCGGGCGTCCGGTCGCGCGGTCGGCGAACTCCCGAAGCAGGAAGCTGCAGGGAGGCCGGCCGAGGCGGTCCGCCGCCTCGGCAACGACGTCGGGGAAGACCGGCCCCAGGCCGGAGTCGACGGCGAGCGCGACGGCCCTTCCTTCGTGAACGCCGAACGCCGGGGGCGCGAGGACCGTCGTCGCCGCGAGGACGACGGCTGGCGGGAGGACGGCTCGGAGGAGCGGGAGCGGGGCGGACCCGGCACGGGAGACCACGGGAGCCTCCTTCCCGGACGGCTGGTCCCGTCCGGCTCTCGGTCAGCGGCTGGGATTTGCTGCTACCGAGAACGTGCCGCGCCCGTGCCGCGGAATGCCTCGTAAACTGTTCGGGAAAGTCTCGGGAGCCTGATGAAGCTCCGGTTCGGGGAGTTCACCTGCGACGGCGGACGCCGCCAGCTCCTCCGGCAGGGCGAGCCGGTCCGTGTGTCGTCCAAGGCGTTCCAGCTCCTCGAGCTGCTCCTCGCGCGGCGCCCGAATGCCGTCTCCCGCGAGGAGATTCAGGACGCGCTCTGGCCGGAGTCGCTCGTGACGGAGACGACCCTCGCGAACCTCGTCACCGAGGTCCGGGCGGTGCTCGGCGAGTCGGGGCGCGAGACCCGGCTGGTCAGGACGGCCTGGGGCTTCGGCTACGCCTTCGACGGCGAGGCGACGGAGCTGGAGGGGAGGTTGCCGGCAGACGGCCCGGGCCGCCACGTCCTCCTCTGGGGGGACCGGGAGTTCCCGCTGCGGGAAGGGGAGAACGTCGTCGGCAGAGAGCCGGGCCTCGCCGTCTCCGTCGTCCATCCGTCGGTCTCGCGCGAGCACGCGCGGATCACCGTGAACGGGGCGGAGGTCGAGATCGAGGACCTCGAAAGCAAGAACGGGACGTTCGTCGGCGGCAGGCGCCTCGAGGGCCGGCAGACGCTTCGGTCCGGCGACACGGTCACCGCCGGAAGCGCCACCCTTCTCTACGTCGACACGCGCGCCGCCGCCGACCGCGAGACCGAGACGGCGCGCTGAGGGGAGTGCGCCGGAACGGCGACTTCCTCAGCGCTTGTAGCCGATCTTCCGGAGGAGGTCGTGGCGCCAGGCCGCGTCGGCCTCGGCCTCGACGCCCTTCGGCGAGCTGCCGTCGACGACGCCGAGGATCCCGCGGCCGCGCTCGGTCTCGGCGGCGATCACCTCGACGGGGTTCGCGGTCGCGCAGAAGATCGCGCAGACCTCGGGGACGTCGCGGATCCGGCCGAGGACGTTGACCGGGTAGCCGTTGCGAAGCGAGACGTAGAACGTGTGCCCCGCTCCGACGGCCCGCGCGTTGCGCACGGCGCTCGCCTTCAGCTCCTCGTCGTTCCCTTCCACGCGGACGAGGCAGGCGCCGGAGGCCTCGTTGAAGGCGATGCCGAACTTCATCTGGGGCACCGTCCCGACGATCGCCTCGTAGAGGTCCTCGACGGTCTTGATGAAGTGGCTCTGGCCGACGATGACGTTCCCGTCCTCCGGGATCTCGAGGGGGATCGCTTTCAGCTCCATGAGGGAAATATTAGGCGCGGGACGCCCCCGGGTCACCGGCCTCGCCAGGCCGCCGGGCGGCGGGCGAGGAAGGCGTCGATCCCCTCGGAGGCGTCCTCGAGGTCGAGGTTCGAGACCATTCCCTCCGAGGCGGTGGCGTAGGCGGCCGCGAGCGGCTCCTCGACCTGCCGGTAGAAGAGCCGCTTGCCGTGCGCGACGACGGCGGGGCTGTGGGCCGCGATCCGCCGCGCGAGCTTCTCGACCTCGGCGTCGAGCTCGGCGAGGGGGACGACGCGGTTGACGAGACCCCACCGCTCGGCCGTCGCGGCGTCGATCGGGTCGCCGGTGAAGAGGAGCTCGAGGGCGCGCTTCCGGGGGAGGTTCCGGGCGACGGCCACGCCCGGCGTCGTGCAGAAGATCCCGGCCTTGATGCCGGGGACGCCGAACGTGGCGACGTCGGCCGCGACGGCGAGGTCGCAGGTGGCGACGAGCTGGCAGCCTGCGGCCACGGCGGCTCCCTGGACGCGGGCGATGACGGGCTGCGGCAGCCGGACGAGGCCGAGCATCACCTCGGTGCAGCGGTCGAAGAGCGCCTTCCGGTAGGCGGGGTCGGGGTTGCCGCGCATCTCGGCGAGGTCGTGCCCCGCGCAGAAATGCTTCCCCGCGCCGGCCAGGACGACGACGCGGACCGAGGCGTCGTCCCGGAGGCGCGTGATCTCGGCGTCGAGCGCCTCGAGCATCGGCGTCGACAGCGCGTTCAGCTTCGCGGGGCGGTCGAGGAGGAGCGTCGCGACGCCCTCGGCGTCGGACCGTCGGACGTACGGGGCCTCGGGCTCGCTCGACATGGGACCTCCTCGGGGCGGCGATCGGCGGACGTTACACCGGGCGTCGACCGGGGGCGCTTCGGCCGTGCCCTCCTACCGGGCGACGTACTCGACGAAGAACTGCTCCGGGAGGAAGCCGTGGACCTTCGAGGCAACGAGGCCGGCGGCGGCCATCGCCTCGTCCACCTCCTCGCGCGACATCTTCTGCTCGGGCGGCGGCCCCCAGGGACGCTCCGCCCACGGCTTCGGCGTGTAGTCGACGACGACGACGCGCCCTCCCGGCGCGAGTCCCGCGCGGATTTTCCTCAGCCAGGCGGCCCGGTCGGCGACGTAGTGGAGCGTGTCGACCATCAGGACGGTGTCGAGACCGGCCGGCGGGAGGCGCGGGTCGTCCTTCGGGACGACGAGGGTCCTCACGTTCGCGAGGCCCGCCTCCTCCACTCGATGCGCGAGGAACTCCAGGAGGTCGGGGTTGACGTCGACCGCGAGGACCAGGCCGGTCGGCCCGACCGCCCTCGCGACGCGGAGCGTGAAGTAGCCCGAGCCGGCGCCGACGTCGGCAATCCTCTCGCCGGGGCGGAGCGCGAGGGCCTGCATCACCTCGTCCGGCTTCTGGAAGGAGTCGCGCTCCTTCCTCTCGAGCATCGCGATGTACCGCTTCACGCCGATCGCCTTCGAGAGGGCCTTGAAGCGCCCGTCGTCCCGCAGGGCGGCGAACGCCTCGTCCTTGCGGAGCTCGAAGACGTCGACGATCCCGGCCTGGTAGGCGTGCTCGAGGGTGTCGCACGCCTCCTTGTGGTGGCCGAGGAGGGCGTGGGCGCGGGCGAGCCGGTAGAGAGCCTCGACGTGCGCCTCCCCGGCGGCCTCGGCCGCCGTCTCGGCGCGGGGAAGGGCCGCGGCCCAGTCGGTCGCCGCGTCCGCCCCGTGGAGGAAGTCGGCGAGGGCCTCCGACGCGGGGACGAGGTCGCGCCATCCCGGGCGCGTCTCGAAGAGGTCCTCGTAGATGACGACCTGGGCGTCGTCGAGGTGCGCGAGGCGGGAGGCCGCGGGGACGCGCTCTTGGAGGTGCAGCGGGTAGCCGGCCTCGTTCGGGAGCGGCGACCGTTCGGCAGCGCTCGTGCGCGCGAGGACGACGGCGCTGAAGACGGCCTGGTGGAGGAAGAGGTGGCGGAGCCCTCCGGGGCCCGCCTCGGCCCGGATTGCCGGGTCTGAGGCGAGGGCCGCGAACGCCCGGGCCCACTCGCGGAGGAGGCCCTTCGAAGGCCGCACCGCGTAGACGCCGCAGTTGACGTACCAGCGGACCCGCCCGGGGTCGACGAGCGGCTGGACCGTCTCGGGGAACGACCGGTCGAGGCCGGCCTCGCGGGAGATCTGCGTCCACCAGGCGTCGAGCGGCGCTCCCTCGGGAAGGGCGACCGCGTTCCGGAGGAAGACGGGGCGGACTGCGACCGACGCCTCGCCGCCGAGGAGGAGCGCCGTCGGCGGCGAGAGGACGAGCGTCTCGGCGTCGAGCCAGACGAGCGTCCGCGCGCTCTTCTCGACGAGCGCCTCCACCTGCGCGGCGGCGAGGACCTTCCGCGCGTACGGGAACGTCCGGAGCGCGGCGTCTCCCCCCAGCGGGTGCACGGTGACGCCGGGGCGCATCCCCAGGGGCGCCGCCTCTTCGAGGACACCGTCGACGACGACGTGGACGGGAGCGTCGGCGAGCGGGCCGCCGAACCTCCGGAGCGAGTCGACGAGGAGGCTCGCCTTTCGAGCCTGGAGCGGGCTCTCGACGGACGTGGCGAAAGCCACGTCGGGTACCGCCGCGGCAAGGCCCGGGGTGGCAGGCAGGAGGAACGAGGCGCAGAGCACCAGGACGTGGCGTCGTCGGCTGGTCATGAGGTCCTCCGTCGTCTTGCTACGGGCGGCGCGAGATCGAGTTGTGAGACGGCAGCGCAAGTCGGCCCTCGCGTCCCGGGGCTCCCCCGATCGTCCGTATGACGCGCATCATGTCGGGAGCCCTTCCGACCGAACAGACTGAGCCCGGAAAGACCTCGAGGAGGACCTGAAGATGATGCCGGACACGAGACGGATGCTCGTCCTCGCCGCCGCGCTCCTTCCCCCCGCCGCGTTCGCAGCCCCCCCCGCCGCGCTCCCGGTGACGGCGGGCCTCGGGAGGTCGGAGGCGTGCCTCACCTGCCACGAGCAGGGGAGCCCGGGGCTCGTCGCGCACTGGCGCGACAGCGCGCACGCCCGGGCGCAGGTGGGGTGCTACGACTGCCACCAGGCGAAGAAGGGGGAGGCGGACGCCTTCGAGCACGAGGGCGTGGTCATCGCGACGGTCGTCACGCCGCGCGACTGCGGCCGCTGCCACCAGAAGGAAGACCTGCAGTTCGAGGGGAGCCACCACGCGAAGGCGGGGAACATCCTCGCCTCGCTCGACAACTACCTCGCCGAGACGGTCGAGGGAGCCCGCCTCCCGTTCAACCCCCACTCGCCCACGCCCGGGAAGGCGGCGGGCGGCCCGGTCAACGGCCTCGCGAGCGTGCAGTCCGGCTGCATGCAGTGCCACGGCGCCCGGCTGGCGCTGAAGGTCAAGGACGGCGGGGCGCCCGTGACGGTCGTCGACCTCGCGCCCGGGCCGGACGGGATGCCGACGAACGCCGCCGCGATGGCCCGGATCGTCCGGGACGCGGACGGGCGCCCGACGTTCGACAGCTCCTCGTGGCCGAACACGGGGATCGGGCGCCTCAACCTCGACGGGTCGCTCGGGTCGTGCAGCGCCTGCCACAGCCGCCACGACTTCTCGGCCCGGCGCGCGCGGCAGCCGGAGAACTGCGGCAAGTGCCACCTCGGCCCCGACCACCCGCAGAAGGAGATCTACGAGGAGTCCAAGCACGGCGTCGCCTACCGCGACCTGAAGGACAAGCTGAACCTCGACGGGAAGACGTGGGTCCTCGGGAAGGACTACTCCGCCGCGCCGACCTGCGCGACCTGCCACGTCTCGGCGACCGAGAGCGGCCTGCCGGTGACCCACGACCCGGGGGAGCGGATCTCCTGGACGAACCGCCCGGCGGTCTCGCTCGTCATGGACACGGACGCGGCCCACAAGGTCGTGACGGAGACCGACCCCGCGAAGCGGAAGGCCCTCGTCGCCGACCCGGCCGACGCCAAGCGCGGGCGGATGAAGCAGGTCTGCGGCGAGTGCCACACCTCGGGCTACGTCGACGCGTTCTATGGGCAGTACGACGACCTCGTCGTCCTCTACAACGAGAAGTTCGGCAAGCCCGGAACGGCCCTGATGGCCGAGCTCGCCAGGCAGGGGCTCCTGACGAAGAAGCAGTTCGACGAGAAGATCGAGTGGGAGTGGTTCTACCTCTGGCACCACGAGGGGCGCAGGGCGCGCCACGGCGCGGCGATGATGGCCCCCGACTACACCCACTGGCACGGCATGTACGAGGTGGCCGAGCGCTTCTACCAGGGCGTGATCCCCGAGGCCCGCGAGATCGCCGCGAAGGCCGCGGCGGAGGGGAAGAAGGCGCAGGCCGACGCCGTGAACGCGCTCGTCGACTCGATCCTCGCCCGTCCCGAGCACGCCTGGTTCCTGGCCGAGAAGGCGGCCGCCCCGCCCTCGAAGCCGCACTGACGGGGCGCGGGGATCGGAAGGGAGCCGCGCCTCCGCAGGGGGAGGCGCGGCTCGGAGTCCACGGCCGGCCGGAGCCGGCTTACGGCTTCGCGGCCGGGCCTCCGAGGAGCTCCAGCGTGGAGAAGACGAGCGCCGCGACGCCGGTGCGGATCGTCGGCCCGCGGTCGGGGGCGAACTGGGAGTTGTGCGGGCCGGGGACGAAGCGCCCTTCGGCCTTCGCCCGGCTCAGCTCGGCCGGCGCGGTCGCCCCGATGCGCAGCTGGACGGACGGGGCGCCCGCGACCCGGCCGTAGACGCCGAAGTCCTCGGAGGAGCTCGAGGGCTCGGCCGGGAGGACGTTCGCGTCGCCGAGCCCGCGGCGGAGAGCCGCCTCGAGGCGGGCGGACATGGCCGGGTCGTTCACGACGACCTCGGAGGCCTCGCGGGGGTCGACGACGACCTCGGGCTCGCGCGGCGCGCCGGAGGCGGCCGCCTCGGCCTTCGCGATCCGCGCGATCGCGGCGAGGAGCTGCTTCTGCACCTCGGGCCGGTAGGAGCGGACGGTGAGCTGGAGCTTCGCCTCGTCCGGGATGACGTTCCGCTTCGTCCCCGCGTGGAACGTCCCGACCGTGACGACGGCCGGCTCGAAGGGGTTCACCTCGCGCGACACGATGGCCTGGAGCGCAACGACGGCCCGGGCCGCCATGAGGACCGGGTCGATCGTCCGCTGCGGCATCGCCCCGTGCCCCCCCCGGCCGAAGAACGTGACGTCGACGGCGTTCGACGCGGCCGACGCCGGCCCCGACGTGACGCCGGCGGCGCCGGAGGGGAGGAGGTTCGTCACGTGGAGGCCGAGGACGAAATCAGGCTTGGGGAAGCGGGTGAGGAGCCCGTCCTTCACCATCGCCTCGGCGCCCCGCAGCGTCTCCTCGGCCGGCTGGCCGACGAAGACGAGCGTCCCCTTCCAGCGGGTCTTCGCTTTCGCGAGGAGCGTCGCGGCGCCGACCCAGGACGTCATGTGGACGTCGTGGCCGCAGGCGTGCATCACCGGGACGGTCTCTCCCGCGTCGTCCCTCGCCGTGACGGTGCTCGCGTAGGGAAGCCCCGTCTTCTCCGGCATCGGCAGGGCGTCCATGTCGGTCCTCACGAGGACCGTCGGCCCCTTGCCGTTCCGGAGGACTCCGACGACGCCCGTCCCGCCGACTCCCTCGGTCACCTCGAACCCGGCGGCGCGCAGCCGCGTCGCCATCTCCGCGGCCGTCCGCGCCTCGTGCGTCGAGAGCTCCGGGTTCCGGTGGAGGTCGAGGTAGAGGGCGTCGAGCGACGGGGCGAGCGCGTCGAGGCCCTCGAGGCCTCGCGGTCCCTCCGCCGCGGCGGGCGCCGGAGCCAGGGCGAGGACGGCGAGGGCGACGAGCGGGACCGTCGCGAGGCGCGGAGCGCGGAACGTTCTCCTGCCGTGGTCTTCCGGAGATCGGCTCATCCTGGCCCTCCTCGCATGCGGGCGAGTATTCCACGGAGGCGGCGGCCTCCCCTCGCGTCAGCCGGGAGGGCTCCCCGCGGAAGCCGCCGCCCCCTCCGGCCGGGAGCGGTTGTAGGCGTGGGTCAGGGCGAGGGCGAAGAGGGCCGAACCGGCTCCGAGCGCGGAGTTCCAGGGCGGCGGGGCCGCGAGCGCGAGGCGGATGAAGACGGTCGCGACCGTGAAGCCGGAGTTCCGGAAGAAGACGGCGTACGTCGAGGAGTGCCGGAGCGAGACGAGGACGATGAGGACGTCGCTGAAGACGAGGACGGTGTAGAAGCCCGCGAAGACCGAGAACGTCGGGAGGTCGGCGAGGGCGCGGTGCGCGTCGATCCCGGCGATGACGGCGAGCGCGACGAAGAGGAGGAGGCCGATCGCCTTCTTCTCTGAGACGAAGTCCCTCTGCTCTCCGCTGTCGGACGTGATCGGCCGGTGGCGCTGCGCCCGGGAGAAGGCGCAGAGGAGGACGAAGACGGCGAGCGCCCCGGTGGCGTCGGAGACCATCGGGAGGAGGCCGGCCCGGACGTTCTCCCACGCGATCGGCTCGCCGAACTCCTTGAAGCCGTGGAACGTCTCCCGGAGGAGGATGAGCGAGAGGATCTCGAACTGCTTCCCGAGCGAGTCGGAGAAGGAGTGGCTCAGGCTGAAGATGAGCGACACGACCTCGAGGAGGAGGAGGAGCGTGAAGGCGACGTCGACGGCGTAGAAGTGCTTCGCGGGGAGGCGCGCCGAGAGGGAGTCCGGGAGGAGGCCGAGCCTGCGGAGCTCGATGAGGAGGAGCGCGGCGGCGAAGGCGGCGACGAGGAGCGTGCCGATCGCCCGCTTCGTCCGCGCCGACTCCCATCCTCGCTCGAGGGCGTCGAAGGTTCGCGTGGAGGCGGCGAGGAGGCCGTTCAAGGCGCCGTTCTCACGCGGCCTCGACGCGGCCGAGCTCCTCGATCCTCCGCTCCGCGGCCCCGGGCCGCTCCTCGCGCGCGCCGCCCGCCCCGTGGTCGAGGGCGTGGAGGATGCCGACGAGACGGTGGAACGGGACGCCGAGGAGGAGCTCGTCCTCGCCGAACGGCGCGAGCCTCCGGGCGCCGAAGTCGAGGAGGGAAAGGCCGACCTCGCCGGTCACGAGGGGATACGTCACGCCGGTCCGGCAGGCCGGCCCGGTCAGCTCGGCGCGGATCGAGGCGCCCTCGAGGAAGGACGCGAGCCCGGCGAGCCGGTGGAGCGACCCGGGAGGACCGACGAACAGGACGACGTCGGGCCGGAGGGCGGCCGTGGCGAGCGGCGCGAAGACGACGGCGCGGGCCATGCCGAGGGGAGGCGGGACGATCCCCTGGCTCCGGTGGAGCGCGGCCCGGGAGGCGTAGACCTTCTCCTTCCCGACGAGGAAGTCGACGAGGCGCTCCTTCCCCTCGGGCGGCAGCTGTCCGAGGCCGAGGCTCACGAGCCCCCCGGGGCAGCCGCAGGTCTCGGCCGAGATCGTCACCGTCTCTCCCCGGCTCGCCCTCCGGAGCGCCTGGCAGACGGATGCCCGCCCGGCGACGGACGGCTCTCCGGCCGCCGCCGTCCCTTCGAACGACACCGCGACGGGCTCCGTTTCGAGATCGAGCTCCTTCGTCAGCCGCCCGGACCACGCCTGCCAGTACATCGGCTCCTCCTTCGCGCGCCGTCCCGTCTCTCAACGTGGGCGGGAGGCGGCGGCCCGTCAAGGAGCCCGGAACGATTCACTTCTTCACGCGCGCGAGGAGCTCCTTCACGGCGTCCCTGTGGACGAGGAAGGCGAGCGTCTTGAGCTTCACGTAGTCCTCGTGGAAGAAGTAGTAGCCGGGGTGGTCGTTGTTCCAGGCGCTCGACCAGGAGTCCTTCACGAGGAACCACTCCTTCCCGCCGTGCGTCGTCCAGCCGACGACGTGGAGGTCGTGGTCGTCCGTCGTCGTGCCGTTCGCGAAGCGGAACTGGCGGGCCGCCTCGTCGAGGAACGCCGAGGGGACGTCCCACGTCGGGACGACGGCGATCCCGGGAGGGCCGACGGAGTAGCCCGGCTCGCTCATGTCGCTCGCCACGACGACCGTGAAGCCGCCCCGGAGCGCTCCCTTGATGGCGCCGAGGAAGGCGTCGAGCGGGACGTTGACGTACTCCTTCCCGTGCCACCAGTTGTCGGGGACGGCGTACTCCGCCTTCTCCCAGTACGGCTTCTCCATCGTGGAGAGGAAGGCGACGTAGTCGTCGGGGTTCAGGCGGACGACCTTCGCGAGGTACTCCTGCGGCGTCAGCGCCTGCCCGTCGACGACGACCTTCTCCGGCGGGGCGCCGAGGTGGTGGTCGAGGATCGCGCGGACCGTCGAGACGACCTGGGCCTCGTTCCACGCCCCCGCGGCTTTCACGCCGTCGAGGTACGCCCTGATCTCGGCGTAGACGGTCGACTCGTGGTCGTGGTCCTTCCTCCCCTCCGTCAACCCCGTGTAGGCCTCGGCCGGGACCGCGCCGTGCTCGCGGAGGGCCCGGAGGACGGCCGCCGGCTGCGACCCCTCGCCGTAGACGGACGTCCCGCGCGACCGCACCCACCCCTTCGCCTTCTCGACGTGCTCCCAGTAGACGGTGTGGAGGGCGGAAAGCCGCAGCTCGCGCTTCGTCGTCCGGTAGACCTCGGACTCGAGGAACGACGTCGTCGAGAAGCACCAGCACATCCCCGAGAGCCCCTGGCAGACGGACGGCTGGTGCCAGGCCTTCGTGAACTCCGACACGGCCTTCGGCGCGTCGACCGCCGAGAAGTCGACCCACATCCTCTTCTTCGGCGCCGTCTCCTCGGGCCTGCGCACCTCGGCCTTGATGGCGTCGTACTTCGCGTCCTTCCGTTCCGCGAAGACGACCGTGTCGCGGCGCTCCTCGGCGGGGAGGGAGAAGGCAGGAAAAGCGGTCGCGGCGACGACGAGGAAGGCGATGGTCCTCATGGGGTCCTCCGGAGGCGAAGTCTGGCGCCACCGGGACCCCTCCGTCCATCGAAGGGCTCCGAGGCGGTCTCGGCGCGCTTTACTCCGGGCGCCCCGATCGGGGATCCTCCCGCCAAGCCGGAACACCGGAACAGGAGGTCCCGATGGTCCCGATCACCTCGCTCTGGATCCCGATCCTCGTCTCGGCGGCCCTCGTCTTCGTCGTCAGCTCCGTCATCCACATGCTCCTGCCGATCCACAAGGGGGACTTCCGGAAGCTCCCGAAGGAGGACGAGGCGCTCGAGGCGATGGGGAGGCTCGGGCTCCCGCCGGGGGACTACATGTTCCCGCAGGCCTCCGCCATGAGCGACCTGAAGGACCCGGCCTTCCTCGCGAAGATGGCGAAGGGACCGGTCGGGACGATGACGATCGTGCCGAGCGGGCCGCCCGCGATGGGGGCGAGCCTGGGGCTCTGGTTCGTCTACTGCGCCGTCGTCGGCCTCTTCGCGGCCTACGTCGCCGGGCGCGCCCTCGCCGTCGGGGCGCACTACCTCGCCGTCTTCCGCTTCGCGGGGGTGACCGCCTTCGTCGGCTACTCGCTCGCGCTCTGGCAGAACACGATCTGGTACAGGCGCTCCGCCCTCACGACGCTGAAGTCGACGGTCGACGGCCTCGTCTACGCCCTCTGCACGGCGGGCGTCTTCGGGTGGCTCTGGCCGAGGTAGCGGGGAGGCCGGCCCGGGGGGCGCGGCGTCAGAAGCTCGCGAGGGCCTCGGCGCGGTCGGCGTGGATCTCGAAGACGGCGGCGAGCGCGGTCAGCTCGAGGAGCTTCATGAGCCTCGGCCCGACGTCGAGGAGCTTCATCCGCCCCCCCAGGTGTCTCTGGGTCAGCGTGAGCGCCCTTACGAGCGAGCCGAGGCCCGTGGAGTCGACGGTGCGGAGCCGTCCGCAGTCGACCAGGATCCGCACCTTCCCCGCCTCGAGGATCTCGGTCACCGCCTGACGGAAGAGCGACTCGGGCTCGCCGATGACGAAGTCGCCCTCGAGGGCGATCACGGTCACGTGGCCTTCGTCGCAGACGTCGAGCTTCATCGGATGACCCGCGGAGTCTCCCAGAAGAGGAGCGGGAAATCGAGGGTCTCCCGCGGGGCCTGGAGGGGCCGCTACACTCCGCCGCCATGTCGCTCCTCCTCGCCGGCCTCGACGACTACCTGCTGTCGGTCCTCCCGCCCCGCGACGCGCTCCTCGCGCGGATGGAGGAGGACGCGGCGCGGCGGGGGATCCCGATCGTCGGGCCGGCCGTGGGCCGTCTCCTCTCCCAGCTCGCGCGCCTCGCGGGGGCCCGGCGCGTCTTCGAGCTGGGGAGCGCGATCGGCTACTCGACGATCTGGCTCGCCCGCGCCGTCGGGGACGGCGGCCGCGTCTTCTACACCGACGCCTCGGAGGAGAACGCCGCCGAGGCCCGCCGGAACCTCGAGGAAGCGGGCGTCGCGGACCGCGTCACGCTCCTCGTCGGAGACGCCCTGGCCTCGCTCGACGCCACGGACGGCGAGCTCGACCTCGTCTTCAACGACGTCGACAAGGAGGGGTACCCCGACGTCCTCCGGCGCGCCGTCCCGAGGCTGCGCCCCGGCGGTCTCCTCGTGACCGACAACGTGCTCTGGGACGGGGCGCTCCGGCTCCCGGCGTGCGAGGACGACGCCGAGACCGCGGCGATCCGCGAGTTCAACCGGCTCTGCTACGCACACCCCGACCTGGAGGTGACGATCGTGCCGCTGCGCGACGGCGTGTCGGTCGCGCGCCGGATCCGCTGAAGGGGCGGGCTTCAGCCCCTGGGCCGGGTCTGACCCGGCGGCGGGGCCGCCGCGTTCTTCTCCTTCATCCGCGAGCGCATCTTCCCGAGGGAGATGTTGAGCGGGTTGTCGCGGTGGAGGAACGGGATCACGGGCGACTTCCTCGAGCCGATCTCGGCGCGGAGACGCTTGAGCCCCGGGTGCTTCGAGTCGAGCGCGAGCCCCTTCTCGAGGGCCTCGACCGCCTTGCGGCGGCTCTTCCCGGCCATCCAGACGCGCGCCATGTTGTAGTAGGCGTCCGGGTTGTAGTGGTCCTTCTCGACGCCGAGCCAGCAGAACTCGGCGGCCTCCTTGATCCGGCCGCGGTGGAGGGCGAGGCAGAGGCCGTAGTAGGAGAGGAGCGGGCCCGACTGCCGGTGCTTCTCGCGGCTCAGGTTGCGGTAGGCCTCGGCGAGGAAGATCAGCCCGCGTTCGTACTGGCCCGCCCGGGCCGCGGTGATTCCGAGCTCGACGAGGTCGTCGATGTTGCCGGTGCGCCACTCGGAAAGGACGGTTTCGGGGGAGAGCGTGTCGACGGCCATCGCTCCGACGAGTGTCTAAAGGTGTCGACGAGGTGTCAAGCGCTCGTCGTGACGCGGACGACGGCCGCGCGGAGGGCGCCGCCGTCGAGCCGGAGGGCCTCGATCCGCTCCGCCGCGGCCCGGAGGGCGGCCCGTGCGGCCTCCGCGTCGGCCCGGAGGGAGTTGGCTTCCGAGCCCCGGGCCGCGAGGGCGGCCCCCGCGGCCTCGAGCCTCCGCGACAGGAACTCGCCGGTCTCGGAGGCGGTCCTCGCGCCCCGGACCGCCTCGGACAGCGAGCGCTCGAGCTGGCCGCAGAGCCCCTCGAGGGCGCCGAGGCGCTCCGCCGCGCGCGCGCCGCGCTCGGCCGCCGCGGTCGCGGTCCCCGCGGACTCCTCGACGAAGGCGGCGACGCGGCGGGCGCCGGCGTCGTTCCGCCGGGCGGCCTCGGACAGCTCGCGCGAGAGGCGCCGGGCCTCCTCGAAGAGCCCGCGGAGCTCCGCGGCCGCTTCTTCGAAGGGCGCTTCCGTCCCTCCCGCGCGGTTCGCGAGGATCGAGATGTTCAGGCCGAGGAGGTTCGCGCGGTCGGCGAGGCCGGAGATGGAGGCGGCGAGGGGAGCGAGCTCGTCCGCGGTGCGCGAGAGCTGCGCGAGACCGTGCCCCAGGCCGCCGTCGAGGACGGCGACCCGCTCGAGCGAGGCCCGGAGGCTCCGGACGTCGTCGGCGAGCCGGGAGCGCTCGTCGGAGAGCCGCTCCGCCGTCGCGAGCGCCCGCTCGGCGCTCCCGTCGGCAGGCGGGAGGGGCGCCACCTCTTCCGGCTCGGGGACCGGCGCCGCCGGCGGAAGCGGGGTCCGGAGGTGGTTCGCGGCGGCCGCGAGGGCCGGCCCGGAGGCCTCGACGCACTCCGCGAGGCGCTCGGCCGGGGCGACGAGCGCCGCGGCGAGCCGCTCCACCGCGTCGCCGGGAGTCGTCTCGGGAGGGGGGAGGGGACGATGCGGCTCCGCGGGCGGAACGGCCGGCTCCTCGTCCTCGCGCCACGGCCGGCCGGGCTCGGGTCCGGAGAGCGGCTCCGCCGACGACCGGACCCTCTCCGGCCGTGCGGCGAGGCGTTCCTCGAGCCTCCTCAGCCGCGCACGCTCGGTCCGGAGGGCGCTCCAGGTCGAGGCCAGGAGGACGAGAGCGGCCGCGAGAAGGAGGGCGAGGACGAGCTCCATCCGGGTCGAAAGCGTACACCGCGGCGCCGCTCCCGCCTAAACTCGCGAGCCGCGTGACGACGACGCTCGCCCTCCGCCCCGGCCGCGACGACGCCGCCCGACGGCGTCACCCGTGGGTCTTCTCGCGGGCCCTCGCGGGGAGCCCGCCCCGCGACGCGGGCGAGGCCGAGCTCCGGTCCGCTTCGGGGGCGTTCCTCGGCCGCGGCTTCTCTTCGCCGCGCTCCTCCATCGCGGCCCGGCTCTGGCGGTTCGACGAGGCGCCTCTCGACGCGGCCTTCGTGCGCGGCCTCGTGGAGGCCGCGGCGCGGCTGCGCGAGCGCCTCGTCCCGCCCGACACCGACGGCTGCCGGCTCGTCCACGCCGAGGGGGACGGCCTCCCCGGCCTCGTCGTCGACCGGTACGCGGACGTCCTCGCCCTCCAGGCGACGACGGCCGGCACCGAGGCGGCGAAGCCCCTCTGGCTGCCCGCGCTCCGCGACCTCTTCCCGCGGGCCTCGATCCTCCAGCGGAACGACCTCCCGAGCCGTCACGGCGAGGGGCTGCCGCTCGAGGACGAGCTCCTCGCCGGAGATCCTCCGGCGGGGCGCGTCCCGTTCCGCGAGAGGGGGATGACGTTCCTCGCGGACCTCGCGGGGGGGCAGAAGACGGGGTTCTTCCTCGACCAGCGCGAGAACCGCCACCTCGTCCGCGGCCTCGGGGGGGGGAAGAGCGTCCTGAACCTCTTCTCCTACTCCGGGGCGTTCGGTGTCGCGGCGCTCGCGGGAGGCGCCTCCCGCGTGACGCACGTCGACGTCTCCGCGCCGGCCCTCGCCCTCGCGCGGGAGAACCACGCCGCGAACGGGCAGGACCTCTCGCGCGTCGAGACGGTCGCGGCCGACGCCTTCGAGGACCTCCGCGCGCGCGTGGCCCGCGGCGAGACGTGGGACGTCGTCGTCACCGACCCGCCCGCCTTCGCGAAGAAGACGCTCGACGTCGACCGCGCCTGCCGCGGCTACAAGGACGTGAACCGCCTCGCGCTGAAGCTCCTCGCGCCGGGCGGGCTCCTCCTCGCCTGCTCCTGCTCCGGTCCCGTCTCCGCGGACCTCTTCCAGAAGGTCCTCTTCGCCGCGTCGCTCGACGCGGGCGTCCCCGTGCGCCTCCTCGAGCGGCGCGGCGCCGGCCCGGACCACCCGGTCTCGATCGACTGCCCCGAGACCGAGTACCTGAAGGCGTTCCTCCTCTCCCGGTGACGGACGTCGTCCTGCTCGGCCCGGTCCCGCCCTGGCGGAGCGGCATCGCCGACCAGACGGTGCGGCTCGCACGCGCCTTGGCGCGGCTCGGCGCGCCTCCGCTCGTCCTCACCTTCTCGCGGATGTACCCGCGAACGCTCTACCCGGGGAAGGCCGACCGGGGCGAGGGGGCCTTCCCGGCCGACCTCGAGCTCCTCCCGATCCTCGACGGTCTCGACCCTCTCTCGTTCCGGCGCGCCGCCGAGGTTGCGGCGGCGCGGGGCGCGCGCCTCGCGGCGGCGGCGTTCTGGACTTCGGTCTTCGCGCCGCACCTCGCGCTCTTCCTCTCGTCTCACCGCGCCGAGGCGCCGGGGGCACTGCGGCTCCTCCTCTGCCACAACCTCGCCGACCACGAGGCCGGCGCCCCCCGGCGCGCCCTCGCCCGGCTCGCGCTCCGGCGGGCCGACGTCCTCGCCGTCCAGAACGCGGAGGACCTCGCGACGGCGCGGCGGGAGGTGCCCGAGGCGCGCGCCGTCCTCGTGCCGCACCCATCCGAGCCGGCCGCGACCGTTCCGCGCGAGGAGGCGCGCCGCCGCCTCGACCTGCCTGCCGGCGCGCCCGTCTTCCTCTTCAGCGGGCTCCTCCGGCCGTACAAGGGCTGGGACGTCCTCCTCGCCGCGTTCGCGGAGGTGCGCCGGGCGCTCCCCGAGGCGCTCCTCCTCCTCGCCGGCGAGCCGTGGGGCGAGGCGAAGGCGCTCGCGTCGCGCCCGGCGCCGGACGGGGTCCGTCTCTTCCTCCGCTTCCTGCCGGCCGAGGAGCGGGGGCTCCTCTTCGACGCCTGTGACGCGGTCGTCTGCCCCTACCGGCACGCGACCGGCTCCGGGATCGCGGCGGACGCCGTCGCGCACGGGCGGCCCGTCCTCGGGTCGGACGTCCCGGGGCTCGCGGTCGCCGTCGAGGAGGGGGTTTCCGGCCTCCTCGTCCCTCCGGGCGACGCGGGTGCCCTCGCCGCCGCGATGCTCCGCTTCGTCCGCGAGGGGCTCGGGCCGCGCCTCGCGTCCGGGGCCGCCGCGGCGGCCGCGCGGCTCTCCCCGGAGGCGCACGCGAAGGCCGTCCTCGAGGCGGGGGGGATCGTCCCGGGAGGGCGCCCCGGCCCGCCCGGTTAGACTCCGGCGAACCCGCGCGAGAGTCGCGCGGACGAGGACCAGAGCGCATGGCGATCACCAAGATGTTCCGGGACCGGGTCGTCTCGATGGAGCAGACCTGGGACCTCGGCGAGAAGTACCTCGGGATCCTGGGCGAGCTCGTCCAGGAGGCCCTCCCCGGGTTCCGGGTCGTCGGGAACGACTGCGACCTCGACCGGGACTTCTACTACGTCGACGCGAGGAACGCCGACACGGCCGAGGAGCGCCGGGTCTTCTTCACCCGGATGATTCTCGCCGACCGCGCGTGCCTCCCTCTCGTCGTCGAGGAGGCCCATTCCCCGGTCCGGACCCGCATCGTCGAGGCGATCCGCGCGCACGCGGAGGGTCCCGAGATCGTCGTCGCCTACCGCGACATCCTCTCCGACGAGGAGAGGGCCGAGGCGGAGGAGATCGACGCGGCGTGGCGCGTCGAGGAGGCGGCCCGCGAGGCGGCCCGCAAGGCGGAGGAGGAGAAGCGCCGCGAGGAGAAGCGCCGCCAGCGCGAGGCCGAGGACGCCCGCCGGAAGTCGCAGCGCGACCGGCAGCGCGCGCGGGGGGGCGAAGGGCAGGCTCCATCCCAGCAGCAGCAGCAGCAACAGCAGCAGCAACGCGGCGGCGGCGAACAGGGCGACGGGCGCGGCAAGAAGCGTCGCCGCGGCCGTGGCCGCGGCGGTCGTGCCGAGGGCGCACCGCAGGGCGAAGCGGTCCCGCAGCAGGGTGCGCCGGGTGCTCCGCCCCAGGGGGGCGGCCGGCCCGGAGGTGACCGTCCGCGCGGAGAACGGCACCGGGGCGATCGGCCGCGCGGCGAGCAGCGGCAGGGTGGCGAAAGACCGCCCCAGGAGCAGAAGCCTCGCCCTGCGGCGGAAGGACAGCCCGGCGGAGCGAACGGGGGTCCGCGGCCCCCGCAGGGGCCGAGGCCGCAGCAGCAGGCCCGCCCGCAGGGCGAGCCGGCACCGGCAGGGGCCGAGGGCTCGGGACGGGAAGGGGGCAGCCGGCGCCGCCGGCGCCGCGGCCGCGGCGGGAGCCGACCGGGAGGAGGCGCGCCCGGGAACGGCGGAGCGCCGGGCGGCGGAGCCCCTCCGGCGGGCTGAGAACGCTCCTTTCCGGGTGGCTCGCGCGGCGAGCCCGGGCCCATACTTGTCGATAGCCGTTCACCGACCGGTTCTCTGACTGCGTCCGGGACGCGGCGCCGGGCGCCGCGTCGGAGGCGCCCATGAGGCTCTCCCCGCCCCTCCTCGCTCCCGCCCTCCCGGGGCTCCTTCTCCTCGCCCTCCTGCCGGCCGGCGCGCGCGCGGCCGACCCGCCGATCGACACCTCGCCTCCTCCCGCGCCGGTGAAGCTCGTCTTCGTCCACCACTCGACGGGCGAGGGGTGGCTCGCGGACGACGGGGGCGGGCTCGGAATCGCCCTGCGCGACGCCGGCTGGTTCGTGAGCGACACGAACTACGGCTGGGGTCCTCCCGACGCGGACGCGGGGGACGGGACGATCGGCGACCACACGGACATCGGGAACTGGTGGTCGTGGTTCGTCGGTCCCCACCGCGACACCTATGTCGCCGCCCTCCTCTCCGAGAGCGGGCCTCACTGCGACTACTCCCGGCGTGCCTCCGACCCGGGCGGCGCGAACCGGGTCGTGATGTTCAAGTCGTGCTTCCCGAACTCGCAGCTCGGCGGAAGCCCGTCGGACCCGGTCCCGTCCATCGCCTCGAACCCGCTTCGCGGCGAGGGGAGCGGCTCCGAGTACCACACGGTCGCGAACGCGAAAGGGATCTACCTCGCGCTGCGCGACTACTTCGCGACGCGGACCGACGTCCTCTGGGTCGTCGTCACGGCGCCGCCGCTCACCCCGGCGTCGACGGACGCCGCCGCCGCCTCGAATGCCCGCGCCTTCAACGAGTGGCTCGTGAACGAGTGGCTCGTCGGCTACCCGCAGAGGAACGTCTTCGTCTTCGACTTCTACAACGTCCTCACTTCGGACGGCGGCTCGACGCGGACGAACGACCCGGGGGCGAACGATCTCGGCTGGGCCGACGGGAACCACCACCGGGTGCGTGGCGGAGTCGTCGAGCACCTCCGGACCGTGGCGAACGACACGTCCGCCTACGGCAGCTCCCCCGACGACAGCCACCCGACCGGCGCGGGCGGCCTCAAGGCGAGCGGCGAGCTCGTCCCGCTCCTGAACGCGGCGTGGCACTGCTGGCAGGGGACCGGGGCCTGCCCGACGGCGACGACGCCCCCCGCCTGCACGATCGGCTGCTTCGCCGTCGTCCCGGCGGAGGCGGAGGCCGGGAGCGCCCTCGGCTTCTCCGCGACGTCGAAGGTCGAGGGGTGCACGGGTGTGGCGTCCTACGACTGGGACTTCGGCGACGGCAGCCCGCACGGCGCCGGAGCGAGCGCGACGCACGCCTACGCGGCGGGGACGTGGACCTGGCGCCTCACGGTCACGTCGGGAAGCGGGAGCTGCACGCGCACGGGGACGGTCGTCGCGACGACGGGCGGGGGAGGCGGAGGGGGCGGCACGGCGTGGGCCGCGATCGTCCCCGCGGTGGCGCATTCGCCGGGGGACAAGGGGAGCCTCTGGCGGACGGACCTCGCCGTCGTGAACCCCGGCAGCTCCCTCGCGAGCCTGACGCTGACCTTCGTGCCGGTCGACGGCGTGCCGTCGACGCGGACGTCGACGCTCGCGGCGAACGGGACGCGCGAGTGGGCCGACGTCCTCGTCGCGCTCTTCGGCGTCGCGTCGGACGCGAGCGCGTCCGGTGCGCTCGGCATCGCTTCGGACCGGACGCTCTGCGTCGCGTCGCGGACCTTCAACCAGGGAGAGAGCGGGACGTTCGGCGGCTTCCTTCCCGCGGTGGAGCCGAAGGACGCCCTTTCGCCGGGGCAGACCGGAGTCCTCCCGCAGCTCGCGCGCAACGCCCTCTTCCGGACGAACGTCGGCGTCGCGAACCTCGGGAGCTCGGCCGTGACCGCGCGGCTCCGGCTCTGGGACGCCGACGGCGTCGCGGTGGGAGCGCCGATCGACGTGAGCGTCCCGCCGGGCGCCCTCAACCAGGTCGTCGACCCGTTCGGCGTCGCCGGCGCGGGGGACCGCGACGTCGCGTACGCGACCGTCGAGGTGACGACGCCCGGCGGCCTCGCGTGGGCCTACGCCTCGGTCATCGACAACCGGACGGGGGACCCGACGATCGTTCCGCTCGAGGTCCCGTGAGGGAGGGCGAGCCGTGACCCTCCGCGACCGCACCCTCCTGTTCGCCCTGAAGTGGGCCCTCGCGGCCCTGGTCCTCCTGACGATCCTCCTCTGGAGCCGGGCGACGTCGGCCCTCCCGCAGTCCTGCGCGGGGGCCGAGCCGCCGCTCGTCACGACCCTCGACGTGAGGCAGCCGAACACCCTCGCCGAGCCGGCTCCGCGGGCCTCGTACCGCGACCCGGCGTTCGGCCGCTGCGTCACGCGGGTGACGGACCGGACCGGGGACGTCGAATCCGGCGACCCGTCCCGCGGCCTGAAGGACGAGTACTCCCGGGTCCAGGCGTGGAACGCCGACGGGTCGCTCTTTCTCCTCCGCGGCCTCGCCGGAACGACGTACGTCTGGGACGCCGCCACCCTCCGGAAGGTCCGGAAGCTCCCCGACGTCGTCGAGACCGAGCCACGCTGGGACGCGACGGACCCGAAGATCCTCTGGGCGAACGACGGGACGCGGCTCCTGCGCGTCGACGCGACGACCGGGGAGGTGACGACGTGGCGCGACTTTGCCGGCGTCGTCCCCGGCCGGACGCTGACGTACGTCTGGACGCGATGGGAGGGGAGCCCGAGCGCCGACGGGAGGACCTTCGGCCTGATGGCCGAGGACGAGGCGTACGAGGTCGTCGCCTTCCTCGTCTACGACCTCGCCGCCGACCGGGTCGTCGCGACGCGCGACGTGAGCGCGTTCCCCGCGGCCCGCGCGACGGACAACGTCTCGATCAGCCTCTCGGGACGCTTCTTCCTCG
Organism: Thermoanaerobaculia bacterium; assembly: GCA_046331465.1. Lineage (GTDB taxonomy): Bacteria > Acidobacteriota > Thermoanaerobaculia > UBA5066 > UBA5066 > UBA5066. Next base: position 692,881 of record JAXLQV010000001.1, read on the forward strand.
CGCAGTGCGACGCCTGCCCGGCCGCGACGCTCGGCACCGACGCGAACCCGTGCGGCCTGATGGCCTGGGACCGCGACCTGAAGAACGGCCGCGGGCTCATCCGCGCCGTCGGGCACGGCGACGTCGCGTACGACGCGTCCGGGCGGGAGGTCTTCGCCTATCAGGACAACGACACGGACGAGATCGCGTACGTCGACCTCGAGACCGGCGCGCGGACGGCGCTCCTCTCGATCGACTTCTCGAGGACGCCGATCGGCCTCCACTTCTCCGGCCGGTCCGTACGCCGCCCGGGGTGGGCGGTCGTTTCGACGCACGACGCGACGCGGACCTCGGAGGCGTGGATGGACGACTCCGTCTTCCTCGTCGAGCTGAAGCCGGGCGGGGGCGTCGTCCGCCTCGCCCACACCCGCTCCCTCGTCGACCCGGCGCAGGAGCACGACTACTGGGCCGAGCCGCACGCGACCGCGAACCGCGACCTGACGAAGGTCCTCTTCACGTCGAACTGGGGGCGCTCGGGGACGGAGGAGGTCGACACGTACCTCGTGACGCTGCCGCCCGGCTGGGCGGGCGAGGCCGCCTGCACGCCGCTCCACGTGAAGACGGTCCCGGCGGCGGCGCACGCGCCCGGCGCGTACGGAAGCCTCTGGCGGACCGACGTGGCCGTCGTGAACGCGACGGGCGCGGGGGCGTGCCTCGAGGTCCGCTTCACCCCCGCCGGCGGCGGGGAGGCGCGGACGTGGAGCGGCACGACGGCGCCCGGGACGCGCCTTTTCTCCGACGTCCTCGTCTCGCTCCTCGGCGTGGGGGCGGAGGAGAGAGCCTCGGGCGCGCTCCGCATCGCGTCGGACCGCCCGCTCGTCGTCTCCTCGCGGACCTGGAACGCGACGGAGAACGGCACGTACGGGGCGCACCTCGCGGGCGTGGGAGAGGAGCGCGCGGTGACGGAGGGGAGGCCGGGGGTCCTGCCGCAGCTGAAGAGGGGAGCGGCGAGCCGGACGAACGTCGGCCTGACGAACCCCGGGACGACCGAGGCGACGGGGTCGATCCGCCTCTTCGCCGCGAACGGGACGGCCCTCGGGAGCGCGAAGGCCGTGGCCGTCCCGGCGGGGGCGCTCGTCCAGGTGGACGACGTCTTCGCGGCGTGCGGGGCGGGGGACGCGGCGATCGCCTGGGCGCGCGTCGACGTGGCGACTCCGGGAGGGGCGCTCTTCGCCTACGCCTCCGTCATCGACAACGCGACGTCCGACCCGACGATCGTCCCGGTGATCGTCCCGTGAGGAGGTGAGCCGTGGCCTTTCGCGAGCGGACCCTCCTTCTCGCCTTCAAGCTCGCGCTCGCCACTCTCCTGCTTCTCTTCCTCCTCCTCCACGCCCGTCCGGCGGCGGGCGCGACGTACGTCGTCTCGCCGTCGGGAGACGACGCGAATGCGGGCACCTCGGAGCGGCCCTGGCGGACGTTCGCGCACGCGGCCGCCGTCGCCGGCCCGGGCGACCTCGTGTCGTTCCGCGGAGGGGCGTACGCGGTCCCGGACGAGGTCGGCCTGACGCGCTCGGGGACGAGCGCCGCGCCGATCTCGTTCGTGGCGTGGACCGGCGAGACCCCGGTCCTGGACGGCGGCGGCGGGCCGGGAAGCATCGTCCACGTCCACCCGGGCGTCTCGCACATCCGCCTCTCGGGCTTCACGGTCCGCGGTTTCCGGGTCTGGGGGCTCTTCCTCGAAGGGGGAAATCGCGGCGTCGTCCTGGACCACCTCGACGTCTCGGGGGGCGAGGCGTGCCTCCGCCTGACCGACGGCAACTCGGGCGACGCGGCGCTCCAGGGGGGCGTCGAGGACGTCCTCGTCGAGGACGGCACGTTCCACGACTCGGCGTACACGGTCATCGACTGCACGCCCGGCCCGTGCGACGGGACGACGTTCCGGCGCCTCGAGGTGAGGGGCGGGGGGCTCGGGAGCGGCATCTCCTTCGGGGCCGACGGCATCGGCCTCGAGAAGGGGCGCGCGGTCGTCGTCGAGGAGTGCTGGGTCCACGACAACGGAGGGGACGGCGTCGACCTGAACTCGCGCGACACCTCGGGCAACGTGACGGGCGTCGTCGTCCGGCGGAACCGCGTCTCGGGGAACCGGCTCATGGGGATCAAGCTCTGGGCGGGCGGCCGGATGGAGAACAACGCCGTCTGGGGCCAGGGGATCACGCCCGTGATGCTCGGCCGCTTCCCGGGCAGCTACGTCGTCGTGAACAACACGGTCGCGTTCAACATGTGGGACGCCGCGTTCGCCGAGCGCGACTACTCGCTCGTGGCGGGCTACCCGTGGGACGACGGGACGGCGCCCGCGATCGCGCTGACGCTCGTCGGGAACGTCTTCGCGTTCAACACGGGCCCCGCGGTGGGGAGCCCGACGGGGATCTACCTCGGGCCGAAGGTGACGCTCGTCGAGCGGAACAACCTCTGGTGGAGCCGCGAGGACAACGAGCTGCAGGCCGACTTCGTGACGGGCCGCTCCCCTGAGTTCGGCCGCGCCGAGATCCTGGACGGCACGTGGCGGGCCGCCTCGGGCCAGGGCGCCGGCGACCTCGGCGCCGACCCGCGCTTCGCGGGGGCGTGGCCTTCGGTCGACCTCCACCTCCTCGAGGGGAGCCCGGCGATCGACGCGGCGGACGCGGCGCTCGCCCCTTCGGTCGACCTCGAGGGACGGGCGCGCGACTCCCGGCCGGACGTCGGCGCGTACGAGAAGGGGAGCGCGTCGCCGCAGCCGTACGTCCGCGTCGTCCCGGCGGTGGCGCACGCCCCCGGCAGCTGGGGAAGCCTCTGGCGGACCGACGTCGATGCGGTGAACCCGGGCGCGCCGGCGACGGCGACGCTCACCTTCCGGACCGCGGGCGGAGACGTCTCGACGCGGACGACGGCGATCCCGACCGGCGCGACGCGCTTCCCCGACGTCCTCGCGACGCTCTTCGGCGTCGGGGCGGACGCGAAGGCCTCGGGCGCGCTCGAGATCGCGTCGGAACGCCCGCTCGTCGTCTCGTCGCGGACCTTCAACGCCGCCGAGAGCGGGACGTACGGTGCGCACCTCGCGGGCGTCACCGAGGCGCGGGCCGCGACGCCGGGGCGGCCGGGGGTCCTCCCTCAGCTGAAGCGGAGCGCGGCCGTGCGGACGAACGTCGGCCTGACGAACCTCGGCACGGCCGGGGTGACGGCCGCGATCCGCCTCTTCGCGGCCGACGGGACCGCCCTCGGCGGCGAATCGCTCGTCGAGGTCCCGGCGGGCGCGCTCGTCCAGGTCGACGACGTCTTCTCCGCCTGCGGGGCGGGCGACGCCGCAATCGCCTGGGCGCGGGTCGAGGTGCGGACGCCCGGCGGGCGCGCCTTCGCCTACGCGTCGGTCATCGACAACGCGACGGGCGACCCGACGATCGTTCCCCTGATCGTCCCGTGAGCCGCGCTACAGCGCGCTCGTCCCGGGCGGGACGAGCGCGTCGACGCGGGCGGCGTCCTCGTCGGTGATCGTCACGTCGAGCGCGGCGATGGCGTCCTCGAGCTGCTCCAACGTCCTCGGCCCGATGATCGTCGACGTGACGGCGGGGTGGCGGAGCGTCCACTTCAGGGCGAAGCGCGCGAGCGACGGCCCCTTCTCCTCCGCGAGCTTCAGGAGCTCCTCGACGACCTCGATCCGCCGCGCGAACTTCGGGTTCCCGAGGTCGCCGATCCACTTGACGGCGCGGGGCGTGTCGAGCGGGTTCGCCTGCCCCCTGCGGTACTTGCCGGTGAGCCATCCCCCCTCGAGCGGGCTCCAGACCATGTTCCCGATCCCGAAGCGCTGCGTCACGGGGAAGTGGTCGACCTCCATCGTCCGGCGGAGGATCGAGTAGGGGGGCTGGAGCGAGACCCACCGCTCCCAGCCGTTCTTCTCCGAGAGCCAGAGCGTCTCGACGAGCTCCCACGCCTCGAGGCGGACCGTCCACGGGCTCACGCCCGGGTCCGACGCGTGGCTCGTCGAGCAGCCGACGTAACGGACCTTCCCCTGTCTCACGAGGTCGGTGAGCGCCGAGAGGGTCTCCTCCCACGGCGTCGTCCGGTCGGGGCGGTGGATCTGGTAGAGGTCGATGACGTCGGTCCCGAGGCGCCGCAGGCTCGCCTCGACCTGCTCCTGGATCGCCTTCCGCGAGAGCCCCTGCTCGTTCGGCCCGGGGCCCATCCGCGACCAGACCTTCGTCGCGAGGACCGCCTGGCTCCGCCGCCCCGCGAGGGCCTTCCCGACGATCTCCTCCGACGAGCCCTCGCCGTAGTTGTTCGACGTGTCGACGAAGTTGATCCCCGCGTCGAGCGCGCGGTGGACGATCCGCACGCACTCCGCCTCGTCCGTGTTCCCCCAGCGGCCGAGCATCATCGTCCCGAGGCAGAGGGGGGAGACCTTCAGGCCCGATCGGCCGAGGTTCCGGTACTCCATGGCGTCCTCCCGCGGCGGCGCCGCGCCCCGAGTATGCCGAAGGGCTAGACTCGGCCGTCAACCCCGATCGTCGACGTCCGGGAAGCCGTCCCGGCGCCGCCACGCGGCGCCGGGAGCCCGCGGAGGAGCCATGATCAAGAAGAGCTGCGGCCTCGCCTCCCTCGTCCTCCTCGCCCTCTTCGGGGGCTACTTCTGGCTCCTCCACGGGAAGATCGAGACGTTCCCCGCCGTGATCCTCGCGGGCTTCGGGGCGCTCGGCCTCGTCATGGTCGTCTCGCAGCTGAAGGAGGTGATCTTCGGAGGCGGGGACAGGGGGGTGCTGAAGCGGGCCGAGCAGGGGCTCCCGCTCGAGGACGGGCGGGAGGAGGCGGTCTGGGGACCGATCGAGCCGCTCGGCGCGACGCTCGAGGCCCCGTTCAGCGGGCGCGTCTGCGTCGCCTACGAGTACGACGCCAAGAGCGGCTCGCGCGGCGAAGACGACACCGCCTCCACGATCGCGGGCTTCGCCCTCGCCCCCTCGGTCATCCGGTCGAGCCGCGGGGACGTGAACCTCCTCGGCTACGGCCTCCTCGACCAGTTCCCGAAGAAGAGCGTCACCGGGCCCGAGGCGCTCGACCGCGCGAACCGGTACGTGGGCTCGACGGCGTTCACGGAGATGGGGCTCACGAAGATCGGCGCCATGATCTCGGCGATGGACTCCGTGCTGGCCGACGACGACGGCTCGGTGCGGCAGGACATGAAGACGAAGGACGCCTCGCCGGAGGAGCTCGCGGCCTGCGCGTTCTCGGAGAAGGTCGTCCTCCCCGGCGAGACGGTCACCGCGATCGGGATCTGGGACGCCGCGAAGGGGGGGCTCGTCCCGAAGCTCCGCGGCAAGTCGACGATCGTCCGCCTCGTGCCGGGGGGCGGCGCGGCCATGGTCGCGCACGCCGGCAAGCGCCCCTGGGGGACCCTCGCCTTCGCGCTCGTCTGGGCCGGCTTCGCGCACGTCTTCATCTACCTCGTCCTGAGGCTCTCGCCGAAGTGACGTGCCCGAGCTCCCCGACGTCGCGCTCTACGTCGAGCACCTGACGCGTCGCCTCGCGGGCAGGCCGCTCGAGCGGGTCCGCGTCGCCTCGCCCTTCCTCGTCCGCACCGTCGCGCCGCCGCTCTCGTCGGCCGAGGGGAAGACCGTCCGCGGCGTGCGGAGGCTCGGCAAGCGGGTCGTCTTCGAGCTCGAGGGCGGGCCGTTCCTCGCCGTCCACCTGATGATCGCGGGACGCTTCCACTGGAAGGACGCGCCCCGGGCACCGGTGCCGAAGAAAGTCGGGCTCGCAGCCTTCGACCTGCCGGGGGCGACGCTCCTCCTGACGGAGGCGAGCCCGAAGAAGCGCGCCGCGCTCCACGTCGTGGCGACGGAGGAGGAGCTCGCGGCCCTCTCGCGTGGCGGGATCGAGCCGCTCGAGGCGGACCTCGCCTCGTTCGCGGCGGCGCTCCGCTCCGAGAGCCACACGATCAAGCGCGCCCTGACCGACCCGCGCCTCTTCGCCGGGATCGGGAACGCCTACTCCGACGAGATCCTCCACGCGGCGGGCATGTCCCCCTTCGCCCTGACCCGGAAGCTCGACGACGCGGAGGTCACGAGGCTCTTCGAGGCGACGCGCTCGACGCTCTCGTCCTGGCTCGAGCGGCTCCGCGCCGAGGCGGGCGACCGCTTCCCCGAGAAGGTGACCGCGTTCCGCCCCGACTTCGCCGTCCACGGCCGCTACGGGAGGCCCTGCCCGGCCTGCGGCGACCCGGTCCAGCGGCTCGTCTACGCCGACAACGAGGCGAACTACTGCGCGACCTGCCAGACGGGCGGGAAGCTCCTCGCGGACCGCGCCCTCTCGCGCCTCCTGAAGGACGACTGGCCGAGGACGCTCGAGGAGCTCGAGGAGACGAAGGCGGCGCGGCGGGAGCCGTGACGGGCCGGCCGCCGCCCCTCAGGCGACGGCTTCCGCCGCGGACGCATGGCCGTTGACCGAGAGGACGACGAGCGTCTGGTCGTCCTCCGGCGGGCGGTTCCGGGTGAAGCGCTTCACGGCGGAGAGGAGCGCCTGCCGGATCTCGCCCGCCCCGTCGCGCGCGGCGTCGCGGAGGACGTCCTCGAAGCGGGAGAAGCCGAACGGCTCGCCGTCGTCGTCGAGCGCCTCGATGAGCCCGTCGCTGTAGAGGACGAGCCGGTCGCCGGGGCGGAGCTGCGCGACGTGCTCGACGAACGGCTCGCGCCGCTTCACGCCGAGCGGGAAGCCCCAGGCCGAGAGCGGCTCGACCGAGCCTCCGTGCCCGACGACGTACGGGTCGAGGTGCCCGGCCGAGCAGTAGCGGAGGCTCCCCGTCGCGGGGTCGAGGACGCCGAAGAAGAACGTCATGAGCATCCGCTTCGGGGCCGTCTTCCTCACCGTCTCGTTCAGGACCTCCATGACGCGGACGGGCGAGGGGTCGTGGCCGGTCTGCACGAGGAGCGCCGACTTCGCCATCGCCATCACGATGCCGCTCGTCAGGCCGTGCCCGGCGACGTCGCCGAACGCGAGGCCGAGCCGTCCGCCGGAGAGCGGGAGGAAGTCGAAGTAGTCGCCGCCGATCTCCGTCGCGGCGCGGTAGTGCGAGGCGACGACGACGCCCGGCAGCTTCGGGTCGCTCGGCGGGAGGAGCGCCGCCTGGATCCGGTTCGCGGCGTCGATCTCGGCCTTCACCCGCTCGCGCTCGACGATCCGCTTCACGTGCGGGGCGAGGTCCTCGTAGCGGTACTCGACCGTGCGGCGGGTCGCGAGGCCCGCGAGGGAGAGGGCGAGAAGGAGGAGGAGCGGGACGAGGAGGGCCGCGGCCGTGCCGTGGAGCGCCGGGCCCTCGAAGGAGCGGAGGAGGGGGAGGAGCGCGAGGAGGAGCGTGGAGCCGAACAGCGCCACGGCGGACGCGAGAAGGTCGCTCGCGAGGAAGACGCCCGCGGCCGCGAGCGGCGCGCCGAAGCCGAGGAGGAACCGGATCGTCGAGGGGCCCACCGGCGCGAGGCCGAGGGCGAGGATGGAGCCGATCGCCGCCGAAGCGAGGAGGCCGACCCAGAGGAGCCGACGGCGATGGAACGCCGACAGCGTGAAGAGAAGCGCGACGACCGCGATCGGGATCGCCATCGTGAGCGCCACGAGTACGGAGGTGGCGGGGCCCGCCTCGGAGGAGAGGACGATCTCGGCGAGGTCGCCGAGGACGGGCCGGGCCGTTCCGAGGGCGAGCGCGGGCGCGTAGGGGAGGAGCGCGGCCGCCGCGACGGCGGGGGAAAGGACGAGGCCGGTGAGGAGCGAGCCGCCGACCGTGGCGTTCCGGGCGTCGCGGCGCAGGAGGGCGTCGAACGAGGCGAGCTTCTCGCCCCAGCGCTCGCGGGCGTAGCTTTCCCCGACCGACCAGGAGAGGAAGACGAGCGCCGCGAGCGGGACGTCGAAGAAGAGGAAGCGGAAGGCGGCCTGCGCGAGGGTCGTCTGGAAGGCGTCGACGCCGCCGAGGCCGAGGTTGTAGCCCTGGGCCCGCGCGACGAGGACGTCGAACGCGAGGAAGAGGACGAGCTGCGCGCCGAAGAGCCAGGCGCCGGTGCCGACGCCGACCTCGCCGGCGTGGTACTTCTTCAGGAAGATCCCGAGGAGGACGAAGAGGAGGCCGAAGACGACGGCGAAGCTGGCGAGCGTCGTCGCGACGCTGCCGCCGAAGGCGTACCGGAACGCCCGGCCGTCGCGGTACTCCTCGTGCAGCTCCCAGCCCGCGAGGCGGTCGCCGACGAAGTAGACGTTCAGGAAGAACGAGATCGAGGCCGGCTCCCCGTCGTGCGCGACACGGTAGCGGAGCGTGTGGTCGACGCGGTCCTTCAGGACGTTCGGCCGGGCACCGTCGTACTCCGGCCGCGGCGCGCCCGCGAACGAGCGCGAGGAGACGAAGCGGTCGGCGATCGCGCGAACGTCGGCTTCCGAAGGCCGCGCTCCCTTCTCCTCCGCTCGCGCCCGGACCCTCGCCCCGAGCACCGCTCCGTCCTTCCCCACGAGGACGTAGCCGAACTCGGGGTTCTTCTCGAGCCCCTCCCGGAAGTAGGTGACCCGGAAGGCCCCGAGACGCGGTCCGACGACCGGGTCGCCGTCGAGCGCTCGCCGCATCCGGGAGTCGCCCGCGGTCTCCTGCTCGACGAGGAGGTTCTCCTCCCACGTCTCCACGCGGAACGCGCGCTCCAGTGGGATTCCGAGGCCACGGGCTTCCGCGTCGGCGATCGCGACGGCCTGCGGTCGCGTGATCGAGAGACCGCGCGGCTGGGCCGCGTCGAAGCGCGGAAGCAGGGCCGCGAGCGCCGCCGCTCCCAGCAAGCCGAGGGCCAGGGCGTACTTCGCCTTCATGCCCCGGATACTACGGACCGGCGCGCCCGAAAGTTCCGCAACGCCGTGCCTCCGCTCCCTCGCCTCGGGTACGCTCGGAGCGTGAAAGTGCTCGTGTCGCAGCCTTTACCCGAGCCGTCGACGACGGAGCTCCTCGCGGGGTTCGAGGTCGTCGTCGGCCTCCCCGGGGCGTGGGAGGAGGCGGCGCGCCTCGATCTCCCCGAGGCGGATGCCCTCGTCCCGACCCCGCGGGAGAGGGTCACCGACGCCCTCCTCGCCCTCGCGCCGCGCCTGAAGGTCGTCGCGAACTGCGCCGTCGGGACGGACAACGTCGACCTCGAGGCGTGCCGGAAGCGCGGCGTCGTCGTGACGAACACGCCCGGCGTCCTGACGGAGGCGACGGCCGACCTCGCGTGGCTCCTCCTCCTCGCCGTGACGCGGCGGCTCCGGGAGGGGGAGGCGCTCCTCCGGTCGGGGAGCTGGAGCGGCTGGAAGCCGCTCGAGCTCCTCGGCACCGGGCTCGCCGGCAGGACGCTCGGCGTCTACGGGATGGGGAGGATCGGGTCCGCCGTGGCGCGGCGCGCGGAGGCCTTCGGCATGCGCGTCCTCGGCGTCGTGGAAGGGGACCCCCCGGAGGCGTTCGAGAGGCTCCTCGCCGAGTCGGACGTCGTCTCGATCCACGTCCCGCTCACGCCCGCGACGCGCGGCCGGTTCGGCGCCGCCGAGCTCGCGCGGATGAGGCCCGGCGCGATCCTGATCAACACCGCGCGCGGGCCGGTCGTCGACGAGGCGGCGCTCGCGGAGGCCCTCGTGTCCGGCCACCTCGGCGGTGCCGGCCTCGACGTCTTCGAGAAGGAGCCCGAGGTCCACCCGGCGCTGCTTCCGCTCCCGAACGTCGTCCTCCTCCCGCACCTCGGCTCGGCGACGCGCGAGACGCGGCTCGCGATGGCGAGGACGGCGTGCGAGGAGGCCGCGCGGGTGCTCCGGGGCGAAGAACCGAAGAACCGGGTCGCCTGACCGTCCGCCCGCCGCGCGGTCAGCTCGCGGAGAGGTCCGCCCGCGGCAGGCGTCGGGCCGCCCCGAGCATCGCGCCCGCGGCGAGGCCGAGCGCGGCGGAGGCCCACGCCGCGAGGAGGAGAGTCGCGTCGAGCCGCGCTCCGAGGAGCGCCTCGAGGAGGCTCCTGAGCCCCTCGCTCACGAAAAGGACGGGGACGGTCGCGAGGAGCGTCGAGAGCCCCATCGCGAGGAGGCCGCCCGGGCCGAGGGCGACGGAGACCGGGTTCGGGGCGTCGTAGCGGGGGAAGAGGGCGCCGAGCCCCACGTGGAGCGCCGGGATCGCGAGCCCCCCGACGGTGGCCGCGGCGAGGGCGGCTCCGAGCGGGAAGCCGCGCGCGCCGAGGACGGCGGCCGAGGCGCCGGCGAGGAGGAGCGCCGCGAGGAGCGCCGGAAGGGCCCGCACCACCCAGCGGAGGACGAGGTGGCGCGCGGGGGAGAGCGGGAGCGACCGGAGGACGAGGGCCGCGCGACCGTCCGTCGAGACGGCGGGGTAGGCGAAGCGGAGGGCGAGCGCCGAGACGAGGAAGAGGCCGAGCCCGGCCTGCAGGCCGTGGACGACGTCGCGCGAGGCGGCGTCGCCCGCGGGGAGGAGCCTCAGGTTCAGGAGGTCGAGGACGAAGACGGCGGTCAGCGTCCCGAGCTGCGCAGGCGTCGCCGCATCGCGCAGGAGCGTCCTCACCTCCGCCCGGAGGAGCTCGGCCGCGGCCGACGAGGCGGGCGGGACGGCACCGCGGCGCGACGGCGCCTCGGCCTGCTCGCGGCTCCGGCGGAGGAGTCGCAGGTGGAGGGGCGCGAGGGCCGTCGAGGCGAGCGCGAGGAGGGCGAGCGCACCTGCGAGCAGCGCGAGGGCCGTCGCGAGGCCGGACGCCTCTCCCGCGAGGCCCCGGGCTGCCGCGTTCGCGGCGAGCGCGAGCGGGTTCGCGCCGGGCCCTCCGGGCGGCGTCGTCCCGAGGCGGAGGAGGAGGTCGAGCGCGGCCTCAGGGTCGAGGAAGCGCTCCGGCCGCGCGCCCCGGAGGCCGACGACGGCGGCGCCGAGCCCGGAGGCCGAGAGGAACGCCGCGAGGAGGCGCGCGCGGCGCGGAGGGAAGAGCGCGACGACGCCGAGGGCGAGGACGTTCCCGGCGGTGCCCGAGAGGACGGTGACGGCGAGGAACGACGCGGCGAGCGTGGCGGACGCGACGAGAGGGGACGCGCACGTCCGCGCGGCCAGGACGAGGGCCGGGAGGACGAGGAGGAGGGCGGGTCCCGAGGCGAGCACGATCGTCGTCGCGGCCTGCCGGAAGAGGAGCCGCGCGTGCGGCACCGGGAGCGTCGCCCGGAAGAGGAGCTCCTCCGACAGGAAGAGCGTCGAGACGGCGGTCGTCAGCGCGCCGAGGAGGAGGAGCGCGGCCGTCCCGGCGAGGGCGGCGAGGAGGAGCCGCTCGAGGAGGAACGCCGGGACGAGCGAGGGGAGGAGCTCGACGCCGCGCCGGCCGAGGCCGACGAGGTAGGAGAGCCCCGCGTACTCCCCGGCGAGGAACGCGAGGGCGGAGGCGGCGACGGCGAGGGCTCCTCCCGCCTCCCACGTCGAGCGGAACGAGAGGCCGCGCCCGGCGGCCTTCAGGGCGTTTGCGAGCGCGACGCGGCCGCCGCTCACGGCCCTTCGTCCGACGCGAGGTCGAAGAAGAGGTCGGAGAGCCGGCCCGTCCGGCCGCGTGCCGTGATCGCGAGCGGGGCGCCGCGGGCGGCGAGCCTCCCCTTCACGAGGACGCCCGCCTCGTCGGCGACCTCCTCGGCGAGGGAGAGGTGGTGCGTCGTCAGGAGGACGGACGCGCCGGCGCCGGTCCGCTCGCGGAGCCGATCGACGAGGAGCCTCTGCGCGAGCGGGTCGAGCCCGACCATCGGCTCGTCGAGGACGAAGAGGCGCGGGTCGTGGAGGAAGGCCTGGGCGAGCGCGACCTTCTGCCGCGTGCCGTGGGAGAGGGTCTCGTTCGTCCGGTCGGCCGCGCCGTCGAGGCCGAACGCGGAGAGCTCGCGCGAGATCCGCTCCTCGAGCGCCGGCCCGCGCGCGCCGAAGACCGTGCCGACGAAGCGGAGCGTCTCGCGCGGCGTCCAGCGCGGCCAGAGCCAGGGGCGATCGGGGACGAAGCCGAGGAGCCGCTTCGCCTCGACGGGGCTCGTCGCGACGTCGACCCCGAAGACCGCGGCGGACCCGGCGGTCGGGGCGAGGAGGCCGGTGAGGAGACCGATCGCGGTCGTCTTTCCGGCCCCGTTCGGCCCGACGAGCGCGAAGACGACGCCCGGCGGCACCTCGAGCGTCAGCCCGGAGAGCGCGAGGAGGTCGCCGTAGCGCTTCGTGGCGCCGCGGAACGCGAAGGCCGGGGAGGTCTCGGGCATCGCCTCATCGTACGGGAGCGGGCGGGGCGGCGTCGCCCGCCCGGGCGATCGACCGGGCGGGCGAGAGGTAGCCCGCACCCTCGAGGCGGCGGGCGAGGAGCCAGCCGAGCAGCGTGGTCCCCTCGACCGTGAAGTGGTCGTACCCGTCCAGCTCGGAGAGCGGCGAGAAGCTGACGCCGAAGGCGTGCATCTCGGCGGAGAGGTCGAGGAGGGGGAGGGAATACCTCGCCGAGACGGCCCTCCAGACGTCGCGGGCCACGTCGTCGGGCTCCGGCACCGCCTTCGGGAGGTAGACGAGCGTCAGCTCGCGACGCCGGCCGCTGCCGTCGACGAGGCGGCGCGAGAGGGCCCCGAGCGGCTCCCCGAGGAGCTCGACGATCTGGGGACGGAGGGCCGGGTCCGCGGCGAGGCGGGGAAGCTCCGCGAACTCGAGGGATTTCGGGAGGACCTTCACGAGCCCGCGTGCCTCGCAGTCACGGAAGAACTTCGACGGGCGGCCGGGCTGGACCCGCTCCCGGGGCGCCCTCAGCGTGAACTCGCCGTCGAGCGCGCGGGTGGGCAGCCCGTCCGGGCCGAGGGGGCGGTCGTACCACGCCGTGAACTGCAGCGCCGAGTCGGGCCCGACGAGGACGAGGACGCGGTCGACGTCGTAGGCGGTCGCGAGCGGCGGGACGTCGGTCGCGGGCCAGAGGAAGAGCGGCTCCCAGCTGACGCGGCCCACCGAGAGGACCTGGACGCTCTCCCGGCGCCCCGCGAGGGCGGCCTCGGCGTCGAGGAAGAGCTCCAGCCGCTTCGCCAGGACCTGCATCCGGTTGATCCGTCCCCCGCTCGCGACCTTCTCGCGCTCGGAGACGTAGAACGAGCGGGAATCCCCGGCGAGGAGGAGCCGGACCGTGGCCGGCGGCTTGCGTCTCGGGTAGGCGAAGTCGGTCAGGCCGTCCGGCTGCGGCTGCTCCGAGTTCACCGAGCCGGCGAAGTCGTAGTCGCGGACGCTCCCGACGACGTTCCGGAGGGGCGAGGCGACGAAGAGCCGCCTCTCCTCCCTCGGGTCGACGACGAGCCCGGCGGGATCGGCCGACCGCGCGGCGAAGACGGGCATCTGCTCGCCCTTCTCCTGCGACAGCACCGGGCCCCAGACCGAGCGCGGCGTGGCGTCGCCGCGCGGCGAGAGGACGACGAGGGGCGTCTTCGGGTCGGCGCGCAGCGCCCAGAGCCGGTCCCCCTGGCACGCCAGGGCCCGGACCCCGGTGACGTTTCCGACGGTCTCCCGCCGTCCGTCGGAGCCGAGGAAGAAGACCCGCCCGCCCGCCGCGTCCGCGACCGCGAGCCGATCCCCCGCCGCCCCGCAGAGGCAGAGGCCGGTCGGCTTCACGGTCGACCCGGGGGGAAGGAGAGGCCGGGCCCGCGAGGTCGCGACGTCGACGCGGTAGACCTGCCTCTCTTCCGGGCTCGAGGCGTAGAGAGCGCCGGAGGGCGACGCGACGAGCGCGAAGACCCCGTGCACGACCCGTCCCGGGATCGCGATCTCGCGGACCGCGCCGGCCTTCAGGTCGACGAGGCGCAGCCGCTCCCCGGCCTCGACGACGACGAGCTTCTCCCCGGGGAGGAGGGCGACGAGGTAGGGGTGGTCGAGCGCGGCGGAGCGGAGGATGCCGTCGCGAAGACTCGCCTCGCCCGTCCCGGCGACCGTCTCGACGCGGTTCCCCTCGGCGAGGAGGACGACTCGGATCCGGTTGTTGTCCCGGTCGGCGACGTAGAGGCGGGTCCCGTCGGGCGAGACGGCGAGCCCGACCGGGGAGGAGAAGCGTGCCTCCGCGAACGGGCCGTCGCGGAAGCCCGGGGAGAACGAGCCGGCCACGAGGTCGTGGTAGTGCGAGACCGGGCGGATGGCCCCCGACGGCGAAGCGAGGAGGAGCGCGAGGACGGGGACGAGGCGGAGCGGACCCCCGCTCAGCGCCACTCGACCTTCTCGAACAGCGAGGCGTCGGCGGCGGCGGGCGCGGGGTGCGCCGCGGCCCAGGTGGAGAGCCGGGTGAGCCGCGCCGTCAGCCGCGCGACGCGGGTGAGGCTGTCCCACTTCGGCTTGCCGTAGCCGTCCTTCTCCTTGACGACGACGACGTCGATGCGGACCTCGTCCGGGTCGTTCGCCTTCAGGCGGCTCGCGGCGAGGCGCGCGGCGGCACCGAGGAGGGCCCCCCTGTCGGCAGCCTTCGTTCCGGCGGCGGCCGCTCCCGCGTCCCAGAGGACGTGGACGTAGTCCGCCTTGCGCGTGACGACGACGTCGCCGTCCGGGGTCGCGCCCGCCGCCGGGCGCCCCGCGACGAAGGCCGCCGTCAGCGCGACCAGAGCGCCCGCGAGAAGCGCGCGACGTCCGCGAGCGGATAGAAGAACAGGAGCCATCCGAACGCGACGAAGCATACGGTGAGGATAGTGGAAAGGAGGTTCGCGGCGGGGACCCGGGAAAACCGGACCGCGGCGGGGCTCGATCGCCAGAGCGCGTGGGCGCCGAGCCCCGCGCCGTGGTAGAGCCCCCAGACGCCGAAGTGCCACGCGGCCCCGTGCCAGAGGCCGCAGAGGAACATCGTGAGGGCGAGGTTCAGGACGCGGCGGAGCATCCCGTGCCGGCTCCCCCCGAGCGGGACGTAGAGGTAGTCGCGGATCCAGGACGAGAGCGAGATGTGCCAGCGCTGCCAGAACTCGGCGATGTTCCTCGCGGCGTACGGAGTCCGGAAGTTGGGAGGCAGCTCGACGCCGATCATGCGCGAGAGCCCGATGGCGATGTCGCTGTAGCCGCTGAAGTCGAAGAGGATCCTCACCGAGAGGAGCGCGACGAGGAGGACGACGGACGTCCGGGACGGCGGCGCGGCCTGGACGAGCGAGATCGCCTCGGCGGCGGCGTCGGCGACGACGAGCTTCTTGGCGAAGCCGAGCGCCGCCTGTCCCGCGCCGAGGACGAGCGCCTCGGGCCGGGGCCGGGGGAGGCCCCCCTCGAGCTGCGCGAGGAACGGCTGGAACCGCTTGATCGGTCCCGAGACGATCGACGGGAAGTGGATCGCGAAGAGGGCGAAGCGGGCGGGGTCCCGAATCGGCGGGCTTCCCTTGTAGACGTCGGTGAGGTAGTGGACGAACTCGAACGTGAAGAACGAGATCGCGAGCGGCAGCGCCGGCGGCCGGACCGCGGGGAGAGCGAGTCCGACCGGGCCGCCGAGGAGGGCCCCGAGCGACCCGAGCAGGAGCCCCTGGTACTTGTAGGCGACGAGCCCGGCGACCGGGACGACGAGGAAGGCGAAGAAGAGCCGCCGCCGGGGCGTCCCTTCCGCCCGGCCCACGAGGAGGCCGCCCGCGTACGTGGCGGCGCCCATCGCGATGATCGGCGCGACGCCGGCGGGGCCGGCGAAGTGGTAGTGGAAGACGGCGCTCAGCGCGAGGAGCGCCGCGAGCCGCACGCGGGGGCCGGGCGCCAGCGCGAGGACGAGGAACGCCGCCGGGAAGAAGACGAGGAACCAGCTCGTGTTGAAGATCACGGCGGCTCAGAAGTCGACGTAGATGAAGCCGGACGACGAGAGGTCGCCGGTGAGGACGAGGACGAGGACGATCGCCGCGAAGATGGCCGCGCCGACGAGGAGGCCGCGGCGGAAGGAGCGGCTCACGGGGCGACCCCGCCCGCCCCGCGTCCGAGGGTCGAGGCGAGCGCCTCGGCGACCCGCGCGTTTCCCTGGCCCGTCAGGTGGCAGTGATCGAGGAAGGCGTCTTCCGGGAGGGCGTCGGCGAGGTCGAGGTACCGGCCTGCGGGCCCGAGACCGGCCTCCACCGCGCGTCTCAGGAGGTCGCGGTTCGACCGGAGACGCTCCGGGGAGAGGGACGCCGTCTCGACCGGGTTCTGCGGCGTCAGGGCGACGAGGGTGCGGGCGCTCCGCCGCCGCGCGAGGATTCTCGAGAGCGAGGCGAAGGCGGGAGCCGAGGCGTTCCAGGCGCGGTCCTCGTAGATCGGCGCGATCCGGAGCCGCAGGACGGAGGCGGCGAGGTCGTCGTCGTCGGCGGCCGGGAGGAGGCGTGCCAGGACGCGCTCGAGGACGTCCTTCCGCGAGGGGGCGAAGGCCCGAGCCCGGAGGACCTGCGTCACGAGGAAGAAGGGCGACGCGGCGGCCGCGGACTCGTAGAGCCGGCTGCCGAGCCGGTCTCCCGCCGGCCGCGCGGATCGAAGCGCCACGTCGCCCCGAGGCAGGAAGGCGTCCCGCGACGCTGCGGCCCCCGGGGACTCGTACGGGGCGGCGAACATCCGGAAGTTCAGGAGGAGGACGGCGTCCCGCGGCTCCTCGTCGAGCGACTCGAGGAGGCCCTCGAGGTCCGGGAGGAGCATGCCGTCGGCGGAGAGCGGGAGGACGCCGCGCGGCGCGAGCCTCCGGCCGAGCTCGGCCGTCAGCGTCTTCCCGCGCGCGCCGGGGACCCGGTGCTGCAGGAGAGCGGTCGGGCCGGCGACGCTGTCGCCGAGAAGGGCGACGGCATCCCCCGGCGCGAAGGCCCTGGCGCGGGCCCTCGCCTCCGCGACGCTCGTCAGCGAGCCGGACGCGTCGACGAGCCGGTAGAGCCCTCCCGTCGCGAGGAGGGAGCGGCAGACGAGCTCGGCGAGGAGAAGGAGCGCGGCCAGGCTCGTCAGGGCGCCGAGGGCGAAGGACCGGCCCGCGTCCTCGCGATCCGCGATCGCGGCAGCCCCGCCCCCCTCGCCTGGCATCGCTCCATCGTAAGGCAGCCCCGGCACGATCGGCGTCCCCGCCGACCTGCCGGGGGAGAGAATCGTGTGATCCCGGACGATGGAGGTGCCCCGATGCGGCTCGCGCTCCTCGCGCTCTTCGCCCTTCCGCTCCTGACCGCCGCCCTCGTCACCGTCCCCGCCGCCTCGGCGGTCGTCCGCTTCTCGATCGTCTCGCCCGCGTTCGGGGCCGGGGCCTCGATCCCGCCGAGGCACTCCTGCGAGGGGGCGGACGTCTCGCCGCAGCTGAAGTGGGCCGGCATCCCCGACGGGACGAAGTCGCTCGCCCTCGTCGTCGACGACCCGGACGCCCCCGACCCGGCGGCCCCGAAGATGACCTGGGTCCACTGGGTCCTCTACGACCTTCCGCCGGCGGCGCGGGGCCTCCCCGAGGGCGTCGCCCCGAAGGATCTGCCCCCGGGGACGCGCGAGGGGCGGAACGACTGGAAGCGGACCGGCTGGGGAGGTCCCTGCCCGCCGATCGGCACGCACCGCTACTTCTTCAAGCTCTACGCCCTCGACGCCGTCCTCCCCGACCTCGGGAGCCCGACGAAGGCGGCCCTCGAGAAGGCGATGGAGGGGCACGTCCTCGGGAAGGCGGAGCTCGTCGGGACGTACCGGAAGGCAGGCCGCTGAGGCGGCCGACCGGAAACCCGCGCTCCCTTCCCCGCGTATCTGGGCCTCGTCAAGGAGGAGCGATGCGCTCGAAGTCCGTCCTGGTGATCTCCGTTCTCACCCTCTCCCTCTCCGCCGCCGCGGCCGGCCCCGCCGCGACGGCCGTCCCGGTCGCGAAGCCGATCGACGCCGCGAACTTCGACCCCGCCGTCAGGCCGTGCGAGGACTTCTACCAGTACGCCGTCGGCGGCTGGGTGAAGGCGAACCCCGTCCCGGCCGACAAGTCGCGGTGGGGCTCATTCGAGGAGCTCGCGGACCGGAACCGGGCGGTGCTGAAGACGATCCTCGAGGAGACCTCCGCGAAGACCGACTGGCCGAAGGGGAGCGTGAAGCAGAAGGTCGGCGACTTCTTCGCTTCCGGCATGGACCTCGCCGCCATCGAGAAGGCGGGGACGAAGCCGCTCGAGCCGTGGCTCGCGAAGGTCGACGCCCTGAAGTCGAACGCCGACCTCCCGAAGCTCGTCTCCGAGCTGCACGCCCGGCGGCTCGGTGCGGGCTACTCGTTCTTCGTCGCCCAGGACCAGAAGCAGGCGACGCGCTACATCCCGATGCTCGGGCAGGGCGGCCTCGGCCTCCCCGACCGGGACTACTACCTGAAGGACGACGCGAAGTCGAAGGAGATCCGCGAGAAGTACGTCGCCCACGTCGCGAAGATGCTCGAGCTCCTCGGCGAGAAGCCGGAGGCGGCGGCGGCGAAGGCCGCGGTCGTGATGGACCTCGAGACGAAGCTCGCGAAGGCGTCGCGGACGCGCGTCGAGATGCGCGACCCGGAGAAGAACTACAACAAGCGGACGCTGGCGCAGCTCGTCGAGGCCGCGCCCGGCTACGACTGGAAGGCCTACCTCGCGGCGATGGGCGTCCCCGACGGGCAGGAGCTGAACGTCCGCCAGCCCGAGTTCGCGACGGCGTTCGCCGCGATGGCCGCGTCCGAGCCGCTCGACTCCTGGAAGACCTACTTCCGCTGGCACGTCCTCCGCGCGTCGGCCTCGATGCTGCCGAAGCGGTTCGACGAGGAGTCGTTCGCCTTCTTCGGCCGGACGCTGAACGGCGTCCCGGAGCAGGAGGAGCGCTGGAAGAGGGTCCAGGCCGCCACGGACGGCGCCCTCGGCGAGGCGCTCGGCCAGCTCTACGTCGAGAAGGCGTTCTCCCCGAAGTCGAAGGAGCGGATGAAGGTCCTCGTCGAGAACCTCCGCTCCGCCCTGAAGGAGCGGATCGAGGCCCTTCCCTGGATGGGGGCCGAGACGAAGAAGGCCGCGCTCGCCAAGCTCGCCGCGTTCGGCGTGAAGATCGGCTACCCCGACCGGTGGCGCGACTACTCCGCCCTTCCCGTCTCCCGCGCCTCGTACTTCGAGAACGTCGTGAACGCGAGCGCGTTCGAGGTGAAGCGGAACGTCGGCAAGCTCGGCAAGCCGATCGACCGGGCCGAGTGGGGGATGACGCCGCCGACGGTCAACGCGTACTACAGCCCGACGATGAACGAGATCGTCTTCCCGGCCGGCATCCTGCAGCCGCCGTTCTTCTGGGCCGACGGGGACGACGCCGTGAACTACGGCGGCATCGGCGTCGTCATCGGGCACGAGATGTCGCACGGCTTCGACGACTCCGGGAGCCGCTACGACGCCGACGGGAACCTCAAGAACTGGTGGAAGGACGAGGACCGGAAGGCGTACGAGGAGCGGACCGCCCTCGTCGTGAAGGAGTTCGACGGCTTCAAGGCGCTCCCGGACCAGTCCGTCAACGGGAAGCTGACGCTCGGCGAGAACATCGGCGACCTCGGCGGCCTGAAGATCTCGTACGAGGCGCTCCGAAAGGCGCTCGGCGGGGACCCGAACGAGGCGCCGAAGGTCGAGGGGTACACCCCGGCCCAGCGCTTCTTCCTGAGCTACGCGAACGTCTGGAGGAACAACATCCGCGACGAGGCGCTCCGGGTCCGCCTCAACACCGACCCGCACAGCCCGGGGCGCTACCGCGTCCTCGGCCCACTCTCGGCCCTCCCGGAGTTCCACGGGGCGTTCGGCTGCGCGGCGGGGGAGCCGATGGTGATCCCCCAGGCCGAGCGGCCGAGCATCTGGTAGGCGTTCCGGGAGAGGCCCGGAAACGAGACGGGGCGCCCGCGAGGGCGCCCCGTTGCGTTCCCGGCCGGGCCCCGGGGGATCAGGCGTAGAGGCCGCGGGTCTCGAGGTCGCGCGCGACGCGCTGGATCGCGACCATGTAGGCGGCGATCCGGTAGGAGACCTTCCTCGAGGCCGCCATCTCGGCGACCTCGCGGAACGACTCGACCATGATGTCCTCGAGCCGCTCGTTGACCTCCGACTCCCGCCAGAAGAAGCCCATCCGGTCCTGCACCCACTCGAAGTAGGAGACGGTGACGCCGCCGCCGTTCGCGAGGATGTCGGGGACGACGACGATGCCGCGCTTCTCGAGGATCTCGTCCGCGTGGTGGGTCGTCGGGCCGTTCGCCCCCTCGACGATGATCTTCGCCTTCACCGCGTCCGCGTTCTCGACGGTGATCTGGTTCTCGAGGGCGGCGGGGACGAGGTAGTCGCAGTCGAGCGTGAGGAGCGCCGCCGGGTCGACGGGCGTCGCGCCCGGGAACCCCTTGACCGTCCTCTCCTTCGCGAGGAACGCGAGGAGGGCCGGGACGTCGAGGCCCGCCGGGTTCGCGACGGCGCCGTAGACGTCGGAGACGGCCACGACCTTCGCCCCCTGCTGGTGGAGCATTTTCGCGGAGATGGAGCCGACGTTCCCGAACCCCTGGACGACGACGCGGGAGCCCTCGAGCGGGAGCCCGTGGACCTTCCCGGCCTCGCGCGCCGCGATCATCACCCCGCGCCCGGTCGCCTCGACGCGGCCCCTCGAGCCGCCGATCTCGACCGGCTTGCCGGTGACGATGGACGTCACGGTGCGCCTCTGGTGCATCGAGTAGGTGTCCATGATCCACGCCATCGTCTGGGGTCCCGTGCCGACGTCGGGCGCGGGAACGTCGCGGTCGGGACCGATCATGTCCATGATCTCCGACGTGTAGCGCCGCGTGATCCTCTCGAGCTCCCCGCGGGAGAGCTTCCGCGGGTCGCAGACGACCCCGCCCTTGCCGCCGCCGAACGGGATGTTCATCACGGCGCACTTCCACGTCATCCACGACGCGAGCGCGCGCACCTCGTCGAGCGTGACGCCCGGGTCGAAGCGGATGCCCCCCTTCGCCGGGCCGCGCGCGACGTTGTGGTGGACCCGGTAGCCGATGAAGACCTCGATGCGGCCGTCGTCCATGACGACCGGGATGGAGACCTTCAGCTCCTTCTCGGGCTCCCGCAGCACCTTCTGCAGGCCCGGGTCGATGCCGAGCAGGCCGGCGGCCTTGTCGAATCGCCGGGCCATCTCCTCGAAGGGGTTGATCTGGTCGGCATCGGGCTCGGCCAGGATGGGGGCGTGCTCCATGACGTCTCCTTACGGAAGTGCGTTTACGCGCGGCGCGCGACGAGGAACGGGCCCGATTCTATTCGCGCGGAACGGCGAACGGGGGCCGGCCGGGCCGGCCCCCGCGGGGGAAGGGCGCCGCGGCGCGCGCCGCGGGAGGGTTCGTCAGCGGTCGACGCGCGCCGGGAAGATCTCGTACGGGAGGACGCCGGCCGTCGTCTCGGGGCGGACCGTGGAGATGTAGGCGAGGAAGGGCTGGTCTCCGAGGATGCGGAACCACGCGCCTCCCGGCTGGCAGACGGGGTAGGCGTCGACCGGGAGGGCGTTGAACTGGACGAGCGACTTCGCCGGCACGTGGAACGTCTGCGACGGGGAGTCCCCCCCGGGCCCGGCGCCGACGGCCTTGCCGACGACCTCGAAGGTGGCGCTCGTCTCTCCGGCGTTGAAGAGCGTCAGGTTCACGCGGCGGCGCGTCTCGGGGGCGCCGGAGCACTCGGTCGGCGTGAGGGAGACGTCGCCCGCGACGACGGACGTCCCGGCGGGGAAGAGCGCCGAGAAGACCGGGAGCTCGAGGCGGCCGAGCGATTCGGGCACCTTCGGGAGCCCCTCCGGAACGTACTCGAGCCGCTCGAGCGTGGCCCGGAGGGCGATCCGGCTCGGGAGGCGGACGGCGAGCATCTGGACGGCCTGGCCCGGGCGGAGGTCCTGCGTCGGCACGATCGCCGCCGCTCCCGGGGCGATCGCGACCGGCGCCGCGCCCACGCTCCGCTCCCCGAGGGCGTCCCAGGCCATCACGCGCGTGACCGTCGCGTCGCGCGTGGAGTTGTTGTAGGCGGTCAGGTTGCTCGCGAGGGCGTAGGGGGCGGAGTCGGAGAGGAACCCGGGGAGGAAGATGGTCGACTCGGTGGGCGCCACGACGGCGAACGAGCCGGTGCCGATGGTCTGCGACGGCAGGAGCGACCGCGTGAGCGTCACCTCGACCGTGTAGGTCCCCTCGGAAAGGCCCCCGACGGGGACGTTGAGGGACCAGGGCGTGATCGCGGCCCCGCAGGCGCCGCTGAACCCGGTGTAGTCGAGGTTCACCCGGATGGCGAGGCCGTCCCTCGTCACCTTCGCCTGGTTGGCGGTCGGCAGGCAGGTGTCGGGCCACTGGCCCGAGAGGACCAGGGAGACGCCCTCGTCCGGCACCGGCGAGGCGGGGATCGTCGCGACGGTCGCGTACGGTGCGGTCTGCGCGGGCGCGGGGGCGGAGACGAACGCCGCGAGCGTGAGGAGGAGGAGCGGGAGGATCGTGTGCTGTCTCATGCGATCACCTTTCGGACCGGAGTGTGCGATCGCCGACGCGCCCCACGCGCGTTCTTCGGGCGTGGGTTCGCGCGGCGCCGCGTCATTCCAATTGCTCGGGGGCCCCGCGCAGTGTGGCAGGATCGCCGGGTGGAGGGCCCGGCCGGGATCCCCGACGGCGATCTGGTCACCCGCATCCTCGCAGGGGACGAGGAGCTGTTCGGCGTCCTCGTCGACCGCTACAAGCTCCGCCTCTTCCGCTTCGTCTCGCGCTACCTCGGCGACCCCGAGGACGCGCGGGACGTGACGCAGGAGGTCTTCTTCAAGCTCTACTCCGCGCTCGACTCGTACGACCCCAGGTACCGCTTCTCGACGTGGGCCTTCCGGATCGCCGGGAACGCCGCGATCGACCACCTGCGGCGCCGGCGGATCCGGGCCGTCCCGCTCGAGCTGCCGGCGGACGAGGAGTCGGACGGGAGGCGGATCGACCCGGTGGACGGCAAGCCCGACCCGCTCGAGGAGCTCTCCCGGGCCCGCCTCCGGGAGGCCCTCGACCTCGCGATCGAGCGCCTCCCCGACGACTACCGGGAGCTGATCAGCCTCCGCCACTACGGGGAGCTCGCCTACGAGGAGATCGCCGAGCTGAAGGGAATGCCCCTGGGAACGGTCAAGAACAAGCTTTTCCGGGCCCGGCAGGCTCTCCGAGATCTTTTGCCGAAAGGCACCGTATAGAGAGATCGGGACGATGACGACGAACGCGCTGACCCCCGAACACTCCCTGACCCCGAGCGACCTCGACCGCGACCGGAAGCTGGAACTGCTTCTGGACGAGCTGGTTGCGGTTCCCGATGGGGAGGAGCTCCCGGCCGACTTCGCGAGCCGGGTCGTGGAACGGAGGCCCTGGGCCCCCTGGGAGGTCTCCCGCCCGTCGAGCTGGACGGTCCCGGCCGCGGTCGGGCTCGGGCTCCTCGGGGGGAGCCTCGGGCTCGCCCTGACGCCGCTCTGGAGCCTCGGACCCGGGACGGCCGTCACCGTCTGGGCGGAGCTCCTCGCGGTCGCGTTCGGGAGGCCCGTTGCCACGCTCGTCTCGGCCTTCCCGCTGATGGCCGAGGGAGCCGGGCGGGCGGCCCAGGCGGCGTCGACCGGCACCGTCGTCCTCTCCGGGCTCCTGGCTGGCGTCTCGGCGGCAACGCTCGGCGCCGTGCTCGGGCGCCTGCGCCGGCCGGCGGCCTCCGCCGCGCCCCGTCGCGCCTGAGCCGGGGCGGGCCGTGGCCCGGCGCCTCCTCTCTGTCGTCGCGCTCCTCCACCTCGCGGTCGCGTCGCCGCTCCGGGGCGAGGACGGCGTCCTCGTGCGGGCGGGCGAGACCCGCGCCGGAGACCTCGTCGTCCTCGGGCGCGGCGCCGTCGTGGAGGGCGTCCTCTCCGGGACGCTCGTCGCCGTCGGCGGGAGCGTCCGCGTCGCGGGCCGCGTCGAGAAAGACCTCGTCACCTTCGGCGGGAGCGTCGTCCTCGAGAAGGGGGCGGAGGTCCGGGGCGACCTCCTCTCCGTCGGCGGCTCCGTCTCTTCTCCGGCGGGAGCGGAGACGGCGGTCCGGGGCCGCGTCCTGACCGTCGGCGCGGTCGAGGCGGCCTTCGCCGCCGAGCTCCAGACCTCTCCCCTCTCCGCGAGGCCCGCGAGCGGCCTCCTCCTCGCGTTCCGGCTCGTCCTCCTCTTCCTCTGGCTCGTCGTCGGGCTCCTCCTCCTGCGCTTCCTCCCCCGGCCGGTCTCGGCGGCGGCCGGCCTCGTCCCGGGGCGCGTCGCGCTCGTCGGCGCGGTCGGCGCGGCGACGGTCCTGTCGGCCGCCCTCCTCTCGGCCTTTCTCCTCCTCGTCCTCCCGGCGTCCGCGGGGCTCGTCCTCGCCGGGCTCATCGTGGCGCTCCTCGGCGTGGCCAAGGCGTTCGGCCTCGCCGTCGTCTTCGTCGCCGTGGGCCGTCGCCTCACGCGCGCGGCGCGCCGGGGGAGCCCCCTCTTCGGCGACCCGGCGGCGCTCGCGGTCGGGCTCGCGCTCCTCGGGCTCCTCTCGCTCGTCCCGACCGCCGGGCCGCTCCTCTGGGCGGTCGTCTCGCTCCTCGCGATCGGCGCGGCGCTCCTCGCCGCCGCGCGGCGGGACGCCCTCCAGCCGGCCTTTTGAGGGGCGCGAGACCCCCTGATACGCTCCGGCGCCCGGCGCCGCCCTCGACGCGGCGCGGTGGAGGAGACGGCATGGCGATCGCGCGCGTGGGGGTCATCGGGGCGGGACAGATGGGAGCGGGGATCGCCCACGTCGCCGCCCTCTCGGGCCGCGAGGTCGTCCTCGCGGACGTCTCGGTCGCGCTCGCCGAGAAGGGGGTCGCCGGCATCCGGAAGAACCTCGCGCGCCAGGTGGAGAAGGGGAAGGTCGCCGCGGAGGCCGCGGAGGCCGCCCTCGCCCGGATCACGCCGGCGGGCGACGTCGCCCCCTTCGCCGACGCCGACCTCGTCGTCGAGGCGATCGTCGAGGACGAGGCGGTCAAGCGCGACCTCTTCGCCCGCCTCGACGCCCTGGCGAAGCCGGGGGCGATCCTCGCGTCGAACACCTCCTCGATCTCGATCACGCGCCTCGCGGCCGCCACCAGGCGCCCCGGCGAGGTCATCGGGATGCACTTCATGAACCCGGTCCCGGTGATGCAGCTCGTCGAGGTGATCCGGGGCATCGCGACGTCCGACGCGACGACGGAGGCGGTCGTCGCCGCCGCCAGGGAGATGGGGAAGGTCCCCGTCGAGTGCCGCGACTTCCCGGGCTTCGTCTCGAACCGGGTCCTGATGCCGATGATCAACGAGGCCGTCTTCGCCGTCTTCGAGGGGGTCGCGACCCCCGAGGCGGTCGACACGATCATGAAGCTCGGCATGAACCACCCGATGGGGCCGCTCACGCTCGCCGACTTCATCGGCCTCGACACCTGCCTCGCGATCCTGCGCGTCCTCCACCGCGGCCTCGGGGACGACAAGTACCGCCCCTGCCCCCTCCTCGTCCAGATGGTCGACGCGGGGTGGGTGGGGAAGAAGTCCGGGCGAGGCTTCTACCGCTACGCGGGCCCCGGCGGGGAGAAGGTCCCCGGTTGATCTGCCAGGTCTGCGGCGCCGCGAACGACCTCGACCAGGAGTTCTGCCGGAAGTGCCAGAACAAGCTCCTCGTCGTCTCGGGCGCGAGCGAGACGTACGACGAGGGGCCCTCGGGCGAGGGGATCTCCCTCGACGAGCACCTGCTCGAGCGGGTCTCCGTCCTCGAGGAGATCGTCAAGCGGAGCGCCGAGACGCTCAAGGCGCTCCTCGAGGGGTTCCACCGGCAGGAGAAGAACGGCTTCGTCATCCAGACGGGGCTCCTCGCCCTCAAGGACCTCCTCGAGCGGAAGGGGCTCCTCGTCGAGCAGGAGTTCGTCGAGCTCTGGGAAGGGCGCGTCGACCAGCACCTGACCGTCCTCGAGAAGCGCGAGCGCTTCCTCGAGCACAAGGAGCGGATCCTCGCCGAGCACAAGGGCCCGGGGCGCGAGCGGCTCGTCGGCCTCCTCGGCGACGCCGAGCTCGCCTTCTTCGCCCTCGAGCCGGAGAAGGCGCTCGGCCTCCTCGAGGAGGCGTGGCGTCTCGACCGCCGGAACGCCGAGCTCGCGTTCTTCCTCGGCGAGACCTGGTTCAACGACGGCGAGGCCGTCAAGGCGTCCTCGGCCCTCCGTCACGTCCTCGAGCGGAAGCCGCAGCACTTCGAGGCGCTCGTCTACTCGGGGGTCCTCGAGAACGACCTCGGGCACCCGGAGAAGGCGGTCGACTTCCTCAAGCGCGCGCTCGCGATCCGGCCCGACGCCTTCCTTCCGGCGTTCGCCCTCGGGGCGATCCACGCCGGGTCGGGCCAGCTCGCGAAGGCCGAGGCCCTCCTGAAGCGGGCCGTCCAGATCGAGGAGAACCCTCAGGCGCTCTCCCTCCTCGGCACGATCGCCTACGAGCGGGGGCGGCTCACCGACGCCATCGACGCGCTCCAGCGCGCCGTCAAGCTCGACCCCGACGACGAGGACGGGCTCTTCCAGCTCGGGCTCTGCTACCTCGACCGGGGGTGGACGCAGAAGGCGGGGGAGCGGTTCCGCGCCGCGCTCGAGCTGAACCCGAACCGGATCGAGCTCGGCGAGGCACGCAAGCTCCTCGGTCCCGCCGGCGTCGGCTCGGTTCCGGGGCTCTCGGACGCGACGACGGAGCGGTCGGGGCGTGCGGCCGCGGTCCGGGATCCCCAGAAGGCGCTCGCGGTCTGCCGCCGGGCCCTGAAGGCGGACCCGGAGAACCCGGCGATCCAGATCGCCTACGCCCTCGTCTGCTCGGCGGTCGGCCGCACCTCGGAGGCCGTCGCGACGACGCGGCGGGTCCTCGCCCAGAAGCCGGACGAGCCGATCGCCGCGGCCGCCTGGGCGACCCTCCTCGAGGCGCTCCGCGCGGAAGGGAAGTTCCGCGAGGGGACGCAGGTGGCGGGGGAGATGCTCGACGCGGTCACGTCCAACTACGCCCGGTCGATCGCCCTCTTCCAGCGGGCAGCCGCCCTCGCGGAGATGGGCGAGCGGCTCGACGAGGCCCTCGACGACGCCGACAGGGCGCTCCGCCTCTCCCCCCGCGAGCTGAAGCAGTTCCCCCTCGCCGCGAAGGGCTGGGTCCACTACAAGAGGAAGGAGTTCGAGCGCGCCGTGGAATGCCTCTCGCGTGCCGCCGAGCTCGGGGAGACGCCGACCGGCCTCGCCCACCTCGGCCTCGCGTATCTCGCCGTCGGGGACGCCCGGGCGGCGCGGAAGGCGTTCGACCGGGCCAAGCGGCGCGGCGGGAAGTCGTCCGAGCGGCACGGGGGGCTCGAGGCGCGGATGCTCGAGCAGATCCGCCGGAACCTCCAGCTGACCGAGAAGGTCTCCAGCCGGCCGGGTCGCCGAAAGGGCAGGAACGGCTGACCGTTCGATTCGATTTCCCTTGACACGGCCCGTGCGCCATTCTCAGAATTCGCGCGGGAGAAAACATACCGAGTGTTCGGTATCTTGAGAAACGGGACGCAGGACCGGATTCCGGCGAGCACCCCGCGGACGGGGAACGCCGGGCAGCGTCCGAGGGCCGTTTCGATCACATTTCTTTGAAGGGCGCGGCGGCGCCCGGGAGGATCGAGATGAAGAGGCTGACCCGAAACCCCGTGATCCGCGCCGTGGCCCTCCTCGGGGCCCTTCTCCTGCCGGCGGTCCGATGGGCGCCCCCGGCGGCCGCCCAGACGGCGGACGCCGTCGTGGAGGTGGACGTCGTCGACGAGACGGGAGCGCCCCTCCCCGGCGTCGCCGTGGAGCTGAAGCGCGCCGAGACCGGCTTCCTCAGGACGTCGGTCTCTTCCGTCCAGGGCTCCGTCCGCTTCCCGGCCGTTCCGCCGGCCGCGGGCTACACGACGCGCGCCGCCCTGCAGGGCTTCGAGGCGGTCGAGCAGCCGCTCACGCTCCGCATCGGCCAGACGGCGAAGCTCCGGATCGTCCTCCGCGCCAAGTCGGTCACCGAGGCGGTCACCGTCGTCGCCGAGGCGCCCGTCATGGACGTCTACAAGTTCGACTCCTCGACGAACATCGTCCCCGAACAGATCCGCGAGCTCCCGGTCCCGAACCGCGAGTTCGAGAAGCTCGCCTTCATCGCGCCCGGCGTCCAGCGCGAGCGTGGCGAGTTCCGCTTCGTCACGGGCGGCCCGGTCATCGGCTCGGGCGGCAACGCCTCGCAGTCGACGATCCTGGTCGACGGCGTCGACTACACGGACCCGGCCCTCGGCCTCGCGAAGACCCGCGTCTCGCAGGACGCCATCGCCGAGTTCCGCGTCGTGAACTCGCGCTTCGACTCCGAGGTCGGCGGCTCCTCCGGCGGCGCCCTGACGGTCCTCACGAAGACCGGGACGAACGACTTCAAGGGGAGCCTCTTCGCCTTCTACCTTCCCGACGCGCTCATCGCCAAGGGGTACAACGAGCTCGACTCGGACGTCGCCAAGCACCGCTTCCAGGGAGGCGCGACGCTCGGCGGGCCGATCGCGAAGGACAAGAGCCACTTCTTCCTCTCGGCCGAGTACGTCGACAACGTGCGACCCGCCCTCGTCCGCCCCGGCGGCGCTTTCGCGACGACCGGCAAGGTCGACGCCGAGGACCCGTTCACGCAGGTCCTCGCGTTCGGCTCGGCCACGTTCGGCCTGACCGACTCCCAGTCGCTCCTCGTCAAGGGGGACTACGAGCGCTACCGGGAGGAGAACTTCCGCGTCGGCGGGATCCAGGACGTCTCCTACGGCCAGGAGCTCCAGCGCGACAACTACAACTTCACCGCGGGCCACACCTGGATCGTGGGCGGCACGACGACGAACGAGCTCCGCGCGCAGTTCGGCCACCGGAAGTACTACGAGCCGATGAACTCGGACGCGGTCGGCGACTGGTACTCGCTCGGGAACACCCTCCGCTCGGGCGGCAACATCCTCGGTGACCTCCTCGGCGAGGGGGACCAGTACGAATTCCGCGACACGCTCTACCTCCACCTGTCGGGCAAGACCGGCACGCACGACGTGAAGGTCGGCGCGGGCTGGCAGCACGTCAAGGACCGCTCGATCATCGACACCTACCAGAACGGCGTCTTCCTCTGGCTCTTCGACAACAAGACCGTCCCGTACGCCTACCTCTACGGCATCGGCTCGAGCGACGTCTCCATCCCGACGGACCGGATCGCCGGCTTCGTCCAGGACGACTGGCGCCCGGCCTCGAACGTGACCCTCAGCGTCGGCGTCCGCTACGACCTCGACACGAACGGCAACAACCCCGACTTCACGAGCGCCCTCGTCACGGCGCCGCGCGGCAAGGACACGAACAACGTCCAGCCCCGCGTCGGCTTCTCCTGGGACATCCGGAACGACGGCGCGTTCGTCGCCCGCGGCGGCTGGGGGATCTTCACCGGCCGCTACCTCCTCGTCCCGGCCTTCACCGAGCTCCAGCAGAACGGCACGACGGGCCGGAAGACCGTCACCCGGGTCAACGGCGCGATCCTCGGCCTGCCGGCGTTCGCCCTCGACCCGAACCACCCGACGACGACCGGCCTCCCGCTCGCCCCGGCCGCGACGATCATCGACTCCACGCTCGACGCACCGCAGTCCAACCAGACGAGCCTCGGCCTGACGACGCGCCTCGGGAAGACCGGCCTCTACCTCGACGTGGAGGGGGTCTACTCCAAGGGGACGGACGAGATCCTGAACCGCGACACGAACTTCGGCGGCAACTCGAACCCGGTCCGGCTGAACAAGGCCTGGTCCAACATCAACACCTACACCAACGACGGCCACTCGACCTACAAGGCGCTCACCGTCGCCCTCAACGGGACGCTCAAGGGCGGGCACCTCATCACGAGCTCGGTCACGTTCGCGGACAAGAAGAACCTGAACGACGACTTCAGCCCCGAGTACCCGACGGGCTACCCGAACGACCCGGCGAACATCGAGGCGGAGTGGGGCAACGCCCGCTCCTCGGAGAAGCTCCGCGTCGTCCTCTCCGGCGTCTTCCGGCTCCCGTGGCAGCTCGCCGTCTCGCCGATCTTCCAGTACGGCTCCGGGCAACCCTGGACGCACCGGCTCGGCTACGACTACAACGGCGACGGCTTCAACTCCGACCGTCCCGCCGGCGTCGACCGCTTCGGGGAGGACGGCCCGTGCTACCGGCGGTTCGACCTCCGGCTCTCGAAGAACTTCGCCCTCGGCGGGTCCATGGGCCTCGAGGTCATCGCCGAGGTCTTCAACCTCTTCGACTCGACGAACTACGACGTCGCCTCCGTCGACGGCGCGGAGTACCTCCGCGGCACGGCGCTGACGGCCCCGCTTCCGGCGAACCTGAACCCGAACTTCGGCAAGTACTCCCGGTCGATCCCCGAGGACTCGCAGCGGTTCCAGTTCGGAGTCCGCGTCACCTTCTAGCTCCGCAGACCCGTCCGGCGGGCGGCTTCGGCCGCCCGCCGGGCACTTTCGCCCCGCCTCCGCGGGGCGCCGAACGCGGCCCCCGGGCACGCGCAGGGAGGGACTCCGTCATGAGCATCGACACAGGACTCGCCGGACGCACGGTCGTCGTCACCGGGGCGGCCGCGGGGATCGGGAAGGCCACGGCGCTCCGGTTCGCGAAGGAAGGGGCGAAGGTCGCCGCGTGGGACGTCGCCGACGCGGCCGCGCTCGCCGACGAGTTGAAGGCCGCCGGGGCGCCCGACGCGTTCGCCGCGAAGGTGAACGTGGCGGACGCGGCGTCGGTGGCCGCCGCCGTCGCCGACGTGGTCGCGAGGTGGGGACGTGTCGACGTCCTCGTCAACAACGCCGGGATCGTCCGGGACGCGCAGCTCGTCAAGTACAAGGACGGCGCGGTGGCGGCGACGATGACCGACGAGCAGTGGGACGCCGTCATCGGCGTGAACCTGAAGGGGGTGTTCCTCTGCACCCGCGCCGTGACGCCGCACATGATCGCGGCGGGAGGCGGCGTGATCCTGAACGCCTCGTCCGTCGTCGGCCTCTACGGCAACTTCGGGCAGACGAACTACGTCGCGACCAAAAGCGGCGTCATCGGGATGACGAAGACCTGGGCGCGCGAGCTCGGCAAGTTCCGGATCCGCGTCAACGCCGTCTGCCCCGGCTTCGTCGCCACGGAGATCCTCAAGGCGATGCCCGCGAAGGTGCTCGAGGGGATGGTCGCGCACACGCCGATCGGCCGGATGGGCGAGCCGGACGACATCGCGAACGCCTACGTCTGGCTCGCCTCCGACCAGGCGGGCTTCGTCCACGGCGCCGTCCTCTCGGTCGACGGCGGCCTCGTCACAGGGACGTAGGAGGGGCGCGATGGCCCGATACGCACGCATCGTCTCGACCGGCCGGTTCGTCCCGCCGATCGAGGTCCCGAACGAGGCGCTCCGGTCGCGGTGGCCGCAGTTCCCCGACTTCGTCGAGAAGATGGAGGCGTCGAGCGGGATCCGCACGCGCTTCTACGCGCCCGAGGAGTGGGCGACCTCCGACGTCGCGCTTCCCGCGGCGAAGCAGGCGATCGAGAGGGCGGGGCTGACCCCGCTCGACCTCGACCTGATCATCCTCGGCACCGACTCGCCCGACTACGTCACCCCCGCGACCTCCGTCGTCCTCCAGGGGAAGCTCGGCGCGAAGAACGCGGGGACGTTCGACGTCGGCTGCGCCTGCGCGTCGTTCCCGACGGGGGTCGCCGCCGCCTCCGGCCTCATCGCGACGAACCCCGCCCTGAAGAACGTCCTCGTCGTCGGCGTCTACCTCATGCACAAGCTCGCCGACCCGAACGACCCGATGGTCTTCTTCTACGGCGACGGCGCCGGCGCGGCGATCCTCCAGGGGGGCGACGAGCCCGGGTTCCTCAACTCCGCGATGCAGGCCGGGGGCGAGTACGCGAAGTGCTGGGGCATCTTCGCGGGCGGCACGGCGGAGCCGGCGACCGTCGAGAACGTGAAGGCGGGGAAGACGACGGTCCGGATGGTCGAGAAGTACCCGCCCGAGATCAACCACGAGGGGTGGCCTCGTCTCGTGAGGCGCCTCGCGAAGGAGGGGGGCTTCGCCCTCTCGGACATCGACCAGGTCATCTTCACGCAGGTCCGCAAGCCCTCCATCGACCTCGTCATGAACGACCTCGGGCTCCCGGTCGAAAGGGCCCACACGATCATGGAGAAGTGGGGCTACACCGGCTCCGCCTGCATCCCGATGGCGCTCGACGACGCGGCCGAGCAGGGGAAGGTGAAGAAGGGCGACCTCGTCGTCATGATCGGCTCCGGCGTGGGGTACAACCAGGCCGGCGTCGCGCTCCGGATGACCTGAGGCGGCCGGAGGCGGTGCGGAGGTGAACCCGTGACCCGACCCGTGAAGCTCCTCCTCGCCGCCGTCGCCGTCCTCGTCCTCGTGACGGTCGCGCTCTTCCTCTGGGCGCGCCTCCGGCCCCTCGCCGCGTACGCCGCGGCGGGGCGCCGGGCGCTCGGCAAGGCCGGCCTCGCGAAGTCCGTCGTCCCGTCGCTCGCGAGCGGGCAGGCGTACTTCCGCGGCGGGAGCGGGCCCGTCCTCGTCCTCCTCCACGGCGCGGGCGACCAGGCCTCCGCCTGGTCCCTCGTCGCCCCGAAGCTCCTCCCCGGGCGGACGCTCGTCATCCCCGACCTCGCCGGCCACGGCGCGAGCGCGCCGGAGAAGGGCCCGATCTCGGTGCCGGTACTCCTCGCCGGCCTCTCGGCCGTCCTCGACGAGGCGGCGCCGCAGGGGAAGGTGACGATCGTCGGCAACTCCCTCGGCGCCTGGCTCGCCTGCCTCTGGGCGAAGGACCACCCGGATCGCGTCGAGCGACTCGTCCTCGTCAACGGGGGCCCGCTCCGGCACGCCGCCGACGGGATCACGCTCCTCCCGAAGAGCCGGGCCGAGGCGCGCGCGGCGGTCGAGAAGCTCCGCGACCCGGGCTCGATCCGCGTCCCCGACTTCGTCCTCGACGACGTCGTGAGACAGGCGGCGACGGGGCCTCTCGCGCGGCTCGCGGCGACGAGCGGCGAGATGGAGCCGTACGTCCTCGACGGGAAGCTCGGCGGGCTCGACGTGCCGGTCGACCTCCTCTGGGGCGCCTCCGACCAGCTCCTGCCGCTCTCCTATGCGGAGACCATGCGCTCCGAGCTGCCGAGGGCGAGGCTCGCGGAGCTCCCGCGCTGCGGTCACGTCCCGGAGCAGGAGTGCCCAGCCGCCTTCGCCTCCGCCCTCGGGGCGCTGCTCGCGGGGCCGCCGCCCGGGCCGGCCGCCGCGCCGGAGGCTCCGTGATCCACGCCGACGTCCTCGGCGAGCGGGCGCGCCTCTCGCCGGAGAGGTGCGCCTTCGTCTTCGTCCCGACCGGCGAGCGGTTCACCTACCGCGCGCTGAACGCGCGGGCCGAGCGCGTCGCGGCGCTCCTCCGCGACGGCCTCGGCCTGATGAAGGGGGACCGCGTCGCCCTCCTCGCCCACAACCGGGTCGAGTACGTCGACCTCTTCTTCGCCGCGGCGAAGGCGGGGCTCGTCCTCGTCCCCCTCGGGACTCGGCTGACGCCGCACGAGCTCGCCTTCATCGTCCGGAACGCCGACGTCTCGGCCCTCGTCTACGGGGGCGAGTTCGCGGAGACGGTCGCCGCGCTCCGCGCCGAGGCCGCGGTGCCGCGGCGGATCGCGCTCGACGCCCCCGCTGCGGAAGGCGACCTCTCCCTCCCGGCGGAGGTGGCCGCGCTCCCGGTCGCCCCCTTCGAGAGGACGCGCTGCGACGGCGAGGACCTCCACCTCCTCCTCTACACGAGCGGGACGACGGGGAAGCCGAAGGGCGTCATGGTCCCGCACCGGATGACCTCCTGGAACGCCTGGAACACGGCCCTCTGCTGGGGGCTGACCGAGCACGACGTGAGCCCCGTCTTCACGCCGCTCTACCACGCGGGAGGCCTCGGCGCGTTCTTCGTCCCGATCCTCGCCGCCGGCGGTACCGTCGTCCTCCACTCGGGGTTCGACCCCGCGGAGATCTGGGCGACCGTCGCGAAGGAGCGCTGCACCGTCGTCCTCGGCGTCCCGACGATCTGGAAGCTCCTCCTCGAGCACCCGTCGTTCGAGGGGGCCGAACTCTCCTCGATCCGCTGGCTCATCAGCGGAGGCGCGCCGCTCCCGCTCTACCTCATCGAGGCGTACCAGGCGCGCGGCATCGTCTTCAAGCAGGGCTACGGCCTCACCGAGGTCGGCGTGAACTGCTTCTCGATGTCGGTGGAGGAGTCGGTCGCCAAGAAGGGGTCGATCGGCCGCCCGCTCATGATGACCGAGGCGAAGCTCGTCGACGAGGCGGGCGTCGAGGTGCCCGTCGGCGAGGTGGGCGAGCTCTGGCTCCGCGGCCCGCACGTCTCGAAGGGCTACTGGCGCAACCCCGCGGCGACGGCCGCCGCGCTCGACGACGACGGCTACTTCCACACGGGCGACCTCGCCCGGAAGGACGCGGACGGCTTCTTCACGATCGCGGGGCGCCGGAAGGACATGCTCATCAGCGGCGGCGTGAACGTCTATCCTGCCGAGGTCGAGGGAGAGCTTCTCCTCCACCCGGCCGTCATGGACGCGGCGCTCGTCGGCGTACCCGACCCCACCTGGGGCGAGGTCGGCGTCGCCTTCATCGTCCTCCGCCCGGGAGAGAACGCCACGAAGGGGGAGCTCCTCGCCTTCGGCGAGTCGCGCCTCGCCCGGTACAAGCTCCCGAAGGACGTCGTCTTCGTCGAGGCCCTCCCGCGGACGGCCTACGGGAAGGTCGTCAAGGGGGAGCTTCGCGACGCGTACGTCGCCGGCAAGGGAACGGCGTGACCCCCCCCTCCCTCCTCGCGCACGGGGTCGACGGGGAGGGCGAGCCGCTCCTCCTCCTGAACGGCGGGATGATGAGCTTCTCGGCGTGGGACGCCTTCGCCGCGCCGCTCGCGGAGCGCTACCGCGTCGTCCGTTGCGATTTCCGGGGACAGCTCCGCTCGCCCGGCGTGCCCGCCGGCGGGTTCCCGGGCCACGCGGCGGACCTGGTCCGCCTCCTCGACCACCTGCGTATCGACCGCTGCCACGTCGCCGGGACGAGCTACGGCGCCTTCGCCGGGCTCCACCTCGCGGCGCTGGCGCCGGGAAGGGTCGCTTCCCTCGTCGCGATGACCGTCGCCGACCGCGCCCTCCCGGAGATGTCGGACCAGGCGCGGGAGATGGCCGAGGCGTGCCGCGAGGCCCTCGGAGGAGGGTCGCGCGAGCGGGTCTACGACCTCATTTCCGCGTTCGCGTACTCCCCGGCGTGGGCGGAAGCGCACGCGGCCGACATCGCCGCCCGCCGTTCCCTGGTCACGCGCCTCCCCGACGCCTGGTTCGAGGGGCTCGCCGCCCTCCTCGCGTCCCTCGAGGGGCTCGACCTGACGCCCCTCCTCCCCCGGATCACCTGCCCGGTCCTCGTCCTCCTCGCGTCGGACGACCGGGCGATGCCGCGGGCGGGGGGAGAAGCGCTCGCGAAGGCCCTGCCGCGCGGCGAGCTCGCCGTCGTTCCCGGAAGCGGCCACGCCCTCGTCGTCGAGAAGCCGCGTGAGACGATCGACCTCCTCCTCGCCTTCCTCGCCCGGTTCCCGCTCCCGGCCGAGGCCCCGTCCCAGGAATCCGAGCGGGACGGAGGGAAGCCTTGAAGCCGATCTACATCGCCGCCTACCACCAGTCGAAGTTCGGGAAGCTCCTCGGCCTGACCGTCCCGGAGATCCTCCGGAAGGCCGCCGAGGAGACCTGCGCGTCGGTGAAGGCCGAGCCCTCGGCCGTCGACGTCGCGACGGTCGGCGCCGTCTGCAACCTGACGCTCAACGAGCAGGGGCTCCTCTCGGGTCTCCTCTCGATGACGCCGGGCCTCGCGGCGAAGCCGATCGAGAGCGTCGAGAACGCCTGCGCCACGGGCGGCCAGGCGATCCTCGCCGTCGCGCAGAAGCTGATGCTCGGCGACGGCGACGTCGGCCTCGCCGTCGGCTTCGAGAAGATGCGCGACGCCGACGGGAAGATGGACGGCAAGCTCATCGGGAAGGTCCTCGGCTACTACTCGCACCCCGACGAGCGCCCCGGGAAGACGTTCGTCTTCCCGCACCTCTTCGCCGAGGTGATGAAGGCGTACATGGACGAGTGGGGCGTCCCCGAGGAGGACCTGACGGCGATCGCCGTCGCCGAGTACGAGAACGCCCGGCAGAACCCGTACGCCCAGATGCAGAAGAACGAGGTGACCCTCGAGACGGCGATGAAGATCGAGGGGATCAACCGCTACGTCGTCGAGGGGCTCCCGCTGAAGACGTACGACGCCTCGCAGATCTCCGACGGCTACGCCGGGATGGTCCTCGCGACGGAGGAGGGGCTCGCCCGCCTCGGCGTCGCGAAGGCCGACTGCGTCCGGCTCGCCGGCTGGGGCCAGGCGACCGACCCGCTGAAGAAGGAGGGGCGCGACGTCCTCCGGCCGAAGGCTGCGCTCGCGGCGATGGGGGCGGCCTACCGCCGCGCCGGGCTCGCCCCCACCGACGTCAACGTCGCCGAGGTCCACGACTGCTTCAGCGTCATGGGGGCGATCGGGGCCGAGGTGATCGGCAAGGCGGAGTTCGGGAAGGGCGCCCGCTACTGGCGCGACGGGAAGGCGCGCGTCGACGGCGAGTGCGGCATCAACACCTCGGGCGGCCTCATCGCGAAGGGGCACCCGATCGGCGCGACCGGCATCGCGATGGTCGGCTGGTGCGCCTGGCAGCTCCTCGGGAAGGTGCCGAAGGCGCTCCAGGTTCCGAACGCGCGCGCGGCGGCGACGTTCAACATCGGCGGGCCGGTCTGCGCGACCGTCGCGACGGTGCTGACGCCGGCGGTCTGAGTTCGACGGGCGCCTGGTTCCGGCGGCCCGCGCCGCCGGAGCCCGGGCGACCCGGGGGGGCAGCGAATGGGCGAGATCGTTCCCGACCGCGAAGGGTTCCTCGAGGCGGGCGAGCACCGGGTCCGGTGGGAGTACGTCGGGAGGGGCGAGAAGGAGGCCGTCTGCCTCCTGAACGGCCTCGCGATGCACACGCGCGCCTGGTACGGGGTCCTCCCGCGCCTCCTCGACGCGTACGACGCCGTCCTCTACGACTACCTCGGGCAGGGGCAGTCCTCCTCGCCCGACGAGCCCTACTCGATCCCCGAGTTCGCGGGGTACCTGCCGAGGGTGCTCGACGTCCTGGGGATCGCGAAGGTCCACGCCGTCGGCGTCTCGTACGGCGGCTTCGTCGCGGCCGAGGTCGCCCGCCTCTTCCCCGAGCGGCTCCACACCCTCACCCTCTCCGGGATCCTCCTCTCGCACGAGGAGCTCTTCTCGATGTACCAGGAGATCTCCCTCCGCTTCTACCGGGGCGGGCCGGAGGTCTTCGAGCTCTACACGCACTACATGTACGAGAAGATCTTCGGCGAGGCGTTCGTCTCGGCGATGAAGGCGAACCTCCCGGTCCTCCGCGGGCGGTTCCACGACCGCTACAGGGAGCAGACGCACGCGCTCATCCGGCTCACGCTCGCGCAGGACCCGTTCTTCGCGGCGCTCGACGCGAACCTCGCCGGCTACGCGGCGTTCCCGGGGCCGGTCCTCGTCGTCCCGGGCGCCGAGGACCGGACGATCCCGCCCTGGGTGCAGAAGAAGATGCTGTCGGTCTTCCGCGACGCGCGCTGGGAGCCGATCGAGGGCTCCGGCCACGTCGTCTACCTCGAGAAGCCCGACGCGTTCTTCGGAGTCCTCAGGAAGTTCCTGGAGACCAAGTCGACGTCGTTCTGAGCCGCGAGGTCGGCGTCGTTCCGAAGCTCAGAGGTCCCCGATCGCGGCGACGAGGCGCGTCCAGAGCGCGCCGCCGCCGAGGCCGTTCGTCAGGACGACGATCCCCGTCCCGCGGGACGGCGAGAGCTGGCTGTAGCAGCGGAAGCCGGTGCTGTTCGCGCCGCTGTGGTAGACGACGTCGCCCCCCGGCGTCCCGTTGATCCCCCAGCCGAGACCCCACCAGACGGCTCCGCCCCGCGCCCTCCCGGGGCGCTCGATCGGGTCGCGCGCGTCGGCGCGCACCGCGTGACGGAGCATCCCGGCGACGCCCGCGGCCGGGAGGGCTCGCGGCCCGAACGACCCAGGGTCGAGGATCGCCGCAAGGAAGCGGGCGTAGTCGGGGGCGGTCGCGACGAGCGAGTAGGCCGCGTTCGCGTGCCGGTAGCGGGCGCGGGCCCGGGGCTTGCCGTCCTCCTCGTGCCCGGTCGCGAGCGCCGCGTCGAGGCGGGAAGTCCAGACGAACGACGAGCTCTCCATCCCGAGCGGCGCGAAGAGCGCCTCCTTCGCGTACTCCTCGAGCGGCTCTCCCGTCACCTTCTCGACGACGCGCTGCAGCTGGTACATCGCTTCGCCGGAGTAGCCGAAGCGCGAGCCGGGCTCGAAGAGCACGGGGAGCGGGCCGTCCCGCTCCTCGCCCCCCTTCCTCCAGTTCGGAAGCCCCGAGGTGTGCGAGAGGACCATCCGGGGGGTGATCCTGCGGAGCTCCTCCTGGCCCGGGACCGACGGGACCGCGACGACCTCGGCGAGAGGCCGGTCGAGGTCGAGCTTCCCTTCCTCGGCGAGCTTCAGGGCCACGTAGGCGAAGACGGGCTTCGACATCGAGGCGACTTCGAAGAGCGTCGCGGTCGTGACGGGCGCGCCCGTCTTCGCGTCCGCGACGCCCCAGGCCTTCGTGAAGGCGACCTTCCGGTCCCTCACGAGGGCGATCGAGACGCCCGGGACGTGGTGCTCCTTCATCAGGAGCGGGACGAGGCGCTCGACGCTGGCGACCGTCGCCTCCCACGACGGGGCGCGGAGCCACGCCGCCGGGTCGATCCGCGCGAGAGCGAGCGCCGCCCCGCCCCGGACGTCCTCGTCGCGGTCCCAGAGGGCCTCGCGGAGCGCGGGAATGGCGGCGGAAGCGGGCGCGCCGACGGCGCCGAGCGCGTTCGCCGCCGTCCAGCGGACGACCTCCTTCGGGTCGGCGAGGGCCCTCACGAGCGCGGGGACGGCGTCGCCGGACCTCGGCCCTAGCTTGCCGAGGGCGATGGCCGCCCCGACGCGGACCTCCTCGCGGCCGTCTCCGAGCGCCCTCGCGAGCGCCGGGACGCTCGAGTCGCCGACGCGGGCGAGCGCGTCGGCAGCGGCGCCGGCGACGAACGGGTCGGGGTCGGCGAGGGCGGCGACGAGGGCGTCGACCGCCGGGGCGGCCGCGGGTCCGGCCTCTCCGAGCGCCGCCGCGGAGTGCTCGCGCACGCCGGGATCGGGGTCGGCGAGCGCGGCCGCGAGGGATTCGGCGCTCGCGGCCCCCGGGGGCCGTGGTCCGACGGCCGGCGCCGCGGACGCGAGGAGCGAGAGGAGGGCGAACGGGAGGAGGAGAGCCGACGCGTCGCGGCGGGGCAACCCGCTCCTCAACGCTCGCCCCCCCGAGGGAGCTTCACGAGCGGCGAGGCGTCGTCGAAGGCGTCGTCGAACGCGAAGAGGATCGGATGCCCGCCGGTGTGGACGAAGACGACCGGGACGGCGGGGTCGAGCGCGCCGGCCCGGGCGAGGCCGAAGAGGCCCGACATCGCCTTTCCCGTGTAGACGGGGTCGAGGAGGAGGCCCTCGAGCCGCGCGCTCGAGAGGATCGCCTCGCGCCCCGCCTCCGTCGCGACGCCGTACTCGCCGCGGAAGGCGTCGTGGCACTCGACGTCGCCCGCCGCGAGCCGCGGCTCGAGGCCGAGGAGGCGGGCGCTCTCGGCGGCGATCTCGGCCGTCCGCGCGGCGATCGCGCCCGCCCCGCGGGAGACGCTGATCCCGACTACCCGCGCGGCGGGGAGGAAGAGGCGGGCTCCGAGGCAGAGCCCCGCGAGCGTCCCGCACGAGCCGACGGCCGCGACGATCTGAACGGGAGACGGGCCGAGCTGCTCCGCGAGCTCGCGCGCCGCGCGGACGTAGCCGAGGGCGCCCGCGCCCGTGCTCCCGCCGAGCGGCACCGCGAACGGCCGCCGGCCCGCCGCGCGCAGCTCCGCGACCCACCGCTCCATCCCGGCGGCGAGGGCGTCGTTGTCGTCGTCGTCGACGAGGTAGCGGACCTCGGCGCCGTAGAGCGTGTCGAGGAGGAGGTTCCCGCGTCGCCGGGCGAAGTCGGGCCCGCCGAGGACGAGCTTCGCCTCGAGGCCGAGCCGGCGCGCCGCCGCGGCCGTCATCGCGGCGTGGTTCGACTGCGTGCCGCCCACCGTCACGACGACGTCGAAGTCGCCGGAGAGGACGGGGGCGAGGTCGTACTCCAGCTTCCGCGCCTTGTTCCCGCCCATCGCGAGGCCGGTCGCGTCGTCCCGCTTGACGAGGAGGCGCGAGAGGCCGAGGTGCCGCGCGAGGCGCGGCGCCTCCTGGAGCGGGGTCGGCAGGGCCGCGAGCGGAGCCCGCCCGATCGCGTCGAGGGCCGCAGAGATCATCTCGTCCCCTTCCTCCGGGAAGCTCGTCCCCGCCCGGCGACCCGTGGAGTATCGCGGAAAGGAGGCCGCGGGGGCGCCTCAGTCGCCGTGCCGGGCGCCGGCCGCCGCCTCGGGAGAGGTCGCGCTCCCGGCCTCGGCCAGCATCCCGCGCCTGAGGATCTCCGCGATGTCGCGGATCGCGTCCTTCGAGGGCTTCCCGAACTGGTCGGGGACGCGGAAGAGGATCTCGACGGCGTAGTACTGCAGGAAGATCCGGCTCGCGAGCATGACGGCCGAGAGCGGCTCGACGCCGGGCGCCATCCGCGTCTCGAAGTCGTCCTTCACCCTGTAGCGGCGGAGGAAGGCCGCGAAGCGGTCGGCCATGCTGGCGTAGAAGCGCTGGATGTGCGCCCCGCTCATCTCGACGACGTCGACGTAGATGAGGGCGACGTGGCGTTCCCACGTCTTCACGCTCTCCTCGGCCGCCTCGGCGAGCTCCTCGAGCCGGTCGGGGAACGCGCCGGAGGCGAGCGCGCGGTTGAAGGGGAAGTCGGGGCTCTCGATGGCGTGCCAGTACTGAGAGAGGAGCGTGTCGAAGAGCTCTTCCTTGTCGTGAAAGTGGTGGTAGACGCTCCCGGTCGAGACGCCGGCCGCCTTCGAGATGTCGCGGATGCTCGTCCCGCGGTAGCCCTGGCGCGAGAAGAGGTCGAGGGCCGCCTCGAGGATCTGGGCCCGGCTCCTCTCCGACTTTTCTTCCTGGTCCATCCGCCGTCGACCTCGCACCCGAACCGTAGGGGGCGCGGGGCGCGGCGTCAAGTGCGGCGGTTCAGTACATGCCGACCGGGCGCGAGGCGTCGTAGGCCTCTGCGAGGTGGAGGCCGGCCCAGACGCGGACGCGCGACGACGGCGCGAGCTGGAGCTCCCAGTCGCCCTTCGCGTCGCGGACCTCCGAGCCCCAGAGCTTCCGGCGCGCCCGGTCCGTGAAGAGCTCCCAGAAGACGGTCCCGAAGTCGACCGCCCCGGGCCGGACGAGCCAGGCGGGAACGCGGACGCCGACCTCGATCGCGACGGCGTCGACGGTCGTCTCGACGAACCCGAGCGCGGCGAGGCGCGCGAGGAAGAGCGTCTCGAGGCCGGGCGGGAGGACGTGACGCCCCCGGCGCACGCCTCGCCCGAGGATCAGGTCGTCGACAGCGAGCGCCTCGGCAGAGAGCTCGGGGGCGTGCACGGCGGGGGATGTTAGCCCGCGGCCGGCCGCGGCCCGGTAAAGTCGGGAGTCCGGATGGCCCGTACCCGACGCCTCGCCCTCCTCGCGGTCGCCGCCCTCCTCTCGGGGGCGGCCCTCCGCGGCCTCCTCGCGCTCGCCGAGGCGGTGGTCGAGGGGCGCGTCCGCGAGAGGCTCGTCGCCGGGGCGGCGGAGCGGGGCTTCGCGCTCACGATCGACCGGGTCCGGGTCCGGTTCCCGTCCCGCGCGAGCCTCCTCGGGCTCTCGCTCGCGGGGAAGGGCGTCACCGTCCGGCTCGACCGGCTCGACGCCCGCGTCGCGCTCCTCGGGCACGGCGTCCGGGACCGGCTGAGACGGGTCGAGCTCGGCCCGCTCTCGGCCGACCTTCCCCACGGCGTCTCGCTCGCCGCGGCGCCGAGCTCGTGGGACGTGGAGTGGAGCGACGCCGCCCTCGTCCTGGCGGGGCGGGGAGGCGAGGGGCGCCTCGTCCTCGAGCGCCCCGGGGCGTCGTCCGTGAGGATCCGGGCCGACCGGCTCGACCTGACGCGGCTCCTGAAGCTCCGCCGGGACGGGGCGTGGGTCGGGGACCTCGGCGTCGTCTCCGCGCTCGCCGCGGTCGACCCGGCGCCGGGCGGCGGCCGGAGCGTCGAGGCGAGCCTCCTCGCGCGTCGGGCCCGGCTCGCCGCGCCGCCGGAGGACGACGCGCCCGGCGTCGCCGCGCTCGGCGGCGCGTTCGACGCGGAAGGATCGGTGACGGCGACGTGGAACCCGGAGGCCCGGTTCCTCGAGGTCCCCTGCATCTCGGGGACGGCCGCCGGTCTCCGCGGGCGCGCGCACGGCGTCCTCGCCTTCGCGCCGGGGGACGCCTGGTTCGACGTCGGGCTCTCCGTCCCGCGCCTCGAGCTCGCGACGCTCCTCGCCGCCTCGGGCCTCGGCCTCCC
Source organism: Thermoanaerobaculia bacterium (assembly GCA_046331465.1). Lineage (GTDB taxonomy): Bacteria > Acidobacteriota > Thermoanaerobaculia > UBA5066 > UBA5066 > UBA5066. Next base: position 735,429 of record JAXLQV010000001.1, read on the forward strand.
CTCCGGGGAGGACGACCTCGGGAGCGCGGCGCTCGAGGCGCGCGTCACCGGGCGGATGCTCGACCCGAAGTCGTTCGTCGTCGAGCAGAAGCTCGACTTCCGCCCGCCTGCCCGGCTCCCCGCCGAGCTCGAGGCGCTCCGCGGGCCTTTCCGCCGCGTGATGACGGGGCGGGACGGCCGCGAGACGACCGTCGACGTCGACCCCGAGAGCCCCGACTTCGTCCCGCTCGACTCGGTCCCGCCGCTCTTCGTCCGGGCGCTTCTCACCTCCGAGGACGCGGGCTTCTGGGGCCACCCCGGGATCGACCTCTCCGAGGTCCCCGTCGCGGCGTCGATCAACTGGGTCCGCGGGGAGCGCGCGCGCGGAGCCTCCACGATCACGCAGCAGCTCGCCAAGAACCTCTTCCTGAACCGGGAGAGGAGCTACCGGCGGAAGCTCCAGGAGGCGGCGCTCGCGCTCCTCCTCGAGCCGGCGCTCGGCAAGCGGCGGATCCTCGAGATCTACCTGAACGTCATCGAGTGGGGGCCCGGCATCCACGGGATCGGCCCGGCCGCGCGGCACTACTTCGGGAAGAGCCCGTCCGAGCTGACGCCGCGCGAGAGCGCGTTCCTCGTCGCGCTCATCCCCGGCCCGGTCAAGTACCAGACCTCGTTCGCGGACGGCGTCCTCTCGCGCGGCTTCTCGCGGCTCGTCAACGGAGTCCTCTACCGGCTTCGCTCCGTCGACGTCCTCACCGACGACGAGCTCGCGGCCGAGCTCGCCGCCCCGATCCGGCTCCGCTGGACGCCGCCGGAGGCGGCGGGGGAGGAGGAGCCCGGGGACAACGGAGGGGATGCGCCTGGAGAGGCCGAATCGCTCGACCTCGGGATGCCGACGGCTTCGGAGCGCTCTCCTGGACCGCCGCGCGATCCGGGCGTCGAGCGACCCACGGCCGCGCCGACGCCCCAGCCGGTCGCGACGCCGAAAGCAACGGCCACCACCTCCGCGCCCACTCCGACCCCGGCCTGAAGACGGCCCTCAGGTTCTTGCCGTCGGGCTCTCATCCTCCAGCGCCCTCGCGAGCAGCCGGGCGATGTGCTGCACCTCGACGGGGTCCTTCCCCTTGTCGAAGCCGCCCCGGATCTGCATGACGCAGCCGGGGCAGTCCATCGCCGCGAGGCCGGCGTTCGTCTCGCGGATGCTCGCGAGCTTCTTCTGGAGGATCGGCCTGCTGATCTCGGGGAACTTGAGGGAATAGGAGCCGCCCATCCCGCAGCAGGTGTCCGACTCCTTCATCTCGACGACCTCGTGCCCCGCCCTCCGGAGGAGCGCCCGCGGCTCCTCGGAGACGTGGAGCGTCCGCTTCAGGTGGCAGGAGTCGTGGTACGTCACGGGCGGGAGCTTCCGCGCGTCGATCTCCAGCGAGCCCTCGTCGACGAGCTTCGTCACGAGCGACGAGAAGTCGATCACCTTCGCCGCGAGCGCCTCGGCCTTCGCGACACAGTCGGTCCTCCCCGTGCTCCGGAGCGACCGGGCGAACTCGTGCTTCAGCGCGGTGGTACAGGTGGGGCAGGCGGAGACGACCCAGTCGACCTCCTCGGCGAGGAGCGCCTCCAGGTTGTCGATCGCGTTCTGCGCGGCGACCTCGAAGGCGCCGCTGTAGCGCGCGGGGGCCCCGCAGCAGGTCTGCGCCTCGGGGAAGGTCACCTCGACGCCCCCCGCGTTGAGGACCTTCACGACGTCCTCGCCCATCCCGGGGTAGGCGAAGTCGATGAGGCAGCCGGCGTAGAACGCCGCGCGTCGAACGCGGGCGCCGGGCCTCGCGGAGGCCCCGGCGCGGGCCGCAGTCTGCGAGATTGTCTTGAAAGCGTCGCGGAAGGGCTTCTCCGCGATGGCGGGGAGGCTCCGGAAGTCGGCGAGGCCCGAGAGGAAGAGCGGCAGGTGCCGCACGAAGCCGTCCTTCTCGAACGGCCTCTGGGCGAGCGAGGCGGAGCGGAGGACCGAGTGGAAGAGGCGGCGGTTGTTGACGACCCTGAAGATCGCCTTCTGGACGAGCGGCTGCCCCTGCTCCTTCACCTGGCGCCGACGGACCTCGACGATCAGCTCGGGGATGTCGATCTTCCCCGGGCAGACGCCGACGCAGTTGCCGCACTGGATGCAGAGCCCCTGGATCTCCTTCGAGCGCTCCATCGCGCCCGTCCACGCGGTCAGGATCGTCCCGATGCCGCCGGTGTAGACGTCGCCGAAGACGTGCCCGCCGACGTGCCGGTAGACGGGGCAGACGTTGAGGCAGGAGGCGCAGCGGATGCACTGGAGCGCTTCCCGGAACACGGGGTCGGCCGCCATCTCGGTCCGCCGGTGGTCCATCAGGACGACGTGCAGCTCCTTCGGCGTCCCGTCGGTGTTCGGGGCGGCGCCGGTGATCATCGAGACGTAGCTCGTCATCAGCTGCCCGGTCGCGCTGCGCGGGAGGGCCGTGAGGATCGGGACGACGTCCGCGAAGAGCGGGACGAGCTTCTCGAGGCCGACGATCGCGACGTGGATCCTCGGGAGCGTCGTGACGAGGCGGGCGTTCCCCTCGTTCGTGACGAGGACGAGAGTGCCGGTCTCGGCGACGGCGACGTTCGCGCCGGAGATCCCCATGTCGGCCTCGAGGAAGGCGGGGCGCAGCTCCTTGCGCGCCACTTTCACGAGGCGCGGGATGTCGGTCGCGAGCCGCTCGCCGACCTCCCTGCTGAAGATCTCGGCCACGTCCTCCTTCGTCAGGTGGATCGCAGGCATCACCATGTGCGAGGGGCGCTGGCCGGCGAGCTGGATGATCCACTCGCCGAGGTCGGTCTCCTTCACGTCGATCCCGGCCTCGAGGAGCGCCGCATTGAGGTGGACCTCCTCGGAGGCCATCGACTTCGACTTCGCGACCTTCTTCACGCCCTTCTCGCGGGCGAGGTCGACGATGTACCGGCGGACCTCCTCGGGGCTCCGGAGGAGAACGACCTTCGCGCCCCGCGCCTCGGCCTCCCTCGTGAACCGCGCGGCGAGCTCCGGGAGGCGCCCGGCGGCGTCGCCCTTGATCCCGGCGATCCGGCCTCTCACCGCCTCGAAGTCGACCCCCTGGTACGCCTTCGCGCGGCTTGCGGGATACGCCTCGTAGAAGCGGCCGAGCGCTCCGGCGAGGTCCGGGTTCCCGAGCGCCTCGGCGATCTCCTTGTGAAACGTCATCGTCACGGCGTCACCTCCGGCGTTGCGGCCGCGCCGTCGTGGACGACGACCACCAGCCGCACCGGTCCGTGGGCCCCGATCGTCAGGACCCGCTCGATGTCGGCCGTCCGGCTCGGCCCGGTGACGAAGGAGATGTAGGGGGCGCTCCGCGGGTCGAGCTTCGGGAGGACGTCCGCGAGGGAGGGGAGGATCCGGTCGACGGGAAGGAGCGCGACGTGGATCTCCGGGAGCGTCGAGGCGAGGCGGAGCGCGGGGTCGGTCGCGTCCTGGACCACGGTCCCGGTGTCGGCGAGACCCCACTCCATCTCGCTGACGCCGACGCGGCTCGAGGCCGCCGCCTCGCGCGTCACGTCGAACGTGAGGCCGGGGACGCGCTCCGCGAGGCGCGCTTCGTCGAGGCCGGCAGCGAGCGGCCCCGCCACCCAGACGGCGCGGGCTCCGGGCGTGTCCGCCACGTGCTCCTTCCCGAGGAGCTCCTCCACGAAACGGAGGGCTTCCGTCGGCGCCCCGACCCTGTGGACCTCCGCGCTGACGGCCTCGGCACGTGCCCGGAACGTCTCGAACATCGCGTCCTCCCCGGTCCGGAGCCCCGCTCCGGCGTTCCCGACGAGGCTATATGAAAATACCTAGAGATTTCTAGGGTATTCTTGCGCGGTGATCACTGCGGCCCAGCCGGGCCTGTTTCGACCGGCTCGCCGATCCGGCGGACGCGGCGCGGCTCTCCGCATGCTGCTCCTGGCGCTGCCGGCCCTCCTCGGGGCGTCCCTTCCCGCGGCCGCCGCGGCGGCCGACGCCGCCGCCGGCCACCAGGTCCTCGTCCTCCACTCCTACTACCGGGGCTACAAGTGGGCCGACGACGAGCACCGCGGGATCGCGTCGGTCCTCGAGCCGGTCCTCGGCGTCGAGAACGTCTTCGTCGAGTACATGGACACGAAGCGCTTCTGGGAGCCGCGGCACGTCGCGCAGCTCCGGGACGTCTACGCGCGCAAGTACGCCGACCACCGGATCGACCTCGTCGTCGCCGTCGACGACCGCGCGCTCGAGTTCCTCGTCGCGCACCGCGACGAGGTCTTCCCGGCAGTGCCGGTCGTCTTCTGCGGCGTGAACTACTTCCGCGAAGAGAAGCTGAACGGGAGGACGGGATTCACCGGCGTGAGCGAGGACGCGGACCTCGCGGCGAGCCTCGACACCGCGCTCGCCCTCCACCCCGACACGCGGCGCATCTACGTCGTGAACGACGACACGGAGACGGGGCTCGTCGTGCGCGCGCGGCTCGCCGAGCTCGGGCCTTCGTGGAAGAGGGTCCCGCTCGAGCCGCTCGACGGCCTCGCGATGCCGAAGCTCCTCGAGCGGCTCCGGGCGCTTCCCGAGCGGAGCCTCGTCCTCTTCACCTTCTTCTCGCGGGACGCCGAGGGGAAGGTCTTCGGATACGACGAGAGCGCCCGGCTCGTCGCCCAGGCGTCGAACGCCCCGGTCTACGGCGCCTGGGATTTCAACCTCGGCCTCGGCATCGTCGGCGGGAAGCTGACGAGCGGCTTCGACCAGGGGGAGACCGCAGGAAAGATCGCGCTCCGGGTCCTGCGCGGGGAGAGGCCGGAGTCGATCCCGGTCGTGAGGGGCCTCCCCGGGCGGTACCTCTTCGACGACGTCCAGCTGAAGAGGTGGAGGATCCCCTCCTCGAGCCTCCCGAAGGGGAGCACGGTCATCAACCTCCCGGAATCGGCCTTCGCGCGGTACCGGACGGCGATCCTCGCGGGCGCCGGCGCGCTCGTCCTCCTCGGCGTCCTGAATGCGGTCCTCGCCCTGAACATCCGCCGCCGGAAGCTCGCCGAGGAGGCGCTCCGGAAGCACCAGGAGCAGCTCGAGGAGACGATCCGCCTCCGGTCGGAAGAGCTCTCGCGCGCGAACGAGGAGCTCCGGCGGGACATCGTCGAGCGGGAGCGGACGGAACGGGCCCTCCGCGTCGCGGAGGCGAACCTCAGGAGCATCTTCGAGAACGCGGCGGAGGGGATCTACCAGTCGACCCCGTCCGGGAGGTTCGTCACGGTGAACCCCGCGCTCGCGTCGATGGCCGGCTTCCGCTCGCCGGCCGAGATGATCGTCGTGATCGGGGACATCCGGCGCGACTTCTACGTCGACCCGGCGAGCCGCGTCCGCTTCGAGGAGGCGCTCTCCTCGCAGGACGAGGTCCGGGGCTTCGAGTCGCTCGTGCGGCGGAAGGACGGCGAGCTCATCTGGGTCCTCGAGAACGCGCGCGCCGTGCGGGACGAGGCGGGACGCGTCGACCACTACGAGGGGATCGTCCAGGACATCACCGAGCGGCGCCGCCTCGCCGAGAAGCTGGACGGGTCGCGGCGGAAGCTGCGGCGCCTGGCGTCCGAGCTGACGCGCGTCGAGGAGCGCGAGCGGCGGACGATCGCGGCGCAGCTCCACGACGGGCTCGGCGCGACCCTCTCGATGGGGAAGGTGCGCCTCGGGGCGCTCCGCCAGCAGGCGCAGGGGACGCCGCTGGCGCCGGACATCGAGGCGGTGCACGCCCTCGTCGGCGAGGCGGTCCGCGAGACCCGGGCGCTGACGTGGGAGCTGAGCCCGCCGATCCTCTACCAGCTCGGGCTCGAGGCGGCCCTCGAGTGGCTCGGCGAGAGCTTCGAGGAGAGGCACGGCGTCGCCTTCCGGTTCCAGAGGGAGGGCGAGAGGCGCGACCTCGGCGAGGAGCGCCGGTTCCTCGTCTTCTCGGCCGTCCGCGAGCTCCTCCTCAACGTCGTGAAGCACGCCGCGGCTGGGAGCGTCGCCGTCACGCTCCGCTGGCGCGACGCCGAGGTCGAGGCGACGGTGAGCGACGACGGGGAGGGGTTCGAGGCGGCCGCCGCGCCGCCGGACGAGCGCCGGAGCTTCGGCCTCTTCAGCATCCAGGAGCGCTTCGACGACCTCGGCGGGCGCGTCGTGGTCCGCTCGGCTCCCGGCGAGGGGACGGCCGTGACCCTCGTGCTACCTTACCGGCCGGAGGCCGCGGAAGAGGGCGAATGAGCACGACCATCCTCCTGGTGGACGACCACAGGATCGTCCGCGAAGGGCTGCGCACCCTCCTCGCCCAGCAGCCGGACCTGGAGGTCGTCGGGGAGGCGGCGGACGGCCGCGAGGCGGTCGAGAAGTCGCGCCTCCTCCGCCCCGACGTCGTCGTCATGGACATCGCGATGCCCGAGCTGAACGGTGTCGAGGCGACGCGGCTCGTCCTCTCCGAGCTCCCCGCGACGCGGGTCGTCGCGCTCTCGATGTACGCGGACCGGCGTTTCGTCGCCGAGATCCTGCGGGCCGGCGCGCTCGGCTACGTCCTGAAGGACGGCGCCTTCGAGGAGCTCGCCCTCGCGATCCGGACGACGATGGAGGGGAAGACCTACCTGAGCCCCTCCATCGCAGGCCTCGTCGTCGAGGAGCTCGTCCGGCGGTCGGCGACGCCGGGCTCGCCCTCCCTCGCCTTGCTGACGCCGCGGGAGAGGCAGGTCCTGAAGCTCCTCGCAGACGGCATGCGCCCGCGCGAGATCGGTCAGGAGCTCTCGATCAGCGCGAAGACGGTCGAGGTCCACAAGCAGAACCTCATGAACAAGCTCGAGATCCACTCGGCCGCCGAGCTGACCCGCTTCGCCATCCGCGAGGGTCTCGCGACGGCCTGACCCCCTCCCCCCCCCCTTACTTGTACCTAGGTAAAATGATGTAACTTCATTATTGCACCTAGGTATTTCCCTCCTCATCCTTAGGGTCGCCCGATCGGGATGAGGAGGGAACGATGTTGACCTGGACCCAGATCTACACGCCGGTGGCAGGGAACCTCCTGCTGTCGGCCCTCGTGGCGGCGCTCCCGGTGGTCGTGCTGCTCGGGCTGCTCGCCTTCTTCCACGTGAAGGCGCACAAGGCGGCGCTCCTCGGGCTCGCGACCTCCCTCGGGGTCGCGATCTTCGTCAACGGGATGCCGGCGAAGCTCGCCCTGACGGCCGCCGCGAACGGGGCGCTCTACGGACTTTTCCCGATCGGCTGGATCGTCCTCTGCGCGATCTTCGTCTACGACCTGACCGTGAAGTCGGGCGACTTCGAGGTCGTCAAGCACACCGTGGCGGGGCTCGCGGACGACCGCCGGATCCAGGCCCTCCTGATCGCGTTCTCGTTCGGCGCGTTCATCGAGGGAGCCGCCGGTTTCGGCACGCCCGTCGCCATCTCGGCCGCGATGCTCATCGGCCTCGGCTTCCGGCCCCTCCTCGCGGCCGGCATCGCGCTCATCGGGAACACCGCCCCGGTCGCCTACGGCGCCCTCGGCACTCCGATCGTCGTCCTGGCGTCCGTGACCGGGCTCGACCTCCACGCGCTCTCGGCCATGACCGGCCGGCAGCTCCCGCTCTTCTCGCTCATCGTTCCCTTCTGGCTCGTCTGGGCGATGGCGGGCCGCAAGGCGATGTGGGAGGTCTGGCCCGCCTGCCTCACCTCGGGCCTCAGCTTCGCGGTCACGCAGTTCCTCGTCAGCAACTACCACGGCCCCTGGGTCGTCGACATCGCGGGCGCGATCGTCTCGATGGGATCGCTCGTCGTCCTCCTGAAGCTCTGGCAGCCGAAGACGAGGTGGAGCTTCGAGCACGAAAACCACGAGGAGAGGGCCGCCGAGGCCGCGAATCGCCCGGTCCACACGCCGAAGCGGGCCCTGACGGCCTGGATGCCCTGGATCCTCCTCTCCGTCTTCGTCTTCGCCTGGGGCCTCCCGCAGGTCAAGGACTTCCTGAACGGAGGGACGAAGGACGCCCCGAACGTCCTGAAGGGCGTCTCCATGCTCAAGTGGGAAGTCCCGGGCCTCCACAAGGCGGTCGTCAAGGCCCCGCCGGTCGTCAAGGCCGAGAAGCCGGAAGAGGCCGTCTTCACGTTCAACTGGCTCTCCGCCACGGGGACGAGCCTCCTCCTCTCCGGCATCCTGAGCGGCCTGCTGCTCGGCTTCTCGCCGAAGGAGCTGGCGAAGGTCTTCTGGGGAACGCTCATGCGGGTGAGGATCTCGCTCCTCACGATCGGCGCGATGCTCGCGCTCGGCTTCTCGACGCGCTACGCGGGCCTGGACGCGACGATGGGCCTCGCGTTCGCCTCGACGGGTGTCCTCTTCCCCTTCTTCTCGCCGCTCCTCGGCTGGCTCGGGGTCGCGCTGACGGGCAGCGACACCTCCTCGAACGTCCTCTTCGGCGGCCTGCAGATGATCAGCGCCGAGAAGCTCGGCGTGAGCCCGATCCTCGCGGCCGCGGCGAACAGCGCCGGCGGCGTCATGGGGAAGATGATCGACGCGCAGAGCATCGTCGTGGCGAGCGTCGCGACGAACCAGCAGGGACAGGAGGGGACGATCCTCCGCTACGTCTTCTGGCACTCGATCGTCCTCGCCTGCCTCGTCGGCGTCCTCGTCTTCCTGCAGGCCTACGTCTTCCCCTGGGTCATTCCGGCCGTCTCGGCGGTCGCCAAGTGAAAGCAGGATCAAGAGAGATGAAGTCCGCACGATTCGCCCGCCGGGCCCTCGCGACTGCCGCGCTCGCCCTCCTTCTCGCTCCCTCCGCCGCCCAGGCCCAGGCCGTCCTCAAGGTGAACGACGACGTCAACTTCAGGTTCGGCTTCCAGTTCCAGGGGTGGGCCGACTGGACCCAGAGCGCCACGACGGGCGGCTACGCCCAGAACCTCTTCATCCGGCGGGCCCGGCTCCTCGTGGGCGGCTCGGTCGCGAAGGACGTCACGTTCTTCTTCCAGACCGACAGCGGGAACCTCGGGAAGGTCACGAACGGCGTCAAGGCGACGAGCACCGGGTTCGTCATCCAGGACGCCTGGGTCTCCTGGAAGCTCGACGACGCCTTCATCCTCGACGCCGGCCTCTTCCTCGTCCCGCTCAGCCGCAACATCCTCCAGTCGACGCTCAGCTTCTACACCCTCGACATCAGCCCCACCTCGACCGTCATGGCCGGCCCGACGCAGACCGTCGGCCTGCGCGACACCGGCTTCCAGGCCAAGGGGTACCTCGTCGACGGCGGCCGCCTCGAGTACCGCCTAGCCGCCATGCAGGGCGTCCGCGACGCCGCCTCTCAGAACTCGTTCCGGACGGCGGGGTACCTCCAGTACAACTTCTTCGAGAAGGAGAGGGGCTACGTCTTCGCCGGCACGAACCTCGGGAAGAAGAAGGTCCTGAACCTGAACGGCGGCTTCGACGTCCAGAAGGACTACAAGGCCTACAGCGGCGACGTCTTCGCCTCCATCCCGGTCGCGAAGGGGGACGAGGTCGGCGGCCAGGTGCAGTGGATCCACTACGACGGCGGGACGTTCCTGAAGACGATCCCGAAGCAGGACGACGTCCTCGTCGAGGCCGCGTACTACCTCTCGAAGGCGAAGGTCCAGCCGTTCCTCAAGTACGAGAGCCAGAAGTTCGCGAACGACGTCGACACGGCGAAGGACCAGGACCGGTTCGGCGGCGGGCTGAACTGGTACGTCTCCGGGCAGAACTTCAAGATCACGGCGCAGTACCTCCACGTCGACCCGAAGAGCTCGGCCCTGAAGTCGACGGGCCAGTTCACGATCCAGCTCCAGGGTTTCTACTTCTGATCCCGAGGGGCGCGGCGCCGGCGGGGGGAATCCCCCCGGCGCCGCGATCGCGCCCAGGAGGGCCTCGCATGACGAACGCCACCGAAGGCCTCGCGGCCCGGGCCACCGGGCCGCTTCCCGAGACGGCGGGCCTCCGCGCCTCCCTGGAGCGGATCGTCGCGCCGGAGCGCGTGCTCGATCGCCCGATCGACCGGATCGCCTTCGCGTCCGACGCGAGCTTCTACCGGCTGATCCCGAAGGCGGTCGTCCTGGCGCAGTCGGTCGACGAGGTCGCAGGGCTCTTCCGGCTCGCGCGCGAGACGAAGGTCCCGGTCACGCTCCGCGCGGCGGGGACGTCGCTCTCGGGGCAGGCCGTGACGGACGGCCTCCTCGTCGAGGTGGCCCGCCACTGGCGGACGGTGAAGGTCGAGGACGGAGGCCGCCGCTTCCGGACGCAGCCCGGCGTCCTCGGGGCCTCGGTGAACAACGCGCTCCGCCCCTACCGCGTGAAGATGGGGCCCGACCCCGCCTCCATCGCGACCTGCACGATGGGCGGCATCCTCTCGAACAACTCGAGCGGCATGTGCTGCGGCGTGACCCAGAACGCCTACCACACGCTCGAGTCGCTGACGTTCCTCCTGCCGTCGGGGACGCGGATCGACACCGCGGCCCCCGACGCCGACGCGTGCTTCCGCGCCGCCGAGCCCGCGCTCTGGCAGGGGCTCCTCGACCTGAAGGCCCGGCTCGAGGCCGACCCGGCGCTCGTCGCGCGGATCCGGTCGAAGTACCGGATGAAGAACACCACCGGGTATTCGATCAACGCCTTCCTCGATTTCGCAACGCCCGTGGAGATCTTCCGGAACCTCCTCGTCGGCGCGGAAGGGACGCTCGCGTTCATCGCGGAGGCGGTCCTCTCCACAGTGCCGGACCTCCCGGTCAAGTACACGGGCCTCCTCCTCTTCCCGTCGATGCACGCGGCCTGCGCGGCGATCGTCCCGCTCCGCGACTCGGGGGCGAAGGCGCTCGAGCTCCTCGACCGCGCCTCGCTCCGGTCCGTCGAGAGCCAGCCGGGCGTCCCGGCGTCGATCCGCACCGTCCCCGACGGCGCCGCCGCCCTTCTCGTCGAGTACCAGGCGGGCGACGAGTCGGAGCGGAAGGGCCTCGAGGCGGTGGCCGCGACGGCGGTCGCCCCGCTCGCCCTCCTCGAGCCGGCCCGCTTCACGCACGACCCCGTCGAGCAGGCGCTCCTCTGGAAGGTGCGGCAGGGGACGTTCCCGTCCGTCGGCGCCGCGCGGAAGAGCGGGACGACGGTCCTCATCGAGGACGTCGCGTTCCCGATCGAGCACCTCGCCGACGCGGCCGTCGACCTGACGAAGCTGTTCGAGAAGCACGGCTACCCCGAGGCGATCCTCTTCGGCCACGCCAAGGACGGGAACCTCCACTTCGTCATCACGCAGTCGTTCAACGACCAGGCGGCGCTCGACCAGTACGCCCGGCTCATCGAGGACGTCGTCGAGCTCGTCGTGAAGAAGTACGGCGGCGCGCTCAAGGCCGAGCACGGGACGGGGCGGAACATGGCCCCGTTCGTCGAGACGGAGTGGGGCCCCGAGGCGTACGCCGTGATGAAGCGGCTGAAGGAGCTCTGCGACCCCGACGGGATCCTGAACCCGGGCGTCATCCTGAACCCCGACCCGCTCTGCCACCTCAGGGACGTCAAGCCGATGCCGACCGTCGAGGAAGAGGTCGACAAGTGCATCGAGTGCGGCTACTGCGAGCCGAAGTGCCCGAGCCGCGAGCTGACGCTGACGCCGCGCCAGCGGATCGTCCTCCGGCGCGAGATGACGCGCCTCGGGAAGGAGGGCGGCAACGCACCGCTCCTCGCGGCGCTCGAGGCCGAGTTCCCCTACGCGGCGGTCGACACCTGCGCGGTCGACGGCCTCTGCGCGACGGCCTGCCCCGTCTCGATCGACACGGGCCAGCTGACGAAGAGGCTCCGGAAGGCGAGCCACTCGAAGCGGTCGAAGGCGATCGCCCTCGCGCTCGCCCGCCGCTTCGCGACGATCGAGCCGCTCCTCAGGACCGGGCTCCGCGCCGGGCACCTCGTCAGTTCGCTCCTCGGCGCGGGGACGATGGCCGGGATCACGCGCGCGATGCGGGCCCTCGCCGGGCAGCCGTTCCCGCAGTGGAGCGCCGAGATGCCTCGCGCGGCGAAGGCGGAGCGGCCCGCGACCTCGAAGGACGGGGCCACCGCGGTCTACTTCCCCGCCTGCATCTCGCGGACGATGGGGGCGCTGCCGGGCGAGCCGGACGAGACGTCGCTCATGGAAGCGTTCGTCGAGGTCGCGAGGCGCGCGGGCTCGCCGGTCTGGATCCCCGGAGACGTCGAGGGGACGTGCTGCGGCGTCCCGTTCTCCTCGAAGGGATACACCGACGCGAACACGTTCACGGTGAACCGCGCGATCGAGCGCTTCTGGGAGTGGTCCGACGGCGGGAGGCTCCCCGTCGTCGTCGACACGAGCCCGTGCACGTACGGCGTGAAGGCGAGCCGGCCGAACCTGACGCCCGAGAACCAGGAGCGGTTCGACCGGCTGACGATCCTCGACGGGGTGCAGTTCACGCACGACGCGCTCCTGCCGAGGCTCGAGGCGAAGCGGATGGCGGGCCCCGTCGCGCTCCACCCGGTCTGCTCGGTCACGAAGATGAACCTCGGCGCGAAGCTCGAGGGAATCGCCCGCTTCTGCAGCGACGACGTGACGGTGCCGCTCTCGGCCGGCTGCTGCGCCTTCGCGGGCGACCGCGGGTTCCTCCACCCCGAGCTGACGGCCTCCGCCACGAAGCACGAGGCGGCCGAGGTGAAGGCGAAGGGGTGCGCGGAGCACCTCTCGAGCAGCCGGACGTGCGAGATCGGGATGACGCGCGCGACCGGCGAGGTCTACCGCTCGTACATGTTCTTGCTCGAGAGGGTGACCCGGGACTGAGGAGGAATCGTCAGAGCGAGACGACGGTCTCCTCGTAGAAGCTCTCGAGGACGCTCCTGTACTTCTGCTCCACGGCCTTCCTCTTCAGCTTCATCGACGGGGTCAGGTCGCCCGACTCGAGCGTCAGGTCGGCCGGGAGGATGGTCCAGCGCTTCACCTGCTCCCAGGGGGAGACGTCCTTGTTGATCTCGTCGATGCACGGGGCGATGAGCGCCTTCACCTCGGCGGAGGCCACGATCTCGGCGTAGCTCTTCCCGCCGAGCCCGTGCGCGGCCGCCCACTTGCCGATCGCTTCCGGGTCCAGGGCGACGAGCATCGAGACGAAGTTCCGGTTGTCGCCGTGGGCGAGCGCGTTGCTGACGTAGGGACAGACGATCGCGAGCTTCCGCTCGAGCATCTGCGGCGCGACGTACTTGCCGCCCGAGGTCTTGATGAGGTCCTTCTTCCGGTCCGTGATCTTCACGAAGCCGTCCTCGACGTGGCCGATGTCGCCGGTGTGGAGCCAGCCGTCGCCGTCGAGCGCCTCGGCGGTCGGGCCGGGGAGGTTGTGGTACCCGCGCATGACGCCGCGCCCCTTGATGAGGATCTCGCCGTCCTCGGCGATCCGGATGCGCGTCCCGGGAAGAGGGGGGCCGACCGTCCCGAAGCGGAGCTTGTCGAGCGTGTTCACGCAGCTCGCCGCGCTCGTCTCCGTGAGGCCGTAGCCCTCGGCGATGAGGACGCCCGCCGCGTGGAAGAACTCGCCGAGCGACTTGGCGAGCGGGGCGCTCCCGGAGATGAAGAAGCGGAGGCGTCCGCCGAAGAGCGTGTGGAGCTTGCTGAAGACGAGCTTGTGGGCGATGGCGTGCTTGAAGGCGAGGAGCCCCGTCGGCTCCTTCCCCGCGAGGCGGAGCGCCGAGACCTCGCGGCCGACGCCGAAGGCCCACGAGAAGATCGCCCACTTCGCCCCGCCCGCTTCCTTCGCCCCGGTGACGATCTTGTTGTAGATCTTCTCGAAGATGCGCGGGACGGCGGCGACGAACGTCGGCTTCACCTGCCCGAGGTTCTCGACGATCTTGTCGACCCGCCCGTCGACGGCCGTGGAGAAGCCGATGCGGAGCTGGGCGGCCTCGAGGACCTTGCCGAAGGAGTGGGCGAGCGGGAGCCAGAAGAACTGCCGGTCGTCCTCGTTCAGGAGCTTCAGGGCGTCGATCCCCTCGGCCTCGTAGACCCAGCAGTCGTGGGTCAGCTCGACCCCCTTCGGCAGGCCCGTCGTGCCCGAGGTGTAGATGAGCGTGGCGAGGGCGTCGCTTCGCACGGCCTCGACGATCGCCTCGAACTTCCCGGGGTTCGCGGCGTCCCAGGCGCGCCCCTTCTCCGCGAGCGCTCCCATCGTCAGGACGAAGCCGTCCGCAGTCCCTTCGCCGTCGAAGACGACGATCGCCTTCAGGTCGGGGACGTCGGCGCGCCGGGCCGCGATCCGGTCGGCCTGCTCCCGGTTCTCGGCGAAGAGGACGCGGGCGCCGGAGTCCTTCAGGATGAAGAGGCAGTCGGGCGTCGTGCTCGACGGGTAGATCGTCGTCGTCGCGCCCCCCGCCGAGAGGATGCCGAGGTCGGCGAGGATCCAGTCGAGCCGGGTGCTCGAGAGGATGGCGCCGCGCTCCTCGTCCACGAGGCCGAGGGACCTGAGGCCGCAGGCGATCGCCTTCACCTTCTCGCCGACCTCGCGCCACGTGAACGCCTTCCAGCCGGCCCCGTCGGGCTGAAGGTAGGCCTCTCGGTCGGGCGTCTTCGCGACGCGGGCGAGGAACATCTGCGGGACGGATCGGAACGTCTCGGCCACGGCACTCCTCCTCGGATGCGCTCCCGGGAGTGACTGTTCTACCACGCATCGGGGGGGGCGGTGCGCGCGGAGCGATGACGCGAGGCGGTCCCGGATCCCGGAGGCGACGTTCGGGGGGCCGGGCGGAGTGCCCGTACACTGGCCGGGCCATGCGCCTTCTCGTCCGCTACTTCTTCCGGGGGCTCCTCGTCTTCGTCCCCGCCGTCCTCACGGTCGCGATCGTCGTCTTCGTCTTCCGGAAGGTCGACGCCTGGATGGGGCTGCCGATCCCGGGCGTCGGCTTCGCCGCGACGATCGCGATCATCGTCGTCACGGGGGCGCTTGCCTCGAATTTCGTCACGAGGCGGATTTTCGAGCTCGTCGAGGCGCTCTTCCGGCGCCTCCCGTTCGTCAAGCTCCTCTACTCGGCGATCCGCGACGTGACGGACGCCTTCGTCGGGGAGCGGAAGGGGTTCGACCGGCCCGTCACGGTGACGCTCGACGAGGCGAACGGCATCCGCGTCGTCGGGTTCCTGACGCGCGATTCGCTCGCCGAGGTCGGGCTGCCGGAGCTCGTCGCCGTCTACCTGCCCCAGTCGTACAACTTCGCGGGGATGATGGTCCTCGTCCCGCGGCGCCTCGTGACGCCGCTCGGGGTGAAGGGGGCCGACGCGATGGCCTTCGTCGTCTCGGGAGGCGCCGCCGAGGTGCGCGGCGCGCGTCCGGTCGCGCCGGGGAACGAGCCCTCCCCGGCGGGCGGGTCCACCGAGTGAAACGGCCGCCCTTCCGGGCGGCCGCGCGAACGTTCCCGGGAGACCCGGGGGTCTACTTCGTGATCGTGAACTTGACCGTCGCCGCGAGCTCGCCACCGAGCAGGAGCTCGACGCGGTAGGTCCCGGGCGCCCACTGCGGGTTCGGCTTCGAGTAGGAGAACGGGATCCAGGTCGCGCCGCCCGGGAAGCGGGTGGTCGTCTCGGCGAACTTCGTGTTCGCGCCGACGCCCTCGCACTTCTCGGCGATCCAGACGGCCTTCACCGCGGTGTCCTTCGGCGCGTCCGCCACCATCGCGAAGATGTAGATCTTCGGCTGGGTGGCGGGGAAGGACGTCCGTTCGGCCATCGTCTCGCGGCTGTCGGACGCGATCGCCGTGTCGATGCGCCCCTTCTCCTGCGCGACGAGAGCCGGCGCCAGCGCGAGGGAGGCGGCGATGACGAGGAGGAACCGGGTCAGAACTCTCACTTCGGTCTCCTTTCGGGTCCTGCAATCGTGTGCGGGCCGGGTGCCGGCTCTCCCTGCCTCCAGCGGATTCGCTCCATCGCTGGTCCCTCCGGCGCCCCCGCGGACATCCCGGCCCGAGCCGGCCGTCCGCTCCAGTATCGCGCCAATTTGGACCTCGATCCGGCGCGATGTCAACGGGATACAGGGTCTCGGGAGTCCCCGGCGGGAATGATCTTTTCGCATCATTGTGCGCGCCCCGGGTGTTCGCCTAGCCTCCCGACCGGCGCCGGGCCGTTTCCGCGGACCGCGCTCGCGGGGGGCAGAGGAGAAGGCCTCCCCGCATCGAGGAGGTCACCATGGCCATGATGATCACGGAGAACTGCATCAGCTGCGGGACGTGCGAGCCCGAGTGCCCGAACCAGGCGATCAGCCCGGGCGACATGATCTACGTGATCGACGCGGCGAAGTGCACGGAGTGCCAGGGGCACTACGACTCGCCGAAGTGCGTCGAGGTCTGCCCGACCGAGGGCTCGATCGTCCCGGCGACCGCCTAGTCGGAAGCCAGGGCAGGAAAAGGCGTCCCGGGCCGGGCGTGGAGGGCGGAGAGCCCCGCGTCCGGCTTTCTCGCGTTCCGGGGGTACGTTCGGATATCGTCCTGCCGTGCTTCCCGGCCTTCGTCCGTTTCGGCAGAACGAGCTCGTCCTCGCGCCGGCGCTGGCGTGGGAGGCGCTCCGCTTCTTCTTTCCGGAGGACGTCGGAAGGCTGCGCCCGGAGCAGCTCTCCGTGAAGGACCGGCTCTTCGCCCAGGCCCTTCTCGTCGCGGCGATCGACGAGACACGCCGGCACGGACCGCCCGAGGACCCGAAGGCGGTGATCCTCGTCGCCGCGGGCTCGATCCGGCTCGTTCCGGTCGCTCGTCGCGTCGCGACTTTCGGGGCGGGCGCGTGGTTCGACGTCGCCGTCCCCGAGGAGGGAGACCCGGCACGCATCGACGAGCAGGCGCGGGCGGACGTCTCGACCCGCTACCGGGCCGGCTGGCTCGCTCGCGTGATGGGCGCTCCGCTCCTGTACTGAATCTCGGCTTCGCGAGGGTCCGTTTCGTCGGTTCGCGACCTGGTCTCGAATCCGCTGCCGGAGCGGATTCCTCCCGCTCTCCGTCCACTTCGGATGATGGCAGGAGAGTTGAAAAGGGCTAATCTGGGAAGAGGGCGAAAAGCCCCCCTCAGGAGGAATCGAGAAACATGAAGAAGACCACCGCCGCCGTCCTCGTCGCCGTCCTCGCGATCGTCCTCGGCTCCACCGCTCTCGCCACGATGGACATGCAGAAGGACATGAACGCGAAGTACCCGACGGCGAAGGCGAAGTGCGCGACCTGCCACGTCAAGCCGATGGTCAAGAAGGGCGACTCCGAGCTGAACCCGTTCGGCAAGGACATGATGAAGTTCGTCGTCGACCCGAAGGCCGAGAAGAAGACGTTCGACTGGGCGAAGCTCGAGCCGCTCGACAGCGACGGCGACGGCAAGAAGAACGTCGACGAGATCAAGGCCGGCGAGAACCCCGGCGCCAAGTAAGCGCTCCCGCGCTTCGCGCGAGAGAGGGCCGGGTCCGCGAGGACCCGGCCCTTCGTCGTCTACGGCTTCAGGGCTGCTCGAGGCGCGCGAGCTGGCGGTCGTGGAGCCGCCACAGGGTCGCCTGCGACAGGAGCGCGCCGCAGAGGGCGAGGAACATGTCCCACTGCGTGTCCCACGGGTCGCCCTGCGTGCCGAGGAACGCCGTCGCCGCTTCCCCGGTCGCGAGGGCCATCGCCCACTCGACCAGCTCGTAGAGCGCGCTGAACGCGAGGCAGACCGAGGTGACGAGGAGGCGCAGCCAGCCGCCGCGCCGGAGGGGCGTCTTCCGGAGGAGGACCTCCCGCGCGAGGACGGCGGGCACGAACCCCTGCGCCAGGTGCCCGAGCCGGTCGTAGTGGTTCCTGGCGAAGCCGAAGGCCGACTTCGCCCACTCGCCGAGCGGCACTTCGGCGTACGTGTAGTGCCCGCCGGCCATCAGGACGAGGGCGTGGAGGAAGAGGAGGACGTAGAGGAGCGGCGTGAGCGGGAAGCGCCTCGCGGTGGCGACGAGGATCGGCGCGCCGATCAGGATCGGGGCGATCTCGAGGAACCAGGTGAAGCGGTCCTTCGGGCCGATTCCCGAGACGGCGAGAGCGACGGTCGCGAGCGCGAGGAGGGCGAGCGGCAGCCGCCGCGAATATTCGAACGTTCCGGTCAACTCCGCCTCCTCGGGCGATTAGACCAGAAGGCGGAGCCGAAGCCGGGCCGGGGTCAGCCCTGGTACGCGGCGTCCGAGAAGCCGAGGATCGGGTAGAAGATCGGGCCGAAGAGCGCGAGCCCGATCCCGAACCCTGCTCCCTTGCCGAACGCCTTCGCGATGTCGATCGAGACGACGATGATGATGATGAAGTTGACGATCGGAACGAGGAAGAGGAGGAACCACCAGACCGGCCTCTTGGCGATCTGGAGGAGGACGATCGCGTTGTAGATCGGGATGATGCAGGCCCAGCCGGGCTTGCCGGCCTTCGTGAAGACCTTCCACATGCCTGCGATCACGAGGACCAGTACGGCGAGGAAGAACAGCATCCCAATCCCGCCGATCAGGCCGCCACCGCCGCCCCCGGACTCCTGGAGGGCGGACGAGACACGAGCCGCGACTAGGGACATCACGAGCCTCCTTTTCCCGACGTTTCGGCGATCTTACGCCGGTCTCGCCTGCGAGAGCGGACGGGAACCAGGGGGCGAGTCCGGGCCGCGTCAGGCGGCCTTCAGCCGTTCCAGCTCGCGCTTCGCGCCGCGGTGCCCCGGGTTCTCCTTCAGCGCCTCGCGGTACTCGGCGATCGCGGCGGGAGTCTTCCCGAGCTTCTCGAGCGTGAGTCCCTTCCGCCAGCGCGCGTCCGCGCGGGTCGGCCCGTCCTCGGGAACGGGAAGCGCGAGGTAGCGGTCGAAGCAGGCGAGGCCCTTCTCGAGGTCCTCTCCCGAGAAGAGGGCGATCCGGCCGAGCTGGTAGACGGCGATCGCGTCCGACGGGTCGACGGCGAGCCTCTTCTCGAAGATCGCCCGCGCCTCGCCCCAGCGCTTCTGCCCGCCGAGGAACGTCGCGAGCGCGATGGGCCCTTCGACCCTCTTCGGATCCGTCTCGGCCGCCTTCCGGTATTCGGCCTCCGCCGCGGGCGGGTCCTTCTCGTGCTCGGCGATCCGCCCGCGCGCGAGGTGCCCCTGCGTGGCGTCGAGCGCGGCGATCCTCGCGGCCTGCTCGCGCGCCTTCTCGACGCCGCCCCCGACGATGCCGGGCGCCATCAGGTAGTACCGGAGGAGCTCGGAGCGGGCGTCGAGGAAGGACGGGTCGATCGCGACCGCCTTCTCCCACGCCTCGTGGCACTTCCTCGCCCACGACATCTTCGTGAAGACGGAGGCCGAGAGGGCCCTCTGCCCGTACGCGCGGCCTGCCCAGAGGAGGACGTCGGTGTCCTTCGGCGCAGCCCTCAGGGCCGCGTCCGCGGCGGCGGCCGCGCCGTCGGGGTCGCCCTTCTCGAGCGCCGCCCTTATCGGCGTGGAGGGGCGCGCCGGCTCCGGATTGGCGGGCCGGGCGTCGGGGGCGGCGAGGAGGAGGACGAGGGCCGGGAGGAGGGCGGAGAAGCGGGGTGTCATCTGCAGGCGGCTCCGCGCGAGCGTACGCACGGGGCGCGCCACGGGTTTCGCGGGACCGGGCCGTCCTCTTCGGGCATCATCCCCGGATGCCCGAGATGCCGCGCGTCGACGACGTCCGCCTTCCCGACAACGCCTTCCGCGAGCTCGCCCCCGGGGAGACGTACGCCTCGGTCGTCCCGTCCGGCGCGTCCGTCCCCGAGGTCACGGCGCGCTCGATCGCGCAGGGGTTCCTCTGGTCCGTCGTCTTCTCCGCGGCGGCGACGTACATCGCGCTGAAGCTCGGGCAGGGGATCGAGTCGGCGATCCCGATCTCGATCCTCGCCGTCGGGGCGTCGGTCCTCTTCGTGAAGGTCCTCGCGTCGCGCGCGTCGACGCTCCTCGAGAACGTGAACGTCCTCGCGATCGGGGCGACCTCGGGCATCGTCGCGGGGGGCTCGGTCTTCACGATGCCGGCGATCCACATCCTCGGCCTCGAGAGCCGCTCCTCGTTCTGGCAGATCTTCCTCGTCCCGCTCCTCGGGGCGGTCCTCGGCGTCTTCTTCCTCGCGCCGTTCCGCCGCTACTTCGTCCGCGACCTCCACGGGAAGCTGCCGTTCCCCGAGGCGCGCGCGACGACGGAGATCCTCGTGGCCGGCAAGAGGGGCGGCCACAGCGCGATCGTCCTCTCCTGGTCGGCCGGCCTCGCGGCGGCGTTCGACTTCGCGGGCCCCTCCATGAAGGCGTGGGCCGAGAACTTCTCGACGGCGTCGATCCCCGCTCTCGCCGGCTTCACGAGCCGCTTCAAGGCGGTCTTCACGATGAACACCTCGGCCGCCGTCTTCGGCCTCGGCTACATCATGGGGCTCGACTACGCGGCGATCATCATGGCGGGGTCGATGGTCTCGTTCCTCGTCCTCGTCCCGCTCTTCGCGTGGCTCTCGCAGTGGGTCCCCGGCGCGATCTCCGCGGGTGCGGCCCCCCTCGCGTCGATGCCGGCCGACCAGATCTTCTTCGAGTACGTGAGGCCGATCGGCATCGGCGGCATCTTCTGCGCGGGGCTCCTCTCGATCCTGAAGATGTCTCCCGTCATCTTCCAGGCGACGCGCCAGGCGTTCGGCGAGATCGCGCGCCTCGTGCGGGGCGGCGCCGCCGCGGCGGCCGAGGAGAGGACCGACCGGGCGCTCCCGATGTGGGTCGTCCTCCTCGGGATCCTCGGCACGGGCCTCGCGATCCTCCTCTACTTCCGGCTCTCCGTCCTCGCGGGGACGCCGGGCGCGACGCGCCTCGCGCTCGTCTCGACCGGCCTCACGCTCCTCGTCGCGTTCCTCTTCGCGGCCGTCTCCGCCTGGGCGATCGCGATGATCTCGATCACGCCGATCTCCGGGATGACGCTCACGACGCTCATCGTCACCGCCGTCGTCCTCTCGGGGCTCGGCCTGCGCGGGGAGGACGGGATGCTCCAGACGCTCCTCATCGGGGGCGTCGTCTGCACGGCCCTCTCGATGAGCGGCTCGCTCGTGACGCAGTACAAGATCGGCTACTGGCTCGGGGCCACGCCCCGGAGGATCGAGATCTGGAACCTCCTCGGCTCCGTCGCCGCGTCCGCGGCGACGACGGCGGTCATCCTCCTCATGGCGAAGGTCTACGGCTTCTCGCCGTCGGCCCTCCACCCGAACCCGCTCCCCGCGCCGCAGCCGAACGCGATGGCGGCGGTGCTCCGCGGAGTCATGGGCGACTCGGGCGCGCCCTGGTTCCTCTACGCCGTCGGCGCGGTCTTCGCCGTCGTCATGGAGATGTGCGGCGTCTCGGGCCTCGCGTTCGCTCTCGGGATGTACCTTCCGATGGAGCTGAACTCCCCGCTCGTCGTCGGCGCGCTCGTCGCCTGGCTCGTGAGGCGCTCCACGGCGGACGAGCCGCTCGCGAAGGCGCGGCACGAGAAGGGGACGCTCATCGCCTCGGGCTTCATCGCGGGGGGCGCCCTCGTCGGGGTCCTCGCCGCGCTCCTGAAGTTCTTCGAGGACTCGACGGGAAGGACGCTCGTCCCCGACCTGACGAAGCTCCCCGGCGTCGGCGCGTGGCTCTCCGCCTGGGGGAACTGGCTCGGCCTCGCCGTCTTCCTCGCCCTCGCGGCGTTCGTCTACCGGAGCTCGAACCGGGAGACGGTCGAAGGCTGACGAGGGGGAGCGCTCACGGCTCCGGCGCGCCGCGCCGGACGATCCGGAGGACCTTCCCCTCGCGGACGACGTCCCAGCCGTTCGAGGCGAGGACGAGGTGGAGCGCCTCGTCCCACGGGACGTCGCGGAGGGTCGCCGTGACGGTCCCCGCGAGGCCGGGCGGTCCGACGACGGAGAGAGAGCGCCCGGCGGTCAGCGTCCGGACGACCTCGGCGAGGTCGGCGTCCTTGACGTCGAGCGTCACCGGCTCCCCGGAGAAGAGCGCGGCTCCGCCGGGCGCCGCCCCGAGCGGCCGCGGCGCGGCCCCCGGGGAGGGGAGAGCGTCTCCCCAGAAGAACGTGAGCGCCTCGGCGAGGCGCGCGCGCCAGGAGCCCCAGCTGTGCCCCTCGGGAACCTCGCGGTACTCGAGCGCCTCCCGGCACCCGAGGACGGACCGGAGCCGCCGGCTCACCGCGAGGAGGTCGGAGCCGTGGAGGTCCGACTCGAACGTCCCGACGTCGACGTGGAAGCGCGCCGCGCCCGGGGGGAGCCGCCCGAGGTCGGCGAGGAGCGCGTCGAGGTTCGCGGGGACGGCGTTCCCGGTCGACTGCGCGCCGCAGCGGCCGAAGAGGCCCGTCCTCGCGGTCGCGGAGAGGGCGGCGAACGCGCCGAGGGAGACGCCCATCACGCCGCGGCCCGCCGCGTCCGTTCGCGCGGGCCAGCGCCCCTCCACGGCCGGGACGAGCTCGGCGGCGAGGAACCGCTCGAACGCCTCGTTCCGCTCGTATTCCGCCGTGCGGTCCACCGGGGGCACCAGGACGAGAAGGAGAGGCGGGATCCTCCCGGCCGCGACGAGGTTCGCGGCGACGACGTGGACCTTCCCGAGCTCGCGGTAGTCGAGGCCGTCGAGGAGGTAGAGGGCGGGGAGCGGGCCGTGCGCGGACGCGGGGCCCGGCGGAACCCAGACGACGGCGCGCCGCGGCCCGCCGAAGGCGCGGCTCTCGATCGTCAGCTCCTCGAATCGCCCGGGCGTCGCGCCCGGCGCCGGCTCGACGTCCGCGGGCGGGACGTAGCCCGGCGTCCGCAGCTCCGAGTTCGGGCCGAAGCCGCCCGTCATCGTCCGCGGGTTCCACGGGTCGAGCGCCCACACCGTCCCGTCGACGACGAGCTTGTAGTCGAGGCGGGCGCCGTCGGCGACGTCGAGCTCGAGCGCGTGGAGGTCGGTTCCCGGGAGCTTCGCGAGAGGCTGCGACGAGGTGCTCCAGCCGTTCACGTCCCCTGCGAGGAAGACCCGCTCGACAGCGGAGCGGAAGACGAAGAGGGCGCGAACGCGGGCGGGGTCGGGGGTGGGGAAGAGGAGCGGCGTCCCCTCCTTTTCCGCGCAGGCGGCGAACGCGGCGGCGACGCCGGCCCGCGCCGGGCCGTCCGGCGCGGCGGAGAGGCGCGCGCGGAGCGTGTCGAGGCTCCCGCACGGCGACGGGCGCGGCGCAGCCCGCGCCGCGGCGGCGAGCGCCAGGGAGAGGAGAGCGGTTCGTGCGAGCGGCCTCACGTTCTGTCCGGGAGTCCTCCGGTCCATTCTCGCGCCGCGCCTGCTAACGTCGGAGCGTGAGGATCCCGCGCGCCGCGACCTTCAAGGCCACCGTCGACCGCTCCCGCTTCTTCGCCGTCGCGTTCCCGGCGGCGACGGAGGAGGAGGTCCTCGCGGCCGTGAAGGGTGCGAAGAGCGAGCACCGGAAGGCGAACCACCACTGCTGGGCCTTCCGCGGGCGCGACGCCTCCGGCGCGGTCGTCGAGCGGTCGAAGGACGACGGCGAGGTCGGGCACCCGGGCCGGCTCATGCTCGAGCTGCTGCGGAGGGACGACCTCGAGGGAGGGCTCCTCGTCTCGCGCGTCTTCGGCGGCGTGAAGCTGGGAGTGGGCGGCGTCTCGCGGGCCTTCCGCGAGGCGGCCGAGGGAGCCCTCGCCGCCCTCCGGGAATCCGGCGGCGCCTAGAAAGGTTCTCCCGGACGGGTTATTCGGCCGCTCGCCAGCGCACTGCCGCGAAGCGTCCGGCTCGATTCGGCGGTTTCCAGCTTCCTGAGTTGAAAATCTAAGTTTATGACACTAAACTCTAACCTTGAGTCTTCCGCGTTAGGTCGACTCGAAAGGTCAGAATGCAGCCTTCGCAGATCCTCCCGGTCATCCCCCTTCGCAACGCCGTCCTCTTCCCGGGCGTCAGCTTCCCGATCGCCGCCGGCCGCCCCGGGACGCTCCACGCCATCGAAACGGCGATGAAGAGCCCCGAGCAGCTCGTCTTCGCGATCACCCAGCGCCAGGACGTCGAGGCGGTCACGCCCGAGCTCCTCCACACCGTCGGGACGATCGCCTCCATCGGCCCGATCCAGCGCGGCGTCGGCGGCGCGCGCCTCCTCCTGCAGGGGAAGGCCCGCGGCATCGCGATGAGGATCCAGGAGAAGGAGGGCCGGCTCGAGGCCGTCGTCGTCGAGGCCTCCGAGATGCCCCCGCTCGACCCCGCGAACACCGCGTTCGTCGCGCTCCTGAAGGAGCTGAAGGAGCGCTCGGCGGAGCTCGCGAAGAAGCTCGGCCTCCCCGACGAGGCCGTCGCGAACGTCCTCTCCGAGGCCGACGACCCGGGGCGGCTCGCCGACCTCGTCGCCGGCTACATCGACATCCCGACCGCCGAGCGGCAGCTCCTCCTCGAGACGCTCTCGGTCGAGGACCGCGTCCGCCGCACGCTCGTCCACGTCCAGCGGCAGATCGACGTCCTCGAGGCGCAGGAGGAGATCAAGTCGAAGGTCCAGGAGGAGCTCGGCGACCGGCAGCGGGAGATGTTCCTCCGCCAGCAGCTGAAGGCGATCCAGAAGGAGCTCGGCGAGGGCGAGGACGGCGACGACGACCTGAAGGGGCTGAAGGAGAAGCTCGACGCCCTCGTCCTGAACGAGGACGTCCGCAAGGAGATCGACCGGGAGTGGAAGAAGCTCCAGCGGCTCTCGCGCGAGTCGATGGAGGCGCAGGTCCTCCGGAACTACCTCGAGCTCGTCGCCGAGCTGCCGTGGTCGGCCCGGAGCGAGGAGCACCTCGACGTCGTCGAGGCGCAGCGGATCCTCGACGAGGACCACTACGCCCTGAAGGACGTGAAGGACCGGATCCTCGAGTTCCTCGCCGTCCGCCAGCTCCTCGGGCGGAAGCCGGAGGAGGCCGCGTCCGCCGCACCGGCCGAGCCCGCGACGGCGCCCGAGGCTCCGAAGGAGGCCGGCGCGAAGCCGGCCGAGGAGAAGAAGCACCCGAACCGGGGGCGGATCCTCCTCTTCGCCGGCCCTCCCGGGGTCGGGAAGACCTCGATCGCGAAGTCGATCGCGCGGGCCCTCGGCCGGAAGTACGTCCGCATCTCGCTCGGCGGGGCGCGCGACGAGGCCGACATCCGCGGCCACCGGCGGACGTACGTCGGCGCGATGCCGGGACGGATCCTCCAGGGGATGCGCCAGGCCGGGACGAAGAACCCGGTCTTCCTCCTCGACGAGGTCGACAAGCTCGGCGTCTCGTTCCAGGGCGACCCGGCCTCGGCGCTCCTCGAGGTCCTCGACCCGGCGCAGAACGACAGCTTCACCGACCACTACCTGAACGTGCCGTTCGACCTCTCCGAGGTCCTCTTCATCGCGACGGCGAACTTCGTCCAGTCGATCCCCGGGCCGCTCCTCGACCGGCTCGAGGTGATCGAGTTCAGCGGCTACACGGAGCGCGAGAAGACCTCGATCGCGAGGAGCTACCTCCTCCCGCGGCAGCTCTCGGAGAACGGGCTGAACACGGCGCAGCTCGAGGTGACCGACGCGGCGCTCGCGGAGATCATCTCGTCCTACACGCGCGAGGCGGGCGTTCGCCAGCTCGAGCGCGAGCTCGGGAAGCTGGGCCGCAAGGTCGCCCGGAAGATCGCGGCCGGCGAGATCGAGAAGGCGGTCGTCGACGCGCCCGAGGTCACGCCGATCCTCGGCCGGAAGAAGATCCAGCCCGAGAAGATCGTCCACGAGGACCAGGTCGGCCTCGCGACCGGCATGTACTACACGCCCGCCGGCGGCGACATCATGTTCATCGAGGCCGCGCTCATGCGCGGCAAGGGAGAGGTCCTCCTCACGGGCCAGCTCGGCGACGTGATGAAGGAGTCGGCCCGCGCCGCGTGGACGTTCGCCCGCTCGCACGCCGCCCTCCTCGGCATCGAGGACTCCGCCTTCGAGCGCGACCTCCACATCCACGTCCCCGCCGGGGCGATCCCGAAGGACGGCCCCTCGGCGGGCGTCGCGATGGCCTCCGCGCTCGTCTCGGCGCTCAGCAGGCGCCCCTGCCGGCGCGACGTCGCGATGACGGGCGAGGTGACGCTGTCGGGGCGCGTCCTCCCGATCGGGGGCGTCAAGGAGAAGCTGCTCGGAGCGGTCCGCGCGGGGATCCGGACCGTCGTCCTCCCGAAGGAGAACGAGCCGGACCTCGAGGACCTGCCGAGGGAGGTCCGCGACGGCCTCGAGGTCGTCCCGGTCCAGGACCTGAGCGAAGCGCTCGCGGTCTCGCTCCGCGGGCACCTCGAGGCGGGCCAGCTCCGCTTCGCGGAAGGCCCCGCCCCGGGAGGGAACGGGACCCCGGCCACGCACTGAGGTCGGGCCCGGCGGCGCACCGGCGCGCGCCGCCGGGCGAGGCCGTGGGAGACTCCGCGCCATGCGGGAGAAGATCGGTGCCCGTCTCGAAGCCATGGACGCCCGGAAGGAGACGCTCCTGCGCGACCTCTCGGGCCTCTCCCCGGAACGGCTCCGCTTCCGCCCGGCGGGGGGCGGCTGGTGCGCGCTCGACGTCGCGCAGCACCTCGTCCTCGTCGAGGAGAGCGTCCTCGGCTACGCCCGGAAGAAGCTGCTGGGTCCGCCCCAGCCCGTCCCGCTCGCCGACCGCGCGAGGTTCCTCCTCCTCCTCGCCCTCTTCCTCTCGCCCGCCCGCGTCCGCGCGCCGGTCGCCCGGGTCGTCCCCACCGAGACGCTCCCGCTCGACGCGATCGCGGCCCGATGGGGATCGGTCCGCGCCGCGATGCGGGAGCTCCTCGACGGCCTTCCCGACGAGCGCCTCCGGAGCCTCTTCTTCCGCCACCCGATCTCCGGCGCGCTCGACGTCGCCCGGACGCTCGCGTTCCTCGACGTGCACGTGCGGCACCACGAGGCGCAGATCGAACGGATCTGGCGCTCCCCGGGCTGCCCGGCGTAGGCGCCGACGGCCCGGCGCGGCGTCCCGGGCCGCCCACGCCTCAGGCCGGCGTCGCCGCCCCTTCGTGCCCGAGGAGCCACGCCTTGCGGGGGAGGCCCCCCGCGTAGCCGCGCAGCCCGTCCTTCCCGACGACGCGGTGGCACGGGACGACGATCGAGACCGGGTTCGCGCCGTTCGCGGCGCCGACGGCCCGAACGGCGCGCGGCCGGCCGACGCGCCGGGCGAGCTCGGCGTACGTGATCGTCGACCCCGCGGGAATCGCGCGGAGCGCCGCCCAGACGTCCCGCTGGAACGGCGTTCCGCCCGTGTCGACCGGGACGTTCGCGAGCGACCCGAGGTCGCCCGCGAGGAAGCGGCGGAGCGCCGTCGCGGCGCCGGCCGGGTCCGCGGACTCGCGGACGCCGAGCGGCCCGAAGCGGGACTCGAGGCGGGCGAGGAGGCGAGGCGCCGCCTCGGCGAAACCGGCGGCGACGAGCGCGCCGTCCTTCGCCGCGAGCCAGAAGGCGCCGGCGGGGGTCTCTACGGTGGTGGTTTCGAGGAGCGTCGTCATGGAGCCTCCGTGCTCGCGAGTTCGGTCCAGAGGTGGACGAGGGCGTAGGCGCGCCACGGCCGCCAGGCGCGGGCGCGCGAGGAGACGGCGGCCTCGGCGGGGAGCTGGCCCCCGGTGGCGAGCGCCTTGCGGACGCCGAGGTCGCCCGCGGGGAACGCGTCGGGCTCGCCGAGCGAGCGGAGCGCGATCGCCTGCGTCGTCCAGGGCCCGATGCCGGGGATCCGCGCGAGGCGCGCCTCCGCCTCCTCGAGCGAGGCGGCCGGCCCGAGGTCGAGACGGCCGAGCGCGACCTCCCGCGCGAGCGCCCGGATCGTCTCGCCGCGCCGGGACGGGAGGCCGATCGACGCGACGTCGGCCTCCGCCAGGGCTTCGGGTCCCGGGAAGAGCCGCGTGAGGCCGTCCCTCGCGGAAGAGGCGGGGAGCTCGCTCCCGAACCTCTCGACGAGGCGTGCGGCGAGCGTGCGGGCCGCGCGCACCGAGACCTGCTGCCCGAGGACCGTCCGCACGGCAGTCTCGAACGGGTCCCACGCGCCGGGGACGCGCAGGCCCGGCCGCCGCGCGACGAGCGGCGCGAGGAGCGGGTCGCGCGCGAGGTGCGCGGCGATCGAGCCCGGGTCGGCCTCGAGGTCGAAGAGGCGCGTCGCGCGGCGCGACGCCTCGAGCGCCGCGGCGGGCCCGAGGCCCGAGAGACGGAGGACGAGCGCGCCGCGGGCGCCGTCGAAGCGCGCCTCGACGACGCCCGCCGAGCCTCCGAGCGCGGCCGTGCGCCGCCAGGTGCCGCCCTCGACGCTCTCGACGCCCGGGACGGCGCGCGAGGAGAGGAACGCGAGGAGCGACGCGGCGTCGTACGGCGGGCGCCAGGGGAGCCGGAGCGTGATCCCCGGGCCGTCGGCGGCGGGGGCGGCGCTCCGGCGCAGCTCCGTCGGGGCGAGGCCGAACGCCGCCTTCACGGCCTCGTTGAAGCGCCTCACGCTCGAGTAGCCGGCCGCGAGCGCGACGTCGGAGACCCGGAGCGACGTGTCGTCGAGGAGCCTCCGCGCGAAGTGGAGACGCCGCGTCCGGGCGACCGCGACCGGCGAGGCGCCGAGGTGCTCGGCGAAGAGTCGGCGGAGGTGCCGCTCGCCGACGCCGAGGCGCGCGGCGAGCGTGCCGAGAGGCGCGTCGTCCGCGCGGCCCGCCTCGATCTGGCGGAGCGCCCGCGCGACGGTCGCGGACGATCCCGACCAGGCCGGGGTCCCGGGCGCGGTCTCGGGCCGGCAACGACGGCAGGCGCGGAAGCCCGCCTCCTCGGCCGCGGCCGCGCAGGGGAAGAAGCGGACGTTCCGCGGCTTCGGGAGCGGGGCGGGGCAGCCCGGGCGGCAGTAGACGCCGGTCGTCGTCACGGCCGCGTAGAAGCGCCCGGCGAAGCGGCGGTCCCGCCCGAGGAAGGCGGCGAGGCAGGATTCCCGGTCGATCTCCACGCCGCGAGTGATACCGCAATCCGGCGGTCGCGTCTGGCGGTTTTCGGACGTGGCTGCCCCGCCCGGTCCGCTCCGGACGGGGAGCGGGTGCCGGGAACGGGCACGGAGGGGTATCGTGCGCACGGAGAGATCGAATGCCGCGACCGATCCCGCCTCCCGAGAAAGCCCGCTGGCTCATCCTCGTCACGGGGCTGACCGCGTCGATCCCGCTCTACTCCGTCGTCGTCTTCGTCCTCGCGTCGACGGAGCCGGCCGGCGCGCCCGCACCGCTCGGCATGCGAATCGGCATCTACGGCGCCGCGTTCGCGCTCTCGCTCCTCGCGCTCGCCGCCGCCCCGCGCGTCGGCACCGACCCGGCGACGGCGCTCCCGTTCGACGCGTTCCTCCGCCGGACGCTCCTCTCGCTCGCGATCGCCGAGACGGTCGCGATCCTCGGCCTCGTCCTCTACTTCGTCGGCCGGAACCTCGGCGACTTCCTCGTCCTCGCGGGGCTCGCGTTCGCGGTGATCCTGCTCGGGATCGTGCCGCGCGGGCTCCGCTGGTTCCGCCTGAAAGCGGAGCCTCCGGCCGGCGGTCCCCCGTCGATCGGTCCGGGCTGACCTCCCGCGCGCCGCGCCCGGCGCGGCGGGGTCGTCAGGCCTTCTTTCCCTCGACGGCGTCGGCGATGCCGAGGAACTCCGGGTAGGCGACCGCCGGCCAGCTCTCGGCCGAGAGCGCCCCGTTCTCGCGCGAGAGGAGCGAGACGCGGAACGCCGTCTCCCCGTCCGGGGCCTCGTAGACGTCCATGAAGTCGTACGGGCCGAGGAGCGCGTAGTGCGCGATCCAGCGGATCCCCGGGCAGACCGTCTCGACCTTCTTCTTCCAGTCGTGCCCCGTCGCCCTCCGGCCCGAGGCGCCCTGGAGCGCCGCGGGCGTCAGCTTCGTCATCAGGACGTACGTCGCCATGACGGATCCTCCTTTCGACGTTCTGTCGGTCGCGAAATCAACGTTACACCCGCGCGGCCGGGGAGGGGGACGGGGCGCTGCCGGTCTCGACGGGCGCCGCCGTCTCGCGTAGCGTTCGGGGCATGGCCGTCGACATCGACATCGTCTACACCGGGGACCTCCACTGCGAAGCCCTCCACCGCCCGTCCGGCACGAAGATCGTCACCGACGCGCCCGTCGACAACGGGGGGAAGGGCGAGGCCTTCTCGCCGACGGACCTCTGCGCGACGTCCCTCGGCAGCTGCCTCGCCACGACGATGGCTCTCGTCGCCGTCCGGCACGGCATCGAGCTGCGCGGAACGACGGTCCACGTCGTGAAGGAAATGGTCGCCGACCCGCGCCGCCGGATCGGGGCGCTCCGGACGACGATCACGTTCCCGGCGGGCCTCGACCTCCCGGCGGAGACGCGCGCGCTGCTCGAGGCCACGGCCCGCGCCTGCCCCGTGGAGAAGAGCCTCGGGCCGAACGTCGAGGTGCCGATGGAGTTCCGCTGGCCGGGCTGACCGGCGGGCGCTACTTCTTCGACCAGTCGACCGGGCCGCGGATGAACCGTTCCCTGAGCCGGGAGAGGACGGTGTCCCAGGCCTTGTCGAAGTAGGCGCGCCCCTTCTCGCCTGCCTCCCCTTCCGGGAAGCCGTCGTGGACGAGCGTCACGAGCGTCGTCTCGCCGACCGATCCCGGGAGGAGCTCGACGGTCACCCTCCCCTTCGCCCCGGAATCCCTCAGCTCCGGGATCGCCGGGGGGTAGCTCCAGGTGAAGGCGAGCTTCTTCGGCGGGTCGGCGGAGATCACCGTGCAGCCGTCGCACCCGCGCGCGCCGGGGGCGGCGTCGGGCGTGAACCAGATCTCGTACGCGCCGCCCGCCTTCGCCTCGACCTTCCCGTCCGGCGCGAGGAACGTCCGGATCCCCTCGGCCGTCGTCCACGCGGCCCAGACGTCGGCCGGTGCCGCCGGGACGATCGCCGACTTGTGGAGCGGCGCCGGGGGGAGCGCGAGCGCGGCGCCCGCGGCGAACGCGAGCGCGAGCGGGAGGGAGCGGAGCACGACGATCTTCACGGCCGGACCTCCTGGACCGAGACTCTATACTCCGCCGGTGACGCCCCGCCCCGGAGGCCGGCGCGGACCCGCGGCCGCGGCCCTCCTGACGCTCAGCCTCCTCGGCGGACTCCTCGCACCCGCCCTGCCGGCGGTCCCTCCGACGGGCCCCGCGGCGCGGGTCCTCCAGCTCGGCGACTCGCACTCCGACGGCACGGCCTGGCCGGCCCTTCTCCGGCGCGCCCGGGAGCAGGCCGCGGGAGCGCCGTCCGGCGGCTTCGGGCTCCCGGGCTCCGCGACCTGCACCGACGCGCGCGTCGTGGCGTCGGGCTGGAGCAGGGCCCACGACGGGACCTTCGGGCTCGCGGGAGCGGGGCTCGTCGCGGCCCGGGCGGGCGCCTCGGTCTCCGTAAGCGGCCGCTTCGCGCGGCTGCGCTTCCACTTCCTCGCGCGGCCGGGAGGCGGAGCGGTCCTCCTCCGCGCGGGGGGGCGCTCCGTCGAGACGCGCCTCGACGCCCCCGAGCCGCGCGTCGTCGTCGTCGAGGCGGGGCCGGGAGACGAGGCCGACGTCGTGGCCCGCGATCCGGGGCCGCGCCTTCTCGGCATCGGGTGCGACGCGGTCGAAGGGGGGCCGTGGTACGCGGCGATCGGCGTCAACGGGGCGCGGGCCGACCGGCTCGTCGCGATCCCGGAGCCGCTCCTGGCCGCCTCGCTCCGCGCCGAATCCCCGTCGCGCGTCGCCCTCGCGTTCGGCACGAACGAGTCGCGCGACCCGCGCTTCGACGAGGAAGCCTACGTGGCGACGCTCGGCGAAGCGCTTTCGCGCATCCGCCGCGCGCTCCCGTCCGCGGAGCTCGTCGTCGTCGGCGCGCCGGACCAGGGGGGCGTCCCCCCCGCGAGGCTCGACGCGGTCGTCCGGGCGCAGCGACGCGCCGCCGCCGCCGCGCGCGCGGCGTTCGTCGACCTGCGCTCCGCGATGGGCGGGGCGGGGACGGCCGTCCGCTGGGCCTCGGCGCCCGCGCCCCTCGCGGCCCGCGACCTCGTCCACTTCACGGAGTCGGGCTACCGCGAGATCGCGCGCCTCGTCGCGCCGGCGCTCGTCGGCCTTCCGCCCGAGGCGATCCCGGCCTCCGCCCCGGCGCCGCAGGGGACGCGCGTGGCGGCCGCAGCCGAGCCCCGCGGCGGCGACCAGGCCGGCGACATCCGGACGTACCGCGACGCGAGCGGGCGGCTCGTCCTCTCGAACACCGGCCCCCCGGCGGGCGCCCCGACCCTCGGGAGGACGCCCCGTTGAGGCTCGTCCCCTGCGCCGCGGCCCTCCTCGCCGGCCTCCTCCTCGCGGCTCCGTCCGGGGCGGCGACCGCGAAGCACGCGCCGGCGAAGTCGGCCCCGAAGAAGAAGGCGAAGCCGGCGAAACCGGCGCGGCCCGCGCCGCCCGCGGAGATCGAGGAGCCGCGCGCGCTCGAGACGTTCTACGCCAGGCTTCGCGAGCTCGAGCGGGGAGAGGCGCGGACCGTCCGCGTCCTCTGGTTCGGCGACTCGCACGTGGAGGCGGACTTCCTCACCGGGCGCGCCCGGAACCTCCTGCAGGACCGGTTCGGCGACGCCGGGCCGGGCCTCGTGATGCCGGGGAACCCGTGGCGCTACTTCCGGCACGAGCGGGCGAAGAGCCGCGGCGACGGGGGATTCGAGACCGTCGGCCTCGGCCGCGACAGCCTCGAGACGCAGGTCGGGCTCTGGGGCGTCGCGCTCGTGCCGCGCGCCTCCGGGAGCGCGAGCGTCGAGTCGGTCTTCGCAGGGTCGGAGGTCGTCGCGCTCGCGACGTCGGGCGAGGGGTGCCTTGCGGTCGCGATCGACGGCGTCACCGCGTTCGCGGGGGACGTCGGCCGCGCCGTCGACGGCACGGTGTCGACCCCGTGCGCGCGGGTGGACGGCGCGGTCCTCCGCGACGGGGGCGTCGTCGCGTTCGTCTCCCCCGAGCCGGTCCCGGAGGGGCCCCACGCGCTCGAGCTCCGCGACGCCTGCGGCGGCGCGGTCCGGGTCCTCGCGGCCGACCTGACGACGGAGCGCCCCGGCGTCCTCGTCGACTCGGTCGGCGTCATCGGGGCGGAGATCGGGATGCTCGGCAAGCCGGACCGCGAGCTCCGCCGCGCGCTCCTCGAGAGGCTCGACCCCGCCCTAGTCGTCGTCTCGTACGGGACGAACGACATGGGGCGCGGGGACCTCGTCGAGGAGGACTACCGCGCCGAGGCGAGCGCGCTCCTCCGCGCCCTCCGGGAGGACGCCCCCGGCGCGGCGATCCTCGTCACGGGCCCGACGGACCGCGCGTCGAGGTCGAAGCGCGTCTCCCGCCTCCTCGCGACGACGGAGCCCCTCGTCCTCCGCGCGCTCCGGGCCGCCTCCCGCGGGAACGGCGCCGCGTTCTGGGACCAGCGGGCGGCGATGGGGGGCGACGGGGCGATCCGGGCGTGGGCGAGGAAGGGGCTCGCCGCGCGGGACCTCGTCCACCTGAGCCGGCCTGGCTACGAGAAGCTCGCCGGGGAGCTCGTCGGGAAGCTCCTCTCCGGGTACGGCGCGTGGAACGCGGGAGGGGGGGCCGGCCGGTGAGTCTCGCCGACCCGCTCTACCTCGTCTTCCTCCTCGGGGCGGTCGCCGTCGTCCGCCTCCTCGCGGCGCGCGCGCCGCGGGCGCTCGTCCTCGTCCCGCTGAGCCTCGCCTTCTACGCGACCTGGAACCCGCTCGCTCTCCTGCCGCTCCTCGCGACGGCGGCCGTCGACTTCAACGTCGCGCGCGCCCTCGGGCGGACGTCGCGGCCCCTGGCGAGGCGGCTCCTCGTGGCGACGAGCGTGACGGTCGACCTCGCGCTCCTCGCGGCGTTCAAGTACTCCGGGCTCCTCGCCCGCGCCGCCGCGCCTCTCCTCGGGCGCGCGGGCGACCCGTCGTGGCCTCCCTTCACGCTCGTCCTCGGGGCGGGCATCTCGTTCTACACGTTCCAGTCGCTCTCCTGCGTGATCGACGTCTACCGGCGCGACGAGGACCCGCCCGCCCGCTTCCTCGACTACCTCGCGTTCGTCTCCTTCTTCCCGACGCTCCTCGCGGGCCCGATCACGCGCGCCGGGACGTTCTTCCCGCAGTGGGCGCGCCCGCTCGCGCCCCTCTCGGACGAGGAGGCGAGCCGGGCGCTCTTCCGCATCGCCCTCGGCCTCGCGAAGAAGTGCCTCATCGCCGACGTCATCGCCGTGAACCTCGTCGACCGCGTCTTCGAGGTGCCGGGCCTCTACTCGTCGGCCGAGGCGGGCGTCGCGGTCTACGCCTACGCGGCGCAGATCTGGGCCGACTTCTCCGGCTACAGCGACATCGCGATCGGCTCGGCGCTCCTCCTCGGGATCCGGCTGAAGGAGAACTTCGACTCCCCCTACCGCTCCTCCTCGCTCGCGGAGTTCTGGAGGCGCTGGCACATCTCGCTCTCGACCTGGCTCCGCGACTACCTCTTCTTCTCGCTCCCGGGGAACCGCCGCGGGGGGATCGCGCCCTACCTCAACCTCGTCGTCACGTTCGTCCTCGGAGGCCTCTGGCACGGGACGACGTGGGCCTTCGCCGGGTGGGGCCTCGTCCACGGCGCCGGCCTCGCGGTGCAGCGCCTCTTCGAGTCGCGGCGGCCCCGCGGGGCGCCCGCGGCGAAGGGGTGGAGGAAGGCGCTCGGGGTCCTCGCCACGTTCCACGTCGTCGCGTTCGCCTGGATCCTCTTCCGCTGCGAGAGCGGGGCGAGGGCCGTCGAGTTCCTGAAGGTCCTCGCGGCCGGGACGCGTGGCCTCGGGAACGTCCCGCCTCTCGCCGTCGCCGCCACGCTCCTCGCGCTCGCGTCCCACTTCCTCCCCGCGTCGTGGCAGGGCGAGGCCGAGCGGCGTTTCGGCGCGCTCCCCGCGGCCGCCCAGGCCGCGGCCCTCCTCGCGACCCTCGCCGCCGTCCGCCTCGCCGCGGGCGCGACGGTGGCGCCGTTCGTCTACTTCCAGTTCTGAAGGCCGACGTGGACGAGACGAAGAAGCTCCCGAAGCCGGCGCTCGTCGCGCTCCTCGTCGCGCTCGGCGCCTCCGTGCCCTACCTCCACCCCGCGCTCGCGCGCCTCCGGCTCGTCTCGGCAGCCGACGTCTCGCGGACGCTCGGCGCCTTTCGGGGCGTGCCCCGGGTCCCGCTCCTGCGAAGGAACGAGATCCCGCCGCCGCTCCCCTCGCAGGAGGCGACGGGCGCGCCCCCGCCCGCGGCCCACGTCGAGTCCCGCGCCGTCGCGGAAGGGCCCCGGGGCCCGGTGCCGGCGAGCCCGGGAACCCCGATCGAGGACCCGGCGGGAGACCTCTCCCGTTTCTTCGCGGCCCTCGACCGGGTGGAGAAGGGGGAGTCGGGCGCGCTCGCGCGGATCAGCCACTACGGCGACTCGCCGCTGACGGGCGACATGATCTCCGGCGAGGCGCGGAGCATGCTCCAGAAGCAGTTCGGGAACGGCGGCCCGGGCTTCGTCCTCGCGGGCCGCCCGTGGGGCTGGTACGGCCACCGCGGGATCGCGCTCGACGCGAAGGGGTGGACGCCCCACAGCCCGCTCCTGACGTGGGGGAACGGCGGGCACTACGGCCTCGGCCTCGTCTCCTTCTCGAGCGCCTCCGCCGGCGCACGGAGCGACGTCGCGTGGGAGAAGGGGCGCTTCACGCGGGCCGAGGTGACGTTCACCGTCGCCCCGGGGAACGGAACGCTCCTCGTCTCGGTCGACGGCGGCGCCGAGGAGGCGGTCCCGACGGCGGGCGCGGAGCGCCGGACCGCGCGCTTCGTCGCCGCGGCTCCGGAGGGCGCGGCCCGGATCGCCCTCCGCCCGAAGGGGGACGGGGAGGTGACGGTGTACGGCGTGACGCTCGAGACGGCGGGCCCGGGCCTCGTCTACGACGCCCTCGGCGCGAACGGCTCGTCCGTCCACGCCCTCGCGCTCGCCGACGCGAAGGGGTGGATCGACTCCCTCGCCCTCCGCGGGAGCGACCTCGTCATCCTGAACTACGGCACGAACGAAAGCGGGAACGAGGCGATCGCGGGGCCCCACTACGTCCGCGAGCTCGTCGGGCTCGTCGGACGCGTGCGGACCGCGCTCCCCGAGGCGTCGGTCCTCATCATGGCCCCTATGGACCGCGGGGCGCGCGGCCCCGAGGGCGAGATCACGACGATGCCGGCGATCCCGAAGATCGTCGAGGCGCAGCGGAAGGCGGCGCAGGAGGCGCGTTGCGCCTTCTTCGACACGTACGCGGCGATGGGGGGCGACGGAACGATGGCGCGCTGGTACCGGAGCGAGCCGCGCCTCGTGACGGGCGACTTCACCCACACGACGTTCGCGGGCTCGGAGCGCGTCGCGCGTCTCCTCGTCGACGCCCTCCTCGGGGCGCGCGCCGCGAGGGGAGGCCCGCCGCCGGCGGCGGGAGCGCCGGCCGGCACGGACGCGCCGACGGCGCCGGCCGCGCCCGCGCCGACGGCCCCGGCCGGGGACGCCGGCTCGTCCCTGCCCGCGTCCGCGGCCGAGCGCCCGCCCGGCTGAAGGCGGCTGCTAACCTCGCGGGCGGCATGGCCCGAGCGTCCCTCCGCTTCCGACCCGACGGCGGCTTCACGATCGTGCAGCTGACCGACCTCCACTGGCACCACGGAGATCCCGAAGACCTCCGGAGCGTGGAGCTCGTCGGAGAGGTCCTCGACGCGGAGGCGCCCGACCTCGTCGTCCTGACCGGCGACGTCGTCGGCGGCTACGACAGCCGCGACCCGGCGGAGGGGCTGCGCCGCGTCGTCGCGCCGATCGAGGCGCGCGGCCTCCCGTGGGCCTTCGCCTTCGGCAACCACGACGACGAGGGGCCGATGTCGCGGCTCGAGATGCTCGCGGTCCTGCGCGAGCACGGGGGCTGCCTCGCCGAGCGCGGCCCCGAGGGGCTGCCGGGGGCCGGCCACTACGCCCTCCGCGTCGGCGCCTCGCGCGGCGGCGCGCTCGCCGCGGCGCTCTACGTCCTCGACTCGGGAGGCGCGAACGAGCGGGGCGTCGGCGACTACGCCTGGTTCTCCGGCGCCCAGGTCGCCTGGTACCGCGAGACGGCACGCACTCTCGCGGCCGAGCACGCGGCCGCGAGCGACGGCGGGCTCCGCGCCGGGCCGCTCCCGGCGCTCGCCTTCTTCCACATCCCGCTTCCCGAGTACGAGGAGGCCTGGGCGACGCGGCCGTGCCGGGGCTTCCGGCACGAGCCCGTCTGCGCCCCCGCAGTCAACTCCGGCCTCTTCGCCGCGTTCCTCGAGGCGGGGGACGTGATGGGGACGTTCGTCGGCCACGACCACGTGAACGACTTCGAGGGCGAGCTCTGGGGGGTCCGCCTCTGCTACGGGCGCGCCGGCGGCTACGGCGGATACGGCCGCGACGGCTTCGCGCGCGGGGCCCGCGTCATCCGGCTCCACGAGGGAGAGCGCGCGTTCGAGTCGTGGGTCCGCCTCGACGACGGCTCGCTCGCCGAGCGGCCGCTCCACGAGCCGGAGGCGTGGGCCTCAGAGCGGGGCGAGGCGGGCCGCGACGAGGGGTGACACCGGGCTCTCGGGGAGGAGGACGGCCGACAGCTCCTCCCAGGGAACCGTGACCTCCTGCGCGCCGCTCGCCCAGGGCGCGACGGAGGAGGGCGGAAAGCGGACGACGACCCCCGCGGCCGAGACCCCCGCGTTGCCGTAGGCCGCCCCGCCGGGCGCGGCGCCCTGCTCGATCCACCTCGCGTCGGCCTCGGGCCCGAGCCTCTCCTTCAGCCGCGCGACGCAGGCGCGCGAGAGCCGCGCTGGCCCGTCGGGCCCGGGCCGGAAGAGGTCGAGCGCCCGGAACGCGCGCCCCGTGCGGAGGTCGACGTTGACGCTCGACACGACCTGGCTCCCGTGCGACACGCCGTCGTAGACCCAGGTGGAGAGCGCGACGGAAGCGAGGTCGGCCGAGAGGTGGTCCCAGGCGTACGAGACCCGGATCTCCCGTCTCCCGTCGTCGGCGATCGCCTTCGTCACGGCCTCGCGGACGAGGGCGTTGAGCTCCACGACCCCCGGCGCCCGCGTCCCGGCGATGCGGGGGAAGACGGCCTCGGCCGAGCCTCCGTTCGCGAACTTCTGGCGGGCGACGTCGGCGAGCGGCCGGAACTCGGCCGGCAGCTGCGGCGACTCCTCGACGACGGCGAAGGGAATCGCGCTGCTCCCCCCGGGGCGGCTCCAGCTCCCCTCGAAGGCGAGGAGCGGCGGCGTCCCGGCACGCTCGACGAGCTTCCCGCGGAACGTCCCGGTCACCTGCCTGCCGGCCGTTTCCTCGCACTCCGCGGTCCCGTCCTCGCGCACCGTCCCGGCGAGAGCGAGGTCCTTCCCGCGCGTCTCGTGGTAGTACCGCCCGGTCAGCCGGTCGCCCTCGCGGGCGAGCTCCATGCGGATCGTCGCGGAAGAGCCGACCGCGCCGCGGAACCAGAGGCGGAACGAGGAGGCGCGGCTCCCGGCGGGCGCCGTGCTCCCGGAAGCGCCGAGAGCCGCGGCGAGCGCCGGGGCCACGAGAAGGAGGGGGAGACGTGAGACGCTCATCGGCGGGCGATTCTAGCGACGTGTCCCCCGTGCGCGGAGCGTTCCCTCGGCTGCTACAGTCCGCCGGTCCGGCCTCCGCCTTCCACCTCGCGTCGCAGCAAGGAGAGCTTTCGATGAACCGAACTTCCGTCGCCGCGTCCCTCCTCGCCGCCCTCGTCCTCGCGCCTGCGACGCTCGCCGCCGAGGAGAAGGTCGACCTCGCCGCGGTCACCCGCATCCGCGACGAGGCCTTCAACCGCTCGAAGGCGCAGGAGACGCTCTCGAAGCTGACGGACGAGATCGGCCCGCGCGTCACCGGCTCGCCGGCGTACCGGAAGGCCGCCGAGTGGGCGAAGTCGCAGCTCTCGGAGTGGGGGCTCTCGGCGGCCCGCGTCGAGCCCGTGACGTTCGGGCGCGGCTGGACGCTCGACCGCGTCGCCGTCCACATGGTCGCGCCGGCCGTCGCGCCGATCGAGGCGTTCCCGAAGGCCTGGACTCCCGGGACGGACGGGCCGAAGCGGGGGAAGGCGGTCTACGCGAAGCTCGAGAAGGAAGAGGACCTCGCGGCCTGGAAGGGGAAGCTGGAGGGGAAGGTCGTCCTCACCGGCGCCCCGCCGGAGGTGAAGCTCGGCGAGAAGGCCGACGCGAGCCGGTACACGGACAAGGAGCTCGAGGAGATCGCGCGCTTCGAGCCGGGCGGGCGGGGCCGGTTCTCCCCGGCCGAGCGCGAGCGGATGATGAAGGAGCGCCGCTTCCGGAGGAAGCTCGCGCCGTTCCTGATCGAGGAGAAGGCCCTCGCCTGGATCGACGGCTCGCGCGGCGACGACGGGACCGTCTTCGTCCAGGGAGGCGACGGCGGCTGGAAGGCGGACGACCCGCCGCAGCCCGTCTCCCTCGTCGTCGGCGCGGAGGCGTACGGGCGGCTCGTCCGGCTCCTCGAGCGGAAGGTGGAGGTCGAGCTGGAGATCGACGTGAAGGTGTCGTTCACGCCCGAGGACTCCCTCGCCTCCGGGAACGTGATCGCGGAGATCCCGGGGAGCGACCGGAAGGACGAGGTCGTCCTGATCGGCGCCCACCTCGACTCCTGGCAGGCCGGCACCGGCGCCACCGACAACGGCGCGGGCGTCGCGGCGGTGATGGAGGCCGTCCGGGTCCTGAAGGCCGCCGGGCTGAAGCCGCGGCGGACGAT
Source organism: Thermoanaerobaculia bacterium (assembly GCA_046331465.1). Classification (GTDB taxonomy): domain Bacteria; phylum Acidobacteriota; class Thermoanaerobaculia; order UBA5066; family UBA5066; genus UBA5066. The sequence continues at coordinate 775,074 of JAXLQV010000001.1, forward strand.
CCGCGTCGCGCTCTGGTCGGGCGAGGAGCAGGGCTTCTTCGGCTCCCGCGCGTACGTGAGCGCGTACCTCGCGTCGCGCCCCGAGCCGAAGGAGAAGCCCGACGACGACATGCCCTCCTTCCTGCGTCGCCCGACCGGGCCGCTGACGACGAAGCCCGACTACGCGAAGCTCGCGGCCTACTTCAACCTCGACAACGGGGGAGGGAAGATTCGCGGCATCTACACGCAGGAGAACGCCGAGGTCGTCCCCGTCTTCGAGGCGTGGCTCGCGCCGTTCCGCGACACCGGGGCGACGACCGTGACGATGAAGCGGACCGGGGGCACCGACCACCAGACCTTCGACTCGGTCGGCCTCCCCGGCTTCCAGTTCATCCAGGACGAGCTCGACTACATGACGCGGACCCACCACTCGAACATGGACGTCTACGAGCGGGTCCCGAAGAGCGACCTGATGCAGGCCTCCGCGGTGATCGCGTCGTTCGCGTGGCACGCGGCGCAGCGGGACGGCCTCCTGCCGAGAAAGCCGCTCCCGCCCGAGCCGGCCGAGGCGGAGAAGAAGCCCGAGGCTGCGAAGGACGCGACGCCGAAAGCGCGCTAGCTTGAGGGGAAGCCCGGCGGGCGGGTGAAGCTCCCCGAGGACGGCGCGGACGGGATCGGCGTCAGCACCGTGCGGATGCCGGCGATCTTCCCCGCCGCGTCGAGGAGGTGGCGATCCAGCTGGAGAAGGGTGATGCCGGAACCGTCGGCCTTCACGAAGGCGCGGGCGTAGGGCTCGAGGGTCCCGCCCCCGGAGAGCTTCCGGGCCATCGCCATCTCGGAGGCCTCCTTCAGGATGACGAAGGTGGAGACGGGCTGCCCCTTCATCTTATCCGGCGCGTACCCGAGGAGCTTCTCGTGAGCGCGGCTCACGCGGACCAGGACCTTGTCGAGGTTGATCTCGTGGACGCTGATCCCCTCGGGGGGAGCGTCGAAAAGCGCGTCGTACTCCCGGACCCCGCGGGCGCGCGCCGCGTCGAGCGCGTCCTGGAAGCGCACGAGCGGGCCCGATCCCGATTCGAGGACGGTGTTCACCATGGTGCCGCTCTCCTCCTGCCTGTCCGGCCCGTGGATTCTACGATTGCGGCCGCGTGCTGCGCAGCAGTTCGGTCGTGTATCGGTGACGCGCGCTGGCGCGGGCCGGCCACGGACCCCGGCAACGAGGACGCCCTCTCCGTGCGGCAAGCGGGGGCGTGCCTGACCGAGCCGGTCACCTGACTCTCGGCGGGCTCACTCCAGGCCTGGCCGGGCTCCGAGGCCGGAGACTCGGGCCGCCTCCCCTCGCCCGCGCTCCGACATCGAGTGAACCCGGAAGACCTCCCCCAGCACCTCGTCGACGCCGATCGTCGCGAGGCACCCGGTCGCGCGCCGGCAGGAGCGCGCGTAGCGGCACGCGCAGCCCGGGTAGCGCGAGACGAAGCCGGAGCGGGGGAACGCCGGCCCGTTGCGGGCCGGGTCGGTCGGACCGAGGATGCAGACGACCCGGCCGCCGGCGGCCTCGCAGAGGTGCAGCGGCCCCGTGTCGCCTCCCACCACGACCGTCGCCGCCGGTGCCAGGGCCGCGAGATCGGCGACGCCCGTCGCCGGCGCGAGGAGGGCCGACCCGTTCGACGCGCGGACGACCTCCCCGGCCAGGGCGCGCTCCGTCGGTCCCCAGGTCACGATCGGCGTCCAGCCCCGGCGGGCCTTCATCGCCGCGGCGAGCGCTCCGAATCGCTCGGCGCCCCACTCCTTGTTCGGCCAGCCGGCGCCCGGGATCAGGAGCGCGAACGGGCCGCCCTCGGCGAGTCGCAGGGCGGCGTCGGCGGCCGGCGTCGACGCGACGCGAAGGGGGAAGGTCCTTGGTGCGCCCGGGATCCCGAGAGCGCGCAGGAGGCCGAGCTGGCGGTCGATGACGTGCGAGACGTCGCCGATCCCGGGCTGCTCCGAGTAGAAGAGGAGGGCGGCCTTTTCCCGGAGGTGGTCCGTGGGGAAGCCGATGATCCGGGCGGCTCCCGAGCAGCGGGCGAGGACCGCCGACTTCAGGAGGCCCTGGAGGTCGAGCGCCGCGTCGTAGCGCTGCGCGCGCAGCGTGGCCACCACGTCGCGCGCTCCGCCCGGGCCGGAGAGCCGGGGAGCCTCCCACACGATCCACCGGTCGACTCCTTCCACGAGGGCCGCCAGCGCGGCGTGGCGCGCCTCGACGAGCCAGTGGATCTCGACCTTCGGCAGCGCCGCGCGCAGCGCGGGGACGACCGGGAGCGTGTGGACGATGTCGCCGAGCGCGCCGAGGCGGACGACGAGGATGCGGGAAGGCGGGGTCATGCCCCGGGCTTCGTCGCGGGGCGTTCGCCGAGCCGTCGCAGCAGCTCCCCGGTCGAGCGGTCCTTCGGGTCGCCGACGATCGCGATGCGCCCGCCGTACGCGCGCACGGTCTCGCGCTCGGGCACGGTCTCCACGGTGTAGTCCGTCCCCTTGCAGTGGACGTCCGGCCGGAGCCTCGCGAGGAGCCCCTCCACGGTCGGGCCGGAGAAGAGCGTCACGTAGTCGACGCCGCGGATCGCCGCGACGATCTCGGCACGCTCGGGGCCGGGCGTCACGGGCCGGCCTTCGCCCTTGAGAGCTCTCACCGACGCGTCGTCGTTGACCGCCACGACGAGGAGGTCCCCTTCGCGGGCGGCCGCCTGGAGGTACCGGACGTGCCCCACGTGCAGGAGGTCGAAGCAGCCGTTGGCGAACGCGACCCGTCGCCCGGCGGCCCGCGCGTCCGCCACGAGGGCGAGGAGGCGCTCGAGCGGGACGACCTCGCCCGTCATTCGCCCAGGTCGTCCCGGACGGCCCCGCGGAGCTCGTCGGCGGAGACCGTCGCCGTCCCCCGCTTCATGACGACGAGGCCGCCGGCGTAGTTGGCGAGCCGCGCCGCCTCGGTGAACGTGGCGCCGGAGGCGAGCGCGAGGGTCGTGGTCGCGATCACGGTGTCTCCCGCCCCGGTGACGTCCGCGATCTCGTCCGACCCGAAGATCGGGACGTGCACCGTCGGCTTCCCGCGCTCGAAGAGCGCCATGCCCCGGCTCCCCCGCGTCACGAGGACGGCCTCCGACCTCGTCCGGCGGAGGAGCGTCCGCCCGGCCCTCTCGAGCGCCTCCGGGTCGTCGCCGACGGTCACGCCGAGGACGTGCTCCAGCTCCGACTCGTTCGGGGTGCACGCGGTGAGGTCCCGGAACCGGTCCAGCTGGTAGCGCGAGTCGACGACCACGGGGAGCCGTCGCCCGAGCCGGGCCAGCGTCGCGACGAGGCCTCCCACGAGCGCCGGCGTGACGAGCCCCGAGCCGTAGTCGGAGACGAGGACGGCGTCGCACGTCGCAAGGGCGCGGTCGAGGTGCCGCTCCAGGGTCTTCCGGGTCTCCTCCGGGACCGGGAGGCGGGTGTCGCGGTCGATGCGGACGATCTGCTGCTTGGCGGAATGGACGCAACCAGCGAGGACGCGCGTCTTGGTCGGCGTGGCGTACCCGCGCGCCCGGGCGATGCCGCGCCGCTCGACCCGCGGCTTCAGGCTCGCGACCAGGCGCCGGCCCGCGTCGTCGTTTCCCACCACGCCGATCGCGAGCGCCTTCGCCCCGAGCGCGGCCACGTTGTTGGCGGCGTTCCCGGCGCCGCCGGCCACGACCTCCGTCGCGTCGTGCTCGAGGATGAGGACAGGCGCCTCGCGGGAGACGCGCGCGACGCGCCCATAGACGAACTCGTCGGCCAGGACGTCGCCGAAGACGAGCACGCGTCGGCGCGCGAAGGCGTCGACGAGCGAGGTGAGCCGTGCGAGTCCGTGGACGCTGTCCGTCATGGTCGTGAGGGGCCTCCGGTGGCGCCCCGAGACTCTACCCTCGGCCCGCGTCGCTGTCTCGCGGCGGCATCGGGAGAGGCTCAGGTCGCGAGGCTCGCGCCCCCGTCCACGACGAGCGTCTGCCCCGTGACCCACGCGGCGAGCGGCGAGAGGAGGAAGAGGACGGCCGAGGCGACGTCCTCCGGCGTCCCGAGGCGGCCGAGGGGCGAGGCGGCCCGCGCGTGGGCCGCAAGCTCGTCGAAGCGCGGGTGGAGCTTCACCGACGCGGTCGGCACGAGCCCCGCCGAAACCGTGTTCACGAGGATTCCCCGCGGGCCCAGCTCGACGGCGAGAGAGCGGACGACGGCCTCGAGAGCGGCCTTCGACGCCCCGATGGCGCCGTACTCGGGGACGAAGCGCGAGGCGCCGAGGCTAGAGAGGGCGACGAGCCTGCCGCCGTCCGGCATCCGCTCCGACGCCTCGCGCGCGAGGATCAGGAAGGCGCGGGCGTTGACGGAGAGCGTCAGGTCCCACTGCGCGGGCTTCACGTCGAGGAGCGGCTTGAAGGAGCCGAGGGCGGCGGCGTGGACTAGGACGTCGACGCGCTCGCCCGCTGTCGCGACGAGGGCGCGCGCTTCCTCGGGGTGGACGAGGTTCGCCGCCACCGCCTCGGCCCCCGCCCCGAGCGCCGCGCAGGCGCGGACCGTCTCGTCGGCGGACGCGGCGTCGGCTCGGTATCCGAGGACGAGCCGGGCGCCGGAGGCGGCGAGCGCGAGGGAGATCGCACGGCCGATGCCGCGCGTCCCGCCGGAGACGACGGCAACGCGGCCCCGGAGGTCGGGGAACGGCGCGCTCACGCGGAGGCCTCCGCCGCGGCCGGAGCGGGGCTCGCGAAGGCCTCGCGGACGTCGAGGCGCGTGTAGGATTCCCAGCTCCCGTCCGGTCGGGTGCGCCACCGCCAGTGGATCCACCGCCACTGGAGCGGGTCCTCCCGGACCCACCCTTCCCAGATCGCCACGATCCGCTCCGTCGCCGCGCGGACGTCACGGGGCGACGCCGCCGGGGAGAGCGGCTCGAGAAGGGCGAGGCGGAAGAGGAAGCGACCTCCGCGCCTCACCGCGGCGCCGACGACGATCGGCGCGCCCGTGAGCGCCGAGAGGAGCGCCGGTGTCTTGCGCGTCGAGGCGGGCCGGCCGAAGAAGAGCGGGAACGGGCCGGAGCGCCCGCCGTTCTCGTCGAGGAGGATCGCCACGCTCGTCCCGGAGCGGAGGGCGGCGAGCGCGGGGGCCACGGCGCCGCTCTTCTCGATGAACCAGCCGCCGCCACGCCTCACGTGCCGGATCGCCGCGTCGAGGAAGGGGTTCTCGACGCGCCGCGCGACCACCGCGCCTCGGCCCCCGAGCCGGAGATCCAGCATCTGCATCGCGACCTCCCAGGAACCGAGGTGCCCCGTGACGAAGAGCTTCGGGCGCGGGTCGGCGAGGAGCTGCGCCTGGAGCGCGGGGTCCTCGGCATCGTAGAGCGTCTCCCAGGAGCTGTCGCCGCGGGCCGAGAACGCCGAGAAGCGGACCCCTTCCGCGAGGCTCCGCCCGAGGTTCGCGAAGACCGTCCGGACGGCGCGCCCGGCCTTCCGTCGCGTCATCGACGGCCCGTAGGCGCGGCGCAGGTTGACGAGGCCCGCGCGGCGCGACTCCCCCATGAAGACCCAGGCCGCGAGCCCGTACAGGCTCCCCAGCGCGCAGGCGGTGTTCCACGGCAGGACCCGGAGCGGGAGGAGGAACGGCATCGCGAGCAGGGCGACGACGAGGTCGCGCGCGAGGAGGACGGGGCGGAGGAGCTCGCGGGCCGTCACGCGCCCTCCGCGGTCGGGGCGACAGCCGCGAGACCGGCCGCCGCCGCGAGAGAGGCGGCGACGCCGGCGGCGGCCGGGACGGCGATCGCCCAGGCGCCCTCCAGCCACGGGTGGAGGAAGTACTGGAGGGCGACGCCGTGGAGCGCGCCGAACGCGACGGCGAGCGCGGCGCCGAGAAGGCGCGCCGCCCAGGGGTTCGGCCCCTCGAGGGCCCGCTGCGCGGCGAGGGCCGCCGCGAAGAGCAGGGCGACGAGACCGCCGAAGGTGACGAGACCGCCGAGGAACACGGAGACCTTCGGGAGGAGAACGTGCGGAAGCGTCGCGAGGAACGGCCGTGCCGCGTCGAGGCCGGGGAAGAGGAGGAGGGCGCCGAGCGCAGCCACCCGGAGGCGGCCGCGTCGCGCGCGGCTCGCCGCGACGAGGAACGCGACCGCCGCGAGGAGGGCGAGGGCGCGCGCGAGGAGCGGCTGCAGGCCTCCCGGTGCGAGGAACCCGAGGCGCGGGCCCGACGGCCCCAGGAGCCCGGCGGAGACGACGCCCAGCGAGAGGGCGAGGGGCACGAGGGCCGGGATCGGCGGGCGGCCCGGCGGAAGGAGCGGTCCTCGTCGCGAGCCCGCCGCGAGGGCGGCCGCCTGGGCCACGGGAACGAGGAGCCACGCGGCGAACGCCTCGTACGTCAGGTCGACGAGGTTCAGGACGAGCCAGGAAGAGAGGGCTGCGACGACGAGGTAGACGGGGGAGAGGAGGGCCCAGGTGGCGAGGAACCGCCTCACGCCCCGGCCTCCGCGACTCCCGTCATCTCCCCGGCTCCCTTCACGTCGGCGAGGGCGAGCCGGCGGGCGTCCGCGAGCCTCGCGGTGAGCTCGCCGGCGAGGCGTTCCCGTCCGGCGCGGTCGAGTTCGGCCGGGACCGGGAGGGGCTCTCCGATGGCGACGACGACGCGCGAGAAGGGGAGCGGGAGCCAGATCTGCGACCAGCTCCGCCGGACGACGAGCGCCGTCCGGCCCGCCGCCCCCGCGGGGCGCAGCGGCCGGCCCGTGCGGGCCGCGCAGACGACGGCGCCACCCTTCGCGATTCCCGACGGGCCGAGCGGCCCGTCGACGACGAGGGCGAGAGGGCCGTCGTCTCCGGGCAGGTCGCGGAGGAGGCGTGCGAGGGCCCGCTCGCCTCCCCGCTCCGTCGCGCCCCGGACGACCCGGCCCCCGAGCGTCTCAACGGCCGCGGTCGCCCACTCCCCGTCCCGCCCGGGGGCGACCAGGGTCGTGAAGCGCGCGCAGCCGAGGATCCCGCCGACGGCGAAGGCGTCCCTCTCACAGAACGCGAAGACCTCCCGTCCGAACGGGTAGGCGGCGGGCGACACCCGCGACCCGTCCGGGAGGAGCAGCTCCAGGCGAAGCGTCCCGTGGAGCGCCCCGTAGAACCGGGCGAGGGCGCGTGCGACGCGGCGGGGGAGCGCGAGGCGGATCTTCACGCGCGCACCAGCGCGAGGCAGGCCGTCTGCCCGCCGAAGGCGAAGGAATTCGAGAGCGCGGCGCGGAGGTCGAGGCGCCGTGCTCCCTCGGGAACGGTGTCGAGGACGCACCCGGGGTCGGGCGCCTCCTGGTTGATCGTCGGGTGGACGAGCCCGTCCCGGAGCGAGAGCGCGGTCACGATCGCCTCGACCGCGCCCGCCGCGACGGTGAGGTGCCCGATCATCGACTTCGTCGAGCTGACCGCGACGCCGGGGAGCCGCGCGCCGAAGACCTCCCCGAGGGCGCGGGCCTCGACGCGGTCGCCACCCGGGGTCGACGTCCCGTGCGCGTTGACGTAGCCGACGTCCGCCGGGGAGAGCCCGGCGTCGTCGAGGGCGCGGCGCATCGCGAGGACGGCGCCGAGGCCCTCCGGGTGCGGATCGGTCACGCGGAAGGCGTCGCACGCGGAGCCGAAGCCGGCCACTTCCGCGACGACCTCCGCGCCGCGCGAGAAAGCGTGCTCCCTCTCCTCGAGGACGACGAACCCCGCGCCCTCGCCGAGGACGAAGCCGTCCCGCCCCGCGTCGAACGGGCGGCTGGCGCGCGCGGGCTCGTCGTTGCGCCGCGAGAGGGCGCCGAGGAGGCAGAACGACGCGAGCCCCATCGGGTAGATCTCGGAGTCGGAGGCGCCCGCGAGGACGACGTCCGCCTCGCCGCGACGGATCCATCGGAAGGCGTCGCCGATCGCCTGGGTCCCGCCGGCGCAGGCCGTCATCGACGCGATCCGCGGGCCGCCGACGCCGGCGGCGCGCGCGAGGCGCTCGGCGAGCGCGCCCGGGGTCTGCCGCTCGGCCGCGTGGGGGAGGAGGCCGCGGCGGAGCTCCTCCGAGAACGCCCTCCCGTCGAAGCCGTCGCGGACCGCGCCCGCGGCGGCCGCGCCGAAGACCTCGGCGTGGCCGTAGGTCCCCATCCCGGTGGCGAGGGAGAGCCCCGCGGTCTCGGCCCACGCCCCGCGAGGGGCGAGCCCGGCGTCGGCGATCGCCTGCGCCGCGGCCGCGGCCGCGAAAGCCCAGATCCTGCCGCGCTCGCGCAGCTCCGTCCCCAGAGAGGCCGCGGCGTCCGCGGGAGGGTCGTCCGCCTCGGCGGCGATGCGCGTCGGGAACGAGGACGCGTCGAAGCGCCGGATCGGCCGGATCGCCGACGCGCCGCGGAGGAGGTTCCCCCAGAGAGCGCGCGCGTCGGGCGCGTCCGGCGCGACGAGCCCGGCCCCCGTCACGACGACGCGGCGGCGCTCGGTCATTCCGACGGCGCGGCCCCTCCCGCGAGCCGCCCCTCGAGGTACTCCACGACCGTTCCGACGGTGATGAGGCGCGGCAGGTCTGCGCGCGTGGGCCGGGCGGGGACGCGGTCCCAGCGGAAGGCGGGGCGGCGGGCCTTCAGCTCCTCGATCCGGGCCGCGATCGCCCCGGGGTCGTCCCCGACGCCGTCGAAGGAGCCGGCCCAGATCTCCTCCTCGGGGATCTTCAGCCCGAAGGCGCTCTCGAGGCGGAAGACGATGTCGAGGAAGTCGATCGACTCGGCGCCGAGGTCGTCGACGAGGGAGGAGTCGAGCGTCACCCTTTCGGCGGGCTGGTCGAGGGCGTCGGCCACGATCGAAAGGACGCGGGCCTCGATCTCGGTTCGGGACGAGCTCATGCGGTGCTCCCCTCCGCCCCGGCGGGCGGCAGGATCTGGATGGCCGTGGCCTCTCCGGCCGGACCTTCGGCGAAGGCCGCGACGGGCGAGGAGAGTCCCCCGGCGAGGGCGAGGACGATCGCCGCGGGGGCGTGCGCCGCGAGGAGGTTCCCCGCGTGGCGCTCGAGCCGCGCGGCGGGTGCGGGCGCCGCGCCGGCCACGAGCAGGGAGAGACGGCCCCCCGGGGCGAGAGCGTGGTCTCCCACCTCGGCCAGGATGCGGGCACCGCGCGCGAGCGCCGCTTCGCGTTCCTCGAGGAGGACGACCGCGGCTCCCTCGGCGGGGACGAGGGGCGAGGTGCCCGGGAGGGGTGGAGAGAAGAGACCGGCCTGCTCGAGGGCGGCGAAGGCGAAGGGGTGAACGGCGGAGTCGGCCCCGCCGGCGAGGACGGCGACGGCACTTCCCTCCGTGATCCAGGCGGCGCCTTCGACGATCGCCGAGAGGCCCGCGGCCCAGCCCGTCATGACGGTCGTGTTCGGGCCGCGGGCCTCGACCTGGATCGCCACGTGCGCGCTCGCCATGTTCGGGAGGTGGAGGAGGAGCCAGAGAGGGTTCAGTCCCGCGAGCGCCGCCTCGCCGAACACGGCGGTGTCGAGGGCGGCGCGACGTGGCTCCTCCCCGCGCACGAGCGCCGTGGAGAGCTCCTCGGCGCCGAGGTCGGAGCCGCTCGTCCCGATCGCGACGCCGAGGCCTTCGCACGGCCCGGAGGGGAAGCCGGCGTGCGCGAGCGCCATGGCCGCGGCGCAGACGGCGAACCGGGTCCGCCGGTCGCAGAGCTTCAGGGCCTTCGGGAGCCGGAAGTGCGCGCGCGCGTCGAGCTCCTTCACCTCGCCCGCGAGCGGCGAGGCGAACGGGCTTGCGTCGAAGAGGGTCGCGGAGGCGATCGCGCTCCGCCCCTCCTCGAGCGCCGATCGGGTCGACTCGAGCGAGGAGCCGAGGGGGGTGACGAGCCCGAGCCCGGTGACGACGGCGCGCGGGCCGCTCACGACCCCGGTTCCGGGCGCCGGCCCTCGAGCGCGGCGACCTTCGCCTCCAGCTCGCGCATGCGGCGGAGGAGCTCGGGAAGACGCGCGATGGCGGGGTAGGCGCGCCGGGCGTCCTTCACGGGGATCGCGGGCGAGCCGAGCCAGACGCCGGGGCCGATGTCGTTCGGGACTCCCGCCTGGGCCCCGACGACCGTCCCCTCCGCGATCGTGACGTGGTCCGAGACGCCGACCTGGCCCGCGAGGACGCTGAAGCGCCCGACCTTCACGCTGCCGGAGAGGCCGGCCTGCCCGATGACGCAGCAGTGCTCTCCGACGTGGGTGTTGTGGCCGACCTGGACGAGGTTGTCGATCTTCGTCCCCGCCCCGATCCGCGTGGCGCCGACCGTCGCGCGGTCGACGCAGGAGTTCGCGCCGATCTCGACGTCGTCGGCGATCTCGACGGTCCCGATCTGCGGCACCTTCCGCTGCACCCCGCTCGCGTCGCGCTCGTAGCCGAACCCGTCGCTGCCGATCACGCTTCCCGCGTGGATCCGGACGCGGCTTCCGACCGAGACGCCCGGATAGAGGATGACGCCCGGGAAGAGGACGGTGTCGTCGCCGACGCGGGCGCCGGAGCCGACGACGGCGAGGGGATGGACCCGGACGCGCGCGCCGAGACGGGCGCCGGCCTCGACGACGGCCCCGGGGCCCACCCAGCTCCCGTCTCCCACGACCGCGGCCGGGTCGACGTGGGCCCGTGGGTCGACGCCCGGCGCGCGCCTCTCGTCGGGCGCGAAGAGCTCGAGGAGCGCGAGGAACGCCCGGCGGGGCTCCGCGACGCGGACGAGGAGACGCCCCGGTGCCTCCGTTCCCCCCGGGACGACGAGGGCCGAAGCCCGGCACGCGGCCATCGAGGCGAGGGCCTTTCGCTCCGCCAGGACGGCGACGGCTCCCTCGCCGGCCTCCTCGGGAGGCGCGATCCGGTCGATCGGCGTGCTCGCCTCTCCGACGAGCTCGCCCCCGAGGAGCGCGGCGATCTCTCCGGCCGTGGTCGTCCTCATCGGCCGCCTCCCTCCTCCGTGGCGACGGCCCCGCCGAAGGCCGGGGCCCGCGCGGGGCGCTTCTCCGCGACGGCGAGGACGGCCTCGGCGGCTCTCCCGTCGCTGCCGCCCGCGAAGAGGAGGCGCGAGACCTCCGCGAGCGCCCGCAACTGCTCCTCGCGGGCGGACTCGTCCTCGAGGAGCCGCGACGCGGCGGCCGCGACCTCGGCTCCGGTGGCCTTCCGCTGGATCCGCTCGGGGATCGCGCGCCGCCCGAGGACGAGGTTCGGGAGGCCGACGGTGTCGGAGTCCATGAGGCGGAGCGCGATGGCGCTCCTCACGATCCCGGTCGTCAGCAGGGCGACCCGGTAGGTGATGACCATCGGCGTTCCGAGGAGCGCGGCTTCGAGCGAGGCCGTCCCGGAAGCGAGGATCGCGAGGTCGGCGGCCCGGAGCGCGTCGTGGCTGCTCGGCGCCATCGCGACGGCGCCCGCGAGGCCGCGCCGGGTCACCTCGGCCTCGATCTGCGGAGCGAAGCGGGCGTCGGCGACGGGGAGGAGAAAACGGATCGATCCGTCGCGCTCGTGCAGGAGTCGCGCGGCCTCGAGGAGGACGGGAGCGAGCCGCCTCACCTCGTGGCGACGGCTCCCCGGGAGGATCGCGACGACGGGGCCCGGTGAGAGGCCGAGCGCCGCGCGTGCACGCCTCTTCTCGTCTTCGCTCGCGGGCCGGAGCACGTCTCCGAGGTAGTGACCGACGAAGGTCGTCGAGGCGCCGGCCGCCCGCCAGACGCGCTCCTCCTCGGGGAAGGAGGTGAGGATCTCGTCGAAGCTCGGCGCGAAGGTGCGGGCGATGGCGCCCCAGATCCAGACCTGGGGCGGAAAGTAGGAGAGCGTCGGGATCCCGAGGCGGCGGAGCCACCTCCCGAGCGCCACGTGGAAGATGTCGTTCGCGATGAGGACCGCGGCGTCGGGCGGTGTCGCGGCGACGCGCCGGCGGAGGGAGGCGAACGCGCGCGCCAGGCCCGGGACGACGCGGAAGGACTCGGAGATCCCGACGGTGCCGAGCGCGTTCGTCTCCCGGACGATCTCCACGCCCGCGTCCGCCATCCTCGGGCCGCCGAGCCCGAAGAGCGAGACGTCTCCGCGCCGCACGCGCAGCTCGCGTGCCAGCCGCGCGCCGGCGACGTCGCCGGAGACCTCCCCTGCGCTCACGAGGATCCTCACGCGGCTCGCTTCCGCCGGGCGCGCAGCCCCCGGACGGCCTCGAGGAGGGCCAGCTGGACGAGAGGCACGGCGACCGCGTGGAGGGCGAAGGGCGCCACGGCCACGACGCGCCCGTTGATCGCCTGCGCCACGACCGTGCGTGCGGCCACGAACGTCCCCGCGAGGACGAGGAAGAGGGCGAGGCGCCGCTTCATCCCGTTCCGGAGGACGCCCGGCCCTCGAGGAGCCTGCCGAGGCCCGTCTCGTCGACGATCCTCGACATCCAGGAGTCGAACGCCGGCGAGTCGGCCGGGCGCGGCACGGCGTGGAAGACGAGGCGGGCCTCGGCGACCCGCTCGCCGCCGACCGAGGCGCGCGCGCGCGCCGGCCACACGCCGCCGCGGGGCGCCTCCACTTCCGCCTCGAGCCGGATCTCCTCGCCGGGACGGACGAACCGCCGGAACTTCGCCTTCTCGACCATCAGCAGGAGGGGGAACCTCCCGGGCGCGAGCTCCGTCGCGAGCGCCCACCCCGCGGCCTGACCCATCGCCTCCGTCAGGAGGACGCCGGGAACGACCGGGAAGCCGGGGAAGTGGTCGGCGAACACGGGGTCTTCGGGGCGGAAGGTCTTGAGCGCCGTGGCGGCCCGCCCCCGTTCGACCGAGAGGAACCGGTCGACGAGGACGAACCGCACGAGCGAGCGGGCCTCAGGCGGCGAGGACCGACCCGCGCAGGAGCTTCACGCCGAAGACGACGATCGCCGCGGCGAAGACGAAGAGGCCGATCGTCGACAGGGACGGGATCGCGGTCGCGAACGCGAGCGCGGGGCCGGAGACGGGGGGACCGGTCGTCGTCGAGACACCGCCGTTCGCCACCTGAACGGTGACCGTGTCCGGCCAGCCGTCCCCGTTCGTGTCGGTGAGCGGGATGTAGAACTGGGGCGTCGAGCCGGTGTCCACGCCGAGCAGCCCCACCTGCGACGGCGTCCAGGGCATGGAGATGTAGTCGGGGCGCCCGTCGCCCGTGACGTCGATCGGGACGAGCGAGATCAGCGTCTGGGGCACCGTGTGCGACGGGGTGGCCCCCTCCACCTGCAGGGTGTCGTTGATGCCGTCGTGGTTCTGGTCGAGGAGCGTTCCCGTCCCCCCCGCGCTCGCGGCGAGGGTGCGAGGCGAACCCGCCTTCGTGGGCTGCGAGAGGCGATACTCGCTGAAGGTGAACTGCGTCCCGGCATCGTTCGAAGACAGGTTGAACGACATGCCGTCCGGCCTGTCCATGAAGCCGCTGACGCCCATGTAGACCATGACGGTCGCGCACGGGCTCTCCGTCGCGCCGAGGACGGCCGGGTATCCCACGACCTTCGTGCAACCCTCGCCGTCGTAGGTCGGGAACCCCGTCAGCTCGTTCGACTGCGGCACGCCGTCGCCGTTGAGGTCGAACCAGATCGGGTGTGCCGCGCTCCACGTACCCGGACCTGCCACCGGCGCGGGTACGATCGACGCCAGCACGGCGCCCGAGGCCGCGAGAAGCACGAAGGCGGCTGCTGCGGCGATGGACCTCGAGGCGATTCGGCTCATCTCATCCCCCTGCTCCCTGGAAGTTCGGAAATCGGAACGGAGTCTAGCAAATCGATGCGGTACGAGAGGTGCCCTGGCGGGCCGGCCTTCCGCTCCGTTTCGCCGGGAGCGATCGTCGCGTCTCGACTCCGCTAGACTCGCCCGCCGTTCGATGAGCAGCCCACTCCGCGGACCGGACCGCACCGCCCCTCGCGTCGCGGACGGCCGCGCGGCGGCGAGCTGGTCGGCGCTCGCGGCCTACGGCGCGGTCGCCGGGGCGGCGGTCGCCGTCGCGCGCGGCACCCTCCTTCGCGGGGCCGGGGCGGAGGAGCGCTCCGAACGGCTCGGCACGGCTCCGCCGCCGTGCGGCCCCGGACGCCTCCTTCTCCACGCCGTCTCGGCCGGGGAGATGACCGCAGCCTCGGCCCTCGCGGCGGAGATCGGGCGCGCCGCGTCGGGACGGAAGGTCCTGCTGACGACCGGGACGCGCGAGGGGCGCGTGGTCGCGGAGCGCGTGCGCGACGCGTGCGGCGCGGTGGACGCGGTCTCCTTCCTCCCGTGGGACCGTCCGGCGGCGATCCGCCGGTGGCTCGCGCGCCTCGCCCCCGCGGCCGTGGTGACGGTCGAGGCCGAGCTCTGGCCCGGGCTCTTCCTCGGGGCCCGCTCCCTCGGCATCCCGGTCGCCGTGGCGAGCGGGAGGCTTCGCGCGGGAGAGGCGAGGCGCTACGCGTTCGCGCGCCCCGTCTTCCGTCCCGTCGTCGAGGCGGTGTCGTGGATCGGTGCGCGGACCGAGGAGGACCGCGAGCGCTTCCTCGCGATCGGGGCGAGCCCCGCGCGCGTCGAGGTGACCGGGGACCTGAAGCTCGACGCCCTCTCGTCGCCCGTGGCCCTCCCGCCCGGCTGGGAGGCCGGTGTCTCCGGCGGGCCGCCGCTCCTCGTCGGGGCGAGCACGCACGCCCCCGAGGAGGAGCTCCTTCTCGCCGCCGTGAAAGGCCTCCGCGGGAGGGGCGTCGGGGTGCGACTCGCGCTCGCGCCGCGACACGCGTCCCGGGGGGCCGAGGTCGACGCGCTCGCGCGCCGTGCGGGTTTCGAGACCCGCCGCCTCTCGGGGCCTCCCGGTCCCGCGGACGTCCTCGTCGTCGACACCTTCGGGCTTCTCCCCGCCCTCTGGCCATTCGCCGCGGTCGCCTTCCTCGGGGGGACCCTCGCGCCCGTCGGCGGGCACAGCCCCGTCGGCGCGGCGGAAGCGGGAGTTCCGCTCGTCGCGGGGCCCTCGCGGGAAGGGGTGCGCGACGTGGCCGAGGCCCTCCGCGCCGCGGGGGCGCTCGTCGACGTCGGCCGGGAAGGAGCCGTCGCGGAGCTCTCCGCGGTCCTGGCGCCACTCCTGTCCGACGAGGCGGACCGCCTCCGCCGGGGCGAGGCGGGCCGCCTCGCTCTCGGCGCGCTCCGCGGGGGCGCCGCCCGCACGGCGTCGAGGATCCTCGGGCTCGTCGCCGGATAGGCCTCGTCGGAAGAGCGGGTGCGTCGGCCGGTCGGGCGCCGCGCGTTCAGGTCGCGGCGTTGGCGACGGGCTCGACCTGCTCGGCGAAGAGGGCCCGGAAGGGGGCGCAGGAGTCGAGGAGCCGGGAGGCCGGGCCGTCTCCCGCGACGCGCCCGTCGACGAGGACGACGACCCTCGGGAACCGGGCGACGGTGGAGAGGCGGTGCGCCATCACGATCACCGTCCTCCGCGCGAGCCACGTGCCGAGGTCGTCGAGGAGCCTCCCTTCCGTTTCGCTGTCGAGCGCGCTCGTCGCCTCGTCGAGGACGAGGAGCGGCGGGTCGGTGAGGACGGCCCGCGCGAGGGCGATCCGCTGCTTCTGACCTCCCGAGAGGTTCCGGCCCGCCTCGAGGAGCGACCCGTCGATCCCTCCGGGGATGTCGGCCACGAGACCCTCGAGGCCGCAGAGGCGGAGCGCCGCCGCGACCTCGGCGCGCGTCGCCTCCGGCCGGCCGAAGAGGACGTTCTCGGCGAGAGTCCCCCGGAAGAGGAACGGCTCCTGCTCGACGAGCCGGACAGCGCCGCGAAGGTCGCGCAGGCTCGCCTCGCGGAGGTCGACGCCGTCGAGCGAGACCGTCCCCTCCTGCGGCGAGAGGAAGCCGGCGAGGATCGCCGCGAGCGTGCTCTTCCCGCCGCCGCTGGCCGCGACGACCGCGACCGTCTCTCCCGGTGCCACGCGGAGGTCGACCCCCTCGAGGAGCGGGCGCGACGGGTCGTGTCGGAAACGGACGCCCTCGAGCGAGAGCCTCCCTTCCACGGGCCGCGGGAGGGGCGCTCCTCCCTTCCGCTCGAGGAAGCCGAAGTCGATCACCTCGTAGACGCGCGCGGCCGCGGCGAGGGTCCGCTGGAGCATCGCGTGGACGTCGGCAAGCCGGCGGACCGGCTCCACCGTCCTCGCGGCGAAGAGGCAGAACGCGAGGAGGCCGGCCGGCGTCAGCTCCTTCGCGAGGGCGAGGCGGCTCCCCCAGCCGATCGCCCCGAGGAAGCCGAGGCCCGTCACGAGGAAGATCGAGGCGAGGACGGCCGCCGACCAGAGCTCGGCGGAGAGGACGCTCCTGAGGTACCGCGCGTTCGTCGCCGCGAACCGCTCCGCCTCCCGCGGGACGGCGTCGTAGCCCTGGATCGTCGTCAGCCCCGAGAGCTGCTCGGTGAAGACGGCGTGGAGCTCGCCGAGCTCCCTCTGCGCGACGCTCCCCCTCTTCCTCACGACCCGCCCGAGGCGGCTGAGGAGGATGCCGAGGAGAGGGGCCATCACGACGGCGGCGAGGGCGAGGCGCCACTCGACGAAGAAGGCCACGGCGATCGACCCGACGGCGTCGAGGCCGTCCCCGATGAGCCGCTTGAGGAGGACCTCGACGAACCCCGAGAGGCTGTTCGCGTCCGAGAAGACCCTCGAGACGAGCTCGCCCGCCGGGCGGCTCCGCACCGCCAGCGCGCGGCACTCCAGGATCCTGCGCGCCGCGCGGTCGCGCAGCCGTTCGAGGAGGCGCTGGTTGACGCTCGCGACGAGGTAGCGCGAGAGGATGACCGACGCGGCGAGGAGGAGGGTGACTCCCGCGGCCTTCGCGAGGAGCGCGCGGACGGGGAGGAACGACCCTCCCGTGAGCGGGCCCTCCAGCCACACCTTGACGAGCCAGGTCAGGAGGAGCTGGGAGCCCGCGACCGTCGCGAGCGTCGCCGCGGCACCCGCGAGGCGCGCGCGGTCGATCGCCGTGTCCCTCGCGATCCGCAGGAGGAGGCGTCGACCGGATCCCGGCGCCAGGATCCCGTCGCTCACGCGGGGAGGCTCTCGGGCCTCTTGCCGCCCCGGCCCGCCCGCCGCGCGAGCGAGCGCGCCACGCGGCGCCAGTGCTCCAGCGTGGTGAGGGCCAGGCGGCCGGATTCCCGCGGGTCGACGAAGAGACGGGCGACGATCCTCCCGTTCTTCCTCGCGTTGCGGGCCGCCTGGCCGGCCTGGTCGGCGAGCCAGCGACGGAGCGGCCAGACCTCGACGAGGATCTCCTCCTCGCCGAGACCCGCCCACGCGACGTAGCGCTTGTGGCCGTCGGCGACGAGCCACGTCCCGAGGAGCCGGATGACGGAGACCGGCGGGAAGAGGTCCCCGGCGCCCATCCTCTCGCGGTAGACGCGGATCGTCTCGTGCGCGTGCGTCAGCTCGAGGAGGTCGACGACCTCCTCGACGCGGAGCACGCGCGTCGGGTGGGCGGCGCGCGCGGGGTCGAAGCCCCGGAAGCTCCCGGAGAGGCGGCCTTCCTTCACGGTGACCGGACCATGCCGCTCCGCACGGCGGTCCGTCAAGCGCGCGCCCGCAGTCACCGCTTCCGGCTCAGCACGACGGTCCGCCGGTAGGCCGACGACAGCACCTCCTGCGCCCGTGTCGGACCGAGGAGCCGGTCGAGGCGCGCCACGTCTTCCGGGCGGATCACGCAGAGGACCGTGTCGCGGGTGGCGAAGAACGCGGTGATCTCGGCGTCGGTCGCGATCACCTCGAGCGGGTGGTCGCTCCAGAACGGCCGCTTCGTGCCGGCCATCACGACGACCGGGTTCCCCGAGGCCCAGCGCACGCCTCGCGCGGAGACCGGGCTCGCCACGACCGTCTCGCCCGCGAGGCGGTGGCGGGCGACCAGGGCCGGGAGGTCCGCGTCCGTGAAGGCCCCGGCCATCGCCGGCGGGACGTTCCGCGCCGCGAGGAGGACGACGACGAGAAGTCCCACGGTGTTGAGGACGACGGCGGCCGCGATCCGGCGCGCCAGGAAGAGCCCGGCGACGACGAAGAGGGCGACGCCCCAGGCGCCGAGCGCGAAGACGACCGGCCGGAACGTCTCGACGAGCGGCTCCCGTGCGACGAAAGGCCCGGCCAGGAACGCCCCGGCGAGGAGGGCGGCGCCGCCGAGGGCGGCCACTGCAGCCGCGGCGCTCCGGCGTCGCGCGGAGGCGGCCCCCGCCGCGACGGAGATCGCGAGCAGGAGCGCGAGCGCGGGGAAGAGCGGCAGCACGTAGCTCGCCAGCTTGGAGTGGGCGAGGGAGAAGACGGCGAAGACCGTGCCGATCCAGGTCAGGAGCCAGGTGCAGAGCACGCGGTGCTCGCGGAGCCCGGCCCCGAGGAACGCGAAGAGCCCGGTCCAGGGGAGCGTGCCGGCGAGGACCACCGCCGGGTAGAAGTACCAGCGGTCGAGCCCCGGGTGCTCCGCCCGGACGACCCTGTGCCAGTTGTCGTGCACGAGGAACTCCCACGTGAACGCGCGGCCGTGGACGAGCGTCGCGTGGAGGTACCAGGGCGCGGCGAGGACGAGGAAGACGAGCCACCAGGGGTGGACGAGGAAGGCCGTGATCGCCACGCGCTCGCGCCGCAGGAGGAGGAACAGGAGCGACGCCGCGAGCAGCAGGACGAGCGCGACCGGCCCCTTCGTCAGGACGGCGAGCGCGGCGAGGACGGCGAAACCGTGGAGGAACGCGGAGCGGCGGCGCCCGTACCAGAGGTAGAACGCGAAGGAGGCCCCGGCGAGGCACGTCGCGAAGACCATGTCGGTGAGGAGCGCGATCGACTGGCCGAGCCAGGCGAGCGACGTCATCAGGACCAGCGCGCCGAGCGCCGCGACGCCGGCTGGCAGGACGCGCCGGCCGAAGAGGAACGTCGCGAGGGCGCCGAGGACGCCGAAGAGCGCAGGCACGAGGCGCGCCGACCACGGGTGCTCGCCGAACGCCGCGAACGAGGCCGCCGCCAGCCAGTAGGTGAGGGGCGGCTTCTCGAACTGCGGCTGGCCGAAGAGGAGGGGTGTGAGCAGGCTCGAAGCCGCCCGCATCTCCCGCGCGGTCTGGGCGTAGAAGACCTCGTCCGGGTCGGTGAGCGGCAGGGCGCCGAGCGTCAGGCCGAGGACGAGGGTCGTCGCCGCGAGCGCGACGAGGTAGACGGCCGCGGGCGGGCGGTCGGGCCGCGGCGCGACGGCGTGCGGGTCGGCTGGCGGTCGCGGGGTCGTCGGCCCGTCTCCCGCGCCGACGAGCCGGCCCACCCGCCGGAGAAGGCGCTCGCCGGCCTTCACGCCCCGCTCGAGCGGCATCGCGGCGTCGGCGAGGTCCCGCTCCCGGGGCGTCAGGAGATCCGGCGCGACGCGGGCCTTCAGGCGCGCGATCGAGCGCTCGTCGTAGCGTGCGGCGAGGGCGACGAGCCGCCTCCCGAGCGGGCCGGCCCACGCCGGGACGACGAACGACGCCCCGAAATCGACGAGCGCCGCGCCCCCCGCGGGAGTGACGAGCGCGTTCCGCTTGACGTCGCCGTGGAGGACGCCGCGCGACCGGACGCGCTCGAGGAGGGCGTCGAGGTCGTCGAAGAAGGCCTGCGTCACGTTCCCGCCGCCGGGCCCGGCGCACGGTCGCGCCTCGATCCGCTCGAGGAGGAGCGCGTCGGCGGAGGGACGCGCGAGGAGACGCGGCACCCCGGCGACGCCGGCGAGGCGGGAGTAGGCCCGGGCCTCGCGCCGTGCCATCAGGACGCCCACGGTGAAGCGGACCAGGGCGCTGCTGCGCGAGAAGTCCTTCCTCACGGCCGGACCCTCGGGCGTCTCGACGACCCTCACGAACGCGGAGGCCGCGCCGCCGGACCGGAGGACCTCGCCCGCCGTGCCAGGCGAGGCGACACCCCGCGCCCCCGATGGCCTCTCGCTCCTCACCTCTTCTCGCACGGCTCGCGCCGAGTTTGCCCGAGATCCGGCCGCACCCGCCATGAGACCATCGACGTCATCGTCGCGCCCGAGCTTTCGATCGTCGTCTGCACCTGGGAGAGGCCGCGGAACCTCGCCGCCTGCCTCGACTCCATCGCGCGCCAGGAGGGGGTCGGAGAGCGGTTCGAGGTGACGGTCGCCGACGACGGCTCGCGGGACGAGACCCCCCGCGTCGTGGAGGAGTTCCGGAGCAGGGCGGGCTTCCCCGTCCGCTTCGTCACCCACGAACACGAGGGCTATCGGGTCGCGCGCTGCCGGAACGCCGGGATCCGCGCCAGCAGCGGTGCTTACGTGCTGCTCGTGGACGGCGACTGTGTCCTCCTGCCGAATCACGTGCGGATCCACCTCGACGAGCGGCGCCCGGGCGTCGTCCAGGGAGGCGACTGCCTTCGGTTGACCGCGGAGCAGTCGGACCGGGTCGGCAAGGGCGTCGGCGCGGACGAGCTCGCCCGGATGGCGTCCTTCCGGGAACGGTGGAGGGTGACGCGGGACGACCTCGACGCGAAGCTGAACGGGCTCTTCCGGAACCCGCACAAGCCGAAGCTCTTCGCGAACGACATCGGGATCTGGCGGTGCGACCTCGAGCGGGTGAACGGCTTCGACGAGAGGTTCCGCGACTATGGCGGCGAGGACGACGACCTCCGGACGCGGCTCCTCCAGGCCGGCGTCGAGATGCGGTCGATTCGCAACCGGACGCGCTCCTTCCACCTCTGGCACCCGCCCGACCCGACGGTGCCGAAGCGATGGACGGAGAGCCGCAATGCGCCGAGGTTTCGGCGCCGCTTCCGCCTGACCCGCTGCGTCGACGGGCTCGTGACGCGCCGGATGGAGGACCTCAGGATCCGCGTCCGGAACGCCTCGGATCACCGGTCGGCGGTCGCCGAGGCCTTCCCGTTCCTGGGCGAGCCCGCCACGGCCGGAGAGCGGGCGGACGTCGAGTGCCTCTTCCTTCCGGGGAGCGAGGGCTTCACCGGCGAGGCCGACTGCCGCGTCCTCGTCCTCGCCGATCGGGTGGCCCGCCCGCCGCTCGACCGGGCGGACGTCCTCGTCACGGACCTCGACGACGTCCGCTTCGACGCCGGGCCGCGCTTCCGGAGGGACGAGATGCCGCGGATCTGGGACGCGATCCTCTGAGCGCCGCCGCCCGGGCCGGAACGACGCGAGGAGGCTAGGCCCCGGGCGGTCCCGGCCGCGGACCCTCGCGGCCGTTCCTTCGCTCCCAGATTCGGGCGTAGCGGACGAAGAAGTAGAACGCCATGAGAGAGGCGCCGAGGAAACCGCGAACGCCGTCCAGGAAGCCGAGCTGCAGGACGTACTTGTGCAGGAAGACGAGCGGCGGCTCCAGCGTCATCCCGAACCAGACCCTCGGCCAGGGCGTGTCCTGGTCGCGGACGGCGATGGCCGCGGTGTACCGGTCGATCTTCTCGAGCTGGTGGCCGAGGTCGCGGTAGGGCGCGTGGAGGATCCGGCCTCGGAGGAGCGGGCTGCGGCCGCTCGTCAGCTCCAGCGACTCGTGAACGACGTCGGGCCTGCAGCGGGCCGAGCCGCGCCTGACGAGCCGGAGCTTCGGCTCGCACAGCCAGCGGCTGTGTTCGGCCCACCCGCCCAGGTAGAACGTCCGCATGCGCAGCCGGAAGCCGGCGACGTCCTCCGGCGGGCGCGCCTCGAGCGCGGCCCGGATCGCGCCCCGGGCCTCCTCGTCGAGCCACTCGTCGGCGTCGAGGCTGAGGAGCCAGTCGCAGCCGGCCTTCTCCAGCGCGAGCTGCTTCTGCCGGCCGTAGCCCAGGAACTCCTGCGTGAAGACCTCGGCGCCCGCCGCCTCCGCGATCTCCCTCGTGCGGTCGGTGCTGCCGGAATCGACGACGACGATCTGCCGCGCCAGCCCGGAGACGGAGGCGAGGCAGCGGCCGATGTTCGCCTCCTCGTCCCGGGTGATGACGACGAGCGCGAGGGAGGAAGTGGAATCAGCCCCTGGGGTTGTCGTCATCGTTCCGCTCCCCGGGCGTCGAGAGTGCGCCTCTCGCGCCAGGCGCGCAGCGACGCCACGTCCACGACGACGGCGGCGAGCCGCTCGTCGCCGACCGATTCGATCGCGGCCGCGCCCTGGCCGCGGGCCCGCAGGTCCTCTGCAATCCGCCACGCCGCGCTCGTCCCCCAGCCGCCGGTGACGACGCCGACGCGACCGTCGGCTCCGCCGTCGCGCCCGGCGATCCAGGTCAGCGCGCGCTCCACCGGGTCGTCCGGGCCGGCCGCCGCCTCCGGCAGGCTCCAGGCGGGCATCACCGCGAAGGAGCGCCCCAGCGCCTCGAAGCGGGTTCCCCCGAAGGCCGGCTCTCCGCGAAGCTCGCGGTCCTTCGGTGGCGCGAGCGGCAGGAGAAGCATGCAGGTCTGCAGGTCCGTGACCCAGGTAGCGGCGGGCGCGCTCTTCAGGAAGCGGGCCACGCCGTCGATCGACTCGCGCGGGATCAGGCGTTCCGCGTCCCCGGAGTCGATCTTCCCGGAAGCGGCGTCCCGGCCGAGGACGACGAGGCGGGCGCCGACCGAAACCGCGACGAACGCGGCCAGCCCTCCAGCCAGCCAGAGGCGCGCGCGTCGGCGCCCGGGGGCCTCGGCGGCGGCGACGGGACCGGACAGGCGGACCGCGAGCCAGGCGACGCCCGAGGCGCCGGCCGCGACCTGCACGACGGCCAGGTAGAGGGAGTAGCGCGCGCCCCCCAGCGGCATGAGTCCGGCGAGGGAGAGCGCGACGGCCAGGACGGAGACGGCGAGTGCGACGAACGCCGCGAAGCCGCGCCGCCTCGCGCAGGCCACCCCGACGGCCACCAGCGCGGGCAGCAGCACCAGCGGTCTCATCTCGCGCGAGTAGGCGTAGCCGGCCGCCTTGCGCAGCGCGACCAGCCCCGCGGCCGGGCTCGCGACGAACTGGTCGCGCAGCCAGGTGTTCATGGCCTCGCGGTGGATCTGCCCCCGGAGAACCGAGGGCCCCAGGTGATCGACGTACGACCAGGCCATGACCGCGAGCACCGGCAGGGCGGCGCAGGAGAGCTCCGCCACCTGCCGGCGGGAGAGGCGGCCGGCCACGAGCGCGCCGAGGAAGACGATCCCGATGCCCGCCACCACGAGGTCCGAGGAATAGAGCACCAGCACGGCGACCAGGGAGCTGGCGGAGAAGAGGACGAGCCACCGCCGCCGCCCCGTGGCGAGGTAGCTGAGGAGCGCGCCCAGGCCGAGCGCGAGCGCCAGGGCCTGGAGGCCGTACTGCCGCGCGACCACGGACTGGAGCGCCAGCGCGGGCGACAGGGCCGCGACCGTCGACGCGAACCACGCGCCCGCCACGCGGCCGGCGGCTCCTCCCTCCGCCGCGCCTGCGACGCTCCCGAGCCAGCCGAAGGCGAGGATCGCGAGGAGGCCCGCGAAAAGGGAAGGGCGTCGGAACGAGCGCGGGTCCTCGCCGAGAGGCGCGAGCGCGCGCAGCATCCAGTGGAAGAGCGGCGGGTGGACGTTCGCGCGGATCGAGGCGCGAGCCGCGTCCGCGGAGGGGACCGTGGCCACCTGGTGGTAGATCCCCTCGTCGGGGTTGAGCCAGAACTCCGCGGACCCGAGCCGGAGCCGGAGCGCGAGCCCGAGGCCGAACGCGAGGAGGACGCCGGCCGCGAGGAGCGCGGCGCTCCGAGCCGCCGAGGAGGTCACGGGGTCGCCTCCGCCTCGGCGGGGGCGCGGCCGGGCCACCCGCTCGCGCCGACCTGCTCCGCCAGGACGAGGGTCGCGAGCGGCAGGAGGTGGAGGAGGAGCCGCGGAAACGCGGTGGCGAGGTGCCAGTGCACCTGGTTCGGCGTCACGGCGAAGACGGCGAGGTCTGCGGCGAAGACCGCGAGGATCGTCGTGCGCCAGAAGAAGGGCGTCCGGCCGATCCGCGGGCGGCGCAGGAAAAGGAGGCCGGCGACGACGAGGACCCAGACCCACCCCCAGGACTTCCAGTCTGCGAGCTGTCGCAGGACGAACGGCGCGATCCCGGCGGGGCGCGCGCCGAGCCGCCGGAGCCAGTCGAGGCGGAGGACGACCTCGTATCGCTCCGACCAGGCCGACCGGGGGGTCCACCGGCTCGCCGCGAGGCTCAGCGCGAGGAAGAGGAGCGCGGGAGCCGCCGCGGCTGCGGCGCCCCGGGCGAGGTCGGCCGTCCTCGCGACGGGGAAGCGCCAGAGCGTCAGGAGGACTGCGCCCCCGAGGGCGAGCGCCCAGATCATCCCTTCCTGCTTCGTCGCGAAGGCGGCGCCGAGGAGGAGCCCGGCCAGGAGCGGCGCGCCGGAATCGGTCCGTTGGAGCGAGCGGCCGGCGAGCACCGTCGCTCCCGTCACGAAGGCGGCGAGCGGCACGTCCGCGGAGCCGGTGAGCCCGCTCCCCTCCGACGAGCCGATGAGCATGGGCGTGGTCAGGAGGAGAAGGCCCCAGAGGCCGCCGGCCCTCGCGCCGTGGAGCCGTCGCGCCTCTCCCGCGACGACGAGCGCGAGGCTCAGGCTGAAGAGGAGGAAGAGGAGCCTCAGGCCGCGGTCGTCGAACGAGCCGCGGAGGGTGAAGAGCGTCGCTTCGAGGAGCGGGACGAGGAGCGGGTACCGGGACTGGGAGTGGACGTAGGCCGTGTCGGCGAACGCCTCGGCGTGGACGCTCCCCTCGTGGTAGAGGACGCGCGCCTTCAGGCCGTAGATGGCGCGCTCGTCCCATCCCGCGAACGGTCCGAGCGAGGCCGCGGCCGCGAGGAGGACGAGCAGGACGGCGACGACGCGCAGCCACGGGGGAAGGGCGCGCAGGAGGTCGCGCCCGAGGAACCGGGTGACGCCGACGCTCCGGACGAGAGCGCGACCGGGCCCGGCGGCCAGGACGAGCCCGAGGCCGAGGACGAAGAGGAACGCGGAACGCGGGATGCGGCCGTCGATCGCGAGGGGGACGTGGAGCAGCAGGCCGGCGAGCGCGGTCCCCGCGAGGAAGCACCAGCCGACGTGCGGCGGGTCGGCGTCGCTCGCTTCCGGCGACCGGAGGAGGCCGATCAGCCCCGCGCCGGCCCCCGTGAGGAGCACGAGGCCGGCGAGCGCCGCCAGGGGCGCGATCAACGAATCGCCTCGATGCGACAAGCCGCGAGGTCCGACTCGACGAACCTCACCTCGTGCGTGATCCGGCGGGCGGCGACGAAGGTCTCGAGGCTCGGCGCCTCGAGCGGAGGCGCGAGGCCGCCCGGGAAGAGCGGGTCATCCGGCAGAGGAAGCCCGAGGTCCAGGACCTGGTGCCCGACCCACGCGACGTACCGGTCGGTCGGGTGCATGAAGACGGGTCGCGGGTAGAGGACGTACGCGAGGAGCTGCCCCTCGGCGCGGCCGACGTAGAGGACGCGCGCGTCGTCCGGAAGCTCCCGGCGGCATCGCCCGAAGAACCGCTCGAACTGGGCGTAGCGGCCGCCGCGGGCGAAGACCTCCTCGAGCGGCTCGAGCTTCTCTGGCCGGCCTTCCCGGAGCCCGGAGAAGAGCTGGTCGGAAAGGCGCGCCAGGTCGACGCCGGTCATCACCACCTTCGCGGCCAGGACGAGCGCGAAGGCCTTCCCTCCCGTCGTTCCGCCGGACCAGGCCAGGCGGAACCGTCGCGACGCCTCGAGCAGCAGAAGGTGCGAATGCTCCCCCGTCGCGAGCGCGACGAGGACCGCGGCGCCGAGCTCGAGGAGAGGGTTGCGCAGGGAGTCGAGCCCGATCGAAAGCGGGCCGACGAGGTAGACCCCCGGGCGGATCAGAACCACCGACACCACGAAGGCGAAGACGCCGCAGCCGACGAGCGCCCAGCGATGGACCCGGCGGCGGATCACCTCCGGCCCGGCGTCACGAACGATGCGGGTCACTGCGCAGGATCATAGCGACGACGAGAGGGGAGCCTGCCTCGCGCCGCTAGACTCCGGGTCCGTGAGCTCACTGCACGGAGCCGTCGTCGCGGCACCCCTCGACACGGGCGAGCGCCCGCTCGCGAGCGGCCGGGCCACGTCGCGGGCGCGCTCCGCCGGCGTCGCGCTCCTCCTGCTCGTGGCGGCCGCGCTCCCCGCCGCGCGCGTCCGGAGGGTCTGGTCGATCGCGATCTACGAAGGGCCCTCGATCCTGGAGCTGCGTCCGGCCGAGGGCGTGGAGAACCCCGTCCTCACCGGCGGGAGCGTCACCGACGTCCCCGCCCGGTTCGTCGCCGACCCCTTCCTTCTCCGGCGACCCGACGGGTGGAACCTCTTCTTCGAGGTCCTCGACGAATCGACGGGCCGGGGCGCCATCGGGCACGCGGTGAGCGCGGACGGCTTTCGGTGGACCTACCGGGGAATCGTCCTCGCCGAGCCGTTCCACCTCTCGTTTCCCCAGGTCTTCGAGAGCGACGGCGAGATCTTCATGGTCCCCGAGTCGGGAGCCGCGAACGAGGTCCGCCTCTACCGCGCGGACCCGTTCCCCGTCCGGTGGCGGTACGAGGCGACGCTCCTGTCGGGCCACCCGTTCTCGGACCCGGTCCTCCTCGAAGAGTCGGGCTCGTACTGGCTCTTCACCGTCCTCGAACCGTACCGGAACGCCGACCTCCACCTCTTCCGGTCCACGGCGCTCCGCGGGCCGTACGTGGAGCACCCGGCCAGCCCCGTCGTCCGGGGAAACCCGCACGGGGCCCGCGCGGCCGGGAGGATCGTCCACGACGGGGGGCGCCTCGTCCGGCTCGCGCAGGACGACGCGCCCCGGTACGGGCGGGCCGTCCGGGCCTTCGAGATCACCGACCTGGGGGCCACGACCTATGCCGAGCGCCCGCTCGCGGCCGACCCGATCCTCGGCCCGGGCCTGCACGGGTGGAGCTTCCGCGGGATGCACCACGCCGACGTCCTCCCGATCGCTCCGGGCCGCCTCCTCGCGGCCGTCGACGGGCAGGGCCGGGCGCTCTCGTTCGAGTTCGGCGGGCCGTCGGCGGGCCGGGTTCGATGAGGATCCTGGAGATCGTCTCGGGCACCGGCGTGAACGGGGCGACGACGCACGTCGCGCTCCTCGTGAGGGAGCTGGTCCGTCGCGGCCACGACGTGACCGTCGCGTGCCGCCCGGGGGCCTGGATCGGCGAGAGGGCCGCCGGCTCGGGGGCCCGCGTCGTCGCGTCCGACCTCCACCGGATCCCGCCCGACGAGCTGCGGCGGATGGCGGAGCTCTGCCGGCGCGAACGGCCCGACGTCCTCCACACGCACATGAGCCGCGCCCACTTCTTCGGCGTTCTCCTCCGGAGGCTCGCGGGCGTGCCATGCGTCGCGACGGCGCACAACCAGAAGCTGCAGCTCCACTGGCGGGCGAACGACGCCGTGATCGCCGTCTCCGAGGCGACCGCCCGATTCCAGAGGCTCTTCAACTTCGTTCCCGCCGCGAGGCTCCACGTCGTCCACGGCTTCGTCGAGCCCCCGTCCCGGCTTCCCGACGAGAGCGAGCGGGAGACGCTGCGCGGCCGGCTCGGCATCGGGCCGGGCGAGCGAGTCGTCGGAACCGCCGCCCGCCTCGTCCCGGCGAAAGGCGTCTCGGACCTCCTGCGCGCGGTGGCGCTGCTGCGGCGGCGCGTGCCGGTCGCCCTCGTCGTCGCGGGCTCCGGCGAGAAGGCCTTCGAGGAGCGTCTCCGGACAGAGGCGCTCCGGCTCGAGGTCCCCGTCCGGTGGCTCGGGTTCTGCGACGACCTGCCGCAGCTCCTCCCCGCCTTGGACGTCTTCGCCACGGCGTCGCGCCGCGAGGCGCTGGGGATGGCCGCGCTGGAAGCGATGGCGGCCGGCGTCCCCGTCGTGGCGACGCGCGTCGGAGGCCTTCCCGAGGTCGTCGAGGAGGGGGGCACGGGTCTCCTCGTCCCGCGGCGCGATGCCGCCGCGTTCGCGGCCGCCCTCGGGAAGGTCCTCCTCGACGAGGGCCTCGCGCGGGCCATGGGCTCTGCCGGACGGCGACGGGTGCTCGCCGGGTTCACCGTGCAGAGCCAGGTCCCGCGGATCGAAGACGTCCTGGAGCGGACGGCGGGCCGCCGTCGCTGACGGCGGCCCGCCGATCAGCGCGCGGGACGGATCCGCCTTCGCCGCCCGCGCCGGGCTGGTGAGGGCGGGTCGGCGGGACTCGCGGCGCAGGGCGCGCGGGCTTTCCGCGCGGGGCGAGATGTCCCCCGGGCGCGCCTGCTCCACGAGGCGCGTGCGGATGCCGCCCGGGTGGCCGCACGGCGCGTGCCGCCAGGGCGTCGACGTCGGAGGGCCCGGCGACGGCGGAGGTGAGATAGCCTCTTCACGATGCTTCGTTCCCGCCTCGTCCGCACCTGCGGGGGCCGCGGCGACGCGGCCCGGGAGAAGCCGTGAGCGGCACCTGGGGCTGCCCCCACGAGGTCGACGGGCTCTGCAGGAGGCTACGGGGCGCGATCTGCGATCCCGGCATGCGCGGCTGCGTGCTCGACGGAAAGGTGGAGTTCACCGACGGCCGCGACCACGTCCCGCGCTGGCCGGCGAAGGGAGACGGGACGGACGGGACGCCCCGGACCGGTCCGGACGGATCGGGAGAGAGGTAGTCGCCCGGCGTTCGCCCCGGCCTGCTACGTCGGAATCGCCCTCGCCAGACGGACCTGCCCGAAGGCGAAGGGGACCGCGGTCTCGACGCGCAGGACCCGCGGGCCGAGGCCGAACGGCTGGAAGCCGCGAGCCTGGAGCAGCTCGAGCTCGAAGGGGACCCAGCCTCCCTCGGGACCGATGGCGAGCACCACGGGGGAGTCGCTGCGGACGTCGCCGCCCGCGAGGCCGCGCGTGGCGGAGGGGTGCGCCAGCAGTCGGACGCAGGCCCCGGCCGGCCAGAACGCGTCGAGCTCGTCCTCGACGAAGGGCTTGAAGCGCGTGCGCACGGCGACCTCGGGCAGGACCGTGTCGCGCGCCTGCTCGAGCCCGAGGACGAGGTTCCTCTCGATCTCCGCGGGATCGAGGAACGGCGTGTCGAAGTAGCTCTTCTCGACCCGCTGGGCGCCGACGAGGACGATGCGGCGGGCGCCCAGCGACGCGGCGGCCTGGAGGACGCGCCGGAGCACCTTGGGCCGCGGCATCGCGAGGAGCAGGTCGACGCCGGCCGGTGGGGGCGGCTCTTCCGTGAAGCTCGCCGAGAGGCGCACCTCGTCCGGCTCGACGAGGAGCACCGTTCCCTTCCCGACCGGGCCGTTCACGCGACCGACGGTGAGGAGATCGCCGACCCGGGCGCGGTGGACCTCGTGGACGTGCCGGGCGCGACGGCCCGTGAGCCGCACGCTGCCGTCCGGGGCGAAGTCGGCGGGGAAGAGGAGGATCAGGTTCACGGTCGGGTGCCGCTCGCACGAGCGGTCGGGGCGCGATTATCGCCGCGGGGTACCGGAGACCCGGGAACGGGACGCGAGGGCCACGGGACGGGCCGAGCTACTTCGCGAGCCTCAGGAGCTCCTCTCCGAGCCCGATCCTCCTGCCCAGCAGAACGGAACCGTCGTTCGTCAGGTGCCCGTCGTCGAGGTAGAGGAACGTCCCGTCGATCTCGGTCCGGCACCACTCCGTCGTGCAGAGCCAGGGATCGAAGCGGAAGACGTTCACGTCCGAGCCGGCGGCGACGCGGTCGAGCAGCTGGCGGATTCCCCGGGAGCCCTGGCGGTACGCCTCGACCGAGACCGCGCAGTCGTCTCGCTCGCGGTCGAACGTCGGCAGGCCGCGCGCCCGGCGTTCGAGGCACTCCCCGACGTCGACCGTGCCGTCGCCCGGCGGCGGGGCGACCAGGACGACGCGCTTCCCGAGGCCGCGTATCCGGGCCACGGTGCCGTCGAACGCCCCGGCCGACGATTCGACCGCGACCGGCTCCACGCCGCTCGCCCCGTTTCGCCTCATCAGGATCCGCGACGGCCCCGCGGCGGACGCTCCCTCCACGTACGAGGAGAACACGCTCGCCAGGACCACGGTGTCGATCGACGGCTGGCGCCGGAGGTACTCGAAGACCGAGTCGTTGAACGCGATGCAACCCCGCCCCCAGCTCTCCGCGTACTCGCGCCCGTCCCAGGGCGCCGCGCCGAGGACGGGCCCGCACATCGATTTCGTCGCCTGCACCACGCCGGCGTCCGTCGAGGCGTCGATTCCCCGGACGAGGTGCATCGCGAACGAGTCCCCCCAGACGAGGATCCTCGGCGACGCCGACGAGCGGCAGGGCGCGAGCGCCTCGAAGCGCGTGCCGAAATCGCAGTCGCCCGAGAAGCCGAAATTGAGCCGCCGGACCTCCCGGTAGTCGACCGGGGAGGTTCGGACCCGGGCGACGAGGAGAGCGGACAGGGCGAGCGCCGCGGTGGAGGCGGCGAGGACGGCGAACGAGCGTCTCGAGGGAGCGATCGGCGCGCGCCAGAGCGGCCGCTCCACGACGCGATAGAGGAGGAAGGCGATCGGGAAGCTCGCGCCGAGGAGCGCGAGCCGCACGTGCGCGGGAACCGGGCCGAGCCAGCAGTTGTTCGCGAACGCGAGGAGCGGCCAGTGGACGAGGTAGAGCGAATACGAGACGTCGCCGATCGGGGCGAGCGCCCGCGCGAGCCGGTTCTCGCGGAGCCGCGGGTCTTCCGCGAGAAGGACGACGGCGGTGGCGAGGCAGACGAGGAGCGCGTCCAGGCGCGGGTGCACGGCGTCGATCGGGCGGATCGGAAGGACGACCAGCACGGCGAGGGCAGACGCCACCAGGGGCCCGCGAAGGCGTCCGCCGAGCGAGACCCCCGAGAGCGCGGCGAAGACGCCGATCGAGAGCTCCCAGTCCCGGGTCGGGAGGAGATAGAAGGCCGTGTCGGGGTGGATCGGCGCCAGCGCGAAGCAGGCGAGCGCGCTCGCCGCGCAGACGACCCCGACGGCGCGAAGCCAGAAGCGCCGCGGCAGGAGGAAGAGGAACGCCGGCAGGAGGAGGTAGAACTGCTCCTCGACGGCGAGAGACCAGAAGTGGAGCAGCGGCTTGTTCTCCGCCGGCAGGCTGAAGTAGCCCGTCGCCTGCCAGAGGACGAAGTTCGCCGAGAAGGTCAGCCCGCCGGCGAGCTGCTTGGCGAAGGAATACCGCTCCTTCGACGTGAGGAGGAAGACCGCGAGGAGCGCCGTGACGGCGAGGGTCGCGTAGGCGGCGGGGAGGATCCGTTTGGCGCGGCGGAAATAGAAGGCGCGGAACGAGAAGGTCCCGCCGCCGATCTCCCTCGCCAGAAGCCGGGTCATCAGCCAGCCGGAGATGACGAAGAAGACGTCCACGCCGAGGTATCCCGCCGGGAACCGGGCAGGGAAGGCGTGGTAGAGCAGCGCGAAGAGGATCGCGACGCCGCGGAGCGCCTGGATGTCGGTGCGCATCGCCGGACGCGGGACGGCGGCCGGAGACTCGCCGGCCGGGCTCATTCGAATTCCACGCGGGCCGCGAGCATAAGGCAGCCGTTCCGGCGACGGCGACTCCTAGAATCGTTCCCGACAACCCGGACTCGACCGGATCCAGGAGATCCCTCATGGCTCGAACGCCTCTTCTCGCCGCGACCCTGGTCCTCGCCACCCTCCCCCTCGCGGCGCAGAAGTCGCCCGCCGGCGGAGCCGCCGCCCCGGCCGGCGCGAAGGCGCCGTTCTCCGTCGTCGAGGCGTCGATCCCCGAGATGCGCTCGGCGCTGGAGCAGGGGCGCGTCACCTCGCGCGAGCTCGTCCGCCAGTCGCTGGAGCGGATCGCCACGTACGAGGAGACGCTGAACGGCGTCCTCGCCGTGAACCCGGGGGCGCTGGCCGAGGCGGACGCGCTCGACCGCGAGCGGCGCGAGGGGAAGGTGCGGGGGCCGCTCCACGGGATCCCGATCGCGCTCAAGGACAACATCCAGACGACGAACCTGCCGACGACCGGGGGAGCGCTCGCCTTCGAGGGGTTCGTCCCGCCGTACGAGGCCACGCTCGTGAAGAACCTGCGCGAGGCGGGCGCGATCGTGATCGCGAAGACGGTGATGACCGAGCTCGCGAACTGGATCGCGGGCTCCCCGACCCCGATGCCGACGAACTACAGCGCCGTGGGCGGCTACGGCCGGAACCCGTACGACCCGCGCCGCGACCCGCGGGAGGCCACCGCGGACGGCCGGCCGGCCCTGGCGACGGGCGGCTCGAGCTCGGGCATCGGGACGGCGGCGAGCTTCTGGGCCGCGAACGTCGGGACCGAGACCTCGGGCTCGATCCTCAGCCCGTCGAACCAGTGCATGCTCGTCGGCATCAAGCCGACCGTCGGCCGCATCAGCCGGAGGGGGATCATTCCGATCACGGCCGACCAGGACACGGCGGGTCCGATGGCGCGATCGGTGACGGACGCGGCGATCGTCCTGGGAATCCTCGAGGGCGCGTCACCCGACCCCGACGACCCGGCCACGAAGGCGTGCACGCCCCCGCCGGGCCGGGACTACACGAAGTTCCTGAACCCGAACGGCCTGAAGGGCGCGCGCATCGGGATCCCGCGCGCCTACTTCTACGCCGAAGCGAAGGTCCCCGGGCGCGAGAAGCCCTCGGGCGGCCTGAGCAAGGAGGCGGCGGCCCTGATGGAGGAGGCGATCGCCCTCCTGAAGGCCCGTGGGGCGGTCGTCGTCGACCCGGCGGACGTCCCGAGCGTCCTCGAGGCCGACCCGTCGAAGAGCTACCTCTCCTGGGGCATCTGCTCCGGGACGGACAACGCGAAGGGGAAGGACGCCGGCTGCTCCGTCGTCTTCAAGTACGGCATGAAGCGCGACTTCAACGCCTGGCTCGCGACGCTGGGCGCGTCCGCGCCCGTGAAGAGCCTCACCGAGCTCCGCCTCTGGAACCTCGAGCACACGCGCGCCGGCTCCCTCCGCTACGGCCAGTCGAACCTCGACGTCTCCGACGAGATGGACCTCGTCGCCGACAAGGCCCGGTACGAGGCGGACCGCGCGAAGGACCTCCTGCTGGCGGGGACGAACGGCATCGAGGCCGTCATGAAGGCGAACCGCCTCGACGCGCTCCTCTTCCCCGGGGGGAGCGGCGCCTCGATCGCCGCGAGGCCGGGCTACCCGACGGTGATCGTGCCGTTCGGGTTCGTGCCGAACGCGCCGCAGGGTGCGCCGTTCCCGGCCGGCTTCGACGCGAGACCCGCGCCGTACGGCGTCAGCTTCACCGGGCTCGGCTGCAGCGAGCCGCGCCTGATCGAGATCGCCTACGCGTTCGAGCAGGTCTCGAAGAGGCGCGTGCCGCCGCAGCTCGGGCGATAGGGAGGCGCGGCCGAGGACGAACGTGGTGCCGCGTGCGCCGAGCCTCTTCTACGGGGAGCCGTTCGAGGCGACCCGTTGGCTCTCTCAGTTTCGCGGCCCAAGGCGGGTCCTTGGAGCGTTCGGCGTCCGAAACCGCCTGAGCGGGTTTCGCCAGCTGACGCGGCAGCTCCTCCTCGGCCTGAGGCGGGCGGGCCTGGAGCCCCGCTTCAACGACTTCAGGCACGCGAGCCGCCACCCGTGCGAACCGATCGGCTTCCTCGGCAAGACGTCGCTCCTCGCCCGGTGGAAGCCGCAGAACCCCGTCGTCTTCGGGCCGTGCATGCTCGATCACCCGAGAGACTTCCCCGACCTTCTCGACCGGTTCGACGCGAGGGCGTACCTCGTCCCGAGCGCGTGGGTCCGCGACCTGTTCGCCCCGTACTTCGGCGATCGCGTCGTGGTCTGGCCGGTCGGGATCGACCTCGAGCGCTGGCGCGACTTCTCGCAGGAGCGGAAGTCGGTCGACTTCCTGGTCTACGAGAAGCTCCTCTGGAACAGGCCGGAGAAGCTGCGGACGGTCCTGCGGCCGATCCTCGACACGATGGAAAAGCGCGGCTTCACGACGACGGTCCTCCACTGCGGGAGCTACACGCACGCGGAGTACGAGGCCGCGCTGCGCCGCTCGAGGCGGATGGTCTTCCTCTGCGAGCACGAGACCCAGGGGCAGGCCTGCCAGCAGGCGCTCGCCTGCAACGTGCCCGTCCTCGCCTGGGACCAGGGCGTCTGGCTCGACCCGAAAGCCACGCAGTACGAGCGGGAGCCGGTGCCCGCCTCCTCCGTCCCCTGGTTCTCGGAGGCGTGCGGCATGACGTTCCGCGCGTGCGCGGACTTCCCCGCTCGGCTGGACGACTTCCTGGCGAACGAGGCGTCCTGGGCGCCGAGGCGGTTCATCTCGGGCCGGCTGGAGCTCGTGGCGTCGGCGAGGCGCTACGCGGAGATCCTGGCCGGAGCCGGCTCGTGAGGAGCCACGCCCGGACGTAGCGCGAGCGGGGCGAGAGCGACCGGCAGTCGAACCGGTCCAGGAAGTCGCGCCCGAGCTCGCGCTGGCCGCGCGACGCGAGGTACTTCGCCGTCCCGAGCGCGAACGGCGCCAGCAGGTGCCGGAGGTGCTCCCGGAGCGGCTCCGGGCAGACGGCCTCGATCTCCTCCACGTGGCTCAGGAACGGTGCGATCGGGCGAACGGCGTCGCGCCAGGCGTCGGCGTGCGGGGCCAGCTCCGAGGCCTCCGTGTGGTAGACGTGCAGGGGTCGGAAGCTGAGGACGATCGACTCGTTGAGCACCACCTTGAACGACAGCCACAGGTCCTCCCCGTGGTATCCCCCCGGACCGCGGTCGAAGAACCCTCCCCACTTCCTCAGGCACTCCACCCGGCTGATCGTCTTCCACCACTGCAGGTAGTCCAGGACCGCCGAGGCTTCCTTCCAGGGCGTCTCCGGGGAGAGTCGCCAGGCGCCCTCCCTCAGGTGGCGGTGCGGGTTCCGGAACGGCCGCCAGCCCGTCCTCGGCTCGTGAACGACCGAGGCGGCGCAGACGACGGAGACTTCCGGCCCGCAGGCTTCCAGCGTGCGCAGGTTCTCCTCGAGGAACGTCGGGAGCCACTCGTCGTCGGCGTCCAGGAACGAAACGAGCTCCGTCCGCACCTCCGCGAGGCCCCTGTTCCGCGCGGCGCCGGGGCCCGCGTTCTCCTGGGCGACGATCCGCACCCTGCCGTCCCCGCAGCTCCGGACGACGTCCGCGCCGCCGTCCGTCGACCCGTCGTCGACGACGATCGCCTCGAAGTCCTCGTAGGTCTGCCGCAGCACCGAGTCGAGCGCCCTCTTCACGTAGCGCGCCTTGTTGAAGAGCGGGACGACGACGGAGACCCTCTCCGGCCTCCGGCTCTCGGCACGACGCGAGCTCTCCTGGTCGGGGGGCGGGCTCTTCAGGGTCTCCTCCAGCGCGGTTCCGGGCCGAGTCTCTTTGCAGGATATCGCCGCGCGAAGCGAGGGGCGGTGGTCCGGGGCGGAGTCGGGACATCGAGCCCGGGATCCTCCGTTCCGACGTCGACGCGTTCCCGGCGCCGGGGTGGAACGCGTTCCACCCCCGTCGCGACGGCGTCGATCCCGATTCCCTGGACCTGAGGAAGACCCGCGACGACGGACTGCCCATCTCGCTCGGGTCGAAGAGGGATCTTCCCGGGCTCGGCTAGAAGGGCGTCGGAGCGCGGCCGGCGGCGGGACCCCCGGGGAAGACGCCCGGCCGGACCTTCTCGTGGATCCACGGCTCGAGCCCGGGTGCGAGGTAGAACCTGGGGACGAGGAGGTCGTCGTCCGTCGCGATCACTCCTTCCTCGATCGCGCGCTCCTGGAGCGGGGTCCCGGGGTAGATCCGCAGGCCGACGGTGACGCGGAGCGAGTCGAGCGCGAGGGAGGCGGCGAAGGCGAGGCTCTCCTCGACGGTCTCCCGCGTCTCGCCCGGGCCGCCGAGGAGGAGGAACCCCATCCTCCGGATCCCGTGGGCGGCGAGGAGATCGGAGGCCGAGCGGACGTCCTCCGGCCCGAAGCGCTTGCCGAGCGCGCGGAGGACCGGGAGGCTCCCGCTCTCGAAGCCGAGGGAGACCTCCGCGCAGCCGGCACCGGCCATCGCGGCGACGAGCTCCTCGCGGACGAGGTGCGGGTAGAGGATGCACCGCCAGGAAACGCCGGTCCCGGGCGTCCGGAGCGCCTCGCAGAGCTCCAGGGACCAGGCTTCCGGGATGTTGAACGAGTTGTCGATGAAGAAGACCCGGCGGTGGCCCGCGCGCGCGAGCGCCGCGACGTGCCGGGCGACGTCCTGCGCGGGGCGGGTCCGGATGCGCCGTCCCTGGATCTGCGCCGTCGAGCAGTACGAGCAGTCGTTCGGACACCCCCGGCGGCCCTGGACGGGGATCCAGAGCTCCTCCGGGTTCGCCGCGGCGACCCGATCGAGGGCCGCGTCCCACTGGGGCAGCGCCGCGAGGTCCCCGGAGAACGACGGGCCGGGGGGAGCGGGCCGTCCGGCGACGTGGACCCCGGGGAGCCCCCACGGGTCCTCGCCGGCCTCGAGGCGGGAGAGGAGGTCCAGGAAGACCTGCTCGCCGTCGCCGGCGATCCCGTAGTCCCCTCCCAGGTAGCGGAGGGCCGCAGCGGGGAAGATGCTGTAGCCGGCTCCACCGAGGACGATCGGCGCGTCCGTCGCAGCCCGGCACGCCTCGACGAGCGGCCTGACCTGGGCGAGGAGGAGACGCGGGGCGTCCCGGGACTGGTCGTCGATGTTCCGCACAGAGATTCCGACCACGTCCGGGGCGAAGTCCCGGACCGCGCGCTGGACGGCGTCGACGGGATCGGCTTCGGCGAGGGCGTCGAGGAAGGCGACCTCGTGCCCGGCCCGGCGTGCGGCGGCCGCCACCATCCCCAGCCCGAGCGGCAGCGTGACCATGCTGATCCGCTCGGTGTTGGACGAGACGAGGAGGACGCGCACGGCAGCGCAACGATACCGGCAGTCGCGGGAATCCGGCGCGGACGACGCGCCCCGGGCTCGCGCCGGCTCTCGGCGGGGCCTCGGCTACATCCCCAGCATCACCCGGGCCATCTTCGACATCATCCCGGGGTTCCAGGGCGGGTCCCAGACGAGGTCGACCTTCGCCTCGGAGACGCCGTCGACGGCGCGGACGACGCGCTCGACCTCGCCGGGGAGCGTGCCGGCGACGGGGCAGGCGGGGGCGGTGAGCGTCATCGTCACCTGCACCGCGCCGTCCTTCGCGACGTTGATCGAGTAGATGAGCCCGAGGTCGTGGATGTTCACCGGGATCTCGGGGTCGTAGACCTTCTTCAGGGCGCCGATGACCCTCTGCTCGAGGTCGTCGGCGGGGGCGGGAGCTGCGGGCGAAGGCATCGCGACGGACATGGCGCTACTCCGTGGAGGCGGGCGCCCCGCCGGCGAGGGCCGAGTGGAGCGTGTGCCAGGCGAGGGTCGCGCACTTGACGCGGACCGGGAACTCGCGGACGCCGGAGAAAACGGCGAGCTTGCCGAAGCTCTTCGCGTCGGCCTTCACGTCGGGCGGGCCGGTGAGGAGGTCGTGGAAGCGGGCGAAGAGCGCCTCGGCCTCCTCGGTCGTCTTTCCCTGCACGGCCTCGGTCATCAGGGAGGCGGACGCCTTCGAGATGGCGCACCCCTTCCCCTGGAACCCGATCTCGCGGATGACGCCGCCGTCGACCTTCACGTAGAGGGTCAGCTGGTCGCCGCAGAGCGGGTTGTGGCCGATGCCGGAGTGCGTCGCACCCTCCAGCGCCCGGAAGTTCCGGGGCGACTTGTTGTGGTCGAGGATGACCTCCTGGTAGAGGTCGGTCAGGGCCGTCATGCGCCGAATACCTCGAGGACCTTCCGGAGGCCCGCGACGAGCGCGTCGACCTCCTCGCGCGTGTTGTAGAGGCCGAAGGAGGCCCGCACCGTGGCCGGGAGGTCGTAGCGGGTCATGACGGGCTGGGCGCAGTGGTGGCCCGTCCTGACGCAGACCCCCTCCTGGTCGAGGATCGTCCCGACGTCGTGCGGGTGGACGTCGCCGAGGACGAAGGAGACGACGCTCGCCTTCTCCTTCGCACGGCCGACGATCCGGAGGCCGGGAAGCTCCGAGAGGCGTGCCGTCGCGTAGTCGAGGATCTCGTGCTCGTGCGCGGCGATCCGCGGCAGGCCGAGCGCGGTGACGTAGTCGAGGGCGGCGCCGAGCGCGACGGCCCCGGCGAGGTTGCCGGTCCCCGCCTCGAACTTCGCCGGGAGCTCGGCCCAGCTCGACTTCTCGAACGTGACCGAGGCGATCATGTCGCCTCCCCCCTGGTAGGGAGGCATCTTCGCGAGCCACGACTCCTTGCCGTAGAGGGCGCCGATCCCGGTCGGCCCGTAGACCTTGTGCCCGGAGAAGGCGAGGAAGTCGCAGTCGAGCGCCTGGACGTCGACGCCGAGGTGGGGGACCGACTGCGCCGCGTCGACGAGGACCGGGACCCCCTTCCCGTGTGCGTAGCCGATGAGGGCCTTCACGGGGTTGACCGTCCCGAGGGCGTTCGAGACGTGGACGACGCCGAGGAGCTTCGTCCGCTCCGTCAGGAGGCGGCCGAGGTCGTCGAGGACGAGGTCGCCGCGGTCGTCGATCGGGATGACCCGGAGCTTCGCGCCGGTCCTCTCGCAGAGGAGCTGCCACGGGACGATGTTCGAGTGGTGCTCCATCCCGGTGATCAGGATCTCGTCGCCCGCCTTCACGAACGCCTGGCCGAAGCTCGTCGCGAGGAGGTTGATCGCCTCGGTCGTCCCGCGCGTGAAGACGATCTCGCGCGCGGACCGGGCGTTCAGGTACCCCCGGACCTTCTCGCGGGCCCCCTCGTAGGCGGCCGTCGCCTCCTCCGAGAGGCGGTAGGTCGAGCGGTGGATGTTCGCGTTCGTCTCGCGGTAGAAGCGGTCGGAGGCGCGGATGACGCTCTCGGGCTTCTGGGTCGTGTTCGCGCTGTCGAGGTAGACGAGAGGCCGGCCGGGCGTCTCGCGGGAGAGGAGCGGGAAGTCGCGGCGGACGGCCGCGACGTCGAACGCGGCGGCGGGGGTGGCGGTCGTGCTCATCGCATCTCCTCCCGGCTGCGGGAGAGCCATCCGAGGACCCGTTCCGTCAGGTGCTCCCGGAGGGGCTCGAGGGGGACGCGGTCGACGATCTCGCTCGCGAAGGCGAGCGTCAGGACGCTCCGCGCCTGCTCCGGGGAGAAGCCGCGGGAGCGGAGGTAGAAGAGGGCGTCGCCGTCGAGCCGCCCGGTCGCCGAGCCGTGCGTGCACTTCACGTCGTTGTTGTAGATCTCGAGCTGCGGCTTGGCGTCGACGCGGGCCGTGTCGGAGAGGAGGAGGTTCCGGTTCTTCTGGTGCGCGTCGGTGAACGCCGCCGAGGGGCGGACGATCACCCTCCCGTCGAAGGCGCCCCGTGCCTCGCCGTCGAGGATCCCCTTGTAGTACTGCTGGCTCCCGCCGTGCGGGCGGGCGTGGTCGAGGAGCGTGTGGTTGTCGACCTGCTGAGAGCCGCGGGCGAGGAAGAGGCCGTCGAGCGTCGCGCCCGCGCCGTCGCCGTGGAGCCTCACGGTCATCTCGTTCCTCACGAGCGCGCCTCCCACCGAGAGGACGTGCCCGAAGAGCTGGGCGCCGGGGCCGAGGTGCGCCTCGGCCGTCCCGACGTGGAACGCCTCGGGCGACTCCTCCTGGAGCGTCGAGTGGTCGAGGTGGGCGTGCGGCCCGAGGACGATCTCGGTCACCGGGTTCACGAAGGCCACGCCGGCGCCGCAGTACGCCTCGACGACGGTCGCCTGCGCGTTCTCGCCGAGGGAGACGAGGACGCGAGGGTGCGAGGCGGCGGGGCCGGAACTCCCGTCGGCGACGTGGACGACGAGGAGCGGCTCGGAGAGGACGACGCCGTCGGGGACGTGGACGAACGCGGCGTCGGCGAGGAACGCCGCGTTCATCGCGACGAAGGGATGCACGCGGTGCCCGCCGATGAGGCCGAGGCGCTGCTCGAGGAGCGGGGGCGGCGCGGCGGCGAGGCGCGAGAGGGCGTCGAAGCGGACGCCGGCCGGGAGGCCGTCGAAGCGCGAGAGGTCGGCGTCGAGGCGGCCGTTCACGAAGACGAGCTGGTGGTGCGCCTTCCGCTCGACGCCGAGCGGCCCGAGCGAGGCGAGCGCCGCGCGGGCGGCGGCGGAGGCCGGCGGGCAGGCGCCCTGCACCGCGGCTGCCGGGACGAAGTCCGGCAGCCGCCTGGCCAGCGTCGCGACGCTCGTGTAGCGCCACTCCTCGTCGCCGGGGCGGGGGAGCCCGAGGGTCCCGAGCGCCTCGAGGCCGTCGCGCCGCAGGTTCTGGACGAAGAGCGGGCTCCGCGAGGTCTCCCGCGCGCCGAACGCGCGGGCTTTCTCGACGGCGGCCCCGGTCGCCTCGGAGAGGACCGTGGCGAGCGGCGCGGCTGTCGCGCTCAAGACGACTTCCCGGCCCCGACGGACGCCTCCTCCTCCAGCCAGCCGTAGCCCTTCTCCTCGAGGAGGAGCGCGAGCGACTTGTCGCCCGTGCGGACGATCCGGCCGTCCGAGAGGACGTGGATGACGTCGGGGGTGATGTAGTTCAGGAGGCGCTGGTAGTGCGTGATGACGAGCATCGAGCGCTCCGGCGAGCGGAGCGAGTTCACGCCCGAGGCGACGACGCGGAGGGCGTCGATGTCGAGCCCCGAGTCGGTCTCGTCGAGGATCGCGAGCGAGGGGTCGAGGACCGCCATCTGGAAGATCTCGTTCCTCTTCTTCTCGCCGCCCGAGAAGCCCTCGTTCACGTTGCGGGAGAGGAGCGCGTCCTCCATCTCGACGAGGCGGGCCTTGTCCTCGACGAGGGCGAGGAAGTCCATCGCGTCGATCTCGGGGAGGCCCCGGTGCCTCCTCACCGCGTTGAGGGCCATCCGGAGGAAGTAGGTGTTCGCCACGCCCGGGATCTCGACCGGGTACTGGAAGGAGAGGAAGACCCCTTCGCGGGCGCGCTCCTCCGGGGCCATGGCGAAGAGGTCCTTCCCCTTGTAGAGGACGGAGCCGTCCGTCACCTCGTAGCCGTCGCGGCCGGCGAGGACGTGCGCGAGCGTGCTCTTGCCCGAGCCGTTGGGGCCCATGATCGCGTGGACCTCGCCCGCGTTCACGGTCAGGTTCACGCCCCTGAGGATCTCGGTCCCGTCCTCGGCGATTCGGGCCTTCAGGTTCCGGATTTCGAGGATCTTCGTCGACACGTTCAACCCACGCTTCCTTCGAGGCTCACGCCGAGGAGCTTCGTCGCCTCGACGGCGAACTCCATCGGGAGCTCCTTGATGACTCTCTTGGCGAAGCCGTTGACGATGAGGGACACCGCGTCCTCGTTCGTCAGGCCCCGCTGGCGGCAGTAGAAGAGCTGGTCCTCCCCGATCTTCGACGTCGAGGCCTCGTGCTCGATCTGGGCGGTCGAGGTCTTGACGTCGAGGTAGGGGAAGGTGTGCGCCCCGCACTTGTCCCCGAGGAGGAGCGAGTCGCACTGGGAGTAGTTGCGCGCGCCGATCGCCGACTTCGCGATCGAGACGCCGCCCCGGTAGGTGTTCTGGCCGTGGCCGGCGGAGATCCCCTTCGAGACGATCGTCGAGCGGGTGTTCTTCCCGATGTGGATCATCTTCGTGCCGGTGTCGGCCTGCTGCCAGTTGTTCGCGAGGGCGACCGAGTAGAACTCGCCGACGGAGTCGTCGCCGAGGAGGACGCAGCTCGGGTACTTCCAGGTGATCGACGAGCCGGTCTCCACCTGCGTCCAGGAGATCTTCGACCTCTTCCCGGCGCACTTGCCACGCTTGGTGACGAAGTTGTAGATGCCCCCCTTGCCGTCCTTGTCGCCGGGGTACCAGTTCTGGACGGTGGAGTACTTGATCGAGGCGCCGTCGAGGGCGACGAGCTCGACGACGGCGGCGTGGAGCTGGTTCGTGTCGCGCTTCGGGGCGGTGCACCCCTCGAGGTAAGAGACGTGGGCCCCCTCCTCGGCGACGATGAGCGTCCGCTCGAACTGGCCGGTGTCGGGCTGGTTGATCCGGAAGTAGGTCGACAGCTCCATCGGGCAGCGGACCCCCTTCGGCACGAAGCAGAAGGAGCCGTCGGAGAAGACCGCCGAGTTGAGCGTCGCGAAGAAGTTGTCGGTGTAGGGGACGACCGAGCCGAGGTACTTCTTCACGAGCTCGGGGTGCTCGTGAACGGCCTCCGAGAAGGAGCAGAAGATGACGCCGACCTTCGCGAGGCTCTCGCGGAACGTCGTCGCGACCGACACGCTGTCGAAGACGGCGTCGACGGCGACGCCGGCGAGGATCGCCCGCTCCTCGAGCGGCACGCCGAGCTTCTCGTAGGTCTTCAGGAGCTCGGGGTCGACGTCGGCGAGGCTCTGCGGGCCGTCCTTCTTCGACTTCGGGGCCGCGTAGTAGCGGATCGCCTGGTAGTCGATGGGCGGGTAGGAGACCTTCGCCCACCTCGGCTCCGTCATCGTCTGCCAGTGGCGGAAGGCCTTCAGTCGCCAGTCGAGGAGCCACTGCGGCTCCTTCTTCTTGGCGGAGATGGCGGCGACGATCTCCTCGTCGAGGCCGGGCCGGAAGACCTCGGACTCGATGTCGCTGACGAACCCGTGCCGGTACTCCTGGCTCGTCAGCTCGGAGAGGACTTCGTTCGAGCTCATGGCGCGATGCTCCTGGGGGGCGCATCGAGGGTCGGCAGCTGCGCGGCCGCGCGGGGAGCGCGCGGGGGGACGGGGCGCGTCATCTGCGCGAGGGTGAGCCTCGACAGCGCGTCGTGGATGACCTCGTTCACGGCAGTCCAGTTCGGGCGGGCGAGGCAGCGTCGCTCGTGCTCGCAGGTGCCGGGGACGTTGCACTCGGTGATCGCGAGCGGCCCCTCGAGCGCCTCGATGACGGCCGAGACCGGGACCTCCTCGGGTGGCCGCGAGAGGGCGTAGCCCCCTTTCGTCCCGCGCTGCGAGACGAGGAGCCCCGCCTTCAGGAGGGTCTTCAGCAGCTTGACGACGGTCGGCTGCGGGATCCCCGTCCTCGTCGAGAGCTCGCGCGCGCTGATCCCGTGGTCCGGCTCGCGCGCGAACGTCGTCAGGAGGACGACCCCGTAGTCGGTCAGCTTGTTCATCCGGATCATGTTTGCTGCTTCCCGCCGCCGCCCCAATCGAGACGTTGGCTCAATTAGGACTACGTGAGTACTGTATTTCCGGATCCTGGGAGTGTCAAGCGGGCGGGGCCCGGGAGGCGCCCTGGCGGGGACGAAGAACGCCCCGACGCCAGGGGCGCCGGGGCGCGAGGACCAGCCGGGGTGAGAGGCCTACGCGAGCTTGAAGGAGACGGTGACGGTCAGCCGGACCTTCACCGGCTTCCCCTTCTGCGTCGCCGGCTTGTAGGTCCACTGCCGGACGGCCTCGATCGCTGCCGTTGTCAACGTCGGGTCGGGAGACTCGAGCGCCTCGACCCTCGAGACGGTGCCCTTTTCGTTGATGACCGCCGAGAGGATCACGTTCCCCTGGATCTTGTTCTTTCGAGCCTCCTCGGGGTAGGTCGGCTGGACTCGGGCGATCTCCACGGGCTCCTTGACGTCGCCGCCGACCTTGAGGACATCTCCCTCCTTTTCGGGGCCGCTCTTCGCGGTGCCCTCGACGGCGCCCGACGCAGCGCCGCCCGACGGTGCCGGCGCAGCGAAGGACGATTCCGAGGCCGCGCCGAGGCCTCCGAAGGGGAAGGCGGCCGCCCCCGCGGCGCCGACGAGGAGGAGGAGCGCGGCCGCGGCGGCCGTGGCGAGGACGAGGTTCTTGCGTGACATCGGGACCTCCTTCGTGAGGTGGGCCACTCGCTGGACGAGGTGGCTTCGCGTCTGGAACGGGAGACCGGTTGCGGGGGAGGCGAAGGTGATGCGGGCGAGGTCGGCGAGCGCGCGGAGGTAGGCCTTCCGGTCTCCGGTCGACGCGACCACGGCCCGATCGACGGCCTGCTCGCGCGAGAGGGAGATGCGGGAGAGGAGCACCCACGCGGCGGGCTGGGCCCAGAGGAGAGAGCGCGCGCCTTCCTCGAGGAGGAGAGCCCATCCGTCGCGACGCCTCACGTGGAGGAGCTCGTGGCAGGCGACGGCCTCCTGCTGTGCCGGGTCGAGGGACGTGAACGCCTCGGGGAGGAGGACGGCGGGCCGGAACCAGCCGAGCGTGATGGGCGACCCCACCTCGCTCGAGACGAGGACCTCGGCGCTCGCGCCCGTTCGCCGTGCGGCGGAGGCGATGGCCGGCGGCAGGGGAGCGAGAGGGCGGGACCGACGGCGGAGCGCGCGGAGCCGGAAGAGCCCGGCGCCGAGCCACGCGAGCCTGAG
The DNA here is from genome assembly GCA_046331465.1 of Thermoanaerobaculia bacterium. Lineage (GTDB taxonomy): Bacteria > Acidobacteriota > Thermoanaerobaculia > UBA5066 > UBA5066 > UBA5066. The sequence goes on from JAXLQV010000001.1 coordinate 819,146, forward strand.
GACGGCCCCGGCCGCGAGGAGGGCGAGGACGGCCTTCTCGGCGGAGAGGGCGCCCGGCGACGCGTCGCCCGAGACGAGGACGGCGAGCGAGAACGTCGGCATCGCTCCGGGCACGCCATCCCTCGTCGGCCGCGACGCAGGCTGGACGAGCGGGAGGAGGAGCGCCGCGGCCAGGAGGAGCTGGCCGACCCGCAGCCGCGCGCCCGGGTCGCGGAGGCGGACGAGCGCGGGGAGGACGAGGCCGGCGCCCAGGAGGAGCCCGGCCTGGAGCCACCACGAGGCGAGCGAGGCGAGGAGCGGCGTCATTCGGACTCCTCCGCGAGGCGGGCGATCTCGTCGAGGTCGCGCCGGCTGATCTTCTTCTCCCTGAGGAGGGCGAGGACGAGCGGCCGGGCCGAGCCCTGGAAGACGCGCGCGACGAAGTCGTCGAGCATCCTCGAGACGACGCGCCCCTTCGGGTAGGCGGGCCGGTAGACGAAGGCCTTCCCCGACTCCTCCCGCTTGAGGTGCCCCTTCCTGGCGAGGAGGCCGAGCATCGTCATGACGGTCGTGTAGGCGACGGTCCGCCGGGCCGAGAGGACGTCGTGCACCTGGCGCACCGTCGCCTCCCCGAGCTCCCAGACGACGTGCATGATCTCGAGCTCGACTTCGGTGAGGGGGCCGGGCTTTCGCGCTTTCATACTAATAACTTAGTACTACATTTTTCGGATGTCAAGGCCGGCGCCCGCCTCCAGGGCCTTCGCCCGACCTCGCGGCCGGAACCTTTCTCCGCCGGAGCCGTACGTCTCCTTCATGCACACCCAGACGCGGGCCCGGTCGTGACCGCGGCCCTCGAAGCCACCGGCCTCCGCAGGTCGTACGGGACGATCCGCGCCGTCGACGGCGTCTCGCTCCGCGTCGGCGCGGGGGAGATCGTCGGGCTCCTCGGGCCCAACGGCGCAGGGAAGACGACCACCGTCTCGATCATCTGCGGGCTTCTCCCCCCCGACTCGGGCGAGGTGCGCATCGGCGGGACCGCTCTCGCGGGGGACGCCGACCCGGCGCGGGGACGCCTCGGCCTCGTGCCGCAGGAGCTCGCCCTCTACGAGGAGCTCCGTGCCGACGACAACCTCGCGTTCTTCGGGAAGCTCCAGGGGCTCTCCGGCGCCCGGCTCTCCTCCCGGATCGACGGCGTCCTCCGCCTCACCGGTCTCCTCGAGCGCCGCCGCGACCGCGTGAAGGTCTACAGCGGAGGGATGAAGCGCCGCCTGAACCTCGCGGCCGGCCTCCTCCACGACCCGGAGGTCCTCCTTCTCGACGAGCCGACGGTCGGCGTCGACCCGCAGAGCCGCAACGCCATCTTCGAGACGCTCGAGGCGCTCCGCGACGCGGGGAAGGCGATCCTCTACACGACGCACTACATGGAAGAGGCCGAGCGGCTCTGCGACCGGATCGTCATCGTCGACCACGGCCGGGTCGTGGCCGAGGGGACGGCGGACGAGCTCGGTGCGCTCCTTCCCCGGGCGAGCGGGCGCGAGCTGGACGCCGAGGCGCGCGCCGCCGTCGCGCTCCTCGCCGCGCGCGGCATCGCGGTTCCGGATCTCGAGGGAGGGCGGCCTCGCCTCGAGGAGGTCTTCCTCCACCTGACGGGGCACGCGCTGAGGGACGACGCGTGAAGCAGGCCCTCGCGATCGTCTCCAAGGAGCTGAAGCTCTTCTTCGCCGACCGCCGTTCCGTCGTCGTCGGCATCGTCACGCCGATCCTCCTCGCGACGTTCTTCGGCTTCCTCTTCTCGGGCGAAGGGCGGCAGGAGGCTGCGAAGATCCCGGTCCTGGTGTCGGACGCCGACGGAAGCGCCGTCTCGCGCGCCGTCGTGGCGGGGCTCGCGGCCGACCCCCTCCTCGCCGTGACGCCGGCCGCGGCAGACACGGCGCGCGAGGACGTCCGGAAGGGGAAGGCGGCCGCTGCCGTCCTCCTCCCGAAAGGGTTTGGCGAGGGCGCGGTGCGCGCCTTCTTCGGCGCGGCGAAGGCGCCCGAGGTGGCGCTCCTCGTCGACCCGTCGCGCGCGACCGAGGCGGGGCTCGTGAGGGGGCTCCTCTCCGAGAAGGTTTTCCGGGAGGCCTCGCGTGAGGCCTTCGGCGGAAGCGCGGGACAGGCCGTCCTCGACGAGAGCCTGCGCGGGCTCGAAGCCGACCCGGCCCCGCCGACGGCCGAGCGCGAGTCGCTGAAGCAGCTCCTCCGCGACGTGACGCGCTGGCAGGCGCAGCAGAAGCCGGCGAGCGAGGCGGGAGCGCCCGCGCGCGGGCCGGGGGCCGGCGCCCCGTTCACGCTGAAGGAGGAGGCGGTCACCGCCCGCAAGGGGGTGACGTACAACAGCTACGCGCACTCGATCGCGGGGATGGGGATCCAGTTCCTCCTCTTCGTCGCTCTCGACCTCGGCATCGCCTTCCTCCTCGAGCGCCAGGGGGGGCTCTGGAAGAGGCTCCGCGCCGCGCCGCTCTCGCGGTCGTCGCTCCTCCTCGGGAAGGTCGCCTCGGGAGCGCTCGTCGGCCTCGTCTCGGTCGGGGCGACCTACGCGTTCGGCATCGCGGTCCTCGGCGTGAGGGTGGAGGGGAGCGTTCCCGGCTTCCTCCTCCTTCTCCTCGCCTCGGCGCTCATGGCCTCCTCGTTCGGCCTCCTCCTCGCGGCGCTCGGGAGGACTCCGGGCGCCACGCGCGGCCTCTCGATCCTCGCCGTCCTCCTCCTCGTCATGCTCGGCGGAGGCTGGGTCCCCGCGTTCGTCTTCCCGGAATGGCTGCGCACGGCGACCCTCGTCCTGCCGACGCGGTGGGCGATCGACGGCCTCGACGCGGTCACCTGGCGCGGCGCCGGTTTCGTCCAGGGCGCGCTGCCGGCCGTCGCAGTCCTCCTCGGCTGGGCGGCGCTCTTCCTCCTCGTCGCGCGGCTCCGCTTCCGCTGGAACGACGATTAGGATGCGCGGGTGACCCGGCGCCTCTCCGTCGTCCTCGCCGTTGCGGTCGCGATCATCGCCGCCTGGGCGATCGGCCGTTCCTTCGTCACGAGCGTCGGAAGCGGAGGACGGGAGGAGGCCGCGGGGGTCGTCCTCGCCCCGCCCGCCGACGCGGTCGTCGAGAAAGCGCAAGAGCTCGACGCGACCTCGGCGGCGAGGGCCCTCGCACGGCTCGCGGCCGGGAACCCGGGAGCTCCGCGCGTCGCGCTGACGTTCGCTCGCGGGGCGACGCGGATCGTCCTCCTCCTCGATCGCGAAGCCGGGGCGATCGAGGAACGCCGGGGCGCCCCCTCGGGGACGCGCGTCGCGACCATCTGGAAGGGGGGGCTCGAGGCCCGCCTCGAGGCGACGCGAAACCGCGGGACCTTCGACGTCCCGGGCCTCGCGCCGCCGGAGGAGAAGAACCTCTACCACTGAGGGCGCCGGGAGGAGCGCCGGTGCGTTCAGTTCAGGCGGAACGTGAGCGTCACCCGGAGGATCACCGCGACGCGTCGCGGGCCGATCCGGGCGGGGACGTAGCGCCAGTGCGAGACGGCCTCGAGCGCGGCCCGGGCGAGGAGCGGGTTCGCGCCCGGCTCCGCTTCGACCTCGACGACCCTTCCGTCGGCGGCGATCGTCGCGGAGAGGACGACGACGCCCGTCGCGTGGGAGATCCGGGCGCTGTCGGGATAGTGCGGCGAGGGCGTCTCGAGCGGGACCGGGAGGACGATGTCGGGGGGCAGGACGCCGCGGCGGGCGTCGATCGCCGTCTCCCCGTCGCCGCCGTCCGGGTCGGTCCCGGTCCCGGTCGAACGGCCGTCGCCGTCCCCGACGCCGCCCGGGACACCGGCCCCGACGACGGGCTCGACCTCGGGCGGAACGGGCATGCCGTTCTGGATGTCGGTCGGCTGCGTCGTCGGAGCGGACGGCTCGGGCGCGGGGCCGGCCTGCGGCGCCGCCGGGAGGCCGCCCGTCGAGCCGGACGGAGACGGCGGCTTCGGAACGCGGTCGCGGAGGTCGACGACCTTCACCTCCTCCGCCTGCCTCAGGACGGGCTGCGTGACGACCCACACCTCTCCTCTCCACCCCGGCGCCTCCGGGAACGCGAGGAGCGGGCCGAAGCCGAATGCGGACACGGCCGCGACGTGCAGCCCGATCGAGGCGAGGAGCGCGGGCCGGGGGCGTTCGGGGGGCGTCACGAGCTGGAGCATCGTCGTCCTCCTCCGTCGTTTTCCCCTGAGACTCCGCGCGGCGAGGGAAGTTCCCCGCGCAGGGCGAGCGACCCCACGCGGGCGGGCGGTGTCCCCGGAATGGAGCGGCGCGCTCGGCCCGTGTTTTGCAGCCCGACAGCCTCGGAGGTCTCCATGCAGCGATCTCGCTCCTCCGGCGGCGGCGCACTCCGTCCATCCCGGGCCCGCGCGATTCTCCTCGTCCTCGCCGCGGGCCTCGCCCTCGCAGGGGAGGCTCGCGCCGCGCACCCCGCCGGGCCGTTCCTGTCGCCCGCGCTGACCGGCCGCTCGGTCCCCGCGGCGAACCTCGCCTTCACGGCCGGAGCCGGGCGCTACTCGTTCGCGTCCGGGACGGCGTGGGAGGTTGCCGACGGCGCGGGGAGACCGCTCGGAATCTGGATACGCGGGAAGGGCAGCCTCGAGTGGTCGACGGACGACGCGGCCGCGATGAAGGTCTACCGGGAGAACGCCCACAGGGTCGGCGGCCTCGGCGCGAAGAAGGACGGTCCCATCGTCGCGAAGGTCTCGTCGGCGCTCGTCCTCTTCTCCCCGGCGTCGAGGCCGGAGGCCCTGCCGGAACCACGGACCGGCTCCGTCGCCCCGCCGCCTCCGGCCGAGCTGGACGCCTTCCTCGAACGCTGGAAGTACGACACCCTGCCGCCGCCGGCCGCGGGCCTCTCCGCCGCGAGCGTCGACGGTCGGAAGTACTTCCTCTCGCTGATCGTCGCCGGCAAGGACGTCCGGCACGAGGTGGACGAGACGCGAGGCGACTGCGACACGCTCACGGTCGTCGAGCGCCCCGAGGGGCTTCCCCTCAGCGCGGGCCCCTTCCGCTTCCGACGGGTCGTCGGTACGCAGCCGATCGGCCGGAGCCGGAGGGAGCCCCCGAGGGCGGACTGGCTTCTCACCGGCCTCTCCGTCGACGTCCGGGAGACGGAGGAGCCCCGCGGCCTGCTCGGCGCGGAGGAGACGATCGTCGCGCAGCGGCCCCTCTCGACCCTCACGTTCGACCTGAGCGGCCTGAGCCTCTCGCCGTATCGCCTCGCGCGCCGGGAGACGTCGCTCGAGGAGGTCGCGCTCGGCGACGGCACGACTCTCCCGAGCTTCTACGGCGGCGGGACGGTCGTCGTCTTCCTCCCGAAGCCGCTCGCGGCGGGCGAAGCCGTGACGCTCCGGTTCCGGTACGACGCCCCCTTCTTCGAGCGCCACGGAGACAACTCGTGGGAGCTCCCGCTCGCGAGGGCGTGGTACCCGCGGCCTCCCGACGTGATGGCCCGGGCGCGCCACGGTATGAAGGCCGTCGTCCGCGCGAAGAAGCCGCTCGTGCCGATCGCCCCAGGGAAGACCCTCCGCCGCTTCGAGGACGGTGAGTGGAACGCGGTCGAGACGGTCCTCGAGCAGGAGGCGCCGATCCACGCGATCCTCGCGGGGAAGTACTCGTTCTTCGAGGAGACGAGGGGGGGCGTGACCGTCCGCGTCGCCAGCTACGGACTCTCGAAGCCGAAGTCGGCGGCGCGGCTCCTGTCGCTCTTCCAGCAGCTCCGCGGGCTGTACGAGGGCACCTTCGGACCGTTCCCGTTCGTCGAGTACACGATCGTGGACGACAACGCGCATCGCGCCCAGGGGCCTCCCGGCCTGGCGCTCCTCCCGCACGAGGCCTTCGAGGCGGCGTGGAGCCCGTTCGACGAGAGCCGGCTGAGCGAGCGGATCGCCCACGAGATCGCCCACGCGTACTGGGGCGGCGTCGTCTGGAACGCCCAGCCCGCGGACGTCTGGCTCGTCGAGGCGTTCGCGGAGGTCGCCGCCGGGCGGGCCCTCGAGGTCCTCCGGGACCCCCGCGAGTACGAGCGGCTCCGAGGGGTCTGGAGGGCGAACGCGAAGCTCTCCGCGTCCACCGCGCCGATGCCCTTCGCCGCGGAGCTGGTCGCGAAGGCCTCCCCCGGGGCCGCGTCCACCCTCCGCCGCGACGCCGGGAACCTCACGCACGCGAAGGGGCCGACGCTCCTCGTCGCGATCCGGGCGGAGGTCGGCGACGCGCTCTTCTTCGGCTCGATGCGTGCGCTCCTGGAGTCGTTCGCATCGCGCCGCCCGGCCGTCGTCACGGACGACTTCGTCGGCCTCCTCGAGTACGTCACGAAGAGGGACTGGAAGCCCTGGTTCGAGCGGTACTTCTACGGGACGGAGGTCCCCTGACGGCGGCTGGCGCCAAATCCTCTGCCCCCTCTGTCCCCAATCACCTGCGCCCCAGGCTCTCACGATCGTCAGCGCGAGGAAGTGCCGGACGACGGCCGGATCGAAACGCGAGCCCGGAAGGGAACCTTTCGCGCGCCGTTCCGGTAAGGCATGTTGAGCGACGATGGACGGCCAGCCGGATCCCGGGCTACTCGGGCGGTTCGTAGAAGGCGACCCGGAAGCCTTCGAGGCCCTCTTTCGCCAGTTCCAGGCGGAGACCGGCCGCTGGATCCTCCGGATCGTCCGCGACGCGAGCGCCTCCGAGGACGTCCTCGTCGAGACCTTCTGGCGCGCCCACCGCGCCCGGGCGCGGTACGACCCCGCGAGGAGCTTCGGCGCGTGGCTGCGCCGGATCGCCACGAACGCGGCGCTCGATCACCTCGCGCGGCTCCGGCGGCAGCCCGAGACGAGCCCGGTCCCGCCCGAGGAGCTCGCCTCCGAAGCGACAGACCGGGACCTCATCCCGGCGATCACGAAGGCCTTCAGCACCCTTTCCCCCAGGCTCCAGGTGGTCGCCACGCTTGTGCTCGTGGAGCAGCTCCCTCTGGCCGAGGTGGCCGTGGCGCTGGGCCTCCCCGTCGGGACCGTCAAGTCCCGGCTCTGCCGCGCGAGCGCCCTCCTGAGGGAGAGGCTCCTTCGCATGGGGATACGACCATGAACGACGACGAATCCCTCGGACAGCAGCTTCGGGCGGCGCTGCCTCCCGTGGCCGAATCGCCCGTCCGGAAGGACCTCTGGCCGCTCGTCCTAAGGGGCCCGACCCCCCGCCGCATCCGTCCCTGGGTCGACCTGACCCTGGCCGCAGCCGTGGCACTCCTCCTGGCCTGTTGCCCCGGCTGGGTCTGGCTCCTGGTCTTCAACCTGTGAAGGAGACGCTATGAAACCTCGCCCGTACCTGCGCGCCTACATGGCCGGGATCGTCGTCCCGACGCTCTTCCTCCTCGTCGTCGCCGCTGTCGACGCCTGCCGGCGCTTCTACTTCGAGGTCCCGAGCCAGTTCGTCATCCCGCTCCCGTCCGCTCCTCTCTCCCGGGCGTACCTCTTCCCGATGGCGGTCGTCCCGAACGTCTGGGGCCTCTGGAACATGCTCTACGTGGCCCTGAGCTCGCGCTTCCGGCTCTCGCTCGGCCTCCACGGGGCGCTCCTGGTCCTCTTCCTCATCCCGGGCGGCGCCGTGCTCGCGCGGTTCCTCGACGAGTTCGACATCCAGATGCGTTTCGCCCTCCCGATGATCCCGGTCGGCATGGCCGTCTACTATCTGGCCTGGAAGCACCTCGTCGGCCGCCTGAACGCCGAGCTCGGCATCTCGGGGATCTGAGGCTTCGCCGGCGGCGGTCCTACGGCTCTTCGGCACCGTACCGCGCCTGCGAAAGGGGAGAGCATGACCTCGATGAAGTCTCAGGCCCGCCTCGCGGGCGGCCTGTATCTCCTGATCCTGATCGCGGCTCCGATCGTCCTGATCTACCTTCCCCGGACGCTGATCGTCTCCGGGAACGCGGTCGCGACCGCGGAGCGACTCCGGGCCTCGGAGGGGCTGTTCCGCGTCGCGATCGTGAGCTCCCTGGCCGTGAAGGTCGTCTGGGTGTTCCTGGTGCTCTCGCTCGGCCGGCTGTTCCGGTCCGTCGACGAGGCGCGCGCCCGAGAGATGGTGGTCCTCGGGGCGCTGATCCCGGTGCCGGTCGCCGTCGTCAATGTCCTCAACGAGGTCGCCGCGCTGGTCCTCGTCACGGCGCCTCCATTTCTCGCCCCCTTCCCGCAGCGCGAGCTGGACGCCCTGGCCTACTTCTTCCTCCGCCTGCACGGCCAAGGGAACGCCGTCCTCGGGGTCTTCTGGGGGCTTTGGCTCTTCCCGTTCGGGATCCTCGTCCTCAGGTCGGGCTTCGTCCCGCGCGCGCTCGGAGCTCTGCTGATGCTGGCGGGCTCCGGCTACATCTTGGACTCGCTGACGACGCTCCTCCTCCCTTCGTGGGCACCCGTCGTCGGCAAGGGGACGATGGTCCTCGCGTTCGGCGCGGTGCCGATCATCTTCTGGCTCCTCATCCGGGGGGTGAGCGAGCGGCCCGAGCCGGAGGTCGCAGATGACCCGATCCGCGCCCCGGCCGACCGGGAAGCAGGCTGAGGGCTGCCCGGAGGCGGGGCCGGAGCCACGTCACCGGGCTGGGGCAGCCGCGCTTTTCGCCTCCCGGACGCGGCGGGAAGACGGGCCGACGTTCCCGCCGGCTACACGACCCGCCGCCTCAGCCCGACCGACGCCGCCCGGCTCGCGAGGACCGTGGTCCCGTCCCGGAGGGTGATCAGGAGACGCCGGTCGTCGGCGGGGCGCAGGTGCCGGACCGCGCGGAAGTTCACGATGTGGGACCGGTGGACGCGCTCGAAGGCAGTGGGGTCGAGGCAGTCCGCCAGCTGCGCGAGGCTGGAGGCGACGAGGAACGACGTCTTCTCCGTGAAGATCTCGGAGTACTCCCCGCTGGCGCTGATCCTGAGGATCTCTTCCGTCTGGATCGGGACGATCCGCCCCCCCACGCGCGCGAAGAGGCGCCGCACCGGGCTCCGCGTCACCGCGAGGGCCCGCTCGACCGGGTGCGAGACACCGGCGTCTCCCGGGCGTGACGCGAGCCGGAACCGAACGCGCTCGACCGCCGCCGCCAGGCGCGAGGGGCCGAACGGCTTGACGAGGTAGTCGAGGGCGCCCAGCTCGAACGCCGAGACGGCGTAGTCGTCGAACGCGGTCGTGAAGACCACCTCCGGCCGGTGCCGGATCCGGCGCAGAACCTCGAAGCCGTCCATCTCGGGGAGCCGGACGTCGAGGAGGAGCAGCTCCGGCCGCGAATCGTCCACGAGGCGTACTGCCGCCTCTCCGTCCCCGGCCAGGCCAGCGATCACCACCCCTTCGAGGCGCTCGAGGTACTCCACGACGTTTCGCCGGGCCTCCGGCTCGTCCTCGACGACGGCGCACCGCAGCGCCGCGCTCATTCGGTCTCCTCCTCGTCCGCGCCCGCAGGCTCGCCGTCGAGCCGCAGGCGCGCGCGCGTCCCCCCGAGCGGCGACGGCCCGATCTCCAGCGCGCCCCGTCCCCCGTACTGCGCATCGAGCCGGTCGCGCAGGAGCCCGAGCCCGAGCCCGGAGCCCGGCCGCCGGGGTGCCGCCGGCGAGGGGCCCGGGCCTCCGTCGTCGTCCACGGTCACGAGCAACACGCCCCCCTCCGTCGCGATCGTGACCTCCACGACCCCGCCCGAGGCGCGCGGCGCGATCGCGTGGACGATCGCGTTCTCGACGAGCGGCTGGAGGACGAAAGGGGGGACGGGCCGGCTCAGCGCGGCCTCCTCCGTGCGCAGGCGGACGACGAGGCGCTCTCCGAGCCGGAGCCTCTCCAGCTCGAGGTACTCGGCCGTGAACTCGAGCTCCTCGCGCAGGGGCACGCGATCGCATCGGCGGCTCTGGACGCGGAGCGCGTAGCGAAGCGTCGTCCCGAGCCGCTCGAGTGTCGTCGACGTCGTCTCCGGGTCGCGCCGCGCGAGACCGACGAGCGAGTGGAGCACGTTCAGGATGAAGTGCGGGTTGAGCTGCGCCCTCAGTATGGAGAGGCGCGCCTCGAGGCGGAGCATCTCGGCGCGGTGGGCGCGGGCGGCCGCGTCGGCTGCGCGGCGCGCGTGGTACCGCGCTCGGCCGACGCCGGCGAGCGCCCCGAAGACGAGCATCGAGAAGAGGCACTTCCACGCGACGTTCGGCGCGTCCGTGGGGAGCCGCCAGCTGCCGTGCGACGCCGCCTTCCACAGCCAGAGGGCGCCGAGCGTGCCGGCCAGGCAGCACACGACGTAGGCGGCCCCCAGCGCCGCGAGGCGCGCGGCCACCCGCAGACGCCCGCCCTCGACGCGCGCGACGGCCCACAGCACCCCCGGCGCGCCGACGGCGTCCGGGCCGGTGTTGGCGAGCGCAAGGAGCGCCGCCGAGAACGGACCGGCGTGGAGCGCGAGCCCGAACGTGGCCGCGAAGGCCGTGAAGTAGAGGAGGTACGCGGCCATCCACCCGATGCCGGCCGCGGCCGACTCCGCCATGTCGGAGCCCACGCCGCCCGGGGAATCCTCTCGCGTCGCCTCCACGCCTCGAGTCTCTCCCGAGGACGGTCCGGGCCTCAAGGAGCGAGCCGCCGTTCGGGGGTCGGCTCCGGCGGTTCGCGGCGCTCGAGGCCGCCGGTGGCGCCCGCGTCCCCGGCCCGGCCGGGAGCGCTCCCGTTGAGGCGCGGCCCGTTCCGAGTCTCCACGCTTGCCTCCCTCCGGCTCCGCCGCTTGCCGCCCCGGAACGCCCGCCCGCGGCATAAGCCTGGCCTCTCTCCGCCCGGCGCCCTACCCTCGCTCCCAAGGAGAGTTCCCGATGTACTCCACGCCGTCCGAGATGCTGGCCGCCTACGTTCGGGCTTTCGAGTCGCTGAACGCAGAGGCGGTCGTCCCGTTCTATTCGCTGCCCTGCACCTTCATCCGGCCAGAGGGTGTATGGGTCGTGTCCGAGGAAGCCTCCGCCCTCGCGCTCGTCCGTCATCTCATCGACCATGCAAAGGCTCAGCGATACCACAGGACGGAGACCTCCGGGCTCACGGTCCGGTCGCTCGCTCCCACGCTCGCCGAGCTCTCCGGGGTCTTCATTCGGCACGATGAGCTCGGCTCCGAGGTCGGACGCTTCGGATTCACCTACATCGGCCGGTCGGATTCCGGCACCTGGAGAATCGTCGTTGCGGTCGCCCACGACGCCGCTGCCGCCGATGTTTCGCCGGCGCGGTGAGCGGCGTGGGCTCTCCGCCTCTCCTCGGTCATGCGAGGTCTCCACGACGTTCCCGGGAGCCAGGGACCGCCAGACCGAGAGCCGTCGGCCTCAGCCGCGCCCGGCGACGGGCCTGACCCGGTGTCGCGGCGCGCTCGCTCACGCTCGCCGGTGAAGGCCTCTCGTTCGACGGAGCGAAATCGTTCCGGCATGGAGCGCCTGCTTCCAGTCCGAGCCTTCCTCTTCGTCGTGCTCCTGCCCGGGACCGTCGTCGGATACCTTCCGTTCCGCCTCCTTCGCGCCTCCGGCTCCCTTCACGTTCCGAAGGCGGGTCCCGCATCGCTCGCGGCCGCCACCCTGACGCTCCTCGGCATCACCGTTCTCCTCGCCTGCGTCTGGCAGTTCCTCGCCTCCGGCCACGGCACGCTCGCGCCTCTCGATCCGCCGAGTCGCCTCGTCGTCTCGGGGCTCTACCGCTACACCCGCAACCCGATGTACAGCGGCGTCGTCCTGACGCTCGTCGGCGAAGCCTGGCTCTTTCGCAGCCTGCTGGTCCTCGAATACACCGGACTCACCTTCGCCCTCTTTCATCTCTTCGTCGTCCTGTACGAGGAACGCACCCTTCGGTCCCGGTTCGGCCGCGAGTACGCGGCCTATCGAGCTGCCGTCCCGCGCTGGGGCTTCACCGTTCGCCCTTTCACAAGAGCCCGAGATGGCTCTGCCTGAGATCCGCCCCTCGCTCTCACATGGTCTGGCCGTTCACCGGGCTCGCTGCGTCGGTCCGCCGGTGGGCCACCGCGCCCGTCCCAATCCTCCGCTCCCACGCCGCACCGCACACGACGGATTCGCGGCTCTCGACGGAACCCTTCGACCCGCCCAGCGTCATCCTGACGTCGAGCGCTCCGTGGAGCAGCCTTGCGGTGGCCCCCGCGGATCGGAGAGCTGTACCACGAGGTCGCACATCTTCAGGCACTCCTGGGTCCGGCGACGGTCTCGACCGCGAGAAGGGGATTCGGGCAGCCTCGCCTCGCGCACAGTCGGGCCGCGTCTCTCTCGAACCGCCGGTACTTCGCCACCGCACCGGGCGCGAGAACGTCGCGACAGGTGAGCAGGACCCGTGGCGACGTTCCCTCGTCCGAACGGAGCGGTTGGGCCATGGCGGGCATCGCCGCAGCCGCAAGGACGAGCGTAGTGGAGGCGAGCCACATCTTCTCCTAGTCCTCCGCTACTCTTCGCGTACCAACCGGAAATCCCCTGCGCGCGGGCCTGGGCGCACCACCCATCCCGGCTGGATCTGAAGGGTCCATCCCTCGCCGAACAAGCTGGGGCCTTTGCTCTTGGCGGGCGCAGGCACGGTCAGCCGGCTTCGATCCGGAGCCACCAGGACGAGACCGGCCTCCAAGGTGCCCCATTCTGCCGTCGTGCGGAAGGAGAGCGTGACTGTCCCTTCGCCAGGGATGGGGGTCATGCCCGCCGTGACGAACGATGCGTTGCGAGGAGGAGGAAGCACGAGAACCGGCCCCTCGATGAACCGCCGCCGCAGATCGGCGATGCGCGCTTTCTGTTCGGCCTCGCGCCTCCTTTCGGCCGCTATCAGGTCGGGGCCGCCATAGTCCTTGGCAAGTGCCTCCGCCTCGGCAGCGGGTTCGAGGCGCTCCGCTTCCCGAAGCAGGTGCCCCAGATCGTCGCTGGGCTTCATGCGGCGGGTCCAGCCGGGAGAACACGCATCCAGCAGCAGGCCATAGGCGGCGCCAGATGGGTAGGCGAAGGTTCGGACGAAGGTGGGTTCCTTCTCGGCGCGCGCCAATTGATCGATGGCGTCCGCCGCCGCTTCGCCGGGGGAAGGGAAGGCCGCCACGGTCCCGGTGTATTGGGCCAGCCCTTCGTTGATCTCCAGCCTCCGCTCGTTTTCCGCAGCACCGGGGATCCGAGCGCGGCGAGCCATCCGAAAGGACAACGCATCCCGAATCGCAGCGGCCCGCTTCGGCCCATTGGCGCCGAGCGCCCGGGCCAGTGCCCTCCATTCCAACTGGATCCAGTAGCGGCCCTCGAAGGTATCGAGATGGTCGTACTGGCCTTCCGCCACCCTGAGCCCGAGGTCCGGTTGTATGCGATGGAAGAGCTCGTGGAGCATCAAGCGCCCGCGAGCCTCAGGCTGGTCGTGGGGAACGAGTTGCCAGACGATCGTCGTCCAGCGGGTACCTCCCCAGTCGACTGCAGTGTTGGCGAGCCCAACCGCCGCCGGCCGTTCCGCTTCCGGCGCGGGTTGGTTCGTGGCGATCGTTCGGGTCGCCGCGTCCGCGAACACCATGGGACCCCACAGGGGCATCCCCCACAACCGGCCCCCTTCCCGCCTGCACAAGGCTTCCGCCTCCTGGAAGTACGCGGAAGCTCGCCCCGGATCGACTTGCGAGGTCGCGGGCAGGGCCCACCACAGCGCCATCAGGCTGGCCCCCAGCGGGGATACGGCCTTTCCCATCACGTGCCCCTCCGATCTCCTGCGGGCCGTCCTATCCTCAAGGAGCGAGCCGCCACTCGGGGGCCGATTCCGGCCGTTCGTGGTGTTCAATGCCGCCGGCCGCGCTCGCGGCTCGAACCGCCGCTGCAACTCTGACGCGCAGGGCATCCGGGGCCTCCCTCGTCAGGAAACGAGCATCCGAGTTCGCGACGCCCGATCGAACCTCGATCGTCACAGCACATCCTGAAGGCCCCAGAGATTCGTGCCGTGCACGAAGATCGAGGGCAGGATACTCCGCAGTCGCGCCGACATGTACCCCCAAAGCAATCCGAGCGGGAGAATCCCGATGGCACTTCGGAGGGATGCTGCGAAGCTGCCTGAATCGCGATAGAAGATCGGAATGTGTAGCAGCGCCCACAGCATGCTGCCCGTCAGCCAGCCGAGCCCTTTGTCCCCGAGCAAGGCCGCGAACCGGGACTGAGAAAGACCCCGCACGAACTCTTCGGGAATGGCCGCTGTGCCGAATCCAAGCAGGAGCATGCCCAGAAGACCCATCTGCTCGAACATCGTTCGGAACTGTTGCTTCTCCGGGACTGCAGCCGACCCCACCACACCGATGACCGCGATGATTGGGAGCGCGACCCATGCGCGATGCCAGTCCAGTCCGAGATCCCGCGGTCGGTATCGGCATGACACGAAGAAGTAGTACGACAGGAAACCGGGATAGACGAAGAGCAGAACGAGGACCCCAAGACCTCCCCTGATGACCGGCGGGAGGTGCTGGACCTCGACCGGCAGGACAAATCGGAGAACACTCAGCCCCGCCGTCACGAGCAGCGCGAACGCGACGATGCGGCTCTCCCGAACAGGGTCGCGCACGATCCACTCGGACAGAACCTCGGTTCGGGCGACAGCGTCCACGATGAGCGCACCGAGCAACATCGCCGCCAGATACGCGGTCGCGTGGCCCAGGCGCGCCGTCTTCGCCGCGAGCACCAGAATGGTGCACGTCATGATCCCAAGGCCCACCGTCGTCGTTCTGTAACGACAGACCTGTTCAGCAATCGACCGCAGGGGCGCCCGAAGCTGTGTGTTGATCATGCTGCGGATCTCCTTCGCAGATCGGAGTGAAGGTGCGCCAGGCTGATCTCAGCTCTACGTCGTACGGCCGCATGTGGGCCGTGGCCGAGGGCTGATCCGGTCCGACCTCGGCCGTCCGCGACGCGAGCGCCACTGAGGATGTTCCAGTCGAGACCTCTCGGCGCGCCGACCGCGCCGGGCCCGGTTTGACACCGCGAGGAGCTTCGGCGCGTGGCTGCGCCAGACTGAACAGAGCGCTGCCCTCCCGGAGCTCTTGCTCGAGAGGACGGTCAAGGGCGCCCCGCGATGGCGAAGCGGATGAAAGCCAGCAGCGGCGAGGCGAGCAGCCTTGGCCTCCAGAACGGGAACATGAAGCTCCATCCCAGGAGGTTCGTCAGGACGACGTGGATCGCGAGGTAGAGGGCGAATCCCGAGACCCAGTACGCGACGAGCCTCGGCAGCGTGGGGCGGAAGAAGTGGACCGAGAGCGCGAAGTAGGCGGCGGTCGGGATCGCGTACGAGACGAGGGCTGGCCAGTGCAGCACGGACACGAGGAGCTTCCCGAGCAGGTTGGACACGGAGGCGATCACGAGAGCGCGGAGGATGGGCAGTGGGCGGACCTTCAGTACCGCACCGGCCGAGACGACGATCGTCACCGCCATGAAGACGATCGATATGGCGATTCCGACAGGATCAGGCAGATGCACCCGAAGTCCTCCTCTCGTCATTTGAAATAGGCTGTTCGCCGCGACCCCGCCCCGACGAGCGAGGCGACGCTACACCCCGGCGGGTCCTCGGACAGGCGGATTCCGTCGGGCGGCCGGAAGCGCCCCTCGAACGGCGGGAAGAGCTCGCTGGGCGACCCGGGTCGGGGCGATCCTGCTGGTTAGCAGCCCGTGGCGAAAGGTCGTGACTCGGCATGATGTCTGCGTCCGATTCGGGACAGCGACAACGTGACGCGGGGAGACGGCGAATGGCGATGGGACGACGACGAGGGGTGCAGCAGGGGCTGTGGATCGACGCGGGCGAGATCGTTCGGGGCGAGGGACATGTCTTCTACCGGGCCTTGAATGAGCTGTTCCGGCGACACGGGTTCGACGCGTTCGTGGAGGAGCTGATCGAGAAGAAGAAGCTGTTCGCGGACGGGGTGGGACGGCCGTCGGTAGCGCCCGGGGTGTACTTCCGGATGTCGCTGGTGGGGTACTTCGAGGGACTGGGCTCGGAGCGAGGGACGGCCTGGAGATGCGCGGACTCGCTGGGGCTGAGGGAGTTCCTGGGCTTCGAGCTGACGCAGCAGACGCCGGACCATTCGACGCTGTCGCGCTGGAGGCGGAAACTGCCGGTGTCGATCCACCGGAAGGTGTTCGCCTGGGTGGTGCGCGTGGCGCAGGAGGAAGGGGTCCTGAAGGGGCGGCAGGTGGCGATCGACTTCACGACGCTGGAAGCGAACGCGGCGATGAAGTCGATCGTGAGGAAGGCGGACGGGGCGACGTACCAGCAGTACCTGAAGAAGCTGGCCGAGGCTGAGGGGGCAGAACAGGCCACGGCGGCCGACCTGCAGCGTATGGACCGGAAGCGGAAGAAGAAGGTGTCCAACCGGCAGTGGAGAAGTGGGACGGACGCGGACGCGCGTATCGCGCGGATGAAGGACGGCCGGACGCGGATGGCCTACAAGGTCGAGACCGCGGTGGACCTCGGCAGCGGCGTGACGCTGGCGGCCGAGACGCACGCGGCGGATCGGGATGATCGGAAGACGGTGGCGGCCACACTTCTCTCGGCGGACGAGACGGCGATGTCGGCCGGAGTGGAAGGGGGCATCGAGGACGCCGTCCTGGACAAGGGGTATCACTCGGACGCAGTCGTCTCGAACCTCGATGCCAAGGGATATCGTGGCTTCGTCTCGGAGCCGAAGGTGCGGGGCCGGCGAAACTGGAGGCGATGCCGCCGCCGCTTCGGAGCGGAGGAGGCCGAGCGGCGACGCCGGGCGATCTACGCCAACCGGCGTCGGACGCGAAGCGCCGAGGGCCGACGGCTGCAGAAGAAGCGAGCCGAGTACCCCGAACGCGGATTCGCACTGATGAAGAGGAGCGGGGGCCTGAGCAGGTTCCATGTCCGGGGCCGGCGCGAGGTCTCGAAGAAGGTCCAGCTTCACGTAGCCGCCGCCAACCTCGGCGTCATCCTCCGCAAGATGACGGGAGTCGGGACCCCGCGGAGCCTCCAGGGGCGCCTCGCGGCGGCCCTTTCGTCGCTTCTGGTGTCCCTTCTGACGCTCATCAGGTCCGTCTCTCGAACCCGTCGGGAACTTCTCGCGCCAACGACCCCCTCACCGTCACCAGCCGCAATGACGATCGTGACACCAGGACACCTGGCCGCAAGCACGTGACGCCCGTGAACGTGCTTTCGCCACGGACTGTTAGGCGGAGCTCTGGAGCCCGTTCGGATGCCAGAATGTCCCGCCGGTCAACGCGAGGGCCATCGCCGCCAGATGGGCGACGGCCCATGCTCCGGTCACTGCCGGCCCGGGCGCGCGCGCTGATAGCGAAAGACCTCCTCACGGACGGTCCCGTCCTTCTCCTCGATCGTGAGGTGCACGGTCAGCTTGCCTGCGCCCTCGTGCCGGAACGATAGACCTTCGAATCGGATGATCCCCTCGGCTACGTCCACGAGCCGGAACTCCACGGTCTTCTTCCGCTCCTCCCAAGCGGTCAGGTCGCCGTTGAAGTGCCTCAGCCGGAGGACCAGGCTGCCGCCCTCCTCCGTGAGCGTCTGCAACTCGTAGAAGACCACCGTCCCGTTGCGCACCAACCGGAACATTCCCATCATCGAATCCGCCTTCGGCGGACTCCAGATCTGCTCGGCCTCGCCACCGAGAGCGGGGCCCACCCAGTGGCCCGCCAGCCATGCCGCCTTCGAGAGGCCCGTCACGTACGGCTTCTGATCCGGGCTCATCATCGGCGAAGGCGCTGAAGGCGTGGCCATGTCTCGCGCAGCTGCGACAGAGCAGGCCAGCACGAGCGTTGACAACACCATGCGCTTGGGCATCTCCATCATGGCGACTCTCCTTGACGGTTCGTACCCGTTCGCCCTTCGCCTCGTCGGCGGTCGGGCCGTAGACGGCGGGGAGGGGGACGTCCAGAAGCCTGAGACAGACTGAGAGCTGGCCGCGGTGGTGAATGAGACGGTTGAGTCCGGTGGTCCGCGCGACGAAGAGGCGGGGGAGCTCGAAGACGATTCGCGTGCCGGCCCGGTACCGGAAGGGTCGTGGCCAGCGCTGCTTCACGAGGCCCCTCCGGTCACGAGCGCCGCCGCGACGTCCCGGTCGAACGTCTGGAGGATCGCGGCAACAGTCCCCGTCGCGGCGCGGTACGAGGCCCGGTCGAGCTCGTCCTCGGAGAGGCTCGGCAGAAAGAGGCAGGGGAGGCTGGAGACGTGGGCGGCTATCTCACCGAGCGTCCGCGACCGCTCGTGCGGTCTCCACCGGAGCAAGCGCTCGGGGACGCGCTCGAGCAGCTTGCGGGTGATCGCGGCCTCGATCGGGATCTCGGCGAGAATTGGTTCCTTCTGGTTCACGGCTTCTTCGCCTCTGCGCGCTGGGGGCTGACCGGCACCTGCCGGGTTCTCTTTACGCTACGCGATGCGAGGCGGAGCGGCCCACGCCGTTCCCGCGAGCGGCCGCTTCTTTCCGGCGGGCGGCGGCCCGGAGAGCCGGCTCCCGAGGATCATCGCCTGGCGTTCGGCGAGATGCCGATCATCTGCCGGCTCCTCGTCCGGAGGGTGCGCGAGAGGCTCGAGCCGGAGGACGCCGATGGCCCGATCCGCGACCCAGCCGGCCGGGCCGCAGGCTGAAGACCGCTCGGAGCCGAGGCGGGCGCCACGTCAGCGGGCCGGGGCCTCTTCTCCTTCCCTCCTCTCGAACGCGCCGGGAAGAAGGGCCGACGTTTGTGCCGGCGACACGACCCGCCGCCTGAGACCGACGCCGCGCGGCTCGCGAGGACCGTGCTCCCGTCCCGAAGCGTGATCAGGAGACGCGGGTCGTCGGCGGGGAGCAGGTGCCGGAGCGCGCGGACATGGGGACGATGCGTCCTACCACCCGCGCGAAGAGTCGCCGCAGAGGGGTCCCCGTGTCCACGCACCTCCCGGTGGCTAAGGCGTCTCTCTTTCGGCGCGCCGGATCCTGACTCGCGTCTGACGGCGCCGCCGGCGAGTCGAGCCGGGTGCTGCGGCCGGGGCCGGGCGGGTCCGGCTGGGTCGCCCGCGCACGCGGCTGGGACCGTCGCCGCGCGGCGCGGCGAGCACTGGGCGTACGGGCGGTCACCCCTTGCCGGCCGGCAGGCGGACGAGAGGCCGGCGATGGAAGAGGCTCCCGCGGTCGCCGATGACGAACCACGCCGGCCATGCGCCGTGGACGACGTCGGCCCCCACGATGGAGACCCGCTCGGCACGGCGAAGCCGAGCACCGTCTCGAACGAGTCCCCCGGCGCGACCATGGACCGCAGCGACCGTCCGGCGGGTACGGCCGCCGGCGCGAACATCCGGCCGTCGTCGGCGACGAGGAGAAGCTCGGCGTCCGGCGCGCTCTGCGCTCTGCCGCGGCCCCGGTTCGCCACTCGCGCGACGAGCCTCCAGCCCGTTGGAGTCGTCTCCGCCCGCAGGACTGTGAGAGCCCAATCGTCGAATCGCTGCTCCTCTCCCAAAGCCACCCATCTTCTGGGCGAGAAGAGCGATACGACCACGACGACGGCGAGGTAGAGGATCGCGGCGACGCCGAGCTTCGCCGCGAGGCGGCGAGCGTCCCGCCATCGGCGCGTCGCGAGTCTCGCCACAACGCGCAGGGCGGTTGCGGCCGCGGTGAGGAAGAACAGAATGAAGACCAGCTCGGCGGCGCTCATGCCGACGTCCCGCCTTCGCTTCGGGGGGACGTGTACTTGAGCCGGGCCGGGCGGTGCGAGCGGGCTGTCGTGAGGAGGCTCTGAACGACAAGCGCCGTCGACAGGACGACGGCGTAGCCTTCGAACGCCGGACTCACGACGGAGGCATGGAACCAGGCTCCGCCGACGATCAGCCCGATGCACCCGATCACGGCGTTCAGCACTCGGGACCCAGCTCCCATGGGTGCGGCGAGGGTGTACACGAGGACGGCTCCGGCTCCCTGGACGAGGACGGTCGCGGCGAGGACGAGCCACGAGCGGAGGTCAAGACCTGGAGGCCGCCTCAGGCCGATCGAGAAGGTGAGATAACCAGCGGCCGACATCGTGAACAAGGAGACGAGGAGGAGCGTGGTCTCGAGGGGACCGCGCCGCCCGGCGGCGATCCCCTGCGCCAGGGCCTCGGGAGGTCCCAGTCGCCGAAGCGCCTCCTCTTCCGCGCGGCGCCCGGTCATGCCGAGCCGCATCCCTTCGTCCCTCGCGTCGAGAAGGTGCTCCTCGACCTCGGCCTCGAGGCGGCGCGACACGAGAAGACGCCGGCTGAGCGCCCCACGGAGGCAGCGGACGTAGGCCGGGATCGTCTCGGGAATCACGACGCCTCCTCGAGCACCGCGTTCACCGCGCGCGAGAACTCCCGCCATTCCTCTCGGCGGCCTACGAGGCTCCGACGGCCCGCGGTCGTCAAGTGATAGACGCGTCGCCGGCGGCCGCCGACCTCGGCCCAGCGGCTCGCCAAGAGGCCCGCCTCCTCGAGACGGTGGAGCGCGGGATAGAGGGTCCCCTCCGCCATGTCGAAAGTGCTCCGGCTCCGGCCTCGCAACGCCTCCGCAATGGCGTAGCCGTGAGCCGGATCGGATTCCACGACGGCGAGGAGGAGGAGGTCGAGGTTCCCTTTGAGGACCTGTGGGTTTATACCTCGTTATGCTATGTATCGCATGACGCAATGTCAAGCGGAAGGCGTCGTGCGGGCGACCTCCGTCGACCTCGCGTCCACGGCAACCTGGGGGTGATGAGCGGCCGGCACCGCACACGGAGCGAGGAGAAGGAGCGCGCCGTCCTCCGGAAGAGAGCAGTAGACGAGGCGCTTCCTCCGGGCCATTCTCGCGACCGCATCTCGACGACCTTCAGGCGGGTCTTTTCAGCGTCTTGAGAGCAAGCGCGAGGAGCGGCGTCGGGATCGCGAACAGGCCCCAGCGTTCCCACCGCAGCGAATTCGATCGACAGCGCGTCCAGTCCGGCATGGTGTCTCCCTCCGTCTCGACGGGCGCGAGGAGCTCGCGTTGCAGGGGCGCGCCTCGCAGCCTGTAGGCGATCCCGGAGGCGCTGAACAGGGCGATGGACCGCACTATCCATCCCGTGCGCGATGACGACCGCTCCGAGCAGGTGAACGACCCTCAGCAGCAGGTACATCCTGGGCATCCTCCCATTCGGCGAGGCCGGCGGGCGAGCACGACGAAGTGCCGCGTACGCCGTGCGACGCTCGCGAAACGTCTCCGACTGGTTCTGTCCGACGGGCGGCCGCGCGCTGATTCTCGGCCGGAATCCTCGCGGCGGCGTCCCGCACGCCGTCGAAACACCACTCGGGCCTCGTGAACAGGACGGGAACTCCCGACAGCCGGACCGCCGCCGTTCGGGGGCCGGTTCCGGCGGTTGACGGGACTCGGGGCGATGAGCGCAGCTCGCGGCGCGAACCTCTGCGCGTTCCGGCCGTACGAGCGATCCGAAGCAGGAGGTCCCGAAACCATGAAGCCTCTCGTGATGCTCGCCGTCGCCGCGCTCGCCGCGCCCGCCGCCCCCGCCCCGCCCGGGCCTCTCGCCCCTTCTGACCGGGTTCTCGCGGAATCCGCGGCGGCCATCCTACGGAACGACTACCGGGCCGACCGCGCCGAGCTTCTCCGGCTCGCTCAGGGCCTGGAGCGCCTCGGCGAGAGCCCGCACGAGAAGTACCGGCGGTACTGGATCGCTTTCGCCTACTGGCGACGGGGTTTCAACGGCCTCAACGACACGCCGAAGCCCGCCGACCTCGGCGAGGACTTCGAACGCTGCGCGACCCACGCCCGGGCGGCCCTCGCCCTCGACTCGGAGCTCGAGGATGCTCGTGGCGCGCTCATGGGCTGTCTCATGGGACAGCTCTGGGTGCCGGGTCAGATTCCCGACGACAGGAAGGCCGACTTCATCCGAGAAGGGTCCGAGGTCATGAAGGCGCTCGCGACGAAGGCCGGCTCCAACCCGCGGAGCCTCTGGCTCGTCGGAATGCAGCAGGCCTATCGGCCTGAAGGCGGCGACGCGAGCGCCGCGATCGCGAGCTGGATGCGGGGCCTCGCGGGCGCACGGCAGGAGGCGCTCGCGGCGCCGCGCGACCCCTGGATTCCGTCCTGGGGCGCTCCCGAGATCCTCATGAACCTCGCGAACTTCTACACCTACGCGAAGCCGAACAAGGCGGTCGCGCGGGCCTACGCCGAAGGAGCGCTCGCGATGGCCCCCGAGTGGCACTATCTGCGAGAGATCCTGATGCCCGCCATCGAGAAGCTGCCGGACACGGAAAGGGCTCCCGATGCGACGCTCTCGCCGGGCGCCCCGACCCCCGGACCGGTCGGTCCCGGAGGGCGACGATGAGCCCAGGTGAAGGCCTCGTCCCCGGATGTCCGGGCGACGATCCGCACGCGCGGCGCTCGGCTGGCCTGCCGAACGGCTGAGGGGAGACACGGTGGTCTCTCTCGAGTCCTGCCGGTCCTCCGGGGACGGGGTCGCGTCGCCGCTCCACACGGTCGTGCTGGTCGTCGGCTTGCTCGCCGTCGCGCTGGTCGCATCGCTCGATCGCCCCCTGGAGCAATGGCCGCGGGCCCTCTCGGAGCCTGGCGCCAGGGCGCTGCTGTACGCCCGGGTCGCGGCTCTCCAGGCCCTCTGGACGGCCTACGTCATGTGGGGCGTGAGACGTTCCGGAGGCTCGATACGGAGCCTCGTCTATGGCGCGCGCTGGACGGCGGCCCGCTGGCTGCGCCATTCGCTTCTCGGGCTCGGCGGAGTCCTCGTCTGGCTGGCCGTCCAGGGTGTCCTCTCACGGCTCCTGACGCCCAGGCCAGGAGTCCTCCGCGGAATCGCGGCGATGCTGCCGCATTCGCCGTTCGAGCGGGTCCTCTGGGTGGCCTTCGTGCTTTGCGTCGCGATCTGCGAGGAGGTCGTCTACCGCGGATACCTGATACGGCAGCTGCATGCCCTCACGGGCCGCCGTCTGCCGGCTCTGCTTCTTCAGGCCTCGGTCTACGGACTTGGCCATCTCGGCCTCTCGCTCGAGATGGCCGTGTCCGTGGCGCTTCTCGGCGTCCTGCTGGGAGCGCTCGTCCTCTGGCAGGAGAGCCTCGTGCCCGCGATGGTCTTCCATGCCGGCACCGGCCTCATGGCGATCCTGGCGTCATCCGGCCCGGCCTGACCTCGCGGTGCGGCCGCACCGGATCTTCGGGAGACGGCCCAGCCCGCCCGGGAACATTCGCGCGCCGAGAGCGTTCCCAGGAAAGCCGCGATCGAGCTCGTCCGCCTCTTCGAGGAGCTGCGGCGCACCGCGGGCGACGTCCCCGCCGTCGACGACCGGACGGTCGCGGACCTCGATCTCGACGACGTCTTTCTCGCGATCGACCGCACGACGCGAGCTCCATGCCGCCACCGGCTCCATGCGCGGCTCCGGCGGCTCGAGACCGCGGCTGCAGCCGGACCGTGCGCCTCGTTCGCGAGACGCGCCCTCGCACGACTCGGTGGCCTCGGAGCCTACGAGCTCCCGCGACTATTACTCGGGATCGAGCCGGAGCGCCCGGTCGCCTTCGTGGTCGCGCCGTTACTCACGTTCGAGGCCGTGACGTTCGCGCTGGCGGGCCCCTTCTCCGCAAGCGCTCTCGTCGCGCTGGTCGGTCTCTGCCTCGTGAACATCGTCGTCCGGCTCGCGTATCGCTACCGGTTCGCTGGCACCTTGCGGGCGCTTCCTGCGCTTCGTGCCCGCATCCGCACAAGTACCGACCTCTCCCGCGAGGATCTGGAGATCTCGGAAGAACGCCGCAGCCGCATCTCGGCGTCGGTAGCTCCGCTCGGGCGCCTCTTGCCGCCGACGACCTGGATCGCGGCCGCGGCCGAGACGCGGGACGACGCGGCCCGTCTCGTCTACGA
This sequence comes from Thermoanaerobaculia bacterium, assembly GCA_046331465.1. Taxonomy (GTDB): domain Bacteria; phylum Acidobacteriota; class Thermoanaerobaculia; order UBA5066; family UBA5066; genus UBA5066. Next base: position 842,948 of record JAXLQV010000001.1, read on the forward strand.
GTACGTGAACATGGTCGTCCTCCTTGACGTGAACGCGTTCCTTTTCACGTTCGCCCTCCTGCCCTCTCGGCGCGGATCAGTGCGCGAGCCGTGGGAAGCGGTGGGCGACCCCGACGCGGTGATCGCGGTGGCAGAGCGGCGCCGCTCCCTGAGCTCCTGGTGCCGCCCGAGCTTCCGGGAGCCCGGCGCAACGATCCGGATCTCGGGCGCCTTCCATCCCCTCCTGGCCGCTCCCGTCCCGAACGACGTCGTCGTCACGGGGCGGGGCCTCCTGGTGACGGGCTCGAACATGTCGGGGAAGACGACGCTGCCCAGAACGCTCGGCCTCCAGGCCCTCCTCGGTGCGACGATCGCGACGTGCCCGGCGGAGGCGTACGACGGCCCGCTCCTCGTCCCCTCCTTGGCGATCCTCCGCCGTGGAAGCCTGGCCGAAGGGGCGAGCGACGATCTCGCCGAGGTCCGGCGCGTCCTCACGCTCGTCCGGCAGGTTGAAGGAGCGGCGCGCCTGTTCCTCCTCGACGAGGTCTTCCGCGGAACGAACGCCCTCGAGCGTGTCGCGGCCGGGAAGGCGGTGCTCGCGCACCTCGCACGCGCCGGGCACGTGACGGCCGTCTCGACTCACGACGTCGAGCTCGTGGCTCTTCTCGAGGGCGCCTACGAGCCGCATCACTTCCGCGAGTCGGTGATCGGGGGTGACCTCTCGTTCGACTACCGGATGAGACTCGGAGTCTCGTCGTCCCTTGACGCGATCGCGCTCCACGCGGGCGCCGCATTCCCGGAGCCGCTCGCGCAGGACGCTCGTCGAACGGCGAGCGCGCCCGGCCGGGGTCCAGCTGGCGGATGAAGGGGCCCCATCGCCGTTCGCAGGTCCGATCCGGCCGTCTGACGGAGACTCCCTGGACGCGCACGGCCCCCGGAGCGAGATTCGCGGCGCCTTCGAGCGATGGCAACAGGAGCCCGCCGCTGGAGTGCGTGGGCTCCCGGACGAGAGACGGAGGAGGAATGCAATGGCCAGAGTGACGAGAATCGGCGGGGTCTTCTTCAAGGCCAGAGACCCAGAGGCGCTACGTGACTGGTACGCGCGACACCTGGAGATCGACATCCAGCCGTGGGGCGGCGCCGTGTTCGAAAGGAACTGCGACCCGACGAACGCGGACGGCGGCCACACGGTCTGGTCGATCGCTCCAGAGGACCCCGAGCACACGCAACCCTTCGTGATCAACTACTGCGTCGCCAACCTCGATGCCGTCCTCGTGGCACTGCGTGCCGAGGGGTGTCAGGTCGACCCGAAGTCCGAGGTGTCCGAGCTCGGAGCGTTCGGATGGGTGACCGATCCCGAAGGCAATCGAGTCGAGCTCTGGCAGCCGCCCGTCGCGCGCGCGAGGGTATGAAGCGGAACCGGTCGCGGCTACGGCATCACGATCGGGAAGCGCTGGGCCGTTTCGGCGGCAGCACATGAATGCACGTCGGCACGCCGCCGCCAGGACTCACCGGATTCCCGCTACCCCGGAGGAGATGCTCGGGGCGTACGTCCGAGCCTTCGAGGCGTGTCGAACCGAGGAGGTAGCGGACTACTACCTCCTCCCGTGTACCTTCATTCGTCCTGACGGCGTGTGGATCGTCCAGGACATGCCGACCGCGCTCGTGCTCGTCGGACATCTGCTGGAACATGCCCGAGCTCAGGGACACGCCCGAACGGAGATCTCCGGGCTCGCGGTTCGACCGCTCGGCGCGACGCTCGCCATGCTCTCCGGTACCTTCGTACGATTCGACTCGAGGCGGGCCGAGTGCGGCCGTTTCGGCTTCGCCTACATCGTCCGGGCAGAGGGCTCCCGCTGGAGGATCGTCGTCGCCGTCGCCCATGAGCCCACCGTCCTCGAGGATCGTTCTCCGAAGCAGGCCCGGACCCGCTCCCGAAGGGCCCTCGTCTCGCCGAGAGGCGGAGAGGCGGCGACTCCTCCGCTCGGCCGGTGGAGCCGGGGGCAGCCCTGATGAGGCGTTCCGTCCCGACCGGAAGGAAGTTCGTTGGGCTCTCCCTCGGAGCCCTCGTCCTCTTCTTCGCGCTCGCCTACGCAGGCCGCCACGTCCCGGAGCTGAGGACAGGTCCGATCGACGGAAGCACGGGCCTCGCCCTGGGCGTCTCCATCGGGGCGCTCGCCTGCGCTCGTCGGCGCGGGCCAGGCTCGGGCGCCCTCGCCCTGGCGCTCGCGGCCCTGTTCACCTCGGCGCGCTCCGCCCCCGCGGAGGATCTCTCCCGTGCCGAGCTGAGGACCGAGAAGGTCGCCGACGGGGTGTTCCTCCTCACGGGGACCGGCGGGAACATCGGCGCCTCGATCGGAGCCGACGGAATCCTCCTGGTCGACTCGGGCCTCGGCCAGGCCACGGGCCGCGTCCGCGCGGCGCTGAAGAGGACCACGGACCGACCGATCCGGTTCGTTCTCAACACCCACTGGCACACCGACCACACCGGGGGCAATGAGAGCCTCGCCCGCGACGGCGCGGTCGTCGTCGCGCACGAGAACGTCCGCCGCCGGATGTCGGTCGAGCAGAACCTCGCGCTCTTCGGCCTGAAGTTCCCGGCCTCCCCCGCGGCCGCCCTTCCCGTCGTCACCTTTACCCGGAGCCTGACGCTCCACCTGAACGGCGACGAGATCGAGGCGGTCCACGTCCCCGCCGCTCACACGGACGGGGACGTCATCGTCCGCTTCCGCAGGTCCAACGTGGTCATCGGCGGCGACGACTTCATCAACGGCTCGTACCCCGTCTGCGACCTCTCATGCGGCGGATCGGTCGAGGGGATGATCGCGGCCGCAGACCGACTGCTCGCTGCCGGCGACGAGCGCACGCGCTACATCCCGGGTCATGGACCGCTTGCAACGCGGGCCGACGTGGCGGCGTTCCGCGAGATGCTCGGGGCCTCGCGCAAGGCCGTCCTCCCGCTCGTGAAGGCCGGCAGGTCGCTCGATGAGGTGAAGGCGGCAAGGCCGATGGCCGTTCTCGACCAACGGTGGGGGCACGGCTCCGTCTATCCGGATCTCTGGACGACGGTCGTCTATCTCTCGCTCGGCGGAAGGGCGCCGGAAGGCCGTCCTCGAGGGGGAGCGATCCGGTGAGGGGGATCGGGCGCAACGAAGCGTACGCCGCGCGGTCCCCGGCGGAGGCGGACGCCCCGGCTCTCGCCACGCTCTGGCGGCGGAGCATCGAGGAGCTGTGCCACGCGGACCACGGGGGGCGGCGGGACATCATCGAGTCCTGGTGCGCGCGCAAGACGCCGGAGCGCCTGTGCTCCGACTTCGCGGACCCGTCGCTTCTCTGGTTGGTCGCCGAGACGCCTGGCGGGAGGCTTGCGGGGGTCGGCGTGCTCCACCGGGACGGAACGATTCTCGGCCTCTACGTCAGCCCGGACGAGGTCGGAAGAGGCGTCGGCTCGGAGCTCCTTGCGGCGCTGCTCAGGGAGGCGACGGACCTCGGACACCAGCGTGTTCATCTCGAGAGCACGGCGACGGGGCACGCTTTCTACGCCGCCCACGGTTTTCGCGATTCGGGCGCGCCGGTCGTACGGCTGGGATCAGTCCGGGCTTTCCCAATGGTCATGGAGCTTCCGCGGTCGGGGCCCGGGACCGAGCGCCGTTTTTCCCGGAGCGGACCGCGCGGTCGAACGTAGAGCCGCAGGATCCAGGCGGGCTGCGCGACATGGCGGATCGGGCTCGTATCGCGAAGAACGGCAACCCAGGAGTCCATCGTCATGCGTCGAATCCTCCGTACGATCGTCGGCGTCGTGGCCGGGATGCTCGTCATCTCGATGCTCGTCGAGCTCCTGGAGTTCGCGCTCGTGTCCGCGGTCAACGGCCGCGTCACGATCGACCCCGGGGCCTACTACGCGATCCGCAACCGGCTCTGGTTCCTCGGGCTGAAGCTCACCTACAACACGCTCGCCGCTGGTTTCGGCGGCTTCCTCGCCGCTCTCATCGCGGGACACGCCTTCCGCGCTCACGGAATCGCGCTGGCGGTCATTCAGGCGCTCGCGTTCGGATGGGCCCTCACGCGACCCGAGCTGAGCCGGAATATTCCGTCCTGGATGTGGGCTTCGCTGTCGTGCTGTCTTCCGTCGGGGCCGTGTGGGGATCGTGTCTTCAGGTCCGGCGTCACTCTCGGCCCTATTCGCAGAACCCCGCCGGTTCGTCGTGAGCATGGGCCCCCGTCGGTCGTCCCGCGGCTGAGAGCTCGAGGCGCTTCTCACCCGTGATCGGCCGTTCGCCCCCCCGGATCGCCCACCCGAGGGAGGAAACCTTGTAACCCCTGCGCGGGCGTCCTACCCTCGATCCGGCTCATGGACGATACGTTTCGTCTCTATTCCGACCTCGCTTGGCTGTGGCCGATGTGGGGCGATGCCGCCGACGAGTACGCGCGCTACTGTCGTCACGTCACGGGCCTGATCGAGGAGCACGCGGGGCATCGCGCGAGCACGTTGCTGGACATCGGGTGCGGCGGCGGCAAGAACGTCCTCAACCTGAAGGGCCGGTTCCGCGTCACCGGACTGGACCTGAGTCCCGCCATGCTCGCGCAGGCCGTAGCCCTGAACCCGGAAAGCACCTTCGTCCAGGGGGACATGAGGACGTTCCGGCTCGGCAGGACGTTCGATGCCGTCCTGATGGACGACGCGCTGTCGCACATGGCCCGCCTCGCGGACTTCGAGCTGGCGCTCCGCACCGCGGCAGTCCACCTCGATGCCGGCGGGGTCCTGATCGCGACCCCGGACGTGACCACGGAGACCTTCCTCCAGAACAGGACTGTCGCGACGCCGGCCACGCACAGGGGCGGGCGGGACGAGGTCGACGTCGTCTTCGTGGAGAACGTCTACGACGCCGACCCCGCCGACGAACGGTACGAGATGACGGTCCTCTATCTCATTCGTGATCACGGGCGCCTTCGGATGGAGACCGACAGGTGGACGATGGGGCTCTTCTCTCTCGACACCTGGCGACGCGTCCTCCGCGAGACCGGTTTCGAGGTGCACGAGGGGCGGTTCGACTCGGGAGAGGACGAGTACACGGTGTTCGCCTGCGTGAAGACGTGATGGAGGCCGGACGACGTTCCGGCCGCCGGCCGGTGGCGCCGTGAGGCGGCTTTCGCTCCCCAGGTACCGGATCAACACGCTGGTCCGTCTGTTCTTCCTCTTCCTGACTCCCGTCCTGCTTCCCTGGATCGACTTCGCCTTCGTCTGGCACTCGATCTACTTCCGGAGCGTCACGATCGTCCTCCTGCTCTGGGCCGGGGCCGTGGCGCTCTCTCCTCTCGTCGGTCGAGTCGTCTGCGGCTGGCTCTGCCCCTTCGGCACGATCCAGGACCTCGTGGCGCCCGTCACGGTCTTCCAGCCGAAGAGGGAGCGACCGTTCGAATGGCTGCGCTGGGCGATGCTCGCCCTCTTCGTCGCGACGGCGTTCGGCGTCGGCGCCGCAGTGCGACACGCGAGCCTGTTCGGCGGGTGGCGGTGGGCTCCGGCGCGCCTGAGCCCCGAGTTCACCGCGCACTACAAGCAGGTCTGGATGTACGACGCCGTCGGAGTCGGCGTCGTAGCCCTCTTCCTGGGCCGCAGGGGCCTCTGTCGATACGCCTGCGCGATGGGCAAGGCCTGCGCCGTCGGCGCGCGCACGTCCCTCCTGGCGCCGGTCGTCTCCCCATCGCGATGTACCGGCTGCCGGCGGTGCGACGAGGTCTGTCCCGCCCGCGTCCGGGTCTCCGAGTTCCGTGAAACGGCCGTCGTGCGGGACTCGGAGTGCATCCTCTGCGGCTACTGCGCCGACGTCTGCTCCAACGGAGCCATCCGGTTCCGTTTCGCGCCGAGCCGGGCGCACGCCGACGTCCGGCCGCCCTCATCATGACCGCGTGCTCGCAGGTCGCCGAGCGCGCCTTCGGAGAGCAGGCCCTCGACGGCCTGCCTCTTCCGGGTCCGCAGGATTCTGGCCTCGACGTGAGCCCGGGGGGACGAGCCCGGAAGCGTCACGCCGTCGCCCCGTCGTTCGGTCCGCCGACCGGGCGCGCCGCTTCCGTGTGCATCCCGCTCCGGTACGCGGCGACCGTGGCCGCGGCTGCGGCGCAGCCGCCGACGACGAACGTCACGAACCAGCGATCGGCCCCGCCCGTACAGAGCGCGCCACCGACGAGCGGGAGATCGCGGCGCCGCATCCAGGCGAGGCAGACCGGATCGAGCGACGCGTGGAGCGCGATGCACGGGAGGATCGAGCCGGTTCGCCGCGCGATCGCGCCGAGGAAGGCCGACATGGAGAGGTAGACCGGCAGGTGGAGGACCGACCATCCGCTGTGAGAGGCGTGCATGACCCCGATGAGCGTTCCCGTCGCCAAGATCGCCACGAAAGGCCCGTAGCGTCGCTCGAGGGGCGCCTGGAGGAACCCGCGGGACTCTACCTCCTCTCCGAACCCGGCGACGAGCGACGAGGTCGGAATGGAGAGCACGATCGTCGACGTCGGGAGGCTCTGGAGCCCCCCGGCGCGCTGGGGCCGTCCCCCGGCGAGCTGGATCGCGGCGAAGAAGACGCAGGCCGTCGTCAGCCATCCGCAGGCGCCGACGGCAGCAGCCGTGCTCTGGACGACAGTCAGCTGGGCGCTGGCTGCCGGAGCGGCCCACGTCGCATCCCGGTGGAAAAGGACGGCCTGAGGTCCCGTGCTGGACGGATTCGAGGGAAGAGCCTCGGGCGGTCGCCTCTGATGGCGGTAGCGGCGCATTCCGCGGCTTCGCCGACGCTCGCGCGCTCGGCGCCGTTCCCGCTCCTTCCTCCGCCGGAACACCAGGCCGTGAAGAACGCGGCGATGAGCGCCGCCAGGGAAGCCGCAACGACCGTATTGCGGCGTCGTCGGTTCGGTTCCATCAAGCGCTCCTTCGGCTCGCCAGCCGTCTCCCGTCGGGATCGAGGTCCTCGTGGCGGGCAACTCCTGCGGCCGCGCCCTTCGTGAGGCGGAGCGGGCCGGAGCCGCCATGCTAGGGCGAAGCCCGCGGCGTCAGGACGCGGGACGCGCGAACGGCCGATCCGGCCCTGCGAGCGGCGGGTCCGTGCGCGCGTGCTGCCGAATCGCCGGCGACGGACTCTGGAGAAGCCGTTCGCGAGGTCGGGACGCCCGTTCGGCGGGGAATCTCTGGAAGGCCCTGGCTCAGGTGCCGCACCGTCCTCTCCCCCGGCGAGTCGCGCTCGAGCGACCCGACGTGACGTCAGGAGCGTCCATGCCGATACCTCCGCGCTCTCGCCCCGAGGCGGCCCGCGGTTGGAAGGCGGCGGCGCCTGATCTGAGAATGACGGTCGACCGGATCGTGGCGGAGGGCGAACTCGTGAGCGTACTCTGGCAGGCGAAGGGCAAGAGCTCAGGGGCCGGGAACACCTTCCCCGCGACCTGGAAGCGGATACGGGCGAGAGGCGCCACGGTCTGGCGCATCTCGGGGGGGCGCATCCGCGAAGAGTGGAGCGTGTTCGACCAGGCCGGGATCCTCCTCCGCCTCGGCCTCCTCGTTCCGCGGCCGGACCCATAGCCGGGCCTGTGCCGGGGGACGCGCGCCACGCGCCGGGTCGGCGGGTCCCCGGTGAGCGGCGGCTGACATTCCGGCGGCGCGCTGGGCAACCTCGCCGCCGCGACCTCGTACCAGCTCTCGTGCTTTCGACTTGCCGCGCGCGGTACCGCCTCGTGGCTCTCCTCGTCGCCGCCCTCGCCGGGTCGGCCTGCCGAGGCCGCGACCGGCCCCCGACGGCGGAATCGCGCTGGATCGCGGAGAGAGCCGTCGCGCTCCGGACGATCGACCCCTTCGATCCGGAGCTCGACGACCTCGAGCCGCTTCGGACTTCGATAGGCGACGCCCGCGTCGTCCTCCTCGGGGAGCAGACTCACGGCGAGGGGTCGACGTTCCTGGTCAAGACGCGCCTCGTCCGGTTCCTCCACGAGCGGATGGGTTTCGACGTCCTCGCGATCGAGAGCGGCCTCTTCGCGTGCGAGAGGGCCGGCGAGGCGATCCGGCGCGGCGTGCCGGCGCGCGGCGCGGTCCGAGACGCGGTCTTTCCCGTCTGGGCGGAGAGCCGGCAGTTCCAGCCGCTCGTCGAGCTGCTCCAGGCCTCGGCGCGGACGTCGCGCCCGCTCGCGCTGACCGGCTTCGACATGCAGCCGACCGGGCGGATCGGCCGCGACGCGCTCGCGGCGCAGCTTCGCGCCGGCGCGGGCCTCGCTCCCGGCGAACTCGCCGCGTACTTCCGGCCTGTCGAGACGCTTCTCTCGGGGTCCATCCAGCGGTTCCGCGCCGTCGCTCAACCGGAGCGGAACGCCTTCCACCTCGCGGCAGCCGAGCTCGCCCGCCGCCTCGACGAGCGGGAGGACGAGGAGGGAGCCTTCCTCGCCCAGGTCACGCGGAGCACGGCGGTGAACGCCTGCTTCTTCTGGGACGCCGACTTCGACCACCCCGTCCCCGAGGTCATGAACCGACGCGACGCCCAGATGGCGGAGAACCTCCTCTGGCTCGCGGAGGAACGCTACCCAGGACGGAAGATCATCGTCTGGGCGGCCACGTCCCACGCCTCCCGGCGCCGAGACCTCATCGAGCGGCCGATCCCGGACCCGGGGATGGTCCCGATGGGTCAGCACCTCTCGGAACGGCTCGGCGCCGCGGCGTACGTCGTGGCGGTCACGTCCGGCGCGGGGCGGGTGGGCTCGGCCGGGACGGGCGCCTGGGACCTCGCGCCGCCGCGCCCCGGGAGCTTCGAGGACCACGCGGAACGGTCGAGAGTGGGGGCGTTCTTCCTGGACCTGAGGACGAACGCGCGCGGGAGCTGGCTCGGGAAGCCTTTCCCCGCGCGCCCCATGGGCCAGCTGACGATGAAGGCCGCGTGGCCAGAGATCCTCGACGCGTTCGTGTTCGTCCCGGCCGCGACGCCCAGCGAGAGGATGGAGGAGGAGTAGATGGAGACGGTCGTCGCGACGCGCGGGCTCTGCTACCGGTACGGCGGGGCGCGCGTGGTTTCCGGTATCGGCCTCGCCGTCCCGCGCGGGACGGTCTACGGTTTCGTCGGCCCGAACGGGGCGGGCAAGACGACGACGATCAAGCTCGTCCTCGGCCTCCTCACGCCGGAAGCGGGCGAGGTGAGCGTCCTCGGGGAGCCTCTCCGCGGAGATCGGCGCGACGTTCTCCGGCGGGTGGGCGCCCTCGTCGAGGCGCCGGCGCTCTACCCTCACCTGACCGCCGAGGAGAACCTCCGCCTCGACCAGCTCGCGCGCGGCGTCCCACCGGCCCTGGTCTCGCGGGCGCTTGCGGCGGCGGGCCTCTCGGACGCGCGCGGGAAGCCAGTGAAGCACTTCTCCCTCGGCATGAAGCAGCGGCTCGGCCTCGCGCTCGCCCTTCTCCACGAACCGGAGCTCGTCGTCCTCGACGAGCCTGCGAACGGCCTCGACCCGTCCGGCGTGCGGGAGCTGCGCGAGTCGCTCCGGCGCCTGGCTTCGGAAGAAGGGGTTACCGTCCTCGTCTCGAGCCACATCCTCGCCGAGCTCGAGTCGGTCGCGACCTGGATCGGCGTCATCGCCCGCGGAACGCTCCGCTTCCAGGGGCCGCTCGAGGAGCTGAAGGGGCGCGAGCCGGGGACGCTGCGCGTCGCGGTCGACGACCCCGTTCGCGCGCTCGCCGCTCTCGCCGGTGCCGGAATCCGCGCCACACCGGCTTCGGACGGGCTTCTCACCGTGGACGTGGGCGGGAAGGAAGAGTGCGCGCGCGCCAACGCCCTCCTCGTCGGAGCCGGCCTCTCCGTCTCGCACCTCGCGCGGGAGGAGGCGAGCCTCGAGAAGGCATTCCTCGCCCTATTGGCGGGCGGAGCGGGTGCGGCGGAAGGAGAGCCCCGATGAGCCCGTACCTGACGGCGATCCGGGTCGAGGTCCTCAAGCTGAAGCGGACCCTCGCCCTGGCGATGTGCTTCCTGGCGCCGGCGATCGTCGTGACGTTCCAGGTGCTCCTCTGGCTGAGGAGGAAGGACGGGCTGGGTGCGGACGTCGAGCCTTGGCTCTCGTTCCTGACGAACGTCCTCTCGATGTGGGGCCTCTTCATGCTTCCCCTGACGGCCGCGCTCGTCATCGCGCTCGTCTACCAGGCGGAGCACGCCCACCAGGGCTGGCTTCGCCTCGGCGCCCTTCCCCTGCCTCGGTGGTCGGTCCCTGCGGCGAAGGCCTCGGTCGCGACGGCGCTCCTCGCCCTGGCGACCCTCGTCCTCCTGGCCGGCTGCCTCGGAGGCACCCTGCTCGCGAGTGCGCTCCGGCCCGGCATCGTCGTCGACGCGGCCCCGCCGATCGCGACGATGCTCGCCCGGACGGCCCGGGTCTTCGCGGCCTCGCTCCTCGTCCTGGCGATCCAGAACGCCGTCAGCCTTCGCTGGCCTTCCATGGTCGTCCCGCTCGGGACGGGAGTCGCCGGGACGTTCGTCGGGCTCTTCGCCGCGGGGTGGAGGCTCGGCCCCTGGTTCCCGTGGCTGATGCCGCTCCACGCCCTCCACGGGGTGGAGGACGTCGTCGCCCGGTGCGTGACCCTCGGTTCCGCGGGCGGCCTCCTCGTCTTCGCCGCCACGGTCGTCCTCGCGGCTCGGCGGGACCCGGGGCTCAGGGCCTGAGACTCCGGATGCGCTTGAACGGCCCGTTCGCGATCTCCCTTCGCCAGTGGAGGAGCCCGGCGGTCTGCTTCGCGAGCGCCGTGGCCGGCGCGCTCGCGGTGCCGCCGGACCTCGTCGCCACGCCCGCGAGCGCGGCCCTGGCGGCCCTGAGCGCCGCGGCCGGTCTCTGGCTGCAACGCTGGTCGGGACTGCGCGGCGACGGGTCCGGCCCTTCGAGCTCCGGCGCACGGATGATCGCGGCCGCGCGGGCCTTTCTTTCGGGCGCCCTGCTGGGGCTCGTCCTGCTCGGAGCGATCCGGCTCGTTCTCGAGCCCTCCCACCCAGCGGCCGGGGCGCGACTCGCCGCCGCGGCCGCCCAGCCGGTCTGGCGGCGCGTCGCCGTCATCTACGTCGCGGCGGTCGGCGAGGAGATCGCGTTCCGCCTCGTCCTCGTGTCGGCGCTCGCGGGCATCGGGCTGCGGCTGGCCCGCGGTGCGCCTCCGACGGCACGGCGACGGGTCACGTCCGGCGCCGTCGCCCTGTCGGCGTTCGCTTTCGCGGCAGCGCACCTGCCTGCCTGGCACGCCGGAGGGCACCTCGACACCGGGCTCGTCCTCCTCGTCCTGGGCCTCAACGGGATCGGAGGTGCCGTCTTCGGTGCCCTCTTCGTCCGGCGCGGCCTCGCCGCGGCGATCGGCGCGCACGCCGGCGCCGATTGCGTCCTGCTGCTCCTCGGGCCGCTGACGCGTTAGCTCACACGAAGGCCCTCTGCAGCCGCGATCGGGCCCTTTCAGGGACGCCGCTCGTTCACCGCGACGTAGTAGCCGTCCGGGTCTCTGAGGACGAACGCCCTCATCCTGGTTCCGTTGTCGACGTTCGGCGGCTCGTGGACCGCGGCGCCCATCCGCGTCGCGCGATCCCACGCCGCGTCGAGGTCGTCGACGACGAACCAGAGGAGAAGGCCGTTGCCGGCGAGCCCGTGCCCAGGCTCCGCGAGGGACGGCCACACGTGGTCGCCGTTCGGGCCGGACGGGCCCCACCGGTGGGGGCAGACGAGGACGGTCCCGTCGGCGCCGAGGATCTGGTTGAAGACGGAAGATCCCGGATGTGTTTCCTCCGCCGTGAGGAGGGCCCGGTACCAGGCGGAACTCCTCACGACGTCCGCGACAGCGATGATCGGCCACGTCTTCATAGTCCCTGTCCTCCATCACCGGGCCGCGGTCCGCGCGGTATGAGCGACGTCGCTCGGGGCGGGCCCGGGCGGCTCATGGGACCACGGAAGGGCCGCGATAACGGTCCCGGCCTCGTCCAACGGTCGTTCCGGGCCGTCGAATGGTCCGGGCTTCGGCGGGCCTGCGTCACGAGAGCCGGCGCAGGACCACGATCGTGACGTCGTCCTCCGGCGGGCGTCCTCGCGCGAACGCCTCGGCTCCCGCGAGGAGCTCGTCGGCGATGTCGTCCGGCGAGCTGGGCGCTGCGGCGGCGAAGAGCGCCGCCGTCCTCTCGTAGCCGAGCATTTCGTCCTCCGGGTCGAGCCGCTCCGGGAGGCCGTCGCTCATCAGGAGGACGGTGTCCCCGACGGCGAGCTGCATCTCCGCCTCTCCATAGGTGAGCCGGGCGCTCGCGCCGAGCGGCATCCCCGGGACGGCCACCGCCTCGATGGCGCCCGAGGCGGCGCGGTGGACGAGGAGCGGAGGCATCCCTGCCGCGGAGACGCGCAGGATTCCCTTGCGAACCCTCACGAGCGTGAGCGCCATGGCGAGTGCGCGGAGGTTCATCCTGCGGATGGAGGCCGCTGACCGTGAGAGCACGCTGCGCAGATCGGGTTCGCGCGAGAGGACGCCGAAGAGCCCCTTCGTGGCCGTGACGAGCGTCCCTGCCCTCAACCCGTGCCCTGTGGCGTCGCCGACGGCCACGGTCACCTCTCCCGACTCGGCGACGTCGAAGTCGTAGTAGTCGCCCCCCACCTCGGTCGCCGTGGTCATCCGCGCCGCGACGGCCAGCTCGGACAGGGCGGGGAGTTCGCGCGGAAGCATCGACGTCTGCAGGCGCCGGGCTTCCTCGAGCTCGGCCGTCTTTCGCTCCATCTCAGCGGCGAGGAGCCGTCGCGAAAGTTCTTCGGCGCGCGCGCGCCGCTCCCCCTCGAGCTTCTCCGCGGAGAGGCGCTCCACCTCGGCGAGCCGCCGCGCGAGCTCACGGCTGATGGCCGCGAAGCGGCTCGAAAGATGGACGGAAGAGAAAAGGAGCATGACCAGGACGGAGGCGAGCGGCACGAACGTCGCCACCGCGGGGCCGCCGCCCAGGATGTGGAGGCGCACGAGCAGACCGACGGCGAAGCCCGCGGCGAGGAGACCGACGCCGGCGCCGACGAGGCGGGCGCCCGGCCGGCCCCGCACGACCGCGGCAGCCGCCGCCCGGATCGCTTCGAGGCAGGCCGCGAGCATCACGACGAAGACGGCGGGATTGGCGGCCGCCGGCCACCCGATTCCCCAGCACGCGAGAACCACGAGCGAGAGGCTCCCGACGACGAACGCCCGGCGCCCCGGCGCGCTGCCGAACGCCTCGCGGACGAACAGGACGAGCGAGAGGGCGAAGACGAGCCCCGTGACGTTGAGGACGGGCTCGGCGAGGCGGAAGAAACGCGGGTCCGTGGAGGTCGCGCGCGCCAGGAGGAACCATGCGAAGGACGCGTTGGCCGCGCAGAGGAGAGCGAACCAGAGGTGCTCGCCGGCCCGCCGGTGGAAGGCTCCGAGCGCGGCGTGGAGGATGGCGAAGGCGACGAAGACGCCCGTGAAGAGCCATGCGGCCCCGGTCGAGACTGCCGCCGTCCGGATCTCGGCCGGGAGCGCGCGGGCGGCGAGGCCGATGGTCCCGGAGAAGCCGGGCGAGACCCCCGAGCGGCGGAAAGACGCGGCCGCCGGCGCGACGAACCGGACGGCGAGGACGTGCGCCCCTTCGCCCGCGACGACGATCGCGCTCGCGGCGGGGTTGCCGGGAATGCCCTCTGCGAGGTCGCCCCACGCCGCCACGGGGGCGCCGTCGAGAAGGAGCTCGCTCGCCCCCGCCTGCCGCAGCCGGAGCGCCAGCGGCTGCCCGACGAGCCCGGCCGGCACCAGGAGCCGGAGGCGGAAGACCGCCCGGCCGACGAATGGAGCCTTCGGGTCGCGGAGCGTCGTCGAGACGAGCGGCCAGCCCGAGTCGTCGACGCCTGGCGCGGCTAGGAGGGCGTCGTCACCGGGATGGAAGCGCCAGTACGCGGGAAGGGGGACGGCGTCCCTCGCCTCGAGCCCGGCGCGGGAGAGGTCGAGGACGCCCCCGGCGGCCGGCCCGGAGTTGCCCGTCTCCGTCGCTCGCAGCGAACCTCCTGGGAGCGCCGCCCCAACGAGCGCCAGGGTCAGCGTGAGCGCGGCCGCCGGGGAGAGGACGTCCGACGGCGCTCGGCGTCCCGCGCCGCCCGCCCGAGCGTCCCGCCGTCTCGCCTCCACGTCCCGAGTATCTCGCGCGGCGGGCGCCGATCCCGCGCCGATCGGCGCAATTCGCGGGATGCGCCGGGCGGTTGACGGAGTCGCGGCTGCGTACTCCGCCTTCGCGGGTGGCGCAGAACGAGGAGACGGGGCTCGCGGCCTGGAGCTCGATCCTCGCCCGCGGGCGCGAGCGACCCCGATCGGACCGGGACGCCCCGGCGCGCGGAGGGTGGACCGGCCGCTGAGCGACGCCTCCCCGGCCCTAGAATGGGCGGGAGGCGTTCCTTGTCCACTCCCTCTCCGAGCCGGCTCGGCCCGTACGAGATCGTCGGCTTCCTCGGCGCCGGCGGGATGGGAGAGGTCTACCGCGCCCGCGACCGGAGGCTCTCGCGCGAGGTCGCGGTAAAGGACCTCCCGAAGGACGTGCTGCGCGACTCGGACGGCTTCGCCCGCTTCATCGAGGAGGCGCGCGCGGCGTCCACGCTGAACCATCCCGGGATCGTCACCGTCTACGACGTCGGCGAGGCGGACGGACAGCCGTACCTCGTCATGGAGATCGTGGAAGGGGAGAACCTCCGGCAGCGGCTCGCCCGCGGCCTCGTGTCGTCGCGCGAGGTCGCGGGGCTCGGTGCGCAGATCGCCGAGGCGCTCGCCGCGGCCCACGAGCGCGGGATCGTCCACCGCGACCTGAAGCCCGAGAACGTCGTCGTGACGCCGGAGGGGCGCGCGAAGATCCTCGATTTCGGCCTCGCGCGGCGCGCGCTGCCGCGGAACGGGAAGCCGGGCGACACGGTCGAGACGCGCCTGAGGGAAACCGCCCCCGGCTTCGTCGTCGGCACCGTCGACTACATGTCGCCCGAGCAGGTGCGCGGCGACCCGGTCGACGGGCGGTCCGACGTCTTCTCTCTCGGCGCGGTCCTCTTCGAGCTCCTTTCGGGGCGCCCGCCGTTCTCGCGGCCGACGGCCGCCGACACGATGGTCGCCGTCCTGATGGACGACCCGCCCGAGTTCGCGGGCGTCGTCCCCCCCGTGGCGCCCGGGCTCGAGCGGCTCGTGCGGCGGTGCCTCGAGAAGAACCCCGCGCTCCGGTTCCAGTCGGCGCGCGACGTCGCTTTCGCCCTCGAGGCCGTCGGCGCCGCGAGCATCTACCGGTCGATCCCGCCGGAGACCCCTCTGCCCGCCCCGCGGAGGCGGACGCAGGTCGCGGCCGTCGTCGCGGGCGTCGTCCTCGCGGCAGCGCTCGTCGGCGCGGGCTTCCGTGCGGGACGGGCGCGCGCGCCGGGCGGCCCCCCCGAGCTGACCCGCCTCACGTTCTCCCGCGGGTCGATCCGCTCGGCCCGCTTCGGGCCGGACGGGAAGACGGTCATTTTCGGGGCGGCGTGGGAAGGGGCGCCGATCCGCCTCTTCGTCGCGCAGCCGGGGAGCCCCGAGCCGCAGCGGGCCGAGCTCCCCGACGCGGACGTCCTCTCCGTCTCCCCGTCGGGCGAGATGGCCCTCTGCGTCGGCCGGCGCTTCCGCTCCCTGTTCGAAGCGTCCGGGACGCTCGCCCGAGCCCCCGTCGGAGGGCGGGCCCCGCGCGAGGTCCTCGAGGCGGTCCGCGAGGCCGACTGGGGGAGCGACGGCGAGACGCTCGCCGTCGTGAGGGACGTGGACGGGAAGGCGCGGCTCGAGATGCCGATCGGCCGCGTCCTCTTCCAGACCGATGGCTGGATCTCTCACCCGCGCGTCTCCCCGGCGGGCGACCGCATCGCCTTCATCCACCACCCGCTCCGGTGGGACGACCGCGGCTCGGTCACCGTCGTCCGCGGGAAGGAGCCGCCCGTGACGCTCGGCGGGACCTGGCAGAGCGCCGGCGGCCTCGCCTGGTCCCCCTCGGGGGCGGAGGTCTGGTACTCGGCGGCGCCGGCGGGCGCGGGGCGCGAGCTGCGCGCCGTCGATCTCGCGGGCCGCGACCGGCCGCTCCTGCGCGTCTCGGGGAACCTGACGCTCCACGACGTCTCGCGCGAGGGACGCGCGCTCGTCTCGGACGACAAGTGGCGGCGGCGGGTCTTCTACCGGGCCGCGGGAGCCCCACGCGACGTGGAGCTCTCGTGGCTCGACTGGACCTACCCGCGGGGCGTCTCGGCCGACTGGTCGCGGCTCCTCTTCGACGAGCTCGGCGACGGGGGCGGGCGCGACTACGCGATCTACATCCGGGCGACGGACGGCGGGCCGGCGACGCGCCTCGGGAGGGGCAACGCGCTCGCGCTCTCGCCCGACGGGAAGTGGGCCCTCTCCGCGACGGTCGACACTCCCGCGAAGCTCGTCCTCCTCCCGACCGGCGCCGGTTCGCCGAGGTCGCTCCTCTCCGGCACGCTCGACCACCGCGTCGCGAGCTGGCTCCCCGACGGGAAGCGCATCGTCTTCGGCGGAGGCGAGCCCGGCAGGCCCGAGCGGCTCTACGTCCAGGACCTCGACGGCGGCGCTCCCCGCCCGGTGAGCCCCGAGGGGGCCGCCTTCGCAGCCGGCGTTGCCCTCCCCGCCTCTCCGGACGGGCGTTTCGTCCTGACGGCGCGCCGGGACGGCGGGACGGCGATCCAGCCGCTCGACGGCGGCCCGGCGACCTCGGTCGAGGGGCTCCTCCCGGAGGAGCGGGTCGTCGGCTGGGCGGAGGGAAACGGCCTCTTCGTCGTCGCCGCCTCGGAGCTGCCCGCCCGCCTCTTCCGCCTCGACCCGGCGACGGGCGCACGACAGCGGGAGGCCGAGATCTGGCCGACGGACCCGGCGGGCGTCGCCGCGGTCGGCCCCATCCTCGTCCGCCCCGACGGGAAGGCCCTCGTCTACGGCTGCCCGCAGATCCTCTCGGACCTCTACGTCGTCGACGGTTTGCGCTGACCGGGGCGGCCGCGGTCCGGGGAGTGCGCGGAATCGGGCGGTCCGGGGCGTCCGGACCGCCCCGAAACGGTGTAGCGTTGCCCGGGTGAGGCTCGCGAGCGCGACCCTCGAGACGCCGGTCGGGCGGCTCCTCGTCGTCGTCTGGGACGGGCGCCTCTGCGCGCTGACGTTCGACGCGGACGCGCCGTCCACCCGCAAGCACCTCCTCGCCCGCTTCGGGACCGACCTCTTCCCGTCGCACCGGGACGCGGGAGGGGTCCCCTCGCGCCTGCGCGCCTACTTCCGGGGCGACCTCGAGGCGCTCGACGCCGTCGAGGTCGACCTCGCGGGGACTCCCTTCCAGGAGCGCGTCTGGACGGAGCTCCGGAAGATCCGCCCCGGGACCACGCGCGCCTACGCGGACGTCGCGGCCGCGATCGGCGAGCCGAAGGCGCTGCGCGCCGTGGGGATGGCGGCCTCGCAGAACCCGGCCGTCATCGTCGTCCCGTGCCACCGGGTCCTCGCGCGCGACGGGAGCCTCCACGGCTTCTCGGGGGGGATCGAGCGGAAGCGATGGCTCCTCGTCCACGAGGGGGCGCTGCTGGCCTGATCGGCTAGAATCCCGCGCCCGGGCGCGCGACGCCCGCAACGACACGGAGGAGAGTCCCGAGATGAAGAGCCCGCTGGGCGCCGCGTTCGCCGCCCTCGTCGTCACCGCCCTCGCCGCCGCCCCCGCGCTCGCGGCGACGAAGTACGGGAAGCCCCTCACGTCCGCCACGCCCGTGAAGGTCTCCGAGCTGATGGCGACGCCCGACGCGTACGTCGGCAAGGTCGTGAAGGTCGAGGGGCTCATCACCGAGGTCTGCCCGAAGCGGGGCTGCTGGATCAACGTCGCGGGCGACAGGGAGTTCCAGACGATCCGCGTGAAGGTGGAGGACGGCGTCATCGTCTTCCCGCTCACCGACAAGGGGAAGAAGGTCGTCGCCGAGGGGACGTTCACGAAGATGGAGCTGACGAAGGAGCAGGCGATCGAGCGGGCGAAGCATCACGCCGAGGAGACGAAGACGAAGTTCGACCCGGCCTCGGTCACCGGCCCGCAGACGATCTACCAGATCATGGGGACGGGCGCCGTCGTCGACTGAGACCGTTCCCGCGTTGAACTGGCGCCGCCTCAACAACGTCCTCCACCGCGACCTCGGCTACCTCGCGGCGGGGCTGACGCTCGTCTACGCGATCTCCGGCGTCGCGGTGAACCACCGCCACCAGTGGAACCCGAGCTGGAAGGTGGAGGTCGAGACGCGGACCTTCGCGCCCGTCCCCGTCTCCGACAGGGAGACGATGACGGCGGCCCTCGTCGGGCGCCTCGCGCTCCCGGGGCCGCCGAGGTCGTCGTTCCGCTCCGCGCCGCACCTCGTCGAGCTCTTCTACGACGGGTGGAGCGTGAAGGCCGACGCGACGGCGGGGACGGCGACGATCGAGCGGCCCCGCGGACGCGCGGGGCTGCGCGAGATGAACTTCCTCCACCTCAACGAGCCGAAGGGGCCCTGGACCTGGGTCGCCGACCTCTACGCCGTCGTCCTCGCGCTCCTCGCCGTGACCGGCCTCTTCGTCCTCAGGGGGAAGAACGGCCTCGCCGGTCGCGGGAAGTGGCTCACGGCCATCGGCGTCGCGATCCCGCTCGTCGCGCTGCTGTTTCTCCTCTGGCACCCGGGCGACCGCGGGCCGCGGGGCGAAGGGGAGGGCGAGGCGCGCGGGGGCTCCCGCCGCGGCGCGGGCGCAGGGCGCGCCGAGGCCGGGACCCGGCCCTGAGCCTCCCCGCGGACTCGACCTTCCGCCGGCCCTCCGTCCGAAGCTAGACTGCCCGCCGGGGGAATCGAACGTGTCTGGAGGTCGCGGGATGCCCTCGAGCGGGCCGGGCCGTGCGGTGCGCGCGATTTCGCGGATGTCGTCGTCCGAGCTGTCGCGTCTCCTCCAGGTGAGCCGCGCGCTCGCCTCCTCGCTCGACCTCGACGACGTCCTCCAGACCGCGATCGAGAGCGCCGTCGGGACGCTCCGCCTCGACACGGGCGCGATCTACCTCCTCGACGGCGACGACCTCGCCCTCGGGGCGACGACGCCCCCGCTCCCGCCCGACTTCCCCGAGGCGCTCCGCCGCGCGCCGCTCGAGCAGCACCCCCACGTCGCGCGGTGCCTCGCCGAGCGCGAGCCGCTCTCCCTCGAGGACTGGACGGCGGGGGAGCTGACCGCGGCCGAGCGCGAGGTCTGCGAGGCGCGGGGCCTCCGCTCCCTCCTCTTCGTCCCGGTCCTCGTCGCCGACGACGCCGTCGGCGCGTTCATCGTCGGCACCGTGGGGCGGGTCCGCCCGCTCGCCGAAGGGGACGCCGACCTCTGCCGGGCCCTCTCGCACGAGATCGGGCTCGCCCTCGCGAACGCGCGGCTCCACGAGTCGCTCCTGCGCTCGCACGAGGAGCTCGAGAGCGCCTACGACGCGACGATCGAAGGGTGGTCGCTCGCCCTCGAGATGCGCGACGACGAGACGCAGGGGCACGCGCTCCGCGTCTCGGACCTCGCCGTGGACCTCGGGCGGGCGATGGGGATCCCGCCGGACGGGCTGGTCCACCTCCGCCGCGGCGCCCTCCTCCACGACATCGGCAAGATGGTCGTGCCCGACGCGATCCTGCGCAAGCCGGGACCCCTCACGGAGGCCGAGTGGGAGGTCATGCGGAGGCACCCCGAGAACGGGCGCGACTTCCTGCGCAGGGTCTCGTACCTCGAGCCGGCGCTCGACGTTCCCTACGCGCACCACGAGCGGTGGGACGGCACCGGCTACCCGCGGGGCCTCTCGGGCGAGGCGATCCCGCTCGCGGCTCGTGTCTTCGCCGTCGCCGACGCCTTCGACGCCCTCACCTCCGACCGTCCCTACCGGGCCGCGTGGTCCGAGGAGGCGGCGATCCTCTACCTCCGGGAGCGCGCTGGGACGCACTACGACCCTGCGGTCGTGGCGGCGCTCCTCAGGCTCAGGGGCGGCGCGGCGGGCGAGCCGGCGTAGCGAGGGTCACGCCGCGGGGCCGTCGCCGGCCCGCGCGAGCGCCTCCTCGACCGCCGCCGCGGGCTCGACGACGCCCCACCCCTGCCGGTCGACGGGGACGTGCGGCAGCCGGCGCGCCGTCCGGACGAGGATCGACTTCACCTCGTGCGGCCGGAGGGCCGGGTTCGCCTCGAGCATCTGGGCCGCGAGCGAGGAGACGATGGGCGCGGCGAAGCTCGTCCCGTCGACGTGCTTGTAGGCGCCGCTGATGACGTTGTTGTCGCGGAGCTTCGCCTCGACGAGCTGCCGCACGAGGGGGGGCGCGAGGTGCCGCGCGGCGTCGAGCGCCGGGTCGACCCCCGCGTGCGCCTCGAGGATGACGTCGAGCTCGTCGTCGCGCGCCGACTCGAGGTGCGCGTAGAGCGCGGCCTCGGCCGCGGTCGGCGTCCCGGGGAGGATCGGCGCGGCGAGCCAGATCGCCGGGGCGATGACCTCCGGCTTCTGGAGGCCGTCGACGGTCGGGCCCCAGCTGCCGTGGTAGATGTCGTGCCCCTCGCGGTGGAGCCGGTTCTTGTCGTCGAGGCCGCCGACCGTCAGGACCGAGGGGGCCGACGCGGGCGGGAGGACGGGGTGCCCGGGCGAGAGGCCGAGGTTCCCCGCCGCCGCGACGACGAGGATCCCCGCGCGCGTCGCCTTCTCGGCGGCCTGCGAGAGGCCGTCGAAGAGGTACGAGGCCTCGTAGTCGCCCCCGCAGGAGACGTTGCAGACCCGGATGCCGTAGCGCTCCCGGTTCTTGACGACCCAGTCGAGGCCGCGGCGGATGTTCTCGTGCGTGATGCGCCGCGCGGAGCCGACCTTCACGAGGACGACGTTCGCCCCGGAAGCGAGCCCGCGGTAGAGGCCGTTCGAGAGCGTGCCGTTCCCGCACGCGACGACGGAGGTCATCATCCCGTGCCAGCTCGACTCGTCGGGCACGAGGAGGCGCGGGTAGGCGGCCCGCCTGTCCGTCACGTCGACGAAGCGGAGGATCCGCGTCCGCGGCTCGACGAGGTCGGCGTGCGGGTAGAAGCCCGAGTCGAGGAAGGCGATCGTGACGCCCCGGCCGCGGAAGCGGTCGTCCGCCCCGAGGCGGAGCGGCGTCGGGAGGATCGCGTCCTCGCGCCGCTCGCCGCGGGTGGGGAAGTGCGGGGAGGTCTCGGACACCGGCGATCGACGCTAGCCGCGGAGGCCCTCTCCGTCAATCGCCGGTGGTAGAGTCGTGGCGAAAACCAGTGCCCCGGCAGGTTCTCCGGCCACCGCTCCGGCGGGAGGTGAGATGCCGCACCACGTCCGCGCCGTCGCCCTCGACTACGACGGGACGCTCACGAAGACCGGGCGCCTCGACGAGACGATCGTGGGGACGCTCCGCCGGCTGCGCGAGGAGAAGGTCCGGCTCGTCCTCGTGACGGGGCGGATCCCGTGGGAGCTCCTCGAGCTCTGCCCACACGCCGAGGAGCTCTTCGACCGGATCGTCTGGGAGAACGGCGCGGTCGTCTGGGGCGCCCGCGGCGCCCGCGTCCTCGCCCCCCCCGTTCCGGCCGAGCTCGAGGACGCCCTCGCGCGCCGGGGCGTCGCGCTCCGGCGCGGGCAGGCGATCCTGGCGGGGCACGCGCGGGACGCCTTCGCCGCGCTCGAGGAGATCGGCCGGCTCGGCCTCGAGGTCCAGGTCGTGAGGAACCGGCACGAGCTCATGCTCGTCCCGTCCGGCGTCTCGAAGGGGACCGGGCTCTTCGACGCGCTCGGCGAGCTCGGCATCTCGCGGCACTCGACCCTCGCCGTCGGCGACGCGGAGAACGACCACTCCCTCCTCGGCGCCTGCGAGCTCGGCGTGGCCGTCGCCGACGCCGTCGCGTCGCTGAAGGAGGTCGCCGACGTCGTCGTCCCGGAGGTCGGGAGCGAGGCCCTCTCCCGGTTCCTCCTCGGCCCCGCGGTCCTCAGCGACGAGCCCCTGGAGCCCCGGCGGTTCCAGGCCGTCCTCGGGACGTACGAGGACGGCTCGCCCGCGCGCGTCCCCGCCTCGGGCGTCAACGTCCTCGTGACCGGGGGGACGATGTCGGGGAAGTCGCACCTGACGGGTCTCTTCGCCGAGAAGCTCCTCGCCCTCGGCTACTCGCTCTGCGTCATCGACCCGGAGGGGGACCACGCCTCCCTCGGGAAGCTCCGCGGCGTCCTCGCGGTGGGCGGGAGCGAGCCGCTCCCCGGCCCGGAGCAGCTCCCCCGGCTCCTCGAGCACCGGTTCGGGAGCGTCGTCGTCGACCTCTCGCTCCTCGACCCGCCCGAGAAGCTGGACTACTGCCGCTCGGCGCTTGAGGAGCTCTCGGCGCTCTGGGACGACACGGGCCTTCCCCACTGGCTCTTCGTCGACGAGGCGCAGGTCGCGCTGAACCTCGCCCACGAGCCGGTCGAGGGGTTCGACCCGCGGCGCCCCGGCACCTGCCTGACGACCTGGCTCCCGGAGCACCTCCCCGCCGAGGTCCTCGGCAGCCTCGAGGTCGTCCTCGACCTCGGGCTCGAGGCGGCGACGGACCTCCCCGCCTGGGCGGTCTCGGGGGGGGTGCGCCCCGGGCCGGGCCAGGCGCTCCTCTCCCGCAAGGGGGGGGCCGGCCCGCGCCCCTTCACGGTCGCCGCGCGCGTCAGCCCGCACGCGCGCCACCTCCACAAGTACAGCGGGAAGGCCCTTCCCCCGCAGCAGCACTTCTACTTCCGGTCGGGGGCCGAGCCGACGGGGCGCTCGGCGGGGAACGCCGAGGAGTTCCACCGCGAGATCCGGAGGGCCGACGCGCGCGTCGTGAGGCACCACGCGATCCACGGCGACTTCTCCCGCTGGATCGCGGACGTCCTGCGCGACGAGGTCCTCGCCGAGACGGTCCGGAAGTCCGAGAAGGTGCTCCGGCACCGGGCCTCGGCATATGAGATCGAATCGCTCCGGACCGAGGTCCTCGCCGCGATCCAGGACCGCTATCAGGGCTGAGAGAACCGCTCCGCGAGGCTAAACTGGCCCGCATGATCGACGCACGTGCACGCCGCGACCTGATCGCGCAGTGGGCTTTCGACTCGCGTCCCGTCCTCGGCCGTTTCCACCTCTGGCTCGAGGACGTCGAGGAGCGTCTCGTGGCAGGGGAGCGCCCGCAGGACCTCTCCTTCGTCGGGACGTCGCTCGAGAAGTGCCTGATCCTGACCGCCGGCGTCACGGCCCTCGGGACGCGTCTCTTCGGCCGCTGGGGCGAGGGGAAGGGGCTCGACGCGAAGCAGACGAACCACGTGAAGAAGGACGCCGACGCCGCGTCCGCCTACGCGATGAGCGAGGGGCTCTGGTACCTGACCCGCTCTCTCCCCGAGAACCACGCGATCATGGTGAGCCTCGGCGAGGGCCTCATGCCGAAGGGGGGCGAGACGCCCGACATGGGCTCGAACCCGCTCCTCGGGTTCGGCCGCGTCTACGCGCGTCCCTCCGTCGCGAAGTGGCTCGACCGCCGCGTCCACCGGTTCATCAACGACTCCTCCTACGACTGGAAGGCGTTCTGGAGCGAGCTCGTCGCGGCGCGGATCACGGTCTGGGGCGCGGCGATCGACACGCTCGAGAACACCTCGCGCTTCGCGAAGGGGGCGCCGACCGGGCCGACGACGGTCCTCCACCTCTTCGACCAGCCGGTCCGGATCGCCCGTCCCTACGAGGGGTACACGGGCTCGATGACGCTCCCGAAGGCGGTCTTCGACACGGCCTCCGAGTCGTCCGTCCTCCTCGACTTCCTCGCGCCGCGCCGGCTCGTGATGGAGGCGATCCGGAAGACCTACCCGGGGCTGGAGCCGGGGGACGTCCACGTCTGGACGCTCGGCGGCCCGACGCGCCTTCCGCGCATCGGCCGGCTCTGGGAGGAGTGGAAGGCCCTCGGCGCGCACCTCGTCGAGGACGGCTGGCTCCTCCCGAGCGGGCTCGGCGCCTTCACCGACTCGGGGACCTACGCGCCGACGTACCGCGTCGGGCCGTTCGCGGGCCCCGACGGCCGGACCCAGCTCTTCATCACCGACGGCTACGCCGCGTCGGCCGAGGCCCTGCAGGCCGCGAGCCTCGACCCGATCCTCGGGAACCAGACCTCGATGTGCCTCCTGACGTCGAAGTTCGAGATCTCCTACGAGAAGGAGCGGCTCCTCCTCTGGCTCGACCCGGGCGCGCCCGACTTCCCGCAGCGGCTCGCCGAGACGCTGGGCCGCGAGGTGACGCCGAAGGAGTGCCTCACCTACGCGGGGATCCTGAGCAACGCCCGCGAGGCGGCGATGCCGCTCGGGAGGAAGACGGTCGTCGCCGACGACTTCTTCCAGAAGAAGGAGTGGCACGTCCTGTCGCTCATGGGGAGCATGCTCCCCGAGCCCTACACCGGCCTCCCCGGCGTCGAGCAGGTGCAGCAGGGGGTCTACCGCGTCACGACGCGGGCCTCCTCGGAGCGCGGGATCCTCGACGTGACGCTGACGCTCCGGCTCATGGAGTCGTTCGACCAGACGCGGCTCGTCTTCTCGCCGCTCCTCGACCGCTTCTACCGGGGCCAGGACTGGAAGACGCGCCCCGTGAAGGTCTCCGACTCGGGGCGGATCCGCAACGAGCTCCAGACGCTCGCCTCAGAGGCGCTCGAGTACTTCGGGGACGGCGGCATCCGGGTCCACTTCGACCGGATCGACGACGCCGTCCTCGCCCCCGACAAGAAGAAGCTGATCCGCGAGGTGCTCGGCTGGTACCGCGAGCACCACCCGATCTGGTTCGGCTGGCTCGAGATCGCATGAGCGCGGGCCTCATCCCGGTCGAGCTTCCCTGGGGGAAGACGGAGATCCTCGAGGGGACGACGGTCGACGAGCTGTTCGACGCCGGCCCGACGGAGGGGCTCGACGTCGTCGCCGCCTGCGTCAACCACCGCGTCGTCGCCCTCGACTTCCCGATCGAGTGCCCGAGCCGCGTCGAGCCCGTCGACGCGGCCTCGCGCGAGGGGGAGGAGGTCGTCCGCCGGACGGCGACCCTCCTCCTCCACGGCATCGCGCGGAAGCTCTTCCCGAGGGCGCGCCTCGAGGTCGGCCAGAGCCTCCGCGGCGGGTACCACTACGGCGTCTCCGGCGAGCACCCGCCGCTCGCCCAGCTCGCGGCCGCTCTCGACGAGGCCTTCCACCGCGAGGCGGACGCCGGCCGGCAGGTCGTCCGCCAGGAAGTCTCCATCGACGCCGCGCTCCACCTCTTCGAGCAGGAGGGCGAGCCGCTGAAGGTCCGGCTCCTGCGCGTCTGGCCGTCGCACCGGGTCCCGCTCGTCTCCTGCCTCGGCTTCACGGACATCCGGCACGGCCCCTACGCGCTCTCCGTCCGCTGCTGCCGGAGCTTTCACGTCGAGCCGTACGAGCAGGGGCTCCTCCTCGTCTTCGACGGCCTCTCCGGCGAGTGCTCCTCCGTCCGGCAGGAGGGGCGCGTCCTCTTCAACGCCTACACCGAGACGAAGAGCTGGAACGAGCTCGTCGGCGTCGGCACGGTCCCCGACCTGAACGACCTCTGCCTCGGCGACCGGATCAAGCACGTGATCCAGATCGCCGAGGGGCAGCACGAGAAGAAGATCGCCGAGCTCGCCGACCGGATCGCGGCCCGGCGCGACGAGCTCCGCGTCGTCTGCATCGCGGGGCCCTCGTCCTCCGGCAAGACGACGTTCGTCAAGCGCCTCTCGCTCCAGCTCGAGGTGAACGGCATCACGCCGCAGACGCTCTCCCTCGACGACTACTACGTCGACCGGGAGAAGACGCCGCTCGACGCGGACGGGGACTTCGACTTCGAGGCGCTCGAGGCGATCGACCTCCCGCTCTTCCTCCCGCAGCTGAAGGAGCTCGTCGACGGCCGGGAGGTCCGGACGCCGGTCTACGAGTTCCGCACGGGCCTGAGGAAACCCGAGGCCGAGTGGCGGGTCCGGAAGCTCGGCGAGAACGAGGTCCTCCTCATCGAGGGGATCCACGCCCTGAACCCGAAGCTGACCGAGACCGTCGCCGAGAACCGGAAGTTCCGGATCTTCATCAACGCGCTGACGCAGCTCTGCATCGACGACCACAACCGGATCCGGACGAGCGACGCCCGCCTGCTGCGGCGCATCGTCCGCGACCGGAAGTACCGGAACTACTCGGCCGAGAAGACGATCCTCCGGTGGCCGAAGGTGCGCGCCGGCGAGGAGAAGCACATCTTCCCGTTCCAGGAGCGCTGCGACGCGATGTTCAACACGGCCCTCGCCTACGAGACGGCCGTCCTGAAGAGCTTCGCCTACCGCTACCTCCTCGAGATCCCCCCGGACTCGCCGGCCCAGGCGAAGGGGTACCAGCTCCGCCGCTTCCTCGAGCTCTTCGTCCCCGTCTGGCCCGACGACGTCCCGGCGACGAGCATCCTCAGGGAGTTCATCGGGGGGAGCGGCTTCTCCTACAAGTAGCCCGTTCCGGCCGCGGCGCCTCCTCATACGGGACCGCCGCGGCCCTCTATCTGCGCACGTTCTCTCTTGCCCCGGGGGGGCGCGGGGGCGTACCGTTCGCCTTTTGAAAACGCGGGCGATCCCGGGTGCGCTGGGACGACGTCCGCGGGCGAGTGGAGGAGGTACGACTGTGCGATCGACTTTCCTTTCCCTCTTCGGGCGCGATGGAGCGCCCATGAGCACGAAGCGCCTCGCGGCGTTCGCGCTGCTCGGGGGCGGCGCGTTCCTGCTGTCGCCGGTCCTGTTCGGATCGGGCGGCACGGAGGCCGCTCCGTTCAGGCCGTTCGCGCTCTTCTCGGACCCGCGCTACACGCCGCTCGAGATCGGCGCGCTCCTCGCGGTCCTCGGGGTCGCGATCGCGGGCCTCCTCTACGCCCTTATGCTCGCGCGGCAGGTCCTCGCCGCGGACACCGGCACCCCGAAGATGCAGGAGGTCGCCGCGGCCGTGCGGGAGGGCTCGAACGCCTACCTCGCCGCGCAGTTCAAGAGGATCGGTCCGCTCATCATCGTCCTCACGGTCCTCCTCTTCGCGACCTACACCGGGAGCGAGAGCGCGTTCCGCTGGGGGCGCGCGGGCGCGTTCCTCGTCGGCGCCCTCTTCTCGTGGGCGGTCGGCTTCGTCGGGATGCGCCTCGCGACGAGCGGCAACCTCCGCGTCGCCGCGGCCGCGCGGTCGAGCTACGGCGAGGCGATGCAGCTCGGGTACCGGACCGGAACGGTCACCGGCATGCTGACGGACGGCCTCGGCCTCCTCGGCGGCACGACGATCTTCCTCATCTTCGGCGAGAAGGCCTACGAGGCGCTCCTCGGCTTCGGCTTCGGCGGCACGCTCCTCGCGCTCTTCATGCGCGTCGGCGGCGGCATCTACACGAAGGCGGCCGACGTCGGCGCCGACCTCGTCGGCAAGATCGAGAAGGACATCCCCGAGGACGACCCGCGCAACGCCGCGACGATCGCCGACAACGTCGGCGACAACGTCGGCGACTGCGCCGGAATGGCGGCGGACATCTTCGAGAGCTACGAGGTGACGATCGTCGCCGCGATGATCCTCGGCATGGCGACCTTCGGCCACAAGGGCGTCATCTTCCCGCTCCTCGTCCGCGGCATCGGCGTCCTCGGCTCGATCATCTCGACCTACACCGTCAAGGCGGGCCCGAACGACACGTCCGACACGGCCCTGAAGAGCGTCCACCGCGGCTTCTGGATCGGCTCGCTCATCAGCATCGGCGGCTTCTTCGCGCTCGGCTTCTCGTACCTGCGCTTCGACGCGGCGTACCTCGCCGGCAACCCGACCGCGAAGGCGGGCTTCCCGGGCGGCGACCCGACGGCCCTCTCGCCGTTCTTCAACTTCGGCTTCCCGGGCCTCGACCTCCGGCCCGCCATGACCTGCCTCATCGGCGTCTTCCTCGCGATCGCGCTGAACAAGGTCACGTCCTACTTCACCCACACGGGCCACGCGCCCGTGAAGGGGCTCGCGCGCGCGTGCCAGACGGGCCACGCGACGAACATCATCCAGGGCTTCGCCGTCGGCTACGAGTCGACCGTCATGGCGATCATCGTCATCGCGGGCGCCATCGGCCTCTCGGTCCTCTGCTACGCGGGGACGCCCCCGCTCTTCATCGCCTACGGCGTCGCGATGGCCGGCATCGGCATGCTGACCCTGACCGGCAACACGATCTCGATGGACGTCTTCGGGCCGGTCGCCGACAACGCGAACGGCATCGGCGAGATGGCCTACGACGTCAAGGCGATGGACGCCGCCGCCCCGGGCTCGGCCAAGCGCGCCCGCCAGATCCTCGCGGACCTCGACGCGGTCGGGAACACGACGAAGGCCGAGACGAAGGGGATCGCGATCGGGTCGGCCGTCATCGCGGCCGTCTCCCTCTTCTCGAGCTTCATCGCCGTCATCGCGGTCGGGAGCGAGGAGAAGATCCACCAGATGACGACCGAGATGTACCTCGCCGAAGCGGGGCGCCTCACGGTCGCCGACCCGAAGGTCTTCATCGGCTTCCTCCTCGGCGGCGCGGTGCCGTTCCTCTTCTCCTCGATGCTCATCCGCGCGGTCGGCCGCGCGGCGTTCTACATCGTCAACGAGTGCCGCGTGCAGTTCCGCGACGCGGCGATCTGGGCCGGCACGAAGAAGCCCGACTACGGCCGCGTCGTCGCCATCTGCACGACGACCGCCCAGAAGGAGCTCATCGGGCCCGGGTTCCTCGCGATCATGACCCCGCTCCTCGTCGGCTTCCTCCTCGGGCCGTACGCCCTCGGCGGCTTCCTCGCCGGCATGATCCTCGTCGGCCAGCTCCTCGCCGTCTTCATGGCGAACGCGGGCGGCGCCTGGGACAACGCCAAGAAGCTGATCGAGGACGGCATCTACGGCGGCAAGGGCTCCGAGGCGCACAAGGCGGCCGTCACGGGCGACACCGTCGGCGACCCGCTGAAGGACACCGCCGGCCCCGCCATCAACCCGCTCATCAAGGTCATGAACATGGTGAGCCTCCTCGGCCTCGGCCTCGTCCTCCAGTACAACGTCCTCTCGCCCTCGAGCGGCGGCCGGGCGACGGGCTTCGTCGTGGCGGTCATCGCGCTGGCGGCGATCGCCTGGGCGGTCTGGCAGAGCAAGCGGGAGCACGAGGGGACGGAAGGGATGGAGTAGTCCCGCTCCGGGATCCGGTCCCGCCGGGGGCGGCCCGCAAGGGCCGCCCCCGTTTCCTTTTCGGACCCACCGCCCGTGACGCGACCGTGACACGCGGGGGCTAACTTCCGGTCCGGATGGACGCTCCTGCCGCCGGCGCCCGCACCCTCACGAAGGGCGAGGAGATCGCGAACAGCCTGACGCACGGCGCCGGGCTCCTCGCGAGCCTGGTCGCCTTCCCGTTCCTCGTCGTCGCGGCGTCGCGCCGCTGGGGCGCTCCCGAGGTGGTCGGCGCGGCCGTCTTCGCCTCGAGCCTCGTCGCCCTCTACCTCGTCTCGACGCTCTACCACGCCGTCCGCCCCTCCCGGGCCAAGCAGGTCCTCCAGAAGCTCGACCACACGGCGATCTACCTCCTCATCGCCGGCTCCTACACGCCCTTCACGCTCGGCGTCCTCCGGGGGCCGTGGGGCTGGACGCTCCTGTCGCTCGTCTGGGCGATCGCCGGGACGGGGATCGGCCTCGAGTTCGCGTTCGGGAAGAAGGTCCACAGGCTCGCCGTCGGGCTCTACGTCCTGATGGGCTGGCTCGTCGTCGTCGCGGCGAAGCCGCTCCTGGCGGCCGTTCCCTGGCCGGGCCTCGCCTGGCTCGCGGCCGGCGGGCTCCTCTACACCGGCGGCATCGGGTTCTACGCGGCGAAGCGGGTCCGCTACGCGCACACGGTCTGGCACCTCTTCGTCCTCGCCGGGAGCGCCTGCCACTTCGTGGCGATCCTCGGCTGGTCCGGTCGCGCCTGACGGCGGCGCGTTGCCGCGCCCGGCCGGCGGGACGAGAATGGCGCCATGAGCATTCTCTGGACGATCGTCGTCGGCCTCGTCGCGGGCGTCCTCGCCAAGCTCCTCCACCCGGGGCGGGAGAACATGGGGATGATCGCCACGACTCTCCTCGGCGTCGGCGGCTCCCTTCTCGCGACGTTCCTCGGGCGCCTCGTCGGCTTCTACAAGGAGGGCGACTCGGCGGGTTTCGCGATGGGGGTCTTCGGCGCCGTCCTCCTCCTCGTCATCTACGGGATGATCAAGGGGAAGGCGAAGCCGGCCTGAGCCTCCTCCGGCCCTGGCTCGTCCGCCCCGCTGCGGCAGGGCTCCTCGCCCTGGCCGCCTTCGCCGCAGGGCCCCTCGCGGCCCAGAGGACGGGTCCCTTCGGCCCGTCGCCCGCGGGGAGGGCGCTCGCGCTCTTCGCCGACGATCGCGCGAGCGGCGAGACGCTCGCCCCGGTCGTCCTCGAGGCGGCGTCGCGGCGGTGGACGTTCCGCCTCTTCCCGCGCCTCCTCGACGTCCTCGAGGAGTGGGTGAGGGAGGACCGCGCGCGGCTCCCGGACGTCCTCGAGGCGTTCGGGCGGGCGGCGACCGGCGTGAGGAACGAGGCGACGGCGGTCTCCCTCGTCGACGCGGCGGAGGCGCTGAAGCGTCGGCTCGCCGCCCCTCCCGGGCCGAGGCCCGTCCGTTCGGGCTGGTTCCAGCCGCGCCCCGGGGCCGGCCTCTCCTTCCCGTGGGCCGTCGCGGGGGTCTCCCGGCCGGAGCTGAAGGAGCGGCGGCTCGCGTTCGTCGATCGGCGGCTCCCGGCCGGGAACCGGACCGCCTACGTCCGCGCGGCCTTCGAGGCCTTCCTCGCCGGGTCGTGCGGCGAGCTCCTGGGCGGGACCGTCGACGAGGCGTGCGAGGTCGTCGGGCTCGATCCGCTCCGCAGGGCCGCGCTCGACGCGGCTTTCGCGGGCCTGTCGGGCGACGGCACCGAGCCGGGCCTCGTCGACGCCTACCTCGGCGTCGAGCCGGCGCTGACGGGCCGCGTCCTCGACCGCGTCTCCTACGGCTTCCCGGACGAGCCGTGCGAGGAGTGCGTCCTCCTCCGCTCCTGGCTCCGGGAGCGTCCGGGCCGCTGGAAGGTGCGGGCCGCGCTCGAGCCGGCCCTCGCCCCCTAGGAGGCCGGCGGCGCGGCCGCGGGACGGCGCGGGCTGGTAGCCTCGAGCGCGTTCGATCTGGCTCCGAGGAGGCCGCGATGCCGACGATCCCAGGGAAGACGCCCCCGGTCCGTGCCACCGCGGAGCAGTCCGCCGAGGCCTTCGCCGCGCTCCGGAAGATCCTCGCGGCCCACGCGAAGGGGCTCAGGGTGACCGCCGACGGCCCGAAGGCGTACTCGCTCAACACGCCGTACTGCGCGGAGTGGAAGAAGGAGCTCTTCTTCGGCAGCGTGCAGGTGACGAAGAACTACGTCTCGTTCCACCTCTTCTCCGTCTACATGTTCCCGGACCTCCTCGAGGGGATCTCGCCCGGGCTCAGGGCGCGGATGCAGGGGAAGGCGTGCTTCAACTTCCGGGCGCCGGACGAGGAGCTCTTCCGCGAGCTCGCGGCGCTGGCGAACGCCGGCCTCGAGCGGATGAGGTCCCTGAAGCTCTTCTGACCGGGCCGCCGGCCCGGGGAATCCCGTCGCGGGCCCGGGGTCGTAGCTCCTCCAGCGAGGAGAAGGAAGGAGCACCAGATGGCGAAGACGATCACGGTCCTCGGGGCTACGGGCAACGTCGGCGGGAAGCTCGCCGCACGGCTCCTGGAGAAGGGGGCGCACGTTCGAGTCGTCGCGCGCGACGCGGGGCGACTCGCGGGACTCGCCGCGAAAGGGGCCGAGGTCCTCGCGGGAGACGCCGGCGACGCCGCGTTCCTCGGGAAGGCGTTCCGTGGCGCAGACGCCGCCTTTGCGCTCCTCCCGCCGAAGTACGACGCGGTGGACGCCCGGGCGGAGCAGGGGGCGACGGGGGAGGCGCAGGCGAAGGCGATCCGCGAATCCGGAATCCCCTTCGTCGTCTTCCTCTCGAGCATCGGGGCGCACCTCCCGGAGCGGACGGGCCCGATCCTCGGCCTCCACGACCAGGAGGCGCGGCTCCGGGCCCTCTCCGGCGTCGCGGTCCGCGCGCTCCGGCCGACCTACTTCATGGAGAACCACCTCTTCGGGATCGGCCTCGTGAAGGCGCAGGGGATCTACGGGAGCCCGATCCGCACCGACGTCGCGATGCCCCAGATCGCCACGGCCGACATCGCCGAACGGGCGGCCGAGCGCCTCCTCGGGCCCGTCCCGGCGGGCTTCGTCACCGAGGAGCTCCTCGGCCCGTCCGACCTGACGATGCCCGAGGCGGCGCGCGCTCTCGGCGCGTCGGTGGGGCGCCCCGACCTCCCGTACGTCGTCTTCCCGTACGAGGCGGCCGTGCAGGCGATGCTCTCGCAGGGGATGTCCCCCTCCGTCGCGGAAGCGATGGTCGAGATGAACCGCGGCTTCAACGACGGCTGGATCGTCTCCGAGAGGCCGCGCGACGCCCGCGCGACGACCCCGACGACGATCGAGGAGTTCGCGAGGACCGTCTTCGCGCCCGCGTTCGGCGCCTGACCGGCCCGCCCTCCCGCGCTCGCCGACGCCCGCCCTCCCGGCCTATGCTCGGGGCACCGGGACGCGGCGGGCCGCTCCGGCGCCCGAAGGAGGACGGAATGAAGGCCAGGACGATCGTCGGGCTCGCGCTCATCCTTCTCGGAGTCGCCGCGCTCGCGTTCCGGACGTTCCAGTACACGAAGAAGACGCACAGCGCGAAGGTCGCCGGCCTCGAGCTCTCCTTCAAGGAGAAAGAGACGGTCGAGGTCCCCGTCTGGGCGGGCGCCGGTGCGGTCGCGGTCGGGACCGTCCTTCTCCTGGCGGGACGGAAGGGGTAGGAGGGAGAGATGCCGCAGGAGCCGCTGACGGTGCACATCCTCTACAGGGCGCAGCCGGGAAAGGGCGACGCGGGCGTCGAGGCGCTCGAGGCGCTCGTGTCCACCGTCGTCGAGAAGGAGCCGGACTGCCTGGGCATCTCGGTCCACCGCGACGTCGCCGACCCCGACCGGATCCTCCTCTTCGAGCTCTGGACGAGCCGGGCCGCCTACCTCGGGCCGCACCTGCAGACGCCGCACCTCCGCGCCTTCCTCGAGGGCGCCGCCGCGCTCTTCGCCGGCCCGCCGGAGATCTCGTTCTGGGAGAACCGCGCCGACCTGCGGCGGCTCTGAGCTCCGGGAGCTCCGCCCGAGGACCCGGGCTCGTGCAGAATGACCGCATGAGCGAAGCCGTCGAGCTCTGGGGGTTCCTCACCGACGACGTCGAGGGCGTCCGCGCGGAGGTCGAGCGCCTCCTGGGCGTCACGTTCCGGATGCACGAGAGCGCGTCGATCGGGCCGTACTACTTCGCGCCGCTCGACGAGCCGGAGTCGGACCTCATCCTGCGGCCGAACCTCGACGCGGGCTTCGACGAGGACGTGGACGACCCCGACGACGCGTTCGCCGAGCCCGACTTCCCCGACTTCGGGGTGCTCCTCTACGTCGAGCGGAAGACCGAGGGGAAGCCCGGCTCGGGGCGGCTCGCCGCGCTCGGGGAGACGGCGCAGCTCCTCCTCGTGGAGTAGCGGCCCGGTCCGCGCGAGAATCGGGCGGCCGCCCGACGCGGCCCGAAAGGCGTGCCATGACCATCGATCCCTCCCTGACGTCCGGGATGGTCCGCAGCTTCGTCTCGCAGAAGCGCCTCGCCCTCGCCGGCGCCTCACGCTCGGGGAAGAAGTTCGGGAACGTGATCCTCCGCGAGCTGAAGGCCCGCGGCTACGACGTCGTCCCGGTCCACCCCGAGGCGGGCGAGCTCGAGGGGCTGCGCTGCGAAAAGAGCCTCGCCGCGGTCGCGGGGCGCGTCGACGGCCTCGTCGTCGTGACGCCGCCGGCTCAGGCGGCCCGGCTCGTCGGCGAAGCGGCGGAGGCGGGGATCCGGAGCGTCTGGCTCCAGCAGGGGGCGGGTTCGGAGGAGGCGGCGCGGGCGGCCCGGGAGAAGGGCGTCGCGCTCGTCTCGGGGCACTGCCTCCTCATGTTCCTGCCCGACGTCCGCGGCATCCACCGCTTCCACAGGGGACTCTGGCGCCTCCTCGGGAAGCTCCCGGCCGAGCCCGCGCGCGCCTGACGCGGAGGCCCGCTTGTGAAGCGGGCCGCGGGGCGCTAGGGTCGCCGCGGAGGCCTCGTGGACACTTCCTTCACGTCGTTCGTCCTGGCGTTCTCGGCCGGGATCGTGGCGTTCGGCGTCGCGTCGGTGGCGCTCGCCGCCGTTTTCGTCCAGGGGCGTTTCGAGGAGAGCCGGCTCTTCGGCCCGTGCGTCGGCCTCGTCGCGAGCGGCCTCCTCGCCGGCTTCCTCGTCATCGTCGCTTCGTCCGGCGGCGTCTCGTGGGGTCTCGTGGGCGTCCCCGCCGCCCTCGCCGTGGCGCTCTCGGTGGCGGGCCTCGTCCTCGCCCGCGAGATGCCGGCGCTCCCGGGCTACGGACGCATCGACCTCTGGCTCCTCGGGCTCTGCCTCCTCGGCTCCGCCCTCCTCGCCGCGCTGCTCGTCGGCCTCCACGTCCGCTCGACGGCCTGACGGGCTGCGGTGGACGTCACCGGTGAATTGCGGGCCGATTTCGGGCATAGTACCGGGCTCATGAAGAGGCCTTCGCTCATGCGACTCGCGCTGCCGGTCGTCGTCCTCGCCGTCGTCGTCGCCGCTCCCTGCCTCGCGCAGGCCACGGCCTCGTCCGCGGAGGACAAGGCGCAGGCCCTGGCGCTCGTCCGGCAGCTCGAGGAGGACCCGCTCGCCTCGGGCGCCGAGAACGCCCGGCAGTGGCTGACGAACTTCATCGTCAACGCGCCCGACCTCTTCATCTCGACCTGCCCCGAGCTCCTCGGGCCGCTCAACGGGCAGGGGAAGAACGGGGCGCCGGAGATCGTCGGGCAGCTCTACTTCGGGAACGCGGCGTGGGCGATCCAGAACCCCGGGAAGGCGGCGGACCGCGAGGCGGTCTTCGTCGGCGGGATCGAGAGCGCCCTCCGCGTCTACGACAGCCTCCTGAAGCAGAAGTCCCGCTGGCGCTGGCCTCTCCTCGACGACCTCCGCTCCCGGTCGAAGAAGGGGACGCTCGCCGACTACGTCCGGGAGAACGTCGCGAAGTGCCAGTGAAGCGGTGACCGGCCGCTTCGGCCTCCTCTTCGCGATCGTCCTCTCCACCGCGCTCGGCGGCTGCGGCGGTCCCCCGCAGGGCTCTCCGGCGTTCGCGACGCGTGCCGCGGCGGGCAGGGCCGTCCCGGCCTGGGTCCCCGCGCCGGCGACCGAGCTGAAGGTCCAGTCCGAGCCGGCGAGCGGGGCGTTCTGGCTCCGTTTCCGTCTCCCGGCCTCGGAGCGCCCGGCCCTCGAGGGCGGACTCCTCCGGATCCCCGACGAGCAGGTCTCGACGCTCACGTTCCGCGCGCCGAAGGGGGCCGGGTGGTGGTTCCGCGGCCTCGTCCAGGTCGTGCCGGCCCGCGAGAAGACGGTGATCGCCGCCGACGTCTTCTCGGGGGCGGGAGGGGCCGTCCCGCGGGGGACCTTCGTCGCGTTCGACCGCGCGTCCGACTCCGTCTACGCCTGGACCGCGGGACGCTAGCGACCGGGACTCGGCGCCGCGGGCGCCGGGGTCGGGAGAGCGGGGATAATCGCGTCGCCAGCGGGAGGTGGCCCATGCTCAGGATCGCAGGACTCGTCTTCGCGCTCGTCGGGCTCGGCGCCGGGCTCTTCCTCCTCGCCGGGTCCTTTGGCATGACCCCGAATGCTCCCGGGCTCGCCGCGTGGGTCCTTTTCCCGGCCTGCGCCTTCGGAGGGCTCGTCCTCGCCGCGCTCGGCTCCGGGCGCAGGGCGTTGCCGGTCCTCCTAAAGGTCGCGGGCGGGGCGCTCCTTCTCCTCGCCGCGGGCGCCGCCGTCGGGCTCCTCCTCGAGGCCACGGGCTTCGCGCAGGCGACGAACGGCACCCGCTCGCTCTGGTACCTCCTCGTCGTCGCGGGCCTCGCCGGGACGGCCTGGCTCCTCGCCCCGGAGCGGCCGGAGGGGCCGGCCTGAAACGGAACGGGCGGCGCCGGAGCGCCGCCCGCCTGCGAGGTGCTGTCGGAAGGCCGGCCTCAGGCGATGCGCCTGTGGGCGAAGAAGCCCGCGGCGGCGATCGCCGCGACGAGGGCGAGGAGACCGGTGCGGTCGAGGGCCGGGATCTTCGCCTCGGCGACCGCGGACGCGAAGTTGACGATCTCGGTCAGCTCGAACTCGTTCAGGCAGGCCGCGGCGTTCGCCGTCAGCGGGTTCGCCGCGAGCTGCGTCGCCTTCGCCCGCGCAGCGGCCTTGGAGGGCTGGCCGGTGACGAAGTGGAGGAGGATCCGGGTCTGGTTGGCCGGGACGACGACGTGGAAGGCCCAGTACGGGTTGTCGTCGCCGTCCGTGAAGTGGACGACGCTCGGCCCGATCCCTCCGGGACCCCAGAGGACGTGGGCGAGGCGGGGATCGCTCGAGGTCGTGCCGGAGTAGTTCTGCCAGGTCGAGACCCAGTAGTCGGCGGCCGTCGCGGCGGCGTCGCCGCTCGAGGTCGAGTCGACGCGGGTGTTGGCGTCCGAGCCGAGGTTGTTCGAGGAGATCACGTTCACGGCGATCGCCGAGCCGGTGGCGTTCGTCAGGACCGTCTCCCACCGGGCGAAGCTGTCGTTCGCGGGGACGAAGACCCTTCGCGAGACCTGCAGCCCGTAGATCGGCTGGGTCGGAAAGACGACCCGGCGCCCCGCGCAGGCCGAGTCGAGGCTCGCGGCGCCGTTCTTGTTGTAGGCGACGTACGCCGAGTTCCCGGTCTCGGCCGGCCCGGTCGCGGTCTGGCTGAACCAGAGCGAGTTGTAGCCGTCGAACGCGTCGTTCAGCGTGGAGGCCACCGTCCCGCCGGCGGACGTCGTCGCCTGGACCGGCCCGGTGAAGCTCGCCTCGGACATCGCGCCGGAGGCGGAGCTCGACGTCGAGAACGTGATGTTGGTGTTGATGAAGTACTGCAGGCCGGAGGCGTCGACGAGCGACTGGCTCCCCGTGGAGAGACGCTTCGGGGTCGAGGTCCCGAGCGCGGAGAGGCCGCTTCCGGGCTGGGAGCGGCGGAGCTTCTTCTCGAGCTTCTTCTGCTCGTTCGCCGCGCGCTGCTGGGTCTGCCAGGCGGTCACGTCGGTCATGGTCACGTCGGCGAGGACGGAACCGGTGACGAGGAGGACGGCGGCGATTGCCGGTGTGGAAAGGCCTGCGGCAAACCTCTTCATGGCGGTGGGCTCCCTCCCTCTCGCGTCCCCGGTGCCGGCGGATCGAGGGGCCGGGCCGGCTGGCCGGCCGGGGTTGCGCGCGGGCGAGTCTACGCGCCGTTTTTCCGGAGGGCCAGCGCCGCGCGCGCCCGCGGTCTCCTCCCCCGAGGCGGGCGCCACGCGGAGGGCATACTCCGCCGGTGCCGCGTCGCCCCGCCGCCCTCACCCTGCTCCTCGCGGCCGCCCTCGGCGGCCCCGCCGCCTGCCGGGGGACGCGCCGGGGCGCCGACCGTCCGAACGTCCTCCTCGTCACGATCGACACGACGCGGGCCGACCGGCTCGGCTGCTACGGCTTCACGCTGGCGCGGACTCCGAACCTCGACCGCCTCGCCCGCGAGGGGGTCCGCTTCACCGACGCGATCGCCGTCGCTCCGATCACGCTCCCGTCGCACTCCTCGATCCTGACCGGCCTCCTCCCGCCGGCGCACGGCGTGAGGGACAACGGGTCGTACGCGCTCGGCGCGGGGGCCGTCACGCTCGCCGAGCGGCTGAAGGCGGCGGGCTACGCGACGCACGCCCTCGTCTCGGCGATCGTCCTGAACCGCCGCTACGGGCTCGACCAGGGGTTCGACTCGTACGACGACGATCTCTGGACCGAGGACGCCCCGAAGCTCTTCCTCATCCGGGACCGCCCCGCGCGGAAGACGGCGGACCGGCTCCTCGAGTGGCTCGACGGGTGGAAGCGGGGCGGGCGGGAGAAGCCGTTCTTCGCCTGGGTCCACTTCTTCGACCCGCACCAGCCCTACACCCCGGAGGCGCAGGACCGGCCGCTCGCCCCGACACCCTACGACGCCGAGATCGCCGGGGTCGACCGGGCGCTCGGCCGGATCCTCGAGAGGCTCCGGGCGGACGGCCTCCTCGACGACACGGTCGTCGTCGCGACCGCGGACCACGGCGAGAGCCTCGGCGAGCACGGCGAGAAGACGCACGCGGTCTTCGTCTACGACGCGACCGTCCACGTGCCGCTCCTCGTCCGCTACCCGCGGCTCGTTCCCCAGGGGAAGCTCTACGAGGGCCCCGCGTCGAGCGTCGACATCGTCCCGACCCTCCTCGCGCTGCTCGGGCTGCCGGGCGGCGGGGAGACGGAAGGGGCGAACCTCCTCCCCGCGCTCCGGGGCGAGGCCCCGCCGCCGGCGCGGCCGCAGTACAGCGAGTCGCTCCTCTCGGAGGTCGGCTTCGGGATGGCGCCCCTCCACGCCGTCCGGAGCGGCGGGTTCAAGTACGTGAGGGCGCCGCGCCCCGAGCTCTACGACCTCGCGGCCGATCCCAAGGAGCTCGCCAACATCTTCGAGAAGGACCGCCGGCGGGCCGCGCTCCTCGACGACCTCCTCCAGTCGACGATGGATGCCTCGGCGCGGAAGGCGGTCGCGGCCGAGGCGAGCCCGATGTCGAAGGAGACGATGGAGGCCCTCCGCTCGCTCGGCTACCTCGCGCCGGCGGGAGCCGCGCAGAGCCTCTCCGGGATGGACCCGAAGGACGGGATGCCGTTCTACGAGAAGCTGGAGGACGCCCGGCACGCGGCGCAGCAGAAGCGCTGGGGCGACTCCGAGCGGCTCCTCCGGGAGATCCTCGCCGTCCTCCCCGCGAACGTCTCGGCCCGGAACGTCCTCGCCCTCGTCCTCCTCCGGCAGGAGAGGCTCGAGGAGGCGAAGGACGAGTACGCCCGCTCCCTCGCGCAGGACCCGAAGCAGGCGCGCGTCCTCGCGATGATCGGGACGATCGCGCTCCTCGAGGGGAGCCTCGACGAGGCGGAGAAGGCCTTCCACGCAGCGCTCGGGGTGACCCCCGGGTTCGTCGAGGCGATGACGAACCTCGGCTTCGTCGCGCAGGCCCGGGGCCGGTGGGAGGACGCGCGCTCCTGGTACGACCGGGCCGCCGCGCTCGACCCGGGCTTCCCGCGCGGGAACAAGCTCTCGGGGGACCTCTGGTTCGAGAAGGGCGACTACCGGAGGGCGCTCGTCAACTACCGCGAGGTGCTCCACGCCCGGCCGAACGACTTCGCGGCGCTGATACAGGCCGGGACCTGCCAGCGCCGCCTCGGCCACGCGGCGGGGGCGGAGCGGCTCTTCGAGAGGGCCCGGAAGGCGCGGCCCGACTCCTGGGTCCCCGTCTACGACCTCGCCTGCCTGAAGGCGGCCCTCGGCCGCCCGGACGAGGCGCTCGAGCTCCTCGTCGCGGAGCTCCCCGGGAAGGACTTCGACGAGCCGGAGCTCCTCGCGAGCGACCCGGACCTCGCAGAGGTCCGCAGGCTCCCGCGCTTCCCGGAGCTCGTCCGCGCCGCGGGGCGGCCCCAGGACCGCCCCGCGGCCGTCAGCCCACCTGCCGCAGCGCCGCGGTGATCTTCGTGAAGGCCGCCCGGCCCGCCGGGAAGAGGCCGCCGAAGAAGCCCATCACGAGCGAGAAGACGATCCCCGTCAGGAGGAGCGCCGGCGTCAGGCGGAACGCGAAGACGACCTCGGCGAACGTCGCGAAGTTCGTCGTCCCCGTCACCCCCGAGAGGGCGAGCTTCACGAGGAGGAAGGCGAGTGCGCAGCCGACGACGCCGCCGAGGAAGGCGAGCGCGATCGACTCGAGGACGAAGGAGACGAGGATCGCCAGGCGCGAGAAGCCGAGGGCGCGGAGCGTCGCGATCTCGCGCGTGCGGGCCGAGACGGCCGCGTACATCGTGTTCATCGCGCCGAAGCAGGCGCCGATCGCCATGACGACGCCGACGAAGACGCCGAGGAACTTGATCGGCGCGGCCGTCGCCGTCTGCTCGTCGTAGTAGGCCCTCTCGACCTTTCCCTCGAGGGCGAGGCGGGCGTCGCCTGCGACGGCCGCGACGAACTGGTCGCGCGCGGCCCGGTCCGTCGTCCGCGCGAGGATCGACGAGTAGCCGCCCCGCTTGAACGTGTTCAGCATCCCCTCGGTGTCGGTCCAGATCTCGCTGTCGGGGGCGGTCCCTCCGGCGTCGAAGTGCCCGACGACCTTCCAGCGGTAGGCGCCGAAGCGGATCTCCTGCCCGATCTCGGCCCCCTTGAAGCGCCGGGCGACGCTCTCGGCGACGATGACCTCCGACGTCCCCGGGACGAACATCCGCCCTTCGGTCATCTTCATCTGCGGGCGGAGCGCCATCCCCTTCTCCTCGACGCCCCGGATCGTGACGTTCGACGAGCCGCCATCGCGCTTGTCGAGGTTGAGGACGACGACGAGCTCGGCCGAGACGAGCGGCTTGCCGTCGGAGTCCTTCTCGATCCCCGGGAGCGCCCTCACGAGCGGCGCCTGGTCGCGCGAGATGCCCGACTGGAGCTCCGACTGCGAGTTCTGCCGGAGGACGAGGACGTTCTTGTCCGAGCCCGAGGCGGTGAAGACCGTCGTGAGCCCCTCGCCGAGCGCCATCACGCAGAGGAAGACGGCGACGACGAGGGCGATGCCGAGGACGGTGAGCGTCGTCGTCACCTTGCGGACGAAGAGGTTCCGGACGTTGTACTTCAGCGGTATGCCGAGCATCCTGATTCCCTTCCTAACCGACCTGCCGGAGGCCGTCGGGGATGGAGCGGCGGGCGGAGCGGACGGCCGGGACGATCCCGGCGACGAGGCCGACGAAGAGCGTGACGCCGATCCCGGTCAGGAGGACCTCGGGGAAGAGCTGCATGCCGGCGGCGAAGCCGGCCATCGGCGAGCTCAGGAGCCCCTCCTTTAGGACGGGGAAGGCGAGGCGGAAGAGGCCGAGGCCGACGAACGCGCCCGTCGCCGAGAGGAGGAGGCTCTCGGCGAGGATGAGCGTCAGGATGAGCGGCCTGCCGAAGCCGAGCGTCCGGAGGACGGCGATCTCGGTGACGCGCTCGCGCGCGGCCATCGCCATCGTGTTCGCCGAGATGAGGAGGATGACGAGGGCGATCGCGGTGGAGATCCCCGTGACGACCGCCTTCACGTTCCCGAGCATCGAGACGAAGCCGTTCTGGAACTCCTTCTCGGTCTCCGTCTTCGTCGGGAAGGAGGAGTTCTCGAACATCGCGTCGATCTCGCGCGGGAGCCGCTGGACGGCCTCGACGGACGCGGCCTTGATGAAGAACGTCCCGACCTGCCCCTTCGCCCAGGGTACGCCTTCCTCGATCGCCTTCCGGTCGAAGTAGACGCCGGATTCGTCGGGGCCGCGGTAGACGGCACGGACGGTCAGCTCCAGCCGCGTCGGGTAGAAGTCGCCCTGGAGGACGAACGTGTCGCCGAGCTTCCAGCCGTAGCGCTTCGCGAGGCGCTCGCCGACGAGGGCGCCCTTCCGGTCCGAGGTCCAGCCGGCGGCGCTCCCTCCCACGATCGTGATCTCGTCGAAGATGCGGAGGAGACTCTCCGGCTCGCACCCGAAGCGGGCGAACATGTTCTCGGGACGGTTGTCCTTGTACTGCCCGCCGAACCAGTTGAGGATCGTCACTTCCTTCACGCCGGGCAGCTGCGCGATCCGCTCCCTGTACGCCTCGGGGATGAAGTTCGCGAGCGAGACCCTGTGCCGCACGACGAGTCGGTACATCCCCCTCCCGCCCGAAGTGTCCGCGTCGAGCGCCGCGAGGAGCGTGCCGAGGACGCAGATGACGAAGAAGGGGAGGACGATCGAGGCGATCGTCAGGATCGACCGCGTCTTCTTCCTGAAGAGGCTCCTGAGGACGTAGGGGACGAACTTCATGGCTGCGCTGCCGGCGGCTACGCCACCTGGCGGAGGCCTTCGGTGATCGGGCGCGTGGCCGAGCGGATCGCGGGGACGAGGCCGGCGAAGAGGCCGACGGCGACCGTCACGCCGAACCCGAGGAGGAGGACCTCGGGGAAGAGCTTCACGCCGGCGGCGAAGGCCCCCATCGGGGAGTTCACGAGCCCCTCCCGGAAGCCCGGGAGCATCAGGACGAAGAGGCCGAGGCCGAGGAGGCCCCCGAAGAGGGAGAGCGCGAGGCTCTCGCCCAGGACGAGGCCGAGGATCTTCTCCTTCCCGAAGCCGAGGACGCGGAAGACGGCGATCTCGGTGACCCGCTCGCGGGCCGCCATCGCCATCGTGTTCGCCGCGATGAGGAGGATGACGACGCCGATGATCGTCGTGATCGACCCGACGAGGAGCTTCACGTTCCCGAGCATCGAGACCCACATGGCCTGGAACTCCTTCTCCGTCTCGCTCCGCGTCGGGAAGGAGGAGTTCTCGAACATCGCGTCGATCTGCTTCGGCACCCGCTCGGTGGCGGCGAGGGAGTCGGCCTTCAGCCAGTACCAGCCGACGTAGCCCTTCACCCGCGGGAGGGCCTCCTCGATCGCCTGGTGGTGGAAGTAGACGCCGCTCTCGTCGGGCGCCGCGTAGACGGCGCGGATCGTCAGCTCGAGCGTGATCGGGTAGATGTCCCCCTTGAAGGAGACCTTCTGCCCGAGCGTCCAGCCGAAGCGCTTCATGAGCTGCCGTCCGACGAGGAGGCCGGAGCGGTCGCCGACCCAGTCGGCCTCGCTCCCCTCGACGACCTTCGCCTCGTCGAAGACCTTGAGGAGCCGGTCGGCGTCGGACGTGGAGAAGCGGGCGAACTGGTTCTTCGCCGACTGGTCGACGTACGACCCGCCGAACCAGTTCATCCGGAGCGTCTCGACGACGCCGGGGAGGTTCCGGATCTTCGGGTCGTAGGCGCCCGGGAGCCAGTTCGTGATGGAGACCTTGTGCCGGACGATGAGCCGGTACATCCCCTTCCCGCCGGAGGGGTCCGAGTCGAGGGCCCGAAGGAGCGTCCCGAGGATGCAGATCACGAAGAGCGGCAGGACGATCGAGCCGATCGTCAGCGCCGAGCGCGTCTTCTTCCTCAGGAGGTTCTTCAGGACGAGCGGGAGGAGCTTCACGCCTACTTCCCGGCGGCGATCGCCGCGGCGGCCGCGACCCCGATCTCTCCCGTCGCCTCCTTCGCCCGGATGTCCTCCTTGAGGACCCCCTT
Organism: Thermoanaerobaculia bacterium; assembly: GCA_046331465.1. GTDB lineage: Bacteria > Acidobacteriota > Thermoanaerobaculia > UBA5066 > UBA5066 > UBA5066. Next base: position 886,190 of record JAXLQV010000001.1, read on the forward strand.
GTCGAGGTGGACGAGGCGGTGCGCCCGGGCCGCCGCCTTCGGGTCGTGCGTCACCATGACGATCGTCTTGCCGAACTCGGCGTGGAGGCGCTCGAGGAGGACGAGGATCTCCTCGCCCGACTTCGCGTCGAGGTCGCCCGTCGGCTCGTCGGCGACGAGGAGCGACGGGTCGGTCGCGATGGCGCGCGCGATGGCGACGCGCTGCTCCTGCCCGCCCGAGAGCTGCCGCGGGTAGTGGTCCATCCGGTCGGAGAGGCCCACGACGCCGAGCGCCGTCTCGGCCTGCCTGCGCCGCTCCTTCTTGCCGAGCCGGGTCAGGAGGAGCGGGAGCTCGACGTTCTCGAACGCCGTCAGGACCGGCACGAGGTTGTAGAGCTGGAAGATGAACCCGACGTTCTCGCTCCGCCAGCGGGCGAGCGCCCCCTCGCCCATCGCGGAGACCTCGGCCTCGCCGACGACGATCCGACCGCTCGTCGGGCGGTCGATGCCGGCGACGAGGTTGAGGAGGGTCGTCTTCCCGGAGCCCGAAGGGCCCATGAGGGCGACGAAGTCCCCCTTCTCAACGGCGAGGGAGAGGCCGTCGAGGACGGTGAGGACCTGCGTGTCGCGTGTGTATTGCTTGACGACGTTCTCGATCCGGATGAGGGGTTCGGCCATCGCTTCCTCGTCAGTCCTTCTTCACGCGGATCTTCTGCTCCGCCCGCCACTTCACGTTCGACCCCGCTGCCTCGGCGACGATCTCCTCGCCGCCGGAGACCCCGGAGGCGACCTCCACCTGGCTCCCCGCCGCCGCGCCGATCGCGAGGGGCCGGAAGAGGGCCTCTCCCTCCTTCACGAGGAGGACCCCCTTCTTCCCGTCGACCTCGACGACGGACGCGGCCGGGACCATCACCTTCGGCTTCGCCTCCGTGTCGACCTTCGTCTCGGGGTTCAGGAAGACGACGCGGCACGACATCTCGGGGAGGACCCGGGCGTCCCGGTCGAGGATCTCGATCTTCACCTTCACGGAGCCCTTCTGCCGGTCCGCGGTCGGCACGATCTGCCGGAGACGGGCCTTGTAGGGCCTGTCGGGATACGCGTCGAGGGCCACCTCGGCCGGCTGGCCGATGGAGAGCCGCCCGAGGTTCTGCTCGTTGATGTCGGCCTCCATCTCGAGGGAGCCGAGGTCGACGATGACGGCGAACGTCGCCCCCGCCGACCCGGCGCCGCCGAAGCCCTGCGGGGCGACCGTCTCTCCGACGAACGCTTTCTTCACCGTCACGACGCCGTCGATCGGCGCGTAGATCTCCGAGTTCTTGATGAGCTCCTCGACGTAGCGCACCTGCGCTTCGATCGAGGAGACCTGCGCCTCGAGCGCCTTCACGCGGGAGTCGGCCGCGTCGAAGGCCTGCTGGCTCCCGACCTGGTCCTTCAGGAGGGCGGCGGCGCGCTGCTTCTCGATCCGGGCGTTCGCGAGCTCGGCGAGCGCCTGCTCGCGCGAGGCGGAGTACTGCTTCCGCTGCGCCTCGAGCTCCTGCGACTCGAGGCGCGCGACGAGCTCGCCCTTCCGGACCTTCTGCCCTTCCTCGAGGTTCATCCAGGCGACGCGCCCGACCGACTTCGGGGAGATCTCGGCCTTGCTCCGCGCGACGATGTAGCCGGAGGCGGTGAGGACGGTCGAGGCCTGCGTCGGCGTCACGAGGGCGACGCGGGTGACGGAGACCTCGGGGGCGCGGAAGGTGGCGCCCGTCGCCTTCCCCCAGACGAGGACGGCGGCGAGGACGACGACGATCGCCGTCGCGACGGCGGGCAGGACCCAGCGGCCCCGGTCGGGGCGGGCTTCGCGCCGGATCTTCAGGGCGGAGAGGTCCGCGGTGCGGTTGCTCGGTTCGATCAGGCTCATCTCGCTCTCACGGAGGGACTTGCGTGCCGCAGGGGACCGCGCGCGGCAGCCCGGGACGACTCACCCTCCGGCTCTCTGGCCAATCTACGGGTTCGGACGGGTCACGGTTTCAGCCGCCGACCGGGCCGCACGGAGGGACGCGAGCAAGGCGTCGAGGTGCCGCTCCCCGGTCCGGAGGCTCCCGATCGCGGCGTGGAGGGCGTAGCGCCCCTTCACGACCCCGTGGGAGATGAAGGAGCGCCCCTCCCGGTTGACCTCTTCCAGGACCCGCTGGTTGAGCGCGTCGCGCTCCGGCTCCGTGAGCCCCGCCGGGGCGAAGCGGAAGACGACGACGGAGAAGAGGACCGGGGCGAGGATCTCGACGTCCGGCTCGCGGCGGAGGTCCCGCTCGAGGCGCGCGGCGAGGTCGACGTGGCTCCGGAGCCGCTCGCGGAGCCCCTTCGCGCCGAAGGTCCGCAGCAGGATCCACGCCTTCAGCGCCCGGAAGCGGCGGCCGAGCTGGATGCCGTAGTCCATGTACTCCCGCACCCCCGCGCTCCCCTCGGGCGTCTCGAGGTAGGTCGGGACGACGGAGAACGCGCGGCGGACGCGCTCCATCCGCCGGAAGAAGAGGCCGGTGCACTCGAGCGGGAGGAAGAGCCACTTGTGGGGGTTCCAGACGATCGAGTCGGCCTCTTCCCAGCCCGCGAAGAGGGGCCGCTTCTCGGGCAGCGAGGCCGCGGCCCCGGCGTACGCGGCGTCGACGTGCATCCAGAGCCCCTCCCGCCGGCAGAGGGCGGCGACGGCGGGGAGCGGGTCGACGGAGGCGACGGCGGTCGTCCCGGCCGTCGCGACGACGGCGATCGGTCGGCGTCCCGCCGCGCGGTCGGCCGCGATCGCCGCCTCGAGCGCGGCGACGTCCATCCGGTGCTCCGCGTCGGTCGGGACCTTCCGGAGACCGGAGGTCCCGAGGCCGAGGACGACGCACGCCTTGTCGATCGAGGAGTGGGCGAGCTCGGAGCAGTAGACGACCGCGGGCGGAAGTCCCGAGAGGCCCGTCTTCCTCACGTCGGGGAAGGCCTGCTCGCGCGCGGCGGCGAGGGCGATGAGCGAGGCGGCCGAGGCGGTGTCGGCGAGCTGCCCGTCGAACTCCGCCGGGAGGCCGACGAGGTTCGCGAGCCAGCGGACCATCGCCTGCTCCATCTCGTTCGAGGCGGGAGACGTGCGCCAGAGGATGCCGACCTGGTTGTAGCCGGCCGCGAGCGTCTCGCCGACGATTCCCGGCACGGAGCCGTTCGTCGCGAAGTAGGCCATGAAGCCGGGGTGCTGCCAGTGGGTCAGGTTCGGCTCGACGAGCCGGTCGAGGTCGCGCTCGATCGCCTCCCACGGCTCGGGCTCCTCGGGGGCCTCGGGGGGGAACTGCGCGACGACCTCGCCCGGTTTCGTCCGGGCGAGGACGGGGCGGCTCTCGATCGTCTCGAGGTAGCGGGCGAGGCGCTCCACGGCGGCGCCGCCCCAGGCCCGAAGGGTGTCGGGAGAGAAGTCTCCGTTCATGAAACGGAGTCTATTTCGATCGGGCGATGGGGCCCAGCCGGGCGTATCGCGCCCTGCTAGGTCAGCTTCAGCTCCTTGCGGAGCTGCTCGCTCTTGCCGGGCCTCCAGATGAACTGGTCGACCCAGTAGTGGTGCATCGAGAAGCCGATGAAGGCCCCGACGAGGAGGTCGCTCCACTTCATCTGCCCGAAGAGCGTCATCGCTCCCGTGGGGGCGATGAACGGGGAGCAGCCGGGGAAGAGCTCGAGGCCGCAGCCGAGGAACCGGAAGAAGGCGGCCGAGCCGATCGCCGCGACGGCATAGACCGCGAAGCTCGACGACACCTTCGCCGCGAGCCCGAAGCGCGACGGGTCGACGCCCGGCGCGTAGTACCGGTTGCGGTTGTGGAACCAGACGATCGCGTGGTACTGCAGGTCATGGAAGATCGTCACGAACGCGGCGAAGCCGAGGAGCGGCGCCGTGAGGACCGCGTCCCAGAGGCAGATGATCGCGTAGAGCGGGACGACGGAGAGAAGGAAGAGGAGCTTCGGTCCGTTGAGCGTCTCGCCCCGCCGCCACTTCGCGACCTGCCGGACGACGTAGGTGGCGACGAGCGCCGCGAAGGCGATCTCGAGCCCCCGGACGATCAGCATCTCGGCGCCGGGCGTCGGGCCGAGGCCGAACTGCGGCCGCGCCTCGGGGTGGCGCAGCGCGAACGCGCCGAACGGCAGGAGGAGGCCGCCGTAGAGGAGCGCGGAGTCGAGCTTCAGGTCGAAGGCGTCGGTCTCGCCCCCCTTGCGCTCGTAGAGGCGGAGGAAGCCGAAGTGCTGCCGCACGACGTGCCAGTAGGCCCAGATGTTGAAGAGGAGGAGGAACGTCGTCCAGGGCGTCCGGTACGAGGCGACGCCCGCGCTGTAGAGAAGGTAGGAGACGCCGACGACGGCGGGGCCGACGAGGAACCAGGCGAGGCTCGCGAGGAGGAGAGTCCGGCGCCCCTTCATCTCCTCCCGGTCCATGTAGGTCCGGCTGAACGTCGAGAAGAAGTGCGGGCTGTCGAGGACGACGACCCAGGCGAACCAGACCGCGATCATGTCGACGTGGAAGCCGGCGTGGGCGGCGAGGAGGGCGTAGGCGGCGAGGCACCCCCCGATGAACCAGAGGAGGTCGACCCGCGGGCTGACGATCCACTTCATCGAAAAGCGGGGTCCGAGCGTGGGGGCGATCGCGTCCGTCGTCATGCGGCGGGTTTTGCCACAAACCCCGCGAATCCGGAAGTGCTGTGTCGCAGCGGGGCGCCGGGACAGGGCCGTCAGGAGCCGGCGGGTGGCCGGGCCGGAGCGCCCCCTCCTCCCGGTGCCAGGAGCGGCCGCGCGAACGGCCGGACGAGGAGCCCGAGGAGGCTCGGGGCGGGCCGGTTCGCCGACAGGACGCGGAGCCTCCGGACCTGCTCGGCGGCGAGGAGGAGCGTCGCGGCGAGGAGGAGCACGTCGAGGACGTCTCCCCCCTGGAGCGCGAGCCTCGCGGCCTGCGCCGGGGCGGTGAAGCCGGGGTAGACGAGGAGGAACCAGGCCGTCCTCTTCCCCCACGTGACGGGGGAGAAGCCCCGGCTCCTCCGGAGCTCCTCCTGCTCGGCCTCCGGGAGGAACGAGAGGAGCGGCTCGAGCATCAGGAAGCGGTCGTCGAGGCGCCGCGCCGTCGCCGGCTCGGCCGGGCCCGGCGGAGAAGGCTCCGGGCCGACGAGGCCCGTGACCCGGGCGAGAAGGTAGAGCGGGACCCCGAGGAGCGAGCCGACGGGGCGGTCCTGCGCAAGGACGACTCCGAGGCGGAGCAGGGACTCGGGAAGGAAGAACGAGACGAGGGGGAGGAGCGGCTCGAGGCCGAGGCAGGCCACCTGGAGGCCTGCGCCGAACCCCGCGGCGAGGGACATGACGACGGCGTACGTCCCGGCGGCGAACGGGACGAAGATCGACGCGAGCGTGAGGCGCGAGGCGCGGATCCCGAGCTCGAGCCCCAGGCGATCCTGGACGCGCCCCGGGAGGAGCCCGACGACGGGCGAGAGGAGGAGGGCCGTCCAGCCCGCCACGTGGCGCCGGCCGACGTCGCGAGCGTCCGCCTCCCGTTCGACCTCGCTCGTCTCGTCGTACGGGAGGAGGACCCGGATCGCGTGCTGGTCGTCCCACCGGGCGAGCTCGTAGCGGACCCCGCCTTCGGGCCCGCGCTCGGCGACGACGACCTCCCAGAGCTCGTCCTCCCACCGGACGGCCGTCCCCGGGTGCATCGGGTTCCCCGGCGCGGCCGGGCGGCGTGCGACCCACGATTTCGGCCGCGCGCACGTGAGGCGGAGGCGTCCGGGGGCTCCGGGCTCGAGTCGGTCCGTGCCGTGCGCCCTGGGCATCTGCCCCGACTCTACGGCCGGGCCCGGCGGAAAGCGAAGCGCCCGCCCCGCCGGAGGGCGGAGCGGGCGCGGGCGCCGGGCCGGGGCCCGGTCAGAACTTGATGATCACTCCGACGTGCGTGTCGAACTGGTTGAGGTAGTTCGTGTAGTAGGCCTCGTAGCAGCCCCAGTAGGGGTCGCACCAGTAGTAGCCGCTGTCGGTGGAGTTGATGTAGACGGGCATCCAGCGGAGGCCGGCGCGGATGCCGATGTTGTCGGAGATCGCGAACTTCGCGCCGCCGCCGAGGCTCATCGAGAAGCGGCTCACCGTGTCGAAGTTGTTCGTCGGGTTCAGGATCGTCGCGCCGAGGAGGAAGTCGAAGTAGCCGCGGACCCTGTCCCGGCTCCGGCCCGACTGCCAGAGGCCGCCGATCTGGATCGTGTCGACGCTCAGGTCGGCGAACTCCGGGTTCACGCCGGCCGGGGGATTGCCGTTGAAATTCGCCTTGAGCGTGCTCGACTGGTGGCTCCAGAGGAGCTCGACGTTCCAGTTCGGCTGGAGGGCGTACTCGGCCGTCAGGCCGTAGCTGACCGCGCCCTGGGCCTTCACGGAGTCGACCTTTGCGCTGCCGTCGGTCGAGACCGTGCTGTCGAAGCGGTAGCCGACGGTCGGCGTGATCTCGATCTTCTTCTCCTGGGCCAGGGCCACCGGGGCCGCGGCGACGGCGAGGAGGGCGACGAGGGCGAGGGACCTGGAAAACGTCTTCATGCGTGTCTCCTTTTGAGTCGGCGTCCTACCGGACGAGCGGGATCTCGGACGCGAGCTGGAAATTGATGATGGTGTCGAGCTTGTTGTCCACCTGGAAGAAGCGGGCGACGACCTTGCCCGGGAGCTTCTGCTTGAACTTCGGGGCCCACTCCGCTTTCGTCGCGGCGTCCTGCTTCTGGATCGCGACCATCTCGTCGACGAGCTTTCCGGCCTGCTCGTCGGTCATCGTGGCCGCCGTCCTGGCGTACTCGGTGATGAGGGCCACGATGCGATCCGCCGAGGCCTTGCGCGCGGCGCGGTACTGGCCGTAGAGCTCCCAGAACACCGGGGCCTGCGCGTCGGTCAGCTCCATCGCGGCGCCGACGATCGAGTTGCGGTCCTTCTGGATGTCGGCGCGGACCTGCGCGATCTGGGCCGCGGCGTCGTCCGTCGCCTTCTCGGCGGACTGGGCCATCCTGGGATCGGCCTTCGCCGGAGCGGCGGCCGGCGTCGCCGCGGCGGCCGCGCCGGAGATGCCGAAAGCCAGGACGAGAGCCGTGAGGGTGGTCTTCATCTGTTGTCTCCTTCGAGTGCGACGAATTCCATCGGTTCGGGTGGGCATGGGCGGCTGCGTCGAAGTCGTGGCCGCGTGGGCGCCGGGGGATTCCCCTCGTGAAACGGCGCCCCGGGGGCGCGGACTGCGGGGCTTCCGTCCGCACGAGCGCGGCCGCGATTCGGCGCCGATTCTAATGTCGGACAGAGCCGGGTCGCGCAAGAAACCCGAAATCTTCATTGTTGCCGAAAAACGGGACGACTCTCTTCCCGTTCGTGCCCCGACGGATCGAGACGAGGGACGCGCGCGCCTCCTCGAGGCGGCGCCGCCCGTCAGCGGCGCGCGGCGGCGCCCCGGGCGACCTCGCGGAGCTCCGAGACCGTGGCGCCGAGCCGCGCGACGAGGGCCGCCACCGCGCCGCGCGCCTTCTCCGCGTCGCCGCACGTGAAGAGGTCGACGGCCGCCTCGCCCCGCTCGGGCCAGGTGTGGATCGTCAGGTGCGACTCGGAGATGACGACGACCCCGGAGATCCCCTGCGGCGAGAGGCGGTGCAGGTGGACGCCGAGGACCCGGGCGCCCATGGCCGCGACGGTCTCGAGGAGCGCGGCCCGGACGAGGTCCGGGTCGTCGAGCGTCGCGAACGGCGCGCCGGCGAGGTCGAGCAGGAGGTGGGTGCCGAGAGGCGTCACGGAGCGGCTCTCACGGTTCGAGGCCGATCGCCTCTGTCGCCGCCGCGTTCTCGGGCCGCACCTTCCAGATCCACGCGTCGAGAAGATAGTGCGTCGCCTGGGGGAGGGCAAGGAGCGGCACGACGAGCGCGAGGAGGACGGGGCCGGGGTCGACGGAGGCGCCGGGGAAGAGCGCGCCGTTCTCGTGCCAGACGAGCCGGTCCCAGCCCCACTCCTCGAGGAACGCGGCCGCGACGAGCGGCGCCAGGAAGAGCGCGACGTTCCGCGCGCCGACGTCGGCGAGGACGCCCGGGCGCCCCGCGGCGGCGCGCGCCTCGGCGGCCTTCCTCTGCGAGAGGAAGACGAGGCCGAAGTACGGCACGCCGTGGACGAGGACGTTCGTCACCGAGAAGGCGTAGTCGCTGTCGAGGACGACGATCCCGAGGAACCAGACGAGCGTCGTCGTCACGACGACGAGGGCCTTCCCCCAGGAGACGGGGCGGCCCGTCGCGAGGCGTCGCGCCTCCTTCGCGAGCCACGCGAGGAAGACGGCTCCGAACGCGGCGAGCGCCCACCTCCCGACCCACGCCGGGAGGCCCGCCGCGTAGTCCCCCGCGATCAGCCAGTGGAACCGCCTCGGGAGCGAGGCGTGCCACCAGAGGAGCGGCGCGAGCGTCGCGCCGTAGATCGTCGCGACGTCCAGGCGCCGTTCCCACGCCGCGCCCGGCTCGGCGTTCTCCCCGCTCTTCCTCCGGTAGAGCGCGACCCACCCGTACTGCTGCCGCACGAAGTGGAACGTGGCGAGGTAGGCGAGGGCGCGCCAGAAAACGAGCGACCCGGCCGTGTGGAGGAGGACGCCGGCGGCGTACGCGACACCCGGGATCGCGAGGTAGAGCGCGGGACGCCGCCGGAACTCCTCCGGGTCGGCGTAGACGCGCCACCCGGTCGACCAGACGTGCGCGACGTCGACGCCGACGACGGTGAAGACCCAGAGCGCGAGCGGGAGCTCGCCGTCGAGGTCCCCCGTCCGCGCGCCCCACGCGAGGAGGAGGAGCGACGCGAGCGCCGGCCCGCCGAAGAGGAGGAGGTCGGCGCGGCGGGAGAAGAGCCACGGGGAGGAGCTCGGCGCGGGCACGTGCGGGGCCGAGTCTATCGGGGCGGCGAGGGGGCCGGAGGCCGGCCGTGCCGGCGCCACGCGCCACGGCCCCCGCGCGCGTGACGGGAGGGCGGGCCAGCGGCTAAAGTCCGCCCGCGTGTCGAACCACGAGCTGTCCATCGTCTTCTTCCTCGCGCTTGCGGCGATCCTCCTCGCCTGCAGGCTCGTCGGGTACCTCGCGCGGTTCCTCGGGCAGCCGCAGGTCGTGGGGGAGATGATCGCGGGGGTCCTCCTCGGCCCGTCGCTCCTCGGGTGGCTCGCGCCGGAGGCGCAGCCGGTCCTCTTCCCGAAGGCCGCGATGCCGGTCATCTACGTCGTCGCGCAGATCGGCCTCGTCCTCTACATGTTCCTCGTCGGCCTCGACTTCGACGTGGAGCTCCTCCGGAAGCGGGCCCGGAGCGCGGTGACCGTCTCGTGGGCGGGGATCCTGACCCCCTTCGCGCTCGGGGCGCTCATCGCCTGGGGGGTCCACGGCGACACGGCCCTGTTCGCCGAGAAGGTCTCGGTCGGAGAGGCCGCGCTCTTCATGGGGGCGGCGATGTCGATCACCGCGTTCCCGATGCTCGCGCGGATCATCTACGAGCGCGGGCTCTCGGGGACCTCGATGGGGACGCTCGCCCTCGCGGCGGGGTCGGCGGACGACGCCGCGGCGTGGTGCATCCTCGCGATCGTCCTCGCGAGCTTCTCGGGGCAGGCCGCGATCGCCGTCTGGGCGATCGGCGGCGGCCTCGCGTTCGCCCTCTTCGCCTTCTTCGTCCTCCGCCCGGTCCTCGCCCGCGCCGGGGCGTGGATCGAGAAGCGCGAGGCGTACGACAGCGTCGCCCTCCCCGGCGCGCTGATGCTCCTCGCCGCGGCCGCCTGGTACACCGACAAGGTCGGGATCTACGGCGTCTTCGGCGCCTTCGTCCTGGGCGCGGCGATGCCGCGCGGCGAGATCGCCCGCCGCATCGAGGAGCAGGTCCAGCCGCTCACCGTGAACCTCCTCCTCCCGCTCTTCTTCGTCTACTCGGGGCTCAACACGCGGATCGGCCTCGTGAACTCGCCGGCCCTCTGGGGCCTCGCGCTCCTCGTCCTCCTCGGCGCCACCCTCGGCAAGGGAGGGGCCTGCTACGCCGCCGCGCGCCTCGGCGGCGAGCCGCACCGGGAGGCCATCGGGATCGGCGCGCTCATGAACGCGCGCGGCCTGATGGAGCTCATCATCCTGAACATCGGCCTCGAGCGCGGCGTCATCACGCCGACGCTCTTCTCGATCATGGTCATCATGGCGATCGTCACGACGCTGACGGCGCTCCCGGTCTTCAACCTCGCGTTCGGGAAGACGGCGATCGGCGAGGAGGCCGTCCTGCGCCCTGCCACGGCGCCGGGGCCGCTCCGCGACGACTGAGAGGGACCGCGGGCAGGCCTTCTCAGGCCAGGAGCGACGTGAAGCGCTCGCCGTCCTCGGCGAGGATCGCCTCGGCGGCCCTCACGCCGGCGTCCTGGGCCTCCTCGAAGAGCGGGAGGCCGGAGGCGTCGGCGTGGGCGAAGCGGACGCGGCCGACGGGCTCCTCGAGCGCGGCCCGGTCGGGGTGCCAGACGAAGCCCGGGTGCGGGCGCGCCATCGCGTGCCCCCAGAGGAAGACGTCGACGTTCGTGACGAGCGACGGGAGGTCGGGGTGGGCTCGCGTCAGGTCCGCGAGGGCCGCCGTCGCGAGCTCGCTCCAGGTGGCCGAGAGGAGCTTCTCCCGCGCCTTCCTCGGTTCCTCGCCGGCGAAGACGAGGTAGTACGTCAGGACGGTGGGGCCGTGGCTCCTGCCCCCCTGGTGCGTCGCGACGACGTAGCCGAGGCCGCGCGAGTCGTAGAGGACGTTGTCCCACGAGAGGGGGAAGCCCCGGTCCGCCGGGCGCCCGGTGAGCGTCAGGTTCGCGACGAGCCACGGCGCGTACTCGAAGGTGCGGAGGAAGGCGGGCGGCGCCTCGCGCCACGGGGCGAGGACCTTCGCGGCGGTGTAGCGCGGGAGCGCGTAGACGACGTGGCGGGCCGACACCTCGACGACCTCGTTGCGCGGCACGTCGAGCCAGCGGAGCGTGGCGCCGTCGGCGCGCGGGACGACGTCGAAGACGACGGCGCCGGTCACGATGCGGCCGCCGGCCGCCGCAACCAGGTGCTTCGCGAGGCGTCCGTTCCCCTCCGGCCAGGTGAGGAACGGGGCGGTCTGCTCGAACGGGCCGTCGGGGGAGGTGCCGCGCAGGCGCGAGGCGAAGTAGTGGATGCCGGCCCAGGCGGACGTGTCGTCGAGGGACGAGCCGAAGTCGTCGCGCGTCGCGTACTCGACGAACCAGAAGAGGCGCGCACCGGAGTAGCCGCTCCGCGTCAGCCACTCGCGCATCGAGACGCGGTCGAGCGCAGTCCACTCGGCGTCGTCGGAGGAGCGGCGCCGTGGAAGAGCGAACGCCCGCCGTCCCTTCGCGTCGCGCAGTGAGGCGAAGCGGAGCATCTCGCGCTCGAACCGCGAGAGCTCGGCGCGGTCCTCGCGCGAGGCGCCGGCCCGCGGGTAGAGCCCCTCGTACCAGAGGCCGCGGAAGAAGAGTCGCTCCTCGGGCTCGGCGCAGAGCATCTCCTCGGCCCACTCGGGCTCGCCGTCGGCGTTCCTCCCCGCGAGGGCGCCCACCTCGGCGAGGAGCTTCTCGAGCGCCGGGTTCCGGTAGAGCGGTACGGGGACGTAGTGCGCGCCCCACGGGAACGCCGAGACGTCGTTCCGCCCGGAGCGGGCGTTCCCGCCCGGGTCGTCCTCCAGCTCGTAGAGGCGGAAGTCGGTGAATCCGGCCCGCGCGAGCGTCCACGCGGCGGAGAGGCCGGAGATCCCCGCGCCGAGGATCGCCACGCCGACGCTCTCGCGGCGCGCGGCCGGGCGCGAGAGGAGCTCGCCCGTCCGGAGCTTGTGCCCGCGCAGGACGTCGGCCCCGACGACGCTCCCCCCGAACGGCGGCCGCTCCGGGGCGTTGCGGCAGGAGGCGAGGAGCGCCGAGAGGGCCGGGAGGCCGGCGAGCGCGGCGATCGCCTCGCGTCGGGAGGGCATCGTCACTCGAACTTCCGCCACTCGGCCTCGTAGGTCCTGACGAGCGCCTGGTCGTGGAGGCGGTTCACGGGCGCCTCCGCCCACCGGGCCATGTCGGGGCCGAACGAGAAGAGGGCGGGGAGCGTCTCGTCGGAGAGGTAGCGGAGGCCGGGGAGGAGGTGCGGCGGGACGTCGAAGGGCCGCGGCGCCGCGAGGACGAAGCCCCACTCGCCGAACGACGGGACCGCCGCGTGGTACGGGCGGGTCGTGAAGCCGGCGGCCGCGATCGTCCGGTTGATGATCCAGAACGACCTGCGCGCGAAGAGGGGCGACGTCGACTGGACGGCGAACGCGCCGTCGGGGGAGAGGCGCCGCTTGAGGAGCGTGTAGAAGCGCTTCGTGTAGAGCTTGCCGACCGCGAAGCCGTTCGGGTCGGGGAAGTCGACGAAGACGAGGTCGAAGCGGTCCGTCCCCTCCTCCAGCCACTTCATCGCGTCGTCGTTGACGACCGTGACCTTCGCCGAGCGGAGGGAGCCGCCGTTCAGCGAGGAGAAGAGGGGGTTCTCGCGCGCGAGGCGCGTCACCATCGGGTCGAGGTCGACGAGCGTCACCGACGCGACCGAGGGGTGCCGGAGGATTTCGCGCACGGCGAGGCCGTCTCCGCCGCCGAGGACGGCGATCCGCCGCGCGCCGGGGACGACCGCGAAGGCGGGGTGGACGAGCGCCTCGTGGTAGCGGTACTCGTCGACGGACGAGAACTGCAGGTGCCCGTTCAGGAAGAGCTGGAAGCCGGCCCGGTTCCGGGTCAGGACGACGCGCTGGTAGGCGGAGCTCCTCGCGAAGAGGACCTCGTCGGCGTACTGCTGCTCCTCGGCCAGCTCCGACAGGCGGTCCGCCGAGACGAAGCCGGCGAGGAGGAGCGCGGTGACGGCTGCGGCCTTCGCGAGGAGGCCGCCGGGGGCGCCGATCTCGCTCCGGAAGAGCCGGATCGACGCGAACGCGACGGCGGCGTTCAGGAGGCCGAAGAGGAGCGAGGTGCGGAAGAGGCCGAGCCTCGGGACGAAGACGAGCGGGAAGAGGAGCGAGGCGACGAGCGCGCCGAGGTAGTCGAACGTGAGGACCTGCGCGACGAGGTCCTTGAAGGCGACGGACCGGCGCAGGAGCCGGAGCATGAGCGGGATCTCGAGGCCGACGAGGACGCCGATGGAGAAGACGAGGCCGTAGAAGACGGGGTGGAACCAGCGGGGCGAGACGAAGGCGAAGGAGAGGATCGGCGCCGAGAAGCCGCCGAGGAACGCGACGGCGATCTCGACCTCGACGAAGCGCCGCGCGAGGCCCTTCTCGACGAACTTCGAGAGCCACGCGCCCGCGCCCATCGCCGTCAGGTACATCCCGATGACGAGGGAGAACTGCGTGACCGTGTCCCCGAGGAGGTAGCTCGCGAGGGCGCCCGCCACGAGCTCGTAGACGAGCCCGCAGGTGGAGATGACGAGGACGGTCAGGTAGACCGGACCCGGCCGGACCGGGGAATCCGTCACCGGGTCAGCTGATGGCGTGCCCGATGATGAACGCCATCCCGAGGACGATCGCGCCGATCACGATGCCGAGCGCGGTGTTCTCGTCCTCCAGGATCTCCTTCTTCAGCGAGAAGGGGAGGAGCTTGGGAAGCATCCAGAAGAAGAGGCCGAACGTCACGAGGCCGACGAGCGAGAAGACGATCGCCGAGATCACGCCGTTGCCGTGCAGCTGCCACCAGTTCATCACTTTCCTCCCGTCCAGAAGCTGTAGGCCCGGAAGCCGGTCGCGCTCCGTGCTCCGGCCGCGACGACGCCCTTTTTCGCGTTGCTCGGGAGCTCCCAGCCGGCGAAGCCGGCCCAGGCGTACGCCGCCAGGAGGAGAGCGCCGAAGACCTGGAATCCACGTCTCATGTCCGCCTCACTCGTCGTCGTCCGAGCCGCCCCCGGATCCCCCCGCGTAGTCGCTCTCGGCCCAGCGCCGGCTCTCGAAGCGGACCTTCGAGACGGCGAGCGCGAGCGGGCCGAGGAGGAGGAAGAGGAGGACGAGCACCAGGTGCGCCATCCGGGGCACGCCGCTCCGGAGGCGGATGTCGTAGTAGGGGGGCGCCTTCCCGGTCTCGAGCTCGGGCTCGAGCCTGAGGACGTACCGGCCCGCGGGGACGGGGCCGATGAAGTTCGTGCGGGCGCGGGCCCCCTCGCTCCAGCTCTCGCCGCCGTCGACGCCGTGGTAGTAGTCGGACTGGAGGCCGAAGCCGTAGGCCTGCCCGGTCGCCTCTTCGAGGAGGACCGCGCTCACGAAGACCCAGCTGTTGTCGGTCGGCGCGTCGATCGTCGCCTCGATGTTCCCGGAGTGCGGGATCTCGAACGGCTCGGTGACGACGGTGAGCGTCTCGGAGAGGGCGTCGGGGGAGAGCGTCGGGTCGTTCGCGTGGAGCGAGAGGTCCTGCCGCCCCTGGTAGACGACCTTCCGGTCGTCCTTGATGTTGAAGAAGACGAAGAGGAAGAGCGCGATCCCCGCGAGGAGCCACGTCGTCCGGAGGAGCGCGCGGGACGACTCGGCGTGCGGCCACGGCTGGTTCGAGCCGACCCCCTCGGGCGAAGGGAGCGGGGCCTTCGGGGCGAAGGCCTTCTCGACCTCTTCCTTCGGGACGTAGCTCCCTTCCGACCAGGTGACCTCGTTCGCGTACTTCTCCTCGGAGAGGATCCGCGGCGGGGCGACGTAGTCGGAGACGTCGGTCGTCTCCCCCTTCTTCACTTCCCAGTAGAACTCGCCGAGGACCGCCTCCACGCGGGCGGTCGTTGCCTGGAAGTGGCGGTAGCGCGTCCCTCGCCAGACGGCGAGGCGGGGCGCCGTGGAGACTTCCCCCGCGGCGACCGGCTCGACGAGCGTCCAGTGGCCGTTCGACTCGACGAGCCAGTGGTAGGCCTCGCTCTTCGTCTCCTTGAGGAGGTACTCCCTCCAGTAGTAGTTCACGCCGTCGACCGTGCAGCCCTTGAGGACCGCGCCGAGGATCGCGTACGGGTGACCCCGGAGCGTCCCCTCGCCGCCGAGCGGGAGGAGCGGCTGGAACGGCACCTTCTGGAGCCGGGAGAGGACCTCGAACTTCTCCGCCGAGGCCCCCTCCTCGGGCGTCGCGAGGACGGAGCCGCAGTACGTGCAGGCGACGCGCCGGGTATTCGCCGGGTCCTTCAGCTGGAGCCCGGCGCCGCAGGCCGGGCAGTTGAGCGAGGAGGCGCGCGCGGCGACCTTCCGCTCGGTCCACCCCTCGAGCCCGTCGACGCCCAGGTCGGCGAGCGCGACCGGCTTGCCGACGAAGAAGGCGTCCACCCCCGGGTCGTCGCCGTAGTCGAGCGTCGCGAAGCTCCCGTCGGCCCCGGAGAGGTCGGCGTACATGAAGACCGAGCCGGGGACGGCCGCGAACGGGAGGTCTCCCTCGGCCGAGGCGTAGAGCGCCTGCCGGCGGTCGGTGACGGTGAAGAAGCCGTAGGCGCCGAAGTTCAGCTTCTGGCCGGGGGCGATCTGGGTGAACTCGGGGGCGGGCGGGTTCGTGGGAGGCGGCAGCGGCCGCATCATCCAGAAGCCTCCCTGGGCCTCGGCGAGCCACGCGTAGCGGCCGTCCTCGAACGAGACGTGCCACTCGTCCCACGTCCCCTCGCCGGTCGAGAGCTGGAGCCTCCCGACGATCCGGAACGGCTTCAGGCCCTGCGCCTTAGGCTTCCCGGTCGTCCCGACGCGGAACGGCGACGAGGTCGGGACGAGCTCGGCGACCGTGCCGAGCGACTCGAGCGCGACGCCCTTCCTCGAGACGGCCGACCGGCACTGGGGGCAGACGGTCACGACGGAAGAACCGGCGCGGAAGAGGACCTCGCCTCCGCATGAGGGGCAGCTGGCGGCGCGGGAGCTCACGTTGCGGAAGGATAGAACAGGCCCGGCGCGATGGGGCCCTTTCCCCGCGGCGCCTAGACCGGGAGCCGGACCCGGAAGCGGGCGCCGCGGCCGGGCGGGCTCTCGAGCGAGACGTCCCCACCCATCGCCTCCGTGAGGGTCTTGACGATCGAGAGGCCGAGCCCCGTCGACGACTCGCCGCCCGTGGGCTTCGCCGAGAGCCTGGCGAACTTCGCGAAGAGGCGCGCCCGGTCGGCCTCGGTCACCCCGGGGCCCTCGTCCTCCACTTCGACGACGCCGGTGCCCCCGTCGGGGCGGACCGTCACGACGACGGTGGAGCCGAGCGGGGAGAACTTGACCGCGTTCGAGACGACGTTCTCCACGACCTGCTGGATCGCCCCGGGGTCCCCGGTGACGAAGACGGGGACCCCCTCGAGCCGGATCCCGATCTCCTTGCGCGCGGCGGAGGCGACCTGGGTCTCGACGACCTTCCGGGCGAGGGAGAGGAGGTCGCACGGCCGCTTCTCGAGGGAGACGCGGCCGGCCTCGGCCGCGCTCACCTCGATGAGCCCCGCGACGAGGTCGCGCACGCGCTCGGCGGCCGCGACGACCTTCGTCGCCATCTCGGCGGTCTCCTTCCTCGGGAACTCCTCGTCGCGGAGCATCTCCGCGTAGCCGAGGATGACGCCGAGGGGGTTCCTCAGGTCGTGGGCGGCGATGCCGAGGAACGTGCTCTTCTCCTCGTTCAGGCGCCGGAGCTCCGAGGCCACGGAACGGACCTTCTCGTTCGCGGCCTCGAGGAGGCGCATGGAGACGAACGTCCGCCTCTGGTACGCCTCGCGGGAGTACCCGGCGACGGTGAAGAAGAACCAGAGGAGGATGAGCGTCCCGAGCGAGACGACGACCACGTCGGACGGGAGTGGCGGCCCGAAGCCCGGGAGCCTCCGCACGAACGCGACCGCCGGGAACGAGAGGACGATCAGGCCGGCGCGGACGACGCTCGCGGCGAACCCAGACGGGATCAGCCCGATCGCCGACGAGGCCATCGGGAAGCTGAGGGCGACGAAGTAGAGGCTCGTCCCCGGCTCGTTCGGGCGCCCGACCGCGATCATCGCGGCGATGCCCCACCCGGCCGCGACGCCGCCGATCTCCAGGATCGGCCGGGTCCATCGCTCGTGGCGGGGGACCCAGGTGAGGACGAGGAGGAGCGCGACCGGGAGCGCGAGCGCCAGGAAGCGGATCGCGAGGACGACGGGCCACGTCTCCGGGAAGGCGATGGGGTCGAGGAGGCCGAACGCGAGGATCGTCCCGAGCGCGATGCCCACGGACGGCCGCAGGAGGCGGGCGCTCGTCCCGCGCTGCTCCTCGCGGTAGGCGGCCTCCACGAGCGGGTCGCGGAAACGGAGG
Organism: Thermoanaerobaculia bacterium; assembly: GCA_046331465.1. Classification (GTDB taxonomy): domain Bacteria; phylum Acidobacteriota; class Thermoanaerobaculia; order UBA5066; family UBA5066; genus UBA5066. The sequence goes on from JAXLQV010000001.1 coordinate 903,431, forward strand.
CGCCAGACTTCCTCGAGGTCCCGTTCCGTCACGGGGACGACCGGTCCCTCGCGTTTCGGCGGGCGCGGGATGCGCCACCCGGAGGACGAGTGCCGGGCCCCGAGCACCGTGCCGCTTGTCATGCAGGCGGATTGTGCACCGGAGCCGACCCTGCCGCCTCCCCCTTCGTCCGCCCGGTCAGCCCCTCAGGAAGACGAAGGCCTTCCACGTCAGGGCGGCGACGATCGCCGAGGCGGGGATCGTCAGCACCCAGGCGACGACGATGTTCCGGGCGACGCCCCAGCGGACCGACGAGAGCCCGCGGGAGGCGCCGACCCCCATGATGGCTCCCGTGATCGTGTGGGTCGTCGAGACCGGGATGCCGCCGAGCGAGGCGCCGATGAGAGTGGCGGCCCCGGCGAACTCGGCGCAGGAGCCGCCGACCGGCTTGAGCGGGGTGATCCGCATCGACATCGTCCGGACGATGCGCCAGCCGCCGGAGAGGGTCCCGAGGCCGATGGCGGCGTGGCACATGAGGACGATCCAGAACGGGACGTGGGAGCCGGAGAGATGCCCCGTCGCGAGGAGGAGGGCGAAGATGATCCCCATCGTCTTCTGGGCGTCGTTCATCCCGTGGCCGAACGAGAAGGCCGCCGCCGAGAGGAGCTGGACCTTCCGGAAGACGCGGTCGACCCGGTCGGGGCGCCAGCGCCGGAAGAGCCACGTCGCGCCGACGTAGTTGACGAAGCCGAGGACGAGGCCGAAGAGCGGCGAGAGGACGATGAAGACGCTCGTCAGGGCGAGGCCCGAGAAGACGAGGCTCCCGACTCCCGCCTTCGCGAACGCCGCCCCCGCGAAGCCGCCGATGAGGGCATGCGAGGACGAGGAGGGGAGGCCCCACCACCAGGTGAGGAGGTTCCAGACGATCGCGCCGACGAGGCTCGCCAGGATCAGGTCGGGGTCGACGATCTTCGGGTCGACGATCCCCTTGCCGATCGTCTTGGCGACGCGCGTCTCGAGGGCGAAGGCCGCGACGAAGTTGAAGAACGCCGCCCAGGCGACGGCGACCTTCGGCGAGAGGACCCGCGTCCCGACGACCGTGGCGATCGAGTTCGCCGCGTCGTGGAAGCCGTTGATGTAGTCGAAGACGAGGGCGATCGCGATGATGAGGACGATGTAGGTCACGGGACTTCAGGTCGACTTGATGACGATCGTCTCGAGCGTGTTCGCGACGTCCTCGCAGCGGTCCGTCGCCCCCTCGACGAAATCGTAGATTTCCTTCCACTTCATGACTTCGATCGGGTCCTTCGTGTCGTTGAAGAGGCGGCCGATGGCGAGCTGGGCGACGGTGTCGGCCTCGTTCTCGAGCCGGTTGATCTCGACGCACGCCTCGAGGATCTGCCGGGAGTTCTTGAGGTCCGACAGGAGCGCCATCGCCTTCTGGATGGCGATCGCCGACTGGACGATGACGGCCGTGATCTTCTTCAGCTCGGGCGTCGTCGTCGCGATCCGGTAGAGGACGATCCGGGAGGCCGCCGCGTCGATGTAGTCGAGGACGTCGTCGAGCGTCTTGACGAGCGCGTGGATGTCCTCGCGGTCGATCGGCGTGATCCAGGTCCGGTTCAGGAGGTCGAACGTCTCGTGGGCAATCTGGTCGCCCTGGTGCTCGATGCGCTTGATCTGGGCGGCCCGCTCGTCGTCGAGGACGGGACCGGCGGCCATGGCGTCGAGGACGCGGGCGGCTTCGAGGATCACCTCGGCGGCGCGACCGAACTGGGGAAGGAAGGTCTCCTCGCGGGGAAACAGTCGAAACACGGACTCCTCCGGCGCCGGAGGTTATCAGGACTGCGGAAGTCCCTCCGAAAGCGGACCTTGCGCCCGCGACGCGGACGGCGCCGGAACCTCGCGGAGGATCGCCACGGCGGCGGCCTCGCCCGGGCGTTCCCCGCCGCCGAGGCGTACGACCCGCGCCTCGAGAGCCCTCCCCCCCCGTTCCGCGGGGAGGTTCAGGCGCGCCCGGAGCGGCCCGCCGGCGAGGGCGGCCTCGAGGGCGTCGGCGAACGACTTCTCGCGCACGAGCTCGAGGAGGTGCCCCCCGCTCCTCGGCGCGGCGGCGTCGGCCCCGAGGAGCCGGATCGCCTCGGGGTTCGCGTCGAGGAGGGAGAGGCGCGCGTCGACGACGAGGAGGCCGACCGGGACCTCCTCGAAGACGGTGTGCGAGACGACCGCTTCGCGGCGCGCCCCGGCGTCCCGCTCGGACGCGAGGTCGGCGAGGTCTCCGAGGGCCGAGAAGACCGCGGCCGTCTCCTCCGAGACGTCCCCCGGGTTCGCCGGGCGCTCGCCCTTCGCCGCCGAGGCGACGGCGCCGCGGACGAGGCCCAGCTCCGACGCGTGGCGCGACCGCGAGCGGACGAGGAGCGCGGCGACGAGGAGGCCCGCGAGGGCCGAGAGGCCGAGCGTCTGCCGCCGGAACGGGGCCTCCCAGCGCGCCAGGTCGCTCTCGGGAAAGGCGAGGCGGAGGACCTCGCCGCCCCGCAGGCGGGCGGCGGCGTAGACGAGGCGGTCGGCGACGGTGGCGGAGTAGCGCCGGTTCACGCCGGTCCCGTTCCGCCGGGCCTCCTCCACCTCCGGCCGGTGCCCGTGGTTCTCGAGCGAGGCGACGCGGCCGCGCTCGACGCCGCTGTCGCCGAGGACCCTCCCGTCGGTGCCGACGAGCGTGGCGCGGAGCGACAGCTGCCTCCCGAGCGCCTCGACCGCCGGCTGCGGGTCCTGGCCCGACGCGAGGACCGCCTCGATCTCGGGCCCGACGCGGGCGAGGAGGGCGAAGGCGCTCGCCTCGGTCCTCCGGACGATCGCCCCCTCGAGGACGAGGTTGAAGACCCAGCCGGCGAGGAGGCCGCCGGCGAGGGCGAGGAGGACGGGAGCGGCGCTCCTCCGGAGGAAGCCGGGGAGGCGGGGGGCGGGCGGCGCGGGGGTCGTCATCGCGGTCGGCCCGATCGTAGCCCGCCCGTGTGAAGACCGTGTGGGGACGACGCGGGCTCAGCCCGGCTTCGGCGGGGTGCGCCCGTAGCGCGCGGAGGGCGCCTCGTCGCGGTAGAAGCCGCGGGCGCCGAGGAGCCTCCAGACGCGCTCGACGAGGTCTCTCTCCGGCACGGGGCGCGCGAGGATCTCGCTCGCCCCGACCTGCTTGGCGAAGTGCTCGTGGGAGCGGTCGACGCGCGTGCCGAGGAGGAGGACCGGGACCTCGGCGAACGTCGGGGTCCCCTTGAGGATCCGCGCCACCTCGAAGCCGTCGGCCTTCGGGAGCGCGACGTCCATCACGACCGCGTCGGGAGAGCGGGACATCAGGAGCTCGAGGACCTCCTCGCCGGTCCGCGCCTCCACGGCGGTGCAGCCCGCGTCGCCGAGCGCCTTCCCCATCGAGATCCTCTCGGCGCCGTCGCCCATCACGACGAAGACCGTGGGGCGGCCGGTCCGGCGGGGCGCCGAGGGCATCGTCGGCGGGGCGGCCGCCGCGGGGGCCGGGGCGGGCGCGGGGGCCGGGCGCGACACCGCGTCCTCGCCCGGGCGCGCCGCGGTCCGGGACGCGCGCGGGCGGTGCGGGACGACCGGCGTCTGCACGTTCGAGCCGGTGACCATCGACTCCCGGCGGGCGCGCTCCTCCTCGGACTCGATCAGGATCGCGTCGAGCGCCGCCGCCATGGTCGTCGACTCGGGGGCGGCGGACGCGGCGGGCCTCTCCCCGGCGGCGCGGGCGAGCGCGGCCTCGAACTCGGAGACGCTCGCGTACCGGTCCTCGCGCCGCTTCTCGAGCGCCTTGTGGACGGCTTCCCGGAGGGCGGGGGAGACGTCGGGGTAGAGAGAAAGGTTCCCCGGCACCGCCTCGGAGATCTGCTTCATGGCGATGCCGAGCGCCGAGTCGGCCGTGAACGGAAGGACGCCCGTGAGCATCTCGAAGGCGATGATCCCGATCGAGTAGAGGTCGCTGCGGGCGTCCGCCGGCTGGCCCATCGCCTGCTCGGGGGAGATGTAGTGGGGCGTCCCGAGGACGACCGCCTCGAGCGTGAGCTTGTCGTCGAGCGTCCCCCGGGCGAGGCCGAAGTCGAGGATCGAGACGGCGTCCTCGGCCCCGATGATGATGTTCTGGCTCTTCAGGTCTCGGTGGACGATCCCCTGCTCGTGCGCCGCCTGGGTGCCGAGGCAGATCTGGCGGAGGATCCGGAGCGCGCGCGCCGGGGGGATCCGGCTCTCCTCGAGGATCACGGTCTGGAGGTCCTTGCCGGGGACGAACTCCATCGTGATGTAGGGATGCCCGGCCGCGGTCCCGAAGTCGTACATGCGCGCGACGTTCGGGTGCTTCACCTTCCGGTTGAGGCTGATCTCCCGCTTGAAGCGGGCGAGGATGGCGCCGTCGTCGTCGGCGACGTGGCCGTAGAGGACCTTGATCGCGACGACCTCGTCCAGGTCCCGGTCGAGCGCCTTGAAGACGACGCCCATCCCGCCACGGCCGAGGGTCTCGAGCCACTCGTAGCGCGGGGAGCCGGCGAAGAACTGGGCCCGGAAGGCGTCGAGGTTCATGTCGCGATCGGCCCGCGGGCGGAAGAGACGCCCCGGGCCGATCCGCGATTATCGCCTGACGGGAATCGGCGCCCCCGGGCGCCTCGTTCCCGGGCCTATTTCGACGCGCCGCCGGCAGGGGACTTCGGCCCGTCGAGCCACATGTACTGCCAGGCGAGCCCGATCGTGTTGAAGTCCTGGCCGATCCGCGTCGACGCGCCCGTCGCGAAGGAGAGCTTGACCGAGTGCCCGCGCGCGACGGGGTAGGACGCCGTCAGCCCGACCCGGCTGTTCTTCTGGAAGTCCTGCTTGACGGTGTCGCCGACGGTCGTTCGCCCCCCGGAGTAGAACGTCGCGTCGCCGGCGATCCAGAGGCTCGGGCGGACGGTGTAGCTGACGTGAGCCTGGAAGGTGAAGAGCGGGTCCTGCGTCCTCGTCACGCCGCCGTAGAACTCGTGGTTCGCAGCGAACAGCCAGACGCCCGCGTAGGCGTCGAGGAGCCATCGCCCGACCGGGTGGGAGAAGCCGAGCTCGGGCTTGAAGGCCCAGCGGTTCGCGCCGAGGTTCACGAGCCTGTCGGAGGAGTACTGGCCCGTCGGCGCGCTGACGGTGAGGGAGACCCCGAGGACCGTCGCCGGCCTGGTGCGGGCGAACTCCGGGGGCGCGAGGGCGTGGGCGCCGAGGAGGTTCACGGCGAGCTTGGCACGGGCGTCGCCGAGGCCCGTCCTCGTCCTCGTCTGGCGCTCCTCGAAGACGTTCCCCTCGGCGAAGAGGTGAGCCCCTGGAATGCCCACGCTCGCGTTCGCGTAGCGTCCGAGGAACGAGAAAGTCCTCGCGTAGCCGAGCGTCGCGATCGAGAGCTTCGCGGAGAGGTCGGTGATGGGCAGGGACGGGTCGAGGAGAACGTCACCCGTCTGGTAGGTGTAGGCGGCGATGAGGACGTTTCCCCCGGTCGGGACGGGCGTATAGGCGCGAGGGTCGAGCTCCTGGGAAGCCGCTCCGGACGCGAGGACGAGCGGGACGAGAAGCACGAGAAGGCTCGGGATGCAGGTCCGGGAGCGTTCACGTCGCGCGCAAGTCATCGCGGGATCTTAGACGGAGACAGGCCTCGGCGCGCGCGGAAACGCGTCTCGCGGGACAATCGCGAGCCGTACCGAAGGAGCCGCCGATGAACCAGCCCCGACCCGACCTCGCGCGCGTCGTCCTCGCCGTTCTCTTCCTCTGTGCGCTGATCCTGACGTCGGTCTGGATCCTGCTGCCGTTCCTCGGCGCCCTCGTCTGGGCGACGACGATCGTCGTGGCGACGTGGCCCGTCCTCCTCTCCCTCCAGAAGGTCCTCTGGGGGAAGCGCGGCCTCGCCGTCGCGGTCCTGTCCCTCGTCCTCCTCGGCATCGTCTTCGTCCCGTTCCTCGCCGCCGTCGGAACGGTCGTCGCGAACGCCGACGACGTCGCCGAGAAGGCGAAGGCGCTCGCGACGGTCGAGGTGCCGGCGGTGCCGCCGGACTGGCTCGCGAAGCTCCCGCTCGTCGGGGGGAAGCTCGCGGGGACGTGGAAGCAGCACGGCGGCAAGGCGCTGAGCGAGATGACGTCCGTCGTCGCCCCGTACGCGGCGAAGGGGGCGAAGTGGTTCGCCGCGCAGGTCGGGAGCATCGGGCTCTCGCTGCTTCACTTCCTGATGACGGTGGTCGTCGCGGCGGTCCTCTACGCGAAGGGCGAGGAAGCGGCGACGCGCGTCCGGCGGTTCGGGCGGCGGCTCGCCGGGGAGCGGGGCGACGCCGTCGTCCGGCTCGCCGGCCAGGCGATCCGCGGCATCGCTCTCGGCGTCGTCGTCACGGCGATCGCCCAGTCGCTCCTCGGGGGCCTCGGGCTCTTCGTCGCCGGCATCCCGTTCGCCGGCGCCCTCACGGCTCTCATGCTCATCCTCTGCATCGCGCAGGTCGGCCCGATCCTCGTCCTCCTCCCGGCCGTCGCCTACCTGTTCTGGGACGGTCAGACCGGCTGGGGTGCGTTCCTCCTCGCCTGGACGCTCGTGGTCGGGACGATGGACAACGTCCTCCGCCCCTACCTGATCCGGAAGGGCGCGGACCTCCCGCTCGTCCTGGTCTTCGCCGGCGTCCTCGGTGGGCTGATGATGTTCGGCCTGATCGGGATCTTCGTCGGCCCCGTCGTCCTCGCCGTCGCGCACACGCTCCTCGAGGCGTGGGCGATGGAGGCGGACGAGACGCCGGCGGCGAAGGCCGGGGAGGCCTGAGGGAGGCGGGTCAGGGCGCCCGGGTGACGACGGCCGGCGCGAGCGCCCGCGCCTCGTCCCGCCGCGCCGTCAGCCAGGCGGCGTCTCCGGCGGTCCAGCCGGGGATGTTCCGGCGGGCCACCTCCTGGAGCGCCTCCTCCGCCATCGCGGCCGCCCGCGTTGCCCGTCCGTCCCGGAGCGCGTCGAGGATCGACGCGCGGACCTCGGCCTGGTAGATCGCCCGCGCACGCGGGTCGGGGCGGTCGAGAGTGAAGACGACGATCGCGAGCGCCCACGAGCGGAGGCGCTCCTTCCGCGCCTCGCGCAGCTCGGCGAGCGCCTCGACGCGGGCGCGCGGGACTCCGTCCGGAGCGGCCGCGGCCTCGGCGCGGGCCGCGGCGAGCCGCGCGTCGATTTCCTGGACCTCGGCCACGCCGGCCTCGACGACGTCGAGGGCCCTGTCGACGAGGCGCTTCTCCGAGTACGCGCGGTACCCGCGCGCGACGCCGGCGAGGAGGACCACCGCGAGGAGCGTCGCGACGGACGCGGCGGCGGCCGGGCGGCGCCGGGCCCAGTTCGCGACGCGCTCGGGGAGGCTCGGCGGGGCCGCCTCGACCGGGCGGAACTCGCGGTAGCGGCGGATTTCGTCGGCGAGCTCCCGCGCCGTCGCGTAGCGGAGCGACGCCTCCTTCGACATCGCCTTGCGGCAGACCGCGGAGAGGGCCCGCCCCGCCCGTGGGTTCACGCGCGAGGCGGGCGGCGGGTCGAGCTCCTGGACGGCCCGCAGCGCTTCCTGCGACGTCCCCTCGCGGAACGGGTTCTTCCCCGTGAGGATCTCGTAGAGGATCGTCCCGAGCGCGAAGACGTCGCTGCGCGGACCGATCTCCCCGGTTCGGCCCCGGGCCTGCTCGGGCGCCATGTAGCCCGGCGTCCCGGCGATCTCGCCGGGGGCGGGCGCCGAGGCCCCGCCGCCGCCGTCGGCCGGGTGGACGGAGAAGGCGAGGCCCCAGTCCATGACGTAGACGGCCCCGAGGTCGTCGACCATCACGTTGTCGGGCTTCAGGTCGCGGTGGACGATCCCCCGGTCGTGCGCCGCCGCGACGGTCTGGCAGACGCGCTCGAAGACGTCGACGAGGTGCGCGAGGTCCTCGCGCCGCTCGAGCGCGTCGGGCGTCCGGTCGAAGAGGACGTCGCGCAGGGTCGCCCCGCGGACCCTCTTCATCGCGCAGAACGGCGTGCCGTCGTCGAGGGTCCCGGCCTCGTAGACGGGGACCGCGCCCGGGTGGTCGAGGCCCGCGAGGATCACCGCCTCCTCCGTGAACTGCTCGCGCGCGAGCGCGTCGGCGAGGAGCTCGGGCCGGAGCACCTTGACCGCGACCTCCCGCCGCAGCGGACGGTCGAAGGCCGTCGAGACGATCCCCATCCCGCCGGAGCCGAGCCTCTCGCGGATCTCGTACCTCTCGGCGCGGGGGAGCGGCTCGGGGGCGCCTGGCGCCGGGGGCGGAGCCTCCCCGGCCCGGGCGATCGTCTCCTCGTTCTCGAGGAGCCTCGCGCGGGGATCCGCGCTCCCTCGGTTCGGCGTCGTCACGCCGCGCAGTTTGACACCGGGTCCGCGGGGGCGGAGAGCCGGTTCAGGCCCCGCCGACCGCCGCCTCGGGTGACCTTTTCGGGGCGTCGCGCGGCGCGGCGTCCGCAGGCGCCCCGGCCCGCGCGGGCCGGGATGAGGACCGGCGCGTCTCGGAGGGGAGCTCTCCGAAGAGGCGCCTGTAGTCCGAGGCGAACGAACCCATGTGCCGGAAGCCGTGCCTTTCGGCGATCCGGGCGAGGCTCTCGTTCCTGGTCTCGTCCGACCGGAGGCTTCTGCGGAGCTGGCAGAGCCTTCGGCTGCGGAGGAAGCGGATGGGGCTCACGCCGTATTCCTCGACGAGGACGTACCGCAGCGTCCTCTCGGGGAGTCCCGTCGCGGCGCAGAGGTCGGCGACGTAGAGCGGCTCGGACGGGCGCTCGTCGAGGAGCGCGTCGATCTTCTCGAGCACGGGGCAACGGTCGATCCGGTTCGCTCCGCCCTGTCGCCGGGACGACGCGGGGGCCCCCGTCCACCCCGCGAGCTCCCGGAGCAGGTCGCGCTCGAGGGAGACTGCCTCCGGCGAGGCTCCCGCCGCGCCCGCGGCCTCCGCGGCCCGCAGCGCGCGGGTGGCGAGGTCGGGGAGGCGGCCGGGCTCGGGCGGTGAGCCGGGCGTCGATCCGCCGCCCGCGTCGTTCGCCGGGAAGGGCGCCCGCAGAGCGGCTTCGCCGACCGTCACCACGAACCAGTCGGCCGGGCGACGGGCGACGATCGCGACCCGGGTCCCCCCGCGCCAGGCGTGAAGCGCTCCCGGCGCGGTCGCGCGGCCGTCGACTCGGAGCTCCGCCCCCGGGCCCCCCGCGAACGCGAACGTGAAGGCGCCCGGCGCGGTGACGCCTCGGGCCGCCCACGGAGCGGCGTCGACGCCATGCTCGACGACGCAGGACGACAGGCAGCCCCGCGTCACGCTCCAGGGCCGCTCGGCCCGAGCGAGGAGGAAGCCGTCGAGCCGGAGGCCGCGGAGCGAGCCGAGGTAGTCGTCCAGCTCCGGCGTCACGAGGTGGACGAGCGGCGCCGCCGTGCGAGGGCCGGGTTCCGTAGGGGGCCGGGGAGGGGTCACGTGCACGGAGGTCCCGCGTCAGCCGGAGGTCCGCGGCAGGCCCGGCGCCCCGGCCGGCGACGTGCAGGGAAGGGGCAGGCCCGAGATCGCCCGCGCGATCGCCTCGAGGAGGACGCCCCCGGGGTCCGACTTCCGGACGAAGGCGCAGCCCGTCCCGGCGGCCCGGTCCGGGATCCACGCCTCCGTGAGGCCGGAGATGAAGACGACCGCCGGCCGCGAAGCGAACGCCGCGATCCGGGCCTGGAGGTCGAAGCCCGACATCCCGCCGAGCTGGACGTCGAGAAGGAGGCAGTCGCTCGCGTCGGCCGGATCGGCGCCGAGGTATTCCTCGGCGGACGCGAAGGTCCGGGCTTCCATCCCGGAAGCCCTCAGCAGGCGCGCGACCGCGCGACCGTAGGTCGGGTCGTCGTCGACGATGGCGACGCGGGTCGCGGATGAGTGGGGCACGCCGCGTTTCTCCAGCGGCCAATCTGCCGCATCCGCGGCGGATGCGTCACTGCCCTTTCGGGCGGGGCGTCGCGAGGCGGTCGAGCTCGGGCAGCAGCCCGGCCTCCTGGGCCCACCGCGTCAGCTCGGCGACGGACGAGAGGCCGAGCTTCCTCGTGACGCTCGTCCGGTGGAGCTTCACGGTCCGCTCGTGGAGGCCGAGCCGCGCGGCGATCTGCTTGTTGAGGCGGCCCTGGACGACCCAGGCGAGGACCTCGCGCTCCCTCGGCGTCAGGCTCTGCCAGCGGGCGCGCTGCGCACGGAGCCGCTCCCGCTCTTCCCGCTCCCGCGCCCCCCGGGCGAAACTTCGCGCGACCGCCTCGAGGAGCTCTTCCTTCGGGGCCAGCTTCGTCAGGAAGTCCTCGGCCCCGTGCCTGAAGGCATGGGCGGTGGTCGGGACGTCCCCGTGCCCGGAGACGAAGACGACGGGGAGCGGGCTCTCCGACCGCGCGAGCGCGTCCTGCAGGTCGAGCCCGCTCAGCCCGGGCATCCTGAGGTCGGCGAGGACGCAGCCCGACGCGTCCGGGGGGAGCTTCCGGAGGAGCTCGGAGGCCGAGGAGAAGGCCTCGACGCTGTAGCCCGCCGCCCTGAGGAGCCTCGCGGTCGCGGCCAGGTACGAGGCGTCGTCGTCGACGAGGTAGACGACCGGCGCGGGCCCGCTCATTCCGCCCCTTCCCCGGCCGGCAGGCTGACGACGAACGTCGCGCCCCGGCCCTCGGCCGACTCGGCGCGGAGGCTCCCTCCGTGCGACTCGACGAGCGTCCTGCAGATCGCGAGCCCCATCCCCATTCCCTCGCGCTTCGTCGTCCGGAACGGCTCGAAGAGCGTGGGCACGGCGTCGGGAGCGATGCCCGGCCCCGTGTCGCGAACGGCGATCTCGAGGGTGTGTCCGTCCGGCGAGCGGACGTCCACGCAGAGCAGGCGCGCGTCCGGCGTCGTCGCTTCCATCGCTTCCATCGCGTTCACGAACAGGTTCAGGAGGACCTGCTGCAGGTGGACCGGGTCCCCCGTCACCGCGGGCAGGTCCCGCGCGACCGTGGTCTCGATCCGGACGCCGCGGGTCCGCGCGTCCGGACGGACGAGGCTCAGGGCCCCGTCGACGAGCGAGGCCGGGTCGAGCGCGACCCGCTTCGGCTCCCTCCGCCGGAGGAGGTTCCGCAGGCCGTCGATGACGTCGCGGGCCCGGTGGTCGTCCGCCTTGATGTCCGCCACGATCGCGCGGAGCTCGTCGAGGTCCGGCTTCCCTCCCGCGAGGAAGATTTCCGCCGCCTCGGCGTTCCGCAGGATCGCCCCGAGGGGCTGCGCGAGCTCGTGCGCGAGAGAGGAGGCGAGCTGGCCGAGCACGGTGACGCGGCCGACGTGCGCCACGTCCCGGCGCAGCCGCGCCGCTTCCTGCTCGGCCCGGCGCTGCCGCCGGTGCCCCGCGACGAGCGCCGCGATCGCGACCGCCTGGAGGAGGAGGACGGCCGCGGCCGCGAGGATCCGGCCGCGGTACGCCTGGAAGAACGACGGCGGGCGGAAGCGGACCTCGCTCCCCGGCGGAAGCCGCTTCTCGTCGACGTGCCAGCGCTCCAGCTCGCGGGCGTCGTAGAACGGTCCGTCCATGCCGATCGTCGGGACGCGGATCGAGCCCGGCCGCTCGCCCCGGAGGACCCGGACGGCGCTCTGCGCGGTCTCCTGCGCGATCCGGTGGACCGGCATCAGCGGCCCGCCGACCGAGCCGCGCCCGAGCGTGACCGTCGACCAGCCGAAGACCGGGGCGTGGGACGCGGCGTGGAATCGCTCGAAGGCGGTCTCGTACTCGTAGGGGACCCCCGCGGCGTCCGAGATCATCAGGCCGAAGAAGACGGCCGTGTCGGGCGGCAGCGTGGCCGCCCGCCTCAGCATCTCCTCGAAGGTGACGCCGTCCCAGAAGGTCAGGCGCACGCGGGAACCGTACGGCGTCCACTCCCTCCGGATCTGGTCCGCCCAGAAACGCTCGAGCGGCGTCTCACCGAAGACGGCGACGACTTCCTTCGTCCGCGGCAGGATCCGGAGGATGTTCTGGAGGAGGGCCGGGATGTCGAGCCGGACGGCGACGGCGGTCTCGTCCGGGGCGAGCGTCAGCCCCTTCAGCCAGCGCTCGTCGGGACCACCGTGGACGGCGGGGACGCCGGGAAGGAGGTGCTGCCGGTACTTCTCGAAGAACCGGACCGCGGGGCCGCCGTTGGTGATCACGAGGTCCGGGGCGCGGCGGGCGCAGAGCGCGCGCACGTAGTCGACGAGCGCCTCCTCGTTCGCCTCCTGCACGCCGCCGGACTCGAGCGAGACCTGGACGAAATCGACCGGCTCTCCGAGCCCGCGGACGAGCTCCGTCCGGACGACCGAGGAGATGGTGTTGTAGGGGGAGAAGTTCCGGCCGTAGGAATCGAGGAGGACGACCCGCCTCGGGCCGGCGCGCCCGTCCCCCGCGGCCGGCGCCGATGTCGCGGCGAGGAGAACGGCAACCGCGACGAGCGCGGCCCGCCGGAGCGCCGCGAGGCGTCGCTGGCCCTCCGCGCGGGCTTTCCCCGCGGGTTCTCTCCGCTCGGCTCGCGGCACGCCGCGGAATCTTAGCTGGTCGTTCCCGAGGACTTCCCGGTGCCGCGGGGCGTGACCGGTTTCGCACCGCCGCCGTCCGGGGACGGCGGCGGTGCGCGCGGGACCTCAGTTCGCGGGAGCGGGGGCCTGGGCCGGAGCCTCGGCCGGCGGCTTCTCGGGCTGGTTCCAGCCGCCGCCGAGGGCGCGATAGAGCCGCACGATGGCGACGCGCTGGTCGCGCAGCGCGTTCGCGTAGGCGACCTCGCCGGTGAAGAGCTCGCGCTGGGCGTCCAGGACCTCGAAGTAGGGCGAGACGCCGCCGTCGAAGCGGGTGAGGGCCATCTGCTCGGCCTCCCGCAGCGCCGCGACGTTCTTCCGCTGCGCGGCGACGACGCGGGCCGTCGTCTGGATCGCGTTGAGCGAGGTGGCCACGTCGCCGAAGGCGGCGAGCGCGGCCTTCTCGTAGGCGAGCCGGGCCTGCTCCCAGCGCGCCTTCGCGGCGTCGAGGTTCCGGCGGAGCCGCCCGCCCTGGAAGATCGGGGCGAGGAGCCCGGCGCCGGCGTTCCACGCGAACGAGCCGGACTTCAGGAGGTCCGAAAGGTCGCCGCTCTGGAAGCCGAGCGCCCCCGTGAGCGAGAGCTGCGGGAAGAGGCTCGCCTCGGCGACGCCGACCTGCGCGTTCGCCGCGCGGAGGACCTGCTCGGCCTCCCTCACGTCGGGGCGCCTCTCGAGGAGCGCCGACGGGAGCCCGGCCGGGACGTCGTGGAGCGGGATCTCCTCGAGGGCCTTCCCCCGCTCGATCGGGCCCGGGGGCCGGCCGAGGAGGCGACAGAGCAGGTTCTCGGCCACGAAGACCGACTGCTCGAGGTCGGGGATCGTCGCCTCGGTCTGGGCCACGGCCGAGGCCGACTGGCTCGACTCGAGCTTGTTGCCGACGCCGCCGAGGAGCCGCTTGTCGACGAGGTCGTACGAGGCCTTCCGGCTCTCGAGCGTCCGCTTCGCGGTCTCGAGCTGCATGTCGAGCGACCGGAGCTGCAGGTAGGCCGTCGCGACGTCGGAGACGAGGGAGAGGTAGACGCCGCGCCGGGCTTCCTCGGTCGCGAGGTACTGCGCGGCCGTCGACTCGTTCGTCCGGCGGAGGCGGCCCCAGAGGTCGATCTCCCAGGAGACGCCGGCGCTCAGGTCGAAGACGTTTCTCGTCTGGCCACCGGCCCCGTCGATCGTCGTCTCCGAGGACTTGGCGCGCGTCGCCCCGGCGCCGGCGTTCACCGTCGGCCAGAGCGGGTTGATGCCGGCATAGGCCCGGTACTCCTCGACGCGGGCCGCCGCGATCTTCAGGTCCTGGTTCTTCTCGAGCGCCTCGGCCACGAGCTTCCTGAGGACGGGGTCGGTCGTCGCGTCCCACCAGGCGAGGTCGGCGAAGGAGGCTTCCGTCGCGGGAGCCGCGGCGCCGCGGTGGTTCTCCGGGACGGCGGTGTCGGGCCTCTTGTAGTCGGGGCCCATGGCGCAGCCCGAGAGGACGGCGCCGAGGAGGACGGGGGCGATGAGCTTCTTCATGTCAGTGCCCTCCCCCGACCGTCGGTACGGGTGAGGTCTTCAGGGCCGTCGTCGGGTCCTCCGGGCCGTGCTTCTTCCCGGCGACCTTCTCGACGAGGACGAAGAGGACCGGGACGAGGCAGACGCCGAGGAGCGTGGCGATCGCCATCCCCGCGAAGACCGCCATGCCCATGACCTTCCGCGACTCCGCGCCCGCGCCGGAAGCGCGGACGAGCGGGAGGACGCCGAGGATGAAGGCGAACGCCGTCATGAGGATCGGCCGGAAGCGGAGCTTCGCGGCGTCGAGCGCCGCGGTGACCGCGTCCATCCCCTTCTTCTCGACGTTCTCCTTGGCGAACTCGACGATCAGGATCGCGTTCTTCGCCGCGAGGCCGACGAGCATGATGAGGCCGATCTGCGCGAAGACGTTGCTGACGTAGCTGTTGCCGTAGACCGCGGGCATCAGGTTGCGGGCGGCCCAGAGGCCGAAGAACGCGCCGAAGGCGGCGAACGGCGTCCCGAGGAGGACGCTGAACGGCATCCCCCAGCTCTCGTACTGCGCCGCGAGGATCAGGAAGACGAAGACGATCGCCATGACGAAGACGGCCCCGGCGGTGCCCGCTGCCTTCTTCTCCTGGTACGACATGTTCGACCAGTCGTAGCCCCACCCGGAGGGGAGCACCTTCTTCGCCGTCTCCTCGAGGGCCGTCAGCGCCTGGTCGGAGCTGTACCCCTCTGCGGGGACGCCGCTCAGCTCGGCGGCGCGGAAGAGGTTGAACCGCGTCGTGAAGTCGGGGCCCGAGACCTCCTTCGTGCGGACGAGGGTGTCGAGCGGGACCATCCTCCCGTCGGCGCTCCTCACGAAGAAGAGGCCGAGCGACTTCGGCGAGGTCCGGAACTCCGGCTCGGCCTGCATGAAGACCTTGTAGACGCGGCCGAACCGGTTGAAGTCGTTGACGTAGGAGCTCCCGAGGAGGGCCCCGAGCGTCCCGTTGACGTCGGAGACCGGGACGCCGAGGGTCAGCGCCTTCTGGCGGTCGATGTCGGCGTAGACCTGCGGTACGGTGGCCCGGTAGACGGCCGAGATGCGGCCGATCTCGGGCCTCTTCTTCGCCTCGGCGATGAACGTCTTCATCATCGCGTCGAGCTCGGCGGGAGACCGGCCGGCGCGGTCCTGGAGCATGAAGGTGAAGCCCGAGCCGCTCCCGAGGCCGGTGATCGGCGGCGGGGCGAAGGCGAAGACCTGCGCCTGGGGGATCTGCTTGTAGTACTCGAGGTTCAGGAGCTTCATCGCGTTGTCGGCGCGCTCGCGGACGTCCTTCCGCTCGTGCCACGGCTTCGCCTTGACGAAGATGAAGCCCGTGTTCGGAGCGAACGAGCCCGTCAGCAGGCTGAAGCCGGTGATCGTCGTGACGCTCTCGATGGCCGGGTTCGCGAGGGTGATCTTCTCGACCTGCTTGAGCACCTCGTCCGTCCGCTCGAGGGAGGCGGCGTCGGGGAGCTGGCAGTTGATCATGAAGTAGCCGTTGTCCTCGTCGGGGAGGAACCCCGTCGGGAGGCTCTTGACGAGCCCGACCGTGAGGGCCACCAGGATCCCGATGAAGATCACGCTCCGGAGGCTCTTCCGGATCAGGATGGCGGCGAGCGACGTGTAGCCGTTCGTGAACTTCCCGAAGACCCTGTTGAACCAGCCGTAGAAGGGGTCGAGGAACGACTTCGACTCGCCCTTGGGCTTGAGCAGCATGGCCGAGAGCGCCGGGCTGAGCGTCAGGGCGTTGAAGGCCGAGATGCAGACCGAGATCGCGATCGTGACCGCGAACTGCTGGTAGAGGCGGCCGGTGATGCCGCCCATGAAGGCGACCGGGACGAAGACCGCCGAGAGGACGAGCGCGATCGCGACGACCGGGCCGGAGACCTCTTCCATGGCCTTGAGCGTCGCCGACCTCGGGTCCATCCCGTGCTCGATGTGGTGCATGACCGCCTCGACGACGACGATCGCGTCGTCGACGACGATGCCGATCGCGAGGACGAGGCCGAGGAGGGAGAGGACGTTCACCGAGAAGCCGAGGATCGGGAAGACGGCGAACGTCGCGATGAGCGAGACCGGGACGGTGAGGAGCGGGATGAGGGTCGCCCGCCAGTTCTGCAGGAAGACGAAGACGACGAGGATGACGAGGAGGACCGCCTCGAAGAGCGTGTGGATGATCTCGGTGATCCCCTCGGAGACCGCCTCGGTCGTGTCGAGCGACATCGTCCAGGCGAGGTCCTTCGGGAACGTCGGCTCGATCCCCTCCATCGTCTTCTTGATGGCGTCGCGGACCGCGAGCGCGTTCGAGCCGGGAGACTGGTAGACGCCGAGGACCGCGGAGGGCTTCCCGTTCAGGCGTCCCTTCTGGTTGTAGAGGAGCGAGCCGAGCTCGATCCGGGCGACGTCGCGCAGGTAGACCTGCGAGCCGTCGGGGTTCGAGCGGACGATGATGTTCCCGAACTCCTCCCCGTTGAGGAGGCGCCCCTGCGTCTTGACCGTGTAGGTGAACTGCGTCCCCGGCACGGACGGCTCGCCGCCGATCTGGCCCGCGGGGCTCAGCGTGTTCTGCTGCTTGATCGCGTTCTGCAGGTCCGTCACCGTCAGGCCGAGCTTCGCGAGCCGGTCCGGACGGATCCAGATCCGCATCGCGTAGTCCGACCCGCCGAAGAGGATGACGTCGCCGACGCCCCGGATCCGCTTGATCTGGTCGGTGATGTTGATCGCCGCGTAGTTGGACATGAAGACGCTGTCCCAGGTCGCGTTCGGCGACGTCAGCGAGACGAGGACGAGCGGGAACGACAGCGACTTCTTGACGGTGACGCCGTACTCCTTGACGGACTGCGGCATGAACGCGTTCGACTGCGCCTGGCGGTTCTGGACGAGCACGTTCGACATGTCGAGGTCGGAGCCGACCTCGAACGAGACCTCGGTCTTGAGCGTCCCGTCGTTCGCGTTCGTCGACTTGATGTAGAGCATGTTCTCGACGCCGTTGACCTGCTGCTCGATCGGCGCCGCGACGGCCTGCT
The DNA here is from genome assembly GCA_046331465.1 of Thermoanaerobaculia bacterium. Lineage (GTDB taxonomy): Bacteria > Acidobacteriota > Thermoanaerobaculia > UBA5066 > UBA5066 > UBA5066. The sequence continues at coordinate 920,516 of JAXLQV010000001.1, forward strand.
CGACGTCGACGGCGCTCGCGCCCGTGAACGTCGTCGTGATCTGGATGAGGGGGGGCGTGATCTCGGGGTACTGCGCGATCGGCAGCCCCTTGAGGGCGATCGCCCCGACGATGACCATCACGATCGAGATGACGATCGCGACGATCGGCCGGCGTACGAAGAAGCTCGACATGGGCTACTTCCCCGAGGGCTTCGCGGTTTCGGCCTTCTCCGCGGGCGCGGCGGCTTCGGCGGACGCGGCCTTCGCCTCCTCGACGGGCTTCGGCTTCACCTCGGCGCCGGGCTTGACCTGCTGGAGGCCCTCGACGACGACCGTCTCGCCGGCCTTCAGCCCTTCCTTGACGACCCAGAGGTCGCCGGTGCGGGGGCCCATCTTCACGGTCCGGATCTCGGCCTTGTTGCCGGCCCCGACGACGACGACCTGGAAGACCCCCTGGAGCTCGGAGACGGCCTTCTGCGGGACGCAGACGGCTCCCGGAAGCGTCTCGGAGACGAACTGGATCTTGCCGAACTGGCCGGGCCGCAGGATGCGGTCGGGGTTCGGGAAGAGGAGCCGGAGCGCGAGCGTCCCCGTCTTCGAGTCGATGGCCCGCTGGACGGCGTCGAGCTTCCCCTTCTCCGCGTAGACCGACCCGTCGGCCAGGACGAGGGTCGCCGGGCGCTTCCCGGCCTGGCGATCGCTCTGGGCGAACATCAGGTAGTCGGCCTCGGTGATGCTCGAGGTGAAGTAGATCGGGTCGACGACCGAGATCGTCGTCAGGAGGGTCGACTCGCCGCGGCCGACGAGGTTCCCCGCCTTGACCTTCGTCAGGTCGGCGAGGCCCGAGATCGGCGCCTTGATCGTCGTGTACCCGAGGTCGAGCTGGGCCTTGTCGAGGGCCGCCTTCGCCGCGTCGAGCTGGGCGAGGGCCGCGTCCCGCGCGGAGACGGCGTTGTCGTAGTCGCGCCGGCTGACCGCCTGCTGCTCGGCGAGGGGCTTCATCCGGGCGACCTCGGTCTCGGTCTGGCCGAGCCGGGCCTGCATCGTCGCGACCTGCGCCTTCGCGTTCGCGACGGCCGCCTGGAACGGCTTCGGGTCGATCTGGTAGAGGAGGTCTCCCTCCTTCACGAAGTCGCCCTCGCGGAAGTTGACGGTCTCGAGGTACCCCTCGACGCGCGCCCGGATCTCGACGTCCTTCGAGCCGGCCGTCTGGCCGATGAGCTCCATCGTCACCGGGACGTCCTTCGCGACGGCCTGCGTCACGAAGACCTCGGGAGCCGGAAGGACCATCGCTTCCTTCTTGCTGCACCCTGCGGCGGCGGTGACGGCGAGCGCGGCGACCAGCGTCGCGGCCCCGAGGGCGGTCCCGCGGTGACGGCGACCTGTCTCGTGAATGCTCATCGGATCAAATCCTCCCGGGCCGGTCCGGCCCATCGAATCGGTTTCATGCCGAGGCGCCCTCCGCCCTGCGAACGGGGTGTCACAACGCATTCTATGCGTTCGTCTTCCGCGTCGACCTGCCCCTCAGGGCAGCCCGCACAGGGCCGGACCCCGCCTCTCCGGCCGATGCAACCCGCCCCGCCCGGAGACCGGGTCAGGACCCGGGCTGGACCGGCGCCGGAGTCGCGGGAGCAGCTGTCGGCGTCGCCGGAGCAGCCAGGACCTCCGCCTCGGCGACCCAGCCGCCCCCCATCGCCTTGTAGATCCCGACGAGCGAGGCGAGCGTCCCCGTCCGCGCCTTCGCCCAGTCGAGCTCGGCGGGGAAGAGCTTCTCCTGCGCCTGGAGGACGGTCGCGTACGGCGCGTAGCCCCCCTTGTACTGGAGGGTCGCGAGCCGCTCGTACTCCCGCGCCGCCTTGACGAGCCGCTCGCGGGCCGCGGTCTCCTCGAGGAGCTTCGTCCGCGAGACGAGAGCGTTCTCCACGTCCGCGAAGGCGCTCTCGACGGCGTTCTGGTACGCGAGGAGCGAGGCCTGTCGGGCCGCCTCCGACTGCCGGACCCCGCCCCGGATCGCGCCCCCGGCGAAGAGCGGGCCCGTGATCGAGCCGGCGTAGCTCCAGACGCCGGCAGGGCCCTTGAAGAGGTTCGAGAGGTCGGAGCTCGAGGAGCCGAGGACGCCGGTGAGGGAGATCGTGGGGAAGTAGAGCGCCTTGGCGGCACCGACCCGGGCGTTCGCGGCGACGAGGCCCTCCTCGGCCTGCTTCACGTCGGGCCGGCTCTCGAGGAGGCTGGACGGAAGGCCCTCCGGGACCGCAGGCAGCGCGAGGTCGCGGACCGACTTCCCCCGCGGAATCGTCCCCGGGGAGCGCCCGAGGAGGAGGGAGAGGCCGTTCTCCGCCTGGACGATCTGTGACTCGATCTGTGGGATCGCCGCGGCCGCCGTCTCGTACTGCGTCCGGGCCTGCTCGACGGTCATCTGGGAGACGAGCCCGTGCTTGAACTGGAGCTCGAAGATCCGGACCGACTCGGCGTAGGTCGAGAGGCTGCGCCGGGCGATCTCGAGCTGCTCGTCGAGGCCGCGCAGCTGGAGGTAGTTCCCGGCGACGGCGGAGACGAGCGAGAGGACGACGCCGCGGCGCGCCTCCTCCGTCGCGAGGAGGTCCGCCCGGGCCGCCTCGGTGAGGCGCCGGACCCGGCCCCAGAGGTCGATCTCCCAGCTCGCGCTCCCCGTGAGCTGGTAGGCCTCGTACGGGTTCGGGATCGTCTTGTTCCAGCCGGCGTAGGTCGACTCGCTCGCCTTCTGCCGGGCCGCGCCCGCGCCGTACCCGACCTGCGGGTAGAGCGGGGCCTTCGTCTGCGTCAGGACGGCCGCGGCGGCCTCCACGTTCGCGGCCGCGATCTTCACGTCGCGGTTGTTCGCGAGCGCCTCGGCGATGAGCCCGTCGAGGACGGGGTCGTCGAACAGCTTCCACCAGGAGGTGTTCGCGGTCGCCTGGGCCTCGGCGGGCGCGTACGCGAAGGCCTGCGGCGGCTTCAGCGGGGGCCTCTCGTAGTTCGGCCCCATCGTGCAGGCCGGGAGCGCGGCCGCGAGGAGGGCGAGGACGGGGACGGCGGCGCGGCGCATGTCAGCCTCCCTCCCCCGCGGGCGAGGGGTGGGGCGCCGCTTCGGGGGCCTCCTTCTTCGCCTTCTCGGCGAGCCGGTCGAAGAGGTAGAAGAAGAGCGGCACGTAGAGCATCGCGAGCGTCGTCTCGCCGAGCATCCCGCCGATGATCCCGGTGCCGATCGAGTGGCGCGCGTTCGCGCCGGCCCCCATCGCGATGGCGAGCGGCAGGACGCCGAAGATGAACGCCAGCGAGGTCATGATGATCGGCCGGAGCCGCTCCTCGCCCGCCTGGATCGTCGCCTCCATGACGGAGAGCCCCTTCTTCCGGAGCTCGACGGCGAACGTGACGCGGAGGACGGCGTTCTTGGCCCCGAGCCCGATGAGGACGAGCAGCCCGATCTGGAAGTAGACGTCGTTGTTCAGCCCGCGCAGCCAGTTGAAGAAGAGGGCGCCGAGGACGCCGAACGGGATGGCCGTCATGACCGAGCCGGGGAGGATCCACGACTCGAACTGCGCCGCCAGGACGAGGAAGACGATGACGAGCCCGAAGGCGAACGCGATCGAGGAGGTGCCGCCGGACTTCTTCTCCTCGAACGCCATCCCCGACCACGCGACCTCGTACCCGGGCGGGAGGACCTTCGCGCCGACCTCTTCCATCGCCGCGATCGCCTGCCCGGAGCTGAAGCCCGCCGACGCGTTCCCGGTCACCTGCGCCCCGGGGAAGCCGTTGAAATGGGGGAGGAGGTCGGGGCCGGTGACGTACTCGGTCGTCACGAGAGCCGAGAGCGGCACCATCTTCCCGCTCGAGGACCGCGTGTAGAGGCGGGTGACGTCGGCGGGGTCCTGGCGGAACCTCGCGTCCGACTGGATGATGACCCACCAGACGCGGCTGTACTGGTTGAACTGGCTCACCGTGAGCGAGCCGAACTGGGCCTGGAGGGCGTTGTAGACGTCCTGGACCGGGACGCCGAGGAGCATCGCCTTCTCGCGGTCGACCGTCACCTTCAGCTGCCGCGACGTGGCCCGGAAGGTGCTGTTGATCGACGTCAGCTCCGGTCTCTTCTTCGCCTCGGCGACGAACTTCTGGGTCAGCTCGCCGAGCTCCGTCGGGTCGCCGCCCAGCTTGTCCTGGATCCACATCTCGAACCCGCCCGTCGTGCCGATGCCCGGGATGGCGGGAGGAGCGATCGGGACGACGGCCCCGGTCCGGATGCTCCGGCTCCCGTCGTAGACGGACATCAGGACCTTCTTCGCGTTCTCCTCTTTCGCCTTCTTCACGGACGCGTAGCGCTCCTCGAAGGGCTTCAGCGAGACGAAGATCGTCGCGGCGTTCGTCTTCACCTGGCCGTCGAGGATGCTGTAGCCGTTGACGGGCATCCGGTGGGCGACGGCGGGCTCCTTCGCGAAGAGGGCGTCCACCTCGTCCGACGTCGCGACGGTCCGGTCGAGGCTCGCGGCGTCCGGCATGAAGACCCCGGCGAAGACGTAGCCCTGGTCCTCGTTCGGGACGAAGGCCGTGGGGATCGTCCGGAAGAGCTGGACGATCGAGAGGATCAGGACGGCGAGGACGGCGAACGCCACGCCCATCCTCTTGATGACGAGGGTGACCGCGTCGCCGAAGAGGACCGTGATCCGGTCGACGCCGCGGTTGAACCAGGCGAAGAAGCCCTTCTGCGGAGGCGTCCGGTGCTTCAGGAGGAGCGCGCACATCGCCGGCGTCAGCGTGAGGGCGATGAACCCCGAGAGGGCCACCGAGATCACGATCGTGATTGCGAACTGCTTGTAGAGCTGGCCCGTCGTGCCGGGGAGGAAGGCGGCCGGGATGAAGACCGACGCCATGACGAGGACGACCGCGACGAGCGAGGTCCCGATCTCCTCCATCGCCTTCAGCGTCGCCTCCCGCGGCGGGAGGTGGTTCTTCTCCATGTTCCGCTCGACGTTCTCGACGACGACGATCGCGTCGTCGACGACCATCCCGATGGCCAGGACGATGCCGAAGAGCGTCAGGAGGTTGATCGAGAAGCCGAGGAGGAGCATGCCGCTGAAGGTGCCGATGAGCGCGACGAAGATCGCCGTCGTGCAGATGACCGTCGAGCGGAAGCTCTGGAGGAAGAGGTAGACGACGAGGACGACGAGGAGGACCGCCTCGAAGAGGGTGTGGACGACCTCCTCGATCGAGATCCTCACGAAGTCGGTCGTGTCGAGGGCGACGAGGTACTCGATGCCGTTCGGCATCGACCTCTTCAGCGCCTCCATCGTCTTCCGGACGTTCTTCGACACGTCGAGGCCGTTCGCGCCGGCCTGCTGGTAGACGGCGATCAGCGTGGCGGGCGCGCCGTCGAGCTTGTTCTCGTTCGTGTAGAGCCGGAGGCCGACGTCCGCGCGGGCGACGTCGCGCACCTTGACGATGGCGCTCCCGTCCTGGCTCGCGCGGAGGATGATCTTCTCGTACTCGGAGGGCTCGACGAACCGCGGCTGCGTGACGACCGGGAAGGTCTGCTCGACCTTCCCCTCGCCGGGCCGGGCCCCGATCTGCCCGGCGCCGAAGAGGGAGTTCTGGTTCGCGACGGCCCCCTGCAGGTCGCTCGTCGTGATGCCGAGAGAGGCCATCTTGTCCGGGTCCATCCAGATCCGCATCGCCTGGTCGGGCGTGCCCATGACCGTCGCGTCGCCGGCTCCGCTGACCCTCTTGATCGCGTCGAGGACGTAGACGTTCGCGTAGTTCGCGACGTAGTCCGGCTTGTACCGCCCGTCCCTGTTGTAGAGGGCGATGAGCATCATGATGCTCGACGACTTCTTCTGGACCGTGACCCCCTGGCTCTTCACGAGGTCGGGGAGCTGCGGCAGGGCGAGGTTCACCCGGTTCTGGACCTGCACCTGCGCGATGTCGGGGTTCGTGTCGAGCGAGAAGAAGACCGTCAGGGTCATCATCCCGTTGCTCGAGCTCGTCGACGTCATGTAGAGCATGTTGTCGACGCCGTTGATCTGCGCCTCGATGGGGGCGGCGACGGCGTCGGCGACGGTCCGCGAGTCCGCCCCGGGGTAGACGGCCGAGACCGTCACCTGCACCGGCGTGATCTGCGGGTACTGCGCCACCGGCAGGAGGAACATGCAGACCCCGCCGGCGATGACGATGATGAGAGAGACGACGGTCGCGAAGATGGGCCGCTCGATGAAGAACTTCGAGAACACGGCTCGCCTCGCGCGTCAGCCGGCGCTCTTGCCGGAGGGGGCCTTCGGCGCGGCGTCGCCGGGCGCCGGCGCCGCCGGGCCCGCGGGCTTCGCCGAGACCGGGCTCCCCGGGCGTAGCCCGAGGGCGCCGTCGACGACGACGCGGTCTCCCGCCGCGAGCCCCTCGTCGATGAACCAGTCGTCCCCGTGCCAGCCCCCCGCGACGACGGGGCGGAGCTCGGCCTTGTTCTCCTTGTCCACGACCCAGACGAAGCTCCCCTTGGCGCCCTGCTGGACGGACCGCTGGGGGACGAGGATCGCCTTCGGGCGGACGGCGCCGTGGATGCGCGCCCTCACGTGCTGGTTGGGGCGGAGGATCCCGTCCGGGTTCGGGAAGCTGGCCCGGATGAGGAAGGTCCCCGTGGAGGGGTTGAACGACGGGTCGGCGAACGTGATCCGTCCCGAGTGCGGGAAGACGGAGCCGTCCGCGAGGAGGATCTCGACGTCGTACTGGCCGCCCTTCGGCGCGACGACGATCCCCTTCGCGACCCGGTCGCGGATCCTCTGCACCTCGCTCTCCGACAGGCTGAAGTTCACCCAGATCGGCGAAAGCACCGCCACGGTCGTCAGCTGGCTGTTCTGCGAGCTGATGTAGGTGCCGTCCTGCTGGAGCGCGGCGCCCGTGATCCCCGCGACCGGGGAGGTGATCGTGCAGTACGAGAGGCTCAGCTGGTAGCCCGCGAGCTCGGCCTTCGCCTGCTCGACGCTCGCGGCTTCCGACTCGAAGTGCCCCGTCGCGTCCTCGAGGTCCTTCTGCGACAGGGCGTTCTCCGCGGCGAGAGGGCGGGTCCGCTCGAGGTTCAGCTTCGCGGTCTCGAGCGAGGCCTGCTGACGGGAGAGAGCCGCCTTCGCGGCGTCCACCTGGACCTGGAACGGCTTCTTGTCCATCAGGAAGAGGACGTCCCCTTCCTTCACGAACGCGCCCTCCGTGTAGACGCGCTGCTCGAGGAAGCCGCTCACCCGGGCCTGGATGCTCACCTGCCGCGAGCTCTGGGTCTGGGCGATGTACTCGGCGACGACGGGGACGTCGCTCGGGGCGACGGTGATCGTCGTGACCTCCGCGGGCGGGGTCGCGACGTCCTTCTTCTCCGAGGCGCATCCCGCCGCGAGGGCGGCGGCGGCGAGGAGGAGGAGAGCGCCCGTTCTTCCCGCTCGTCCCCGGTTGGTGCAGGCACCGGACCACGCGGTCGACCAGAACCGTCCCCTCTGCGTCATCGACTCCTCCTACCGCCCGGATCGGGACGGCCTTCGACGGCGGATCGCGAGGCGGAGCGGCGGAGAGGCCCGGATCGTGGAGCAGCCCGAATCGCGTTCGTCGTGGGACGCCGTGCCGTATCGGTCAGATTACGGTGGGCTGCTGCGTTGCCGCAAGCGGGATTCGGCAACCCGGGGCGGGAAGTCGGGGGGCGCCGGCCCGGGTGGCCCCGGGGCCGGCGCCGGGCGCGGCTACTTCTTCCGGAGCAGGGTGAGCTTCATCGCCTTGCCGGCGAGGATCGAGCTTCCCTCGACTCCGACCGGCGAGCAGGTGAGGACCCAGACGGTCCCGTTCTTGGGGTTCGTGAGGATCACCTGGTTCCCGCTGACGCCGCCGGGCATCATGAGCTGCTGCTTGCCCGAGGTGACGGTGAACTCGACGTAGGAGCCGTCGTTCTTCTTGACCGTGATGGTTCCCTTGCCGGCGATCGACTTGTCCTCGGACGCGACCGCGTAGTCGAAGGAGCTTCCGACCTTGAGCCCCTCGCCGCACTGGGCCGGGGCGGACGGGGCGAACGCGATGGCGGCGAGCGCGAGGACGGAGGCGCCGATGAGGACCGGATGACGCATGTTGGAGATCTCCCTTCGGCGCGAATGATAGTTCCCCCCCCTGCCGCGGCGGCAGCGGGCGCGGATCGGCCTCCTCGGTTTTCGGCAACGTGACCTTGCGCGCCGTGCCTCGGGTGCTAGCCTCTCCCGACGGCATGGAACCGGGAGCAGGCGCAGGCCAGCATCGGACGGGCGCCGGGGCGGATCGGCGGCCCCGGGTCCTGCGGACGCGCCTCGGGCGCACCCTCCTCGCCGGCCTCGCCTCGGCTCTCCTTGCGTCCCGGGGCGGCGCCCTCCTCGCGCAGTCGGACACCCCTCCTCCCGCGCCGCCGGCCGTGAAGAAGCCCGCGCCGGCGAAGAAGAAGGCGCCGGACCCCTTCACGCCGGCCCAGCGACGCGAGCTCGAGAGGATCCTCCAGGCGGAACGCGAGGCGCTCGGGAAGGAGCGGGAGGCGCTCGAGGCGGCGGCGAAGCGGCTCCAGGCCGAGAGCGAAAGGCTCGAGAAGGAACGGTCCGAGCTCGAGGCGCAGAAGGCCGCCGTCGACGCCGAAGCCGCGAAGGTGGAGGCGCTCGCGAAGGAGATGGAGCTCCAGAAGGCCCGGCTCGACGAGGTCGTCCAGTCGATCCCGACGCTCGTCCAGCCCTCGAAGGAGATCGCCGAGCGGCTCGCGAAGCTCGAGGAATCGTCGAAGAAGAAGCCGGACCTCCCGCCGGAGGTCGTCTCGGCCGGCGATTTCCCCGGCTCGATCCGGGTCCCCGGCTCCCAGGCCGCGATCAAGTTCGGCGGCGCCGTCTGGGTGAGCGCGGTGAGCACGCTCGACGCCCTCGGCTCGGACGACCGCTTCCTGACCTGGACGATCCCGGTCACTGGCGACCCCGGCGTCGACAAGGGGCCCCGGACCTCCTTCTGGGCCAACCCGAGCAAGCTGAACTTCGACGCGAGGACGAAGGGGCCCGGCGACCGGACGATCCGCGCCTTCATCGAGGGCGACTTCGCGGGCCCCTCGAACGGGTTCCGCCTCCGCCACGCCTACTTCCAGGTCGGCCGGTTCCTCGCCGGCCAGACCTGGTCGACGTTCTCGGACCCGGACGCGGACAACGGCGACATCGACTTCGAGGGGGTGAACGCCGAGAACGTGAAGCGGCAGGCGCAGTTCCGCTACACGCAGCGCGTCAGCCCGACCGTCCTGCTCGCGGCCTCGATCGAGTATCCCTACTCTTCCCTCACGGACACGAACGGGTCGGTCGTCCAGGGCGTGAACCAGGTCCCCGACCTGATCGCCCGGGGGACCTGGACCCGCTCGGAAGGGCTGCGTCTCCAGGGGGCGGCGGTCCTCCGGAGCATCCGCGGCGAGTCGGCGGCCCGGCCGAACGAGACCCAGCACGCGACCGGCTGGGGACTTTCCGCGAGCGGCACGCTCTCGGCCCTCTCGTGGGCGCCCGCCGACGAGGTCAACTTCCAGGTGAACGGCGGCGAGGGGATCGGCCGCTTCATCAACGACCTCGACTCCGCGGGGGGGCAGGACGGGGCCTTCGAGCCGGCGACGGGTGAACTCCACCTCCTCTCCCACTGGGGCTGGTATGGCTCGTACCTCCACCGGTGGCACGGATCGGCGGGGGAGCCGGGAGACCTCCGCTCCTCGCTCATCTGGGGAGCCGTCCGCGTCGCCAACCTCGACTTCCAGCCGCAGAGCGCCTACCGGCGGACGAACCGGCTGAGCCTGAACCTCGTCTGGACCCCCTTCCGAAAGGCCGAGTTCGGCGCGCAGTACATCTGGGGCCAGCGGATCAACAGGGACGGCGCCCAGGGCGAGGCGCGGCAGCTCCAGCTCCGCGCGCGCTACCTCTTCTGACCCGATCCGGGGACGCCATCGCGGCATATCCTTTGCTCGTCAACCCCGGCGCCTCCGGTCCAGAGCTCTTCGAAGGACGCATGACGCACGGCATGACGCTGAAACGAAAGGAGGTCGGAACGATGGCGAACGAACCGTTCCTGACCCGGTCCCCTCGACGGATCTCGAGGGGCCTCCTCGCGCTCGCCTGCGCAATCCTCCTCGTACCGGGAGAAGGAGCGCTGCTGGCCCAGGCGACGGCCCCAGCGGACGCCCCGAAGGCGGCCGCCCCGGAGGAGGCCGCGGCCAAGCTCCCCCCCGACCAGCTCGACTCGCTCGTCGCCCCGATCGCGCTCTACCCCGATCCTCTCCTCGCGCAGACCCTCGCGGCGTCCACCTACCCGCTCGAGATCATCCAGCTGCAGCAGTGGATGGCGAAGAACCCGAAGCTCAAGGACAAGGCCCTCGCCGACGCGGTCGCCAAGCAGCCCTGGGACCCGGCCGTCCAGTCGATGGCCGCCTTCCCCGACGCCGTGAAGCGACTCGCGGACGACATCCAGTGGACGACCGACCTCGGGAACGCGTTCCTCGCCCAGCAGGGCGACGTCATGGACGCCTGCCAGAGGATGCGGAAGAAGGCCCAGGACAACGGGGCGCTGAAGACCTCCGAGCAGCAGAAGGTCGAGACGAAGGTCGTCGAGACGAAGCAGGTCATCGTCATCGAGCCGGCGAACCCGGAGGTCATCTACGTGCCTTCGTACAGCCCGACGTACGTCTACGGGCCGCCGGTCTACCCCTACCCGCCCGTCTACTACCCGCCCTACTACGCGGGCGCCGCGTTCTTCTCCTTCAGCATGGGCGTCATGATCGGCGCCGCCTGGGGCGGGGCGTGGGGGCACTGCGGCTGGGGGCACAACGACATCGACATCAACGTCAACAACAACTTCAACAGGAACACCAACATCAACAGCGGGAACCGTGGAAGCGGAAACCGGGGCGGCGGGAACAGCTGGTCGCACAACGCCCAGCACCGGGGCGGAGCCCCGTACGCCGACAAGGCCACCGCGAACAAGTTCGGCGGGCAGGCGAGGGGCGACTCGCTGTCGAGCCGGCAGGCGAGCGCCCGGCAGCAGCAGTCTCGCGGCGGGACCAGCCCCGGCGCGAGCAACCGCGCAGGAGGCGGAGGCAAGCAGCCCGCGCTCGGCGGAGGGAACTTCCCGTCGACGAGCCCGAACGTCTCGGACCGCGCGGCCGCCGGAGGCGACCGCGGCGCGAGCGCGGGGTCGTTCGACCGGGGCGGAAGCGGCGACCGGGGAGCGGGCGCCAGCTCGTTCGACCGGGGCGGCGGGAGCGCCGACCGGGTCGGGAGCCGCGACGTCGGCAGCAGCTCGAGGGCAAGCTCCAGCTCCCGCGGCGGCAGCTTCGGCAGCTCGGGCGGCTACAGCGGAAGCAGCGCGAGGTCGAGCAGCTCGCGCGGGGCGTCGAGCTTCGGCGGCGGCGGCGGACGCGGTGGTGGTGGCGGCGGACGCGGCGGCGGGAGGCGGTGAGGTGAGTGCCATGACATCGAATGCGCTCTTCCCCCGGCTCGCCGGCGCCGTCGGCGCCCTCTTCCTCTCTCTCGTCCTCTCACCGTCCGTCCTCGAGGCGGCCGACCCTGCGAAGCCGGCGCAGAAGGCGTTCCCGTCGGCGAAGGCCGCGGCCGACGCCCTCGTCTCGGCGGCGGAGAAGTTCGACGTCGAGGCCCTCAAGGGGATCCTCGGGCCGGACGGGATCGACCTCGTCGAGTCGGAGGACGCCGTACAGGACAGGAACGAGGCGACCGCGTTCGCGGCGAGGGCGCGCGAGAAGATGGCGGTCGTCCCGGACCCGAAGAACCCGAATCGGGCCACGATCGTGGCCGGACCGGGCGACTGGCCCATGCCGATCCCGATCGTGAAGAAAGGGAGCGCCTGGCGGTTCGACACGGTCGCCGGGCGGCGCGAGGTGCTCCTGCGCCGCATCGGGAAGAACGAGCTCGACGCGATCCAGGTCTGCCGGGGGTACGTCGAGGCGCAGCACGAGTACGCGTCGAAGAAGCGCGACGGCGCGCGGGTGACCCAGTACGCCCAGAAGATCATCAGCACCGCGGGGCGCCAGGACGGCCTCGCCTGGAAAAAGGAGGACGGAAGCTGGGGCGGGCCGATCGGCGAGAACGTCGCGCGCGCGATCGAGCAGGGCTACACCGACGGCTCGGAGCCGTACCACGGCTACTACTTCAAGGTCCTGAAAGGGCAGGGCCCGCACGCCCCGCTCGGCGAGATGGACTTCGTCGTCCAGGGCGCGATGATCGGCGGGTTCGCGCTCGTCGCGGCCCCCGCGGACTACAAGGTGACCGGAGTCATGACCTTCGTCGTGAGCCACGACGGCGTCGTCTGGCAGAAGGACCTCGGTCCGAAGACGCTCGAGGCCTTCAAGGCGATGGAGCGCTTCGACCCGGACGAGAGCTGGGAGCCCGTCGAGGGGCCCTGAAGCCGGGACGACCACGGAACGAAAGGAAGTTGAAACGATGGCCAACGAACCGACCCCATTCCGCTCCTCCGGCACGCTCTGGAGGGGGGCCCTCGCGGTCGTCTGCGCGTGCCTCCTCGTCCCGGGCGAGGCGGTCCTCCTCGCGCAGTCAGCCCCGCCGGCGGACGCCCAGAAGGCGGCCGCCCCGGCCGACGCCGCGGCAAAGCTCTCGGCCGACCAGCTCGACTCGCTCGTCGCGCCGATCGCCCTCTACCCCGACTCGCTCCTGGCGCAGACCCTCGCGGCGTCGACCTACCCGCTGGAGATCATCCAGCTCCAGCAGTGGCTCGCGAAGAACCCGAACCTGAAGGACAAGGCCCTCGCCGACGCGGTCGCCAAGCAGCCGTGGGACCCGGCCGTCCAGGCGATGGCGCCCCTCCCGGACGTCGTCAAGCGCCTCGCGGACGACATCCAGTGGACGACGGACCTCGGCAACGCCTTCCTCGCCCAGCAGAGCGACGTGATGGACGCCGTCCAGCGGATGAGGAAGAAGGCCCAGGACAAGGGCGCCCTGAAGACGACCGAGCAGCAGAAGGTCGAGACGAAGGTCGTCGAGCAGAAGACGGTCATCATCGTCGAGTCCGCGAACCCCGAGGTCGTCTACGTCCCCGTCTACAGCCCGACGGTCGTCTACCCGCCGCCGGTCTACCCCTATCCGCCCATCTACTACCCGCCCTATCCCCCGGGCGCGGCCTTCGTCACCTTCACCGCCGGCGTCGTGATCGGCGCGGCCATCTGGGGAGGCGCGTGGGGCCACTGCGGCTGGGGCCACAACGACATCGACATCAACATCAACAACAACTTCAACCGGAACACCAACATCAACACCGGGAACATCGGCAGCGGCAACAGGGGCGGCGGCAACAGCTGGTCGCACAACTCCCAGCACCGCGGCGGAACGCCCTACCCGAACTCGGCGACGGCGAACAAGTACAGCGGGTCGGCCAGGGGCGGCGCCAGCGCCAGCCAGCAGGGTCGTGGCACGGCAGGCGGAGCGAGCGCGAGCCAGCAGGGGCGCGGGAGCACCGGCGGCGCCAGCGCGAGCCAGCAGGGCCGGGGGAGCGCCGGCGGCGCGAGCCCGAGCGCGAGCACCGCGAGCAGGGGGGGCGGAGGCGCGAGCCCCAGCGCCTCCAGCGCGGGGAGCCGCGGCGGCAGCGGGGCCAGCCCGAGCGCGAGCAGCGCGAGCAAGGGGGGCGGCGGCTTCGGCGGCGGTTCCGGGGGAATGAGCGGCAGCAGCGCCAGGGCGAGCAGCTCGCGCGGGGCGTCCAGCTTCAGCGGCCGAAGCGGCGGCGGTGGCGGCGGCGGAAGGAGGCGGTGAGGTGAAGGCCATGACTTCGAGACTCCATTCCTCCCTCCTCGCCAGCCTCGTCGGCGTCCTCCTCCTCTCCTCGTCTCCGGCCTCCGCGGAAAGCGCGGCGAAGCCGGCCCAGAAGACGTTCGCCTCGGCGAAGGCCGCGGCGGACGCGCTCGTCGCCGCCGCGGAGAAGTTCGACGTCGCGGCGCTGAAGTCGATCCTCGGTCCCGACGGGCTCGAGCTCGTCGTCACCGAGGACGAGGTCCAGGACAGGAACCAGGCGAAGGCCTTCGCGACGGCGGCGCACGAGAAGCTCGCCGTCGTCCCCGACCCGTCGAATTCGAAGTCGGCCTCGATCGTCGTCGGCGCGGGCGAGTGGCCCCTTCCCATCCCGGTCGTGAAGTCCGGGAACGGCTGGCGGTTCGACGTCGCCGCCGGCCGCGAGGAGGTCTTCCTCCGCCGCATCGGCCAGAACGAGCTCGACGCCATCCAGGCGTGCCGGAACTACGTGAAGGCGCAGCGCGAGTACGCTTCCGAGAAGCGCGACGGGGCGCTCGTGAACCAGTACGCGCAGCGGATCGTCAGCACGCCGGGGCGCCGGGACGGTCTCGTCTGGATCAAGGCGGACGGGACCTTCGGGGGTCCGCTGGCCGAGCATTTCGCCCGCGCCATCGCCGAGGGCTACCACGACCAGAAGGAGCCCTACCACGGCTACTACTTCAAGGTGCTCAAGGCACAGGGCCCGTCGGCTCCTCTCGGCGAGCTCGACTTCGTCGTCCAGGGGGCGATGATCGGCGGCTTCGCCCTCGTCGCCGCGCCCGCGGACTACGAGAAGACGGGCGTGAAGACGTTCGTCGTCAGCCACGACGGCATCGTCTACGAGAAGGACCTCGGCCCCGGGACGCTCGAGGTGTTCCGGGTGATGGAGCGCTACGACCCGGACGAGAGCTGGAGCCCGGTCGAGGAACCCTGATCGCCGGCGCGGGGGCCGCGGCCCGGCCGCGGCACCCGCGCGTCCCCGCCTTCCGTTCCGAGCGGCGGCCAGTCGGCCCGTCCGAATCAGGAGACCGCCGTGGAGGTGACGTGATGGCGAAACGCAACGAAACGCAGGCCGGCTGGATCGATGTCTCCGTCCCGCTCCGGACGGGGATGGTCCACTGGCCCGACAACCCGCCCGTCGCCGTCGAGAGGACGATGGACCTCGGGAAGGGCGACGCGTGCACGGTCTCGCGCCTCTCGATGGGCGCGCACACCGGGACGCACGTGGACGCTCCCTCGCATTTCGTCCCCGGGGGCGCGACCCTCGACGCCCTGCCTTTCGACGCGGTCGTCGGGCGGGCGCGGGTGATCGCGATCCGGAGCCCCCGGGCGGTCACCGCCCGGGAACTATGCCGGCACGCGATCCGCCGGGGGGAGCGGCTCCTCTTCCGGACGCGCAACTCCGCGCGCTGCTGGAAGACGGACGCGTTCGTCGAGGATTTCGTCTACGTCGCGGCCGACGCGGCGCGCTACCTGGCGGATCGCGGCGTACGCCTCGTCGGCGTCGACTACCTCTCGGTCGGCGGGTACGTCCACGACGGGCCGGAGACGCACGCGGCGCTCCTCGAGGCCGGCGTCTGGGTCATCGAGGGGCTCGACCTCTCGAAGGTGAGCCCGGGCCCGGTCGACCTCGTCTGCCTTCCGCTCCGGCTCGCGGGGAGCGAGGGCGCCCCCGCCCGTGCGATCGTGAGGGAGCGGCCGGCCCGAAGGCCCGCGGGCCGCTGAACGCAGGGCCCTGCGGGAGTGCCGGGCCCCGGCGGCGCGCAGAAGGGGCCGGGACGGGCGCGTCCCGCGGAGGCGCCGGGCGGACGTATCCTCCCGCCGCGGAGGTCGTGCGAGATGAAGACGCTGTCCGGGCTGGTCCTCGCGGCCGTGGCCGTCCTGGCTCCTCCTCTCGCGGCGCAGAGCGTGACCATCACCGCGCCCTCCCTCTTCATCACGCCGAACGAAGGGCGGAACCCCGTGGGCCAGGTCGAGGGGATCGAGGGGGGCGCCTACACGGCCCGGGGCCGCGACGTCGGCGCGATCGTCTACAACCCGGCGGGTCTCGCGCGCTCGGCGAAGAGCTCGGTCAGCGCCTCCGCCCCCGCCTACGACTGGACGTTCTACACCGGCGAGATCGGGAGGGCGGACGACACGGGCTCGCGGATCAGCAACAACGGCCGGCTCTTCGGTCTCGTCGTCGGCGGCGAGGTGCTCGGGAACGAGAGGCTCAGCCTCGGGCTCGCCGTCCCGACCCCGGTTTCCTGGAAGCCGACGCTCCAGATGAGCGGGCTCGCCGGAACCGGCACTTCCGGGGCGGGGATGCTCTTCTCGGCCGACGGCTCCTACTTCGACACGATCCCGACGGTCGCGGCCGGGTACGCGCTGTCGCCCCGCGTCCGCGTCGGCGGGTCGGTCGGCCTCTCGTTCCTCACCCTCACCCAGCTGCAGGAAGCGTTCGCCGAGGCCGCCGCGCCGCCCGCGGCGGCCTTCGCGCAGCGGGTGTTCCGCGCGGACGGCACGAGCTACGACCTCCTCTTCTCGGCGGGGGTGCAGTGGGACGTCACGCCCGCGGTCACGGTCGGCCTCCTCGTGACGTCGCCGGGCGTCCACCTCGCCGGGACGACGAGCCTTCTGCAGCAGGAGGCGACGGCCTCCACCGGCGGGTTCCGGACAGCGACGTTCCGAGACCCGGAGGCCGACTTCCGCGTGAAGCACACGACGAAGGCGAGCCTCGGACTGTCGTGGCGGTTCGAGGGCGGCGAGGTCGAGGCCGACGTGAAGTACTTCGCCGGGACGTCGCCGTACGGGATGTTCTCGAGCGGGGTCCAGGGGCTCTGGACCGAGGCGAGCCCCTCCTCCACGACCGCCGGGCCGGTGGTCTTCGCCCCGGCGCACGACGAGCGGAAGGCCGTCGCGAACGTGTCGGTCGGCGGCCGCTGGGACGTGTCGAAGAAGACCTCGCTCCACCTCGGCTTCTTCACGGCGAGGTCGCCGGTGGGCGAGGACTCCGTCTTCTCCACCGTCGACGTCTACGGGGCCTCCACGGGCGTCTCCCTGAACTGGGCTCACCTCTCCGGTTCGGTCGGCGTCATCTACGAGTGGGGAAGCCAGCCCATCTCCGTCGCCGCGTCCAACGGCTCCGCGTCCGCGAGCGGCGAGCTCTCGATCACCTCCGTCTACCTCCTCTGGGGTCTCGCCTACAAGTTCTGAGGAGGCGTCCCGGCGTCCGTCAGTAGTACCAGCGGGCGACGAGCGCGACGGCCCAGAGGCCGGATTTCTCGGGGAGGCGGTCGACCTGGCGCGCCAGGGACGGCTCGACCCGGAAGTGATCGGTGAGGGTGATCTCGGCCCCGACCTGGTAGAGATCGCGGGCCCAGCCGTCGTAGCGGGTGTCGTAGAACGCCTCGGCCTGGAGCCAGGCGTTCGTCGCGGCGCCGAGCACCGTGAAGTCGCGGTTCAGCTCCCCGCGCAGGCGGTACCTCGTCGAGTAGTCGCCGCCGATCCAGCGCAGGTCCACGCGGGTGCGCCCCTCGAAGAGGATGTTCGCGGGGAGGTAGGCCCTTCCCATGACCGCGACGATCCCGCGGTCCTCGGGCGTCGAGCGTTCCTCGCCGCTCTGCTTGAAGACGTGGTCGTACCCGATCCGGATCCAGAGGTATCTCCGTTGCCGCCAATCCTGCTCGGACCGCCACGTCTCGGGCAGCATGACGTCGCGTGCGAGGGGCTTGAACGTCAGGTCGAAGTAGCCGGCGACGTCGAGCGTCCGGAATTCCGATTCCTTGCCCGTTGCGTGTGCCGCGACGAAGTAGAGGCGGGTCGTCGGGCCGAGCTTCTCGTAGAGGTTGAGCTCGGGCCAGCCTTCCCACGGGTCGCCCGCCCGGGCGGGCCCGGCGAGGAGGAGCGCGGCGAGCGCCGCGCTCCTCCCGAGCCGGGCGAGGAGCCCGCCGGGCCGGGGCCGCGGGTGGAGAGGAGGCGGGTCGATCAGAACGGCACGCCGATCGTGAACGTGACGGCGCCCCGTCCGGCCTCCGCGAGGCCGTAGCCGACGTAGACGGGTCCGAGCGGGCTGTCCGCACCGATGAAAACGGCGCCGGCGTAGCGGAGGTCCGAGAGGCTCACGTCCCCGCCGTCCTTCCAGACGTTCCCCGCCTCGAGCGACGCGCCGAGGTAGATCCCGCCGCCGATGATCGAGGAGGCGAACCGGCTCGTCTCGTAGAGGTACGTCAAGGAGCCGTAGGCCATGTAGGGTCCCATCAGCTCGTTCTGCTGGTAGCCGGAGAGGCGGCGGAATCCTCCGAGCGAGAAGGCGTCCCAGTAGGGGAGGGTGGTCCCGACCGGGCTCCCGCCTGACGCGAGCACCTGGAGAACGTGCTTTCCGGAGGCGAACGCGGCCATTCCCGTCGCGGAGAGCCGGCGGGTGCTCTGGTCCGCTCCGAGCGCCGGGGTCTGCCACTCCATGACGGTGCGGAGAGCGACGCCCGAGCGGGGGAAGGGGACGTTGTCCCGGCTGTCGACCATCAGCTTCGCCTGGACGGAGCCGCGGTCGACGCTCTCCGGTTGGTAGACCTCGTTCGTCGTGGGGTCGGTCCAGAGGTGCCCGAGCCGGGCGCCGACACGGAATTCCACGAAGCGGCCGTCCCCGACGCCGGCGTCGGCCCCCCACTCGTACTGCTTCTCCTGGACGGCGACGGTCCCGAGGCCCTCGATCGGCACGAGGGGCTTCTGCGTCCCATAGCCCGCGACCCCGGACACGAAGAACGGCGAAGACGCCTTCACCGGCTGGTAGAACTCGCCGAGGATCGACGTCCGCTCGCCGACGCCGCCGATGACGCGCCACTCGGCCCCGGCCTTGTTCACGTACGTCCGCGTGACGGCTCCGATCAGCTCGAAGCCGCTGTCCCCCTCGAAGTTGGCGTTCATGTTGATGCCGAACCGCGCGGACGTCCGGCCCCACGCCCGGTCCTTGATCACGATCTGGAGGACGTTCGCCGCGCCGCGCGGGACGACCCGGAAGTCGACGAGGTCGAACTCGCCGATCGAGTTGACGCTCGCGAGGTCCGCCTTCAGCTGTGCCATGTCGAGCGGACCGGGCTTCGACTTCATGTGCGCCCGGATGATCTCGTCCGAGACGGGGGACGGGTTGACGATCTCGATCGAGGAGATCTCGAACGGCTTGTAGGGCTTCCGGCGCGTCCGCTCGCGCCAGGCCCGGTACTCCGCCTCCGGCACCGAGAACCTCTTCAGCTCCTCGGCGTGCGCGCGCGCCGCCTTCTCGCCGCACGCGACGGCGTCGCGGACCCGCTTGAAGTCGATGAACGAGATGGTCCCGAGGTCGGGCTCGATGAAGACGTCCTGCGGCCCAATCGCCGCTTTCGACTCCTTCACGTTCCGCGCCGTCGCCGCGCTCGTCACCTGGTTGATGATCTTCAGGAGGCTCGTCAGCTTCTCCTTGCCGGCCGGCGGCGTCCCGATGTTGACCGCCACGAGCACCTCGGCCCCGTTCTTCCGGGCGGTCATCACGGGGAAGTTCTCGGCGACGCCGCCGTCGACGAGGAGACGGCCGTCGATCTCGACGGGGGCGAAGAGCCCGGGGAAGGCCATGCTCGCGCGCATCGCCTCCGCGACGTTTCCCTTCGAGAGGACGATCCCCTCGCCGCTCGCGACGTCGGTCGCCGTCGCCCGGAAGGGGATCGACAGGTGGTCGAAATCGTCGACGAGAGCCGCCGGGAGCGTGAGGTCGCGAAGGATGAAGTTCAGCTGCTGCCCCTCGACGAGTCCCGTCGGGAAGGCGGCCTTCCCGTCCTGGATGCCGATGACGAGCTTCGTCAGGAACGACGACTCGTCGAACTTCCTCCGGAAGGGCATCTGCTTGCGCGGGACCGCGTCCACGAACGCGCCGTCCCAGTCCATCGTGGCGAGGGCGTCCTCCATCTCCTGGGGCGACATGCCGGTCGCGTAGAGGCCCCCGACGATCGAGCCCATGCTCGCGCCGGCGATGAGGTCGACGGGGACGTGCAGCTCCTCGAGGACCTTGAGGACGCCGACGTGCGCCGCGCCGCGCGCGCCTCCTCCGGAGAGGACGAGCCCGAGCTTCGGCCGGGCCGGGGAGGGCTTCTGCCCGGTCTCCTGCTGGGCCGGGGCGGGGACGGCAACGAGGGCGAAGAGAAGGGCGATCGGGAGGGCGTGAGACGGGCTCTTCATGGGATCTCCCTGGCAACTCGAGCGTCGGCTCGAAGCGGCCTAGTTTAGCGTTCGAGGGGGGATATCGGACCAGCGGGCCCATCTGCCGGAAACCGTCGAGGCGCCAGGATCGCCGCTCCCGAAGCGTCCTTTTGCTAGGCTCGCCGCGATGACCGACGCGAGAGACGAGCTCTTCCGCGAGCGCCTGAGGGCGCCGCGAGCGGGCGCCGTGGCCGGGATCGTCTTCTCGGTCCTTCTCCTCACGAGCCTCGTCCTGATCCGCTCTTCCGTCCCCGACGACCCCTCCGAGGCCGGGAACTGGCTCCCGAGGGCGGCGAAGATCGTCTCCCTCGCGCTCGGCCTCCTGCCGTTCGCCGGCGTCGGCTTCCTCTGGTTCATCGGCGTCCTGAGGGACCGGATGGGCGACCTCGAGGACAAGTTCTTCGCGTCGGTCTTCCTCGGGAGCGGCCTCCTGTTCATCGCCATGCTCTTCGTCTCCGCGGCGATCTCGGGCACGCTCCTGATGACCTGGGGCGCGATGCCGGCACAGCTCGTCGAATCGGGCCTCTACCGCTTCGGCCGGACGCTCGGCTACCTGCTCGTGAACGTCTACGCCATGAAGATGGCCGGCGTCTTCATGATCTCGACCTGCACGATCTCGAGGAAGCTGGGGCTCTTCCCGCGGCCGACGGCCCTCCTCGGCTACGCGCTCGCGCTCCTCCTCCTCCTCGGGAGCGGGAAGCTCTCCTGGGCGCCGATGGCCTTCCCCCTCTGGACGCTCCTCGTCAGCGTCCAGATCCTCCTCGCAAACTTCCGCCCGGCACCCGTCCGGGCGGACCGAACCCCCGTCTCGCCTCTCTAGAAGATGGGCGCCGCCGCGATTGCCCGGTGGCCTGGACCGATGATCGAGAATCGACTCGGAAGACCCCGGCCCGCGTGCCGGGCAGCTCGGAAGGAGATCCCGATGAAGAAGACCCTGCCTGTCCTGATCGTCGCCGCCGGGCTGGCGATCTCGCTCAGCCTTGCCGCCCAGGCTCCGCCGCCGGCGCAGCCCGCCGCGCAGCCCGCCGCGCAGCCCGCGACGAAGACGATGTCCCAGTCGCTCGGTCTCGTCGTGTTCCCCGCCAAGGGGCAGACGGCGGAGGTCCAGAACAAGGACGAGTCCGACTGCTACAACTGGGCGAAGCAGCAGACCGGCTACGACCCGGTTGCGCCCGCCCCGGCCCCGACGGCCGCACCCGTCGAGGCGAAGAAGGGGGGCGCCGTGAAGGGCGCCGCGAGGGGAGCGGCCGGCGGCGCCGCCATCGGCGCCATCGCGGGCGACACGGGCGAGGGCGCCGCGATCGGCGCGACCGTAGGAGCCGTCAAGGGACGGAGGGCCCAGAAGCAGCAGAACGCCGCGGCCCAGCAGCAGTCCCAGCAGCAGGCGCAGGCCGCCGGACAGGCGCAGAGAGACCAGTACAAGAAGGCCTTCTCCGCCTGCATGGAAGGCAAGGGCTACACGGTCAAGTGAGGACGAGCCCGGCGCCGGAGAGGATCCCGATCATGCGAATGCGGACGACGATCATCCCGGCGCTGGCCCTCGCGCTCGCCGCCCCCAAGGCCTCGGCGCAGTCGACCGACTTCCGGCACACCGTCGAGGCCTACTTCATGGGCGCGAACATGACGGGGAAGGCGGGTGCCGGCCCCGTCACGGGCGACGTGAACCTCACCTCGTCGAAGATCTTCGAGAACCTGCAGTTCGGCGCGATGGCCGACTACCGCGGCGAGGCCCCGACGTGGGCCGTCACGGCCGACGTCATCTACATGGGCCTCGGCGCGACCGGGACCGGCGACGGCGGGCGGGCGACCGCCGAGGTCGACGTGGACGAGTGGCTCGTGGAGGCGACGGGCTCGTACCGCGTCTCTCCCGTCTTCGAGGCCGTCGGCGGGCTTCGTTACACGTCTCTGAAGACCGCGATCGAGCTCCGCAGGCCGCTGGCGACGACCACGACGGACGCGAGCGCCGACTGGGTCGACCCGCTCGTCGGCGTGCGGCTCGCCCTCCCGCTCTCGGAGGCGTTCGCGTTCACGTTCCGCGGGATGTTCGGCGGCTTCGGCGTCGGCTGCGACTTCACCTGGGACGTCGACGCGCGCGTGAAGTGGAACGCCTCGAAGTCGGTCGCCTTCTCCGTCGGGTACCGCTACCTCGACCAGGACTACGGGAAGGACGGCGGCTTCAAGTGGGACGTCGTCAGCCAGGGCCCGCTGGCGGGGGCCTCGCTGACGTTCTAGCGTCCGCCCTGGTCGGGCCTTCGGCGGAGCGTCTCCGAGGGGAGCTCGCCGAAGCACTCCTTGTAGGCGCGCGAGAACTCGCCGAGGTGCCAGAAACCCCAGTCGAGCGCCACGGCCGAGACCGTCGTCGACCCGCGCCCCGCCGCCAGGAGCGCCTGGCGCACGCGGTGCAGCCTGAGCCGGATCAGGTAGGCCACCGGCGTCACGCCGATGATCTCCTTGAACGCGTACTGAAGGGCCCGCTCGCTCACGGAGGCGGCCCGGCAGAGGTCGCCCACGTGGACGTGCTCGTGCGTGTGGGCCAGGGCGTACTCCTCGGCCTTCTTCACGATGAGGGCGTGCGACTGGAGCCCCCGGGCGGCGCGGCCAGGTTGCAACGCGCGGGTCGGACCGAGGGCCGAGAAGAGCGTCTCGACCATCTCGACCCTGGCCGCGATGCGCGCCTTCTTCCGCCCGTCGAACAGCGCCGGCTGGCGTGCCGCGAGGTCCGCGAGCCGCTTGCCCCAGTCGAAGAGCCGCCGGGCCGTCGCCACGCTCGTCTGCAGGACCTCCACGCCACGCGGCAGACGAAGCTCGCCCTCTCCCTGCCGCGCTCGCAGATGCTCCCGGAGGTCTGCCGCCGGGAGGAGGAGCGCGAGGCTCTCGTACCCGGACTCGGGGACGAACACGACCTCCGTTCCCGCTTCGACCGCCAGCGTCAGGTCGGGCCGGATGGGAATTCCGTTCGCCGTCCCCTTCGTCTCGGGGCCGAAGGTGACGAAGGCCACCAAACCGAGCTGGGTCTTCGTCCGTGCCCGGACGCGGTGATTGGTCGAGTGGTGGATTACGAACCCGCCGTCGAGACGGACGACCACCCGCCTCGCCCGGAAGGGGGCGGACGCCAGCTGCACGACGTCGAGGTCGAAGATCTCGACTCCCTCGCCGGCGCGCGTGGGGTCGTCGATCTCGACGACCGTGACGGCAGGCCCGCCGGAACTGACGCTCCGCTTCAGCACGCTCCGGCGCTCCGCCTGCGGGATTCCGATAGACGGCCTCGCCCGGCCCCCCGAGACTTCAAGGGGAAGAGATCCGCCTGCGGGGGGATGTCATGGTCCACGTCGAGGGGGACAATAGCCGAAGCTCGTCACCCGGGGACCGCCCGCATCCCCCGAGATCGAGACCGACCCCATCCGTTCGATGGTCCCGTGGCAGGCTCGAAAGCCGGGTCACGGGAAGGGAGTGGAGATGAAGAACCTGCAGCGAACCTCGGGACGCAACCGAGTCGGGAGGCCCGGCAACGCGGGCCGGCTCCTCGGGGAAATGGCCGTCCTCGGCGTCGTCGGCCTGCTCGCCGCTCCTGCCGCGGCGCAGGCGAACCGCCGACCGAACATCGTCGTCATCCTCGGCGACGACATGGGCTTCTCCGACATGGGCTCGTTCGGCAGCGAGATCCGGACGCCGAACCTCGACTCCCTGGCGAAGAGCGGGGTGCGCTTCACCAACTTCTACACGCACGCGACCTGCTCCCCGACCCGGTCGATTCTCCTCTCGGGCGTGGACACGCACCTCAACGGCCTCGGCAACATGAGCGAGTGGACGGCGCCGAACCAGAGGGGCCTGGACGGCTACGAGGGCAACCTCAACGACCGCGTCGTCACGCTGCCGCAGCTCCTGAAGGACGCCGGCTACCACACCTACATGGTCGGCAAGTGGCACCTGGGAAAGGAGCCGACCCAGATCCCGGCCGCGCGCGGCTTCGAGCGCGACTTCACTCTGCTCGACGGGATGGGCAGCTACTGGGACGACTGGAACTTCTCGGCCCTCACCCCCAAGTCGCTCTACACCGAGGACGGGCGCTACCTGAAGCACCTGCCGAAAGACTTCTACGCGACGAAGACCTACACCGACAAGATGATCAAGTTCATCGACGAGAATCACGGCGACGGCAAGCCGTTCTTCGCGTACGTCTCACACCAGGCGCCGCACGAGCCGTATCACCTGCCGAAGGAGTGGCGCAGCCGCCACGTCGGCGAGTACAACAAGGGCTGGGACGCCCTGCGTCAGGAGAGGCTGAAGCGCCAGGTCGAGATGGGCATCGTGCCGGCGGGTACCCAGCTCGCCGAGCGGATGTGGTTCGTGCCCGATTCCACCCTTCTGGCCCCGGCCGCTCTCGTGGTCATGGGGAAGAAGATGGAGATCTACGCCGGGCTGGTCGAGAATC
Organism: Thermoanaerobaculia bacterium; assembly: GCA_046331465.1. Lineage (GTDB taxonomy): Bacteria > Acidobacteriota > Thermoanaerobaculia > UBA5066 > UBA5066 > UBA5066. The sequence continues at coordinate 944,925 of JAXLQV010000001.1, forward strand.
TGGACTACCACGTCGGACGGCTCATCGACCACCTCAAGAAGATCGGCGAGTACGACAACACGATCTTCATCGTCTTCGGCGACAACGGCGCCGAGGGCAACGACCTCTACGAGCTGATCACCGGCTCGCCCGGGTCACGCGACTTCCTCTTCGCCGCCATGCACTGGTCGCAGAACCACTTCAACGCATGGGGCGACCCGGGGTCCTGGCTCGCCTACGGGCCGATGTGGGCGCAGGTCTCGATGACGCCGTTCTCGCAGTACAAGGCGCTGATGGCGGAGGGCGGCATCCGCAACGCCCTCATCGTCAGCGGCCCGGTGGTCAACCGTCCCAAGGGCAGCATCAACCAGAAGGGGCTCATGCACGTCGCCGACATCATGCCGACGCTCCTCGAGGTGGCCGGCACGAGCTACCCGAAGACGTACAAGGGGAAGGACGTGCCCCCGGCGCTCGGCAAGTCCTGGGTCCCGGTGCTGGAGGGCCGGGCCGAATCGCCGCGCACGGACCAGGACTTCCTCGCCTGGGAGGTCTTCGGAAACCGCGCCGTCCGGCAGGGGAGCTGGAAGCTGCGCTGGCAGATCCGGCCGTTCGGCACGGGGGACTGGGAGCTCTTCGACCTTGCGGCGGATCCCGGCGAGCTGAAGGACCTCGCGGCGGAGCACCCCGACAAGGTGAAGGAGATGGTGGCGCTCTGGGACGACTTCGCCCGGAGGAACAACGTGGTCCTGCCGAACCGGACGATTTTCGAGAGCCTCGAGAAGGCCCTCCCCCAGCGCGTGCCGGTCCAGCCCGGCTATCCGCCGGCCAACCTGAAGCGCCAGTACGTGCCGCCCGCGGACATGCTCGCGGACCCGAAGCAGTGAGCGCCGAGCCGTGCCGCGCCATCGCGAAGGAGCTGATCTCATGAGCCACGAGAATTCGTCGAGAAAGAGGTCCGGGGTCTTCCGGCTCGCGCTGGCGTCGGCGCTCGCGCTGGGCGCCCTCGCCGCGCTCCCGGCCTCCGCCCAGATGCCCGCGCGCTTCTACTGGAAGTCCCTCTCGGGGGGGAACGCCGTCCCGCTGATCTTCAACTCGATCAGCGGGAACACGAACCCGTTCGACCCGGCCCACATCGTGATTCCGGGAGCGACGGTCGACGGCACGATCGCCCTCGCGGGCTACGCGCACACCTTCACGCTGTTCGACCGGGCGGGGATGGTCGCCGTCCTCCTGGAGATGGGACGACTCTCGGGCGAGGTCGCGAACGCAGACCGGACGACCAGCTCGTCGGCCCGCGGGTTCGGCGACCCGACCGTCGAGTTCAACGTGAACCTGATCGGGCCGAAGGCGCAGAAGAACCTCGCGGACGTCACGCCATACCAGCCGGGCTTCTCTCTCGACCTCATCGCCGACCTCGTCGTGCCGATCGGCGAGTACGACGACAGCCGGGCGCTGAACCTCGGCCAGAACCGGTGGAGCGGGCGGCTCGGCTTTCCCGTCGTCTGGCAGTTCGGCTCGTGGGTGCCCGGCCGGCGCACGACCCTGGAGCTCCTCCCGGCCGTCTGGTTCTTCGGGTCGAACGACGACTTCGTCGGGGCGAAGCTCGAGACCGACCCGATCTTCCAGGTCGACGCCCACCTGACACGCGACCTCACGAGTCGTTGCTGGGCCTCGCTCGACGGCGTCTGGTACACGGGGGGAGTGGCGACGATCGACGGCGTCGAGGGCGAGAAGCTGAACAACCTTGGGGTAGGGCTTACGCTCGGCTACCACGTCAACGACAGCCTCGGGGTGACGTTCGGCTACAAGTCCACCATCAACGACAACGCCCCCGGGGACCTCCAGATGGACCAGTTCATGGTCTCGGTGGTCTACGGCTGGCACCCCATCGTCGAGGGCGTCCGGCGCCTGACCGGAGAGTAGAAGGGGCCGCACGACGGGGTCCTCGATGCGAAGGCCAACGCCGTTCCGCCCGGCCCTGACCCTCGCGCTCGCAGCCGCCGCGGCCTGCGGCGGCTGCACGCACGTCGGCCCGAAGTCCGTCGCGGTGGACCGGTTCGACTACGCCACGGCCATCGGCGAGTCGTGGAAGCAGCAGACCCTTCTCAACATCGTCAAGCTCCGCTACCTGGACCTGCCGGTCTTCCTCGACGTGTCGTCGATCGTCGCCGGCTACTCGATGGAGACGTCGGGGAGCCTCGGGGGCCAGCTCTCCTCCTCGGGCGCCATCCAGGGGGACACCCTCTCGCTGGGGGCGTCGGGTAAGTTCACGGACCGCCCGACAATCACCTACGTGCCGATGACCGGGGAGAAGTTCCTCCGCGGGCTCGTCACGCCGATCCACCCGCGGCACATCTTCTCCCTGCTCCAGTCGGGCTACGCCGCGGACTTCGTCCTCGGCCTGACCGTCGACGCGCTCAACGGCGTGCGCAACCGCTCGGCCACCGGTGCCGGGGTGAGGGAGGCGGACCCCGCATTCGTGCGCGCGCTGGAGCTGCTGCGCGACGTCCAGGCGGCCGGCGGCATCGGCATGCGCGTAGACGAGGACAAGGCGAAAGGCCAGACGGCAGTCCTCTTCTTCCGGCGCGACGACGTCGATCCCGGCGCCGCGGAGAAGGCGGCGGAGGTGCGGCGCCTGCTCGGCCTGCCGGTGGGCCAGGAGAAGTTCGTCCTCACCTACTCGCCGGTGCGCGGGGCCGAGGGCGAGCTGGCGGTGAGCAGCCGGTCGATGCTCCAGGTGATGGCCGCGTTCGCGAGCTACATGGACGTGCCGGAGGCGCACGTGAAGGACGGCAGCGTCGTGGCCGCGCAGGCGGGAGCCGTTCCGGCGAAGCGCCCGGAAGGGGTCCGGATCCGCAGCGGGAAGGACAGGCCCTCCGACGCCTTCGCGACGGTGAAATACCGCGACCACTGGTACTGGATCGACAACGGGAACCTCCTGGCCAAGCGGGCGCTCACGGCCGTCCTGTACTTCTTCACGCTCGCGGACACCGGCGAGAACGGGCGCCTGCCGCTCATCACCATCCCGGCGCAATAGGCGGGGGCCGGGGGCTTCGGAGAAGCGAGGCGGCTGCCGTCCTAGTGTGCGGCGGTCGTGACGCGGGGCATTGCCGCGTTTGCGGACGCGCGGGACGGCCGCGCCCGCGGCCCGCGCAGGCGGGCGCGCCGCACGGTGTCGGAGGGGCGCTCGCCGAAGAGGGCGCGGTAGTCGGCGGCGAACTGGCCCATGTGCCAGAAGCCGCAGCTGCCGGCGACCTGCCGGATCTGCTTGAAGCCGACGCCGGGCTCGCGGAGCGCTTCGTAGACGAGGCAGAGCCGGCGTGCGCGGAGCACGCGGACGGGGCTCTCCCCGAACTGCTCGAGGAAAAGGAGACGGAGCGTGCGCTCGGGCAGGCCCGTCGCGCGGCAGAGATCCTCGAGGTAGACCGGCCCGGACGGGAGGGTCCGCAGGAACTCGAAGATCGCGCGGAAGGCCGTTGATCGGTCGACGCGGAGAGGGCGGCCGCGCCCGCGATGCGACGAAGCTCCGCGAGAGAGCCGGGCGACGGCGCGGAGGAGAACCCTCTCCATGTTCGCGACCGCTTCCGGGTGCAGGGCTCCCGGATTCGAGTCGAGCGCCTCGGTCACGTCGACGAGGAGCTTCCTCAGAGCGGCGACGTCCGGGGGACTCCAGACCAGCGAGGTGGTCGGCAGGTGGGCGGGTACGGACGGGGCGCCGTCGAGGAGCGCGGCCTCGTGTTCGACCGCCTCGGGAGAGGCGGTCACGGCGAACCAGGCGGTGGGGCTCGGCGTAGAGATCTCGACGAGCGCGCCCGGCCGGAGAAGGCCGAACGCGGCGGCGTCCATCTCCCGCCCGTCCACGAACCTCGGGGGGGCCTCCGGCGCGAGGACGACGAGGCCGGTCCGGTCCGGCGCGACCTGAAGTTCCGAGACGCTCGGCGCCCCGTTCTGGCCGGACTGGACGAGAGCCGCGCCGATGGCGTGGGACTCGAGGCGCCAGGGGCGCTCGTCCTTCCGGAGGATGCAGCCGCCGATGGCGGCGTCCCGGACCGCGTCGACGAACTCGTCGTACGACCGGAGCTCGAGCCGTCGCGACTGGACGGGGGGCACCGGAGGGGAGGCAACGCGCGGCGGCGCGGACATGGGGGTGGAGTATAGGGGGGCGGCGCACGCGCTTCGAGGGAGACCGAGCCTCGTCCTCCGGCCTTCGGAGGGCACGGCGTCTCACTATTCGGCATCTGATGGGAAGCGGTTCCTGCGGCGTTCGACGCGCTCCGAGCGGCCTAGAATGCAGACGGTCTCTCGGTCCTCCGGAGGCGCGGCTTCCGTGCCGCCAAGGCGTGAGCGTTGTGGGGGTCGAGAAAGGAGCACGAACGATGACGAGGTTCGATTCACAGGCGAGCGGAACGTCCGCCATCGCGGGACGGGCCGTGCCTGCGGTCCTGCTGGGGATGGCCCTCGCCATCGCGCCGACCGCGAACGGGCAGGGAACGGCGAAGCCGGCACCCGCTGAGTCCGCGAAACCCGCACCGGTCCTCGACCGGACCGTCCTCCCGATCCAGGTCCCGGCGCCGCCCCGGATCACGGCGGTCGACGTGCGTGACGCCACGGCGCCCGCGCCCGTCTCCGTCAAGGCGCCGGAGGGCGCGCCGAACGTCGTCATCGTCCTGATCGACGACCTCGGCTTCGGCGCGACGAGCCCCTTCGGAGGGCCGATCCCGACGCCGACGCTGGACCGGCTCGCAGAGGGCGGGCTCCGCTACAACAACTTCCACACGACGGCCCTCTGCTCGCCGACGCGGGCCGCCCTCAAGGCCGGGCGGAACCACCACACGGTGAACATGGGCTTCATCACCGAGATGGCGACGGCGTTCCCGGGGGCGACCGGCCAGGTCCCGAACACCACGGCTCCCGTGGCCGAGATGCTCCGCCTGAACGGCTACAGCACGGCCGCGTTCGGCAAGTGGCACGAGACGGCCGCCTGGGAGACCGGGGTCTCCGGCCCCTTCGACCGCTGGCCGACTCACCAGGGCTTCGACAAGTTCTACGGCTTCATCGGCGGCGAGACGAACCAGTGGGCGCCGTACCTCTTCGACGGCGTCACCCCGGTCGAGCTGCGGGACGACCCGAAGTACCACTTCATGACCGACATGACCGACAAGGCCGTGGCGTGGATCAAGTACCAGAAGGCGCTCACGCCCGACAAGCCGTCCTTCGTCTACTTCGCCCCGGGCGCCACCCACGCGCCGCATCACGTGCCCCAGGAGTGGATCGCGAAGTGGAAGGGGAAGTTCGACGCGGGCTGGGACAGGATGCGCGAGGAGACGCTCGCCCGGCAGCTGAAGATGGGCATCGTGCCGCCCGGCACGACGCTGGCGCCGAAGGCGCCCGCCATCCGGGACTGGGACAAGCTCTCCGCCGACGAGAAGCGCCTCTACACCCGCCAGATGGAGGTCTTCGCGGCCTTCGTCGACTACACCGACCACGAGGTCGGCCGGATGCTCCAGGCCTTCTCGGACGTCGGCCAGGCCGACAACACGCTCGTCTTCTACGTCGCCGGCGACAACGGCACCAGCGGCGAAGGCGGCGAGAACGGGATGTTCAACGAGTACACCTACTTCAACGGCGTGCAGGAGACGGTGCCCGACCTCCTCAAGCTCCTCGACAAGTGGGGCGGGCCGGAGACCTACCCGCACATGGCGGCGGGCTGGGCCGTCGGGCTCGACGCGCCGTTCGGCTGGATGAAGCAGGTCGCCTCCGACTTCGGCGGCACGCGGAACGGGCTGGTCGTCCACTGGCCGAAGGGGGTCCGGGCGAAGGGCGAGATCCGCACGCAGTTCGGTCACGTGATCGACGTGGCGCCCACCATCCTCGAGGCGGCCGGCCTGCCGGAGCCGAAGGTCGTCAACGGCACGCCACAGATCCCGATGGAAGGCGTCAGCCTCAAGTACACGTTCGACGACGCGAAGGCCCCGGAGCGCCACACGACGCAGTACTTCGAGATCGCCGGGAACCGCGCGCTCTACCACGACGGCTGGTTCGCCCGGACGATCCACAAGGCGCCGTGGGAGCCGAAGCCGCGCACCTCCATCGCGGAAGACACCTGGCAGCTCTTCGACGTGCGGAACGACTTCAGCCTGAGCCGCGACCTCGCCGCCGCGCAGCCGGCGAAGCTCGAGGAGATGAAGGCGAAGTTCCTCGAGGAGGCGCGCCGGTACAACGTCCTGCCCATCGACGACCGCGTCTTCGAGCGTGCCCTCGCGTCCGCCGTCGGCCGTCCCGACCTGATGGCCGGGCGCACCTCCCTGACGCTCGCCGAGGGGATGACCGGGATGATGGAGAACGTCTTCATCAGCCTGAAGAACAAGTCCAACACGATCACCGCGGAGGTCGAGGTCCCGAAGGGGGGCGCGAACGGCACGATCCTCGCGCAGGGAGGCCGCTTCGGCGGCTGGTCGCTCTACGTGAAGGACGGCGTCCCCGCCTACGACTACAACTTCCTCGGGATGCAGCGCTTCTCCGTCGCGGCGAAGAAGCCCCTGCCTCCCGGGAAGGCCACGATCCGCTTCGACTTTTCCTACGACGGGGGCGGCCTGGGCAAGGGAGGCACCGGGACGCTCTTCGTGAACGGCGAGAAGGTCGCCGAGGGGCGCATCGATCGCACCGAGCCGATGATGTTCTCGGCCGACGAGACGGCCGACGTCGGGATCGACCTCGGCACGCCGGTCGTCGAGGCGATCGGGGCCGAGGAGAAGTCGCGGTTCACGGGCCGCATCCCGAAGGTCACCGTGGAGATCAAGGATCCGAAGCCGGCCGACAAGGCCGTCGAGAAGAAGGCCGGCGCCGAGGCGGCGCACAGGAAGGCCCTATCGGACTGACGAACCGCCAGAGAAAGGACCGCATGAAGAAGACCCTCGCGTTCGCCCTCGGAGCTCTCCTCCTCGTCCCGGCGCTCGCGTACGCCCAGCCGGCCCCTGCGCCCCAGCTGACCGGAGCGAAGGCGATCCTGAAGTCGATGTCCGACTGGCTCGGGAGCCAGAAGTCGCTCGAGCTGACGTTCGACAGCGACATCGAGGTCATCACGCCCCAGCTGGAGAAGATCCAGTTCACGAACTCCGGGTCGATGGTCCTGGCCCGCCCCGACAGGTTCCGGGGCCACCGCGTGGGCGGCTACGCGGACGTCGAGCTCGTCTTCGACGGGAAGACGGCGAGCGTCTTCGGGAAGAACGCCAACGCCTACGCCCAGATCGAGATGCCGGGCACGGTGGACCAGATGATTGCGGCGATGCGCGCCGGCCAGGGCGTCGCGATGCCGTTCGGAGACTTCCTCCTGTCGCGCCCCTACGACGTCCTCGTCGCCGACGTCCTCGAGGCCAAGCACATCGGCCGGGGCGTCATCGACGGCACCGAGTGCGAGCACCTCGCCTTCCGCAACGGCGAGACCGACTGGCAGCTCTGGGTCGAGGTCGGCCCGAAGCCGATGCCCCGCAAGATCGTGATCACCAGCAAGACGATGGCCGCCGCGCCGCAGTACACGGTCCGCATCAAGACCTGGAAGACCGACGTCACGCCGGCGGCCGGGACGTTCACGTTCGTACCGCCCGCAGGGGCGAAGAAGCTGCCGCCAGACGCGCTCATCGACCTCGACGAGCTGCCGCAGGGCGCGCCGCTGGGAGGTGTCAAGTGAGTCGATCCGTCTGCCGTTCCTTCCGGATTCTCGGCCTCGCGGCCGCCGCGTGGGCCCTCGGCGGGGCCTCGACGGCCCAGGCGGTCGTCGGCGCGCCGGCGACGCCGGTCAGTTACGCGGGCGTGGCTCGTCGTTCGACGGTGGACAGGGACCCCGGACTCGGGAAGGGCGCGCCCGGTCCGGGCGTCGCACCCGGCGTCGGCGTGACGCCCGGCATGGGCCCGAACGCCCCCGGCGTCCTGCCGGACCGCGACCCCGGCCTCGGGAAGGGGGCTCCCGGGCCGGGGGTCGCGCCCGGCCCGGGCGTCGCCAACGCCGGCGGGCCGGTGAACAGGGTCGGGATCCGCTGAAGCCGGGGAAGAGACGTCACGCGTGAGGCTCTCCCTCCGGGGCGGTCTCCTCCTCCTCACCCTCGTTCTCGCGACGGCCGCGGCCCGGGCGGAGGACCCGTCCTCCCCCGGGTCGCAGGCCGCGAAGCCGTCGCTCTTTCGCGACCCCGAAGACGGCGCCGTCGACCTGAGCGGCTGGCTCGGGACGCGCACCGGCGTGCTCCCGCTCGTCGTGCCGATCACGGAGCCGGCCGTTGGCTACGGCGCGGCGCTCGCGCTCGTCAAGTTCCGTGGCGGCGGGCTCGCCGGCGCGCTGAACGCCCCCCCGGGACCGAGCGGGAAGCCCGTCCCGCCCGACATTGCCGCTGTCGGCGGGGGCCTGACCGAGAACGGCACCTGGGCCGCGTTCGGCGGCTACATCGGCCACTTCAAGGACGACCGCTGGCGCTACAAGGCCGCCGCGGGCTGGCTCTCCCCGAACCTCGACTACTACGGCTCGAGCGGCCAAGCGTACAAGTTCAACATGGACGGCTGGACCGTCTACCAGGAGCTCGGGCTTCGCATCGGGAAGACCGACCTCTTCGCCGGAGTCCGGTTCCTCTGGCTCGACACGACCGTGTCGTTCGACGGCTCCCAGCTGCCGCCGGAGATCCCCCGGCCGAAGGTCGACGCGACCGACTCCGGCCTCGGGCCTTTCGTCGAGTGGGACGCGCGGAACGACAGCCTCACGCCGAGCAGCGGCTTCAACGTGAAGGCCTCGGCCATGTTCCTCGGCCCGTGGCTGGGCGGCGACGCCGCCTACGAGCGCTACACCGGCGTCGCGCGCTTCTACTGGGACCCCACACCCCGCCTCGTCCTCGCGGCGCGCCTCCAGGCGCAGGGGGTGTCGGGCGACGCGCCGTTCTACGCGCTCCCGTTCGTCTCCCTCCGGGGCATCCCGGTCATGCGCTACCAGGGGGACTGGGCCGTCTCGCTCGACGGCGAGCTGCGCTGGAACGCCTGGAAGCGCTGGTGGCTCGTCGCCTTCGCGGGCGCGGGCAAGACCACCGACGCCCCGGGCCTCTCGAAGGACGGCGAGAAGGTGAACGCCGGCGGCTTCGGCTTCCGCTACCTCCTCGCGCGGCGCCTCGGCCTCCAGGCGGGGCTCGACGTCGCGAAGGGGCCGGAGGAATACGCGATCTACGTGGTCGCGGGGAGCTCGTTCTGAACGCGGCGGCGGGAGACGGGGAGAAGCCGAAGCGCGCCCTGGAGCCGATCGAGCGCGTCTCGGAGATCCTCTTCGGGCTGATCATGGTCCTCTCGTTCACCGGCTCGCTGAGCGCCGCCGAGTCGGGTCGCGCGGAGATCCGCGCGATGCTCGTCGGGGCGATCGGGTGCAACCTGGCGTGGGGGCTGATCGACGCGATCATGTACCTCATGGGGTGCCTCACGGACCGCGCTCGCCGCGCGAACACGCTGCGCGACGTACGCCGGGCCGCCTCGCCGGAGGCCGGGCGGCAGGTCGTCGCCGGCGCGCTCCCCCCCGCCGTCGCCGCCTCGATCCCCGTGGAGGCGCTGGAGACGGTCCGCCTGCGCCTCCACGACCTCCCGGAGCCGCCCACCGGGCCGAGGCTCCACGCGGAGGACTGGCGCGGGGCCGCGGCGGTCTTCCTCCTCGTCGTGGCTTCGACCGTGCCCGTGATCCTGCCGTTCGTCTTCATGCGGGACGCGCAGGTCGCCCTTCGCGTCTCGAACGTCATCGCGGTCTCGATGATGTTCGCGATGGGATACGCGTTCGGCCGCCTCACGAACGCCCGGCCCTGGTTCACGGGAATCGTGATGGTCGTCCTCGGCGCGGCGCTCGTGAGCCTCACGATGGCGCTCGGAGGCTGACGATGAAGCGCGCGCGCCTCGCCCTCCTCGGGCTCGCCCTCGCCTTCCCGGCGTTCGCCCAGGACGCCGCGAGCGGCGGCGGAAGCGGCTGGTCGTTCTCCGCGGCGGCCTTTGCCTACTTCGTCCCGGGTTCGGAGGACTTCGTCGTCCCCGTCGCGACCGCCGACCACGGGATGCTCCACCTCGAGGCGCGCTACCAGTACGAGGCCCTCGACAGCGGCTCCGTCTGGGCCGGCGCGAGCTTCTCGGGCGGGAAGGGCCTCGAGTGGGAGGTGACGCCGATCGTCGGGCTCGTCTTCGGAAGCCTCGACGGAATCGCGCCGGGCTACAAGGGCTCCCTCCGCTGGAAGTCGCTCGAGCTCTACAGCGAGGGCGAGTACGTCTTCGACTTCTCCGGGTCCGAAGGGAGCTTCTTCTACAACTGGTCCGAGCTGACCGTCTCGCCGGCCGACTGGGTCCGCCTGGGCCTCGTGACGCAGCGGACGCGCGCCTACAAGAGCGACCGCGACATCCAGCGAGGACTGCTCGCCGGCTTCACGTACGGCAGGGTGACTCTGACCGGCTACGTCCTGAACCCGGACGACGATTCGACCGTCGTCGTTTCGCTCGGCGTGGAGTTCTGACGGGAGAGCAGACCCAGCCTGTGGCAGGCCCGCGGGGCACAAGCCCGAATCATTTGCGAGGCGGACGGCTGTCGGGGCGTTTGGGCATCTCCCAAGAGATGGCGGTGGTATGCGAAACGTCGACGGCCGTCGATGACGGTGCCAGCGACGGACACGACGTCGAAGTCGCCGGTGTCGGCATCCAGTTGAGGCACGTTCAGGGACGGGATCCCGCGGTCGGAATTCAAGGGATCCTCACCTCGCTTCCAGTCCAGGAATCCCGCAACTCGCCTGCGCTTCGGGGCCCGTAGGCCCTGATCGACCGGCACGAACCCACGCCGTCGTCTCGTGTCCCAACCGGCCCCGGGGACGATCGCCAGGCCGACTGTGTCCGATCGATTGGCTGACTCCCGCCCCCGTCTATTGGCTCGCGTGAAGTCGCCTCCACGGCGAGCCGCACCTCTCTGCGAGACCGGAGCGCAGGGCCGGACTCCGATTCGCCTCGTCTGTCGTGTTTTGTTCATTGATCCCTCCGCGATCGCCCGCTAGTTTCATTTGTCGGAGCCAGCAGGTGTCGCAGCTTTCGTCTTCGTTACTTGAGACCACGAAGCCAGGCAAGGCCGACATCGACATCATGGAATCGCCTGCCGAGGCCAAGCCCGCTCCCGACTCCTCTCCGCGGCTCGCCAGGGCTTTGCTTGCGGTGATTGCGCTCGTGAGCGCAATCACCGCCACCTGGGTTTTCCTGAGCCTGCGGTTCGAACACGTCGACGTGGGCTCCCCGTTCTCGATTCCGGACCTGCCCCGCCTCGACGGCGCACCGGGATACGCGCGCGCGGCGGATCCCGCCGCGCCTCGCCTTCTCATGCTCATCCGACCTTCCTGCCAGATCTGTCGCCAGGGACTCGCCGAGCTTGAGCAGCTCGTTTCGCCTGACGGGAATGAGCGCATTCAGATCATCGCCCTGGGCTCGCGCGCCGAGGCGCTCAGGGCCTTCAAGGACTACCCGAGGGCGTCCGCTCTCACGGTCGTCGACGAATCCCGAACGGTCGAGAGGGCCTACGGGCGCTTTCGCGTCCCGACGGTCATCGTGCTGTCGAATGGAAGGGTCCATCGCAAGGTCCGCGGGAGAGAAGCCGAGCTTGCGACGATCTTCCGGGCATTCGCCGCCATGGCGGACGCCCATGCCGTGAAAGTCGAGCATTGAGGGCGAGGACCGCTCGCGTCGAGGACGGGCGGGCCCGAGGTCGTCGCCTGGCGAGGGCGATTCTCGTCGCCCTCGCCGGGCTGTTCGCCGTCGCCGCGCTCTTCATGGGGTTCTCCCGTTCTCGAATCCGGATCCTGCGTGTCGCTCGTGCGAGGTTCCTCGGAGGCGTGCTTCTCCAGGACGACGGCGTCATCTTCCAGAACGGTCGAGCAGATTGCGGTCCGACAGCGCTGAGGATGGCGTGTCGGCAGCTTCGCATCCCTGACGCGAGGGCCGACGAGACCCTTCTGGGGTCGGAATCGCCCTGGGGCGCCTCGATCTTCGAGCTCGCTGAGCGATCCAGGTCTGCCGGCCTCGGTCCGACGCTGACGCCGGCCGGCTTTCGGGCGCTCGAGCGCACGAAGCTGCCGGCCATCGTCCTTCTCGGGACGCACTTCGTGCTCCTGGAGTCGCGACCGTCCGCCTCGGAGCTGATCGTCCTGGACCCATCCATCGGCAGGTACCTCATTCCCGCTTCGCGCCTGACCCACGAGCTCAGGGGCCTCATCCTGTCGTTCCACCCGGTCTCGGCGTCCTCGTCGAGCCCGTCTCCATCGCAGGCGCGGGGCGCCCCGAACACCTTCACCCGTCGCGTCCTGTGCCCTCTGCCCGTCCGGTAAAAGACCCCAGGAGGTAGTGTCGTGAAGAAGATCATCGTCATGCTCCTCGTCGTAACGTTCCTCGGAGGATTGCTTCCGGCCCTCGGAGCGCGGGCGGAAGCCGCTTCCGCGGCCATCGCTGCTGCGCACCACGCGGGCGTGGCGACCGGCAGCGCGGCCACCCTTCGGGGTGCCCGGCTATGCTTCGGAATCGGCTCGAACAACTGCTGCGGCGAGTTCACGGTAATCGGAGCTCTCGCCGGCTGCATGGGGAACGTCGCGGCGGTCGCGGTCGCGGTCGCGGGCTACTACGTCTACTGCTCCTAGGTCTCTCATTCAGGCTTCCTGAGTCGCAGCCGGGCCAGGGGCTGGCAGGGTGCGTCGCCGGCGAATGGCGCTACCCTTGAAGGTGGGCCCGGCTCTTCGAACGGTGCTCGGATACACGGGAGTCCTTTCGGAACATGACGCTCGTCAACGGTGCTCGAGTCCTCGTGCGCGTCCTCCAGCTGGACTGGCTGGCGTTCCGCCGCGCCTTCCGCTCTCAGCTTCGGGAGAACAGTCTCGTCGCTCTCCTGCTGACTCTTATGGCTGGCGATCTCTGTGTGCGCGTCTACGACATCGGCCGCGCAGGCGCCTCCACCCACTCCCTCGCGCTTCTCCTTGCCTGGGCCGGCTGGGGGGGCGGGGTTTCCCTCGCCTGGATGACGGGGACGCCCAGGGCGATCTGGAGGCTTCGCACCTTCTTCGCGGTCTACCGACCGGCTCCTCCTTCGCCACCCGCCCCGCTGTTGGCGATCCTCCTGGGAAGGGCCTGGCTCTTCGCGATCCCTGCCTTCGCTCCCCTGGCGGCCCTGCATCTCGGCTCGGGGGGCGGGGGGCGGGATCCGGCTGCCCTCTTTGGCGCCTTCCTCCTCGTGGCGACCTGTGGTCCGCTCAGCCTTCTGCTCGGGACTGCCGCGCTCCGCGTGCAGCGGTTGACTCTGGCGGGTGCAACTCTCGCGGCGGCACTCCTGTCGTTCCGATTCGCTGCGCCGATTCGGAGCGCCATCTCGCGGTGGACGCCGCCGGGGCTCGTCGCTCGGATCCTCGATCAGGGTCCGTCGATATCGGTGGCGGTCCTGCTCGCCGCGCTCGCGGCGTGGCTGCTCGGGCTCTCGCTTCTCGCCTCCGTGATCGTCGACGGACGGCAGCGGGCGGCGCGTCTTCGAACCGGCCATCGGATCGAGGACTCGGCGGTCTCAGGCATCCCGCGACTCCTCGGTCGATGGCCGCCGCACCTCCGCCGAGAGGTCGTGACGGCCCTTCGTTGGCCCCGGTTCAGGGTGTCGCTCCTCGTCGCGTGCGCTGCGGTCGCCGTGCTCGTGGCGGCGGCGACGACGGAGCGGGGCCTCTCGACCTTTCGTGTCCTGGTTGCCTTCGTTCTCCCCGCGGTCCTCTGCTCGAGCGGAATGAACAACTCGTTTGCAGCGGATGGCGCCGGCGTCCAGGTCCTGATCAGGGACGAGGTGAACGTGCCGGCGGTGTTTCGCGCGAAGGAGGTCGCCTACATGTCCAGCGTGCTCGTTGTCGCAATGGTGGGCCTGGCCTTGCTCGGGTGGTCGCAGGGTGTGCGCTCGGTACCGATCCCGGGCCTTCCGTGCGCGGCCATAGGAGTCGCGGTGGCCTGGGCGTCTTGCGCGACGGGCCGGATCACGAGTGTTCTCTTTGCGAAACCACAGAGAGCCGCGAGCCTGTCGGGCGATCTGGCGTCTCCCCCGGCCGCGATGATCGCCGGGGCTCAAAGCGCCATCCTCCTGATACTGCCGACCCTGGTTGCGATTCGCGTCGACGCTGGCCGCCTCGGAGCGGTGTCGCTGTCTGCGACGGCGGTCGGGGTACTCGTGGTGGCCGCGCTTTGGAGAGTCCTCTGCGTCAGGGCGAGCGTGACGCTCTTCAGCCGCTTTCGTGGCAGGCTCGTCGAGGCCCACGCAGCCCCGCCCCCGCTGACGGTCGATGGGAGCAGGCGATGATCACGGTCTGCAATCTGACGAAGAGCTACGGGTCGAGCCGCGGCGTAATGGGAGTGTCACTGACGGTCGGCGACGCCGAGATCGTCGCGATCGTCGGACCGAACGGCGCCGGAAAGACGACGCTGGTGAAGGTGCTTGGAGGCCTCGCGACGCAGGACGCCGGGAGCTTTCAGATTTCTCCGTCGCCGCGGGACGATGCGCAGGAGGGGCCGGACGTCGGCGTGATGCCCGAAGTGGCTCCGCTCTTCGACCTGCTTACGGGTCGGGAACACCTCGAGTTCCTTGGCGACATCTGGAGGCTCCCGATCCCGCTCCGGGAGGCCCGAATCGGGGAGCTCGAAGAGGCGCTTGGCCTCGATGGCGCGCTAAATCGGCTGGTGGGGCATTACTCAAAGGGAATGCGGCAGAAACTCGCCTTCGCTGCCGCCGTGATGTCCGACCCGCGCGTCCTCATCCTGGACGAGCCGTTCGAGGGCGTCGATCCTGTCTCCGTGAAGACGATGAAGGAGATCCTTCTGCAGTTTCGACGGGCCGGTGCGTCCGTCATCGTGACCTCCCACATGCTCGACGTGATCTCGGAGATCTTCGACAGGGTGTTCGTGCTCTGCGACGGCACGGTCCAGTTCAGCGGCGATCGGCGACAGCTCGACGAGCGGGTCCGACAGGACGCCGGCGAGTTCCCGGCCGAGGGCTCCGATCTCGAGAGGCTCTACATAGGGCTCGTCGCGCCTTCCCGGGCCGCGCGGAAGCTGACGACCATGGCGAGGGCAGAGTGAATCCCTTGGACGATCGCGGCGTGGCCCAGCCGGAATCCGCGAGACACGAGACCGAGGCAGACAGCTGGTTCGTCCTTGGGATCAGGGGAATGCTCGAGAGCGCGGTCCAGCCGGAGAAGTACTTTTCCGCTCGGCTCCCGGTCGCAGCGGTCGTGTTTCCGTTCCTGCTCACGGCAGTCCTCCGAGTCTGGCTGGCCGGCGTCGAGATGCAGTATGCGACCGTGGCGATCGCGGCGTCGGTCCCGCCGGAAGTGGCTGCGAGGACGGACTGGGCTTCCGAACCGTTGATTCGATCGATGGGGAACGCTGCGGCCCTTGGTGGGTGCCTCGCCTCGCCGTCGTACGCGATGCTCTTCTCCGGCCTCATGTTCCTGATCTGCTGTGCACGCGGCCACGTGATCGACTTCCGTGCGGCCTTCGTGCCCACCTCCTTCGCGACGTCCGCCTTCGCGCTGAAGCGAGCGTTCGTCGTCCTTCTGCTCTGGGTGAAGGGGACGAGCTCGATTCGAGGCGCGGCGGACCTGGAGCCCCTGGTGGGGCTGGGCCTCCTCTCCCCGGGCCCGGACATGTTGCGTCACGCATTGGATGCAGTGAATGTCTTCGACCTCTGGGGTCTGCTGATCATCGCTGTCGGGCTCTCAGCGATGGCGGCACTCTCGAGGAGAGAGGCGGCGATCTGCTCGGTTGCGACGTGGGGTTCGCTCCAGCTCGTCTCCCTTCTCTTCCGGGTCGCCGTGAAGCTGGTGGCATGAGAGGACCGCTCCCGTGGCGGGCGGCGCTGTTGCTCCTGATCGGCGTATTCGGAGCGGCATTCCTCGGAAAGGTGCTCGCGCCTGCCGACTTCGTGGCCGAGGTCGAAGACCTCGGTGTGCCGACGTCTCTGTCTCTGCCGGCCGCCGCCGCGGTGATGGGAGCGGAGCTGGCGATCTGCCTGGCCCTCGTCCTGCGGAGGACTCGCGCGGTCGGCGTCGTCTTTGCCGGGCTGGCCCTCGTTGCATTCACGCTCGTGACCGCGGCGCTCGTCGTGGACGGACGTGCGGACCAGGACTGCGGGTGCTTCGGCTCACTCTGGAAGCGACGACTGGGACCAACGGCGGTGCTCGAGGACGCAGTGCTCTGCGTCGTCGCGCTCTGGACCGGGCTCCGCACTTCCCGCGACGGGCGACCCCTCCAGAGCAGGGGTTCCGAATCAACCGAGATCGCCCGATCGGTTCGGTAGACGACACCAGGAACTGCGTTCGCGGCCTGCGGAGGCTCCAGGTCACTCCCGATGTCGCCGGTAAGACCGCGAAGCCACGCTCACCCCCCTGCAGCCTTCCTTCTCTCGGAGGCATCACAGCGGCTCGGGGCCGGCTCGCCCCGGGTTGCGAGGGCCAAAGGGAACCCGATTCCCCTCGCCTTCGTGGTCGGCGATCCCGACAAGCGTGTGTTTCTCGGAACCCTGCTAGTTCAGCTCGATCCCAAGCCGGACGCTGAGGACCTCCCTGCCGGCGAAGGGGGTGGAGGTCCAGGCGAGCGTCGGGCCCTCGACGAGGAGGTCGAAGACCCCGGCCCGGAGGACGACTCCGAGGCGGGAGCCGGCCTGCAGGTAGTACTCGCTGCCGGGGTCGCCGTGGACTCCGGGCGAGGTGTCGACCTCTCCGTTCCCGCGGACCTTCGGCCCCCCCTCGACCCGGACGGGCGTCAGGGAGAGGCCGAGCGGCCGGACGGGGAACCACCGGATCTCGCCGCCGAGGACGAAGGTGAGGTACGTGGACTCTCCCGAGGTCGTCCGCGCTCCGACGGTCAGGTGCGCCGCCGGCGCCCACGCGAACCGCCCGCCCCACACGTCGCGGTCCCACGTCACCTCGCCGCCGATCGTGGCGAGGCCGTACTTCTGTCCTTCCGACGCGACGTCGGGCGTCCCGTCCACCGTGAAGCCGGTGACGAGGTGGACGATGGTCGCGCGGCCCTGGAGGCGTCCGTAGGGGGCGGGCGGGGGAGTCCACGCGTCGTCGTGGCGCTCGGCCTTCTCGGAGTGGTGCTTCAGGATCGGTCCGCCGGCGAGGTGCGTGGTCGTGAGCATCCACGTCACCCCGGCCCCGATCGACCAGTCGGCGCGCGGCTCGAGCCAGCTCACCTCGAGGGGCCCTTCGACCGTCAGGAGGACGTTCTCGCCGATCTTCCCGTCGAACCGCAGGAGCCGCGACACGAACTCCGGCCCGGAGTGCTTCCCGCCGAAGACGACCCGGAGGGCGGCGGGCGTGAAGCCGATCGCCGCCTTGAAGCCGACCGGGAGCGTGAGGCCCATGCCGAGCTCCGTCACGCCGCTGTCGCTGCCGTCCGCGTAGTGCCGGTAGCCGACGCTCCCCTCGATGCCGTAAACGAACGGGTTGAACGCCTCCGTGAACTTGAGGACCATCCCCTGCGCGCCCGCCTCGAAGTAGTCCGCCGTAGGGTTGTACCGGACGTAGGGGCCCAGGAGCGAGTACTTGCCGAGTCCCGGGTCGGGCGGCTGACGCTCGTCGCACTCGGCCCCCTCGCACGGGTGGACCGGCGTGAACCACTTCGCGCGGTACGCCGTCCACTCGGCCGAGCGCTCGGGCTCGGTGTCGGTGCCGGGCGCGGCGGAGAGCTGGGCGACGCGGAGGTCGCGGACGACGACGAGGAGCTCGGCGAGCGCGCGCCGCGCCCGGTCCCCCTCGTCCGAGAGGCACTCGTACGTGACGTCGTACGGGTTCTCGGTCCGCGCCTCGCAGTGGTCCGGCTCGCCCTCCGTCACGTAGGTCTTGTCCCGGTGGTCGTTCCAGACGTGGAAGATCTCGGGCGGGATGTTCTTCGAGCGCCCGGTCGGGATCTTCGCGAGCTTCTCGATCGGCTTCCAGACGCGCAGGTAGTCGACGTCGCCCCCCTTCGCCCGCTCCGTGTGCGCGTACGAGAACGAGTCGGCGACGGAGTGCATCATCTCGTAGAGGCCGCTCCCGCTCTTCCTCACGCCGGGCCCGCCGTCGACGACGATCTGCCGGAGGAGGTCGTCGAGGAGGTCGTTGCAGCGGACGACGGCGCGAGTCGCGAGGGAGCGCGGGATCGCCGATCCGGGGAGCGGGTCCGAGTGCGCGTCCGCGAGCTGCGCCATGTAGTGGAAGCACTGCCCCGGGTCGCTGAACTGGCGGCGGAAGAAGGCGTCGGGCCGGTCCGTGCGCGGGCGCGGCCAGAGGAGGAGAGGGTTCTCCTCCGCGGCGTCCGTGCAGAGGCGCGTCGGCGAACCCGGCGCGCCGAAGCAGTATGGCGGCTCGACGGCCCCGTCGTTCAGGAGGTCGCGGAGGACGTCCGGCCTCGCCGGCTGCCCGCCGTACCCCTCGGCGAGCGTCCGGTACGCGAGCGCCTCGATGGCGTTGTGCCCCTTGCTGTCGAACGCCGCGGCGGGCGCGGCCGCGAGGAGGAGGACGGCGAGCGCCGGAGCCGACCGCGCGACGCCTCTTTCGATCATCCGCGTCCTCCCTCGCGACGACGCTCGCCGCGCCGGCCGTTACTTCTTCTTCGGCGCTTCTTCGACCTTGAGCGCGATCGCCTCGGTGTACGTGATGTCGACCGTGTCGCCGACGTTCACGCCCTTGAGCTTCTCCGGGTACTTCACCTTGATCGTCTTCGTGTTGCCGGCCGGTCCCTTGAAGGTGACCGACGGGACCTTCGGGTCGATCGCGACGATCGACACGGTGACCTTGACCTGGCGTCCGGCAGCGGCGGCCGGCTTCTCGCCGATCGGGGCCGCGCCGGCCGCGACGGTCGCGTCGACGCCGGCCGCCCCGCCCTTCTTCACCTCCCAGGCGAGCGCCTCCGCGTAGGTCGCGGTCACGACGTCGCCCTTCTTCACCTGGGGGAGGTTCTTCACGGCCTCGTCGGCCACGAACTCGTACTCCTGGCCGTCGCTCGCCCTGAGCGTCACCTCGCGCGTCTTGTGGTCGATCTTCGTCACCGTCGCGGTGACCTGCACGGACGAGATCACCGATTCGCCCTTGGGCGGAGAGGCGGGCTTCGCCTCCTGGGCGAGGGCGGCGGTCGAGAGGCAGAGTCCGCCCGCCACGCAGGCGGCGGTCATCCAGGATCCGGGGTTCCTCATGTCGTTGTCTCCTTCCCTCGTGGGCTGCATCCCTTGAGCGGCAGGCATTCTATGGGCGGCGAGCTCCGCCGGGAACGTCGGGCACACAGGAAAGGCGGCGACCCGCCCCGCGGGCCGCCGCCTCAATCCGCATCTCTTCGCGGCCTACCCGATCCGCTGCCCGGACGAAAGCAGCTCGGTCGCCTCGGGGAGCTTCGCCATGGTCGTCTTCTTCCACTGCTGCTCGAGCAGCTCCTTCGCCGCCTTCTCGAGGAACTCCGGCGCAGCCCACGCCTTCACGTCGAAGTCGTTCTTGATGTAGCCGTGGCTCAGCATGAAGTCCTTGCCGATCTCGACCGACACGAGGTTCTGCGGCGAGAGGTTCGGAACCATGTCGATGAGCCGGATCCCCTCGTACGTCGCGTCGACGTCGCGGTAGAACGTCTGCTTGTCGAGGATCGCCGCCGCCGCGCGCTTGTGCTCGTTCGCCCAGCGCCCGACCTTGATCATCCCCTTCATGAAGGCGACGGCGAGCTCGGGGTGCTTCTCGGCCATCACGTCGCTGCACGTGATGGCGGCCGGGATGTTGGCCACCTGCAGGGTCCAGTCCGGGTAGCGCGAGAGGTCCTCGATCGACTTGAACTTGCCGGTCGCCTCCGACAGCTGCGACAGCGGCCCGGTCTGCATGTACATCGCGTCGATGACGCCCTTCTCGAGAGCGGTCTCGAGCGGCCGGAACGCGAGGTCGTGCTTGTGGTCGCGCCGCAGCCACAGCTCCGACGGGTTCTCCATGAGCGGGCCCATCATCTCCGGCTTGTCGTACCAGTCGTCCGGGTAGGGGAACTCGACGATGTTGACGTCCTTACGGGTCATCCCGTTGACCCGGAGCATCAGCTCGATCCCCTGCTCCTCCTGGATGCCCCACCAGTCGGTCTTGATGGTGTTCTGGCTCCTCGAGAGGCCGATCTTCTTCCCCGCGAGGTCCTGCATCCGGTAGATGCCGTCCCGCGAGCGGACCATCATCACGCCTCCCTCGCGCGGCGCGTGCGTCACGCCCAGCAGGCGGGTGCGGCGGATGTCGGCGTGGACGTGGATCGGCGGGAAGAGGCCGCCGAAGCGGATCATGTTGTCGAGGTTGTGGATGTAGTGCGGGTACCAGTCGTTCTCGGCGCGGGCGCGGAGGTAGAGGTAGCTGATGCCGAGCTTCTTGAACTCTTCCTTCGTCCAGCCGAGCTCCTGGTCGACGTTGCTGGCGGAGACGAGCGGACAGTTCGTGTAGTAGACCTCGTTCCAGTCGAGGTCGACGGTGCTCAGCTGCTTTCCCTGGACGGTCATCTTGGGCATGTCGTTTCCTTTCTCTTCGGGCTCGTTCTGAGGCGAGGGGCCCCCGCCTCGTTGCTCGTCAGGCTCGATGCCACGTCACGTCCACGGGCTTTCTTATCGGGATCCGCTGGTACTTCTCGGCGGGATAGCCGAGGACGAAGGTCCCGTAGGGCAAATAGCCTTCCGGCACCTTCAGCGCCTCGATGAGGGGCGGCCAGCCCTGGGCGGCCGTGTTGATGCTCCCGGTGAACGTCGTCCCGAGACCGAGCGCCGGCGCCGCGAGCTGGACCTGGTGGATGGCGATCATGGCCGCCGGTGCCGCCGTCCGCTCGTCCTTCGGGGCCCAGGCCTGGATGACGCAGGGAGCCCCCCGCGCGATGCGGTCCTGGCCCGCGTCCCACGTCTCGACGAAGACCTCGAGATTCGCTTCCTTGTAGAGCGCCGGGTTCTTCTCCTTGACGGCCTTCATCCAGTCGATGGTCATCCCCGCGACCCGCTTCACCTCGGCCGGGTCGTCGATCACGAGCCAGCGGAGGACCTGGCGGTTCGCTCCGTTCGGAGCGAAGCGGGCGACGTCGAGAAGCTGGAGGATCTTCTCCTTCTCGACCGGCTTCCTGATGTAGCCGCGGACGGAGCGCCTCGAGGTCAGGTACTGCCTCACCCGGTCCCACCTCGGGATGAGGTGGATGTCGATCGGCTCGCAGTCCCCGGGTCCCATCGAGCGCTGGTGCATCGCCTCCGTCGGGCAGATGGCCACGCAGTGGCCGCAGTCGATGCAGAGGTCCCACCCGTTCGGTACGGGAACGGGGTACTCACCTTTCGTGATGAGCCCGCCGGGGCAGGCGCGGATGCAGCCGCCGCAGTTGATGCAGAGGCTCTCGTCGACCTTGATGATCGACTTCACCTGAGGGACTGCGTTCGCCAGTTCGGCCGCCGGCACCAGGAGCTCCTCTCTTCCACAGGCGCAGGAGGGGCCCTGAGGCCTGTTCGCTGTGTCCGCCATGTCAGACCTCCGAGAACTGGAGGACGACCTTGATGTCGTCGGGTTTCCGGTCGAGGGCCGTCCGGAAGTCTTCCGGCTTCACGCGGCGCGTGATGAGGCGGCCCAGCCACTCGCGGTCCGCCTGGAGCAGGGCCTGCGAGGCCTTGTACCAGTGGCGCTTGTTCGCGTTGACGCTGCCGACGATGACGTTGTTCTTCAGGACGACCTTCGCCGACACGTCGGCGACGGCGTAGCCCGAGCGCCCGCCCTGTCCGACGCCCGTCAGGCAGACGACGCCCCCCGAGCCGATCTTCTGGAACGTGTCGGCGATGACGGCCCCGACGCCGGTGCACTCGACGATGACGTCCGGCTCGAAATCGAGGTCCAGGACGCTCCCGGAGTGGTACGTCGCGCCGAGCGCCCGGACGAGCTCCGGCTTGGGGCCCGACTCGACACGGTCGAGGACGTGGACTTCCTTTCCCTTCAGCTTCGAGGCGCACGCCGCGAGGAGGCCGATCGGGCCTGCGCCCGTCACGAGGACGGTCTCCGCCTCCCAGAAGGAGCGGTGTCCCACGGCGACGACCTGCTCGAGCGCCTTCGCGATCACCGTCATCGGCTCGAGAAGGACGCCGAGCAGCCCGAGGGACGGGTCGACCTTGACCGCGTACTCGGGCTCGATCCGCCAACGCTCGGACATGTAGCCGTGGATCTCCTTGATCCCCCGCTCGGTGTACTGCCCGTTCCGGCACATGTCCCACTCGCCGACCGCGCAGGAGGGGCAGGGGACGGCGTCTGGGCGGCGGACGATGCCGACGACGAGGTCGCCTTTCTTCAGGCTGCCGCTCGGGCCCGGGTCGATCACCCGGCCGAGCGACTCGTGGCCGAGGATCAGGCGGTCGTGACCGGGCGGGGCCCAGCCGTACTTCCCCTCGGCGATCTCGACGTCCGTCCCGCAGACGCCGACGGCGATGGCTTCGACGAGGACCGAGCCCTCCCGCGGATCGGGCTCCGGGACCTCCTCGAGGCGTGCGGAGCCGGCCTTCAGAGGCTCGACGGTGATCGCTTTCATGGGGCGCTTCCTTTCCTTCCGGTCACGGGGGACGTCAGCCGAGGGGCCCCGCCCGGAGCGCGATGCTTCCGAACGTCAGGAGGCCGAGCAGGACGATGAAGATCGAGACGACGAACGACAGGTCCCACGGCCCGTAGGGGTGGCTCGGGACGCTCAGCGCCCGGACGTACTTCACGTGCTGGACGCAGGCGGCGACGAGCGCGCACGTGCCGATACCGATGAGCCCGAGCGCGAGGTTGCGAGGAGCGTCCGGCCGCGCGACCGCGACGGCGCTCTGCTCCTGGAGCACCTGCAGGAACTTGTAGATCGTGAAGCCGAACGAGATCATCGAGAGGGCCGTCCGGAGCCACGCCATGAGCGTCCGCTCGGCGGCGAGCTTCGTCCGGTCGAGCGCCAGGATCTCCATCCGGCCGGGAGTCGCGTCAGCCATGCGTCGCGTCCTTTCGATCGTTCGCCGCGGACTGCGGCGCCCCCGCCGGCGCCTCGCCGGTCGCTTTCCGGCGCTGGAGCAGGTAATGGACCAGGCGCGTGACCGGGCCCCGGACCAGGACGTACGGCACAACGGCGCAGGCCACGGCCACGACGAGCGCCTGGCCCGGGTAGAACGCCTTGAAGACGAGGAGCTGGTAGATCGTGTCGAGCGTGAGCGCGACGACGAGGACCCGGCCGACGTCCTTCAGTGCGGATCGCAGCAGCCGCCGACGCTCGGCCGGGCTCGTGATGAAGGCCCCGAGGAAGACCGGCTTCCCCTCCCGGACGTCCTTCAGGTGCGCGCGGATCGCCAGCACGACGACGGTCATGGGCATCACGACGAGCCGGAAGTTCAGCGGGCCGTGCGCCCGGCCCAGGATCTCCTGAACGGTCCGGGACCAGAAGTCCGCGAAGGAATCCACGGGCGCCTCGGCTCAGCTCTTCCCGCCGAGGACCATCCCCCGCGACAGCATGCCTCCAGAGAGGTTCCGGGCCTTGAACCCGTTCTGGAGCAGGATCCGCGTCGCGTAGTAGGCGCGGACGGCGGAGCGGCAGATGACCAGGATCTCCCTGTCGCGCGGCAGCTCGGCGAGGCGGCCGCGGAGCTGCGGCAGCGGGATGTTGAGGGCGCCGGGGACCGATTCGACGGCCAGCTCGGGCGGGTTCCGCACGTCGAGGAGGAACCCCTGGCCCGCCTCCGTCCAGTGGGCGAGCGGCATGTCGCCGCGGAGGAGGTTCCCCGCGACCATGCCGGCGAAGTTGACCGGGTCCTTCGCGCTGCCGAACGGCGGCGCGTAGGTCAGCTCGGCCTCCTCGAGGTCGTAGACCGTGCACTTCATCTGGATCGCCATGGCGAAGGAGTCGACCCGCTTGGCGACGCCGTCCTCGCTGAGCACCTGCGCGCCGAGGAGGCGCCCGTCCGACTTCCGGAAGAGGACCTTGATCGCCATCATCTTCGCGCCCGGGTAGTAGCCCGCGTGCGAGTTCGGGTAGAGGTAGACCTTCTCGAAGTCGGTGTCGCCCAGCTGCCGGAGGACCTTCTCGCTGGCGCCGGTCTGGCCGATCTCGCCCTCGAAGATCTTGCAGATCGAGGTGCCCTGCGTGCCGCGGTAGCGCGACGCGCGCCCCGCGATCACGTCGGCCGCGATGCGCCCCTGGCGGTTGGCCGGGCCCGCGAGCGGGATCAGCGTCCACTGGCCGGTCACGTAGTCCTTGACCTCGATCGCGTCGCCGACGGCGAGGATGTCGGGGTCGCTCGTTCGCATCTGCTCGTCGACGCGGATGCCGCCGCGCGCGCCGAGCTCGAGGCCGGCGGCCTTCGCGAGCGCCGTCTCGGGCCGCACGCCGATCGCGAGGATCACGACGTCGGCCGGGAAGGCCCTGCCCGAGGCGGTGAGGACGTTGAGCGAGCCGTCCTCCTCCTGCGTGAAGCCCGCGACGCCGTCGTTCAGGACGAGCTTCACGCCGTTCTTCTCGAGGTAGCGCTCGACGAGCCGTGCCATCTCGACGTCGAGGGGCGGCATGACCTGGTCGAGCCTCTCGACGAGCGTCACCTCGAGCCCGAGGTGCGCGAAGTTCTCGACCATCTCGAGCCCGATGAAGCCCCCGCCCACCACGACGGCGCGCTCGGGCTTCGTCAGCGTCTGGAAGCCCGTGTACGAGTCCATCCCGGTGTGGGGCGGCTCCTTCGCCTGCAGCCACTGGCGGATCGTCCGGGCGTCCGGGACCGTGCGGACGGAGAAGATCCCGGGCAGGTCGATGCCGGGAAGCGGCGGGCGGATGGGAGAGGCGCCGGGCGAGAGGACGAGCTTGTCGTACGGCTCCGTCGTCACCTCGCCGGTCAGGACGTTCCTGAGGTCGACGGTCTTCTTCGCGCGGTCGATCGACACCGCCTCGCAGTTCGTCCTCACGTCGATGCCGAAGACGGCCCGGAACATCTGCTCGGTGGCGACGAGGAGCTTCGACTCCTCCTCGATCACGCCGCCGACGTGGTAAGGCAGGCCGCAGTTCGCGTACGAGACGTACGGCCCGCGCTCCACCATGAGGATCTCGGCCTTCTCGTCCAGCCGCCGCAGGCGCGCCGCGCACGAGGCTCCGCCGGCCACGCCGCCCACGATGATGACTTTCATGGTTCGTCTCCCTCTTCGTTCGGATTCCGGCCGGCCCGCGAGGACGCGCCCCGCGAGCGTTCGATGAGCTCCATCCCCTCGCTGGCCGAGACGAAGTCGAAGCGGACCTCCGGCGGACCGCCGGAGAGCTCGATGGCGCCCAGGATGCGACGGCAGGACTCCGACCGCAGGTGCCCCTCGAGCGATTCCCTCGACTGCCAGCGCTCTACGAGGACGACGGCGTCGTCCGGACCCTCTTCCTCGTAGATGTGGAACGCGGCGCAGCCCGGCTGGGCCAGGACCGGCCCTCGGACGGACCTCAGGACCTCGATCACCTCGCCACGCCGGTTGGGGGACGGCAGGATTCGAAGAGTCCCGACGATCATGCCGTCGGCATCGCCAGATCCGTGCCACGGGGGAGGCCGCGCGGAGCAGGGGACCTAACCCGATATGCTCGCTGCAGATAGCGGTCGGGAGAGGTCGCCGATCGGAGGTTCCGGTCCGGAGGCAAGGGACGGCGGGCCGACCCGGGGTCGGCATTTCGACCCCGGCGCGCGACCGCCGCCGCCTAGGTGGAGCCGTCCTCTCCCGGACGTCGCGGGCGCAGGCCGAGCTTTTCCATCTTGCTGTAGAGGGTCGCCGGGGCGAGGCCCAGCTCCGCCGCCGCGCCGGTTGGTCCCTTGACCTGCCCGCCCGTCCTCTCGAGCGTCCGGAGGATGTGCGCCCGCTCGACCTCGGCCAGCGTCTGCGCCGCCGCCGCCGGGCCTTCGTCGAGCATCGGGATCCGGAGCGTGTCTCCCGCGGTGAGGATGGCCCCGTGCTCGATCACGTTCCGCAGCTCCCTCACGTTTCCCGGCCAGGCATGCCGCTGGAGCGCGTCCATCGTCTTTCTCGGCACCTGGGTGATCTTCTTCCCCATGCGCGAGGAGAACTCCTCGAGGAACGTCCAGACGAGCAGCGGGATGTCCTCGACCCTCTCCCGGAGCGGCGGCACCCGGATCGGGAAGACGTTGAGACGGTAGAAGAGGTCCTCCCGGAAGCGCCCCTTCCGGACCTCCCCGGCCAGGTCGCGGTTCGTGGCCGCGACGACGCGCACGTCGACCCTGAGGGTCTTCGGGCTCCCCAGCCGCTCGAACTCGCCCCGTTCCAGGACGCGCAGCAGCTTGGCCTGCACCTCGAGGGAGAGCTCGCCGACCTCGTCGAGGAAGAGCGTCGAGCCGTTCGCGATCTCGAATCGCCCGACCTGGCGCGTCAGGGCCCCGGTGTAGGCGCCCTTCTCCCGCCCGAAGAGCTCGCTCTCCACGAGACCGGACGGGAGCGCGGCGCAGTTGACCTTGACGAGGAGATGGCCGCGCCGGCGGCTGAGCCGGTGGATGGCCTGTGCGACGAGCTCCTTTCCGCTGCCGGTCTCGCCCTGGACGAGGACCGAGGAGTCGGTCGGGGCGACCTGCGCGACCCGGCGCAGGACCTCCTGGATGGCGGGGCTCTGGCCGGTCACCTCGCCGGAGGTCTGGGTCCCCTTGACCTCGGCCCTCAGGTAGTCGGTCTCCGCCTGGAGGCGATCCTTCAGCTGCACGATCTCCGCGTAGGACCGCCGCAGCGACTCCTCGGAGTGCCGGCGCTCCGTGACGTCGCGGAAGACGCCGAACGTCCGGACGGCGCGCCCGGAGGCGTCGCGCCGGGCGACGCCCCCGATGTGCTGGATCCACGTCTCGCCGCGGGACGGGTGCAGGTAGCGGTACTCGACGGAGACCCGGTCGAGCCCCCCGACCTGCATCCGCGCGCGGACGTCCATCATCCGCGGCCGGTCCTCGGGATGCAGGTGCTCCATCCAGAACTCGAGCGGCGCCAGACCCTGTTCCCGTTCGGGAGGGATGCCACAGAGGTCCCGGATACGGTCATCGACGTACATGACGCCTTCGGCGAAGTCGACCTCGTAGAACGCGAGGCCGGCGAGCTCGGCGCCTGCCGCGAGGCGCGCCTCGCTCGCCCGCAGGCTCAGGTCGTGGCGCTTCCGCGCGAGGGCGTTGGCGAAGACCTGCGCGACGAGCTGGAGCCGCTTCACCATCGCGTCCGGCCAGTCGCGCTCCGCCCGCAGGGTGTTGAGGGCGAGGGCGCCGATCGGCGCGTCGCCGCCCACCGCGAGCGGCAGCGTGAGGTTCGACTTGATTCCCGCGAGCCGGGCGGACTCGAGGTCGAGGGCGGCCTCGGCCGGAAGGTCCTCGAGCGACGGGAGGACGATCATCCGGCCGGCCCGCATCTGCTCCCTCGTCCAGGGGTACCGCTCCTGGATGCCCGGATCGACGGGCCGCGATCCGTCCCGGGAGGGCCAGGTGTGCGTCGGCGTGATAACGCCCGGGGAGGTGGTCGACCACTGCCAGAGCGCCGCGAAGTCGATGCCGAGGAGCTCGCAGACACCGCCGAGCGCGTCTTCGATGGCCCGGTCCACGTCGCCGGGTGGCAGGTTGATGAACCTCGAGGAGAGATCGGCGATCAGCGCCTCGAACTCGAGGCGGCTTCCGAAGGGCTGGTCCGAGGCCGGCGCTGGACCGTTCGAGGGCACGTCGCCGACTACCTCTTCGGATCGGCGACCGCGTCCTCCGCCCCGGCGGCGGGTCCGGCCGCCCTCGGCGCCGATCCCGCTCCCCCGCGGACGAGGTCGACGGCCGGCATGAGGTCGGTGACGATCGAGCGCTTCAGGACGAACGCGTCCGCGCCGGCGTCGAGCGCCGCCCGCCGCACCGTCGGCTCGTCGTGGACGCTGAGGACGATCACCTTGAGGTCGGGGCAGCGCTCGCGCAGCGCGCGCAGCCAGTTGAGGCTCCCGGCCTGGGCGAGCGACAGGTCCACGATCGCCACGTCCGGGCTGAGCCTGCCCGCGGCCTCCAGCATCGACGTCTCGTCGGCGACCATGACCACGCTTCCGAAGGCCGTCTCGAGCAGGCCCCTCACGCCTTCCGCGAGACCGTGGTGGCGGTCCGCGAGGAGAACGCAGCTCAGGCGCTTCTCGGACATTCGGGCGACCCTTCTCCCGCGGGGGGAACCACCGCGGGCCCGGTCGTTTCCGGGTGACGAGCCGAGGCTATTCGCGCGGCCGCGGGATGTGACCTAGGGAAAGTCCGAGGCCGGTCGCTCGGAAACTCCGAGGTCGCCGCGGGCCGGCCGCACCTCTTCCGCGCCTCAGCCCGGCTCCGGCTTCGCGGGCACCCACGCGATGACCGCGGTCCCCTCGCCGGGGACGCTCTCGACGTCGAGCGTGCCGTTCACGAGCTGCACGCGCTCGCGCATGCTCGCGAGGCCGAGGCTGCGTCCCGCGCGGGGCCCCGCCGGGTCGAACCCGACGCCGTCGTCGCGGACGGCGAGCAGCAGTCCGCCCTCCATCGGCCGCAGGTCCACTGTGACGGAGCGGGCCTCGGCGTGCCGGGCCACGTTGTTCAGGGCCTCCTGCGCGACGCGGAAGAGGCAGAGCGCCGCTTCGGGGCCGATCCCGGTCGGCTCGTCGGCCGAGACGGCGATCCGGGGCCCGCCCTGGCGCCGGCGCCTCTCGCACTCGGTTCGGAGCGCCTCGGCGAGGCCGAGCTCCTCCAGGACCGACGGGTGAAGCTGGTAGGCGAGGGCGTGGACGTCCTCG
Source organism: Thermoanaerobaculia bacterium (assembly GCA_046331465.1). Classification (GTDB taxonomy): domain Bacteria; phylum Acidobacteriota; class Thermoanaerobaculia; order UBA5066; family UBA5066; genus UBA5066. Next base: position 973,686 of record JAXLQV010000001.1, read on the forward strand.
CTCAGCTGCACGAGGCCCTCGCGGATCGACCGGAGCGTCTCCTCGTCCCGTCCGCCGGCCGCGACGCGCTCGGCGCGGCCCGCTTCGATGGCGAGGAGCGCGAGCCGCTGCGAGAGGTCGTCGTGGAGCTCCCGGGCGAGGAGAGCGCGCTCGGCTTCATGGGCCTCGAGCAGCTGCCGGCTCAGCTCCTTGAGCGCGGCCTCCGCCCGCTTCTCCTCGGTGATGTCGCGCATGACGCCGTAGGTGCGGGTCGTCCGGCCCGCGGCGTCGCGCGCGCTGGCGTCGGTGAGCTGGTGAATCCACCGGAGCCCCCGGGTCGGGTGCTCGTAGCGGTAGACGGTCGAGACCCGTTCCACGAGGCCGACGTGCAGCCGTTCCCGAAGCTCGAGCACCCCCGACAGGTCGTCCGGGTGAATGTGCTCCTGCCAGAACGCCCCCGCTTCGAGCCCCCCGGCCCTCTCCGGCGGGACGCCGCAGAGGTCGCGGAGCCGCTCGTCGACGAAAATCGACTTCCCGGCGTGGTCGGTCTCGTAGAACCCGAGGCCGGCGAGGGCGGCCGCCGCAGCGAGCCGGCCCTCGTTCGAGCGGAGCGACTCCTCGGCGCGCTTCCTCTCGGTGATGTCCTCCAGCACCGAGATGAAGTGCCGCGGCTCGCCGGCCGCGTTCCGCGCGAGCGAGACGGTGAGGTTGGCCCAGACGAGAGACCCGTCACGGCGGACGTACCTCTTTTCCATGGAGTAGGTGCGGATCGCGCCGGAGAGAACCTGCCGGACGAGCTCGAGGTCCCCTTCGAGGTCGGCGGGATGCGTAACGTCCTGGAACGTCCGCTGGAGCAGCTCCTCGCGTCCGTGTCCGACGATGGCGCAGAGCTTGTCGTTGACACGCAGCCAGCGGCCGTCGAGGCCGACGTGGGCGATGCCGACCGCGGCCTGCTCGAACGTGGCCCGGCCGAGCGCCTCGCTCTCCCGCAGCGCCTGCTCCGCTCGCCTCCGGGCGAGCGCGTTGGCGAAGACCTGCGCGACGAGCTGCAGCCGGTTCACCATCGTGTCCGGCCAGTCGCGCTCCGCACGAAGCGAGTTGAAGGCCAGGGCGCCGACGGGCGGCCCCCCGCCGACGACGAGCGGGAGCGTGAGGTTCGCGAAGATGCCGGTGAGGCGGGCGGACTCCCGGTCCGCCGCCGCCTCCGGCGGAAGCGCTTCGAGCGACGGCAGGACGACCCTCCGGCCGGCCCGCATCTCTGCGACGACCCAGGGAAAGGCCTCCTGGCTCAGCGGCTCGAACGCCCCGGAATCCTGTCGAGGAGGATGGGTGTGGGTGGGAACGACGACGCCCGGCGAGCCGGCCGACCACTGCCAGAGGACCGCGACTTCGAGCCGGAGGAGCTCGCAAACGCGGCGAAGCGCGTCCTCGATCTCCCGGTCCACCTCGCCGGGAGGCAGGTTGATGAACCGGGACGACAGGTCGGAGAGGAGCGTCTCGAACTCGAGCCGCCTCCGGATCCGGTCGTCGGAGGGGGGCGGGACCCGGGTCAGGCGCCCCTCGCGCGGCTGCCGAAGCCCTGCAGGTCGCTCGCGCCGGCGATCGCGCGGTCGGGAGGGCTCGCCCAGGCTCCCTCGAGCGTGCGCTCCAGGAGCGAGACCTCGCGCCGCAGGGCCTCCGCCCGCTCGGCGGGGACGACCCGCAGCAGCTGGTCGTACATCGCGCGGAGCCGCCGCGTCACCTGCGGGTTCGTCGCCCCGTAGATCCGGGGCTCGGTGGCCGCGAGCGTGACGAAGTCCTCCCAGTCGGGGGTCCGGTAGACGAGGCGGACCGCGCCCGACGCGTCGCGCACGACGCCGGTGTCGAGCTGGCGGCTCCCGACGAGGCTCAGCAGGTGGTGGAGCTGGTCGACGGCGAGGACGCCGGTCGTCGGGTCGTTGATGGCGGGCGAGAGCGCCTTGCTCGCGATGTCGACGATGATGCGGAACCCGAAGGCGGGATCCTGCTCCATCGTCCGCTCGATGCCGAGCGCCACGGAGTCGCGGAGGGCCTGCTCGTCCACCGCCGCGGACCCCGGGCCGTAGAGGCGGAAGACCGGCTCGCCCACCGCGAGGAAGTCCCCGACCTGGGGCACCAGCTCGACGAGACACCCGGCCCGCGCCGCGAGGGTCGAGAGCCCTTCGGCGTCGAACGCGAGGACGACGCCGGCGGCCTTCCGCTGCACGACGACCCGGTCGGCCCGGCTCGCGTCGAGCGGGAAGGCGGCGTGCTCTCCGCCGCCCGGAGTGAAGGGCCGGGGATACATGGCGTCGACGACGCGCCTCGTCTCCGCGGCCACCATCGTCATCACGGTGCCCGGCCGGAACGCCTCCCCGATCCGCTGCACGAGGTAGACGAAGATCGCGAGGCTCGTCAGGCTCGTGAAGATGGCGAGCGCCACGGGGAGCTGGGGAACGCGCTCCCCGATCCGGGAGAGCGCCGCGAGCGAGTAGGTGTACGAGAAGACGAACGCCGACAGCGCCAGCTTGAGGAGGCGCGTGCTGAAGATGCGGGCGATGATCCTCGGGGAGAGCTGCCCTCCGGCGATCTGGATCGCGAGCAGCAGGATGCTGAACGCGAAGACGATGAGGGAGAGGAGCGACGAGGAGAGGCCCGAGACGACGGCCGCGGCCCCCGACGGGCCGAAGCCGAGGAGCGTCCACTGCGTCCGGCCGTCGACCCACCGGACGGCCGGCGCCACGAGGAGCGCGAGGACGATGCTCGCGGCCGGCGGCAGGAAGAGGGACGATCTCAGGTATCGCCGAAGGCGGTGACGCGTCAGCCAGATCATCGAACCTCCGTCCACCCGATGCCGCATCCCGCCCCCGCGCGCGACCTGCGCCGCGCGCGGCGCCCCTCCCGGAGACCCGCCCGTGAGGACGGGCGGACGCGTCGCCTAGAAGACCAGGGAGAGATAGGCCATCGGGCCGCTGAACTTGTAGTCGAGCTCGGTCGTGGGGTCGGACTGCTTCTCGATCTTGATGTCCATGTAGTCGTAGGCCGCGCCGAAGCCGACGTTCTTCCAGGGGTAGTAGTCGAGGGCCACCCGGCCCTGCGTCGAGCTCGCCTTCACGTTGTCGATGGTGGCGCCGAGGCCCCGGAGCCGTCCGCTGACGAGCAGCTTCGGGACGATCGTGTAGCGGACCTGGACCCCGATCGCCGGTACCGGCGCGGTCAGGCTCCGGTCCTCGCTCGAGAAGGAGCCCCCGGTGGACTGCCCTCCGCCCGAGATCGTCCCCGTGCCGTCGACCTGGACCTTGTTGAACATGGCCGAGAGGCCGATCTGCAGGCCGGCCTCGAACTTCGGGGTGTTCCAGAAGGAGTACCCGTAGTACAGCTCGACGAGCTTCACGCGGAGCGTCGAGTCGACGCTCGCCCCGGCGTGGTAGGTCGTGTCCCCGATCGTGACGTCGCGGTCGAGCACGTGGTCTGCCTGCCGGTTCCAGCCCGTGTAGGCGAAGTCGAGCCGACCGTGCCGGCCGAAGCGCCAGTAGCCGTCCGCCCGGAAGTTGGCCTGGTCCGAGCTGAGGCCGAGGTCGTCCTCGAGGTTCACCTCCGTCCCGCGCCCGTACTTCTCGGAGTCGATGCGGATGGTCGTCTCGAACTTCTGGAAGAAGCCGCCGAGGTCGAGGCGGAAGCGCTCGTCCATCCCCTTCACGGCGACCCAGTCCTGGCTGCCCTGGGCTCTCGCCGACCCGGCCCCCGCCAGGAGGAGGAGGACGACGGCCGAGGCCACGAGGGGAAATGCACGATGGGATCTCATGAATCCCTCCTTTCGGGTCGAGGAAGCTCTTTTCCCGCGGCCACGCGCGCGGTGCGCCCGGATCATGCCCGATCTTCCTTCGAGGCTAGGCGGGCGTCTTCCCGCTGTGACCTCGTGGAATCCCGAGGCCCGTCGCTCGGAAACTACGGGGCTCCCGTCCCGGGGACCCAGGCGGAGATCGCCGTCCCCTCGCCGGGCACGCTGTCGACGCGGAGCGTCCCGCCGACGAGCTCCACCCTCTCGCGCATGCTCGCGAGGCCCAGGCTGCGCCGCTCGCGCTGCGCCGCCGGGTCGAAGCCGGCCCCGTCGTCGCGGACGGCGAGGAGAAGGCCGCCGTCGCCCCGCCGGAGCGACACGGTCACGGCGCTCGCGCCGGCGTGCCGCGCCACGTTCCGGAGCGCCTCCTGCGCGACGCGGAAGAGGCAGAGCGCCGCGTCCTTCCCGACGGCCCGGACCGCGGGGTCGAGGCGCAGGGCCACGTCGGCCCGGCTCAGGCTCCGGAACCGCTCGCACTCCGTCCGGAGGGCCTCGACGAGCCCGAGCTCCTCGAGGACCGAGGGGTGGAGCTGGTAGGCGAGGGAGTGGACGTCCTCGCTCAGGCTCACGAGCCCTTCGCGCACGGTCCGCAGCGTCTCCGCCGCCGCTGCGCCGGAGGCCGAGAGCTCGGCGCGGCCGACGTCGATGGCGAGGACCGCGAGCCTCTGGGAGAGGTCGTCGTGGAGCTCGCGGGCGAGGAGCGCGCGCTCCTCCTCGTGGGCCCGGATGAGGCGCCGGGACAGGTCCTGGAGCGCGGCCTCGGAACGGCGCCGCTCGGTCACGTCGAGGGTCACGCCCATCAGGTGCCCGGGCTTCCCCTCCGGGCCCGGGCGGACGCGCCCCCTCGAGCTGAGCCAGCGCACTCCGCCGTCGGGCGCGACGATCCGGTACTCGCCCGAGGCTTCCGACCCGCTCTCGACGGCGACCCGGAACGCTTCGTCGAGCCGGCCCCTGTCCTCGGGGAGCACGCGGGAGAGGACCCTCGCCCGCGTCACCGGCTCTTCCTCCCCGGGAATGTCGAAGAGCCGGCGCGCCCGATTCGTCGCCCAGTACGTCGAGGTCTCGAGGTCGAGCCTCCAGAGGCCGACGCCGGCCGCTTCCGCCGCGAGCGTCAGCCGCTCCTCGCTCTCGCGCAGCGCCTCGTCCGCGGCCTTCCGGGCGAGCGCGCCGGCGAAGATCCGCGCGACGAGCCGCAGCCGCCGGACGATTTCCGGCGACCAGGTGCGCTCCCGCGACGTCGTGGCGAAGGTGAGAGCCCCGAGGGACGGGCCGCCCCCTGCCGAGAGCGGCAGGCGCGCGAACGACCGGACGCCGAGCTGCCTCGTCGTCTCCCGGTCCCGGGCCGCCTCCGGCGGGTAGTCGCCGAGGGACGAGCAGATGAAGGACCTCCCGGCGAGGACCTCCTCGCGGGTCCAGGGGTACAACTCCTCGGCGTCGGTCCGCTCGGGGATGGGCGGCCTCTCCCCCGGCCAGTAGAGGTGGGTCATCCTCAGGAAGCGGTGGCTGCCTCCCGTCCACTGCCAGAGGGAGCAGAGGTCGATGTCGAGGAGCTCGCAGACGCGCCGCTGGGCCGACTCGATGGCGGCGTCGACCTCGCCGGACGGGAGCTCGACGAAGCGCGACAGGAGCTCGGCCGTCAGGAGCTCGAACTCCTCGTACGACCTCAGGCGGGGATCGGGCTCGCCTTCGACGGACACCGGGCGATTATGCCGACGGCCTCGGGAATTTTCGGCGGGCCGGCACGTAGTTTTCCGAGGTCACACGGCTTCGCGGCCCGGCTAGCTTCGACGCCGCATGACGCGGGACGCCTCTCCCGAGCGGAAACCGGCCGACGCGCGGACCGCGACCACGTTCGCGGTCCGGTCGCGGTTCGGCTCGTTCCACGAGATGGCGGGCGCGATCGAGGACGCCCGGCTGGGCACGTACATCCTGTCGCGCGAGAGCCGCCCCTGGCAGCGGACGGCCTTCCGCCTCGGCGAATGCCTCCTCCAGCAGGGCGTCGACGGAGCCCCGCACGTGACCACCGGGCGGATGGAGCCGGACAGGGTCGGCTTCCTCGTCGTCGGGGAGGACGCGGCACCCCGCTCCTGCAACGGGCAGCTCCTCGACGCCGGGTCGATCTTCGGCTGGGGCGCCGGGGCCGAAGTCGCGGTGCTCGCGCGGGAGCCGGGCGCCTGGATGGCCGTCAGCGCGTCGCCCGATGCCCTGGCCCGCGTCGCCGCGGCGACGGATCCGGAACGGGCCGCGGCCCCGGCCGTTCCCACCGGACTTCTCGCGACCTCCCCCGAGGAGACGGCCGCGCTCCGGGCCCTTCTCGGGGAGGCCGCGGCGGCATTCGACCGTGCCGGGACGGCGGGCCTCCCCGCCGAGGCCGCGCGGCGCCTTGGCGAGGACGTCCTCCGGCTCGTCGCCCGCCTCTCCGCCGGGGGGCGCGGCGCGCCACCGCGAAAGCGCCGACCGCGCGTCGATCGGGCGCGCGTCGTCTCGCGCGTCGAGGAGCTCTTCGCCGCGACGTCGGCCGAGCCCGTCTACGTATCGACCCTCTGCGAGGCGCTCGGGATCCCGGAACGGACGCTGCGGCTCGTCTTCGTCGAGCAGTACGGAGCCGGCCCGACGCACGTCCTTCGCTGCCGCCGGCTCTGCCAGGCGCGCCGGGCGCTTCTCGAGGCCCCGCCGGAGGCGCACGTCGCCGGGATCGCCGGGCGCTTCGGGTTCTGGCACCTCGGCCAGTTCGCCGTGGACTACCGCAGGCTCTTCGGCGAGCGGCCCTCCGAGACTCTCCGGTGCGCCTCTTCGCGCGCCGGAGACCGCGCGAGGACTCCCGGCCGATGGCCTTCAGGAGTCCCGCTCGTCGCCGCCCTTGCGACCGCCTGAAGACTCAGAGCTCGACGAGGCCGTGCTTGATCGCAAAGTGCGTCAGCTCGGCGTTCGTGTGGAGGCCCAGCGTCTCCATGACCTGGTACTTGTGGAACTCCACCGTCCGGGCCGAGATCGAGAGGCGGGCCGCGATCTCCTTCGCCGAGCGTCCCTCCGCCAGGAGCTGAAGGACCTGCCGCTGCCGAGGCGTGAGCGAGGCGACCGGGTCGGCGGCCCGCTCCGGGCCTTCCTTCATTGCGTCCAGGACCTCCGCCGCGAGCTGCGGCGTGAGGTAGGTCTTCCCCTCCAGGGCGGCGCGGATCGCGGTCACGAGCTCGGCGGGTGCCGAGTGCTTGAGGACGAACCCCGAGGCGCCGGCGTCGAGCGCGCGCCGCGCGTAGGCCACGTCGCGGTGCATCGTGAGGAGAACGAAGGGGACGCGGTCGCCTTCCTGCCGGAGCTGCACGAGCGCCTCGATGCCGTTCAGCTGCGGCATGGCGATGTCGGCGACGACGACGTCCGGCCGGAGCCTCCGCGCCGCCTCGACGAGGGCCCGGCCGTCCTCGACGACGCCGACGAGGTCGAACTCGGGCGCGAGCAGGCTCTTCAGCCCCTCCGCCACGAGCCTATGATCGTCGGCGAGGAGCACACGGGGGCGATGGGGCAGGCTCATGTGGCGATTATCCGCGGTCCCCGGGCGCGTCCGGGGGCTCGCGTCGCGCGGGGCCTCCGCTTCGCCCTCCTCGCCGCGACGTTCCTCTGCGGCCCGGCGCGGGCCGGCGACCCGCTCGAGGTCTGGCCGGAGCTGAACCTCTACAAGCGCCTCGGAGAGACGACGCGGCTCTACCTCGTCTCGGCCTGGGCCACGGGCAAGGAGTCGGAGTTCAGCACGCTGGACGTCGCAGGCTACTTCGACGTGACGTTCCGGCCGTTTACGCGGGACCGCATCGGGCCCGAGGGGTGGCGGAGCCAGGGGGACTGGCGGCAGAAGAGGTACCTCTGGATCCGCCTCGGGTACGACCACGTCTTCAAGCAGGCGGGGGAAGAGATGTCGACGCCGGAGGACCGGGGGATCGTCGCGGTCCACGGGAGGGTCTACCTGCCGGAGGGGATCCTCCTCGAGGCGCGCACCCGCGCGGACCTCCGCTGGATCGGCGGGGACTACTCGACGCGCTACCGCTTCCGCGGCGAGCTGAACCGCGACTTCGACGTCCTCGGGAAGACGACCAACGTCTACCTGCAGGCCGAGGCCTTCTACGACGACCGCTACGACGGATGGGCGCGAGAGCTCTACCAGGTCGGGGCCGAGGTCACGCTCGGGCAGCACTTCCGCGTCGAGCCCTCCGTCGCCCGGCAGGTCGACCGCCTTCCCGAAACATCCGGCCTCTGGGCGATCGCGTTCGTCGCCCGCTGGTTCTACTGAAAGGAAGTCCGAAACCCGGGATCACAATGCCGACGCACCTGAAATCGACCTCAACCTCAGACATTCCCGCGCGCCGCCCGGCGCGCCGCCAGAAAGGAGCCCCAATGTCCATCGCCCGCTCCGCTCTCCGACTCGCCGGCGCCGCCCTGGCGCTCTCGGCGCTGGCCTGCCAGCCGAAGCCGGCCGCGTTCAACCCCGAGGACCCCGCCGTCGTGGCCCAGATCGACTCCGCCCTCCGCCAGGCGATGGCGGGCGCCGCGGCCGTCGACGCCGAGAAGGCGCTCGCCGTGACGACGAAGGACAAGGACTTCACGTTCATCACGGGCGACGTCATGCTGGTCGGCTATGAGAACGCCTTGCCGCGGTTCAAGGAGACCTACTCGACGCTGGCGAAGCAGCACACCGAGATCGCCACGAGCCGAGTCCGGCTGCTCTCGCCCGACGTCGCCCTGGTGACGGCGGTCGGCGAGGGGACCTACACCGACAAGGCCGGGTTCACGTCCGAGCCGGTCGGCCTCGGGGCGACGCTCGTCTTCGTCCGCCGGGACGGGGAGTGGCGCGTCGCGCACTTCCACCAGTCCGTCGCGAAGTAGCCCGGCACGGCACCCAAGGAGAAGAGAACCATGAAGATCAACGCAGCGCTCGTCCTCCTCCTCGCCGCCGGCCCTCTCGCCGCGCAGACCGTCGCGGTGGCGCCCGCGCCCCCCCCCAAGCCGACCCTCGCGCAGATGGGCCTCTTCGTCTACCCGGCGAAGGGGCAGGCCCCCGACCAGCAGAAGGCGGACGAGGCCGCCTGCTACAACTGGGCCGAGACGAACACCGGCCTCGTCCCGTCGGCCGGGAAGGTGGACACCGAGGCCGCGGCGGCCGCCGCCAAGCAGCAGGCCGCCGAAAAGACGCAGGGGGCCGCGGTCGCCGGCGCCGCCAAGGGCGCCGTCGCCGGGGTCGCCATCGGCGCGATCGCCGGGGACGCGGGCAAGGGGGCGGCCATCGGGGCCGTCGCCGGCGCCATGGGGGGGCGGCGCGCCAAGAAGTCCGCCGAGGCGCAGGCCGCGCAGGCCGGGGCGCAGCAGGCCGTCCAGTCGAACCAGCAGGCGATCGACACCTTCAAGAAGGCCGCCGCGGCCTGCCTCGAGGGGCGCGGGTACACTGTGAAGTAGCCGCGGCCGAGCATCCGTGGAACCTTCGAAGCTGATGCCGCATTCCATCAGGACGGGAGGACGAATGAAGAGAGCATCCCTCGCCACGGCCCTTGCCGTCGGGGCGGCGCTCCTGGGCAATCTCGCCGAGGCCCAGGCGACGCGCCGGCCGAACATCGTCGTCATCCTCGGCGACGACATGGGCTTTTCCGACATGGGCTCGTTCGGCAGCGAGATCCGGACGCCGAACCTCGACTCCCTGGCCAAGGGTGGCGTGAGGTTCACGAACTTCTACACGCACGCGAGCTGCTCGCCCACCCGGTCGATGCTGCTCTCCGGCGTCGACACGCACCTCAACGGCCTCGGCAACATGAGCGAGTGGACGGCGCCGAACCAGAGGGGCCTGGACGGCTACGAGGGCAACCTCAACGACCGCGTCGTCACGCTGCCGCAGCTCCTGAAGGACGCCGGCTACCACACCTACATGGTCGGCAAGTGGCACATGGGGAAGGAGCCGACCCAGATCCCGGCCGCGCGCGGCTTCGAGCGCGACTTCACGCTGCTCGACGGGATGGGGAGCTACTGGGACGACTGGAACTTCTCGGCCCTCACCCCCAAGTCGCTCTACACCGAGGACGGGCGCTACCTGAAGAGCCTGCCGAAAGACTTCTACGCGACGAAGACCTACACCGACAAGATGATCAAGTTCATCGACGAGAATCACGGCGACGGCAAGCCGTTCTTCGCGTACGTCTCCCACCAGGCGCCGCACGAGCCGTACCACCTGCCGAAGGAGTGGCGCAACCGCCACGTCGGCGAGTACAACAAGGGCTGGGACGCCCTGCGTCAGGAGAGGCTGAAGCGCCAGATCGAGATGGGCATCGTGCCGGCGGGTACCCAGCTCGCCGAGCGGATGTGGTTCGTGCCCGATTCCACCCTGCTGGCCCCGGCCGCCCTCGTGGTCATGGGGAGGAAGATGGAGATCTACGCCGGGATGGTCGAGAACCTCGACCACCACGTCGGACGGCTCATCGACCACCTCAAGAAGATCGGCGAGTACGACAACACGATCTTCATCGTCTTCGGCGACAACGGCGCCGAGGGCAACGACCTCTACGAGCTGATCACCGGCTCGCCCGGGTCACGCGACTTCCTCTTCGCCGCCATGAACTGGTCGCAGAACCACTTCAACGCATGGGGCGACCCGGGGTCCTGGCTCGCCTACGGGCCGATGTGGGCGCAGGTCTCGATGACGCCGTTCTCGCAGTACAAGGCGCTCATGGCGGAGGGCGGCATCCGCAACGCCCTCATCGTCAGCGGCCCGGTGGTCAAGCGCCCCGCGGGGAGCATCAACACCCAGGCGACCATGCACGTGGCCGACATCATGCCGACGCTCCTCGAGGTGGCCGGCACGAGCTACCCGAAGACGTACAAGGGGAAGGACGTGCCCCCGGCGCTCGGCAAGTCCTGGGTCCCGGTGCTGGCGGGCCGGGCCGAATCGCCGCGCACGGACCAGGACGTCCTCGCCTGGGAGGTCTTCGGAAACCGCGCCGTCCGGCAGGGGAGCTGGAAGCTGCGCTGGCAGATCCGGCCCTTCGGCACGGGGGACTGGGAGCTCTTCGACCTCGCGGCGGATCCCGGCGAGCTGAAGGACCTCGCGGCGGAGCACCCCGACAAGCTGAAGGAGATGGTGGCGCTCTGGGACGACTTCGCCCGGAGGAACAACGTGGTCCTGCCGAACCGAACGATCTTCGAGAGCCTCGAGAAGGCCCTCCCCCAGCGCGTGCCGGTCCAGCCCGGCTATCCGCCGGCCAACCTGAAGCGCCAGTACGTGCCGCCCGCGGACATGCTCGCGGCCCCGAAGCAGTGAGCGCCGAGCCGTGCCGCGCCATCGCGAAGGAGCTGATCTCATGAGCCACGAGAATTCGTCGAGAAAGAGGTCCGGGGTCTTCCGGCTCGCGCTGGCGTCGGCGCTCGCGCTGGGCGCCCTCGTCGCGCTCCCGGCCTCCGCCCAGATGCCCGCGCGCTTCTACTGGAAGAACCTCTCGGGGGGGAACGCCGTTCCGCTGATCTTCAATTCCATCAGCGGGAACTCGAACCCGTTCGACCCGGCCCACACCCCGATTCCGGGGGCGACCGTCGACGGCACGATCGCCCTCGCGGGCTACGCGCACACCTTCACGCTGTTCGACCGGGCGGGGATGGTCGCCGTCCTCCTGGAGATGGGACGACTCTCGGGCGAGGTCGCGAACGCAGACCGGACGATCAGCTCGTCGGCCCGCGGGTTCGGCGATCCGACCGTCGAGTTCAACGTGAACCTGATCGGGCCGAAGGCGCAGAAGAACCTCGCGGACGTCACGCCCTACCAGCCGGGCTTCTCTCTCGACCTCATCGCCGACGTCGTCGTGCCGATCGGCGAGTACGACGACGGCCGGGCGCTGAACCTCGGCCAGAACCGGTGGAGCGGGCGCCTGGGCTTTCCCGTCGTCTGGCAGTTCGGCTCGTGGGTGCCCGGCCGGCGCACGACCCTGGAGTTCCTCCCGGCCGTCTGGTTCTTCGGGACGAACGACGACTACGTCGGGGCGAAGCTCGAGACCGACCCGATTTTCCAGGTCGACGCCCACCTGACCCGCGACCTCACGAGTCGTTGCTGGGCTTCGCTTGACGGCGTCTGGTACACGGGGGGAGTGGCGACGATCGACGGCGTCGAGGGCGAGAAGCTGAACAACCTGGGGGTAGGCCTTACGCTCGGCTACCACGTCAACGACAGCCTCGGGGTGACGTTCGGCTACAAGTCGACCATCAACGACACGGCCCCCGGGGAACTCCAGATGGACCAGTTCATGGTCTCGGTGGTCTACGGCTGGCACCCCATCGTCGAGGGCGTCCGGCGCCTGACCGGGGGCGAGTAGACGGCTGCCGTCAGAACTCGAGGCCGGCGGCGACGATCCACGTCGGGTCGTCGTCCGGGTTGAGGACGTAGACCGTCGCCGCCGCCCTGCCGAACGTGAAGCCCGCCATCAGGCCCCTCTGGAGGTCGCGGTCGGACGCATACGCCCGCGTCCGCTGCGTCGCGATTCCGACGCGGAGCCACTCGAGAGGCGAGACCGTCAGCTCCGACCAGTTGTAGAAGAAGTCGCCCTCCGGGCCGGAAAAGTCGAAGACGTACTCGCCCTCGCTGTAGAGCTCGAGCGACTTCCAGCGGACCGAGCCCTTGTAGCCCGGGGCGAGGCCGTCGACGTCCCCGAAGACGAGGCCGACCATCGGCGTCACTTCCCACTCGACCTTCGTCCCGCCGTCGAAGTTCGCCCCCGCCCACACCGAGCCCGAGTCCATCGCCTCGTACTGGTAGCGCGCCTCGAGGTGGAGCTTCCCCCGGTCGGCCGTGACGATCGGGACGAGGAAGTCGTCCGCGTCGGGCACGAAATAGGCGTAGGCGGACGCGGAGAACGACCACCCTACGCCGCCCCCCGCGGCGTCCTGGCAGGACGCGGGCGTCGCGTGGGCGAGCGGGAAGAACGCGAGCGCGGCGAGGAACGTCCGCTTCACGCTCACCCTCCGAGGGCCATCGTCAGGCTCACGAGCGCCGCGCCGAGGACGACCATCACGATTCCCGTCAGCCAGGGCCGGGCGTTCGCGAGGCGGCCGAACGTGTAGCCCATGGCGAACATCATCGAGACGGCGATCGCGTTCGAGACGCGCAGCGCGAGCATCGCGTCGCGCATGAAGACGAACGGGAGGACCACCGGGATCGTCGAGGCGACCACGAGGAGGAAGACCGCCAGGGCGCCGCGCCAATCCTCCGCGTGGAGCCGGGGGCCGGTCGGCGGCTCCGGAAGCCCCTCGAGGTGCAGCCGGACTTTCTCGAGGGCCTCGTCCGGGAGCGCGGCGGCGACGGCGGGGGGGAGGGCCGCGGCGACGATCCGGCGCCCCGCCTCGGGGGTCGCCGCGGCGCGGACGCCCCGGACCGTGTTCGCGCGCTGCGCCCGCTCGGAGAGGCACCCCATGAGGTACATGATCGCGTCGATCAGGCCCCACGCCAGGTTGCAGCCGAGCGCGCCGACGAGCATCGAGCGGATCTCCGCGCGCCCCGACTCGGCCGCGCTCAGCGAGCCGGTGAAGGTGAGGACCATGATCAGCCCGAAGAGGATCTCCGACACGCGGTCGATCGGCTCCAGCGCGCGCTTCGACCCTTCCCGCTCCGGAGCCGCCCCGTCCGTTCCCGCCTGTTCCATCCGCTCCCCCTCGAACTGTCCGTTCCGGCGGGGCGCCCGCGCGCGCCCCGCCGCTTCCTCAGAACGAGCTTCCCGCCACGACGTAGAGCGCCTTCTCCTCCGGGCCCTTCGCGAAGTCGATCCCGACCTGAAGGCCGAGACGCCTCGCGACGAGGTACCGGAACCCGAACCCTCCCGCGTGAACGCTCTCCCCCTCCTTCGAGAGGCCCGGCGCGTCGTCGGTCCAGCCCTGCCCGGCGAAGGCGACGAGCCACCAGCGCTTCCAGGCGTTCCAGCGCACCTCGCCGTCGACGGAGAAGGCCGTGTCGCCCTGGTAGCGCATCACGGGGACGCCCCTGAGGACGACGAACGGGAGGGCGTAGAACGGCGCGTCTCCCGAGACCCCCTGCCCCTGCAGCCGCGCGGCGAGGACGAAGCGGGGCTTCGGGTCCCAGTACAGCTTCGCGGTCGCCGTGTAGCGCTCGAAGTCGTTGTCTCCCCCGAGCCAGGATCCGAGGAACATCGCGGAGGCCCTCACGTTGAATCCGCTCGACGGGGTCAGGTTGCTGTTCCGCGTGTCCCACTCGACGAACGGGCCGGCGCCCGACTCGGTCGTCTTCGTCTCGGGCTGCGGGATCTCGGGCGGGAGGTCCGCCAGCTCGAACGACACCGTGGAGTCGACCCACGCGAGCTGCACGCCGGCGAAGACGTCGCTCTTCCCGAGACGGCGCCCCATTTCCTGGTAGACGCCCCAGCCGTCCATGGTGAAGGAGTAGGACTGGTCGTTCGAGCCGTAGTAGTCGAGCGTCGGCGCGAGCCTCGCGACCGCGCCCTTGTACCGCCAGCGGTCGTCCTTGAAGTACCCGATGTATCCCGCGAAGACGGCCCAGGTCCCGTTCTCCGTCAGGCCCCCGCCGACGGCCGCGATGTCGGGCGGGACCGGCCTTCCGCTCGGTCCGGGAGGCGCCTTCAGCGCCCCCGCCAGCCCCCCGCCCCGGAACTTGACGAGGGCGACGGCCGCGCCGTAGCCGACGGCCGGCTCCGTGATGGGGGCCGCCAGGGGAAGGACGCCGGTCCGCGACGCGAGCCAGCCGCTCACGTCGAACGCGCCGTCCTCGGGATCGCGGAAGAGGGACGTCTTGCCGGCCGCGGGCTCCTCGGCGGCCGAGGCGCCCGCGAGGAGCAGGGCGAGCAGGGCCGAGGCGGCCCGCGCCCGGAGTCGGAATCGCTGCTGCGCGTGCATCGGCCGATGATGCCTCAGACGGGCCTGGCGGGAGCCGCCGCGCCTCCCCGCGCAAGGAGCGCGGGGACCTGCTCGACAGCCTGCTCCAGGGTGAAGAACATCCTCTCGCGCCCGACCGCCGCGCCGAGCGGGGAGCGCTCGACCATCTCGCGCACGTGGTGGTTGAGGGAGACGAGGCAGAGGAGGATCCCCCGCGACCGCATCGTCTCCTCGGCCTCGACGAGCGACTTCAGGGCCGTGTACTCGAGGTCGATCAGGGGCCGGCAGTCGATCAGCACGGCGCGCGGTTCCGCCTTCTGGATCAGGGCGAGGAGCGCGTCCATCGCCCACTGGACGTTCAGGAAGTAGAGGCGCCCGACGATCCGGACGAGGAGGAGCCCCTCGAAGCCCTCGTCCTCGGGGTGGTCGGGCGAGACGTGGCGGTAGTAGGGGGTGCCGTGCTTGCGCCGGATCTCGTAGACCGGCGGGTGGATCGACTGGGCCGAGAGCGCGATGACGGAGACGACGACGGCGACGAGGATTCCCTTGAGGGTCCCGAACACCATGACCCCGGCCGTCGCGGCGAGCGCCCAGACGAGCTCCGTCCTCCGGATCCTCGCGATGGCGCGGAAGTCCTTGACCTTGATGAGGGGGATCGAGGTCGCGACGACGACGGCGGCGAGGGCGGCCGACGGCATGAGGCCGAGGAGGGGCGCGAGGAAGAGGAGCGTCGCGAGGCCTCCGAGCGCGGCGACGGCCCCGCAGAGCTGGGTCTTCGCCCCGGCGCTGCGGCTCACGGCCGACTGCGACGTCCCCCCGCCGGAGGGCATGCAGCCGAAGAAGCCGCCGGCGACGTTCGCAGCCCCGAGCGCGACGAGCTCCCGGTCGGGGTCGGGCTGCGGCTCGCCCTTCTGCCGGAAGGCCCGGCCGACGGCGACCGTCTCGATGAAGCTCATCAGCGCGATGCCGACCGCCCCGGGCCAGAGCTCCCCGAGGAGGGAGACGCTCGGCAGGGTGAGCGGGGGGAACCCTCCCGGCACGTTCCCGACGGTCGCGACCCCCATCGCCGCGAGGCCGAGGGCGCTCGAGGCCGCGATGGCGGCGACCACGGCGACGAGCGGGCCGGGGAGCTTCGGGGCGAGGTGCTCGAGCAGGAAGATCAGGCCAAGGAGGCCTGCCCCGACGAGGAGTGTGGGGACCGACGTCTCGCCGAGTTTTCGGAGGATCGCGAAGATGTCCCTGAGGAACCCCGCCTTCTCGATGTGGATCCCGAGGAGCTTCGGCAGCTGGTCGACGATGATGACGAGGCCGAGGCCCGCCTTGAATCCCGTCAGGACGGGGTCGGAGATCAGGTTCGCGACGGCGCCGAGGCGGAGCAGGCGCGCGACGAGGAGCATCGCGCCGACGACGACCGAGAGCGTCGCCGCGACCGTGAGCGGCGAGACCCCGCTCCCCTCGGGCGCGAGCTGGGCGACCTGCGCCCCGGCGAGGATGGAGATGGTGGCAGTCGTGCTGATGCTGAGCGGTCGCGAGCCGCCGATGAAGGCGTAGAGGACCGCCGGGACGAAGGCCGTGGCGAGGCCGGCCTGGAGCGGGAGCCCGGCGATCGTCGCGAACGCGAGCGCTTTGGGGACCACGACGGCGGCGGTCGTGACGCCGGCCACGACGTCGGCCGTCAGCCATTCCCTGCGATATCCCGGCAGCCACTCGAGCACCGGCCAGCTCGTCTCGGTCTTCGTTTCGCTCATCCCGGGCCTCCTGCCGGCGCCGACGGGAGCCGCGGACCGACGGCGGGGCCTGCCGCCCGCCCCGACCCGCGGCCACCCCGAGCCAGACTTCGCGATTCTGCCCCGGCGGCCGGGCGCGGGCCCGGGAATTCGCCCGCCGGACTGCGACGTCGGAATACGGCAAGAAGCCGCGGGCGGAGCGAAGGACGACCGGCGGGTGCGAGAATTCCGTTCCGCCGATGGCAGCCACACAGCGGTCTCCCGCAGCCGGTCCTCGCCGCCGAGCCGTGGGGCGCGTGTTTCGCGACACCGCGGCGGTGTGGCAGAAGGAAGAGGGCGCGTCCGTCCTCTTCACGTTCCTCGTCCTCGACATCTTCGTCGTCCCGTTCCTGCGCACGTGGTTCCCGACCCTCGCGCCCGTGAGCACGGTCGCGCTCGTCCTCCTGTTCCTCGTCGGGATCCTCGTCGTCTTCCAGGGGACCTGGGCGAAGCTCGTCGCCTGCCTCTTCGCCGGCTCCGCGATCGCCCTCGAGATCGTCCGGCTCGTCGGCGGCGGCGACCCGTTCGGCCCGTGGCGGGCCGGCCTGTCGTGCGTGACGATCGGCCTCTTCACCGTCGTGACGCTCTTCCGGGTCTTCGCTCCGGGCGAGGTCACGACGCACCGCCTCGTCGGCGCCGTCGCGGCCTACCTCCTCGTCGGCCTCACCTGGGCGCTCGGCTACGAGTGGATCGAGCTCGTGCGGCCCGGGTCGCTGCAGGGCGGCGCCCGGATGGCGGAGAGCGCCTATCCCGCGACCCTCTACTTCAGCTTCGTGACGCTGACGACCGTGGGCTACGGGGACGTCCTCCCGGTGTCGGAGCAGGCGCGGGCTCTCGCGAACCTCGAGTCGCTCATCGGGGTCCTCTACCCGGCGGTCCTGATCGGCCGGCTCCTCTCGATGCACGGCGGGGGCGGCGCGCCGCCCCCGGAGCCGCCGGTCTAGAACTTCTCCTCGACGTACCGGAACGGGTGCTTCGTCTCCACGTAGTCGCCCGGCTTCCCGCGCTTCGGGAGCTTCACCTTCTTCTCCTTGATCTCCTCGTAGGGGATCCGGGAGAGGAGGTCCGAGATGATGTTGAGGCGGGCCTTCTTCTTGTCGTCCGACCGCGCCACGAGCCACGGCGCGAAGTCGGTGTCCGTCGCCTCGAACATGTCGTCCCGGGCGCGCGAGTAGTCGTACCAGCGGCTGTACGACTTCAGGTCCATCGGGGAGAGCTTCCAGGTCTTCCGGCCGTCGTCGATGCGTGCCTTCAGGCGCCGGGTCTGCTCCTCGGGAGTCACCTCGAGCCAGTACTTGACGAGGATGATCCCCGCGTCGACCATCGCCCTCTCGACGAACGGAGCGGCCATCAGGAACTTCTTCACCCTCTCCATCGAGGTGAAGCCCATGACCCTCTCGACGCCGGCGCGGTTGTACCAGCTCCGGTCGAAGATCACGACCTCGCCCGCCGCCGGGAAGTGCGCCATGTAGCGCTGCACGTACATCTGGGTCTTCTCGCGCTCGGTGGGCGCGGGGAGCGCCACGACCCGGAAGACACGAGGGCTGACCCGCTCGGTGATCGCCTTGATCGTCCCGCCCTTCCCCGCCCCGTCGCGCCCCTCGAAGACGACACAGACCTTCAGGCCCTTCGCGACGACCCACTTCTGGAGCTTCACGAGCTCGACATGGAGCCGCTCGAGCTCCCTGTCGTACTCCTTGCGACCGAGCTTGCCGCCCTCCCCCGCCTTCGTCTCCTCGGCCTGCTTCTTCTTCTTCGCCATCGGTTTTCTCCTTGTGGTCCCGTTCATTCTCGCGCGGCCCCGCGCCCCTCGCCGGGAAAAGGAACGCCGGGGCGCCCGGGGAGGAGGCACCGGGCGCCCCGGCCGGGGAATCCGCCGCCGTGCCCGCGGCGGCGGCCGTGGAAGGCGCCGCGTCCCGAGAGGCGGGGACGCGGCGCCCGCGGTCTATCTCGGCTTCGGCGCGTACGGGTTCCCGCCGAGCGCGTTCGAGACGTCGGCGATCGCCTTCTGCCCGCGGACGCTGTTGCCGGCGTCGTCGAGCGGCGGCGAGACGACGGCGATGCCGAACTTCCCGGGCGAGACGGCGATGAGGCCGCCCCCGACGCCGCTCTTGGCCGGGAGGCCGGTCGAGAAGAGCCACTTGCCCGAGTTGTCGTAGAGGCCCGCCGTCGCCATCACGGCGAGGATACCCGGCACGTTCTCGACCTTCACGAGCTGCCTGCCGGTCAGCGGGTTCTTCCCGCCGTTCGCCAGCGTCGCCGCCATCGCGGCGAGGTCCTTCGCGTTCACGTTCACCGAGCACTGCTCGGTGTAGATGTCCGTCGCGCGGAGCGGCTCGGCCTTGATGTAGTCATACGCGTACATCAGGTAGCCGATCGCCTGGTTGCGCTGGTTCGTCTCCGACTCGGACCTGAAGACCGCCTCGTTCACCGAGAGGGGGCGCCCGGCGAAGTCGGAGTAGGTGGCGAGGAGGGACTTCCAGATCTCCTCGCGCGTCGCTCCCTTCAGCATGCTCGTCGCGGTGATCGCGCCCGGGTTCACCAGGGGGTTGATCTCGGGCCCGCCGAGGGACTTCTTGGCGAACTCGACGGCGACGATGGAGTTGAAGCGCATTCCCGTCGCGTCGACGCCGATCGTCTTCACGATCGCGTCGGGGCCGCTCTCCTCGATGACCTTCGCCATCGTGAAGACCTTCGAGATCGACTGGATCGAGACCTCGGACTTCACATCGCCGGCCGTGTAGACCTTCCCATCGGCCGTGACGAGGGCGATCCCGAAGATCTTCGGGTCGACCTTCGCGAGCGCCGGGATGTAGTCCGCGTTCGCGCCTTCCCTGAGGTCCCTGTACTTTTCGTACGCCGCGTCGACGGCCTTCTGGTACTGGTCCGGCGTCTGGGCGAAGGCTGCCGGGGCGAGGGCCGCCGCCAGCGCGACGGCCCCGGCGGCGGCGAGGCAGGCGAAGACGCGAGACGGCTTCCGGGTCACTTCTTTCCTCCGAGTGTCCACGAGAAGTTGTACTTGAACGACATCTGGAACCGCAGGTCGTCGGTGCTCCAGCCGTCGGTGAAGTTCTTCCTCTGGCCCCACTGGAGCTCCGCCGCCGCCATGACCCCCGAGACCGGCGTGTACATGACGTTCCCGATGGCGTAGTGGCCGGAGTCGAACGCGTCCGGAGACTGCCCGTTGGGGTTGTCCATCCCGAAGTAGGAGTAGCCGATCGCGGTATTGAACTTCTTCGACCAGGCGTGTTCGTAGAACGCGACGATGCCGAGGAGCGGGATCGCCTCGCCGACGACGGGTTTCGTGGCGTTGCCGGGGTTGTTCCGGATGCCGATGTCGATCGGCGCGTCGTTCATGTAGTTCTCGACGCCTTCGCCGTAGACGACCGACGCCCGGATCAGGTCGCCGCTCCCGACCTTCAGGTTCGTCGACGCGTGGAGGCCCCATCCCGTGTCGCTCCCCGAGAGGTCGTACTGGTCGGTGTTCACGTCGTCCCACTTGATCTGCCGGAGGATGCCGGCGACCTGGAAGTAACCCCACGTCCCCGTCTTCCGGTAGTGTGCCGAGAGGTCGGGGAGCGGGGTCCGGATCCTCACCCCCTCGAGCTCGACGCGGTCGGCGTAGACGCCGCCGTCGGCGCTCGCGCCGGGGCGCTCGAGCGCGACGAAGACCTCGTTCTCGCCCCGCATCGGCATCCAGCGGAGCTGGACGTTCCGGAAGAGGGGCATGCCGCTCGGACCCCAGTACTCCACCGTGTTCGGGAAGATGTCCGGGTCCATGAAGGGGCTCCAGGTCTGCCCCACCCCGAGCGCGCCGACCTCGCCCCAGGCGTGCCGGAGCCGGATCGTCGTCTGCCCCGCGTCGACGCCGACGCCGAAGAGCTCCCACTCGAAGATCGTCTTCACCTCGCCGATCGCCGTCGGGACGAAGCCCTTCACGCCGAAGCGGGACTGGCGGACGCTGAAGTAGGTGCGGCCGTCCTCTCCGAACTCGTTCTCGTACTTCGGGAGCTTCGTGATGCGGAGGACGTCGAACCAGTCGGGGTCGACCTGGTTGAAGTCGTAGCCGATGTCCGTCTGGACGAAGCCGTAGATCTCCATCCGGGCCCCTTCGGGCTTCGCGGGTTCCTCGCCGCGGGCGGCGGGACCTGCGAGGAGGGCGGCCGCGGCGAGCGCGGCCGCGCCGAGGAGCGTCGCGTGGGCGCGCATCGGCTCAGTTCTCCTCGAAGATCTTCTGGACGTCCCTGACGTCCTTCGTCTTCGTCAGCGCGAGGCGGAGGAGGACGCGCGCCTTCTGCGGGTTCAGCTCGTAGGCCGCGACGAAGCCGAGCTCGTCGTCGTTCACCTCGATGTTGCGGCGGACGACGCCGCTCCCGACGCGCGTCGTGCGGACGACGACGACGCCCGCCTTCGCGGCCTCGGCGAGGGCGTCGATCATCGGCTTCGTCGCGTTGCCGTCGCCGACGCCGGCGAGGACGATCCCCTTCGCGCCGGCCGCGACGGCGGCCTTGACCTGCATCCCGTCCGCGTTCTCGTGCGCGTAGACGATGTCGACGCGGGGCATGGCGTCCAGGCCCGCGATACCGAAGCTCGTCCTCGGGGCGGTCGCCGCGGGCGGGAGGTACCAGTACGTCTTCGTCCCCTTGAGGGCCTCGGCCACGGGTCCGCGGTTGACCGAGATGAACGTCTGGACCGACGTGGTGTTCGTCTTCTGGAGCGCCCGCGCCGCGTGGACGGTGTCGTTCGCGACGACGAGGACGCCGCGGCCCCGGGCCTCCGGGCTGGAGGCGACCGACATCGCGTTGTAGAGGTTCGACGGGCCCTCGGCGCTCAGCTCCGTCGAGGGGCGCATCGAGCCGACGAGGACGACCGGCTTCTCGCTCTTCAGGACGAGGTTGAGGAAGTACGCGGTCTCCTCGAGGGTGTCGGTGCCGTGGGTCACGACGATCCCGTCGACGTCGGGCGAGGCGAGGAGCTCGGCGGCCCGCCGGGCAAGCTTGATCCAGACGAAGTCGTTCATGTCCTGGCTGCCGATCGACGCGATCTGCTCGCCCTTGATCGCCGCGAGCTTCTCGAGGCCGGGCGCCGCGGCGACGAGCGACTCGACGGAGACGGAGCCGGACTTGTAGCCCGCCTCCCCCTCCTTCGGCTGCACGCCCGCGATCGTGCCGCCCGTGGCGAGGATGACGACGCGCGCGAGGGCCGGCTGGGGGACGGGCTGGGCGGTTTGCGCCTGCGGCGCGGCCGCCGCGGCGGAGGCGAGGAGAACGGCCAGGGAAAGGGCGGCGACGGAGCTTCTGATCATGGCGTGTCTCTCCTATTTCAGGATCATGACGATGACGGGTCCCCACGCCGTGAGCAGGATGTTTCCGACGGCATAGGGGACGGTGTAGCCGAGGACCGGGAGCTTGCTTTCCGCTTCGTCCTGGATCCCGCGGAGCGCGGCCGTGACCGTGCCGGCCCCGGAGCAGGCGCCGAAGAGGATGACGGGGTTCATCTTCAGGACGTACCGGCCGAAGAAGAGCGCCGTGACGTGCGGCGTCACCGCGACGACGAAACCGACGAGGAGGAGGCTCGGCCCCGTCTCCTTCAGCCCCGCGACGAACGTCGGGCCGGCGTTCAGGCCGACGACCCCGATGAAGACCGCGAGACCGATCGTGTCGAAGACCCAGAGCGCCGGCTCGGGGATCCTGCCGAACGTCGGGCGGACGGAGCGGAGCCAGCCGAAGACGAGGCCCATGATCAGGGCGCCGCCGCTCGCCGTGAGGCTGAGCGGGAGGCCGCCGACGGTGACCGTCAGGAGCCCGACGAAGCCGCCGAGGAGGATGCCGAGGCCGACGAAGACGACGTCGGTCTCGCTCGACGGGCGCTCGACGTAGCCGAGCGCCTTCCCCGCGCGTTCCACGTCCTCGGGCGAGCCGGCGATCCGGAGGAGGTCGCCCCGGTCGATCTCCGTCGAGGCCGCGAAGGGGATCTCCTCTCCGCCCCTCACGAGCTGTCGGAGGACGAGGCCCCGCCCGTGCTCCTCGGCAAGCTCCCCGAGCGTCCGGCCGACGACGTTCCGGTTCGTGACGACGGCGTCCCGCATCGCGAGGGGGAAGTCGAGGAGCTCCCGGTCGTGGATCTCCGTCCCGAACGAGACGCCACCGTCGAGGACGACGTGGCGGCGGGCCGCGAGGGCCACGGCGTCGCCGCTCTCGAGGCGCGTCTCGGGAAGCGGCTCGACGAGAGCGCCGCCGCGGCGAATCCGTTTCACGAAGACCCGCTCTCCCGGCAGCGCCTTCTCGAGGTCCGCGACCGTCCGCCCCGCGAAGGCGCCGTCGTCGAGCCGGAAGGCCCGGATGCTCCACTCGCGGTAGGCCGAGAGCGTGCCGGCCTCTCCCTTCGGCGCGCCCCCGAGCTCCGCCTCGAGCTTCCTCGCCTCCTCCTTCAGGTTCACCTTGAGGAGCTTCGGCGCGAGGCTCGAGAGGAACCAGACGACGAAGCCGGTGCCGACGAGGTAAGAGACGGCATACGCCACCGGGATGTTGTTCCGGAGGCGCTCCTTCTCGGCCTCGGGGAGGTCGAGGCGCCCGATCGCGTCGCCCGCCGTCCCGATGACGGTCGACTCGGTGAACGCCCCCGCCATGAGGCCGGCCGCCGTCCCGACGTCGTAGTGGAAGACCTTCGCGGCGGCGACCGTCGTCAGGAGGCTCGTCACGCAGAGGACGACCGTGAGCGAGACCTGGGTGAAGGCGTTCTTCTTCAGGCCCCGGAAGAACTGCGGCCCGACCTTGTAGCCGGTGGCGAAGAGGAAGAGGTCGAAGAAGACAATCTTCACGAGCGGGTTCACGTCGACCCCGATCTGGCCGACGACGACGCCCGCGATGAGCGTGCCGACGACGTTCCCGAGGGCGAAGGAGCCGATCTTCAGCTTCCCGATCAGGAAGCCGATGGCGAGCGTCAGGAAGATGGCGAGCTCGGGGTTCTGGCGGAGGGCGTCGACGAACCAGGTCATCTCACTCCTGTTTTTCTCAACGCGTCGCGAAGAGGACCCAGGGGGTCCCCACGACGGCATAGACGAGGAAGCTGAAGACGGTCGTGATCGCGCCGAGGCGGTAGAGCTCCCCCTGCGTCAGGTAGCCGCTTCCGGCGAAGAGGAGGTTCGCGCTCGAGCCCTGGGGCGTCAGGACCGAGAAGTAGTTCGTCGCGAAGAGGAGCGCGAAGGCGAGCGGCGCGGCCGGGACGCCGAGCTTCACGCCGACGTCGAGGAAGACCGCGAAGAGGGCGAGGAGGTGGGCCGTCTGGCTGACGAAGAGGTAGTGGAGGAGGACGTAGGCGACGAGGAGGATCACGTAGGCGCCGAGCCACGGGATTCCGCCCAGGGCGCCGGCGAGCTTCTGCCCGAGGAACCCCATGAAGCCGAGCTCGTTCAGCTGGGCGCTCATCCCGTAGAGGACCGCGAACCAGATGAACGTCGCGAGGACGTCCCCTTCCTGGGAGATGTCCTTCAGCGTCAGCGCGCCGGCCGCGAGAAGGACCCCGAGCCCGGCGAACGCGATCGCCGTGGAGTCGAGCTTCAGCGTCCCGGCGAGGCCCCAGGCGACGACCATCGCGAGGAACGTCCCGGCGACGACCTTCTCGGCGGCCCCGAAGGGGCCGAGCTTCGCGAGCGCCGCGCGCGCCTCGGCCGGGGCTTCGGGCGTCGATTTCACGTCGGGGGGGAAGACCCTGTAGAGGAGGAGCGGGAGGAGCGCGAGGCAGAGGAGCGTCGGGACGGACGACGCAAAGAGCCACGACCCGAAGCCGATCTCGAGCCCCTGGACGCGGCTCATCTCGGCCCCGAGCGGGTTGGCGGCCATCGCCGTGAGCCAGAGCGCCGAGGAGACGGTCAGGCTCGCCATCCCGCAGAACATCAGGTAGGCGCCCATCCGCTTCCGCGTCGCTTCGTCGGGCTGCGAACCGCCGCCGCGGGCGAGGGAGTAGACGATCGGGTAGAGGACGCCGCCCCGCGCCGTGTTGCTCGGGAAGGCGGGGGCGATGACCGCGTCGAGGAGGAAGACGCTGTAGCCGAGGCCGAGCGTCGACTTCCCGAAGAAGCTCACGACGACGTAGCCGAGCCGCTCGCCGAGGCCGCACTTCACGACGGCCCTCGCGACGAGGAACGCGACGATGATGAGGAGGATCGTGCCGTTCGCGAAACCGGCGTAGGCGCCGGCCGGCGTGAGCGTCCCCGTGAGGACCGCGGCGCCCACCGCGAGGACGGACGACGTGAGGATGGGGAGGACGCCCGCGACGACGGCGACGATCGACCCGAGGAAGAGCGCGAAGAGGTGCCACGCCGGGGCGGTCAGCCCCTCGGGGACGGGTGCGAGCCAGAGGCCGGCCACGAGCGCGAGCGTCGCGGCGCCCGGAAGCCAGCGGCGCGCGCCCGTCGCGCCGCTCACCTCGGCGTCTCCGGGCGCGCCGGCAGGACGAAGGCGCCCTTCAGCCCCTCGGCAAGCCCCTGGATCTCCCCCTCGGGAGTCCGGACGAGCTGGCGCCAGCGGAACGAGAAGTCGCCGGAGATCCCCGCCCAGGCGCCCGTGCCCCCGCGGATCGCCCCCCGGATCTCCGCTCCCCGGGCCGAGGCTTCGCCCTCGAGGTCGGCGAACACCTGGTCGCCCCGGTCGTCCGTCAGGACGAGCGTCCCGGCGTGGACGTCGCGCCCGTTCGAGAAGAAGAGCGCCTCTCCCCGGAAGCCGCGCCGGAGCCCCTCGCCCCGGAGGACGATGAAGGCGCCGGAGAGGTGCGTCGTGACGACCTCGCGCTCCCCGGCCCTCAGGGCACGCCTCTGCCCGGCCGCCGACCAGGTCGCCTCGAAGGCGACCCGGCCGTCCGCGGGCGGCGCCGGCTCGGCGCCGCCGAGGGGCAGCGCGAGAAGCACGGCGACGAGCGCCGTCCGGAGTCCTGCGGGGCGGAAGGGAAGGAGCGTCCGCATCGCCGTCCTTCTCGCTTCGCGGCGTCGGGACCTACGAGACCTTGGCTCCCGTCATCGCCGAGGGGTCGAGGACCCGGGCGATCTCCTCCTCGGAGAGGATCTTCTTCTCGCGGATGAGCGCGAGGATCCCCTTGCCCGTCCTCATCGCCTCGGCGGCGAGCTCGGTCGCCTTGTCGTAGCCGATGACGGGGTTCAGGGCCGTCACCGTGCCGATCGAGAAGTCGACGTAGTGCTTCATCACGTCGACGTTCGCCGTGATCCCGTCGACGCAGTGGACGCGGAGCGTCCGCGCCGCGTTCATGAAGAGGGTCTGCGCCTCGAAGAGGCAGGCCGCGATCACCGGCTCGAAGACGTTGAGCTGGAGCTGCCCCCCCTCGGCCGCGAGGGAGACGGTCAGGTCGCTGCCGATGACGCGGAAGCAGACCATGTTGACGACCTCGGGGATGACCGGGTTCACCTTGCCCGGCATGATCGAGGAGCCCGGCTGCTTCGCCGGCAGGTTGATCTCGCGGAATCCGCACCGCGGCCCGGAGGAGAGGAGCCTCAAGTCGTTGCAGACCTTGGAGAGCTTGATGGCGAGGCTCTTCATGCAGGACGAGTAGAGGACGAAGGCCTGCGTGTCCTGCGTCGCCTCGATGAGGTCGGCGGCGAGGTGGATCGGGAAGCCGGTGATCTTCGCGAGGTGCTCGGTGCACTTCCCGGCATAGCCGGCCGGGGCGTTCAGCCCCGTCCCGATCGCCGTCGCGCCCATGTTGACCTCGCAGAGGACGTTCTGGATCCGCTCGAGGGCCATGACCTCGCCCGCGAGCGTCTCGGCGAAGGCGTTGAACTCCTGGCCGAGCGTCATCGGGACGGCGTCCTGAAGCTGCGTCCGCCCCATCTTCAGGTGGGCCCCGAACTCCTTCCCCTTGGCCCGGAAGGCGGCGATCAGCTCCTTCATCGCCGCGACGAGCCGGACGTTCCCGAGCGCCAGTCCGACGTGGAGCGCCGTCGGATAGGCGTCGTTCGTCGACTGCGATCCGTTGACGTGGTCGTGGGGACTGCAGAACCTGTACTCGCCCTTCGCGTGCCCCATCAGCTCGAGGGCCCGGTTGGCGATCACCTCGTTGGCGTTCATGTTGGTCGACGTCCCCGCGCCCCCCTGGAAGACGTCGAGGCGGAACTCGTCGTGGAGCTTCCCGTCGATCAGCTCCTGGCAGGCCCCCTCGATCCCCTTCAGGATCCCGGCGTCGAACTGCCCGCAGTCGAAGTTCGCGCGCGCCGCGGCCATCTTGACCATTCCGAGGGCACGGATCAGGTCGGGGTAGAGGCGGAGGGGAACGCCCGAGATGTGGAAGTTCTCGAGGGCCCGCGCGGTCTGGACGCCGTAGTAGGCGTCGGCCGGGACGGGGAGGTTCCCGAGGAGGTCGTGCTCCATCCGGAAGCCGCTGTCGGACATCTTGGTCCTCCTTGGCCTGTGTCGATTGGGCCATCGGGAACGATATCAGCCGGGTCGGGCGACGGAGCCTCCGATCCTCCTTTCGACAACTGCCCGATGGGGCATGGGGGACCTAGAATGCGGGGCAGGAGGATCTATGAAACCGGTCCTGAAGGTGCTCGCCGTCTCGATGCTCGCCCTGTCCGGAGCGCTCTGGGCGCAGGAACCCGCCAAGGCTCCCGAGGCGGCCCCGGCGACGACCGCTGCGGCGCCTGCTGCCGCTCCCGCTGCCCCGGCCGCTCCCGCCCCGGCGGTCGCGGCGCCCCCGAAGATCATGTACGAGGCGCTCCGGATCGTCGTCGACGGCAAGGCCGAGTACGCCGGCTCCGTCCAGTTCGAGGTGGAGCCGCTCGGCGGGCCCGCGAAGACCGTGACGGTGAACGTGATGGCCAAGGAGAAGGAGAAGTCGATCGCGGAGCACGTCTACCGCGAGCTGACGATCGCGCTCGGCAACGCCTACAAGGTCAAGCAGAGCGGTGCCGACGTCAAGGTCAAGAAGGCGAGCAGCAAGGTCGCCAACCTGTCCATCACGATCCGGCAGCTCCAGCTGTCCGGGGTCTCGGTCCGGGTCGAGAAGGACTGAGCGGGGTCGGCGCTTCGCGCCCCGGCCGTCAGGCCGGGGGCGCGAAGCGGGCGTCGCTCAGGGGCGGGTTCACCTCGACCTTGTCCACCACGACGCGAAGCACCTGCGGCCGACCGGCGGCCCGCACCTCGACGAGGCGGGGAAAGAGGATCCCTCCCGTCTTCCTGTAGTCGGCGAACGTCGTCTCGATCCGGACCGGCCTTCCGCGCGCCTGCCGCGTCGAATCGGTCCGGACCAGGTACGTCGACTTCACGTCGAGGTACGAGAAGAGGATCCCCCCGCTCCTGAGGGTGACCTTCAGCTTGTACGTCTCGCGACCGTCGACGTTCTCGCGGCCGACCAGCTCGACGCGGTGCCCCTTGCGCTTCCAGTCGACGAGAGGCCCGTCGATGTCCGCCTGCTCGCCCGCGTCCATCGCGACCTCGTCGGACAGCGGCTGGGGGCCCATCTCGCCGTCGAACGGGGAGACCTTCCAGCCGCGCTGGCCGTCGGAGGCGAAGACGGCGGTGACGCCCTGGACGGTGAGCTCGAACCGGATCCGCCCCGGCCGCTTGATCTCGCGGGTCACGAGCCCGTCGCGGCCGGCCCCCGCGTTGACGCGCCCTTCCTGGCGAAGCGTCTTCAGGGCCCTCAGCTTCCCGAGCCCTCCGCGGGCCGCCACGTAGCGTCCGACGATCTCGTCGACGGTCGGGGACGCCGCGGCGGCCTTCGCGGGCGCGGCGGGTGCGGGAGGCGTGGCCATCACGCCGGGCGCGGCCAGCGTGGCCGCGAGAAGGGCCGCCGCCAACGGGCACCCGGCTCGAAATGCGCTGCGCGGGCTCATCGAATGCCTCCACCCGGGATCGGCGCAGGCCCGGTTGCGGGCGCCTGGCGGGTCACGGTCCCCGTCGTCGGCCAGGTCGTCACGCCATAGCCGAACCCGCCCCAGTAGAGCGGGTTGTTGTTCAGCCGGTCCTGCTCCTCCTGGGCGCGCTTCCGGTCCTCTTCGGCCTGCCAGCGGGCCCGGTCGGCGGCGTTGGCGGCGTCGATCGCGCGCCTGTCGGACTCGAACCGGGCCTGGTCCGCCGCGGCGCTGGACTGCGCCATCTGCACCTCGGCGGGAGTCATCCACTCGCCCTCGTACTTCACGTAGCCGCGGGCGCGGTAGCTCTCCTCCTCGGTGAGCCACCGGCCGTCGACCTGCACGAATCCCAGCGCCCTCCTCGCCTCGGCGTCGTCGGGCGCCAGCGCCATGACCCTCTCGTAGGCGAGGCGCGACTGCCTCGAGAGTCCCCGGCTCGAGGCCCACTGGGCCAGCTTGCGCCAGCCGTCGACGTCCTGCTGACCGAGCGCGCTCGCCCGCGCGTCGTACTCGTCCAGCGACGAGGTCCCTTTCACGATGTGGTCGACCCGGTCCATCGAGAAGCCGACCGATCCGTCCCCGATGTCGATCGTGATCCGCTCCTCGTCCTGCTCGGTGATCCGGCCGGTGAACTTGCCGCCCCCCTTCAGGAACACCTCGTCCGCGAGGAGGAGCCCGGGCATCAGCAGCAGTAGCGCAGCGATCTTTCTCACGAAGGTCTCCCTCGACGGACGGCAGTCTGATCCCGGCCGTAGAGCAGTGTCAATTGCCCCATCGGGGTGAATTTGGCGATCGCTTCGATCGCGGCTCCTCCGCGAGAGCGAGCCTCAGAACCGGACGTAGAGGGTCAGGCGCGCGATCAGGTCGTCGTCGGGAGCGGGGCGCCCGTCGGTCTCGCGGTAGGCGACGTACTCGAGGTTCGGGATGACGCTGATCATCCGGTGGACCCGGTACTCCAGCCCCAGAATCCCGAGATCGAACTTCGTGTCGGCGGCCAGGCCCAGGTACGGGATGTCGCCGGCGTCGGGGATGCCGTCGAAGGAGCGGTCGACGCGCGCGAGGAGGCTCAGCTTCTCCCCGACGTCCCAGGCGCCGAAGAGCGAGGCCACGGAGACGGTCTGGTCCGGTCCCGCCGTCGCCGTTCTCGTCTGGGTCGCGTACTCGACGCCGTAGCGGCTCCGGGCTCCCTTGTAACCGACGAAGGCGTGGAACGTGCTGCGGTCGGTCGAGTCCGGGCGGTCCTCGGTGTCGGCGTAGGCCTCGACGACGAGCTCCTTCGTCGGCAGGTACGCGACCGAGAGCATCGCCTTCTTCCCGTCGTTGGTCTCGCCCCCTTCGCCGGCGCCGTTGCCGAGCATCGCGTGCCAGGCGAGCTTCCCGTCCGCCGCCTTCCCCTTCCAGGCCACGCCGAAGTCGCGCGAGCCGCCGAGGCGATAGAGGTCGAGCGGCGTCTTCTCGACGGCGCGGTAGCCCCAGAAGTTCTCGACCCGCTCGAAGGTGGGGGAGGACGAGATGCCGAAGGTGAGCTCGTGACCCTTGTCCTTCCAGGCCACGTAAGCGTCCTTGACGAACGGCGTCATCTTCGCGCTGCTCTCGAAGTCCCCCGGGCTGTTGACCTCGAGGCGGAACCGGGCCGACCACGCCTTCGCCACGTCCACGTCGAACGTCAGGTAGCCGCGCCGCAGCCAGAAGCCCCACTGCCCGTCCACGTCCGGGTCGTGGTGAGCGAGGACCGCGTACGCGTCGCCGAAGAGGAGGCCGCTGATCTCGACCCTCTCGTACCACTTCTTCTCGACCGGCTTCGTGCCTGCCGGTGCGGGCTCCGTCGCCTCGGCCGGCGTCGCCGGGACGGGCGCCGACGGGGGCGTCTGCTGCGCCGCGAGGGGCGCGGCGATCGCCAGGACGGCGGCGAGCAGGGGAGAATGGCGAGCGGACGGTGAAACCATGACGAGGACATTCTCTTTCAGGTCGACGCGGGCTGCGATCGCGATCGCGCTCCTTTTCGGAGCCGCCGTGGCCTGCGGCCCCCGGGGCGGCGAGCGGGTAGAACCGCCGGCGCCGGCTGCGACGTCTCTGCCGGCGACGGCTCCGACCGCGCCAGCAGTCCCGTCGGCTGCCTCGGCCGCGGTCGTGGAGCTCGATCGACTTAAGGGCCGCTGGCT
The DNA here is from genome assembly GCA_046331465.1 of Thermoanaerobaculia bacterium. Taxonomy (GTDB): domain Bacteria; phylum Acidobacteriota; class Thermoanaerobaculia; order UBA5066; family UBA5066; genus UBA5066. The sequence continues at coordinate 1,004,145 of JAXLQV010000001.1, forward strand.
CCGCGCGGACGGCGGCTACATCCTCGAAGTCCGGTCGATCTCGCCGGAAGGGAAGGTCGACGCGGCGTACCTGAACCCGCGCCCGATCCACGTGGCGCGCGCGGAGGCCCTGCGGCAAGGCGAAGCCCTCACGCTCTTCGTCGAGCTGCGCGACGCGAACTATCCCGGGAGCACGTACAGGCTCACGTACGACCCCGCCCGCGACGTCCTCGCGGGTCTCTACTTCCAGGCGCTCGAGCAGCAGACGTTCGACGTCGAGTTCGTGAGGCGGTAGGGGCGGCGCTTCGCTCGCCGCGATTCGCGGGCCGCATCCCCCTACCGGAGGGTGCGGCCCGCGTTTCTGCGGCCCGCGTTTCGAAGGAGCGGACGCTCCGTCGGGACGGGGGCCCGACGCCGGCTAGTCGCGCGCCAGCGCGCGCTGCGCCTCCAGCTCGAGGGCCTCGTACGAGGCCTTCTCGACCGTGACCCCGACTCCCTGGATCGTCCCGCCGTGGAACGTGCCGGGCGTCCTGTACTCGGCGCTCACCGCATCGCCGCTGTCGAACCCGACGCAGAGCCCGTCGCCGGAGAGCGTGAACTTGCCCGCCTGCGTCTTCATCGGCCCCTCGGCGACCACCTGGTCGTTCACGTAGAGCTTCATCGTGCCGAGGGACTCGTGGTGCGGGCCGGCGCCGGTCCTCGTGAACTCCATGCCCACCGTGTACTTGCCGGGCTTCAGCTCGACCGACGAGACGAACTTCTGCTCCGGCTTGATGCCGAGGAAGTTGTAGACGTAGTAGAGCCTGTGGTCCTTGACGAAGAGCGAGTGGCCGCCGAACCGCGAGCCGTGCGCGAAGATCACGCCGCCCGCGTCCGCGTCCCTGATCTCGACGTTCGCGAGGATCTTGTACGAGCGGTTGCGCACGTTGACTGCGGCGCCTTCGGGCACCGGGGCCGTACCCGGGTAGTAGACGTAACGATCACGCGCCGGCTCGGCCGAGGGGCGCTCGATCGTGAGGAGCTCCATTGCGGTCCGGTCGTCCATCGGGAGAGCGAGGTTGACCCGGGCCTCCTCGTCCCACGCCTTCTTCAGCGCCGCGACCTTCTCGGGGTTCTGCTTCGCGAGGTCGGTCGACTCCGAACGGTCCACGTCCACGTGGAAGAGCTGCCACTGGTCCTGGTCGAAGTGCCCCTTGCCGGTGAACGGGGCGTGCACGGCGGCGGCCACCCAGCCGTCCTCCCAGATCCCGCGGGTGCCGAGCATCGCGTAGAACTGGCGCTTCTTGTGCGTCGGGGCATCCGGGACCGCGTCGAACGTGTACTTCATCGACACGCCCGAGAGCGGGAACTGCTCGACACCTCGATACACCTTCGGCATCTCGAGGCCGACGATCTCGAGGAGCGTCGGCACGATGTCGACCGAGTGGTGGTACTGGCTGCGGAGCTCGCCACGGGCCTTGATCCCCTTCGGCCAGGAGATGACGAGCGGGCAGGCCGTGCCGCCCGAATACTGCGAGTAGCGCTTGAACATCCGGTACGGCGTCGAGAACGCGGTCGCCCATCCGGTCGGGAAGTGGCCGTAGGTGTCCGGCCCGCCGAGCCTGGCCATCATCCCCATGTTCTCGGCGAGATCGTCGGGATAGCCGTTGAAGAACTTGTTCTCGTTGACGGAGCCGTTCGGCGTCCCCTCGCCGGACGTGCCGTTGTCGGCCGCGTAGAAGACGATGGTGTTCTCGAGCTGGCCGGACTGCTCCAGGTAGTCGATGACGCGGCCGATCTGGACGTCGGTGTACTCGGAGAACCCGGCCCACACCTCGGCCATGTGCGAGAAGAGCTTCTTCTCGTCGGCGTTCAGCGTGCTCCACGGGCGCACGGCGTCCGCGGGGTTCGCCTGGGACTCGGGCATCGGGTTGATCGGCGTGAGCTGCGTTCCCTTCGGCAGGACGCCCTTCGCGATCATCCGCTCGAGCACCCAGCTGCGATACGCGTCGTAGCCGTCGTCGAACTTGCCCTTGTACTTGTCGATGTACTCCTGCGGCGCGTGGTGCGGGGCGTGATTGGCGCCCGGGTTGTAGAACATGAACCACGGCTTCGAGGGGCTCGTGGCCTTCTGGCTCCGGAGCATCCGGAGCGCCTGGTCGGCCAGGTCCCTGGAGAGGTGATAGCCCTGCTCCGGCGAGGCCGGCGGCTCGATGAAGTGGTTGTCCTCGACGAGGTCCGGGTACCACTGGTTGGTCTCGCCGCCGATGAACCCGTAGTAGCGCTCGAAGCCCTGGCCGAGAGGCCACGTCTTGCGGTCGCCTCCTTCGGCGACGTCCTGCTCGGGGACGTTGTGGTTCTTCCCCAGCCAGAACGTGCTGTAGCCGCTGTCCTGGAGGATCTGCGCGACGGTCGCAGCCTGGGGCGGGATGCGGCCGGCCCAGCCCGGGAAGCCGTTGGAGCCCTCGGTGATGGCGGCCATGCCGTTGAGCGTGTGGTTGCGCCCCGTCAGGAGCGTGGAGCGCGTCGGCGAGCAGAGGGCGACGGTGTGCCACTGCGTGTAGGTCAGGCCGCTGGCCGCCAGCCTGTCCATCGTCGGCATGTGGATCCGTCCACCGTAGGGCGACCAGGCGGCCTGCCCGGTGTCGTCGTAGAGGATGAAGAGGATGTTCGGCGCGCCCGCCGGTGCCTTCTTCGGCGTGAACGGCCCCCAGTCGGCCTTCGAGTCGCGGACGTCGAGCTTGATGACGCCCTTGAAGTCCTTGTAGGGTCCGACGGGCTGGTCCCCTGCGCCTGCCTGCTGAGCGCCGAGCCGGGCCGGCGACGTCGCCGCCAGGGTCGCGAGAGCGAGTCCGAGCCACAGGGCCCTCGACATTCGCCTGGGTTCCATGTGCAGTCCCTCCTTCTTCACGATGTGGATCTGGTGTCCTGGATCGTCCGCACCCCTGCGGCGCGGTCGTCGGACGGGATCACGGAGAGCACGCCGATCGTCTTCACCGGGACCCTCGGCCTTTTCGCCCAGTTTAGCTCCCGCCGCCGCAGGGACGCGGGATCGAGACCCGATTCGGGCGCTCGCGCGACGCGAGATTCCGGTCTCGGGGGGGCCGGCCCCGGTCTCCCGCGAAGAGCGGGCTACCGCATACTCGATGCTGGCCGAGGGGTCTCGTGACACGGGCGTGCCGGAGGTTTGAATGAACATCTACGACACCCGCGAAGGCGCCCGCCTGGCGACGAATCGGGAGCGCACGAAGCCCTGGGCCCTTTGGGGACCGTATCTTTCGGAACGCGCCTGGGGCACCGTCCGGGAGGACTACAGCGCCGACGGCGACGCCTGGAGCTACTTCCCCCACGACCACGCCCGGTCGCGAGCCTACCGCTGGAACGAGGACGGTCTCGGCGGGATCTGCGACGACCGCCAGCTCCTCTGCTTCGCCCTCTCGCTCTGGAACGGCCACGACCCGATCCTCAAGGAGCGGATGTTCGGCCTGAGCGGACCCCAGGGAAACCACGGCGAGGACGTCAAGGAGTACTACTTCTACCTGGACTCGACGCCGACGCACTCGTCGATGAAGTTCCTCTACAAGTACCCGCAGGCCGAGTTCCCCTACGCCCGGCTCGTCGAGGAGAACCGCCGTCGGGACAAGTCGCAGCCGGAATTCGAGCTCGTGGACACCGGGGTCTTCGACGCGGGCCGCTACTTCGACGTCGTCGTCGAGTACGCCAAGATCGAGGCCGACGACATCCTGATCCGAATTGGCGTCAGCAACCGGGGCCCGGAGGCGGCGCCGATCGAGGTGCTGCCGACGCTCTGGTTCCGCAACACCTGGAGCTGGGGCCGTGACGATCGCCGCCCGTCGATCGGCGCGCGAGGAGAAGACACTCTCCTCGCCACGCACTGGTATCTGGGCGAGTACGCGCTCTACTGCGCGGGCGCCGACGAGCTCTTGTTCACGGAGAACGAGACGAACAGCGAGCGGCTGTACGGTGCCCGGTCGCAGGTCCCCCACGTCAAGGACGCCTTTCACGAGTGCGTCGTGAGCGGCCGGCGCGAGGCCGTGAATGCGGCTCGCACCGGGACGAAGGCTGCCGCCCGCTACTCCCGTACCGTCGCCGCCGGCGAGACGATCACCCTCGAGCTCCGCCTGGCGTCCCTGCAGGGCGGGAAGCTGCTCGACGCTCCCTTCGCGGACTCGGACGCCCTCTTCACGCAGCGCAGGGAGGAAGCGGACGAGTTCTATGGCGTCGTCCTCCCTCCGAAGCTCTCCCCGGACGCCCGGATGGTGGCACGCCAGGCCTTTGCGGGGATGCTCTGGTCGAAGCAGTTCTTCCACTACGTCGTCCGGGACTGGCTGGAGGGCGACCCGGGGCAGCCGAGCCCGCCACCCGGGCGACGGCACGGGCGCAACCATGCGTGGACGAACCTGTACGCCCGCGACGTGATCTCGATGCCCGACAAGTGGGAATTCCCCTGGTTCGCCGCCTGGGACCTCGGGTTTCACTGCGTCACCCTGGCGCACGTCGATCCGCAGTTCGCCAAGGAGCAGATCCTCCTGATGCTGCGCGAGTGGTACATGCACCCGAACGGACAGGTCCCGGCCTACGAGTGGGACTTCGGCGACGTCAACCCGCCGGTTCTTTCCCTGGCCGCCGTCGCGCTGTTCGACGTCGAGCGTCGCCGCACCGGGGTCGCCGACTACGACTTCCTGGAGCGAGCCTTCCAGAAGATGCTCCTGAACTTCACCTGGTGGGTCAACCGGAAGGACGCGCTCGGGAACAACATCTTCCAGGGCGGCTTTCTCGGGATGGACAACATCGGCATCTTCGACCGCAATCACCTGCCGCCCGGCTACATGCTGGGACAGGCCGACGGCACCAGCTGGATGGCGGCGTTCGCCAAGAACCTGCTGACGATCGCCCTGATGCTCGCGAAGCGGGACCCCGTCTACGAGGACATCGCGAGCAAGTTCTGGGAGCACTACCTCTACGTGGCCGGCGCGATGAACAGCCCGCGGGATCCGGCCGGTTCGCTCTGGGACGAGGAGGACGGGTTCTTCTACGACCACCTGCTCTCGCAGGACAGGGAGCCCCTGGCCCTGCGCGCCCGCACCATGGTGGGCTTCGTCCCCATGTTCGGGGCGGCGACGGTGCCCGCCGACACCTTCGAGCAGTTCCCGGGCTTCAACAACCGCCGCGAATGGTTCATCCGTCATCGGCCGGACCTCATCGAGAGCGTCGGACCGATGGTCGTCCCCGGGCCCAACGACAACGTGGTCCTCGGCCTCGTGCGGCCGGAGCAGCTGCGGCGCATGCTTTCCCGCATGCTGGACGAGGACGAGTTCCTGTCGCCCCACGGGATCCGCTCGGTCTCGCGCCATCACAAGGACAACCCGATGGTGCTCCACCTGGGAGGGCAGGAGTACCGGCTGGACTACGAGCCGGGCGAGTCGCGGACGGACCTCTTCGGGGGCAACTCCAACTGGCGGGGTCCGATCTGGATGCCCGTCAATTTCCTGATCCTGCTCGCGCTGCGCCAGTACCACGACTACTACGGAGAGGACTTCCTGGTCGAGTGCCCGACCGGCTCCGGCACCAGGCTGAACCTCGAGCAGGTCGTGCAGGAGCTGAGACGCCGCCTGGCGCGCATCTTCCTCCGCGACGGAGACGGCCGGCGCGCCGTCTTCGGCTCCTGCGAGCTGTTCCAGACCGATCCGTACTGGCGCGACCTGGTCCCGTTCCACGAGTACTTCCACGGCGACACCGGCCGCGGGTGTGGCGCCAGCCACCAGACGGGATGGACGGGATTGATCGCGCAGATCCTGATCGACCTGCACGACGACGCGGACGCGAGCCCGAGCGCCTCGTGAAACCGGGGAACTCGTCGGCCGCTGGAAGGCGTCGAGGCACGCAGGCCCGCGCCTACCGTCCGGCGCCCGGACGCCCCGGTCAGCGGGCGAACAGGGCCGCGAGGCCCGCCAGGATCGCGACGGTGACGAGGCCGGCGATGGAGAGGCTGAGCGGGAACTGCGAGATGCGGAGCTCCTCGCCGCGCCGAAGCCGTCCGAGCGTTCTCCACTGCGAAATGGCCGCCAGGAGCGTCGCGACGGCCGAGAGGACGATGAGCGACAGGCCGAACTGGATCGCGGCCTGGTGGATCGCGACGGACTCCGGCGACGGGTACTTCTCGCGCAGGGACCGGAAGAACCCCACGAGCCCGAAGCCGAAGCTGCCCATCGCGAGCGTCGTCCGGATCCAGGCGAGCATGGTCCGGTCGAGGGCGAGCTGGGTCCGGTAGGCGGCGAATCCCGTTCGCGTCTTCGCGAGGTCGGTCCGTGGGTCGACGGCGCTCATGCTGCTGGAGACCTTTTCAGGCCGTCTCCGCTACCTCGATCCGTTTCGACTTCGCCGCCCTCGCGAGGGCGGCGAAGTCGCGCTCGGTCTGCTCGGCATATGCGAACGCGAAGCGGGTGACGGCGTCGTCCAGGACCTCGCTCTTGCCGACGTATCCCGCGAGGACCGCGGGGTCCCCCGACCGGGCGTGCGCCAGCGCCAGGGCCCAGCCGCAGATCCCGAGGTAGGCCGGGAAAGCCTTCACGTTCTTCGGGTCGAAGGCCACGCCGCCCTTCATGTCGCGGAGCTGGCGCATGTAGAAGTGGGCGCCGTCGACGGTCCTGCCCCAGCCCAGGAAAATGTCGGGCGCTCCCTGGATGAGCCGCTGCCCCACGACGACCCGCTCCCCCTGGGAGCCCCACGCCGCGGCCTTCGACCAGGGCGACAGGACCGAGGGCTGGGCCTCCTTGTACTGGAGGAAGAGGGGGTCGTCCGGGTCGTTGCCCGTCAGCAGAACCACCCAGCAGCGGGTGCCGACGCTTCCGACCCCCACGATCTTGCGCGCCACGTCCGCGACCCGGTACCGGGAGAGGAGGGGCCGGCGCTCGGCGGGGAGCGAATCGCGGTAGAGCGCCAGGGCGTTTCCGACGACCTCGGCGACGGGACGGCCGTCCGGCAGGTGCGTCTCGCGCACGACGTCGGGAGGATGCTCCACGAGGCGAGGCCGGCCGTCCACGAGCGCCGTCATCCTGCCGAGGAGCTTCAGGTTCCCCTGTCGACGCGCCTTCGCCGTGATCTGCTCCGCGACCTTCCTCGCCTCCGGGGGCAGGGCGCGGAGGACGGCGTCCTCCTCGATACGCGAGTACCAGACTGCGAGGTGGCCCATCCGGGCGTACTCGCGCATCCGGCCGCGATAGGTCGCGACCGCCGCGCGGGCTGCCTTCTCGCACAGGGCCTTGTCGCCTCCCATGAGCCGGACGGAGACGACGGCGCTCGCGGCGAGGCGCTTGAGGTCCCACTCCCAGGGCCCGGGCAGCGTCTCGTCGAAGTCGTTGACCCCGAAGTCGAGGCGCCGCTCGGCCGAGCCGAAGAAGCCGAAGTTGGCCAGGTGCGCGTCGCCGCAGGCCTGGACCGTCAGGCCGGTCGCGGGCGTGCGGGAGAGGTCGGCCGCCATCACGGCGGCGGCGCCCCGAAGGAAGGCGAAGGGGCTCGCGAGCATGCGCGCGTAGCGGAGGGGAACGAGGGAAGGCACGCGGCCCTCGGCCTGCTTCTCGAGGATCGCGACCGGGTCCTGTCGGCCGCGTCCTGGCGTGTATTCCGCGTGCCGTTCCCGGGGCAGCTTCGCCCGCAGGGCCTTGCCGGCGGCCATCCGCTCTTCGACGGAAGGCGCGGGCGACGTGAAGTAAGCCAGGGCCTCGGCGCCGCTCCCGACTCTCGCGGGACCGCCGGCCTTCTCTCTTCTCATGTCCTTCTCCCTCTTGAAACTTCCATGTCCGCGCGTGCTCGACGCGCCAGGGCAGAGAGAACAGGCGCTGGATCGCGGGGTCCCCGACGGAGCGACTTCAGGACCGCCGCCACGACGAGTATTCCGCCGAGGGCTACGGCCGTCGCGACGAAGGGGTGCTTCACGATCTGCTGCCGGAGGTCGAAGGTCGCCCGGACCCGGCTCCGGAGCTCGTCGACATCCCGCGAGAGATCGCCCCGCAGGTCGTCCAGCTGCTGCCGGTAGAGCTCGACCTCGTCGACAGGAGCCGCGGGGGGCCTCGTCATCGCAGGAGAGCCTTCAGCCATTCGAGATCGTCCTTCAGTGCCTCGAGGGTGTTCTTCATGAACGGCTTCTCCACGGGTGGGCCCCCCTTCTTCAGGACGGCCGCCCCGGCGATCAGGAAGACGGTCGAGACGAGCAGCGACGCGAGCCAGCCCCCGAGCCAGGTCGCCAGGGCGAGGATCAGGGCCACGACGAGGAGCTGCGCTCCGCAGATGACGAGGAAGAGACCGATGGCGACCGCCCGGAGGCGGCGGACGTGCGCCTCGACGTCCCGGGCGAGCTCGGCCCGGGCCATCCCGACCTGGGCCTCACAGAGCTCCGTCCCGTGCGCGGCAAGCCGCCGGAGGACGTCCCCCGGCGAAACGTCTCGTGCGGGAGCGGAGCTCGAAGGCGTTGCGGTCATGTCACGCGTCTCACGTCATGTCCTCGCGTCGGTGCTGCCGGAGGGCAGCTGGCCCCCCAGGATCGCGCCGGCCCCGAGCCCGAATCGTTTCAGGCACTTCAACGCGGCCGCGGGGGGAACGTCGATGGGCCGGACCCGGTCCGCCGTCAGGAAGTAGACGGCGCCCGTGTCGGGGCTGGGCACGTCGGGAACGAAGACGGCGGATCGGCCGTCCGCGAGACTCTCGACGAGGAAGGCCAGCTGCCACGCGTCATCCATGCGCGCGAGAACGACCGGATACACATGGCGCTCTTCCACGCGGAACCCGCTCTCGATCTGCGCCTTGACGTACTCGAAGCCAGGCAGCTGCGAGAGCACGGACGTCTCCAGCCAGGCGATGCTCTTCCGGGCGACGGAGGTCTGGGCGAACACCCCGCCGAGAAAACAGAACACGATCAGCAACAGAATGGCCAGGAGCGTGCTCGCCCCGGGGCCGAGGCCCGACCCCTGGGCCATGCGGGTGGTGAACGGGCGGAGCGCCGCGTCCGCCATCGGCAGCGCCTGCTCGAGGAGCATCGACACCAGGACGATGGGCAACAGGACGAGGACGGCACCCATCAGGGTCGTCCGCGCGAGCTGACCGAGGCTCTTCTTCATCGCGTCTCCTCAGGCTGGATCGTGGCGTGAACGGCGAGGCGCCCGACGCACCCGCTATTGGACCGGCCCCGTCAGTCGCGCGAGGCGGGCGGCGAACCGGAACCACCACGGCTTGTGGTCGTACTCGCCGGGCTCCATGACCCGCGACAGAGCGAAATCCGCCTCGAACATCCGCTCGACCCCGGCCGCGAAGGCCCGGTCCGTGATCATCGCGGTGATCTCGAAGTTCAGCCGGAAGGAACGGTTGTCGAAGTTGGCCGTGCCGACGGTGGCCGTGGACCCGTCGACGACCATGACCTTCTCGTGCAGGAACCCCGCCCCGTACCTGTAGAACCTCACGCCGGTGAGGCTCGCGTCGTCGACGTAGGTGGAAGCCGCCAGGCCCACCAGCGGGTTGTCGGGCTTGTCCGGGATGAGGATGCGCACGTCGACGCCGCGGAGCCCCGCGAGCTGAAGGGCGTCGGTCACGGGCTTGTCGGGGACGAAGTAGGGGGTCGCGATCCAGATCCGCTCGCTCGCCGAGTTGATGGCGTGGAGGTACATCAGGTTCGCGGTCTCGAGGGTGTCTGCCGGGCCCGACGGGACGAACAGCACGGGGACGTCTCCGGTTCTCGAAGGGACCGGGTCCCAGCGAAGCTCGAGCGGGCTTCCGGCCGCCCAGTGCCAGTCCTCGGCGAACGCGAGCTGGGCGCCGAGCGCGGCCGGGCCCTCGATCCGGACGTGGGTATCCCGCCAGGGCCCGATCTTCGGGTCGCGGGAGAGGTACTCGTCGCCGACGTTCAGGCCGCCGACCCACGCGACCCAGCCGTCGACCACCACGATCTTGCGGTGGTTCCTGAAGTTGAGCTGGAACCGGTTGCGCGGGCCTTTCCGGGTGTGGAACTCGTGGACCTCGATCCCCGCGGCTCGGAGCCCGTCGAGGTAGGCGCGCGGGAGGTCGTGGCTGCCGATCTCGTCGTAGAGGAACCGGACCCGGACTCCGGCCTTCGCGCGCTCGACCAGGTGGGCCGCGAGCTCACGGCCGATCGCGTCGTCGTGGACGATGTAGTACTCGACGAGGACGTACTCCCTCGCGGAGTCGATTCCCTCGAAGAGGCTCCTGAAGGTGGCGTCCCCGTTCACGAGGAGCTCCGCGGCGTTCCCGCGGAGGAACGGGAGCCCGGCCAGGCGCTCGGCGGCCCGGGCGGCGGGGTCGACTTCCGCAGCCGGCACCCGGAACGGGACGGCCGCCGCCAGCGCCGCCTGCGTGACGCCGGCGACCTCCTCCACGTTCTCCCGCCGCGCGCTCACGTAGCCCTGGAAGCGGCTCCGTCCCAGGACCCAGTAGGCCGGCACGGCCACGTACGGGAAGGTGATCAGGGAGACCGCCCAGGCGATGGCTCCCTGCTCGGTGCGCGTCTTCATGATCGCGTGAACGGAGGAGAGGACCCCGAGCAGATGAAACACGACGACGGCGAGCGTGAACATGCCTCATCTCCTCCCTTGCGCGCGCTTCCGGCCCGGCGCGGCGGGCGCCGGGCCGTCGCCTTTCCGCGAGGAACTAGAACCCCACGACCAGCCCGAGCCGCGGGCCGGCGTACGAGTACACGGCCTTGACCGTGTTGTCGCCGGTCTTGTACTTCTTGAGCGCGAACTTCGTGAGGTCCGCTCCGCCGACGAGACCGAAGCTCCTCGTCGGGTACCACCCGAACGAGAGCCCGCCCTCGACGACGCTGCCGCCGAGATCGGTCGAGGTGAAGCCGATCGCCCGGACGTAGAAGTCCATCGTCCAGCTCTTCGAGAGGGCCCCCTTGACCCCGAGGCCGAGGAGCGGTGCCGGGACTCCGACGCTGATGCCGTTGAAGTCGGTCTTCCTCGTGACCGTCCCGTCCGGGTCCGTCAGGAACGCCTCGCCGTCGAGCCCCATCTCGAAGTGCTCGTAAGCGACCGAGAGGCCCCCCCAGACCTTGATGTTCTCCGCCCGGAGGATGTCGCAGTGCCAGCCGACGTACGCGTAGGTGTTGTCGAACCTGCCGTCGATGGTGAGGCCCGCCTTGTAGGTGTAGCCGTTCCAGACGACGTCTCCCTCGAGAGCGCGCGCGCCCGAGCGGTCCAGGGCCGAGTAGCCGAAGTCGATGTAGTTGCGCTTCGAGAGCTGCCAGCGGCCGTCGGCCCGGAAGTCCCACTGCGTCGTCGGGACACCGAAGAGCGCCTCCATGTCGACGGTGGTCCCGACCGCGAGGACTCCGCCGCGGCTGACGTTCAGCTGGGCCTGCGTGTCGAACGAGTTCCAGACTCCGGCGAGCTGGATCACGACCGGCTTGTCGACGGCCTCGGGAAAGTCGGAGCCTTCGGCCGGGAACGCGAGCGCCCCCGTCACGAGGGCCGCGAGGGTGACGAGAAATGCTAAGGACTTCCGCATGTTCACCTCAGACCTTCTCGTTCGTCGTGAGCGATCCCCGGATCGCGGGCGGCGCCGCCCGTTGGCGCGCGCGGCCCGCGATCCGGGATCCCGGGACGATCAGGGTCAGTGGGCTTCCTTCATCTCCCCGACGGCGCCCGCGGCCTTCTTGGCCGACAGGCCCATCGAGATCATGGACCAGCCGCTGAAGAACAGGTTGATGCCGACGAGCGTTCCGATGGCCCACAGCCCGGAGAGCGGCCACTCCCAGAGCAGCAGGAGCCCCAGGAGCAGGCCCATGACGGCGCTGAAGAGCATCCAGCCCCACCCCTGCGCGGGCTTCACCTGGAACGCGAGGAGGGCGCCGGAGATGCCGTCGATCAGCAGGTAGCCGCCGAGCAGCAGGGTCAGGCTCGCCAGGCCGGTGTTCGGCCGCGCCACGAGGATGACGCCCGCCACGAACGTGAGGATGCCTCCCAGCACCGCGAGCGCGCCCTGGCCGAACGACCCGGCCTTGAAGACGCCGACGGTCCTGGCGACGCCGGCGATCGTCATCACGATCCCGATGAAGACCGTGACGGCGAGGCCGCTGGCCCAGGGGTATCCCATGGACAGAAGCCCGGCGACGAGCGTCACGGCGCCCAGCGCCACGAGCCAACTGGCGTTGCTCTTGACCTGCTGGGTCCAGTCGCCGATCGCCGCTTTGATGTTCTCCACTTTCAGTCCTCCTTCTTCCTATCCCCTTCGGAGCCGGGCTGGCGGATCTACGCGGGGACCTGCAGCTTCAGGGCCTTCCTCAGGGCCTTGACGTCCTTGTCGTTGAGGTTGGTCTCGATGACCTTCCCGCCGAAGGGCAGGACCGCCGAGGTGAAGTCGGCGAGCGCGGGCGCCTCGCCCACCAGGACCAGCGCCGAGGTGTCCTTGGCGAGAGAGGCGGCGAAGTCGTCCAGCCGCGGGTCGTCGAAGGCGAGGTCGTCGGCGACGCCGATCAGGGCGCCCATCGAGCCGCCCATCGCGGCGCCGGCGAGCGCGCCGCCCGGGCCCAGGAGCAGCCCGAGCACGCCGCCGGTGAAAGCGCCGAAACCGGCTCCGGCGCCGATCGCCGTGTCGTCCTGCGCCCAGGTGCTGTGGATCCGGATGACGCCGAGCTTGCTCCGGGACACCACGGCTGCGTCATCGATCCACGGGTAGATCGGCGTGTGGTCCTCGAGCGTCTCGAGGGCCCTGCCGGCCGTCTTCTTTCCGTCGAACACGAACGCCTTGAATCCGTACATGACCGCTCCTTTCGGGAACTGCTTTGAGTCTCCCTCGTGAGCTGAGGGGGACGCGGGTTACGTTGTGGCCGTCGGCGCGGGGCCGACCCACGCGGCGAGGTGGTTTCGTCATCCGTTGGACGTGGCCGCGCGAGGCCGGGGGCCGCGCGCGGCCGGTCGTCCGTGAAACGTCAGTTGCTGCCGCCGTGCGGCTTGCTCACCGCTTCCATCACGCGGTCGAGGCTGAAGCTGCCGGGCTTCATGCGCGGGGGGAAGTCCCGGAAGCTCTGGAGCCAGTTCGCAACGTAGGCGCTGGCCGGCGCCAGCGCGTACATGCGGTGCGACGACCAGTCGATGTAGCCGGCGGACTGATCCGCGGCGCGCTCGAGAGGGTCCATGCGCAGGTTCGTGAGCATGGGCCAGCGCAGCTCCTCGAACGGGCTCTCCCAGACCTTGAAGCCCACGGAGTTCTGCCGCAGGAAGGAGAGCTTCCAGTTGTCGTAGCGAATCGCGGCGACGCTGCCGCCGTCCGTCCAGTAGATGAACTCGTGACGCGGAGATTCCTTCACTTCACCCTTGAAGAACGGCAGGAGGTTGTAGCCGTCGAGGTGGACCTTGTACGTCATCTCGCCGATCTTCCGGCCCTTGAGAAGGTCTTCCTTGACGGTGGTGTCGCCCGCGGCCGCGAGGACCGTCGGCATGATGTCTTCGTGCGCACCGATGTCGTTGATGATGGTGCCGGGCTTGATGACGCCGGGCCACCGGATCATCGCCGGGACGCGGAAACCGCCTTCCCACTGCGTGTTCTTCTCGCCTCGGAAGATCGTGGTGCCGCCATCGGGCCAGTTGAAGAACTCCGCGCCGTTGTCGGTGGAATACATGACGATCGTGTTCTCGTCGAGGCCGAGCCTCTTCAGCTCGGCGAGCATCAGGCCTACGTCGGCGTCGTGCTCGGACATCCCATCTGCCGTGATCCCCAGGCCGGTCTTCCCATCCCACTTCTTGCTGAGGTGGGTGAAATCGTGCATGCGGGAGGTGTTGTACCAAATGAAGAACGGCTTGCCGTCCTTCGCCGCCTTGTCCATGAACTTGATCGCCGCGGTGGTGACCTCGTCGTCGATCGTCTCCATGCGCTTGACCGTGAGCGCGCCCGTGTCCTCGCACTTCTGCTTGCCGACCCTGCCGAAGCGCTTGTCCTCGGTGGGATCGTCCACGTCCGTCGCCCAGCAGTGCATGACGCCGCGGGGGCCGAACTTCTCCTTGAAGGCCGGGTTCTTCGGGTAGTCGACGTTCTCCGGCTCCTCCTCCGCGTTCAGGTGGTAGAGGTTGCCGAGCCATTCGTCGAACCCGTGGACCGTGGGGAGCATCTCGTTCCGGTCGCCGAGGTGGTTCTTGCCGAACTGCCCGGTCACGTAGCCGAGAGGCTTGAGGAGCTCGGCGATTGTCGGGTCGGCCTTCGTCAGGCCTTCCTTGGCGCCGGGGAGGCCGACCTTGGTCAGGCCGGTGCGGATCGGCGACTGCCCGGTGATGAACGCCGCGCGGCCGGCGGTGCAGCTCTGCTGGCCGTACCAGTCCGTGAAGAGCGCGCCGTCCTTCGCGATGCTGTCGATGTTCGGCGTCCTGTAGCCCATCATGCCCAGGTTGTAGGCGCTGATGTTGAACTGGCCGATGTCGTCCCCCCAGAGGATGAGGATGTTCGGCTTCTTCGCTTCCGACTTCGGAGCCGCCTTCGCCCCCTGAGCAGGGGCGGGACCCGCCACCGCGAGAAGGCCCAGGGTCAGCCCGAGGGCGGCGATCGTTCGTCCCGGATTCATGTCGGTCTCCCTCCCTTTTCGGTTCACGTTCTTCCTGTTCCGGTACCTCGGCGCCCGCGCCCGACCCTATTTCTTCGCCTTCGCTTCGACCTTGAGGGCGAGCGCTTCCGTGTACGTGATGTCGACGGTGTCGCCCACCTTCACGCCCTGGAGCTTCGAGGGATCCTTCAGCTTGAAGGTCTGCTTGTCGCCTTCGGCCGTCGCGACCGTGATCGAAGGCGCCTTGTGGTCGATCGCCGTGATCTTCACCGTCACGGTGGCCTGGCCTGCCACGACACCCGCGGGCTTGGCGCCGAGAGGGGCCGCCACGGCGCCCGCCGCCGCGTCGCTGCCGGCCTTGCCGCCCTTCCGGACCTCGTAGACGAGAGCCTCCGTGTAGACGACCGTGACGAGGTCGCCCTTCTTCACCTGCGAGAGGTTCTGCACGGCCGGGTCGGCGACGAAGCTGTACGTCTGCCCGTCGTCCGCCTTGACGGTGACCTGGCGCGTCTTCTGGTCGATCTTCGTGACGGTCGCCGTGACCGACACGGACGAGATGACGGCCTCGCCCTTCGGCGAAGTCGCGGGCTTCGTCCCCTGTGCCAGGGTCGCGCCTGCCAGGACGAGGCTGCCCGCGACGCAGGCCGCGGTGATCCAGCGCTTGCGGTTCTTCATGCCGAGTCTCCTCCTCGACGGACTGTCGCCGTCGTGCGGGCTCCGGCGCGATTGGGAGAGGCCACGCCGCCTCTCCCCATCGGGTCCGGGCTGGTGGATCTACGCGGAGTCCTTCAGCTTCAGGGCCTTCCTCAGGGCCTTGACGTCCTTGTCGTTGAGGTTGGTCTCGATGACCTTCCCGCCGAAGGGGACGACCGCCGAGGTGAAGTCGGCGAGCGCGGGCGCCTCGCCCACGAGGACGAGCGCCGAGGTGTCCTTGGCGAGAGAGGCGGCGAAGTCGTCCAGCCGCGGGTCGTCGAAGATGACTTCGTCGGCGACGCCGAACAGGGCGCCCATCGAGCCGCCCATCGCGGCGCCGGCGAGCGCGCCGCCCGGACCCAGGAGAAGCCCGAGCACGCCGCCGGTGAAGGCACCGACGCCGGCTCCGGCGCCGACCGCCGTGTCGTCCTGCGCCCAGGTGCTGTGGATCCGGATGATGCCGAGCTTGCTCCGCGACACCACGGCCGCGTCATCGATCCACGGGTAGACCGGCGTGTGGTCCTCGAGCGTCTCGAAGGCCCTCCCGGCCGTCTTCTTTCCATCGAACACGAACGCCTTGAATCCGTACATGACCGCTCCTTTCCAGGACGTCTCTGGGCCTCCCTCGTGAGCTGAGAGGGACTCGGGTTGCGTAGTCGCCGTCGGCGCTGAGCCGACCCACGCGGCGAGGTGTCTCCGTCAGCCGTTGGACGTGGCCGCGCGAGGCGGGGGGCCGCGCGCGGCCGTTCGTCCAGGGACCCGTCAGTTGCTGCTGGCGTTGGGGCTCTCCAGCTTCTTCATCACGTTCTCGATCGCCTTCTTCATGCTGAAGGTGTCGGCGCCCTGGCTCGGCGGGTACTCGGCCAGGCTCTTCAGGTGCTCGGCGATGACCGGCCCGGCGCCGCTGCCGACCCACATCTTCTGCGCGAAGAACTTCTGGCCCATGTAGGCGAACTCGTGCGAATCGGGCGTCATCTTCTCCATCGGGTCCATCAGCAGGTTCACGACGTACGGCACGCTGGGGTACGACTTCTCGTCGAACCAGCTGCCGCCGTGCTTGACGCCGATGTGCAGCTTCCACGCGTCATAGCGCACCGCCATCAGGTCGGTCTCGTCGTAGTAGAAGACTTCGCGGCGCGCCGACTTGTCGGTCTTGCCCATCCAGTAGTCGAGGTTGTTGTAGCCGTCCAGATGCACCTTGTAGGACGTGCCGTTCATCGTGTAGCCCTTGAGCAGGTCGCCCTTCAGGTTGGGCAGACCGGCCGCGGCGGCCAGCGTGACGAACAGGTCTTCGTGGCACTGGATGCCGTTGAGCTCCTGGCCTGCCGGGATCTTGCCGGGCCAGCGGACCAGCAGCGGCGCGCGAAAGCCGCCTTCCCAGGTCGTGCCCTTCTCGCCGCGGAACGGCGCGTAGCCGCCGTCGGGCCAGAAGATCAGCTCGTTGCCGTTGTCGGTGGTGTAGATGACGATCGTGTTGTCTTCGACGCCGAGGTCCTTGATCTTCTTGAGGATCGAGCCGACCTGCGCGTCGTGCTCGAGCATCTTCGCGCGCACCACGTCCTGCTCGGCGCGCCCCTCGTCGACCGCCTGCTGAAGGTACTTGTTCTGCGGATGCGACCAGACATGGATGGCGGTCGTGTTGAACCAGACGAAGAACGGCTTGTCGCCCTTGCCGACGCGGTCCAGGTAGTTCAGCGTCGCGTCGGTCACTTCCTGGTCGAAGGTCTCCATGCGCTTGCGCGTGAGCGGACCGGTGTTCTCGATCTTCTGCATGCCGACGCGGCCGAACTTCGGATCGGTGGTCGGATCGTCGACCGTCGTCGCCCAGGCGTGCATCACGCCGCGCGGAGCGAACTTTTCCTTGAGTGCCGGATTCTTGAAGTAGTCGAGCTGCTCGGGCTCCTCTTCCGCGTTCAGGTGGTAGAGGTTGCCGAACCATTCGTCGAAGCCGTGGACGGTGGGCAGGAACTCGTTGCGGTCGCCGAGGTGGTTCTTGCCGAACTGCGCGGTGGCATAGCCGCGCGACTTGAGCACCTCCGCCAGCGTCGGGTCGCTCTTCTGGATGCCGCGGGCCGCACCGGGCAGGCCGACGGTCGTCATGCCGGTGCGAACGGGCAGCTGCCCGGTGATGAACGCCGCGCGGCCCGCGGTGCAGCTGGGCTGCGCGTATTGATCGGTGAACAGCGCGCCCTGCCTGGCGATGCTGTCGATGTTCGGCGTCTTGCCCATCATGCCGTGGGTGTAGGCGCCGACGTTCCACGTGCCGATGTCGTCGCCGAAGATGACGACGATGTTCGGCTTCTTCGCTTCCGCCTTCGGAGCCGCCTTCGCCCCCTGAGCAGGGGCGGGACCCGCCACCGCGAGAAGGCCCAGGGTCAGGCCGAGGGCGGCTGTCATTCGTCTCGGATTCATGCCATTCCTCCTTCTTTCATTTCCGTTCAGGAGACCCGGATCGCCCGCACCTCTGCGGCGCGGTCATCAACCGGGATCGCCGGAAGCTCGCCTTTGGTCTTGACCGGGAGGTTGCGGAGGTGATCCATGATCGCCTGCCATTCCTTGATCTCCTTCACGCTGCCGTGCGACTGCACGGTCACGACGCTCCCCTTGTCCGGCGCGCCCGGCGGCGGGAGCAGGTAGGGCGTCGCGTCGCGGTCCGGCGCGTCGAGCGCCTCGACCTTCGACGCGAGGGGCCTGCCTTCCCTGTTCTTCGGGACGAGGCCCAGCTTCCCCTTCGTGTACTTCGGGATCGCGACGAGGACCTGGCCGAGGTAGAGCGGGCACGTGACGCTGTAGAGGCGGTCGTCCTTGCCGGTGATCTCGATCGGGCGGTAGCCGCGGTCGAGGTCCCCCAGCTCGATCGCCGTCACGGCGTCGAACTTCGGGCGCCCGGGGTCGTACCGGAACCGCAGCCCGGAAGCGCGGGGGAACATCTCCCCGGGGTGGGCCGGGTTGTCGACGAGGAAGAACTCGAGCATGTTCTTCAGCTCGAGGCCCGTGAACCAGGCCGTCACGAGCGCGCTCCCGGCCGTCGGGTCGACGATGCCCGCGCCGAGGGGCGCGACCGCGAAGACGTCGTACACCGTCTGCACGCCGGTCTTCCCCCGCCGGAGGGGGGCGCGCATCAGTCCGTTCACCGTGAGGCCGACGTCCGCCTTCGTGGCGGCGCGGAAGGCGTCCGTGCAGAAGTTCGCGAGAAGCGTGCTCGCCGCGACGTCGGCGAAGGTGTTCGGGAGGTCCCGGGGCGCGACGGCGAGCGGCTGGTCGATGCTGTAGCCGCGCGACGCGAAGACCGCCGCGGTGACGCCCTTCTTCAGCGCCTCGATCTCGTCCGCGATGCGGCGGTCCCCGGCGACGGAGTCGTCGATCGGGAGGAGCCGGTACGACTCGACCTTCAGCGTGCCGCCGTCGAGGCTGAGGACGAGCTCTCCGAGGTTCGCGCTCTCCTTGCCCGTCTGGACGACGGGCGTCCTGCCGTTCACGAGAATCGGCTCCCCGAGCTCGGTGTGGCTGTGGCCCCCGATCACGACGTCGATCCCCGGCACCTCGCGGGCGAGGCGGACGTCGTCCCCGTTCGTGTAGAGCCCGTCCGTCCCCTTCACGACGCCCCCGTGGCTGAGGCAGATGACGACGTCGGCCTTCTCCGTCTCGCGGAGCGTCTTCACGACCTCCTTCGCGGTCTCGATCGCGTCCGCGAAGGTCACGGCGCCCTTGCCCGCCGTGTAGTGGGTCGCTTCGAAGCCCAGGAGACCGAAGAGGCCGAAGCGAAGGCCGCCGCGCTCGATCACGAGGTGGCGGCGGAGGACGCCCTGCTTGGCGAGGGCCTGGAGGTCCGCGAGCGTCGGGTCTGCCGCCGTGACGTTCGTGTTCGAGGCGACGACGGACGGAACGCGCCCGGCCCTGGCGGCGACGCGGATCGCCTTGCCGAGGCCGTCCGGCCCGAGGTCGAACTCGTGGTTGCCGAACGTGGTGGCGTCGTAGCCCATTCGCGACATGAGCTGCAGCTCGCCGCCGACCTCCCGGCTCGCGGCCCCGAACGGCGTCCCCATGCTGAAGTC
This sequence comes from Thermoanaerobaculia bacterium, assembly GCA_046331465.1. Lineage (GTDB taxonomy): Bacteria > Acidobacteriota > Thermoanaerobaculia > UBA5066 > UBA5066 > UBA5066. Next base: position 1,023,411 of record JAXLQV010000001.1, read on the forward strand.
GCCCGCGTCGAGGACGAGGACGGGGCCGCGGGCCTTGGCCGCCTCCCGGCGCTTCGCGATGAGCGCGCCCATCCGCGCCCACCCGCCCCGGGTCGCGTCGTCGTTCAGCGAGAAGGGCGTGTAGTCCGCCGCCGGTCCCATCCCGATGAAGGACGAGTGCATGTCGTTCGTGTGGAGGATCGTGAAGGTTCTCTTCCCGTGTGGCGCCGCGGCGAGGACGTCGGTCAGGACGAGCGCGGCGCCAGCCGCGGCCGAGCCGACTACGAATTCACGCCGGGTGAGGGGATCGCGTGCCATGTCGGTTCACCTCCGGGTCGGGAATGCGGTCGGCCGCAAGGTGCGGCGGGCCGCGACGTCGTTACAGGCGGGTTTGAGCGGGAGGCAGGGCGGTGATTCGGCTGGATCCGGGGGCGGACGCGAGGGCCGCGGCGATCGACGCGAGGAGCGTCTCTTCGTCGACGGGTTTCAGCAGGTAGGCGGCGGCGCCGGCCGCCAGCGCGCGACTCCGTGTCTCGGGCTGATCGTGGCCGGTGACGATGACGACGGGGATCCGGGACCCGGCGAGGGCGAGCCGCGCCTGCACCTCGAGACCGTCCAGGCCCGGCATGTGAAGGTCCAGCAGGAGGCAGTCCGGCTCGTGTTCCACGAGGGACAGGAGGAAGTCCTCGCCGGACGAGAAGGCCTCCACCTCGTGCCCCGTCGAGCGGAACAGCCGTCGGAAGGCGTTCCTGACGGGTTCCTCGTCGTCCACGACGGCGATGAGAGGCCTGATCCGGGACATCTGAAGAGAGGATGGGGAGTCCTCGAGGTCCGCGGTATTGGACCTTGGTCCAACACGACGCCGGCCCTGGACCGGCCTACCCTCGAGTGGCGAGCGCGGCCTCCGGGCCGCGCCGAGAAGGGAGCCGAGATGAGCGGGAAAGACGGACCGAAGAAGACCTGGGAGAGCGTGAAGGACGCGGCGCACGAGGCGACGAAGGCCGCCCAGGAGACCTCCCACGAGGCGGCGGCCAAGGCCGAAGCGCTGGGCCATAAGGCGGCGACGGAGGCCAAGGCGGCGAAGGAGGCGTTCGTGAAGCGCGCCGACGGCGCGCTCGGCGCGGCCGGCGGCAAGGCGGCCGAGATGAAGGAAAAGGCCGGCGAGAAGGCCGCGAAGATGAAGGACAAGGCCGGCGAGCTGAAGCATGAGGCGGCGGCCAAGGCCGGAGCGCTGGGCGACAAGGCGACGGCGGAGGCCAGGGCGGCGAAGGACAAAGCCGCCGAGCTGCTGCACTCCGCCGCCAACAAGGTCGCCCGCCCGGGCGGTTCCGGCAAGGCGTGATCTTTGGCGCCGCAAGGCGCCGCCCGAGGTGACTCAGCGGCGGGTGGGATCCTCCGCCAGGCGCGGCCCGCCCTCCCGCCGCTGGGGTACGCCCGAGCCCGTCGCGCCGTCCGGCGCGGGCGTCCGGCAGGGAGGATCGTCGTAAGATAAAGCCAGCGATGGCTTTGAGCTGGGTAACGGTCGCGTGGTCAGGGGCGATCGCGGCATCCCTGACCCTCGCGCTGGTGAACCTGCTCGTCTGGGCCAGGGACCGGACGTCCTGGTCTCAACTCCTCTTCGCGGCGGCCTCCGTCGGCAACGCCGTGTTCGGCGTCTTCGAGTTCGGAATCCTGCGGGCCGTCGCTCCCGACCGCATCGCGACCCTCCTGCGGTGGGCGCACGTTCCCTTCTTCGTCACCTACTGCTGCCTCCTCGGGTTCGTTCGTCTCTACCTCGACGCCGGGCGGCCGTGGCTCGCATGGGCGGCCATAGGCACCAGAGTCATCTCCTCGCTCGTCATGAACTTCCTCTCGCCGGGCAACATCCACTTCACCGTGGTCGAGCGGGCGATTCCGGTCCGGTTCCTCGGGGAGACGGTCTCGGTCCCGGGCGGCGTCCCGAACCCCTGGGCCCGGGTCGGACAGCTCAGCAGCCTTCTCTTCCTGGCCTTCGTCGTCGACGCCGGCGTGTCGGTCTGGAGGCGCGGGGACCGGCGTCGGGCCCTGACCGTGTGTGGCGGCATGTTCTTCTTCATGGCCGTTGCGGTGACGGACGCGGCCTTCATCAACATGGGAGAGTCCCGCTCGCCGTTCCTGGTCACGTTCACGTACCTCGGAGTCCTCCTTGCGATGGGGCAGGAGCTGAGCGGGGACGTCGTCCGGGCGCGCGAGCTCGCCCGAACGCTCCAGGCGAGCGAGACCGAGGCGCGCGAGCAGGAACGGCGGATGAGCCTCGCGGCGAACGCGGCGGAGATCGCCCTGTGGGCCTGGGACATCCCGAACGACTCGATCTGGATCACGCCGGGCGGGCGTGCCCTCTACGGCGTCGACGACCGGGAAGAGATCGACGTGGCGCGATTCCTCTCGACGCTCCACCGCGAAGAGCGAGACCGGATCGCGTGTCTCCTCGAGGAGAGCCTCGCCGGGTCCGGCGACTTCCAGACGGAGTACCGGGTCGTGCGGCCGGACGGGAGGACCCTGTGGATCGCGGCGCGCGGTGCCGGCGAGCGCGACGCCTCGGGCTCGCCGACCCGCATGTACGGCGTCTCGTTCGACGTCACGCCGCTCAAGGAGGCGGAGCAGGAGCTCCTGCGGCAGCATGGCGAGCTCGCGCACCTCTCCCGCGTCTCGATGCTCGGGGAGCTCTCGGGATCGCTCGCCCACGAGCTGAACCAGCCGCTCACGGCGATCCTGAGCAACGCGCAGGCCGCGCGCCGGCTCCTGGACCGGGACGTGCCGGACGTGACCGAGGTGCGCGAGATCCTGAACGACATCGTGGACCAGGACCGGCGCGCCGGGGACGTGATCCAGCGCCTTCGCTCGATGCTGAAGAAGGGGGAGGTGCAGCGACTGCCCCTGGACGTCAACGGGCTGATCCTGGAGTCGCTGCGGCTCATGCGAGGCGACCTGGCGGGTCGCAGCGTCGCCGTGACCACGGAGCTCGCGGCCGACCTCCCGACGGTGAGCGGCGACCGGGTCCAGCTCCAGCAGGTGCTCCTCAACCTCGTCCTCAACGCCAGCGACGCCATGGCGGCCCTCGAGCCGGCCGATCGCCGGCTCCTCGTGCGGGCGGAGCGGGACGGCGACGGGGGGGTCCGGATCTCGGTCTCGGACCGGGGCTGCGGAATTCCCGCGGACCGGCTCGAAGCCGTCTTCGAGCCGTTCGTGACGACGAAAGCGGCGGGGCTGGGGCTCGGCCTCGCCGTCTGCCGGACGATCGTCCGGGCCCACGGCGGCGAGCTCCGGGCCGAGAACAACGGCGAGGGGACGCCCGGGGCCACCCTCCACTTCGTCCTTCCCGGAGCAGCCCCGAGCGCATGAGCGACCGGCTCCCGACCGTCTTCCTCGTCGACGACGAGCCGGAGGTCCTGAAGGCGGTCGCGCGCCTCTTCCGCGCGGAGGGCTTTCCGGTTTCGGCGTGCTCGTCGCCCCGCGAGTTCCTCGACCAGGTCGACCCGGACGCGCCCGGGTGCCTCGTCCTCGACATGTCGATGCCCGGGTTCTCCGGCCTCGAGGTCCAGCGGGAGCTGGAGGCGCGCGGGTGCCCCCTGCCGGTCGTCTTCCTCACGGGCCGGGCCGACGTGCCGGCGACGGTGCAGGCGATGAAGCACGGGGCACAGGATTTCCTGACGAAGCCGGTGGAGGACGAGGAGCTCCTCGGGGCGGTGCGCCGCGCGATCGAAAAGGACGCCGTGGCGCGGAGCGAACGCGCCGAGGTCGCGGCGGTGACGGCGCGACTCGAGACGCTGACCCCGCGCGAGCGGGAGGTCCTCGAGCACGTCGTCGCGGGGGAGCTGAACAAGCAGGTCGCGGGCCGCCTCGGGACCGTGGAGAAGACGATCAAGGTCCACCGGGCCCGCGTGATGGAGAAGATGCAGGCCTCGTCGCTCGCCGACCTCGTCCGCCTCGCGCGGCGGGTCGGGGTCGGGCTCCGATGAGCACGGACCTCGACTGGCCGGTTCCGCCTTCACCCGGGGGACGGACGCCGCTGCCCTTGCCGGTCTCGGCCTGCCGCTAGCGTCCCTCCTCGAACACGGCCTCGACCTTCCCGGTCTTGATCGCGCGCATCAGCGCCGCGTGGTCCTTCTCGTTCTGGTCCGCGTAGGCGAACGAGTAGGACGCAATGGCCTTGTCGAAAGTGTCGCTCTTCCCCATGTATCCGCTGAGGACGACCGGGCTTCCGGAGCGGGCGTGCGCAAGGGCGAGGGCCTTGCCGCACCATCCCGCGTAGATCAGCATCTCCGTCCGGCCAAACGTCTCGACCATCGCGCTGATCTTCATGTCCCTCAGCTGTCGTACGAAGAAGTCGCGCTTCGGCCCGCGGCTCCAGCCGAGGAACATGTCGCTCGCGGGCTGCATGAGCCGGTAGCCGTTCACGACCCGCTGGCCGTGGTTCGCGAACTCGCTCTTTCCCGCGAACGGCTCGAGGACCGACGCGCGCGCCTCCTTGATCTGGAGGAAGAGGGGGTCGCCCTCGCCGGTCGTCAGGAGGAGAACCATGCAGAGAGTCCCGACGCTGCCGACGCCGACGACCTTGACGGCGGCGTCCCGGAGCTCGTAGCGGTCGAGCAGGGTCTGGTAGGAGTGGGGAAGGGTGCCGTGGTAGACGGCGAAGGCGTCCCGGAAGACCTTCTGGATCTCGCCCGGGGGGTTCTGCTCGGTGTGGAAGATCGTCGGGAGGAGGTCCTTGATGACGGGGACGTCCCCCCGGTGCTCCGCGAGCTTCGGGAAGAGCTCCTCGCCCCGGCTCTTCGCCTGCTCCTTCTGGATCCGCTTGACGACCCGCTTCTGGAGGGCGGGGGGAAGCCCCTCGATCAGCTCCGCGGCCGTCATCGCGCGGTAGAAGAGCTCCAGCGTCTTCATCTGGCTGAACTCGGACATCGACTCGCGGTAGGCGCGGACGCAGGTGAGGACCGTGTCCTTCGCGACGGCGTCGCTCAGCCCGTTGTCCCGGCAGGCGACGACGAAGCTCGGGGCGAGGCGCTTGACGTCCCACTCCCACGGCGCCGGCAGCGTCTCGTCGAGGTCGTTGATGGAGAAGATGACCTTCCGCTCGGGGGTGGCGAAACCGCCGAAGTTGCAGAGGTGGGCGTCGCCGCAGGCCTGGACGCGAAGGCCCGAGACCGGCGTGGTGGAGAGGTCGGAGGCCATCGTGAGAGCCGCACCCCGGTAGAACGTGAAGGCCGACTTCGCCATTCGCCCGTGGCGGAGGGGGAGGAGCTCCGGAACGCGCCCTTTCTCGGCCTCGAGGACGAGCTCGATCGCATCGGGGCGGTTCTTCGCCGGCGTCCACCCGGCGTGGGATTCGCGCGGGCACGCCTCCCGCAGCCTCTTGCCGAGCGCGTAGGCGTCCTCCCGGGAGAGCCCCGTCATCTTCGCCGGAGCCTTCTCGGAAGCCGGTTTCGTCTTCCCGGCCTTTGACCGCTTCTTCGTCGCCATGGCCTTCTCTCCTTGCGGCAAGTCGTCCGTCCGAGGCGCTGGTCCGGCGGGATTCACCCGCTTCGTCCTCCTCGCAGGAAGGAGAACGCGTTTCCCGTCGACGCCCTGGCCTGCCGCGTGGAAAGTATGCGCCCGTCCGGCGTCCCGGGACCGGCCCGGATCCTCGGAGATTCCGGAGGCATGGTCCGGTACTTTCCCGAGGAGGTGCAACCTGCCCGAAGGGGCTAGAGTTCTTTTGGCACCCGCTCGGAGCGAGAATCGGCAACGACCCATTCAGCCCCGGAGAATGGAGACGGCGATGGCCCAGACGGAAACGGGATCTCCCTTTGTCGACTGCACGGAACAGAAGAGGCTCAACGAGGCTCGCGAGGCGGGGGTCCCGTGGAAGAAGTGGGGGCCCTACCTCTCCGAGCGGCAGTGGGGGACGGTCCGCGAGGACTACAGCCGGGACGGGAACGCCTGGGACTACTTCTCGCACGACCAGGCCCGCTCGCGGGCCTACCGCTGGGGCGAGGACGGCCTCGGCGGGATCTCGGACGACAAGCAGCGGCTCTGCTTCGCCCTCGCTCTCTGGAACGGGAAGGACCCGATCCTGAAGGAGCGGATGTTCGGCCTGACGAACAGCGAGGCGAACCACGGCGAGGACGTGAAGGAGTACTACTTCTACGTCGACTCCACGCCGACGCACTCCTACATGAAGTACCTCTACAAGTACCCGCAGCGGGAGTACCCGTACCGGGACCTCATCGAGACGAACCGCGGCCGGTCGCGGAAGGAGTTCGAGTACGAGCTGCTCGACACGGGGGCGTTCGAGGGCGACCGCTACTGGGACGTCTTCGTCGAGTACGCCAAGGAGGGGCCCGAGGACGTCCTCGTCAAGGTCACCGTCCACAACCGCGGCCCCGAGGCGGCGACGATCCATCTCCTCCCGACGCTCTGGTTCCGGAACACCTGGAGCTGGGGCGACGGCGAGCCGAAGCCGTCCCTCCGGGCCGAGGGGGGCACGATCGTGGCGTCTCACCCCGAGCTCGGCGACATGTCTCTCTCGTGCGACGGCTACCCGGAGCTCCTCTTCACGGAGAACGAGTCGAACGTCTACCGGCTCTGGGGTCAGGCGAACCCGTCGCCCTACGTGAAGGACTCCTTCCACCAGTACGTCGTCGAGGGAGAGAAGGAGGCCGTGAACCCGGCGAGGACCGGGACGAAGGCCGCGGCGCACTACGTCGTGGACGTCCCGGCGGGCGGCTCGTCCGTCGTCCGCCTGCGCCTCTCCGCGGCGCGGCCGGCGGCGCCCTTCGGCCCGGCCTTCGACGCCTCCTTCCGCGCGCGCCTCGCCGACGCGGACGAGTTCTTCGCGCGGATCACGCCCCACTCCCTCACGGAGGACGAGCGGCGCGTCCACCGCCAGGCGATCGCCGGGATGCTCTGGGGCAAGCAGTTCTACTTCTACGACGTCGACCGGTGGCTGAAGGAGCACGAGGCGCATCCGCTCCTCGGCGCGAAGGCGCGGGAGATCCGGAACTCCGACTGGTTCCACATGTTCAACGGGGACGTCATCTCGATGCCCGACAAGTGGGAGTACCCCTGGTACGCCGCCTGGGACCTCGCGTTCCACACGGTCGCACTCTCGCTCGTCGACTTCGACTTCGCGAAGGACCAGCTCCTCCTGATGCTCCGGAGCCTCTACTTCCACCCGAACGGGCAGATCCCGGCCTACGAGTGGAACTTCGGCGACGTGAACCCGCCCGTCCACGCGTGGGCCACGCTCTACCTCTACAAGTACGAGAAGAACCTCGGCCGGGCGGATCGGAAGTTCCTCGAGCGCGCCTTCCAGGGCCTGCAGCTCAACTTCAACTGGTGGGTGAACCGGAAGGACCCCTCGGGGAAGAACGTCTTCGCGGGCGGCTTCCTCGGCCTCGACAACATCGGCGTCTTCGACCGGAGCGCGAAGCTCCCGACCGGGGGCACACTCGAGCAGGCCGACGGGACGGCCTGGATGGCCTTCTACTGCCAGAACATGCTCGACATCGCGACCATCCTGGCCGAGGACGATCCGGGCTACGAGGAGGTCGCCTTCAAGTACCTCCAGCACTTCTCGTGGATCGCCTACGCGATGGACCGGATCGGCGAGCACCACGACGAGATGTGGGACGAGAAGGACGGCTTCTTCTACGACGTCCTGCGGCTCCCGAACGGCGACGCGACGCGCCTGAAGGTCCGCTCGATGGTCGGCCTCCTGCCGCTCTGCGCCGCCACCGTCTTCGAGGGGGAGACGCTGGAGCGGATGCCCCGGCTTCGCGAGCTGATCGCGCTCTTCCGCCAGCGCCACCCGGACGTCTTCGCGCACATCGCCCCGACCGCGGACGGGTACGTCGGGTACGGCAACCGGCGGCTCCTCTCCGTCCTCAACAAGGCGAAGCTCGAGCGGGTCCTCGGCTACCTGCTCGACGAGGAGGAGTTCCTCGGCCCGCACGGGATCCGGTCGCTCTCGAAGTTCCACGACAGACACCCCTTCGTCTTCCACGTCGAGGGACAGGCCCACGTCGTGTCGTACCTGCCGGCCGAGTCGGACAACGGGATGTTCGGCGGGAACTCGAACTGGCGCGGCCCCGTCTGGATGCCGGTGAACGTCCTCATCGTCCGCGGCCTCCTCAACCTCTACGGCTTCTACGGCGACGACTTCACCGTCGAGTGCCCGACGGGCTCCGGGAACCGGATGACCCTCTTCGAGGTGGCGAAGGAGATCACCGGACGCCTCGCGGGGATCTTCCTGCGCGACGCGAACGGGAAGCGCCCCGTCTACGGCGGGACGGCGGAGTTCCAGGAGGACCCGCACTGGCGCGACCTGGTCCTCTTCTACGAGTACTTCCACGGCGACAACGGGGCCGGACTCGGCGCGAGCCACCAGACGGGCTGGACGGGCTGCATCGCCCCGCTCCTCGACCTCTTCGGCCGCGTCACGGGCGAGGAGATCCTGAAGACGGCGAAGGACGGCCTCGCCGCCCGCCTCGTCCGCGAGCAGGTGCAGGGCGAGTAGGGGGCTCGAAGTGGCCGGGCCGCGCTACCCGTCCCTCTTCCAGGTCAACACGCGCGTCCGCCTCTCGGAGCTCTCCGCCGGGCTGGGGCGACCGGCGACGCTCGACGACGTCCCGGACGCCGAGCTCGACCGCCTCGCGGCGGACGGCTTCGACCTCGTCTGGTTCCTCGGCGTCTGGCAGACGGGCGAGGCGGCGCGGCGCGTCTCCGCCTCGAACGAGGGGTGGCGCGCGGAGTACCGGCGCGTCCTCCCCGACTTCCGCGAGTCCGACGTCTGCGGCTCCTGCTTCGCGATCCGCGACTACCACGTCCACTCCGACTTCGGCGGCGACGCGGCGCTCGCCCGTCTCCGAGGGCGGCTTCGCGAGCGGGGCCTCCGGCTCATCCTCGACTTCGTCCCGAACCACATGGCGCCCGACCACCCGTGGGTGACGGACCACCCGGAGTGGTTCGTCGAGGGGACGTGGGCGGACCTCGGCCGCGAGCCGCAGAACTACACGAAGGTCCCGACCGCGACGGGGGAGCGGATCCTCGCCTACGGCCGCGACCCCTACTTCGACGGCTGGCCCGACACGTTCCAGCTGAACTACGGCTGCTGGGCCCTCCAGGAGGCGATGCTCGGGGAGCTGCTCCGCATCTCGAAGCAGTGCGACGGCGTCCGCTGCGACATGGCGATGCTCGTCCTCCCGGAGGTCTTCGAGAGGACGTGGGGGATCCCGTCCGAGCCGTTCTGGCCGCGCGCGACGGCGGCCGTCCGCTCGGCCGCGCCGGGGTTCCTCTTCCTCGCCGAGGTCTACTGGGACCTCGAGTGGACGCTCCAGCAGCAGGGGTTCGACTACACCTACGACAAGCGGCTCTACGACCGCCTGGAGCACCGCCTCGCGCGGCCCGTCCGCGAGCACCTCTACGCAGGGCTCGACTTCCAGGACCGCCTCGCGCGCTTCCTCGAGAACCACGACGAGCCGCGGGCGGCGGCGACGTTCCCGCCGGAGGTCCACCGGGCCGCGGCCGTCGTCACGTTCTTCACGCCCGGCCTCCGCTTCGTCCACCAGGGGCAGCGGGAAGGGAAGCGGACGCGGATCCCGGTCCACCTCGGGCGCGGGCCGTCGGAGAGGCCCGACGCCGAGGTCGCGCACTTCTACGAGGACCTCCTCGCGTGCCTCCGGGACGCGGCCTTCCGCCTCGGGAGCTGGCAGCTCCTCGAGTGCCGCGCGGCCTGGGACGGGAACCCGACCTGGGACGACTTCCTCGCGTTCGCGTGGTCGGGCCCGGGCGACCTCCGCCGGCTCGTCGCCGTGAACTACTCCGGACACCAGAGCCAGTGCTGGCTGGCGCTCCCGTGGGGCGAGCTCGCCGGGCGGACCTTCCGGCTGAGCGACCGACTCGGCCCGGCCGTCCACGACCGCGACGGGAACGAGCTCGCCGCGCGAGGCCTCTACCTCGACCTGCCGGCGTGGGGCTACCACGTCTTCGAGGTCGCCCCGCTCGGGTGAGGCGATGATGCAGATCCACCGTGCCGGCATCACCGCCGCTCTCGCCGTCGGTCTTCTCGCGACCGCACTCCCCGCCCGCGCCTGGATCTACCCCGAGCACCGGTCGATCGCGGGGACGGCCGTCTCCGAGCTCGCTCCCGCCGACCGCGAGGCGCTGGACGCCCTCTGGGCCGAGGCGCGGAAGGGGCACGAGGAGAGGCTCTGCGACACGCCGTGGGCGGGGGACCAGGGAAAGAACCCCGCCTGCCTCGACTGGTCCGCCTGGCCGGCCATCTCCGGGGACCACTCCTGCTCGGCGGGGCAGATGCTCGGGACGGTCCTCGAGAGCGACTGGGTCCTGAAGGTCGCCGGCATCTGCTCGCGCCTCGAGGTCTCCCTCGCGACCGCGAAGAACCCGATCCAGCTCACGAACCGGCTCGTGAAGTCGGACCTCGAGCTCGAGCGCGCCGACAAGGAATACAGCTCGCGCGCCGGCGCCAACAACGTCCACTTCCTCCTCTCCCGGATGTCGGACGACCCGCTCGTCTACCTGAAGGAGAGCGTGAAGACCGGGGGCGACCTGAACGCGGTGGGGGTCTGGATCCGCGCGCACCTCGCAGCGATGCGTCTCGCCCGCGAGCTCGCCTCGGGGCGCGTCGCCCCGGGCGACCGCCCGGCCCTCGCGCGGAGGGCGCTCGCCCTCGAGGCGTACGGGCTCCACTTCCTCGAGGATTCCTTCGCCGCGGGCCACGTCGCGGGGACCTGGGGAAACGTCGCGACGCGGAAGGGGACCCACGACTACTACAACGAGCACGGCCTCGACACCCGGACCTGGGGCGGCGACTCGATCATCCTCTACGGAGACGCCCGGATGCGCCCGCAGGACCGCGAGCGGGCGGCGAAGTCGGTCGGGATGAGCCTCTCGCAGCTCCTCGCCGCGCTCCGGCCGGACGACGCGCTCGCCGTGGCCGTCGAGGAGATCCCGCTCCCGTCGGCCGAAGGGATCGTCTCGTTCGACACCTGCACCTCGATGACGCTGCCGGGGATGCCGCCGGCGCCCGAGGCTCTCTACGAGCCGCTCGGGTCGATCCTTCGCACCTTCCCCGTCCCGGGACGGGAAACCGAGGGGGCGCTCCCGAGATTCCGGTCGGAGGTCGGCCCCTTCATAGGGATCGCGAGCAGCCTCCGGGGCGCGTTCGCGTCGGGCGGCCTCGACGCGGAGACGGCCTCGACGCGGTGGACCGGGACGATGGACCTGAGCGCCCGGTTCGGCCTCGGCCTCGACGCGCTCCTCGGCGAGATGGGAGACGGCCAGATCTTCCTCCAGGTGGGCGTCTCCTACTCGACGAAGCAGGTCTCGACCTGCAACGGCTGCACCGGCGAGGAAGCCTTCTACGGCCTCTTCCCGCGGATGCCCGCGCGAACGGGCCTCTCGACGCGGATCCGCCTCCCGTTCTGGCTCATTCCCGGCGACCTCCTCGTCGCCACGCCCCTTCTCGTCTTCACCTCGCCCCACACGCTCGAGAAGATGGGGATCACCGCCGCGAACGGCGGCCTGATCCCGTGGCAGGCGGCCTTCTCGACGTTCCTCGGCCGGATGCAGTTCTGCCTCGGCCGCGAGGTGGGGGCCACCTTCTACGGCTACTCGGGCGGGGAGGACAAGCTCCTCGTCGTCGAGGAGGCCCCGGCCGGCTCGATCCTCGTCCCCATCGCGCTCCGCTCCGTCGACGTCGAGCTCCCCGTCCTCGAGGTCCGCCCCTTCCGGGACTTCTCCGCCCACCAGACGTCCGCGCTCGTCTTCCAGCTCGGGGCGGGGGCCGACATCCCGACGAAGGTGACGGTCCTCTCCCCGTCGACGGCGCCGAAGCCCGACCTGAGCCCGAGCTGGTACGGCTACGTCAAGCTCGTCTTCGACTGGAGGAGGTACTTCTGACACAGCCCTCTGACCGACGGCCACCGGCCCGGCGTCTCGCCGGGCTCCTCGCCCTCCTTCCCCTCCTGGCGCCGGCGGGCTCCCGCGCGGAGGAAGCCGCGACACTCGTCCCGCCTCCGGCCCAGGCGCAGCCCGCGCCCTCGCCGACGGCGGGGAAGGTGCCCCCGGCCGACGTCATGGTCGGGAACAGGAAAGTCGCGACCCTCCGCGGCGTCCTCTACCAGAACCCGCCGCAAGAGCGGGCGCGTGTCGCCAACGAGAGGATCGAGGCCGCGCTCCAGGCCGGCGGCCCTCTCGACGTGTCAGTGCGATCCGAGGCCCCCGGCCGGCTCTTCCTGATCGGCGGCCGCGGGATGTTCGGCCTGACTCCCGCGGACCTCGACGAGGCCTCGGGAGAGACCCTGGACCAGGCCGCCGCCGCGGCCGCGGCGCGGCTTCAGCTGGCGGTTCGCGAGGCGCGCGAGCAGCGAAGCCTGCCCGACCTCCTGAAGGCGCTCGCGCTGAGCGTCGCTGCGACGCTCGTCCTCGTCCTCGTCCTCTTCCTCCTCGAACGGCTCCGCCGGTGGGCCGCACACCTGGCTGCGGACGCGGCCCACGCGCGCCTCGGCGCGATGAGGATCCCCGGGAAGGCGCTCCTCGAGAAGGACCGCCTCTACTGGGTCACGACGCGCGTCGTCCTTCTCGTGACGCGCGTCGTCGACCTCCTCGCCGCCTACCTCTGGATCACGTACGTCCTCAAGCGCTTCGCCTGGTCGCGCCCCTGGGGAGAGCAGCTCGGGGCGTGGTTCCTCGCAACCGCGGAAAGACTCGGGATCGCGGCGATCGGGGCGCTCCCGGACCTCGCCGTCGTCGGCCTGATCTACCTCGCCACGCGGTGGCTCCTGAGATTCGTCGGCATGCTCTTCACGGCGATCGAGGAGGGCCGGATCGAGGTCTCCGAGACGCTCCGGGAGACGACCCAGCCGACACGCCGGATCGTCACCGTCGTCTTCTGGATCTTCGCCCTCATCATGGCCTACCCCTACCTCCCCGGGAGCGGGAGCGAGGCGTTCAAGGGCGTCGGCGTGATGGTCGGCCTGATGGTCTCCATCGGCTCGAGCGCCCTCATCGGACAGCTCGCGAGCGGATTCATGATCATGTACTCGCGGACGCTCAAGGTCGGCGACTTCGTGAAGGCGGGCGACATCGAAGGGACGGTCTCGCAGCTCGGCCTCTTCGCGACGAGGATCCAGACGCTGAAGAAGGAGACCGTCACCATCCCGAACGCCGTCCTCGCGGGCCAGATCACGAAGAACTACTCACAGGCGACGGACCCGAACGGCATCGTCCTCGGGACGAGCATCACGATCGGGTACGACACGCCGTGGCGGCAGGTCGAGGGCCTCCTCCTCCTCGCGGCTGAGAGGACGCCGGGGCTGAAGAAAGAGCCTGCTCCCTGGGTGCTCCAGAGGTCCCTCACCGACTTCTACGTCGAGTACGAGATCTGCGGCTACCTCGAGGACGCGCTCTCCCGAGTCCCAACCCTCACCGCGCTCCACTCGAACATCCTCGACGTCTTCAACGAATACGGGGTCCAGATCACCTCGCCCAACTACGAGGCCGACCCCGAGATGCCGAAAATTGTTCCCAGGGAGCAGTGGTACGCCGCGCCGTCGCGACGCCCTCCCAAAGGTGAAGTCGGGCCGAAATGAGGCGCCCGGCTTGGATATACTGCGAGGCGACGTGACGGAATCCGTTTCGGGTCTCTTCCGGGACGGCGGACGGCGGCTCGCCGGAGCCTTCCGCGGTCTCCTCGGCTCGCGGTGGACGGAGAGGGCGCTCGTCGTCTCCGGCATCGCGCTCCTCACCCTCGCCGGGGGGGCGCGGCTGACCGGGGCGATCCAGAAGAGAGGCGATCTCCGGCGCTTCTCCTCGGCCCGCACGGCCGCCGTGGTCCTGGCCGCGAACCGGGGAGGGGCGGGAGAGGTCGACACGGCCCTCTGGTCGCCCCAGCGGATCCGCGCCTACGAGGAGAGCCTCCGGAGGAGCCTCGGCGCGCCGCTCGCGGTCCTCTCGATACCGAAGATCGGCCTCGAGGTCCCCGTCCTCGAGGGGACCGACGACCTCACGCTGAACCGGGCCGTCGGCCTCATCTCCGGGACGCCGCGTCCCGGAGAGCCGGGGAACGTCGCGATCGCGGGCCACCGCGACGGCTTCTTCCGGGGCCTGAAGGACGTCGCGCTCGGGGACGAGGTCGAGGTGAAGACCCTCACGGCCACCCATTCCTACGTCATCGACTCGATCCGGATCGTCTCGCCGGGCGACGTCTCCGTCCTCGACCCGACGCCGGACCCGTCGCTCACGCTCGTCACCTGCTACCCGTTCTACTTCGTCGGAGACGCCCCGCAGCGATACATCGTCCGGGCCGTGGAGCGCACGTCGCGCTCCTCGCGGTAGGCCGCGGCGGCCCGGGAGGAGGAGAGAGTTCCGCGACAAGGCTGACATCGAAGGCAGAAAGGACCCCGGCATTTTTCCCGACCACCGTTTTCGATTTCCCAGGAAAAGAATGGAAGGAGAACCCTACATGTCGAAGTACCTGAAAATCGCCACCCTCGTCGTCCTCGCGCTCTGCGTCGGATCCGTCGCCTTCGCGCAGACGACCGAGACCATCGTCCACAAGACCGGCACCGTCATCGCCAAGTACGACGGGAAGGTCGCCGTCCAGATGGAGGACGGGAGCATCAAGGAGTTCACGCCGAAGCCCGGCAAGACGATCATGGTCGACGGCGTCCAGACGAACTACGAGACGCTGAAGGTCGGGACCGTCCTCGGCGCCGACTTCGTCAAGACCGAGACGACGACCGCGGTCAAGACCACCACGATCAAGAACGGCAAGCTGATGAAGAAGGTCGGCGGCACGATCATCGTGCAGATGGCCGACGGCTCCTACAAGAAGTTCACCCCGCCCGCCAGCGTCAAGTTCCTCGTCGACGACAAGGAAGTCGGGCTCCAGGACCTCCGCGAGGGGATGAACCTGACGGCCACGCTCGTCTCGACGAAGGAAGAGACGACGACCGCTTCCGAGATCAAGGGCGTTCACGGCAAGGGTCCGGCCCCGGCCCCGGCTGCTGCCGCCCCGGCCCCGGCCCCGGCTCCCGAGCCGGCTGCCGCCCCGGCCCCGGCTCCCGAGCCGCCGGCCAAGAAGCTCCCCAAGACGGGGAGCCCGCTCCCGCTCGCCGCTCTCGCCGGCGCTTCCTCGCTCCTCGCCGGCCTCGGCCTCCGGTTCCGCCGGACCCGCTAGGTCGACCACTCTCCGGTTCGTGGCGGCCGCCGTCGGGCGGCCGCCACTTTTTTCGTCCGGCCTCGCGCCGACGGGCTCAGGGCTTCCCGAGCTCGTCCAGGGCGGCGCGAACGAGGTCGTCCCAGGGGGCGCCCTCGAACGGCCCGTCCTCCGCCTTCAGCTCGCCGCGGGCCTTGAGGTCGGGCGCCTCGCCGACGGAGGCGAGGAGGCGGATCGGGAGGAACTCGTCCCCGAGCTTGTCCCAGCCGCCCCATTCCTTGACGACCTTCACGTCGGCCGCCGCGACGAGGAGGCGGGGCTCCATCCGCGAGACGAGCGCGCCGATCCAGCACCGGACGGTCTTCAGGCCGAGGTCGGCCTCGTGGACGCGGACCGAGAACCCACCCGCCTCGAGGAGGAGCGGCCCCTTCGCGGCGCGGGTCACGGTGACCCCGGGGCGGGAGTCGAGGTAGGCCTCGTAGACGTGCGTGCCGGCGTCCGGCCTCGAGCGTCGGAGGAAGAGGCGCGACCGCGCGCCCGCGATGACGGTCACGGTGACGGGGCCCTGCGCCGTCGGGCGCTCGACGCGGACGACCGAGAGGGCCCCCGCCCGCTCGGCGGAGAGCCGCAGCATCTTCACGGCGCCGTCGGTGGGCGCGGCAAGGGCCGGGACGGCGAAGAGGAGCGGGGCGAGGAGGGACAGGGCGGCGCGCATCAGAAGAGCGGAGCCCCCGCCACCATCTCGGGGGCGTCGGTCACGTTGCGCCACGCGCCGCTTCCCGGGTCGATCGGCGCGACGGACGAGACGTCGAAGACGAGCGCCTCGGGGAAGGGGTCGAAGCGGCGGCCGGGGAAGAGCGTCTTCAGGACGTCGAGGCTCGCGAGCGGGATCGCCCTCGACTGCCCGGCGCGCAGCGCGATCTGGACCGTCCGGGCGATGAGGTCGACGTCCTGCTCCCGGAGCGTCGCGTCGAGGAAACGGCCGATCCCCTCGCGGACGGTCGCCGCGCCGAGGTCCTCGGGCGCGACCGGGAGCTCCTTTCCGCCAGCGGAGAGGAGGCGGAACTCGCCGCCGCACGCCGCGGGACGGCCCGGTGGAAGGGGCGTCCCCCCGCCGCGGACGAAGACCTCGACGGCGTTCGACTCGAGCCCGACGCGGCCCATCGGGAGCGGGTCGTCGGTGTTCCGGGGCGGCGCAGGGCGGACGATCCGCTCGAACGCGACCTTCTCGCCCGAGGCGTGCTCGACGAGGAGCATCTCGCGCTCGGGCCAGAGGTCCTGCGCGACGCCGCGCGTTCCCGGGTCGAGGGCGAGCCGCACGAACCGGATCGTCGCGACCGCCTCGCGCAGCACGCCCGCCCCGGAGCGGTTCACGAGGTACGCGTAGTCCTCGAGGATGTACCCCTTCCGCGGCAGGTCGTCGAAGAAGCCCGGCGCCCCGGCGGCGGGCGACGACGCGAGGACGAGGGCCGCGAGGAGAGCGGCCGCAGCGGGCTTCGGCACGGGCCTTCGGCTCGTTTTCATGGGACGGCGATTCTAGCCGCCGTCGCGCGCGCCCCCGTGGGCTATCGTGCGCGGAGGAGGAACGGATGAGGATCGCGCCCGCGCTCGTCGCCGCGCTCGCACTCGGGATGGCGGCCTGCTCCACGCTGGAGCTCAACACGGACTACGACCCCGCGACGGACTTCGGCAGGTACCGGACGTTCCGCTACGGCGAAGGGGCCAAGCCTCGGAACCCGCAGGCCGCACGGAGCGTGAGGTACGCCGTCTCCCAGGCGCTCGAGGCGAAGGGGATGAAGGAGGTCGAGACGGGCGGGGACCTCCTCATCTACGGCCACTTCGTCCAGGACGAGAAGTTCCAGGTCGAGACCTACGGCTACTACTCGACCGGCTGGTACGGCTACGGCTGGGGGGGCGGCGTCGCGACGACGACCGTGCGGAGGATCCCCGTCGGGACCCTCGTCCTCGACCTCGTCGACGCCTCGACGAAGAACCTCGTCTGGCGCGGGGTCGTCAAGGACGAGATCTCGCGTGACCTCTACCCGGAGGAGCGGGAGAAGAAGGCGATCGGGATCGCCAGGGAGCTCTTCGCGGGCTACCCGCCGAAGCCGAAGAAGTAGCCCGGGCCGCGCCCCGCCTCACTCCCCAAGCCCGACGTCCGAGAGGCGGAGGAGGCCGTCCGCCCGCGGCCGGTACGTCAGCGGCCGGCGCAGGACGAGGGCCTCGCGGCTGAAGTAGAGGGGGACCCAGGCGACGTCGTCGAGCGCGGCGCGGAGGCCGCGCTGGAGGGCCGGCAGGCGGCTCGCCGGGTCGAGCTGCCGGAGGGCCTCGTCGACGGCGAGGTCGACGTCCGGGTTGCGGTAGCCGCCGTAGTTGTCGACCCCGGCGCCGAGCGCGGAGTCGGGGGAACGGAACGAGCCGAGGAGGAGCTCCAGCGCGTCGCCGGTCATGCAGCCGTCGGCGACGATCCAGAAGCTCAGCTCCCTTCGGTCGAGGGCCGCGAAGAACTCGGTGCTCGGGAGGTGCCTCACGGTGACGCGGATCCCGACGCGCGCGAGCTGCGCCTTCACCTCCTCGGCGGCCGCCGCGAAGCCGCTCCGGTGGAGCACGACGTCGAAGCCGTCGGGGTAGCCGGCCGCGGCGAGGAGCCGGCGCGCGCGTTCGACGTCGCAGGTGAGGGGCGGCGCGTTCCGGTCGAAGCCGAAGATCGAGGGCGGGACGAGCTGCGAGGCGACGACCGCGTCGGGGTCGACCCGGCGCGCGAGCGCCGTCCGGTCGAGGGCGAGGCTGACCGCCTGCCGGACCTCGCGCCTTCGGAACGGGTTCGGAACGCCGGGACAGAACGGCGTCGTCTCGCGGGCGACGTCGCAGGCGAGGTGCCTAAGGAAGACGTCCGGGTAGGGGACGACGTTCCACGACCGCTGCTGCCGGGCCCAGGCCTCGAGGTCGGCGGAGCTGTAGCGGACGACGTCCCACCGTCCCGAGACGAGGCCCGAGAGCGCCTCCGCCTCGGAGATGCCGAGGTCGACGGAGGCCCGCGCGAAGTGCGGCTTCGGCCCCCAGTACCGCTCGTTTCTCCCGAGGCGCAGCCGGCCGGGCGAGAAGCTCTCGACGCGCCAGGGGCCCGTCCCGGTCGGGCGGGAGGCGAGCGTCCCGGTCGTCGAGCCGGCCGGCACGACGGGGACGAAGCTCAGGTCCCCGAGGAGGAGGGCGTTCGGCCACCGCGTCCTGACGACGACGGTGTCGGCCGCCGGCGCGCTCACCTCGGAGACGGTGGCGACGTACTCCGAGAGCTGGAGGCGCGCGTCGCCGCGCAGCCTGGTGAAGGAGTAGACGACGTCCTCGGCCCTGAGCGGGTTCCCGTCGTGGAAGAGGACGGACGGCCGGAGCCTGAAGACCCAGGTGACGGGATCGGGATTCGACCAGGAGGCGGCGAGGCACGGCCGGGGCCGCATCGCCGCGTCGAGCGTCACGAGGGGCTCGTAGACGTTCCCGAGCTGCTCGATGGCGGCGACGGTGTTCCGGAGGTGGGGGTCGAGGCTCGTGAGCCCCTTTCCGAGGCCGACCCGGAGCTCCCCGCCGCGCGATCGCCCGCACGACGGGAGGAGGAGGAGCACGAGGACGGCCCTGGCCGCGGTCGCTCCCGCGCGCCCCGCCCGAAACCGGCAGGTCCTCGACCCCGAGGTCTCGGACGATTGCATCCCGGCGTGCCTCCGTGCCCCGATTCTTTCACGGTGCACACCCGGCGCCGCCGGTGGCGGCGCCCACTTTCCGGTTGTCGGCCGGGCCGCGGCAGATAGACTGTCGGCATGAACGCAGCCCGACTCTCCGCCGCTTTCTTCGGCCTCGTCTTCTCGGCGGCCAGTCTGGCCGGCGACGAGGTCCCCCCGACTCCCGCCGCCACGCCGCAGTCGGCCCCGCAGCACGTCACCGCCCCGTCCCTCCCCGGGCAGCCGAACAGGGAGGGGACCGTCAAGCCGGACGGCGGAATGCCGATGGACTCCGAGGGCTACGCGATCACGAAGCGCTACGACCCGAGCGCCACGCCGCAGGCCGCGCCGAAGCCGGGCGCGAAGCCCGCGGCGGCCCCGGCAGGGGCGTCCGCTCCGGGCGCCCCGGCGCCCGGCAGCGCGGCCGCCCCGGCCGCGAGCATCCCCGTCGGTCCCGCCCCGACCGGGAAGGCCGTCGCGACCGGCGCGAACACCGCGACGATCCGCGGAAACCTCGTCGCGGTCGAGCCCGGGAAGTCGGTCACGATCCGGATCCAGAGGACCGGAGTCGACAACACCTACACGCTGAAGGAGGGGGCGAAGGTCGCGGCCGACCTGAAGCCCGGGCAGCTCGTCCGCGTGCGGGTCCTCCCTGCCGAGAAGGGGAAGGTGGCCGACCGCGTCGAGGCCGTACCGCCCCCGAAGCCGACCGCCGCCGCGAAGGAGAACCAGCCGTGAAGCGTCTTTCCGTCCCGCAGCTCGTCCTCGCGGCCGCGCTCGCCGCCGCCGTTCCCGCCACCGCCCAGAAGGCTCCGTCTTCGCCGCGCGTCGCGGGGGCCGAGTACACGATGATGACGGCCACGGTCGTCCGGGTCGACTTCGCCTCCCGCGTCGTGGAGCTGAAGGACGAGAAGGGGAAGACTTTCTCGATCTCGGTCGACCCCGCCCTGAAGGACCTCGACAAGGTGAAGGCGGGCGACCGCGTCAACGCGACCCTCACCCAGTCCGTCGCCTACGAGCTGAAGAAGCCGGGTCCGGGCGGGCCGGGCGGGGCCGTCACGAAGGTCGAGCAGGGCAAGGCGGGGGAGAAGCCTTCGGGCACGAAGAAGACGGTGACGACGAAGGTCGTCACGGTGGCGGCGATCGACCCGAAGGTCCCCTCCGTGACGTTCAAGGGGCCGAGCGGCGAGACGAAGACGGTGATCGTCCAGAACCCCGCGAACCTCGAGGGAGTGGAGGTCGGCGACCTCGTCGAGATCACCTACACCGAGTCGATCGTCTTCTCGGTCGAGAAGGCCCCCGGGAAGTAGCGAGGTCCCGGGTCCCCGCCGCGAGGGCTCGCGGCGGGGACCGACGGGGCCTCGGATCTCAGTAGTGCACGGGGCGCGGCCCGACCGCGCCGATGGGCGGGCCGACGACGACGCCCCCGTAGTAGCCGCCCCCGCCGTAGCAGCAGCCGCTCCAGCCCGGGCCGTAGTAGCCGCCGTAGACCGGGTAGCCGACGCCGACGTAGACCGACGTGGAGGTGTAGCCGTCGTCCATCGACTCGCACGCCGGGAGGGCGACGCCGAGGACGACGATCGCCAGGATGGCGAGAGCGCGGACCAGGTGCTTCTTCATCTTCGTTCTCCCCGCTCTCACTTCGCCTGGCCTGCGATCGGCCACTGCTGGAGCGCGACGGCCGCCCCGTTCGGGTCGGTCACGATGGCGAGGGTCCCGTTCCTGACCTCCGGCTTCGGAGCGAGGACGACCCGCCCGCCGAAGGCCTCGGCCTTCTTCGCGGCGGCGGCCGCGTCGGCGACCTTGACGTACGGGAGCCAGTTCGACCGGATCTCCTTCCAGGGGCGGGCGTAGAGCCCGGCGCGCGGGATCCCGCCGGCCTTCAGGGCGAAGTACTCGACGTTCGCGCCGCCTTCGATCTTCTCGGCCGTGTAGCCGAGGGCGTCGCCGTAGAAGGCGATCGCCGCGGGGGCGTCCTCGGCGACGTATTCCATCCAGAGGAACGCCCCGTCGGGCACCGCGGCGCCGTCGGGCGGGTCGCCCTTCGAGATGTGCGCGAGGCCGAGGAGGGCCCCCTGCGGGTCGACGACGACGGCCGCGCGGGCATACTCGCCGACCTGGGAGGGCCCGCGCAGGACCTTGCCGTTCCGGCGCCGGAACTCCTCCGTCGTCTTCTCGACGTCGGGGACGGAGACGTAGCTCAGCCAGACCGACGCGGGGACCTCCGCCTTCCGCGCGGAGACGTCGACGATGCCGCCGATCGGCACGCCCGCGAGGCGGACCGCCTTGTACGGGTTCTCCCGCCCCTTCTGCTTCTGCAGCTCGAAGGTCCAGCCGAAGAGCCCGCCGTAGAACTTCTCGGCGGCCGCGGAGTCGGTCGCGAGGAGGTCGAACCAGACGAACTTGCCCGGGATCGCGGGGCGCGGCGTCTCCGGCGCGGCGGCCCGGAGCGCGGTCGCCGCGACGAGCGCGAGGACGGGAAGTGCGAGGGCGGCCGCGGCGACGGCGCGCCGGCGTGTCCTCGGGGAGTGCTTCTCGGTTCGTTTCATCTGCGTCTGCTCCTCGTCGGGACGGGATCTGGCGCCGGACCGCCGCCGACGGCGGAGACGGCACGCCGGGCGAGATTACAACGCCGTCCGGCAGGGACCGCGGCTTCGCTGCGCGCCGGCGGAAGCCCTTTCGGGCAGCCCCCCCCGGCGCGGGTGGCGGCGGCGCCCGAACGGTTAGACTTCCCCCGACCCGCCGATCGGACCCCCCGGGAGGAGAAACGTGAGAGCTGCCATCGCCCTTTCCGCCCTGCTCGCCCTCGCCGCACCGGCCGCCCTCTCCCAGGAGCCGCCGACCCTCTTCGAGCGCTGGCAGGCGCGCCGCGAGAAGAACCCCGCCCTGCAGCAGAAGCTCCAGACGGGCGTCGAGGTCATGAAGAAGGTCGCCTGGATGGAGGGGCGCTGGGACGTCACGGAGAAGGTCTACAAGACCGGGACGATGCCGGAGCAGATCGCGACCGGGACCCGCGAGTCGCGTCTCGACCTCGACGGCCGGACGCTCGTCTCGCGGCAGACGATCGGGAACCTGAAGACGATCGACGCCCTGATCTACGACCCGTACCAGGAGTACTGGTTCCGGCAGATCCTGACGAACGGCGGCCGCGGGGCGATCCAGCCCCTCGTCGCAACGAGCGGCTGGGACGGCGGCGCGCTCGTCCTCACCGGCTCCCTCTGGGCCTTCGGCGAGCGGGCCGACGTGAGGGTGCGGATCCAGAAGTCGTCGGACGACGCCTACAGCGAGGTCTTCGAGGAGAAGCTCGCCGGCGCGATCCGCCCGATCCTGGAGTACCGGTACACGCGGGCCGCCGCGGCGAAGCCGGCGCCGAAGAAGTAGTGCGCGCGACGGGAGGGGCCGCCGCGGCGGCCGTCCTCGCCCTCGTCCTCGCTCTCCCCGCCGCGGGCGAGGTCCCGGCGGCGGCCCGGCCGGAGCCCGCCGAGGTGACCGTCGGCGCGCGCGTCGTCGCGACGTTCCGCGCCGAGCTCTTCGCCCGGCCCCCGGTCACGCGGGCCCGCGAGGCGCAGCGGACGCTCGACGAGATCGTCCGCGAGGGAGGCCTCGGAGAGGTGCACCAGAGGATCGAGGGCGACGTGCGCCTCTTCCTCGTCGGCTCCCGGATGGTCTTCGCCCTCGTCCCCGCGGACCTCGACCCCGAGGCCGGCGAGACGATCGACGCCGTCGCGGAGTCGGTCTCGAAGAGCCTCGCGCAGGGGCTCTCCGAGGTGCGGGAGAGGCACGACGGGAGGAGGCTCGCCGCGGAGGTCGCGTCGAGCCTCGTGGCGACGGCGCTCTTCCTCCTGTTCGTCGGCCTCCTCCGCTTCGCGAGACGGCTCCTCGAGGGGCGTCTCGTCGCCCTGACGGAGCGGCTGGCGGGGCGCCTCGCGGTCGGCGGGAAGGGCTTCGTGCCCCTCCTCTGGCTGACGCAGGCGGCGACCTGGACCGTGCGCGTCGCCGTCGCCGTCGCGGGCTTCTTCGCGGTGTACCTCTGGCTCGCCTGGGTCCTGCGGTGCTTCCCCTGGACCCGCCCCTGGGGCGAGGAGCTCGGGCGCTTCCTCGCCTCGACGGCGCGGGCCATCGGGAAAGGCGCCCTCCGCCAGCTCCCGGACCTCTTCCTCGTCGTCGTCATCGCTCTCCTGACGCAGCTCCTCGTGAAGCTCTCGGGAGCCTTCTTCGACGCGATCGAGGAGGGCCGGATCAAGGTCTCCCCGGCCCTGGCCGAGACGACGAAGCCGACGCGCCGCATCGTCACGGCGATCCTCTGGATCTTCGCCCTCATCATGGCCTACCCCTACCTCCCGGGGAGCGGGACGGAGGCGTTCAAGGGGGTCAGCGTCGTCCTGGGCGTGATGGTCTCGCTCGGCTCAACGACGATCGTGGGCCAGGTCTTCAGCGGCTTCATGCTCCTCTACGCCCGCGTCTTCAAGGTGGGGGACTTCGTCCGGATCGGCGACGTCGAAGGGATCGTCGAGGTCCAGGGACTCTTCACGACGAAGATCACGACCCCCTGGAACGACGAGATGTCGATCCCGAACGCCGTCGTGGCCGGCGCCGTCCTCCGGAACCACTCGCGCTCGAAGAGCCCGGGGGGGCCGCTCCTCTCGACCCGGGTGACGATCGGCTACGACGCCCCCTGGCGGCAGGTGGAGGGGCTCCTCCTCCTCGCGTCGGAGCGGACCGGGGGGCTGAAGCAGGATCCGGCCCCATTCGTCCGCCACTGGTCCCTCTCCGACTTCTACGTCGAGTACGAGCTGAATGCGGCCATCGAGAGGCCCGGGGACCGGATCGCCGTCCTCTCCGCCCTCCACGCGAACGTCCAGGACGCGTTCAACGAGCACGGCGTCCAGATCATGTCTCCCCACTACCTCGGCGACCCCGCCTCGCCGAAGGTCGTCCCGCCGGGCCGCTGGTCGCCGCCCCCCGCGCGACGGCCCGGGGCCTGAATCCGACCCGCGCCGTGTCGGATTTCGGCATGCAGATCCGGCTCGCGTGGCGCTGAAATCCGCTGCGCTGCGAGGTATCCTTTCCGTTGCGAATCTCAATTCTCCCAAGGAGGAGCCAAATGAAGCTGACCCGACTTGCAACCCTGGCCTTCGTGGCCGCCGCGTTCGGCTGCTCGACGCTGGAGATCAACACCGACTACGCCCCCGGGACCGACTTCTCGAAGTACAAGACGTTCACGCTCAAGGAAGGGAAGCCCCCGGCGAACCAGATCGCCGCCGAGAGGGTGAAGGCCGCCCTGACCTCCACGCTCGAGGGGAAGGGCTTCAAGGCGGCTCCGGACGGCGGTGACCTGACCGTCTTCCTCCACTTCCAGGCGGGCAAGGACACGCAGATCAACACCACCGGCTACGGCTACGGCGGCTGGGGCGGCTGGCGCTGGGGCGGCGGCACGCAGACGACGACCGTCCAGCAGATCCCGACCGGGACGCTCGTCGTCGACATCGTCGACGGGGTTTCCCACAACGCCGTCTGGCGCGGCGTCGCCAAGGACCAGATCTCGACCTCCGCGACTCCCGACGAGCGGGAGCAGAAGGTCAAGGAAGTCCTCGCGAAGCTCTTCGAGAACTTCCCGCCCGGAGCCGCGAAGAAGTAGCGGTTTCGAAGTCCATTTGCGCGGGCCCGCTCTCCGGAGCCGGAGGGCGGGCCCGTTTCGTCTCCGTCGCCGACGCGCCTACAGGGGGAGCCCCAGCGACAGGAAGAACGTCTCGTTCCCCTGCTCCGCGAGGCCGAAGCCGAGGTAGAGGGGGCCGAGGATCGTGTCGGCCGCTCCGTAGAGGCTTCCCGCCCAGATCAGGTTCGAGGGCTTGATGTCGCTCGTCCGGTTCCAGACGTTCCCGGTCTCGAGGGTGGCGCCGACGAAGATGCCGGAACCGAGGAGGCTCGGGAGCTTCGAGACGCGGTAGCGGGTCCCGACGCGCAGCAGGCCCGCGTACTCGCCGAAGAGCTGCCCGGTCCGGAGGCCCGAAAGCCTCATGAAGCCGCCCAGCCAGTTGAGGTCGAAGAACGGGAGCTCGGTGCCGCCGAACGGGCCGGACGCCTCGAAGCCCCCGTGGATCGTCCAGTCGCCGAAGGAGAGGGCGCCGAGGGCGTCGGCCGAGAACTTGTCGTAGCGGGTGTCGGCCCCGAGGAAGTCGCCGTACACGCCGACAACGGCCTCGGCCATCCACCCCGAGCGTGGGATTCGGACGTTGTCGAGCTGGTCGAATCGGGCCCGAAGCTCCCCGCCCGCCCGCTCGGCCGTCGCGTCGATCCAGGAAGGGGACCCGATCTCCTGCGAGAAGGTGTTCCGGTCCCGGACGAGGCCGAGCCGGAGCTCTCCGAGCGATCCGAAGGAGAGGCCGGTGTCGAAGCGCGCCTGGATCCGGGTGTCGAAATAGCGGGCGACCACGGAGTCGCCGAGGAAGATGTTCCTCGGGTAGCGGTCCCACCCGACGAACGGCGAGACGAAGAGCCGCTGGCTCGCGTCGAGCGGCTGGTAGAGCTCGGTCGAGAGCGCCGTGCGGCGCCCGACCTCGACCCGGGTCTTCCAGTCGGCCCTGAGTCGGTTCAGGCGCGTCCGGTCGATTCCGACCCTCAGCCCGAACATGCTCTCGCTCGAGAACTCGGTCCCGAAGACGAGGCCCGCCCGGAGCCGCGTCGGAGCCTCCGCCGCGATCCTCGGCTCGATCGTCAGGACGCGCCGATCCCTGGGGCCCTCGATCAGGAAGTCGACGGTCTCGTAGTCGCCGAAGGCGTAGACCCCCTCGAGGCTCTCGTAGAGCGTGTTCCAGTCGAGGCGGCCCGGCGTGACGCGGACCCGGTGGGAGACGATGTCGGGGTCGACCCGGCCGGCCGTGTCGACGCGGAGCTCGGCGATCTCCGGCGTCTCGTCGGTGAAGAGGGGCGGGTGGGCCGCCTTCCAGGCCGCGTACTCCTCGGGCGAGACCGAGAACTCCCGGAGCCTCTCCGCTGCGGCGCGGCCCGCGGCCTCTCCCCGGTCGATCGCCTCCCCGAACCGGGGGAACCCGAGGGTCGCGATCCCCTCGAGGTCGGGGGCGATGAGGAGGTCCCGCCCGCGGAGGGTCGCGATCTGGTTCTCGACGTTGAGCCGGGTCAGGAAGCCGGTCGTCTGGCCGAGGATCCCGAGGAATCCCTTGAGGTCGTCCCGCTTCGCCAGCGGGGTCGAGATGTCGACGGCGATGACGACCTCGGCCCCCATCTTCCGGACCACGTCCACGGGCAGGTTCCTCGCCACGCCGCCGTCGACGAGGAGCCGGCCCTCCCACTCGACCGCCGAGAAGAAGCCCGGGATCGCCATGCTCGCGCGGAGCGCCCGGGCGAGGTCCCCGGAGCCGAGGACGACGACCTCGCCCGTCTCGATGTCCGCCGCGACGGCGCGGTAGGGAATCGGGAGGCGGTCGAAGTCCTGCACGGACGAGGCGGGCCAGGTGAGCCGGCGCAGGTGGTAGCCGAGCTTCTGGCCCGCGACGAGGCCGGTGGGGATGACGACCTTTCCCTTCGAGAGCCCGAGCTCGGCGTTGATCAGGTAGAGAGGGTCGTCCTCCTTCCGGCGGTAGTCCCGGTCCTTCCGTCCCGGGTCGTCGGAGAGGGCGTCCTCCCAGTCGATCGTCCGGAGCTCCTGGGCCATCCGCTCGGGAGG
Source organism: Thermoanaerobaculia bacterium (assembly GCA_046331465.1). GTDB lineage: Bacteria > Acidobacteriota > Thermoanaerobaculia > UBA5066 > UBA5066 > UBA5066. Next base: position 1,049,962 of record JAXLQV010000001.1, read on the forward strand.
CATGCCGATCGCGTAGAGGCCGCCGACGATCGACCCGATGCTCGTCCCGGCAACGTAGTCGACCGGGACCCGCATCTCCTCGAGCACCTTCAGGACGCCGACCAGGGCGCCGCCCCGGGCGCCTCCGCCGGCGAGGGCGAGGCCGATCCGCGGGCGGCGCGCGGGTTCGGCCCGCTCCGGCACCTGCGGCGTCGCGAGGCCGGGAAGTCCGGACAGGGAAAGGACGGCGAGAGCCAGGCTCAGGCAGCGTCGTCGGATCACGGGTGCCTCCCGGGCCGACAGAATAGCGGATCGGCGGCCCGCCGAGGGGCGGCGGGGCGGCCCGGGAAGGGCGGGAACGGGCCTCCGGACTGTTCCCCGGAGAGCCGGGGAGATACGATGCGCGGGTCATCGCGAGACCAAGCGAGGAGACCTGCACATGAGCACGATCGACACAATCACCGCGGCCCTCGGCAACGAGGCGAAGTCGCTCCTCGAGCACACCTGCACGGGCATCCCGAAGGCGATGCTCCACCTCCCGGGCCCCGACGTCGTCGACCGGATCTGGGCGCAGTCCGACCGCTCGATCCCCGTCCTCCGGAGCCTCCAGCAGCTCGTCGACCACGGCCGCCTCGCCGGCACCGGCTACCTCTCGATCCTCCCCGTCGACCAGGGGATCGAGCACTCCGCCGGCGCCAGCTTCGCGAAGAACCCCGTCTGCTTCGACCCCGAGGGGATCGTGAACCTCGCGGTCGAGGGGGGGTGCAACGCCGTCGCCTCGACGCTCGGCGTCCTCGGCTCCCTGGCGCGGAAGTACGCGCACAAGATCCCGTTCCTCCTCAAGATCAACCACAACGAGTTCCTGACCTACCCGAACAAGTTCGACCAGATCATGTTCGCGCAGATCAAGCAGGCCCGGGACATGGGGTGCGTCGCCGTCGGCGCGACGATCTACTTCGGGTCGGACGCCTCGGGCCGGCAGATCATCGAGGTCAGCCAGGCGTTCCACGCGGCGCACGAGATGGGGATGGCGACCGTCCTCTGGTGCTACCTCAGGAACAACGCCTTCAAGAAGGACAAGGACTACCACGTCTCCGCCGACCTGACCGGCCAGGCGAACCACCTCGGCGTGACGATCGAGGCGGACATCATCAAGCAGAAGCTCCCCGAGAACAACGGCGGCTACAACGTCCTCGCCTCGAAGGAGAACCCCTACGGCAAGACGGACAAGCGGGTCTACGAGGTCCTCACGACGGACCACCCGATCGACCTGACCCGCTACCAGGTCGCCAATTGCTACATGGGGCGCTCGGGCCTCATCAACTCGGGCGGCGCCTCGGGCGAGAACGACTTCGCCGAGGCGGTAAAGACGGCCGTCATCAACAAGCGCGCGGGCGGCATGGGCCTCATCTCGGGCCGCAAGGCCTTCCAGCGCCCGATGGCCGACGGGGCGAAGCTCCTCAACACCATCCAGGACGTCTACCTCTGCAAGGAGGTCACGGTCGCGTAGCGCGGCGTCCGACCTGAACGAGGAGTCGAAGGCCCCCGGGCGACCGGGGGCCTTCGTGCGTGATGGGCCGAAGCAGGCTCCGGGTCAGCGCCAGTCGCCGGAGGCGAGGAAGCCGGCCCAGAAGAAGGGGTGGTCGCTCAGGCCTGCCGCGCGGCGCTCGCGGAGGACGGCGAGGCTCGCCTCGCGGACGGCCCGCGCGGTGTCAAGGCCGCGGGCGAGCCGCCCCTCGTAGAGCGCCTTCATCCACCGCCGGCTCGCCTCGTCCTCGACGGGCCAGAGGCTCGTGATGAGCGTCCTGGCCCCGGCCACCTGGAACGCGCGCCGAAGGCCGAAGAGACCCTCTCCGGCCCGCGCCTCGCCGAGACCGCTCTCGCACGCGGAGAGGACGGCCCACGAGACGCCCGTGAGGTCGAGTGCGGCGACCTCCTCGGCAGTCAGGATCCCGTCGTCGCCTCCCGCCGGGGCCTCGGCGCGACGGTTGGCGCCGGCGAACGCGAGGCCGGAGAGGAGAAGGGGGTTCTCGGCGTAGACCGCGGAGGCGAGGTCCCCTGCTGTCTTCTCGCCCGACGAACTCGCCCTCGCCATGCATTCGCCGAGGAAGAAGCCGTGGGTCGTCAGGTGGACGACGGAGCGGCCCGGTGCGTTCTCCTTCACGGCGCGTTCGCTCGCGGCCGCTCCGGAGAGGAGGAGCGGGGGGCCGGCCTTGGAGGCGCGCGGGCCCTTCCCGTTCCCGGAGGCCGACGCGTCGCGCCAGAGCCCGGCGATCTCCTCGACCTCGCCGAGCGACGCGGGGAGCGCCGGGAAGCGGAGTGAGGCGAAGCTGCGGCAGGACGGCGGCGGGCCGCGGTGCACGAGAGCAGCGGGGGCTGTCGGCTCGGGGCCGCGGAGACGCGGCGCGGCCGACTGAGCGACCGCGAGGGGCAGGGAGTCGAAGTCCGGAGATCCCGCGACGAGAAGGCCAGCTCCCTTCACGTCGTTCGACGGGACGAGGTCGCGCTCGGCGGAGAGGTAGTGGAAGACGGGGCCCTTCTCCAGAAGCCAGGCGTCGGCTTCGCAGGGGAGCGCCGCGAAGCTGACGAGCTGGAGCGAGCCGTCGGGGACGACGAAGGCCGTTTTCGTCCCGGCGAGGTGGCGCTCGAGCGGCCTCCAGGCGAGGTCTCCCAGCGTGACGGCGAGGCGCCGGTACGAGGTCACGGGCGTGCCGCCCGGGCCGCCGAGCGTCGCCGACGTCCGGACCATCGAGTCGCGCATCGAGGCGACCGCCGCGTCGATCGCCTTGGCCGCTCCCAGCGGGACGACGTCGGGCGCGCGCGCCCCCTGCCGAAGGACGAAGGCGGCATACGCGTCGACCGGCGGCGCGGACGCTGCCTCCGCTGCACCCGCCTTCGCCCGCGAGATCCGGGGGTATTTCACGAATGCGACGAGCGAGCTGCCCGGAGGGAGGGCTGCCCTCACCTCGGGGAGCCCCGCCGCGTCCCTCGACCGCTCGTTCCGGAATTCCCAGCTCCGGTCGGCGAGGGCTCGCTCGGCGGCGTCCTTGTCGGCCCGGGCCTTCTCGAGACGCGCGCGGTACCTCTGGGGCGACTTCTCGTCCTCGCCCAGCACGGTGAGACGGGCGAGACGGTCGCGCGCGGCGACCCAGGCATCGAACAGGTGGGCTGTCTCGCCGCTCTCGTCTCCGCGGAGGGAGCGCCTCCGCTGCGACATCTCGTCGAGGACGAGGGCGCGGGAGCGGACGAGGGCGTCGAGGGCCCGGGCCGCGGCATCGGGCTGCCGGAGTGCGACGGCTGCGGCTACGGCGAGGCCCAGGCCCGAGGGCGTCTTCGCCACGAGCCCGAGAGCCTGCCGCTCCGGCACCCCGGCCAGCGTGGCGCGGAGCATCCGGGACGCGATGGCCTCGGCCTTCAGGGCGGCCTCGAGGGCGGCCGCGGCCTCGCCGCTGCGGAGGAGGCACGCCGCGTAGTTGCGGTAGCCCTTCGCGTTCCGTGGGTCCTCCGGCGCGCGGGCCTTCTCCTCGATCGCGATGGCACTGCGGAAGTGGCCGCGAGCGGCCTCGAGCCGACCCGTGACCGCCTCGAGGTCGGCGAGGGCGAAGAGGGTGTCGCCGACATCGGGGTGCTCCGGCCCGAGAGCCTTCTCGCGGATCGCGAGCGCGCGCTCGAAGGCGGTACTCGCGCCGGCGACATCGCCTTCCCGGCGGAGGAACTCGCCGAAGTCTGTCAGGGCAGAGGCGACTTGCGGATGAACGGGTCCGTTCAGGCCTTCTTGGGCGGCGAGCGCCACGGTGAAGAGCTTCCTGGCTTCCTCGGTCGCGCCCTTCTCCGAAAGGCACTGTGCGAGGGACCGCCGCGCGGCGTAGAGGATGGATGGCGGGGCTCCCGGCGCCCTCTCGAGCCCGTTCACTGCCTCGCGAAGGCGAGTTTCCGCGACGGCGACGTCGCCTTCGCGAAGGGCCGCCTCGCCGAGGTTTGACAGAACCCATAGGCAACGCGGGTGGGCAGGGCCATAGACTCGAACGAGCGCGTCGTACGCCTCCTCGTTGAGTCGCCGTGCACGGATAGGATCGATCTCGGAGAGGCTCACGGCGAAGTTCGCCCGGACGCCGGCGGGAAACGGATGTCCGGGCCCGAGGCTACGGTCTGCGAGATTGAGCAGGTCCTCCCAGAGCGGTTCGGCGGGAAAGCCGAGAAGGCCCGTGGCGATCGCGAGATTCCCGAGTGTTTGCAGGGTGGCGGGGTGTTCACGTCCAATGGACTTCTCGCGAATTGCGAGGGCTCGCTCGAGCTCGTCTCGCGCCGTCTCGTAGTCGCCTGTCTCGACGTGGAGGTAGCCGAGGTTCGCGAACCCGACCGCGACGTCGGGGTGTTCCGGACCGAGGGAGCTCTGCTTGATCCGGAGCACTCTCGCGTAGGCCTCCTCAGCTTCGGCGAACTGGCCCCGGTCGGCCCAGATGTTGGCGAGGTCGTTGAGGGCCTCGGCGACGCGGGGGCTCTCCGGCCCCTCCGCGTCCTCGAAGAGCCGGAGCGACTCGGTGAAATGGCCTTCCGAGGCGAGGGGATCGACTTCGCGCAGGATCGACCCGAGGTTCAGGTGGATTCTTGCGACGCGGTCGTCCTGGGCCCCATGCGCCGCCGTCGCAACGGCGAGCGCCTGCTCAAACAGGCGGCGGGCGTCTTTGTGCCGGCCGAGCTCCCCGTAGACGATGGCGACGTGTGAGAGCGAGTCCGACAGCTCCGGGTCGGAGTCTCCGAGCGCATTCTGCCGGATCGCGATCGCCTCCTCAGCGAGCTCCAGGGCGCCGGCATCCCTGGACTTCCCCCCGCGCCAGAGCGACTCGACGAGGAGATCGATCGCCCTCGCCGTCTCGAGCGACTCGCAGCCCTCGGCTCGTTCCACCGCGGCGAGGTGGACGCGAGCGGCTGACTCGGCTTCGGCGTATCGCCCGTCTCGGATCAGCTGACGAATCGTTTCGGCCGCAACGGCTCCTTGCGGAAGCGGGACCACCATCTCCGCGCTCGCGCCACAAAGGGCGAGCACGGCGACCGAGAGGGCCACCGTCAGGGTCAGTCTCCGGATCGCGAGGCGAACTTTCACGGCGGCTCCCTCCCGTGCCGGCTCACGGCGCGACCCTTCCGAGCGCGTCGAGGCGCCCGAGCAGAAGGCGGGCCTCTGCTCTCCGCCGGCCGTCCTCTCGGGCGATCCGCAGGAGCTCGTTGCGGGCTCCCGGGGCATCACCCTTCGCGAGCCGGGCCTTTGCCAGGTAGAAGCGGGCTTCCTCGAGATACGGCGTGTCCCCGAGTGCGACAACGCGTTCGAGGCTCTCGGCGGCCTCGGCTGGATCGCCCGCGAGCAGGGCGCAGCCTCCGCGGTAGAAGGAGGCGCCGGGAGCGGACGGGTCGAGTTGCGACGCGTCCCGGAGGATCGGCAGCGCCGCCGCCCAGTCGCCCTTCTCGTACTTCTCCATCGCCTCCCGGAATCGACGCCCGGCCTCGTCCTCGCTCCCGCGCAGCCGGACCGGGGTCCACGCAGGCGGCTCGACGCGCGCGAGTTCCGCGAATCGCGAGGACGGGGTCGTCACCGCGTCGGGTTCGGGAGTCGGGGCCGGCCTCTCGCGTGAGAGGAGGAAGGTCCCGGCGACGCCGAGGGCGAGGACCGCCGCCGCGAGACCGAGCCACGGCAGGTGCCGAGCCATCGCGGCGGTCAGACTCACGGCTTTCCGGGAGCGGACCAGCTCCGTCCGGAGGGACCGGAGGTCCTCCAGGGCCGCGAAGCAGGAGTCGCAGGTGAAGTAGTGCTCCTCGAAGGCCGACGCCGCCGGCTCCTCCAACTCGCCCCGGAGGTAGCGCTCCATCGCCTCGGTCTGCGGCATGTCCGGGCAGCGGTTCACGACTCCCTCGTGAGAAGGTGTCGCCCCGGCTCCGGCCGTGACAGTCGGTCGAGGAGAGCGCGGGCCCGGCGGAGGGCGCGGGCCTTTCTCTGCCTTACCGCGTCGGGCCGGATTCCGAGTTTCTCTCCGGCTTCGGCCGGGCTGAGCCCGTCGACGAACGTCATGAGGAGGACGAGTCGGTCCGGGGCCCCGAGCGCCCGCAAGACTCGCCGCACGAGGAATCGGCGCTCGGAGTCTTCCAGTTCGGCCTCGAGGTCGTTCGGTGCAGCGGGCTCCGCCTCGAGGCTCTCGTCCCGCGTCCTTGCGGTGCGCTGGTGCGCGAAGACGAGGTTCTTCGCCGTACCGCAGACGTAACCGGCGAGTGCGGCGGGGTCGTTCAGGCGGCCCTCGCGGACCGACTGAAGGACCGCGAGGATCGTCTCCTGGGCGACGTCGCGCGCCGTTTCGGGATCGCGCGTTCGCACGAGGGCCAGGGTGAAAGCTCTCCGGTGGAACCGGAGCGCGAACTCCTCGTCGGCGGCACGATCGCCGAGGCGGATCCGCTCCGTCAGCCCCGCGAGATTCGCAGGCGCTTCTGGATCGCGCACGATCGGTCTCCGTTCGGGATTCCTCCGCGAAGCATACGCCCGGGCCGTCGGGATTGACGGCATTCGTCCCCTCGTCCTGTCACAGACCTGACGGTGCCGGCACCTTCCTGCAGAGAGCCGGAGCACGGGTCCACGGATCGGCGGGAAATCCCCTCTCCCTGTCGGGTCACGCCGCGAGGCCCGAGGCGATCGGTTCCGGGAGGTCCCCATGTCGAAAATGGTCAGGGCGCTCCTCAACATCGGCCTCGCGCTGGGACTGCTCTTCGTGGCCCTCCACGGGGAAGCCAAGCCGCCCGCCCCTCCGCCGACCACGCCGACCTGCCCGACGTGCCCGATCGTCTACGTCCAGACGACGACGAGCCAGAACCGCTCCGATCTCATGCTCATGCAGGCGGATGGCTCCCAGAAGACGGTCCTTCTCTCGGGAGCTAAAGGCGTGCGGCACGGGAATCCCTCCTGGGCCCCCGACGGCGATTGGATCGCGTTCACGAGCAACCAGGGCGGGGTCCATCGCCTCTGGTTCGTCCGGCGGGACGGCGCTTATCCCACTCCCGTGCTGACCCCGTGCGGGAGTGCTTCCTCGCTCGCGTGGCGGCCCGTTCCGGCAGCGGCGACCGGGAAGCACTGGCTCGCCTACTCGGCGAACTGCGGGGCGTGGGACCTGTGGGCCGTCGAAGTGGACCTCGACACGGTCCCGCCCGAAGTTTCGTCCGGCCCGTTCTGCCTGACCTGCAACGAGTCGTCCGGTGCGTACGACTGGGGTGAACCGGCCTGGACGGGAGACGGCACGCACCTCACCGCAGTCCGCGGCGAGAGCCCGTACGTGTACAGCTACGTGATGTTCGATTTCGACGCGAACACGTCAACGCTCGAGAACGGAAGGACGATTGAATTGCCCGGTCTCGGAAATGCGTATGTGAATGGAGACTGGGCGCATTCCACGAACCGTCTGGCAGCCGCAGTCCACTCCTTCGACCTCGGTACGGACGATCTCTGGTGGTTCGACTTCGACCGCGACGCGGGGACTATCACGGACTCCGGTTGTCTGACCGGGTTCGACGACGAGTTCGCATACGAGTCCGTGCAGTGGTCGCCGGGCGGCACGCAGCTCTTGTTCTGGGCCCGCTCGGTGGAGCTGGGGGGAGGTTACTTCGTCTCGCCGTTCACAGGCTTCGCTCGACCGGCGATGCCCATTCTGTCCAATACCCGCAACACGATGTTCGGGGGAGCTGACTGGAAGCCGAACCCGGATCCCGAACCGTGAAGATCGCGACGACAGTCTTCCTCCATTGACGAGAACATCCCCGGCTCGCAGACTCGAGACGAAACAATTTCGCCGGAGTCCGGGACAGCCAACGAGGAGACCGCGATGACTCATCCGCTTTCCTTCGTGCGCATGAACCCGTTCCGAATCGCCGCAGCCCTGGCGATGGCGTGGGCGGCCGCGCTTGCGGCGCTGCCCGCGGCAGGCGAGGGCACGACGGCCGATCTCTTCGTCCCGATCGTCCTGTCGAGCGGCGGGGCGGCGGGCTCCTTCTACACGACGGAGCTGACGCTTGCGAATCGTGGGACGACACCGGCAACGATCGAGGTGAAATACACGGCGGCGTTCGGCGGGGGGAGCGGGAGGTTCCGGGAGCCGCTCGAGCCAGGGGAGCAGAGGGTCATTCCGGACGCGATCGCTTTCCTCGTCGCGCGCGGGCTTCCTCTTCCGGCGACAGGCGACCGAGGGGGGACGCTGCGGCTCACCTTCTACGGGTTGTCGTCGCCGGATGCGGCGGCCGTCACAGCGCGGACGACGACGGCCACTTCGTCGCCTCAGCCGTTGGGAGCGGCCGGCCTCGCCTACCCGGGGTCAACGCCGCAGTCCGGCCTGAAGGCGAGCGCGACCCTCTACGGAATCCGCGCGAACGCACAGGACCGCTCCAACGTGGCGATCTACAACCCGACGATCGGAGATGTGACGGTTCGCGTCGTGGCCTTCGCGGGGGACGGCTCGGGAGCGTCCGTGGTCAAGGCAGACGCCCTCAAGGTCCCGGCCTACGGCTGGACGCAGTTCAGCGGCATCCTCGACGGCACGGGATTCGTGAACGGCTGGGTCACCGTCGAGAAGACGGCGGACTACGGAGCGTTCGGCGCGTACGGTGTCGTGAACTGCAACGGGACGAGCGATGGGTCGTACCTGACGCCGACGACACCGGACGCGACGGGAGACCGGGTCACGGTGCCGGTCCTCGTCGAGACGACGTCAGGCTTCCTGAGCGAGCTCGTGCTCTCCAACAGGGGAAGCACCGAGGCGACGCTCACGCTCGGTTACACGGAGAGCCTCTCTCCAGTGCTCGGGACGGGGGGAAGGATCGTCCTGAAGCTCGGGCCGCGCGAGCAGCTCGTCATTCCCGACGCGCTCGCGTACTTGCGAGGAAAGGGGCTCGAGATCGGGGCGAAGGGGGCAGCAAGCTACGCCGGGGCCCTGAGGGTCTCGGTCGAGGGCGCCGCCCTCTCCGACGTCTTCGCCGGGGCGCGGACGGCGTCGCTTTCCCCGGCGGCGGGGCAGTTCGGGCTCTTCACTCTAGGCGTCTACGAGGGACAGGAAGCATCGACGGAGGCCTGGCTCTACGGCCTCCGAGCGGACGCGACGAACAGGACGAATGTCGCCGTGCTGAACGCGGGGGCGGACGGGACCGGCGCGGTGACGCTGGAGCTCCAGGCGTACGACGGCGACGCGGCAGGCCTGCCGCGCGGCGATCCGGAGCAGGTGACGCTCGATCCCGGGGCCTGGGCCCAGAAGTCCGGCTTCCTCGGGAGCAAGGGAGTCGCCAACGGCTGGGTCCGGGTGAAGCGGCTCGTCGGCTCGGCCCCGTGGATCTCGTACGCCGTCGTGAACGACGGGGCAGGGCCGGGAGAGAGGACCGGGGACGGTGCCTACGTCCCGATGGTCGTCACCCCTCCGCCGTCCCCGTGGGAAGTCTCGATCTTCAGCGACAGCACCGCCCCTCGTACGGTCAGCTATCCGTCCGTGACGTACGACCCCTCCGGCACGCCGACGATCAGCTACACGGCCTCTCTTCCAGAGTCTTTGACGAGCGAGACGCGAGTCGCCCGATGGGACCGTGTGACCTCCTCGTGGCAGATTTCGAGCCTCCCGGGAACGGACCCGTGGCACACGCCTTCGCTTGCGACCGACCCCGGAGACGGCAAACCGTCGGTCGTCTTCGGATCGGACGTCCTTCAGCTCGCCCACTGGACCGGCTCGTCCTGGAAAGTCGAGGCCGTCGAAACCGTGGGCAAGATCAACGACCACCCCTCTCTCGCCTACGGCCCCGACGGATACCCCTCGATCAGCTATCTCGCCAAAACGCCGACGACGGGGCTCCGGTTCGCGCGGTGGAACGGCTCGGGCTGGGTGACGCAGAGCGTCGACTCCGATCCCAGTGTCGACAGGTACTGCACCTTCAGCTCGCTTGCGTTCGACAGCCAGGGCAATCCGGCCATCGCGTACGGCGCCCGAAAGGGCACGGGCTCGGACGCCGACACCCTCAAGCTCGCGCGCTGGACGGGGTCGTCCTGGCGAATCGAGATCGTCGAGGGAGGCGTTCTCCACTACGGCGATCGCCCCTCGCTGGCTTTCGACGGGCAGTCGACGCCATTCATCGCGCACGGTCGCGGCGCGGAAGGTCCTCCTGGAATCCGGCTCGTCCGCTGGGACGGCCAGGGATGGACGGGGGAGCTCGTCAACGCGGATGGAGTCCTCGGAAGGCTCGTCTTCGACCGTTCCGGAACGCCGCTCGTCGGCTTCGTGTCGTGGGTCGATGCCTCCGCCTGGATGGCGCGGAGGGAGACGGGAGGCCGCTGGACCGCCGAGCTGGTGGAGGGCTCGCTGGGGTCTGCGGCGTCGCCGATGCTGGAGCTGGACCCCGAAGGGAAGCCCTCACTCGTCTACTCGAGGCAGGTGACGGGCGCGGACGGCATCACCGCCTACTCGATCGGCTTCGCGCGAAGGACCGGAGAGTAGATTCCGGTCGAGTCGAAGGCCCCCGGGAGACCGGGGGCCTTCGTGTCTCGTGGCCAGCTTCTCCGCGCGCGCTCAGTACGCGAGGAGCGCCGCGGCTGGCAGCGGCCTCTCCTCGGCCTTCCTCCGCCCTCCCGGCCCCGTCCCCGGCACACGGCCGATCATCCGGATCCGGCTCTCGAGGCGGCAGCTGCACTCCTCGACGGTCTCCGAGCCGACGGCCTTTCCGGGGTAGATCTCGTAGAGCGCGCGGTAGGCGGGGGGCGTCAGGTTCGGCATGACGACGTTCGCCCCGCGGAGGAGGCCGAGCTCGCGGCCCCACGACGGGTCGAGCGTGGCGAGGGCCGTCGTCGACGGGATGTTCGCGTCGGGGCGGACGAGGCGGGTGAGGGCGACGACCTTCGTCGTCGTCTGCTCGTCGGCGGGAACCTGCTCGCCCTCGGGTGCGAGCGGGAAGAGCCCCTGGCCGAGCGGCGTCGCGGGGTGCGGGATGTACGGGCCGACGCCGATCATCTCGAGGTCGAGCTGGCGGAAGACGAGGATGTCGTTCGCGAGGCTCTCGAACGTCTGCCCCGGGATCCCGACGAGGACGCCGCTCCCCACCTCGTAGCCGAGGACGGCGAGGCGGCCGAGGAGCGCGAAGCGGTCGGGGCGCCCCGGGACGGCGGGGTGGATCGCTCCGTAGAGCGCCGGGTCGGAGGTCTCGAAGCGGAGGAGGTAGCGGTCGACGCCCGCCTCGCGCCAGGCGACGAGGTCCTCGTCGGGGCGCTCGCCGAGGCTGAGCGTGACGGCGAGGCCGGTCTCGCACTTGATCGCCCGGACCATCGAGGTAACGCCCTCGCGCGTCAGGCCGTAGTCCTCGCCCGACTGGAGGACGACGGTGCCGTAGCCGAGCTCCTTCGCCTGCCGTGCGCACGCGAGGACCTCCTCCTCCGTCATCCGGTAGCGGGCGATATCCGTGTTCGTCGCGGCGATGCCGCAGTAGGCGCAGCGGCGGACGCAGTGGTTCGAGAGCTCGACGAGCCCGCGGAGGTGGACCTCGTCGCCGACGTGGTCGTGGCGGACGGCGTCCGCCCTCCGGTAGAGGCGGGAGAGGCGGGTCGGGTCGGTCTCCCGGAGCCAGGCGAGGATCTCGGCGCGTTCGATCACGCGGGCACCTCCACGGGGAGCGTCGCCGCCCGGCGGGCCTCGCGGAAGGCCTCGAGGGCTGCGGGGAACGGGCCGAGCGCCCGCTCGAGGATCCCGAGCGAGTAGGCGATCGTCAGCCCGTAGTTCGTGATGGGGATCCCGGCCGCGCGGCAGCGGAGGATCCTCGAGAGCATCTCGCGGCGGTTGCCCATGCAGCTGCCGCAATGGACGACGAGGGAGTACGTCGAGAGGTCGTCGGGGAAGTCGTGTCCCTGGACGTGGACGACGTCGAGCGGGAGCCCCGTGTACTGGCGGAGCCAGCGCGGGATCTTCACCCGGCCGATGTCTTCGCCGATGGGGTGGTGCGCGCACGACTCCGCGACGAGCACGCGGTCGCCGGATCTCAGCCTCTCGATCCCGACCGTCCCGCGGACCATCTCGGTCAGGTCTCCCTGGAAGCGGGCGAAGAGGATCGAGAAGGAGGTGAGCGGGACGCCGGGGGGCGTGTCGGCGGCGACCTTGAGGAAGGCCTGCGAGTCGGTGACGACGAGCCTCGGCGGCGCGGAGAGGCGGGAGAGCGCCGTCCTCAGCTCGCGCTCCTTGACGACGAGCGAGAAGGCGTCGGCGTCGAGGAGGTCGCGGATCGTCTGGACCTGCGGGAGGATGAGGCGCCCCTTCGGCGCCTCCTTGTCGACGGGGACGACGAGGACGACGAGGTCCCCCTCGGAGACGAGGTCGCCGACGACGCGGCGCGCCTCGAGCGCCTCGGCGGGAACGGCCGCGAGGAGGGCCTGGCGCAGCGCGCCGATCCCGCGGCCCTCCGGGGCCGACGTCTCGACGGCCGCGAAGCCGGCGGAGGCGAGCCGCGCGAGGAGCGTCGGTGCCGGCGGCGCGACGTCGGACTTGTTGAGGACGACGACGAGCGGGAGGGACTTTCCCGCGATCTCGGCCAGGAGCGCCTCCTCGAAGGCTCCCCACGTGCCCGCCTCGGCGACGAGGAGGGCGAGGTCCGTCCTCTCGAGGACCTTGCGCGTCTTCGCGATCCGGAGCTCGCCGAGGGCCCCTTCGTCGTCGACGCCCGCCGTGTCGATGAAGAGGACGGGCCCGAGCGGGAGGAGCTCCATCGGCTTCTCGACCGGGTCCGTCGTCGTCCCGGGCGTCGGGGAGACGATCGAGACCTCCTGCCGCGTGAGGGCGTTCAGGAGGCTCGACTTCCCGACGTTCCTCCGTCCAAAGAGGCCGACGTGGAGCCGCAGGCCCCGCGGGGCGGAGCTCAACGCGTCTCCTTTCCGCGCGGTGCGGCGTCGGGCGAGCCGAGCCGGCAGACGGCCTCGGGCGACGTGAGGGCGTCGATCTCCCCCGCGGAAAGGAGCCCCTCGGCGATCGCCGTCTCTCGAAGCCCACGGCCCGAACGGGCCGCCACGTCGAGAAGCCGCCTGGCGCCGTCGTACCCGAGCGCGGGAACGAGGGCCGTCGCCGTCGCCGTCGAGGAGTCGACGTGCCTCCGGCAGCGCTCCTCGTCGGCGGAGAGGCCGGCGACGCAGAGCTCCGCGAGGATCCGGCAGGCGCGGGCGAGGAGGTCGAGGCTCGCCAGGAGGGAATCCGCGACGAGCGGGAGGAACGGGTTCAGCTCGAGCGAGCCGGACGCGCAGGCGAAGCCGATTGCCTGGTCGTGCGCGAAGACGGAGAGGGCGGCCTGCGCGACGGCCTCGGGGATCACCGGGTTCACCTTCCCCGGCATGATCGAGGAGCCCGCCTGCCGCGGCGGGAGCCGGACCTCGCCGAGGCCCGCCTCCGGGCCGGACGAGAGGAGCCGCAGGTCGTTCGAGACCTTCAGGAGGGAGGCGGCGCAGGCCTTCAGCGACCCCGAGACCTCGACGAAGACGTCGGCGTTCTGCGTCGCCTCGACGAGGTTCTCGGCCCGGGCGAGTCCGAGGCCGGTCACCTCGCGGAGCCGGTCGGCGGCGGCGAAGACGAAGGCCCGCGGCGCCGCGAGTCCCGTGCCGATCGCCGTGCCGCCGAGGTTCACGACGCGGAGCCGCTCCTCGCAGCGGGAGATCCGCCAGCGGTCGCGGCCGAACGCCTCGGCGTACGCGCCCATCTCGCGGCCGAGCGTCGTCAGGACGGCGTCCTGCATCTGGGTCCGGCCGACCTTCACGACGTGCGCCAGCTCGCGCTCCTTCGCCTGGAAGGCCTCCTGCAGGCCGAGGACGGAGGCCTCGAGGACGCGGAGGAGCCGGATCGCGGCGACGCGCAGCGCGGTGGGGTAGGTGTCGTTCGTCGACTGGTGGAGGTTGACGTCGTCGAGGGGGGAGACGAGGTCATAGCGCCCGGGCCGCTCGCCCATCAGGACGAGCGCGCGGTTCGCGAGGACCTCGTTGACGTTCATGTTCGTCGAGGTCCCGGCGCCCCCCTGCAGGGCGTCGACGACGACGTGCTCCGTCAGGAGCCCCGCGGCCATCTCCCGGCAGGCCCGCTCGAGGGCGTCGGCCTTCGCGCCGGCGAGGTACCCGAGGTCGCGGTTGACGAGGAGGCACGCGAGCTTGACGTCGCCGCAGGCCCTCACGAGGGCGGGGTGGACGGGCCGCCCCGCGAGCGGGAAGCTCGCGACCGCCCGTGCCGTGTGGATTCCCGAGAGGGCGCCGGCGGGGAGCGCGAGCTCGCCGAGCGCGTCGCGCTCGACCCGGAGCCCCCCGTTTCCCGCGGCGGCCGCTTCAGCAGAAGACGTCACGGCGTCCGCTTCTCACCTGGGCCAGCATCTCCGAGGTCTTCTCCCGGAGCGGCTCCTCCATCTCCGCGAGCGCGCGGGCGATGCACGTCCCGCCCTCCCGCCGCGTCTCCTCCGAGGCGTAGTCGTCGAGGTACTCCTGGAACGTCGCGACGGCGTTCGGGTTGCAGTGCTCCTTGATCGCGCCCGGCTTCGCCACGTCCATGAAGTCGGCCCCGGTCCGCCCGAGGCGGTAGCAGGCGGTGCAGAACGACGGGACGAACCCGAGGGAGGCGACGTCGCGGATCACTTCGTCGAGCGGGCGGTGGTCGCCGAGCGAGAACTGCCCGGCGTGCCGGTCGTCCGGGTCGGCCTCGTAGCCGCCGGGGTTCGTCCGGCTGCCGGCCGAGATCTGCGAGATGCCGAGGGCGAGCGCCTCGCGCCGCACCTCGGCCGTCTCGCGTGTCGAGAGGATGAGGCCGGTGTAGGGGACGGCGAGGCGGAGGATGGCGACGACCTTCCGGAAGTCGTCGTCGGAGACGGGGTGCAGGGGGTGCGCGGCGAGCTCGGAGCCGTCGGCCGGCTCGAGGCGGGGCACGGAGATCGTGTGCGGGCCGCAGCCGAACGCCCGCTCGAGGTGCTCGACGTGCTGCATGAGGGCGAGGAGCTCGAAGCGCCAGTCGAAGAGACCGAAGAGGACGCCGACGCCGACGTCGTCGATCCCCGCCTCCATCGCCCGGTCCATGGCGGTGAGGCGCCAGTCGTAGTCGGCCTTCTTCCCGGCCACGTGGACCTTCCCGTAGGTCTCCCGGTGGTACGTCTCCTGGAAGAGCTGGTAGGTGCCGATCTTCGCCTCCTTCAGGAGGCGGAACTCGCCGTCCGTCAGCGGGGCGACGTTGACGTTCGCGCGGCGGATCTCGCCCGGGCCGCTCGAGGTCGCGTAGACGGTCTCGATGCAGCGGAGGACGTAGTCGAAGCCCTCCTTCGGGTACGCCTCGCCCGCGACGAGGAGGATTCTCTTGTGCCCCTGCTCCTCGAGCCAGCGGACCTCGCGGGCGACCTCTTCCTGCGTGAGCGCGCGCCGGACGAGGTCGCGGTTGCGGGCGCGGAAGGCGCAGTAGAGGCACTCGTTCCCGCAGAGGTTCGAGACGTAGAGCGGCGCGAAGAGGACGATCCGCTTGCCGTAGATCGTCTCCTTGACGCGGCGGGCCGTCGCGAAGAGCTCGGAGAGGAGGTCCGGGTCGGTGATGCCGGCGAGGACGGCGAGGTCGTGCCCGCGGAGCCCCTTCAGCTCGAGGGCCTTCGCGAGGAGCTCGCGGACCTCGGCCGGGTCGGCGGTGGAGGAGGAGAGGTCGCTCCAGGCGGCGCCTTCGTCGATGCGGACCGCCCCCGGAGACGACGTGGACCTGGACATGAAGCCCCCTTGGCCCCGGGCCGCGCGCGGCCGGGGCCATCGGCCATTGTCAGGCCGGGAGGGGGGGCGGGTCCAGCGCGCAGAGACGGGGCGTCAGAACCCGAAACGCGTCGTCAGGACTCCCCCGTAGGCCCGGTCCTGGGAGCGGTACGTCCCCGCCGCCTCGAGCTTCGCCCTGTCGCTCCCGAAGCCGAACCCGAAGGAGTAGACGTACGGCTTGTCGGGCGCCTCGAGGTTCACCGAGACGCCTCCCCGGAGGTCGAACTTCCCGAGGGGGAGCTCGATGCCGCCCCCCGCGGTCCGGCTCAGCTGGCCTTCGGCGAGCGTCTCGCTCTTGTCGAGGTCGAGGTCGGCCGCGACCTTCATCCGGATGCCCGGGATCACGAAGGAGGCGCCGACGCGCGTCTGGCGCCCCACGACGACCGTCGTGCCGCGGTCCTCGGGAGGCGCGTCGTCGTCGAACGGGTACTGGGGCCGGTTGACCCCCTTCATCACGCCCCCGAGCGTCAGGACCCCGATGTGGATCGCGGCGCCCGCGTCCCACGACCAGCGCGACCGGGTCCGCTCGAGGCCGGTCGTCCCGCGGCGGACGAACGTCGTCAGCTTCCCGACGTCGGTCGTGAAGGCGCTCTCCTCCTTGATCCCGGTCGTCCCGCGCGTGAAGTGCCCGGTGACGCCGAGGACGAGCGCGCCGTCGAAGAGCGGCAGCGACCGGGAGAGAGCGTAGTCCTGGAGCGAGAGGGCCCGGAAGGCGACGACGGAGTCGTTCGCGGCGAAGCTCGTCGCCGGGTCGTACCCGCTCGCGACGTGGACGAGGTCGGTCCGCGCCACGGCCGCGCTGTAGACGACCGAGCCGACGAAGACGCCCCAGCCGTTCAGGGCCGTCGCGACCGCCGAGCGGCCGTCGCCGAGGACGCTCGTCCCCGGGGCCGAGAGTGCGGCGAGGTTCGCGCGGACGGAGGCCGCGTCGGGATTGCCGGGCCTCGCGAGGTCGGCCGGGTCGTGCCCGGTCACGCCGTCGAGGAGCGGGACGAACCCGTTGCTCGAGGCGGCGACCTGCCCGTACGAGGCGACGCCGCCGTACAGGGCCGCCGGGAGGAGCGCGGGGTTGTCGACGAAGCCGCCGGGGTCGCCGCCGAGGCCGACGCTCGCCCCCCCCATGGCGACCTGCCGGGCCCCGAACGGGGCGAAGGGCATCTGGGCCGAGGCGGGAGCCGCGGTGCCGAGGAGCGCGGCGGCGAGGGCGAACGGGGCGAGGGAGGAGGTCCGCGTCGGGCGCATGAGCCGTGCAGTCTATGCGCGAACGCGCGGAATCCCTCGGGTCCGGGTCCCGCCCGCCCGCGTTGTATCGTCTCCCGGTGGCGGAGACGACGCCGGTGATCCCGAGGACCGACGGCGAGAGGGCGCGGACGGTGGTCGAGACGTTCGTCCTCCACCTCCGCCCCGTCCGCGTTCCCGAGGGGGCGATCCGGTGGACGCACACGTTCGGCCTCGGCGGGATGTCGCTCGTCCTGCTCCTCCTCCTCGTCGTCACCGGATCGCTCCTGATGCTCGTCTACCGGCCGCTGCCGGGGGAGGCCTACGAGTCGATCGCGACGGTCGAGGGGTCGGTCCTCTTCGGGGCTTTCGTGAGGGCCGTCCACCACTGGAGCGCGAACGCGCTCGTCGTCGTCTCGGTCCTCCATCTCCTGCGGGTCTTCCTGACGGGCGGCCACCGCGACGGCCGCGAGCTGAACTGGCTCGTCGGCCTCGCTCTCCTCGCCCTCGTCGCCGGCTCCTGCTTCACCGGCTACCTCCTGCCTTGGGACCAGCTCGCCTACTGGGCGGTGACGATCGTGACCGGCATGGCGGGGTACGTCCCGCTCGCCGGCGCGAGGCTCGCGCTCCTCCTCCGCGGCGGCCCGGAGATCGGCCCGGGGACGCTCGTCAGCTTCTATGCCCTCCACACGCAGTGGTTCCCGGCGGCGATCTTCTTCCTCGCGGGCTTCCACTTCTGGCGGGTGAGGAAGGCGGGGGGCGTCGTCCTCCCTCCGGACGCCCCTCGCGAGGAGAACGGCACGCCGCGCCGCGTCCTCTTCCTCCCGCACCTCCTCATGCGCGAGACGGCGACCGCGCTCGCGCTCGTCGCGGCGGTCACGCTCTTCGCGGCGCTCGTCCGCGCGCCGCTCGGCGCGGCCGCGAACCCCGGGATGAGCCCCAACCCCGCGAAGGCGCCCTGGTACTTCCTCGGTTTCCAGGAGCTCCTCGTCCACCTCCACCCGGTCTTCGCCGTCGTCGTCTTCCCGCTCGCCGGAGCCCTCGCCCTCGCGGCGCTCCCGTACCTGCCGGCGGAGGCGGAGCCCCGCGGCGCCTGGTTCCTCTCGGCGACGGGCCGGCGCACGGCGAGGCTCGCGGCAGTCGTCGCGCTCGTCGCCGTCCCGCTCTACGTCGCCGCCGACGAGCTCGTGATCGTCCGGCTCGGCGCGGGTGCCGCCGGGGCGGCGAGCCTCCTGACGCGCGGGCTCCTGCCGGCGCTCGCCGTCGCCGGCGGTTCGGCGGGGCTCTTCGTCCTCGCGCGCCGCCGGCTCGGCGCGAACCGCCTCGAGGCGACGCAGGCGGTCTTCGTCCTCCTCGCCACCTCCTTCGCGCTCCTGACCGTGGCGGGGATCTTCTTCCGGGGACCGGGCATGAGGCTGACGTGGCCGTGGCTGAGCTGAAGAATCGCCGCTCCTTCCTGAAGGCCGCGTGGATCGGCCTCGGCGTGGCCGCGTTCGGCGAGGCGGCGCTCGTCCTCGCGTCGTTCCTCAAGCCGCGCCGCGAGCGCGCGAAGGACGAGGGCCCGGGCCTCTTCGTCGCCGGGCCGCTCGACGGCTTCGCGACCGGGTCGGTCACCGCCTTCCCCGCGGGCCGCTTCTACCTCGTGAGGCTGGCGGACGGCGGCCTCCTCGCGCTGAGCCGCCAGTGCACGCACCTCGGCTGCTCGGTCCCGTGGGACGAGGAGAAGGCCCGGTTCGTCTGCCCGTGCCACGCGTCCGTGTTCGACATCCGGGGAGAGGTCCTCGCGGCTCCCGCCCCGCGCCCGCTCGACACGTTCCCGGTCCGCGTCGAGAACGGCATCGTGAAGGTCGACCTCTCCGCGCCGCAGAGGCGTTCCTCCTTCGACGCCTCGCAGGTCGTCCGGGGCTGACGTGTCGGAACCGCTCGCGCGCTGGAAGACCCTCGCGCTCGTCTCGGCGGCGCTCGTCGTCGCCTCCTGCCCGCTCCACGTCGCCCGCGAGGCGTTTCGCAAGCCCGCGCCGAAGGGGGCGCTCGAGGCCGAGGCGCGCTTCGTCGGCCGCGCGCGCTGCACGAAGTGCCACGAGAAGGAGACGAAGGCCTGGGCCGGGTCGAACCACGACCTCGCGATGGCCGAGCCGACGCCCGAGACGGTCCGCGGCGACTTCGGTGACGGGACCAACACGGTCACGTTCGAGGGAGACGGCATCCGGGCCCGCTTCTCCCGGCGCGGCGGGAAGTACTTCGTCGAGACCGAGGGGCCCGACGGGAAGTACGCGGAGTACGAGGTCGCCTACACGTTCGGGTGGAAGCCGCTCCAGCAGCTCCTCGTCCGCTTCCCGGGCGGGCGGCTCCAGGCCGTGCCGGTCGCGTGGGACACGGAGCGGAAGCGCTGGTTCTTCCTCTACGAGGGGAAGCGGATCCCGCCCGGCGACTGGCTCCACTGGACGCGCAACGGCCAGAACTGGAACGGCATGTGCGCGCAGTGCCACTCCACGAACCTCGTCAAGGGGTACGACGCGGCGAGCGACTCCTACCGGACGACCTGGTCGGAGATCGACGTGAGCTGCGAGGCGTGCCACGGGCCGGGCTCGCGGCACGTCGCGTGGGCGGAGGTCCCCCCGATGGGGAGGGCGAAGACGCCGAACGCGGGGCTCGTCCAGAAGACCTCCGGCATCACGAACCGCGAGCTCGTCGAGCTCTGCGCGCCGTGCCACTCGCGCCGCTCCGAGCTGGGCGGCTGGGCGCACGGCGGAGGCGCCCTCCTCGACAGCCACCTCCCCGTCCTCCTCGACGAGGGGCTCTACCACCCCGACGGGCAGATCCTCGAGGAGGACTACGAGTACGGCTCGTTCCTCCAGAGCAAGATGTACCGGATGGGAGTCCGCTGCACGGACTGCCACGACGCGCACACCGGGAAGCGCCTCAAGGACGGCAACGCGCTCTGCACCCGCTGCCACGCGGCGACGACCTACGACGACGCCGCGCACCACTTCCACAAGAAGGAGTGGCAGGGGAAGCCGAGCCGGGGGGCGCTCTGCGAGAGCTGCCACATGCCGACCCAGAACTACATGGTCGTCCACGCGCGGCACGACCACTCGATCCGCGTCCCGCGGCCCGACCTCTCGAAGGCGCTCGGCGTCCCGAACGCCTGCGGGAACGCGGGCTGCCACGCGGACAAGCCGCTCGACTGGGTCGTCGCGAAGTACGACGGCTGGTACGGGAAGGCGCGCAAGCCCCACTACGGGACGATCCTCGCGGCGGCGCGCCGCGGCGAGCCCGCGGCCGGCGAGGGGCTCGTCCGGCTCGCGGGAGACACCCTGGCCCCCACGCTCGTGAGGGCCACCGCGCTCTCGCTCCTCGGGGCCTACCCCGGCCCCGACTCCGACGCCGCGCTCCGCCGCGCCCTCGTCGACGAGGAGGCGCTCCTCCGGCGGACGGCCGTCGTCACGCTCCGGATCGGCGACCCGGCCGAGCGGGTCGCGCGCCTCGGGCCGCTCCTCGCCGACCCGATCCGTGCCGTCCGCCTCGACTCCGCCGCGGCGCTCGCGGGGACCCCGCCCGACCTCCTGAAGCCCTACCAGCGGGAGGCGCTCGAGAAGGGGATCGCCGAGTACGAGAAGGCGATGGAGTACTCCCTCGACTTCGCCTCCGCGGCGCACAACCTCGGGAACCTCTACGCGCGGATGGGCGATGCGGCGAAGGCCGAGGCGGCGTACCGGCGCGCCCTCGCCGTGGACGACCTCTTCTTCCCGGCGAAGGCGAACCTCGCCGTCCTCCTGAGCCGCCAGGGGAAGAACGCCGAGGCGGAGAAGCTCCTCAGGGAGATCCTCGCGGCGTACCCCGCGAACGCGGACGCGGCCTACTCGCTCGGGCTCCTCGTGGCCGAGAAGGGGGAGTTCGCCGAGGCGGCGTCGCTCCTCGCGAGGGCGGCCGCCGGAATGCCGGGCGAGGCGCGCGTCCACTACAACGCGGGGCTCGCCCTCGCCCGGGCGGGGCGCGACGCCGAGTCGGAGAAGGCGCTTCGCCGGGCGGTCGAGCTCGAGCCCGCGAGCGTGGACCTCCTCTTCGCCCTCGGCGATTTCCAGCTCCGGCGCGGCCGTTTCGCCGAGGCGCAGGCGTGCGCGGAGCGGATCCTCGCGGCGCACCCGGAGGACGGAAACGCCCGGGCGCTGAAGTCCCTCGCGGCGTCGAGGACGCTCCCGCCGCGCTGACGCGGCGGGAGCGTCACGTCCGCGTCAGGGCTCCTTCTCGATCTCCTGGGCCGCGCCCGGGAGGGCGACGGAGCCGAAGAGGCCGCGCCAGGAGACGTCGAACGCCTCCTTGAAGAGGAGCGGCTCTACGGCCGCGCGGGAGAGCTCCTCGGCGCGGCGCTTCAGCTCGTCCACCTTCTGCGGGTTCTTGTCGGCGAGGTTCGTCGACTCCGACGGGTCGTTCTTCAGGTCGAAGAGCTCGACCTTCGAGGGAAGCGTCGTCTGCCAAACGAGCTTCCAGTCCCCCTTCCGGACGGTCGCCCGGAAGGGCTCGATGCCGTAGACGATCTCCTCGCGCGGCGACGGCTTCCCCTCCGCGATGACGGGCCAGACGTTCATGCCGTCGAGGGGCTTGCACTTCGCGGTCGAGGCGCCGGCGAGGGAGGCGAGCGTCGGGAGCATGTCGACGAGGTGGATCGGCTGGTCGACGACGGTCCCGGCCTTCACGTGCCCCGGCCAGGAGAGCGCGGCCACGACGCGCGTGCCCCCCTCGTAGGGCGAGCCCTTCCCGTCCCGGTAAGGGCCGTTGTCCGCCGGGATCGTGCTCTTCGACATGTCGATCTCGCCGGTGAACTTCGCCGAGCGGGGGCCCCCGTTGTCGCTCTGGAAGACCACGATCGTGTTCTCCCGCATCCCGCGGCGCTCGAGCGCCGCGAGGACCTTGCCGATCTCGTCGTCCATCGCGGTGACCATGGCCGCGTAGGCCCGGCGGGACGGGTCTGCGATCTCCTTGTACCGGTCGAGGTACTCCTGCGGCGCCTGGTACGGGGCGTGCGGCGCGGTGAACGTCAGGTAGAGGAAGAGGGGGACCTTCGGGTCGTGCCCGTCGATCAGCTTCACGGCGTCGCGGCCGATGAGCTGCGTGGCGTACCCCTCCTCCTTCAGCGGCTCGTTGTCGCGGAACCAGTCGCGGACGCCGTGCGCCGAGTGGGTGAAGTAGTCGATCTCGCCGAGGAGCGGGCCGTACTGGTAGTCGAAGCCGCGCTGGCGCGGCCAGTACTTCCGGTCGGCGTGCCCGAGGTGCCACTTGCCGACGATGGCCGTCCGGTAGCCGGCCTCCTTCAGCGCCTGCGGGAGGATCCATTCCTCCGTGTCGAGGCCGTACTTCCCGTTCGACGGGATGACGAGCGTCTGGAGGCCGTAGCGGAACGGGTAGCGGCCCGTCATCAGGGCGGCCCGCGACGGCGTGCAGAGCGGCTGGGCGTAGAGCTGCTCGAGCCGCGCCCCCTGCTTCGCGAGGGTGTCGATGGCGGGCGTCCGGATGTCGGAGCCGTGGAAGCCGACGTCCTTCCAGCCGAGGTCGTCGGCGAGGATGTAGACGATGTTCGGCCGCGCGGGGGCCGGCGCGGACGGAGGTGCCGCGAGGGCCGGGAATCCCGCGAAGGCGAGGGCGAGCGCGACGGGAGCAGGTCTCATCTGAAGCCTCCAGGTCCGGGGGCGACGCGACGGCAGCGTGGTCCGCGGGCCGCCCCGGCGGATCGGTTCTCGGGGTCGGCGCGGAAGGTACCACGCCGCTTCCGGCGCCCGGAACGGGGCCGTGCGGCCGGGAACCGGCGTGCCGGGGCGGGTGTAAGCTGGAGAGTGATCTCCCGCCCCGGGACAACACGCGAATGAATGGAGAGGCTGATGAGGAAAACCACGGTCGCCGTCGTCGCTGCCCTCGCCGCGGTCGCGGTGGGCAGCTCCGCGCTCGCCACCCAGACGATCTACAAGGAGTTCAAGGCAAAGGAGTCCGAGGCGAAGTGCTCGACCTGCCACGTCGAGAAGATGCCGACGAAGGACAAGTCCGCCCTGAACGACTTCGGCAAGTCGGTCAAGGCGGCGAAGGGCGCGGACGGGAAGATCGACTGGACGAAGGTCCACTACAAGGCCCCGGCCCCGGGCGTCGCTCCCTGATCCTCCGGAGCACCCCCGGGACGGCCGCCCGCCGGGCGGCCTCGCGGCCCCGTGGACGGCGAAGGCCGGTCCACGGGGCCGTTTCACGTTCGATGGGGCGCGGGCGCGCCGGCCGGTTCGGGACGTGAATCACGTTCGCGGCGACCTCGATCGCACCCGGCGCGTCGAGCGTGACGGGGCCCGCGACCCGGTGCCGCGGGAGAGCGGCGGAGGCCGCGCGGACGTAACCTGGAACGTGGGCATCCCGCGAGGGCGGGAAGACGGTCGAAAGGAGCAGGAGTGCACTCACCCCGGAGGGTTCTCGACAGGGTCTCCCGGCGGTCGGTCGCCGCCGTCGCCGTCGCGTTTCTCGTCTACGTCCTCGCGGGCTTCCTCGTGGTCCCACGCGTCGTCGTCGCAAAGCTCCCCCCGGCGCTCTCGGCGAAGCTCCACCGGCCGGTGACGCTCGCGGGGGCGAAGGCGAACCCGTTCACCCTCTCGCTCACCCTCGAGGGGCTCCGCGTCGGCGAGCGGGAAGGGCCCGGCACGTTCGTCTCCGTCGGGCGCGCGTTCGTGAACGCGCAGCTCTCGTCGATCGTCCACCGGGGCGTCGTCCTCGCCGAGGTCGTCGTCGAGGACCCGGTCGTCTCGATCGCGAGGACGGGAGAGAGGACCCTCAGCATCTCGGACCTGGTCGAGGAGCTCACGAAAGAGGAGCCGGGAAGCAGGCCGGCCCGTTTCGCGGTCGCGAACATCCGCGTCGAGCGGGGGTCGATCCTCTTCGACGACCGTCCCGCCGGGACGAAGCACGTCGTGAGCGGGCTGCGGGTCGGGATCCCGTTCCTCTCGAACCTGCCGGTCGACCAGGAGGTCTTCACCGAGCCGTACCTCGGGGCGAAGGTGAACGGCTCCGCGTTCGAGCTGAAGGGAAGGACGAGACCCTTCTCCGGGACGCGCGAGGCGTCGCTCGACGTCGACTTCGAGGACGTCGACCTCCCCTTCTACTTCGCCTACGTGCCGGTCCGGGGAACGGCCCGGCTCTCGTCGGGCCGGCTCGACACGAAGATGACGCTCTCCTTCCGTCAGGAGAAGGGGAAGCCGCCGGCGGTCCTCCTCGCGGGGAGGGCCTCGCTCCGGGAGATCCGACTCGACGACGCGGGGAAGGCCCCGCTCGTCGCGTGGAAGCGCCTCGACGCCGTCCTCGCGTCCGCCGACGTCTTCCGGAAGGACGTTCGCCTCGCGAGCCTTGCGGCCGAGGAGCCGGAGGTGTGGCTCTACCGGGACCGCGCCGGCGGGTACCCGATCCTCGAGAAGTTCCTCGGGAAGGCGCCGGCCGCGGCCGCTGCGGGCGCCGCCGCCGAGGCCGGCGCGGCGTGGAGCGTCGGTATCGCGTCGACGGTCCTCCGCGGTGGCCGGGTCCACTGGCGCGACGAGCACCCGCGCCGGGTCTTCGAGGCCGTTCTCCGGGAGGTCTCGGTCGACGTCGGCGGCCTCTCGACCGCCCGCGGGAAGGCGGCGACGCTGAAGGCCTCGACCGTCTCCGACGCCGGAGAGACGCTGCGGCTCGACGGGACGTTCACGCTCGAGCCGCAGGCCTCCGAGGGGAGCCTGTCACTGACCGCCATCCCGCTGAAGCGCTACGCGCCGTACTACGAGGACGCTCTCTTCTTCGGCCTCGGGAGCGGCTCCGTCGACCTCTCGACGCGCTACCGCTGGCCGGCCGCCGGCGGGTCGACGGCGCTCTCGGATCTCGCCGTCACGCTGAAGGACCTGCGGGCCCGGAAAGAGGGGGAGAAGGAGGACTTCCTCCGGGTCCCCTCGGCGTCGATGACGGGTGCCTCGATCGATCCGGAGAAGCAGGAGGTCCGGATCGCGGCGCTCGGTGCGACGGGCGCCTTCCTAAAGGTGCTCCGGCAGAAGGACGGGAGCGTCGACCTCGCGCGGCTCGTGAAGGAGGAGCCCGCCGGCGCGCCCGGAGGAACGGATGGCGCCGGAAGCGGAGGCTGGACGACGCGCCTCGCGTCCCTCGCCCTCGAGAAGGGCTCGGTGCGTTTCGTCGACGAGTCCGCCCCCCGGCCGGTGACGCTCGTCGTCGCGCCGATCTCCTTCTCGGGCGAGGGGCTGTCGACGGCGCGGGGCGAGAAGGGGAAGGTGCGGGCGCGGGCCGTCCTGAACGGGAAGGGGAGCGTCTCCACGGCCGGGAGCGTCGGGCTCGCGCCCGTCTCGGCGCAGCTGAAGGTCGACGTCGCCGGCGTCCAGCTTCCGCCCTTCGCCGGGTACCTCCCGGAGAGGGTCCGGCTGTCGCTCGAGAGCGGGGCGATCGAGGCGAAGGGAACGGTCTCCGCGAGGGAAGGGCCGGACGGCTCGTACTCCTTCGGCTGGGAGGGGGAGGCGACGTGCGGGGACCTGAGGCTCGTCGACCCGGCGACCTCGGAGGACTTCCTCGCCTGGGACTCGCTCCGGTTCGGCGGAATGAAGGCGACGTCGAGCCCGCCGTCGTTCGTCGCGGAGAAGATGTCGCTCACCGACTTCTTCGCGCGCATCGAGCTGTACGAAGACGGGACCTTGAACTACAGGAAGGCCTTCGGGCTCGCCGAGCCGCCGCCGGTGGACGACGCGGCCGCCGAGGCCGCGGCGTCCGGCGCGGGCGCCGCCGGGTCGCCGCCCCCGGCCGCACCGGCGCCCGGCCCGGCCGCCCTCCCTGCGCCGGCGGCGGGCGCCCCGTACGTGAGGATCGACGCCGTGACGCTGAGCGGCGGGCGTCTCCACGTCGACGACCGCTTCGTGAAGCCGAACTACCGGGCGGACATGAAGGACGTGGGCGGCCGGATCTCGGGCCTCTCGTCCGAGGCGGGCGCGCGTGCCGAGGTGGAGCTCCGCGGGAGCCTCGAGGGCTCCGCCCCGCTCGAGATCCTCGGGACGTTCAACCCCTTCGCGGCGACGTCGTTCGCCGACATCCGGGTCTCCTTCCGCGGCATCGACCTCGTCCCGATGACGCCCTACTTCGTCCGGTACGCCGGCTACGCCGTCGAGAAGGGGCTGCTGACGATGAACGTGGCGTACAAGCTGAACGAGCGGCGGCTCGAGGCGCAGAACTCGTTCGTCGTCGACCAGTTCACGTTCGGCGAGAAGGTCGAGAGCCCGACGGCGACGAAGCTGCCGGTGAAGCTCGCCGTCTCGCTCCTGAAGGACCCCGACGGCGTTATCCGGCTCGACGTGCCGATCTCGGGCTCCGTCGACGACCCGAAGTTCCGGGTCGGCCCGATCGTCTGGAAGATCGTCGGGAACGTCCTCCTGAAGGCGATCCGGTCGCCCTTCGCCCTCCTCGGGAGCCTCTTCGGGGGCGGACAGGAGCTCTCCTTCGTCGACTTCGCGCCGGGCTCCTCGACGCTCGACGCCGGGGCGACGAAGCGGCTCGACGCCCTCGCGACGGCGCTCGGGAAGCGCCCCGCCCTGAAGCTCGACGTCGAGGGGAAGGCGGACGCGGCGAAGGACGCCGAGGGGCTCCGCCGGCTCCTGTACGAACGGAAGGTGAAGGCGCGCAAGGCCGAGGCGCTCGCGAAGGCCGGGACGCCGGCGGACTCGGTCGACGACGTCCAGGTCTCCCCGGAGGAGTGGCCGAAGTACATCGAGAAGGCCTACAGGGCGGAGAAGTTCCCCAAGCCGCGCACGGCCCTCGGCTTCGTCAAGGAGATCCCGCCCGAGGAGATGGAGAAGCTGATGCTCGTGAACCTCCCGGTCGGAGAGGACGACCTCCGGCAGCTCGCCCTCGCGCGGGCCTCGGCGGTGAAGGAGTACCTCCTCGGGGCGGGGAAGGTCGCTCCGGACCGCGTCTTCCTCGTCGACCCGGGCCCGGCGGGCGCGCCGAAGCCGGGGGAGGCGCTCACGCGCGCCGCCTTCGTCCTGAAGTAGCCCGACGGAGGAATCGCGTCCCGGACGTTCTCGCGGCGCCCTCCGCCCACTATGATCCCGAGGGCTCCGCGGAGCGCCACAAGGACCGGGGCGGCCTCCGGCACGCGAGCCTCGAGAAGCGAGAGACAAGGGAGGGACCCCCCGATGGCCGAGGCCGCGAAGGCGAGCGAGCGCACGTTCCGGATGCCCCACACCCTCGTGATCGTCGGGAGCCTGATCGTCTTCGTCCTGGTCCTCGCGTGGCTCGTCCCGTCGGGCACCTACCAGACCGCGGAGAAGGCGGGGCGGATGGTGACGATCCCCGGGACGTACCAGCAGGTCCCGAAGGTCTGGCTCGGGCCGCAGTGGCTCGTCCTCGCGCCGATCAAGGGGTTCCTCGACGGCGCCCTCATCATCGCGTTCCTCCTCCTCATCGGAGGCGCGTTCAGCGTCATCCAGGCGACGGGGACGATCGAGTTCGCGATCCGGCGGATCACGGCGGTCCTCGCGACGCGTCCCCACCTGACGAAGCTCGTCATCCCCGTCCTGATGTGCGTGTTCTCGCTCGCGGGGTCGGTCTTCGGGATGGCGGAGGAGGTCATCCCGTTCGTCCTCATCACGGTGCCGCTCGCGATCTCGCTCGGGTACGACTCGATCGTCGGCACGGCGATCCCCTTCCTCGGCGCGGCGGCGGGCTTCGGGGCGGCGTTCTTCAACCCGTTCACGGTCGGCATCGCGCAGGGGATCGTCGGCCTCCCGCTCTATTCCGGCCTCGGTTACCGCGCCGCGACCTGGTTCGTGACGACGAGCGTGATGGTCGGCTGGGTGATGGCCTACGCCGCGAAGGTGAAGCGCCACCCGGAGTCGAGCCCCGTCTTCGACCTCGACCGCTCGCGCGAGAAGGCCGAGTCGCACGCGGGGGACGTCGAGCCCTGGACGGCGCGGCGGGCCCTCGTCCTCGCGATCTTCGTCTCCTCGATGGGCGTCCTCGTCTGGGGGATCCTGCAGAGGCAGTGGTTCATCGAGGAGATCGGGGCGCTCTTCCTCGCGATGGGGCTCGTGATGGGGGTCGTCGGCGGGCTGAAGAGGGACGAGGTCGCCACGTCGTTCGTCGCCGGGGCGAAGGACATGG
Source organism: Thermoanaerobaculia bacterium (assembly GCA_046331465.1). Classification (GTDB taxonomy): domain Bacteria; phylum Acidobacteriota; class Thermoanaerobaculia; order UBA5066; family UBA5066; genus UBA5066. The sequence goes on from JAXLQV010000001.1 coordinate 1,078,088, forward strand.
TCAACGTCTCGCTCATCATCGCCTGCGGCCGGGCGCTCCTGATCATCGCCCGCGAGGCGAAGGTCCTCGACACGATCCTCTTCTACGGCTCCGGCGTCATCTCCCGGCTCCCGGGCGTCGTGGCCGCGCAGGTGATGTTCGTCGTCCAGTGCGTCATCAACTTCTTCATCCACTCGGGGACGGCGCAGGCCGCGCTGACGATGCCGATCATGGCGCCCCTCGCCGACCTCGTCGGCCTGACGCGCCAGACGATGGTCTTCGCCTACCAGCTCTGCGAGCTCATCAACCCGATCCTCCCGACCTCGGCCGTGACGATGGGGGTCCTCGGGATGGCGAAGATCCCGTGGGAGAAGTGGGCGCGCTGGTTCCTGCCGCTCATGCTGTCGCTCGTGCTCCTCGCCTTCCTCCTCCTCGTCCCGCCGGTGCTGATGCACTGGGGTCCGTTCTGAAAGGCCTCGCGACGATGAAGACCCGGTCCTCCCGCGCCTCCCTTCCCGCGCTCTGCCTCCTCGGCGCGGCCCTCGCCGCGGGGCCGCTGCCGGCCGCCCCGGGCGACCTCCCCGAGGACCACCGGACGCTCGCGAAGTCGACCTCGTACGACGCGATGGCGGCCTTCCTGAAGACGGTCGACGGGAAGGGGCCGGTCACGGTCTCCGAGGAAGGGAAGACGGCGCAGGGGAGGAACGTCTACCTCGTCCACGCGCGCGGGAGCGCGACGGCGACGTTCCGCGTCCTCTTCTACGCGCAGCAGCACGGCGACGAGGTGTCGGGGAAGGACGCCCTCCTCTACCTCGTGAGGGACATCGCGCGCGAACCCTCGCGCCTCCCGAAGGACGTCGACCTCTGGGTGATGCCGATGATGAACCCGGACGGCGCCGAGGCGGGGACACGCAGGAACTCCGCCGGGGCGGACCTCAACCGCGACCACGTGACCCTCTTCCAGCCCGAGACGGAGGCGCTCCACCGCGTCGCGCGGCGCGTGCGGCCGCACCTCGCCGTCGACGCGCACGAGTTCGGGCGCGACTCGGAGGAGTGGACGGCGAAGGGGTGGGAGAAGTGGCCCGACATCACGATGGACGGGCTCGACAACCCTCACTTCGACCGCGAGCGGATGGCCGCGGCGCGGCGCTGGGTCGACGAGGCGGCCGCGGCCGAGGAGAAGGCGGGGCACCGCTTCCTCCGCTACTGGGTGGGCGGGGCGCCGCCGGACGACGAGCAGCGCCACTCGGCCCCCGACGCGGACGGCGGCCTCAACGGAGTCGGCGCCTACGGCGGCCTCTCGTTCATCATCGAGGCCGCCGTCCGGCACGAGTCGAAGAACCCGTCGGCCGACCTCGGCAACCGGGTCGACGCCTACCTCGTCCTCTTCCGGCGCTTCCTCGAGGGGGGCGGCCACCGCGCCGAGGACCTCGCGGTCGTCGAGCGGGCGCGCAGGCTCCCTCTCCCGGCGTTCCTCCCGACGGACGCCCTCTGGGTGAACCCGGGCGGGACGGTGACGGAGTTCCCCGCGGTCGAGGTCGCGACGGGAAAGGTCGTGAAGGTCGCGACGCCGAACCTGATGACCGAGGTCGCCGTGAAGCGGAGCGTCCCGACGCCGCTCGGCTACGCCGTCGACCCGAAGGCCGCGCCGGAGATCGCGGCGCTCCTCGGGCGGCACGGCCTCCCGTTCGAGACGCTCGGGGCTCCGCGGACCGTCGCGGCCGAGACGTGCACGCTCCTCCGGGTCGAGGAGGAGTTCGACGACGTCTACAGCCGCTACGGCGGCCGGACGATCGTGAAGCGCGGCGCCGCGAAGGAGACGGAGCTCCCCGCGGGGAGCCTCTGGGTCCCGCTCGAGGGAGAGGCGGCGCTCCGGGCCGCGATGGTCCTCGAGCCGGCCGCGATGTACGGCCTCTGGCAGTACCCGAGGCTGAGGGCGCTCGTCGGGACCGACGGGACGATCCCGGTCCGCCGCGTCGTGAAGGCGCCGAAGTGAACGCCGAAGGAGCCGCGCCTTTCCCGCTCGAGTCCGAGCGGGTCCCCGCGATCGAGAGGATCGACCTCGTCCTCGTCCGTCTCCCGTTCGTCCACCCGTTCTCGATCAGCTCGGCGACCTGGACCTGCAAGGAGACGTACCTCCTCCGGGTGGAGGGGGGCGGCGTCGTCGGGTGGGGCGAGTGCGTCGCCGACCCCGACCCGTTCTACGCGCCCGAGACGACGACGTCGGTCCGCCACATCGTCTCGGAGTTCCTCCTGCCGCTCGTCGAGCCGGGGCTGACGTTCGGCGAGCTCGACACGCGCTTCGCGCACGTCCGCGGGAACCGGATGGCGAAGGCGACCCTCGAGAACGCCCTCGTCGACCTCGCGGCGAAGGCGAAGGGCGTGCCGCTCCACGAGCTCCTCGGCGGGACGCGGAAGAGGATCCCCTCCGGCATCAGCCTCGGGATCCAGGAGACGCCGGCCGACCTCGTGAGGGAGGTCGCGGCCGCGGTGGAGAAGGGCTACCACCGCGTGAAGATGAAGGTGAAGAAGGGGAAGGACGTCGACTACGTCGCGGCCGTCCGCGAGCGGTTCCCCGACGTTCCCCTCATGGTCGACGCGAACGGCGACTACCGCCTCGAGGACGCCGCGCACCTCGCGCGGCTCGACGCCTTCGGCCTCACGATGATCGAGCAGCCGCTCTCGTACAGCGACTTCTACGAGCACGCGGCCCTCCAGAGGGAGCTCGCGACGCCTCTCTGCCTCGACGAGTCGATCCACGACCTCGCCGACGCGAGGGCGGCGATCGCCCTCGGGGGCTGCCGGATCCTGAACCTGAAGCAGGGGCGGGTCGGCGGGCTCCTCGAGTCGCTCAGGATCCTCCGCCACGCGGTCGCCTGCGGCGTCCCCGTCTGGTCCGGCGGGATGGACGAGACGGGGATCGGGCGCGCCGTGAACATCCACCTCCAGACGGTCGAGGGCTTCACGCTCCCCGGGGACACCTCGGAGACGAGCCGCTACTTCCACGAGGACCTCGTCGACCCGCCCGTCGTCCTCGACGCGGAGGGCTTCATCGAGGTGCCGGAGGGGCCGGGGTTCGGCGCCACGGTGGTCCCGGATCGGCTCGAGAGGCTCACCGTCGGGAGCGAGAGGCTCCGGTGAGGGGCGCGACCGGCGCGCTTCTGGGGGCGCTCCTGGCGGCGGGTGCCGCCGCCTCGGCCGCGCCGCCCGCCGCGCCCGTCCCGGCGCCGAAGGACGCCTCGGCGGACTTCGTCCTCCCCGGTCCCGCCGAGCCGCTCCCGGCGCCCGCCCGTTCCGCCGTCGACGGGCTGCGTGCGGAGGCGCTGGCCGCGCACGTCCGCTTCCTCGCGTCGCCCGCGCTCGAGGGCCGCGGCCTCGGGACGCCCGGCCTCGACGCGGCCCTCGAGTACGCCGCGGCCCAGCTCGCCCTCGCGGGGGTCGCGCCGTTCGGAAGCCCGGGCGCCGACGGGAAGCGGCGGAGCTGGTTCCAGCCGGTCCCGATGCGCGAGATCCGCGAGCCGGGGGGCTTGGTCGAACTCGAGCGGCGGAGCGGCGAGACGCGCGAGGTCCGGACCTTCCGTCACGGCGTCGACGTCGTCGTGCCGGTGCAGCCGGCGCGGAGCGTCGCGGCCCCGGTCGTCTTCGCCGGCTACGGCATCCGCGAGACGACGCCCGCGCGCGACGACTACAGGGGCCTCGACGTGAAGGGGAAGGTCGTCGTCCTCCGCGAGGGGCTCCCTCCCGGCGAGGAGTGGAAGACGAAGGCCCTCCGCGCGAAGTGGGCGGACGGCGAGGCCGGCGAGCGCTGGGCCGAGAAGGCGAAGCTCGCGAAGGCGCTCGGCGCGGCCGGCGTCCTCGCCGTGGAAGGAGAGGAATGGACGGCGCGTCTCACCGGGAAGGAGAAGCCGGAGACGTTCGCCTTCCGCCAGGTCGAGGAGGGGCCGAACCGGGAGCCGCTCCTCGTCCGTGGCGCGCCCGCGGTCCTCGAGGCGCTCCTCGGTGCCGCTCCGACGCCCGACGAGGCGCCGCGGGCGATGCCCGGCGTCGTCGCGACGCTTCGCGCGACCTCCGTCGAGCGCCTCGGCCTCACCCGGAACGTCGTCGGCGTCCTGCCGGGGAGCGACCCGAAGCTGAGGGACGAGGCCGTCGTCCTCGGCGCGCACGCCGACCACCTCGGGCGCGTCGACGGCGTGATCCACCCCGGCGCGGACGACAACGCGTCCGGCACCGCCACGCTCCTCGAGATCGCGCGCGCGTTCGCCTCCGCTCCCGTCCGCCCGAAGCGGACGCTCGTCTTCGCGGTCTGGACGGGTGAGGAGGAGGACAAGATCGGCTCGTCGCACTGGGTGCGGAGCCCGCTCTGGCCGCTCGCGAAGACGGTCGCCTACCTGAACTTCGACATGGTCGCCCACCCGTGGCTCGCGTCGGAGATCCGGACGCTCGTCGCCGAGGCGGGCCTCCCGGACGCGGAGGGGATCCTCGCGCGCACGAAGCCGGAGGAGTTCCTCGAGCCCGGCGTCGCGACGTTCGCGCCGGACCTCGGACCGATCCTCGCGCGGGCCGGGCGGACGACGGGTCTCACGCTCCACCTCGACTGGACCGAGGGGGTTCACGGCGGGAGCGACTACAAGGCCTTCGCGACGGCGCGCGTCCCGTTCGTCCGATTCTTCGGGAACTTCCACCCCGCGTACCACGAGCCGGGGGACACGGCCGAGTCGATCGACCCGGAACAGGTGCGGCGCGTCGCCCGGATCGGGCTCGCGGCGGCCTGGCTCCTCGCGGACCGCTGACGAGGGGGGCCGGCCCCGGGCCGGGCCTGCGCGTTCAGCGTTCCTTGCCGAAGAGGCGCCGGAGGAACGAGGCTTCGGGCGGGCAGCTGCAGCGCTCGTCCTTCGGGACGTTCGCGAGCGCTTCCTCGACGTGACGGCCGCAGCCGGCCCAGGTCGGCCGGCCGCAACGGGGACACCTCACCTGCTGGCACATGGGGCGTGGATTCTCGCACGGGCCCGGAGGGCTCCGTGGGAGCCCCGGCGGCCGGTCAGCGCGGGCCGAAGAGCTTCGAGAGGAACGACTCGGGGGGCCGGCAGGTACAGCGCTTCTCGACGGGGACCCCGGCGAGGGCCTCCTCGACGTGGCGGCCGCAGCCGGCCCAGGTGGGCTTTCCGCACTTCGGGCATCGCACGGGATGGCACATAATGACATGAATATATCCGCATGCGGTTATGTTTGTCAAGCGGCCTAGAATGGAGGCCCTCCGCCCCACCGACACCCCCCGGCGGGATCCGCCGAAGGAGAACGAGATGAAGGTCCTCTCCGCCGCGCTCCTGGCCCTCCTCGCGTCCGGCACCGCCCTCGCCGTCAAGCCCGACAAGCCGGGCTGCAAGGACCACCCCCTCTTCCCGACCCGGATGCCGAACTACCGGATCGCCGACTGCGTCGTGAAGGAGTTCGACGCCGTCCCGTTCTTCGCCGCGAAGGGCCCGAAGAAGCCGGTCGAGGGGAAGTACACGTTCATCACCTACGCGGTCGACGACCGCAAGGACGACCAGACGGGCGTCGCGGTCGTCCGGAACTACGAGAACGCGCTGACGAAGATCGGCGGGACGGTCGCCGCGTCCAACCCGACCTGGTGGGTCAACGGCTCCGTCGTCGTCGACGGGAAGGAGACCTGGGTCGAGGCCGAGCGGGGCAACGGCAAGATCTGGCTCCGGATCGTCGAGAAGCAGGGGATGGTCCAGCACGTCGTCGCCGACGCCGCCTCTTTCCGCGACGGCCTGAAGGCGACGGGGCACGTCTCCGTCGAGGGGATCTACTTCGACACGGGGAAGTCGGTCGTGAAGCCCGAGTCGACGCCGGCGCTGCAGGAGGTCGCGAAGCTCCTCGCGGCCGACCCGTCGCTGAAGCTCTGGGTCGTCGGCCACACGGACTCCGTCGGTTCGATCGACGCGAACATGGCGCTCTCGAAGGCCCGGGCCGAGGCCGTCGCCGCGGCGCTCGTGTCGGGCCACGGCGTCGCGGCCGCGCGGCTGAAGGGGTACGGAGTCGGGCCGCTCGCCCCCGTCGCCTCGAACGACGCGGAGGACGGACGGGCGAAGAACCGGCGCGTGGAGCTCGTCAAGCAGTAGGCGGCCGGGCCGGGCGCTGCGGCCTCAGGGCCGGGCCGCGGCGCTCGCGGCGCCCGTCAGCTCCACCTCGCCGTACCACCCCTTCCAGGCGATCTTCGTCCCGTAGGGGACCGAGAGCTTCCGGAGGAGGTCGACGATCTCCTTCGCACGCTCGGTGGAGGCGAGCCGGGGGACGCCGTAGAGCGGCCCCTCGTCGTCGATCGTCACCGGGATCAGCTCGAGCTTCCGGAGCTTCCCGTCGTTCCAGGTCATCCGCGCGACGACGCTCTCCATCACCTCCCGCGAGTCGCGCCGGTCCCAGACGGAGACGTTCGGCGGGGCCGGCATCTCGGAGTCGCGCTGGTGGGGGAGGTCCGTCGGGATGACCTTCGGGGTCCGGTACTGGTAGATGAAGTTGCTGAGGCTGTAGAGGATGGGATGCCCGTTCCGGACCTCGATCCCGCGGAGGACGTGCGGCCCGCTCCCGAGGACGACGTCGGCCCCGGCGTCGATCGCCTTCCGGAACGGGATCTCCTCGTTCTTCGGCGTCGTGTCCTGGATGCCGTAGACGCGGGCGTGGCTCACGTCGTGAACGTGGAGGGAGACCATCACGACCGGGTTGTGCCGCTTCGCGAGGACGACGTCGTCCTCCATCTCCGCGACGTCGTCCGCGAGCGGCCCCTCGACCGTCTCGACCGTGCCGTCCTCCCTGGCGACGAGGATCTCGCCCGGGTCGATCGTCGCGAGGCAGGGCCCGGAGGGGTCGGCGCAGCGGTCGCGGGCCGTCCAGTAGCGCATGTAGGAGAGGAGGGCGACCTTCGTCTTCGACCCCGCGACCTTCTTCGTCCCGGGCTGGTGCGCCTCGGCGAGCGTCCGGCCCGCGCCGGCGTGCGCGATGCCGGAGAGGTCGAGCGCGCGGAGGCACTCGAGGAGCCCTTCCTTCCCGAAGTCGAGGGCGTGGTTGTTCGCCATGCTGACGAGGTTGATGCCGGTGGCCGCGAGCTCCCACGCGAAGTCCCGGCCGACGCGGAAGTTGTAGAACGGCTTCTGGAGATCGGGGCGCTCGTTGATCGAGAACTCGAGGTTCCCGTAGGCGACGTCGGCCTCCTGGAGGATCCGGAGGAGGTTCTTCCGCTCGGGTGCCTCGAGCGGAGTGATCCGCTCGTTGAAGATCATGTCGCCGACGGCGGTCACGACGACGTCGCCCGGCTCCTCGCGGAGGAGCGCCGTCACGCGCCCGTCCCAGTCGACCTTCTCGGCCGGCGCGGTGGCGTGGACCCGCCGCTGGTAGACGGAGCGCCCCTGGTCCCACCCCGGGTCCTTCGCCGGCGCCTGCGCGACGGCGGACGCCGCGGCGAGGAGCGCGACGATCGCGGCCGCTCCGGACCCTCGCGGGCTCACGGCGCGCTCCTCTTCGGGAGGACGGTGCGGGACCGGGTGTCGTAGACGTCGCCGGGGAGGAGGAGGTGGAGCGTCAGGCCGTGGACGCCGAGGGAGTCCTGGCCGGTCTCGCGCTCGCGGCGGTGGACGGCGGCCCCTTTCGCGTCGAGGACCATCACCGCGCTCCGGCCGAGGACCTCGAACGTGCCGTCGGGCCGGAACCAGGCGGCGGTCGCCTCGTCCACGCCGACGCCGAGGAGGTCGGGGCGCTCGAGGACGACGGAAAGGAGACGGTTCTCCCGCTGGCGCTTCAGGAAGTGCTGGTCGACGACGACGTTCCCGGGGAGGAAGCCGAGGCCGGTCCAGGTCTCGACGGAGCGCGTCGCGACGAGCGAGAAGTCCCCCTCGCCGGTGATCATCACCTCGCTCTGGCAGGCGGTCCCGGCGGAGGTCCCGCCGACGACGGCGCCGTCGGCGAAGGCCGCCGCGATCGCGTCGCCGACGGGCGTGCCGAGGAGGGCGTTCGTGATCCGGATCTGGTCGCCGCCGCCGAAGAAGATCCCCTTCGCCTTCCGGGCGAGGGCGGCCCAGTCGGCCCGCTCTGCGTCGGCCTTCTTCCGGATGTCGAGCGAGACGGCGTTCGTGCAGCCGTACGTCTTGCGGAAGAGGGTCTGGTAGTACTCCGCGGCGTCGGGCTCCGACGAGGCCGTCGGGATCGCGACGATCGGCGCGTCCTTCCCCCCCGCGAGCTCGATGAACTTCCGCATCACCTCGGGGGGCTTGTCGCCGCCTCCGATGAGGACGAGGTGCCCCCTGGGGACAGGGCCCTCGGCGAGCGCGGGAGCGGCGATGGCCGCGACGAGGAGCGCGAAGAGGATCACGACGGGGAAGCGGAGTCGGAGCACGGGCCCTCCGGGAAAGAAAAAGGGGGGCGGCCCCGCGGCCGCCCCCGGAGGAAGATCCGAAGGAGGAGGAAGGACTAGAAGAAGAAGCGGGCTCCGAGACGGAGCTCGCGCGGCTTCTCGATGGCGAGGGCGGTACCGTACGTCGAGTTCTTCGTCCACTTGCTCGAGCGATAGCGGCCGTAGTAGGTGTCGACGTCGAGCGCGGTGCTGTTGTTGAACGTGTTGAAGCACTCGAGCGAGAACTCGAGCCTGTTGCTGCCGGCGATCTTCAGGCCCCACGCGAGGCGCAGGTCGAGGAGGTTGCGCGCCGGGAGCTTCTCTGAGCCGCGGGCCGTGAGGAAGATGTTGCGTCCCGTGCTGTAGTTCTCGTCGAGATACGAGCGGACGTCACCGTACGGAGTCCAGTACTGCCCGGAGAGGTACGTGTACTGGCCGCTCGCGACGATCCCGAGCGGAAGGTCGACGGCGCCGCTGAGCTTGAACTCCCACTCGTTGCCGGAGAAGTCCATCGTCCCGTCGGCGTTCACGAGGCCGTTCCGGTCCTTGAGCTCGGGAGCGTAGCCGTTGTTCTTCAGGATGTTGCCCGTCAGGTCGCTCCAGACGAGCGAGGAGCGGAGCTGCCAGCCCTGGGAGTAGCGCTTGTCGAAGCGCAGGACGAGGGAGTCGTAGTCCCGGTAGCCGGGGTTGTCGGTCGTCAGCACGTACACCGGCGGCGTCAGGAGGTTCCAGACCTCGAGCTGTCCGCCGGAGATCGGGTTCGGGATTCCCGTGACCGCCTCGTAGTCGTTGTTGGCGTTGACCATCCCCATGATGTCGCGGAAACGCCGGTCGATGAAGTCGAGCCCGAGGGCGATGTCCTTGCCGATCTGGTGCTCGACCGTGAAGAGCGTCTCGTCGACGGAGGGATGGTTGACCTTCCCCATCGTCGCCGCCTCAGGGGTGGCCTCGCTCCAGGGGCCCCAGGTCTGGGTGTCCGGGTCCCACTCGCTGTCCGCGTCGGGGATCGAGGTGTGGCCGGAGACCTCGCGGTCGTAGTAGTAGGTGTACATCGAGGAGTGGTAGCGGCCCCAGTGCCCCTTGATCGCCCACTTCGCGTCGCCGGAAAGGTCCCAGACGAAGCCGATGCGCGGGTCGACGAAGTCGACGCTGTAGACGCTCGTGTCGCCGTGGCCTTCCTGGAAGCCGGCGCGGTAGCCGGTGTACCGGAGGCCGGCGTTGATCGTGACGCGGTCGAGGCGCATGGAGTCCTGCGCGTAGACGGTGTAGCCCTTCTGCTGGCCGTAGTCGATGTACTCGCCGTATCCCCGGGAGCGCTCCGTCAGCGCGCACGTCGGGTCCTTGAAGTAGGCGTCGAGCGAGTCGCAGAGCGACGAGTCGTCGTAGAGGGTGTAGCCGCCCGGGCGCCGCCAGTTGTCGACGGAGGAGGCCTTCTCGTAGAGGGCACCGAACTTGAACGAGTGCCCGTCGGTCTTGCCGAAGAGCCCGTCGGCGAAGAGGCTCCACGAGGCGTCGGCCGTCACGATGTGACGGTGGTTCTGCTCCGCGACGTCGAGGTTGCCCCAACGGTACTCGGGGCCGCCGGAGTAGTAGTCGACGTGGCCGGGAGTGTCCATCCCGCTGTAGGGGAGGTAGTCGTCGTTCCCGTCGTTCCCGGTGACCTTGACGTTGATGAAGTTCGACGAGTTGAGGAGCGACTCCCAGTTCACGCCGAACGTGACGCCCGGGCCGTCCTGCTTTGACGAGCCGCTCGGGAGCGTGAGCGCGCTGATCCCGCGCCGTTCGTTCGTCACGGAGTCGTACTCGCCCATCCCGAAGATCCGGTTCGACTCGTTCAGCTGCCACGTCAGCTTGCCGAGGAAGCGGGGAACCTTCCGGTCGGAGGTGTCGACGGCGCCGACCGGGGTCGTGACCTGGTGCCAGTACTCGGCGCTCACGAAGAACCAGAGCTTGTCCTTTGCGAGCGGCCCGCCGAGGCTCGCGGAGTAGTCCTCGAACTTGAAGGTCTCCTGGTTCCCGCTCGGGTCGTTGTCGGCGACGAACGACTCGGGCTCGAAGTAGGCCTCGAGGCCGCCGTGGAACTCGTTGCCGCCCGACTTCGTGACGCCGTTGATGATCCCGCCCGTGTAGGCGCCGAACTCGGCGTTCGCGCCGAGGCCGGTCACCTGGATCTCCTCCATCCACTGGATGCTCGGGAGGAGCCAGTGCCCGCCGGAGCCGGCGTCGGCGACGTTGACGCCGTCGAGGGTGAAGGCGTTCTGGCTCTCCGAGGTGCCGCCGTAGGCCAGGATCGCGCTCCCGCTCGAGCCCGACGGATCCGAGTTGACGCCCGGCGCCGTGTTGATGACCTGGTAGTAGTTGCGCGGGAGCGCCTGCTTCTCGAGGTACTCCTTGGCGAAGCTGCTCGACACGGAGTTCGAGACGGTGCTGACGATCGGCGCCTCGCCGGTGACGACGACCTCGGTCTTGACCGACTCGAGCTGCAGGGTCAGGTCGACGGCGAGCGCCTGGCCGAGGGCGAGGCGGACGCCGGGCTGCTGGGCCTTCTTGAAGCCCTGGAGGGAGGCCTCGATGGCGTACGTCCCGGGCGGGAGGGCCGGGAAACGGTAGCCGCCACGGGTGTCCGTGACGGTGGTGAGGCTGCCGCGGACGAGAGCGGTGGACGCCGCCGTGACGGCGACGCCGGGAAGGGGCGCGCCCTGGGAGTCCTTGACGGTGCCCTGCACCGTCCCTGTGACGGTTCCCTGGGCCCACGCCGGCCCTGCCGTGGCGAGCAGAAGCAGCAGGGCGAGTCCGACCGCGATCGAAACCTTCCTGGGCATGACTCCTCCTTCTTTGGGGTACCGGATGCGGCGGCGCCCCGCGTTCGAGATGGACGTATTCGTCTGCCTGAGGCCGGACGGGTCCGGCCGTGTGCGGGTGTTGAGGCTCACGCGGCGCTCCTCATGGCGGCGAGGAGCGTCCGCCCCGCCTCCTCGACGTGCCGCTTCACGGCGGCGGCGGCGCGCTCGGGGTCGTGCGCGGCGAGCGACGCGATGATCTCGGCGTGCTCGGCGGCGTCGGGGTCCTCGCGCTCGGGGAGCGAGGTCGTCGCGATCCCGGGCACGTTGCTCCAGAGCATCGTCGGGAAGGCGCTCCAGAAGTTGCCGAGCGTCCGCGCCAGGAACGGGCGGCGCGAGGCGGCAACGATCGACTCGTGGAAGCGGCGGTTCAGGTCGCGGTATTCCTTGAGGCGCGCCGGGATCTCGCACGCGAGCATCCGCTCGTGGAGGGAGGCGAGCTCCTTCAGCTCCTCCGGCGTGATCTCGCGCGCGGCGTGGCGCGCCGCCATCGGCTCGAGGACGGCCCGGCTCGCGTAGAGGTCCTCGGCGTCCTCGATCGAGAGGGTGACCACGCGGATCCCGCGGTAGGGCACGTGCTCGAGGAGACCGTCGGCGACGAGCTGCTTCAGCGCCTCGCGGACAGGGGTCTGGCTGACGCCTTCCTCGCGCGCGACGCTCTCCTGCCGGAGCCAGTCCCCGGGCCTGCGCTGTCCCTCGAGGATCTCGGTCCGGAGGCGGTCCGCCACCCACTGCCGCAGCTGTCGGTGCTTCTCGGTTCCCGCGCGCCCCTGCATGGTTGGCCTACATTATATATTTTGTTCGAGGGTGTCTTCACTTTTCGTATCTCTATCAGATGCAGGTATTTGCGGTTCGTTCTCGCAGAAATCCGCCGGCCCCGCCGGATCGTAATCCGGCAGAGGGCAGTGGCGCGTTCGTCCGGAGGAAGCTCCTACGCCGCCTCGGTCGCCGTCGCCTTCGGGGGCCGGACGAAGTCGAGCGGACGCCTCGCGATCCGCTTCACGACCTGCTTCATGACGCCCCTCACCTCTCCGCGTTCCGTCCCGTAGGCGCTCGCGGCGTTGAGGAGGGAGAGCCAGAAGGCGACGGAGAGGTTCAGGACGAACATCGTCGCGATCCCCGCGAGGCCGCGGAGGAGCGCCCCTTCCCCGAACCACCTCTCGCCGAGGCTCGCGGAGGCGAGGGCGAGCTGCCCGGTCGAGAGCGTGACGTGGCGCACGTCGAACGGGATCCCGAAGAAGCGGCCCACGGCGGGGGCGAAGCCGAGGAGGAAGCCGAGCGCGACGTTCGTCGCCCAGCCCGACGCGTTTCGGGAAAGGGCCTCGCCGAACCGCTCCATCCGCTCCCGCCCGACGACGTTGCCGAGCGGGTGGCGCGCGATCCCCTCCGGGAGGCGGTGGTACGTCGACCAGTTCTCGAACCAGCCGCCCGCGAGGCTCCCCATCCAGAGGAGGACGCCGGTCAGCGCGGCGAAGAACGCCGTGCCGCTGTCGAGCGGGCTGAGGACGAGGAAGGTGTCGCGGGCGGTCTTCTCGTCGACCCACGGGCGCCCGAACAGGAGCTGCCAGAGCGCGACGAAGACGGCCGATCCGACGGCGACGCTGAGGACGTTCGAGGTCGCCGCGGCGAGCTGCGAGCTCGTCAGCCGCGTGAAGAACCCCGCGATCTTCTCCTCCCGGTCCTCCTCCCCCTTCCCCTCCCGCAGGATCTGCGCGAGAGCGGCGGCCGTCATCGCGGGCTGCTTCGTCGCGAGGACGAACCCGAAGGCCTGCATCAGGAGGAAGCTGACCGCGTAGTTCAGACCGTAGAGGAAGCTCTCCGGGAACGGCGCGAGGTGCCACTCGTGGAAGAGCATCTTGAACGCGGCGGTGACGACCGTGAGGAGACCTCCGCCCGCGGCGGCGACCCAGATGTGGCGGTACTCGGACGGGTTCGCGGCGACGTAGTGCTCGCCCGTCTTCCCGGAGCGGTCGACGATCTTCCGGTCGAGGAGGTGGAGGTTCCACTTCACGAGGTGCCGGGCGCTCCGGTCCTGGTGGCCGAGGAGGACGAGCCGGGAGAGGAGCCGGTGGACCGCCCGGGACCGGTCGGGGCCGTCCGCCGTGGTCATGACCTCGGCCATGAGGGCCGTGCGCGTCAGGCAGCGGTCGATCACCTCGAGGCCGAAGACGACGTGGACGCTGACGCCGGACTCCTCGAGGCGCTGCTGGACGACGCGGCACTCCTTCCGGCAGGCGCCCGAGTCCCTGCCGAAGGCCTGGAGGGACTGGGCCGTGTCGCGCCCGGCGAGCCAGTCCTCGACGAGGGCGTCGCCCGAGAGGAGGACCCGGTGGAACGGGGAGGCGCCGACGGGACCGGGCGTCCCGCGCGTCCGGAGATCGGTCGAGAGGCCGTGCCCCTGGATCCGGGCGAGGAGGAGGCGGAAGCCGTCGACGAAGCCCCTCGTCAGGGCCGCCCGGGCCTCGGGCGAGAGGCCTCCCTCGACGAAGCGGACGAGCCGGTGGACGTCGGAGAGAGGGAGCCCGAGGAAGCCCTCGACCTCTGCGTCCGACCGGAAGAGCCGCTGGAACAGTCCCGAGAGGTCGCGGGCGTCGCGGGCGGACGGGACGAGGCGCGCCGAGACCCGGTCGGCGAGCTCGGCGAAGAAGCCGCGGTCGCCGGGGATCCCGACGTCGCCGAAGAGGGAGGCTCCGTCCGTCCCGGCGAGGAGCGCGGAGAGCGCGGCGAGGAAGGCGTCCCGCTTCCCGGGATCCGCCTCGGCGATCTCGAGGAGCCCGGCGACGCGGGAGCGGCCGGTGCCGGAGAAGCCGGCCTCGCGGGAGGCGCGGACGAGCTGTACGAAGGCGCCGACGCGCTCGTCGAGAACGGAGGCCGACAGGAACGTCTCCAGCGGGTCGCTCATTCCGCGGGAGGATAGCGCGGCGACGCGGGCCGTCGAGCAGGGCGAGAAGGGGCCCGCCCGACCCTCAGAGCCGCCTCAGGCGCAGCCTCGAGAGTCGCCGCGGCGTGCTCTCGACGACCTCCAGCGAGAGCCTCGCATCCTCCTCGACGAGGGCCTCTCCCGCGGCCGGGATGCGTCCCAGACGGTGGAGGACGAGCCCGGCGACCGAGGAGTAGGCCGGATCCTCCGGCAGCTCCACGTCGAGCGCCCGGTTCAGCTCGCGCACGGCGGTCCTCCCGTCGACGAGGAAGCTCCCGTCCTCCTCGGCCCGGATCGGGTCGGACTTCGCTTCCTTCTCGTGGAAGATCTCTCCGACGAGCTCCTCGACGAGGTCCTCGAGCGTGACGATCCCGGTGAAGCCCCCCTGCTCGTCCACGACGAAGCCGAGCGGGACGTGCCTCTCCTGCAGCTCCTTCATGACCGCGACGGCCTCGGCCGACTCCGGGAAGAAGGGGGCCTCGCGGACGATCCCGTCGAGGGGCGCCGCAGCTCCCTCGAGCAGCCTCAGGAGGACCTCCCGGGCGACGACGTACCCTCTCACGCCGTCGAGGCTCCCGTCGTGGACGGGGAGGCGTCCGAACCGGCACGCTCCCAGGGTCTCGCGGATCCGGGCGGGCGAGGCCGTGGCCTCGAGCGCGACGACGGAGGTGCGCGGCGTCATCACCGAGCCGACCCTCAGTCCCGGCAGGTCGAGCGCCCGCGCAGCGATCTCGCCCGCCTTCGGGTCGAGGCCGCCCGCCGAGGCGGTTTCCTCGACGAGAGTCTGGAGCTCCTCCCGCGAGAGGCGCGCCTCGGTGAACGAGGTCCGGTCGCCGAAGAGGTGGAGGATGAGGTTCGAGCAGGCCGTCAGGAAGCGGATGGCGGGGCGCGCGAGCCTCGCGAGGAACGAGAGGGGGCGCGCGATGAGAAGCGCGTACCCCTCCGCGTGGCGCATCGCGAGCGACTTCGGGACGAGCTCTCCGAGGACGATCGAAAGGAAGGAGACCGCGACGACGACGGCCCCGAGGGCGAGGTCGTTCGCGAGCTTCGCGGGGGTGCCGGCGGCGGCGAGGATCGCCGCGAGGGGGGCCGCGAGGGTGGCGCCGCCGAAGGCCGCCGCGGCCGCGCCGACGACGGTGATCCCGACCTGGACGGTGGCGAGGAAGGTCTCGGGGTCGGCCCGGAGGGCGGCGAGGCTCGCAGCGCCCGCCCGTTCCCCGTCGACGAGCTCGGCGAGGCGGGTCTTCCGGACGGTGAGGACGGCGATCTCCGCCCCTGAGAAGAGCGCGTTCGCGAGGATCAGGGCGAGTATGACGAGGAGCTCGGGCACGCCCCCCGAGTCTATCGGTGCGGGACCGGGTCCGCCCTTCGCGGGCGCCGCCGCCCGGCGGATAATTCCCCCCGTGACCGCGAACCTGACCCCGCAGTACCACGACGCGGAGGAGCGGTTCAAGGCGGCCTCCGCACACGAGGAGAAGCTCGCGGCGCTGCGCGAGATGATCGCGCTCCTCCCGAAGCACAAGGGGACCGAGAAGCTCTTCGCCGACCTGAAGAAGAGGCTCGCCAAGCTCGAGACCGAGGTCGAGCACGCGGCGCACGGCGGGCGACGCGCCGATCCCGGCCACGTGAAGCGCGAGGGGGCGGGGCAGTGGGTCCTCCTCGGCGAGCCGAACGCGGGGAAGTCGTCGCTCCTCGCGGCCCTCACGCACGCGCACCCGGAGATCGGCGAGTACCCCTTCACGACCCGCGCGCCGCTCCCCGGCATGGTGGCGTTCGAGGACGTGAAGGTGCAGCTCGTCGACACCCCCGCCGTGGCGGACGGGCACACCGAGCCGTACCTCGCGAACCTCGTCCACAACGCGGACGGGGTCCTCCTCGTCCTCGACGTGGCGGCGGACGACGGGGAGGCGTCGGCGAGGCTCCTCCTCGAGCTCCTCGAGCACGCGCGCGTCTGGCCCCGCGTGCGGCCCGTCCCGGCCGACGCGCCCCCCTTCCTCGCCGTCCGCCCGGTGATCGCGCTCGGGAACAAGTGCGACCTCGACGACGGGACGTTCGCCGAGATCGCGCGCGACGCGATCGGCCGCGACCTCCCGTTCCACCCGGTCTCGGCGCTCACGGGCGAGGGACTCGACGCCCTCCCCGCGCTCCTCTACCGCGAGCTGAAGCGGGTGCGGGTCTATGCGAAGGAGCCCGGGAAGAAGCCCGACCTCGCGGCGCCGTTCGTCCTCCCGGAGGGGGCGACGGTCCACGACCTCGCCGAGCGGGTCCACAAGGACGTCGCCGCGGCGCTCCGCTTCGCGCGGATCTGGGGGCACGCGAAGTTCGACGGGCAGCAGGTCGACCGGCAGCACGTCCTGGCCGACCGCGACGTCGTCGAGCTCCACGCGTAGCGCGGCGTCAGGCCTTCTCGCCCTCCAGCGCGGCCCGCGCCTTCGCGAGCTCGGCCTTCTTCGCCTCGTCCACCTCCGGGTAGGCGAGGTCCATCTGCTCGAGGGCGTCGATGACCGCCGAGGCGACGACGAGCCGCGTGAACCACTTGTTGTCGGCCGGGACGACGTACCAGGGCGCGAAGGGGGTCGCCGTCGCCCGGATCGCGTCCTCGTAGGCCTCCATGTACGCGTCCCAGTGCTTCCGCTCCTCGGCGTCGGCGAGGGAGAACTTCCAGTTCTTGTCGGGCTTCTCGAGGCGCTCGAGGAAGCGCTTCTTCTGCTCCTTGCGGGAGACGTGGAGGAAGAACTTCACGACGGCGACGCCGTTCCGCGCGAGGTAGCGCTCGTACGAGGAGATGTCCTCGTAGCGCTCCTGCCAGACCTTCTTCGTGACGACCTCGGGCGGGAGCTTCTGCCGGCCGAGGATCTCCGGGTGGACGCGGACGACGAGGACCTCCTCGTAGTACGAGCGGTTGAAGATGCCGATCCGGCCGCGCTCGGGGAGGCACTTGTTCGTCCTCCAGAGGAAGTCGTGGTCGAGCTCCTCGGCGGACGGCCCCTTGAACGAGAAGACCTGGCACCCCTGCGGGTTCACGCCCGACATGACGTGCTTGATCGTCCCGTCCTTGCCGGCGGCGTCCATCGCCTGGAAGACGAGGAGGAGGGCGCGCTTGTCCTGCGCGTAGAGCTTGTCCTGCAGCTCCGCAAGGACCTCGACGCCCTTCTCGAGGAGGTCGGCGGCGTGGTCCTTCTCGAGCTTCAGTCCCGCCGTGCTCCCCGGGTCGACGTCCTTCAGGCGGAACTTCTTCCCGCTCTCGATCCGGAAGGCCCTCGAGAACTTCGCGGCCTTGCTCATCGTCTCTCCTTTCGGCGCCGTCCGGGCTCTCCGAGGCTCGTCCCGCGGCGCCGGGGCGGCCTGGGTGGATTCGTGGATCGGGCGCTCAACCCTTCTTCTCGTCGACGTACGCGGAGCGGAGCGCGACGGGCTCGGACTTCCGGGCCCTCATGTTCAGCATCTCGACGGCGAGCGAGAAGGCCATCGCGAAGTAGATGTACCCCTTCGGGACGTGGTGGCCGAGGCCGTCGGCGATCAGCATGACGCCGATCATCAGGAGGAAGGCTAGGGCGAGCATCTTCACCGTCGGGTGCCTGTGGACGAAGTCCCCGATGGCCTTCGCGAAGAACATCATGACGACGATCGAGACGACGATCGCCGACACCATCAGGCCGACCTTGTTCACCATGCCGACCGCGGTGATGACCGAGTCGAGGGAGAAGATGACGTCGAGGGCGACGATCTGCGCGAGGACGCCGGCGTAGGAGGCGACGGGACGGGCGGAGTGCTCCCCCTCGACCCCCTCGAGCTTGTCGTGGATCTCGTGGGTGCTCTTGCCGACGAGGAAGAGGCCGCCGACGATGAGGACGAGGTCGCGCCCGGAGACGACGGTCGAGAGGACCGTGAAGAGCGGCCTCGTCAGCCCCATGACCCACGAGATCGAGAGGAGCAGCAGGACGCGGGTGATCAGCGCGAGGGAGAGGCCGATCCGGTACGTCCTCTGCTGCCGCTCCCTCGGGAGCTTCCCGACGAGGATCGAGATGAAGACGATGTTGTCGATCCCGAGGACGAGCTCGAGGGCCGAGAGCGTCAGGAACGCGATCCACCCCTGGGCTTCGAAGATCCAGTCCATTCGTTCTCTCTCCGATAAGCGGGACGTCTGGGGCGGAGTCTAACCGGAGGAGGCGCGCGGGGCGCGTCTCGCGCCGAGCGCCTCCTCGACCGCCGCCGCCGCCGCGTCTTCCCGCGCGGCGCCCGTCCCCGAGACGACGCGGATCGGGGCGTCGAGGCCGGCGAGCGCCCCGGCGAAGAGCCGGTGCATCTCCTCCCGGCGGTCGCCGCGGTCGCGCTGCCCGTCGGCTTCCCAGGGAAGGTCCGGGGCGCAGAGGAGGTAGAGGTCGGCCCGGCGGGCGCGGCAGGCCTCCTCGATCCAGGCGGGGCAGGAGCCGTAGTAGTGCCTTGCGTAGACGGCCGTCGAGACGAGGTCGGTGTCGAGGACGAGGAGCTCTCCCGCGCCCGCCTCCGCCGCGTCGGCCTCGGCGACCTGCCCGCGCGCGATCGGCTCGACGTCGGCCGCGTCGAGCGGGGTTCCCTTGGCGTCCTGGTAGCCCCGGCAGAACTCCCCGACCCACGGGGCCGAGAAGCGGGCGGCGAGCGATCGGGCGAGGGTCGTCTTGCCCGTGCACTCCGAGCCGATGACGACGACGCGGAACGGCCTCACGCCGCTTCCGGCTCCGGCGCGGCGGCCGGCTCCGGCATCGTCGCCGCCACGAGGGAGCGCTTCCAGTCGCGGAGCCCGATGAGGCAGAGGACGAGGAAGATCGCGTAGAGGAGCGACGTCAGCCAGAGCCCCTTCGCGGGGTAGAGGCCGATGTAGCCGACGTCGACGGCGATCCAGAACCACCAGGTCTCGATCCGTTTCGTCGACTGGAGCCACTGCGCGACGAGGCTGTAGGCGGCGAGCGTGGAATCCAGGAACGGGAACGAGGCGTCGGTCCAGCGCCGGAACGCGAGCCCGAGGAGCGCCGCGAAGACGGCGCCGGCGACGATCAGCCCCGCGAGCATCCGCCGCGGCGCGCGGGAGACCTCGAGGCGCCCGCCCCCTACGCCGCCGTGGAGCCACTCCCACCACCCGTAGAGGCAGACGACGACGTAGACGACCTGCAGCCCCATGTCGGCGTAGAGCTTCGCCTGCCCGCAGATGAGGATGTAGAGCGAGACGTTGACGAGGCCCGTCGGCCAGCACCAGGGGCTCTCCTTGGCCGTCAGCCAGACGGCGATGACGCCGGAGACGAAACCGGCGATCTCGTACGGGCTCATGCTCACGTCAGAACCCCAGGTCGAGGACGGCCGTCACGTTGCGCGTCGCCATGGGGAAAAGATACGGGATTCCGCCGAGCGTCTCCGTCCCGGCGGCGTCGCGCGTCGCGTAGAGCCAGCTGTAGCCGCTCGGGCGGATCGACCGGTCGTCGAGGAGGTTGTCGACGGAGAGGCGCAGGCGCGGGCGCCCCGCCCTGACGAAGCGGGAGAGGTCGATCGAAGCGGAGACGTCGACGCGCCACCAGTCGGGCGCGTCGATCCCCGGGGCGTTCGTCGCGTCCAGCCACGAGCGGGCGACGTACCGCGCCGCCGCCCCGAGCGTGAGCCACGGGACCGGCGTTCCCTCCACCGAGAGGTTCCCGACGAAGGGGGGCGAGGCCACGGGCTCGACGTCCGCGAAGGTGCGGCTCGTCGTCCCGACCCATTCGCCCCCGGTGTCGTAGACGTCGTAGAACTGCGTCCAGGAGCGGATCCGGTTCCAGCTCCAGCTCCCCGTGAAGCGGGCCGCGAGCTGGGGCACCGGGCGCCACGAGAGGTCCCACTCGAGGCCGCGGCGGAAGCTCCGGTCCGCGTTCCGCCGGATCGCGAGGCCGACCTCGGACTGCTCCCCCGTGAGGGCGATCTCGTCCTCGAACTCCATGTCGTAGAGGTTGACCTGCGCCGCGAAGGGGCCGGCCCGGAACGACGAGCCGAGCTCGAAGGCGACGACCCTCTCGGGCTTCACGTCGTGGAGGTCGTGCCAGGACGAGGCGTTCTCCTCGCCGTAGAGGAGGTCGCCGCGGCCCGGCTCCCGGCTCGTCGCCCCGACGGAGGCATAGAAGGAGAGGTCGCGCCCGACGTCGCGCCGCACCCCGAGCTTCGGGTTCAGGAACGTCCACGAGATCGAGCCGAGGTCGACGTCCCCCTCGTAGCGGAAGCGGGCCCACCGGAGCTGGGCGTCGGCGTAGAGGTGCCAGGGGCCGGCGTCGCGCGCGAGCTTGACGAACGTCGAAGCCTCGCTCTTGTATCCCCTGTTCGCCCAGCTCCGCTCGCCGCCGACGACGTCGCGCGTCCGGTCGCTCCCGAAGTCGCTCCCGTGGACGCCCCACGTCAGGCCCACCGGGCCGAGAGCCGCCTTGTAGGTGACCGCCGCGCCGAGGTTCGTCCAGTCGAGCCCGTACTCGCGGAGCTCGCTCCCGTCGGAGCTCTTCAGCCGGTACCACCCTCCCGCGTCGTTCACGTAGAGCTGCGCCGCGAGGCTCGACGTCTCGCTCAGGAAGCGCGTGTACTGCGCCTCGACGAACTGCTGGCCGAAGGAGTCCTTCTCGTCGGGGGTGAGCGGGTTGTAGCGGATGTCCTCGTCGAGGATCCAGGGCTCGACGGCGTAGTAGGCCGACTGCGACTTCTCCCGCCCGACGAAGCCGAAGAGCTTGAAGTACCCCTTCTCGCTCTCGTGGGAGAGCCCCGCGTAGACGCTCTCCTGGTCGATCGCGGAGTTGTCGCGGAAGCCGTCCGTCGACTGCCACGTGCCGCGGACGTAGGCCTTGAGGCCCGAGGTCCCGAGCCGCCCCGTCTGGTAGGAGGCCGACACGCCCTCGGCGCCGAAGGAGCCGAGCGAGAGGCGGGCCGTCCCCTCCGCCGACTCCTTCAGGTCGAGGCTCGCGAAGTTGACCGAGCCGACGAAGCTCGCGACGCCGGCGGCCGACGTCCCGACGCCCCGCTGTACCTGCAGGCTCTCGGTCGAGGCCGCGAGGTCGGCGAAGTCGACGAAGTAGAGCGTCGAGTCCTCCGGCTCGTTGAGCGGGGCGCCGTCCAGGGTGAAGTTGATCCGGGTCGGTGGGACGCCGCGCATCGAGACGTACGTGTAGCCGTTCGCGAGGCCGGTGTCGGAGGAGTACGTCATCGCGGGCAGCTCGGAGAGGATCGCCGGCATCTCCTGGCCGTAGTTCTTCTTCTCGAGCTCCTCGCGCGGCACGTCGGTCTTCGTGATCGGCGTGTCGACGTCGGCGCGCACGGCCTGCACGACGACCTCCTCCGTGCGCCGCGGGATCTTCGGCGAAGGCTTCTCCTCCTCGGCGGGGGCCTTGGCCGTCGCGGGCGCCGCGGGAGGCTCCTGCGGGCTCCCGTCGTCCGCCGCGCGCGCGCCGCCCCCGAGGAGGAGCGCGAGGAGCGCGACGGCCGTCGTCGTTCGGGAAGGTCGGTCGAATCGGGTGGTGGTCATGGAAGCGCCTCCTCCCTCGCGCCCCGCGCGAGGTTCGAAGCGGATCCGTCGGGGACTCTCGAGGTTTGCGGAAGCACCCGCTTCCGTTTGCCGTTCCCTTCGCCGGTATGACCCGGATCAGGTTCGAGGGTTTGCTCTCAGGCCGGAATCCCGGCCACCCCTAGGCATCCGTCGGCCGGGAATATGGGGCGCGCGGGCGACCCGTGTCAACAGCGGCCCCGTCAGTGCCCTCCCCTCGCCGCCTTCCCGTCTCCGCGCGAGAGCATCAGGATGAACGGCAGGAAGAGGACGAAGGCCCAGGTGAGCATCCAGAAGACGTCGACGTAGGCCTTCGCGACGGCCTGCCGCGTGAGGTTCCCCTGCAGGAGCCCGACCGAGAGCGCGCGGACGGACTCCGGGTCGAGCCCCGAGGCGGCGGAGAGGCCGCGCCGGGCGTCGGCGAGCCAGCCCTGCGTCGCGAGGCCGTAGGCCGTGACGTGCTCCCCGAGCCGCGCGTGGTGGGCCTGCGCGTGCCGGGCGAGGACGGTCGCCGAGACGGCGATGCCGACCGAGCCCCCCTCGTTCCGGAGGAGGTTGAAGAGGCCCGTCGCCTGGCCGAGCTTCTGCGGCGCCAGGTGCGAGAAGGCTGCCGTCCCGATCGGCACGAAGAGGAAGCCGAGGCCGAAGCCCTGGACGAGCCGCGAGAACATCAG
This sequence comes from Thermoanaerobaculia bacterium, assembly GCA_046331465.1. Lineage (GTDB taxonomy): Bacteria > Acidobacteriota > Thermoanaerobaculia > UBA5066 > UBA5066 > UBA5066. Next base: position 1,100,409 of record JAXLQV010000001.1, read on the forward strand.
GTAGCCGAAGTCGACGTTCAGGTCGACGGAGCGGAGGAGCCAGATCGCGGCCGTGTTCATGACCGCGCCGAAGAGGACGAGGAGGCGCGAGTCGACCTTCCCGATCAGGTTCGCGACGAACGCCATCGCGAAGAGCGACGCGATGCCGCCCGGGGAGATGACGAGTCCCGCCCAGGTCGCGGTGTAGCCGAGCATCGACTGCGCGAAGAGCGGCAGCATCGTGAAGGAGCCGAAGAGGCCGAAGCCGAGGAGGAACATGAGGACGGTCCCCGACGCGAACGACCGGTCGCGGAAGACGTGCAGGTCGACGAGAGGGTTCGTCGCGGTCAGGGAGCGCCAGACGAAGAGCGCGATCCCCGCGACGGCGGCGAGCGCGAAGACGCAGATGAAGCGGCTCTCGAACCAGTCGTAGCGCTCGCCGCGGTTGAGGACGACCTCGAGCGAGCCGAGCCCGACGCAGATGAAGGCGAAGCTGAGGAAGTCGATGCGCCCTTCCGGCCGCTTCAGGTGCTCCGGGTCGTAGATGAACAGCAGCCCGAGGAGGATGCCGAGGAGGCCGACGGGGATGTTGATGTAGAAGACCCAGCGCCAGCCCCAGGTGTCGGTGATCCAGCCCCCGAGCGTCGGGCCGATGATCGGCCCGAAGACGACGCCGACGCCGAAGAGGGCCATCGCCTTGCCGCGCTCGGCCGGGGGGAAGGAGTCGAGGAGGATCGCCTGCGACATCGGGACCATGGCGCCGCCGGCGAGCCCCTGGACGACGCGCATCGCGACGAGGAAGGGGAGCGTCGGCGCCGCTCCCGAGCCGAGCGAGGCGAGCGTGAAGACGGCGAGGCACGAGACGTAGAAACGCCGCCGCCCGAAGTAGTTCGCGAGCCAGCCCGTGATCGGGAGGACGACGGCGTTCGCGACGAGGTACGACGTGATGACCCAGGTGATCTCGTCGACGCCGGCGGAGAAGGTCCCCTGCATGTGGGGGAGCGACACGTTCGCGACCGACGTGTCCACGACCTCCATCAGCGTGCCGAGCATGCACGTGAAGGCGATCAGGTACCTGTTGTCGGTCCGGACGGACATCGGGCAGGTCTCGCCTCAGCCAGGGCCGGTCGCCGCGCCGGGGAGCGTGCGGCGCGGCGCGAGCGTGTCGACCTCGACCTCGGCGGAGAGTCCGAGCCGGAGGGAGCGGTCCCGGTCGCTCTCGGGGTCGACCGCGATCCGGACGGGGAGGCGCTGGACGATCTTCACCCAGTTGCCCGTGGCGTTCTCGGGCGGGAGGAGGGAGAAGGCGGCGCCGGTCCCCGCGGAGAGGCTCTCCACCCAGCCGCGGTACGTGCGGCCCGGGGCGGCGTCCGTCCGGAACGTGACCGGCTGCCCGACGCGGATGTTGGCCAGCTCGGTCTCCTTGAAGTTGGCGGCGACCCAGACGTTCGCCGACCCGAGCGGCACGATGGCGCAGATCGGCTGGCCCGGCGCGACGACCTGCCCCGCCTGGCCGGTCCGCTTGCTGACGGTCCCGTCGACCGGGGCGGGGATGGTGCAGTAGGTCCGGCCCGTCTCGGCGGTGCGGAGGCGCGTCTCCTGGACGGCCACGCGCCGTTCGGCGACGCCGAGGTTCGCCTCCTTCGCCCCGAGCGCCTTCTCCGAGGCGGCGTGGTCGGCCGACGCCACCGCCTCGGCGGTGACGGCGTCGTCGTAGCGCGCGCGCGGGATCGAGTCGCGCCGGGTCAGCTCGGTGAAGCGCGCGAGGTTCGTCCGCGCGAGGGCGAGCCGGCTCGCGTCCGCGGCGACCTTCGCGCGCGCCTGGGCGATCTCGGCGCGGGCCGTCGCGAGCGCGGAGCGCGCCTCCTCGAGGCCGGCCCGCGCCTGCTCGACGGCGAGGTCGGCGTCGCGCGGGTCGAGCGTCGCGAGGACCTGCCCCTTCGTCACCTCCTGGTTCTCGACGACCTCCACCGTGAGGAGCGTGCCGGGGACGCGCGACGCGACGGGGAAGACGTCGCCGCTCACGTAGGCGTTCTCGGTGGAGGGGTGGAGGCGGGCGTGCCGGAAGTGGCGGACGCCGGCCGCCGCGATCGCCGCGACGACGGCGAGGATGACGGCGAGGCCGATCCATTTCCTGCTCATGTCACTTCTCCTCGCCGGCCGGGCCGGCGCCTTCGAAGAACGCGGGGAGGTCGAGGTCCGCGAACGCGAGGAGGACGCCCTGCCGCAGGTAGGCGGCGTAGCGCTGGCTCACCGACGCGAAGCGGTTCTCCGCGAGGGCCGCCTCGGCGTCGAGGACCTCGGTCGACCGGGCCACGCCGGCGCGGTACTGGTCCTCGACGATCCGGAGCGTCTCCGCGGAGGCCGCCGCGTTCTCCTCCGCGGTCGCGGCCTCGCGGAGCGCCTGCGCGAGCTCGCGGTCGGCGCGGTCGATCTCGATCCCGAGCGCCTTCGTCACGTCCTCGATCTCCCGCTCCGTCTTCTCGGCGGCGAGGTCGGCCTGGCGGCGGGCCGCCGCGCGCGCGCCGCCGTCCCAGGCCGACCAGGAGAGGCCGAGGAAGAGGACGTTCGCGTTCGGGTAGGAGAGGTACTCGTTCTCCTGGTAGGTGTGGGACGCCTGCGCGAAGACGCTCGGGTAGTCCTCGCGGCGCTTCAGCTCGGCCGTCTTCCGTTCCACGTCGAGGCGGGCGCGGAGCGCGAGGAGGCGCGGGTTGCGCTCGGCGGCGAAGCGGCGCAGGGCGGCGGCGTCGTGCGGGAGGGGACGGGGCGGGGGAAGCGACGCGGGGAAGGCGACCGGCTCGCCGGGCCCGTTGCCCATGAGGCGGTTGAGCGCCTCCGTCGCGACGGCCGCGCCGTCCTCGAGCTGGGGGAGGCGGTCCCTGACGGTCCGGAGGCGCACCTCGGTCCCGAGGACGTCGCTCCGGGCGACCTGTCCCTCTTCGTAAAGGTCGCGGGCCTCGCGCCGGTGCCCCTCGAGGCTCGCGACCCGCTCCTCGACGACGCCCCGCTGCGCCTTCAGGGCGAGGACGGTGAGGTAGGCGTTCAGGGCCTCGAGCTGCGCCCCGAGGACGGCGGCGTGGCCGCGCGCCTCGGCCGCCTGCTCGGTGCGGGCGGAGGCCGAGAGCGAGGTCGAGCGGCGTCCTCCGTCCCAGAGGAGCTGCGTGGCCGAGATCTCGCCGACGAAGAAGTTCTTCTGCGTCGTCGGAACTTCGACCGTCCCGAAGACCGCAACGACCTCGTGGTCGCGCGCGAACCAGCCCCCCGATACGGAGATCGAAGGGAGGAAGGAGGCCTTCACGCGGTTCGTCGCCTCGCGCGCGGCGTCCACGTCGAGCCCGGCCGCGACCGCGGCCTGCGAGCGCGCGGCCGTGACCCGGAGCGCCTGCGCGAGCGTCAGGACGTCGTCCCCGGCGGCGCCGGGGCGGGCCGAGAGGGAAAGGACGAGGAGCGGGGCGAGGAGCGCGGCGCGCCCTCGCCCCGAAAGGTGCACGGGAGCACGCCCGGCCGCAAACGTGGTCATCGGAACCCCTCCGCGAATCCGGCCGATTCTCCCGCGAAGCGCGTCGGGACGCACGGACGGAAGAGGCGTCTCCCCGGAGCGGAACTCCCATCCGGCCCGTTCAATGCCCGCCGTCGAACGCTGCCGAAGTGTCAGCTCGCTCCCGAAAGCCCCGCCATGCTCGCGTCTGGGATTTCCTGCCGTCCCGGACGAGGATCCGCGGCGCTTCCTCCACCCAGGCCCTCGGGCTGATGCTCCCGGATCGAACGGGTCAGCGTTCGGTACTCCTCCGGCAGGAGCTGCTGCGCCCTGGACACCTTGAAGATGCAGACGCCCATGCGGATCAGACCCGCGAGGTCGTGCTCCCGGGTGATCAGAGCCGACCTGGGGTTGTTGCATCCCGAGTCGTCGGCGGTGAGACCACTCGGTATGAGGAGGCCGGGCGGCAGGGTCGTGAGCTGTCGCACGATGGTCTCCCAGGGCACCTTCTCCATGGAGAGGTAGTCGCTGTAGCAGTACCTCGTGTCGACCATCCCGCAGGTGAGCTTCAGGAAGACGATCAGCCGGCCCGCATGCTCACGAAGATCCTTCAGGACGTCGTAGGTCGTGTGCTGGTTCAGCGGGACGACGTAGTCGTAGTTCTCGAGCTTGGCGGCATACGGCCTGCTCTCGCGAGGGCTGATCTGCTGAACGCAGGAAGCGACGACCTCGAGCGAGGGATAGGTGCGCCGCAGCCAGGGAAGCAGCGCGTGCCGGGTGATGACCACCTTGTTCTTCAGCCCCGAATCGAGCCCGCAAGCCGACATGGAATCGAGGACGCGGACCTCGCTCTCGTCGGGGAGGACCGCTTCCGGGTGGAGCAGGCCGCCGTTCATGGCGAAGATGAAGGGGATCCCCGCCGCGTTCAGCGTGCCGATCAGCGCCGGCAGCGCCTCGTTGGCCGGGCTGACGGGCCGGACTCCCCGATGACGGCCGCTGCTGCCCTCGTAGACGATGACCTCGAGGTCGATCCCCTCCTCCTGCTCAGCCTCACGTTGCAGGCGATGGATCCGTTCCACCAGGGGAGCGTCCCCCGCTCCCAGACCGTCCAGGCTGTGGGAGCCGCCTTCCAGAACGAGTCTCTTCCTGGCCACGACGGACACTCCTTCACGCGGCACGGGGGAAGCCGGCAGGCCGGCATGCGCGCGCGCGATTATCCGCCCACCGGAAACGGTTCCGCCCGCCCCGAAGGGCGGGCGGAAGAGGCGGCTGACGCGGAGAAGGCTACGCGGCGGAGGCGCGACGCCGCAGGAGGTCGATGAGGTCGGTGACGCGGCGGCAGGAGTCGCAGTCGAGGTTCGTGTTCGTGCAGGGGTCGCCGTCCCCCTGCGACTCGGCGCACCTCGGGTCGGCCGCGAACTTCAGGAGCTCGCCGAAGAGGGCGTCGAGCCGCTCCTTCAGCGGGCTCTCGGGGATGGAGCGGAGGGTGGAGACGAGGTTCCACTCCTCCGCCGTCAGCGTGACCTGCACGGGCCCGCTCACGGGACGAGCACCTCGGAGGCGGCCTTGACGCCCCACTCGAAGGCCTGCTCGTTGAGCGGGATCATGGCGCACTTGTCCTTCAGCGCCCGGCGGACGGCCGTGAGGAACGTCTCCTTGGGGAAGATCCCCGTGGCCGCCTGGAGCGCGCCGAGGGCGACGATGTTCTTGACCATCAGCTTGCCGAGGTCCTTGGCGATCTCGGACATCGGGACGCCGACGACGTTCACCCCCGCCCGGACCGGCGTGTAGTCGTGAATGACCGAGCTGTCGTAGATGATCGTGCCGCCCGGCAGGACGTCCGGCCCGAACTTGACGAGGCTCGGCATGTTGAAGGCGATCAGGACGTTCGGGTGCGGCGAGGCGGGGGAGAGGACCTCGCCGTCGGCCACGTGGACGTCGGCGTACGACGTGCCGCCGCGCGACTCGGGGCCGTAGGCCGGGATGTGCGTCGCGTCGAAGCCCTCGTTGATGCCGGCGTGGACGATGAGCATCGCGGCCGTCTGCGCGCCGTCGCCGCCGGAGCCGGCGAGCTTCAGGGAGATGTCGTGCGGGGCGACGTGGGAGGGGAACGCGGTGCAGAAGCGGGGAGCCTTCTCCTCGCCGGCGCCGATCTCCTTCAGGACCCGCTCCTTCTCGAAGGTCGGCTTCGGGACGTTCCACCACGGCTCGCGCGTCTCGTCCTTCTTCACGCCGAGCGGGAAGACCGGGAGCATCTTCTCCTCGACCCACTTTTCGGTCTCCTCGGGGGAGAGCTTCAGGTGGGTCGGGCACTCGGCCAGGACCTCGACGAACGCGAAGCCGCGCCCCTCGGTCTGGATCTGGAGCGCCTTGTGGATCGCCTTCTTCGCGCGGTTCCGCTGCTTGGGGTTGAAGAGGGCGACCCGCTCCACGTAGACCGGGCCGTCGAGACCGGCCATGAGCTCGGCCATCTTCATCGGCTGGCCCATGAAGTTGATCCGGCCGTCGGGGCTCGTCGCGGTCCGCTGGCCCATGAGCGTCGTCGGGGCCATCTGGCCGCCGGTCATGCCGTAGATCGCGTTGTTGATGAAGATGACGGTGATCGGGATCCCGAGCTGCGCCGTGGAGACGATCTCGGCGAGGCCGATGGAGGCGAGGTCGCCGTCCCCCTGGTATGAGATGACGATCGACTCGGGGTTCGCGAGCTTGTGGCCGATGGCGACGGCCGGGGCGCGCCCGTGGGCCGCCTGCGTGTTGCCGACGTCGAAGTAGTAGTAGAGGAAGACGGAGCAGCCGACGGGCGAGACCGCGACGGTCCGGTCCTGGATGCCGAGCTCGTCGATCGCCTCGGCGAGGAACTTGTGGGCGAGGCCGTGCCCGCAGCCGGGGCAGTAGTGCGTCGCGTGCCCCTTGAGCCCCTCGCCGTGCGAGTGGCGGTCGAACTTGCCGTAGAAGGCGGTCGTGCTCATACGGTCACCTCCTGCCCCGCGGCGACATTCGCGACGATCTCCGCCATCTGGGGGAGGACGCCGCCGAAGTGGCGCACGTGCTGGATCTCGGGGACGTCGTGGACGGAGGCGTTGGCGAGGGCGAGCCTGAGCTCGTCCTCGAGCTGCCCGTTGGAGGCCTCGACGACGACGATCCGCTTCGTGTGCGGGAGGACCGCCTTCAGCTTCTCGATCGGGAAGGGCCAGAGCGTGACCGGGCGGAAGAGCCCCGCCCTGATCCCCTGGGCCCGGAGGGCCTGGACGGCGCCCTTGGCCATCCGCGAGGGGGTCGTGCAGGCGACGAGGAGGACCTCGGCGTCGTCGCACATGTAGAGGTCGGCGCGCTGCTCGACCTTCATCGCCTCGTACTTCTCGTTCAGGTGGACGTTCCACGCCTCGAGGTCGGTCTCGGCGAGGTAGATCGACGAGATGAGGTTCCGGCGGTGGTCCTTGTCGCCCCAGACGGCCCACTCCGGGATGCCGGGCTTCACCATCGACGCGGGCATGGAGACCTTGCCGGTCATCTGGCCGAGGTACCCGTCGGACGCGATGACGACCGGGTTGCGGTACTTGAAGGCGAGGTCGAACGCCAGCATCGTCAGGTCGAGCATCTCCTGCGGCGTCGACGGGGCGAGGACGATGGCGTGCGTGTTGCCGTGGCCGAGGCCGCGGCAGACGAGCTTGATGTCGGCCTGCTCGGGGGCGATGTTGCCGAGGCCGGGGCCGCCGCGCATCACGTTGATGAAGACGCCCGGCACCTCGGACCCGATCATGTAGCTGATCCCCTCGACCATGAGCGAGAAGCCGGGCGAGGAGGTGAACGTCATGCACCTCATCCCGGCGCCGCCGCAGCCGTACATCATGTTGACGGCGGCGACCTCGGAGACGGCCTGCAGGAACATCCCCTCGAGGTGCGGCAGGAGCTTCGCCATCAGCTCGGCGCCCTCGGTGGACGGGGTGATCGGGTAGCCGAAGAAGTGGCGGCAGCCGGCGAGGAGGGCGCCGACGGCGGCGGCGTAGTTCCCCTTCAGGACGAGCGGCTCCATCTTCTGGAGCGGGACGATCTCGTTCGGGATCTCGACCGGCTCGGGGGCGTCGGTCATCCGGTCGCCGAAGAGCTTCCCGGGGTCCTGGAGCTCGTACTCGGCGTCCGCCGGGGTCTGCTGGAGACCGTACGGCTCGGGGCAGGCGTCGATGCAGAGTCCGCAGCCGTTGCAGTGTTCCAGGTCGAGGAGAACCGGCGTGAGGCCGGTCTGGGGGTTGATCTCGGTCCCCATCGAGATGCAGTGCTTCGGGCACGCGGTGATGCAGCGTCCGCAGCCCTTGCAGAACTCGGGGAGGACGAACGGTTTCGGTCTTTCCTTAAGGGCGGGCATGGGGCCTCCTCCGATGGAGGATTTTACCGGCCCTATCCTGATGAAAACGCACCATTTCCGGGGAAATCGTTCTGGATCGAAGCATGGTATCAGGACACGCGCAAACGCGCGAGTGCGGGAAGGAGGGACCTCAGCGGCGCCGGGCGTCGATCTCGCGGATCGCCGCGAGCGCGCCGAGGGGAATCGAGAGGCCCACGGGGCGCCCCGACGGGATCGAGCCCGCGACGAGCGCCTCGAGCGAGTCGGGCGGCGGCGCCTCGAAACCGTAGCCGAGCTGGGGCTCGCGCGGGTTGATCCGAACGAGCGTCCGGCGCGGCCCGCGCGCGGCGCGCTCCGAGAGGTTCCTCACCGAGGGGACGCGGGTCCCCGCGCCGAATTCGAGGATGGCGAGCGGCCCCTTCACCCCGCCGAGCCACGTCCCGAGCGACTCGTGCTGGGCGTCGGTCCGCGAGTCGTCCCACCCCATGTCGCCGAACATCAGGATGTTCGGCCGGGCGAGGCCCCGGCAGCCCGGGCAGGAGGGGAAGGGCTTCTTCGCGCGGCAGGTCGCCTCGTCGATCTCGACCTCCACGCCGTCCGCCGGGCGGATCGGCTCGCCGCAGCTCCGGAGGCACTGGAGGTGGTGGATCGAGCCGTGGCACTCGACGACGCGTCCGGCCGGAAATCCCGCCTTCTGGAACTGCCCGTCGACGTTCGAGGTGAAGGCGAACGCGCCGTGCGGCTTCCCCCCCGCCCAGCGGAGGAGCGTGGCGAAGCCCTCGTGCGGGACGGTCCGCCGGTAGAGGTTGAGCCGGTGGCCGTAGAAGCCCCACGCGAGCGCGGGGTCCTCGAAGAACCACTCCGGGTTCGCGAGCTGCTCGAACCGGAGGCCGAGCTCGCGGAACGCGGGGTAGGCGCGCCAGAAGCCCTCGGGGCCGCGGAAGTCGGGGAGGCCGGAGTCGACCCCCATGCCGGCCCCGGCGGTGACGAGGAGCGCCTCGGCCTCGTCGACGGCGCGGGCGGCGAGGGTGAGGGTCTCGTCGAGGGAGGCGTCGGCGGCCATCCGCCGATTCTAGGGAGGGGCGCCACCCGGAGTCGACGCGGCAACGCCGTCGTCGTCCCTCGCGGGGGGCGTCGTCGTCCGCCGGAGGCGCCGCGAAGGCCTATTCTCAGGGGCGTGGAACCGCTCACCGGTCCGGCGGAGCTCGTCCGGCTCTCCGACGAGGGAGCCGCCCTCCTCGAGCGCCTCGCCGCCGCCTCGGGGATGTCGGAGGCCGCCTACCTCGAGCAGCTCGTCCGCGACGCGGCGCGCCGCTCGGGCCTCGCCGTCCCGGAGCCGGAGACGCCCGTCCTCGTCCTCGAGGCGACGGGCGAGGTGCCCGCGATCGGACCGGAGGGGCGCGGCCGGAAGATCCACCTCAAGGGGATCGACGAGACCGGCGAGTGGGACGCCGGGGAGATCTTCGTCCCCGACCCGCCGAAGCGCTGAGCGGGAGCGCGGTCGAGGGCCGCTCGAAACGCGGCCCGTGGAAACGGCCCGGAGTTCCTATATCGTCCGTCGGATGAGCTCCCGTCGCCTTCTCGCGCTCTCCCTCGCCCCGGCGCTCCTCGCCGCGGCGTGCTCGCCCGCTCCCCGCCCGGCGCCTGCCGCGCCCGCGGCGCCCGCTCCCGCCGCCTCCGGGATCGACCTCTCCGGCGTCGACCGATCCGTCGCGCCCGGCGACGACTTCTTCGCCTGGGCGAACGGCACCTGGATGAAGACGACCGAGATCCCCGCCGACCAGAGCTCCTGGGGCTCGGGCGGCGAGATGACCGAGCGGACGGCGAAGCGGACGGCGGAGCTGATCGCCGAGGCGGCGAAGTCGAACGCCCCGGCTGGCTCCGAGGCGCGGAAGATCGGCGACACGTACGCGACGTTCCTCGACGAGGCGACGGTCGAGCGGAAGGGGCTCGCGCCGCTCGAGCCCGAGCTCGCGAGGGTCGCCGCGATCGCGGACGCCCGGGGCCTCGCCGCGGCCCTCGGCGGGGCGCTGCGGGCCGACGTCGACGTCCTGAACGCCACGGACTTCTACACGCCGCACCTCTTCGGCCTCTGGGTCGCGCAGGACCTGGACGACCCGGGGCGCTATTCCCCGTTCCTTCTCCAGGGCGGCCTCGGCATGCCCGACCGCGACTACTACCTCGACCCGTCGCCGCAGATGGCGGAGATCCGGGCGCGCTACCGGGAGCACGCGGCGCGCCTCCTGAAGGCCGCGGGAGTGGCCGACGCCGAGGCGAAGGCGGAGCGGGTCGTCGCGCTCGAGAAGCGGATCGCGGAGGTCCACGGGAACCGGGAGGACTCCGCGGACGTCGTGAAGGGGAACAGCCACTGGTCGCGGGCCGACTTCGCCGCGCGCGCGCCGGGACTCGACTGGGACGCCTTCTTCGAGGCGGCCGGCCTCGGGACGCAGCAGCGGTTCGTCGTCTGGCAGCCGGGCGCGGCGACCGGGGTCGCGGCGCTCGTCCGGGACGTGCCCCTCGCGACGTGGAAGGAGTACCTCGCCTTCCGCGCGCTCGAGGAGGCCGCCCCGTTCCTGCCGAAGGCCTTCGTCGACGAGAGCTTCGCCTTCTACGGGAAGGTCCTCTCGGGGACGCCCCAGCAGCGGGAGCGCTGGAAGCGGGCCGTCGACGTCACCGACGCCGCGCTCGGCGAGGCCGTGGGGAAGCTCTACGTCGCGAAGTACTTCCCCCCGTCGGAGAAGGCGCGCGCCGAGGCGATGGTGCGGAACGAGATCGCCGCGTTCGCGAAGCGGATCGACCGCCTCGAATGGATGGCCCCGGAGACGAAGGAGAAAGCGAAGGCGAAGCTCGCCGCCCTGAAGGTCGGCGTCGGCTACCCGGACCGGTGGCGCGACTACTCCGGCCTCGAGGTCGTCGCGGGGGACGCGCTCGGGAACGCGCGGCGCGCCTCGCTCTTCGAGTACCGCCGGAACCTCGCGAAGCTCGGCCAGCCGGTCGACCGCGGCGAGTGGGTCATGAACCCGCAGCTCGTCAACGCCGTGAACCTCCCGGCGATGAACGCGATGAACTTCCCGGCCGCGATTCTCGCGCCCCCCGACTTCGACCCGAGCCGCCCCGAGGTGATGGACTACGGCGCGGCGGGGGCGACGATCGGCCACGAGATCAGCCACAGCTTCGACGACCAGGGGGCGCTCTTCGACGCGGAGGGGCGCCTCAGGAACTGGTGGACGAAGGGGGACTTCGACCACTTCGCGGCCTCCGCCGCGAAGCTCGTGGCGCAGTTCGACGCCTACCGCCCCTTCCCCGACCTCGCCGTGAACGGGAAGCTGACGCTGAGCGAGAACATCGCCGACGTCGCGGGGCTCGCGGTCGCGTACGACGCGTACCGGATCTCCCTCGGCGGCCGCGAGGCGCCGAAGGTCGCGGGGCTCTCGGGCGACCAGCAGTTCTTCCTCAGCTTCGCGTGGAGCTGGCGGACGAAGACCCGCGAGGCCGCGCTGCGGCAGCGGATCGTCACCGACGGCCACGCGCCGGCCGAGTACCGCGCGGACTGCGTGAGGAACCTCGACGCCTGGTACGCCGCCTTCGACGTGAAGCCGGGGCAGAAGCTCTGGCTCGCCCCGGGGGAGCGGGTCCAGGTCTGGTGACCCCGCGTCAGCTCCGGCGGCCGGGGTCGCGGAAGTAGAAGAGGAGGATCGAGTCCCGGGGCCCGGAGCCCTCGCGGATCCGCTCCACGCCGTGCCAGCTGAACGGGCCGACGGCGAAGGCGTAGCCGGAGCCCGGCTCGAACGGGGCGCGGCGGAACTCCTCCAGGAAGCGCCCCGTGCGCGGGAAGCGCCACGGACGCAGGCGGTAGAACGACGTGCCGAGGTCCGCGGGGCTCCCCGCCGACGGGAGGTAGAGCTGCAGCGTGACGACCTTCGCCCGCGTGTCCGGGTGCGGCTCGATCCAGTACCCGGGAAAGTCGCGCACGAGGGACGGCCGGGGGTGCGCCTCGATCGCGTCGAACCGCCCGGGCGGGACGCGGAACCGCCGGGAGAGGTCTCGCGCGAGGAGGCGGAAGACGCGCTCCTTCAGCTCAGGAGAGGCGAGGGCGGCCGCCACGCCGCCCCACGCCGAGCGGGACCGCTCCGGCAGCGACGAGAGCCCCTGCCCGTCGAGAGGGAGGAGCACGCGGGCGACGGAGCCGTCGGGCCTCCCGTACTTCTTCGGGTTGTCGGGCAGGTAGACCTCCGTCGCCGGAAGGAGCGCCCGCAGCTCGGCGAAGAGGTCGGGCGGGATCGCGCCCCGCAGGATCACGTGCGCAAAGGGCCGCTCGTGGACCTCGGCCCGGTCGAGCGCCGCGAGGAGGCTTTCGAGGAGCCGGGGGCCGACGCTCCCGACCCCGGCCTCGTCCGCTCCGGCTCCCGGCATGCCGGTCCGGTCAGCGGCGGGCCGCGCGGAGGGCGGCGACGCACCGCTCGGCGTGGTCGAGGCGGAGCGCCTCCAGGGCCGCGGAGAGCTGCGGGCTCCGCGCGCGGAGCGCGGCGAGCTCCGCCGTGTCGAGGCAGAGGAGCTCCGACTCCATCACGGACGTGACGGTCTCGGCCTGGGCCTGCCCGGCGGTTTCGGCGAGGTCGCCGAAGAGCTCGTGGGGCCTGAGGAGAGCGACCGCGACCTCGCGGTCGCCCGAGTGGAAGGTCACCCGGAACGCGCCGCGCTTGACGACGTAGGCGCCCCTCGCCAGGACCCCCTGCCGCACGACCGCCGTCCCCGCCGGCACGGACACCGTCCGGAGCGCCCGGGCGAGCTCCCGTCGCTCGGCGTCCGGGAGGACGCCGAAGACGCGGGAGCGGGCGAGCGCCGTCGTGAGGACGCGCTCCGCGTAGAGGTGGTTCAGGGCGTCCGCGAGAGCGCGCTGCTTGCGCGCGATGGGCGCGAGGGCGTTGTGGTCGAGCTCGAGGAGGTTCGAGGGCTCCCGGGCCGTGACGGTCGAGTAGCGCGGGAGCCCGGTCAGGAACGACGCCTCGCCGATCACCTCGCCGTCCCGCGCCGTCCGGAGGAGGACCCTCGCCCCGGCGTCGTTGAACGCGGTGACGTCCAGGGCCCCCTGGACGACGAAGAAGACGGAGTTCCCCTCGGCCCCCTCGCGAAAGAGCTCCTCGCCCGCAGCGAGGGTGACGAGGTTGATCTTCTGGAGGACGAGGTCGATGAGGAGCGGCGGGATGTCGCGCAGCAGCGGGATCCCCGCTCTCGCCCCGTGGACCGACTCCTTCTTCTGGCTCCACGCGGACGGAGCGGGAGGGGCCTGGTCGGGGAGCGGGAACGAGCCGATCGGAGGCGGCGCGGCCGTCGCGGGCGGGCGCTCGAAGGAGCCGCTCGGCGGAGGGCCGGACGCCGCCTTCGGCAGCACGAAGGAGCCGCTCGCGGGGGGGACCGGGTCGGGGCCCGGGCGGCTGAACGAGCCGGACGGGGGCGGGACGGCGGGGGGCGGGGCCACCGCGAGGGACTCCTTCTCGGCGTCCACGATCTTCTTCAGCTGGAGGTGGGAGAGGTACGTCGAGGAGGTGAGGCTGCAGTCGGGGTCGAGCTGCGCGGCCTTCTTGTAGATCGCGATCGCTTCCTCGAGCCGGCCCCTGGACTGGACGATCGGTCCGTACCGGTTCAGAAGGCGGACGGCCTCGTCCTTGCGGCCGCTCCCGGCGAGGGCGTCCGCGAGCTTCAGCACGGCGCCCGCGTCGGCGGGGTTCTCCTTCAGCCGCTTCCGCGCCGCCTCGACGATCTCCCGGATCGCCGGGGACTCGCCCTTCGAGCCGTCCGAGAAGAGACCCATTGCGGCGACGATACATCGGCGGATCCTCGCGAGCCGGCCCGGACACTGGAGGCCGCGTGGGGGCGGGCCCCGAGGGACGACGTCCCGCGGCCGGCGTTCGACGGCACGGGGGAACGGGCCGTTGCGGAGGAAGTCCTCTCCGGAGCGAAAGAAGAGGGCCGCGGGATCGCTCCCGCGGCCCTCGTTCCGTCTCCGGTGCCGGTTCCGCTACGCGGTCATCTGCCGCAGGACGAACTGCAGGATGCCGCCGTGGCGGTAGTAGTCGACCTCGTTCGGGGTGTCGAGGCGGAGGAGGGCGGTGAAGGTCTTCTTCGTGCCGTCCTCGGCCGTCGCGGTGACCGTGATCTTCTTGCCCGGGGTGAGCCCGTCGGCGACGTTCCCGACGTCGAAGGTCTCCCTGCCGGTGAGGCCGAGCGTCTGCGCGTCCTCGCCCGCGGCGAACTGGAGCGGGAGGACCCCCATGCCGGCGAGGTTCGAGCGGTGGATCCGCTCGAACGACTTCGCGACGACCGCCTTCACGCCGAGGAGCATCGTCCCCTTCGCGGCCCAGTCGCGCGAGGAGCCGGTGCCGTACTCGGCCCCGGCGACGACGACGAGCGGCGTCCCCTCGGCCTGGTACTTCATCGCGGCGTCGTAGATCGACATCGTCTCGCCGGACGGGACATGGACCGTGATCCCCCCCTCGGTGCCGGGGAGCATCAGGTTCTTGAGGCGGATGTTCGCGAAGGTGCCGCGCATCATCACTTCGTGGTTGCCGCGACGGGCGCCGTACTGGTTGAAGTCGGCCGGCTTGACCCCGTTGTCGCCGAGGTACTTCGCGGCCGGCGAGGTCTTCGCGATGTTGCCGGCGGGGGAGATGTGGTCGGTCGTGATGGAGTCGCCGAGGAGGGCGAGGCAGCGGGCCCCCTTCACGTCGGCGAGCGGCTTCGGCTCCTTCCCGAGGCTCTCGAAGAAGATCGGCTTGCGCACGTAGGTCGACTTCTCGTCCCACGCGAAGGTGCTCCCCTTCGGGACGGAGAGCGCCTGCCAGCCGGCGTCGCCCGCGAAGACCGAGCCGTAGGCCTTCTCGTACTGCTCGGCCGTGAGCGACCTCGCGATCGTCTCGGCGACCTCCTGCGGCGTCGGCCAGACGTCCTTCAGGAAGACGGGCTGGCCGTTCCGGTCGATTCCGAGCGGCTCGGTCGTCAGGTCGAGGTCCATCTCGCCCGCGAGGGCGTAAGCCACGACGAGCGGCGGCGAGGCGAGGAAGTTCATCTTCACCTGCGGGTTGACGCGCCCCTCGAAGTTCCGGTTGCCCGAGAGGACCGACGCGACGACGAGGTCGCCCGTGCGGACCGCCTCGGAGACCTTGTCGGGGAGCGGGCCGCTGTTGCCGATGCAGGTCGTGCAGCCGTAGCCGACGAGGTGGAAGCCGAGCGCCTCGAGGTAGGGCATGAGGCCGGCGGCCTTCAGGTAGTCGGTGACGACCTTGGAGCCGGGCGCGAGCGACGGCTTCACCCACGGCTTCGTGTCGAGGCCGCGCTCGACGGCCTTCTTCGCGAGGAGGCCGGCGGCGACGAGGACCGACGGGTTCGAGGTGTTCGTGCAGGAAGTGATCGCCGTGATGACGACGGCGCCGTGCGGCATCTGGTACTGGAGGCGCCCCTCCGTGACGGGGACCGTCGCGTCGGGCGAGGCGCCCTTGGCGAGCATCGCCGGGAGGTTCTCGCGGTAGACCTTCTTGGCGTCCTTGAGCGCGAGGCGGTCCTGCGGGCGCTTGGGGCCCGCGAGGGACGGGACGACGTCGGCGAGGTTCAGCTCGAGGGTGTCGGAGAAGCGCGGCTCGGGGGCGTCCTCGGCGCGCCAGAGTCCCTGCGCCCGGCAGTAGGCCTCGACGAGCGGCGCGAGCGCCTTGCGGCCGGTGAACTCGAGGTACTTGATCGTCTCGCCGTCGACCGGGAAGAAGCCCATCGTGGCGCCGTACTCGGGCGCCATGTTCGCGATCGTCGCGCGGTCGGTGAGCGCGAGCGCCGCGAGGCCCGGGCCGTAGAACTCGACGAACTTCCCGACGACGCCCTTCTTGCGGAGAATCTGGGTGACGGTCAGGACGAGGTCCGTCGCGGTCGCCCCCTCGGGGAGCTTCCCGAAGAGCTTCATCCCGACGACCTCGGGGATGAGCATCGAGACGGGCTGCCCGAGGAGGGCGGCCTCCGCCTCGATCCCGCCGACGCCCCAGCCGAGGACGCCGAGGCCGTTGATCATCGTCGTGTGCGAGTCGGTCCCGACGAGGGTGTCGGGGTAGGCGACGCCGGCCTCGTTCGTCCAGACGACCTTCGCGAGGTACTCGAGGTTCACCTGGTGGCAGATGCCGGTGCCGGGCGGGACGACGCGGAAGTTCTTGAACGCGTTCTGCCCCCACCGGAGGAACTCGTACCGCTCCCTGTTCCGCTCGTACTCGAGGTCGACGTTCTGCCCGAACGCGAGCGAGGAGGCGAAGTTGTCGACCTGGACGGAGTGGTCGATGACGAGGTCGGCGGGGGAGAGCGGGTTCACCCGGGCCGGGTCGCCCCCCATCGCCACGATCGCCTCGCGCATCGCGGCGAGGTCGACGACGGCCGGGACGCCGGTGAAGTCCTGCATCAGGACGCGGGCGGGGTGGAACGCGATCTCCTTGTCGGGCTGGGCTTTCGGGTCCCAGCTCGCGAGGGCGAGGACGTCCTCGGCCTTCACGACGCGCCCGTCCTCGTACCGGAGGAGGTTCTCGAGGAGGACCTTCAGCGAGTACGGGAGGGTCCGTACCTGCGGGTGCGCCTTGGCGAGCGTCTCGATCGAGAAGTAGGAGACGGTCGCGCCTCCGGCGGAGAGGGTGGTCTTCGTCTTGAAGCTGTCGCTCATCTTTCCTCCGGGAGGTGATACGGGACCGGCGCGGATTCTAATCGCGCGGAGCGCGGAGCGCTCCCGCCGGTCGCACGGCGAATCCGGGCCTTCGGAACGCCGGCGTCAGTTGAGGTCGAAGCCCCCGCCGCCCATGCCGCAGCCGCCCATGCCGCAGCCGCTCATGTTCCCCGTCTCGCAGGAGCCCATGCCGCAGGGGGCGTCGAGCGAGGCGCCCCCCTTCTCGCCACCGTGGGCCGCGAAGGTCGAGAGGAGACGGGAGAGGTCGGCGGAGCCGCAGTGGGCGCACTCGGGGACGTAGTCGGCGGCGTCGCCGGCGAGGACGAGGTCCTCGGTCTTCTTTCCGCAGGCGCGGCAGCGGTACTCGTAGACGGGCATGGCGGACCTCCCGGGCCGGATTCTACGGAGGAGGCGCGGGAGGCCGAAGGGGGGGCGCGCGCGCCTTGCTGCGGTGCGAGAATTCCGGGACCGATCGGTCGGGAGGGCGCGGCATGAGATGGGTCGTCTTCAACCAGAAGGGGGGCGTCGGGAAGTCGACGCTCGTGAGCAACCTCGCCGCCGTCGCCGCGGACGAGGGGGAGCGCTCCCTCGTCGTCGACCTCGACCCGCAGGGGTGCTCGTCGCACTACCTGCTCGGGCCCCGGGCGAAGGCGGCCCGGCCGAACCTCGCCGACTTCTTCGAGCAGAGCCTCGCGATCCGGCTCTTCGACGAGAGCCTCCGGACGTTCATCCACGCCTCGCCGTTCGAGGGGCTCGACGTCCTCCCGACGCAGCCCGTGATGGAGACGTTCCACGCGAAGCTCGAGGGGCGCCACAAGATCTACAAGCTGCGCGAGGCGCTCGAGCCGGTCACCGGCTACGAGCATGTCTTCTTCGACACGCCCCCCGCGCTCAACTTCTTCACCCTCTCGGCGCTCATCGCCGCCGAGCGGGTCCTGATCCCGTTCGACTGCGACGACTTCTCCCGCCGCGCCCTCTACGGCCTCCTCGAGTCGGTCGAGGAGGTGAAGCAGGACCACAACCCGAGGCTCCAGGTGGCCGGCATCGTCGTGAACAGCTTCCAGCCGAGGGCGCGGCTCCCGCAGCAGCTCGTCGACGAGCTGACGGCCGAGGGGCTCCCGGTGCTCACGCCCTACGTCTCGGCCTCGGTGAAGGTGCGCGAGTCGCACCAGGAGTCGACCCCGCTCATTCACTTCGCCCCGTCGCACAAGCTCTCCGGGGAGCTGCGGGAGCTCTCGGCGGCGCTCCGGAGGAAGCCGCGCGGGGCGGCGAAGGGAGCCGGCACGCGGGCCGCGGCGCGGTGACGGCGCCGGGCCGGAAGGTCGCGGTTCCGTTCGCGGCCGCCGCGATCGCGGTCGCCGGCATCGCGGCGTTCCTCGGCGGGGGTCTCCGGGGGGCCGGGCAGGCTCCTCCGCCGGCGAGCCCGTTCGCGGACGGGGTCGAGACGCTCCTCCTCGTGGGAGACGCCGGCGCTCCCGCGATCGACGAGCCCGAGCTCCTCGCCCTCGCCCGCGAGGCGGCGAAGGACCCCGAGAGGACGCTCGTCGTCTTCCTCGGCGACAACCTCTACCCGGCCGGCCTCCCCGCCGAGGGGGACCCGGCGCGGCGCGAGGGGGAGCGCCGGCTCGCCGCCCAGGCCGACGCGGCGCTCGGCGCCGGGGCGCGGGTCCTCTTCGTTCCCGGGAACCACGACTGGGACGAGATGCGGGAGCACGGCCTCGACGCGGTCCAGCGCGAGGCGCACTTCCTCGAGCGGCGTTCGCCCCGGCTCCTCTTCGCACCGCAGGGGGGCTGCCCCGGTCCCGTGCTCCTCCCCACGCCGTCGGGAGCCACGCTCGCCGTCCTCGACACGCAGTGGTGGCTCCAGCACGAGGGGCCCCGGCCCGAGGGGCCGGGCTCTCCCTGCTCGGCGAAGGACACGGACGAGGCCGTCGCTCAGCTCGGGTCGGCGGCGGCGCAGGGGCCGCTCGTCCTCCTCGCCCACCACCCGCTCGCGACCGGCGGGACGCACGGGGCGAGGAGCAGCGACTGGAAGGCGCACCTCTTCCCGCTCCGCGACCTCGACGCCTCCCTCTGGATCCCCCTCCCGGTCCTCGGCTCGATGTGGGCCACCTACCGCGACTCGGTCGGGACCGGCCAGGACCTCTCCTCGGGCCGGTACCGCCGCCTCCGCGCCGACCTCGCCCGCGCGTTCGAGGGGCACCCGGCGCTCTTCGCGGCGTCCGGCCACGACCACAACCTGCAGGTGCTCGAGGCGCCCGTCCCGGCCGCGAGATGGGTGCTCATCTCGGGGTCGGGAATGTGGCCGAGCGGCGGCGCCGTCCGGAAGCTGCCTTCGACCCGGTTCGCCTCCGAGAAGGCGGGCTTCATGCGCGTCCGGCTGGCCCGGGGCGTTCCGCCCCGCCTCACCGTCCTCGAGACGACGAAGGACGGCCGGTCCGTGGAGAGGTTCGCGGTCGACCTCCGCTGACCGGTGTGACATTCCGTCACGTCGGGGCCCGCGTGGGAACTCTCCCTCCGGAATCACCGTAAGGACGGCCATGACCGCCATTCTCTCCGCCGAAGGTCTCGCGAAGACCTTCCGGACCCCGTTCTCACGGCGGGACGTGAGAGCCCTGGACGGTCTTGACCTCTCCGTCGCCTCTGGCGAGGTCTTCGGACTCCTCGGACCGAACGGGGCGGGGAAGACGACGACCGTCAAGATCCTCCTGGGCCTGACGATTCCGACGTCCGGGCGGGCCGAGCTCTTCGGCCTTCCCGTCTCCGACCCCGAGAGCCGGCGGCGGGTCGGCTACCTGCCGGAGGGGCACCGCTTCCCGGGGTACCTGACGGCGGGGCAGACGCTCTCGATCTTCGGGCGGATGTCGGGCGTCTCCCACGTCGACCTGAAGGCCCGGATCCCCGAGCTCCTCGCGCGGGTCCGCCTCTCCGACTGGGCGGACATCAAGGTGAAGAAGTTCTCGAAGGGGATGACGCAGCGGCTCGGCCTCGCGGCCGCGCTCGTCCACCGCCCCGACCTCCTCCTCCTCGACGAGCCGACGGACGGCGTCGACCCGGTCGGGAGGCGCGAGATCCGCGACCTCCTCCGCGAGGAGGCCGCGCGCGGCGCGGCGATCCTCCTGAACTCGCACCTCCTCTCCGAGATCGAGATGACGTGCGACCGGGTGGCCGTCCTCCGGAAGGGGAAGGCCGTCGCGAACGGGCGGATCGCCGACCTGACGGCCCAGGGCTTCGCCTACCGCTTCGCGGGCACCGGCGTCGACGAGGCGCTCCTCGACCGCTTCCGCGAGACCGGCGCGCTCGCCGAGAGGGTGAACGGCCACGTGAAGCTGACGGCGCGCGACGCCGGGCACCTGAACGCGCTCGTCGACGAGGCCCGGGCGCGGGGCGTCCTGGTCACCGAGCTGACGCCGCTCCGCTCGACTCTCGAGGACGTCTTCGTCGACCTCGTGAAGGCGGGCGACGCGGAGGAGGCCGCCGGGGCGATCGACGCCCCCCGGCCGGAAGGGAGGCCCCGGTGAAGGTGCTCCTCGCGAACGTCGAGGAGGTCTTCCGCGAGGCCGCGGCGCGCTGGACGCTCGTCGCCTACGCGGCCCTCTCGACGCTCTTCATCGGCCTCTTCGCGATCGCCGTGAACCTCGACGTCGTCGACGGCGCCCTCGCCGGCGCGAAGCTCTTCGGCCGGGAGCTCCAGATGGGGCCGAAGACGGTCGACCTCGACAAGCTCGTCCTCGGCTTCGAGTCGGGCTTCTCGGGCTTCCTCTACGTCGTCGCCACGTTCCTCGCGGTCTTCGCCACGGCGCACCTCGTGCCGCGCCTCCAGGAGAAGGGGACGATCGACCTCTACCTCTCGCGGCCGGTCGGGCGGGTCCCGCTCCTCCTCTCGCGCTACGCGGGGGGCCTGCTCCTCGCGGGGCTGAACGTCGCGTACCTCATCGGGACGATGGGGATCCTCATCCGGTGGAAGACGGGGGTCGTCCACCCGCGCTTCTTCCTCGGCGGGCTGATCATCTTCTTCACGATCGCGACGCTGATGGCCTTCGCGTTCCTCGTCGGCGTCGCCACGTCGTCGACGGCCGTCTCGATCATGGCGACGTTCGCCGTCTTCTTCGTCGCCGCCATCCTCTCCGGCCACAGGCACATCGAGGCGGCCCTCTCGGCCGAGTGGGCGGCCTCGCTCGTCCGTGGCCTCTACTGGGCGCTCCCGAAGACGGGCCAGCTCGCCCAGGTCACGGTCGACTTCGTCTCCTACGGCGAGCTCGCGCGCCGCACCCGCGACATCGACCACCTCGCCGTCTTCGGCTCCACCGGCCTCTTCGGCCTCGCCTCGCTCGCGCTCTCCGCGCTCCTCTTCCGGAGAAAGGACTTCTGACATGAAGCGCATCGCCCTCCTCGCCCTCGCCACCGCCCTCGCCCTCCCGGCGGCCGCGGCCCGCCCGACGGACGACGCCCTCGCGCTCGTCCCGCCCGACTCCGTGACGGCGGGGATGCTCCGCGTCTCCGACCTCCGCACGAGCCCGCTCGCCGCGCGCTTCTTCTCGGAGTTCGACCGCGCGACGGTCGACGGCGACGCCGCGAAGTTCCTCGCCGAGGCGCGCCTCCACCCCATCGACGACGTCGACCTCGTCGTCTTCGCCGCGCAGGCGGAGCCGAAGGGGAAGGCGCTCGTCGCCTTCGAGGGGCGCTTCGACCCGCAGCGCCTCGCCGCGGCGGCCGCGGCGCGCGGGGCCGAGGCGCGCACGGCCTCGGGCACGGCCTACTTCCTCCTGAAGGACAAGGACCACCCCGAGCACCAGGGCGACGGCGCGGTCGCGTTCGTCAGCAGCCGTCTCCTCGTGGCAGGCTCGGAGGAGGCCGTCGTGAAGGCTCTCGCCGCGCGCGCCGCGGGGGGCACCGGCTTCAGGGGGGGCGCGGGCCTCGGCGCCGAGCTCGGGAAGGTCGACGCGAGCGCCACCGGCTGGCTCCTCGTCGACCGGACGAAGCTCCCCGAGGCGAAGGGCTCGCTCACGATCTCGTCCGGCGAGGGAGACCCGGCCCGGAACGTCCTCGGCGCGATGAACCTCGTCTCGACGTTCGCCTTCCAGATGACGGTCAAGGGGGACTCGATCCGCCTCTCCGGCGCCGGCTACAGCGACGACGCCGACACGCGCGAGCTCCTCGAGGACGCCCTGCGCGGGGTCCTCGCCGCGGCGCGGATCGCCTCCGAGGACAAGCCCGAGGTCGTCTCGGCCATCCGGAAGTTCAAGGTGTCGAGCGACCGGAACGCCGTGACGATCGCCGGCACGCTCGACGGCGCGACGATCCGGATGCTCGCCGAGAAGAAGGCCCGCGCGGCGGAGAAGAAGGCCGCGACGCAGTAGAACGAGATTGGGGTCAGGTCTTGATTTTCCACTATAGCCGAAGGCTATAGTAGAAAATCAAGACCTGACCCCTCGGGGCCCCTAGACTTCGGGCGTGCGCAGGATTCGAACGATCGCCGCCGCCTTCCTCCTCGTTCCGTTCGTCGCCACGGCGGGGGAAACTCCCGCCGTGCCGAAGCCCCCCGCCGCGAAGAAGGCCCCGAAGGTCACCGAGATCCACGGCGAGAAGCTCGTGGACGACTACGCGTGGCTGCGGGAGAAGAAGAACCCCGAGGTGAAGGCGTACCTCGACGCCGAGAACGCGTACACCGACGCGGTGACGAAGCCGCAGGAGGGGCTCCGGCAGAGGCTCTACGACGAGGCCGTCGGCCGGATCAAGGAGACGGACCTGTCGGTTCCGTACCGGCACCGCGGGTGGTTCTGGTACTCGCGGACCGAGAAGGGGAAGCAGTACCCGATCTCGTGCCGGAAGGCGGGGAGCCTCGAGGCGACCGAGGAGGTCGTCCTCGACCTGAACGAGATCGCGAAGACGGAGAAGTTCGTCGGGCGCGGGGTCTACGTCCCGAGCGACGACGCGAGCCTCCTCGCCTACTCGATCGACACGACGGGCTTCCGGCTCTACACGCTCCAGGTCAAGGACCTCCGGACCGGACGGCTGCTGCCGGACCGGGTCGAGAAGGTCGACTCCGTCGCCTGGGCCGCCGGCGGGAAGACGCTCTTCTACGTCGTCGAGGACGCGGCGAAGAGGCCGTACCGTCTCTACCGTCACGCCGTCGGGACGACCGGGCCCGACGTCCTCGTCTACGAGGAGAAGGACGAGCGGTTCAACCTGGGCGTCTCCCGCTCGCGCGACGACCGGTGGGTCCTCGTCCGGTCGGAGAGCCACACGCAGAGCGAGTGGCGGCTGATCCCGGCGGCGAAGCCGGACGAGGCGCCGCGGGTCGTGGCGCCCCGGGAGAAGGACCACGAGTACGAGGTGGAGGCGGCGGGGGACCTCCTCTACATCCGGACGAACGACGGCTGCCGCGACTTCCGCGTCGTGACGGCGCCGGCCGCGAGCCCGGGGAAGGCGTCGTGGACGGAGCTCGTCCCGTGCCGCGACGGCGTGATGGTGGCGGGGCTCGACGCGTTCCGGGGGCACCTCGTCCTCTTCGAGCGCGCGGACGCCCTGCCGCGCCTCTCCGTCCGCGACCTCGCGACGGGAGACACCCACGCGATCGAGGTGCCGGAGCCGATCTCGTCCGTCTTCCCGGACGCGAACCCCGAGTTCGACACGACGGCCTTCCGCTTCACGTTCCAGTCGTTCACGACGGCCCCGATGGTCTTCGACTACGACATGGCGACGCGGGAGCGGACGCTCCTGAAGAAGACCGAGGTGCCGGGAGGGTACGACCCGGCCCTCTACCGCTCGGAACGGCTCTACGCGACGGCGGCCGACGGGACGAGGGTCCCCGTGAGCGTCGTCTCGCGCGTCGACGTCCCGCGCGACGGGACGGCCCCGCTCCTCCTGAACGGGTACGGCTCCTACGGAGTCCCCTCGTACGTCTCCTTCAACCCGGCGCTGCCGAGCCTCCTCGACCGCGGCGTCGTCTACGCCGTCGCGCACGTCCGCGGCGGGGGCGACCTCGGGAAGAGGTGGCACGACGCGGGCCGGATGGCGTCGAAGAAGAACACCTTCACCGACTTCGTCGCCTGCGCCGAGGCTCTCGTGAAGGAGAAGGTCGTGTCGAAGGAGAGGATCGCGATCCAGGGGGGGAGCGCCGGCGGGCTCCTGATCGGCGCCGTCCTGAACCTGAGGCCCGACCTCTTCCGCGCGGCGATCCTCCACGTGCCGTTCGTCGACGTCGTCAACACGATGCTCGACGAGACGCTCCCGCTCACGGTCGGGGAGTTCGAGGAGTGGGGGAACCCGAAGAAGAAGGACGAGTACGTCTACATGAGGTCGTACAGCCCCTACGACAACCTCAGGAAGGGGGCCTACCCGTCGATCCTCGTGAAGACGTCCTTCAACGACAGCCAGGTCATGTACTGGGAGCCGGCGAAGTACGTCGCGAAGCTCCGGACGCTGAAGACCGACCGCAACCCGCTCCTCCTGAAGACGAACATGGCGGGCGGGCACGGCGGATCCTCGGGGCGCTACGACCGCCTGAGGGAGACGGCGTTCGACCAGGCGTTCGTCCTGACGCAGCTCGGCGTCCCCGAGCTGCCGGTGCCGGCGCGGCCGGTCCACACCTTCTCGATCGTCGCGCGCGACCCGGCGACGGGGCAGCTCGGCGTCGCGGTCCAGTCGCACTGGTTCTCCGTCGGGGCGCTCGTCCCGTGGGCGGAAGCCGGGGTCGGCGCGATCGCCACGCAGTCGTTCGTCGACGCGAGCTACGGCCCGCTCGGCCTCGCGCTCCTGAAGGCGGGGCGGAGCGCGCCCGACGCGCTGAAGGGGCTCCTCGTCGCCGACGCGGGGCGCGAGGTGCGGCAGGTCGCGATGATCGACGCCGCGGGGCGCGTCGCGGCGCACACGGGAGCGAGCTGCGTCGCGGCGGCGGGGCACCACGTCGGGAAGGACTACTCGGTCCAGGCGAACATGATGCGGAACGACACCGTCTGGCCCGCGATGGCGAAGGCGTTCGAGGCGGCGAAGGGAGACCTCGCCGAGCGGATGCTCGCGGCGCTCGACGCCGCGGAGGCGGCGGGCGGCGACCTCCGCGGGAAGCAGTCGGCCGCGATCCTCGTCGTGAGCGGGACGCCGACGGGGCGCCCCTGGCAGGACCGGGTCTACGACCTGCGCGTCGAGGACAGCCCGGCGCCGCTCCCGGAGCTGCGCCGCCTCGTGACGCTCGCGCGCGCCTACAACCTGATGAACGAGGGGGACCTCGCCGTCGAGAAGAAGGACGACGCGGGGGCGCTGAAGGCCTACTCGGCGGCGCAGGCGATGGTGCCGGGGAACGCCGAGATGATCTACTGGACGGCGGTCTCGCTCGTCGGGATGGGGAAGGTCGACGAGGCGCTCCCGCTCTTCCGGAAGACGTTCGCGATCGACCGGAGCTGGGCCGAGATGACGACCCGCCTGCCGAAGTCGGGGCTCCTCCCCGACGACCCCGCGCTCATCGCGCGGATCGTGGCGGAGGCTCCGAAGGCTCCCTGACCTCGCCTCCCGGGAGCGTCTCGAGCGCCTTCCTCACCCGGGCGAACTCCTCGTCGATCCGGCCGAGGAGCGGCTCGAGCGCCGTCGTCTCGTTCTCGCGGGACCTCGCCTCGGCCTCCCGGCAGAGGGAGGAGAGCTCGAGGGCGCCGAAGCTCGCGCTCGTCGACTTGAGCGTGTGTACGGCGCGGTGGAGCTCGTCGGCGCGCTCGTCCGAGAGCGCGGTCCGGGCGGAGGCGAGGAGCCCCTCGGACTCGTGGACGAAGGAGCGGACGATGCCGGGGATGAGGTCGGTCGCGCGGGAGCCGAGCGACGTGTGGAGCCGCGCCCAGGCCTTCCCGTCGAGGCCCGGGGGCGTCGGGAGGATTCCCGTCGGTGCCGGGGCGGGCCGCTCCTCGACCCCCTCGGCCCCGTCCTCCTCCGCGTGGATGGCGAGGGCGGTGGCGGCCCGCTCGAGCGCCGCCACCAGGTCCGAGATGCCGATCGGCTTGACGAGGTAGTCGTCCATGCCCGCCCCGAGACAGGCCTCGCGGTCGCCCGGCAGCGCGTGGGCGGTCATCGCGGCGATGCGCGGGCCGGAGGCGCCCAGCTCGGCGCGGATCTGGCGCGTCGCCGCGATCCCGTCGAGCTCGGGCATCTGCACGTCCATGAAGACGAGGTCGTAGACGTTCTCCCGGACGGCGTCGAGGGCCTCGGCGCCGTTCGCGGCGACGTCGGCCGAGTAGCCGAGCCGGCCGAGCATCAGGAGCGCGAGCTCGCGGTTCGTCGGGTTGTCCTCCGCGAGGAGGATCCGGAGGGGGAGGCGACCCGCCATCGCGCCGTCGAACCGCGGGCGGACGGAGGACTCGCGGCGCTGCGTCGGGCGGCTTCCGCCGAGGAGCGCGACGACGACCTCGTGGAGGGCCGCCGGCTTCACGGGGCGCGCGAGCCTCGCCGCGACGCCGTCGCCCTTCTCCTCGGCGTCGGCCCCGAGCGGGACGACGAGGACGACCGGGATCTTCGCGCCGGCCGGGCCCTGGAGCGCGGCGAGCGGCGGGGCGCCCCCGGCCTCGAGGAGGCTTTTCTCGACGATCGCGAGGTCGAAGCGCTCGCCGGCCGCGACGCGCGCCGCCGCGTCGGCGAGCGCCGGGACGGCGGTCACCGAGAAGCCCCACCCGCCGAGGATGCGCACGGCGAGCGCCCGGCTCGTGGCGCCGCTCTCGGCGACGAGCGCCCGGCGCCCTGCGAACGCCGCCTGTCGCGGCGCGGCGAAGGAGCCGGAGGGGGGTGTCACGGTCTCGAGGCGCGCGACGAAGCGGAAGACCGAGCCCTGCCCGGCGACGCTCTCGAAGGAGACCGTGCCGCCCATCAGCTCGGCGAGGCGGCGGGAGATCGCGAGGCCGAGCCCGGTCCCCCCGAAGCGGCGCGTCGTCGAGCTGTCGCCCTGCCGGAACGACTCGAAGAGCGATACGGCCCTCTCGGGGGGGATGCCGATCCCGGTGTCGCGGACGTTCACCTCGAGCTCCACCTTCGTCCCGACGGGGACGTCTCCGGAGGGACGGGACGAGACGGTGACCGCGACCTCGCCGGCGTCGGTGAACTTCACCGCGTTGCCGACGAGGTTCATGACGACCTGCTTGACGCGCGTCACGTCGCCGAGGAGCGCGACCGGGACGCCGTCGTCGACGTCGAGCGTCAGCTCGAGCCGCTTCTCCTCGGCGCGGGCGGCGAGGACGTCGACCGCCGCCTCCAGGCAGGTGCGGACCTCGAACGGCCTCCGCTCGAGGCCCATCCTCCCGGCCTCGATCTTCGAGAAGTCGAGGATGTCGTCGATGAGGTGGAGGAGCGTCTCGCCGCTCTGCCGGATCGTCTCGGCGAACTGCCGCTGCTCGCGCGTCAGGGGGGTGCCGAGGAGGAGGCTCGTCATCCCGATGACGCCGTTCATCGGCGTCCGGATCTCGTGGCTCATCGTCGCGAGGAACGCGCTCTTGGCCCGGTTGGCGTCCTCCGCCTCGCGGGTCGCCGTCTCGAGCTCGCTCGTCCGGGCCGCGACGAGCTTCTCGAGGACCTCCCGCCGGCGCCTCTGGTGGCGGCTCCGGCGCAGGAACGCCCCCGCGAGGAGCGCCAGGACGCCCCCGGCGACGGCGGCGCGGAACCACCCCTTCTGGGCGAGCGTCGGCTCGATCCGCACCGTGGCCTTCGCGCCCGAGGCCCAGGCGCCGCCGCCCCGCCGGGCGGCCACCTCGAAGACGTAGCTGCCGGGCGAGAGGTTCGTGTAGCTCGCGGAGCGCTCGCTCCCGGCGTCGACCCAGGCCCGGTCGACCCCCTCGAGGCGGAAGCGGAAGCGGACGTCGCCGGGCGCGACGAGGCTGATGCCGGTGTACCGGATCTCGAGGCGCGAGGAACCGGGGGGAACGACGACCGTCTCGCCGGGGCGGATCGGCGCGCCGTCGGCCCTCACCTCCTCGATCCGGACGGCGAGGCTCGCGGGCGGCCGCTCGAGCCGCTTCGGGTCGAGGATGGCGAGGCCGCGCGTCGTGGCGATCCAGAGCCTCCCGTCGGGGGCGCGGACGGCCCCCGCCTGCGTCCCCCCCGAGCACCCCTCGCTCCGCATCCCGTCGGCGATCCCGAAGTGCTCGGCGTTGAAGCCGCGCCGCTGCCCGTCCATCGTCGCCGAGACGTCGGCGCGCCGGGCGCGGGAGACGCCGCGGTTCGACGTCATGAAGAGCCAGCCGTCGTCCTGGAGCACCGACTTGATCAGGCCCTCGAGGAGGCCGTCCTTCGTGCCGACGCTCGCGATCGTGCCGTCGCGGAGGCGCGCGAGGCCGTTCCCCGTCCCGATCCAGAGCGTCCCCTCGTCGTCGAAGAGGAGCGAGTAGACGCGGTCGTCCGGGAGCCCGTCGGCCCTCCCGTAGGCGCGGAACCGGTCTCCCTCGAAGCGCGCGAGCCCGGCCGTCGTCCCGGCCCAGACGCCGCCGCCGCGGCTGGCGAGGAGGCAGAGGAGCCGGTCGGAGGGGAGGCCGTCCGCCACCCCGAAACGGCGGGCGACTCCGTCGCGGATGCGGAGGATTCCCCCCGGGAGGAGCCCGACCCAGATCGAGCCGTCCTCGTCCTCGGCGAGCGTCCTCACGTCCCGGGACGCCCAGGCCGGCGGCGGGAGGGGGACGCGCGAGAAGACTCCGTTCCGGCCGACGGCCAGGCCGTCCGTGTAGGTTCCGACCCAGAGGCGCCCGTCGCGGGCGGCGAGGAGCGCCGACGGCTGGTCGGACGGGAGGCCGTCGCGGGTCCCGAAGAGCCGGATCGTCGGACCCGTGATCCGCTGGAGCCCGCCGCTCGCGATCGTCGCCCAGATCGCGCCCGACGCGTCGCAGGCGAGCCCCCGGACGTTGTCCCCGGCGAGCCCTTCGGGTCGCCCGACGTGCTCGAAGACCCCCAGCCGGAGGCGGACGAGGCCCTCGGTCCACGTCCCGATCCAGACGTTTCCCTCGTGGTCCTGGAAGAGGCTCCAGACGTGGTCGGAGGGAAAGTCGCCCGCGAGAGCCGAGCGGCAGGCGGTCGCCGTCGCCGTGACCCTGCAGACGCCGCGTCCCCAGCTGCCCACCCAGAGGCTCCCCTCCCGGTCGACGAGGAGGGCCGAGACCTGGTTCGTCGGGAGGCGGGGCGCGTCCTCCGGCGCCACGCGCCCGTCGACGACCCGCGCCACGCCCCCGCCGGCGGTCCCGACCCAGACGCCGCCGCCGGGGTGCGCGGCGAGGGCGACGACTGAGTCGTTCGGCAGTCCGTCCCGCGTCGAGAAGTTCCGGGCGCCCCCGTCCTCCATCCGCGACACGCCCCCGCCCGGCGTGCCGGCCCAGACGACCCCCGCGCGATCGACGCAGAGCGCGCGGACGGCCGTCATCCCGGGATCGCTCCCGGGGAGCGCCACCTTCCGGAAGCGGTCTCCCTCGCCCCGGAAGAGCCCCTCGTCCTCGGTCCCGACCCAGAGCGCTCCCCGGCCGTCGCGCGCGAGGGCCGCCACCTTCAGTCCCGTCAGCCCCTGGTCGGGGCCGAGCGACTCGAAGCGTCCCTCCTTCTCCCGGAGGAGGCCGCCCCCGTTCGTCCCGATCCAGAGCGTCCCGTCCTGGTCGGCGAGGAGCTCCACGACGGAGCCGACGGCGAGCTCGGGGGTCGTCCGGCGGTCGAAGAGGGTGAACTGCGACCCGTCGAAGCGTGCGAGCCCCTCCTGCGTCCCGACCCAGAGGTAGCCGTCGGGGGTCTGCGCGATCGCCTGGACGGTGTTCTGCGGGAGCCCCTGCCCGGCCTCCCAGCTGTCGAGGGTCGCCTGGGCGAGAGGGCGCGCGGGGTCGAACGCGCGGGCCTCGGGAGCGCGGAGGAGGAGGGCGACGGCGAGGAAGGCGGAGATCGCCCCGGCGCAGCGCCGCGAGGCGCGGCCCGCCACTCGCCGGATCGAGCCCGTCGGCCCCGGGTGCATATCGGCCGATCATAGAGCGGCCCGCCCCGGCAGGGGGCGGGCCGGGTCTCCCCGTCCCGGGGTGTCCGTCAGTAGGCGAGGACCCTGCGGGCCGCCGCGAGGACCTTCGCCGTGTCGGGGAGGATCGCCCGCTCGAGGATCCGGTTGAAGCCGACCGGCGTGAACGCCGAGCCGACCCGCTCCACCGGCGCGTCGAGGTACTCGAAGAGCTCGCCCGCCACGCGGGCCGCGAGCTCGCCCCCGAACCCGCCCTGAACCTTGTCCTCGTGGACGACGAGGACGCGCGAGGTCTTCGTCACCGACGCGGCGATCGCGTCGAAGTCGAGCGGGGCGAGCGAGCGCAGGTCGACGACCTCGACCTCCTTCCCCTCCTTCGCGAGCGTCCCGGCGGCCTCGAGCGCCCAGTGGACGGGCGTGCCGTAGGCGAGGACCGTCAGGTCCCTCCCCGGGCGGCGCAGGCGCGCCTTCCCGAACGGCACCGCGAAGCCGTCGGGGACGAACGTCTTCGCGAGCGGCGAGTTGTAGAGGAACTTCGGCTCGAGGTAGAGGGTGATGCCGCGGGAGCGGACCGCCGTCCGGAGGAGGCCGGCGGCGTCGTCGGCGAAGGCGGGGACGACGACCCGGATCCCGGGGAGCGTCGTGAGCCACCCCTCGACGTTCTGGGAGTGGTAGAGGCCGCCGCCGATGTAGCCGCCCGAGGCGAGGCGCACCGTGACGTTCGGGACGAACTTCCCGTTCGTCCGCCAGTACTCGTGGGACATCTCGACCATCTGCTCGGCGGCCGGCCAGAAGTAGTCGGCGAACTCCGCCCCCTCGACGATGACGCGCACGCCGTCGCAGACGCGCGAGAAGCCGTCGGCCATGCCGAGGATGTAGTCCTCGGCGATCGGCGCGTTGAAGACGCGGTGGCTCCCGAACTCCTTCTCCATCCCCTTCGTGACGTTGAAGATCCCGCCCTTCTCGCCGGAGGCGACGTCCTGCCCCCAGATGAAGGTGTCCGCGTTCTCCCGGAAGAGGTCCTTCATCGTCTCGTTGACGGCGTGGATGAGCGTGGCCTCGCGGTTCGGCCTCCCGTCGCGCGCGGTCGCAGGGGTCCGCGGGACGTCCGCCAGGCCGTCTCCCTCCGGGACCCAGGGCTCGGGGAGGACGAAGTCGTGGATCGACGCCGGGTCGGGGTCGGGCGCGCTCCGGGCGCGGTCGGCCGCGGACTCGTAGACCCGCTGGTTCTCCTCCTCGATCGCGCGGATCTCCTCCTCCGTAAAGGCGCCCCCCTCGACGAGGAGGCGGCGGAAGCGGGGGAGCGGGTCGAGGGCGCGGGCGGCGGCGAGCTCCTCCTCGTCGCGGTAGAGCTCGTGCCGGTCGGAGTTCGAGTGGGAGCCGATGCGGACGCAGTCGGCGTGGACGAGGACGCACCCCTCGCCGCTCTGCGCGAAGGCGGCCGCCTCGCGGAGGGCGCGGACCGAGTCGAGGACGTCCTTGCCGTCGCAGTGGATCACCTTCAGGTTCGGGAAGCTCGCGAAGTTGTCCGAGGCGTAGTGGTTCGCCGTCTGCTGGCGCTTCGGGACGGAGATGCCGTACCCGTTGTCCTGGATGACGAAGATGACCGGGAGCTTCCCGAGCGAGCAGCCGTTCACCGCCTCGTAGAAGTAGCCCTCGGAGGTCGACGACTCTCCCATCGAGCAGTAGACGAGGCTCGAGAGGCCGTAGGAGCGGATCGCCCGGCCGAGCCCCGCGGCGTGCTGCGCGTGGTTGGCGACGCAGGAGGAGACGTTCCAGACGTAGAGGTCGTGCCGCGCGAAGTGGTTCGACATGTGCCGGCCGCCCGACGAGACGTCGGACGCCTTCGACATGCCGTTCAGGAGGATCTGCTCTGGGGTGACGCCGGCCGCGAGGCAGGTCGTCAGGTCGCGGTAGTAGGGGAAGAGGTAGTCGAAGGCGGGACGGAAGGTGGTCCCGAGGGCGACCTGGATCCCGTCGTGGCCGGCGCACGGCGCGTGGTAGGACCAGCCGAGACCCTGCTTGAGGTAGTTCGGGGCCTTCTCGTCGAGGACGCGCCCCATGTGCATGAGGGAGTACCACTTCCGGAGCTCCTCGCGCGTCGGCCGGATGGCGGCGAGGGCGGGGGAGACCTCCGGGGCGGCCAGGAGAGCTTCGGTCAAGTTCTTCCTCCGGGCCCGGGCGCGTAAACACACCGGGCGGGCTCGCTGTCGAGCCCTGACTTCAAGGATGATACGAGAGGATTCCGCGATCCGATCTCAAAACCGGATCGGTTCGGGCGATTTCCGGGGCCGCGGGGGCGCGCCGTGGGCGATGGGGGTACAATCCAAGGTCCCGCGCTTCGCCGGGCCGCCCGGCGATCCCAGTCCCGCGGGCCAGGAGTTCCGTCCGTGACCACACACGCCGTTGCCGTTCCCCCCGTCGACTCCACCGAGTCGGCGGATCGTCACGCATTCGAAGCCGCCCTCGAGGCGTCTTTTCCCGCCAGCAAGCGGCCCCAGGAAGGGGAGGCCGTCAGCGGGGTGATCGCCGGCATCACGCCGGACGTGGTCCTCGTCTCGATCGGGGCCAAGTCCGAGGCGCTGATGGACCTCCACGAGCTGGAGGGGGAGAAGGTCGGCGACCGCATCGACGCCGTGGTCATCAAGGCCGGGCCGGACATCCGGCTCTCGAGGAAGCTCGCCGTCGCGCGCCGCGCGAAGGCGGAGCTGCGTGCCGCGTGGGAGACCGGGATCCCGGTCCTCGGCAAGGTCCTCTCCCGCAACAAGGGCGGGTTCGAGGTCGCCATCGGCGGTCCCGGCGGGCCTCGCGCCTTCTGCCCCGTCTCGCAGATCGACGTCGGCCGCCACGACGAGCCGGGCCTCCTCCAGTTCGTCGGGCAGTCGTTCGACTTCCGCGTCATCGAGTACGCCGAGGAAGGGCGCCGCGTCGTCGTCAGCCGCGCCGCGCTCCTCCGCGAGGCGCTCGAGAAGAGCCTCGGCGAGATCCGCGAGAAGATCGTCGTCGGCGCCGTCCTGGCGGGCCGCGTCCGCTCGATCACCGACTTCGGCGCGTTCGTCGACCTCGGCGGCGTCGACGGCCTCGTCCACGTCACCGAGATCTCCCGCCGGAGGGTCGCGCACGCCAAGGACGCGCTCACCGTCGGCCAGGAGGTCCAGGTCAAGGTCACGAAGGTCGAGAACGACGGGAAGCGGATCTCCCTCTCCATGAAGGAGCTCGAGAAGGACCCCTGGGAGGGCCTCGCCCAGAGGATCCCGCCCGGCTCGGCCTTCACGAAGCCCGTGGCCCGACACGCCGACTTCGGCCTCTTCATCGAGATCGAGCCGGGCATCGACGGCCTCGTCCACGTCTCCCAGCTCCCCCCCGGCGTCGACCTGAAGGACCCGTCCGTCGCGGTCGGCCAGGAGGTCTCGGGCTGGGTGCGCGAGATCGACGAGGAGCACCGCCGCCTCTCCCTCACGCTCCGCGAGCTCTCGACGAGCGACCCGTGGGACGGGCTCGCCGAGAAGATGCCCGAGGGCTCCGTCGTCGCCGGCCAGGTCGAGAACGTCGCGCCGTTCGGCGTCTTCGTCCGCCTCGAGACGGGCCTGACGGGCCTCATCCCGAACTCCGAGACCGGGCTCCCGCACGGGACCCCCGCCGGAAAGACCTTCGCCCCCGGCCAGAAGGTCGAGGTGAAGGTCATCGGCCTCGACGCCCAGCGCCGCCGCATCTCCCTCTCGGCGAAGGGCGCCGGGGAAGAGGCCGAGCGCGGCGAGATCCGGAAGTACCGCGAGGAGTCCGCCCGCCGCGAGAAGAGCGAGCCCGGCCGCGTCACGAACTTCGGCGCCTCCCTCATGGCGGCCCTCAGCTCCCCGAACAAGCCGGCGAAGTCGGCCCGGTGAGGAGAGCGGCCCCGAGGGGCCGCCGCGACCCGTAACATCCGTCCCCCCGGCCGCGGCCGGGGGGATTTTCTTTCGAGGAGCCCATGACGAGGAAACGCCCGGAGGGCGCCGAGCAGCCGGCGCTGGCCTTCGACGCCGAGATCGCCCTCCCCGAGGAGGCGCGCCGGCGCTACCTGAACTACGCGCTCTCGGTCATCACCGCCCGGGCGCTCCCGGACGTCCGCGACGGGCTGAAGCCGGTCCAGCGCCGGATCCTCTTCGCGATGTACCAGAACCTCCACCTGACGCCCGACGCGAAGTTCAAGAAGTCGGCGAGCGTGGTGGGCGACGTCATCGGCAAGTACCACCCGCACGGCGACGTCGCGATCTACGACGCCATGGTCCGGATGGCGCAGCCGTTCTCGCTCCGCGCGCCGCTCGTCGAGGGGCACGGCAACTTCGGCTCCCTCGACGGCGACTCGGCCGCGGCCTACCGCTACACCGAGGCCCGCCTCCGCCCGCTCGCCGTCGAGCTCCTCTCGGAGATCCGGAAGCGGACCGTCGACTGGAAGCCGAACTTCGACGGCGTCCACTTCGAGCCGATCGTCCTCCCGGCCCGCTTCCCGAACCTCCTCGTCAACGGGGCGACGGGGATCGCCGTCGGCATGGCGACGTCGATCCCGCCGCACAACCCGTGCGAGGTCCTCGACGCGGCGATCGCGGCGATCGACGACCCCGACGCCGACCCGCTGAGGTTCGTGAAGGGCCCCGACTTCCCGACGGGCGGCCAGCTCCTCTCCTCGAAGAAGGAGCTGCGGGAGATCTACGAGTCGGGGCAGGGCACGCTCAAGCTCCGGGCCGAGTACGAGCTCGAGGAGCGCAACCGGGGCGCGCAGGCGATCGTCGTCACGTCGGTCCCCTACGGCGTCGCGAAGGCGACGCTCGTCGAGAAGATCGCAGAGGTCATCATCGAGAGGAAGCTGCCGGCCCTCGTCGACGTGCGGGACGAGTCGACGGACGACGTGCGGATCGTCCTCGAAGTGAAGCGCGACGCCGACCCGGCGCTCGTGATGACCTACCTCTACAGGCACACGCCGCTCCAGACGACGGTGCCGGTCAACCTGACGGCGCTCGTCCCGACCGCCAACCCCGAGGTCGCCGAGCCGGCGCGCCTCCCGCTCCGGGCCTTCTTCCGGC
The DNA here is from genome assembly GCA_046331465.1 of Thermoanaerobaculia bacterium. Lineage (GTDB taxonomy): Bacteria > Acidobacteriota > Thermoanaerobaculia > UBA5066 > UBA5066 > UBA5066. Next base: position 1,134,897 of record JAXLQV010000001.1, read on the forward strand.
ACTTCCTCGACTTCCGCTTCGCGACGGTCCGCCGGCGCTTCGAGTACGAGCTCGAGGAGCTCCTGAAGCGGATCCACCTCCTCGAGGGCTTCGAGAAGATCTTCGACGACCTCGACGAGGCGATCCGGATCATCCGGAGGAGCGACGGCAAGGCCGACGCCGCCGGGAAGCTGATGAAGCGGTTCGGCCTCGACGACGAGCAGGCCGACGCCGTCCTCGAGACGAAGCTCTACAAGCTCGCCCGCCTCGAGATCGAGGCGATCCGGAAGGAGCTCGCCGAGAAGCGGGCCGAGGCGGCGCGGATCGAGGCGATCCTGAAGTCCCCCGCGAAGCTCTGGGGGGTCGTCCAGAGGGAGCTCGTCGAGCTGCGCGGCGTCCTCGGCGGCGAGAAGCGGAGGACCCGCGTCTCCGTCGCCGTCGACGAGCCGGAGTACGACGCCGAGGCCTTCATCCCCGACGAGGACGCGTTCGCCGTCGTCACCGTCGACGGATGGGTCAAGCGGCTCGGGCAGCTGAAGGACCCGAAGCAGACGCGCCTCCGCGAGGGGGACGACGTCCTCGCCGTCCTCCAGGGGGGCACCCGCGAGCTCGTCGTCCTCTTCAGCAACCGCGGCTCGGCCTACGTCCTCCGGATGAACGACGTGCCCCCGTCGACGGGCTACGGCGAGCCGGTCCAGAAGCTCTTCAAGTTCGCCGACGGCGAGAGGGTCGTCGCGGCCCTCTCCCTCGACCCGCGCGTCACGCCGGCGGAAGAGGTCGTCCTCCTCGCGGCGACCCGCGACGGGATGGTCCTCCGCTTCTCCGCCGACCCGCTGCGCGAGGCGACGACCCGCTCCGGGCGGCGCTTCGCGAGGCCCGCCGAGGGGGACGAGGTCGTCCTCGTCTCGGTCTGCGAGCCGGGGGCGATCGTCGCGCTCGCCTCGGAGAGGGGGAGGGCGATCCTCTTCGACTCCGAGGAGGTCCCGGTCCTCGCCGGCCCCGGGAAGGGCGTCATCGGGATCCGCCTCGCGGACGACGACCGCGTCGTCGGCGCGGCGCTCTTCGGGAAGGACGAGAAGCGCGCCGTGCTGACGCTCGAGAACGGGAAGGGGACCGCCTACACCGTCACGCGGCGCTACGACGTCGTCGGACGGGGCGGGAAGGGCTTCGAGATGATCAAGCGGGACCGGTTCGTGAGGGCCGTCCCCCCCGAGGTCGTCCTCCTCGACCTCCCGGAGAGGTCCGGGGCGGGCGGGAGGTAGCCGTGGAGGTCGTCCTCGCCGAGAAGTACGGGTTCTGCGCCGGGGTCCGCGTCGCCGACAAGCTCGTGCGGATCGCGGCCGGGAAGGGGCAGTCGGGGGCGATCCTCGGACAGGTCGTCCACAACGAGAGCGTCGAGCGCGAGATGGCGTCCCTCGGCTTCCCGACGGTGCACCGGCTCGAGGACGCCCGGGGGCACGACGGGCGGATCGTCTTCTCGGCCCACGGCGTCGCGCCGTCCGTCCGCGCCGAGGCCGCGGCGCTCGGCCTCGCCGCCATCGACACGACCTGCAAGTTCGTGACGGACATCCACCGGGAGATCGCCCGCTCCCTCGAGGACGGCTGCTTCATCGCGGTCCTCGGGCAGAAGGGGCACCGCGAGGTCATCGGCTACACGAAGGACCTCGAGCCGGCCCGCCACGGCGTCTTCTACGACCTCGACGAGGTCGCCGCGTTCCCGTGGGAGGAGCACCCGAGGGTGAAGGTCGTCTTCCAGACGACGCTGAACGCGGACGGGTTCGCGCCGCACGTCGCCGAGATGAGGCGCCGGGTCCCCGATCTCCGGGTCGCCGACACGATCTGCTACGCGACGAAGGAGAACCAGGACGCGCTCCGGGTCCTCTGCGCCGACCCCTCCATCGACGCGATCGTCGTCATCGGCGGGCACCACTCGAAGAACACCAAGGAGCTCGTGAAGATCGCGGAAGGCGCCAAGCCGACCTTCTTCGTCGGGACGGCCGCCGACCTCCGCCCGGAGTCGTTCGCCGGGATGCGGAAGGTGGGCGTGACGGCCGGCGCGTCGACGCCCGACTACGACGTCGAGGCGGTCGTGGAGAGGCTCCGCGCGATCGGCTGACGGCCCCGTTCCGGCGTAGACTTTCCCGCATGGAGATCAAAGGCGCAGGCGGGACGCCGGGCGGCGTCGGGCTCTTCCTCGGCGGCCTCGCGATGATGGTGGTCGGGGGCTACCTCCTCCTCCAGCAGGTGCAGGTCCACAGCGGGTTCTGGCAGTGGTTCGGGCCGAACACGTTCGGCCTCTCGCTGATCCCGCTCCTCGTGGGGATCGGGTTCCTCTTCTTCGACGGGAAGTCGGTCGCGGGCTGGCTCCTCACGGGCGCCGGCGCGCTCATCATCGTGGCGGGGATCATCGCGAACCTGCAGATCTGGTTCACGCCGACGAGCCTCTTCAACACCCTGATGATGCTCGGCCTCCTCGCGGGGGGCGTCGGCCTCGTCGCCCGGTCGCTGAAGGCGGCCCCGGAGGCGAAGGGGTAGCCGGAGCCCCTTCCTCAGCCCGGGTCGAGGATGATCTTCCCGAGGTCCTCGATGACCTTGCGGCCCCGCTCCTTGTCGAAGGGCGCCTCGTAGAAGTCGGCGAGCTCCATCGGCGGGAAGAGCCGGATCGTCGCCGTCTTCCCCGTCCTCCCCGGGTACTGCTTGTGGAGGAGCAGGTCGCGGAAGCCGTCGACCCGCATCGGGACGGCGATCGGCTTCGTCCTGTGGAGGAGCTGCGCCATGCCGGGCCGGATCGGGGCGTCCTTCTGGGTCGTCCCGGTCGGGAAGTGGAGGAGCCACCCCGTCGCGATCGCCTCCTCGACCTTCGAGATCCCCTCGAGGTCGACCGGGCGGTTGACCTCCTTGCCGGCCTCGCGGAAGGACCGCCGGAACGTCACGCCGCCGGCGTAGGTCATCACCTGCGTCAGGAAGTTCTTCTTCATCGTCTCGGTCGCCGCCGAGAAGCGGAGGTGCGGGTCCTCGTAGGGGAAGCCGTGGACGATGTAGAGGAGGTCGAAGAAGGCGATCGCCTCGGTGAAGTAGGTCTGGTGGTTCGAGAGGAAGATGACGTTCTTCCGCGGGAGCGTCTCGAGGATCTCGCCCCCTTCCGCCTTCACCGAGTTGAGCCAGCGGAAGTAGACGGGCGTCAGGAGGTTCCCGATCGCGAGGATCAGCCCGCGCCGGACGAGGCGGTCGAAGGACGACTCGATCACGCCCGGTCCTCGAAGGCGCCGGAGGCGTGGCGTTCGATGGCCCAGAAGACGAGGTCGGTGCCGGCCGGCGTCCCGCCCAGCCGCTTCAGCGCCGCGGCGAGCTGGCCGCGGTGGTACGTGGCGTGGTTCACCGTGTGGCGGAGGACGGCCCAGAGGGGCGCGACCTTCTCCTCCTTCTTCAGGTTCTTCCAGACGAGCGGCGCGGCGAGCCGCTCCGGGGTCGCCCCCGCGAGGAACGCGGAGATGCGCGCGTCGGCGGCATCCAGCATCGCCGCCGCGTCGGCGAGCGTCGGGACCTCGTCGAGGGCCGGCAGGGAGGTCGCGTCGCGGCCGTCGAAGCGCTCGGCCCAGGCGCGGGTCGCGCCGGCGAGGTGGACGAGCGTGGCGCGGAGGGAGGGGCCGCCCCCCGGCGCCTCGCGGACGTAGTCGTCGTGCGGGAGCGGGGCGAGCGACCCGAGGAGGCGCCGGTTCGCCCAGAGGTTGTAGTCCTGGAGCGCGACGAGGTCGTCCTTCACTTCGCTCTGTCCTCCACGATCGCGTGGGTCAGCGTCCCGAGCCCGTCGATCGCGAGGTTCACGACGTCGCCGGGGCGGAGCCACTGGTCCTTCGTGATCCCCGAGCCGTTCAGCTCGAGGAAGCAGCCGGTGCCGACGGTGCCGGAGCCGATCACCTCGCCCGGCTCGAGCGTCACGCCGTCCGCGGCACGCCGCACGATCTCGGCGAACGTCCAGTCCATCTGCGCGACGTCGCCGTCCGACACCGGAACGCCGTTCACGTGCGCCGTCATCCGCGCGTCGAGGACGTTCCCCTTGGGCGAGGGGCGGAGGCGCCCGGCGAGCTCGTCCTTCGTGACGAGCCACGGGCCGATCGCCGTGGCGAAGTCCTTCCCCTTGGCCGGGCCGAGGTTCAGCTTCATCTCCTCGGCCTGGAGGGCGCGGGCGGAGAAGTCGTTCATGACGCCGTAGCCGAGGATCGCGTCGTCGGCCTCCTCGAGCGTCGGGTTCGTCACGGTCTTTCCGATCACGGCGAAGCACTCGAGCTCGAAGTCGAGCTTCTCGAGGCGCCGGCCGCCGACGCGCAGCTCGCCGGGGCCGATCACCGCGAGGGCGTTCGTGAAATAGAAAACCGGGAACGCGTCGAACTCCGGGATCATCGGAAGGCCGCGGTTCCGGCGTGCCGTCTCGACGTGCTGGCGGAAGGCGTAGCCGTCGCGCACCGAGACGGGGCGGGGGAGGGGAGCGAGGAGACGGACCTCGTCCTCGCGGAGGAGGCTCCCCGTCGGGAGCGAGTACTCGCCGCCCGCCAGGACGCGGGCCTCGGGGAGGAGCTCCTCGTGCCGCCTCACGACGTCGAGCATCGAGAGGCCGCGGAACGCTTCGGAGGCGCGGCCGAGGTCGATGACCCCCGCGCCGGGAAGGGCGATCCCGGGAAGCCCGGCCGGGTCGGAACCCGGGCGGACGAACGTGACGAGCTTCATCGGGCGGGGTTATACGACACGGCCCGGAATCCGTGTGGCGGGAGCCGAGACATGGGGTCCGAGACATGGGGTCTGGTCTGCGCTCTACAGTCTGCGCGGCGCGGGGAGTCACACCCGGCGCGCCGTGCATCGCGCGCGCGGGTCAGCCGCCGAGGTAGGCCTTCCGGACGGCCGGGTCGTCCAGGAGGTCCTTCGCGGGGCCCTCGAGCGCGACGGTGCCGGTGACGAGGACGTACGCGCGGTGGGCGAGCCGGAGCGCCGCGCGGGCGTTCTGCTCGACGAGGAGGACCGTGACTCCCGCCGCGTTGATCTCGCGGAGCGCCGCGAGGATCGTCCGGACGAGGATCGGCGAGAGGCCGAGGCTCGGCTCGTCGAGGAGGAGGAGCCAGGGCGCGGCCATGAGCGCCCGGCCGATGGCGAGCATCTGCTGCTCGCCCCCCGAGAGCGTCCCGGCGAGCTGCCGCTCCCGCTCGCGGAGGACGGGGAAGAGACGGTGGACGAGGCACCGCGACTCCCCGACGCCGTCCGCGTCGGCGCGCGTGAACGCGCCCATCTCGAGGTTCTCGCGGACGGTGAGCGTCGCGAAGAGGCGGCGCCCCTCGGGGACCTGGACGAGGCCGCGCGCCACGATCGCGTGCGGCGGAACGCCGCGGAGCGATGCGCCGTCGAGGCGGACCTCGCCGGCCGCGGGCTTCACGAGGCCGCTGATCGCCCGGAGCGTCGTCGACTTGCCGGCCCCGTTCGCGCCGAGGAGGGCGACGATCTCGCCCGGCTCGACGTGCAGCGAGACGCCGTGGAGCGCCTCGACCTCGCCGTAGCCCGCGCGGAGGCCGTCGACGGTCAGGCGCACGCGTCGTCCTCCTCCGCGCCGAGGTAGGCCTCGACGACGCGCGCGTCGGCGCGGACCGCGGCGGGGCTCCCCTCCGCGATCTTCTCCCCGTTCTCGAGGACGACGATCCGCTCGCAGACGCCCATCACGAGCGACATGTCGTGCTCGATGAGGAGGACCGTCACCCCGCGCGCGCGGATCTTCTGCACGAGCGCGGCGAGGGCGGCCGTCTCGGCCTCGTTCAGGCCGCCGGCCGGCTCGTCGAGGACGACGAGCCTCGGGCGCGCGGCGAGCGCCCGCGCGATCTCGAGACGCCGCCGCTCCCCGTGCGCGAGGCCCCCGGCGGCCCGCTCCGCCCGGTCGGCGAGGCCGACGAGGTCGAGCGCCTCGCGGGCCTCCTCGCGCGCGCGGCGCTCCTCGCGCCTCTGGGCGGGCGTGCCGAGGACCGAGGCGAGGAGGCCGCTCGACAGGCGCGCGTCGGCGCCGACGAGGACGTTCTCGAGGACGCTCATCCCGCCGAAGAGGCGGATCGACTGGAACGTCCGTGCGATCCCGCGCGCGACGACGCGGTGGGGCCGCCACCCCGTCACGTCGGTCCCGTCGAAGACGACGCCCCCGCGGTCGGGGCGCGTGTTCCCGGTGACGAGGTTGAAGACGGTCGTCTTCCCCGCGCCGTTCGGCCCGATGAGGCCCGCGATCGTCCCGTCGTCCACGTCGAACGAGACGCCGTCGACGGCCTTCACGCCGCCGTAGCGCTTCGCGAGGTCGCGGACCGAGAGGAGGCTCACGCGGCGCTCCCCGCCCGCCGCGGCCAGAGCCCCTGCGGGCGGAAGACCATCATGACCATGAGCGCGAGGCCGAAGACGAGCATCCGCGCCCCCGCGAGGCCGCGGAAGAGCTCGGGGAGGCCCGCGACGAGGAACGCCCCGAGGAGGACTCCCGGGATCGACCCGGCGCCCCCGAGGAGGACCATCGCGAAGACGAGGACCGACTCCCAGAAACCGAACGACTCGGGGGAGACGACGGTCATCTTCGCGGCGAAGAGGGTGCCGGCCATGCCGGCCCACGCCGAGCCGAGGACGAAGGCGGTGAGCCGGGCGCGCGCCGTGTCGACGCCGCTCCCCTCGGCGGCGACCTCGTCCTCGGCGAGGGCGCGCAGCTGCCTCCCGAAGCGCGAGGCCGAGAGGCGGCGGAAGACGAGGACCGTGAGGCCGACCGCGCCCCAGATCAGCCAGAAGAGCTGCTCGGGGGTCTTCAGCTTCGTGCCGAAGAGGACCGGGCGGGGGATGCCGAAGATGCCGTTGGCGCCGCCGGTCCACCCGCCGACGTCGTTCACGAGGGCGATCCTCACGATCTCGCCGAGCCCGACGGTGACGATGAGGAGGTAGTCGCCGCGGAGCCGGAGGACCGGGAGGGCGACGAGCGCGGCGAAGAGGCCGGCGGCGAGCGCCGCGGCCGGGAGCGTCGCCAGGAGCGGCAGGCCGAGCCGCGTCGTCAGGATCGCCGTCGTGTAGGCGCCGACCGCGAAGAACGCCGCGTGCCCCATGTCGTAGAGGCCGGCTTCGCCGAGGACCAGGTTCAGCGAGAGGGCGAGGAGGGCGTAGAGGCCGACGCTGTCGAGGACGTCGACCCCGTAGGTCGAGAGCGCGAAGGGCGCGGCGCAGAGGGCCGCGACGAAGAGCGAGACGCCGGCGGCGGGGAGGAACCTGGGCGTCACGCCTTCTCCGCGACGCGCTCGCCGAGGATCCCGGTGGGACGGACGAGGAGGACGACGATGAGGACGACGAACGCGATCGCGTCCTTCCAGGCGCTCGAGACGTAGGCGCTCCCGAGCGCCTCGGCGAGGCCGAGGAGGAAGCCGCCGAGCATCGCCCCCGGCACGTTCCCGATCCCGCCGAGGATCGCGGCCGTGAAGGCCTTCATCCCGTAGCTCCACCCCATCGTGAAGCCGATCTGCCCGTACGTCAGGCCGACCATGAGCCCGGCGACGCCGCCGAGCGCCGGGCCGACGAGGAAGACGGTCGCCACCACCCGGTCGACGTCGATGCCGCAGAGGCGCGCCGCGTCGCGGTCGAGGGCGACGGCGCGGATCGCGGTCCCCATCCGCGTCCGGTTCACGAAGAGCCAGAGCGCGGCCATCAGGGAGAGCGAGACGAGGACGACGGCGACCCGCATCGCCGGGACCTTCGCGCCGAACGCGGAGAGCGAGCCCGACGGGAGGGACTCCTCCGGGTAGACTTGGAAGCGCGCGCCGAAGACGAGCATGAGCGCGTTCTGCAGGAAGATCGACGCGCCGAGCGCGGAGACGACCGCCGAGAGGCGCGGCGCCTCGCGGAGCGGGCGGTAGGCGGCGCGCTCGAGGAGGACGCCCGAGATTCCGACGAGCCCCATGACGAGGAGCGCGAGGACGGCAAGGCCCCCGCCCGAGCCGAGGTGCCCGCCGAGGAGCGACGACGCGAGGAACGTGAAGCCGAGGTAGGCGCCGAGCGTGAAGAGCTCGCCGTGGGCGAAGTTGATGAGCCGGAGGACGCCGTAGACCATCGTGTAGCCGAGCGCGACGAGGGCGTAGACGCCCCCGACCGCGAGGCCGTTCGTCACCTGCTGGAGCAGCTCCTCCATGCGCGCCGGCAGCCTACTTCCGGAGGACGAAGACGCCCGCGGCGTCGACGCGGTAGACGCGGTAGACGTCGCCGACGCGGTCCCCGCGGCCGTCGAACGCGATCTTCCCGGTGAGCCCCGGGAAGTCCTTCACGGATCCCTTCAGCGCCGCGGCGACCTTCGCGCCGTCGGTCCCCTTCGCGACCTCGACGGCTCGGGCCAGGACGCGGAATGCGTCGCCGGCGAGGACTCCCCAGATCGACCCGGGCACGGAGCCGTATTTCGCCCTGTAGTCCGCGAGGAACGCGCGCGCCTCGGGTGTGTCGAGGTCCTGCGGGAGGGGCGGGCTGAGGCAGAGGAAGCCCTCGGCCGCGGCCTTCCCGGCCACCTTCACGAGGTCGGGGTTGTTGTTCGCGTCGCCGCCGAGGAACGGCACGTTCCACCCCATCTCGCGCTTCTGCCGGAGGAGGAGGCCGGCCTCGGGGTAGTAGCCCGAGAAGAAGACGACGTCCGGGGCGGCCGCCTTCAGCTTCGTGAGGACCGTCGTCGTGTCCCTCTCACCCGGCGTGACCGTCTCGAAGGCCACGAGCTTCAGGCCCGCCGCGGCGAGCCCCTTCTTCGCCTCGTCCGCGAGCCCCTTCGCGTACGACGTGTTGTCGTGGACGATCGCGACCTTCTTCGCTCCCGTCGCGGCGAGCGTCGCGACGGCGACGCGCGCCTGCTCGTCGTCGCGCGGGCAGGTCCGGAAGAAGAGGGAGAGGCCCTTGGCCGTCAGGCGGATCGCGGTCGAGCCGTTCGCGACGTGGACGACGCCTGCCTCGTCGAGGATCCCCTGCGCCGCCTCGGTGACCGCCGAGCCGTAGGTCCCGATGACGGCGGCGACGCGCCGCGAGGCGAGCCGCTGCGCGGCGAGCGCAGCCGTCCGCGGGTCGCCTCCGTCGTCCTCGGTGACGACCTCGACCGGGCGCCCGAGGAGGCCCCCCTTCGCGTTCACGCCGGCGGCGAGGAGCTCTACGGTCCGCTTCATCTCCTGGCCTTCGCTCGCCCACGAGCCGGTGAGAGGCGCCATCAGGCCGATCCGGACCGGCTCGGCGCCGGGGGCGGGCGCGGCGAGGATGGCGGCCGCCAGGAGGACGACGGTTCGTTTCATCGGAAGGCTCCTCGAGGCGCGATGATGCGCTGACGGCGCGGTCCTGCTCAACCCGCGCCCGCCGGCAGGAGGAGGCCGAGCCGAAGGATGGAGACCGACCCCTCGCGACCCGGCCCGTCCGCCCGCCGTGCCGCGCCCGGAGAGGCGCGAGAGCGCGGGCCGCGCGTCGTCGTCACCGGAGCGACGGGGCTGATCGGCGGGGCGCTCGTGAGGCGGCTCCTCGGTTCCGGCCACGTCTTCGCCCTCGGGCGGGTCTCCCCGGCGGAGCGGGGACTTCCCGAGGGGCCGGGCGTCGACTGGTTCCGCGCCGACGTCTCCCGGCTCGGCGAGCTCGCGCCCGTCTTCGGCGCGATCCGCGACCGGGGCGGCGCCGACGTCCTCGTCCACCTCGCGGCCTACTACGACCTCTCGCTCGACGAGAACCCCGAGTACGAGAGGACGAACGTCCTCGGGACGCGGAACGTCCTCGAGCTCGCCGCGACGCTCGGCCTCCGGCTCCTCGGCTTCACGAGCTCCGTCGCGGCGTGCGCGTTCCCGCCCCCGGGCGGCTCGGTGGACGAAACGACGCCGCCCGACGGCGACGGACCCTACGCCCGGTCGAAGCGGGCCGGGGAGGAGCTCGTCCGCGAGGCGCGGGAGCGGATCCCGAGCTGCATCGTCCGGCCCGGCGCGGTCTTCTCCGGATGGGGCGAGTTCCCGGCCCTCGACGCCCTCCTCTCGGCCTGGTGCGCCGGGGGCCCCGGCGGGCGGCTCCTCGCGGGGCGCGGCGCCTCCGCGATGCCGTACGTCCACGTCGAGGAGGTCGCGGAGCTCTTCGCGCTCCTCGCCGCGCGGCGCGAGCCGCTCGAGCCGGCCGAGGTCCTGGTCGCCGCGCCGGACGGCGCGACGACGCACCGCGAGCTCTTCGCCGCGGCGACGGCCTGCCTCCCGGGCGGGCCGCGGAGCCCGGTCTTCGTCCCGAAGCCGCTCGTGCGGACCGGCATCGCGCTGAAGCGCGGACTCGGCCGCCTCTCGGGTCGCGTCCCGTTCGAGCAGCCCTGGATGGCCCGCTACGTCGACCGCGCGCTCCCGGTCGACGCGGCGAGGACGCGGGCCCGGACCGGCTTCCGCCCCGACCCGCGCCGGCTCGTTCTCGCGACCGTGCCGGAGATGGTCGCGAACCGCACGGGCCGCCCGGAGGAGTGGCTCCGGATCCGGGAGATGCGGGGAAAGTGGCCGGCAGCGCGCCCCGCCCGCGGCTAGACTCGCTCCCGACCGTGAGCCTCCCCGCAGCCGGCCCCCGTCCCTTCCTCGTCGTCGGCGACGCCTTCGCCGACCTCTCGGCGCGCGTGAGCCGCTTCCCGGAGGAAGGGAGCGACGCCCACGCGCGGCGGATCGACTGGTCGAGCGGCGGGTCGGCGGCGAACGTCGCGGCCGCGCTCGCGGCGCTCGGGTCGCCCGTCCGCCTCGTGGCGCGCGTCGGAGCCGACCCGGCGGCGGTGATCGCGCTCCGCGCGGCGCGCCGGGCCGGCGTCGACCTCTCGCTCGTCCAGGACGACCCCGTCGAGCCGACGGGGCTCTGCTTCGTCGTCGTCTCCGCGAGCGGCGAGCGGACGTTCTTCAGCGCGCGCGGCGCCAACGAGAACCTCGCCCCGCCGGAGGGCGCCGCGGCGCTCCTCGACGGGGCGCCGGGCCTGCACGTCTCGGGGTACGCGCTCCTCGGCGGGAGCCGCGCGGCGGCCCTCGCGCTCGCCGGAGTTGCGCGCGAGCGGGGCGTCCCCGTCTCCCTCGACCTCTGCCTCCCGCTCGTCGACGCTCGGCGCGACGAGACGCTCGCGCTCCTCCCGCTCTTCTCCGTCGTCTTCGGGAACGACCGCGAGGTCTCCCTCCTCGCGGGCGGGGACGTCGAGGACGGGGTTCGGGCGATCGTCGCGCGCGGCGTCGAGGTCGCGGTCGCGAAGACGGGGGAGAAGGGGTGCTTCGTCGCCTCGCGCGACGGCGCGTCGACCGTCGCCGGCCACCCCGTGGAGGCCGTCGACACGACCGGCTGCGGCGACGCCTTCGTCGCCGGCTTCCTCCACTCCCGGGCGCGCGGCGCCCCGCTCCGTCTCTGCGGCGCGCTCGGCAACGCCCTCGGCGCCCTCGCCGCGACGTCGCCCGGCTCGGGCGACGCGCTCCCCGGCCCGGACTCGATCCGCGCGTTCCTCGCCGGGCGCGCCGCAGGGCTCCTCCCGCTCCTCTCCGCAAGCGCCCGCGAGGTGACGACGTGAAACCCGAATGGAAGGCCCGCCTCGACTCCTTCCGCCTCGAGAAGCTGGGCGACCTCTTCCGCGTTTCGAAGCCCGTCCTCGGGATGGTCCACTGCTGGCCGATGCCGGGGGCGCCGGGCTACGGGGGCGGTGGGCTCGACCCGATCGTCGACGCGGCGCGGCGCGACGCGGAGGCGCTGATCGCCGGGGGCGTGGACGGCCTGATCGTCGAGAACATGTGGGACATCCCGTTCCGCGCGGGCCCGAAGATCGCCCCGGAGAGCATCGCGTCCCACGCCGTCGTCGCGCGCGCGATCCGCGGGATGACGTCTCTCCCGCTGGGGATCAACGTGGTGCACAACGGAGGCGTCGCCCTCCTCGGCATCGCCCTCGCGTCCGGGGCCGACTTCATGCGCGTCTGCATGTTCACCGGCGCGGGCGTCTGGGACGCGGGGGAGTGGGACGAGGGGTGCGCGGCCGACCTGATGCGGCGGCGCGCGGAGCTGGGCGCGCAGTCGATCAAGGTCTTCGCCGACGTCGACAAGAAGCACTCGGTCCGCTTCCCCGGGATCGACCTCCGCACGCACGTCGAGTGGACCCGCTTCTTCGGCGCGGACGCGCTCATCGTCTCGGGGCGGATGACGGGCGACGCGCCCGACCTCGGGAAGGTGCGCGAGGCGCGGGTCCACGCCGGAGAGACGCCGCTCCTCGTCGGCTCGGGCGCGACCGCGGAGAACGTCGCGGCGTTCCTCTCCGTCGCCGACGGCGTCATCGTCGGCTCGAGCATCAAGGCCGAAGGGCGCTGCGAGAACCCGGTCGACGTCGAGCGGGTGAAGCGGTTCGTCGCGGCGGCGCGAACCGACGCGTAGGCAGGCTCCTCCCGGAGCCGTGCCCCGGGGAGCGGACCTCCCTGTACGATCGCGGGGAGTGCCTCGCATGAAGAACCGCGCCGTCCTCGCCCTCTTCCTCCTCGCCCCTCCGCTCCTCGCCGCCCCTCCCGCCACGAAAACCGAGGAAGCCGCGCGCTTCCACCCGCCCGCGAAGGGGATGCCCGCGGCGCCGCGGCTCGCGGGCTACGAAAAGCGGCTCGCGATGGAGAAGGCGACCCCCCTCGCGAACCTGCGCTTCCGGAACGTCGGGCCGGAGGTGCAGGGCGGGCGGATCGTCGACCTCGACGGCCCCAGGAACCGGCCCGAGACGCTCTTCGTGGCATTCGCCTCCGGCGGCCTCTGGCGGACCGACAACCGCGGCGGAAGCTGGACGCCGCTCTTCGACCACGAGTCGTCGATGACGCTCGGCGCGATCGCGGTCGGCGACGCGGACGGGAACGTCCTCTGGGCCGGGACCGGCGAGGCGAACTCGAGCCGGACGACCTACGCCGGGACGGGCGTCTTCAAGTCGGTCGACGGCGGGAAGAGCTGGGCGAGCACCGGCCTCACGGACTCCCACCACGTCGGAAAGCTCCTCGTCGACGCGACGAACCCCGACGTCGTCTTCGCGGCGGCGATGGGGCCGCTCTACACCGACGGCGGCGAGCGCGGCCTCTACCGGACGACGGACGGCGGGAAGAGCTGGACGAAGGTCCTCGGTGGGACGGGGCGGACCGGCTCCATCGACGTCGTCCAGGACCCGAAGGACCCGAGGCTCCTCTACGCCGCGCTCTGGGAGCGCGACCGCAAGCCGTGGAACTTCCTCGAGTCGGGGCCGGGGAGCGGCATCTTCCGCTCGAAGGACGGCGGGGCGACCTGGAGCCGCCTCGCGGGAGGGTTCCCGCAGGGGGATTTCGTCGGGCGGATCGGCCTCGCCGTGACGCCCGCGAAGCCGGGCGCGCTCTGGGCCGTCGTCGACAACCAGTCGAAGCGGAAGGGCGACCGGGACGAGGAGACCCCGCCCGGCGAGCTGACGCCGCGGAGGCTGAAGGCGCTCACGCCCGAGCAGTTCGCGAAAATCGAGACGGCCGCCGTCGAGCGCTTCCTTCGGGCGAACGACTTCCCGAAGGAGCTGAAGGCGAAGGCCCTCCAGAAGGACGTCGCGGCGGGGAAGACGAAGCTCGCCGACGTCGTCGCGTACGTCGACGACGCGGACCGGCAGATGGTCGAGGTCGACATCGTCGGCAAGGAGGTCTGGCGGTCGGATGACGCCGGCGAGACGTGGCGGAAGGCGAACGACGTCTCCCTCGAGAAGGTCGCCTACAGCTACGGCTACTACTTCGGGAAGATCTGGGTCTCGCCGGCCGACGGGGAGAAGGCCTACCTCGCGGGCGTGCCGCTCGTCGCCTCGGAGGACGGCGGGAAGACGTGGCGCGGCCTCGACCGGCTCGGCGTCCACGGCGACCACCACGCGCTCCGCTTCGCCCCGGGCGACCCGCGGCAGGTCGCGCTCGGCAACGACGGCGGCCTGAACCTCTCGTGGGACGGCGGCGAGACGTGGACGAAGGTGAACAACCTCCCCGTCGGCCAGGTCACGACGATCGCGGTCGACTCGGCAGAGCCGTACAACGTCGTCTGCGGCCTCCAGGACAACGGCGTGATGCGCGGGCCGTCGACCTACGTGGCCGGTAAGTCGCCGCGCGAGGCGTGGAAGTCGATCCACGGCGGCGACGGCTCCTGGGTCGAGATCGACCCGAAGGATCCGAACCTCGTCTACACCGCCTCGCAGTTCGGGCACGCGACGCGCGTGAACGTGAAGACGGGCGAGCGGACCCGCTTCCGGCCGCGCCAGGCGCTCGGCGAGCCGGCGCTCCGGTACAACTGGGTGACGCCGTTCGTCCTCTCGCCCCACTCGAGGAACGTCCTCTGGTTCGGCACGCAGAAGCTCTGGCGCTCGTTCGACCGGGGCGAGACATGGGCCCCCGTGAGCCCCGACCTCACCTCGTCGCGCGAGCCGGGCGACGTCCCGTTCGGGACGATCACGACGATCGCCGAGTCGCCGAAGCGGTTCGGCGTCCTCTGGGTCGGGACCGACGAGGGGAAGGTCTGGGGTTCGCGCGACGGCGGCGCTTCGTGGAAGGACCTCTCGAAGGGGCTCGCGAAGGAGCGCTGGGTGACGCGCGTCGTCGCTTCGGCGCACGACGAGGGGACGGTCTACGTCTCGCAGAGCGGCTACCGGAACGACGACTTCGCCCCCTACGTCTGGAGGTCGACCGACTTCGGCGCGACCTGGACGTCGATCTCCGCGGGGCTCCCGGCCGAGCCGGTGAACTCCGTCCGCGAGGACCCGAAGGCGGCGCACCTCCTCTGGGTGGCGACGGACGCCGGGGCGTTCGTCTCCCTCGACCGCGGCGCGACGTGGAACGCCCTGACGGGCGGCCTGCCGCACGTCCCGGTCCACGACCTCGCGATCCAGCCGACGGAGGGGGACGTCGTCCTCGGCACGCACGGCCGGAGCGCCTTCGTCGCCCAGGCGGCGCCGCTCCGCGAGCTGACTCCCGAGGTGGCGAAGGAGCCGCTCCACGCGTTCAAGGTGAAGAACGCCTCGTGGGAGCGTCGCCGCGGCTACGGCGAGAACCCGTTCTACGCCTGGTTCCGGGTCCCGACGACGCGGACGATCTCCTGGTGGGCCGGCGCGTCCGCCGCGGGGACGGCGACGATCACCGTGAAGGACGGCAAGGGGCGTGTCTGGAAGGAGTGGACGGCCCCCTCCGCCGCCGGCTTCAACGCGGTCGACTACGACCTCTCGGCCGACCCGGCACGGGCCGACGCGAACGAGGAGGCGCTCCGGAAGGAGACCGCCGAGGCGGCCGCGAAGGAGAAGGAGAAGAAGGCCGGGAAGGGAGCGGACGGCGCGCCCGCGGCCGAGGCCGCGGCGAAGCCGGAGCCGCCGGCGGGCGACGAGGAGGAGGACGAGGCCGGGTCGAAGACGACTCCACCCGAGGTCGCGGCGCTCCTCGCCGACCCGCTCCGGAAGACGCGCGAACGCTACCTCCCGGCGGGGCGCTACGCGGTCGAGATCGCCGTCGGGGCGCAGAACGCGAAGACGAGCCTCGTCCTGAAGGCGCCGAAGCAGGAGGCCGTGGAGGACGACGAGGACTGACCGCCGGAGGATTCCCCGGGGGCGCCCCCGCGCGGAGCGCCGGGCTCAGCGCATCTTCTCCGGCCCCTTTGCCCCGCCCATGATCCGCTTCCAGCGGAGGCGCTCGGCCCGCGCGGCGCCGAGGCTGCGGCGCATCTCGAGCGCCTCTTCCTCGCGCCGGAGCTTCCCGAAGGCCTCGAGGCGCCCGGCGTCGATCCCGCCCGAGACGGCGGCTTCGCGCACCGCGCAGCCCGGCTCGGCCTCGTGCCGGCAGTCGCGGAAGCGGCACGCCGCAGCGAGGGCCGAGACCTCGTCGTAGGTCGCGGCGATCCCGTCGGCGCCGTCCCAGAGCGCCAGCTCGCGGAGGCCGGGTGTGTCGACGAGGAGCGCCCCGGAGGGAAGCGCGAAGAGCTCCCGGTGCGTCGTCGCGTGACGGCCGCGGGAATCGGCCTCGCGCACCTCGAGCGTCGCCTGGCGGGCCTCGCCGAGGAGCGCGTTGACGAGCGTCGACTTCCCGGCGCCCGAGGGGCCGAGAAGCGCCGCGGTCCGGCGCGGGACGAGGAGGGCCCCGAGGGAGTCGAGGCCGTCGCCGGTCCGGGCGCTGACGGCGAGAACCGCCGCGTCTCCCGCGATCGCGCGCGCCGCCGCCACGGCGTCGGCGGGCCGCTCCTCGAGGTCGGACTTCGTCAGGACGACCGCGGCCGCGACGCCGGCCTCGCGCGCGAGGGAGAGGAAACGCTCGAGGCGCCGCGCGCGGAGGTCGCCGCCGAGCGGGGCGGCGACGAGGAGGAGGTCGACGTTCGCGGCGAGGAGCTGCGCCTCGTCGCGCCGGCCCGCGGCGCGCCGGACGAGCGCGGAGCGGCGAGGCAGGACGGCATCGACGACGGCGAGGCCGTCTCCGGGGTAAACCCGCGCGGCGACCCAGTCGCCGACGGCCGGGAGGTCGGCGGGGGAGTCGGCCGCGAAGCGGAGGCGGCCGGAGAGCTCGGCGGCGAGCTCTCCGAGCGGCGTCGCGAGACGGTAGCTCTCGCGCGCCGCGGTCAGGACGCGGCCGGGGACGAGCCCCTCGCGCGCGTGGTTCTCGAACAGGGTTTCGTGATCGTGGTCCCACCCGAAACGGGACAGGGTCATTGCGGGGCCTCCGTGGAGGATCGGTCGCGGACGGGGAGGGAGAGACGAGGGCGTGTGGCGAAGACGACATCGCCGGGCGCGTCGCCCGTCTCGATCACCGGCGCGTCAGGGGGCGCGCCTTCCCGTCAGGCAAGGACCGTACGCAGAGGCCTTCTCAGGGGTCGAAGGATAACCCGGGGGGCGCGCCGAAGCGAAGGGCGGCCCTCCTCAGGGGACGAGGGAGAGGAAGAGGAATGCCGCGAAGAGGAGGAGGTGGACGGCCCCCTGGAGGAGGTTCGACCGGCCCGAGCCGAACGTGATCGACCCGACGACGAACGTCGCCGTCAGGAGAACGAGGTCCTTGGCGTCGAGGCCGAGCGTGACCGGCATCTGGAGCGTGAGCGAGGCGACGGCGACGACCGGGATCGTCAGCCCGATGCTCGCGAGGGCCGAGCCGAGGGCGAGGTTGAAGCTCGTCTGGAGCCGGTTCGCGCGGGCCGCGCGGACCGCCGCGAGCGTCTCGGGGAGGAGGACGAGGATCGCGATGGCGACGCCGAGGACGGTCGGCGGCGCGCCGGCCGCCGCGATCGACCGCTCGAGGGCCGGGGAGAGGACCTTCGCGAGGCCGACGACCGCGACGAGGGACGCGACGAGGAGGCCGAAGCTCGTGAAGGCCTGAGCCTTCGACGGCGGGGCGGCGTGCACCGCCTCGTTCTCGGGGTCCGCTGCGGGGAGGAAGTAGTCGCGGTGGCGGACCGTCTGGACGAAGACGAAGACCGCCCAGAGCGCGAGCGAGGCGGCGCCGGCGAACGCGAGCTGCGAGGAGGTGTAGGTCGGCCCCGGGGTCGAGGTCGTGAACGACGGGAGTACGAGGGTCAGCGCCGCGAGCGCGACCAGGGCCGCGAGCGCGGAGCCCGCCCCCTCGACGCGAAACGACTGCTCGCGGTGCCGGATCGCTCCGAGGAGGACGCAGAGGCCGACGACGCCGTTCGCGATGACCATCACGGCGGAGAAGACGGTGTCGCGCGGGAGCGCGGCCTTCGCCGGCCCGCCCGCGATCATCATCGAGAGGATCAGCGAGGCCTCGATGACCGTGACGGCGACGGCGAGGACGAGCGTCCCGAGCGGCTCGCCGACCCGGTGCGCGACGACCTCGGCGTGGTGGACCGACGCGAAGACGGCGGCGACGAGGCCGAGCGCGGCGAGCGTGCCGAGGACCGGCCCGGCGCCGAGCGCGGCCGCGAGCGCGAGGACGACGAGCCCGAGGGGAGGGACGACGATGGGCCAGTGCCGCACGCCGCATTCTAGGGGCGGCCCACGGCGGAGCCGGGCGGCGGCCCGGCCTCAGGCCGCGCGGACGCGCTTCCAGGCGATCGCCGCGGCCTTCGGCGCCTCGCCGAGGTGCGACTCGACCTCGAAGGCCACCTCGCCGTCGCGGTCGGCGTCGAGGAGCTGCCTCACGTCCCAGAGGTCCTGCGTCCCCCCGGCGTGGAGCTTCAGGAGGACGAGGTCGGCGGCGCGGGCGACGGGGACGCGCACGTCGAGGAACGCGAAGGGCTCCGCGCGCTTCACGACGCCCTCCTGCCACGCCCCCCGCCCCACGACGACGTCGACGGGGCGCTCGTCGCGCGCCGTCAGGCGGACGAGGCCGCGGAGCGGGTCGTCCGGGTCGCCGCGCCGGATCTCGATCGCCGGGCCGTCGCGCACGACGAGCGCCCAGAACGGATCGGCGAGGACCGCGGCGTCCATCGTGAGGAGGTCGACGTCGAACGTGGAGCGGGCGATCCCCCGGATCGCGAGCGCGACGCCGCCGACCGTCGCGAAGGCGACGCGACGCAGGGCGAAGTGCTCCGAGACCTTGCGGAGGAGGCTCATCCCGAGCCTGCGACGCGGCTCGGGAGCCGGCCGGCCCGCCGGCGGGAGGCGAGCTCCGCCTCGGCCGCGGCGCGCGGGATGCCGCGCGCGCGCCGGAAGGACTCGGCGTCGTCGTCGCCGAGCTTCAGCGCGCGGAGGACACGCTCGCCGGGCGTGAGCGCAGCGTCGGCATCGACGCCCTTCCGGCGGAAGTCGTCACCGATGGAGGGCACCCGGACATTATGGCGCCGGCGAGCCCGCCCGACGAGGTGAGGCCGGTCACTTCTCCCGCAGCAGGCGGACGACGTCCTTCTCGACGGCGGAGAGGTCGTCCTCTCCCTCGTGGCGCGCCGCGAGGCGCCCCTTCCGGTCGATCACGAAGGCGACGGGGAGCCCGAGGACGCCGCCCCAGCGCTCCGCGACCTTCGCGTCGCCGAGGCCGACGCGGTAGTTCAGCCGGAATTCCTTCCGGAAGGCGCGGACGGGCTCGGCCGACTCGTCGAGCGAGACGCCGATCACCTCGAGACCGTCCCGCCGGTACTTCTCCTGGAGCGCGACCCAGCGCGGGGCCTGGGAGCGGCAGGGGGCGCACCAGGTCGCCCAGAAGTCGACGACGACGACCTTGCCGCGCAGCGCCGCGAGGTCGAGCTTCGCCCCGTCGAGGTCCGCCATGCCGAGGGCGGGGGCCGGCGCGCCGATCTTCGCCGCCGGTTCGGCGGCCTTCGCGGCCGGAACGAGGAGGGCGGCGGCGATCGCCGCGATCGCGATTGGTGCGAGCGCCCGCCCGGGCCGCTCAGCCACGGGGGCCTTCGCCCGATTCCGTCGGGTAGCCCTTCGAGACCCAGTCCTGCCCGAAGTTCTTCGGGATGACGAGGACGGAGACGTCCGTGAAGCCGGCGGAAAGGAGCGCGCGCCACGGCTGCTCCATGTTCGGGCAGCGCTCCCACGGGCAGCAGCCGCAGTAGAGGACGATCGGCTTCGTCTTCGGGAACGCCGCGACGGCCTTGCGGATCGCGTCGAGCCCGGCCGGGCTCGAGCCCGGTCCGGCGTACTGCGAGCCTGGGATGTGCGCCTGGACGAAGAGGACCCTGAACCCGACGTGGAAGACCGCTGGCTTCTCGACGCCCGTCGTCCGGAGCGTCTTCGCGAGCTCGTCCAGGGTGAGCTTCTTCGCGTCCTGCCAGGCGGTCGGCGTGGGAGCGGGACCTTCGGTCCGGGCCGGGGCCGCGAAGCCGAGCCCGACGAGCGCGACGAGCAGGAGAGAGGCCGCACGGAGCCTCGGGACGGGACGGTTGCGGGCAGGGGCGGACGTCGGGTTCATCGTGCCTCCGAGCCCCGGGTGCCGGGGACGGGAGATCCTACGACGCACGCCAGCGGACAGACCACGCCTCGAGGGCCGGCTGCGGGGATACTGGTCGGCGTCATGGACGCCTCCACGGTGGCGGATCGTGATCCGTCCGCGGCCGGAAGGGTCGGCGCGCCCGGCGCCTGGCACCGGAGCGCGGACGTCGTGCTCGCGGACCTGGAATGCGCGCCGGCATCGGGGCTCTCGGAGGCGGAGGCGGCGGCGCGGCTCGGGCGCCTCGGCCCGAACGAGCTGACGGAGCGGGCGGGGCGGAGCCGGCTCGAGATCGTGCGCGAGCAGCTCGTCAACGTCCTGACGCTCATCCTCGTCGCCGCCGCGATCCTCTCGGCCGCGCTCGGAGACGAGATCGAGGCCGTCGTCATACTGGCGATCGTCGCCCTCAACGCGGCCCTCGGCACCTCGCAGGAGGTGCGCGCCGAACAGTCGATGGCCGCGCTCCGGAGGATGTCGGTCCCCACGGTCCGGGTCCGGCGCGACGGAAAGGTGCAGGAGGCCTCCTCGCGGGACCTCGTCCCGGGCGACGTCGTCCTCCTCGAGGCGGGGAACGTGGTGCCGGCCGACGGCCGGGTCCTCGAGAGCGTGAACCTGAGGGCCCAGGAGTCCGCGCTCACGGGCGAGTCGGAGGCCGTGGAAAAGGACGGGGCGATCGTCCTCGAGGCGGAGCGGCCGCTCGCCGAGCGGCGGAACATGGTCTTCTCGGGGACGATCGTCACGTGGGGCCGCGGCGAGATCGTCGTGACGGCAACCGGCATGGCCACCGAGCTCGGGAAGATCGCGAGCCTCCTCCAGGGCGTCGTGGAGGAGAAGACCCCGCTCCAGAAGCGGCTCGACCGGATGGGAAGGAGCCTCGCCGTCGCCGCGGGAGTTCTCGTCGCCGTCGTCTTCCTCCTCGGGATCCGGACGGCGGGGACGCGCGAGGAGGTCTTCGAGGTCCTCCTCACCGCGGTGAGCCTCGCGGTCGCCGCGATCCCCGAGGCGATGACGGCGGTCGTCACGATCGCCCTTTCCCTCGGCGCGCAGCGGATGCTGAAGCGCCGCGCACTCATCCGGAAGCTGCCGGCGGTCGAGACGCTCGGCTCGGTGAGCGTCATCTGCTCGGACAAGACGGGGACGCTGACCCAGAACCGGATGACGGTGACGGCGATCGACGTCGCGAACCACCGGATCGACCTCGTCCAGCGCGAGGGCGCGCCCCGCTTCTCGCTCCGGCGCGTCGGCTCGGGCGAGGCGGAGCCCGCGCTCGCCCCGACGCTCGACCTCCTCCTCGCGGGGGGCGCGCTCTGCAACGACGCCGCGCTCGTGAGGGAGGAGTCGTCGGCGGGCTTCCACGCCGTCGGCGACCCGACGGAAGGGTCTCTCGTCCTGGCGGCGGCCGAGTACGGCGCGCGGAAGGACGACCTCGACCGGGCGCTGCCGCGCGTCGCCGAGCTCCCGTTCGACTCGGAGAGGAAGCGGATGACGACGGTCCACCGCCTGCCGGAGGACGACGCGTCGGTCCCCGCCTCGCTCCGGCCGCTCTGGGCGCGGCGGGTCCGGAGGCGGGAGACGCCGGACTACCTCGCCGTGACGAAAGGCGCGGTCGACGGCCTCGTCTCGAGGGCGACGACCGTCTGGGTCGACGGGGAGGTCGTCCCGCTCGACGGGGAGCGGCGTCTCCGGGTGAAGGCGGCGCACGACGACCTCGCGGCGAAGGGGATGCGCGTCCTCGGCCTCGCCGTCCGGCCTCTCGGGAGGCCGCCGGCCGCGGGGGAGCTCGCCTCGCTCGAGGAGGAGCTGACGCTCGTCGGCCTCTTCGGCCTGCTCGACCCGGCGCGGCCGGAGGTCGCCGAGGCCGTCGCGCGCTGCCGGACGGCGGGGATCCGGCCCGTCATGATCACGGGCGACCACCCGCTGACGGCGCGGCACATCGCGAGACAGGTCGGCATCGCCGACGGCGAGGAGTTCCTGACGGGCCCGGAGCTCGACCGGCTGACGGACGCGGAGCTGGGCGAGAGGGTGAAGGCCGTGTCGGTCTTCGCCCGCGTCTCGCCCGAGCACAAGATCCGGCTCGTCGCGAGCCTCCAGGCACGGGGCCTCGTCGTCGCGATGACCGGGGACGGCGTCAACGACGCGCCTGCGCTCCGCAAGGCGGACATCGGCGTCGCGATGGGGATCACGGGGACGGACGTCTCGAAGGACGCGGCCGAGATGGTCCTCCTCGACGACAACTTCGCCACGATCGTCGCGGCCGTCGAGGAGGGCCGGAAGATCTACGACAACGTCCGGAAGTTCATCGGGTACCTCCTGAGCTGCAACGCGAGCGAGATCGCCGTCATGCTCCTCGCGCCGCTCCTCGGGATGCCTCTCCCGCTCCTGCCCCTCCAGATCCTCTGGATGAACCTCGTCACGGACGGGCTGCCGGCACTCGCGCTCGGCGTGGAGCCGGCGGAGTCGGACCTGATGAAGCGCCCTCCGGCGTCCTCCGAGGAGAGCATCTTCGGTCGCGGCCTCGCGCCGTTCGTCGTCGCGATGGGCGTCGTGATGAGCCTGACCTCCCTCGGGATCGGCCTCTTCTCGTTCCGGAGCGGCGACCCGGCGTGGCGGACGCTCCTCTTCACGACGCTCATCTTTTCCCAGGTGACGCTCGCGCTCGAGGTCCGCTCCGAGAGGCGGTCGCTCTTCCGGACCGGGCTCCTGACGAACCCGCTCATGGTCGTCGCGTTCCTCTCGACGGTCGGCCTGCAGGCCGCGGTCGTCTACGTGCCGTTCCTCCGGCGGGTCTTCGCGACGGCCCCGCTCGGCCCGCGCGACCTCCTCGTCGTGATCGGGTCGGGCCTCGCGGTCGTCGTCGCCGCCGAGGCGTGGAAGGGACTCCTCCGCCGGAGGGACGCGGCCTGACGGGAGCCGCCCGGGGAGTGCGGCAGAATCCGGCCATGAGCGATCCCGCCCGCCCCGCGAACCGGCTCGCGAAGGAGTCGTCCCCGTACCTGCGCCAGCACGCGCACAACCCGGTCGACTGGTACCCGTGGGGCGCCGAGGCGTTCGAGAAGGCGCGGAGCGAGGACAAGCCGCTCTTCCTCTCCATCGGCTACTCGGCCTGCCACTGGTGCCACGTGATGGAGCGCGAGTCGTTCGAGAACGAGGAGATCGCGCGGCTCCTCAACGCGGCGTTCGTCCCCGTCAAGGTCGACCGCGAGGAGCGCCCCGACGTCGACGACGTCTACATGAGCGCCGTGCAGACGATGGTGGGGCGCGGCGGCTGGCCGCTGTCGGCGTTCCTCTTCCCCGACGGCCGTCCCTTCTTCGGCGGCACCTACTTCCCGCCCGAGGACCGGGCGGGCCGCGCCGGGTTCCGGACGATCGTCGAGAAGCTCGCGGAGGCGTGGCGCGAGCGGCGCGAGGAGCTCGCGAAGGGGGCGGACGAGGTCGTCGCCGAGGTCGAGCGCGCGAACCGGATCGCCGAGAGGGCCGGGCGCGAGACGCTCTCCGCCGCGACGGGGAACGTCCTGACGGAGACGCTCAAGAGGACGTTCGACGCGCGGCACGGCGGCTTCGGCGGAGCGCCGAAGTTCCCGCCCCACCTCGCGCTCGAGTGGCTCCTCCTGAAGGGGGCCGAGGGGGACTCGATCGCCCGCTCGATGGCGCTGAAGACGCTCGACGAGATGGCGCTCGGCGGCATCCACGACCACCTCGCCGGCGGCTTCCACCGCTACGCGACGGACGACCGCTGGCTCCTCCCGCACTTCGAGAAGATGCTGACCGACAACGCGCAGCTCCTCTCGCTCTACGCGCGCGCCTTCGTCCTGACGGGGCGCGACCTCTACTGGCGGACGGCGCGCGGGATCGGCGACTGGCTCCTCGCGGAGATGCGCGGGGAGGAGGGGGGGTTCTTCGCCGCGACGGATGCCGACTCGGAAGGGGAGGAAGGGAAGTACTTCGTCTGGACGGAGGCGGAGGTCCGGGAGGCCGCGGGAGACGACGCCGCCCTCTTCGCGAGCGCCTACCGCGTGAGGCCCGAGGGGAACTACCACGACGAGTCGACGGGGCGCGCGACCGGGAAGAACGTCCTCCACCTCGCGGAGGAGCCCTCGTCCGAGGACGAGCGGCGGCTCGCGCCGGTGAGGGCGCGCCTCCTCGAGAGGCGCCGCCTCCGAGTTCCCCCGACGACGGACGACAAGCGGATCGCCGGCTGGAACGCCCTCGCAGTCTCGGGGCTCGCGGCGGCGTCGTCGATCGTCGGCGAGCCGCGCTACCTCGACGCGGCGCGCGACTGCGCGCGCTTCCTCCTCGCGCGGATGCGTGACGGGGAGGGACGCCTCCTCCGGACGTGGAAGGACGGCGAGGCGAAGATCCTCGCGTTCCTCGAGGACGAGGCGTACTTCGCCCTGGCCCTCCTCGACCTCGCCGACGCCGAGCCCGACGAGGCGGAGAAGCGCCGGTGGGCCTCGGAGGCGCGCCGCGTCGTCGCGGGCCTCCGCAGGCGCTTCGCGCGGCCGGGGGCCGCCGGGTTCACGTTCACGGGCGTTGGGCACGAGCCCCTCCTCGTGAGGACGCGCGACCTCTTCGACAAGGCGATCCCCTCCGCGCCCGGCGCGGCCGCGCGCGCTCTCGCACGGCTCGCGCGGCGCGACGGCGACGCCGCGCTCGCGGCCGAGGCGCTGACGGCGGTCGAGGAGGTCTCGGGCCTGATGGAGCGGGCGCCGCACGGGACCGAGTCGTGGCACCTCGCGTGGGAGGAGCTCCGGACGGGCGGGCTGCTCCGGGAGGCCCCGGCGCCGACCGCCGCGGCGGCCGGCGGGGATGACGACGAGCCGGAGCCCGCGGCCGAACCCCGCGACGGGGACGGCGGCCCGGTGCGGGTCTCGGCCCTCCTCTCGACGGACCGCGTCTCGCCGGGGGAGATGCTCGAGGTGAGGATCTCGGTCGAGACGGCGGGCGGGTGGGCGCTCACGGGCGAGAAGCCGCTCCAGGTCGACGCCTGGGGCGGGCCCGACCTGCGCTGCACGGCCGTCGAGCTGCCGCCGCGGCGGACCGTGACCCACGAGGACGGGAGCACCGAGCCGGGGTACGAGGGGCGGGTGGAGGTGACGCTCGTCTTCGAGGTCCGCGCCGGGGCGGCCGAAGGCGAGCACCCGATCGCCGTCTCGCTCCGGTACCGGGCGTGCGGCGAGGGGACGTGCCTCCCGGAGAGGGCGTTCGCGCTGACGGTCCCCGTCCTCGTCCTCGGTCGCTGAATGACCGGGTCGCTGTCGCCCCGCGCGGGGCGCCTTCGGGTCGCGCTCGCCGCGCTCCTCTGGTCGACGGGCGGTCTCGCCATCAAGCTCGTCCCGCTCGACGCCGTCGGCGTCGTCTTCTGGAGGGCGACGCTCACCGTCGCCTTCCTCGTCGCCGTCTTCCGGCCGAGCCTCGAGAGGTGGAAGAAGGCGTCCGTCGCGACGGCGGTCGTCTACGCGTTCATGATCCTCACCTTCGTCACGGCGACGAAGTGGACGACGGCCGCGAACGCGATCTTCCTGCAGTACACCGGGCCGTTTTACGTCCTCGCCCTCGGCCCGTGGCTCCTGAAGGAGAGGTTCCGGAAGGCCGACGCCGTCGCGATCGCCGTCGCGCTCGGCGGCATGTCGCTCTTCTTCGTCGGGAAGCTGGAGGCAGGGCACCTCGCCGGGAACCTGATGGGGATCGTCTCGGGCGTCTTCTTCGGGCTGACGATCCTCCTCCTCCGCCGCGACCAGTCGCGCGACGCGATGGCCTCGGTCTTCCTCGGGAACCTCCTCGCCGCCGCGATCTCGCTCCCGTTCGCGTGGGGGAACCTCGCGCTCGACGCGAAGGGCTTCGCCGTCATCGCCTTCCTCGGCATCGTCCAGATGGGGGTCGCCTACATCCTCTTCGTGGGGGGCCTCTCCGTCGTCCCGGCCGCAGAAGCCTCGCTCCTCGGGATGCTCGAGCCGACGTTCAACCCGCTCTGGGCCTACCTCGGCGTCGGCGAGAAGCCGTCGGGCTGGGCGCTCCTCGGCGGGGCGATCGTCCTCCTCGCGGTCGCGGGGCGGACCGTTGCCGGGGCGCGCGGGGGGAAGTAGGTCGGCCCGTCAGCGCGGGCGGCGGGAGGCGGGCTTCCGCCGCGCGACGCCGGTGCCGCGGAACGCCGGGAGCCTGCTCCAGGCCGGCCCGGCCGCGCAGAAGGTCTCCACGTCGATCGACTTCACCCGGCCGAGGAAATCGCGGTCCCCGGCGATCCGCGCGTCGTCCCGGACGGCCCCGACGGCGAGCCGCCGCCAGGCCCTGAGGTCCGGGTCGTCCGAGACGCGGTAGTAGACGATCTTCCCGTCCTTCCGATCGAGGAGGAACCCGGCGCGGCGGAGCTCGGAGAGGTGCGCCGAGACCGTCGACGCGGCGAGCCCGAGGACCGCGGTGAGCTGGCAGACGCAGCACTCCCCCTGCTCGAGGGCCGCGAGGATGCGGAGACGCGCGGGGTTCGCGAGCGCCTTCGTGACGCCGAGGGTCCGGCCCAGGGAACTGTCCATGACCGCGCGACGGTAGCCTTTCCGTCGGAGCGGCGTCAAGGATCGGGGAGGAAGAACCCGTGCTCGCGGAGGACTTCGCGCCCCCGCGATCCCAGGAGCGCGTCGCGAAGGGCGCGCGCCGCGCCGGGGTCCCGCGCCCCCTTCAGGACGATGCCCCCCTGGTCCATCCGGGGGTAAGAGCCGAGGGGCAGCTCGACGTGGCGCCCGGAGGAGCGCATGCGCGGGGAGCGCGCGAGCGAGAGCGCGACGATTCCGGCGTCGGCCGCGCCGCTCTCGACGAACTGCGCCGCCTGGGCGACGTTCTCGCCGAGGACGAGCTTCCCCTTCACGGCCTCGAAGACGCCCAGGCTCTTCAGCGCGGCCTCGGCCGCCCGTCCGTAGGGGGCGTGACGGGGGTTCGCGATCGCGACCTTCCTCACCGCGGGGTCGAGGAGGGCGCGCACGCCGAGCGCGGCGACGTCGAGCCTGGAATCGTTCGGGACCCAGAGAGCGATCCGCCCGACGGCGTAGAGGAAGAGCCCTCCGTCGGCGAGCCCCTTCTCCGCGAGGCGCCGCGGGTACTCCGCGTCCGCGGAGAGGTAGAGGTCGAACGGCGCGCCGTTCTCGATCTGCGCGAAGAAGCTGCCCGACGAGCCGTAGGTCACGACGGGGCGGACTCCGGGGACCGCGGCGGCGGCGAAGACCTCGTCGAGGGCGAACTGCAGGTCGGCCGCGGCGGCGACGCGGACCTCGCGCGGCCCTTCGGCGCGGAGGGGAGCGGCCGGGGCCGAAAGGCCCGCGGCGAGGGCGAAGGCGGCGGCGAGGCGCCGCGCGGCGTGGTTCGGCGTCACGGCGGGATCGTAGCCTCGACGCGGGGGTTCGGGCCTTCACACGGATGCCTTAGACTCCCCGACCGGCATGAGGAGCGGAGGAGCGGACGCCGGGGAGGGGGTTCGTCCGGCGGCGGGCCGGGGCGCCGTCCTTCCGAGGCTCGGCTGGCTCCTCGCCGCCCTCCTCTTCCTCGCCTTCGTCGCCGGTCTCGTGCGGCGCGGCCGGATCGAGCGGGCCGGGGGCGAGGTCGTCCGGATGCTCTTCGTCCCGTCGGTCGAGCAGGGGACCCTCGCCCGGCGCGGGAACGAGCTCGCCGAGTTCGTGAGGAAGGACTCCGGCATCGTCGTCCGCTCCGCGGTGCCGACGAGCTACGCCGCGGTCGTCCAGGCGCTCGGCGTCGGCCAGGCCGACATCGCCTGGGTCCCCGCCTTCGCCTACGTCGTCGCGAACGCCCGCTACGGGGCCGAGGCGCGCCTGCAGGTCGTCCGCGAAGCGGAGCGCTACGCCGTCGTCGTGACGCGCAGCGGCGCGGGCGAGCCGGCGAAGCTCGCCGACCTCGCCGGCAAGAGGATCGCGATCCCGAAGAGCTTCTCGCCCGAGCTGAGGGCCTCGCTCGTCCCCGAGCTCGACCGCTGGGCGCCCCGCTGGGTCGAGGTCGTGACGAAGGACGACAAGGACGCCGTGCAGGCGCTCCTCGACCGCTCCGACGCGGTCGACGCCGCGGCCTCGGGCTGGGTCTACTCCGGGCCGAAGGACTTCGTCGGCGACGGCCGGAAGCTCCTCGAGTACGACCGCCCGGGGACGCTCGAGAAGACGCGGATCGCCTTCAAGACCTCGCAGCCCGCGCTCGAGCGGGTGACGGTCTACTACGGCTCGGTGATGACGCGGACCGACTCGGGCGTCAACCGCCTCGAGGACCTGAACGGCCGCCCGTTCGCCTACTCCGACGCGACCTCGACCTCGGGGTACATCTTCCCGGTCAACCTCCTGAACGCGAGCAGCGTGAAGCTCGGGCACGTCTACTTCGCGGGCGGCCACGCGAACGTCGTCCAGGCCGTGTCGGACGGGAAGGTGGCGGGAGGCTCCACGTTCTACTCGCCCCCCGGGAAGGTGAACGAGGTCGAGCACACGTTCGTCGCGGACGCCCGCCACCTCCTGATGAAGAGGATGCCGACGGACGAGGAGCGCCTCGCCTTCCTCGACCAGGTCCGCGTCCTCGCGCTGACCGACCCGATCCCGAACGACGTCTGCTGCGTGCGGCGGGGATTCCCGAAGGCGACGTGGGAGCGCTTCGAGCGCTCGCTCCAGAAGTTCGTCGCGACGCCCGAGGGGCTCCGCGCCTACCTCGACCTCGTCGCCGCCGTCGCCGCCCGGCCGTGCGACGACGCGACGTTCGACGGCTTCCGCACGGCGCTCAAGGCGACCGGCGTCAGCGCCGTCCAGCTCCTCGAGGCCGAGGAGGAGAAGCTCCGGAAGAAGCGGGAGGGGAAGAAGTGACCCCGCCCGTCGCCGTCTCCGTCGAGAAGCTCTCGAAGGTCTGGCCCGACGGGATCAAGGCGCTCGACGACGTCTCGCTCGAGGTCCGCGAGGGGGAGTTCCTCGCCGTCCTCGGCCTCTCGGGCTCGGGGAAGTCGACCCTCCTCCGCTGCATCAACCGCCTCGTCGACCCGACCGAGGGGCGCGTCTCGATCTTCGGCCGCGACGTGACGAAGGCCGAGGGGGCCGAGCTGCGCGCCCTGCGCCGCGAGGTCGGGATGATCTTCCAGCAGTTCAACCTCGTGAAGCGGCACAGCGTGAGGGACAACGTCCTCTCCGGCGCGCTCGGCCGGGCGGGGATGCTCCGGAGCCTCTTCCTCTTCTTCTCCGACGCGGAGCGCGCCGAGGCGCAGGCGTGCCTCGACCGCGTCGGGATGGGCGACCGCGGCGAGAGCCGCGCGGACGCCCTGTCGGGCGGGCAGCAGCAGCGCGTCGCCATCGCGCGCGCCCTCATGCAGCGCCCGAAGCTCATCCTCGCCGACGAGCCGGTCGCCTCGCTCGACCCCGCCCTCCGGAACTCCGTCATGCGGCACGTCGAGGCGCTGAACCGCGAGGAGGGGATCACGGTCGTCTGCTCCCTCCACGACCTCGACCTGATGAAGCGCTACGCGACCCGCGCCGTCGCGCTCCGCGAGGGGAAGCTCGTCGCCGAGGGGAAGCCCGAGGAGTTCGACCTCGCGACGCTGAAGTCGATCTACGGGGACGAGGCCGAGTTCGGCTTCGAGGCGGCCTCGTGAAGAAGGTCCACCCGGTCCCGCCCGGCCCCGGCGCGCGCGCCCTCGCGCTCCTCGTCGACGCGCTCCTCCTCGCCTCGTTCCTCCTGATGGGGGAGTTCCTCGTCCGCGCGCTCGTCTTCCCGGTGGAGGCGGGGTCCCTCCGGACCGCCCAGGAGCTCCTCGAGAGGCTCCACTACGTCGCGCTCGGGGGCGCGGGGCTCCTCCTCGCGGCGCTCTGGGCCGTGGCCGCCCGCGCGGTCGGCGGCACCCCGGGTCAGAGCTTCGCGGGCGCGCTCCCGCAGGGGGAAGGCGAGGTCCCGTGGGACCGGACCCTCCGCGGCTGGTTCACGCTCTTCTTCGTCGAAGCGACGTTCTTCACGGGCTGGCTCGTCACGGAGGTCGACCTCGGGACGTTCTTCACGAACTTCGACAAGGCCGCCGGCGTCGTCCGCGGCCTCCTCCACCCGTCCGGCTCGGTCCTCTTCGAGGGGCTCATCCTCCTCGTCCAGACCCTCTTCCTCGCCTTCATGGCGACCGCGTTCTCGATCCCGCCCGCGTTCCTCCTCGCCTTCGCCGCGGCGCGGAACCTGACGCGCGAGAGCCGTGCGGCGAAGGCCGTCTACACGGCGCTCCGCACCGTCATGAACCTGACGCGCGCCGTCGAGCCGCTCGTCTGGGCGCTCATCTTCATCTCGTGGGTCGGCATCGGGCCCTTCGCGGGGGTCCTCGCCCTCTGGGTCCACTCCGTCGCGTCGCTCGTGAAGCTCTACTCGGAGCAGATCGAGAGCATCGACCGCGGGCCGATGGACGCGATCAAGGCGACGGGCGCCGGGACGCTCCAGGTCCTCCGCTACGGCGTCGTGCCGCAGGTCATACCGCCGTTCCTCTCGTTCACGATCTACCGCTGGGACATCAACGTGAGGATGTCGACGATCATCGGCTTCGTCGGCGGCGGCGGCATCGGCTACATCCTCAAGCCCCGCGTCGACCTCGGCGAGTGGGGCGAGGTCGGCACGCTTGTCCTCCTCATCGCCGTCGCGGTCTGGGTGATGGACCTCGTCTCGGCGCGCATCCGCGAGCGGATCGTCTGAAGTCGGGTCCGGCCGGGGGCCGTATGATCTTCCCGTGCGCGACGTCGACGCCCGGGCCGCCGCCTGGATGGAGCAGTGGAGGTCAGCCGGGCCTGCCCTGGAGGCGGTTCGGAAGCGGGAGCTGCGCGCGCTGACCGACGAGGAGGCCCTCGCCGCGGCGGACGAGCTCCTGTCGCTCGCGCTTCCCGGCCCCTCCGCCCCGGAGCGGCTCGCCTCGCATGGCCTCGTGATCCAGCAGGCGCTCCTTCACCGTCGCCGCCCCCGATGAACGCCCTGTTCGAGGCCGCACGGGAGATCCAGGAGTTCTGCGCGGCACGCAGCTGGCGCTTCTGCATCATCGGGGGCATGGCCGTCCAGCGGTGGGGCGAGCCGCGGTTCACGCGGGACGTGGACCTGACCCTTCTCACGGGGTTCGGAAACGAGCCGGCGTTCGTGGACGGGCTCCTGGCCGCGTTCCGCCCGAGGCTCTCCGATGCCCGCGAGTTCGCCCTCCGGCATCGCGTCCTCCTCCTCGCGAGCTCGAACGGAGTCCCTCTGGACGTCGCCCTCGGCGCCATGCCGTTCGAGGAGGCCGCGGTCGGACGGGCGACGCCGTACCGCGTCGCGCCCGGGGTGGAGCTCCTGACCTGCAGCGCGGAGGACCTCGTCGTCCTGAAGGCCTTCGCCGGCCGAGCGCGCGACTGGCTCGACGTCGAGGGGATCGTCGCGAGACGGGGCGAGAAGCTCGACGCCGCGCTCGTCCTCCGGGAGCTGGAGCCGCTCCTCGAGCTCAAGGACGACGTCGAGGCCGGGCCCAGGCTTCGGAACCTGCTCTCCGGTTCGCGCTGATCCGCAGGTCAGGAGGCGCTCGTCCGGCACGAGATCGAGGAGGAAGGCGCGGCTCCGCCCCTTGTCCTTCGGCGCGAGCCCCGCCTGGAAGGACGTCGTCGGACCGGGGCCCGGCCTACGCTTTCTTCCCCTGCGCCGCGACGGCCGCCGCCTTCGCCGCGACCGCCTCCGCGTCGCCGAGGTAGAAGCTCTTCAGCGGCTTCAGGTCGTCGTCGAGCTGGTAGACGAGCGGGACGCCGGTCGGGATGTTCAGGCCGACGATCTCGTCGTCGGAGATCCCGTCCAGGTGCTTCACGAGCGCGCGAAGGGAGTTGCCGTGCGCGGCGATCAGGACGCGGCGGCCCGACTTCACGTCGGGGGCGATCGTCCCCTCCCAGTAGGGGACGAAGCGCGCGACGGTCTCCTTCAGCGACTCGGTGAGCGGCAGCTCGCCGCTCGTCAGGGAGGCGTAGCGGCGGTCGTGGCCGGGGAAGCGCTCGTCGTCGCGCGTCAGCTCGGGGGGCGGCGTCGAGTAGCTGCGGCGCCAGACCTTGACCTGGTCCTCGCCGAACTTCTCGGCCGTCTCGGACTTGTTGAGCCCCTGGAGCGCGCCGTAGTGCCGCTCGTTGAGGCGCCAGCTGCGGATCACCGGGATCCACATCCGGTCCATCTCGTCGAGGGCGATCCAGAGGGTCCGGATCGCGCGCTTGAGGACGGAGGTGTAGGCGACGTCGAAGTCGTAGCCCCCCTCGCGGAGGAGCTTCCCGGCCTCGCGGGCCTCTCCCCGGCCCTTCTCGGTGAGGTCGACGTCGGTCCAGCCGGTGAAGCGGTTCTCGAGGTTCCACTGGCTCTCACCGTGGCGGAGCAGGACGAGCGTGTACATCGGAGTCCTCCTTCGGGGCTCGAAATCCGGATTGGAATCTTACGGGATGCGCGGCGCGGATGGTGCGGTCGGGGCGGGCGCGGGTGCCGCCGCCGAAGCCGCCCGGGCGGCGTCGAGGTCGGCGACCCACTTCGGCGCCTCGGGCTCCGCCCGGAAGAGCGCCTTCACGTCCTCGCCGCGGGCGGCCGCGAAGCGGTGGAGCCACGACGGTCCCCACGGGCCGAAGTAGCCGTCGGGGCTCTTCCAGGCCGGGTCGGCGAGCGCCTCGTCGAGCGTGACAAAGGCGTAGCCCCTCTTCTCGAGCCGCTCGAGGAGGAAGGGCATGGCGCGGGCGTTCAGCTCGTTCGCGTGCGACAGGAGGACCTGCGGGATCTCGCGGCCGAAGAGGGCGCGCGAGCGCCCCTCGTAAAAGGCGAGGCGCGCGTCGAAGTCGTCGAGGTAGGCCGCGAGGAGCTTCGCGCGGGCCGCCTCGTCGCGGTCGGCCCGGAGCTTCGCGTCGGCCGAGGCGAAGACCCAGTCCTCGTGCTCGATCGTGAACGGGGCGACCGTGTAGCCGCGCGACGCGAGGAAGGCCTCGAAGGCGTCGCGGGTCTCGCGGGACGTCCCGGTCTGGGCGAACGGGTGACGGAACCAGCGGGGCGTCGTCCCGCGCCGCGCGAGGAGCGTCCGCGTGACGGCGTCGCCCCGGACGACGGCGTCCTCCATCGCGGCGAGCGGCGTTTTCGTCAGGCCCGGGTGGCCGAAAGTGTGGTTCCCGAGCTCCATCCCGGCGTCGAGCCAGCCTTCGAGGAGTGCGATCCGCGCGTCGACCTCGCCCGGGACGAAGAGCTTGTCCTCGTTCACGAACGCGACCGCCTTCACCTTTCGCGCCGCGAGGGCGGCGACGAGGTCCCGCGAGAGGGGCCGGACCGCCTCGAGTGGGAGGCCGTGCCCGACGAACGGGAGGTCGTCGACCGTGACGGCGATCGTCCTCCGCGCGGCGGGCGGAACGGACGCCCGCTCTCCGGCGGCGGGGCCGGTGCGGGCGAACGCGATCGCCGACGCGAACGCGAGGAGGAGGGGAACGGCGGCATTGCGGGTTCGCGGCATGGGTCCTCCGGGCGTGTCGTGCGCCCGCGGCGATTCTGCACGGCTCGCCCGCTACGGGAAGCGCGATGAAGCACAATCCGAGGCCATGCCGCGCGTCCTCGTCTCCGGCCTCGTGAACCTCGAGACGACCGTCCGGATCGACGGGTTTCCGATCCCGTACTTCCCGGTGAGGTACCCGTTCTTCGGCGTGGCGACGGCGGTCTCGGGGGTCGGGTACAACGTCGTGAAAGCGCTGAAGGCGCTCGGCGACACGCCCCTCCTCCTTTCCCTCGTCGCCCCCGACCCCGCCGGCCGCCAGGTCCGCGAGGCCCTCTCGGGAAACGGCCTGGACCTCTCCTGCGTCCTCGACGGAGCGCGGGAGACGCCGCAGTCGGTCATCCTCTACGACGCGGACGGGCGGCGGCAGATCCACGTCGACCTGAAGGACGTCCAGGAGAGGGCCTACCCGTGGGAGCTCTTCGTCCGGGCCCTCCCGGAGTGCGACGCCGCGGCGCTCTGCAACGTGAACTTCTCGCGCCCGTTCCTCTCCGCCGCGCGCGAGGCGGGAAAGCTCGTCGCGACCGACGTCCACGCGGTCGCGTCGCTCGACGACGACTACAACGTCGACTTCCTGAAGGCCGCGCACGTCGTCTTCCTGAGCGACGAGTCGCTCCCGGTCCCGGCGGAGGAGTTCGCGCGCGAGCTCGGCGGCCGCTTCGGGACCGAGGTCGTCGTCGTGGGGATGGGGGCGCGCGGCGCGCTCCTCCACCTCCCGGCCGAGGGGGCCGTGGAGCGGGTCCCCGCCCTGACGACGCGGCCGGTCGTCTCGACGATCGGCGCGGGGGACGCGCTCTTCTCGGCTTTCCTCAGCGACTTCGCCCGGGGCCGCGACGCGCGGCGGGCGCTCCGGCGGGCCGTCGTCTTCGCCTCGTGGAAGATCGGGGCCGCCTCGGCCTCGGACGGCTTCCTGGACCGCGCGGCCCTCGCGCAGCTCGAGGCCTCCGCTTGAGCGCCGCGACGACCGGCGCCTGGCGGGAGGCGTTCCGCGACCGCGGCTTCCGCCTCAGGCTCGCGGTGACGCTTCCGGCCCTCGTCGCCGTCCTCGCGGGGCTCGCGCGCTTCCTCGACGGCATCGAGAGGCGCCCGGGCGTCGTCCTCCCCGACCCCGTCCTCGCCCTCCTTCCGCCCCGCGACCTGACCTGGCTCACGTTCGGCCTGATCTACCTCGGCCTCGCCGCGGGCGTCGGCTGGCTCGTCTCGCACCCCCGGCGGCTCCTCCTCGCGCTCGAGGCGTACGTCGTGATGGTGGCGTTCCGGATCGTCGCGATGTGGTCGGTACCGCTCGAGGCGCCGGAGGGGCTGCTCCCCCTGAACGACCCGCTCGTCCGCCTCTTCGGCCCGGCGAAGCTCCTGACGAAGGACCTCTTCTTCTCCGGGCACACGTCGACCCTCTTCCTCCTCGCCCTGGCGGTGTCGGCGCCGAAGTGGCGGGCCTTCTTCCTCGCCTGCACGGCGGCCGTGGGTCTCTGCGTCCTCGCGCAGCACGTCCACTACGCGATCGACGTCCTGGCCGCGCCGTTCTTCGCGTACGCGAGCTGGCGGATCGCCGCCCTCGTCGGCACGGGCCGGGGCGACGACCCGGGCGGACCCCGCTAAGATCCCGCCGCCCATGCTCCCGGTCCACGCCCCCGAGGAGGCGGACGCCGTCCGCGAGATCCCCCACGACGACCTCGTGCGGGCGCTCGGCGCCGGCACGATCGTCCTCCTCGACGTCCTGCCGGACGAGAGCTACGTGGAGGGGCACATCCCGGGCGCGCGGAGCCTCCCGCTCGTGGAGCTCCCGCGGCGCGCGGCGGAGGTCGTCCCCGACCGGAAGGCCCGCGTCGCGACCTACTGCGGCGGCTTCACGTGACCGCTCGGCCGGCAGGCCGTCGGCCTGCTCCGCGAGCTCGGCTACGAGGACGTGAGCTACTACCCGGGCGGCCTCGAGAGGTGGCGCGAGGCGGGCCTCGCGCTGGAGCCTGGGACGTCCCCGACGCCGCGAGGGCCGCGCCCCGCCGCCGCCGCGAGGAGGCGCGCGGCCTCCGCCCTCCTCGACCTCGTGGAGCGGACGTCGACGGCCGGCCTCTTCCTCCTCTGGCTCCTCCTCATCGCCGCCTGCGGGGTCGTCTTCTGGCTCCTCGGGCACGTGCCGGGGCACGGCCTCCTCGCGGGCGGGACGCCCGTCGGGACGACCTTCTCCGGGCTCGTGACCGCCCTTTACTTCTCCTTCGTGACGGCGACCTCCGTCGGCTTCGGCGACGTCGTCCCGGTCGGCCTCGCGCGGGTCCTCGCCGTGGCGGAGGCGGCGGCGGAGCTCCTCGTCTTCGGCGCGATCATCTCGAAGTTCGTCTCGCGCCGGCAGGACGCGCTCGTCGCCGAGATCCACCGCCTCACCCACGAGGACCGCCTCTCGCGGGTCCTCGCGAACCTCCACTTCTCGCTCTCGGAGTTCCAGGCGATCGCCGGGCTCTGCTCCTCCGGCGGGGCGCCCGCCGCGCGCCTCTCGTTCCGCGTCTCCGGCGCGACACTCGTCTTCGCCGGGGAGCTCCGGACCGTCCACGCGCTCCTCTACCGCCCCGACGCGGAGCCCGACGAGGAGGTCCTCGAGTCGATCCTCGCCGCGCTCTCGGGCTCACTCGGCGCGCTCGGCGAGCTCCTCGACTGCGCGGAGGGGAAGGTCGAGCGTCCCGCTTCCCTCGACGAGGGGCTGGCCCGGATCGCGGCGCGTTCCCGCGAGATCTGCGGCGAGTGCGTCCCGCGCGACTACGCCCCACACCTGAGGACGTGGATGGACGAGATCCAGGCCCGGGCGCGGCGCGTCGACCCCGAGACGCGCCGCGGGGCCTCGCGGCCCCGCGGCTGACGTGGCGGAGGGTGGCGCGGGAGGTCAGCGCGCCACGGGGTGCCCGCCGGTCTCGATCCTCGCGAGGAGCTTCATGTCGCGGCCGTCCGGGACGAGGCGGAACGGGAGGACCTCGACGGTCGGCGCGGCGCCCGGCCTGCCGTCGTCGCGGACGACGACGAGGACTCCGCGCGCGACGCCCATCGGGCCCGCGGCGAAGTAGTTCACGCCGACGGAGTACGTCCCCGGCGCGGCCCTCTCCGTCCGGATCACCTCGGGGCCGAGCCCCTGCGTGACGTCCTCGTAGAGCTCGAGCCCCGAGGCGTTCCGCGGGTGGCCGTAGAAGCACTCCTCGCCGGAGGGGTCGACGACGTGGAGGTCGACGTCGTTCGCGTCGGTCTCCCAGGCGAGCGTGACGCGGAGGGCGTCGCGGCGGGAGAGGTCGATGCCGCGCTCGCGGGCGCGCCGCTCGATCGTGGCGCGCCTGTCGGGCTCGCGCGCGATCCAGTCGCGCCAGACGAGCGCCAGCTCCTCGGCGAGGACGCGACGGACGTTCCGGTACCAGCCCGGGTAGTCGCGCGCGAGGGCCTCCTCGAGGACGCGCGCCGCCTCGGCGTGCTTCCCCGAGCGCCAGAGGACGAGGGCGAGGTGCCGCGAGGCGTTCGCGCGGTCGGGACGGATCTTCAGCGACTGCCGGAGCGGCGTCTCGGCAAGGCGGGCGTCCCCTGCGCGGACGAGGAGGAGGCCGGCCCGCTGCAGAAGCTCGGGCTTGCCAGGAGCCACCTCGACGAGCGAGCCGAACGCGCGCCGGGCCTCGGCCATCTTCCCGAGCGCGAGCGCGGCCTCGCCGCGGCACTCGTAGACCTGCGGATTCTCGGGGTCGTACTCCTGCCAGCGGCGCGCGAGGTCGAGGAGGGCGATCCATTCCTTCCGCGCCGCGAGCGCCTCCGAGAGGCGGTTCCACCCCTCGCGCGCGAACGGGTTCGCCTTCACCTCGCGCGAGAGGCGCGCGACGTCGTCGGCCGACGGGGTGACGGGACGGATCCAGGCAGGGGCGGAGACGGGGCGGACGCCCGACGCGATTCGAGCGGGGGACTCCGCGGGTCGCGGCGGGGCTGGCGGCGCCGGGGCGGCGACGGAGGCGGGAGCCGCGGCGCCCGAGCCCGCGGTCCGGGTCCGCGCCTCGGTCCGAACCGAGCCGAGGACGCCGCCCATCACGCCGCCTTCGATTCCTCCCTCGACTCCTCCCGAGGCGCTCCCCTCGGGCTCCGGCATGGCGTCCGCGAGGTCTCTCGCGACGGGGGACTCCACTTTCTGCAGCGCCGGGGCGGCCTCTGCGAAGGCGAGGTTCGCGCCCTCGTCCCGCGACGCGCGGGCCTCCGCGCGTCCGTCCTTCCGTCCCGCCCCGACCTGCGCCTCGGGCTGCCGGAGGCGCAACGCCTCCTCGCGAGCCGCGGCGATCGGGAACGGAGCGCGGTCGACCCGCTCGATGCCCGTTGCGCCGACGGCGAGGATTTCCGCGAGCGCGCGACGGTCGAGGCCGAACCGGCGGTAGTCCTCCTCGGTCTCGAGGACGAGGAGGGTCGTCCGCGGGACGAGGATCCGCCGCTCGACGCTCACCTTCACCTGCTCGTTCGCGAGCGCTTCGCGGACGCCGGGCGACGTCTCGGCCCGCTCGCGCTCGGCGAGATGGGCGAGGTACGCCGTCCACGCCTCCCGCGCGAGGAGCGGCCCGAACGAGCCCGAGGGGAGAGGCGCGACGCCGTTCGCACGGAGGAGGACGCGGTCCCCCTGCCGCAGGCGAGCGGAGCCCGCGGCGCCCGGGCGGAGGCGCGAGAGGACGAGCAGCTCGTCGCCCGGAGCGACGTCGGGGAAGCGCGAAGGGAAGGACCACTCGGCGCCGGCGTCGTCGGCCTCGAGGTCTGGGCCGAGCGGGCGGGAAAGGGCCGCGGCCGCGTCCCGCGCCGCCGACGCCGGGTCGTCGCCGAACGGGAGGAGGACGACGCGGCCGCGGCCGCGGGTGACGAGCGCGAGCGTGTCGGCGTCCTGGCGGCTGCCGAGGACGAGCGCGTGGAGCGCGACGCCTTCCGGGAGCTTGCGGGCCTCCATCGCGAGGCGCGCCGGCTCGGTGTCGCCGAGCGTGGCGACGCCGTCGCTGACGAGAACGACCCGTGTCCCGGTGGAGAGGTGCTCCCCGGCGACCGTGGCGAGGGCGCCCGCGAGGTCGGTCCCGCCGAGGAAGCCGCGTTCCTCGAGCGCCGGGCGGATCCGGCCGGCCCACGCGGACGCGCTCCTCCGGCCGAGCGGTACGACCTCCTGGTCGAACGCGACGACCCGGACCTCGGCCCCGCCCGGGAGGGCGGCGAGGACGCGCTCGAGGGCGTCGACCCGCCGCGAGCCCGCCTCGGCGGCGGAGGCGGAGGTGTCGACGAGAAAGAGCCATGGGCCGTTCGTCGAGGGGGCCGGGACGGAGACCTGGGGAAGGAACGAGGTGACGGCGAAGTCGTCCGCGACGAGGGTCCTCACGCGGGGCGTCCCGGGGGCGCTCGCCCACGAGAGCTCGACGTCCCCCTTCGGCGTGAACTCCCTTTCCTCCATGTCGACCGTCTCGACGGCGCCGCGGCGCGCGCCGGAGGGGAGCGCCATCGCGGACGACGGAGCCTGTGCGACGGCCTCGCCCGGGAGCGGCGCGAGGAGGGCGCGGAACGAGAAGCGGTCCATCGTCGGGAGGCCGCGCAGCGGAAGCGAGAAGGTCCGCCGGCCGCTGCGGAGAGGGAGGAGGCGGCTGTACGAGAGGACGAGCCGCACGCGCGCGCCCGCCTCGATCGGGAAGACGCGGGCGGAGAAGCGGTTCCCCTGGTCCTGCTCGAGGAGGGCCGGGTCGCGCATCTGGTGGAGGATCTCGTCGTAGACGCGGTTCGCCTTCAGCCGCTCGACGACCTCGCCCTCCATGAGGCGGCCGTTCACCTCCTTGGCGAAGCGGCTGATCGCGGCCCCGGGCGGGAGGACGCAGGTGAAGCGCCCCTCCATCCGCCTCGGGTGCGGGTTCCGGAAGACGAGCTCGAGCTCCGTGAGCGAGAGCATCCCG
This sequence comes from Thermoanaerobaculia bacterium, assembly GCA_046331465.1. Taxonomy (GTDB): domain Bacteria; phylum Acidobacteriota; class Thermoanaerobaculia; order UBA5066; family UBA5066; genus UBA5066. The sequence goes on from JAXLQV010000001.1 coordinate 1,174,130, forward strand.
TGGACCGCGGCCCGCGCGGAGAGCTCCTCGAGGCGCATCTCCTGGCCGTCGGGGTCGGAGAGGCGGAGCGGCGCGTCCGGCGCGGACGCGACGGGTGAGACGCCGCGCGGCTTCTCCTGCGGGCGGGCGGCGAGGACGAACGCGGCGACGAGGAGGGGGAGGGCGAGGAGGAGCGGGGCTCGTCTCATCGCCGGTTGAGACACCGCGAGGGGGCCGGAAGTTCCCGTCCGGGTGACGCCGGTCACGTCGCTTCCGGGCTTGCCGGCGGGGTGCGTTCGGGCGGATAGTGTTCGGCCGGAGATCCACGCGATGAAGACGGCTCACGGCGTACTCGCTGCCCTTGCGTTCGTCGCCTGGTCCGGCCCGTCGGCCGGGCAGGCCATCGTCGCCGGCCACGCCCAGACGAACCTCGGGTCGATCCCCGATTCGGCGGTCTCGACCGCATCGGGGCTGCGCCTGATGGTCCGCCGGGCTTCCGTCGGCGGGAACATCAGCTCCGGCCTCGACCTCCTCCACGCCCAGGCTTCGAAGTACGACCGGAGCCGCTGGGCCTTCCAGGACCGCGGCAACCCCGGGTGGAAGGCGAAGGTCGACGACTTCGTCGCGCAGACGGCGCTCCAGGCCTCGAGCTTCGACGTCCTGACGATGAAGTTCTGCTTCATCGACCCGGACGCGAGCTTCACCTACTACCGCGACGCGCTCCTCGGGCTCGAGGCGTCCTACCCGACGAAGAAGTTCGTCTGGTGGACGATCCCGATCGAGACGTCGGGGAACGCGAGCCGCCAGGCGTTCAACGACCAGGTGAGGTCCTACGCCCTCGCGCACGGCAAGCTCCTCTTCGACATCGCCGACATCGAGTGCCACGACGCCTCGGGCCAGAAGCGGACCGACGCGAGCGGGCTGGAGCTGATGGTCGACGCCTGGACGAGCGACGGCGGCCACCTGAACGACGCGGGCGCGACCCGCGTCGCGAGCGCCCTCTGGTGGCTCATGGCGCGGATCGGCGGCTGGAGCCCGGCGAGCGGCGGGGCGCTCCTGCTCCAGACCCTCACCCCCTGCCGCATCGTCGACACGCGAAACCCGACGGGGGCGTGGGGCGGGCCCGCGCTGGGGGCGGGAGAGACCCGGACGTTCGAGATCGGGGGGCAGTGCGGCGTCCCTGCGGACGCGGGCGCGGTGACGATGAACGTGACGGTGACGAAGGCGACGGCGGCGGGGAGCCTGACGTTCTTCCCGGGAGCGGGCGTCCCCCCGGAGACGACGACGATCTCGTTCTCGGCGGGGAGGACCCGCGCGAACAACTCCGTGATGGGCCTCGTCGACGGGCTCCTGTCGGTCCACGACGCCCAGGCGACGGGAACCGTGGACGTCATCATCGACGTGAGCGGCTACTTCCGCTGAGAGCGGAATAGAATCGCGGTAACGGTTTCAGCCTGCCGCGCGACGACGCCGGGGTGCGACGTCGGCCTCGTCCGGTCCGCCGCACGGTGGAAGGGGGTGGCTCATGTCACGCGCCCTTCGCCTCCTCGCTCTCGGGTCGGTCCTCCTGGCCAGCGTCGGAACAGCTGCACCCGCGGCGTACCCGGACCGGGCGAAGGCGCCTGCGCCGGAATCGTCCGCGGAGGTTCGCCCCGGCCTCGCCCTCGCGGAGACGATCCGCACTCTCTTCCCGACGGTCGCGGGGCGGCTCGAAGGTGCAGCCGGCCTCGCTCCGGCCTCGCGGGAGCTTTTCGGCCGCGAGGTCGCCGGGTACGAGTGGACCGTCGACGTCGCCTCACCCTTCCGCGTCTTCCTCCCGGCCCGGTACGACGGGCCCTTCGTCGCGGAGGTGGGCCGGCAGCGCGTCGTCCTGCGTCCGGTCGGCGCGAGGAGCGCGCCCGCGAGGCCCGGGGGCGGTGTCGTCGCCTTCGAGAACGTTCACGCAGGGGTGGACAGCCTGCACGTCGCCGGGACCAGCGGGACGGAGGAGTTCCTCCTCGTGAGAGAGAGGTCCGCACGCCACTTCGTCGAGTACGAGGTCGTCGAGGCGACGGGCGTCACGGACGTCGTCCTTCGGGACGGAAAGGTCCGGTTCGAGGGGGAGGGCGACGGACCCCGGATCGAGCTCGACCGGCCGTGGCTCGTCGATTCGGGCGGGCGGCTATCGAATACCACGGTCGCCTGGGAGATCGCGGCCGCAGCCCCGGGGAGGACGACGCGGCTCCGGCTGACGTGGAGTGATCGGGACCTCCGCTATCCCCTCCTGGTCGACCCCTCGTTCGTCGCCGCGGGGACGATCATCGCGGACCGCTACCAGCACACCGCGACGCTCCTCCCGGGCGGGAAAGTTCTCCTCGCGGGTGGATACGGCGAAGGGCCCAGCATTCTCGCCAGCGCCGAGCTCTACGAGCCGGTCACCGGAAGAATCGCCCCGACCGGATCGCTCACGACGGCCCGGGGACGTCACACGGCGACGCTCCTCCCGTCCGGCAAGGTGCTCGTCATCGGCGGGCGGGACGCTTCGGGCGTCGTCCTCTCGAGCGCCGAGCTGTACGACCCGGCGACGGGGAGCTTCACGGCGACCGGCTCCCTCGCGACGGCACGAATCAATCACACGGCGACCCTTCTCCCGTCCGGCAGGGTTCTCGTCGCAGGCGGCGAGAACGGCTCGTACGTCGCGACCGCCGAGCTGTACGACCCGGCGGCGAACGGCGGGGTCGGAGCGTTCACGAGCACCGGCTCGCTCGGGACGGCTCGGTCGGGGCACCTGGCCACGCTCCTCCCGTCCGGCAAGGTGCTCGTTGCCGGCGGGTCCAACGGCTCGATCCTCACGAGCGCCGAGCTCTACGACCCGGCCGGGAACGGCGGGGCCGGCGCCTTCGCCGTGACCGGCTCGTTCGTCAACGTCCACACGGGCCACACGGCGACGCTCCTCCCGTCCGGGAAGGTTCTCGTCGTCGGAGGCTCCGGAGGAACCGCGGAGCTGTACGACCCGGCGGCGAACGGCGGAGTCGGGGCGTTCGCGAGCACCGGATCTCTCGTGACGGCGCGTTCCCGCCACACGGCCTCGCTTCTCCCGTCGGGGAAGGTCCTCGTGGCAGGGGGGTACGCCGAGGACGGGCAGAAGGCGAGCCTCGCGACGGCGGAGCTGTTCGACCCGGCGGCGAACGGCGGAGTCGGGGCGTTCGCGGCCGCCGGCAGCCTCAACGCAGCTCGGGATACGCACACCTCGACGCTCCTGCCCGACGGCAGGGTCGTGTTCCTCGGTGGCGAATACCTCAACTCCGTGACGGCGCAGGGGTGGTTCGTCCGCGTCGCCGAGCAGTACGACCCCGTCGCGGGGATCTTCTCGGCGACGGGACCCCTCGCCACGGGTCGGAGCTTTCACACGGCGACCCTCCTCGCGGACGGCCGGACGCTGATCGCCGGCGGCTGGGTCGGCGGCGGGGCTGCGGGCATCCTCTCCACCGCGGAGCTCTTCGATCCGTCGGCGAATGGAGGAGCCGGAGCCTTCACGACGGCAGGGTCCCTCGCGACCGGCCGGTATCTCCACTCGGCGACGCTCCTCCCGGACGGCCGGGTCCTCGTCGCCGGAGGCCAGGGCGCCTCGGGGGCTCTCGCGAGCGCCGAGCTCTTCGACCCGACGACGGGCACGTTCACGGCCACGGGGTCGCTCTCGACGCCCCGGTTCTCCCATTCGGCGACGCTGCTCCCGACCGGAAAGGTCCTCCTGGCGGGCGGTGAGGGAAGCAGCGCTCTCGGAAGCGCCGAGCTCTTCGACCCGTCTGCGAGCGGTGGCGCCGGGGCGTTCGCGACGACGGGTTCCCTCGTCCACGGCCGGGAACAGCACTCGGCGACCCTCCTTGCGGACGGCCGGGTCCTCCTCGCCGGAGGCTCCTTCTACTCGGCAACCCTGGCGAGCGCCGAGCTCTACGACCCGATCACGGCTGCGTTCACGTCCACGGGGAACCTCATGGCCGGACGCGTCTCTCACGTGGCGGCGCTCCTCCCGTCCGGGAAGGTCCTCCTCGCGGGAGGTGCGATTTCCGGAGGCGCCACCTACAGCGCGGAGCTCTTCGACCCGGTTTCGGGGACCTCCGCGATGACGGGCTACCTCGTCGCCTCGCGCCAGGAGGCCACGGCGACCGCACTCCCCTCCGGCCGGGTCCTCGTCGCGGGTGGGTGGAACAGGGGCGGCGTCCTGGACAGCGTCGAGCTGTACGACCCCCTGACCGGGACCTTCTCCACGACGGGTTCCCTCGCCGGCAAACGCCGGGGAGCAACTTCGACGCTCCTCCCGTCCGGCAGGGTCCTCGTCGCGGGGGGCTCGTACAGCTCCACGTACCTGGCGACCGCCGAGCTCTTCTCCGACGGTCTCGGATATCAGGACGCGTGGAGGCCCGTCCTCGTTTCCGTCACCAGCCCCGCGAACCAGGCCGCCTCGGTCATCGCCATGGGCTCTCGCTTCACCGGGCTGAACGGGAACGGTCCCGAGGCATCCGGCGGCGGGACGCAGTCCTCGGCAACGAACTACCCGCTCCTGCAGCTGCAGCGCCTGGACAACGGCGAATCGGCATTCCTTCCTCTCGCCCCCGCGACGGGCTACTCTGCCACCTCTTTCACCTCCTCAACGGCGTGGCTCCTCAACCCGGGCCCGGCTCTCGCCATCGTCTACGTGAACGGCATCCCGAGCGTCGCGAAGGCCCTCGTCCTGGGGTGCGGCGTCTCGATCACCGGCCAGCCGGCGAGCCAGACCGTGGCCGCGGGAAGCCTCGCGACGTTCAGCGTCGCTACGGTGGCCGCCTCGCGGTACCAGTGGCAACGCGACCCGACTGCGAGCGGCGCCTGGGCGAACATCGACGGCGCCACGCAGTCGACCTACACGACGCCGGCCGTCGTCGGCCCGGAGTCCGGCACGCGCTACAGGGTTCTCGTCTCCGGGACCTGCGCGACGGTGGCTTCCAACCCGGCCACGCTGACGGTGTCGGACTCCAATCCTCCGACCGCGTCGGTGGTTTCTCCTGCAGGGGGCGAATACTGGCTGTTGTCTCCGACGTCGGGTCCCGTGTCGACGCAGGTCGTGGCGTGGTCGATGGCGGACGACGTGCGGGTGTGCCAGGTGGCGGCGTCGCTGCGCTATTCGAACGACGGCGGGTCGACGTGGGCGACGGCGGCGTCGGCCGGCGGGCTTCCGGCCACGTACGGCACGGGGCCGGGGTGCGCGTACCCGGGCGTGGCGACGAGCAACCTGACGTACACGGTGCCGACGAGCTTCCCTTCGGGGCGAGCGGGCTCGCTCTACAAGGTGCGCGTGACGGTGACGGACCAGGCGGGGAACGCGACGACGGTGGACTCGGCGAATCCCTTCTACATCGTGAGCCCGAACCCGGACTCGGTGAAGACGCTGATCCTGCACAACCTGGGGCGGCAGGTGACGAAGGGGTGGATCACGGCGCAGGAGAGGAGCGACCTTCTGACGCGACTGGAGGATCTCTCGAACCATCCCCGCGTCCAGGGCGTGATCGTCGACCTCGGCGGGGTGGCGACGCTGACGCCGCTCTACGCGGCGTGGGACGCCGCCCCGTCGAATCCCGACCTCGCCAACGAGGTCCTCTTCGGCACGGGAGGGCTGCAGTCGTACCTGCGGACGAACCTCCTCGCGGCGTACCCGGGCGTGAAGTACCTCGTCCTCGTCGGGGACGACCGTGCGATCCCGCTGGCACGGATGCCGGACGGGACGGTGCTCCTGCAGGAGAAGGCCTACGTCACGGCGGGGAGCATTACGACGGTCACGGCCGTCGGCGCGGCCCTCAACTCCAACCGCTACCTCTCGGACGACCCGCTCGGGGTGAAGGACGCCGTCACGACGGCGGGCCTCGCCGGCAACCTCTACGTCCCGGACCTCGCGGTCGGCCGGCTCGTCGAGAAGCCGGCGGAGATCGCGGCGACGATCGCGGCCTTCATCTCGCAGGACGGCGTCCTGGATCTGACGAAGCTCGACGCGGCGGCGGGGCACAAGGTCCTCGTCACGGGCTACGACTTCCTGACGAACGCGGCGACCCAGATCCGGGCGCGGTGGAAGTCGTCCCTCGGCGTCAGCACGCCCGACGCCTCGACGGCGCCCGTCTACGGCACGCTCGTCGGGAGCAGCTGGGGCCCCGGCGACGTCGCCTCCCGGCGGACGGCACTGCGCAACGCCCTTGCGGGGACGCTCGCGGGCGACCCGACCGTCGGCCACTACGCCCTTCTCAGCCTCTCGGGCCACGCGACGCACTTCGAGGAGGGAGTCCCGGGCACGGGTGCGATGGACATCCAGGGCCTCGCGGCCTCGCAGGTCTACGGCGTCGACGCGTCGAATTCCTGCACGACCGGCAACCCCGCGGCGGTCGACCTCGCGGGAGCAATCGTCTACGCCCTCGGCTGCCACGGCGGCCTTCCGGTCCCGGGGAGCTGCCAGACCGACGCGGACCACTCGCTCGACCTTGCGCAGACGATGATGGCGCGCGGCGCCGTCGCCTACCTCGCGAACACCGGCTTCGGGTGGGGGCTGAAGAACGGCATCGGGTACGGCACGCGTCTGGCGCAGATCCTCACCGAGCAGCTCACGTCGGGCGGGACGCAGGCGATCGGCGACGCGGTGCTCCGGACGAAGCAGCGCTACTACCTCGAGACCCCACGCTTCGACCCGTACGACCAGAAGAGCCTCCAGCAGTGGACCCTCTACGGCCTGCCGATGTACGCGGTCGTCACCGGCATCGCGACGGGCTCGCGCGCGGCCGGGATGGAGGTGGACCGGACCTTCCGTCTCGGCCCGATCGACGGCGAGAGCCGGGTCGCGACGGACACTCTCGCGGCGCTTCCCGACCACCTCCTCCAGCTCAACCTCCACTTCAACCTCTCGGCGTCCGGCGTCTACGTCAAGCACGACTCGACGGGCAACGTCCTGGCGACGGCCCCGGGATGCGGCGACACCGCCGGCTGCTACTACACCCTCAACGGCCTCGTCGACCGCGGGACGGGGGCGGGAGACCTCCCGATCGAGCCCTACTTCATCTTCGACTCGCGGCTCTCGGGGACGAGCCAGCACGGCGTCCTCTGGAAGGGCGGCACGTACAGGGAAGAGACGGGGTGGAAGCCGGTCCTCGGCGAGCTCGTCTCCAACGGGGGCGATGGGAGCAACCACGGGGCGGCCCCCCGAGTCGCGATGATTGCCCCGACGGACCCGCGGCTCGTCGTGGGAGCGGATTCGCCCACGTGTCGGCCGAGCGACGTCGAGCTGAACGGCGTGACCGTCACGGTGGGGGAAGTCGCGAAGGTCAACGACACCGACGCGACCTTCACGATCAACCGCCTCTACCAGACGGTCGACCTCGAGAACCTCTACTTCAACGACACCGCGACGCCGACGAACAACTGCGACCGGACGGGGCCGAGCCTCGGGACGGGGCCGTACGCGGGGAAATACCACGAGATCGCCGGGATGCTGATCCGGTGGGCGGTCCCGGCCAGCGACGATCAGGGCGGCGTTTCGGGCGTCTGGCGGGTCCTCGTCGTCTACGACGACAACAGCGTCGATGCCCAGGGGATGGGGGCCTGGGTGCCGCTCGAGCTCGCCGACGACGGGACGGGAACGTGGCGGGGGAGCACCGGGATCCTGCCGGGGATGAGGATGAGCTACGCGCTCCAGGCGGTGGACGCGCGGGGCAACGTCACCTGGCTCGACTTCCAGACGGCGCAGCTCCCCGCCTCCGGGGTCCCGCTCGGGATCCCCCAGGTCGTCGACGCGAGCGCTCCGACGATCGTCGTGACGGGCTTCACACCCGCTTCGGGACCGGTCGGGACGCCGGTCAGCATCGCCGGGCAGGGCCTCGCGGGAGCGACCGCCGTCACCTTCAACGGAGTCGCGGCGAGCTTCGCCGTCGGCTCGGACACGCAGATCACCGCGACCGTGCCTGCGGGGGCGACGACGGGGCCGATCGCCGTGACGGGGCCCGGGGGGACGTCGAAGAGCGCGTCGAGCTTCGTCGTCACCTGGACACTCACGGTGACGCGCGTCGGGAGCGGGAGCGTGACGTCGAGCCCCTCGGGGATCGATTGCGGGACGACCTGCGCGGCGGCCTTCGCGGGCGGCACCTCGGTGACGCTGACGGCGGTGGCGAGCGGGGGCTCGACCTTCGCGGGGTGGAGCGGGGAGGGATGCAGCGGGACGGGGACCTGCACGGTCAGCCTGACGGCGAACCGGGCGGTGACGGCGACATTCTCGGGAGGCAGCGGGGCGACGCTCCTCTACCCGCTGACCCCCTGCCGGGTGGTGGACACGCGGAACGCGGACGGGCCGCTCGGGGGGCCGGCGCTCCCGGCGGGAGGAACGAGGAGCTTCGTGATCGGGGGGAGCTGCGGCGTCCCGGCCGACGCGGCGGCGATCTCGCTGAACGTGACGGCGGTCTCGCCGGCGAGCGCCGGGAGCCTCACGCTCTACCCCGGGACGGGGACCGCGCCGGGGACGACGACGTTGAGCTACGGGGCCGGGAGGACCCGGGCCAACAACTCGATCATGGGGCTCGTCGGGGGGCAGCTCTCTGTCCTGGCGAGCCAGCCCTCGGGAACGGTCCACGTGATCATCGACGTCAACGGCTATTTCCGCTGAGCACGGCGGCCTTGCGGGCCACGAGCCCAAAGCCCTTCGCCGAGGCGTCGCGCGCGAGCGCTTCGGCGAGTGGGCGGAGCTCGGAAGGTTTTGTCGAAACGCTCCGGGCCTCGAGTGAGGCGAGGCGCGCCTCGAGGGCGAGGGCGACGAACCCGGCCTTCGCCGCGCGTGCGGCGGCCGCGTCGAAGCGCACGGCTGCTGCGGTGGGATCCGTCTGCGCGGCAGCCAACGCCGACCAGCCCTCGGCAGTCTCGGCGACGAGGCCGGCCCGGAAGTCCCCGGACGACCCGGCCGCGGCGCGCGCGCCCGCCGCCGCAGAGGCGGACTCGGACGGGAGGGCCTGCCGCGCGAGTGCTTCGGCGAGGGCTGCGAGGGCGTGGGCCTGCCGGTCGGAGGCGCCTTCCGAGCGGAAGACCTCCTCAGCGACCCGGGCATCGGCAGCGGCCTCGGACGGCTTCCCCTCGGCGAGGAAGGCCTTCGCGGCGAGAAGCTTGGTCTCGGCAGTGCCGAGGCGGTCGCCGAGCTCCTGCTGCAGGGCCGCCGACTCCTGGGCTCTCTGGCGGGTGACGACGAGGTCTCCCTTTGCAAGGAAGACCTCGGCGAGCTGAAGAAGGTCGAAAGCGACCCCGGCCTTCTCACCGACTTCGCGGTTCAGGGCGAGGGCCTCCTCGTGCAGCTTCCGGGCCTCGTCGGGGTTGCCGAGGTGGCGCTCGATCTCGCCGAGGTTCGAGAGGGCGAGAGCCGTGAAAGCCTTCCTCCCGATCCCGCTCCACAGTGAAACAGCCTCTTCGGTCCGCTCCCGCGCCTTCCGGAGATCGCCGCGCTTGATGAACGCCACCCCGATGGAGTTCAGGGAGGCCGCGGCCTCGTGAGTCGCGCCGATGGACCGGAACGTCTTCAGCGATTCGTCGTACATCCGCTCGGCCTCGGCAACCCGGCCCAGCGAGAGGAGGACGTTCCCGAGGTTCGCCCCGGCGCGCGCCGAGCCAGCCTTGTCCCCTGTCTGCCTGTACAGGTCCACGGCTTTCTCGAGAAGGCGCCTGCTCCCCTCGAGGTCGCCCCGCCCGAAGACCGATATCGACATCTGCTCGAGGGCCCGTGCAGAACCGTTCCGGTCGCTCACCGCTTCGTAGAGCGAGCGGGCCTCGTCCACGGCGGCATCGGAGCCCTTCGCATCGCCGAGGCTCCGCAGCGCCGTCGACTCCAGCATCCGCGCCCTCGCAAGAAGGAGCCGGTCGCCCGATGCCCTCGCTTTCGCCGCGCCGGCGGCTGCAAGGTCGGCTTGCTTCCGGAAGTCGTTCTGCTCCTGCCGCGCCCTCGCCTCGGCGAGGTCGATCCGCGCGTCGTCGCGGAGAGGCGCGGGAAGCTTCCGGAGTGCCTCGATCGTGACAAGAGCCGCGTTCGTCTTCCCAGCGAAGACCTGCGCGGCCGCGAGGCGGAGACCGCTGTCGAGGTCGTCCGGGTGGCGGTCGAGGAGGGCCTGGTAGGACGTCGCCGCCTCGGTCCAGGCCTTCGCCGCCTCGTGGAGCCGGGCCTCGACGCCGAGGCGGAGCTCGTCCGGGAGAGCCGCCGAGTCCGCGGCCGCCTGCCGTGCCTCTGCGCGCGCCCGGTCGGCGTAGCCGAGGGCAGACCAGGCTTCCGCGAGCGCCGTCCGGGGCATCGGGTGCTTCGGCTCGAGCGCCACGGCCTTCTCGAGCGTCGCCTTCGCGGTCGGCGGGTCGGGGAGCCGGAGCTGCGCGAGCCCCTCGGCGTAGCGGCGCTGCGCGGCGGGGCTCGCGGGGAAGGAGGCCTCCACCCCGAGGGCCTGGGCGGGGGTCGCCTCGGGAAGGCCGAGCGCGACGCGCAGGTCGTGCCCGGCCCGCGAGACGAGATCGACGAGATGGGTCTCGGAGCCGGTCGTCGCGGACGAACCGACGGCTGCACCCGTCCGGGCGTCGAGGACCTCCACCTCGAGGCGCGCGAGACGCGCCGGGCCGTCGCCCGTGACCGAGCACGAGCCCGCGACGAGGAGGTCGGCGCCGAGGGCCGCGCGCAGCTTTCCGAGGTCCGTTCCGGGGACGCTGTCGGCGGCTTTCCACCCGAGGCCGCGTTCCGCCTCGCGGACGTCGGACGCAGGGACCAGGCGAAGCTCTTCTCCCGCCCCGAGCTGCGTCGCGAGGAGCTCCCCGAGGGCCGTCGGGAGCCAGGAGGCGTCGGGGCCTGGCGTCGCGACCTTCAGGCCGAGGATCGCGACGGAGCGGCGCGCGGGCCGGACGGCCGGGGCCGGCGTGGGCGCGGCGGCGGCGGGAAGTGCCGGCCCGGGGCGTCCCCATGGCCCGTGAATCGCGCGGGCGCCGCCGACGACGACGGCGACTCCCAGGAACGCCAGAGCGACCCGCGCGGCGAGCCGGCTCCGGCTCCGCGCGGCGGCCTTTGGAAGGAAGACCGTGGCGGTGCCCGGCGCGGCGCGGTGAAAGGCGGACCCGGAGAACCGGACGGCCTCGCCCCCGAGCGCCGCGGAGAAGTCGGTCGCGCTCGGGAAGCGCTCCGCCGGATCCACCTTCAGGCACCTGAGGATCGCCTCCTCCCACGCGGGGTCGAGGTCGGCGACGTGGAGGCTCGGCGGAGGGGGCGGCTCGGTCAGGCGGCGCGCGGCGACGAGGAAGGGGGAGGGGCCGTCGAACGGGCGGGTCCCCGTCACCATCTCGTAGACGACGACGCCGAGGGCGTAGAGGTCGGCGGCGGGCGTCGCGGGCCTGCCGGCGACCTGCTCCGGGGCCATGTAGGCGGGGGTCCCGAGGACCGAGCCCGCGTCGGAGATCGACGCGAGCGACTCGGACGAGGCGGCCGGGCGCGCCAGGCCGAAGTCGGTGATGACGACCCGGGGCGGCCGCCCCTCCTTCTGAGGCGGCACGAGCATGACGTTGGCGCTCTTGAAGTCGCGGTGGACGACGCCGGCCTCGTGGGCGGCGTGGAGGCCGGCGGCCATCTGGACGACGAGCGGGAGCGCCTCCGTGGTCGTCATCGGACCGTAGCGGAGCCGCTCGGAGAGCGTCGTTCCGTGGAGGAGCTCCATCGTCAGGAAGAGGAGCTCGGGCGGGGCCGGGCCCCCGGGCACCGGCGGGGCGCCGCGGTGGACGCCGAGGTCGTAGATCCGGCAGACGTTCGGGTGGGTGACGTGGCGGGCGACGTGGATCTCGCGCTTGAAGCGCTCGACGTATTCCGTCCCCTCCTCGAGGGACGGGAGGATCGTCTTCAGCGCGACGCGGCCGCCGAGCGCGAGGTCCTCGGCCTCGTAGACCTCGCCCATCCCGCCCCGCGCGATGAAGCGGACGACCCGGTAGCGCTCGGCGATGACGGAGCCCTCGGCGAGGCCCGGAGGGGCAGGGAAGCCGGGCTTCTGGCCGGGCGTCGCGATGGTCGCGTCTCCCGCCGGCGGCCGATCACCCTCTCGCGAACCATCGCGCCGCGGGGGACCACTCGAACCGAGGGTCTTCTCCTCGTCGACGGGTCCGGCCATGGTGGAATCGAGCCATTATTGCACCTGGAATCGCGCTTCCGGCGCAACTGCTCACCGGTGCCGCAGTCCGCTCGGTCCGCGGGCTCCGGGCCCTCAGGCCGACCCGAGGAGCGGCTCGTCCCAGGAGCGGATGTCGGAGGCAGGGAGGCCGCCGGGGAAGCGGTCGCGCGCCCTCTCGAGCGCCTCGGCCGCGACCTCGAGGTGCGCGACGCGGCTCTCGCGGTAGAAGGCCTGCGCCTCGGCCGAGAGCTTCGGCTGGCCGTGGAGCGGCTTGTCGCTGACGCAGAGGAGCGCCGCGGTCGGGACGCGGTAGCGGAAGCCGTTCGCGGCGACGGTCGCCGACTCCATGTCGACGGCGACGCTCCGGCTCGCCTGGATCGCCGCGAGCGCCTTCTCCTGGTTGAACTCCCAGTTCCGGTTCGAGGTCGTGAAGACGGTCCCCATTCGGTACGAGAGGCCGCGCGCCTCCATTCCCTCGATGAGGAGGGCGTTGAGGAAATGGTTCGAGGCGACGGGGACGCTCGGCGGCAGGACGTCGTCGAGGATCCGGTCGTCGCGCATGTAGCCCGTCGCGAGGACGAGGTCGCCGACTTCCTGGTGGTTCCGGAGCCCCGCGCAGTGCCCGACCATGAGGACGGCGTCCGGCCGGAGGACGGCGACATGGTCGGTGATCGTCTTCGCGTTCGACGGCCCGACGCCGATGTTCACGAGCGTCACCCCCGCGTTGCCGGGGAGCTCGTGGTGCCAGGCGGGCATCTGGACCGAGCGGCCGGGGCCGACGGCGCCGGGGTAGCGGGCCCGGAACGCCTCGGCGTGCATCTCGTAGTTCGTGAAGAGGACGTGCCGCTGGAAGAGCTCGGGCGGCGTCCCGGTGTAGTGCTCCAGGCGGTTCAGCGAGAGGTCGATCCGCTCGGCCCGGAAGAGGAAGAGCTTCTTCTGCCGGAGGTCCCAGGCGTCCTCGTCGAGGCTCTCGAAGAGGGCGGGGTCGTCGAAGGCGACGCGGGGCCGGGTGCCGGTGACGAGGACCCGCGCGCCGCCCGCGGCGAGCTTCCCGAGCTCGCGCTCGAGGTACCAGCGGATGGCGCGGGGGCGGGCGAACTCCCCGCGCAGGACGGGGTTGTGCCGCGACCAGGGGCGGTCGATCTCGACCTGGGGATAGAGCCCCTCGTCCCAGGTGGCCTCGACGGCGTCGCAGAGCGCGCGGACGAACGGCTCGCGGTCGGCGTCGGGGGCGAGCGCGGCGAAGTCGACGGAGGATTCCATAAACGAGTCAGGTTACCGGAGACGGCGTCTCCGCGCACGTTTCGCGCAGGACCTCCGGGGTGACCGTTCCCGTCCGCGAGGAGTAGGATTCTTCCGCCCTCCGACCGGAGGGTTCACCGAGGAGGCACATGTCCAGACGATTTTCGGACCTCGATCAACGGAGGCGGGAGCTTCTGCTGGGCGGCGGCGCCGACCGGATCGAGAAGCAGCATCGCCAGGGGAAGCTGACGGCGCGCGAGCGCCTCGCCCTCCTGCTCGACCCGGACAGCTTCGTCGAGTTCGGCCTGTGGGCCCAGGACGGGCCGGACGACCCGGGTGGCCGGGGGTTCGCGGCGGAAGGCGTCGTGACGGGCAAGGGATGGGTCGACGGCCGGGCCGTCTACGCCTTCTCCCAGGACTTCACCGTCGGCGGCGGCTCGGTCGGCAAGCTCCACGCCGCGAAGATCTGCGAGTGCCTGAAGGGGGCGCTCCGGACCGGGCTCCCCGTCGTCGGCTTCAACGACTCCGGCGGCGCGCGGATCCAGGAGGGGGTCGAGGCGCTCTCCGGCTACGGGCAGATCTTCTACACGAACACGCTCCTCTCGGGCGTCGTCCCGCAGATCAGCGTCATCGCCGGGCCCTGCGCCGGGGGCGCGGCCTACTCGCCCGCGCTCACCGACTTCATCGTCATGGTCGAGGAGAGCGCGAAGATGTTCATCGCCGGGCCGGACGTCATCCGGGCCGCGACGGGCGAGGTGATCTCCGACGAGGCGCTCGGCGGCGCCAGGGTCCACTCCGAGGTCTCCGGGAACATCCACTTCGCGGCTCCCGACGAGCGCTCCGCGGTCCAGCTCGTCAAGACGCTCCTCTCCTACCTCCCGGCGAACAACCTCGAGTCGCCCCCCGACGTCCCGTTCGACGCGCCGCTCGTCGACGACGCGGAGATGGACGAGGTCGTCCCGGAGGACCCGCGCAGGGCGTACGACGTCCACGACGTCATCCGGCGCCTCGTCGACGGCGGCGCCTTCCTCGAGGTCCAGTCGGCCTTCGGCCGGAGCGTCGTCGTGGGGTTCGGCCGGCTCGGCGGGATGGTCGTCGGCGTCGTCGCGAACCAGCCGATGCACCTCGCCGGCTCGCTCGACATGGACGCCTCCGACAAGGCGGCCCGCTTCGTCCGCACGTGCAACGTCTTCAACATCCCGCTCGTGACGCTCGTCGACGTCCCGGGCTTCCTCCCGGGCGTCGCGCAGGAGCACGGCGGGATCATCCGGCACGGGGCGAAGATGCTCTTCGCCTACTCCGCCGCAACCGTCCCGAAGATGACCGTCATCCTCAGGAAGGCCTACGGCGGCGCCTACCTCGCGATGTGCTCGAAGGACCTCGGCGCCGACTCCGTCCTCGCCTGGCCGACGGCCGAGATCGCCGTCATGGGGCCGGAAGGGGCGGCGCGCATCCTCCACCGCCGGGAGCTGGAGGCCGCCAGGGACAAGGACGCCCTCCTCGCCGAGAAGGTCGCCGAGTACCGGCGGCTCCACGCGAACCCGTTCCGTGCCGCGGCCGCGCTCTACGTCGACGACGTGATCCGGCCGTCCTGGACGCGGCGCCTCCTCATCGAGCGCCTCGTCACCCTGCGGGCCAAGCGAGACCAGCGCCCGCAGAAGAAGCACGGCAACATCCCGATGTGAGCCGGCCGTGATGTCACCCTGGCTCGTCGCCCTCGTCTGCATGAGCGTCGTGATGTGCGTCATGGCGCTCCTCGTCGGCGTCCTCTACGCGTTCCAGGCCGTCTCCCACAGGATGGCGGCCGCCGCCGCGCCCGCCGGTCCCGAGGACGGGGTCACGCCCGAGATCGTGGCGGTCCTCGCCGCGGCAGCCACCGCCGCTCTCGGGAAGTCCGTCGTCGTCCACCGCATTCACGTCCTCCGTCCCGCCGGCCAGGAGAACTGGTCGCGCGTCGGGCGGATCGACATCCTGAGGTCCCACCGGATGGACCCGAAGAGATAGAGATGAAGAAGCTCCGCATCACCGTCAACGGCAAGGTCTACGACGTCGAGGTCCAGGTGCTCCAGGACGACGAGGCGATCGGCTCGCCGGCGAACCTCCCGTACCCGGGCGCCGCCGCGCTTCCGATCCCGGAGGCCGCACGCCCGGCGCCCGCCCCCGCGCCGGTCCCCGGCGGCGCCGGCGACCCGAACGTCATCGCGTCGCCGATCGCGGGCACCGTCCAGAAGGTCTTCGTGACGAGGGGGATGCCGGTCGAGGCGAAGACGCCCGTCGTCCTCCTCGACGCCATGAAGATGGACACCTACATCTACGCCCCGCGCACGGGGACCATCGCGGAGGTCTGCGTGGAGGCGGGAGCGTCCGTCCAGGTGCGCGACCCGCTCATCCGCTACGCCCCGGAGGGGTGACGTGGAGAAGCTGATCGCGCAGACCGGCTTCCTCGCGCTCACGTGGCGCGAGGGGGTGATGATCGCGGTCGCGTTCCTCCTCCTCTGGCTCGCGATCAAGAAGGAGTTCGAGCCGCTCCTCCTCGTCCCGATCGGGTTCGGGGCGCTCATGACGAACCTTCCCCTGAACGGCCTGATGGCCCTCCCGTCCGAGGGCGCGCCCGGCGGGCTCTTCCACTACCTCTTCCAGGGGGTCTCGCTCGAGATCTTCCCGCCGCTCATCTTCCTCGGCCTCGGCGCGCTGACCGACTTCGGGCCGCTCCTGGCGAACCCGAAGACGTTCCTCCTCGGCGGGGCCGCGCAGCTCGGCGTCTTCGGCACGTTCCTCGCGGCGGGGTGGCTCGGCTTCACGCCCAGGGAGGCGGCTTCGATCGGGATCATCGGCGGGGCGGACGGCCCGACCTCGATCTACCTGACGATCAAGCTCGCGCCGCACCTCCTCGGGGCGATCGCGGTCTCGGCCTACTCCTACATGGCGCTCGTCCCTCTCATCCAGCCGCCGATCATGCGGCTCCTGACGACGAAGAAGGAGCGGCTGATCCGGATGGAGGCGAACTTCGACGTCCCGAAGTGGCTCCGGATCGCCTTCCCGGTCGTCGCCACGGCGCTCTGCGCCCTCATCGTCCCCGCGGCGACCTCGCTCATCGGCCTCCTCATGTTCGGGAACCTCCTGCGGGAGTGCGGCGTCACCGAGCGGCTGAACCGCGCGGCGCAGAACGAGCTGATCAATCTCGTCACGATCGTCCTCGGCCTCTCGGTCGGCGTGACGATGGACGGCGGCAGCTTCCTCCGGACGGCGACCCTCAAGATCCTCGTCCTCGGCTGCGTCGCGTTCGCCGTCTCGACGGCGGGCGGCGTCCTCCTCGGGAAGCTGATGTCCCGGCTCCCGGGCACGCCGGTCAACCCGCTCATCGGAGCGGCGGGCGTTTCGGCCGTCCCGATGGCCGCCCGCGTCGCCCACAACGTCGGCCAGGAAGACGACCCCGACAACTACCTCCTCATGCACGCGATGGGGCCGAACGTCGCCGGGGTCATCGGCACCGCGGTCGCGGCCGGCAGCCTCCTCGCGCTCCTCAAGTAGCGTCATGACGGTCCCCTGGTACGGACTCCTGCCGTTCGTGGCGCTCCTCGCCGCGATCGCGACGTTCCCGCTCATGGCGGCCACGCGGCACCTCTGGGAGAAGAGGGCCTTCCAGCTCCTCGTCGCCCTCGTCCTCGGCGTCCCCATGGCCGCCTGGTGCTGGTCGCTCGGGGGGCGTGCCGAGGTGATCCACGCGCTCGTCGAGTACGCCTCCTTCATCACGCTCCTCTTCTCGCTCTTCGTCGTGAGCGGGGGCGTCTTCGTCGCGGGGGACATCCAGGCGACGCCGCGGAACAACACGCTCTTCCTCGGCGCCGGCGCCGTCCTCGCCTCCCTGATCGGGACGACCGGCGCCGCGATGCTCCTCGTCCGGCCGCTCCTCAACACGAACCGGGAGCGGAAGGTCAAGGTCCACACGTTCGTCTTCACGATCTTCGTCGTCGCGAACTGCGGCGGCCTCCTGACGCCGCTCGGCGACCCGCCGCTCTTCCTCGGGCTCCTCCGGGGCGTGCCGTTCCTCTGGACGCTGAAGCTCCTCCCCGAGTGGCTCTTCGTGAACGGGATGCTCCTTCTGGCGTTCTTCGCTCTCGACACCGTCGCGTTCCGGCACGAGGCGGTCCCGGACCTCGTCCGCGACGCGGTGGAGGTGAAGCCCCTCGCCCTCCACGGGAAGGGGAGCATCGCCCTCCTCGGCGTCATCGTCGCGGCGGTCGCGCTCGTCCCCTCGGTCGACCTCGGCGCGATCCACGGGGGGCACGCGCCGGCCGCGGCCTTCATCCCCTTCCGGGAGGTCGTCCTCCTGACGGCGGCGTTCCTCTCGTTCCGCCTCGGCGACCGGCAGACCCGCTTCGTCGACAACCGCTTCGAGTGGGGGCCGATCCAGGAGGTCGCCGCCCTCTTCGTCGGGATCTTCCTGACGATGGTGCCGGCGCTCTCCTACCTCGCCCGGAAGGCGCCCGAGCTCCCGCTCGACCGGGTGACGTTCTTCCTCTTCTCGGGTGGGCTCTCGTCGGTCCTCGACAACGCCCCGACCTACGCGACGTTCTTCGAGCTCGCGAAGGCGCTCGGCGGGGAGCCGGCCGTCGCGGGGGTGAGGGAGGTCTTCCTCGCGTCGATCAGCCTCGGGTCGGTCTTCTGCGGCGCGATGACCTACATCGGCAACGGGCCGAACTTCATGGTGAAGGCGATCGCCGAGTCGGACGGCGTCCCGATGCCGAGCTTCGGCGGCTACGTGGCCCGGTACGCGCTCGTCCGCCTCGCGCCGGTCCTCGCGCTCATGGTCGGGATCTTCGTCGCCGAGGCGACGGCCGTGCGGATCGCGAGCGCCGCCGGCGCCCTCCTCCTCGCCGCGTGGAACGTCCGGACGGTCCTCGTCGCGCGGAGGTGACGCCGGGCGCCAGCGCGGGAGGCGCCGCCGCCGGCCTGGCGGTGCTACGCTGGGAAGACCGATGAGAGCCCTCGCCCTCGTCTTCCTCGGAGGCGGGATCGGCGCCTCGCTCCGACACCTCTTCGGCGGCGTCGTGCAGTCCCTCGCGAGGAGCGCGACGTTCCCGTGGGGGACCTTCGTCGTGAACGTGACGGGATGCTTCGTCATCGGCCTCCTCGCGCAGCTTTCCGAGTCGCGCGGGGTCCCCGCGGGCGGCGCCCGGACGTTCGTCTTCGTCGGGGTCCTCGGCGGGTACACGACCTTCTCCTCGTTCGGCAACGAGACGCTGAACCTCCTCCGCGGCGGAGAGGCCCTCGCGGCCGCCGCGAACGCGGGAGGCCAGCTCGTGCTCGGGCTCCTCGCCGTCGCCCTCGGCCGGGCCGCGGCCCAGCTCGTCTGGAGGTGACGATGTCGCTCCCCGAAGAAGGCGCCCTCCTCCGGATCTTCGTCGGCGAGAGCGACCGGCACGAAGGGAAGCTGCTCTACGAGTGGCTCGTCCTGAAGGCGCGGGAGAAGGGGCTCGCCGGGGCGACCGTCCTCCGCGGCGTCATGGGGTTCGGGGCGCACAGCCGCCTCCACACGTTCAAGATCGAGAGGCTCTCCGAGGACCTCCCGGTCGTGGTCGAGATCGTCGACGTGCGCGAGAAGCTCGAGGCGTTTCTCGCCGAGATCGAGGGGCACGTCCCCGAGGGGCTCGCGACGCTCGAGAAGGCCTTCGTCCGCTTCTACCGCGGCGGGAAGGCGCCCGCCGGCTGACGGAGCCCCCGGGCCACATAATCGGCCCGTGCGCGAGGGGCAGAGGCCGGTCTTCTTCGACCCGCACCAGCGCCGCTGGCGCCGGTTCCGGGTCGTCGCGGGCGCCGCGGGAGCGCTCTTCGTCGTCGCCGCCGGGGCGCTCGTCGCGAGCGTCCTCGTGAACCCTGTGCTCCCGAGGCTCGGCCTCCCGGCGGTCGGTCTCCCGGCCGGGTCGCACCACGCCGTGGCGCGCGCGCCGGAGCCCTTCGTCGGGACGGCGGAGCGGAGGTTCCGGGAAGCGCGCCGGCGCCTCGAGGAGGAGGCGCGGAAGCGCCGGCCGATGGCGCCGCCGGCGCGGAGGGCGGGCAAGTCGGAGCTCGTCGGCTTCTACGTCAACTGGGACGACACGAGCTACACCTCGCTGAAGCAGAACATCGGGAGGATCGACCGGCTCGTCCCCGAGTGGCTTCACCTCGGCGCGGACGCCGGCGCGCTCGTCGTCGACGACCCGCCGCGGCTCCGCCTGGCGCTCGACCTCGTCCGGGAGGTGAGGCCCGGCCTCCCGATCACGCCTCTCGTGAACAACTTCGAGTCCTCGACCGTGACGTGGCAGGGGGGGCGGCTCGGGCGGATGCTCGCGGACCCGGCCGCGCGGGCGCGCGTGATCGAGGGGCTGCTCCGCTACGTGCGGGGCGGGCGCTTCCAGGGGGTCAGCCTCGACTTCGAGGCGCTTCCGGCCGGGAGCGGGCCCCGCTACGGCCAGTTCCTCGAGGAGGTCGCGGCGGCGTTCCACCCGCACGGCCTGACAGTCTCGGTCTCCATGCCGATGGACGACGACACCTTCCCCTACGCGGCGGCGGCCCGCGCGTGCGACGAGCTCTACCTGATGGCCTACGACGAGCACTCGGGAGAGGGGGAGGCGGGCCCCGTCTCCTCCATCGGGTGGTTCTCGCGGACGCTGAAGCGGCGCCTCGCGACGCTCCCGGCCGAGAAGGTCGTCGTCGCCCTCGGGAGCTACGGCTACGACTGGAAGGAGGGCGAGAGAAACGGGAACGAGGTCTCGTTCCAGGAGGCGGTCCGGACGGCCCAGGAGTCGGAAGGGGTCATCGCCCTCGACGCCGAGTCCCTCAACCCGACGTTTGACTACGCGGACGAGAACGACCGGGTCCACCACGTCTGGTTCCTGGACGCCGTCTCCGCCTTCGACCAGATCCGCGAGGCGGATTCCCTCGGCCCGAAGGGCTACGCGCTCTGGCGGCTCGGCTCCGAGGACCCGTCGCTCTGGACGGTGCTCGACCACCGCGACGCGCTCGACGGAGAGGTCGCCGCGCGGCTCCGCGCGGTGCGCTACGGCTACGACATCGACTATCAGGGGGTCGGCGAGGTTCTCCACGTCGCCGAGACGCCGAAGGAAGGGGTCCGGGAGATCGGCTTTGACGCCGCCTCGGGGCGGATCCTGACAGAGCGCGTCGTGTCGTTCCCTTCGCCCTTCGTCATCGAGCGGCGGGGCGGCCTCTCGCCGAAGAAGGTCGTCCTCACGTTCGACGACGGCCCCGACCCGAGGTGGACGCCGCAGATTCTCGACATCCTCGCCCGCGAGAAGGCGCCGGCCGTCTTCTTCCTCATCGGGATCAACGCCGACCTCGAGCCGCGGCTCCTCTCGCGGATCCGCCGCGAGGGGCACGAGATCGGGAACCACACCTTCAGCCACCCGAACATCTCGACGATCGGGGGGGCGCAGTTCCGCTTCGAGATGAACGCCACCGAGCGGCTCCTCGAGAGCCGCCTCGGCGTCAGCACTCTCCTCTTCCGGCCGCCGTACGCCGAGGACGTCGAGCCCGAGACGCCGGACCAGGTCGTCCCGCTCCTCGCCGCGAGCTCGCGCGGCTACTACACGATCGGGATGAAGATCGACCCGGGCGACTGGAGGAGCCCCGGGGTCGAGCGGATCGTCGACGAGACGCTCCGGGCCGCGAAGGCGGGGGAGGGAAACGTCGTCCTCCTTCACGACGGGGGCGGAGACCGGTCGCAGACGATCGCGGCCCTCCCGCTCCTGATCGAGTCCCTCCGCCGGGAGGGGTTCGAGATCGTCTCCCTCTCGAACCTCCTGGGCCTCGCCCCCGACGCCCTCATGCCTCCTGTACCGCGCTCCGAGAAGCTCTCCCTCCTCTTCTCCGACGCCGGGTTCCTCCTCATCTCGGGCGTCGGCGCGACGCTCGGTCTCCTCTTCCTCGCCGGGATCGCCCTCGGGACCGCGCGCCTCCTCGTGATCGGCGTCCTCGCCGTCGTCCAGAAGGTGCGGCGGCCGCCGTGGCGCGGCCTGCCGCGGCCGGAGCTCACCGTGACCGTCCTCGTGCCCGCCTGGAACGAGGCGAAGGTCGTCGTGCGGACCGTCGAGACGCTTCTCGCCTCGACGGGGCCGGCGTTCGACGTGGTCGTCGTCGACGACGGGTCGACGGACGGGACGTACGAGGCCGTCGTCGGGAAGTTCGCCGGAGAGCCGCGCGTCCGGGTGTTCCGCCAGGCGAACGCCGGGAAGGCCGCGGCGCTCAACCACGCCATCTCCCGGACCGAGGCCGACGTCGTCATCGGCCTCGACGCGGACACGCTCTTCCGGCCCGCGACGATCTCCGCGCTCCTCGAGCCGTTCGCCGACCCGTCCGTCGGGGCCGTCGCCGGCAACGCGAAGGTGGGGAACCGCATCAACCTCCTGACGCGCTGGCAGGCGATCGAGTACATCACGAGCCAGAACCTCGAGCGGCGCGCCTTCGACGTCCTGAACGGGATCACGGTCGTGCCGGGCGCGGTCGGGGCGTGGCGGCGCTCGCTCGTCCTCGAGGCGGGCGGGTTCCCGTCGGACACGCTCGCCGAGGACGCCGACCTGACGCTCGCGATTCTCCGCGGCGGGCACCGCGTCCGCTACGCGGAGGACGCGGTGGCGTACACCGAGGCGCCGGACACCCTCGCCGGCTTCATGAAGCAGCGCTTCCGCTGGCTCTACGGCACGATGCAGGCCGCCTGGAAGGCCCGCGGGGCGTTCTTCTCGACCCGGGCCGGCGGGCTCGGCTTCTTCGCGCTGCCGAACCTCCTCGTCTTCCAGGTCCTCTTCCCGCTCGTCTCGCCGTTCGTCGACCTGCAGGTCGTCTTCGCGGTCGCGCTCGCGGCGTGGCGCGTCACGCAGCACCCCGACGCCGGCCTCCTCGACTCGGGGCTCGGAGGGACGCTCCTCTACTACGCTCTCTTCATGGGGGTCGACCTCCTCGTCGTCCTCGTCTCCTTCCTCCTCGAGCGGCGCGAGGACTGGACGATCCTCCGCTCGGTCCTCCTGCAGCGCCTCGTCTACCGGCAGCTCATGTACTACGTCTCGATCCGGTCGCTCCTGACGGCGATCCGCGGGTCGGTCGTCGGCTGGGGGAAGCTCGAGCGGAAGGCGACG
This sequence comes from Thermoanaerobaculia bacterium, assembly GCA_046331465.1. Taxonomy (GTDB): domain Bacteria; phylum Acidobacteriota; class Thermoanaerobaculia; order UBA5066; family UBA5066; genus UBA5066. The sequence goes on from JAXLQV010000001.1 coordinate 1,196,625, forward strand.
GTGACCTGAGACGAGCCGCCGGGCGGCGGGGTTTCGACCGGGGCGGCCCGGGCTACCCGCCGATCGAGGCCATCGTGGAGCCGATGGTCATCTCGGCCGGAGGCTGCTTGCGGGCGACGTAGCTCGCCGCGGCCTCCTCGACGGCGGCCTCTCCCCGGCGGAGGAGGTCGACGAGCGGGAAGAGCTGGCCGTCCATCAGGCAGCGGCGGAGGCGGCCGCGGGCGTCGAGCCGCAGCCGGTCGCAGTCGTCGCAGAAGGAGTGGCTGACCGGGTCGATCCAGCCGGCGACGACCTCGCGGCCCCGGAAGGAGACGGAAGTCCGACGCGCGGGCGCGTTCGGGCGGTCGGGGAGCGGCGCGAAGACGGCGCCCTCCGACTCGAGCCAGGCCCGCACGGCCGCTCCGGTGACCCGCTCGGAGATCGCCCAGGCCGCCTCGGTGCCGGTGTGCATCAGCTCGATGAAGCGGACCTCGACGCCCTTCTCCGCGGCGAGCGCGAGCAGGGCGGGAACGTCGTCGCGGAAGGAGCTCTTCCGGAGGACCGAGTTGATCTTCAGCGGCGCGAGGCCGGCGGCGAGGGCGGCGTCGATTCCCTCGAGGACCTCCCCGACGCGTCCGCCGCGGGTCAGCTCCCGGAAGCGCTCGGGGTCGAGCGTGTCGAGCGAGACGTTCACGCGCGCGAGGCCGGCCTTCGCGAGATCGGCGGCCGTGCCGGCGAGCCGCGTGCCGTTCGTCGTCATCGAGATCTCGCGGACGCCGGGAATCGCCGCGACCCTCTCGACGAATGCGGGGACGCCGCCCCTCACGAGCGGCTCGCCCCCCGTCACCTTGACCCGGTCGACGCCGAACCGCGGCGCGAGCCACGCGACCGCCGAGGCGAGCTCGGTCAGCGTCGGGATCTCTCCCCGCGGGAGAAGCTGGATCCCTTCCTCCGGCATGCAGTACGCGCAGCGGAGGTTGCAGCGGTCGGTGACGGAGACGCGGAGGGTCGCGGCTCCCGCGGCGCGCGGCAGGTGCATCGCGGGGGCCCTCAGGTGCCCCGGAACGCGCGGGAGGCGAAGCGGGTCATCGACGGATCTCCTTTCCGAGAGGGAGGCCGTCCCGTTTCCGGAGGCGACCCTCGGGGCTCCGGGCTCCCCGTGGAGCCCTGCCCGCCGCCCTTGGTCCCGTGGGAACGCCCTTTAGGGGCCAAGGGTCGAAGACGGGATCAGTCTACATCGGGTCAGAGCAGGGCGTTGAAGAGGAAGCCGACGACGAGGATGCCGGTCCCCACGACGGAGACGAAGACCGCGATGAGACGGGGCGCGAGGACCTTCCGGAGGATGACCATCTCCGGGAGGGAGAGGGCGACGACGGACATCATGAACGCGAGCACCGTCCCGAGGGCGGCCCCCTTTCCGAGGAGCGCCTGGACGACGGGGAGGATCCCGGCGGCGTTCGAGTACATCGGGATGCCGACGAGGACCGCGAGCGGGACGGACCACCAGGCGCCCTTTCCCATGATCGACGCCATGAAGTTCTCGGGGACCCAGCCGTGGATCCCCGCGCCGACGGCGATCCCCGCAAGGACGAACGGCCAGGTCTTCCCGACGATCTCGCGGACCTCCTCGCGGCCGATCTCGAGCCGGCGCTCCCAGCCGATCCGGCCGCCTTCGACCGGCGCGGCCGGGCCGCGGACCCCGTAGACCCACGGCTCGACCCAGCCCTCCAGCTTCAGGCGCCCGATGACCCAGCCCGAGACGAACGCGACGAGGAGGCCCGTCGCCATGTAGAGGCCGGCCACCTTCCAGCCGAAGAGGCCGAAGAGGAGCGCGAGAGCGACCTCGTTGACCATCGGCGCGGCGACGAGGAACGAGAACGTGACGCCGAGCGGGACGCCGGCCGCGACGAACCCGATGAAGAGCGGCACCGCCGAGCAGGAGCAGAACGGCGTGACGACGCCGAGGAGCGAGGCCAGCCCGTTTCCGGTCACCTCTCGCCTTCCCGCGAGGAGGCTCCGCGTACGCTCCGGGGTGAAGAAGCTGCGCACGACGCCGACGGCGAAGACGACGAGGACGAGGAGGAGGAGGACCTTCGGCACCTCGTAGGCGAAGAACTCGACGGCGGCCCGGAGGTGCCCGACAGGAAGGCGGAGGAGGTCGCCCGCGAGAAGCCGGGAGAGCGGCGCCATCGCAAGCCAGGCGCCGACCCAGATCGCGAGGGCGAGGACGTGGAGGAGGACGGTCGCGGCGCGCAGCGGGCGGGCGACGTCGACGACCGGGGCGGAGGCGCGCTCCGGCAGCGACGGGAGCGACGGCAGGGAAGGGAGCGAAAGCGGCTCGCTCACCGGCTCCCCTTCGCTCCCAGACCGAGCTCGGCCTCGACGAGCGGGACGAGGACGGCGCGGATCTCGTCGCGCACGCGACGGAAGACGGGGAGGGCGTCGTCGCCCAGCCCGGCGTGCACCGGGTCCTCGAAGGCATGGTGGACCGTCTTCCGCGCCCCGGGAAGGACCGGGCATGCTTCGCGCGCCGAGTCGCAGACGGTGACGACGAGGTCGAAGGGGATCGTCTTCAGGCTCTCGACGGACTTGCTCGCGTGCGCGGAGATGTCGACGCCCGCCTCGGCCATGACCTCGATGGCGCGGGGGTGGACGAGGAACGGGCGGGTCCCGGCGGAGAAGGCCTCGATGCGGTCCCCGAGATCGTGGCGCAGCCACCCCTCCGCCATCTGCGAGCGGCAGGAGTTTCCGGTGCAGAGGACGAGGACGCGCGGCTTCGACACTCTCGCGTCCCGTCAGGCCGCCGAGGCGGCGGGCGCCGCGGGCGGGAAGTAGCGCCGCTGGAAGAAGAACGCGACGTTGACGAGGCCGATCATCACGGGCACCTCGACGAGCGGCCCGATCACGGCCGCGAACGCGGCCCCGGAGCCGATCCCGAAGACGGCCACGGCGACGGCGATGGCGAGCTCGAAGTTGTTGCTCGCCGCCGTGAAGGCGAGCGTCGTCGTCTTGCCGTAGCCCGCGCCGATCTTCCGGCCCATCCAGAACGAGGCGCCGAACATCACGACGAAGTAGACGACGAGCGGGATCGCGATCCTCACGACGTCCATCGGGATCGTGACGATGAGCTTTCCCTTGAGGCTGAACATCACGACGATCGTGAAGAGGAGCGCGACGAGCGTGATCGGGCTGATCGCCGGTACGAAGCGGCGGTGGTACCACTCCTTCCCCTTCCATTTCACGCCGACGAGCCGCGTGAGCGCCCCCGCGAGGAACGGCACCCCGAGGTAGACGAAGACGCTTCGGGCGATCTCCGCCATGCTCACCTCGACGAGGGTTCCCTTCAGGCCGAAGAGCGGCGGCAAGACCGTGATGAAGAACCAGGCGTAGACGCTGTAAAAGAGGACCTGGAAGACGCTGTTGAAGGCGACGAGGCCGGCGGCGTACTCCGTGTCTCCCTTCGCGAGGTCGTTCCAGACGATGACCATCGCGATGCAGCGGGCGAGGCCGATCATGATGAGGCCCGCCATGTACTCCGGGCGGTCGCGCAGGAAGACGATCGCGAGGGCGAACATCAGGATCGGCCCGACGACCCAGTTCTGGACGAGCGAGAGGGCGACGACCTTCCCGTCGCGGAAGACGTCGCCCATCTCCTCGTACCGCACCTTCGCGAAGGGCGGGTACATCATGAGGATGAGCCCGACGGCGATCGGGATGTTCGTCGTCCCGACCTGGAACGAGTTGACGAACGTTTCGGCTCCCGGGACGAAGTTGCCGGCCAGGACCCCGGCGGCCATCGCCGCGAAGATCCAGAACGTCAGCCAGCGGTCGAGGAACGAGAGCCTCCTTCCGACGCCATCGGGCATGTCGTGCCTCCTGATCGGGTCAGCGGTCGTCGCGCGGCGGGCGGGGAGCGGCCCTCACGTCGTCGCCGGCCTGGAGGCGCGGACGAACGCGCTCCGGAACTTCCCGTCGACCTCGGCGCCGAGGGCGTCGACGTCGATCCCGGCCGAGGCGAGGAAGTCGCGCGCGTCGTCGACCCGGTAGATCCGCGTCGGCTCGACGGTGACGTCGACGAAGCCGGCGGCGCGGAGCTTGCCGGCGTAATCGTCCTCGTCGAGGGCCCCGGCGATGCAGCCGATCCAGAGCTCGACGCTCTTCTTCACGGGCGCGGGGATCTCGCCCTTCGTCACGACGTCCGAGACGGCGAAGCGGCCCCCCGGCTTCAGGACGCGGAACGCCTCCCGGAGGACGCGGTCCTTGTCGGCGGCGAGGTTGATGACGCAGTTCGAGATGACGACGTCGACGCTGGCGTCGGGGAGCGGGATCTCCTCCATCGTCCCCTTCAGGAACTCGACGTTCGTCACGCCCGCCTTCGCCTGGTTCTCGCGGGCGAGCGCGAGCATCTCGTCGGTCATGTCGAGTCCGTAGGCCTTCCCGGTCGGGCCGACCCGCTTCGCGGAGAGGAGGACGTCGATGCCGCCGCCGGAGCCGAGGTCGAGGACGACCTGCCCCTCCTCGAGCTTCGCGAGAGCCGTCGGGTTGCCGCAGCCGAGCGAGGCCTGGACGGCCGCCGTCGGGAGGAGAGCCTTCTCGTGGTCGGCGTAGAGATTCGAGGTGATCGGGTCGCAGCAGAGGTCGGAGGCCGAGGGGGCCGTGCCGCAGCAGGAGGCGCGCCCCTCCTTCACCTGCAGGGCGGCCTTCCCGTACTTCTCCCTCACGACGTCGCGGATCTCGTTCTCGTTCATGGCGGATTTCCCTCTATCAAGAATCATCGATATGTTGAGGAAAAAAAGGGCTTCAGCGGGAGCAGCAGCTCGCCGCGCAGGCCTTCGCGGCGGCTTCGAGCTCCTCCAGGGCCTCCCGGATCTCCTCGACGGCTTCCGGGACGAGCGAGTAGTGGATCCAGCGCCCCTCGCGCCGGTCCTTCACGAGGCCGGCGTCCTTGAGGGTCTTCATGTGGAAGGAGAGGCGGGACTGCTGGGCGACGAGGAGCCCCGTCAGGTTGCAGACGCACTGCTCGCCGTTCCGGAGCGCCGCGAGGATCCGGAGCCGAGTCGGGTCGGAGAGGGCGTGGAACAGCTCGGCGAGGCGCTCCGCCCGGTCCGCCTTAGCGCGGGGTGCGCCGGGCCGGGCCGGCTTGGGGCGGGGGGCGGTGGTCGCCATACGGGTAAATATATCTACGAAACTTGATATGTCAAGGGTCGTCGACGCGGAGATCGCGATCGGGTTCGGATGGAGGCGGATCAGCGGATCAGCGGATCGGTTCCGAAGCGGTCCTCCTCGGCTCCTCGAGGGCCGGATCGAGCCAGAGCCAGGTACCGTCGAGGTAGTACCAGGCGACCTTGGCGTCCTGCACCGCGCGGGCGAAGGCGGAGTCGGGCGTGAGGCCCGCGCCGGGTTCTGGAACGAGGGTCCCGGCGGGAGGGCCCGGGAGCCAGAGAGTCCCCTCGCGAAGTCTCTGGGAGACGAGGGATCGAACGCGCTCCGGCGCGTCGAGTCCGGGGAGGGGGAAGAGCGAGGGGTCTCCGACGGGGTCCGAGGGGAGCGACCACGTCCACCGCTCCCCTTCGAGCGCGCAGTAGCCGCGGTACCTCTCGTGGAGCGCGGAGACGTTCCGGCCGAACTCCGCGGGGACCGGGCGGCCCGTCATCCGGTAGGCGAGGGACCCCATCCGGAGGAGCATCAGCGTCCCGACGGCGTAGTACGGGTTCGGCGCGTAGCCGTGGTTCTCGAGCGTGAGGTCGTCGTGAACGGTGGCGACCTGGAGACCCTTGAAGAAGGCGTGGTCGGACGGGCGGACGATGGAGAGGGAGGCGAGGAGACGGGCCTTCTCTTCCCAGGCCGGGGCCCGCGGGTGGTCGGGGTAGAGGCCGGAGCTCCACGCGAGGAAGGCGGCCTCCCAGGCGTTCTCCTCGGCCTTCGAATCGCCGGTGGAGGACGAGTCGTACGGCAGGGAGGGCGGTTCGTCGGCGAGCTTCCGGTCCGCCTCGTCGGCGGCGAGCCGGGCCACGCGTTCCCAGAGGACGTCGACGCGCGTCGCGAGGACGGCGTCGTCCGGGACGAGACGCCGCAGGCGGAGCGCCCCCTTCATCAGGTGGGAGAGGGTGATCGAAGTCGCCCACCGGTTCCCCCAGGCGGGGAAGACGTCGTCCTCGGCGGGGATCTCGAAGAAGCCGAGCGCCCTCGAGAAGTCGGCCCGGTCGCCCGACGTCTCGAACCGGTTCAGGAAGCCGTGCCCGAGGCTCAGGAGCGGGACGACGTCGTTCGGGCTCGCCTCTGTCGTACCGCGGAGGTAGTCGACGAGCGGCGCGAGGTCGGCGTTGCCGTACGCCCGGACGAGGAGGTCGATCACGCGGCCCGCGTCGGCCCTCACGGACGAAGGCTCCCGGCTCCCGACGGGCGACGTGGAACGGGGAGGATCGGGAAGGGAGGGCGTGTTCCCGGGCTGGGCGCTCGCGACGCCCGGAAGGAGCGACGCGCAGAGCAGGAGCATGGCGGCACGGCAGGGTCGCATCGAAGTGCCTCCTCCGGATGCGCGGACATCGGACGTTCCGGCGTCGTGGTCCGCGGCCCGGCCAGTCCGGGTCGTGGCCTGCCGGACCCGCTCGCTCCTTTCCGGACTCCCCGCCCGGGCCATGGTGCCCGACCGGGGTCACCCGGAGCGCTGCTATTGCGGTGCCAGGAGGGGTCGCCGTCCCGGACGACCGGGAACCTCGTACGCAGTCAGCGAGATACGACGCGCTCCCGGCTCGGACGTCCCGGGCGGACTCTCGGCCGAAGGTGAGAGGCTATCCGGCTGGATAGCTCCTTCGGGTGCCCGACCGGCGCACGGGCCTTCTCGAGCCCCCCGGCAGTCCGGGCACGCGCCGGGGTCCCGTTCCACCGCGACCCTGCGCGTCGCGAGGAGGCGCCGGGGGCAGGGGTCGTCCTCTCGCCTCTGCTCTTGGTGGAACCCGCGCTTCACGCCGTCTTCACGGCGTCCTCTCATCATGTCGACGAGGGAGGTCCCGATGCGGCTGGAAGTCCTGGAGAAGGGCGACTCGAACGTCTGGATTCGGCTGGAGGGGCGTCTCGACCTGAAAGGTGTCGAGGAGATCGAGCTCGCGTTCACGGTGAAGGCCGGACGGTCCTCGAAGCCGGTCCTCGTCGACCTCGCGGGCGTGACGTTCGTCGGGTCGCTCGGCATCGGGATGTTCTTCGCCACGGCCCGGAACGTCCGTCACCGAGGGGCGATCCTCGTCCTCTACGGTGCGACGCCCCACGTGGAGGAGGTCCTGCGGATCGGCGGGCTCGGCGAGGTGGCCGGGATCGCGTCGACCGAGGAGGACGCGCTCCGCGCCGTCGCGGCGGCGTAGAGTCGCGCCGGGGGACCCCGAAACGTGCCGACCTTCCGCAGGCTCCTGACGCCGATTCGGGAAGAGGTCTTCGGGACGCTCGAAGCGGTTCACGAGTTCCTCGACGGCTGCGCGCTCCCTCCGAGGGCGCGGAACGCGGTCGACGTGGCATCGGAGGAGCTTCTCTCGAACGTCTGGAAGTACGCCTTCCCGTCCGGCGAGCCGGGAGTGGCGGAGATCGTCGTCGACGTGCGGCCGGAACGGGTCCGTCTCGAGCTCTCCGACTCCGGGATCCCGTTCGACCCGACCCTGGCCCCTCCGCCCCCGCCGGCGTCTCTCGACACGGCCCCCGGCGGGCGCGGCATACACCTCGTCCGTGGCCTCTCGAGCTCCTTCACCTGGAGCCGCGAGGGGGACCGGAACGTCGTCGTCGTCGAGTTCCTGACCCCCTGAGCCGGTCCGCCCCCTTCCCGTTCGCGGACCGCCCGCGCCTGTTCGGGGTCGCGGTGTCGCACTACCAGGTCGAGGGAAACGACCCGTGCGACTGGACCGACTGGGAGGCGGCGGGGAGGACGCGCGGCGGCCCCTGCGGCCGCGCCGCGGGGTCGTGGGAGAGGTACGAGGAGGACGCGGAGGCCGCCGCCGCGCTCGGCGCGAACGCGTTCCGCTTCTCGGTCTCGTGGAGCCGCGTCGAGCCGCGCCGTGGGCAGTTCGACGAGGTGGCGCTCGAGCGCTACGCGCGGCTCGTCGCGCGCCTCGTCGCCCTCGGCCTCGAGTCGGTCGTCACGCTCCTCCACTACACGCACCCCCGGTGGTTCCACGCGGAGACTCCCTGGACCTCGACGGCCTCCGTCACCGCGTTCGCACGCTTCGCGTCGCGGGTCGCGCGGGCGCTCGGGCCCTCGGCGCGCTGCTGGGCCGTCCTCAACGAACCGTTCGTCCTCGTCCTCGGCGGCTTCCTCGACGGGCAGGTGCCGCCCGGCCTCTCCTCGGCCCGCGACGCGTCCCGCGCGCTCGACCACCTCCTCGCCGCGCACGAGGCCGCGGCGGCGGAGATCCGCGCGGCGGTGCCGGGCGCGGCGATCGGCGTCGCGCACAACGTGATGGGCTTCGCGCCGGAGCGGCCGGGGAACCCCTTCGACCGCCTCCTCGTGAAGGTGGGCCACCGCTTCTACAACCGGACGCTCCTCGACGCCTTCGGCGAGGGGCGCTGGAGCGCGTACCTGCCCCCGTTCACGCGCCTCTCGGGGAAGCGCCCCGGCCTGCCGGCCTCGCTCGACTTCCTCGGCATCAACTACTACTCGCGCCTCCACCTCAGGTTCCTCGGCGACGGCGGGCGGATCGGCTCGTTCGCCTACCGCGACCCGCGCGGCCGCGGCCTCACCGACAACGGCTGGGAGGTCGTCCCCGGGGCGCTCCTGCCGCTCCTCCGCGAGGCCGCCTCGAGCGGCAAGCCCCTCCTCGTGACGGAGAACGGCCTGGCCGACGCCGCGGACGCGAAGCGCGTCGCATTCCTCGAGGAGCACGTGGCCGTCCTCGCGGAGGCCGAGGAGGAAGGGCTCCCGGTCCACGGCTACCTCCACTGGTCGCTCGTCGACAACTTCGAGTGGCTCGACGGCTGGGAGCCGAGGTTCGGCCTCCTCGAGCTCGACCGCGAGACGCTCGCGCGCCGGCCCCGCCCCTCCTCGGAGGCCTTCCGCGGCCTCGCCGCGGCGTACCTCGCCCGGTCCCGGGCCGTCTCCGCGGGTCGCTGATTTAACAGCCTCGTAACCGTCCCCTCACGCGGACCTCCGGCGACGCGCCGATCGTCGGGGCCCGAGAAAGGGGAATCGGAATGCTGCTCGGCGACTTCCACATCCACACGACGTGGTCGGACGGCCGGCACACGATGCCGGAGGTCGTCGACCTCTTCGGCCGCTCGGGACACGACGTCATCGCCATCACCGACCACGTCGTCAACTCCGACTCCTTCCTCGGGAGGACGGCCCACCGCCTCCGCCTCTCGGTGACGCGGGAGAAGTGGGACGCCTACCGCTCCGAGGTCGAGCGCGAGGCGCGGCGCGCGTGGGACACGTACCGGATGGTCGTCCTCGCGGGCGTCGAGCTGACGCGGAACGGCTTCACCGGGAAGAGCTCGGCCCACGCCCTGGCTCTCGGCCTCGACGACTTCGTGCCGGCGGACGGCCCCGTCGAGGAGATGCTCGCGCGTGCGCGCGGCGCCGGGGCGGTGACCGTCGCCTGCCACCCGAACGAGCAGTCGGAGTGGTTCGCGAACACCTTCTACCTCTGGAACAGGAAGGACGAGGTGAAGGATCTCGTCCACCTCTGGGAGCTCGCCTGCCGCTGGGACCTCTTCCCCGAGGTCGGGAAGGCCGGCTTCGCGTTCCTCGGCAACAGCGACTTCCACCGGGCCCCGCACCTCTGGGCCTGGAAGACGCTCGTCGACTGCGAGAAGACCCCCGACGCGGTCCTCTCCACGCTCCGGAAGGGGCGCGGCCTCGGCCTCACCCGGCTCCACGCCCCGTCGCCCGCTCCCGTTCTCGAGCCCGAGCCGTGCGAGACGCTCCCGGCCTTCGCGAGGGCCTCCGCGTGACGCCCGCCGCGCTCCTCCTCGGCGCCCTCGCCATCGCCGGCCTCGTCCTCACGACGCTTCCCGTCGCCCTCCTGTCCCGTCTCCGCAGGAGGCAGCGCCCTTTCGTACGCGGCCCGCGGACGCGGGCCTCCGCTTCTTTCCCGCCGGCCGCTTCCACGGCGGCGGCCCGGCCGCGACTCTCCATCCTTAAGCCGCTGCGCGGCCTCGACGACGGTCTCGAGGAGAACCTCGCCTCCTTCGCGACGCTGCGCGGGATCGACTACGAGGTCGTCCTCTCCGTCGCCGACCGGAAGGACCCGGCGCTCGACGTCGTCGCGCGCGTCCGGGCCCGCTTCCCCGACGCCCCGTTCTTCCTCGTCGTCGGCGGCGCGCCGGAAGGGCGGATCGGGAACCCGAAGGTCGAGCGCCTCGTCGCGGCGGCGCGCGTCGCGCGCGGCGACCTCCTCCTCGTCTCCGACTCGAACGTGCGGGTCGCTCCCGACGACGTCGCCCGCACCGTCGCCCTCTTCGAAGACCCGTCCGTCGGCTGCGTCTCGAACCTCTTCGTCGGCTCCGGGGCGCGCGACCTCGGCGCGATCGTCGAGAGCCTCCACCTCCTCACGTTCGTCGTCCCGGGGAACGTCCTCGCGGCCTGGAACGGCACGCCCTGCGTCGTCGGCAAGTCGATGGCGCTCCCTCGCGCCGTCCACGACGCGATCGGCGGATTCGCCGCCTTCGGAGAGCTCCTCGCCGAGGACCAGGCGATCGGCCTCGCGGTCGCGGAGGCCGGCTGGCGCGTCGTGCTGTCGCCGGTCGTCGTCGCGAACGTGATCGAGCGCCGCTCGCTCGCGCGCGCCCTCGACCGGCAGGTGCGGTGGGGGAAGATCCGCTTCGCCTTCTCGAAGGCGCTCTTCGCGGGCGAGGTCCTCCTCAACCCGTTCCCGATCGCGCTCGCCGCTGCCCTTCTCGCCGTCCCGGGAGGCTCGCCGTGGGTGGGCCCTCTCTCCCACCTCGCCCTCGTCGCCCTCCTCCTCCGCGCGCTTCAGGCAAGCCTCCTGGGACGGCTCTGCGGCGCGCCCCTGCGCCCGGTCGAGCTCCTCGCGATGCCGCTGAAGGACCTCCTCCAGCTCTGGACCCAGCTCGTCCCCTTCGCCTCGCGGGAGGTCGTCTGGCACGGGCACCGGGCACGGATCGGTAAGGGGACGGTCCTCGTGACGGTCGAGAGGCCGGAGTCGTTCGCGAACGCGTGATGTCCCTCCCGTCCCTCCTCCTCGGGCGGGTGAGACCCCCATCACCCGCCCCCTTTTTGCCCGACGGCCGCGAGTCCGCGGGTCCGGAACGAATTGATGACGGAACCCCTCCCTCCCCTCGTCGTCTTCCTGCATGGGCCGCTCGGACGGCCGTCCGACTTCGACGGCTTGCTCGGCCGCCTCCCGGAGCGGTTCCCCGCTCTCGCTCCCTGCCTGCCGCACGGTCGCGCGGGCGCCGAGTCTCCCCGGGAGCTCGCGGACCGGCTCGCCGAGGGGCTGCACGACGAGACGCGTCCCGTCGTTCTCGTCGCGAGCGCGGACGCCGGGTGCGTCGCGCTCGAATTCACGCGCCGTCACCGGAGGCGCGCGCGCGGCCTCGTCCTGTCAGGCTGCTCCGACGATCCCAGGGACGGCTTCCGCAGCGTCGACGCGCCGGTCCTCCTCCTCTGGGGAACGGAGGACGCGGTCACGCCGCCCGCGGTCGGCCGGCGCCTTCGGGCAGCGCTGCCGGACGCGCGCCTCCTCTTCATCCTGGAGGCGGGGCACCTCCCGATGGTCGATCGCCCGTCGGTCTTCGCCTTCCACCTCTCGTCGTTCCTCAACGACCTGGCCCCCGAGTCGCTGCCGCCGCGCCGCCTCGTCGACGAGGCGGCCTGAACGGCCGCCGGAACGGGGCCGGGGCGTTTCGAGGCACCGCGAACGACGAGAGGCCCCCGGCGCCGTGAGCGCCGGGGGCCTCGGGGATTTCCGGGATCCGGGGAGACTAGAACGCGACCTGGGCCGCGAGGACGAACTGGTTGTACTTCTCGTCGAGGACGTTGTTGACCTTCCGGCCTTCCTGCTTGATGCCGTACCACTCGCCCTTGAGGTTGATGTTCTTCCCCTTGATCATGTAGTGGAAGCCGCCGGTGATGACCGTGAGCTTGTCACCGCTGACGTCCTTGTTCGCGTCGTACATCTCGTAGCGGAGTCCGAGCCGGAACTGCTTCGCGAACGTGTAGAGCCCGGAGACGTAGTAGCCGTCGCGGTCGATGTCCTTGCTCTTGTCGGCGGACTGCCCGTCCGTCGCGTGGCCGTACTCGGCCCGCAGCATGAGCGGGAGGTCCTCGGTGCCGTCCCACCGAACGTGCGCGGCGTAGCGGTCGCGCGTGAGGGCCTGCGTCCCCTGGTTGCCCGTGCCGCCGGAGACGCCGACGATCAGCCCCTTCGTCGGCTTCACGTCGAAGCGGGCCGCGTAGAAGAGGCGGTCGGAGGTGCCGGCCACGTTCGACGGAAGCCCGCTCGTGATCGAGGCCTGGGCCCCGAACATCTCGCCGTACTCGCCCTTGTAGAAGAACCCGGCCTGGCGCTGGTCGCCGATGATCCGGGTGATCCGGGAACGCTCGGCGAAGTCGATCTCGGAGGAGGAACGGAGCCCTTCCTCGGAGATGGCGATCTTCTTCTGGCCCAGGGTGAACTCGTGGCCCTTGAGGCCGAGGTAGGTGACGCCGAGGTCCTGGAGGATCTTGTCGTCGTTCCCGGCGGTGAAGTTCTGCGTCTTGGCCGGGTCGATCATGACCTCGAAGCCCCAGTCCGGGGTGACCTTGCCGTTCAGCTTGATCTCGGCGCGGCGCAGGCGGAAGGAGTTCACGCCGACCGGGTTGCCGAGGTAGTCGGTGCCGGAGGAAGCCTGGGCGGAGTCGTCACCGATGTACCAGGCCTGGAGGAGGAGGCCGAACTTCAGCTCGCCGTCGGCGACCTTGAGCGTCGTGGGCGGCGGGAAGCTCGGGGCCTTCGGAGGCGTGTAGGGGCGGACCTCCCCGTCCTTGTTGTGCTTGAAGTTGTAGAGGTCCATGGCGGCGTCGCTGTCGAAGACGACGGTCTCGCCGGCCGGCCCGTAGTTCACGCGGGTGATGGACTTGCCCATCTCCTTCGAAGCTTCCCAGGCCTTGTAGACGTTCGGGTCGTTGAAGACGTAGATCCGGCCGTCAGCCGCGACCTCCTTGTACCAGAGGAGGTTTACCTGGGCCGCGGCGCCTCCAGCGAGCACGAGGAGCGCCACGAGCGCGATGGCCTTGAGGATTCGGGGCGAATAGCGAAACATTCCGTCTCTCCTTTCGGGTCTTTCCAAAACGGTGGAGAGTGTCGGCGGAACATCGGAGGGTGCCGTGGAGGCCGGATGAAGCCGGTGTAAAGAGAGGCCGCGCGATCGGGCGTCTCTTCACACCGATTTAACCCGGGCGTAACAGATTCCCCGGCGCCGTTTCCGAGACTCCTCACCATTCGAGGAAACCTCGAGGAGGAACGTGATGAACCGAATCCCCCGGATCGCTCTCGTGGCTGCCGTCGCGCTGACGGCGGGGACGGGCCTTTCGCAGACAGTCCAGGTCGACCCGGCGATCAAGCCCTACCAGACCGCCTCCGGCGTCTCTGGCAACCTGAACTCGATCGGCTCGGACACGCTGAACAACGTGATGACTCTCTGGGCCGAGAAGTTCAACAAGCTCTACCCGAACGTGAAGATCCAGATCGAGGGGAAGGGCTCCTCGACCGCCCCCCCCGCCCTCATCGCCGGAACGGCCCAGCTCGGCCCGATGTCGCGGGAGATGAAGGGGAGCGAGATCGACGAGTTCGAGAAGAAGTTCGGCTACAAGCCGACGAAGATCCGCGTCGCCGTCGACGCCCTCGCGGTCTTCGTCAACAAGGACAACCCGATCGCGTGCCTCACGATGCCCCAGGTCGACGCGGCCTTCTCCAAGTCCCGCCGGGCCGGGTACAAGGAGAACGTCAAGACGTGGGGCCAGCTCGGCCTGACCGGCGACTGGTCCGCCCGGCCGATCAGCCTCTTCGGCCGCAACTCCGCCTCGGGCACCTACGGCTTCTTCAAGGAGCACGTCCTCAAGAACGGGGACTACAAGGACGAGGTGAAGGAACAGCCGGGCTCGGCCTCGGTCGTGCAGGGCGTCACGGTCGACCGCTTCGCGGCGGGCTACTCGGGCATCGGCTACGCGACGGCCGGCGTGAAGGCGGTCCCGATCTCCGCCAAGGCCGGCGACAAGTGCCATCCCGCGACCGCGGACGAGGCCTACTCGGGCGCCTACCCGCTGGCCCGGTTCCTCTACGTCTACGTCAACAAGGCCCCGAACAAGCCCCTCGACCCGCTCGTCGCCGAGTTCGTGAAGATGATCCTCTCGAAGGACGGCCAGGAAGTCGTCGTGAAGGACGGCTACTTCCCGCTTCCGGGCAAGATCGAGCAGGAAGAAGTCGCGAAGCTCCGCTAGGCGGAGCCGGCCGAGCGCCGTGTCCTCAGTCGCGGATCTCCCGGGGGGCGGGCCGACCCGATCGGCCCGCCCCGGCCCTCTCTCCTCCGCCCGGCGCCGGCTCCTCGCCGACCGGGTCGCCAGCCGGTTCGTCACCCTCTCGGGGGTGCTGATCATCGCCGCGATCCTGGCGATCCTCTTCGTCATCGCGGCGGTCGTCTACCCGCTGCTCCTGCCGCCGTCGTCGGCCGAGGCGCCGGGCGCGAAGCTCCCGCCCGGCGTCGCCCCCCTCGCCGTCGCGGTGGACGAGTACAGGGAAGACGCGTTCGTCGCGACGGCCGGCGGGATCCTGATGGTGCACCTCGGTGGGGAGGAGGCGAGACCCGCGGAGCTGCCGGCGCTCGGGGAGGCGAAGGTCGTCCGGGCGGTCGTGCAGGCGGACGGGCTGATGGCGCTCGGCCTCTCCGACGGGCGGATCTACCCCGTCCGGACGGGCGCCGAAGTGACCTATCCCGACGGAAAGAGGAAGGTCGAGCCCGGCGTGACCCCGGGGGAGCCGCTCCTCGCGGACGAGTCCGGGAGGGCGATCGCGGTCTTCAAGTACGTCGCCGGGCCCGACGGGCCGATCGCCGTCTACGCGGTCGAGCGGGACCTGACGCTCCTGGCGGTGACCGAGAAGACGAGCCTCATGGGTGAATCGACGCGCGAGACGACGCGGGAGCGCCTCCCGTTCGAGGCGGACGCCGACGTGACCGCGCTCGCGCTCGACACGCGCGGGCAGGACGTCTTCGCGGGCCTCGCCGACGGCAGGATCGTCCGGATCGACCGGATGGACCCCTCGGCGCCGAGGCAGGCCGAGACGGTCGAGGCGGCGCCGAACGGCACGGCGATCACGGAGCTCACGTACCTGAACGGCGACAGGACCCTCGTCGTGGGCGATGCCCTCGGCGGGGTCTCCACCTGGCAGGTCGTCGTCCGGAACGAGGCCCGCTCCGTGGCCCGGGTCAACGTCTTCGAGGCGCACCCCGCCGCGGTGACCTCGATCTCGCCTTCGCGGCGCGACAAGGGGTTCGTGACGGCGGACGCGAAGGGCGGGCTGAAGATCCACTACGGGACGACGGGGAAGACCCTCCTGAGGATGCAGGCCGGAACGGCCCCGGTCGCGGGCGTCGCCTTCGCGCCGAAGGCGGACGGCATCGTCGCCGTCGCGGCGGACGGGGCCGTGAAGCACTTCTCGGTGAAGAACCCGCATCCCGAGGTGACCTGGCGGTCGCTGTTCGGAAAGGTCTGGTACGAGGGCTACCCGGAGCCGGAGTACGTCTGGCAGTCGACCGGCGGGACGGACGACTTCGAGGCGAAGTTCAGCCTCACGCCCCTGATTTACGGAACGCTCAAGGGGACGTTCTTCGCTCTCCTCGTGGCGATCCCCCTCGCCCTCCTCGCCGCCCTCTACACGTCGCAGTTCATGCACCCGTCCCTGCGCTCGGTCGTCAAGCCGGCGGTCGAAATCATGGCGGCGCTCCCGAGCGTCGTCCTCGGGTTCATCGCGGGCCTCTGGCTCGCCCCGATGCTCGAGAGGATCGTCCCGGGACTCGTCCTCGCGCCCTTCGTCGTCACGGCGCTCTCCGTCCTCGCGTCCTGGGCCTGGGGGCGGATCCCCTCCGGCATCCGGGGGAGGGTTCCCCATGGCTGGGAGGTCGCCCTCCTCGTCCCGCTCGTCGTCGGCGGTATCGCCCTCGCGATCTGGCTCGGGGGCCTCGCGGAGGCGTCCTTCCTGCAGGGCGACTACCGGCAGTACCTCCTGAAGGTCCTCGGCGTCACGTACGACCAGCGCAACTCGCTCGTCGTCGGGATCGCGATGGGCTTCGCCGTCATCCCGATCATCTTCACGGTCGCCGAGGACTCCCTCTCGAGCGTCCCTCCGGGCCTCGCCGCCGGCTCCCTCGCGCTCGGCGCGACCCGCTGGCAGACCGCTCTCCGGACGGTCCTCCCGACGGCGAGCCCCGGGATCTTCTCGGCCATCATGATCGGGTTCGGCCGCGCGGTGGGCGAGACGATGATCGTCCTCATGGCGACGGGCAACACGCCGGTCATGAACATGTCGGTCTTCAGCGGGTTCCGGGCGCTCTCGGCGAACATCGCGGTCGAGCTGCCCGAGGCCCCGGTCGGCGGCACGCTCTTCCGCGTCCTCTTCCTGGCGGCGCTGCTCCTCTTCGTGATGACCTTCCTCGTGAACACCGCGGCCGAGCTGGTGCGGCTCCGCCTGCGCAGGAAGTACCGGACCTTCGAATGAGCGAGCCTCACGCCCCCCTGGCGCGCCGGATGGGTCTCTTCCGGAGCGGCGAGCCCTGGATCTGGATCACCGGCTCCGCCCTCGGCGCGGCCCTCCTGATGGTCGCCGGCCTCATCGGCCTCATCCTCTGGAACGGGCTCGGCTTCTTCTGGCCGGCGGACCTCGTCGTCTTCACCCTCAAGGACGGAACGCTCGTCGGGGGCAGGGTCGAGCTGCGCGAGGCGATCCCGCAGCCCGATGCGCCTGCCGGGACCCGCGACCGCTTCCGGGTCAAGGTAAAGCAGGCGAACCGGGACGTCTACGGGAACGACTTCGTCTGGCTGGACGAGGACCAGGTCGCGAAGCGCGAGGTGCCCTCGGACCTCGTCGCCCTGGAGCGCCGCGAGTGGGGCGACTTCTACGGGCGCGTGAGGGAGATCCGCGACGGCGAGAAGGTCGTCGTCACGGGGACGGAGGCCTCCTGGCGGAAGCTGGAGGAGCTGCTCCCGAAGGCCCGCGACGTCTACGAGCGGACGCTCGTCCTGGAGAAGGACCGGATCGGAGAGGTGAACTTCCGGAAGGAGAAGCTCCGGCTCTCGCTCCGGAGGCTCGAGATCGCCGGAACGACCTCGGGCCCCGAGGTGGAGAGGCTGAAGCGGAGCGAGGCCGGGGAGCAGGCGAAGTACGACGCCCTGCTCGCCGAGCTCCAGAAGGTGCGGGCGGAGTTCGCCACCCGCGCCGTCCTGGTGTCCGTCGACGGGAAGGAGAAGGAGCTCCCCCTGATGCAGGTCGTCCGGGCCTTCCGGCCGAACGAGATGGGGACTCTCGCGAAAGCCTGGCACTACGCCGTGAACGTCTGGCGCTTCGTCTCGGAGGACCCGCGCGAGTCGAACACCGAGGGAGGCGTCTTCCCGGCCATCTTCGGCACGGTCCTCATGGTCTTCATCATGAGCCTCGTCGTGACGCCGCTCGGCGTCCTTACGGCGTTCTACCTCCGCGAGTACGCGAAGCAGGGCCCGATCGTCAGCGCGGTCCGGATCGCGGTGAACAACCTCGCCGGCGTCCCCTCGATCGTCTACGGCGTCTTCGGCCTCGGCTTCTTCGTCTACATGGTGGGGGGCGCGATCGACCGGACCTTCTTCTCCGAGTCGCTGCCGACGCCGACCTGGGGGACGGGCGGCATCCTCTGGGCCTCGCTGACGCTCGCCCTCCTCACGGTCCCGGTCGTCATCGTCTCGGCGGAGGAGGGCCTCGCGGCCATCCCCCGCGGGATGCGGGAGGCGTCGCTCGCGCTCGGCGCGACGAAGTTCGAGACGATGTGGCGCGTCGTCCTCCCCGCGGTCATGCCCTCGATCCTGACGGGCCTGATCCTCGCCATGGCCCGCGCGGCGGGCGAGGTCGCGCCGCTAATGATCACCGGCGTCGTCAAGCTGGCGCCGGCCCTCCCGATCGACGGGTTCGCCCCGTTCGTCCACTTCGACCGCAAGTTCATGCACCTCGGCTTCCACATCTACGACGTCGGGTTCCAGTCCCCGAACGTCGACGCCGCCCGCCCCATGGTGTACACGACGACGATCCTCCTGCTCGTCCTCGTCGTCGCGCTGAACCTCTCGGCGATCGTCATCCGCAACCGGCTCCGGAAGAAGCTCCGGACCTCGGGAATCTGAGCCCCACGAACATGGAAGCGCTCACCATGACCTCACCGACGCCCGCCCTTTCCGTCGAGACCCGACCGCCGGACCCGGCCGCGGCCCCGCCCGGCGCCAGGCCGATGCTCATCGAGCTGGAGAAGTTCAACTTCTGGTACGGGGAGAAGCAGGCCCTCTTCGACATCGACCTGAAGATCCGGGAACGAGCCGTCACGGCGTTCATCGGGCCCTCGGGCTGCGGCAAGTCGACGCTGCTCAGGTGCCTGAACCGGATGAACGACCTCATCGACGGGGTCCGGGTGGAAGGGAAGCTCCTCGTGAACGGGCAGGCGCTCTACGGGCCCGCCGTCGACGTCGTCGACGTGAGGAAGCGGCTCGGGATGGTCTTCCAGAAGTCGAACCCCTTCCCGAAGTCGATCTTCGAGAACGTCGTCTACGGCCTCCGGATCCAGGGGGTGAAGAACCGGACGCAGCTGCGCGACGCGTGCGAGTGGGCCCTCAAGGGGGCGGCGCTCTGGGAGGAGGCGAAGGACCGCCTGGACGACAGCGCGCTCTCGCTCTCGGGCGGCCAGATGCAGCGCCTCTGCATCGCCCGCGCGCTCGCGGTCGAGCCCGAGGTCGTCCTGATGGACGAGCCCTGCTCGGCGCTCGACCCGATCGCGACGGCCAAGATCGAGGAGCTGATCTTCAGCCTGAAGGACCGGTTTACGATCGTCATCGTGACGCACAACATGCAGCAGGCCGCGCGCGTCTCGGACGAGACGGGGTTCTTCATGCTCGGCAAGCTCGTGGAGTTCGACAAGACCGACGTCATCTTCACGCGGCCGAAGCAGAAGATGACCGAGGATTACATCACGGGCAGGTTCGGATGACGACGAAGGCCGTCGAGGCGAAGGTGACCGAGGCGGCGTCCGGCGCGCCGGCCCGCTGGCGGATCGCGGTCGTCGAGGACGACGAGGACCTCGCCTACACGCTCCTCTACAGCCTGCGGAAGGACGGGCGATTCGATCCCGTGAGATACGCGGGGGGGCTCATCGCGCTCGACGAGATGACCGAACGGCCGCCCGACCTCGTCCTCCTCGACCTGAACCTCCCCGACGTCGACGGCTTGACGATCTGCCGGGAGCTGCGGCGGAACGAGGCGACGCGCCGCGTGCCGATCCTGATGCTGACCGCCCGCGCGGAGGAGCGCGACAAGCTCCTCGGCTTCGACCTCGGGGCCGACGACTACGTCACGAAGCCGTTCTCGATGAAGGAGCTCCTCGCCCGGATCGGCGCGCACCTCCGGCGCGGTGGGGGAGGCAGCGCGGCCTCGGAGGACGTCTTCGAGGACGGCCGGATCCGCGTGGACCGCGCCCGGCACC
The DNA here is from genome assembly GCA_046331465.1 of Thermoanaerobaculia bacterium. Classification (GTDB taxonomy): domain Bacteria; phylum Acidobacteriota; class Thermoanaerobaculia; order UBA5066; family UBA5066; genus UBA5066. Next base: position 1,216,287 of record JAXLQV010000001.1, read on the forward strand.
TCGTCGAGCGGGACGGCCGCCAGATCCACCTGACGAAGAAGGAGTTCGACCTTCTCTGGCTCCTCGTCCGGAGCGGGGGGCGCGTCGTGAGCCGGGAGACGATCCTCTCGCGCCTCTGGGACTACGCCGCGGACGTCGAGACGCGGACGGTCGACGTGCACGTCCGCTCGATCCGCAAGAAGGTCGGCGACGACGTCGTCGAGACCGTCGTGGGCGTGGGGTACAGGTTCCCGGCATGACCGGTACCGTCCCGCGCCGGGCCAAGCCGGCTGCCGAGGCGCTCATCCTCGGAGCGATCACGGTCGTGGTCGTCGGCCCGGAGCCTCGGGCGTTCCTCGCGGGCGCGCTCGTCGCGGCCGTCTTCTTCGGCTTCCGGCTGCGCCGGATGCGGGAGCTCGACCGGGTCCGGGCCGGCGTCGCGGAGGCCGCGCTGGGGACGCGCCCGGCGGAGGAGAGGGGGCTCTCGGCGGAGACGGAGGAGGTCTTCCTCGCGCTCCACCGCTTCGCGGGCCTCGTCGCCCGGGAAAGGGCCGGCAGCCAGGCGGCGCGCCTCCTGGCGAGGACCGTCTTCGAGGAGGTGCCGGTCGGGCTCGTCGTCGTCGACCGGGGCCTCGCGGTCCTCGACGTGAACCCGGCGGCACGCGTGCTCTTCGGCGTCCCGGCGACGGCGGCCTGCGCGGCGCTCCACGACCTCGTCCGCGACCCGGACGTCCAGCGCCTCTTCTCGTCGCTCGTCGGCCCGGACGGGCGCGAGGGGAGGCCGGTCCTCGTGAAGGCCGAGGGCCGGGAAGCCGGCGAGAGGCTCCTCGAGGTCGCGGTCCGGGCTCTGCCGGGCTCTCCCGGTCCCGGCGAGCCGGCGGCCGTCGGCGTCGTGACGGACGTGACGGAGCGCGAGAGGACCGAGCGGATGCGTCGCCAGTTCGTCGCCGACGTCTCCCACGAGCTCCGGACGCCCCTCGCGACGATCCGTGCGGCGTCCGAGACCCTCGCCGACGAGGAGTCGCTGAGCGAGGACGCCGTGCGCTTCGTCGAGATCGTGCAGAGGCAGGCCACGGAGATGCAGGCGCTCGTCTCCGACCTGACGGACCTCTCCCAGATCGAGTCGGGCTCGGTCACGCTCCAGCTCGGACCGGTGCCGGTGCTCGGTCTCCTCACGAGCGTCGCGAGGGACCTCGAGGCCTTCGCCGCCTCGCGCCGGGTGCAGGTCGCTCTCCAGGCGACGGGCGGGCTCGTCGTGCGCGGGGACTCGAGGCGCCTCGCGCAGGTCTTCCGGAACCTCGTCGACAACGCGATCAAGTTCTCTCCCGCGGGAGGCAGGGTCGACGTCCTCGCGGAGCCCGCGGAAGGGAAGTCTCCCGAGGTCCTCGTCCACGTGGTCGACCGCGGGATCGGGATCCCCGCGAGCGAGCACGCGAAGATCTTCCAGCGCTTCTACCGCGTCGACCCGTCGCGCGCGAAGACGACGCCCGGCACCGGGCTCGGCCTCGCGATCGTCAAGCACCTCCTCATCCTCCACGGCGGCTCCATCCGCGTGGAGTCCCAGCCCCTCTCCGGGAGCCGCTTCACGGTGGCGCTCCCGGCGGCCGCGGCCGACGACGTCCCCCTCAGGGAGGCTTCATGAAAGAGCACTTCGGAGATCTTCTCGAGCGGCTCCGCCGCCAGCTCATCGGGATGGGCGCCGAGGTCGAGAGCCAGATCCGCGCCGCCGTCGAGGCCCTCGTCGAGGGGAACGCGACGAAGGCGCGCGAGGTCTGCGAGCGCGACCCGGTCGTCAACGACCTCGAGGTGAGGAACGAGGAGGACGTGGTCAACATCCTCGCCACGCAGCAGCCCGTCGCGAGCGACCTGCGTCTCCTCGTCGCGGCGATCCGGATCAACGCCGACCTCGAGCGGATCGGCGACCACGCCGTGAACATCGCCGAGGCCGCCGAGCGGCTCGCGGGGGTCAAGCCCTTCAAGCCGTGGATCGACATTCCCCACATGGCCGAGGTGGTCCGGGGGATGCTCCGCGACGCGCTCGACGCCTTCGTCCGTCGCGACCCCGTCCTCGCGAAGGAGGTCCTCCTGCGCGACGACATCGTCGACCACAAGAACCTCTCGATCATCCGCGAGCTCCTGACCTACATGGCCGAGAACCCGGCGCTCATCTCCCGGTCGATCGAGATCATGTCGATCTCGAAGAACCTCGAGCGGGTCGCGGACCTCGCGACGAACATCGCCGAGGAGACGATCTTCATCGCCGAGGGGCTCGTCATCAAGCACCAGGGGCCGCCGCGCGGCGAAGCCGGGGACGAAGGGGCCGGGCGCTGACCGACCCGACGCGCCCGGAGGCCCGGCGCCGCGCGGCCGGGCTCCTCCGGCGGGGGTTCCTCGCCCTCGCGGCCTGGGCCGCCTTCGCGACGGGCTTCCTCGGGGCGGAGCGGACGTTCCGGGCCGGGGACGCGGTCTCGCTCCTGGCGGGCCTCGTCGTCGCGGGGACGTTCGTCGCGCTCGTGCGCCTCGGCGGGGAGAGCCTCGCGGAAGCGACGGCGACGTTCGCGGACCGCGCCGCCCGGGTCCCCGTTCCGGCCTGGCTCGCGGGATGCGTCGCGCTCTCCGCGGCGCTCCGGCTCGCGTGGGGCGCGCTCCTCGTCCCGCGCCAGGTCTCCGACATGGAGGTCTACCTCGGCTTCGCCCGGAGCCTCGCGGAACGCGGCGCCTTCGAGTACGGGGGCGACCGGGTCTTCAGCCCGCCGGGCCTCCCGCTCTTCCTCGCCCCCTTCGTGAAGCTCTTCGGTGCGGGGACGTACCTCCCGCTCGCGCTGAACCTCGCCCTCGCGGCCGGGACGATCCTCGTCGTCGCCGCCCTCGCCCGCCTCGTCGCCGACGACCGGGCGCTTCGCGTCGCGACGCTCCTCGTCGCGGCGTGGCCGAACCACGTCCTCCTCTCGGGCCTCGCGAGCAAGGAGCTCCTCGTCCTCCTCCTCTTCCCGCTCGCGGCGCTCCTCTACCTCGGCGCGACGGACGGCGACGGCGCGGGGCTCCGCTCCGCCGGGCTCCTCGCGGCCGGGCTCGCCCTGGGAGCGGCGACGCTCGCGCAGCCGAGCACGCTCGCCTTCCTGCCGGCGTTCGCCGCGCTCGAGGCGCTCCGGGGAACGCCGCTCCGGCCGGCCCTCGCGCGCCTCGGGCTCCTCGCGGCCGGCGCCGCCCTCGCGGTCGCGCCCTGGACGCTCCGGAACGCCCTCCTCTTCGGCCGTCCGATTCCGGTGGCGGCGAACTTCGGCCACGCGATGCTCGTCGGGAACCACCCGGGCGCGGACGGGGGCTTCCATCCGGTGCGGGACCCGTACCGCGGGATGGACGAGATCGCCTACGACCGGATGGCGCTTCGGAAGGCGCTCGGCTGGATCGGGGCGAACCCCGGCGCCTTCCTCGCGCTCGTCCCGCGGAAGCAGATGATCTTCCTCGGCGACGACGGCGACGGCGCCTACCACGCCCTGAAGTGGGCCTACGGGATCGGCGACGCGCGCTACGCCGTCGCGAAGGCGCTCTCGAACGGCTGGTGGCTCGCAGTCCTCGCCCTGGCGGCGGTCGCGCTCTCGGGGCGGCGCGGGGAGGCGGTCGAGGCGGACCCGCGGCTCGCGCTCTTCCTCCTCACCCCTTTCTGCCTTCTCGCGCTCCTGAGCGTGACCGAGAGCGGCGCGCGGCACCACGTCGTCCTCTCGGCCTTCCTCGCGCTCCTCGCGGCGCTCGCCGCCCGGGGGAGCGGCGCGTCGAGGGACGGCGCGACGTCCTGACGCGGCGGCCGTCAGGCCCGGGCGAAGGCGAGGAGCGCCTCCTTGACGCGGGTCCCGGGACCGAGGACGGCGACGAGCGCCCGCGCGTAGCTCGCGAGCTGCGGCGCGTAGAGCGCCTCCCGCTCGGCGCGGACCGCGGGCGTCGGGACCCGGTCGGTCTTCCAGTCGACGACGACCCAGCCGTCCTCCTCCTCGAAGAGGAGGTCGATCTTCCCCTCGACGAGGGGCCCGCCCTCGAGCGCGTCGTCGCGGAAGAGGACGGGGAGCTCGACGAAGCGGCGGCGCGCGGCGCGCGCGCGGGCGACGACCGGGTGGGCGAGGAGGCGCGTCACGAGCGCGGCGGCCTCGGCGGCCGCGGCCGCGTCGAGCTCCGAAGCCGCGGCCGCGACGGCGTCGGCCGCGGAGGCGGGAGGCGTGCGCGACGGGTCGAGGAGGAGCTCCATCGCCTCGTGGACGGCGGTCCCGAGCCGCACGGCGCGCGCCTGGACCTCCTCGGCCCGCTCCAGCGCGGGGAGGTCCTCGGGGGAGTCGCCCTCCGCGGGCCGCGCGGCGCGCGACCAGGGGACGTCCTTCTCGCCGGAGCGGCGGAGCGGGCGGGAGGCGGTGGCGCGCGCCCGGGCGAGGCGCGCCTCGGCGGCGGCCATCGCGGCGTCGAGGTCGACGTCGTCGGTCGGGGCGGGCGGCGGCGCGGGGGCGGGAGGTACCGAGACGTCGGCCTCGACGACCTCGACGAGGTGCGCGAGCTCGGCCGGCGGCCCCTCGGCGAAGGCGATCGGCTCGAGGAGGCTCTTCCCGATCCGGTCCGACACCTCGCCCCCCTTCAGCCGGCTGCGCCGGCGGAACCACGACAGGACGAGCGTCTTCCTCGGCCGGGTCAGGGCGACGTAGAGGAGGCGCTTCTCCTCTGCCCGGCGGCGGAGCTCGTCCGCTCCCTCGACGAGCCGAAGGCCCGGGGTCCCGACCGTGACGCCGGAGATCGGCACGCGGAAGCCGAGCGTGCCCCCGGCGCGGTCGTAGACGAGCTGCTGCCTCGAGCCCGCCCGGTCCCGGTCGCGGAAGCCGAGGCTCGCGACGACGACGGTGTCGAACTCGAGCCCCTTCGCCTTGTGGAGCGTCAGGAGACGGACGGCGTCCTCGTCCTCCTCGAAGGCGCGCGGCTCCGGCGTCCGCTCCTCGAGGCGGAGCGCGAGGCGCGCAACGGCGTCGCGGAAGGAGAGCCCTTCCGCGTCGAGGGCGCGGGCGAGGACGAGGAGCCGCTCGAGGTTCGCGGAGGCCTGGAGGGGGTTCACGACGGCGCCGCTCTCGACGGCCGCGAAGGCGCGGCGGGCGGAGAGGAGCGCGAGGAGCGTCTCGGCGACGGGGCGCGCGTGGCGCCGCGCGCGGAGCGTCGCGAGGACGGCGAGGGCCTCGGCGACGGGCCCGGCGGCGGGCGCGGTCGCGGGGTCGTCGAAGCGCGTGCCGGCTTCCGCGGCGTCGAGGAGCTCGACGTCGGTCAGCGAGAAGAGGAACGACTTGAGCGCGGCGACCGTCGCGACCCCGTCGGACGGGTCGTCCAGGGAGCGGAGCGCCGCGACGACGGCCGCCGTCTCCTCGCGCCGGTAGAAGCTGACGCCGCCGTCGAGGACGGCCGGGATGCCCGCCTCGCGGAAGACCTCCTGGAAGGTGTCGATCGCGTCGTTCGAGCCGAGGAGGACGGCGACGCCGCGGTAGCCGCCGGACGCGAAGCGGGAGAGGAGGAAGTTCGCGACGGCTCGGGCTTCCCGGATCGTCGCCGTCGCCTCCGCGGCCCCGTCGGCCTCCGCGTCGGGCGTGCCGTCCTCCTCCGCCGCCGGCGCGTCCGGCACGGGCGGCGCCGCGAGGTAGATCACCTCACCGGCGTCCGGTTCGGCCGCGGGGCTCGGGACGAGCGGGGCGTTCTCGACCTCCCACGGCTCGTCGGGGGCGCCTGCGAAGGCGCGTGCGAAGAGCGCGTTGACGAACGAGAGGATCCGGGGCGCCGAGCGGAAGTTCGTGACGAGGGAGAGCCGCGCCCCCGGCCCGAGGCTCCCGGCGACGCGCCGGTAGGTCTCGACGTCGGCCCGGCGGAAGCGGTAGATCGACTGCTTCGGGTCGCCGACGAGGAAGAGGGCTCCCCCCGCGGGCTCGAGCTCCTCCCACTCCACCGGGTCCTGCTCCCCTTCGGGCGCGGCGAGGCGGAGGACGACCTCGGCCTGGACCGGGTCGGTGTCCTGGAACTCGTCGACGACGAGGTGGGGGAACCGCGACTGGAAGTGCTCGCGCGCGGCGCGCGATCGGCGGAGGAGGCCGCGCGCCTCGAGGAGGAGGTCGTCGAAGTCGAGGAGGCCGCGCCGGCGCGCCTCCGCCTCGAGCCGCGGGAGGAAGCCGTCGCGGAGAGCCGCCACGAGCCGGGCCAGGAGCATCTCGTCGGGGAGGGCGGCGAGGCGCGACGGAAGCTCCTTCCAGCCGTCCCGGAAGCTCTCGGCGCGCTCCTTCGTCTCCCCGGCGAAGAGCCCTCGCCGGCCGGGGCGGAAGCTGATCTCGGTGACGGGCCGGAACGCCGCGAGCTCCGCGACCCCGAGCGGGAGGAGCGAGCGGATCTCGTCGATCGCCGAACGGACGAGGAGGACCTTCGCGTCCTTGCGGAGGTCGGGCGGAACGTCGGCGACGACCCGCTCGCCTTCCGCGACGAGGCCGGCCAGCTCGGCGCGGACGTAGGGAAGCGGGTCGTCGGGGACCCTTCCCGACAGGACGAGCGGGCGCTCGTGGTGGATCGTCGTCGCGAGCTCGCGGAGGGCGTCGGGCGAGAGCCCGCGCCGGAGCGCGTCGGTGACCGCGCCGCCGGCGCGGGCCGCCTCGTCGACCCAGTCGCCGAAGACCTCCTCGAAGAGCTCGAGGGCGACGCCGTCCTCGGGGGTGACGAACTCCGGGTCGACCCGGGCCTCCACCGGCCGCTCGCGGAGGAGCCTCGCGCAGAACGAGTGGATCGTCGAGACCTCGGCGGAGTCGAGGTCTCGACGCGCGGCGGCGGCCCTCTCGCGGTGCGCGGGGTCCTCCGCGGAGCGCGCCACCTCGTCGAGCCTCCGGCGGAGGCGTTCCTTCATCTCGCCCGCGGCCTTCTCGGTGAACGTCATCGCCGCGATCGAGGAGAGGGGCCGCTCGGCCTCGACGACGAGGTGGACGATCCGCTCGACGAGGGTCCGCGTCTTGCCGGTCCCCGCCGAGGCCTCGACGAGGAGCGAACGCTCGACCTCGGCGACGGCGGCCTTCCGCGCGGCGTCGTCGGCGAGGGGCGTCACGGGATCTCCTCCAGGGCGAAGAGAGGCGCGTCGGGACGGGATTCCTTCTCCGCCTCGCGCTTGGCGTCGTAGACGCGCCGATGCCCGGGCCCGCAGACGGCGGCGACCTCGCAGAAGGTGCAGAGGCTCTCGCCCGCGGAGAGCGAGGCAGTCCGCGGCAGGAGGTCTCCCCGGCGGATCGCGGCGTCGAGGAGGCCGACGGCGCGGTGGAAGGAGGCGACCGCCTCGCAGGTCCCGGCCGCGTCGAACGCGACGGCGGCGGCCTCGGGCGCGCCCCCCTTCGGCCCGTCGGTGACGAAGAGGTACTCCGACGAGACGTCCTCGGCGCCGAGGGCGCGGACGGCGAGGGCGTAGGCCGCGAGCTGCACCTTCTCGCCGCCGACGAGCCGGTAGCCCTTCCGGTTCGTCTTCCCGAACGGCTTCGGCTTCGCGAACTTGTAGTCGACGACGCGCGCCGCGTCGCCGTCCCGGTCGAGCCGGTCGATCCGCCCCGCGAGGACGGCGCTCGCCGGCCCCTCGCCCGCCGCGACGGGCGCGCCGGTCGAGGGGCCGAAGCGGACCTCGCCGCCGGCGACGGGAAGCGGGTCGGGACGGCCGGCCTCGTGCCCGGCGACGGCGCGGAGGAGGGCCGCGAGGTACGCGGAGGAGGCTTCGGCGAGGACGGGGGGAAGGTCGATCTCCCAGTCGTCGAGGAACCGGCGGAGCTGCCGCCCCGCCTCGGCGTCGCCCCTCGCGCGGAGGACGTCCGCGAGGGATCGGCCGCTCCGGACCGCCTCCTTCGCCGCGGCGTCGAGGGCCGCGTGAGCGAGCTCGCCGACCGTCCGCCGGTCGAGGACGAGCTCGCCGGGCGGCTCCTCGGGCGCGGAGAGCCCGAGCGCCTCGGTGAGGAACGCCTTGTAGGCGCAGGAGGCGAGCTTCTCGAGCCGGCTCGCCGTGACGACGCGCCCCTCGAAGAGGAGCGCGCGCGGCGGGCGCCCGAGGCGCCCCTCGAACTCGGTGTAGCGCGCCTCGGCGCGGGACCGGCCCCGGCGGAGCGCGCGGCCGAGCGGCTCGAGGCCGGGCGGGAGCGCGGCCGCGCGCTTCGGCGCGCGGGCGAGCGCGCGGCGGAGGGCCTCGTCGGCGTCGACGGGGGGCTCGGCGGCGGTCGGCCGCCCGAGCCGGATCCACCGGACGCCGAGCGCGGCCGCGGTTGAAGGGTCGGCGAGAGAGGCCTCGGAGACGGGGCGCCCGGCCCGCTCCTCGAGGAGGTCGAGGAGGAACGGCGAGAGGAGGCGCGGCCGGTCGGTCGCGGCCTCGCGGCGCGCGGCGAGGAGGACGAGACGGCGCCGCGCGGCGCCGCGGGCGAGCCGGAAGAGGAAGCGCTCCTCGCGGGCGTGGCGGCGGCCCGTCCGCGGGGCGAGGAGCACCTTCGCGTTCCCGGAGACGGCCTTCCGCTCGTCGTCGAAGAGGAGCGGATCGGGCCGCCCCGCGCGCGGGAACGACTGCTCGACGAGGCCGGGGACGAGGACGACGTCGAAGAGGAGGCCGCGCGCCGAGACGTGCGTGAGGATCGAAACCCCGTCGCGCTCGAAGCGCCCCTGCCGGACCGGCGTCTCCTCGAGCGCCTCCGAGAGGAGCGGGAGGACGTCGGACGCCGCGACGGCCGCACCCGGCTCGACGGACTCGAGGTCGCCGAGGCGCGAGGCCGCGGCGGCGACGTCGTCGGCGCCGGGGAGGTTCCCGAGGAGCGCGGCGACGCTCCCGGCGATCCGCACGGCCCACGCGCCCCACGGCGCGGGGTCGGTGCTCGGGAGGACGGGCGAGACGAGGTCGACGACCGCGCGGAGCGCCTCGAGGTCGACGCGGACCCGCGCCTCCCGGCGCGCGAGACGTCCCTCGGCCTCGGCGGGCTCCTCGGCGCGCGCGCGGGCGAGGCGGGCGGAGAGGCGCGCCTTCAGGTCGTCCCACCCCTCGCGCGCGCGGAGCTCGACGAGGGCGCGCGCGGCGCGCGCGCGGACGCCCGGCGCGAGGAGGCCGAGCCCCTCGAGGACGTCGACGAGGGCGAGGAGCGCGTCGGGGGCGAATCCGGAGGCGGGGAGCTCGAGGAGCCCCGCGGCCGCGCGGGCGAGGGGCGTCCTCGAGAAGCCGGCGCCGGCGGGGCGGAAGAACGGGACCTCCCGCTGCGCGAGCTCCGCGACGAGGGCCGGCTCCTGGCGCGCGGGGTCGCGGACGAGGATCGCGATCCGGTGGAGGGGCACGCCGTCGTCGACGGCGCGGAGGACCTCGCGGACGACCTCGCGCGCCTCGGAGAGCTCGGACGGGGCGACGACGACGGGCTCCTCGGGAGGAGCCGGCGCGGCGACGAGGGCGTGCGGCGCCGCGCCGAGGAGGCGCGAGAAGAGGAGCGCCCGGACGGGCGGGATGCCGTCTCCCGACTCCTCGGCCTCGCCGTCGACCGGGACGAAGGCGACGACCGGCCTCTCGGCGGCGACGGCGGCGAGGAGCGCCTCCCGCACGCCGCCGAGGTCGTAGAGGCCGTAGACGAGGAGAGGGTCCGGGCGGGAGAGGCCCCCCGCGGCGGAAGCGCGCGCGAGGAGCGCGTCGGCGTCGGAGAAGGCGGAGCGGAGCTCCTCGAAGCGCGCGAGGACCGCGGCGACCTTCGCGAGGAAGGCGGCGCGGTCCGGGGTTCGCGCGGCGGCCGGGAGGAGCGCGGCGAAGCGGGACGGGGCGAGGCCGGCGCCACGCAGGTCGGCCGCCGTCCGCGCGAGGAGTCCCGCGGTCGAGGGGCGCTCGCGGAGGACGTCGAAGACCTCTCCCTCGGGCGTCTCGCGGAGCGCCCGCCGCGCGAGGAGGGCCTCTCCGAGCGGCGGGAGGGGCGGGCGCGCGTCGGGGGCGCCGACGCGCTCGCGGGCGAGGTCGAGGAACGTCAGGAACCGGAGGTTCGCGACGCCGCCGAGCGCCTCCGCCGCGCGCCGCCTCAGGTAGACGCCGAGGAGGTTCGAGCCGACGAGGACGTCGACGGGCCGGAGCGGGTCGCCCTCCTTGAGGGAGCGGACCTCGTCGAGGAAGCGCTCCTCGAGCGCGACGAACGCGCCGGCGAAGAGCACGTGCCGCGAGGAGGCCCCCACGAGCGCTCCTCAGCCCTCCTTCCAGCGCGGCGACCGATCGACCGCGACGCCGAGGAGGTCGAGGACGCGCTGGGTGACGAACCCGAGGAGGTCGTCGATCGTCCGCGGCCGTCCGTAGAAGCCGGGGCTCGCGGGGAGGATCGTCGCGCCGGCCTGGGCGGCCTTCACCATCGCCTCGAGCGTGGGGAGCGGGAGCGGCGCCTCGCGCGGGACGAGGACGAGCGGCCGCCTCTCCTTCAGGTGGACGTAGGCCGCGCGCGCGAGGAGGTTATCGCAGACGCCGTACGCCACCTTCGAGAGCGTCGTGGCGCTGCACGGCACGACGGCCATGCCGAGGGTGCGGAAGGAACCGGAGGCGATCGAGGCGCCGACGTCCCGGTTCGGGTGGACGACGTCGGCGAGGGCCGCGAGCGCGTCGAAGGGGGCGTCGAGCTCGTCGGCGGCGACGCGCCGGGCGCCGTCCGTCGCGACGAGGTGGACCTCGACGCCCCCGGCGCGCCGGAGCGTCTCGAGGAGGTCCTTCGCGTAGGGGAGGCCGGAGGCTCCCGAGATCCCGACGACGACGCGGCGCGGAGGGGTGTCGGCCATCGGGGGGAGTCTAGTCGGAGGGGCCCTCCCCGACGACCTCGAAGGCCCAGGCGCGGGCTCCGGGGAGCGAGGCGGCCGCGCGCTCGGCTCCCTCGCCCGGGTCCGTCGCCTCGAGGAGGAAGAGCCCCTGCTCCTCCCGGGCGAGGAGGCGCCAGCGGCAGGCGAGACCCTTCGCGAAGACGCGCAGCGCCGCCTCGTCCCTCCCCTCGACGAAGAGGACCCTCGTCACGCGGCCTCCGCGCCCGCGATGCGTAGAATCGGCGGCGGAAGCGCAAGGGGTCCGGTGGCCCTCCTGGTCTTCAAAACCAGCGTGCACGCCCCGCGAGGGGCGGCGGGTGGGTTCGACTCCCACACGCTTCCGCCACTTCCTCCGCCCTACTTCGGGAGCGGGTGCGGCTCGGAGAAGCCGCGCTTCCTCATCTCCTCGATGACCTCCGCGTCCGTCTTCAGCGGCTTGCTCTCGCCGAAGCGGGCGTCGTCGCGGTACTGGGGCACGCACCCGGGCGTCCGCCGGCAGGCCTCGGCGGCATCGTCCCACTCGCGGCGGGCGTTCGCCCGCCGCGAGGAGGTCGTCCGCTCCGGAACGGCGAGGCCGCGCTCGACGGCGCAGTCCATGCGCTGCTGGGCCGCGGCGGCCGCAGCGTCGGGGGAAGCCGGCGGGGGCGCTCCCGGCTTCGCTCCCGCCCGGGCCTCCATCGCGGGAGGCGCCGCGTCGAGAGGATCGGCGGTCGCGACGTCGTCGAAGGAGACGCGCCGCGCGGAGGCCCCCTTCGCCTTCATCTCGGCGGCGTGCTCGCTCAGCGTCTTCGGCCGGGCGCCCTGCTCGGAGCGGCCGAGGAGCGGCGCGGGGCGGAGCGCCGGGGCGGGCGCGGGCGTCGCGGCGGGCGTCGCGGACGGCGCCGCCGCCGCGGCCTGCGCGAGGAGGAGGGCGAGGACGAGCATGTCGGGGCGAGAGGTTACCGGTCGGGCGGCCCTCTCGCCACCCTGGTGCCGCGCCCGGCCGGGATCACGGCCGGCCGGCCGCTCAATCAAGACCTGACCCCCGGGGTGCTATCCTGCCGCGATGCAGCCGGGCGCGCGGGACGGGGGGCGTCCCGGGAAGGGGATGACGTCGGAGGAGCGGAACCGTCTCCTCGTCCGGATCGCGCACGAGCTCGACGGGACGCTGAACCTCGAGGACGTGCTGGGCCGCCTCCTCGACACCCTCCGCGCCGCGGTGGGCTACGACGCCGCGGGGATCTTCGTCCTGAACCGCGAGGAGGTCTTCCCGGGCTACGGTCTCTCGTGGAGGAGGATCGCGGCGACCGTCCGCCGAGGGTTCGGAGGCCCGCTCCCCGACCTCGACCGGCTCCTCGCGATGGGCCAGGGGCTCGTCGGCCACGTTCTCCAGACGGGGGAGCCGGCCCTGGCCGCCGACGTCCGCCTCGACCCGAGGTACATCATGGGGCGCCCCGCGACGCGCTCGGAGCTGGCGGTCCCGGTCTACGCGGGCGGCCGTCTCGTCGGCGCGATGAACCTCGAGAGCGACGACGAGGGCGCGTACTGCGAGGAGGACGCCGAGACGCTCCGCCTCTTCGCGGACGCCGCCGCGATCGCCGTCGAGAAGGCGATCCTCTACCGGCTCTTCGTGCAGAAGGAACGTCTCGAGGAGGAGCTCCGCCTCGCGCTCGAGGCGGGCGAGGAGTCGGGGCCGGCGCTCTGGCACGGCATCCCCGGCTGGGACGCCGCGGGGCTCACGCGCCCCCGGTACGAGATCGGCGGCGACTACTTCGACCGGATCGCGCTCCCCGACGGCCGGCTCGGCCTCGTCGTCGCGGACGTCTCGGGGAAGGGAAGCCTCGCGGCGATGACCCTGACGACGTTCCGCGCGATCCTCCGGACGCAGGTCGAGGGGGAGCCGGAGCCCGTCCGGACCGCGGCCGCCGCGAACCGGCTCCTCCGGGAGCGGGTCGGGCCGACGGAGTACGTCACCGCGCTCTACGGCGTCCTCGACCCGGGCCGGGGGCACTTCGCGTTCTCGAACTGCGGCCACGCACCCCCGCTCCTCGTCCGGGCGGACGGGCGGTACACGAAGCTGACGACCGGCGGGCCGCCGCTCGGCCTCCTCGCCGGGGCCCGCTACCTCGCCGGAGAGGTGACGATCGACCCGGGAGACCTCCTCGTCCTCTTCACGGACGGGGTCGTCGAGGCGGAGGGGCCCGACGGCGCGGAGTTCGGGGTCGACCGGCTCGCGGAGGTCGTCCTCGAGGTGCGCGACCGCCCGAGCGCGAGGGTGATCGCCGCGGTCGCGCGCGCGACGACGGCGCACACCGGCGTGGACCACTTCGCGGACGACTTCACGATCCTCGTCCTGAAGCGCCTCGCCGAGGGCTGAGCCGATCCGTCGGGGCTACGATCCGGCTGCCGCATGAGACGGAGCGCGCCGCTCGCCCTCCTCCTCCTCGCCCTCTCGTCCGCAGCCCGGGCGCAGACGGCGCCCCCCGCCGAGGCGGGGACGTTCCGCGCGCCCGACCTCGTCGAGCTGACGAGGCTCGACCCGGCGATCCGGCTCGACGTCCGCTACGCCCGCGACGACAACTTCCTCGGGCGGCCGGTCTACCGGGAGGCACGGGCGTTCCTCCAGCGGCCGGCGGCGGAGTCGCTCGCGAGGGTGAGCCGGGAGCTGAAGGAGAAGGGGTACGGGCTCCTGGTCTTCGACGGCTACCGCCCGTGGGCGGTGACGAAGGCGTTCTGGGACGCGACGCCGGAGGACAAGAAGCTCTTCGTGGCCGACCCGAAGCGAGGCTCGCGGCACAACCGCGGCTGCTCCGTCGACCTGTCCCTCTACCACCTCGACTCCGGCAGGGCCGCCGACATGGGCTCCGGCTACGACGAGATGAGCCCGCGCTCGTACGTGACCTGGGAGGGGGGGACGAGGGGGCAGCTCGACCGGCGCGAGCTCCTCCGGGGCGCGATGGAGCGCGAGGGCTTCTTCGTCTACCCGTGGGAGTGGTGGCACTTCGACTACAAGGACTGGCGGGAGTACCCGCTCCTCGACGTGCCGTTCGAGAAGCTCGGGGCGCCGGCGGTCCCGCCCCCGGCGAAGGCCCCCTGACGGTCGTCGTATCCTCCGCGCCGATGGCCCAGCGGATCCTCATCTGCGACGACGAGGGCGACATCCGGGAGTCGCTCCGCGCGATCCTCCTCGACGAGGGGTACGACGTGACCGCCGTCTCGGCCGGCGCGAACGCGGCCGCCGAGGCGCCGGACCACGACGCCGTCCTCCTCGACATCAAGATGCCGGGGCAGGACGGCCTCGAGACGCTCGCCCAGATCCGCAAGCGCGGCGTCGCGACGCCCGTCGTGATGATCTCGGGGCACGGCGACGTGCGGACCGCGATGGAGGCGATCCGGGCCGGCGCGAACGACTTCCTCGAGAAGCCGCTCGCCACGGAGCACGTCCTGAACGCGCTCCGCCGCGTCCTCGACGCCTCGCGGCTGACGCGCGAGAACCAGGAGCTCCGGAGCCGCCTCGGCCTCACGCGCCTCGTCGGCGACTCGGCCCCGATGCGGAAGCTCCTCGCCGACGTCTCCCGGGCCGCGCCGACGCCCGCGACGATCCTCATCGTCGGGCCGAGCGGGACGGGCAAGGAGCTCGTCGCCCGGTCGATCCACGAGGGGTCGGCCGTCAAGGCGGGGCCGTTCATCCAGGTGAACTGCGCGGCGATCCCCGAGACGCTCATCGAGTCGGAGCTCTTCGGCCACGAGAAGGGGTCGTTCACGGGCGCCGAGCGGAAGCAGGTGGGGAAGTTCGTCGAGGCCGACGGCGGGTCGATCTTCCTCGACGAGATCGGCGACATGTCGCTCTCGGCGCAGGCGAAGGTCCTCCGCGTCCTGCAGGAGGGTGAGGTCGAGCCGGTCGGGAGCCCGCGCGTCGTCCGCGTGAAGGTGCGCGTCATCGCGGCGACGAACCGCGACCTGACCGAGATGATCCGGCAGGGGAAGTTCCGCGAGGACCTCTTCTACCGGCTGAACGTCATCCCGCTGAGGACGCCCGCGCTCGCCGAGCACCCAGAGGACGTCCCGGCCCTCGTCCTCCACTTCGCCGAGCTCTTCGCCCGGACGAACAACTACCGCCCGAAGCGCTTCACCGACGCGGCGCTCATGGCGCTCGCCGCGCGCCCCTGGCCCGGCAACGTCCGCGAGCTGAAGAACCTCGTCGAGCGGCTCATGATCATGACCGACGGCGACGTCGTCGACGCCGCGGACCTCGAGGCGCCGGGCGAGGCGAGGCCCGGGGCGGCGGTCGTCGTCCGGGGCGGACGGGTCGTCCGCGAAGGAGAGCCGGAGCCGGCGGCCGGTGAGGCCGTACCGGACGGGACGTCCTCCGGTCTCGCCGCGGCGACGGCCGCGGACGAGGTCTGGAGCCGCCTTCTTTCGGTGAAGACGCTGCAGGAGTTCCAGGACGAGGCCGAGAAGCTCTACCTCGTGGCCAAGCTCGCCGAGAACGGCGGGAACGTGACGCGGACGGCCGAGGCCGTCGACACCCCGCGGTCGAACCTCTACAAGAAGATGGACCGCTACGGCCTCAAGAGACGCGAGGAAGGATCCGCATGAAGGCAGACGAGGCGCTCCGCCACTTCGAGGAGACCGAGGCCCTCCTCTCGGGCCACTTCAAGCTCTCCTCGGGGCTCCACTCCGACAAGTACCTGCAGTGCGCGAAGGTCCTCCAGTGGCCCGACCGGGCGGGCGCGCTCGGCGCGGCCCTCGGCGCGGCCCTCGCGGGCCTCGGCATCGACGCCGTCGTCTCGCCGGCGATGGGGGGCCTGATCATCGGCCACGAGGTGGGGCGCGCCCTCGGGCGCCGCGCGATCTTCACCGAGCGGGTCGAGGGGGCGTTCGTCTTCCGGCGGGGCCTCGGCCTCGAGCCGGGCGAGAAGGTCGTCGTCGTCGAGGACGTCGTGACGACGGGGGGCTCGACGCGCGAGGTCCTCGCGCTCGTGAGGGAGCTCGGGGCCGTGCCGGTCGCCTGCGCCGCGGTCGTCGACCGGAGGGGCGCTTCCGCCGGCGGCGGGACGGAGCTCCTCGAGGGGCTGCCGTTCCGGGCCGTCCTCCGGATGGAGGTCCCGACCTGGGCCGCGGCCGACTGCCCCTTCTGCAAGCTCGGGCAGGAGATCGTCTCCCCGGGCTCCCGCAGGCTCTCCGCGGTCAGGCCGGCGGGCTGACCTTCCCGCCGCCGCGGCGGAGGAGGAGCGGGAGGCCGACGAGGCCGCAGGCGACCGTCGTCAGGAGGTGGACGGCGGCAGCCGCCGCCGCGCCGAGCGGGAGCGGGATCGCCTCCAGCGCGAGCCCCGCCGCGAAGCCCGACTCCATCGGCCCGAACGTCCCCGCCGGGGAGGGGAGGACGGCCGCCGAGAGGACCGACGCGAGCGAGGCGACCGCGAGGACGGCGAGCGACGGCGTCAGGCCGAGCGCCCCGAAGAGGAGCGCGAGCGCCGCGAAGTGCCCGGCGAGGAACGCGACGGCGCCGCCGAACGCGAGGAGGTAGGCCCGCGGCGACTCGCGCGCGACGCGGAGCCCCTCGGCGAGCTCGGCGAGGCCGCGCGCGAGGCGCGGGCGCTCCGGGAAGCGCCGGGCCGCCGCCTCGAAGAGGGGGACCCCGAGGCGCGGCAGGAGGACGAGGAGGATCGTCCCTGCGGCGACGGCCGCGGCGGTCGCCCCGCCCAGGACCGGGACGCCGCTCCGCGCTGCGAGCGCCGCGGCCCCCGCGAGGCCGGCGAGGAGGAACGCCGCGCTGTCGAGCGTCTTCACGAGGACGAAGACCGCCCCGGCGCGCGCCCACCCCGTGCCGAGGACGCGCCGGTAGAGGGCCCAGCTCGCGACCTCGCCGCCGCGGAAGGGGAGGACCTGCAGGAGAAACGTCGTCGCGCCGGAGACGGACCAGGCGCGCCCGAACGGGACGCGGTCGGCCGGCGGGAGGAGGAGGTTGAGGCGGGCCGCGCGCGCCGCGAAGGCGAGGGCATAGACGGCGATCCCGGCCGCGAGGAGAGAGGGCCGGGCCCTGCCGAGCCGCTCGAGGACGTCGGCCGGGGCGTGCGCGGCCTGCCGCGCGAGGAGGGCGAGGAGGAGGAGCCAGAGGAGCGTCAGCGCGACGCGGCGGAGGAGGCGGGCGCCCCCCTCACCCTCGCGCGTCGTCACGGTCCTCGGCGCCCCGGGCCGCCTCGTGGCGGCGCAGCCGGAGCAGGATCTCCTCCATGAGCGTCCGGTTGATCGAGATGAGGTCGGCGAGGAGTCCGGTCAGGAAGGAGAGGAACGAGCCGACGAGGAAGACCGTGGCCAGGAGGAGCGACTGGATGTGAGCCCCCGGCGTCTCGCGCGTCAGGAGGAAGAAGGCGTAGCGCCCGAAGAGCGCGGCCCCGAGGAGGAAGAGGATCGCCGAGAGGCCGAGGAAGACCGGGAGCGGCTTGTAGAGCGCGGTGATCCTGAGGATGTTCGCCCCCTGGACGAGGACGTACCGCGAGGCGCGGCGGAAGAGGCGCGACGGGCGGACGGGCGGGTTCGTCCGGACTCGCACGGACCGGACCGCCATCTCCTTGTTCCCCGCCTGGATGAGCGTCTCGATCGTGTAGGTCATCCGGGAATAGACGTTGAGGCGGAGCGCCGCCTCGCGCGTCATCGCGCGGAAGCCGGAGGTCGCGTCGGGGACGTCGGCCCCCGAGGCGCGCCTCACGACCCACGAGCCGAGGCGCTGCAGGAGCCGCTTGCCGGGCGAGAAGTCGGCCTTCGTCGCGACCCCGCGGTCGCCGACGACGATCTCGGCTTCCCCCCGGACGATCGGCGCGACGAGCGTCGCGACGTCCTCCGCGGCGTACTGCCGGTCGGCGTCCGTCGAGACGACGACGTCGGCCCCGAGCGCGAGGGCGTGGTCGAGCCCGGCCCTCCACGCGACGGCGAGGCCGCGGTGGATCCCGAGCCTCAGGACGTGGTCGGCCCCGGCCTCCTTCGCGACGCGCGACGTCGCGTCGGTCGAGCCGTCGTCGACGACGAGGACCTCGACGCGCGTGAAGCCGGGGACGTCGCGCGGCAGCTCGCGGACGGCCGCCGCGATCTGGTCCTCTTCGTCCCACGCGGGGATCTGGATGACGAGCTTCACGAACGCCGAGGATATCCGAGCGGGGAGCCGGCCGCGGCGCGCGCCGCCGTCCGGGGGACGCGCGATTCGGCTATCTTCGGCGGATGTCGACCCGGCGCGAGCGGCTCCTCTTCCGGATCATCAACGTCTACCCGCCGTACCTCGGCGCGGGCGTGCGGGTCCGGCACCGGCTCGGCGACGAGCGGACGATCCGGGTGGAGATGACGCTCCGCCCCTGGAACCGAAACCTCTTCGGCACCCACTTCGGCGGCTCGCTCTACTCGATGTGCGACCCGTGGTTCGTCCTCCTCCTCGTCCGGCTCCTCGGGGACGGCTATCTCGTCTGGGACAAGTCCGCGTCGATCGAGTTCCTCAAGCCGGGACGCGGCCGGGTCTCGGCGACGTTCCACCTCCCGCCGGAGACGGTCGAGCAGATCCGCGCGGCCGCCGACCGGGACGGGAAGACGGAGCCTCTCCTGTCGGTGGAGGTCACGGGCGAGGACGGAGAGGTCGTCGCGCGCGTGACGAAGCGGCTCTGGGTGAAGCGGAAGTCCGCCCCTCAGGGCGCACCGGAGGGGGCGACGACGCGGTAGAGGACCCGGCCCCACCGGTCGAGCCGGGGCGTGCCTCGCGGGTCGGAGCCCGGCGCGACGAGCGCCGCGTCCCCCTGCGCCTCCCACGTCCACGCGTAGGGCAGGCGGCCCCTCGTGCCGGCGGCCGCGGCATCGGCGAGGCTCCGGGCCATCGCGACGTCGAGGCGGAGCCGGTCCGGGACGGCCCCCGGGCTGACGGCGACGGGGATCCCGGCCGCGTGCAGGTTCTCGACGTCGGCGGCGAGCGTCGTGTAGAGGCCGCCGTAGCCGTCGAAGGCGCCGGGGCTCGACGGCCAGCGGACGAAGAGGAAGTGCGCGTTGAGCCCGGCCGAGGCGAGGAGGAGGCCCGCGGGGAGGAGCCGTGCGGCCCGGGCGCGCCTCGAGAGGAGGCGGGACGCGAGGAGCGCTCCCGACGCCGCGAGGAGCGCGGTGGCGGGAGCCGCGAGGCCGACCCGGTACTGGTTCGGCGCGTCCGTGACCTGGGAGAGAAGGCCCGCCGACAGCGGCGCGAGGAGAAGGACGAGGGCGAACGTCCTCGGGGGACGGAGCGGTCGGCGGAGCGCGAGGAGGAGGCCCGCGAGGAAGGCGAGGCCGGAGGCGAGGTCGAGCGCGGGGGCCTTCTCGAGCGTGTGCCACGGGAGCGGGTCGCCCGAGACGTGGAAGAGGCCCGCGTAGTGGATGACGTTCCCCGCGAGGAAGAGGGGGACCTGCGACGGGGAACCGGCATCCGAGAGGAGGGAGGCGGCCCGGCCGCGCGCCAGGAGCGCCTCGGGCTGGCTCCGGAACATCGCGAGGAGCGGGAGGAGGCCGAGGGCGAGGCCGCCCGCCCACGCGGCGAGGGGCCGGAGCCGCGGGCGGGGGAGGAGGAGAAGGAGTCCCGACGCGAGGGCGGGCGGGGCCGCCGCCGCGTAGCACGGCACCCCGAGGCCGACGAGGACGCCGCCGGCGGCGGCCGGCCACGCGGATCCCCGGCGCGCCGCCGCCTCGACGAGGAGGAGGCCGGCGAGGCCGAGCGCCGCCGCGAAGACCGCGTGCCACCCCCAGCGGCCGTCGCTCGCGTGCCAGCGGGACGCGGCCAGGAAGAGCGCGGCGAGGAACGCCCTTCGCTCGCCGAGGAGCCCGGCGCCGAGCGGGTAGAGGAGGAGGACCATCGCGACCGAGGGGAGGATCGAGGCGAGCCTCCAGGCGGGGCGGGACCAGCCGGCGAGGCGGAGGACCGCCGCCGGCCAGGCGTAGTAGTAGCCGGGCTGGAAGCCGCCGAGGAGCGCCTGGCTGATCCCGTGGGGATAGAGGCGGAGCGGCTCGAGCGGCTCCGCGCCGCTCGCGAAGCGGGCGGCGTTCCGGGCCGCGTACGCCTCGTCCTCGTTGAACCCGGGGAGGAGCGCGTCCGACGCCGTCACGCGGAAGAGGAGCGCCACGGCGAGGACGACGAGCGTCCGCACGGCCCGGCTTCCGAGGCGCGACATCGCGTCATCGTGCCACACGCCCGGGGCGCGCCGGAGTGCGAGAAGATGGGGGCATGGCGAAGCTCGCCGCGTCGATCCTCTCGGCCGATTTCGGACGGCTCCTCTCCCACGCCCGCGAGGCGGTCTCCGCCGGGGCCGACTGGCTCCACGTCGACGTGATGGACGGGCGCTTCGTCCCGAACATCACGATCGGGCCGCTCGTCGTCGAGGCGCTGAAGCCGCTGCGCGAGGAGACGGGGGCTCTCCTCGACGTCCACCTCATGATCGTCGAGCCGGAGCGCTACCTGCCCGCCTTCGCGAAGGCGGGGGCCGACGTCCTGACGGTCCACGTCGAGGCGTGCCCGCACCTCCACCGGACGGTCCAGCAGATCCGCGAGCTCGGCGCGAAGGCGGGCGTGACGCTGAACCCCGCGACGCCGCTCTCCTCCCTGGAGGAGATCCTCCCGGACGTCGACCAGGTCCTCGTGATGTCGGTGAACCCCGGTTTCGGGGGGCAGTCGTTCATCCCGGCCGCCACGGCGCGGGTGCGGCGCCTCCGCGCGATGCTCGACGCCTGCGGCTCGAAGGCCGAGCTCGAGATCGACGGCGGGATCAAGGCGGAGAACGCCAGCGCCGTCGTCGAGGCCGGGGCGACGGTTCTCGTCGCCGGCTCCGCGGTCTTCGGCGGCGACGTCGCCGCGAACGTGAGACGCCTGAAGGCCGCCGCGGGGGGCCTCTGACCGGTCGGTCCCGCGCGGGGGTCGCCGCCGCGCTCGTCGCGGCGGGCGTGGGTCTCCGGCTCGGCCTCGCGACGCTCGGCCACAACTACGACGTCGCGTCGTACGAGATCGTCGCGAAGGTCGTCGCCTCCGGCGGGAACGTCTACGCCGAGACGACCCGCTACAACTACGGGCCGGTCTGGTTCCGCGTCGTCGGCGGGCTCTGGGGCGCGGCGTCCCTCTTCGGAGGGGCGCGGGAGGCGGCCTTCCGGCTCGGCCTCGCCCTCCTCCTCTCCGCCGTCGACGTGGCCCTCGCGAGCCGCCTCCGCCGCCGTTTCGGCGACCGCGCGGCGCTCTTCCTCCTCTTCAGCCCTGTTTCCCTCCTCGTCACGGGCTACCACCGCCAGTTCGACAACCTCGCTCTCCTCCTCGGCTTCCTCGGCGCCGAGCGTCTCGAGGAGCGCCGGGAGGGGCGGCTGACCCGGCGCGACGTCGCCGCCTGGCTCCTCCTCGGGGCGTCGCTGGCGACGAAGCACATCCTCTTCCTGTTTCCTCTCTGGGCCGCCGCGGGGCAGAGGGGGATCGCGAGGCGGGTCGGCAGCGCGATCGTCCCGCCGGCCCTCTTCGCGCTCTCGTTCCTGCCCTGGGTCGCCGGGGGAGGGGCCGGGATCGTCTCGAACGTCCTGACCTACACGTCGACGCACAACGCGCCCCTCTACAGGACGCTCCTCCCCGGCGCGGCGCTCGAGGCCGTTCCGCCCGAGGGGGTCTGGCTCACGCTCCTCCTGTCCCTCGGGTGGCTCCTCCGGAAGGGAGGGGCCGTGGAGGGGCTCCTCGTCTACACGGTCGCCTTCGTCGGCGCCGCTCCCGCGATGACGAACCAGTACCTCGCGATCCCCCTCGCCGCGATCGCCGCCTGGCCGCGCGCGCCGTTCGCCGCCTACACGCTCGCCGCGACGGCGTTCCTCGTCCTCGACCAGGACGGTCTCGCGCTCTGGCCGGGAGGGCTGCCGGAAGGCCCGCGAACGGCGGCCTACGCCCTCCTCTGCGCGCTCCTGCTCGCGGGGCTCGGGCTGCTCCTGCGGGATCGACGGCGCCGCGTCGCTCCTCCTTGACGGTTCCGGGCGGCTTCCGGCTCGGTCTCGCGTGACTTCCGACCCGGGCGCCCGTACAACGTGCATGCGGCGGCCTGCCTGCCTCCCCGGCGTTCGTGCGCTTCTCGTCGGTGCCTTCGTGTCGGCGCTCGTCCTGTCGGGCGGGCCGCTCCGGGCAGCCGAGCCGACCTTTGCAAGGGCCCTCGACGCGTACCTGAAGGCCCGGACGGAGCTCGGCCGGTTCAGCGGGGCGGTCCTCGTGGCTCGCGGGAGCGAGGTCCTCTTCCGGAAGGGATACGGGTACGCGGACGTTGAGGCGCGGAGGCCTTTCACGCCCGAGACGCAGAACGAGATGGCGTCCATCTCGAAGATGTTCACGGCGATGGCGGCGCTGAAGCTGCGCGACGAGGGGAAGCTGAAGCTCGACGACTCGATCTGCGAGTACCTCGACCCGTGTCCCGAGGCCTGGGGACCGGTCACGGTGCGGCACCTGGTCCACCACGCGTCGGGGATCCCGGACTACGAGGAGCGCCTGGGACTCGGATCGGCGGCCTACCTGGAGTTCATGACGCGCCCCGACGCGACGGAGCGGATCCTCGAGGAGGCCCGGAGATGCCCGCTCGAGTTCGCCCCGGGGACGAAGTTCCACTACTCCAACTCGGGATACGTCGTCCTCGCGCACGTCATCCAGGCCGCTGCCGGGCGCCCCTTCGCCGAGTACGTCACCGAGACCCTCCTGAAACCCGCCGGGATGTCCCGGTCCGGCTTCTTCGGCGCGGGACCGCCTCCCGACGGCCTGGCGACGGGCTACACGCACGGCGACCCGGGGTGGGCTCGGATGCTGAGGGGTGTGCCGCTGACGGACGGGCACCTGAAGGCCGTGCCGCGGCTCCCCCTGACACCCCCCGCAGGAGACGCGGGGCTCTACAGCACGGTGGACGACCTCCTGCGCTGGAGCCTCGTCATGGATGGCGGCCGGCTCGTTCCGGCGGCCGAAGCGGACGAGGCCTTCACCCCCGGCCTCGACGGGTACGGCTTCGGGTGGTTCTCGGGCGAGGGTTTCGGGCGTCGGCGGTACCGGCACAACGGCGCCCTTCCGGGGTATCTCTCCGACTTCGTGAAGTTCCCCGACGACGGGCTGACGGTAATCGTCCTGGCGAACCTCGACCGGACCCGACTCTCCGCTCTCGTCCGGGACACCTGCGCCATCGTCCTCGGGCTCCCGTGGGACATGCCCGCCCGGGGCGAGGTCGTGTCGCTGCCCCCTGCCGAGACCTCGCGCCTCGAGGGGCGCTTCTCGATGGCCGACGGCAGGGCCCTGACGGTGAGAAGAGGTACGGAACTCCTCGAGGTGGAGCTCGAGGGGCGGTTCTCGGCCGGTCTCGTCCCCCTCGGGCCGCTCGAGTTCTACTTCCCGCTCGGCGACGGGAAAGCGTTCTTCGCTCTGGACGAGGAGGGTCGCGCCGTCCGGGTGAACCTCCGCTACAGCGGCGAAGACCACGTCGCGACGCGGCCGGCGGCATCCCCTCCTTGACGGTTCCGGCCGCCCCCCGTATCCTCCACGGCTCCGGCCCACGGGCCGGAGCGGGTCTTTTGAGAATCTGATCCGGGTCGAGGGCGGGGCTCAAGTACCTCCACGAGGTCCCCTGCCGGTAGCCCTGGGAAGCTTTTAGGCGCGTAGCTCAGTGGGAGAGCACTACCTTGACACGGTAGGGGTCAGCAGTTCGATCCTGCTCGCGCCTACCATCCCGCTTCCCGCAGCGTTCGCAGGCGCTTAGCTCAGCCGGTAGAGCACTTCCTTCACACGGAAGGGGTCAGCGGTTCGAGTCCGCTAGCGCCTACCATCCCGCACCCCCTCCTCCTCCCGAAATCCGATCTCGAATCCCGCCAACTCGTATGGAGGAGGTCGCCGCCATGTCTGCCATCGCCGAAAAGGTCGTCCGCCTGACTCTTCCCGACGGTTCCGTCCGGGAGGTCGCTGCGGGCACGACCGGCGAGGCCGTGGCGGCCTCCATCGGGGCGCGTCTCGCCAAGGACGCGCTCGCGGTGAAGGTCGGCGGCGAGGTCCTCGACCTGAAGCGCCCCATCACGCAGTCGGGCGCGTTCGAGGTGATCACGCCGAAGCACCCCGACGCGCTCGAGGTCTACCGGCACTCGACGGCCCACCTGACGGCCCACGCGGTCAAGCGCCTCTTCCCGGGCGTGAAGATCGGGATCGGGCCGGCCATCGAGAACGGCTACTACTACGACTTCGACCCGGGCCGGCCCTTCACGCCGGAGGACCTCGAGAAGATCGAGGCCGAGATGCGGAAGATCGTGGCGGAGAACGTCCCCGTCGAGCGGCTCGAGATGTCGAAGGCGGAGGCCGTGGCGATCTTCGAGGCCCAGGGCGACAACCTCAAGGTCGAGATCGTCGACGGCATCCCGGAGGGCTCGCTCTCCTGCTACCGGCAGGCCGACTTCATCGACCTCTGCCGCGGGCCGCACGTCCCGTCGACGGGGAAGCTCGGCGTCTTCAAGCTGACGCACGCGGCCGGCGCCTACTGGAAGGGCGACGAGACCAAGCCGATGCTCCAGCGGATCTACGGCTCCTCGTTCCTCTCCCAGAAGGAGCTGGACGAGCACCTCCTCCGCCTGGAGCAGGCGCGCGCCCGGGACCACCGGAAGCTCGGCAAGGAGCTCGGGCTCTACCTCTTCCACCCGTGGGCGCCGGCTTCCCCCTTCTTCCTCCCGAAGGGGGCGACGGTCTACACGCTCCTCGTCGAGTACATGAGGAGCCTCTACCCGAAATACGGGTACAGCGAGGTCGTGACCCCGCAGGTCTTCGACGTCGAGCTCTTCAAGCGCTCGGGGCACTACCAGAACTACCACGAGAACATGTTCTTCACCGTGGCCGACGAGCGGGAGTACGGCGTCAAGCCGATGAACTGCCCGGGCCACTTCCTGATGTTCTCGCAGCAGGCCTTCTCGTACCGCGACCTCCCGGTCCGCTACGCCGACTTCGGCCGGCTCCACCGGTACGAGCGGTCGGGCGTGACCCAGGGGCTCACTCGCGTGAGGACGTTCTGCCAGGACGACGCGCACCTCTTCGTTTCGCTCGAGGAGATGCCGGCCGAGATGGACCGCTTCATCGACCTCATCGACGAGGTCTACGGGGCGTTCGGCTTCACGGACGTGAAGGTCCACCTCGCGACGCGCCCCGAGAAGTTCATGGGGACGGTCGAGAACTGGGACCTCGCCGAGAAGGCCCTCGCCTCGGCGTTCGAGCGGCGCGGCCGCGCGTACGTCCTCAACCCGGGCGACGGCGCGTTCTACGGGCCGAAGCTCGACTTCCAGGTGACGGACGCCATCGGCCGCGGATGGCAGCTCGGCACTCTCCAGGTCGACTTCTCGAACCCCGAGCAGTTCGACCTCCACTACACGGCCGAGGACGGCTCGAGAAAGCGGCCGGTGGTCCTCCACCGGGCGGTGCTCGGCTCGCTCGAGCGCTTCTTCGGGATCCTCGTCGAGCACACGGGCGGCGACTTCCCGCTCTGGCTCTCGCCGGAGCAGGCGCGCGTGATCCCGGTCTCCGACAAGCTCCTCGACTACTCCCGGGAGGTCGCCGCGAAGCTCCGCGCCGCGGGCCTCAGGGTCACGATCGACGAGCGGAACGAGAAGCTCGGCGCGAAGATCCGGCACGGGGAGCTCGAGAAGGTCCCCGCGCTCCTCGTCGTCGGCGAGAAGGAGCGCGAGGCGGGCGCCGTCTCGCTCCGCAAGCGCCACGAGGGCGACCTCGGGTCGCGCCCCGTCGACGAGGTCGTCCACGAGATGAAGCAGGCCGTCGCCGCGCGTGCGGCGACGTGGGGCGCGAAGGCGCCCGCCACGAAGTAACGAGTCGTCTCAGCAGAAGGAGGAAGCGCCATTTTCTTTCGAGGCGGTCCGAGGATCCCCCCCCAGAAGAACTCCCCGATCAACGAGTACATCCTTCGTTTCCCCGAGGTGCGGCTGATCGCGGCCGACGGCGAGCAGCTCGGGGTCGTCAGCCCGCAGGACGCGCTCGCGAAGGCGCGCGAGGCGGCGCTGGACGTCGTGATCATCGCGGAACAGGCCCAGCCTCCCGTCTGCAAGATCATGGACTTCGGCAAGTTCACCTTCGAGAAGAAGAAGAAGGAGCACGAGTCGAAGAAGAAGCAGAAGGTGACCCAGGTCAAGGAGGTCAAGTTCCGCCCGAACATCGACGACCACGACTACGACTTCAAGATGAAGAACATCATCCGGTTCCTCGAGGAGGGCGACAAGGTCAAGGCCACGATCCAGTTCCGTGGCCGCGAGATGTCGCGCCTCGAGAACGGGCGGAAGGTCCTCCAGCGCCTCGGCCAGGACCTCGAGGGGAAGGCCCACGCGGAGGGGAACCCCGAGATGCTCGGCAACCGGATGCACCTCATCTTCGGCCCCCCGAAGAAGCACTGACCTCCCGCCGGGGGGGTCCCGGAGCGGCCCCGCGCGAGCGGGCACGCCCCGCCCGCCGGCCTCGAAATCGACACGGAGCAAGGAGACCCGGCCCATGGCCACCCACAAGAGGAAGACCCACCGCGGCGCCGCCAAGCGCTTCAAGATCACCGGGACCGGCAAGTTCAAGCGCGGCCAGGCGATGAAGCGGCACATCCTGACCAAGAAGGCCTCCGGCCGGAAGCGCGGGCTGGCGAAGCAGACGCTCGTCGCCAAGGCCGACACGGCCACCGTCCGGCAGATGCTTCCCTACGCTTAAGGAACAGGAGAGAAGACCATGCCTCGCGTCAAGCGTGGAACCAAGAGGAAGGATCGCCGGAAGAGGATCCTGGAACTGGCGAAGGGATACTACGGAACCAAGCACAACTGCTTCCGCATCGCCGAGCTGCAGGTCGAGCGCTCGCTCGCCTACGCGACCCGCGACCGCAAGCAGAAGAAGCGCGAGTTCCGCGGTCTCTGGATCACCCGCATCAACGCCGCCGCCCGGATGAACGACATCAGCTACTCGCAGCTGGTGGCGGGGCTGAAGAAGGCCGGCTCGGACGTGAACCGCAAGGTCCTCGCCGAGATCGCCTTCCAGGACCCGAAGGGCTTCGCGGCGCTCGTCTCCTCCGCCAAGAGCGCCCTCGCCGCCGCCTGAGGCGGAGAGGGATGAGCGGTATTCGCCCAGAGGCCGGGGGGTCCGGGGAGCTACGAGCAGTGCTCCCCGGGAGCCCGGCCTCCGTCGAGGAGGCCCGCCGTCTCTTCGCCGACGAGCTCTCTTCGGCAGAGGCCGCCGCGTCCGTGCGCGGCGGCCTCCTGCCGGCCGACGTCCACGAGCTGAAGGTCCGGTGGCTCGGCAAGAAGCAGGGCGTCGTCACGGCCCTCCTTTCGCGCCTCCGGGAGGTGCCGAAGGACGAGAAGGCGGCGTTCGGCGCCGGCGTGAACGCCCTCAAGCAGGAGGTCGAGGCCCGCCTCGACGCCCTCGAGGCGGACGCGTCCGCGCGCGCCGCGGCGCTCGCCGAGGCGGCGAAGGCGGTCGACGTCACGCTCCCGCCGAGGGTGCCTCCCGTCGGGCGGCTCCATCCGCTCACCGTCGTGAGGCGGAGGATCGAGCACGCCTTCCGCGGCCTCGGGTACGAGGTCGCGGACGGGCCGGAGATCGAGACCGACTGGTACAACTTCGAGTCCCTCAACTTCCCGCCGGACCATCCGGCGCGGGACTCGGTCGACACCTTCTTCGTCGAGGGGGGCGGGACGGGGCGCGACGCGCTCCTCCTCCGGACCCACACCTCGCCGGTCCAGATGCGGACGATGGAGGGGCGCAAGCCCCCGATCCGCGTCCTCTGCCCGGGGCGCGTCTACCGCAAGGACGACATCGACCCGCGGCACTCGCCCGTCTTCCACCAGATGGAGGGGCTCGTCGTCGACGAGGGGATCACCTTCGCCGACCTGCGCGGCACGCTGTCGGCCTTCGCGAAGAGCTTCTTCGGGGGGAAGGCCGAGGTCCGCCTCGCGCCGACGTTCTTCCCGTTCGTCGAGCCGGGCGTCGACTGCGCGGTGAGCTGCGTCTTCTGCGAGAAGGGGTGCCGGATCTGCTCGTACTCGGGCTGGATCGAGATCATGGGCGCCGGGATGGTCCACCCGAACGTCCTCGCGAACGGCGGCATCGACCCGGAGCGCTACACCGGGTTCGCCTTCGGCATGGGGATCGACCGGATCGCGATGCTCCTCCACGGCATCCCCGACCTGCGGCTCCTCTTCGAGAACGACGTCCGGTTCCTCGACCGGACGTGGAGTTAGCTCCATGAAGTTCCGCCTCGAATGGCTCGGGCAGTACCTGCCCGGCGAGCTCCCCGGCCTCGCCACGCTCCGCCGCCGCCTCACCGACGTCGGCTTCATCGTGGAAGGGACGGAAGGGGAGGGGCGCGACGCGGTGCTCGAGGTCGAGCTGACGGCGAACCGGCCCGACGGAATGAACCACCGCGGCCTCGCGCGCGAGGCGGCCTGCGCCCTCGGGCGCGCGTTCCGCGACATGCCGGCCCCGGCGCCCGCCGAGGGCCCGGTCGACGCCGCCTCGCTCGCCACCGTGACGATCGAGGAGCCGGAGCTCTGCTCGCGCTACTCGGCGCGGGTGATCGAGGGGATCCGCGTCCGCGAGGCGGCCCCGAAGGTGCAGGAGCGCCTCCGGGGCCTCGGGATGAACCCGATCAGCGCGCCGGTCGACGCGACGAACCACGTCCTCTGGGACATCGGCCAGCCGACCCACGCCTTCGACCTCGACACGCTCGCGAAGGGAGCGGACGGCCGCCCCGCGATCGTCGTCCGCCGCGCCCGCGCCGGGGAGAAGCTCGTCACTCTCGACGGCGTCGAGCGGACGCTCTCTCCCGAGCACCTCGTCATCGCCGACGCGGAGAAGCCCGTCGCCCTCGCGGGCGTCATGGGCGGGCTCCACACCGCGATCACGCCTTCGACGACCCGCGTCCTCCTCGAGTCGGCGCACTTCAGCGCCACGGCGGTGAGGAAGACCGCGCGCCTCCTCGGGATGCACACCGACGCCTCCCACCGCTTCGAGCGCGGGACCGACCCGGCGACGACGGTCGACGGCCTGGACCGCGTCACGGCGCTCCTCGTCGCCGACTGCGGCGGGACGGTGGCGAGGGGAATCGTCGACGTCGTGGCAAGGGAGATCCCGCGGAAGACGGTCACGCTCCGCCACGCGCGCCTCGTCTCGTTCCTCGGGATGGAGGTGCCGAAGGAGCGCTGCGTCGAGATCCTCTCGGCTCTCTCGTTCGGGATCTCCGAGACGGCGCCGGGCGTCCTCGAGGTGACGGTCCCGTCCTGGAGGGTCGACGTCGACCAGGAGTGCGACCTCATCGAGGAGGTCATCCGGGTCGTCGGGTACGGCAGCCTCCCGGAGACGCTCCCTCACGCCTTCAACCCCACCTGGTCCGAGCCGATCCTCGCCCGGGAGGACCGGGCCCGCGACGTCCTCGCGGCCGCGGGCTTCGTCGAGGCGTGCAGCTACTCGTTCGTCTCGGCCGAGGAGAACGCGCCGTTCGCCTCCGCCGTCGACGGCAGCGCCCCCGTCATCGCGAACGCGCTCGGCGAGCCGTTCACGACGATGCGCGCCACGCCCGTCGTCGGCCTCCTCCGGGCGGCCCGGCACAACGTCCGTCGCGGTCTCCACGACCTCGCGCTCTTCGAGGTCGGGCGTTCGTACGCGCTCGCGAGCGGTCGTCCCGTCGAGCACCGCCGCGCGGCGGTCCTGCTGCACGGGCGCCGCGGCGTCCACTGGGCGGCCGAGGCGCGCCCCGCGGACTTCTACGACGGCTCGGGCGCCGTCGCGGCCCTCTTCGCCGGCTTCGGCGCGGAGACGCCCGCGTTCCGCCCTGCGGCGATCCCGTTCCTCGCCCCCGGCCGCTCGGCCGAGGTCGTGGCCGGAGGGGCCGCGATCGGCTGGGTGGGGATCCTCTCGGGGGCGCTCGCCGCGGCATGGGACCTCGGGGAGGCCGTCGTCGCCGACGTCGACCTCGCGGCGCTTCCCGTTCCGCCTCCCCCCTCGACCGTCGAGATGCCGTCGCGGTTCCCGGGGAGCGACGTCGACCTGACGGTGACCCATCCCCTGTCGCTGCCGTGGGAGGCGCTCGCGGCTGCGGTCCGGACGGACGCCCCGGGGGAGCTCCTCCGGGTCGACGCGAAGTACCTCTGGCGCGGCGCCGGGGTCCCCGAGGGGCACCTCAAGACGACCCTCACCGTGGCCTTCGGGGCGCAGGAGCGCTCGCTGGAGCGCGACGAGATCAACCGCTGGCGCGACGAAGCCGCCCGGCGCCTCCTCGCCCTCCTCGGCACCGCCGTGGACGGGATTTCCTGAAGGAGAACGAGATGAGCGGAAAGAAGGAAAAGGCCCCTGCCGAGGAGACGCCGGAGGTCGCGGAGCTCGAGCAGCTCCTCTCCGCGATGGAGGAGAGGGTCGCCCGGGTCCTCTCGGCCGCGCAGGCCGCCGCGGCCGAGAACGCCCGTCTCCGGGGCGCTCTCGAGGAGACCGCCGCCGAGCGGGACCGCCTGAAGGCCGAGCTCGCCGACAGCCGCGAGGGCGCGGTCCAGGTCGCCGAGCTGAACGAGAGGCTCTCCCGCCTCTCCGCGGAGCGGGAAGAGGTGCGCGTCCGTATCGAGCGTCTGGTCAAGAGCTTGGAGGAGAGTCCCGCCGGGGCGTAAGTTCGCGCGTGCTATCCTTCGGGTCGGCAGCAGGGAAGGAGAGCTGCCGGGATGGAGAACAGGCCGAACGTCACTCAGGTGGAGATCTTCGGACAGACGTATTCGGTCCGCGCGGCCGGCGAGGCGGAGTACATCCGGGACCTCGCCGCGTTCGTGGACAGGAAGATGCGGGAGGTGGCGAACCACGCCCCGACCGTCGACTCGACGAAAATCGCCATCCTGACGGCCCTGAACGTCTCCGACGAATTCCATCAGTACCGTTTGAAGACCCGGATGGGTGATCCGGGGCGGCTCGTCCCGGTGGCAGGCCGCCTCGTCGAGAAGCTGGACGAGATCCTGGGAATACTGCCTGCGGAGGTCCCGGCGGACGCCGGAACGGAAAGACCTGGCACCCTGCGCGGTGCGTGATTGAGCTACATGTCCTTGAACCGATATTTGAACCCCGAACGCCTCGCTGCCCGGCCACCCTGTGACGCCCCGGCTCCGACCGGGGAACTGACGGGTCGCCCCGGGGCGTTCTCCCTGTTCTGGCGCGGGTTCAAAGACTCAGGCTCACACGGCCGAGGCGGGGGCCTTTTCCTCCCCGCGAGGGCGTCGTAGCGCAGCAGGCCCCCCGGAGACTCACCCCGGTTTCCCGGCACAGGGTCACCCTCGAAGAGACACGAGACGAGGGGGACCACAGGTGAATCCAATCATTTACGTCGCCATCGCCGCGATCCTTCTCGTGGCGGCCGGCGTGTTCTTCGTCCTCGGGGCGAAGGCGAAGGGGAGGGCCGACGAGGCCCGGTCCCTCGCCGACCTCGAGGCGAAGAAGGTCCTGGAGACGGCCAAGCTCCAGGCCGAAGCGGAAGTTCGACGCGCCCAGGCCTCCGCGCAGAAGGCCGAGCTCGACGCCAAGGAGCAGCTCCTCAAGGCCCGCGAGACCATGGACGAGGAGGTCGCCCGAAGGCGGAACGAGCTCGCCGAGCTCGAGAAGAGGCTCCTCGCCAAGGAGGAGACCCTCGACCGGAAGATCGGGACGGCCGAGAAGCGGGAGCAGGACGCCGAGAACCGCTCGAAGAACCTCGACAAGCGCGAGAAGCGCGTCACGGAGATCGAGGAGGAGGCCCAGAAGGAGGCCGAGGCCCTCGTCGCCGCGCAGAGGACGAAGCTCGAGCAGATCGCCGGCCTGACGGCCGAGCAGGCCAAGAAGGACCTCGTCCGCGAGCTGGAGAACGAGGCCCGCCTCGAGGCGACCGGCCTCATCCGGCGGATCGAGGAGGACGCGGTCGACAACGCCCAGATGAAGGCGAAGCGCCTCCTGGCGATGACGACCCAGCGGATGGCCTCGGACTTCGTCGCCGAGACGACGGTGACCGTCCTCGACCTCCCGAGCGACGAGATGAAGGGGCGGATCATCGGCCGCGAGGGGCGGAACATCCGCGCCGTCGAGGCCGCGACGGGCGTCGACATCATCATCGACGACACCCCCGAGGCGGTCCTCCTCTCCTCGTTCGACCCGATCCGGCGCGAGGTCGCCCGGCGGGCCCTCGAGCGGCTCATCCAGGACGGCCGGATCCACCCCGGCCGGATCGAGGAGGTCGTCGAGAAGGTCCGCGCCGAGCTCTGGGAGGACCTCAAGAAGACGGGCGAGGCGGCGGCCTACGAGTTCGGCATCGCCGACCTCCACCCCGAGCTCGTCAAGCTCCTCGGGCGCCTGAAGTACCGGACGAGCTACGGGCAGAGCGTCCTGCAGCACTCCAAGGAGGTCGCCTGGGCCGCCTGCCACATGGCGAGCGAGCTGAAGGTCGACGTCACGGTCGCCAAGCGCGCCGGCCTCCTCCACGACATCGGCAAGGCGATCGACCGGGAGCAGGAGGGGACCCACCTCGAGCTCGGCCGGCAGCTCCTGAAGAAGTTCGGCGAGACCGAGGCGGTCATCCACGGCATGGAGTGCCACCACGGCGACTACGAGCCGCGGACGATCGAGGCGGTCCTCGTGAACGCCGCCGACGCGATCTCGGCGGCCCGCCCCGGGGCGCGCCGCGAGATCATCGAGACGTACGTCAAGCGGCTCGAGAAGCTCGAGCTGATGACGCAGGGGATGAAGGGGGTCGAGAAGACCTTCGCCATCCAGGCGGGGCGCGAGCTCCGCGTCATCGTGGACGCCAAGCAGGTGAACGACTCGGACTGCTTCTGGATGTCGAAGGACCTCGCCAAGCGGATCCAGTCCGAGCTCCAGTACCCCGGCCAGATCAAGATCACCGTCATCCGCGAGACCCGCGCGGTCGAGTACGCCAAGTAGGTCCGCGGAAAGCCATGTCCGCCCGCCGCCCCGGGGAGGTCCCCGGGGCGGTTTCGTCACCGGCCCGGAAAGGAAACGCCCTTGAAGCTCCTGTTCGTCGGAGACGTCGTCGGAAAGCCCGGTCGGAAGGCCCTCGGCCTCCTCGAGAGGGTCATCGCCCGCGAGGCGATCGACTTCACCGTGGTGAACGTCGAGAACGCCGCCGGCGGCTTCGGCGTGACGACCGAGGTCTTCGCCGACCTCTCGAAGCTCCCCATCGACGTCTTCACCTCGGGGAACCACATCTGGGACAAGAAGGACTTCGTCCCGCTCCTGGACGACATCCCGAACCTCCTCCGCCCGGCGAACTACCCTCCCGGCAACCCGGGGCGCGGGTGGACGGTCCAGTCGACGCCGGCCGGGATCCCGGTCGGCGTCCTGAACCTCCAGGGGCAGGTCTTCATGGCCTCGACGGACTCCCCGTTCCGCGTCGGCGACGCCTGCCTCGAGGAGATGAAGGCCTCCTGCCCGGAGCTGAAGGTCGTCCTCGTCGACATCCACGCCGAGGCGACCTCGGAGAAGCAGGCCGTCGGCTGGTGGTTCGAGGGACGCGTCTCGGCCGTCATCGGGACGCACACGCACGTCCCGACGGCCGACGCGCGCGTCCTCCCGAAGGGGACGGCCTACCAGGGGGATGCCGGCATGACCGGCGCCTACGAGGGGATCATCGGGTTCGACCCGAAGAACATCCTCGAGCGGTTCCGCTTCCAGACTCCGCGCGGCATGGAGACGGCGACGCGCGACGTCCGGCTCTGCGGGGCCGTCGTCGACGTCGACGAGGCGACGGGGAAGTCCCGGTCGATCGCGCCGTTCCAGGAGAAGCTCCCCGCCTGAGCGGCCCCCGGGAGCGCCGCGAGGCGTCGCGGCCCCTGCGGCCTCTCGCCCCCTCCTGCTAGCATCCGGCCATGGCCGTCGACCCCGAGCTTCTCGCCATCCTCGTCTGCCCGGCCTGCGAGCCGAGGCCGCCCGTCACGCCCTGCCCGCTCGAGCCTGCGGCCGCGGCCCGGGTCGTCGAGAAGTACCGCGACAAGTTCCGCGACGAGGAGCCCGTCGTGACGCAGGGGCTCCACTGCGCGTCGTGCGGCCGGGTCTACCCGATCGTCTCCGACATCCCGGTCATGCTCGTCGAAGAGGCCCTCCCCCCGGAGGCCCGCGCGTCCTGAACCTCCTCCCGGGTCCGTTCGCGAGGCGGCCGCCGTTCCCGCGGGCGGCGCTCTTCGGGCTCCTCGTCTGCGCGGCGATCACGCACAAGATGGGCCTGGCGAACGTGGGCCTCGCGCTGGCGCTCGCCGCGTCGATCGCGTGGCGGCTCCGGGCCCGCCGCGAAGGGGAGGACCTTTTCGGCCCCTTCCGGAGGCCGTCCCCCCTCCACGGGCCCGTCGCGCTCTTCGTCCTCCTCTCGTTCCTCGCCGAGCTCTTCTCCACGGACCCCGTCGTCTCCCTCGGGCAGACCAAGGGGCTCGTCACGTTCCTCCTCGTCTTCCTCGTGTCGGCCCTCGTCGACGACGAGGAGGACGCGCACCTCCTCGTCGACGCCCTCCGCCTGACGACGCTCTACCTCGTCCTCCACGGGCTCGTCGACTACTTCATCAAGGGCCAGGACAACGTCTGGGAGCGCCTCTCCGGCGGGCTCTCGATCTACATGACGTACGCCGGCCTCCTGATGGTCCTCGCGCTCGTCCTCGCGGGGCGCGCGATGACGGCGGGACGTTCCCGCGCCGGGCGGATCGCGGACGCCGTTCTCGCCGTCGGCGCGGTCGCCCTCGTCGGCCTCTCCTTCACCCGGAACGCCTACCTCGGGCTCGCCGCCGGGGCCGTCGTCCTCGCCCTGACGGTGCGGCCCCGCCTGTCGCTCTTCCTGCCTCCGCTGTTCATCCTCCTCGTCGTCGTCCTCCCCTCCGACGTGAGGCAGCGGGTCGCCTCGACGTTCGACCGGACGGACGCCGCGGCGCGCGACCGCTTCACGATGTGGGCTTCCGGTGCCGAGATGGTCCGGGAGCGTCCCTTCTTCGGCGTCGGCCCGGCGCGGATCCACGACCTCTACCCGGTCTACCGCGGGGCGGGATTCGTGGAGCCGAGCGTCGGCCACCTGCACGACAACCTCATCCACGTCGCCGCCGAGACCGGCGTCCCGTCGGCCCTCGTCTACCTCGCCCTCGTCGTCGCCTCGTTCGCCGGCGCCTGGCCGCTCGCCCGGGACGTGACGAGGCCCGGCGTGGCGGCCCTCGCCCGGGGTGCTCTCGCCGCGAACGCGGCGCTCTTCGTGGGGGGGCTCTTCGAGTACAACTTCGGCGACGTCGAGATCCTCAGGCTGATGCTCGTCGTCCTCGCGCTCCCGTTCGCCGCGGCCCGCGCCGGTCGGGCGGCGGACCGACCCGCCGCCTAGAATCGGGCGATGTCGTTCCGCTACCGGGTGCCGCGGCGCCCCCTCGCGCGCCCCACGGAGCCGACGCTCCCCTTCGACTCCTCGCCGGAGCGGACGGCGATCACGGTCTCGCTCTTCGTGGCGAAGCTGAACGGCGTCCTGCGCGCTTCGCTCCCCGACACCTGGGTGAAGGGGGAGATCGGGGAGTGGAAGGTCTGGTCGTCGGGGCACGCCTACTTCACGCTGAAGGACGCCTCGGCGGCGCTCCCGGCCGTGATGTGGGCCTCGGACGTGGCGCGCGTCCCGTTCCGCCCGGAGGAGGGGATGGAGGTCCTCGCCCGCGGGCGGCCCGACGTCTACCCCCGGAGCGGAAAGCTCTCGTTCGTCGTCGCGGAGATCCAGCCCGTCGGCGCGGGGGCGCTGCAGCTCGCCTTCGAGCAGCTGAAGGCGCGTCTCGCCGCCGAGGGGCTCTTCGACCCCTCGCGCAAGAAGCGCCTGCCCCTCCTTCCGCGCCGGATCGGCGTGGTGACGTCGCGGCACGGCGCCGCGGTGCGGGACGTCCTGAAGGTCCTCTCGGCGCGCTTTCCGAACGCGCACGTGACGATCTGGCCGGTCGCGGTCCAGGGCGCCTCGGCGCCCGCCGAGATCGCGGCCGCCGTCGACGGCTTCTCGCGGCTCGGCGCGGCCGACGTCGTCCTCGTGACGCGGGGCGGCGGGTCGCGCGACGACCTCTCCGCGTTCAACGACGAGAAGGTCGTCCGGGCCGTGGCGGCCTGCCGCGTCCCGACGATCTCGGCGGTCGGGCACGAGGTCGACGTGACGCTGACCGACCTCGCGGCCGACCTCCGCGCCGCCACGCCGTCGCAGGCGGCCGAGCTCGTCGTGGCCCGCCGCGACGACTTCGAGGCGCGCATCCAGGGGCTCTCGCGCGAGCTGGCCCGGACCGTGAAGGGACGGCTCCTCGCGGCGCACGCCGACGCGACGCGCCTCGTCAGCTCTCCCGTGCTCTCGGGCTACCCCGCGCGCGCGGCTGCCCTCGCCGCGCGCGCCGCCTCGGCGGGGAGGGAGCTCCTCTCGGCGGTGCGGCGCCTCCCGGCCGCGTACAGCGAGCGCGTCCTGCGGGCGGAGGGGGCCGTGGCCGCCTGGCCGGCCCGCGCGGCGCTGCCGCTCGGCCTGGCGCGCACGGCGGCGGGGGAGCATGCCGTGGCGGAGGCCCTCGCGCGCCGTCTGGGCCGCTCGCGGGAGCGGCTCGGCGCCCTCGCGGCCTCGCTCTCGGCGCTCGACCCGCTCCGGGTCCTCGCCCGGGGCTACTCTGTGACCTACGTGGAGGGGACGTCGGCTCCCCTCACCGACGCGGAGCGGGTCGCCCCGGGCGACGCGCTCCGGATCGTCCTCGCGCGCGGCACGCTTCGCGCCCGGGTGACGGACTCCTCGAAGGACGGTGCGCGATGACGTCGAAGGCGAAGCTCCCGAAGGGGCTGACGTTCGAGAAGGCTCTGGAGAGGCTCGAGAAGATCGTGGCGGAGCTGGAGGACCCCGAGAGGGGACTCGAGGCCTCGCTCGAGCTCTTCGAGGAAGGGGTCGCACTCTCGCGCTTCTGCCGCGGCAAGCTCGAGGAGATCCAGAAACGGGTCGACGTCGTCCTGAGGGAGACGCCCGAGGGGCTCGTGACGGAGCCCCTCGACGAGCCCGACGACGACGGCGAAGAGGAGGGGGAGGCTTGAGCCTCGAGGCGTTCCTCTCGGCCGCGAAGGCCGAGGCGGAAGCCGCGCTCCGGCGCGTCCTTCCCGAGGCGGGGACACCCCTCGCCGACGCGATGCGTTACTCGACGCTCGCCGGGGGCAAGCGCCTCCGCCCCGCGCTCGCGCTCGCCTTCCACGACGTCCTCGGCGGGAGCAGCGCCCCCCGGGAGGAGGTGGCGGAGGCCGCCGCGGCGCTCGAGCTCGTCCACACCTACTCCCTCGTCCACGACGACCTCCCCTGCATGGACGACGACGCGCTCCGGCGCGGCAAGCCGACCTGCCACGTCGTCCACGGGGAGGCGATGGCGCTCCTCGCGGGCGACGCCCTCCAGACGCTCGGTTTCGAGGTCCTCGCCTCCCGTCCGCGCGGCGAGGCTCTCGCGGCGCGGCGGGCCGAGGCCGTCCTCCTCCTCGCGCGGGCGATCGGCGCCGACGGCATGGCCGGGGGCCAGGCGCTCGACCTCGCTTCGTCGGGGCGCTCCGGCGCCGGGCCCGGGGCGGCCGCGCGCCTCCGGGAGATCCACGAGAAGAAGACGGGGAGGCTCCTCGCGGCCGCGTGCGAGCTCGGCGCAGTTCTCGCGGGGGCGACGGGCGCGACGCGCGAGGCGGTCGTCCGCTACGGCGCCTCGCTCGGCGTCCTCTTCCAGATCGCCGACGACCTCCTCGACGTCACGGCGACGGCCGCGGTCCTCGGCAAGAGCGTCGGCAAGGACGAGGCCCAGGAGAAGCTGACCTACGTCTCCGTCTACGGCCTCGACGGGGCCGTCGCCGAGCGCGAGACGGCGCTCGGCGAGACGCTCGCCCTCGCCGCGGACCTCGAACCCGAGCCGGGCCTCCTCGCGGCCCTGGCCGCGTACGCCGGCCACCGCGACCGGTGACCGGCTATCATTGAGGGTTCTATGACCAGTCGCGTGACCCCGCTCCTCGACCGGGTCCAGTGGCCCCGGGACCTCAAGACGCTGACCGTGGAGGAGCTGGCGACGCTCTCCGACGAGCTCCGGACCTTCCTGATCGACTCCGTCTCGAAGACGGGCGGGCATTTCGCCTCGGGCCTCGGGACCGTCGAGCTGACGGTCGCTCTCCACTACGTCTTCGACACCCCGCGCGACCTCCTCGTCTGGGACGTCAGCCACCAGTGCTACCCGCACAAGGTCCTGACGGGGCGGCGGGACCGCCTCCACACGATCCGCCAGAAGGGCGGGCTCTCGGGCTTCACGAGCCGCGCGGAGTCGGAGTACGACGTCTTCGGCGCGGCCCACGCCTCGACCTCGATCTCCGCGGCCCTCGGCATGGCCGCGGCCCGGGACGCCAAGGGGGAGGACTACAACGTCGTCGCGATCATCGGCGACGGGGGCCTCACCGGCGGCGTCGCGATGGAAGGGCTGAACCAGGGCGGGTACCTGAAGCGGAAGCTCATCGTCATCCTGAACGACAACGAGATGTCGATCGCCCCGAACGTCGGGGCGCTCTCGGGCTACCTCCTCCGGATCGCGCGCGGGCAGATCTACAACAAGGTCCGCGGCGAGGTCGCGAGCGTCCTGAAGAAGCTGCCGAAGGGCGACCGGCTCGCCGAGATGGCCGAGCACCTCGAGGACGGGCTGAAGAAGGCCCTCGTCCCCGGCACGCTCTTCGAGGAGCTCGGCTTCAAGTACGTCGGGCCGATCGACGGCCACAACCTCCCCGTCCTCGTCCGGACGCTCCGCGAGGCGAAGGAGTACGACGGCCCGATCCTGATCCACGCCCGGACGACGAAGGGGAAAGGGTACGCCCTCGCCGAGAAGGACCCCGTCTTCTGGCACGGCCCGTCGCCCTTCAAGGTCGAGACGGGCGAGGTCGCGAAGAAGTCCGCGCCCCCGAGCTACACGGCGGTCTTCGCGGACGCGCTCGCCGACCTTGCCCGCAGGGACGAGCGGATCGTCGCGATCACCGCCGCGATGCCCGACGGCACGGGCCTCGACCGCTTCGCGAAGGAGTTCCCCGCGCGGACCTTCGACGTCGGCATCTGCGAGCAGCACGCCGTCCTCTTCGCGGCCGGCATGGCGACCCAGGGGCTGAAGCCCGTCTGCGCGATCTACTCGACGTTCCTCCAGCGCGCCTACGACCAGGTCTTCCACGACGTCTGCCTGATGGACCTCCCCGTCGTCTTCGCGCTCGACCGCGGCGGCGTCGTCGGGGCCGACGGCCCGACCCACCACGGCGCCTACGACCTCTCCTACCTCCGCGTCTTCCCGAACATGCACGTGGCGGCCCCGAAGGACGAGAACGAGCTGCGCCACCTCCTCGCGACGGCGGTCGCGCTCGGCCGCCCCGTCTCGATCCGCTACCCGCGCGGCGCGGGATACGGCGTCGCGCTCGACCCGGAGCCGAAGCTCCTGCCGGTCGGGAAGGGAGAGGTCCTCCGCGTCGGGCGGGACGGCGTCGTCGTCGCGATCGGAGACCCGGTCCTCCCGGCGCTCTCGGCCGCCGAGCGGCTCGCGGCCGAGGGGGGCGCGTCGCTGACCGTGATCAACGCCCGCTGGGTGAAGCCGCTCGACACCGAGCTCCTCGCCCAGCTCGTCAAGCCGGGGACGACGGTCTTCACCGTCGAGGAGAACGCCGTCGCGGGCGGCTTCGGCTCGGCCGTCTCGGAGGCGCTCGACGCCCTCGGGATCGTCGCGCCCGTCCACCGCCTCGGGATCCCCGACCGCTTCGTCCCGCACGCCACCCAGGCCGAGCAGCGCGCCGAGATGGGGATCGACGAGGAGGGGCTCCTCCGGACGTTCCGGGCGAAGACGGCCGGGCCGGGCGTCGTCCCGATCCGGGCGCGGGTCGCGAGCTGAGGCCGCGGCCCGCCCGATGCGCGCTCTCGTCTGCGAGGGGCCGGGCCACGTGGCCCTCCGTGAGCTGCCCGAGCCGGAGCCGGGCCCGGGCGAGGTCGTCGTCCGCGTCGAGTCGACGCTCACCTGCGGCACCGACCTGAAGCTCGTCCGCCGCGGGCACCCGAAGGTGCCGTTCCCGACGGTCCTCGGGCACGAGTTCTGCGGGCGCGTCGCGCGTGTTGGCGAGGGGGCTCCGTTCCTACCGGGCGAGCGCGTCACGTCGGCCGTCACCGGCGCCTGCGGCGAGTGCCGCGACTGCCGCGACGGGCGGCCGAACCTCTGCACGACCGCCTTCGACCACCGCGTCTGGGGGACCTGGGCCGAGTGCGTCCGCGTTCCCGCGCGGATCGTCTCCGCGGGCCTCCTCCGCGTTCCCGAGAGCGTGACGCCGAGCGCCGCGGCGCTCCTCGACCCGCTCGCCTCGGTCCTCCGGGGCCTCTCGCGCCTCGGCCCGGTCGAGGGGAGGATCGCCCTCGTCCTCGGCGCCGGGCCGATCGCGCTCCTCTTCACCGTCCTCCTGCGCCGGCGCGGCGCCGCCCGCGTCGTCGTGGCGGGGAGGAACGCGAAGCGTCTCGCGGCGCAGGAGGCGGAGGGCGCCCGGACGATCGCCGCCGGCGACGGGCTCGCGGCGAGGGTGCGGGACGCGACGGACGGGCACGGCGCCGACCTCGTCGTCGAGGCGACGGGCGACGTGTCGGTCGCCGAGGAGTCGCCGGCCTTCGCCGCGCGCGGCGGGACGGTCCTTTTCTTCGCGGGGCTCCCGCGCGAGGCGCGCCTCTCGGTCCTCGCGCACCGCGTCCACTACGACGAGGTGACGCTCGCGGGCTCCTTCCACTACACCGCGGCCGAGGCGCGCGACGCGCTCGCGCTCCTGTCGGACGGCGGGGTCCCGGTCGCGCGCCTCGTCACCGGCGAGGGAACGCTCGAGGAGCACGCCGCCGTCTTCGACCGCGTCGCGCGGGGAGACGACATGAAGGTGGCGTTCCGGCCGGGATCCCGAGGAACATGAAGGCCGCGCTCGTCCGCGCGCCGGGGCAGGTCGAGATCGTCGAGATGGAGACGCCGCGCCCCGGGCCGGCGGAGATCCTCGTCGCGATGAAGTCCGTCGTCGTCTGCGGGAGCGACGTCCACCCCTGGTACGTCGCCTCGAAGGCCCCGGCCGTCCTCGGGCACGAGACGGCGGGCGTCGTCGCCGAGACGGGCGCCGGCGTCGCGCACCTGCACGCGGGCGACCGCGTCTTCGTCCACCACCACGTCCCGTGCGGCGCCTGCCGCTACTGCGAGGCCGGGGAGAGCGTCATGTGCCCCGCGTGGAAGCCGTCCCGGCTCCACCCGGGCGGCCTCGCCGAGTACGTCCGCGTCGAGGCGCCGACCGTCGCGCGCGACGCCCTCCTCCTCCCGCCGCACGTCTCCTTCACCGGCGGGGCGTTCGTCGAGCCGGTCGCCTGCGCCCTCAAGGCCGTCGACCGCGCCGGCGTGCGGGCGGGCGACGCGGCGCTCGTCGTCGGCCTCGGCTCGAACGGCATCCTCCTCGGCTGGCTCGCCCGGCTCGCCGGGGCGGGCCTCCTCGTCGGGAGCGACCCGGACCCGGTGCGCCGGCGCCTCGCCCTCGAGCACGGCTTCGACGTCGCAGTCGACCCCTCCGCCGAGCCGCTGGCGGCGGCGGTCTGCGCCGCGGCGCCGCGCGGCGCGGACGCCGTCTTCGTCGTCCCGACGTCCGCGGAGGCGGTCCTTCCCGCGATCGAGGCGGCGGGCCCGGCGGGCCGGGTCGTCTTCTTCTCACCCGTCGCTCCGGGCGCCGCCTGGCCGATCGCCCCGAACGTCCCCTACTTCAAGGACCTGACGCTTCGCTTCAGCTACTCGTCGGGGCCGCTCGAGACGCGGCGCGCACTCGACCTGATCTCCTCCGGCTCGCTCCCCGTCGAACGGCTCGTCACCCACCGTGTACCGCTCGCGCGGACGGGCGAGGCCTTCGCGCTCGCCCAGGCGGGCGGCGAGGCGCTGAAGGTCGTCGTCGAGATCTGATGGCGGCCCCGAAGACGCGCCTCGACGTCCTCCTCGTCGCGCGCGGCCTCGCGGAGTCGCGGACGAGGGCCGAGGCCCTCGTCCTGGCGGGGCGGGTCCGGGTGAAGGGGGTCGAGCGCCCGAAGCCGGGGACGCCGCTCCCCGCCGACGCCGAGATCGCGGTCGAGGCCCCGGCGCACCCGTGGGTCTCGCGCGGCGGCGTGAAGCTCGCGGGCGGCCTCGACGCGTTCGGCGTCGACCCGGCGGGGCGGGTCTGCCTCGACGTCGGGGCGTCGACCGGAGGGTTCACCGACGTCCTCCTCTCGCGCGGGGCGGCGCGCGTCTACGCGATCGACGTCGGCCACGGCCAGCTCCACGCCCGCCTCCGCTCCGACCCGCGCGTCGTCCTCCGCGAAGGGGTGAACGCCCGGCTCCTCTCCCGCGCCGAGGTGCCGGAGGCGTGCTCCCTCCTCGTGGCCGACGTCTCGTTCATCTCGCTG
The DNA here is from genome assembly GCA_046331465.1 of Thermoanaerobaculia bacterium. GTDB lineage: Bacteria > Acidobacteriota > Thermoanaerobaculia > UBA5066 > UBA5066 > UBA5066. The sequence goes on from JAXLQV010000001.1 coordinate 1,258,496, forward strand.
CGCCTGATCCTCCCGGCCGCCGTGCCCCTCCTCTCGCCCGGGGCCGACGCCGTCCTCCTCGTCAAGCCGCAGTTCGAGTCGGAGCGGGGCGAGGTGGGCCGGGGAGGGATCGTCCGCGACCCCGACGTCCGGCGCCGCGCCCTCGAGCGGGTCGTCGCCGCGGCGGAGGCGCTCGGGCTCGCCCACAGGGGGACGGTCGAGTCGCCGATCACGGGGGCCGACGGCAACGTGGAGCTCCTCGCGGCGTTCCGTCTCGGCGGACCCGGCGCCGGCAGCGGCTAGAATCGGCCGATGTCCACGCGACCGAGGACGCGCGGCAAGGTCGTCCGTCGGGTCGGCCTCGTCACCCGGACCACCAGCGGCGAGGCGATCCACCTCACGCGGCGGCTCGAGGCGTGGCTGAAGAAGCGCGGCATCGAGGTCCTGCACGACTCCGAGTCGATGGGGGCGCGGCAGGCGATGGGAGGCGTCCCCCGGGCGGAGATCTCCCGCCACGTCGACCTCCTCGTGACGCTCGGCGGCGACGGGACGCTCCTCTCCGTGGCCCGCCACCCGTCTCCCGGCGTCGCGATCCTCGGGATCGACATCGGGACCTTCGGCTTCCTGACGGCCTGCCCGCCCGACGCCTGGGAGCCGATCCTCGCGGACGCGCTCGCCGGGACCGCGCCCGTCGAGGCGCGGCGGATGCTCAACGTCGACGTCGTCGAGCCGGGGCGCCCGCGGCGGCGCATCCGGGTCGTCAACGACGCGGTCATCGGCAAGTCGGCGCTCTCCCGCATCGCCACGATCCGCGTCGAGGTGGACGGCCGGCCGGCCTCGCGCTACCGCGGGGACGGGCTCATCGTCTCGACGCCGACGGGCTCGACGGCCTACAACCTCTCCGCGGGAGGCCCGATCCTCGCGCCGACGATGCCCGCGATCATCCTGACGCCCATCTGCCCCCACACCCTCTCGCTCCGCCCCGTCGTCCTCCCGGACCACGTGACGCTCGACCTCGCCGTCGAGGGGGACCCGTCGGACGTCTACCTCACCATGGACGGGCAGGAGGGGTTCCCGATCGGCTCGGCGACCCGGGTGAGGATCGCGCGCGCCCGGGAGACGGCCCTCCTCGTGAGGGCGCACGGGAGCACGTTCTTCGACGTCCTCGCCAAGAAGCTGTCGTTCGGCGGCGAGAAGAAATAGGCGGCCGCCGCCATGGGGCCGAAGAAAGGGCTCAGGGGGCGGATCCCGCATCCTCACGTTCCGCAGCTGACCCTCGAGCAGGTCCGGGTCCTCCGCCTCTTCGCGCTCCTCTTCGTCTTCTCGGGGCTCGTCCTCTACGCGGTCTTCCGCTCCTCCCGCTTCCAGGACCTCCTCCGGCGGCGAACCGAAACGCTCCTCTCGGAGGCCCTGAAGCGCCGGGTCACGATCGGCGGCTTCGACCTCGACCTCGTGCCGCCCACGATCATCGTCCGGGACGTCGCGATCTCGAACGACCCGCGCGGGCTGCCCGGGAACTGCTTCGCCGCCGAGGAGGTGAGCCTTCGCGGCATCCCGCAGGTCTCCGAGGCGCGCATCGACCTCCCGAAGGTCCGGCTCATCGCGCCGCGGATCGTCTTCGAGGTCTTCGGCGACGGCACGAACAACTTCTCGTCGATCGCCGCGGCGCTCCCGAAGGGAGGCGGCGGAGGGAGGGACGTCCGGGTCCGGGAGGCGGTCCTCCAGAAGGGGACGTTCCGCTTCCGGGAGTGGAAGGCGAAGCTCGACGTCATCCTCTCCGACGCGGCGCTCACGGCGCGCTCGGGCCGCTTCTCGCGGACGACGCGCGCCTCGCTCGGCTGCCGGCGCGTCCGCTTCAAGCTGGAGGACGGGGAGGTCCTCGACCTCGAGGCCGGGATCGACCTCGTCCTCTCGCCCGGCCGGGTCCGCTTCAAGGGGATCCGGCTCCGGGGCGAGGGTCTCGCCGTCGACGCCCTCGGCGGCATCGACGACCTCTCGAAGCCCGAGGTGAACATCCTCGCCCGGGCGCGGATGCGGGGAGAGGACCTCTCCCGGTACTTCCGCGCGGGGATCCCGCTCGCCGGGCCCGTCTCGGCCGTCGCGAGCCTGAGGGTCCCGCCCGGCGGCCGCTTCCGCGTGAGGGGGGAGTTCGAGATCGGAGAAGGGGGGCGGTTCGGGCCGTTCCCGATGACCGGCGGCGGGGCGATCCGCGTCGACCCCGACGGCCTCCTCGCGCACGTGAGGGGCGCCCAGTACGCGGGGGGCAGCCTCGAGGCGCTCGTCCAGCTCGGGCGGCTGAAGGGGCCGCCGCTCCCGGTGCAGATCGCGGTCGCCGGGAGGGGGATCGACTTCGAGACGTTCTTCGCGGACCTCGGCCTTCCCGGGACGGGTCTCATGTCGCGCGCGGACCTCGACATGACGCTCACCTTCGGGCCGGGCGGCGCCGAGCACGCCGACGGCTCCGGGATGCTCCGCCTCGTCCCGTCCCCGGGCGTACCCTCCGCCGTCCGCGGCCGCCACGCCCTCCCCGTCTCGGGCGGGGGTCCGCTCTTCGTGAAGGACGGGGCGATCCGCTTCCCGAAGACGCCGTTCGTCACGGCGGGGGGCGTCCGGACGACGCTCGACGGGACGCTCCGGATCGGCACGTGGGAGCCCGACTGGGAGCTGACGATTGACGCGCCCGACCTCGTCGAGGCCGAGCGCCTCGCCGAGAACTTCTACCCCGCGATCCAGAAGCAGCCCCTCACCCCTCCGCTGAAGCTCGGGGGCTCGGGACGCCTCGTCGCGAGGCTGACGCGGAGCTTCTCCGACCCGCACGTCTCGGGCCGCCTCGAGGCCTCGCCCTTCGTCCTGCGCGCCGTCCCGTTCGGCGCGGCGACGGCCGACTTCGTCGTCGACCGGAACGTCCTGACGCTCGACCCGCTCGAGGCCCGCGACGCGGACGGCCGGCTCGTCGTGCGCGGGCAGGTCGGGTGGGGGGGCGCGCTCGGGAAGGAGTACCGGCTCACGGGGCTGGTGACGGAGGCCGAGCGGTGGCCCGTGGAGAGGATCCTCTCGTTCCTGACGATCGACCTCCCGATCGCGGGGCAGGTGACCGGCCGCCTTCCTCTCGAGGGCGTCACGCCGCGCGTCGTCGGCTCGGGGGAGCTCGCCTTCGAGGGGGCCCGCCTCTGGGGGCAGCCCTTCGACCGCGTGGAGGGGACGCTCGGCTTCGAGCCGGACCGCATCCGCCTCTCCGGGGTACGCGGGGCGCTGGGAAAGGGCACGGGACGTCTCGACGGCTACTTCCGGTACGCGGACGACGGCTACGAGCTCGAGGCCTCCGCCGACGAGCTCCCCGTCGAGAGGCTCGCCTCCGTCGCCGCGCGGGCCGGAAGCCTGACGGGGCGCGTGACGGGGACCGTCTCCGGCCGCGGAACGCTCGCCGACCCCGTGCTCCGGCTCCGCGGAACGATCGCCGAGCCGGCCTGGGAGGGGAGCCCGCTGGCGCTTCCCGGGGGCCGGCCGACACTCTCGCTGAACCTCGACGGCGACGCGCTCGAGGCGTCGGCCGACGCGCCGGGCGCGGCGCGGCTCACGGCCCGGGGGAGCGGCCCTGCGACCGTCGTCGGCCTGGACGTGAAGTCGCTCGCCGCCTACGCGTCGCTCCTCGGGGTCTCTCCCGACGCCGGCCTGGACGGGACCGCGACCCTCACGGCGACGCTCGCCGAGGGGCCGGACGGCGAGGTGGCCTCGGCCTCCGGGCGGCTCGAGTCCCTCGAGGCGACGACGGGGCCGCACCTCGTCTCGCTGGCCGCGCCGGCGCCGTTCCGCTGGGAGAGCGGTCGCCTGACGTGGAAGGACGCGCGCCTGGCGGCGCGCCGCCAGGGGGGAAGAGCAGGCGGGCTCCCCGAAGGGGAGCTCTCGCTCGACGGCTCCCTCGAGACCGGCGGCGGGGGAGCGCTCTCGGCGCGGGCGACCGGGACGATCGAAGCCGCCCTCCTCCGCCCGTTCCTCGGCGGGATGGAGCTGGAAGGGAAGATGTCCGTGGCGGCATCGGCGTCCGGGACGACCGCCCGACCGGTCTTCGAGGGGCACGTCGACCTCGACGGGCTCGAGCTCGTCACGTCGCCGGGCGCGCCGCACGTCGAGAGGATCACCGGGACCCTCCAGCTCACTCCCGGGCGGGTCACGACCGACGACCTCACGTTCCGCTGGAACGGGAGCTTCGGCGTCGCCGGGGCGATGACGCTCGACGGTCGCCGGGTCTCCGGGCTCCGGCTCAACGTGAGGCTCGACGACGTGAAGAGCCAGCCGTTCCCCGGCCTCCGGACGACGGTGTCGGGAGACCTCGTCCTCCTCGGGGACGAGGAGGTCCGCTCGGCGCGGGGCGAGCTGACGGTGAACCGCGCGATCTACGACCAGGACCTCGACCTCTCCCTGCAGGCCCTCCTCGGTTCCCGCCGGGGGCTTTCCGAGTCGCTCGCCGAGCCGACGCGGTTCGACGACGTCTCCCTCGAGGTGCGGGTCGCGATCCCGCCCGGGACGCTCGAGGTCCGGAACAACGTGGCGAGGATGAAGGGCTCCGGCGACCTGACGGTCCGCGGGACGTTCCGCCAGCCGCTCCTCCTCGGGTCTGTCGAGGCGGCCGAGGGGGGGCGTCTCGAGCTCCGCGGAATCCGCTACGACGTGACGAAGGCGAAGCTCGTCTTCGCGAACCCCGCGCAGAACGACCCCTTCTTCGAGCTCGAGGCGCGGACCCAGGTGAAGGAATACGCGATCACGCTCGGCGTCTCGGGCACCGCCTCCCGCATGGTCCCCCGGTTCACGTCGTACCCGCAGCTCCCCGAGGCCCAGATCGTGTCGATCCTCGCGACGGGAGAGGTGCCGAGCACGTCGGCCGGGAGCGTCGGCTCCGTCTCGCCGGTCTCGACGGACCAGGACATCGCCGCGGCGGCGCGCGAGCTGATCACCGGCCTCGCCACCGACGCCGCGGCGAGCCGGACGAAGGAGTTCCTCCGGCTCGACCGCCTCCAGATCGACCCGGTCTTCGTCGGCTCCACGTTCGACGCTCCGCGCCTCACCGTCGCCAAGCGGCTCTCGAAGGACCTCTCCGTCACCTACTCCTACAAGGCCTCGACGGACCAGGAGCAGGTCATCCTCGTCGAGTACCAGATCACCCCGAGCGCGTTTCTCCAGTTCCTCCGCGACGAGAACGGCGTCTACTCGGCGGAGGTGAAGATCCGGCAGAGGCTCCGTTGAGGACGGGCCTCGCCCTCGCCCTCGCCCTCGCCCTCGCGGCCGCCCCGGCCGCCGCGGAGAGGGAGAGCCTCTGGGGCCGGACCGTCGAGAAGCTCTCGTTCCGGGGGGACGCCCCGATCGAGGAGGCCTCTTTCGCGAGGCTCACGGACCTCGTGCCGGGGCGGATGCTCACGGAGCGGGCCGTGCACGACTCCCTCCGGAACCTCTTCGCGACCGGGCGCTTCGCCGACCTCGCCGTCGAGGCCGAGCCGACGGCCTCCGGCGTCCGCGTCACGCTCGTCTTCTCGGCGGCGGCCCGCGTCGAGAAGGTCCGGGTCGCGGGGAAGGGGATCCCGTCGAAGGGGCGCGTCGTCGACGCGATCGCGACCCGGCCCCGCGACCCGTGGAGCGAGGACCGCGGGCTCGCCGCGAGCCGCGCGGCGCTCCGCGTCCTCGCCGACCGCGGGTATTTCGAGGCGGAGGTGACGCCCCGCGTCGAGCCGGGGAGCGACGAGACCTCGGTCGTCGTCACGTTCGAGGTGAATCCCGGCCGGCCGGCCGCGCCCGCCCCGGCGGCCTTCACGGGCGACCTCGGGCCGCTCACCGCCGACGCGCTCCGGAAGAAGGGGAAGCTCCGGAAGCAGAAGGTCTTCCGCGAGGTGGTCGCGCGCGAGGACGCGGAGCGCTACGCGGAGCACTACCGCGCGCTCGGCCGCTCCCGGGCCGAAGTCCGCTACGAAGGGGTCTCCTACGACCGCGGGACCGGGGAGGCGACGGCGCGCTACGCGGTCTTCGCGGGGCCGGCCGTCGTCCTCGACGTCTCCGGGATCAAGGAGTCGGCCGTCCGCCGGAACCCGGCGTCCCCGTGGGCGAAGGGGGATCCGCCGGACGCCGAGGCTCTCGATCGCCTTCGAGCCGCGCTGCGCGAGGCGTTCCAGAGGAAGGGCTATGCCCGCGCCTCGGTCGAGGTCGAGGTGGAGGTCTCCCCGGAGCGCGAGGAGGTCCGGCTCGACGCGAACGAGGGGGAACGGTGGGTCGTCGGCCGCGTCGCGGTGGAAGGGGCCTGCGCCGTCCCGGCGAAGACGCTCCTTTCGGCGCTCCGGACGAGGCCCCGCGGTCTCCTCGAGAAGGGGCGGCTCGTCGACGCGGACCTCGCGGCCGACCGCGCGTCGATCGCCGCGATCTACCGCACGCGGGGATTCCCGGACGCCCGTGTGTCGTCCGTCGACGTCGTCGCGGGAGAGCTGCCGTTCGAGCTCGATGTCACCTTCCGGGTCGAGGAGGGCTCTCCCGCCTGGTTCGGCCGCGTGTCGGTCGAGGGCCTCCGGTCGCTCGACGCGGCGGCCCTCGCGAAGAGGTTCCGGGCGAGGCGCGGGAACCGGTATCTCCAGGAGGACGTCGACGCGGACCTCGCGACGATCCGGTCGGCGCTCGGCGACGGCGGCTTCCCCGACGCGCGGGTGGAGGCTCGGACGAAGCGGATCGTCTCCGAGCCCGGCTCGCCGGCGGTCGTCGACGTCGCCTACGACGTCTCGGAAGGCGGGCACGCGGTCTTCGGGAAGACGATCCTCCGGGGCGTCCGCGCGACCCGCCTCTCGGTCCTCGAGAGGGAGCTCGCCTACCGCGAGGGGTCCCCGTTCTCGATGGAGCGCCTCATCAAGACCCAGCAGAACCTCGAGCGTCTCGGCGTCTTCTCCCGGGTCGACGTGTCGGGGCTCGCGGCGGACGACGGGGGGGAGGCGCGCTCGATCCTCGTCTCCGTCGAGGAGGCCAAGCCGTGGAGCCTCCTGTACGGGTTCGGCCTCGAGTACGACCAGAAGGCGCAGCGGGCCCTCAACCCGCGCCTCTCGCTCGCGCTGACGAATTCGAACCTCTTCGGGCGGGCGATCGGGGGCGTCGTCGAGGCCCGCTACTCGAGACGGGACTCGCAGGTCGTCCTCCGACTCGCGGACCGCTCGATCTTCGACTCCGGCCTCGCCGGGACGGTCACCGGGTACGTCGCGGATGAGATCCGGGAGTCCTACTCGGTGCGGCGCGGCGGGTCGTTCCTCGAGTTCGGCCGTCCGCTCGTCGGGAAGCTGCGCGGAGCCGTGCGCTACCAGTACGAGATCGTCCAGCCGACCGCGCCGCCCGACATCCTCTCGGAGATCGAGCGGCAGGACCAGCGGATCCTCATCAACTCCGTCGGCGCGAGCCTCGCGGTCGACGCGCGGGACGACCCGATCGTCCCGACGCGGGGGGTGTTCGCCGCGCTCGAGGGGAAGTTCGCCTTCCCGGCCGCCGCCGCGGACGCCCACTTCCTGAAGGGGTTCGCGCAGGTCGCGGCCTACCGCCCCTTCGGCGGGGGGACGCTCGTCGGCAGCCTCCGCGCGGGGATGACGAAGTCGCTCGTGACCTGCAACCCGGAGGTGAACCCCCTCTGCCTCCCGAACCTCGACACGCCGATCGTCGAGCGCTTCTTCGCGGGGGGCCGGACGACGCACCGCGCCTTCCCGCTCGACGACCTCGGGATCCCGGGACAGACCGTGCAGCTCAGCGGGAGCGGCATCGGCGGGAACGCGCTCCTGATCGCGAACCTCGAGTGGCGGGTGCCGCTGACGGGCGGAATCGGCCTCGTCCTCTTCGCGGACTGGGGGAACGTCTGGGCGGGGCCGTCGTACGTGTCCCTCGCCGAGGGGAGATGGGGCGCCGGGCTCGGGCTCCACTACCTGACGCCCGTCGGCCCGTTCCGGCTCGAGTACGGATTCCGCCTGGACCGCAAGCCGAAAGAGGACGCCGGGGCCCTCAGCTTCAGCATCGGCTACCCGTTCTGACCCCGGCGGCTTGCGCGGACGAAGCCCCTGCGTATAATGCGCGTCCGCCCGTACGGGCCGCTCTTTCGAAACGGGGTCGTAGTTCAGTTGGTTAGAACGCAGGCCTGTCACGCCTGAGGTCGCGGGTTCGAGCCCCGTCGGCCCCGCCATTTCGAAAGAGCTCCCTTCCCCCCTGCTAGACTCCCTCGTCCGCGGGATGAACGCTCCATCCGACCCATCGCCACCTCGTATCCGTCGTCGACTCTCGAGAGCCTCCGGATCGTGAGGCCGGCCTGAAAGCCGTCGACCTGTTCCTCCTCCTCGGGGTCGCGCTGCCGATGGTCGCCTCGATCGTGGTCGTCGCGGCCCGGCGGGGCTGTTTCCAGAGGGACCGCTTCGCGAGCGAGCGGCGAAGGGCGGGGGCGCTCGTCGCGCTCGGCGTCACGCTGGCGGCGACGACGATCCTCCCCGCGTTCCAGCTGGGGCGGCCGATCGACCCGAGACGGCTCAGCCTTCCTTCGATCCTCGCCCTCCAGCAGCTCCTCGCCCTTTTCCTCCTCGTCTGGTGGCTCCTCTCGGGGCGGCCGCCGCTCCGGGAGTTCCTGGCCCTCGAGACTCCCGACCCGGTGGGCCAGGCGAAGCTCGGCGTGGGCGTCGGGCTCGCGGGGTGGGGCCTGACGGTCGCCGCCGGGCTCGTCGTCCTCGGCGTGCTCCGCTTCGCGGGCCTCGAGGAGGTGCGTCCGATTCCCCCCCTGGTCCGCTGGCTCGCGAGCCAGCCGTTCGGGAGCCGGCTCGTCCTCGTGGCCGCGGCGATGACGGTCGAGGAGGCCTTCTTCCGGAGCTTCCTCCAGAGGCGTCTGGGCGCCGTCCCCGCCTCGATCCTCTTTCTCGTGTCACACGGGGGCTACGGGGACCCGCTTTTCTTCGTCGGCCTCCTCGCGATCGCCGCGACGCTCGCCGTGACGTTCGAGAAGACGGGCTCCGTCGTGGCGCCGATGGTCGCCCACGGCGTCTTCAACGGGGTGCAGCTCCTCCTGATCCTCCCGTCGGCGGTCCGGCTGATCCCGGGCTGAGCGCCGGCGCCGACGAGACGGCGAGCCGGACCTCGACGAGGTCCCCGCGCACCGTCACGGCCGGCCTCTCCGGTGCAGGGCGACCGGCGTAGAGGGGGGAGAGGAGCGCGGCGATCCGCTTCGCGCCCGCGGCGGACGCGGCGCGGACGCGCCACAGGAAGGCGACGGGGGAGTCGGGGCCGGCCCCTGCGGGAGTCCAGAAGACGGCGCGGTCGTCCTGCCACGCCGCGGCCGCGTCCCGGGCGTCCGCCGCGCCTCCCCGCTCGAGGAGGGTCCCGAGGACCCACTCGCCGAGGGTGTCGGGCCAGGACGCCGCGGCGTCGGCCGGGACGGCGCGTCCCGGGAGGTCCGCGGGCGCGAGGCGCTTCCGCGCGCCGGGCGTCGTCCCGGGCCTGAGGATCTCCCGCGTCGTCGACGGGAGGTGGTGGTAGGCGGCGTCGACGGCGGCCCAGCCCCCTTCCTTCTTCTTCGCGCTCACCCAGGCCGTTCCGGCGGCGTAGGGGAAGACGAGCTCCTGCACGAAGTAATCGGGAACTCCCTCGGCCCCCTCGACCGCGGAGGAGCTGTCGAGCCCGGAGAGGACCTGCGCAAGGGGGTCCGCGCCGAGCGCTTCTCGGGCTTCCTTCGGGACGCTCTCCACCAGGGCATCCGTCATCAGGACCGTGGCTTCTCCCTCGAGGAAGGCCTGAAGGGCGAGGAGGGCGTCCGTCGAGTCCTTGAGCTCCCTCATCCTGCGGTCGAGCCCGAGGCGCTGGTCCTGGAGGGCGTGCGTGAGCTCGTGGGAGAGGAGGAGCTGCTCCATCAGCTCCCCGGCGGGGCCGGCGACGTCGCTCGACCGCTCCGGGACGACGTAGAACCGCTTCTCGGCCGGGTCGTAGAAACCGACGACCTGCCGGGTGTAGAGGCGCTTGAGGCGGGGGAAGAGATCGGGGGCGGGGTCGATGAGGCCCAGCGAGACGAGCGAGGCGGCATAGGTCTCGAACGGGACCGGAAGGTCCTCGACGAGCTTCCGGCCGAGGACGGCGTCCAGCTCCTTCTCGGGCAGGAGAGCCGAGGCGACGGGGGCGCGGAACGTCGCGTGCCGGACCTTCTCGACGAGCTTCTGCGCCCTGGCGACCCGGCTCGCGAGCTCGGCGGACTCGTCGGCCCCGGCGGCGTCCGGTGAACGCAGGATCAGGACGGAGAGGAAAAGGAGGGCAGCTGCCGCGGGTGGACGACCTCGCCGGCTGTCGCGTATCATCACGGCGACGTCGTCGCAGGGTGCGGGCGCGCGCATGGGAGAACAGCTTAACAGGGCAGGTCCGTCTCCCGTCGCTCCCGTTCCTCGTGCGTCGTGCGAGCTGAACGACACGATGACCGCACCTTCACCCGGCCCCATCGTCCTGTGGCTCTCGAGCCGCTACGAGAACATCGAGCTGGCGCAGGCCGCGCTTGCCCACGTCTGCCGCCAGCGGAGCATCGACTCCGAGATGGAGCACTGGATCGGGATGGCCCTCCGGGAGGCCGTCGCGAACGCGGTGAAGCACGGCAACCGGCTCGACCCCGACAAGCGGGTCCTCCTGAAGTTCGAGGGCGCCGGCGACGACCTGACGATCGTCATCGGCGACGAGGGGGGCGGCTTCGACCCGGAACGCGTCTCCGACCCGCTCGCGCCCGAGAACCAGATGAAGACCTCCGGCCGGGGGATCTTCTACATCCGGACGTTCATGGACGACGTCTCCTTCTCCCGCGGTGAGGGGGGCGGCACCGTCCTGACCATGCGTAAGGACCTCAGCAAGCGCGGGAACGCGAAGGGAGAGAACGAATGAACAAGAACGCCAGCGTCCGCAAGGTCGGCGACATCACGATCGTCGAGCTCAAGGGGAAGATCACCATCGGTGCGGGTGACCTCCAGATGAGGGAGGCGATCCACGCCGTCCTCAACGAGGGCGCGCGGAAGCTCGTCGTCGACATGTCCCAGGTCACGACGATCGACTCTTCCGGCGTCGGCGAGCTCGTCGGCTGCTTCACGACCGCCACCCACAAGGGGGCGAAGATGAAGCTGATGAACCTCCCCGCCAAGATCAGCGACGTCCTGACGGTCACCCAGCTCATCACGGTCTTCGACGTCTACCCGAACGAGACCGAGGCGGTCGCCAGCTTCGCTTCCTGATCCCGGCGGCGCTCTCGCCGACGCGGCCCGGCTCGCCCCTCAGGGCGGACCGGGCCGACGTGTTTCCGGAGGTCCCGCCCGGGGCGCTCCTCACGGCTCGAGCCAGAGGTCGTTCCAGCGGACGGGCGGCGGCAGCAGGTGGGCCTGGACCCCGCGGAGACGCGGCGTCTGGACGACGAACCCGCGGTTGTGGAAAAGGAAGACGACCGGCGCCTCGGCCTGCACGAGCTTGTTCAGCTGCCGGTAGACGGCCTCGCGCTCGCCGGCGTCGAGGAGCCGCGCCCCCTTCTCGACGAGGCGGTCGACCTCGGCGTTCCGGAATCCCCCGTCCAGGACGTCCTCGGTCTTCGAGTAGAAGAGCGCGCTGAAGAACGTGTCGGGGTCGGGGAAGTCGGCGAACCAGCGAGAGAGCTTCACGTCGGGAAAGACGCCGTTCCTGTTCCGGGCCGACATCTCCTCGCCGGGAAGCACCTCGAGGGCGACCCGGACGCCGACGGCCTCGAGCTGCGTGGCGATCGCGGGGAGCGGGTTCAGGGGGTCGCGGGCGTCCTTCGGGCTGAGCCAGGCCGAGAGCGTCAGGCCGTCGGCGTGGCCCGCCTCGGCGAGGAGGGCCTTCGCCCTCTCCGGGTCGTGGCGGTAGGGGCGGAGCGCCGGGTCGTGCCCCGAGAGGTGCGGCGGGAGGACCGACGCGGCCGGGACCGTCAGGCCCGCGAACGTCCTTTCGTTGAGCGCGGCCCGGTCGACGGCGTGGTTCAGCGCGCGCCGGACCCGGACGTCGTCGAGGGGCGCCCGGTCGCACCGGAGGACGAGGAACGACGTGTGGAGCTGGACGGAGGAGTCGATGTACGGCCGCCACTCGGGGTCGGCCATGAGCCGGGCCGCCTCCGGGTAGGGGATGTCCCAGACGACGTCGAGCTGCCCGTCGAGGAAGCGCTGGAAGACGCCGGCTTCCGAGTCCTCCGTCAGGTCGAGGTCGATGCCGTCGAGCGCGATCCGCGCCCGGTCCCAGTAGGAGTCGGAGCGGTCGAAGCGGGCCACCTTCCCGAACGTGATCTCCCTCGGGGCGAAGGGTCCTGTCCCGGTCGGGGACCTCCGCGCGCGCGCGCCGTCGGCGACGAGCGAGGGGGGGAGGACGGTGATGTCGGGGAGGGTCAGGAGCTGGAGGAAGAACGGGACGGGGCGCGAGAGACGGACGCGAAAGAGGGCGCTCGAGGGGGCCTCGAGACCCGCGACGCCGGGGGTGCGGCCGGCGCGGAAGTCGTCGTACCCCTCGATCCCGTCGAAGAGCATCGCGAGCGGGGCGGCCGTCGCGGGCGAGAGATAGCGTTCGAGCGAGGCCTTCACGTCGGCCGCCGCGAGCGTCCCCCCCTCGTGCCAGCGGACGCCCCTGCGGAGGTGGAACGTGTAGGCCGTCCCGGCGGGGTCGATCTCCCAGCGCTCCGCCAGCTCGGGGAGGATCCGCGTCCCCTCCCCGAAGCGGACGAGCCCCTCGCCCCAGGTCCTCACGAGGATCGCCTGCGGGACGGTCTGGCAGAACGCGGGGTCGAAGTTGTCCTCGTCGAGGTAGCGGAGCGCGGCGCGCACGCGGCCCCCGGGGACGGGCGACGGGAGGCGGAAGAGCGAGGAGCGCGAGCGGAGCAGGAGCGACTCCTGCTCGAGCGCCTGCGCGGCCTGGTTCATCGAGGTCGCCGCGTAGGCGTTCCTCTCCGCCGCCTTCCGGATCTCGTCCATCGACCTCACCACGGCCGAGGAGCCGTTCGCGAGCGTGACGGTCGCCTCGGCGATCGCGTCGACGGTGGAGGTGACGCGCTCCATCGAGCCGAGGAGCGTCTGGCCGCCGGTCGCCTGCTCCTCCATCGCGCGGGCGAGCTGCTCGGTCAGCTCGCGGACGCGATCGCCGCGGTCCCGGACGGCGCGGGCGGTCTCGAGCTGCCCGCGGGTCGCCTCCGAGATCCGCGCGACCTCGGAGGAGACGCGGGAGGTCGCCTCCGACACGCGGGCCGCCTCGCGGCTCTGAGCGAGCGAGGCGCCCGCGATCCCCTCCGAGGCGTGCCGCGAGTCGAGCGCGAGCTTCTCGATCTCGTCGAGCGTGGCGTCGGAGGTCTGGGCGAGGTCGACCCCCTCCTCGGTCCTCCGGCGCGCCTCGGCGAGGAGCCGGCGGACGTCCTCGACGCCGCTCCTCACCGCCGAGACGAGCCCGCGCACCTCGTCCGTGGAGATCGCGGTCCTGTCGGAGAGGTCCCGGATGTCGTCGGCGAGGACGGAGAACGTCCGCCCGCTCTCGCCGGCCTGGGCCGCGATGATCGAGGCGTTCAGCGCGAGGAGGTTCGTCTCGCCGGCGATCTCCTCGATCGCGCGGAGGATCTCGCCGATGCGCGCGGAGTGCTCCGCCAGGACCGCCGCCGCGTCGGCCGCCCCCGAGACCGCGCCGCGGATCTCGTGCATCCCGGCGAGCGTCCCCGACACGGCGGCCTTCCCCGAGACGACGGTCGCCGAGACCCTCTCCGAGAGGCGCGCGCCGGTCTGGGCCTGGCGGTCGGTCTCGGAGCTGGAGGCACGGATTGCGGCCGTCGCGCGCGCCGTCTCTCCGGCGAGGCCCGAGAGGTTCTCGACCGCCGAGGCGACCTCCTGGAACGCCGCGACGACGCCGCCGAGAGACGCCGCCGTCTCGTCGACGAAGGCGCGCAGCGCCGAGGTCGACCGGGAGACCTGCGTCACCGAGGCGGTCATCTCGTGGAGCGAGGCGCCCGCGTTCTCGGCGGCGCCGGCGAGCGTCTCCATCGACTCCCGGAGCGAGCCGATCGCGGCGTCGGTGCCGCGCATCGCCTCGGCCGTCTCCTCGGCGCGCGCGTTCTGCACGGCCGCTGCGAGCGAGAGGTCGCGCCCGCGCGACGTGAGGTCGCGCGCGACGCCCGAGACGGCCTCCGACAGCCGCGCGAACGAGGCGAGGATCCGCTCCATCGAGACCATGAGCCCGTGGAGCGCCTCGGCGAGCGCCGCCTCCCCCGAGCGGGCGAGGGCCGCGCGCGAGAGCGTCAGGTCGCCCGCCGAGGCGCGGTGGAGCGCGTCGCGCGTCGCCTCGCGCCCCCGCACGACGCGCCCGGAGGAGAGCCGGGCGAGCGCGGCGACGGCCGCGGCGGTGAGGACCCCGGCGGTGAGCGCGCGCACGGGCGAGGCGGACGGCGCCAGGGCGAGGGCGGCGAAGCCGAGGAGGACGACCACCGGCGCGGCGAGGGTCACGGAAAGCCGCTCCGCCGCACGGGAAGGCCCCTTCGTCGACGCAGGAGGCATCGGCCCCGATGCTACACTCCCCGGCCCTCCGGGCCGTGATTCGACGACCGGAGAACGAGCCGCCCGCCGTGCCTCCCGCCCTCACGGAGACCCTCGCCCGAGTCCGGGGCGTCGTCGACGCCCGGCTGCCGGCGCTGCTCGAGAGCGGCCCCTCCGCGGGCCTCCTCGAGGACGTCCGGGACCCGCTTCCCCCGGCCGCGCGCGAGGCGCTCCTCTCGCCGGGGAAGAGGGTGCGCCCCGGCCTCGTCTTCCTCGCCGGCGAGCTCTTCGGCGCGAAGGAGGAGCGGCTCCTCGACCCCGCCTGCGCCGTGGAGATGATCCACGCCGCCTCGCTCGCCCTCGACGACCTCCCCTCCATGGACGACGCGACGACGCGCCGGGGGCGCCCCGCGCTCCACACCGTCCACGGGGAGGACCTCGCGATCCTGGCCGCCGTCACGCTCATCACGCGCGCGTTCGGCGTCCTCGCGGAGGCGGGGCTCTCGACCGTCCGGCCCGCCGCCGCGCTCGACCTCGTCTCGCGCCTCGCGGACGCGACCGGCCTCTGGGGGCTCGCGTCGGGCCAGTCGCTCGACCTCCGGACGGGCGAGGCCGAGGCCTCGTTCGACCGGCTCGAGACGATTCACGCGCGGAAGACGGGAGCCCTCTTCGTCGCCGCCGCCGAGTTCGGCGCGGTCCTCGGGGGGGCGCGGCCGAAGGAGCTCGCCGCCGTCCGCTCCTACGCGAAGAACGTCGGCCTCGCGTTCCAGATCGTCGACGACCTTCTCGAGAGGCAGGACCCCGCCCGGACCGGGAAGCACGCGCGGAGGGCCCCCGCCCCGACGTTCGCCCGGCACGTCGGCGAGGAGGGAGCGCGGCGGCTCGTCGGGGAGCTGACGAGCCACGCCGTCGAGGCGATCGAGCCGTTCGGGACGCGGGGGGCGCTCCTCCGCGACTTCGCGTCTCTCCTCCGCGACCGGACCGTCTGATGGCGCCGGGTGCGGCGTTCCGCGCGCCCTGCTAACGTCCGCGGGATGGCCGCGCCGCCCGCCGAGCCTCCGGAGAGCCGGGACCCCGTCACGTTCGAGGAGGCGCGCGAGCGCCTCCGGGCGCGGGGCTACCTCGATCGCGGCGTCGAGGGGGCCGTCCTCAAGGGAGCGCTCGCGGCGCGCAACCGGACGCTCGGCCTCCTGCGCGGCGCCGTCGTCGCCGCGCTCTTCCTCGCGCTCGCGCTCGCCACGGCCGAGACGGCCGCGGTCGCGCTCTCGTCCGCTCTCTCCCTCCGCGACGCGGTCGTCCTCTTCGCGTGGCTCGTCGCGGGGGCGCTCCTCGCCGCGGCCGCCCTCGTCCTCCTCCTCGCGGCGTTCGCCTGGCTGCGCGTCCGGGGGCGGAGCGACCCGTCGGGCGCGTCGACGGAGGTCGCCGTCGTCTTCGGCGTCCTCGCCGGCGTCGGCGCCGCCCTCGCGGCGCGGCCGGTTCTCGAGGCCGCGGGGCCGCTCCCGGCTCTCGTCGCGTTCGCGGCGGCCGCGCTCGCCGTCGTCCTCGCCGTGCGCGTCGCGCGCGGGCTCGCCTTCACGGTCCTCGCCGCCTCGGGGCGGGACGCCGTCTCCCGCGCGCCGCGGCCGGCGCTCGCGCTCGGGGCCGCGCTCGCGGCCGGGGCGCTCGTCGCCGCCGGCTGGCTCCTCTTCCGGAAGCCCGCGCCCGCCGAGGAACCGCTCGTCGTCCGCGCGGGGACGGCGCGGGTCGTCCTCGTCGCCGTCGACGGCTGGGTCGCGGAGCTCGCGGCCGGGGGCGAGCCGCTCCGCGCGTCGAGCCGCCTCGCGTACCGGAAGGAGACGTCGGACCCGGCGGCGTTCTGGACGACGGTCGCCACCGGCGAGCCGGCGCGCCGGCACGGGGTCGGCTCCCTCGAGCTCGTCCGGCTCGACGGGCTCCTCGCCCCCGTCCGGCTGACGGCGGGGACCGGCTGGTACCTCGGCCGCCTCCTCCCCGCCCTCGGCTTCGCCCGGGAGGAGTCGGTCACCTCCGCGGCGCGCCGGGTCCCGTCCGCCTGGGAGGTCGCGCACCGCGGAGGCCTCGCGTCGCTCGCGGTGAACTGGTGGACGACGTGGCCGGCGGACGACGCCGGCGGCGTCGTCCTCGGGAATCACCTCTACTTCGCAGCCCGCGCCGGCTCGAAGCTCGACCGGGAAGGGTGGCCGCCGGAGGCGACGGCGCGCGCCGCCCTCCTCGCGCCGCGCGCGGTCGAGAAGGGCTCCGGCGCCTCCCGGCTCGCCGCGGACGCGCGAGGCCTCGACGCCTTCGCGATCGCCGCCTTCCGGCAGGAAGCCGGGAGGACGAGGCCCCGCCTCGCGCTCCTCTACCTGCCGGGCCTCGACATCCTCGGCGCCGCGCTCGCGGAGCCCGGGAGGTCGGTCGCCGACCGCGTCGCCCTCGCGACGGCCCTCGGCGAGGAGACGCGCGCCGTCGCGGCGTTCCTGTCGGGTCCGGACGTCCTCGGGAGCGACGCGGACCTCGTCGCCGTCGTCGTCGACGGCGGGCGCGTCGCCCGGGCGGGGGAGGTTCTCCTCTCCGGTCCTCTGGCGGCGAGCGGCGCATCGGGCGAGGTGCGCCCCGCCGACCTCGCCCCGACGCTCCTCGCCGCGCTCGGAATCCCGGCTTCGCGGGAGACGGAGGGGAAGGTCGACCGCCGCCTCCTGCGCGACGGCGCGGCGTCGGACGCCACGGTCGCCTCGTGGGGGCGCAAGCGCTCTGGCGGCGGCCCCGCCCTCGACCCGAGGGAGTACGTCGAGAACCTCCGCTCGCTCGGCTACCTCCGCTGACGGGCGCGCGGTCCGTACAATGCCCGGACCGATGACACCGGAACGAGAGCGCCGCTCCCCGGGGGGACGTTGACGAGGCTGCCCGGCCGGCTCGCCGCGTCCGTCCTCCTCGCGGCGCTCCTCCCGCCGGCCCTCCTCGTCTGGCTCTCCTGGCGCCTCGAGCGGCGCGCCCTCCGGGACGACCTCGAGGTGCGCGCCCGCACCGCAGCCGCGGTCACCGACGCCCTCCTCTCGCACGCCGAGGCCTTCCTCGCGCGCGTCGGCAACGGCTGGGACGGCGGCTGCGACGCGGCGACCGCGGAGCGCCTGCGGTCCGCCGTCGACCTCGGCCTCGCGGTCCGCGACGCCTCGCTCCTCGACGCCGGGCTCGTCCCGGCCTGTCGCGTCGGCGCGGTTCCCGCGCCGCTCCCTCCCGCCGTGCGCGACGCGCTGCAGAGGGGCCGGCGCGCTCTCTGGGACGGGCTCCCGGGGAGCGGCGCGGTCCGCTTCGCGGTCCGCCTCCCGCGCGGGGCGGGACAGGTGGGCTTCGACGCGGCGCGGCTCGCGCGCGCCCTCGCGCCCGTCGCGGCAGGCGAGCGGTTCACGGCCGAGGTCGCCGGCGCGACCGGGACCGTCCTTCGGATCACGGCGGCCGCGGAGGCCTCGCGGAAGCCGCCCGGGGCGCCCCTGCGCCTCGTCGGGTGGCTCGTCGGGGTGCGCGTGGAGGAGGCCGAAGCCGCCTGCTTCGAGGGGGGCATCTCCGTGCGCGTCCGTGCCACGCCCGAGGCGCAGCTCGCGTCGTGGGG
Organism: Thermoanaerobaculia bacterium; assembly: GCA_046331465.1. GTDB lineage: Bacteria > Acidobacteriota > Thermoanaerobaculia > UBA5066 > UBA5066 > UBA5066. Next base: position 1,276,589 of record JAXLQV010000001.1, read on the forward strand.
GGAGAACCTGCCGCTCCTCGTCGCGATCGGCCTCGGGTTCGGCGCGGGGGCGGCGGCGCTCGTGCTGCTCGCCGGCTCACCCGGCTCGGCGCTCGTGCGCCAGCTCCGGGGCGCGGTCCGGCGCGGCGAGCTGGAGGTCCGGTACCTCCCCGTCGTCGACGTCCGCTCGGGGCGCTGCGTCGGCGCCGAGGCCCTCCTCCGCTGGCGCCACGCGCGGGAAGGTCTCCTCTCGCCCGACCTCTTCATCGCGCTCGCCGAGGAGACGGGCCTCATCGTGCCGATCACCGAGTGGCTCATGCGGCGGGTCGCGCGCGACCTCCCCGACGGTCTCCCCGAGCCCGAGCGCTTCCACGTCTCGATCAACCTCGCCGGGGCCCACCTGCGCGACCCGGGGACCGTCGCGTCGATCCTGCGCGCGTTCGAGGGCTCCCGTCTCGCGCCGTCGAGCCTCGTCTTCGAGGTCACGGAGAGGGAGTTCATCGAGGACGAGCAGGGGACCGCGCGGAACGTGCTCGAGGCGATCCAGGCGTGGGGCGCGAAGGTCGCGCTCGACGACTTCGGGACCGGCTTCTCGAACATCGCGACGCTCCGGCGCTTCCGGCTCGACCACCTGAAGATCGACAAGAGCTTCGTCGAGGGGATCGGCACGGGCTCCGTCGCCGAGACGGTCATCGACACGATCGTCGACCTCGGCCAGAAGCTCGACATGACCGTCGTCGCGGAGGGGGTCGAGCGGCAGGAGCAGGTCGACTACCTCGTCACGCGCGGGGTCCACCTCTTCCAGGGCTTCCACTACTCGCTCCCCCTGACGCTGAAGGGGCTCGTCCGGTTCGTCGAGGACCGCGACGCCCCGGAGGTGGCGGGAGAGCCGTCCGGCGCCGGGACCGCGGCCGGGCCCGCCCCGCAGGCCTGAGGCGGGGCGCGCCGCGCGCGGGCGGCCTCGCGGCCGTCAGGTGAATCCCTGGAGCTTCTTCAGCGCCGCCTGCTTGAGCGCCATGCTCGTCGCGGCGCCGCGCGAGATCGTCCTCACCTCCGACTCGGGGAGCGTCTGGAGGATCCGCAGGGCGAACGCCGGCGGCGTCTTCGCGTTGTGGACGAGGGCGACCCGGACCTCGAGGTTCGAGAACCACTGGGTCGACTTCACGATCGCCTCAGCGGTCTGGAAGGTCAGGAACGGCGACTTGGCGATCCGGATCACCTCGTCCGCCGTCAGGCGGGGGTTCTTCAGGAGCGTGTAGAGGACCTGCGGGTCGTTGTCCTGCGCGAGGATCGCCCGCTCGATCCGGTCCGCCTTCGGCGTCAGGAGGAGCTTCTCCACCCGCGACAGGGAGCGCAGGCGATCCCAGACGCTCTGCTGCGCGGCGCTCGACGCGTCTTCCTCGTCCCCCTCCCGAAGCTCCTCGACGGCCTCCTCGAGGACCTCCTCTCCCGGTGCCTCGGGGACCGCCCGGAGCGCCGCGACGAGCGCGGCCGCGTCGCCGTCGAGAGCGAGGGCGACCCCGTCCGCGAGGGGCGCGACGACGGTCGCGGTCGCGGACGCCTCGCCGCCGCCCGCAAGGCGGAGGAGGATCGAGAGCCTCGCGAAGAGGGCGAGCTTCTCCCGCGTCGGGAGGCGGAGCCCGCCGGCGGAGAGGTTCGTCCGCGCCTCGGCGGCGAGCTCCTCCTCCGAGTCGAACTCCACCGTGAACGCCTGGGGTCCCGTGCGTACGGCTCTCACGTGATCTCTCCCGGCCGGCGAGTCTAAGGCGGCAGAGGCGTCGCCGCGACCCGCGCCGGCCTCAGCGAAGGTGCCGGAACGCGACGTCGACCCGCCGCAGCCCGGGGTGTCCCTCGATCGGGCGCTCCTCGACGGCGGACGGCTCTCCCGAGAAGAAATAGGGGCGCAGCTCCTCGCGCGGCGGCATCGCCGCGAAGGCGAAGTGGAGCGTCGCGGGCTTCCCGTGGATCTCCTGCGCCGCGAGGTAGGAGACGAGGGCGTGCTCGGCCGAGTGGTAGCCGTTCTTCCAGAGGTGCTGCTTGGCGCCGCGGCGCGAAGGGTTGTCGAGGTCGGCCCAGCTCCAGACCTCGCCGTGCTCGCGGTCGACGAGGAGGTCGAGCCAGCAGCCCCACGTCCTCTGGAGGTAGCCGGTGTAGCGCCGGTCGGTCAGGGCGAGCGTCGCGGCCGCCTGGTCGAGCTCGGCGGCGATCCACCAGGTGACCCCCGCGTCGATCGCGCCGTCGCGCGTGACGCCCGAGGCCCAGCAGCCGTAGCGGGGGAGGAACGCCCGCTCGAGGACCTTCGGCATCCGCTCCCGGGCCCAGCCCGAGAGCTTCGCGTCGCCGAGGAGGGCGCCGGTCCGCTCGATCATCCAGAGCGCCTTGATCGTGTGGCCGAAGTCGGTGTGGCGCGACCCGAGCCCGGAGTCGAGGGGGTCGTGGAGCGTGCCTCGGAAGAGGCCGAGCTCCTCGCTCCAGAAGCGGTCGATCAGGATCCTCGCGATCCGCGCGAGGTCGGCGCGGAGCCGCGAGCGGTGCGGCTCGGGAGCGACGGAGGCGAGGAGGAGGGCGTAGGCGTTCACCTGGTCGAGCTGCGCGACCAGCTCGACGCGGGCCCTTTCGCCGCCCACGCCGCCCGCGGCCCAGCGGAGCATCCCGAGGGCGGGGTCGTCGAAGCGGGCGAAGATGCCGTCGTAGAGGAGGAGCGCGTCGGCGAGGACCGCCGGGTCTCTCGTGAGGTAGGCGTAGAACGCGAGCCCGAGGTTCGCGTAAGCGAGGTCCTGCGAGTTCCGCGCCTCGACGGGCGGGTGCGGCTCGCCGTCCTTCCACCACGACACGGCGCTCCGCTCGGCGCGGTCGAGCGCGTGGGCGCGGAGGTGCTCGACGCCGGCCTTCGCGAGCGCGAGGTACCGTTCCTCGCCCGTCAGGTGGAACGCGACTCCGTAGAAGAACGTCTGTCGCGACTGCATACGGGTGAACTCCTTGCCGAGCTGCGAGGTGACCCACGGCCCGGCGATCAGGAGCTCGCCGCAGGGGAGGTCGGGCTGGACGAGGCTCCCGTCGTCGCACCGGAAGGACGGGAAAGCCCCGATGGGGGAGCCGAGCGCCTCCGGCTTCAGCCAGAAAGGGGCGAGGTCGCGCGAGAGGTGGCTCACCCAGATCTCGCCGGCGGGGAGCGCCGCGGGTGCGGGAGCGGAGGTCCCCCGGCCGCACGCGGTCGCGAGGGCCGCGCCAAGCGCCAGGAGGGCGATCGGCGGGAGGAGACGGAGACGGGCGGATCGCACGGCGGAGCCGGCCCGCAAGGTTACCAGCGCCCGCGCGGTCTCGCGCGAGGGCGCGAGGGAGGAGCCGGGCGCCGGAGCGTCCTGCCGTCCGGTCCGCGCTACTCGAGGACGGCGATCGCGCTCGGCTGCACGCGCGCGGGCTGGAGGCGCGCCGGCGGCGGCGCCCCGGTGCGGAGCGCCTCGGCGAGGATCGACCCGACGCTCTCGGTCTCGAGGAGGAACGCGTCGTGCCCGCTCGGCGAGGCGAGCTCGCGGTAGGGGACGCCCGCCGCGCGGGTCCAGCGGAGGACCTCGTCGGGGGGATAGAGGAGGTCGCCCGGGATGCCGACGCCGACGAGGGACCCGCGGTAGGCGGCCAGGGCGCGCGCGACGCTCCCGCGGCCGCGGGCGACGTTGTGGGCGTCCATCGAGTCGAGGAGCGTGAGGTAGCTCTTCGTGGCGAAGCGGCGGACGAGCTTCTCGCCGTGGTGGTTGAGGTAGTCGCGGACGGGGTGCGAGTCGGCCGTCGAGGGGCGGAAGCGCCGCTCGACCTCTCCCGGGGTCCTGTAGGTGAGCATCCCGACCATCCGCGCGAGGGCGAGGCCCGAGCGCGGCGCGGCTTCGATCGCGGTCCGGTGGATGTGGTTCCAGGCCGCGCCCCACGCCGTGGGAGAGGCGGGCGCCGCAAAGGAGATCGCCGCGCGGGACCCTTCCGGGAACGTCGCGCAGTGCTCGAGCGTCACCATCCCGCCGAGCGAGCCGCCGGCGACGAGGGCGAGCCGCGTGACGCCGAGCGCGTCGACGAGCGTCGCGGCGAGTCGGGCCATGTCGCGCGTCGTGACGGCGAGGGGCGCCCCGGCGTGCCCCGCGCCGCGGAGGAACCTCGTCCCGTAGCAGGAGCCGAGGAGGTTCGGCGCGAGGACCGCGAATCGGTCCGTGTCGATCGGAAGGCCGGGCCCGACGAACGGGCCCCACCCGCCGAGGTCGGCCGGGGAGCCCGTCAGCGAGTGGAAGAGGAGGACGACGTTCCCGCCGTCGGCGTCGATCGTCCCCTCGAGCCGGTAGGCGAGGCGCACGTCGCGGAGCGTCTCGCCCGACTCGAGCGCGAAGTCGCCCGCGCGGTGGGTCGCGAGGCCCGCCTTCAGCGCGCCGGCGTCGGGGGGGCCGCTCACGGCGCGACTCCGACCCAGGTGCCGCACTCTTCGTCCTGGGGGGGCGCGTCGTAGCCGAGGACCCGGAGCGGGACGCCGTGCGCCTCGGCGAGGCGCGCCGCCTCGGTGGCGACGACCTGGGCGCCGGAACGGGCGAGGTCGAGGAGCTGGCCGTGCGAGAGACGCCGGTGCGGGCGGGCGTCCGAGTGGCGCCGCGGGTCGCGGTCGTAGACGGCGTCGACGTCGGTCACGATGTGGCAGGGGGCGGGGCCGAGCGCCGCCGCGATGGCGACGGCGCTCGTGTCGGAGCCTCCCCGGCCGAGCGTGGCGACCTCCCGGTCGTCCCGCACCCCCTGGAAGCCGCTGACGACCGGGACGACCCCGCGCGCGAGGAGACCGCGGAGCTTCCGGGAGTCGACGCGCGAGACGCGCGCCGAGCCGAACGCGCCGTCGGCCCGCACGCCGGCCTCGCCCCCGCGGAGGCTCCGGGCGGGGACGCCGTTCGCGTTGAGAGCGGCCGCGAGAAGGGCCGCGGAGAGGTCCTCGCCGGTGGCGAGGGCCCGGTCGACCTCGCGGCCGACCGGGCCTTCGCCGCGCCGGGTCTCGAGGGCGCCGAGGGTCTCGAGGATGTGGTCCGTGGTGTGGCCCATCGCGCTGACGACGGCGACGACGCGCCTGCCGCCCGCGACGAGAGAGGCGACGCGCCGCGCGGCGCGCCGGATCCGGGCGGGCGTCCCGAGCGACGTCCCGCCGAACTTGACGACGAGGGTCTCGCGCGCGGCGCTCATCGCCGGTTCTCGGGCGTCTCGCCGAGCCGCGCGAGCGCGGCGTCGAGGTCGGCGAGGAGGTCGGCCGGGGCCTCGATCCCGACGGAGAGCCGGACGAGGTCGGGCGAGACGCCGGCGGCGAGGCGCTCCTCCTCGGAGAGCTGCTCGTGCGTCGTCGTCCAGGGGTGGATGACGAGGCTCTTGGCGTCGCCGACGTTCGCGACGAGCGAGAAGAGCCGCAGGTTCGCGATCAGGTTCCGCGCGGCCTGCTCGGGCGAGACTCCGGCCGGGGGCTTCACGCCGAACGTCAGGACGCCGCCGAAGCCGCCGGTGAGCGTGCGGCGCGCCGTCTCGTGGGTCGGGTGCGACGCGAGCCCCGGGTAGCGGACCCAGCAGACGTTCGGGTGCGCCTCGAGGTGGCGGGCGACGGCGAGGGCGTTCGAGGAGTGCCGCTCGATCCGGAGCGGGAGCGTCTCGAGCCCCTGGAGGAAGAGGAACGAGTTGAACGGGGAGACCGCGGCACCGACGTCGCGCAGCAGGACGACCCGGAGGCGGGCCGCGTAGGCCGCCGGCGCGAGCGCCGAGAAGGAGAGGCCGTGGTAGGCCGGCTCGGGGTCGGAATAGAAGGCCTTGAAGCGGGGCGAGCCGCTCCAGTCGAAGCGCCCCGAGTCGACGACGACGCCGCCGATCGCCGTTCCGTGGCCGCCGATCCACTTCGTCGCGGAGTGGAGGACGACGTCGGCGCCGTGGTCGATGGGGCGGCAGAGGAGGGGCGTGGCGAAGGTGTTGTCGACGACGAGCGGGACGCCGGCCGCGTGCGCGACGTCGGCGAGCGCCCGGAAGTCGGGGACGTCGAGGCGCGGGTTGCCGACCGTCTCGACGTAGACGGCGCGCGTCGTCCCGTCGATCGCGGCGGCGACGCGGGCGGGCCCCTCGGGGCCGGAAGAGTCGACGAACCTCACGTCGATCCCGAGGCGCGGCAGGGTGTGGGCGAAGAGGGCCCAGGTGCCGCCGTAGAGCGAGGTCGTCGAGACGATCGACTCGCCGGAGCGGGCGAGGTTGAGGATCGCGAGCGTCTCGGCGGCCTGGCCGCTCGACGTCGCGACGGCCGCGACGCCCCCCTCGAGCGCGGCGATCCGCTTCTCGAATACGTCCGTCGTGGGGTTCATGATCCGCGTGTAGATGTTCCCGGGCTTGCGCAGGCCGAAGAGGTCGGCCGCGTGGTCGGGGCCGTCGAAGACGTACGACGTCGTCGCGTAGATCGGGACGGCGCGCGCGTTCGTGGCGGGGTCGGCGCTCTCCTGGCCCGCGTGGATCGCGAGCGTCTCGGGGCGGAGGGCGGGGCGGGCGGCGGTGTCGGTCGTCGAGGCCATCGGAGGTTCCTTTCGTTCGTCGATCTCGTGCAGATGCAAAACGGCCCTCTCTCGCGAGAGGGCCGTCGGTGTTTCGCCTCTGGTTCGGCTCGTTACGCTCTGTGCGTCACATTCGCCGTCCCGCCGCGTGCCCCGGCCCCCCCGCGTGCGCGGAAGGCATGCACATGGGCATTCCCATAATCAGGGCGGCGGGGCGCGCTCCGGCCGCGGCGGGCGTGCTCCCGAGGGAGCGCGGGGCGGCGGGGCGATCCATGGCCGCGGAGGGTAAGGGAAGAGCCCCCGCTCCTGTCAAGGGGAAAGTGAACGCCGCTGCCCGAGTGGGCTGTGGGGCTCCGCGCGGCGGCGCCGGGGCCGACCTCGCGTATCGTCCCCCGGGGCGGCGCGATGCGCGGCCCGAAGGAGCCTCGATGCGAGCGTCTTCCCGGACCCTCTTCGTTTCGGCCCTGCTCTCGTTCCTCGCAACCGGCTGCTCGTCCATCACGTTCGAGTCGCAGACGGTGGAGGCGGGGCGACTCTCCTCGGTGAAGACGTTCTGCGCGCTCGTCGCGCCGCAGGAGAAGGTCCCGATGGACCCGGCGATGAGGGAGTTCCTCCGCGACAAGGTCGTCCCGATCGTCGTGACCGAGATGAAGAAGAAGGGGTACGTCGAGGCGCCCGAGGCGCAGGCCGACGTCGTCGTTGCCACTCACGCCTTCCTCGGCGTCGCCGACGTCGGCGCGATCCGGTGGAACGCGACGGTCGTCATGTGGGACCCGTGGGGCCCGTGGGTCGGCGGCCTCTACGCGACGTCGAGCATCGGGAAGAAGGGGGCCGTCGTGGTCGACGTCGGCGACGAGAAGGCCCAGAAGCTCCTCTGGCGAGGGTTCGGCCACGGCACCGGAGAGCTCGGCGCCGGGCACGACCCGGCGAAGGTCCGCCGGTTCGTCGAGAAGGTCCTCGCGCCGCTGCCCCGGGCCGGCGCGAAGTAGGCGAGGCGGGTCCGACGGCCGGCAGCAGGAAGTCGCCGGCCGCCTACCCCAGCACCTTCTTCAGCGATTCTCCCCACCTCTCGTCGTGGAAAACGCGGGCCGCGGTCGCGGCCCGCAGCCGTTTCAGCGGCTCGAGCCGGCGGAGCGCGAGGCGGTAGGGCCTTCCGGCAGGGCCGCGCGTCTCTTCCTCCGACAGCGCGAGCCCGCGGCGGCGGAAGTGGATCGCGGCGAGGTCGGCGGCGATCGCGTCGGTCGTCCCGCGGAAGACGTACGTCGCGGCGGAAGGCCCCGAGAGGAGCTCGAGGACGACCCGTTCGCCGACGGTCGCGAGGAGGAACGCCGCCGTGTTCTCCGGCAGCACTTCCGCCGCCGCGAGGGATTCGTCGTCGGGGTCGAGAAGCTCGGCGAGACCGAGCCGGCAGCCGTCGCGGCCGGAGCGCGTCACGATCTCGCGGGCGCCCTCGAGCCGCTCGGGAGCGGAGAAGGAGACGAGGAGCCGCTCGAAGTCGGCGCCGAGCGCGGACGCGGGAACGGCCCGGCCGTCGGCGAAGAGGCGGGTCCCGGAGGCCTTCGCGCAGCGTTCGAGCATCGCGTCCCGCGCCTTCCGGACGGCCCGGGCGAAGGCGTCGGTCCGGCGGGCGAGGCGGCCGAAGTGGACGTTCCCTGATGGGGTCGCGAGGACGACCTCCCACGTCCCTTCCGTGAACGAGACGTCGGTCACGGAGCCGAGCGGGACCTGGAACGGGTCCGCGCCGGCCCGGATCGCCGCGACGTGAGTCGGGAAGACGAGGAGCCGGGCGTCCACCGCGGGCCCGGGTTCCAGGACGGCGCCGTCGAAACTCTCCGGGACGCCGAGCCCGTGCGCGAGGAGTCCGCGGAGGCGCGCGTCGGCGCGCGCCTCCGCGAGCGCCTTCGAGAAGGTCTCGTGCCGGCGGGCGAGCATCGAGATGCGGAGGGTCCCGGCCGGGTGGACGCCGATCGTCAGGACGCGCCGCTCGTCGGTCAGCGCGTCCGCGTCGAGGAACTCGACGCGGGTCCCGGCCACGGAGACGCCGTCGTCGTCGACGAGGGCCTCTCCCTCGCCCCGGGCCGGCGCGTCCGCGAGCCCCTCGGCCTCGAAGGAGCAGAGGGCCCTGCGGGTCTCGCCGCCGTCGCTCATCGCGCGTGCGGCGTCAGGCGAAGCGGCCGCCGCACTCGGGGCAGAACTTCGGGCTTCCCTCCGCCTCGGTGCCGCACGTCGCGCACTTCTTCTTCGCGGAGACCGGCTTGCCGCACTCCCCGCAGAACTTCCCTCCCTGCGTCTTGGCGCCGCAGTGCGGGCAGACGGCCCCGGTGACCGTCGCCACGTCGCGCTGCTTCATCCAGTCGACCTCGCGGGCCTTCTGGTGGACCTGCTCGCGCGCGGCCTCGGCCTGCGCGGCCGCCATCTCCTCGTCGAGGTCGGGGGCGCACCCCTCGCAGAGGCCCGCCTTCTTGTTGAAGCAGACGGGCGCGCAGATCCACTTCCCGCAGCGCGTGCACTGGACGAAGAGGGGCTTGATCTCGGCGACCGCTTCCTTCAGCGCCGAGTCGTGCGCCGGCCCGCCGACGGCGCGCTGGACCTCGTAGGCTCCGCGGGCCGCGCCGCCGAACATGCCGCCGAAGATGTTTCCGGCAGCCTGCAGGGCCGACGAGGCCATGCCGAGCGCCGAGGGCTTGAAGCTCGACATGTAGCCGTTCCCGCACTTCTCGCAGAAGAACTTGAACTGGTAGCCCTTGTCGGTGGAGAGGTCTTCGTAGTTCCCGGTGAACTCGATCGTCGCCACGTTTCCTCCGGTGCCGTTCTGGACGCGGGATTATCGACTCCCCCGCGCCGCGTGGTCCAAGGATCGGGCGCCCGCCCCGGAGCGGTGCAGCACCTGACCCGCCGACGAAAGGTGACCAGACCAGGGGGTCAGGCGCGGACCCGTACCGGGAAGTCGTCGTCGAGGCGGAGACGGTCCCGTCGTTCCGCCCGCGCACGCGAGCCCGCGGAAACAGCGGGCTCTTCTCCGGGACGAGGCCTGCCGCCCCCCGGGGATCGCCCCGTCGCCTCCGACGGCACGGTCATTGCTCTCACGGGCCGGGTCTTCCCAGGAACACGAATCCGATCGAGATCGGTGCTGGAGGCATACGCATGAGCCGTAAGAGAGGTCTTCTTCTGTCGGCCGCGCTCGCGGGCGCGGTGCTCCTCTTCCCCTCCGGGGCGAGGGCGGCCGTCGACCGGGACGAGCGGCCGGCCGGTCCGGTCGCGCGCGACGTCGAGGTCGTCGTCCGCGAGGCGGCAACCGGCTCCGCGCTCCGGGCCGGAGCGCGGAGCGCCGCCGACCCGCTCGCCGTCGCGGCCGCAGCGCTCGAGGAGCACCGCGACGCGTACGCGCGCGGTCCGCAGGACGGCTTCGCGTTCCGCCTGGAGGAGAAGGACCGGCTCGGCCAGTCGCACCTGAGGATGACGCAGACCTGGCGGGGCATCCCGGTCCTCGGCGGCGAGCTCATCGTCCACGTCGACGGCGAGGGCCTCCTCGGCATCAGCGGCCGCTTCGTCTCGGGGCTCGACCTCCCGGCCGTCGCCGCGCTCGCGCCGAACCAGGCGGCCGGCGCCGCGATCCGCTTCATCGAGCAGCAGGGGGGCGCGAACGTCGAGGTGATCGACGTCCTCGAGCCGGTCGTCTGGGCGGTCTCCGGCGAGCCGGTCCTGACGGTCCCGGTCCGCGCGATCTGGGTCGAGGACGGCGAGCTCGCGTTCCGCGACGTCCACGTCGACGCCTCGACGGGCGCCATCGTCGGCTCGCTCTCGAGGATCTATACCGCGAAGAGCCGGAAGATCTACGACCTGAAGCAGGCCTGCATCTCCACGGGGAACGAGCTCCCCGGCACCCTCCTCTTCACGGAGGGGGGATCCTCGACGGACACGGCCGCGACGGGCGCCTACACCGGCACCGGGAAGACGTACGACTACTACAAGGCGGTCTTCAACCGCGACTCGTACAACAACGCGGGCGCCGTCCTCGTCTCGTCGGTCCACGGCCAGTTCTCCACCGGCTCGAGCTGCACGAAGAACAACGCCGCGTGGCTCGACGCCCCGTACAGCCAGATGGCCTACGGCGACGGCGACGGGAGCACGTTCGCGAACCTCGCGAGCGGCCTCGACGTCACGTCCCACGAGCTGACGCACGCCGTCTGCGCCTCCACGGCAAACCTGACCTACGAGAAGGAGTCGGGCGCCCTCAACGAGGCGAACTCCGACATCCTCGGCCGCGCGGCGGCCTTCTGGAACGGGAACGGCACCGCGACGACGACGTCGAGCTGGACGATCGGCGCCGACGTCTACACGCCGTCGACGTCGGGCGACGCGCTCCGCTACATGTACGACCCGGCCAAGGACGGCCAGTCGGCCGACTACTACCCGACCCGCAACTACTCGGGCACCTGCACCCCCTCGAGCAGCAACGACGAGTGCGGCGTCCACACGAACAGCGGCATCGCGAACCTCTTCTTCTACCTTCTCTCGCAGGGCGGCACGCACCCGCGCAGCAAGACCACGGTCGCGGTGACGGGCGTCGGGCTCTCGAAGGCCGAGCAGATCTGGTATCGGGCGCTCTCCGTCTACATGACGGCGTCGACGACGTTCCAGGGCGCCCGCACGGCGACGGCGAGCGCGGCGGCCGACCTCTACGGCGGCACCTGCACGGCCGAGTGGACGGCCGTCCACAAGGCGTGGGACGCCGTCGGCGTTCCGGGCACCTGGTCCTGCGGCACGACCTACTCGATTGCCGGCAGCGCGGGGACGAGCGGCGCGACGGTCACGGCCGGCAGCGTCTCGACGACCTCCGACGCGAGCGGCAACTACACGATCGCGGGGCTCGCCGCCGGGACGTACACCGTCTCCGCCGCGAAGACCGGCTGCACGTTCTCGCCGACCTCGCTCTCCGTCACCGTCGGCCCGAGCGCGACGGGGAGGAGCTTCACGGCGACCTGCACGAGCGGCGACACGGCCCTGACGAGCGGCGTGACGCTGACGGGCCAGAGCGTCGCCGCGAGCGCCTGGAAGTACTACTACATCGACGTCCCGTCGGGCGCGACGAGCCTCACGATGGCGACGACGGGCGCCACGGGCGACGTCGACATCTACACGCAGTTCAACGCCAAGCCGACCTCCTCCTCCTACAGCTGCCGTCCCTACACCTCCTCGGGAAACGAGACCTGCACCGCGACGAACCCGAGCGCGGGCCGCTGGTACCTCGGCGTCTACGGCTACGCCGCCGGGAGCTATTCGGTGACGGCCACGGTCGTGACGGGCACGACGACCTACTCGATCGCCGGGAGCGCCGGGACGACCGGAGCCACGGTGACGGCCGGCAGCGCCTCGGCCACCTCCGACGCGAGCGGGAACTACTCGATCGCGGGCCTCGCCGCCGGGACCTACACCGTGACGCCGTCGAAGTCGGGCTGCACGTTCTCCCCGACCTCCCTCTCGGTCACGGTCGGCCCGAACGCGACCGGGAAGAGCTTCACGGCGACCTGCGGGAGCACCGGGCAGGTCGAGCGCCTCGCGAACGGCGGCTTCGAGACGATCACGGCTTCCACGAACGCCGCGCCCGACGGCTCCTGGTCGCGGACGGCCTACACCGGGACGAGCTTCAACACGCTCGTGGCGGCCGGGTCGGCGCCGCACGGCGGGACCGACTACGCCTACCTCGGCGTCTACGCGTCCTCGTCCCAGACGCTCACGAGCGCGAACGCGGTCATCCCGGCCGCCGCGACGAGCGCCACGCTCACGCTCTACGTCTCGGTCGTGACGAGCGAGACGACGACGACGACGGCCTACGACAAGGTCTCGATCCAGCTCGTCGACGCGACCACGGGTTCCGTCCTCGCGACGCTCGGGACGATCTCGAACCTCGACAAGACGGCGAGCGCGTCGACGTACGTGCTGAAGAGCTACGCGGTCACGAGCTACAAGGGGAAGACGGTCAAGGTCCGCTTCGCCGCCACGAACGACTCCTCGCTCGTGACGACGTTCCGGATCGACGACATCAGCCTCAAGTCCGACGGCTGAAGCGCCGCCTGGGAAGGGCCCGAGGGGGCCGGGAGGGGGGAGGAGAGCGGTCTCCTCCCCCCTTTCTTCGTCTCAGAGCGTCCGCGTCCTCGTCATCATCGAGAAGAGGCGCGCCCCCTTCGGGATGGACGAGAAGGCGTGGAACAGGAGGACGACGCCGTCCTCCGGGGCCTTCACCTCCACGACGGCGTCCGCGGCGCGGGGCGGGAGCGCGCGGCACCGGGACGGGTCGACGAGCCGGACGACGACGTCGCCGGCCTTCACCGGCGTCCCCGGAGCGACGGCGAGGTCGACGAGGCCGCCGGCGGGGGCGTGGAGCGAGCGGTAGTCGCCGATGGCGCACGCCGTGATGCGGGCGGGCGGCTCCTCGGGCTCGCCGTCGAGGACGCCGTAGTACCGGAGGGCGGAGGCGATCCTCTTGGCGTCCTCGCGGCCGGCCTCGAGCGAGAACGAGTTCATCGATCCGAGCTCGACGGTGTAGCCGTCGACGAGCCGCGGGACGTCGTCCCGCCCGAGCCGCCGGAACGCCTCGGAGAGGTCCTGCCACGGCACGAACGAGGCCTCGTCGAGGGCTCCCCCGAACCGGGCGGCGACCTCGAGGACGAACGGGAAGCCAAACGCCCTCGCGGCCGCGACGGCTCCCTCGGGGACGTAGAGGTAGCGCGGCGCGCGGTCGCCGGTGTGGAGGTCGAGGACGAGGTCCGCCTCGACCGCCATCCTCTGGATCGCGAGCGCGAACTCGAGGCGCGAGTCGGCGCCCCAGACGCGGGACTCCTCCTCGATCGCGTCGAGCGCCGCCCGGAGCGAGCCGCGAAACCCCTCGCGGATCTCGCCGATGGGGGAGGACTGGTGGGCCGCGGCGAACGAGTCGACGTCGACGTACGAGGCGGCGGAGGCCGACCGGGACGGGCCCGTGAGGTAGAGGTAGCCCCGGTTGAAGTTGTTCCCCGACAGGAAGTCGTAGACCCCCGCGACGTAGTCGCCGACCTGCTGGTTCGCCGAGACCGGGTTGACGCGCGGTACGAGGACGACGGTCCCGCGGAGTGACTCGCGCTCGAGGAGGTCGAAGAGCGCGACGATCGCCGCGTTCCCCTGGAGCTCGCCGCCGTGGACGTTCGCCTGGACGTAGGCGAGCGGGCGTTCCTGGCGCCCGCGCGCCGTGAAGACCGGCGCGGTCAGCTCGTGCCCTGTGGCGTTGGTTCGGACGACGACGTCGCGCCGCTCCCAGTTCGGCATGAGGCTCTCCTTGGGCTCGAGTCTAGCGAAGAGAGGAGACGCGCCGCGGTTTCGCGTCGCCCGCGCGCAGGTCGCGGCGATTGACAGGCGAACGAGGGAGCTGTATTTTTCCGTTGTGTTGAGATTACGTCTCAAGACACGCCCCCCCGGCCGGGGAGCCCGCCCCCTCCTGCTGCTCCTCTTCCTCTGTCCGCTCTCCGCCTCGGCCGGGGGGGCGGTTCCCTCTTCTTTGCCCGAAACGGTTCGCGCGCGGTGGCTCATGGGGACGGTCCTGGAGGTGCGCCTGCCCGCGGGCGCTCCCGACCCGGACGCCCTCGCCGAGGAGGCGTTCCGCGCCGTGTCGGCGGTGGAGGCGGCCGCGTCGCTCTGGAGGCCCGGGACGGAGCTCCAGTCGGTGCACGCGCGGGCCGCGGCCGGCGAGCCGGTCGTCCTCTCGGAGACGCTCGGCGGCCTCGTCGCCCGGGCTCTCGAGGCGGCGCGGCTGACGGGCGGAGCGTTCTCTCCCGCGGTCGGGGCGCTCGTCGAGGCGTACGACCTGCGCGGCGACGGGCGCTGGCCCACGACGGGGGAGCGCGAGCGGGCCGCCGCGCTCGCGCGGCCGGAAGGCGTCCGGTACGACCCCGCCACGCGCACGCTCGCGCTCGCGCCCGGCGTGACCCTGGACTTCGACGGCATCGCGAAGGGCTTCGCTCTCGACCAGGCGGCCTCCGCGCTCAGGGAGCGGGGGGTCGACGACGCCCTCCTGAACTTCGGCGGCCAGCTCCTCGCCATCGGGCCGCCGCCCGGGCGGCCCGCACGCGAGGCTCTCGTGGCCTCTCCCGTCGACCCGGACGTCCCCGTCCTCGCCGTCGCGCTGCGCGACGCGTCGCTCTCGACGTCGTCGGACGCCGAGCGCGCCCGGAGCGTGGCCGGCAAGCCCGCCGGGCACCTCCTCGACCCGAGGACGGGAGAGCTCGTCGACTTCGGCGGGGCGGCCTCCGTCCTCGCGCGCGACGGCGCGACCGCCGACGCCCTCTCGACGGCGTGGGCCGTCGAGGGACCCGCGGCGTTCCGCCGCTCCGATCCCCGGTCGGCCCTTCGGCGGGCCGGGGCCGTCGCCTTCGCCCTCCCCGGACGCGGCCGCTGCGAGACGCTGGCCGATCGACCGTTCGAGCGGCTCCGGCCGCCAGAGCCGCTCGCCGACGCCGCCGTCCGGCGACCCTAGGCAGGGCTTCCCGAAAGGAGTTCCGAATGAGCTCGATCCGGAGAGCGCGCGGCGCGCTCCCCCTGTGTGCCCTGCTCCTCCTCGCGGGATCGGCCCGCGGCGCGGTCTTCGAGACGCAGGAGCACGCGCTCGCCCGGACCTTCCCGCCGCCGGCCCGCGTCGTGCGCACGACGGCGTATCTCTCGGCCGAACAGGTCGAGGCGGCCCGGAAGGAGGCGCAGGCGCCGGTCGACTCCGCCGTCGTGACGCGCTACGCCGCGTTCACCCCGGAGGGGGCGCACCTCGGGACGGCGTACTTCGACGGGCACGTCGTCCGGACGGCGACCGAGGTGCTGATGGTCGTCGTGGCGCCCGACCGGAGCGTCGCGAGCGTCGACGTCCTCGCGTTCGGAGAGCCGCAGGACTACCTCCCGCGATCCGGCTGGCTGAAGAGGGTCGAGGGCCGGAAGGCGGAGGACGGGCTCTTCGTCGGCCGGGCGCTCGCGCACGTCTCGGGCGCGACCCTCACCACCCGCGCGATCGCGGCGGCCGTCCGCCGCGTCCTCGCGCTCGACGGGCTCCTCGGGCCGCCGGCCCCGCCGGCGAAGTGAGGCGACGATGAAGTACATGGAGCAGGGAGGATTCCAGAACAACCCCCTGACGCGCCTCACGCTCTGGGGGACGTTCGTCTTCCTCTCGGGACTCTGGCTCTCGAACTTCGGGATGTACTTCTCGAGGATGGGCCTGGCTCCGGCGAGCGTCGTCGCCTACTACCGCGGCTCGGACGAGACCTTCGAGCCGGCGCGGACGTTCGGCTCGATGGTGGAGGCCTCGCACGGCCACTTCGCGATGATGGCGATGGTCCTCCTCGTCCTCACCCACCTCTACGTCTTCGTCCCGGGTCCGCGCCGCGTGAAGGCCGCGTTCGTCG
Organism: Thermoanaerobaculia bacterium; assembly: GCA_046331465.1. Taxonomy (GTDB): domain Bacteria; phylum Acidobacteriota; class Thermoanaerobaculia; order UBA5066; family UBA5066; genus UBA5066. The sequence continues at coordinate 1,292,514 of JAXLQV010000001.1, forward strand.
CGGGGACGTTCGCGTCCACGTTCCTCTCGGAGGCGTCGGGCTGGCTCGTCCGGTTCGTCCACCCCGGCTTCGCGCTCCTCAAGCCCGTGTCGTTCCTCGCCTCCCAGGCTTTCCTCGGGCTGATGCTCGCGCTCCTCGCGGCGTTCCTGCTCCGTGCCGGGAGCAGGAGACCGCTTCGGGCCGTGGACGCTCCCGCCGGGGAGGAGGTCCCGCCACGCCGGTCCGCGGCGGGCGGCGGCTGACGGGCGTCAGGGAACCTGGAAGCTCGTCGAGACGAGGCCCTTGCCGCTCCGTCCGCCGTCCGACCGGACCTTCTCGAGGTCGAGGGTGACGGTGACGGTCTCCCCGCCGCTGAAGTCCTGAGACGGGACGAAGACGAGGAAGCGGTCGTCCGGGCGCCACTGGACGGTTCCCGGGATCTCTCCCGAGCGGGTGCCGACGGCCAGGACGGCGTCCTTCCCGATGCCGCCCGCGTCGACCGGCGTCGTCATAAGGAAGCTGACGTTGACCCGCCGGGCCGCGACGACCGAGCCCGGGGCCGGGAAGACGTCGGCGACGCCCGGCTCGACCGCCGGCGTCCCCGATGCGTGGCTGATCGGGATCTCGATCGCGACGTGCACGAACACGGGAGGGGCTGGCGGAGGGGGAGGGAGGTGGCTGTGGCCGTGGTCGTGGCTGCCGCCGCCGGCGTGCCCGTCGCCGTGCCCGTCGCCATGCCCGTGGTCGTGGCCCTTGCCCTTGCTCTTGCTGCTCTTCGTCGCGTTGAGGAGGACGAGGACGAGGATCACGACCGTGATCACGGCGAGGACGATCAGGAGGACGGGAACCTGCTCGAGGACGACCTTCGCCTCGACCCTCTCGCCCGCCGCGAGGGCGAACTCCTTCTCCACCGGCCCGCTCAGCGGGACGACGTTTCCGTTGTCGTCGATCTTCTTCGCCGTCCGGAGGACGTAGCGCCCTGCCGCGAGCTCGCCGATCGTCCAGGTCCCGGCCATCGAGCGGGCGACGACCGTCCTGCTCGCGCCGTCCACGCGGATCAGCTCCGAGAGCACCGGGTACGCGACGGGGCTCCCGGAATCGCGGTCGCTCGCCTTCTGGTAGATGGCCACTCCGACCTCGCCGGTGCCGGACGGCGCCCCCTCCCGCACCGAGCGGGAGAGGCCGACCGACACGCATCCGTCGAGGGCGAAGGGCGCGAGCGAGACGAGCAGGACGCGAACGATGAGCCGCTTCGACACCTGGTCGTGACACATCACGGGGAAGCGTGGTGCCGCAACCGGGAACTGTCAATGAACCGTTCGGCGCCCGGAGCGCCGGGCCGTCGGGCGCCCGCCTCGGGCGGGGCAGAATACGTGGATGCCCGCGCGCGTCCGGCTCCTCCTCGCGGCCTGCTTCCTCTCGTCGGGCGGGACGGCCGTCGTCTACGAGGTCCTCTGGTCGAGGCACCTCGCGCTCTTCTTCGGCTCGACGACGGAAGCCGTCGGCGTCGTCCTGGCGGTCTTCATGCTCGGCCTGGGCGCGGGCGGGCACCTCCTCGGTCCGCGGGTCGACGGCTCCGCCTCTCCCGTGCGGCTCTACGGCCTCCTCGAGATCGCGATCGGCCTCTGGGCCTTCGCGACCCCTCTCCTGCTCCGGGGGGCGGCCGGGGCTTGGGTGGCGGCGGCCTCCCGGCTCGAGCCGGGTCCCGCCGTCGCGACGCTCCTGCGGGCGCTCCTCGCCGCGGTCGTCCTCCTTCCCCCGGCGATGGCGATGGGCGGCACGCTCCCGGCGGTCGTGCGGGGAGTGGCCGGCAACGACCGGGCGGCGGGGGACGTCGCCCTCTTCTACGGGCTGAACGTCGTCGGCGCGGTCGGCGGCGCCCTCCTCGCCGGCTTCGTCCTCCCCGAGGTCCTCGGCGAGCAGGACGCGATGCTCCTCGCCGGCCTCGTGAACGTCCTCGTCGGGGCGGTCGCCCTCGCGGCGGCCCGGCGGGCCGCGCCCGCGGAGCCGGCCCCGGAGACGCCCCGGGAGGGCCTCGCCGCGGCGCTGCGGCACCTCGCGGGCGCGCCGGGCGGGCGCTTCGTCCTCGCGGGCCTCTTCGTTTCGGGCCTCGGCACGATGGTGGCCGAGGTGGTCTTCGTCCGGATCCTGGGGCTCGTGTTCGGCGTCTCGGCCTACTCCTTCTCGCTCGTCCTCGCCGTCTTCCTCGCGGGCCTCGGCCTCGGGGCGCTCGCCGCGGGCGCCCTCGCACGCCTGCGGAAGCCGGAGCCGGCCGACTTCGCCGTCGTGCAGGTCGCCGTCGCCGCGCTGACGGCGCTCGCCCTCGCGGGGATGCCGCTCGTCCCGAGGCTCGTCGCGTGGGTGCGGCAGTGGCCGGAGCTGACGTTCGGCGAGGTCCTCGCCGCGAAGGCGGCGATCGCCTCGGCGTTCCTCCTCCCCCTCGCCGTCGTCGCGGGGCTCGGCGTGCCGGTCCTGATCGGCGCGCTCACCGGGGAGCCCGGACGGCTGGGCCGCCTCGTCGGGGACGCGGTCCTCGTGAACACGGCCGGGACGGTTGCGGGGAGCCTCCTCGCCGGCTTCGTCCTCGTACCGTCCCTCGGCACGGAGGGGACGCTCCGTGCCGCGTTCGCGCTCGCCGCGGCGACGGCCACGTGGGGTCTCCTCGTCCCGGGGACGGCGCGCGGCCGGCGCCTCGCCGGGATCGCGACGCTCGCCGCGTCGCTGCCGGTCCTCCTCCACGCGCGGTGGCCGGCGACCCTCTTCCTCGAGTCGGATACCGACGCGTCGCCGATGCCGAGGACGTCGCGCGTCGTGCTCGAGGCGCGTCTCGCGGGCTCGCCGAACGAGCTCCTCTTCCTGCGGGAGGGGAGGAACGCGACCGTCGCCGTCGCGCAGACGTCGGAGAGCCGGGTCCTCTTCGTCGGGGCGCACCCCGACGCGTCGGACGGGGACGACATGCCGACGCAGCTGTTCCTCTCCGTCGTGGCGCTCGGGGCGCATCCCGCGCCCTCCGACGTCCTCGTCGTCGGCTACGGCTCCGGCGTCACGGTCGAGGCGGCGCTCCGCGTCCCCGGCGTTCGGCGGGTCGACGGCGTGGAGATCGAGAAGGCGGTCCTCGAGGCGTCGCCGCTCTTCGGGCACGTGAACCGGGGCGCGGAGCGGGACCCGCGCGCGCGATTCGTCCTCGACGACGCCCGCGGGTTCCTCTCGGCGACGCGCCGGAGCTGGGACGTGATCCTCTCGGAGCCCTCGAACCCGTGGCGGGCGGGCGTCGCGAGCCTCTTCACGACCGACTTCTACCGCGCCGCGAAGGCGAGGCTCCGCCCGGGCGGGCTCTTCGCCCAGTGGCTCCAGCTCTACTCGACCGACGAGGCGTGCGTGAAGCTCGTCCTCCGAAGCCTCGCGGCGTCCTTCGCCGAGGTCCAGGTCTGGTGGCTCGACGCGGGAAACGTAGTCGTCCTCGCCGCGGACGCGCCGATCCGCGTTCCGCGCGGGAGGATGGACGCCCTCCTCGACGGCCCGTTCCGCGAGGACCGGATCCGGCACGCCCGGGTCGGAACGACGGCCGAGTTCTACGCGCGCTTCCTCCTCGACACGCGTGCGGTCCTCGCCTTCGCCGGCGAAGGGCCGCTCCACACCGACGACCGGCCCCTCCTCGAGTTCGAGGCCCCTCGCGCCGTCTTCCGGTCGGGGGGGCAGGAGGCGGCCCGCCTCGTCGCCGAGAAGCTCTCCTCCCGGTCGCTCGTCCCGCCGCTCGCGGGCGAGCCTCCCCCGGAGGAGGCGCTCTGGGCGGGGCTCTCGGAGATGCTGCACGCCGCGGGCCGAGGACCCGACGCGGAAGCGGCGGCGCGCCACGCCGCGTCGCTCGGAGACGGCGCCCTCGGCCGGGTCCGCCTCGCGGCGCTGCGGCTCGAGGCGAAGGACCCGGACGCGGCACGGCCGCTCCTCGCCGAGGCGAACGAGGCGCGCGAGCGCCTCTCTCCGGACCTCCGGAGGGACGAACGGGCGACGACCGGCCTCCTGCACGTCGCAACCGGCAACGCCGCGGACGCCGGGAAGGCGTTCGAGGAGGCCGGGACGCTCGAGGGGCCCCACGGTGTCCGCCTCGTCGAGCTCCTTGCCGCGCAGGGGCGAGCGGCGGACGCGATCCGCCTCGCCGAGCGGCTCCTCCGGGCCGCGCGTCTCGAAGGGGCGGTCGGCTCGCCCGAGGTGAGCCGGCTCTACGTCGCGCTCGCGAGGGTGAACGAGGCGGCCCCGGACGGACGCATCGCGGAGCTCGTCCGGACCCTGCCACTCCCGGGCGCGGGATTCCCCCTCCTTCCCCGGCTCGTCGTCCTCGCGCGGCTCTTCGACCGCCTGGGCCGGCCCGCGGAGTCGCTGTCGGCGGCCCGGGCGGCCCGCGAAGCGGGGCTCGTCGACGTCGGGACCCACCTCGTCGAGTGGAGGGCGCTCGTCGCCCTCGGGCGGCTCGGCGAGGCCGACCGGCTCGGCGAGCGACTCTCGAGGCTCTCTCCCTCTGCCTTCGGGAACCCGGTCGTCGTGAAGGTTCCCCGGTGACGGTCGGCGTGCGCGCGGGTATCCTCTCCACATGACGTCATCCCCCTCGAGGGCTGCCGCGGTGCGGGAACCCTCACCGCGCGGTGCCGCCGGCCCACACCTCCTCGACAACATGGGCGAGGTCCACCTGCTCGACCGCGCCGTCCTGACGATCGGAGCGGCGCGGGAGAACGACGTCATCGTCCGGCTCCCCGGCGTCTCGCGGCACCACGCCCGCGTGCTCCGCGAGGGCGGCGGCGTCTTCTGGATCGAGGACGTCGGGAGCCGCTACGGCACGACGCTGAACGGCGCGGTCGTCACGAAGGCGCAGCTCTCGCACGGCGACGAGATCGCCCTCGGCGGGTGGCGCGCTTCCGTGAACCTCGACTGAGCAGGGCGGTCCCCTCGCCGTCGATCGTCTAACATCCCGGGGTCGATCCGGGGGACTCCGAACCGCCGATGCCGCTCGCCGAAGGGACCCGACTGGGGAACTGCCGACTCGTCCGCAAGCTCGGCGAGGGCGGCATGGCAGAGGTCTGGGAGGCGGTCGACGTCACCCTCGAGCGGCGCGTCGCGATCAAGGTCGTCAGGGAGACGATCTCGAGCCTCCCCGAGTTCGACGCCCGCTTCCGGCGCGAGGCGAAGACCGCGGCGCAGCTCGAGCACCCGAACGTCCTCCCGATCTACGGCTTCGGCGTCGAGGACGGGATCGCCTACATCGAGATGCCGTACTTCTCCGGTGGGACGCTCGCGGCGCGGCTCGAGTCCGGGCCGCCCCCTCCGCTCGAGACGGTCTGCGACTGGGTGGACGACCTCGCGTCGGCCCTCGACGCGGCGCACGCGCGCGGGATCATCCATCGCGACATCAAGACGGTGAACGTCCTGTTCGACCAGAGCGGCCGGATCGTCCTCGCCGACTTCGGCCTCGCCAAGAGCATGGCCGACTCGTCCGGCCTGACGAAGGCGGGGACGCTCATGGGGACGCCCATGTACCTCTCGCCGGAGCAGGCGAAGGCCGAGGCGCTCACGCCCCGCTCCGACCAGTTCTCGCTCGGCGTCCTCGTCTACCGGATGCTCACGGGACAGCTCCCGTGGGGACCGAACGCGGCCGCGGCGCTCGTGATGATGCGGATCGTCTCGCACGACCCGCCAGCCCCGTCCTCGCTCCGGCCGGAGCTTCCGCCGGCGGTGGACGCGGTCCTCTCGAAGGTCCTCGCGAAGAGGAAGGAGGACCGCTACGAGAGCTGCGGCGCTTTCGCCGCGGCGCTGCGCGCCGCGCTCGTCCCGCAGAGGAAGCCCGCCGCCCTCGACGAGGCGACGGTCGTCGCCTCGCAGCCCGTCCTCGCGCCGCCCGCGAGGATTCCGGCCCCGGCGCCCGCCGCTCCCGAGCCCCCCGCCCCGCGTCGCCGGCCTCCTCCGCCTGCGGAGCCCGCCCCGCAGAAGCGGACCGGACTCGTCGTCCTCCTCCTCCTTTTCCTCGGCGTGAACTCGGTCGTCCTCGCCCTCGTCGTCTGGGACAAGGTCGCGCCGATGCTCCCGTGGGCCGCGCCCCGGCAGGGAACCGCCGTGCCGACTCCCGTTCCGACGCCCGCCCCGTCCCCCTCTCCCGTGCCCGAGGGGACGCCGGGGCCTCCCTCGGTCGCCCCGTCGCCGGCCGTGACGCCCGCGCCCGTCGAGACCGCGACGCCCGCGCCGCCGACGGAGACGCCGACTCCGGAACCGACCGCGACGCCGACCGCCGTGCCGTCCCCCACGCCCGTTCCCGCCCTTCCTCCCGGCGCGATTCCCCCGGTCCGGACGTCCGACGTTCGCCCCGCGTACTCCGACGACCTGATGCGCCGGCACGCCGGGCTCGACGGCCGCGTCGAGCTCGAGGTCCTCGTCCAGGAGGACGGCCGCGTCGGCTCGGTGCGGGTCGTGAGCGGGATCGACCCCGAGGTCGACGAGGCCGTCGTCGAGGCCGCGCGGCGCCAGCTCGCCTACGCTCCGGCGACGCTGAAGGGCCGCCCGATCCCGGCGCGCGCGACGGTCGTCGTGGGCGTGAGGTTCCGGGTCGCCGTCGCGCCGCGCTGACGCGTCAGGCGACCGCGGTCCTCCGGTCCCCGATGCGGCGGGCGGGCTCCACGACCGCTGCGGGGGAAGGGTCACCGGGGAGCCGGGGCGGCTTCGTCCCCCGGACGACGTCCACCTTCCCGTCGGCGAAGAAGTCCGCGAAGCGGACCTCCTGCACCGCTTCGAGCCGGGCGCCGACCGCCTCGGCCCGCGTGGTGTCCAGGGCGAGGCCGTGGGCCGCGAGGTCGCCGCTCATCCGGTGGCGGAGATGGCGGATCCGCTGAAGGGTCGACAGGTAGGCCCCGCGCCAGATGGGGAGGTATGGGCGGTGGTCCATCGGGTTCACGGACATGATCTTCCTGATGCGGTTCGCCGGCAGGAACGCGTAGAGGCTGACGTCGGGGCGCTGCCGCGTGACCCAGAGCCGCGCCGTCTCGAAACGCGTGTAGGAGGCCGTCCGGATGTCCTGGTCGGCGTTGTAGAGGAGGCCGCGCCGGCTGGCGAAGCCCGCCGCGCCCTTCGAGACGTACGGGACGAGCGGGTCCAGGACGAAGATGAGGTCGGAACCCTTGCGGATGGCCTCGGTGAAGTTGGACGTCCGCGTCACGGCCCCGTCGATGTAGTACCGCCCGCCGATCTTCGTCGACCCGAAGGCGGGGTTGATGCTGAGCGAGGCCTGGATCGCGCGGCTGATCGGGACGTCGTCGAGGCCGGCGTCGCCGAAGAGGACGTGCTCCCGGGCGTCCTGGTCCGTCGCGCCGATGAAGAGCGGCCGCCGGAGCTTGCGGAAGTCGTTCGTGGCGCCGGGGCGCGAGAAGAGGAGACGGAGCATCTCCTCGTAGCCGTCGGCCGTGAAGGGGGCGGCGACGAGGTCGCTGTAGTCGAGGACGAAGGACGAGAGCGAAGGACGCGCCTTCCCGCGGAGCACGTCCCCGACCGTCGAGACGAAGCCCCGGAAGGCGTTCTCGAACGGCATCGCGAGGCTGCTGAGGCTGAGGTAGGAAACTCTCAGGAGCGAGAGGTCGACCTTCTCGGGGATGCGGTCGCCGCCGTGGCCGGCGATGCCCGCCATGAACTCGTCGATCGAGTAGCCGTTCGCCAGGATCCCCGTCAGGACGGCTCCCGCGCTGATCCCGAAGTACATGTCGAAGGCGTTCAGCGCCCCGGGCGGGAGGCAGTCCGCGAGGCACTTCAGCGCGCCCATCTCGAAGTAGAGGCCGGTGATCCCGCCCCCGGACGCGCAGATGGAGCGCCGGCCGACCTTCCGGGACGTCGTCATCCGGACGATCTCGTCGGTGACGAGCCGGCCGAACTCGGCGTGTTCCGGGAGGCGGGGGCAATCGTGATCGAGGAAGCAGACGGATGGGTCGCGAAGGACGCGGCCGATCCCCCGGGAGCCGAGGCGCCGGATCAGGTCGTCGACCCGGCCCGAGTCGGGTCCCGAGATGAGCGCGAGGATCCTGTGGAAGCCGTACCGGAGCTCGATGTCGGGCTCCTCGTCCATGAGGTCGAGGAGCTTCATCGTCCGCTCGAACTGCTCGTCGAGCCGCGCGGCCGGCCCTCCCATCGTCCGGAGGTCGAGGAGGACGGCGTTGAAGTAGCCGTGGTGGAGCGCCTCGTGCGCCTCGACGGGGTCCTGCCGGAGGACGAAGCGGAGGGTCGTGTCGCCGGTTCGGATCGCGGTGGCGCCGTCCTCGCGGGTGCGGACCGCGCCCGGGACCGAGGCGAGGGCCGAGAGGAGGCTGTCCGAGTGGGTGCGGCTCGGGGCGAAGTAGAGGACCTTCTTCCGGACCGGTCCTCCCGTGGGGGGTGTCCGCTCGAATCTCGCCACCGTGCCACCTCCGGCGCCGCTCCGAGTCGGTGGGCCGACGACCACCCCTGCTTGCCGGCCCCGAGGCCGGACGACAGGAGCGCGACCGGAGGTCCCGTTCTCGACTCGCCCTCCAATTTCCGCTTTTCGCCGCACCGCGTCAAGATCCTCCGGCGGACCCGGAGCCGCGCGGCGGGCGCCCCTCCGACGCGCCCCGCTCGCCGCGGTCCCGGCCGTGTGAAACTACGGCGGAGGAGTTGAAGCCGCAATGCCGACCGCTCGCGAACGGACTGCCCTCTGGGGGCGAACGATCTTCCGGGTCCTCGGACAGAACCGCGTCAGCCAGGCCGGTATCGTCGTCACGACCGCGACCGGGATCTCGATGGTCTTCCTCTGGATCGTCGAAGGGCTCCGGGGCGGCCACGAGCACCCCTACTCCGGCATCGTCCTCTTCCTGATCCTCCCGTCCCTGTTCGTCGCCGGGCTCGCCCTGATCCCGCTCGGCTTCGTCCTCCAGCGCCGGAAGGACCGCAAGGAGGGGAACTTCGAGCCCCCGCCCCCCATCGACCTCTCCACGCCCCGGATCCGCCGGGTGCTGACGTTCATCGGCGTCGCGACCCTCGCGAACGCGACCCTCGTCGGGTTCGCCTCCTACAAGGGTCTCGAGGTGATGGACTCCGTCGGCTTCTGCGGCGAGACCTGCCACACCGTCATGGCGCCCGAGCTGGCCGCCTACAGGGGCTCGCCGCACTCGCGCATCGGCTGCGTCGAGTGCCACATCGGGGCCGGGGCCTCCTGGTTCGTGAAGTCGAAGCTCTCGGGGACGCGCCAGGTCATCGCGGTCGCGCTGAAGACCTACTCGACCCCGATCCCCTCGCCGGTCCACCAGCTCCGCCCCGCCCGGGAGACCTGCGAGCAGTGCCACTGGCCGCAGCGCTTCACGGGCGACCGGGTCATCGTCAAGCGGAAGTACTCCGAGGACGAGAAGAACACGATGCTGACCACGGTCCTCGTCATGCACGTCGGCGGCCAGAACGCGCAGGGGAGCGTCGGCATCCACGGCCGCCACCTCGACTCCGGGTCGCGCATCAGCTACACGGCGATCGACGAGCGGCGTCAGCTGATCTCCCACGTGACCTACCGGGACGACGCCGGGAAGACGGTCGACTTCGAGAACGGCGAGGTGAAGGCGACGCCCGAGCAGCTCGCGAAGGCCGAGACCCGCGCGATGGACTGCATCGACTGCCACAACCGGCCGACCCACGCCTTCGAGCTCCCGCAGCGCGGCCTCGACCGTGAGATCACGGCCGGGGCGATCAGCCGCGACCTCCCCTTCGTCAAGAAGAAGGCGCTCGAGCTCCTGAAGGAGAAGTACCCCGACCAGGCGACCGCGACGAAGGCGATCGCCGACGGCCTCGCGGCGTACTACGCGAAGGAGTATCCCGAGGTCGCGAAGGCGAAGGCGCGCGAGATCGAGGCGGCCGTGAAGGCGGTCCAGGCCGTCTACCTCCGGAACGTCTTCCCGGACATGAAGCTCGACTGGGGCTACCACCCGAACAACCTCGGGCACGAGGACTTCAAGGGCTGCTTCCGCTGCCACGAGGGGAACCTCGCGGCGAAGGACGGGAAGTCGATCTCCTCCGACTGCGAGGCCTGCCACCAGGTCCTCGCGATGGAGGAGGAGAACCCGGAGATCCTGGCGCAGCTCGGACTGAAGTAGATCCCCGAGCGGGCCGCCTGATGCGTTCGCATCAGGCGGCCCCGAGTCCCTCCGGCCCCGGCTGGTGCGTTCGCCCGATGTCCGGGACCGCGCGCGGTCCGTATGATCGCGGGCCGTGACGGAGGTGACCTTGGCCGAACCGCGTTCCCACCGTGGAGCCCTCTCCGCCCGCAGGCTCGCCCTCGCCGCCGCCCTGTTCCTCGGGCTCTCCCGCGCCGCCGTCGCCCAGGAGAACTCCGACTGCCTCGAGTGCCACTCCGACAAGACGATGTCGAAGAAGAGGGCGGGCCAGACCGTCTCCCTCTACGTCGACCAGAAACGCCTCGCGAAGTCGGTCCACGACGGCGCTCCCTGCGTCGGCTGCCACTCGGCCCTCGCCGGCAAGGAGCTCCCGCACGACGAGAACGTCCCTTCGCCGACCTGCGAAGCCTGCCACGGCGACATCGTGAGCAAGTACGCCGAGAGCCTTCACGGCAAGGCGGTGAAGAAGGGCGACGCCCTCGCGCCCCGCTGCTGGACCTGCCACGGCAGCCACGACATCGTGAAGGTGAAGGACCCGGGCTCCCCGGTCCTCCCGCAGAAGGTGCCGTTCCTCTGCGGCCGCTGCCACCGGGAGGGGACCGCGGCCCAGCTCCAGCACGACATCCCCCAGGACCGGATCCTCGAGAACTACACCGAGTCGATCCACGGCGAGGGGCTCCTGAAGAAGGGGCTCACGGTCTCGGCGACGTGCGTCTCGTGCCACACGCCGCACTTCACGCTCCCGCACACCGACCCGCGCTCGTCGATCGCGCGGAAGAACATCGCGAAGACCTGCGCGCAGTGCCACTCGAGCATCGAGCAGGTCCACCGGAAGGTCATCGACGGGAAGCTCTGGGAGAAGGAGGAGCACGTCCTCCCGGCCTGCGTCGACTGCCACCAGCCCCACAAGGTGCGGAAGGTCTTCTACGACCAGGGGATGGCCGACGCGGACTGCCAGCGGTGCCACGGCCGGAAGGACCTCAAGGCGAAGGACGGCCGGTCGATGTGGGTCGACGCTGCCGAGCTCGCCGGCTCGCGCCACAAGGAGAAGCGCTGCTCGCAGTGCCACGCGGGAGCGGCGCCGAGCCACGAGCGCCCCTGCGACGCCCTGACGGCGAAGGTGAACTGCGGCTCCTGCCACGAGGCCGTCGTCCAGCAGTACGTGAAGAGCACGCACGGCAAGCTCGTCCTCCGGGGCGACCCGAACGGCCCTCCCTGCGTCGAGTGCCACGGCACCCACGGGGTGAAGGGGAGGACCGACGCGTCTTCGCCGACGTTCGCCCGGAACGTCCCGAAGCTCTGCGCGCGCTGCCACCGCGAGGGTGAGAAGGCCGCCCGGCGCTACACCGGCGAGCAGCACCAGATCATCGAGAACTTCACCGAGTCGATTCACGGCAAGGGGCTCCTCTCGAGCGGCCTCGTCGTGAGCGCGACGTGCACCTCGTGCCACACGGCGCACAGCGTCCTCCCCGCGAAGGACCCCGAGTCGTCCGTCAACCCGCTCCGGCAGCCCGACACGTGCGGGCGCTGCCACCACGGGGTCGAGGAGAAGTTCAACAAGAGCATCCACTCGGCCCTCGTCTCGAAGTCGAAGAAGCCGCTCCCCGTCTGCGAGGACTGCCACTCCGCGCACACGATCCGGCGGACGGACCTCGTCGGCTTCAAGCTCGACGTCATGACGAGCTGCGGCAAGTGCCACAAGGAGGTCACCGAGACCTACTTCGACACCTTCCACGGGAAGGTCTCGCAGCTCGGCTACGGCAAGACGGCCAAGTGCAACAACTGCCACGGCGCGCACGACATCCTGCCGCCGTCGGACCCGGCCTCGCACCTCTCCCGCGCGAACGTCGTCGCCACCTGCCAGCAGTGCCACCCGGGGGCGACGCGGCGCTTCGCGGGGTACCTCTCGCACGCGACCCACCACGACAAGGAGAAGTACCCGATCCTCTTCCTCACGTTCTGGGGGATGACGGGCCTCCTCGTGGGGACCTTCACGATCAGCGGCATCCACACCCTTCTCTGGCTCCCGCGCGCCCTCAAGATGCGCAAGGAGCTGAAGGCGGAGGAGGCGGCCCACCACGACGCCGGGGGGAAGGCGCTCGAGTACATCCGCTTCACGCGCCTCGAGCGCGGCATGCACATCAGCCTGATCGTCAGCTTCATCACTCTCGCCCTCAGCGGCCTGACGCTCAAGTTCTCCTTCACGCCCTGGGCCCGGGTCCTCTCCAAGGCCTTCGGCGGGTTCGAGGGGGCCGGGTTCCTCCACCGCGCGGCCGCGACGCTCATGTTCGCGATCTTCGTGACGCACGTCGTCGACGTCTTCCGGCGGAAGAAGCGCGAGGGGAAGAGCTGGAAGGAGATGCTCACCGGGCCGAGCACGATGATGCCGACGATGAAGGACGCCCGGGACGTCGCGGGGACCCTCAAGTGGTTCCTCGGCCTCGGCCCGCGCCCGCAGTACGGCCGCTGGACCTACTGGGAGAAGTTCGACTACTTCGCCGTCTTCTGGGGCGTGTTCGTGATCGGCTCGACGGGGCTCCTCCTCTGGTTCTCCGAGCAGCTGACGCGGGTCCTGCCCGGCTCGCTCATCAACGTCGCGACGATCATCCACAGCGACGAGGCCCTCCTCGCCGTCGGCTTCATCTTCACGATCCACTTCTTCAACACCCACCTCCGCCCCGAGAAGTTCCCGATGGACATCGTGGTCTTCACGGGCCGGATGTCGGTCGAGGAGCTCAAGCGCGACAAGCCTGCCGAGTACGAGGCGCTCGTCGCGAGCGGGAAGCTCGAGGAGAACCTCGGGGAGCCCTACCAGCCGGTCGTCCTGAAGGCGATCCGGGCGTTCGGCTGGACGGCCCTGACGATCGGGAGCCTCACCGTCGTCTGGATCATCTACGCGGTGATCTTCGCGTACAGGTAGACGGCCAGGACGTCGAAAACGGACGCCCCGGGGCCTCGGCCCCGGGGCGTTTTCCTTTCGGCCCGGTGCGCGCGAACACGGACGCCGGAGACGGGGTGCTAGGCGGGCCGGGGCTCCTCCTCGAGGGCCCACCGCTCCTTCGCGGCCTCGATGTGGTCGACGAGGAACGGGAAGCGGCCCAGCCGCTGGAAGAACTCGCGGGTGGCCTCGGTCGCCTCGAGGAGGCTGCGGTCGGCGGCCGGGCCCGCGACGGCGGCGACGGCGGCGTCGGTGTAGTCGCGTGTCGCGGCGAGGAAACGGTACGTCGTCAGGAAGTCGTCCCAGGTCGAGAGCGCGGCGAAGCGGGCCTCGTGCGTCTCGACGAGGCTTTCCACGAGGCTCCGGAAGGGACGGGCGAGGAAGGGCGTGCCCTCGTGGACCGAGGCGAGGACGACCCCGTTCCGGCAGACCTGCCCGAGGAGCATCGTCAGGATCGCCTTCCAGAGGGTGTGCTCCGGGTCGTCGGCGGCCTGCCTCACGAGGCTCGGGGGGTACTCGGTGACGGTCGTCCCCTCCTCGAGCGCGGAGATGGTCGCGAGCCGCTTCGGCTGCGCCCCCTCGAGACCCAGGATCGACGTGTCGCCGAGCACCATGTTCGGACGGAGGACGCTCACGAGCCCCGTCCCGGTCCTCACGCCGAGCTTCCCGCTCTCGACGACGGCGAGCGACGCGGCCGCGTCGCCGGCGTACCAGAGCACGGAGTCCTTCGAGAGGATCACCTTCCGCTTGAGCATCGCCTCACCTCGGTGAAGAGGGATCGTTTCGACAGCGCCGGCGATCATAGTCCGTTGCGGCCGGGCCAGCGCCCTCGCCCTTCGCGTCACGGCGGCGTCGAGGTCCCGACGTTTGAGGGAGATTCTCCACGCGGCCTGCGATAGCATTTTCGGCCGGTCCCCGTCTTCCTCTCCGGTACGGAGGCGCACGATGTCGACCTACACGCAGGCGAACCGGCCGATGGCGATCACGACGCCGCTCGGGCCGGACGTCCTCCTCCTCACGGCCCTGAAGGGCCACGAGGGGATCTCCGAGCTCTTCCGGTTCGAGCTCGAGGTCATGGCGGAGCAGACGACGACGATCGCCTTCGACCAGATCCTCGGCCAGGGAGTGACGGTGGAGCTCGAGCTTCCGGAGGGCGGGAAGAGGTACATCAACGGGATCGTGTGCCGGTTCCGCCAGGGGCGGCGCGACGGGACGTTCACGCACTACAGGGCCGAGGTCGTCCCGAAGCTCTGGCTCCTGACGCGGAAGGTGAGGAGCCGGATCTTCCAGCAGCTGACCGTCCCGGAGATCCTCGCGAAGGTCTTCGCGGGGCTGGTCGTGAAGATCGAGGTGAGCGCGGCCTACGAGCCTCGGGACTACTGCACGCAGTACCGCGAGTCCGACTTCGCCTTCGCCTCGCGCCTGATGGAGGAGGAAGGGATCCGGTACTACTTCCGCCACTCGGACGGCAGCCACCAGCTCGTCGTCACGGACGACGCCCTGGAGCACCCGGACGTGCCGGGCGAGAGCGAGGTCGTGTACGAGGAGCTCGACCGCGGCGGGGACCTCGACGAGATGCGGGTCACGGGGTGGGAGAAGGCACAGGAGATCCGGTCGGACACGTGGACGCTGCGGGACCACTCCTTCGAGCTGCCGGGACAGGCCCTCGAGGCGCAGCAGCGGATCCTCGACAGCGTGCCCGTCGGGGAGGTCACGCACAAGCTCCGGGTCGTGGACCAGCCGCTCGAGCTCTACGACTTCCCGGGCGGCTACGCGCAGCGCTTCGACGGCGTCGACCCGCAAGGCGCGCCGCGCCCCTCGGATCTCCAGAAGATCTTCCCCGACCGGGAGAGGACCGTCCGGATCCGGATGGAGGCCGAGGAGATGCTCGCCGTCGCCGTCGACGGGAGGAGCTACTGCCGCCACTTCTCGGCAGGCTTCGCCTTCTCCCTCTCGAAGCACTTCGACGCCGACGGCCGCTACGTCATCGCCCGCGTGGAGCACGAGGCCTCGCTCGACGGCGACTACCGCACGGGCGGGACGCTGCCGTTCACCTACCGGAACGCGTTCCGCGCCATCCCCGCGGCCCTGGCGTACCGCCCTCCCCGGACGACGCCGAAGCCGGTCATCTCCGGCAACCAGACGGCGACCGTCGTCGCCCCTCCGGGGGAGGAGATCTGGTGCGACAAGTACGGCCGCGTGAAGGTCCTGTTCCACTGGGACCGCGAGGGGAAGAGGGACCTGACGGCCTCCTGCTGGATCCGCGTCGCGCAGCCCTGGGCGGGAAACGGCTGGGGCACGTTCTTCTGGCCGAGGGCGGGGAACGAGGTCGTCGTCAGCTTCGAGGAGGGAGACCCCGACCAGCCGCTCGTCGTCGGGAGCGTCTACAACGCAGAGAACATGCCGTTCTTCCCGCTCCCGCTCCGGAACGAGGTCGCGGGGATCAAGTCCGCGAGCGTCCGCGGCTACGCGAACCAGCACTACAACGGCATCGTCTTCTACGACCAGAAGGGCGCGGAGCACCTCTCGATCCACTCCGAGAGGACGCTCGACCTGAACTCGGAGTGGGACAAGGAATTCCACGCCGGGCGGAATCGCCACGACTGCGTCGGGGGGGTCTCGATCGCGAAGATCGGCGGGATCCCGAGCGGGGGCGGGGGAGGCGGCGGCGAGGACGATCCGGGAGACAAGCAGCCACCCGACCACCCGGATGGGAGACGTGACCCGCCGGGCGGCGGTGGCGACGACGACGACGGCGACGACGACGGCGATGGTGGCGGCGGGGAGGAGTACGAGCCGTTCGACAAGGCGCTGGTCACCGAGCTCGGCGTCAAGGGCCTGGACGCCAAGCTCGTCCTCGGCCAGGAGATCCTGGGGGTGGTCGGCCTCAACGAGCTGCTCTTCGTGGGGGGCAACATCCAGGTCAACGTGGCGCCGATCGCGATGCAGAGGCTCGCGGGTCCGTTCCCGTGCAAGGCGCTGGATCACCTGATGGGGACGGGGGTGGAAGGGAACATGGTCCTCACGGTGGGGACGAACACGCTGCTGACGGTGGGGGGGAGCAACATCCTGCTGAAGGACGCGAAGGACACCGAGTACAAGATCTGGAAGCACAAGCTCACGAAGGACCTCTCGGTGATCGTGGGCGCGGTGACGATCGTCTGGGCGATCGCGTACGCGAGCCTGAAGACGCTGGAGGACCGGGAGATCCTCTACTACGTCTACGAGCCGACGCTCCTGGCGCTGCTGGCGGCGATCCTGCTCTACGAGGGGTTCCGCGACAACGCCCAGAAGAAGCTGGACGGCAACGTCTGGGTGACCCTGTACCGCGCGTTCCCGTGGATGGCCGGGAAGATCAGCGGCGGATTCGGCAGCTTCATGCGCTACGTCGACAGCCACGGCTTCTGAGCCTGCCCGGCGTGCGATCGCCGGCCGGAGGGGACCCGGCCGGGAGAGTCGACGGGTCCCGAGAAGGAGAGGAGATTCCCTCGATGAGTCAGGACGACGGGAAGACGACCGGCGGCTCGGGCGGGGGCCCGGTGAGCGGCTTCGACTACCGCTCCTCGGACGAGACGTACGTGATCTCGGCCAACCAGGTCGGGATCCTCTGCGACGCTCCGCTGACCGCCGTGCCTCCCCAGAGCGTCATCACGCTCCTGGCGGCTGGCGAGGACCAGCTCGGCGTCGTGGACGTTCACGGGACGTACGGAGTCCGCGTGAGCGCCGGACTGCCGGGGGTGACGTCCGTCCACAGCGTCACGATGCTCCCGGGTGTCGAGATCGAGGTCGCCCCGACGCACTCGATCAAGCTGCAGCAGGGGCTCGAGCCCCCGGCCGGCCAGAAGATCGAGATGATGCCCGGCCTCGGCGTGACGGTGAACGCCGGGGCGCTGCCGGTGCGCATCGAGAGCGCGACGCTCATCGAGCTGACGGTCGCGGGCGGCACGAGCAAGATCGTCCTGAGCCCGGCGGGCGTGGAGATCATCGCGCCGGACGTCCGGATCGTCGGGATCGCGGACGCGACGATGGAGGCTCCGCGCGCGACGGTGCGGGCCGCCGCGACGGCGACCATCACCGCCCCGATGACCATGATCAACCCCGTCTAGACGCGCGGCGCGACGAGCGAGGCGAATCGTGACAGCTGAGGCTCCCCTGAAGAAGGTGACGGCCGCGAAGGCGGCCGAGGTCTGCGAGCATTTCGATCTCGACAGGAAGGCGCGGCCGCTCCTGAGGCCGGACGCGACCCCGGCCGGGTTCCTCGACGCCCTGAAGGCGGACCGCCAGCACCAGGCGGCCGTCTGCTTCCTCGCCCACGCGCTCCCCGCGCGGGAGGCGATCTGGTGGGCCTCGCTCTGCGTGGGGCAGAAGGGCGGCGCGGCGCTGCCCCCGGCAGAGCTCGCCGCGACACGGGCCGCCATCGCGTGGGTCCTCGACCCGTCCGAGCCGAACCGGCAGGCGGCGGAGAGAGCGGCGGTGGCGGTCGAGAAAGGAACGCCGGCGGAGCTGCTCGCGGTCGCGGTCGGATGGACCGGGGGGAGCCTCTCTCCGCCCGTGCCGAAGGTGCCTCCCGTTCCCCCCGGACCCTATCTCCCCGCGAAGGGCGTCTACGGGGCGGTCCTCCTCGCGGCGACGAAAGCGGGAGGCGCGGACGTGCAGGAGACGCTCCGTGCCTTCGTCGAGCTCGGCCTCGGCGTCGCGGAAGGCCGCTACGCCTGGCCGGACGTCCGGCCGAAGGCGGCCGGCGCGACCTGGGGATTCTGAGGAGGCGCCGATGCTCCCGCTTCCCGCCGCCCGCCTCGGGGACCTTCACACCTGCCCGGCGATGATCGCCGCCTGCGCGGGCACCGGACCGATCACGCCGCCCTGCTGCCCCGCCGTCCTCGTCGCGGGTCGCCCGGTCGCTCGGATGGGCGACCCGACGACCTGCGTCGGAGGGGCCGACCTCGTCCTCCTCGGGAATCCCCAGGTGCTCGTCGGCGGCAGGCCGGTGGCGCGGATGAGCGACGCGACGACGCTCGGGGGAATCATCCTGAACGGCTGCTTCCAGGTGTTCCTGTGAGCGCGCCGTTCCACACGATCGAGGAAGGCACGCGATGACCGAACGAGGAGCCCTCGGGATTCCGTACGAGAGCCAGTCGGACGGCCCGTCCAACCGGATGTGCGGGGCGGCCGCGCTGAGCATGGTCTACCGCTCCCTGGCCGGCGTCCGTACCGAGAGGGCGCGGGCGGAGCACGGCGAGAGGCGTCGAGGGGAGGACCGGCGGAACCGCTCGCAGGGCCCTCCCGCTGGCCTGGAGCGGCGCAGGGGACCCCGCCGGATCGTCGAGGCGACGCAGGCGGACATCTGGAAGCAGATCTCGAAGCCGAACCGCTTCGGGTCGATCTCGGGCGCCACGCACCTGATGGTGAAGGACGCGCTTTCGCGAGGACTCTCCGCCGTGGCGCTCCAGGCCGCGAACCCCCTGCAGCTGCTCCTGGCGTGCCGGAACAACGGGGTCCGCGCGATCCTCAACCACCGCCTCCGCCAGGACGGACCGGCCGGGCACTTCACCGTCCTCGTCGGGCTGGACGAGTCCGGGGTCACGGTCCACGACCCTTCCGCGGGCCCTTCGCGCCGGATCCCGCACGACGTCCTCCTGGACCTGTGGCAGCCCCGCTCCGCGGACTCGGAGATCATCGGGAACGTCCTGATCGGAATCGCGGATCACCCGCCGCGGCTTGCGAAGTGCATTGCGTGCGCGACGCCCGTCCCCGCCGAGGAGCCCTGTCCGAAGTGCCGGGTCGCCATTCCGCTGGCGCCTTCCGCGCTCCTCGGCTGCACGGACCCGGCGTGCCTGAAGCGCTCGTGGCTCCGCGTCTGCTGCCCCTGGTGCGACTACACCTTCCCCGTCGTCGGAGGGACCGGGGAGGAGCCTCAGCCGGCCGGGAAGGACCCGCTGGACCTGGGGCCGCTCTTCGCCCAGCTCGACACGTTCCGGAGCCACGTCCTGCGCGTGCCGAGGCTCGCGGGCAACGAGGACATCCTGCAGCAGCTCGCCGTCATCGACGCGGCACGCGAGAGGCTCCGGCTCGCCATCCCAGAAGAGCGTGTGCGGATCGCGAACGAGGACCTTGCGCTCCAGGCCAGGCTCGACGCGGCCGCGAAGGAGAGCGCGAAGGTCCGCGAGGCCAGGGATGCGGCGTCGGCGTCCGCCGCACCCCTCGATGGCGACGCTCTCGCCGCGAGGCTCCTGAAGGACCTCGGGATCGTCAAGTGACGCGGGCCTGCCTGCGACCCGCCCGGACCGCGGTGCACGGGGATGGGGCACCCCGGGGAGCGCGGGCGCCCTCGCCCGGTCGCGGACCGTGCGGGACCGATCCGTCCGCCGGGGCCTGGCGCCCGCGCGGCAGGGCCGGGGGTGGTTCGAAGGCCGACGTCGGGGCCGTTCCGAGCGGGGGCGGCGGCGGCGGGGAGGAGTACGAGCCGTTCGACAAGGCCCTCGTCACGGAGCTCGGCGTGAAGGGCCTGGACGCGAAGCTCGTCCTCGGCCAGGAGATCCTGGGGGTGGTCGGCCTCAACGAGCTGCTCTTCGTGGGAGGCAACATCCAGGTCAACGTGGCGCCGATCGCGATGCAGAGGCTCGCGGGCCCGTTCCCGTGCAAAGCGCTGGATCACCTGATGGGGACGGGGGTGGAAGGGAACATGGTCCTCACGGTGGGGACGAACACGCTGCTGACGGTGGGGGGGAGCAACATCCTGCTGAAGGACGCGAAGGACACCGAGTACAAGATCTGGAAGCACAGGCTCACGAAGGACCTCTCGGTGATCGTGGGCGCGGTGACGATCGCCTGGGCGATCGCGTACGCGAGCCTGGAGACGCTGGAGGACCGGGAGATCCTCTACTACGTCTACGAGCCGACGCTCCTGGCGCTGCTGGCGGCGATCATGCTCTACGAGGGGTTCCGCGACGACGCGCAGAAGAAGACGGATCTCGGCGTCTGGTCGGCCCTCTACCGCGCGTTCGCCTGGCTGGGCTCTCAGATGAGCGCCGACTTCGACATCCTGGATGCCGGGATTCGCCCCGCGAGGTGAAGGCCGCCGAGCCGCGCCCGGCGCGGTCTCCCGCTACCTCGGCAGCAGCTTCCGGAAGTCGGTGACGACGGTGAGCGCCGGGCTGTGCCCTCCGTCGCTGCGGCTCGAGAGGAGGAACGTCGAGCCGTCCGGGGCGAACGGCTCGTAGCCGCCGTCGCGGGTCCTGAAGAGGGGAACGGGGTTGCCGAACGTCGGCGCGCCGGAATCGCGCGAGACGGCGACGGCCATGACCATCCCGTCCGCCGACTCGTAGTAGAGCTCGCGGCCGTCGGCCCGCCACCGCGGCCGGCGTCCGCCCCCCGCCGAGACCTGGCTCGCCTGGGCCGTGGGCGGGACCGTGCCGACGAAGACCTCTCCCAGCCGGCCCGGCGACCCCGCGACGTAGGCCACGGAGAGCCCGTCGGGGGAGAAGCGGCCGTCGTACGTCTCGGGAGCCCGGGAATCGCAGGCGGTCGCGGGGCCCTGTCCCGCGACGTCGTAGATCCGGAGCTGCACGTGGCGGTCCGGCTGGAGGTCGGCGACGAGGACCTGCTTGCCGTCGGGCGACCAGTCGTTGAGGACCGACTCGAGCGGCGCGACCCAGAACTCCTTCTCGGGCGCGGCCGCGGTCGCCTCGCGCACGAGGAGGACGTTCCGGCCCTCGCGGGCGAGCTCGTAGAGGATGCTCCGCCCGTCCGCCGCGAACCTCGGGCGCTCGCCGACGCTCTGGCCGAACGTCAGCTCGGTCTCGACGCCGCGCATCGCGTCGAGGAGCCAGACGTCGACGACGCCGCTCTGGGGGTTCGTCCGCTCGAAGGCGACGAAGCGGCCGTCGCGCGAGGTCGTCACGCCCCGCAGGTGGCCGCCGGAGATGAGGGTCGAGAGCCGGCGACCGGAACGGTCCACCGCCTCGACGACGGTGCTGTCGCCTCCCTCGGTCCGGTAGGCGAGGACGCCCGTGGGCGAGACGCCCGCCTTCGGCTCCAGCTCGGCCACGCGCTCGAGGCCGACGCCGCGGAGCACGTCGACGGCCGGCCCGGCGATCCGCCCCTTGCGGGCGTCGAACGGAGCGGCGCGGAGCGTCGTCCCGGTCATGAAGAGGAGCGAGTCGGGAGGGACGAAGCCGACGAGGCCGTCGGCGTCGGCGAGCCTCGTGCGCGCCTGCGAGCCGAGCTCTCCGACCCAGATCGTCCCGGCCTTCCCGAGGTCGCGTCCGCCCGAGAGGAAGAGGAACCGGTCCCCTCCGGGAAGGAAGACGGGTGATCCGACCCAGAGCTCGTCCCTCTGCGGGTCCGGCTTCATCGCCGGGGACGCCGTTCCGCCGGACGCCGGGACGCGGAAGAGCCCTTCGCCCGCGACGCCGAAGACGATCTCGCCGGACGCGCTCCAGGCGAGAGTCCGCGGGCGCTGCACGTCGCAGACCTTCTGTACGGCGCCGTCCGAGACGCGCACGCGCTTCAGCTCGCTCGGCGTCGCGAAACCGATCCACGCGCCATCGGGCGACCAGCAGACCTGCTGGCAGCCGTCCGTCTCGGAGAGGGGCCACGCCTCGAGGGAGTCGAGCGGCCGGACCCAGAGGCGGGTCGCCTGCCTTTCGTCCCGGCTGCAGAACGCCACCGTGCGGCCGTCCGGGGAGACCCGCGGGACCGAGTGGAAGAAGGTCCCTTCCGGCGGCTCGAACCGGAACGCGCAGGCCTGCTGGGGCGGGCGCGGACGGGAGGCGACGGCGATCGCGGCCCCGAGCCCGAGGGCGAGGACGGCGGCGGCGCCCCAGGCGACGCGGGGCGAGCGGAAGCCGGAGGGGCGCGGCGCGGGCTCCCCGGTGGCCGCCGGGGCGGCGGGGTCCGCGGCCGCCGGCGCGCCGCGCGCCGCCTGCATGAGCTGGAGGAGCCGTCCGACGTCGGCGAGCGACTGCCACCGGTCGTCGGGGTCGCGGGCGAGGCAGACGGAGACGAGGTCCTCGAGCCGCCGCGGGAGGTCGTGCCGTTCATCCGGGAAGCGCGGCGTCCGGCCCGAGAGGATGGACGACATGATCGACGGGGCGCTCGGCCCCTCGAACGCCTTCCGGCCGGTCGCCATCTCGTAGAGGACGGCGCCGAAGGCGAAGACGTCGCTCCGGATGTCCGCCTCGCGCCCCTCGAGCTGCTCGGGCGACATGTACTGGACGGTCCCGACGACGGTCCCCGGCTGGGTGAGGTCGAGACCCTCGAGCGCCGTGCCGTCCGCCGTGCTCGCGCCGCGGATCGGCCGCGCGAGACCGAAGTCGAGGAGCTTGAGGCCGGTCTTCGTGAGCATCACGTTGGCCGGCTTGAGGTCCCTGTGGACCATCCCCGCCCGGTGCGCGGCGTTCAGCGCGGCGGAGATCTCCCGCGCGATCCGGAGGAGCTCGGGGACGGAGAGGGGGCCCTTCGCGAGGCGCTCCTTGAGGGTCATCCCCTCGAGGAGCTCCATGACGAGGTAGTCCGTTCCCTCGTGGTTCCCGACGTCGTAGAGCGCGCAGACGTTCGGGTGGGACAGGGCCGAGATCGCCCGCGCCTCGCGGAGGAAGCGCTGGCTGACGCCGGAGCCCGGCGCGCTCTGGGCGAAGAGGACCTTGATGGCGACGGTCCGGCCGAGGCGAAGGTCCCGGGCGCGGTAGACGGCGCCCATGCCGCCGGCGCCGATCGGCGAGACCACTTCGTAGGGCCCGAGGCGCGAACCGCTCTGGAGGCTCACGCGCCCGACCCGCTCCCGCGCTCTGTCCAAGACGTCGTGACCATCGAGCCGAGGGAGTATGACGCATCGCCGTGGAGCGCCGCCACACGCGTCCGACGCTCCAGGCGCCGGACGGGCCCGCTCCTCCCGGCCCGGAGGGAAACGGAAGGGGCCCGGCCCTCGCGGACCGGGCCCCTCGGGGAGCGGCTCGTGCCCTGGGGCGTCAGCCCTTCGGCTTGTGCTTCGCCGCCTCAACGGCCGCCTCGGCCTTCGCGCGCTCGTGCTCCTCGGCCTCGAGGATCCGCTCGAGCTCGAGCGGGTGCTCCTCCTCCATCTCGCGGTGGGAGAGCTTGCCCGTCCAGAAGGCGGTGTTCAGCGGGTAGGAGTCGGGGTTGAAGATCACGAAGTAGAAGTGCCAGACGATGATCGCGAGCGTCGCGAGGATCGCCTCGTAGTAGTGGATCGACCGGGCGACGTCGTAGCCGAGCTTCCCGAAGACGTTCATGAAGCTGTTGTCGAGCCACATGGCGCCGCCCGTGCCGGCCATGACGATCGTCCCCCAGATGAGCGCCCAGTACTCGGCCTTCTCGATGTAGCTGAAGCGGTCGAGCTTCGGCTTCACCGGCGTCAGGCCGAGGTTGTACCGGAGCATCCCGACGAGGTCGCGGGCGTCCTTCAGCCGGAACCAGAGGTCCTTGACGAGCTGGCGGCCGCGCACGGTGAAGACGATGTAGTAGAGGTGGTAGATCGACGCGAGCGTCATGACGACCGCGGCGATCCGGTGGACGAGGCTCCGGTAGCTGACGACCGAGCCGACGACGTCCCGGAACGAGCCGGCCCACCAGGAGTCGGGGAAGCGGAGCTGGAAGCCCGTGAAGACGAGGACGATGAAGCTGAGGGCGAGCGCCCCGTGCTGGAGCCTCTCCTCGAGCGTCATCCGGACGTAGAGCCGGCGGGGGGCGGGCTCCTCCTCGATCTCGCCGCGCCGGAGCGCCATGTGCCGCTTCGACTTCTTCACGAAGTCGAGGAGGTTGTGGCCGAACATGCCGCCGATCGTCCCGACGATCAGGCCGGCGTAGAGGAAGCCGATCCACCAGAGGAGGGGCTCCTGCGTCTTCGACGAGACGTCGACGTGGATCTTCCCCTGCGTGAAGCGCTCCCCGGCGCCCGGGTGGCACTTGCCGCACGTCGCCGCGAGGTTCTGCTTGCTGACCTTCGAGGCGGGGTCGGAGGAGGGGAGGATGTCGTGCGACCCGTGGCAGCTCGCGCAGTTCGCGACGTTCACGAGGCCGCCCTTCACCGCGAGGCCGTGGAAGCTCTGCTCGAACGTCGCGAACCGGTCGCTCTTGATCCCGAACTTCTCGGAGAGGCGGAGCGAAGAGTGGCAGGGGGTGCAGACCTTCTGCGAGACGTTCGCGGCGGCGACGGGCGAGTTCGGGTCGTTGTGCTTCAGGATGCCGTGCTCGCCGTGGCAGGTCGTGCAGGTCGGGGCCTCGCGGACGCCTTTCGCGAGAGCCTTGCCGTGGGCGCTCTTCGCGAAGGTCGCCTCGATCTTCCCGTGGCAGCGCGAGCAGATCTTCTCGATGTCGAGGAGGCTCGACGTGGCGCCCGGGGCCGAGCGCTTCCGGACCGTGTGCGCGCCGTGGCAGTCGACGCAGTTCGCCGCCTTCTCGTTCCCGGCGAGAAGGGCCTGCCCGTGGACGCTCTGCTCGTACCTCGCGATGAAGCCGGCGCTCGGCGCGACGCGGGCGCGGACGTCGGGGCTGTCGAGGTGGCAGTGGAGGCAGAGCTTCTCCTGCGCCTGCTTCTCGGTGGCGGCCGGGGCGCCGTCGGCGGCGGAGGTGACCCGCGTCCGGTGGCAGGTGAGGCAGGCCGGCGCCTCCTTCACGTTCGCGGCGGCGGCGACACCGTGGGCCGACGTCCCGTACAGGTTCACCTCGGTCTCGTGGCAGCCGGCGCAGACCTTCGAGACGTTCGCGGCGGAGACCGGCGCGGACGGGTCCGACGGCTTCTTCACGTCGTGCCCGCCGTGGCAGTCCTGGCAGGCGATCGCCTCGGCGTCGGCGGCCATCATCGGGTGGAAGGGGTGCTTCTCCGCCATCCCGTCGTGGCAGGAGGAGCAGGAGACCGGCTTGACCTTGGCGCCGTGGGGGAGCTGCTTGACCTTCGCGAGGTCGGCGTGGCAGTCGGTGCAGGAGAGCCCCGCGTCGCCGTGGACGGAGGCGGCGAGAGCCTTCTTCGGCGGCTGCTTCCCCTTCCCGGCCGCCTCCGAGTGGCAGGCGAGGCAGTCCTCGTCCGTCGGAGGCTTCGCCGAGGCGGTCGCCGCCAGGGCGAACGAGGCCGCCAGGACGAGGAGGAGGATGAAGCCGGCGCGGAGCCGGTCGAGGAGGTCGGTGCGGACGCGATCGGTCACGTTTAGCCTCGCGCGCGGATTATTCGGACCGGCCGGGGCCTCTTCAATGATTCAGAGGCATCAGATCCGGTCCCACCCTGAGACGTGTTCTCCGGGAAGTCCGCGACGGAGGAGGCCGAAAAGGCAAGGCAGAAAGCGGGCGCGGAGCGGGCGAGCGGCGAGCCGGCCGACGGACCGGGAGCGGGAGGCGGGCCGCTTGACAGCGGACCGAAGGACTGAATATTATTTCGTGCACGTGAATACTCATCCGCATGTCTCGATCCTCCGCCGGCGCGACGCCATCGTGCGGCTCGTGCGGGAGGAGCCCGTCCGGTCGCAGGAAGAGCTCCAGCGCCTGCTCGCCGGGCGGGGGTTCGAGGCCACGCAGCCGACCCTCTCGCGCGACGTCCGCGAGCTGGGGCTCGTGAAGACGCCGCGGGGCTACGCCCTCCCGGGCGCCTCCGACCCGGCCGGGGACGCGGAGCGCCGGATCGAGCGGCTCGAGCGGATCCTGGCCGAGTCGGTCCTCTCCGTTCGCGCGGCCGGGGCGCTCGTCGTCCTGAAGACCCCACCCGCGGGGGCCCACCCGGTGGCGCGCGTCGTCGACGAGGCAGGTCTCCCCGAGGCGATCGGGACGATCGCGGGGGACGACACGGTCTTCGTCGCGGCGGCCGACGCGGAGGCCGCACGCTCCCTCGCCCGACGCCTGTCCACCCCGGCCGCGGTGCCCGCGCGCCGACGCCGCGCCTGAGACCCGGACCTCGATCCGGATGATGAGGAACGCAGAGTGATTCGTGTCTCCGTCGTGGGCGCCGCGGGCTATTCCGGCGCCGAGGCCGTTCGCATCCTCGCGCGTCACCCGCGCGTCGAGCTCGCCGGGCTCTTCGGGAGCCCGGGCGGGAAGGGCGCGGCGTTCTCCAGCCTCCACCCCGACCTGTCCGGCGTGCCCGGGCCGGACGTCGTCCCCTTCTTCGAGGAGGCGCTCCTCGGCTCCCGGCCCGACGCGGCGATCCTCGCTACGCCGAACGAGGTCTCGGCCGAGCTGGCGCCGCGTCTCCTCGCCTCGGGGGTCCGCGTCGTCGATGTCTCGGGCGCCTTCCGCCTCCGGGACGCCGCGCTCTACCCGTCGTGGTACGGCTTTCCGCACCCCGCGCCGGAGCTCCTCGCCGAGGCGGTCTACGGCCTGACGGAGTGGTGCGGCGAGGAGCTCGCCGGGGCGCGGCTCGTCGCGAATCCCGGCTGCTACCCGACGTCGGTCCTCGTCGCGCTGAAGCCGCTCGCGCCGCTCCTCGACGCGGGGCAGCCGGTCCTCGTCACGTCCGCGAGCGGCGTCTCGGGGGCGGGGAAGAAGGCCGAGCTCGCCTACTCGTTCTGCGAGGTCGCCGGGAGCTACAGGGCCTACGCGGTCGGGGCGCACCGGCACGAGCCGGAGATGCGGCAGGAGCTCGGGCTCGCGCCCGGCGCGTCCTTCACGTTCGTGCCGCACCTCCTCCCCCTCGTTCGCGGCATCCTCTCGACGATCCACGTGTCGTTCGCTTCGCCGACTTCCGACGCCGCCCTCGCGGAGCGTTACGCCTCGGCCTACGAAGGCCGTCCGTTCGTGAAGGTCCACGCGGCGGGGCGCCTCCCGGAGCTGAAGGAGGTCGTCGGAACGCCGCGGGCGCACGTCGGCTGGAAGCTCCTCGAGGGCGGCCGGCGCGCTGTCGTCGTCTCGGCGATCGACAACCTCCTCAAGGGGGCCGCCTCGCAGGCGGTCCAGAACCTGAACCGGGTCTTCGGCATGCCGGAGACGGAGGGCCTGTAATTGATCGACGTCGTCAAGCTCGGGGGAAGCCTCCTCGAGAACCGGGAGCTCCGCCACTCCGCCCTCGAGGCCGTCGCGTCGGCGTGGACCTCGGGAAAGCGCTCCATCGTCGTCCACGGGGGCGGCAAGAGGATCGACGCGATGCTCGCCGCCCTCGACATCCCGAAGAAGGTCCAGGGCGGCCTGCGCGTCACCGACGCCGAGACGCTCGACGTCGTCGTCTCGATCCTCTCCGGCCTCGTCAACAAGACGCTCGTCGCGGAGCTCCGGGCCCGCGGAATCCTCGCGTCGGGGATCTCGGGCGCCGACGGCGACACGCTCTGGGCCGAGTTCCACGAGGCGGTCGAGGGGGTCGACCTCGGCTTCGTCGGGCGGATCGTCCGCTGCGACCCGAAGCTCCTGACGGCCGTCCTCGACGCCGGCTTCCTGCCGCTCGTCGCCTCCGTCGCGCTCGGCCGCGAGGGGACGCTCCTGAACGTGAACGCCGACGCGGCCGCCTCGGCCCTGGCGGGCGCGCTCGGCGCGAGGCGCCTCGTCTTCCTGACGGACGTCGAGGGGGTGAAGGACGCGGACGGGAACGTGATCCCGCGGATCGACGTCCGCGCCGCGAAGGCGCTCCTCGCCTCGCCCGCGGTGACGGGCGGCATGAAGCCGAAGCTCCGCTCGGCCCTCGAGGCCCTCGAGGCCGGGGTCTCGGAGGTCCTGATCGCCGGGCCGTCGCTCCACCGCGCGGCCCTCCTCGACGGGAAAGGAGGAACCCGCCTTGTCACGGCCTGACGAGAGCCCGCAGTCGGTCGAGGCCCGCGCGGCGTCGTATCTCCTCGGCACGTACGCCTACACGAAGTTTCACCCCCGCGACGGGCGCGGGGCGAAGCTCGTCGACGCGGAGGGGAAGGTCTACTGGGACCTCCTCGCCGGCATCGCGGTGAACGCCCTCGGCTACCGCCACCCGAAGCTCGTGAAGGCGCTCCGCGCCGAGGCGACGGACCTCCTCCACGTCTCGAACCTCTTCTACCAGCCGGCGCAGGCCGAGCTCGCCGAGCGGCTCGTGACGCTCTCCGGTCTCGCGCGCGCCTTCTTCTGCAACAGCGGGACGGAGGCGAACGAGGCGGCGATCAAGTTCGCGCGCCTCGCCAACCCGGGCCGTTCGAAGCTCGTCGCGCTCGACAACTCGTTCCACGGGCGGACGGTCGGCGCGGTCTCGCTGACGGGGAACTCCCCCTACCGCGAGCCGTTCGAGCCGCTCCTCCCCGGCGTGACGTTCGTCCCGGCGAACGACGTCGCGGCGCTCCGCGCCGCCGTCGACGGGACGACCTCGGCGGTCTTCCTCGAGCCGATCCAGGGCGAGGGGGGGATCGTCCCGCTCTCGCCCGAGTACCTCCGCGCGGCGCGCGAGCTCTGCGACGCGACGGGCGCCGTCCTCGTCTTCGACGAGATCCAGTGCGGCCTCGGGCGGACGGGGAAGCTCTTCGCGTTCCAGTGGGCGGGCGTCACTCCCGACGTCGTCACGCTCGCCAAGCCGCTCGGCGGTGGCCTCCCGCTGGGCGCGGTGCTCGTCTCCGGGCGGATCGCGGGGCTCGTGAAGCCGGGCCACCACGGGACGACCTTCGGAGGGAACCCCGTCGCCTGCCGGCTCGGCCTCGCCGTCCTCGACGAGCTCGTCGAGGGCGGGCTCGCCGCGAAGGTGGAGGAGACGGGGGCCTGGTTCGGTAAGAAGCTCGACGCGCTGAAGAAGCGCTGCCCGGCCGTTCTCGAGGTCCGCGGCGCCGGCCTCATCCGCGGGATCGAGATCGACCGCGAGGCCGGGCCGGTGCAGCAGAGGCTCCTCGAGAAGGGCTTCGTC
Source organism: Thermoanaerobaculia bacterium (assembly GCA_046331465.1). Taxonomy (GTDB): domain Bacteria; phylum Acidobacteriota; class Thermoanaerobaculia; order UBA5066; family UBA5066; genus UBA5066. The sequence continues at coordinate 1,321,354 of JAXLQV010000001.1, forward strand.
GTCGGCACGGCCCGCAAGACCGTGATCCGCCTCCTCCCCCCCTACGTCATCCCGAAGGCCGCCCTGTCGGCCTTCCTGACCGCACTCGAAGAAGTCCTCAAGGAAGGTGCCGCATGAGCGCGACGAAGATCAAGAAGGCCGCCCTCGCCTACTCCGGGGGTCTCGACACCTCGATCATCATTCCCTGGCTCAAGGAGAACTACGGCTGCGAGGTCGTCGCGGTCGCCGTCGACGTCGGCCAGGCCGAGGAGACCTCGGGCCTGAAGGAGAAGGCGCTCGCCACCGGCGCGTGCGACTTCCACCTCGTCGACGCCCGCGAGGAGTTCGCCGCCGAGTACCTCTGGCCCGTCCTCCGCGCCGGTGCGGTCTACGAGCACGAGTACCTCCTCGGCACCTCGACGGCGCGGCCGATCATCGCGAAGAAGCAGGTCGAGATCGCCCTCGCGACGGGCTGCGACGCGCTCTCCCACGGCTGCACGGGAAAGGGAAACGACCAGGTCCGCTTCGAGCTCGCCTACCAGGCGCTCGCCCCCGAGCTCACGATCGTCGCGCCGTGGCGCGAGTGGTCGATCAACTCGCGCGAGGACGCGATCGACTACGCCGCCGCACGGAGCATCCCCGTCCCGGTCACGAAGAAGGAGCCCTACTCGCGCGACCGGAACCTCTGGCACATCTCGCACGAGGGGGGGCCGCTCGAAGACCCGGCGTTCGAGCCCGAGGAGTCGATGTTCAAGCTGACCGTCGACCCGCGGAAGGCGCCGGACGAGCCCGAGCGGGTGACGATCGGCTTCGAGGGGGGCTTCCCCGTCGAGGTGAACGGCAAGCTCCTCCCCGCCGGGGAGCTCCTCGTGACGCTCAACGAGATCGCCGCGCGGCACGGCGTCGGCCGCGTCGACATGGTCGAGAACCGCCTCGTCGGCATCAAGTCGCGGGGCGTCTACGAGACGCCCGGCGGGACGCTCCTCGTCCAGGCGCTCCGCGCGCTCGAGACGCTCACGCTCGACCGCGACGCGATGCACGAGAAGGAGCGCCTCGCCCTCCGCTACGCCGAGCTCGTCTACTACGGGCAGTGGTTCAGCCCGATCCGCGAGGCGCTCGAGGCCTTCATGGAGAAGGTCACCGAGACGGTCACGGGGCACGTCACGCTGAAGCTCTTCAAGGGCTCGGCGATCGTCGTCGGCCGCCGCTCCGAGCACTCGCTCTACTCCGCGAACCTCGCGTCGTTCAACATGACCGGCTACACCTCGCACGACGCCACCGGCTTCATCCGGCTCTTCGGCCTCCCGACGCGCGGGCGCAAGCGCCTCGTGCCGCCGACGGACGCCGCGGTGAAGGCGGGCGAGAAGCTCCGGCTCGAGCCGTGGGGATGAGCAGGCGGCACGACCTCTGGGGCGGGCGCTTCTCCGCGGGGCCGGCGGAGGTCCTCCGCCGGTTCAACGACTCCTGGTCGTTCGACCGCGCCCTCCTCGCGGAGGACGTCCGGGGGTCGATCGCCTGGGCCGAGGAGCTCGGGCGCTGCGGCGTCCTCTCGTCGGGCGAGGCCCGGAAGATCGTGAGGGGCCTCCGCGAGGTCGAGGCCGAGTGGGAGGCGGGCGCCGGGCGCGACGCCGACGCCGAGGACGTCCACTCGTACGTCGAGGGAGAGCTCGCGAAGCGGATCGGCCCGCTCGCGGGGAAGCTCCACACCGGCCGTTCCCGGAACGACCAGGTCGCGACCGACCTCAGGCTCTGGCTGAGGGGCGCGTTCGACGCGTTCCAGCTCGGCGTCGTCGACCTCGCGGGAGCCCTCGCGGCGCGGGCCGCCGAGGAGGCCGCGACGCCGATGCCGGGCTACACGCACTCGAAGAGGGCCGAGCCGGTGACGTTCGGCCACTGGTGCCTCGCCTACGTCGAGATGCTCCTCCGCGACGCGGACCGCGTCGCCGCGGCCCGCCGCCGCGCGAACGAGTGCCCGCTCGGCTCGGGCGCGCTCTCGGGGACGCCGCTCGCTCTCGACCGCGAGCGCCTCGCGAGGAGCCTCGGTTTCGACCGCGCGACTGCCAACTCGCTCGACGGCGTCTCGGACCGGGACGCGGCCGCCGAATACCTCTTCGCCGCCGCGCTCCACCTCTCGCACCTGTCGCGGATGGCCGAGGACCTCGTCTTCTTCACCTCCGACGAGACGGGCTTCGCCGAGCTGCCCGACGCCCTCGCGACCGGCTCCTCGCGGATGCCGCAGAAGAAGAACCCCGACCTCCTCGAGCTCGCGCGCGGCCACGCCGGCCGGTCGATCGGAGAGCTCGCCGGGCTCCTCTCGGTGCTGAAGGGGCTCCCGCTCGCGTACGACAAGGACCTGCAGCTCGACAAGGAGCCGCTCTTCCGGGTGCGCGGCGTCCTCGGGGCGGCGCTCCCGGCGCTCACGGCGCTCGTCGCGGGACTGAAGCTCCACCGGGCACGGATGCGCGACGCGGCGACGGACGACCGGCTCCTGGCGACGGAGCTCGCGGACGCGCTCGCGCGCCGCGGCGTCCCGTTCCGCGAGGCGCACGAGATCGCCGGGCGGCGCTTCGCGGCCGCGGAGTCCGCGGGTCTCGGCCTCCTCGAGCTGCCTCCGGCGGACGGGGTGACCGAGGACGACCTCGCCTCGGTGAACCTCGGCCGCGCGCTCGCGCGCCGGGGCGCCGCGGGCGGCACGTCGCCGAAGCGCGTGGCCCAGGCGGCGCGGAGGGCGGCGGCTCGGATCGCGGCCGCGCGCAGGGCCGGCCCGCCGGGCCCGGCCGCGGGGAGGAGGGCGCGATGAACCTGCCGAAGGGCTTCCTCGGCTCCGCGGTCCGGGCGGGCCTGCGGAAGAAGCCGGGCCTCGACGTGGCGCTCCTCGTCGCCCCGGACGGCGCGAACGCCGCCGCGGTCTTCACGAAGAACCGGTTCCAGGCGGCGCCGGTGACGCTCTCGCGCGCCGCGCTCCGGAAGAGCCGCGGGCGCGTGAAGGCGGTCGTGGTCAACGCCGGCTGCGCGAACGCCGTGACGGGCGCGCGAGGGGCCGCCGCGGCGCGCCGCGTCCAGGAGCGCGCCGCCGACCTCGCCGGGTGCCCGCGCGAGGAGGTCTTCGTCGCGTCGACGGGCGTCATCGGCGTCGTCCTCCCCGACGAGAAGGTCACGGCGTTCCTCCCCGACGCCTTCGCGCGCCTCTCGGCGGGCGGGCTCGAGGCGGTGTCGCGGGCGATCCTGACGACGGACGCGGCGCCGAAGGTGGCCCGCGCGACGTTCCGCCACGCCGGCCGGACGTGCCGGGTCGTCGGCTTCGCGAAGGGCGCCGGGATGATCCACCCCAACATGGCGACGATGCTCGCGTTCGTGACGACGGACGCCCCGGCTTCGCCGGCCCTCCTCGCCGCCGCGCTGAAGGAGGCCGTCGACGGGAGCTTCAACGCGATCTCGGTCGACGGCGACACCTCGACGAACGACACCGTCCTCCTCCTCGCCTCCGGCGCGGCCGGCGGGCCGGAGCTCCGATCGATGGAGGACGCGGCGGCCTTCCGCGCCGCGCTCGCGAAGGTCTGCGGGGAGCTCGCCTGGCGGATCGTGAGGGACGGCGAGGGGGCGCGGCGGGTCATGGAAATCACCGTCGAGGGCGCGGCGACGGAGAGGGAGGCGAAGGCCGCGGCGCACGCCGTGGCGACGTCGCAGCTCGTCAAGACCGCCCTGTACGGCGGGGACGCGAACTGGGGACGGATCCTCGCGGCGATCGGCCGGAGCGGCGCCCGCGTCTCCACGCGCCGGGTCTCGCTGAAGGCGGGAGCGGTCACGCTCGTCGCGGCCGGGGCACCGACCGGCTACCGCGAGGAGGCGGCGGCGAAGGTCTTCTCGCGCGAGAGGGTCCCTCTCGTCGCCGACCTCGGCGTGGGGAAGGCCCGGGCTCGCCTCCTCGCGGCCGACCTCGGCCACGAGTACGTCTCGGAGAACGCGGACTACAGGAGCTGACCGATCGGGAGTCGGGCGGCGGATAATCGCCCCATCCGAGGCACGCCTCTCCGCCCGCCGGTCCCGCGATGGACGTTCCTCGCCTCCGTGGCCCTCGCCGTGGGGTGCGCGACCCCCACGCCGCCGCCGGTCGACCTCTCCCCGGCGAGGAAGGCGGTGGAGGAGGCGGGCGCGGCCGCGAAGGGCGAGGAGGCGCGCGCCGCGGCCCTCCGGGCGAGAGAGCGGCTCGGCGAGGCCGAGGCGCTCGCGGCGTCCGCGGAGCCCGTCCCGCGCCGCCGCGCGGAGGACCTCGGAGAGCTGGCCGCGACCGAGGCCCGCTACGCCCTCCTGCTCGACGAGATCGCGCGGCGAAGCGAGCCCGCCCCTTGCCCGCCGGCTGCCGCGGACCCCGAGACCGAGAAGCTGAAAGCGCGGCTCCGGAAGGCGGCGGAGGAGCAGAAGCGTCTCGAGGAGCGGGTGGCCGTCCTGCAGCGCGACCTCGAGGCGACGGAGACGGAGGTCATCCGGACGAAGGCGCGGCTGAAGGGGATCGAGACGAAGGCCGAGGCGTCGTCCGCGATCGCCGAGGCGCACACGCTCCTCCTCCGGCGGAAGGACGAGAAGGCCCGCGCGGCCGATCTCTCGCGCGCGAGCGACAAGCTCGAGAGGGCCGAGCGTCAGCTCCGCGAGGGGAACTACGGGGCCGCGGTCTTCTTCGCCCTCCAGGCCCAGGAGCTCCTCGACCAGGAGAGCCGGTCGAGCCCGGCCGCGTCGGGCGGGACGTCCGCCGCGCGGCCGGGGCTCGAGGTCGCCGCCTCGTCCGCCCTCGTCCGGAACGGTCCGCGAGGGGACGCGCCCGTCGTCGGCCGCCTTCCCCGGGGAACGCGACTCGAGCCGCTCGAGGAGCGCGACGGCTGGGTGCGGGTGGAGTCGGGCGCGGTGAAGGGTTGGGTATCCCGGTCGGTCCTCCGGTGACCGCCCGCCCGGGCCGTTCCCTTCAGGCGTGCGGGGAGGACGGGGTCTTCAGCCGGAAGGCGACCACCCTGTCCCGGCCTTCGGACTTCGCCACGTAGAGCGCGCTGTCGGCCCGGTCGAGGATCTCGCGGGGCATCGTGCCGTCCGACGGGTACGAGGCGACCCCGATCGAGACGGTGAGCGGCCGGGGGCGCTCGATCGACCGGGGAAGGCTCCGGAGGGCGGCCCGCACGTTCTCGGCGACGCGGCAGGCGGCCGGCTTGTCGCATCCCGGGAGGATCGCCGCGAGCTCCTCTCCCCCGTAGCGGAAGGCGAGGTCCGAGGAGCGGAGGCCCCGCCGGAGACACTCGGCGACGCTGCGGAGCGCCTCGTCGCCGGCGGTGTGCCCGTAGCGGTCGTTGTAGTCCTTGAAGCGGTCGAGGTCGAGCATCAGGAGGCCGACCGGCTTCCCCTCGCGCTGCGCGAGGCGGAGCTCCCGCTCCCAGGTCTCCTGGAAGTGCCGGTGGTTGTAGAGGCCCGTGAGGCCGTCCGTGATCGCGAGCTCTTCGAGGGCCTGGTTCGCGTGCTGCAGCTCCGCGTTCGAGCGGGCGAGCTCGTCGCGCGCCTGCTCGAGGCTCGTCCGCCCCTCGAGGACCCGGCGCGCCATGTCGTTGAAGGCGCGCGTCAGCTCGGCGATCTCGTCCCGCCCGGCCTCGGGGAGGCGCACGTCGAGGTCGCCGTCCCTCATCCGGCGGGCCCCGTCGGAGAGGAGCCGGATCGGCCGCAGCACCTGGCGCGCGAGGAACGCGGCGAGCCCGACGGCGACGAGGACGAGCGGGACCCCCGCGGCGAGGAGGTTCCGGCGCGAGGCCGCGAGCGAGCGGTAGGCGACGGCCTCCGGGAGCGCCGCCACGAGGAAGCCCGCGAGGGGCCCGTCGAGGGGGCGGACGGCGACGAGGAGCGCCTCCTCTCCCGGTCCGAACGCCCCGGCCGGGAGGGACGCGACGCCGCTCCTCACGAGCGCCGCGTCGACGGCGAGCGGGAAACGCTCGCGCCCCGGCGAGGAGACGACCCGGCCGGAGCGGGCGAGGATCCCCCCGGCGGCGTCGAGGAGGAAGAACCGCAGGTCGGGCTCCGCCTGGGGGGCCGCGAGCTTCGTGTCGAGCTGGCGGAGGTCGATCCTCCCCGCGAGGACGCCGACCGCCTCGAGGGCGCGGTCCTGGACGACGTGCGCGCCGACGACCGTGGGCCGTCCCAGCCGGGCCGACCGGAAGACGGGGCTCAGCCTCCCGGTCCCGGGCGGGAGGTCGCGGAGCACCTCGAGGACCTCCGGCTCGAGCTCCTCGGCGCGCGTCGCCGCGAGGACTCCGCCGCGGGGGTCGGTGACGAGGAGCGACTCGTAGACCGCGTTGTGCTCGAGGAGCGAGGCGAGGAACGCGGCGAGGTCGCGCCGGACGAGGTCCGCGGACCTGCCCGGAGCGCCGAGCCGCGGCAGCCCCTCGAAGAGGACGAACGAGGCCGACCAGCGCCCGAGCTCGCGCGTCCGCTCGCCGAGCCACTCGTCGATCCGCGCGCTGCGGCGGAGGACGGCGTTCGAGAGCGTCTCGTCGGCCTTGGCCTTGAGCACCTCCTCGGTCTCCTGCAGGAGGTAGGCCCCCATCCCGACGATCGGGCCGAGCGTGCAGAGGAGGACGACGACGTGGAGGCGGACACTGAGGCCGAACCATGGCCCTCTCCCGGGCAGGCCACGACCCGGGTCGATCGCCGCGCCCCGCCCCGAGGGGGCGGGCGCCGTCGTCGGCGCGTCGGAAGTTTCCAGGGTGCTCCGATTCTATTCCGGCAGGGGAGGTCCGGGCGCGCGGCTAGAATCCGCCGACCTCGCGAAACGAAGGGAGTCCCCATGGCCGGACGGCTCTCCGCCACGCTCCTCTCCGTCACCGTCCACCGGAACGGCCGCCCGACCGCCGCCCCGAGGGCGATGGACGTCGCCCTCGTCGCGCGGCTCGTCAACCCGGTCACGGGCGAGCTCCTCGCGTCTCGGGCGTTCGAGCTCCGCGCCTCGGCGGGGGAGTCGGTCGGCGCGGGGAAGCTCGTCCCCGGCCTTCCTCCGGGCGAGGGAGCGCCGCTCTTCGAGAAGCCCGCCGCGCTCCCGGACGTCGCCGTCCTCGACCTCCGGTTCACGGTCTTCTACCAGAACGACCTCGGGCCGATCGTCGGGGCGGCGATCAACAGGGTCGTGGACCTGGCCGCCTCGAAGGTGCCGTTCGCGGGCGACCTCCTCGGCCCGCGCCTCCACGTGAAGATCGGCGAGCGGATCTCGGAAGAGTACGGACGGCAGAGCCTCCTCCTGAACGCGACGTCCGTGGGCGAGCCCCCGCGGACCGTCGCGCTCGACCTCGAGGCGCCCGAGACCGTCCGCGGGGTCTACCTGGCGGACGCCACCGGCCGCGCGCCGGCCCGGGTCTCGCCCCCGACCGTCTTCATCGAGGCGGGGGAGAGGGCGGCGACGGTCGTCCTGACGGTCGCCGTCGAGCCGACGCCCCCGCCGAAGAAGGTCAGGGTCCCGAAGGCGAGGGTCCCGGGCGCGAAGGCCCGGCCGCGGAAGCGCCCGTAGCGGGGTCGCGGCGCGGCCCTGCGGCTAGCCGCCCGAGGACGCGGCCTCGAGCTCCGCCTCGGCCTTCTCCCAATCGGTCATCAGGCCGTCGATCTTCTCCTTCAGCTTCTTCTGCTCCTCCTCGAGGCGGCGGGCCTCCGACTGGCCCCCCTTGCCGAAGAGGGCCGGGTCGAGGAACCGTTCGCTGATCTCGTGGACGCGCGACTCCATCGCCTCGATCTGCCGCGCCAGCTCGTCGCGCTTCTTCTCGAGGGCCCTCACCCGGCCCTGCCGTTTCGGCTCGGGCTCGCCCTTCCGCGCGTCCTGGCTCTTGCGGGCCTTCCGGAGCCGGAGGAGGACGGCCTCCGCGTCGAGGTGGTCGTCGCCGCAGCGCTCGAGGTACTCGTCGTAGGTTCCGCGGAAGTCGTTGAGGCCCTTCGGCGAGATCTCGAGGATCCGGTTCGCGAGGCGGGAGACGAACCAGCGGTCGTGAGAGACGAAGACGAGAGTCCCGTCGTACTCGTTGAGCGCCGCGACGAGCGCCTCGATCGCCTCGATGTCGAGGTGGTTCGTCGGCTCGTCGAGGACGAGGACGTTCGGGCCGAGGACGGAGAGGCGGGCGAAGACGAGGCGCGCGCTCTCTCCCCCGGAGAGGGCTCGAACCGGCTTATCGGCGTCGTCGCCGGTGAAGAGGACCTGGCCCAGGTGCCCCCTCACGAAGCCGATCGGCTCGCCCGGGCACGCCCCCCAGAGCCAGGCCTCGATCGACTGCCGGCCGGCGCCCTGGAGCTCGGAGTGGTCCTGCGAGAAGTAGCCCGGGCTCGCCTCGTAGCCCCAGGTGACCTTCCCGGCGTCGGGCGCGAGCTCGCCGACGGCGATCTTCAGGAGCGTCGACTTGCCGATGCCGTTCGGGCCGATGATCGCGAGACGGTCCCCGCGATCGACCCGGAGGGAGACGTCCTTCAGGACGACGTTGTCCCCGTAGGCCTTGCCGATCGACTCGAGCTCGAGGGCGGTCCGCCCGCTCGGCCGGCGCTGGCGGAACCGGAACCGCGGGTGGCGGCGGGAGCTCTCAGGGAGCTTGTCGATGACGATCTTCTCGATCAGCTTGATCTTGCTCTGCGCCTGCCGCGCCTTCGTCGCCTTCGCGCGGAACCGGTCGACGAACGCCTGGTGCCCGGCGATCTGCTTCTCGCGCTTCGTGATCTCGGCTTCCTTCCGCTCCCGCTCGGCCTCCTTGGCGGCCTCGAACGCGGTGTAGTTCCCGGTGTAGAGCGTCACGGTCTCGTAGTCGACGTCCGCGATGTGGGTGCAGACGTTGTCGAGGAAGCGCAGGTCGTGCGAGATCACGATCGCGAGGCCCTTGTAGGCGTCGAGGAACTTCTCGAGCCAGCGGATCGAGACGATGTCGAGGTGGTTCGTCGGCTCGTCGAGGAGGAGCGCGCCCGGGTCGGACGCGAGGACCTGGCCGAGGAGGACCCTGAGCTTGAAGCCGCCCGAGAGCGTCGAGAGGGGCGAGCGGTGGACGGCCGTCGGGATCCCGAGCCCCTCCAGGATCTCGGCCGCCCGCGCCTCGAGCGAGTAGCCCTGGTTCCTCAGGATGACGTCCTCGAGCTCGGCGTAGCGGTCGCTCTCGAACGTCGCGTCGGCGTGGAGGAGGCGCTCCTTCTCGGCCATCGCCTCCCAGACCTCCCGGTTCCCCATCATCGCCACGTCGAGGATCGGCATCTCCTCGAAGCGGTAGTGGTCCTGCGAGAGGACGCCGAGCCGCAGCTTCCTCGGGATCGAGACGACGCCCGACGACGGCGCCTCCTCGCCCGAGAGGATGCGCAGAAGCGTCGACTTCCCCGAGCCGTTCGCCCCGACGAGGCCGTAGCGGTTTCCGGGGTTGAACTGGATGGAGACGCCGCCGAAGAGGGTCTGCGCGCCGAACGACTTGCCGAGGTCCGAGACCGCGATCATGGGGCGCGGAAGATAGCAGAGGCCCCCGTGCGCGGAGGGGCGGCCGCGCCGGGGCCGGGCGGGCGCGGAAGGTCCCGGGGCGTCGCCGTCCCGGGCGGCCCCGGCCCGGTCCGTGCACTGAGACGGAGGCTCGAATGGCCCGGGTCCGAGGGCGTTCCGCCGGGGCGGCGGAGGCCTGTCCGGGCGGTGTCGACGAAGCCTCGGGGCGTTAGAATCGCGGGGTTTGCAGACGAGAGTCCGTCAACTTGAACAATCCAACCTCAGGAGGAACCCCATGAAGAGCAAATCCGCGCCGGTCGCGCGCGGGGCGAAGAACGTCTACTCCTTCGGCGGCGGGACCGCCGAGGGCGACGGAAGCCAGAAGAACCTCCTCGGCGGCAAGGGGGCGAACCTCGCCGAGATGGCCCGCATCGGCCTCCCGGTCCCCCCGGGCTTCACGATCACGACCGAGGTCTGCACCCACTTCTACGCGAACGGCCGGAGCTACCCGAAGGGGCTCGAGAAGGAGGTCGCGCAGCACCTCGCCGGCGTCGAGAAGAAGCTCGACAAGAAGTTCGGCGACCCGAAGAACCCGCTGCTCGTCTCGGTCCGCTCGGGCGCGCGCGCCTCGATGCCCGGGATGATGGACACGATCCTGAACCTCGGCCTGAACGACGTCACGGTCGAGGGGCTCGCGAAGGCCTCCGGCAACCCGCGCTTCGCGTGGGACTGCTACCGCCGCTTCGTCGCGATGTACGGCGACGTCGTCCTCGACCTCAAGCCGGTCGGCAAGCACGAGCGCGACCCGTTCGAGGTGATCCTCGAGGCGAAGAAGGAGAAGTACGGGGCCCACCTCGACACGGAGCTCTCCGTCGAGGCGCTCAAGGAGCTCGTCGGCGAGTTCAAGAAGGCGATCAAGGAGAAGACGGGGCACGACTTCCCCGAGGAGCCGATGGCCCAGCTCTGGGGCGCCATCGGCGCGGTCTTCTCCTCGTGGATGAACGAGCGGGCGATCGTCTACCGCCAGCTCAACTCCATCCCCGAGAGCTGGGGGACGGCGGTCAACGTCCAGTCGATGGTCTTCGGCAACCTCGGCGAGGACTGCGGCACGGGCGTCGCGTTCACCCGCGACCCCGCCACGGGCGAGAACGTCTTCTACGGCGAGTACCTCATCAACGCGCAGGGCGAGGACGTCGTCGCCGGCATCCGGACGCCGCAGAAGATCGCGACGCTCCACCAGGCGATGCCGAAGGTCTACGAGCAGCTCCTCGGCATCCGGCAGACGCTCGAGAAGCACTACCGGGACATGCAGGACATCGAGTTCACGGTCGAGCGCGGGCGCCTCTTCATGCTCCAGACGCGCACGGGGAAGAGGACCGGCTTCGCCGAGGTCCGCATCGCCGTCGAGATGGAGCGCGAGAAGCTCATCAGCGCCGAGGACGCGATCCTCCGCGTCAACCCCGACTCGCTGAACCAGCTCCTCCGCCCGATCTTCGACCCCGTCGCCAAGCGCGCCTCCGTCGAGGAGGGGCAGCTCCTCGCCAAGGGCCTCAACGCCGGCCCCGGCGCCGCGTCCGGCCGCGTCGTCTTCTCGGCGCAGGACGCGTTCGAGTGGGCCAAGCGGGGCGAGAAGGTCCTCCTCGTCCGCGAGGAGACGAGCCCCGAGGACATCAAGGGGATGAACGCCGCCGAGGGGATCCTCACGGCCCGCGGCGGCATGACCTCCCACGCGGCGCTCGTGGCGCGGCAGATGGGGAAGGTCTGCATCGTCGGCTGCGAGTCGCTCCGGATCGACTACGGCCAGCGCTGCATGACCGTGAAGGGCGACGCGAAGAACCGGATCGTCATGGAGGGCGACTGGCTCTCCATCGACGGCTCGACGGGGGAGGTCCTCGAGGGGCGCATCTCGACGAAGCCGTCCGAGGTCCTCCAGGTCCTCCTCGAGAAGTCGCTCAAGCCCGAGGCGAGCCCGGTCTACACGCTCTACGCGACGCTCATGGGCTGGGCCGACAAGGTCCGCCGCCTCCGCGTCCGCGCGAACGCCGACCAGCCCGACCAGGCCGCGAACGCGGTGGCCTTCGGGGGCGAGGGGATCGGCCTCTGCCGCACCGAGCACATGTTCTTCGGCGGCGACCGGATCACGGCCGTCCGCGAGATGATCCTCGGCGACAGCGTCGAGGCCCGGGAGAAGGCGCTCGCCAAGCTCCTCCCGATGCAGCGGGGCGACTTCGAGGGGGTCTTCCGCGCGATGGGCCCGCGGCCCGTCACGATCCGGACGATCGACCCGCCGCTCCACGAGTTCCTGCCGCACACCCTCGACGAGCAGGCCGCCGTCGCCGAGAAGCTCGGCGTCTCCTCGGCCGCCGTGGCGCAGAAGGTGAGCGAGCTCCACGAGATGAACCCGATGCTCGGCCACCGCGGCTGCCGCCTCGGCATCGTCTACCCCGAGATCACGCGGATGCAGGCGCGCGCCATCCTCGAGGCGGCCTGCATCGTGAAGAAGGACGGGGTCGAGGTGAAGCCGGAGATCATGATCCCGCTCGTCGGCCACGTGAACGAGCTGAAGGACCAGGAGAAGCTCGTCCGCGAGGTCGCGAAGGACGTCTTCGCGAAGGCCGGGATCACCGTCGACTACCTCGTCGGGACGATGATCGAGCTCCCGCGCGCCGCGCTGACGGCCGACGAGATCGCCACCGTCGCCGAGTTCTTCAGCTACGGCACGAACGACCTGACCCAGACGACGTTCGGCCTCAGCCGCGACGACGCCGGCAAGTTCCTGCCGGACTACGTCAAGCGCGAGATCCTCCCCGCCGACCCGTTCGAGAAGCTCGACCAGACCGGCGTCGGGAAGCTCGTGAAGATGGGCGTCGAGCTCGGCCGCACGACCCGCCCGAAGCTGAAGATCGGCATCTGCGGCGAGCACGGCGGCGAGCCGTCGTCGGTGGAGTTCTGCCACCGGACGAACCTCGACTACGTCAGCTGCTCGCCCTTCCGGATCCCGATCGCCCGCCTCGCCGCCGGCCAGGCCGCCGTCCGCGAGGGCGCGACGGTCTCCGGCAGGCCGGCGAAGGCCGTGGCGAAGCCCGCTCCGAAGGCGAAGGCGGCACCCAGGGTGAAGACCGCCCCGAAGCCGGCTCCGAAGAAGGCCGCGAAGGTCGCCCCGAAGGCGAAGCCCGCGCCGAAGAAGGCCGTCAAGGCCGCTCCGAAGGCGAAGGCCAAGCCCGCCCCGAAGAAGCCCGCGAAGAAGGCCCCCGGAAAGAAGGGAAAGAAGTAGCCTGCGCGTCGCGGCCGGCGGCAGCCGGGCCGGCGGCGGACAACCCGTGGAATCCTCGACGGCGGCCGAAAGGCCGCCGTCATCTTCTCCGGGGCTGCCGGATTGCCGTCACCCCCTCCGTCGTGGTGCCGATCGTGCGGAGAACCCCGAGATCGTACGTCCCCGTCTCCTGCTGGGCGCTGTCGGGCCCGGTGACTTTCGTCCGGGGGACGAGTGATCCGGCGCGGTGAGGCGTCCGGGCTGCCGTGCCGGGGCCCGTGTCCTCTACGCCGTCCGGGCGGGCGCCCCCCCGTGCTCCCAGGCCGACGGGTCCTCCGCCGGCTCGAGGTGCGTCAGGACGGAGGCCCTCGGGAACGCGGACGCCACCGCGCGCTCGATCTCCTCGCAGAGGTCGTGGCCGCGCTGCACGGTCCAGCTCCCGGGGACGAGGACGTGCATGTCGACGAAGCGGACCGGCCCCGCGGTGCGGGTCCTCACCGAGTGGACGTCGACGCCGTCGGTCCGGAAGCGGGCGAGGACGACTTCCAGCTGCGCCGTCTCGCTCTCGGGCATCGTCCGGTCGAGGAGCCCCTGCGCGGTCTCGAGCAGGATCCGGCCGGCCATCCAGACGATGTTCGTCGCGACGGCGAGGGCGACGAGCGGGTCGAGGAGGAGCCAGCCGGTGACCTTCACGAGGACGACGCCGACGAGGACGCCGCCGGAGGTCCAGACGTCCGTCATGAGGTGGTGGGCGTCGGAGCGGAGCGTGATGGAGTCGAGCCGCTTGCCTGCCCGCATCAGGACCGTCGCGACCGCGCCGTTCACCGCCGCCGCGCCGATCGAGACCGCGAGGCCGAGGCCGACGTTCTCGAGCGGCTGCGGGTCCGCGATCCGCTTCCAGGCGGTGACCGCGATCGCGATCGCGGCCCCGAGGATCGCGAGCCCCTCGAAGGCGGAGGCGAGGTACTCGGCCTTCGAGTGGCCGAAGTGGTGCTCGGCGTCTGGCGGCTGGGCCGCCACGCGCAGCGCCCAGAGGGCGACGACGGCCGCGAGGAGGTTCACGAGCGACTCGACCGCGTCGGAGAGGAGGCCGACGGAGCCCGTGAGAGTCCAGGCGACGGCCTTCAGGCCGATCGTGAGGACGGCCGCCCCGATCGAGAGGAGGGCGTAGCGCTGCGCGTCGCCGGGAGCGTTCGCGGTGCTCACGACCGGGAAGTATGCCCCGCACGGGGTCGGACGACGATGAGCGCGACGCCGGCGAGGAGGACCGCGGCGCCCGCGAGGAACGGGAGGCGGACGGGCTTCCCCTCGAGGAGGAACGACCAGAGGTTCGCGAGCGGCGGGTTGAGGAAAATGAAGGCGGAGGCCTCGCCGGCCGGGAGCCGCTTGAGCGCCCAGAGGAACGAGACCCACGCGAGGAGCGTGCAGGGGACGGCGAGGTAGAGCGCCGACCAGAGCGCGCCGGGGCTCGCGGCGAGCTTCGCGACGGTCGCCGGACGCGCGAAGGCGAGGAGCGGCAGGCTCCCGGCAAAGAGGAGGGCGTACGAGGTGTCGAGCGGGTCGGCCCCCTCGGGGAGCGTCCTCCCGAGGACCGCGTAGAGAGCCCACGAGAGCGGCGCGAGGGCGAGGAGGAGGGCGCTCGAGAGGTAGGGCCAGTCGACGGCCTTGTCGGTGCCGAAGCGGATGACGACCCAGACCCCCGCGAGGGCGAGGGTGAGGCCGAGGACGTGCCGCGTGCCGAACGGCTCTCCGAGGACGACGCGCGCGAGGATCGCGGTGAAGACCGGGTTGAGGGCGATGATGAGCGCCGCCGTCCCCGACGGGACCGTCTTCAGCCCGTGGAAGAAGAATACGTTGTAGGCCGGGACGGAGAGGAGCCCCATCGCGACGACCTTCGGCCACGCCGCGCGCGGGATCCGGAGCGGCCGGCGCGCGAGGAGGTAGGCCCCCGACCCGAGGAGGACCGGGACGAAGCGCGCGGCGAGCGCCTCGGTGAGGCCGAGGTCCTGCCGGAGCCGCGCGGCGGCGAGGAACGAGAAGGACCAGACGAGGACGGTGAGGGCGAGGACGAGGTGCGCCAAAGGGGCGGAAGTATGGCACGCGGAGCGGCCCCGCGGCCCGCGGCGGCGTCTCGCCGGGAAGGCCCGGCGGATCAGGTCGCCGCGTCAGCCATCGCGGCGCAGGAGGACGAGCGTCAGGTCGTCCTCGCGGGGCCTCTCGCCCCTCCACTCCTCCTCGCGCCGCGCGACGAGGGCCAGGGCCTCCTCGGGGGCGAGCGCCGCCGCCTCGCGGAAGGCGTCGCGGGCCCGCGCGTAGCCGAACGGCTCGCCGCCCGGGCCTGGGCTCTCCGCGAGGCCGTCGGAGGAGAGGAGGACGACGTCTCCCGGGCCGAGGCGGAGCGGCACCGACGCGTGCGGCGTCTCCACGAGCGCGCCGAGGGGAGCCCCCGGGACGAGGACCTCCTCGACGGTGCCGCTGGAGGCGCGGAAGAGAAGCGCCGGGGGCATCCCCGCCGAGGCGAAGTCGACGTCGTCGCCCCGGACGACGAGGACGGCGAGAGCCATGTGGAGGCGGTGGAGGCCGAGGTCGCGGAGGACGCGTCCCGCGCGGTCCAGGAAGAGCCCGAGGTCGCCCGGGAACGGGTCGCCCCGGAAGAGCCCCTTCATGACGGAGACGACCGTCCCCGCGCGGACTCCGTGCCCCGTGGCGTCGCCGACGACGAGCGCGAGAGCGCCGTCCGGGCCGACGGCCCAGTCCCACGTGTCGCCCCCCACCTCGGTCGCCGTCCGCGCGAGCGCGGCGACGGCGAGGCCGGGAAGGCGCGGGGTCGTCCTCGGGAGGAGCGAGAGCTGCATCGCGCGCGCCTCCTCCAGCTCGGCGGACTTCCGGGAAGCCTCCGCCTGGACTGCGCGGGCCTGCGCCTCGGCGGCGTGCGCCCTCAGCTCGGCCTCGACGAGCTGGCTCCTCTCGCGCTCCTTGCCGAGGACGCGGCGCTTCTCGAGGCGGGAGACGACGGCGCCGCCCGCGGCGAGGAGGAGGGCCCAGGCCCCGATCGCGGTCGGCGTCTTCCACCACGGCGGCTTCACGACGATCCGGAGAGAGGCCCCCTCCTCGTTCCAGACGCCGTCCTGGTTCGCGGCCTTCACCCGGAAGACGTACTCGCCGGGAGGGACGGAGGTGTAGTCGGCGCGGCGGCGCGTCCCCGCGTCGACCCAGTCGTCCTCGAGCCCTTCCAGCTTCCAGGCGTAGCGGTTCTTCGCGGCGCCCCGGAACGCGAGCGCCGCGAATGAGACGGTGAAGAACCCCTCGCGGGGGCCGAGGACGACGGAGCCCGACGGGAGCCAGTCGGACGGGGGGAGCTTCTTCCCGAGGCGGGAGAACGAGAGGAGCGCGACGGGGGGCGCGAACGGGTCGTCCTTCACGTCGGCGGGCCTCACGCCCGTCACGCCGAGGATTCCCCCGAACCAGAGCGTCCCCGACGGCCCGCGGTGGAAGGAGCCGCCGTTGAACTCGTCGCTCTGGAGGCCGTCCACCGCGCCGAAGGTCTTGAACGTGGCGCTCCGGCCGTCGGCGGAGGGCGTCACGCGGACGAGGCCGCGGTTCGTCGAGACCCAGAGCGAGCCCGCCCCGCCGGGGAGGACCGAGTAGACCGATTCGTTCGGGAGGCCGTCCGCCTGGCGGAAGCGGGTCACGCCGCCGGTCCGCGGGTCGAGCCTGACGAGGCCGCGCGGCGTCCCGGCCCAGACGATCCCGTCGGGCGCTTCCCAGAGGCCGTAGACGCGCGAGATCCCCGCCGTCTCGGGGCGCGAGGGGTCGTCGAGGAAGTGCGCGAAACGGCCGGTCGCGCGGTCGAGCCGGTCGATCCCGCCGTCGCCGCCGGCCCAGAGGGTCCCCGTCGGCCCCTCGTGGACCGCCCGGACGACGTTGCTCGACAGGGAGCCCGGGTCGTCGGGGTCGTTCCGGAAGCACGAGAACGTCTCCGCCTTCCGGTCGAACCGGCAGAGCCCTCCGCCCGCCGAGCCGAGCCAGAGCGCCCCGTCGCGCCCCTCGAGGACGACCCGGAGCTGGTCGGACGTCAGTCCGTCGTCCGAGGCGCGGAAGACGCGGACGTTGCCCGTCCTCGGGTCGACGCGGTTCAGCCCGCCGCCGAGCGTCGCGGCCCAGGCGATCCCCTCCTCGTCGACGGCGACGTTCCAGACGTCGTCCGTCGAGAGGCCGCGCGGGGGCGGGCCGGCGCGGAACGCGCGGACCTTCCCGGTCGCCGGGTCGAGGGCGTTCAGCCCTCCGCCGGAGATCCCGAGCCAGAGCGAGCCGTCGGGTGCCTCGTGGACGGCGCGGACGATCGGGCCCGTCATCCCCCCTTCCCTCCCGGGCTGGTGGCGGAACGTGCGGAACGGCGAGCCCGAGAGGTCGAGGACCGCGAGGCCCGAGCCGTCGAGCCCCGCCCAGAGGAGGCCCGAGCGGTCGACGAGGAGCGTGGTGACCCGGTTCGAGGGGAGGCTCGAGCCGTCCTCCGGACGGTTCCGGAATGGGGTGAAGACCCCCGTCTCCGGGTCGAGCCGGACGATCCCGTTCTCGGTCGCGATCCAGATCCGCCCCGAGGCGTCCTCGGCGAGGCGACGCGCCTGCCGCGAGGGGAACGACGCGGGGTCGGACGGGTCGTTCTGGAAGACCGCCAGCTCGCCCTTCGCGGGGTCGAGGCGCGCGAGCGCCCCGGCGGCAAGCCAGACGCGCCCCTTCCGGTCGACGTGGACGTCGGTGACGAAGGCTCTTGCGGGGACGCCGGGGTTCGCCGGGTCGCGGTCGTACTGCTCGAGGACCCTCCCGGAGGCGGCGTCTACCTTGAGGAGCCCCTGGCCTCCCGTGCCGACCCAGAGCGCGCCGGACGGGTCCTCGGCGAGCGCGAGGACGTTTGCCGCGGGGAAGCTCTTCGGGTCGGCCGGGTCGGGCCGGAACGCCTCGAACGACTCCCCGTCGCGCGCGAGGCGGAGGAGGCCGCCTCCCGTCGTCCCGACCCAGAGCCTCCCCGAGCGGTCCTCGAGGACGGCGGCGACGGGACGGGCCGGGAGGCCGTCGGCCCTGCGCGGCTCGGGGAGGTACCTGCGGAAGCGGAGGGTCCCGAGGTCGAGCTTCGCGAGGCCGCGGTCGACCGTGCCGATCCAGAGGACGTTCCCCTTCCCCTCGGCGAACGAGAGCTGACCGTTGTCGGGGATGCTCGCCGGGTCGAGAGGGTCGTTCCGGAAGACGGCGAATTCGTAGCCGTCGAAGCGGTTCAGGCCGTCCTCGGTGGCGACCCAGAGGAACCCGCGGGAGTCCTGGAAGAGGGCCCGGACGGCGGCCTGCGAGAGCCCCTGCTCGAGCGAGACGTGGCGGAACACCGCCGGCGGCCCCGGCGGAGCGTCCGTCGCCGGCGCGCCCGCAACGCTCGGGGCCACGGCCGCGAGGAGGGACGCCACGAGGAGGGGGACGCGCTTCATCGTCGTTCAACTGCGCCGGTGGCCCGCGGGCCGCCGGGCCACGCCCCCTTGTACGGGCGGAGGCGACTCCGGGTTCCCCGGACCCCGATAATGCCCGGCCGTGCGCGAGATGACGCTCTCCGCCTTCTTCTTCGCCGTCATGGCGGCAGGGGCGAAGCTCCTCGGCGGCCGGATCCCGCCGCAGGAGGTCATCCTCGTCCGGGGCGTCCTGAACGCCCTCTTCATGCTCTGGCTCCTCAGGAGGCGCGGCCTCTCCTGGAGGCCGAAGAGGGGAGCGGTCCTCGTCCTGCGCGGCGCGCTCGGGCACTTCGCCCTCTCCTGCTACTTCTGGTCCGTCGCGCGCCAGCCCCTCGCCACGGCCGTCCTCCTCCAGCAGGTCCACCCGGTCTTCACCGCCGTCCTCGCGGCGTGGTTCCTGAAGGAGAAGCCCGGGCGCCGGTTCGTTCCGGCGTTCCTCCTCGCGGCCTCCGGCGTCGCGATGCTCGTCCCGCGGGGCGCCTCGACCGCGTCCCCTCCGCTCGCGCCGATCCTCGTCGGGCTCCTCGGGGCCCTCCTCTCCGCGGCGGCCTACGTCACGGTACGCGACGCCTCCCGGACGGAGCACGAGGAGACGATCGTCCTCTGGTTCCCGCTCACCTCGGTCCCGCTCGCCGCGGTCGGGACGGCGCTCGAAGGGCCGACGGTCCCGACCCCGTCCGACTGGGTGTGGCTCGTCTTCATCGCCGCGGCGGGGCAGCTCGGGCAGCTCTTCCTCACGCGCGGCCTCGCGCGGGTCCCGGCCGGGAGGGCGACGCTCGCGAACCCGCTCACGATCGCGTTCGGCGCCGTCCTCGGCTGGCTCGCGTTCGGCGAGCCGATCGGCCTCGCGACCCTCGCGGGGGGTGCGGCGATCGTCGCCGCGGTCCTCCTCGCCGGCAGCGCGCGCGCCGAGAGCGAGGGCGCCGCCGGGGAGACGGCCCCGTCCTGACCCCGGGCGATACACTGGCCCGGATGCGGATCCTTCGCCGGGCCGCCGGCCTCCTCGCGTTCCTCGTCCTCCTCGCCGTGGCGTCCGTCTTCGCGATGTCGGCGCTCCGGGTCAGCTTCTCGGGAACCGAGACCGAGATGGCCGCGGCCCGCGCCGCCGCCGAGGCGGGACGGTTCCCGCTCGCGTCGTGGAAGACCCTCGTCGTCGCCTCCTCCGGGAGCGTCGGCGCGCCGGCCGACGAGGCCTGGGCGCTCTTCTCGCGCATCGAGGAGTGGCCGCGCTGGTCGTCGCCTCTCGTCCTCGGCGCGCGCTGGAAGGGGGAGCCCGGCTTCCGGCTCGCCGGGGGATTCGAGCAGGTCCTCGCGCTCGGCTTCCCGGTCGGCACGGTCCGCTCGGAGGAGTTCGTCACCCGCCTCGCGCCCGGGCGGGAGGTGATGTGGTGCAGGAGCGAGGGGGGCATCGCCTCGTGCCACGTCTGGCGCTTCACGCCGGTGACGCCGGAGCGGACGTTCGTCGTGAACGTCGAGGTGCTCCACGGCGCGCCGGTCGGGGTCCTGGCGCCGCTCGTCCAGTCCCGCTGGAGCCGCCTCTTCCAGCAGAGCGTCTCGGGGCTCGCGCGGGCCGTCGAGGCCGCGCGGCCCGCGGCGGCCCCGGCCGCGGGAACGCCGCGATGAACGCGCCGGAGCTCTCGGCCGGGCTCGAGCGGGCCGACCGCGAGAAGCGGATCGTCGCCCTCAGCTCCGTCGTCGCGGCCGTCTTCCTGACCGGGATGAAGATCGTCGTCGGCCTGTCGACGGGTTCGATCGGCATCCTCGCGGAGGCGGCCCACTCCGCCCTCGACCTCCTCGCCGCCGTGGTGACGTTCTGGGCGGTGAGGATCGCGGGGCTGCCGGCCGACACCGAGCACACCTACGGGCACGGGAAGATCGAGAACCTCTCGGCCCTCTTCGAGACGGCGCTCCTCCTCGCGACGTGCGTCTGGATCGTCAAGGAGTCCGTCGACCGCCTCTTCTTCCACCCGGTCCGCGTCGAGGCGACGCCCTGGGCCTTCGCCGTCATGGCGGTCTCCATCGTCGTCGACGTCTCGCGCTCGCGGGCCCTCGCGCGGACGGCGAAGAAGTACGGCAGCCAGGCGCTCGAGGCCGACGCCCTCCACTTCTCGACGGACGTCTGGTCGTCCGCCGTCGTCCTCGTCGGCCTCGGCCTCGTCGTGGTGTCGCAGAGGACGGGCGTCGCGTGGCTCGCCCAGGCGGACGCGGTCGCGGCGCTCGCGGTCGCGGCGATCGTCGTCGTCCTCTCCCTGAAGCTCGGGAAGAAGTCGATCGACGACCTCGTCGACGCGGTCCCCGAGGGCCTCCGCGAGAGCCTCGTCGCCGCGGCGCGCGTGCCGGGCGTCGTCGACGTGCCGCGCCTCCGCGTGAGACGGACGGGCCCGACGGTCTTCGTCGACGCGACGATCACCGTCGGGCGCCACCTCGCCTTCGAGAGGGCCCACGCCGTCGCCGACGCGGCCGAGGCGGCCCTGCGCGAGCACGTCCCGGGCGCGGACGTCGTCGCCCACGTCGAGCCCGCCCCGGCCGGCCCCGAGGGGCTCCTCGCGACGACGCGCCTCCTCGCGGCGCGGCACGGCCTCGGGGCCCACGCGATCCGGACCCACGCGACGGACGGGCGCCTCTCGATGGAGCTCCACCTCGAGGTCGACGAGAGGCTCTCGGTCCGCGAGGCGCACGACGTCGTGACCGAGTTCGAGAGGGACCTCCGCGACGCCGCGCCCGACCTGGACCGCGTCGTCAGCCACATCGAGCCGGTGGGCGAGGCGACGGCGGCGCGCCGGACCGTGCCGGCGGACGACGCGGCCGTCCGCGCCGAGATCGAGAAGCTCCGGGCCGAGCGCGGCCCCGCGTTCCGTCCCGAGGGCCTCGCCGTCCGCAAGGGGGACGACGGGCTCCTCGTGACGTTCGCCCTTCCCGTCCCCGGCGACCTCGCGATCGGCGAGGCGCACGCGATCTCCGACGAGGTCGAGCGGGAGCTGAAGCGCCGGCTCGGCGGCGGCCGGGTCGTCATCCACGTGGAGCCGAAGGAGGAGCAGCCGGGGACGCGCGACGCTCCCGCCGGAGCCTCGCGGCCGGGCGCTACGGCGCCGTCTCCTTCAGGTACCGCGCGAACCAGCGCGTGACCTCGACCGCCGAGCGGACCCGGTTCGCCGTCTTCCGCCAGCCGTGCCCCTCGTCGGGGAAGAGGACGTACTTCACCGGGACCCCCTGCTCCTTCAGGCTCGCGACGACCTGCTCGGCCTCGATGACGGGGCAGTTCGTGTCGTTCGCCCCGTGCAGGACGAGCGTGGGCGCCTTCACGCGGTCGATCCGGTGGATCGGCGAGAGGTCGTGGAGGAGCGCGGCCTCCGTCTCGGGGTCGCCGTACTCCGTCTTCGAGATCGCGGCCATCCAGGGCTCCGTGTTCCGGAAGAACGTCGCGAAGTTGACGATGCCGAAGAGGTTCGCGCCGGCCGCGAAGAGCCCGGGGTAAGTGGCGAGGCCGGCCATCGTCATGTAGCCGCCGTACGAGCCTCCCGTGATCCCGATCCGTTTCGGATCGGCGAGCCCCTCCCTCACGGCGAAGTCGACGCAGGCGGCGATGTCCTCGACGGCCCCCTTCCGGAGCGCTCCGTTGTCGAGGTTCACGAAGCGCTTCCCGAAGCCCGACGAGCCGCGGACGTTCGGGGCAAGGACGGAGATCCCCTGCGAGACGAGGGCCTGGTAGTCGGGGCGGAAGCCGGGGCGCTCCTGCCCCTCCGGGCCGCCGTGGAGCGAGAGGACGAGCGGGCCGGGCCCGGTCGCGCCCGCGGGGCGGTAGAGCCAGCCGGTGAGCGGCAGGCCGTCGCGCGCGGGGAAGCGGACGAGCGTCGGCTTCGCGAGCGCGGCGAGGTCGACCCCCGCGTGGGGGCTTCGCGTGAGCGGGCGGAGCGACCCCTTCGCCCGGTCGAGGAGCCAGACGTCCATCGGCGCCGTCGAGCCGGAGAGGACGAGCGCGAGCTTCGTCCCGTCGGGCGAGAAGGCGAGGGAGGAGACGATCTCGGAGGGGAGAGCGGGGCCGGGGCGGCTCCGGCCCGTGGCGAGGTCGACGAAGGCGAGCTCGCTCCGGCCCGCGACGTTCCAGACGAGGGCGGCCGCGAGGCCTGCCTCGTCCACCTCGAAGAGCGAGAGCTCGGCGTCGTCGCGCGCGGCGACGACCTCGACCGGCCCCGGCGCTCCGTTCGATGCGAGGCGGATCCGGGCGAAGGCCGCGAGGTCGCGTCCGGCGTTCGACGAGAGCCAGACCGTCCTGCCGTCGGGCGAGAAGACGCCGCCGCCGAAGCTCGCCGGGCGTTCGTGGGGAGTGAGGAGGAGCTCGGCGCCCCGCTCGAGGTCGACGAGGAGGAGGTCGTTGTCGCCCCTCTGCGCGAGGCGCGAGAGGAGGGCGTAGCGGCCGTCGCAGGAGACGTCCGTGTAGGAGTGGCTCCCCGGGGCCTTCGTCCGCGCGGAGGTCTCTCCCGTGAGCGGGTCGAGGAGGAAGGCGTCGATCGTCGCGGCGCTCCGCTCGTTCGACGCGACGAGGAGGCGCGAGGCGTCGCGCGTGAAGCCCGAGAGGCGGTTCGTCTCGTGTCCGCCGGCGGTCAGGAGGCGGAGCCCGGAGCCGTCGGGGCGGACGACCCAGACCTGCTCGTTCATCCCGCCCCCCGGCGCCACGGTG
Source organism: Thermoanaerobaculia bacterium (assembly GCA_046331465.1). Taxonomy (GTDB): domain Bacteria; phylum Acidobacteriota; class Thermoanaerobaculia; order UBA5066; family UBA5066; genus UBA5066. The sequence continues at coordinate 1,344,207 of JAXLQV010000001.1, forward strand.
AAGGCGAGGAGCGCGCCGGCGGGCGACCAGCGGACCTGGCCCACCGGGTCCTCGAGCGGCGTGACGAGCTCCGGGAAGCCGCCGGAGACCGGGATCGTCCAGACCTGCGGCTGGCCCGTCAGGTTCGAGACGAACGCGAGGCGCGTGCCGTCGGGGGAGAAGGTCGGCGAGGACGCGCTCCCGACGCGGGCCATCGCCGCGACGCGCGACTCGAGGTCGTCGGCTGGCGCCGGCTGGGCGAGCAGCGCGGCGGCGAGGATCGGGAGGGCGGTCGTTCTCATGCTCACCTCGGTCGTTCGGTGCTCCGCCGGACTGGCACCCGCGTGGGATCATCCCCCGGGAAGCGAAACCGATGCCTCACACGCGCCCCGTCGTCGCGATCACCCTCGGCGACCCCGCCTCGGTCGGGCCGGAGGTCGTCGTGAAAGCCCTCGCAACTGGGGAGCTCCACGAGCTCTGCGTTCCGGTCGTCGTCGGCGACCCGCGTGCCGTCGAGCGCGCGCTCGCGACGACCGGGGCCGCGCTCCGGGTCGTCCCCGTCGCGAGGCCCGGCGCCGCGACGGGGGAGCCCGGCCTCGCGGAGGTCGTCGACGTCCCGGCCCGTGGCTTCGACGGGATCGGCTGGGGGCGTATCCAGGCGGACGCCGGCCGCGCCGCGTTCGAGTCGATCCGCGTCGCCATCGGGCTCGCCCTCGCGCGGGAGGTCGACGCCGTCGCGACGGCGCCGGTGAACAAGGAGGCGTTCCGGGCGGCCGGCGTGACCCAGATCGGCCACACGGAGATCTTCGGCGAGCTGACGGGGACGGCCGATCCCCTCACGCTCTTCGAGGTGAAGGCGCTCCGGATCTTCTTCCTCACGCGCCACCTCTCGCTCGCCGAGGCGATCGGGAGGATCACCGCCGACCGGACGTTCGACGCCCTCGTCCGGTCCGCGGCCGCGCTCCGGACGCTCGGCGTCGCGTCGCCGCGGATCGCCGTCGCCGCCCTCAACCCGCACGGCGGCGAGCACGGCCTCTTCGGCGACGAGGAGGAGCGCGAGCTCGCCCCCGCGGTCGAGAGGGCACGCGCCGCCGGGATCGACGCGCGCGGCCCGCACCCGGCCGACTCGGTCTTCTGGCACGCGGCGGAGGGCCGCTTCGACGCCGTCCTCTCGCTCTACCACGACCAGGGGCACGTCGCCGCGAAGATGTACGACTTCGAGCGGACGGTCTCGATCACCTGCGGCCTCCCGTTCCTCCGGACGTCGGTCGACCACGGGACGGCGTTCGACATCGCCGGCACCGGCCGCGCGAACGCGGTGAGCATGGTGGAGGCGGTCCGCGCGGCGGCGCGCTACGCGTTCGCGGTGCGGCCCCGGACCGGCTGATCAGCCCCCGCGCTCGAGCGCCGCGACGCGGTGCGCGATCGCCGGCGAGGCCCAGCACCAGAGCCCGAGCGGCACGAGGCCGGCGCGGCGCGCGGCGCGGCGGTAGAACGCGGCGTCCCGCGGGACGAAGCCGGCCACGTCCCCTTCGAAATCGTCCGCCGACGTGAACGCTTCGATCCAGACGACGCCGCGAGAGAGGCCCGCGAGCGTCTCGATTCCCCGCCGCGCCTCGGCGTCTCCGACGTAGTGGAGGACGTCGGAGCAGACGACGAGGTCGAAAGGCCCGCGGAGCGGGAGGCGCCCGAGATCGTCGAGCCCGCCGTGGAGGACCCCGCGGCTCCGGCCCCAGCGCTCCGCGGTCCAGGCGCTCGGATCGACGCCGACGTAGCGGAGGCGCGGGCGGAGCCGGAGGAGGGCGGCGCGCCAGGGCGCCTCGCCGCAGCCGACGTCGAGGACGCTCCTCACCGGCCGCTCGAGGAGGTGCTCCGTCGCCGCGACCGCGAGGGATGCCTTCCGGCCGACGAGGACCCGGTGGGACGCCCGCGCCCGCGGGTCTCCGTACCAGCGCTCGAAGTACGCGGCGTCGTAGCGTTTCGTGGAGGCCGTTGCGTTCGGCGACATGGCCGGCATTGTCGGCGAAACGGCGCGCGGAGGGCTCCCCGCGGCGCGCCGCGGCCCGGTCGCGGATTCGTTCCCGGCCCGGCGGCTTTCGGACGACAATGACGGCGGAAAGGGCAAGACCATGACGAGCGCCGCAGGCCCGTCGGCCCCGGAGCCAGCCGGCTCACGGGGCTACGACTTCTCCTACTCGACCACCCGCGAGCCCCACGCCGGGCGCGCCAAGGAGATCATGAAGCGGCACCCGGCCATCCGCACCCTCGTGGGCCGGAACCCGTGGAGCGCCCTCCTCGTCCTCCTCCTCGTCGGCTTCCAGACGGGCGCCGCCTGGCTCCTCCGCGACCAGCCGGTCTGGGTCATCCTCGTCGCTTCCTTTGCCGTCGGCGCGTTCGTGAGCCACACGCTCTGGGTCCTGATCCACGAGTGCTCGCACAACCTCGTCTTCCGGAACGCCACGTGGAACCGCCTCGTCGCCATCGGGGCGAACCTCCCGCACCTCCTGCCGAGCGCGGTCTCGTTCCAGAAGTACCACCTGAAGCACCACGCCTTCCAGGGCGTCTACGAGCTCGACGCGGACCTGCCGAACCGCTGGGAGGCCCGCCTCGTCGGCCGCACGTTCGTCGGCAAGGCGCTCTGGCTCCTCCTCTTCCCGGTCTTCCAGGTGACGCGACCGCCGCGGCTGAAGGAGATCCGCCTCTTCGACGGCTGGGTCTTCGTCAACATCGCGGTCCAGGTCGCCTACGACGTGGCCGTGATCCTCTTCCTCGGGCCGAAGGCGCTCCTCTTCCTCGCGGCGTCGTTCTTCTTCTCCGTCGGCCTCCACCCGCTCGGGGCCCGCTGGATCCAGGAGCACTACCTCGTCCACGACCAGCAGGAGACGACGAGCTACTACGGCCTCCTCAACGTCCCAGCGCTGAACGTCGGCTACCACAACGAGCACCACGATTTCCCGTCCGTCCCGTGGAACCGGCTTCCGGCCGTGCGGAAGGCGGCGCCGGAGGCGTACGACACCCTCTTCTGGCACCGCTCCTGGACGTTCCTCCTCCTCCGGTTCCTCTTCGACCCGGAGCTGACGCTCTGGTCGAGGGTCGTCCGTGCGGAGCGCGGGGGCGTGAACGTCTCTGCGGTGGTGCCGACGGTTCCCGCCGAGGCGACGGCCTAGGCGGAACGGGCGTTCTCCGCGCGCCGGCCGCCTCACTCCGGGAGGCCGATGCTGAAGGTGGCCGTCCCGATCTCCCTCCGCGAGGCGCTGGAGGAGCTCCCGACCTAGACTCTCTCCCGCATGCGGCGCCGACTCGTCCTCCTCGCGCTCGCCGGGCTCCTTGCCGCCTTTCCGGTCCGGGCCGGGCGCGTGCAGTCGCCCGACGCCCCCTGGCGGACGATCGCGACGGAGCACTACCGGATCCACTTCCCCGCGCGAGGCGGCTTCGAGCCGTTCGCGAGGGACGTCGCGTCGCGGATCGAGGGAATCCACGCCGCCGTGACGACGGTCGTCGGGTTCGAGGCGAAGGGCGTCGTCGACGTCGTGGTCCGCGACCCGTCCGGCGAGGCGAACGGGCGCGCGATCCCGCTCCTGGGAGGCCCCCTCGTCGAGCTCTGGCCGACGCCGCCCGAGAGCGAGTCGTCGATCGGCCACTTCTCCTCGTGGCCCGAGCTCGTCGTGACGCACGAGCTGACGCACGTCCACCACCTCTCCCGCCCGCAGGAGAAGGCGACGCTCGTCGAGCAGCTCCTGGCCCTCCCGGTCGGGCCGGTCGCGCTGAAGTCGCCGCGCTGGGTCATGGAGGGATACGCGACGCTCGTGGAGGGGCGCCTGACGGGTTCGGGGCGCCCGTTCTCGGCCTACCGCGCGGCCGTCCTTCGGGCGTGGGCCCTGGAAGGGAAGCTGCCCGACTACGGCGCGCTCTCGCGCACCTCGGGCTTCCGCGGCGGCGACATGGCCTACCTCGCGGGCTCGGCCTACCTCGAGTGGCTCGAGCGGCGCGCCGGCGGCAAGCCCGTCCTCGCGGAGCTCTGGCAGCGCCTCGCCTCGCCGCGGCGCCGTGGCTTCGCGAAGAGCTTCGAGGCGACGTTCGGGATCTCGCCGCGCGACGGGTGGGACCGCTTCCGTGCCGAGGTGACGCGCGACGCGCTGGAGTGGGAGCGGCTCGCGAAGGAGGCGGGTCTCGTGGAGGGAGAGCCGTGGGCGCGGTTCGGCGGCGAGGCGACGGACCTCTCGGTCTCGCCCGACGGCACCCACCTCCTCGCGCGCGTCCTCGAGAAGGAGGCGCCCTCACTCCGCGTCTTCGACCTCGCGCCGGCGGGGAAGCCGGCGCCGAGGAAGGAAGGGAAGAAGAAGGACCACGGCACCACACCGTCCGAGCCTCCCGACACCACCCCGGAGTTCCCGGCGCCGGAGCCGGCCTTCACGCTGCCGCGGATCGACGGCTCGGTCCCCGAGCGGCCGTCGTGGGCCGGGAGCGGAGCGGTCGTCCTCCTCCTGAAGCGGCCCGACGAGGAAGGGGTCCTCGTCCGCCGCCCGTACCTCTGGACGCTCGGCGGCCCCCTCGACGCCGCGCCCGGCGGCACGGAGAGCGACGACGACGCCTTCCGGCCGGTCCGGCGCGGCGACTCCTGGGTCGCGGTGCGCGGCGCGGCCGTCGTGGAGCTGCCGTTCGAGCCGGCCGGCCCGCTCCGGCTCGACGCGGCGCGCGGCTTCCTCTACGGCGCGGCCGTCGTCGACGGCGCCTGGAACGTCGTCCGCGTCGCGGTCCGGCCGGGACCCGGCGGGCCGGTCCTCTCAGGAGAGGTGGAACCGCTCACGCGCGTGACGACCGGCGCGTGGAACCCCGCCCCGACGCCGGACGGCACGGCGCTCTTCTTCGCGCGCCTCTCGGCGCGCGGCGTGGAGGTGCGGCGGCTCGCGCTTTCGTCGCCGCGTCCCGCGGCCGGGCCGCTCCCGACACCGTCCGCGCTCCTCGCGCCCGGCTCCGTCCTCGTGCCCGCGGCCCCGGCGGGGTCGCTCCCGCCGCCGGTCGAGCCCCCCGCGCCCCGTCCCTACGACGCGCTCTCGACGGCGCGCTTCGACTCGCGCAGCGGCCTCTCGATCACCCCGTCGGGGACGTCGTGGCAGGTGGGCGCGGCAGGCGGAGACCTCCTCGGGCGCGTCTCGCTCCTCGCGCTCGCGGGCTTCGGCGACGGAGCGGGGCCGCGCGGCGCCGTCCTCGGCGCGGCGTGGCGCGGGGCGCGGCCGTCGCCGGTCCTCACGCTCTTCACCGCGCTCGAGCGTCCCTCCTCGCAGCGCTTCGTCCCCGTCGCGGGCCTCGACCGGCAGAGGACGGGGGGTGAGCTCGCCGGCGAGATCGACGGGCGCGGCCCGACCCGCTGGTCGCTCCGGCCCGCGCTCGCGGCCGAGCGGCTCGGGTTCCAGGACCCGTCGACGGAAGCGGACACGCGCGCCCTCGCGGGGCTCGACGCCGCGGTCTCCCGGTCGTGGTCGCGCGGCGAGACGTGGGGAGTCGGGGCGGAGGCCGCCGGCACGTTCCAGGCGGGGCGGACGGCGGGGGAGGGATGGGACCTTCTCCGCGCCCGCGCGAGGCTCCGCGCGAGGACGCCGCTCTTCCCGCTCTCGGCCGTCGTGGAGGCCGGCTCGACCGGCGGCTCGCCCTCCTCCGTCGACGTCTTCTCCCTCGGCGGCGTGACGACGAGCCTCGTCCCCGCGTCCCTCGACGCCGGCCGCGTCGCCCAGGCGGCGCTGCCGACCTCGCTCGCGACGGGGGACCGGCTCCTCCGGACGCGGCTCGAGGCGGGACGCGGCTTCCGCGCGTACCTCGAGCACGCGGCCGTCTGGGACTCGCGCGGCGCCCGCCCCGCGTTCACCCGGGTCGTCGGGCTCGAGGCCTCGCTCGCGAGCCTCCTCCTCGACCCGATCGCCGCGGTCCTCGCGGGGCGGTTCGAGCTGACCGCGGGGGTCCACCGCGTCCTCGACGGCCCGATGGACGGGAGGACGGTCGGCACGGTGCTCCTCGTCACGCGGCCCTGAGCAGGCGGGGTTTAGACTTCCCCCTCGACCCGACGAAACCGGCTTCGCCCCCGAAGCTTCGCTCTCGAAAGGAGATCCACGTGAAGACGTTCCTCCGGGTATCCCTCGCCGCACTCCTCTCCCTCCCGCTCGCCGCCGCCGCGCAGTGGGAAGGGGTCCTCGACATGAAGCTCACCGGCAAGGACGCCAGCGGCTCGGCGAAGGCCTACGTCGGGAAGGCGGGAGGCCGGTTCGAGATGAACATCTCGAACGTCCAGATGCAGCAGATGGGCCAGGCGGGGATGAAGATGGTCGTCCTCTCGAAGACGGCCGAGCCCGGCATCTCCTACATGATCAACGACGCGCAGAAGAGCTACGCGCGGATCGACGTCCAGGAGATGCAGAAGAGCCTCCCGAAGTCGGAGCAGGAGAAGAAGTGGACGGTCAAGCGGCTCGGCTCCGACTCCGTCGCCGGCTTCGCCTGCGACAAGGCGCTCGTCTCCCAGGAGGGGGGGACGTCGGAGAACGAGGTCTGCGTCTCGAAGGAGATCCTCGGGGGCGCCGGGATGTTCGGCGCGGGGCGGCGGGACGCCTCGTCGCAGTCGCTCGAGAAGGCGATGAAGGCGAACGGCCTCGACGGCATGCCCATCCGGATGATCATCCGCGAGAAGGGGAAGCCCGAGGCGATGATGACCTGGGAGCTCGTGAAGGCCGAGAAGCGGCCGCTCCCCGCGTCGACCTTCGAGGTCCCCGCGGGCTACAAGGAGACGAGCATGATGGGGACGATGATGTCCCCCGAGCAGCAGAAGCAGATGAACGACGCCATGAAGAACATGACTCCCGAGCAGCGGAAGATGATCGAGGAGATGATGAAGAAGAAGGGCGGCGGCCAGTAGGCCCGTTCCGCCCCGCCCCGGTCCCGAGCCGCCGCCGGCCCCCCGGCGGCGGTTCCGCGTTCGGCGCCCCTCAGAGGCCGGTGATGACGGCCCGGCCGATGAGCATGTAGATCGCGAGCCCGGTCGCGTCGACGACCGTCGTGATGAGCGGCGCCGAGACGACGGTCGGGTCGATCTTCAGCTTCGAGGCGGCGAGCGGCACGACCGCCCCGATGACGTTCGCCCAGAGGCAGACCGAGAACATCGTCAGCCCCACGGTGAGCGCGAGCTGCGACCCGGTTCCCCAGAGGAGGACCCTCACGAACGCGAAGGCGCAGAGGACCGACCCGAGGATGATCCCCGTCGCCGACTCCTTCAGGACGACGCGGAGGACGTTCCGGAAGGAGACCTCCTTCAGGGCCATCGCTCGGATGATCGTCGAGACCGTCTGGCTCCCCGCGTTGCCCCCCGTCCCGATGACGAGCGGGATGAAGAAGGCGAGGGCGACGACCTTCGCGAGCTCGGCCTCGAAGTGGCGGAGGACGGTGCCGGTCAGCGTCTCGGCGACGAACAGGAGGAGGAGCCAGCCGGCCCGGCTCCTCACGACCTGGAGGATGCTCGCGCCGAAGTAGCTGAACTCGTGCCTGTCGTCCGGGTCGCTCGGCGCGGCGACGGCGCCCATCGCGAGGGCCGACTCCGTCTCGCGGGCGACGAGGACGTCGACGACGTCGTCGACGGTGACGACGCCGAGCACCTTCCCCTCGTCGCTCACGACCGGCATCGCGTTGAAGCCGTACTTCGAGACGAGGCGCGCGACCTCCTCCTGCGGCGTCGTCGGCGAGACGGAGATGACGTCGTGGGTCATCAGCTCCCAGACGCGCCGGCCCGGCTCGGCGGGGAGGAGCTTGCGAAGCGACATGACGCCGGCGAGGCGCCCCTTCCCGTCGACGGCGTAGAGGTCGGCGACGGTCGCGACCTCGGGGTCGATCTTCCGGAGGTGCGCCATCGTCTCGCCGACCGTCCAGTCGGGCCCGACCTTCACGAAGCGGTCGGTCATGAGACGTCCCGCCGTCCCGGGCTCCCAGGCGAGGAGCCCGCGCGCCGCGGCGGCGTCCCGCGCCGACATCCGGTTCAGCACCGGCAGCCGCCGTCCCTCGGGGAGGAAGGAGAGGAGGCGGGCCGAGTCGTCGGGCTCGAGGGTGTCGAGCGCCGCGGCGATCTTCGCGGGAGGGAGGCGGGTCAGCGCCATCCGGAGGACGCCCCCGCCGATGTACGAGAGGACGCCTCCGAGCTGCTCGTCGCGGAGCTGCGCCAGGACCGGGATCCGGTCCTCGCGGGGGATCGCCGCCAGGAGGTCGGCGACGTCGGCCGGGTGGAAGTCCCACAGGCCCTCCCGCAGGGCCGCGGGGTCGTCGCGGACGATCTCGAGGACGTCCGGGCCGAGGAGGTCGCCGATGCGCACGGGCTGCGAGTGTAGACCGGTGAGGAGCGGCGCCGCGAGCGGTCAGGCGCCCTCGAAGTCGGCGCGCCGGGCCGCGCGGAGGACGAGCGCCGCCGGCCCGGTCCGGAGCGGGGCGTCGAAGAGAAACGATTTCAGCCGTCGGGCCGAGGCGCGGGCGACCGTGCCGGGCGCGAGCGCTGCGAGGAGCGCGTGGCGCACGACGGCGGCGGCCTCGGAAGGGCCGAGCGCGCCGACGAGCCTCGGGTCGGGGAAGCCCGCCTCGCTCCGCGCCGGCCCCTCGAAGAGAGGGAACGCCGCGGGCGGGAGGGACGGGAGGCGCTGCACGCCGCGGCTCTCGCGCCTCCGGTCGCCCGGCAGGAACGCGGGGACGTCGAGGGGGGTGGGGGCGCCTCTCCCGCGGGACGGCTCCTCTCCGCAGCGCGCGAGGACCTCGGCGACGGACGAGACCTCGCGGCCGTCCCGCGGGTCGAGGAGCGCGAACGGGAGGCGCCACGCGGGGACGAGGAGGCGGCCTCGCGGCGAGGCGGGGAGCTCGGCGCGGTAGGCGACCGGCACGAGCCTGCGGCCGGCCGCGAGGAACGCGCGGCGGCAGGCGGGGCAGAGGCGGAGCTGCCCCTCGCGGTCGAGGGGGAAGGGCGAGGCGCACTCCGGGCATCGCATCGGGCGGAGCGCGGGGGGCGGAGCGGCGGGCAGCGGGCGGTCGGCGATCTCGCCGCGGAGCGCCTCGTAAGCGGCGCGGGAGAGGAGCGCCGTCGCCTCGCGCGCGGCGCCGTCGACGAGGACGGCGCCGCGCGAGCGCCCCGAGGAGACCGCCACGAGGCGGCAGGGACGGAGGACGAGGAGCCGGGCGAGCGGGAAGGCGACGGCGTGGCGGGCGAGGGCCGGCGCGGCCGTGCACGCCGCGCGGAGGCGCGCCGCGTCGGCCTCGAAGGCGTCCTCTCCGACGTCGAACGGCGGGGCCGCGATCGACCCGCGGGAGACGACGGCGAGGCCCCGCGGGTCGGCCTCGCCGGGCTCGGGCATCGTCGGGAGAGCGAGCGGGTCGCGCAGAGCCGTCGCGGCGCGCCCGGCGACGCGCGCCGTCACGACGGCCTCGGGATCGCCCGCGGCCCCCCGGACGACGGCGGCCTCGTGGAGCCGCGCGACGAGGACGCGGACGGGCGCCTCGAACGCGACGACCTCCTCGACGGTTGGCTCGGGCCCACTCCGCTCCCGCCGCCGCATCTCGTCGGCGAGCGCCGACCGGGCGAGCCCGGCGGCCTCCTCCGCGGAGGTCCGCTCCGCGAGGCGCGCGACGGTCGTCCCGCCGCCGCGGAGGGCGAGGTGCGCGCTGCCGCAGCGGTCGCAGCGGACCGCCGTCTCCGCCGCGTCGAGAACGACGGGCGCGCCGCAGGACGGGCACGACGCCGCGAGCCGGGCGGTCATCGCCTCAGGCCTTCGGGACGGCGCGCGTCTCGAGCGAGGCGCGGGGTCCGGCGCGGGCGACGAGCGCCGTGACCTGGCCGAGGACGTAGGGGTCGTCGATCGCCGCCCGACGGAGGCGGTGGAACCAGCGCATGAGGCGGAGGAAGTCGCGCTCGACCTTCGCCGCCTTCGCGGCCTGCAGGAGGAGCGACGCGTCGTCGGGGTCGTCCCTGAGGCGCGCCTCGAGCTCGGCCACGCGGCTTCGCGCGGCGCCGCGCTCGACCCGGTAGCCCGATGCCCGGAGCGCCTCGCCGTAGAGGGCGCGGGCGTCGGCTCCCTTCGGGTCGTGGGAGACCGCGAGGACGGCGGCCCAGAGGAGGACCTCCGGAGACGCCGCGCCCGAGGCCGCGAGGCCCTTCGCCCGCGCGAGGCTCTCCGCCGCGAGGCGCGCCGATCGGGCGGCGAGCCACGGCCCGGGGCCGGCGATGAAGGCCCGGAAGAGAACGGCCCCGTCCGTCCCGCCGAGGACGGCGAGCTCGGCGGCCGCCGCCTTCGCCGCCGCGGCGGCGCTCGCGAAGCGGGCCTCGGGGCGCTTGCGGAGGAGCTTCTCGCAGAACGCCTCGACGCCGGCCGGGATCGACGGGTCGCGGAGGAAGAGCGAGGGGGGCTCCTCGTCGACGATCCGGCGGAGCGTCGTCGCGGGGTTGTCGGTGAGGAAGGGGTTCGAGCCGGTGAGCGACTCGTGGAGCATGACGCCGACCGAGAAGAGGTCGGAGCGGGCGTCCAGGTGCGTCGCGGTCGCCTGCTCGGGCGACATGTAGGCGGGCGTCCCGATGACGCTCCCGGTCTGCGTGAGGCGCGTCATCTGGCTCGTCTTCGAGATGCCGAAGTCGGCCACCTTCACCGCGCCGGTCCTCGTCACCATCACGTTCTGCGGCTTGACGTCGCGGTGGACGATGCCGCGCTCGTGCGCGCAGCCGAGCCCCTTCAGCGTCTCGGCGGCGACGAAGAGCGCGAGCTCGGGCGGGAGCCTGCCGAGGTTGTCGAGGACGGTCCGGAGCGTCCCGCCGTCGATGAGCTCCATCGAGAGGAAGAGCTCGGACCCCTCGCCGAACTCGAAGAGCTCGAGGACGTTGGGGTGCTTCAGCTGGGAGTGGAGCCGGACCTCGTGGACGAAGCGGCTCCGGAACTCCGGGTCCTCGGCGACCTCGGGGAGGATCCGCTTCAGCGCGACGGCCCGGCCCGTCCGGGTGTCGACCGCCGCGTAGACGGCCGCCATCCCGCCGCGGGCGAGGAGCCGCTTCACCTCGTAGCCGGGGAGCGCGGGGAGCGGAGCGGCGCTCACTGCTCCTTCCCGGCCCAGACGACGTCGTCCTCGTCGCCGGGGCTGCCGTTCGGCCCGGGCGAGCGGAGCTCGCACTCCGAGAAGAGGCGCGTCCCGTCCTCGGCGGCGAAGGCCCGGGGCTTCCTCGCCGCGTAGGTGATGGCGCCTCCCCACCCGTCCGTGAAGAGGTACTTCGGCGCGGGGCCGAAGCGTCTCTCGTACGCGGAGAAGTCGGCGGGGAAGCCTCCCGTCTCCGTGCCGTAGATCTCGACGAGCTTCTTCAGCTGCCGGATGTGGTCGGCCGTCGTCGCCTTCCGCTGCGCGCGGAAGAATACCGTGAAGGAGACGAGTCCCGGGAGGGTGAGGAGGAGGACGGCCCAGGCCCACCCCGGGATCCTCACAGAGGAGGCGGCGTTCCGCGCCCCCCACTTCGCGCGGTCGGCGGCCGAAGGAGCCGTCCTCGCGTCGTGCCCGCATTCCGGACAGACCGTGACGCCGGCCGCGCGGAGCGTCGTCGCGCCGCAGAGGGCGCACGTGACCGGCCGGGGCCGCGGCGCGCCGCGCGGCGGCTCCTTCCGGAGAGGGGCGCGGCAGAAGTCGCACGCCGCGGCGGAGGGCGGGTTCGGCCAGCCGCAGCTCCCGCACGGACGCGAGGCGGGGGCCGCGCCGGCGCTGGCCGGGTCTTGCTCCGGGGGGCGGCCCGGGACGGACATCGGCGACCTCCGCTTCTTCCGGTGCGCGGAATTGTAGGATGCCGGCGTGAAGGTCCGAGCGGTCTGTCCCGCCTGCGGGAGGCCCGCCTCCTCGCCCGGCCGGTCCGAGTGCCTCTACTGCGGCGCGCCGCTCTCGGCGGTGGTCACGGGGACGGTCTCGGCGGCGGGGAGCGGCCGGCCGGTCTCGGTCGCGCCGGAGAACCTGAAGAGCCCCGCTCCCGGCGCGCCGTCCCGGCCCGATCCCGGGGAGAAGCCGGCGTGGATGCGCTACAAGGCCGAGGAGCGCCCCGTCGCGCGCTTCTTCGAGAGCGGCTGGGTCCGCTTCGCCCTCGTCGTCGCCCTCGTCCTCGCCGGCATCCTGGCGATCGCGAAGGTCATCGACGACCACCGTCCCCCGGGCTACGTCCAGGAGCCGATGAACCGATGAATCGAGCCTTCCGGAGCGTCCTCGTCCTCGCGCTCTCCGTCCTCGCCGCCCCGGCCCCCGGCGCGGGGCCGGTGGACGACCTCGAGGCGAGGCTCCGCGCGATCGCGGCGGAGTCGGGCGGCGCCCTCGGCGTGAAGGTCGTCCACCTCGAGTCGGGGCGCTCCGCGGGGCTCGACGAGAGCGGGCGATACCCGATGGCGAGCGCCTACAAGCTCACGATCGCGCTCGCCGTCCTCTCGGAGGTCGACGCGGGGAAGCGGAGGCTCGACGACCAGGTCGAGGTCCGCCCGGGAGAGCTTCGAAGGACCGGCTCGCGCGTCGACCCCTGGACGCCGGGGTCGCGGGTCGCCGTCGGGAAGCTCCTCGAGAGGATGCTCACCGAGAGCGACAACACCGGGTGCGACGTCCTCCTCCGTCTCCTCGGCGGCCCGCGCGCCGTCGACGCCTGGCTCGCCGCGCACGGCTTCCCCGACGTCGACGTGACCTGGACCGAGCTCGAGATGGCGGCGGTCGAGTCGGGCGTCTCGCCCGTTCCGTCCCCGGGGACGTGCGACCACGCCTGCCTCGACGCGCTCGTCGCCAAGGTGCCGAAGGCGATGCGCGGGAAGGCGGAACGGGCCTTCGAGAGCGACCCGCGGAACACCGCCTCGCCTGCCGACGTCGCGCGGCTCCTCGTCGCCCTGCGGAAGGGAGAGCTGCTCTCTCCGGAGTCGACCGGGACGCTCCTCTCGACGATGAGACGGAACAGGACCGGCGACCGGCGCATCCGGGCGCTCCTCCCGAAGGGGACTCCCGTCGAGGACAAGACCGGGACGATCGGCCGCTCGGCGATCGACGTCGGTCTCGTCGGGCTCCCCGGCGGGAAGGGGACGCTCGCCGTCGCGGTTTTCGTGAAGGGCTCGACGAAGGGGCCCGACGCCCGGGAACGGGCGATCGCGGAAGCGGCGAAGGCCGCGTTCGACGCGTTCTCGCGCTGAGGCGGGCCTCAGGGACGGAGGGAGAGCGGCCTCTCGAGCCGGCAGCGTGCGAGGAGCGCGTCGTCGGCGAGGAGGTCGCGCGTCGGGCCGTCGGCCGCGACGCGGCCGCGGTCGAGGACGATCGTCCTCTCGCAGACGTCGAGCACGAGGTCGAGGTCGTGCGTCGCGACGACGCGCGTGTGGCGGAAGGCCTTCAGGAGGTCGATCACCTCGCGGCGTGAGCGGGGGTCGAGGCCCGAGGAGGGCTCGTCGAGGACGAGGACGTCGGGCTTCATCGCGAGGACGGTCGCGATCGCGACGCGCCGCTTCTCGCCGCCGGAGAGGCGCCACGGGGCGCGCGGGGCGAGAGGTCCGGCGTCGACGGCGTCGAGCGCCGAGGCGACCCGCGCCTCGACGTCCTCGGGCGGCAGCCCGAGGTTCAGGGGACCGAAGGCGACGTCGTCGCGGACGGTCGGGAGGAAGAGCTGGTCGTCGGGGTCCTGGAAGACCGTCCCGACGGCGCGGCGGACGGTCTCGAGCGTCGTCTTCGTCACCGGCACGTCGCCGACGCGGACGCGCCCCTCGCGCGGGACGAGCGCGCCCGCGAGGTGGAGGAGGAGCGTCGACTTGCCGGCGCCGTTCGCCCCGACGACGCCCACGGCCTCGCCGTGCGTGATCCGGAACGTGACGCCGTCGAGCGCGACGGTGCCGTCGGGCCAGACGTGGCGGAGGCCCTCGGCCTCGACGAGGTGGTGGCTCACGCGCCTCCCGCGAGGAGGCGCCCGAGCGCCTCGGGGACGTTCACGAGGCGGCACAGGACGAGGGCGGCCGACGAGGCGAGGAGGAACGCGGCGGCGCCCGCTCCGAACCGCCAGGGGCGGAGCGCGGGGAAGCTCCCCGTGAAGGCGCGGGCGCGGAGGGCCCGGTCGATCCGTTCGGCGCGGTCGTGGCTCCGGAGGAGGAGCGTCCCGAGGAAGGGCCCCGCCAGGGAGAGCTCGCGTCCGCGGCGCCCGAACGTCCTCATCGTCCGCGCCTGGTCCATCCGCATCGCCTCCTCGCCGAGGACGAAGAGGTAGCGCCAGAGGACGAGGAGCTGCGTGACGAGGACCGCGGGAGCTCCGAGGCGCTCCATCCCCCACGCGAGGGCCGGGAGGCCCCAGACGGCGGCGAGGAGGAGCGCCGAGGTCGCCGTGACGAGGAAGCGGAGGAGGACGGAGAGGGCGATCGCCCGCCCCTCCGCCCCGGGCGCCACGACGAGCGCGGGGAGGGCAGCGAGGAGGACGAACGGGAGCGGGACGGCGAGGGCGCGCAGGAAGGGGCGGAGAGGAACCGCGGCGAGGCTCGCGAGCGCGACCGGCCAGGCGAGGAACGGGACGAGCGCGACGACCTCCCCGCGCGGGAACGAGGCGACGAGGAGGGAGAGGAGGAGCGTCGCGACGATCGGGGCGCGCGGGTCGAGACGCGCGAGCGGGACGTCGCGTGCCGAGAGGGCGTCGAGGTCCCGGAGCGCGGCGAGGCTCCCGCCGGGGCCGCTCATCGCCTCGGGCCGAGGAGGCGGAGGAGGAGCCCGCCCCCGGCGACGAGGCCGAGGGTCGCCGCGGCGCCGAGGAGCCCGGCCGCGGACGTTCCCGGGCGGGAGGGGGCCGCGTCGCGCGGCCGGTAGTCGGGGAACGCCGCGAGCTTCTCCTGCGCCCGCGCGAGGAGGAGGTGGAGGCGCCCCTCGGCGGCGGGCTCGGCCGCGGCCGCGCGCGCGACGGACCACTCGAGGCCGTCCGGCTTCTCCGACGCGAGCCAGGAGAGGACGCCCCCGGTGAGGGCGGCGGCGAGGAGGAGCCCCGCGAGGAGCGTTCCCGCGGGGCGGGCCGCGGCGAGGGGCGGGGCGGGGACGGCCTCGGGGCGCCGCGCGCGGAGGACGCGCCAGACCGCGAGCGTCGCGAGCCCCTCGACGAGGCCGATCGCGAGGTGGACCGGGAGCATCGCGGCGAGGAACGGCCCGAGGGGGAGCGCGGCGATGCCCGACGCGGCGGTCTGCGCGACGACGGCGAGGGCGCCGAGCTGGAGCGCGACGACGGCGCCGAGGACGATCCCGGCCGCCTCGTGCCCCCGGCGCAGGAGCGGCCGCGCGACGAGCGGCGCGGCGACGAACGCGGGGAGGACGCCGAGGTTCCAGGCGTTCGCGCCGAGGGCGAGGAGGCCGCCGTCGGCGAAGAGGAGCGCCTGGACGACGAGGATCGAGGCCATCACGACGACCGCGGCGTCTCCCCCGAGGAGGAGGGCGAGGAGGAGGCCGCCGCCGAGGTGGCCGCTCGAGCCGGTGCCGGGGATCGCGAAGTTGACCATCTGCGCCGCGAAGACGAAGGCGCCCGTCATCCCCATGAGCGGCGCTCGCTCCTCTCCGGCCCCGCTCGCGAGCCGCCGGCAGGAGCGCGCCACGACGGCGGCGGAGGCCGCCCAGAAGGCGCCGCCCACGGCGGGCGAGAGGAGAGCGTCGGCCATGTGCACCGTCAGGTCCGTCCCGGTTCCGATTATCCGCCGCGGCGGCGTCCGCACGGCGGGGGACCCGCTGCTCGGGATGGGCCTAGAATCGTCGCAACGGACACCGGCTGAGCAGGGCGCGGCGACCGGCTCCGTCGCCGTACCCGACCCGGAGGGACCGATGGCCGAGCGGAGGATGTCGTGACGGTGCACGCGGGGCGGGTCCTCGTCGTCGACGACGACCCGGTGAACCGCGCCATCCTCGTCGGCAGCCTCGAGTCGCAGGGGTACTCGGCGGCGGTCGCCTCCGACGGGCGCGAGGCGCTCCGGAAGCTCCGGGAGGGAGGATGGGACGTCGTCCTCCTCGACCTCGTCATGCCCGTCATGGACGGCTTCGAGGTCCTCCGGACGATGAAGGAGGACGAGCGGCTCCGCTCCCTCCCCGTCATCGTCGTCTCGGCCCTCGAGGAGATGGAGAGCGTCGTCCGCTGCATCGAGATGGGGGCGGCCGACTACCTCCCGAAGCCGTTCGACCCGGTCCTCCTCCGCGCGCGCCTCAAGTCTTCGCTCGCGGCCAAGAGGCTGAACGACGTCGTCGCGGCCCACCTCGCCGAGATCGAGGAGCTCGCCGAGCAGCTGAAGGTGCGGAACCGTTTCATCCAGGAGACCTTCGGGCGGTACATCTCCGACGCCGTCGTCTCCGAGATCCTCGAGTCGCCCGACGGGCTCCGGCTGGGCGGGGAGAAGCGGACGGTGACGATGCTCATGTCCGACCTCCGCGGCTTCTCGGCGATGGCCGAGCGGCTCGCGCCGGAGCAGGTCGTCCGCGTCATCAACAACTACCTCGGGACGATGGCCGACGTCATCCTCGCCCACGACGGCACGATCGACGAGTTCATCGGCGACTCGGTCCTCGGCTTCTTCGGCGCGCCCGTGGCGCGCCCCGACGACGCCCGGCGCGCCGTCGCGTGCGCCCTCGCGATGCAGAAGGGGATGGAGCGCGTCAACCGGCGGAACGCCGACGAGGGGCTCCCGTCCGTCGAGATGGGGATCGCCGTCCACACGGGCGACGTCGTCGTCGGGAACATCGGCTCCGAGAAGCGGGCGAAGTACGGCGCCGTGGGGAGCCACGTGAACCTGACGGCGCGGATCGAGAGCTACACCTGCGGAGGCCAGGTCCTCATCTCCGAGCGGACGCTTCGCGAGGCCGGGAGCGACGTCGTCACGGGGGGCTCGCTCTCGGTGAGGGCGAAGGGGTTCCCCGAGCCGATCCGCGTCCACGACCTCCTCGGCCTCGAGGAGTCGCCCCACCTCCACCTCGAGCGCCGGGCGGAGACGCTCTGGCCGGTCGACCCTCCGCTCAGGGCGGTCTTCACGGTCCTCGAAGGGAAGCGCGTCGGCCGCGACGAGGAGCCCGCCGAGATCGTCGCCCTCTCGAGGGGCGGCGCGGCCCTTCGCTCGGGCGCGAGCGTCGAGGCGCTCAGCGACCTCAAGCTCCGGATCGTCGGGAGGAGCGGCCTCCTGCCGGGAGACCTCTACGCGAAGGCCGTCCCCGTCCCGGACGGTCCCGCCGGCCTGACGCGCGTCCGCTTCACCTCGGTCCCCGCCGAGCTCGAGCCCCTGATCACGCGACTGGGGTCAGGTCTTGATTTTCTATTGTAGAATTCCCCCATGGCACGACCGCTGAGGCTCGAGCACGCCGGGGCCCTCTGGCACGTCACCGCGCGCGGGAACGAGCGGGGCGACGTCTTCCGGGACGACGCCGACCGCCGGGAGTTCCTCTCCGTCCTGGGCCGGACGGTGACGGTCTACGGGTGGCGCCTCCACGCGTACGTCCTGATGGGGAACCACTACCACCTCCTCGTCGAGACGCCGGAGCCGACGCTCTCGCGCGGGATGCGCGACCTGAACGGCGTGACGACCCAGCGCTTCAACCGCCGGCACGGCCGGACGGGGCACCTCTTCGAGGGGCGCTTCAAGGCGATCCTCGTCGAGCGCGAGGCGCACCTCCTCGAGATCGCGCGCTACGTCGTCCTGAACCCGGTCCGGGCCGGCCTCGTGAAGAGCCCCGCCGCCTGGCCCTGGTCGAGCTACAAGGCGACGGCGGGCCTCGCCGATGCTCCGGAATGGCTCGAGACGGAGTGGACCGTCGCGCAGTTCGGGCGGAGGCCCGCCGAGGCGCGCCGCCGCTACGCGGCCTTCGTCGCGGAAGGGAAGGGCGCGGCCTACGACCCGTGGAGCCAGCTGCGCGGCCAGGTCTTCCTCGGCTCGGAGGGGTTCGCGCGCGACGCGAGCCGGCGGGCGAGCCGGAAGGCCGCTCCGAAGGAGGTCCCGCGCGTCCAGCGCGAGCCGGTGACGCGGGCCCCGGAGGAGGTCGCCGCGGCGTTCGCGGCGGCGCGGAGGGTCACGGTCGAGGAGATGGCCGGCGCGCGCCGGAAGCGGCTCGCCGACCGCGCCCTCCTCTCGTGGGCGCTCCGCTACCGCTGCCGGGCCCCGCTCGCCGACATCGCCGCACTCCTCGGCGTCGGCATCGCGCAGGCCTCGGTCCTCGTCCGCCGCGGCGAGGCGCTCGCCGGGGAAGACCCCCGTCTCGGGGCGCTCGTCGAGAAGCTCTGAGGAGCGGGAGGGGCGCGATGGACGCGCAGGGCCTCGTCATCGTCCGGGGCGACATCACCCGCGAGCGCGTCGACGCGATCGTGAACGCCGCGAACTCCTCGCTCCTCGGGGGCGGGGGCGTCGACGGGGCGATCCACGCCGCGGCCGGCCCCGGCCTCGTCGAGGAGTGCGCGCGGCTCGGCGGCTGCCCGACGGGGGAGGCGCGGATGACGAAGGGGTACCGCCTCCCGGCGCGCCACGTCATCCACACCGTCGGCCCGGTCTGGCACGGGGGGTCGGCGGGGGAGGACGACGCGCTCGCCTCCTGCTACCGCGCGTCGCTCCGGCTCGCGGAGGAGGCCGGGCTCGCGAGCGTCGCCTTCCCGTCGATCTCGACCGGGATCTACGGATTCCCGATCGAGCGCGCGTGCCGGATCGCGCTCCGGGAGATCCGCGCGTTCCTCGCCGTCGCGAGGTGCGTCCGGCTCGTGAAGGTCGTCACTTTCGGCGCCCGCGACCTCGAGGTCTACGAGAGGGCGGCCGCCGAGGAGCCGCTATAATGGAAAATCAAGACCTGACCCCTTTCCTCGTCGCGGGGGCGAGCGGGCTCGTGGGGGGCGCGCTCGTCCGGAGGATCCTCGCGGACGGGTCCGCGCGCGTCGTCGTCGCGGTCGTGCGGCGGCCGACCGGGATCGCGGGCGGCCGCCTCGCCGAGGTCGTCGCCGACTTCGGCGCGCTCGGTTCCGTCGAGGTCCCGCGCGTGACGACGGCGTTCTGCGCGCTCGGGACGACCATCGCGAAGGCGGGCTCGGAGGCGGCCTTCCGGGCCGTCGACGTCGACGCGGTCCTCGCCTTCGCGCGGCTCGCGCGCCGGGCCGGGGCGACGCGGTTCCTCCTCGTGAGCGCCCTCGGCGCGGACCCCCGCTCCCGGGTCTTCTACAACCGGGTGAAGGGGGAGGCCGAGGAGGCGGTGAAGGGGCTCGGCTTCGAGGGGGTCGCGCTCTTCCGGCCCTCTCTCCTCGTGGGCGAGCGGTCGGAGAGCCGCCCCGCCGAGCGCGCCGCGATCGTCGCCACGTCGCTCGTCTCCTGGGCGATGGCGGGTCCCCTCGCGCGCTGGAAGCCGGTCCCGGTCGCGTCGGTCGCGACCGCGATGCTCGCCGTCGCGGGCGGCGCGCTCTCGGGCGTTCGGGTCGTCGAGAACGAGGAGATCCACGCCCTCGCCGGGTAGGGACGGGCCGCGCGGCGCCGCGGGTGGACGCGGCGGCGGGGGACCATAGTGGAAAAACAAGACCTGACCCCACGGCGCGCCTAGAATCCTGGAACCGCGAACGAACCGCAGGGAGTAGACGATGTCGAGCGACACCCCGGGTTTCCCTCCGGCGCCGCCCACCCTTCCCCCGCCTCCTCCTCCCCCGCCTCCGCCGCCGGCCGGGGGGGGCTGGGAGCCTCCGTACGGCGCGCCGCCGCGGGTCGGGCTGCCGTGGGAGCGGCGCGCCGAGCTCGGCTTCGGGACCGCCTTCGTCGAGACGATCAAGCTCTTCGTCACGAACCCGACGGCGGCCTGGCAGCAGACGAAGGAGAAGGGCGACTACGCCGAGCCGCTCATCTTCGCGATCCTCGTCTCCTGGATCGGCATCGCGGTCTCGGCCGTCTGGAGCGGCCTCTTCGGCCAGGCCTGGACGGCCTTCCTGCCTCCGGAGATGAAGGAGAGGCTCGGCGGAGCCCTCGCGACGAACGCCGGCGTGCTCCTCGTCCAGGTGGGCGTCGCGCCGATCCTCGTCCTCATCGGCCTCTTCGTCGGCGCGGCGATCTACCACGTCAGCTTCATGGTCGTCGGCGCCACGAAGGACTCCACGACGGGCTTCGAGGGGACGTTCCGCGTCGTCGCCTACTCGTCGGTCTCGCAGCTCGCGAACGTCGTCCCGTTCGTGGGCGGCCTCGCCGCCGTCGTCTGCAACCTGATCCTGATGGTCCTCGGCGCGATGCGCATGCACCGGACCACGCAGGGGAAGGCGATCGCCGGGGTCCTCATCCCGCTCCTCCTCTGCTGCGTCTGCGTGTTCGCCGCGCTCGCCCTGGTCATCGGCGGCCTCGCGGCGGCGTTCGCGGGGCACTGAAGGCGTGGCGGGGACGGCGGATCCCGCGGGGCGATCGCCCGCCGTCCAGCTCGGCTACCTCTGGGGGGCGGCCGCCGTCTCGGCGGCCGCCCTCGCGCCCTTCGCCCCGCGTCTCGCCCGCCTCTACTTCCCGGCCTGGCCCCGCTGCCCGGTGAAGCTCCTCGCCGGGGTCCCGTGCCCCGCGTGCGGGAGCGCCCGGGCGACGCTCGCGCTCGGGCGCCTCGATCTCGCCCGGGCCTTCGCCGCGAACCCCCTCTTCACCGCCTCGGTCCTCGCCTTCGTCCTCGGCGGCCTCGCCGCGCTCGCGCTGGCGATGTCGGGACGGGGCGTTCCCGAGCCGCGGGGCCTCTCCGTCCCGGCCCGCGCGGCCATCGTCCTCGTCTTCGCCGCGAACTGGTGCTGGCTCCTCCTCGACGGGAGATGATGCGGAGGTGAAGCGAAACCCTCCCGCCGACCCCGCCGCCGAGTTCCGGACGCTCTTCGACGCCCTCCTCGAGTTCGCCTCCCGCCACCCCGTCGCGGGGCCGAAGATGGCGGCGCTCGGCATCTCGGGCCGCGGCGTCTTCCCCGACCTGAAGCTCATCCTGAACGTGGCGCCCGCCGCCCCGAAGGTCCGCGCGAAGGGGACGCACGTGACGTGGAGCTGGGGGGCCGCGCCGAAGGGATTCACGGCGCAGGTGCTCATCTCGTGCTCCGCGGCGCTCGCGAACCGCCTCGCGCAGGGGAAGGAGAACCCCGCCCTCGCGGTCGACAGGGGCGACCTCACCCTGACGTCGCTCGACCCGTCAGTGGACGAACGGCGGGTCCTCGACCTTCTTCCGGTCCTCGTCCCCCTCCGCACCGAGGTCGTCGCCCTCCTCCGCGACTCCGGGCTCGAGCGCTTCGTCCTGTAGGGAGGCGCTCTCCTCGGCCTCCCAGGAGGCGAGCCGGGCGGCGCGGCGCGCCCTGACGACGCGCACCGCCCACGCCGCGAGGAGGACGATGCCGAGCCAGACCGCCGCCGTCGAGGTGAGGAGCGGGAGCCAGCGCTCGAGGCTCCGGCGCGACCGCCAGAAGTCGCCCGACTCGTCGCGGAAGTCGACTCCCGTCGCGCCCCGGAACGCCTCCTCGAACGGCTCGCCGGCGGCCATCCGCCGGAGGACCCGGCGCGGGAAGGCGGAGCCGTGTCGGGCAAGGAGGTCGCCGAAGAGCGCCGACGAGAGGGAGTAGGCGCGGGCCGCGTCGCTCCGGCCGCCCCGGAAGAGCTCGTCGACCTCGACGAACCGGAGGCGCGGCCCCGCGAGGACGGCGAGCGCCTCGCGGAGGTCGTCCTCGACGAGGCGCTCCCGCCCCGCCGCCATCGCGAGCCCCTCGTCGAACCAGCGCGGAACGGCCCGGCCGCCCGCGGCCCGCCACGTCAGGACGTGGGCGACCTCGTGCCGAACGACGTCGGGGAGGCCGTCGTCGGGCCAGGCCGGCGTCCGCGTCGGGACGAGGACGACCGTGCCGGCCGGGGGGGCCGCGTACGCGACGGCCCAGGCCGGGGCTCGGCGCGCGAGGGCGCTTCCCTCCGGCGTCACGACGACGCGGACGTCGCCCGGCTCCCAGAGGCCGGTCAGCTCCATCGCGGGGAAGAAGGCGCGGGGGTCGAGCGCCTCCACGTCGCGGGCGTATGCGGCGAGGTCGGGAGGCGCCTCGACGAGGAGCCGGGGCGGGGCCGAGACGGCGACGGCGGCCCCGAGGAGGGCCGCCGTCCCGACGAGGAGGCGAAGCGGGCGAAGCGCCGTCAGCGCTTCCACTTCTTCAGGATGTCGACGACGTTGTCTCCGATCCGGAGGAGGTTCTCCTTCGAGGAGCCGCCGATGTGGGGCGTCATGACGACGTTCGGGGCGGTCAGGAGAGGGCAGGACGGGTCGGGCGGGTCGCTGTAGAAGACGTCCGTGGCGTACGCCCGGACCTTCCCGCTCTTGAGCGCCTCGGCGAGGTCCTCCTCCACGACGACCTTCCCGCGCGCGGTGTTGATGATGACGACGCCGTCCTTCATCTTCGCGAAGGCGTTCCTGTCGAGCATCCCCTTCGTCTCGGGCGTGAGCGGCAGGTGGATCGAGATGTAGTCGGAGAGGGCGAAGAGCTCGTTGTCGTCCTCGACCATGTCGGCGAGGGCGTGGTTCGAGATGTAGTGGTCGTGCGCGACGACCCGCATCCCGAAGGCGAGGGCGCGCCGCGCGACCTCGGTCCCGATGAGGCCGGCGCCGAGGAGCCCGAGCGTCTTGCCGTAGAGCTCGGTCCGCTTCAGCTCCTTCTTCAGGAACTTCCCTTCCTTGATGCCGTTGTGCCCCTCGATGATCCGGTTCGGGACAGTGAGCATGAGCGCCATCGTCAGCTCGGCGACGGCGACGGACGAGGCGCGGGGGGTGTTCCGGACCTCGATCCCCCGCGAGCGGGCCGCCTCGACGTCGATGTTGTCGAGGCCCACGCCGCCGCGGACGATGAGCTTCAGGTTCGGTGCGCCGTCGAGGTACTCCTTCGTGACCTTCGTCTTCGACCGGACGAGCAGGACGTCCGCCTCGGCTGCCTTCGCCGCGTCCTGCGTGACCTCTCCGAACGGCGCGAGGCGGCCGGGGAGGGAGTCGTCGAAGGCGTCGGCGATCAGGATCTTCATCGTTTCCTCCTGTCGGGTTCGGGCGACGCGTCGCCCAAAGGGCATTTTAGGCCGGGAAGGGGCCGGCCGCTCCGGCGGGAGGCGCGCTCCGGGCCGGCGCGGCGGAGCTACCATCCTCTCCATGAGCCCCGAGAACCCGTCTCCGGAGGGCCGCGTCGACGAGGCGCGCGCCCGGGTCGCCCGGGCCCGCCGGGTCGTCGTGAAGGTCGGGACGAACGTCGTCATGCGCGACGACGGCGCCCTCGCGCTCGGGCGCCTCTACGGCCTGATCGAGGCGGTGGCCGCGGAGCGCCGGGCGGGCCGGGAGATGGTCGTCGTCTCCTCCGGCGCGGTCGGCCTCGGCGCGCAGCGGCTCGGGCTCGCCGGGAGGCCGAAGACGCTCGCCCTGAAGCAGGCCTGCGCGGCGGTCGGCCAGGGGCGGCTCATGTCGGTCTGGTCGGAGGCGTTCGAGAAGGTCGGCGTGACGGCGGCCCAGGTCCTCCTGACCGAGGACGACTTCTCGAGCCGGGCTCGCTACCTCGCCCTGCGGGCGACGCTCGAGGAGCTGCTCTCCCTCGGCGTCGTCCCGGTGCTGAACGAGAACGACACGGTCGGGACGGCCGAGCTCGAGGCGGCGGCCGGGCACGTCTTCGGCGACAACGACAAGCTCTCGGCGCTCGTGGCGAGCAAGGTCGGGGCCGACCTCCTCGTCATCCTCTCCGACGTCGACGGCCTCCACACCGCGAACCCGGCCCGGAACAGGGCCGCCACGCGGGTCCCGGTCGTCCCGGAGGTGACGCCCGAGGTGCGCGCCCTTGCCGAGGGGGCGGGGTCGCGCGGGCGGGGAGGGATGGCGACGAAGCTCGAGGCGGCCGCGGTCGCGACGGCCTCGGGGGCGCTCGCCGTCGTCGCGAGCGGCAGGAGGCCGGGCGTCCTCGAGGAGGTCCTCGCGGGGGGCGACGTCGGGACGCTCTTCCTCCCGAAGCGCTCGCTCACCGGCAAGCGCCGGTGGATCGCCTGGGCGGCGCTTCCCGCGGGAGCCATCCACGTCAACGACGGCGCCCGCGCCGCGCTCGTCGCCGGCAAGGCCTCGCTCCTGCCGGCCGGCGTCACCCGGCTCGAGGGGGAGTTCGCGAAGGGAGACGTGGTGAGGATCCTCGGGAGCGACGGGGCCGTGTTCGCGCGCGGCCAGGTGAACTACGGCCGGGCGGACGCGGAGCTCCTCGTCGGGCGCCGCTCCGGCGAGGTCCGGGGCGCGCCGAAGGGATACGACGCGCTCGTCACGCGGAACAACGTCGTCCTCGGGGACGGGGAGGGAGCATGAGCGACGAGATCCGGCTGCTCGCGGAATCGGCGAAGGGCGCGTCCCGCCGCCTCGCGGCGCTCCGCGCGCCGGCGAAGGACGCCGCCCTCGAAGAGATCGCCGCGCGCCTCGAGGCAGACGCCGAGACGATCCTCGGCGCGAACGCCGCCGACGTGGAAGAGGCCGTGGCCCTCGTCTCGCGCGGGGAGCTGGCGGAGCCGCTCCTCGCACGGCTGAAGCTCGACCCGGGGAAGCTCGCGGCGATGGTCGACGGCGTCCGCTCGGTCGCCCGTCTCGAGGACCCCTCGGGTCGGCTCCTGGCGAAGACGCTCCTCGACGACGGCCTCGTCCTCGAGAAGGTCTCCTGCCCGCTCGGCGTCCTGGCGGTCGTCTTCGAGTCGCGCCCCGACGCGGTGACGCAGATCTCGGCCCTCGCGGTGAAGTCGGGGAACGCGGTGATCCTCAAGGGGGGGCGCGAGTCGGCGCGGAGCACGGCGGCGCTCGTCGCGGCGATCCGCGCCGGGCTCGCCGCGGCGGGCCTGCCGGAGGACGCCGTCCAGTCCGTTGCCGGCCGCTCGTCCGTCGACGCCCTCCTCGCGCTCGACGACCTCGTCGACCTCGTCGTCCCGCGCGGCTCGAACGCCCTCGTGAGGTCCATCCGGGAGCGGACCCGGATCCCCGTCCTCGGGCACGCCGAGGGGCTCTGCCACGTCTACGTCGACGCGGCCGCGAACCCGGAGATGGCGGTCTCGATCGTCCTCGACGCCAAGCTCACCTATCCGGCCGCGTGCAACGCGGTCGAGACCGTCCTCGTCCACACCGCCGCCGTCCCCGACGTGATGCTCCCGCTCCTCGGGAGCCTCCTCGAGAAGGGCGTCGAGGTGCGCGGCTGCGAGGAGACGCGGGCGGCCGCTCACGGCCTCCCGGTCGTCCCGGCGACGGAGGACGACTGGCGGACGGAATACGGCGCACCCGTCGTCTCGGTAAAGGTCATCGGGAGCCTCGACGAGGCGATCGCGCACGTGAACCGCTTCGGCTCGGGACACACGGAGGCGATCGTCACGGACGACCGGACGGCCGCGGAACGCTTCCTGGCCGGGGTGGACGCGGCGGGCGTCTACCACAACGCCTCGACCCGCTTCGCGGACGGCTACCGGTACGGGCTCGGCGCCGAGGTCGGCATCGCGACGGGAAAGCTCCACGCGCGCGGGCCGGTCGGCCTCGAGGGGCTCGTCACGTACCGCTGGCTCCTCCGGGGGCACGGGCAGTCGAGCGCCGCGTACGGCCCCGGCGGGAAGCCGTTCCGGCACGAGAAGCTCCCCGTTCCCTGAGGCGGCCGCGGGCCCGCCCCGGGGGCCGCCGGCTCACTCCGCGGGCGCCGTGTTGTTGAGGTTCCCGGGCGTCAGGTACAGCTTCGTCTCCGCCGCGAGGAGGCCGTTCAGGACGAGGAGCGAGACGAGGTTCGGGATCGCCATCAGGCCGTTCGCGATGTCGGCGAAGGCCCAGACGACGGGGAGCGTCGCGACCGAGCCGACCATGACGGCGACGACCCAGAGCCAGCGGTAGGGGAGGATGACCTTCGGCCCGAAGAGGTACTCGGCCGCCTTCTCGCCGTAGTACGACCACCCGAGGATGGTCGAGAAGACGAACGTCAGGAGGCCGACGGTGAGGACGATCGGGCCGACGTGCGGGATGTGGCTGAAGGCCGTCTTCGTGAGCGCGGCGCCCTTCAGCCCCGCGTGCCAGTCGCCCGAGTTCACGACGACGAGGCCCGTCATCGCGCAGACGACGACGGTGTCCCAGAACGTGCCGGTGGAGGAGACGAGGGCCTGCCTCACCGGGTTCTTCGTCATGGCGGCGGCCGCGACGATCGGCGCGCTGCCGAGGCCCGACTCGTTCGAGAAGAGCCCTCGCGCGACGCCGAAGCGGATCGCCTCCTTCATGCCGGCGCCGAGGAAGCCGCCGAACGCCGCCTGGCCGGTGAAGGCGGTCGAGAGGATCAGCCGGAAGGTCTCGGGGAGGGTCTCGCCGTGCTTGATGAGGAGAAAGAGGCAGCCGAGGATGTAGAAGGCCGCCATGAACGGGACGAGGAGCTCGCAGACCTTCGCGATCGACTGGATGCCGCCGAGGATGACGACCGCGGTCAGCACCGTCATCAGCCCGCCGCTGATCCAGGGGGAGATCCGGAACGTCTCGTTCGCGAGCGAGGCGATGGAGTTCGCCTGGACCATGCACCCGATGCCGAAGGCGGCGACGGAGGTGAGCGCGGCGAAGATGACGCCGAGCCACTTCGCGTTCATCCCGCGCTCGAGGACGTACATCGGGCCGCCGCACATCGCGCCCTTCGCGTCCTTCACCCGGAAGCGGACGGAGAGGAGCGCCTCGGAGTACTTCGTCGCGATGCCGAAGACGCCGGTCAGCCACATCCAGAGGACGGCGCCGGGGCCGCCGGCCGCGACGGCCGTCGCGACGCCGACGATGTTGCCGGTCCCGATCGTGGCGGCGAGCGCGGTCGTCAGCGCGCCGAACTGGCTGACGTCGCCGGCCCCCTCCTTCTCGCGGCTGAACGAGATCCTGATGGCGGTCCAGAGGTGCCGCTGCGGGAATCCGAGGCGGAACGTCAGGAAGAGGTGCGTCCCGAAGAGGAGGGCGATGAGGGGCCAGCCCCAGATGAAGTCGCTGATCCCGCCCAGGAGCTGTTCGAGCGCCGCCATGCCACCCTCCTCCGCCGAAAGGGAAACGTAAGGGGGAACCGGGGAGACCGCCGGTCAGGATAAACGACTCGCGCCCCGGGGAGGGGCCAATCGTCCTGGAGCTCCCGCACCGCCTGCGCGGGGCCGGTCTCCCGTCAGGCCGCGGAGACGCCCGGGGCCGGCGGCGGGTGGAGGCGCGACAGGAGAGAGCCGACGCCGAAGGTGATCGCCGAGCCCACGAGCGAGTACCAGGGCCAGGCGAGCCGCTTCGCGGCGGGGAACGGCAGCCACCCCTTGCTCCCGAACCAGAGGGCGAGCATGACGGCCATCGACGTGACGACGGCCCACAGGACGTCCGCCTCGCGCGCCCGCGAGACGAAGCGGGCGAGGAGGAAGGCGCCGAGGAGGCCGCCCGCGGTCACGCTCGCGAGGCTCAGGGCGATCTGGACCCCGGGCTGATCCTGTCCTGCGCGGCTGAAGCCGACGGCGAGGAGCGCGAGGACGACGGTCCAGAAGAGCGTGAGGAGGCGCCCGAGCCACAGGCCCCGCGCCCCCGAGACCCGCTCCTTCCCGAAGATCGGCTCCACGACGTCGTGCGTCAGCGCGGATGCGAGGGAGTTCAGCGCCGAGGACTCGGAGCACATCGCGGCCGAAAAGATCCCCGCCACGAGGTACGCCGAGAGGAGGGGCGGCAGGTGCGCGACGATGAAGGTGGGGAAGACCGCGTCGCTCGACCGGAAGGCGCCGGCGACCTGGCCCGTCGGGTCGATCGCGCGGCCGCCGAAGAAGGCGAAGAGGGCGACGCCGATCGTCAGGAAGAGCGTGAACTGGACCAGGACGAGGAGGCCGCTCCCGATGAGCGCCTTCTGGGCGTCGCGCTTCCCGCGGCACGCGAGGAGGCGCTGGACGATGAGCTGGTCCGCCCCGTGGCTCGCCATCGTCAGGAAGCCGCCCCCGAGGAGGCCGGCCCAGAACGTGTACGGGCGGTCGAAGCCGAAGGAGAAGTCGAAGAGGTGCACGGGGTGGCCGGCGGCGCGGTGGGCCTCGAGGATCGCGTCGAAGCCTCCCGGCATCGCCTGGAAGAGGCAGACGAGCGCGCCGGCGGCTCCGGTGAGGTAGACGACGACCTGGAGGAGGTCGATCCAGATGACGGCCCGGATCCCGCCGATGTACGTGTAGAGGGCGGTCGCGCCGGCGAGGACGAGGACGGCGACCCAGACCGGGACGTGGAGGATGAGGGCGATCGGGATGGCCGGCACGGCGAGGCGGACGCTCGCGGCCAGGACGCGCGTCCCCATGAAGACGACCGACGTCAGGCGGCGCGCCCGGACCCCGAACCGCTGCTCGAGGAGCGCGTAGGCGGTCGGGAGCTCGCGGGTGAAGTAGGAGGGGAGGAGGACGAAGGAGATGACGACCCGGCCCACCAGGTAGCCCATCGCGAGCTGCAGGAACGTGTACCCGCTCCGGTAGGCGTCGCCCGGGACGGAGAGGAACGTGAGGGCGGAGGTCTCCGTCGCGACGATCGACGCCATCACGGCCCACCACGGCATCGCGTGCGCGCCGAGGAAGTAGTCCTTCGCGTCGCGCTGCCCCCTCCCGAGCCAGGCCCCGAGAACGTTGATCCCGACGAGGTACGCGAGGATGACGAGGAGGGTTGGGAGGCCGATGCGGACCGACTCCATCCCGCGGAGTCTAGAGGAGGGGCGCCTCGCGCCGGCTCGCGAGCTCGGTGACGGCGGTGAGCGCGGCGTGCCGGTACATGTCGGAGAGCGTCGGGTAGTTGTAGAGCGACTCGGCGATCTCGGGGGCGGTCGCCTGCATCTTCATGTAGGCCTGCCCGATGTGAACGAGCTCGCTCGCCGAGTGGCCGACGATGTGGGTGCCGATGAGGCGGCCGGTGCCGGCGTCGAAGAGGAGCTTCAGGAGCCCCTGCTGGTCGCCGATGATCTGGCCCCGCGGGTTCATGCCGTAGTGCCCGCGGCCGACGACGTAGTCGATCCCCTTCTCCTTCAGCTTCTCCTCGGTCTCGCCGACGTAGCTCACCTCGGGGATCGAGTAGATCGCGAACGGGAGGTTCTCGGTCGACGCCACGGTGCCGGCCAGGCCGAAGGCGTGGCGCATGGCGCGCCGCCCCTGCTCCATCGACGTCGAGGCGAGGGCGGGGTAGCCGATGACGTCTCCGACGGCGTAGATGTGCGGGTGCGCCGTCTGGAGGTCGTCGTTGACGGCGAGGAGGCCGTACTTGTCGGGGACGAGGCCGATCGTCTCGAGGCCGAGGTCCTTCGTGTTCCCGTCCCGGCCGACGCAGTAGAGGAGGACGTCGGAGGTGATCCGCCGGCCGTTCTTCGTCTCGATCGACACGCGGGGCGGCGCGGCGGGGACCGGCTCGACCTTCGCGTACCGGTCGTCGTGGAGGATCTCGACGTGGAGCTCCCCGAGCTCGCGCTCGAGGATCCCGACGACCTCGCGGTCGAGGTAGGGGAGGAGGCGGTCGCGCGTGTCGACGAGCGTCACGTAGACGCCGAGCGCCGCGAAGATCGAGGCGTACTCGATGCCGATGACGCCCGCGCCGAGGACGGTCATCGTCTTCGGCATCCGCGGGAGCTTCAGGATCGTGTTGCTGTCGAAGACGCTCTCGGCGTCGAACGGCACGTCCGCGGGGCGGTTCGGGCTCGAGCCGGTCGCGATGACGATCACCTCGCCGCGGAGCGTCCCCTTCCGGCGGCCGTCCTTCCCCTCGACGGCGACGGTGTGCGCGTCGAGGAAGCGGCCGTGGCCCCGGAAGATCTCGATCCGGTACCGCCCGAGCGACGCGTTGATCATGTCGAGCTCGCGCTGCACGACGAGCCGCTCGCGGTACATGAAGTCGGCGACCGTGACGTCGTCCGTCACCTCGGTCTGGAAGCCGTGGAGGCGGTGGCGCGTCATCCCGAGGAAGAAGAGGGCGCTCTCGCGGAGCGTCTTCGACGGGATCGTCCCCCAGTTCACGCGGGCGCCTCCGACGACGGAGGCCTGCTCGACGAGGGCGACGCGCTTGTGGGCCTTGGCGGCCTGGATGGCGGCGCGCTCCCCGCCGGGGCCGCCGCCGAGGACGACGACGTCGAAGTCGGAGCTGGTGGGTGCGGGCGTCACGGCGCGGATCGTAGCAAGGCCGGTCGCCGGGGCCCCGGTGCCGGGTAGACTGTCCCCGATGGCGAGCTCGGCCTTCCGGCGCGACCTTTCCGCCGAGGCGGCGCGGCATTCCCGTGGACGGACGCCGGAGGAGCGGATCGCCGAGGCCCTCCGGATGGGCGAGACGTGCCTCGACGTCTTTCTCGCGGCGCTCCCGCCGGGAACGACGCGGGAGGAGGCCCGGGCACGGGCGGGCCGGCTCAAGGGGCGAGGCCGACGTGGCTCGGACTCGAGCCTCTCGTGAACGACGCGCTTCTCCACGAGGTCCTCGGGGTGCTGGACCGGCGGGGCTCGGCGGCGGCTCTGATCGGCGCCGTGGCCCTCGCCGTTCACGGCATCGTACGCGCCACGCTGGACTTCGACCTGCTCGCCGTCGAGACCGCGCTCCTCGCGGGTGACGTCTGGGCGGACCTCGCGGCGTCCGGCGCCGTCGTCGAGATCCGAAGAGGCGATTCCGAAGAAGCGCTCGCGGGCATCGTCCGCATCTCGCGCGCGGGAGCGGCGCCGGTCGACGTCGTCGTCGGGAAGAGACGGTTCCTCGAGGACGTCCTCGCGCGTCGTCGCCCACTCGTCGTGCGGGGCCGGCGAGTGCCGGTCGTCGCCGGGGCGGATCTCGTTCTCGTGAAGGTTTTCGCGGGCGGGCCCCAGGACCTGCTCGACGCGGAGCTCCTCCTCGCCGGGGAAGAGGGCGACGCGCTGCGCGCCGAGGTCGAATCGCGGCTTCCCGAGCTTCCTGCCGGCCTGCGCCGGGACGTGGAGGAGCTCCTCTCCCGCCGGCACGGCTGACGGTCCGGCCGTACGTCGGCGCTCGGCCCGGGCCGCGGGAATCCGGAGTATCGTCCGCGGCGCATGTCCGAAGCCGCCGCCCCGGCCACCGACCCGCGCCCCCAGCCCCCCGCCACGTACCGCTGGATCGTCCTCCTCTCCTGCAGCGTGGCGATGTTCGGCAACTACTACGTCTTCGACGCCCTCTACCCGGTGACGCCGCTCCTCGAGAAGGCGTTCGGGTTCACGGGCGCGCAGGTGGGCCTCCTCGACACGGCCTACAACGTCGCGGCGCTCCTCACGCTCATCGCGGGGGGCGTCCTGATCGACCGGATCGGCGTCGCCGCCTCGGCCGTCCTCTTCGGGACGATCGGGGCCGCGGGGAGCGTCGCGATCGCCGTCCTCCCGGCGGTCATGCCGGGCGCCCCGTGGGCCGGGATGATGCTCGGCCGCTTCCTCCTCGGCGTCGGGTCGGAGCTCTTCATCGTCGCGGTGACGACGGTCGTCGGGCGCTGGTTCAAGGGGAAGGAGATCTCCTTCGCCCTCGCGATCCAGCTCCTCATCGCGCGCCTCGGCTCCTGGGCGGCCGACAAGTCGCCCGACTTCGCCAAGCCGCTCTTCACGAGCTGGCAGCCGCCGCTCCTCCTCGCGGCGGGCCTCGGCCTCGCGTGGCTCTTCTTCGCGCTCGTCTACGCCAGCCTCGAGAAGCGCGCGAGCCGCGTCTACGCCGTCTCGCACCCCGGCGCCACCGACAAGCTCGTCTGGTCGGACCTCGTCCGCTTCGACCTCGGCTACTGGTGGGTCGTCGGGCTCTGCGTGGCGTTCTACGCGACGATCTTCCCCTTCCGCACCTTCGCGAACCTCTACTTCATCGAGGCGAAGTCGCTCTCGCCCGAGGCGGCCGGGAACCTCAAGTCGATCCTGCCGCTCCTCTCGATGATCGGCATGCCGCTCTTCGGCCTCCTCGCCGACAAGATCGGCAAGCGGGCGCTCCTGATGGCGGCGGGTTCGGCGCTCCTGGTGCCGCCGTTCTTCCTCCTCGTCGGCACCTCGATCTCGCCGACGATCCTCATGGGGATGCTCGGGCTCGCGTTCGCCCTCGTGCCGGCGGTCCTCTGGCCCGCGGTGACCTACCTCGTCCCCGAGGCGCGCCTCGGCTCGGCCTACGCGCTGATGACCTTCTGCCAGCAGGTCGGCTGGGCGGGGATGAGCTGGGGCCTCGGCCTCCTGAAGGACGGCGCGCACGCGAGCGCGGCGCACCCCGCGGGCTGGACCCCCGTCATGGTGGCCCTCGGCGCCCTCGCCTCCGTCGGCTTCGTCTTCTCGTTCCTCCTCTGGAAGAGCGAGCAGGGGCCGAAGGGGCACGGCCTCGAGGCGGTGACGCCGACGAAGGCGATCGAGCCGGGCTGAGCGGCGCGCGGAGCCCGGCTCCGGCGTTGCCCCGGCCGGGGCGTCCGGGCCCGCGCCCGCGAAAGGAAACGGCCCGCCACCCCCCGGGGGGAGTGGCGGGCCGGCCGCGGTCGGGAGAGCGCGCCTAGACCTTCCGGCGCCTCCGGATCCAGAGCGCCGCGCCCGCCTGGGCCGCGATCAGCGCGGCGAGCCCGACGACGCCGGGGCCCGGGACGGCGGTGGCGGAGACGGCCCGGAACGACGTCGCGTCGGAGCCGCCGGGCAGGGCCGGGTCGTCCGTCACCGCGGAGCCGTCGTTCGTGCCGTTGCCGTCGGTGTCGAAGGCGACGGTGCCCTGGTTCGAGACGGTCGTCCCGCCGGCGCCCGGCTGGATCGTCGCGACGATCGTGATCGTGACGGTGCCGGACGCCGGGATCGAGCCGTTCCAGGTGACCGTCCCGGTCCCGACGTTCGCCGTCGCCGTCCCGCTCGACGCCGTGGCCGAGACGAGGGCGAGGGAGGCGGGCAGGACGTCCGTGAACTCGTTGCCGGGGTTGTCGGCCTGCGTGCCCGGGCCGGCGTTCCGGAGGACGACCGTGTAGGTGATCGTCTGGCCCTCGATGAAGTGGCCCGCGACCGTCTTCGTCGCCGAGAGCGTCGAGCCGGGCGGGGGCTGGATCGTGTCGGTGTCGGTCGCGGTGTTGTTGCCGGGGGTCGCGTCGGTGACGCCGGCCGGGGCCGCGACCGAGGCGGTGTTGACGAGAGACCCCGTGGCGGAAGGGGCGAGGCTGCAGGCGGCGGTGTAGGTGACGCTTCCACCGCTCGGGAGGTTGACGGTGTCGCCGATGTTGCCGGAACCCGAGGCGGTGCAGGCGCCGCCGCCGGCGCCGACGCAGGTCCAGGTACAGGTGAGCGAGGCGGGGAAGGTGTCGGTCACGGTGGCGCCGGTGGCGTTGCTCGGGCCGGCGTTGGCGGCGGTGATCGTGTAGGTCACCGAGCTGCCGGCGGTGGCGGTCGTCACGCCGTCAGTCTTCGTGATGGAGAGGTCGGCGGAGGCGCCGAGGGCGTCGACGTCCGTCGCGGAGTTGTTCCCGGGGGTCGGGTCGGTGACGCCGCCGGGGGCCGCGACGGTGGCCGTGTTCGAGAGCGAGCCCGTGGCCGCCGGGGAGACGGTGCAGGCGGCGGTGTAGGTGACGCTGCCGCCGCTCGGGAGGTTGACAGCGTCGTTGACGTTGCCGGAGCCCGAGGCGGTGCAGGCGCCGCCGCCCGCGCCGACGCACGTCCAGGTGCAGGTGAGGGAGGCCGGGAACGTGTCGGCGACCGTGGCGCCTGTCGCGTTGCTCGGGCCGGCGTTGGAAGCGGTGATCGTGTAGGTCACCGAGCCGCCTGCGGTGGCGGTCGTCACGCCGTCGGTCTTCGTGACGGAGAGGTCCGCGGAGGCGCCGAGGGCGTCGATGTCGGTCGCGGTGTTGTTGCCGGGGGTCGGGTCGGTGACGCCGCCGGGGGCCACGACGGTGGCCGTGTTCGAGAGCGAGCCCGTGGCCGCCGGGGAGACATTGCAGGCGGCCGTGTAGGTGACGCTGCCGCCGCTCGGGAGGTTGACGGTGTCGTTGACGTTTCCGGAGCCGGAGACGGTGCAGGCGCCGCCGCCTGCGCCGACGCAGGTCCAGGTGCAGGTGAGGGAAGCGGGGAACGTGTCGGCGACCGTGGCGCCGGTCGCATTGCTCGGGCCGGCGTTGGAAGCGGTGATCGTGTAGGTCACCGAGCCGCCGGCGGTGGCGGTCGTCACGCCGTCGGTCTTCGTGACGGAGAGGTCGGCCGTGGCGGCGACCGTGTCGGTGTCGGTCGCGGTGTTGTTGCCGGGGGTCGGGTCGGTGACGCCGCCGGGAGCCGCGACGGTGGCCGTGTTCGAGAGCGAGCCCGTGGCCGAGGCGGCGACGGAGCAGGAAGCGGTGTAGGTGACGCTCGCGCCGCTCGGGAGGTTGACGGTGTCGTTGACGTTGCCGGAACCCGAGGCGGTGCAGGCGCCGCCGCCCGCGCCCACGCAGGTCCAGGTGCAGGTGAGGGGGGCCGGGAACGTGTCGGCGACCGTGGCGCCGGTGGCGTTGCTCGGGCCGGCGTTGGAAGCGGTGATCGTGTAGGTCACCGAGCCGCCTGCGGTGGCGGTCGTCACGCCGTCGGTCTTCGTGACGGAGAGGTCGGCCGTGGCGGCGATCGTGTCGGTGTCGGTCGCGGTGTTGTTGCCGGGGGTCGGGTCGGTGACGCCGCCGGGGGCCGCAACGGTGGCGGTGTTCGAGAGCGAGCCCGTGGCCGAGGCGGTGACGGAGCAGGAAGCGGTGTAGGTGACGCTGCCGCCGCTCGGGAGGTTGACGGTGTCGTTGACGTTTCCGGAGCCCGAGGCGGTGCAGGCGCCGCCGCCCGCGCCCGCGCAGGTCCAGGTGCAGGTGAGGGAAGCCGGGAACGTGTCGGCGACCGTGGCGCCGGCCGCGTTGCTCGGTCCGGCGTTGGAGGCGGTGATCGTGTAGGTCACCGAGCCGCCGGCGGTGGCGGTCGTCACGCCGTCGGTTTTCGTGATGCCGAGGTCGGCCTGTGGCGCCAGGGTGTCCGTGTCCGTCGCCGAGTCGTTCGCGCTGTTCGAGTCGCCGGCGATGGTGACCGTCGCCGTGTTCGAGAGGGTGCCGACGGCGGCGGGGGAGATGCCGCAGGCCGCCGAGTACGTCACGGAAGCCCCGACCGGCAGGTTCACGGTCGTGTCGTTGATGTTTCCGAGTCCGGACGCAGTGCAGGAGCCGCCGCCCGCGCCGGCGCAGCCCCAGACGCAGGAGAGGGTCGCCGGGAAGAGGTCGCTCACCGTGGCGCCCGTCACCGCGACGGCGCCGGCGTTGCTCGCGACGATCGTGTAGGTCGTCGAGGCGCCGGGAGCGGCCGTCGCGACGCCGTCGGTCTTGGTGATGGCCAGGTCGGGCGCGGGAAGCGTCACGGCGAGGCATCCGGTAGCCGTCACGCTCTGCCCGTCGGGGTTCGTGATGGTGACGTTCTGGGAGCCCGACGCCAGGGCCGTGATGTTGAGCGTCACCTGGGTCGGCGAGTTGTACGTGACGCTGTTCACGGTGGCGTTCGTGACCGTGGCCGAGATGTGGCTGAACGGTCTCGCGGGGGCGGCGAGGTCCGCTCCCGGGTCGTAGAAGCCGGACCCGGAGGCCGATGTCGCGTTGATCACGACGTTTCCGGTGGGGCCGGTGAAGGCGATCGGCGACCCGGAGCAGGTCGGCGTCGCGGGCGGCGGCGCGGCGAGCTTCCCGACGCGCACGGCGTAGCTGTTCAGCGCCTGGTTGTATTCCTGGATCGTCCAGATCGTCATGTCGTCGAGCGGGTCGACGCTCGTAAAGGAGTAGTCGCCCCAGCGCCGGCCGGAGGCCCCGCCGGGGTCGGATGCGGGGTTGTAGTTCGCCGTGGTCGTACCGTAGGTGACGGCGGCCGTCGTCGGGGGCCCGTCCATCGTCCCGAGCGTGGCCCCCGAGAGGCGGCCGACGTAGGCCGGCGTCGCGCCGACGGGGGTACCCGCCATCGTGATGCCGAGCGCGGCGTGCCCCTGGCCGGTGACGGCCACCGACGGAATGAAGTACTGCCGCGCGGCCGCGAGGGTGGCGGCGTTGTCGAAGACGGTGCCCGACTGGACGATGGTCGGCGTCGTCGTCAGGTTCTGGAACTCGTACCAGCGCGTCGCGTTGCGGGCTGTCGCTGCCGTGTTCGCCACGCCGGCGCTGCTCACGCGGAAGTTGTGCGCCGTCCAGAGCCGGCCGTTCCGGACCATCGCCGCGTAGAGCCGGTCGTCGAGCGAGTCGAGGCGGCCGTTGTTGCCCCCGGTGTTGCCGGCGTGCGTCACGGGGTTCGGGGAGGTCGTCGTCGGGACGGTCACGCTGATGTTGGCGGAGATCGTCGGCGTCAGCGAGCCCGGGTTCGAGACCCGCCGGAACATCACCGTGCTGAACGTCGCGTTGTCGACGCCGACGAAGTAGCCCTCCGTCGCGGTGGCGTCGAAGTTGTCGACGCCGCGCGGCGCGAAGGGGCCCGCGCCGGCCGCGGCGGCCAGGTTCGCGAACGAGGTCACGACCGGGGGGCCGGCGGCGAGGAGGGAGCTCTTCTGGGCGACGTATCCGTTCGTCCCGACGAAGCTCCCGGCGCTGCTGAACATGTTGCAGCCGACGTAGAGGGCGTTCACGTCGACGCCGAGCGAGGGGTAGTCGCAGAAGTCCGTTCCCGCGCTCGGCGTGACGTAGAAGAACGTCCAGACCGTGGAGCCGCTGATCGTCCCGGCGCTCGCCGCGTCGCTGACCGCGATCATGATCCGGTTCGCGGCGGTCGTGGTGCAGGTCGCGTTCGTGCAGGGGACGTCGATGATCGTCAGGAACCAGCGCGAGGTGAACCGGTCGTAGCGGACCTGCGGGTCGCTCGTGAAGTTGAGGACCACGGAGCCGCTGACCGGGGTCATCACGGAGGCGAAGAAGACGTCCGGGTCGGCGTTGATCACGCCGTCGGCGACGCCGGCCTTCGTGAAGGTCCGGATGCGGCCGTTGACGAACGTGACGAACTGGGTCGGGCCGACGGACCCCATGGAGTCGGGAGGGAAGGCGCCCGTGTCGGTCAGGGTTGCCCCGTCGAAGGAGAGGCCCGTCGTCTGCGGCGCCAGGGCGCCGACGGCCGGAGCCAGGACCGAGAGGGGCGGCGCCGTCGGGAACTGCGAGGTCGGCAGGGCGGCGGGGTTGTCGGGAAGCCCGCTCCGGTCGGGGTACTCGAGCTCGTGTTCCGGCCGCGGCCCCGGCGGCGGGGCCGCGGCCTGGCGCGCCATGATGCTGGCGGTCGTCTCCCCGGTGCCCCGGATCGCCGGAAGGCGCTGGCCGGGAGTGTCCGCGTACGCTGCTCCGATCGGGAGCAGAAGGAGCGCGAGGAGGAGCGCAACCGCGAGGGTGCGCGGGAACGGCACGGAACGGCTGGGCATCGGACGAACTCCTTGCGTTGACATTCGGTCTTGCGCGGGAGGGGGTGGGCCGGTCGTCGGGGACGGAAAGAATCGGAGATGGGGAAGCGGAGCTGGACTCTATCAGGAAGTTCGACGCGTCAACCCTGGTTTGAACCCTCTCCGGAGATCAGGCGGGAGCGGTCCGGCGGTCGCGGGGGAGCGGTCGTGGTGCCCTCGAATTCGTACCCGGGAGGGTCTCGTTCCGGGGGGGATGGAGCCGGCCGGTCACGCGGCTCCGTCGCCGGCCCCGGCGGCCTCCCCGTTCGCGGTCGGGCGGACGCCGGCACGGAGCCAGCCCCGGGCGAGGATCAGCGCGACGGGCGTCACCATGGCGATCCCGCCGTAGATGAGCCACATCGTCTCGGTGCGATACGGGCCCCCCGCCGGGCAGTAGCGCTGGAGGAACCAGCCGGCGTAGAGGCCCGTCAGGAACTTCGTCAGGAACCAGGGGAACTGGCCTATCCCCACGTAGGCCCCGGCCCGGCCGGGCGGGGCGAGCTCGGTGACGTAGTGGTAGAAGCGGGGCTGCCACATCGACTCGCCGACCGTCATCAGGACGATGAAGGCGAAGAGCGCCGCCGGCGAGGGGCCGAGGACGAGGAGGAACGTCGGCAGCGCCATGACGAGCGTTCCCCACTGCATCATGTCGAGCGGGTCCTTCTTCGCGGTCAGCGCCGCGACGACGGGGGCGAGGAGGAAGACGAGGAGCGGGCTGAGGTTCGAGAAGAGCTCGAACCGCGAGCTGACCCACGGCACGAAGGCGCGGTCGATGTAGAGCGGCAGCGTCAGCCAGTTGTGGGCGAAGAGCGTCTGGACCGGGATCAGGATGAAGACGAAGAAGGCGAAGCGGGCGTCGCGGAGCGGGTGCTCGGCCACCCACCTCGCGGAGAAGACGCGGGGCTTCTCCCCGGCGCTCGCGGCCGCCTCGAGCGCGGCGCTCGCCGGGCGGCGGGCGAGCGCCTCCTTCACGAGCCCGGGCGTCAGGAGGAGCGCCGTGACGGCGATCGAGACGAACGTCAGGACGGCGTAGAGGGCGTAGACGCCCTGGATGCCGTTCGGCGGGAACGCGTTCGCGGACGCCTCCCGGACGATCGGGGAGAGGAAGCCCGCCAGGAACGCGCCCAGGTTGTTCAGGCCGTAGATGACGCCGAACGCCACGGCCGACGTGCTCGGGTCGGAGTACTGCTTCACCGCCGAGAAGAGGGCCGGCTGGAACGTCCCGAAGCCGACGACGACGACGAGGAGGCCGAGGGCGGTGACGAGGAAGGCGGGGGAGGCAAGCCCTCCTCCGGGGAGGCGGCCGGCCGCGGTCAGGAGGACCCGGCCCACCGCCATCACGCTGATCGAGAGGAGGAGGACGCGCCGAGTCCCGAACCGGTCGCCCAGCTCCCCGAGGAAGAACATCGCGAACGTGATGCCGCCCGTGAAGAGCGAGACGACGATGCCCGCCCGGACGTCCCCGAGCCCGAGGTTCTCGGAGAGGAGCTTCATGAGGAGCGTGAGGACCCCGAAGTAGGAGATCCCCTCGAGGAGGTACGGGACGTTCAGCCCCCAGAGGGCCCGGGGAGAGGAGAAGAACGCGCGGGTCGTCGTCTTCAGCTCGCCGAGGGCGCTCCGGATCGCGGTCGAAGTGTTCGTCATGCGGTCGGGATTGTGCGGCCGTTCGTCCCGGGCGTCGGTCGGGCGGGAGGCGGGAGCCCCGTTCAGCGCCCGCCCGCCCGCACGACCCTCCCGCCCCGCTCGCCTCCTTCCGGTCCCAGCTCGACGAGCCAGTCGGCCGCGGCGATCACTTCGGGATGGTGCTCGACGACGACGACGAGGTGCCCGGCGGCCGCGAGGCGCTCGAGGGCGGCGAGGAGGCGGTCGACGTCGTCGAAGCCGAGGCCGCGCGTCGGCTCGTCGAGGAGGACGGCGGTGGGGCGCGCCGAGGCCGCGGCGAGGAGGCGCGCGAGGCGCAGCCGCTGCCTCTCGCCCGAGGAGAGCGCGACTCCCTCCTGCCCGAGACGGAGGTAGCCGAGGCCGATCTCACGCAGGTCCAGGAGCGGGGCGGCGGTCGAGCGGTCGGCGGAGAGCCACGACGCGACCTCGGCGACCGGGGCGTCGAGGAGGTCGGTCAGGCTCCTCCCGTCGACGCGGCAGGCGAGGACGTCGTCCGAGTAGCGCCTGCCGCCGCACACCTCGCAGCCGACCGTCACGTCGGGGAGGAGGTCCATCGCGACGGTGACGACGCCTCGGCCGGCGCACGCCTCGCAGCGGCCGCCGGGGACGGCC
The DNA here is from genome assembly GCA_046331465.1 of Thermoanaerobaculia bacterium. Lineage (GTDB taxonomy): Bacteria > Acidobacteriota > Thermoanaerobaculia > UBA5066 > UBA5066 > UBA5066. Next base: position 1,383,771 of record JAXLQV010000001.1, read on the forward strand.
GCGGAGAAGGCCCTCGCGGAGAGCTTCCGCGCCTTCGCTTCGGGCGTCGCGGCGAAGCGGCGGCGGAGGCCGTCGGCGACGCCGGCGAGCGTCGCGACGGTGCTCGCGCCGCCGACGGCGAGAAAGTCCTGGCCGGAGGCGAGCAGGTCGGCGAGGGGTGAGTGGAGCTCGAGCGCGCGGCAGCCGACCGGTTCCTCGCCCCGGAACGAGGCGCGGAGCGACGGGGCGAGGACGTCGAGGACGAGCGTCGACTTGCCGCTCCCCGAGACGCCGGCGACGACGACGAGGCCGCCGGCCGGGAAGCTGACGTCGACGTCCTTCAGGTTGTGCCAGTACGCGCCCCGGACGGTGACGCCGGGCGAGAGCGCACGCGGGGCGCTCGAACGCCTGGGGACCGCGCGTCGGAGCAGGCGCCCCGTGTAGGTCGAGGCGTCCGAGCGGAGGTCCGCCGGCGAACCTGAGGCGACGACGAGGCCGCCGTCCGGTCCCGACCCGGGTCCCAGCTCGACGACGTGGTCCGCCGCGGCGACGAGCGCGGCGTCGTGCTCGACGACGACGACGGCGTTGCCGGCCTCGGCGAGCCCGCGGAGGACGGCCGCGAGACGCGCCGTGTCGCGCGGGTGGAGCCCCTGCGTCGGCTCGTCGAGGACGTACGTCACGCCGACCAGCCCTCCTCCGAGCGCCGCCGCGAGGCGGACGCGCTGCGCCTCGCCGCCCGAGAGCGTCGCGATCTCCCGCGAGGGGGAGAGGTAGCCGAGGCCGGAGTCGCGGAGGGCTTCCACGCGGCGGCGCAGGTCGGACCGGATCGGGCCGGCGACGTGCTCGAGCCCGGTGCCGGCGTCCGCGCCGGCAGGGCCGTCGAGCCACGCCGCGAGACCGTCGGCATCGAGCGCCGCGGCCTCGGGGGCGCGGAGACCGGCGAAGACGACGGCGCGCGCCGCGGGCCTCAGCCTCTCGCCGCCGCACGCCGCGCAGGGGCGGTCGACGAGGAGAGGCTCGAGCTCCTCGCCCCGCTCGTCGGCGTGGACCCTCTCGTACTCGGCTTCGACGAGGCGCGCGAGCCCCTTCCACGGGGAGGAGAAGCGGTGGACGCCGGTCCTCTTCCCGCGCCGGTACTCCCACGGCACGTCGAAGACGCGCTCTCCCGCGCCGTCCATCGCGAGGCTCCGCGCCTCGGGAGAGAGGCCGCGCCAGGGGCCGGAGACGTCGAGGCCGAGCGCCCCGGCCGCGGCGCGCAGCGTCGCCATGTGCTGGCCGTCGGCCTCGCCGAGGTAGGCGCCGAACCGCGTGCCGTCGAGCGCTCCGCCGTCGAGGGGGAGATCGGGGCGCGAGACGAGGCGCGACGGGTCGCAGGCCTCGAGGAAGCCGAGGCCGCGGCACGACGGGCAGGCGCCGCGCTCGGCGTGGGGCGAGAAGTCGGCGGCCCAGAGAGGCGCGAGGCGTTCGCCGCACGCGCAGGCCGGTCCGGAGGCGTCGCGGCCGCAACGGGGACAGGGGCGCGAGCCGGCGCGTGCGAAGAGAAGGCGCAGCCGCTCGTCGATCTCGGTGACGGTCCCGACGGTCGCCCTCGGGTTGCGCCGCCCCGCCTCGGCGGGGACGGCGACGGCGGCCGTCAGGCCGCTCGCCGCTTCGAGCTCCGCGCCGCCCTTCATCGGGAGGAAGCGCCGCGCCCAGGGGGAGACGAGGTCGGCGAAGCGCGCCTGCGACTCGGCGAGGAGCGTGTCGAAGACGAGCGACGACTTCCCGGATCCCGACGGGCCCGTGACGACGGTGAAGCCCGGGACGGGGAAGGCCGCGGTGACGCCGCGAAGGTTGTGCGTCGTGACGCCGGAGAGCTCGAGCACGGCGTCGTCCCCGTTCTCGGCGCCGGCGGTCCTCGCGGCCGCGCTCGGCTCGGCTGCCACGACGACCTCGCCCCGGAGCGCCGCCCCGGTGGGTGCCTCGGCGCAGGCGACGAGGTCCTCGAGGCTCCCCTCGACGACGACCCGGCCGCCGTCCGGTCCGCTGCCGGGGCCGAGCTCGGTCACCCGGTCGGCGGCGCGGACGAGGCCGAGGTCGTGGTCCGCGACGAGGAGCGTGTGTCCCGCCTCGCAGAGCCGCCCGAACGCCGCGACGAGGACGGCGACGTCCGCCGCGTGGAGCCCGGTCGTCGGCTCGTCGAGGACGACGAGCGCCGGGCTCGACGCCTTCGCGAGCTCTGTCGCGAGCTTGACCCGCTGCGCCTCGCCCCCCGAGAGCGTCGTCGCGGGCTGGCCGAGCGGCAGGTAGCCGAGGCCGAGCCCGAGCAGGGCGTCGAGGATCCGCGCGAGCCGCTGGTGTCCGCGGAAGCGGGCCGCCGCGTCCGCGACGCTCCGCTCGAGGACGTCCGCGATCGAAAGGCCGTCGAGGCGGACCTCGAGGACGTCGGGGTGAAAGCGCCGTCCGGCGCAGGCGTCGCAGACGAGGTCGACCGAGCCGAGGTATCGCATCCCGACCTCGTGGACGCCCGCCCCCTCGCACGACTCGCAGCGGCCTCCCGCCGTGTTGAACGAGAAGTGCCCCTTGCCGAAGCCCCGTGCCTTCGCCGCGGGCGTCGCGGCGAAGAGGTCGCGGACGAGGTCGAACGCGCCGGTGTACGTCGCGGGGTTCGAGCGGGGGGTGCGGCCGATCGGGTCGGCGTCGATGACGACGACCCTCGGGAAGGCAGCGTCGGCACGCAGCCTCTCGACGGCCGCCGCGAGGAGAGAGCTCTTCCCCGCGCCCGCGACGCCGGTGACGAGGTTGAGCGCGTGGGGCAGGAGACGGAGCGTCACGCCGGCGACGTTGTGCCGCGTCAGACCCGCGAGCGCGACGAGCGCGAGCCCAGAAGAGGAGGCGGCAGTCGCGCGAGGCGAGGTCCCGCGGGAGGCGCCCGGCGACAGGGTCGCCGCGGCCTCCTCGAGGAGCCAGCGGCGGGTCGGCGTGTCGGGGCCGTCCGGGGCGAGGAGGTCGTCGGGCGGACCGCTGAAGAGGAGGCGCCCGCCCGCCGAGCCGGGGCCGGGGCCGAGGTCGACGAGCCAGTCCGCGCTCCGCGCGAGAGCCGGGTCGTGATCGACGACGACGACGGTCTGGCCCCGGTCGCGCAGTCCCCGGAGGACGCGGAGGAGGCGCGCGATGTCGCGCGGGTGGAGGCCGGCGCTCGGCTCGTCGAGGACGACGAGGAGGCCGCGCAGGTCGCCGAGCGCGAGCGAGAGGAGGCGCAGGCGCCTCGCCTCGGCCGTCGAGAGCGTCGGCGCGGCACGGTCGAACGCGAGGTCGCCGAGGCCCAGGTCGTCCATCAGCGCGCAACGCGCGAGGACCTCGTCCCGAATGGGCGCGAAGACGGGCCCGCCGTCCCCGTCGGCCGCGAGGAAGCGGCGGAGCTCCCGCGCGGAGAACGCCGCGAGAGCGTCGATCGGCCGGCCGCGCCAGAGGACCGACCGGGCCTCGGGGCGGAGGCGCGAGCCGCCGCAGTCGCGGCAGGGGCTCGTCCTCACGAAGCGGAGGATCGAGTCGTTCCGCTTCCCGCGGAGGATCTCCTCCATCACCGGGAGGAGACCCCGGTAGTGCCCCTCCTCGCGCGGGCGGGCCGTGATCCCCTTCCACTTCAGGCGGTTCTCGAGCGGGTGCTTCCCGAACGGCACGAGGAGCCTGTCGGAGCCGTTCAGGACGACCCCTCGCACCTCGTCGGAGAGGTCGCGCCACGGAACGTCGACCGAGCCGCCGTGGGCGCGGAGGACGTCGTCGAGGACGGCGAGCGTCACCTGCGAGTACATCAGGTAGCCGTTCGGCGTCGAGACGCGGAGAGCTCCCTCGCGAATCGTCCTCGACGCGTCGGCGACGAGGAGCTCCGGGTCGAGTCGGTCCTCGACGCCGAGGCCGCGGCAGGAGGGGCACGCCCCTTCTCCATTGAAGCCGAAGAGGCCGCGCGAGAGCGTCACCCCTTCCGGGGCCTCGCCGAGGCGCGCGTAGAGGAGGCGGAGGAGGTCCCAGACCTCCGTCATCGTGCCGACCGTGGAGCGGGGGTTCGAGAGCGCGATCCCCTGCGAGACGGCGACCGCGGGGCCGAGCCCTTCGACGCTGACGATCTCGGGCCGCCGGAAGCCCCCCGCGAACTGCCGGGCGTACGACGGGACGAGCTCGAGGAAGCGGCGCTGTCCCTCGCGCAGGAGCGTGTCGAACGCGAGCGACGACTTGCCGGAGCCGGAGACGCCGGTGACGACCGTCAGCTTCCCGCGCGGGATCTCGAGGTCGAAGCCGGCGAGGTTGTGCTCGCGCGCCCCGCAGAGGGAGATCGTCTGTGCGCGTCGGGCGCCGGGCATCGTTTTCAACATAGCAGAGGCGTGCCGGCGGTTCGGGCGAGAATCGCGGGCGATGTTCGATCCCGAGGTCCGGCCCTCCGGCGTTCCGTCCGAGGTGACGTCCTGAAGCGCCTCGTCCCCGCAGCGCGCGTCGCCCTCGGGCTCCTCTTCACGGCGACCGGTCTCGGCGGCTTCCTCGGCCTCTTCCCGCTCGCGCCGCCGCACGCGTTCCAGGTCATCCTCGTCGAGAGCGGCTGGATGAGGGTCGAGAAGGCGGTCGAGCTCGGCGCCGGCCTCCTCCTCCTCTCGAACCGCTTCGTCCCGCTCGCGCTCGCGCTCCTCGGCCCGGTGGTCGCGTCGATCGCGCTCTACCACCTCCTCCTCGACCCGGCGTTCCTCGGCGTCGTGCCGGTCGTCGCGGGGCTGGAGGGGTTCCTGCTCTGGGCGTACCGCGGGAGCTTCCGGGGCGTCCTCGAGCGCGACGCGCGGCCAGGAGCCTGAGGCCCGGCCGCGCGCGGCGTCAGCGGCGGACCTCGAGCTCCCGCGGCCAGCCGAGGACGAGCGTCAGGAGGCTGCCCGGCTTCTGCACGGCCTGCGGGGCGACGAGGAAGCGCTTCCCGTCGCGCGCGGGGGAGAAGGTCGGGCCGCCGGGAGTCGGGGCGGCGAGCCGGAAGAGCGGCGTGACCGCCCCGACGCGGAAGCCGTCGCCCTCGGCCGAGACCTCCGCCGCCGCGAGCTGGCCGTCCATCTGGATCCAGAAGAGCTCGCGGCCGTCGGCGCGCCACTGCGGGTAGACCCCGCTGTGCGGCGAGACCTGCCAGCGGCGGCCGGGGCCGGGGAACGGCGTGACGAAGACCTCGAACTCTCCCGACTCCTGCGACGTGTAGGCGACCCACTTCCCGTCGGGAGAGAAGGCGCCCCAGGCCTCGGAGAACTCCGTCGCCCGGAACGGGCGCAGCTCCCCCTTCGGCTCGAGGGGGAGGACCACGATGTCGGACTTCGAGGCCGCCGTCGTCGTGGACCGGTTGACGAGGAGGAACCTCCCGTCCGGCGAGACGGACGTGGGCTGGAGGGAATCCTCGGACGAGGAGACGAGCTCGACCTCGCCCGCCCCCTCGATGGCCTTCCGGTAGACGGCCGTGGCCCCCTTCGCGTTCGAGGCGAAATAGACGCTCCGGCCGTCGGGCGACCACGTCGGCTGGGTATCCTCGCCCGGGTCGAACGTGAAGCGGGTCCGGAGGCCCCGCGCGACGTCGTAGATCCAAAGGTCGTTCGTCCCGATGGCGACGTCGTTCATCTGGGCGGCGACGAGCCTCGCGTCGGGCGAGAGCTGCGCGACGCGCTGGACGGCCGGCTCGCCGAGCATGCCGAGGACCTTCCCCTCGCGGTCGCGCCACTCGAGCGACGCCGCGATCTCGGCCTTGCCGGTGAGGTACGCGAGGACGCCGTTCGTCGAGGTCGAGAAGACCGAGAGCGCCGCGCCGGCGAGGACGAGGAGGTCCTCCGCGATCGGGACGGCCTCGCCGGAGATCGTCCCCTTCGCCGCGTCGAAGGCCTGCGCGACGAGGACCCGCTCGCGCACGAAGAGGAGGTGCCCGGACGCGTACTCGGCCTGGCTCGTCGCGCGCACGACCTCGCGGTTCGCGCCTCCGTCGAGCGAGCCGAGGAGGATCGCGCCGCGGTCGGGGGCGACACCCCGCGCGAAGAAGAGGAAGCGTTTCCCGTCGGGGAGGAAGCGCGGGTGGCGGTGGGAGTTGTGGTTCGCGGCGTCGACCTTCGTCAGGGGCTGCGAGGTCCCTCCGGCGGAGGAGACCCGATGGAGGGGGCCGGTGGCGTCGGGGGCGAAGACGATCGTCCCCTCCGGGCTCCAGCTGCCGCCCTTGGCGTTCGGGGCGGCGCAGAGCGTGACGGGAGGGCCTCCCGTGACGTCGATCTTGCGGAGGACGCGGTCCGAACGGACGGTGAATCCGAGCCAGCGGGAGTCTGGGGACCAGAACGGGTAGCCCGCGCCTTCGGTGCCCGCGAGGGCGTGGGCCGTCGTGGAGTCCAGGTTCCGGACGAAGATCCGGACCTTGCCGTCGGCGTCCTGGGCCGAGAAGGCCAGACGCCTCCCGTCGGGAGAGAGTGCGACCGGGCCGGGGCTCTCGGGGTTCAGGCTGAAGGTGGTTCCCTCGGGCGTGCCGAGCGACGCCTTGACGAGCGGGGCGGCGGGGGAGCGGGACGCGAGGAACGCGCCGGCGAGCCCGGCCGCGAGGCCGACGGCCGCGACGGCCCAGGGGAGCGCGGCGCGGACCCCGCGCCGGGCCGGGGCGTTCGCCGCGGACGCGGGGGCGGGCGCCGCGGCCGCGAACGACTCGGGCTGCGCGAGCCAGTCCTCGAGCGTCACGCGCGCGTCGCCGATGGACTGGAGCCTTCGCGCCGGCTTCTTCTTCAGGCACGAGGAGACCAATGAGGAGACGACCGGGGGGAGGTCCTTCGGGAGCGCCGCGAGGTCGGGAGAGTCCTTGAGGACCGCCGCGAGGACGTGGGAGACGGTCTCGCCCTCGAAGAGCTTCCGGCCGGTGAGCATCTCCCAGAGGACGACGCCGAAGGACCAGACGTCGGCCCGGCGGTCGGTGGCGAGGCCCGCGGCCTGCTCGGGCGCCATGTAGGCGGCGGTGCCGAGGATGACGCCCGCCTTCGTGTCGTGCCGGGTGATCGTCGGCGAGATCGAGAGGCTGTTCTGCGCCGCGTTCTCCTCCCACGCCTTGGCGAGGCCGAAGTCGAGGACCTTCACGGTGCCGTCGGGACGCAGCTTGACGTTCGCGGGCTTGAGGTCGCGGTGGACGATCCCCTTCTCGTGCGCGGCCTCGAGCGCCTGCGCGATCTGGAGCGCGATCGGCGCCGCCTCGGCGAGGGGAATCGGGCCGCGCGCGATCCGCTCGGAGAGGTCCTCCCCCTCGACGAGCTCCATCACGAGGACGTGGCGGCCGTCGAAGGTCTCGAGGCCGAAGAGCGTGGCGATCGACGGGTGATTCAGGGAGGCGAGGACGCGCGCCTCGCGCTCGAAGCGCGCGAGGCGCTCCGGGTCTCCCGCGACGGCCGCCGGGAGGACCTTGAGCGCCACGTCGCGGCCGAGCCTCTCGTCGGTCGCGCGCCAGACCTCGCCCATGCCGCCCTCGCCGAGCTTCGCAGAGACCCTGTAGCCGCCGAGACTCGCACCGATCATTCCGCCTCCGAAATCCGTGCCCCGCGCAGCCTGTCCACGGACCGGGCGAAGTGTAGAGCGTATTTCGAGAATCCTTCGCAGAATCCGGGGCCGCCGAGTCGGCGTCGGAACGCCGCCCTTCGCCGCGACGATCGCGAAGAGGGCTGCCATAGCATCCGGCCATGCCGCGCCTCGACCCGCCTCCGGACGACTTCGGCCGCGTCCCGTCCCGCCGCGATTTCTTCTTCCAGGCCGCCGCCGGCCTCGGCGCGGCGGCGGGGCTGTCCTCGTTTCTCGCGCTCGCGCGGGAGGAGGGGACGGCTCGCCCGCCCGCGACGACGGCGCGGATCGACGGCCCGAGGCTGACGCTGGGCAACGCGCTCGTCGCGGGGGAGTGGGAGGCCGGTCCCGCGGGGCTCCACCTCGTCCGTCTGACGGACGGACGCACGGGGAAGTCCGTCGCCGTGGGGCGCGCCGCGTTCTCCGTGACGCTCGGCGCGGCCGTCGTCGACTCGTCGCGGCTGCGCCTCGCGGGTCCGCCTCGCGTGGAGGAGCTCGCCGCCGTGCGCAGCGCCTCGCGCCGATCCGAGGGCATTCCCGGCTGCCGGCTCGCGGTCGACCTCGTCGACGAGGCCGGAACGCTTCGAATTTCCTGGCGTGCCGTCCTCCGCGACGGCTCCTCGTACCTGCGGCAGGAGGTCGTGGTGACGGCCGGCGCGGCCGACGTCCCCCTTACCGAGCTCTGCCTCGTCGACCTCGCCCTCGACGGCGTTCTCTCGGGGAACACGAAGGGCTCGCCCGTCGTCGCCGGGAGCTGGTACTTCGGCGTCGAGCACCCGCTCTCGACGAGCTGGGCCGCGCAGGGGCGGGTCCGCTGCGCGCTTTCCCGCGCGCTGCCGCTCCGCGCGGGGCAGTCGACGACGGTCTCGGCGGTCTTCGGCACGACGCCCGCGGGGCAGCCGCGCCGCGGCGTTCTCCAGTACGTCGAACGCGAGCGCGCGCATCCCTATCGGCCGTTCCTCCACTACAACTCCTGGTACGACCTCGGCTACTTCACGAAGTTCGACGAGGCGGGCGCGCTCGGCGTGATCCGCGCCTTCGGCGAGGAGCTCGTCGTGAAGCGGCAGGTGACGCTCGACGGCTTCCTCTTCGACGACGGCTGGGACGACCGGAAGCTCTGGGGCTTCCACGAGGGCTTCCCGCGCGGCTTCACGCCGCTGAAGGAGGCCGCGGAGCGCTACGGCGCCGCGCCCGGCGCGTGGCTCTCGCCGTGGGGCGGCTACGGCACGCCGAAGAAGGAGCGCCTCGCCTGGGCCGCGGAGCAGGGCTTCGAGGTGCAGGGGGGCGGGCTCGCGCTCTCCGGTCCCGTCTACTACGCGCGGTTCCGCGAAGTCTGCCTCGAGATGGTCCGGCGCTTCGGAGTCAACCAGTTCAAGTTCGACGGCACGGGCAACGCCTCGTCCGTCGTCCCCGGGAGCGCGTTCGGGAGCGACTTCGACGCCGCGATCGCCCTGATCGACGACCTCCGCCGCGAGAAGCCCGACCTCTACGTCAACCTGACGACCGGCACGTACCCCTCGCCCTTCTGGCTCCGCTGGGCCGACTCGATCTGGCGCGGCGGCGAGGACCACGACTTCACCGGCGTCGGCACCGACCGCCAGCGCTGGATCACCTACCGCGACGCCGACACGTACCAGGGCGTCGCGCTCGCCGGGAGCCTCTTCCCGCTGAGCTCGCTGATGCTTCACGGCCTCGTCTTCGCGAAGCACGCGAAGAGGCTCGACACCGACCCGTCGGGCGACTTCGACGCCGAGGTCCGCTCCTACTTCGGCACCGGTACCCAGCTCCAGGAGATGTACGTCACGCCGTCGCTCCTCGCGCCCGCCGCGTGGGACCGCCTCGCGGAGGCCGCGCGCTGGTCGCGCCGGAACGCCGACGTCCTCGTCGACACGCACTGGGTCGGCGGCGACCCGGCGCGACTCGAGGTCTACGGCCAGGCCTCGTGGAGCCCTCGTCTCGGCATCCTCACGCTCCGCAACCCCTCGGATCGTACGCAGGCGATCTCGCTCGACCCGGCCGCCGTCTTCGAGCTCCCCGAACGCGCCCCGGAGACGTACCAGGCGCGGAGCCCGTGGAGGGGAAGCGAGCCCGCGGACGGGCTGCTCCTCCGGGCGGGCGCGAAGCAGACGTTCACGCTGAAGCCGTTCGAGGTGCGCACGCTCGAGGCGGCGCCGGCGCTTGCGGTGGGCGAGGGGAGCCGGGCGACCTGAGGCCTCCGCCCTACTCGAACCAGCTCCCGAGGCTCTTCGCGAGGCAGAAGGGCTGACGGCCGCGTTCGGCGGTTCCTGAATCGGCCCGAGGGAACAGGGGCCAGCGCCGTCCCTTGTGTTGGCGGAAACCGCAGTCAACCCCCTCGCTTCGTGCCAGCCGATGACGCTGATCGGTGACGGGCCTTCGAAAGAAGGTCAGGTTCTGGTCACATCTGACATAAGACCAGGCCGGGACCGAGCGCGATCCCGCCGAATGCCCCGATGCCGCCCCCCGACTTCGGAGGGCGGCGGAGCTATAGTAGAAAATCAAGACCTGACCCCATGCGATAGGTGTTCGACCAGTGCTGGCCCGATCGCCAGGGGAGAACGAAGCGGACTCCTCGTGCCCCTTCGGTCAGGGCGAAGGAGGGGTCGGGGCGGGGCGGAGAGCGAAGCTCACCAGACCTCGCTTCACGCCCAGTGGCGCGTCGAAACCGCTCGGGTAGGCGACGCCGACCTGGCCCTGGGCACCGATTCGGAGGCAGGCCTGCCCCAGCTGGCCCGCCCCGTTCCAGTCGACGTACTCCTTCTGCCAGGCGCCACCGGGGGGGCGGAAGGCGACGAAACGCGTGTTCCCGTTCCTGTCGGTGAGGTAGGCGGTGCCATCGGCGGCAAAGGCGAGCGCACCGGGTCGCGCGAAGCCGCCGGAATCGACCGTCTCGCACGCCCAGCGGGCGGGGGAGCCGGCAGCTCGCTCGCAGTACCTCACTGCGACGAGGCAGTCGCCCCAGCTGTCCGTATCGCAATACGTGTTGGCTCCTCCTGCCACTGCCGCGTAGGCAGCGGAGAAGTCGCCGCGCACGGGATCGAACGCGAGGGTGCAGTCGGACAGGTATACCCAGGTCCCCGACGGGCTCATCGCGGGGTCCTGGATCAGGGACGGAACCTCGACGGTTTCGAGGGCCCAGGTGCCGTCGGAGGCGCGGAGCGCGAACCCTGCCGCGTTCTGGCCGTCCGCGAGCTCGATCCGGCTCAGCACGGCCGGCCTTCCGGAGGGGTCGAAAACGAGCTCGGGATCGCCCTTAGTGCTCGGAGCGACGGTCTGGCTCGTCCACGAGGACCCGCGCCTCTCGGCGACACGGAGCACCTGGCCGCTTCCCTTGCTGGCGGTGTAGGCGATGGTTGGCGTTCCGTCGACCGGGTTGTACGCGAGGGAAGTGCCCCGGCCCGCGGACGTCGTGACGAGCTCGTTCGACCACGAGTCACCGCTGCGGACGAAGTAACGCAGGTCCCACTTCGTTCCGGTGATCCCGTTTCGGACGATGGCGAGACGACCGGCCGGGTCGAAGCGGAAGTCGGTAGCGCCACCGTGGTAGCTGTCGCCGCCTGAGATGTGGGCCGGGAGCGCCTCGATGAGCCAGCCCCCGGAGCCGCGGCTCGCGAGCTTCGTCTGGCCGTCCACGACGTAGACGAGCGTCGGCTCTCCGGCGGCGTCGAAGTCGAGGCGAGGGTCCCCGGAGACGACGCAGTCGGTGTCCTGCCAGAGCGGAGGACACCCGTCCACGATGCCGGTGCTCCAGTTCGTGGCGGGAGCTTCCGCCGTCGTGAAGCTCACCTGGGCCGCGAGGTCGCTGTCGAGAGAAGAGACGTGTGCGTCGGGCATGGCGTCGTCCGTCGTCCGGATCACGGCCCAGTAGGTCGTCCCGGGAGCGAGGTATGCGTAGGTGGAGTCGGATTCGCCAGGAGCCTGGGCGAACCCGATCCCGGCGTTGCCCCATGCATGGCAGGGATCGTCGGCCCAGCTCTCGGGCCAAGCTTCGAACCTCCCACATTCGGGTCGCTCGGGGCTCCAGTCCCGGCGAACCCGGAGCTGCCACTTTTCAGGAGGCCCGCTGGCGAGATTCCAGCCGTCGTCTGCGGGAACGGTGTAGGAAAGGCGGGCCGCGCTGTAGCCCACGTCGACCGCGGTGAGATCGGTGATCGTTCCCGGAGGGATCGTGTCGGTGCCGGTGACCTTCACGTTCACCTTGAACAGCTCGGTCCCCTTGCCCGTTCGGCTCCCGCTCATGACCTGGATATCGAACTTCAGCGAGGTCTGGGCGTCGGGAGCGACGTCGATCGTCGCCTCGAGGGCCTTCGGGTTCTTGTACTTGACGCTCTTGACGGTGATGCCGCCGGGGTTCGTGGTCCCGCTGACGAAGAAGTCGACCTTGGAGCCCTTGGCGAAGCCGTCGCCGGAAATGGCGACGACGAGGCCGAGGGTCCCCTGGTCGGCCATGTCGGGGACGGCGGAGGTCACGGTGATCGTCTGCGCGGGGGCGGGAGCGGCGAGGAGGAGACCGACGGCGAGAAGAGCGCCGGCCAGCCAGGTCAGCCGGGCGTGTGTCGACGTGGGGCGATTCATGGCTCTTGTCCTCCTACCGGCCTTTCACGGACACGGCTGAAACATTTGTCGAAGGTTCCTTCACGGGCGCCTCCCCGACGAGGACGAAGGGGGCCCAGTGGTACGGGTGGGAGAGGGGAGAGCCGCTTGCCAGCATCGCGCGCTGGGCCGCGGCGAGGGCGGCCGAGGGATTGGAGGAGGCGAGGCGGCCGTAGAAGGCCTTCATCAGCTCAGGGGTCGAGCGGTCGTCGACCTCCCAGAGGCTCGCGAGGACGGCGCCGCTCCCGGCGTGGAGGAAGGCGCGCGTGAGGCCGACGAAGTCGTCGCCCGCGGGGACCGAGCCGAGGAGGTCGCTCCCGAGCGCGGTCTCGCAGGCGCTCAGCGTGACGAGCGAGGCCCGGAGCGGGAGGCCGAGGATCTCGTGGACCTCGAGGGCTCCGTCGTCGCCGCCGGACGGCTCGAGCTCTAGCGAGGAGAGGAGCGGGTTGAGGCGGTTCCAGCGGCTGTGCGTCGCGAGGTGGAGGATCCGATAGCCCGGCGCGGCGGCCTTGAAGGCCCCCTCCGTGGCAGCCTCGCCGAGGAGGAGCGTGCGCGGCTCGGGGTTCGCCTCGGCGACGACGCGCGCCTCGGCGGGCGCGTTGCGGAGCCGCGCGCGGCCGGGGGCGAGGGCGAGGACGCTGCCGCCGGGCCGGCCGGTCGGGGAGCGCAGGACGAGCGAACCCGCGGACGGGAGCGAGGCCAGCTCGAGCTCCTCGACGAGGAGGCGCCCCTTCGATCCGGTCGGGAGGAGGGCGAAGGGGAGGAGGTGGAGGACGCCGTGCGGGACGACGTAGAGGCGGCTCACGCCCTCGAGGCCGCGCCCGGCACGGATCGGCTCGACGAGGTGCGCGGCGAGGCTCGCCGCGGGGGCGCGCCACTCGTCGCCCTTGCGGAGGACGAGGTCGCGGAGGAGCGCGACCCTGGCCGCGAGGTCGCGGCGGGAGACCGGCGTGACGAAGGTCCGGAGACCGTCGCGCCTCAGGACGAAGAGGACGGTCTCGCGTTCGCCGACGACGTACTCGACGAGGGCCGCGTCGCGGGGAAGGGCGGCGCAGATCTCGCCCGCCGGCGGAACGGAGAGCGACCAGCTGGCGGCGAGCGCCGGGTCGGCGCCGCGGATGCCGGAAAGGAAGCGGCTGTACTCGGCCTCGGCGGCGGTGAGCTCGGCCGAGAAGACGCCCGCGGCAGGACGGCGGAGGCTCCCGGCGGCGCGCCCTTCGGCGTCGAGCGCCCGCTCGAGGGCGCGGATCCGCTCCTTCAGCTCGGTCGCCCGGCGGCGGTCGGTCGGCGCGAGCCGGGCGTCGGCGTCGCGCCCGAGGAGGTCGAGGTAGCTGCGTGCCCGGAGCTTCTCGGAGGCGGAGAACGCCTCGTCCTCGCGCCCGACGCGGAGGAGGAGGCGGACGAGGTCGACGTACGCCTCGTAGCGCTCCTCGATGTAGCCGGCGCGGTACCGCTCCTCGCGGAGGCGCGCGCGCACCGTCTCGATCCGTGCGACGGCCCGCCGGTAGGCCTCGACGGCCTCGGCGTCGCGGCCGAGCGCCTCGAGCGCCCGGCCGCGCCCCCAGGCGAGCCGCCAGCCGACGTCGGGCTCGCCGAGCCCCTCGAGGAGCGCCTCTCCGGCGGCGAGCTCCCCGAGCGCGGCCTCGGCCTCGCCGAGCCTGAGCTCGGCTTCGGCGAGGGCGGAGCGCGCCTCGGCCTCGGGGAGCTTCGCCGTCTCGGCGCGTGCGAGCTCGAGGGCGCGGGAGGCCTCGTCGCGGGCTGCGGCGAGATCGCCGCGGTCCGCGAGGACGGCGGAGAGCGCGGTGCGGCAGGAGGTCTCGAGGCGACGGTCGCCGGCCGATCGGGCGAAGCCGAGCGCCTCGCGGTAGAGCGCCGCGGCCTGCTCGGGGCGCTTGCGGCGTCGCTCGAGCTCGCCGAGCGCGCCGAGGCCCGCCTGCACCCCCGGCGTGTTCCCGATCGCGCGGGCGGCGTCGAGGGAGCGCCGAAGACTCTCCTCGGCCGCGAGGACGTCGCCGAGGTCGAGGTGGAGGAGCGCGATCTCCTGGAGCGCACTGACCCTCTCGCGCGCGAGGCCGGAGGCCTCGTAGCGCGCGAGCGCGGAACGGACGAGCGCGAGCCCGTCGGTGTGGCGGCCGGTCTCGAAAAGGAGCGTCCCCTTCCCCTTCAGCGCGTCGGCCTCCTCCTTCCAGAGGCCGGTCTCGCGCGCGAGCGCGAGAGCACGGTCGAAGTCGGCGAGCGCCTCGTTCACCTCGCCGAGGCCGGCGTGGCAGAGGGCGAGGTTGCCGAGGTCCTGGCTCATCGCCGTCCTGTTGCCGAGGCGCCTGCTGATGGCGAACGCCTGGCGGTAGAAGCCCATCGCCTCGCGGAAACGCCCGAGGAGGAGGGAGACGCCGCCGAGGTTCCCGAGGGTGTCGCCCTCGCCGCGCGGGAAGCCGGTCCGCCGGTAGAGCTCGAGGGCGCGGCGGTACGACGCGCGGCTCCGGGCGTAGTCGCCCATCTCGTCGTAGACGAGGCCGAGGTTGTTGAGCGCCGACCCCTCGAGCTTCGCCTCGCCGAGCGCGCGGCCGATCGCGGCCGCCTCTTCGAGGCACCGGATCGCCTCGAGGTACTCGGCCCTTTCCCAGTAGACGAGGCCGAGGTGGCTGAGCGCCTTCCCTTCCTCGAGCCGGTCGCCGAGCTCGCGTTTCCGCGCGAGCGCCTGTTTCAGGAGGTCCAGCGCCTCGTCGAGGTGGCCGAGCCGCTTGTGGCAGTTGCCGACCATGCCGAGGGCGATCGCCTCGCAGCGCCGGTCGCCGGAGACGCGGCAGTCGGCGAGGGCCTGTTCGAGGAGCGGCAGGGCGGCGGCGGGGCCGTCGGACTCGTACACCGCCCTCGCCTTCGCGAGCGGATCGGGGAGCGGCGCGGTCGCGCCGGCGGCGGGGAGGGCGAGGACGCTCACGAGGAGCGTGGCGGCGAGGAGGCGGGGCGAAGGGTGCATCGGCCTCCCTTGCGGAGAGATCGCCTAGCCCGGCTCGAGTCGGAAGCCCACCGCGGGGGACGGAACCGTCGCGCCGCTCCGGAGGTGGGCGAGGACGCGGGCGTAGTAGGTCCTGCCGGGGACGAGCGGGGCGGCGGCGGGAATCGCGAGGCGCGCGGCCTCGGCGCGCCCGTCCCAGGCGACGGCGCCGTCGGCCTCGACGACCTCCACTGTGTAGAAGAGGGCGTCGGGCGTCTCCGCCCAGGTCAGGTCGAGAGCGGAGCGGCGGAGGCTCTCGCCCTCGAGGGGCCGGAGGATCCGGGGAACGGCGTCGACCGCGGCGGCGGTCCGCGCACCGCGGACGTCCCCGGTCGTGGCGGGCTCCCCCGGGAACCCCGGCCGCCCCCACGGCGTGGCGACGAGGAGCGCGAGGACGATGCCGGCGCCTGCGGCGACGAGGGTCGCGGGGCGGAGCTGCCCGAAGAACGGGGTGCGCACGCCCTGCGCGGCCGCGAGGAGGCGCGCGGGGACGGCGGGGGGCGGGCCGAGCTCCCCGGCACTCAAGAGGAAACCGAGCTGGCCGCAGCAGTAGGCGCAGTCGGCGACGTGCGCTTCGAGCTCCTCCCGGCGCGCCCCGGCGACGTTCCCCTCGGCAAAGGCGGCGAGGAGCGACTCGTCCGGGCAGCGCCAGCCCCTCCGGGCGCCGGAGGCGCTCGCGGAAGGGATCCGGGCGGTCAGGTCGTCGTCGCTCATGGCCTCTGCTTCCCTTTCACGGACACGCCTGGAAAACCCCGCACGGTCATGGCGTCGCGGAGGTCGTCGAGGGCCTGGCGAAGCTGGCGCTCGACCTGGGACGCGCCGGAGAGGCCCGTGAGCCGTGCGATCTCCTCGAGGGGAAGGTCCTGGACGTAGCGGAGCCGGACGAGGAGCCGCGCCCGGGCCGGGAGGAACGCGAGGGAGGCCTCGAGCGCCCTGTTCCGCTCGTGCTCGGCCGCGTCGCGCTCGGGGTCGGCGCGCGGGTCGACGAGCCCCGCCTCGCGCTCGGCGGGGTCGGTGCCCGGCGGGGCGGCGGAGATCGAGAGAATCCGAGGCCGGCGCCAGAGCAGGAGCCAGGAGAAGCGTCCGTCCACGGCCCTCGCGGCCCGGGCCGCGGCGGCGGAGAGCTCGCCGCGCGTGAGGGCGGGCCAGAGCGCCTTCAGCGAGTGGAACGTCTCGTTCTCGGAGAGGCCGCGGAGGTGGATCGAGCGGAAGACCTCCTGCTCCAGCTCCGGGAGGCGCGCGACCGCGCGCGGGAGGCGGAAGCGGCCGTCGCGGTGGCGGCGCCAGTCGAGGCAGAGCCGGCGGACGACCGCGCGGAGCCAGGTGGCGAAGGAGGCCGGCCCCTCCGCGCGGAACTTCCGGATCCGGCGGAGGCCGTCGCGGCGCAGGTGCTCGCAGACGAAGAGGAAACAGTCCTGCACCTGGTCGGCGTCCCGCTCGAAGAGGTGGACGACCTGGAGGACGAGCGGGGCCTGCTCGGCGAGGAAGGCGCTCCACGCTTCGTCGTCGTTCCGGGTCACCGGTCCGGCCCCCGAGCCGGACGTCGCCGAGGCCTCGTCCACCTCAGGCATCCCCTTCCCCGCGAAGCGGGACCCGGCACTGCGTTCGCCGCGCAGTCCGGGGAAATCGTCCCGTCTCGCGGAATCGCTGGGCTTTGCGTCAGCCTAGCACTCGGCGAAGAGGCCGGAGGAACTGTTCGGTGGCCGGACGGACCTGCCGGCTCTCGTGCTGGGCCGCGACTCCGCCTATCGCGGCAGGAGCGTCCTCGGGTCTCCCGTCGCCCGGTCGATCGCCGAGGCGTAGGCGGCGAAGGAGCCGCCCGCGGTCGGCGTCGAGAGGACGAACGCCGCACCGGACACGCCGTCGACCCCGAGGTCGTTCGCGACGTTGAGCTGCCCGAAGCCGAGCGGGCCGAGGCTCACGCGGCGGGTCGCGAGCGGCGCGCCGCCGGATGCGCCGACGAGGGCGACGTCGACGTCGAGAGCGCCCGTCGTGGCGTTCGCGAGCATCAGGTTCGTCCGGAAGGAGGCGTCCTGCCTCACGCCGACGATCGAGCGCGGCACCGCCCCGATCAGGCCGGTCGTGGGCACGCCGGGCACGCTCTGCCCGAAGGTTCCCCCGCCGCCCGGCGTGAAGGTCTGGCCCTGGACGACGAGCCCCGACACGGACGGCGTGACGAGGATCGGCCCGTAGTCGCTCTCGAGGCCGAAGAGCGAGCCGAGGACGTCGGGGAAGGTGCGCGACTCGCCGATCGCGAGGTCGAAGGAGGTCTCGCGGCCGCCATCCCCGTCGCCGGAGTGGCCGAGGAACCGGACGGTCACCGTCATGAGGGACCAGCTCGTGTTGCGCAGGACGAGGTCCGTCGTCCAGAAGGCGCCGGCTCCCGCGACGCGCGCGCTCGAGGGGAGGAGCCAGGGGCCGCCGGCGTCCGCGCCGACGAGGAGGGTCCGCGGGTCTCCGGTGACCTGGTCGATCGTCGAGGCGTAGGCGGCGAAGCGCCCGCCGGGAGTCGTCGTCGAAACCTCGATGGCGGCGCCGGAGAGACCCGCGCCGTCGAGGTCGCTGCCGACGTTGAGCTGGGCGAAGCCGAGCGGCCCGAGCGGGACGTCCCGCGTCGTCCTGGCTGTCCCGGCCGGCGTCATGAGGTTGACGTGGACGTCGATCGGCGCGTCTCCGGCATTGGCGAGCATGAGGTTGGTCCGGAAGGAGGCGTCCTGCCGCACGCCGACGATCGAGCGTGGGGTCGACCCGACGAGGTCGGTGTTCGAGAAGGCCGGGACGCTCTGGCCGAAGGTCCCGCCGCCGCCGGGCGTCGAGGTCTGGCCCTGGACGACGAGGCCCGGGGACGACGAGGTCACGAGGATCGGGCCGTAGTCGCCGTCGAGGCCGAAGAGGCTCCCGAGGACGTCGGGCCAGCTCCGCGCCTCGCCCGCGGCGAGCGTCACCGGCTGCTCGGGGCCGTTCCGCCCGTCGCCGGAATGCCCGAGGAACTTCACCGTCGCCGAGGCCGCGGCCGTCCCCGTGTTGCGAAGCAGGAGGTCCGTCGTCCAGAACGTGCCGGCCCCGGGGCTGCGCGCGCTCGAGGGGAGGAGCCAGGAATGGGTCACGTCGGGTGACGACCCGACGAGGGATCGCATCTCCGCGAGGTCGAGGCCGTCGGCCGCGAGCTCGCCGGCGTAGATCGACGCGAGACGGCGCGGGTGGTAGCGGTCGTCCGGGCGGACGATCTTGTCGTAGTCGGGGATGCCGTTCGCCGACCAGCTCTCCGACGGGAACGCCGTCGTCGGCGTGTTCCGGGTGAAGGGGGTGTACTGGTCGACGAAGCGGACGCGGAGCGTGGGGTAGGCCGCGGCGATCTCGGAGACGGCCTGCCGGGCCCGCTCCACGAAGCGGTGCTTCGTGAGCGCGACGTAGTCGGCCTCGGACATCGTGAAGTCGCGCTGGTCGTCGGGCATGTGCCCCGTGACGACGACGACGGGGTCGGTCCGGCAGGAGGAGCCCCGCCAGAGGAGGAGGATCAGCTCCTTCAGGTCGTCGCGGTACGAGGCGTCGTCGTCGTTCCCGAAGTCGTTCCCGGAGCGGGAGGCGAAGGCGACGTCGTAGCAGAACGTCCTCGCCTCGAGCTCGCCGCGGCGCTGGTCGAGCCAGGAACGGATGGAGGTCCCGGCGATCGCCGAGGTCGGCTCGGCCTCCGTCGTCGGGTAGGTCCCGGTGTACGGAGAGTCGCCGCCGTCCGTCCAGTTCCCCGAGCCGACGAACTGGATCGTCAGGTCCGGGGCGCGAAGCGCGAGGCGGTCGCGCAGCGGCACCATCCAGCCGTACTCCTCGGGGTCGTTGCGCGCCTCGCCGCCGCCCCGGTCGTTCAGCGCCCCGGCGGCGGTGAAGGGGGGGGCGACGTAGTGGTTGTACTGCTCGATGCTCTCGCCGGCGACGTAGACGCGGAGCGCCTTGACGGCCTGCGTCTCGGCGAGGGCGACGGGTTCGGGCGGCAGGAGCGCGAGCAACAGAAGGGTAAGCAGGGGAGCTTTCACGACGAGGCCTCCCGGGACGTCCGCGCGGGGATCGTCCACTCTCGATGCGCCTCCCGAGAAGATGGGCCGCTGCGGGCGGCCGTCAATCCCGGGCGGGGGAGGGAGCCGTGTCAGCGCCCCCCTTCCGCCTCGGCGAGGTCCGCGTCGTAGCGCGGGTTCTGCCACTCGCGCGGCACGGGCCCGGCCCCGGTTCCCGTCTCGAGAAACGTCACCGACCGGACGACGAGCCGGACGCCCGGTGCGTGCTCGACGCGGGAGAGGAACGACGTCTCGAGCGTCACGCCCGGGTCGATCGCCTTCAGGGGGCTCCCGAAGGCGACGTCGTGCTTCTCTCCCGGCAGGGCGCGGCCGGCCTCGTCGCGGTAGACGACGGTCGCGATGACCCGCCGGACGGGGCGGTCGCAGGCGTTCCGGACCCTCGCCCGGTAGGTCGGGAGCGGCTGGTGACCCGGGACCGCGGAGGCCGAGAGCTCGACCGGAGGACGGTGGGCGGCCTGGAGCGCCTCGAGCGGCTGAGGGGGCCTCGCGGGCGGAACGGGAGTGGGGGACGGCTGCGGTGCGGCGGCCACGTGCCCGACCACAGGGCCGGAGCCGGTCGTGGCGGCGTCGCGGCAACCGGTCGAGAGCGTCGCGAGGGCGAGGACGGCGAGCGGGAGGGCCGGAAGCGGGTTCCTCACCGGGAGAACCTTACATCGGGAGAGACGGCCCGATGACGTCGCCCCAAAAAGCTGCCGGGAGCGTGCCTCAAAGCGTCGCTCCCGGCGTCCCTGGCCTGCGGGGAGGGGGGCGGCGGAGAGTGGTTCCTCGCCGACCAGGGGAAATCAGGTCTGTAACTGAGACGGCCTCGCGTGAATTGCCTGACCCTTGACGGGAATGTGGGCCCCGTCCGCAGAAAATGCAAGAGCCGGCTTCATTTCGAAGCCGGCTCTTGCAGGATCGACGAGAGACCGGGGCCGCGAGGTCAGAGCCCGCGCGCCGCGCGGTAGGCCGGGATCGCGGCCTCGAGGACGCGGCAGGCGGCCTTCAGGTCTTCCGCCTTCAGGACGTAGGCGATCCGTACCTCGTCCTTCCCGAGGCCCGGCGTCGCGTAGAAGCCGTCGGCCGGGGCGACCATCACCGTCGCGCCGTCCAGCTGGAAATCGGTGAGGAGCCACTGGGCGAAGTCCTCGCTGTCCTTCACCGGGATCCGGGCGACGAAGTAGAAGGCCCCCTCGGGCTTGCGGAAGAAGATGCCGGGGACCTTCGTCAGCTCCTCGTAGAGGATGTCGCGCCGGTGGCCGTACTCCTTCACGACCCCCTCGACGTACTCGGGGCCGAGGAGCGCTGCGCCGGGCGCGATCGCCTGCGCGAGCCCCGGAGGGGAGAGGCGCCCCTGCGCCATGTGGAGGCACGCCTGGTAGACCTCGGGGTTGCGGGTGACGAGGCAGCCGAGGCGGATGCCGCAGGCGCTGTAGCGCTTGGAGAGGCTGTCGACGACGACGACGACGTCCTCGAAGCCGGGGAGCGAGAGCGCGCTCGCGATCTGCCGGCCGTCGTAGACGAACTCGCGGTAGACCTCGTCGGCGATGAGGAAGAGGCCGTGGTCGCGGCAGAACTCGGCGACGGTGACGAGCTCCTCGCGCGTGTAGACGGTGCCCGTCGGGTTGTTCGGGTTGCAGAGGAGGACGGCCTTCGTCCTCGGCGTGAGGGCCTTCTCCCACTCCTCGCGGGAGGGGAGGTGGAACCCCTCCTCGGCGCGGGTGACGATCGGCTTCAGGTCGATCCCTCCCATCGCCGCGAACGCGCGGTAGTTCGTGTAGAAGGGCTCGACGAGGAGGGCCTCGTCGCCGACCTCGCAGCAGGCCATGAAGGCGAACTGGATCGCCTCGCTCCCGCCCGTCGTCGTGATGACCTGGCTCTTCGTCAGCTCGATGCCGCGGCCGCGGTAGTAGCCGACGAGGAAGTCGAGGCACTCGGGGGTGCCGTTCGACGGCGTGTACGCGTAGACCTTGTCGTGGATCTGCGCGAGCCGGTCCCGCATCGGGGCGGGGGTCTCGAGGTCGGGCTGGCCGATGTTGAGGTGATAGACCTTCACGCCGCGCTTCTTCGCCGCGTCGGCGTAGGAGGCGAGCTTGCGGATGGGGGAGGCGGGGACGCGCCGGCCCCGCTCGGAGACGCGGGGGGCGGCCTTCTCGGCGGTCGGAACGCTCATGGGGGAGAGGTTACACCGGGCGGCGGGGGAGCCCCGGCCGCCCGCTCCACGCGCTCCCGACCATTCAGAACCCGGCGGCGGCCCCGTCCTTCCGCTTCTCGGTCGCCCCGAGGAGGAAACCGGTCGCCGGGTCTCGCGCGATCGCCTGGTACCCGCCGTAGGCGCCCACCGACTCGCGCCCGATCCGGTGCCCGCGCCGCATCAGCTCCTCGAGGACCGAAGGGCCGAGCCCCTCCTCGAGGAAGAGCTCGCCGCCGTCCTTCATCACGGTCCCGGTCGGCTCGCTCGAGCCGGTGTGGTGGAAGCGGATCGCGTCGCCCGCCTCCTGCAGGTTCATGCCGAAGTCGACGAGGTTCACGACGACCTGCGCGTGCCCCTGGGGCTGCATGTCGCCCCCCATCAGGCCGAAGGCCATCAAAGGCTGGCCGTCCTTCGTCAGGAAGGCCGGGATGATCGTCTGGAAGGGGCGCTTCCCCGGCTCGAGGACGTTCGGGTGCCCCTTCTTCAGCGAGAAGAGGGCGCCCCGGTTGTGGATGCCGATGCCGAGCGCCGGGACGGCGTAGCCCGACCCGAAGCCGGTGTAGTTGCTCTGGATCAGGGAGACCATGAGCCCCGAGGCGTCGGCCGCGCAGAGGTAGGTCGTCTCCTTCCGGTTGAGGACGGCCTCCTCGTCCGGCGGGTCCTCGCGGGAAGCGCGCTTCATGTCGATCTTCTTCGCGCGCTCCCTCGCGTACTCCTTCGAGAGGAGGCGCTCGAGCGGGACCTTCGCGAAGGCGGGGTCGGCGTAGAAGCGGGCCCGGTCGGCGTAGGCGACCTTCTTCGCCTCGACCATGACGTGCCAGAAGTCGGCGCTGCCCCTCCCCATCTTCGCGAGGTCGAACCCCTCGAGGAGGTTCAGCATCTGGAGCGCGGCGAGCCCCTGGGTGTTCGGCGGGAGCTCCCAGACGTCGTAGCCGCGGTAGCTCGTCGAGATCGGCGCGTCCCACGTCGAGCGGTGGCGGACGAAGTCCTCCTTCGCGAAGAAGCCGCCGTTCGCCTTCGAGAAGGCGACGATCGCGTCGGCGAACTCCCCCTCCCAGCCGGCCCGCTTCTTCGCGGCGAGGAGGCGGAGCGTCTTCGCGAGCGCGGGGTTCCGGAAGCGCTCGCCCTCCCTCGGCGCCCTCCCGCCCGGCAGGAAGACCTCGGCGAAGCCCGGCTTCTCGCGGAAGCGGGCCGAGCCGCTCGCCCAGTTCGAGGCGATGACGGGGGAGAGGGGAAAGCCCTCCTCGGCGTAGCGGATCGCCGGCGCGAGAACCTCGGAGAGCGGGAGCTTCCCGTACTTCGCGTGGAGCTCGAGCCAGCCGTCGCCGCAGCCGGGGACCGTCCAGGCGTACGGGCTGTGGAGCGGGATCGTCCCGTCGGCGAGCGGCGGGACCTTGTCGACCGTCAGCGCGAGCGGCGCGCGGCCCGAGGCGTTGAGCCCGACGACCTTCTTGGCGCCCGGGTCCCAGAGGATCGCGAAGAGGTCTCCGCCGAGCCCGTTCGCCGTCGGCTCCATCAGGCCGAGGCAGGCGTTCGTGGCGATCGCCGCGTCGACGGCGCTCCCTCCCTTGCGCAGCGTCTCGACGCCGGCCTCGGTGCAGAGGGGCTGGGCGCTCGCGACCATCCCGTGCTCGGCCCAGACGGGTGACCGCGTCGCCTCCCCGCGCCCCTTCGGAGGCCACTCGGCGAGGAGGGGAAGGGCGACGGAGAGGGCGAGGAGCGCGACGAGGAAGGCTCGCATGGCGGGATCGTACGCGCGCGCGAACGCCTCCGGGGCGATCCCGGCGCGCGGGGGCGACGAAGCGGATAATCCCGGGGTCCGTGAGGATCCCCGACCCGCACGAGAAGCGCATCGTCGCCGCGGCCCTCTGTTTCGCGCTCCTCGTTTCGCTGGCCTGGATCGCCTTCCTCGCCGACGTCGGCTTCGGCGAGGGGCACCTCTCGGTGGCCCGGCTCGGCCTCGCCCTCGCGGTCTTCGCCGTTCACTTCGCCGGCGGCGTCGTCGTCCTCCTCAAGCGTCCGTTCGACCCCGCCAACCGGGCGCTCTTCCCCTTCCTGACGCTCCTCGGCGTCCTGAACGCCGGGCGGATCATCGGGGCGGTCACGTTCGAGACGGCGCTTCCAGACCGCCTCGCCTTCGTCGGGTCCGACGTCGTCTACTTCGTCACCATCGCCTGGACGCTCGTCACGATCGGGGGCTTCTTCCCGGTGACCCGCCTCTCGCGGCCGGGGCGGGCCTACGTCGCCGGGACGCTCCTCGTCTCGGTCCCGCTCGCCCTCCACCTCCGCCGGTGGTGGCTCGACGGCGGCGCGGCGCTCCCGGGAGGGGCGTGGCGGACCGGGATCGCGATCGTCGCGCTCGCCGTCAACCTCTTCGTCTTCGTCTATTTCCTCTCGCTCGCGTGGGTGGCCCGCCGCGAGGACGTGCGCCGGAGGGCGCGCGTCGTCCTCGTCGCCGTCATCGTCTACATGGGCCTCTACATCTTCCTGCGCGACATCCCGGCCGTCGCGGGCTACGGCCCGCTCGTGCCGCTCCCCGCGCTCTCGTCGGTCTCGGTCCTCTTCCCGCTCGCGCTCCTCGTCGCCGCGACGCGCTTCCAGCTCTTCGAGGTCGACCGGCTGATCCGCAGGAGCGCCTCGTACGCCATCGCCTCGGGGGCCCTCGTCGTCCTCCTCCTCGCGGGCGTCCCGACGCTGACGGCCCTCGTCGCCCTCGTCTCGCCGGCCCTCCGGGGGACCCTCACGACGGCGCTCGTCGCGGTCCTCCTCTTCCTCGTCTTCGACCCGCTCCGGAAGAAGGCCCAGGTCGCCCTCGACCGGCGGTTCCAGCAGGGGGCGTACGACCCGGCGCAGCTCGTCGCCGACGTCGTCGCCGACCTGAAGGACACCGACGGCGACCTCGCCGGGGACGTCCTCCACCGGATCGCGGCGGCCCACCGGCCCGACCGGCAGGCGTTCTGGGTCTTCGCGCTCGAGGCCCCCGGGGCGTCCGTGAGGCCCGTGACGACCGGCGCGCTCGCGGACGTCCCGGAGCTCGACCGGACGGCCCTCCTCCCGCTCGCCGACCCGGTCGAGGCGCGCAACACGTTCCACGCGCTGACGGCCGACGCGGGCGACCCCCCCTACACCGAGGGGGAGCTCGCGAACGCCCTCCGGGCCGCCGGCTTCGCCGCGGCGCTGCCGCTCTTCTCGGGAGACGGGGAGCCGCTCGGCCTGATCGCCCTCGGGGCCAAGAAGACGGGCGAGGCGTTCGTCCCCGAGGAGCAGCGGCTCCTCGGAACGGTGGCGGGCCACGTCGCGCTCGCTCTCGAGCGGGCCGCGCTGACGCGCCAGGTCGACGAGGACCGCCGCGTCCGCGAGAAGGTCCTCGGGCACCTCCAGGAGGGCGGCGGCGGCGCGCTCTACGAGTGCGAGCTCTGCGGGCGCGTGGCGGACGAGGACGAGCTCGTCTGCGCCGCCGACGGCCACGCCGTGAAGATGACGCAGGCGGTTCCGCGGCTCCTCGCGGGGCGGTACCGGCTCGACCGGCGCCTCGGCGAAGGGGGAATGGGGACCGTCTACGCGGCGCGGGACATCCGCGGGAACCGCGACGCGGCCGTGAAGGTGATCCGGGGCGAGCACCTCTCCGACCGGTCGGCCCTGGCGCGGTTCCGGCGCGAGGCGCGCCTGACGGCACGGCTCGGCCACCCCAACGCGGTGGCCGTCTACGACTACGGCGAGCTCGTCTCCGGCGGCGCGTTCCTCGTGATGGAGCTCCTCGCGGGAGGGTCCCTCCGGAACGAGCTGTCGCTCCGCAAGCCGATCCCGTTCCGCGAGGTCTCCTGGGCGCTCGACCGGGCGCTCGACGTCCTCGCGGCGGCGCATGCCGCGGGCCTCGTCCACCGCGACGTCAAGCCCGACAACCTCTTCCTGATGCGCGGGCCCGGCGGGACGACCCGGCTGAAGCTCCTCGACTTCGGCCTCGCGCGCGAGACGAAGTCCGAGGTGCCCTCCGAGAGCGGCGGGGCGATCTCCTCCGTGAGCATCCTCATGGGGACGCCGGGCTACATCGCGCCCGAGATCGTCGCGGGAGCCGACGCGACGCCCGCTTCCGACCAGTGGTCCATCGCCGCGACGGGCGTCGAGCTCCTGACCGGGGTGCGGCTGAAGTTCGACCGCCCCGACGTCCCGCTCCGCTCCCTCGTCGACGAGGTCGTCTCGGTCGTCTCCACCGTCTCCGCCGGCGTCCCGGTCACGTATGCCCGCTCGCTCGCGAAGGCGATGGCGTCGGACCCGGACGACCGCTGGGTCAACGTCCTCGCCCTCCGCCACGCGCTCTACCGGAGCACGGGCGGCCGGATCCCGGGCGACTCGGACGTGCGGTTCGAGGTGCTCGCGGACCGGAGGTAGGGCCTCAGGGCGATCCCGTCCCCGGCAGTCCCAGCACGGCCCGCAGCTCGTCCTCGGTGACGACCTCGAGGTGCCCCCAGCGGTCGCGGTAGTAGGTCCCCCGCCGGATCTGCTCGCGGGCCCAGCGGGCGGAGCTCGAGCTCCCCTCGGCGCGGCCGACGACGAGGACGTCGGTCATCGCGTTCAGGAACGGGTGAAGGGTGCCGCCGCGGGCCTGGATCGCACGCTCGAGGGGGAGGAGCTCCTCGCGGGGCAGGTCGTTCGCGAGGAGGAACGACCGGTCGGCGATCTGGAAGTCGGAGGGTCGGTCCTGGCGTCGTGCCGTTCCGTTCGCGCTCCCCATGGCGGCTCCCCTTTCCCGGGGAGGCCGGTGGGCGGGCGGACCTCGCCCCCGGCATCCCCCTACATCCCTTCGAGGGGGGAAAGGGGGTGCGACTGACACGTCGCCTCGAACTTTTTCTCGGCCGGGTGTCAGTCGGGGGATGCTCGAGCCCTCGTGAGGAGGTGAGGGGGAACGCCCTGAGACCGGGACCCGGCCGATCCGGCCGGCAAGGAGGCCGCATGGACCTGATTCTCCTGATCATCCTGCTCGCGACCGGGGTCGATCTGACCCCGACGACGGGCGCGACCGAACCGACGGCGGACTGCGAGGGGGATGGCGTGCGCAAGCAGCCGATCGGCTGACCCGGCGCCCTGCTCAGGCCCGCTTTCGCACCTCGAGCCGGTCCCGGCCGGAGAGGTAGTGGCGGAGCCTGCGCAGTCGCCCGGCCACCTCGTGATCCCCCGCGTCGAGCCGCTCCAGGAGCCGCATCGCGTCGGGGTCGTCGCGGACCTCGGAAGGAGCATCCCCCCGGATCACTTCGACGAGCGCGCGGACGGCCCCGTAGTTCCCGAGCGCGGCCCAGGCCTCGGCGAGCGCGAGACGGGCGTAGTAGGCGTCGACGGCCAGCCCTTCCTGCAGGCACGTCGCGACGAGCTTCTCGCCGCGGGCTCGGACCTCCTCGTACGCCTCTTCCTCGAGGCCGAGGTTCAGGAGGTTCACGCGGATCGTGGTGGCGCCGGCCGTGAGGCCCGACCGGAGGGCGAGCTCGAGCGCCTTCCCGAAGGCAGCGCGAGCGTCGGCGAGCCGCCCGAGGTTCATGAGGATGCCGGCCCGGTTCTGCTGGACTGCCTCGACGGGGCCCGGGTCGGTCCGTTCGTCGAGGCGCTCGAGCGCGCCGTCGAAAGCGGCGAGGGCGTCCCGGAAGCGGGCCTGGCTGAAGTGGACGAGGCCGATGGCCGCCTCGGCACGCCCGATCCAGGCGTCCTGCCCGTCCTCGGCGAAGCCGGCGCGGGCCCTGGAGAGGAGGCCGAGGGCCTCCTCGTAGCGGCTGTCTCCCCAGGCCGCGGAACCGGCGTAGTAGAGCGCCCGCGATCGGAGGAGGAGCGGGGCCCCGGCCGACTCCAGAGCGGCGAGCCCTTCCCGGGCGGCGTGGCGGGCCTCGGCGGTCCGACCGGCGTAGAGGAGAGCCTGGCTTTCGAGGAGCTGCAGCTCGGCGAACGCGAGCCGGCGGGCGGGAGCGTCCGCATGTCGCGCGAGCGCCGGCCGCACGGTCTCGACGACCGCGAGCGCGAGGCCCGGCCGCCGGACGGTGAGGCGTGACGCGATCTGGGCCGCGTGGACGACGACCTCCGGAAAGCGGGCAGAGTCGGCCGAGGACGCGACGGCGGCCGCGAGCGCGTCCACGCCGGTCTCCGCGGCCAGGACGAGCTGCTCGGCGGTGCGGAGCGCGGCGCCGAGGGCGGAAAGGAATGCGGGCGGTTCAGGGGCCGTGTCCTCCCCGGCCGCGAGAACGCCCTCGACGTCCCGGACGTGTTCCTGGCCGGACGCGAAGGCGGCGATCCGCTCGCGGCAGCGTGCGCAGGTTTCCGCGTGCGCGTCGGGCGGGCCGCCGGCGGTCAGGGCCTTCTCGAGCAGGGCGCACTCGTCGAGGTGTCGTTCAGCCGAGCGCATTGGCGAGGGTCCTCAGGCACTTCCTGTAGCGGCGAAACGCAGTCCGGTCGGTGGCTTCCGAGCTGGCGGCCGCGACGCGCGGCTTCCCGTCGAGGAGGCAGGAGCGCATGACGGCGCGGCAGTAAGGAGAGAGGAGCGAGAAGGCCTTCCGGAACCGGCAGACGACCTCGATTCGCTCGGCGCCGTCGTCGGCCTTCTGGTACCCCTCCGGGAAGGGACTCTCGTGTCGCCTGATCTCGACCTGCCGGCGCCAGGTGCCGAGACACTCGCGGAGGAAGACCGACGTCAGGTAGGCCTCGGGGTTCCTCACGGACGGGGCGGCGAGGACGATGGCGGTCGCCGCGCGCTGGAGCGCCTCCTCGGCGTCCTCCCGCGGGAGGCCGAAACGCCGCTCGGCGAGGGCGAGGAGGCCGCGGCCGAGGCGGGAGTAGAGGTCTTCCCAGTCCCAGGGGGCGCCGTCCGTCGGGGCGGACGACGGCGCCGGGTACGCAACGTCCGCCGTCTCCGCTCCGGGGCGGGGGCGTTCGATCGAAGCGGCTTCACCCGACACGACGGGGGAATTATCCGCCGTCTGCCCCGGCGAGGAAGACCCGGACCTTGCGCGGCAGGACGCGGAGCCTCTCGCCGGGCTCCGGCGCGAGCGCCAGGAAGCGCTCGCGCGAGATCTCCACCTTGAGAGGCGGCCCGTCGTCCGGGACGAGCTCGAGCCGCACGACGGCGCCCGCCTCGGAGACGTGCCGGAGCGTCGCCGGGAAGCCCTCGGTCCCGCCGCGCTCGCGTTCGACGTCGATCTCCCAGGAGCGGGCGTAGCCGGAGGCGGGAAGCGACTCGGCGTGCGGGTGGTCTGGGTAGTCGACGGAGAGCGGGCCGAGGTGCGCGCGGCCGTTCTGGACGCGGCCGTGGAAGATGTTCACCGAGCCGAGGAAGTCGAGGACGAACGGGCCGGCGGGCTTCTCGAAGAGCTCCTGCGGCGTCCCGTCCTGGACGATCCGCCCCCGGTCGAGGAGGACGACGCGGTCGGCGACCTCGAGCGCCTCCTCCTGGTCGTGCGTCACGAAGAGGCTCGTCAGGCGGATCTCGTCGTGGAGCCGCCGGAGCCAGCGGCGGAGCTCCTGCCGCACGCGCGCGTCGAGCGAGCCGAACGGCTCGTCGAGGAGGAGGACCTTCGGCTCGACGGCGAGGGCGCGGGCGAGCGCGACCCGCTGCCGCTGGCCGCCGGAGAGCTCGGAGGGGAGGCGGTCGCCGAGCCAGTCGAGCTGGACGAGCTTCAGGAGCTCGGTGACGCGCCGCTTCACCTCGGGCTCCGGCAGCCGCTCGGCGCGCGGCTTGACGCGGAGGCCGAACGCGACGTTCTCGAAGACGGTCATCCGGCGGAAGAGCGCGTAGTGCTGGAAGACGAAGCCGACGCGCCGCTCGCGGGCGTCGCGCCGCGTCGCGTCCTGCCCCCCGAAGAGGACCGTGCCGCGGTCGGGCTCCTCGAGGCCGGCGATGATCCGGAGGAGGCTCGTCTTCCCGGAGCCCGAGGGGCCGAGGAGCGCGACGAGCTCCCCCTCGCCGACGTGGAGCGAGACGTCGTCGAGGGCGAGGAAGCTCCCGAACGACTTCGAGACGGAACGGACCTCGATGCTCAAGGGGCCTCCTCCCTCGCGTGGCGCGAGAGGAACGCCTTGGCCGCCATCGTGGCGAGGGCGACGAAGGTGAGGAGCGACGCGGCCGCGAACGCCCCCTGGAAGGCGTACTCGTTGTAGAGCGCCTCGATGTGGAGGGGGAGCGTGTTCGTGACGCCGCGGACGTGGCCCGAGACGACGGAGACGGCACCGAACTCGCCAACGGCGCGAGCCGTGCAGAGGACGACGCCGTAGAGGAGCGCCCACTTCACGTTCGGGAGCGTGACGCGGAGGAAGGTCGTGAGGAAGCCGGCGCCGAGGACGCGCGCCGCCTCCTCCTCGTCGGCCCCCTGCGACTGCATGAGCGGGACGATCTCGCGGGCGACGAACGGGAAGGTGACGAAGACGGTCGCGAGGACGATGCCGGGGACCGCGAAGACGATCTCGATGCCGCGCGCCGCGAGCCAGGCGCCGAAGACGCCGGAGCGTCCGAAGAGGAGGACGAAGACGAGGCCGGCGACGACGGGGGAGACGGCGAACGGGAGGTCGACGAGCGTCAGGACGAGGTTCCGGCCCGGGAAGCGGAACTTCCCGAGCGCCCAGCCGGCGGCGAGGCCGAAGAAGGCGTTCACGGGGACGGCGATCGCCGCGACGAGGAGCGTCAGCTTCAGCGCGTGGCGCGCGTCGGGCTCGGAGACGGCCGCGAGCCAGGCGCCCGCGCCGTTCCGGAACGCCTCGACGAAGACCGCGGCGAGCGGGACGAGGAGGAAGAGGGCGATCGCGGCGACGGCGAGCGCGATGAGGACGAGGCGGACGGCCGGCGCCTCGCGCGGGCGGAGCGGCTTCACCGGGCGCCCCGGGCGGCCCAGGCCTCGAGCCGGTTGAGGAGGAGAAGGAGGAGGAACGAGGCGACGAGGAGGACGGTCGCGAGCGCCGTCGCGCCCGCCAGGTCGTACTGCTCGAGCTTCGTCATGACGAGGAGCGGCGCGATCTCGGTCTTCATCGGCATGTTCCCGGAGATGAAGACGACGGAGCCGTACTCGCCGAGGCCGCGCGCGAAGGCGAGCGTCGCGCCGGTGAGGAGCGACGGGAGAAGCTCGGGGAAGAGGACCCGGCGGAAGGTCTCGAGGCGCGGCGCGCCGAGGCTCGCGGCGGCGTCCTCGACCTCGGGGTCGAGGCTCGCGAGGACCGGCTGGAGCGTCCTCACGGTGAAGGGGATCCCGAGGAAGACGAGCGCGACGCCGATGCCGAGGGGGCGGAACGCGACGGGGATGCCGAGGACGGCGAGGGGCCTGCCGAGCCAGCCGTTCGGGGCGTAGAGCGTCGTGAGCGTGATGCCGGCGACGGCGGTCGGGAGGGCGAAGGGGAGGTCGACGAGAGCGTCGAGGAGCCGCCTCCCCGGGAAGCGGTACCGGACGAGGACCCATCCGACGAGGAGGCCGAGGAACGCGGAGACGACCGCGGCGGCGGCGGAGAGGCCGAAGGAGAGGCGGAGCGCCGCGACGACCCGCGGGGTCGTGACGGCCCCGAGAAACGCGCGCGGGCTCCCGCGGAGGGAGGTCGCGAGGAGCGCCGAGAGCGGCGCGAGGACGACGAGCGAGAGGCCGAGGAGCGTCACGCCGAGCGCCGGGCCGAAGCCCGGAAGGAGCGACGGGGAGACGCGGGCCGGCTTCACTTCGTGACGAAGAGCGAGTCGAAGACGCCGCCGTCGTCGAAGTGCCTCTTCTGCGCGGCGCGCCAGCCGCCGAAGAGCTCGCCGACGGTGAACGTCGAGAGCGCGGGGAAGGTGCGCCCTGCCTTCGCCGCGGCCTCGGGGAGGCGCGGGCGGTAGTGATGGCGGGCGGCGATCTCCTGGGCGGCGGGAGAGTAGAGGAAGCGGAGGTAGGCCTCCGCGACGGCGCGCGTCCCTTTCCTGTCGACGACGGCGTCGACGACGGCGACCGGGGGCTCGGCGAGGATCGAGACCTTCGGGACGACGATCTCGACCGTCTCCTTCCCCGCCTCGGCGAGGGCGAGGTAGGCCTCGTTCTCCCACGCGACGAGGGCGTCCCCGAGGCCGCGCTGGACGAAGGTGGTCGTCGCGCCGCGCGCCCCCGTGTCGAGGACCGCGACGTTGCGGAACAGCCCGGCCACGAGGTCGCGCGCGCCGGCGTCCCCCTTCCCGGCCTTGAGCGCCGAGCCCCAGGCCGCGAGGTAGCCCCACCTCGCGGCGCCCGAGGTCTTCGGGTTCGGGCAGATGACCGAGACGCCGGGGCGCGCGAGGTCGGTCCAGTCGCGGATCCCCTTCGGGTTTCCCTTCCTCACGAGGAAGACGATCGTCGAGGTGTAGGGCGCGGAGTCGTGCGGGAGGCGGGCCTGCCAGCCCGGCTTCACGAGCCCGCGGTCGGCGAGGGCGTCGACGTCGTACGCGAGCGCGAGCGTGACGACGTCCGCCTGCTGGCCGTCGATGACGGCGCGGGCCTGCTTCCCCGAGCCGCCGTGCGACATGCGGACGGTCACGTCGGTCCCGGTCCTGTCGCGGTACTCCCGCGCGAACGCGGCGTTCACCTCGCGGTAGAGCTCGCGCGTCGGGTCGTACGAGACGTTCAGGATCTCGACGGAGGCCGGGGCGCCGGCGGCGTGGCCGGGGGCGGCCCGGAAGGAGAGGACCGCCGCGACGGCGGCGGCCGCGGCGGGACGGACGATGCGGCGGGGGCGACGGCTCACTTCTGCTCCGGCGTGGCGGCTCCCTCCTGGCGCGCGTGGAAGATCCCGGCGTCGCGCAGGAGGAGGTCGGCCAGCGTTGTGTTGTCGAGGATCGCGGCGGCCGCGTTCCGGACGTCGAGGAAGAGGTCGAAGAGACCCGGGTGGAGAGGCTCGCTCTTCACGCGCCGGACGAGCTCGGCGTTGTCGCCGAACGGGGCGAGCGGCCCGTCGAGGAGCCGGACGACGTCGCCGACGACGATCTCGCCCGGGGGGCGGCGCAGCCGGTAGCCTCCCTCGCGGCCCCTCCGGCTCGTCACGATCCGGGCGTTCTTGAGGGTGACGAGGATCGCCTCCAGGAACTTCTCGGGGATCCCTTCCCGCTCGGCGATCTCGCGCGTCGGGACGATGCCTCCGTCCCACCTCCCTGCGAGGTGGACGAGCGCTTTCAGGGCGTAGAGGCCGCGTTGGGAGATCTTCAGGAAGTACTCCTACCGGATTGATAGGATATTCCTCGCGCAGGAGAGGGTCAAGGGACGGAGCCGAGGAGTGCCCCGGGCGGCAGGCCGGCCTTGGAGGCCCCGGCCCCGTGCCGGACGCGGCTCGCCGGAGCGCGGGGACCCGGCGACATGCCGGGGCTGCAGTGCATCGAGACTGTCTAGAATGGAGCCGTCAGATCGAGTGGCGTACTGGACGAGCCCCGGCAACGGAGGGCCCGATGAACGACAAGCGGTCGTTTCCGCGGAAGAGAAAACGGCTCCTGGTGGACATCGAGCTGGACGGGCGCACGGCGTCCGGCTTCACCTGGGACCTCTCGCACACGGGGCTCTTCATCTCGAGCTCGTACGTCCCGAAGCTGGCCGACCGCCTGAAGACGGTCCTCCACCTGCCGAACGGGAAGAAGGTCGCCTGCGAGGGGACGGTCGTGCGCCTCCGGCACGTGCCGACCGCGCTCGCCGAGGGGTCCGGGAACCACGGCTTCTGTCTCGCCCTCGGCGGCTACTTCGAGGAGTACGCCCGGTACCTGGGCGACCTCGAATAGCGAACGCCCCGGGGCGGGGCCCCGGGGCGCTCGCGGGACCTCGCGGGGCTGGCGTCAGCGGTTCGGCTCGGGGCAGAAGCGGTCGAACCCGCGGGCTTTCTCGCGCCGCGCGAGGCGGTCGTCGTCGGCGGGGAGGATGCCGAGCTTCACGAGCTGGGGGCGGAACTCGTAGCGGATCCGGACGCGCGCCGAGGGCGTCTTCTCGAGGTCGAGGTCGACGCGCGTGACGTCGTGGCGGGTCCGGTCGCCCATCCCGGTCGCGGCGTACTCGTCGGCGAGCGCGGACGCGGCCGCCTTCTCCTTGCGGGACGACTCGGCCTGCCCCTTCGCGCTCGGCGCAGGGGCCTGGCTCGCGGGGCGGCCGGCGGCGTCTCTCGAGTCGCACGCCTGCGGGAGGACCGGCATCGGCCGGGGCGCCTTCTCGGCGAAGAAGACCGCCTCGACGACCCCGAGGTTCTCCGTCTTCCCGAGGGCGGCGCCGTAGGAGTCGCGCTCGCCCGTGAAGACGAACCGGCGGGCGTCGGAGAGGCTGACCTGCCACCCCTCGAGGACGATCGACTGGTACGGCTCGAGGATCCACTTCGTCGCGGAGACGGCGTCGCCGTGGGAGGCGTCGACCGTGTTGAGGCCGTCGACGGCGAGGGCGACGCCGACGCGGACTCCGAGCGGGTTCGTGACGCGGATCGCGTACTCGCGCCCCTTCAACGCCTCGATGTAGACGGTCCCCCCCTTCACGTACTCGGGGCGGGCGGCGCCGTCGACGAGGACCGACATCTCGAACCCGCCCCGGTTCGCGGCGGCGCCGGGGAGGGCGGTGGCGAGGGCGAGGGTCAGGGCGGCGGTGATCGGGGTTCTCATCGTTGCCTCCGCGGGATGAGACCCTCCCGGCGCGATCCGGTTCCCGGCGTGTGCGCCTCCGCACGGTTCCGTCCGCGCGAGGTCCCGCGGCTCGCCCGCCGCAACGCAGCGCGCTATGATGCCCCGCTGGCCGGCCGGGCGCCCCGAAACGGTTTCGGGAGGGCGCGGGACGGCCCTGCCGGAGACCGTCATTCGAACCCGAACGCCACGCCGCCGCGACGCCTCACCGGACCCGGGGCAGAGAGCCTTCCCGGGGGTCCGCCGCGCCGAAGGCTACGAAAGAAGGCCATGAACGTACTCGTCCTCAACTGCGGATCCTCCTCCCTCAAGTTCGCCGTGATCGACCCCGACACCTCCGTCGAGCACGTCTCCGGCATCGCCCAGCGCCTCGGCTCGCCCGAGGCCTCGCTCGACGTGAAGCGGAACGGGACGAAGTCGTCCCGCCCCATCGCCGGCGCGCTCCACGACGAGGCGCTCCACGCCGTGGTCGACGTCCTCCGCGAGCTCGGCCTCGCCGACGGCCTCCTCGCCGTCGGGCACCGCGTCGTCCACGGAGGCTCGAAGTTCGCCGGCTCGATGGCGATCACCCCCGAGGTCATCGCGAAGGTCGAGGAGTGCATCCCGCTCGGGCCGCTCCACAACCCGCCGAACCTCGTCGGCATCCGGATCGCGCAGAACCTCTTCCCGGGCCTCCTCCAGGTCGGCGTCTTCGACACGGCGTTCCACCAGACGATGCCGCCGGTCGCCTACACCTACCCGGTGCCCCACGAGTGGCTCGAGAAGCACGGCGTCCGCCGCTACGGCTTCCACGGGACGAGCCACCGCTTCGTCGCCCGCGAGGCGCTCCGCCTGACGGGCCTGCCGGCCGACGACCACGCGATCGTCACGGCCCACCTCGGCAACGGCTGCTCCGCGGCCGCGGTCCGGAACGGGAAGAGCGTCGACACGACGATGGGCCTGACGCCGCTCGAGGGGCTCGTCATGGGGACCCGCAGCGGGTCGATCGACCCGGCGATCATCGGCCACGTCGCCGACGCGACCGGGAAGAACGCGAAGGAGATCCTGGACGTCCTCAACAAGAAGTCGGGCCTCCTCGGCGTGTCGGGCCTCTCGAACGACATGCGGACGGTCGAGGAGGCCGCGGCGGGAGGGAACGAGCGGGCCAGGCTCGCGCTCGACCTCTTCTGCTACGTCCTCGCCAAGACGATCGCCGCCCTCGTCGTCCCGCTCGGCCGCCTCGACGCCCTCGTCTTTACCGGCGGCATCGGGGAGAACTCGACGACCGTGAGGTCGATGACGGTCGAGCGCCTCGGCTTCCTCGGGCTGGAGCTCGACGCCGCCGCGAACGCGAGGCACGGCCGCGGACAGAACGGCCGGATCACGACCGGAACCCGCCCCCAGGCCCTCGTCGTGCCGACGAACGAGGAGCTGATGATCGCCGAGGACGCCGAGCGGATCGCGCGCGGCGCCTGAGCGAAGGAAGGACCTGCAGATGCGCACGACCGTCCTCGTCGCCCCCGCCGGCCGCGGCGTCGGCATCACGACCGCCTGCCTCGGCATCGTCCGCGCGCTCGACCGCGAGGGGATCCGGGTCGGGTTCGCCAAGCCCGTCGCGAACCGCGAGCCCGACCACACGATCCCGCTCCTCTCCCTCGGCGCCCACTTCGCGATCCCGCCGGCCGTGCCGCGCGGCGAGGCGGAGGCGCTCCTCGCCGCCGGCGACGACCAGACGCTCATGGAGCGCGTCGTCGCGATCGCCGACCAGGCAGGGGAGGACGTCGAGGTCCTCGTCGTCCAGGGGATGCACCCCGAGATGGGGATGGTCCACTCCTCGCGGGTGAACGCGCTGATGCTGAAGGCCCTCGACGCCGAGCTCGTCCTCGTCGCGGCGCCGGCCGACCAGACCGCCGCCGAGGTGGCCGAGACGATCGCCATCGCCGCGCGTGGCTACGGCGCGCTCTCGGACGGGCGGAGCGTCGGGGCGATCCTGAACCGCGTCTGCGAGCGGAAGGGGGAGCCGGGCGACGCCGACGCCGACTCCTTCGGTCCCGGCTCGGCCGGCTGCTCCGGCTGCGCCGTCTCGGGGCTCACGGAGGAGTGCCTGAGGACGCACCGCGCGGCGCTCGAGGCCGAGGGGCTCCGCCCGATCGCGATCGTCCCGTGCAACTCCGACCTGATGGCGCCCCGGGTCAAGGACATCGGCGACGCGCTCCACGCGCAGGTCCTCTTCCCGGGGGAGGCCCGGACCCGGCGCGTGAAGGACGTGGCGCTCTGCGCGATGACGGTGCCGAACGCCATGAAGGCGATGAAGCCCGGGACGCTCGTCGTCACCCCGGGCGACCGGATGGACATCCTCCTCGCCGCGGCGATGACGGTCCAGAGCGGCACGCCGCTCGCCGGCGTCGTCCTGACGGGCGGGATCGCCCCCGACCGGCGCGTCCTCGACCTCTGCCGGAAGGTCTTCGAGGCGGGCCTGCCCCTCCTCCAGGTGCAGGGCTCGAGCTACCACGCGGCGACGCACGTCGCCTCGATGAACCCGACGATCCCGGTCGACGACGCCGAGCGCGTCGAGCGGACGATGAGCTTCGTCGCCGACTACGTCGACCTCGCCTGGGCGCGCGCCTTCGAGAAGCCGGCCCGGGTGCCGCGCTTCTCGCCGCCCGCCTTCCGGCACCGACTCGTCGAGACGGCGCGCGCCGACGTGAAGCGGATCGTCCTCCCCGAGGGGTCCGAGCCCCGCACCGTCGCCGCCGCCGCGATCGTCGCCGCGCGCGGCATCGCGAAGTGCGTCCTCCTCGGGAACCCCGACGAGGTCCGCGACGTGGCGGCCCGCCAGGGCGTGACGCTCCCGTCGACCGTCGAGATCATCAACCCCCCGGACGTCGCCCACCGCTACGTCGCGCCGCTCGTCGAGCGCCGCAGGGCGAAGGGAATGACCCCGGACCGCGCCGAGGCCGAGCTCCAGGACAACATCATGATCGGGACGATGATGATGGCGCTCGACGAGGCGGACGGCCTCGTCTCGGGCGCCGTCCACACGACGGCCCACACGATCCGGCCGGCGCTCCAGATCATCAAGACGGTCCCCGGCTGCAACCTCGTGTCGAGCATCTTCTTCATGTGCCTGCCCGAGCAGGTCCTCGTCTTCGGCGACTGCGCCGTCAACCCGAACCCCACGGCGGCCGAGCTCGCCGACATCGCGATCCAGAGCGCCGACTCGGCCGTCGCCTTCGGCGTCCCGGCGCGCGTCGCGATGCTCTCCTACTCGACCGGCACGAGCGGCGCCGGCGAGGACGTCGAGAAGGTCGCCGAGGCGACGCGGATCGCGCGCTCGCTCCGCCCCGACCTCGCCCTCGACGGTCCGCTGCAGTACGACGCGGCCGTCATGCCCGACGTCGCGCGGCTCAAGGCGCCGAAGTCGGACGTCGCCGGCAAGGCGACGGTCCTCATCTTCCCCGACCTGAACACGGGGAACGTCACGTACAAGGCCGTCCAGCGCTCGGCGAACGTCGTGAGCATCGGCCCGATGCTCCAGGGCCTCGCCAAGCCCGTGAACGACCTCTCCCGCGGCTGCCTCGTCGAGGACATCGTCTTCACGATCAACCTCACCGCGATCCAGGCTCAGCAGGCCGCGCGCGCGAAAGCCGCCAAGGACTGAAGGACGCGTCCCGGGGGCCCGCGCGCGGCCGGGCCGGCCGGGAGCGCTACTCCTCGAGGACCAGGAGCGCCCCTTCCTCGACCCAGTGGACGAGGAGCCGCCGGACGCGGAACGAATCCGCGTCGGCGGCTGCCTCGCACCCGGCCGCCGTCGCCCCCGAGAGCGCCCTGCCCCAGACCGTTCCCGGGAGCGCGGGATCCTGCTCCTGCGGCAGCCGCGTCGGGCGGACCGACGTCGCCCGGAACCGGGCGCCGTCGGGCACGAGGGCGCTCGCGCGCTGCAGCTCGTCGTAGCGGCGCATCCCCTCGAGGAGCGTCCCCGCCACGGGCTGCGGCGACGGGAGGTGGACGTCCGCGGGGCGGAGCGCCTCCGAGCGGATGAAGGCGAACCGCGACGCCGCGGGACGCTCGAGGATCTGGTAGAGGGCGTCGAGGCCGCGGAGACGGCCCGTCGTCGCGCCGCGGATCGTGCCGACGTCGAGGGAGACGGTCCCGACCTCGGTCCCCCGACCGTCCCTCAGCGAGAGGACGCCCGTCGCCAGGGTCCTCCCGAGCGTGTGGAGGAGGTTCGGGAGGCCGAAGAGCTCGAGGTCCCCGGCGACGGTCGCGGGGGCGGGCGGCTCGGGGGCGCGGCGGGCCTCCGCGAGCGCGGCGAGCGCCTTCGCCGCGTCGCGGCCGAGCTCGCGGTCGGGGTACTTCCGCGCGACCTCCTCGA
Organism: Thermoanaerobaculia bacterium; assembly: GCA_046331465.1. Classification (GTDB taxonomy): domain Bacteria; phylum Acidobacteriota; class Thermoanaerobaculia; order UBA5066; family UBA5066; genus UBA5066. Next base: position 1,422,108 of record JAXLQV010000001.1, read on the forward strand.
ACGTCCTCCGCACGTCGGGCGAGGTCGTCCCGGAGAGCGCCTTGACGAGCCTCCTCGCGTCCGCGTCGTCGGTCGAGCCGACGACGACGCCGAGGATCTTCACGGGGAGGGCGGCGCGCAGGGCCTTGAGGAGCCTGTCGACGACCTCGGCCTGGGCCGAGAGGTCGTGAGAGGAGAGGTGGGCGAGGCGCGCCGTGGAGCCGGGCGCTCCGTTCGGCCGAAGCCCGTGGTCCGCGAGGGCGCGCAGCGCCGCGGGGGTCCCGTGCCGGGAGAGGGCGGCGCACGCCCGGTCGACGAGCTGGAGGAGGTCCGCCGGCGCCGCGGCGCCCGCCCTCGCCGCGGCCGCCTCGAGCTGGGCGAGGCGCGCGACGAGGACGTGGCCGGCCTTCTCCGTGCCCGTCAGCCCGAGGAGCGCGAGGGCCTCCTTCACGAGCGGCGTCGGCCTGTTCGGCTCCGAGTAGCGGACGAGGTGCTCGACCTCCGCCTCGGTGGCGGGGCCCGCGGACCTCGGGACCTTCCGGAGGACGTAGAGGAGGTTGCGGAGGAAGTACCAGTCCGACTCGGCGTCGGGCGTCGCCGCGACGGCGGCGAGCTTCCCGAGCGCGGCGTCGCGGGCCGACGGCCCGTGCACCTCGAGGAGGGCGAGGAGGGTGCGCCGTCCGTCGCGCCTCTTCTCGGCCCGGAGCGACTCGAGGAGCCCGCCGGGGCCGAGGGCGGGGAAGAAGGCGAGGACGGTCGTCAGGCCGAGGTGGTTCTCGGGCTTCTCGGCGAGCGCCCGGAGCCGCGCGGAATCGAGCGACTCGTGCGCCCGCGCGCGAATCGCGTCCGCGACCGGCTTCTCGACCCTCTGCTTCCGGATGATCTGCTCGGCGAGGCCGAACATCGTCACCGCGCGCCCGAGGTTCCCGCCGTTCAGCTGCTCGATGGCCGCGTAGACGACGTCCCGGAAGCGCTTCTCGCCTTCGGCGGGGTCGGCCGAGAGAGTCACGAGGCGGCGCATCGCCCCGACGACGCTCCCGCGGCCGCCGGGGCCGATCGTCTCGTCCGCGTCGGGATTCACCGGGACGCCCCAGCCGGGGAGGCTGTCCGCCAGCCGCCGGAGGAGGACGTCCGCGGGCGGCACGTCGACGCCGAGCCTCGCGAGCCGCGCGAGGCTCTCCTCGAGCTCGCGGCCCGAGCGGGAGGCCGTCGCGGCCGTCGCGAGGAGCTGCGCGGCGAACGCGTCCGAGGGCTTCCGGCCGCCGTCCCTGGCGAGAGACCTTTCGAGGCGCGCGACGAGGAGCTCGAATCGGGCGACGCCGCGGGCGACGTCGTCGCTGCGCCCGGCGGGCGGGCCCTCGGCCGGGCTTTCCCCTTCCCGCGAGCCGGGCGGCGGACCGCTCCCCGCCTCGCGGTCGGCCGTCGCGACGGGGGAGCTCCTCGCGTCCGGGACGGAGAGGAGCCGCGAGCCCTGTTCCCGGAAGCGCTCGCGCTCCTCCCCGGAACAGACCGTCTCGAGGAGCGGGAGGAGAGCGCCGAGGAAGGGGAGGACGCGTTCGGCGGGAACGAGCCCGAGCCCGACGAGGTGGCGGATCTTCTCCAGGGCGCGGAGGAGGTGGTCGGAGACCGGGAGGGCGGCATTCCGGGCCTGGTACTGCGCCACGGACCAGGTGCGGATCTCCCCGGCCGCGAGGGCGGGCGGGCGCGCGGCGAGCAGCTCGACCGCGGCGGCTCCCATCATCGGCGGGAGCGCGTCGGACAGGTACTGCCCGAGCTCCAGGAGGGCCTCGCGGACCTCCGGTGCGGCTCGGCTGGGATCCATCGGGAAGCGCCTCCTCTTTCGGGCCGCGATTGTAGCGGCGGCTACCTGCGGCCCAGGAGCGAGAGGAGGCCGACGGACATCGCGGGGACGTAGGTGATGAGGAGGACGCCGGCGCCGAGGATGAGGAGGAACGGGACGGCGTGGCGGTAGAGCTTCGGCAGCGGGACGCCGAAGCGCGACGAGGAGAGGAAGAGGTTCAGCCCGACGGGCGGGAAGAGGAAGCCGAGCTCGAGGTTCGCGAGGAAGATGACGCCGAGGTGGATCGGGTCGATGCCGAAGGCCGCCCCCATCGGGGCGACGAGCGGCGCGAGGATGACGATCGCCGAGTAGATCTCGAGGACGCTCCCGAGGACGAGCAGGATCACGTTCAGGACGAGGAGGAAGGCGAGGGGCGAGGAGACGTGCGTCTTCACGTACGCGAGGAGCGCCCCCGGTACCTGCGCGTCGACGAGCCAGCTCGTGAGCCCCATCGCGACCGAGAGGAGGAGGAGGACGGCCCCCATGAGCGCGCCGGCCTTGAGGAGGACTCCCGGGAGCTGCCGGAACGGGTGGATGTCGCGGGTGACGAGGCACTCGACGATCGCCGCGTAGGCGCAGGCCGCCGCCGACGCCTCGACCATCGAGGCGAAGCCGCTGGCGAAGAGGACGATGACGAGGAAGGGGAGCGCGAGCTCCCACTTCGCCTCCCAGAACGAGACGCCGAGCTCGCGGAGGACGAACTCCGGCCGCTTGCGGCCCTGCGCCTCGAGGCGGAGGCCCTGCCGGATCCCCCACGCCGCGGTCAGGACGACGAGGAGGAGGCCGGGGACGAGGCCCGCGAGGTAGAGGGAGTCGGCCGGGACGGAGGCGACGACGCTGTAGAGGATGACGGGGAGCGACGGCGGGAAGAGGAGCCCGAGGCTCCCGGCAGCCGTGACGAGGCCGAGCGAGAACCCCTCGGGGTAGCCGTCGTCGCGGAGGATCGGGTAGACGAGGCCGCCGAGCGCGATGATCGTGACGCCCGAGCCCCCCGTGAAGGTCGTGAAGAGGGCGCAGACGGCCGCGACCATCACGGCGATGCCGCCCGGCATCCAGCCGAAGAGGGCCCGGAAGAACCGGACGAGGCGCGCCGAGGCGCCGCCTTCCGCGAGGATGTACCCCGCGGCCGTCAGGAGCGGGATCGCCGGGAGCGTCGGCGAGGCGATGAGCCGGTAGACCTCCGCGGAGACGGCGGCGACCGGGACGGCGTCCTTCCAGAAGAGGAGGAGGGCGAGGCCCCCCATCGCCACGAAGACGGGCGCGCCGAGGAGCGCCGCGAGGAGGATGACCGCGGCGAGGGGGAGGACGAGCTTCGGGGCGCTCGCCTCGGGGACGAGCGAGAGGAGGAACGGGGACGCGAGCGCCGCGAGCGCGGCGACGCGCCCGCGCGCGCCGTCGGAGGCCTTCCACGCGAAGCGGACGGCCATCAGGAGGAGCGCCGCCGGCATGATCGTCTCCGCGACCCACTCGGGGAGGCCGAACGAGAGGACCTTCGCCTGCTCGCGGTCCGCCCTGACGAGGCCGACGCTCGCCCACGCGAGGACGGCGCAGACGGCGGCCGCGACCGAGAACGCGAAGAGCTTCGCGAGGCGCCGGGCGCGCCCGCTGCCGAGGAGCTCGGCGGTGGAGAGCGTCAGGTGCGTCCCCTCGCGCGTCGCGAGGAGGCCGCCCACGAAGGCGGTCCAGAGCGTGACGAGCTGGAGGATCGACCCGGCGCCCGGGACGTGGAAGCCGCCGAGCGGGCGGCCCACCGCGTCGATGATCGGAAGGGTCGTCGCGACGGCGATCGCAGCGACGAGGAGGGCCTGCTCGCCCCGGCGGAGGAGCGCGCCGGCCGTCACTTCTTCGGCGCCGGCGCCTGCTTCGCGCGGTACTCCGCGAGGATCTTCCTCGCCTCGTCGAAGGCCGCCTCGGGGACGACCTTCCCGCGGATCTTCGGGTAGGCGGCCTCGGCCGCGGTCCGCCACTGGCCTTCGGCCTTCGCGTCGACGGCGACGACGTTCAGGCCGCGCGACTTCATCGCGGCGATGTCGCGCTCCTCGGAGGCGCGGGCCTCCGCGCGCAGCCGCGCGCCCGCCTCGGCGGCGGCGGCGCGGAACGCCTTCTGGTCCTCCGGCGAGATCTTGTCCCACGTGCTCCGGCTCACGAGCATCGCGCCGAGGAGGAGGCCCCACTTCACGTCGGTCATGTTCTTCGCGTGCTGGTACCACTGGAGGAGGACGGCGGCCGTCGGCGTCGTCGGAAGGGCCGAGACGAGGCCGGTCTGGAGCGCCGTCGAGATCTCCGTGGAGGGGAGCGGGACGGGGTTGAAGCCGGCACTCTTCCAGATCTCGAGGGCGTCCGTGTCGTTCCCCCAGGCGAAGAGCTTCAGCGGCTTCAGGTCGTCCGGCGTCCGGACGGGGGTCTTCGTGAAGAAGCGGACCCAGCCCCCGTCGGCCCAGGCGAGGACGACGAAGCCCTTCGAAGCCATCGAGGCCTCGATCTTCGGGCCGTAGACGGAGAGGACGTGGTCGATCTCCGCGTAGGAGGAGTAGAGCATCGGCACCTGAAGGGCCATGACCGTCGGGTCGATGGCCTGGACGCCGGAGCTCGCCAGGAGCGCTGCGTTGAGGCTCCCGAGGCGCATCTTCCGGACGACGTCGGTGTCGTCCCCGGCGACGCTTCCGGGGTAGAGCCGGACGCTGACGCGCCCCTGGGTCGCCGTCTGGAACCTGTCGATCATCTCCTTGAGGATCAGGTGGTACTTCGACCCCTCGGGGACGAGCGTCGCCATCTTCACGACGACCTGCGCCCGGGCGGGGAGGGCCACGGCGAGGAGGAGGGCGAGCGCGGGGACGAGGAGCCGCGCCGGGGCGGCCACGGGGCGACGGTGCGTCATGGGACTACTCCAGGAAGAGCTGGTCGGCGCGGGCCAGGAGCCAGGAGGCGCGGCGCTGCGCGACGGTGTTGGCGAGCCTCAGCTGAGGGGCGGCGTCGGGGTCGACGGCGAGGGCCTTCTTCAGGAGCGCCTCGAACTCGGCGCGGTCCTGGGTCCCGACGGAGACGGTTTCGGCGAGGGAGACGTAGGGCGCCGCGCGCTTCCCGGAGGAGATCGCGACGGCGCGCGCGAAGTGGGCGCGCGCGCGCTCGACCGAGCCCCCGGCGGACGGGGGGCGGCCCCCGTCGTACGCGATGAAGAAATCGTGGATCGCCCCCTGCCCGAAGGACTCGTCGAGCTCGAGGGCACGGGTCTCCATGGCCTCGACGAGGCCCTGGTCCGCCGTCAGCTCCGCGTCCTCCTTCGAGAGGGAGATCGCGGCGCCCCAGGCGGCGCCGGTCCAGTAGAGGAACGGGGCGTCGGCCTTCTCCATCGCCGCGAGCGTCTTCTCGCGCCGGGCGTCGGAGCGGAGCCCCTCCCGGAAGCCGGGGTGCCGCGCCTCGAGGCCGCGGAGGCCGTAGCGGAGGGCCCGTCCGTAGAGCTTCCGGGCGCGGGCCCGGAGCTCGGTGGCGCGAGCGAGGTCCTTCGCCTCGACGTAGTCCGCCTCGGACTGGACGAAGGCGTAGCCGTACTGCGTGAAGCCGCTGACGGCGGCGAGGAGGAGCCCTTCGTGGCTGGGGGTCTCGACGAGGAGCCCCTCGACCGTCTTGAGGCCGAAGGGGATCGCCGCCGCGACGAGCTCGGGGTCGTCGTCGGAGGCGTACGTGTCACCCCCCCCGGCGATCGCGCCGGCGAGCACGTTCACGCCGACCTTCCGGACGGAGCAGGCCGGCAGGAGGAAGGCGGAAAGGAAAAGCGATGCGACGGGGGCGAGGAAACGCCGGGTCGAGCGAGCCATCCGGCCCGAAGAATAAACCGCGGAGAGGGATACCCGCACCTCCGGGTGCTGGTAAAGTCCGGGATACCGGTCCACCGACAGTTGACGCCCGGATTGCCCGCGCGGGCGTTCGAGGCGAAAGGAGCGACGATGTCGCAGAGAGCGGTCTTCCGCGGTCTCCTCCTTTGCATTCTCTGCATTCCCGTGCTGGTCGCGGGGCCCGTGATGGCCCAGACGAATGGGGGGACGATCACCTTCTCGCCGGCCACGGTGACGGTCGGCGTCGGAGAGACCTCCGCGATCGTGACCGCGCAGATCGCGTTCGCCCCGCCCTACGCGTACGCAGGGACGAACACGCTGGTGTTCCCGTACCTCCCGTACGGGGTCACGACGCAGCCGGCGACGATCACGTTCAGCACGGTCGCCGGGCAGCAGTCGGCGACGGTCTCGTTCCGGCTCGTCGTGGCGCCCTACGCCTACCCGACGAACTCGGAGGCGAGCGCGAACACCTCGCCGTCCTACGCCTACGGCCTCCTGAACTTCCAGATCACCCCGCTCACCGTCCTTCCCTCGTCGGTGGGCGCCGACACGGGGTCGTCGACCCCGACGCTGACGGCGACCATCTCCTACGGCGAAGTGGCCCCGCGCGTGCCGCAGCAGCTCACCTTCGCGGGCCTTCCGCCCGGTGCGGCGCCGATGCCGTCTCCCGTCTCGTTCGTCCCGAACCCGCAGCTCGGCTACGCGGTCGTCCCCTTCCAGATCGACGTCGACGACTCGACTCCCGCCGGGAACTACCGCGTCACGGTCGGGTCGAGCCCCATCGCGACGGGGACCGACACCTTCGTCCTCACCGTCTACCGGTCCGGGGCGCTCGCCGTCGCCATGGCCCAGTCCTCGGTCCAGAGCTGCCCCGGGGGAGTGCCGGTGTCGAACTCCGTCACCGTCACGCCACTCGACGGCTACTCGGGATCCCCCACCGTCACGTTCCCGGCGCTCCCGACCGACCTGAAGATCACTCCGTCGTCCATCCCGCTCGCCGAGATCCCGCCTCCGGCGACCGTCGCGTTCGAGGTCGAGGTGCTCGCCGGCGCCCTTCCCGGGCCGAGAGTCGTGAACGTCCTCGCCCGGGATCCGTTCGGGCCGTCCGCCGCCACCAGCTTCGTCGTGAACGTCGGCGCCGCGGACTTCCTGCCGCTCGTCTCGCCGGCGGAGGTCTCCGTCGAGTCGGGCGGCGCGCCCGTGTCGGTGACGGCGTCGCTCGCGCCCGGCTCCTGCTCCCCTCCGCCGACGATCACCGTGACCCCCGTCGGGCTCCCGACCGGCGTCACCGCGACGCCCGCCTCGGCGAGCCTCGTCGGCCCGGCGTACGCCCCGGTCGTCTTCACCCTCGCCGCGGGACCGTCGGCGCCCGCCGGCGTCGTCCCGGTCTCCTTCGCCTTCACGCCCTCGACGGGCGACACGAAGAGCATCGGCGTGCCCGTCACCGTCGTGAGGAACGGCCACCTCGGCATCTCGTCCGAACGGGCGTCGATGGACCTCTGCCCGGGAGGGGCGGCGGCCCCGAACACGCTCACGATCACGTCGGTCGACGGCTACACGGGAACTCCGACCGTCACGTTCCCCGACCTCCCGGCCGGCCTGACGGTCTCCCCGGCGACGATCCCGGTCCCGGCGCTCCCCCCGACGCGCGTCGTCTCGCTCTCCGTGGCCGCGGCCGTCGGGACGCCGCCCGGTCCGCTCGTCGTGACCGCTCTCGTGAGCGACCCTCGCGGGATCAGCGCGAGCACGACGTTCACCGCGAACGTCCTGCCGCCCGACTTCACGCCGATCGTGCCGCCCGGGGTCACCACGCTGAACGCCGGCGGTGCGCCGGTCTCGATCCTGGCCTGGCTCGCCCCCGGCGACTGCGCTCCGACCTCGTCCGTCACCGTGACGCCGACCGGGATGCCGCCCGGGGTCACCGTGACGCCCGCGTCGGCCGTGATCGAAGCGCCGGTCTTCGCCTCCGTGCCGTTCTCGTTCCAGGCGTCCGCCGCGGCGGCCCCGGGGCCGTCGCTGATCACCTTCACGTTCACCCCGGCCGTCGGCACGGCGAAGGTGGCGAAGACCTCGATCACCGTCTGCGGGCCTCCGGGCGCGCCCACTTCGCCGACCGTCTTCCCGAAGGGGAACGCGAGCGGTCCCGTCACCGCGACGGATTCCCTCGACCTCTTCTGGAGCGCCCCGGCGTCCGGCTTCCCGCCGACGCGCTACGAGTGGAGGATCAACGGCGGGACCTGGACCGCGGCGGCGGGGCTCACGGCCTCGGCGCCGCCGCGCGGGGCGGTGGACCCGGTCCAACTCTTCGTCCGCGCGTACGCCTGCAACCCGGAGAAGGGCCCGGGCCCCGAGGGCTCGAGCCCGGTCTACTCGCTCGCGGCCCCGGTGGCGAGCTTCTCGGTCCCGGCGTCGGTCGTCGCGGGGAAACCGGCGACGTTCACCGACACGTCGTCCCCGCAGGCGACGAGCTGGCTCTGGTTCCCGGGGGACGGGATGGCCGCGACGACGGTGCAGTCGCCGACGATCACGTTCCCGGCGGCCGGGCCCAAGGTCGTCGTCCTCGTGGCGACGAACGGCTCCGGCTCCTCCACGAAGTCGACGACGGTCAACGTCCTCGCGGCGTCGTCGGTCCAGGCGGCGGGCCTGGCGGTCCGCTCCTTCCAGCGCGAGCCGGACGGCCGTCTCGCCCTCGCTTCCGTGGAGGTCTTCCCGGGGACGACTCTCCTCCTCCGCCGGCTCGGCGGCGAAGGGGAGGCGGTGGCGTACCTCCGCCTCGTCGACGGCGACGGCCGGACCGTCGTCGAGCGGCGCCTCGTCCTCGCGGAAGGCGAGGAAGCGCGGCACGACCTCTCGGCCTGGGGCGCGACGGGGACCTTCCGCGTCGAGCTCGTGGGGCCCGAGGGTCTCGACGCGGCGGTCGAGGAGTCGCCGGTCCGGCTCGGCGGGCCGGAGGCGCCGCCGCTGCCGAAGAGGGGAATCTCCCGCTGACCCGAGAGGAACGGGTCGTCGTCCGTCAGAGGCGGACGACGACCCGGTTCCGCCCGGCCGACTTCGCCTCGTACATCAGCTGGTCCGCCCGGCGGAGGACGTCGCCGGCCTCCTCGCCCTTGCGGACGAGCGTCGCCCCTACGGAGATCGTCACCCGGAGCGGCCCCTCGGGGGTCGGCAGCTCGGAGTGCTCGACGAGCCTCCGCGCGCGGTCGGCGACGAGGGGGAGGTTGAAGTCGGTCACGTTCGAGAGGAGGAGGACGAACTCCTCGCCCCCCCAGCGCCCGACGAAGTCGAGGGCGCGGGCCGAGCGGGCGAGCGTCGTCGCGACCATCTTCAGGACCTCGTCCCCCCGCTCGTGGCCGTGGGCGTCGTTGATCTCCTTGAAGTGGTCGACGTCGACGAAGAGGACGCCGAAGCGGAAGCCGTACCGCGACAGCTCCGCCATCTTCTCGTCGAGGACGACCTCGGCGTAGCGGCGGTTCCCGATCCCGGTGAGGGGGTCGAGGAAGACGATCTCCGTCAGCTCCTCGACCCGCCGGATGGCCTCCATGCGCTCCGTCTGGTCGGTGAAGACCTCGACGGCGCCGACGATCTCTCCCGAGGCGTCGCGGACCGGAACGGCCTCGACGCGCACCGGGACCCTGTGCCCGGCCCGGTGGTGCAGGAAGACGTCCGCCCGGTGGGGCTTCCCGTCCGCGATGGCCGCGGTGAGGGGGCAGCCGTTCCGGCAGAGCTCGTTCCCCTCGGCGTCGACGTGCCGGAGGACCCCCTCGGGGCAGGCCCGCCCGATGACGTCGCGGGGCGCCCAGCCCGTGATGGCCTGGGCGCCCCGGTTCCAGAACGTGATGACCCGGCCGCGATCGACGACGTAGACGCCGTCGTTCAGGTGGTCCAGGAGCTCCAGCGTGAAGCCCTCGGGAAGCACCCGGCGGCCTCCTTCCCTCAGAACGGCGGGTAGAAGACCTTCAGGACCTTCTCGGTCGTCAGGCCCTCGTTCCCCTGCATTGCCTTCGCCCTCTGCGCCTCGAGGCGGTCGAGGAGCGACGGCTCGTGCGCCTCGTAGAGGACGCCCGTCGTCAGGGTCTCCTTCTCGCGCATGAACTCGAGGGCGGCGGCCCGGCTGTGCCGGTCGTACCCCTCGGGGAGGGCCTTGAGCTTCGCCTTCATGATCTTGAACTGGTCGTCGCCGCGCCAGGTCACGCAGGGCGACATGACGTTCAGGAACGCGAAGCCGTGGTGGCGCATCCCCTCGGTCATCAGGTCGACGAGCCCCTTCATGTCGCCCGAGAATCCGCGGCCGACCCACGTCGCGCCGAACGACATCGCGAGCTCGCACGGGTCGACGCTCGGCTCGGGGTTGCCGTAGTAGGTCGACTTCGTCTTGTCGCCCGACGGGGTCGTCGGCGCGACCTGGCCCTTCGTGAGGCCGTAGATCTCGTTGTCCATCAGGACGTAGAAGATGTCGAGGTTCCTGCGGGAGGCGTGGAGGAAGTGGTTGCCGCCGATCGCGAGGCCGTCGCCGTCGCCGCCGACGGCGACGACGTTCAGCTCCGGGCGGGCGACCTTGATCCCGGTGGCGATCGGGAGGGCGCGGCCGTGGACGCTGTTGAATCCGTAGGCCTCGACGTAGCCCGGGAGGCGCGAGGAGCAGCCGATGCCGGAGACGACGACGGTGTTCCACGGCTCGAGCTGGAGCTCGGCCATCGCGCGGTACATGGCGGAGACGACCCCGAAGTCGCCGCAGCCGGCGCACCAGACGGGCTTGAGGTCGCTCTTGTAGTCGCCGGGCTGGAAACGGGGAAGGGCGGGGTTCTCGACGACGGTGCTCACGCGGTCACCTCCTCGCGGGCGCCGGCTTCCGAGAGGACGCTCTCGACGCGGCTGATGACTTCGGTCACGGAGAGGTTCATGCCGCCCGACCGCGTGAAGACGCGCGTGTCGGCCGGGAACTCGACCATCGTCCTGAGGTAGAGGTAGAGCTGCCCGACGAAGTTGACCTCGATGAACATCAGCGTCTTCACGCTCGCCATGTACTCGAGGAGGGCCTTCTTCGGGAACGGCATGATGATGCGGGGGACGAAGGCGGAGACGCGGACGCCCCTCGCCGAGAGCTCCTTCATCGCCTCCTCCACGGGCCCCTTCGAGGAGCCCCAGCAGACGATGCCGACGTCGGCCTTCTCGGGCCCGAGGCGCTGGAAGAGCGGGTACTTCTCCTCGAGCCAGGGGAGCTTGCGGAACCGCTTCTTCGACATCTTCTCGTGCATGACGTGGGACGACGCGGGGCGCGCCATCTCGTCGTGCTCGAGGCCGTTCGTCTGGTAGATCCCGTCCTTCATCGACGGGAAGGTCATCGGCGAGACGCCGTTCGGCGTGTCGACGTAGCGCCTGTAGTCCGCGAGCTCGTCCGCGGCCGGCGTCCTCCGGTCGATCACCGCGTGGACGAGGTTCGCGGCCTCGACGGTCTGCCGCCGCTGGCCGATCGCCTGGTCGGAGAGGATCAGGACCGGGAGCTGCGCCTCCTCGGCGATGTTGAAGGCGTCCACGGTCGTGTGGAAGCAGTCCTCGACGTCGACCGGCGCGAGGACGACGCGGGGCGCGTCCCCGTGCGAGCCGAAGACCGAGATGAAGAGGTCCGACTGCTCCGACTTCGTCGGCAGGCCGGTCGACGGGCCTCCGCGCTGGACGTCGAGGATCACGCACGGGACCTCGGCCATCGAGGCGAGCCCGAGCATCTCGGCCATGAGCGAGACGCCCGGGCCGGAGGTCGACGTCATCGACTTCACGCCCGCGAAGGAGCCGCCGATGATCGCGCCGAGGGCGGAGAGCTCGTCCTCGGTCTGGACGATCCGGCCGCCCGCCTTCGGGAGCCACTCGGAGAGGAAGTGGAGGACCTCGGAGGAGGGGGTGATCGGGTAGCCGGCGAAGAAGCGGCAGCCGGCGTGGAGGGCGGCGACGGCGCACGCCTCGTTCCCCGTCATGACGAGCTTGGTCGCCCGCACCTCGTACTCGAGCTTGCGGGCCGAGACGTCGGCCTCGATCGTGTCCGCGAACTCCTGGCCGGCCGTGAAGCCCTTCAGGTTCGCCTCGAGGACGCCCGCCTTCTTCTTGCCGAACTTGAACTCGATCGCCTTCCTCACCGACGCGGGCGGGATGCCGAAGAGCTCGGCGAGGATGCCGAGGGTGACGATGTTCTTGGCGGCCTTCGTCCCGGTCGCCTTCGTGGCGATCTCGACGAACGGCACGGGGATCCAGGTCGCGTTCGTCGCGGTCGGGATCTTCACCTCGGCGAGCGGGGTCGGGTCCGAGGCCTCGTAGAGGATGACCGCGTCGGCCTTCGGGACGACCTCCCCCTTGAACCGGGCGAAGTCGGCCCAGTTGAAGACGACGAGGACGTCGACGGCGTCGCCCTGCGCGGAGATCGGCTCGGCCGACATCCGCAGCACGCAGGACGACTCGCCGCCGCGGATCTGCGGCCCGTAGGCCTCCACCTTGATGACGTTCAGGCCGTCCCGGGCGCCGGCCTGGGCCATCATGTCGCCCATCGTCACGACGCCGTCGCCGCCCGAGCCGACCATCGCGAGCGTGAGGTCTCTGGTAGGCATTTCGGAACCCTCCACGGGCCGCTTCGCGGCCGAAAAAGTCGCCGGAGTCTCTCCCCGTCGGGCTCCGAGATCCATGATGCCGATGCATCATGAGGCCCCGGGCCGGGCCGGCTCACTATACTCTGGACGCTTCCATGAGCTCACTCCTGGGCCGCGCCGTCCGGGTCTTCCATCCTTCCGCCTCGGGGGGGCCGGGCCCCCTCGACAGCTTCGTCGATTCCCTCGTCCAGAAGCTCGAGAACTGCCGCGTCGGCCTCTCCGACGAGACGCTCGCCCGCGGGCCCACGGCGGTCGAGGCCTGGGCCCTGGCGCTCTACGAGGAGGAGATCCCGCGCCTGCGCGACACCATCCGCCTCGAGGAGTCGCTCCTGACCCGGGAGGCGCGCGAGGAGCTCTTCCGGAAGGTGGACGACCTCGTCCGGAAGGTCGTCGTCCCGGGCTGGGTCCGCCTCGCCGCGAAGTTCACGCCCCGCGAGCGGAACGGCTTCTTCGGCCTCGCCGAGCCGCTCCACGGCCTGGAGCGGGCGGGCTGGGCGCTCCTCGGGATGGCGCTCGGGTTCCTCGTCGTCTGGGCGCCGTTCATCCCGATCTGGTCGAAGGAGTGGGTCCTCCCGTTCACGGTCGGGGGGCTCGTCTTCCCCGAGCTGCGGCGCTGGTTCTCCTTCCGGAAGTACGAGGGGGAGCTGAACCAGCTCGTGGGGAAGGCCGACAGCGAGATCTCCCGCGTCGACCTCGCCTACCTCACCGACACGACGTCCGTCGCCGAGCGCGAGGCGCGCGACGACGAGGAGGCCCGCTCGAGGGCGCGGCGGGTGGCCGCGGAGAGCGCGGCCGGAAGGGAAGGGTGACTCCATGGTCACGGTGGCGGGGGCGGAGGGGGCCCTCCGGAAGCTCCTCGGCTCCGTCCGGCGGCTCGGCCTCCTCACGGGGCTGACGGTCGGCGGGCTCGTCCTCTTCTACGGGGCCTGCACGGCCCGGGTGAATCCGAACGAGTGGGGCGTCGAGCAGGTCCGGTTCGGCTTCAAGACGGGCATCAAGGACCGCGCGTTCGGGCCCGGGCTCTACTTCGTCCCGTTCGGGACGACGATGCACGACTTCCCGCGCGAGATCCACGTCCTGGAGGCCTCGTTCGACCGGCTGGAGTCGCTCGGGAAGGCGAGGTCCGAGGACGTGAAGGAGAAGGTCGACGAGTACTTCCGGCGGCGCGACAAGGTCCTCGGGAAGCCGACCCACCGCGTCATCGACGCCTTCAACGTCCAGACGTCCGACGGCTACGCCGTCACCTGCGACGTCACGCTCCTCTACTCGATCGCGGACCCGGTGCGGATCGCGAAGGACTTCGGCTGGGGATCGCTCTACGTCGACAGCTTCGCCGTGAACACCTTCCGGAACGGCGTCCTGCAGACGATCGGGAAGATGAACGCCGAGGCGTTCTACAACGAGGAGCTGCGGATCGCGGCGGTGAAGGACGCGGAGGAGTTCCTGAAGGCCCGGTTCGCCGACCGGGGCTTCAAGGTCGAGACGCTCCTCCTCCGGAACTACGTCTACGCCGAGAACTACGAGAAGGCGCTCCAGGAGAAGAAGGTCGCCGTCCAGACGGCCGAGAAGAACCGCAAGGAGGCGCTCGTCAACGAGGAGCGGGCCAAGCTCGAGCAGATCCAGTCGAAGGGGAACGCCGCCATCACGATCGCCGAGTCGGAGGTGAACGCGCAGATCGCGAAGATCCGCGCGGAGGCCGAGCTCTACGCCTCGCAGACGCGGGCGAAGGCCGACAAGGAGGTCAACGTCGCGCAGGCGGAGGCGAAGAGGCTGAAGGCCGACGCCCTGAACGCGTCGGGAGGGAAGTACGTCGTCGCCCTCGAGACCGCGAAGATGTTCGAGAACATCGAGGGCGCCGTCATGACGCCCGAGCAGTACATCTCCTTCATCCGGAACGCCTGGGCCGTCATCGGCGTCAGCTCGGGGGCGGCCCCCGCGCCCGCCGCCGCCCCGGCGGGGGTGAAGAAGTGAGGCGCCTCGCTTCGGCCGCGCTCGCGGCCCTCGCCGCCGCTTCGCTCGCCGGGTGCCGTCCCACGAACTCGACCGAGGTCGGCGTGAGGACGAACCTCTTCGGCATCTTCGAGAAGAGGGGAGCCCAGGAGGTCTACGCGCCGGGCGGGGTCTACATGGTCCTCCCGGTCGTCAACTCCTGGACGACGCTCTCCGTCGCCCAGCAGAACCTGATGATGAACGCGAACCCGAGCGAGGGGGACCGTCCCATCCCGGACGAGGTCACGTTCAAGACGAAGGACGGGAACAACGTCCACATCGACGTGAACGTCATGTGGCGGATCGACCCGAAGAAGGCCGGCCCCCTCGTCTCGAGCGTGGGGCAGTCGGTGGACGAGATCAAGGAAAGGGTCGTGCGGCCGATCTCCCGGTCGGTGATCCGCGACGTCTTCAACGAGATCACGTCCGAGGAGTACTACCAGGTCGCCATCAAGAACGCGATGGCCGAGAAGACGCGGAAGGCGCTCGTCGCCTCGCTGTCGCCGTACGGGATCCTCATCGACTCGCTGCAGGTGCAGCAGCACCGCTTCGACCCGGCCTACCAGGGGGCGATCAACGCGCAGAAGCAGGCCGAGGCCGACCAGCAGAAGCTCGTCGAGCAGCAGAAATCGATGGAGGTCCAGAAGCGCTCCGAGCTGGAGGGGCGCCGCGCCGACTGGAACAAGAAGACCGAGGACGCGCGGGGCGAGGCGGGACGCCTCCGCAACGACGCCGACGGCTACTTCCAGACGAAGACGAACCAGGCCAAGGCGGTCGTCGCGGTCGCGCAGGCCGAGGCGGAGGGGATCCGCAAGGAGGCCGAGGCCCTCGGGAAGATGGGGGGCGACGCGTTCGTGAAGATGCAGGTCGCCAAGCAGTTCGCGCAGAAGAAGATCCTCATCGTCCCGGGGACGAACGTCTCGACGATGAACGTGAACGAGATGGTCGACTACCTCGTCGGGCACGCGGCGCGGCCCGTCGCGCCGGCGCCCGCCGACGCCTCCCCGGCGCCGCAGGAGGGCGAGAAGAAGTAGCGGCGGGACGCGGGCACCGGAGCTTGCCAGAGGGCGCGTCCGTTCGGCAGACTGGGCGGATGAGACACGCGACGCTCGTCCCCCTGCTCGTCGGCGCCCTCCTGGGCGGATGCTCCCGGCCGTCGGGAGCGGCCCAGGACCCGTCGACGCCCGTGGCGAAGGTCGACGGGCGCGCCATCACGGAGGGCGAGCTCGCGGCCGAGGCGAAGGCGGCCCTCGTCGCCGCCGACGCCCGGCACGCCGAGGACGTCTGGAACGCCCGGAGCCGCGCCCTCTCGGCCCTCGTCGACCGGCGCCTCCTCGAGGCGCGGGCCGCGAAGGAAGGGATCACCGTCGACGCCCTCCTCCAGCGCGAGGTCTCGGGGAAGGTCCCCGAGCCGGACGAGGCGACGCTCCAGGGGGTCTACGACCAGACGAAGGCGACCGGCCGGCCGCTTCCCCCTTTCGCCGAGGTGAAGGGCGAGATCGCCGCCTTCGTGAAGGGGCAGTCGGTCGAGGGGGCTCGACAGGCCTACCTCGGAAAGCTCCGCGCCGAGGCGAAGGTGGAGACGTTCCTGCCGCCGCTCCTCCTGCCGAAGGTGGAGGTGAAGGCGGACGGGCCGTCCCTCGGCGACGCCGCGGCGCCCGTCACGATCGTCGCCTTCTCCGACTACCAGTGCGAGTTCTGCGCGCGGGCCGAGCCGACCCTCAAGCAGGTCGCCGTCGCGTATCCCGGCAAGGTCCGCATCGTCTTCCAGCCCTACCCGCTGAACATCCACCCGCTCGCGCCGAAGGCGTCCGAGGCGGCCCTCTGCGCGGGGGAGCAGGGGAAGTTCTGGGAGATGCACGACCAGCTCTTCGCGAACCAGAAGGCGCTGGCGCCCGACGCGCTGAAGATCCACGCCCGCGCCGTCGGCCTCGACGGGGCGAAGTTCGACGCCTGCCTCGACTCGGGCCGCACGGCGCCGGCCGTCGAGTCGAGCCGGAAGCTCGGGGACGGCCTCGGCGTCTCGTCGACGCCGACGTTCTACGTGAACGGCCGGCCCCTCACGGGCGCCCTCCCCTTCGAGAGGTTCAAGGAGCTGATCGACTGGGAGCTCGCTCACCCGGCGCGCTGAGCCGGCCGGGCGGCGCCGGAGCGGGCCGGCGGGTGGCCCGCCGCGGGTGAAGCCCGTATCATCCGCGCCGATGAAAACGGAGGTTCTCCGCCCCATGCGCAAGCTCGTCGTCCTCCTCGCCGTCGCGGCCGCCTGCGGCTGCTCGCGCGAGTCCGCGCCCGTCGCCGACAAGGCGAACGCCCCGAAGACCGAAGCCGCCCCCGCGAACGCCGGGAGTCCCGAGGGCGCGACCGCCCCCGCGATGCCCCCGGGCCACCCGGAGACCGGGGCGCCCGCCGCCGCCGGCCCGGAGACGGTCCTCACCGGGACCGTCGTCGAGACGATGGACTCGGGCGGCTACACGTACATGAAGCTGAAGACGACCGGCGGAGAGGTCTGGTCCGCCGTCAACGCGGCGAAGGTCGCGAAGGGCCAGACGGTCCACGTCGCGAACCCGATGCCGATGGACGGCTTCGAGAGCAAGACGCTCGGGCGGAAGTTCGACCGGATCTTCTTCGGCACGCTGTTCGACCCTGCGAACGCGCCGGCCGCCTCCGCGGCCGCTCCTCCCGCGATGGGCGGCGCGGCGCCGGCCGCCGCCATGGGAGGCCCTTCCGTTCCGCCGCAGGTGGCCGCGCAGCACGCGGCCGCGGGGTCGGGGCCGGAGGTGACCGAGAAGATCTCCGTCGCGAAGGCCGAAGGGGCCGACGGACGGACGATCGCCGAGCTCTACGGCCAGCGCGCGCCGCTCAAGGGGAAGACCGTCGCCGTCCGGGGGAAGGTCGTCAAGTTCAACGGCGGGATCATGGGGAAGAACTGGATCCACCTCCGCGACGGCTCCGGCACGCCCGAGGGGAAGAACAACGACCTCACCGTGACGACGGACGCCGCCGCGAAGGTCGGGGACGTGGTCGTCGCGAAGGGAACCGTCACGACCGACCGCGACTTCGGCGCCGGCTACACCTACGCGCTCCTCCTCGAGGACGCGAAGCTCTCGAAGTAGCCTGCGGCCCGCTCAGCCCCCGCCCTTCCGGAACCAGTGCGGGTCCGGAAGGCGGAGGCCGAGGCGGACGGACGCCATCCGGAGGAGGACGATCGTCGCGAAGCCGGCGGCGTCCGCGATCGCCTGCGGGAAGTCGAGCACCGGCCCCGCGAGGACGACGAGACACCCGAGGAACGACGCGGCCGCGTAGAGCGGACCCGGGCGGAAGATCGACGGGACCTCCCGGACGAGGACGTCGCGCAGCACCCCGCCGAACGTCCCGGTGACGACGCCCATGAGCGCCGCGGGAAGCGGGGGGAGCCCCGCCTCGAGCGCGTATCGGACGCCGGTGAGGCTGAAGAGCGCGAGGCCGAGCGAGTCGACGAAGGTCGACCTCCGGTCGAGCGCGTCGGCGACGGCGAAGGCCCTCCGGCTGTAGACGAACGGGAGGCAGAGGAGGAGCGTCACGAAGACGTACTCCTTGCTGCTGACCCAGAAGAAGGGACGCCGCTCCAGGAGGACGTCGCGGAGCGTGCCGCCTCCGAACGCGGTCACGAGGGCGAGCGTGAAGGTCCCGACGATGTCCATGCGCGCCCGGGCGGCGGTGATCATCCCCGAGACCGCCGAGACGAGGACGGCCGCCGCCTCGACGGCGATCGTGAGCTGGGGCGGGGGGGGCTTCACTCCGCCGGAGTGTAGTCGCCCGGAGGCCGGGGCCGGGGGACGAGGGCGAGCGTCCGGAGCGGCACGAGGTAGAGCGCGAAGGCGGCGCCCGTCGCGACGAGCGCGGCGCGCAGTCCCGCCGCCTCGACGAGCGCGCTCCCGATGAGCGGCCCTCCCATCATCCCGGCGGCGTAGGCGACGTTCACGAGCGAGAAGACGCTCCCGAAGCTCCGGCTCCCCATCGCCTCGACGGCGTCGGCGAGGCCCGGGCTGACCGGGCTCAGGACGAACGACGTGGTGACGCCGAGCGCCCCCATGGCGACGGCCACGGAGGCCTTCGTGGTGAGGAACGCCGGCAGCGGCACGAGGAGCGCGGCGAGGACGAAGCCGGCGAGGAGGACCCTGCGCCGGCCGACGCGATCGGAGAGGCGGCCCATCAGGGGCGACGTGAGCGTGTGCGTGGCCGCGGACGCCGCGAAGAGGAGCCCGATCCCGGAGGCGGACATCCCGAGCGCCGCGTCGAGGTGGAGCGGGAGCGTCGACTCGAGGACCGCCCAGAGCGCCGCGCCGAGGGCCATCGCCCCGGCGAGCGTCCGGACGGGGGCGTTCGCGAGGAGTCCCGAGAGCCCGACCCGGGGCCCGGCGGGGGGCTCGGCCTCGCGGAGGAAGAGGAGGCGGGCCGCGGCGTCGGCGAGCGCGAGCCCCGCGACGAGGAGGAACGGGCTCCGGGGGCCCGCGGCCTCGGTCAGGAAGCCCGACACCGGCGGGCCGAGGAGGACGCCGAGGTTCGCGGCCGCGAAGGCGGTGGCCATCGCCTGGCCCCGGCGGTCGGACGGGAAGCCCTCCGCGAGGAGCGCGAGGCCCGAGGTCCACGTGGCTGCCGCGGCGAGCCCCTGGAGGACGCGGGCGAGGACGAGGAGCGGGTACGACGACGAGAAGGCGAAGAGGACGGTCGTCGCGCCGAGCCCGACGAGCCCCCAGAGGAACGGCTTCCGCCGCCCGACGCGGTCGGAGAGGCTCCCGAGCGGAACCGTTCCGCCGAGGATCGCCGCGGCGTAGGCGCCGACGAGGACCCCGACCTCCATCTGCGAGAGGTCGAGCGCCTTCGCGTAGTGCGGGAGGAGCGGGACGAGGAGGTAGTAGAGGATCGAGTCGGTGAAGAACGCCAGCCCGACGACGAGGAGGAGGGCGGCGGGACGGGTCCGAGTCACGGGCCGATGGTACCGGCGGGACCGCGCGCGCGTGCCGGAGCGCGAGAGAATCCCCGCGTGGACGCTGCCGCCTACGCCGCCTTCACGGACCTCCTCGCCCGCCGCCTCGACGCCGACCCGCGGGTCGTCGGGCTCGTCGCCCTCGGGTCGATGTCGGGCGAGGGGACGCCGCCGGACGACTTCTCCGACCACGACTTCTTCGTGGTGACGCACCCGGGGGAGGAGGAGCGCTTCCGGAAGGACCTCTCATGGCTCCCGCGGGCCGACCGGATCGTCCTCGCGCACCGCGAGACGGAGCACGGCCTGAAGGTCGTCCTCGACGACGGGCACCTCCTCGAGTTCGCCGTCTTCGACCTCCAGGAGCTCGGCGTCGCCCGCGCGAACCGCTACGCCGTCCTCCTCGACCGTGGCGGGGTGGCGAAGCGGATGGCCGAGGTCGCGGCGAAGCCCGCCGGCCGGCCGGAGGACCGCTGGCTCTCGGGGCAGCTGCTCGGGAACCTCCTCGTCGGGGGCGGGCGCGCGGCCCGCGGGGAGCTCCTCTCGGCGCGGCTCTTCGTGGCGGGGCACGCCGCGGGGCAGCTCCTCCGCCTCCTCGCGCGGCACGTGCCGGCGGAGGAGCCGGCGCCGCTCGACGACCTCGACCCGTTTCGCCGCTTCGAGGCGGCGCACCCCCGCCTCGGCGCGGCGCTGAACGCCGCGCTCGGCCTGCCGCCGCTCGACGCCGCGGTCGCGCTCCTCGACCTCGCCGGGCGCGAGCTCGCGCCGCGCGTTCCGGGGTGGCCTCTCGCCGCTGCGGACGCGGTGAGAAAGAGGCTCTCGGAGGCGCGGGCGAAGCGCGGCGCCGGTTAGAATCCCCGGTTGCCATGCTGTTCAAGACGATCATCGAGCCGTTCCGCATCAAGTCGGTCGAGTCGGTCAAGTTCACGACCCGCGAGGAGCGCGAGAAGGCGCTCGTCGCGGCCGGCTACAACGTCTTCCTCCTCCCCGCGGAGGACGTCGTCATCGACCTCCTCACCGACTCCGGGACGGGCGCGATGTCGGCCGCCCAGTGGGGCGCCCTCATGCAGGGCGACGAGAGCTACGCCGGGAGCCGCTCGTTCTACCGCTTCCGCGACGTCGTGCAGGACCTGACGGGCTTCAAGCACGTCATCCCGACCCACCAGGGGCGCGCCGCGGAGAGGATCCTCTTCCACACGCTCCTGAAGCCGGGGATGGTCGTCCCGAGCAACACCCACTTCGACACGACCCGCGCGAACATCGAGGTCGAGGGGGCCGAGGCCCGCGACCTCGTCATCGCCGAGGGGAAGGTCCCGTCCCTCGTCCACCCGTTCAAGGGGAACATGGACCTCGCGAAGCTGGAGAAGGCGCTCGCCGAGGACGGGGCGAGGGTGCCGATCGTGATGGTGACCATCACGAACAACTCGGGCGGCGGCCAGCCCGTCTCCCTCGAGAACATCCGCGGGATCCGCGCCCTCTGCGACCGGTACGGCAAGCCGTTCATCGTCGACGCCTGCCGCTTCGCCGAGAACGCCTGGTTCATCAAGGAGCGCGAGGCGGGACAGTCGGGGAGGACTCCGAAGGAGATCGCGCAGGAGGTCTTCTCCCTCGCGGACGGCTGCACGATGTCGGCGAAGAAGGACGGCCTCGCCAACATCGGCGGCTTCCTCGCGCTGAACGACGACGTCCTCGCCGCCTCCTGCCGGAACCTCCTCATCCTCACCGAGGGCTTCCCGACCTACGGCGGACTCGCCGGCTACGACCTCGAGGCGATCGCGCGCGGGCTCGAGGAGGTCGTCGAGGAGCCCTACCTGCGCTACCGGATCCGGTCGACGGGCTACCTCGCCGACAAGCTGACGGCGGGCGGCGTCCCGATCATCCAGCCGGCGGGCGGCCACGCCGTCTACATCGACGCGCGGGCGATGCTCCCGCACGTCCCGCCGCTGCAGTATCCCGGCATCTCGGTCGCGAACGCGCTCTACGTCGAGGCCGGGATCCGCGGCGTCGAGATCGGGACCGTGATGTTCGGGATGCAGCCGGACGGGACGGAGAAGCCCGGCGCGATGGACCTCGTCCGGCTCGCGATCCCGCGGCGCGTCTACACGCAGTCGCACATCGACTACGTGGCGGAAGGCGTCCTCGAGGTCTTCCGCAGGCGGGAGGAGCTCCGCGGCCTCCGGATCACCGAGGCCCCGAACGTCCTCCGGCACTTCACGGCGCGCTTCGCGCCGCTCTGAGATGTTCGCGGGGGGACCACGGCCCTGCGGGCCTGAGGCCGGTCCCCCCGCACCCCCTCCGAGCCGGCGAGTCCGGTCGTTCGCGGGGGGACCATGGCCCTGCGGGCCCGAGGCCGGTCCCCCCGCACCCCCTCCGAGCCGCTCGAGCGGCGGGGTTCAGGCCGGAGGCGGTCCGGGCGGGGCGTCGAACGCGCCGGAGCGGGGCGGGGCGAAACCGTCGGGGATGCGGATCGTGAAGGCGCTCCCGAGGCCGGGGGCGCTCTTCACCGAGATGTCACCGCCGAGGAGCGACACGAGCCGGCGCGTCAGCGCGAGCCCGAGGCCCGTCCCGCCGAAGCGGCGCGACGTCGACGAGTCTGCCTGCGTGAAGGGCTGGAAGAGGCGGGCGACCTGGTCCTCGGTGATCCCCGGCCCGTCGTCCTCCACGACGAAGACCGCCTCGACGACCCCGTTCCGCGAGTCGCGCCCGACGGAGATCGTCACGTTCCCGTCCTCGGTGAACTTGCAGGCGTTGCCCGTCACGTTGAGGAGCGCCTGGCGCACCTTCGTCCGGTCGGTCGTGAGGGCGCCGGCGGCGTCGGCGCCGCGGACCATGAAGCGGTTCCGGTTCTTCAGGGCGAGCGGGCGCACGAGCGCTTCGACCTCCGTGCAGAGGTCGCGGATCGGGAAGGTCTCGAGGAGGACCTCCATCTTCCCCGCCTCGACCTTCGAGAGGTCGAGGATCGTGTCGATGAGCTGGAGGAGGTGGCGCCCCGCCGCGCGGACCTTCCTCACGTCGCCGATCAGCTCGGGGCGTCCCGCGGCGTGGACCTCCTCCTCGAGGATCTCGCTGTAGCCGATGATCGCGTTCAGCGGGGTCCGGAGCTCGTGGCTGACGTTCGCGAGGAACGTGCTCTTGGCGAAGCTCGCCTGGCGCGCCCGGTCCTCGGAGTCGGAGAGGCGATCGACCATCTCGCGGAGCTCGACGGTCCTCTCCTCGACCCTCCTCTCCAGCTCCGCCGCCGTCTCGCGGAGGCGGCGGACCCGCCACTGGACGGCGCCGGCGACGACGAGGACCCCCGCCACGACGTAGAGGAGGTAGGCCCACGCGGTCTGCCAGGGCGGAGCGGCGACCGAGAAGGCGATCGAGGCCGGGGCCGAGAGGGTTCCCGATCCGTCCCGGCCGGCGACGTGGAAGACGTAGCGGCCCGGCGGGAGCGACGTGTACTCCTTCTTCCAGTCGGGGAGCCAGTCGGTCTCCTCGTCGTCGAGCCCTTCGAGGCGGGTCCTGTACCGGGTCCCCGACTCCCTCTCGTCGGTCAGCAGCGCGAACTCGAAGCCGACGTGGTTCTCGTCGTGCCGGAGCCGCGCGCCCGGGGCGAGCGGCTCCGGGCGCCCGAAGACCCGCGCCGCCTCGAGGACGAGCGGCTTCGGCGCGCGATCGACCTCCTCGCGCGAGACGTCGAGGACGGCGAGGCCGCCGACCGTCCCCGTCCAGAGACGGCCCCGGCGATCCAGGTGGACGGCGAAGCACTCGTTTCCCGGCAGCCCGTCGTCGACGGTGAAGACGGAGACGTCGTACGGCGCGGCCCCGCTCCCGTCTCCGGCGCGCGGAGAGAGGCGTGCGACGCCGCGGTTCGTCAGGACGTAGACGTTCCCGCCGCCGTCGCTCGCGATCTGGTTCACGGAACGCCCGGGGAGAGGGGGATCGGTGCGGTCGGAGAAGTGGAGGAATCGGGGCGGGCGCGAGGTCGGGTCGACCCTTACGGCGCCGCCGCGCGTCGCGGCCCAGAGCCAGGCGCCGCCGCCGGGGCGCTTCTCGAGCTCGAGCGAGAGGACGACGTCGTCGGGGAAGCCCCCCTTCGTGTCGAGGAACCGGATCGCGCCGTTCTCGAGCCAGGCGAGGCCCCCACCGAACGTCCCCATCCAGAGGACCTTCCGGCCGTCGGTGTCGAAAGTCTCGGCGAGCGACGTGACCGGGTTCGTCGGGAGACCGCGCGCCATCGTCCACGTCTCGAACCGGCCCGAGGCGAGCCTCGCGAGGCCGCCCTGCGTGCCGATCCAGAGGTCGTCACCGGAGGGGAGGAGGGCCCAGACCCTGTTGCTCGGAAGGCCCTGCGCGGTCGTGAAGGTGCGGAGGCGACCCCTGGAGAGGAGCGCGAGCCCTCCCTCGGTGCCGATCCAGAGGTCGTCGCCCGAGGGCCGCGGGGCGGGCGCGAGGGCGTTGACGGAGGCGTCGGGGAGGCCCGCGGCGCGGTCGAGGACGGAGAAGCGGCCGTCGGAGAAGCGGGCGAGGCCGGCGTCGGTCGCGACCCAGAACGCATGCCGGTCGCCCGGCTCGTGCGTCTCCCGGATCGCGTAGACCGTGTTGTTCGGGAGGCCCGCCGTCTTGTCGAGCGTCCGGAACGCCCCGAGGCGTATCCGGACGACGCCGCCTCCCTCCGTCCCGACCCAGACGCTGTCCCCCGCTCCGCGCCCGCGGAGGAGCGCGAGGGCGCCGTTCGTCGGGAGGCCCACGGAGGTCCCCCAGGAGGTGGCTTCGGACTTCGTGATCCGGTGGAGGCCGCGCCCGAGCGTCGCCACCCAGAGCGCGGGCCCCTCGGGCCCGGCGATCTCGAGGAGGGCGTTCACGGTGGCGCGCGGGAACCGCTCGTCGTCGTCGGGGGTCTTCCAGCCGCCCGGCGTCAGGGCGTAGAGGCCGCGCCGCGTCCCGACCCAGAGACGGGTTCCGCCCCCGTCGGCGTCCGTCTCGAGGAGCGCCCGCACCGAGGGGTGCGGGTCGTCGGGCGGCGGCGGGACGGGCGTCAGGCGTCCCCCCTCGAGGAGCGCGAGCCCCGACGTCGTTCCGACCCAGAGCGCCTCGGGGTCGGTCGCGGAGCGCGCGGCGGCGAGGGCCTGGACGGAGCCGGACGGCAGGCCGTCCTTCTCCTCCCAGCGGGACCACGCTCCTCCCCGCAGCCGGTAGAGCCCCCACCCGGCCGTCCCGGCCCAGACCGAGGAGACGCCGTCCTTCCCACGCGTCTCCGCGAGCGACCAGACGACGTCGGAGGGACCCGGGGGTGGCGGGGAGACGGGTTCGATCCGTCCGTCGTGCCGGCGGAAGAGGCCGCCCCCCTCCGTGCCGGCCCAGAGGCTTCCGTCGGAGGCCGGGAGGAGGGCGCGCACCGACTGCGACCGCGACCCCTCCGGCAGCCGGAAGCCGCGGAAGACGCGGCCGTTCCAGACTCCGAGCCCGTCCTGCGTCCCGACCCAGAGGTAGCCGGTCGCGTCGAGGGCGAGCGTCTGCACCGTGTTCTGCGGCAGTCCCTCGCGGTCGGAGAAGACGCGGAACGAGGGCCGCGCGAGGGGCGCGGGGTCGTCCCGGTCCGCGCCGGGCGCCGCGGAGGCGGCGAGGAGCAGCAGGAGAGGCGCGAGCCTCAAAGCGAGATCGAGCCCTTCCGGAACGCGGTCTTCCCGAGGAGCGCGTTCACGACGACGGGACGGCCCCGGCGCGCCGCCTCGAAGGCGCGGCCGAGGACGGTTCCGGCGACCGCCGGGTCGTCGAGGAGGAACCCCTCCCCGCCGAGGCCGCGTGCCGCGTCGTGGTAGTCCGTCGCGCGCAGGACCGTGCCGACGTCGTCCTTCAGCACCTCGACCTGCTCGCGCGCGATCTGCGTCCAGCCCGCGTCGTTCCCGACGACGGCGACGACGCCGAGGCCGTGCCTCACGAAGGTGTCGACCTCGACGAGGCCGTAGCCCGCCGAGCCGTCGCCCCAGAGGAGGAGGACGTCCTCGCCGGGCCGGCAGAGCGCCGCGCCGAGCGCGAAGCCCGCGCCGACGCCGAGCGTCCCGAAGACGCCCGGGTCGAGCCAGGCGAGGGGCCCGCGCGGCCGGAGGACGTAGGAGGCCGTGGCGACGAAGTCGCCGCCGTCGGCGACGACGACGCTCCGCGACGGGAGCGTCTCCTCGATCCGCCGGCAGAGGGTCACCGGGTCGAGCGCCCCCTTCTCCCCCTCGGGTGAGGCGGCGATCTCGGCGTCGCGCGCCGCGTCGCGCTCGCGGAGACGGTTCTTCCAGGTGGCCCGGGGGAAGCCCTTCGGCGTGTCGTCGGCGAGGGCGCGGAGGAAGAGCGCCGGGTCGCCGTGGACGCCGAGCGTCGGCCGCCGGTTCAGCGTCAGCGCCTTCGCGTCGCGGTTCACCGAGACGAGCGTCGCGCCCCTCGCGATCTGGCGGCCGTAGTCGAGGCGGAAGTCGCACGGGACGCCCGCGAGGAGGACGAGGTCGGCCTCGCGGAGCGCCTCTTTCCGGCGGTGGCGGAGCTGGAGGGGGGACAACGGGCCGAGGAGCCCGCGCGCCGTCCCCGAGAGGTAGGTCGGGAGCCGGAGCGCCGCGACCGCGCGGGCGAGGTCCGCGGCGGAGGACGGCGAGGCGATCGCGCCGCTCCCGAGGACGAGGACGGGCCGCTCGCTCCGCGCGAGGAGGAGCGCCGTCGTCCCGACGCTCCCCGCCTCGGGGACGAGCTCGGGGACGGGCGCGGGGTCGCGGGGGAGGGACTCGCCGGCGTCCGCGAAGATGGAGTCGAGGTGCCTGCCGAGGTACCACTTCGTCGCGGCCTCGACGAGACCCTTCGGCTCACCCGACTTCCCGCCGTACCAGCCCCTCACGAGCGCCTCGTCGTAGAGGAGGTCGACGGGGCACTCGACGAAGACCGGCCCGGGGACCCCCTCGCGGCTGACCGCGAAGGCGCGCTCGAGGGACGGGACGAGGTCGCGGACCGTCTTCACCGCGACGGCCCACTTCACGATCGGCTTCACGAACGCGAGCTGGTCGATGTCCTGGAGCGCCCCGCGCCCCCGGAGGACGGTCGCCGTCGCCCCGCCGAGGAGGACGAGCGGCGACTGGGCGAGGCGCGCGTTCTGCAGCGCCGTGATCGTGTTCGTCACGCCCGGCCCGGCCGTGACCGCCGCGACGCCCGGGACGCCGGTGAGGCGCGCGACGGCGTCGGCGGCGAAGACCGCGGTCGCCTCGTGACGCGTGTCGACGACGCGGAGGCCGCGCGCCTTCGCGGCGGCGAGGATCGGCGAGATGTGCCCGCCGCAGAGGGTGAAGAGGAACTTCACGCCGTGGCGGACGAGGACCTCGGCGACGAGCTCTCCGCCCGACGTCACCGGCGCCCCCGGGCCGCGAGAACCCCGCTCAGCTGCCGCATCGGATCTCCTTCGGCGAAGGTTAGCAGCGCTCCCGGGCGGCGTCTGCCGGCCGGGCCATCAGGCGACGTCGGCTCCGCCGCCCCCCGTCGCGAGGCGGGCGAGCGGAAGGGCGGCCGACAGGAAGGCCGACCGGAGCGGCGCGATCGCGAGCGCGGCCTTCACGGGCGGCGCCGCCTCGAGGAGCTTCACGACGCGCCCCACCGCCTGCATCGGGAGGCTCTCGACGTCCTCGAGGAGGAGGTCCGCGAGCTTGCCGCGCTCGATCGCCATCGCGACGTAGCGCTCGAAGGTGTCCTCGGGCGTGAAGACCTTCCTCTCGCGCGGCTTCATCGCGATCGCCCCCTGGCGGCAGGCCGAGTGGCAGACGCCGCAGCCGAGGCAGAGGGCCGGGTCGGGGACGGCCTTCCGCCTCCTCCGGCCGCGCTCGTCGACCTCGACGAGGCCGATCGCGTCGACGGGGCAGGCCTTCTCGCACTTCCCGCAGCCGCCGCACTTCCCGTGGTCGACCTCCATGAGCCAGCTCGAGGAGACGATCGCCTTCGTCATCCCGTGCGTCTTGAAGGCCCGCATCATCCCGCAGCAGCAGCCGCAGCAGTTGCAGATGTACCCGACCTCGCGCTTCACGTTGTCGCCCGTCTGGGCGAGGCCGGCGGCCTGCGCCTCGCGGAGGATCCGCATCGCCTCGGCCCGGTCGATCCTCTCGGCGTGGCCGGTCCTCACGAGCGCGTCGGCGCCCGACCCGAACGAGAGGCAGACGCGCCGCGGCGCGTCGCAGGCGGTGCCGAGGTGCTCGGAGTGGTGCCGGCAGGCGCAGAGCGAGACCGCCGCCGAGCGGGCCGTCTCGACGATCCGCGTCGCCCGCTCGTGGTCGAGGACCTCCGTCGCGTCCTCGGGGAGGGCCGTCTCGCGGACGAGCGACCGGCCGATCTGCGT
The DNA here is from genome assembly GCA_046331465.1 of Thermoanaerobaculia bacterium. Taxonomy (GTDB): domain Bacteria; phylum Acidobacteriota; class Thermoanaerobaculia; order UBA5066; family UBA5066; genus UBA5066. Next base: position 1,449,682 of record JAXLQV010000001.1, read on the forward strand.
GTCGCCGCCGAAGACGGCCTCCGCGAACGCGCCCCCCTCCTCGAAGAAGTACTCCTCGAAGAGGCGCGCGAGCTCGGCGCGGGGGAGGTCGTCTCCCCCCGACCGCATGAACGTCAGCTCGAAGAAGCCGATGACGACCGGGGCGAGGGAGACGTAGCGCTTCCCGTCCTTCGTCAGGTCGAAGACGAGGCCGCGGTGGGCCATCGCGGTGAGCCGGTCGTCGAGGCGGGACGGCTCGAGGCCGAGCCGCGCGGCGAGCTTCTCGACGCGGATCGGCTTCGTCGGGACCCGGGCGGCGACGTCGGCGTCTTCAGGGCTGAAGAGGATCTCGAGCGCCTTGCGGAAGGCGGGGGAGTCGGGGGCGCCCGTCACGTTCCGGTCGAGCCGCTCCTGCAGCCTGTCGTAGCGGCGATCGGGGTTGACGAGGTGGTGGCCCATGGTCGCCTCCGTCCGGAACGGCCTACGTTAGCACCGGGGACGGGCCGGCGAGCGAGCGGAGGAGCCCGGCGAGCCGCGTGACGCGCCCCCCTGCCGTCGACCTCTTCGCCGCCACGGCGACGGCCCTCCGGTCGCCGACGAGGACGACGAGCCTCTTTCCCCGGGTCACGGCGGTGTAGAGGAGGTTCCTCTCGAGCATCGCGTAGTGCGTCATGCCGAGCGGGATCACCACGGCCGGGTACTCGGAGCCCTGCGACTTGTGGATCGTCGTCGCCCAGGCGAGCTGGAGGACGTCGAGCTCGTCGAAGCCGTACGCGACGTCGCGTCCGTCGAAGGAGACGCGGAGCTCTCCCTCGTCAGGGTCGACGGACGTCACGAGGCCCAGGTCGCCGTTGTAGACCTCGCGGTCGTAGTCGTTCTCCGTCTGCATCACGCGGTCGCCGGGAGCGAGCTCCTGGCCGAAGCGGGAGACGCGGGGCGCGCCGTTCGGGTTGAGCGCCCTCCCGAGCGCCTCGTTCAGGGCGCGCGCCCCGAGCGGGCCTCGGTGGACCGGGACGAGGACCTGCACGTCGCGCCGCGGGTCGAGGCCGAAGCGGCGAGGGATTCGCTCGGAGACGACCTCCACGACGCGGCGCGCGGCGTCCTCCGGCTCCCTCGCGTCGAAGAAGAAGAGGTCGGTCCCCTCCGGGTTCGAGAGGTCGGGGAGGTGCCCCTCGCGGATCCGGTGCGCGCCGACGACGATCCGGCTCTCGGCGGCCTGCCGGAAGACCTCGGTGAGGCGAACGGCCGCGACGGCGCCCGACTCGAGGAGGTCGCGGAGCACCTGGCCCGGCCCGACGCTCGGGAGCTGGTCCGCGTCGCCGACGAGGAGGAGCGCCGCGTGGGGCGGCATCGCCTCCAGGAGCGAGCGGGCGAGGAGGACGTCGACCATCGAGACCTCGTCGACGACGACGAGGTCCGCCTCGAGCGGGTTCTCGCGCCCGCGGCGGAAGCGCCCCGTCGAAGGGTCGACCTCGAGGAGGCGGTGGATCGTCTTCGCCTCCATCCGCGTGCTCTCCGAGAGCCGCTTCGCCGCGCGGCCGGTCGGCGCGGCGAGGGCGATCCGGAGCGACTCTGCGAAGACGATCCGGAGGAGGGCGTCGACGAGCGTCGTCTTCCCGACGCCGGGGCCTCCCGTCAGGACGAGGACCTTCGAGCGGAGGAACGCGCCCACCGCCTCGCGCTGGCTCGCGGAGAGGGTGATCCCCGTCCGCTCCTCGACCCACGGCACCGCGGCGGCGGCGTCGGTCCGTCGCCACGGCGGCGCGCCCGACGAGAGCGCCGCGATCCGCTCGGAGACGACCCGCTCCGCGGCGTGGAGCGCCGGGAGGAAGACGCAGGCCTTCCCCGCGGCGTCGTCGGCGACGAGGCGCCGGTCGCCGAGCTCCAGCTCGAGCGCCTCGGTCACCTGCTCTTCCGGCCGGCCGAGGAGCTCGGCCGCGCGCGGCACGAGGAGCTCGCGCGGGAGGCCGCAGTGCCCGTCGTCGAGCGCCTCCGCGAGGACGTGCGAGACCCCCGCGCGGACGCGGACCATCGCGTCCTCGGGGATTCCGAGGCGCCGCGCGAGCGCGTCGGCGGTGACGAAGCCGATGCCGCGGACGTCGCGCGCGAGGCGGTAGGGGTCGGAGGAGACGACCGCGATCGCGTCGGCGCCGTAGGTCCGGAAGATCCGGACGGCGCGGGACGTCCCGACGCCGTGGGAGTGGAGGAAGACCATGATCTCCCGCACGCCCTTCTGCTCGGCCCAGCTCGCGACGATCCGCTCGGCCCGGAGCGGGCCGACGCCCGGCACCTCGCGGAGGCGGGCCGGCTCCGTCTCGATGACCTCGAAGACGGACGTGCCGAAGGCCTCGACGAGCCTCTTCGCGAAGTGCGGCCCGACTCCCTTCACGAGCCCGGAGGCGAGGAACCGCTCGATCCCCTCCGGCGACGTCGGCGTCACCGTCGTCAGCGTCTCGGCCCGGAACTGCGGCCCGTGCTTCGGGTCGTTCGTCCAGGTCCCCGAGGCGCGCAGCTCCTCGCCCGCGGTGATCGCGGCGGCGTGCCCGACGACCGTCACGGCGTCGTGCCGGCCCCGCACGCGCACCCGGAGGACCGCGAAGCCCGACTCCTCGGAGTGGAAGGTGACGCGCTCCACCTGCCCCGCGAGGAGCTCGCGCTCGGGAGGCGTCGCCTCGGGCTTCATCGCCGGGCATCCTAGCCGCAGAATGGGCGTCGTGAGACGCGCCCTCGCCCTCGCCCTGGGGTCCGCGAGCCTCCTCGCCGGGACGGCGGCCGCGCAGGCCCCGTCGCGGCAGGGGAGCGTCACGGCGAGGACCTCCGTCGAGAAGGTCCTCGTCGACGCCTACGTCGTGGGCCCCCACGGCGGCGCGCTCACCGGCCTCGGCCCGTCCGACTTCCTGCTCCGCGTCGGCGGCGTCGAGACGCCGGTCGAGGACGTGGAGTACGTCCCCGCCGACCGCTCCGAGCTCCCGGCGAGACCGCCGGAGGCCGCCCCGGAGCCGGGGATCCCCGAGTTCCCCCAGGGGCGGCTCATCGTCCTCTTCTTCCAGGCGGACTTCGGCCGCGTCCGGCTGAAGGGGCAGATGCGGGCGGCGAACGAGATGGTCGCCTTCCTCGACCGCCTCCTCCCGACGGACCGCGTCGCGGTCCTCTCCTACGACTCCCACCTGAAGCTCCGTCTCGACTTCACGAACGACCGGGCCGCGATCCAGCACGCCCTCTTCGAGACGCTCGAGATCGGCGGGGCCCCCGACCCCCCTCCCGCCAGCCCCTTCCCGTCGCTCGCCGCCCACTTCGACGTCGCCGAGGCGAGGAAGGCCGCGAGCGTGGAACGCGGGCTCCTCGTCACCGCGAAGGCGCTCCGGGAGATCCCGGGGGGGAAGGTGATGTTCTTCCTGGGCTGGGGCCTGCGCGTCGACCGCGTCCCGCGGGACTGGAAGTGGCACGCGCTGGCGGTGAGCGCCCTCCAGGAGGCGCGGGTGAACGTCTTCACGCTCGACGTCTCCGACGCCGACTGGCACACCCTCGAGACCGAGCTGATGCTCCTCGCCGAGACGACCGGCGGCACCTACGCGAAGACCCACGTCTTCACGTCGCAGGCGCTCGACCTCGCCTTCCGCGCCATCGAGGGGCGCTACATCGTCGTCTTCGCCCGCCCCGAGGGGCCGCCGGGCCGCCACGCGATCGAGCTGACGCTCCGGACGCGCAAGGGACAGGTCCTCGCCCGGCCGTTCTACGACGACCCGTAGGGTCGTCCGTCCGGCCGCCCGGACACCTTGACGCGCCGTCGGTTCGTTCCCAGATTGTCTGGAAAAGGGCGATTGCGACGGAGGTGTGAACGTGACGAAGGACCGGGTCAGGGACGCGGCGAGCTACGTCCAGAGAGCGGTCGCGCAGGGCGAAGGGGGCAACGAGGGGAACCGGGCGAAGAAGGCGGTCCTCGACTTCCTCAAGGCGCACCCCGAGATCACGGGGCTCGACCACCTCCTCTCCCTCGGGGGCTACCGCGGCCCGAAGGCCTTCCACGACGAGGACAAGACGGAGATGCGCCAGTACCAGAGGGCGCTCCTCCTCATCGAGCGGACGCTGGGAGGGAAGACGGACGACCAGGTGGCCGTCATCAAGGCCCACTTCGTCTCGACGACCGGGACGAAGGCCCAGACCGAGACGAACCGGGTCGTCATCGAGATCCGCTCCGTCTACAGCCGGTGGCGCGACAAGCACGCCCGCGACCTGAAGCCGAGGACCGTCGGCGAGCCGATCCTCGCGCCCAGCTTCGAGTACGCGACGAGCCTCGCGAAGAACAACATCGGCCCCGCCTTCGCGCGCGCGTCGCAGCTCCTCACGCACGCCTGGATGGGGATCATGCGCGTCGGCCTCGACGCGAACGAGAAGAAGCGCCTCGAGAAGTGGTTCGGGACCTACGAGAAGGGGCGCTACGACAAGGTCCGGGCGACGCTGAAGTCGGTCTTCGACGTCGTCTGCGCCAAGAGCGTCACCGTCTACTACCGCGGGACGGGGGCCCCGTCGACGGCGCTCGAGAACGACACGCCCGACTTCCTCCGGAACGAGGGGGCGCTCGGCCTCGGCCCGACGACCGCCTACGGCTACGTCTACCCGGGCGTGACGAAGACGGGGGAGTGGCACGTCTTCCTCGGCAAGGCGTTCTTCGCGGACGCCTCGCGCCACGGCCGCGACAGCCTCTCGGGCGTCATCATCCACGAGATGACGCACCTGACGAAGAAGACGCAGGACCACGTCTACGGCGCGGGCCCGTGCGAGACGCTCGCCAAGGAGGTCGGCGGCCCCGCGAAGGCCGTCGAGAACGCCGACAGCTACGAGTACTACTGCGAGAGCTTCCAGTCGAGCGTGACGACGAAGTTCGGCTGAGACGCGCCGCCCCTCAGGCCGCGGGCGCTTCCCTCGCCTCCTGCTTCTCGACCCAGCGGTTGAAGGCCCACATCGCGACGGCCGACAGGAAGCCGATCGCCATCAGGAGGAGCCAGCCGCGCGTCGCCGCGGCGCGGTCGAGCTCGAGGAGGCCGTCGGCGCGCGTCGTCGCCCCCTTCGCCATCACGGCGTTGAAGATCCAGGCGCCCGCCGGGCCGCCCGTCAGGGCGCCGATCGCGAGCGGGAGGTTCGCGTAGCCGAGGAAGAGCCCCTCCTGCCCCTTCGGCGCGAGCGCGCCGATGTACTCGTACATCCGCGGCGAGGTGTAGAGCTCGCCGAAGGCGACGAGGCCGGGAAAGACCTCCCTGCGCCGGAGGTCCATTCCCCGCTTCGCCTCCGGGTCCGCCGTTACTGGAAGTAGCCTGTCACGTCGATGACGAGGTGGACTGTTCCCCTAGAGGCGTTCCAGGCCCACACGGAGCCGGAGCCGTCGTCCGCGAGCTTCAGCATCGCGTTATTCGCCCGGGTGACGCCGCGCCTGAACGGGACGGTCGCGGTTCCGGTCCAGGGCGCGTCGCCGGGGTAGATGCGGATCTCCCCGCTCGCTGTCGGCACCACGGCCGTGACGTTTGTCGTCAGGGCTCTCGCCGTGGCCGGCACTCCGCACGGCGCCGAAGGAGCCAGCGCGAAACGCCGGCGTTCGTCCGGCGCGAGACCGGGCCCGCCCGACGGGCCGCTCGTGCCGCGAGTGTCGACGAGACGACAAGGCGTGACCGGGTACCAGCCGGTGGGCGAGGGTTCCGGGGAGAAGAGGAACGAGCCGGGGAAAGAGGACGGAAGCGAGTCGGGGTTCGCGACGATCACGTCCACGAGGCCCGCCGAATGCGGGGGGGCGACCGCGAACATCCTCGTGTCGCTGACCCAGTCGACGCGCGGCGACGGCGAAGTCCCGAACGACACGGTCGTGTCGAGGCGAAGCCGGCTCCCGCGCAGCTCCACCCGCGTCCCTCCTTCGACCGGGCCGAAGGACGGCGAGACGCTTTCGACGACGGGCGGCGGCGCCGGGTCAAACCTGAAGGCCTGCTCGAGGAGGTCACTCTGGTCGTCGGGGTTTCCGACGGCGACGTCGAAGGTGCCGGGCGAGTGGGGCGGCGTCGTGGCGACGAGGAGTGTCGGCGAGACGACCTGGACGCTCGGCGCCAGGACTCCGCCGAACCAGACGTGCGCACCGGACGTGAATCCCGCACCGGATATCGTCACCCGCGTACCCCCCGACGCTGGTCCCGCGGCCGGCGTGACCGACGACGGAGCGGGGGGAGCGGCGGGAGCGGTGAACTCGTAGAGGACTCCTCCGAGCTGGCTCCCGCCGTGGACCGTGAGGCCGAGATAGACGTCGTTTCTCATCCGCAGCAGTGCGGAGGCGGGCATCGAGCCGTCGGTCCCCGAGAAGGCGCGAATCGTTGCGAACCTCCCGGACGGCGAGATCCGGAAGATCGTTCCATTCTGGGCGTTGCCGCCGAACCGCGTCGTTCCGTAGAGGTAGCCGCTGGGAGAGAGCGTCAGGGAAGTCATCGGGCCCGCGCCGTCGGGTCCCGCGAACTCGTGGAGGACCTCGAGGGTCCCGCCGATCGGGAGACGGAAGACCGTTCCGTAGCCCGAGCTGCCTCCCTGGAACGTCGTGCCGTAGAGAGCGCCGTCCGCGCCCCATACAAGGCCCGCAGAGGGGCTCGCTCCGTCCGACCAGCCGAACGTGTGGAGCCACTCCAGGGACCGGTCTGCGCGAAGCCTGTAGATCGTGCCTTGGCTGTCCCTGTGTCCACCGTTCGGCGTGACGCCGTAGAGGTTCCCCTGCGAGTCCTCGAGCAGGCGACCTTCCGGCGTCCCTTCCAGGCTGGTCCACGAGAAGAGATGCACCGTGGAGGTCTGGCCGTTCGCGTCGACCCGGAAGACACTTCCCCAATTGCCCGGGGGGGCGGAAGCCGTGGAGCCGTACAGGTAGCCATCCGCCGAACGGAGGAGCCGGGCGTTCGGATGGTAGATGGACTCATGCGAGAACGCGTGCGGAGCCGTGACCTCGTTCGTCTCGGAAATGCGAAAGACGGTCCCACCGAGGGAGGGGCCCACGTCGAAGTTGACCCCCCAGAGGGCGCCGTCGACTCCGACGGTCACACCACCCCGCGGGCTCCAGCCGAGGTTGGTGGAGCCGAATTGATGGACGAATCGTATCGACCCGTCCGGTGAAGCGCGGACGACGCCTCCGCCGCTCGAGCTCATGTTCGAGGTCGTCCAGTAGAGATCACCGTCCAGTCCCTGGGTGAGGTCCGAGAAGGGGAACTCCCCGTCCGGATCGTCGAAGAGCCGGATCGTCGTCAGCGCGCCTTCCGTCGTCATCCTGAAGACGGAGCCGGGAAACCTCTGACCGGATGTCGAGCCGAGGAGGGTCCCATCCCGGGCCCAAGACAGGGGTGCCCGAGGGAACGCCCCATCGGTTCCCGAGAATGAGTGGAGGGTCGTGAAGACCCCGCTGCCCGAGAACCTGAACACGGAACCCGCGCCGTCACTTCCGCCGCCCCACCACGTGCCGTACAGGTTCGACTCCGAGTCGACGACGAGGGCGGAGGCCGAACCGCCGGTCGGCGGGGAAGGGAAGGAGAAGATCGGCTGCACTCCCGTGCCGGCCGAATACCTATAGAGCGTCCCCGCTTCGTGCGTTCCTCCGCTGGAGGTCACCCCGTAAAGCGTCCCATCCGGTCCCGCAATCGGACTGCTCCACGGAATGGCGCCCTCGGCGGCGCCGAACGAGTGGAGGGTCGTGACGGTGCCGGTGGCGGGGTCGAACTCGAAGAGGGTGCCGTTGCCGAATGCCCCGCCGTAGGCCGTCGTTCCGACGAGGCGACCTGGGCCGTGGCTGGTCAGCGTGCCGCAGGGGTTCCGCCCGTCCGCTCCAAAGGAGTAGAGAAGCGCGTGGGACCCCGACGGGGAGATTCGGTAGAGCGTCCCGGAGTACGAACTCCCGCCTCCCGTCGTGGTCCCGTAGAGGTTTCCGTCGTCGCCGAGGGTCAGGCCACCCGACGGGCCGACTCCTCCCCAGGGGAACAACCCCGTCGCCGTCGCGTAGACGCCGTCCGGCGAGATGCGGAACACCGTGCCCCAGTCGTTCGTCCCGCCGGACGTCGTCGTGCCGTAGACGTCTCCGTCCGGAGTCCGGACGAGAGAACCGATGGGCGACTCCCCGTCGTCCGGGTTGCCGGTGAACGAGTGGACGACGGTCAGGTCGCCGCCGGGCGTCAGGCGAAAGACCAGCCCCTTTCCGAGGTCACCTCCCGTGCTGGACGTGCCGAGGAGACTCCCGTCGGGAAGCTCGAGGATGGGCGAGGCCGGGGAGCCGATGTACCCGACGAGGTTCTTGACGACGCGGAACCCGGCGTCGGTCGCGAATGCCGAACGCGAGCCCGCCGCTCCTGCGGGGGCCGCGAGGACGACCGCGAGAGCGAGCATGGCGCGACCCAGGGCTGCCAGGACGTGGCACGGGCAGGGCCGCCCGTCCGTGGGGAGCCACATCTTTCGGCGGGCAGAGCCGTGAATTCGCGTCACGAGAAGGAGGATCCTGCGTCGGAGCGCATTCAACCCAAGAGGCTAGCTCCGTTGGGGTTTCTCCGCCACCGCCGGGAACTTCGCGATGCGATCTCCTCACCGGGAGAGCGGGCGCGGGGCTCGCGGAAGCGACTGAGCCGCAGCCGGAGGTGGCCCTCAGGCCGCGGGCGCTTCCCTCGGCTCCTGCTTCTCAACCCAGCGGTTGAAGGCCCACATCGCGACGGCCGAGAGGAAGCCGATCGCCATCAGGAGGAGCCAGCCGCGCGTCGCCGCGGCGCGGTCGAGCTCGAGGAGGCCGTCGGCGCGCGTCGTCGCCCCCTTCGCCATCACGGCGTTGAAGATCCAGGCGCCCGCCGGGCCGCCCGTCAGGGCGCCGATCGCGAGCGGGAGGTTCGCGTAGCCGAGGAAGAGCCCCTCCTGCCCCTTCGGCGCGAGCGCGCCGATGTACTCGTACATCCGCGGCGAGGTGTAGAGCTCGCCGAAGGCGACGAGGCCGACCGTCAGGATGATGAAGATGGAGGCGATCGGCAGGAGATCGGCGACCGGGGCCCGCAGGCCGCCGGCCGACCAGAGCGGCCAGAGGTTGATCCCCATCGAGACGCCGATCACGACGCAGCCGACGATCATCGAGCGGACCGGCTTCATCTTCCCGAAGAGGCTGGAGACGAGGAGCTGGAAGCAGACGATGACGAAGGGGTTCGCGGCGGTGTAGAGGTCCATCGCCGGGCTCGTCTCGACGACGCGCTTCACGTAGAGGGGAAGCACGTTGTAGACCTGGTTGTAGAGGAAGAAGAAGCCGCTGATGACGACGAGGAAGAGCGTGAAGCGCGGGTTCTTCAGGACGAGGAACATGTCGAGCAGGATCCGGCCGGCCGTCTTCTTCGGCTTCGCCGGGGCGCCCGCTGCGGCTGCGGGCTCCTTGTAGAAGACGAGGACGACGAAGAAGGCCACGATGCAGGCGACCGTCGCGACGCCGAAGATGTAGGAGAGGGCGCCGCTGCCCGCCGCCAGCTCGGGCGAGGGCCTCAGCTTCAGGGCCCGCGCGACCCCGAGGCCGGCGCCCGCGACGATCGCGAACGCGCCGAGCGTCGTCTTCGCGATCGTCCCGGGCTCCTCGCGGTGCGCGACGTTCCAACGCACGAGGAGCGTCAGGAGCGCGGCGGCGATCCCGCAGACCGCGACGGTGCCGAGGATCAGCACGACATCGGGTCGGGTCCGCACGACGTACGCGGTGCCCCGGCCGAAGAGCGACCCGATGTTGATGATCATGTAGAAGATCGCGAAGCCGAGCGTCGCGAGCTTCCCGGCGGTCTTCTGGACGGTCCCCGAGATGCACGGCTTGATGACGGAGCCGCCGACGCCGATCAGGAGGATCCCGGTCACGATGGTTCCGACGACGCCCGGCGAGGCCGTGAACTCCTTCGCGACGACCGGTGCGAGCCTCGCGCCGCCGAACCAGACGGGAGAGCCCATCAGCACGTAGCCGGCGGCGAGGAGGACGAAGGCGACGAGGAGCGACTTCCGGAACCCGACCTGGTCGGCGATGGTGCCGGAGAGGATCGGCAGGAAGTAGACGAGGAACCAGAGGACGCTGCTGTTGAGCACCGAGGGCCAGTACTCGCCGAGCCCGAGCTGGCCGAGGTAGATGACGACGAAGCTCGCCATCGAGTAGTAGGCGGCGCGCTCGAAGAGCTCGGTGACGTTGGCGGTCCAGAAGACGGCGGGAAAGCGGTCCTGCTTCTCGTCGGACATGACAATCGCGGATTGTAGAGGGGCGAAGGGGCCCGACTCCCTTTAGACTCCGCGAGATGGGCGCGACCGGGCGCTTCGCCCTCTTCCTCGGCATCGTCCTGTCGGTCTGGAGCGCGCTCCACGTCTACGCGTTCCTGAGGGCCTTCTCGATCCCGGCGCTCGCGCGCTCGATGCCGCCCGCCGCGCGCGCCTCGGTCTTCCTCGTCCTCTGCCTCACCTACCCGGCCGGGCGGCTCCTCGCCCGGTGGGCGCCGGGGCGCGTCGCCTGGACCGTCGAGGCGGCCGGAGCGGTCTGGATGGGGGTCCTCTTCCTCGCGGTCGCGATGTTCCTCCTCGCCGACGTCGTGACGGGCTTCGGCAGGCTCTGGCCCGCGGCGGCGGTCCCGGCGCGCACCGCCGCCCTCGTGGCGACGGCCGTCCTCTCGATCGTGGCCGTCGTCCAGGACGCGCGCGGGCCGCGGGTCGTGAAGCACGAGGTGAAGGTGCCCGCTCTCCCGGGCGGACGGAAGGAGCTGAAGGTCGTCCAGCTCTCCGACCTCCACCTCGGCGCGCTCCTCGGCGAGCGCTGGCTCGGCCGGCGGGTCGCCGAGGTGAACGCCCTCTCGCCCGACCTCGTCGTCGTGACGGGCGACCTCGTCGACGCCGAGGTGGGCCCGGTCGAGCCGCTCGTCCCCGAGCTGCGGAAGCTCTCGGCCCCGCTCGGGGTCTGGGGCGTGACGGGCAACCACGAGTACTACGCCGGGCTCGAGAGGAGCGTCGCGGTCTACGAGGCGGCCGGCATCCGCGTCCTACGCGACGCGTGGAGCGAGGCAGCTCCGGGCCTCGTCCTCGCCGGCGTCGACGACCTGACGGCGCGGAGGCAGCTCGGCCTCGACGGCCGGACGCTCGACCGCGCCTTCGCCGGCGTGCCCGGGGGGGCCGTCGTCGTCCTGCTGTCGCACTCGCCGCTCCTCGTCCGCGACGCCGCGGCGCGGGGCGCGCGGCTGATGCTCTCGGGGCACACGCACGGAGGGCAGCTCTGGCCCTTCGTCTACCTCTCCTCGATCGCCTACCCGTTCCAGGCGGGCCGGTACGACGTGGACGGGATGACCCTCGTCGTCTCGCGCGGCACCGGGACGTGGGGTCCGCCGATGCGTCTCTTCTTCCGTTCGGAGATCGTCGAGGTCACACTCCGCGCGTGAGGGGCCGCCTCGTCCTCCCGCTCGCCCTCGCGGCAGCTCTCCTCGCGAACCGGGCCCTCGCCGTCCGCTCGGCGGTCCGGGTCTACACGGCGCGGGACGGGCTCCCCCAGTTCCAGGTGAAGGCGCTCTGCCAGGACCGCGGCGGCTTCCTCTGGGTGGGAACCCGGGCCGGGGGTCTCGGGCGGTACGACGGCCGGAGGTTCGAGATCACCGACGCGGCAACCGGCCTGCCCGGGTCCTCGATCCAGTCCCTCTCGACCGGCCCGGGAGGGGAGATCCTCGTCGGCACGCTGAGCGGCGGCGCCGTCTACGCGAACGGGAGCTGGACGACGCTGCCGCCGACCCCGGGCCCGTCGCCGGCCGTCAACGCACTCCTCGCGCTCCCGGACGGAAGGCTCTTCGCCGGCGCCGCGGGAGGGCTCTTCGTCGCCCCGAGGATCGGCGCTCCGTTCGAGACGGTCGCCGTCGTCGGCGACCTCGTCGGCGCGGAGGTCCTGTCGCTCCTGGCGACCCCGGACGGCGCGATCTGGGCCGGGACGATCCGGGGCCTGGCGCGCCTCCTGCCGGGCGGCGCGCTGACGCGCGTCGCGGCCCGGGACCTCCCGGAGAAGTCGATCGCCACGCTGGCGCCTGCCGCCGGGGAAGGCCTTCTCGCCGGGGTGGCCGAGAGCGGCCTCTACGAGGTCGACGTCGCCGCCGGGACGGCGAAGCGGGTCGGCACCGATACGGCGCCGGGACGCGAGATCTCGGCCGTACTCCGGGAGGCGGAGGGGGGCGGGACCTGGATCGCGACGCGCGACAGGGGCGCGTTCCGCTGGGACGGCGCGTCCGGCTTCGAGAAGTTCGGGATGCTCGAGGGGCTCCCCGACCAGCGGGTCTGGGCGCTCCTCGAGGACCGCGAGGGGGTCCTCTGGCTCGGGACGGACTCGGGCCTCGCCAAGCGGGGGCCGGCGGCCTTCCGCACGTACGGGCCCGAGGACGGCCTCCCCGAGGCGACCCCCCTCTTCTCGATGGCGGAGACGGCGGACGGCGCCCTCTGGATCGACGCCCACGACAGGGGTCTGCTTCGCCTCGCGGAGGACGGCACGATCCGGCGCTTCACCGACAGGGACGGCCTTCCGCACTCCGAGGTCCGCGGGCTCTGCATCGCCCCGGACGGTTCCGTCCTCGTCTCGACGGTGAAGGGCCTGGCCCGCGTCTCGGGAGGCCGCGTGACGCCGCTCCCGCTCCCCGAGGGGGCGCCGAAGACGGTCGACGACCTCGCCTTCGCGAGGGACGGCGCGCTCCTCCTCGGCTCGACGCGGCAGGGGCTCTTCGTCCTCCGCGACGGGAAGCTCTCGCGGGTCGGCGCCCCGGTGGGCGACTCGATCTCGTCGATCCACGTCGGCCGCGAGGGGACGATCTGGGTCGCCGGGCCCGGCTGGGGCGTCGTGGGACTCCGGGACGCCGCGCCGCCGGAGACGCTCGGCACGGCGGAAGGGCTCCCCTCGAGCTACGCGACGTCGGTCCTCGAGGACCGGAGCGGAGGACTCTGGGTCGCGACGGACCGGGGGCTCTGGTGGCGGACGCTCGACCGGCGGACGCGCGTCCTCGACGTCCGGACGGGGCTCCCCGACTCGTTCGTCTACTGGGTCGGCGAGGACCGCCAGGGCTTCGTCTGGGCCGGGACGAACCGGGGCGCGGCGCGGATCGCCCCGTCGGGCGAGATCCGCGTCTTCACGACGAACGACGGCCTCGGCGCCAACGAGTGCAACGAGGACGGCTTCTTCGCCGACTCGAAGGGGCGGGTCTGGATCGCGACCGACGGGCTCTCGGTCTTCACGGGCCTCCCGGCGCCCCGGCGCCCCGTTCCGCCGCTCGTCGCCGTCCCGGAGATCCGGGTCGGGCACGAGAAGGTCCTTCCCGACCGGAAGCTCGTCCTCCCGTGGCGGCACGAGCCGGTGACGTTCCGCTTCGCGGCCCTCTCGTTCCTCGACGAGGGGGCGACGACGTTCCGCTACCGCCTCGCGGGGCTCTCCGACTCCTGGACCGCGGCCGAGCCGGGGCAGTCGGAGACGACCTACGCCGCGCTCGGTCCGGGGCGCTACGTCTTCGAGGTGACCGCGACGACCGTGGACGGGAGGGCGCCCGAGGCGCCGGTCAGGGTCCGGGTCGTCGTCGACGCGCCGTGGTGGCAGCGGGCTCCCGTCCTGGCGGGCGGCGCCCTCCTCCTCCTCGCGGCCACGGCCGTCGTCGTGAAGGTGCGCGAGCGCCGGCTCGTGACGGTGCGGCGGAGGCTCGAGGCGCTCGTCGCCGAGCGGACCGACGAGCTGCGTCGCCTGAACGAGCAGCTCTCCGAGCTCGCGATCACCGACCCGCTCACCGGCCTGCCGAACCGCCGCTCGATCCTCGCCTCGGCGGAGGAGGCCTTCTCCCTCGCGCGGCGCCGCGGCCTGCCGTACTCGGTCGCGATGATCGACTTCGACCACTTCAAGCTGATCAACGACTCCCTGGGGCACGCCGAGGGAGACCGTCTCCTCGTCGAGGCGGCGCGCCGGATGCACGACTGCCTGAGGACCGAGGACGTCGTCGGGCGGTACGGGGGGGAGGAGTTCCTCGCCGCGTTCCCGATGACAGGGCAGGAGGGGGCCGTGGCCGTCGGCGAACGCCTCCGGAGGGCCGCGGCGTCCGTCCGGCTGGCGGTCCCGCCCGGCGAGACGTCGGCCCCCGAGCGCGCCACGGTCAGCGTCGGGGTGGCCACGCTCCTCGACGCGGACAGGGAGCTCGGCGACCTCCTGAAGCGGGCCGACGCGGCTCTCTACGCGGCCAAGCAGTCGGGACGGAACCGGGTCGACTTCCGGTAGGCCGCGACTTCCTGTCACATCGAAGCGGCGGAGGAACTTTCTGCCTCCTCGTCCGTAACTGCGGGCATGACCCTCGATCTCGATCCGTCCGGCGAGACGAAAAGCCCCGGCCGGGGGTCCTGGAGGTCTGGAATGGGCAAGCTCTTCAAGGTCCTGCTCGGGCTCGTTCTCCTCGGCGGCGTCGCCACGGGGATCTACGCGCTCGCGAGCTCGGGGAAGAAGGACGACGGCGGCCTGAAGATCGTCGTCGCCGAGTCGGGCTCCATCACCGAGAAGGCGCTCGCCGTGGGGCAGATCCAGCCGCGGCAGAAGTTCTCGGTGAAGTCGAAGATCTCCGGCATCGTGAAGGGCTGCCGGGTCGAGGTCGGCCAGGCGGTGAAGACGGGCGACCCGCTCTTCGAGATCCAGCCCGACCCGACGCCCCTCGAGGTGACCGAGGTCGACCGGAGGGTCGAGTCGTCGAAGGCCTCGTTCGACCGCGCCAAGGCCGAGTTCGACCGCGCGCGGGAGCTGAACCGCGAGGGGATCACCGCCCGCTCCGACGTCGACGTGAAGCGCGAGGCGTTCGAGCTCGCCAAGATCGCCCTCACGAAGGCCGAGCAGGACCGCGACCTCGTCCGGAAGGGGAAGGTGACGACCTCCGAGTCCTCGATGGACTCGATCATCCGCGCGCCGGCCGCCGGCACGATCCTGACCCGCGTCGTGAACCCGGGCGACCCGGTCGTCCCGCTCACCTCGTACCAGCCCGGGACCGAGCTCGCGACGATCGCCGACATGGGCGACCTGATCTTCAAGGGGACCGTGGACGAGATCGACGTCGGCAAGCTCCACGTCGGGCTCGCGGCGCGGATCAAGGTCGGCGCGCTCCCGACGGACGTCGTCACCGGCAAGGTCTCGCGGATCGCCCCGCAGGCGCAGCAGAAGGACGGCGCGACGCTCTTCGACGTCGAGATCGAGCTCGACCCGGGGCAGACGATCGTCCTCCGCGCCGGCTACTCGGCGAACGCGGACCTGATCATCCGCGAGAAGAAGGACGTCGTGACGATCCCCGAGCGGCTCGTGACGTTCGAGGACGGCGGCAAGAAGGCCTTCGTCGAGCTCCCCGGGAAGAACGCCAAGGACGAGCCGCGGAAGGTCGAGATCAAGACGGGCATCTCCGACGGGCTGAACATCGAGGTGACCGAAGGCGTGAAGAAGGGCGACCAGGTCGTCCAGCGGCCGCCCAAGCAGATCAGCTGAGACCTCCGACACGAGAGGAGATTCCGACGTGCTCCGCGACGCGCTGCTGCAGCTCCACCGCGACCTGAAGAGCCAGAAGCTCCGGACGCTCCTGACCGTCTTCGGGCTCGTCTGGGGGACGGTCGCGGTGACGCTCCTCCTCGCCTTCGGCGCGGGGCTGAAGAAGCAGCTCATCAAGACGACCGCCGGGCTCGGAGACCGGATCTGCATCTCGTGGCCGGGGCTGACGTCGATCCCGTACCAGGGGCTCGGCAAGGGGCGGCGGATCCGGATCACCGACGAGGACCTCGAGACGGTGCGGCCGCGCGTCGACGGCCTGAAGAGGATGTCGAGCGAGTACAGCGACGGCTGGAAGATGGTCTACAACCTCCGGACCTTCCCCGTCGACGTCTCCGGCGTCTCGCCCGAGTTCGGGGAGATGCGCAACCTCATCCCCGTCCCCGGCGGGCGGTTCCTGAACGCGCTCGACATGAAGGACCAGCGCCGGGTCGTCTTCCTCGGCAACAAGGTCGCCGAGGACGTCTTCGGCAAGGGGACCGACCCCGTCGGCAAGACCGTCCTCTTCAACGGCTCGCCGTTCCTCGTCATCGGCGTCCTCACCGCCAAGCAGCAGGACTCGAGCTACAACAGCCGCGACAGCGACCTCTCCTGGATCCCGGGGACGACGTTCCGCGCGCTGACGGGGCGGAAGTACCTCTCGAACTTCGTCTATCAGCCGGCGTCCGCCCTCGAGTCGAAGGCGGTGACCGAGAGCCTCCGCGCGGCGCTCTCGCGCCGGCTCAAGTTCGACCCGGAGGACAAGGAGGCCTTCTCGGTCTGGGACGTCACCGAGCAGTTCCAGTTCTTCGAGGTCTTCATGCTCGCCTTCTCGCTCTTCCTCGGGATCGTCGGCTCGCTGACGCTCGTCGTGGGCGGGATCGGCGTCTCGAACATCATGAACGTCGTCGTCGAGGAGCGGACGAAGGAGATCGGCGTGAAGATGGCCCTCGGCGCGAAGTCGGGGGCGATCCTCCGCCAGTTCCTCGTCGAGACGCTCATCGTCACGGCCGTCGGCGGCGTCGCGGGCTTCGCGATCTCGCTCGGCATCTGCGCCGCCTTCCCGGCCAGCCTCGAGGAGTACGTCGGCCGCCCGGAGGTCTCGCCCGTCGTGGCCGCGATCACCGTCGCGATCCTCGGCGTCATCGGCCTCCTCGCCGGCTACTTCCCGGCGCGCGAGGCCTCCCGCCTCGACCCCGTCGTGGCGATGAAGCTGTGATGAACGCGGGGGCTGCAACGAGCGCGGGGGTTTCTCGATCCCCCCGCACCCCCCACCGGGGAGCGGGGACCTCGCCCGAAGGGGTTCGGTCATGAAGGTGATCTTCCACCTCTTCCTCCAGTCGGCCACGCTCGGCCGCAAGCGAGCCTTCCTGACGATCGCGGCGATCGCCTGGGGTACCGTCGCGATCCTCCTCCTCCTCGCCTTCGGCGAGGGGCTGAAAAGGCAGCTCTCCTCGAACTCGCGCGCGATGGGCGAGAACATCGGCGTGATGTGGATGAGCGAGACGACGAAGGCGTGGAAGGGGATGAACCCGGGCCGGCCGATCCGCGTCCGCATCGACGACCTGCCGGTCCTCCGCTCGCGCCTCCCCGAGCTCGAGTCCCTCATCGGCGAGGCGAGCGCCTCGCGCACGAACCTGACCCACGACAAGAAGACCGTGGCCGGCCGCGTGAAGGGAGTCAGCTACCCGTTCGGCGAGGCCCGCAAGCAGTATCCGGTCGCGGGCGGCCGGTTCCTCTCGCCGGTCGACGAGGCCGAGCGGCGGCGGGTCATCTTCCTCGGCGACGAGCTCGCGACGGACATCTTCGGCAAGGAGGACCCGGTCGGCCAGACGCTCCTCGTCGCGAACGCACCGTTCACCGTCGTCGGCGTCATGCAGAAGAAGACGCAGATGGGGGCGTACTCCGGGATGGACAAGAACCACGCCCTCGTCCCGATCACGACGTTCAAGGCCCTCTTCGGCCGGGCGACCGTGGGCAACCTCGTGCTCCAGGTGAGCGACGGGGCGAAGATGAAGGACGCGATCGCGAGGACGCGCGAGGTGATCGCGGCCAAGTACGGCTTCGACCCGAGCGACGAGCGCGCGCTCCCGACGTGGGACACCGTCGAGTCGCAGAAGATGATGAGGAACATGACCCTGGGGATCCAGATCTTCCTCGGGATCATCGGCGCGCTGACGCTCCTCATCGGCGGCGTCGGCGTCGCGAACATCATGTACGCGGTCGTCAAGGAGCGGACGCGCGAGATCGGCGTGAAGATGGCCCTCGGCGCGAAGGCGGGCTGGATCACCGGGCCGTTCGTCCTCGAGGGGCTCTCCTACACGCTCGTCGGCGGCGCCGCCGGGATGCTCATCGCGACCCTCCTCGTCCTCGCGATGAGCTTCATCCCGACCGACGGGAACAAGGTGATGGAGTTCCTCGGGACGCCGAAGCTCTCGATCCCGATCGGTGTCGCGACCGCCTCGATCCTGGGCGTCATCGGCCTCCTCGCCGGCTACTTCCCGGCCCGCCGCGCCGCCGCGATCGACCCCGCCTCCACCCTCCGCTACGAGTAGGAGCCGCCCATGTCGAGCCGCCGAGAGAAGACCGCAGACGAGACGTCCCCCGCGAACGGGCGGCCCATCATCGAGATGGCCGGGATCCGGAAGGTCTACGACACGGGCAAGGTGAAGGTGGAGGCGCTCAAGGGCGTCGACCTGAAGATCGGGAAGGGGGAGTTCGTCGCGATCGTCGGCCCCTCGGGCTCCGGCAAGTCGACGCTCATGAACCTCGTCGGCTGCCTCGACACGCCGACGGGGGGCGACTACTTCATCGGCGGCGAGAAGGTCGCGGGCCTCACGCGCGACCAGCTCGCGGACGTGAGGAATCGGCGCGTCGGCTTCGTCTTCCAGGCCTTCAACCTCCTGCCGCAGATCTCGGCGTTCGAGAACGTCGAGATGCCGCTCGTTTTCGGGGGCGTCCCGCCGAGGGTCCGCAGGGCGAAGGTCGCCGAGCTCCTCGGGAAGGTCGGCCTCGGCGACCGGATGGACCACAAGCCGACGGAGCTCTCGGGCGGACAGATGCAGCGCGTCGCGATCGCGCGCGCCCTCGCGATGGACCCCGACATCGTCCTCGCCGACGAGCCGACCGGGAACCTCGACACCACCTCCGGAACCGACATCATGGGTCTCTTCCTCGACCTCTGGCGCCAGGGCTCGACGCTCGTCGTCATCACGCACGACATGGCGCTCGCCCGCCGCGCGAGCCGCATCGTCGAGATCCGCGACGGGCGGATCGTCAGCGACCGGGAGGCGGAAGAGGCGGCGTAGGGACGGGAGGCCCGGCCGCCGCCGGGCGCGAAGCCCCTTTGCTAGACTGCCGGCAATGTCCAGCGACGACGCGCCGCCCGGGGTCGAGGCGCCCGCGGACGAACCCGTGGTCCGGGTCCGGCGGATCCACCGGCGGGACCTCAACCGGGTCTGGGAGTTCCTCAAGCGCGTCTTCCGCGACGTGAACCGCGAGACGGTGGAGTACCAGCGGCCGCGTACGAAGAAGCGCTTCGTGGAGGTCTACGAGGAGGACGGCGTCGAGCAGCTCCTCTTCGAGGTCGAGCGGGAAGGCCGGCACGAGATCGCCGCCTACGCCGAGTGCGCCTTCGAGGTCGTCGGGAGCGACAGCTGGGTCAACGAGCGCTTCTTCTCCAGCCGGGAGATGCGCCCGCTCTTCGTCGAGGAGCTCGCCGTCGACCCGGACCTCCACGGCCAGGGGATCGGGAGCTTCGTCCTCGAGCAGCTCGAGCACCTCGCGAAGGTGCGGGGCTGCACCCACCTCGTCCTCGAGGTCGCCGAGAACAACGAGAACGCCCTCCACTTTTACCGCGCGCGGAGCTTCTACAAGCTCGACGCGGCGATCTTCCTCGCCAAGAAGGTCGTCTCCGAGTCGGAGCTGCTCCCGCCGCGGAGGATCCGCCGGAAGAGCGCGAAGGAAACGGCTCCCGCCGGGAGCTGATCCCCGCTCGTCCGATCAGCCCGCGGGCGGCCCCGGCCACCGCTCGTGGAGGACGAGGTCGTCCACGGGCTTCCGCTCCTTCGGGGCGGCGGCGTCGGCCGGCCAGCCGAGCGGCGTGAACGCGACGGGGACGACGCCGTCCGGGAGACCGAGCACCTCGCGCGCCGCCGACGGGTCGAACGCGGCGACCCAGCAGGTGCCGAGGCCGAGGTCGGCGGCGGCGAGGAGCAGGTGGTCCGTCGCGATCGTCGCGTCGGTCTCGGCGGCGCTCCAGCCGTCGTACCGGCTACGGGCCCAGGCCTCCGCGGGGACGGCGCAGACGGCGAGGACGTACGGGGCCTCGACGAACCAGGGCTTGGGGTAGACGCGGAGGAGCTCCGCCTCGCGCCCCTTCGTGCGGATCACGACGACGCGGAACGGCTGGCGGTTGCACGCCGAAGGGGCGAGCCGCGCGGCCCCGAGGACCTGCCGGAGGAGCTCCTCGGGGACGGGGTCGGGTCGGTAGGCGCGGACGCTGTAGCGAGCGGCGACGAGATCGCGGAAGTCCATCGAGCGATCGTACGCCGAGGGTGGCCCGTCACGGACACGGGGAACGGCCCGAGCCCCGTGCGTCTCCCGAAACCGCCGGCCGCGTCAGACGACGCCGCCGCCGGCCGCGGGAAGGGCCGGGTGGGACGGGGCCGGATTCCCGGTCCCTCGCGGGCAGCGCGTCGCGCCCGTGACGGCGCCGGTCGCGGGGCAGCGGCTGCCGGGGGAGGGGCGCGCCGGGCAGAAGGTCCCTTCCGGAAGGACGGCGTCGCCCGCCGCTGCGGCGCGGGCGGCGAGCCAGGGGCAGCGGGTGACAGCCGTGGCCTGCGATGAGCGGGGGCCGGAGGCCGCGCCGGGGACGGGAGCTCCGGTCCGGACCGCGGCCCCCGCCCCGAGGGCGAGCGGAAGAACGAGCGTGGCGGCGAGGGCGAGACGCTTCATGACGGGCCTCCTCGGCGGGGGCTACGACCGGAGCGCCGCGAAGGATGGTTTCCCGCGCGTCCCTCGGGATCCCGGGGGGCGACGCGCTCATCCCCCCGGCGGGAGGAAGAGCTCCCGCGTCACGCCGACGTCCCCGGCGAACGCCGCGTCGTGCGTCACGAGGAGGAGCGCCCCGCGCCACGCCCGGAGCGCCGCGGCGACCGCATCCAGGCCGGGAAGGTCGAGGTGGTTCGAAGGCTCGTCGAGGAGGAGGAGCTCCGGCTCCTCTTCCGCCGCGAGGAGCGCGGCGAGACCGGCGCGGATCCGCTCGCCGCCGGAGAGGGTCGCGACGGGCTTCTCGCCGCCCTCCTGCTCGAAGCCGAATCTCCCGAGGATGAGGCGCCGCTCGTGCTCGGCGCGGGCCGGGGCGAGGCGGCGGAGGGCCGAGGCGAGGGTTCCGCCGGAACCGAGGAGGGCGGCGTCCTGGTCGAGGCGAGCCACGCGGCGCGCCCCGACGAGGAGCGTGCCGGCGTCGGGGGCTCGCCCCGCGAGGAGGGAGAGGAGCGTCGACTTCCCCGAGCCGTTCGGCCCGCGGAGACGGATCCGCTCGGGGCCGACGACGGTGAACGAGAGGGGAGAGGGCCAGAGCCAGCGGCCCGGGAGGAGGACGTTGATCCCTTCCGCCTCGACGATCCGCTTCCGGGCCGGCACGGACGACGCATCGAGGTCGACGGAGATCCGCGCCTCCTCCGGCGCGGCGGCACGGGCCCGGGCGAGCGCCGCGGAGGCGGCGGCGACGCGCTCCTCGTGGACTCCCTTCCGCCTCCCGGCCGAGACCTCGGCGGCGCGCTTCATGGCGCCGCGCGCCATCTTCGGGACCCCCTCGCGGAGCGCGGCCCGCCGGCCGGAGGCGCTGCGCCGCGCCTGCCTCTCGGCGGACTCCCGCTCCGCCCTCCGCGCCGCGTCGAGCGCCTGCTCCGCCGAGCGGACGGCCTGACCGGCCGCGGCGCGCTCGACCGCCCGGGCCTCGAGGTAGCCGTCGAACCCGCCGCCGTAGAGGCGGAGCCGGCCCCGGTCGAGGGCCGCGATCCGCCCGGCGCGGGCGAGGAGCGCGCGGTCATGCGTCGCGACGAGGACGGCGCCGCGGAAGGAGGAGACGAGCTCGTGGACGGCGCGGCGCGCCTCCTCGTCGAGGTGGTTCGTCGGCTCGTCGAGGAGAAGCGCGTCGGGTTCGGCGAGGAGGAGGCGGGCGAGGCGGAGTCGCGTCGCCTCGCCGCCGGAGAGCGTCGAGGCAGGTCTCGAGGGGTCGAGCCCTTCGATGCCGACCCGAGCAAGGGCCTTCTCGACGCGCCACGCCGCGGCCGTGTCGGCCCCGAGGAGCGCTCCGGCCGTCTCGCCGCCGCGCGGCGCCGCCCCCTGGGGGAGGAACGCGACCGTCCCGCGACGGAGGACGCGGCCGCGCGCGGGTCGCCGAAGGCCCGCGAGGAGCTCGAGGAGCGTGCTCTTGCCGGAGCCGTTCGGGCCGACGAGGCCCGTGACGCCCGGCGCGAGGGAGAGGTCGATCGATTCGAGGAGGAGCGTGCCGTCCGGGAGGACGACGGCAGCGCCTTCGGCGGAGAGGGTGAACGTCATGAAGACCTCGCTCGGGTTCCGGGAGCGGCGGACCGCTCGACCGGCGCGTGCTCAGGGGAGGAGGGTCTTCAGCGTCTCATCGAAGCCCGCGGGGCGGGCGGGCGGAGGATACGCCAGCGGGGAGGGCGACGGGAAGGCGTCGCCACGCAGCGTCTCAGGCCCCGGGCCCGCGACGTGCGCGCGGAGCCGTTCGCGTGCCGCGGTGGGATGATCGAAGCCTCGTGTCGGTCAGGATCGCCGGCCTCGGGGAGCTCGGGCCCGGAACGTCGTCCCGCTTCGGCGGGAAAGCCGAGGGCCTGCGACGTCTCCTCGCCGCGGGGGCCCGGGTCCCCGACGGCTTCGCCGTCGAGGCGACGCGGGAGGAGCCCGGCGACGGGGAGACCGCCATCCGCGAGGAATTCCGTGCGCGCGTCGCGGGCCTCCTCGCGCGCGGGCCGGTCGCCGTCCGCTCCTCGGCCGTCGGGGAGGACGCCGCATCGCGGTCGTTCGCCGGCCTCTTCGAGACCGTGCTCGACGTGGGTTCCGTCGAGGCCGCCGTCGAGGCCGTCCGCCGCGTCGTCGCGTCGGCCTCCTCGCCCCGCGTCGCCGCCTACGCGGGCGGAGCGCCTCCGCCGATGGGCCTCGTGGTCCAGTCGCTCGTCGCGGCGCGCGCCGCCGGCGTCTGCTTCACGAGGGACCCGGCGGGTCGCGACCGGGCCGTCGTCGTCGAGGCGGTCGCCGGCTCGGGCGAGGCGCTCGTCTCGGGCCGGAGGGAGCCGGCGCGCTTTCGCGTCTACCGTTCGGGCCTCGGCCGCCTCGAGACGCACGTCGAGGGATCGCCCGGCGCCCTTTCCGTCAACGAGGCAGAGACGGTCGCGCGCGAGGCGACCGGGCTCGAGGCTTTCCTCGGAGAGCCCCTCGACCTCGAGTGGGCGCTCGACGCGGAAGGGCTCCTCTGGTGGCTCCAGGCGCGGCCGATCACGGTCCTCCGCGAGCCGCCGTCGTACGTGGTCGAGCGCTCGTACCCGGACGCCGACGACGGGCCGGCAACCGTCTGGTCGACCCTGAACGTCCGCGAGACGCTTCCCGAGCCTCTCTACCCGCTCACCTGGAGCCACTGGCGCGACGAGCTCCTGCCGGTCGTGACCCACCAAGTCTTCGGCGTCCCGCAGGGTGCCATGCAGCGTGCCCTCGCCGGGCTCGACCTCGTGAACGGCCGGATCGCCTTCAATCTGAACGCGTTTCGCGCCGTCCCGGTCCTCGGAGCGCTGATGGTGCCGACGATCTCGCTCATCGACCACACGGCGGGTGAGATCGTCCGGAGCCTCGAGGCGGCCGGAATCCTCACGCCGCGGCGTCTCCCGGGATCCCGTTTCCTGCTCGCCCTCCGGGGCGCCGTCGCGGGAATCCGCTCGACGGCGCGCTTCTGCCACGGACTCTTTCCGCGTCGCGCGCTCCGGGTCCTCGCGGAGGACTCCGCAGCGATTGCGGCCCGCCCCGACGTGGCGTCGCTTTCCGACTGGGCGCTCGAGGGCGAGCTCGGCCTCTTCACGAGCCCCGTGTGCTTCCGTCTCCTGACCGGCCTTCAGATGGAAGCGGTCGCGATGATCGTGTACGGCCTCGCGCGGCACGCCTTCCGGCACGACGCGTGCGCCGCCGCGCTCCTCGGGAGCGGCATCCCGGCGGGGCCGACGACGGAGATCTCCCTCGGGATCGACGCCCTCGTCGCGACGGCGCGGCCGCTCGCGCATCTCTTCGCCCGGACCGCGGACCCGCGCGAGCTCCTCGCGCGTCTCCGCGCGGAGCCCGCCGCGGCGGGGTGGTGCCGGGAGCTCGACGCCTTCCTCGTGCGCTTCGGCCACCGCGGCCCCTCCGAGTTCGACCTCGCTGCGACGCGCTGGGGAGAGGACCCGTCGATGATCGTCTCGCTCGTCCGAGAGTCGCTGGCGGGGCCGCCCCGCGAGGGGGTCCGCGAGCGGATGGCGCGGCTCGCCGGGGAGCGTGCGCGCGTTCTCGGAGACTCCATCGCGGCGAGCCCGCTCTGGAAGCGCCCCCTCCTTTCGCTCCTCGCCCGCGCCGTGCCGCACTACATGCCTCTCCGCGAGGCGCCGAAGCACTACGGCGTCGTCGTGATCCAGCGGATCCGGCAGGCGGCCTTCGAGCTCGGTCGAAGGCTGGCCGCGCGCGAGGTCCTCTCCCGCGCGGAGGATGTCTTCCTCCTCGACGTCCGCGAGCTCCGGGCGCTCGCGTCGGGCGCCACTCCGCCCGACGGCCTGCGCGCGGCGCTCGCAGAGAGGGAAGAGCGCCTGGCCCGCTTCCGCGCAGAGCCCCCGCCCGACTTCCTCCGCTCCGACGGCGTCCCCGTCCGCGAGGAGGAGGCGCCCGAGTCCGGCGGAGACGGCCTCGTCCGCGGCGCCGCGGTCTCTCCCGGTGTCGCGAGCGGGCCGGTCCGGCGGCTCGCGACCCCCGATCCTTCGGCGATGAAGGACGGCGACGTCCTCGTCCTCGTCTTTGCCGACCCCGGTTGGACGCCGCTCTTCCCGAGGGCTGCGGCCGTCGTGATGGAGGTCGGCGGCCTGATGTGCCACGCGGCCGTGGTCGCGCGCGAGCTGGGAGTGCCCGCGGTCTTCGGGGTCCGGAACGCGACGCGCGTCTTCGCGGAAGGGGAGCGGGTCGTCGTGGACGGCGGCGCGGGGACCGTCTCGAGAGAGCTTCCCGGGGACCGCGCGGAGGGCTGCCCCCCGGAAGTCGGGGTCACTTCATCCGCGTGACGGTGACCTCCAGCTGCAGCCGCTTCTTCCCGTCGAAGTCGTCGACGGTGCTGAGGATCGCGGGCCTGCCGGGCGCGGGGCGCGTCGAGAGCGTCTGGCTGACGGTCCGTAGCGTCGGGTTCCCCTTCGCCTCGGCCGCCGGTTCGGGCAGGGCGAAGCTCGAGAGCTCGATCTCGGTGTCGAGGACGA
This sequence comes from Thermoanaerobaculia bacterium, assembly GCA_046331465.1. Lineage (GTDB taxonomy): Bacteria > Acidobacteriota > Thermoanaerobaculia > UBA5066 > UBA5066 > UBA5066. The sequence goes on from JAXLQV010000001.1 coordinate 1,474,702, forward strand.
GGTCCCCGTCGCGCTCCGTCACGCGGCCGTTGATCTTCAGGCCGACGTCCATGTACTGGACCCCCTTGTCGACGGCGACGGGGACGCGGGTGCCGTTCCGGAGCTGCCCCTGGCTCCCCTCGTTCACGGTCATGGAGTAGGTCCGCTCGTTCGTCCGCTTTCCCGCCTCGAGGTCGAAGAGGACGTAGTCGAGCCGGAAGGTGGAGCGGGCGCGCTCGGAGCGCGACGGCTCCTCGGCGCGGACGGGGGCGGGCAGAAAGAGGCCGCAGAGCGGCAGGGCGACGAGGAAGGGGAGGACTCGCTTCACGTGGGCTCCTTTCGCGAGGCCGGCGGTCTGCGGACCGATCGAGTGCGCCTGGCTCTCACGGGAGGAGATACGGAGGTGGAAGGCGCGCCGTTTGGGCGATCGCCGCGGCCCTCCTCCGGGCGACAATCCGGCATGACGAGCGAGAACCGGATCCTCGGAACCGTCCTGAGCCCCCGCGGCGTCGAGCGCCTCGTCTCCGGCACGGCGACCTCCGACGGCGCCGGCGTGAAGCTGACGCGCGTCCTCCACGGGGCGCTCCAGAAGCGCCTCGACCCGTTCCTGATGCTCGACGCCTTCGGGAGCGACGACCCGGACGACTACATCGCCGGCTTCCCGGACCACCCGCACCGCGGCTTCGAGACGGTCACCTACATGATCTCGGGGCGGATGAAGCACCGCGACAGCGCGGGGCACGAGGGGCTCCTCGAGAGCGGCGGCGTCCAGTGGATGACGGCCGGGCGCGGCGTCATCCACTCGGAGATCCCGCAGCAGGAGCACGGGGTGATGGAGGGGTTCCAGCTCTGGCTGAACCTCCCGGGCCGCGACAAGATGCAGGCCCCCTGGTACCGCGACTTCACCGCCGCCGAGCTGCCGCGCTTCGCCGCCGACGGCGTGACGGCCGTCGTCATCGCGGGGGAGAGCCACGGCGTCGCGGGCGCGGTGACGCGCGAGGCGACCGCGCCTCTCTACCTCGACCTCCACCTCGACGCCGGCGCCCGCTTCGCGCAGGCGCTCCCGCCGGGGCACAACGCGTTCGTTTACGCCTACCGCGGCGAGGTGACGGTCGCCGGCCGCGACGTGCCGGCTGGGCGGATGGCGATCCTCGCGAACGACCCGGAGGCCGACGGGGTCGTGATCGAGGCGAGGGAGGCGGCGAAGGTGCTCCTCGTCGCGGGCCGCCCGCTCGGCGAGCCGATCGCGCAGTACGGGCCGTTCGTGATGAACACGGAAGAGGAGATCTACCAGGCGGTGAGCGATTACCGCGACGGCCGCCTGGCCTGAAGAGGAAGGGCGGCGCGGCGGAGATGAACGGCCCCGGCCCCGACCACCCCGTCGTCGCGCTCTGCCGCGAGCTCGTGAGGATCCCGAGCCCGTCGGGCGGGGAAGCGCTTCTCGCGACGTTCGTCGCGGAACGGATGGAGGCGGCGGGGCTAAGGGTCGAGGTGGATCGCTTCGGCAGCGTCCTCGGCGCGAAGGAGGGACGGCTCCCGGGGCCGACGCTCCTTCTCGACGCGCACCTCGACACGGTCCCCGCCGCCGACCCGGCCGCGTGGAAACACGATCCGTTCGGCGCCGCGGTCGAGGACGGGAAGCTCTACGGCCTCGGGGCCGCGGACACGAAGGGCTCCCTCGCGGCGATGCTCCTCGCGGCCGAGGCGCTCGACGCGTTCGCAGGGACGCTGCTCGTCTCCGCGAGCGTCGGCGAGGAGGACCTGACGGCCGCGGCGCTCTCCCACGTCCTCGATCGGCATCCCGCGGACCTCGTCCTCGTGGGCGAGCCGACGTCGCGGAAGCTCGGCGTCGCGCAGAAGGGGAGGGCCGGGCTCGTCGTGGAGGCGCGCGGCCGGAGCGCGCACAGCTCGCGGCCCGAGCGGGGCGAGAACGCCGTCTACCGGATGATGGAAGCCGTCGGCCGCATCCGCGCGGTTCCGCTCCCCTCCGACCCGGAGCTCGGAAGCGGCGTCTGCGAGCTCATCGAGATCCACTCCGAGCCGGCGCCCTCGACGGGGATGGTCCCGTACCGCTGCATCGCCCGCTTCGCGCTCCGCCTCCTGCCCGGAGAGACGGTGGACGGCACGCTCGGCCGCACCGCGCGAGCTCTCGACGGCCTGGAGGGGACTTCCGTCCGTCTCGCGACGATGAACCGCCGCTGCTACACCGGCGTCGCGCTCGAGATGGAGGAATTCGTCCCCGGGTGGAGGAACCGGGACGCCGCGCTGGAGGCGCGCCTCCTCGAGGCGCTTCGGACCGTGCCCTTCGCCGCGCCGTACACGACGAACGCTTCGGCCGCGGCCGCCCGGGGGATCGCGACGTTCCTCCTCGGCCCCGGCTCCATCGACCAGGCGCACGCCGTGGACGAGTGGGTCGGAGTGGACGAACTCGTCGCGGCGCGGGACGCCTACCTCGCCGTGGCCCGGGCCTTCCTCGCGGCCTGAGCCGCGCGGGCTACTCGCCGTCCTGGAAGAGGCCGATCGGCCGCGCCGGGGGGCTCGCGCCCCCGCGCCCGAGCGCCTTCGCCGCGTGCCGCGCGATCGCGGCGGCGTGGTGCCGTCCGTTCTCGATGAAGAGGCGTCCCGTGTGGACGCCGGCCGCCACGACGCCGGCGAGGTGGAGGCCGGGGACGTTCGTCTCCATCGTCTCCGGGTCGAAGACCGGGATCCCCTCGGGCGTCACCTCGACGCCGAGCGCGCGGAGGAAGGGGAAGTCGGGCCGGTAACCGGTGAGGGCGAGGACGAAGTCGTTCGCGACCTCGAACGGGCCGCCGGGACCCGCGAGAGCGACGCGCCCCTCCTCGATCCTCCTCACCGTCGTCCGGAAATGCGCGCGGATCGAGCCCTCGCGGATCCGGTTCTCGACGTCCGGGCGGAGCCAGTACTTCACGCCCGGCTTCAGGTCCTCTCCCCGGACGGCGAGCGTCACGCGCGCCCCGGTGCGGTGAAGCTCGAGCGCCGCCTCGGCGGCCGAGTTGCCGCCCCCGGCGACGAGGACGTCGGTCCCGACGTACGGCCACGGCTCGCGGTAGTAGTGCGACACCTTCGGGAGCTCCTCGCCGGGGACGCCGAGGAGGTTCGGCGTGTCGAAGAAGCCGGTCCCGACGACGACGCGGCGCGCGGCGTGGGAGCCCTTCGACGTCGCGACCCGGAAGCCGTCGCCCTCGCGCACGACCGAGAGAACCGGCTCGTAGAGCCTCACGTCGAGGGCGTAGCGGGCCGCGGCCTTCCGGTAGTAGACGAGCCCCTCGCGGCGCGTCGGCTTCGGGCCGGAGGTGACGAAGGGGAGGTCGCCGATCTCGAGCAGCTCGGGGGTCGAGAAGAAGACGAGGCTCGCCGGCCAGCCGACGAGCGTGTTGCAGAGGGCCCCCTTCTCGACGACCCGCGCCGAGAGGCCGGACCGGGAGGCCTCGATCGCGACGGCGAGGCCGACCGGCCCGGCGCCGACGACGAGGAGGTCGACGGGGGGCGCCGTCACCCGGCGGCCTTCGTCTCTCGCTTCCGGTCGTCGCGCTTGTCGGCGTCGACGGCGCCCACGAGCCGCGCGACGAGCCACGAGACGTGCCTCTCGAGGAAGACGAAGACCTTGCCGTGGAACGTGACGACCTGCTCGCGCTTCCTCCGGGCGAGCGCGTTCGCGATCTCGTTCGCGGCCGACTCGGCCGAGGCGACGAGCCAGGCCGGGACGGGGTCCTTCGCGTTCCGGTGGACGACCTCCCGGTTGTCCTTGGCGCGGATCTCGCTCGCCACGAAGCCGGGGGCGATGTGCGTCACCGAGACGCCGTACGGCCTCAGCTCGGGGCGGATCGCGTCGCAGAGGCCGCGGACGGCGAACTTCGACGCGCAGTAGGCCGAGGTCGCGGGCGTGCCGATGAAGCCGTTGACGCTCCCGACGGCGCCGATCCGGCCCCGGGTCTTCTTCAGCTCCGGCAGCGCGGCCTTGAGCGTCCGGATCGTGCCGAAGAGGTTCGTCTCGAGCTGGCGCCGGTAGTCCTCGAGCGTGAGCGCCTCGAGGCGGCCGGCGATCGCGAAGCCGGCGTTCGCGAGGACCGTGTCGAGCCTCCCGAACTCGGCGACGGCGCGCGCGACGGCGGCCTCGGGGTCGCCGTCCTTCGTCACGTCGCAGGCGACGGCGATGGCCGAGCCGCCGGCGGAGCGAAGCTCGGCCGCGACCTTCTCGAGGAGCTCGGTGCGGCGGGCGCAGAGGACGACCTTCGCACCGCGGCGGACGAGCTCGCGCGCGGTCGCCTCGCCGATTCCCGACGAGGCCCCGGTGATGAGGACGACGTTGTCTTTCATGGCGCGAGGACTCTACCGGAAGAGAGGGACCTCAGCGCCGGCTGTGGAACGGGAGGCGGGCGAGGCCGCCGACGACGAGCGTTCCCACCAGGACCGGGCCGAACGGCTGGTCGAGGACGATGGCGAGCACGAACGCGACGAGGTAGGCCGTCACCGACATCCCGGCGCAGTGGACGAGCGCGCGCTTCCAGGAGCTGGCGATGCGGAACGCGACCCAGGGGGGGAAGAAGACGAGGCAGAACGTCGCCATGACTCCGATCGACTCCGTGGCGAGCGCGACCGAGAGCGCCACGAGCAGGTCGAACGCGAGGTGGAGTCGCCAGGGGGACTGGCGGTTCGCGGCCATGTTCTCGGGGAAGAAGTGCTCGAGGAGGAGTCGCCTCGAGAGCCACGGCCCGGCGGCCGTGAGGACGGCGACGAGCGCGAGCACCGCGCCGAGGTTCGCCCACGTCGTGAAGTAGAGCTGCCCCTCGAGGAGCGCGTGGGAGAGCTCCTCGCCCCGCGTGCTGTTCGCGGCCCCGAGGAGCGCCGCGCTCCAGCCGAAGAAGAGGAAGACGGCGTAGATGTCGTTGCCGGAGCGCTCCGTCCGCCCTTTCACGCCGGCGGCGACGACGGCGGCGCCGAGGGCGCCGGCGAGCGGGTGGACGCCGAGGAGGATCGCGGTGACGCCGCCGGCGGCCGTGACCTGCGCGAGGCCGAGGGCCGCGAGCCACTCGCTCCGGAGGCGCACGTAGGCGCCGAGGAGCGGGAGGACGAGGGCGAGGAGGAGACCGTTCGCGAACGGCACCCGGAAGAGCGGGTCGAAGACCTGGGCGAAGTTCACCGCCCCACCTCCAGGATGCGGGCGGAGACGCCGTCGAGGAAGCGGGCATCGTGGGTGACGACGAGGACGGCCCGGTCGCTCCCGCTCGCCTGGAGGAGGTCGGTGAGGGAACGGACGGCCGACGGGTCCATGTTGTTCGTCGGCTCGTCGAGGACGACGAGGCTCGCCTCGCCGCCGAGGCAGGACCAGACGTTCAGGAGCTGGAACTGCCCGCCCGAGAGCCGGTCGACGCGCAGGGGGAGGAGCGGGCGGAGGGACTCCGGCGGCTGGGCGGCCCGGGCCCGCGTGAGGCGGAGGAGCTCGTCGCCCCGGAGCGGCACGTCGGTGTCGCGGACGGGGCGCTGGCGCTGGTAGGCGATGGAGAGCCCTTCGCCCCGGACGACCTCGCCGGAGTGGATCCGCGAGGCGCCGGTGAGCGCGCCGATGAGCGTCGACTTGCCGCAGCCGTTCGGGCCGACGAGGGCGAGGACGTCGCCCCGGTGGAGGTCGAAGGAGACGGGGCCCACCACGGGCCCCGTGTATCCGGCGACGACGTTGCGGTAGGAGAGGAGCGGTGTGGGGCTCACTTTCCCGAGGATACGGCTTTCACCCAGCCGTCGATCATCTCGAAGTAGGCCGTGGCATCGCCATTCAGCGGGACTTCCGGCGCCAGGCGCGCCTTCGGCCAGCCGAGGTTGCGCGCGAGGAAGTCGGGGCCCTGGGCGGACTGGTAGTCGGTGAAGAGGACGACGCCCTTGCGTCCCTTCAGCTGCCCCACGAGCGTCGAGAGGTGCTCGGCGGTCGGCGGGATGCCGGGGAGCGGCTCGACGTAGCCGAGGACGGGGACGCCGAGGAGGTTCAGGAGGTAGTTCGCGTCCTTGTGGTAGAGGACGACTCCCTGCGCCCCTGCGGCGGTCTTCTTCCACTGCGCGACCCGCTCGGCGGCCGTCTTCGCAAACTGCTCGGCGGCCGCCCGGAAGCGGGCCTCACCCGCGGGGTCGAGCTTTCCGAGCCGGCCCGCGAGCGCGCGGCCGATCTCGGCCATCCGCTCGGGGTCGAGGAAGACGTGCGGGTTTCCCATCGGGTGGACGTCGCCGCGCGATCGGTCGGAGGCGTCGGCTTTGTCGATGAGCGGGACCTGGGCGCAGGCCTCGAAGTAGCCAGGCTGCCCGACGAGGATCTTCGGGTTGGAGGCTCCCGAGAGGGCCGATGGGAGCCACCCCTGCTCGAGCTCCGCGCCGACCGAGACGAGGAGGTCGGCGTTCCGGAGGGCGATCATCATGCTCGGCTTGGCCTGGAGGAAGTGGGGGTCACGGTCGGGCGGTGCAAGGACCGTCACCTTCACGGCGTCGCCGCCGATCGTCCGGGCGAGCATCCCGAGGTTCGACGTCGTCGCGGCGACGTTCACCGTCGCGTCGGCCGAGAGGGCTCCGAGGAGAAAGAAGGGCAGAAGAGTCGCTTTCTTCATCGCAAGCCCCCTAGAACTTGTGCGCCCCGTGGACGCCGAGGCTGAGCTGGTACTGGAGGAAGAACTGGTTGAAGGACTCGCGCACGCCCCCGACGACGGCGTCGCCGTGGCTGAGCTGCGCGCGCAGCCGGGAGAACTCCGTCGGGTTGTACGCGAGCCCGACGGAGACCCTCCACGACGCCCCGTAGTCGCTCTGGCCCAGGTCGCCCTGGTCGACCTTGTTCACGAACACGCCGACGGTGTCGTACCGGCCGCTGACCGTGAAGCGCGGCGCGAAGCCCCACGTCCCCTGGACGTAGAAGCCGTCCTGCCTCGAGTTCGAGGGCTGGCCGAGGGCCGCGGGGTCCTCCGCGGCGACGCGGTCGAGGCTCTTGTCGCGATAGACGTACTCGGCCTGGAAGACGAGGTCGTTCTGGCCGAACGGCTCCGGGGAGTCGTGCTTGTAGACCCAGTCGGTCCCCGCGAACCACGTGGTCCCCTGGAGCGACTGCGCTTCCGTCTCCTCCTGGTGCAGCGAGGAGCGCCCTCCGAAGAGGCCGATCTGGAGCGCGTCGGAGTAGCCGATGTCGGGGGAGACCTTCGCGAAGCCGGTGAAGAGCCGCGGCCCCGCCTTGTCCTCGAAGGCGGGGTTCACGTCTGGGCCGTAGACGTTCGCGACGCCCGGGTTGTCGCCCTGGAACGCCTCCACCCCGAAGAGGAGGTAGACGGGCGACTTCGGGAGCCAGGTGAGCTGGACTCCGACGTCGTTCAGGGCACCGCCCAGGAGCATCGCGTAGGGGAGGTTCTGGTCGACGAAGTCCCACTGGTGGGGGTGCTGCTTGTTGGCGTAGCCGATGTCGCTGTAGAACTTGCCCATCTTCAGCGCGAGCCCGGCCGGGAGATTCCGCGTCCGGGCGTAGGCCTCTTCCACCTCGACGCCGTCGGGACTGAAGGAGACGATTGCCGTGACGTCGAAGTAGGGGTCGACGGCGCCGGAAAAAGCCAGCTCCGTCTCGCCGAGGTTGAAGCCTCTGGAGAGGTCGCGTCCCTCGCCCGCGGGCGTACCGGCGAAGCCGTCCGCGGAGTTGAAGAGGCCGAGCGCGTCGCCGGACTTGTTGTCGCTGTAGTAGAGGCCCTCCGGGATGACCGAGATCGCCGGGTTGAACGACGTCCCGGAGCTCACCTGGCCGGTGCTGCCGGAAGGCGTGAGGTCGAGAGGCTTCAGGCCGGGCGCCTCGACGGGGCCGGTGCTTCGGGCTGCCGGAGCAGCGGAAACGTCCTTCCGGAGCGCCTCGAGCGCGGCGTTCGTCTCGGCGAGCTGCTTCTCGAGCGCGCCGACCTTCTGCTTCAGCTCGGCCTGGGGCGTCGCGGGCGCTGCGGCCGCGAGGGCCTCCTTCAGCGCCGCGAGGGCTTTCGTCGTCTCCAGCTGCGTCGCCTCGAGGGCGCGGACACGCTCCTCGAGCGCCTTCCGATCTGCCGAGGCCGTCTGTGCGAGGGCCGGAAACGTCAGGACGACGGCGAGCGCGAATGCGCCCGCGATGCGGATTCGGGATGTCATGGATCTCTCTCCTGGCGGATCCCGGGCCGATGGTCCGGCCATGGGATCCTTTCTCCGCCTGCGAGGGCGGAGGGACGCGGGGACGAGCGTCAGGAGAGCGGGGAGGGAGGGCTCCGGCCGGGGGGCGGGCCGCCGTGACGCGAGCACTCGACCGGGACCGGGACGACGTCGGCGGCGCGCGGGGCGCGGGCGGCTGAGGGGTGAACGAGGTCGAGCGCGCGGGCGACCGGCGCGGCCGCACCGTCCCCGCGGATCACCTGGCACGCCGCGCAGTGCTTCTCGCTCCAGTCGTCGGAGTGCCGGTGCGGCGCGACGCTCAGCCAGAGGACGGCCACGAGCGCCACGAACGCCACGAACGCCACGAAGCCGCCGGAGCGGAGGCGCGGGGTTCGCGGGCCGGGCGTCACGGTCCGCGAGGGTAGGGGCTGCGAGAGCGGGAAGTCAAGCAGCCCGCGGCGCCCGCACGGAGGGCGTGTCATCGCGGCGCGGAGATAATGGCCGCATGAAGAGTGTCGCCGTTCTCGGAGCCGGCCTCGTCGGCTCGCTCGTCGCCAAGGACCTCGCCGCCGACGGCCGCTGGTCCGTCCTCTCCGTCGACCGGAGCTCGGGCGCGCTCGAGCGCCTCACGGGGATCCCGAACCTCTCCACGGAGCGCGCGGACCTCGCCGACACGGCCGAGGTCTCCCGCATCGCCGCGAAGGTCGACGTCGTCGTCGGCGCCGTCCCCGGGTTCATGGGGACGCAGACCGTCCGCGCCGCCCTCGAGGCGGGGCGCCCCGTCTCCGACATCTCGTTCTCGCCGGAGGACCCGTTCGAGCTGGAGGGGGTCGCGAAGGCGAAGGGAGTCCCCGCGATCGTCGACTGCGGCGTCTCGCCGGGCCTCTCGGGCCTGGCCGTGGGGCGCGCCGCGGCGCTCCTCGACTCCGTCGACGACGTGAGGATCTACGTCGGCGGCCTCCCCGCCGCGCGGCACTGGCCCTTCGAGTACTGCTCCGTCTTCTCGCCGACCGACGTCATCGAGGAGTACGTGCGCCCCTCCCGCTGCGTGGAAGGGGGCGAGGTCGTCGTGCGCCCGGCGCTCTCCGGCGTCGAGCCGCTCGACGTCCCGGGCGTCGGCACGGTCGAGGGCTTTTACACCGACGGGCTCCGGACGCTCCTGAAGACGGTGAAGGCCCGGAACCTCTGCGAGAAGACCCTTCGCTACCCGGGACACGCGGACCGGATGCGGATGCTCCGCGAGACGGGCTTCTTCTCGTCGGAGCCGATCTCGGTTCACGGCGTCCCCGTCGTGCCGCGGAACCTGACGGAAGTCCTCCTCTTCCACACCTGGAGGCGGCGGGACGGGGAGGAGGAGCTGACGTTCCTCCGGGTGATCTGCGACGGCCGGCGCGGCGGCGCGCGCGTGCGCAGGACGCTCGAGCTCCTCGACAGGACCGACAAGGCGACGGGCGACACCTCGATGGCGCGGACGACCGGCTTCCCCTGCGCCACGGGCGCGCGGCTCCTCCTCGAGGGGGCCTTCACGACGCCGGGCGTCTTCCCGCCCGAGCTCCTCGCGAAGGACGACGCGCTCTACGGGCGCTTCCTCGCCGAGCTCGGGCAGCGGGGCGTGGCCGTCGAGGAGACCGAGGAGGAGCTCCTCCCCGGATGAGCGAAGAGGAAAAGAAGGAGAAGAAGCCGCCGAAGAGCCAGCGGCTGAAGGCGCTCGTCCCCGACCTCGTCGCGCTCGTGAGGCCGCGGGCGCGGCTCCTGGCCGGCGGCTTCGTCCTGATGGCGATCGGGAGGGGGGCGGGGCTCGTCCTCCCGGCGTCGACGAAGGTCCTCATCGACGACGTCGTCGGCAAGTCGCGCGCCGACCTCCTGGCGCCGCTCCTCGCCGCGGTCGCGGCCTCGACGGTCGTCCAGGCCGCGACCTCGTTCGCCCTGACGCAGCTCCTCTCGAAGGGGGCCCAGCGCCTCATCGCGGAGCTCCGGACGAAGGTGCAGGCGCACGTCACGCGGCTGCCGGTCGCCTACTTCGACGGCCAGAAGACCGGGAACCTCGTGTCGCGCGTGATGAACGACGTCGAGGGGATCCGGAACCTCGTCGGCACGGGGATCGTCGAGCTGGCCGGCGGCGTCCTCACCGGGATCCTCGCCCTCGGCGTGATGCTCTACCTGAGCCCGCTCCTGACGGGACTGACGCTCCTCTTCCTCCTCGGCTTCTGCGGGATCCTCTTCGCGGCGTTCGGCATCCTCCGCCCGGTCTTCCGGGAGCGGTCGAAGATCCACGGAGAGGTCTCGGGACGGCTGACGGAGACCTTCGCCGGCATCCGCGTCGTGAAGGGCTATCACGGCGAGAGGAGGGAGGGGGAGGTCTTCGCGTCGGGCGTCGAGCGGCTCCTCTCGAACATCCTGAAGACGATCACCGGGATGTCCGCGCTCTCCGTCGCCTCGACGGCGCTCCTCGGCGGCGTCGGCGTCGTCGTGATGTGGGTCGGGACGCGGCAGATCCTCGCCGGCACGCTGACGGTCGGCGGACTCTTCACGTACACCATCCTGCTCGGCTTCCTCGTCGCCCCGGTCTTCCAGGTCGTCGGGATCGGCACGCAGCTGACGGAGGCGCTCGCGGGCCTCGAGCGGACGAAGGAGATCCTCGGGGAGCGGCCCGAGGACGTCGACCCGCGCCGGACGGTGGATCTCGGGCCGGTCCGCGGCGAGGTCGTCTTCGAGGAGGTCCGCTTCGCCTACGGCGAGGCGAAGGAGGTCCTCCACGGCGTCTCCTTCCGCTCCGCGCCGGGGACGGTGACGGCGCTCGTCGGCCCGTCGGGCTCGGGAAAGTCGACGATCATCGGCCTCGTCGCCGCGTTCCAGTCGCCGACCTCGGGGCGCGTCCTCGTCGACGGCGTCGATCTCTCGACGGTCGCCCTCGCGAGCTACCGCTCTCAGCTCGGCGTCGTCCTGCAGGAGTCGTTCCTCTTCGACGGGACGATCCGCGAGAACGTTTCTTTCTCGCGCCCCGGCGCGACCGAGGCCGAGGTCGTCGCCGCCTGCCGGGTGGCGCGGGTGGACGAGTTCGCCGAGGGGTTCGAGAAGGGGTACGAGACGGTCGTGGGGGAGCGGGGCGTGAAGCTCTCGGGCGGGCAGAGGCAGCGCGTCTCCATCGCGCGGGCCCTCCTCGCCGACCCGCGGATCCTGATCCTCGACGAGGCGACCTCGAGCCTCGACACGGAGTCGGAGGCGCTCATCCAGGAAGGGCTCGGCGTCCTCCTGAAGGGAAGGACGACGTTCGTCATCGCGCACCGCCTCTCGACGATCCGGAGGGCCGACCAGATCCTCGTCGTCGAGGGGGGCGTCGTCGTCGAGCGCGGGCGGCACGAGGAGCTGATGGCCGCCGCGGGGCGCTACGCCGAGATGGTGACCCGCCAGGCGGGAATCGGCATGGAGCTCTTCGGGAGGGAGGACGGCGAGCCGGACGCTCCGGACGAGGGCGAGCCGGGCGGGCGCCCCCGGGGCGGACTGTCGCCGATGGACCTCGTCCGGCAGGGGGGCGGCCGCTGACGAGCGGCGCCCCTCGGCCGCCCGGCCCGCGGAGCGGGCTCAGGGCCGCGACGCGAGCGCCGACGGCCCCTTCAGGATCCGCCCCGGCCGGGCGGGCGTGATCTTCCCGCCGTCGACCACGAGCTCGCCGTTCACGGCGACGAACGGGACCCCTTCGGAGTAGTGGAGCGGTTCGTCGTACGTCGAGACCGAGCGGACCCTCGCCGGGTCGAAGACCGCCACGTCGGCAGCGAGGCCGAGGCGGAGGATCCCGCGGTCCCAGAGGCGGGCGCGCGCGGCGGGGAGCGACGTCATCTTCCGGACCGCCTCCTCGAGCGGGAGGAGCTTCTCCTCCCTCACATACTTCCCGAGGATCCTCGTCGCCGAGCCCCAGGCCCGCGGGTGCGAGCGCTCCTCGGAGTAGATGCCGTCGGCCGCGACGGCGCCCGAGTCGGTGCAGAAGGCGACGAGGCGGTGCGCGAGGGCGAGCCGGACGTCGTCCTCGCTCATGATGAAGTGGATCCCGCTCGAGTTCGCGCGGTCCGCGACGACGAGGTCCATCAGCGCGTCGCGCGGGTCCTTCCCCTCGGCCGCGGCGATCTCGGTGACCCGCTTCCCTTCGAACTTCTTCAGCTTCGGGTCGAGGACCGAGGCGACGAGGACTCCGGCGCCGGCGCCGGCACCGAGCCACTGGTTCTCCCAGGCGCCGTTCGGGTCGGCCATCTCGGCCTTCGCCTTCGCGCGGAGGGCGGGGTCGGCGAGGCGGGCGAGGAGCTTTTCCCGCCCCCCCTCGCGGATCCACGGCGGGAGGCAGGCGTCGAGCCCGTTCGAGGCCGCCTCCCAGGGGTACTGGCTCGCCGCGACGTCGAGCCCCTGCGCGCGCGCGGCCTCGAAGCGCGCGAGGACCTCGCGCATCCGCCCGTGGTTCCTCGCGTAGGCCGTCTTCAGGTGCCAGACGTCGACCGGGATCCCGGCCTCCCGCGCGATGCGGAACGCCTCGTCGAGCGACTCGAGGATCCGGTCGCTCTCGCTCCTCTGGTGCAGGAAGAAGACGCCCCCCTTCCGGGCGGCGACCTTCCCGAGGGCGACGAGCTCGTCCGTCGTGAACCAGATGTCGGGGACGTACTGGAGCGAGGCGGAGACTCCGAGCGCTCCCTCGTCCATCGCCTGCTCGACCTCGGACTCCATGGCCGCCATCTCGACCTCGGTCGGCCGCCGGTCCGTCTTGCCGAGGACGAGGTCGCGGAGGCCGCCGAGGCCGACGAACGTCCCGAGGTTGATCGTCGGCGGCGCCTTGGCGAAACGGGCGAAGTAGCCCGAGAGGGTCGTCCAGTCGGGACGGAGGCCGTAGCGCCGCCAGACGTCCTCGCCGTCGGCGAGCATCCGGGCGTTCAGGGGCGCGATGGACGACCCCTCGCCCGTCACCTCCGTCGTGATCCCCTGGCTGATCTTCGAGGCGGCCCGCCGGTCGACGAGGGCGTTGTACTCGGACTGCCCGAGGAGGTCGATGAAGCCGGGCGCGACGACGAGCCCGCGCGCGTCGACGACCCGCCGCGCGCGGGCCTTCCGCGCCTCGGGAAGGAGCCCGACGGCGGCGATGCGGTCTCCCCGGACGGCGACGTCCGCGGTGAATGCGGGGGCGCCGGTCCCGTCGACGACACGCCCGCCGGCGAAGACGAGGTCGTCGGCCTCGGGGAGGGAAGGCGCCGCGCCGAGTAGGAGGGCGACGGCAGGGAGGACGACGAGCAGGACGCCGCGGGTCTTCATCGGCCGCACCTCCCCGGGTCCGCCCCGGCTCAGGTCTTCGCCCGTGCCTCGTTCACCCAGATCGTCCGTCCGTCCAGCGCCGACTGGTTCAGGGCGGCGATCGCCCTGCGGGCGTCCTCGTCGGACATCTCGACGAACCCGTAGCCCTTCGAACGCCCGGTGGCCCGGTCGATGACGACCGTCGCCGAGACCGGGACGCCGAAGGTCCCGAAGAGCGCCCGCAGGCGCACATCGTCGACCGCGTACGGGAGGTTTCCGACGTAGAGCTTCATCCGGTCCGATTCTCCTACAGGGCGCCCGGGGCGGGGAGGGTAGCACGCTCCGGCCCCTGATAAGCTCGCCCCCGCATGGCACAGATCCGCCCCTTCCCGTCCTCCCGCCCGGCGCCCTCGCGCGCCCGCGAGGTCGCCTCCGTCCCCTACGACGTCATCGACACGACCGAGGCCCGGGCCCTGGCCGCCGGCAATCCCGTCTCCTTCCTCCACGTCTGCCGCCCCGAGATCGACCTCCCGGAGGGGACCTCCCTCTACTCCGACGCCGTCTACGCCAGGGGGCGCGAGAACCTCGACCGTTTCGAGTCGGACGGGACCCTCGTCCCGGACCCCGCGCCCCGCCTCCTCGTCTACCGCCAGACCTGGCGGGGAGCGAGCCAGGACGGCCTCGTCGCCGCCTGCTCCGTCGACGACTACGACGCCGACGTCATCAAGAAGCACGAGAAGACCCGGAAGGACAAGGAGGACGACCGGACGAAGCACCTCCTCGTCCAGGCGGCGCACGCCGAGCCGGTCTTCCTGACCTACCGCGCCACCGACGCCGTCGACGCCCGCGTCGCGAAGGTGACGGCGACCCCGCCCGAGATCGACTTCGAGGCGGTCGACGGCGTCCGCCACACCCTCTGGCTCGTCCCGGAGGAGGACGCTGCGTTCTTCGTCGACGCGTTCGCGAGGATCCCCGTCCTCTACGTCGCCGACGGCCACCACCGCTCCAAGTCCGCCTCGCGCGCCCGGGCGGCCCTGGCGGAGAAGGGGCCCCTCGGTCCCGACCATCCCGTCCGGTGGTTCCCGGCGGCGATCTTCCCGGACCGCGAGCTCCGGATCCTCCCCTACAACCGCCTCGTGAAGGACCTCCTCGGCCGGACCCCCGAGGCGTTCCTCGCGGAGGTGGGGACGTCGTTCCACGTCGCCGACGTCGCGACGGCGGAGCCGGCCGGGAAGGGCGAGGTGAGGATGTACCTCGGCGGCCGCTGGTACGCCCTCACGCCGAGGGAGCCCGTCCCCGCGGACGACCCGATCCGGTCGCTCGACGTCTCGATCCTCCAGGAGAGGCTCCTCGATCCCCTCCTCGGGATCAGGGACCCGCGGACGGACAAGCGGATCGACTTCGTCGGCGGCATCCGGGGGACCGGCGAGCTCGAGAAGAGGGTCGCCAGCGGGGCGCACGCGGTGGCCTTCTCGATGTTCCCGACGACGGTCGCTGAGCTGATGGCGATCGCCGACGCGGGCGAGACGATGCCCCCGAAGTCGACCTGGTTCGAGCCGAAGCTGAGGTCCGGGCTCTTCGTCCACCGGTTCTGACCCGGGCGGGCCGCCCGGAATCGACGCCCCACGGGAGGCGCGGGAGGTCTCCGATGCGCGTGCTGGTCGCCGACAAGTTCGAGGACGTCGGTCTCGAGGGGCTCCGCTCCCTCGGCTGCGAGGTCTCCTACGAGCCGAAGCTCGAGGGGGAGTCGCTCGGGTGGAGGCTCCGCGACACGGGAGCCGAGGTCCTCGTCGTCCGCTCGACGAAGGTCGGCGCGGCGGAGATGGACCAGGGCCGGAACCTCTCTCTGATCATCCGGGCCGGGGCCGGCGTGAACACGATCGACGTCGCCGCCGCCTCGGCGCGGGCGATCTCCGTCTCGAACTGCCCGGGAAAGAACGCCGTCGCGGTGGCCGAGCTCGCCTGGGGGCTCATCCTCGCGCTCGACCGCCGGATCGCCGACCAGGCGGCCGACCTGCGCGCCGGCGTCTGGAACAAGGCGGAGTACGGGAAGGCGCGGGGGCTCGCCGGACGGACTCTCGGCGTCGCCGGCTTCGGCGCCATCGGCCGGGAGGTCGCGAGCCGGGGCCTCGCGTTCGGGATGCGGGTCGTGGCGTGGAGCCCGTCGCTCACCGCCGAGCGGGCCGCCGGGGCGGGGGTCGAGCGTGCCGCCTCCCTCGCCGAGCTCGCCGCGCGCTCCGACGTCGTCTCGGTCCACCTCGCGCTGACGAAGGAGACCCGGGGCCTCCTCGGGGCGGCCTTCTTCGACGCGATGCGGCCCGGGGCCCTCTTCGTGAACACGAGCCGCGGGGAGACGGTGAACTCGGCCGCCCTCCGGGCCGCGATCGACGCGAAGGGGATCCGCGCCGGCCTCGACGTCTTCGACCGGGAGCCCACGGGAGGGACCGGGGCGTTCGAGGACGAGGTGGGGCGGCTGCCGGCGGTCGTCGGCACGCACCACGTCGGCGCCTCGACGGAGCAGGCGCAGAACGCGATCGCGGGCGAGGTCGTCCGGATCGTGGCGGCCTTCAAGTCGGCCGGCGACGTGCCGAACGCGGTGAACCTCTGCGAGCGCTCGCCCGCCCGGTGGCTCATGACGGTGCGGCACCGGGACCGGGTCGGGGTCCTCGCCCACGTCTTCGGGGCGCTGCGGGAGGCGGGGATCAACGTCCAGAAGACGGAGAACGTCGTCTTCGACGGCGCCGAGGCCGCGAGCGCGCGGATCCAGCTCGACACCGAGCCGGCGCGGAGCCTCCTCGGACGGATCGCCGAGGGGTGTCGCGACATCCTGTCGATCACGCTCAACCCGCTCTGACGGCGCGCCTCGCGCGTTTCCCGGGAGCGCCGGCCGCCTTCCGCGGGCCGGCGCAGGCGCGCCGCGTTTACGCGGGCCTCCGAAATCCCGGCGGAATTGACCATAATTCGCGCGCGGAGGAAATCAAGAAATGGATGCGCTGCCGGCCAGGACTCTCCTCGACTACTTCAACCACGCGGTCGCGAGCGGGAAGCCGGACCTCCTCGTCTCGAAGGTGAACGGGGCCTGGGCGCCCGTCCCGGCGCAGGAGTTCGGGCGGAAGACGCGGGCGTTCGGGATCGGCCTGACGACGCTCGGGCTCGACCACGACGACCGGGTCGCCATCCTGTCGGAGAACCGGCCGGAGTGGCCGATGGCCGACTTCGGCACGCTCGGGATCGGGGCGATCACGGTGCCGATCTACACGACCTACCTGGCGCCGCAGGTGGAGTACATCCTGCGCGACTGCACCGCGAAGGTGCTCGTCGTGTCGAACGAGAAGGAGCTGGCGAAGGTGATGGAGGTGAGGGGGCGCTGCCCCGCCCTCTCCTACGTCGTCCTCGTCGAGGGGAAGCTCCCCAACGCCGACGGCGTCCTCTCGTTCGAGAGCGTCGTGAAGCGGGGCGAGGAGGCGCTGAAGGCGCAGCCCGGGGCGTGGGACGAGCGCGTCTCGAACGTCACCCCCGAGTCCCACGCGACGCTGATCTACACGTCGGGGACGACGGGAGAGCCGAAGGGGGCCGTCCTCTCGCACGGGAACTTCGTCTCGAACGTTGCGACCTGCTCGACGTTCTTCGAGGTGACCCCCGCAAAGGTGGGCCTGTCGTTCCTGCCCCTGGCCCACGTCTTCGAGCGGATGATCGACTACGTCATGTTCTCGCGGGCCGCGACGATCACGTACGCGGAGTCGATCGAGAAGCTCGCGGACAACTTCGGCGAGGTGAAGCCCCACTTCTTCGCCTCGGTCCCCCGGGTCTACGACAAGATCCACGCGCGGATCTTCCAGAACCTCGAGAGCCAGTCGCCGACGAAGCAGAAGATCTTCGCCTGGGCGCTGAAGACCGGGAAGGAGCGCCTCGCCCTCGTCGAGAAGAAGAGGCCGGTCCCGGGCGGGCTCGCCTTCAAGTACAAGATCGCCGACCGGCTCGTCTTCTCGAAGATCAAGGCCCGCCTCGGCGGGCGCTTCGAGTTCTGCATGTCGGGCGGCGCGCCCCTCTCGAAGGAGGTCGCGGAGTTCTTCTGGGCGGCGGGGGTGGAGGTCTACGAGGGGTACGGGCTGACCGAGACGAGCCCCGTCCTGACGTGCAACCGGCCGGGCGCCTGGAAGCTCGGATCGGTGGGGAAGGTGATCCCGGGGGTCCAGCTGCGCATCGCCGAGGACGGCGAGGTCCTCGCGAAGGGGCCGAACATCATGCGCGGCTACTGGAACAAGCCGGAGGAGACGAAGAAGGTCTTCAACGCGGAGGGGTGGTTCCAGACCGGGGACGTGGGCGTCGTGGACCGCGAGGGCTTCCTGACGCTGACCGACCGGAAGAAGGAGCTCATCATCAACGCGTACGGCAAGAACGTCGCCCCGGCCCCGATCGAGGAGGCGCTCAAGCACATCCGCTACGTCACGAACGCCGTCCTCATCGGCGACAAGCGGAAGTACCTCATCGCGCTCATCGTGCCGAACTTCGAGCGGCTGGAGGCGTGGGCCTCGGCGAACAACGTCGAGTTCCGGACGAACACGGACCTCCTCC
The DNA here is from genome assembly GCA_046331465.1 of Thermoanaerobaculia bacterium. GTDB lineage: Bacteria > Acidobacteriota > Thermoanaerobaculia > UBA5066 > UBA5066 > UBA5066. The sequence continues at coordinate 1,492,666 of JAXLQV010000001.1, forward strand.
GCAACCCGAAGGTCCGCGCGCTCTACCAGCAGGCGATCAACATCGTGAACGGAGACGAGCCCTCGGAGAAGAGGATCAAGGACTTCGACTTCCTGCCGACGGACTTCTCGATCGAGGGGGGCGAGCTGACGCCGACGCTGAAGGTCAAGCGCCGCGTCGTGGCGGAGAAGTACAAGGACAAGATCGACGGCCTCTACGACCGGGCCGAGAGGCTCGACGCGGCCATCGACGGCTCGACGGACAAGATGATGTAGGCCGGCGCCCCTTCAGAACGGGACCCCGAGGAGCCGGGCGGCCTTCGCGAGCGCGCGACGGGCGCCCGGCTCTCCCATCTTCCGGGCCGCCTCGGCGGGCGGGAGCCACGCGAGGCCGAACGACTCGGCCTCGTCCGCCCGCGCCCCGGACGCCTCGCGCGTGAGGGCGGCGTAGCGGACGTCGAAGTGGGAGTGGGCCGGCTCGCCCTTGCCCGGCGGGATCGGGTGGACGTCGACGTCGAGGATCGCGGGGGAGACGAGGACGAGGTCCCCGAGGCCCGACTCCTCGCGCCCCTCGCGGAGCGCCGTCGCGGCCGGGTCGGATTCCCCCTCGTCGTGGCCCCCCATCTGGAGCCATCGGCCGAGGCGCCGGTGGTGGTGGAGGAGGACCTCCCCCGAGCCGGCGGAGAAGACGAAGACGCTCCCGGTGAAGTGGCCCGGGACGAACGTCGTCCGCGCGAAGCAGGCCGGCTCGGACGAGACGAGCGCGAGCATCGCGTCGCGGTCGCGCGCCTCCGCCTCGTCGGCGGGCTCGTGCGCGAGGAGGGCGGCGTGGAGGGCGGCGCGCGGCAGGTCGAGGCCGCTCACGGCTTGCGGATCCTCACGCGGCAGTCGAGGTAGGCGGCGCCCTCGCCGGCGTCGGTGAGCCGCGCCGGGACGAGCGCGTTCGCGCAGGTGCCGGCGTCGAGGTGCCCCCCCTTCGGCACGAGGACGAGGTCGCGCCGCTGGAGCGGGTCGAGGCGCAGGACGGCGCGGAGGCTGCCGAGCGCGCTCTCGAGGAGGACCTCCTCGCCGTCGGAGAGGCCGGGCGCGGCGGCCGGGTGGCACGTCGCCTCGAGGACCGCCGGCGGCGGGCCGGACCACTGCGAGCACTGCGCGCGCTCCGTGGAGCTCGAGAAGAGCCAGAGCGGGAAGCCGGGCTCCTCCGGCGGGGGCGCCGGGAGCGCCGTGAGAAGGCTCATCTTCCCGCTCGGCGTCGGGAACCTGCCTCCTTCGAAGAGCAGGTTGCCGGCGAGCGGGTTCCTCACCGACTCCCTTTCGAGCCGCTCGACCGTGAGGCCGAGCGGCTCGACCCGCCGGAGGAGGCGGCGCTTCCACTCCTTCGCGCTCCCGGCGACCCTTGGCGCGATGCCGTCCGCCCCGGCTCCCGTGCGGCGGTCGATCTCAGCCGCGAGGAGCTGGGCGATCTCGAGGTCGCTCCTCACCCCAGGCGGCGGCGCGACGACGGGGACCGAGGCGCCGAGCCAGTGGTTCCCGTACGCTCCCATCAGGTCGTCGTCCTCGACGAGCGTCGTCGTCGGGAGGACGAGGTGGGCGCGGCGGGCGGTGTCGGTCAGGAAGGAGTCGACGACGACGACGAGCTCGCGCGTCTCAAGCGCGCGGGCGACGGTCGCCGAGTCGGGGAGCATCGCGACGGGGTTCGCCGCCGTGACCCAGACGGCGCGGACCGGCGGCTCCTTCGCCTTGAGGATCTCCTGCCCGAGCAGGGGCTCGGAGAGGGTCCGCGGCCACGCCTTCGAGAGGAACGACGTGTCGAACGCGCCGCGCCGCTTGAAGTAGAAGCTGACGCCGCCGCCCGGGATCCCGAGGTTCCCCGTCAGCGCGCCGAGCGCGTCGAGCGCCCGGACGATGGACGAGCCGTTCGTCCGCCGCCCCATTCCCCAGCCGACCTGGATGTTGCAGGGGCGGTCGCAGAGCGTCGAGGCGAGGAGCTCGAGGGCTTCGGCCGCGACGTCCGCGTCGGCGGCCCAGGCGCCCGGCGACTTCGAGAGGGCGAGCGCGCGGAAGGCCTCGAAGCCGTCGCACGTCGCGGCGGCCTCCGGCACGACGCGGCCCGTCTCCAGGAGGAGCGCCGCGACCCCGAGGGCGAGCGCGAGGTCGCCGCCGGGCCGCGGCGCGACGTACGCGTCGGCGAGCGTCGCGGTCCTGTGGCGCACCGGGTCGATCAGGACGATGCGGGCCCCGCGCGCCTTCGCCTCCTTCAGGAGCGGGAGGAGGTGGACGTTCGAGACGAACGGGTTCTTCCCCCAGAGGAGGATCGCCCTCGAGTTCCCGAGGTCGAAGAGGTCGTGCGCCTCCTCGTCGCCGAAGTCGGCCTCCTGCGCGGCGTCGCCCGCCCCGGAGCAGATGTCGCCCCGCTTCACGGTGACCGGGCCGAGGAGCTCGAAGAAGAAGTCGACGACGCTCTTGACGAGGCCGAGGGAGCCGCCCGAGCGGTAGTGGAGGATCGCGGCGGGACCCGACTCGGCCCGGATCGCGAGGAGCCTCTCCGCCGCGAACGCGAGCGCTTCCTCCCACGAGACGGGGCGGAAGCCGCCGCCGTCGCGGAGGAGCGGAGCGGTCAGGCGGTCCGGGGAGTTCTGCCTCGCGGGGAACTGCGAGGTCCTCGAGCAGAGGAAACCCTTCGTGACGGGGTGGGCGGGGTCGCCGCCGAGCCTCACGAGCCGGCCGTCCTCGACGGTGGCGATCAGGCCGCAGGCGTCGGGGCAGTCCCGGTTGCAGACGGTCCGGAGCGTCTCGGTCGGCATGGAGCGGATGGTACGGGGCGGAGCCGACGGCAAGAAGCGCCCGGGCACGCGTCGGTCGACCAACCTCTCGACAGTCGCTCGGGGCTCCGTGGCGGCGGGATTCCGGCGATCCTGAGATGACGTCGCCTTTAACTGATTGAGCTGCATCAGGATTCGCACGCCGCCCCGCGGGAATTGATGAGGCTGATCCATGGCGGATCGGAGGCGGGCCGACCAAATTCATCCCACCACGGGTCTGTTTCGAGGGGGTTCGTCGCGTTAACGCACCGATGAGCCGTAGGGCTTGCCGTATTCGCGGAGAAGGGGGTCGGAGATGACAGTCGTTTCTCACCATCGGGATCCGCTGGCCTGGGAGCAGGACGGGGTCGATCGCCGCGACTTCGTCAAGGTCATCACCGCGGCGGCCGCCACCGTCGGGATCGGCTTCTCGGTCGCCGAGCAGATGGCGGAGGCGGCGGTCGAGAAGAAGCTGAAGCCGTCCGTCATCTGGCTCCACTTCCAGGAGTGCACGGGGTGCACGGAGTCGCTCCTCCGGACCTCGCACCCGGCGCTCTCGACCCTCATCCTCGACCTCGTCTCGCTCGACTACCACGAGACGCTCCTCGCCGCCGCGGGCCACCAGGCGGAGAAGTGCCTCGAGGAGACGATGAAGGCGCACGAGGGGAAGTACGTCTGCATCATCGAGGGGGCGATCCCGGTCAAGGACGACGGCATCTACTGCAAGATCGGCGGCAGGACCGCCCTCGAGCTCGCGAACACCGTCGCCGCGAAGGCGGGGGCGATCATCGCGATCGGCTCCTGCGCGTCGTGGGGAGGCGTCCCCTCGGCCGACCCGAACCCGACGGGCGCGACCGGCGCCCCGGACGTCCTGAAGGGCAAGACGGTCGTCACGATCCCGGGCTGCCCCGCGAACCCCTACAACCTCCTCGGCGTCGTCCTGCAGTTCGCGACGTTCGGGACGCTCCCGGCGCTCGACGAGCTCGGCCGGCCGAAGTTCGCCTACGGGCGGACGATCCACGAGCACTGCCCGCGGCGCGCCCACTTCGACGCCGGCCGTTTCGTCCAGGTCTTCGGCGACGCGGGCCACCGCGAGGGGTGGTGCCTCTACAAGACGGGCTGCAAGGGGCCGGCGACGCACGCGAACTGCTCGGTCCAGCACTTCGGCGAGGTGACCGACGCCTGGCCGATCGGCACGGGCCACCCCTGCTTCGGATGCACGGAGAAGGCTCTCGCCTTCCGGGCTCCGCTCCACTCCACCGTCGACATCGTCCGGCCGACGCCCCCCGACACCTACCCGCCGATCGGGGCGAAGGTGGGCGGCATCAGCCCGCTCGCCACCGGCGTGGCGGGGGCGGTCGTCGGGGCCGGCCTCGCCGCCGGCTGGATGGCGAGCAAGAAGCTCGGTGCGGAGCCCCCGGCCGCGGGCGGCGCCGGGGGTGCCGGGAAGGAGGGCTGACGATGGCCGTCGACCGCCGGACCGTCCTGAAGGGGGCCGCAGCCGTGGGGGCTGCCGCGGCTGCCGGCCTCGAGCTCCCGGCGCACGGGCGGGTGCCGAAGGCCGTGCCGGCCGACGCCGTCGGGCTCCTCTACGACACGTCGCTCTGCATCGGCTGCAAGACCTGCGTCGTCGCCTGCCGCGAGGCGAACGACAAGAAGCCCGACACCCGCCTCTCGGGCGGCCTCTGGGACATGCCGTCCGACCTGAACGGGCAGACGAAGAACGTCATCAAGCTCTACAAGGACCCCGACTCGCCCGAGCGCTCCTACTTCAAGGCGCAGTGCATGCACTGCGTCGACCCGGCCTGCGTCGGGGCCTGCATGCTCGGGGCCCTTCAGAAGCGGGAGTTCGGGATCGTCACCTACGACTCGTACTTCTGCTCGGGCTGCCGCTACTGCCAGATGGCCTGCCCGTTCGAGATCCCGAAGTTCGAGTGGGAGAAGCTGGCCCCGAAGATCGTCAAGTGCGAGCTCTGCAACCACCGGCTGAAGGAGGGGAAGGAGCCCGGCTGCACGACGGTCTGCCCGCGGCACGCCGTGATCTACGGCAAGCGCGCCGACCTCCTCGCCGAGGCGAAGAGGCGGATCGCCGAGAACCCGAAGAAGTACAAGGGCTACCGGAAGGGCGACCCGGCGAAGGTCTACGGCGAGACGGAGGGAGGCGGCACGCAGTGCCTCTACCTCTCCCACGTCCCGTTCGAGAAGCTCGGGCTCCCCGACCTCTCTCCCGAGCCGGTCCCGACCGTCGCCCAGACGGTCCAGCACGGCGTCTACCAGGGGTTCGCCGCTCCTCTCGCCCTCTACGCCGTCCTCGGCGCCACGATCCTGAGGAACCGGAAGAAGAACGAGGGCGGGAAGGGCGGAGGTGCCGCGTGAGCAGCCACGCCCACCTCCACGCCCCGGTCGGCGGGCCGCTCTGGACCAGGCCGTTCCGGGTGCTCGTCGGCATCTTCGTCTTCTGCGCGATCTTCTTCGCCTACCGCTTCCTCGGCGGGCTCGGCGCCTCGACGGCGCTGAACGACGGCTACCCGTGGGGAATCTGGATCGCCTTCGACGTCGTCGTCGGCACCGCGCTCGGCTGCGGCGGCTACGCCGTCGCGCTCCTCGTCTTCGTCCTCAACAAGGGCGAGTACCACCCGGTCGTGAGGCCCGCGCTCCTGACGAGCGCCCTCGGCTACACGATGGCCTCCATCTCGATCCACTTCGACGTCGGCCGCCCGTGGCTCCTCTGGAGGATCCCGGTCTTCTCCTGGCACTGGAACCTGAACTCGGCCCTTCTCGAGGTCGCGCTCTGCGTCATGACGTACGTCGCGGTCCTCTGGATCGAGCTCTCGCCCGCGCTGATGGAGAAGTGGCGCGAGGGGCCGGAGGGGTTCCTGAAGCGGACGTCCGAAAAGGCCTACCCGGTCGTCCAGAAGCTCCTCCCCTGGATCATCGCGCTCGGGCTCCTCCTGCCGACGATGCACCAGTCGTCGCTCGGGACGGTCATGCTCCTGACCGGGCCCAAGCTCCACCCGCTCTGGAACACCCCGTTCCTGCCGCTCCTCTTCCTCGTCTCGTGCCTCGGGATGGGCTACGCCGTCGTCGTCTTCGAGTCGGCGCTCGCCTCGGCGATCCTCGGCCGGCACCGCGAGACGGAGATGCTCGGGAAGATGGCGTGGGTCATGGTGCCGGTCCTCTCGGTCTTCCTCCTCCTCCGCTTCGCCGACCTCGCCGTCCGCGGGAAGCTCTCCGCCCTCGGCACGCTCGACCTCTACTCGGGGATGTTCCTCCTCGAGACGGTCCTCTTCCTGGCGCCGGTCCTCATGCTCCTCTCGGAGAAGGCCCGCCGCGACGCGGGGAACGTCTTCCGGGCGGCGATGCTCATGATCGTCGCGGGCTCGCTCTACCGCTTCGACACGTACCTCGTGGCGTTCCGGCCGGGCTCCCGCTTCTCCTACTTCCCGAGCTTCTCGGAGGTCATGGTGACCCTCGGCATCGTGGCCCTCGAGGTCATCCTGTACGTCGTCCTCGTCAAGTACTTCCCGATCCTGTCGGCGCCGGCGCCCGCGCAGCCCGCGTCGGCCCGAGCGTAGGGGGGCATCCATGTCAAAGCGCATCGTCGTCGACCCGGTCACCCGCATCGAGGGCCACCTCCGCATCGACGTGGAGGTGGACGGCGGCCGAGTGAAGAACGCCTGGTCGTCGGGCCAGATGTTCCGGGGGATCGAGGAGATCCTGAAGGGGCGCGACCCCCGCGACGCGTGGCTCTTCACGCAGCGGTTCTGCGGCGTCTGCACGACGGTCCACGCGATCGTCTCGGTGAGGACGGTCGAGAACGCCCTCGGGATCGACGTCCCGAAGAACGCCCAGTACATCCGGAACCTGATCGTGGCCGCGCACGCGATGCACGACCACATCGTCCACTTCTACCACCTCTCCGCGCTCGACTGGGTCGACGTCGTGTCGGCCCTCAAGGCCGACCCGGCCAAGACCGCGGCGCTCGCCGAGAGCCTCTCGCCCTGGCCGCACAACGGGGTGAAGGTCCTGAAGTCGGTGCAGGACCGGGTGAAGGGCTTCGTCGAGGCGGGGCAGCTCGGCATCTTCGCGAACGGCTACTGGGGCCACCCGGCGATGAAGCTCCCTCCCGAGGTGAACCTCCTCGCCGTCTCGCACTACCTCCAGGCGCTCGACGCGCAGCGGAAGATCAACCAGGTCGTCGCGCTCCTCGGCTCGAAGACCCCGAACATCCAGAACCTCGCGGTCGGCGGGGTGGCGAACGCCATCAACCTCGACAACGAGGCGACGCTCAACATGAGCAAGCTCTACTTCGTCAAGGAAGCCCTCGACGAGGTGCAGAAGTTCATCGAGCAGGTCTACTTCCCCGACGTCTGCGCGGTCGGCGCCCTCTACGCCGACTGGCTGCCGTACGGCGCGGGCGTGAAGAACTACCTCGCCGTGCCCGACTTCCCCGTGGACGAGAAGGGGACCCAGTTCGACCTCCCGGGCGGCACGATCATGGGCGGCGACCTCGGCACGGTGAAGGAGATCAAGACCTTCGGCGACGCCTACTTCAAGGAGAACGTGACGGAGTCGATCGCCCACGCCTGGTACGACGGGAGCTGGCAGAAGCACCCGTACGACGAGGAGACGGTCCCGAAGTACGGCAAGTGGGAGGACGACGGGAAGTACTCGTGGGTGAAGGCGCCCCGCTTCCAGGGCAAGCCGATGCAGGTCGGGCCGCTCGCCCAGGTCCTCGTCGGCCTCGCCACGAAGCACGAGGCGACCGTGCGCTGGGGGACGAAGGCCCTCGAGACGGTCGGGGCCGTCGCGAAGACGAAGGTCGGACCCGAGATCCTCCACTCGACGCTCGGGCGGCACGCGGCCCGGATGGTCCGGACCTGCGTCATCGCCGAGATCGCGCAGAAGCACTGGAAGCTCCTCGTCGACAACATCGGCAAGGGCGACACCGAGATCTTCCGCAAGCCGGAGTTCCCGAGCGGCGAGCAGCGCGGCTTCGGCTTCCACGAGGCGCCGCGCGGCACGCTCTCGCACTGGATCGTCATCCGCGACGGGAAGATCGCGAACTACCAGGCCGTCGTCCCCTCCACGTGGAACGCCGGCCCGCGCGACGAGAAGAGCCAGGTGGGGCCGTACGAGGCCTCCCTCATCGGGAACCCGATCGCCGACCCGGAGCGCCCGCTCGAGGTCCTCCGGACGGTCCACTCGTTCGACCCGTGCCTCGCCTGCGCGATCCACACCCTCGACCCCGAGGGGAAACCGATCGCGACGGTCCGCACGGCCTGACGCACCCTTCGGGCATGGGAGGAATCGGGGGAGGGGAGACGGAGATCCGCGTCCTGGGGCTCGGCAACGTCCTGATGGGGGACGACGCGGCCGGGCCCTGGGTCGTGGAGCACCTCCGCGCGGGCTGGGACTTCGGGCCGGGCGTCTCCGTGACGGACCTCGGGACGCCCGGCCTCGACCTCGTGCCGCACCTGTCGGGGGCGCGCATCGTCGTCCTCGTCGACACCGTGAAGTCCGACGCACCGCCCGGGACGCTCCGCCTCTACCGGAGGGACGAGGTCCTGAAGCACCCGCCAAGCCCGCGGACGAGCCCGCACGACCCGGCCGTGAAGGAGACGCTCCTCTACCTCGAGCTCGCCGGCTCTGGCCCGGAGGAGCTTCTCCTCGTCGGGATCGTCCCCGGCAGCGTCGAGAAGGGGCTCGGCCTGACCCCCGCCGTCGCGGCGGCAGTGCCGAGGGCGGCCGACGCGGTCCTCGACGAGCTGCGGCGGCTCGGCGTCGCCGTCGAGCGGCGGAAGGACGCCGCGCCGGCCGCTCCCTGGTGGGCCGGCGAGGAGCGGGCCCCGTCGTGACGGAGGGCGTAGGGCGATTCGCCGGCGCGGAGGGGGCGAAGCGCCTTCTCTCGACGTGGGTCGTCCTCGTCGCCCTCCACAGCTACGCCGTCGGCACGTTCCTCCTCTTCGCGACGGCCTGGGGAGCCCGCTTCGGAGGCTTCGGCGAGGTGACGCCGCTCTTCTTCGCGCGGCAGGCGGGGATCTTCCACTTCGTGATCGCGACGGCCTACCTCGTCGAGCGCTTCGTCCACGGGGGCGTCGTCATCATGCTGATGGCGAAGGCGACGGCCGTCGTCTTCCTCCTCGCCGTCTGGCTTCTCGGCGTCGACGCCTGGTCGATCCCGCTTTCGGCCGCGGGCGACGCGGTGATGGGGGTCGCGACGTTCGTCCTCGCCCGCCGCGCCGGCGCGCTGCCCGCCTGAGGCCGCAGCCGACGGCGGCTCAGTCCTCGTCCGCTTCCGCCCGGGCCGCGGCCGCCCGCTCCGCGCGGGAGCGCGCGGCGGAGAGCTCGTCGAAGACCTCCTGGATCTCGTCGCAGCCGAGCCGGAGCGGGCTCGTGACGTAGTCGAGGAGCTCCTGGCGCATCTGCTTCGCCTCGGGGTCCCTGCGGACGACGCGGTGGACGACGAGGTTCAGGACGAGGAGCGCGCCGCAGAGCTCGTCGGCCTCGAAGCCCTGCTCGAAGCGCCGGGTCGCCAGCTGCCGGCAGTAGGAGATGAGGACCCCCTTCTCCCGCGTCCTCACCGCGTTCTTCAGGTGGCCGAAGACGACGCGGTGGTTCCAGTCGTGCTCCTCCTCGGAGATCCGCTGGTAGTTCGCGAACCGGATCGGGCCGTGAGGCCCGACGAGGTGGCCGTGGTAGGCGGAGATGACGTCGTCCTCGTACTTCTCGAGGAGCCGGTGGAGGCGGAGGTTCGACGGGAACTGCACCGCCTTCATCGCGGCGCGGTTCCTCGTGTTCCACTCGAGGGGGTCGGTCTTGAGGTTCTCGATGAGGAACGGGAGCCGCCGGAGGACCTCGAGGCGCGGCCTCGGCGAGAAGCCGAGCCGCGCGCGCGTCCGGCTCGCGTCGATCGTCATCTTCAGGTCGATGTACTCGGCCATCCAGGGGCGCTCGAACGGGAGGTCCCCCGTCACCTTCCCGAGGAGCTCCCGGGCCCACATCCCGGGACCGCAGAGGGGCCGCGGCATCAGGACGGGCTGCCGTTCCGCGCCGTCGAAGTGCCGCGTCGCCTCCGCGAAGAGCTCGCGGTGGCTCGTCGAGCCGTCGGGGCTCGCGATGAGGACCTCGCCGGGCGCGAGGTCGCCCGGCCGCTTCTCGAGGACGAGCCGGAGGGCCGCGACGACGTCCTTCACGTGGAGGTAGGGGATGGCCGACTCGCCGCGCCCGCCGAGGACGTTCCGGTTCCACGCCGGGGAGAGCCACGTCGAGAGGAACATGAAGAGCGGCGGGTACTCGCACCAGTCGGAGAAGAGCGCCGCGAAGCGGACGATCGTGGACGGGAAGGCGTCGGCGTACTCCTGCACCATCGCCTCGCCGATCCTCTTCGTCCGGGCGTAGATGTGGTCCCCGTCCGGGGGGCTCGACTCGGTGAGGGCCGACCCGGGGGCCGGGAGGCGGCAGGCGGCGACCGAGCTCGAGAAGACGAAGCGCTTCACCCCCAGCTCGCGGGAGAAGTCGAGCGTGTTCCGGAGCCCGTCGACGTTCGTCCGCTGGTACTCGGGGTGCTCGTCGCCCGTGAAGTCGTAGTGCGCGGCGAGGTGGACGACCGTCTCCGCGCCGCCGAGCACCTTGATCATCCGGAACACCTCGCCGAGCGGCTCTCGCTCGCCGATGTCGACCTGGAACCAGGTGATGTTCGGGTGGACGGGCGCGCCGCAGCGGTGCTGCGACCGGCGGGCGATCCCGAATATGCGGTAGTCCTCCGCGAGCGCCTCGAGGAGGTGCCGGCCGACGAAGCCGGACGCGCCGGTGAGGATGATCGTGGGGAGGGCCATCGCCTACGGCCCGAGGAGGAGCGACGCGCCGTCGACGCGCGCCGGCAGGGACCGGAGCGGGGCGGGCGGCGGGCCCTCCTTCGGCCGCCCCTCGGCGTCGTACTTCCCGTCGTGGCACGGGCAGAGGTACGCCTGCGCCGCCTCGGACCAGGCGACCTCGCATCCCTGGTGCGTGCAGAGGAGCGAGCGTGCGGCGACGCCGGCGGCGGAGCGGAGGACCTCGACGGGGTGGCCGTCGAGGCTGATGCTGACGCGGACGCCGGTCGGGAACCGTTCGAGGGGAATCGCGACGGGCTGCGGGCCGGGCGCGACGGCCTCCTTCCGGGCGCAGGAGGCGGCGAGCGGAGCGCAGGCCGCGAGGAAGGCGCGCCGGGAGAGGGTGCTCGGGGAGATTCCGGGTTCGTCGCCCATGCTCGACTCCTCGGAGCGGAATGAAGCAGTGTAGCGCCCGCGGTGGGCCGGGGGAACGGCGGAGTCGAAGGTCGGGCCCGGGAGCGGTGCGCCGGGCCGCGGCCTGCGAAACCGCGTAAGCTCGCGGGAACCACACCCGGAATGCCCGCGCGGAGGACGAAGATGCCCGAGCCGATCGCGGTTCTCGACGCCCACGGCAAGCACGCCCAGCGAGTCGTCTTCACAGCCGGCGGCGATTCGCTCGTCACCTGCGGCGGGGACGGCCGGGTGAGGCTCTGGAAGGTCCCGTCGTTCGGGCCGGACGGCGCCCTCGAGGGGCACGGGGCGAGCGTGAACACGCTCTCGTTCTCCGCGGACGGAGGGCTCCTCGCGACCGGCTCGTCGGACGGGACGGCGAGGATCTGGTCGTTCCCGGGCGGGCGCGAGCTGGCCGTCCTCGACGGGCAGGTCGCCGCGGCCGTCTCCCCGGCGGGAGGCTTCGCGACAATCTCGACGAAGGCGCGCGCCGTCCTCTGGGACGGGAACTACGACGAGGTCGCGACGCTCCCGCTCCTCGACCGTCGGCTTTTCTCGCTCGCCTTCACCGCGGACGGTGCCGCGCTCCTCGTCGCCGGGACCGGGACCGTCCACCGCGTCGACGTGAAGGGGCGCGCGAAGGCGGGGGAGTACTCCGGCCACCAGACGGCGGTCTCCTCGATGAGCCTCTCTCCCGACGGGAGCCTCCTCGCGACGACGGGGGCCGAGGGGACGCTCCGCGTGCGCCGCGTCGCCGGCGGCGCGGAGCTCTTCGCGGTCCGGCCGGGCCGGCCGGGGGCGCTGCAGACGGCCTTCTCGGCGGACGGGGCGCAGGTCGCCGTCTCGATCGACTTCGCGATCCAGGTCTGGTCGGCGGCCGACGGCGCCCTCCTCTCGACCCTCGAGGTCCCGATCAAGGGGGTGTACGGCCTCGCGTTTTCGCCCGACGGCCGCTTCCTGGCGAACGCGGGCGCCGACGGCCGGGTCCGGGTCTGGAGGCTCTGACGCGTCCCGCGAACGGGACGGGTGAAGCCGGGCGGGCGAGCCGCTAGACTTCGGCTCGTCCCGTCCCGGAGGTGTCGAAGATGCGGGAACCGGCGCTCCGATCGAACCGAGCCGCCTCCGCCCCCGGGCGGGCGGCGGGAGAGGCCGCGTGAGCTCCTCCGCGCCGGGGTCGCGGCGGAGGCGGGGCCCGAGGTCGCTCCGTGAGGCGCGTGCGCTCCTCGGGCGCGCGGCGCAGGAGATCGCCGCGGCTCCGGCCGCCTGGATCCAGGTCGTCGACCGGACGCGCGCCGAGCTCGGGCGCCCGCCGCTCCCTCCCGACTCCGTCCGCGCGACGGGCTTCTCGCTCCTCTCGGCCGAGGAGGCGGGGCGCCCGGCGCTCCTGCCTCTCGAGCGGCTCGAGCCGCTCGGTAAGGGGGGGATGAACACGGTCTCCCGCTCGGTCGACCTCCTCGCGGGGCGCCCGCTCGTCGTGAGGCGGCTCATCCCGGCCGAGTCGGCCGTCGAGGAGGAGATGCGGCGGAAGCGGAACGAGCTCGTGCGGGTCCGCCTCTCGGTCCTGCACCGGCACCCGGTCCTCCAGCGCTTCTGGGGGAGCGGCGTCGTCGACGGCGAGGCGTGCGAGCTCTTCGACTTCGCGCCGGGGACGACGCTCGCCCGGCACGTCAAGGAGCGGGGACTCACCTACGGCGCCCTCCTCGACCTCGCCTGGCACGGGGCGCGCGGGCTCCTCCACCTCTCGCGCCACGGCCTCGTCCACGGCGACGTGAAGCCCGAGAACTTCTGCGTCGACGAGCGGCGGACGGGGGAAGGCGGGCGTCTCCGCGTGAGCCTCATCGACTTCGACATCGTCTCCACGGTCGACGAGCAGCTCTACCAGTACCGGCTCTCGAACACGCTCGACGGCACGCTCCCGTACATGCCGCCCGAGAACTTCGTCCAGGCGACTCCCGAGGACGACGAGGAGTGCCGGCGGATGGTCCTCACGAAGGACGTCTACGCCCTCGGGATGACGCTCGTCCGCGTCGTGAACGGCCGGTTCCCGGAGGCCTTCTACACGAGCATGACGTCGCTCGTGCAGAAGAAGGAGCGGCTGGAGGAGGTCCCGATCACCCTCCCGGCGTCGCTCCCCGAGGCGCTCCGGAACCTCGTCCTCTCGATGTGCGCGACCGACTGGAGGTCGCGGCCTCCGCTGCCGGTCGTCGTCCGGACGCTCGAGGCGATCCGCAGGTCGGCGACGGAGGAGGAGAGGGCGCGGCTCGTCGCCGCCCCGCGCGTCGAGGTCCTCCCGGAGGCGCCTCCCGAGGTCGTGGAGGAGATGGTCGGGCCGTACCGGCTCGTGAACGCGTCGTTCGCGGCGAGGACCCCGGGCGACGGGCAGGTCCGGCCGCTCGCCGAGCTCCACGACCCGTTCGGCCGGAGGCTCGTCGGCGTGCCGTACGAGTTCCGGACGGCGAAGGAGGAGGAGGCGTTCTACGAGGAGCGCCGCGACCTGCTCCGCGACCTGAACGCGGTCCGCCTGAGACACCCCGAGCTCTTCCCGGGGAGCTTCCGGGACCTCGTGAGGCAGGGCGTCGGCGACGACCTCTTCCTCGTCTGGATCGTCCGCCCGCTCCTCGACGACGCGATCGACCTCGACGCCTACCTCGCCCGCGAGCGCCCCGACGCCTCGCTCCGCGAGAGGGTCTCGATCCTCCGCCGCGTCGCCGAGGCCCTCGCGGCCCTCGAGGAGGCGGGCTACACCCTCGCCGCGCTCCGGCCGCAGCTCGTCTTCTTCGTTCCGCCTCCGCCGGAGGGGAGCGCCGAGCCGACGCCGACCCAGTCGGGCCTGACGAGGCCCGTCGCGGCGCTCTTCGACATCCCGGCGACGTCCTCCGGCCGGCGCTTCCGCCAGGAGCTGATGGGGACCGCCTCGGCCGTGAAGGTGACGCCGGAGTCGACGGGGCGCGTCGTCTCGGGCTTCTTCGACGTCGCGGCGCGGATGCGCGTGCTCGCGACGCTCCAGGGGGCCGAGAAGGACGCCCTCCTCCAGATCAGCGACGCGCAGAGCTGGGCCGAGAGGGTCGACCTCCTCCGCTGGATCGAGACCCGGCTGCGCTGACGGCGGCGGCCGGCGCCGGCCGGCCCGGTCCCGCGGGCGGGCGCCCGCGGTCGATGACGTTACCCCGGCGTCCCGGTCCTCCCGCAGGAGAAAGGAGGATGGAAGGGAACTGGTGTGGACCTTGTTGGAAGGGAACAGGAGCGGAAAAGTGTGAGGAAGGACTGGAAGGGACTCCTCCGCAAGGTCCGGGAGCCGGGGCAGCGATCGATCGGCGTGGTCACGTGGGCCTCCCGGCGCTCTTCCGCTCCGGTACCGGGGCGCGGAGGCTCGCCTTCTGGAGGCGCGGGTCGAGGTCGTCGGCGAACCGGTCGAGCGTGCGAGGGTCGAGGGTGACGAGGGCCGCGACCTCGGCCCGCGTCAGCTCGATCCCCCGGTCGCAGAGGCCGCGGACGACCCTTTCGGGGTCGCCCCGGAAGTCGCGGCGGAAGTCCTCGTCCGTGACGAGCCTTCCGACGATCCGTTCCACGCTGGCTTGCGACATCCGGTTTCTCTCTCGCTTCCCCCTTTACAACATCCGTGCCACGAGGACCCTGGGGCCCGCCCGCGGCATCGGCCCGCGCCGTTGCCGGACCGCGCGGCGCGGGTCGCGCCGGGACGCCGTCGCAGCGGTGCGGGGATCGCGTCACTCTGTAGAATTCGCGGCATCGCGAACCGGCGGGTGGCCGGGGCTCCGAGGCCCGCCCGAGCCCCCCCGCGCGAAGGAGGAACCGTGACCGTGAAGACGATCCGCGCTCTCGCCGTCGTGGGGGCCTGCGCCCTCGTCCTCTCCACCGGCTGCTTCCGGAAGAAGGAGCAGCCCGAGTCGGAGGGGCAGGAGCTGTCGAAAAACCCGATCGCGGCGTTCGGGCAGATCGCCGACGCCGCGAAGAAGATGGAACAGGCCGCCAAGGAATCGCAGGACATGAAGCCCGTCGAGCCGATCCACTTCTCGAAGCTCATCGAGCTCCTGCCAAAGGCGCCGGCCGGCTGGACCGCGGACGGAGAGCCCCGCGGCGAGACGACGAACGCGATGGGGTTCAAGGTCTCGATGGCCGAGCAGAGCTTCTCGCAGGAAGGGAAGAGCCTGCACGTGAAGGTCACCGACGGCGCCTACAACGCGCCTCTCTACACGGTGATCACGATGGCGTCGCAGTTTGCCCGGGAGTCGACGGAAGGCTGGGAGAAGGGGGTCACTTTCGACGGCAACCCGGGCGTCGAGAAGTGGCGGAAGGACGGCGGCGACTGCGACCTGACCGTCGTCGTCGGCAAGCGCTACCTCGTGGAGATCGACGGCTCGGGGGTCACCCCCGAGATCGTCCACGGGGTCTGGGGCTCGGTCGACCGGGCGAAGCTCGCCGGGCTGAAGTGAGGCGCGCGTGACGAACATCGGGATCCCGAAGGAGTGCCGCCCCGACGAGTTCCGGGTCGGCGTCTCGCCGGTCGGCGTGAGGATGCTGAAGGGGGCCGGGCACGCCTGTTTCGTGGAGAGCGGGGCCGGGAACGGCTCGGGCTTCCCCGACGAGCAGTACCGGCAGGCCGGGGCGACGATCGTCCACTCGGCCGAGGAGGCGTGGCGCCGCGCGGACCTCGTCCTGAAGGTGAGCCGCCCGACGATGCAGGAGCTCGACTGGCTCCAGCCGGGGAAGGCGCTGATGGGGTACCTCTACCTCGCGGCGGCGCACCCGGGGAAGGTCGACGTCCTCCTCGAGAAGAAGGTCTCCGCGATCGCCTACGAGCAGATCCAGCTCCCCGACGGCTCGCTCCCCGTCCTCAAGCCGCTCAGCCAGATCGGCGGGCGGATGGCGGCGCAGGTCGCCGCGCGCCTCCTCCAGAACGACGCGGGCGGGCACGGCCGGCTCATCGGCGGCGTCGCCGGGGTCCCGCCGGCGGAGGTCGTCGTCCTCGGCGCGGGCGTCGCCGGCGAGGCGGCGGCGCGCGCCTTCCTCGGGATGGGGGCCCACGTGACGGTCCTCGACCGGGACCTCTCGCGCCTCCAGACGCTCGACGAGTTCCTCTCCGGGAAGCTCGTCACCGTCGTCGCGCACCCGTTCCACGTCGCCCGCGCGGCGGAGTACGCCGACGTCCTCGTCGGCGCGGTCATGGTGCCGGGCGAGAGGTCTCCCCACGTCCTGACGCGCGCGATGCTCCGGAAGATGAAGCCGGGGGCGCTCTTCATCGACCTCTCGATCGACCAGGGAGGGTGCGCCGAGACGTCGCGCCCGACGACCCACGAGGCGCCGACCTACGTCGAGGACGGCGTCGTCCACTGCTGCATCCCGAACCTCGGCGGCGTCGTCGCGCGGACCTCGACGCACGCCTTCCTCAACGCGGCGGCCCCGTGGATCGAGCGGGTCGTCGTCCAGGGCGTGGAGGCCGCCGCCGCGGCGGACCCCGCGCTCGCGCACGGAGTCGTCACGCACGCGGGCGAGCTCCGGAACTTCCGGCGGGTCTCCTACACGCGGCCCGCCGACTGAGACAGGAAGCGAACGGACCAACATGAGCTGGCTCCACAACTACCACGACCGGATCGTCAGCGCCGAAGAGGCGGTCCAGTCGGTCAAGTCCGGCGACCGCGTCTACCTGACGGGGAACTGCTCCGTCCCTCAGGTCCTCATGAAGGCGCTCATCGGCCGGGCGCCGTCGCTGACGGACGTCGAGGTCTGCCACATCCTGACCCTCGGAAAGACCCCCTACGCCGACCCGGCTTTCGCCGGGCACCTCCGCGTGAACACCCTCTTCATCGGCGAGGGCGTGCGCGCGGCCGTCAACGAGGGGCGCGCGGACTTCACCCCGGTCCGCCTCTCCGAGGTCCCGCAGCTCTTCACGGAAGGGATCCTCCCGATCGACGTCGCGTTCATCCACGTCACGCCGCCCGACGAGCACGGCTTCTGCTCCTACGGGGTCGAGGTCTCGACGAACCGCTCCGCCGCCCAGTCGGCGAAGCTCGTCATCGCCGAGCTGAACCCGCGGATGCCCCGGACGCTCGGCGACGCGTTCATCCACATCAGCCGCATCCACAAGATCGTGCCGGTCGACTACCCGATCTTCGAGATGACGATGGGGACCCCGTCGGAGCTGTCGATGCGGATCGGCAAGCACGTCGCCGGCCTCATCGAGGACGGCTCGACGATGCAGATGGGGATCGGCGCGATCCCCGACGGCGTCCTCTACTACCTGAAGGACAAGAAGGACCTCGGGATCCACACGGAGATGTTCTCGGACGGGGTCGTCGACCTCTACGAGAAGGGCGTCGTCACCGGCGAGAAGAAGACGATCCACCGCGGGAAGATGGTGGCGGGCTTCCTCATCGGCTCGAAGCGGCTCTACGACTTCGTCGACAACAACCCGGTCGTCGAGATGCGGCCGACCGAGTACGTCAACGACCCGTACGTCATCCGGCAGAACGACAGGATGGTCGCGATCAACTCGGCGATCGAGGTCGACCTGACGGGACAGGTCTGCGCCGACTCGATCGGTACCCGGCTCTACTCGGGAGTCGGCGGGCAGCTCGACTTCATCCGCGGGGCGGCCCGGTCGCGGGGCGGCAAGCCGATCATCGGCCTCCCCTCGAGCGGCGACGGGAAGGACGGGGCGCGCTTCTCGCGCATCGTCCCGACGATCAAGGCGGGGGCGGGCGTCGTCACGACCCGCTACGACGTCCACTACGTCGCCACGGAGCACGGCGTCGCGAACCTCTACGGGAAGACGATCCGCCAGCGGGCCAAGGCGCTCATCGACGTCGCGCACCCCGACTTCCGGGCGGAGCTCGAGCGGAAGGCGATCGAGCTGAAGTACATCTGACGAGCTCCCCGCGCGGAGCGGGCCGGGGGGGCCGTCCGGCGGGAGCCGGGCGGCCCTCCTGTTTCAGGCCCGCCCGTTGCGCTCGTCCGAGCGGATCCTCCCGTCGACCATCGTGAGGACGCGGTCGCACCGCGCGGCGATCCGCTCGTCGTGCGTGACGACGAGGAACGCGGTCCGGTGCATCGCCGAGACGCGGCGGAGGAGCTCGAAGACCTGCGCCCCCGACTCGGTGTCGAGGTTCCCGGTCGGCTCGTCGGCGAGGACGAGCGGAGGCTCGAGGACGAGGGCGCGCGCGACGGCGACGCGCTGCTGCTGGCCCCCGGAGAGCTTCGTGGCGCGGTAGCCCGCGCGGTCGGCGAGGCCGATCTCCGAGAGGAGCGCGAACGCGCGCTCGCGCATCCCCTTCTCCTCGCGGCCGTGCGCGGCGAGCATCGGCATCATCACGTTCTCGAGCGCGGTGAACTCCGGCAGGAGGTGGTGGAACTGGAAGACGAAGCCGAGGGTCCGCCCGCGGAACGCGCTCCGCTCGTCGTCCGTCAGCGCGGAGGTGTCGCGCCCCGCGAGGACGATCCGGCCCGACGTGGGGCGGTCGAGGAGGCCGAGGAGGTTCAGGAGCGTGCTCTTCCCGGAGCCCGAGGGGCCGACGAGGGCCGTGAACTCGGCGGGGTGGAGGTCGAGGTCGATCCCGTGGAGCACCTCCGTGACGACCTCGACGCCGAAGGACTTCGTCACGCCCTCGAGGCGGACGAGCGGCTCAGCCATAGCGGATGACGTCGGCCGGGTCGAGGGAGGCCGCGCGGCGCGCGGGCGCGACGGCCGCGAGGAGGCCGGTGACGGTGGCGACGGCGGCGGCCCCGAGGAAGAGGCCCGCGGAGAGGTTCACGGGGAACGTCGGGGAGCCGTCGGGGTTCCTCGCGAGGCTCGCGAAGAAGTGCGAGAGCCCGACGCCGATGGCGATGCCGACGAGAGAGCCGGTCAGGCCGAGGACGCCTCCCTGCACGAGGAAGATCCGGAGGACCTGGGCCTTGCGCGTCCCCATCGCCATGAGGATCCCGATCTCGCGCGACTTCTGGACGACGGAGACGACGAGGACGCTCGCGATCCCGAGGGCGACCGCGACGACCACGAAGAACTGGATCATCCAGCTCGAGGCGCTCTGCGAGCGGAGTCCGACGAGGAGCTGGCGGTTCAGCTTCATCCAGCTGTCGGCCGTCAGGCCCGTGCGCGCCGTGATCTCGGCGGCGACGGTCTCGGCGGAGAAGATCTCGTCGACCTTCAGCTCGATCGTCGAGATGCCGCCCGCGAGGTCGAGGAGCGTCTGGGCCGCGCGGAGGGAGACGAAGACCCAGCGCTCGTTGAGGTCCTTGTTCCCGACGTCGAAGATCCCCGCGACGAGGAAGACGTCGGAGCGGCCGATGGGCGTCTCGAGGCGGACCTTGTCCCCGACCGTCACCCCGAGGTCCGCGGCGAGCTCGACGCCGAGGACGGCGTTCGTGGCGTCGACCCGGAACTCGCCGGAGGTCATCCTCGGGGACATGTCGATGATCTGCCGGAAGCTCGCGGGCTCGATCCCCCGGAGGGAGACGGAGCGGTTCGCGAGGCCGCGGAGGGCGAACGCGGCTCCCGCGACGGTCGGGGAGGCGGCCTTCACGCGCGGCAGGGAGCGGAGGAGGTCGAGCGTCTGGGGCCAGCCGACGATGGAGCGGAGACGCTGCGCCGGCTGCTCGAGGCGCGGGGCGACGACCTCGCCGGGGGAGGGCTTCGCGATCGGCCGGACGACGTCCTCCGGCGCCCGGACGACGACGTGCGCCTGGGTGCCGAGCGTCCGCTCGATGAGCGACTCCTGGAGCCCGCCGATGAGCGCCGAGAGAAAGACGATCACGCCGACGCCGACCCCGATCCCCGAGAGGATCAGGTGCGTCTGCGTGTGCCCTTCCTTCAGGAAGCGGAGCGCGACGAGGACCTCGAACGGCACGTCAGCCCCGCGCCGGGAGGAGGCCCCGGACCCGCTGCCCGTCCTTCGCCTCCCCTGCGGTCCGCACGACGAGGTCCCCCTCGGCCAGCCCCTTCACGACCTCGGCGACGACGCCGCCGCGCGCGCCGAGCGTGACCGGAGTCCGGACGGCTCGGCCGGAGCGGATCGCGAGGACCCAGGGCTCCGAGGCGGCGTCGCCCACCGCCCCGAGCGGGACGACGAGGACGCCTTTCCGGGTCCCGACCTCGAGCTCGACGGAGAGCGTCATGTCGGTCTTCAGGTCGGCGGGAGGGTCGGGGACGCGGAGCTTCACGTCGACCGTCCCGCGCGCGAGGTCGACGCCGGGGGAGATCGAGATCACCTCGGCGGCGAAGGAGCGGTCGGGGAACGCGTCGGCCGAGGCGCGCGCCCTCTGCCCGACCCGGAGCGACGGGAGGTTCTTCTCGTCGGGCTGCGCGATGAGCTGGGTCTCGCGGTCGAGCGCGAGCGTGAAGAGGACCTTCCCGGGGGAGACGACGTCCCCGGGCTCGACGGAGCGGACGAGGACGACCGCGGGCTCGGGAGCGAGGACGCGGAGCTGCGAGAGGCGCGCCTCGGCGGCCTCGAGCGCGGCCACGGCCGCGCGCTCGTCGGGGCCTCCGGCGGCCGCGGCCCGGGCCTTCTCGGTCGCCGCGGCGAGGGCGCTCCGGGCGACGTCGCGGGCCTGGCGGGCGTCGTCCTCGTCCCGTTCGCTCACGAACCCCTCGGCCCGGAGGGCGGAGATGCGGGAGAGCTGCCGCTCATCGATCGCGACGCGGAGGGCCGCCTGCCGCCGTTCCTCCTCGGCCGCCTGCCGGTCCGAGCCGCGTGTCTTCTCGAGCCGCGCCCGGGCCTCGGCAGCGGCCGCGACGGCCTCCCTCTCGTCGAGGCGGACGAGCGGCTGCCCGGCCTTCACGCGCTCCCCCTCCTCGACGAGGACCGCCTCCACTCTCCCCGTGACGGGCGATCCGATCGAGGCCTTCGAGCGGGCGAGGACACGGCCGCTGACGACGAGCGTCTCGAGGAGGTCCGTCCGCGCGACGCGGGCCGCCGGGACGCCGCGCCCGCGGAGCGAGCGGAAGCCAGCGAGGAGGAGGGAGAGGAGGAGGAGCGCCCCGACCGCGCGGACCGCGCGGGAGCGTGGAAGTGGGAGGCCCATCGGCACGAGTCTGGCACGGATGGGGCCCGACCGGAGCCCCGGACCGAGCTCGCTTCGGCCCCGGGTCCGGCGAGGCGCGCCCGAAAGAAGAGGGGAGCGGCCTCGAGGCCGCTCCCCTTCCAGGATCGCGATGCGGGTCGGTTTCCTACTTGTTGTAGCGGTACGTCGTCCACATGGAGTCCATGCGGGAGTCCTGTCCCACCGTGAACTCGTACATGCAGGCGTCGTCCGTGTAGTCCATGAAGTTGTGGATCGGGTCGTAGCCTGCCTTCGTCTTGCAGGTGTCGGTGGTCGCGCTCGGGCAGCCGTAGTTGGCGGCCTTCTCCGCGGGCGTGTCGGAGACGCCGTCGCCGGTGCCGTTACAGCCGCCCTGGAACGTGTGGTAGAGGCCCATCCAGTGCCCGATCTCGTGCGTCGCGGTGTCGCCGAGGTTGTAGGGGGCCGCCGAGCCGCCGGGGAGGGAAGAGTAGAGGAGGACGACGCCGTCCATCTTCGGCTTGGAGGCGTAGTCGCTCGGGAAGGTCGCCCAGCCGAGGAGCCCGCCGCCGAGGTTCGCGGAGTAGAGGTTCAGGTCCTTCGCGGTTCCCTTGCGGAGGGCCGTCTTCGCCGCCGTCTCGGCCGACGTGCCGTAGCCCATCGTGTACCAGGTCGCGTTCGTCGTCCGATCGGTCGAGACCAGGTTGAAGGTGTAGCCCCACTTCCCGTAGGCCGCGTTCAGGACGGAGATCTGGTCGGCGATCATCTGCGCGGTAACGTCGCCGTTCGAGATCCCGGTCCCCTTGTTGATGACGTGGAAGTAGACGTTGATCGTCCCGCCGGTGGCGAGGGCGCCGAAGCGGGCGTCGCTCGCGAGCGCGAGCTGGGCCTCGATCGCGGCCATCTCCTCTTCGTCGGGCATGACCGTCGAGCAGCGGCGGCCGGCATCGATGAAGTCCCTCTGGCTGGCGAACTCGACGCCTTCGAGGACGAACGGCTGGTCGACGGAGCCCCGATCGACGAGCGGCTGGGCGGCGGTGGCGGTCAGGGCCAGCGGGAGCGCGAGGGCGGCCAGAAGGGGCTTGGCGTTCAACGTTCTCTCCTCCTCAATGAACCGGGTATCCGGTCGCGACCCCATGAGCGAGAAGCGTGCCAGCGAATTCCCGGGGAAATCGGGGTCCACCGGGTCAGAACCTGTCGAGGCTCGCACCGGAGGTCGGGGCAGGAGCTGACCCGGGGTCCGGGAGCGACCCGCGCGCGGGGGTGAAGCGGTAGCCGCGGCCGGGTCAGGGGCGTCCGGGGCCCGGAACCAGCTGCTCCAGGAACCGGACCAGGCGGCGTCCGACCGCGTCTGCGTCGAAAGCCTCCCGAACGCGTGCCCGGCCGGCCCGGCCGAGCGCCACGGCCCGTTCCCGGTCGGCGAGGAGACCGATACAGGCCTGGGCGAGCCCCCCGGGGTCGTCGGCGACGAGGATCTCGACTCCGTCCCGGGCGTCGATCCCGCTCGCTCCGAGGCGGGTCGAGACGACCGGGACGCCGAGCGCCATCGCCTCGAGGATCTTGACCCGGATCCCCCCGCCGGAGAGGAGCGGCACGACCATCGCGGCTCCGGAGGCGAGGAACTCGCGGGAGTCCTCGACCCGTCCGAGGAAGCGAACCCCGCTCCGCGAGACGGAAGCCCCGAGTCCGGCCGGGGGGCTGCTCCCCGCCACGAGGAAGCGGGCGTCCGGCACGGCAGCGCGGACGAGCGGCCAGGCGCTCTCCAGGAACCAGGCGACGGCCTCGACGTTCGGACGCCAGTCGAGCGAGCCGAGGAAGACGAGCGATCGCGGGTCGCCCGTCCCGGCGAGGTCCGGAAAGGACGCGGCGTCGACGCCGACCGGCGCGACGTGCACCGGGACCCTGGCTCCGAGCCGGACGTACGTCGACGCGTCCTCGGGCGTGACCGGGACGATCGCGTCGACGTCGTTCAGCGTCGCGACCTCGTACGCGCGGAGCCGGCGGGCGAGGTGGGCCAGGTAGAAGCGCGTCGCGGCGTGGGCGTGGCCCCGCGCGAGCCCCTCCCAGATCTCGTGCTCGACGTTCAGCGACCGGAGGACGATCGGGGCGCGCGTGGCGGCGCGGAGGGCCGGGACGTACGGGACCATGTAGAGGCTCTCGAGGAGGACGGCGTCGGGGGGCTCCTCGCGGGCGATTTCGACGAGCCTCCGCTCGTACGCGGGGGAGCGGAAGCGCTCGACGTTGTACGAGGTGCCGGAGAGGAGGCTCTTCAGCGCTCCCGCCGCGGTGACGGACGTGTCGACGTCGATCGCCTCGAGCCGCAGCGGCCGAGCCTCCTCCGGGAGCGCCCCCGGGTCGACGCGGTGCTTGGCAGGGTTCAGCGAGAGGGTCCGCACCCGGGCGCCGGCCCGGAGGAGCGCGAGCGCGAGGACGCGCGTCGCCACGCGGCCGCCGTCGTCCGGCGGCCACGGGACCTTCGGGCAGAGCTGGAGGATCCGCGTCGCCGTCAGCCGTGGATGTTGTGGCCGTCGACCGCCTCGGCCGCCTCGTGCAGCGCCTCGGTCAGCGTCGGGTGGGCGTGGATCGTCCGGACCATCTCCTCGGTCGTCGCCTCGCAGCGGAGGAACGCCGCGGCCTGGCCGATCAGCTCCGTCGCGTGAGGACCGACGATGTGGACGCCGAGGACCTCGTCGTACTTCCGGTCGGAGACGATCTTCACGAACCCCTCGTTCGTGTGCTCCATCGCCGACTTCGCGAGGACCTGGAAGCCGAACTTCCCGACCTTCACGTCGAAGCCGCGCTCCTTCGCCTTCGCCTCGGTGAGGCCGATCGAGGCGACCTCGGGGTCGCAGTAGGTGCAGCCGGGAACCTGGTCGCGGTTGATCGGGACGGTGCGGTGACCCGCGATCGACTCGGCCGCCACGATCCCCTCCGCCGAGGCGACGTGGGCGAGCCAGATCGTCGGCGTGCAGTCGCCGATCGCCCAGACGCCGGGGACGTTCGTCCGCTGGTAGGCGTCGACCTTCACGTAGCCGCGGTCGGTCGCGACGCCGGCCGCCTCGAGGCCGACACCCTCGGTGACGGGGCGGCGGCCGACGGCGAGGATGACCCACTCGACGTCCCAGCTCTTCGACTCGCCGGCGGCGGTGCGGGCGGCGACCTTGAGGGTCCCGTCGGGGTTCTCCGCGACGGCCTCGACGGCGGTGCCGGTCCAGCACTCGATCCCCTTCTTCCGGAACGACTTCTCGACCTCCTTCGAGACCTCCTCGTCCTCGACCGGGAGGAGCCTCGGGAGGACCTCGACGAGGACCGTCTTCGCGCCGTAGCGCGAATAGCACGACGCGAACTCGGAGCCGACGGCGCCCGACCCGATGACGAGGACCGACTTCGGGACGTGCGTCGACTTCAGGACGTGGTCCGAGTTGAGGATCTTCACGCCGTCGGCCTTCAGGAACGGCAGGTCGCGCGGGGCCGAGCCGGTCGCGAGGATGACGTGCTTCGTCTCGAGAACCGACTCGCCCTCGGGGCCCGCGACCGCGACGCGGCCGGCGCCGTCGAGCCGGCCGAAGCCGGAGACGACGTCGACCCTGTTCTTCTTCATCAGGTACTCGACGCCGCGGGCCCCCTTGATCACGACCTTGTCGCGGAACTTCCGGACGACGTCGAAATCGAGCTCGACGCCGGACGTCTTCACCCCGAAGTCGGAGGCGTGGCGGACCTCGTCGAACAGCGTCGCCGACTTGAGCATCGCCTTCGTCGGAATGCAGCCGCGGTGGAGGCAGGTGCCGCCGAGGCCGACCCCCGGGGTCTTCGCGTCCTTCTCGACGATCGCGGTCCTGAGGCCGAGCTGGGCGGCCCGGATGGCGGCGACGTACCCGCCCGGCCCGGAGCCGATGACGACGACGTCGTACGACGCGGAGGGAGTGCTGCTCATCTCTCGTATCTCCTGCGCGCCTCTCCGGTGCGAGTGCGTGTCCGGGGCGCGTTCGTGGGCGGCGATTATAGGGTCCGGCCCGGCTATGCTCCCCGGATGGTGCTCGCCCTCCCCGTCCTCCTCGCCGCCGCCGCGACCTTTCCCGGGCCGCGGCCGTCGGGCGAGATCCTCCTCCCGAACGGCCGGCTGCTGACGCCGTCCGGCCGGCAGGTCGCCGTGGCGCCGTACCCCTTCTCGCTGGTGCCGACGCCGGACGGCCGCCGCCTCGTCGTCGCCTCCGTGGGGCCCGACGACCGGTACTTGCAGCTCCTCGACGCGCGGAGCGGCCGCCTCCTCTCCTCGGTGCCGCTGCCGAAGGCGTGGATCGGCCTCGCGCTCTCGCGGGACGGCCGGACGGCCTGGGTCTCCGGAGCGAACCGGAACGCCGTCCTCGCGTTCGGGCTCGAGGGCGACACGCTCGTCCCGGCGGGGGAGATCCCGACGACGGTGCCGGGGGAGAAGGGCGTCCGCGCGCTCCCCGGAGGCCTGGCCCTCGCGGCCGACGGGAAGACGCTCTTCGCCGCCCGGACGGAGGCGGACGACGTCGTCCGCCTCGACCTGGCGACGCGGACGGTCGCGAGCCGCTGGGCCGTCGGCCGGAAACCGTACCGGCCGGTCCTTTCGCCGGACGGGCGGCTCCTCGCGGTCTCGCTCTGGGGCGAGGCCGCCGTCGCCCTCCTCGACGCCGGCAGCGGGCGGATCCTCGCGCGCGTCGCGACGCTCGACCACCCGTGCGACCTCGTCTTCTCGCCCGACGGGGCCCGGCTCTACGCGGCCCAGGCGAACCGGAACGCCGTCGCGATCGTCGACGTCGCCGCTCGCCGCGTCGTCCGCCAGGTCTCGGTCGCGATGGGGCCGGGCGGGCCCGGGAGCGCGTCCGCCGAGGCGATGCCGGACGGCTCGACGCCGAACGCGCTCGCGCTCTCGAAGGACGGCCGGACGCTCTTCGTGGCGAACGCCGACGACGACGCCGTCGCGGTCGTCGACGTCTCCGGCCGGGCCGGGGAGGCGCGGACCCGCGGATTCGTCCCGTCCGGGTGGTACCCGGCGGCGCTCGCGCTCTCGCGCGACGGGAAGACCCTCTTCGTCGGGAACGCGAAGGGGAGCGGGTCGCGCGCGAACGCGAAGGACGGTCCCTCGCCGTCGGCCCCCTCCGGGAGCGCCGTTCCCGCCGGCGCGACCCGGCGGATCCCGGGGTCCGTGTCGCTCGTCGCCGTGCCCGACGCCGCGGAGCTCGCGCGGCTCACGAAGCGCGCCTACGCGAACCGCAAGCCGGGAGCCGTCGACCCGGTCTCCGTCCCCTCCAACGCCGTCGTCCCGGCCCCCGGAGGCGCGCCCTCGCCCGTCCGCCACGTCTTCTACGTCATCCGCGAGAACCGCACGTACGACCAGGTCCTCGGAGACGTCGGGCGCGGCAACGGCGACGCGTCGCTCACGCTCTTCGGGCGCGACGCGACGCCGAACGCCCACGCCCTCGTCGACGAGTACGTCCTCCTCGACAACTTCTACGCCGACGCCGAGGTCTCCGCGGACGGGCACAACTGGTCGATGGCGTCCTACGCGACCGACTTCGTCGAGAAGACCTGGGTGCCGAACTACGGCTCGATGGGCTTCTCGTACGTCTACGAGGGGGGCGACCCGATCGCCTCGCCCACGGCGGGATACATCTGGGACGCTGCGGCCCGGAAGGGGCTCTCGATCCGGAACTACGGAGAGTTCGTCGGCGTCGCGCCGGAGGCCCCCGTGTCGTCCTGGGACGGGCGGTTCGAGGGGAAGACGGACGTCCTGCGCGGGAACACGTGCCCGTTCTACCCCGGCTTCGACACGGAGGTCCTCGACGTCGCGCGCGTCGACCTCTGGCTGAAGGAGTTCCGGAAGCAGGTCGCCGACGGGAATGTTCCGCGCCTGACGATCCTGCGGCTCGGGAACGACCACACCGAGGGGACGCGGCTCGGGGCAAGGACGCCGCGGGCGATGGTCGGGGACAACGACCTCGCGCTCGGGCGGCTCGTGGAGGCGATCTCGGCCTCGCCGGTCTGGAAGGAGTCCGCGATCTTCGTCCTCGAGGACGACGCGCAGAACGGGCCGGACCACGTCGACGCGCACCGGACGGTCGGGCTCGTCGTCTCGCCCTTCACGCGCCGCGCGGGCGCCGTCGACTCGACCCTCTACTCGACGACGTCGATGGTCCGGACGATCGAGCTGATCCTCGGCCTTCCGCCGCTCTCCCAGCACGACGCCTCGGCCACGCCGATGACCGCGGCCTTCGCCGAGGTCCCGGACGCCACGCCGTTCCGGCACCGGCCCGTGGCCGTCGACCTCTACGAGACGAACGCGCCGGGGGCGCCGATGCAGGCCGAGTGCGGCACATGGGACTTCTCGCGGGAGGACGCCACGCCGGAGATCCCGCTCAACGAGGCGATCTGGAAGAGCGTGAAGGGCGCGGCGAGCGAGATGCCGGCCCCGGTGAACGCGGCGTTCGTCCGGCCGTCGGGCGGCGAGGCGCGCGAGGACGGCGACCGCGCGGAGTAGGAGGCGGCGCGGCGCGCGCGCCGCCCCGCCCGCGGTCCGGGTCGGGATGGAGTTCCGTTCAGCCCTGCGGGGGCCCGGGGCGTGCCCCGGCGGAGGCCGGGGAGCCGAAGGCGCCGCGACGCTCCTGCCGGTGCGCGGCGACCCAGCCGTCGAGCTTCGCCTTCTGCTCGGCGGTGAGCAGCGCGTCGAGCTTCTGGCGCGTCGCGGTCCGCTCCGCGCGGACGGTCTTCCGGTTCGCGTCGACGCGCAGGAAGGCGGCGCCGACGGCGAGCGGATCGGCCTTGTCGGCGTCGGCCGCGGCCCGGAGGGCCTCCCGGGCGGCCTTTCCCTCCTGGCGGAGGGCCTGGTACTTCGGCTTCTCGGCCTCGAAGAGCGCCCGGACCTTCGTCTTCTGGTCCTCGGTCAGGTCGAGCGTGGCGAGCGCGGCCCGGATGCCCCGGCCGGGAGCCCCCTCCCGCCCCCCGCGGTATCCCTGCGCGAGGGCGGCGCTCCCGGCGAGGAGCAGGCCCAGGGCGACGCCCGCGGTCGTGAGCCTTCTCGTCGTCGTTCCGTTCATGGTGTGTCTCCTTTCCTCGTCCGGGCCCCGGAATCCCCTTCCCCCGGACATCCGGACAGACGGCCGGGGCGGCCGGTTCGTTTACGCCGCCCGGCGGATTCCGCGCGCTGGCGCAGAATGTGCTCTCGGGGGTCGGACAGGGTCCTCTCCGGCGGGACCGACCCCCGGCGAGGACGATCCAAGGAGGATCCGATGTTCCGCTCGCGCGTCACGTTCTCCCTCCCCGTCGCCGTGGTCCTGGCCGCCCTCGCCGGCAGCGCCCTCGCCGCGCCGCCCGAATCGCCCGTCCGCCGCCTCGGGAAGACCGTCGTGCAGCACAAGGACGCGAACGTGAGGGCCGTCCTCTCGTGGCGGTACGCGAACCAGACGTTCGAGAAGGAGCCGTGGCTCCTCCTCGAGCTCGCGTTCGCGTCCGAGGGGCCCCCCGTCGACCTGAACCGGGAGGACGTCACCCTCCTGACCCCGTCGGGCGAGCGGATCCCGCTCCCCACCCAGAGGCGTCTCGCCGACGGGATGGACGTCCGCTGGGTCGAGCAGAAGGCCTCGGTCGCGCGCGACCCGATCACCGGTTACTTCCCGAGCCAGCGGCTCGAGCAGCGGATACCCTTCTTCACCTACCCGGGCGGACCCGTGGTCCTGGACGAGATCGGGGGCGGCCCGACGATGCTCACCCGGGGAGACATCTTCTTCGAGTCGCCGGCGGGGTCGTGGAAGCCGGGGGCCTACACGCTCGTCCTGAAGAACAAGTGGATGAGCGTCGAGCTCCCGTTCTCGCTCCCGGCAGACGACCCGAAGAAGGACGCGAAGGAGAAGGACCCGAAGGCCGTCGCCTGGTGATCACTGCCACCGGAAGAGCCGGACCGCCACGACGAACGAGACGACGCCGGTGACGGCGAGGACGCCCAGCTCGAGGCCGAGCGCCGAGAGCGGGCGTCCCTCGGTCATCACCGCCCGGAGCGCGTCGTTCAGGGCGGTGAGCGGGAGCGCCCGGATGAAGGGGTGAGCCGCCTCCGGGAAGCGCTCCCACGAGAAGAACGTCCCCGACAGGAGCCACATCGGGAGCATCACGAGGTTCATCAGGCCGCTGACCCCCTCGATCGTCCTCGTCCGCGAGGCGACGAGGAGGCCGAGGCCGGAGAACGAGGCCGCGCCGAGAAGCGAGACGAACGCGAGGGCGGCGACGGAGCCGCGGACCTCGACGCCGAAGGCGAGCCGGCCGAACCCGACGAGGACGGCGACCTCGAAG
The DNA here is from genome assembly GCA_046331465.1 of Thermoanaerobaculia bacterium. Classification (GTDB taxonomy): domain Bacteria; phylum Acidobacteriota; class Thermoanaerobaculia; order UBA5066; family UBA5066; genus UBA5066. Next base: position 1,522,027 of record JAXLQV010000001.1, read on the forward strand.
ACGAGGAAGACGAGCCGCGCGAGGATCTGCGCCAGGAGGTACTCGCCCCGGCGCATCGGCGTCGCCGCGAGCCGCTTGAGGAGCTTCCGCGTCCGGGCGTTCACGATCGAGAAGCCGAGGCCCCACATCCCGGTCCCCATCAGGTTCATCCCGAGGAGGCCGGGGAGGAGGAAGTCGATGTACCGGGAGCCGGGCTCAGCGACGCGGGCCTCCCGCGGGCGGAGCGGGTCCGCGCGCCCCGCGGCCCGCTGGAGCGCGTCGTCGACCTCGAGGCGCGCGGCGCGGGCGTCGGGGCGCGTCGGGTCGAAGCGGTAGACCGGGCCGTTCTCCGTCTCGACGAGGAGGGAGATCTTCCCGGTCCGGAGCGCCTCGCGTCCGGCCCCGGCCGGGTAGACCCTGGCGAGAAGGCCCGGTGAGCGGCCGAGCGCCTCGGCCGTCGCCGCGGCACGCGGCCCCTCGACGACGCCGACCGGGACCTTCTCCGGCGACTTCTCGCGGAACGCGAGGCCGAGCGCGAGCGCGAGGAGCACGGGGAACGCGAAGACCCAGAAGAGCGCCTCGGGCTCCCGGACGAACTCGACGAGGCGGGCGCGCGTCAGCTCGAGGAGGGGGGGGCCGGGCCTACGCATCGCGGAGCCTCCGCCCCGTCTTCGCGACGAAGAGGTCTTCCAGCGTCGCCCGGTGCGTCGCGAGCGAGACGAGGCGCGCGCCCGACCCGTCGACGGCGGCGAGGAGCGCCGGCACGGTCTCGGCGAGGGCGCGGACGCCGAGCGCCCAGCCGTCGCCGTCCGCGTGGACCTCGGTGACGCCCGGGAGCGACGCGAAGGCCTCCCGCGGGAGGCGCGGCTCGGTGGAGAACTCGACGACGCTCGTGGCGTGGAGCTCGGCGATGAGCTCCTCCGGCGTCCCGAGAGCGATGACCTTCCCGTGGTCGACGATCGCCACGCGGTCGCAGAGCCGCTCGGCCTCGTCCATGTAGTGCGTCGTCAGGAGGACCGTCCCGCCGCCGCCCTGGAACCGCTCGACCTGCTCCCAGAGGTCTCGCCGGCTCTGCGGGTCGAGTCCCGTCGTCGGCTCGTCGAGGAAGAGGAGATCGGGCTCGCCCGCGAGGGCGCAGGCGACGGCGAGCCGCTGCCGCTGCCCGCCGGAGAGCTTCCCGACGCGGGCGTTCCGCTTCTCGCCGAGCGAGAGCGTCGCGAGGAGCTCCTCGGGGTCGCGCCCCTTCCGGTAGAAGGAGCGGAAGAGGAGGAGGGTTTCCTCGACCGTCAGCTTGTCGGCGAGCTGCGTCTCCTGGAGCGAGATGCCGAGCCGCTCGCGGAGCGCGTGCCCGTCGCGGCGGAAGCGTCCGCCGAGGACCTCGACCTCGCCCGCGTCCGGCTCCGTGAGCCCCTCGAGGATCTCGATCGTCGTCGTCTTGCCGGCGCCATTCGGGCCGAGGAGGCCGAAGCACTCGCCGCGGAAGACCTCGAGGTCGAGCCCGTCGACCGCGACGACGTCGTCGTAGCGCTTCACGAGGCCGCGGCAGCGGATGGCGGGAGCGGGCACCGGCGGATCCTAAGTCACGGACCGGCGAAGCCCGACGCGGCCGGAGCCCGGACGTCAGCCGGCCGCGAGGCGAGAGAAGGGGACGACCTCGACGCCCCGTTCCGCGAGGAGAGCCGCGAGCTCGCGGCTCTCGAGCGCGCGCGACTCGGCCTCCCACGAGTCGCCCCAGCGGTACCTCTCCACCGCGGCCGGGTCGTCGGCGCCGGGGTGGAGGACGACCTCGAAGTCGCCCGCGCGGGGAAGCGAGGCGACGAGGGAGGAGAGGCGCGGGAGCGTCATCTGCCCCGCCTCGGCGAGCCCGAGGACGCGCGGCGGCTCCGGCAGGCCGGCGGCGGCGATCGCCCCGCGGGCGGCCTCGCCGAACCGGGCGAGGAGGGCCGCGCGCAGGCGCCCGGCGACGCCGGCCGGCGCCCCGAGCGCCGCGGGGTCGTCACCGCGCGGGGCGCGGACGAACGGGACCCCGTGGCGGCGCGCGAGCGCGAGGGCGACGGGGAGGAGGCGCGGCAGGAGGTGGAGGTGCTGGTGCGCGTCGAGGTGCGTCACGCGGAAGCCGGCGCCGCGGACGGCGAGGAGCTGCGCCTCCCACTCCCGCTCGACCTCGGCGACGCGGAGGACGCCCGTCCCGGCGCGCGCGGCGACGGAGGGCCAGGCCGCCGGGAAGCGGCCGCCCGGAGCGAGGGTCGGCACCTGCGCCGCGGGGCTGAGCGGCGTCTCACCGCCGACGAGGCAGAGGTGGACGCCCGCCTCCTCCACTCCCGCGGCCCGGAGCGCCTCGACCGCCTCGCGGAACGCGGGGCCGCACGCGAGGAGGCTCGTCGCGGAGAGCTTCCCGGCGGCGAGGAGCGACGCGACGCGCCGGGAGAGCGGCACGGTCAGGCCCGCGTCGTCGGCGCAGAGGACGAGGCGCGTCACCGGGCGAGGCGCCGGCGCTCGGCGCGGAGCGCGGGCACGAGGCGCGCGAAGTCGCGGAGGATCCGGAGGATCGTGCGCGGCGAGGAGAGCGTCGAGACGCCGCGGGTCCGCGGGAAGTAGTCGAGGCCGACCTGCTGGATGAGGGCGCCGCGGTTGCGGAGCCGGACGAGGAGCTCGGCGTCGATGAACGAGCCCTCGCTCTCGAGCGGGAGCCCCTCGAGGAGGCTTCGGCGCACGAGCTTGCACGAGAAGTTCACGTCGCGGATCGGGAAGGCGAACGCGAGGTGGACGAGGCCGTTGTAGAGGAAGGAGTAGACCGTCCGGAGCGTCCCCTCGCCGGTCCGGTCGTGCCGGTAGCCCGAGACGACGTCGGCGCCGGTCAGCTCGACGGCGCGGAAGAGGCGCCCCGTCTCGTCGAGGTCCCACGGGAGGTCGCAGTCGCTGTAGAGGACCCATTCCTTCGTGGCGGCCGCGAAGCCCGACTTGAGCGCCCCGCCGAGGCCGCGGTTCACCGGGTGGCGGACGATCCGGATCCTCGGCTCGGCCGCGGCGCGCGCCTCGGCGTGCGCCACGGTCCCGTCGACGGAGGCGTCGTCGACGAGGACGACCTCCCAGTCGGCGGCGTGCCGCGAGAGCGCCTCGAGCGCGACGTCGAGGAGGTGCGGCAGGCTCCGCTCCTCGTTGCGCATCGGGACGACGAGCGAGACCGAGCGCGGCGCGTTCACGGCTACGAGACGAAGTGCCAGTTCGTGAAGTAGGCCGCGTTCAGGAGGAGGCCGACGGTCGAGACGCCGAGCCAGACGCGGCGGAGGACGGGGCGTTCCTCGCAGAGCGTCGCGGCCGCGAAGTGGCCCGGGTAGACGGTCAGCGTGTAGCGGGGGATCCCGGCCCACGTGCCGGTGAGCATCGGGAGGGCGAGCGCAGCGGCGGTCCAGGCGGCGTCGGAGAAGCGCCGCATCTTCAGCTGCGCGAGGCCGAGCGCCGAGAAGAGGACGAAGTGGAGGTAGGGCGCGAGCTCGCGCGGGTGCTCGCGGAAGACGCCGTTCCGCCAGCTCTCGAGCGGCTCGCGGAGGAACGAGACGACGCCGGCCACGGGGTCGCCCGCCGCGTGGCGCCAGGCGCCCATCGACCGGAAGAAGAGCATCGGCTCCCCCTTCCCGTAGCCGATGCCGAAGATCCAGCCGAGGACGCCGGCGACGGGCGCGCAGAAAAGGAGCGCGGCGCCCGCGAGCCGGCGCGGGTCGTCCCGGCGGGCGAGCCACCACGACAGGGCGAGCGCGGGGCCGACGGCGGCCGCCGGTGCGCGCGTCAGGCCGAGGAGGAGGCCGAAGAGGGCCGCGAGCCACAACTCGCCGCGGCGGACCGAGCGGAACGCGAGGAGCGCGACGAGGAGGAAGAGCGACTCGGTGTAGACGGCCGCGAGGAAGAAGCCGACCGGGTAGAGGAAGAGGAACGGCAGCGCGTCGCGCGACCGCTCCTCGCCGAAGCGGACCCGCGCCTCCTCGACGAGGAGGGGGATCGCGAAGAAGAGGGCCGCGTACGTGACGAGGAGCGCGGTCTGGAAGGAGTCGACGCCCGTGGCGAGGTGGAGGTAGCGCCCCAGCATCGGGTAGAGCGGGAAGAAGGAGTGGGCGGACTCCTGCCCGATCTCGGGCGGCGCCTGGTACCCGTAGCGGACGATCGAGTCGTACCAGCCGGAGTCGTACCGCGCGAAGAGCGGCGCGCGGAGGTTCGCCGCCGGGTCCCACTGCGACTTCCGGCTGATCGGGAGGACGTCGATCGCGACGAGCGCCCAGAGGTTCAGGAGGAGGATCCAGCCGAGGACGAAGAGGCTGACCTTCCGGTTGTCGGCCCTCCAGGGCCAGGGGAAGCTCGAATCGTTCACGTGAGGCCTCGCTCCGGGCCGCGGCAGATTACCCTATGCGCGATGGCCGACGAGAGACCGGAACGTGTTCCCGGCGTGCGCGACGTCCTCCGGGCGTCGGGCGCGCTCGGCCGCGCGGAGCGGCTCCACCTCGCCGGCCGCCTCTCGAGCGCGCCGTGGGCGCGCGTCGTCGCCCGCTTCGACCGCGACGGCGCCTCGCTCCTCGACGTCGGCTGCGGCCCGGGCCTCCTCGTGTGGCTCCTCGAGGCGCGGGGATACTCCGGCGCGTACCTCGGCGTCGACATCGACGAGCGGAAGGTGGCACGTGCGAGGGCCTGGCTCGGGGAGTCGCCGCGCCGCGCCTTCCGGGCGGCGGGCGTGGAGACCGTCGCCGAGGGCGGGTTCGACCAGGCGGCCCTCGTCGACGTCCTCTACCTCGTCCCCCGTCCGGCGCGCGGGGCGCTCGTCGCGGAGGTCGCCGCGCGCCTCGCCCCGGGCGGGCTGCTCGTGGTCCTGACGAGCGGGGGAGGCCCGGGCTGGAAGCGGGCGGTCGACCGGCTGCAGGAGAAGCTCGCGGTCGTCCTCGGCGTCACGCGTGGGGCCGTCGTCGAGCCGTGCGACGGCGCGGAGGTGGCCGCGCTCCTCGGGGCGGCGGGGCTCGTCGGCGTCGGCGTCGCCGACGCGGGCGCGGGCTACGCCCACGGCTTCGAGATCGTCAGCGGGAGGCGGGCGGGACCGTCGTCCTGAGGACGCGCCCCGCGACGAAGCTCGCGTCGTTCGTCCGGTTGTCGACGCGGATCGCGTGCGCGATCACCGCGCCGCCGTCGAGGACCTCGACGAGGGCGGAGGCGTTCTCGCGCGGCGTCGCCCCCATCTCGGCGAAGACGTCGTTCCACTGGACGGCCTGGTACCGGTCGAGGACGAGGTCGCGGACCGCGAAGCGCGTGCCGTCGGTGTCGAGCAGCGTCACCCGCACGGCCGTCTTCAGCCCGAAGGTCTCGAGGAGCCCGAGGTTCGTCCGCGCCCGCGCGCTCGAGGTGAGGAACGTGAGGGCGATCCGCTCCCCCGGGATCGCCTCGGCGTTCTCGAGGACGCCGATCGCGAGGCCGTAGGTCTTCGTCCCCTCCTCCGCCCAGGTCCGGCTCGAGGCGACGATGCCGGGGGAGTCGCCGAGGACGGTCAGGCGGAGCGCGCCGGCGGTGTCGTCGCGCGCGCCGAGGAGGCTCGCCAGGACGTCCTCGAAGACGCGCGTCTCCCACGCGCCGAGGCTCAGGATGAGCTGCAGGGGACCCTCGCCCTTCGAGGGGAAGAAGGAGACGCGGACGTTCACGGGCGAGGGCCAGGGATTCGACAGCTTCAGGTCGGTCCGGAAGTACGCGTCGAAACGCCCCGGAGAATGGGCCGAAGCCGGCAGGTATGAGTCGCGGCGGAGCCGCGAGCCGGTGACGAGGAGGCCGTCGTTCGAGCCGTTGTCGACCGCTGAGGCCCACGCGACGACGCGGCCTGCTCCCGACGGGACGCGGAGCTCGAAGAGGTCCCCCGGGCTCCCGGCCACGGCGGCCGTCCGGTGGACGTCGTTGACCTGGACGCTCTCGAACGGCCCGAGCTCGACGGGGAGGCGGCCCTTCACGACGCCGGTCGCATCCCGGAGGAGGAGCTCCGCCGAGGCCGGCGCCCCGCCCACCTCGACGAGCCCGACGTTGACCCGGGAGCTCCCGGGGCGGAAGACCGGCGCGAGCCAGGTGGACGCCTCGCCCGCGCCGACCGAGCCCTCCGCGCCGACCTCCGGCACGAGGAGACCGTAGGCGCCCCCGCCCGCCGAGCCCGTCTCGGTCCGGCTCGTGACGACGACGCTCGCGGGCGCCGCGACGTGGACCGGCCCGGAGCCCGTCGACCGGAAGGCGTTCCCGACGACGTCGCCGAGGACGCGCGTGCCGAGCGGCGGGAGGGTGAGGTCCACCGACACGGCGCCGTCCGCGGCGTGTCCGGCCGGGAGGAACGAGAGCGTGACGTCGGCGGAGGCGCCCTCGTCGGGGTTGAAGAGGACGACGTCCGTCTCGAAGAAGGCCCCGTGAAGACCCGCGCTCCGGACGACGGTCGGGAGGATCCGGTCCGGCGGATCGGCGGCATCGACCCGCCGCGGCGCCTCGGGCTCGACGGAGAGCGCCCAGCTGACGACCCTCGCCCCGGCGAGACCCGCGTCGTCCTCGAGGACGAGCGTCCACGTCCCGGCCGCGGGCCTGCCCCGGAACAGGGAGAGCGGCTCGTCGCTCTCGAGGGTGCGCCCGATCACCTCGCGCAGGACCCCGCCGCTCCGCTCGACGCCGTTCAGGAGGCGGACCGTCGTCCCGTCGGGACCGACGAGGAGCGCGACGAGGGCGGGGAGGTCGGGGTGCTCGAGCGACAGGTCGAGGGCGAGCGTCGAGACGCGGCCCGTCAGGGCGGAGACCTCGGCGCGGCAGACGAGCGCGTCGCGCACGGTGCCGAAGCCGGCGGCGCGGACGCACGGGCCCGTGGCGGGCGAGGTCGCGGAGAGCGTCGTCCCGACGTCGACCCGGGGGGTCGACCGACCGGACCGCCCGTCCTCGACGGGAAGGCCCGTGAGGCGGAGGAACCCGGCCGCGACGAGGGGATCCTGGGCCGCGGAGAAGGCTCGGGCGAGGAGGAGCGAGCCCGCGGCGGCGGGGGAGGCGGCCGACGTGCCGGAGAAGGTCGTCCGGCGTCCGCCCCCGGCCGCCGGGACGAGCCACCGGACGCCCGGCGCGAGGAGCGAGAGGGGAGCGCCGCCGTTGCTCGCGCACGGGACGACGTCCGGTCCGGTCACCGGGTCGCTGCAGTTCGCCTCGCCGCCCCAGGAGGTCGGTCCCTGCCCGGCGGAGTAGACCATCCCGACGCCGACGACGTCGGAGAAGCAGGCCGGCCAGGAGACCGCGTCGGCGCGGCCGGTGTTCCCCGAGGCGGCGACGACGGCGAGCCCCGCGGCGCGCGCCCGGGCGAAGAGCTCGGCGGAGACGGGGTCCTCGGCGTCGCAGAAGCCGCCCCGGTTCCGGTCGTCGGCGAGGCTCAGGTTCAGGACGTCGAGACCGAGCTCCGCGCGGCGGTCGATCGCCCACTCGACCGCGGCCAGGACGTCGGACGACCAGGCCGCCGAGCAGCCGTCGCGCGCGCCGAAGACCTTCAGGGGGACGATCGACGCCTCGGGAGCGATCCCTTCCTCGCCCGCCGCCACGCCGGCGACCGCAGTGCCGTGACCGTCGCAGTCGTAGACGTCCGCGTTGCCGTCCGCGAAGTTCCAGCCGGCGAGGACCCGTCCCGGGCCAGCGGCAGAGCCCCCGAGGTCGGGGTGGAAGGGGTCGATGCCGGTGTCGATGATCGCGATCGTGTGGCCCGCGCCCGTGAGGCCGGCCGCGGAGAGACGGTCGGCCCCGATCTGGGCGGTTCCGACCTGCCCGGCCGGTCGGACGAGGCGGTCGACGACGACGGCACGGGTGCCGGCGTCGCGGCGGAGCGCCGAGAGGCCCTCGGAGGTCAGCCAGCCGGCGAGGAGCCGCCCTCCCGAGAGCGAGCGCTCGACCTCGAGGCCCGGGAGGAGGCGCCCGTTCGCCTCCGCGGCTGCCGTTCGCGAGACGAGGACGCGGACCCGCGCCCCGGCCGCGAGGAGCTCCCGGACGTCCCTCTCGACGAAGGGCTCCGCCGGACCGGCCGGGGCCGCGTGGGAGGCCGGCGCGAGGGCCGCCACGGCGAGGAGGGCGCCGAAGGCGCGGAAGAGGCGCATGATTTCGACAGAAACCTATCACCGGGCCCGCGCCGGGGAAGTGAGCGGCGTCATCGGCGGGGCCGGGAGAGAGTGACCCGGGCCGATAGAATCCCACCCGTGGTCCCCTATCCGGAGCCGCGGCCGGTCGCGGGAGAAGGGGTGGCGGTCTTCGCCGACTCCCACCTCGGCCAGGCCGAGGGGGATGCCGAGGATTTCCTCGAGGCGCTCGAGGACGTCGTCTCGCGGGGCTTCGGGACGGTCGTCCTCCTGGGCGACATCTTTCACTACTTCATCGGGAGCGCAAAGCTCGAGACGCCTCTGATCCGGCGGGTCCTCGACGCCTGGGACGGGCTCGCCGCGCGGGGCGTGGAGCTTCGCTACGTCGAGGGGAACCGCGACTTCTTCCTGAGGGGAACCCGCTGGGCCAGGGCGTTCGCGTCGTACGCCGACACGGACGGTCTCCTCGTCGGCCCCCGCCGGTACGCCTTCGTCCACGGCGACCGCGTCAACACCCGCGACCTGCCGTACCGCTTCTGGCGCCGGCTCTCGAAGAACCCGGTTTCGCGGGCGGCGCTCGGCCTCATCCCCGGGCCCCTCGCCCGCGGGATCGTCTCGAGGACCGAGGCCCGCCTCTACCGGACGAACTTCCGCCACAAGAGGCTCCTCCCGGAGGCCGAGCTCCGGCGGGAGGGGGAGCGCGCGAGGAAGGCGGGCTACGACGAGCTGCTCGTGGGGCATTTCCACGTCGAGAAGCTCTACGAGGGCGAGGGCGGCGTGGTTCGGGTCCTCCCGGCGTGGCTCGAGGAGCGGCGGCACGCCGAGATCGGGAGGGACGGCGTGCTGCGGCTCGTCGAGGAGCCGAGCGCCCCGAGGGCGGTCCGCCGGGAGATCCCGGCGTGAGGCTGCCGGCCGGGCGGATCCGCGGGACGGTCCGCGTCCCCGGCTCGAAGAGCCTCACGAACCGCGCTCTCGTCGCGGCCGCGATCGCGCCGGGGAGGAGCGAGCTCGTCGCCCCCCTGGAGTCGGACGACACGCGGGTCCTCGGGGAGGCGCTCGGGAGGCTCGGGGCGGAGGTCGTCGCGCGGCCCGGGTCGTGGGAGGTCACCGGTCCGCTCCGGGGAGGCGGCGGCGAAGAGGTCCGGATCGACGTCGGCCCGGCCGGCACGCCGGCCCGCTTCCTCCTCGCCCTCCTCTCGGCCCTGCCCGGGCGGTTCGTCCTCGACGGGAGCCCGCGGATGCGCGAGCGTCCGATGGGACCGCTCGTCGAGGCCCTCCGCTCCCGCGGGGCGCGGATCGAGGCGGTCGGCCGGGAGGGGTACCTGCCGCTCCGGATCGAGGGGGGGAGCCTCGCGGCGGGCGAGGTCGCGATCCGCGCGGACGTCTCTTCGCAGTTCGTCTCCGCGCTCCTCCTCGTCGCTCCCCTCGTGCCGGGCGGGCTGAACGTGAGGGCCGAGGGGCGTCCCGTCTCGGGCGCGTACGTCGACCTCACGCGCGACGTCCTCTCCGTGTTCGCCCCGGGAGGCGCGTATCGCGCGGCGCGCTACGTCGTCCCGGGCGACGACTCGGCGGCCTGCTTCCCGATCGCCGGCGCGCTCCTCTCGCGCGGCGAGGCGAGGATCGAGGGGCTCGACCCGGCCTCACGCCAGCCCGACGCGCTCTTCCGCCGCTGGGCCCGGGAGGCGGGCGGCCGGCTCCGCTGGGAAGGAGAGGGGGAAAGGGCGGTCCTCGTCGTCGAAGGGGACGAGATCGGGCCGGTCGACGCGGACGTCGACCCGGCGCCGGACGCGGCGCTCCCTCTCGCCGCGCTCCTCGCCTTCTCGAACGGGACGTCGCGGCTCCGCGGCGTCGAGAGGCTCCGGGCGAAGGAGTCGGACCGCCTCGCGGCCGCGCTCGACCTCCTCGGAAGGGCCGGGGCCTCGGCGCGCGCAGGAGACTCGGCCGAAGGTCGCGAGCTCGTCGTCGACGGGCCGGCGGGGAGACCGCGCCGGGCCGACTTCGACGCGATGGACGACCATCGCGTCGCGATGGCCGCGGCGGTCCTCGCCCTCGTGCTTCCGGAGGGTTGCACGGTCGACGAGCCCTTGGTCGTCTCGAAGTCCTGGCCGGCTTTCTGGGACGACTGGGCCGGACTCGTGAAGCCCGGCTGAGGCCGGCTCCGCCCCGCGGGGGCGTGCGAAGATCCGCGCGAACCGGCGGAGAGCGAGTGCGCGAGAGTCGAGCAGCGGAGCGAGCGTCCGCGCGGCGGGCGGAGTGGGTGATCCCGGGGGCCGACGTCCTCGCCGGCGCGGCCGAAGTGGGCCGCCTCGTCCACGCCGCGCTCCCCGTCTTCTCCTGGGGTCGCCGCTCGGGGAGCGCGTGGGTCCTCGGCCCGGTACCGGAGCCGCGCCGGCTCCCGGACGAGCTGACGGACGCGGAGCACGCCGGCTACCTCGTCCGGCTCGCCGGCCTCCTCTCCTTCCTCGGAGCTCACGGTCTCGGGATCTCCCGGGACGGCGTGGCGGGGCTCGGAACGCGGCCGGGAAGCCGAGACGTCCCGTGGCTCGACGCCCCGCCGGTCCCCGCGTGGAGGGCTGCGCCGGCGCCGATCGTCCTCGGCCTGACCGCCCTCCGGCTCGCCGGGGCCGAGCTCCCGCGGACACTGCCCGGCGAGGCCCGGAAAGGGCTCGAGGAGGCGCTCGCGGACGGGCTCCCTCCCCGTACCGCCGAGGCGGTCGCCGCCGTCCTCAGGGCGGCGGACGGCGCCCGTCCCTCCGACGCGCTCCTCCTCGATCTCGCGCGGACGGGCGAGGTCGGCGAGCGGGTCGCGCTCGACCTCCTCGGGCTCGCGGTCCCGCGCGAGCTCTCGCCGTTCTCCGGCGAGAGGCTCGTCGCCGCGGGCGGAGCCGCGGCGTGGGTCGCGCGGGGCGCCGCCCGGCGCGCTCCCGGCGAGGTCGCGTTCGCCGAGGCGGGGCCTCCCGATTCGCTCGAGGACGGGGGTCCGCTCGTCGAGTTCGCCGGGGGACTCGGCGCGGACGGGCGCGCGGCGGCGCTCCGGGCGCTCGCGGAAGGAGCGTCGCCGGCGCGGGAGGAAGGCCCGCCCCTCGTCCTCCTCGCGCGCGACCTCGACCGGTGGGACGCGCGTTCGATCCGGGCTTGGGAGGAGCTGCCGCGGACGCTCGGGGCGGTCGTGAGGGTCGAGACGCGGGCCGAGGCGCCCCCGCCCTGGCAGCCCGTCTCCCCCCTCGTGCCGCGGCTCGGCCGCGAGGAGGTGTCGGGGCTCGTCCACCTCCCCTTCGCCGCGGCGCCGGCCCTCGCGAGGCTCTGGGAGGAGCTCGCCGCGGAGGCGGGAGGCGAGCCGGCGCGCCTCCTCCAGGCGGCGCGGGCGAGGGCGAGGGCGTTCCTCTCCGGCCCCTCCCGGGGAGGCGCCGGACGGAGAGCGCCGGCCCCTCCCGACGTCGTCGTGCGCGCGGCGGCTCTCCTCGGGGACGGCTTCACTCCTGCCGAGGCGGCGGCCGTCTCCGGGGCCCCGCCCGACCGCACGGTCGAGGCGCTCGACGAGGCCGTCGACGCCGGCAGTCTCCTCCGCACGACGCACGGAGGGCTCCGCTTCGCCGACGACGTCCTTCGGCGCCGGCTCGCCGCCGGCCTCTCGGCGGCCGAGCGCGCCTCGGGCCTCGCCCGGCTCGGCGATTCCGGCACCGGGCCGCTCCGGGTCCTCCTCGCGCGGCTCGCGGCCGGGCCGAAGCCGTCCGACCTGGCGGAGGCGCGGCACCGGCTCTCGGAGGCAGAGACCACCGGGCGGGCGGACGACGTCGCCGCCCTCCTCGCGCGAGCCCCGTCGACCGCGCCGGACCTCGGCGAGCCGCTCCTCGCCGCCGAGGCGCACGCCGCCGCCGGACGGATGGAAGAGGCCCGCGCTTCGGCCGGCCGGATCGACATCGACGGCGCCCTCGGGCAGCCGCTCCAGCGGAGGGAGAGGGCCGCGCGCCTCCTCGCGCGGACGGGGGAGACCGCGAAGGCGCTCGCGCTCCTGCCGGAGTCGACGGACGAGGACGGGCGGCTCGCGCGCGCGGACCTCCTCCTGAAGCTCCGCCGCGAGCCGGAGGCGGCGCGCCTCCTCGAGGCCCCCGTCCCCCGCGACGCCGCCCGGCGCGCGAGGCATCACCTCCTCCGCGCCGAGCTCCACGAGCGGCGCCAGGAGCTCGCCGCGGCCGAGGCCGCGCTCCGCGAGGTCGCGACGGCCCTCGACGGGGGTCCGGCCGGCCCTGGGCTCGTCGACGCCGGCTTCACCGCCGGCTACCTCGCGCTCGGGCTCGAACGGCCCCGGGAGGCCTCCGCGTTCTTCCGGGCCGCGCGGGACGAGGCGCGCGACCCCTCGCGGCGCGCCGACGCCCTCTACGACCTCTCCGTCGCCGCCGCGGGGGACGGGGCTCTCGCGGAGGCCGAGTCGTCGCTCGAGGAGGCGCTCGCCCTCTACTCCGCCGCCGGCGAGCGGGAGCGCTACCTCTCCGCGCTCGGGCAGCGCGCCGCGCTCGCCCTCCGCCGGAGCGACGCGCGGGCGGCCCGCCGCGACCTCGGCACGGTCCTCGATCACGACCGGGTGCCGGGCCGTTCCTTCCAGCTCCTCTTCTCGCTCCCGCTGCGGCAGCGGCTCGCGCTCGCCGACGGAGACGACGTCGAGGGGAGCGAGGCGTTCGCCGAGGCGTCGGCGCTTCTCGCCGAGTGCCCGGATCACCCGGCCCGGCGCGAGGTCCTCGTCCTCGAGGGGGCGCGCCTCCTCGCGGCAGGGCTCGCCGCGGAGGCGCTCGCCCGGCTCGAGGAGGCCGAGCCGCTCCCCGACGTCCGGAGCCGAGTCGAGCCGCTGCGCGCCCGCCTCGCGGTCTCGGCCCGGCGCGACCTCGGCCGCGCCGCGGCGCTCCCGCCAGCGCTCGACGCCGCCGAGCGCACGCTCCTCGAGGCCGAGGAGCGGATCGCGAGAGGCCTCGCCGCGCCCGCGGCCGCGCGGCAGCTGCTCGCCGAGCGCGTCGAAACGCCCGGCGGGGCCGTCGAGGTCGTCACGCGCCTCCTCGAGTGGCGGGGTCGCTTCCCGGCCGGGTTCGCCTCCGGCGAGTCGGCGCCGCTGCGCGAGACGGGGGTCCGCGCCGCGCGGCGCGCCGGGCTCGACGGGGCGGTCCGCCGGCTCGCGCCCCCGGAGGCGCCGGCGCCTCGCCCGGGGCGTTCGAGCGCGACGGCCTCAGACCCGTCCGTCGTCGCGGAGGACGCCGCGACGCGCGCGGTCTTCGAGACGGCACGCAAGGTCGCGGCGCACCGGATCTCCGTCCTCGTCCTCGGCGAGAGCGGGACCGGGAAGGAGCTCGTGGCGCACGAGGTCCACCGCGCGTCGGGCCGGCGCGGGCCCTTCGTCCCTCTGAACGTCGCGGCGCTCCCGGAGACGCTCGCCGAGGCGGAGCTCTTTGGCGCTGCACGCGGCGCCTTCACCGGGTCGGACCGGGACCGCGCCGGCGTCATCGAGGCCTCCTCCGGCGGGACGCTCTTCCTCGACGAGATCGGCGACCTCGCCCCCGCGATCCAGGCGAAGCTCCTGCGCGTCCTCCAGGAGAAGGAGGTCCGCCGCCTCGGGGAGACCCGGACGCGGCCCGTCGACCTCCGCCTCGTCGCCGCGACTCACCGTGACCTCTCCCGCCTCGCGGAGGAGGGACGCTTCCGCGCCGACCTCCTCTACCGCGTCGCCGGCATCACGCTCACCCTCCCGCCGCTCCGCGAGAGACCGCGCGACCTGCGGCTCCTCCTCGAGCGCGCCCTCGGCGGCATTCCGCTCGCTCCCGACGCGCGCGCCGTGCTCCTCTCGTGGCGCTGGCCCGGGAACGTCCGCGAGCTCCTCTCGGCCGTGGAGTCGTCGAAGGCCCTCTCCGGCGGCGCGCGCATCGAACGGGGCCACCTCCCGCCGCACCTCCGGGAGTCGCGACCGGCTCCGTCGGCCGGGAAGGGGCGGTACCGCGACGCCGTCGACGAGGCGAAGCGGAGGGTCATCCTCGAGACGCTCGCCGAGGCGGGAGGGAACCGGACGAAGGCCGCAGCTCTCCTCGGCCTCTCGCGGCAGTCGCTCCTCTACGAGATGAAGAGGCTCGGGGTGACCGACTAGACTCGGTCGCCCCGATGCGAGCCCTCGCACCCCTTCGCCTTCGCGTCGGCGCCTCCGCGCTCGAGCCGCGCACGCGCCGGCGCCAGGTCGGCGGGGTGGCCGCGTGAGCCGCCCGCTCGTGCCCGCGCGGGATTTCCCGCGGCTCTCGCGCGCCCCGGCCCTCGCCCTCCTCCTCCTCGCCGTCGTCCCGTACCTCAACGCCCTCACGGCGGGCTTCACCTTCGACGACGAGGTCGTCGTCCGCGACGACCCGCGGCTCGCCTCCCCGGCGCGCGTCGGCGAGGTCTTCACGTCGGGGCACTTCGGCGTGCCGCTCGCGACGGCGAAGAACTACCGCCCCGTCGTCCTCCTGACCTTCGCCGTCCAGCGCTGGACGACCGGGACCGACCCGCTCCCGTTCCACGCCGTCAACGTGGCGCTCCACGCCGCGACGACGCTCCTCCTCGCCGCGTGGCTCCTCGGCCTCGGCATGCCGCGCGCCCCGTCGCTCGCCGCGGCGGCGCTCTTCGCCGTCGTGCCGATCCACGCCGAGGCCGTGACCGGGGTCGTCGGGCGCTTCGAGCTCCTCGTCGCGGCGCTCGTCTTCTCCGCGGCGCTCCTCTTCCGCCGCGCCACGGACGGTCCGCGCCTCGCGCGGCTCCCGTATTCGGCGGCGCTCCTCGCGTTCCTCGCCGCCCTCTTCTCGAAGGAGCACGCCGTCGTCCTCCCGGGCGTCGTCGCCCTCGGCGAGCTCCTCCGCCTCGACGCGGCGGAGCCGCTCGCGGCGCGCCTCAGGCGGAAGGCGCTCCCGTTCGCGGGGCTTCTCGTGCCGCTCGGGGCCTTCGCCGGTGTGCGCGTCCTTCTCGTCGGGAGCGGGCTCGTCGGCGCAAAGGAGGCGTTCTTCGACCTCGACAACCCGCTCGCGCCGCTCCCCGGGTCGCTCCGTGCCGCGAACGCGCTCGTCCTCCTCCTCCGTTACGCCTGGCAGACGTTCGTCCCGCTCGGCCTCTCGGCCGACCACTCCGCTCACGCGCTCGACCTCCTGGAATCGCTGCGCGACCCGCGGGCCGCCGCCGGCCTCGCCGGCCTCGTGGCGCTTGCGGGGGCCGGCCTCGCGGCGGTCCGCCGCGCGCCGCTCGTGGCGCTCGGCGCGGCGCTCTTCCTCGGGGCGTTCCTCCCGACCTCGAACCTCCTCTTCCCGATCGGGACGATCTACGCGGACCGCCTCGCCTACCTCCCGTCGGCCGGGCTCCTCGCCGCGGCGGCGGGGCTCGTCGGCTCTCTCCCCTTGCTCTCGGCGGGCTTCCGGAGAGCGCTCCTCGCCGTGGCCCTCGTGACGTACTCGGGCGCGACCGTCGCGCGGAACGAGGTCTTCCGCGACGACGACCGGCTCTTCGCCGACATGCTCGAGAAGGTGCCGCGCTCGGCCCGCGCCCGCTACAACGCGGCCTGGCTCGCGTGGGGCCGGAAGGAGACGGCCGTCGCGCGGGAGAACGTCGAGAAGGCGGTCGCCCTCTTCCCGCGCTATTACGACGCCTGGTCGCTCCTCGGCCTCGTCCGGGCGAAGGAGGGGAGGGTCGAGGAGGCCCGCGCCGCCTGCCGCGAGGCCCTCCGCCTCAGGCCCGACTACGAGATCGGCTTCCTCGCCCTCGCGCGGATCGAGGCGGAGTCGGGGCGCTACGCCGAGGCCGAGGAGGTTCTCCGCGAAGGCCTTCGCCACCATCCCCGCTCCCGTCCGCTCCTCGCGCGCCGGGCGGCGCTCCTCGAGTCCCGCGGACGCTTCGCCGAGGCGCTTGCGGCGTGGAGCGCCGCTCTCGAGGCCCCGGGGGGAAGCGTCGCCGAGCGGCTCGGCCTGGCGCGATCGCTTTCCTCGCTCGGGCGCGAGGCGGAAGCGGTCGACGAGGCGCGGCGCGCCCTCGCGCTCTCGCCCGCTTATCTCGACGCGCGCCTCTTCCTCGCGGAGCGCTACGAGACTGAGGGAAAGGCGCTCGCCGCGGCCGCCGAGCTCGCGCGCGCAGCCCGCTCCGCCCCCCGCGACCCGAAGCCCGCGCGCCTCCTCCTCGAGCTCGCCCTCCGAGCGCCCGAAACGCGCGCCATCGCCGCCTCCGCTCTCCCCGCGATCGAATCCGCCTTCGGCCGTCCGGCCCGCAACCTCGCGCTCCGCGACGCCCTCAACGCGTACCGCGCCGCCAACCCCTCGTAGCTCCGGCGCTCTCCCTCCCGGCCGCGCGAAGCGCGCTTCACATTTCCCGCCCCTCGCCCGTCTTCAACTCGAGCCCGCGCGCCGCAGGCGCGCGCACCTTGAAGGGAGGTGGGTGGGGGGCGAGGGGTGGGCCCGAAGGGTCAGTCCGCGAAGTCGGGCGGAATCTCCGGCGTCCGTGCGCGTCGCCGGCGGATGACCCGGACGAGGACGATGTACGTCAGCGCCCCGCAGACGATCGAGAGCGTGAACATCCCCACGCCCCACTGGAGCCCGATCGTCCTCATCGCGGGGCTGGCCTGGAGCCAGGCCTTCGGCCGGAGGAGCTCGCCCCACGGCATGTGGGTGACGGCCTCGTGGCGGGCGCGGACGACGAGGCGCCCGAGCGGAAGGGCGACCGCGCTGATGGGGCCGAGCGTCAGCGGGTTGACGACGAAGGTTCCGAGGACGACGTCGAGCTTGTTGAGCTTCAGGACGACCGCGATGAGGAGCGCGATCCAGATGTGGAGTCCGATCAGGGGCGTGAAGGCGATCGCGACGCCGATCGCGAACGAGGCGGCGACGCGCTCGGGCTCCTCGTGGCGTCCGAGCATCTCGAGGAACTGCTCCTCGAAGCGCTGCCACCGGCTCTTCGGGTAGGGGAGCGGCGAGATGGGGAGCCGGCTCTCCCAGTGATCCTGCGGCGGCCCCGCCTTGCCCTCCGCCCCCGGACCCTCGAACGTCATCCGGCGCCCTTCGCGAAGTGGTCGAAGCCCCGGTCGGGCAGCGGCTCGAGCCTGCCGCGCCGGGCGAGGAAGACCCCGGCCGCCGCCTCGAGCCGGCCGATCCGCCGGACGGCGAAGCGGGTCGCGACCTTCCGCATCGCGCCGAGGCGCGCGGGCGGGACGGCGAAGAGGAGGCCGTAGTCCTCGCCGCCGAAGAGGGCGAGGTCGAGCGGGTCCGACCGCAGGAGCGGCAGCGTCGCAAGCGCGGAGTCGACGGGAAGCGACTCTCCCTCGAGAGTCGCTCCGGTGCCGGAGGCGCGGCAGAGCCGGTGGAGGTCCCGGGCGAGCCCGTCGGAAAGGTCGATCGCCGCCGTGGCGATCCCTCCCTCGGCGAGCGCGCGCCCGAGGTCGACCATCGGCCGCGGGTCGAGGAGATGGCGCAGGAGGCGCGCGGTCTCGTCCCGCCGCGCGGCGGAGACCCGGCTGCCGCGCGGCGCGGTGACCTTGCCCTCGCGGTCGCGCCGGTAGCCGCCGAGGACGAGCTCGAGCCCCGCCGCGGCGGCCCCGAGGGTCCCGGAGACCCAGAGCTCGTCGCCCTCCCTCCCGCCGGCGCGCCGGAGGGGGCCGGCGTCCGGGACCCGGCCGAGGACGGTGACGGACGCGAACCGCTCGAGGGAGGCGGAGAGGTCCCCGCCGACGATCGCCACGGCCTGCTCGCGGGCCGCCGCGCGGAAGCCGTCGAGGAAGCCGTCGAGCCATTCGACGGGGGTCTGGCGCGGCAGGCCGAGCGTCAGGAGCGCGTGGAGCGGCGTCGCTCCCATCGCGGCGAGGTCGGAGAGGTTCACGTTCATCGCCTTCCGGCCGACGAGGTACGGGTCGGTGCCGGAGGTGAAGTCCTCGCTCTCGACGAGGGCGTCGGTGCAGACGGCGAGCGAGGACGGCGCGGCGAGGACCGCCGCGTCGTCGCCGACCCCGACCTTCACGTCGCGCCGGCGCGTCGCGAAGAGGCGCTCGAAGCGGCGGAGGAGCTCGTTCTCGGCGGGGAGCGGCTTCACGCCTTCCTCCTTCGGTCGCCCTTCTTTCGGCGGGGAGCCGCGGCGCGCGCCTTGCGCGCCGCGACGAGCGCCCCGTCGAGGACCTGCTCGGCCCGCTCGACGAAGACGAAGCGGAGGTCGCGGCGGAGGTCCTCGGGGATCTCGGCGAGGTCGCGCTCGTTGAGCGCCGGGAGGAGGACCGTCCGGATCCCGGCGCGCCGGGCGGCGAGCGTCTTCTCCTTCACGCCCCCGATCGGGAGGACCTCGCCGCGGAGCGTGATCTCTCCCGTCATCGCCACGTCGCGCCGGACGGGCCTCCCGGTGAAGGCGGAGACCATTGCCGTCAGCATCGTCACGCCTGCGGACGGACCGTCCTTCGGGATCGCCCCCTCGGGGACGTGGACGTGGACGTCGTGGGCCTCGAAGAAGCCGGCGGGGAGCCCGAGCTCCTTCGCGCGGGACCTCACGAGCGTGAGCGCCGCCTGCGCGGACTCCTTCATGACGTCGCCGAGCTGGCCCGTCAGCTGGAGGCGCCCCTTTCCCTTCAGCGCGCGCGCCTCGACGATGAGGACGTCGCCCCCGACGGCGGTCCAGGCGAGCCCCGTCGCCGCTCCGACCTCGTCGCGAGAGAGGGCCTCGTCGCTCCGGAACTTCGGGACGCCGAGGAGCTCGCGGACGAGGGCCGGGCTCATCTTCACCGGCTTCGTGTCGCCCGAGGCGATCCTCACGGCGATCTTCCGGCAGCAGCTCCCGATCTCCCGCTCGAGGTTCCGGAGGCCGGCCTCGCGCGTGTACTCCTCGATGATCGTCCGGAGAGAGTCGTCGGGGAACGAGACCCCCTTCTCGGCGAGGCCGTTCTCCTTCCGCTGCTTCGGGACGAGGTGTCGCCGGGCGATCGCGAGCTTCTCCTCGAGCGTGTAGCCCGAGAGCCGGATCACCTCCATCCGGTCGAGGAACGCGGGCTGGATCGTGTCGAGGACGTTCGCCGTCGTGATGAAGAGGACCTTCGAGAGGTCGTACGGCACGCCGAGGTAGTGGTCGCGGAAGGCGCGGTTCTGCTCGGGGTCGAGGACCTCGAGGAGCGCGGACGACGGGTCGCCCCGGAAGTCGGCGCCGATCTTGTCGACCTCGTCGAGGATGAAGACGGGGTTCGAGGTCGCGGCCTGGTTGATCCCCTGGACGATCCGCCCCGGGAGCGCGCCGACGTAGGTGCGGCGGTGCCCGCGGATCTCGGCCTCGTCCCGCACGCCTCCGAGCGACATCTGGACGAACTTGCGGTCGAGGGCGCGGGCGATCGACTTGCCGAGCGAGGTCTTGCCGACCCCGGGAGGCCCGACGAAGCAGAGGATCGGCCCCTTGCTCTCGGGGGCGAGCTTGCGCACCGCGAGGAACTCGAGGATCCGCTCCTTCGGCTTCTCGAGGCCGTAGTGGTCCTCGTCGAGGATCTTCCGGGCGCGGGCGAGGTCGAGGTTGTCCTGCGAGGAGACGCTCCAGGGGAGGCCGGTGATCCAGTCGAGGAACGTCCGGATCGTCGCCGTCTCGGCCGAGTCGGGGTTGCCGCGCTCGAGCCGCTTGAGCTGCTTCTCGATCTCCTCGGAGGCTTCCGGCGGGATCGTCTTCCCCGAGAGCTTCTTCCGGTAGAGCTCGACCTCCTCGGCGACGTCGTCGGTGACGCCGAGCTCCTGCTGGATCGCCTTGAGCTGCTGCCGGAGGAAGTACTCCCGCTGGCTCTTGTCGATCTCGCCCCGGGCCATGCCGGAGATCTCCTGCTGGACGGTCAGGACGCGGATCTCGCGGCGGAGAATCTCGAGGACGGCCTTCAGCCGCTCGAGGCCCGGCAGGGTCTCGAGGATCTTCTGCGCCTCCTCGAGCTTCAGGTCGAGGTTCGAGGCGGCGAGGTCCGCGAGGCGGGCCGGGTCGTCGAGGCCGGCGGCGACGAGCATCACCTCGGGGGAGATCGTCTTGCCCAGGCCCACCGCCTTCTCGAGCCCCTCCTTCACGGCGCGCAGGAGCGCCTCGAGCTCCTCCGTCGCGGGCCTCGGCGGCTCGGGCTCCGGGATCCGCGTCGCCTTGGCCCGGAGCGACGGGCTCTCCTGGACGAAGCCGTCGACCTTCACGCGCGAGAGGCCCTGGACGAGGAGGCGGATCCTCCCGTCCGGGAGCTTGAGCATCCGCATGACGGCGGCCGCGGTGCCGGTCTCGTAGAGGTCGGCGGGGCCGGGCTCCTCGACCGAGGGGTCCTTCTGCGCGAGGAGGAGGAGGATCCGCTGCTCGGCGAGCGCCGCGTCGACCGCGGCGATCGACTTCTCCCGCGAGACGGAAAGCGGCACGATGACGAACGGGAAGAGGACGACGTCCTTCAGCGGGAGGACCGGGAGGAGGTCCGGGATCTGGACCGAGTCGGAGATCGCGCTCTCGTCCGACATGCCCGTCACTTCTTTTCGCCGGCCCGCCCCGGCCGGATCGGGATCGTCCGGCGGCGCGTCGCGGGGCGCCGGGGGATCTCGAGCGTGAGGAGGCCGTCGGCGTAGGAGGCCGATCCTCCCTCGGGGTCGGGCTCCTCGGGGAGCTCGACGACCCGCTCGAACGGTCCGGCCGCGCGCTCGACGCAGAGGAACGTGCCGTGGGCACGGTCCGTCAGGCGCCGCTCGCCGCGGACGACGACGATGCGGCCGGCGACGTCGACGCGGACGGTCTCCGGGTCCGTCCCGGGGATCTCGAAGACGAGGCGCCAGCCGTGGGCGTCCTCGACGACGTCCACCGGGGGGAGGTGCGGGACGGGGGCGCCCGGGTCGCCGGGACCGGAGGCGAAGGCCCAGCGCGTCGTGGAGTGTCCTTTCGTCATCGGTTCCTCCGTGAGTCCCGTGCGTCCGAAAGGAGGGTCTCGACCTCGTCGACGAAGTCTCCCGCGTCCTCGAACTTCCGGTAGACGGACGCGAAGCGGACGAAGGCGACCTGGTCCACCTCCTTGAGGCGTTCCATGAGGTGGGCGCCGATCTCCCGCGTCTTCAGCTCGCGCGGCTCCCGCGAGGGGAAGAGGCCCTCGACCTCGTCGCAGAGCGCCTCGAGCCGGGCCGCCTCGACGGGGCGCTTCTCGCACGCCCGCCGGAGCCCGCGGAGGATCTTGGCGCGGTCGAACTCCTCCCGCCGTCCGTCGCTCTTCACGACGACGAGCGGCGCCTCCTCGACCCGCTCGTACGAGGTGAAGCGCCGGAGGCACGACGCGCACTCCCGCCGCCTGCGGACGACCTCTCCCTCGCGGCTCTCGCGGGAGTCGACGACACGGTCCTCGACGCTTCCGCAGAAGGGGCACTTCACCCGGGAAGACTACTCCCGCCCGCCGGGGCATCCGCGGGCGCGTCGGAGGCGAGACGCCGGAGCGTCAGGCCGGTGCCGGCGAGGAAGGCGACCCCCGCGAGGGTGACCGGGACGAAGGCGGTCGCGTGCGTCACGAGCGCCGTGGCGGCGGCTGCCGAGGCGCCCACGCCGTAGAAGCCGGTCATGGCGTACGCCACCGCGGTGTGGTAGCCGCCGACGCCCCCCGGGGTGGGGATCGCGAGCCCGAGGACCGCCCACGTCAGGATGAAGAAGGACGCGGGGAAGGGGAGGACGACGTCGAACGCGCGCATGACCGCGTAGAACTGGAACGCGTTCATGAGCCACATGACCGCCGAGGAGACGCTCATGACGGCGACGTCGCCGCCCGTCCGGATCGACGCGAGGCCGCCGAGGAAGGAGCGGAGGAGGGCGACGACCCTGTGGGCGAACCGTTCCGGGAGCCGCTTCTCGAGCGGCCCGAGGACGCGGTCGGCGAGGTGAGGGCGGGCCGCGAGGAGGCCGAGGCCGGCGAAGACGACGACGGTGCCCGCGCCGACGACGTAGGCCGACCGGCGGAGGAGGTCGAGCCGCGCGTGCGCCTCGGGGGAGAGGTCGGCCGGCGCCCAGCCCCCGACGGCGTAGACGACGAAGAGGAGGACGACCGCGACGAGGTCGATGAGCCGCTCCACGGCGATCGAGGCGAGGGCCGGCGCGAAGGGGAGTCCCGTGCGGCGCGAGAGGACGGCCGGCCGGACGATCTCGCCGGCCCGCGCCGGGAGGAGGACCGTCGCCGCGAAGCCGATGCAGGTCGCCGAGAAGGCCTCCCGCTGCGGGACGCGCTGGACGTGGTGGAGGAGCCGCGTCCAGCGCCAGGAGCGGTGCGGGAAGTTCACGAACGTGACGAGGAGCGCCAGGCCGAGCCATCCCGGGTGGGCGTCCGAGAGGGTCCGCTTCAGCTCGGCGAGGTCGAGATTCCGGAAGAAGAGCCAGAGGAGGAGGGCCGCCAGCCCCAGCGAGACGGCGATCCGGAGCGAGTTCGAGGCGGCCTTCGGCACGCGCGAATGGTAATGCACGGTGGCGGCCCGAGGCCGTCGTATAAAGGCCTCGACGATGGACCCGCTGCGCGTCTACCACGACCCGACCGTTTTCCGGCACGGCACGGGCTCGTTCCATCCGGAACGGCCGTCGCGCGTCGCGTCGGCCGTCGCGGCGCTCGAGGCGGAGGCGTTCCCGGCGCGGCGGCCCCCCTCGCCGGAGAGGACGCTCTCCGCGCTCTCCCTCGTCCACGACCCGGGCTACGTCGAGAGGGTCCGGGAAGCCTGCTCGCTCGGGCCCGGGGGCTCGGACGCCCCGTTCACGCTCTTCGACTCCCCGGACAACCCGATGTCGCGGGGGACGTTCGACGCCGCGCTCCGGAGCGCCGGCCTCCTCCTCGGCGCGCTCGACGACGTGATGTCGGGCGCGGCCCGCCGCGGCTTCGTGGTGACCCGCCCCCCCGGCCACCACGCGCGAGCCCGGGAGGCGATGGGCTTCTGCTTCTTCAACGCGGTCGCGGTGGCCGCCCGGGACGCCCAGCGCCGGCACGGCCTCGGGCGGGTTCTCGTCGCGGACTTCGACGTCCACCACGGGAACGGGACGCAGGAGGCCTTCTGGGAGGACGAGACGGTCGCGTACCTCTCGGTCCACCGGTTCCCCTTCTACCCGGGGACGGGAGGCCGGGAGGAGACCGGGTCGGGCCGGGGGCTCGGGCTGACGGCGAACGTCCCGCTCCCCGCGGGGGCCGGCGACGCGGCGTACGCAGGAGGGTTCGAGGCGGCTCTCGACGCCCTCTCCCGGCGCTTCCGGCCCGACCTCGTCCTCGTGAGCGCCGGTTTCGACGCCCACCACCGGGACCCGCTCGGCGGCATGCAGGTCTCCGCGGAGGGGTTCGGACGGATGACGAGGGCCCTCGCCGCGCTCGCCGACGCGGCCTGCCGGGGCCGGCTCGTCTCGATCCTCGAGGGGGGGTACGACCCGGACGGGACCGCCGAGGGGGCGACGGCCCACGCGCGGGTCCTGGCGGAATCGGTCGAACCCTCGAATTGACAGCGCTTTGGGCGGCTCCTAGAATCTCCGTAAACGAACGCACGTTCTCAAAGTTCCCGGATTGTTCCGAGTAGAGGGCGGAGACCGTGAACCTGAGACCTCGTGAGCCTGGGGAGGAAGACTGATGAAGCTCAACGCTCTGGTCCTTCCGGTGACGGCGGCGGTCCTCCTGACGATCGGCGCACCCGCGTTCGCGGACTGCCCGACCGAGGGATGTCCCGCACAGACCGTCGGAACGATCGAGGCCCCGGTGGAAGGGGCCGTCGTCTCGGGCTACGTCCGCGTCTCCGGCTTCGCGCTGAACGGGAACCTCGTGTCGAACGTCGACCTGTACGTCGACGGGATGGACGAGACGAACCGGGTCACCCCGGCCGGCGGAGCGAACATCAACCTCCCGCGCCCCGACGTCACGCAGGCCTTCCCGCAGTACGCGGGGACGCCGGGCGCGTCGCCCGGGTTCCAGATGTCGTTCCGCGCGGCGAACTACTCGAACGGGACGCACAAGCTCTACGTCCGGGTCACGGACGTCACGGGCTGCTGCTACTTCCTCGCGGCGCGGACGATCAAGATCGACAACTCGAAGAACCAGCCGCCGTTCGGCACCCTCGACGTCCCGCTGCCCGACTCGTCGGTCCACGCGAACGGCGTCCTCGCCGTCGCCGGGTGGGCCCTCGACGACCGGCGCGTCGACCACGTCGACGTCCTCATCGACGACCTCGTCGAGAGGGAGGCCGTCCTCGGCGTGAACCGCCCCGACGTCGCGGCCTACTTCCCGAACGTCGCCGGCGCGACCGACTCCGGCTTCGTCATCTTCATCGACTCGACGCGCCTGACGAACGGCGTCCACACGCTGACCGTCAAGGCGACGGACGACCAGGGGCAGCAGGGGCTCATCGCCACGCGCCGCTTCCAGGTGTTCAACAACGCGCCGAGCCTTCCGCCGTTCGGCGAGGTCGAGCAGCCGCTCAACCAGGCGACCTGGTTCGGCAACTGCCTGAAGCTCCCCGGCGGCCCGTCCGGCGGCGAGATCCGCGACACCCGCTACATCATGTTCGTCTCCGGGTGGGCGCTCGACACGTCGGTCTACGTCGAGCGCGGGGGCGTCTCCCACGTCTTCCTCGAGATGGACGGCGTCGTCCTGAAGGACACGCGCGGCGCGTTCGGCACGCTCGGCTGCCGCCGCGAGCCGAACCTGAACAACGCGCTCGTCGACTGCTACGGGTTCTACCGCCCCGACGTGAACCTGTTCTACCCGGGCTTCCCGCAGTCCGCGAACTCGGGCTTCTTCTTCGCGGTCGACGTCGGCTACCTCCTGACGAACCAGGGGTTCAAGGAGGGCGCGCACATGCTGCAGATCAAGGCGGCCGACAAGGAGGACAACCTCACCCTCCTGAAGGAGCTGCCGGTCGAGATCGAGTGCGCGACGCAGAACCTCGACCCGCCGCCGATCGGCTACGTCGACGACCCGGCGAACTACGAGTTCGTGGGAGGCATCTACCCGGTCTTCGGGTGGGCGCTCGACCTCGACAGCGTCATGCGGGTTCGGGTCCTGATCGACGGAGTGCCGCAGATCGACGCCGTCACGGGGACGGACTACGCCGAGTACGGCCTCGCGAGCCCCGACGTCGCCGCGGTCTACCCGAACTACCCGCAGAAGTCGTTCGCCCGGTGGCGCTTCTACCTCGACACGACGAAGCTCGCGAACTCCGAGCACGACCTCCTCCTCGAGGTCATCGACGGCCGCGGGAACTACCGCTCCGCCGGGACGCGCCGCTTCATCGTCAACAACAACACGCTCGTTCGCTGACGCCCGACCCCCTTTCGGACCTTCCCCGGCCCCGCCTCCGCGCGGGGCCGGTTTCTTTTCGACCCCGGGCGGGGAGCGGCCGGCGCGCCGGCGCGCGACGAGAGGATGACGACAGCATGACCGTCTTCGAGAAGACCAAGGACGACCCGAAGCCCGCCCGCGAGAAGAGCCCGGTCGCGACCCGGGGGGAGATCGACCGGAGCTACAAGACGTGGTGGGAAGCCGCCGCGTCGACCGAGGAGAGCGCCCTCGCGACGACCTACGTCAGCGACGAGGACGGGGACTACCGGTCCCGGGGGTGGAACGGCGACGCGAACTCGTACGGCGCGAAGGACTACCTCGAGATCGCCCGCCTCGACGCCTCCTCCCGCGTGCTGGAGATCGGCTGCGGCCTCGCGCGCGTCGGCCGCGAGCTCGCGCCCCACGTCGGGGAGTGGCACGGCGCCGACATCTCGGCCGGGATGCTCGCGCGGGCCCGGGAACGCCTCGCCGGGCTCTCGAACGTCCATCTCCACGAGCTCCAGGAGGTTTCCCTCCGCCAGTTCGGGGACGCGACGTTCGACTTCGTCTACGCGACCACCGTCTTCATGCACCTCGACAAGGAGGACCTCTACCAGTACGTCCTCGAGGCCTACCGGATCCTCAAGCCGGGCGGGCGGGCGTTCTTCGACACCTGGAACCTCCTCCACCCGGACACGTTCCGGATGTGGGAGGAAAGCCAGCGCCACAACGTCGGCGCCTCGAAGGTCCGGGGGCGGATCCAGTTCTCCACGGCGCCGGAGGTCCGTCAGTACCTCGAGAGCGCCGGCTTCCGCGTCGAGCGGCTCGACGAGGACCGGCTGATCCGGGTCTTCGCGCAGAAAGACGAGGCTCCGGCGAAGCGGTCGGACGACGGGCTCGCGCCGTTCGGCGTCGTCGACTCGCCGCGGAACGCGAGCCTCGTGAAGGACGAGCTCGTCGTCTGGGGCTGGGCCCTCGACGACGTGGACTCCGTCGAGGTCCTCCTCGACGGGGACCGTTCCCTCGGCCTGGCCGCGTACGGCACCCCGCGTCCCGATCTCGCGCCGCACTTCCCGCGGTACCCGGCGGCCGGGGCGGCGGGGTTCCACCTCGTCGTGCCGGTCCACGCGATTCCGGCGGGGGAGCACACGCTCCAGGTCCGCGTGCGCGACCGGCAGGGGCGTGTCGTCGACGTCGCGGGACGCCACCTGGGATTCCGGGTCTGAGGAGAGCGCCGCGCCCTCTCCGGCGAAGCGCGCCGCGGCGAGGCACCGGGTGACGAAGAGGGGAGCGGCGGGATGAGGGCGGGTGCCGCGGAGCGCCTGCGGGAACGCCTTCGCGGCTCCCGCGCCGCCCGCTTCTCCTTCGCCCTCCGCCGCCTGCTCCTGCGGAGGCCGACGGCGGCCGGCGTCTGGGGCGAACGGGCCGGGACGGGCGCCGGCGGGAGCCCCCGTCACTGGACGGAGCTCGCGCAGGTGCAGGCGGTCATCAACCGCCGCGTCTCGGGAGACCCCGACGTCAACCCGTACCTGCACTTCCTCCGCACGCGGCTCGCGGGTCGCCTCCCGGTCCCGCGGGCCCTCACGGTCGGCTGCGGCGGAGGCGAGCTGGAGCGGGGGCTCGCGCGGCTCGGTTTCGCGACGGAGCACGTCGGCGTCGACGTCGCCCCGGGCGCCGTCGCGGTGGCGGTCGAGGAGGCCCGGAAGGAAGGGCTCTCCTCCCTCCGGTACGCCGTGGCGGACGCCGACGCCCTCCGTCTCGAGGCGGCGTCGTACGACGTCGTCTTCGGTGTCCACTCGGTCCACCACGTCGCCCGCCTCGAGCACCTCTTCGAGCAGGTGGCCCGCGCCCTCCGGCCGGACGGGCTCCTCTACCTGAACGAGTTCGTCGGTCCGAGCCGCTTCCAGTGGACCGACCGTCAGCTCGAGGTCGTCGACGGCCTCCTGAAGGTGCTCCCCGAGCCGTTCCGGGTCAGCGTCGTCGACGGGCGCGTCAAGCGGCGGGCGCGGCGCCCGACCGTCACCGAGGTCATCGCGACGGACCCTTCGGAGGCCGTCCGCTCCGCGGAGATCCTGGGCGTCGCCGCGGCGTACTTCGAGATCCTCGAGGTCCGGCCGTACGGCGGGACGGTCCTCCAGCTCCTTCTCGAGGAGATCGCCGGGAACTTCTCGCGACCGGACGGGGAAGGCCGCGCGCTCCTCTCGGCGATCGCCGATCTCGAGTGGTCGCTCGTCTCGGCCGGCGACCTCCCCAGCGACTTCGCCACCGTCGTCGCGAGGCCGAAGCCCCGCGCGGCGGCAGGGACCTGACCTCTCCGGAGCGTCAGGCCCGGGGGCGCCGAGGCCTCCGGGCCGCCCGCGCGCGCGGAGCCGGGGCCTCGGCCGGGGCGGGCGGCGCGAGCGCCGGCCCGGGGGGCGCCGCGGCGCGGAGCGCGAAGCGGTCGAAGAAGCCGCGGACGACCTCGCCCGGCTCCCGGGTCCCGAGCTCGTCGGGGCTCTCCTCGTACCAGTGCGGGGGCAGGAACTTCCGGTACGGGCTCTGCAGGAACCGGCGGCAGACGAGCGCGATGACGCCGACGTCCGTCTCGGACCGGATCACCCTCCCCGCGCTCTGGACGACCTTCGTCATCCCGGGGATGACGTACGCGTACTCGAAGCCGCGGCCGTACCGCTCCTCGAAGTAGAGCCGCATCCGCTCCTGCTCGAAGCGCACCTGCGGGAGCGCCGGCGACACGACGACGACACCGTGGAGCATCTCGCCGGGGTAGTCGACCCCTTCCGCGAACGGTCCGCCCGACACGGCGAGGAGGAGGATCCGCGACTTCTCCTCGCGGAGCGCGGCGAGGACGGCGTTGCGCTCGAGCTCGGTCGAGCGGTCCGACGGTCTCACGACGCGGTGAGAGGGGAGCGGCGGGAGGAGGGCGCGGGCGTCGTCGACGAAGCGGTACGACGGGAAGAGGGCGAGGACGTTCCCGGGGCACGCCTCGGCGACCTCGGCGACGATGCGGGCGACCCTCGGCATCGAGCGGCTGCGCCCCTTCCAGGTCGTGTCGACGTCCGGCGCGACGACGACGGCCCGGTTCTCCCTGGGGAATGGGGACGGCAGCGCGAGGACCGAGGTGCGGTCGGGGTCGAGGCCGAGGAGGTCGCGGTAGAACTCGGGCGGGCTGAGCGTCGCCGACATGCCGACGGTCGCGAAGGCGGCGTCGAACGTCTCGCCGAGGAGGCGCGACGGGTCCTTGCAGAGGAACGCCAGGCTCGACCCGCCGGCACCGCGGGAGGCGATGAGGTCGAACGCCTCGACGAGCCGCCCCGACGGCGCGGCGCGGCGCGCGACGTCGTGGAAGCCCGCGAAGAGGAAGTAGAGGCCGAGGACCGGGTCGTCGGGCACCCGCTCGCCCCCGTTGCGGAGGTCGGCGAGGTGGCGGACGAGGAGCGACTCCATCGAGAGGCGGACGTCCTCCAGGCGGCCGAGGTCGAGCGGCACGAGCTCCGTCGCCGGGGTCCACGGGTCCGCGGGCGGGCCGAGACCCGAGGCCGCCTCGAGGACGAGGGCGAGGACCTCGGCGGCCGCCTCCTGCGCGACGGCCGCGGTCTTCGGGCTCGTCGTGCCGATCGCCTCCGAGAGGCGCCGCACCTCGGCCTCGGAGATCCCGGGCGACCAGATCGAGCGGCCACGTTCGACGAGGTTGTGGACCTCGTCGACGAGGAGGAGGGCTCCCTCGAGCGACGCCGGGTCGCGGAGCCCCGAGAGCGCGACGACGGGGTCGAAGGCGTAGTTGTAGTCGCCGAGGACGACGTCGGCTCGCTCCGCGAGCTCGAGCGAGACCTCGAAGGGGCAGGCTTCCTCGGCGCGGGCCTCCTCGTAGACGAAGTCGGGCTCGAGGTGCGGCGCCACGGCGAGGAGCCGGTCGACGAGCCCCGACGCCTCGAGCTTGGCGCCGTAGTCCTTCGCGAAGCGGCAGTGGTCCTCGTGGCAGAGGACGACGCCGTTCGCGCACATCCGTTCCTTGGCCCGGAGCCGCACGGAACGGGCGGAGGAGGCCGCGATCGCCTCGAGCGTCTTCCGGAAGATCTCCTGCTGCGTCGTCTTCGAGGTGAGGACGTAGAGCTTCCGGCCGCGCCTGAGGGCCTCGACGAGCATGGGGAAGAGCGCGGCCGCCGTCTTGCCGATGCCGGTCGGCGCCTCGACGAGGAGCTGCTCGCCGTGGCGGGCCGCGCGCGCCACGGCCGCGGCCATCTCGCGCTGCCCCGGCCGGAAGCGGCCGAACGGGAAGACGAGGTCGTCGGCCTCGGCGGCCTTCGCCTCGGCGAGCGCGAGGTCGCCGAAGAACTCCGCGAGCGCGCCGCGGACCCTCTCGGCGAGGTCCGCTTCGACCTCCGCCGGGTCCCACGGGACCGGCACGAGGCGGGTGTCGCCGGTCTCGATGTCGGCGAGGACGAGCCGCCCCCGGACGGCGCGCCCCTCGGTCCTCGACACGGCGAGGAGGTACCACTGGAGCTGGCGGCCGAAGCGCTCGAGGCGCGGCGAGCCGAGGAGGCGCGGCAGCTCCTCGGCGAAGTGGACCGACTTCACCTCGTCGACGACGACGGTCCCCTCCTCGTCCTCGAACCGTCCGTCGAGCCGCCCTTCGAGGATCGCGGTGAAGTCGTCGACGGGGAACGTCAGGCGGACGGCCTTCTCGACCGCGTATCCGGGGATCGTGGCGAGGGCCTCGGAGAGGACGCGGCGGTGGACCGCCTGCCCGATCCAGCGGCGCTCCATGGAGTCGCCTCGCCCGTCTCCGATCCGCCGGGAGACGGGCGCGAGGAGGGCCCCCGGTGAGAGGGTCACGGTCCTGGTGGCGAGATCGACCCGAATGGGCACGCGGCATTCTACGGAGGGCATCCCTTAGAATCGGGACGGTGACGATCGGGGCTTCGGCAAGGTCCTGGGGGAGGTTTGCGGCCGCCGCGGCGGCCGCGGGGCTCTTCCTGTGCGGCTCCGCGGACGCGGCGCCGAAGCCGGCGCCCCGGCGGGAGCCGACGCTCTCCGAGCGGCTGGCCGCCGTCGCGCGCCGGACGCCGATCCGCGACCGCTCCCAGGTCGCCGTCGCGATCGCCCCCGTCGGACAGCCGCCGATCCTCTCCGTCAACGCCGACGCCGAGCTCGTCCTCGCCTCCACGACGAAGCTCTTCACGACCGCGGCCGCCCTCGACCGCCTCGGGCCCGCCTACCGATTCCGGACGACGCTCCTGCAGGACGGCGAGATCCAGCCCGACGGGACGCTCGCCGGGCACCTCGTGGTCCGCGGCGGCGGAGACCCCGCCATCTCGGGGCGGCTCTACGACGACGACCCGTGGGCCGTCTTCCGCCCCTGGGCGCAGGCGGTCTCCGCGAAAGGCGTCCGCTACATCCGGGACGGGCTCCTCCTCGACACCTCCTTCTTCGACGACGAGCGGACGCACCGCGACTGGCCGTCGGCCCAGGAGCAGAACTGGTACCAGGCGCCGGTGTCGGCGCTCTCGTACAACGAGAACGTCGTCCTCGTAAGGGTCACGGGCCTGCGTCCGGGAGGCCGTGCCAGCCTGGGCTTCTACCCGGCGCACCCGTTCCTGATGTCGCTCGCCGGGCGCGTCACGACGTACCAGGGCGCCGGAGCGCAGGTCGGCGTCTCGCGGCGGGCGGGGAGCGGCACGGTCGTCGCGACCGGCGTCGTCGGCTCGAGGCGGACCTGGTCGGGCGACGTCACCGTCGTCGACCCGCCGCTCTACCTCGCCTCGGCGTTCACGAAGGTCCTCCGCGAGGAGGGGATCGCGGTGAACGGCTCGCCCGAGGTCCGCGCGGAGCCGCCGGCCGGGAGGGACGCGTTCCGCGTCCTCCACGTCCACGAGACCCCGATCCTCCCCGTCGTCTCCGTCTGCAACAAGAGGAGCCACTCCTTCTTCGCCGAGCAGATCCTCAAGACGCTCGGCGCCGAGCGGCGCGGCCGCGGGACCTGGGCGAACGGCCTCGCCGAGGTCGACGAGTTCCTCCGCTCGCTCGGCCTCGACCCCGCGCGCTACAGGATCGCCGACGGCTCGGGGCGCTCCCGCGAGAACCGGGCGAGCGCCTCGGCGTACCTCGCGTTCCTTCAGGCGCTCGCGACGCGCTGGCGGCACTTCCCGGTCTACGAGCCGACGCTCGCGGTCACCGGGGACATGGACGGCTCCCTGCGCCACCGGATGCTCGGCGCCGACACGCGCGGGAAGGTCTTCGCGAAAACGGGGAACATCGCGGGGGTCGTCACGCTCGCGGGGTACGTCGAGGCCCGGAGCGGCCAGCGCTACGCGTTCGCCCTCTTCGCGAACGGCGGCTGCAGCGAGAGCCGCGGCCACGCCTGGCAGGACCGCATCCTCGCCGAGCTGGCCCGCTGGGGCTGAAGCCGGCGCTGCACCGCAGCGTATACTCGGCGGCTCACGCATGGACTACCGATCTCTCCTCAAGAACGTCGAGAAGACCCTGTCCGCCATCGAAGGGGGGGACGACGTCGTCTCCACCGTCGCCGCCGTCGGCGAGGCCGTCGTCGGCAACTTCCGCTCCGAGCTCGGGATCGTCGGGGGGCGCCTCTACCAGCTCGACGAGAGCGACTACGTCCTCAAGCGCGGCTTCGGCCGCTTCCGGAAGGTGCTCGAGGGGCTGACGGTCCCGATCTCCTACGAGCCGATCCGGAGGGCCCTCGACGAAGGCGTCGTCCTCGCCGACCTGAAGGACCCCTGGGTCGACCGCGAGCTCGAGACGCGCCTCGGGGTGACGCGGTTCGCGGCCGTCTCGTTCGGCGACGGCGCGTTCCTCCTCTCCTTCGACGTCCACCCGCGCGTCGCCGCGGACGACCTCCTCGTCTCGCTCGGCATCATCCGGACGGTCCTCGACTCGAAGGTGAAGAGCGGCCGGCTCGAGGGGCTCCTCGAGGAGGCGCGGCGGATCCAGCAGTCGATCCTCCCGCGCACGTTCCCGGAGGTCGGGGACTACGAGGTCTGGGCGACGACGGCGCCGGCCGAGGCCGTCGGGGGCGACTTCTACGACTTCCTGAAGGTGGGCCCCGACGCGTTCGGGACCGCGATCGCGGACGCCTCGGGCCACGGCCTCCTCGCGGCCCTCCTCGTC
Source organism: Thermoanaerobaculia bacterium (assembly GCA_046331465.1). Taxonomy (GTDB): domain Bacteria; phylum Acidobacteriota; class Thermoanaerobaculia; order UBA5066; family UBA5066; genus UBA5066. Next base: position 1,554,478 of record JAXLQV010000001.1, read on the forward strand.
CGCGACGTCTACGTCGGCCTCCGGATGGGGATCGGCGGCGACCTGAAGATCGCCCGCGCCATCGAGCGCCTGAACCGGATCCTGAACAAGAGCCGGCTCGCGACGAAGTTCGTCTCGCTCTTCTACGGGGAGTTCGAGGCGAACGGCGAGGTCATCTACGTGAACGCGGGGCACCCGGGCCCGCTTCACCTCCACGCGCGGACCCGGAGCTTCTCGGAGCTCGAGTCGACGGGGATGGTGCTCGGACCCTCCCCGAACGCGGCCTACGGCCGGAGGGCCGCGAAGATGGAGCCGGGCGACCTCCTCCTCCTCTACACCGACGGGATCGTCGAGGCGCACGACCAGAAGGGGCGCGAGTTCGGCCTCGACCGGGTCCGGCGCATCCTCCTCGACTACCGGAAGAGGTCCGCGCGGGAGACCGCGGAGAAGCTCATGGCGGCCGTCCAGGATTTCGCCGCCGGGCGGCCCGCCGAGGACGACCGGACGGTCGTCGTCATCCGGCGGACCGGTCGGCTCCGGCAGTCGAACGCGCCCGCGCCGCTGGCGCCGGCGCCCCCGTCGATCGCGGCGTCCTGACGGTCCGTCAGCCGAGCCCGAGCTGGGCCCGGTGGAGCCGGAACCACTCGGCCGTCGCGCGCATTCCCCCCTCGAGCGGGACGAGCTCCCTCAGGCCGAGGATCGCGCGGGCGCGCGCCGGGTCGAGGACGCTCCGCCGCTGCTCGCCCGGCTTCGCGGGGCCGAACCGCGGCGCCGCCTCGACGCCGCACGCGGCGGCGACGAGGCCGTAGAGCTCCCTCACGCTCGTCTCGATGCCGGTCCCGACGTTGAAGACGCCGGGGGTCCGGTGGACGAACGCCGCCTGGTTCGCCGCGACGACGTCGGCGACGTGGACGAAGTCCCTCGTCTGGCCCCCGTCGCCGTTCACGACGGCGTCCTGCCCCGAGAGGAGGCGGTTCATCCAGATGCCGACGACGCCGGCCTCGCCGCGGCCGTCCTGCCGGGGGCCGTAGACGTTCGCGTAGCGGAGCACCGTGAGGAGGAAGCCCGCGTCCGGCGCGAGGGCCGCGAGGTACTTCTCGCCCGCGAGCTTGGCGACGCCGTAGGGCGAGCAGGGGTTCAGCGGGTGGTCCTCGTCGGCCCTCTCGCCGACGGGGTCGCCGTAGATCGCCCCGCCGCTCGAGGAGAAGACGACGTGGGAGACCCGCGCGAGGCCGGCCGCCTGCGCGACCCGGATCGTGCCGAGGACGTTCACCTCGGCGTCGAGGACGGGGTCCTCCACGGACTTCCGCACGTCGACCTGCGCGGCGAGGTGGAAGACGGTGTCGACCTTCTCCTCGCGCAGGAGCGCGTCGAGCCCCGGGTCGCGGACGTCCCCCTTCGCGAAACGGGCCTCCCGCGGGACCCGGCGCGCGTCGCCGGTCGAGAGGTCGTCGAGGACGACGACGCGGTGGCCGCGGGCGAGGAGGGCGTCGGCGAGGTGGGACCCGATGAAGCCGGCGCCGCCGGTGACGAGGACGGAGCAGCCGGGGGGCGGCGGGGAGACGACGTCCGGCATCGGTGTCCGCCAGAATAGCGAGGTGTCGCGAGCCCGACAAGCCGATCGTCTGCCGGCAGGCTTCTGGCGGCTCGGCACCGAGGAGGTCGCGCGGGCGCTCCTCGGGTGCCGGCTCGTCCGGCGGGCCCGGGGGCGGGCGGCGCGCTCTCTCGTCATCGTCGAGACGGAGGCCTACCTCGGCGTCGCCGACCGCGCGGCGCACACGTGGAACGGCCGGAGGACGGCGCGCGTGACGCCGATGTGGGGACCTCCGGGACACGCCTACGTCTACCGCGTCTACGGCATGCACGACTGCCTGAACGTCGTGACGCGCGAGGCCGGCGTGCCGGAGGCTGTGCTCCTGCGCGCCGCGGTGCCCGAGGCGTGGTGGGAAGGGCAGGACGTCCCGCGGGGAGAGCTCCTCGCGGCGTCGGGCCCGGGGAAGCTCTGCCGGGCGCTCTCGGTGGGGCGGGAGCTCTCGGGCGCGCCGCTCACCGGCCCCGACCTCGAGCTCCTCCGGCCGCTTCCCGGCCCGCCGCGCCCCGTCCTCGCGGGGCCGCGCGTCGGCGTCGACTACGCCGGCGAGGCCGCGGCATGGCCCCTGCGCTTCGCCGTCGCGGGCTGCCCGGCCGTGACGCGCCGGGCGGCGCTCACGTCCGTTCCGTGAGGAGCGCCTCGGCCGACGCCGGGACCTTCGCGTAGCGGACGACGCGGTTCTTGCCGGTCCGCTTCGCGGCGTAGAGCGCCCGGTCGGCGCACTCGACGAGGCCCCCCTTGCCCGCGGCGTCGTCGGGATAGACGGCGAGGCCGATCGAGACGGTGAGCCGGAGCGGCTCGGGGAGGCCCGCCTCGAGCGGGGCGGCGGCGACGGCCTGGCGCAGGCGCTCGGCGACGAGCTGGCCGGCCGCGGCGTCCGTCTCGGGGAGGACGATCGCGAACTCCTCGCCGCCGTACCGCGCCACGGTGTCCATGTCCCGGACCGACGCGACGAGGCGGGACACGAGCCCCTTGAGGACCGCGTCCCCCGCCCGGTGGCCGTACCGGTCGTTCACCGCCTTGAAGTCGTCGAGGTCGGACATCAGCAGGACGAGCTTTCCGCCGGTCCGCCCGTGCCGGGCGATCTCCCTCGAGAGGGTCTCCTGGAAGTGCCCGTGGTTCGAGACCCCGGTGAGCGGGTCGCGCAGCGAGCCGAGGCGCGTCGTCTCGTGGGCCCGCGCGAGCCGGATGGCGTTCACCGCCTGGCTCGCGAAGAGCTCGAGGACGACCGGGTCGACGGAGGCTTCGGGCCCGTCGGGCGGAGGGCCGGCGAGCTCGAGAAGGCCGACGAAGTGATCGGAGGCGACGAGCGGGACCGCGAGGAGCCCTTCGCGCGAGGCGTCGCCGAGGACCGAGGCGAGCGGCGACGGGTTCGCGGAGCCGCTCCCCGACGCCGTGCCGGCGAGCCTCTCCGACGGGAGGCGGAGGCCCTCGAGCCGCGGCCACTCCTCGGAGAGGCCGACGTGCGCGCGCGGGACGAGCACGCCGTCGGCGCGGTCGTGGAGGGAGAGGAGGACGCGCCCGAAGCCGAAGCTCGTCGCGGCGGCGCGGGCGACGTTCGAGAGGACGGCGTCGAGAGGGAGGTGGGCCTTCAGCGCGATCGACGCGCGGAGGACCTGCTGGAGCGACTCGGCCCGGAGGCGCAGGGCCTCGTTGGCCTCGTGGAGCTGCCTCCGGAGGGCCTTCTCCTCGAGGAGCAGCGCCTCCCGCTGGACCGTGGACTCCTCCTCGCGCCGGCGGAGCTCCCGCTCGGTCGAGAGCCGCCAGGCGCGGCAGGCGACCCAGGCGGCGGCCGCCACGGCCGCCGAGGCGAGGAGGACCGGGAGGAGGACGGGATCCACCGGGGGGCTCGGGGCCTTCAGCGCCAGCGGATGAGGCCGCCGTCGTGGAGCTTCTGGAAGACGCGGACGACCTCGCCCTCGGGGAAGGGGCTGATCTTCGCGATCGAGCGGACGTCCCACAGGCCGTTGATGCGCGACAGGATGAACGCCTCGTTCGGCGTGAACGACCAGGACATCAGCTCCTCCATCGGCCGCGTCAGCGACGGGATCGCGGTCGGGCCGAACATCCCGCCCGAGGCGCCCGGCGGGGGCGCCGGGAAACCCGTCGACGACGAGGGAGGCGCCTGCGGTGCCCGCAACGAGACGGAAAGGGGCGGAGAGGCCGGCGGCGCGGCGCGGAACGACGTCGAGACGGGCGGCGCGGGGGGCCACGGGACGGACGCGGGGGGCGCCCCGATCTCGAGGAACGACGCGGCGGGGAGGTCGGGCGCGCGGAACGACCCGGTCGACGGGGCGAGGACCGGCTCGGCGACGGGAGGGGCGGGCCGGAAGCCCGTCGAGGGGGGCGGCGAGGGGCGGAAGCTCGTCGACGGCGGGGGCGCCGGAGGGGGAGCGGCGGCGGGGGACGCGATCGACGTCGTCACCGGGCCGGGCGGCCGGGCCGCGTGGCTGCCGCTGTCGGGTCCGCGCCGGAGGAACCGCGTGAAGTCCTTCTGGGCGGCGGTGCGGGCCGGCGGCGGCGCGAGGGGGAGGTTCAGCTCGTCGGCGGTGTCGGGGACGCCCTCGAAGTGGGGCGTCGCCGCCTCCTCGAAGACGGTCTCGTAGGGGTCCTCCGGCGTCAGCTCCGAGCTCTTCGGCGCCGCGTCCGCCGCCGCGGCGAGCTCCACGTGCCCGCTCTCGAGGAGGTCGAAGACGAGCTTCGCCACGGGGAAGTCGGGGTTGTGCGTCGACTCGGCGATCTCGGCGAGCGACCGGACGCCGTCGATGGCGCGGAGGATCAGCCTCTGCGGCTCCGGGAGGGTGTCGACGGCGACGGGGGCGACGATCGAGGGGACGTCGCGCATCGAACGGATCCGTTCCTTGAGCCGCTGCCACTCGTCGTAGCGCCGGAGCCCCTCCATGACGATCCCGGTGACGTCGATCGCGATCGGGACCATCGGGCGCTGGGGGATCTCGCCGTCGATGAACTGGAACGCCCCCTCGGGCCAGAGGAAGATGTCGTAGATCGTCTCGCAGGCCTTCAGGCGGATCAGCTCGACGAGGTCCTCCTCGGCGACCGCCCCGATCATGACGAGGATCTTGCCGAGGAGGATCTTCGACTCCTCCTGGACCTCCATCGCCTTCGTGAGCTCCTCGTCGGTGATGTAGCCGTACGAGACGAGGAAGTGCCCGAGGTACTCGCGCTCGATCGTCGACGACGAGGAGATGATCCTCCCGTTCTGGAAGTAGATCCGCTTCTCACCCGCGCCGCCCCGGATGGCCAGCGTACCCGTCTTCTGCCCCATGGAGAGCCACTGGAGCAGCTCCGACAACTGCATCGTCCGGAGGTTCCCGGTGATGGCCATCCGCTTGGCATTCTAAGGGGACGCGGGCTCCGCCGGGGCGTCTTCCGGAACGGGCCGTCCCGCGACCCGTTCCGGAAGCGCCGGGGAGGCTATTCGGCGGGAGGGTTGTAGGAGGGGATCCCGGTGACGGCCTGGCCCAGGACGAGGGTGTGGATGTCGTGGGTCCCCTCGTAGGTGAAGACCGACTCGATGTTCGCCAGGTGGCGGAAGACGGGGTACTCGCCGACGATCCCGTTCGCCCCGAGGATCTCCCGGGCCAGCTTCGCGCACTCGCGGGCGACCCAGACGTTGTTCCGCTTGGCCATCGAGACGTGCTCGGGCTTCATCGTCCCGGCGTCCTTCATCCGGCCGAGCTGGAGGGCGAGGAGCTGCCCCTTCGTGATCTCGGTGATCATGAAGGCGAGCTTCTCCTGGACGAGCTGGTGGGCGGCGATCGGCCTGTCCATGAACTGCCTGCGGCTCTTCGCGTAGTCGAGGGCGCAGGTGTAGGTCGCCATGGCGGAGCCGATCCCGCCCCAGGAGATCCCGTAGCGGGCCTGGGTGAGGCAGGAGAGGGGGCCCTTGAGCCCCTCGACGCCGGGAAGGACGTTCTCCGCCGGGACCCGGCAGTCCTCGAAGGCGAGCTGCCCGGTGACCGAGGCCCGGAGGGACATCTTCATCCGGTGCTCGGAGGCCGTGAAGCCGGGCGTCCCCTTCTCGACGAGGAAGCCCCGGACCTTGCCGTCGTACCCGCCGACCTTCGCCCAGACGACGGCGACGTCGGCGATCGTGCCGTTCGTGATCCAGGCCTTGGAGCCGTTGAGGACCCAGGAGTCCCCGTCCTTCCTGGCCACAGTCCGCATCCCGCCCGGGTTCGAGCCGAAGTCGGGCTCGGTGAGGCCGAAGCAGCCGATCGCCTCGCCCTTTGCGAGGGCCGGGATCCAGCGGTCCTTCTGCTCCTTCGACCCGTACTTCCAGATCGGGAACATGACGAGGGACGACTGGACCGAGGCGAACGAGCGGAGGCCGGAGTCGCCCCGCTCGAGCTCCTGCGTGATGAGCCCGTAGGCGACGTTCGACAGGCCCGGGAGGCCGTAGTCGGGGATCGTCGGCCCGAAGAGGTTCATCGCGGCCATCTTCGGGACGAGCTCGCGGGGGAAGCGCCCCTCGTAGGCGCACTCCTCGATGATGGGAAGGACCTCGTTGTCGACGAAGTCCCGGACGAGGTCGCGGACGGCCCTCTCCTCCTCGGAGAGGAGGCCGTCGATCTGGTAGAAGTCGACTCCCTGGAACGCCACGAAACGCCTCCTGCGACGCACTACGGCGGGGGGCCGCGCGCGGACGGGGGAATCTAGCACGCAGGCGTTGACGCGCCGGGCGGCCGGGGCGCATCCTGCTCCGTCGATGGCCACGCCCGCCTGGAAGACCGCATCCGACGTCACCGAGGGCTTCCTGACGCTCAACACGGTGATGCTGAAGAAGTACGAGGCGCACGAGCTCGTCGCGCTGCAGGCCGAGCTCGACCGGTCCGCCCGCGAGATCCGCGGCACGGTGATCCCGCCGGACGACGCGGACGCGAACCAGAAGCGGAACCGCAAGCTCCTCCGGATCTCCCAGGCCCTGACGGTCATCCAGGCGTTCCGGATCCGGGGAAGGTAGCTCCCGCCCGGGGCGGCCCCCCGCGCCTGCTAAATTCGGCTCCTATGTCGACAGGCTCCGCCCTCTCCATCTCCGGCCTCCCCTCCCGCGTCGGCGAGACCGTCACCCTGAAGGGGTGGCTCTACAACCGCCGCGACAGCGGGAAGATCCGCTTCCTCGTCCTCCGCGACGGCTCCGGCTACCTCCAGTGCGTCGTCGTGAAGAAGGAGGTCCCGGAGGACGTCTGGGAGTCCTCGGACCGGCTCACCCAGGAGTCGACCTTCGAGGTCACCGGCGTCGTCCGGGAAGCCCCGCGGCAGGAAGGGGGCGTCGAGCTCGGCGTCACGGGCCTCACCGTCCTCGCCGTCTGCCACGACTGGCCGATCACCCCGAAGGAGCACGGCGTCGACTTCCTGATGTCGCAGCGCCACCTCTGGCTCCGCTCGGCGAAGCAGGTCGCGATCCTGAAGGTGCGGAGCGAGGTCGAGAGCGCGATCCACGACTTCTACCACTCGCGCGGCTACACGAAAGTCGACTCGCCGATCCTCACGCCGAACGCCTGCGAGGGGACCTCGAACCTCTTCGAGACCCAGTACACCGAGGACGAGAAGGCCTACCTCTCCCAGTCGGGGCAGCTCTACCTCGAGCCGGCCGCGGCGGCCCTCGGCAAGGTCTACTGCTTCGGCCCGACGTTCCGCGCCGAGAAGTCGAAGACGCGCCGGCACCTGCGCGAGTTCTGGATGGTCGAGCCGGAGGTCGCCTTCATGGAGGTCGACGGCCTGAAGGACCTCGCCGAGGAGTTCGTCAAGGAGCTGACGGCGCGCGTCCTCGACCGGCGGAGGGAGGACCTGAAGCGCCTCGAGCGCGACACGACGGTCCTCGAGGCGACGGTGTCGAAGCCGTTCCCGCGGATCGACTACCGCGAGGCGATCGAGATCCTCGCGAAGAAGGGCTTCCCGGTGAAGTTCGGCGACGACCTCGGCGGCGACGAGGAGACCGCGCTCACCGAGGGCTTCGACACGCCCGTCATGGTCACGCGCTACCCGGCGGCGATCAAGTCGTTCTACATGCAGCCCGACCCGAACGACCCCGAGGTCGTCCTCGGCCTCGACATGCTCGCCCCCGAGGGCTACGGCGAGATCATCGGCGGCTCGCAGAGGATCCACGACCACGATCTCCTCCTCGATCGGATCCGCCAGCACGATCTCCCGATCGAGGCGTTCCAGTGGTACCTCGACGTGCGGAAGTACGGCAGCTTCCCGCACTCGGGCTTCGGCATGGGGCTCGAGCGCTTCACGGCGTGGATGTGCGGCGTCCCGCACCTGCGCGAGTGCATCCCGTACCCGCGGATGCTCTACAGGATCTATCCATGATCCCGGGAGTCCCGCTCCCGTCCGGGTTGGCTGCGCGAACGAGCGCGGGTGCGCCGCGCTGCCGCGCGGTCGCAGGCCCCTTCCGCGACGGAGCGGCGGCCGCGCCGAGAGCGCGGCAGTGGAGGCCCGCATGAACGACCTCTCGAACGTCCGTTCGGCGCTGGACCGGATCGACTCCGCGCTCCTCGACCTCCTCGCCGAGCGGTCGGCGGTCGTCGACGAGGTCGCGGCGCTGAAGAGCCGGGACTCGGACCTCTCCCTCCGGGACCTCGAGCGAGAACGGGACCTCCTCTCGCGGATCGGGAAGGAGGCGCAGAAGCGGGGCCTGAACGCCTTCCACGTGGTCCGGCTCTTCCGCGAGGTCGTCGAGGCCTCCGTGAGGCGGCAGGAGAGCCGCCTGACCCGCGAGGCGAACGAGGGGGTCGAGCCGGCCGTCCTGCGCGTCGCCTTCCAGGGCGCCGAGGGAGCCTACAGCCAGCTCGCGGGGCGGAAGTTCTTCGGCGACCGACCGGAGGAGCCGATCTTCGTCGGGTACCGCTCCTTCCGGCAGACCGTCGAGGCCGTCGAGCGGGACGAGTGCGACTACGCCGTCCTGCCGCTCGAGAACTCCGTCGCCGGGAGCATCAACGAGACCTACGGCCTCCTCGGCTCCTCGAAGCTCCACATCGTCGGCGAGGAGGTCTGGCCCGTCGAGCACTGCCTCCTCGGCGTCGCGAAGGTGCCGCTCGCGCGCCTGAAGCGGATCTACTCCCACCCGCAGGCCCTCATGCAGTGCTCCGAGTTCCTCGAGAGCCTCCCCGGGGCGACCGCGGAGAGCTTCTTCGACACCGCCGCGGCGGTCGCGAAGGTCAAGGAGCTCGGGAGCGAGGAGAACGCCGCGATCGCGAGCGCCGAGGCGGGCGAGCTCCACGGCCTCGTCGTCCTGCGGCGCGACATCGCGGACCAGAGGAACAACCAGACCCGGTTCGTCGTCGTCCACCGGAGGCGATTCCGCTTCGACCCGCGGATCCCCTGCCGGACGTCGCTCCTCCTCGTGACGGACCACAAGGAAGGCGCGCTCGAGCGCTGCCTCTCCGAGCTCGCCCGGGCCTCGATCAACATGACGAAGCTCGAGAGCCGCTCGATGCAGAACACCCCCTGGGAGTACCAGTTCTACGTCGACATCGAGGGGAACGTGGAGGACCCGCGGGTCGCGACGGCCCTCGAGGGGATCGGCCGGAACGCGCGCTACCTCCGCGTCCTCGGCTGCTACCCGCGGAAGGCCGACCCGTCGCTGCAGGTCCCGAAGGACGTCGACCTCGCGCCCGAGGCGCCGCCCGCCGCGCCGGTCGCGGCCGCGGCCCCGCTCCCGTCCGAGACGAAGGTCGCCTACCCGCTCGCGGCGCGCCGGCCGGGCGGGGAGTCGGAGCGGACGCTCGTGAAGGTCGGGGACGTCGTCTTCGGCGAGGGGTTCGTCGTCGTCGCCGGGCCGTGCGCCGTGGAGAACGAGAAGCAGGTCTTCGACACGGCCCGCGTCGTCCGGGAAGGGGGCGCGGGCGTCCTCCGCGGCGGCGTCTTCAAGCCGCGGACGAGCCCCTACGCGTTCCAGGGGCTCGGCCTCGCGGGGCTCGACATCCTCGCCCGCGCCGGGCAGGAGTACCACCTCCCGATCGTGACCGAGGTGATGGCCCCCGAGGACGTCGAGAAGGTCGCGCTGCGCGCCGACATGCTCCAGATCGGCGCCCGGAACATGCAGAACTTCTCGCTCCTGAAGGAGGTCGGGCAGAGCAAGCGGCCGGTCCTCCTCAAGCGCGGGATGATGTCGTCCGTGGAGGAGCTCCTCCTCGCGGCCGAGTACATCCTTTCGGCCGGCAACCGGCACGTCGTCCTCTGCGAGCGCGGCATCCGGACGTTCGAGACCTCGACGCGGAACACCCTCGACCTGGGCGCGGTCCAGGTCCTGAAGACCCGCTCCCACCTGCCGGTCATCGTCGACCCGTCGCACGCGCTCGGGATCACGGCCTACGTCGCGCCGATGTCCCGGGCGGCGCTCGCCGCGGGGGCGGACGGCGTCATCGTCGAGGTCCACCCCCGGCCCGCCGAGGCGCTCTGCGACGGCGCGCAGGCCCTGACGCCCGAGCTCTTCGCCGCGATGATGGGGGACCTCCGCCGGGTCGCGCAGGCGCTCGGCGTGAAGATGTGGTGATCCCAGCCGCCGGGCCGACGGCGTCGCGAGGCGCCGGGGACGCCGGCGGCTATAATCAAGGGTTCGCGCGGCGGTCCGGACCGGGCCGCCCGAGGACGCCATGCCCGTGAAGCTCCCCTCCGTCGGAATCGTCTCCCTCGGCTGCCCGAAGAACCTCGTCGACACCGAGGTGATGCTCGGCTACCTGCAGCGCGAGGGGATGGCGCTCGGGGACCCCGGCTCCTCGAGGGTCGTCATCGTCAACACCTGCGGGTTCATCGACCAGGCCAAGGAGGAATCGGTGAACGCCGTCCTCGAGCAGGTGCGGCGGAAGGAGGCGGGGGAGATCGACCGGGTCGTCGTCGCCGGCTGCATGGTCCAGAAGTACGGGGCCGAGCTCGCGGCGGAGATCCCGGAAGTCGACCACTTCCTCGGCCTCGACGAGCTCGAGAAGGCGCCCGCCGCCGCGCTCGGCCTCCCGTCGCTGCCGCGTTTCACGGCGAAGCCGCTCGCGACCCGTCTCTACGACGACCTCGCCCCCCGCGTCCTGACGGGGCGGCGGGGCTACGCCTACCTGAAGGTCGCCGAGGGGTGCAACAACCCGTGCACCTTCTGCACCATCCCGCAGATGCGCGGCCTCCAGCGCTCGCGATCCGTCGCGTCTCTCGTCCGCGAGGCGCAGGCGCTCGAGGCCCAGGGGGTCTCCGAGCTCGTCCTCATCTCGCAGGACACGACCCGCTACGGCGAGGACGCCGGCCTCGGCCGCGAGGGGCTCGCGACGCTCGTCGCGGCGCTCCTCGCCGAGACGGGATTCCCCTGGGTCCGCTTCCTCTACGCCTACCCGAAGACGCTCCACGAGTCGGTCCTCGAGCTGATGGCCTCGGAGCCCCGGTTCGTCCCGTACGTCGACATCCCGCTCCAGCACGTCTCGCGGGGCGTCCTCGCGGCGATGCGCCGGGGCGGCGACGCGGAGAGCTACGCGCGCCTCTTCGAGGGGATGCGCCGGACGGTGCCGGGGATCGCGCTCCGGTCGACGTTCATCGTCGGCTTCCCGTCGGAGACGGAGGCGGACTTCGAGGAGCTCCTCGGGTTCGTGAAGGCGGCCGAGCTCGACCACCTGGGCGTCTTCCCCTACTCCCCCGAGCCGGGCTCCGGGGCGGAGTCGCTCGGCGACCCGGTCCCGGCGGAGGCGAAGGCGGAGCGGCAGTCGGCGGTCATGGCCGCGCAGAGGGAGATCTCGCGCCGGAAGAACCGGGCGCTGAAGGGGAAGGTCCACGAGGCGATCCTCGAGGGCGTCTCGACCGAGTCGGAGCTCCTCCTCGAGGGGCGCCTGAAGCGGCAGGCCCCGGAGATCGACGGCAAGCTCCTCGTCAACGACCTCCCGGAAGGGTTCGTTCCCCGTCCGGGCGCCGTCGTCCGGGTGAAGGTGACCGAAGCCCACGACTACGACCTCGTGGGGCGCGTCGTCGCGTGAGCCCGCGCCAGCCGTGAACGTCTACCCGGACCCCTTCAAGCGCACGGACCTGCCCCGCGGCGGCGTCCTGACGATCGGGAACTTCGACGGCGTCCACCTCGGGCACCGCGAGATGCTCCGGCGCGTCGTCGGCCGGGCGCGGGAGCTCGACGCGCCGTCGGCCGTCCTGACGTTCGACCCCCACCCGCTGAAGGTCCTCCACCCTCAGCGGGCGCCGAGGATGATCCAGACCTTCCGGCAGCGCGAGGAGGCGATCGCCGAGCTCGGGGTCGACGCCCTCTTCGTCGTCCCCTTCACGCGCGAGTTCGCCTCGATGCCGGCGGAGGAGTTCGTCCGCGATCTCCTCGGGCGCTGCCTCGGAGCGCGCGAGGTCCACGTCGGCACCGGGTTCGTCTTCGGCTGCGGCAAGCGCGGGAACGTCGATCTCCTCTCGCGGCTCGGCAAGGAGTGCGGGATCCGCGTCGTGCCGCTGGACGTCGTCTCCGAGGGGGACGAGCCGGTCTCCTCGACCCGGGTGCGGAGCCTCCTCGAGGCGGGGAACGTCGCCGAGGTGCGGCGCCTCCTCGGCCGTCCCTACGCGATGGAGGGGATCATCTCCAAGGGAGACCGGATGGGCCGGAAGATCGGCTTCCCGACGATCAACCTGAGGTCCGAGAACGAGCTCTACCCGCGAGACGGCGTCTACGTGACGAAGGTGCTCCTTCGCTCCTTCGAGCGGACGTTCACGTGCGTGACGAACATCGGACGGCGGCCGACCGTCTACGAGGACTACGCGACGACCGTCGAGTCGTACATCCTCGACTTCTCCTCCGACGTCTACGGCGAGCCGATCCGGCTCTCGTTCTTCGAGCGGCTGAGGGACGAGAAGGTCTTCCCCTCGATGATCGAGCTGACCGCGCAGATCCGCCGCGACGTGGAGGCGACGCGCCTCTGGTTCCTCTCGCGGGGCGAAGGATGAGCGCGCTCCTGGCCGGGCGCGCCGCCCTCCTCGTCCTCTCCCTCCTCGCGGCCCATCGCGCGCGGCGCGCCCGCGGGGCGGCTCTCGCGGGGCTCGCCGGCGCCGCGGCGGCGCTCGGCCCGGGCCCCGTCCCCCTCCCCGCGCCGTCGGTCCTGGGGGCCGGCGTCCTCGCGGCGGCGCTCGTCCTCGCGTTCCTCCGGGCCGACCTGCAGTCGCCCCTCGCGTCGGAGGCGGCGGCGTCGACGGCGGCCCTCGCGGCGGGGGCGGCGCTCGCGAGCGCGTTCGCGCTCCGCGCCGGCGGGATCGGAGACGCCTTCCTCGGCGCCTCGGCGGTCGCGGCCGGCCTGTCGGTCTTCGGGGCCGTGGGGTGCCTCGCGAACGCCGAGGCGGGATGGAGGCGGGGGCTCGGGTGGGCGGGCGCCGCCCTCCTCCCGGGGCCGGTCGCGGGGGGCCTCGCGGCGCTCGGCGGCGCGCTGCCGGCAGAGAGGCGTTTCCTCGCGCCGGCCGCGGGCCTCTTCGTCGTCCTCCTCGCCTGGCTGCCGCCGGTACTCCTCGAGAGGAGGCGCGTCCTCCGGGAGCTCCCGGAGGAGGCCCGCCTCGGGATCCTCCCGGACGAGGACCTCGCGGTTCTCGGGAACCCGTGGCGTCGCCGCCGGGAAGCGCGGTTCGGCCGCGCGGACGAACGGCGCGAGTACGTGCGGAGCGCGCTCCTCCTCGCCGTCGCGCGGCAGCAGCAGCGGCGGAGGAGCGGCGAGGCGATCCGGCTCCGGCAGCTCGAGGTCCTGGCCTTCAGGACGCGCGTCCGCCGCGCCGTCGAGGGCCGCCTCGCGCGGTTCGCAGGCGCCTCGGACGAGCCGGCCCTCTGACGGGGCGCGCCGTGAGGAAACCTCCCCGGGCACGGCCCGTATCATGGAGAGGTTTGAGAGTCCTCCCGGCCCTCGGCCTGCTCCTGCCGAGCCTCCTCCTGACGTCCCCCGCCCGATCCTCTCCGCCGGCGGACGAGCCGCCGCACTTCGTCCTCGGGGCCTCGCTCTCGGCGCTCGAGCCTCTCCAGGAGCGCGACCTGCGCGAGGCGGAGCTGCTGTACGCGTTCCTGACGGCGGGCTTCCGGCAGGACGGCTGGGGAGCGAGGCTCGAGGTGCGGGGGCGCGAGGGGCTCTTCCGCCCGTACTTCCCCGGCTCCGTCTGGGTCGAGGAGGGGTACGCGTTCGTCGGGACCCCGATCGGGGAAATCCGCGCCGGAAAGGTCGGGGCCGTGGTCGGTCTCGACGACGAGACGTTCGGGGGCGATCTTTTCTCCCTGAACGGCGTCAACCGGAACCCCGACTGGGGCGTCCAAGTCGCGGGGAGCCGTCCCTTCGGCTGGCACACTCTCGACTGGGCCGCGCGATGGGCGGGACAGAACGACCATGTGGCCTGGGAAGAGGAAGGGAAAGGCGTCGAGTCGGACCGGGCGGCGGCTCTCCGCGACGGACTCTCGGGCCGCGTCTCCTTCCTCTACAACAAGGGGCTCTGGACCCTCCGGCCCGGGCTCTCGGGCGGCACCGCGAGGATCGTCCCGGACGACGGCCGGCCGGAATACCGCCGGACGGACGGCGTCGCCGACCTCACGGCGACGTTCGGTCCCCTCGCCGTCGAGCTCGAGGCCCTCACCCGCTCGGCTCCGGCCCCGGCGCCCGGCGAGGCGAGGCCTCTCGCCGAGCGGGACGGGAGCGCCTTCCGGGCGGGGGTCCGGCTCGAGTTCCCGAAGTCGGTCTTTCGATACACGTACAGCGAGTGGCGCTACCGGGGTGCCGACTCGAACGAACGGATCCACCAGCCCGCGGCCGTCTGGAAAGGGCGGAAGGGGATCGAGGCGGTCGTGGAGTACGCCAGCCGGCGCATCCAGACCGGCGACTCGGTCCGTACCTTCAACGCGTTCCGGTTCGGGCTGGTGATCCGGTTCCCGTTCGGGCTCCCCGCGGGCGGCCGCGAAGGAAAGGGCTGATCCAGATGAAGAAGGCACTGATCGGGGCGGTCGTCGTCCTCGCCGTCGTGGCGGGCGGAGTCCTCGTCGTCACGAAGGAGAAGGAGTCGGGGCCGAAGTTCCGCAAGGAGAAGGTGGTGAAGGGCTCGGTCGTCGCGACCGTGACCGCCACCGGGACCCTCTCGGCCGTCACGACCGTGAAGGTCGGCAGCCAGGTCTCCGGGATCATCGCGAGCCTGCACGCCGACTTCAACTCCGAGGTGAAGAAGGGACAGCTCCTCGCGGAGCTCGACCCGACGCCGTTCCAGGCCAGCGTGGACCAGAGGCGCGCCGACGTCGAGAAGGCGAAGGTGGAGCTCCGGAACGCCGACCTCGTCCTCGCGCGGGCGAAGAAGCTCCTCGACGCCCAGCTGCAGGCCCAGTCGGAGTACGACACGGCGAAGGCGAACCGGGACGGCGCGGCCGCCTCGGTGGAGCAGTCGATGGCCGCGCTCAAGCAGTCCGAGACGAACCTCGCCTACACGAAGATCGTCTCCCCGATCGACGGCGTCGTCGTCGACCGGCAGTACGACGTCGGCCAGACGGTCGCCGCCTCGTTCCAGGCGCCGGTCCTCTTCACGATCGCGCAGGACCTGACGAAGATGCAGGTCCTGACGAACATCGACGAGGCGGACATCGGGAAGGTCAAGGAAGGCCAGGAGGCGAGCTTCTCGGTCGACGCCTTCGCCGACCGGCCCTTCCACGGCTCGGTCTCGCAGATCCGGCTGTCGCCCCAGACCGTCCAGAACGTCGTCACCTATCCCGTCCTCCTCGACGTCGCGAACCCGGAAGGGAAGCTCCGCCCGGGGATGACGGCGAACGTGCAGATCCCCGTCGACCGGCGCGACGACGTCCTCCGCGTCCCGAACGCGGCGCTCCGCTTCCGCCCGGACCCGGCCGACCTCGAGTCCGGCGGGAAGAAGGGGACGACCCCGGCGGACCGGAAGGCGAAGGGGGCGGCCCCGGAGGCCGCGGCGAAGTCGGCCGGGGAGGCTTCCGAGAAGGTCGCCGAGAAGGCCGCGGCTCCCGAGGGCGGCCGTGGCGAGCGCGCGGGACGCGGCGAGAGGGCGGCGGGCGGCCAGGGCCGGCCGGGCGCCGGCGCGGGTGGCTCCGGAGGCGCGGGGGGGGGGTCCGTTCGCCAGGGCGGCGCGCGTTCGGGAAGCGCTCGCGAAGCGGACCTCTACGTCGAGCTCCCGAGCGGCAAGCTCAGGGCGGTCCACGTCAAGACCTCGATCACCGACGGGAACGTCACGGCCGTCGAGACCGACCAGCTGAAGGACGGCGACGAAGTCGTCCTCGGCCTCGCGACGATCCGGGCGATGTCGAACGGGGCGCAGGGCGGCGGCCGGGGCCCCGGCATGGGCCGGATGTAGGGGTGGGAGCGAGCGTGGCCGAGCCGGTGATCCGGATCCGGGACCTGACCCGCGTCTACCGGATGGGGGACAACGAGGTGCGCGCCCTCGACGGCGTGAGCCTCGACGTCGCGCCCGGCGAGTTCCTCGCGGTGATGGGCCCGTCGGGGTCGGGCAAGTCGACCTTCATGAACATCGTCGGGTGCCTCGACCGGCCGACCTCGGGGACGTACGTCCTCGAGGGGACCGACGTCTCGACGCTCGACCGCAACGCGCGGGCCGGCATCCGGAACGACAAGATCGGGTTCGTCTTCCAGAGCTTCAACCTCCTCGCGAGGACCTCGGCCCTCGAGAACGTCGAGCTGCCGCTCCTCTACTCGAGGAAGCACCGCCTCAGCGACGCCGACCAGCTCGCCCGGGCGCGCGCGAGCCTCGAGAGGGTGGGCCTCGGCGAGCGCTGGGACCACACGCCCGCCCAGCTCTCGGGCGGCCAGCAGCAGCGCGTCGCGATCGCGCGCGCCCTCGTGAACGACCCGGCGATCCTCCTCGCCGACGAGCCGACGGGGAACCTCGACACGAAGACCTCCGACGAGGTCATGGGGATCTTCCAGAGCCTCAACGCGGAGGGGAAGACCGTCGTCCTGATCACCCACGAGCACGACATCGCCGAGTACGCGCGGCGGGTCGTCGCGTTCCGCGACGGGAAGCTCGTCTCGGACGAACAGGTGGCGAACCGCCGGATCGTGCAGGGGCCGCGATGACGAAGTCGACGAACATCCTCAAGGTGGCCTTTCGGGCGATGGGGCGCAACAAGCTCCGATCGCTCCTCACCGCGCTCGGCATCATCATCGGAGTCGCCTGCGTCGTCGCGACGATCGGGATCGGCGAGGGGGCGCGCGTCCAGGCCGAGTCGCAGCTCCAGTCGCTCGGGACGAACTTCCTGATGATCTTCCCAGGGACGACGACCTCCTCCGGGGCGCGCTCGGGCTGGGGATCGAACTCCAAGCTCTCCGAGCAGGACGTCGACGCGATCCGGCAGGAGGTCACGACGGTCTCCTACGTCTCCGCGTCGATCCGAACGGTCGCGCAGGTCGTCTACGGGAACCAGAACTGGTCGACGTCGATCCAGGGGGGCGAGGTCGACTGGCCGGCGATCCGCTCGTGGAACGTCGCACAGGGGCAGTTCTTCACCGACGCCGACAACCGGGCCGCGGCGAAGGTCTGCGTCCTCGGGCAGACCGTCGCGACGAACCTCTTCGGCGACGAGGACCCGGTCGGGAAGATGATCCGGATCAAGAACATCCCGTTCCGCGTCGTGGGCGTCCTCGAGCCGAAGGGGGGCTCGATGATGGGCCAGGACCAGGACGACACCGTGATCGCCCCCTACCAGACGGTCCGCAAGAAGATCATGGGGACGACCGCGGTCGGCATGATCATGACCGCGGTCTCGACCCCGGAGCTCGTCCTCAGGGCCCAGGACGAGATCTCCGCCCTCCTCCGCCAGCGGCACAAGATCAACAAGTCGGCCGGCCAGGAGGACGACTTCATGATCCGTTCCCAGACGGAGATGCTCCAGCAGGCCGAGCAGCAGGCGCGGACGATGGCCGTCCTCCTCTGGTCGATCGCCGGCGTCTCGCTCCTCGTCGGCGGGATCGGGATCATGAACATCATGCTCGTGTCGGTGACGGAGCGGACGCGGGAGATCGGCGTGAGGATGGCGATCGGGGCGAAGGGCTCCGACATTCGCGCGCAGTTCCTCGTCGAGGCCGTCGTCCTCGCCCTGGCGGGGGGGATCCTCGGCATCGCGCTCGGGGTCGGCATCCAGAAGGCCGTCGCCCAGTTCGCGGGCTGGCCGGTCCTCGTGAGCACGAGCTCGGTCTCGCTCGCGTTCCTCTTCTCGGCGCTCATCGGCGTCACCTTCGGCTTCTACCCGGCGCTGAAGGCAAGCCAGCTCGATCCGATCGAAGCGTTGAGGTACGAGTGAGCGGAAACGGGGGGGCCGGGGGGCGTGCGCAGCCCAGCCCCCCAGGGGCTGCGAGTCGCCCGGACCCGGTCGAGGCGCCCGGGTCAGGGTGAGGCGGCCGTGAGGAAGGGGGCGTCACGGGCTCGGGACTGATTCCCGCCGGCTCTCCGCACGGCCTCCTCGTCGTCGAGACGGTGGCGACGGCGGCCGCGCTCGGGGTCGCGACGCTCCTCGCGCGGCGCGGCCGGCGCGGCCCGGGCGCGCTCGTCCGCGCCTTCCGCGGCCTCGCCGCGCGGCGATCGCTCGCCGTGGCGGTCGTCTTCGCCGCGACCCTCGCCGGGCAGCTCGCGCTCCTGCCGCTGTTCGGGCTGCCGGAGCCGTGCGTCTACGACGAGTTCGGCTACCTGCTCGCGTCCGAGACGTTCGCTTCCGGCCGCCTGACGAACCCGCCGCACCCGTTCTGGCCGCACTTCGAGACCTTCCACGTCCTCCAGCAGCCGACCTACATGGCGATGCACCCGCCCGGTCCGGCGCTCGTCCTCGCCGCGGCCCGCGCGGCCTGGGGCGAGCCCGCCGTCGGCGTCTGGATCGCGACGGCGGCGGCCTGCGCGGCGGCGACGTGGATGCTGCAGGCCTTCGTGCCGCCGTCCTGGGCGCTTGCCGGCGGCCTTCTCGCGGCGTTCCGCGTCGGCCTTTTCAGCTACTGGTCGACGACCTTCTGGGGCGGCTCGGTCGCGGCGGCCGCCGGCGCGCTCGTCCTCGGCGCCGCGATGCGGTTCCCGTGGCGGACCGGTCCCGGGGGTGGCCTGGCGCTCGGCGTCGGGTCGGCGTTCCTCGTCCTGACGCGCCCGTTCGAGGGACTCCTCGCCGCGATCCCGGCCTGGACGGCGGCGGCCTGGCGCTGGTGGAAGTGCCGGAGCGGGGAGCGCCGGCGACTCCTCCTCCGGGTCGGGCTCCCGGCGGCGCTCGTCCTCTCGGCGGCGGCCGCCTTCCTCCTCCGCTACGACGCGGCGGTCACGGGCGACCCGCTGACGCTCCCGTACCAGCTCCAGAGGGCGACGTACGCCGTCGGACGGCACTTCGTCTGGCAGCCCCCGGGCCCGGTCCCGGCGTACCGACACGCCGAGCTCGCGACGTTCTACGCCGGCTGGGAGATGGAGGGGTACCAGCGGAGCCGCCGGCTCGTCGACCTCCTGAGGCTCTGGGCCGGGAAGGCCCACGTATTCTGGCTCTTCTTCGCCGGTCCCGCCCTCACCGTCCCGTTCGCCCTCGGGCTCCTGAACCTCCGGTCGCGCCGGCGCGCGATCCCGCGCGCCGCCCTCGCGGTCTCGGCCGCGGGCTGGCTCGTCGTCGCCTGGGGGTTCTTCCCGCACTACGCGGGGCCCGTCTTCGGGGCGATCCTCCTCGTCGTCGTCGACGGCCTCCGCCGGCTCGCGATCGCACGGGTCGGGGGGAGGCGCGTCGCACGGCTCGCCGGGGTCGCCGTCGCCGTGCCGCTCGCCGTGACGGCGTGCTTCCGGCTCGCCGCCGCGCCGCTCGGGCTCCAGGTCGGGGCCTGGCCGCCCGCGTGGTACTCGACGGTGCGGTACGCGGGCTACACGCGGGGGGCGCTCGAGGAGGAGCTCCGGCGGGCGGGCGGGCAACACCTCGTCTTCGTGCGTTACGCGCGAGGGCACTCGCCGCACCTCGAGTGGGTCTTCAACGGCGCGGACCTCGCGGCCGCCCGAGTCCTCTGGGCGCGGTCGATGGGCGAGGCGGCGGACGCCGCCCTCGCGCGCCACGAGGCGGGCCGGTCGGTCTGGCTGCTCGAGCCGGACGCGGACCCGTACCGCCTCGTCCCGTACGCCCCGCGCTGAGGCCCGTCCGGCCTCTCCCCGCTCAGGCGAGCGGGCGCGAGCGGGTCCCGACGAACGGGTTCAGCCGGGACTCCTCGGCGATCGTCGTCTCCTCGCCGTGCCCCGGCAGGACGAGGAGGTCGCCGGGCAGCGTCAGGAGCCGCGTCTCGATCGAGGCGACGAGGTCGTCCCACGAGCCGCCGGGGAAGTCGGTCCGGCCGACGGAGCGCCGGAAGAGGGTGTCGCCCGAGAAGAGGACGGGAGTCTCCCCCTCGAGGCGGAAGCAGATGCTCCCGGGCGTGTGGCCGGGCGTGTGGAGGACCTCGAGCGCGCCGCCGCCGCAGGCAACCCGGTCGCCGTGCGCGAGCGTCCGCGCGACCGGCCCGGGCGCCTCGACCGGGACGCCGAACATCCGGCCCCAGCGGGCGAGGTCGGCGTAGAGAGGCCGGTCGTCGTCGTGCATCAGGATCGGCGCCCCGGTCTCCTGCGAGAGGCGCGCCGAGGAGAGGCAGTGGTCGAGGTGCGCGTGCGTGTGGACGAGGGCGACGGCGGCGAGGCCGTGGCGCGCGAGGGCCGCGAGGACCCGGTCCGGCTCTCCCCCCGGGTCGAGGACGATCGCGGCCTTCGTCGCCGGGTCGGCGACGATCGCGCAGTTGCAGCCGAGGGGGGCGACGGCGAAGGACTCCACGAGGACGAGGCCCATGGCGCGCGAGTCTGCCACACGGCCTCCCGCGCTCCGGCCTACACTCCGGCGCGATGAGCACCCTCTCCGACTTCCGCTCCGACACCGTCACGAAGCCGACCGCCGCGATGCGCCGCGCCATGGCCGAGGCCGAGGTGGGGGACGACGTCTACGGCGAGGACCCGACGATCGCGCGCCTCGAGGCGCGGACCGCCGAGCTCCTGGGCTTCGAGGCGGCCCTCTTCGTCCCGACGGGCTCGATGGGGAACCAGGTCTCGCTGCGCGTCCACGCCCGGTCGGGAACCGAGGTGATCGTCGAGTCCCGGAGCCACGTCTTCCACTACGAGATGGCCGGGATGGCCTCGCTCTCGGGCCTCCTGCCGCGGCCCGTCTTCGGCCCGGGAGGGCGGATGCCCGTCGCGGAGGTCGAGGCGTGGGTGAGGCCCGAGTCGGTCTACTACCTGCCGCGGACCTCGGTCGTCTGCCTCGAGAACACGCACAACTTCGCCGGGGGGACGGTCCTCCCGCGGGCGGCCGTCGACGAGATCCTCGCCGTGGCCCGGCGGAGAGGGCTCGCGGTCCACGTCGACGGCGCCCGTCTCTGGAACGCCGCGGCGGCCCTCGGCGTCTCCGAGGCGTCGCTCGTCGCGGGCGTCGACTCGGTGATGGTCTGCTTCTCGAAGGGCCTGCGCGCCCCGGTCGGGAGCGCGATCGCCGGCTCGAAGGCGTTCGTCGCCGAGGCGAGGCGCGTGCGGAAGCTCTTCGGGGGCGGAATGCGGCAGGCGGGCGTCCTCGCGGCGGCCGCCCTCGTCGCGCTCGACGGGGAGCGGGGCCGCCTCGCCGAGGACCACGCGCGGCTCGTGCGGCTCGCCCGGGGGCTCGCGGGCGTCCGGGGCGTCTCCCTCGACCCGGCGGCGTTCCCGACGAACATCCTCATCGCCGACCTCGACCCGCGCGTCTTCGGGGCGGCGAACGACGCCCTCGCCCGGCTGCGCGAGCGCGGGATCCTCGCCGGGGCGGCGGGGGAGAGCTCGATCCGGCTCGTCACGCACGCGGACGTCGGCGACGCGGACGTCGACCGCGCGCTCGCGGCGTTCGGCGAGCTCGCCTCGGAGCGGTGAGGGGGGGCTCCCCGGGGCCGTCAGGCGCCGGGGAGCTTCGCCACGAGCTCGATCTCGACCCGGGCGCCGGCCGGCAGCGCGGCCACCTGGACGGTGGAGCGGGCCGGACGGTGATCGCCGAAACGCGCCGCGTAGGCGCCGTTCATCTCGGCGAAGTGGCCCATGTCGGTCAGGAAGACGGTCATCTTGACGACGTCGGCGAGCCGGCAGCCCGCGCCGGCGAGGATCGCATCGAGGTTGTCGAAGACGCGGTTCGTCTCCTCGGCGATCGTCCCGGACACGAGCTTCATCGTGGCGGGGTCGAGGGGAACCTGCCCGGCGGTGAAGAGGAACCCTCCGGCGGCGATCCCCTGGGCGTAGGGGCCGATGGCTTTCGGGGCGTTCTCGACGGCGATGGTCTTCAGCTGGCTCATTTGCTCGGGTCCCAGATGGCGACGTAGGGGAGGTTGCGGTACTTCTCGTCGAGGTCGAGGCCGTAGCCGACGACGAACTCGGGGCCGATCGTGAAGCCGAGGAAGTCGACCGGGAGGTCGGCGTTCTCGGGGAGCTCCTTCTTGAGGAGGGCGGCGATCTTCAGGGTCCGCGGCTGGCGCGTCCCGAGGAGGCCGAGGAGCTTGCGGAGCGTCAGGCCCGTGTCGACGACGTCCTCGAAGATGAGGACGTCCCGCCCGGCGATGTCGGACGAGAGGTCGCGGACGAGCTCGAAGTTCCCGGTGGAGGCGGTCCCCGAGTACGACCTCACCTGGAGGAAGTCGACGGCCACGGGGGTCGAGAGGCGCTTCAGGAGGTCGGTGAGGAAGAAGACCGAGCCCTTGAGGACTCCCACGGCCAGGATCTCCCGGCCCGCGTAGGCCGTGTCGATCTCCCGGGCCAGCTCGTCCAGCCGGGCCGCGATCTGCTGCTCGGAAATGAGGGTGCGGCTGATCACGGGACGAAACTATAATGCAGGCGCAACCCGAGAGGTTTTCTGTGAGCACGTCGATCGTCGATCTGAAGTCCCTTCACGACGCCTATACGAGGCTGACCGAGAAGTTCAAGACCTTCTGGACGTTCCACCAGTTCCTCCAGGGGGTGCACAAGACCTTCTTCGGGGACGTTCCCGGCTACCAGGTCGACTTCCAGGGGCTCTACGACCAGATCCGCTCGATCACGACGGTGATGAACGTCCAGCCCCCTCCCGTCGTGATGGACCAGATCAACCAGCTCGACGGGCGCCTCGACGTCGTCTACAGGACGCTCTCGGCCGACGACGAGAAGATCGCCGCGAGCTGGGTGCGGCGCTTCTTCGAGAAGGTCCGGACGGAGGACGAGAAGCTCCTCCTCGCGATCCTCCGCTTCTACTTCCACTCCCGCCAGGTCTCGCCGGAAGCCCTCGACAAGATGGACTTCCTCCTGACCCTGGTCGGGGCCCGCCGCTCGCTCGACGACGGCCGGTACCTCCCGCGCTTCCCGCAGGAGCTCACGAAGCTCTTCGCCCAGCTCCTCGGCCTCGTCCGCCGGTCGTCCGCACCGGCCGCCGAGCTGACCGCGGCGGTCAAGGCGCTCGGCCTGATCAGGAAGGACATCGACGCCTGCGAGCGCTTCGAGGACCTGACCGACAAGAAGATCCTCGACAGCCTCCGGACGGTGAAGCACCGGCTCGGACCGGCCTACTACGACGGGAACGTCCTCTCGGCCGTCCTCGACGCGAACCTCGCCGCGAAGAACCGCTTCCAGACCCTCTACCGGAACGAGGAGAAGCGGATCTTCGAGTCGTCGCAGCAGCTCCTCGAGATCGAGCGGGAGCTCTCCCGCCGGCCCGAGGTGGCGGACGCCGACATCCAGGAGGAGTTCCGGAGGTTCCGGCAGTTCAAGGAGGAGTTCGACAGGAAGCGGAACGAGGGGGAGATCCGGCACGGGCAGGTGACGCAGCTCGCCGAGGCGATGGACCAGCTCATGGCGAAGCTCGACGTGAGCGGCGGCGCGGCAGTGGAGGCTCTCCCGGAAGCGCTCCCGGTCCTCGAGGAGGAGCTCGACGAGGCGCGGGAGACCGTCACGGGGTTCTATCCCGGGCGGGACACCGTCCCGGCCCCGGTCGAGCCCCCGCGCCCGACCCGGTCGATTCCCGCCATCGGCGTCGATCCGCTCCTCGGCAACGACGCCTCGAAGATCCTCTACTCCGTCGACATGCTCCAGGGCGGCGCCGGCTCGGGAAAGGCGGCCTACGGCGGGGCGCTCGCCCGCTTCCGGCTCGAGCCGTGGGAGGTCCGCGCGGCCAAGCGGATCCAGTCGGCGGAACCCGCTCCCGACGCGGAGAGCGCCGCGAGCGACGTTCTCTTCCTCGAGGGGGCGGCGCTCCGCCTGAAGATCGACGACACGGCGCAGGTCATGAAGGCCCTCGCGACCGAGGCGACGTCGGAGCCCGCGGACGTCGCGGTCGTCGACCAGGCCGGCGAGTGCCTCGTGAGGGCCCAGGACCTCGACCGGCGCTTCCGGCAGGCGCTCGAGGCCGTCGGGCCGGGAGGCCTCCCCGAGCGCCTCAACGAGCTGACCCGCTCCCGCTTCCGCCTCCTGCGCGCCTTCTCCGGGCTCTGGCTCCTGCACAACGCGCGGGTCTCCGGAGCCGAGTAGCGCTTCGGCCCCGGGCCGTCCCGCGGTGACGGTTTGACCGGCGCGGAGGGCGCGCGGAGAATCGGCGCCCGATGTCCGAAGAGACCCCGTCCACCGAACAGAGCCTCGCCGAGCAGGTCGTCAACCGGAGGGCGTCGCGCGAGCGGATCGCCGCCCTCGGCCACCCGCTCTACCCGAACCGCTTCGACGCGACCCACCTCGTCTCCGACGTCGTCGCCCGCTGGGGCGGGAGCGACGCCGCCGCGCTCGAGGCCGAGCCCGAGGAGGCGCGCCGGGTCGCGGTCCCGGGGCGGCTCCTCGCGATCCGGAAGATGGGGAAGGCGGTCTTCCTCGACCTTTCCGACGGGCGGGCGCGGGTCCAGGCCTACGTGAGGAAGGACGGCGTCGGCGACGCCGGCTGGGCGCTCCTCGAGAACCTCGACCTCGGCGACCACGTCGGGGTCGGCGGCGTCGTCTTCCGGACGCGGACGGGCGAGCTGTCGGTGAAGGCCGCGGCGCTCACGTTCCTCGCGAAGTGCCTCCGGCCGCTCCCCGACAAGTGGCACGGGCTGACCGACGTCGAGATCAAGTACCGGCAGCGCTACGTCGACCTCATCGTCTCGGAGGAGACGCGGCGGACGTTCGAGGTCCGGGCGCGCGTCGTCTCGTACATCCGCCGCTTCTTCGACGCCCGGGGCTTTCTCGAGGTCGAGACCCCGATGATGCAGCTCATCCCGGGCGGCGCGGCGGCGCGGCCGTTCGTGACGCACCACAACGCCCTCGACGTCGACCTCTACCTCCGGATCGCCCCCGAGCTCTACCTGAAGAGGCTGGTGACCGGCGGTTTCCCGAAGGTCTACGAGATCAACCGCAACTTCCGGAACGAGGGGATCTCCACCCAGCACAACCCCGAGTTCACGATGCTCGAGTTCTACACGGCCTACGCTGACGCGCGGGACCAGATGGCCCTGACCGAGGAGCTCCTCGCAGGCGCCGCGCGGGA
The DNA here is from genome assembly GCA_046331465.1 of Thermoanaerobaculia bacterium. GTDB lineage: Bacteria > Acidobacteriota > Thermoanaerobaculia > UBA5066 > UBA5066 > UBA5066. Next base: position 1,579,530 of record JAXLQV010000001.1, read on the forward strand.
AATCCTCGGGACGACGCAGCTCCCGTGGGGCGACGAGACGATCTCGTTCGAGGCGCCGTTCCGCCGGCTCTCGATGAAGGACGCGGTCCTCGAGTACGGACGCGAGCTCCCGGGCGGGGCGATCCGGGCGGAGGAGCTCGAGTCCCTCGAAGGGCTGAAGGGCGCGGCGGAGCGCGCGGGGGTCGAGTCGCTCGAACGCTTCGGCGACGTCCCCGGGAAGCTCCTCGCCGAGCTCTTCGAGACGCTCGCCGAGCCCCACCTCCTTCAGCCGACGTTCGTCGTCGACTACCCGGCCGAGATCTCGCCGCTCGCCAAGTGCCGCCCCGACGACCCGCGTACCGCGGACCGCTTCGAGCTCTTCGTCGGGCGGATGGAGCTCGCGAACGGCTTCTGCGAGCTGAACGACCCCGACGAGCAGGCCGAGAAGTTCCGTGCCCAGGTCGCCCAGCGGGCGGGCGGGGACGACGAGGCGATGCTCTACGACGAGGACTACGTCGAGGCGCTGTCGTACGGGATGCCGCCGACCGCGGGCGAGGGGGTCGGCATCGACCGGCTCGCGATGCTCTTCACGGACTCCCGCTCGATCCGCGACGTCATCCTCTTCCCGCTCATGCGGCCGAAGGGGACGGGGCGCTGACCGAAGCCCTCCTCGCCCGGCGCTACCTCCTCGCCTCGCGCCGCGACGCCCAGGTCGGCGTCGTCGCCGCGGCCGCGTTCGTGGGCCTCGTCCTCGGCGTCGGGGCGCTCGTCCTCTCGCTCTCGCTCCTCTCCGGCTTCCAGGACCACGTCCTCGCCCGCCTCGCGGACGAGGCGCCGCACGTCCTCGTCGCCCCGGCCGGGCGGCCCGACTTCGCCGCGGCCGAGGGGGTCGCGGCGCGACTCGGCGCGCTCCCCGGCGTCGTCTCGGTCACGCCGGTCGTCCGGGGCCGCGGCTGGCTGACCGTGCGCGGCCAGGCGGTACCCGCGATCCTCGCGGGGCGCGAGGGGGCGAAGGGCCTCACGCTCGACCCGGCGCAGGCGAGGCAGCTGTCGGCCCTCCCCGGCGAGGACGTGACCGTCGTCTCCTCGAGGACGCGCCTCTCGCCGCTCGGGCCGGTCCCCGTCACAGCGTCGATCCCGATCACGCGCGTCGCCGCCGGCGCGACGGGGCGGCGCCAGCCGGAGGCGGTCCTCCCCGCCGAGGACGCCCGGAGGCTCTTCGGCCTCCCCGAGGGGGGCGCGACCGGATTCGAGCTCCGGCTCTCGGACCCCGGCGCCGCTCCGGACGTCGCGGCGAAGGCGCGCGGGACGCTCGGCGCGGCGTCGACCTCGACGACGACGTGGCGCGAGGCGAACCGGCCGCTCCTCCTCGCGCTCCGGCTCGAGAGGGTCGTCCTCTTCGCGACCGTCTTCCTCGTCGTGGTCGTCGCGGGGCTGAACCTCGCGGCGACGTCGGCCGTCCTCGCGGCGACGCGCCGCGGCGACGCCGCCGTCCTGACGGTCCTCGGCGCGACGCCGCGCGTCCTCTCGCGGGTCTTCCTCCTCGCGGGGCTCTTCCTCGGGGTCGTCGGGACCGCCACGGGCCTCGTCCTCGGGGCCGCGCTCGCGTTCGTCCTCGACGCGACGAAGGCGATCCCGCTCCCCGCCGAGCTCTTCGCGCTCGCGCACGTCCCGTTCAAGCCGGGCGTCCGGGACCTCGCGGCCGTCGGCGCCTTCTCCCTCCTCTGGTCGTTCCTCTCGGCGCTCGTCCCGGCCCGGATGGCCGCGCGCGTCGACGTGACGGAGGCCCTCCGTGCCGGCTGAGCCGATCCTCCTCGCCGAGGGGCTCGCGAAGGGGTTCGGCGAGGGCGAGGCCCGGCTCGAGCTCTTCTCCGGCCTCTCGCTCTCGCTCGGCGCCGGGGAGGCCGTCGCGATCGTCGGTCCGTCCGGCTGCGGCAAGTCGACGCTCCTCCACCTCCTCGCGGGGCTCGACCGGCCCGACGCCGGCCGCGTCCTCGTCGGCGGACGCGAGTGGGAGTCCCTGGCCCCCGAGCCGAGGGCGGCGTGGCGGGGGGAGACGGTCGGCTTCGTCTTCCAGCTCCACCACCTCCTGCCGGAGCTCACCGCCGAGGAGAACGTCGCCCTTCCGCTCCTCCTCGCGGGAACCGGGGACCGCGAAGCCCGGGCGGCGGCGCGCGACCTCCTCGCGAAGGTCGGCCTCGTCCGTCAGGCCCCGAGCCTCCCGCGCGTCCTCTCGGGGGGCGAGCGGCAGAGGGTCGCGATCGCCCGGGCCGTCGTGCGGAGCCCCCGGCTCCTCCTCTGCGACGAGCCGACCGGGAGCCTCGACGCCGCGCACGCCGCGGACGTCCTCGAGCTCCTCCTCGGCGCCGCCCGCGAGCGCGCGGGAGCCCTCCTGCTCGTGACCCACGACCCGGGCGTCGCGGCCCGCTGCGGGACGGTCCGGACGCTCGGTCCGCGCGGCCTCGCGCCCTCCTGAGCGGACCCGGGCTCCGGCACCCCCTGTGCTAGGATGGCTGGAAGGGCGAAGTCCGCTCTGCGAGCGGTCTCCGTCGAGGTCGAGCCATGTTCGAGAAGTACAACGAGAAAGCCCGCCGCGCCCTCTTCTTCGCCCGGTACGAGGCCTCGAAGCTGGGCTCGAAGGTCATCGAGTCCGAGCACATCCTCCTCGGCATCCTCCGGGAGGGTGAGGACGTCACCCGCGAGATCTTCTCCCGCTTCAACGTGAAGCCGGACGACGTCCGGAAGGAGATCGAGGGGGACCGCGTCTTCGTCGAGAGGGTCTCCTCCTCGCAGGAGCTCCCGCTCTCGGAGGAGTCGAAGAAGATCCTCGCCTACGCCTCCCATGAGGCGGAGTCGATGATGCACCCCTACGTCGGCACGGAGCACCTCCTCATCGGGATCCTCCGGGTCGACCCGTGCGTCGCGTCGAGGCTCCTGACGGGGCACGGCTTCAACCTCTACGGCGTCCGCGAGGAGGCGATCTCGCTCATCAAGGAGCGGGAGGCCTCCAAGCAGAAGAAGGAGCTCCCGTTCCTCGCGGAGTACGCGCGCGACCTGACGGCCCTCGCCGCGCAGGGGACGTTCGACCCGCTCGTCGGCCGCGACGAGGAGGTCGAGCGGATCATCCAGATCCTCTCCCGCCGTACGAAGAACAACCCGATCCTCCTCGGGGAGCCGGGCGTCGGGAAGACGGCGATCGTCGAGGGGCTCGCGCAGCGGATCGTCGAGGGGGCCGTCCCCCTCTTCCTCGCGAACAAGAAGATCCTCGCGATGGACCTCTCCCTGATCGTCGCCGGGACGAAGTACCGGGGCCAGTTCGAGGAGCGGCTGAAGGGGATCCTGAAGGAGCTCCGGGAGAACCAGGACCTCATCATCTTCATCGACGAGATCCACTCGCTCATCGGGGCGGGCTCCGCGGAGGGCTCGCTCGACGCGGCGAACATCCTCAAGCCGGCCCTCTCGCGCGGCGAGATCGCCTGCATCGGCGCGACGACCCTCAAGGAGTACCGGAAGTACATCGAGAAGGACCGCTCGCTCCTCCGGCGCTTCCAGGCGATCACCGTGAACCCGCCGACCGAGGAGCAGACGCTCGAGATCCTCGAAGGGATCCGCGAGCGGTACGAGAGGTTCCACCGCGTCCGCTACACGCCCGACGCCGTGAGGACGGCCGTCTACCAGTCGAGCCGCTACATCCCGGACCGCTTCTTCCCCGACAAGGCGATCGACCTCCTCGACGAGGCCGGCGCGAAGGTGAAGCTCCGGATGACCGCCGACACGCAGAACCTGAGGCGGCTGGAGAACGAGGTCAAGCAGATCGTCAAGGACATGAAGAAGGCGATCTCCGACAAGGACTTCGAGCACGCCGTCTCGCTCCGCGAGCGCGAGGTCGAGATCAAGGAGGAGATCGAGCGGACGCGCACGGCGCAGCTCGACGAGAGCTCCTACGTCGAGGTCGTCCGGGGCGACATCGAGGAGATCATCGCGAGCTGGACCGGCATCCCCGTCACCTCGATCCAGGTCGAGGAGGCCGAGAAGCTCCTGAACATGGAGACGACGCTCCGCCGGCGCGTCATCGGGCAGGACCGGGCCATCGACGCGATCTCGCGCGCGATCCGCCGCTCGCGGCTCGGCGTGAAGAACCCGAACCGGCCGATGGGCTCCTTCATCTTCCTCGGCCCCTCCGGCGTCGGGAAGACGGAGGTCGCCCGGCGGCTCGCCGAGTTCCTCTTCGACAACCAGAAGGCGCTCGTCCGCTTCGACATGTCGGAGTACATGGAGAAGCACGCCGTCTCCAAGCTGATCGGCTCCCCCCCGGGCTACGTCGGCCACGAGGAGGGGGGGCAGCTCACGGAGCGGATCCGGCGGCAGCCCTACTCCGTCATCCTCCTCGACGAGATCGAGAAGGCGCACCCCGACATCGCGAACCTCCTCCTGCAGATCCTCGAGGACGGGCAGCTGACCGACGCCTACGGCAACACGGTCGACTTCAAGAACACGCTCATCATCATGACCTCGAACATCGGGACGAAGTTCCTCGTCACCCAGGCCCGGGTCGGCTTCGGCGACGGCAAGAACGCCCCCCCTGCCCGCGAGGTGGAGGAGATGGTCCTGAAGGAGCTCCGGCGCGAGTTCTCGCCGGAGTTCACGAACCGGATCGACGAGGTCATCGTCTTCAACCCCCTCTCGCAGGACAACCTCCGGGCGATCTGCCGCCTCCTCCTCGACGACGTCGCCGGGACGCTGAAGCACCGCGGCCTCGAGCTCGTCGCGGACGAGAAGGCCGTCGACTGGCTCCTCTCCATGTCGGGACAGGACGCCCACTCCGGGGCCCGGCCGCTCCGGCGGACGATCCAGAGACACGTGGAGGACGCGGTATCCGAATTGCTTATCGGCGCCCGGGAGCAGCTCGAGTGCCTCGAAGTGACAGTGATCGACAACGAACTGAAGGTTCTCGTCCGTTCGTCGGCTGCGGTAGGACCCGGGCGGTAGCCGCGTGAAGAGTGATTCCCGCGTGGCCGTGCCGGCCGTCGCCGGCCCGGCGGGGGCCGCTGCGCGCCGGTCCTGCGGGGCCGCGCGGCGGGCCGTTCTGGCACTCGCCCTCCTCCTCGCGGGCCGGCCCGCGGCCTCGCAGACGGAGCCGACGCCGACGCCGACGCCTGCCCCGGCGACCCTCGACCTGAGGCCGGGAGGAAGCCGCCCCCAGGGCGCCTCGCCCCTCGCCGGAGCTCTCCCGCCGACCCTGAACCTGGGCGCCGCGCCGTCCGGGCGGGCGGAGACGATCGCCGAGATCGCCGTGCGGGGAGGGAAGACCGTCACGGCCGAGACGATCGGGTTCTACCTCGGCGTGAAGGTCGGAGACCGGTACGACGCCGACCAGCTCGGCCGGGCGTTCCCGAAGCTCTGGGAGTCGGGGCTTTTCGAGGACCTCCGCCTGGAGAAGGAGTCGGCCCCCGGGGGGGTCCGCGTCGTCGCGGTCGTCGTGGAGCGGCCGCGGGTCGCCGACCTCGAGTTCCGGGGCAACAAGAAGCTGACGACCTCCCAGCTGAAGGACAAGCTCAAGGAAGGGAAGGTCGAGATCCGGGTCGGCGCGCCCGTCTCGCTCCGGGACGTCTCGAAGGGGAAGTCCGTCCTGACCGAGGCGTACCGCGCGGAGGGCTTCCGCTCGGCCGTCGTCGACGCGAACGTCGAGGCGATGGGGGAGAACGAGCGCCGCGTCGTCTTCCTCGTCGACGAGGGCGACAAGGTCAAGATCGACGACATCGTCTTCACCGGCAACACGGTCTTCTCCGATCGCCGGCTCTACTACGCGATGAAGAAGACGCGGAAGACGAACTTCTACCAGTTCTGGGACTCGAAGGACGTCTACAACCAGGCGAACTACGAGGAGGACATCGAGTCGGTCAAGAAGGTGTACCAGAACGCCGGGTACAAGGACGTCGTCGTCAAGGACCCGGTCGTCAGCACGTTCATCGTCAACCCGAGGGAGACCCGCCCCGACAAGGTCAAGCGGCGCGCGAGGATCGAGGTCCCGATCGTCGAAGGGGAGCGTTACTACTTCGGGAGCGTGAAGGTCGAGGGCGCGACCATCTTCCCGCCGGAGCGCCTCGTCCGGTTCTTCGGCTGGGAAGAGGGCAAGCCCCTCAACCGGTCGGTCCTCGCGGACGGCATGAAGACGATCGACGAGATCTACCGGGGGCGGGGCTACATCTACGCCTTCATGAACCCGGAGTACGTCGAGCGCCCCGGGAAGGGAAACCTCGTCGACGTCACGGTCCGGATCACGGAGGGCGACCAGTTCCGCGTGGGACGCGTCGAGTTCACCGGGAACAAGACGACGAAGGACAAGGTCCTCCGCCGCGAGCTGCAGCTCTTCGAGGGCGACGTCCTCGACATGGAGTCGTTCAAGAAGGGGCTGTTCAAGATCACGCAGCTCGGGTACTTCAAGATCGAGGAGGACCCCGAGTTCCGCGTGAACCCGGAGAAGAAGACCGTCGACGTGACCGTCAAGGGCATCGACACGAACCGGAACGAGATCCAGTTCGGAGCGGGGTACTCGCAGCTCGACGGGGTCTTCGGCCAGTTCCAGTTCTCGACCCGGAACTTCCTCGGCCGGGGCGACACGATCGGCGTCCAGTTCCAGAGGGGCGGCCGCTCGAACTACTTCGACCTCTCGTTCGTCGAGCCGTGGTTCCTCGACAAGCGGATGTCGATCGGCGGATCGGTCTACAACCGGAGCCTCGACTACTCCGACGTCAACCAGCGGACGCGCGGCCTGAACCTCTCGGTCGGGCAGGGCCTCGGCCTGTTCGACGGCGTCTCCCTGATCTACGCGTTCACCGACACACAGAGCCGGTACCAGATCTACCCGCCGCCGGTCCCGCCCGGCGGGGCGGTCCCGCCCAACGCGTACGCGGACTACCTCGGGAAGACCTCGGCCATCGCCCCGGGCTACCGGTACGACAGCCGCAACGACCCGTTCGACCCGACGCGGGGACGCCGGTTCGCCCTGAACGTGACCATCGCGGGCGGCCCGCTCGGAGGCGACTTCTCATTCGTGAAGCCGATCGCGAACGGGACCGTCTACTTCAACACGACCCGCCGGTCGCACATCGCGTTGAACCTCGAGGGGGGCTACGTCGCCCCGTACAGCGGGCAGCAGATCCCCATCTACGAGCGCTTCCGCATCGGCGGCGACCGATCCGTCCGGGGCTTCGCCTACGGGAGCATCTACCCGCTGAACGACCAGGACCAGCCCTACTTCAACGATCAGGGGGCGCTCCTCGGCGGGGACAAGTACATGGTCTTCAACCTCGAGGCGGTCTACTACCTCGTCGGGCCGCTGAAGCTCGTGGCGTTCTTCGACGCCGGCAACGCGTGGATCGAGGAGCAGAGCTTCAACCCGCTGAAGCTCCGCATGGCGACCGGCGCGGAGCTCCGGATGTTCCTCCCGATCTTCCAGGCGCCGCTCCGCTTCATCTACGGCATCAACCTCGACCCGAAGACGATCACCTACTCGGGAGGGAGGACGCTGACCGTGGAGAAGAGAAGCGACTTCCAGTTCTCGATTGGAACGACCTTCTAGCGGCGGAACCCGGGTTCCGGAGGGAGGAGCCTCCTCCCGGCTCGTACAGTAGAATCGCGCGCCCGCCGGAGGCTCTCCGGCGGCGCCAGGAACGGAAGAAGGAGTCACGTAGATGATCGGGAATCGGTTGATCGTCGCGGGTGCGGTCGCGACGGCCGCTCTGCTCGCCCTGCCCGTGTCGGCCCAGTCCACCCAGAAGGTGGGGGTCATCGAGGTCCAGCGGATCGTCCAGGAGTCGGCGGTCGGCAAGGAAAGCCTGGCCCGGATCCAGAAGACCCAGTCGGCCAAGCAGGACGACCTCGTCAAGCGCCAGAACGAGCTCCGGGACATGGAGAAGAAGATCCAGGACCAGGGCAAGTCCCTCTCCGAAGAGGCGATGGAGAAGCTCCAGAAGGACTACCAGGCGAAGGCGCTCGACCTCAAGCGGTTCCAGGACGACGCCCAGCGGGAGCTCGAGGACCTCCAGCGCAAGGAGCTCGGTGAGCTCGAGAAGAAGGTCCTGCCCGTCATCGAGGCGGTCGCCAAGGAGCTCGGGTACTCCCTCGTCTTCAACAAGTACCAGAGCGGCCTCCTGCACGCCGAGGCGAGCGTCGACATCACCGACGCCGTGATCCAGAAGTTCAACACCGCCATCGCGGCGGCGCCGAAGACGGACGCGAAGCCGGCGGCGGCTCCGGCTCCGGCCCCGAAGAAGTAAGGGGCGGATGGCGGTCTTTCCCGCGGTCCGGGCCGCGGCCGAGCTGGCCGCGGCCTGCGGCGGCCGGCTCGTGGGGGACGCGGGCGTCGTCGTCGACGGCGCCCGGTCCCTCGAGAAGGCGGGCCCGCGGGATCTCTCTTTCGCCGCCGACGCGAAGGCCGAGAAGGAGGCCGCTGCGTCGGCGGCCGGCGTCCTCCTCGTCCGGTCCGCCGCGCCGTTCCCCGGGCGGACGGTCGTCGAGGTCCCGGACCCCTCCGCGGCGCTGGCCGCGATCCTCGAGGACGCCTTCCCGCGGCGCGAGGCGCGCCCCGGGGTTCACCCGACGGCGATCGTCGCGGAGGGCGCGAAGGTCGACCCGGCCGCCGAGGTCGGTCCGTACGCCGTCGTGGGAGCCGAGACAGAGGTCTCCGCCGGCGCGATCCTCGAATCCCACGTCGTCGTCGGGCGGCGCTGCCGGATCGGGACGGGCGCCTGGCTCCACCCGCACGTCGTCCTCTACGACGGCGTCGCGGTCGGGCCCCGGGCAGAGGTCCACTCCGGCGCGGTCCTCGGCGCGGACGGCTTCGGCTACGCCGCGGGGCCCGCCGGGCTCCGGAAGGTCCCGCAGGTGGGCGGGGTCGAGGTCGGCGCGGACGCGGAGATCGGCGCGAACAGCTGCGTCGACCGGGCGACCCTCGAGACGACCCGCGTCGGCGACGGCACGAAGGTCGACGACCTCGTCATGATCGGGCACAACTGCGACGTCGGGCGGCACGTGGTCCTCTGCGGCCAGGTCGGCCTGGCCGGCTCGACCTCCGTCGGCGACCAGACGGTCCTCGGGGGGCAGGTCGGCTCCGGCGGCCACCTCCGGATCGGCCGCGGGGTGAAGGCCGGCGGGCAGACCGGGATCAGCTCCGACGTCCCCGACGGAGCCTCCGTCTTCGGGACCCCGCACATGCCGCACCGCGACGCCTTCCGCGTGAACGCGGAGCTGAAGAAGCTCCCCGAGACGGCGCGTCTCGTCCGGGAGCTGGCGAAGGCGGCCGGAGCGAAGGCCGGAGCGAAGGAATGAGCGCGCCGGCCGGGCCGAGGTCGCTCGGGATCCAGGACATCCTCAGGATCCTCCCGCATCGGTACCCGTTCCTCCTCGTCGACCGCATCCTCGAGCTCGAGTCGGGGAAGAGGGTCGTCGGCCTCAAGAACGTCACGTTCAACGAGGAGTTCTTCCAGGGGCACTTCCCCGGGAACCCCGTCATGCCGGGCGTCCTCCTCATCGAGGCGATGGCCCAGGTGGGCGGCTTCATGGTGCTCGCCGACGTCGAGGACCCCTCGCGGCAGCAGGTCCGGCTCGCGGGCCTCGACGCCGTCCGGTTCCGAAGGCCCGTCGTCCCGGGCGACCAGGTCATCTTCACGGTCGAGTTCGTCGCCGCGAAAAAGGCGATCGTCAAGGTCCGCGGAGAGGCGCGGGTGGACGGCCACCTCTGCGCCGAGGCCGAGATCCTCTGCCTCGTCCAGGACAGCGGGCCGGAGGAGAAGCGCTGAATGGCGATCCACGCCACGGCGGTCGTCGACCCGACCGCGTCGATCCACCCGGAAGCCGAGATCGGGCCGTTCGCCGTCGTCGGCGCGTCCGTCGCCGTCGGCGCGCGGACCCGCGTCGGCGCGCACGCCGTCATCGAGGGGCCGGCCGTCCTCGGGGAGGACAACGTCGTCCACCCGCACGCCGCGCTGGGCGGTCCTCCCCAGGACCTCAAGTACGCCGGGGAGCCGACCCGGCTGCTCGTCGGGAGCCGCAACGTCTTCCGCGAGTTCATGACCGCCCACCGGGGCACCGTGACGGGCCACGCCGAGACGGTCATCGGCGACGACAACCTCTTCATGGCCTACTCGCACGTCGCGCACGACTGCGTCGTCGGGAGCCGGACCGTGTTCGCGAACTCGGCGTCCCTGTCGGGGCACGTCGTCGTCGAGGACGACGTCATCCTCGGCGGCTTCGTCGCCGTCCGGCAGTTCTGCCGCGTGGGGAGGTTCGCCTATGTCGGCGGGATGACGCCCGTGAACAAGGACGTGCTGCCCTTCACGTGGACCTCGAGCGACCGGGACACGAAGGCCTACAAGATCAACGGCGTCGGCCTCTCGCGGAAGGGCTACTCCGCCGAGCGCGTCGCGTCGCTCCAGAAGGCGTACCGGATCCTCCACCGGAACCGGCACGACCACGCGGCGGCGCTGCTCGCCCTCGAGGAGCTCTCCGGCTCGGCGCCCGACGTGAAGGTCCTGCTCGACTTCATCACGAGCTCGAAGGCGGGAGTCCACGGAGCGTGATGGACAGGGGGAAACCGGGCCGCCGGTTTCCCGCCGTACCCCCCTTCGCGCGGTGAGGAAGCTCGCCCTCGCCGGGGGGCCTGAGCTCCGCGCGGCCCGCCGGACCCCCCGCCTCGATCAGGGCGCGTTCGTCCGGCCTGCGTCGGGCTCGCGCGGGACGACGGGAAACCGGGCCGCCGGGTCTCCTGCGGGCGGGACGGAAAAGAGAAGGGGCCGCTTGCGCGGCCCCTTCGGGTTACCGGGAGGCGGGGAGAAGGCTACTCGGCCTCGACCTCGGCCTTGCGCAGCTTGGCGCGCTCGGCGATGAGCTTCTCCTGGAGGGGCTTCGGCAGCTCCTCGTAGTGCGAGAGCTCCATCGTGAAGGAGCCGCGCCCCTGGGTGAGGGAGCGGAGGACGGCGGAGTAGGAGAGCATCTCGGAGAGCGGGACCTCGGCCTTGACGATGGCGTCGTCGCCGACCTGGTCCATGCCCGACGGGCGGCCGCGGCGGCTCGTCAGGTCGCCCATGAGGTCGCCCATGTACTCCTGGGGCGCCCGGACCGCGACCGACATGACCGGCTCGAGGATCGTCGGACGCGCCTTCTCCATCGCGTCCTTGAACGCGAGCGAGCCCGCGATCTTGAACGCCATCTCCGACGAGTCGACGTCGTGGTACTGGCCGTCGTAGAGCTCGACGCGGAAGTCGACCATCGGGTAGCCGGCGAGGTAGCCCCTCTTCCGGGTGTCCTGGATTCCCTTCTCGACGGCGGGGATGTAGTTCCTCGGGATCGAGCCGCCGAAGATGTCGTCGACGAACTCGAAGTCGGCGCCGCGGGGGAGGGGCTTGACGCGGATCTTGCAGTCGGCGAACTGGCCGTGCCCGCCCGTCTGCTTCTTGTGGCGCCCGTGCGCCTCGGCGGGCCTCGTGATCGTCTCGCGGTAGGGCACCTTCGGCGGGTGCAGGATGACCTCGACGTTCGACTTCCGCTTCATGCGCGCGACGGCGATCTCGACGTGGAGCTGTCCCGCGCCCGAGAGGAGGAGCTCGCTCGTGTCCGCGTCCCGGTGGAACTTGAGGGACGGGTCCTCCTCGGTGAGCTTGCTGAGGGCGATGGAGATCTTGTCCTCGTCTCCCTTCGACTTCGGCTCGATGGAGAACGAGATCGCCGGCTCGGGCACGGCGACGGCGGGGAAGCGGTAGGGCTTCTCCTTCACGGAGAGGGAGTCTCCCGTGAGGGTCTCCTTGAGCTTCGCGACGACGCCGATGTCGCCGGCCGGGACCTCGGGGACTGTGTTCATCGTCTTGCCGAGGGGCGAGAAGACGGGGCCGAACCGCTCGGAGGTCTCGCGGTTCACGTTCCAGTAGGTGCCGTCGGCCCGGATGGTCCCCGAGTGGACCCGGAAGAGCGTCAGGCGGCCCGTGAAGGGGTCGGAGATGGTCTTGAAGACGATCGCGGCCACCGGGCCGGCCGGGTCGCACGCGAGGACCTCGGTGTTCCCGTCCTTGCCCGTCGCGGCGGCGGGGAAGGAGTCGGCTCCGGGGAGGAGGTCGACGATCTCGTCGAGGATCTTCTCGACGCCGCGCTCGTGGTCGCCCGCGGCCGCGAAGAGCACCGGGACGATCTTGCGCTCGCGGATCGCGTTGCGGAGCGCGGGGAGCATCTGCTCCTCGGTGAGGTTCCCCTGGCTGAAGAAGGTCTCCATGAGGGAGTCGTCTCCCTCGGCGACCATCTCGACGAGCGCCTCGTGGAGCGTGGCGGCGTCGGCCGCGAACTCCTCGGGGATCGGGCCCTCGACCGTCTTCCCGGCGTCATCGGTCAGGAAACCCTTCATGCCGATCAGGTCGATCGCGCCGCGGAAGCCCTTCTCCTTCCCGATCGCCGCCTCGATGCAGACGCAGGACCGGCCGAACTTCTTCTGGAGCTGGTCCATCACCCGGCCGCCGTCGGCGTTCTCCCGGTCCATCCGGTTGACGACGACCATGCGCGGGAGGCCGAACTCGTCGGCGACCTGCCACGCCTTCTCCGTCTGCACCTCGACGCCCGCGACGGCGTCGACGACGATGATCGCCGCGTCGGCGGCGCGCATCGCGCAGATCATCTCGGACGCGAAGATGCCGTAGCCGGGCGTGTCGATCAGGTTGATCTTGTGCTTCTTCCACTCGAGGGCCGCCACGGCGAGCCCGATCGAGATCTTTCGTTCGATCTCCTCCGGATCGAAATCGGTCGGAGCCGAGCCGTCCTCGACGCGACCGAAGCGGTTGACCGCGCCCGCCTCGTGGAGGAGCGCCGAGACCAGGGTCGTCTTCCCGACGCCGTTGTGGCCGGCGACGGCCACGTTGCGAATGGCGGATGCGGGATACTGCTTCATGCTGGGTCCCCCTCGGAGAGGTGTCTCAAAAGGCCTGCATTATAGGGATGGAGGGCCCTTCCCCGAAGTCTCGAATCCGGGGAAGAGCTCGGTTCGCGCCGGAGGGCGCCCGACGCCCGAGACGCGCGTTGACACCCTCTTTCGCCGGGACCTAAACTGCGCGACACCGGGGAAAATCCCGGCATCCTATTGCCGCAGTCGCGAACGGGAGGACCTCTGCCGAGCGTTTCCGGTGCGTCCCCCTCGGGTGTCCCGAAGAGGTTCGGCCGCTACGAGGTGATCCGCGAGCTGGGGAAAGGCGCCATGGGCGTCGTCTACCTCGGCCGCGACCCCGTCATCGGCCGCCTCGTCGCCCTGAAGACGATCCGATCGGTCAGCGAGGACGACGTCGAGCAGCGCGAGTTCCAGGAGCGCTTCCTCCGCGAGGCCCAGGCGGCGGGCATCCTCTCCCACCCGAACATCGTCACGGTGCACGACGTCGGCGAGGACTCCTCCACCGAGACGTCGTTCATCGCGATGGAGTACGTCGAGGGGAAGAACCTCAAGCAGCTCCTCGGCGAGAAGACGCCGTTCACCTTCGAGCGCGTCGCCGAGATCATCGGCCAGGTGGCCGAGGCGCTCGACTACGCGCACCGGCGCGGCATCGTCCACCGGGACGTGAAGCCGGCGAACATCATCATCACGCCCGAGAACCAGGTGAAGATCACCGACTTCGGGATCGCCAAGACCGAGAAGTCGAACCTCACCTCCACCGGGCAGTTCCTCGGCACGCCGAACTACATGTCGCCGGAGCAGGTCACGGGCGACGCGGTCGACGGCCGGAGCGACCTCTTCTCGCTCGGCGTCGTCCTCTACGAGCTCCTCACGCGGAAGAAGCCCTTCACCGCGGACAACCTCACGTCGATCTCGTACAAGATCGTCCACGAGCAGTTCGTCCCGCCGGAGACCTACGACGCGTCGATCCCGGCGGAGTTCGCGAGCGTCCTCGAGCGGGCCCTCGCGAAGGACCCGGGCGAGCGGTTCCAGCGCGGCAACGACTTCGCCCTCGCGCTCTACGAGTACAAGGCGCGCGAGGAGGAGCGGCAGATGCTCCGGGACCTCGGCCAGATGGTCGCCGAGGCGGAGAAGCTCGGGCCGGTGGCCACGGTCACGGCCCCCCCGACGCCGCTCCCTCCGTCTCCGCCGCCGACGCCCCCGCCGATGCAGGCGCCCCCGGCCGGCCGCTCTCCGTTCGACATCCTCGCGGCGGCCCCGGCGGCCCCGCCACCGCCCCGGCTGCCCGACCCGGAAGACGACCTCGCGACGAGAGAGGTCGTGCGGCCGCTTCCCGCGACGGCGTACGTGGCCGCTTCCGTTCCCGACCTCCCCTCCGAGGGCGGCGGGGAGAAGCGCGCCATGGAGGACTGGCAGCTCGACGAGCCGACGCGCTCGAAGAAGGCTCCGCCGCCGCCGCCGCCCGCGGACGAGGCGGCCGTCGTCGACGTCGACGCGTCCCTGCCGGGCCCCGAGGTCGTCGTCCCGGTGGTCCCGGAGCCGACGCCCGTGCCGTCCGCGACGAAGCCCCGCGGCGTCGCGGTGTCGCCTTTCGACGGGATCCCGTCGGCGCCCGGGCTCTCCGACGAGCGCCCCGACGGGGCCACCGAGATCATCCAGGTCGGCGGCCTCGCGGGCTTCACGCCGCCTCCGGGTGGAGGAACCGACCGACCGACCGAGATCCTTCAGCCGGTCGCCCCTCCCGTTCCCGAGCCGATCTCCCCGCCGCCTGCGGCCGTCCTTCCGGAGCCGTTCGTCGATCGGCCCACGGAGATCCTCAGGCCGATCGCGCCTCCGCCTCCCCCGGCCTCTCCGACACTGCCGGCCGCTCCGCCGGCTCCTCCCGCTCCGGTCGAGCCGTTCGTCGACCGGCCCACGGAGATCCTCAGGCCGATCGCGCCCCCTTCCGCCGAGAAATCCGAGAGGGTCGAGAAGGTCGCGAAACCCCCGGAACCGTCGATCGTCCCGCCGGCCCCGGCCCCGCTGCCGCCGCCGGTGGTGCCTCCGCCGTCGTCCGGCGACCGTCCCACCGAGATCCTCCGCAGCCCGTTCCCGCCGCCGGCCGCTTCCGGTCCCGCTCCACTTCCTGCCGACGTCGGCGAGGAAGGGGCGACCGAGCGGATCGTCGACGCGATGAAGCTGGCCCGCGCGGGGGCTCCCGCGCCGAAGCCGCCGTCCGCCACGCTCCCCGCGCCGCCGCCCTCCCGACCCCCGGCTCCCGCGGCCCCCCGGCCTCCTGCTCCCTCCGGGGCCCGGCCGGCCGTTCCCCCGGCGCCGAAGCCGGCGAGCGCGGCGGCAAAGCTCGCGTCGTCCGCCGGACTCGCCGCTCCCGGCCCGGCCGCTCCGTCGACGGAGCTCCCGCCGGTGGAGCTCGAGCCGATCCCGGTCCCGGCCACCGTGCCGCCGCAGGCCCCCGCGGGGCCCGTGCTGAAGCGCGCCGTCAACGGGAAGTTCGTCGCCCTCATCATCGGCCTCGTCCTCGTCGCCGCCGGCGTCGTCGCCGGCTCCCTCTGGTCGCGCAAGGCGAAGATCGACGCGCAGGCCGCGGTCGACGAGGTCCGCGAGCGGGAGGTCCAGGAGCTGAAGGCCCTGATGGAGGACGGCAATCGCCTCCTCGCGGCGGGGAACGCCAGCCAGGCGCTCGAGAAGTTCCGCGAGGTGATCCGTCGCAAGCCCGACTCGGCGGCCGCTCGCGAGGCTCTCGCGCGCGCCGAGGAGCAGGCCAAGGCGAAGCAGGCGGGCGAGGAGGTCGGCCGCGAGGTCGAGACGCGCCTCGCCGCGGCCCGCCAGGCCGCCGAAGAGGGGCAGTTCGACCGTGCCCTCGACGAGCTCTCCGCCGTCCTCCTCCTCCAGCCCGACAACGCGGACGCCCAGTCGATCCGCGCGTCCGTGAAGGCGGCACAGGCCGAGAAGGCCGCCGCCGAGAAGAAGGCGGCCGCCGAGCTCGCGAAGAAGAAGAAGCCGACGCCGGTGCCGACTCCGGTTCGCGAGGTGAAGGCCGCGCCTCCCGTCGAGACGCCGAAGCCGGCGACTCCGACGCCCGGAGTGTCGAAGGTCCGGATCGTCTTCCAGAGCCCGGCCCCCGAGGGCTACGTGATGGTCCGTCGGAACGACAAGGAGATCTTCCGCCGCCAGTTCGACTTCGGCCGGAAGAGCGCGGGCGGCCTCGTCGAAGGCGTCGTGGAGGTCCCGTCGGGACCGGCGAGCTTCAAGGCCTGGGCGATTCCGACGAACCGTTCGTTCAACGGCTACGAGGCCGCGGACCTGGTCGTGCCGGGGGGCGAGACACGATCCCTCGTGCTCGAGCTGAATGCGTCCGGCAAGCTCGTCCTCTCGCTCCGCTAGCGTCCCCTGCCTTCTCGTCGCCCTCCTCGCCGCGGTCCGCGGCGGGGAGGGCCACGCCGCCCCGGCCGGCGCGGCGCCCTTCGGCCCGGCGCCGGTCCTCACCTCGAGCCGGGGCATGGTCGTCTCCGCCGCGCCCGAAGCCTCGCGCGCCGGCGCCGAGGTCCTCGCGGCGGGAGGAAACGCGATGGACGCGGCCATCGCCGCGGCGCTCGCGCTCGCCGTGGCCTACCCGCAGGCGGGCAACCTCGCGGGAGGCGGATTCCTCGTCGCGCGAACACCGGACGGCGCCGTGCACGCGCTCGACTTCCGCGAGACGGCCCCCGCGCGGGCGCGGCGCGACATGTACCTCGGGCCGGGCGGGAAGCCCGTCCCGAGGGCCTCGACGGCGTCCGCGCTCGCCGTCGCGGTCCCGGGCTCGGTCCGGGGCTACGCCGAGGCGCACCGCCGGCTCGGGAAGCTGCCGTGGGAGAAGGTCGTGGCGCCCGCGGTGCGCCTCGCCCGCGACGGTTTCCCCGTCCCGGAAGGCCTCGCGAGGGAGCTGCGCCAGGAGCGCGAGCTGCTCTCCCGCTGGGAGGAGACGCGCCGCGTCTTCCTCCCGGGCGGCGAGCCGCTCGCGCCGGGGACCCTCCTCCGGCAGCCCGTCCTCGCGCGGACCCTCGAGCGGATCGCGAAGGAAGGGCCGGAGGCGTTCCACCGTGGCGAGGTCGCGACGAGGATCGCCGCGTTCGTGGCGAGGCATGGCGGCGTCCTTTCCGAGGAGGACCTCGCCGGCTACGCTCCCGTCTGGCGTGCCCCGGACGAGATCCGGACCGGGAGGTTCACGGTCCACACGGCGCCGCTCCCGTCGTCGGCAGGCCTCGTCCTCCGATCGGTCCTCGCCCAGCTCGAGGTCGCGAGGGGCGTCGCGCCGACCGCCCTCGACGCAAAGGGGTACCACCTCCTTCTCGAGGCGGAGCGGCGCGCCTACGCCGACAGGAACCGGTGGCTCGGGGATGCCGACTGCGTCGCGGTCCCTCTCGCGGCGCTCCTCGCGCCGTCGCGGCTCGCGGCGCTTGGCGCGTCGATCGACCCGGCGCGCGCGACGCCGTCGGCCTCCGTCGACGGCGCGACCGCCCTCGAGCGCGAGGAGACGACGCACCTCTCGGTGGCCACGCCGGACGGCTTCGCGGTCTCGCTGACGACGACGCTGAACGGCTCGTTCGGCAACGGCGCCGTCGTCCCGGGCGTCGGCGTCCTCCTGAACAACGAGATGGACGACTTCGCCATCGCCCCCGGCGTCTCGAACCTCTACGGCCTCGTGCAAGGGAGCTCGAACGAGGTGCGTGCCGGCGGGAGACCGCTCTCGTCGATGGCGCCGACGATCGTCGAGCGGGACGGCCGCCCCGTCCTGGTCGTCGGGTCGCCCGGGGGCTCGACGATCCCGACGACGGTCCTGCAGGTCCTCCTGCGGACTCTCGCCGGCGCGGACCTCGCCGCGGCCGTCGCCGCTCCGCGCCTCCACCACCAGCACGCGCCGGACGTGGTGTACTTCGAGAGGGGAAAGGTGCCCGCGCCGCTTCTCGCGGCGCTGCGCGGCCGCGGGCACGTCCTCCGCGGGCGCGACCCGATCGGAAAGGTCCACGCGATCGCGTTCGACGCCGACGGCCGTCTCACCGGCGCGGCCGACCCGCGCGGGTGGGGCGCGCCGGCGGCCCCCTGAGCGCGCGCTCGGGCGTCGGTCGACGCTTCCCTTCCGGCAGGGCCCGTGCTATCTTCCGCGTCCGCGCGTTCTTCGGGGCGTAGCGCAGCCTGGTAGCGCACACGGTTCGGGACCGTGGGGTCGGAGGTTCGAATCCTCTCGCCCCGACCATCGCAAGTGACGACCCCGCCTCCCGAGCGGGGTCTTTTTCCGTTAGTCTGGCGCGAACGCGGGGCCGGGGCGGCAGGAAGGACGAGGCGATGGGCGTTGGCGGCGTCTCGGTGACGGTCGACGGCACGGCGGCCACGGTCACGTTCTGGAGGCCCCCCGAGAACGTCCTCGACCGGGAGACGGTCGCGACGCTCGAGGCGAGGCTCCGCGAGGTCGCGCGGCGCCGCGACATCCGGCTCGTCGCTCTCGCCGCGAGAGGCGAGGACTTCTGCAACGGGACGGAGATCCTCCCGGCCGACGGCGGCCAGGCGGAGGCGCTCTCCTCGGCGTGGCACTCCCTCGTCCGTTTCCTCCTGACCTGCGAGGTGCCGACCTGCGCGCTCGTCCAGGGCCGCGCGCTCGGCGCCGGAGCCGAGCTCGCGCTCGCCTGCGACTTCGTGTTCGCCGAGACGACGGCCAGCTTCGGCTTTCCCGAGATCCACCGCGGCTCGTTCCCGCCGGTCGCGGCGGTGCTGCTCGAGCGGCGGACGGGGAGGACGAAGGCGGCGGACCTGATCCTCTGCGGCGCCGCGATGACGGCCGAGGCCGCCGAGCGGCGGGGGCTCGTCAACGCGCTCGTGAACCCGGGCGACCTCGTCGAGGCGCTCGAGACGATGCGATCCCGCCTCGAGACCCTCTCGGCCTCCTCGCTCCGCCTCGCCAAGCGCGCCCTGAACCAGGGCTCCTGCGGGGATCCTCTCTCCGCCCTCTCCGCCGTCGAACGGACCTGGACCCGCGAGCTCATGCGGACCGAGGACGCGGCCGAGGGAATCCGGGCCGCCCTCGAGGGCCGGCCGCCGGTCTGGAAGGACCGGTAGGGGAGCTCCCCGCCTCCGTGGAGAGAGGAAACCCCGCCACGGGGAGGGGACCCGTGGCGGGGCGGAGGAAGGAGACGGCGCCGATCGGGAGGGCGCCTTCCGGGGTCACGAGGTCGAGTGCAGGACCGGACTCACCCTTCGCGCCGTAGTGTCCGATCGGGGCCGGAACTAACGCGGCGGCGGGCCGGGAGGGACGCCGACGTCGAGGAGCACCGAGAAGACGGGTGCGCCGCCCGCGAAGAGCGTGGCGCCCACCCGCCCGGGTCCGGGAACGCCGGGAGGGAGCCTCACCGCGAGGTCCGCCGACGCCCCCGCGGTGAGCGGCTGGTCGCCGCTGTCCCAGACGATTGCGCCCGACCCGTCGCGCAGGGCGACCCGCCAGGCGCGCGCGTCGGCGGGCGCCGCGGAGCGCGGGATGACGAGGACGAGGGGCGAGCCCGGGGAGCGCTCGACGCGGCGGACGGCGACGCCCTCGGCGGCCGGCGCCTGCAGGACGATGGCCGGGGTGGCGGGGACCACGCCTCCGGCGGCGGCGGTGACCGCGGCCGGGGCGGGGACGTTCAGCCCGGCGCGCAGCGTCGTCAGCTGCTCCTTCAGCCGCAGCGCCGTGACGAGCGAGGCGAGAAGCAGGATCCCGAGGAGCGCGAACGCGACGACGATGCCGGTGCGGCCCGGGAAGAGACCTGTGGAGGGGGCCGGTGCCGCGGCCCGCGACAGCGTCCGGACGTGCTCGTCGCGGGCGATCTTCCGGCGCAGCCGGGTCGTCGTCTCGACCCGCTCGCGGTAGTAGGGGGTCGCGAGAAGCGCCTGCTCGAACCGGTGGCGATCCGAGTCGCTGAGGCGACCGAGGACGTAGTCCGAAACGAGGAGGTCCTCCTCGGCCTCGACGCGATCGAGGAGGGCGTCGTCGGCGAAGTACGATTCCTCGAACCGGGCGCGCTCGGCTTCGGCGAGGTTCCTGAGCAGGTACTCGCGGATGCGGCCCTTCTCGACCGCGGGCTCGCGGTTCACTCGTTCTCCCCGTCGCGGGGGAGGTTGCGCCGCTCTTCCTCCCGCATCTCGCGGACGGCGGACCGCGCGGCCGTGCTGTCCATCTTCTTCCGCAGCTCCCGCTTGGCCCGGTAGACCCTCATGTCGACGGCGTCCGTCGTGATCCCCTCCTCGCGCGCGATCGTGCGCGAGGGGACCTCCTCGACGAAGCGCCGGACGAGGAGGACTCGCATTCGCGCCGGGAGGAGCTCGAGGGCCTTCCTCACGATCAGCCTGCGGCTGCTGCTGAGCGCGTCGCTCAGGGGGTCCTCGGTCCCCGCGAGGTCGAGGACGCCCGACAGGCCCTCGTGCTTGTTCGCCCGCTGGACCCGGCGGCAATACTCGAAGAAGACGTTCTTGGCGACGCCGAGAGAGTAGGCCTCCGGGGAGTCGAGCGGCTCTCCGCGGCTCACGCGCTGGAGGACGCGAAGGAGCGTCTCCTGGACGAGGTCGCACGCTTCGTCCTCGGTGCGGACTCCGCGGGAAAGAAAGAACCGCCTCAGCTTCTCGGGAATACGCCCGAGCTCGGCCTCGAATGGATCCGCCCAGGGAGGTGTCGACATCGTCTTCGGCACTGCAGACGCAAAGCCCGGACCGCGCCGGGCGTCCCATTTCCGCGATTCTAAGGCGACTTTGCCCTCGACCTCGAGCTTCCGAATTGAATAAGGCATTTATATAAGTTTTCCTAATGAATTTAGGAGCGTAAGCGAATCTGCCACATTTCATCTGCAATACAGGTGGGTCCGACAGGGCGCGACGTGAGCGGCGGCTGCCTTTGGTGCCGACCCGAGTCTGCCGGGATGACCGCTTGACTTGCGGTGAAATTGCGCCATAATGAGTCGCGAGCCTGTCGTGCCGTATCTTATTTCGTAAGGAAATATCGGAGAAAGGCCGAAAGAATTATGGCTGGACGACCGAATCTGACCGAAAGGCAGCAGGAGATCGTGACCTTCATCCGCGACTACCGGACCCGGAGAGGGATCGCCCCGACCCAGCGCGAGATCTGCGAGCACTTCGGCTACTCCTCCTTCGGGACCCTGCAGAAGCACATCCGGCTCCTCCTCGACAAGGGAGTGCTCGTTCGCGACTGGAACCAGCGCCGTTCTCTCGACGTCGCCGACGAGGCGGTCGGAGCGCCGGCCCTCGAGATCCCCCTCCTCGGACGGATCGCCGCCGGGAGCCCGATCGAGGTCCTCCCGGGCGACGACCGCCTCCACGTCCCGGAGTCGCTCACGCGCAAGGGGGAGAACTTCGTCCTCCTCGTCAGCGGCGACTCGATGATCGACGAGGGGATCCGTGACGGCGACTGGGTCGTCGTCCACCGCAGGACTCGCGCGGAGAACGGCGAGATGGTCGCCGCGCTCGTCAACGGCGAGGCGACGCTGAAGCGGCTCTACCGCGAGCCCGAGGGGCGCGTCCGCCTCCAGCCGTCGAACGCGAGGCTCGAGCCGATCCGCGCCCGCGAGGAGGACGTCCAGGTGCAGGGGATCGTCGTCGGCCTGATGCGCCGGTACTGATTGCTATTCTCGCCGGCGGGAGGCGAGGATGGCGATGACGAAGCGTCCGGGGCCGGCGACCGCGTTCACGGTCTCGATGCCGAGGCCCGCGACGCACCTCTTCGAGATCTCGATGGACGTGGCGCCCTTCGGCCGCGCCGTCCGCTCCTTCGACCTCTGCCTTCCGGCCTGGACTCCCGGCTCCTACCTCGTCCGGGATCACGCCCGGCACGTCCGCGACCTCGTCGTCGCCGGTCCGTCGGGTTCGACACTTCCGGTGCGCAAGGTCGAGAAGAGCCGCTGGAGGGTGACCGTGGGGGCGCGCGGGGAGAGGGGACCGTTCCGCGTCTCGTACCGCGTCTACGCCTTCGAGCTGACCGTCCGCACGTCGCACGTCGACGCGTCGCACGGATACGGCAACGGCGCGTGCCTCTTCCTTCACGTCGACGGGCGGAAGGACGAGCCGCAGCTCCTGCGCTTCCGGCTCCCGCGCGGCTGGAAGGCGTCCGTCGCCCTCCCGCGGCGTGGCGGCGCCTTCGTCGCCTCGGACTACGACGAGCTCGTCGACTCTCCCTTCGAGTGCGGCACCCACCGGACCTTCGCGTTCCGCGTCCGGGGCGTCCCTCACACCCTCGCGCTCTGGGGCGAGGGGAACGAGGATCCCGAGAGGCTCGTCCGGGACCTGGGCCGCCTCGTCGAGGCCGCCGCGTCGCTCTTCGGGGGCCTTCCCT
The DNA here is from genome assembly GCA_046331465.1 of Thermoanaerobaculia bacterium. Lineage (GTDB taxonomy): Bacteria > Acidobacteriota > Thermoanaerobaculia > UBA5066 > UBA5066 > UBA5066. The sequence goes on from JAXLQV010000001.1 coordinate 1,601,777, forward strand.
ACGAGCGCTACCTCTTCCTCGTCCACCTCGCCGAGGGGGCTCGGGGCGGGCTCGAGCACCGCGCGTCGCAGAGCTGCGGTGTCTCGCCCTGGAAGTTCCGTCCCGAGAAGTCGTACCGGGACGTCCTCTCGCTCTTCTCGCACGAGCTCTTCCACGCGTGGAACGTCAAGCGGATCCGTCCCGCGGGGCTCGGCCCGTTCGACTACGCGCGCGAGACGTACGTGCGGGACCTCTGGGCGCTCGAAGGGGTGACGTCCTACTACGAGCACCTCCTCCTCGTGAGGGCCGGTCTCGAGGAGCCGAAGCACGCCTTCGAGGCGTGGGCGAGGGACGTGAAGGATCACCGGGAGACTCCGGGCCGCCTCGTCCAGAGCGTCGAGGAGGCCTCCTTCGACGCCTGGATCCGGTTCTACCGGCCCGACGAGAACTCCCCAAACGTCTCCGAGAGCTACTACCGCCGCGGGGCTCTCGTCGGCCTGGCCCTCGACCTCGCGATCCGGTCCGAGTCGGATGGTCGCCGGTCGCTCGACGACGTCCTCCTCTCGCTCTGGCGCCGTTGGGGCTCGCGCGGGAAGCCCTACCCGGAGGGAGCCTGGGAGGCCGCGGCCGTCGAGGCGGGCGGCCCCGGCATGACGGCGCTCTTCGACCGATGGGTCCGGGGGGTCGAGAGCCCTCCGTTCGAGGAGCTGCTGCGGCGCCTCGGACTCGTCCTCCGGGAGAAGCCGGAACACGACGAGGGGAACGGCGGGGAGCCCGCCGGCGTCGGCGAGCGGGGAGACTTCGGCTGGAAAACGAAAACGGACGGGGGAAGGCTCCTCGTCTCCGAGGTCTATGACGGCCGCGCGGCGTGCGCGGCGGGAGTCTCGGCCGGAGACGAGGTCGTCGCGCTCGACGGGGTGAGAGCGGACGAGGAGCAGCTGAAGAGGTTCGCCCGCGACGTCTCTCCGGGACGTGCGGTCCGGCTCCACCTCTTCCGGCTCGGCCGGCTCGTCGAGGTTCCACTCGTTCTCGGTGCCCGCAGGGCTGTCGGCCTCGAGATCGTCCCGGACCCCGCCGCGGGAGCGCGCGAGAAGTCGCTTCTCGCGGGATGGCTCGGCGCGCCCGTTCCTGCCTCCTGACCGGTCCCCCCCACCCGGAGCGGCGCACCTCGGGCGCAAGTGCCCCCGTTCGGGCGCGAAGTTTGCTTGCTTGACGGTTCCGCCAACCTCACCCATATTCCGAGCATCCTAGGGTTACCCCTCGCAGTCGGCCACGGTTGGCGCGAGGTCGGCGTGGCCGCTCAGGAAATCCGAAAAACCTTGAATAGTGGAGTTTTATGCATCGACGCGACGAGGAACGAGACGAGGCGAACGACCGACGAAGCCGGGGGACGACCCTCCGGCTGGTCGGGGCGGGCCTCGCATCGGTGCTCGCCATCGGCGTCCCGATCGACGGGAGCGGGGGCGTGAAGGCGGGGGGCCCGACGGTGGTCACCCCGACCCGGCTTCCCGGCTTCACGACCCTTCCCGCGGGGTGGCCCGATCCGGCCCCGGAGCTGAAGGGAGCCCTCCAGGAGGACGTCTGGGCGATGGTCTACGCCTCCTGCCGGCGGTACGGCATCACCGACCAGGCGCTCGCCATGTACCAGGTCCTGTGGGAGGAGAGCCGCCTCACCTCGAAGGTCCGGTCCGGCTGCGGCCGCTACCACGGGATCAGCCAGTTCACGCCGTACACGTTCCGGAGGAACGTGGAGGCGATGCGCCGGCTCGGGCTGATCTGGGGGGACGAGCGGTGGTCGCCGTTCGACCCTTCCCAGGCGATCGAGGTCATGGCCTGGATGTGGAGCCAGGGATACCAGGACCACTGGGGCCCGTACCGTCGTGTCATCCGGAGGCTCGCGACCGCCCGGGCTGCCGAACGGCTGAACTGAAGTGGATCGGGGAGGCTCGCCACGAGCCTCCCCGCGGCGCCTGCGGCGCCTCCCCTCGGAAGGGGGCTGGATCGGGGAGGCTCGCCACGAGCCTCCCCGCGGCGCCTGCGGCGCCTCCCCTCGGAAAGGGGCTGGATCGTGGAGGCTCGCCACGAGCCTCCCCGCGGCGCCTGCGGCGCCTCCCCTCGGAAAGGGGCTGGATCGGGGAGGCTCGCCACGAGCCTCCCCGCGGCGCCCGCGGCGCCTGACCTCGGGAGGGAGGGTCGATCGGCGGAGCCGGGCGGGTCTCTAGCCCTGCGCCTTCAGGAGCGCGGCGCCCCAGCTGAAGCCGGCCCCGAAGGCGGCCACGACGACCCGTGCGCCGGGGCGGATCCGTCCTTCCCCGGCCGCCTCGGAGAGCGCGATCAGGACCGAGGCGGCGGACGTGTTCCCGAACCTCTCGAGGTTCAGGACGAGCTTCTCCTCGCCGACGCCGAGCGACCGCGCGACCCCCTTCAGGAGGTTCAGGTTCGCCTGGTGGAGGACGAAGAGGTCGACGTCGGCGGGGGAGAGGCCGTTCGGCTCGAGGACGGACCGGATCGCCGCCGGGAGCTTTCGGCTCGCCTGGAGGATCACCGTCCTGCCATCCATGACGAGGGGGCCGGCCGGGCCGAGCGCGAGGGCGTCGGCGAACGAGCCGTCGCTCGCGAGGCGGACGTCGACGACGTCGAGCGCGCCGCTTCCCGGCGCGACAACGCACGCGCCGGCGCCGTCGCCGAAGAGGATCGCGGTCTCCTTCGCGAGCGGGGCCCGCTGGAGGACGCGCGACATCTCCTCGGCCGCGGCGACGAGGACCGGCCCGGTCCGCGGGCAGAGGTCGACCGCGAGCGCGAGCGCGAAGAGGCCGCCGACGCTCGCGAGCGGGACGTCGAACGCGGGAATGCCCGGGGCGCCGAGGTCCCGCTGCAGGTCCGCGGAGATCCCGGGGAAGGCGCGCGGCGCGCTTCCCGTCCCGACGACGATCGCGCCGAGCCGCTCTGCGGGAAGCCCCGCCGACGCGAGCGCCGCGCGCGCGGCACGGCCCGCGAGCGTCGCGGCGCCGTCGTCGCCCGTGAGCCAGCGCCGCTCCCGGATCCCGCAGGCCGCGACGATCCACTCCTCGGTCACGCCGAGGAGTGGGGCGAGCTCCGAGGAAGGGACGACCCGGTCGGGGAGAGCGTGGCCGAAGCCCGCGAGGTGCGCCACGTCCGTCAGGCGGCGCGGCTCGTGAAGTAGCGCTCGATCTTCGCGAGCGTCTCGAAGCGCCGGGGCGTCAGGTCGGCGTCGGGGACCTTCACTCCGAACGCCTCCTCGAGGCGCGCGACGGCGTCCATCAGGCCGAACGAGTCAAGGACGCCGAGTTCGAAGAGCGAGGCGTCGGCGTCGCCGGGGAGCGGCGCGCGGGCGAGGGGCTCGAGGGTCTTGCGGATGGTTTCTTCTGCGGGAGTCATGCGGCCGTGGAGTCTACCGAACCGGCCGCGCGGCCGCCTCGAAGAAGACCATTCCGTAGTCGCCGACGACCCGGAACCCGAGGGCGAGGTAAGCCCGGCGGGCCGCGAGGTTCTCCCGCTCGGTGAAGAGGACGGCGCGCGGAACACCCGTGTCGCGCACGGCGAGCAGGGAGCCCGCCACGACGCTCCGCGCGTGGCCGCGGCCGCGGAGGGCGGGGGGCGTGAAGACCCCCCCGACCTGAACGACGTCGGGAAGGCGTGCGTTGAAGCCGCTGAACGCGACCGGGCGCCCCTCCTCGCGGAGGACGAAGGCGTTCCCCCCGGCGGCGAGCCGGCCGACCTCCTCGGCGCAGGACGCCGCGAGGGCCGGGCCCGCCACGGCCCCGAGCGTCTCGACGGCGTAGGCCACGCGCCAGTCGGCGAGGAGGGGGAGCTCGTCCACGCGCGGCGGCCCGCAGGAGACGTCGCCACGGAGGAGCGGCGCGGGAACGACCATCTCCGCGAGAGCGAGGGAGAAGAGCTCCGCCTCGTGGTCCATCGTGGCCGGTGCGCCGTCGAGGCCGAGCGCCGTCCGCGCGGCCTCGACCTGGGCCCGGGGCCCGGAGAGCCCGGCGAGGGAGCGGCCCGAGGCGTCGAGGGCGGCGTGCGCGAGCGGGGCGAGCTCGCGGGGAGCCTGGAGGAGGAGGACGCCGTTCCAGCAGTGCGCCGCGACTCCGGCGACGGCCCCGTCCTCGAAGGAGGCGACCCACGTCGCGCTGTACGGCGCTCCCGTGTCGACGAGCCCGGCGGCGCGGAGGTTCCCGAGGAGGAAGAGCGAGGAGTCGACGTGCGGCCGGAGGAACGTCTCGACGCGCGCCTCGTCGCCCGGGCCGAGGACCCGCGTCGGGAGGCTCACCGGACGGGGCCCGCCGCCCCGCCGGCACCCGGCGCGACGAGGTGGACGGTGCGTGTCGGGTAGGCGAAGCGCGTCCCGGCCCTCTCGACGATCTCCAGGATGCCGAGGAGGACCTCCTGCCGGACGTCGCGGAACTCGGCGAGCTGCGGCGTCAGGAACCACGCCATCAGCTCGACGTTGAGGGACGACTCGCCGATGGAGACGAGGCGGACGACGACGGTCTCGGGCCAGATTTTCGGGTGCGCCCGCAGGAGCACCTCGATCGCCGAGACGATCTCCCGGAGCTGGTCCGCCGTCGTGCCGTGCTGGAGCGCGAGCGTCGCCGCGAGCCGGAAGCGGTCCCTCTCGGCGAAGCTCTCGACCTGCGCGTCGGCGAGCTTCCCGTTCGGGATCGTCACGAGCGTCCGGTCCAGGGTCCGGATCCGCGTCGAGCGGAGACCGATCTTCTCGACGTCTCCCTGGACGTCCCCCACCTTCACGTAGTCGCCCACGCGGAGCGGCTGGTCGACGCCGATGGCGACGGCGCCGAAGAAGTTCTCGAACGTCTTCTGGGCGGCGAACGCGACCGCGATGCCGCCGATGCCGAGGCCGGCGAGGACGCTGTTGACCGGGATCCCGAGGGCGGCGAGGGCGGCGAGGGCGCCCATGCCGACGACGAAGAGCCGCCCGAAGCGGACCGAGAAGTGGAGGAAGGAGCGGGCCCCCGCGTTCGCGGTCGCCCACGGCTCCTGGGCGAGGATGTCGCCGGCGACCGTGATCGCCCGAAGGGTCGCCCAGAAGAACGCCAGGATCGCGCCCGCCTTGAGGACCTGGATCGCGAACGCCTCGGCCGGCGCGTAGAGCCCCAGGAAGGGGAGCCCGGCGCGCAGGAGGAGGAGCGTCCAGCCGAGCGTGAACGGGCCCCGCATCCGGAGGAGGAGCGCGGCGTCCCAGCGGGCCGCCGTCCGCCGGGCGAGGCGAAGGAGGACCTTGCGCGTGGCCCAGCCGAGGAGCCGTCCGCCCCACCACGCCGGGACGAAGAGCGCGAAGACGGCGAGCCACTGCCACCAGAGGAGCTCCAGCGGACCGCGCCGGATGAGCGGCTCCGGGAGGGTGTCGAGGAGCGGGCGGTTGTCGAGCGTCTCGTACCACGCCGCGACGTGAGCAATCGTCCCGCGTGAGAAGACCCAGCTGGGGCCCTCCGAGCGGTCCCTGCGGACGAGGCGGACGGGCTCAGGCTTGCCCGTGGCCCCGGTGATCGCGCCGATCTCCTCGAACTCGGGCGGCAGGCCGTCGTCGAGGTGGCCGGAGGGGAGCGGGGAGACCTTGCCGACGTCGATCCAGAGCTCCCGGTCGAGGACGAGCCTCAGCTTGCGGGCGAGCTCGGGTCCGTGCTTCTCGAGGCCGACCGGCAGCTCGAGGAAGCGCGTCGCTTCGGCGTATCGGCCCTTCCGCGCGAGGGCGAGGAACTCCGCGATCGTCGACCGGGGCGAGTCGGGCGCGACCTCCGGCACGGGTGTCGGCGTCGCGGGGACCGGCGAGGGCGAGGCCTTCGAGAGGCCGGGGATCTGGGCGGCGAGGGGCGCGGCCGAGGCCGCGACGAGGAGGATTGTCAGGACGGGCGCGCGGAGTGGTCGCACGGCGCGGTCACCGCTCGACGAGGGTCACGGAAAGCTCGAGCTCCTTCCCCTCCCGCCGGAGCGTCGCCTTCACGACCTGCCCCGGGCTCATCCCCTTCAGCTTCTCCGAGAAGTCGCGGAGGCTCGCGACCGCCTTTCCGTCGAGGGCGAGGACGACGTCCCCGGGCTTCACCCCCGCCTTCTCGGCGGGAGAGCCCGGGACGACGGCCTCGACCTTCACGCCCGGCCCCTCGAACGAGAAGTCGGGCATCGTCCCGAAGCTGACGCGGCGGGCCGGCGGGGCGGCCGCGGCGCCCCCCGCCGCGGGAGCGGACGCCGCGGGCTCGGCCGGTGCCTTCGAGGCGATCGAGACCGCGAGCGGCTCGGATCGCCCCGCGAGCCACGCCACCAGCTCCTTCGCGACGGCAGCGACCTTCGCGAGGCCCGGAACGTCGATCTTCTCCGCGGTGTCCGACGGGCGGTGGTAGTCGGCGTGCGGCCCGGTGAAGAGCTGGACGGCCGGAATCCCGGCCTCGACGAAGCTGACGTGGTCCGACGACTCGAGAGTCTCCGGCACGGCCTTCGTCTCGACGCCCGTCACCCAGCTCGCGCCGCGGACGGCGTGGATCCACTCGGCCGCCGTCCCCGTGCCGAGGACCTGGAGCTTGCCCGCGCCGAGGCGCCCGACCGTGTCGAGGTTCACGGCGGCGAAGGTCTTCGACGCCTCGAACGCGGATGGTCCCGCGACCCATCGTTTCGAGCCGAGGCGCCCCGCCTCCTCGCCCGTCACGGCGAGGAAGACGACAGGACGTTTCGCCTTTTCGTCCTTCATCGCGCGCGCGAGCTCGAGGAGGACCGCCACGCCGCTCGCGTTGTCGTCGGCACCGGAATGGACCTGCCCCTGGAACTCCTTGCGGACGTCGGGCCACCCGTGGCCGAGGTGGTCGAGGTGGGCGACGACGACGACGGGACGGTCCTTCAGGGACGGGTCGCTCCCCGGCAGGAGTCCGACGACGTTCGCGACGTCCGCGGGCGTGCCCGCAGCGGTCTTCTCGACGCGGAAACGCTGGAGGAACGCGCCGGCGTCTCCGGCCGGCGAAAGCCCGGCCGCCTTCATCTCCGCCGCGACGTATTCCGCGGCCGCCTTCTCACCCGGCGTGCCGAGACCGCGCCCCTCGAGCGCCGGCGCCGTGAGGGCTGCGACGTGCGCGCCGAGGCGCGCCTGCGAGAACGCGGGGGGGAGCTCGGCGAGCGCGCGCCGCGTCTCGGGCGCGAGCGCCGGGAGGGGAGCGGCACGCTGATCCGTCGGGCGAAGGTCGGCGCGGAGCGGCGAGTCGCTCTCGGGCCACTGACCCTTGAGGACGTTCACCGGCTCGGTCCCCTCGAAGCCGAGGTACGAGTACTTGCCGTAGTGGGGGAGCTTGCGGCCGAGACCCGGCAGCGCCGCGAGCGGATCGCCGAAGAGCCAGCCGACCGCCTTCGCCGGGTCTCCCGGGTGGCGCGCGACGACGACGAACGTGTGGCCCGCGAGGGCCACCTTCTCGCCCAGGGCGGTCAGGTCGTTCGCGTCGACGGCCAGCCCTTCCTGCGTCGTGAAGAGCGAAGCGAAGCGGTTCCCCTTCCCGACGACCCAGATCGCCCGGTCGGCCGGGAGAGACGAGACGTCCGCCTCGGCCTTCACCTCGATCGCGTGCGTCGGCGTTTCCCAGCCCTTCAGGAGCGCGCGCCACGCGGCGTCCTCCTCCGGAGGGAGGCCCGAGGGGAGGATGGCGAGGACCTTCGGCTCGCCGAAGACCTGCCCGATCGACGGCGGGATCTCCCGCGGGTCGAGCTTACGGAAGAGGTCGAACTGCGGGTCGGCCGCGAGGGAGAGCGGCGGCGCGTCCGTCGCGATCTCGAAGCGCGCCTCGGCGCCCTCGAGCCTCGCGACGTGGCGGACGGTCCCCTTCTCCGTCACGACGGAGAGGGGCACCTCGAGCGGGAACGGCGCGTCCTTCTGGACCTGCCGGAGCGTTCCCGTCACCTTCCACTTCTCGCCGTCGCGCGCGACGGTCGCGGGGCCGAGGACGAGCTCGGCCGCCCCGGCGCGCTTCACCCAACCGTCAAAGAGCCAAGCGAGCGGCTTCCCCGAGACCGCCTCGGCCGTCGCGCGGAAGTCGTCGAACGTCGCCCGCTTCCCGCGGAAATCCGTGTAGAAGCGCGCGAGCGTCTTCCGGAAGGCCGCGTCGCCGACGTGGCGCCGCACCATGTGGAACCCCATGAGCGCCTTGCCGTACCCGACGGCCTCCGTCGCGGCGCTCTCGCGCCCGCGGAACTCGGTGAGCGGGAAGTCGCGCCCCTCGCGGACGTAGCTGAGGTACTTCTGGAGCGTCCCGCGGCGGTACTCCTCGCCCTTCCCGCGCTGCTCCTGGATCAGGTGGTCGGCGAGGTAGGCCGTCAGCCCCTCGCACCAGTTCCCCTTCGCGTAGTCGACGAAGACCGAGTTCCCCCACCAGTTGTGGAGGATCTCGTGCGGGTAGGACGACGTCAGGATGAACGGGAAGCGGATGACCTGCGGGCCGAGGAGAGTGAACGACGCCATGCCGTAGCCCGTCTCCCAGAAGTTCTCGACGAGCGCGAACTTCCCGTACGGGTACGGCCCGATCAGCGCGCGGTACATCTCGAGGTACTGCGCCGTCGCGGCGAGGTACTTCGCGGCGAGGGCGTCGTCCTTCTCGTGGAGGAAGGCGAGCGTCTCGACGTCGCCGGCCCGGTCGCGCCAGACCTGAAGCGGCCCGCCGACGAGGTACGCCTCGTCGACCGGTCCCTTCGAGTCCCAGCGCGCGACGCCGTCGGCGCCGCGGGCCGTCCCGTCTCCCTGGGAGACGAGCTGCCACCCGGCGGGGGCCTTCGCCGCCATCCGGAACTTGACGAGCGCCTCGCCGAACGAAGGCAGCCAGAACGTGTTCCCCGCGAGGTAGACCCCCTCCGGCCCGATCGTCCCGGTCGTCTCCCGGAAGCCGCGCTGGTACTCCTCCTTCGGAGCCGTCAGCTCGTTCCGGACGACGCCCTCGTACGCGAGCGTCAGCTCCGCGGGTGCGCCCTTCGCGCGGTAGCGCTTCAGCGGCGCGCGGCGCGACGGCTCCTCCGCCGCGCCGTTGTTCCCGAAGAACGCCGCCACGTCTCCGAGCGGCACCTCGCTCACCGCCGGCACGGCCTTCGTCACCTTCAGCGCGGCGTTCAGGAGGAACTCCGGCTTCGCGCCGGCCGGGAGCGCGATCCGCGCCGTGACGCGGAGGAGCCCCGTCGCCGGGACGAGCTCGACGTCGAGGTCGTACGCGGGCGCCGCCGCCGGGAGGTCCGCCGGGGCCGCGGGCGGCGCGGGCCCGGCGGCGCGGGCCGCTCCCGCGAGGACCGCCGCGCCGAGACAGGTCGCGACGAAGAGCGTCCCGCGAAGGGAGGTCCGTGCGCCGCCGCCGGTCACTTCTTCTCGCCTCCGGCCTTCGGGACCGCCGGGAGCCTGCGGGCGAGCCTCGCGACGAGCGTCACCTTCTCGTCGCCCCGCTTGACGACGTACGTCGCCGTGTCGGACCAGCGCTTGTCGGCCATGAGGCGGTTCATCGTCCCCTTCTCGCGGAGCGAGGTCCCGTCCATCGAGAGGAGGACGTCGCCTACCCTGAACCCCGCGGCGTCGGCGACGGAGTCCTTCTCCACGTTGATGACGGGCCACCCCTCCGAGCCGTCCTTCGGGTCGCGCGTCGAGAGGCCGAGGACGGGGTAGGCCGGGTCGGTCTCCTTCGGGACGCCCCAGACGAAGTCGGCGTAGGAGGCGCGGACCCTCACGGGGGCGTCCTTGTCGTCGAGGACCGGGATCGGGACGACCGACGCCGACGGGCCGTCGAACCAGAGCGCCGCCTGCCGCTGCGCGCCGAGCCCGTACGCGACGTGGCCGGAGCCGATGAGGACGACCATCACCGCGTTCGGGTCGTTCGCCATCTTCAGCGCCGCGACGGCGTTCCACGCCATCGCGGCGTCCCACGTGCACTGCGCGCGGAACATCCCGTCCCACATCGCCTCGGGCATCGAGGCCGAGTGCATCGAGTCCGACTCCTCGAAGAACGCCTTGAAGAGCCGCCTGTGGTCGGCGCTGTCGACGTCGATCTTCGGGGGGATGAGCGCCTTCTGCTCCTCGGTCAGCCCGTCGAAACCCTTCTTCCTCACGTCGGAGACGAGCTCCCGCGGGACGTTCACGCCGTGGAGCGGGATCTTCGCGTCGCGGCAGAAGAGGAAGATGTCGCGGTAGTAGTTCCAGTGGTAGCCCCAGTTCCGGTACCACGCTGACTTCTCGACGAAATCGGCCTCCGAGATCGTCCCGGAGTTCCAGAGGTCGAGCACGGGCTGCTCGGCGACCGGGTACATCTCGAGGCCGACGAGGACCTTCCTCCCCGCGCGCGCCAGCTCGCGTAGGACCTGCAGCTGGACGCGGTGGAACTCCACGCTCGTGTGGCTCTCGCCGAGGAAGACGAGGCGCGCCCTCGCGAGCCCCTTCGCGACCTCGGCGGGCGTGACGGCGGACCCGGTCCGCGTGTCCGTCACGACGTCGAGCGCGGGCGCGACCGTCTTCTCCCTGCGGGCGGCGTCGCCGAGGGGGAGGTCGAGGGCGGCGTTCTCGGCGGGGGCGGGGAGCGTCGCGAGGCCGAGGAAGAGTGCGGCGGCGAGGGCGGTGTTCTTTCTCATGGCGGCGGAGGGATGCTAACCCTCGGCGCTCCGGAGCGGTGCGTCCGGTCCCGTCCGCGCGCGCCGACGCGGCGAGCGGGGCGCCCGGAAAAAGGGAAGAGGCCGCCCCGCGGGGCGGCCTCTCCGTTCCGGGCTCGACCGGGCGCTCAGGCGTCCGGGTCGGGCGCGCCGGCCGGCGGGAGGTTCTCGAGGTTCTCCACGGAGTCGTCGGAAACGGCGTTCGGGTCCGCGTTCTTCTTCTCGAGCTTCTTGGCGAGTTTTTCCTCGCGCTTCTGCTTCTTGACGAGCTCCCGCTGCCGCTTGCTGTGCGAGTAGTTGGGACGGGCCAAATCCCCACCTCCTGAATGTGGCTTCGCAACCTGGGATGCTGCCGTAGGGAAACCAGCGCCCCGAACTGCGCAGCGGAGGATAGCAGGCCACGGTCCCGCGCCGCGAGTCGGGGCAGAATCGGGCCATGAAGCCCTGCCACGGCGCCCTCGCCGCGCTCCCCGTCGCCCTCGCGCTCCTCGCCTCCTCGGCCGGCTGCCGGCCGGGCGGCGGGGGCGGCGCCGTGAAGACGCCCGGCGCGCCGGTCGTCCTGATCTCCGTCGACACGCTCCGCTCCGACCGTCTCCCGTTCTACGGCTACGGCAAGGTCGAGACGCCCGCCCTCTCCGCGCTCCGCGCCGACGGGATCCTCTTCGAGAAGGCCTACACCGCCGTGCCGCTCACGCTCCCGGCGCACGTCACGCTGCTGACGGGGCTCCTCCCGGACCGCCACGGGGTCCACGACAACCTCGGCTACACGGTCCGGGCCGACGCCCCGCTCCTCGCCGAGCTCCTCCGGAAGGCGGGCTACGCCACGGGAGGGGCCGTCTCGAGCATCGTCCTGAAGGGGGAGAGCGGGATCTCCCGCGGATTCGACCTCTGGGACGACTCCGTCGCCCCGACCCGGCCGAACCAGGCGCTGAACCGCGTCCAGAGGCCGGGCGGAGAGGCCGAGGCCGCGCTCGAGGCGTGGGTCGAGGGCGTGAAGGAGAAGCCCTTCTTCGCCTTCCTCCACCTCTACGAGCCGCACAGCCCCTACGAGCCGCCCGAGCCGTTCCGGAGCCGGTACTCGTCGAACCCGTACGACGGAGAGGTCGCGACGGCCGACGCGATCGTCGGGAAGCTCCTCGACTTCCTGAAGGCGCGCGGACTCTACGACCGCGCCCTCGTCGTCTTCCTCTCCGACCACGGCGAGGGTCTCGGGGACCACGGCGAGGGCGAGCACGGACTCTTCCTCTACCGCGAGGTCCTCCAGGTGCCTCTCGTCGTGAAGCTCCCGAAGGGCGCCGCGTCGCTGCCGGCGAGCGTCGCGACGCCGGTCCAGCTGACCGACGTCTTCACGACGATCGCCGAGGCGGCCGGGGTCGAGCCGTTCACGCGGCCGCCCGGAACGGTCTCCCTCCTCGACGCGGCGCGCGGAGTCCCGGTTCCGTCCCGCCGCCTCTACGCCGAGACGTTCTTCCCCCGGATCCACTTCGGCTGGAGCGAGCTCCGCTCCCTCCTCGACGAGCGCTGGCACTACGTCGAGGCGCCCCGCTCCGAGCTCTACGACCTCGTGGACGACCCGGGCGAGAAGAAGGACCTCGCGCCGTCGCTCCCGCCCCCCTTCCGGGCGATGCGGATCGAGATGGAGAAGCTCCGGACGGAGTTCAAGGCTCCCGCGTCCGTCGACCCGGAGGCGGCCAAGCAGCTCGCCTCGCTCGGCTACCTCAGCTCGGGCGCGACGGCCGGCGCCGGGCCGCTCGACGACCCGAAGGACCACGTCGGGACCGTACAGGAGATGAAGGACGCCCTCGCCGACCTCGTGGAAGGGCGCCCGGCGAAGGCCGTCGAGCGGACGGACGCGCTCCTCCGGGCGAACCCCCGGATGCTCGACATCTGGGAGCTCCGTTCGCAGGCGCTCACCCGGCTCGGCCGGACGGACGAGTCGATCGAGGCGCTGAAGAAGACGGTCGAGCTCGCGCCGCCCGGCTCGACGCACTACGTCCGCCTCCTCGCGAACCACCTCCTCGACGTCGGGCGGATCGACGAGGCCATCCGGCACGCCGAGCTCGCGACCAGGCTCGGCGACCCGGCGGGCGAGGAGATCCTCGCGAGGGCCCTCCTCGCGAAGGGAGACCTCGCCGGCGCGGAGCGGGCGGCGCGCGCCTCGCTCGCGGCGCCGTCCAACGCGAACCGCGGCTACCTCGTCCTCGCCCAGGTCGAGGTTCGCCGGAACGCGCTGGACCGCGCGCTCCAGCTCACCCGGGAGGCCGAAACGAGCGGCGGCGACGCGCGCCGGATCACCGGCCTCCACGCGCTCCGCGGAGACATCCTCGCCCGGATGGGGAATCCTGCCGGGGCGGAGGCGGAGCTCCTCGAGGAGATCCGGCTCCACCCGGCCGAGCTCGGCGCCTGGAGCTCGCTCGTCCTCGTGCAGGCGGCACAGGGGAAGCGGGAGGAGGCGCGAGGGACGGCGGAGAAGATGATCGCTTCCGTGCCGGGCGTCGAGTCGTACCTCTCGGCGATGCGCGTCCTCTCCGTCGTCGGGGAGAGGGAAGCCGCCCGCCGCTGCCAGCAGGAGGGCCTCCGACGCTACCCCGGCGACCCGCGGCTCGCGCGGCTCGGCGGGAAGGCCTGAGGCGGAGCCGGCCGGAAAAGGGGAAGGCCCCGGACGAGCCGGGGCCTTCCGAACCGGGAAATTCCGGGACAGGACTAGAAGCGGACTCCCATGGAGATCTGGAAGGTCCGGGTCGACTGGTAGCTCGCAGCCGACGTCGCCTTGCCGAAGGACGGCCCCGTGTTCCAGTTCGCGCCGGTGCCGCGCGCGCCCTGCTTCGGGGTCGTGGTGAACGGGTTGAACGCCGCGTAGCTCGAGGAGTTCGTCGTCCTGTCCTCGACCGTGGTGTTCGGGGCGATGAGGGCCTGCTGGTTGAAGAGGTTGTAGACGATCGGGGCGACGTAGACCTCGACGACCCCGCCGATCCGGTACGAGTAGTTGAGCGAGAGGTCGGTCCGCCAGATGTCCTCGGTCCGGTAGGCGTCGCGGGCGGTGTAGTAGTAGGTGAACTTGCTGATGCCGTTGACCGAGGCGTAGCCGGGGTTCGTCACGTAGGGCTTGCTGTTGACGCTGCCGACCGCGCCGTACGGCGTGCCGGTGTCCCACGACTGGACGAAGCCGAGGCTGAGGTTCCCCCAGGACGCCGGGACGGGCGTGTCCCACGTCGCGAAGACGCGGACGCGGTGGCGTTCGTCGCTGCCCAGGGAGCCGACGGGGTTGTTCCAGCGGCGCTCGATGTACTCGGGGTAGATGTGGGAGCTGCCCTGGGTGGGGCCGCTGCCGGACGTCTCGCCGACGATGTCGCCGATGAGGTGCGACCAGGTCCAGTTGGCGCCCGTGTTCAGCGAGGTGCCGAACCGGTAGTTGATCTGCGTGTGGAGGCCCGTGTACTCGCGGCGGTAGTCGTTGGAGGTCTCGATGAGGGCGACGTCCGACGTGTTGCCGTACGGGTCCGTCACCTGGCCGGTCGACATGTCCTTCCGCTGGTCGTAGAAGTTCTGGTACTCGCGGCGGACGACGTCGGCGCGGTAGGAGCCCTTGGCGCCGATCGTGCCGCGGATGCCGAAGACGTACTCGTCAGCCGAGGGCGACGTGAGCCCGTCCTTGATCTGGACGTTCAGGCCGCCGATCCGGGCGTTCGCGAGCGGGACCTTGCAGTTCGGCGAGGTCGGGTCGGGGAGGCAGCCCTGCGACTGGAACCAGCCGAAGACCTTCTCGATGGCCGCGTTGGAGTTGATGTACGGCCCGGAGCCGGTGTTGATGTCGGGCCCGGCGTAGTACCAGTAGAAGTCGGAGGGGCTGCCGGCCGGGGAGGCGCCGCTGCCGGCCTGCGTGTCCTGCAGGGCCGCGACGTACCGGCCGTAGCTGGCGGTGAAGGCGAGCTTCCCGTCGCCCTTCACGTCCCAGGTCGCCGCGAGGCGCGGGCTGAAGGCGTCGTCGTTCGCGGTGACGTTCCCGGCCATGTCCACCGCGTGGTTCTTGTCGTAGCGGAGGCCGAGGTTGAAGGAGAAGTTGTTGTTGAGGCGCCAGGAGTCGTTCAGGAAGACCGACTGCGTGTTCAGGTCGTTCGTCTGGGCCTTCTCGAGGACCGGCCACCAGTCCATCTCCATCGAGCCGCCGTCCCCGGCGAAGACCGGGTAGATGCTCGTGCCCTGGACGACGGAGGGGAGGTACGAGTAGAAGACCCAGTTGCTGCCCGACTGGTAGTTGTTCGAGTTCCGCTTGCCGGAGAAGTTGTCGTACCCGAAGACGAGGTTGTGCGAGCCGAGGCCCTTCGTCGAGAGGAAGTAGGTCCCCTTGACGAGGAGGTTCTCGTTGTCGCGCGTCTCTTCGCCGCAGACGCCGCAGAAGTAGGCGGCGTTCATGGAGGTGGCCGACGCGAGGTCACGGATGACCGTCCCGGCGATGAGGTCCGTGGACTGGCCGCCGGAGTTCTGGAAGGTGAACTGCCTGTTCGAGTACTGCGCCTCGACGAAGAAGTTGCTCGTGATGACGCCGTTGTAGTTGAGGGCGAGGAGCGACTGCGGCGTCTGGCGGTTGTAGAGCTGCTTGGATTCGGAGATCGGGATGCTCGGGAAGACGTAGTTCGCGCTCTCGGTCCCGATGCCGAGGTAGGAACCGGTGATCGTGTGGCTCTGGAACGGGGAGAAGGTCAGCTTCGCCTCGTACCGGGGCTCCTTGTTCCCGTACGTGTACGGGATGTTCGTGTACTTCGTGACGGCCGACAGCGAGTCGGACGTGTCGTAGTAGCGGCCGGCGAGGAAGAACCAGAGCTTGTCCTTGAGGATCGGCCCGCCGAGGGTGGCCTCCCACGTCGGGACGACCGAGTTCACGAACGTCCCTTCCTGGGGGTTCACGCCCGTCGACGTGCGGTAGGCCGAGTAGGCCTGCCAGCTGTCGTTCGTGAGCGTCGCGCGGAGAGAGCCGCTGAACGTGTTGCCGCCCGACTTCGTGATCGTGTTGATGACGCCGCCCGTGAAACGGCCGAACTCGGCCGAGACGGAGGACGTCGTCGTCGTCGTCTCCTGGATCGCGTCCTCGATGAAGAGGTTGTTCGGCGAGGAGCGGACGTTGTCGGTGATGACGACGCCGTTGACCGTGTAGAGGTTCTCGGTCGACATGGCGCCCGAGATCGTGACGCCGTTCGGGCCGCTCGAGTTGAGGCCCGGGGTGAGGATGACGCTCGAGTTCAGCGTCCGCGCGGTCGGGAGCTTGCCGAGGAGGTCGGACGTGTAGGTCGTCGCGGCCTGGGTCGACTGCGAGATCGACTCGGACGTCCCGACGACGACGGCCTCGGCGGCGACGGCCGCGAGGCTCATCGTCGCGTTGACGACGGCCTGCTGCGAGGCGTTCGCCTTGACGGTGCGGGTCACCGTCTGGAAGCCGGACATCGTCATGGTGATGGTGTACTCGCCGGGGGGGACGTTCGCGAAGACGAAGTCGCCGTTGGTCGAGGTGACGGCGGTGCGGGTGCCCTGGAGCGCCGGCGACTTCGCGGTCACCGTGACGCCCGGGAGGCCCTGGCCTTCGTTGATGATGTGGCCGCTGATCGTGCTCGTGGGGATGCCCTGAGCGACGAGGACGGACGCCATCAGAAGCGGCAGGGCGAGTGCGACGAGCCAGGTTCGGTGGGTTCTCATCGTGGGTTGCCTCTCTCCTTCATCGGTCGGATGGATGGGTGGGCGAATCTGGGGTTACGGGCCAGTCTGGAGTTCGCCCCCGGGAACAGGGCCGGTCGCGCCGGCGAAGAGCGCGTGCGGACCTCCGGAGTGGAAATCGCCAGTTACGAGACTCCTCCCTTCGACAGGTGTTGCGGAGATCGCCCCGGTCGGCCGCGGAGAGGAAGACCCGGCCCGTTCATTTCGGAAGGGCGGGTTCCGGGCCGAAGACCGAGGCGGATACGGGATGGCCGAGGTCGATCCAAACCTTCGGATTGTAATGGAAGTCGCTCCTCCGGCAATGTCCGGAGGACTTCGAGCCATCTGTCGTCATAAGTGATTGACATATAAGTAGTTGACCTTGTCCTTCCCCTTGCGCCGGACGCTCCGGGCGCGGTGGAAGCCAAGGATTCCCCAAGAAGTCTGGAAGAACGATGCCAGCGTCCGGAACGCCTCGCGGAACGGCGCTCGTTCGCGCGAGCGAAGTCCCGAGACCGAGACCTTCCGGGAGACTCCGCGACGGGCTCGGGGTCCGCCGAACCCGAGCGGTCACGGTCGTCGCGCGACCGAAGCCGCTTCCCTTGCTCCGACGGTGAATACATTTCCTGTGCGCGCAAGCGCTCGCCGAAGGCGTGCCGGTCTGGGGTGCGCGTTCCCCGGCCGCCATGGACCGCTGCCGGACGGTCGGCGGGCGCTCTCCGCGCGGGGCCGGAATGGGTCGAGCGAGAGGGTCTGATCGGGCTCGCGCGGGTCGTGTGCTACGGTTCCTCCGGGGAAGGATCGAGAGCCTCCTCGAAAAGGGTGTCGATGGACGGAGCGCCGAACGTGTACGGGCCGGCCCTCGCGAGCGTCGAGGTCAGTATCGTCGTCCCCGTATTCAACGGGGCGGAGTCGATCGCCGAGACGATTCGCGAGGTGGCCGCGTTCCTCGCCGCCCGGGGACGTGCCAGCGAGATCGTCGTCGTGGACGACGGCAGCGAGGACGCCACCGCGCGCGAGGCCGAAGCGGCCGCGGCGTCCGCCCCTGTTCCGGTGTTCGTCCTCCGCCACGAGAAGAACCGGGGAAAAGGGGCCGCGGTACGGACGGGGATGCTCGCGGCCCGCGGCCGCGACCGGGTCTTTCTCGACGCCGACCTGGCCTACCCGGCTTCGGAGATCGGCGTCGTCCTCGACCGGCTGCGGACCGGCGCGGACGTCGTTCTCGCCTCCCGCGTCCACTCCGAGTCGCGCTACCTCATGCGGCCGACGTTCTTCCGCTACCTCTACACGAGGCACCTCGCGGGGCGGTTCTTCAACTGGCTCGTCCGCGTGCTCCTGCTTCCCGGGATCTCTGACACGCAGGCGGGCCTGAAGGGATTCACGGCGTCGGCCGCGGCGGCCGTCTTCTCGGGCTGGACGCCCGACGGCTTCGGCTTCGACCTCGCGGTCCTCGCCCGGGCGCGCCGGCTCGGGCTCGTGCTCGCGGAGGTGCCCGTCACGTTCCTCTACGACCGGGAGCCGACGACCATCCGGTTCCTCGGCGACACGGCGAGGATGCTCCACGACGTCGTGGAAGTCCGCGTGCGTATCGGAAGGGGAGGGGCGATCGCCGGGGAGGAGGGGCGGGATGCCCCGGCCCCGGCTGCGTCACGAGAACGCCGGGAGACGCCCGGGTGGGCGCTTCTCGGGCTCCTCCTCGCGGTCCTCGCCGCCGTCGAGGTCGCCCGAAGCCGGGGGGCGCCGTTCCTGGTCCCGCTCGGGATCTGGCTCGCGGGCATGTCCGCCCTCCTCGTCTCGGCGCGCCGTTCGGACCGGGCGTGTGCCGTGTCGCGCGTCCGGTGGTTCCAGGACCGCGGCGAGGCGGCCGTCGTCCTGGGCATCACGGCGCTCGGGGCGGTCCTCCGCCTCGCCGGGCTTGCCGACGTACCGAGCTTCCTGCACCACGACGCGGCGTCGTGCGGCCTCGTCGGCCTCCGGCTTCTCACCGGGGAAGGAGACGATCCGTTCGCGCTCGTCCAGAGCTGGTACTCCTTCCCGCAGCTCGGGCTGGTCCCCTACACTTTCGCGCTGCAGCTCCTCGGAACGAAGGTCCTGGCGCTTCGCCTGACGTCGGCGATCCCCGGGCTCCTCGCGGTCCCGGTCCTCTACTATCTGGTGCGAGGCTGGTTCGGCCGGCTCTCGGCGTCGGTCGCGGCGGCGCTCCTCGCGACGAACCACGTCGCCTTCCACTTCTCGCGATGCGGGATCTGGAACATCCACTCCCTCCTCCTCGGCCTCGCCGGGTTCGCGGCCCTGGCCGGCGGGTGGAGGAAGCGGAGCGCGTTCTGGCTTTCGGCGGCGGGAATCTGCCTCGGGCTCACGCTTCACACCTACACGGCGGGACGCCTCTTTTTCGGGCTCGGCGTCCTCTCGGCGGCCGTACTCGCCCTGAATGCGGGCGTCCGGGCGGCCCGCGCCCTGACATGGCTCGCCGTGGCGGTCGCTTTCTCGGTGGCCCCGCTGGCGAGCTCCTACCTGCGGGATCCGGGCGCCCTCTCCGTCGACAGGGCCCTCACCGTCAACCCGTTCTCGGAGGAGACGCGCGAGCACGTGACCGGGCAGGTCGGCTCCGCGAGCAGGTCGGCGATTCTCCGGTACCAGGTCACGCGGACTCTTCGCGCGTTCTACGACACGGGCGACTCGGATTCCAACTACGGAACGTCCCGGCCGATGATCGGTCGAGTCACCCTCGCCCTCTTCCTCGCGGGCCTCGCGTTCGGTCTCGCCCGGCTGCCCGACCGGAGGTTCGCGTTCCTGCTCGCGTGGCTCGCCTTCGGACTCGTCTTCGGCGGCATCCTCGCGATCAACCCGCCGAGCTTCCCGAGGCTCCTCGCCATCGTTCCCGTGCCGTTCGTCTTCGCCGGGGTCGTTCTCGGGCTCGTCTGGCGAAAGGCGAAGGTGCTGGGGCCGGTCCTGCGGGCGGCAGCCGCCGTCCTCGCTCTCGGTGCCGCGTCCGTCGCGTTCGTGACGAACGTCCGCGTCTACCAGCGCTTCGTCGCGAGAACGGACCTCGCGGTGAACGAGTGGGACGTCCTCCACGCCCTCGGCGACCTGCGGAGGGCGAGGACGGTCTACCTCTTCACCGGCCCCTACATGTACGGGGACTCGCCGCCGTTCGTCCTCTTCCGGGAGGGACGCCGGCTCCTGACCGGGATGACCGCGACCGACGTGCCGGAGCGTCTCGAGGAGCCGACGGCGTTCGTGATCTCTCCGGACTACCAGGAGATCGGCTCGGTCCTCACCGATCGCTTCCCGGGCCTCGATCGAGTGGCCTCGACGGCGGGAGGCGTGAGCCAGCTGACGATCTACGGAACTCCGGGCGTCCTGAAGAGCGGGAAGGGGGCAGGGGGATGAAGGTCCGGACGATGCCGAGGCTCGCGATCGCCGTCTGTGCCGCCGTCCTCGGGCGGCCCGTTGCCGCAGACGAGGCGGCGGCCGGGAGGGCGGCGAAGGTCCTGGCCGACACGGCGACCGGCAAGGACGAAGGGGCGCGGCTCTTCACCCTCGAGAAGGCTCCGGCAACCGGGATTCCCGGCCTCGAGGAAGCGGCGCGGCATTCCGCGACGTCGAGCGATCGGACGGAACGCGCGCTCGCCCTCGCGCTCCTCGCGCGGATCGACGTCTCCCGGAACAGGGACCTCTTCGTCGAGGCCCTCCGCTCGCCGTTCCGCGTGGTCCGGCTCCGCGCCCTGAACGGTCTCCTGAGCCTCGAGGACCCGGCCCTCGCACCCCTGTTCGTCTCCTCGCTCGAGAACGACCCGGATCCCGACCTGAGGGCGCTGGCCGCGCGGGGGCTCGGTCTCGCGGGGCTCGAGTCGGGGCGGGAAGCGCTTCGGAAGGCGCTCGAGAACGGCCCGCCGGTCGTCCAGCGGGCCGCCGTGGAGGCTCTCGTCGCGTCCGGTGACCGCTCGTCCGGCGGCCGTCTCCTGGAACGTGCGCGCGGAGCCTCCGGTCAGGAGCGGCTTCGGCTCTTCCGGCTCGTCGGGCTCGTACCGGACCCCGCGTTGGTTCAGCAGCTCACACCGCTCCTCGACGACCCGGGGGCCGAGACGCGCGCGGCTGCCGCCGTGGCCATCCTCTCGATCCTCGAAGCGTCGAGGTGAGCGCGGGCGCCGCGCTCACTCCTTCGGAAGCTGCCCCTCGGCCGCCGCCCGCGCCAGGAGCTCGCCCTTCGCCGCGCCGAGGCGGTCCTTCGTGGACGCCCAGCGGTCGCGCTCGGCCCAGAACGGGCAGGAGGGGCAGGTCTCCCCCTCGGGGTAGTCCACCCCTTCCTCGTGCGGGCATCCGAGGATCTCGTCGGCGACGACGACGCTGAGCGCCCCGTGCTTCTCGACGAACGCCATCACCTTCTCGCCGACGAAGGGATCCTCGCGGAGGTCGCCCTCGGCCGTCGCGTACGAGGCCTGCTCCGTCGGCTCCGAGTCCTTCGCGGGGACGATGGTGACGACGACGCGGGACGCGCGCGTGGAGTCGGGACCGTAGAACGCCACGGTCGCGGCCGGGAAGCCTCGGAAACCGCGACGCGAGCGCTTCGCGAGGCGGGGATGGAGTCGGAGCGGTCTCACGCGCGAAGACTACCGCGAAGGGGGCGCGAGGCAGAGGCCGACCCGGTGGCCGCGGCCGCGGCCGCGCGCGCGCCAGCCGTCGGACGTCCTCGCGAAGGAATCGGGAGGCGAGGGGAGCGCGTCCCAGCCGAGCGCCGGTGCGAGCGCGCGGTGGAGGTCGTCGTAGAGGAGGTCGACCGTCTTCTCCCGCGTCGTCACGCGGGTCTTCCGCACGCCGCCGACGACGACCGCGGCGAGGCCGGAGACGCGGCCGAACGCGGCGTCGAGAGCGGTGGACGGGAGGAAGCGCTCCCAGGCGTCGTCGTCCGCCGCCCCGTGGCGCGGGCAGGGTGTCGTCTCGCGCGGGCCCCGGCCCCAGACCTCGAAGGGCGAGAGGGGCGCGCCGCCGCAGTGGCCGGTGAACGCCGCCGGGCCGGGCCGGGCGGCGAGGGCGACGACGCGGGCCCAGGCCGCGTCGTCGAGGAGCGGCGGCTCGGCTCGGGCGTCGCCCGGCGCGATCTCCGCGCGCCGCGGCGTCACCCACGTCACGAGCGGGCCGCGGCCGGCGAAGACGGCGCAGTGCGTCGCGTCGCAGAGGTCGGAGCGGCCGTGGCGCGGCCCCGAGCGGAGGTAGCGGAGCGCGGCCGCGGCGAGCTCCTCGCGGAGCTCCGGCCCGCCGCCGCGCAGCTCTCCGAGGAGGATTCCTTCGACCCAGGCCCGGGGCGTCGTGGAGAGGATGAGGTGGAGAGAGCCGGCTCGGCCCGAGACCTCGAGCGTCCCCTCGACGAAGCGAACGAGACCGTAGGGCTCCACCGCGAGGCGGAGGAGCGCGGGCCCGACGAGGAGGCCGGGCTCGGCCGCGACCGTCGCGCCCGGACCGAGCCAGCCGGCGCCCGATCCCGGACGCCGGATGCGCGCGGGAGCGTTTCCCGCGTTCGCGACGCTCGCCTCGGACGGGTGGAGCGTGGCGAGGAGCCGGATCCGCACGGCGTCCGCGGGCCGGGCGGGGCCTTCCGCAGGGCGGGGCGCCGACGAGGGCGAGCCGCCGGTCTCGCGGCCGAGGGCCGCCGCCGCCGCCGCGCCGGTGCCGTCGGAGAGGAGGGCGAGCACGAGCCTCGATCCGTCGGCCGAGGCGGCGAGCGCCCACCCCGAGGTCGCGTTCGGGCGGCCGTCGAGAGAGGGGACGGTCCCCGTCTTCACGAGGGTCCCGCGGAGGGCGAGCGCGGCACCGGTGCCGTCGAGCGCGGCGGCGCGCATCCCGTCGACGACGGCGCGGCGGAGCTCGTCGCGAGCCGGCCACGGCCGCGTCAGGAGGTCGCGGTAGGAGCGGAGGAGGCGGTCCGGGGAGATGCGTGGGAGCGCCCCGAGCGGCCCGAGGCCGATCGACGCCTCGGGAGTGAGCGGACGGGGGACCTCGAAGCCGGCCTCCGAGAGCGCCCGGGCGCGGGTTTCCTCGGGCGTCGCCCGGGCGAGGGCGAGGAAATACGCGTTGCACGACTGCGCGAACGCGCGGGGGAGGTCGACGCGCCCGTGCCCCGCGGGTCTCCAGCAGCGCGAGGCCGCGGTGCACTCGAGCGTGGGGGGCGTCTCGTCCGGGTGCTCCTCGGCCCACGCGGCGAGGACCCACGGCTTCTGCAGGGAGCCGACGGGCCGGGCAGTCGCCGCTTCCACCGCGGGGGAGACCGTCTCTCCCGCGAGGCGGAAGACGAGGAGCGCCGCGAGGATCACCGCGACGAGAAGACGACGCGTTCCCGGAAGCGGCTTCCCTCCTGGCGTCTCTCCACCGAGACGGAGGCCGTCTTCGGCGCCCAGCCGAGGAGCCCGAGGATCCGGTCGGAGAAGGGACGGACCCGCCCCTCGAACGCGGCCCCCTCCGCGTCCTTCCACGCCCCCTTCTCCGCGCGGACGGCATCGAGGTCGAGGCGGCTCCAGCGGACGAGGTCCGCGTCGACGGACGGGTCGGGGACGTTCGCGAGGTGCGCCTCGCTCGTGGCGAGCCAGAGCCAGTCGCCGCGCCGCGTCCAGGCGAGCCCCGGGAGGGCGGGGCCGACCTCGAGGCGCGCGTCGCCGGGCGTCGTCGCGCCGGCGCGGCGCGTGAGCGTCGCCTTCGCGAGGTCGCGGAGCTCGGCCTCCCGCGCGGGCGGGAGCTTCACGACGAGGCGCCGGGCGCCGTCGGAGCCGACCTCCCAGCCCCACCCCTCGAGCTTCAGCGAGTCGAGGAACGCGGCCCAGCGCGGCAGCTCGGCCGCGTCGCCCTCGCCGGGGGGCGGGACCGGCTTGGACAGGTCGACGAGGTAACGCTCGCCCTGGGCGGCGTTCGGGTCGGGAAGGGGCTTCAGGCCGAGACCGGGCTTCGGCGCCGGGACCGGCACCGGCTCGAGGAGGCCGCGTCGGAGCGCCGAGGGGAAGCGGCGGGCCGACGTCTCCCATCCGGCCGCCGCGACGCGGCGACCGTCGGTGGCCCATCGCGGCGCCGCGGGGGCGCGCGGGGCCTCGCCTTCCCGGATCTCGACGAGCTTCCCGCTCTCCTCGCGAAGGACGCAGAGGAGGACGCCGCTCTCCGTCCCCTCGAGCCCCTCCGCGTAGAGGAACTCCCTCTTGAAGTAGCGGTCGCTGCGGAGGGCGGCGAGGTCGAGGCGCGCGGAGACGAGGCCCGGCAGGAACGCTTCGTAGCCCTTCTTCGCCGCGGCCCGGTCGAGGGCGAGCAGGAGGGCGCGCTCGCTCGTCGCGAGGAGGAGCGTGCCGTCGACGCGCGCCCAGGCGAGGCCGATGCGCCGGTCGAGCGTCTTCTCGTCCCCGGCGCCGCGCGAGACGAGGGCGTAGGAAACGCCGTTCCGCGAGCGCGCCTCGCCCGCGGGGAGCGAGACGGGAAGCTGCGCGAGCGGGGTCCTCACGGCGAGCACCGCCTCGAGGTCGCCCGCCGAGAGGAGGGAGAAGCCGACCGCGGTGGGCTTCATCGCCGCGATCTCGGTCCACGTGAGCGGCAGGTCCGCGGCGAAGAGGCCCCACTGCTCGTCGAGCTTCCCGCCGACGCGGGTCTGCCGGAGCCCCTTCGTCACCGGGTCCTCCGCGTCCGCGGTCCCGGCGAGCGCCTTCCGGATGCCCCCGGAGAGGGCGCGGTCGAGCGCGGCGGGATCGGTCGAGACGAGGACGACGGGCGCCTCGGGGAGAGGGAGGAGCTGCGCGGGCGCGGGGAGCGCCGCCGCGGCCGCGAGGAGAAGGGCGAGCGTCTTCACGGGACGTCCTCCGCGTTGAGGACCCGGGCGTAGAGGTCCCAGGTCAGGTCCCTCGGCAGGAGGCGTGCGACGGCGGCGCCGCTGCCGAGGAGCGTTTCGGGGCGGGGCGCCGCGCGGCGGCGGAGAGAGGCGACGTCCGTACGCACGGTCGCGAGCGAGGCGGCGCGGCGGTCCTCGAGGGCGGAGAGGGCGCGCTCGGCGAGGCTCTCCTCGCGCGTCGCGGCGCCGATCCGGGCGAGGTCCCCGAGGAGACCCTCGGCTTCCGCCGAGGGGAAACGCCGCTGGCGGAGCTCGTCGGGGTCGAACCAGGCCGAGCGGAGCGCGGCGCGCGCGGCCGCGGCGGAGCGGGGGAGCTCGGCCCGCGCGACGCGCCAGCGCGACACGCTGTCCTCCGTGCCGGACGACGCGAGCGCCGCGGGCGCGACGAACCGCTCGGGCGCGGGCGCGACGCTCCGGTAGACGACGCGCGCGGCGTGGCGGTCGTAGGGGTGGAGGGCGAGGTGCTTCGCGAGCTCGCCACCCCACGCGGCGAAGTCGGAGCCCTTCCTCTGCCAGAAGCCGCGGGCGGTCGTCCACCAGGCGGGCGCGCCGGCGGCCGGCTCGCCGCCGAGCTGCCTCCAGGCGTCGAACGCGGCGATCTCCTGGTCCTGGGTGAGGCCGGCCCGGACGCGCGCGGCGACCCACTCGCCCCGCGCCGCCTCGACGTCCTTCAGGGCGACGAGGAGCGTGGCGCGGTCCCGGGCCTCCTGGAACGACGTCGCCTCGGGGATCCGCGCGAACCACTTCAGGCCCGCCGCTCGGTCCTTCCGCGCGAGGACGCCGACGAGGGCGGCGATCTCGTCGCGGCCCGACCACTCGCCGCGCGCACAGCTCCGCTCGAGCTCCGCGAGGAGCGCGGGGCGCTCGGCGGGCGGCTTCAGCTCGAACGCGAGCTCCCAGACGTCCGCGGGGGCAGGGGCGGCGGCGATCCGGCTCTCGACGGGCGGGAGGAGGAGGGCCGTCGCCTTCTCGAGCAGAGCGGGGCGCTTGCCGCCGCGGACGATCCGGTAGGCGCGCAGGACGGGCGAGCCCGGCTCGCGGGTTGGCTGGGGAGGCGGCTCGCCCCCGTCGGCGGACGAGGCGAGGTCGGGCTCGGAGAGGGAGAGCGGCGCGACGAGCCCGCCGGGCCGCTCGAGGAGGGTGCCGAGGCGCGCGAGGGCCGCGGCGTCGTCGCCGCGCGCCACGTCGGCGCGGAGGAAGAGGAGGTCGAGCGGGGCGCCGAGGTCGCCGGCGCGCCGCGCGACCTCGGCGAGGCGCGTCGTGTCGGGAAGCGCGAGGGCCGCCGCGAGGCCGTCCGCGCGGAGCGGGGGCGCGAGGAGTGTGAGGACCGGGGCGGCGTCGCGGAAGTTCGCGGGGAGCTTCGACGCTCCCGCCTTCGGGAAGACGCCGAGGTCGTGCTGCCAGACCTCGCGGAGGTAGAGGTCGAGCCGGTCGGCCGGGAGGGAGTCGACGCGGCTCGCCCACCGTGCGGCGAGGGCGCTCCGGTACTCGGCTTCGTCGGCGGGCTGCAGGGAGGCGATCGCGGCGGGCCCGTCGCGGTCGCAGAGGAACGCGAGAAGCCCGGCGCCGACGGGCGCCGCCGGGTCGAGGTGCGTCGCGGGAGGGGCGAGGCCGATCGCGGCGGCGCTCCGCTCCCAGGAGCGGAAGAGGGTCTCCGTCCCCTTCTCCTGCCGCGCGCGGACCTCCTCGCGGAGGAGGGCGTTCGCCTTCTCCTTCCCGGCCGCGCCGCTCGCGGCGAGGAGGCCGAGGCGGCGCGCGAGACGGTCGGCCTGCGCGAGGTCGGCGAACCACGCCTCGTCGAGGGCGAGGGCGAGCGGGAGGTCGCCGAGCGCCTGCGCGGTGCGGACGGAGACGAGCGCCCGCGCGGGCTCGCCGCCGCGGGACGCGGCCTCGAGCGGCACGGCGGGGGCGTCGGGAGCGCGTTCCCGGAGGCGCGCGAGCGCCTCGAGGACGAACCAAGGCGCGGACGGGCGGAGGCCCCAGAGGCGGGCCGGAGCGCGGCTGGCGTCGATTCCGTTCCCTGTGACGAGGTCGTCGCCCCGGTCGCCCGGAAGCGGCGCGAGCTCGGACCATGCGAAGCGCGGGTCGGAGCCGAGGAGCTCGCCGACGGTCCGCGGGCCGCGCAGACGGACGACGTCGGCGTTCGCGACGGCGCCGGGTGCGCCCAGGACGAGCGCTTCGAGGGCGTCCGCGGTCCGGTCGACCGCGGCGTTTCGCGCGAGCCGCTGCGGGCTCTCGACGACGCCGCGCGGAGGCGGCGGGGCGCCGCGGAGGAAGAAGGCGCGCCGCGTCTCCGGCGTGAGGAGCGGAACGAGCGGCTTCACGTTCCACGACGAGCTCGTGGCGGCGAGGAACCGCTTCCAGGAGCCCGTCGTCCGGAACCATGCGTCGACGCCGCTTCTCCACTCCGCGTTCGGGGGCCGGGCCGCGAGGCGCGCGAACGCCTCGACCGGGAACCAGGAGGCGTACGGCACCGGTTTCGTCACGGGAGCCGTCCCGGTGAGCTTCGCGTTCAGGTCGGCGACGAGGGGCGCGAGCGCGGGGCGGAGGGCCTCGTCGTCCTCGCGGGCCGCGAGGTAGCGGACCCACTCGGCGTGGAAGTCGGAGCGGACGAGGCGGAGCCGGCTCGAGCCGTCCTTCCCGGTCGCGTTCTCCGTCGGGCGGAGCGTCGCGACGAAGGCTTCCGGCGGCTCGCTCCCCCAGAAGGCCTTCGCGGGCGGGACGGCCGCGAGGAGGCGGCGGGAAAGCGCCTCGTCGAAGCGGCTCAGCCCGGCCGATTCGGCCCAGGGGTGGAGTCGGGTGAGGGCGGCCTCGTCGACGGTGCCGTCGGGCCGGAAGACACGGCCCAGGAGGTCCTTCTCGATCGCTTCCCGCTGCTCCGGGAGCGCGGCGCGCGAGACGGCCCAGCCGGTCTCCTTCAGGAAGTCGGCGTCGTTCGCGAAGCGGGCGAAGAGGCGCGGGAAGGTCCCCGCCCGGAGGGCGATCTCTGCGCGCTCGGCGTTCCCGAGCGGGACCTCGTCCACGCGAGCCGGGTCGCCGCCCGGCGCGGCGAGCTCCCAGGCGGCGTTCGCGCGGCCGAGGCGGAGGTAGCGCCGGGCGGCGCGCGCCGTCCGGTTCGCGGCTTCCTCTCCGCCGTTCTCCGAGCCCGTCGCGAGGACGGCCGCGATCGAGGCGCGGTCGACGGCGAGGGCCTTCGGGACGTCTCCCGCGCGGACGTAGAGCTCCGCGCGCCAGGTCGCGACCCCCTCGTCGGCGAGGCGGGTCTTCGCCCAGGCCGCGAGGAAGTCGGCGGCGTCGCGGAAGCGGCCCGCGCGCTCGAGGAGCGCGACGGTCTCGCGCGTCAGCTCTTCCCGCTCCGGAGCGACGGCCACGGCCTCCTTCGCCGCCGCGACGGCGCCGTCGAGGTCTCCCTGGAAGGCGCGGATCTCGCGGACGGCGACCGCCCAGCGGACGTCGCGCGGGCTGCGGGCCCGCTGCTTCTGGAAGAAGTCGAGGAGCGCGTCCGACTTCCCCGCGCGGACGGCGAGGCGGCACGCCTCGCGCAGCCCGTCGCGGTCGGTCCGGCGGTTGAGGGCCTCGATGTAGAGGTCGACCCCGGCGTCGAGCTTCCCCTCGTCGCGCGCGGCGCCGGCGAGGGCGAACCAGAGGTCGGGACGGAGCTCCTCGGGGAGCTTCGGGCTCTCCGCCTTCGCGAGCGCGATCGGGTCGAGCGCCGTCCCCTCGCGCCACGCGAGCCGCGCGGAGAGGGCGAGGGCGCCGACGCGCGCCCTCGGCTCGAGGTCGAAGGCCAGGAGGCGGGCGACGGCCCGTCGGGTCCTCGCGAGGTCCTTCCGGGCGAGCGCGTCGTTCACGAGGCGCTCCGTGAGCGGCTCGCGGTGCCCCGCCGCGGCCCGCTGCGCGGCCGCCTCGAGGGCATCGAGCCCCTCGGCGTCCCGGCCGGCGCGGTAGAGGTAGGCGACCTGGTCCTCGACGAGGCCGAGCGACCAGGGGAACCGCTTCACGGCGTCGAGGAAGGCGCCGGCGGCGTCGCCGCCCGTCGCCTCGAGGAAGCGCGCGTACCCGGCGAGGGCACGGATCTTCGTCGCGCCGTCGGGGAGTGCGTCGACGCGCGGCCGGAGCTTCGTCCACGCGGCCTTCGCCTCGTCGGCCCGTCCCCTCTCGAGGAGCCACGCGGCGCGGGACGCCTCGCGCGGGACGCGGGCCTCCTCCGAAGGGAGGAGCTCGATCTCGCGGGCGCGGAGGAGGCTCTCGAGCCTCGTCGCGCCGTCGTCGCCCGCCCAGCGGGCGTCGGCGAGCGAGGAGGTCCAGGTGCGAAGGGACGTGAAGAGCGACGGGCTCGTCGCCCGGGGGGCCAGCTCGAGGGCCTTCTTCCAGAGCGCTTCGCCGACGGCGGCGGAGCCCTGCCTCTCGGCCGGGCGCGCCTCGTCGCGGCGCGCGGCGCGTGCCGCGCGGCCGACCGGGTCGCTCGGCATGTCCATCCAGTCGTCCCACGGCGTCGTCTCGCCCGGGCCGAGGCTCGCGAGCGGGAGGTACGACGCGAGCGCGGCCTCGTCCTCGGGGCGGCCCGGCGCGAGCCGGGCGATCCGCGCGAGGAGGAGGTCGCGGACGGAGGCCCGCCCCACGAGCTTCGCGAGCCGCTGGCGCGAGCGCCAGCCGCCGTCTCCCTCCTCGGAGAGCGCCGCCACGTACTCGGTGATCGCGCCGTCGCGGTCGCGGAGCTCCTCCTTCAGGACGCCCGCCTCGAAGGCGTGGAGGTCCGGGCGGGCGAGCCGCGCGCGTCCGTCGGCCAGGATTCCGAGCGCCTCGGAGAATCGGCCGTAGTCCCAGAACGCGGTCGCCGTCTCGAGGATCGTCTCCGGGTTGCGGGGCGAGGCGGCGAGGACCCTGCGGAAGGCGTCGCCGGCCGGGCCCGGGCGCTCGAGGTCCTGCCACATCTCGCCGATCGGCGTCCAGAACGGGGACGGGTCGGCGGCGGCCGCCGCGGCGCGCGCGGCGACCCGCTCGGCGGCGGCGGCGCGCCCCGGGTCGAGGGCCGAGAGCGAACGCTCGAGCGAGATCGCCTCCGACGCGTGGGCGGCGTCGCCGGGATAGGCCTCGGAGAGCGCCTCGGCGAAGGGGACGGCCCGCTCGAAGCGCGAGAGGCGCGCCCAGCCGTCGAGGAGGAGCACGTCCTCGACCGGGCCCTTCGGCGTCACGGCCTCGAGGCGGACGAGGAAGGCCTCGAGCGATCCCCTGCGGACGAGCTCGTCGAGGAAACGGCCGCGGCGCGGCGCGTCCGCGAAGAGGACGGCGTCGCGCCGGAGCGCGAGGAGCGCGTCGTCGACGACGGCGCGCTCCTTCACGTCCTGCGGCCGCTTCACCTTCAGGGAGTCGAAGGAGGACCGCGCGAGGAGGCGCGACTCGGCGCGCTCGAGGACGGCCGGGCTCGCGGGGAAGCGCTGCAGGGCGCGGAGGGCGAGGAAGTCGGAGAAGAGGACGTACGGGTTCGGCTGCCCCTCGAGGGCGACGACGGCCTCGGAGAGCATCGGGTCGCGGGCGAAGAGCGCCGAGCCCCGGAAGCCGGCGACGATCTCCTCGCCGAGCGCCTTCAACTCGGCCGTCTTCCGCCGACGCGCGTACCACCGCGCGAGCTTCTTCCACCACTCGGGCCCCTCGAAGGCGGAGATCGCCTTCCGGTAGCGGGGCTCGAGGTCGTCGTCGAGCTTCCACGAGGAGATCCGGTCCACCGCCTTCAGCCAGACGCCCTCGGCGCGCGGCAGGCGGTCCATCTCGCCGAGGAGGAGCGCGAGGCTCGCCCTGTGCGACCGGTCGCGGTCGTCGAGGCGGACGATCGCCTCGTCGAGGACGCGGCCGTACTCGTCCTCCTTCGTCTCGGCCTTCAGCCGGCTCTTCGGGGCGTCGTCGCCCGACGGCTCGCCGGCCTCGCCTTCCTCCGTCGCGGCCTCGCCGCCCTCGGGTTCTTCCACCTCGACGGCCGGGCCGCCGCCGCCGGGAACGCTCCCGTCGGGAGCGAGGAGTGCGAGGCGCTCGATCCAGAGCGCCTTCTCCTTCTCGAGAGGCGCCTTCGTCTGGCGCATCGCGAGAAGCGCGACGCGACGGGCCTCGGCGCGGGTCTTCGCGTCTCCCGACTCCGCCCGGGCGAGGAGGCCGAGCGCCTCGTCTCCCTTCCCGCGCTGGACGAGCTTCTCCATGACCGTCACGTAGAGGCCCGGGAGGGCCGGGTGCTTCGGGCTCCGCTTCTCGAGCTCGGACAGGAGGAGGCGCCCCGCGCGGAGCGTCTTCTCCGGGAGGCGCTGCGCCTCGAGCTCCGCGAGGGCGTTCTCCGGGCCGAGGCCCGTCAGGAGGAACGAGAGCCCGGCCGTCGTGAAGCCGGGCGTCACGTCGGTCCGCGCGGCCCAGCGGTACGGCTCGTCGTTCAGCGCGCCCCACGCGATCGGGCGCGCGCCGGCGGCGAGCGCGAGGCGGGCGAGCTCGGCGAGGTCGTCGGGACCCTGCTCCGCCTTTCCGGTCGCCGCGGCGGCGAGGCGGCTGCGGAAGGCCTCGGGGATCGCGTCGAGCGCCTCGTAGAGCTTCGCCGTCACGAGGCGTCCCTCGCGCGGGAGGCCCGCCTCGTGCCGCAGCTCGACCTGCTGGAGGAGCTCGAGGGCGAGGTCGCTCCGTCCCTTTCCCTCGAACCAGCGCGCGAGGAGCGTGACGGAGCGGGCGTCGAACGCCTTGTCGAGCCCGAGACGCGTCGTCTCCATCCGCGACCCGGCGACGGAGTCGGCGCGGCGGGAGAAAGCGTCGAGGGCGCGCCGCGACGGGGACTTCGCCGGGTCGCCGACGAAGGCCTCGAGGACGGCGTACGCCCCGTTCGCGTCGCCGTGGTCTCCCTTCAGGTCCGCGAGGACGAGGAGGCGCGTCTCCTCGGGGAGCCCCTTCGCGCCGCGGAGCGCGTCGTCGGCCTCCTTCAGCTTCCCGGCCTTCTCGAGAGCGCGGATCCAGCTCTCGACGAACGCGGCCTCGGAGGGGAAGAGGGCGGCGCGCTCGGCGCGCAGCGCGAGCGGGTCGCCGCGGGACGGGTCCTCCTCGGCCCAGGCGATCCGGTCCGAGGCGAGCGACTTCCGCGCGGCCTCGGGCGCGTCGGAGGCGATCGCCTTCCTCGCGGAGTCGAAGGCGAAGGGCCAGCGTCGGTAGGTGGCGCCCCAGCGCGCGGCCTCGGCCCACGCGGCCCCGCCGCTCCCGGCGGCCCAGCGGGAGAGCGCCTCCTCGGCGCCGGGGAGGTCGCCGAGCTCGCGGCGCGCCTCGGCGAGGTGGCGGAGCGCGGCGACGGCGGTCTCGCCCGGGACCGCGGCGCGGGCCGCGAGCTCGGAGGCGAGCTCCTTCGTCGGGGTCGGGTAGTGGACCGTCCGGCCGTCGACGACGGCCTTCCGGACGAGGACGGAGCTGAGGGCGTCGGCGTCGGTCAGGTCGGTCCACGGCACGAGGGAGGCCGCCGCGTCGAGCGCGCCGGGGCGTGTCGCCGCCGCGAGGAGGCTGGAGCCGGCGAGCAGGAGGAGGAAGGGCCTTCGGGCGCGAAGCGTTGCGGACATCAGCGGACCCTCAGCGTCGCGCGGGCGAACCCGTGGTTCCCCGCGCCGTCGATCGCCTCGAAGAGGACGGGAACGGGACCGGTGACCCCCTGCGGCAGGAGGAGCTCGGCGACGTTCGCCTTCGTCGCGCCGTCCCACCGGAGCGGCACGGGAAGGCCGTCGCCGACGCGGGCAGTGAGCGCGACGACGTCGGCGTCGGCGCGCGCGGCGAGCGTCACGCGGCTCCCCGCCGCCGCGTCCGCCGGGAGGACGGGGGTCACGGTCGGCGGCGTGCCGTCGACGACGACCCTCTTCGTCTCGACGCTCGTCGCGCCCCCCTGGTCGCGGAGGACGATCCTCACGTTCATCGGCCCGTCGGGCGTTCCCTCGGGGACGAGGAAGCGCCCTTCGAAGAGGTTCGTCTGCCGCCGGCGCGCGAGGTCGAGCCGGCGGCCGAAGGGGAGGAGCGCCGCGGCCGCGACGGTCCCGGGCATCGCCTCGATCCGGATGACCGGGTCTCCCGGCTGGATCCGTCGCGGGCGGAGGAGCGAGCGGGGCGCCGCGAGGAACGCGGTATACGGCGTGACGAACTTGTAGCGCCGCGAGAGCTCGAGGATCTCCTCGACCCACTCGCGCTTCTCCCCCTCGAGCTCGATCCGCCGGAGGAGGTCGTCGACGCGGGCGCGCGCCCAGCGTCTCGGCAGGTCGCGCGCCTCGAGCGCCTTCTCGGGGAAGGCGGCCGGGACGGTCGATCCCGCCATCTCGATCGTCGTCTTCGCCGGCTGGGCGTAGCGCCCGACCCACGCGGAGAGCGAGCCCGCGAGCGGCGGCTGCGTCAGGACGCCGTAGACGTCGCGGAGCTTCGGGTCGCCCCCTTTCACGGTGAACGGGAGGTCGGCCTTCGCGCGCGGCCTTGCCTCCTCGCGCGGGAGGTCGGCGAGGAGCTGCGCGAGGAAGAGGCCCTCCCCGGCCGGCGCCTGCGCCGCGCTGCCGGGCGGAAGCGCGAGGAGCTGTCGGGACGCGACGGAGAAGGCCTCGCGCCGCTCGTCGCCCGTCAGGACGCCGAAGAGCGGGCGCCCCTGCGCGGCCTTCACGAGGTCGCCGGGGGTCTCGGCGCCGTCGGTGACGAGGACGAGGCGCGCGGAGGCGTCGTTCGGGAGGAGCGCGGCGGCGGCGCGGACGGCCGCGGCCGCGTCGGTCCCGGGCGCGAGGAGGCGCCCGCGGAGGAAGGCGAGCGCCGAACCCTTCGCTGCCTCGGTCGCGGGGACGAGCCCCGAGGGGTCGGGCGCAGGAGCCCGGTCGAACGCGACGACGACGACGCGGTCGGCGGGTGTGAGCTTCGCGAGGAGCCGGTTCAGGAAGGCCCACCCCGTCTCGAGGCTCCCCCAGCGGTTCGAGAGCGACGTGTCGAAGAGTACGGCGAAGGAGAGCGGCGGGCGCGCCGGTGAGGCGCCCGTCGCCGCGCCCGCGGCCTCGGGGCGCGCCGCCGGGCGGTGCTCGAGGAGGAAGAAGCCGTCCTTCTCGGGCGGTACGTCGGAGAGCCGCTCCCACGGCGCGAGCGCGAGGCCATCGGGGAGGCGCCCGTCCGGGCTCCGGAAGGCGGTGAAGGCGAGGGGCGCGGTCGAGGCCGGGCGGATCCGCACGACGACGTCCTTCGCGAGCGGGACGTCGCTCCCGCGGAAGCGGGCGGTCTTCCCGGCGACCGCGAGCGGGAGGGCGTCCGCGGGCGCGTCGAGGAAGGCGCCGTCCTCGAGCGTCACCGCGACCTCGAGGCTCCCGGCGCTCGTCGGCTCGCCCTCGCCGGGGCGGAGCGGGATCCGGAGCTCGCCGACGCCGTCGGCCCACGGCACCTCCTCCTGGTACTGCATCTCGAGCCGCTTCGTTCCCCAGCCCGGGATCGGCGCGACCTTCACGGAGAAGACGGCGCCGCCCGAGGGGCGCTGCCCGCCGCCGCCGGCCGAGTCGTCCTCCTCTCCCTGCTGCAGGAGGCCCGGGTCGATCCGCCGCGTCGTGAGCTGCTCGTAGATCGCGCGGGCGCGCTTCTTCTCGACGATGACGCCGGGGATCCGGACGAGGCCGTCCCACACGGCGAAGTCGCCGACGGCGCCGGTCGGGGAGAGGCGGAAGCGCCACGTCCCCTCCTGCACGTCTCCCGTGTGGTTCTCGAAGACCTGCCTCACGTTCACGCGCGCCGTCCCGCGTGCGACGCCCACGTCGACCGTCATCTCGCGGAGCGAGAGGACGCGGGGGTCGGGGCGGCCGGTCGAGGTCGGCACGAGGAGGCCGGTCTGCGCGGCCGCCGGGAGCGCGGCGAGGACGAGGAGGAGAAGCGGGACGGCTCGTTTCATCGTGTCTCCGGCAGGGCGTCGGCGGGCAGTCGGAGGAGGCCCTCCGCGGTGCCGACGAAGAAGAGGTCCGGGGATTCCCTCGGGAAGGTCGCGAGCGAGAAGACGTCGGGAGAGGGGAGCGGGAGGTCGACGCGCGCGAAGCGCGACCGCGAGCGGTCGGAGCACCAGAGGCCCGCCCCCTGCGTTCCTGCGCAGAGGCGGCCGCCGGGGAGCGCGAGGAGGGCGCCCGCGTTCACCTTCAGTCCGCGCGTCTCGGGGAAGCTCTCCCACGACGGGCCGGCGTCGCGCGCGCGGCGGACCGCGATTCCGCCGCCGTAGGTCGCGACCCAGAGCCCGTCCGGGAGCGGGAGGAGCGCGGTGACCCACGGGTGCGGGAGCTTTCCCTCGCCCGGGAGGACCTTCTCCGTGACGCGGCGCTGCTCGACGCGGCCGAGGCCGGACGGAGTCCCGACCCAGAGCGCGTCGCCCGAGGCGGCGAGCGCGTAGGCCTGGTTCCCGGGAAGGCCGTGGAAGGCCGAGAGGAGGCGCCGCTCCGGGAGGAGGACGCCCTGGCCGTAGCCGATCGCGATCCCCGAAGGGGTCGACGCGAGCGAGAACGCGGCACCGGCCCCCTCGATCGGGCGGGCCGCGGTTCCCTCGACGCGGAAGGCGCCGCGCAGCGTCGCGGCCCAGACGACGTCCCCGGCGGGGAGGAGCGCGTTCACGCCCCAGCCTTCTCCCGACGGGACCGTCGTCGCGCGGAGGGGCGCACCCCGCGGGTCGGCCGTCGCGAGGCCACCGTCGAAGAACCCGAGCCAGAGCCGCGTTCCGCCGGCGGCGAGGGCGTTCACGTGCGCGCGGGGGATCGCCGGGCGCGCCTCGCGGACGAGGAGGAAGCCGCGCGCGGGCTCGAGGCGGAAGAGCCCGGAAGCGCCGTCGGCGAGGAGCCGGCCGCCCGCGACGAAGAGGCGGCGGAAGGCCTCCGGAGCGGGCGTTTCGCGCCGGGATCCGTCGGGGAGGAGCGCCGAGACGCGCGGCGGCGCGTCGGGCGGGACGAATCGGAACGCGCCGTCCCAGGCGACCCCGGCGGTCGCGTCGGCGCCGCGCGGCACGGCCGCGAGGCTCTTCCCGTCGAGCGGGCCGCGCGCCGCGCCGGCCGCCGTCGCGACCCAGAGCTCCGTCCCGAGGACGGCGACGCTCTCGACCCACGGGTCGGGCGTCCCGACGAGCCGCGGGGCGGCGCCCCCGCGCGCCACGAGCCGGAGCCCCGTCTCGCCCGCGGCGGCGATCTCGCCTCCCGGGGGGAGCGCGATCGACCGGACGGGCCCGTCGTCGAGCTTCTCCAGCTCGCCGGCGTCGAAGGGGGCGCGGAAGAGCCCCTGCCGCGCGCCGACGAGGAGCTCGCCCCCTTCCGTCTCGACGAACGTCCGCACCTGGAGCTCGCCGAAGCCGGTCGCGGCGAGCTCGGGCCCGGCGGCGCCGAGGCGGCCCCACCCGCCGCGCTCGAGCGCGAAGACGGGCGTGCCGCGCCACGAAGCGACGGCCGAGACGCGGAGCGAGGGAAGCCCGCCGCGGACGTCGAGGACCTTTCCATCGGCTTCGAGGCCCGAGCCGGTCGCGAGGTGGAGGACGCCCCCGACGTCGGCGGCGTCGAGGACCCGGCCGTCGCCGGCGACGTCGCACCTCGCCGGGACGCGGGCGACCGCGGTGAAGGTGAGGGGGCGGACGCGCCCCTCGCGGACCCTTCCTGGGGCCGCCTCGCGCGAGACGGTCGCGTGGACGTGGAGGAGGAAGAGCCCGGCGCCGACGCCGGCCGCGACGAGGACGACGACCCCGAGGACGACCGCCCGGCGCGCGAGGGGAGGCATGCTGGGACGGAGTCTATCGGGACGCCGGGCGGCCGGCGGGGGGGGCCGTCGGCCGCGTGACGTCCGTCACGGGGCGCGTCCTCAGCGCGCCCGCGTCATCGCGAGGGCGCGCTCGAGGTTCGCCTGGCCGTGCTCGTAGTCGGGCCGCAGCCGGACGCACTCGCGGAACTCGGCGATCGCTTCCGCGGGCCGCCCGGCCTGCATGAGCGCCACGCCGAGGCCGTTGTGCGCGAGGAAGTCCGCCGGCGAGGGGGTTTCGAGCGCCTTGCGGTACTCCCGGACCGCGTCGTCGATCCGCCTCGACTTCGTGTAGATCGTCGCGAGGTGGATCCTCACCTCGTCGTCCTCGGGATCGACGGCGAGCGCGGCGCGCAGGTGCCCGGCAGCCTCCTCGAAGCTCCCGCGCTCCTCGGCGATGCGCGCGAGGTTCAGGCGGGTCGGGACGGCGTCGGGCTTGATCGCGAGCGAGCGCGCCAGGAGCGGGACGGCCTCGTCGATCCGCCCCTTCTCGAGGAGGAGGTTCCCGTAGTTCGTCAGGCAGAGGAAGCAGGCGGGGTTCCCCTCGAGCGTGTGCTTCCAGAGGGTCTCCTCGTCCCGGTAGGCCCGACCCTGCCGGAACGTCAGCGTCGCGTACGCGGCCAGGACGACGAACCCGAGCACGGCACCGGCGCGGGCGGCGGGCGGGCGAGCCGGCGCGAGGAGGCCCGCCGCGCCGCAGACGAGCGCCGCCGCCGCGACCGCCACGGCTTGGTACGCGAAGTGGTCGGCGACCCACGAGTAGCGCATCGCGTAGACGTTGAAGAAGCCCATCGCGGGGAAGAGGACTCCGCCGAAGAGGAGGAGGCCGGCGAGAGGGCCGCGGCGGCCGCGCCGGGCGAGGAGCGTCGCGACGGCGAGCGCCACGGTCCAGCCGAGCGTCGGGAGCCACTGCCGGAGGCTCCCGGCGTCGAGGCCCCACCTCGGGTAGACGAACATCAGGTCCGACGGCCAGAGGATCTTCGACGCGTAGAACGCGGTCGTCTGGCCGGCGAGGACGATTCGTTCCGTGAGGCCGTGGGCCCACTCGCCGCCCGTCGCCCGCACCATCGTCCGCTCGAGCCATGCGGTGAGGAGGGAGAGGCCGACGCCGACGGCGAAGAACGGAGCCAGGGCCCTCGCGTCCCGGCCGCGGACCCGTCCCTCCTTCCACCAGAGGAGGACGAGGAGGACGGCGGGGAGGACGCTCGCGGTCGTCTTCGCGAAGAGCGCGAGCGTGAACGCGGCGAGCGCGGCGGCGTAGAGGACGGCCGGGCGCCCGGGCGGCGGAGCCTCCGCCGCCGGGCGCTTCTTCTTCCTCGCCGGGGCCGCGGCGGCCGCCGCGCGCGTCTCCGAGGCATCGCGCCAGGAGAGGAAGGCGTGGGCCGCGAGGAGCGTCAGGACGAGGGAGAGCGTGTTCTTCCGCTCGGTGACCCAGGCGACAGACTCGACGCAGACGGGGTGGAGCGCGAACGCCGCCGCCGCGAGCGCGGCGCCGGGGAGGGCGAGGCGGCGGAGGAGGCGCCAGAGGAGGAGCGCGGCCCCCGCGTGGAGGAGGACGTTGACGAAGTGGTAGCCGAACGGTTGGAGGCCCCAGAGCCGCTTCTCGACCCAGTAGGTGGTGAAGACGAGCGGGTAGTACTGCTCGTTCGCGCGCGTGTCGGTCCAGATACGGGCGAGGCTCCCCGGGCCGTCGAGGGTCGGGTTCTCGGTGACGTAGGCCGGGTCGTTCCAGATGAAGGCGGCCGTCAGCGCGGGGACGTA
The DNA here is from genome assembly GCA_046331465.1 of Thermoanaerobaculia bacterium. Classification (GTDB taxonomy): domain Bacteria; phylum Acidobacteriota; class Thermoanaerobaculia; order UBA5066; family UBA5066; genus UBA5066. The sequence continues at coordinate 1,639,449 of JAXLQV010000001.1, forward strand.
GGCCGCGACCACCGCGGCGAGGAGGAGGAGGGCGAAGGCGAGGCCGGTCTTCTTCTCCACCCGGCGAAATTAGCATCCCGCCGGGGGAGCGGCGCCGCGGCGCCCGGTCGCGCCTACCGCTTGAAGAAACCCGACTGCGGGGTGCCTCCGGGGGCGGCGCCCGGGCCGCCCATGATCCGCGCGTTCAGCTCCTTGATCCGCTCGTTCAGCTGGGCGATGCGGGCCGCGGCCTCCTGGCGGATCCGCTCGTTCTCCTGGCGCGCCTTCTGCAGCTCCCCTTCGAGCTCCTGGCCGCCCATCGTGTGCGACTCGATCATCCGGTCCTTGGCCTGCAGGTCCGACTCGAGGCTGGCGATCGCGTCGTCCTTCTCCTGGATGCGCATCCTCCACTTCTCCTCCGCCTCCTCGTAGAGCTTCTTGATGTCCATGAGCTCGGTGATGGCGGAGAAGTCGTTCGCGGACGGGGCCATGATTCCTCCTCGGAACTTTTCCTCGATCTGCGGGAACAGCTTGCGGAGCTTCAGCGAGAGGTCCTCGGGATCCGCGGTCAGCTGGAGGGCCTTGTCGTAGTCGATCGCGCCGTTCACGAGGAGCGCGATGAGCGACTGGTTCATCGACTGCATCTTGTAGTAGGTGACCGAGGTCTCCATCTCGTCGAGGATCTCCTTGGTGTTCCCCTCCTCGATGAGCTTCGTGATCTTCGGCGAGTTGACGAGGATCTCGATGACCGGGACGCGCCCCTGCCCGTCGATCCGCTCGATGAGCTGCATGGAGCAGATCGCGCGGAGGACGAGCGCGACCTGCCGGCGGACCTGGTTCTGCTGGCCGCCGGGGCAGCTGTCCATGATCCGGTCGATCGTCTGCGCGGCGTTGTTCGTGTGGAGGGTCGAGAAGACGAGGTGGCCGGTCTCGGCGGCGGTGATCGCCGTCTGCATCGTCTCCCAGTCGCGCATCTCGCCGACCATGATGACGTCCGGGTCCTGCCGCATCGCGTTGCGGAGCGCCTCGTGGAACGAGACGGTGTCGGTCCCGACCTCGCGCTGGCAGACCGAGCCCAGGTTGTCCTGGAAGAGGTACTCGATCGGGTCCTCGACGGTGACGACGTGGAGCGGGTGCCGCTCGGTGATCCCCTTGATGACGCCGGCGAGCGTCGTCGACTTGCCCGAGCCCGTCGGGCCCGTCACGAGGACGAGGCCGGAGGGGTAGTCGCAGAAGGAGTGGATGACGTCGGGGAGGTGCAGGTCGGTGACGCTCGGGATCGTGAACGGGATCCGGCGGAAGACGGCCGACCAGCTCCCGCGCTGCAGGAAGATGTTGCCGCGGAAGCGCGCGAGGCCCTGGATGCCGTACCCGATGTCGACGGCGTAGTTCGTCGTCAGCTTGTCCTTCTGGTGCGGCGTGAGGATCGTGAGGACCATGTCCTCGATCTCTTTGGGGCTCAGGGGGTCGGTCTTGAGTGGGACGAGGCGCCCGTTGATCCGGAGGAGCGGCGGCCTGCCCGGCTTCAGGTGGAGGTCCGACGCCTCCTTCTTCGTCACGAACTTCAACAGTTCGGTCAGGTCCATGCTCCGAATCCTCGCACGAAGCTTATACCGTTCGGGAGCCGGAGACCGCGGCGGGACGGAGATTCCCGGCGGCGTCCCGGAGGAACGCGATGGCCGCGCGCCGGCCCCTCACGCTCCCCGTCGCGAGCGCCTCGTCGAGCGACGCGAGGGCGCGGCCGAGGGCGCTCCCCGAGACGTCGAGGAGGCGGGCGACGTCCTCGGCCGCGAGCGGCCTCCTCGGCCGGAGGAGGCGGGCGAGGGAGCCGCGCGCGGAGAGGAGACGGCTGGCTTCGGCGGCGAGCGCGCGCCCCCGCGCTCCCCCCGTCGCGGCGAGGAAGGGGGCGGCTTCCCGGGAGAACGGGGCGGCCGCGCGGAGGAGGAGGACGGCGTCGCGGCGCGCGGGGCGGCGCGGCGGCGCGGGGAGGGAGAGGAGCGTCTCGGCGAGGCGCCGGTCGCTTCGCCCGGCCCGGAGCGCGTCGAGCGCGGCGAGGGCCGCCGCGGGGCCGGCCGGCGCGAGGAGGATCGCCCGGAGGAGCGCGGTCGGGGCCTCTCCGGCGGCGCCCCGGAGGAGCGCGACGCCGCGGCGCCGCGCCGGGGCCGGGACCCCGGGGAGGATCGGCCCGAGCGCTCCCCAGCGCTCGAGGCGCGCGAGGGCGCGGGCCGCGGAGCGGGCGCCCGTCGCGAGGATCGCGTCGAGCTCGGCGAGGCGCCGCTCGGGCGCGACCCCGGCGAGCCTCGCGGCGGCGCTCCGGAGCTCGGGGAGCGCGGACGGGTGGAGGCGGAAGCCGGGGAGGCGGGCCTCGAAGCGCGCCGCGCGGACGACGCGGAGCGGGTCCTCGACGAGGACGCCCTCGCGCGGGAGCCGGAGGCGGCCCTCGCGGAGGTCTTCGAGGGCGCCGGCGGGGGCGACGAGCCGCCCGCCGGGGAACGCGAGGCCAAGCGCGTTCACCGTGAAGTCGCGGCGGAGGAGGTCGTCCTCCGGGGGGCCTTCGGTTTCCCAGACGTCGACGGACGTCGCCCCGAGCGGGACGTGGAGGATCCGGCGGGGGGCGCGGCCGATGGCGACGGCGCGCGACCCGGCGAGCGAGGCGAGCGCCCCGGCGAGCGAGGCCGCCCCCTCGCGGCCGGCGGCGAGATCGACGTCCCCGGCCCGGAGGCCGAGGAGGGCGTCCCTCACCGCGCCGCCGACGACGAGGAACGGGACCCCCGTGCGCGCGGAGGCCGTCCGCGCGAGCCGCACGGCGCGGCGGCGCGCGAGGCGCCCCAGCGCGGCGCGCGGTTCGGGAAGGTACCTCACGGCGTCGGGCGACGGTAGGGGAGCGGGGAGTCGGGCGTCAAGCCGCTGGCTATACTCGCCCGCGTGAAGATCGACCGCGAGCTCGTCCGCAGGGTGGCGCGGCTCGCCGCGCTCGATCTCGCCGGGGGGGAGGACGCGACCCTCGCGGAGGACCTGACGCGGGTCGTCGAGCACTTCGAGGCGCTGAAGTCGGTGCCGGACGAGCTCCTCCCTCCGCTCCCCGAGCCGCCGCCGATGCCGCTCCGCGGCGACGTCGCGGCGGGGGAGCCGGGCGAGCGCGCGTTCGCGGCCGCGAACGCGCCGGAGACCGCGCACGGGCACTTCGTCGTGCCGCGCGTCGTGTCGAGGAACGCGTGAGCCGGGGCCTCGGCGCGCTCCTCGACGGGCCGGCGCACGCGCTCGCGGCGGCCGTCGCGTCGCGGGAGGTCTCCGCGCGCGAGGTCGCGGAGGCGTCCCTGTCGCGCGTCGAGGAGAGCCGCGACCGGCACGGTTCGTTCCTGCACGTCGCGCCCCGCGAGGCGCTCGAGGCGGCGGACGCCGTCGACCGGCGCGTCGCGGCGGGCGAGAGCCTCCCGCTCGCGGGCGTGCCGCTCGCGGTGAAGGACAACATCAACGTCGGGGGGCTCCCGACGACCGCGGGGTCGAAGGTCCTCGGCGGGTTCGTCGCGGCCGACGACGCGACGTGCGTCGCGCGCCTGAAGGCGGCCGGCTGCGTCGTCGTCGGCAAGACGAGCTGCGACGAGTTCGGCATGGGCTCCTCGAACGAGTCGTCGGTCTTCGGGCCGGTGAAGAACCCGTGGAACCCCGCGCGCGTGCCGGGCGGATCCTCCGGCGGCTCGGCCGCGGCCGTCGCGGCGCTCGCGGTGCCGCTGGCGATCGGGACCGACACCGGGGGCTCGGTGAGGCAGCCCGCGTCGTTCTGCGGGCTCGTCGGCGTGAAGCCGACGTACGGGCGCGTGTCGCGCTACGGCCTCCTCGCCTACGCCTCCTCGCTCGACCAGGCCGGGCCGCTCGCGCGGAACGCGCGCGACGCCGCGCTCGCGCTGGGCGCGATGTCGGGACCCGACCCGCGCGACGCCACGTCGCTCGCAGAGCCGTCGCCGGACCTCCTCGGGCGGCTCGAGGAGGGCGTCGCGGGAGCGCGGATCGGGCTCCTCGCCGAGGCCGAGGCTCCCGAAGGGGGCCTCGACCCGGACGTCGGCGAGACGGCGGAAGGGGCGGCGCGACTCCTCGCTTCGGCCGGGGCCTCGGTCGTCCGCGTCTCCGTGCCGCGCGTCGCGCTCGGCGTCGCGGCCTACTACATCCTCGCCACGGCCGAGGCCTCCTCGAACCTCTCGCGCTACGACGGCGTCCGGTACGGCGCACGCGTCGAGGGCGACGGGCTCGCCGGCCTCTACCGCGCCACGCGCTCGGCGGGCTTCGGGAAGGAAGTGAGGCGGCGGATCCTCCTCGGGACGTTCGCCCTCTCGTCCGGGTACCGGGAGGCGTGGTACGAGCGGGCCCAGCGGGTCCGCGCGCTCCTCGCGCGCGACTTCGCTGCGGCGTTCGCGGCGTGCGACGCGATCCTCTGCCCGACCGCCCCCGAGCCGGCCTTCCCGATCGGTGCGCGGAGCGCCGACCCGCTCGCGATGTACCTGGCCGACGTCTTCACCGTGCCGGCCAGCCTCGCGGGCCTCCCCGCGCTCTCGGTCCCGGCGGGCCTGTCGCGCGAAGGCCTGCCGGTCGGGATGCAGCTCGTCGGCCCGGCCGGCTCCGAGCCGCTCCTCCTCGCGCTCGCGCGGGAGGTCGAGCGGCGGACGGAGCCGCGCACCGCGCCGGGCGCGATCCGTTGACGACGTCCGCCCTGCGGCGCGCGGCTCTCCTCGCGGCACTTCTCCCGCGGCTTCTCGCGGCGGCGGAGCCCGCGAGGAGGGTCGACGTCTCGGAGGACTTCTCCGTCGTCCTCGACGGGGGGGCGATCGTCGTCGAGGCGCGACCGCTCGAGGGGGAGGCCCCGGCGGACTTCGCGCGCCGGGTCTCGCGGGACGACGCGTCGGCCGCGAAGCTCCTTTCGCTCGCGGCGCCCCCGTCGCGGACCCGGACGATCCTCCTCCCCTACGCGGGCCTCTCCGACGAGACGCGGTTCGCCGCGGTGCGCGCCCTCTTCCCGTCCGACGTCCGGGCGACGATCGGCTGGCTCCACGTCGCCGTCGGCACCGAGTCGCTCGCCTCGATCGCGACCTGGTTCGCGGGCGACCCGGGCCTCGCGGCGCGCCTCGCCGAGCTGAACGGTCTCGGGGCGGAGGCGCCGCGCGGGACGGTCGTGAAGGTCCCGGTCGAGTACCTCCTCCCGCCGTTCCGCGACGCCGAGCCGATCCCCGACGAGGAGCCGCCACGCCTCGAGTACGGCGTCGACGAGAAGGGGAAGTTCGCGGTCTACCGCCTGAAGCGGAAGGAGGCGCTCTACTCCGCCGTCGTCGTCCGGTTCACCGGCCGCCTCCACGCCGCGGACGTCATCGAGCTCGCGCTGAAGATCGCGATCCGGTCGGGGATCGAGGACGTCCACGGGATCCCGGTCGGCTTCCCCGTGAAGATCCCGCTCGAGTACCTCTCGGAGGAGTTCCTCCCGCCCGACGACCCGAAGGTCGTCGAGCGGGAGAAGGAGCGGGCCGAGGCGGCCCTCTTCGCCGTCCCGACGGCGGCGCGGGGCCTCGCCGGCGTCCGCGTCGTCCTCGACGCGGGCCACGGCGGGCGCGACACCGGCACCCTCCACCAGGGCGTCTGGGAGTCGACCTACGTCTACGACGTCGCCTCCCGCCTCCGGAGGGTCCTCCTCGAGACGACGCGGGCCGAGGTGGTGATGACGACGCGCGAGCCGGGACTCGGCTGGGAGATCCCCGACGCCGGCCCGCTCTCGGACCGCAAGGGGCGGGTCCTCCTGACGGACCCTCCCTACCGGCTCGACGACCCCGTCGCGGGGGTGAACCTCCGCTGGTACCTCGCGAACGCGATCCTCAGGAGGCCCGGGCCGGGCGGCCGGCCGATCCCTCCGGAGAAGACCGTCTTCCTCTCGATCCACGCCGACTCGCTCCACCCCTCGGTCCGCGGCGCGATGGTGTACGTCCCGGGAGAGCGCTTCCTCCGCGCGAGCTACGGCCGCGACACGCCCTTCTACCGGACCTTCCGCGAGGTGCGCGACGAGCCGGTCGTCTCGTTCACGAAGAAGGAGAGGGTCCTCGCCGAGGGCGCCTCGAACGGGCTCGCCGAGAAGCTCGTCGGCGCGTTCCGCCGGAGGAATCTCCCGGTGCACCAGTTCCGCCCCGTGAGGACGCACGTCATCCGGTCCGGGCGCGAGTGGGTGCCGGCGGTCCTCCGGTACAACCGGATCCCGAACCGCGTCCTCTTCGAGCTCTCGAACCTCTCGAACGACGAGGACCGCGCGCTGACCCGGACGAAGGAGTTCCGCCAGCAGGCCGCCGAGGCGCTCGCGGAGGGGCTCGTCGCGTTCTTCGGCGGCGCGGAGCTCCCGGAACGGAAGGGGCCGCTCCCGCCCGGGACGGCCTCGCCCGCCGAAGCGACGCCGGCGGCCCGGCCGCCGGCGTCGGCGACTGCGGAGCGTGCCGTCCCGTCACCCGTCGTTCCCGTGCACCCGGCCCGGCCGCTGCGCGTCGTCGCGGAGGGCGCTCCGCCGGTCGAGGTGGCCGGCCCGTGGCCGGAGATCGCGGGGCCGTGGCTCCCGCGTCCGACGGCGGCCCCGGCGAAGCCGGCGGCGACGGCCCGGCCGGGCGCGAAACCGACGGTCAGGCCGACGCCGAGGCCGACGCCCCGGCCGACACCGAAGCCGAAGCGCCGGCGCCACGGCGGCTAGCCGGGCGCGGCTGGAGCGCCGGCCCGGCCCTGCCCGGCGCGCGCCAGCGCGAGTCCGGAGAGGACGACCGCGGCCGAGGCGATCTTGGCTCCGGAGAAGCGTTCCCCGGTCCAGAGCGCGGACGAGACGCCCGCGAGGACCGGCACGAGGACGCCGAAGCGCGTCGTCGTCGCCACGCCGAGGACGGCGAGGGAGCTCGCCCAGAGCCGGAAGGAGACGTAGAGCGGGAAGACGGCCGAGAGGACGAGGATGACCCACGTCCCGGGCGGGACGGCCCCGTAGTCCTGCCGGAGCATGGACGGGAGGCACCAGGCGAGGAGGACGGGAGTCCCGAGGAGGAACGTCGTCGCGAGGGCGGTCGCGTACGGGATCCGGGTCGAGAGTCGCGACGACGCGACGCTGTACCCCGCCCAGAGCGTCGCCGACGCGAGGCAGAGGAGGTTCCCGGAGAGGCCGCCGAGGTCGGCCGACCCGTGCGCGGAGTAGAGGAAGCCGGCGACGCCGAGCCACGCGACGACCGTGCCGGCCGCGGCGACCCGCGGGATCCGCTCGTAGCCGAGCGTGGCGACGAAGAGGAGCGCGAGGAGGGGGGAGACGGAGTTCAGGAGGGCGGCCGCGAAGCCGCTCGTCCGCGAGACGCCGACCGCGAAGATCGGCTGGTAGACGCCGATCCCGACCAGGGCGAGGAGGAGGCCGTACCGGCGCAGGCCGGGCGGCGGGAGGAAGGGCGCGCCGTTCCGGGCCGCCCAGCCGAGGATGAGCGCCGCGGCGACCACGAACCTCCATCCGGTGTAGGCGAGGGGCGAGAAGGAGCGGTAGGCGATCTTGGTCGCCGGGTAGTTCACGCCCCAGACGACGACGCAGAAGAAGGCGCCGAGGAGAGCCTGCGAGCGGGCGCTGGAAGGGCCGGGCACGTCGATCTCCTCTGCTATATTGCCGCTGCTTTCGCGGTGGAGCGCCGCGCCCGGTGGCGCCGCGCCCCGCCCGTCCGCGGAGGGACAGCAAGACGATGCTTGAGGTTGAAGCGCTCCGCAAGTCGTTCTACGGGACGGTGGCCGTCGACGACGTCTCGTTCCGCGTCGAGAGCGGAGAGATCCTCGGCTTCCTCGGCCCGAACGGCGCGGGGAAGACGACCACGATGAGGATGATCACCGGCTTCCTCGATCCGGGGTCGGGGAAGGTGACCGTCGACGGGATCGACGCCGCCGCCCGGCCGAAGGAGGCGAAGGCCCGGATCGGGTACCTCCCCGAGACCCTCGCGCTCTACCCCGAGATGCGCGTGCGGGAGTACGTGACGTACCGCGCCGAGCTCTGCGGCGTGCAGCGGAAGGAGACGAAGGCCCGCGTCGAGGACGCTCTCGCGACCTGCTTCGTCGACGACGTGGCGCAGAAGCCGATCGGGAACCTCTCGAAGGGCTACCGGCAGCGCGTCGGTCTCGCCGCCGCCCTCGTCCACTCTCCGAAGGTCCTCGTCCTCGACGAGCCGACCGTCGGCCTCGACCCGCGGCAGATCGTGAAGGTCCGCGAGCTGATCCGGGACCTCCGGAAGGACCACACGATCCTCCTCTCCACCCACATCCTCCCCGAGGTCGAGCTCGTCTGCGACCGGGTCGTCATCATCGACCGCGGGAAGATCGTCGCCACCGGCACGCCCGAGACCCTTCGCCAGCAGCTGACGCAGGCGCCGGGCCTGGCCGTCGGGCTGAAGGGGGAGATCCCCGACGCCGACGGCGTCCTCCGGCAGCTCCCCGGCGTCGTGAGGGCCGCGCGGATGGGCGCAGGAGGAGAGACGCGGGTCCTCCTCGAGGCCGACCGGGGCGCCGACCTGCGCGAGGCCGTCTTCCGCGAGTGCGTCGCGCGCGGGTGGACGCTCCTCGAGCTCTCGTCGCGCCAGGCGACCCTCGAGGACGTCTTCGTCCGCCTCCTCGCGACGCGGGACGCCCAGGAGGACGCGAAGACGGACGAGCTCCCGGCCGCGGTCGAGGAGCAGGAGTCCCGCCCGGAGGAGCGGTCGTGAAGGCGCTCCTCGCCGTCCTCAAGCGGGAGTTCCTCTCCTACTTCTTCTCGCCGCTCGCCTACGTGGTCCTGACGGCGTTCCTCTTCATCAACGGCTACGTCTTCTACGCGATCCTCCTCTCGCTCAACAGCCCGGAGACGTCGCGACAGGAGCTGATGGCCCTCTTCTTCAAGAACGTCTTCTACTGGATCTTCATGATGCTCGTCTCGTCGATCGTGGCGATGCGGCTGATCTCCGAGGAGCGGAAGTCGGGCTCCATCGAGGCGCTCCTCACCGCGCCCGTCGGGGAGGCGACCGTCGTCGCCGGGAAGTTCCTCGGCGGCTTCACATTCTTCCTCTTCCTCTGGCTCCCGACGGTCGCCTACCCGGTCGCGCTCTCGCGCTACGGGCGGATCGACTTCGGCCCGATCGCCTCCGGCTACCTCGGCATCGCGCTCTTCGGGGCGCTCTTCATCGCGGCAGGGACGTTCGCCTCCTCGCTGACGAAGAACCAGATCATCGCGGCGATCGTCAGCTTCGTGATGATCCTCGCGATCTTCCTCGCCGGGATCTTCCGCGAGCTCGTCTCCGACCCGGTCCTCAGGGAGGCGCTCTCGTACCTGAACCTGATCGAGCACATGGACGACTTCGCCCGGGGCATCGTCGACACGCGGCGCGTCGTCTACGTCCTCTCGTCCGTCGTCTTCTTCCTCTTCCTCTCCACCCGGGCCCTTCAGGGCAACAAGGGGAAGTGAGATGGCCGAGAGCCGCACCGTCTACCGCGTCAACCTCGCCGTCGCCGTCCTCGTCGGGCTCGGCATCCTGGGCCTCGTCAACTGGCTCGGGGCGCGCCACTACCGCCGCTACGACTGGACGAGCGCCGGGCTCTACACCCTCTCCCAGAAGTCGACGCAGGTCCTCGCGGGGCTGAAGCAGCCCGTGACCGTGACCGTCTTCCTGACGGAGGGGGCGCCGCTCTACTCGGAGACCCAGGAGCTGCTCAAGCGCTACAAGGCCGCCTCGCCCCTCGTGTCGGTCGAGACGCTGAACCCCGAGCGGAACCCGGCCCGGGCGCAGGCGTTCATGAAGGAGATGGGCGACACGCCGCTCTCCGTCGTCTTCCGGGCCGGCGACAAGAAGAAGGTCGTCCCGGTCGACGCCCTCGCCGAGTACGACTTCGCCCGCGCCCAGATGGGCGGCGAGCCGGCGCTGAAGGCCTTCAAGGGGGAGCAGGAGTTCACCGCCGCGATCCTCACCGTGACCCAGGAGAAGAGCCCGAGGGTCGTCTTCACGAAGGGCCACGGCGAGCGGCCGATCGCCGGGCGCGTCCGCGAGGGATACGAGCGGGTCGTCGACCTCCTCAAGCAGGACAACTGCACCGTCTCGGAGTGGGACAGCCTCGAGGCGCAGAAGGTGCCCGACGGCACGGACCTCGTCGTCGTCGCGGGCCCGCGCGCCGGGTTCACGTTCCCCGAGTCGGACGCCCTCAAGGCGTACCTCGCCGCGGGCGGGCGCGCCCTCCTCCTGCTCGACCCGGAGTTCTCTCCCGGGCCCGCGAACCGGCTCGTCGACCTCGGCCTCGGGCCGGTCCTCGAGGCGTACGGCGTGAAGCTCGGCGAGGACATCGTCGTCGACCCGAGGAACGCCCTTCCGCTCATGGGCCCCGAGACGGTCGTCGCGCGGAGCTTCAAGGCGCACCCCGTCACGAAGCTCCTCACGGGCCTCCCGGTCGTCTTCCCCGTCGTCCGCTCCGTCTCCACGGCGGAGAAGGCGCCCGAGGGAGTGACGGCGCAGGTCCTCGTCGAGACGTCTGCGGACGGCTGGGGCGAGACGAACCTCGCCGACCTCGAGACGAAGGTCGAGAAGGACGCCAAGGACGTCGCCGGGCCCGTTCCGCTCGCGGTCGCCGCGGAGGCGGCCGGGAAGAAGACGCGCCTGATCGTCGTCGGCGACGCGGACTTCGCCGCCAACGGAGGCATCTCGAACGCCGCGAACCTCTACCTCGTCACCTCCGCGTCGAACTGGCTCCTCGACCGCGAGTCGCTCATCTCGATCCCGCCGAAGTCGACGGAGCAGGTCGCCGTCACGCTCTCGCGGGGCGACGTCGCGAAGATCACGCTCCTCGTCCTCCTGGTCCTCCCGGCGGCCGCGATCGCGCTCGGCATCCTCGTCTGGCTCAAGAGGAGGCGCTGAGGAAGAGGCCATGTCGACCCGGAAGCTCCTCGTCCTGACCGGCGTCTTCCTCGCGCTCCTCGCGTTCGTCGTCCTCTGGGAGAGGCACCAGCCGACCTCGGAGGAGGCGGCGAAGGCGAGGAAGCGCCTCCTCGACCTCGACACGAAGGAGGTCACCGGCCTCGTCCTCGAGCGCCCCGACCAGGCGAAGGTCGAGCTGGCCCGGAAGGACGGGAGGTGGCTGCTCGGCGGGCCGAAGGGCGGGGCCGCCGACGCCGTGACGGCCGACGGCCTCGTCTCCGACCTCGCGCGGCTCGACGTCGTGGGGGAGACCCGCACCGGCTTCGACCCGAAGGAGTACGGTCTCGACGCGCCGAGGGCGAAGGTCACGGTGTCGCTGAAGGACGGCTCCTCGCGCACGATCCTCTTCGGCGCGGCGATCCCGGGGGCCGACGCGACGGCCGCTTCCGAAGGGGGGCGGATCGGGTCGGTGAAGTTCGCGCCGATCGCCCAGCTGACGAAGCCCTACGACGAGTACCGCTCCCGGAGCCTCGTCGACGTCCCCTCCGCCGAGGTCACCCGCGTCACCGTGTCGCGCGGACCGAACCGGGTCGTCGTCTCCCGCGACGCCGCGCGCGGCTGGCGGCTCGAGCAGCCCGTGCAGGACCTCGCCTCGGCGACGTTCGTCGAGCAGCTCCTCGCCGACCTCGCCGGGGTGCGCGCCTCGGAGTTCCCCGCGGTCGGTCCGGCCGACCTCCCGAGGATCGGGCTCGCGCCGCCGGCGAACGAGGTCGTCCTCGAGAAGTCCGGCGCCGTCGTCGCGCGGCTCGCGTTCGGGGCCGCGAAGGCCGACGCCGCGGGCAAGGTCTACGCGAGCCGCGACGGGGTCGTCATGGTCGTCGACGACCGGGCGCAGGAGAGCCTGGGCAAGGAGCTCTCGGCCTTCCGCGAGGGCCGGCTCCTGCCGCTCGACCCCTGGCTCGTGACGAGGGTCGTCTTCGAGAGCCCGGCGCTTCGCGCCGGGGCCGAGAAGCTCGACGGAGCCTGGCGCTCGGCCGGGCGCGAGATCGGCGCCGCGACGGCCGAGGACCTCCTCGACCGCCTCTCGCGGGCCGAGGTCCGCCGGTTCGTCCCTTCGAAGGAGCTCGCGTCGATCGGGCTCGCGTCGACCAGGAAGAGCAGGCCGGTCCCCGCCGGCACGGTCGAGGTCGTCCTCGAGAAGGCGAAGGAGCCCGTCCAGGTCGCGTTCTTCCTCCCGGCCGGCCTCGCGGCGGAGAAGGGCGTGGCGGCGCAGGTCACCGGGCGCGCGGACACGCTCGTCGTCGACTCCTCGGTGTGGGACGACGTCCGCTCGCTGGCGGCGCAGCTCAGGACCGCCGCCGACGCGCCGCCGCCCGCTCCCGCCGCGACCGCGACGCCCGGGCCGAAGCCCGGCGCGCCGAAGGCCGCGACCGGGGCGCCGGCCCCGCCCGCGGGCACGGCCGCAGCGCCGCGGTGAGAGCGCCCGCCTAACCTTTCTTCGGCGGTTCGACGGGCTCGTCGGCCGCCCGCGCGGGGCGCGTCGCGACGGAGCGGTCGCGCTCCGAGGCCTGCCGCTCGAGCTGGGCGACGCGGGCCTTCCGCTCGAGCTCCTTCCGGTCGTCCACCCTGTCGACCTTCTTCTTCGACGAGGAGAGGAGCGAGCCGGCGGCGAGGACGAGCTTCAGGTGGAGCTGCCCCGTGAACTTCGTCCCGTCGCCCCGGGCGCCGACGAAGTTGCTCCCGCCGAGCTTCGCCTCTGAGAAGTCGGCGTGGGAGACGTTCGCTCCCTTGAAGTACGCCCCCTCGAGGACCGCCCCGACGAGGTTCGAGAATCGGAAGTCGGAGCCGGTGAAGTCCGCGTCGGCGCACTCGGCCCCAACGAGGTTCGTCCCGGAGAAGTCGGCGCCGGGGGCGAGGACGCCCCCCATCCGCGCCCGCTTCAGGTTCGCCCGGCGAAGCGTGGCCCCGTCGAGGTGCGCCCTCTGGAAGATGCCCCCCTCAAGGTTCGCCTCGGTCAGGTCGGCTTTCGTCAGGTCCGCCTCGGTGTAGTTGCCGCCGCGGAGGTTCGCGCCGACGCCGATCGCCTCCGCGAGCTTCGCGCCCGTGAAGTTCGGGAACTTCAGCTTCGGCGTCCGCAGGTCGAGCTTCTCGAGGTTCGCCTGCGTCAGGTCGGTCTCCTCGAGGAGGGCGCCGAGGAAGATCGACTTCCGGAGGTCGGCGCCGCGGAAGCAGGTCTTCCGGAGGATCGCGTCGGAGAGGTTGCACGCCTGCGCGACGACCCTCTCGAGGTCGGAGGAGGTGAGGTCGGCCCCGCTGAGGTCCGCCCCGGTGAGGTTCGCGCCGCGGAAGGTGATCCGGTGCCCCTTGATGCCGCGGAAGGTCGTCCCCGCGAGCTTGGCGTCGCGGAAGTACGAGAGGGTCAGCGTCGACTTGTCGAAGTTCCCGCGCTGGTACGTGATGCCGTCGAAGATCGCCTGCGACAGGTCGCACTCCTCGAAGACGCATCCGTCGATGATGACGCCGCGGAAGTTCGCGGCGACGAGCCGGCTGAAGGAGAACGTCGTCCCGCTGAACGTCGACCCCTCGAGCTTCGCCCCCGTCATGTCGCAGGCCGTCAGGTTCGCCTCGCGCACGGAGGCGTTCTTCAGGTTTACCCCCCGGAGCGCGGCCCCGACCATCTGCACCTTGTCGAGCGTCTGGTACTCGAGGTCGGTGTCGGAGAGGTCGGCGCGCTGAAGGCTCGCGCCGCGGAGCGACGTCCCCTGCAGGTGCGCCTGCGCGAGGTTCGCGCCGTCGAGCTTCGCCCCGTCGAGCTTCGTCCGCGAGAAGTCCGCGCCGGAGAGGTTCTTCCCGGAGAGGTCGACCTCGACGAGGGAGATGTCGGTGAAGTCCGGCGTGATTCCCGGGTGCTCCTGCCGCCAGGTGTTCCAGTCCGCGCCCTTCAGGGCGTCGAGGTGTTCTTGGCTCGCCATGACGCGCTAGTCTACCGTCTAGAATCGCCCCATGAGCGCCTCCGTTCCCGTCCGCGGTGCCGAAAGGATCCGCCGCGCCCTCCTCGGGTCCTATCCCCTCCTCTACGTCCAGTCGTGGGAGGAGGGACGCGTGGAGCGGGCCCTGTCCACGCTCGCACAGAAGTTCTACGAACGGCCCGTGTCGTTCGCCTCCTGGACGTGCGTGGACGGCTGGGTCGGCCTCCCGGACGCGCCGGCCGACACCCGGGACCCCCTCCGCGCCCTCGACGTCGTCCTCCAGTCGAACGCGCCGGGCTTCTACCTGATGAAGGACCTCCCGGCGCTCCTCGAGGAGCGTCCGGACGTCGTCCGCAAGCTCCGTGACGCCTACCGGCAGCTGAAGGGGAAGGGGAAGTTCGTGGTGATGGTCTCGCCGCGCCTCCTCCTCCCGGAGGACCTGAACAAGGAGGTCTTCCTCGTCGACTACGACCTGCCCGACGAGACGGAGGTCCGGAACGCCGTCGCCATCCTCGGAAAGAGGTATCTCGGCGAGGGAGGCCTCTCGCCGGCGGACGCCGACCGGGTGGTCACGGTCCTCCGCGGACAGACGCTCGACGAGCTGGAGCACGTCTTCGCGAAGGTCTTCGCCCGGACCCCGCGCTTCGACGACGCGACGTTCGACGAGCTCCTCGCCGAGAAGGAGCAGTCCTCCCGGAAGGCGGGGGTCCTCGAGTACGTCCCGCCCCGCTTCACCCTCGACGACATCGGCGGTCTCGAGAACCTCAAGGAGTGGCTCCGCAAGAGGCAGCACCTCTTCACGAAGGAGGCGGCCGAAGCGGGCCTCCCGGTCCCGAAGGGGCTCCTGATGATGGGGATGTCGGGCTGCGGGAAGTCGCTCTCGGTCAAGACGATTCCGGCCCTCTGGAACCTCCCTCTCTTTCGGCTCGACATGAACATCGTCTTCGGGACGGAGAACCCGGAGGCGAGCTTCCACCGCGCGCTGAAGACGGTCGAGGGGCTCGCCCCGGCGATCCTCTGGATCGACGAGATCGAGATGGCGATCACCGGCGGCCGCGAGGCGGGCGGCGGCGACCCGGCGCTCGGGCGGATCTTCTCCACGTTCCTCACCTGGATGCAGGAGAAGGAAGCCCTCGTCTTCGTCGCGGCGACGGCGAACCGGATCCACCTCCTCCCGGCCGAGTTCATCCGGAAGGGGCGCTTCGACCAGGTCTTCTTCCTCGACCTGCCGAACGAGACGGAGCGGAAGGCGATCTTCACGGTCCACCTGAGGAAGCGGAACGCCGACCTCTCGAAGTTCGACGTCGTCTTCCTCGCCAAGGCGACGAAGGGCTTCAACGGCGCCGAGATCGAGGCGGTCGTCCACGCCTCCGCGATCGACGCGTTCAACGACAAGAGAGCCCTCAACGAGGACGACGTCTCGCGCCTCATCACGAACACCGTCCCGCTCTCGCGGACGATGGACGAGCAGATCAAGGCGATCAAGAGCTGGGCCCACAACCGCGCTCTCTCCGCCTCGAAGGAGAGCGCCAGCTGACCCGGGCGGCTCAGTTCCAGCGCGGGTCGACGTCCTGCCGCCGGTAGGGGGCGAGGAGGTCGACCCGCATCTGCAGGCTCCGGACGTGGTCGAGGACCCACGCGTAGCGGTCCGCGAGGGCGTCCATCGCGAGGAGGGCGTAGCGTTCCTCGGTCCCGAGCCCGAGTCGGCTCGCGGCCTCGTTGACGAGGCCCTCGTCCGAGAGCGCGCCCGGGAGGCGGCGCGCCTCCGTGCGGCCGACGGAGACGGCGAGGCGGTCGACCGAGCGGGCGAGGAGCCGCCGCAGCTCCCGGCGGCCGGGGGCCTCCGGCCCCTGCGGGAGCGGCCGGACCGGGACCTCCTCGACCTCGGCGAGCCGGTACGCCCGGCCCGGCCTCTCGCCGGTGACCCGGTAGCGGAACGTCCCGAGGAGGACGATGTTCGAGCGGCCGTCGGCGAGCGGCTCGTGCTCGACGATCTCGCCGGCGCAGCCGAAGGGGAGGAGCGCCGGCCGGCCGTCGGGGAGGGGCGGGGCGGCGGGGTCGAGCGTGTGGAGGCCGAGGAGCCTCTCTCCGGCGAGGGCGTCGGCGAGCATCGCGCGGTAGCGCGGCTCGAAGACGTGGAAGGGGAGGTGCGTCCCCGGGAGGAGGACGGCGTCGAGCGGGAAGAGGGGGAGGAGCCGCGTCACGGCTTCTCCCTCGGGGGGGCCGCCGCGAGCTTCAGGACGTGGTCGACGACCGCGTCGATCTCGGCGGGCGTGAGGCGGTCGGCGAACGGGGGCATCGTGCTCCTCGGGTCCCCGTCGGCGACGAGGCTGCGGATCGTCGCCCGGTCCGGGCCGTGCCGCCACCGGCCGTCGGTCAGGTCCGCGTACGGGCGCCCCTCGGCGAACCGGGTCCGGCCGCGCCCGTCGGTGCCGTGGCAGGCCGAGCACCTCTTCCGGAAGACGCGGGCGCCGGGGTCGGCGTCCCGGGCGCAGCCGGAGAGGCCGCCCGCGAGGAGCAGCGCGAGGGCGACGGGAGTGATCCGTTGCGTGTACGTCATGCTATCTTCCCGGGCCATGGCGAACAAGGACGACCGCTACAGCGACAACGCTCCCGGCAAGTTCTACGTCGACACCCAGTGCATCGACTGCGACGTCTGCCGGGTCACCGCACCGAACAACTTCGCGCGCCAGGAGGAGAAGGGCTACTCCTACGTGACGAAGCAGGCCGAGACGCCCGAGGAAGAGGCGCAGTGCCAGGAGGCGATGGACTCCTGCCCGGTCGAAGCGATCGGGAACGACGGCGAGTAGCACCGGCCGGTCAGAGCGGGGCGGCGTCCGCGCCGCCCCCTCGCGTGCCGTCGAGCGCCGCGCGGGCGTGGTAGCTCGAGCGGACGAGCGGGCCTGACTCGACGACGGCGAACCCCATCTCCCGCCCTGCGTCCCGCAGGGTCGCGAACTCCTCCGGAGTCCACCACCTCTCTACCGGCAGCCTCCGCTCGTGCGGCTGCAGGTACTGGCCCACCGTGAGCGCGTCGGTCCCGGCGGCGCGGATCTCCCGCATCGTCGCGAGGACCTCCTCGAACGTCTCGCCGAGCCCGACCATGATCCCGCTCTTGACGCGCAGGCCCGGGGCGCGCCCGTCGCGCCACGCCGCCGCCCGGGCGAGGAGCGCGAGCGACCGCTCGTAGACCGCGTCGGGTCGCACGCGCCGGTAGAGCCGCGGCACCGTCTCCGTGTTGTGGTTGAGGACCTCGGGCGACGCATCGAGGACGGTCTCGAGCGCGGCCGCGTTCCCGAGGAAGTCGGGGACGAGGACCTCGACCGTGACGCCCGGGGTCAGCGCGCGGATCGCGCGGATCGTCGCGGCGAAGTGCGCGGCGCCCCCGTCGGGGAGCTCGTCCCGGTTCACCGACGTGACGACGGCGTGCGCGACGCCGAGCTCCCGGACGGCCTCCGCGACGTGGCGGGGCTCCTCGGGGTCGAGCGGCCGGCCCGCGCCCTGCGTCACCGCGCAGAAGCCGCAGCGCCGCGTGCAGACGTCCCCCATGAGCATGAACGTCGCGGTCCGCTCGCGGCCCCAGCACTCGAAGATGTTCGGGCACTCCGCTTCCTGGCAGACGGTGTTGAGCCCCTTCCGCCTCACGAGCTCGAGGATGGCGCGGGTGTCCTCGTTGTCGACGAGGCGCACCTTGAGCCAGCCGGGCCGGGGCGTCTCCCGGTAGACCGGCCGGTCCGGGCTCGGGACGAAGCGGG
The DNA here is from genome assembly GCA_046331465.1 of Thermoanaerobaculia bacterium. Taxonomy (GTDB): domain Bacteria; phylum Acidobacteriota; class Thermoanaerobaculia; order UBA5066; family UBA5066; genus UBA5066. The sequence continues at coordinate 1,657,050 of JAXLQV010000001.1, forward strand.
GAAGGGTCGTCTCGCTCACGCCGGCGGAGTGTAGCCTCCGCGGTGCGGTGAGGCCCCCGGAGGGCCGGAAGGAGGGCGGCGTGGACGTAGCGCCGGCAGGACGGGACGGTCGTCGGGCGGGCGGGGAGGCCGGCGCGGTGCGGGTGGAGCTCTCCGACGAGGTCGCGAGCGCGCTCGCGGAAGGGCGTCCCGTCGTCGCGCTCGAGTCGACGATCCTCTGCCACGGCCTCCCGTTCCCCTCGAGCCTCGAGACGCACGCCGCGGCCGAGGCGGCCGTCCGGCGGGAAGGAGCGGTGCCCGCCCTCGTCGCCGTCGTCGACGGCGTGCCGCGCGCCGGCTTCCCGCCGGACGGGGCCGAGGCGCTCGCCCGCGCGGGCCGCGCCGTGAGAAAAGCGACGACGCGCGACCTCGGGCTCCTGGCGGCGCGGCGCGAGAGCGGCGCGACGACGGTCGCCGCGACGATGGCGATCGCGGCGGCCGCGGGGATCCGCGTCTTCGCGACCGGCGGCATCGGCGGCGTCCACCGGGGCGCGGAGGAGACCTTCGACGTCTCGGCCGACCTCCTCGAGCTCGGGCGGACGCGCGTGGCGGTCGTCGCGGCGGGGGCCAAGGCGGTCCTCGACCTCCCGAAGACGCTCGAGGCGCTCGAGACGCTCGGCGTTCCGGTCCTCGGTTTCGGCACCTCGGAGCTGCCGGCGTTCTGGGTCCGCGGCTCCGGCCTCCCGCTCGACGTCCGCTGCGACGACCCGGAGGCCGTCGCCGCCATCCTCCGCGCGCACTGGGCGTGGCCGGCCGCGGGAGGCGTCCTCGTCGCGAACCCGGTCCCCGCGGAGGCGGCGCTCCCGGGCGAGGCGGTGGACGGGGCGATCGAGCGGAGCCTCGAGGCGGCGCGGGCGGCCGGAGTGAGCGGGAAGGAGGTCACGCCGTTCCTCCTCGCCCGGCTCGCGGAGGAGACCGGCGGGCGGACGCTCGCGGCGAACAGGGCCCTCGTCGTCTCGAACGCCTCGGTCGCCGCGCGCGTGGCCGCCGCGCTCGCGCGGGGCTGACCCGGGCGGACCGGCCCGCCTTTCCCCGGCCGGGGGGTCCGCGGGAGACCTCTGCTGGTAGAGTTACCGGATTTTCGAGGCGGCTCCGCCGCCCCGGCGCGAGGCGTCCGCGACGCCGCGCCGAGAGACTGCCGAGGTGACCCGATGAGCACGGAGACGACCGCCACCCCGCTGACCGCCGAACAGGAGAGGATCGCCCTGGCCAAGGAGGCGTGGCGCCGGAAGGTCGCGGACGCCTTCGGGAAGCGGCCCGCCTGGAAGCGCGACTTCACGACGGTCTCCTCGGCCGAGGTGAGCCCCCTCGCGACGCCCGACGACGTCGCCGGGCTCGACTACGCCCGCGACCTCGGCTTCCCGGGCGAGTTCCCCTACACCCGGGGCGTCCAGGCGACGATGTACCGCGGCAAGCCCTGGACGATCCGCCAGTTCGCCGGGTTCGGCACGGCGCGGCAGACGAACGAGCGGTTCAAGGTGCTCCTCTCCCACGGGCAGACGGGTCTCTCGACCGCGTTCCACCTCCCGACCCTCTACGGCTACGACTCGGACCACGAGATGTCCGCCGGCGAGGTGGGGAAGTGCGGCGTCGCCGTCGACACGCTCCGCGACTTCGAGGCCCTGTTCGACGGCATCGACCTCGGCCGGGTGACGACGTCGATGACGATCAACTCGACGGCGCCGATCGCCCTCGCGATGTACCTCGCGGTCGCCGAGAAGCAGGGGACCCCCTGGACGGAGGTGGGCGGGACGCTCCAGAACGACATCCTCAAGGAGTACATCGCCCAGAAGGAGTTCATCTTCCCGCCGCGCCCGTCGATGCGGCTCGTGACCGACCAGTTCGCCTTCTGCGCCCGGCACGTGCCGAGGTGGAACACCGTGTCGATCTCGGGGTACCACATCCGCGAGGCGGGTTCGACGGCGCTCCAGGAGCTCGCCTTCACGCTCCGCGACGGGATGGAGTACGTCGAGTACGGCGTGAAGGCGGGCCTCCCCGTCGACGAGTTCGCGCCGCGCCTCTCCTTCTTCTTCAACGCGCACAACGACTTCTTCGAGGAGATCGCGAAGTTCCGCGCGGCGCGCCGCGTCTGGGCGAAGGTGATGCGCGACCGCTACGGCGCGAAGAGCCCCGAGTCGTGGAAGCTCCGGTTCCACACGCAGACGGCGGGCGTCTCCCTCACGGCGCAGCAGCCCTACAACAACGTCGCGCGCGTCGCGGTCCAGGCTCTCGCCGCGGTCCTCGGCGGCACGCAGTCGCTCCACACGAACGCGCTCGACGAGACGCTCGCCCTCCCGACGGAGTTCGCCGCGAAGGTCGCCGTGAGGACGCAGCAGATCCTCATGCACGAGACCGGCGTCGCCCACACGATCGACCCGCTCGGCGGGTCGTACTTCGTCGAGGAGGCGACGAACCGGATGGAGGAGGGGGCGTTCGACTACTTCCGGAGGATCGACGCCTACGGCGGCATGGTCGAGGCGATCGAGGCCGGCTTCCCCCAGAAGGAGATCATGGACGCGGCCTACCGCTTCCAGCGTGCGCTCGACGCCGGCGACAAGGTGATGGTCGGCGTGAACGCCTTCCGCGAGGAGGTCCCCGAGGACGCCGTGCGGACGCTCGAGATCTCCGAGCAGACGGCGGCCGAGCAGGTCGCCCAGCTGAACGAGGTGCGCCGGACCCGCGACGGGAAGGCGGTCGTCTCGACTCTCCACGCCCTCCGCGAGGCGTGCCGGAACGGCGCGAACGTCATGCCGCCGCTCGTCGAGGCGGTGAAGGCCTACGCGACGGTCGGGGAGATCTCCGACGTGATGCGGGAGGTCTTCGAGATCTGGCAGGAACCCGCCATCTTCTAGGGACCGCAGATTGCGAGTGGGGGTCCGGGGGGCCGCCCGAAGGCCAGGCCCCCCGGCGAACGCCGGCGATCTTCCGGGCGGGCGCCCCGGCGTTTCGCTTCCTGGCCCCGCGCTTGCTACGCTCCGCCCCGGCATGAGATTCCGTCCCGCCGTCGTCGTCCTCTCCCTCGCGATCCTCGCCCCGCCCCTCGCGGCGGAGTCCCCGGTCCGTTCCGAGGCGCTCAGCCCGACCGAGTCCGCGCGGCGGGACGCTGTCGAACGGTTCCTCCGGGCCCGGCTCTTCGCCGCGGACGGCGAGTTCCAGGAGGCCCTCAAGGAGTTCCGCCGCGCCGTGGAGCTCGACCCGGCCGACGGGCACCTCCGACGGGAGTACGCCGAGGCTCTCCGCGACTTCGGGATCCTCCCCGAGGCGGAGGAGCAGGCCCGGAAGGCCGTCACGCTCGTTCCCGACAGCGCCGCCGCGCACCGCGTGCTGGGGCAGATCCTCCTCTCGAAGTCCCGCGACAAGGACGGGATCGAGGCGGCGATCCCCGAGCTGAAGAAGGCGAACGACCTGCAGCCGGGCGAGCCCTCCGGCGCCGTCGCCCTGGGGCAGGCCTACCTGCGGCTCGACCGGCCGAAGGAGGCCGCGGCCGTCCTCGCGCGGGTCCAGGACGGCGCGCGCGGCCCGGTGATCCCGCTCCTGTACGGCGAGGCCCTCGAGAAGAGCGGGCGGCCCGAGGAGGCCGAGGCGGTCTACCTCGGGGTGCTCCGGCAGGACGAGGAGAATGCCGGGGCGACCCTCGGCCTCCTGCGCGTCTACCAGGCGACGCGGCGGTTCGACAAGGCCCTCCCGATCCTCGCCGACCTCGTCGAGCGCCAGCCCGGAAACCTCGGGCTGAAGGCGCAGTACGGCTTCGCCCTCCTCCGCGCGCGGCGCTTCGACGAGGCGGAGAAGGCGTTCCAGGAGGTCCTGAAGGCCGACCCCGACAACCGCGACGCGCTCCGCCACTACTCCACGCTCCTCTCCGAGCGGCTCGAGACGGAGCGCGCGGACGAGCTCCTGAAGCGGCTCCAGGGGCTCGAGCCCGACGACGCCGACGTCGCGTTCCGCCGCGCGCTGAACTTCATCGAGGCGCGCCGCCTCGACGAGGCGGAGACCGTCCTGCGCGACCTCCGGTCGCAGCTCGTCGCGCAGAAGGCGCCCGCCGCGGGGATCGCGTCCGTCGACGGGCAGCTCGGCTACGTCGCCCTCCTCCGGAAGGACTGGCCCGCGGCCCGGGCGGCCGTGAGGCCGCACCTCTTCGAGGAGGACGGGAGCGTCAACCAGCAGGCGCTCAACCTCCTCGCGCAGGTCGCGCGCGACTCGGCCGACCCGGCCGAGGGGCTGAAGGCGTGCCGCGAGGCGTACGCGAAGCAGCCGAAGGAGCTCGCCGTCCGCGCCCTCCTCGCGGAGTTCCTCCTCCGGTCGCCGAAGGAGAAGGAGAAGGCCGAAGGCGAGGAGCTCGTGGCGGCGATCGCGAAGGACGGACGGGCCGGGGCTCTCGCCGCCGCGGACGTCTGGCAGCGGCTCGAGAAGTACGACCGGGCCGCCGACGCCGCCGCGGCCGCGCTCGTCCAGTACCCCGACGACCCGGACCTCCTCTTCCGGCAGGCCGCTTCGCTCGAGCGCGAGAAGAAGGTCCCCGAGGCCGTCGCAGCCTTCGAGAAGCTCCTCGCCCTGAAGCCCGACCACGGCGCGGCGCTGAACTACCTCGGCTACATGTTCGCGGACCGGAACGAGAACCTCGACCGCGCGCTCGAGCTCGTGACGAAGGCCGTGTCGCTCGAGCCGTCGAACGCGGCCTACCTCGACTCGCTCGGCTGGATCTACTTCCGCCTCGGGAAGATGGAGGAGGCCGAGAAGAGCCTGCAGACGGCCAAGCGGCTCTCTCCCGACGACCCGACGATCGAGGAGCACCTCGGGGACCTCGAGGAGAAGCGGGGAAACCTCGCGAAGGCGCGCGAGCGGTGGACGAGGGCGCTCGCCCTCAACCCGGAGGATGGCGGGGCGGCGATCCGCGCGAAGCTCGAGAGGACCGCCACGGCCGCGAAGGCGCCGTGAGGCGCCCGGCCGCGGCCGCCGCGGCCTTCGTGCTCGCCCTCGCGGCCTGCCGGAGCGCGGCTCCGCCGCCGCTCCCGGCCGACCCGCCGACGACGGCGCGCGCGGTCTCGGCCGTCCTCGCGGCCCGCGACGACGCGTGGCGGCCACGCCGCTTCAAGGCGCTCTTCCGGGGAGAGGTCTCGCCGAAGGTGGGGCCCGTCGTCCGCGGGTACCTCGCGCTCTTCTGGGACGGCGAGTCGCTCGCGTGGCGGGCCTCCGTGCCGCTCGCGGGGGCGGGCCGCTCCGGAATCCTCCGCCGCTCCGGCGGCGACGCCGGTGAGCTCTTCCCGGGACGCCTCGACGCGCGCGACGTCCTCGCGGCGCTCCTCGGCGTCCCGGAGGAGGCGCCCTCCGGCGAGGGGGCGCTCGTCCGCGACGGCCGGGTGGAGCTTCGGCTCCCGTCCGGCGAGGGGCGGGCCGTCCTCGTGACCGGGGCCGGGGAGGTCACCGGCCTCGTCCTCCCGGCGGGCGTCCGCGTCGAGGTCTCTCCCGGCGCGGGCGTGCCGAGGAGGGTCGAGGTGCACGGCCCGGACGGGAGGGCGCTCCTGACGCTCGAGAGCTACGGCCCCTGGCCGGAAGGAGAGGAGGCGCCCGGAGGATGAGGCTCGTCGCGGAGGCCTACGCGAAGGTGAACCTCTCGCTCGTCGTCCGCGGGCGGAGGCCCGACGGCTACCACGAGCTCGACACGGTCTTCCAGGCGGTCGGCCTGACGGACCGCCTCGCGTTCGAGGAGAGCGACGCGCTGACGCTCGACGTCGACGACCCGTCGGTCCCGGCCGGAGCGGAGAACCTCGTCCTCCGCGCGGCGCGCGCGCTCGCCGGGGCGGCGGGCGTCCCGGCGCGCGCGGCGATCACTCTCGAGAAGAGGATCCCGTCCGGGGGCGGTCTCGGCGGGGGAAGCTCCGACGCGGCCGTCACGCTCCTCGGCCTCTCCGCGCTCTGGAGGCTCGACCTCCCCCTCGCGCGTCTCGCCGAGATCGGCGCCGCGCTCGGCTCCGACGTCCCGTTCTTCCTCTTCGGCGGTACGGCGCGCGGCCTCGGCCGGGGAGAGCGGATCGAGCCGCTTCCCGACCTCCCCCCGCGCGGCGTCGTCCTCGTGATGCCGCCGTTCCCCGTGGCGACGCCGCTCGTCTTCGGCCGCCTCGGCGCCCCGGAGTGGGACGGGAGCGCCCCGGCGGGGGAGGAGGGGGGGATCCCCGACCGGAACGACCTCGAGCCCGCGGCCGAGGCGCTCTTCCCCGCGCTCCGCGCCGTGCGCGAGTCGCTCGCGGCGGCGGGAGCGGAGCAGGCGCGCCTCTCCGGGAGCGGCTCCACGGTCTTCGGCCTCTTCCCCGATCCCGGCGCCGCCTCCGAGGCGGCGCGCCGCCTCGCGGGCCTCCCCGCGGGGTCCGCGGTCCGCGTCGTCCCGACTCTCGACCGCGGGGAGTGCCGCCTCCGGAGCGCGCCCCGCCGGGCAGAGTAAGATCCGCGCGCGTGCTGGGGAGTCGACAAGCGGTAAGTCAGCGGTCTTTGGAACCGCCATTCGGAGGTTCGAATCCTCCCTCCCCAGCCAGGATGAGAGAACGATGACGCTGAGGGTTCCTTACGGCGAGCTGAAGGTCTTCGGCGGACGCGCCCACCCGTCCCTCACCGGCGAGATCTGCCGGGCCCTCGGACGGGAAGCCGGGCGGGTGACGCTCTACAACTTCTCGGACGGCGAGAACTACTGCCAGATCGAGGAGAACGTCCGCGGGGCCGACGTCTTCGTCGTCCAGCCGACGTGCCCGCCGGTGAACGCGAACCTGATGGAGCTGCTCATCATGCTCGACGCGTTCAAGCGCTCCTCGGCGTCGCGCGTGACCGCGGTCCTGCCGTACTACGGGTACGCGCGGCAGGACCGGAAGGACAAGCCCCGCGTCCCGATCACCGCGAAGCTCGTCGCCGACCTCCTCACCTCCGCCGGCGCGGACCGCGTCCTCGCCGTCGACCTCCACGCGGCGCAGATCCAGGGCTACTTCGACATCCCGGTCGACCACCTCTTCGCGTCGTCGGTCCTCCTCGACGCGATCCGCGACGCCAAGCTCGACCCGCTCACCGTCGTCTCTCCCGACGCGGGCGGCGTGGAGAGGGCCCGGGCGTTCGCGAAGCGCCTCGGCGTCTCGCTCGCAATCGTCGACAAGCGGCGCAAGGGGAAGAACGAGGTCGAGGTCATGCACGTCATCGGCGACGTGCGCGGGCGGAACGTCCTGATCGTCGACGACATCATCGACACCGCCGGGACGCTCATCAACACGGTCGCCGCCCTGAAGGAGGCCGGCGCCGAGCGGGTCTTCGCCGGCTGCGTCCACGCCGTCCTCTCCGGGCCCGCGATCGACCGGCTCAACGCGAGCGCGATCGAGAAGGTCTTCTGCTCGAACTCCCTCCCGATCGACGAGAAGGGGGCCCGCTGCCCGATCCTCGTCCCCCTCTCGATCGGGCCGCTCCTCGGCGAGGCGATCCACCGGATCCACGAGGGAACCTCGGTCTCGTCGCTCTTCGTCTAGCGGCCCGGGGAGACCCGTTCCCGCCCCCGTCGAGCCTCCCGGGTCGTTCGTGTAGAATCTGCGGCTCTGCGCCGGACCGGACGCCCGGAATCTGCCGGACCGTCCGCCCGGGGAAAGGTACGAAGGAATGCTCCAGGAAAACGTGATCGTCGAAGTCGAGAAGCGCACCGAGACGGGCAAGAACGCCTGCAACCGGCTGCGCGAGAAGGACCTGATCCCGGCCGTCCTCTACGGCGGCGGGGCGGGGATGGACTCCATCTCCCTCAGCGTCCCGCGCAAGTCGCTCCTCGGCCTCTTCCGCAAGGGCCTCCACCAGAACGCGGTCTTCCTCCTCCAGCTGAAGGGGACCGACGAGAAGCGGCACGTCATGGTCCGCGACGTCACGCTCAGCCCGCTCCGCCGCGAGCTGATGCACGTCGACTTCGTCCGGATCCTCCTCGACAGGAAGCTGAAGGTGAAGGTCCCGGTCGAGACCGTCGGGATCGCCCTCGGCGTCAAGGCGGGCGGCCTCCTCGACGTCGTCACCCGCGAGCTCGAGATCGAGTGCCTCCCGGCCGACATCCCGGCGTCGATCAAGGTCGACGTCTCCGGGATCGACACCGGCAACGTCCTCCGCGTCGCCGACCTCGTCCTGGGCGACAAGCTCACCGTCCTCGGCGACACCGACCGCGTCATCGCGCACATCGTGACGCACCGCGCCGAGGTGGCCGAGGGCGCCGAGGCGGCCGCCGCCGCGCCGGCCACCGCCGAGCCCGAGGTCCTGAAGAAGGGCAAGAAGGAAGAGGAGGGCGCGGCGAAGGCCGCCGCCCCGAAGGCCGAGAAGAAGGAGAAGAAGTAGGCTTGCCGGAGCTCGCCCTCGTCGTGGGGCTCGGCAACCCGGGCGACCGCTACGTCGGGACGCGCCACAACGTCGGCTTCGAGGTCCTGGACGCTCTCGTCCGGCGCCTCGCCGCCGACCCGGCGCGGCCGCCGCGGGTCGACCGGCTCGACTGCCGGGCCCTGACGGGGCGGGTCCGGATCGGCGACACGCCGGTCCTCCTCGCGAAGCCTCAGACGTACATGAACCTGTCGGGCGAGTCGGTCAAGGGGCTGCTCGTGAAGCACGCCGTCCCCCGGGAGCGGATGCTCGTCGTCTCCGACGACGTCGCGCTCCCCGTGGGCCGGCTGCGCATCCGCCCCTCCGGCTCCTCAGGAGGGCAGAAGGGCCTCCAGAGCATCATCGACTGCCTCGGCGGCGACGACTTCCCGAGGCTCCGGATGGGGATCGCCGGCCCTCACTTCCGCCCCGGGGAGGACCTCGCGGACTACGTCCTCGAGCGCTTCTCGAAGGCCGAGAGGGGTCCGCTCTCCTCCGCCGTCGACGTCGCCTGCGAGGCGATCGAGACCTTCGTCGCCGAGGGGATCGACGCCGCCATGAACCGCTTCAACCGCGCGCCGGAGACCGTTCCGGCGGGCTGAATACACCCTTGGCTCGGCCGATGGGCCGCGCCTCGCGGGCTCGCCCCGCGATCCGCAAGGAGGAAACGTGACCGAAACCCCGAAGCGTCTCTACGACCTGGTCTTCCTGATCGTCCCGGACAAGGACGAGCAGGGAGCGGCGGCCGTCGTCGAGGAGTTCCGAAAGCTCCTGACCGACCTCGGCGCCGTCATCGACAAGGACGAGTCGATGGGCCGCCGCCGCCTCGCCTACCAGATCAACAAGAAGTCCGAGGCGACCTACCACAACTTCCTCTTCCGGGCCGGGACGAAGGCCGTCACCGAGCTCCAGCGGAAGATGAAGCTCTCCGAGAGCATCCTCCGCTTCCTCACCGTCCGCGTGGACGAGGAGATGCGCCACGGACAGAAGATCGCCCGCCGCGTGAAGGCCCGCCCGGCCCGCGCGGTCCCGGCCTCGCCCGAGGCGATGATGTCCGCCGAGCCCGCCGCGGCCCCGGCCCCCGCCGTCACCGCGGCCCCCGCCCCGGCCGCCCCCGAAGCCGCCGCCCCCGAGGCGCCGGCCGTCCAGCCCGAGAGCTGATCGAGGAGAGGAACAGAGATGGCTGCTCCGTCCGGTCCCGCGAATCGCCGCCCCGCGAAGAAGAAGTTCTTCGTCCGCCGCAAGCGCGTCTGCAAGTTCACCGTCGAGAAGATCGGGTACATCGACTTCAAGGACGTGAAGCTCCTGCAGAGCTTCGTCCCCGAGCGCGCGAAGATCCTCCCGCGCCGCATCAGCGGGACGTCCGCCTTCTACCAGCGCAAGCTCGCCACGGCGATCAAGCGCGCCCGCTACCTGGCGCTCCTCCCCTACGTCGCAGACTGACGAAACCCCGTCCGGCCTCGCCCCTCCGGCCCCGCGCCGGAGGGGCATGCCGTTTCTGGCCCCGCCCCTTGCGGGGCTCTCTGCGGCCGTCGCCGCGGTCCTCCCGCCGGTCGCCCCGTACCTCCTCCCCGCCGCGGCGGCCCGCCTGGCACGGGCCGGGCGCGAGATGCGGAGCCCGGCGGCGGCCTTCCCCCTGGCCGCGGCCGTCCTCCCGTTCGCGACGGTCTTCGGCCTCCTCGGCGGCGGGACCGGCGCGCTCCTCGCCGCCTCCTGCGCCCTCGCCTTCGTCGCGCTTCCCGCCCTCGGCCTCGTCGCGGGCGCGACCGCGGGCCGAAGGAGGGAGGAGCTCGCGTGGCTGACGGCCGCGCTCGCGGGGATCGGCGCCCTCGCCGTCGTCCTCGCTCTCGCCCTGGCCGACGGCGTCGATCCCGGGGCGACGCTCGCGCTGAAGCTCGACGCGCTCCGCCCCGAGCTCCTCGACTTCTACCGGAAGGCGGGCTGGACCGAGGAGACGCTCGCCGCGACCGGGACGGCCTTCGACCGGCTGCGCGACCTCGTCGCCTGGCAGCTCCCGGGTCTCCTCCTCGGCGGCTGCGTCCTCCACGGCGCGCTCCTCGTCTACGCCTTCGGGCGTCGGGCGGGCCTCGAGGAGGCCCCGGTTCCCCCCGGGTCGTTCGCGACGTTCCGGACGCCGCTCGCCGCGGCGGCGGCGTTCGTCCCGGCGGGCGTCCTGGCCGCCCTGGCCTCCGGGTTCGCGGCCCGGGCCGCGGTGACGGTCCTGATCCCCCTGGCCGTCTTGTTTTTCCTCCGGGGGATGGCGATAATCCGCGCTCTGCTCGACAGGGGGCGTGTCGGCCTCCTGATCCGAGCGCCGGTGTACGTCCTCGCCGTCCAGATGCCGATACCGGTCCTCGTGGCCATCGGCGGGCTCCTCGACGAGTTCCTCGATTTCCGGGGGCGGTTCTCCCGGAAGGACGAGAGCGACGGCGGGTCGGGAAGAAGGGAGTAAACGGAACATGTCCGACGTGAAAGTGATCCTGACCGACGAGGTGCGCGGCCTCGGCAACCGTGGCGAGGTCGTCTCGGTCGCCGCGGGGTACGCGCGGAACTTCCTCCTTCCCAAGGAGCTCGCCTACCCGGCCACGCCGGGGAACATGAAGCGGCTCGAGCAGGAGAGGAAGCGCTACGACGTCGCCCAGGCCAAGGAGAAGGACCAGGCGTCCACCGTCGCCAAGGCGTTCGACGGCCTGACCGTCACGATCCGCAAGAAGGCCGGCGAGCACGACGCCCTCTACGGCTCGGTGACCTCGTCCGACCTGGCCGAGGCGCTCGAGGCGAAGGGGATCACGATCGACCGCCGCCGGATCGAGCTCGAGGAGCCGATCAAGCGGCTCGGGTCGCACACGGTCCACGTCCGCCTGCACCGCGAGGTCATCGCGACGCTGAGCGTCGAGGTCGTCGCGGCGTAACGCCCGGCCCGGCCTGCCCGGAACCGAAAGCCCCGCTCGCGCGGGGCTTTCGTGCGTCCGGGGGGGCGGTTCCCTTCTCGAGGGGAGGCGCCCCAGGCGCCACGGGGTCGCTCGCGGCGAGACTCCCCGATCCGCTTCAGCCCGGCGGTCCCGGCTCGGAGGAGCCCGACGGCGGAGCGGGCAGGCGCGAGCCCGGGGCGGGCCGCGGAGCGTCGTCCACCTTCACGTTCTCGCCGCTCGGCTCGCCTCTCTTCGGCGCGTAGACGGCCTTCTGGAGGTAGTGGGGGAGCGTGGAGACGGCGTGAGGCCGGTCCCCGCACGTCTCCGTCGGCTGGGTGCCGTTCACGAACGCGCCGAGGACGACCTTGCTGCACGCGGGCGTCGCGCGGTAGCCCGTCGCGAGGTCGAACGGGACGAAGACGACCCCCTGCGGGACGTCGAAGTCGTCCGACGGCTTCACGATCCCGGCCTCCTTCATCCGCGACACGAGCCCCATCCAGATCGGGAGCGCGGTGTCGCCACCGGTGCACTTCGGGCCGAGGCTCTTCTTCGTGTCGTGCCCGACCCAGACGCCGATCGTGTACTTCGGCGTCGCCCCGATGAACCAGGCGTCGGAGTAGTCGTTCGTCGTCCCGGTCTTCCCGGCCACCTGGAGGCCGAGGGACTTCGCCCGGGCCGCGGTGCCCCGCTCGGGCGGCCCCTCGAGCATCTTGAGCATGACGTAGGAAGGGGCTGGCGCGGCGGCCTCCTTCGGGTCGGCCGGGTTCTCCTCGAGGAGGACCCCCTCCGCGTCGCGCACCCTCTCGACGAGCCGCGGCGGGTAGAGGAGCCCCTGGTTCGCGAAGACGGAGTAGGCCGTCGTCATCTCGAGGGGCGTCACCTCGAACGACCCGAGCGCGAGCGACGGGTAGGCGAGGAGGTTCTGGCGGATGCCGAGGCGCCGGGCGGTCTCGATCACCCTGCGCGTCCCGACGAGGAGGTCGACGCGGACCGCGGGGACGTTGATCGAGTTCTCCATCGCGTACTGGTACGTCTCGATCCCGCCGTACTTCCGCGTGTAGTTCTGCGGCTGCCACGCGGGCTGGCGGGGGTCGATCGTGATCGAGATCGGCGAGTCGAGGACCGTGTCCGCCGGCGTGAAGCCCTCCTCGATCGCGGTCATGTAGACGACCGGCTTGAAGGCCGAGCCGACCTGCCGGAGCGCCTGGACGGCCCGGTTGAACTTCGAGCGGGAGAAGTCGTAGCCGCCGACCATCGCGCGGACGGCGCCCGTCCCGTTCTCGAGGACGACGAGCGCCCCCTCGACGAGGGGCTCCTGCCAGACGAAGGTCTCCTCCTTCCCCCCCTCCCCGGCGAGGCGCTCGAGGAGGACGAGGTCCCCGCGCCTCACCGCCGCCGCGGGCGTCTCCGCCCTCGTGTGGCGGAACGCCCGCGCGGGGAGGACGAAGCGGTGGTCGCGGACCCTCACCTCGGCCTGGGTCTTCGACGCGGAGAGGACGACGGCGCGCTCGGCGTCCGCGGGCCCGCCGCCGGCCTCCGCCTCCTCCCACTCCGGGTCCCGGTACTTCTCCGGGTCGATTCCCTCGTCGACGAGGTTCCGCGGCTTGCGGAAGGCGAACCGCCGCTCGTGCCGCCGGAGCCCCTTGCGGAGCTCCTCCTCGGCCCAGGACTGGAGGCGGGGGTCGAGCGTCGAGTCGACCCGGAGACCCTGGCGGTAGAGGCCGCGGTCCCCGTACGTCTTCTCGAGGTACTGCCGGACCTCCTCGCAGAAGTAGGGGCCGATCGTCGCCTCGCGCGCGGAGCGCGACACCGTGACGGGGGCCTCCTTCGCGGCGGCCGCGGCCGCCGCGTCGACGTAGCGCTCCTCGAGCATCCGGCGGAGGACGAGGTCGCGCCGCGCCCGGGCGGCGTCCGGGTTCCGGAGGGGCGAGTAGGCCTCGGGCCGCTGGATGAGCCCCGCGAGGAGCGCCGCCTCCGGCAGCGTCAGCTCCTTCGCGGGGTGGTTGAAGAACCAGGTCGACGCGGCCTCGACGCCGTAGTTGCCGTGGCCGAAGTAGACCTGGTTGAGGTACATCGTCAGGATCTGGTCCTTCGAGAAGCGCTTCTCGATCTCGACCGTGAGGAAGATCTCGTTGATCTTCCGGGCGAACGACTTCTCCTGCGTCAGGAAGACCGAGCGGGCGAGCTGCTGCGTGATCGTGGAGGCGCCCTGCGCGAGGCGCCGGGAGGCGAGGTCGCGCAGCGCCGCGCCGCCGATCCGGATGATGTCGACGCCGCCGTGGTCGTAGAACCGCGCGTCCTCCGCGGCGAGGACCGCCTTCACGAGGACGTCGGGGATCCGGTCGCGGGTGATGAGGAACCGCCGCTCGATCGCGAAGCGGGCCACGACCGAGCCGTCGGAGCCGCGGATCTCCGTGACGATGTCGGGGCGGTAGCTCGCGAGCTGCTCGACCTTCGGGACGCGGATGAGCTGCGAGGCGGCCCAGCCCGCTCCGACCCCGAGCCCCGCCGCGAGGAGGACCGGGAGGAGGAGGACGAGGAGGGCGGCGGCGCGTCGGCCGAGCACGGAGGTATTCTCACACGCGGTCGCGCGCCGCCTCGCGGGGCGGAGGACGCCGCCAGGAGGACCCGATGAGCAGCGCGGCACCGCCGCCCCCCGCCCCGGGAGACGGGCCCGGCTCCCGGTTCGGCAAGGACCCCGCGACCGGGGGCTGCATGCGCTGGGGGCTCGTCGGCTGCGCGGCGCTCTCCGTCCTCGCGATCGTCGGGATGGTCCTCTTCATGCGGAAGGCGCCGCAGCTCATGGAGTCGCTCCTCGGGGCGACCGAGGCGCAGGTCGTCGCCGCCATCGCAGGGGAGGTCCCGGAGGCCGACCGCCGGGCGTTCCGGATGGAGTACGCCGCGTTCGTCGCGACCGCGAAGGCGGGCGAGGCGAAGCCGGACGAGATCCAGGCGGTCCAGCGGAAGATCGTCGACGCGCTCCGGGACAACCGCGTCGACTCGGCGGAGCTCCGCGGGATCACGGAGCAGCTGCGCGCCGTGAAGAAGAAGTGAGCCGCTTCGAGGTCGTCTCCGACCTGACGCCGCAGGGGGACCAGCCGGCGGCGATCGAGGCCCTCGTGAAGGGCTTCCGCGAGGGGAGGGAGCACCAGGTCCTCCTCGGCGTGACGGGGTCGGGCAAGACGTTCACGATGGCGAAGGTCGTCGAGGCGCTCGACCGACCCGCCCTCGTCCTCTCCCACAACAAGACCCTCGCCGCGCAGCTCTACCAGGAGTTCCGGCGGTTCTTCCCGAAGAACCGCGTCGAGTACTTCGTCTCCTACTACGACTACTACCAGCCCGAGGCGTACGTGCCCCAGTCGGACACGTACATCGAGAAGGAAACGCAGATCAACGAAGAGATCGACAAGCTCCGGATTGCCGCGACGGCGGCGCTCTTCGAGCGGCGGGACGTCCTCATCGTGGCGTCCGTCTCGTGCATCTACGGCCTCGGGAGCCCCGAGTCGTTCGGGAAGATGGCGATCGAGCTGAAGACCGGGGCGCGGTACGGCCTCACCTGGTACCTCAAGCGCCTCGTCGAGGCGCAGTACGAGCGGTCGAACCTCGACCTCGACCGGGGCACCTTCCGCGTCCGGGGCGACGTCCTCGAGGTCCACCCCTCCTACGAGGACACGGGCGTGCGGGTCGAGTTCTTCGGCGACGAGATCGAGAAGGTCTCGCGGGTCGACCTCCTCACGGGGAAGGTCCTCGAGCCCCTCGGGGAGTTCGCGCTCTACCCGAAGTCGCACTACGTCACGCCGCAGGAGGTGCGCGAGCGCGCCCTCGGGTCGATCGAGGCCGAGCTCGTCACGCGGGTCGAGGAGCTGACGGCCCAGAAGAAGCTCCTCGAGGCGCAGAGGCTCGAGCAGCGGACCCGCTTCGACCTCGAGATGATGCGCGAGATCGGCTACTGCGCCGGCGTGGAGAACTACTCGCGCCACCTCTCGGGACGGCTGCCCGGCGAGCCTCCGCCGACGCTCCTCGACTACTTCCCGGCCGACTACGTGACGATCATCGACGAGAGCCACCAGACGCTCCCGCAGGTCCGCGCGATGTACCACGGCGACCGCGCCCGCAAGGAGACGCTCGTCGAGTACGGGTTCCGCCTCCCGTCGGCGCTCGACAACCGACCGCTCCGGTGGGAGGAGTGGCTCGAGCGCGTCGGCCAGAGGCTCTACGTCTCGGCGACGCCGGCGCCCTACGAGCTCGAGCAGGCGGGCGGCGAGGTCGTCGAGCAGGTGATCCGCCCGACGGGCCTCGTCGACCCGCGGGTCGAGGTGCGGCCCGTGAAGGGGCAGGTCGACGACCTCCTCGGGCGCGTCCGCGAGCGGTCGGCCAGGGGGGAGCGGACCCTCGTCTCGACGCTGACGAAGCGGATGGCCGAGGACCTGACGAACTACTTCCTCGAGCTCGGCGTGAGGGCCCGCTACCTCCACTCCGACATCGAGACGCTCGAGCGGGTCCAGATCCTCGGCGACCTCCGCCGGGGCGTCTTCGACGTCCTCGTCGGGATCAACCTCCTCCGCGAGGGGCTCGACCTGCCGGAGGTCTCCCTCGTCGCGATCCTCGACGCCGACAAGGAAGGCTTCCTGCGCAGCGAGACGTCGCTCGTCCAGACGGCGGGGCGCGCCGCGCGGAACCTGAACGGCCTCGTCGTCCTCTACGCCGACGTCGAGACCGACTCGATGAAGCGGGCGATGGCCGAGATGGCACGGCGGAGGACGACCCAGGAGGCCTACAACGCCGAGCACGGGATCGTCCCCGAGACGATCGTGAAGGCGATCGACTCCCCGCTCCTCCGGATGGCGAACCTCGACTACGGCGAGACGCCGGCGCTCCGCGCCTCCTCGCGCGACGCGCTCCGGGACGACCGTTCGATCGAGGAGGAGATCTCGCAGCTCACGAAGGAGATGAAGACCGCCGCGCGCGAGCTCGAGTTCGAGACGGCCGCGAGGCTCCGCGACCGGATCCGCGAGCTGCGGGGGATGCAGGTCTTCCGCTGAGGCTGCGGGAGAGGACGCCGGAACGGGAGACGGGGGCGGCGAGCCGCCCCCGTTCGCGTTCCCGCGGTCGTCGCGCCCGGCCTAGAGGACCTTCGCGATCAGCGCCGCCGCGACCGTCCCGTCGGCGTTCTTCAGCCCCTCGACGTGGACCTTGTCGCCCACCTTCGGCTCTCCCTTCACGACGGTCATGCGCGAGACGAGGACCTTCGTCGTGTCGACGACCCACGTCGCGACCATCGCCGTCCCCGCGGGGGTCGAGGCCGATGCCGGGGTGATGCTCTTCACGACACCGTCGAAGGAGACGAGGTTGACGGGCGGGGCGACCGTGACTTTCACGATGGCGACCGCGAGGTACGAGCCGTCCGCCTGCGGCTGGGCGAGGACGCCGACCTCGTCGCCGACCTTCGGGTCGCCGACGATCTTCGTCTGGGCGTTCACCGCGAAGATCCGGTCGGGGCCTTCGCCGACCTTCGGGCCGATCGTCCAGAAGGCGGCGGAGATCGACTTCACCACGCCCTGGTAGCGCTCCGTCGGGACGGTCGGCGGGGCGACGAACTTCGCGATGAGGAGGGCGAGGAGGGAGCCGTCGGACTGCTTCCGGGCGAGGACGTCGACCTCGTCGCCGACCTTCGGCTCGCCGACGACCTTTGTCTCGGACGAGACCTTCACGACGGCCTTCGAGCCATCCTTGACCGTGATCGTCCAGGAGTCCGTGCCGATCGAGGCGACGGTCCCGTGGAGGCGGACCGACGTCTCGACGGAGGGGGCGAGCTTCAGGACGCGGCTCGCGACGAGGCTCCCGGCGTCCGCCTTCGCGGAGACGAGGACGAGGTCCCCGACCTTCAGGTCGGCGAGGCCGGCCTGCCCGGTGCCGTCGAACGGCCCGCCGAAGGAGGTCTTGTCCGTCACCCTGACGACGAAGCCGAGGACGGTCAGGGTCTTCGCCGCCGTGTCGACCGCGTCGACCTTCCCGGTGAGCGCGACGTCGTCCCGCTGCACGAGGATGACGACGCTCGTCGCCTTCGGCGGGGAGGAGGCGTCGTCGACGAAGGCGACGATCCTCTGCCCGGCGGCGAGGCTGGCGGTCGTCCCGGCGGTCCCGTCGGCGAACGTCACCTTCGCGCCGGTCGCGTCGAAGTGGACGAGCCCGTCGAGGAGCGTGACGATCGGTCCTCCTCCGGCGAACGGGACGTTGACGGACGTGATCGTCCCCTCGATGGACGAGGTGGGGATCGCGTCGGTCGTCGGGACGGCGCGCGTCTCCGCCGGCGCCGGGAGTGCGGCGAGGAGCGCGAGGAGAGGGAGGAGGAGCGCGAGTCGGAGCGTCTTCACGTTGGACCCCTGTTCCCGCCGGGCGCGAGCCGGGCGATTCGAATTTGGAATTGTCTTCCCGCCCGTAGTGACGGACCCCCCGGAATCCCACGGGAAGGGCCCGGCCGCAGGATCCGCCGGCGCCCGCCGGGCGGGCCTCCCGAGATGGTGCGGGCGTCCGTCCTCGCCCGGATGTCGCTCAACGCTCCGGCCTTTCCGCCGACCCTCGACCGGCCGGCGACGGCCCCGCCTCCCGGACGCGGACGGGCGGCCAGATCGCCAGGGCGACCCCCGCGAAGATGAGCGCCGCGGCCCCGAAGAGGCGCGGGGAAGGGCGCTCGCCGAGCGCGAGGAAGGCGAGAGCGCCGGCGAAGAGGGGCTGGACGTAGACGAAGAAGGCCGTCGTCGCGGCGCTCGTCCGCGCCAGGGCCCAGGCGTTGAGCGCGTAGGAGCCGACCGTCCCGAGGAGGACGGCTCCGGCGAGCGCCCAGAGGGCCCCGGCGGAGAGCTCCGCGGGCCTGAGGCCGGCGAGGTCGGGAAGGGCGATGAGGAGGATCGGCACGGAGCCGTAGCGGAACGCCTGCGCGACGAACGAGAGGGACGAGCGGCGGGCGAGGACGTCGCGGGCCCGGACGAGGAAGAACGAGTAGACCGCGGAGTTGGCCGTCACGAGGAGGTCCCCGAGGAGGGTCTCCCCGCGGAAGTCGAGCCGGGCGGGGCCGAGGAGGAAGAGGATCCCGGAGAAGGCGATCGGCACGGCGAGGAGGCGCCGGAGCGTGGGCCTCTCGCGGCCGAGGAGGAGGCCCGCGAGGATCGTGAAGACGGGGATCGTGGCGGTGAGGAGCGTCGCGTGCGTCGCGGTCGTCCGCTTCAGCCCGGAGATGAAGAGCACCTGGTTCGCGACGATGCCGAGGAGCGCCAGGAACGCGACCTCGAGGCGCTCCCGCACCGTCTGCGGCGGGTCCGGCCCGGAGAAGGCCCGGGCCGCGAGCGAGAGGAGGAGCGCGCCGAGGACCCCGCGGAACGCCGCGAGCGTGAACGGCGTCATCTCGCGCATCGCGATCTTCCCGAGGACGGGGAGCGTCCCGAAGAAGAGCTGGACGAAGAGGAGGGCGACGTAGGGAGAGGCGCCCGCGTCGCCGCGGGCGCGCTCAGCGGCCAAGGGGAACCGCGGCGACGACGGCCTCGACGTCGCCCGAGGGCGTCTCGACGGCGAGGAGCGTCCCGGGCGACTCGTGCTCCCGCCTCACGAAGGCGAGGGCGACGCGACGGCCGTGGAGAGGGGAGTCGGCCGCGCTGGTGACCGCGCCGACCTTCTCGGCGCCCGCCCGGACGGCGTCGCCGGGACCCGCCGGGCAGCCCGGGGGAAGGAGGAGCGCGACGAGGTGGCGGTTCACGTGCCCGTAGGCCTTCAGGCGGGCGACCGTCTCCTGCCCGAGGTAGCACCCCTTCGCGTACGAGATCGCGGTCCGCTCGAGCCACGCCTCGTTCGGGAGGACGCTCTCGTCGAGCTCGGCGCCCCAGCGCGGAATGCCCGCCTCGATGCGGCCGGCCTCGAGGACCGCGGGACCGACCGGCGACGCGCCGAGGCGCGCGAGGAGCCCCGCCACGCGCGCGGTGTCGCCCCTCGACGCCAGGAGCGCGAAGCCGCTCTCGCCGGCGCGCGAGACCCGGACGACGCGTAGCGGGGCGCCGTCGACGGCCGACGCGCGGTGCGCGTACGGCTCGGGGGAGGGCTCGGCGAGCCCCGCCGCCGCGAGGATCTGCACCGCGCCGGGGCCCTCGACGTGGACGACGCCGGTGGCGGACGTCCGGTCCTCGAGGGCCGACCTGCTGAAGGGGACGTAGCCCGAGAGGATCGCGACGAGCGGGGCGGCGAGCGACGGCTCGCAGTCGAGGAGGAGCTCGGCGTCCGTCCGGAGGACGGCGAGCTCCGCGCGCATCTTCCCCTTCGGGGTCAGGAGCGCGGCGTGGCACCCCGCGCCGGGGCGGAGCGCCTTGACGTCGTTCGTCACGAGGCCGTGGAGGAGCTCCGCGGCGTCGGGCCCGGCCACGGCGAGCGAGCCCCGGCCGGTCAGGTCGACGACGACGGCACGGCTCCGCAGGGCCCGGAGGCCGTCTTCGAGGCAGGAATCGGTCGGCATCGGGCCGATTCTCGCATGTGTCGTAATATGAGACGCTTGAACGAATCCTCCCAGAAACCACGCTCCCCGCGCCGCCGCCGGCGGTCGGGGAAGTCCGCGGCGAACGTCTCCGCGGACGCCGCCGCCACTCCCGCCGCCGAGCTCTCGTTCTTCGAGACCGAGGCCTACGCCCCCTCCACCGCGACGATCGTCGAGACGGTCGTCCCGGCGTCGCCCCCAGCGAGCATGAGCCAGGAAGACCAGAAACTCGCCCTCTTCATCGACATCGACAACGTCATCATCGGCCTCCGCGAGAGCGGGCACCCGAAGTTCGACGTGAAGCTCCTCATCTCCCGTCTCCTCGACAAGGGGAAGATCGTCATCAAGAAGGCCTACGCCGACTGGTCGCGGTACGCGGAGTACAAGCGCGCGTTCCACGAGTCGGCCTTCGAGCTGATCGACATCCCCCAGCACAAGATGACGGGGAAGAACTCGGCCGACATCCGGATGGTCGTCGACGCGATGGACCTGGCGTCGAACAAGGAGCACATCACGACGTTCGTGATCGGCTCCGGCGACTCCGACTTCTCGCCGCTCGTCTCCAAGCTGAAGGAGAACAACAAGACCGTCCTCGGTTTCGGCGTGAAGGGCTCGACCTCCGAGCTGCTGATCGAGAACTGCGACGAGTTCATCTACTACGAGGACCTCGTCCGCGAGCAGGTGAAGGTCCCGGCGTTCGCCGGGCTGACCGAGAAGCACCGCGAGGTCTTCCACCTCCTGATCGACTCGATGCAGGCCCTCAAGCGCGAGAACAAGGAAGTCCTCTGGGGCTCGATGGTCAAGCAGACGATGCAGCGGAAGAACCCGAGCTTCTCGGAGTCGTACTACGGCTTCCGCGCGTTCTCCGAGCTCCTCGAGTCGGCGCAGAAGCACAGGGTCATCACGCTGAAGCGCGACGCCAAGAGCGGCTCCTACATCATCACCGGCTTCGGGCCGGGGACCGCCGGCTGAGCGGGCGGTGAAGACCCCGCCGCCCGCGCCGCCGGGCGGCGCGGTTCCCGCCTGGCCCCTCGCGCGGCGCGAGACCCTCTTCGACGCCCGCGTCTTCCGCGTGAGGCGGGACGTCCGCGTCTCGCCCGTGACGGGGACCGAGCACGACTTCTTCGTCCTCGAGGGGGCCGACTGGGTCAACGTCGTGGCTCTCACGGGCGCGGGAGAGATGCTCTTCGTGAGGCAGTGGCGCCAGGGGACCGAGGGCGAGACGCTCGAGATCCCGGGGGGCTGCGTCGACCCGGGCGACGCGTCGCCGCTCGACGCGGCCCGGCGCGAGCTGCGGGAGGAGACGGGCTACGTCTCCGATGAATGGGAGGACCTCGGCTGGGTCCACCCCAACCCGGCGATCCAGGCGAACCGCTGCCACACGTTCCTGGCGCGGGGCTGCCGCCGCGTCGGCGAGCCGTCGCCCGACGGCGCGGAGGACCTGCGGGTCGAGACGATCGCCGAGGCCGAGGTGCCCGGCCTCGTCCGCGACGGGCGGATCCGGCACGCGCTCGTCCTCGCCGCGTTCCACAGGTACGCCATGCGGGTCCGCTGAGCCCGCTCTCCCCGGCTGGTCCGACGGGCCGCCGGTGGCGCGCCTGGGCGGCGGGCGGAGCAGAATCGACGGGGGCCGCGGCCCGGAGGAGGAGACGATGAAGGAGCTGCTGACGGGTCCGGGCCAGGTCGGCCTCATCGTCCTCAGGACCCTCGTCGTCTACGCGTTCATCCTCGTCGGGTTCCGCCTCAGCGGGAAACGCGAGGTCGGACAGCTCGCGCCGTTCGACTTCGCCCTCATCCTCCTCATCGCGAACGCCGTCCAGAACGCGATGGTGGGGCCCGACAGCTCGCTCGTCGGCGGCCTCGTCGCCGCCACCGTCCTCCTCGTCGCCAACGCCGCGCTCGGGCACCTCGCCGCGAACCACAGGGGGGTCGAGAAGCTCCTTCGCGGGCAGGCCCGGATGCTCGTCCACCGCGGGCACATCGACGAGCACGCCCTGCGGACCGAGGGGATCAGCCACGGGGAGCTCCTGCAGGCGCTCCGGGAGAACGGCTGCGCGTCCATCGCGGACTGCCGGCTCGCCGTCCTCGAGGTCGACGGCACGATCTCGGTCATCGCGGCGACGGCCCCGGCGACGCGGACCACACGAGCCGACGGCTCCTAGGACGGGGGCGTTCCGCTTCCGGGCGCCCGGTCGATCCGCCAGATCCCGATCGAGCCGCCGATCGCTCCGACCCTCGTCCCGCGCTCGCGCAGCGCGGTGCGGATCCGCTCCAGGCGCGCGGCGTCGTCGAGGGCTCCCTTCGCCCGGAGAAGCTCCGGGCCGAGCGCGAGCGGCGCCTCGCCGAGGGCGAGGAGGGCGCCGGGGCGATCCTCCTCGCCGGGGGCCGGGGGCCTCAGGAACGGCGCGTGCCGGGCCGGGAGGTCGCCGCCGAAGACGACGGCCGGGAGGCCGTCCGGGGAGAAGGAGGGCGCGGCGTCCCTCAGGCGGAGGAGGTCCTGCCCCCAGTCGAGGTTGCTGTCGACGAAGAAGCGGCGACCCCCCGGGGGACCTCCCGCGAGGGCGTTGAAGAACGAGAGCTCGTGCGGGTGGACGGCGACGATCTCGACCGAGGCGAGGAGGAGGCCGCCGACGGCGGCCGCGCGGCGGGCGCGGGCGCCGCGCTCCGCGGGAGCGCTCCCGGCCTCCGCGAGCGCCGCCCCAGCCGCGATCGCGGCGAGCGGGAAGACGAGGAGCGCGTGGCGGACGCCGATGTTGTAGGTCGTCCGCGCCGAGAGGAGGAGGAAGAGGGCGACGGAGAGCCCCGAGGCCGCGGCGAAGCGCCGTCCTTCCCGCGCGGCAAGGCCCGCGGCGACGCCGAGGAGGAGGCCGAGCGGCGCCTTCACGGCGAGCGCGACCGGGAAGTACCAGGGCGAGCCCTCGCGGGAGACCTTCCCGAGGAAGTAGTTCACCCCGGCTCCGACCTCGCTCTGGAGTGCGACGGAGAGCGCCCCCGTGAGGAGGTTCCCGAGCGGGGGGAACGCGTCGCCGGCGCGGATGGCGAGCCGCGCGGCCCCCTCCGAGCGCCCCATCGTCCCGAGCCGCTCGCGCGCGAGGTCCTGCCGGTCGGCCGCGGCCTGGTTCCGGTACGCCCACGCGAAGCCGGCGAGCGTGACGAGGAGCGCGATCCCCGCGGCGGCGGCGAGACGCCGCGCGAGGCGCGGGAGGTCGTCGCGGCACGTCCTCGCATCGGCCGCCAGGAACGGGAGCGTGCAGAGCGCGAGAAGGGGAGCGCTGAACTTCGAGAGGAAGGCGAGCCCCCAGAAGAGGCCGAGGAGCGGCGCCGCGCGGCGCTCCCCGGGGCGGGCGAGCGCGGAGAGAGGCCGGAGGGAGAGGACGACGAAGAGCGTGACGGCGAGGTCGGTGTGGACGACGCCCGCGTGCGCGTTCAGGTTCGGCTCGAGCGCCGCGAAGGCGAGGGCCGCGCAGCCGGCCCACGGGCCCCACCGCCGCCGCGCCTCGGCGCGCACCGCGAGGAGGAGCACCGCGAGGAGCGCGACGAACGGGAGCCGCGCGCGGAGGAGGATCGTCCCGGGCGGCGTCTCGTTGCGGTAGAGGAAGCGGAGGAGCCGTCCCGGGCTCGGGGGGGTGTGGAGCGGGTCGTCGGCGGACCGGAGGGGAAGCCCGGTCAGGGCGAGGCCGGCGAGGGCCTTGGCGAGCGGCGGGTGCTCGGGATTCCACCGTCCGGTGCCGTCGCGGACGATCTCGACCGAAGCGGCGAGGTGGACCGGCTCGTCCGCCGTCGCGGCGTCGCCGGCGAGGTGCTGGACCGCGAGGGAGGCCGACAGGAGGACGAGCGCGAGGGAGATCCACCTCTCGGCGCGCGGATATCGCCCCCGGGCGTCAGACAGTGGCAGTCCGGTCACTCCGCGCATGCTAACTTCGAGACTGCCGTGACCGCCGTTCGAATGCTCAGCCTGACGATCCCCGGGCCCGCGGGCGATCTCGAGGCGCTCCTCAGGCTCCCGCCCCACCCGGTGGGCGCGGCCGTCGTCGCGCACCCCCACCCCGAGTTCGGCGGGACGATGCACACGAAGGTCGTCCACCGGACGGCGAAGCTCCTCGCCGACCGCTTCCACCTCGCGGCGCTCCGCTTCAACTTCCGGGGCGTCGGCACCTCGGCCGGGAGCTACGACGAGGGGCGGGGCGAGACGGACGACCTCGTCGCGGCGGTCCGCTGGACGCGGGAGAGGTACGCGGAGGGACCGCTCGTCCTCGCGGGCTTCTCGTTCGGCTCGCTCTGCGCGGCGCGTGCCGCGGTCGCCGTCTCGCCCGACGTCCTCCTCCTTGTCGGCGTGCCGTTCGACCGCTGGCGGGAGGAGGAGACGCGCGCGATCGAGGGGAAGAACGTCGTCTGGGTCCAGGGCGAGGAGGACCGGTTCGGTCCGGGCCACTTCGCCATCGAGACCTCGGCGCGGCACGGCTTCCAGGTCTCCGTCGTGCCGCGGGCCGACCACTTCTTCACCGGGCGCCTCGACGGGTTCGAGAAGGCGGCCGTCGGCCTCCTCGTGGCCGCCGGCCTGCCGGGGCCGAAGGCGCACGGGTGAGCGGGGTGGAGGCGCCGTCGCTCTCCGACGCCGAGCGGGCCGAGCTCCTGAAGAGGGCGCGGCACGCCGCCGCGCGCGCCCTCGGGCTCCCCGAGGCGAGGAAGGACCTTCCTCCGGCCGCGGGTCGCCTCGCCGAGCCGGGCGCGGCGTTCGTGACCTGGAAGAGGGACGGGCGCCTGCGCGGCTGCATCGGGAGCGTCGAGCCGTGGCGCCCGCTCGCCGAGGACGTCGAGAAGAACGCGGTCGCCGCGCTCCTGCGCGACCCGCGCTTCGCCCCGGCGCAGCCGCGCGACCTCCCGAAGCTCTCCGTCGACCTCTCCGTGATGACGCCGCTCGAGGAGGTCTCCGAGCTGCTCGGGGGAATCGAGATCGGCGTCCACGGTGTCGTCGTGAGGAAGGGCTCGCGCTCCGGCCTCCTCCTGCCGCAGGTGGCCCCCGAGTGGGGCTGGGACGTGCGGACGCTCCTTGCGCAGGTCTGCCTGAAGGCGGGCCTTCCCGAGGACGCCTGGCGGACGGGGAATCCGCCGGCGACGGTCTACCGCTTCCGCGCCGAGGTCTTCGGGGAGAGCGCGTAGAGGAGGATCCCCGCCGCGACGGCCGCGTTCAGCGACTCGACGCGGGGCGAGACCGGGATCCTGACGCGGCGGTCGAGGGCCGAGACGACCGGGGCCGAGAGGCCGTGCCCCTCCGACCCGACGGCGAGGACGACGGGGGAGACGCCCCGGAGCGCGTCCGGGTCCTCCCCGTCGTGGGCGTCGGCTCCCGCGAGCGTCGCCCCGATCTCGCGGGACCAGGCGACGGCGTCCGTGGAGAGGACGTTCTTCACGACGGCGACGCGCAGGGCGCTGCCGGCCGAGGCGCGGAACGCCTTCGGGGCGTACGGCGAGGCGGTGCCCGGAGTCAGGACGACGCCGCCCGCGCCGAACGCCTCGGCCGCGCGGAGGATCGCCCCGACGTTCGACGGGTCCTGGAGGCCGTCGAGGAGGAGGACGAGGCGCGCGCCGGCGAGGTCGGCGAGCGCCGCCGTCGGGACCGGGGCGAGCGCGGCGAGGGCGCGCGTCGACTCGAGGTCGGAGAGGCGCGCGAGGACGCGGTGCGAGACCTCGACGACCTCGGCTCCGGCGCGGCGGGCGCGGTCCGCCGCGCCGGCGTCGGCCGGGGCAAGGTCGGGCGTGGCGAAGAGGAGCGTCGGGACGACGCCCGCGTCGAGCGCGTCGGCGACCGAGCGCGCTCCCTCGAGGAGGAGCGCGTCGCCCTCGCGGACCGCGCGGACCGCCGCGGCGACGCGCGGGTTCGAGGGGGAGTCGATCCGGGCGCTCACGCGGACCCGCCCCCGCTCTCCGCGAAGCTGCGGACGGCGCGCCGCTGCTCCTCCGTCTGAGGCGACTCGGGGAAATGCGCGCTCTTCGGGACCTCCTGCCAGAGGTCGTCGAGGAGGGCGAGCGCCTCGTCGCCGGAGACGCCGTGGCGGCGGGCGAGGAACGCGGCGACGGCCGTGCCGGTGCGGCCGATGCCGCCCCAGCAGTGGACGTAGGCGGGTTCGCCCTGCGCGACGGCACGCTCGAGCTCCTCCACGATCCTCCCGAGCCCGCCGTTGGACGGGACCCCCATGTCGCGCACGGGGTGGCGGACCTTCCTCACGGCGAGCCCCTTCGCGGCCGCCTCCTCCGCCAGCGGAGCCTCGTACGGCTCGAGCATTCCCGTCCGCCCGCTCTCCCTCTCCTCCGTCAGGTCGACGAAGAGGCGGATGCCGGCGTCGAGGAGCGCCCGGAGCCGCTCCCTCCCCTCCGCCGCCTCGTACGCGTACGGGTACTCGCCGGCCAGGAGGAGCCCGGGGACGACCCAGTAGCACTCGCTGATCGGGAGGGGCGGGGCCATCGCCGCGAGTGTAGACCGGCCGCTACTTCGAGCGGGCGAGGCGGAAGCCGACGACTCCGTAGCCGAGCTCCGGGGAGTCGAGGTAGCGGCTGGCGGAGCGTGTCGAGCGGAGGAGCTGGAACCAGCCGCCCCCCCTCACGGCCCGGACCGAGCCCGTCGTCGGCCCGGCCGGATCGGTCTGGTCCGCCGAGGGGTACGCGCCGAGCCAGTCCTCGACCATCTCCCAGACGTTCCCGTGAACGTCGAAGAGGCCGAAGGCGTTCGCCTTCTTCGTCCCGACGGGGTGGGGCGAGCTCGCCGAGGTCCCGCACCACCACTCGAACGGAACCGCCGCGTCGTTCGCCCCGCAGGCGTCGTCCCCGTCCAGCGCGTCGCCGAAGGAGAAGCGCGTCTGCGTTCCGCCGCGCGCGGCGCGCTCCCACTCCGCCTCCGTCGGCAGGCGGAACTTCGTCGTCCCGAGGAGCGCGTTCAGCTTCGCGAGGAAGCCGTCCGTGCCGCGGACCATGTCCCACGTGACCTGCTCCACCGGGCAGGCGTCCCCGCACGCCGCGAAGAGGCTCGGGTTCGTCCCCATCACCGCCTTCCACTGCGCCTGCGTCACCTCGTACTTCCCGACGTAGAAGTCCTGCGTCAGCGTCACGGTGTGGACGGGCTGCTCCACGGCGCTCGTCCCCCTCTCGTCCGCCGGAGCCCCCATCTGGAACGTACCCGCCGGGATCCGGACGAGGACGAGCGGCACGCCGCCCGGAAGGGTCACCGTGATCTCGCCTCCCTCGGCCGTCGACATCGGCACGTACGACCCGTCTCCCGTCCTCTCGCCGGGGCTCGAGCCGTCGACGACGACGCCGTAGGCGAGCCACGTGCCCGCGCCCGAGAGCCGGCGCACGCGCACCCAGCCGCTCCGGACGCCGAGCGGCCCGAGGATCCCCGTCGCCTGCGCCCACTGGCCGGGCGACAGCGCGAGCGCCTGCGGCGAGCCCGCGGGAACGCCGCCACGGTCGCCGTCGAAGACCTGGATCTCCAGCGTCACGGGGCCGTCGGCGTCCGCGCCGGCGTTCACGACCGCCAGGTTCGAGCGGCTCGCGGAGTCCGCCCGGAGACCGTAGACCCACGCCTCCTCTCTGGCGGCGTCGCCTTCGGCGGTGCCGGGCGTGAAGAGGCCGTACTGCCCACCGGCCGGCGACGGCGAGGCCGTCCGCGCCCCCGCGAAGACGTCCGCGAGGCCGGCGCCGGCCACCGTGACGCCGAGGGCGCCCGCGAAGTCCCCGCTCCCCTTCGTCCCGATCGCGATCCCGTGACGTCTCAGGTACTCGATCGCCTCGGGGATCACCTGCTGCTCGTGCGGGCGGAGCTGGACCGTGGCCGTCCCCCCCGGGCCGAGCGACGGCGTGAGGCCTTCGACGTAGCGCAGCGTGAGCGTCGCCGTCGAGGAGCTCCGGTTCGCGAGGACGAGCTCGCTCAGGTAGGCCGCGGTCTCGACGAGGACGGGAACCGTGAGTCGGGTCCCGGAGAGCGTCGACGCCGTCGGCGGGACGTACGAGCCGTCGTTCGTCGTGTTGTCGTTGACGACGCCGTAGGCCCCGAACCGGCCGGACGCGGAGGTCCGCTGGATCGTGACCCATCCGTTCGAGATGCCGGTGCCGGAGAAGACGCCGCTCAGCTGCGCCCAGCCGAAGCCGGGAAGCGTCAGGCCGTCCCGGAGGACGGTCGAGAAGCCGGTGGCGTCGCCGGAGAAGGCCGTCACGCGGACCGTGACCGGGTCGGGCGCGGGGTTGAAGACCGCGACGTTCGACCGGTCGTCCGCGTCGTCGCGAAGGCCGTAGACCGTCAGGCTCGAATCGCTCGCGTCGTCCGGCGGCGCGCCCGGGCAGGCGAGCCCCGCGGCGCCGGCCGGCTGGGGCGGCGCGGTCGCGGTCGTCGTGCGCGCCGTCGCGGCGACGGCCCCTTCCGACTCCGCTCCCTCGAACTTCACGAGGAGCACGCCGATCTGCGAGCCGGCGACGGCGGTCTCCGGGACGGGAAGGCCGAGCGACCTGAGGTACGAGAAGGTGTCGGGAACGACGCGCTGCTCGCCCGGCGCGAGGGTGTCGGCCGTGGCCCCGGAGCCGGTCGGGTCGCCGATGGAGGCCTGGTAGCGGAGCGTCATCGAGACGGGCGTCGTCCCGCGGTTCGTGAGCGTCAGCTCGGTGGTGTAGTGCGAACCGTTGGCCCCGCGGGCGTCGAGGACGACCGGGACGACGCGCGTCCGCGTCGTCAGCTCGCCGTCCGCCGCGACGCGCTGCGCCTCGAGGACGACCGTCTTCGTGTCGGAGAGCGGCGTCCCGGAGCGGGGCGCGTCCGTCGCGGCGAACGCGATCCGCCACGTGCCCGCGGCCGTCGGCGTGAAGGCGAACGCGCCCGTCGACGCGTCGAGGGACGCGCCGGCGGGGAGCCCCTGCGCCGAGAACGTCACGGGGTCGCCGTCCGGGTCCGCGCACCGGAGGGTCAGGCGCAGGGCCTCGCCCACGTGGAGCTTCCGGTTCCCGACGTACCCGAGGACGGGCTTCCGGTTCGGCACGGACGCGGCGACCATGGGATCGGTCCCGGCCCGGCGCTCCTCCGCGTCGTCGACGCCGTCGCCGTCCGAGTCGCGTGCCCAGGGGTCGGACTCTCCCGCGTCGACGATCCCGTTCCCGTTCACGTCCTCTTCGGAGTCGAGGAGGCCGTCTCCGTCCGAGTCTCCCGGGGCGATCGTCGCGAGGAGGCCCGGGGCGTAGGTGCCGGGGCGCGTGACGGAGGCGGAGACGCTCGAGCTGCCGGCCGCGACGCTCCCCCCGACGAGCTGCCAGGAGCCGCTCCCGGCGTCGTAGCGGAAGAGCCTCGCCTCCGGGAGGCGGGCCGGGTCGGCTCCCATCCTCGCGGCCTGGTCCGCGTAGAGGTCGACGGTGAGATTCACCGCGGCGGGGAGCGGGTCCACCGGCAGGCCGCCTTCGGGCTTCGCCTCGAGGGAGAGGAAGTTGCCGACCAGGGTGAGCTGCGTCGCCGAGGCGGCGGCGAGCGCCATCGCCGCCTGCCGCGACGGCGGGATCGCCGCGAAGACCCTCCGGGTCGTGAGGGACCGGCGCACGGACGCGGCTCCGGAGGCGGAGCGGGCGGTCGCCTCGGGGCGCGCCGGGTCGCCGGTCTGGAGCGTCGCCGTCATGCCGTCGAAGCTCGCGGGGAATTCGGCCTGGCCGCCCCGGCGGCCCGTCGTCGGGTCGTCGACCCCGAGCGGCTCGATCGCGAGGCGGCGGTCGACGGCCGAGGCGGCGGCCGGCGCGAGGACTCTCGATGCGGAGCCGAGGAGCCCGCGGAGGGCGCCCTCGAGGAGCGGGCCGACCCCTGCGAAGAACCGCCCCGAGAGGAGCTCCTCGAGGGACGGCGCCCCCTCCCAGGAGGCGGCCGTGGAGTTTTCCCGGAGGTCCCAGCTCTCCCCGTCGGAGCGGCAGGTCTGCCGGGCCCGTTCGACGACGCGGGCCTGTTCCCACCCGCCACTGAACGCGATCGCCGGGTCGCCCCCGACGAGCAGCCCCGATTCGAGGCCGAGGTCGAACTCGCCCGTCTGGACGCGCGCGTTGCGGCGGTCCGCCCCGGCGACGAACGCGACGGTCCCGGCGGGGGCCAGCGCCTCGGCCCGGTCGAGGATGTAGCCCGCCGTGGAGAGCGCCTCGTCGCGGGTCAGGTTCAGGACCGCTCCGGCGTCGCCGGCGAGAGCCCCCAGCTGGGAGGGCCCTTCGAGGCGCAGCGCTTCGAGGATCGACGCGCTGGAGAGGCGCATCCCGACGTCGAAGCCGTCGTGGTCCCGGGTCCGGAAGAGCGCGAGGTCGCCCTCCGGGGTCGCCTGGGCGCCCAGGCCGACCCCGGCCTCCTGCAGGGTTCCGTCGGCGCCGAGCCTCGCGAGCACCGAGGTGGAGAAGGAGTAGCCGTCGTTCCAGGTCGGGCCGAAGATCTCCCGGAGCGTGCCGGACCACGTCGCCGGCTCGGCCGACCCCGAGAGCGCCACGTCCCAGCCGTTCTCGCGGGCGTGCGACGAGCTTCCGGCGGACGAGGAGAGCAGGAGCGCCGTGCGCGTCGCGACGATCCCGTCGAGGCTCGCCACCGAGAGACGGAGCGGCGTGGTCGAGGCCGCGCCGCTCGACGCGACGGGGCCCTGCACGGAGAGCGCCTGCGCCGGGAGGCTCCCTCCCAGGGCCGCTCCCGCCCACTCCTCGCGCTTCGCCGCCCGGAGGAGGTCCGCGGCCCCGGCGAGGCGAAGGGCGGTCTCGGCGGCGGCGCGCTGGAAGATCCCGACGAAGGGAGACGGGACGAGGGCCCCCGCCAGCGACGCGGTTTCCAGGAAGAAGGCGGCGTTCGTCACGCGGCCCTCGTCGGTCAGGACGTCGGCCGCCGCGTACTCCAGCCGCTGGCCGAGCCCGCCCCCCCGTTCCCCGCCCACGGCGATCGAGGGACCGCTCGCGTCGAAGGGAACGTCCGACGTCAGCTCGGGCGTGGGGACCTCGAGCGTCGCCGCGGGAATGAGGCTCGCCCTCCGCTCCAGGGCGAGGTTCCCGTCCGGTCCCACCTCCATCGCGAGGCCGACACCGGCCGAGCCCTGGACCGAGAGACGGGCGGCGTCGAGAGACGCCGTCGTGGACGTGGCGCCGGGCCCTCTCCCGATGAGGCCGCTCGTCCCCTCCGACCCCTCCGCGTAGACGACGTACAGGTCGCGGTACGGGCTCGCCAGGCGGGAGAGAGAGACGTCGGGTAGGGAGTTCTCGATCGTGACGGGGGAGCCGTCCGCCTTCGCCCAGCCGCTTCCCTGCGGGAAGACGAGGCGCGCGGGCTTCGCGGAGAACGCGAGACCGTCCGCCTTCAGCGTGAGCCGCGCCACGCCGGGGCGGTCCACCGTCCACGCGAGGGAGCCCGCCTCTGCCACGGTGGCCCCGGAGAGCTTCACGGCGTACTCGAACGTCGCGGCGGCGAGCGCCTCTCCCGTCGCCTTCCTCATCGCGAAGTAAAGGTGGACCTCGTCGCCGGGACGGACTTCGAGGAGGAGAGGGCTCCTCGCGTCGTCGATCCGCTCGAGGCGGATGGTGCTCGCGAGGGACGTCCTCAGGTCGATCGTGAAGAGGTCCGACGTCCCGGTGTCCGCCTTCGCCGCACCGGCGGCGAGGAGGGCCGCGGCCAGGAGGATTCCCGCCCGGGCGAGGTCCCGGCCGCAGAACGACGCGCCCTTCGGGCGGCGCTTCGCGAAGTTCACGGCGTCCTCGCGAGGCGGAACCCGACGAAGGGGTACCGGCCGCCCGGGAGGCTGCCGAAGCGGTAGGCGGAGCGCGCCATCCGGAGGTCGTGGATCCAGCTGCCTCCCCGGAGGACGCGGCGCGTCCCCTTCGTCGGCCCCGTCGGATCCGTCTGCGAGGAGGCCGACGACTCGCCCTGCCAGTCCTCCACCCACTCGCACGTGTTCCCGTGCACGTCGAAGAGGCCGAAGGCGTTCGGCTCCTTCGCGCCGGCTTCGCGCGTCGAGCCCTCCGCGTTCCCGCACCACCAGGCGAACGGGCCCGCCGCCGCGTTCGCGCCGCACGCGTCGTCCCCGTCGAGCCCGTCCCCGAAGGAGAAGCGCGTCTGGGTGTCCGCCCGCGCCGCGCGCTCCCACTCGGCCTCCGTCGGCAGGCGGAACTTCGTCGTCCCGAGGAGCGCGTTCAGCTTCGCGAGGAAGCCCGTCGCGCCGCGGATGTCGTCCCAGGAGACCTGCTCGACCGGGCAGCTCCCCCCGCACGAGGCGAAGCGGCTCGGGTTCGATCCCATCACCGCCTGCCACTGGGCCTGCGTCACCTCGTACTTGCCCACGTAGTAGTCCCGCGTCAGCGTGACCGTGTGGAGCGTCTCGTCGTCGCTGCGGCTCCGCTCCGAGGTCGGCGAGCCCATCTGGAACGAGCCGCCGCGGACCCCGACCATCACCAGCGGCACCCCGCCCGGCAGGAGGAACGTGACCTCGCGGCCGTCGATCGGGGGATTCGTCGCGGTCACGGCCGCCCGGTAGGTCGTCCGGTACGACTCCGCGGGAAGCGTCGCGGCCGCGTTCCAGACGATCCGGCGGTCCGTTCCGTCGAAGACCCCCGTTCCCACGTGGCCGGAGACGGCGGAGGCCGCGGGGACGACGTCGTACGTGTCGCCCCCGTCGCCCGAGAAGACGACGGAAACGGTCGCCCCCTCGGCCCCGGCGCCGGAGAGGTCGTAGAGCACCTCGACCGTCCGGTCGGGCAGCTGCACCGCGCGCACCCTCGTGACCGACTGCGCCGCGGCCGTCCCGTGCAGGACGATCAGCGCGGCGGCGACGAGGAACGGAGCGCGGGCACGGATCGGCATCCCGCCGAAGACTACGGCAAGACCGGGACGGCCCGCTTCACCGGGACGAAAGCTCCCGGTCCAGCGCGGCGAGGGCGAGGAGCATCCAGGCGTCGTGCGGCAGCCACTGCTCCGACCAGCGCCAGT
The DNA here is from genome assembly GCA_046331465.1 of Thermoanaerobaculia bacterium. Lineage (GTDB taxonomy): Bacteria > Acidobacteriota > Thermoanaerobaculia > UBA5066 > UBA5066 > UBA5066. The sequence continues at coordinate 1,689,823 of JAXLQV010000001.1, forward strand.
TGTGGCTCGGGTCCGCGTCCCGGGGCGCCGGCAGGAACGCAACGTCGCGCTCGTCCTCGAAGCCCGACGTGATGCCGTTGCAGATTCCTCCCGGGGCGTTCGGGAAGCCCGGAAGGTAGTCGGGGGCGTTGCGGCCGCGTCCCTGGAGCATGCAGACGTCGAACGGGTTCCGCCCCAGGATCCAGTCGACCTGGTCGACGGCGTACCTCGCGAGGGCGTCGCGCCGGGGGGCGTCGACGACCCGCGCCGCGAGGAGCGCGGCCGCCGCGAGCGAGGCGAGGCGCGCGTTCTCGCCCTGCCACCAGTAGCCGCTCTCGTTGTCGTGGGGCATGAAGAACGAGCCCCGCTTGCCGCCGCGGGCGTCGCTCACGTACTGCCGCGCAAGGCCGAAGGGGTTCACGGTCTCCGCCGTGATCCCGAGCTCGAAGGCGAGCGAGTCGGAGACGGCCCGCAGCGCCGCGGCCCCGCGGGCGGCGTCGGGCTCGACCTCGACGTAGCGGAGGAGCGCGACGACGGGGAGCCCGGCCTCGACCGCGTGCCAGAACGGGCGAGCGCCGCGGTCGTCCGCGCGCCACCAGTTCCGGTAGCGCGCGTCGGAGGCGAGGCGCCCCGCGAGCGACGTCGCGCGGCGGCGGGCGGCGGAGAGGAAGGGCTCCTCGCCGGTGGCGCGGAAGAGCTCGGTCGCGGCGAGGAGGGCTCCGTAGTCGTCGAGGATGTTCTCGCGCCCGTCGTCCAGGTACTCCCGGTTGTGCGCCTCGAGGTGACGGAAGCCGTCGACCGCCGCCTTCCGGTAGCGCGAAGCCGGGAGCTCGCCTCCGCCGCCGAGCGCGGCGGCGCGCGCGAGCGCCGCGATGGCCGCCCCCGCGCCCATCCGGTACCCGGCCCGGTAGCGGTCGTCGCGCTCGCCGGTCTGGAGGCGGAAGGAGCAGATCGTCCGGTTCGCGGGGACGTGAGTCCAGACGTCGTGGACCGTCGTGTAGAAGTACCCCTCCGGGTCCTGCATCCGCACCAGGAAGTCCGCGCCGTGCCGCGCCTCGTCCTCGATGCGCCAGACGAGGCTGCGCAGGCGCACGCTCTTCGACGCCGCGGCGAGGTCGCGCGCCGCGAGGAGGTTCCAGACGACCTGCGACTGCTGCTGGGGGTTCATGTACGTCGCGTACGAGAGGTGCGTGAGGTACTTGCTCTCGTCGCCGCTCGCGTCGAACCAGCCGCCGTGGACGTCGACGGTTCCCTCGCGCCCGCCGAAGAACGGGACGTGGCGGTCGAACGCGTCCACCTCTCCCGAGCTCCGGCGCGCCTTGAGGTAGAAGAGGATGTCGGGGACGAGCGTCTCCGCGAGGAGCCCCTCGCGGATCTCGAACGGCTCCGAGAGCGTCGTGCCGGACCGGCCCCGGACGACGATCCGGTAGCGGCCGGGAGCGCGGACGTCGCCGAGGTCGGCCGCCCAGAAGAAGCGCCCCTTCCAGCCGTCGACCGCGCCGACGCTCCGGACGGGTCCTTTCCAGGCCGTTCTCCCCGCGTCGTCGAGGAGCGCGATCTCCTCGAGCGCCGCGACGTCGGGCGCGGCCACGACGACCGATTTCCTGGCACGGGACTCGAAGCCGAGGTGGTTCGCGAGGATGCGCGGCGCGGGCTCGTCGGCGGGGGCCGCCGCGGCGGCGAGCAGCAGGGCGAGGGCGTGAGCCCGGACGGTCGCCTTCCTCATCGTTCCCCCGTGGCCGGTCGACGCGCCGTCCGACCCGCGGTCGAGGCTACGGCCTCCGTCGAGAGAGCGTCAAGGGACGGCGCCCGTGCGGGCCGGCGCGAGGGGCGCGCGAGCGGGGCGGGGTTGTCGTCCGCGGGAGGTCCGTCGATACTCCCCCGCAGATACCATGGACAGGAACGCATCGGACCGGGTAGAGGATGCCCCTTCGGCCGCCGGTGCCGGGCGGCCGGGCCTCCTGCTCTTCGCCCTGACGACGTTCTCGGGAGCATTCCTTCTCTTCCTCGTCCAGCCGACAGTCGCGAAGATGGTGCTGCCGTGGTTCGGCGGGTCCGCGGCGGTCTGGACCGTCGCGATGCTCTTCTTCCAGCTGCTCCTCCTCCTCGGGTACCTCTACGCGCACGCGGCGCAGCGCCTCGCCCGGGGCCGGTTCCTCGCGATCCACCTCTCGCTCCTGGCGCTCAGTCTCCTGTCCCTCCCGCTCGTGCCGGGATCGCGGTGGAAGCCGACGGGCAGCGAGGAGCCGACGGCTCTCCTCCTCGGTCTCCTCGCGGCCACCGTCGGGCTGCCGTACTTCCTCCTCTCGACCACGGGCCCGCTCGTGCAGGCGCGGCTCCACGCGGCGGGCGTCGGGGGCGAGCCGAAGGACGGCGGGCCCTACCGGCTCTACGCGCTGTCGAACCTCGGGTCGCTGCTCGCGCTCCTGGGGTACCCGGCGCTGGTCGAGCCGACCCTGACGACCCGCGCGCAGGGCTGGGCCTGGTCCGCGGGCTACGTCGTCTTCGCGGCGCTCTCGGCCGCCGTCCTCGTCCGTTCCTCGCGCCGCGGCGCGCCCGGCCAGGACGAGGCCCACGCACCGGGGGCGGCCGGCCGGAAGGACGGGAAGCGGCCGGGGAGAGCCCCGAGGAGGCCCGGATCGCGAAAGGGCGGGCCGGCTCCGTCGACGGGCGCCGGGGAGTCCCCGACCTCGTGGTTCCTCCTCTCCGCCACGGCGGTGACGCTCCTGCTCGGCGTCACGAACCGCATCTGCCAGGACGTGGCCGCCGTGCCGTTCCTCTGGGTCCTCCCGCTGACGCTCTACCTCCTGAGCTTCATCCTCTGCTTCGACGCGCGCGGCTGGTACCGGCGCGCCTGGTTCCTCGGTCTGCTCCCGCTCGTCCTCGGCGCGATGGGCTACGCGCTGATCCCGTGGAAGCTCGGGGAGAAGAGCGTGATCGCGATCCTCACGGGAGGGCTCTTCGCCTGCTGCATGGTGTGCCACGGAGAGCTCCACCGGACGAGGCCGCACCCGGACCGGCTGACCGGCTTCTACGTCGCGATCTCCGCCGGGGGCGCGGCGGGGGGACTCTTCGTCGCCCTCCTCGCCCCGCACCTGTTCGCCGAGTACGACGAGCTGCCGCTCGGCCTCGTCTTCCTCGGGGCGCTCGTCCTCGGGCTCCTGAGGCGGGACCCCGGGAGCCGCTTCTTCCGCGCGCGCTGGAGGGCGGACTGGCTGGTCGCGATCGGCGCGCTCGTCGCGTTCGCGTTCCTCGCCGCGTACCGCATGGCGGCGGTCCGCGACGCGTCGCGCGTCCTCGCGCGGAACTTCTACGGCAGCGTCCGCGTCTTCGAGCGCGAGGCCGGCACGGTCCGCGTGCGGGCGATGATCCACGGCGCGACGAACCACGGGGAGCAGTTCCTCGACCCCGTCCTCGGAAGGACGCCGACGACCTACTTCAGCCACTCCTCCGGGATCGGGATGGCGTTCCGGCGCGTCCTCGCCCACGACGCGCCGCCGAGGCACGTGGGGATCGTCGGCCTCGGCACCGGGACGCTCGCGACGTACGGGCGGGCGGGCGACCGGTTCCGCTTCTACGAGATCAACCCGCTCGTCATCGAGCTGGCCCGCACGGAGTTCACGTACCTCGCGGACTGCGCCGCCGAGGTCCGCGTCGTCCCCGGGGACGCGCGGCTCTCGCTCGAGCGCGAGGAGCCCCAGGGTTTCGACGTGCTCGTCGTCGACGCGTTCTCCGGGGACTCGATCCCTGTCCACCTCCTGACCCGGGAGGCGTTCGCCCTCTACCAGCGCCACCTCGCGCCGGGAGGGATCCTCGCGGTCCACGTCTCGAACCGGTTCCTCGACCTTCCGCCCGTCGTCGCGCTCGCGGCGAGGAGCCGCGGGCTGGAGGCGCGGCTGATCCAGAGCCCGGCAAACGCCGACATCGACGTGAGGGCGGCCAACTGGATGATCCTCGCCCCCGACGCCGCGTTCTTCGACGATCCCTCGATGCCGGCCTCGGCGCGGCTCGTCGAGCCCCCGCCGTCCCTGCGGACCTGGACGGACGACTACAGCAACCTCCTCCGGATCATCAAGTAGGCGCCGCCGGCCCCCGCGCGTCGCGCGGGTCGCCGTGTGTGAACATCCGCAGGCCATGCATGCCGGTTCTCGCGGGACCAGTCGGGAGAGCGGGGACCGCGAAACCCCGGGGGCTGGCGGCGGGGGAGACGGCCCCGGCCTCGAGACCCGGACGATCCTCCGGTTCTGGCTTCCCCTCGCGGCGACGTGGCTGATGATGGCGGCCGAGGGCCCGTTCGTCGCGGCGCTCGTCGCGCGGATGCCGGAGCCGACCTACAACCTCGCCGCCTTCGGCGTCGCGCTGGCGCTCGCGTTCGTGGCCGAGGCCCCGATCATCATGATGCTCGCCGCGAGCACGGCCCTCGCGCGCGACCGGGAGAGCCTCGCGCGCGTGAGGCGCTTCTCGGCGCTGATGAACGGCGCCGTGACCGCGGCGATGGCCCTCGTCGCGTTCCCGCCGGTCTTCCAGGCGCTCGCCTCGCGGGTCCTCGCGCTCCCGCCGCCGGTGGCGGACCGGGCGCAGCTCGCGGTCGCGGTCTTCCTTCCGTGGCCGGCGGCGATCGGGTTCCGGCGGTTCCAGCAGGGGATCCTGATCGGCGCGGGGCGGACGCGCCTCGTGGCCTACGGCACCGTGGTCCGACTCGTGACGATGGCGGCGACCGGGACGATCCTCTTCCTGGAGGGATGGCTCGACGGCGCCGTCGTCGGGGCCGCCGCCCTCTCGTCGGGGGTCGTCGTCGAGGCGGCGGCGTCCTGGGTCTGGGCCCGCGGCGACAGGAAGAGGCTGGAGCTCCTGCCGCCCGCGTCGCCGGACGAGGTCCCGACGATGGCCGACGTCCAGCGCTTCTACTGGCCGCTCGCCGTCACGCCGCTGATGAACATGGCGGCGCAGCCGCTCGTGACCTTCTTCGTCGGGCGGGGCCGGCTGCCGATCGAGTCCCTCGCCGTCCTGCCGGTCGTGAGCTCGTTCGGCTTTCTCTTCCGGTGCCCGCCGACGGCGCTGCAGGAGGTCGTCATCGCGCTCGGGAGCGGCGGCCCGGCCTCCCTCCGGTCGCTGCGCCGGTTCGCGACGCTCGTGGGCGGCCTGTCTTCCCTGGCGATGGGGGCGGTCGTCCTGACCCCCGCGGCGGGGCTCTGGTTCGCCGGGGTGACGGGGCTCGACGGCGCGCTCGTACCGCTCGCGCGCCATGCCGCGGCGGTCCTGGTCCTGACGCCCGCGGCCGCGACGGTCCTCGTCTGGATGCACGCCAACCTCGTCCTCCTCCGGACGACGCGCCTCGTGACGGTGGGAACGCTCGTCGAGCTGGCGGTCCTCGCCGCAACGCTCTTCGCCGGCATCCGGTGGAGCGACGTCCCCGCCGCGATCGTGGCGACGTCGGCGATCCTCGCGGGGCGCGCCGCCGGGGCGCTCTTCCTCCTCGTCGCGCGGGCGCGCCGCGGCGTCCCACGCTGATCGCTTGCGGCCCGGGCGCGGGGTGCCTATCCTCCCAAGGGGGGCGCGATGCGATCCTCGGGGTCCCTTGCGGTGCCGTCCCGGGCGACTCGGGGAGCCGCGGCTGCCTGTCGCCCCCCGGGCTTCCGGGGCGCGGCGCTTCTCGCGCTCCTCGTCCTCGCCGCCCCCGCGCCTGCCGCGCGTCCCGCCGTCCGGATCGTCGACGCGGGAGCGGCCCTCTCCGCGGGACAGAGCGTCGTCGTGGCCTGGGAAGGGCTGCCGCCGGACGTCGACGAGGTCGAGCTCCTCCTCTCCGTCGACGGCGGCCGCCGGTTTCCGCTCCGACTGACCGGTTCCCTCGACGCGGACGAAGGCTCGCTCACCTGGGTCGTTCCCGCCCTCTCCGTGGCCTCGGCCCGGGTTCGCCTCCGGTTCGGGAGAGCGGGCTGCGACGAGGAGGAGAGCGACCCGTCCGCTCCGTTCGAGATCCTCGCGCCGCCCTCGTCTCCCTCCGCGCGATTCGAGCGGAGGGAAGGGGAGTGGTGGGTCGTCGACGCGTCCGGGCCCGTTCCGTCGGGGCTCCGCTCCGCCGAAGACGCCCGGCCGCTCGACGGAGACGACGCGCCCGCCGCGCTCGCGGAGGACGACGGGCACGTCGAGGGCCCGCCCGGCCCGCTCGGCGAGCCGGGCGCCTCCCCGGCCCGTCTCGCGTCCTTGCCCGGGCGCGCACGGCCGGCCTTCCCGCGGGGACCCGAAGCTCCGAAGCGGGAATGAGAGAGGGCGGCGTCCCGGGATCGCCCCCGGGAAGTCGGTCCCCTCGTGCCCCATACGGATCGCCCTGGTCGCTTCGGCTCGTCCGCCGTCCGTGACCGTCGCGCGTCCGTTCCGACCCGGAAGCCCCGAGGCGGCCCCCCGGAGGGAGGCCGCCGTACAAGGAGTCTGAACAGTGAGATCAGATCATCCGGCCCGCGGCGGGCGGCCCCTGGCCGTCGTCCCGTTCGCGATCCTGGTCCTCCTCTTCGCCTCGCCTGCCGGCGCCCGGCCGCAGGAGGCGGCGGCGCCGGACGGCGCCGCCGCGAAGACGGAGGTCGTCGTCACCGCGCCGCGGCTCGACATCCCGCTCGAGGAGAACCCCGCGGCGACAACGGTCGTCGAGGCGGAGACGATCGCGAAGACGACGTCGAAGTCGATCGGCGCCGAAGAGACGCTGAAGCTCGTCCCGGGCGTCAAGGTCGACAACCAGGCCGACGGCGAGCGGGTTCACGTCTCCATCCGGGGGCAGGGCCTGCTCACCGAGCGCGGCATCCGCGGGATCAAGGTCCTCCTCGACGGTCTCCCGCTCAACGACCCGACCGGCTTCGCGCCCGACCTCTTCGACGTCGACTGGGCGACCGTCCGGCGCGTCGAGGTCTACCGCGGCCCCGCGTCGGCCCTCTGGGGGGGCGGCGGCGCCGGCGGCGCGATCAGCATCACCACGTTTGACGGGGAGCGCGACCGCGACCACCTCGACGGCTTCGCGAGCGCCGGGTCGGACGGATTCTGGAAAGTCCTGGGCGAGACGGCCGGCGGCGGCGAGACGACGTCGTACCGGTTCTCGGCCTCGCGGATGATGGACGACGGCTACCGAGTCCACACGGCCTCCTACGCGACGAACCTTTACGGGAAGATCCACTGGCAGCCGGCCGCGTCGACGCGCCTGACGGCGATCGTCGCCGGCACGAGCTTCTTCAACGAAAACGCGGAGGGGCTCAACGCCGCGCAGGTCGCCGAGGACCCGCGCCAGCCGAACCCGGACGCGCTGACCTACAACGAGTACCAGAAGACGCGCCGTGCGACCTGGGGCCTCTCCGGCCAGACGGCGCTCGGCGCGAGCCAGGAGCTCTCGTACGCGCTCTACTACCGGGCCACGGAGTGGACGGAGTCGGTCCCCTCCACGGTCCAGCGGCGCGACTACGACAGCCCGGGCGCCTACCTCCAGTACACGCTCCACGCGGCGACGGGCTCCGTCCGCCACCACCTCACGGCAGGCGTCGACTTCGACTACCAGTCGATCGACGACGGGCGCCGCCCCAACCTGGGCGGCGGCCAGGAGGGGCCGACGGTCGTCGTCGACCAGACGATCCGCCAGTCGGGCCTCGGCCTCTTCGCGGTCGACCGGATCGACCTCGGGGGCGCCTGGGGGGCGATGGCGGGCGTGCGCTGGGACCGCATGACGAACGAGCTCGTCGACGACCTGAAGGCGGCCGGCGTCGACCGCTCGGGAGACGCGGACTACGAGAAGGCGACGGCGCGGGTGGGCCTGACCTGGAACCCGAGCCGGACCTTCGGGCTCTACGCCGCCTGGGGGCAGGGCTTCCTCCCGCCCGCGACGGAGGAGCTCGCGAACAACCCGGCGGCGTTGGGCGGCTTCAACGAGGGCCTCGTGCCGGCGACCTCGAACGGCGTCGAGGTGGGCGCCCGCGGCTCGGCCTTCCCCGGGTTCACCTACGACGTCGCGCTCTTCCACCTGAAGACGGAGGACGATTTCGGCCGCTACCGGATCCCGACCCGTCCGCTCGAGACGTTCTACGGCAACCTCGGGTCGACGCGCCGCTGGGGCCTCGAGACGTCCGTCGGCTGGGTCCCGACGCGGGGCCTCGACGTCCAGCTCGCGTGGACCTGGTCGCGCTTCAAGTACGACGAGGTGAGCAGCCTCTTCGGGAGCTACACCGACACCTTCATGCCGAACGCCCCGGAGCACCAGCTCTTCCTCGACGTCGAGTACTCCCCGCTCCCGTCGTTCTCCGTCGGCGCGAGCGCGGACCTCGTCACCCGCTGGGCCATCGACCCGTCGAACCAGACGTGGGTCGGCGGCTACACGCTCCTGAACGCGCGGGCCGCGTACCGCTGGCGCGCGAAGGGGGTGCACGGCGAGGTGACCCTTCTCGGGAAGAACCTCACCGGGAAGGAGTACATCGCGTTCACCGAGCCCGACCCGGACGGCAACTCGTACCAGCCGGGACCGGGGCGGCAGGTCTTCGCCGGGGTGCGCCTCTTCCTCGACTGAAGCGGCGGTCGCCGCGCCCCCTCCGCTTCCGCCGCATCCGCCCGCATCCGCCCGCAACGAAAGGAGCCTTCGTGACCCTCGCCCTCCCGTCCCTCCCGTCCTGGGAGGCGGCCCACCCGGCGCTCTCCCACTTCCCGATCGCCCTCTTCTTCCTCGTCCCGGTCCTCCTCCTCGTCGGCCTGCTCCGCCGGGCGCGCCGGGAAGAGCTCCTCTGGCTGGCGTTCGCCGCCCTCGTGGCCGCAACGGTCGGCGTCTACCTCTCCGCGGCGAGCGGCGACGCGGCCCGCGACGTCGCCTCGAAGGCGCCGCCGATCGCGACCGCGATCGCAGAGCACGAGGAGCTCGGCTCGCTCGTGCGCGCCCTCCTCTCCGGGCTGACGGTCCTCTTCGCGGCGTTCCTCCTCGGGCCCCGGCTGCTCCGGAGGAAGCTCGCGCCCGCGGTCTCGGGCGTCCTCGCGTGGCTGATCTTCGTCCTGAGCGTGACGGCGCTCGTCCCGCTCTGGAGCGCCGCCCACTCGGGCGCCGTCCTCGTCCACCGGCTCGGGGTGCACGCGAAGCTCTGAGGCGACGGCTCGCGCCGGGCCGACCCCCGGCGCGAGCCGATAATCAGGGGATGACCCCCTACCCCCACCTCCTCGCGCCCCTCGACCTCGGATTCACGACCCTCAGGAACCGGGTCCTGATGGGCTCGATGCACACGGGCCTCGAGGACCGCCGGGCGACGTTCCCGCGCCTCGCGGCCTACTTCGCGGAGCGCGCGCGGGGGGGCGTCGGGCTGATCGTCACGGGCGGCTTCGCGCCGAACGTGGAGGGGTGGCTCTCGCCGTTCGGCGGCCGCCTCGCGACCGCGGGCGCGGCGCGCGCGCACCGCGTCGTCACGGACGCGGTCCACGCCGAGGACGGGAAGATCGCCCTCCAGATCCTCCACGCGGGCCGCTACGGCTACTCGCCCTTCTCGGTCGCGCCGTCGCGGATCAAGGCGCCGATCAACCCGTTCACGCCGCGGGCCCTGTCGGCGTCGGGCGTCGAGCGGCAGATCCGCGCGTTCGTCCGCGCGGGCGTGCTGGCGCGGGAGGCGGGCTACGACGGCGTCGAGGTGATGGGCTCGGAGGGGTACTTCATCAACGAGTTCCTCGTCGCGCGGACGAACCGCCGGACGGACCGGTGGGGCGGGAGCTACGAGAACCGCATGCGCCTCCCGGTGGAGATCGTCTCGAGGATTCGCGAGGCGGTCGGCCGCGACTTCATCCTCATCTACCGGATCTCGATGCTCGACCTCGTCCCGGGCGGCAGCAGCTGGCCCGAGGTCGTTCAGCTCGCGAAGGCGGTCGAGGCCGCCGGGGCCACGATCCTCAACACCGGGATCGGCTGGCACGAGGCGCGCGTGCCGACGATCGCGACGAGCGTCCCGCGCGCGGCGTTCGCCTGGGTCACCCGGAAGCTGAAGGGGCAGGTCGGGATCCCGCTCTGCACGACGAACCGGATCAACGTGCCCGAGGTCGCCGAGCGGGTCCTGGCCGAGGGCTCCGCCGACATGGTCTCGATGGCCCGCCCGCTCCTCGCCGACCCGGAGTTCGTGAGGAAGGCGGGCGAGGGGCGCGCCCCGGAGATCAACACCTGCATCGCCTGCAACCAGGCGTGCCTCGACCACGTCTTCAGCCGGAAGCTCGCGTCGTGCCTCGTGAACCCCCGCGCGTGCCACGAGACGGAGCTCGTCGTCGCGCCGGTCTCCTCGCGGAAGCGGGTCGCCGTCGTCGGGGCCGGGCCGGCCGGCCTCGCCTGCGCGACGACGCTCGCCGAGCGCGGCCACGACGTCACGCTCTTCGAGGCCGCGGACGAGGTCGGCGGACAGTTCCGGATGGCGATGAGGGTCCCGGGCAAGGAAGAGTTCGCCGAGACGCTCCGCTACTTCTCGCGGAAGGTCCGCTCGGCGGGCGTCGCCGTGAGGCTCGGCGCGCGCGTCGGCGCGGGGGAGCTCGCCGACGGGAAGTACGACGACGTCGTCCTCGCGACGGGCGTCGTCCCGCGCGACCCGCGGATCCCGGGGCAGGAGCACCCGAAGGTCCTCTCGTACGTCGACGTCCTGCTGCGCGGAGCGCCGGTGGGGAAGAGCGTCGCCGTCGTCGGCGCCGGGGGCATCGGCTTCGACGTCGCGGAGTTCCTCGTCCACGGCGAGAGGACGAAGGGGGCGGACGGCCCCGACCTCGCGACCTGGATGAGGGAGTGGGGCGTCACCGACCCCGAGGTCGAGCCGGGAGGCGTGACGAAGCCGCGTCCCGAGCCGCCCGCGCGGAAGGTCTACCTCCTCCAGCGGAAGAAGACGCGCCCCGGCGCCGGCCTCGCGAAGACGACCGGCTGGATCCACCGCGCGGCGCTCAAGATGAAGGACGTCGAGATGATCGCGGGCGCCCGCTACGACCGGGTCGACGACCGCGGGCTCACGGTGAGCTTCGGCGAGAAGGGGGAGCGGACGCGCCTCCTCGAGGTCGACAACGTCGTCCTCTGCACCGGGCAGGAGCCGCTCCGCGAGCTCGAGGCGCCGCTCCGCGCGGCGGGCGTGAAGGTCCACCTGATCGGCGGCGCCGACGTCGCTGCCGAGCTCGACGCAAAGCGCGCCATCGAGCAGGGGACGCGGCTCGCCGCGTCGCTCTGAGGGCGGGCCGGCCCCCTACTTCTTCACGAGCTCGACGCGCCGGTTCTGGGACCGTCCCAGCTCGGTGGCGTTGTCGGCGACCGGGCGCGAGGATCCGAAGCCGGCGGTTCCGAGTCGCGAGGCGGCGACGCCCTTTCCCGCCAGGTAGTCCTTCACCGCGCCCGCCCGCTGCTCCGAGAGCGCCTGGTTGTGGGCGGCCGTGCTCGTGGAGTCGGTGTGCCCCTCGATGAGGAGCGACCAGGACGGCTCGGCGGCCAGGAGCTTCACGACCTCGTCGAGCGTCGGGAGCGACTCGGGCTTCAGCTTCGCGGAATCGGTGTCGAAGAGGATCCCGTAGAGGCGGGCGCGGCCCGAGGCGGCGAGCTCCTTCCGGAGCTGCCCGCCCACGGAGCCCGACCAGTGCGGGCAGCCGCCGACGTCGGTGCTCGATCGGGTCCCGTTCCAATCGCCGTCCGGCGCCTTCGCCTTGTCCGTGTCGTACCACCAGTAGCCGCGGAAGCCCTTCCCGTCGGGGTTGAAGACGAAGACGGCCGGGCCTCGCTTCCGGCCGCCGTCCTCGGTCCAGGTCAGCTTCGCGACCCGTCCTTCGATCGTCCCGGTGAAGAGGCCCTCGGCGTGCTCGTAGCAGCCGGAGATCGCCGTCCCCTGCTGCCGGAGGTGGAACGGGTTGTAGCTCGTGTCGAAGGTGCCGACGACCTGCTGCGGCGGAGGCGCGGTCCCGCGCGTCCCGAACGCCCGGAAGCCCATCAGCTCGACGTACTCGGCGTCGCCGTGGTTGCCGGCGACCGTGAGCCGCACGAAGCGGCCTTCGACCTTCTTCGACGCCGGGAAGGACTGGCCGTCCTTCCGGTCGGCGAGCGAGGCCTTCAGGACGGGCTCGAAACCGGCGTCCTTCGAGACGGCGGAGAGCTCGACGACGACGTCCCTCGCGCCGCGCCCGTCGCCGTCGATCGAGGCCGTGTCGAACTCGAAGCGGGCCGGAGTTCCCGCGACGGGGAGCTCGAAGACGAAGACGGCGGCCGCCAGGCGACCCTTCGGGGACGCCCACCCGCTCCCGGGCGCGTCGTCGAGGACGCCGGCGGGCGTCCATTCGCCGCCGTAGCTCGGCGTCTCGACGACCGGAAGGGCGCCGTTCCCGAGGGCGAGGAGGTTGATCTCCTGGGCGAGGGCCGGGCCGGAGCCGAGACCGAAGGCCAGGACGGCCGCGGTCAGACAGCCGTGAACGCGCATTCCATTCTCCTTCTCGCCGGGCGGGCGTGCTGCGAAGGCGAGGACGACCCGTGGTCGGGAATCCGGAGATCATAGGACCGGGAGGCCCAGCCTCGGGGCGCGACGCAGCGTGCGCGGCTAACGGAGCTCCGGGTCCTGCCAGGCGGTCGTCCCGCCGAAGAGGGTCAGGAGCACCTTCGTCCCGAGGATCTCTTCCGGTGGCCCGGAGAGGACGTCGCGCGAGAGGACGACGAGGTCGGCCCGCTTCCCGACGGCGATCGAGCCCCGCTCTTTCTCCGCGAACCCGGCCCACGCCGCGTCGACCGTGTAGTGGCGAAGGGCGCTCTCCGCGCTCACCGCGAGCTGCGGCTGCCAGCCCCCCTCGGGCTTTCCCTCGCGCGTCCTGCGCGCGACCGCGCAGTAGAGCCCGCGGAAGACGTCGGGGGTCACGACCGGCCAGTCGCTCCCGAACGCGAGCCGGCCGCCGCCCTTCTCGATGAGACGCCAGGCGAAGCCCCGGCTCGCCCGCTCGGGGCCGACGTTTCGCACCCAGACCTCCTCGTTGTTCTGGTCGGGATTGGCGTGGAGCGGCTGCATCGACGCGACGACGCCGAGGGCCCCGAAGCGCGGGGCGTCGGCGGCGTCGATCGCCTCGACGTGCTCCACGCGGTGCCTGCGGTCGCGCGGCCCGTTCTGCTTCGCAGCGGACGCGTACGCGTCGAGGGCCATGCGGATGCCGCGGTCGCCGATGGAGTGGAGCCAGACCTGCAAGCCTTCCCCGTCCGCGGCCGCGACCGCGTGGTCGAGCGCGGCCTTCTCCCAGCGCGGCGTCCCCTGCCCGAGGGACGGGTCGTCGGACCAGGGCGCCAGCATCGCCGCGGTGTGCGCCTCGATGACGCCGTCGACGTACCCCTTCACCCCGCCGAAGACGATCGCGCCGCTCGGGTAGAGCTTCCGCAGGCGGACGGCCTCGGCGATGCCGGGGGCCGGGTCGTTCGGCGCGACGTCGACGGTCAGCCGCGCGCGTACGGTCAGCTTCCCTTCCTTCCGCGCGCGCTCGAGGAGGGGGAGGAACCGGGCGACCTCCTCCTTCGTCCAGCCCGCGTCCTGCACCGCGGTGATCCCGAGTCGGTTCAGCTGGGCCAGCGCCTGGAGCAGGAGCGCGTAGTGCCGCTCCGGGGTCGGCTCGGGGATCAGGTCCTCGACGAGGCTTCCCGCCGCCTCTTTCAGCGCCCCGGTCGGCTCGCCCGTCTTCGGGTCGCGCACGATGGCGCCGTTCACCGGGTCCTTCGTCTCCCTCGTGATGCCGGCCAGGGCGAGGGCCCTGCTGTTCGCCCAGCCGGTGTGGCCGTCGTAGCAGTCCATGTACGCGGGGCGGTCGGGGACGACCGCGTCGAGCTGCTCGCGGGTCGGGAGGCCGCCGGGGAACGACCCGTAGACCCAGCCGCGTCCCACGACCCACGGGCTCTTCGGATTCGCCTCGGCGAAGCGGCGGATCTTCTCCTGCAGGGCGGCGAGCGTCGTCTCCTCGGACAGGTCCACCCGCTCGAGGTTGCGCGCGCCGCTCATGAGGTGCATGTGCGCGTCCTCGAAGCCGGGGGTCACGAGGCGGCCCCCGAGGGCGATCACCTTCGTCTTCTTCCCCTTCCAACGCGCCGCCGCGGCATCGCTTCCGACGAAAACGACGTGGCCGTCGCGGACCGCCACGGCCTCGGCCAGGGGCTTCTGCGGGTCGGCCGTCCAGACCTTCCCTCCCGTCAGGAGCAGGTCGGCCGGCCGGGGCGACTGGGCGACGAGGGGGGAAAGCAGCAGGGCCGCGAGAAGCGCTGAACGCATGGAGGCCTCCGGACGCGATTCTCGACGATGGACCGGGCGAAAGGAGGAGGAAGGTCACGCGCCGCTCACGGGAGTCCCGGACGACGGCAGGGGTACGCAGGGGGGAGCGTCAGGGGCGTGAGAGACCGGAGGGACGGCCGCGCTTTCGTGGCGCTGCCTCTGTGGCCCCAGGCGCTCTCGGTTCGCGGACGGTCCGGGGCGCGGCCCCGTCGGCGCTCGTGGACGCCCCTGCCGGCGCGATTCGTGCTCGCGAGCGACGTCGAGCCGCTGGCCATCGCCTGCGGGGTCGCCGGGTCGGAAAAGGCGACGCCCTCCGTCGGGACGTCCTTCTCCGCGTGACGGCGGTCCATTCGATCGGCCTGCGCGGGCCTCGCCGTGCGCCCGGGCCGCCGTGAACGGCGCGGCTCCGACGCCGGAGCCGATCGTCCCGGGACGCGAGGGGGCGCGGCACGACGTCGTTGCGGTGGGGCGCGTCCGCATCGCCCTCTTCGAGAAGGACGGCCGCCCGCTTCACGCGAGGAGGCCGACGGCGGGCGAGTCGCTCGCCGTCCTCGACCTCGCCGGGAATCCTCCGTGCTCGCGCACTCCCTTCGCGAGCCGCGCCGCGCGAGGTGGACGTCGAAGGACGGCGGACCGGGCCGGAGGTCTACACCTCGCGCTTGACGACGCAGCGGAGGGAGAGCGCGGGCGAGAGGGCGAGGTCCGCGGGCGAGGTGAACGCAGAGGACTCCGGGACGAGCGCCAGCCCCTGCCGGCGGTAGGCGGCGGCAACGAGCTCGGAGCAGAACCAGGCCTGGTCCTCCCGGACGCGCGGCCGGCGCCCCGTGACGATCGCGAGGAGGAACCGCCAGAGCCCCCGGCGGTCGTAGAGCTTCCCGAGCTGCTGGAAGGCGAAGCCGAGCGCCCCGCGCCGCTGCTCCTCGGTCGCCCTCGGGACGTCGAAGTGGTCGACGCCGCCGTGGTAGCGGGCGAGGACCTCGGAGAT
Source organism: Thermoanaerobaculia bacterium (assembly GCA_046331465.1). Classification (GTDB taxonomy): domain Bacteria; phylum Acidobacteriota; class Thermoanaerobaculia; order UBA5066; family UBA5066; genus UBA5066. The sequence goes on from JAXLQV010000001.1 coordinate 1,705,021, forward strand.
GAGGGCGAGGCGCACCCCGCTCCCGACCGCCTCCAGGCAGTAGACGCGCTCTTCGAACCGGAAGACGAGGGCCGCGTGGGAATACGGGCTGCGGGTCAGCCACCGGATCGCGCGGCTCATCGGCCCGGAGCCCCGGAAGAGGACGACGTCGCCCGCCTGCATCCCGGGGCGAGCGTCGGCGTAGCGCCGGGTGGCGGCGGCGGCGCGCTGCGCCTCCGCCCGCCGGTTCGCCGCGCGCCTCGCTCCGATCGACGGCCTTTTCGAACCGGGCACGCAGGCAAGGTAGCACGGTGCCACGGGACCCGAGACGAAAAGGGGAGCCCGCTCTCGCGGGCTCCCCTCCGATCCGGGGCGTGTCGGGAGGCCTATGGCTTCGGGCCGGCGGCGATGACCTCGGGGGCGCACCCCTCCTCGAACCTCTTGAAGTTCTCGACGAACCGCTGCGCGAGCTGCCGGTAGCGGTTCGCGTAGAGCGCCTTGTCGGGCCAGGAGCTCGAGGGGTCCATGACGTGGTCGGGGACGTTGGGGCAGCTCTTCGGGACCTCGAACCCGAAAATCGGGTCCTTCGTGAACTCGACGCCGTGGAGCGTGCCGTCGAGCGCCGCGTCGAGGAGGGCGCGGGTGTAGCGGATGGAGATCCGCTTGCCGACGTTGTACGGGCCGCCGACCCAGCCGGTGTTGAGCAGCCAGCAGCTGACGCCGTGGCGCTCGATCTTCCGCTTCAGGAGGTCGGCGTAGAAGTAGGGGTGGTGGACCATGAACGGCCCGCCGAAGCAGGCCGAGAAGGTCAGCTCGGGCTCCTTGCCGAGGCCGACCTCGGTGCCGGCGATCTTCGACGTGTAGCCCGAGATGAACTGGTAGAGCGCCTGGTCGGGGGTGAGGCGCGCGATCGGCGGGAGGACCCCCTGCGCGTCGCACGTGAGGAAGATGATGTTCTTCGGGTGACCGGCCTTCTTCTCGGGGACGGCGTTCGCGATGAACTCGAGGGGGTACGAGCCGCGGGTGTTCTCGGTGATCCCCTCGTCGTCGAGGTCGATCTTCCGGGTGACCGGGTCGTAGACGACGTTCTCGAGGATCGTCCCGAAGCGGTGGGTCGTCGCGAAGATCTCGGGCTCGGCCTGCGGCGAGAGCCGGATCACCTTGGCGTAGCAGCCCCCCTCGATGTTGAAGATCCCCTCGTCGCTCCAGCCGTGCTCGTCGTCGCCGATGAGGCTCCGCTTCGGGTCGGCCGAGAGCGTCGTCTTCCCGGTCCCGGAGAGGCCGAAGAAGAGGGCCGAGTCGCCCTCCTTCCCGACGTTCGCGGAGGCGTGCATCGAGAGGACGCCGTCGAGCGGAAGGAGGTAGTTGAGGACGGTGAAGACCGACTTCTTGATCTCGCCCGCGTACTCGGTGTTCCCGATGAGGCAGAGCTTCTGCTCGAAGCTGAGCGCGATGAACGTCTGGGCGTTCGTCCCGTCGATCGGCGGGAAGCCCTGGAAGCCGGGCGCCACGAGGACCGTGAACTCCGGGACGTGCCTCCGGTACTCCTCCAGCGACTGCGGGAGGATGAACATGTTCCTCACGAAGAGGCTCTGCCAGGCGTGCTCGGTGACGATGCGGACGGGGACGCGGTAGGCCGGGTCGGCGCCGGCGTAGACGTCCTGCACGAAGACGTCGCGGTCCTGGAAGTAGCCCTGGAGCCTGTTGAAGAGGTCGTTGAACTTCTCGGGGCTGTAGGGGCGGTTGTAGGGGCCCCACCAGACGTGCCCCTCGGTCGAGGCCTCCCTCACGACCGCCTTGTCGCTGGCGGCGCGGCCGGTGTGCTTGCCCGTGTGGGCGACGACGGGGCCGCCCGCGACGATGCGCGCCTCGCGGCGGAAGGCGATCTCCTCGTAGAGCGCCTCGCCGGGGAGGTTCCAGTAGACCATCCGGAGGTTCGAGAGGCCGTGGTTGGCGAGGCCGTAATCGGCCTTCCGCGCCGAGGCCTCGCCCTCGGCCGGGGTCCTGATGTCGAGGAGGTTCTTCACAGCCAGTCCCTCACGAGCTTCTTGTCGCCCACGTAGATCTCGTTGGGGGCGGAGGGGTCGAGCGCCCACTTGATCCGGGAGATGCCCTCCTGGATCTCCTTGATCGTCCCGGCGTACGAGAGGCGGAGGTACCCCTCCATCCCGAACTCGCGGCCCGGGACGGCGACGACGAGCGCCTTCTTCAGCAGGAAGTCCGAGAGCTCGACCGACTTCTGCGAGTAGGCGCGGAAGTCGGGGAGGCAGTAGTAGGTCCCGTCGGGCTTGATCGTCTTGACGCCGTTGAACGACGCGAGCTCCTGGAGCATGACGTTCCGGTTGTTCTCGAGCGTCATCCGGAGGCTCTCGACGGCGCTCTGGAGGCCCGACATCGCCCCCTCGGCCGCGGCCTGGAGGAGGACGGAGACGGTCGTCGTGATCTGCCCCTGGACGTTCGTCATGATCTGGACGAGCGGGCGCGGCGCGACCGCCCAGCCGATCCGGAAGCCGGTCATCCCGTAGAGCTTCGAGACGCCGTTCACCGCGATGACCTTCGACGTCTCCGTGTCCTTCTTCGTGTACCGGAAGCAGCTCGGCGACTTCTTCCCGTCGAAGACGAGCTTGTGGTAGATGTCGTCCATGACGAGCCAGATCCCCTTGCGCTCGCAGAAGTCGACGAGCCAGGCGACGAGGCTCTCCGGGTAGAGGACGCCGGAGGGGTTGTTCGGGCTGTTGCAGATGATGACCCGCGTCTGCGACCCGACGGCCTTCTCGATGTCCTCGGCGCGCGGCACGAAGCCGCCGTCCTCGGCCTTCACGATGACCGGGACGCCGTAGCACATCCGCACCATCTCGGGGTAGCTGACCCAGTAGGGGGCGAGGATGACGACCTCTTCCTGCGGGTTCAGCACCGAGTAGAGGATGTTGAAGACCGACTGCTTCGCCCCGGCCGAGACGATGACGTTCTCGGGGGCGACGACGCGGTCGTAGTTCTCCTCGGTGTACCGGATGATCTGCTTCTTCAGCCCGGGCGTGCCGTCGGCCGGCGTGTACTTCACGTCGCCGCCGTTCAGCTTCGAGGCCGCCGCGAGGATCGCGGCGATCGGGGCCTTGTTCTTCGGCTCGCCCGCTCCGAGGTGGACGACGGCCTCGCCCTTCTCGCGCAGGAGACGGGCCTGCTCGGTCAGGCGGAGCGTCGGCGACTCCGCGATGGACTTCGCGAGCTGACTTACGCTCATGTCGTTGGGAACCTCCCTGTGCCGGTGGGCCGCTGGAGGCAGTCTCCGCGACGCCGAGGGCAGCGGGACATTGTACCGGCGAAACGGGGCGATTACGCCGCCGTGGAAGCCTCCTGCGACACGGGCGCGACGGGGTGGGCGAGCGGGACGGTCGGGAGCGGCTGCCGGGCCTCGGCGAAGCGGAGGAGGGAGGCCTGGTAGCCGACGCGGGTCATGGCGTAGATCCAGAACCCCGCCTGCCGGACGACGATCAGGGCGGCGACGCCGGCGCCCCCCTTCGGGTTCATCGCGACGCCGAGCGCCGTGAAGGCGCCCTGGACCGCGAGCCCGGCCACGAGCCAGAAGAGCCAGAGGCCGACGGCGCGCGGGCGGGCCCCGCGGAGAACGCTCCCGGCGGCGCGGTAGGCGCCCCGCGCCGTCGGGGAGTCGCCCCGGGCGACCGCGATCCGGGCGAGCGAGAAGCGGAGGTTCACGTTCGCGGCGACGAGGAGCGAGCCGACGACGACCCAGGCCACGGAGAACGTCGAGAGCGCCCCGTTCGGCACGGGGTCCTTGCCCGCCAGCTTGCCCAGGAGGAACGCCGGCCCGGCGACGAGGAGGCCGACCCAGAACGCGAGCGTGACGAGGTACCGGGCGAAGCCCCAGGCGACGGGGCGGAAGAGGGCGGCTCCCTCGGCCACCGTCCGGCGGAGGGCCGGGCGGGGGAGGCCCGAGAGGAGGACCCGGACGGCGCCCGTCGTCAGGAGGAGGTCGAGGAGGACGGAGAGGAGGAGGCTCGCGCCGACCGCCGCGAACGCGATGCCGACCTCCCTCGCGTGGACGCCGACGAAGCTCAGGAAGGCCCAGGAGTCCCAGCCGCGGAGGAGGCTCTCGCGGAAGGGGCCCTCGTCGACCGGGGCGAAGAGGGGGCCGAAGGCGACCCAGGTCGGGAGCGTCGAGACGAGGAGGCCGAGCCAGAGGACGCCGGCGAGGCGCCTGTAGGCGAAGGCTCCCGAGAGGCCGGCGGCGAGGGGAGAAGGGCGTTCCGTCATGTCGTTCGCTCCGTCAGAGGAGGGGCCAGAGGGAGGTGAGGAGGATCTGGACGCCGTGGACGGCATACGCGCGGACCTTCGCGGTTGCCGACGCCGCCTTCCCTTCGCCCACGCGCCGGGCGTTGTTCCACGGGTCGGCGTCGAGGACGATCTTCCGACCGGGATCGACCTCCACCCGGGCGAGCTTCGACGGGTAGACGGTGGTCAGCTTCAGCCAGGGACGCTGGCCGTCCCAGGTCGTCTTCCAGGTCGCTCCGTTCTCGAACGTCAGGACGACGTCGACCGGCAGGGGGATCGAGCCGGTCCGGCTGACGACGGCGATCGACTCGTACTGCTTCACGTCCTTCTTCCCGCCGTCCTTTCCCTTCTTCCCGTCCGCGGCTTTCTCCTTCTCCCGGTCCTTCTTCGCGACGACGGTCTTCTTTCCCTTGTCGTCGTACCCCTCGAAGGCGGGGACCTTCGTGCTCGTGGCGCGCACGACGGCGTAGTCGACGGTGGCGTTCCCGTACCAGGTCCCCCGGATCAGCGGCTCGAGCTTCCGCCCTCCCGCGGGGCGGAAGGCGTCGAGGAAGTCCTCGGTCGCCGGGTGGTCGAAGCGCCACCTCTCCGCGTAGGACCGGAACGCCCGCCAGAACGTCTCCTCGCCGAGGAGCTTCCGGACCTGGTCGACCGCCGTCGCGGCGCGGGCGTAGGAGTTCCGTCCGTAGGCGTTTCCCGACGCGAACTGCCACGCGGGAGTGACGAGGGCGTCGGTCTCGCGGGCGGCGATCGTCTGGACCCGCCCGAGGTCGTAGCTCCCGAGCCGGGCGCCGCCCGGGAAGCGGAGCTGCCCGCCGTACCGGCGGTCCATCATCTCGTACTCGGTGAACGAGTTGATCCCCTCGTCCATCCAGCTCTCCTCGAACTCGTTCGAGGCGAGGAGGCCGTACCAGTAGCCGTGGCCGAACTCGTGGATGACGACCATCTCCTGCGCGAGGATCCCGGTGAGCGGCCAGACGCCGAGCGCCCGGGCCGTCCCGGCGGTGTAGATCGTCTGGTATTCCATCCCCATGGCGCCGGTGCCGTCCTCGGGCGTGTCGACGCAGGAGACCTGGGCGTACGGGTAGGGGAAGGCGTAGAGACCGAACCAGGCGAGGGCCCACTTCTGCGCGTCGGCGTACCGCGTCCACTGCGGGACGTGGTCGGGCTGCATGTAGAAGCGGAGCTTCACCGGCTTCAGGCCGGCCCGGAGGTCGGCCTCGCTCCGGCCGAGGAGCTTCGCCGCGCGGGCGATCTCGCCCTCGGGGACGTCCCTGGCCGGGTCGAAGAGGTCCTCCTTGACGACGTAGCGCGGGTCGGCGGTCCAGGCGAAGTCGTGGATCGAGTCCTGCTCGTAGACGAGCGTCTTCTTCCCGTCCTTCCGGCTCTCCTTCGCGAGGGCGCCCGCGGAGCCGACGACGAACTTCTCCGGGACGGTGATGGAGACCCGGTAGTCGCCCCAGTCGGCGTAGAACTCGGAGTTCGCGTGGTACTGGTGGGCGTTCCAGCCGGGCTCGGCGCGCCGCCGCCGGCCGCGCGGCTCGAGGACGGCGATCTTCGGGAACCACTGCCCGATCATGTAGAAGTCCCGGGCGTGGCCGGCCCTCGCGAAGACCTTCGGGACGCGGGAGGTCCAGGCGATCTCGAGCGTGGCCGTCTCGCCGGGACCGACGGGGGAGGCGAGCGGGACGGAGAGGACGGTCCGGTCGTCGCGGTTGCCGTCGTCCGGCGCCTCGAACTTCGCCCCCTTCAGGAGGTCGGCGCCGTCCCGGGTCATCGAGGTCACGTCGATCGAGCCGAACCCCTCCTCGGCGTCGGCCTGGTCGCCGCGGAGCTTCCCCCCCGACTCCCGGAAAAAGGTCGAGCGGTTGTTACGGAAGGCATTCCAGTAGAGGTGGAACTTGAGCTCGGTCGCCGCGACGTCGGTCGGGTTCGTCCACCGGAGCGTCTCGTGTCCGGTCAGCTCCCGCTTCGCGTCGTCCAGGGAGACCTGGATGTCGTACCGGACGACCTTCCGGGGGGCCGTCAGGGCGCTGGCCTCGAACGCGGGCAGAAGGACTCCGATCGCGGCGGCGACGAGGATCCTCGAAGGCATGGGAACTCCTTCCGGCCGCGAAGGATACCTCTCGCGGGCGCCGCGCGCCGCGCGCGGGCCGTGGAGAGCGGCCGGGACGGCACGGGGGCGGGCCCTTTTCGGCGGGACGCCGGGTGTTAAGATGGGACGATGTTTGCGAGCCGCCCGGCACCCCCGGTGGGCGGCGGCGCTGCCGGAGGAGTATGAGGATTTCCGCGCTCAAGCCCGCGGTCGCAGCCCCCCCACGGGCGCGGGTCTCGATCTTCGACAAGTGCGGGAAGTACACCGTCCCGGACGAGATCAAGGCCGCCGGGGTCTGGAATTACTTCCGCATGATCGAGTCGGGGCAGGACCCGGTCGTCCAGATGGGCGGGCGCGAGCTCGTCATGCTCGGCTCGAACAACTACCTCGGCCTGACGTCGCACCCGAAGGTCAAGGAACGGGCCATCGCGGCCGTCAGGAAGTACGGCGCGGGCTGCGCCGGCAGCCGCTTCCTGAACGGGACACTGGACATCCACGTCGAGCTCGAGCATCGGCTGGCCGCCTTCATGCGGAAGCCCGCCTGCATCACCTTCTCCACGGGGTTCCTCGCGAACCTCGGTGTCCTCGGGACGCTCCCGACGAAGGGCGACGCGATCTACCTCGACCGGCAGGACCACGCCTGCATCTACGACGGCGCCCGGCTCGCCGTCGGGGCCGACGTGCGGAAGTTCAAGCACAACGACCCGGACGACCTCGTCCGGATGCTGAACAGCCACCAGGACAAGGCGGGGCGGATCCTGGCCGTGGACGGCGTCTTCTCCATGGAAGGCGACATCGCTCCCCTCCCGGCCTACGCCGACATCTGCGCCGAGTGGGGCATGGCGCTCATGGTCGACGACGCCCACGGCATCGGGGTCCTCGGGAAGACCGGGCGGGGGACGGCCGAGCACTTCGGCCTCGAGGACCGGGCCGACATCATCATGGGGACGTTCTCGAAGTCCCTGGCGGCGATCGGCGGGTTCATCGTGGCCGACCCGGACGTCATCAAGTACATCCAGCACAAGGCGAGGGCCCTCATCTTCACGGCCGCGCCCCCGCCGGCGTCGATCGGGGCCGTCCTGGCCGCCCTCGACATCATCGAGGCCGAGCCCGAGCGCCGGCAGCAGCTCTGGGACAACACGCGGTTCATGCTGACGAGCCTCCGGGCCATCGGGTTCGACTGCGGCGAGTCCGAGACGCCCGTCATCCCCGTCGTGGTCGGGGAGGACTACCTCGCGTTCAAGATGGCCAAGCGCCTGGACGAGGAGGGGGTCTTCGTGAACCCGGTCGTCAGCCCTGCCTGCGCCCCCGGAAGGGCCCTGATCCGGACGTCCTACATGGCGACGCACCGCAGGGAGCACCTGACCCGGGCGCTCGAGGCGTTCCAGAAGGTCGGGCGGGAGCTGGGGCTCGTCAGCTGAGACCCGGGGCGTCCGTCCCGGCCGAGTCATCGATGCGCTCCGCGCGCCACGCCCCGGGAAGGCCATGGAACGCGGCCTTCTCCTGAGGAGGTCCGGATGCCCGAAGGGGTTCTCGTATCCGAGGTGTCGTCCCGTAAGGACCTGAAGGAGTTCGTCGAGCTCCCGTACCGCCTCTACGCGGACGACCCCGACTTCGTCCCGCCGCTCCGCTTCGACGTCCGCTGGATGCTCGACCCGGAGAAGAACCCCTTCTGGAAGCACGCCCGGAGGACCCTCTTCCTCGCGCGGCGGGAGGGCCGCGTCGTCGGCCGGATCGCGGCGATCGCCGACGACGAGCACAACCGCGTCCACGCCGACCGGACCGCGTTCTTCGGCTACTTCGAGTGCGAGAACGACCAGGAGGCGGCCCGGGCCCTCTTCGACGCGGCCGAGGCGGCCGTGAAGAAGCTCCTGCCCGGATGCGACCGTCTCCGCGGGCCGGTGAACCCCTCGATGAACGACGAGGTCGGGTTCCTCCTCGGCGGGAGCGACCCGGGACCGGCCGTCCTGATGATGACCTACAACCCCGCCTGGTACGTCGACCTCGCGGAAGGGGCCGGGCTCGCGAAGGAGAAGGACCTCGTCGCGCTCCTCGCGCCGATCGACGACCGCTCGTTCGCCCGGCTCGGGCGGATCACCGAGGCGGTCCGGCGGCGCAACCCCGAGCTCACGTTCCGGACGATCCGGATGGACCGGTTCGCCGAGGAGCTCGGCAAGGTCAAGGTGGTCTACAACGCGGCCTGGGAGAAGAACTGGGGCTTCGTGCCGATGACGTCGGACGAGATCGACGCCATGGCGAAGAAGCTGAAGGACGTCATCTACCCGCCGATCATCTGGTTCGCCGAGAAGGGGGACCAGCCGGTCGCCTTCATGCTCGGGATGCCCGACTTCAACCAGGTCCTGATCCGGATGGGGGGGAGGCTCCTCCCGTTCGGCTGGCTGAAGTTCCTCCTCGGGAAGAAGAAGGTCGACCGGGTCCGGCTGATGGCGTTCGGGGTCCTCCCGGAGTACCGCAGGAAGGGGCTCGACGCCGTCTGCTACTTCGAGGGGTACAAGGCCGCGATGGCCGCGGGGTTCAAGACGGTGGAGTTCTCCTGGATCCTGGAGGACAACCTCGACCTCCTCAAGCCGATCGAGGTCTTCGAGGGGAAGCTCTACCGGAAGTACCGGCTCGTCTCGAGGACGGTGCCGTCGGGCTCCTGAACGACCTTCCGGGAGACCGCCCGGGCCGCCGCGAGGACGGCGATGGTGAGGACGAGGCCGGCCAGGACGTCGACCACGTAGTGGTAGCGCCCGACGACGGTGGCGGCGACGAGCCCCGCCGCGAACGGCAGGAAGCCGAGGAACGTCGTCCGGGACCGGCGGGCGGCCTCGACGAGGACGGCCACGGTCACCATCGTGTGCCCCGAGGGAAAGCAGTTCCGGCGGCTCGACTCGAGCCGGTCGAGCGCGCCGTCGATCGCCGCCGCGACCGTCGCCCGCGGGAGGGGACCGTCGTGGCGGACGGTGAAGCGCGGGCCGATCGCCGGGACGAGGAAGTAGCCCGCGTAGCTGACGTAGAACGTCAGGAGGATCGCGAACGCGAAGGCGGGGAAGCGCGCGCCGGGCTTCTTCTCCTTCAGGTCGTCGCGCCAGAGGAGCGCCCCGAGGACGATGGGGTGGAAGTAGTAGAGCGCGTAGCAGACCGTGAGGACCTCCAGGAGGAGGGGGCCGGCGTACGGCTCGAGGAGGCGGGTCGGGTCGTTCCCGAGGAAGAGGAGGCGGTCGGCGGCCACGAGGAGAGGGTCCCGGTCGACCGAGCTCGTCGCGAGGACGAAGGGGCCGAGGTTGTCGAAGACGAGGAGGAGCGGGAGGATCGGCCCGAACTCGGCGACGCAGGCGAGGAGCGTGCCGGCGCGAGGCCGCCGGCCGCGGACGGCCGCGAAGACGAACGGCAGGAGGAACGCGACCGCGACCAGGGCGAACGGGCCGGGTGCGGACCTCGGCACGCCCGCGACCGTCCCCGCGACGAGGAGGAGGCCCGCGGCCGCGCCCGTCACGAGGTCGGCGAGGGAGAAGCGCACGCGGCGTTGTAGCACGCCGAACCTATAATCGAGACGTGCGCGCGATCGCGGTGCTGGGCCTGTTCCTCCTGCTCGCTCCGGCCGCGGCGGGGGCGGGTACCGAAGTGGTCGTCGTCGACGTCGACACCGACATCAACCCCGTGACGGCCGAGTTCCTGAAACGGGTCGTCGAGGAGGCCGCCGAGGACGGCGCGCCGGCCGTCGTCCTGCGGATCAACACGCCCGGCGGGCGCCTCGACTCGACCCGCGAGATCACGAAGACGATCCTCGCCTCGGAGATCCCGGTCCTCGGCTTCGTCCACCCCCCGGGCTCCCAGGCGGCGTCCGCCGGCTTCATCGTCCTGATGGCGTGCGACGTCGCGGCGATGGCCCCCGGGACGAACACCGGGGCCGCCTCGCCCGTCGGCGGCGGGGGCGAGGAGCTCCCGAAGACGATCGGCAAGAAGGTCAGCGAGGACGCCGCCGCGCTCGTGAGGTCGCTCGTCGTCCCGCGCGGCCGCCCGGTCGACGACGCCGTGAAGACGATCACCGAGGCGCTCTCCTACTCGGAGAGCGAGGCGAGGTCGAAGGGGCTCGTCGAGATCGTCGCCCGGGACCTCCCGGACCTCCTGAAGCAGGTCGACCGCCGGACCATCAAGCGCGTCGGCAAGCCCGACGTCATCCTGAAGTCGGCGACGTTCACCTTCCGGACCGTCCGGAGGACCGGGCTCGAGAAGGCCCTCGGCGTCGTCGCGAGCCCGATGGTCGCGGGGATCCTCTTCCTCATCGGCATCGTCGGCCTCTACTCCGAGTTCCAGAACCCGGGCGCCATCCTGCCGGGGGTCCTCGGGAGCATCTGTCTCCTCCTCGCGTTCTTCGCGATGTCGGTGCTGCCGACGAACTGGGTCGGCATCGGGCTGATCCTCCTGGGCGTCCTCTTCTTCTTCCTCGAGGTGAAGTTCACGATGCACGGGATCCTCGCCATCTCCGGCGGGGTGTCGATCGTCCTCGGGGCGATCCTCCTCTTCCACCGCGACGAGCTCGCCCCGCGCGGCGAGCTCTGGTTCCTCGTGGGAGGGGCGGTCGTGGCGACCCTCATCCTCGCGGTCCTCTCGATGATGGCCCTCTCCGTGCAGCGGCTTCCCCAGCGGACGGGCGACGCCGTCCTCGTCGGGCAGGTGGTCCCGGTCCACGTCGGCGCCGCGGGCGCCCTGAAGGTCTTCGCCGACGGCGCACTCTGGGAAGCCCGGAGCGCCGTTCCCCTCACCGACGGTCAGATCGTCGAGATCACCGGGATCGACGGCCTGACCGTCCTCGTCAAGCCCTCCGGACGGAGCGAAAAGGCCTGAACATGCCGATTCCGAACCCCCTCTTCATCGCGGGCGTCTTCGTCGTCCTCTTCTTCCTCTCGAAGTGGGTGAACATCCTCAACGAGTACGAGCGGGCCGTCACGTTCTGGCTCGGGCGCCTCGGGCCCGCGCCGAAGGGGCCCGGGCTCACCCTCATCTTCTGGCCCTTCGAGACGATGGTGCGGGTCGACCTCCGGACGATCACGCTCGACGTCCCGCCGCAGGACGTCATCACGCGCGACAACGTCTCCGTGAAGGTGAACGCGGTCGTCTACTTCCACGTCATGGAGCCGGCGAAGGCCATCGTGAAGGTGGCGAACTACATGTACGCCACGTCGCAGCTCGCCCAGACGACGCTCCGCTCCATCCTCGGGCAGGCGGCCCTCGACGAGCTCCTCTCCGAGCGGGAGAAGCTGAACGAGAGCCTCCAGGAGATCCTCGACAAGCACACGGACCCGTGGGGGATCAAGGTGACGATGGTCGAGGTGAAGGCCGTCGACCTGCCGATCGAGATGCAGCGGGCGATGGCCAAGCAGGCCGAGGCCGAGCGCGAGAAGCGCGCCAAGATCATCCACGCCGCCGGCGAGTTCGAGGCCTCCAAGCAGCTCGCCGAGGCGGCGCACGTCATCGCCTCCGAGCCGGCCTCCATGCAGCTGCGCTACCTGCAGACGCTCACCGAGATCGCCGCCGAGAAGAACTCCACGATCCTCTTCCCGGTCCCGATCGAGATGATGGCCCTGCTCGGGCCGAAGCTCGCGAAGGCGTTCGGGACCGATCCGAAGGTCGAGAAGTGACGGACGAGAAGGAAGGGCCGGTCCACTACCAGGTCTCGGTGACCGGCCGCCAGGCGGCGGCGTTCTTCCTCGTCCTCCTCGCGGCGCTCGGCCTCTCGTTCTTCTTCGGGATGAAGACGGGGGCCGCGGCGAAGCGCGGGCCGGACGTCGCGACCGCGCTGGCCGCGCAGTCGGACATCCCCGTCCCGCGGGCGAAGGGCGAGGGGGAGGCGGCCGAGACCGCGACGCCGGTCCCGACCGAGGTCCCGATCGGCTTCGAGCCGACGGCCCCGCACGGCGGGGCGGCCCACGGGCAGCCCGCCGCGAAGGAGGAGGCCCCGTCGAGGTCCGAGCCTCCCGTGAAGGAGGAGCCGAAACCGGTCGTCAAGGAGCTCGCGCCGACGGCGCCGCCGAAGCCGACGGCCGTTCCCGCGAAGCCGACGGCGGCGCCCGCGAAGGCGACGCCCGCGCCCAGGGCTGCAGAGAAGGCGGCCCCCGCCGAGGAGGAGGGGACGTTCTGGGTCCAGGTCCTCGTGACGAAGAGCGCCGAGAAGGCCGACGGCCTCTCGAAGAAGCTGAAGGCGGACGGCTTCAAGCCCGACGTCTCGCTCGTCCCCGGAAAGCAGGGGCTCTTCCGCGTCCGCGTGGGGCCGTACGCCGACCGTGCGAAGGCGGAGGCGGGCGAGAAGAAGGTCGAGAAGCTCGAGCAGCTCGAGGCGACGATCGTCCCCGCCGGCAAATGAGCCGGTCTCTCCCCGTGCGGGGGGAGCCGGCGCTCCCACCCTGGATCCGCGAGCGGAAGGTCCGTCTCTCGGGGCTCCACGAGCTCAAGAAGCTGATGCGGACGCGCGGCCTGCACACCGTGTGCGAGGAGGCGCGCTGCCCGAACCGGAGCGAGTGCTTCGAGCGGAAGACGGCGACGTTCCTCGTCTGCGGCGACGTCTGCACGCGCGCCTGCGGCTTCTGCAACGTGACCTCGGGCCGTCCGGCCCCGCTCGACCCGGAGGAGCCGGCGAACGTCGCCCGCGCCGTCCTCGAGATGGGGCTCGAGCACGTCGTCCTCACCTCGGTCGACCGCGACGACCTCCCCGACGGCGGCGCGGCCCACTGGGCCCGGGTCGTCGAGGCCGTGAAGGCGCTCGAGCCGCGGAGGGGGGTCGAGGTCCTGACACCCGACTTCCAGGGGGACGGCGCGGCGATCGACCTCGTCGCCGACGCGCGCCCCGACGTCTTCAACCACAACGTCGAGACCGTTCCCCGCCTCTACCCGGTGGTCCGCCCGAAGGCGCTCTTCGAGCGGTCGGTCGCGCTCCTGGCGCGCGTGAAGGAGCGGCACCCGGAGACGGTGACGAAGTCCGGGCTGATGCTGGGCCTCGGCGAGGAGGACGGCGAGGTGCTCGACGTCTTCCACGCCCTTCGGGCCGCGGGGGTCGACGTCGTGACGGTGGGGCAGTACCTCCGTCCCGCCGCGTGGAACCTCCCGGTCGTCTCCTACGCGACGCCCGAGCGGTTCGAGGCGCTCCGCGCGGCCGGCGAGGAGGTCGGCTTCTCGTACGTCTTCGCGGGGCCGTTCGTCCGCTCGAGCTACCGGGCCGAGGAGGCGCTCGCCGAGTCGGCGCGGCGCCGGGCGTGAGCCGGTCGGGCCTCGTCCCCGCGTCGCCGCGCGCGCGGCTCCTCGCGGCGCTCCTCTCGGGCGTTCTCCTCGGCCTCTGCTTCCCGAACGCCTCGCTCGTCGTCCTCCTGCCCGTCGCGCTCGTCCCCTTCGTCCTCGCTCTCGACGGCGCCGGCGCGCGGCCCGCGGCGCGCCTCGGCGCCCTCTTCGGCTTCGTGTTCTGGCTCACGACGATGCCGTGGATCTACCACGTGGTGCACCGCTTCGGAGGGATGCCGGCGCCTCTCGCGTTCCTCGCGCTCCTCCTGACCGCCGCAATCCTCTGCCTGCCGATGGCGGCGATGGCGGCCCTCGCCGCCCTGGCCGCGCCCCGGTCGACGGCAGGCCGGCTCCTCGTCTTCCCGGCCGCGTGGCTCGTCCAGGAGCTGATCCGGACCTACCTCTTCTCCGGGTTCCCGTGGGCGCTCGCGGCGTACCCGCTCGCGCCGTATCCCCTCCTGACCCAGACGGCGGCCCTCGGCGGCGCCGCCCTCACGTCGTTCCTCGTCGTCCTCGTGAACTCGGGCCTCGCGGAGGCGGCGCGGCCGGGTGGCCGGCGCGCGGCCGGCCTCGGCGCGGCGGCGGCCGTGGTCGTGCTCGCGGTCGGCTTCGGCACCCTCCGGCTCTCGAGGCCGGCGGAGCTCGCTCCGGGGCCGGGGCTCCGCGTCCTGATCGTCCAGCCGAACGTCGAGCAGGACGTGCGCCACGCGCCGGGGACGGCGATCCGGATCCACGAGGACGTCATGGCGCTGACGCGGGGGCTCCTCCGGGTCGCGCCCTCCGACCTCGTCCTCTGGCCGGAGAGCGCGACGCTCCTCGCCTGGCCCTGGTCGGAAGGGTTCCGGGAGGACGTGACGCGCCTCTGCGCCGGGGAGCGGACCGCCCTCCTCTTCAACACGGTCTGGTCGGACCGCCCCGAGGACGACGACGCGCCGTACTACAACTCCGCGCTCCTCGTGGACGGGAACGGGGCCGTCGGCGTGCCGTACCACAAGCTGCGGCTCGTGCCGTTCGGGGAGTACGTCCCGCTCGCGTCGCTCTTCCGCTGGGTGCCGCAGGTGAGCCAGGCGGTCCCGGGAGCCTTCACGCCGGGGACGAGGGCCGTGCCGCTCGAGCTCGCGGGAATCCGCCTCGGAGGTGCGGTCTGCTACGAGGTCGTCTACCCCTGGATCGCCCGGGCGCAGGTCGAGGCGGGCGCCGACGCCCTCTTCACGCTGACGAACGACGCCTGGTACGGCGACGGCGGCGCGCAGGAGCAGCACTGGGAGGCGGCCGTCTTCCGCGCCGTCGAGACGGGGCGGCCGATGCTCCGCGCGGCGGTGACCGGGATCAGCGGCTGGGTCGACGGGCGGGGGAGGACCCTCGCGCGGCTCGGGCCGGGGCGGAAGGCGGGGATCGCGGGGCGGCTGCGCGTCCCGCCGCGAGCCTTCCGGACGCTCGCGACGCGCGCCGGGGACGCGGTATCGCTCGTTTGCGCCGCGGCGCTCCTCGTGGCTATCCTCCGCGCCCGGGCGTCGGCTCGCCGAGCGCGCCCCGACGCCTGAACGGAAGGGACCCCTGACATGAACGAGGAACGGATCGAGAAGCTGCTGGCGCTCGCGACGCAGGTCGAGGCGCTCCGGGGGTACCTTTGACGTACGCCGCGCGGAGAAGGAGAAGGCCGAGCTCGAGGCGCGCGCCGGGGCCCCGGACTTCTGGAACGACGCGGCGGCCGCGCAGGAGACGCTGAAGAGGCTGAAGCGGGCCGACACCGTCCTGAGCGACGACAAGGCGTTCCGACAGAAGAGGGAGGAGCTCGAGGTCTTCGCCGAGTTCCTCCGGGACGGCGAGGCGGTCGAGAGGGACGCCGACACGGCCATGGCCTCGATCGAGCGGTGGGCCCGGGAGCGCGAGCTGAGGTTCAAGCTGACCGAGCCCGAGGACGAGCTCCCGGCGCTCCTCGAGCTCAACGCCGGAACCGGCGGCACCGAGGCCCAGGACTGGGCCGAGATGCTCATGCGGATGTACCTCCGCTACGGCGAGCGGAAGGGGTGGAAGACCGAGGTCCTCGAGGTCTCCTACGCGGACGACGCCGGGATCAAGAGCGCGACGCTCCGCTTCGAGGGGGAGTACGCCTACGGCCACATGAAGGCCGAGCACGGCGTCCACCGCCTCGTGAGGATCTCCCCGTTCGACGCGGCCGCGAGGCGCCACACGTCGTTCGCCTCCGTCTACGTGACGCCCGAGATCGACGACACGATCGAGATCGACATCAACGACAAGGACCTCCGGATCGACACCTTCCGCGCGGGCGGCAAGGGCGGGCAGCACGTCAACAAGACCGACTCCGCGGTCCGGATCACGCACCTGCCGACCGGCCTCGTCGTGGCGTGCCAGAACGAGCGCTCGCAGCACAAGAACAAGGACTTCGCGATGAAGGTCCTCCGCTCGCGCCTCTACCAGCGCGCCGTCGAGGAGCGGCGGGCGCAGGAGGACAAGCGGGCCGGCGTGAAGATGGAGATCGGCTTCGGCTCCCAGATCCGCTCCTACGTCCTGGCCCCGTACCGCCTCGCGAAGGACCACAGGACCGGCTTCGAGATGGGCGACGTCGACCGGGTCCTCGACGGCGACCTGGACGGCTACGTCGAGGCGTGGCTCCAGATGGCCGTGAAGAAGGGGGAGAAGCACGCCCGCGAGCGGAAGAGCGCGGACGCCCTGATGCTCGAGGACGACGCGTGACGCAGGCGCCCCCCTGGATCCTCGAGATCCGCGCGCGGCTCGAGCGGGAGTGGGTCGTCCCGGACGTCGTCCGCGAGATCGCCGAGGGGACCCCCGACGCGCGCCCGGCGGCGGTCCTCGTCCCGCTCTACGTCCGCGAGCGCGAGCTCTGGACCCTCTTCACGAAGCGGAGCGAGGCGGTCGAGACGCACAAGGGACAGATCGCCTTCCCGGGCGGGATGGAGGCTCTCGACGACGCGTCGCCCTGGGAGACGGCGGTCCGCGAGACCGAGGAGGAGATCGGCGTCCCGCGGAAGTCGATCCTGCGGCTCGGGACGCTCCCCGAGGTCGTGACGCTCACCGGGTTCCGTATCCGCCCGTTCGTCGGCGCGATCCCGTGGCCCTTCGCGTTCCGCGAGGACTCGCGCGAGGTCGCGGCCGTCATCGAGATGCCGATCCGGGTCCTGCTCGGGCCGACGCTGGTGGAGGAGCGGGGCGTCGCGTGGAAGGGGCGGACGATCCCGACCCCCGTCTACCACGTGAAGGGGCACGTCATCTGGGGCGCGACGGCGTTCCTCCTCGCGAGCCTCCTCGAGGCCCTCACCGACGAGGGGCGCCCGCCGGCCTGAGGCCGGCGCCGATGCTCAGCGCTTCGGCGCCCTGAGCGGCTCGGGAGGAGGGGCGGCGAGCGTGGCGACGAGCTGCGCCGCCGCGGCGGCCCGGTCCCGGTTCGCGGCCGCCTCGGCGAGACCCGGCTGCGCGGCGAGCGCCTTCTCGAAGAGCGCGGCCGCCTCGGCCCAGAGGCCCTGCGCGTACGCGACGGCGCCCGCCTCGTTCAGCGCGGCGGCGTCGGTCCCGGAGGCCGCGCCCTGGAGGGTCGCGGCGGCTCCGGGGAGGTCGCCGGCGAGGCGCTGGGCGCGCGCGAGGCCGAGGAGCGCGTCCGGGTCGGACGGCTTCGCCGCGAGCGCCGTCCGGAACGGCGCGACCGCGTCGGCCGGCCGGTCCGTCGCGAGGAGGAGGGCGCCGAGTCCCATGAGCGCCGGAGACCAGGAGGGATCGGAACGGAGCGCCTCGCGGTACTCCCGCTCCGCATCCTTGAGCTGGCCCTTTTTCCGGAAGGCCGCCGCGAGGCTCGCGCGGACGGTCGCCCGGTCGGGCGCCTCCGAGGCGGCCCGCATGAGCGGGTCGAGCGCGGCGTCGACGTCGCCGAGCTGGAAGAGGAGGCCGCCGTACTCGGAGAGGACGGCGACGTCCTTCGGGAGCGCCTCGGCCGCGGCGGCGAAGACCTGGCGCGCCGTCTTCAGGTCGCCGTCCGCCCGCGCCTTCCGACCGAGCGCCGTCAGCCGGTCGGCGTTCTGCGGGTTCACCTCGACGGCGCGCTTGAGGAACCCGAGCGCCTCGTCGAACTGCTTCGACTCGAGGGAGAGCCCCGCGAGCGAGAGGAGCGTCCCCTCGTTCCGCTCGTTCAGGCGGAGCGACTGCCGCCACATCGCGTCGGCGAGGGCCTTCTCGCCCCGCGCCGCGTACGAGTCGCCGAGGAGGCGGTATCCCTCGCTCGACGTCGGCTCGACCTCGACGACGCGGTTCGCGGCGGCCTGCGCGGTCGCCGCGTCGCCGCGGTTCAGCGCCTCGCGCCCGAAGGCGAGGAGGTCGGTCGGGGTCGCGCGGGCTCCGGGGAGGGAGGCCGAGGCCTGGGGCGGGGGAGGCAGGGGAGTGATCGGGACCGCCTCGCCGAGCGCGCGGCGGCGCGCGAGCGCGGCCTGGTCGGATCGCCCCGACTTCTCGTAGGCCTGCGCGAGGAGGGCCCAGGCCTCGCGGTCGAGCTTCTCCTGCGGGTACTTCCCGAGGTCGTAGACGACCTCGGCGTAGCGCCCGTCCTTCAGCCGCTCCTCGCACGTCCGCTTCAGCTCCTCGAGGTCGGGGAGCGCCGGCGGGGCGGCCCTCGCGACCTCCACCTTCACGTCCTGCCACAGCTTCCGGAACTCGGGCGTGTAGAGCTGCTCGACGATCTCGAGGCCCGGGTCGTCGGCGAACGCCGCCTGGAGCGCCTCGCGCGCGCCCTTCGCGTTCCCGGCGTTCAGCGTCGCGTACGCGGCCTGCATCCGGAGGCGGCCGCGTCGCTTCGCGTCGGATGCGGCCGTCGCGGCCTGCTCGAACTTCACGGCGGCGTCCTTGAACTTCCCGGCGCGCGAGGCGGCGCGGGCGTCCTTCTCGAGCGACTCCGACGCGGGCTGCGCCTGGAGCGCCGGCGCGAGGAGGATCGCGAGGGCGGCGAGGAGGATGCGGGCGCGTCTCACGCGCCGATTCTACGGTGGGCTACCTGCGCCGGAGCGTCAGCAGGACGTCGGCCTTGTCCTGCTCGTAGACCTCGACGGTCTTCTCCTCGCTCCCGAACCCGGCGAGCCGCGCCTCGACGCGGTGGCTCCCGGCGGCGACCGTCTTCCGGAGCGGGGACGCTCCCGCGTGCCCGACGACGACGCCGTCCACGAGGACCTCGGCCCCGAAGGCGTCGGGGTTGACCGAGATCGAGAGCTGGCCGAGGGGCGGGAACTCGCCCCGGACCTCGACGCTCTCGCCCGCCCTCACCTCGAACGGGACCCTGATCGGACCGAAGTCGGCGATCTGGAACGCGGCGACGTGCTTCCCGGGCGGGACCGTGACCCGGGTCGGCTTGAAGACGCCGCCGTGCGGGGCCCCGTCGACGGAGACCTGGGCGTAGACGTTCGAGGAGAGGACCGCGGTACCGGTCGTGGCGACGGTCGGGGCGGGAGTCGGCGGGACGGCGGTGGGAGCGGCCGTGGGCTCGGGAAGAGGAGTCGGGAGAGGGACGGCCGTCGCCACGAGAGCGCCGGGGTCCGGGACGAGCACGCCCTTCTTCGCGCCGGGTCCCAGGAGGAGCCAGGCGAGGCCCCCGCCGACGACGACGAGGACGGCGAGCGCCCCGAGGAAGACCTTCAGAGCTCCGCCCATCTCCTCGGGAGCGGGAGGGGAGACGGGGGTCGGCACGTCCTCCGGGCGGGGCTCGGGACGGAGCGGTACCTCCGCCGTCGCGGCCAGGCCGGCCGGCGGCCGCAGGAGGCGCTCGTCGATCCGGGCGCTCCCGAGCGACCGGGGCGGCGCGACGGGCTCGCCGTCCACCGGGACGGGCCGCGGGGGCGGCCCGACGGGACCCGACAGGACCTCGAGGACCGCCCGGAGGCCGGCCTGCATCTCGGCGCAGGTCGTCCAGCGGTTCGAACGGTCCTTCTCGAGAGCCTTCTGGACGACGCGGACGAGTTCCGGAGGCAGCGCCGGGTCGACCTCGGACGGCGACGGCGGGCTCTCGTTCATGATCTTGTAGAGCACCGTCGAGATGTGGTCGCCCGTGAACGGACGGGTGTACGTCAGGAGCTCGTACGCGAGGACCCCGAGCGAGAAGATGTCGGTGCGCGCGTCGACGGGCTCGCCGCGGATCTGCTCCGGGGCGAGGTAGGACGCGGTGCCGAGCGTGATCCCCGTCTGCGTGAGCGTCGACTCGGAGACCATCGACTTGGCGATGCCGAAGTCCATGATCTTGACCGTCCCGTCCTCCAGGATCCGGATGTTCGACGGCTTCACGTCGCGGTGGACGATCCCGGCCGTGTGGGCGTAGTGGAGCCCCTCGCAGATGTCGACGAGGACGCGGACGCGCCACGCGAGGGGCAGGTCGTCCTTCCGCTTGATCTTCCGGTCGAGGTCCTCGCCCGTCAGGAACTCCTGGACGATGTAGGGGAGCCCGTCGTCGGTCAGGCCGAAGTCGTAGATCGTCGTGATGTTGCGCTGGTGGAGGTTCCCGGCGAACTCGGCCTCGCGGAAGAAGCGCTTCCGGAGCTCGTCCTCGTCGCTCTGGCACGTCTTGATCGCGACGGTGCGCTTGATGTACGGGTCCCGGCCCTTGAAGACCGTCCCGAAACCGCCGACGCCGATCTTCTCGAGGATCTCGTACTTGCCGACCTTCGTGAGCATGCCGTCGGGCCAGCGTACCACGCGGTCGCGTATATTCCTCGCCCGTGAGGGCTTCGCTCGCCGCCTCCGGCCTCCTCGCCGTGCTCGCCCTCGGCGCCTGCCGCGACGGCGGGACCACCGGCGGGTCTCCCGCGGAGTCGCGGCGGTCCGGGAGGGTCGAGAGGGAAGGGTATCGCCCCCCGGCCGACGGCGTCCTCACCGCGGAGCAGGTCGAGGCCTTCCTCAAGGTCCGCCGGGAGGCCCTCCGGGAGCTCTCGGCGACCGGGCCGCCCGTCCCGCTCGAGGGGGAGGAGGGGATCTCCGGGGCCTCCGAGTCGCGGGCGGCGGAGATCCGGGCCGCGCGGTCGGCGTCGGTGCCGGTCGAGGAGTACCTCTGGGTGAGAGAGCGGGTCCTCGAGGCCGAGGCGGCGGCCGTCACGGCGAAGCTGAACGCCGACATCCTCGTCCTCCTCGAGAAGACCCTCTCCTCGCTCCGCGAGCGGCGGGCGGTGGCGCCCGACGAGCCCTCGCGGCAGATCCTCGACGAGCAGATCGCGAGCTTCTCGGCCGAGGCGGCCCGCGTGAAGCGCGAGGCCGCGGAGAAGGAGCCCGAGTCGGTCCGGGCGAACATGAAGGTGCTCGAGCCGCACCGGTCCCGGCTCTCCGCGATCGCGGACGAGCTCGCGCAGGTCCGCCTGGCGGCCGCCACGCCTCCGGCGCCGCCGAAGTGACCTTCGCGGGCCGGGCCCGTCCCGCCGCGCGGACTCCGGCGCCGCGTCCGGCCCGGGGCGTGCCTCCGGGCCGCTGCTAGACTCGCCCCCTCCCGCCCGAAAGACGTACTTCAGGAGACCCAACATGCGACTCATCGACCCGCTCCTCCTCGAGTTCGACCGCGAGTGCTCCGCCACGCGGAAGTGCCTCGAGCGCCTTCCCGCCGACAAGCTGACCTGGAAGCCCCACGAGAAATCGATGTCCCTCGGCCAGCTCGCCGGGCACGTCGCGACGATTCCCGCGTGGATCGGCGGGGCGCTCCTCGCGGACGGCTTCGACCTCGCGAAGGGGATGGACCGCCCGCCCGTCGACACGGTCGAGAACATCGTCGCCTCCTTCGAGACCTCCGCGAAGATGGCGAAGGCCGCGATGGCCCAGCTCGACGACGCGAAGGCGATGGGGGACTGGACCTTCTCGAACAACGGGCAGGCGGTCTTCTCGATGCCGCGCATCGCCCTCGTCCGGACGATCCTCCTGAACCACGCCTACCACCACCGCGGCCAGCTGACGGTCTACATGCGCCTCCTCGACGTCCCGGTGCCGGCCATCTACGGCCCGAGCGCCGACGACAACCCGTTCAAGTGAGGGGGTGGGCGTGTCCGTCGTACTGACCGAGCTCTCCGAGCGGATCCTGACGGTCACGCTCAACCGCCCCGAGAAGCTCAACGCCCTGAACGCCGAGGTCGTCGAGGAGCTCCGCCGCGTCTTCCACGAGGCGAAGGCGAACGCGGAGGTCGGCGCCCTGATCCTCACCGGCGCCGGCGAGAAGGCGTTCGTCGCGGGGGCGGACATCTCCGGCTTCCCGGCCCTGACGCCCGTCGCCGCCCGGGACTTCGCGCGAAAGGGGCAGGCGGTCTTCGACCTCCTCGAGACGATGGGGAAGCCCTCCATCGCCGCGGTGAACGGTTTCGCGCTCGGCGGCGGCTGCGAGCTCGCGATGGCCTGCTCGATGCGCGTAGCCGCGAGGAACGCGCGCTTCGGCCAGCCCGAAGTCGCCCTGGGCCTCGTCCCGGGCTACGCCGGGACGCAGCGCCTCCCGCGCCTCGTCGGAAAGGGACGCGCGCTCGAGCTGATCCTCACGGGAGATCCGATTCCCGCCGACGAAGCCCACCGCATCGGCCTCGTGAACCGCGTCGTCGAGCCGGCCGAGCTCATCCCCACCTGTCGCGCGCTCGCGGCGAAGGTCCTCGGCAAGGCGCCGCTCGCCGTTCGCTACGCCCTCGAGGCGGTGAACCACGGCCTCGAGCTGCCGTTCGACGAGGCCGAGCTTCACGAGGCGGCCCTCTTCGGCCTCTGCGTCGCGACGGACGACATGAGGGAGGGCGTCGCCGCCTTCCTCGAGAAGCGTCCCGCGAGGTTCGCGGGGCGCTGAAGCCGTGGGGCGCGAGCTCTGCCCGTTCGGCACGACGGGGCTCGCCGTCCCGCCCCTCGGCTTCGGGGCCGGCCCCGTCGGCGACGGTTCGCTCGACGAGGCCGAGGCCGGGCGGCTCCTGAACGGGGCGCTCGACCTCGGCCTTGTGTTCGTCGACACCGCCCCCGGCTACGGCCTCTCCGAGGAGAGGATCGGACGCCACCTCTCCCATCGTCGCGCCGCCTTCGTCCTCTCGACGAAGCTCGGCTACGGCGTCGCGGGCGTCCCCGACTGGACGGGGGAGTGCATCTCGCGAGGCGTCGACCTCGCGCTCTCGCGTCTTCGCACCGACGTCCTCGACGTCGCCCACCTCCACTCCTGCCCGCTCGAGACGCTCCTGCACTCCGACGTCGTCGAGGCGCTGCTCGCCGCGGTGCGCTCCGGCAAGGTCCGCGTCGCCGCCTACTCGGGAGAGAACGACGCGCTCGCCTGGGCCGTCACCTCCGGCGCCTTCGGTTCGGTCCAGGCCTCCGTCAACGTCTGCGACCAGGCGGCGCTCACGTCCCACCTCGCCCTCGCCGCCTCGCGGGGCCTCGGCGTCGTCGCCAAGCGCGCGCTCGCGAACACTCCCTGGAACCCCGCTGCCGCGCACCCCGACGACGCGGCCGCGGCGGCCTACCGCGAGCGCTGGAACGCCCTCCGCCTCGACGATCTCGGCCTCGATCCCGCCGAGCTCGCGATCCGTTTCGCGGCCTTCTCGCCCGGCGTCTCCACGGCCATCGTCGGCACCCGGCGCCTCGAGCACCTCGCGCAGATCCAGGCGTTCGTCGCGAAGGGTCCGCTCCCGGCGGACATCCTCTCGGAGATCGGGGCCCGTTTCGCCGCCCTCGGCCGCGACTGGCCCGGGATGATCTGACCCCGGGGCAGAGCGAGAGACCGAAAGACCCGGAGGGCCCGGGAGACCGGGAAGCGGTCCTTTCATTTCCTCGTGCCTCTCGAGTCGCATCCGGGAGGGGCATCCCACGGCGAGCTCTGCGCGCGCGCGACCCGCAACGCCCCGCTGCGCGGGCCGCCGGGGCGCTCGCGAACTCCTCGCTTCGCTCGTCAAACAGCGCGAGCGCCTGATCCGGCGACCTGCTCGCGGAGCCGTGCGGGGCCCCGCGCGTGCTCGAACGCTCGCTCGCGGGACGCCCCTCCCGTCCGCTCAGCCAACCCGTACATCAACCACTGCCGCTGGCGAGTTCTAATCAGCGGGGTCAGGTCTCGATTTTCTACTATACGAAGGCGGTTCGATCGGCAAAGATGACCGCTGCGAATCGCAGACTGTAGAACGTAGACCAGACCCCATTCGGGTCCGTCGGCAAAGAGGACCGCCGACGATCCGTAGACTGTAGAACGCAGACCAGACCCCATCGCCTCTGGGTCGTCCCGGGTCTCGCTCCGGGCGGCCGAGCCACGGGGATGGGGCCCGCGAGCCGACTCGAGCAGGGCCGGGGACCCGCTGGCGCGCGCCGCGAGGCGCTCGGGGGAAAGCGAGCGCTGTTTGAGCGAGCCGCAGGCGAGCGAGTTCGCGAGCGACCCGAGCGCGGAGCGCCGCACGCCGGAGCGGGTCGGCCGCGCGCAGCTGGAGGCGAGGGGACCCACCCCCGTGGGGAGGCTTCCCTTTCCGGTGCTCTCGTGCCTTGGTGCCTGCGTGCTCTGGTCGGAGCCCTCAGCCCATCCGCATGGTGCCGGTCCGGAGGAGGTTCCGGTGCCAGGCAAAGGCTTCGTCGAGGAGGTGGGGGGTGTGCTTGCCGGGAGAGGCGCTCGCGGCCCTCCGGACGTAGTCGCGGAGGGCGGGGCGGAAGTCAGGATGGGCGCACTTCTCGATGACGCGCTCGGCGCGCTGCTTCGGCGAGAGGCCGCGCAGGTCGGCGAGGCCCTGCTCGGTGACGAGGACGTGGACGTCGTGCTCGGTGTGGTCGACGTGCGTGACCATCGGGACGATGCAGGAGACCGCACCCTTCTTCGCCGTCGACGGCGTCATGAAGAAGGAGATGTAGGCGTTCCGCGCGAAGTCGCCCGAGCCGCCGATGCCGTTCATGATCGCGGTGCCGTTCACGTGCGTCGAGTTGACGTTCCCGTAGATGTCGGCCTCGATCATCCCGTTCATGGCGAGGCAGCCGAGGCGGCGGATCAGCTCGGGGTGGTTCGAGATCTCCTGCGGGCGCAGGAGGAGGCTGTCGCGGTAGCGGTCCATCTGCGCGTTCAGCTCGTCGACCTTCTGCGGGCTGAGCGAGAACGCCGTCGCCGAGGCGAACCGGAGCTTCCCGGAGGTGATGAGGGAGAGCATCCCGTCCTGCAGGACCTCGGTGTAGGCGGTCAGGTTCTCGAACGGGCCGTCCTCGAGGCCGAAGAGGACCGCGTTCGCGATGTTGCCGACCCCGGACTGGAGCGGAAGGAGGTCCTTCGGGAGGCGCCCCTTCCGCACCTCGTCGCCGAGGAACTCGAGGATGTGGCCCGCGATCCGCTTCGACGCCTCGTCGGGCGCCGAAAAAGGCGCGTTCCGGTCGGGGGCGTTCGTCTCGACGACCGCGATGACCTTCTCGAGCGGGCAGTTCAGGTACGGCGTCCCGATCCGGTCGGACGCCGAGACGAGAGGAATCGGCCTGCGGTTCGGAGGGAGCGCGAAGCCCTGGTAGACGTCGTGGACCCCCTCGAGCCGCTCCGACTGCCAGGAGTTCACCTCGAGGATGACCTTGTCGGCGTAGTCGAGCCAGATCTTGTTGTTCCCGATCGACGAGGCGGGGATGAGCGCCCCGTCCTCCCGGATGCCGGTCACCTCGATGAGCGCGACGTCGAGCTTTCCGAGGAAGCCCTGGCGGACGAAGGCGCCGACGTGCGACAGGTGGATGTCGAGGTACTCCATGTCGCCCGCGTTGATCTTCTTCCGGCAGATCGGGTCCGACTGGTACGGCAGCCGCAGCTCGACGCCGTCGACCATCGCGAGCGCGCCGTCCAGCTCCGGGGCCGTCGACGCCCCGGTCCAGATGGCGACGCGGAACTTCTCCCCGCGGAGGCTCGCGTCCATGATCCGCTTGGCGAGGGCGACGGGGACGGCCTTGGGATATCCCGCCCCCGTGAAGCCGCTCATCCCGACGGTGTCGCCGGGGCGGATCATCGCGGCCGCCTCCTCGGCGGTGACGAGCCTGTCGAGGAGCGCCCTGTTCAGGATTCGCGTCGCCATCGTCGTCGTCCTCCTCGCGTCGGGCTTCCGCGTCAGAGCGGCCGGGAAAGCGTGAACGCTCCGCGGAGCTGGCCGGCGGCGAAGCCGACCGCCTGGTCGTCCGGGTAGAGCTCCTGCAGCTTCGCGGCGACCTCGGGCTTGAGGTCCGCGCCGTGGCAGCCGAGGCAGGGGGAGGTCGTCCCGATCGCCTTCGCGTAGCGGAACGTCCGGCGCCCCTCCGTTTCGACGACCTCCCACGCCTCGAGCGCGGCCATCTCCTCGCCCGCGGCGAGGCGCTTGCGGAACTCCTCGAGCTTCGCCGTCTCCCAGGCGTCGGGAACGTTCTTCGGGTTCCTCACCTTCAGCGCGGTCCGCCCGATCTTCCAGGGAGTCCCCGTCGCGGCGGCCTTCGCGATCTCGGGCGCGCGCGTCTTGCAGACGTCGAGCGCCTTTTCTGGCCCGCCCGCCTTCATCGCCGCGAAGAGCTCGCCCTGGAGCGAGAGGACGAAGTTGCCGGCGAGGCCGCGCGCCTGCGCGGCGAGCGTCTCGGGGGCGGGCGCCTCGGCAGCCGAGAGGGGGAGGGCGAGGAGCGCGGCGAGGGCGAGTCGCGGGGTCTTCATCACTTCCTCCGTGGAGCGGAAGAGTAGCCCCTCACCTCCCGGAGCGCGTCGTGCCGCGTCGCGGCGGCGCCGTCCAGGGGTCCTCGGGCCACGGGTGCTTCGGGTAGCGGCCGCGGAGCTCCTTGCGGACGCCGGGGTAGGTCGTCGACCAGAAGCTCGCGAGGTCGGCGGTCACCTGCACCGGCCGCCCGGCGGGAGAGAGGAGGTGGAGGAGAACGGGGACGCGCCCGGCGGCGACCCGGGGCGTCTCCGCGAGCCCGAAGAGCTCCTGGAGCTTCACGGCGAGGACGGGCGGGCCCTCCGCTTCGTACCGGAGCGGGAGGTCGCGGCCCGTCGGAACGGGAAGCGCGGCGGGGGCGTGCTCGTCGAGGAGGCGGAGGGCGCGCGACCCGAGGCGGCCCCTGAGGAGCGGCTCGAGCGGGATCGCGCGGAGCTCGGCGAGCCGGCGCCGGCCGACGACGAGGTCGGGGAGGAGGTCTCGCAGGGCCGCGTCGTCGAGGGGAGGAAGGCCGAGCTCGGGCATCGCCCGGCGGAGGAAGGCGACGCGGGCGCGCAGGCGCCCGACTCCCTCGCCGCACTCGAGGGCCCGCGCGAGGTCCGCGCCCGCGGCCTCGGCGAGGAGGCGCGCCGTCTCCGCGTCGAGCGGCGCCGGGACCTCCTTCTCGTCGAGCACGAGGCCGTCGTAGACGACGCGCTTCGCCGCGACGACGCGCTCCGAGCCGGCGTCCCAGGCGCGGACCGTCTCCTCGACGAAGCGCTCGCCCGGCAGGCCGGCGAGCCACGCGGCCTCCACGGCGCTCGCGATGCGGATCCGGTCGGGGCCAGACGGCGCCGCCGCGGTCTCGACGACGGCGACGAGCTCGGAGGAGCGGACGGCGCAGCGGGAGTCGAAGACGAGCGGTGTTCCCCCGGCCAGGACCGCGTCCGCGCCGCCGGGGCTCCGGCGCCGCGCGACGCGGTCGGGCCAGCCGGCGAGGACGAGGCGGAGGAGGTCGGGCTCCGAGGGACGCGCACCGCGCGGGGCGACGGGGACGCGCCGGAGAAGGAGGTCACGGAGGCGAAGGACGGCGAGGGCGGCGCCCGGGTCGAGCCCGAGAGAGGAGAGGTGTCCGCGGGAGAGCCCGGCCCGCTCGGCCTCCTCGAGGAGCTCGAGGCGGAGGAGAAGGTCCGAGGAGTGGTCGGCCACGGCGGTCCCGTTGCCGAAGGTCCGGTTCGCCGAGAGGACGTCCCGCTCCTCGACGAGGGCCGCGAGGGTCGCCGCCTCGCGCGGGGCCCCCGCGTCCGCCCCGGCGAGAACGAGGGAAGCGAGGCGCGGGTGGACGGGGAGGCGCGCCATCCGATCGCCTCGGGGCGTCGGGCGGTACGTCCCCTCCTCGACGGCGCCGAGCCGCCGGAGGAGGCCCAGGGCGCGCGCGAGCGACGACGCGGGCGGCGCCTCGAACCAGCCGAAGAGGGAGGGGTCGCGCGCGGTCCAGGAGAGGACGTCGAGGAGCGGGGAGGCGAGGTCGGTCCGCAGGAGCTCCGGCTCCTCGAACGGTCGGAGGCCGCGGAGCTCGTGCTCGGAGAAGAGGCGGATCGCGAGGCCCGGCCCGAGGCGCCCCGCGCGGCCGGCCCGCTGCTCGGCGCTCGCGCGCGAGACGCGGCCGAGGACGAGCCGGTCGAGACCGGAGCGGGGGTCGAAGCGGAGCGTGCGCGCCAGGCCCGAGTCGACGACCGCCGTGACCCCTTCGATCGTGAGCGAGGTCTCGGCGACGTTCGTCGCGAGGACGACCCGGCGGCGCCCCCCGTCCCCTGGCGCGAGCGCCGCGTCCTGGGCGGCGCCCGGGAGGTCGCCGTGGAGGACGCGGACGTCGAGGTCGAGACCGGGAGACGCGACCGTCTCGCGCGCCCTCCGGATCTCGGCTGCGCCGGGGAGGAAGACGAGGACGTCTCCGCGGGGACCCTCGCGGAGGGCGGTCTCGACCGCCGAGGCGACGCGGATCTCCAGCGGCCTCGCGTCGCCGTGCGCGGCGTGCCGGACCTCGACGGGGAAGGGGCGGCCCGGGACGTCGACGACGGGCGCCGGGCCGTCCGCGTCGGAGAGGAACCGCGAGACGGGTCCCGGGTCGAGAGTCGCGGAGGCGACGAGGAGAAGGAGGTCGGGGCGGAGCGTGGAGCGGACCTCGCGGAGCATCGCGAGGGCGAGGTCCGCGTGCCGGCTCCGCTCGTGGAACTCGTCGAGCATCACCCCGGCGATCCCGGGAAGCGACGGGTCGTCGAGGAGACGCCGGGTCAGGATCCCCTCGGTGACGACGAGGATCCGCGTCCGGGCCGATCGCACCCCCTCGTCGCGCACCTGGTAGCCCGCCCGCTCGCCCGCCGGCTCGCCGAGCCCGAAGGCGATCCGGCGGGCCGCGGCGCGCGCGGCGACGCGCCGCGGCTGCAGGACCCAGAGCGCGCCCTCGCCGAGCAGGCCCGACTCGAGGAGCGCCGGCGGGACGCGGGTCGTCTTCCCGGCGCCCGGGGCGGCGAGGAGGACGGCGGCTCCCCGGGCGCGGAGCGTCCGCACGAGTCCGGGAAGAAACGGGTCGATCGGAAGCGTTACCGGCACGGGGGCGACGAGGATAAGGGCGTCGGCCGGCGCCGCCCACGCGAGACGGCGTCGCGGCGGGGCCCGGCGAGAGGAGGTCTCCATGACCGTCCACGCTCCCTTCCATCCCGACGCCGCCCCGATGCGCAAGCGGGGCGACCCCGGGCACCACGAGCTCCTCGACGACGTCCTCGAGGACGAGCGCTCGGCGCGGACCCAGCGGTGGATCGGCTGGCTCTGCGGGATCCTGACGCTCGCCGCGGCCTTCGCGGCCTGGCGGCTGCTCTAGGACCGCGGGAATTGGCGGGCCGGCGGCGGGGCGAGCGCGTCGCAGCCCGCTTTGGGAAAGGGTTTGCGAGCGGCGGACGCCCCTCGCGCGGTGATAGAATCACCCGTTGATGGCCCGCCGGTTCGCGGCTCCGCATCCCCGGTTCGATGGCGCGTCGCGGAGGCGTATCGCGGGCTCGTCCGAGAACATCCCGACCCCGGATCACCAAGAACCGCTCACCGCCCACGAGAGGAGATTCGTCGTTCCATGAAGAGTCCGTTCAACCCCTTCGAGATGGCCCAGACGCAGTTCGACAAGGCCGCCGACGTCCTCAGCCTCGACGCCCCGACGCGCGACCTCCTGCGTTTCCCGCTCCGCGAGTACCACTTCTCGATCCCCGTCCGGATGGACGACGGGAGCGTGAAGGTCTTCCGCGGCTTCCGAGTCCAGCACAACGACGCGCGCGGCCCCTGCAAGGGCGGCATCCGCTTTCACCCGCAGGAGACGGTCGACACCGTCCGCGCCCTCGCGATGTGGATGACGTGGAAGTGCGCCGTCGTGGACATCCCGCTCGGGGGCGGGAAGGGCGGCGTCATCTGCGACCCGCACAACCTCAGCGCGCGGGAGCAGGAAGGGATCTGCCGCGGCTGGATCCGCCAGGTCGCCAAGAACGTCGGCCCGGTCAACGACGTCCCGGCGCCCGACGTCATGACGACCCCCCAGCACATGCTCTGGATGCTCGACGAGTTCGAGACGATCACGGGCGGCAAGGCCCCCGGCTTCATCACGGGCAAGCCGGTCGGCATGGGCGGCTCGCTGGGGCGCACGGAGGCGACCGGCTACGGCCTCGTCTTCACGCTTCGCGAGGCCCTGAAGATGCTCGGCATCCCGGTCGGCGAGACGAAGGCCTCCGTCCAGGGCTTCGGGAACGTCTCCCAGTACGCCATCCGCCTCTACCAGCAGCTCGGCGGCAAGGTCGTCGCCGTCTCCTCCTGGGACCAGGCCGACCAGACCTCCTACTGCTTCCGGAAGCTCGACGGCGTCGATCCCGACGCGCTCCTCTCCATCACCGACCGCTTCGGCGGGATCGACAAGGAGAAGGCGACCGGCCTCGGCTACGAGGTCCTCCCGGGCGAGGCGTGGATCGAGCAGGACGTCGACATCCTGATCCCGGCCGCGCTCGAGAACCAGATCACGGGCGAGACGGCGCGGAAGATGAAGGACCGCGTGAAGGTCATCGCCGAGGGCGCCAACGGGCCGACGACGCCCGAGGCCGACAAGGTGATCCAGGAGCGCGGCATCTTCGTGATCCCCGACTTCCTCGCGAACGCCGGCGGCGTGACCTGCAGCTACTTCGAGCAGGTCCAGTGCAACATGAACTACTTCTGGGAGCAGGACGAGGTTCTCGGGAAGCTCGACCTCAAGATGACGGCGGCGTTCCACGCCGTCGCCGACCTCGCGAAGAAGCGGAAGCTCTACATGCGCGACGCGGCCTACGTCATCGCGGTCTCCCGCGTGGCCAAGGGCTGCAAGGACCGCGGCTGGGTCTGATCCCGTCCCTGCCCGGGGGAGCCCCGTCCGGGGCTCCCCCGGGACGTTCGCCGCGGCGAGGAGCGGGGAGGAGCTGGAAGGCCCCATGACCGAGCGCCGCACCGACGTTCCCCCGTTCGACCGCGCGTTCTTCTCCGCCGACGGCCGCGTGAGCCGGATCGGCGCCGGGTCCCTGGGGGGCAAGGCCTCCGGGCTCCTCCTCGCGCGCGACGCGGCGGAGGAGCGCCTGCCGCCCGGCTCTGTCCCCGGCGCCTCGGTCGTCGTCCCGTCCCTGGCGGTGGTCGCGACGGGCGTCTTCGACGCCTTCGTCGAGCGGAACGGGCTCCGCGACGTCGCCCTCTCGGGCGAGCCGGACGACGCCATCGCCCGCGCGTTCCTCCGGGGAGACGTCCCGGCGGAGCTCGTCGGCGACGTGCGGGCGCTCGTCGAGGAGGTGAAGACCCCGCTCGCGGCCCGCTCCTCGAGCCTCCTCGAGGACGCGCGGGAGCACCCCTTCGCGGGCGTCTACGCGACGAAGATGATCCCGAACGACTCCCCGTCGCCCGACGAGCGGTTCCGGCGTCTCGTGGAGGCGATCAAGCTCGTCTGGGCGTCGACGTTCTTCCGCGCGGCGCGGAGCTACCGCGAGGCGGTGGGCGCGGGAGCCTTCGACGAGCGGATGGCCGTCGTCCTCCAGGAGGTCGTCGGCCGGCGGCACGGCGAGAGGTTCTACCCGGACGTCTCGGGCGTCGCGCGCTCGTGGGCGTTCTACCGCTCCGGCCGGACCCGGCCGCGGGACGGCGTCGTGCAGCTCGCGCTGGGCCTGGGGAAGACGGTGGTCGACGGCGACCCGACGTGGACCTACGCGCCGCCCTACCCGAAGGCGCCCCCTCCCTACGGGAGCGTCTCCGAGCTCCTCCGCGAGACCCAGACCTCGTTCTGGGCGGTCCGGTTCGGGAAGCCGCCGGCCTGGGACCCGGTGCACGAGACGGAGTACCTCGTGAAGGCCGGCCTCGCCGAGGCGGAGGAGGACGGCACCCTCCGCCTCCTCGCCTCGACCTACGACGGCCGGTCGGACCGGCTGGTCCCGGGCGTCTCCGTGCCGGGCCCGCGGGTCCTCGACTTCGCGCCCCTCCTCGTCCACGAGCAGGCGCCGCTGAACGCCGCGCTGCGCGCGGCCCTGCGCGCCTGCGAGGAGGCGGCGGGAGGCGCGGTGGAGATGGAGTTCGCGGCGACGCTCGACGCGCGGAGCGAGGCGCCGGTCCGGTTCTGTCTCCTCCAGGTCCGGGAGATGGCGGTGTCGGGCGCCGCCGTCGAGGTCTCCGCGGAGCGGGCAGGACACGTGCCCCTCGTCCTCTCGGAGGCGGTCCTCGGGAACGGGGTGGAGGATTCGGTCGCCGACGTCGTCTACGTGAGGCCCGGAGTCTTCGAGCAGCGACAGGCGCCGCTCGCGGCCGAGGAGGTGGCGGCTCTCTGCAGGCCGCTTCGCGAGGCAGGGAGGCCGTTCCTCCTGATCGGCTTCGGGAGGTGGGGCTCCTCCGACCCGTGGCTCGGGATCCCGGTCGGGTGGGGCGACGTGGCCGGGGCGAGGACCATCGTGGAGGCCACCCTCCCCGGCCGACCCGTGGAGATGAGCCAGGGGTCGCACTTCTTCCACAACCTCGCGGCGTTCGGCGTCTCGTACTTCTCGGTCCCCTCGGCCGACGACGGAGCGATCGACTGGGGCTGGCTCGAGAGGCAGGAGGTGGCCGCGGAACGATCCGTCACGCGGCACGTGCGCCTCGGCGGGAGGCTCCGCGTGGAGGTCGACGGCCGGACCGGCCGGGGAGCCGTCTGGCGCCCGCGCGACGGCTGAACGCGCGGCTTCGATCCGGTGTATGACGTCGGGGGCGCTCGCGGCGCCCGTCGGAGGAGAAGATGAGCGGTCCTGGCCGGTCCATGCTCGACGCCCTTCAGGAGCGGGCCAAGGAGCTCCACTGCCTCTATCGCGTCCACGAGATCTGCGCGCGGGTCGAGGCGCCGCTCGACGAGATCTTCCACGAGGTCGCCGCGATCATCCCGATCGGCTGGCAGTACCCCCCCGACTGCTCCGTCCGGATCTCCGTCGGGACGTCGGTGTACGGGTCCCCGCTCTCCGAGCCGACCCCGTGGTTCCAGAGCGCGCAGCTCCGCGTCCAGGGCGAGGTGGTCGGGAGCATCG
Organism: Thermoanaerobaculia bacterium; assembly: GCA_046331465.1. Lineage (GTDB taxonomy): Bacteria > Acidobacteriota > Thermoanaerobaculia > UBA5066 > UBA5066 > UBA5066. Next base: position 1,737,834 of record JAXLQV010000001.1, read on the forward strand.
AGGTCTACTACGGGAAGGCGTTCCCCGCGGCGGACGAGGGGCCGTTCCTGAAGGAGGAACGGAAGCTCATCAACACGATCGCCGAGCTCCTCGGGCAGCTCCTCCTGCACCGCCAGCTCGTCTCCTCGATCCGGCGCGTCGACTCCAGCGGCCTGTCCCTGCCGGCGGAGGAGGGCGACTGGTGGGTGATCGTCGACTTCCTCCGGCAGATCGACCGGCCGGGCTACACGAAGATCGCGCGGCGGATGCTGAACTACCTCTGCTGGAACGGCGTCGAGGAGGCGCAGCGCCTTCTCCCGCGCTTCACGGGGAGCTGGAGCGGCCCGGGCGGGCCCGAGGACCCGACCGACGAGAACCGGCCCCTGGCGCGGCGGAGCCTCGACGACCTGATCAAGGTCGCCGAGGAGGTGTTCGAGATCGCCTCGCGGAACCTCGTCCCGGCCGAGATCCTCACGAGCATCCAGAAGTGGATCAAGGACGACCGTTCCGGCTTCCTCGTCGAGGCGGTGGAGAACCAGGGGACCTCCCTCAGCGAGCTGGCCCAGGCGCTGGCCCGCTTCCACCACGCGGCGCTCAACGACTCCGAGCTCTCCCGCTCCATCCAGGTCGACCTGAGGGTCGCCCTCGCCCGGCGCTTCCTGACCGACCACATCCAGTTCGTCGGCGTCGCCAAGAACTACATCGGCGTGTCGGACTTCTACAAGCTGACGCGGAGGATCATCTGCCCCCCCGGGAGCCACGGGAAGGTCGGCGGCAAGAGCAGCGGCCTCTTCCTGGCGGTGCAGATCGTGGCGAAGTCCGAGGAGTACGCGGAGACCCTGAAGGACATCCGGATCCCGAAGACCTGGTACATCACGTCCGACGGCGTCCTCAACTTCATCGAGTACAACCACCTCGAGGACCTCTACGACCGGAAGTACCTCGAGATCGACCAGGTCCGGCGCGAGTACCCGCACATCATCCAGGTCTTCAAGAACAGCCAGTTCTCTCCCGAGATCGTCAAGGGCCTCTCGGTCGCGCTCGACGACTTCGAGGAGCGCCCGATCATCGTGAGGAGCTCGAGCCTCCTCGAGGACCGCGCCGGCGCGTCGTTCTCGGGCAAGTACAAGAGCCTCTTCCTCGCCAACCAGGGGCCGAAGAAGGAGCGCCTCGCGGCGCTCATGGACGCCATCGCGGAGGTGTACGCGTCGATCTTCGGGCCCGACCCGATCGAGTACCGCGCCGAGAGGGGCCTCCTCGACGTCCACGAGGAGATGGGGATCATGATCCAGGAGGTCGTCGGGACTCGGGTGGGAGCCTACTTCCTCCCGACGTTCGCCGGCGTCGCCTTCTCGAACAACGAGTTCCGCTGGTCGGCGCGCATCCGGCGCGAGGACGGCCTCATCCGGCTCGTCCCCGGCCTCGGGACGCGCGCCGTGGACCGGGTCGGCGACGACTACCCGGTCCTCCTCGCGCCGGGGCAGCCGGGTCTCCGGGTGAACGTGACGGCCGACGAGGTCGCGCGCTACTCGCCCCGCCGGGTCGACGTGATCAACCTCGCGACGCGGCAGTTCGAGACGATCGAGGTGGAGCGCCTCCTGCGCGAGGCGGGCGGGAGCCTCCCGGGCGTCGAGAACGTCGTCTCCGTGTGGGAGGACGGGCGCATCCACCGGCCGTTCATGATCGACTGGGAGCACCGCTCCCGGGACCTCGTGGTCACGTTCGACGGGCTCGTCACGAGCACGCCGTTCGTCACGCGGATGCGGGCGCTCCTGCGCCTCCTGCAGGAGAAGCTCGGCGGCCCGGTCGACATCGAGTTCGCCTCCGACGGCCGCGACCTCTACCTCCTCCAGTGCCGCCCGCAGAGCTTCTTCGACGAGAGCCTGGCGACGCCGATCCCGGTGGACGTGCCTCCCGACCGCGTCGTCTTCTCGGCGAGCCGGTTCGTCTCCAACGGCAAGGTCCCCGACGTCACCCACGTCGTCTACGTCGACCCGGAGAGCTACGGCGCGATCGGCGACCTCGACACGCTCCGCAGCGTCGGGCGCGCCGTGGGGCGCCTGAACAAGGTCCTCCCCAAGCGCCAGTTCGTCCTGATCGGCCCCGGGCGCTGGGGGAGCCGGGGAGACGTCAAGCTCGGGGTCCCCGTCACCTACTCCGACATCAACAACGCCTCGGTCCTCATCGAGGTGGCGCGGAGGAAGGGGAACTACGTCCCCGACCTCTCGTTCGGCACGCACTTCTTCCAGGACCTCGTCGAGGCGAACATCCGGTACCTGCCGCTCTTCCCGGACGACGCCGGCGTCGCCTTCAACGAGCGCTTCCTCCTCGGGTCCCCGAACGTCTTCGAGGAGCTCGCTCCCGACTTCGCAGGCCTCGCCGGGACGGTCCGCGTGATCGACGTCCCGGCCGCGACGGGAGGGCAGGTCCTGAAGGTCCTCATGAACGCGGAGGTCGACAGGGCGCTCGGCTTCCTCGCGTCCCCCCAGACCGCGGCGGAGCGCACGGCGATGCGTAAACGCGGAGCCGGGGAGGGCGCCGCCCCGCTCGAGGAGCACTCGCGCTGGAGGGTCCAGATGGCGGAGCGGATCGCTGCCGAGATCGACCCGGAGGCGTTCGGCGTCCGGGGCATCTGGCTCTTCGGCTCGTCCAAGAACGGGAACGCCGGGCCCGCGAGCGACATCGACCTCCTCGTCCACGCCGACGACGACCCGAGGAAGCGGGCGGCGCTCTCGACCTGGCTCGACGGGTGGAGCCTCTGCCTGTCCGAGACGAACTTCCTCCGGACCGGCCTGAGGACGCCCGGCCTCCTCGACGTGCACGTCCTCTCGGACGAGGACTTCGCGCGGGGGTCGAGCTTCGCGGCGAAGGTGAAGGCCGTCACCGACCCGGCGCGGCCGCTCGTTCTCCGGAAGGCGGGACGGCCGCAAAATTGAACGTCACCACTTGCCCCGGGGCCCCGAACTCCCTATGCTGGCCGATGCGGGAGAGCGTATTGAGGCCGCGGACGAGGACCGAAGAGACTTTCAGCGGAAGAGGCGGGCGACCCGGGTCCCCGCACCGTCGCCTCCCCCGGGACGGCTCCTTCGGGCCTTGCGGGAACCGTCCGTCATGACGCCGGCGGGTGGCGTCCCCGGCCCTCGGCCCGGCGGGAGAGGGATGGTCCGGCCGCCCGGAGAGACCCCGCCAGGAGCCGAGCATGAGCGCTGAATCGAACACCCCGCGCTACGAGATGGTCAACGTGCGGCCGGGCTTCCTGATGATCGAGCAGGAGAACCACACGTTCGCCCGGCGCTCCTACTTCGCGGCGGAGCACGTCCCGCCGATGGAGGAGTACCGCGAGGGCAACGCGTTCTGGAAGCCGCAGGCGGCGGCCCAGACCTTCCAGTTCGACGTCCGCGACACCCGCACCGGCGAGGTGGTGCCGTTCGGCGAGCTGGTGGGGCTGCTGTACTACGCCTGCTGCGCCCGGGACAGCACGGTCTTCCGGATCGGCGACCTGGCCCACGACCAGCGGGTCTCGGTGTACGTGGCGATCACGACCGAGGACGAGACGGGCCCCGCGCCGATGCCCCTCGAGAAGGTACGGGTCCTCAACGCGCTCTTCAACGAGCGCCTGACCCGCCCCGGCAAGAAGGTGCTCATCCTGCCGGACCTCTTCGGCCTCCACAGGGAAATCACCTACGAACAGATCGCGATCGACTTCGGCCTCACGTCCATGGAATGAGGAGCGCAGGATGAAGGTTCAGGAACTCGCGGAGCGGCTCGAGCTCAAGGCGGCCACCAGGGTCTTCGACAGGGACGTGACGGGCGTCTACATCTCCGACATGGTCAGCGACGTGATCGCCAACGCCAAGGCGGGAGACCTCCTGGTCACCGCCCAGGCGCACGCGAACGTGATCGCCGCGGCCAACCTCATCGACACCTGCGCCATCGTCATCACCCAGGGCAAGGCCCTCGGAGAGGACGTGGTGAAGATGGCGGAGAAGGCGGAGATCTCGGTCTTCACGACGGCCCTGAACCGCTGGCAGATGGCCACGAAGCTCTACGAAGCCGGCGTGCGCTAGACGACCGCCCTCGGGCGGCCCGAGGTAAGGGATGCTTCTCGCCGACATCGTCGCGCTTCTCGGCTGCACGGAACTGCTGGCCCTCGACCCGGCCGGCGGGACTGAGATCAGCGGCTGCTTCGCCGCCGACCTGATGAGCGAGGTGCTGGCGTTCTGCGGCCACGGGCCCCTCCTCGTGACCGGCCTGACGAGCGTGCAGTCGGTCCACACGGCCGAGGTGGTCGACGCGCGGGCCATCCTCTACGTGAACGGGAAGAAGCCGGAGGCGCAGGTCCTGGCGCTGGCCCTCGGCCGCGGCCTCCCCCTCCTCTCCACCTCGCTCGACATGTACGAGGCCTGCGGCCGCCTGCACCGGAGCGGCCTGCCCGCCTCCATCAAGCACCCGCTCTCGGAACGATGAGCGAGCCCCTCTACGCCGAGACGTTCCGGGTCCGCGGGGGCGACTTCGAGCACGGCGGCGAGGTGGCGACCCGCATCAAGGCGATCTGCAAGGACCTCGGGATCCGGCCCGACCTCATCCGCCGGCTCTCGATCGCCAACTTCGAGGCGGAGATGAACGTCATCATGTACGCCGACGAGGCGGAATTCAGCTTCCGGGTCCTGCCCGAGGCGGTCGAGGTCGTCGTGGCCGACCGCGGCCAGGGAATCCCCGACCTCGCGCTCGCCATGACCCCGGGCTGGTCCACCGCGACGCCCGAGATCCGCGCCCGCGGCTTCGGGGCGGGGCTCGGGCTGCCCAACATCCGGAACAGCGCGGACGAGTTCCGCATCGAGTCGACTCCCGGGGTCGGCACCACCCTCGCCTATGCCGTCCGACTCGCCTGACCGCAACGAGGGCGATCGCCCCGCGCGCGAGCACTCGATCGTCTTCGACCCGCATCGCTGCGTGGGCTGCGTGGACTGCTGCAAGGCCTGTCCCACGGGGGCCATCCGCGTGCGGGACGGCTGCGCGGTGGCCGACCCCGAGCTGTGCATCGACTGCGGCGAGTGCATCCGCTGGTGCCGGCACGGGGCGGTCCGCGCGGCCACGGCGACGCCCGCGGACCTCCGGCGCTTCAAGTACACGGTGGCGATGCCCTCCCTGACGCTCTACTCGCAGTTCGGCAGGGACGTGGAGCCGGGCCAGGTGCTGCAGGCCCTCCGCAGCATCGGGTTCGACGACGTCTACGACCTTTCGGCGATGTGCGACATGCACGCGAGCGCCACGGACGCCTACCTCTCGGAGTGCGGCGGGCCCTGGCCGAAGATCTCGGTGACCTGCTCCGCGGTCATCCGCCTGATCCTGCTCCGCTACCCGGACATGATCGACAACCTGCTCCCCATCGAGACCGCGCGCGAGCTCGCCGCCAAGCTGCTGCGCCGGCGGCTCGTGGCGGAGAAGGGGCTCGCGCCGGGCGACATCGGGATCTTCTTCATCACCCCGTGCAGCGCCACGCTGCACTCCATCCACCACCCCGAGGGGCTGGAGGAGTCGTACCTGGACGGGGCCTTCTCCATCGCCGAGCTCTACGGGCCGATGCTCAAGGCGCTGAAGGCGGTCCGGGCCGGCGGGAGCGTGGAGCCGCGCCCGCCGATCAGCGCGCGCGGGCTGCTCTGGGCGATGGCGGGAGGCGAGATCGCGGGGCTGCGCGACTCGAACACCATCACCGTGGGCGGGGTGCGCGACGTCGTGCGGGTCTTCGACCACATCGAGGAGGGCAAGCTCCAGGCCGTCGACTTCATCGAGGCCTACATCTGCCCGGACGGCTGCATCAGCGGGCCGCTCACCGTTGAGGGCCGCTACGCCGCGCGGCGCACCGTGCAGCAGGCCGTCCGCCGCCTCGGCCGGCAGGTGGGGGAGGGGGCCGTGGTCCCCGAGGAGAAGGTGCGCGCGATGCTGCGGGAGCACTTCTTCGACCTCGAGGAGCACCTGAAGGCCCGCCCGGTGCGCCCGCTGGGGCGGAACCTGCAGGAGGCCGCGGAGTGCCGGCGCGAGGTGGAGCGCCTCCTGGCGAGGCTCCCGGGAAAGGACTGCGCGGCGTGCGGGGCTCCCCGCTGCGCGGCCCACGCCGAGGACGTGGTGCGCGGCCTGGCCGCGCTCGACGACTGTGTGTTCGTCCGCATCGAACGACTGCAGGAGGCGGCGGCCTCCACGAAGGAAGACCATGAGTAAGCAGATGCTCGTGCTGGAGCTGTCCTGCCCCCAGTGCGGCGCGGCGCTCACCGAGGGCAACCGCGTGCGCCTCGACGGCCACGTCCGCCGCACGCACCAGGAGGGGGAGGTCGCGCTGAGCGCCGTCTTCGGTGACTACGGCATCGAGGCGGACCTCACCCTGGAGGAGGGCGACGTCGTCGACTTCAGCTGCCCGAAGTGCGAGGCGAGCGTGATGCTCCCGGTCGCCTGCAAGCTCTGCGGCGCGACGATGGCCTCTCTCAACATCGTCAAGGGCGGGTACCTGGAGTTCTGCTCGCGGCGCGGCTGCAAGGCCCACGCGCTCGGGGGCACCGGAAACATCGACGACATGATGAGCCTCATGAACAGGATGTTCGAGACGCCCTACGACTAGGGCGGCCCTGCCCGGGCGGACGCCCCGGGGGCGTTCGTGGTCCCGACCCAGCGCCATCGAAACGAGGGAGCCCACGACATGGAAGCGCCTCGCACGTACGACTTCAAGAACCTCCACTACAGGGGCGAGGGGGGAGTCCTCATCCCCCTCCTGCAGGAGGCTCAGACCGAGGACGGCTACATCTCCCGCGAGCGGATCGCCGAGATCCACCGGAAGACGGGTGTGCCGCTCTCCCAGATCTTCGGTGTGGCCACGTTCTACGCGCAGTTCCGGCTGCGCCCCGTCGGCCGCAACGTCATCAAGGTCTGCCACGGCACGGCCTGTCACGTGGCGAACGCCAACGCGATCACGAAGGCCCTGGAAGACCAGCTGCAGATCGGGGACGGGGAGACCACCCCGGACCGCGCGTTCACGCTGGAGAAGGTGTCGTGCCTGGGCTGCTGCAGCCTCGCCCCGGTGATCATGGTCAACAAGGACACGCACGGGAACCTCAAGCCGGCTGACCTCAAGCGCGTGCTCAAGCCGTACCGGGACGGCAAGCCGGAGGTGCGCACGTGAGGGTCCTGGTGGGCCTCGGCACGTGCGGCGTGGCGGCGGGCGCGGGAGCGACCTACGCCGCCCTCCTGGCCAGGACGGCGGCGTGGGGCGGCCGCTGCACGGTCGAGAAGACGGGCTGCATCGGGATGTGCTTTCGCGAGCCGCTCGTGGAGCTGCGCGACGACGACGGGACGCGCTGGCAGTACGGGCAGATGACCCCGGACAGGGTCGAGCGGCTGCTCGACGAGCACGTCGGGAACGGCGTGCCGATCGAGGAGTGGCTGGTCTGGTCGAGCGACGGCAGGGGCCAGGAGAAGGCCTTCCTCGACCGGCAGCACCGCATCGTGCTGCGCAACTGCGGCGTCATCGACCCCGAGAAGATCGAGCACTACCTGGAGGCGGGCGGGTACGAGGCGCTGAAGGGCGTCCTCGGCCGGAACGACCCCGAGGGGCTCATCAACCAGATCGTGGAGTCCGGCCTGCGCGGGCGCGGGGGGGCGGGCTTCCTCACCGGGATGAAGTGGCGCTTCACCCGGCTGGCCCCTGGCAGGCAGAAGTACGTGATCTGCAACGCCGACGAGGGCGACCCCGGCGCGTTCATGGACCGCTCGGTCCTGGAGAGCGACCCGCACGCGGTGCTCGAGGGGATGGCCATCGCCGGCCACGCCATCGGGGCCACCCGGGGCTACATCTACGTGCGCGCCGAGTACCCGCTCGCCATCGAGCGGCTGAACATCGCCATCGCCCAGGCCGAGGAGCGGGGCCTTTTGGGCGACGACGTGTTCGGCACCGGCTTCGAGTTCCACGTCAAGCTGAAGGAAGGGGCCGGGGCGTTCGTCTGCGGCGAGGAGACCGCCCTCATCGCCTCGATCGAGGGGCGCCGGGGCATGCCGCGGGTGCGGCCGCCGTTCCCCGCGGTCAAGGGGCTCTGGGAGTCCCCCACGAACATCAACAACGTCGAGACGTTCGCGAACGTGCCCTGGATCGTGGCCAACGGGGCCCAGGCCTTCAACCGACTCGGGACGACGAACAGCAAGGGGACCAAGGTCTTCGCCATGGCCGGCAAGATCCGGCGCGGCGGGCTCGTGGAGGTCCCCATGGGGATCTCCATCCGGGAGATCGTCAACGACGTCTGCGGGGGCATCAAGGAGAACCGCAAGTTCAAGGCCGTTCAGATGGGCGGCCCGTCCGGGGGCTGCATCCCCGCGGAGCTCGAGAACACCGTCATCGACTACGAGTCCATCAACAAGACGGGCGCCATCATGGGCTCCGGCGGGCTCGTGGTCCTCGACGAGACGACCTGCATGGTGGACGTGGCCCGCTTCTTCCTCGACTTCACCCAGCGCGAGTCGTGCGGGAAGTGCACCTTCTGCCGCGTCGGGACGAAGAGGATGCTCGAGATCCTCACCCGCATCACCGAGGGGAAGGGGAGGGAGGGGGACATCGAGAAGCTCGAGAACCTCGCGTCCCTCGTCCGGAACAACTCGCTCTGCGGCCTCGGCCAGACCGCCCCGAACCCGGTGCTGACCACCCTGAAGTACTTCCGGGCCGAGTACGAGGCGCACATCTCGAACCGCAAGTGCCCCGCCCACCAGTGCCAGGCCCTGCTCACCTACAGCATCAACGAGAAGTGCAACGGCTGCACGGCGTGCGGGCGGGTCTGCCCGGCGAAGGCGATCTCGGGAGACAAGCGCCAGGCCCACGTCATCGACCACAGCAAGTGCATCCGGTGCGACGAGTGCTTCCGGACCTGCCGCTTCGACGCCATCACGAGGATGTAGCTCCATGGAACTCGTCAAGCTCCACATCGACGGCAAGCGGGTCATCGCCGACAACCGGATGACCATCCTGGAAGTGGCCCGCGAGAACGGCATCTCGTCCATCCCCACGCTCTGCCACGACGGGCGCCTCGAGCCCTTCGCCTCCTGCTTCGTCTGCGTCGTCAAGGTGCAGGGCGCGCGCACGCTCGTGCCGGCCTGCTCGACCCGGGTGGCGGCGGGGATGGTGGTCGAGACCTCCAACGCGGAGATCCGGCGCTCGCGCAAGGCGGCGCTGGAGCTGATGCTCTCCAACCACTACGCGGACTGCATCGGGCCGTGCCAGCTGGCCTGCCCGGCAGGCGTGGACATCCAGGGCTACATCGCCCTCGCCGCGCTCGACAAGCACCGCGACGCGATCGCGCTCATCAAGGAGCGCAACCCGCTGCCCGCGGTCTGCGGGCGGGTCTGCACCCGTCCCTGCGAGGTCAAGGGCTGCCGGCGCAGCCTGCTCGACGAGGCGGTCGGCGTCGACTACATCAAGCGCTACCTCTCCGACCTCGACCTGGGCGGGAAGGACCCCTGGCGCCCGCCCGTGGCCCCTCCCAACGGCAAGAGGGTCGCGGTCGTGGGGGCCGGGCCGGCGGGGCTCTCCTGCGCCTACTACCTCGCCCTCCGCGGCTACAAGGTCTCGATGTTCGAGGCGCAGCCCGAGGCCGGCGGGATGCTCCGGTACGGCATCCCCGAGTACCGCCTCCCGAAGGACGTGCTCGACCTCGAGATCAACCAGATCCTCGACCTCGGCGTCCAGATCTCGACGAACGTGCAGCTCGGGCGCGACTTCACCGTGGCCAGCCTCAGGCAGGGCGGCTACGACGCCATCTTCCTCGGGCTCGGCGCCTGGGACAGCTCGAAGATGCGGGTGCAGGACGAGGACTCCCCGGGAGTGCTCGCCGGCATCGAGTTCCTGAAGCAGTTCGGGCTGCGGCGCAAGGTGGAGATCTACGGACGGGTCATGGTCGTGGGCGGCGGCAACACCGCCATCGACTGCGCTCGGACCGCGCTCCGCCTGGGGGCCGCGGAGGTGCGCATCCTCTACCGGCGGACCCGGAACGAGATGCCCGCGAACGAGATGGAGATCGTGGAGGCGGAGCACGAGGGCGTGAAGATGGACTTCCTCGTCGCCCCCGTGCGCGTCCTCCGCGGGGGGGACGGGCGGGTCGCGGGGATGGAGTGCATCCGCATGGAGCTCGGCGAGCCCGACCAGAGCGGCCGGCGGAGCCCGAAGCCCGTCCGCGGCTCGGAGTTCCGCGTGGACTGCGACTTCGTCCTCGCCGCCATCGGCCAGTCGACGCGCGTGCAGGAGCTCCTGGACGGGCGGGTGCCGAGCTTCCTCCCCCTGGGCGAGTCGCTCGCGCTGACCCGCTGGCAGACCGTTCAGGTCAACGAGCGCACCTTCGAGACGACGGTGGACGGGGTCTTCTCGGGCGGTGACGTGGTCACGGGCGCGGCCACCGCGATCGAGGCCATCGCCGCGGGGCGGAAGGCCGCCTACGCCATCGACCGCTACGTCGCCACCGGCCGGGCCGAGCCCGAGCCCGTCGAGGTCTACAGCCGCAAGGACGCCTACCACCCGGTCCGGGTCGAGGACCTCCCGCCCGGGTCCGCCGACGGGAGGCGGTCCATGCCCTCGCTCCTCCCGGCGGAGCGAGCCCTCAGCTTCGCCGAGGTGGAGACCGGCTACACCCGCGAGGACCTCTCGCGGGAGACGGCGCGCTGCCTGGAGTGCGGCTGCACGGCCCTCTTCACGTGCGACCTGCGGCGCTACGCCACCGAGTACGGCGCCGACGTGCAGACGTTCATGGGCGCCGCGGGCGAGCACCCCGTCGACCGGCGGCACCCGCTGATGGTGCTCGACCAGAACAAGTGCGTCCTCTGCGGCCGCTGCGTGCGCATCTGCAGCGAGCTCGTCGGGGTGGCGGCCTACGGGTTCGTGAACCGCGGCTTCGACACGGTCGTCCGGCCGTCCCTGGGCGACTCCCTGCTCGACACCGAGTGCGTGAGCTGCGGCCTCTGCATCGGCACCTGCCCCACCGGGGCGATCTCCGAGAAGCTCTCGCTCGCCAAGCCCGGCCCCTGGAAGACGACCCGCGTGGAGTCCGTCTGCCACTACTGCAGCGCGGGATGCCGGCTCGGCTACGACGTCTCCGGCACCACGCTGGTGCAGGTCTCGCGCGCGGCCGACAGGGCCGGGAGCTCCGCGGACGCCGCGGCGCCTCACCTCGCCGGCGGCGCGGCCGGGGGCAACCACTGCAGGAAGGGGCGCTTCGGCTACGGGCACCTGCAGTCCGCCGATCGGCTCCGGGCCCCCCTGATGCGGGTCGGGCGCGAGCTGCAGGAGGCGAGCCTCGACGAGACCCTCCGGTACTCCGCCATGCGGCTCAAGGAGCTCTCCCGTCGATACAGTGGCGACCAGGTCGCGGTGTTCGTCTCGCCCCGCCTGACGAACGAGGAGATCTACCTCGCCCAGAAGCTGGCCCGGCTGGCGCTGCGCACGAACAACGTGACCTCTCTCGCCCGGCTCGTCAACCGCGACCTGGAGGCCACGGACGTCGTCTCGACGGCCTCGTACGCGGACATCGGCGACGCGCAGGCCCTCCTCGTCGTCAACGCGGCCCTCGACGAGGAGGCCTTCGCCGTCGACCTCGCCTGCAAGCAGGCGATCCGCAAGGGCGCCCGCCTCGTCTACGTCGGCCCGGAGGACAACCGCACGTCGCAGTTCGCCGAGCTCCACCTGCGCTGCCTCCCCGGCGGGCAGGCGTTCGCCGTCCTCGGTCTCCTGAAGGACTACGCGGCCCTCCGGCCGGGCGCCCTCGACGAGAGGCCGGAGCTGGCCCGCGCGGCGGCCGACCTCTCCGACGAGCGCCTCGAGGAGCTCTCAGGCGTGCCGCGCGCCGCCTCGCGCGAAGCCGCCGCCATCCTGGCGAAGACCATCCTCAAGGTGATGCTGTTCGGGAAGGACTACCGCGGCCCGCGGCGGAGCGGCGACGAGCGGCTCTTCGGCCAGGCGGCCGAGGCGATGGGCTGCTCGGTGCTCGCCCTGCGCGAGAAGGCGAACGAGCAGGGGCTGCTCGACATGGGCGCAGACCCGCGCTGGCTGCCCGGCTACGTCGATCCCCGGGGCGGCGAGGCCCTCGAGCAGATGGAGAAGCAGCTGGGCGTGGTCTTGGGCGACCTTCCCCCGGCCAGCCCGGACCTGGCGCAGATGCTGCGCGAGAAGAAGATCCGGGTCGCCATCGTGCTCGGCGAGGACCCGATCGGGGCCCCCGGCTTCCCGCAGGAGCTGCGCGACGGCCTTCTCGCCGCCGACTTCCTGGTCGTGGGCGACATGTTCCTGACGGCCACCGCAGCCTCCGGCGCCGTCGTCCTGCCGCTGTCGGGGACCGCGGAGACGAGCGGCACCATGACGAACGCGGAGCGGCGCGTGCAGCGGCTGGAACGCGCCGTGCCCCCCGCGGGCGGCATGGAGACCTGGGAGATCCTCAGCCGGCTCGCCGGCCTCCTCGGCTACCGCTTCAAGATGAAGTACGGGTCCGCCCAGGACGTGACCAGCGAGATCCAGCGGGTCGTGCCGATCTGGGCCGGGCTCGACGTCGGCCCCTCGGGCGCGGTCTGGAGCGCGGACGGCCGCGGGCTGCCCGGCGCTCCGTTCACCGGGCTCGGGGAGCCGGTGGTCCCGGTGCAGACCCTCGGGCTGGACGCCCTGGAGGTCCGGTTCGCGTCCTGGTTCGACGGGATCTTCGAGAAGGCCCGCCGGGAGCTGCCGACCGTCTAGCGGGGCGCGCGGCGGCCGGGGAGCGCTTCGGCAGGCGCCCCGGCCGCCTCTCTCCGCTCCCCGCGGCTCAGAGGAGCTCGCGCGACGCCGCCGCGGGATCGTCCGGGTCGAAGGAGACGAGCGCGAGCTCGGGGCCGTCGTGCGCGGCCGAGAGGCAAAGGGTCCTCCCGATGCGGTCCCGGAACTCCCCGGTCAGGCGGGCCGACTCGTGGACGTGGCCGTGGAGGGAGACCGCGGGCTGGCGGGCCTCGAGGAAGCGGCGGATCGCCACGCTCCCGACGTGGACGTCGAGCGGAGCGTGCTCGACGCTCCTCCCGTCGAGCGCGGCCCGGTCGAGTCGCGACCGGTAGGGAGGCGCGTGGAAGAGGCAGACGCCGCGCGAGAGGTCGACGCCGCGGGCGAGCGCCTCGAGGTCCCTCGCAATCGTCGCGAGCCGCGCCTCGCGCGCCTCGAAGGGGACGCTGTGGAACCCTTCCTCGGGGGAGACGCACCCCGGGTCGACGAACCGCGACACGTCGTAGCGCTCGCGGTCCTTCAGCAGGAAGGGCGTCGGCGGCACGCAGGAGTAGCCGAGGACGGGGCGGCCGTCCCATTCGTCGACCCTCCCGTCGAGCCAGGTCAGGAGGCCGCGTCGTTCCGCTTCCGCGAACGCCCCGTCCCGGAAGGCCGCGTCGTCGTTTCCCGGGATGGCGAACAGGCGGAACGCACGACCCGCGGACCCCCTCCGGAGCTCGGCGAGCCGCGGGAGGAGCCAGCCCTCGACGAACCCTCCCGGGACGGGGTCGGCGAAGGCTCCGGGGAGGAGGTCGCCCCCGAGGAAGAGGGCCGACGGGCGGCGCTCGGCCACCGCCGCGAAGAGGGCGTCGTAGCGCGAGGCCCGGCCGTGGAGGTCGCTGGCGAAGAGCGCGAGGCTCACGGGCTCGCGGGCTTGAGGACGACCCCTTCGTTCCGGCGCCCGTTCATCGTGATCCGGAAGGGGGCGCCGACCCGCAGGTGCCGTGCGTACTCCAGCTCCTCCTCGGCCGGCTGCGCGGCGAGCCACGCCCAGTCGAGCTCCCCGTCGCCCGCCTCCGGGTTCACGGTGAAGTAGCCAGTGCTGGCGGCGGTGAGGTTCTGGAAGAAGTGGCTTCCCTGGGACGGGGTCACCTTGAAGTCCCGGAAACCGGCCTCGACGATGACGCGCGCCCCGGAGATCTGCTCCCAGGTGACGGGGATGCCGAGGAACGGGTCGGCCGATCCCCAGCGGCCGACGCCGACGAGGAGGTAGGGGACCCCGGCGGCCACGAGGCGCGCGTTCAGGCGGGCCACCTCCGCCGCGGCGGCCCGGCTCCGGCTCCGGTCGAACCGGTGGACGTCGACGACGACGACGTCCCTCACGCCCTCGACCCTCCCGTTGCCGAGCACCGTCCGGCTCCGGCAGAGGACCTCCGCGGGCTCCGGCTCGCCGATCGCGAGGACCTCCTCCTCGCGCGCGAGGGCGAGGGGGCGGAGCTGGAGGAAGCCGAGCTCCTTCGGGGCGCCGGGCGGGACGGCGAGGTTCGCCGCGAACTCGATCTCGACCGGCGCCGCGGTTCCCTTCGTCGAGAGGTCGAGGAGCGCCGCGAGGAGCTCCGGCAGCGGGAAGACGCCGTGCTTGAGGATCGGCGCGAAGCTGACGAGGCGCACGCCGGGGCGCGTGATCCCGTCGTACACCGCGTCGTTCTCGGGCGACCACGTGGAGCCGACGGCGGCGAGCGTGCCGTCCGACTCGGCCACGTCGAGCCCGTAGCGGCGCAGGTCGAAGACGCCCGTGGCGGGCCGGAGCGCGCCGTCCTCGCCCTCCCGCTCGGCGACGGGGAGGGCGAAGAAGTGGCGCTGCGAGTTCCTCTGGATGTCCTTGACGGACGAGAACTGCACCATGTGCCGCGGCCAGCGCGGGCAGAAGCGGACGCAGGCGTCGCCGTCCACGACGCTCTCGCCGAAGCCGAGGGCGACCGCGGCGATGCCGTCGTCGGTCGTCATCGGCGCGGACGGGTAGAAGTTGTGGGACCGGGCCACCCCCGCGAAGCTCGGGTAGAAGCGCCCGCCGTGCGCCGACCCGACCACCCGCTGGAGGACGACGGCCATCTTCTCCTCCTCGAGGCGGTACGGCGTCGCGGCGAGATAGGCCTTCGCGTGGCGCGTGAACGTGGAGGCCCAGACCTTCTTCACGGCGGCCTCGAGCTGGGCGAGCCGGGCCGACGCGCTCGGGCTGTTGTTCGGGATCATGTAGGTGGCGTAGACGCCGGCGAAGGGCTGGTACTGCGAGTCCTCGAGGAGGCTGGAGGAGCGGACGGCGAGGGGGTACCGCGCGACGTGGAGGAAGGCGGCGAGGTCCCTCGCGGTCTCCTCGGGCATCGGGGCCGCGAGGAAGCGCTCCTCGAGCTCCTCGTCGTCCCCGCACGCGATGGCGAGCTCGCGCAGGTCGTTCTCGTCGAGGAACCGGTCGAAGACGTTCGTCCCGACGACGACGCAGGAGGGGACGGAGACGACGACGTCCGGGAACCGCGCGGCGAGGCCCGCGTCCTCGAGGAGGAGGTTCACGAAGGCGAGGCCGCGCGCCTTGCCCCCGAGGGAGCCGCCGCCGAGGCGGCAGAAGCGGGCGCTCCCGTCGTAGGTGTCGCGGTCGAAGTCGGCGACGAGCCGCCGCCCGCGCCGCAGACGGTACTCCTGGATCGACCGGATCAGGTCCCGGCGGAGGTCGTCGAGCGTGGGGAAGTCCTCGACCTTGCGCGGCCTGAGGCTGTGGGCCAGGTCGAACTCCGTCCGCGCCTTCAGCCAGCTCGAGAAGTGGTTCCGCTCGCCGTGGTACCCGACGCTCTCGGCCGGGACGGTCCAGAGCATCTCCTCGAGGCCCTTCAGGTCGGAGGCCCTGCCGACCTCCGTCCCGTCGGGGAGGCGGAAGACGAAGTCGCCGAACCCGAAGTTCCCCGCCATGAACTCCCGCAGCTCCTGCAGGAGGAGGGGCGACTCCTTCAGCGCGAAGGAGGCTCCCGCCTGCCTCGCGGGGGCCTCGTTCTCGGGCCGGGACGACTGGAGCATCACGGGCACGTCGGGGTCCTCGGCCTTGACGCGGCGCGCGAGCTCGACTCCCCCGAGCGGCGCGAGCTCGCCCGCCCGCGGGAACTCGACGTCGGAGATCACGCCGAGGACGTGCTCGTGGTAGCGGGCGAAGGCGTCCCAGGCCTCCTCCCAGGTCCGGCAGAGGAGCACCTTCGGCCGGGCCCTCAGCCGGAGCAGCTTCTGGGAGAGGTTGATCCCGTCCGGGATGAGCCCGTGCGAGTGGCGCCAGATCTCCGAGTAGATGACGGGGAGGAACGACGAGTAGAAGCGGACGCTGTCCTCGACAAGGAGGATGACCTGGACGCCCGCCTGCTCGATGTCGTGGGCCACGTTCCAGCGGTCCTCGACGAGCTTGACGATCGCGAGGAGGATCCTCACGTCGCCCTGCCAGAGGAAGACCCCGTCGAGCTCGCGCGCGTCGTGGCGGGCGACGAAGTCGGCCAGCTCGCGCGCGTCGTAGGCGAGGAGGGCCACCGCGGTCCCCCTGCCGCAGACCTTCCGGATCCCGCGCGCGAGCGCGAGGGCGCCCATGTCGCCGACGTGCAGGGAGGTCACGACGAGGTTGAAGCGCGGCTGGGCCTCGAGGAGCGCGAGGGCTTCCGCGCCGGTCGAGACGCGCGTGATGCCGGGGACGTTCCTCAGGTTCAGCTCCTCCGACTCGGCCAGGATCCGCTCGTAGAGCTGGCCGTCCTCGGCGAGGATGAACGAGTCGTACAGGCTGGAGACGACGAGGATGTCGTGGATCCGGTGGGGCATGAGCCCCTGGAAGCCGCGCCACTCGGCGGGGCGCGGGGAGGGCGGGGAGCCGGAGTCGGTCGCGGCCATCGGTCGCCTCCCGGGGGAGGGGCGCCCGCGCGCCGCCTCCCCCGGGGACGAGACTAGCTGAAGGTCAGACGACGCCCTGGTCCATCATCGCGTCGGCCACCTTCAGGAAGCCGGCGATGTTGGCGCCGTTCACGTAGTTGCCCGGAGTGCCGAAGCGCTCGGCGGTCTCCTTGCAGTTGCGGTGGATGCTCTTCATGATCCCGTGGAGCTTCGCGTCGACTTCCTCGCGGCTCCACGACAGCCGCATCGAGTTCTGCGACATCTCGAGGCCCGACGTCGCGACGCCGCCCGCGTTCGCGGCCTTCCCCGGCCCGTAGAGGATCTTCGCGTCGAGGAACTGGTTCACGCCCTCGATCGTCGTGGGCATGTTCGCGCCCTCGGAGACGACGTAGACGCCGCCCTTCAGGAGGTTCGCCGCGTCCTTCCCGTTGATCTCGTTCTGCGTGGCGCTCGGGAACGCGCAGTCGGCCTTGTGGGCCCAGAGCGGGTTGTGGTCGAGCGTGCCGTCGAGCGGCGTGTAGACGGCGGACTTGAACTTGTCCGTGTATTCCTTGATGCGCCCGCGCCGGACGTTCTTGAGGTCCATCACGAAGGCGAGCTTCTCGCGCGTGATCCCCTCGGGGTCGTAGATGTAGCCGTTCGAGTCGGAGCACGTGACGGGCTTGCCGCCGAGCTGGAGGATCTTCTCGATGGTGTACTGGGAGACGTTGCCGGTCCCCGAGACGAGGCAGGTCTTCCCCTCGAGCGTCTGGCCCCTCGTGCCGAGCATCTCGGCGGCGAAGTAGACGGAGCCGTAGCCCGTCGCCTCGGGACGGATCAGCGAGCCGCCCCAGTTGAGGCCCTTGCCCGTGAGGACGCCCACGAACTCGTTGCGGAGCTTCTTGTACATCCCGAAGAGGAAGCCGATCTCGCGGCCGCCGACGCCGATGTCACCGGCGGGGACGTCGGTGTCGGCGCCGATGTGGCGGAACAGCTCGCCCATGAAGGCCTGGCAGAAGCGCATGACCTCGACGTCGCTCTTGCCCTTCGGGTCGAAGTCGGAGCCCCCCTTGCCGCCGCCCATCGGGAGCGTCGTCAGGGAGTTCTTGAAGACCTGCTCGAACGCGAGGAACTTCAGGATCCCGAGGTTGACGGACGGGTGGAAGCGCAGCCCGCCCTTGTAGGGGCCGATCGCGCTGTTCATCTCGATCCGGAAGCCACGGTTGATCCGCACGTTCCCCTGGTCGTCCACCCAGGGTACGCGGAACATGATCAGCCGCTCGGGCTCGATGATCCGCTCGAGGACCTTCGCGGTTCGGTACTCGGGCCGCTGCTCGAGGCAGACCGCGAGCGATTCGGCCACTTCCTGAACGGCCTGGTGGAACTCGGGCTCCGCCGGGTTCTTCGCCTTCACCTCGGCCATCAGGTCTTTGACGAACGTAGACATCAAACATCCTCCTTGCGCCTTGGGAACGATCGATTCGTGGCGGGCACCACGCGGAAACGATACGCCCCGTCCAGGGGAATTGCTCTCGGGTGAGACAGGCGATCAGGGTTGGGACGGAGGCCGCCGAGGAGTAAACTGACCGGATGCGCTCAGACGTCTGGCTCCGGAGCCGCGACCTGGAGGAGCTCTCGCGCCGCGCGGCTCTCGCGCCGCGTAAACGCCTCAACCGGAACCTCCACGAGATGGACGACGCGGTCCACCGACTTCTCAATTCCATCGAGCCGGGAAGCTGGGTGCAGCCGCATCGTCATCTCGACCCGCCGCGCACGGAGACGATCGTCGTCGTCGCGGGAGCGCTCGGACTCGTCGTGTTCGACGACGCGGGGAACGTGACGGAATCGGCGCGGCTGGAGCCCGGGGGCGAGACGTTCGGCGCCGACCTCCCGCCCGGAGCCTGGCACGGCCTCGTCGCGCTCCTGCCGGGGACGGTCTTCTTCGAGACGAAGCCGGGGCCGTACGTGGCGCCGGCCCCGCAGGACCGCGCCCCGTGGGCCCCCGCGGAGGGAGACCCGGCCGCCGTGAGCGCCGAGGAGGCGCTGAGAAGGCTCTTCGCTCCCGCGAGGGGCTGAGCTCAGGGGAGCGCCCGCGGAAGGCGCCAAGCGCCCGCGAGCGCGCGTCCCGGGCCTTCCGCCGTCGGCCGCGATCGCGGGAGGCCGGGAAAAGGAACGGGGGGCCTTTCGGCCCCCCGCTTCATCCGACCGTGTCGGGGAGGATCAGTAGCTGAGGCGCGCGCCGAGCTTGATCTGCCAGCGCGAGCGGATGCCGTTCGTCGAGTACATCTTCCCCTCGTCGAGGGCGCCCGAGTTGACGGTGTAGATCGGCTTGCCGGTCGCGGCGTCGACTCCGGAGTAGGTCATCGCGTTGTACGTCTGGTTGAAGACGTAGCGGAGGATGCCGCTGTTGCTGTCGATGAGGTTGATGAGGTTGAGGACGTCGAAGGTGACCTGGGCCTTCACGGCCGTGATCGGGAGCTCGATGTCGTAGTGGAAGTCGAGGGTGTGGGTCCAGGGAGCGTCGAGGCCGTTCCGCTCGGAGACGCGGCCGCGGTACTTGTCGAGGCCGGTCATCGAGAGCCAGCTGTTCCACTTGTCCTCGGTCGGGGCGCCCGTGCCCTTCCAGACGACGTCGGAATAGTTCGCCGGGATCCAGAGGAGGTCGTTGCTCGTGCCGCCGTCCTGGTTCGGGTTTCCGCCCACGATGACGGAGTACGGCTGGCCGGACTGGGCGTTGAAGACGAGGCCGATGTTGTGGGCGATGGAGCCCGTCCGGAAGTTCTGCGTGGCGACGGCCACGAAGCGGTGCGGGATCTCGTAGAAGG
This sequence comes from Thermoanaerobaculia bacterium, assembly GCA_046331465.1. GTDB lineage: Bacteria > Acidobacteriota > Thermoanaerobaculia > UBA5066 > UBA5066 > UBA5066. Next base: position 1,757,265 of record JAXLQV010000001.1, read on the forward strand.
ACCGGGTGAGCTGCTCGGTGTAGATGTCGCCGTTCGTCGTCTGGAACTGCCAGTTCGAGTAGGCGACGGAGGAGGTCGCCTCGAAGGCGGCCTTCGCCTTCATGTAGGCGTAGGAGCCGTTGAGGTAGAGGCCGAAGGGGAAGCGCTTCTCGAGCGAGACGCTGTAGTTCTGCTGCTCGCCCTTCGAGGTGTTCGTGAGGTAGGTGGCGTCGGAGAACGTCGTGCTCTTGTTCTGGTAGATCGGGGCGCCCCAGGGCGTCCGCTTGCCGGAGTCGACCTTGTTGATGTTCTGGTAGAAGACGTCCTGGAGCGTCTTCGTGAACATCGCCTCGACGCTGCCGCGGATCCCGCCGGGGAGCTCGCGGTCATAGGCGAGCGTCGTGCGGAGGATCTGGGGGAACTTGAAGTTCGGGTCGATCGTGTCGACCGAGTAGGCGGACGTGCCGGGGGGGAAGTTCTTGGGCGGGTTGTACGGGTCGGGGTTGAAGGTGACGTTGCTGGCGGAGAGGCCCGTGATCTCGATGCCCGTGCCGCCGAACGCGTTGGAGATCCAGACGAACGGCGTGCGGCCGGCGAAGACGCCGATTCCGCCGCGGATCTGGTCCTTGCCCGAGGCCGACGGGGCCCAGTTGAAGCCGACGCGCGGGGAGACCATGAGCTCGTTGTTCGGGACCTCGGTCGTGTCGATGCCGAAGGTGGTGTCGACGGCCGGGTTGTAGGTCGGCTTGTCGGTCAGGCGCGGGAGGTCGAAGCGGAGGCCGAGGTCGAGGGTGAGGGCGTTGCTGACCCGCCACCGGTCGCCCATGTAGATGCCCCACTGCTGGGCGCCGAACTCGGTCGCGCGGCGGGGGTCGGAGCCGTTCGCGAACTTGACCTGGTAGCGGTCGGCGACGCCGGCGTTGAAGGCGTCGACGCTCTTGAAGAAGTAGGTGCCGGTGATGTCCTGGATGAAGACGTTCGAGAACTTGAAGAACTCGTTGTGCGTCCCGATCGTGAGGGTGTGGTCGCCCTTGATCAGGGTGAAGTCGTCGGTGATCTCGAGGATGTCCTGGTCGAGGCCGTTCGCCCCGGAGGAGCGCTCGGTGCCGGCGACGAGCTGGTAGGTGTTGTTGCCGGTGCACGCCGAGTTCGGGCTGTTGCAGATGTAGACCGAGGGGAACGCGACGGGCACCTCGCGGCTGTCGCGGACGGTCTGGTAGCCGACGCGGCCCATGTTGAACGACGACGTCCCGAAGATGCTGTTCGCCTGGAGGACCGTCGAGTTCGTCTTGCTCGCGATCGTGTAGCCGGCCGTCTCGAAGCCGTACGTCGTCGAGATGCGGGTCGGGGTCACGTCGCGCGAGGCGTCGACGTAGTTGTGGCGCAGCGTGACGTTGTTCGACTCGTTGATGTTGAAGTCGAGGCGGCCGAAGATGAGGTTGCCGTCCGTGTCGCCGTTGTAGTCGCCGAGGCCCCCCGGGTCGTAGTTGTACTTGCTGATGAGGATGTTGCGGAAGAGCGCGGCCTGGGCGGGGTTGTTGTAGTTGTTCGCGGCCGAGCCGTCGGCGGAGCCGCCCGTCGGCTCGGAGCGCCGGTTCATCTCACCGCTGAGGAAGAAGAACAGCTTGTCCTTTAGGATCGCTCCGCCGACGCGCCCGCCGAGCTGGTCGTTGTCGAACTTCGCGATCGGCTTGGTCGCGGCGTCGCCGTGGGCCTGGGGGAGCTTGTCGCCGATGAAATTCTCGTTCCGGGTCGAGCCGTAGACGGAGGCGGACCAGGTGTTCGCCCCGCTCCGGGTGACGGCGTTGATCGCGCCGCCCGTGAAGCCGCCCTGCTTGATGTCGTAGGGCGAGACGACGACCTGGAGCTCCTGGACGGAGTCCATGGAGATCGGCTGCGTGTACGTCTGGCTGCCGGGCGTGCCGTACGTGCCGAGGCCGAAGAGGTCGTTGTTGACCGCGCCGTCGATCTGGATCGTGTTGTAGCGGTTGTTCTTGCCCGAGACCGACATGCTCGAGCCGGCGTCGTCGCTGAGCGAGACGTTCACGTAGGGGTTCGTCCGCGCGACGTCCTGGAACTGCCGGGAGATCGTCGGGAGGGCCTGGATCTGGCTCTCGGTGATCGACTCGGAGGAGCCCATCCGGTCCGGGGTGATGAGGGGAGCGCTCTCGGCCGTGACGACGACGGACTCCATGACGCTCTCGAGGTCCATCGGGAACGCGAGCTGGCGCGTCTCGCCGAGGGCGACGTCGATCCCCTTCTGCGTCTGCGGCCGGAAGCCGCTGATGCTCGCGGTGATCGTGTAGGGGCCGCCGACGCGGACGTTCAGGATGCTGAACCGGCCGTTCGCCGCCGTGACGGCCGTGTAGCGCGTGCCCGTCGGGACGTGGATCGCCTCGACCGCGACGCCCGGGAGCGGGCTCTGGTCGGTCTTCATGGTGACGGACCCGACGATGCGCCCGGTCGTCTCCTGGGCCACCGCCGTCGTGGCGGCACCGAGGACGCAGACGATCATTGCGATCGCGAGCGCCCAGCTGAGCTTCGTCCGGCTTGGACTTGCCATAGGGTTCTTCCTCCTCCTCTGACTCATGAGGACGGTGTCGTGCTCCGACGGGTTCCCCATCGGAGGATTGACGAGAAAATGCCGATGTCGAAAGGCAGCCAATGAAATCACGCACCCCCGCGGCGGCCCCGCGGGGCAGCCGGAGAACGTTTGGCAGTCTATCGGAGGGGAGGGGGGGCGTCAACGAAAGATGGGCGTGAAGACCGGTGGAGCGCGATGCGAAGGGAACGCGCGAAAACCGCGTGGTTGAGCGGGTTTGCGGAGGCGGCCCGCCCGGCGCCCCGAGGCCGGGGTCCCCCCCGCGGCGAAGCCGGACTCGTTCCTCGCGGATTCGCCCTTCCCCGCGGCGGGAAGGAGGATATGATCCGCCGCTTCGCGTGTTCACCGAGACGACAGCGGGACCGGACGGCGCCGCGTCGCGTCGTCCGGGGTTATCCTCCCGAGCCGTAGGAGGCACCGATGCCCGTCGCCGCTGAGGCCGCGATCCCGCCCCTCTCCGTCCTCTCCGAGTCCGAGAGGGAGATCGCCGAGAACGTCTACCAGTTCGCCGTCGAGACCATCGGCCCGCGCTCGCACGCCATGGACGAGGCCAGCAGGATCGACCCCGAGCTCGTCCGCCAGTTCTTCGAGCTCGACCTCATGGGGATCGAGATCCCCGAGGAGTACGGCGGCCTCGGCCAGAGCTTCGGTACCGCGATCGCGGTCATCGAGGCGCTCGCCCGGGTCGACGCGGCCTGCGCCGTCGTCGTCGACGTCCAGAACACGCTCGTCGCCAACGCCATCCTCCGCTGGGCCTCGCCGGAGCTGAAGAAGAAGTACCTCCCGCAGCTCGCGAAGTCGAAGGTCGGCTCGTACGCCCTCTCGGAGGCCGAGTCGGGCTCCGACGCCTTCGCGCTCAAGACGCGGGCCGAGAAGAAGGGGGACCGCTGGGTCCTCAACGGCGGCAAGCTCTGGATCACGAACGGCCTCGAGTCGGAGATCTTCCTCGTCTTCGCGAACGTCGACTTCGCGAAGGGCTACAAGGGGATCACCGCCTTCGTCGTCGAGTCGGGCTGGAAGGGCTTCACCAAGGGGAAGAAGGAGGACAAGCTCGGCATCCGCGCCTCCTCCACGCTCGCCCTCGCGTTCGAGGACCTCGAGGTCCCCGAGGAGAACGTCCTCGGGAAGGTGGGCGAGGGGTACAAGATCGCCATCGAGACCCTGAACGAGGGGCGCATCGGCATCGGCGCCCAGATGCTCGGGATCGCCCGGGCCGCGCTCGACTACTCCGCGAAGTACGTCCAGACGCGCGTCCAGTTCGGGAGGCCGATCTCCGAGTTCCAGGCGATCCAGCACGAGCTCGCCCGGATGGACATGGAGCTCGAGTGCGCCCGCCTCGCCGTCTACAACGCCGCCCGTCTCAAGGAGGCCGGGATGCCCTTCGCGCGCGAGGGGGCGATCGCGAAGCTGAAGGCCTCCGAGGTCGCCGAGTACTGCACGTCGAAGGGGCTCGAGCTCCTCGGCGGATACGGGTACGTCAAGGACTACCCCCTCGAGAAGATGTACCGCGACGCGAAGATCGGAAAGATCTACGAAGGAACGTCGTACATGCAGCTCTCGACGATCGCCAAGGACGTCCTGAAGCGTTCGGCCTGACGGTCCCCGGGCGGGCTTTCCCGCGCACGGCTTCTGGTAACATCCGCCTCCCCGAAAGGGGAACGGCGACGTACCCAAGTGGTTAAGGGAAGGCTCTGCAAAAGCCTCATTCGTCGGTTCGAATCCGACCGTCGCCTCCAGCGAAGACCCGCCGCCGCGCCCGAGGGCGCGGCGGTTTCGTTTCGGGGGGGCGCGGGCGTCCGTTGGGGCTAATCTCCCCGGACGGGCCCCGGGGACCGCGATCGGGGGCCGGAGTGGCGGAACGGCAGACGCAGGGGCCTTAAAAGCCCCAGGCCCGCGAGGGCCGTGAGGGTTCGAGTCCCTCCTCCGGCAGCGGACCACGGAGCCCGAGAGGAGCCCCGGCGCCGGCGGGCGCCGGAAGGAGGACGCCCTTGAGCCTCGTCCGTACCGAGATCCGCGACCACGTCGGGACCGTCACCCTCGCGAACCTCGAGAAGCGAAACGCGCTGAGCAAGGACCTCGTCCACGAGCTCGCCTCGGCGCTCGACGGGATGCAGGACCTGAAGGTCCGCGCGATCGTCCTGCGCGCCCCGGCGGGCTCGAAGGTCTGGTCGGCCGGGCACGACGTGAGGGAGCTCCCGGTCTCGGGGCGGGACCCGCTCGCCTACGACGACCCGCTCCTCGTGGCGATCCGGAAGATCCAGTACCTGCCGATCCCGGTCATCGCGATGATCGAGGGGGCGGTCTGGGGCGGGGCGTGCGACCTCGCCTTCTCGTGCGACATCCTCATCGGCTGCCCCACGACGAGCTTCACGATGACCCCCGCGAAGATCGGGGTCCCGTACAACGTGACCGGGATCCTGCACTTCATGAACATGCTCCCGGTCAACACGGTGCGGGAGATGTTCTTCACGGCGCTCCCCGTCGAGGCCGAGGCGGCGTACCGGCTCGGCGTGCTCAACGACCTCGTCCCGGTGGAGGAGCTGGAGCGCCACACCTACGAGAAGGCCGGGGCGATCACGCGCAACAGCCCGCTCTCGATCTCGGCGATCAAGGAGCAGATCCGCCTCCTCTCGATGGCGCACCCTCTCACACCGAACATGTTCGAGCTGATCCAGGGGCTGCGCCGGCGGGTCTACGACAGCCGCGACTACCGCGAGGGGATCCAGGCCTTCTTCGAGAAGCGGGCCCCCGTCTTCACCGGGGAGTAGTCCCGCCGCCCGGCGTGAGCATGCCGTGAGGGCCGCCCTCCTCCTGGCCGCCGTCGCGTGGGGAGCGTCGCTGGCGCTCGCGCGTCCGGCGCCGGCCCAGCCCGCGGAAACGCCGCCGGTCGTCGCGCCGGACCGCCCGGACGCGTGCAACGGGATCCAGATCGTGCCCGTGGGACACGTCCAGGTCGAGGGGGGCGTGACCCTCGCGCGGGCCGGCGGGAACAGCGATTTCGACGCCGGCGAGCTGATGGTCCGCGTCCCCTTCTCGGCGCGGGTCGAGGCCCGGATGCAGGTCTTCAGCTTCGACTGGAGCCGGTCGCGGACGAGCACCCGCGGCGTCCTCGGGCCGCTGGTCGACCTGAAGTGGAAGCTCTTCGATTCCGAGGCGACCGACTTCGGGGTGATCGTCGGGACCTCGCTGCCCGTCGGGTCGGCCGACTACCGGTCGCCGCACCTGCAGCCTTACGGCGTCGTCGCGCTCGACCAGGCGATCTCCGCGAAGGCGTCGGTGACGGTCAACGCGGGCGTCGCAGGGGCGGGCGGCTCCGGGGCGACGGTCGGGCTCGTGGCGGGCGGCGTCTCGTTCGCGTTCCAGGCGTCGGAGAGGGCGAGTCTCTTCCTCGAGGGATTCGGCTGGAACCGGACGGAGCCCGGCGGACCGGGAGAGCAGATGATCGACAGCGGCCTCCAGTACCTCCTCGGCAACCGGCTGATGGTCGACGCGAGGGTCGGAGTCACGTTCGGCCGCGAGTCGAACGGGTCCTTCGCGGGCCTCGGCGCCTCCTTCCTCTTCTAGCCCGGGAGGGGTCGACCGGCGATCGGGGGACGCGCGCCGCCCCGCCGGGCCCGTCCTTCGCTACGATCCCCCCGTGACGCGCGACGACCAGCTGACGCATCTCGAGGAGGCCCTCGGGTACCGCTTCCGGGACCGTGCCCTCCTCGAGCGGGCCCTCACCCACTCCTCGTACGCGAACGAGGCGCCGAGGTCGGAGGCGGCGCAGGACAACGAGACGCTCGAGTTCCTCGGCGACAGCGTCCTCGGCTTCCTCGTCGCCGAGATGCTCTTCGAGGCGTTCCCGGGGTTCCGCGAGGGGCAGCTCTCCAAGGCGCGCTCGCACCTCGTCTCCGAGCCGAGCTTCGCGCGGCTCGCGCGGGAGCTCGATCTCGGCAGCGTGCTCCTCCTCGCGGCCGGCGAGAGCCGATCCGGGGGGCGCGTGAAGGAGTCGCTCCTCGCCGACGCGTTCGAGGCGGTCTTCGCGGCGATCACGCTCGATTCCGGCCTCCCCGCGGCGCGCGAGGTGGCGCGCCGGCTCTTCGCGGGGGCCGTCGCCGAGCTCGACCCCGGGGAGCTCTCGTTCCACGACTACAAGACCGCGCTGCAGGAGCTCGCGCAGGGAGAAGGGAAACCCCTCCCGCTCTACCGGCTCGTCTCCGAGAGCGGCCCGGACCATTTGAAGGAGTTCGTCTTCGAGGTCGTCTACGACGAGGCGCTCTCGGCGACGGGGGCGGGCGCGACGAAGAAGGAGGCGCAGCGGCAGGCGGCCAAGGCCGCTCTCGCCGTCAAGCTCGGCCGCGCGACCCGGGCCTGACCGCGCGGATCGGGAGGAGGGCCGGGAGGCCCTCCTCCCGCCTGGTCACTTCGGGAACCGGGAGAGGAAGGCCGCCGGCTTCTCGAACTGGACGACGCGCGGCTTCGACTCCTTCCCGTCCGGACCGAGGAAGACCATCGTCGGGACCCCCTGGATGTTCCACTTCGTCCGGAGGGCGGCGACCTCGGGAGAGGCGGTCTTCGTCAGGTCGGCCTTGAGGAGGACCCATCCGTCGAGGGCCTTCCTCACCCCGGCGTCCGTGAAGGTGAACTTCTCGAGCTCCTTGCAGGGAAGGCACCAGTCGGCGAAGAAGTCGATGACGACGGGCTTGCCGGCGGCGGCCGCCTCGGCGAGGGCGGCGTCGGAGTAGGGCCTGAAGGCGAGCGCTTCGCCCTTCTTCGCCGGCAGGAGGAATGGGACCGCGGCCGCGAGGAGGGCGATCCCGATCGCGACCTTCACGGCGCGGAACCAGCCGAGCGCCGAGCCCGCCTTCTCGAGGAAGAGGAACCAGGCGCCGCCTGCCAGGAGCGGCAGGGCCACGGCCCAGTCGAAGACGCGCTCGGGGAGGAGCGGGCGGAGGAACCAGGCGGCGAGCGAGACGAGGACGAAGCCGAAGACCTTGCGGATGGCGATCATCCACTCGCCCGACCGCGGCATCGCCTTGAGGCTTCCGGAGACCGTGCCGAGGACGAGGTAGGGGAGGCCGAGGCCCATCGCGAGCGTGAAGAAGAGGCCGAACCCGAGCGGCGCGGAGCCCTGCTGCGCGACGTAGGTCAGGAGCGAGAGGACGAACGGCCCGATGCAGGGCGCCGCGACGAAGCCGACGAAGAGGCCCATCGTGAGCGCGCCGAGGACGCCCCCCTTGCTCCCGGTGCGGTCGGTGATGAAGTGCGGCGCCTGGATCTCGTAGAGGCCGAACATCGAGAGCGCGAGCGCGAGGACGACGAGGGCGATGACGACGAGGACGGCGGGCTTCTGGAGCCACGAGCCGAAGAGCGAGCCGGAGAGCGCCGCGAAGACGCCGAGCGCGGAGTAGGTGACGCTCATCCCGAGGACGTAGGCGAGGGCGAGGCCGAACGTGCGGCTCGTCCTCCCCTCGCTCTGGCGCGAGAAGAAGCCGACCGTGATCGGGATGAGGGGATAGACGCAGGGCGTCAGGTTGAGGGCGAGGCCGGCGAGGAAGACGAGGCCGAGGATGGCGGGGAGGGAGTGCCCGGCGAAGGGGCCGGGGGCGGGGGCGTCTCCCGGCACCGTCGTCGGCGGCGGCGCGGTGCCGCCGTCGCGGGCTCCGGCGAGCGGGAAGAGCGCGGCATTCGCCGGGGCGACGGCGGTCCCCGCGGGGGCAACGTCGACGGCGAGCGTCGCCTCGGCCTGCGAGGGGGCGAGGCACTGGGCGTCGTTGCAGGGCTGGAAGTCGAGCGTCGCGCGGAGGGTCCGAGGGCCGGGCGCCGCCCCCGGGTCGGCCTTCCCCTCGAGGAGGATGACCGTCTCGCCCTCGTAGAGCGCGAGCGGCTTGTCGGAGAACGGGAGCTTCTTCTCCTGGTGGGGAGGGTAGACGGGAGCGCCGAGCGTCAGCCCCTCGGCCGGGGCGACCGCGGCGACGGTCGGGATGAGCCAATCCTCGAGCGGCTTGTTCGCGTTGACGTGCCAGCCCGGCGCGACGGTCGCCACGACGGCGAGCCGGAACGGCTGGCCGGCGACGATCTTCTCGGCGTCGGCGGCGACCCGGAGGGAGACGGGGGAAGGCGCGTCGGGGCCGAGGGCGAGCGCGGGCGCGGCGAGCGCGAGGGCGGCGGCCGCCGCCGCGAGGGCGCGGGAGAGTCGGGACGTCATTCGGTTCTCCATCAGGGCTTCGCGGCTTCGATGGCCTTGAGGAGGGCCTCGGCCTGCGGGCGGGACGGGGAGGCGGGGTGCTTCTCGAGGAAGGCGTTCAGCCGCTCGGCCGCCTTCTTCCGGTCGCCTCGCCCGAGCGCGACGTCGGCGAGGCGGAGCTCGGCCTTCTCGACGAGGGCGGGGTCCTTGCTCGTGGCGACGAGGCGGCTCAGCGACTTCTCCGCGTCGTCGAAGCGGTTCGCGTTCAGGGCGATCGAGGCGAGGTAGGCGAGCGACCGGTCGCAGAGCTCCGAAGGGGCCTTCGCGTTCTCCGCGACACGGCGGAACCGCTCTTCGGCCATCGCCTCGCCGTAGTGGCGGTAGGCCCCTTCCGCCGCGGCGAAGACGACGGCCGGGTCGGCCGGCGCCTTCTTCTCGTCCTCGAGCTTCTTCCGGAACTCCATCCAGTCCTTCTCCTGCCCGACGAAACGCTCGACCCAGGCCGACTGGTTCGTCGCCCCCTCCTGCTTTCCGCAGAGGAGGAGATCGGGCGTGACGACGAGCCAGGCCGGGAGGACCCGGACGCCGAAGCGGGTCGCGAGACGCTCCCCCTCCGGCGAGGCCCGGTTGACGCTCACGGGGACCTTGTCCCGGGTGAAGGCCCGGAACGACGCGGTGTCGTAGACGATCCTCGCCATCCGCTCGCAGTCGGGGCACGACGCGTTCCGGAGCTCGACGAGGACCCGGCCGTCGCGCATCCCGCGGGCGCGCTGGGCGGCGTCCTCGAACGACTTCGCCCAGACCGGGGGATCGTCCTGGGGGCGGGCGTGCGCGGGGGCCTTTTCGGCCTCCTGGGCGAGGACGAACGGGGCGAGGAGCAGGAGGGGAGCGAGGAGGAGGCGAAGGGAGTGCTTCATGTCTTCTCTTGCGGGTGCGGCGCGGTCGCGCCGCGTTGACTATTCTATCGGCCGCCGGTATAACCCCGGGCGTCGCGCCGCGGGGCGAGCCGCAAGGTACGTGCCGTCGCGACGAAGGTGCCCAGGTAGCTCAGCTGGTAGAGCACGCGCCTGAAAAGTGCGGTGTCGACGGTTCAACTCCGCCCCTGGGCACCACCTCTTCGACCCTTCGACCGGCCCCCGCGGGCCGTCGTGTCTCGCGACGGCGGCACGGATCGCCGCCCCCGAGCCCCCCCGGGCCGGGAAGAAGGGCGAGCCTCGAGCCGGACTGCTCCTAGAATCCCGTCCCGGGAGGGCGACTTGGCCATTCTCAAGGTGATGAAGCTCGGGGCCGAGGTGCTGCGACGGCCCGCGTCGGAGATCGAGCCGAAGGACCTGAAGCGGGGCCGCTTCAGGGGCCTCTTCGACGACCTTCGCGAGACGATGGTGGAATACGCCGGGACGGGCCTGGCGGCTCCCCAGGTGGCGGCGCCGGTCCGCGCCCTCCTCTACATGGTCGAGCCGTCCGGCAAGCGCGGCACCGGCCTCGAGGTCCCCCCGACGATCCTCGTGAACCCGTCCTTCGAGGTCCTCGACCCGAAGGAGATGGAGGACTGGGAGGGGTGCCTCTCGGTTCCGTTCCTCGCCGCGCGCGTGCCGAGGCCCTCCTCGATCCGCGTGAAGGCCCTCTCGGAGGCCGGAAAGCCGGTCGAGTTCGTGGCGGACGGATTCCACGCCCGGGTCGTCCTCCACGAGAGCGACCACCTGGACGGCGTCGTCTACCTCGACCGGGTGCGGGACCGCGCCTCGATCCGCTACACCGTCGACTTCTGACGCCGTGGACGACGCGCCCCTTTCCGAGAAGCACGCGCGGATCCTCCTCAAGTACAAGCCCGTCTGCATCTGCAACGGGATCAAGTACCCCCGCGTCGCCGACGCCATCGCGAACGGCGCCCGGAGCGTAGAGGAGGTGGCGCGGGCGACGGGCTGCACCACCGGCTCGTGCCACGGGGAGCGGTGCGTGCCGGTGATCCTGGAGATGCTCGACGGAAAGCGCTGAGGGGCCTTTACAATCCGACTTCGTGAACGGTTTCACAAGCTCGGGGGGTCTGTGATGAGCGACAAGAACGTATCCCTTCCGGCCGCGCGGATCGCGCCGCCGATCGCGCCCGGAGTCCCGTCGACCGTGGGGACGGACTTCCTCACGACGAAGCTCGACGCGTTCGTCCAGTGGGCCCACAAGAACTCCCTCTGGCCGATGCCCTTCGGGACCGCCTGCTGCGCCATCGAGTTCATGTCGACCGTGTCGTCGCACTACGACCTCTCCCGGTTCGGCGCCGAGGTCGTCCGGTTCTCTCCCCGCCAGGCGGACCTGATGATCGTGGCGGGAACGATCACCGACAAGCAGGCCCCGATCCTCCGGAAGATCTACGACCAGATGCCCGAGCCGAAGTGGGTCATCTCGATGGGCGTCTGCGCGTGCACGGGGGGCTTCTACCGCGCCTACCACGTCGTCCAGGGGATCGACGAGATCGTCCCGGTCGACGTCTACGTCGCCGGCTGCCCCCCGACGCCGGAGAACCTGATGCACGGCCTCGTCGAGCTCCAGAAGCGGATCCAGTCGGGCGACCTCGCCCGGCACCGCGCCGCGAAGACGTACGTCCCGATCCGCGTCGGGACCGACCCGCAGGTCGAGTCGCTCCCCGCCTACTCGAAGGCCGTCATGGCGCCCGGCCGGGCCGGGCACCACGAGTTCCCCGAGATGGCCGAGACCGCCGAGGCCGACGCCGCGAAGGGAGGCCGCCGGTGAGCGCGACGGTCTCCGCACCGGGCCTCTCCTTCGCGCCGGTGCTCGAGCGGAAGTTCGCCGACGGCTCCGTCCGCGTCGAGCCGCGCCCGGCGTCCGACGTCCCGACGGTCGTGGCGGACGCCGCGGCGCTCCACGAGGCGGCCCGCTTCCTGCGCGACGACCCCTCGGCCGCCTGCGACCTCCTCCTCGACCTCGTCGCCGTCGACCGGCTGAAGCTCGACGGGCCGCCCTCCTTCCGCGGGAGCGAGCGGTTCCTGCTGAACGCCCTCCTCTACTCGACGAAGCGCAACGAGCACCTTCGCCTCCGGGTCGCGCTCCCCGCCGACGACCCGCACGTCGGCACGCTGAGCGGGATCTGGCCGGCGGCGAACTGGTTCGAGCGCGAGGCGTGGGACCTGATGGGGGTCCGCTTCGACGGGCACCCGAACCTCGCCCGGCTCCTGACCCACAACGGCTTCGTCGGGCACGCGCTCCGGAAGGACTACGAGGCCGGCCAGCGCTGGCTCTGCACCGAGGAGGACGTCCTCCAGACCGCGCTCGCCGCGAAGACGGAGGAGCCGGAGGACGTCTTCGAGACGATGACGCTCAACTTCGGGCCGTCGCATCCCGCGACGCACGGGACGCTGCGCGTCGTCCTCCGCGTCGACGGCGAGCGGATCGTGGCGGCCGAGGGGGAGTGCGGGTACCTCCACCGCTGCTTCGAGAAGATGTCGGAGACGCACACGTACACGCAGGTGATCCCGTACACGGACCGCCTGAACTACTGCTCCCCGATGATCAACGGCAACGGCTACGCCCGCGCCGTCGAGCAGATGCTCGGGATCGAGATCCCGGAGCGGGCGAAGGCCGTGCGGACGGTCCTCGCGGAGTTCTCGCGGATCATGGACCACATGGTCTGCATCGGGGCGAACCTCGTCGACCTCGGCGGCCTGACGACGTTCTGGTACTCCTACCAGGCCCGCGAGGAGATCTACTCGCTCCTCGAGGCGTGCTGCGGCGCGCGCCTCACGTCGAGCTACGCGCGGATCGGCGGCCTCTCGATGGACGTCCCCCCGAACTTCGTCGAGTGGTGCCGGAAGCTCGTGAAGAGCGTGACGACGCACATCCGGGAGGTGGACACCCTCCTGACGAAGAACCGGATCCTCCAGAAGCGGATGTCGGGGACGGGCGTCGTCACGAAGGAGCAGGCGATCGCCTGGGGCTTCACGGGTCCGTGCCTGCGCGCCTCGGGCGTCGGGTACGACGTCCGCAAGGACAAGCCGTACGACCTCTACGGCGAGGTCGACTTCGACGTCCCGGTCGCGACGGCGGGGGACAACTTCGCCCGCTACCTCGTCCGGATGGAGGAGATGCGGCAGTCGCTCCGGATCGTCGAGCAGGTCATCGCGAAGCTCCCGGGCGGGCCGGTCGTCTCCGACGACTACCGCGTCGTCCTCCCGCCGAAGGAGATGGTCTACAACGAGATGGAAGGTCTCATCTTCCACTTCAAGAACGTCTTCGAGGGGATCCAGGTCCCGGCGGGGGAGATCTACTCGTACACGGAAGGCGCGAACGGCGAGCTCGGCTACTCCATCGTCTCCGACGGGAGCGGGCGGCCCTACCGCGTGAAGGTGCGCCCGCCCTGCTTCCCGCTCTTCGCGGCGTTCGAGAAGATCGTCATCGGCGGCATGGTCTCCGACGTCGTCGCGACGCTGGGGACGCTCAACATCATCGCCGGCGAGCTGGACCGGTAGGAGAGGGAGACGGCATGCCCGGACGAGTCGTCACGATTCAGCCCCACGAGCCGACGCTCGGCGAGAAGCTCTACCTGCCCCTCCTCCAGGGGATGGCGCTGACGTTCCGGAAGTTCGTCGCGAACGTCCTCTCGAGGAGCGCGCGCCCGACGATCGAGTACCCCGAGGAGCGGCGCGAGTACTCCGACCGCTACCGCGGGCGGCACATCCTCAAGACGCGCGAGGACGGCTCGCTCCGCTGCGTCGCCTGCTACATGTGCGCGACGGCCTGTCCGGCCGACTGCATCCACATCGAAGCCGGCGAGCACCCGAACCTCGCCTACGAGAAGTACCCGACGACGTTCGAGATCGACCTCCTCCGCTGCGTCATGTGCGGCTTCTGCGTAGACGCCTGCCCGAAGGACGCGATCTGGATGACGAAGGACTACGAGATGTCCTACTTCTCGCGGCAGGAGGCGGTCCGCGGCATCCCGGAGCTGACGGAGAAGCCCTCGGACACGGCTCCCGGCGGGCCCGGCTACGGCTACCGCCCGTACTACGGCGAGAGCCCGAAGAGGAAGGCGGGGGAGTTCGAGCCCTCGGGCCTCGCGCTCCTCCCGATGACGCTCGCGCGGAACGCGGCGATCAACCGCGTCCCGCCGCCGCCGCCGAAGCCGCCGGCGCCCGCCGCGAAGCCGGCGGCGTAGCGCCGGCCGGGCGCTACCAGATGAGGCGCGCGCCGAAGCGGAGCTGGTAGGGACGGCCCGCGGCGTCGAGGGGCTTCCAGTCGCCGGCGGTGCGCCCTCCGCGCGAGTCGTTCGCGTCGACCGTCGGGTCGGGGGCGAGGACCTTCGGGATGACCTCGTTCACCTCGACCGCGAGGCGGACGCTCGGGTGGCCCGAGGGGGACGGGCCCCCGAGCGTGAAGAGGGAGTCGGGATCCCCCGGCAGCCGCACGAGGTACTCGACCTTCGGCTCGCAGAGGCCGGAGAACGGAGCGGCCGGGCCGGAGGCGGGCGGAGCCGGGTAGAGCTGGAAGCCCTGCGGGATCGCAGGGCGCAGGTCGACGAGGGGCCCGGCGAGAGCCACGGAGGCGCAGGACGCGAGGAGGAACGAGGCGAAGGGCCGCCGCCACGTCATCCGGGGGATTGTGCTCCCGATCGCGATCCGGCGCACGTCACGGGAGCCTTCGCGTCAGTGGAGGAACGAGCCGCCGTTGAGGCCGAGCGCCGTCCCGTTCGCGTAGGGGGCGAGGGGCGAGAGGTAGAAGAGGATGGCGCGGGCGCAGTCCTCCGGCGTCGCGACGCGGCCCAGGGGGACCTCCCCCTCGATCTCGGCCTTCCGGGTGGCGAGGTCGGGGCGCGCCATTTCCGTGTCGACCCAGCCGGGGCAGACCGAGTTCGCCGTGATGCCGTGCTTCCCCTCGTTCCGCGCGAGGCACCGCGCGAGGCTCACCATCCCGGCCTTCGACACCGCGTAGCTCGCCGCGTCCGTCTCGGCGCGGAAGGCGGCGCGCGAGGCGACCATGACGATCCTCCCGAAGCCCGCCCTGCGCATCGCCGGCAGGGCGAGGAGCGTGAGGTGCGCGGCCGCCTCGAGGTTCACGGCCAGCGTCGCCCGCCAGCGGGAGAGGAAGGCCGCGTCGTCGGTCTCCTCGAACGGGTTCCTGACGTAGATCCCCGCGTTGTGGACGAGGAGAAGCGGGTCTCCGAGCCCGGCGACGACCTCGCGGTGGAGGCGGCGCCGGTCGTCGTCGCTCGAGAGCTCGGCCTGGAAGACGGCGGGGGCGGGGCCGCCGGCGCGCAGGACCTCCTGGGCGACCTCCTCCGCCTCGGCGCGGCTCTTCCCGTAGTGGATCGCGACGCGGGCGTTGCAGCTCCCGAGGCGCCGCGCCGTCGCCGCGCCGATGCCGCGCGAGGCGCCGGTGACGAGGGCGACGCGGCCCTCGAGGTCGAGGAGGGGGGAGGGAGCGGGGGGCTTCGCGTCCATCCCCGGAGTCTCGCACCGCGCGAGGGGCGCGTCAGCCTCCAGCCCGGACGCGCGCGAGGGCGCCGAGCGCGCCGGTGAACTCCCCGAACGGGAGGAAGGACGCGTGCGCCCCCACGAGGGCCGTCACGCTGCCGAGGATCTCGACGAGGAGCGGGTTGTTCCGGAGCGTCGAGCCGGCGTAGAGGACGTCGGGCCGTCGCCGGGGCGTCCCGCCCTCGGAGCCCGAGGCGAGCGCGACGGCGATCTGGCCCGCGAGGAGCGCGACGTTCTCCCCGACGAGCCCGAGGAGGGCGTGGGCGACGTCGGCGGCGCGCGGCTCCCGCGCCTTGCCGAAGTTGGCGGCCGTGAGGTCCGGGACGAGCGCGATGCCGCCCGGGCGGTAGAGGTCGCCGACCAGGAGGTCGACGCGCCGCCGGTCCCCGGTCGCGGCGAGGGCGACGAGCCGCTCGTGGTCGTCGCTGCCGAGGAGGAGCCGCCCGAGGCCGCGGAGGGTCCCGCCTCCGAGCGCCGTCCCGCCGACGCGCGCGACGCTGCCGTCCTCCTCCATCCGGAGGATCGAGGTCCCGGTCCCGAGGCTGACGAGGAGGTGAGGGTGGGGGAGGGCGAGCCCCGCGCGGGCCGTCAGGAGCGGCTCGCCCGCGCCCCACGAGGCGAACTCGTCGACGACTTCGACGCTGCGGCCCGGGGCGAGGCGGTCGGCGAGCCCCGCCGCGCCCCCGCCCGTGGCAGCGAGGTGGCGGAGCGAGTGCCGGAGGAGGAAGGCGTCGAGGAGACGCTCGTCGCCGGCGGGCGCCACGAAAGTCTCGAAGGACTCGAGCGGCTGGTCGACGGGGACCGCCACCGCCTTCGCGAGCGTGGCGCCGAGGTCGACGCCGGCATCCCAGAGGCTCATTCGGCGGCATTGTCTCCCGAACCGTGGCGCCTCTGCCTCGTCAGCCTCCGCCCGCCGGCTCGACGTAGTCGAACGTCGCGTCCTCTCCGCTCTTGACGAAGATGTGCTCGGCGCGCATCCGCGTGCGGAGGGGTCCGAGGTCGTCGCCGTCCCACTTCGTCGCCGTGGCGGTCATCTTCGGGTTCGCCTTCGCCGCACCCTCGTCGACGGCGTCCTCGATGTGCTTCTGGGTCACGGTGGAGTCCTTCGTCAGGGACCCGAGCTTCGTCTGCCAGCCGAGCGTCATCTCGCTCAGGGAGTCCCAGTCCTTCTCGACGTGCTTCAGCTCGTGGGTGACGACGTGGTCGCGACAGGCCTGGAGCGCCTTCAGCCTCTTCGTCGCCGCCCCGTCCTTCCTCGCCTCGGCGGCCTTGACCTGGGCGTCGGTGACGTCGAGCTCCTTCGGGATCCGGATCGCGACCGTCTTCATCGCGGCCCGGCCGCTGAAGTAGCCCGCGTCCTCCGCCTTCGGGATCGAGACGGTCTCGGATTCGAACTGGACGTCGGTGAACCCGAGCTGGTCCGGGTTGCCCGTCTCCTTCCGGATCTTCTTCAGGGTCCAGCTGAAGTCGGGCTTCGGCTCTTTCGTCCTGCAGAGGAGCATCTGCGCCTTTCCCCCGGCGAACTGGTAAAGCCTCCTGTCGCTCGTGTCCTTGTAGTCCGGCACGGGCGGCGGGAGCGCCTGGGCCGCATTCGAGCCCGCCTGGAGGCCCTCGGGACCGCGCGGTTCGACGGCGGGCTCCCCGCCGCCGAGGGGACCTGCCTGCTTCGTGCCACCGCCCATGGTCTCTCCCTCCTCGCCGGGGGACTCCCGGGTCGCGGCCCCGGGGCCTCGGAGCCCGGCGGCCGAACAGACCTCCCGACGCGACGATGGCGCCGATTATCGGGCCGCTTCCGGCGCGGCCGCGTGACGCCCGGCACAGGCTCCGTCGCGGCGAGAGCAGCGCGGTAACATCGCCGCCGACCGGCGGGCCCCGGAGCGGGCCCGGCCGCGCCGCCGTCCGGCCCGGCGCGGACCAACCGGCGACAAGGGAGACCCGGAATGCACGACACCGTCCTCGACGCACTCACGGAATCGTTCGGCGACAACGCCGGCTTCGCCCTCGAGCTCTACGCGCAGTACCGGCTCAACCCGGGAACGGTCGGCGACGACTGGAAGAGGACGTTCGAGCGGTTCGAGAAGGCCGCACGGATCCAGGTCGCCCGCGCGGGCGAGGTCGCCGTCCCGGCCCAGGTGCAGGCGCCTCCGGCCCCGGTCGCGGCCCCCGCGCCGGCTCCGGCGGCCGCCCCGTCCGCGCGCGCCGCGGCCCCGCCGCTCCGCCCGGGCGAGAAGCTGGTGCCGCTCGTCGGAGGCTCCGCGACGATCGCCCGGAACATGGACGCCTCCCTCGCCGTCCCGACCGCGACCTCGCAGCGTGTCATCCCCGTCAAGGCGATGGAGGAGAACCGGCGGATCCTGAACCACCACCGCGAGGCGGTGCGCCAGTCGAAGGTCTCCTTCACGCACCTCGTCGCCTGGGCGATCGTCCGCGCGCTCGAGAAGCACCCCGGGATGAACGACGCCTACGCGGAGGCGGACGGGAAGCCCCAGCGCGTCCGCAAGCCGCACGTGAACCTCGGCGTGGCCGTCGACGTCGCGAAGAGGGACGGCACCCGAACGCTCCTCGTCCCGAACATCAAGCTCGCCGAGGAGCTCGACTTCGCCGAGTTCGTCGCCACGTTCGACAACCTCGTCGGCAAGGCGCGCCGCGGGACGATCGAGCCCGAGGCGTTCCTCGGGACCTCGATCTCGCTCACGAACCCCGGGACGCTCGGCACGACCTCCTCCTCGCCGCGGCTGATGCCGGGCCAGGGGTGCATCGTCGCGACGGGCTCGATGGGCTACTCGCCCGAGTACCAGGCGATGCCCGACGAGGTCGTCTCGAGCCTCGGCATCTCCCGCGTCATGGCCGTGACCTCGACGTACGACCACCGGATCGTCCAGGGGGCCGAGTCGGGGGCCTTCCTCGCGACGCTCCAGCACCTTCTCCTCGGAGGCGACGGCTTCTACGAGCGGATCTTCCGCGACCTCCGGGTGCCGCACCGGCCGGTCGCGTGGGAGCCCGACCGGAACCCGCCGTTCCTCGGCGGCGCCTCGCGCCTCGAGGCCGTGGAGAAGCAGGCGCGGATCCTCCCCCTCATCAACTTCTACCGGGTCCGCGGGCACCTCCTCGCCGACCTCGACCCCCTCGGGTTCGACGTGCCGCCCTACCACGCCGAGCTCGACCCCGCGAAGTTCGGCTACACGATCTGGGACCTCGACCGCCCGTTCATCACGAACGGCCTCGGCGGGCGCGACCACGCCACGCTCCGCGAGATCCTCGAGGTCCTCCGCCAGACCTACTGCGGGAAGATCGGCGCCGAGTTCATGAACATCCAGGACCCGCGCCAGAAGGCGTGGCTCATGGAGAGGATGGAGTCGTGCCGGAACCGGTCGGCGCTCTCGACGGAGGAGAAGCGGCGCATCCTCGCCAAGCTCGTCGAGGCGGAGAGCTTCGAGAAGTTCCTCCACGCGAAGTACGTCGGCCACAAGCGCTTCTCCCTCGAGGGGGGCGAGGCCGCGATCCCGCTCCTGACGCGGCTCCTCGACCGCGCCGCGGAGATGGGCGTCGAGGAGGCCGTCATCGGCATGCCGCACCGGGGGCGGCTGACCATCCTGACGACGGTCGTCGGCAAGCCGGTCGACCGGATCTTCGCGGAGTTCGAGGACGTCCTCGACCCGCAGTCGATCCAGGGCTCGGGCGACGTGAAGTACCACCTCGGCGCCGTCGGGACGCACGAGACGCCCTCCGGGAAGAGGGTGAAGCTCGGCCTCGCGCCGAACCCGAGCCACCTCGAGGCCGTCGACCCGGTCGTCGAGGGGATGGTGCGGGCCAAGCAGGAGCGCGCGGGCGACGTCGACCGGACGCGGATCCTCCCCGTCCTCCTCCACGGCGACGCGGCCTTCGCCGGGCAGGGGCTCGTCGCCGAGACGCTCAACATGTGCCAGCTCGAGGGGTACCGGACGGGCGGGACGATCCACGTCGTCGTGAACAACCAGATCGGATTCACGACGAACCCGAAGGACGCCCGCTCCTCGCCGTACTGCACGGACGTCGCGAAGGCCGTCCAGGCGCCGATCTTCCACGTGAACGGCGACGACCCCGAGGCGGTCGTCCAGGCGGTCGACCTCGCCATCGAGTACCGGAAGACGTTCGGCCACGACGTCGTCGTCGACATGGTCTGCTACCGCAGGTACGGCCACAACGAGGGGGACGAGCCGAGCTACACGCAGCCGCTCCTCTACGCGAAGATCCGGAACCACTCGTCGGTCGCGCGCCTCTACGGCGACGCGCTCGTCCGCGACGGCGTGCTCGCGGCCGCCGACGTCGAGGCGGTCTGGGTCTCCGCGAGGCAGAAGCTGGAGAAGGCCTACGACGCCTCCGCGGCGACGCGGACCCGCGGCGCCTTCTCCGACTCGCTCGTCGCCCCCGCGGCGCCGCGCTTCGAGCCCGAAGGGAGCGTCCGCGACCGGCTGATGAAGGTCGTGAAGGCGGTCTCGACCCTGCCGACCGGCTTCGAGGTCCACCCGAAGCTCCGGCCGCTCCTGAAGAAGCGTGCCGACTACGCGAGCGGCAGGCCCGAGATCGACTGGGCCGGCGGAGAGATGCTCGCCTTCGGGATGCTCCTCCAGGAGGGGACGCCCGTCCGCCTCTCGGGGCAGGACTCGGGGCGCGGCACGTTCAGCCACCGCCACTCCGTGCTCGCGGACCCGAAGACGGGGCAGGAGTACGTGCCCCTCAACGCGATCGCGGAGCCGCAGGCCCGCTTCGAGGTCCTCGACTCGTTCCTCTCCGAGTTCGGCGTCATGGGCTTTGAGTTCGGCTACGCCGTCGCCGACCCGTCGTCCCTCGTCCTGTGGGAAGCCCAGTTCGGCGACTTCGCGAACGGGGCGCAGATCGTCATCGACCAGTTCATCTCGGGCTCCGAGCAGAAGTGGAGCCAGACCTGCGACATGGTCCTCCTCCTCCCGCACGGGCAGGAGGGGCAGGGACCGGAGCACTCCTCCGCGCGCCTCGAGCGCTTCCTGACGCTCTGCGCCGAGGACAACATGCGGGTCGCCAACGTCTCGACGCCCGCGCAGTACTATCACCTCCTGATGCGGCAGGCGCGCGACGGCGTCCGGCGCCCGCTCGTCGTGATGTCGCCGAAGAGCCTCCTCCGCCACCCGAAGGCAGTCTCGACGTTCGAAGAGGTCGCGAACGGCTCGTTCCAGCCGGTCCTCGACGACGCCGCGTTCGCGGCCGGAGGCGCGGACGGCGTGCGGCGCGTCGTCGTCGCGAGCGGCAAGCTCGTCTACGAGCTCCTCGCGGCGCGCGAGAAGGCCTCCCGCTCCGACGTCGCGATCGTCCGGCTCGAGGAGCTCTACCCGTTCCCGGGCGAGGCGCTCTCGAGGGTCCTCGGGCGCTACCCGAAGGACGCGGCGCTCGTGTTCGCGCAGGAGGAGCCGAAGAACATGGGCGCCTGGCGCTTCGTCCGCGAGCAGCTCCTCGACGGCGCGGTGCCCGAGGCGGCGGGACGGGCGCTCCACTACGCGGGCCGGCGCGCCTCGGCGAGCCCGGCGCCCGGTTCGCACCACGTCTTCGCGATGGAGCAGGAGGCGATCGCCGCGGACGCCCTCGGCGTCGCGGCCGAGGTCCCGGCGAGCGCCTGACGCCGGCGGGGGGCGCCCCGCGCCCCCCGTTCCCCCGGGAGCCGGCTACTTCGCGGCGGCCGGCCGGAGCTCGCTCGCGAGACGCCGGGCCGCGTCTTCGATCGCGCTCGTGAGGGCCTGGGACTGCATCGCCGCCGAGTCGGGGCGGTCCTGCCGCGGGCTGTCCCAGCGGCCGGTCCGCTGGAGCGTCGCGATCACCTTCCCGGCCGCGTCGAAGGCCGTCAGCTCCGGGACGCACTCGGCGCGGAAGAAGTAGACGGTGACCTCGACCGAGCTGGCGCCGCTCCCGCGGCGCTCGCGCTCCGTCGTGGGGGCGGCGCTGCAGCCGAGGAGGCGGACCGCGAGGTAGGCGTCGGCCGGGACGTCGCGGTGGAGCGCCTCGGTCCTCGCCGAGGCCTTCCCGAGGTCGGCGTACCTCACGCCCCGGTTGCGGGCGTCGACGACGTCGTACTGCTTCTCCTTCCCCAGCGCCCGCAGGAAGGCCTCCCCGAACCGCGCCGCCGGCGACGCCTCGCCCGCCTGGACGGCGACGGCCTTCACGCCGTCGGGGTACTCGACGGAGGCGAGCGCGAGCGTGCGGCCGGGGATCACCGTCCCCGTGGTGGCGCAGCCCGTCGCGAGGAGCGAGAGGAGGATCGGAGCGAGACCCGCGGGGAGGAAGGTCCGGCGTCGGCTCATCCGCGCATTATCGACCCGGCCCGGGGGGAACGGCGCGCCGACGGAGACGGGCCGCCTCCGTCAGCGGTACCGGTCGAGGATCGCCGCGAGCGCCTCGCGAGACGGCCGGAGCCGTTCCTCCCCGAGCGTCGTGAGCGGCTCTTCGACCGTGTTGAGGATCCGCGCGAAGCTCGGCTTGGCCGGCTCGAGGTAAAGGATCCCGGTCAGGAACTCCTTCGCCTTGCGGCTCTCGTGGAGCGTCGCGAGGACCTTGTCCTTGTCGGTCGGGTCGTAGTCGCGGGCGACGGAGTGGAAGCGGACGTGGCTCCCGTCGGGGAACGGGACGTCCTTCACCTCCCCGGGGGGGATCTCCGCGATCGTCTCGTCGAAGTAGGGGACGAAGCCGATCTCGTGGAGCGGCTCCTCGTGGTCCTTCGAGTACTTGTAGCTCTTCGTGGAGCCCTCGTGGTCGTTGAACGTGACGCAGGGGGAGATGACGTCGATGACGGCCGTGCCGCGGTGGGAGATCGCGGCCTGGAGGATCGCCTGGAGCTGCTTCATGTCGCCCGAGAAGGAGCGGGCCACGAAGCCGCAGCCGAGCTCGATCGAGAGGCCGCAGATGTCGACCGGGAGGAGCTCGTTCGCGCCGCCCCCCTTGAGCGTCGAGCCGACGTCGGCCGTGGCCGAGAACTGCCCCTTCGTCAGGCCGTAGACGCCGTTGTTCTCGACGACGTAGATGAGCGGCATGTTCCGGCGGACGAGGTGGACGAACTGCCCGACGCCGATCGAGGCGGTGTCGCCGTCGCCGGAGACGCCGATCCCGACCAGCTCCGGGTTCGCGAGGAGGGCGCCGGTGGCGACGGAGGGCATCCGGCCGTGGACGGCGTTGAAGCCCCAGGCGCGGTTCAGGAAGTAGGCCGGCGTCTTGGAGGAGCAGCCGATCCCCGAGAACTTCGCGACGCGGTGGGGCTCGACTCCCATCTCCCAGAAGGCCGTGACGATCTGCTTCGTGATGACGTCGTGGCCGCAGCCGAGGCAGAGGGTCGACTTCCCCCCCTCGTAGTCGGCCTTCGTCAGGCCGGCGCGGTTCGTCTTCGGGGCGGCGGGCGAGGCCGTGCTCATCGGGCACCTCCTGCGGCGCGCGCGCGGTGCGAGAGGACTCCCTCGACGACGGTCGTCGCGTCGAGCGGCAGGCCGTCGTACTGGAGGACGGAGACGAGGCGGGAGGCGAGCCCGGGCGCCTCGTCGCGGAGGAGCGTCGCGAGCTGCGCGTCGCGGTTCTGCTCGACGACGTAGACGACCTCGTGCCTCGCGATCCACTCCTTCGCCTCGGGAGCGAGCGGGAGGGCGCGGAGCCTCAGGTAGTCGAGCGGGAGCCCGTGGTCGCGCTCCAGCCGGTCGCGCGCCTCGGCCGTGCCGTAGTGCGACGTGCCGAAGGCGAGGAGCCCGGCGGTCGCGCTCGCGCGGTCCTCGAGGACGGGCCGCGGGACGAGCGAGCGGGCCGTCTCCTCCTTGCGGGCGAGGCGGTCGACGTTCGCGACGTAGTGGTGCGGCTTCTCCGAGTAGGCCGCGTTCTCGTTGTGCCCGGACCCGCGCGTGAAGTAGGCCGCGCGCGGGTGGGGCGTGCCGGGGAGGGTCCGCCACGGGATGCCGTCGCCGTCGAGGTCCCTGTAGCGCCCCCAGGTCTCCTTCAGCCGCTCGACCCCCTCGGCGTCGAGGACCTTGCCGCGGTCGAACGGCGCGTCGGGGTAGGGGAAGGGCTCGGACATCCAGTTGTTCATCCCGAGGTCGAGGTCGGAGAGGACGAAGACGGGCGTCTGGAGCCTCTCCGCGAGGTCGAACGCCTCCTGCGCCATCGAGAAGCACTCCTCCGGCGAGGAGGGGAAGAGGACCGGGTGCTTCCCGTCGCCGTGCGAGTTCGTCCGGCAGAGGAGGACGTCGCCCTGCATCGTCCGGGTCGGGAGGCCGGTCGACGGGCCGACGCGCTGCACGTCGAAGATCACGGCGGGCACCTCGACGTAGTAGGCGAGCCCGATGAACTCCGACATGAGGGAGATGCCGGGCCCCGAGGTCGCGGTGAAGGCGCGGGCGCCGGCCCAGCCGGCGCCGACGACCATCCCGATCGAGGCGATCTCGTCCTCGGCCTGGACGATCGCGGCGGCGCCCCGGCCGGTCGCCGGGTCGACCCGGTGCTCGGCGCAGAGGTCGATGAACGTCTCGCAGAGCGACGAGGACGGGGTGATCGGGTACCAGGTGCAGACGGTCGCGCCGCCGAAGAGGCACCCGAGCGCCGCGGCGGCGTTGCCGTCGATGATGATCTTCCCGGCCGTCGCGTCCATCCGCTCGACGCGGTGCGGGAGCTTTTCCGGGAACGCCGCCGCCGAGTGGTCGAGGCCGGCGCGGAGCGCCGCGAGGTTCAGGTCGATCGCCTTCGCCTTCCCGCCGAGCTGCTTCCGGAGCGACGCCTCGATCTCGGCCGGGTCGATCCCCATCAGGTCGGAGAGGACGCCGACGTAGACCATGTTCACGAGGAGCCGGCGGAGCTTCGCCTGCTCGGGAGGGAGCGGGAGCTTCGCGGCGAGCTCGCCGAACGGGACGGGGTAGAGCCGCAGGTCGTCGCGCAGCTTCTCGACGGCGAGCTTCTTCTCGTAGACGACGCACGTGCCGGGGGCGGCGGCGAGGGCGTCCTCGGCTGCCGTCTCCGGGTTCATCAGGACGAGGACGTCGAGCTCGCGCTTGCGCCCGATGTAGCCGTGGCGGCTCGCCCGGATCGTGAACCAGGTCGGGAGCCCCTGGATGTTCGAGGGGAAGAGGTTCTTCCCCGAGACGGGGACTCCCATCCGGAAGATCGACCGGAGGAGGACGCTGTTCGCCGTCTGGGAGCCGGAGCCGTTCGCGGTCGCGACCTGGAGCGAGAAGTCGTTCACCGTGACGGCGGCGGGCGCGTTTACGCTGGACATCCGGATGCAGCTCCTTCCGTGCCGCTCGGCGGGGTGCGCGCCAAAACGGGTAAACCTACAATGGTAGCCGCAAACAGCGCGACGCGGTTCGGCCCGTGCGGAACGCGCCGGGAGGAGAGATGGCCGACGTCCCCGCTCGAATCGCGACAGTCCCCGTCCCGGTCGTCCTCGGTCTCGCGGACGGGGCCCAGGTCGACGCCACGCTCCGCCTCGTGGCGGAGGGAGACCCGCCGAAGCCGGTCCCCGTGGAGAGCCTGCTCGCCGGGCCGCGCGCCTTCTTCGCCGTGGCGCTCGCCGGCGGCGGGAGCGCCCTCGTGGCCCGGAGCTCCGTCGTGACCGTCGAGATGGCGCCGGACGCGCCGGGAGCGCCCTCGCCGGGGGAGGCGGACGCGGGGATCGACATCGTGACCTTCCACCTCGACAACGGACGCACCGTCAGCGGCGTCCTGCACGTCCTCCCGGAGCAGGCCGACCAGCGGATGTCGGACATCTTCAATTCCCCCGGCGGCTGGGTCGTCGCCGGGCTCGGGGACCGGATCGTCCTCGTGAACAAGGCGCGCATCGCGCGCGTCTCCTTCTGAGGGGCCGGAGCGTGGCGTCGAAGGTCGCGGGCCTCGTCCGGAACTTCCTCCAGACCGACGGCGACGCGCTCTACCTCGTCGCCGGCGAGAAGATCTTCGTCACCCGCGGGACGACGAAGGCGGTGGCCGGCCGCGAGATCGTGAGCGAGGAGCTCTTCCGGGCCGTCGTCGACGAGCTCGTCCCCGGCGTCCCGGCTGCGACGCTCGCGCAGAAACGCAGCCGCCTGCCCTACGTCGCCGGGGCGGGGCTCCCGCCCGTCGAGATCCACTTCGCGATCGTCGGCGGCGCGCCGGCGCTCATGATCGTCCGTCCCGGCCGCGGGCCGGGAGGCGAGGCGCCGAGGACGCCGACGCCGGCGCCGCGCCCGCCCGAGGTGCTCGAGGCGCCCCCTTCGATCGTCGACGTCGGGCCCGCGCCGGCGGGGCTCGCCGCCGAGCCGCCGCGGCGGCCCTCGGCGTCGATGCCGCAGAGGCCCCCGGGCCTCCTCGCGCCGCTCCTCGCTCTCGCCCGGGAGCGGGGCGCCTCGGACCTCGTCTTCTCGCCGGCCGAGCACCCCCTCTTCCGGATCCACGGGAGCCTCGTCCCGGCCGGCTCGGCGCCTCCCGGGAACGCCGAGGCCGAGGAGCTCCTGGCGCGGAAGGCCCCGCCGCACGTGGCGAGGACCTTCGCGCGCGCCGGCCACGCCCGCTTCGTCGTCGACGTGGAAGGGGCCGGCCGCTGCCTCTTCCGCGCCTCCCGGGAGCGGAGCGGGACAGTGCTGACGGTCCGTCTCCTCGCCCCAGAGGCGCCGCGGCTCGAGGAGCTCGGCCTGCCCGACGCGATCGCCCGCCTCGCCGGTCCCGCGCCCGGTCTCCTCCTCGTCGCGGGCGCGCCGGGCTCGGGCCGGACGACGGTCCTCGCGGCGCTCGCCGCCCACGCGGCGCAGGCGCGGGGCGAGCGCGTCGTGACGGTGGAGGACCCGGTCGAGGTCGGCATCCCGCACGGGCGCGGGAGCGTGAGCCAGCGGGAGGTCGGCCCCGACGTCCCGTCCGTGCGGGCGGGGCTGAAGGCGGCCCTCGACGAGGACGCCGAGGTCGTCCTCGCGGGCGCCGTCCCCGACGCCGCCTCGGCGGCGCTCGTCGTCGAGCTCGCCGCGAGCGGGCGGCTCGTCCTCGCGCCCGCCCCGGCCCCCTCGCTCACCCTCGCGCTGCAGTGGCTCGACGCGATGCTCCCCGAGGGGCGGCGCGTCGAGCTCCGCACCCTCCTGGCGGCGACGTTCCGCGGCGGCCTCGCGCTCGCGCTCTGCCGCGGCCGGAAGGGGGGGCGCGTCGTGGCGGCGGAGTCGCTCCACCCCGGGAGCCTCGCCGCCGAGATGATCCTCAGCGGCGGCCTCGCGGTCCTCCCCGAGCAGCTGCGCGACTCGTCGGGCTACGTCGCGCTGAACGCGAGCCTCGCCGGGCTCGTCGCCTCGGAGCGTGTCGAGGCGCGCGAGGCGCTCCTCCGGTCGCTCGACCGGCCCGCGCTTCTCTCCCGCCTCCGCGAGGACGGGGCGATGCTCCCGCCGGAGTTCGCGAGCGGCCTTCCGCCGGGGGTGCACGCCCCCTGAGACCCGCGCGCGCGGGGGTATCCTTGACGGCGGGAGGTCACGCGAAGATGGCGCAGAAGAAACCGAAGAAGCCGGCCCCGAAGGCGCCGGCGGGAAAGAAGGCCGCCGCCGCGAAGGCCGCGCCGGCGCCCGCGAAGAAGAAGCCGGCCCGCCCGGCCGCGAAGGCCAAGGCCCCCGCGAGGAAGGCTCCCGCCGTCGACCCGTTCGGCGAGAAGGCGCTCGTCGCGACGTTCACCGAGCTGATCCGCCGCGCCGCGACGACGATGCCGCCGGACGTCCTCGACGCCCTCGCGGCCGCCCGCGACCGGGAGGCCGAGGGGTCGATCGCCCGCGAGACGCTCGGGGTCCTCCTCGACAACTCGAAGCTCGCCGAGGCGACGTCGCGCCCCGTCTGCCAGGACACCGGCATGCCGCTCTTCGAGGTCGCCGCCCCGCGCGGCGTCTCGATCCTCGCCGTCGAGAAGGCCGCGGCGAAGGCCACCGGCATCGCGACGGCGAAGGGCTACCTCCGTCCGAACTCGGTCGACACGCTCTCGGGGAAGAACACCGGGAACGAGCCGGGGCGCGGGATGCCGATCGTCCACGTCCACGAGCACGCGAAGGGCGGGCTGAAGGCTCAGCTCATCCTCAAGGGGGGCGGCTGCGAGAACGTCGGCGCGACGTACACGCTCCCGAACGCCGAGCTCGGCGCGGACCGCGACCTCGAGGGGGTCAAGCGGATCGTCCTCGACGCGGTCTTCCAGGCGCAGGGGAAGGGGTGCGCCCCCGGCATCCTGGGCGTCTGCATGGGCGGAGACCGGGCGAGCGGCATGGCCGAGGCCAAGAAGCAGCTCTTCCGCAAGCTCGCCGACCGGAGCCCGGAACCGGCCCTCGCCGCGGCGGAAGCGGAGCTCCTCGAGAAGGGGAACATGCTCGGCATCGGGCCGATGGGGTACGGCGGGGGGACGACGCTCCTCGGCGTGAAGATGGCGCACCTCGCGCGCCTCCCCGCGTCGTACTTCGTCTCCGTGAGCTACATGTGCTGGGCCACGCGGCGGGCCTCCGTCGAGGTCTCGCCCTCCGGAAAGGCGGTGTACGCGCAATGAGCGAGGCGAGGAAGCTGACGACGCCCCTCACCCCCGAGGTCGTCCGTTCCCTGAAGCGGGGCGACGCCGTCGAGGTCTCGGGTCTCATGGTCACGGGCCGCGACGCCCTCCACAAGCTCTGGACGAAGACGTGGCCGGAGTACCCGGACCTCGACCTCAGGGGCTCGATCCTCTACCACTGCGGGCCCGTCATGCGGAAGGAGAAGGACGGCTCCTGGAGCGTCCTCGCCGCCGGCCCCACGACCTCGATCCGCGAGGAGCCCTACCAGGCCGCCGTCATCGGGAAGTACGGCTTCGGCGGCGTCGTCGGCAAGGGGGGCATGGGCCTGAAGACGCTCGCCGGCCTCAAGGAGCACGGCGCCGTCTACCTACACGCCCACGGCGGCGCGGCCCAGGTCCTCGCGCAGCGGGTCGTCCGCGTCCTGGGGGTCAAGCACCTCGAGGAGCTCGGCGTCCCCGAGGCGATGTGGATCTACGAGGTGAAGGACTTCCCCCTCATCGTCACGATGGACGCGCACGGCGCCTCGCTCCACGAGGACGTGAAGAAGCGCTCGAAGGACGTCCTCGACGAGCTCCTCGGGAGGAAGAAGCCGGCCGCCTGATGCGGATCGTCTCCCTCTGCCCGTCGACGACCGAGAGCCTCTTCGCCCTCGGCCTCGGCGGGCACCTCGTGGGGGTGACGCGCTACTGCGTCCACCCCCGCGAGGCTCTCCAGGGGATCCCGCGCGTCGGCGGGACGAAGAACCCCGACCTCGCCGCGATCGCGGCGCTCGAGCCGGACCTCGTCCTCTGCAACGCCGAGGAAAACCGGGAGGCCGACGTCGCCGAGCTCTCGAGGCTCCACCGCGTCGAGCTGAGCCACCCGAGGCGCGTCGCCGACGTTCCCCCGATGCTCCGGCGGCTCGGCGCGCTGACCGGGACCGGCGAGGCGGCGGAAGGATTGGCTCGCGACGTCGAGGAGCGGCTCGCCGCGGCGCGGGCGGCGCGGCCCGTCCGCTTCGCCTACCTCGTCTGGAAGGGCCCGTTCATGGCGGCCTCGGCGGGCACCTACATCTCCGACCTCCTCGCGACGTTCGGCGGCGTCAACGTCTTCCCGGCCGAGGCCGGCGACTGGCCGCGGACCGACGAGGCGGCCGTTCGGGAGCTCGCCCCGGAGCTCCTCGTCCTCCCCGACGAGCCGTACCGCTTCACGGGGGCCGACCGGGAGCAGTGGCGGGGCGTCCTCCCCTCCGCGCGCGTCGCGCTCGTCTCCGGCGAGGACTTCTGCTGGCACGGCGTCCGGACGCTGCAGGGCCTCGCGGCCGCCGAGAGGCTCCTGTGGGGGAGCGGGGAATGACGGCCCTGCTGCTCCTCCTCCTCGGCCTCGCCGCGGCGGGGACGCCGCCTCCGGCGACGCCGGCGGAAGGAGGCCCGTGGATCGTCGTCCAGAAGGACGGGACGCGGGTGACGTTCGATTCGCCTCCCCGGG
Organism: Thermoanaerobaculia bacterium; assembly: GCA_046331465.1. Taxonomy (GTDB): domain Bacteria; phylum Acidobacteriota; class Thermoanaerobaculia; order UBA5066; family UBA5066; genus UBA5066. The sequence goes on from JAXLQV010000001.1 coordinate 1,786,461, forward strand.
CGTCCGGGGGACGCCTGGTCGGGACGCTCCGGGGCTCCGGCACGCTCGTCTCGGTCCCGGAGGCGCGCGTCGACCGCGAGGCGACCGCGAAGGCGAACGCCCCCGGAGCGGTCTTGGCGCCCGCGCCGAAGGCGGTGGCGACGCCGCGGCCGTTCGAGACGCCGCCCCTCGGCGACCGCGCGAAGCTCACGAGGTCGGCCGAGGAGGCGCAGCGCCTCCTGGAAGGGACCCGGGCCGGGACCGGAACGGCCTCTCCGTCGCCTCCCGCGTCGCCTTCTCCCGCCTCGCCCGGCGAGGCGGTCCGAGTCCCCGCGGAGAGCGCTCCCGTCGACCGGATGGGACGCGGCGAGGAGTACTGGCGGGAGAGGGCCGGGGCGCTCCGGAGCGAGCTCGTGCAGGCCGAGCGGGAGCTCGCGCAGGCGGAAGCCGACCTCGAGTCGGCCGAGAGGGCGTACCTCGGCCGGAGCGAGGCGGAGCGGACGACGTTCGTCGTCCAGCTCCTCGAGGCGAGGGACCGCGCGGCGCGGGCCCGGCGCGAGCACGGCGAGTCCAGCGTCCGCTGGCAGGCCCTCGAGGAGGAGGCCCGCAAGGCGGGCGCTTTCCCGGGCTGGCTCCGGTAGTCCTCGCTCGCCGGGGGGCTGAGCTTCGCGCGCCCCCCGGACCCCCGATCAGGGAGCGGGTCGTCCGGCGTCAGCCTCGTCTTCTCAGCAGGTCCAAAAATTCCTCGCGCACCGCCTTCTGCATGAAGATGCCGCGGATCGCGGAGGTCACGGTCACCGAGCCGGGCTTGCGGACGCCGCGCATCTCGACGCAGAGGTGGCGGGCCTCGATCACGACCATCACGCCCTGCGGCTTCAGCTCCTCTTCGAGGACCGTCGCGACCTGCTCGGTGAGCCGCTCCTGGAGCTGGGGGCGGCGGGCGAAGAAATCGAGGAGGCGGGGGAGCTTCGAGAGCCCGACGATCCTCTCGTTCGGGATGTAGGCGATGTGCCCGTGCCCGTAGAACGGGACGAAGTGGTGGGCGCACATGGAGTAGAAGGGGATCTCCTTCTCCATGACCATCGAGGTGTAGCGCTCGGCGTTCGGGAACGTGGTCAGCTTCGGCTTCGTCCCCTCGTCGAGACCCGAGAAGATCTCGAGGTACATCTTCGCGACGCGCTGGTCGGTGTGCAGGAGGTTCGGGTCGGTCTCCGGCGAGAGGCCGAGGATCCGGATGATCTCCTTCACGTGCCCGGAGATCAGCTCTATGCGGGGGTCGGTCGGCGCGGGGGCGTCGTGGAGCTCGAGCTGCGCGCCCGTCGGGGATTCCGTATTCGTCGCCACCGGGCCATCATACGTTTCGACGGAGGAGCCGGATGGCCAAGCCGACGAGGGAGTTCCGCGCCACGAGGATCGTCGCCACGATCGGCCCGCGTGCCGAGAAGGACGGCGAGCTCGTCCGCCTGCTGACCGCGGGCGTCGACGTCGTCCGACTGAACGGCGCCCACTGCCAGCCGGGCGACATCGCCCGGAGGGTCGCCCTGGTCCGCGAGGCCGAGAAGGCCGTCGGGCGGCCCGTGGGGATCCTTCTCGACCTCGGGGGGCCGAAGATCCGGGTGGGACCGATCGAGGGGGACACGACCGCCTGGAAGGACGGCGACCTCGTCGAGATCGCCCCGGGGCACCGGGCCGGCGCGGGGAAGAGGATCTCGGTCACCTATCCCGCGCTCCTCTCCGAGGTCCGCCCCGGGGCGGAGATCCGGATCGCCGACGGCCTCATCCGGCTGCGGGTCGAGAAGCGCGAGGAGGGGTCGCTCAAGGCGCGCGTCCTCGCGGGGGGCGTGGTCCGGAAGGGGGCCGGCGTCAACTTCCCGAGCTCGGCCCTCTCGGCGCCGGCCGTCACCTCGAAGGACCGCCGGGACCTCGCGGAAGGGCTCGAGGCGGGGATCCAGTTCGTCGGCCTCTCGTTCGTCCGGTCCGTCGAGCACGTGAAGACGCTCCGGAAGCTGATCCAGGCGGCGCCCGTGGAGCGCCGCCCGTGGATCGTCTCGAAGATCGAGCGGGGCGAGGCGGTGCGCGACCTGCGCGAGATCGCCGCCGCCTCGGACGCGCTCATGGTCGCGCGCGGAGACCTCGGGGTCGAGACCGGGCTGGCCGCGGTGCCGGGGGCGCAGCGCGCGATCCTCCGCGTCGGACGCGAGCTCTCGGTGCCGGTCATCGTCGCGACGCAGATGCTCGAGTCGATGATCGAGCACCCGGTGCCGACGCGCGCGGAGGTCTCCGACGTCGCGAACGCCGTGAACGACGGGGCCGACGCCGTCATGCTCTCGGGCGAGACCGCCGTCGGCGCGTACCCGGTCGAGGCGGTGAGGGCGATGGACGAGATCGCGCGGGTCGCGGAGACGCAGCGGGCCGTCCCGCTCGAGATCCCCGAGCGCGAGGACCTCGGCCAGGACCACACGCCGGTCGTCTGCGACGTCGCCGTCGTCGCCGCGCGCCGCTCCGGCGCGAGGGCGCTCGTCGTCTACACGGCCTCGGGCCGCACGGCGCGGCTCCTCTCGAAGGGCGTCGTGAAGATCCCGATCGTCGCCATCACGAGCTCGGAGGAGGTGCGCCGCCGCCTGACGCTCCTCCGGAACGTCGTCTCGTACCTCATCCCGCCCTCCGCGTCGGTCGAGGAGATGATCGCGAGCGGCGACCGGGTCCTCCGCGCGCACGCGCTCACGGCAGCGACGGTCGTCGAGGTCTCGGGCGCGGCCGCCCTCGAGGGGGCGACGAACACGGTGCGGGTCCGGACGATCCGGCCTACTCGAAGGTGAGCGTGTCCGGCGCGGGGAGCGGCGCCGGGGGCCCGAGCGGCTCGGTGAGGATGCCGAGCGAGCGGCCGTCCATCTCGGCGGGGTCGAAGGGGACGCCGAGGTAGGAGAGGAGCGTCGGCGTCAGGTCGAGCGTCCGCGCCGCGAAGAGGTGCCCCGTCCTCACGCCGGGGCCGGCGAAGACGAGCGGCACGACGGTCTCGACGCGGGAGAGGGCGCCGTGCCCGCCGAGCCTGCCGGCGCGGAAGCCGGTGCCGTCGACGGGGGAGACGAGGACGTCGGGGGCGCGCGGAGAGTCGAAGAACTCGACGGCCTGGACGGGGAGGTCCGGGTACGCCGTGAGCGCGGAGCCGGCGAGCCACTCGGCGGAGGAGAGCGGCCGGCTGACGAGCGCGGTCGGGTAGCCGAGCGGGTCCTCTCCCTCGAGCACCCGGTAGGTGTAGACGCCCTGCCCGTCCTCGAGCTCCGCGCGGTGGGCCTCGGCGCGCCCGCGGGGGCCGTAGACGTCGACCCAGCCCGACTCGGGTCCCCGGGTCAGGACGAGCCGGATCTCCGGGAGGTGCGCGAGCGCCTCCGCGAACTCGGAGCGGGGCGGCACCGGCGGGGGCGGGCCCGACGCCTTGCGCCGCTTCGGCTTGCTCCGCGCCTTCAGGAGCGCGCGCGGCACGTCCTCCGCGGGGCGGTTCGTGGGGAGCCAGATCATCGCGCCCCGGTAGGCCCCGACGACGACCTGCGCCTCGCCGACGTCGTAGGTCCCGGGCTTCTGGGCCTTCGACGGGACGAGGACGCAGTCCTCGCCGGTGCAGTCGGCGACGGTCGGGTGGCTGTAGAGGACGCGGTGGACGAGCTCGTCCGCGGCGACGAAGCGCGTGTAGGGGGCGTGACCGTGGTCCCCGAGGAGGACGAAGAGGACGCGGTCCCGGACTCCCCACTTCCGGAGCCTCCTCACGAGCCGCGCGAAGCCCCGGTCGATCGACCGCATGATCTCGCGGAAGGGCTCGCTCGCCGGTCCCTCGAAGTGCGCGACCTCGTCCGGGCCGAGGAGGTGACCCCACGCGATCGACGGGAGCGATCCCGCCGACAGCGCGCCGCGGTAGGCGTCGCCCAGGTCGTCGATCGTCTTCCGGTCGAGGAAGGCCCAGTCGTTTCTCAGGTACGAGGCGACGACGGTGGAGAGGTTCTTCACGTGGACGGTCACCCCGCGGGCCATCGGCGTCGTCACCGCGACGCTGTCGGCGGGGAGCCTCTCGAAGATCGTCTTCGCCCCGGGCGTCAGGAACTCCGCCGACGAGTAGGCGCGGAAGATGTTCGTGTGCGCCTCGCGGATCTGGAGGCGGCGGTCGAGCCAGATGTTCGCCGGGATGCCGTGGTGCCCGGGGAAGAGCCCCGTCTGGAGGGCCGCGAGGTTCGGGTAGGTCTCGCTCGGGATGGAGGAGACCGCCGTGTCGACCGAGAGGCCGCGGTCGAGGAGCTCGGCCCGGATCGTCGGGATGTCCCCCGCCGCGGCGGCGCGGTCCAGGGCCTCCTTCGAGAGCCCGTCGAAGAAGAGGACGCAGACGGAGAGAGTGACGGGGGGCTTCACGGCGGCGGCGGCCGTCCGCGCCTGGTGGTGGACCGTGCAGGCCCAGAGGGTCGCGACGACGGTCAGGGCGGTCACGGGCCCCGCCCAGAACGGGAGCGGCCTCGCGCCCCCGGGTCCCTCGCTCCTCCGCACGTCGCGTAGGATACCGGGATGCCGTTCGGCGGGGCGGACCTCCACTTCCACTCGATCGTCTCCGACGGCGTCGAGACGCCGGCCGAGCTCGTCGCGCGCGCCGTCGCGGCGGGCCTCTCGGTCGCCGCGCTGACGGACCACGACGCCGTCCACGGCATTGCGGCCTTCGAGGCCGCCGCCGCCGGCACGGGCCTCGTCGCGGCCGGGGGCGCGGAGCTCTCCGTCTCCGAGCGGGGAGAGGACGTCCACCTCCTCGGCCTCTTCGTCGACCCGTCCGAGCCGGCGCTCGGGGCGCGCCTCGCCGGGATCCGGACGGACCGCGACCGGCGCGGCGAGGCGATGGTGGAGAAGCTCGCGACGCTCGGCGTCGAGCTCGACCTCCCCGCGCTCCGGGCGGCGGTGGGCGAGGGCGCTTTCGGCCGGCCGCACGTTGCGCGGGCGCTCGTGGCGAAGGGGGTCGTCGCGAGCTCCGAGGAGGCCTTCGAACGCTTCCTCGGCGAGGGGCGCCCCGCGTTCGTGCCGAAGGCGCGGTGGAGCCTGGCCGAGGCGGTCGAGGCGGTCCGCCGCGCCGGGGGCCTCGCGGTCCTCGCGCACCCCGTCTGGTACTCCGACGTGGCCGGCCTCCTGCGGCAGGGGCGCGGCCTCGGCCTCGACGGCGTCGAGGTCTGGCACCCCGACAACGACGGCCGCGAGGAGGAGCTCCTCCGGGAGGCGGAGGCGCTCGGCCTACTCGTCACGGCCGGATCCGATTTCCACACCGAGAGGGACGGGGGCCGGACGCTCGGCGCGCGACGGCTCGGCGAGGCGCCCTGGGAGAGGCTCGCGGCCGCCGGGGTCGCCCGGAGGCGCGAGGCGGGACGGGCCCCTCTCGACCTCTCTCCCCGCTGAGACTCGGGCTGCCCGAATGGTGTAGAACAGTCCGTCCATGGCGTCCGTCCTCCCTGCCGAAGTCGAGGCCCTCCCCTCCCGACCGGAGGCGGAGCGCAGCCTTCTCGGGGCGCTCCTGATCGACGGGGGCCTCCTGACGCGCGTCATGGAGCACGTCGTCCCGGAGGACTTCGCCGCCGAGGCGCACCGGCTCGCGTACGAGGCCTGCCTCGCGCTCTCGGACCGGAAGGAGTCGGTGGACCTCGTGACGGTCCAGGCCGAGCTCGAGCGGAACGGCCGGCTCGAGCGGGCGGGCGGCCCGGCCTACCTCTCGGGCCTGCTCGACAACGTCCCCGACGTCGAGAGCGTCGAGAGCTACGCCCGGCTCGTCCGCGAGGCCGCGCTCCGCCGCCAGCTCATCCTCCAGTCGCGCCGCGCCGCGCGCGCCGCCGTGAACGCGCCGGACGCACAGGCCGTCCTCGAGGCCGCGCAGCAGGAGCTCGTCGACATCGCGAAGGGGAGCCTGAAGGGCGGCTTCCAGCGCCTCTCCGAGATCGCGGAGAAGAACGAGGACGAGATCCAGAAGATCCAGGCGCGCGGGACGATGCTGACGGGCGTCCCGACCGGGTTCTCGCGCCTGAACGCCCTGACGCAGGGATTCCAGAAGACCGACCTCATCGTCCTGGCGGCCCGCCCGGGCATGGGGAAGACGGCCTTCGCGCTGAACATCGCCGCGCACCTGACGATCCACAACCCCTACTGCGTCGCCTTCTTCTCGCTCGAGATGAGCGCGCCCCAGCTCGGCTTCCGGATCCAGTGCGCGGAGGCGCGCGTGAACCTCCAGAGGCTCCGCGAGGGGCGTCTCTCGAAGGAGGAGAAGAAGTTCCTCTTCTACACGACGCAGCAGATGCGCGACGCGCGCTTCTACATCGACGACCAGCCTTCCATCTCGCTCCTCGAGATGCGCGCGCGGGCGCTCCAGCTCAAGCAGGCGCAGAAGGGGCTCGACGCGGTCTTCGTCGACTACCTCCAGATCATGGGGTCGCGCCAGAAGTACGAGAACCGGACGCAGGAGGTCGGCTCGTACTCGCGGGGGCTGAAGGCGCTCGCCAAGGAGCTCGACGTCCCGGTCATCGCGCTCTCCCAGCTCTCGCGCCGGACGGAGCAGCGGGGCTCGGAGAAGGAGCCGCAGCTCTCGGACCTCCGCGAGTCGGGAGCGATCGAGCAGGACGCCGACGTCGTCATCTTCCTCTCGAGGCCCGAGTACTACGACAAGGACACGGCCGACAAGAACGTCTGCGAGGTCATCGTCGCCAAGCAGAGGAACGGCCCGACGGGGCGCTTCTCGCTCGGCTGGTCGGGGGAGACGACCCGGTTCTCCGACCTCGCCCAGGTCGGCGAAGGGGGCCCGGCGTGAGAGCGCGGCGCGGGGAGCGGCCCGATGGGCGCCCTTGAGGCCCTCGGCCGGCTGGCCCTCGCCGTCCTCGAGTTCCACGGCCGCTGCGTCTCCCTCCTCGTCCTGACCGTCCGGGGCCTCTTCCGGAGGCCGTTCGACGGGCGCGCGCTCGCGAACCAGGTCGTCCGGGTCGGGGTCGACAGCCTCCCGGTCGTCCTCCTGACGGCCGTCTTCACCGGCGCGGTCCTCGCGCTCCAGACCTTCACCGGCTTCCAGCGCTTCCACGCCGAGGCGTACGTCGGCTCGGTCGTCTCGCTCGCGATGCTCCGCGAGCTCGCGCCCGTCCTGACGGGGCTGATGGTCACGGGCCGCTCGGGGAGCGCGATGGCGGCCGAGATCGGGTCGATGCGGGTCACCGAGCAGATCGACGCGCTCGTCGCGCTCGCGACGGACCCGGTCCAGTACCTCTTCGTGCCGCGGATCCTCGCCGGCATCGTCGTCCTGCCGATGCTCGTCGTCCTCGCGAACGCGCTCGGCATCACCGGGGGGTACCTCGTCGCGGTCCGGCTCCTCGGGGCGAACCCCGTGGTCTACGTGGGGAACACGTTCCAGTACCTCGAGCTGAACGACCTCTGGTCGGGCCTCATCAAGTCCGCCGTCTTCGGGCTCCTCCTGACGCTCATCGGCTGCCAGCAGGGCTTCGACACGACGGGGGGCGCCGAGGGGGTGGGCCGTTCCACGACCACGGCCGTCGTCCTCGGCTCGCTCGCGATCCTCGTCTCGGACTTCTTCCTGACGAAGGTGCTCTTCTGAGCGCCCCCGCCGCTCCGCCCGAGATCCGCCTCGCGGGCGTGCGGAAGAGCTTCGGAGAGAAGCTCGTCCTCGACGACGTCGGCCTCGAGGTCGCGAGGGGCGAGTCCCTCGTCGTCCTCGGGAAGTCGGGGGCGGGCAAGAGCGTCCTCCTGAAGCACATGATCGGCCTCCTCGAGCCCGACGCGGGGCGGGTCGAGGTCGAGGGCGAGGACCTCTGGGCGGCTTCCCGTGCCCGGAGGGACGAGCTCCGCAGGCGGTTCGGCATGTCCTTCCAGGAGGGGGCCCTCTTCGACTCGATGTCGGTGGGGGAGAACATCGCCTTCCCGCTCCGCCGCCACACGACGATGACCCGCGGGGAGGTCCTCGCCCGCGTCGCCGAGTGCCTCGCGCTCGTGAGGCTCCCGGGGATCGAGGAGAAGAGGCCCTCGGAGCTCTCGGGGGGCATGCGGCGGAGGGTCGGCTTCGCGCGCGCGATCGCGCTGAGGCCCGAGGTGCTCCTCTTCGACGAGCCGACGACGGGCCTCGACCCGATCACGACCGACGTCCTCGTGAGGGTCATGGCCGAGCTCCGGGACCGGCTGAACCCGACCATGGTGACGATCACCCACGACCTCCACGTCGCCTTCGGCGTCGCGGAGCGGATCGCCCTCCTCGACCGGGGGAAGGTCCGCGTCGACCTCCCTCCGGCGGCGTTCCGCGAGTCGGAAGACCCCCGCGTCGTCGCCTTCCTGCGCGGGGACGGCAGCCTCGACGCGGAATCCGGTTATCGTGAGGGAGCGACCGCATGAACGCCACCGCCAAGATCGGCCTCTTCGCCCTCGCCGTCCTCACGGTCCTCGCCGTCCTCGTGCTGAAGATCGAGGACCTGCCGCTCTCCGGGAAGGCTCGCGCGAAGACGGTCGAGGTCGCGTTCCAGGACGTGGCGGGTCTCGACGACAAGTCGGCGGTGAGGATCGCGGGCGTGAGGATCGGCCGCGTCGACGGCATCCGCCTCCTCCCGGACGGGACCGCCGTGGCCCGTCTCCTCCTCGAGAGCGACGTGGAGCTCCGCGAGGGCGCCTGGGGCCAGGTGAAGAACCTCGGCCTCCTCGGCGACAAGTACGTCGAGCTCTTCCCGGGCGACCCGGCGAAGCCGCGCCTGGCGGAAGGCGCGCGGCTCCAGGGGCGCGTGCCGGTGCAGTTCGACGAGCTGACGAGGCTCGCGAGGGACATCGGCAAGGACGTCAAGGAGCTCTCCGGGGCGCTCGCGGCGTCGATGGGGGGCGAGACGGGAGAGGCGAAGATCAACCGGATCGTCGACAACGTCGGAGCGCTGGCCGAGGAGCTCCGCAGGCTCGTCGAGGCGAACCGGCAGAACGTCGACGTGACGGTCGCGAACCTACGCGAGTTCTCGGCGTCGATCCGCGAGACGCTCGCGAGGATCGACCGGATCCTCGACGAGAACCGGACCGGCGTGAAGGGCTCCGTCGACAACATCGAGGAGCTCTCGGGGAAGCTGAAGGTCTCGGCCGACAACCTCAACTCGATCACGACGAAGCTCGACAGCGGCCAGGGGACGTTCGGCAAGCTCCTGAACGACGAGACGGCGCACAAGAACCTGAACGACGCGCTCACGTCGATCAAGGAGGGGCTCGACTCGGTCAACACGACGCTGACGCGGGTCAACCGGATCGAGCTCGACCTCGGCTTCTACGGCGAGTACGCGACGCGGACGGACGGCTGGCTCGGGGCCTTCCGCGTGGACGTGAGGCCGCGCGAGGGGAAGTTCTACCGCTTCGAGCTCCTCGGCCTGCCGAACGGGCGCCGCTTCGACGACACCTACACCTACACGACCTCGGTGGGCGGCGGCCCGCCGACGACGGTCTCGACGACCGTCACGCGGTACGAGGACAAGTTCGGCCTCTCGGCGCAGCTCGGCTACCGGTTCGGGGACACGACCCTCCGGGCGGGCCTCATCGAATCGCGCGGCGGCGTGGCGATCGACCAGTTCCTCCTGAAGGACGCGCTCCAGTTCACGGGCGAGGCCTGGGACTTCGGCCGGCCCCAGGGGAACATGCAGGTCAAGCTCTTCTCGCAGTGGAACTCGAAGGGCGCGATCTTCGTCCGGGCCGGGGTGAACGACCTCGCGAACTCGCCGACCCGTTCCCTCTTCCTCGGCGCCGGCCTGCACTGGAAGGACGAGGACATCAAGACGCTCCTCCCGGCCGCCGGATCGATGATCCCCTGATGTCTCGGAAGGGCGCGCGCGTCTTCACCTGCTCGGCGTGCGACGCGCAGAGCCCGCGCTGGCTGGGCCGATGCCCGGAGTGCGGAGGCTGGAACACGTTCGTCGAGGGGGAGCCGGAGCGGCCGGCCCGCCCGGGCGAGCGGGCCGCGGCCGCGGGGACGTCGCCGGTCCTCCGGATGTCGGACGTCGACGCCGCCGACGCCCCCCGGCTCCTGACGGGGATCGCGGACGTCGATCGCGTCCTCGGCGGAGGGCTCGTGCCGGGCTCCGTCGTCCTCCTCGGCGGCGAGCCGGGGATCGGCAAGTCGACGCTCCTCCTCCAGGTCGCGGCGCGGCTCGCGTCGAAGGCCGGCGACGTCCTCTACGTCTCGGCCGAGGAGTCGGCGCGGCAGGTGCGCCTCCGGGCGGACCGGCTCGGCGCCGTCGTCGACGGCCTCCACCTCCTCGCGGAGACCTCGGTCGAGAGGATCCTCGAGGCCGCCGCGGGGCGCCGGTGGACGGCCCTCGTCGTCGACTCGATCCAGACGGTCGCCTCGCCGGACCTCCCGTCGACGCCCGGCTCCGTCTCGCAGGTCCGCGACGCGGCGGCGCGCCTCTCGGTCCACGCGAAGACGGGCGGGACGCCGGTGATCCTCGTCGGCCACGTCACGAAGGACGGCACCCTCGCCGGCCCGAAGACGCTCGAGCACCTCGTCGACGCCGTCCTCTCGTTCGAGGGAGAGCGCTTCCAGGCGCACCGCGTCGTCCGCGCGCTGAAGAACCGCTTCGGCCCGGTGCACGAGCTCGGCGTCTTCGAGATGACCGGCGCGGGGCTGGTCGAGGTGACGAACCCGTCCGCGCTCTACATCGGCGGGCGGACGGGCGGCCGGCCCGGCTCGGCGATCCTCGCGGCGGTGGAAGGGACGCGCCCCCTCCTCCTCGAGGTGCAGGCGCTGACGGTGCCGGTGAAGTACGGAACGCCGCGGCGGACCGCGATCGGCTTCGACGGCACGCGCCTCGCGCTCCTCCTCGCGGTCCTCGAGCGGCACGGCGGGCTCGCGCTCTCGGGCCACGACGTCTTCCTCAACCTCGCGGGGGGCGCCGAGAGCGAGGAGCCGGCGGCGGACCTCGCCGTCCTCGCGGCCGTCGCCGGGAGCGTCCGCGAGACGGCGCTGCCGAAGGGGGCGGTTGCCTTCGGCGAGGTGGGCCTCCTCGGCGAGGTGCGCGCCGTGACGGACGCGACGCTCCGGCTGAAGGAAGCCGTGAGCCTCGGCTTCGGCGAGGCATTCCTCCCGGCCGGGAACGCGCCGGAAGCCGCGGCGTTCCCCGACCTCGCCGTCACGCCCGTCGCGAGCGTCGAGGAGCTCCTCGCGCGGACCGCGACGCCCGTCAGGCCGGCAGGACCGGCTCGGCGCCCGTGATCGCCCGGAACGCGTCGACGTAGCGGGCGAGCGTCCCGGCGACGACGTCGGCGGGGAGGACCGGGGCCGGCGGGGCCTTGTCCCAGCCGGTCGCCTCCAGCCAGTCCCTCACGAACTGCTTGTCGTAGGACGGGGGCGAGCCCCCCTCGCGCCACGAGGCCGCGGGCCAGAAGCGCGAGGAGTCGGGCGTGAGCGCCTCGTCGATCCAGACGACGCCTCCGTCCTCGTCGAGGCCGAACTCGAACTTCGTGTCGGCGACGATTACCCCGCGCGCGGCGGCGTAGGCGGCGGCGGCCGAGTAGATCGCGAGCGTCAGGTCGCGGAGGCGCGAGGCGAGGTCCCGGCCGACGGCGTCTGCCATCGCCTCGAAGGAGACGTTCTCGTCGTGCCCCTCCTCCGCCTTCGTCGCGGGGGTGAAGATCGGCTCGGGGAGGCGGGAGGCCTCGGCGAGGCCGGCCGGGAGGGGAACGCCGCAGACGGAGCCCGTCCTGCGGTAGTCCTTCCAGCCGGAGCCGGCGAGGTAGCCGCGCGCGACGCACTCGAACGGCACGACGCGGCACTTCCTCACGAGGACGGAGCGGCCGGCGAGGAGCCCGGCGTGCGTCGCGAGGTCGGGCGGGAAGGCGGACGCGTCCGTCTCGAGCAGGTGGTTCGGCACGAGCGACTCGAACTTCCGGAACCAGAAGGTCGAGAGCTGCGTGAGGACGGCGCCCTTCCCGGGGATGCCGGGGGAGAGGACGACGTCGAAGGCCGAGATCCGGTCCGTCGCGACGACGAGGAGGCGCTCCCCGAGGTCGTAGACGTCGCGGACCTTGCCGCGGCGCGGTGGCGGGAGGCCGGGCAGGGAGGTCGCGTCGAGGGCGGCGTGCGGCATGCGCGAATTCTATGCGGGCTCGGCTAGACTCCCGGGGCCGCAGGACGCTAAGGAGTCACGCTTGAAGCTCGAGATCGTTTCCGTCGAAGGGAAGAAGAAGGGAACCGCCCGGGACGCGGCGGTCGTTTTCGTCGCGAGGCCCGACCGGAAGGAGCCTGCCCGGTTCGAGACGGTTCCCGAGGCGTTCCGCGAGGCCGTCCGCCAGGCCGCGCCCCCGGAGGCCGGCAACGACGGCTCCCTCTACATGCTCCCGCTCGGCGCGGGGGCCCCGGCCCGGCGCCTCTACGTCTTCGGGACGGGGACGGGGGAGGAGATGTCCCCCCGGAAGGCGCGGGGCCTCCTGCGCGCCGCGGTCCGGGCGCTCGAGAAGAACGGCGAGCGATCGGCGCTCCTCGACTTCCCCTTCGCGCTGCAGCGGATGACCGCCGCGGAGGCGCGCGACTTCGTCGCGCGGAACGTCCTCGTCGCCGGCTACGCGTTCCCCCGCTACCGGAGCGCCGCGCGCGACGCGGCCCGGCTCGGCGAGGTCGCCCTCGCGGGCGAGAGGGGCGTCTTCGCCGGGGCCTCCGCGAAGGAGCTGAAGGGCGCCGCGTCCGACGCCGCGAAGGTCGCGGAGATGTCGGCCTTCGTCCGCGACCTCGGCAACACGCCCTCGAACGACATGGTCCCGCGGATGTTCGCGGACGCGGTGAAGGCCGCGGCGAAGCCGCGGGGGGTGAAGGCGACGGTCCTCGGGAAGAAGCAGATCGAGGCCGAGCGGATGGGCGGCCTCCTCGCCGTCAACCGCGGCGCGGCGGAGGAGCCGCGCTTCGTGATCCTCGAGCACCGCGGGGGGAAGAAGGGCGAGAGGCCCGTCGTCCTCGTCGGCAAGGGGGTCACCTTCGACTCCGGCGGCATCTCGATCAAGCCCGCCGACCGGATGGGCGACATGAAGTGGGACATGCTCGGCGCCGCGACGGTCTGCGGGGTGGTCCTCGCCGCGGCGGACCTGGGACTTCCCGTGAACGTCGTCGCCCTGGCGCCGCTCACCGAGAACATGCCCTCGGGCACGGCCTACAAGCCGGGAGACGTCGTCACGTTCCGGAACGGGAAGACGGCCGAGATCGACAACACCGACGCCGAGGGGCGCGTCATCCTCGGGGACGCCCTCGACTACGCGAAGGAGTTCTCGCCCGCGGCGATCGTCGACTTCGCGACGCTCACGGGTGCCGCGGTCGTCGCCCTCGGCCTCGAGGCGTCGATCGTCTTCAGCGACCACGACGCCCTCGTGAAGGAGCTCGTCTCCGCGGGCGAGCGGACGGACGAGAGGCTGTGGAGGCTTCCCCTCTGGGACGACTACAGGGAGAACCTCCGCTCCGACTGGGCCGACTTCAAGAACACCGGCGGGCGCTGGGGCGGCTCGATCAACGGGGCGATCTTCCTCAAGGAGTTCGTCGACCCGAAGACGCCGTGGGCGCACGTCGACATCGCCCCGAACGCCTACTTCGAGCGCGAGCACGCCGGGTACGCGACGGGCGCGACGTCGATCGGCCTCGCGATGACGCTCCGCTGGCTGAAGGACCGCGCCTCGAAGTAGGGCCGTGCTCTCCGCGCTCCGCGTCCGCGACCTGGCCGTCCTCGAGGACGTCGACGTCGCGCTCGACACAGGGCTGACCGTCCTGACCGGCGAGACCGGGGCGGGGAAGTCGCTCGTCGTCGACGCCCTCTCGCTCCTCTCGGGCGAGCGCTCCGACGCGACCCTCGTGAGGGGCGGGGCGGAGAGGCTCGTCGTCGAGGGCTCGTTCGAGACGGACGACGCGGCGGTCGCGGCCGCGCTCGCCGCCGCGGGGCTCCGCGAGGCGGGCGCGCGCGGGCCCTCGGAGGTCGTCGTGAGGCGCGAGGTCTCCTCGGCCGGGAAGGGACGGCTCTTCATCGACGGCTCGCCGGCGGCCCTCCGGACGCTCGCCGAGGTCGCGCCGCGCCTCCTCGTCCTCTACGGCCAGGCCGAGGCGCGCGAGCTCCTCGACCCGGCGGCGCCGCGCGAGCTCCTCGACCGATTCGCCGCCCTCGCCGAAGCGGCCGCCGACGTCGAGCGGCTCCACGGGGAATACCGCGCGAGGGAGGCGGACCGTGAGCGGATCGCCGCGCTCGGAAAGGACGGCCCGGCGCGGCTCGAGGTCCTCGAGTTCCGGATCGCGGAGATCGACAGGGCCGCGCCGGCCGCGGGCGAGGAGGAGTCGCTCGGGCGGGAGAAGGCGGCGCTCTCGACCGTCGAGAAGAGGGGGCGCCTCCTCGCCGACGCCGTCTCGGCGCTCGAGTCGGACGAGGCCGGCGCGCTCCCGGCGCTGACGGCCCTCCGTCGGACGCTCGTCGCGCTCGCGGAGGTCGACCCGTCCGCGGGCGAGAGGGTCGCGGCGGTGGACGACCTGGTCGAGCGCGTCTCGGACCTCGCCGCGTCGACGTCGCGCGACCTCGAGAGGCTCGAGGCCGATCCCGCGCGCCTGGCCGAGGTCGTCGAGAGGCTCGACCTCCTCGCGAAGCTGAAGCGCAAGTACGGCGGCTCGCTGGAGGAGGTCCTCGCGTACCGCGAGGCGGCCGGGCGCGAGCGCGACGAGCTCGCGGACCTCGAGGGGGCGCTCCGCAAGGCGGAGAAGGCCTCGGGCGAGGCCTTCTCCGCCTATCGCGCCGCGGCGCTCGATCTCTCGGCCGCGCGGGCGGCGGCCGCGCCGCGCCTCGGCAAGGCCGTCGAGAAGCAGCTCGCCGACCTCGCGTTCCTCTCGTCGTCGTTCCGCGTCGAGGTCGCCCGAAGGGGCGCGCCCGACAGCCCGCTGCTCGCCGGCGAGGAACGTGTCGCCTTCGGCCCGCACGGGATCGACGTCGTCTCGCTCTCCTTCGCTCCGAACCCGGGCGAGCCTCCCCGGCCGCTGGCGAAGATCGCCTCGGGAGGCGAGCTCTCGCGCGTGCAGCTCGCGGTCGCGGCGGCGCTCGCGGAGGCCGAGGCGGCGCGCGAGGGGAAGCGGGGTAGCCGACGCGGAGGGCCCGTGAGGACGTTCGTCTTCGACGAGGTCGACGCGGGCGTCTCCGGCGCGACCGCGGAGGCCGTCGGGCGGAAGCTCCGCGCCCTCGCGGCGCGCGAGCAGGTCCTCGTGGTGACGCATCTCCCGCAGGTCGCGGCCGCCGGGGAGCGCCACCTCTCGGTGAAGAAGGTCGTCGCGGACGGCAGGACGCGGACCGTCGTCACGGACCTCGACGAGAAGGGGCGCGTCGAGGCGATCGCCGCTCTCCTCGCGGGCGCCTCGGTGACCGACGCGGCGAAGAAGCAGGCGCGGCAGCTCCTCGCGGCCGCTGCCGAGATTCCGCGTCCCCGCGGCTGACACAACTCCTTCCCGAGTTCAAGCGAGATCGGCTTTTCAAGAAGCATGCCGACGGCTTTCGCCGCGCCGCAACGTGTGCACGCGGTGCTCATCGGTATGAAGACAGAGTGAAGGATTCCAATGGAGCTGAGGAAAACCCTGTGCGTTGCTCCGGGCCCGCGCGCGAAACCCCTTGCCGCTCCCGCCTTCCGACCACCGTGCACAGGTTTCGGTGCACGTTCTCCCGTTCTGGTAGAGTCGCCGGCCGATGAGGGAAAGATGATCATCCGGCCCTACCGAGGAGCCGCTCCCGTGATCGGCGAGAGGGTCTTTCTCGCCGAAACCGCCGCCGTCGTCGGCGACGTCGTCCTTGCGGACGACGTGTCGATCTGGTACGGCTCGGTCGTGCGCGGCGACTGCTGCTCGATCCGGATCGGGGCCCGGACGAACGTCCAGGACAACTCCACCCTCCACGTCACGAAGGACGTCGGGCCGCTCCTCCTCGAGGAGGAGGTGACGCTCGGCCACAACTGCGTCGTCCACGCCTGCACGATCCGGCGCGGCGCGCTGATCGGCATGAACGCGACCGTCCTCGACAACGCGGAGATCGGCGAGAAGGCGCTCGTCGCCGCCGGCTCGCTCGTCGTCGGCGGGACGGTCGTCCCGCCGCGGACGCTCTGGGCCGGGAGCCCGGCGCGGTTCCGGCGCGACCTGACGCCGGCGGAGGTCGAGGGCCTCGACGCCTACTGGAAGAACTACCTCGAGTACAAGGAGGAGTACCTCCGACAGGACGCGCGGCGCGGGCGGGGGCTCCCCGTCCCGGTGCCCGTCCTCTGACGAAAGGTCGCCCCCGATGATCACGAGCGTGAAGGGAATGCGGGACCTGCTCCCGCCCGAAACGCGTGTCTGGAACCGCCTCGAGGAGACGACGCGCGCCGTCTTCTCGCTCTACGGCTACGACGAGATCCGCACGCCGTCGCTCGAGCCGACGGAGCTGTTCGTGCGCAGCGTCGGAGAGGCGTCGGACATCGTCCACAAGGAGATGTACACGTTCACCGACCGCGGAGGCCGCGAGGTCTCGCTCCGGCCGGAGAACACCGCGGGCGTGGCGCGCGCGTTCATCGAGCACGGGATGCCGCAGGCCGGCGGAGTGAAGAAGCTCTACTACGTCGGGCCGCAGTACCGCTACGAGCGCCCGCAGAAGGGGCGCTACCGCGAGTTCCGCCAGATCGGCGCCGAGGTCCTCGGCGCGGCGGACCCGGCGACGGACGCCGAGCTCCTCGTCATGCTCTTCGACCTCTTCACGCGGCTCGGCTTCACGGGGCTCTCCGTGTCGCTCAACAGCGTCGGGAGCGAGGAGTCCCGCCCGGCCTACGTGGAGGCTCTCCGCGCGTACCTCTCCGCGCACGAGGAGAAGATGGGGGAGGACGACCGGCGGCGGCTGCGGGACAACCCCCTCCGCGTCCTCGACACGAAGGACCGTTCCCTCGCGGAGCTCCTCGCGGGCGCCCCGCGCGTCCTCGACCACCTCGACCCGGCGTCGAAGGCGCACCACGAGGAGCTCCTCGCGCTCCTCGACGCGTCCGGCATCCCCTACCGGGTCGAGCCGAGGCTCGTCCGCGGTCTCGACTACTACACGCGGACCGTCTTCGAGGTGACCGCGCAGGGGCTCGGCGCGCAGGACGCGCTCCTCGGCGGGGGCCGCTACGACCGCCTCGTCTCGGACCTCGGCGGGCCGAGGACCCCGGGCATCGGCTTCGCCATCGGCGAGGACCGGCTCGTCGACGTCCTCCCGGAAGCGTTCCGCCGCGCCGCGATCGAGGGGTTCGCCCCGGTCGCCCTGGTCGCCATCGAGCCGTCGGACCGGGCCGCCGCGCTCGCGCTCGCCGCGGACCTCCGCCGCGCGGGCGTCGCCGTCGACCTCGACCCGGCCGGGAAGGGGCCCGGCGCCGGCCTGAAGAGCGCGTCGAAGAGAGGCTGCCGGACCGCGATCCTCCTCGGGCAGAAGGAGCGCGAGTCGGGCGTCGCCGTCGTGAAGGACCTCGTCGAGAGGTCGCAGCGGGAGGTCGCGCTCGCCGACCTTCCGCGAATCCTGAAGGGAGAGACCCCGTGACCGCATCCGCCTCCCGTGTCCCTGCAGGCTCGCTCCGGCGCGAGGACGCCGGAAAGGTCGTCCTCGTGAAGGGCTGGGTCCACCGCCGCCGCGACCACGGCGAGCTCGTCTTCGCCGACCTGCGCGACCGGTCGGGGCTCCTGCAGGTCGTGTTCGACGCGCAGTTCCTCCCGTCGCCGGACGTCCTCGCCCGCGCCAAGGAGCTCCGGAGCGAGTTCGTCCTCGCCGTGACCGGCGAGATCGTCCTCAGGGACGCCTCGGCCCGAAACGCGGAGATGCCGACCGGGGAGGTCGAGCTCCGCGCCACGGCGCTCGAGGTGCTGAACCGCGCCGAGACGCCGCCGTTCTTCATCGAGGACGGCGTGAAGGCCTCGGAGGACCTCCGGCTGAAGTACCGCTACCTCGACCTGCGGCGGCCCGAGATGACCTCGAACCTCGTGAGGAGGAGCGACGTGACGTTCCGGGTCCGGCAGGTCCTCCACGAGGAGGGGTTCCTCGAGGTGGAGACGCCGATCCTGACGAAGTCGACGCCGGAGGGGGCGCGCGACTTCCTCGTCCCGTCGCGGGTCCACCCGGGCGAGTTCTACGCGCTGCCCCAGTCGCCCCAGCTCTTCAAGCAGCTCCTGATGGTCTCGGGCGTCGAGCGCTACTACCAGATCGCCCGCTGCTTCCGCGACGAGGACCTCCGCGCGGACCGCCAGCCCGAGTTCACCCAGATCGACCTCGAGCTCTCGTTTCCCGACGAGGAGACGGTCTTCGCGCTCATCGAGAAGATCTTCGCGGCCGTCTTCCCGGCCTACGGGATCCCGTGCCCGGCGCGCTTCCCGCGGATGACCTACGCCGAGGCGATGGAGCGTTACGGGATCGACCGTCCCGACACGCGCTTCGGCCTCGAGCTCGGGACCCTCGACGTTTCGGGATCGCCCTCCGAGATCCTCCGCTCGGCGGAGAAGGTGAAGGGGATCGCGGTTCCCGGCGGCGCCGCGTTCGCGAGGAAGCGCCTCGACGACCTCGAGGTCGCGGCGAAGCAGCTCGGGGCCTCCGGCCTCGTCTGGGTGAAGCTCCAGGCCGATCTCCCGGGAGGCTGGAACTCGAACGCGAAGAAGCTCCTCGACGACGCGACGGTCGCTGCGGCCCGGGAGGCGCTCTCCGCGAAGGACGGCGACCTCCTCCTCGTCGTCGCGGGGAAGACGTCGACGGTGAACGACGTCCTCGGGACGCTCCGGGTCCGCCTGGCGCGCGAGGAGAAGCTCGTCCCCGAGGGGCGGTACGACTTCCTCTGGGTGACCGACTTCCCGCTCCTCGAGTGGCACCCCGAGGACGCGCGCTGGTACGCGATGCACCACCCGTTCACGTCTCCGCGGCCGGAGGACCTGCCGCTCCTGGACACCGACCCGGGAAAGGTCCACGCGCGGGCGTACGACGTCGTCCTGAACGGGATGGAGCTCGGCGGGGGGTCGATCCGGATCCACCAGCCGGAGGTCCAGTCGAAGGTCTTCGCGACGATCGGCATCGGGCCCGAGGAGGCGAAGGCGAAGTTCGGCTTCCTCCTCGACGCGTTCCGGTTCGGCGCTCCGCCCCACGGCGGGCTCGCGCTCGGCCTCGACCGGATGCTCATGATCCTGACGCGCTCGACGTCGATCCGCGACGTCATCGCCTTCCCGAAGACGGCCTCCGGCAGCTGCCTCATGACGGAGTCGCCCGGCCCGGTCTCGGACGCGCAGCTCGTCGAGCTCGGGATCCGGCGCGCCTCGGATGTCGTCCCGAAGGCGACCTGACGCGCCCGGCCTCCGCTCGTTCCGCTTCACGGCGGCGGGCGCGGGGTGCGAGGTTTCGGTCGGCGAGGGAGCCCTGCGGCTCCTCGCCGGCGCCCTGCCGCGGATCGCGCCGGGGCGCTGGTTCGTCGTCTCCTCGGCGCCGGTCCTCGCGTTCCAGGGAGGGCTCCTGCGGGAGGCGCTCGCGAGGGCGGCCTCCGTCGATCCGGAGCCGGTCCTCGTCCCGGACGGGGAGGCCGCGAAGACCTGGGCGTCCCTCGGGAAGCTCCTCTCGGAGCTCGCCCGCCGCGGGCTGACGCGCGACGGCGGCGTCGTCGCCTTCGGCGGCGGGACGGTCGGCGACGTCGCGGGGCTCGCCGCCTCGCTCGTCCTGCGCGGCGTGCCGGTCGTCCAGGTGCCGACGACCCTCCTCGCCGCCTCCGACAGCGCGCTCGGGGGAAAGACGGCGGTCAACCTCGCCTCGGGGAAGAACCTCGCCGGGACGTTCCACCACCCGAGGCTCGTCTGCGTCGACACGCGGCTCCTGGCGTCGCTCTCGGACCGCGACCACCGCTCCGGGCTCGCCGAGGTCGTCAAGAGCGCGCTCCTGTCGGCCCCGTTCTGGAAGCGCCTGCCGGCGCTCGCCGCCCCTCTCGCGTCCCGCGACCCGGGCGCCCTCTCGGATGCGATCCACGCCTCGCTCCGGATGAAGGCGGGGGTCGTCTCGGCCGACCCGGACGAGGCGCGCGGGCTGCGGCATGCCCTGAACCTCGGCCACACCGTCGCCCACGCCCTGGAAGGGGCGTCGGGCTACCGGCTCCGGCACGGGGAGGCGGTGGCGTGGGGACTCCTCGCCGCGCTCCGCCTCTCGGCCGCCCGCGGGCTCTTCCCGGAGCGCGCGGCGGAGCGGGCCGGACGGCTCGTGGAGGAGCTCCTGGTGCCCCCGCTCCTCTCCCCGAAGGTCTGCCGGACCTGGCCGTCGCACCTCGGCTCCGACAAGAAGAGGGACCGCCACGGGCTTCGCGAGGTCCTCCTCGCCGGACCCGGGGCTCCGCGCCTCGAGCGGGTGACGGCGGAAGAGATCGCCGGGAGCCTTCCGGGCGAGGCGGGCGGCTAGAATCCCCGGGTGACCCCCATGCCCCGGCGGCCCAGGCTGCGGATCGTCACGGCACTCATGGCGACGCTCGTCGTCGTGTCGATCGTGCCCCTGGCCCTCTCCGCGGTCCGGCTCGTCTCGATCAACCGGGAGGCGCTCGAGACCGCGGAGAAGCAGTACCTGACGCGGAGCGCCGTCACGCTCTCGGACGGGATCGAGAGCTTCCTCCGGCGGATGCTCGTCCAAGTGACGAAAATCGGCGACGGTCTCGAGCTCGCCCGGGCCGTGGCGCCGGACAAGGACCCGTTCGCGTTCGTCGGGAGGACGGCCCTCATCGCGCGCTACCGGGACGCCGAGCCGAGCTTCCTCGTCCTCCGCGCGCTCGACCCCGACCGTCTCGGCGGGGTGATCCAGCCCGCGCAGATCGACGCGGCCCTCGAGGACGAGCTGAACCGCGCGTTCGACGCGGCGCTCCGCGGTTCCACCTACGTCGGGGACGCCCTGCGCGTCCCGTCGCTGCCCGACCCGGGGATCGTGATGGCGGTCCCGGTCGCCGGCGGGGACGGGAGCGTCGCCGGAGTCGTCGAGGCGTTCGTCTCGCTCGCCCCGATCCGGTCGCTCCTCGAGCTCGAGAGGAAGCGCGACCTCGTCGCCTACGTCGTCGACCGGCGCGGCGGCCTCGTCCTGACGAGCGACCCCGGCGCCTTCGGCCGGGGGGAGTCGCTCCCGAAGGTGGAGCTCGTCGCCGAGTTCGTGCAGCACCCGGTGCGGCTGACGCGGACCTACTCGCGCGGCGAGGGTCCGTCCCTGCGCCGGGTCCTCGGCACGGTCTCGCCCGTCGGCCCCGCGCCGGACCTCCCCGACTGGGGCGTCCTGGTCGAGAAGGACGTCTCGCGCGCCTTCGCGGCGGCGACCCAGATGACGCAGACGTCGTGGCTCGTGGCGGCGCTGGCCCTGGGCCTCGCCGTCGTCGCGGCGATCCTCGCGGCGAACGCGCTGTCGCGCCCCGTGCGCGCGCTCGCCGAGTCGGTCCGGAAGATGGCGGAAGGGGACCTGTCCCAGCGCGTCGAGGTCCCGGGGACGTTCGAGCTCGCCGAGCTCGCCGAGGGGTTCAACCAGATGGGAGGCGAGCTCGAGAAGTCGATCGAGAAGCTGAAGCTCGCCGCCCGGGAGAACCAGGAGCTCTTCCTCAACTCGATCCGCGCCCTCGCGGCCGCGGTCGACGCGAAGGACCCCTACACGCGCGGCCACTCGGAACGGGTCGCCCGCTACTCCGTCGCGATCGCCCGGCACCTCGAGCTGCCCGCCGACGAGATCAAGAAGGTGCGCATCGCCGCGCTCCTCCACGACGTCGGGAAGATCGGCATCGACGACCGGATCCTGCGCAAGCCGACCGCCCTGACCGACGACGAGTTCGAGATCATGAAGCTCCACCCGGTCAAGGGGGCCCTGATCATGGGACAGATCCCCCAGCTAAAATGGATCATCCCGGGCATGAAGTACCACCACGAGAAGTGGGACGGGACCGGGTACCCGGAAGGCCTCCGGGCCGACGAGATCCCGATGCTCGCGCGCATCATCTCGGTGGCCGACACCTTCGACGCCATGACGACGACCCGGCCCTACCAGAAAGCGATGAAGAGCGACTACGTGGTCTCACGCATCAAGACCTTCGCCGGATCCCGCTACGACACCCGCGTGACGGACGCGCTCGAGCAGGCCCTCGTCCGCCACGACCTCGAGGTCGTCGGCGAGGCGGCCCGGCACGCGGGGGCCGCGTGAGGGTGGAGCGCCTCGCGGCGGCCCTCGCGGCCCTCCTCCTCCTCCCGGCCTGCCGGAGCTCGATGGACGCGGCCCAGAAGCTGCCCGAGCCGAGCGTGAACACGGCCGACCTCGTCGACTACAGGAACGGCCTCAGGATGCTCCACGAGGGGCGGGTCGACGAGGCGATCCAGCAGCTCAGCTCGGCGCACCGGGTCTACCCGCGGAACGCCGAGGTCACGAACGCCCTCGGGCTGGCCGTCCTCTACAAGAAGGACTACCACAACGCGATCAAGCTCTTCACGGAGGCGCTCTTCCACGACGAGAACCTCGTGGAGGCCCGGAACAACCGGGGAGTCGCGGAGATGGAGTCGGGGCAGCTCCCGGAGGCCGAGAAGGACTTCGAGGCCGTCCTCGCCGGGCCGAAGACGTCGCAGCACGTCGACGCCCGCTTCAACCTCGGGCTTCTCCGCTCGCGGCAGCTCCGCTGGGCCGACGCCGAGAAGGAGTTCACGACCGTCCTCGCCGACGACCCCGGCTACACGAAGGCGGCCCGCGAACGGGGCCTTGCGCGGATGAAGCAGGAGAACTTCCGGGGCGCCCTCGAGGACTTCCTCTCCGTCCTCCGCGAGGAGCCGAAGGACCCGGTCGCGAACTACAACGCCGCCCTCTGCCTCCTGACGTCCGACCGGCGCGACCTCGCCGTCCGCTACATGGAGCGGACCGTGGAGGCGGCGCCGGAGAGCGACGAGGCGAAGAAGGCCCGCCGCTTCCTCGGCGGGGAGCCGGGCCAGATGGGGAAGAGCAAATGAGCCTTGCAGACGTCCTCCGCCCCGTCCTCGACGCCCCCGAGGCCCGGGCCGTCGCCTTCCTCGACCCCCAGGGACAGGAGATCGCCAGCCTCGGGGAGCGGGACCTCCTCGAGACGCTCGGGGCCTACCAGTCCGTCTGGACGACGGAGCTCGGCCGGGCCGCGTCCGGAGGGGGACTCGGCGACGTCACGGAGGTCGACTTCGACTTCGAGGCCGGCCGCGTCGTCGCGACGCCCGTGAAGGACGGGTACTTCGTCCTCGTCCTCTTCGGGCGCGGGGGGATCCCCTCCGTGGCCCGCCCGCTCCTGGCCGCGGCCCGCGAGCAGCTCGCCGCCGAGATCGGCTGAGGAGGTCGGAGAGCGTGTCCGAGGGTACGAAGCCGTCGCTGATGGCCCGCCTGAAGCGCGGGCTCTTCATGACCCACACGGAGCTGATCGCGCGCGTCGGCGACGCGATCAAGGTCCGCTTCTCCCCCGACCCGAAGGCGCTCGACGCGCTCGAGGAGGCGCTCCTCGCCGCCGACGTCGGCCCGGCGACGGCGCTCGAGCTCGTCGAGGCGGTGAAGGCCGAGGCGGGACGGCGGGACGCCGGGGAGTCCGACGTCGTCCGAAGGGTCCTGAAGGCGGAGATCGAGCGCCGCCTGTCGATCCCGGGCCCGCCCTCGGGCACGCCCGCGCCGGGGCAGCCCCGCGTCGTCCTGATGGTCGGCGTGAACGGGACCGGGAAGACGACGACCGCCGCCAAACTCGCCGCGCGGGCCGCGGCGGCCGGCGGGAAGCCGGTCCTCGCGGCCGCCGACACGTTCCGCGCCGCCGCGATCGAGCAGCTCGAGGTCTGGGCGGGCCGGATCGGGATCCCCCTCGTGAAGCACCGGTCCGGCGCCGACCCCGCGGCCGTCGTCTTCGACGCCTGCGTCGTGGCGAAGTCGCGCGGGGCGGACCTCCTCCTCGTCGACACCGCGGGCCGCCTCCACACGAAGCACAACCTGATGGAGGAGCTCTCGAAGATCCGCCGGATCGCGGGGCGGGAGATCGAGGGCGCGCCGCACGAGGTCCTCCTCGTCCTCGACGCCGTGACCGGGATGAACGGCCTGGCGCAGGCCCGCGAGTTCCTGAAGGCCGCGGGCGTCACGGGGCTCGTCCTGACGAAGATGGACGGCACGGCGAAGGGGGGCGTCATCCTCGCGATCGTCCGCGAGCTGAACCTCCCGGTCCGCTACGTCGGGGTGGGCGAGACCGCGGACGACCTCCTCGACTTCGACCCGGCCGCATTCGCGTCCGCGCTCATCGATGACTGACCTCGACGCGGCCTTCCGGCGCGTCTTCGAGCTCGCCGAGAAGGGGCGCTACTCGACCTCCCCGAACCCGCGCGTCGGCGCCGTCGTGATCGCGCCCGGCGGCGAGGTGGTCGGCGAGGGTTGGCACGAGCAGGCGGGCCGGCCGCACGCGGAGGCCGTGGCGCTCGCGGAAGCCGGCAGCCGGGCCCGGGGCGCCACCGTCGTCCTGAACCTCGAGCCGTGCGCGCACGAGGGGCGGACCCCGCCCTGCGCGGGGGCCCTCGTCGACGCCGGCGTCGCGAGGGTCGTCTTCTCGACGCTCGACCCCGACCCCCGCACGGCGGGGAAGGGGCGCGAGTGGCTCCGGGGCGCCGGCGTGGCGACGCAGACCGGGCCCTTCGCCGACGAGGCGGAGCGCCTGAACGAGCCGTTCCTCGTCTCGGTCCGGAAGGGGCGCCCCTTCGTCCACCTGAAGTGGGGGGCCTCGCTCGACGGGAAGACCGCGACGGTGGCGGGAGAGAGCCGCTGGGTCACGGGCGAGGAGGCGCGCGCCGACGGGATGCGCCTGCGCGAGGAGTGCGACGCGATCCTCGTCGGCGCCGGGACGGTCCTCGCGGACGACCCCGCGCTCACGCGGCGGGCGGGCCTGAACCGCTCGATCGTCCCGCACCGGCGGGTCGTCGTCGACGGGCGGCTGCGGGTCTCCGCGGAGGCGAAGGTCTTCTCCGCCGACGCGCCCGGCGAGGCGTGGCTCGCCACGGCCGTCCCCGCGTCCGACGCGCGGCTCGTCCCCTTCCTGGAGCGCGGCGTCCGGGTCCTCCCTCTCCCCTCCGGGCGGCCCGGGCGGGTCGACCTCGCCGCGCTCCTGGGCGAGCTCGGGCACCGAGAGGTCCGCTCGGTCCTCGTCGAAGGGGGAGGGGAGACCGCCTGGGGCTTCCTGGAGGCCCGCCTGGCCGACCGGGTGACCGGCTACCACGCCCCGCTCCTCCTCGGCGGAACCGGGGCTCCGTCGGCGCTCGCGGGGGCCGGGAGCGCGCGGCTCGCCGACGCCCCGAGGCTGGCGGGGCTCGAGGTCGCGCCGCTCGGGGACGGCTACCGCGTCACCGGCCGCGTCTCCTGGCCCGGGCCGGCGTAGGATCGGCGCGTGTTCACCGGTCTCGTCGAGGCGGCCTCGGGCGTCCGGGCTCTCCACCGGCAGTCGGGCGGCGCGCTGCTCGACGTCGAGGCGCCGGAGACGTTCGGCGACGTGGCCCGCGGTGAGAGCATCTGCGTCTCGGGGGTCTGCCTGACGTCGGTCCCCGGGGCCGGGCCCGGCCTCCTCCGCTTCGACGTCTCCGGCGAGACGCTCGACCGCTCCACGATCGGCGCCCTCCGCCCGGGCGACGCGGTGAACCTCGAGCGGGCCCTCGCCGTCGGCGCGCGCCTCGGCGGGCACGTCGTCCAGGGGCACGTCGACGCGACGGCGCCCGTGACGCGCCTCGAGAGCGCCGGCGGGTTCTGGACGCTCGGCGTCGCGCTCGGCGAGGAATGGGCGCGCTACGTCGTCGAGAAGGGCTCGATCGCCCTCGACGGGATCTCCCTCACCGTCGCCGCCCTCGAACCGGGCGAGCTCCGCGTCGCGGTGATCCCGGAGACGTACCGCGCGACGACCCTGTCGCGCCGCCGGCCCGGCGACCTCGTGAACGTCGAGGTCGACGTCCTCGCCAAGTACGTCGAACGCCTCCTCGGGGCCGCGCCCGCGGCCTCGCGGGACGACCGGCTCCGCGCGCTCCTCGGCTCGTGACGGCCCGTCCCGGCGCCTACGTCCACGTCCCCTACTGCGCCCACCGCTGCACCTACTGCTCGTTCGTGGCCGTCACGGGACGGGAGACGGAAGGCGCCTACTTCAACGCCGTCGAGAGGGAGGCCGCTGCCCGGCGGGGCGAGGTCGAGGGGCCGTTCGACACCGTCTACTTCGGCGGCGGGACGCCGAGCTTCGCCGAGCCCGCGAACCTCGGGAGGGTCCTCGAGGCGCTCCGGGGCGGCTTCGGCGTCGCGCCCGGCGCCGAGGTGACGGCGGAGGCGAACCCGGACGATCTCGACGAGCGGCGGCTCGCCGCGCTCGCCGACCTCGGCGTGAACCGCCTCTCCCTCGGCGTGCAGTCGCTGCGGGACGCGGAGCTCGTTCCGCTCGAGCGGCGCCACGACGCCGCCGGGGCCCTGGCCGCCCTCCGGCGCGCGGCCGGCCTGGGGCTGCGCGTCTCCGCGGACCTGATGATCGGCATCCCGGGCCAGACGAGGGAGAGCCTCCGGGGGAGCCTCGCCCGGGTCCTTGAGGCCGGCGTCGGCCACGTCTCGGTCTACCTCCTCGAGATCGAGAAGGCGCCCCGGCTCGTCGCGCTGCAGAGGGAGGCGCCGGCCCTCTTCGCCGGGGACGAGGAGGCGGCAGCCCGCTGGGAGGAGGTCGACGACGCCTGCGCCGCGGCCGGCCTCCCGCGGTACGAGACCTCCAACTGGGCGAGGCCCGGCGAGGAGAGCCGCCACAACCTCAAGTACTGGAGGCGGGAGCCCGTCCTCGCCCTCGGCGTCTCGGCGGCCTCCTTCGACGGGGCGAGGCGCAGGACGAACAGCGGCTCGATCCCGGCGTACCTGGAGGCTGTCCGGAAGACGGGAACGGCCTTCGCCGGCGAGGAGACGCTCCCTGCCGGCCCGGCGCTGCGGGAAGGGGTCCTCCTCGGCCTGCGGCTGGCCTCCGGCGTGCCCGAGGACGCCTTCGCCGGGGCCCGCGCGACCCTCTCCGCGGACGATGCGGCGCGGCTCGACGACGCCTTCGAGGCGGGACTCCTCGCCCGCCGCGACGGGCGCGTCCGCCTGACCCGGTCCGGGGTCCTTCTCTCGAACGAGGTCTTCCAGCTCCTCCTCTGATCGGGCCGCGGCCCCGGAGAGGAGAAGGCCGCCCGTGAGGGCGGCCTTCGTGGTTCTCGCTCGGGAGCCGCGGCGGGGGAGGTCCCCCGGGAGCCGGCCTAGAGGAAGAGGGGCGCGAGGACGAGGGTGATCGTCGCGAGGAGCTTGATGAGGACGTGCAGCGACGGCCCGGCGGTGTCCTTGAAGGGGTCGCCGACGGTGTCGCCGACGACGGCGGCCTTGTGGGCCTCCGACTTCTTGCCGACGACGCGCCCGTCGGCGACGAACTCTCCCGTCTCGATGAACTTCTTGGCGTTGTCCCAGGCGCCTCCGCCGTTGTTGAGGAAGGTCGCCATCAGGATGCCGGCGATCGTCCCGACCATCAGGAGCGCCGCGACGGCCTCGGCCGCGATCGTCCGGTCGCCCTGGTGGATGAAGACCCGGAAGAGGACGCCGACGACGATGGGCGTGCCGACGGCGACGACGCCGGGG
This sequence comes from Thermoanaerobaculia bacterium, assembly GCA_046331465.1. Classification (GTDB taxonomy): domain Bacteria; phylum Acidobacteriota; class Thermoanaerobaculia; order UBA5066; family UBA5066; genus UBA5066. The sequence goes on from JAXLQV010000001.1 coordinate 1,814,066, forward strand.
AGGACCATCTGCCGGAGCGCTCCGGCGGTGACGAGGTCGACGCAGCGGGCGTAGTCGGGCTTCTCGGTCCCCTCCATGATCCCGGGCTTCTCCCGGAACTGGGCGCGGACGTCCTCGATGACGGACTGCGCCGCCCGGCCGACCGCCTTGATGGCGAGCGCCGAGAAGAAGAAGACGAGCATCGCGCCGAGGAGCCCGCCGATGAAGATCTCGGGCTTGGCGATGTCGACGGACTGGAAGACCTTCGACCCCTCCTGCGCCCCGAGGTAGAGGCGGACCTCGTCCATGTAGGCCGAGAAGAGGAGGAACGCCGCGAGCGCGGCCGAGCCGATGGCGTAGCCCTTCGTGAGCGCCTTCGTCGTGTTCCCGACGGAGTCGAGCCGGTCGGTCTTCTTCCGGATCTCCTCGGGCTGGCCCGACATCTCGACGATGCCGCCGGCGTTGTCGGTGATCGGCCCGAAGGTGTCCATGGCGAGGATGTACGCCGCGGTGCCGAGCATCCCCATCGTCGCGACGGCGGTGCCGAAGAGGCCGCCGTGCGGGAGCGCCGCCGCGCCGAGCTTGAAGGACGAGAGGATGGCGATCGAGATGGCGAGGGTCGGGAGCGCCGTGCACTCGAGGCCGACGGCGATCCCCGAGATGATGTTCGTCGCCGGGCCGGTCAGGGAGGCCCGGGCGATCTCGCGGACGGGGCGGTAGCGGTACTCGGTGTAGTACTGCGTGATCCAGACGAACGCCCAGGACGTGAGGATGCCGATGACGCCGCAGAGGAAGAACATCCACCAGGCGTTCGGCGCGGCGGGGTTCGCGAGGAGCCACTTCGTCGCGACGAAGAAGCCGACGATCGCGAGGACGGCCGTCACGGCGTAGCCGCGGTTCAGGGCGGCCATCGGGTCGGCGTCCTCCCGGGTCTTCACCGCGAGGATCCCGACGATGGCGGCGAGGAGGCCGAAGGCGCGGGCGACGAGGGGGAAGAGCATGACGCCGACGATCCCGGCGGAGAACGGCATGCTCGCCTTCTCCGCGAGCATCGCGAGCGTCGCGCCGAGGATCATCGCCCCGATGTTCTCGGCCGCCGTGGACTCGAAGAGGTCGGCGCCGCGGCCCGCGCAGTCGCCGACGTTGTCGCCGACGAGGTCGGCGATGACGGCCGGGTTCCGCGGGTCGTCCTCGGGGATCCCGGCCTCGACCTTGCCGACGAGGTCCGCGCCGACGTCGGCGGCCTTCGTGTAGATGCCGCCGCCGAGCTGGGCGAAGAGCGCGACGAACGAGGCGCCGAAGCCGTAGCCGACGATGAGGAGCGGGATCTTCCCGGGCGGCACGTCGGTGAACGCCTCGACGATCGCGTAGAGGCCGCCGACGCCGAGGAGGGACATCGCCACGACGAAGAGGCCGGAGACGGCGCCCCCGCGGAGGGCGACCCGGAGCGCGTCGTTGAGGGACGTGCGCGCCGCCGAGGCGGTCCGGATGTTCGTCCGGATCGAGACCCACATCCCGACGTACCCCGCGATGACCGAGCAGGCGGCGCCGAGGGCGAAGGAGACCGTGATCCAGAACGCCATCGCGAGCCGCGAGGAGACGGGGTCGAACTCGTGGTGAGAGCGGACGAACCCGTAGAGGACGAAGATGAGGACGGCGAGGGCGCCCGCGAGGACGATGATCGTCCTGTTCTGGCGCCGCAGGAACGCCTCGGCGCCCTCCTTGATGGCGTCGGAGATCGCTCGCATCTCCTTCGTCCCGGTGTCCTTCGCGAGGACCCAGCGCACGAGCCATCCGGCGACGGCCAGGGAGGCGACGGAAATGCCGAGGATCAGGGGGATCAGCTGAGACTGCATCGGTGTCGGGACCTCTCCTTCGCGTTCGGACCTGGGCGCGGCGGACGATACCGCATGATGCCCCGTTTCGCGCCGGCGGGGGCCGGAAGTGAAAATCCCCGGCGCGAGCGCCGGGGATCTCGAGGTTCCGGGGACGGCGGCCGTGCCGCCGGGGCGGCTAGCCGCCCGAGGGGGTCTGGGCCTCCAGGGGGTTGACCCAGTCCATGACGATGCCGATGTTCTTGGCGCCGTTGTTCCGGACGACGTCCATGATCCTCATGGCGTCGTCGTACTTGACGGTGTCCTCGGCGGAGAAGAAGACGGGCTTCTGGCCGCGGTTCCGGAGGACCTCCTGGAGCCGGATCGGCAGCTGGGCGCGGTCGACTCGCTCCTTGTTGAGGTAGACCTCGCCGTTCGTCGTCAGCGACACGATGATCTGGTCGCCCGAAGGGGGCGGCACGACCCCGGCCGGGCTGGGCGGCGGGACGTTGACGTCGTAGCCCATCTGCAGCATCGGCTGCAGGATCATGAAGATGATGAGGAGGACCAGCATGACGTCCACGAGGGGCGTGACGTTGATCTCCGACTTGGGCCCGCCTGAGCTTCCACCGATATCCATACCCATGGCGTGCCCTCCTACTTCTCGGCCTTGCGTTCGGTGATGAGGCCGATCTTCTCGAAGCCGCCGTCCTTGATCATCCGCATGACCTTCCGCACGTCACCGTAGGTGAGCTGCTTGTCGGCCTTGATGAGGACGTCCTTGCTGGCGGCCCGCTCCCCGAACTCCCGCATCTTCGCGGCGAACTCCTGGTCGGGATACCACTTCGCGTCGATGAAGATCATCTTGTCGGACTGGACGCTGATGAGGAGCTCCTTGTCCGAGTCGGGCTTCTTGTCGGGGTGGTCGGTCTGCGGCAGGAGGACCGGCTTGCCCTTCTGCAGCATGGGCGTGATGACCATGAAGATGATGAGGAGAACGAGCATGACGTCGACGAGAGGAGTGACGTTGATCTCACTCTTCGTCGTGTGCCGGCCTCCGAAGTCTTCCATTCCCATGTCGTGATCCTCCGTTCAGTTCCGAGGGGAGCGTGCCGGGAAGGGCCCGGCCTGCTCTCCTCAGGCCGCCCGGGAGCCCATGCGCTTGATGAAGTAGTCGAGGAGCTCCGAGGAGGAGTTCGACATCTCGACGTTGAAACGCTCGATCTTGTTGAGGAAGTAGTTGTAGAGCCAGACGGCCGGGATGGCGACGAAGAGGCCGAGGGCGGTGCCGATGAGGGCTTCCGCGATGCCCGCGGAGACGGCGCCGAGGCCGCCGGTGCCGGAGGTCGCCATGCCCTGGAACGAGCGGATGATGCCGATGACCGTCGCGAGGAGGCCGATGAACGGCGCCGTCGTGGCGATCGTGGCGAGGCCGCCGAGGCCCTTGCGCATGTCGGCGCCGGTCATCATGGCCGCGCGGCCGATCGCGCGCTCGGCCGCCGCGACGACGTCGTGCCCGGCGACGTTGCCGCCGTGGGCTTCGTAGGCGAACTCGAGGAGGCCGGGGGAGACGACCTTCGCGACGTGGCTCGACTTGTACTTCTTGGCGAGGTCGATCGCTTCCTTCAGCTTCTCCTGCTTGAGGAGAGGCCCGATCTCGAGGGCGAACTTCACGGACTGCTTCTTCGCGTTCCGGAAGGTCCACCAGCGCTCGAGGGAGACGCCGAGCGAGTAGACCGACAGGAAGATGAGAAGAGCCATGATGCACTTGACGAGGGGAGACATCTGAACCCAGATGTGGCCGAGATCCATTTCCATGGTGCGAGATCCTCCTTGTTGAGATTCAGCGTCGCTTGGGATCGCGTTCGCGGTTCGTTACTGGAGACGGAAGGTCACCGTGACGGTCAGGTAGACCGGCACCGCCCGCCCGTTGAAGGTCGCGGGCTTGTACTTCCACTGCTGGACGGCGCGCATCGCGGCGGTGTCGAGCAGCGGGTTGATGCCACGGAGAACGCGGACCGACTCCACGTTCCCTTCCTTCGTGATGATCGCTTCGAGGATGACGATGCCCTGGAGGCGGGCCTTGCGGGCCGCCTCGGGGTAGACGGGCTGCACGCGCGAGATCTCGACCGGCTCCTTGACGTCGCCACCGACGCGGAGCGGGGCCTCGACCTCGGCCGAGCCGCCCAGGACGCCGCCCTTGACTCCGCCGAGGACGCCGCCCATGACGCCGCCCTCGACACCGCCCTCGACGCCGCCCTCGACGCCACCCTCGGTGCCCGTGTCCGCGGACGCGTGCTCGGGGGCGACCGGGAGGACGTCGGGGATCATGACGGGCGCCGCGTTCGACGACGGCTTGACGGGCTCCACCTTCGCGGCGGCCTTGGGGGCGGCCTTCGGCGGCGGCGGGGGAGGGGGCGGCGGCGGGGCCGCCTCCGAGTAGAACGTGACCGGGATCGGGGGCTCCGGGATGTCCTCGATGTACCACATCGACGCGGCGAGGACGGTTCCGCCGACGACGACGTGGAGGAAGATCGACATCGGAACCGACAGCCAGCGGTTGCCCTGCTGCTGCTGCCTCTTGGACTCGATGAGAGCGGTTTCGAACATGTTATCGGTCCTCTCGCCCGTGCCCCGTCACATCGCCTCGAGCGGGTTCTTCTTGGCCGCTTCCTCGCGCTCCTTCTGCTTCACGCGGTCGCGGGCGGCCAGCGCCTTGGTCTGCCACTCGGCGGCCTTGTTCAGGAGCTCCTGCTTCTTCGCCGGGTCGTTCTCGAGCTTGGCGTACTCGCGGAACAGGAGGTTCACGTAGAGCATCGCCTCGAAATAGTCCGCGCGCAGGGAGTTGGCCTTCTCGAGGGCCGCCATGCCGCGGTCGACGAGGGCCTTGCGGGCCTCCCCGTCCATCTGGTCGGCCGGGGTGTTGTAGGACTTGTCCCAGCAGGTGACGCCGATCGTGTAGAAGACCTCGGCGTTCGTCGGGTCGAGCTTCGACAGGTTGTCCTGCCACTCCATCGACTGCTCGAACTCGCCCTTCTTGGCGTAGAGCATCGCGATGGTCTGGACGGCCTGCTTGTTCGTCGGCTGCGCCTTGATGAGGTCCTTGAAGTACTGGATGGCGTCGTCGTAGCGCCGGGAGTTCATGTAGGTCGTCACGAGGAACTTCGCGGCGCCCTGGTCCTCGGGCTTTGCGGCGAGGTACTCCTTGAAGTACTTGATCGCCGTCTCGAGGGCCGCGAGGTCCTTCGGGTGCTGCGACCCGGGGTTGTAGGTGGCCATGTTGGCCATCGCGACGAACTTCTTGATCCGGATCTCCGACGGATCGAGCTTCATCGCCTCTTCGTACTGCTTCAGGGCGTCCTCGTAGAGCTGCTCCTTGAAGTACTGGTTCCCCTTCCGGATCAGCTGCTTCGCCTTGAACTGGTCGACGACCCTCTGACATCCCGTCACCGTCGTCCCCAGCAGGACGAGCACCCCGACCGCCATCACGCGGCGAAGTCGGCTCCGGAGGCTCGTCCGGGCGTCTCTCCCCGTCCTGATTCCGGTCATCGGCCCTCTCTCCTTTCGCGCACCCACGGTGCCCGCGGTCCTGAGACCCGGGAGACCACCGTCCCGTTCCCGGTCAGACATGATTTTCGCTGCTCCCCGTCGCCCTCGGTCCACGTTGAACGCCCGATCGCCGTTCCGGAAAGGTGTCGAGATGAGGTGCGGGCTGGAACGTCACCGCGTGTCCCCTTCAGGGGACAGCGGAGCCCGACGGGCGCCTGCGACGTGAGTGAGGGTCGACCGGACGGAGTACGCGTCCGAGCGCGCTCCGCCGTTCTCTGCCTCCGCGTCCGTTCCCAGCTGCGGCTTATTCAGCCCCGACCTCCGGATCTTCCCTCGACCTCTCGGAACGTCCGCGCGCCCAGCGGGCCCGGGGCGGCCGTCATTCGAGGCGGACATTCTCAAGGAGCGGGGAGGGAAGTGCAAGCGGAAAACTCCGCAGAGAGAGGCCCGATCGGGGACCGCGGCGGTCCTCTCGGAGCCTTCGCGAGGGGACCGGAATCCGGCATCCGTAGAATGCGTTCATGGTGCATTCCAGGCCGTCTTCCTTCGCCGCCGCGGCGCTCCTCGCGGCCCTCCTTCCCGCACTCGCCACGGCGGCCGCTCCGCCCCTGCCGACGCCGGGCCCGACGCCGCGGCCGGGTCCGCTCGTGAAGAACGTCGACGTCACCGTGACGAACATCGACGTCGTCGTGACCGACAGCAAGGGGAACCGGGTCAAGGGGCTCACGAAGGAGGACTTCGAGGTCTACGAGGACGGGCAGCTCCAGCCGCTGACGAACTTCTTCGCGGTGGACGGCGGAAAGGTCGTCTTCTTCGGCGACGAGGCCGTCTCCGGCGTGGCGCCGTCGCCGGCGGCCGCGGTCCCGTCGCCGACGCCGGCCGCCGCGGCTCCGTCGCCGACGCCCGCGCCCGCCGAGCCGGCCGCCGCGCCGCTTCCGACCCCCCGGACCCGCATCGTCATCTTCATCGACAACCTGAGCCTCCAGCCCTTCAACCGGAACCGGATCCTCAGGTCGGTCGAGACCTGGGTCCGCGAGAACGTTAAGGACAGCGTCGAGGCGATGGTCGTCACGTGGGACCGCTCCCTGAAGGTGAAGCGCAAGTTCACGAACGACGGCCGCGAGATCTCCGACGTCCTCAAGCAGCAGGAGGACCTCTCGACGCTCGGCCAGACGCGCATCTCGGAGCGCCGCGACCTCATGAAGCAGATCGACGAGTCGAAGTCCGAGACCGAGGCCTTCGGCTACGTGCGGCAGTACGTCCTCGCGTACAAGAACGACCTCGACTTCACGACCGAGGCGATGAAGAAGACGATCGACCAGCTCGCGGGCGTCGAGGGAAGGAAGATCCTCCTCCACGTCTCCGAGGGGCTCCCGCAGTCGCCCGGTCTCGAGATGTGGAAGTACGTGCAGGACAAGTACCACACGCAGACCGGGGGCCTCTCCTCGTTCGAGTTCGACAAGACGGCGGCCTACCTGGGGATCATCCGCGCCGCGAACGCGGCGGGCGTCTCGATGTACATGGTCGACGCCTCCGGCCTCTCGATCGACTCGGGGATCAGCGCCGAGAACCGGACGACCGACGCCAAGATCGACTCCTTCGTCGAGCGGACGAACCTGCAGGGAATGATCCAGCTCATGGCGGAGGAGACCGGCGGCAAGGCGATCCTGAACCGGAACGACGTCACCGGGCCGCTGAACGACATGCGCGCCGACTACACCTCGTACTACTCCGTCGGCTACCGGAGCCTCCGCTCGGGCGGCGAGCGCCCGCGGAAGGTCGACGTGAAGATGAAGAAGAAGGGACTCGTGGCCCGGGCGCGGCGCAGCTACGTCGAGAAGGGGCTCGAGACCCGGATCACCGAGGGGGTCACGTCGGCCCTCTACTTCGCCCGCGACGAGAACCCGCTCGCGGTCGGCATCGAGGTGGGACAGCCCGCGCCGGCCGACGAGCAGAACTACTTCGTCCCGATCCGGATCCGCGTCCCGTTCAGCCGCATCACGCTCCTCCCCGACGGGGCGACGGTCCGCGGGCGGGTGATCCTCTACTTCATCGTCGTCGACGCGGCCGGCAAGCAGTCCGAGCTCGCGAACCAGGTCGTGCCGGTGGACGTCGCCGCGAGCGACCTCCCGAAGCTCACGCGCCAGGACTTCGTCTACGACGTGAAGCTCCTCATGATCCCGGGAGGCCAGCGTCTCTCGATCGCCGTCCGGGACGAGCCGACGAACACGGTGAGCTACGTGCAGCAGTCGATCTTCGTCTCGGCGCTTCCGCCGGAGACGCGGCCGGCGGGGAAGTGACGCCGGGGGGCGCGTGAAGGTCCTCGGGGCCGCCGCGGCGCGCGAGGCCGACGAGCGGACCATCGCTGCCGGGACGCCGGGGATCGTCCTGATGGAGAGGGCCTCGGAAGCGGTTGCTCGGGAGTGCGCCCGGGCCATCGCCGCGGCCCCGCTCCGAGGAGAGCGCGTCGTCGTCCTCTGCGGGGCGGGGAACAACGGCGGCGACGGCTTCGGGGCCGCCCGGCTCCTCCGCCGGACGCGGGCCGCGCGCGACGTCGCGGTCCTCCTCCTGGGAGCCCGCGAAAGGGTGGCCGGCGACGCCTGCGAGATGCTCCGCCGGCTGGAGGAGGAGGGGGGGACCGTCGCCGAGGTGGAGGAGGCCGGCGGCCTCGAGCCGCTCCGCGAGGCGACGCTCGTCGTGGACGCGCTCCTCGGCACGGGGCTCGCGCGGCCGATCCGCGAGGGGACGCTGCACTCCGCTGCCGTGCGGCTCGCCTCCTGCCCCCGTTCGTTCGTCGTCGCGGTCGACGTCCCGTCCGGCCTCGACGCCGGGTCGGGGCGCGCCGACGCCCCGCACGTCCGGGCGGACCTCACCGTCACCTTCGGCTTCCCGAAGCTCGCGCACCTCCTCGCGCCCGCCGCGGGGGCGTGCGGGAGGGTCTTCGTCGCCGACATCGGCCTCCTCCCGGGCGCCGGCGCCGCGGGGGACCCCGAGGCCGTCACGGCGCGCGACGTCGCGCCGCTCTTCCCGGCCCGGGCCGCCGCCGCGCACAAGGGTTCGTTCGGCACGCTCGGGGTCGTCGGCGGGGCGTGGGGGATGGCCGGGGCGGCGGCCCTCGCGGCCCGAGCGGCCTTCCGGAGCGGTGCCGGGAAGGTCGTCGTCGTCGCGGAGGAACGGAGCCGCGCGGCGATCCACGCCCTCGTCGCGGAGGCGACGACGGCGGACGCGCTTCCCCCGGCGGGCCTGACGGCCCTCGCCGTCGGCCCGGGGCTCGGGACGGGAGCGGACGCCCGGGCGCTCCTCGAGGCCGCACTCGCGACCGGCCTCCCCGCCGTCCTCGACGCCGACGGGCTGAACCTCCTCGCGGGAGAGCCGGAGCGCCTGCGGGGGCGGACCGTCCCGACGGTGCTGACGCCGCACCCGGGCGAGGCCTCGCGCCTTCTCGGCGCCCCGACGGCCGACGTCGTCTCGGACGCCGAAGGGGCGGCGAGGCGGCTCGCCGGCCGGTCGGGGGCGACGGTCGTCCTCAAGGGATTCCGCTCGGTGGTCGCCTCGCCCGGGGGACGCGTCGCGCGCGTTCTCGCGGGAAACCCCGGGATGGCCACCGGGGGGAGCGGCGACGTCCTGACGGGCGTCGTCGGCGCTCTCCTCGCGCGGGGCCTCCCGGCCTGGGAAGCGGCCTCCGCGGGCGCCTACCTCCACGGCCTCGCGGGGGACCTCGCCCGCGAGAGAGCGGGAGAGGAATCTCTCGTCGCGTCCGACGTCGCCGGGGAGCTCGGCGCGGCCCTCCTCCTCGCCCGGGAGTCGGGACCGGCGTGAGCCACGGCGACCCGGAGCTCCTCTCGCGGTCGGTCGAGGAGACGCGTGAGGCGGGGCGCCGTCTCGCGCGGAGCCTCGCGCCCGGATCGCTCGTCCTCCTCTCGGGGCCGCTCGGCGCCGGGAAGACCGAGCTCGTCCGGGGGATCGCCGAGGGCCTGGGCGCCGCCCCGGAGGAGGTCGCCTCCCCGACGTTCGCGCTCGTCCACGAGTACGGCCCTCCCGGAGAGACGTCCGTCCTGGTGCACGCCGACCTCTATCGGCTCCTCGGAAGCCCCCGGAGCGTGGCCGCCGTCGAGGACCTCGGTCTCGACGAGGCGCGCGAGAGGGGAGCCGTCGTCGTCGTCGAGTGGCCGGAAGGCCTCGCCCGGACGGAGGAGGGGGTGGTGGTCGCGATCTCGGTCGAGAACGACGAGGCCCGGCGGATCGTCGTCCGCCGGGCCTCCTGAGACCGCCGAGCACCCCGGGTCAGAACGCGATGACGACCCCCGCGGTCGCTTCACCGCTGAAGTACCACTGGCTGTCGCCGTAGTAGTAGTAATCGTCGCAGTAGTGGTCGCAGTGGTACTCGCCGTCGCTGTTGATGTAGGTCGTCCGCCCCTTCCCCTCGAAGCGGAAGCCGAAGTTCGGACTGACGAAGGCCTTGACGCCGAAGCCCATGTTCGTCGTGAAGCGGGAGTCCGTCGAGGCGCTGAAGCCCGGGATGTCCGGATGGAAGCTGTTCACGCCGCCGCCGAGGACGAAGTAGGGGCGGACCGCGCCGCGGCCCCAGGGGAAGAGGAAGTTGACCTCGTAGAGGCGCATCTCCATCTTCCCGATGCTCTCCGTGTGGGAGCCGATCGCTCCGCCGCCGTTCAGCTCGAGCTTCGGGTCGGACCGTAGGTAGCTCGCCTCGATCTGGAAGTGCTCGGCGACGTTGAAGCCGAGGCGGAGGCCCCAGGCGACGTCCGTGCCGGCGCTCGCCTCTCCGTCGTAGAAGGCGAGGGTTCCCGGGTCGAAGGTCCCGCCGAAGTAGCCTCCGACGACGGGCGTGATCTCGACGCTGCCGCGGCGATCCTGGGCCGCGGCCGGGCCGGCCGTCGCCAGCGCCACGGCGAGGGCGAGAAGGGCGATACGCGGGGACCGTCTCATCTTTCGTTCCTCCAGGCGTCCCGCGTCCTCGTTTTCGGTCGCAAGGCCGTGTGCGGGACAGTCCATTCTCCACCCAAGCAACGCGCGTACCGCGGATCAGCCCCTCCGGCAACGGTGTCCGCCGTCACGCACCGTTGCGATTCGGCGCGGCGCACGCCCCCCGGCCCGCGATCCGGTAAGCTCGCAAGGTTGGATCCCGACACCTCCACGGAGCGGCAGGGCCCCGGCACGCTGCGGTGCCTCGTGGTCGGCTTCGGCCCGGAGGGCTGCCCGTGAAGCGTGTCGTCGTCGGGAAAACGGCCCAGGGGGCCCTTCTTTTCGCCTACACCGCGCTCGTCCTCGCCGGCACGCTCCTCGTCGAGGGGCGGCCCGGGGTCGTCACGAACCTCGTCCCGTTCGACGACCTCGCGCGGCTCCGCGCGAGCGCGGGGTCGGCCGGGATCCTCTCGAGCCGGTTCGTCCTCGGCCTCCTCGGGATGGTCGGGAACCTCGCGATGTTCGCGGTCTGGGGCTTCCTGGCGTGGAAGTTCGTCGACGGGCGCGGCCGGTCGCGGCTCCGGAACCACGCGGAGGTCGTCTTTTTCGGCCTCGTCTTCAGCGTCGGGATCGAGACGGTCCAGTTCTTCCTCCCGACGCGCGCGGCCGACGTGAACGACGTCTTCTGGAACGTCGTCGGCGCCTTCCTCGGGGCGCTCCTCGCGCACCTCCACGCCACGGTCCGCCTCGAGTGGGCCTGAAGCGACGCTGCTAGACTCGCGCCCCGCGCCGGAGTGGCGGAACGGCAGACGCAGGGGACTCAAAATCCCCCGATCGCAAGGTCGTGCGGGTTCGAATCCCGCCTCCGGCACCAGCTCGAAGCCCCCGGTCCGCGCCCGACGGACGGCTCGGAGCGCCCCGAGGCGGGGGAGCGGATCTCGAGCCTGTTGACCCCCGCCCCGGGGCCGCGTACCCTTGCAGGTCCGATAGCGCAGGAGGCGGATCCGGTGGGCTTCAACATCGGCGATAAGCTCGTCTACCCGAACCACGGAGTGGGAGTCGTCGAGACCATCGACGAGTCTCTCTTCGACGGCCGCGCTCATCCCTGCTACCAGGTCCGGCTGCTCGCGAACAACTCCCGGGTCGTGGTGCCGGTCGGCAACTCCGACCGCGTCGGGCTCCGGCCGCTGACCCGCCGGCAGGACGTGGGCGTCGTCTTCAAGGTCCTCGAGGACGGCAGCTTTCAGTCCAACGGCGACTGGAAGGGCCGCTTCAAGCAGAACCTCGACAAGATGCGGTCGGGCCGCCTCTCCGACATCGCCGACGTGCTGAAGAACCTCAACTGGGTCCAGAAGCAGAAGACGCTCTCCTTCCGCGAGAAGAAGATGTACGAGCGGGCCCGGTACCTCATCGTCTCCGAGATCGCGCAGGTGAGCGGGACGACCGAGGCGGACGTCGAGGTCGACGTCGAGAAGGCGCTCGACCGGTCGGTTTCCCGCCGGCGCAGCCTCGGCCCGTCGCCGCGGTAGGTCGCGCGGGCGGGCGACGCCGGCGCGGCGCCTCCCGTATAGTTCCCAGAATGCTGAACCGAGCGCCAGCCGGTCTCCTCCTGGCCCTCGTCCTGAGCCTGCCCGCCGCCACCTGGGCGGCGCGGCCCGACGCCTCCCTCGAGAGCCTCCTCGTCGCGCTCGACCTCGAGCGGAAGGCCCGGGCCGAGGACGTCGTCGAGGTGGACCGCCTCACCACGGCGGCCCTCCGCGCCGACTCGGCGGCGGCGCTGGCCCGGCAGAAGCTCGTCGACTCCCTGCGCGCGGGGGAGACCGACCTCGGCACCTTCCGCGCCGAGGAAGAGAAGGTCGTCGAGGCCGAGGCGCTGGCCCGCTCGGCCCAGGAGACGCGACGGGCGGCGGCGTCCCGGCTCATCGAGCGGGTGCGCCGCATCGGTCTCCTCCAGGACGAGATCCTGAAGCGGCGCGCTTCCGCGCGCCGGCCGGCCGACCCGGTGACGGGGCGCTGGCAGGTCGTGATCGACCCGGGCGGACGCCGCGGGGTCTACAGGCTGACCCTCGACGGCACGCTCCTCTCGGGCGACTACGTCCTCGACGGGGACTTCCGCGGCTCGCTTCGCGGCACGTTCGTGGGCGACCGCGTCTCCATCCAGAGGATCGACTCGGAGCGCGGGTTCGACGCGACGTTCTACGGGCGGGTCCAGCCCGCGGCGAGGCGGATTACCGGGACGTGGGAGGAGACCGTGCTCGCGCCGGCGACGGGGCCGGTGGCGGGGACCTGGTCGGCCACCCTCCTTCCCGACGACGACAGCGACGGAGGTTCCCCCTGAGCCACGACGACCACCTTCCTCCTCCCCCCGCCCCGCGTCCGCTGGCGCGGAACGAGAGCCGGCGGAAGCGCGAATCCGGACCGGACGCCCCGGGCGCGCCCCGCTGGGGCGACCGGCTCCTCTTCGCCGCGCTCGGGGCCCTCGTCGGCTTCGCGGCGGCGTGGGTCTCCCTCGAGGGCAGCCGCACCGCGCCGCCGGCGCCGGCCGCGTCCGCCGACCCGCACGCGGGCGTTTCCGGCGCGCCCCCGGCCGGAGCCCCCGCGGCGATGCCCGGCGCCGCGGCCGGGATGCCCGGAGGGACGGGAATCGACGCGGCGGCGAGGCAGCACCTCCAGGACGCCCAGGCCGCCGTCGCCCTGAAGCCGGGCGACTACGACGCCCTCGTACACCTCGGGAACTCCGCGTTCGACGCCCGCGAGTACGCCCAGGCCGCCGATGCCTACGAGAAGGCGCTGAAGATCCGCCCCGGTGACGCGAGCGTCATGACCGACCTCGGCACCGCGTACCGGAACGAGGGGCAGGCCGACCGCGCGCTGGAGCTCTTCCGGCAGGCGCACGCCGCCGACCCGAAGAACTGGCAGTCGCTCTACAACGAGGTCATCGTCCTCGTGGCCGACAAGCGGGACGTGGCGGGCGCCCGCGCGGCCCTCGAGCGCCTGAAAAAGGAGCAGCCTTCTCTCCCGGCGATCGCCGGCCTCGAGCAGCAGGTCTCCGCGGCCGCCGCCGGGCCGTGAAGCCCCGGAGCGGCGACCTCTTCGACGAGTTCCTCCCGGACCGGCCGGCGGCGCCCTCGGTGGCGCCGCTGGCCGAGCGGTTCCGCCCTCGCGACCTCTCGGAAATGCGCCTGCCGGCCTCGGTCGCCGGCCCTTCCTCTCTCCTCGGCCGGGCGATCGCGGCGGACCGCGTCCCGTCCCTCGTCCTCTGGGGCCCGCCCGGGAGCGGCAAGACGACCCTCGCCCGGATCATCGCGGCCCGCACGAAGGCGCGGTTCCTCGCCTTCTCGGCCGTCGTCTCGGGCGTCAAGGAGATCCGCGAGGTCCTCGAGGAGTCGCAGCGCCTCGCCGCCCGCGGGGAGCGGACGCTCCTCTTCGTCGACGAGATCCACCGCTTCAACCGCGCGCAGCAGGACGTCTTCCTGCCGTACGTCGAGTCGGGGTCGGCGACTCTCGTCGGCGCGACGACCGAGAACCCCTCGTTCGAGCTGAACGGCGCGCTCCTCTCCCGGATGCGCGTCGTCGTCCTCCCGCCGCTGTCGAGGGAGGACCTCGCCGAGATCCTCCGGAGCGCGGCGGCGGAGCCCGGACGCGGCCTCTCGGGGCGCGTGACGCTCGGCGAGGGGGCGGTCGACTGGCTCGTCTCCTTCTCCGACGGCGACGCCCGGCGCGCCCTCAACGCCCTCGAGACGGCGGCCGACCACGCGGGAGAGGGAGCCGTCCTGACGGCGCCGCTCCTCTCGGAGCTCTACGCGAGGAAGTCGCTCCTCTTCGACAAGACGGGCGAGGAGCACTACAACCTGATCTCGGCGCTCCACAAGTCGATCCGCGACTCGGACGCCGACGCCTCGGTCTACTGGCTCGCCCGAATGCTCGAGGCGGGCGAGGACCCGCTCTTCGTGGCGCGGCGCCTCGTGCGGGCCTCGACGGAGGACGTCGGTCTCGCCGACCCGGACGCGCTCCGCGTCGCGATGGCGGCGCGCGACGCCGTCCACTTCCTCGGTATGCCCGAGGGGGCGCTCGCCCTCGCCGAGGCGGCCGTGTACCTCGCTCTCGCGCCGAAGTCGAACGCGCTCTACACCGCCTACGGCGCGGCCGCCGCGGACGTCGCCGAGAGGCCGAACGAGCCGCCGCCGAAGGCGATCCTGAACGCGCCGACGCGGCTCATGAAGGCCGCGGGGTACGGGCAGGGGTACGTCTACGCGCACGACACGGAGGAGGGAATCGGCGGCCTCACCTGCCTTCCCGACGCCGTCGCCGGCCGCCGCTACTACGCGCCGAAGGGAGCGGGTCGCGAAGCGGAGCTGAAGCGCCGGCTCGAGGAGGTCCGCGCGCTCCGCGAGAAGCTCGCCGGGGGGAAGAGGCGCTCCTGACCGCTCCGAGCTAACCTTCGGGGATGCTCGACCTCGAATCCATCCGCGCGAAGTTCCCCGCCCTCTCCGCGGGAGACGTGATCCTCGACAACCCCGGCGGGACGCAGGTCCCGCGCGGCGTGACGGAACGGATCGTCCGCTACCTCCACGAGACGAACGCGAACCACGGAGGCGCCTTCGGAGCGAGCCGCAGCTCGGACGCCGTCGTGGCCCAGGCGCGCGAGGCGGTCGCCGACTTCCTCGGCGCCGCGCGGCCCGAGGAGGTCGCTTTCGGCCCGAACATGACGACGCTGACGTTCCAGGTGGCGCGGAGCCTCTCGCGCGACTGGAAGCCGGGCGACGAGGTCGTCGTGACGCGCCTCGACCACGACGCGAACGTCTCGCCGTGGCTCCTCGCGGCCGCGGACCGGGGCGCGACGGTGCGGTGGCTCGACTTCGACCCGGACGACTGCACCTGGAGCGTCGAGGAGCTGAAGGGGCTCCTCTGCGAGAGGACGAAGCTCGTCGCCGTCGGCTGGGCTTCGAACTCGGTCGGGACGGTGAACGACGTCGCCGCCGCGGCGGAGGCGGCGCACGCCGCGGGCGCGCTCGTCTACGTCGACGCGGTCCACTACGCCCCGCACGGCCCGATCGACGTCGCCGCGGCCGGCCTCGACTTCCTCGCCTGCTCCGCCTACAAGTTCTTCGGCCCCCACCTCGGGATCCTCTGGGGCCGCCACGACCTCCTCGAGCGGACGTTCGCGTACAAGGTGCGTCCCGCGGGCGACGCGCCCCCCGACCGCTGGGAGACCGGCACCCAGAGCTTCGAGGCGGTCGCCGGGACGCTCGGCGCCCTCGAGTACCTCGCGTGGGTGGGGGAGCGCTTCGGCGGCGCCGCCCGCGACTCTCTCGCCGGGCGGTACGCCGCGAGGCGCCTCTCCCTGAAGGCGGCCATGTCGACGATGCATGCCTACGAGGAGACGCTCTCCCGGGCGCTCGTCGAGGCCCTCGCGGTCGTGCCCGGCCTGCGGGTCCGCGGGATCACCGACCCGATCCGGTTCGGCGAGCGGGTCCCGACCTTCTCGTTCACGCTCGAGGGGCACCACCCCCGCGAGGTCGCCGCCGAGCTCGGTCGGCGCGGCTTCCGCGTGTGGGACGGCAACTACTACGCCGTCGGAATCACCGAGCGCCTCGGCCTCGAGGGGATGGGCGGGATGGTCCGCGTCGGCGCGGTCCACTACAACACCGCCGAGGAGATCCGCCTCCTCGGCGCCGCTCTCCGCGACCTCGCCCGGGGCTGACGGAACCACGACCCGGAGGGGGTCTGGTCTGCACTCTACATTCCGACCCGGAGGGGGTCTGGTCTGCACTCTACACTCTGCTCGTGCGGCGGCAGAGTGTAGAGTGCAGACCAGACCCCGCGTCCGGGCGGGTGGAGCGGCACGCCGGACGGGTCAGTCGTTCGTCTTCTTGAAGCGCGCCACGGCGAGCCCGATGATGAGGACCGTGTAGAAGCCGAGCCAGGCGAGCGGCTCCCAGAGCGCCGTGAGCGTGGCGCCGCGCAGGACGATCCCCCGCACGAGCTGGATGAAGTACTTCAGCGGGATGATGTAGGTGAGGTACTGGAAGAAGCGGGGCATCCCCTCGATCGGGAAGACGTAGCCCGAGAGGAAGACGGACGGGAGCAGGAAGATGAACGAGAGCTGGATCGCCTGCATCTGCGTCTTCGCGAGGGTCGAGAGGAGCATCCCGAGGCCGAGCGTCGCCGCGATGAAGAGGAGCCCGGCGACGTAGAGCTCGGCGACGCTCCCGGCGATCGGGACGCCGAAGAGGAAGCGCATCAGGACGACGATCAGCGTCATCTGCAGGACGCCGATGACGAGGAACGGGAAGATCTTCCCGAGGATGATCTCGAGCCGCGTGACGGGGGTGACCTGGAGCTGCTCGAGCGTCCCGCGCTCGCGCTCCCGCACGAGCGCGATCGCCGTGTACTGGATGAGCGTGAAGGTGAGGACGAGGCCGACGAGCCCGGGGATGATGAACGTCGCCGTCTTCAGGTCGGGGTTGTACCAGGGGCGGACGCGCAGGTCGACGGGGAGCGCCGTCTCCCTCCAGCCGGCCCGCCGCGCGAGGACGCGGACCGAGAGCTGGTTCGCGATCCCGGACGCGATCGACATCGCCTGCGAGGAGGTCGTCGTGTCGGAGGCGTTCACGATGAGGAGGGCGTGCGCCGGGGCTCCCCTCCGGAGCTCGCGCCCGTAGTTCCTGTCGACGACGAGGGCGCAGACGGCGTGGGCCGCGTCGAGCTCGCGCCGGGCCTCGTCGAGGGAGCCGAGGTAAGAGACGACCTCGAAGTACTCGCTCGCGGTCAGCTTCGAGACGAGCTCCCGGCTCTCGAACGAGCCGTCCTCGTCGACGACGACGGTCTTCAGGTGCTTGACGTCGTAGTTGATCGCGTACCCGAAGATGAACGTCTGCATGACCGGGATCATGACCATCATCCGGAGGCTGATCCGGTCGCGCGAGAGCTGGAGGAGCTCCTTGACGACCAGGGCGAAGAGGCGCTTCATGCCGCTTTCTCCTCGTGGGTTCGGGCGTAGTCGCGGGCGAGGTCGACGAAGACGTCCTCGAGGGACGGCTCGGCGGGCTCGGGCGTGCCGAGGCTCCCGAGGAGCGCCGACGCCGCGCCGACGGACCCCTCGCGCGCGAGGGCGCGCAGGCGGAGGCCGAAGAGGTAGGCGTCCTCGAGCTCGGGGGCGGAGCGGACCTTCGCGAGCGCCGCGAACGGCTCCCCCTCGAGAGGGACCTCGAGGAGACGACCGGCGATCCGCCGCTTCAGCTCGTGCGGCGCCCCCTGGGCGATCAGCTCGCCGTTTAGGATGAAGGCGAGCGAGTCGCACTGCTCCGCCTCGTCCATGTAGTGGGTCGTCACGAGGACCGTCATCCCGCGCTCGGCGGCGAGCTCGTAGATCAGGTCCCAGAAGAGGCGCCGTCCCTTCGGGTCGACGCCCCCGGTCGGCTCGTCGAGGAAGAGGAGCTCCGGCTCGTGCAGGAGCGAGGCGGCGAGCGCGACGCGCTGGCGCATGCCGGTCGAGAGAGACTCGGTGACCGTCCCGAGGAGCCTGCGGAAGTGGAGGCGGTCGGCGAGCGCGCCGATCCTCTCCGCGAGCCTGTGGTTCGCGAGGCCGTAGACGGTGCCGAAGAAGCGGAGGTTCTCCTCCACGGTGAGGTCGAGGTAGAGGGAGAACTTCTGGCTCATGTAGCCGAGGCGCTTCTTCCAGCTCTCCGTGTCACGGGAGACCTCGAGCCCCGAGAAGGCGACGGCCTGGCCGCTCGTCGGCGTCAGGAGGCCCGTGAGCATCCGGATCGTCGTCGACTTTCCCGACCCGTTCGGGCCGAGGAAGCCGAAGACCTTCCCGCGCGGGATGTCGAAGCTGACGCCGTTCACGGCGACGAAGTCGCCGAACTTCCGGACGAGGCGGTCGGCGCGGAGGAAGACGCCGTCGGGGAGGAGCGGGAGCGCGGGGGCCGGCTTCACGCGACCTCCTCCTCGTCGCCCGCGAGGACGAACACGTCGCGGCCGGGGGGCTCGGCTCCGCGCGCCCCCCGGACCCCCATGGCGTTCCGTGTCATTCGACCTCCTCGTCGCCCGCGAGGACGAACACGTCTTCCAGCGACGGATCGATGGACCGGATCGCGTCCGGGGCGACGAGGCCGGCGAGCCGCTCGCGGACGAGGCCGGCCACCTCGGGCCCCGTCCCCTCCGCGCCGCGCACGTGGAGGCGCGTCCCGAAGAGCGAGATGTCGTCGACGGCCGGGAGGCCCGCGAGCCGCTCCCGCACCCGGACGCGGTCGGAGCTCTGCACCTCGAGGAGGGGGCGCCCGTACGCCGCGACGACCTCGTCGCGCGTGCCGACGGCGAGGAGGCGTCCCGTGTCGAGGAAGCCGAGGCGCGTCGCGTACTCCGCCTCGTCCATGTACGGGGTCGAGACGACGATCGTCAGCCCCTCGTGGTGCAGCTCGTTCAGGACGAACCAGAACTCCCTTCGCGAGACCGGGTCGACGCCCGTCGTCGGCTCGTCGAGGAGGAGGAGGTCGGGGCGCGTCAGGAGCGCGGCGACGAGGGCGAGCTTCTGCTTCATCCCGCCGGACAGGGCGCCTCCGAGCCGCCCGCGGAACCGGGCCAGACCGACCCGCTCGAGGAGGTCCGCCGCGCGTGTCCGTGCCTCCGCGCCGGGCACCGAGTAGAGGCGCGCGCGCAGTGTGAGGTTCTCGTCGACCGTGAGGTCCTCGTAGAGGGAGAAGCGCTGCGGGACGAGCCCGAACGCGGCCTTCGCGTCGCGCTCGACCGACCCGGAGGTGGGGCGGATGAGCCCGGCGACGAGACGGAAGAACGTCGTCTTCCCAGCCCCGTCGGGCCCGATGAGCGCGAAGAGCTCTCCACGGCCGACCGTGAGGTCGATGCCGCGGAGCGCGGCGTGGGAGCCGAAGCTCTTCGCGAGGGCGCGGGCGGTGATCACGGGCGGCTCAGCGGGGCGTCGCGGCCGGGACAGCCTTCGGACGCGCCGACTCCGGAGCGGCGTCGGCGGGGACGCCGTCGACGGTCACCTCGGCGGGCTGGCCCGGGACGAGCGGGACGTCCCAGCCGGCGTCGAGGTCGACCTTCGCGGCGTAGACGAGGTTCACGCGCTCCTCGCGCGTCTCGACCGCCTTCGGCGTGAACTCCGCGTCGGGAGAGATCTCGGTGACGCGGGCGGGGAAGGACTTCCCGGGGAAGGCGTCGACGGCGACGCGCGCGGCGGTGCCGGTGCGCACGCGCCCGAGCTTCGTCTCGGGGATGAACGTCCTCACGTAGAGCCGGCCGGCGAAGGCCATCGTGAGGCCGGGCTGGCCGGCGCCGAGGAGGAGGCCGGGCTCGGCCATCCGGTGGAGGATCACGCCGTCGGCCGGTGCACGGACCTCGGCCTCGCGCGCGACGGTCTCCGACTGCCTGAGCACCGTCGCCGCGCGCTTCGCGTCGGAGCGCGCCTGCTCGGTCTGGTAGCGGCGGAAGCCCTCGCGGGCGAGGGCGAGCCGCTCCTCGCTCGCCTTCCGGGCCGCCTCGGTCCGCTCGAGGTCGGTCCTCGCGCGGTCGAGGTCCCTCGGGATCCCGACCTTCTTCGCCATCAGCGTCTCCTGGCGGGCGAGCTCCCTCCTCGCGAGGTCGACGGCGGCCTTCTTGTCGGAGAGATCGGCCTCGGCGCCCGCGACCTCCTGGGTCCGGCTCCCCGACTGGAGGTCGAGGAGCCGCGCCTCGGCCGACCCGAGCGCGTCGCGGTCGCGTTCGACGGAGAGCGCGGTCTCGCCGAGGTCGAGGTAGAGGAGCAGGTCGCCCGCCTTCACGCGGTCCCCCTCCTGGACCTTCACCTCGACGACCCGTCCCGCGACCTTCGGCGCCAGGTCGACGGTGACCGCCTCGACGCGGCCGTTGAGGTGGATGGACGCGTCGTCGGCCTTCCGGCAGCCGGCGACCAGGAGGGTGACGGACAGGGCCGCGGCGAGGCGGCGGGACGGGCGGTTCATCGGTTTCCTCCCTCCGGCGCGGCGGCCGGCGGATCGTTCTCGGTCTCGATGCGACGCTCCGCGAGGAGAGTCCCCGCGGCGCGGGAGAGCTCGACGCGCGCCCTGCGGAGGTCGGCGAGCGCGGCGGTCTCGGCGAGCAGCGCCTGCGTCAGGTCGTTCTGGCGGGTCAGGACGAAGAAGCTCGTCGAGAGACCTGCGTCGAAGCGTTCGGTCTCCGCTCTCAGCTGAGTCTCGGCGGCGGCCTTCGCGGCGCGCGCCGCGGCGACCCGCTGGCCCGCCGTCTCGAGCGCGACGGCGGCGTTGCGCACCTCGACCTCGACGGCCTGCCGCGTCTTCAGGAGCGCGAGCTCGGCCTGCGCCCGGGAGGATCGCGCGATCGCGGCGTCGGCGCGCGCGGCGCGGTTCCCGAGCGGGACGGTGAGCGCGAGCCCCACGGAGGCGTCCGGGAAACGACCCTCCCGGATCGTTCCGTACGAGCGGCCGAGCTCGCCGTCGATGGCGGGGGGGATGGAGGTCGCGTTCACCGGGAACGGCGGGTTCAGGTCGGGGTTCTGCGCCCCCGCGAGCCCGCGCCGGGCGTAGGCGGCGACGAGGTCGAGCTGCGGGCGCGTCCGGTCGCGGGCCGCCTCGTCGTCGATCGCGAGGCGTTCGAGCCGGGCGGAGGCCTCGGCGACCTCCGGCCGGAGAGCGACGGCCGACGCGAGGGCCGCGTCGACGTCCGGGGCGTGGGGCGCCGCGCCCTCGGGCTCGTCGGCCGGGACGAGGCGCGCCGACCAGAGCGGGTCGGCGGGATCCGCCAGGAGGAGCGCCTTCAGCGCGTTCTCGGCCCGCGACGCCGCCTCGCGGGAGGCGAAGAGGTCTCCCTTCCGGCGCTCGAGCTCGGCGACGGGCGGGGCGAGGTCGGCCTCCGAGAGCGTTCCGGCCTCGACGCGCGCCTCGACGTCGATCCTCTGGCGGTCGGCGAGGGCGACGGCGGACGCGCGCGCCTCGACGTCGCGCCGCGCGGCGAGGAGTGTCCAGAAGGCCCGCTCGACGGCGGCGACCGTTTCCGCGGTGACGCGTGCGACCGAGGCGGCCGAGCGGGTCCGGTCGGCGCGCGCGACGCGGAGGCCCTGCCGCGCGGGGTCGATCGACAGGTTCTTCAGGAGCGGCTGGCGGAGCTCGAAGCCGATGGCGGTCGACCAGGAGGGGGAGAGGATCGCGAAGACGTTGTCCGTCTCGTCGCGGGAGGCCGAGGTCGTGAACGAGAGGGTCCCGCCCGTCGGGAGGAGCTGCGAGATGCCCAGGTTCG
Organism: Thermoanaerobaculia bacterium; assembly: GCA_046331465.1. Taxonomy (GTDB): domain Bacteria; phylum Acidobacteriota; class Thermoanaerobaculia; order UBA5066; family UBA5066; genus UBA5066. The sequence continues at coordinate 1,835,587 of JAXLQV010000001.1, forward strand.
CCGCGTAGCCCGAGCTCGTCGGCGCGAGCTCCCCGGTCGGCGCCCCCGAGATGATCGAGTTCACGGGGTCGGTCCGGTCGCGCCAGCGGGCGTCGGCGCGGAGGGCCGGGTCGTACGCCCCCTTCGCCCGGGCCTCGCCGGAGGCGCTCATCGCCGAGTTCTCGCGCTCGACCCGGAGGTCGACGTTCTTCTCGAGGGCACGGGCCCGCGCGTCGGCGAGCGTGAGGGGGACCTCGGCAGGGGGCGGCCCGGCGAGCGCCGGCGCCGGCAGGAGGGCACACGCGAGGAGGACGGCGCGGCCGTTCACGGCTCGCTCCCGTTCGCGGTTCCGGCCGGGATCCGGACCCGCTGGAGGCGCGGGTCGAGGGTGTCGGCGAAGCGCTCGAGGCGCGACGGCTCGAGCGTGGACAGGGCCTCGAGCTCGACGGGCGTCAGCGGGTCGCACTCGCCGGTGAGCTCCGAGAGGGCCGCGCGCGGCGCCGCCCGGAAGCGCTGCCGGGCCCCCTCGTCGGTCGCGAGCTTTCCGATGATCCGTTCGACGGTCTTCTGCGACATCGGACGTTCCTTCCGAGACCGCAGACGCAATTCGACTGCCGCTCTCCCGGGGGCTCGGTCGAGTTGGGTAACTTACTGCGAATGAGCTTGTTGTGGGCGGCGGAGCGAATCTCTCGAGGTCAGGCCGCGAGATGTAGATCGGTCCGAACGGAGCAGAGTGTCTCCCGGGAGTCAGGTTGACTCGTCGAGGCCGAGTCTCCGGAGTTTCCCGTAGAGCTGGCCGCGGGTCAGGCCGAGGGCGCGCGCCGCGCGGCTCTTGTTGAACCGCGCTTCGAGGAGCGCCTTCTCGATCGCCGTCCTTTCGACGTCGGCGAGGCGGGGTGACACCGGCGCGGGAAGCGGACGTCCCGGGGGAGCGGGCGCGCGATCTTCGCGCGCCTCGGCGGCTTCGGGCCGAACGGCCGGGAGGACGAGGTGCTCGTGCGCCACGAGGCCGCCGTCGCAGAGGATCGACGCCCTCTCGAGGACGTTCCGGAGCTCGCGCACGTTCCCGGGCCAGGCGTAGCGGAGGAGCGCCTCGCGCGCGTCGCGCGAGATCCCGGCGGCAGGGCGTCCCAGCTCGATCCCGATCTCCTCGAGGAGCGAGCCGGCGAGCGGCAGGATGTCGTCCGTCCGCTCCCTGAGCGGCGGAATCCGGATCTCGAAGACGGCGAGCCGGTAGTAGAGGTCCTCGCGGAAGGCTCCCCGCTCGATGGCCGCCCTCAGGTCGCGGTTCGTCGCGGCGACGACGCGGAGGTCGGCCCTCAGCGTCTTCGTCCCCCCGAGCCTCTGGAACTCGCGTTCCTGGAGGACGCGGAGGAGCTTCGCCTGGATCGAGGGGCTCGTCTCGCCGACCTCGTCGAGGAAGAGGACACCGCCCTGCGCGAGCTCGACGCGGCCCGGTTTCGAGACCAGCGCGCCGGTGAAGGCCCCCTTCTCGTACCCGAAGAGCTCGGACTCGAGGAGCGTGTCGGGGAGCGCGGCGCAGTTGAGCGCGACGAAGGGGCCGCGGGCCCGCCGGGAGGAGGAGTGGAGGAAGCGGGCGACGACCTCCTTCCCCGTGCCCGACTCGCCGGTGAGGAGGACGGTCGTCTCGGTGGCCGCGACCTTCGAGGCGTGCGTCAGGACGTCCTTCCAGCCGCGCGACACGCCGACGGTCCGCGAGGGCCGGCCGCGCGCCGCGAGCTCGGCGGCGAGCCCCTCGACGCGGCTCTCGAGCTGGCGGGCCCGCTCCTGCGCCTCGGCGCTCCGCCGTGCCTCCTCGGCGAGGCCGTGGTGCGAGAGGGCGAGGTGGACGAACTCGGCGATCCGCTTCCCGATGAGGACGTCCTGCGCGGTGAAGGCGCCGGGCCGGCGGGAGACGAAGTTCAGCGCGCCGACGATGAGGCCGTCCTCCCGCAGCGGGACGCGGAGGACGGCGCGGAAGCCGAAACGGACGAGCGGGTGGTTCGCCTTCCGGATCGCCTCGTCCGCGGTGATGTCGTCGAGGAGCATGAAGTCCCAGTCGCGGTTCACGAGGTCCGGGTCGGGGAGCGGCACGACCTCGGGCACCTGGATCCCCTCCGGCACGGCGGTGTGCGCCCAGACCCGGATCGCCTGGCGGTCCGGCGTCACGCGTCCGAGCAGGAGAGCGTCGTGGGGGATCACGCGCCGCGAGATCTCCGAGACGCGGTCGAAGACCTCGCGCACGTCGAGGACCCCCGCGAGCGTCTCGAGGAGGCCGTCGACGGCCTTCAGCCTCCGGAGCTCCTCGACCTCGGCGCGGAGGCGGGCGATCTCGTCCCCGTCCGGGGGAGCCGCGGGCGGGGCCGCGCGTCCGGGCTGCACGGGCCGATTCTACGGACGGTGCGCGATTTCGGTGTCCGTATACTGAGCGCGAGGTGCGACGCTCCGTCCTCGTCCCGGCCGCTGGTCTCGCCCTGGCGTTCTCGGCGTGCGCCCGGCCCGCGGCGGAGCGGGCGACGTACGGCATCTCCGTCCCCTACGACCTCGACTCGCTCGACCCCGGGGCGCGGAACCGGCTGAGCGACTTTTCGCTCCTGTCGAACCTCTACGAGCCGCTCGTCGCCACGGACGCGAACCTCTCGGCGCGGCCGGCCCTCGCGGTGAGCTGGAGCAACCCGGACACGCTGACCTGGGTCTTCGAGCTGCGCCCCGGAGTCCGATTCCACGACGGCAGCCCGCTCACGGCCGAGGACGTCGTCTGGTCGTTCGAGAGGCTGCGGCGCGGCGCCGGGCTCGAGATGTCGACCTACGTCTCGGGGATCCGGAGCGTGCAGCCGCGCGGCGAGAGGGCCGTCGAGATCCGGACCGTGGCGCCCGTCGGGATCCTCCTGAACAAGCTCCGCTTCATCCTCGTCGTGAAGCGCGGGGAGGACACGGCGACCCTCGCGGGCCGCGTGAACGGGACCGGCCCGTACCGCCTCGGGACCTGGGAGAAGGGGCGGTCCATGACGCTCGTTCAGAACCCGACGTACTGGGGGCCGAAGCCCTCCCTCTCCCGCGTGTCGATCGCCCTGAACCGCACCGCGGAGGTCGCGCTCCGCGATTTCCTGGCGGGGCGGAGCCTCTTCGTCCAGTCGAACGCGAAGTCGACGGAGGACGCTCTCCGAGCGATGCCGGGGGTGGAGCTCCGGAGGAACAGCAGCGTGTCGGTGAAGTTCCTCTACTTCGACGTCGCGCGCGAGACGTCGGACGACGTCGCCGGCGGACGGAACCCCTTCCGCGACGTCCGCGTGAGGCGGGCGGTCTCGCTCGCCATCGACCGGGGAGAGCTCGTCCGGCGCCTCTCGGGCCCCGCCGTCCCGGCGACCCAGCTCGTGACCCCGTACATCTTCGGGTACGACCCGGGGCGGCCTCCGCTCCGCTTCGACCCCCGCGAGGCGAAGCGGCTCCTCGCGGAGGCCGGCTGGCCCGGCGGTTTCGAGGTCCGCTTCGCGGCGAGGGGGCTCTTCACCGAGGCGGCGGCGATCGTGTCGGAGATGCTCGGGCGCGTCGGCATCCGGGCGACGGTGACGGCCCTCTCCGAGCCGGAGTGGTTCCAGGCGATGGCGGAGCGCCGCTTCGCGATGACCCTGACCCGATTCGGCTGCCCGACGGGGGACGCCTCCGACCTCTTCGAGAACGCGATCCACAGCCCCGACGCCGGCCGGGCCGTCGGGCTGACGAACTACACCGGCTACGCGAGCCGCGACGTCGACGCGCTCGTCGAGGAGGCCGCCCGGACGCTCGAGATGAGCCGGCGGCAGGCGATCCTCTTCGACGCGGCGGCGCGGACGATGGACGACCTTCCGGTCGTCCCGGTCTACATCGACCAGGACCTCTACGCGTTCCGCGCCGGCGTGGAGTGGAGGCCGAGGAACGACAACTTCCTCATCGCCTCGGAGATCGCCAGGGTCCCCTGAGCGTCAGGCGGCGATCGTCTCGATCGGGCCGGGACGGCCCAGGTAGAAGCCCTGCCCGAGCGGGACCCCGAGGCGGCGGAGCGCCTCGAGCTCGTCGAGCGACTCGATCCCCTCGGCGATGACCTGCGTGTCCATCTTCATCGCGAAGGAGAGGATCGCCCCAAGGAGGTCCTGCTTGATCCGGTTCCGGTGGATGTCCTTCGTGAAGAGGTGGTCGAACTTCAGGAACTCGGGGCGGATGTCGGCGAGGGCCGAGAGGTTCGAGTAGCCCGAGCCGAGGTCGTCCACCGCGACCCGGAAGCCTTCCTTGCGGAGCTCTCCGAGGACGCGTGCGAAGAGCTCCTGGTTGTCGGCGTAGGTCCGCTCGGTCACCTCGATGACGACCTGGCGCGGGTCGAGGTAGAGGTCGAGCACCTCGCGGATGAGCCGGCCGTCGAGGAAGTCGGAGTCCTGGGCGGCCGCGGGGGACATGTTGATGAAGACGAGCCGGCCCCAGCCGGCCCGGGCGGCCTCCTCGAGGGAGCGCCGGCGGCAGAGCCTCTCCAGCGGGATGACGAGGCCCGCCTTCTCGGCGATCGAGAAGAGCCTCTCGGCGTCCTCGAGGCCGCTCCCGGCCGGGCCGCGCGAGAGCGCCTCGACGCCCGTGACGCGCGACTCGACGAGGTCGTGGATCGGCTGGAAGAGCGAGACGACGCGGCGCTCGGAGAGGATCCCACGGAGGATCTCCGTCCCGCGTTCCTCCGCGTTCGCCGTCCTCCGGAAGACTTCCCCCCGCGCCTCGTTCAGGCCGCGGTAGACGGCCCTCTCGACGCGGACCTTCGGGTCGAAGAGGATGAGGGCCTGGCCGACGTGCGAGGCGTACCGGTCGGCCGAGGTGAGGCGCTCGGCGAGGAACGACGAGACGAAGCCGTCCATCCGCGACGCGAGGCCGCGGAGCCACTCGTGGGATGGCAGCTCGGAGCCGTTCCGCGCGGCGGTCGGCACGAAGCAGAGGATCTCGTCGCTCCGGACGGCCGGCACGCAGAAGAGGCCGGCGGGGAAGTCGCCCTTCTCCGAGAGCTCCCGGAGCCCGGAGACGAAGTCCCGGATCAGGTCGTCGTAGAACTGCCAGCCCCAGGTCTCCTCGACCTGCCGCTCGGTCGCGAGCGCGAACGCGAGGAGGGCGATCGAGCCGTGGTCCTCCAGCTGGCGCCGCACGTCGTCGACGACCGCGGGGAGGGTGGGGAGGCCGATCGAGAGGTCGTGGAGCCGGGCGCGGTTCTGGAGCCACTCCGCCTTCATCGAGGCGGAGTCGAACATCTCTCCGGACGCCGGCCCGCGGAGGTTCACGTCCCCCGCTCGAGGAAGCTCTGGACTTCGCGGACGACCTCGGCGGGGGAGAACGGCTTGGCGATGTAGCCCTCCGCCCCTTCCTGGAGGCCGATCATCTTGTCGCGCCGCTCGGCGCGGGCGGAGAGCATGACGACCGGGACCTTCCGCGTGCGCTCGTCGCCCTTCAGCGTCCGGAGGACCTGCCAGCCGTCCATCTCCGGCATCATCACGTCGAGGAGGACGACGTCGGGCGGCTGCTCGTAGGCGCTCGAGACGGCGGACTTCCCCGTGGAGGCGCGCCGGACCTCGAACCCGCTCGTCTCGAACACGAGCTGGAGCAGGTCGAGGACGTCCTCCTCGTCGTCCACGATCAGGATCGTCCTTTTCCCTTGGGACATCGGGTCCCTCCTCGCGTCCGCCCGGCCGGATGGCGGTCGAATCTTAGAGCAAAGCCCGTCCGGAAGGGGCGTCAGGCGTCGGGGGCGGCCGGGACCTCGCCGGAGGGGAGACGCCGGCCCCGCGCGTGGAGGGCGCGGAGCGCCGCGTCGACGAGCCGGCCGCGGTCGATCGGCTTGACGAGGTACTCGACGGCGCCGAGACGGAGCCCCTCGAGCCGCTCGTCGACGACCGAGGCGACGAGGATCGGCGTCTGGCGCGTCGCCTCGTCCTCCCGGAGCTCCTGGAGGAGGTCGAGCCCGTCGCGGTCCGGCAGGCGGATGTCGAGGACGACGAGGAGCGGCGTCCGCTCGCGGGCCGCCGCGAGACCCTCCGCGGCCGTGGTCGCCGTCCGGACGGTGAAGCCGTGCTTCTCGAGGGTCTCGCGGAGGATGGCGAGGAAGTCGGCGTCGTCGTCGATCGCGAGGACGTCCGCCGCGTTCCCCTCGGCCGGCGCGAGCCCGTGGAAGACGCCCGACTCCGAGGAGGTCTCCGCGACGCGGAGCGAGAAGCGGAAGACCGAGCCGGTCCCGGCCCGCCCGTCGACGGAGATCTCGGCGCCGTGGGCGTCGAGGATCGACTTGACGATCGCGAGGCCGAGCCCGATCCCCCCGAAGCGGCGCGTCGCCGACGCGTCGCTCTGGTAGAACTTGTCGAAGACGCGCGCCCTCTCCTCGGGCGGGATGCCGATCCCGGTGTCGGCGACCCAGACCTCGACCCGCCGGTCGTCCGCGGCCATCCGGGCCCCGACCTCCACCTCTCCGCCGTCCGGCGTGAACTTGAGGGCGTTCGTGATCAGGTTCTCGAGGACCTGGGTGAGGCGGTCGCGGTCGCCGTCGACCGACTTGAGGTCGCGGTCGACGACCGTCTTCAGGTGGATGCGGCGCCGCCGGGCGTCGGCCTCGATCCCGGCCACGATCTGGGTGATGAGCCGCCCGATCTGGAACGGCGTCGGGTGGATCGGGACCCGGCCGAGCTCCATCCGCGAGAAGTCGAGGAGCATGTTGATCGTCTTCGTCAGCCGCTCGGAGTTCCGGAGGCAGACCTCGAGGCCCTTCCGCTGCGCCTCGGTCGTCGGCCCGAGCTGCCCCTCCTGGATGAACTCGACGTAGCCGCGGATCGCGGCGAGCGGCGTCCGGAGCTCGTGCGAGACGTTCGCGAGGAGGTCGGTCTTCATCCGGTCGAGCGTGGAGAGCTCGCGGTTCGCCGTCTCGAGCCGCTCGACCTGCTGCTGGATCCGCTCGGCCATCCGGTTGAAGGCCTCGGCGAGCGTCTCGATCTCGTCTCCCGTCCGGACCGTGGGGAGAGAGGTCCCCTTCCCCTCGGAGAAGGCCCGGACCCCCTCGGTCAGGCCGAGGAGGGGCCGCGCGACGCGCCCGGCCATCCAGGACGCGAAGAACGCGACCGTCGCGAGCGCGAGGAGGACGAGGAGGAGCGTCGACTGGAGGTCCGACGTGACGCGTTCCCAGACCTTGTCGTACTTGAAGACGTAGAGGACCGAGTACGGGTGGCGGCCCCAGTCCTCGAAGTAGGGGGTCGACACCATGAGGACCCTGCCGACGCCGGCGAGGTCGCGGCGCTCGGACCACGGCTCCTGCAGGCCGGCGACGTTCACGAGGTCCTCGTCGGCGAGCCGCCGGCGGGGCCGCTCCGGGAGGAGCATCAGGTCGGGGCTCTCCATCGAGTCGAACAGGACGTCGCCCGAGACGGAGAGGACGAAGAGCCGGTGCAGGTCCTCGTTGAGCGCCATCGTCGTTCGGACGACGTCGCGGAACTTGTAGGTGGGGTAGTAGAGGCGCCAGGCGTTGCAGAGCTGGTTGTTCGTCGTCTTCGCGAAGCCGAGGGCGTAGGTCTCGAGGAGGTCCTTCTGGTCCCTCACGCGGACGAAGATGAGCGTGCCGGAGACGATCAGCAGGAGCGCTCCCATCAGCGCGGAGAAGATGAGCGCGAAGCGCCCGCGGAGCGACCGCCGGAGCCCGGTCACTTCAGCCTCACGTCGCGGAGGTCGAGCTGGCCGTCGGCGCGCGCCTGCCACTCGACCCCGGGCGTCAGGGCGTGCCGGTCGTAGCTGACGAGGAGCGGGATCCAGGGGAGGTCGTCGACGAGGCGCCGCATCGCCTTCTGCAGGAGGTCGCGACGGAGGACGGGGTCGAGGGTCCGGCCGATCTCGTCGACCGAGGCGTCCATCTCGTCGGTCCCGTAGCCGCAGGGGTTCAGAGGCGCCTCCTTCCGCGAGAAGTTCCCCTCGAAGAGCTCGCCGGCGTCGCCCGTCGAGCAGATCCAGCCGGAGACGAAGAAGTCGGCGTCGCACGCCACGGAGCGCCGGTCGAACTCCGCCTGCGGGACGGCCTCCTGTCGGACGGCGACCCCGGCCGCCGCGAAGGAGTCGAGGAGGATCCGGTCCATCGGGCCGCCCGGGGCGACCGTGAGGAAGCGGAACGGCGCCTCCTGCCGGAAGCCGGCTTCGGCGAGGAGCCGCCGGGCCTGGCCCGGGACGAAGGTCGGAACCGACAGCCCCGGGTCGAAGCCGACGATCGCCGGTGGGACGAACTGGCTCGCGGGGAACGCTCCCTCCGCCGGGATGGCCGAGACGAGCCGCTTGTAGTCGATCGACGCGCGGAGGGCCCGGCGGACGCGGACGTCGGAGAGGGGGTTCGCGGGGCCGCCGGAGATCTTCATCGCGAGGAAATGGACCGCGAGCCCCGGGCGCTCGACGAGGGTGAAGGTCCCGTCGGCCCTGTGCGCGGCCCACGACGTGCGGGTCGGGGCGAAGACGATCGCGGGGGCGAGGCGGCGCGCCTCGGCCCACATCGGCTCTCCCTCCGCGGTGACGCGGAAGACGACGGTCCGGATCGGGGGCGGGCCGCCCCAGTAGTCCTCGTGCGCCTCGAGCCGGAGCGACTCGCCCCGGTGCCACTCGGCGATCCGGTAGGGGCCCGTCCCGGAGGGCGCGCGGAAGAACGCCTCCTCGCCGAGCCGGTCGACGGACCTCTTCGGCAGGATGTAGACGAACGAGAGGACCGAGAGGAGGCCGGCGGGCCTCTCGGAGACGATGTCGACCGTGAGCGGGTCGATGATCCGCACTTCCCGGATCGCCGAGACGTAGCGGTAGATGTCCCGATCGGGCTTCGCCTTCAGGCGCTGGATCGACCAGGCGACGTCGTCCGCCGTGAGCGTCGTCCCATCCTGGAAGAGGACGCCGTCGCGGAGCCGGAAGCGCCAGACGAGGCCTTCGCGGATCTCCCAGCTCTTCGCGAGGCAGGGCGCGAAGGTCATCTGCCGGTCGTACCGGACGAGCGGCTCGAACACGTTCATCGCGAGCGTGTCGGCGACGAACTCGAACTTCGCGTTCGGGTCGAGCGTCGGAAGGTCCGTCGACCAGACGACGTGGAGCTCACGCCCGTGCCCGCGGCCCGAGCAGGCCCCGGCGAAGATCAGCAGGACCAGAACCAGCCCGGCGAGCACCGGGCGCTGCCTCCTCACCCGGACATGCTATCGCGATCGGGCCCCTGGCCGGCACTCGCGTGGCGGGAATCCGCGAGGGGTCCAGATTGTTCTCCAGAGGACCCACGAGGGAGGCACCGATGCCGAAGAAGCCGACGCCCGAGGACCTTCGCCACATCCTCTCCCTGCGGACCGAGCCTTGCATCTCCCTGTTCCTCGCCCTCCCGCGGCACGGCCCCGAGCTCGCGAAGGCCCCGGTCCGCTTCCGGGCGCTCGTCCGGCAGGCCGAGACGCTCCTGGGCGAGCGCTACGACGCCCGACGGGTCAAGGCGCTCCTCGGGCCGCTCGCCGGCCTGGCCGAGGCGACGGACGTCTTCACACCGGGACCGGAGAGCCTCGCCGCCTTCCGCGCGGACGGGCTCTTCGAGACGTACCGGCTCTGGCCGGCGCCCCCCGAGGGAGTCGTCGTCGCCGACAGCTTCCACGTCAAGCCGCTCATCCGGTGCCTGCAGGACAGGCACCGCTACCTCGTCCTCGCGCTCGGCTCGCGGCGCGCGACGCTCTGGGAAGGCTCCGAGCGCGGGCTCGTCCCGCGGCCGGTGCCCGGCCTTCCGAGGTCGGCCGAGGAGGCCGCGCCGGCCGAGCCGGGCGGTCGGGGCGGGCCACCGCGGAGCGGGGGCCGGGCATCCGGGCCGGGGCACGGGAAGGGACCCGGCGAAGGAGACAGCGGCCGCAGGGAGGAGGACCGGCTCCGGTTCTTCCGCGCCGTCGACGCCGCCCTCGGCGAGACCGTGGGGGACGGCGCGCCGATCGTCGTCGCGGGTGCGGCGCCCCTGCTGCCCCTGTTCCGCGAGGCCTGCAGCCACGCGGCCCGCCACGGCGAAGGGGTCGAGGGGGCCGTCGACGACCTCGGGGCGGAGGAGCTCCACGCGCGAACGCTCCCGGCGGCCCGGAAGGCGCTCGATGCGCGCGACGCCCGGCTCGCCGAAGACTTCCGGCGCCAGCTCGACCGAGGCCTCGCGACCGACGTCCTGACGCGCGTCGCCGAGGCGGCCGTGAGCGGACGGGTCCGGCGCCTCCTCGTCGCCGACGGGCGCCGCCTCTTCGGCCGGGTCGACCGTGCGACCGGCGAGGTGACGCTCCACGCGGGGCAGACCGGCCCGCAGGACGACGACGTCCTCGACGACCTCGCCGAGATCGTCCTCGAGCGCGGCGGCGAGGTCCTCGTTCTCGACCCGGAGAGGATGCCCGGCGAAGTCGCGGCGGTCGCGACGTTCCGCTGGTGACCTCCTCGCGCCGCCGGGCGAGCGCCCGGCGGCGCTGGCATCATGGGACGGCGCCGCGGCGCCGTGGAGGTGGGTGATGGAGCTGCTCGACGCGAGCCGGAGCGTCCTCGTCGTGATCGACCTGCAGGGGAAGCTGATGGAAGTCGTCCACCGGCCGAAGCTGGTCGTGGAGGCGACGCTCCGGCTGATGAAGCTCGCGGAGATGTTCGCCGTCCCGGTCCTCCTGACGGAGCAGTACCCGAAGGGGCTCGGGCCGACGCACCCCGACGTGATGGCGGGCTTCGACGCGCTCACCGTGCCGAAGCGCGCGCTCGCGAAGACGGCCTACGGCTGCTGCGGGGAGCCGGCGTTCCTCAGGGCGATGGACGAGCTCCGGCCGCGCCTGCGGTCGGGCCCCCGGCAGGTCGTCGTCGCCGGGATCGAGGCCCACGTCTGCGTCCTGCAGACGGTCCTCGAGCTGATCCACTGGGGGAACCAGGCGCACGTCTCGTGGGACGCCGTCAGCGGGCGCGGCGAGGAGTACCGCCGCCACGCGCTCGAGAGGATGGCGGCCGCCGGCGCCGCGATCACGAACCACGAGTCCGTCGGCTTCGAGTGGTGCCGCGACAAGAGCCACCCGCGGTTCAAGGACCTCTCGAACCTCCTGAAGGAAGGCCAGCCCGCCGGGTGACGGGCCGGGGAGGGGACCGCTGCGCGGCCCCCTCCCCGCGCGTCCGGGCTCCTCAGGTCGCGGCGACGGTCTCGGGGTGCGGGTCGACTCCGACGGGCGTCACCGCGGCCCCGTCGACCTCTCCCGTCCGGATGCGGACGACCTGCTCGACCGGGAGGACGAAGATCTTCCCGTCCCCGACCTCGCCGGTGCGGGCGGCCCGCGCGATCGTCGCGACCGTCGTCGCGACGAAGTGGTTCGAGACGCCGATCTCGATCCGCACCTTCTCGGCGAGCTCCATCTTCACCGTCGTCCCGCGGTAGGTCTCCACGCGCTCGGTCTCACCGCCGTGCCCGTGGACGCGCGAGATGGTGAGGCCCTGGACGTCGTTCCGGAACAGGGCCTCGAGGACGTCGTTCAGCTTCTCGGGCCGGAGGACGGCGACGACGAGCTTCACGAGCGCACCTCGCGGACGAGCACCGGAGAGGGCGCGACGAGGGGCGCGGCGGGCGCGCTCTCGCGCAGGAGGAGGAGGGCGCCCTCGCCGGAGGTGTAGGCCTCCTCGCCGTGCTGGCTGAAGTCGAGGCCGATTCCCTCCTCGCCGGCCGTCGCCTTCAGCGCGCGGACGGCCCCGATCGCCTTCAGGAGGACGAACGTGACGCCCCCGCTCCAGGCGATCGACGCGAGGCACGCGAGGAGCTGCACGAGGAGCTGGCGCGGGTTGCCGAAGAGGAGGCCGTCGGACGGAGAGCCCCAGGAGACCTGCGCGAGGACGCCGGTCAGGAGCGCCCCGACGAGCCCGCCGAGGCCGTGGGCCCCGACGACGTCGAGGGAGTCGTCGAGCCGGGTCCGCGCGCGCCAGACGATCGCGAAGTAGGAGGGGAGCGCCGCGATCGCGCCGATCGCGAGGGCCGAGAGGGGCGAGACGAGGCCCGCCGCCGGCGTGATCGCGACGAGGCCGACGACGATCCCCGTGGCGGCGCCGACGGCGGTCGCCTTGCGGCTCCGCGCGAGGTCGAGGAGGGACCAGACGACGAGCGTCGCGGAGGGGGCGAGGAAGCTGTTGACGAAGGCGAGGGCGGCGCTCCTGTTCGCCCCGAGCGCGCTCCCGCCGTTGAAGCCGAACCAGCCGAACCAGAGGAGGCCGGCGCCGAGCAGCGTGAACGGGACGTTGTGCGGCAGCATCGCCTGCCGCGCGTGGTCCTTGCGCGGGCCGAGGACGAGGGCGGCGACGAGCGCCGCCACGCCGGCGCTGACGTGGACGACGGTCCCCCCGGCGAAGTCGAGGGCGCCCAGCGAGGAGAGGAAGCCGCCGCCCCAGACCCAGTGCGCGATCGGCGCGTAGACGAGGAGCGACCAGAGCGTGATGAACGCGAGGTAGGGGCCGAAGCGCATCCGCTCGACGATGGCGCCCGAGATGAGCGCGGCGGTGATGATCGCGAACGTCCCCTGGTAGACGGCGAAGAGGAGGTGCGGGATCGTCGCGGCGGCCGGACCGGGGTCGAGGCCGACCCCGGAGAGGAGCGCCCAGGAGAGCCCGCCGACGCCCGGGGTCCCCGGGGCGAACGAGAGCGAGTAGCCGAGGAGGACCCAGGCCACGCCGACGAAGCCGAGCGAGGCGACGCTCATCATCATCGTGTTCAGGGCGTTCTTGGAGCGGACGAGACCGCCGTAGAAGAAGCCGAGCGCCGGCGTCATGAGGAGGACGAGCGCCGTCGAGAGGAGCATCCAGGTCGTGTCGGCGGCGTTCATCGGGCGGTTCCGTCCGGGGAGAGAGGGCGTTCGAGGCTTCGGCGCATGGGTCCTCCGTGTCGTTTCGCCATGCCGGGCGTACCCCGGGAGTGCAAGGGGCGTGCTCGAGCGCGCGAAGCGCCCCGGGCGGGGCGAAGGCGTTGTGCCGTCACGGTTTTCGCGCCCGGATCCGTTTTCGGAAAGTGCAGTCCGATACGACGAAATTGTCGTATTCGCTCGAAAATACGACGGAGCTGTCGGAAATCAGGACCGGAAACGGTCCGCGTCGATCCGGTGACGCTTCAGCCGGTAGGAGAGGATCCGCTCCGTCGTCTGCAGGAGCCGCGCCGCGCGGGCGCGGTTCCCCCGCGCGATCTTCACCGCGTCGAGGAGGAGGTCCTTCTCGAACGCGCCGAGCGCCGCCTCGAGCGAGCTCTCGGGGAGCGTGCCGGAGACCTCCGCCGTCTGGAGCGTCGGCGGAAGGTGGTGCGCGTGGATGACGCCTCCGTCGCAGACGAGGATCGCGCGCTCGATGCAGTTCGCCAGCTCCCGGACGTTCCCGGGCCAGTGGTAGCTCATCAGGACGTCGATCGCCGTCGTCGCGATCCGCCGCACGTCGCGGCGGTGCTCGCGGGCGAGCTTCTCGACGAAGAAGTCGGCGAGGAGCGGGATGTCCGTCCGGCGCTCGCGAAGCGGGGGAACGAAGATCGAGAAGACGTCGAGGCGGTAGAAGAGGTCCTCGCGGAACGTCCCCGCGCGCATGGCGGCCTCGAGGTCCTTGTTCGTCGCCGCGATGAGCCGGACGTCGACGCGGACCGGCTCGGTCCCGCCGACCCGCTCGAACTCCCGCTCCTGGAGGACGCGGAGGAGCTTGACCTGGACGGCGGGCGTCAGCTCGCCGACCTCGTCGAGGAAGAGCGTCCCGCCGTTCGCGAGCTCGAAGCGCCCGGGGCGCCGGGCGCGCGCGTCGGTGAACGCGCCCGCCTCGTGGCCGAAGAGCTCGGACTCGACGAGGCTCTCGGGGAGGGCGGCGCAGCTCACCCGCACGAACGGGCGGGAGGCGCGCGGGGAGCCGTAGTGGATGGCGTGGGCGACGAGCTCCTTGCCCGTCCCGGACTCGCCCCTGAGGAGGACGGTCGCGCTCGAGGGGGCCGCCTGGGCGACGAGCTCGTAGACGCGGCGCATCGGCGCGCTGTTGCCGACGAGGTTCCTGAGGTCGTAGCGCTCCCGGAGCTCCTCCTTGAGGGCCCGGTTCTCGTCGAGGAGCTTGCGGCGCTCGGCCTCCACGCGGCCGTGCGCGCGGAGCGCCTGCCCGAGCATCGTGGCCGCGATCTCGAGGACGGCCGCGACCTCCTCCGGGTCCCGTCCCTCGCGGGGGAACGCCACGCCGACGGTCCCGGCCGGCCTCTTCCCGCCAGGGATCGCCACGCAGGCGTAGGCGAGCTCGCGGCGGCGCTTCCGGGCCGCGGCGAGGAGCCCGCTCCGGTCGAGGAAGAGCGGCTCCTTTCCCGCGTCGGGGAGGACGACGGGGCGGCCGCTGTCGAAGACCCGGCCGTTGATCCCCTCGCCGCTCCGGAAGCGGACGCGGCGCGCGGCGTCGCGCGCGAGCCCGGAGGCGGCCTCGACGACGAGCTCGCCGGAAGAGGGGTCGAAGAGGGCGACGGTCGCGGCGAGCGTGCCGAGCTCGTCCTCGAGGAGCTCGACGACCCGCGCGATGGCCGAGGCGCGGTCGAGCGTCCGCGAGAGGGCCCGGGCGATCTCGCGGAGCGCGTTGAGGCTGTCGACGGGGGGGGCGGCCATGGTCCTACGATATGACAACGATGTCGGAGATCTCGGAAAATCCTACAAAGGTGTCGCTTCCTCAGCGAGCGGTCCGGGTCAGGTCGACGGCGCGCATCCGGCGGTTCCTCCGCGGGGTCCAGTCGAGGTCGGGCCGGACGGCGTAGAGGTTCGACCGGAGGAGGAGGGGGACGGCGGGGACGTCGAGCGCGAGGAGCCGGAACGCGGCCCAGAGCGCCTCCCGGCGCGTCGCCGGCTCGAGGGACTGCCCCGCGCGGGAGATGAGGGCGTCGACCTCGGGTCGGGAATAGGCGAAGCGGTTCGCGGCGCCGAGCCCGTTCCCCGGGGTGTGGAAGAGGGCCTCGAGGAGGTCCGAGCCGTCGCCCGTGCCGGCGGCCCAGGACATGAGGAAAAGGAGGGGCGGGTCGGCCGAGGAGAAGCGCGCGTAGAGCTCGGGCTGGGGCAGGGACTCGGGGACGAGCGTGATCCCGACCGCGGCGAGCTGCCGGCAGAGGGCCTGCCCGACGTCGGCGTGGGTGTCCGCGAAGGCCAGCCGGAGCTCCCGGTGGAGGGGGAACCGGGCCTCCGAGAGGAGGCGCGCGGCCTCGGCGGGGTCGGACCGCTCCGTCGACGGCTGTGGGATGTGGCCGAAAACGCCGGCCGGGACGAGCTGGTCCATCGGGATCGAGTACTGGCTTTCGTCCTCGGGAACGAGCGCCTTCCGGTCGATCGCGAGGGCGATCGCCCTCCTCACGCGCAGGTCGGCGAACGGGCTCGGGGGCTGGGTCCGGAAGCCGAGGAGGGTCACGCCGAGGCCCCGCGTCGAGACGAGCCGCATCGTCGTCTGCCGCGACGCCCACGCGGCGTGGTCGTAGGGGAAGCGGGAGACGGCGTCGGCGGCCCCCGTCGACACGGCCTCGGCGCGGCTCCTGGCGTCGGGGAGGGAGACGAAGCGGACCCTCTCCCACGACGGGGCCGTCCCCCAGTACCGCGCGAACCGCTCGCCTTCGATCGTCTGCCCGGGCGAGCCGCTCACGAAGCGGAAGGGGCCCGTTCCGACCGGCTTCGTCACCGGGGAGAGCGGCGTGTCGCGGGGGACGATCCCGATGAAGGCGAGCCGGTTCAGGAGGACGGGGGAAGGACGCGACGTCTCGATCTCCACGGTCTCGGAGTCCGGCGCGCGAACGTCCGAGACCCCCTCGAGGTAGTAGGCGACGCGCGATCCGGGGAGAGCGCGGGCACGGCGGATCGACGCCGCGACGTCCTCGGCCTCGAAGGGACGCCCGTCGTGGAAGACGACGCCCCGGCGGAGGCGGATCCGCCAGAGGGTCTCGGACGGGTTCTGCCACGTGAGCGCGAGCTCCGGGACGAGCTCCATGTCGGGGCCGAAGGCGACGAGCTTGTCGTAGAAGTGCTCGAGCGTCGAGTAGGTCGACTCCTCGTCGTGGAGGTGCGGGTCGAGGGTGAGGGCGGAGGTCGGCTGGCCCAGGACGAGGGTGGAGCGCGGGGTGGTTCCGGGCATCCGGCACGCCCCGAGGAGGAGGGCCAGCACCAGGCTCCCCACCCGCGGGCCGCGGCTCCGCTGATCCGTCTCCAAACCTGCCTCCTCTGCACGATTCTACGACCGCGCCCGAGCGGTTAACCTCGCGGCATGAGCTTCCCGCGAGCCTACGAGAGAGATCCGTACCTCACCGAGCTCCCGACGCGCGTCGTCCGGGCGGGGCGCGACGGCGAACGCCCCTGGGCCGTGCTCGAGGACACCGTCCTCTACCCGGAGGGGGGCGGACAGCCGGCGGATCGCGGGCGGATCGGCGAGACCGCCGTCCTCGACGTGCAGGCGGTCGACGGCGAGGTCCGCCACACGCTCGCCGCCCCGGTGCCCGAAGGGCCGGTCCTCGTCCGCCTCGACTGGGAGCGGCGCTTCGACCACATGCAGCAGCACACGGGTCAGCACCTCCTGACGGCGGTCGCCGCGGACCGCTTCGGCTGGGAGACGCGGGCCTTCCACCTCGGGCCGGAGACGTGCGACGTCGAGCTCGGCGTGACGACGATCGCGGCGGCCGATGCGGAGCGGCTCGAGGAGGCCGTCGCGGCGGAGATCCGCGCGGCGCGCCCGGTCACCGCGCGGCGCGTCGCCCCGGAGGCGGTGGAGACGCTCGGCGTCCGGACGAGGGGTCTCCCGGAGGGGCACGCGGGAGACGTGCGGCTCGTCGAGATCGCCGGCGTCGACCTCAACACCTGCGGCGGGACCCACCTCTCCTCGACCGCCGGGATCGAGGCGATCAAGCTCCTCGGCACCGAGAAGCTCCGTGGCGGGACGCGCCTCTTCTTCGTCGCCGGGGGGCGCGTCCGGCGACGCCTCGGCGGGCACGAGGAGCGGAACGGGAAGCTCCGCGCGCTCCTCGGGGCCCCGGACGCCTCCCTCGCGGAGGCCGTCGAGGCGAAGCTCGGCCAGCTCGTCGAGGCGCAGAGGGCTCTCCGGGCCGCGGAGGAGGAGCTCGCGGAGTCGGTCGCAGACCGGCTCGCCGCGCAGGGGCTCGCCGTCGCCGAGGCGCACCTCGAAGGGCGCGACCTCGCGTTCCTCGGCCGCGTCGGGAAGCGCTTCTCCTCGCTCCCGGTGCCCGGCCTCGTCCTCCTGACGGCGTCGAAGGACGGAGCCGGGGCGTTCCTCCTCGCCGCGGGCGGGGCCTCGACGGCCGACGTCCGCGCGCTCGGCGGCGCGGTCGCCGAGGCGCTCGGCGGGAAGGGCGGTGGCTCGGGGAAGCTCTTCCAGGGGAAGGCGGGCCTCGAGCGCCGAGGCGAGGCCCTCGCCCTACTGCGGGGCCGGGCCGGCGGCTGAAGGCGCGGCGCGGCCCTGGCGCCGCGCCTGGGCGAGGGCCGCGAGGACGAAGAACGCGACGGCGAGCCCCCAGAGGACGGCGAGCTCGTGCCGGACGTGCGCGAGAGAGGCGCCCGCCTGGTTCACGCGGAGGAGCGCGGGGATCGCGCTCGTCGAGGGGATCGCCTGCGAGACGAGCCGGAGCCACGACGGGAGCGCCTCGGGCGGCCAGGCGTAGCTCGCGAGGAAGACCGCCGGCAGCGAGGTGAAGAGGAGCGCCTGGATCGCCTCCTCGCGCCGCCGGAAGAGGACCGCGAGGGCGAGGCCGAGGAAGCTCGTGGAGAGGAGGAACGGGAGGACGAGCGCGGCCGCCGCGAGCCCTCCGCCGAGGACCGGGAACCCGAAGACCCGCGCGACGACGGCGAAGTAGAAGACGGCGTGGACGGCGTAGAGCAGGAGGAACGCCAGGCTCCGCCCCGCGACGGAGGCCGCCGCGCGCGACAGGAGAGGGCCGTCGCCGAGGGCGTCGAGGTCCGCGGCCCCGCGCAGCCCGATCCCGATGAGGAGCGTCTGCTGGAGGATCAGGATCAGGACGCCCGGTACGACGTAGCTCGCGTACCCCTCGACCGGGTTGAAGAGAGGGCGCGCGACGAGCGGGAGCGGGTCGCGGAAGGCCCGGGCCTTCTCCTCGCTCATCCCCTGCGCCTCGAGGCGCTTCACCTCGACGCCGGCCGAGAGCGTCCCCGTCGCTTCGGCGAGGCCGGTCAGGACCTGCCGGTAGACGAGGAAGTAGGTCGCGTCGGCGAAGACGCCGACGGTGGCGGGCGCGCCGCGCTTCACGTCGCGCTCGAAGCCCTCCGGGATCGCGAGGACGCCCCCCGCCTCGCCCCGCAGGACGAGGTGCTCGGCCTCGGCGAGGCTCGCGGCGCGGGCCGAGACGCGGACGAGCTCGTGCGCGTCGGCCATCCGGACGAGGAGCCGCGAGAGGGGTGTCCGGTCGAGGTCGACGACGACGACCGGGACCTCCTTCAGGACCTCGCGGCGGTAGGGCGTCGGGTAGAAGAAGGCGTAGAGCGAGATCGCGCCGACGAGGACGAGGAGCGCCCCGGGGTCGCGGAGCGCGCCGCGCACCTCGTCGCGGAACGCGCGGAAGAGGGTCCTCACGTCCGCCCCCAGGTCGAGGGGTCGCGCATGAGCCGTCCCATCCGCCAGACGGCGGCGGGCGGCGCGAGGAGGACGAACGCGGCGAGGGCGGCGAGCGGCCCCGCGGCCGTGGACGGCGGCGCGCCCCGGAGCGCCTGCGAGAGGAGCAGCGAGAGGTAGTGGGTCAGCGGCAGGAGAGCGCCCCACGCCTTCGCGGCGAGGGGCATCCCGAACGTCGGGAACGTGATCCCGGTGAAGGCGAAGGCGGGCCCGCCGTAGAACGCCGCCGCGCTCGAGGCGAGGCGGAGGTTCGCGCTGACCGCGACGATGAGGAGCGCGACCGCCTGGTAGGCGAGGACGAGGAGGAGCGTCGCGAGGGCGACGAGGGGCGCGCTGCCGCGGAGGGGGACGCCGAGGAGGCGGAACTCCACGGCCGTCGCCGCGAGCCCGAGCGCGGTGAAGTGAAGCGCCTGCGGGAGGAGCGTCCCGAGGACGGCGCGCGCCGGGCTCCCGCCCGCCTCGAGCCAGGCGCCGGCCGTGCCGTCGCGCAGCTCGACGCCGAGCGCGTGGACGGCGCCGACGAGGACGAAGACGGAGAGGAGCGTGGGGACGAGGGCCGGGACGAGGAACGCGAGGTAGTCGAGCCCGGGGTTGAAGAGGGCGCCTCGCATGGAGCGGACCGGCTCGTAGCGGGCCGCGGCGACGTCGGGCGTCTCGCCGAGGGCGCGCCGCGCCTGGATCTCGACGCCGGCCGAGAGCGTGCCGACGACCGCCTTCACGTCGCGCTTCAGGATGCTCGCCGGGATCATCCGGAGCGCGTCGTACTGGAGGACGACCTTCGGCGCGGAGCCGCGCTTCACGTCGCGCTCGAGGTGCTCGGGGATCGTCAGGACGGCGTAGGCGCGGCCGGAGAGGACCTCGCCCCAGGCCTCGGACGGCGTCGCGTACGGCCCCGCCGCGCGCATCGATTTCGTCGCGTCGACCATCCGGACGAGGCGGCGCGAGAGGAGCGAGCGGTCCGCGTCGACCACGGCGACGGGGAGGTCGGACGGGAGACGGTTCCAGAAGATCGCGGCGACGAGCGAGAAGCCCGCGATCGGCAGGACGACGAGGAGGACGAGGGCGTAGCGGCTCGACACGAGCCGCTCCGCCTCCCGCCGCGCCGCGCGGAGGACGCCGGGGGAATCGCCTAGCGCCACGAGACGACGGCGCTCATCCCGGGGCGGAGACCTGCCACGGGCCTCGCCGGCCGCGCCCTCACCTCGAACGTCTTCAGGTCGAACCCGCCCTGGGCGCTCGTGGCGCGCCAGGTCGCGAAGTCGCCCTGCGGCGCGACGAAGCTGACCGTCAGCGGGACCTCCTCGCTCCCGAGCGCCGGGAAGCGGGCGGGAATCGTGGCCCCCATCTTCAGCTTCTCGAGGCGGTCCTCGCGGACCTGGAACGTGACCCAGACGTCGGAGAGGTCGACGAGCGTGACGATGGGGAACCCGGCCGGGACGATCTCGCCCGGCTCGACGTTGCGCCGGTAGACCTCGCCGGCCGCGGGCGACGACACCTTCGTCTCGTCGAGGAACGCCTTCACCTCGTCGACGGCGCCGTTCGCGCGCGAGACCATCGCGGCCGCCGCGTCGCGGTCCTCGCGCCGCGCCCCCGCGACCGCCATGTCGTAGACCGCCTTCGCGGCGTCGGCGGCGTCGCGCGACGTCTTCCACTGCGCCTCGGCCTCGTCGCGCCGCTGCTTCGGGACGACGCCGTCGCGGGCGAGCCGGTCGAGACGCCCGAACGTCACTTCGGCGAGGTCGGCCGCGTGCCTCGCGCGGTCCCACTGGCTTTTCGCCGCGCGGATCTCCTCCTCGCGGGCCCCGGCGTCCGCCTTGTCCCTCTGCGCGACGGCGCCGGCCTTCGCCGCCTCGGCCTGCTCGAGCCGCGCGCGGATCTCGGGGCTCTCGAGGGTGGCGACCGCGTCGCCCTTCCGCACCGAGTCCCCCTCCTTCACGGAGATCGTCGCGACGCGGCCGGCGACCTTCGCCGCCACGTCGACCTTCGTCGCGTCCGTCTCGCCCTGGAGGGTCTCCGGGGCGGGCCGCGAGAGGAGGAGGGCCGCGAGGCCGAGGAGGCCGAGGACGGCCACGCCGGCTGCCAGGGCCAGGATTCCCTTCGTGCGTTCCTTCACTTTTCCACGTCTCCCACGGCGCCCGCGCGGAGCGCCTCGTATCGTTCGGACTGCCCGGCCGCCTCGAGGAGCTCGGCGAGGGCGACGTCGACGTCGCGGGCGGCCGCGAGCCGGCCCAGCTCGACGCGGGCGAGGGAGAGGCGGGCGTCGACGACGTCGAGCGACGTGGCGACCCCCTCCTCGAAGCCGCGCTGCCGTACCCGCTGGTTCTCTCGCGCGAGCTCGAGCGCCGCCTCGTAGGCCTCGACCTGCTCGAGCGCCTTCCGCACCTCCCGGTACTTCTTCTCGACGAGCGTCTCGACGTCCCTCCGGGCGCGGAGCGTCGTCTCCCCGACGCGCGCGGTCCGCTCCCTCGCCGCGACGATCCCCTTCTCGCGGCCGAGGCCGTCGAAGAGGGTCCAGCGCGCGGTCAGGCCGACCGCCCAGAGCGGGTCGAGGATCGTCAGCCCGGGCTTGTAGAGCTCCCGGAAGCCGAAGAGCGAGAGGTCGGGGTACCAGCGCGCCTTCTCCGAGGTCAGGCCCGCCTCGGCGAGCGAGGAGGCCGCGGAGAGTCGCGCGAGGGCGGCGTTCGAGGCGAGCGCGGCGGCCTTGAGCTCGTCGAGGGGCGGCAGCTCGCCCGGGACGAAGAGCGGCGTCGTCGTGCGGAGGCTCTCCGCCTCCCCTCCGGGGATCGAGAGGACGTTCGCGAGCGCCTCGCGCGCGAGGGCGAGGTCGTGCGCGGCCGCCTTCCGCTCCCGGTCGGCATCCGTCCGCGAGACCTCCGCGTGGAGCCGCTCGGCCCGCGAGACGAAGCCCTCCTCCTCGAGGCGGCGGGCGCTCCGGACGTGCTCGTCGAGCGCCGAGAGGACCTCCTCGCGCACCTCGAGCGCCCGTGCGGCGAGGCGCACGCCGAAGTAGCGCCGGGCGAGCTCGGTCGAGAGGACGTCGCCGACGCCGCGCCGCTGCGCCTCGGCGTCGTCCTCCCGTGCCCGGGCCGCGTCCCGGGCGGCGTCGATCTTCCCGCCCGTGAAGAGGGGCCACGTCATCCGGACGTCGAAGCGGGCGTACGCCTCGCTCTGGACGTCGAGGAGGAACGGGGGAACGGCGGCGGACGGCACGCCGGGGTGGAGCGCGAGGATGACCTGCCGGATCGGGTCGAGGTCGATGACGATCGGCCCGTCGAGCCGGGTGAACCGTGCGTTCGCCTCGAGCTTCGGCCACTGGAGCGCGTCCGCCGTGCCGATCTCGGCCTGGCGTTCGCGCACCTCGTGGTCCGCGGCCTTGAGCGCCTCGTGGCCCGCCAGGAGGCGGGCCCGGGCCTCGGGGAGCGAGACCTCGAGGGCGCGCGCGGGAGCGGCGAGGATGAGCGGGAGCACGGCGCACGCCGCGGTGCGGACGAGCCGTGTCCGGAAGCGGGGGAGCCTGGAGCGCCTCATCAAGGGTGGTTCTCCTTGCGCGAGGTGCCCGGGGCGCCGCGAGGCGCCTGCCGCACCCCGCCAACCCGCGATGATACGCCTCGCCGGGCGGGAGGCGGCCCGGCTCTAGGGCTCGAGCGGCGTCGGGACGTCCCTCGTCCTCCAGCGCTGTCTCCAGTCCGGCTCGCGGCGTCGCTCCTCCCACGCGCGAGACTGCTGCTCGAGGGTCGCGACGACCTCGCCGAGGAGGCGCTCGAGGGCGGAAACCGTCAGCGGGACGCCTTCTGCCGATCTCGCGAGGAGGTCGCGAAACGCGTCGCTGCCGGGAGAACGCCCTCCGGACCAGAGGTAGCGGACGAACGTGCGCGCTTCGCGTCGGAGCCGGCGGCCTCGTGCGTCGTCGAAGAAGAGCTCCCGTCCGGCGGTCAGCGCGGAGGCGAGCGGGGCGCGTTCCGGGTCCACCGGGGCCGGGCGCTGGACCGGGGCGAGGAGGTCCTTCTCGCCGAGGCTCGCCCAGGCGTCTGCGATCCCCTCCTCGAGCCACGGCGGGGTCGCATCGCCGAACAGCTCGACCGCGTAGAGGTGCCCGGCCTGGTGGAGGACGCGGCGGATCGTGGCGTCCGGGTCCGCGCGCGCGGCGCTCACGATCGCGACCCGGGCACGGGCCCGCCCGCAGGCGAGGTCGTCGAGGGCCCGCGCGTCCTCCTCCCGCGAGAAGAGGACGACGGCGCTCCCGGACCGGGGCACGCCCCGGAGGCGGAAGGAGGCCAGGAAGACCCGGTCGGCGTCGAGCGCCGCCCGCTCGATCCGCGCGAGGAGCTCCTCGTCGGCGACGTCCGTCAGGAGGCGGAACCTCTCGACGACGACCTCGCGGCCGGCGGCGCCGAGGCGGGATCGAGCGACCTCGAGGAGGTCCGGAGAGCCGTCGCGACGGTTCCCCGCCATCGCCTCGCGGACCGTCGCGTCCGGCGCCGTGCGCCGTACCCACCCACGGTTCCCGAGGTAACGGACGAGGACCCAGTCCCCGCGTTCGGCGAGCTCCTCGACCTGCAGCTCGGCGTCGACGATCGCGAGGGGAGGGGACGACGCGTCGGGGTCGCGGTGAACCCGTGCCCCGGGCGTGAGCGTGAACCAGACGGCCGCGAGCGCGGCGAACGCGAGGCCGGTCAACGCGCCTCCACGAACGCGGTCGCCCGGCTCGAGAGCCCGATGCGCGAGGGCTCGATGCGGCCCTCGACCCAGACGATTCGCTGCGAGGCGAGCTCGGAGCGGAGCGCGTGGAAGGCCTCGCGCAGCTGCGGCACGGTGCTGGCGTCGACAACCCCTGGCCAGTCCTCCGCGGCCGGGGCTCCTTCCTTCGAGATCCGCCAGACGAAGAGCGGGACCCGCAGCCTCGACAGGTAGCGGCGTACGCGCGCCGCATCGAGCCGGCCCATCTCCGTGGCCCCCTCGCCGAGGAGGAGGACGACGGCGCGGCGCCGCTCCCGTCCGGCGGAGGCGAGGGCGGAGACCGCGACCGCCTCGGCAATTGCGGGAGCCGCGGGCGGCCTCTCGAGAGCGGCGCCCGCGCCGAGCCGGAGGAAGCGGCCGTCCTTCGGGGTGAACTCCCCGCACGCGGGGAAGAGGCGGACGGTCTCTCCGGCCTCCGAGACCGTGCGCGGCTCCGTCCCGCTGAAGCGAAAGCGCGCTCCCTGCGGCAAGTCGATCGGCCTGGGATTCGACCAGGGCCAGGGCCAGCGATCCTCCGAGTCGAGGCGCGCGAGGTCGTCCCGGGCGTTCCCCGCGAGGACGAAGCCGACCTCGGCGGGCCCCTCCTCGACGGCGGCGACCGGAAGCGGGCGGCTGCCGGACTCGAACCATCCGGAGAGCCGGTCGGGCGGAGGAACCGGCGCCCTGCCGACGACCCGGACGGGGAGGCCCGTCAGCTCCCTCTCGGCCTTTCCCCGGTTGACGCCGCCGAAGGACGCGACGGCGGTCGCGGAGCCGCCGTCGGCGAAATCGACGTCCGCGAGGAGGAAGTGGGCGATCTCCGGTGCGTGCCGGGGGATCGCGATCCGCTCGAGGTCGGGCGCTTCGAGCGGGGTCCCGTCGAAGAAGACGCGTGCGGCGGAGAGCGGCGCGCCGGAGATCCGGCGCCAGAGGAGCCGTGCCGAGACCGTCCGTCCGGAACGGTCCCGCTCGAGGAGAAAGCTCGCCTCGGCCCCCGGCCGCGGCCGGTTGATCCACTGCCGGACCTCTCCGAGCCTGCGGCCGTCACGGGCCCGGGCCACGGCGACGACCTCCCTGGGGACGATCTCGGGCCCGAGGTCGAGCGCGGCCTCGAACGGAGGACCGTAGACGTCCAGGACCCTCTCGTCGTCCAGGTAGATCTCGACGACGGCGACACCCTCCGCCGCGGCGAGCCTCAGCGGGACCGTGCCGTGGACGAGGCCGAGAAACAGCGTGACGAACGCGATCATCTGCGCTCTTTGCTGCGACGCATGCACGAACCGTGCAAGCACCGTCGTCCCCGATCAGGGACGGCGCCCGGACTCGCGGCGCAGGATCGCGCCGTCAGCGCGCGGCGCGCGACCCGTCGCGCCCGGGCTGGGCGGCGGCGGCCATCTTCTCCCGGGCCTGCTCGAGCGTCCCGGCCGCGTGGTGCTTCCAGGCGGCGAGCCGCTGGCGGAGGAGGCGGCATTTGTCGCGATGGAGCGGAGCGACGTTCGACTTCTCGTCGGGGTCGGAGGCGAGGTCGTAGAGCGCCTCGCGGCCGCGCGTCACGTCGTAGACGTACTTGAACGTGCCCTCCCGGACTCCGAGCAGGTAGTCGTCGTTCGCGGCGTAGAAGTAGGTGCGCGCGGGCCTCCTCTTCTCGAGGAGGCTCGTCCCCTCCCAGGCCGGCGGGGACGGCAGGGCGAGGACGTCGAGGATCGTCGGGCTCACGTCGACGTGGCCGCCGACGGTCGCCTTGCGCTTCCCCTTCGGGAAGAGGCGCGGGTTCCAGAGCATCAGCGGGACGCGGAGCCCCTCGTCCCAGAGGCGGAAGCCGTGCCCCCACGTCGGGTGCGGGTCGCCGAAGCACTCCCCGTGGTCTCCCGTGACGACGACGAGCGTGTCGTCGGCGAGCCCGCGCGCCCGAAGCCCGTCGAACAGGCGCCCGAGCTGGCGGTCGACCTCCGCGATCGTGTTCAGGTAGCGGTTGAGGTCCCAGGCGTCCGGCGGCTCGGGCTTCCCCGCGAAGAAGTCGACGACGCCCTGGCGCGGCGACGGGTCGTACGGGTGGTGGCTGAGCTGGGTCCAGAGGAGGCCGAAGAAGGGGCGCCCCCGGTCGCGGTCGATCCACTCGAGCGTCCGGTCGACGAGGACGTCGTCGTCGCCGCCCCACGAGCCGATCGGCTCCCTGTTCGAGAGCTGCTTCCAGTCGCGGATCTCGTCGAAGCCCCGGTTCTCCAGGAAGTCGCCCAGGCCGACGTAGTCGAGGAACTGCGTCGTGAGGAAAGCGGTCCGGTAACCCTGCGGACCGAGTACGTTCGCGAGCGTCTCGCCCGGGAACCGGGGGTAGTCCTGCGTGTACTCCCGCCACGTCATGTAGGGGTAGACCGAGATGCCGAGAGCCACGAGGGAGTTCGCCGTCAGGCCGACGTGCGCGTAGAACGCGTCGAAAACGAGGGCGTGCCCGGCCTCGGCGTCGAGGTGCGGGGTCGTCGGGTACGGGCTCCCGTAGAGGCTCATGTACTTCGCGCCGGTCGACTCGAGGACGACGAGGAGGACGTTCTGGGGACGGGCGGGGGAGAGGCGGGTCGGCTTCGGGCGCCCGGGCCGGAAGTCCGAGAGGAAGTCCTGCGGGAACGCGTCGTCCATGCGGGGCGTCCCGTCGCCCCTCAGGCCCTCGCCGAGCGACACGAGGAAGCGCCAGTGCGGGTTCAGGGCGATGAGGACGTCGGGGCGGTCGGACCAGCGGCCGTGCGCCGTCACGGCGCCCCACGCGAACCACGCGGAGGCGGCCGCGAGGGACACGGCGCCGGCGACGAGTCTCCTCCGGCCGGAGACGGCCCGCGAGCGCCGCGAGAAGAGCGTGACGGCGAGGACGTGAAGCGCCGGGACGGCCACGAGCGCGGCCACGTACCGCGGCGAGACGAACGTGCCGAGGGAGGAGCGCATGGAGTCCAGGTCGCCCGCGAGGTAGAGGAGCGGGTAGGTCAGGGGAGAGCGGAGGTAGGTGAAGACCTGGACGCTGACGACCGCGTAGAGGACGGTCAGGGCGCTCAGCGCCAGGAGGGCCGCGCCGAGGCGACGACCGGCGAGCGGCCGCCGGCGGACGACGAGCAGGAGGGCCGCCGCGAGGAGGGCGAAGACCGCGGAGAAGGCGACGTCCTGGTGGGCCGAGACGCCGACGTCCCGGAGCCAGGCGGCCCAGCCTCCCTCGCCCGCGCCGGGGCGGCCGAAGTGAAAGGCCTTGGCCCCGACGAGCGGGACGGCGAGCCAGACCCCGAGCGCGAGCGGTGACGGGACGAAGCCGCGCGCCGGCGCGCCCTCTTCAGGGGCCAAGCAGCGTCCTCTCTGCGGCGGAGAGCCCGGCGAAGGAGATCAGGCGGATCCCCTCGCTCTCGAGGAACGCGGGGAGGCGGGGGTCCGTGAGCGTCGCGAGCTCCCACTCGCGGTCGCGGTGGTAGACGGCCTCGAACGCGGGGTCGAAGTAGCCGGGGTGGACGCAGAACTCGTAGATCCCGTCCGAGAGCTCCTCGTGGAGGATCCTCTGCAGGGCGTCGAGGCTCACCTTCGAGGGGTCGAAGACGCCGTATTCCCACTGCCCGTAGAAGCCGCCCTTGTAGACGACCGGCGGCCGGTCGCGGAGCGGGAGGCCCTCGGCCTCGGCGAGCTCCTCGAAGAGGGGGCGGCGCATCTCGTGGCGGTGGACGTGCTGGTGCGAGTCGAGGTGCGTCGGCTTGCGACCGTTGAGGTCGACGAAGCGCCGGTACTGGTCGTGGAGCTCGCGGCGGCAGGCGGACTCGTCGTCGAGGTCGACGAGCCTCTGCGCCTCGTTCGTGAAGTTCACGTGGAGGCCGACGGCGAGCCGCGGGAGAGTCTGCGCGAGGCGTGCCGCCTCGGCGCTCGCCGGGGCGTTGACGATCATCGACGTCGAGGTGACGACGCCCCGCTCGTGAGCCTCGACGATCCCGCGGTTGATGCCGCGGCTGTAGCCGAAGTCGTCGGCGTTGAAGACGACCCAGGTCTTCCGCGTCACAGCCCGATCTCCCCGAGGAGCCTCCGGCAGACGGCCGTCGCCTCGAGAGTCTCCTCGGCCACGGCGCGCGCGGCGCGGCACGCCTTCGGGTAGTCCGCCTCGATCGTCTCGACGGCGGCGACGACGTCCTCGTAGGTGCGGAACGGGAAGAGCCCCTCGCCGGACGGGAGGAACTTCTCGAAGCCGGTGCTCTGCGCGATGACGGGCTTGCCGGAGGCGAGGTAGCAGGCGTCGCGCTCGCTGAACCAGCCGCTCCGGAGCCGGACGTTCTGGTCCTTGGCGACGGTCCACTCGGCGCGCGAGCGCTGGAAGAACCCCTGGTAGCCGAACGGCTCGAGGGACATCTTCAGCGGGCTCGAGAGCGTCCAGCCCCGTCCCTCGAGGAGCGCCCGGTCGTCCGGGTCGTCCACGTTGAGGCAGAGCTCGAAGCGGGCCTTCGGGCACCTCCGTGGGAGCTCCACGAACTTCAGGAACTCGTGGTGCTTGCTCCAGGTGTACGTCTCGCCGTTCCAGACGACGTCGTGCCCCTTCTGCTTCCAGTTCCCGACCGTGGTGTAGAAGCCGGCCGCGGGGTCGAAGGCCATCGGCCAAAGCTCCAGGTCGACCGGCTGCCGCGTCCGCAGGTAGGTGCGGCCGTCCATCGGCACGCCGCAGTCCTCGGCCCCGTAGTTCTCGCCGTACGTCGCGACGACGTGGTGCGCCTCGAGGACCTCGCGCGTCTTCGGCTTTCCGCTCGCGAGCTCGAGCTGGTTCGTCACCGGGTCGGTCTCGACGTAGACGCGGAGCCGGGCACGCATGTGGTCGTCGTTCAGGACCGTCGCGCCGCAGACGTTCAGGAGGGCGTCGCAGTCCCGGTAGAGCTCGACGAGGCGCTCGCGGGAGAGGCCGTAGCAGGCGTCCGGGCCGCGGTAGAGGGCGCGGTACGCCCAGCGGTCGCCGAGGCCGATCCGCGAGAGGACCCGCTCGAGGTAGGCGGCCGCGTACGCCGGGTCGTCGACGATCGAGTCGACGCGCGGGTCGTAGGGCCACGTCGCGTCGTCCTCGACGTACCAGACCTCGTGGCCGAGGCGCGCGAGCCCGCGCAGCCAGTTCAGGTAGAGCCAGGTCTGGCCGCCGAAGGGGCAGCGGCCCATCATCCCGAGGACGACGATCTTCCGGCGCGCGCTCATCGCCGTCTCACCCGGCCGCCGCGGCGAAGACTTCCGGCTCGAGGGTGCCGGCGCCGCTCCCGTGGCTCTCCCAGAGGCGGGCGTAGCGCCCTCCCCGCGCGAGGAGCTCGGCGTGCGAGCCCTGCTCGACGATGACGCCGCCGTCGAGGAGGACGACGCGGTCCGCGCGGCGGGCCGAGCTCAGGCGGTGGGCGATGAGGATCGTCGTCTTCCCGGCGAGGATCTCCTCGACGCGCGACCAGACGCGGTCCTCGGTGTCGACGTCGAGGGCGCTCGTCGGCTCGTCGAGGACCACGATCGGCGCGGAACGGAGGAGGGCGCGAGCGAGCGCGAGGCGCTGCCGCTGGCCGCCCGAGAGGGTCGAGCCGTCCTCGCCGATGACCGTGTCGTAGCCTTCGGGGAGGCGCGCGATGAACTCGTCCGCCTCGGCCCTCTCCGCGGCCATCCGCACCTCGTCGAGGGAGCGGGGGGTCCCGAAGGCGATGTTGTCCCGGATCGTGGTGTGGAAGAGGATCTGCTCCTGGAGCATCACCGTGACCTGCTTTCGGAGGGAGAGGACCGTCACGTCGCGCAGGTCGTGCCCGTCGATCGTGACGCGTCCCTGCCGCGGGTCGTAGAAGCGGACGAGGAGGCTCGCGAGCGT
The DNA here is from genome assembly GCA_046331465.1 of Thermoanaerobaculia bacterium. GTDB lineage: Bacteria > Acidobacteriota > Thermoanaerobaculia > UBA5066 > UBA5066 > UBA5066. The sequence continues at coordinate 1,864,727 of JAXLQV010000001.1, forward strand.
GCTCTTGCCGGCCCCGGTGGGGCCGAGGAGCGCGACGCGCTCGCCCGGGCGGATGTCGAGGTCGATTCCGGCGAGGACGGGGCGCCCGTCGTCGTACGCGAAGTGGACCCCCTCGAAGCGGACGCGCCCGGCGGCCGGGGGGAGAGGCTTCGCGTGCGGGGCGTCCCTCACGTCCGGCTCGATGTCGAGGACCTTGTAGACCCGCTCGAGCCCGGCGCGCGACGAGGAGATCTCCGCGAGGTTCTGGCTGATGCTCTGGATCGGGGCGTAGAGGTCCTTCAGGTAGGAGAGGAAGATCGTCAGCTCGCCGATGCCGAGGCGCCCCTGGAGGACGTGCAGGGCCCCGAGCCAGACGAGGGCGGCCGTGCCGACCGCGAGGACCGAGTCGACGACGAGGGCGAAGACCGTCTCGGTGCTGTAGAGCCGGAGGCTGAGGGCGAGGCTCCGCTCGCTCCCCAGGCGGAACTCCGCGATCGCCCCTTCCTCGCGCCCGTAGGCCTGCACGAGCTTGACGGCCCCGATCGTCGACTCGGCCCGCGCGTAGAGGGCGCTCTCGGCCGCGCGCGTCTCGCTCGCCTGCGCGTGGATCCGCCCCGTGATCCGTGTGATCGTGAAGTAGAGGGGCGGGCAGACGACGAGGGCGACGAGCGACATCGAGAGGTCGAAGCTCAGCATGACGGCGAACATCCCCGCGAGCATCACCGCCGCGCTCGCGAGGGGGAGGAGGCCGTTCATGACGAGCCCCTGCGCCGAGTACGTGTCGGACATGACCCGGTAGAGGAGGTCGCCCGTCTGCTGCTGGTTGTGGAAGCGGAGCGAGAGCTTCTGGAGGTGGGCGTAGATCTCGGTGCGGAGGTCGTTCACCATCCGCTGCCCGGTGTCGATCGTCAGGTAGTTCGCGCCGACGGTCGCCGCCCCGCGCGCGGCGGTCAGGACGACGATGGCCAGCGCGGCGAGCGCGAGGAGCGTCGTCTTCCCGTAGCCCTCGAACCCGGCCGGAAGCCAGCCGGGGAGGCGCTTCCCGCCGAGGACGACGTCGAGGACGATCGCGAGCGGGACCGGCTTGGCGAGGTCGAGGACGATCCCGAAGAGGCTCAGCCCGACTCCGCCGAGGAAGCGGGTGCGGTGTGGGCGGAGGTAGGTCGCGGTCCGCCGGACGAGGCGCCGGATCTCCGCCCGGGAGGGGGGCGCGGGAGAGGCCTCGGTCAGGCTCATGGACGGGGCTAGCGGGGCGTCGCCGCTCGGGGAGGCGCCGGGTGGAGGCCGGCCGCGCGCCGGACGAGGGGCGAGATCGCGCGGGCGGTGGCGGGGCAGCCCGGGGCCGGCAGCGCGGGGTTCGCGCTTGCCCGGGGCTCGCGGAACGCCTCGGGCTCGCCGACGACGCTCATCCCGAGGTGCTCGGCGGCGTCGAGGACGCTCGCCATGACGACGGCGTTCAGGCGCCGGCCCGAGGCCCGGACGTAGGCGAGGAGCCCGAGGAGGACCGGGCTGACGAAGAGGACGTCCTGGCGCCCGAGCCCGAGGGCGAGGAGGAAGACGTAGCCGATCGCGATCCAGAGCGCCCTCTGGAAGAACGTCGCCGTGGGGATCAGCCGCACGCGCGTGAGACGGCGGCCCCCGCCGTGGTTCTCGGTCACCGTGACGAGGTCGGTCTGGCACCAGCGGTCGCCGTAGAGCCGGACGTCGTGGGATTCCCACCCCGGGTCGACGTGGACGAACCAGCGGCGGTGCGCCGTCATCTGCAGGATCGTCTCGAGGAGCTTCTCGCGCGAGATCCCCTCCTCGCTCCAGAGCCCGATCTGCCGCCGGCCGAGGAGACGGGGCGCGCGCTCGCGCCAGGTGCGGCGGAGGTCGTGGAACGCCTCGGGGATGACGATCGTCTCGAAGCGGCACTTGTAGCGCGCCCAGCCGCGCGCGACGGGCTGCGCGACGTGCATCGCGGCGATGAGGAGGCGCGACCACCAGCGGCGCCGCCCGGGGGGCGGGCTCGCCTGTCCCGCGACGGCCCAGGCGACGCCGAGGGAGGCGAGCAGCATCAGCACGGGGATCACGACGAGGGGGTTCGCGGCGGGGGTGAGCGCGGCACGGCGGACGAACCCCGCCGCCCAGAGCACGTGGGCAGGGTTGAAGACGGTCGCGAGGCCGAGGATCGAGAAGGCGATGAGCCACCACTCGAGGCTGAGGACCATCAGCGGCCACCAGACCTCGGGCGCGCTGTAGATCGTCTGGAAGAGCCCGGCGCCGAAGACGCCGTAGTGGACGGTCGGCTCCCCGATCTTCAGGCCGAGGCCGGCGCGGGTGTAGATCCGCCCCATCCAGGAGAGGTCGTCGCGGAAGCCGCGGAACTTCTCCGGGTGCTTCCGCTTGAGGAGCCCTTCGGCCTCGCCGTACCCCTTCTGCTGCTTGAGGTAGGCCTTCACGGTCGAGCGGCGGTGGTGCCAGACCATCGCGGCCGGCGCGAAGACGATGTGGTCGCCCTCGGCCTGGAGACGCCAGCAGACGTCGACGTCGTCTCCCGCGCGGGTGTAGACGGGGTCGAAGCCGCCGATGGCGCGCAGCCGGTCGGCCCAGAAGGCCATGTTGCAGCCCGGGACGTGCTCGGCGAGGGCGTCGTCGAGGAGGACGTGCGCCGGGGCGCCGGGGCTCGCCGAGACGCAGGCCGCGACTGGCCCGTCGTTCGTCGGGAGGAGGTTCGGGCCGCCGACGCCGGAGGCGCCCGTCTCGAGGAGCTTGGCGACGAGGTAGTAGAGCCAGTCGGGGTCGGCGAAGCAGTCGTCGTCGGTGTAGGCGATGACCTCGCCCCGCGCGAGGTCCATCCCGACGTTCCGGGCGACGGAAAGTCCCCGGTTCTGCTGCCGGTGGTAGCGGATGTAGGGGTACCGCGCCGCGATCTCGGGGACCGAGTCCTTCGAGCCGTCGTCGACGAGGATGACCTCGTAGTCGGGGTAGTTCAGCCTCTCGAGCGAACGGAGGCAGCCGTCGAGCGTCTTGCTCCCGTTGTACGTGCAGACGACGACGGAGACCTTCGGCGCGCGCGGGAGCGGCGGGAGCGGGCTCTCGGCCCGGTAGACCGCCGCGACGCGCTCGAACGCGGGCTTCGGGGTCCGGTCGGCGCGGACGAGGCCGAAGGCCCAGTCGGTGATCGGGTGCCCGCCCGTGAACCACTCGTCCGTGTAGGAGAAGCAGCAGGTGCCGGCGAGGCCGTTCCCGAAGACCTCCTCGAGGTGCATCCCGAGGAGCTCCGCCTGCTCCGACTCGCCGTTGCGGATCGAGTCGATGCCGTACTCGCCGAGGAGGAGCGGCTTCTCGTCGGCGAGGTTCTGGAGCCGCTCCAGGTAGGCGCGGAACTTCTCCCTCCGGTGGAGGTAGACGTTCATCGTGTAGAAGTCGACCGTCGTCGGGTGGAGGTACTCGGTGGGGGGGAAGCTCGCGAACGTGACGAGGACCTCCGGGTCCTCCTCGTGGGCGATCGCGACGAGCTCGTCGATGAACTGCTCGACCTTCTCCCGCCCGAGCCAGCGGACCACGTCCGCCGGGACCTCGTTGACGACCGAGAGGGCGAGGAGGGCCGGGTGTCCCTTGCAGGCGCGGGCCGCCTCGCGGACCGCCCTGCGTCCGCTCTCCATGTCCTCCGCGCTTTCGAGGAAGCAGCGGTGCTTGGACCAGGGGACGTCGACGAAGACCTTGATGCCCCAGGAGTGGGCGAGGTCGAGGAGGTCGCGCGGGGGGACGTGGTAGACGCGGATCGTGTTCGCGCCCATCGACGCGATCTGGCGGAAGTCGGCCTCGAGCCGGTCCCGCTCGGGGAGGAACGCTCCGTCGCTCCGGGCCGCAAAGGGTCCGTAAGTGACCCCCTTTACCCAGAACTTGCGGTCCGCCAGCTTGAAAAACTTCCCATCGAGCCGAACCCGCTCGTTCGGGGGAACGACCACACGGTTTACGGTCTCTACCTGTCCCAAACCGTTAATTCCCTCTTCACGCTGCATCGGGTCGGCCTTTCCCGTGTCCTGCTCGCATTACCCGAAAAGGCGCACAAACCTCGCCTGATCAGTGCCTTGGGTGCCCATGACCAATCTCGGGCACCAGCCGCTCGACGCCTCCGCGACGCGAGGGCCGGACGGGATCAATCAAGATCACTGCCAGCCCCGGGCGGGCTGCCGCAAGGGCTCCCGAGCCGGATCCCGGCCCCCCCGGCGGGTCGAAACGGGAGCCGGCGCGGCGGGCCGGGACGGGGTCAGCCTCCGAGGGCGAGCCCGGTCAGGGTGTGGTTCACGTGGACGCCGTCGAACTGCTCGCCGTAGCTGCTGAACCCGATGAACGGGTACGGCCGCAGGATCTCGCGCACGAGGGCGGCCTCACCCCTCCGGTCGGTTTCGAGGCGGCGGAGGATGCAGTCGCAGCCGAGGACCAGCCCGAGGTTCGGAACCCGGGCTTCCACCTTCGCGAGGAGGTCGCGGAGGTTCTCCGCGAGGTTCCCGGGCCGGGCGACGGCCAGGACGAGGCCGTTGTCGACCGCGCAGAAGAACGAGAGGCTCCCGTCCGGGTGCGCCTTGCGGATCGACCGGACGAAGTACTCGCCCCCGACCCGGAGCATGAGGGGGTGCGCCGCGAAGACCCGCGGCTCGAGCTCGGCGGGCGAGAGCCCGACGGCGCGGGCGTACTCCTCCGCCGCGGGGAGACCGTTGATCTCGAAGACCCGACGGGTCGGCCCGTCCGCCTCGGTGACGACGAGCTTCTCCTCGGTCGGCTCGAAGTGCTGGATCCGGAACGGGTGGAAGGGGAGGGTCGTCTCGCAGAGGAGGAGGACGGCCGCGTCCTCGTGGAACCTCCCCGCGTGGTAGACGGCCGTCCTCCGGAAGTCGAGGCCGTCGCCCGCCGAGCCGCCGACGAGGGGGATGCCGCGAAGACGGGAGTGGATCTTCTCGACGACGATCTCCTCCCGCTTCGACAGGCCGTCGACGACGAGGAGGGCGAACGCGCGTCCCGGGTCGGGCTGGCCGAGCCCACGAAGCGCCTTCGGGTCCGGGTCCGCCGTGAAGTCGGCGAGCGAGGCGACGAAGACGGTCCGAACGTTCAGCTCGGGCGACCAGACGGCCGCCGCCACGATCTCTCCCGTGGCGTATCCCTCTTCGGCGTTGATCTCGCCGGCCGTCGTGCAGGCGAGGACGGGACCCGGGAAGCGGTCCGAGATCGCCTCTCCGAGCGCGTCGAGGTCGGAGTCCGGGCTCGCGAAGAGGAGGAGGAGCGACGGGACGGCCCCCCCGAAACGCCGGGCGAGCGCGTCCACGGCACGCGCCGCGTCGTGCTCCCTCGTCTTCGCGAACTCCACGCGCAGCCGCCGCGTCGGGCGCATCGCGCGCAGATCCTCGGCCGCTTCCCTCGCGGGCGTCTCGGTGGGCGTGCTCACGGGAGAGGCCGAGCCTATCCGCCTCGCGGGACGGCGGCAAGGGCCGTGCGTCCGGACGCGACCCGAAGCGGGCTCTACGCGGCCGCCTCGCGGTCCTTCAGCTGGAGGGCGTACAGGCGGGCGTAGAGGCCGCCCCTGGCGAGGAGCGCGGCGTGGGTCCCCGACTCCCGAACCTCACCGTGGGAGAGAACGAGGATCCGGTCCGCTCGGACGACCGTCGAGAGACGGTGCGCGACGACGACGGAGGTCCTCCCCGAGAGGAGGCGGGCGACGGCCTTCTCGATGACCGCCTCGGTCTCCGGGTCGACGCTCGAGGTCGCCTCGTCGAGGATCAGGATCCGCGGGTCGCGGGCGAGGGCGCGCGCGAAGGAGACGAGCTGCTTCTCCCCCACGGAGAGGCCCCCTCCCCGCTCGGCGAGCCTCGTGTCGAGGCCGTCGGGGAGCCGGTCGAGGAGCGGGCCGAGGCCGACGTCGCGGCAGGCGCGCTCGATCGTCTCCCGCGCCATCGCCGGGTCGAAGAAGGCGACGTTCTCCGCGATCGTCCCGGTGAAGAGGAAGGTGTCCTGGAGGACGATCCCGAAGCCGTCTCGGAAGGCCGAGGGGTCGAACCCGCGCACGTCGTGCCCGTCGACCCGGACGGCGCCTCCCGTGACGTCGTAGAAGCGGAGGAGGAGGTTGACGATCGTCGACTTCCCCGAGCCGGTCGCGCCGACGAGCGCGATCGTCTCGCCCGGCTCCGCGCGGAACGAGACCCCCTTGAGGACCTCCTCGCCCGGCTTGTAGGAGAAGCGGACGCGGTCGAACTCGATCTCGCCGCGGAGCGGGCGCGGGACCGGGGCCGGGGAGGCGGGGGCGGCCACCTCGGGAGCCTCGTCGAGGAGCTGGAAGACCCGCTCCGAGGAGGCCATGGCCGCCTGCAGGATGTTGTACTTCTCGGAGAGGTCCATGAGCGGCCGGTAGAACCGCTTCGAGTACTGGAGGAAGGTGACGACGGCGCCGATCGTCATCGTCCCGCGGATCACCTCGCCGCCCCCCCAGAAGAGGATCGCCGCCATCCCGAGCGCCGAGAGGAAGTCGAGGGCCGGGTAGAAGACGGCGTAGTAGAAGATCGACTCGAGGTTCGCCTCGCGGTGCTCGTCGTTCACCGCCCGGAACGAGCCGCGCGCCGCCTCCTCGCGCCGGAAGAGCTGGACGACGGCGATGCCCGAGAGGTGCTCCTGGAGGAAGGAGTTCACCCGGGCGATCCTCACGCGCACCTTGCGGTACGTGTCGCGCGCCCCCTTGCGGAACCAGTTCGTCACGAGCGCCATCGGCACGAGGACCGCGAGCGTGATCGTGGCGAGGACCGGGTCGAGCGCGTAGAGGATCGCGACGATGCCGAAGAGGACCGCGAAGTCGCCGAGGAGCGAGACGAACCCGGACGTGAAGAGCTCGTTCAGCGCGTCGACGTCGGTCGTCAGCCGCGTCATGAGGCGGCCGACGGGGGTCCGGTCGTAGAGCGCGACGTCGGCCCGCTGGAGGTGCCCGAAGATCCGGGTGCGGAGGTCGTACATCACCCCCTGGCCCATCCGCGACGTCCACTCGACCATCAGGAACATGAAGCCGAACGTCGCGAGGACCGAGAGGAGGTAGAAGGCCGCGATCGCGTCGAGGGCGGCCGTGCCGCGCACGGGGAGGCCGAGCCCCCCGAGGACGCGCGCGACGAAGGCGGCGCCCCCCTCGAGGGGCGTCGTCTTCGGGGAGAGCACGAGGTCGATCGCCGCGCCCGTCAGGAGCGGACCGGCGAGCTGGGCCGTCGACTCGAGGAAGAGGACGACGAGGGCGCCGGCCGCGTACCCCTTGTACGGGAGGGCGAGGGCGAAGAGGCGGCGGAGGAGGCCGCGGTCGAAGCCGCGTCCCTGGGCCTCGTCCTCGGGGAGGTGCTCGGCCACGGCTACGCGGCCTCCACTTCCTCGGAGAGCCGCTGGCGCTCGGCGAGCTCCGCGTAGAGCCCCCCCGCGCGGAGGAGCTCCTCGTGCGTCCCCGTCTCGGCGACGCGCCCCTTCTCGAGGACGACGACGCGGTCGGCGTGCTGGATCGTCGAGAGTCGGTGCGAGACGAGGAAGACGGTGCGGAGCCCCGACCGGGCCTTCACCGCCTCCAGGATCCGGGCCTCCGTCTCCGTGTCGACCGAGGAGAAGGCGTCGTCGAGGACGAGGAACGGGGCGTCCGCGAGGAGGGCGCGGGCGAGGGCCGTCCGCTGCTTCTGGCCGCCCGAGAGCGTGATCCCGCGCTCGCCGACGACCGTCTCGAGCCCCTTCGGGAACGCGGCGAGGTCGGGGCCGAGTCCCGCCTCCCGGGCCGCGCGCTCGACCTCGGCGGGTGTGGCGCCCGGCCGGCCGATGGCGATGTTCGCCGCGAGCGTGTCGGAGAAGAGGAAGGTCTCCTGCGGGACGGCGACGAGCGTCCGGCGCAGGAGCGGCAGCGGGATCTCGCGCAGGTCGCGGCCGCCGAGCCGGACCGTGCCGAACGGGGGCTCCTCGAGGCGGAGGAGGAGCTGGAGGAGCGTCGACTTCCCGGAGCCGGTCCTCCCGACGAGGGCGATCGTCGTCCCGGGCTCGACCGACAGCGAGACCTCCCGGAGGACGGGCGGGCCGCCGTCGTAGCCGTAGGTGAGCCCGCGCACCTCGAGCGTCCCGCCGGGGAGCGGCCCCTCGGCGCTCTCGGCCGGGAGCGGCTCGGCAGCCCAGAGCTCGGCCATCCGGTTCCAGGATGCGGAGCCGCGCTGCCAGAGGTTCACGACCCAGCCGAGGGCGATCGCCGGCCAGACGAGCTCCATCAGGTAGAGGTTGAACTCGACGAAGCGCGGGACGGTCAGCGTGCCCGCGAGGATCTTCCGTCCTCCGATCCAGAGGATGGCGGCGAAGCCGGTCCCGACCTGCGCCTGCAGGAGGGGGAAGTAGAGGGCGTTGAGGCGCGCGAGGCGGAGGTTCCTCCTCCGGAACTCGCGGTTCTTCGCGTCGAATCGCCGCTCCTCCGTCTCCTCGCGCGCGAAGGCGCGGACGAGCCGGGCGCCGTTGAAGTTCTCCTGCGCGCTCGCGGAGATCTCGCTGAAGAACTCCTGGATCGCCGTGAAGCGCCGGTGCGTGACCTTCCCGATGGCCTGCGTCGCGAACGCGACGAAGGGGAGGACGCCGAGGGCGACGAGCGTCAGCACCGGGGACGAGAAGGCCATCAGGACGATCGCGATCGACCCGACGACGACCGTGTTCGCGGCCTGCATGACCCCGGGTCCGACCATCATCCGGACGGCCGAGAGGTCGTTGACGGCGCGGCTCATGACGTCGCCGACGCGGCTCTTCCGGTGCCAGCGCGGCGGGAGCCGGAGGAGGTGCGCGAAGAGGTCCTCCCGCATCTCGAACTCGATGTCGCGCGAGGCGCCGATGAGGATCCGCCTCGTGAAGAAGAAGAGGACGGCGTCTCCGGTGGCGAGGCCGAGGATCGCGGCGCAGGAGACGGCGATCCGCCGGGGCGACGGGTCGTGCTCGAGCGACTCGAGGACGTGCCGGACGATGCGCGGCATCGCGAGGAAGAGCGCCGCGGAGAGCGCCATCGTCCCGAAGCCGGCGACGTAGGCCCCGGGGCGCCGGGAGAAATAGGAGAGGAAGCGCGGGAAGTCCTTCAAGGAGCCGGGATGTTACCCGCCCGGCCCGCGAGGGGAGGGATCCCGCCGCGGACGGGCTGGTATCCTCGATTCTCCGCCGTGGCTCTCGCGCATCTCGAACGGATCGCCCTCTTTCGCTGCCTCAACCCGGTGGAGGCGAAGATGCTCGACCAGGTCTGCCGCCTGCAGGTCTGCGAGAGAGGGACGACGATCTTCGCCGAGGGCCAGAAGGCGGCCGACGTCTCCTTCGTGGCCCTCGGCACCGTCAAGATCGTCAAGGCGACCCCGACGCGCAGCGTCATCCTGCGGATCGTCGGCGCGGGGCAGCCGATCGGGATCGTCGCGGCCTGGGAAGGGCGGCCGTATCCCGGGACGGCCGTCGCGCTCGAGCCCTCCACGGTGGTCCACGTCCCCGCCCGGGAGTTCTTCGCGCTGACCGACCGGCACCCCGAGATCCTCCGGCAGATGCTGCAGATGATGATGGACCGCCAGGTGCAGATCGGGCAGCGCGTCTCGGAGATGACGGGGGCCGTGGAGTCGCGCGTCGCCCAGGCGCTCCTCGACCTCGTCGAGACGTCGGGAACGCCCGCGCAGGCGGGCGGGACGTTCGTTTCCCTCCAGCTCTCGAGGCAGGACATCGCCGACCTCGCGGGGACGACCGTCGAGACCGCGATCCGGATCATGAGCCGGTGGGGAAAGGAGGGAATCGTGCTGACGGAGGAGCACGGCTTCCTCGTCCCGGACCTGGCACGGCTCCGATCGCTCGCCGTCTGACCGGCCGGGTGGCGGGCCCTCCGGTCTCCGCCCCCGACGGACGCCGACGGGGTCAGATGTCCGCGCGGTCGAGCCGGCGGACGGCGAGAGCGAACGGGACGAGCGTCCAGAGGAGGAGCGACGCGCAGATCAGGATCGCGGCGGCCGTCGGTCCCCCGGTGAACCTGAGGAAGGCGAGCGAGGCGGAGCCGAACGCGGTCGTCCCCTGGAGCGCGAGGAGCGCGCCGGTCCGGAGAGCCCCGATCGGGTTCACGAGGACGCTCGCGATGAGGACCCGCGACGCCGTGCCCGAGCGGAGGAGGGACGCGAGGGCGAGGGCGGCGACGTCGACGAGGACCGTCGCGACGAACCAGACGACGAGGGCGAGCGCGAGGGCGCGGGTGCGGCGACGCCCGACGACGCCGGCCGAGAGCAGCGCCGCGATGCCGAGGAACGCGGCCGTGAGGACCGAGGCCCCCGCGAAGAGGAGCGCGAAGCCGCCGAGGCCTTCGCCCCCCGCGTGCGAGAAGATCACGGCCCCCGCCGCCCCGAAGCCGATCGCCTGCGCCGCCGACAGCGCCGCCCAGAGCCCCGCGGCCTGCCCGAGGAGGACGGCGCGGCGCGAGACGGGCTGCGAGAAGAGGAGCTCTGCGGCCCCCCGTTCCGGCGCGAGCGAGAGGACGCCGATGAGGAGCGCCGAGAGCGGGACGAGGAGGAGGACGAGCTGGACGAGGGAGGCCGTCGTCCGGGCGAAGTCCTGGACGCCCCGCCCGCCGGAGAGCGTGTAGCCCGAGACCGCGACGGCGAGGGCGAGGGCCGCGAAGACGACGGCGAAGACCTGCGTCCAGCGGGAGCGGACCGCGAGGACGAGCTCCTGGCGCGCGCAGAGGACGAACGGCGAGGCGCCCCGGCGGGTGCCGCCGCCGGGCTCGAGCGAGAGCCCGCTCACGGCGTCCTCCCGGGGGCGAGCGGTCCGAGGACGTCGGCCGCAGCGAGCGGGGCGCCGCCGGCGGCCGCCGGGTCCTGGTCGCGCGAGGCGGCGTCGGCCCAGGCGAGGATCCCCGAGCTCATCGGCGTCTGGACGGTCGGGCTCTTCGCGAAGACCGCCGTCGCGGCGGGGACGAACTCCTTCGTCCGGTGGTCGGAGACCCAGGCGGTCCACGGGGCCTTCTCCTTCGGCTCCTTCAGCCAGTCGCGGAGGCACCCCGCGTCGTCGAAGAACTTCGGCTCGGCCCCCGGGGCCGTGAGCTGGGCGGCGAAGCGCCGGTCGCTGACGCCCATCCGGCAGAACGCGCACTGCTCGTGCTTCGTGTCGAGCGGAGCGGGGCCGGGAGGAGCGTCGGAGCAGCCGGCGAGGAGCGCCGCGGCGAGGAGGGCCGCGGAAGCGACGAGCGTCCGGGACGGGGTCATGAGGGGCCTCCCACGAGCTCGGTGTAGAGGGCGTCGAGCCTCCCCTCGTCGGCCGTCAGGCTCGTGACGACGGCCCCTGCGGCCCGGACGGCGTCGACGAGGGCCGGCCGGAGGGCGGCCGGCGACGGGAGGACGAGCTCGTCGCCCGACCAGGTGGCGGCGGGCGCGAGCGGGCGAAGGGACTCGAGGAGCCCCTCGGGCCGCCGGTCGAGGCGGAGCCGGAGGACTCCCTTCTCGGCGAGGCGCGCCGCGAGCTCGGCCGACGAGAGGAGCGCGACGAGCCGCCCTCCCACGAGCACGGCGAAGCGGTCCGCGAGGCGCTCGACGTCGCCCAGGTGGTGGGAGGTGAAGAGGACGGTCTTCCCCTCGCCCCGGCGCCGCTCGGCGAGCGCGTAGAAGGCGCAGAGGCCCTCCGGGTCGAGCGCCGCCGTCGGCTCGTCGAGGAGGAGCGTCGGCGGGTCCGGCAGCGCGGCCACCGCGAGGCCGAGGCGCTGGACCATCCCGCCCGAGTAGGTTCCAACGGCCCGCGCCGCCGCCCCGTTGAGCGAGGCGAAGCTCAGGACCTCCGCGCTCCGCCCGGAGGGGACGCCGCGGAGGCGGCGGTAGAACTCGACGACCTCGCGCCCCGTGAGGGCGTCGGGGAACGAGACCTTCTGCGGCAGGAAGGAGAGTGAGCGGCGCGCCTCGGGGTGGGAGGCCGGTCGACCGTCGACGAGGACCTCCCCGGAGGTCGGCAGGATGAGCCCGGCGGCCGCCTTCAGGCAGGTCGTCTTCCCCGACCCGTTCGGACCGAGGAGCGCGACGACCTCGCCGGCCTCGACCGCGAGGTCGATCTCCCGCGCCGCGGGGTGATCGCCGTAGCTCTTCCCGAAGGACCGGAACGTGATCATCGGCGCCTCCCGACGAGGAGGATCGCGGAGCCGCCGAGGAGCGCTCCGAACGACGCCGCGAGGCCGGGGAAGCTGGCCCGGCCTCGTTCCCCGTCGGGCGTCGGGACCGCGGGAAGGTCCGGCGGGCGGGCGAGCGGCGCGTGGTCGACCGCGGCGACCTGCTCGAGGACGGGGAACGTCCGTTCCGCGACGCCGATCGCGGTCGCGGCGAAGCTCTGGGCGAAGAGGTCGGCCGCGAGGAGGTTCCCGCGCAGGTGGTCGAAGACGTTCGAGAGACGGTACGGCCGGTCGCTCCGGCCGTCGCCGTCGAGGTCGGGCTCGTCGTTCTCCGACCAGTAGTTCCCGTCGAAGACGGTGTCGGTCCTCTTCCCGACGAGGGTGAGCGGCGTCAGGTTCGCGAGGAACGAGTTCCCCTCGAAGCGGTTCTCGCCGCAGCTGCCGTAGACGACGAGCGCCGTGTCGGACTCGGCGACGACGTTCCGCCGGAAGACGTTCCGGTAGGAGTCCTCGATGAAGATGCCCCGGGCGTTGTCGGCGAGGAGGTTGTCCTCGGCGACGACGTCGTCGCACGTCTGGAAGAGGAGGCCGACCGACGCGAAGCCGCGGTTGTGCAGGAACCGGTTCCTCTCGAACCGGATCCGCTTCGAGTACATGATCGCCGTCCCGGCGTCGCCGTTCTCGAAGACGTTGTCGCGGAAGACGTTGTCGTCGGAGAACATGTAGTGGAGCCCGTAGCGGAGGTTCCTCGCCACGTTCTTCTCGACGAGCCCGTGCGTCGCGCTCTGGATGTAGATGCCGTCGCGGACGTCCTCGATGCGGTTGCCGCGGAACGTGAAGCCCGTCGTGTTCCAGATGTGGATCCCGGAGCCCTTCTCGCCGGGGTCCCGCCCGGGGATCCCGGTGATGTCGCAGTCCTCGACGGTGACCCCGTGCGCCTCGCGGAGGTAGACGCCGAAGATCGTCCTCCGGATCCGGCAGGAGCGCACGGTGACGCGGCTCGCGGCGACGTGGACACCGGCCGAGTCGCGCCCGAGGTCCCCGATCTCGCGGCCGTCGACCTCGAACCCCTCCACGGTGACGTCGTCGGCCCGCACCCGCACGACGCTCCCGGCGCCCGAGGCGACGAGGAGCGGCCGTCCCTGGCCGACGAGGTGCAGCGGGCGGTCGACGACGAGGTCGCCGACGTAGCGCCCGGCGGGAACGACGACGGTCGAACCCGGCGCGGCCCGGTCGATCAGGGCCTGGACCGGAGAGGTCTCTTCCGGTGCCGGGCGTCCCTCCAGGGTCCCCGGGGCGACGCCCGCCATCTGGTCCGCGCGGGCCGCGCCCGCGAGGAGCGCAGCCGTGACGACGGGGGCGAGGGCGGCGGCGGCTCGCCTCACGTCAGGTCTTCGCATCGGCCGCCCGGGAGTGCTTCCAGCCGAGGAAGAACGCGAGGGCGACGAGGAGCGCGGCGAGCCCGAGGGCGTACGAGCCGGCCTGCGGGTAGGAGTAGACCTCGAAGTTCGCGAGCTTCTTGTAGCCGAAGAGGGGCGGCGTGAACGGGTCGACCTTGACCGACGCCGTCGGCGCGAGGCTGTGCCCGTAGCTGTACATCTTGTAGGCGAACGACCAGAGAGAGAAGAGTCCGAAGTAGATGTAGAGGACGAAGACGTCGAGCGCGTGCGCCATCCGGCCGAGGACGGCGGCGCGGAGGAAGAGGAGACCCAGGATGCCGACGACGAACGGGATCCACTTGAACTCCGTGAAGTCGGCGGCCTCGATGTCGCGCATCCCGATGTAGTGGTTGAGGACGTTGATCTCCTTGATGTCCTGCCCCTTGTTCCCGCCGTCGAGCTTGTAGCTGTAGATGTCCATCCGGAGCCCGTCGGGGTACTGGGGCGCGAACATCGTCATGTTCCAGAGGGGGAAGAGATAGGCGCCCAGGAGGCAGAGGGTCGCGACCAGGAGGAGGACGCGCGGCCCGAGGTCGAGCGGCTGGTCGAGGAGGCGGACCTCTTTCTCCAGGAAGGATCTCATCGTCTAACCCTCGGTCGGGGGTCCCGCGTTCCGGCGCCGTTCGACCCCCGGGGGACGGCGCTCCTCGTCGAGGAAGGAGCCGGGCGGCGGGAGGCCCGCCGCCCGGCGGGGATTCGCGCTACCGGACGATCAGGTAGCCCTGCATCTCCTGGTGGAGCGCGGAGCAGAAGTTCGTGCAGTAGTAGGGGTAGACGCCCGGCTTGTCGGCCTTGAAGGTGACGACCTTCGTCTCGCCGGGGTCGCAGACGATGTTGATGTTGTAGTCGAGGAGCCCCCAGCCGTGGAGCTCGTCGGTCGTCTGCTCGATGTTCGTCAGCGCGACCTTGACGGTGTCTCCCTTCTGGACTTCGATCACCTGCGGCGTGATCGTGGAGCGGACGAGGACGACCTTGGCGAGGACTTCGTTCCCCTTGCGGGTGACGCCGGCGTCCTTGACGTCCCACACCGCGAGCGGGTTCTTGTTCTCCTCCTTCGGGTAGACCTCGATGGGGTGGAGCTTGTCCGCCTTGATCATCTGGGCGTAGTGCGGCTCCGGCTCGGTGAACGCGTCGTAGATCAGCTTCATCTTCTCTTCGGTGATGTCGACGAGCTGGGACGACTCCGGCTGCGACGGCCCGACGGAGAGGTGCCGCCCGTGGGAGAGCTTGTTGAGGCCGACGAGGTACTTGCCGTCGGGGCTCACCGTGTCCCCCTCGGCCGCGCAGAGGTGGCCGATGGAGTACGACATCGGGATCTTGTCGATGACCTCCCACGTCCCGAGCTTCCACTTGCAGATGGCGCTGTCGACGAAGAGCGACGTGTAGGCCTCCCCGTTCGGCCCGAACTGCGTGTGGAGCGGGCCGAGGCCGACCTGGACCTCGGCGTCCTTGATCGACTCGTACTTCAGGACGGGGATCCCGTCCTCGTCGCCGGTGAAGTCCTTGTTCCTGATCGCCGTCATCACCTTCTCGAAGTTGAAGGCGGTCGTGACGCCCTGCAGCTTGCCCGAGCCGATGATGTACTTGCCGTCCGGCGAGACGTCGACGCCGTGGGGCGACTTGCCGCACGGCATCAGATAGATGACGCCGGGGACCTTCCTCGGGTCGAGGACCTTGATGCCGTTGATGACGTCGCCCTTCCCCTCGGCGGCGGCCTTCTCCGCCGCCTTCCAGTCGACGGCGGCGATGTAGTCGCGGTCCCTCTGGGAGGCGGTGACCTCGAGCTTGCCCGTGGCCCGCTCGGAGTTGTAGCAGGTCCAGAACATCCAGCCGTCGGACGCCTTCTTGCCGGCGTCACCGAGGTCCCAGTCGAAGGGCGGGGTCTGGATCTGCCAGGCGACGGACATCTCGCCCGACTTCGGGTCGATCCTGATGGCGCAGAGGATCCCCTTGTACTCGGTGGCGTACTTGTCGATCGGGACCGCCGTCCCCTTGGGGAGCGGGATCGAGAAGCGGGTCGCCATCATCGAGTACTCGGTGTTCGGGGTGACGAACGCCGAGCCGTGGTTGCCGGAGACGTTCGGGATCGGCCCGATGATCTGCTTCGTCTTGAAGTCGCGCAGGTCGATGCGGGCGATCCGGGCGTTCATGTCGTTGATGAAGAGCCAGCGTCCGTCGTAGTCGCCGGCCGTCTCGGAGAGGGCCGGGTGGTGAGCGTCGCCCCAGGTGAGGTTCCCGAGCATCGCCTTCGACTCGTCGTCGTAGCCGTAGCCGACGCCCGAGTAGGGCGAGAAGACCGGGATCGTGCTGAGGTGCCGCATCGACGGGACGCCGTAGACGAAGACCTGCCCGGAGTGGCCGCCCGACGAGAACATGTAGTACTCGTCGAGGTCGCCCGGCGCGACGTAGGTCTTCTGCGCCGCGACGGCGATGTCCGAGGAACCCGCCGGGGCCTTCTTCGACTTCGGGGCCGAGGGGGCGCAGCGCCCGGCGAGGACGCCCGCCACGAGGATCACACCGAGGACACCCCACGTCAGGGCGCTCTTCTTTCTTTCCGTCATCTGGTCCCCTCCTTCTTCCCTGAATCCGCCCCGGCCGCGGCCGGGAGCGGGAACGTTCGCGATGCGCTCGAACGGAGGAGGGGCGGGATCGGCGCCCCCCTCCGCGGTCGGTCAGCGGGCCGCCGGGGGCGCGGGGTTCTGCTTCTGGTGCTCGGCGAAGGCTTCGCGCAGCTTCTGGATCGCGACCTCCTTCTCGGCGTCGGTCAGGATGATCTGGCGCGACAGGACGACCGACATGGTCCCGGTCGGGTTCTTCAGGAAGTCGTCGACGGTCTTGCCGAACCGCTTCTGCGTGTCCTCGACGGCCGTCGAGAGGTCGGGGCCGATCTGGGCCGGGCTCCTCACGCCGAGCGCGGAGATCGAGTGGCAGACGAAGCAGCCGGTCTTCACAAACCAGGCGCCGGGGCCCGTCTTCATCCGCGCCTCGTCCTCGACCTCCTGCGGGGTCTGCGGGTCGGTCCGGGGGACGCCCGGCCGGTAGCTGGCCGGGATCGGGGCGCGGCGCCAGGAGAGGACGAGGGCCGCGAGGGCCTGGGCCTCCTTCGTGCCGAAGCCGAAGTTCGGCATGACCGAGTCGGGGACGAGCTCCTTCGGGTTCTTCAGGTGGGAGACGTGCCACGCGAAGTCGGTCTTCTGGCCGCCGAGGCGGCTCATGTCGTACTGCTCGGGGGCCTTGTCGCCGACGTAGGTCAGGTCCGGCCCGATCGTCCCGCCGCGCCCGTTGACGACGTGGCAGGCGCGGCAGCCCTTCTCGTTCACGAGCTTCTTGGCGAGGTTGATGAGGTCCGCCCCCTTCGTCTCCCGGTCGTAGCGGTGGCAGACGTTGCAGTTCATCTGCAGCAGCGCGCCCTTGTCGTCGCCCTGGAGCGAGTACGCCTCGCCCATCGCCTTGCCGAGGACCGGCTCCTCCCAGAACGCGACCGGCCCGTGGGCCTTGTCGCTCTCGACGGCCCAGCCCTGCCCGCCGTGGCACGCCGTGCAGCCGAACTGCTCGATGGGGTGGCTCTTCAGCGGCTCGGCGGGATGGGTCCTCCACGGGTGGTCGGCCGTCTCGAAGCCCTTCCAGAGGATCCCCTGGTGGCAGGTGACACAGCGGTCGGCGCGGCCGAGGTCCTTGACCCAGATCTGGGTCATCCCCTGCGGCAGCGACGCCGCCTTCTCGGCGCCGAGCTTCTCGGCGACCATCTTCCGGAACTCGGCCTGGTACCAGCGCCAGTCCTTCCGGTGGTCGGTGACGGCGAAGATGACCGTCGAGACGACGAGGAGGATTCCGATGACGGCGAGGACGGGGCGGTCCTTGCCGGGGTAGGGCGAGCTCGTGCGCTGCTCCATGGTCAGATCCTCGTCGGCAGCTCGGGCCAGGCCTGCCATGGCCAGTAGAAGTGCCAGTAGGGGCCTCTCAGGAAGGTCCCGACGACGGTGAATCCGACGATCACGAGGACGAGGAGGAGGAAGACGAGGTTCTGCCTCTTCCGCGAGGCGTGGAACCAGGCGCCGGCGGCCGCCGCGGGGCTCCTGTCGATCCAGGGCCAGAACGTCAGGAGCCCGATCAGGATCCCCGGGAGGATGACGCCGCCGAGGAACGCGCCGTTGACCGTGAACGACCCGATCTTCAGCGTCGTGTCGGTGACGATCTCCTGGAGCCAGAGGAAGTACCACGGCGCCTTCGCCGGGTTCGGCGTGATCATCGGGTTCGCCGCCTCCTCGAGGGGCGACGGGATGAAGCAGGCCAGGATGCTGACGACGGCGAACGTCCCGAGGACGACGATCGAGATCCTCCGGACGAGGTCGTTCACCGAGTTCACCGTGGTGTCCCGCGCCTCGAGCGTCACGGCGCGGATCGCGGGAGCCTGGCCCCGCGCGACCCCGAGGAGCGAGTACGTCTTCGTCCTCGCGGCCGGGGTCTCGGCCTTCTCCTGGAGGAGCGTCCAGCGGTCGGCCTTCGCGAGGCCGCCGTCCTTGCGGACGCGCCACATGTGGTAGGCGAGAAGGGCCCCGAGGCCGGCCGGCAGGAAGATGACGTGGAGGACGTAGAAGCGGAGGAGCGTCGCCTGGTCGATCGACCGCCCGCCGATCAGGAGCTCGCGGACCTGGGGGCCGACCCACGGGATCGAGCTCGCGATGTTCGTGCCGACGGTGACGGCCCAGTAGGCGAGCTGGTCCCACGGGAGGAGGTAGCCGGTGAAGGAGAGGAAGAGGGTCACGACGATCATGACGACGCCGAGGACCCAGTTCCACTCGCGGCGCTGGCCGCGCCCCGTGCCGTTCTTGTAGGCGCCCGTCAGGAAGACGCGGACGAGGTGGAGGAAGACGACCGCCACCATCAGGTGGGCCGAGATCCGGTGGACCGCGCGGATCCAGGAGCCGAACGTGACGACGAACTCGATGTCCTTCACCGAGCCGTAAGCCCGCTCGACCGACGGGACGTAGAGGAGGAGGAGCGGCAGGCCCGAGAGAACGAGGAGAAAGAAGAGGGCCGCCGAGGCCGTGCCGAGCCAGAACGAGTAGGTCCAGTCGAGCGACGGCTTGTAGCTCTTGGCCGGGAACCAGTGAAGGAGGAAGTTCGAGACGACGGCGTCTCCGGCCTCGCGGTCGGAGCGGGGGCGGAAGCTCCAGAACGGTTTCGGGTGGACGCCGGGGGCGGAGGGAGCGGGCGCCTCGGGCTTCGCGCTCACGTCGCCGCTCCTCACGCGACCGTCAGGCGGAAGTCGTGGCCGACTTCCTGCGCGAGGTCGACGACGAGGGCGCCGTCGTCGGCCGCGACGGAGAGGTGGTACCAGGCGAGCGGTTTCGGGGCGGGGCCCGACTCGTTCGTCCCGTCGCCCGTGTACTTCGAGCCGTGGCAGGGGCAGAGGAAGCGGTGCGTCAGGCGGAGGGGCTTCCCTTCGACGGGCTTCTCCTCCACCCGCGAGAGCGCCTCGGCCCTCACGGTGCAGCCGAGGTGCGTGCAGACGGCGGAGATGGCGTGGAACGTCTTCCCGTCGCGGAAGACGAAAAGCCTCTGGTCGGGGAGGAACTTCATCCCGTCGGGGAAGTCCGTCGGGGCCCCGAGCTTCACCGTCGTCGGCGCGTCGTAGGAGACGTTCGGGACGAGGGAGCGGAGCGAGGCGCCCGCCTGCCCGACGAGGGCGACGACGCCGGCGCCGATGCCGGCCTTCAGGAGGAACTCTCGGCGGCTGTTCGGCTCGGCGGGGGCCTCGGGGGCGCCGGGCAGGGAGTCGGGCTTCGTCGTCATCGCGTGACCTCGTTCGCGTTCTCTCTCGTCTTCGGAACGAGACGTTCCGTGATCGTGAATCTCTCCATCGTCATCGCGTCGGTCGGGCAGCGGACGGCACAGAGGCCGCAGCGGATGCACCGGTCGTCGTCCTTGACCATCGCCGAGAGGGGGAGGCCGTTCCCGTTCGCGCGCTCGGCGAGGAGCGCCCGCTCCTCCTCCGGGAGGTCGAGCTCCTCGAAGGGGACGATCGCGAGGCAGTACTCCGGGCAGACGTCGACGCACCGGCTGCAGAGGACGCACTTCTCGGGGTCGTAGATCGTCTGCACGTGGCAGACGAGGCAGCGGGCGCCCTGCCGGCGCGCCTCCGCCTCGTCGTAGCCCGTCTCGACCTCGGCGATGCCCGTCCGGCGGCCGACGTCGATCGTCGGAGGCGTGACGCGGTCGGCGAGCTCGAAGCCCGCGATCATCCGGTACGTGGGGGTGAAGAGCTTCTCGACTTCGAGGTGGGTCTCGAGGACGACCCCCGCCGACGCGCCGCGGGACGAGAGGAGCTCGTGGATCGAGCGGGCGGCCTTCTTCCCGTTCGCGACGGCCTCGATCAGGTTCCGGGGCCCGAACGCGACGTCGCCGCCGGCGTAGATCCCCGGCGCGGAGGTGGCCAGCGTCGCGGCGTCGACCTTGATCGTCCCCCCGGGCGTCAGGACGACTCCGTCCTCGGACTTCAGGAAGGAGAGGTCGGGCTTCTGCCCGATCGCGAGGACGCAGGCGTCGGCGGGGAGCGTCGTCACGTCGGCGTCGTCGTAGCGGGGCGCGAAGCGGCCGTTCTCGTCGAAGACGGAGAGGACCTTCCGGAGCTCCACCGCCTCGAGGCGCGACGTGCCCAGGAAGCGTTTCGGGCCGCGGCGGGGGAGGAAGACGACCCCTTCCCGCTGCGCTTCCTCGAACTCCTCGTGCCCCTGCGTCGACCGGAGGACCGGCATCTCGTCGAAGTTCTCGAGGGAGACGATCGTCACCTCGGCCGCGCCGCCCCGGATCGCGGCCCGCGCCGAGTCGAGCGCCTCCTTCGCGCGGGCGTCCGCCGCCCCCGCCGCCTCCGCGAGGGCGTCGACCTCCTCCTCCTTGAAGACGCGGAGGGCCGTGCGGGCCGCGTCGAACGCGACGAAGCCGCCCCCGACGACGACGACGCGCCGGCCGAGGTCCATCCGGTAGCCCCGGTTCACGTTCAGGAGGTAGTCGACCGCCTTCACGACGCCGTCCAGCTCGACGCCGGGGGCGTCGAGGTCGCGCCCCTGCGAGACGCCGACGGAGAGGAAGACGGACTCGAAGCCGGCCCGCTTCAGCTCGGCGAGGCCGTAGGTCGACGAGAGGCGGGTGCCGAGCCGGAGCGTGACGCCGAGGGCGAGGATCCGGTCGATCTCGGCCTTGATGAGCGTCCTCGGGAGGCGGTACTCGGGGATCCCGAACCGCATCATCCCGCCCGGCTCGCCCCCCGCCTCGAAGACGGTCACGTCGTAGCCGAGGAGGGCGAGGTCGTGCGCCGCGGAGAGACCGGCCGGCCCGGCGCCGACGACGGCGACCCGGGTCTTCGCGTTCCCGTCCGCCGGAGCGGGCGCCGGGAACGGGAAGACGGGGAGGTGCCCGGCGTAGCGGTTCCCTTCGCCGACGAGCTCGCCGAAGAGGCGGTCCTGCGTCTGCGGGCGGATCGACTCGACGCCGTATCGCTCCGTGACGAAGCGCTTCAGCGCGCGGATCGAGATGGGGGCGTCGATGGCGCCGCGGCGGCAGGCGTCCTCGCACGGCGCGGCGCAGACGCGACCGCAGACCGAGGCGAAGGGGTTCGGGGCGCGGGCGACGAGGAAAGCCTCCTCGTCACGCCCCTCGGCGATCAGCTGGACGTACCTGCCGGAGTCGGTCGCCACGGGGCACCCGGCCTGGCACTTGACCTGTGCTTTCCAGTCGGACAGGGCCGGGATCCGCGCCCGAATCGACATGGCTGCTCTCCCTGTGACGCGGAGGATCGTTCCGACGCGGACGTCGCGGTATGACGCAGGTCATGTCGCGCGCCGGAAAGGGGCGGAGCCGGGGCCGCCGATCCTCGGCCCCGGCTCCGGAGGGGGAAGGTCAGTAACGGTAGGAGAGGTTGACGAAGACGTTCCGCCCGGGCTCCGGGACCCGGACGCCGGAACGGAACGGATCGCGCTGGTACGAGAGGTGCTCCGTGTAGAGCCGTCCGAAGAGGTTCTCGACTCCGGCGACGAGGACGACGCTGCCGAGGGTGACGCCGGCGCGCAGCGTGGCGATTCCCCAGCCGGGGGTCGGGGCTTCCTGGAGGTCGGTGTCGACGTGCTCCTGGGCGCCGGCGAAGACGCCCTCGACCTCGCCCCAGAATCGGCCGTCGTCCCAGCGCAGCGACGCGCGGCCCGTGAGAGGAGGCATCTCGGCGAGGTCGGTCGAGAAGATCCCGAGATCGGGGCGCGGGTCCTGGGTCCCGCGCACGTACGAGAGGGCGCCGGAGAAGACGAGGCGGCCGCTGAGGGTGACGGCCGCGCTCGCCTCGCCCCCGGCGAGACGGGCGTCCACGTTCCGGTAGGTCCGGGCCGAAGGGTTCATGACGCCGGGGACGGCGTTCACCTTCTTCGCGGACGCGAGGGCGACGTAGTCGCCGACCTCGTTCACGAACGCGCTCGCCGAGACGAAGAGGCGACCGGAGCGGAGAGATCCGGAGAGGTCGACGGCGTTGTTCCGCGGGGCGTCGAGGCCGGGGTTGCCGACCCAGTCCGTCCCCATCCGCCTCAGCGAGTACCAGAGCTCCTGCGGCTCGGGGAGCCGGGCGACGGAGCCCGCGCCGAGCGAGACCTCCAGCCCGTCGGCGGCCTGCCACCGCGCGCGGAGGCTCCCGCCGGGGAGCGAGTCGGAGCGGCTCGTCGCGCGCGTCCCGAGGTAGGCGTACGCGAGGTCCGTCGAGGCCTTCGCCTCGTCGACGCCCTGCGAGGCGAAGTCCCACCGGACGCCGGCGTCGAGCGTGACCGCCGCCCCGAGCGGGAAGGAGCGCTCGGCGAAGAGGCCGACGACGTCGGTCGTGGCGCCCGGGAGAGACGCCTGGGGCTTGTACTGCATGCCGGCCATGGTCGTCGTCGTGTCCCAGTAGCGGCGGTACGCCTCGACACCCGCCGCGACGCCCCACGCGGCCGCCTCCAGCTTCCCGCCGAGGGTCCGCGTGAAGGCGTCCGTCGCCATCGAGTACCCGCGCGGGGCGGTCGTCGACGAGGTCCGGTACGCGTCCGTCATCCAGTGCGCGACCTGCGCGTAGTAGCCCGAGAGCTTCGCCGAGGTGACGACGCCCGAGGGCTTCGCCTCCCACGCGAGGCCGAAGCGGTCGGAGTCGTCGGTGACGGCGTCCATCTGGAGGTAGGGGTAGTAGGTCCGCGAGGTGTCCTGGTTCGTGTACGAGAGGGTCACCGTCTGGCCGGCCGCCGGGACGAACCCGACGCGGGCCCACGCGGTCCCCGCGCGGAACGCCTCGGCGTCGACGGCGTCGGCGCGGTAGTTCGTCAGCTCCGTGAACCTGCGGCCGTCGCCGTCCGTGTAGGCGTCCGATTTTCGGAAGGAATACCCGGCGAGGGCCGACACGGACTCGCTCGCCCACGACGCCGTGACGGAAGGGTTCACGTAGCCCCAGGCGCCGGCCGCGACGTTCGCGTTTGCGTGGAGCCCCGGCTCGGGGCGGCGGGTGACGATGTTCACGACGCCTCCGAGGCTCCCCTGGTTCTTCACGTCGAAGGGGCCCTTCGCGACCTCGACGCGGTCGACCTGCGCGAAGTCGACGTGGTAGGAGGGCGGGTCCATGTGGTTCGGGCAGGCGCCGTAGATCCGCTCGCCGTCGACGAGGACGTTCAGGTCGCGGCTCTGGTAGCCGCGGACGACGACGTCGTTCGCGATGCCCCCCTTTCGGAGCTTCCAGACCCCGGGAAGTTGCGCGAGCGCCTCGCCGGTGTCGCGGGCGGGGCTCTCGCGGATCTCCGCGGCCTCGACGGAATCGCGAGGCGACCGGCTGACGACCGTGACGCTCTCCTTCAAGCCGGCGAGGGCCAGCGTCACGTCGAGGCCGACGGTCCCGCCGGGAGAAAGGGTGACGGCGTCCACCCTGCGCGGCTCGAAGCCGGCGAGCTCCACGAGGAGCGAGAAGGTTCCCGCCGGCAGGCCGCGGACGAGGTAGAGCCCCCTCTCGCCGGAGGCGGCGACGGCGACGGCGACGGGAGACGGTGCGGGGGCCTTCGGAAGGACGGTGACGCGGGCGCCGGGGAGGCCGCTTCCGTCGGCGGCGAGGACGGATCCCGAGAGCGTGGCCGTCTCGGGTGGGGACGCGAGGCCCCGGGCGGAAAGCAGGGCGATGAGCAGGCAGGGTCTCAGCTGCATGGGTGCTCCATTGGTCTCGTGGGAAACGGAAGAACGAAACCGTGCCGCGCCAGTGGCCGGTCGGAGCCGGGAGGGGACCCCGGGGCCTTCAGCAGGCGGCGGAGGAGCGTCGGGGAGGGGGAGTCGCCGGGTCGCGGGCGGGGGCGCTCGCCCGGGCGGCCTCGACGGAACGGACGGGCGTGCCGTCGTCGCCCGTGACGGAATCGGAAACGGGAAGGAGCGCCGCGTCGAACGTCGACGAGGGCGCCGGACTGGCGGCCCGATCGGGAGCCTCGTCCCGGCAGCCGGACCACGAAGGCCCGGAGCCCGGGGCCGGGTCGTCCGCGTGACAGATCCCGGCCTCGCAGCAGGCCATCTTCACGGGGCAGTGGCAGCCGTGCCGCGCGGCCGCGGGAGAAGGGACCCTGGCGAGAACGGCCAGAGGGTGGAGCAGCATCGCCGCGAGGGCGGCGAGGAGCGCCCCGGCGGAGCGCCGCGACGTGCTCTTCCTCATGACGGTGGCTTTGTAGGCTCCTTCGGCCGTCGCGAGTATGACGCCGGTCATGCGCGCCGCACCATTCCCGGCACCGGGGCGCAGGCGTTCCGCCGGGCGTTCCCTCTCCGCTACTTCGCCCGGTCCACGCCGAGCACGACCCTCACGGCGTGCGTGCGCCCGTCCTCGAGGAGCGGGATCGCGTCGGGGTCGACGGGCGTCCCGTCCATCTCGACGCCCGCCACGCCGCGGCAGCGGCGATCGGGGTTCTCGACCGCGATGGCGTAGCGCGTCGTGCCGACGCGCCAGTCGATCGTGAAGCCGGGCCATGACGACGGGATGCAGGGGTTCACTCTGAAGGAGGAGCCGTGCCGGTCGAGGCCGAGGATCCCTTCCACCGCGACGCGGAACATCCAGCCGGCCGCGCCGGTGTACCAGGTCCAGCCGCCGCGTCCGCTGTGCGCCGGGTGGTCGTAGACGTCTCCGGCGACCGCGTACGGCTCCGTCATGTAACGCTGGACCTCCTGCGGGGTCCGCGTGTGGTTGACGGGATTGAGGAGGTGGAAGAGCGCCACCGCCTCGTCGCCGTTCCCGAGGCGCGCGAGGGCGAGGACGACCCAGAGCGCCGCGTGCGTGTACTGGCCGCCGTTCTCGCGGACGCCGGGGACGTAGCCCCTGATGTAGCCCGGGTCCTGGGCGCTCCGGTCGAACGGCGGGGTGAGGAGGAGGACGGTCCCGGAGCCGCGGCGGACGAGGTGCGTGCGAACTGAGTCCATGGCGCGCTCGGCGCGCTTTCGGGGGGCGGCCCCGGAGAGGACGGCCCAGCTCTGGGCAACCGAGTCGATCCGCCCCTCGTCGGCCTGCGACGAGCCGAGCGGCGTGCCGTCGTCGAAGTAGGCGCGGCGGTACCACTCGCCGTCCCAGGCCTGCTCGAGCATGGCCCCCAGGCGCTCCCGCTCGGCGCGGAAGCGCGTGGCGCGCGCGGTGTCGCCCCGCTCCTCGCAGAGGGGCGCGTATGCGGCCAGGACGGCGTGCAGGAACCAGCCGACGAACACGCTCTCGCCCCGGCCTGCCGGGCCGACGCGGTTGTACCCGTCGTTCCAGTCGCAGCTTCCGATGAGAGGAAGCCCGTGCGGGCCCATCACGAGAGCGCGCTCGATGGCCCGCACGCCGTGCTCGAAGAGCGTCGCCGTCTCGGTGGAGACGTCGGGGAGGCCGTAGACCTCGACCTCCCGGGCTTCCCCGGGCCCGCCAGCTGCGAGAGGGGGGCCGACGAGGAACGGGATCCGCTCGTCCAGGATGGACCGGTCGCCGGAGGTCTCGAGGTAGCGGGAGAGCGCCCACGGAAGCCACAGGAAGTCGTCCGAGCAGCGCGTCCTCGTCCCGTGGCCGCTCGTCGCGTTCCACCAGTGCTGGACGTCTCCCTCGACGAACTGGCGAGCGGCCGCCCGGAGGAGGTGCTCCCGCGTGAGGTCCGGCCGCGTCAGGGCCAGGGCCGTCACGTCCTGCAGCTGGTCGCGGAACCCGTACGCCCCGCTCGCCTGGTAGTAGCCGGAGCGGGCCCAGAGCCGGCTCGCCACGGTCTGGTAGAGCAGCCTGCGGTTGACGAGGAGGTCGAAGGAGTCGTCGGGGGTCGACACGTGGACGGCGTCGAGCGTCTCGTCCCACGACGCCTCCACCGCTTCGAGCTCGGCCTCCGCCGCGACGAGCCCGGCGGCGCCGTCGAAGCGGGCCAGGAGCG
The DNA here is from genome assembly GCA_046331465.1 of Thermoanaerobaculia bacterium. GTDB lineage: Bacteria > Acidobacteriota > Thermoanaerobaculia > UBA5066 > UBA5066 > UBA5066. The sequence goes on from JAXLQV010000001.1 coordinate 1,890,673, forward strand.
CCTGGACCTCGTCGAGGTCGCGACCCTCGCCGAGGAAGAAGAGGACGCGCCGGGTCTCGCCGGGCTCGAGGCGGACGGCCGTCTGCACGGCGGCGCACGGGTCGAGGCCGGCGCCGAACCGGCCGAGCAGGCGCTCCCCCGACAGAGAGGCCGCGCGGGCCAGCCGTCCGTTCCGGCCGAGGAACTCCTGCCGGTCCGCGGTCGCGGAGAGGACGCGGTCGTTCGTCCCGGCGAACGCGACGTGCCCGCGGAACGGCTCGTTGAACGGGTTCCGCGCCAGGACGGCCCCGGACGAGACGTCCTGCTCGGTCACGACGAACTGCGGACGGCCCTGCCGGGGAGGCCCGAGCGACCACTCGACGTAGGAGAAGAGCGTCAGTCGCCGCGGGCGTCGCGACCGGTTCGTCAGCGAGAGGAGCGAGAGCTTCACCGGCGCGTCCCGCGCCACGAAGACCGTGAGCTCCTGCGCCACGGAACCCGTGACCGTGCTCCATCGCGTCGCCCCGGCCCCGTGCCGCACGACCCAGCGGGGAGAGGACGGCTCCCGCCGGAGCGGCCCGGGGGTGGCGCCCCACACGGCGCCGCTCTCCTCGTCGCGCACGAAAATCGCCTCCGCGGTCGGGTCCGTGACCGGGTCGTTCGCGAAGGGAGTCAGCCTGTTCTCGCGGCTGCTCTCGCACCACGTGTGCGCGGAGCCCGATGTGGTGACGATGCTCCCGAAGCGCGGGTTCGCGAGGACGTTGACCCACGGAAGCGGAGTCTCGCGGTCGCCGTCGAGGACGACGGCGTACTCGCGGCCGTCGGTCGTGAAGCCGCCGAGGCCGTTCCCCATGGCGAGCGGAGGCGGTACGACGCCCGTTTCGGACGGCGCGTCCTCGGGGGGCGAGCCGACCGGAGCGAAGGGGGTCGGCGCCACCGACTCGGGCTCCGGGCGGTCGAGCTGGGTGGCCAGGCTGCCGCGTTCACCGACGAGGACCGCCTGGGCCACGGCCTGGAGGAGGACCGTCTCCGCCTCCGGCATCGAGTCGGAGCGGAGGAGGAAGACGCCCCCGGCCGTCCCCTTCCACGCGTTCCAGGGGCCCGTCTCGACGAGCTCGGAGAGCTGCGACTGGAGCTCGTCGCGGTAGCTGGCCAGCCGTTCGTTGAGGATCACGGCGTCCGCCTTGAGGCCCTTGAGGCGCCAGAGCTCGTGAGCCTTGAGGACCTGGCGCGCGAGGACGAGGTCTTCCGGCGCGCTCACCCTCACGAGGAGGATCGGGAGGTCGCCTGAGATCCCGTGGCCCCAGAGGCCGGGCTGGCCCAGCGAGTTCCGGGCGAGGGTCTCCGGGTCGGCCCGGAGCGACGCGTCCGAGAAGAAGACGCGCGACCCGAGCCGCTCGTAGAGCTGCGCCTCGTCGGCGGAGATCCCGAGGTGGACCAGGGACGTCCGGGCGTTCGTGTAGGCGAGCGCGAAGGTGCGGGCCGCGAAGCCGAAGTCGTGGTACTTCTGGGCGAGCCCGAGCGTGGCGGGCCTGTCGGAGGCGACGCCCGTCGTGAAGCCGAGCCTCGCGAAGCCGCCGGGCGAGAGGCGAAGGCGCGTCCGGAGGCTCAGGATCGGGTCCAGGACGGCTCCCGTCGTGCCGGAGAGGGCGCGCCCGTCGAGAGCCGTGGGGTCGTCCGGTCCCCGGCCTCTCCCGAGGAACCGCATCCGGTCGGTCTCCCACTCCACCTGTCCCTGCGCCCGACCCTCGATCGCGAGGACGTGGAAGGCGAAGGACTCCGGGTCGCTCGCGCCCCGCGGCCGGCGCCGGGCCACGAGCGCCGTGCTCTCGGGCAGCCACTCGGTCTCGACGAAGAGCTTCCCGAAGGCCGGGTGGGCCGCGTCCTCGGCGAGGGAGCCGAGGGCGAGCTCGACGTAGCTCGTCAGCTCGAGCTCGCGCGGGCGGTCGCTCCGGTTCGTTACCGAGATTCGCCGCACCTCGGCGTCGTCCTCGGGCGAGACGGTGACCTCGAGGCGGGTCTCGATCTCGTGGTCGCGCCGCTCCAGGATCGCCTTCTCGGCGAGCAGCTCCACGAGGAAGGCGTCGGGCTCCTTTCCGACGGGCTGGTGCCCGGCGGACCAGACCTCTCCCGTGTGGACGTCGCGAAGGTAGACGAACTGGCTTCCCGGGTCTCGCGTCCGGTCCTCCCGCCACCGGGTGACGGCGCGGCCGCGGCAGAGGCTCGCACCGCCTCCGGCGTTCGTCACGATCGCGACGTAGCCGCCGTTCGAGAGGATCTGGGCGCGCGGGTAGGGCGTGTGCGGCGAGCGGATCCTCCGGGGCGTCCGCGCCGGCGCGGCCTGCGTCACGCGGGTCTCCTCCGCGGGCCGCGGCTCGATGACGGGAGCCTCTCGCGGGATCCGTTCCTGCAGGAGGAGCTCGGTCGCCTTCACGCGCGGGTCCGCGTGGAACCGGTCGACCATGAGGTCGCCCCGGAGGACGTTCGCGAGCGCGACGAGCGTCATTCCCTGGTGGTGCGCCAGCCAGTTCCTCACGACGACGCCGGAACCGGGCCCGGGGCCGGGCTTCGCGTCCGGCGCGGCGTCGGCCGCCCGGGACGGCGTGTAGTCGACGGCATCGAAGAAGCCGAAAGGCCCCTCCGCGCCCTGCGCGGCGAGGCGCCGGAAGTTCCGCGCGGCCTCGCCCGGGTCGACGAGCGCCGCGAGCGCCGTGGCGTACGGCGCGACGACGAGCTCGTCCGCGAGGCCGCGCTTGAGCCCGAGGCCCGGGACGCCGAAGGCCTTGTACTGGTAGTTGCCGAGCCTGTCGACGAGGTCGTAGGCCGACTCGGAGATGCCCCACGGCACGCGCCTCTCGCGGCCGTACCGGACCTGCCGCTGGACGGCCATCCGGCAGGTCTCCTCGAGGAGCGTCCCGGGATACGTCCTCATCAGGAGGAGCGGCATCAGGTACTCGAACATCGTGCCGCTCCACGAGACGAGCGTCGGCACGCCGCCCACGCTCACGACGGGGCGTCCGAGGCGGAACCAGTGGCTCTGCGGCACGTCCCCCTTGGCGATCGCGAAGAAGCTCGCGAGGCGCGACTCCGAGGCGAGGAGGTCGTAGAACGAGGGGTCCCGCCGCCCGGCCCCGCCGGCGTCGGCCAGCCGGAACCCGATAGAGAAGAGCTGGCGATCGCGGTCGAAGAGGAACGAGAAGCTCATCCCGTCCGCGAGGGCGGCCGCGCGCCGGGCCACGTCGGCGAGGCGCGTCGCCAGGATCGTCTCCGTCCGGGCGAGCTCGCGGCACCCCGCCGCGACCGCGAGGAGCGCCCCGGCGAGGTTTCCGCTGTCGACGGTGGAGACGTAGCGGGGGAGGAGCGGCGAGAGAGTCCGCGTGTCGTACCAGTTGAGGAGGTGCCCCTCGTGGAGCTCGAGCCCTTCCACGGTCGCGAGCGTCCGGTCCAGCCGCTCGACCGTCTCGGCCGCGGTCGAGAACCCGAGGTCGAACGCGGCGAGGGACGAGAGGAGGCCCATGCCGATGTTCGTCGGCGACGTCCTGTGGGCGACGACCGGCGCCGCGGCCGGTGCCGCGGCCACCTGGACGTTGTCGGGAGGGAGCCCGTTGTCCTCGTTTCCCGCGAACGTCTCGAAGAACGCCCAGGTCTTCCGTGCGATCGAGGCGAGGAGCTCGCGATCCTCCGCCGACAGCTCGAGGCGGTCCGCCGGGGTGGGCCGGCTGAGCCAGTAGGCGAGCCCCGGCGCCGCGCACCAGAGGGCGCCGAAGGGGAGAGCGAGCGCGAGGGCGGACGGGCGGAACGCGGCGGTGAGGGCGACGAGGCCGAGGGCCGCGACGGGGCTGGCGGCCATCTCGAGGTAGAAGGTGCGGACGCCGGAGGCGAGCTGTCCCGCGGCGCGCGAGGCCTGTGACGCGGCCGTCTCCCAGTCGAGGAGCCGGCGCTGCGTGACGGCGAGCCGCACGAGAGTCCGGCCGATCGCGTCCACCATCTCCCAGGCGTGGTACGGGAGGAAGGCGAGCGTCAGGAACGCCTGGGCCACGGCCGTGCTCAGCTCCTCGACGACGCCCCTGACGTACATCTGCGCGGGCTCCTCCGAGCCGGACCGTCCGATCATCCGGAAGAGGGACGAGACCAGCGGGAAGGCCGGGATCGCGAGGCCCGCAAGGGTCCAGGCGAGCGGGCTCCCGGGGAGGATCGTCCAGGCCGCTCCGAAGAGCGCGAGGACGGAAGGCGCCACGAGGCTCCGGCGGAGGTTGTCGAGGATCTTCCACTGGCTGACGAGAGGAAGGCGGTTCTTCGCGAACCCCTCGGCCGTCCTCACGACGGGGAGGAGCCAGGTGAGGATCTGCCAGTCGCCGCGCACCCACCGGTGCTGGCGTCGGGCGTGCGCCAGGACGCTCGCGGGGTAGTCGTCCACGACCTCGACGTCGGAGACGAGCGCGGTCCTCGCGTGGATCCCCTCGAACAGGTCGTGCGAAAGGAGCGCGTTCTCCGGCACGCGCCCGTCCACGGTCGCGCGGAACGCGTCGACGTCGTAGAGCCCCTTGCCGGTGAAGATTCCTTCCCCGAACAGGTCCTGGTACGTGTCGGAGACCGCCGTCGAGTAGGGGTCGACGCCGGTGTGCCCGGCGTAGACCCGGGCGAAGAGGGAGCCGGCCGCGCTCGAGAGCGTGACGCTGACGCGCGGCTGGAGGATGCCGTAGCCGGCCGTCACGCGCCTCTCCACCGGGTCGACGACCGGCCTGTTGAGGGGGTGGACGAGGATCCCGATCAGGATCCGCGCGGCCCCTCGCGGCAGGCGCGAGTCGCTGTCGAGCGTCAGGACGTAGCGCACTGACGGGAGGATCGAGAGCTCTCCGACCTTCACCCGGAAGCCCTCGTCGACGGGGTCCCGAAGGAGGCGGTTGAACTCCTCGAGCTTGCCGCGCTTCCGCTCCCAGCCCATGAAGACGCCTTCCCCGGGGTTCCAGAGGCGGTCGCGGTGGAAGAGGAAGAAGCGGTCCATCGACTCGGGCGCGTAGCGGCGGTTGAGCGCCGTCACGCCCGCCACGGCGGCGGCGAGGATCTCCTCGTCGCCGGCCACCGTCGCCGTCGCGGCGTCCCGGAAATCGCTCAGGACCGCGAAATGGACGTTCGGCTCGAGGTTCCCGAGTGCCTGCACCTCGAGGTGCTCCAGCAGCCGCTCGACGCCGCCGACGCTTCCGAGAAGCGTCGGGATGACGACCATCGTGCGCGCCCCGGGCGGGACACCTTCGGTCAGCTCGACCCGCGGAAGTCGTTTCGGCCGGACGAGCGCGGCGACGGCGCGCTGGACGACGAGGACGGCGAGCTCGCTCGCCGGCACGAGCGCGAGGAGCGCCGCGGCCAGGGCCAGCGCGGGAGCCTGCGAGGCCTTCACGAACGTGTACGCGGCGAGGGCTCCGAGGCCGGTCACGAGGCCGATCCCGCCGAGGTAGAGGCCGGGAGCGGCGGCGAAGAGGGCGCGCTGGAGGCGGAGGAGCAGCGTCGGGCGGTGAGCGACGTCGACCTCGAGACCCCGGCGGCCGAGCCCGATCAGGTGGTAGCCCACGTGGGCGGTACGGTCCGAGGCGCCGGAGCCGTCCGCGGCCTGCCGGGCGCTCTCCACCGCGCGAAGCGCCACGCGCACCTGCGCCTCTCCGCTCGGCTCGGCGAGCTCCTCCACGGCGTGCCGGTAGCGATCGCGACTCTGGAAGTCCATGCGCGCGTAGACCGCCGCCGGGTCGCGCATGAGGATCTGCTCCACGAGGCTGGACTTCTCGACGAACCGGCTCCAGTCGAGCGTCGCGCAGAGCCTCAGGCTCGTGATGGAGTTGCCCGTGGAGACCTGGTCGGTGGCCTGCTGCTGGTTCTCGGCGCGGACGAGGTCTTCGGGCGTCGTGCCGCGGGCCGCCAGGGCCTCCTCGACGCGCGCGCCGAGGGAGGAGACGCGCGGGTCGTGCTCGCGCATCCGGTGGCGGAGCTGGGCGACGAAGGCGTTCTGCAGGGGCACGGGAAGCGCCGGGGGAGAGCTTCCCGCCTCGAGGGCCGCGAGCACGGCATCCGCCTGGCGTCGCGCCTCCTGGCCGGCGAGGACCCCTTCCATCAGGACCCGCAGGTTCTCGAGGAGCGCGAGCTTGAGCATGCTCGGCCAGGCCCAGAGCTCGCCGATCGTGAGCGGCGCGATGGTCTGGAACGCGAGGACGAAGCGCCCGAGCCGCTCGGCGTCGAGGCGGCCGTCGCCGTGCCGGATCAGCTCGAGCGCCATCGCGTGGATCCGGGCCTTGCCCGAGTAGTCGCGCGCGGCGAGCTTGGGGAGCTTCCGGTAGTAGCGAAGCGGGAGGTCGTGCCCCACGGCCTGGGCCTCCGACTCGACGAGGTGGAAGTTGTCGAGGAGCCACTCCGCGGCCGGCGGGACGGCGACGCCCCGGTGAACGTCGTCGGCCAGGAGACGGTAGGCCTCGCGCAGGAAGCGAAGGTTCGCGTCGAGCCGCGGGAGGACGTCGTAGCCGGTCCTCCGGCTCTCGCGCGAGAGCGTGAAGACGGCGGCGAGCGTCTTCGCCCGCTCCTCGAGGCTCTCGAGGCTCAGGAGCTCCCCGCGCAGGGGCACCGACTCCCCGACGCGCCGGCGGCCGAAGAGAGATCGCCACACGGTTCCGGTCTCGCCTTCAGCCAAGGAGGTCGTCGACGATCTCGAAGCCCCCGGCGGCGCCGGTCTCGTTCCAGGCGCGCTTCGCTCTCCAGGACGCAGCGGTCCGGTTCCTCGTGGCAGGTTTCATGGAGACCTCCTTCGGTCCAAGGACCATTCAAAGCAATTTGCCTGCCACCGTTGCCGGGGCGACCATTGGCCCCCGCTCCTGCGCCGGACCGGGGTCGGCACCGGGGCGGCTTCCGCAGCGGAAACGCTTGCTGTCGCGGTTGAAAAAAGTACAGCTGCCCCGGAGCGACCTCCGGCACCGGGCCCGCGTCGTCGGCTCGGCGGTCGAAACGGGGAGCCGGCACGAGGTTCGCAGAAGGGCTTCGCCGGAGGGCTTATGAGATCCCGACTTCGGCTCCGGTTCCTGCCCGCCCTGGCGACGATGCTGCTGACTTTCCCGCCGGCCGCGGCCCAGTACGGGAACGAGGCCGGCGACGACGGCATCCGCCAGTCCGTCGTCCGTGTCTCGTTTTTCGAAGGAGACGTCTCCTTCAATCGCGGGGATGCCCCCGACGACTGGCAACCCGCCTCCGTCAACTACCCCATGACGCTCGGCGACCGGGTCTGGGCCGGCCGGGACGGGCGGGCGGAGCTCCAGCTGCGGGGTGCGACGGTCTTTCTCGGGCCGGAGTCCGAGCTGGCCGCGCTGGACCTGACTCACGACGTTCAACAGCTCTCTCTCACGCTCGGGACGGCCTCCTTCCGGATCAGCCGGCTCGATCGCGATGACCGCTTCGAGGTGGCGACCCCGAACGCCTCCGTGACGTTCGGGGCTCCCGGTATCTACCGGATCGACGTCGACCAGGACGGCAACAGCCGCGTCTCCGTGCAACAGGGAAGGGCGTGGGCGGCGGCCGCCGGCGGCCAGGTCGCGCTGGAGAGCGGAGACCAGATGCTCGTTCGCGGGATCGACCGGCCCGTCTACGACGTGGTCGGCCTTTCCCGCGCCGACTCGTGGGACCACTGGGTGGAGACCCGCGCCCGACGATACCGGTCGGTCCGAACGGCGTCCTACGTGCACCCCGACATCTGCGGAGCCGCCGACCTCGACGCGTACGGGTCCTGGGAGAACGCCCCGGAGTACGGCTTCGTCTGGTACCCGAGGGGCATGCCCGTGGGATGGGAGCCCTACCGGGCCGGCCGCTGGATCTGGCGCGACCCGTGGGGCTGGACGTGGCTCTCCGCGGAGCCGTGGGGCTGGGCGCCGTACCACTACGGCCGCTGGGCCGTCGTACGGGGTCGCTGGGGCTGGGTGCCCGTCGGGCCGCGCGCGGCCTACCCGGGCTACTCGCCGGCCGTCGTCGGCTTCGTCGGGGGCGGGCCGGGATGGTCCGTCTCCGTCTCCATGTCCGGCGGCGGGTTCGTCGGCTGGTTCCCCCTGGCGCCGCGCGAGCCGTTCCACCCGTGGTGGTACCACGCCCGCTCGACGGCGAACGTGACCGGCTACAACTACGCCTATCGCAACCACGTGACCGTCGTGACCCGCGACGTCTTCGTCCGGGGAGGGCGTGTCGATCGCGACGTCGTGCGGGACACGAGGATCGTGCACGACGTCTCCGCGGCACCCATCCTGCGGGGACCGATCCCGGTCCTCCCGACCCGCGAGTCGATCCGCGTGGCACCTGTCGGCGTCCAGGGGCGTGGCGAGGTCCGGCCGCCGAAGCGCATCGCAGACCGCGAGGTCGTCACGCGCGTGGCCCCACCACCGGCGCCCCCGACCTTCGACAGGAAGCTCGCCGTCATTCGCGAAAGCGGAGGCCAGCCGGTGACGAGCGACGTCGCGCGCCGCCTCTCGGCGGAAGAGCACCGGGGTGAGAAGGCGGCACAGCCGGTCCGGCCGGCCGGCTCCGACCAGGTCGTGCTCGCCCCCCGCGGCGAGGTGAAGGAGTCACGCAGGCCGCAGGCGCTGCCTCCTTCCGCGGCCCGCGCCCCGGCGAACGCCGAGCGCCCGGTCACCGGTCGCGAAGAGGCGCCGCCCGCGCGCGCGCCCGCCCCGACCGCGGGAGCCGAGAAGGCGCCTGCGCCGGAACCCCGCCACGAGGCCGAGCCGGTGCGGCCGATGCCCGAGCCGCGTCGCGTCGAGGTCCCGAACGCGCCTCCTGCGCGAGAGCCCGTACCCCCGCCCCAGCCGGAGGTGAAAAGGGAGCCGGCGCCGACCCGCCCTGCCCCGGAGGGGAAGCCCGAGCGCCACCAGCAGCCGAACCGGCCGCCCGAGAGGGTCGACAACCCGCCCGTGCCCGTCCCGACGGCCCGGGCCGCGAGGCCGCCCCTGCCGGAGCAGCGGCCCGAAACCGAGCCGCCGCGCCCGGTCGTGGTCCCGCGGCACGTCGACGTGCCCAACACGCCGCCTTCACGGGAGCGCGCCCCTGCGCCTCAGCCCGAGCAGCTGAGGCGGGAGCCGGTGCCCGTCCAGCCCGTCCCGCCCCCGCAGGCGGGGCCCGAGCGCCACGAGCCGAAGAAGCCCGAGCCGGACCAGGTCGACCAGAAGAAGAAGGCGAAGCCGGGCCAGGCCGTGCCGAACGCGACGCCGACGCCGAAGAAGGGAAAGAATTATCGCCCCGACAAGGAAGACGAGCCCGGGAAGAAGAACGACTGACTCTCCGGTCGCGGGGGAACACGTGGACCTCGACGCGTGCGGTCGGGTTGGTCTCGAAGACGACCTTCGCCAGGTTGCTTTCGGTCGCTGGCCCGCGAGCGAGAGCGAGGGGACACCCTGCGTCTCCAGCCGCCGTCGACCGGACTGGCAGTGCCCTTGCGTAGTGCGGCGTGAAGGCGCGGCGGGAATCCGTCCCCCGTCCCGCCCAGCCTGACGGGCGGACAGACGGAGAAACGGGGACACCATGCTCTACACGATTCTCGCGATCCTTCTCATCCTGTGGCTGCTCGGGATGGTGACGTCCTACACGATGGGCGGAGTCATCCACATCCTTCTCGTCGCCGCGATCGTGATCGTGCTGATCCGGGTTATCCAGGGGCGACGGGTCGTGTGACGCCGTGGGACACCCTCTCCCGCCCGGTCTGCCGCAGGTCCCTCCTCAGGTTGCGGTCGCGACTGCACCCCGTCGCGGGGCCAGGCGGGAAGAGGGTGGCCGATTTCCCCGCGTGATCGCCGCCGTCGCGCGAACCAGCGGGGGCGTCTCCTTCGGGCGCGGTGGCGATCCGGACGACTGGCGACCCGCGTCCGTCGGCCTTCCTCTGGCCGCCGGCGATCGGCTCTACACGTCCCGCGGCGGACACGCCGAGCTCCGGGCCGAGGCTTTCGAGATCCACCTCGCGTCCGCCACCGGCCTCGAGGCGATCGACGTCTCGGACGAAGCCAAGCGGTTCTACGTCTGGGGCGGATCGGCCTCGTTCCTCCTTCGGCAGCTGCGGCCCGGCGAGACCTTCACCTTCGAGACCCCGAACGCCACGGAGCGGTTCGACCGCGCCGGGGAGTACCGGATCGACGCCGACGGGAACGAGGAGAAGCTCGCCGTCGCGCACTGCGGCTCAGCGGGAAAGGCCCGGGGGGCCGACCCACGCGTCCCGTTTCGTTCCGGTTTCTGAACGCGCGCTCCTGCCTGTGTCCGCTCTTCCAAGCGCTCTGGAACGGACGACATCGTCTTCGTCGTCGACCTGGGCCGCATCGCGTTCCACTGGTCCCTGAACCGGGCGGTACGAGGAGCCCACCTGGCACCCGCCTTGCGTTGCGATGAGCGTGAGCGTAACGAGAACGGTCCCCGGTCTCTCCCGAGAGGTCCCGCCGGACGTGCTGCTTCGAAGGCCCTCCACGGCCAAGGCGAAGGCTCCCTGGCGCTCGCGCGACAGGGAATCGCAGGCTGTTGCCCACTCATCGGGTCGGGGACCCGGCACGCGCGAGACGCACCTGAAGGGGGCAAGCGGATGAACAGTCTCAGAGCCGTCGCGATCGCTCTGCTCGTAGCGGGCGCCCTCGCGCTCGTCTACGGCGGCTTCACGTACACGAAGAAGACCCACAAGGCCGAGATCGGACCGATCACCCTCGCGGTCGACGAGAAGGAGACCGTCAACGTGCCGGTGTGGGCCGGCGTCGGAGCCATCGTGGCCGGCGGCGTCCTGCTCTTCGTGAACGCGAAGAAGTAGCCGTGCCCTGGCCGGCGCCCGGGCCGCCCGTGGCGCACGGAGAGCGTGGGCGTCGCAGTGGACGACCTGACGGCCGAGGAGAGTCGGCCGGCAGCCGGATCGACGACGTGAGCTTCTCGCGTTCGGTCGCGGGCCAGGGTCGAGGATTGTCGGGCCTGATTGGCAATGAAGGCGGAGGCACGGCGCGCGCGACGCCATCGACGCGACGACGGACGGCCTCTCACCGGAGATGAAGAGCGGCAGGGCTTCCGGGGCGTCGAACGCCATGTCCCGCGACTTTGACCCTCGATTCGAATGGGCCGATCCTTTCGCCATGGACCCCCGAACGACAGGTTCGGCCGAGGACCGGCCCCTGCAGGTCCTCCTCGTCACGACGGACGAGGCGGAAGCGGCGAGGATCGGCGATCTCGCCCAGCCGTCGGCGCCGCATCTCGAGATCGACTGGGCGCGCTCGTACGAGGCCGGGTTCAGCCGGATGACCTCGAGCCGGTACGACGCCCACCTCCTCGGCGAGAGGCTGGGCGAGCGGAGCGGCATAGACCTGCTGCGTGCGTACCACGAGGCGGGGGGGGGCGCCCCCGTTCTCCTGCTGGGGGCGGCCGGCGACCGGGCGCAGGACCTCGCCGCGATGAGGAGCGGAGCGGCGGGCTTCCTGGCGGCGGACCGTCTCGACGCGGAGCTGCTGGAACGATCGATCCGCTACGCCGTCGAGGCCCGGCGGCAGGAGGTCACCCTCCGGCATGCGCGCGAGGAGCTTCAGGAGCGCGTCGAAGAGCGCTCCGCAAGCCTCGAGACGATGAACGCGGCCCTCGCGGCGGAGGTCGCCGAGCGGCGGCGGGCCGAGCAGAAGCTCCGCGAGGGCGACCGCCGGAAGAACGAGTTCCTCGCCACCCTCGCGCACGAGCTCCGGAACCCCCTCGCCCCGATCGGGCACGCGACGGAGCTCCTCGCCCGCGTCGGTGACGACGACGAAGGCCGGGCGCGCGCCGCCGAGGCCCGGAAGGTGATCGAGCGGCAGGTGACCCACCTCGTCCGGCTCATCGACGACCTGATCGACGTCTCCCGCGTCTCGCACGGGAAAGTCGGCCTGAAGCGGGAACGGGTCTCGCTGGCTTCCGTCGTCGAGAGCGCGCTCGAGGCGGCACGTCCGCTCCTCCTCAAGCGGAACCACGCGCTCGAAGTGGTCCTGCCGGAGGCTCCGGTCTTCGTGAACGGGGACCCGATCCGGCTCACGCAGATCCTCACGAACCTCCTGAAGAACGCCGCGTGGTACACGGAGCCCTCCGGCCGCGTTCGCGTCGAGGGGACCTGCGAGAACGGCGCCGTCGTCGTTCGCGTCGTCGACTCGGGCATCGGGCTCTCGGCGGCCTCGCTGGGGCACATCTTCACGATGTTCGGGCAGGCCGACGAGACGCCCGGCTTCAGCCACGGCGGGCTCGGGATCGGCCTGGCTCTCGCGAAGCAGCTCGCCGAGCTGCACGGAGGCTCCCTGACCGCGGCGAGTGCGGGAAGCGGCCGCGGAAGCACCTTCACGCTCCGGCTCCCGCTCGAGGGCGGAGTCGTCCCCCCGGCGGAACCGGGTCCGGCCGCACGGAAAACGCCCGCCTCGAAGCCCCGGCGGATCCTGGTCGTGGACGACAACGTCGACGCCGCGCGGACCCTGGCCGAGCTGCTCGCGCTGGACGGGCACGAGACGCACGTGGCGCACGACGGCCCGTCCGCGATCGACTCCGTGCGGCGCCTGCGCCCCGACGTCGCGATCCTCGACATCGGGCTTCCCGGCTTCAGCGGGCTCGAGGTCGCACGGCGGCTCCGCGAGGATCCTTCCCTGGAGGGCCTCTTCCTGGTGGCCCTGTCCGGCTGGGTGCAGCCGGAGGACCTCGTCCGTTCCAGGGAGGCCGGCTTCGACCACCACCTCGCCAAGCCCGTCGGGGCGGCGACGCTCGAGCTGCTCTTCTCGCTCGCCGGGGCCGCGCCCCAGGGGAGCTGACCCGGGAGCAGGCGGCGCGCCCTCGCCCCGCCTACGCCTTGCAGACGTCGAGAAGGAGTTTCGAGAGCGCGGCGACGTGCTGCTGCTGGCGCGGGATCAGCTCGGTCTCGACGAGATCGCGGACGTCGCCTTCGAGGGCGGGGAGAGCGGCCTCGTAGTCGGCGAGCCCGCACTCCTCGGCCTCGAGCAGCTGCTGGACCGACAGCTCGTCGCGAAGGAGGGCGAAAGCGCTCCAGGCGGCGCCAGGGTCGACGACAGGGACGCCCCCGAGCGCGCGGATGCAGCCCTGCAGGGCCGCCACGTTCCGCTGGTGCCCGGCTGCCATGCCGCGGACCTGGCCGGAATCGCCGCCGAGCCTCCCGTCCAGCGAGCGCAGGGCGTGCTGGTAGGCGAGGACCGCCGCAAGCTCGACCTGGAGCAGGGCGTTGAGGCGGTCGGTCGGGCGGGAAGGGGTCTGGCTCATGACGTCTCCTGACGGGAGGGCGCGCACGGCGCGTGCCAGTAAGCCGGTCTATCTCCGGCGGCTGAAGAGATGAAGGACGGCCACGAAGAGGGCCGACCCGACGATCGACCAGAGGATCGGGAACGTCTGCCCGGCCGCCCGGAGGACGAACGGCTCCGGGAGGTTCATCCGCCGCGCGATCCAAGAGCCGAGCAGCGCGCCGACGAACCCGAGGACGATCGAGACGATGAGCCCGCCGCGGGTGCCGCCGCCGAGAGCGCGGCCGATCGCGCCGCAGATCGCCGCGATGAGGATGAGGAGGAGGAGTCCCGGGATGGAGATCATCGAGCGCGTTCCCTTCGGGGAAGTCAGCCGCTCACGGCCTTGCCGAGATTCGTCAGCATCTCGCCGACCTTGCGGCGCGCCTTGCCGAGGCCCTCCTGCAGGGCGCCCTCGGTGCGCTGGACGGATCCCTCCCGTTCCAGCTTCTTGTTGCCCGAGAGGATCCCGACGGCTTCCTTGACCTTGCCCTGCGTCTTCTTCACTTTTCCGCGGATTTCCTGCTTTCGCATGGGGTCTCCTTTTGTCGAACTGGACTCGCACGCGGCGTGCCACCGGCCTCCCCCGCCTGCGGCCGGCACGGGAGTTGCGAAATCCCTCGCGGAAAGGAGTCGACATGGACAGCACGACGACACCGACACCGACCCCGTCCCGCACCCGCGACGCGGACCTCACCGCGGCGGCGGCGCACCTGAAGGAGAGCTGGGAGGAGGCGAGGGAGGCGGCCGAGGACGCCCGCCGGGTCGCCCGGAAGGCGTGGCGCCAGCTCTCGAGCGGCGTCGACCAGTACGTCGAGACCCGCCCGTGGACGACGATCCTCGGCGCGCTCGCCACGGGCCTCGCCGTCGGGCTCCTCACGGGCCTCCTCGTGGGGCGGGCCGGCCGCGGCACGTCCTAGCCCTCGCGCCGGCGAACGGGCCCGCGGGACCTTCCCTCGGCCGCCTCAGACTGCGGCGGCCGAGGCTCGCGCGTCGGAGGACGCGACGGGGACCGGCAGCACGCCGGCTGGTTCGTGGGCGTGCAGGTAGGCGTGATGGTCGTGGAGGAGGGCGCCCTCCGGAAGCCAGTGCCAGAGCGGACCCAGGTCCCGCTTCACGGCCTCCTCGTAGAACAGCGGTACCGCGTTCGTCGACTGGTCGAAGAAGGCGCGGACCTGCGCGTCCGCCTCGAGCCGCCGCCGGAGCTCGGAGTAGTGACGGATCCGGCCGAAGCCCTCCGTGGAGACCGCGCGGAGCGCGTTCAGCCAGCGGGGCATCGTGGCGTTCGTCGCCCGGAACCGTCTCGCGATTGCCGGCCAGGAGAAGGAGTGGCGCGTCAGCCCGATGACCCGGTCGTAGAACTCGGGCCAGGTGTAGTTGCGCGGCCTCACGTTCATGGCGTGGTTGTTGTCGAGGAAGTGGAACGGGAAGGGGAGGACGCGGCCGGCACGCTGGTACTGGAGGTTCAGGGGCGCCGCGCGCCCGAAGGCGGAGAGGAGCGAGAAGCCGGGAAAGGCGCCCGGCGTGAGGTCCACGAACCGCTTCGTCAGCTCGAAGGGCTCGTCCCCCTCGTCGCAGTCGAGGCCGAGGACGAAGTTCGTCTGGACGTACGGCACGTACCTCAGGATCGTGTTGACGTGCTCGGAGACCTCGACGACCTTCGTCATGCCCCGGAGCGACCCGGTCTTCGACTTGTTTCCCAGGTCGTACCACGACTCGATCCCGGGAAGGATCGCCGCGAAGCCGTTCTTCCGGAGGCGCGCGAGGTGCGGCTCGGTCAGGATCGAGAGGCTGCTCTCGGCGGCGAAGCCGACGCTCCCCGGGGGGACGGCTTCCTCGATGGCGCCGAGAGTCTCGTCGAAGCGGACCCCGAAGTTCGGGTCGTGCCACCCGACGTTCGGCCGCTCCTGCTTCGTGAGGAGAAAGCGGAGGTCGTCTTTCAGGACCTCGAGGTCGAGCGGCTGGTAAGGGACGGAAGCGTCGATGCAGAAGCTGCACGTGTAGGGGCAGCCGAGGCTGGCGAGCATCGGGACGAGCTTCAGCGCGGGGGCCTTTCGAAGTGTCGGCTCGATGAACTTCCAGCGCTCGCGGACCCCGGGGAGCGTGAGCGGCTGCCGCACCGCCGCGACGTGCCGGCCGATCGGGCGGTGGGGAGCGGCGTCGGCGAGGACGTCGCGGAGGACCGCCCGGTCGGTGAAGCCGAAGACGTAGTCGAAGTAGCGCGCCGCGTCCTCGGGGAAGCAGCGGGCGTGAGGGCCGCCGAGCGCGGTCACGGCTCCGCGGGACCGGAAGAGGTTGCTCAGCGCGTAGGCGGTCTGCGCCGCCTCGGTGAAGGCGCCGACGAAGACGAGGTCGGCGTCTTCCGGGAGCTCCGCGACGAGGTCCTCGAATCCGGTGTAGCAGACGTGCGTGACGTCGTGCCCGTCGGCCTCGCACCAGGCGGAGACGACCTGCGGCATGATGCTCGCCAGGTTCGCGTTCATGACCCGGGCGTAGAGGGCCTTCGTGGGTCCCTTGCTGACGAGGTCGACGACCCCGATTCGGAGCTTGCGCATGGGAGGCCCAGCGCACGGGACGTGCCAGCGGTTCCTCGCGGAAGGGGGTGGTGAGGGAGCCCCGCGCGCCCCGTGCCTTGAAATCCTTGCGACCCGGCTTGAACCGTTTTCAAAGCCCGGGCACCGGGTCCGGGCTCCCGCCTAGGTCTCCAGCTGGTACTCCTTGAGCTTGTTGTAGATCGTCTTCAGGCTGACGCCGAGGAGCTCCGCCGCGACGCGCTTGTCCCCCTTCACGGCGAGGAGCGTCGCCTGGAGGAGCTTTTTCTCGACGGACTGGAGCGTCTCGCCGACGCGGACCGGGACCGCGGGCCAGGCCCCGTCGTCATCCACGCGCGCGTGGAGGTCGGCGGAACTCGAGTCCGTCAGGACCGCTTCGGCCGCCTCGGCCTGGATCGCGGGCGGGTCGCTCAGGACGTACGCCCGATGGACGGCGTTCTTCAGCTCCCGGACGTTCCCGGGCCAGCCCCAGGCGGAGAGCGCGGCGAGAGCGCGCTCCTCGAACGACGTGAAGCCGCGGCGCTCCTTCTCCTCGATCTGCGCGAGGAAGTGGGCCGCGAGGAGGGGAACATCGTCCTTGCGGTCGCGGAGCGGCGGAAGTCGGAGCGGGAAGACGTTCAGCCTGTAGAAGAGGTCGGCCCGGAACGCCTCGCGCCGAACCGCCTCGCCGAGGTCGCGGTTCGAGCTCGTCACGAGCCGGATGTCCATGTCGAGCTCCTCGGTCCCCCCGACCCGCCGGAACGTGCGGGTCTCGAGGACGCGCAGGAACTTCACCTGGACCTCCGGGGGCATCTCCGACACCTCGTCGAGGAAGAGCGTCCCCCCGTGGGCCATCTCGAACGTCCCGGCCCGGCGGCGCTCGGCCCCGGTGAAGGCGCCTCTCTCGTGCCCGAAGAGCTCGCTCTCGACGAGCATCGGCGAGATCGCCCCGCAGTTCAGGGCGACGAACGGCCGCGCCGCGCGCCGCGACAGGGCGTGCACCGCGGCGGCCGCGACCTCCTTGCCGGTCCCGCTCTCCCCGGTGATCAGCACGGGGGCGTTCGAGCGCGCGACGCGGGTGACGAGGCGGAAGACCTCCAGCATCGGGGCGGAGCGGCCGACCATGCCGACGAGGCCTCCGGCGACGGCCGGGTCGGGGAGGGCCGCCGGGAGAAGGCCGCGCGCTTCCTCGTACATCCCGGCGAGCTGGGAGAGCGCCGTCTCGAGCTGCGTCGCCTTGAGAGGCTTCAGGAGGAAGTCGTGGGCGCCGGCCTTCATCGCCTCGACTGCCGTCCGGATCGAGCCTTTCCCGGTCAGGACGAGGACGGCGCAGTCGCGCCCCGCCCCCTTCGCGGCGCGCACCACGTCGAGCCCGTCGCCGTCGGGGAGGCCGAGGTCGGTGATGCAGACGTCGGGGGTGGCTCGGGCGAGCGCTTCCGAAGCTTCGGCGACGGAGCCGGCGGACGAGACCTCGTACCCCAGCTCCTTCACGAGCTCGACGAGCGCCCCGCGCGCCCCGGCTTCGTCCTCGACGACGAGGACGTTCATGCCGCCCGCACCGCGTCTCCCGGCGCCGACGGCCGGGGCCACGAGAGGATGGCGACGAGCCGGCCCTCCCGTTCCTCGAGGTCGATCCGGCCTCCGTCGGACTCGACGCAGGCTCGGGCGAGGAAGAGCTCGGCGGCCCGTTCTTCGCCGCGGGGCAGGTGAAAGAGCCGCTCGGGCCTCGGAAGGCCGCTCGCGCCGGGGCCTTCGACGGTGAGCGTCACCTGCCCGGGGCCGAGGTCCGCGCGGACCCGGGGCGGCGCCCGGTCGGGATCCTGCGAGCGGAAGAGCTCCGCGATGGTCCGGAGCGAATCGACGGAAGCGAGGCGCCGCAGCCGGAGGCTCGGGAGCGCCACATCGTCCTGCTCGAGCGTCATTCCCGCCGCGCGACAGACGTCGCCGAGCGAGACGTCCCGGGGAACCTCTCCCGCGATGCTCGCGAGGCGCGGCAGGAGGTCGACGAGCCGGCTGGCGGCGGCGATGTCGGCCTTCGCGCCGCGGACCCTTTCCGCCAGCGCCGTCGGCTCGGTGTTGCCGGCCACGAGGCGACGGTCGACGAGCTCGAGCTTCAGACCGGCGGCGGAGAGAGGATCGGCGAGCGCGTGCCGCAGCGTTCCCAGCGCGCCGGCGACCCCACCACAGGCTTCTGAAGGAAGCGTCTCGTTCATGGCGTTCTCGAGAGACAGCATCGGCCCGGAACGCGCGGACGTCAACGAAGGGCGTTCCGACGGCAGCGCCGAGCGCAGCGAAGAGCACCGCCCCCGACGTCTGCGCCCGATGGCACGGCTCGTGCGAGGTCGAGCCCTGAGGGTTGGCCATGAACAGACGACTCGTTCCGAAGAGCGCCGGGGAGAAGCGATGACCGGCGACGCGAACGCACGCCCCCCGGCGAACGGGACGGACGGCCTGAACGCCCTCCTGAGGGGCGAGCTCGCCGCGGTGAACGCCTACCAGCGCGCCCTCCGGTCGGCCGAGGGTCGAGCCACGGTGGACGCCGCCGAGATCCTCCGGTTCGCCTCCGAGCACCAGAGGACGGTGGCGGCCCTGCAGGGCGCAGTCCGGCA
Organism: Thermoanaerobaculia bacterium; assembly: GCA_046331465.1. Classification (GTDB taxonomy): domain Bacteria; phylum Acidobacteriota; class Thermoanaerobaculia; order UBA5066; family UBA5066; genus UBA5066. The sequence continues at coordinate 1,909,057 of JAXLQV010000001.1, forward strand.
GCTGGGAGGCCTGCCGGCGAGCGAGGCGGCGACCTGGGGAGCCTTCGCGAGGCTCAGGGACACGGCCACGGTTCGCGAGCTCCTCGACGGCGAGAAGTCGGGCCTCCGGATGTACGAGGAGGCGAACGGGGTCCTCGACGGCGACGCACGGGACCTGGTGCTCCAGGAGCTGATCCCGCGACAGCGTCACCACATCGCCGAGCTGACTGCGATCATCTTGCGGCTTGTGACCTAGGTGCCCTGGCACCACAGAAAGGGGAGCGTAGCGATGTCGATGGTCAGCGCGCCGTTCCGGGCACTCTTCCTGCTCAGGAACAGGATGGAGAGCATCCAGGTCGTCCCGCTCGGCAGCACCCAGGCGGACGGGAGCTCGGTCCTCGGGGGAACGCTCGACGGGCGAGCGGAGCTTCTCGCGTTCGTGACGGAGATCGGATTCGACAGCGTCGTCGAGTCGTTCCAGGTCTCCGACCTCCCGCGACCGTCGTTTCTCCGGTCCTACCACCGCGCCCCGAACCCGCGCGCGATTCTCCGGCTCCTCGACGAGCGCTTCGTGGCCGAGCCGCGGTACGCGCACCGGGTGCTCGAGATGACGATGGACAAGAGCCCCGAGCAGCTGACGCTCGCGCCCCAGGAGGCCTTTCAGCTGGGAGCCACGACGGTCGACGCGGCCGAGGGAATCCTCCGGACGCAGCGGTGGTTCAGCCGGGCGCGGGAGAGTGCGGCCTGAACGGGCCTTCCGATCGGCGCGAGCCGTCCCGGGCTCTGGTGCGAGCTCCGGCCGGTGCCGCCGCGCGGCACCGCGTCACGCGACGAGGTGGTCCCACCCCTCGTGCCGCACGCGCTGTCTCCAGACGGGGTAGAAGCCCTTCAGGATCGGGAGCGTCTCGAGCGGGACGGCGGCGCTCCCGTCGACGACGGTGATCGCCCCGGAGAGGAGCGCGACGGGGACGTTCACGCGGCCCTGGAAGAACGCGTTCGCGGTCGCCGCGTCGAGCTCGAGGACGGCGGCGGGCTTCCAGCTGCAGCCGTTCCAGCGCCACCGCAGGTTGTCGGCGCCCTTCGGTGCGTCCCGCGCGGCATCGACGTCGAGCGTCAGCTTCAGGTCGCGGATCAGGAGCCGCTCTGCCTTCCCGAGAGCCCGGAGGCGGGGACCGAACCGCCGGTCGCGCGAGAGGACGTGGAAGAGGAGGTCGAAGACCCTCCGGAACTCCGCGGGGCCCGTGAAGGCGCTCAACGGCCCACCGCCGCCGGGAGGCGCTCCTCGAGCGCCTCTGCCGTGACCCCCTCGTGGGAGTCGGCCCAGAGGACGACGCCGCCCGCGAGGACGATCGCCTGGGGCGACTCGTGCCTCACGCCGGTCCGCGCCGCGAGCGCGTTCGACAGCGCCCGCTGCTCGACGACGTGCACGACGTAGACGGGCGCCTCGGGGTGTCGCTCCCGGAAGCGCGCCACTTCGCGCCACGCCGAAGAGCTGACGGGGCAGCGCGTCGAGTGCTTGAAGACGAGCGCCCACGGCTCACCGAAGGCCCTCTCGAGCTCCGCTTCGTCCCGGACCGGTTTCATCTCGCCCTCCGCGGCGCGGACCGCGGGGAGGTTTTAGTGCGTTGCAGCAGCCGGGTCAACCGTCGGGTCGGGCGTCGGCCCCGGGGCGGGGCGCGTCAGGCCCCGCGGGGCGCCGCCCGCGCGGTGAGCGAGAGGTTCCGGGCGAGGAGGGTGAGCCCCGCGACGACCGGGATCCCCATCACCGACGCGGCGGAGACGAAGGGGGGCCACGCGATGGCCGGGAACTCGAGGAGCCGGAGGAGGGCGCCGCCGACGACGAGAGCCACGGAAGCGCGCTGCAGGGCTCCCGACGCGAGGGTCCGCCCGAAGAGGAAGGGCGCGAGACGCCCGGCGGCGCCGACGACGAGGAGCGTGACGAACCCGACCGTGAAGAGGTGGCGCGTCGCGTCCTCCCACCAGCGGTTGCGGACGGCGAGGGGCGTCAGGCGGGCGAGCGCGACCGTTGCGGCCTGGGCGGCCGCCCAGAGACCGAGCGCCGAGAACGAGAGGCGGACGGCCGTGTCCGAGGCGCGGAGGCTCGGCTCGGCCACCGCCCGCGTTCCCCGCGCGGAGGCGAGGCCGGTCGCCCGGAGGTAGAGGAGGACCGCGAGGGCCACGAGGAGCTGCCCGCCGTCGCGGAGGGCGAGCGCGAGCGGGGCGGGGACGACGGAGATCCAGGAGGCGAGCGCGATCGCGACGCCGGCGGCCTGGAGCGCGAGCGCCCTCCCGACGAGGCGGCGGTTCACCTCGGGACGGCCGAGCGACGGCGCCAGGCGGAGCCCGACCGTGAAGCCGGCCGCGAGGAGGCCTCCGGAGAGGGAGGCGTCGGAGAAGGACTCCGCGAGCGGGCGCGGGAGGGCCGAGCCGTTCCCTGCCGCGATCCAGAGCGCCTGCAGGGCGTTGAGCCCGACGGCGAGGAGGAGGTAGGCGGAGGTCGCGGCCGACGCGAGCGCGAGCCGCCGCGCGCCGCCGTGAGGGCCCGGGCGCGCCTCGCCGAGGAGGAACGCGACGTACGACACGACGACGAGGGTCCCCGCGAGGAGGAGGGCCGCCGAGAGGACGACGCCGAGCCGGGCGAGCGGGAAGGCGGCGAACGGCTGGCAGACGTTCCGGAGGAGGATGGCCGAGAGGAAGAGGCCGAACGTGACGCGCGGCATCCTCCGCGGCTCGGCGCGGAGGCCCGCCGGCAGGGCCGCCTCGACGAGCCCGATCGCGAGGAGCCCCGCGAAGCCGAAGACCTGCGTGTGGCCGTGGATCTGCCGATGGTCGACCGGGAAGTCGTGGCCGAGCCCGGCCGAGAGGAGGTAGACCGCGCCCGCCGTGGCGCCGAGCGTGAGCGTGAGGCCGAACGAGGCGGCCACCCACCTGAGCCGGACGCGGGTCATGGACGCGGATCATCGCGGGGCGGGGGTGGTCCGCGCTAGTCTCTTTCGCATGGCGCTCCCGGTCGTCGGCGGAACGTACGAGGTCGTGGGGAAGCTCCGCGAGGGGGGGATGGGCGCCGTCTACCGCGTCCGCCACCTCCTCCTCGACGAGCCGCGCGTCATCAAGGTGATGCGGGCCTCGATGGAGGAGGACCCGCACGCCCTCGAGCGCTTCCGGCGCGAGGCGGAGATGGCGCGCCGGCTCTCGCACCCGAACGTCGCGGTCCTGCACGACTTCGCCGAGGCGCAGCCGGGGACCTTCTACATGGTGATGGAGCTGATCGACGGGCCGAGCCTGTCGGACGTCATGGGGACGCGGAAGCTCCTCCCGGTCGTCGTCCTCCTCGACCTCGCGGCGCAGGCCCTCGACGGGCTCCACTACCTCCACGAGGAGGGGATCGTCCACCGCGACGTCTCGCCCGAGAACCTGATGGTCGCCGACGTGGCGGGGCGCGCCGTCGTGAAGATCATCGACCTCGGCGTCGCCAAGCGGCCGGACGAGGAAGGGCTCACGACGACCGGGATCTTCGTCGGCAAGCTCCGGTACGCCTCCCCCGAGCAGCTCGGCGCGCTCCCGAAGGGCGAGACGATCGACGGCCGGAGCGACGTCTACTCGATGGGGTGCGTCCTCTACCACCTCCTGACGGGGAGCCCGGCCTACCTCGCCGAGACGCCGCAGGCGTGGGTGCGGCAGCACGTGATGGAGCGGCCGCGCCCGTTCGCGACGACGGACCGGACCGCCCGCGTCCCCGAGCCGGTCCGGCACGCGGTCCTGAAGTCGCTCGCGAAGAAGAGGGAAGAGCGCTTCGCGAGCGCCGCGGAGTTCGCGGCGACCCTCCGCGCCCTCCGCGACGCCCTCGCGAACGAGGACGGCGTCGAGGCCACGAAGCGCCACATCGAGAGCGCCCGGGCCGTCCTCGCCGCGGCGCGCGAGGCCGGGTCGGAGAAGGGGAGCCCGGTCACGGTCCAGGAGCTGGTCGGCGGAGGGCTCGTTCCGCCGGTCCCCGGCGCCCCGGAGCCGGCCGCGGCGACCGGGGAAGAGGCGACCGTCCGCCTCTCGTCCTCGAGCCCCGGCTCCGCCGCGCGGCGCCAGGGCCCGGGACCCGGGAGGGGCCGCGTGTGGGCCGCCGTGGCCGCCTCGGTCGTCCTCCTCCTGGGGGCCGGGGGAGCCTGGCTCTTCCTGAGGACGAAGGCCCCGGCGCCGGCCGCGGCCGCCGCTCCTGGAGTCCTCGCCCTGAACGCGAGCCCGTGGGGCCGCGTCGTCTCGGTCGTCGAGGAGTCGTCCGGGGCGACGTTCGAGGCGGGAGCCGTCGTGACGCCCTGCCGCATCGCCCTCCCGGCCGGCCGCTGGCGCGTCGTCGTTCGCGGGGCGGACGGAGCGGAAGCCGCCGTCACCGCCGTCGTCCCCGCCGGAGAGGAACGCCGGGTCCACGTCGACCTCCCCGGCTTCGACGTCGAGACGGCCGTCCGGAGCGTCGTCCCCGATGGCGCGTAGCGCCTTCCTCGCGCTCCTCGTCGTCTCCCTCGCCGCCCCGGTCGCGGCGCAGCAGGCGACACCCGGGCAGGTCGCCTACGTCGAGGGGCTCCGCGCGTTCGACGGCGGGGACTACGGCACGGCCGCGGCACGGATGCGGACGGCGCTCGCGGAGGACCCGCGCGAGGCGACGGCCCGTTTCCGCTACCGCGCCCAGAACGCGGAGGACTACTTCCCGCACCTCTGGCTCGGCCTCTCCCTCGAGAAGCTCGGCGAGAAGGAGGGCGCGCTCCGCGAGCTGGGCGAGTCCCGGAGGCAGGGGGCCGTCGACGCGCGCCCCGCCCTCCGCATGATCCTCGACTCCTCGCTGGCGCGCGTCACGCCGCCGACACCGGTCCCGACGGCGACGCCTGCTCCCGTCGTCGAGCCGACGCGCGAGGCGCCGCTGCCGGCACCGACGGCCGTCCTTCCTCTCCCCACCCGGTCCCTCCCGGCGGCGTCCCCCGCCGCCGTGGCCGTTCGCTCTCCGGCGAGCCCCGCCCCGACCCCGGCGCCGGGGCGCGGTTCGGGCGCGGGCGCCGTCCGTGCGGGCCTCCGGGCCTTCTTCCGGGGCGACTACGCCGAGGCGGAGAGGCTCCTCGCCCCGGAGGCGGAGCCGCGTCCCGTCGCGCGGCTCTTCCTCGCCTACACCCTCGGAGGGCGCTACCTCGTCGCCGAGCCGGGCGACGCGGCGCTCCTCGCGCGGGCGCGCTCCGAGTACTCCGCCGCGCTCCTCGCCGGAGCCCCGGCCGACGCCGGGCCGTGGGTCTCGCCGGCGATCCTCTCCCTCTTCGGGGCGGCGAACGGAGCCCGCTAGAAGCCGATCGCCACGCCGCTCCCGGGCGGGACGCCTCCCGCGGGCGTCAGGAGGAGGTTCTTCGTGTCGCCCGTCCTGTTGTCGATCTTCGTGACGACGGCCGAGACGAGGCCCTGCGCGGCCTCGTCCGCCGTGACGACGCACTCGACGTTCGTCCGGTCCTTGCGGCGCTCCTCGCTGTCGAGGCCGAGCTCGCGGAAGACGGTCGAGAGCTGCCGCTTCTCGTACGCCGCGAGCTCGAGCGTCGCCTCGGCGACGGGCGAGGTCCGGTTCGCCGCCTCGTAGAGCCGCACGACGACCTTCGCGGGCTTGCCGGTGACCTCGTTGAGGATCAGGTTCGCGCGCGTCCCGACGCCCGGCGTCACCGACTGCTCGAGGCCGTCGACGTAGAGCGACGCGAGCGAGGCGGAACCCGTGAGCGCCTCTCCCGGGATCGGGACGACGGGGAAGGAGTCGCCGAGCGTCCCGGTGTCGGTCGCGGAGAAGACCTTCGCGTAGAGGAGGCCGTTCTGCGTGGAGGCGAGGAAGACCGGCCCCTGCGAGGGCTGTCCCTTCGGGAGGCCGAAGAGCTGCTCGAGGACGTTCGCGTACTCGACGGTCTGGCGCCCCGGCACCGTGACCGTCTTCACGTGCGTTTCGCCCGCGGTGAGGTCGTTGTAGGTGAGCTGGAACGTCGCGGGAGAGGAGGAGAGGCTCGTGAAGCCGATGAGCGACTGGAACGTCCAGGGGGCGTCGGTCCCCGGGAAGGTCCGGTAGCCGTTCACGACCGCGGGGATGACGGACTTGACCGGGAGCGGGTCGGCAGCGAGCGGGGCACGTGCGGGGGAGCCGGCGGGCGCCGGCGTCATCAGCTGGACGAGCGCGGGGCTCGCGGCGGCGGAGGCGCTCCGGCCGACCCAGGTGACCGCGTCGTCCGTGAAGTTGTCGATCTGGGTGACGATCGAGGAGACGGCGCCCGCACCCGACTCGATCTCGACGTCGATCCGGCCGAGGTCGAGGACGCCCCCCGGCGCCCCGAGCCGGCCGGCGACGCCGGAGAGCTGCCTGTGCCCGTAGCGCGGCACGTCGAGGCGCTCGAAGCCGAGGACGTTCCCGCCCCGGTCGGAGAGCGTCACCTTCACCTTCGCGCCGTCGAGCCCCGTCGTCTCGGCGAGGATCAGGTTCGTCCGGAGCGCGGAGGTCGAGACGATGCCGGGGATGACCTGCGGCGCGCCGAGGAGCGCTCCCTCGCCCCGCTCGAACGTCGGGAGCTGGAAGCCGAACGTCCCGCCCGTCGAGGAGGGGGCGTCGACCGTCGACGTGACGGTCAGGAAGCCGATCTTCTCGGAGGCGGCGCGCACCTCGAGCGCGCCGACGACCGGCGGCGCCAGGCCGAAGAGCTGGACGAGGGGGTCGGTGAGCGAGACGACGTCGTTCGAGGGGACGACGACGACGGCCCGCTTCACGCGCGTCGCGTCCCAGCCGTCGAGGTCGGTCGGCGTGAAGACGAGCTCGGCCTGGACGGGGTCGTTCCCGGCGTTCGAGAGGAGGAGGCGGGAGACGAACGTGTTCCCGATCGCCGAGGTCCCGCGGACGACGGAGGGGACGACGTACGACTTCGCCCCGCGCGCGAGCGGGGTCGTCCGGCCGCTGAGCGTCGCGGGCCGGTCGTTGTCCTGGACGAGGAGGCGCGCGGAGGCGCCCGACCTCGTCCGCACGGTGAAGTAGGTGTACCTGGGGAAGGCGGAGCCGTTCGGCGCGTTCGCGCGCTTCGTGTAGAGGCGGACGGCGCGCGTCGCTCCCGGGGCGATCGGCTGCGCGTTCCAGCCCGGCTCGGGAACGAGCCAGACCTCGGGGCCGACCTCGCCCGCCAGCTCCATCGGGAGGTTCCCCGGGTTCCGGATCCCGACGACGAGCGGCGCCCTCCCTGTGTCGTCCCCCGGGGCGCCGTCGAAGAAGGCGTACTCGGAGGGGACGCCGTCGACGAGGACCTGCGGCGTCGCCGACTCGGAGGCGCCGACCTTCAGGTTCACGAACGCGTAGGGGGTGATCGCGAGGCCCGCCCCCTGCGCCGCGACGAAGACGATCCCCTGGAAGGCGTCGGCGCGCGCGTTCGACGGACCGGAGAAACGGAGCTCGAACGTCTTCGGCTTCTTCGGCTCGAGGGAGACGAAGACGGCGTCGGCGCCGGACGGGTCGACGATCGTGAAGAACGGCACGGAGGAGATCTCGGCCTTGCCGAGGATCGCGGAGACGGTCTGGCTGCCGATGTTCTCGAGCGTGAAGCGGCTCCGCGCGTCCTCGAGCCGGTCGCCGACGCCGAGGACTGTCGCCGCGGGCGGGACGGTGAAGACGACGTTCGGCGCGCCGGCGATCGCCGTGACGGGGACGGCGGCCGACGGGGCGCTCGCGACCCCGGTCCCGCAGCCCGCGACGGCGCGGACGCGGTGCCAGTACGTCCCGGCCGACCGGGCGAGGAACGACGCGTTCGTTCCGCGGGTCGCCTGGCGGTCGAGGACGCTGGTGAAGGACGAGGAGAGAGAGCGCTCGACGAGGAACGCGTCGCCCGCGGAGGGAGTCGCCGTGGTCTTCCACGTGACGACGTAGGTCTGCCCGGCGGCGACCGTTGCCGGCGCGAAGGCGAACGAGGGAATCGGCGGCGCCGTGCAGTCGCCCGAGACGGTGAAGCTCCTCACCGGCGACTCCTCGCGCCCGCCCGCGCTGCACGTCGAGCGGGCGACGACCCGCCAGCGGTAGGTCGTGCCCGGCTTCAGCCCGGAGACCGTCGCGGCCGTCGAAACGAGGTCGGCGAGGTAGAGCGGCGGGAGGAGCTCCGTCCCGAGGTAGAGGTCGTAGGCGGCCGCGTTCGCCGACGCCGTCCACGAGAGGGTCGCCGTCCCCGGGATTCCGGCAGCGCCGTCGGCGGGCGTGCCGAGGGCGAAGGGCCCGGGCGCGGCGCACGTACCGGCGGTCCGGAAGCCGCGGACGTCCGAGGAGGTCGACTTCGTCCTGTCGCACGCGGCGCGCGCCGTGACGGACCAGTAGTACGTCGTCCCGGGGAGGAGCGCCGGGAGCGAAGCGGCCGCGGTGCTGACCGAGGTCACTGTCAGGCCCGCCTTCGCGAGCGGAGGCGGGTTCGACGTCCCGAGGTAGAGGTCGTACAGGCCGGCCCCGGCCGCGGCCTGCCACGAGAACGTCGGCGCGGTGTCGACGCCGGTGGCCGCGGGCGGCGGCGCGACGAGCGCGACCTCCGGGGGCGCCGCGCAGCCGCCCGGCGTCGTGAACGCGCGGATCTCGGACCGCGCGGTCGAGACGCTCGGGCAGTACGGGTCGCCCTTGGCCGTGACGGCCCAGTAGTACGTCGTCCCTGCCTGGAGGTTTGCGACCGTGTAGACGGTGTCGACGACGTTCTCGGCGACCTTCTTCACCGGCGGGTTCACCGTGTCGAGGAGGACGTCGTACCGGAAGGCGCCCTTCGCGGCGTTCCACGAGAGGTAGGCGCCGGTGCCCGCCGTCGTCGCCCCGGGCGACGGGGAGGCGAGCGTCGGGGCCGGTACGGTGACGCAGGCGAGGACGGCGCGGACGCGGTTCGCGTACGTGTCCGCGATGAAGAGGTTCCCGGACGCGTCGACCGTCACCCCCTCGGGGTACGTGAGCCCCGCCTCGACCGCTGGGCCCCCGTCGCCGTAGAAGCCGAGGATCCCGGTCCCGGCGACCGTCGTGATGACCCGCGTCGCCGCGTCGATCCTCCGGATGCGCGGCCCCGCCGACTCGGCGACGAAGACGTTCCCCGACGCGTCGATCGAGAGGCCCGCCGGGAAGTCGAGATACGCCTGCAGGGCCGGGCCGCCGTCTCCCACGGACGTCCCGCCGCCGGCGAACGTCGAGATCCTCCCGCTCCCCGCCTCCACCCGCCGGACCCGCCCGTCCTCCGTCGCGACGTAGAGGTTGCCGGAGGCGTCGAGCGCGACGCCGCGCGGCCCACCGATCTTCGCGGCCGTGGCGGGGCCGCCGTCGCCGTCGTACCCCTCCGTCCCGGTTCCGGCCACCGTGCTGATCACGCCGGACGCGTCGACCTTCCGGACCCGGTAGGCGTCCCGCTCCGCGATGTAAGTGGCGCCGGCTCGGTCCGTGGCCAGGCTCCACGGCGAGGAGAGGCGCGCGGACGTCGCCGCGCCGCCGTCGCCGGTCTGGCTGCCGCCTCCCGCGACGACGCGGATCAGGCCCGTCGTCCTGTCGACCTTTCGCACCGTGCCGAGCGGGATCTCCGCGATCAGCAGGTTCCCCGAGGCGTCGAACGCGATGCCCGACGGGAAGACGAGCATGGCTGACTCCGCCGGCCCGCCGTCGGGGCCCGTGCCCCCTCCGGCGTACGTCGAGATCGTCCGGTCCTCGCGGTGGAGGCGTCGGATCCGCTGGTTCTCGACGTCGGAGATGTAGAGGTCCCCGTCGGGCCCGACGGCGGTTCCGAACGGCATCCGGAGGGCAGCCGAGGTGGCCGGGCCGAGGTCGCCGAGGTAGCCGTAGTCGCCGTTGCCCGCGATCGTGAAGATGACCGTCGTGTCGAAGGAGATCCTCCGGACGCGGTTTGGGCTGTCCTCGACGACGACGAGCCCCGTCCCGCTCGGGTCGGTCGCGAGGGCCCGGGGCGAGAGGGAGGCCGCCGACGCCGGGCCGCCGTCGCCGGAGGAGCCGGAGTCGCCGGTGCCGGCGTAGGTGGTGATGGCGCCGGTGGCGGCGTCGACCCGCCGGATCCGCGCGTTGGAGGCGTCCGCGATGAAGAGCCCGCCCGCCGGGTCGAGGGCGAGGCCGAGGGGGGCGTCGAGGCGGGCGTCCTTCGCCGGCCCGCCGTCTCCCGAGAAGCCGGCCTGGCCCGTCCCGGCGACGGTCGAGATGATCCCCGTCGCGCGGGCCACCCGGCGGACCCGGTTCCCGAGGCCCTCGGCGACGTAGACGTCCCCGGACGCGGCGACGGCGACCGAGGCGGGAGAGTGGAGCGAGGCGGCGACGGCCGGGCCCCCGTCGCCGTCGGACGCGGCGCTCCCGTTGCCGGCCACGGTCGTGACGACGAGAGTGCCGAGGTCGATTTTCCGGACGCGGTTGTTCTCGACGTCGCAGACGAGGAGGTTCCCGTCCGCGTCGAGAGCCAGCGCGGACGGCACGGCGAACGCGGCCGAACGGGCCGGGCCGCCGTCGCCCGAGTAGCCCCACTCTCCGGTGCCGGCGACCGTCTCGATGACCCCCGTCCCGGCCCGTACGCGGCGGATCCGGTTGTTGTCGGTGTCCGCGACGTAGAGGTTGCCGTTCCGGTCGAACGCGAGGCCGGACGGGCGGGCGAGCGTCGCTCCCCAGGCAGGCCGGCCGTCTCCCGCGTAGCCGACCGCTCCGGTGCCCGCGACGGTCGAGATCTTCCCCGTACCGCGGTCGACCTTCCGGACGCGGTGGTTCTCCGAGTCGGCGACGTAGAGGTTGCCGGCGGCGTCGTAGACCGCGGCCTGGGGGTAGGCGAGGGCCGCGGCCGTCGCCAGCCGTCCGTCGTCGCTTCCGCCTCCCGCGATCGTGAAGATGGTCTGCGCTTCGGAGACGCTCGAGGCCGACAGGAGAAGGACGAGGGCGGCGGCGGTTCTGCGGCTCACGGCAGGCGACCTCCCCGGCCCGCGGGGGCCGGCGTCAGAATCGGTAGAAGGCGGACATCACGTACGCGTCGTTGGAGCTCGAGAGGTCGGCCGCGAGGTCGATGGAGAGCTTCCGGCCGATCGTGAGGCCGAGGCCGAAGGAGACGTGGTCCTCGTCCTTCCCGCCGTCGTACGTCGTCCGGAAGGCGTCCGTGAGCGGGGGCTGGACGATCTCGGCCGGAACCGAGCCGGGGTCGGGGCGGCGGTCCCGGTCGGTGTCGGGGTAGAGGTCGACCTTCATGCCGTGGGCGGGCTCGAGGTGCCAGCCGCCGCGGAGCGCGACCTGGAGAGAGCCCTTGAAGGGGAGCGTCCACTCCGCACCGACGCGCGGGACGGTGCCGTCGTCGCCGCGGCCGCCGGGGATGACGCGGTTCTGCGCGGGGCAGGGGCTCGCCTGGATCGTGCAGTAGGCGAAGATCGGGACGAACCCTTCCTGCAGCTGGGCGTACGAGATGCGCTGCAGCTCGGCCGAGAGGAGGAGGCTCGGCAGGGGCTGCGCCGAGACGCCGACGGACCAGTCGTCGGGGACGTCGAACGACCCGCAGGCGCTCGCCCCGCTCCCCGGGACGTTTGGGTCGTCGACCCCGCACGAGAACTGGACCCGCGCGCCGTTCCACCGGTTGACGGACGAGACGGAGTAGCTCACGTCGAAGCGCGGGGCCTTCCGATAGACGCCTCCGATCGTGAGGGCCCCGACCTCGAGGAGCTGCCACCTGAACCCCGCGACCCAGCCCGTCTTCGTGCCGCTCGTCACCTCGGCGGAGACCGTCGTGTCGAGCCGGGGCTGCGCGCCGGGGATCCCGGGGACGCTCTCGGCGTTCGTGATGAAGAGGTGGTCTCCTCCCGAGACGCTCCCCGTCATGTCGTAGCGGAGCCTGCTGAACGTCAGGCCGCCTCCGACCGAGAGCTTTCCGAAGCTCGCGCCGACGGAGACGCCCCAGAGCTGGTTCCGGATGTCCCAGCCCCCCTGCTCGTCGAGCGTGACGGCGCTGTTCGGCGGGATGGCGATCGCGAACGCGCGGTAGTTCCCGCCCGCGAGCTCGTCCGCGTCGAGGCGGTAGCGGAGGTTGACGGCCTGGTAGACCGCGACGCTCAGGTGCTCGCCGAGCGGCCCGACGACCGAGGCGAACTCGAGGTCGGACTGCTGCCCGCTCGGTCGGTCGGCCTCCGTCAGGAACTTCTCGTAGCTCCCGTCCGCGCCGGGGGCGTAGAGCGCGCGCTGGAGCTCGGGCCGGAAGGTGAAGAGCTTGCCGGAGGCGCCGACCTGCCAGGCCGTCAGCTGCGTCAGGCCGGCCGGGTTCGCGAGGGCGGCCGTCGCATCGTCGGCGAGCGCGACGAAGGCGCCCCCCATCGCGAGCGACTTGCCGCCGGGGTTCACGAGGTTCAGCCGGAGCTTCGAGAGGAGCGGCGATTCCACCTGTCCGAGCGCGGGAGCCGCGAGGAAGAGCAGGGCGACCGCGAGGCAGCGCGTCTTCATACGTCTCACTCCAGGAGGGGAACGGCGTTCTCCGGGGTTGCGAAGGCGACGGACTCGGTCCGGGACGAGCCCGGGGCGAGGTCGACCGTGAGCGTCCGCACGTCGGTGCCGACGCCGGAAGCGACGGAGATCTCCCACCGCCCCGGGGGGAGCGACAGCCGGCGCGGCGTGGCGAGGCCCTCCAGCGCGGCGATCTTCCGGCCGGAGGCGGGATCGCGCACCGAGACGATGCGCCCCCACGGGAAGGCGTCGAGGGCGAGCGTCGCCTCCGCGCCGACGGGGGCGGGCTCGGGGGAGGGCTTCGTCGCCGGGCCTCGCAGCAGGAGCCACCCGACGACGACGAGGAGGGCCAGGGCGGCCGCCGACGCCGCGAGGACCGTGACGCGTCGCGGCCGCGGCGGTGCCGGCGCCGGGGCGAGCGCCGTCGGTGCCGTCCGCCCGGGGTCCGTGCGCCTCGTCGAGAGGGCGACGGTGGGCCCCGTCTCCTCCTCGGCCGGGAGGCCGGCCGTGACGCGCGTCGCGACGGGGAGCGTCGGGTCTCCCGCGGCGGGCCTCCCGCCGAAGCCGCCGGTCTCCTTGGTCTTCGTCGCGTAGGGCGAGTCGGGGGCGAATGTCGCCGGGTTCAGGCCGGGACGCGGGATCTCGCCCGAGCCGAAGCTCCGGAGCGCCCCCTCGAGGACCTCGACGATCTCGCCGTAGCTCTGGGGCCGGTCTTCCCGGCGCTTCGCGAGCATCCGGCGGACGACCGCGGCGACCTCCTCGGGGATCGGCGGGCACCCCTCGGGCGCGACGAGGGGAGGAGGCTCGGCCTCGAGGTGGAGCGGGATGTAGGCGATCGGGGAATCGGCGCGGAACGGCGGCTGGCCGGCGAGGATCCTGTGGAAGATGACCCCGAGCGTGTAGACGTCGCTCCGCCAGTCGAGCTTCTCGCCCTCCTGGAGCGTCCCGATCTGCTCGGGAGACCAGTAGGGGGGCTTCCCCATGAGGAGGCCGGTCCGGGTGAAGTTGTGGAGCGTCTCCTCGGCGGTCGTGTCCTTGGCGATCCCGAAGTCGAGGATCTTCGCGCGGGGCCCCGCGGCGTCCTCGACGACGAAGACGTTGTCGGGGGAGAGGTCGCGGTGCACGACCGACCGCGAGGCGAGGTACTCCATCCCATCGCAGATCTGGACGAGGAGCGGGAGCGTCTCGGGCCACGGCCTCCCGGCGAAGGCCGTGAGCGGCGAGCCGGAGAGGAGCTCCATCGCGAAGTAGGGGGCCCCCTCGTGAAGGCCGACCTCGAAGAACGACACGATGTTCGGGTGGCGGAGGCGCTCGAGGATCCGCGACTCCCGGAGGAACCGGCGTGCGGAATCGTCCTGGGCCGTGAACGCCGATCCGGAGAGGACCTTGAGCGCGACGAGCCTGTCGGGATCGCGGGAGTCTTGGGCGCAATGGACCACCCCCATTCCCCCTTCTCCGAGCTTGCGGAGCGGGAGGTAGGGGCCGATGGGGCGTACCGGTATCGAAGACATCCGCTCGGGACCCTCTGCTAACCTGACGTTTGCTGACACCATGGTAGGTTCGCGCACTCCACTCCGGCAAGGGCGGCGTTCGGCCGGGGCGGTCACGGTCCTCGCGTTCGCATTCCTGGCGCTCCCCGCCTCCGCGGACCGGCGCGACCAGAAGGCCGCCGACCTCTACACGGAGGGGGTGAAGCTGATCCGGGAAGGGAAGTACCGCGAGGGGGCGGCGAAGGTGAACGCCGCGCTCGCGCGGGGGGCTACCGAGCCGGTCGAGGCCCAGGGGTCCGAGACCCGGTTCCTCGCGCGCCCGTACGACCCCTACTACTGGCTCGGGGTCGCGCAGATGGAGACCGGTCTCGTCGAGCAGGCCCTCGCGAACTTCGAGAAGTCGTCGACGATGGTCCCGAAGGGGCGGAAGCAGCCCGTCCTCGCGGACGCGCCGGCCGAGTGGGCCGACCTGCAGAGGCGGAAGGCAACTCTCCTCGCGCGCCTCGAGGTTCCGACACCGGTCGTCGTCGCGGAGCTGCCGTCGCCGACCGCGACCCCCACGCCGTTCGCCGTGCGCCTTCCCGAGAGGACGCCCCTCCCGGAGGCGACCCCGGTGGCGGTCGCGCGGACCGCCCGACCCCTGCCGACCGCCACGACGACGGCGATCCCGGTGCCCGCGTCGGTGCTCGCGCTGCGCGACGACCTCGCGGCGTTCCTCGCCGACCCCGTCGTCTCCCTCCGCGCGGGAGACCTCCTCCGGGAGAGCCTCGCGCGGCTCGACGCCGCGATCACCCGCGGCGCCTCGGCGGCGGCCACCGCCGAAGGAGCTCTCCGGAAGGAGCTCGCGGGGAAGGAGGGCGAGGCCGTCCTCCGGGCCGCCCTCGAGGCGGGCCTCGAGGCCCATCGTGACCGCCGGTACGAGGAGGCAGCGCGACTCGCGCGGCGGGCCTCGCACCTCGCGCCGGCCGCCCCTCAGCCCCTCCTCCTCGAGTCTGCGGCGCTCGCGACGCTCTGGATCCTCGACGGCGAGAAGGACGCCTCCCTCGAGGCGCAGGCCCGCGAGGCGTTCGGGGCCTGGCGCTCCCGCCGGCCTGCCGGCGCTCCGCCGCCGCCGTTCCTCTCGCCCGCCCTCGCCGAGCGGCTCGGCGGTCCGATCCCCGTCCCTTCGCACGGCTGAGCCGAAGGGCGATACTCCGGCCGATGGCTCGTCGCGACCGGCCCTCCGGGGCCGCATGAACCTTCTCTACCGCGTCCTCGAAGAGACGTACCGGATCGTCCTCGACAGCGGTGTCTTCATTCTCCTCGGCTTCTTCCTTGCGGGAGTCCTTCACGAGCTCGTCGACCCGGGACGGGTCGGGCGGATCCTCGGCCGGAGGAGCCTGAAGTCGATCCTGACCGCGGCCCTCGTCGGCGCCCCGCTCCCTCTCTGCTCCTGCGGCGTCCTGCCGGCCGCCGTGGCGCTCCGGAAGAAGGGGGCGAGCCGCGAGGCGACGGTCTCGTTCCTCATCTCGACGCCCGAGACCGGGGTCGACTCGGTCCTGATCACCTACGGGCTCCTCGGGCCCGTGATGGCGATCGTCCGGCCGCTCGCGGCCGTCGCCACGGCGGTCGGCGCGGGGCTCCTTTCGCTCTTCGGGGGCGGACGGGACGGGGAGCCGGAGACGGCGAACGGGACCGAGGAGGTCGAGACCGCGGGACCGGCCTGCGAGGACGGCTGTCACGAGGCCGCGCCGGAGGCCGAGGCCCCCCGGAGCCGGCCGAAGGACCGGGCGCTTCGGATCCTCCGCTACGCCTTCGTGACGATGATGGACGAGCTGGCGTTCTGGCTCCTCCTCGCGTTCGTCGCCACGGGACTCCTCTCCGCGCTCCTCCCGGCCGACTTCTTCCTCCGTTTCCTGCCGTGGCCGCTCGTCTCGATGGTGTTGATGGCGATCGTCGGGGTCCCGACCTACGTCTGCGCGAGCGCCTCGACGCCGATCGCCGCGGCGATGATGGCCAAGGGGCTCGACCCCGGGTCGGCGCTCGTCTTCATGCTGACGGGTCCGGCGACGAACGCCTCGACGATCGCCGTCGTCGCGAGGCTGTTCGGCCGGAGGTTCGTCGCGCTCTACCTCGGCGCGATCTTCGGGGTCGCGATCGGGGCGGGCCTCCTCCTGGACGCCGTCATCGGCGCCGGGATCGTCCCCCGGCCGGCCCTGCCGGAAGCGGCAGGCGGCGGACCCTGGGCGCTCGTGAGGTTCCTCTCGGCCTTCGCGTTCCTCGCCCTCCTGGCGTTCAGCCTCCAGCGGCGCGGCCTCCGGACCGGCTGGGCCGAGCTGAAGGAGCACGGCAGGGCGCTCCGCGACCTCGCCCTCCTCGAGGGGCCGAAGCGCGTCCCGCGCCGTGGCCTCGCGATCGGCACCGCGGTGATCCTCGTGTTCCTCTGGGCGAGGAGCGCGTTCCTCGTCGTCCGGCCGGGCGAGACCGGGGTCGTCTGGACGCTCGGACGGGTGACCGCGGCCGACCTCGGCCCCGGCCTCCACGTCGTCCCCCCGTTCCCGTTCGGGGACGGCGAGGCGGTGGCGACCGCACGGCTCCGCTCGGTCGAGGTCGGCTTCCGGTACAGGGCCGCAGGAGCGGCGGCGACCGCGCTCACGTCGCGCGTCTTCGTCCCGGCGCAGTCGTCGCGGATTCCCGAGGAGTCGCAGTTCCTGACCGGCGACGAGAACGTCATCGAGGTCGCCGCGGTCGTCCACTACCGGGTCGCCGACCCGGCCCTCTTCCGTTTCGGCGTCGACCGCGCCGAGCCGGCGTTCCGCGACCTGGCCCGCGCCTTCCTCGTCGAGGAGGTCGGGAGGACGCCGATCGACGCCGTGTACAGCACGGAGAGGGGCACCGTGGAAAGGAAGGTCCTCGAGGAGCTGAAGGCCTCTCCCGCGCTTCGGGAGACGGGCCTCGCGCCCGTCGACCTGAGGCTCCTCTTCGTCCACGCGCCCGACGACGTCCACGGCGCGTTCCGCGACATCGCCTCGGCCGCCGAGGACCGGACGACGGCCCGCAACAAGGCCCTCGTCGAAGCCGAGGGAGCGCTCGGCCAGGCGCGCGGCGAGGTTGCGACGACGGTCGCCGGGGCCCAGTCCGAGAGGGTGCGCCTCGTCGAGCACGCGAAGGGGGACTCTGCCGCCTTCGTGCCGCTCGCCCGCGAGGTCGCCGCGGCGCCGGGGACGAGCCGCACGCGCCTGAAGCTCGAGACGCTCGAGCGGGTCCTCCCCGGCGTCCCGAAGCTGATCCGCCCCGACCCGAGGCGCGTGCCCGGGTTCGAGCTCTGGGTGGTGCCCGGCAACGGCTCCGCCCCCGAACCGGCGACCGGAGGCGCCCCGCCGCAGGGGCTCTCCGGCTTCGTCAACCCGATCCCGACGCCGCCCCCCGACGTCCCTGCCGCGGAGCGCTGACGAGGACCCCATGGACGAGAACCCCGCGACCCCGGCGCCCTCCCTCGCGCGCCGCCTTCTCCCGGCGGCGGCGGCCGTCGCCCTCCTCCTCTTCCTCGCCCGCGTGCCGTACGTCGTCGAGGCGACCGAGTACGCCGTCCGGACGCGCTTCGGGCGCCCGGTGGCGGTCGTCACGCAGCCGGGCCTCCACGCGAGGGTGCCGCTCGTCGACGACGTGACGAGGCTCGACGCCCGGCTCCTCTACTTCGACCCGCCCGCCGGCGAGTTCCTGACGAACGACAAGAAGAACATCGTCGTCACCCCGTTCGTCCTCTGGCGGGTCGAGGACCCCCTCCGCTTCCTCCAGACGCTCGTCACCCGCGAGAGCGCCGAGGCGCGCCTCGCCGACCTCGTCGCCTCCGAGACGGGCGCGGCGCTCGGCGCCGTCCCGTTCACGCGCCTCGTCTCGTCGACCGAGGGCGAAGCCGACCTCGCGGGCGTCGTCGCCGGCATCGGCGAGAGGGTGCGGAAGCGCGCGGCGGCAGACTACGGCGTGAAGGTCGTCGACGTCCGCCTGAAGCGGATCGCCTTCCCCGAGCAGAACCTCCTCTCCGTCTTCGGGCGAATGCGCTCGGAGCGGGAGCGGATGGCGCGCCGCTTTCGCTCGGAAGGGGAGGAGGCCGCGCTGAAGATCCGGGCCGAAGCCGACAAGGAGCGGACGCGCCTTCTCTCCGAGGCGTACCGCAAGGCCCAGGAGGAGAAGGGGGCGGGCGAGGCCGAGGCCGCGCGCATCTACGCGAAGGCGACGAGCCAGGACCCCGAGCTCTACAAGTTCCTCCGGACGCTCCGCGCCTACGAGAAGGTCCTCGACGACAGGACGACGCTCGTTCTCCCGGGCGATTCCGACCTGCTCCGCCTCCTGACCGAGGGAGCGGGTCCGGCGCCGAGGAAAGGGCCGAATTGAGCCGTCGCGCGCGGGCGGCGGCGCTCTGGGCGGCGGGGATCCTCGGCGGAGCGTGGCTCCTCTCGGGAGTCGTCGCGATTCGCCCTTCGCAGCAGGGGGTCGTCCTCCGGTTCGGCGAGGCGCGACCGATTCCCCTCGGTCCGGGGATCCACTGGGTCGCGCGCGGAATCGACCGGGTCGTGAAGGTCGAGGTGACGAAGACCGAGACGGTCCCGATCGGCTTCCGGACGCCCGAGGCGGGGCGCGCCGTCCCGCTCCCGGGCGACGAGGGGCAGTGGCTGACGGGCGACACGAACATCCTCGCCGTCGAGCTCGCCGTGCAGTACCGAGTCGCGAGGCCCGTGGAGTGGGTCGTCAACGGCCGCGACACGCCGGAGGTCGTCCGGCGCGCGGCCGAGTCGGTCGTCACCGACGCCCTGGGGAAGCTCCCGGTCGACGAGGCGCTGACGAGCGGCCGGCTGACGCTCCTCGAGGAGGTCCGCCGCGGGACTCAGGAGCTCCTCGACGGGTGGAAGAGCGGGGTCGGCATCGTCTCGGTCGCGATCCGCTCCGTCGACCCGCCGCCGGCCGTCCTTGCCGCGTTCCAGGACGTCCAGAACGCCAAGAGCGACCGCGAGCGCTTCGTGAACGAGGCGGAGAGCTACGCGAACGAGACGCTCCCGCGCGCGCGGGGCGAGGCCGACTCGCTCGTCTCGTCCGCCGCGAGCGGGAGGCTCCGACGCGTGGAGGAGGCGCTCGGGGACGCGGCGCGCTTCGAGGCGCTCCGTCGCGAGGCGAGCCTCGCCCCGGGGCCTCTCCGCGCGAGGCTCTACCTCGAGACGCTCGAGGAGGTCCTCCCCCGGATGAAGGTCTACGTCGTCGACGAGGGGACGCGCCTTCGGCTCGTGAGACCCGACGCGCCCGCGGCGAAGCCCGTCCCGAAGAGCTGAGCCGCGGGCCGTCCCGGGCCGGGTGCGGCGCGCGGCCCCTCGGTCATTCCGCCCCGAGGAACGGTCCGAGACCGTCGCAGCCGAGGTCGTTCCAGAGCGCGTCGGGCGCGGCGCCCGCGGCCGGGCGGGCGGCGAGACACGCCTCGCGACGGAGGCCGAGCGAGGAGGCCGTCGCCGCGAGGAGGGACCTGAGCGACGGGTCGGTCGGCGCGAGGTTTGCGCGGGCCTCATCCCACCGGCGCACGTCCCCGGGCCCGAGCGTCGCGAAGCGTTCCTCGCGTCCCGTGCCGCTGAGGCCCGGGCCGCGCGCCCTCACGCGCCAGAAGTAGGTCGCCCCCTCCTTCAGGACGGCGGGCGGGAGGACGACGCGCGTCGCGCCGGTCTGCGCGGAGAAGACCGTGTTCCCCGCCTCGTCCTCCACGGCGACCGCGTACTTCTCCGCGCCGGGCACCGCGCCGAAGCGGAGGACGGCGTCGCCGGGCGCGAGCGTCGCGCCGTCGGCGGGATACATCGCGGGGCGCTCTTCCCCCCTCACGCGCACGGCCCCCGCGCGGCGAGAGGCGTCGAGGGGCGTGGCGAGCGGCGCGAGCGCGACCCTCGCGGAGACCGGGGCGAGCGTGAGGACCGTCCCCTTCGTCTCGTCGAGGCCCTTCGTCCCGACGCGCCCCGAGGAGAGTGGCCCCAGCTCGAAGCGCTCTCCCGTCAGGAAGACGACGACGAGCCGTGCGTCGTGCCCGGTCTCGACGCGACCGCCCGCGGCGAGGGAGTCGAGCAGCCGGAGAGGGACGGCCGGGGCGCCGGCGGCCGCGCGAACGGCGCATTCGCCCTGGACGAGCGCGGCGAGGGCCGCGCCGGTCGCGGGGGGTGCGTCCGACGCCGGGGCGGCGGCGGTCGCGAGGACGGCGAGGAGGAGGAAGGTCGGCGCGGGGACGAGGGAGCGAAAGCGGTTCGGGCTCATCTCGGAAGCCTCCTGGAAGCGGCGGGAAGGGAAGGGAGGCGTGAGCGGGCGAGGAGGGCGGCCGTCGCGGCGGCCGCGACGGCCGTCACGGGAGCCGCGACAGGAAGGACGACGCCCCGGGCGAGGAACGCGGCGAGCGCCGTCGCCGGGGGAGCGAGGAGCGCCGCGGCGAGGACGGCCAGGGCCTCGGCACGCCCCCGGAGCCAGAGCGCGGCGAACGCCACGACAAAGAGGGGCGGAAGGGCGAGGAACAGCAGCCCGGGACGAGAGGCCTCGCGGAGCGGCTCGCCTTCGAGGAGCGTCTGGATCGCGAGCGCCTGGAGCTCGAGACCGGTCATCGGGAGGGCGCGGTCGTGCGGGTCGGGGTGCAGGTCTCCCGAGCCCTCGAACTCGGCGCCGAGGAGGATCAGGCGACCGCTCGCGCGCGACGGCTCCTTCTCCAGCGCGGCCTTCGCCCCGGGAAACGAGAGCCGGCGAAACGCGCGCCGGTCGATCCGGTGGTCGACGAGGAAGGCCGGGGAGTCCGTCGCCGCGCGCCCGCCGAGGAGCGAGGCCGCGCGGGCGGCGAACGAGGGGACGCACCCGCCCTCCCGGGTGGGGAACGCCGCACGGACCCGCCGCACGGTTCCGTCGCCGTCGGGAGCGAGGTTCGCGAGGCCGAAGAGCGACGGGGCCCTCTCGCCGAGCGAGAGAGCGACGGCGCCCGCGAGCGCCTCGGGGCCGACGACGAGGCCGCCGTCGCCGGAGAGGGCCGCGAGGGCGATCCGGTCGGGCCGGGAGACGACGGCGCGGGCGAACGCCGGCGCGGCGCTCCAGTCGGGCGGGAGGAGGAGGTCGATGGCCGCGCCGCGGGCCCCCGCGGCGAAGGCGGCCTCGAGGAGCGCCCCGGCCTCTTCGCCGCGGGAGCTGAGCGGGGAAGCGTCGGCGCGGAGAGCCGCCTCGTCGATCGAGACGAGGAGGAGCCGCGGGTCGGGCGCGCGGCGCGGGGCGAGCCGGAACCGGGCGTCGAGGAGGACGCCGTCGACGGCGGCGAACGGGCGCAGCGGGGCGGTGCCGACGGCGGCGACCGCCGCGACGAGGGCGATCGCCGCCGCGAGGAGGAGGCGTCGCGGGGCCTCGCGGGCCCTCGCCCGGCGCGTCGCGATGGCGCGGACGGTGTCGTCGAGCGACGCGATCCACGCCGTCGCCGACTCCGGTCGCCGCGAAGGGTCTCGCG
The DNA here is from genome assembly GCA_046331465.1 of Thermoanaerobaculia bacterium. Classification (GTDB taxonomy): domain Bacteria; phylum Acidobacteriota; class Thermoanaerobaculia; order UBA5066; family UBA5066; genus UBA5066. Next base: position 1,930,451 of record JAXLQV010000001.1, read on the forward strand.
CGAGCGGCGCGAGGAGCGAGGCGTCGAGCGACGGGTCGAGGGCGGGGTTTCGGCGGGACGGAGGGTCGGGGGGCGTCTCGACGATGGCCGCGAGGACTCCCGGGGCCGGTCCCGACCAGGGGAGCGTCCCGGTCACGGCCGCGTAGGCGAGGACGCCGAACGCCCAGAGGTCGGTCTTTCGCGAGGGGGGCGAGCCCTCGATGAGCTCCGGCGCGAAGAACTGGGGCGTGCCGACGATTCCTTCCGCGGCGGTGAGCGCGGTCGGGAGCCCGGCTTCGGCGGCCGGGGGCTCGGGACGCGGGCGCCGCGAGAGCGGGACCGTCGGCGACTCCGGGCCGACGGACGCGGCGGCGGGGACCTCGGGGAGCGGCGGGTCCGGGCCCATCCCGGCGAAGCGCGCGAGGCCGAAGTCGAGGAGCTTCGGAACGAGCGAGCCGTCGTCGGCGACGGCGAGGAAGACGTTCGACGGCTTCAGGTCGCGGTGCAGGATCCCTTCCCGGTGCGCGTGGTCGAGCGCCGCGGCGACCGGGCCGAGGAGACGGACCGCGTCCTCGGGCGAGAGCGGCCCCTGCCTCTCGACGTGGCCGAGGAGGCTCTCGCCCGGGAGGTGCTCCATGACGAGGTAGGGGAGCCCTCCGCGGCGCGGGTCGACGCCGTAGTCGGTGACGGCGACGACGTTCGGGTGCGAGAGGCGGCCCAGCGCCTGCGCCTCGATCCGGAAGCGTGCGACCGCCTGCGGCGCGGCCGAGAAGAGGCTTCGGATGACCTTGACGGCGAAGACCTTCCCGAGCCCGACATGGAGCGCGCGGTAGACCGAGCCCATCCCTCCGGCCCCGAGCCGCCGCTCGAGGAGGTACTTGCCGTCGACGAGCGGGGGGCCCGGGAACGGCTCGGTGAGGAGGTCACCCGTCCCGCAGCAGGGAAGCGCGCCGTCGTCGAGACACCGTCCGCAGGATTCGCACTCCCGCACGGAGGCCTCCTGTTGAAGCGCGTGACCTCAGGCCAGTATAGGTCCGTCGGGAGGCGCGCGAAGGCTCTCGCAGGGGCCGCCGGGGACGAAGCGGCGCGGAGCCCGGTATAGGATTTCTCCATGCCCGCTGACCTCGAGGGATTCGAGGGGTTCGACGGAATCGAGCTCCTCCAGAAGCTTCCGCTCTTCCGCGACCTGAACCACGCCGAGACGCTCCGGCTCGCCGCGATCTGCATCGCCGAGAAGCGGGGCGCCGGAACGATCCTCGTCGCGGAGAACGCCCTCGGAGAGTCGCTCTTCGTCGTCCGATCGGGACGGGTCTCGGTCGACAAGGGAGACGGGAGCTCCCGGCTCCACCTCGGCGAGATGGCCGCCGGCGAGATGTTCGGCGAGATGTCGCTCGTGGACGACGTCCTGACGCAGGCGACCGTGACGGCCCTCGAGGACGTCGAGCTCCTCGTCGTCCCCCGGGGGGAGCTCGATGCCCTCCTCTCGTCCGACCCGGCGCTCGCGCTGAAGGTGTTCCGCTCGTTCTGCCGCGCCCTGACCGCGAAGATCCGGGCGCTCCAGAAGCTGATCGCCCCGGAGAGGGGCCTGGAGATGGAGAAGGCGTGATGGACGCGACGACCCTCGACCGCCTCCTGTCGGCCGCGGCCAAGAGCGGGGCCAGCGACGTCCACCTGAAGACAGGCGCTCAGCCCGCGGTCCGGATGTCGGGCGTCCTGACGCCGGTCCGGACGCCGGCGCTCGCCCGCGACGACATGCAGCGGATCGTCGGACAGCTCGTCTCGCAGCGCCCGGATGCGCCGCGGGTCGAAGCGATCCGCGAGCTCGACACCTCGTACGCCATCGAGGGCGTCGCCCGGTTCCGCGTCTCGATCTACCGCCAGAGGGGCGATCTCGCCGCGGTCCTCCGCGTGATCCCGTTCGTCATCCCGACGTTCGAGCAGCTCGGGCTCCCGCCGGTCGTCGAGAGGATCGCCGCCGAGCCGAGAGGCCTCGTCCTCGTCACGGGCATCACGGGCAGCGGGAAGACGTCGACGCTCGCCGCGATCGTCGACTGGATCAACCAGCGGGACCCCCGCCACATCCTGACGATCGAGGACCCCGTCGAGTACCTCCACACCGACCGGAAGGCGAGGGTCTCCCAGCGCGAGGTCGGAATGGACACGGAGGGCTTCGCCGCCGCGCTCCGGGCCGGGATGCGGCAGGACCCCGACGTCATCCTCGTCGGCGAGCTCCGGGACCTCGAGACGATCGACACCGCGCTCAAGGCGGCGGAGACGGGGCACCTCGTCCTTGCGACGCTGCATACCCAGGACGCCGCCGGGACGATCGAGCGGATCATCGGCATGTTCCCGGCCGAGGCCGAGACGAGCGTCCGGATGCGGCTCGCGGAGGTCCTCCGGGCGGTGATCTGCCAGCGCCTCGTCCCGGCCGCGTCCGGGCAGGGGCGGGTCCTCGTCGCGGAGATCCTCGTGAATACCCTCGCGGTGCAGTCGATGATCCGTCAGCCGGAGAAGATGGGCGGCCTGAAGGACTACATCGAGAGGGGCGGCGAGGTCTACGGCACGCAGTCCTTCGACCAGCACCTCGTCTCCCTCCACCGCGACGGGAAGATCACGATGGACGTGGCCGTTGCCGCCGCGTCGAGCCCGTCGGAGCTCCAGCGCGCCGTCATGCTCGAGGGGTGAGAAGACGTGAGAAGACGGGGTCTGGTCTACGTTCTACACTCTGCGCGCGCGCAGAGTGTAGAACGTAGACCAGACCCCCGGCCCTGTCAGCGCTGGTAGGCCTTCCGGATGTTCGGGATCAGGTACTCCTGGAAGGCGCGGTCGAGGTCGTAGCGCGGGGAGAGGCCCCAGTCGCGCCGGGCGGCCGAGTCGTCGACGTCGGCGGGCCAGGAGTCGACGATCCCCTGGCGCTTCGCGTCGACCTTCGTCGAGATCTCCGCGCCGGGGAAGTCCTTCTCGACGATCGCCTGGATCTCGGCGGCGGAGGGGGCGAAGGCGCCGATGTTGTAGACGGTCCGGGTCAGCTTCTTGCGCGGCGCCGCGGCGAGCTGGAGGAAGGCGTCGACCGCGTCGGGCATCGCCATGAAGGGGATCCGGGCGTCGGGCCTCACGAAGCAGGCGTAGGGCTTGCCCGCGGCGGCGGCGTGGATCATCTCCGGCGCGAAGTCGGAGGTCCCGCCCGACGGGACCGTGAACGCCGAGATGAGCCCGGGGAAGCGGATCGACCGGAAGTCGACCTTCCCCGAGAGCGTCTCGGGGGCGAGCTGCTTGTAGTGACGGGTGTAGTAGCGGCCGAGCTGCTCGCAGTAGAGCTTGTTGCAGCCGTACATCGTCGTCGGGTTCGTGAAGTCGTCCTCCTTCACGCGCCCCGCCTTCGCCTTCACGTCGAGGCCCGGCATGCCGTAGGCGGCGATGGAGGAGGGGTACATGAAGACGACCGGCCGCCCGTGCGACTCGCCCTGCTTCTGGGCGAACTCGAGCATCGCCATCGTCCCCTCGACGTTCACCTGGTGCGCCGTGACCGGGGTGAACTCGCTCCGCGTGGAGAGGAGCGCCGCGAGGTGGAAGACGAGGTCGACCTCGAACTCGGAGAGGACCCGCTCGAGGAGCTGGTGGTCGAGGATCGAGCCCGTGAACTGCCGTGCGACGCGCGGGGCGACGGACGGGTCGAGGGGCTTGAGGTCGAGCGTGATGATCGGGCGGCTTCCCTCGTCCGAGAGCCGCTCGATGAGCGTGTGGCCGATCTCTCCGCTGGCTCCGGTGAGGAAGACGACGGGTGTCCGCAGCACGAAGGCCTCCTTGGCGCGGCGGGCCGGGCGGCCCGCGGGCAACCCATGACGCTAGCACGGCCCGGGAGGGTCCGTCTCGCCCTGAGGACGGGTAGCATTCGCGGGAAGACCCGGTTGAAGGGATCGGCCCGTCCCTCGCGGATGCGGGGCGCCCTCCTCGGCGCCCTCGCCCTCCTCGCGGCCCTCTCGGGCGCGCGGCCGGCGGCCGCCTCCCGGCCCGCGCTCCGGGTCTACGGCGTCGCGGACGGCCTGAAGTACTCGCAGGCGTTCTGCGTGGCCGAGGACCGCGACGGGATGATCTGGGTCGGGACGTCCTACGGCGTCTCGCGCTACGACGGCCGGCGGTTCGAGAGCCTCACGTCGCGGGACGGGCTGCCGCACGACTCGGTCCTCGCCCTTGCGGTGACCTCCGACGGATCCGTCTGGGCCGCCACGCAGGAGGGGCTGGCGCGGATCTCCCCGGCGGCCGGCCTCCTCGGCGCGCCCCGCGTCGTTCCCCTCCCGCCGTCCGTGCGCGGCGTCGCGTCGCTCCGGCCGATCCTCCTCGCCGCGGCGGGTGCGACGCTCTGGATGGCCGACGGGAACCGGGTCCTGCGCCTCGTCGACGGGCGGCTCGAGGAGGTCCCGCTGCCCCCCGGCTTCGGGCCGTCGGTCGTCGCGCTCGGGCCGGCCGACGCGCAGGGCTGCTGGGCCGGCTCGGCCGGGGGGATGGCCTTCCTCGGCCCTTCCGGCGCGGAGGCGCTCGCCCCGCTCCCTCCCGGCCTCGGCGTCCCGGTCGCCTTCGCGCGCGACGGGAACGCCGTCGTCGCGCTTCTCTCGAAGGGCCTCGTCCGGCTCGAGGGGTCCGGCGGCGCGGCGAGCCTCCTCGCCGGGATTCCGGCGCCGGTCGAGGCGGACGTCCTCGTGCGCCTCTCGGACGGATGGGCCGTCGGGACCGAGGCGAACGGGATCCTCCTCGTCCGCGACGGGTGCGCCCCGGAGTGGATCGGGCCCGCGGAGGGGCTCCCCTCGGCGACCGTCTCGGGAGCGATCGTCGACCGGACCGGCATCCTCTGGCTCGCGACGGAAGCGGGCCTCGCGAAGCTCTTCGACCTCGACCTGAGGTCGGTTCCCTCCCGCCTCCCCGACCTCGGGGGGATGGTCTTCACCGTGGCGCCCGCTCCCGGGGGGCGCCTCTGGATCGGGCACACCGAGGGGCTCTCCGTCCTCGACGGCGGCGCCGTCCGCCGGGTCTCCCTCGGGGCCGCCGAGGCGGCGGTCTGGGCGATCCTGCCGCTGGGAGGAGAGGAGCTCCTCGCCGGCACGCCGCGAGGGCTCGTCCACGTCTCGCCGGGAGGCGCGAAGAAGTTCCCCTCGCTCCCGCTCGCGGGGCGTCGCCGCGTCTTCGACCTCGCGCGAGGCCCGGAAGGCACGGTCTGGGCGACGACGATCGACGGGATCGTCCGGTTCGCCTGGGACGCGAAGGCCGGAGAGCCGCGCGACGCGGTCGCCACGACGACGGTCGACGGGGAGGCGGTCGGCGAGACGCGCGCGATCGCCGTCGAGCCGGACGGCACCGCCTGGATCGGGACCGACGGGAAGGGGGTCCTCCGCTGGGACGGCTCCCGGTTCACCTGGCTCGGCGTCGCGTCGGGGCTCCCCTCCGGCTCCGCCCGCGCCGTCCTTCCCGCGAAGGGCGGCGTCTTCGTCGGGACCGACCGGGGTCTCTACGTCGTGGAGAAGGGGCGCGCCCGGCCGATCGAGTCCGTGAACCGGCTCCTCGACGACCCGTGGATCGCCGCTCTCGCGTCCGTGGGGGAGGACCTCTGGCTCGCGACGTCGTACTCGGTCTATCGGGTCGCGGACGGGACGGTCGTCGAGCGCCTCGACCAGGGCTCGGGCCTCGTCGGCGCGAGCACGACCGCCGAGGGATGCCTCGCGCCGCTCCCCGACGGGCGCGTCGCGGTGGGGATGGACGGCGGACTATCGCTCGTCGACGCGAGCCGGCCGCGGAGGAGCCCGCCGCCCCCGGCGATCGCGATCGCCGGCGCCCTCGACGGTTCGGGCGCTCCCGTCGTCTCCGGGCGCGCGGTGCGCTTCGGCGCGGCCTCGCTGACGTTCGCGCTCCGCTCGGCGACCTTCTTCTCCGAGGAACGGACCCTCTTCTCGGAGCGGCTCCTGCCCCTGGAGAGCGACTTCTCGCCGCCCCACCTCGAGGCGCGGGCCCGCTACGCGGGGCTCGCGCCGGGGCGCTACACGCTCGAGGCGCGTTCGGTCTCCTCGTCCGGGCTCCACAGCCCGCGGCCGGCCCGCTTCCACTTCACCGTCGAGCCGCCGTGGTGGGGAACGACCTGGGCACGCGCGGGCGTCCTCGCCCTCCTGCTCTCGGCGGTCGCGACCGTCTCGGCCCTCCGGACGCGGAGCTTCCGGCGACGCGCGGAAGAGCTGGAGGCGCGGGTCGAGTCGAGGACGCGGGAGCTCGTCGACGCGAACGCGCGCCTCGAGGAAGCGCAGGCGCGCGTCGCGCAGCTCCTCGAGAGCCGGCCCGACGCCCAGCTCGACCCGGCCTCGTGGGCGTCCGCGCTCGCCGCCGAGCTGGCCCGCGCGCTCGGGGTCGCCTCGATCGGCGTCTTCGCCTTCGACGAAGGGGGCGGCGCGACGCACCTCGCGGGGGACGACGTGGACGCGCCGTCGCGCGCGGAGGTCGAGAACGCGATGCCGGGCGCGTTCCTCTCGCCGGGCGAGGCCGCCCTCTTCCCGGCGCGCGGCGCGAGCGGGGAGCTCCTCGGCGCGGTCTCCGTCCCCGAAGGGGCGACGTGGGACGAGGCGCGGCGCCGGCTCCTCGCCGGGTTCGCGCACCAGCTCGGCGGGGCGCTCGAGATCCGGCGGGTGAGGAAGCGGCTCGCGGAAGCCGAGGCGGCGCGGGAGACGGCCCGCGCCGCGATGGAGAGCCGCGGCATCGTCCCCGCGGCGGTCTGCCCGCGCTGCCGGCGCGTCCTCTCCGGCACGGAGCGCTGCCCCGACGACGGCGCGCCGCTCGACGCCTCGCGGCTCCTGCCGGCCGTCGTCCGCGAGCGCTACAGGCTCCTCTCGGTCCTCGGCGAGGGGGGAATGGGGACCGTCTTCCTCGCGGAGGACCTCCGCCTTCCGAGGGAGGTCGCGATCAAGATCGTCCGGCTCGACCTGGGGGCCGACCCCGGGATCCGCCTCCGCTTCGTCCGCGAGGCGAACACGCTCGCCCGGCTCTCGCACCCGGGCATCACCGCTCTCTTCGACGCCGGCGAGCTCGAGGACGGCTCCCTCTACCTCGTGATGGAGAGGCTCCGCGGCCGGGACCTCGGGAGCCTCCTCGCGGCGGAGGGGCGCGGCACGCCCGCGCAGGTCGGCGAGGTGGCGCGGCAGGCCGGCGCGGCCCTCGCGGCGGCCCATCGCGAGGGGGTCGTCCACCGCGACGTGAAGCCCGAGAACCTCGTCCTGACGCTCGAGGGGGGGCGGCTCGGCGTGAAGGTCGTCGACTTCGGCCTCGCGCGGGCGCCGGAGACGGAGCGGGGGCTGACGCGGACCGGGATGGTCGTCGGGACGCCCGCGTTCATGGCTCCCGAGCAGGTCCTCGACGGGCGGGTCTCCGCGGCGACCGACGTCTACGCCCTCGCGGCCGTGGCGTGGGAGGCGCTGACGGGGGTCCGCCTCGTGAAGGGCGAAGCGGTCGGCGCGATCTTCCACGAGATCCTCGGGGAGAAGGCGTCGCCCCCCTCGCTCTTCCGGCCGGGGCTCACGGCGGAAGTCGACGAGGTCCTGCTCGCGGCGCTCGCCAAGAGCCCGGGAGAGAGGCCTTCGGACGCGGAGGAGTGGGGGCGCCGTCTCGCGGCCGCCCTCGCCGTCGTTCCCGCGGCCGAGCCGGGGTGGGGCGAGGCCGCTCCGCGCGGCGGCGCCTGATCCCGGCCGGCCGCGTGCGAGACTCGCCCGCGGTGAGCCGATTCCCCCCGGCCTTCTCCCCGCTCCGCCATCGCGACTTCCGTCTCCTCTGGTCCGGGTCGCTCGTCTCGAGCGTCGGAACCTGGATGCAGAAGGTGGCCCAGGGGTGGCTCGTCCTGACGCTCACCGGCTCCCCGTTCTGGCTCGGCGTCGACGCCTTCCTCGGCGACGCGCCCTTCCTCGCCTTCTCGCTCTTCGGCGGCGTCCTGGCCGACCGCGCGGAGCGGCGGAGGATCCTCCTCGCGTCGCAGGTCGTCCAGATGAGCTGCGCCCTCACGCTCATGGGACTCGTCCTGGCCGGGCGCGCGACGCTCGCCTCGATCCTCTCGCTCTCGTTCGTGGCCGGGCTCGCCCAGGCCTTCGGAGCGCCCGCCTTCCAGGCCCTCTTCCCGACGCTCGTCCCCGCCGAGGAGGTCCCGAAGGCGATCGCGCTGAACTCGATCCAGTTCAACTTCGCGCGCGTCGTCGGGCCGGCGGTCGCGGGCCTCGCGTTCGACCGGCTCGGCGCCGCGGGCTGCATGGGGCTGAACGGCCTCTCGTTCCTCGCCGTCGTCGTCGCCCTGGCGGCGATCCCGCGTCGCCCCGCGGCGGGAGGCGGCCGGGCGACCGTCCTCGAGGGGCTGAAGGAGGGGCTCACCGTCGTCTGGACGCGGCCCGCCCTGCGCGGACTCGTCGCCCTCGCGTTCCTCGGAAGCGTCTGCTCGATCCCGCTCGTGACGTTCCTCCCCGTCTTCGCGAAGGAGGTCTTCCGCGGCGGCGCGGGACGCTACAGCGCCCTGCTCGCCTCGTTCGGCTGCGGGGCGGTCCTCGGCGGGATCGTGGTGGCGGCGACCGCTTCGCGGACGCGGCGGCGCGGGCTCATCGGCGCTCTGGGCCTCCTCGCGTACGGCGTCCTGACGGCGTCGTTCGGGCTCTCCCGCGCGCCCGTCCTCTCGTTCGCGCTCCTCGTCGGGGCGGGGGCGTGCCTCATGGTGGTCTTCTCGAGCTTCATGACGCTCGTCCAGGCGAGCGTCGGCGACGCGCTCCGGGGGCGCGTCGTCAGCATCTACGGCCTCGCGTTCCGCGGAGGGATGCCTCTCGGGAACCTCGCGGCGGGGGCCGCGGCCGCCGCCGTCGGGGCGCCGGCCGTCCTCGTCGCGTGCGGCCTCACGCTCGTCGCGGCGGGGGGGCTCGTGGCGTCCCGGCGGGGAAGGGACGGCGTCGCCTCGATGTGAGGGAGGGGGCGGCGGCTCGCGCTCCGGCGCTCAGGGCCAGGAGCGGTAGTCGGTCGTCGTCATGTCGAGCGCGACGCGCCGCCCGTGGAACTCCAGGTTCAGGAAGATCCTCCCCGGGACCCGGAGCTGCGGAGGCCCGCCCGGCGCCGGGAGCTTCTCGAACTCGGCCCGCAGGAACGCGATGTCCCGGATCTCGGGGGAGACGGTCGTCTTGACCTCGATCTCGGAGACGAGGCGGCTCTTCTCGTCGAGGTAGAGCGTCGCCTCGTCCTGCGGCCGGCCGAGCCCGCGCCCCTTCATCCGGACGAGGCCGGGGCGCTCCGGGTCGGGCGGGAGGAGCTGCGCCCCTTCCGCCCAGCGCCGGACGACGTCGGGGGAGAGGCGGGCGTAGAGCTGCATCAGGTCCATCGCGGCGTCGGCGAGCCGGTCCTCCTCGTCCGCCGACAGCGGGTGCTGGAGCGCGGCCCGCGGGTCGTTCGGGGGGAGGGGCCTCGGGTCGGGTTTCTTCTCGTACCGGACCGTCTTCTTCGTGACGAGGCCGCCGTCGGGGCCGAGGTGGACGTCCTCGACCTTCGTGACGCGGAGGACGTCGTCGACCTTCATCTCGGTGCGGAGCCGCCACTGGTAGCGGGCGAGCCCCTCGCGCCCCGTCTCGAGCCCGGAGGCGACGTCGGGAACCGCCGTCGGCGACGGCGGTGCGTCGCCCGGCGCACCGGCGAGGGCCAGGGCGAGGAGGGGGGCGGAGAGGGGAGGGAGCGTCGGCACGCGGGGATTCTTCCACAGGGTCCGGCTCCTGTAGGCTCGCCGGCGATGCGGATCGAGACCCTCGCCGTCCACGCCGCGTTCTCCGTCGACCCGTCGACGGGCGCGGTCGCCCCTCCCATCCACCTCTCGACGACCTTCGGCCGGGACGAGGCGGGAACGCCTCTCGCGGGACACACCTACGTGAGGGAGTCGAACCCGACGCAGGACCTCCTCGAGGAGGCGCTCGCGGGGCTGGAAGGGGGCGAATCGGCGCTCGTCTTCGGCTCCGGGATGGCGGCCGGCCTCGCCGTGGTGCAGGCGCTCCCGCCCGGCAGCCACGTCGTCCTCCCGGAGGACGTCTACTACGGCTACCGCGTCGCGGCCCGCGACTTCTTCCCCGGCTGGGGGCTCACGGCCACGTTCGCGCCGCTCGACCGCCCGGGGGCCCTCGCCGCGGCGCTCCGGCCCGAGACGCGCGTCGTCTGGCTCGAGAGCCCGTCGAACCCGCTCCTGAGGGTGACCGACCTCGCCGCCTCGGCCGCCGTCGCGAGGGAGGCGGGGGCGAGGGTCGTCGTCGACAACACGTTCGCGACGCCGGTCCTGCAGCGGCCGATCGCCCTCGGGGCCGACGTCGTCCTCCACGCGACGACGAAGGGGATGGGCGGGCACAGCGACGTGCAGGGCGGGGCGCTCGTCTTCGCGAAGAAGGACGACTTCGCCGAGAAGGTCCGTCACGTCCGGACGATCCTCGGCGCCGTCTCCTCGCCCTTCAACTCCTGGCTCGTCCTCCGCGGCCTCCGGACGCTCGCCGTGCGGGCGCGTTTCCAGGCGGCGTCGGCCGCCGCCGTGGCGACGGCGCTCTCGGAGAACACCGCCGTCTCGAAGGTCAACTACCCCGGCCTCCCGAGCCACCCGGGGCACGAGACGGCGCGGAGGCAGATGGACGCGTTCGGCTCGATGATCTCGCTCCACGTCGCGGGAGGGCGCGAGGCGGCGATCCGGGCGGTCGGGAAGGCGCGGCTCTTCACGCGGGCGACCTCCCTGGGCGGCGTCGAGAGCCTCATCGAGCACCGGGCGACGAGCGAGGGACCGGCTTCGACGGCGCCGCCCGACCTCGTGCGGCTCTCGATCGGCCTCGAGCACCCGGACGACCTCGTGGCGGACCTCGAGGCGGCGCTCGGGGCCTGAACCTCCTCTTCACGCCCGATCCCGTATCATCGGACCGCCGCCGGACAGGGACCCGAGACCGGGAGCCACGGACCGGCCTCTGGCCCTTCGGCGGGACGTCGTGTCCTCGCCGGGCCAGGAACCCGAACCGATCAGGACGAGGACCATGGAAAAGAAGCCGACACCGAAGCCGAGAACGAAGACCGCCCCCGGGCCGAAGAAGCCGGCGCGCAAGGCCCCGGAGAAGCCCGCGACGGCCCCGACCGGCGCCCCCGTCCCCGAGTCCGTGCCCGCGGCGGAGCCGGCGAGGCGGACCGCGGCGGCGACGACCCGAAAGGCGGCCCCCGCGAAGAAGGCCGCACCGAAGCCGGCCACGGAAAAGGAAACCGGACCGGCCGGAACGGCGAAGGGCGGAAAGCCCAGGGCGGCACCCCGACAGAAGACTCTCCCCGGGAAGAAGGAGGCGACCAAGGCCATGACCGAGCCGAAGGCTCAGAGTCCCGCTCCGGTCCCCGATCCCGAAACGACCGCGCCGGAATCCGCGGCCCCCGCGACGGCCCGCGCCGGGGACGAGGAGGTCCCCGGCTACGACGGGCACGCGAAGGTCGACCGCCCGTCGCAGGACCCGCTCCCGCCGCCCCCCTACGACCCCGACGTCCCCGAGACGCCCTTCCAGAAGCTGCTGAAGGAGCTCCCGTTCCTCTCCGACTACTACAACGAGACGTACGTCTACCTCGTCCCGTGCGACCCGGAGAGCCTCTACTGCATCTACGAGGTCGGCGAGACGGCGCGGGAGAGCCTGAAGGCGCGCTTCGGGGACGACTTCTTCGAGAAGAACTCCCTCCTCCTCCGGGTCTACGACGTCACCGGCGTCTCGTTCGACGGCTTCAACGCGAACTCCTTCTTCGAGGTCGACGACTACCTCGCCGACAAGGTCGCCTACTGGGTGAAGGCCGCGGGCGGGCGCGACTACGTCGCCGAGATCGGCTACCGCGCCCACGGGACGACGTTCTTCGAGAAGGTCGCGCGGTCGAACTCGGTGTTCGTGCCGCGGGGCAAGGACGAGCCGGCGGAGGTCCACGTCACGTGGGGCTCGATCCACGTCCCCTCGAGCGACGTCGAGATCCCCGTCGGCCCCGACCAGTGGCGCTTCAACCAGTACCTCTACTGGAAGCGGCGGAGCCACGCCGCTCCCGAGGAGAAGGGCTACTGGTCGCTCGTCCTCCACCAGCACCTCCCGTTCGTGCGGCACCCCGAGTACGAGGTGGGGCTCGAGGAGCAGTGGTTCTTCGAGGCGGTCGTCTCCGTCTACACGCAGCTCCTCCACGTGATGTGGAACCTCGAGCGCGACAAGGTCGACTTCCGCCTCACCGTGAGCCTCACGCCGCCGCTCCTGGCGATGATGCAGGACCCGCACCTGAAGCTCCGCACGGCGCGGCACATCGACGAGTGCATCAAGCTCGCGACGCGCGAGCGCGACAACGCGCGCGGCAAGCCGTGGCTCGGCGCCGCCGAGCAGATCCTCTCCCGCTTCTGGATCGCCCGGCACGTCTGGGACGCCTACGAGGGAGACCTGACGCGGGGCTACCGCGACTTCCAGAACGCGGGCAAGCTCGAGGTCATCACCTGCCCGGCGACGCACTGGATCCTTCCCCTCTACAAGGACTTCCCGGAGGCGATCCGGTCCCAGCTGCAGACGGCGAAGAGGCAGTACGAGCGGACCTTCGGGCGGAGCCCGCGGGGGATCTGGCTCGCCGAGAACGCCTGGACGCCGGGGCTCGACTCCTTCCTCGCGGCCGAGGGGATCCAGTGGTTCCTCGTGAACCCGAGGGGCCTGCGCGAGGGGGACACGCGCCCCTTCTTCGACTCGGCGAACCCCGTCGTCACTCCCGCCGGGACCGCCGCGTTCCCGATCGACCCGGAGACCCGCGCGAAGATCTGGTCGCGCGAGAACGGCTTCCCGGGTCACCCGAACTACAAGGAGTGGTACCGCGACCTCGGCTACGACGCGGACTGGGACTACCTCCCCGAGTACTGGAAGACGGCCGGCGTGCGCCGGAACACCGGGATCAAGTACTTCCGGATCACCGGCCGGGGCGTCGACCTGGGCGGCAAGACGTACTACGTCCCCGAGTGGGCCGACGAGACGCGCGAGACCCAGGCGGCGCAGTTCGTCTTCGAGCGGGGCGCCCAGGCGAACTACTTCTTCGAGAAGCACGGCGGGCGCAAGCCGTGCGTCGTCTCCGCGTACGACGCCGAGCTCTTCGGCCACTGGTGGGAGGAGGGCCCGGGCTTCATCGAGTCCGTCTTCCGCAAGCTCCTGTGGGACCAGTCCGTCGTGAGGCCGGCGACGCCCTCCGAGTACCTCGCCGAGAACGCCCACCACCAGCGGATGACCCCGGGCGCCTCGAGCTGGGGGAAGGGCGACTTCTTCCAGACCTGGGTCGAGGGGCGCGAGTTCCAGCCGAACACCTGGGTCTACCGCCACCTCTTCCGGCTCATCGGGAAGATGGCCGACCTCGCGACGCGGCACGTCGCGACGACCGACCCGATGCTCAAGCGCGCCCTCGACCAGGCGGCGCGAAGCCTCTTCCTCGCCGGCGCCTCGGACTGGGGCTTCCTCATCGAGACGGGGCAGGCCGTCCGCTACTCCGAGGTTCAGATCCTCCGGCACCTCGACCGGGCGAAGGAGCTGCTGCGCCAGGTGGAGGCGGGGCAGATCCACGAGGACTACCTGACGATCCTCGAGGACGCCGACACGATCTTCCCGTACGGCGACATGGACTTCCGCGTCTTCTGCCGCGGCTAACACGTTGACCGCCCACGGCTTCCCTGGGGCCTTGCCCCGGGGGAGCCGTGGGTGCACCATTCCCGGCCTCATGGCGAGGGAAGCCGCCCCTGCCGGGGCGCCCCGCATCGGGACAAAGGTCCTGCACAAGTACAACCGCGACCTCGGCCCCGGGCGAGTCGAGGAGGCAGCGGCGCGCCGCGTCGTCGTCTTCTTCCCGAGGACCGGCGAGCGCCTCACGTTCGGCGCGGGGGACACCGGCCTGAAGCCGCTCGAGCTCTCGCCGGGACGCGACGCGCGGATCGAGGAGACGGGCGAGATCGTCACCCTCGCCTCGAAGGAGAGGGGCGCGACGGCCTGGACGACGACGGACGGGCGGACGATCGAGGAGGACGGCCTCTGGCCGGCCGAGATCCCGCAGGACCCCGTCGAGAGGCTCGCGGGTCTCGACGTCGACCGGGCCGCGGCGTTCCGCAACCGCCTCGACGGCCTCTACCTGCAGCGGATGCGGCAGGCGAAGGGGCTCGGCTCGTTCCTCGGCGGGCGGATCGCGATCCACCCGCACCAGCTCCACGTCGCCGAGCGGGCGACGGCCTACGAGCCGGTCCGCTGGCTCCTCGCCGACGAGGTCGGCCTCGGCAAGACGATCGAGGCGTGCCTCGTCCTGTCGCGCCTCGTGAGGACCGAGCGGGCCGACCGGGTCCTCGTCGTCGCGCCGTCGACGCTGACCGTCCAGTGGCTCGGCGAGCTCTGGCGGAAGTTCCACCAGGCCTTCGTCCTCCTCGACGCCAGGCGCCGCGCCGACGTCGCGAAGGACCACGGCCCGGAGTTCAACCCGTTCGACGCCCACCGCCGTTCCGTCATCGGGCTCGAGGAGCTCGTTGCGGAGCCCGGCCTCCCGGCGAAGGCCGTCGAGGCGGGCCTCGACCTCCTCGTCGTCGACGAGGCGCACCGGCTCGCGCTCGACGCCGAGGCCGGGCGGGCGATCGCGCCGCTCGCGCAGGCGGCGAAGCACCTCCTCCTCCTCTCGGCGACGCCGCTCGAGGCCGACACGTCCGGGTTCTTCCGCCTCCTCCAGCTCGTCCGCCCCGACGCCTACCGCTCGGAGAAGGAGTTCGTCGCCGCCCTCGCCGAGAACCAGCCGCTCCCGCCGTGCACGAGCGCGACGCGTCGCGTCGACATCGGCGGCCTCCCGCCGCGCGTGCCGCTTCCCGTCGAGCTCGACGCCGTCCCGGCGTCTCAGGGGCTCTCGGGGGACGAGAAGGCCGACGCGGCCGACCCGCGGGTGAGGTGGCTCGTCGGGAAGGCGCGGAGCTTCTCTCCCGGTGGCGCGGAGGAGGGGAAGACGCTCGTCTTCTGCCACGACCTCCCGACGCTCCAGGCGCTGAAGGCGCTCCTCGAGCGCGAGACGCGCAAGCGCGTCGCCGTCTTCCACGAGGAGCTGACGCCGGAGCGGCGCGACCTCGAGGTCGCCGAGTTCCGGAGGCCGAAAGGCCCGACGTTCCTCGTCTCGACCGAGTGCGGCGGCGAGGGGCGGAACTTCGAGTTCTGCCGTCGGCTCGTCCTCTTCGACCTCCCGCTCGACCCGGCGCAGGTCGAGCAGCGGATCGGGCGCCTCGACCGGATCAGCCGGAAGGAGCGCGTCGAGGTCGTCTACTTCCGCGCGCCGTCGGGCTTCTGGCGTCACCTCGTCGAGCTCTACGAGCGGATCGGCCTCTTCCGCGAGCCGCTCGGCGGCCTCGAGCGGTCGCTCGCGAGCGTGGAGGCCGCGATCCGGAAGGCCGAGAAGTCCTCGGCGCGCGGCCTGACCGACCTCCCCGTCGAGGAGCTCGTCGCCGAGGTCCGCGGCGCGGCGCAGGTCCGCCAGAGGGGCGCCTACCACCACCTCCACGCGGAGGGCTACCGCCCCGAGCTCGCCGGCGGAATCGTCTCGCGGGTGCCGGCGGGGCTCGACGCCGCGATGGAGCGCTTCGTCGTCGCGGCCTGCGAGCTCTACGGGTTCGACGTCGCCGAGAAGAAGGGGGCGCGCACCTGGTACCTCGAGTTCGGCGGAGACGCCCTCCTCGAGCACCTCCCGGGAGTCCCGGGCGGCAGCCGCTTCCTCGGGACGTTCGACCGCGAGGAGGCCGTCGTCCGCGAGGAGCTCGACTTCTTCGCGTCGGGGCACGCGCTCGTCGAGGGGATCTTCCAGGAGCTCGAGGACGGACCCCGCGGGCGGGCCGCGCTCCTGAAGCTCGAGAAGAGCGGCGTCTCCGGCGAAGGGGTCCTCTTCCTCCACCGGCGCGAGGAGGCGTTCGCGGTGACCGTCCTGGACCTCGCGGGGCAGTCGAGGCCCGAGTGGGCCGAGATCCTCCTCCGCGGTCGCTCCCAGCTGCGCGGGCTCTCGATCGAGGAGTGGAAGCCGGAGATCCCGCGCGGCCGGGGCTGGGCGGCGACCGTCCGCGCGCTCGCGTCGCGCGCCGAGAAGAACGGGCCGATCCTCGCGGCCGCGGCGGTCCGTCTCTCCTGACGCCCGCTGCCGGCTCCCTCGCCCGGACCGGGAGCAATGGGCAGGTCTCGAAGGGCGTGCTCCCGGATCGGCGGCAGAATCGGCGCGTGGAATCCGCCCGCTGGCTCCTCGGGTCGCTCACGCTCCTCCCGGCCCTTCTCGCCCTCGGTTGCCGGACGGCCTCGCCCGCGCCTTCACCCGGCCAGAGCGCGCAGTCGTTCGAGGGGACGGTGACGAAGAAGGTCGGCTACCGCTACCTCCTCTACCTCCCGAAGGCCTACGCCACCGATCCCGCGCGGCGGTGGCCGCTCCTCCTCTTCCTGCACGGCTCCGGGGAGCGGGGCCACGACCTCGAGAAGGTGAAGGTCCACGGCCCGCCGAAGTTCCTCGACGGGCGCGACGACTTCCCGTTCGTCGTCGTCTCGCCACAGTGCCCCGAGGGAGAGCGCTGGAACGCGGACGCCCTCGCGGCGCTCCTCGACGACGTCGCGCGCCGCCTCCGGATCGACCCCGACCGCGTCTCGGTGACGGGGATGTCGATGGGCGGGCGCGGGACGTGGGACCTCGCGATGACCTACCCGGAGCGCTTCGCCGCGATCGTGCCGGTCTGCGGGGGAGCGCTTCCGGACCGCGCCTGCCGCCTGAAGGACGTGCCGGTGAAGGCGTTCCACGGCGCGAAGGACACCACGGTCCCGCTCGCGGAATCGGAGACGGTCGTCGCGGCGGTGAAGGCGTGCGGGGGGACGGCCGAGCTCGTCGTCGACCCGGACGCGGGGCACGACTCCTGGACGGCGACGTACGCGGACGCCTCGCTCTGGGAGTGGCTCCTCGCCCGGAGGCGACGCAGTCGGGCCCGGGGAGCGGTTTCACGCCGGACGCCGAACCGGGCGATCCCGAAACCAGCGGGACCCGCACCGGGAGGCGCTGGACTCCCCGGGTGAACGCGAGCCGGCGGGGAGCGCCCGGGCAATCCGTCTGTCAGAATCTCCGGGATCCCTCGAGCGCTCTATCGCGCGCGGAAAGGAACCTGTCATGCACCGCTTCCTCCGGCCGATCCTCGTGGCCGCCATCACTCTCTCCGTCTCCTCGCCACTCCTCGCCCAGTCCTACGGGCAGGTGAAGGGGATGAACGAGCGCTTCCGGATGGACTTCGGGGGCTTCTTCCAGGACTTCACGACGACTTTCCGGCTCGACCCGGCGAACGGGACCGGGACCGAGATCAGCCTCGAGGACGACCTCGGCTATGACACCTCGAAGACCTCCTTCCGGACGGACGGCTACTGGAGGTTCGGGCCGCGCGGGCGGATGGACTTCGCCTACCAGACGTTCCGCCGCGGCTCGACGCACAGGCTGGACCGGGACTTCGTCATCGGCGACACGACCTATCACGCCGGCGCCTCCGTCGACTCGAGCTCCCGCGTCGACGTCGGCGACCTCTACTACTCGTACTCGCTCCTCAACTCGGGCGAGGCCGAGGTCGGCCTGATGCTCGGGGCGTCGACGTTCTGGACGAAGTGGGAGTTCGAGGCCTCGGGCGCGATCAGCGGCGGAGGCGGAACCCAGGCCGGGTCCGTCCAGCGGGAGACGAGCGACCTGATCGTCCCGATCCCCGCGGTCGGCGCGCATTTCCGTTACACGCTCCTCCCGGGATTCCTCGCGACCGCCCGCGTGAAGTACATGAAGGCGACGATCTCGGACTACACGGGGAAGATGCTCGACTGGCGGGCCGGGCTCGACTACTTCTTCACCCCGAACGTCGGCATCGGGGCGGTCTGGTCCTCGACGGACATCGAGGTGACGAAGCGCCAGGACAAGGGCGACGTGTCGTTCGAGTACAAGTACGACGGTCCGCTCGCGTACGTCTCGATCGCCTTCTAGGCGGAGCTCCGGGGCCGAGCCCCCGGGCGACCCGGCGTCCTCCGGCGCCGGGCCGCCCGAGTCGTTTCCGGGAGGCGCCCGGCGCGTGTGACCTCCCTCACCGCGGGGAACTCTCTTCCGCGGCCGCGGTCTAAGCTCCCGCCATGACGACCGAGCCGCGCCCCCGTCGAAGGACCGCCCTCGCCCTCCTCTCCGTCGTCGTCCTCCTCGCCGGAGGCGCGCTCGCCCTCGCCCCCCCGAAGGGGAAGGAGAAGGGTATGAAGCCCGTGCCGCAGGCGAGCGCATCGTGGAAGGACGTCGACCGCCTCGTCGGCGAGCAGAAGTACGAGGAGGCCGCGAAGGCGGCCGAGACGATCCTGGCCGCCGCGAAGGCGAAGGGGAACGAGGCCGACTGGACGAAGGCCCTCGTCACCGTGACCCAGCTCCGGATCGGGCTGCACGGCTACGAGACGGCGGTGCGGAGGCTCCGCGAGGAGCCGTGGCCCGAGGGCGCGCTCCCGAGGGCGCAGCTCTCCCTCCTCTACGGCCATTCCCTCGTCACCTACCAGCGCGCCTACTCGTGGGAGATCGGCAAGCGGGAGAAGGTCGAGACGCGGGGCGAGGTCGACCTGAAGGCCTGGACGCGCGAGCAGATCCTCGCCGAGGCGCTGAGGGCGGCGCTCGACGTCTGGAAGCTGCGCGAGGCCCTCGGGAAGGAGCCCGTCTCGGCCGCGGGGCTCGTCCTCGACGCGAACAGCTACCCGAAGGAGATCCGCGGGTCGCTCCGCGACGCGGTCAGCTACCTCCTCGTCGACCTCCTCGCCGACACGGCCGGCTGGACTCCCGAGCAGTCGAACGAGGTGTGGCGGCTCGACCTGGGAGCGCTCCTCGCGGGAGATGCCGCGAAGGACGCCGCCGTCGACCTCGCCTCGCCGGCCGTCCACCCGCTCGTGAAGATCGGCGCCGTCCTGACCGACCTCGAGGCGTGGCACGCCTCGGTCGGAACCCCGGGCGCGCGCCTCGAGGCGCGCCTCGAGCGGGCGCGGAGGCTCGCGGCGTCGTTCACCGAGGAGCGTGACCGGGAGCGGATCCGCAGGGACCTGGAAGCGCGCCTCGGGGCGTTCCGCTCCGATCCCTGGTGGGCTATGGGAAAGGCCGAGGTCGCCGAGCTCCACCAGAACGGGAACCGGCCGGACCGCCGCGTGAACGCGCGCCGCGAGGCCGAGGAGGGACGCGCCGCGTACCCCTCCTCGCCCGGCGGCCAGCGCTGCCTCTCGATCGTGAAGTCGATCGAGGCGCCCGAGGTGCGGCTGCAGGCGATGTCGGTCGACGGGCCGTCGCGGCGCTCGATCGAGGTCTCGCACCGGAACCTCGCCTCGGTCCACTTCCGCGCCTTCCGGATGGACGTGGAGAAGCGGATCGAGGGTTCGAAGGACTGGTCGGCGCTCCCGACGACCGACGACATGCGGAAGATCCTCGGGACGAAGGCGTCGGCGGCGTGGTCCGTGGACCTGCCGCCGACGCCCGACTTCGAGGTCCACCGGACGTTCGTGACCCCGCCGATGAAGGAGCCGGGCTTCTACGTCGTCCTCGCCTCCGCCCGGAAGGACTTCGGCGAGTCCGACAACGTCGTCGTCGGCACGAACCTCTTCCTCTCGGACCTGGTCCTCGTCGTGAGGCCGGAGTCGGAGACCGGGGCCGTCGCGGCGCGCGTCCTCTCGGGCGCGACGGGGACGCCCGTGGCGGGCGCCGAGGTCGCGCTCTGGCGCTTCGACTGGCGCGAGGGGCACCGGCGCGCCGAGGTGAAGACGTCGGACGCGGACGGCGCGGTCACCTTCGCGTCGCGCGAGGGGGGGAACACGTACCACCTCCTCGCGAAGAAGGGGCCGCACGTCACGTTCGACGGGCAGCAGGTCGGCTTCTACCGGCCGGGAACGCCGGGCCGACGGACGGCCTCCCTCGTCTACACCGACCGGAGCATCTACCGCCCCGGGCAGAAGCTCTACTGGAAGGTCCTCGCCTACGACGGCACGCCGGAGGAGGCGAAGTTCCGCTCCGCGGCGCGGACGCCGGTCACCGTGACGCTCGTCGACCCGAACGGGGAGAAGGTCGAGAGCGTCACCGCGACGACGAACGACTTCGGCACGGCCGCCGGCGAGATCGTCGTCCCGACCGGGCGCCTCCTCGGCGGGTGGCGCCTCGACTCCTCGCTCGCGGGGAGCACGTCCGTGAAGGTCGAGGAGTACAAGCGGCCGACGTTCGAGGCGACCTTCCGGGAGCCGAAGGAGCCGATGCGCCTCAACCGGAAGGCCGTCCTGACCGGCGAGGCGAAGTACTACTTCGGTCTCCCCGTCGCGAGCGGCGACGTGAAGTGGCGCGTCACGCGCGAGACGGTCCACCCCTGGTGGTGGGCGTTCTGGGGCTGGGGCTCTCCCGCGAAGGCGCAGACGATCGCCTCCGGGGCGACGAAGCTCGGGGCCGACGGCACGTTCACGGTCGCCTTCACGCCCGAGGCCGACGAGACGGCCACGAAGGGGAGCGAGGTGACGTGGCGCTACGCGGTGAGCGCCGACGTCGTCGACGAGGGGGGCGAGACGCGGAGCGCGACCCGTTCCGTGCGCCTCGGCTTCGTCTCGGTCGAGGCGAGCGTCGGCTTCGCGGCGGCGTTCGAGCGCGAGGGCGAGCCGGCCCCGGCGACGATCACGCGGACGAGCCTCGACGGCGCGCCGCGGCCGGGGAAGGGGCAGTGGCGCCTCGTCGCTCTCGTCCCGCCTTCCGCGACGCCTCTCCCGGCCGACCTCCCGCGCCGGGGCGGCTCCCGGGACGGCGAGGCGGGGGCTCCCGAAGGATCGAAGTACGCGACGCCGGGAGACGCGCTCCGTCCCCGGTGGGAGACGGGCTTCGAGGTCGAAGGGGTGCTCCGCGGCTTCAGGGACGGCGCCGAGAAGGCGCACGGCGAGACGGTGCACGGGGAGAACGGCCAGGCGAAGGTCGACCTCGGCAGGCTGCCGGCCGGCGCCTTCCGGCTCCGCTACACGACCGTCGACGACTTCGGCGCGCCGTACGAGACCTTCCGCGACTTCCTCGTGGCCGGCGGAAAGGAACCCCCCGCCGTGCCGCTCGTCCTCCTCGCCGAGTCGGGCTCCGTCCGCGTCGGGGAGACGGCGCGCCTCCTCGCGGCCTCGGGCCTCCCGGGACAGCCGATGCTCCTCGAGCGCTACCGGGCCGGGAAGCTCCTTTCGCGCAGCGTCCTGAAGGCGGGAGAGGGGAAGACGGTCGTCGAGATCCCGGTGACGGAAGCGGACCGCGGCGGCTTCGGCGTCACCCTCTCGGCCCTCCGAGACCACCAGTGGATGAGCCAGACGGCCGCGGTCTTCGTCCCGTGGGACGATCGCGAGCTGAAGCTCGAGTTCGCGTCGTTCCGGGACAGGATCCGGCCCGGCACGCGCGAGACGTGGCGCGTCACCGTGAAGTCGCCCTCCGGCAAGCCGGTCGAGGCGGGAGCGGCGGAGCTCCTCGGCTACATGTACGACCGGAGCCTCGACGTCTTCGCGCCCCACAACCCGCCGTCCGTCCTCTCCCTCTACCCCTCGCGGACGGGGACTCCCTGGACGCGCGCGACGCTCGGGCCGGCCTGGGCCCAGTGGGTCACCGGGAGCTTCGCGGCGACTCCTCCGGGTCCCTCCCTCGTTCCGGACCGGCTGAAGGAGCTCGACCGCTACGGCATCGGCGGCCCGGGCTACCGGGGGCGGATGGTGATGGCGAAGGGAGGCGTCGCCGCCGAGGGCGTGATGATGAACGCCGCCGCGCCTCCGCCCGCCCCCGCCGCGGCGCCGCAGGCACGGCGCGAGGCGAGGCAGGAGCAGTCCCTCGACGCCCTGGCCGACAAGAAGAAGGACGCCGGGGAGGCGGCCCCGGCGGCCGCAGGCGCGGGCGAGGTCCCGGCGCTCCGGAGCAACTTCGCCGAGACGGCGTTCTGGAGCCCGCAGCTCCTGACCGGCGCCGACGGCTCCGCCTCCATCGAGTTCACGGTGCCCGACTCCGTCACGTCGTGGAACGTCTGGCTCCACGCGGTGACGAAGGACCTCCGCGGCGGCTCGCTGAAGAAGGAGACGAAGAGCGTCAAGGAGCTGATGGTGCGGCCCTACGTCCCGCGCTTCCTGCGCGAGGGGGACCGCGCCGAGCTGAAGGTCGTCGTCAACAACGCCTCGGACGCGCCGCTTTCGGGGAGCCTCGCGTTCCAGCTCCTCGACCCGGAGACGAACGAGGACCTCTCGGCGCGCTTCGGCCTCTCCGCGGCCGACGCGAGCCGCGCGATCTCCGTCCCGGCGGGGGGCGGCACGAACGAGACGTTCCGGCTCTCGGTCCCGCCCGGGGTCCGGACCGTCGCCTTCAGGGTGACGGCGACCTCGGGGAGCCTCTCGGACGGCGAGCTCCGGCCCCTGCCGGTCCTTCCGAGCCGGATGCACCTCGTCCAGTCGCGCTTCGTCACGCTCCGCGAGGGGCAGAAGAAGGAGCTGCACTTCGAAGACCTGGCGAGAGGCGGCGACCCGACGCTCCAGAACGAGCAGATGGTCGTCACGGTCGACGCCCAGCTCTTCTACGCCGTCCTCGAGGCGCTGCCGTACCTCGTGAACTACCCGTACGAGTGCACGGAGCAGACGCTGAACCGCTTCGTCTCGACCGGGATCGTCTCGTCGATGTTCGAGAAGTACCCCTCGGTCGCCGCGATGGCGAAGGAGCTCAGCAAGCGCGACGTCAGGCTCGAAACCTGGGACGCGGCCGACCCGAACCGGAAGATGACGCTCGAGGAGAGCCCGTGGCTCGTCGACGCCCGGGGCGGGACGGACGCGGGGTTCGGCCTCTCGAAGGTCCTCGACCCGCGCGTCGCGAAGGCGGAGCGCGAGGCGGCGATCGCGAAGCTCCGGAAGGCCCAGACGGCGATCGGCGGCTTCCCCTGGTGGCCGGGCGGCCCGCCGTCGCCCTACATGACCGTCTACATCCTCCACGGCCTCGCGAAGGCCTCGGAGTTCGGCGTCGAGGTCCCACGCGACATGGTGGAGCGGGGCTGGTCCTACGTCGCGAAGCACTACCGCGACGACCTCCGCTCGATGATGGCGAAGGACTGCTGCTGGGAGATCCTGACATTCGTCAACTACGTCGCGAGCTGCTACCCCGACCCCTCCTGGATGGGGAACGCCCTGACGGCGGAGGAGCGGAAGGAGATCCTCGACTTCTCGTTCCGTCACTGGAAGCAGCACTCCCCGTACCTGAAGGGGTACCTCGCCCTGACGCTGAAGAGGATGGGACGCCCGAAGGACGCCCAGCTCGTCTTCGCGAGCGTCATGGACTCGGCGAAGACGAACGAGGAGCAGGGGACGTTCTGGGCGCAGGAGGACCGCTCCTGGCTCTGGTACAACGACACGATCGAGACGCACGCGTTCGCCCTGCGGACCCTGATGGAGCTCTCGCCGAAGGACCCGCGCCGCGACGGGCTCGTCCAGTGGCTCTTCCTGAACAAGAAGCTGAACCAGTGGAAGTCGACGCGCGCGACGGCCGAGGTCGTCTACTCGCTCCTCCACTACCTGAAGGCCGAAGGCGCGCTGGGGGCGCGCGAGACGATGAAGGTGACGGCGGGCGGACGCGAGACGGTGTTCACGTTCGAGCCCGACCGGTACACCGGGAAGAAGAACCAGGTCGTCATCCCGGGGCCGCAGGTCGACCCGAAGACGACCTCGACGATCGCCGTCGAGAAGGGGGGGAAGGGGTTCGCCTTCGCCTCGGCCGCGTGGCACTTCTCGACGGAGAAGCTCCCCGAGGAGGACCGCGGCGACTTCTTCCGGGTCTCGCGGCGCTACTTCCTGCGCGAGAACACGGGGAAGGAGTGGGTCCTCAAGCCCCTCGCCGACGGAACCGTCCTGAAGCCGGGCGACCAGGTCGAGGTGCAGATCTCGCTCCGGACGAAGCACGCCGCCGAGTACGTCCACCTGCGCGACCCGCGCGGCGCCGGCTTCGAGCCCGAGACGACGGTCTCGCGCTACAAGTGGGACCTCGGGATCGCCTGGTACGAGGAGGTCCGCGACAGCGGGACGAATTTCTTCTTCGAGCAGCTTCCCGTCGGCGAGTACACGTTCAAGTACCGGCTCCGGGCGAACATGGCGGGGACGTTCCGGGTCGGCCCGGCGACGGTCCAGTCGATGTACGCGCCGGAGTTCAACGCCTACTCGGCGGGGGCGGTGCTGAAGGTGGCGGGCGAATAGCCGGGGGAGAGCAGGCCTGCGGGAGAGCGGACGGGGGGCCTCGGCCCCTCGCCTGGTCCCTGCCGGCGACCTGCTAACCTCGCGAATTCCGATGTGGGCAGCAGGGGTCCGGACAGGGCGGGCCGGGAGCCGGCGGAGCGGGCCCCCCGGGCGATGACACCGGTGCGGCCGCGCCTCCTCCGCCTGGCCGAATGGGTCGCCGTCGGCGCGGTCCTCGCGTTCTCCTTCTTCCGCGGCCTCGGCCAGGTCTCGTTCCACCAGGACGAGAGCCTCTGGATCGCCTGCAGCCTCTACTTCGAAGCGGCCGTCGACGAGCACTTCGTCCCGCCGGAGTGGTTTCGGGAGGGCGTTCGCGCGGCGCGGCCAGCGGACGCCGCCGCCGGCAGCGAGGGTGCCGGCGACGGCTGGATCTCCCGGCTCACCTGGAGCCACCGTTATTTTTCCCTCGACCAGCCCCCCGTGGCCCGCTACCTGATCGCGGTGGCCAGGCGCCTTCGGGGCTACACGGTCGCCGACCTGAACCGTCCCTGGAAGTACGACCTGGGCCACGACGAGAACGTCCGCCTCGGGAACATGCCGTCGCCCGGGCTCCTCGACGCGGTCCGTGGCTTCATGGCCGCCCTGAGCGTTCTGAGCGGGCTCTTCCTCTACGTGCACGTGCGAGAGGCGGCCGGGCGGATCTCGGGCCTCCTGTTCGTCCTCCTCTTCTCGACGTCCGGGTACCTCCTCGTGCACCTGCGCCGCGCGATGGGCGAGCCCTCGCTGCTCTTCTTCACCTGCCTCGCGACGTGCGCCGGCATCCGGGCCCTGCGGGCCGGGGACGGGGAGTGGTCGGATGCTCCCGGCGGGGCCTCGCGCCGCGCTCTCGCCTGGCTCGCGGCGATGGGCGTCGCGTCCGGGCTGGCCGGCGGGTCGAAGCTCAACGGCCTGGCGATCGCCGGCGCCGGAGTCGTCGTCGGCTGGTGCCTGGCCCTCGGAGGGAAAGGGCTCGCCCTCCGGGGCTCCCGCCTGGCCTTCGGGGCGGTCTCCTCGCTTCTCGTGCTGGGCTCGTGCGCGACGACGTTCGTCGCCGTCAATCCGTCGCTCCACCGACGCCCGGTGGCGCACCTGAGCGCCATGCTCGAGCTGCGGGCGCGGGAGCTCGCGGGAAACCAGCGCGACCCGCGCTGGGGCCTCGAGTCGGCGACCCGGCGCACCCGGGTCGTGCTGCGGCGCACGCTGAAGGACTACACGGTCTCGAAGGTCGCGACCCTCAACGCCCTCCTCGGGGGCCTCGGTCTCCTCTTCCTGCTGCGCGCGGCCTGGCGGCGGACGAAAGAGGGGAGCGGCCCGGGTGCCGCCCTGGCTCTCCTGGTGGTCGGGCTCTTCACGGCGGTGCCCGCCCTTCTGACGCCCGTGGACTGGGACCGCTACTACCTCTACCCCGTGGTGTCCCTCACGGTTCTCATCGCGATCGGCGCCGCCACGCTCCCCGCCGAGGTCTTCCGGCTCTGGAGAGGCGAGGAGGGAGGCCGGTGACCAGGCTCGCCCGCTCCTTCTCCGTCCTCTTCGTCGTCGCGGTCCTGTTCAAGCTCGGGCTGATCGTCGTCTTCTTCGGCCGGCTCTACCCGGACGTGATCGGCGCCGTGAACCTCGGCAGGGAGGCGCTCGGGGGCGTCGCGGGCTACCGGATCACGAGCAAGACGTTCGTCGGGCCCGTCCTCTGGTACGGCGTCTACCACGCGTCCGGGATCCTCGGCCTGAAGCTCGTCAACCTGGGGCTCTTCGCGGGGCTCCTCGCCCTGCACGCGCGCCTCGGCCACAGGCTCTTTCCCGCGGAGGCGGTGCTCCTCGCTTCGGTCCTCTTCGCGTTCTACCCGGGGACGAACCTGAACGTGGCGGTCGGCGAGCAGGACGACCTCGTGACGCTCCTCTTCTTCGCCCTCGGCGTCTGGCGCTACGTGTCGCGGCGGGACGCGCTCCTTCCCGGCCTCCTGATGGGGATCGCATTCCTTTTCAAGTTCTCGGCGGCCATCTTCTCCCTGGGGTTCGTCCTCTACCTCCTGGCCCGTCGGCAGCCCCGCGCCGCGGCCGTGTCGATCCTGGGGATGGCGCTCCCCTTCGTCCTCCTGAACGCCTTCGACGGGCTCGCGAGCGCCGGGAACCTCCTCTACGCCCTCGGGGTACAGCGGGGCTTCTCCAGCTGGAGGGGAGTCGGCTTCAAGCTCCTGAGCACCGGCCTCCTCCCGTCGGTGGCGCTCTCCTGGTGGGTCTGGTGGAGGCGGAGGACCGACGCGCACCTTCTCTTCACGCTGATCCCGACGGCCTACCTCGCCTATGTCATCCTCAACCGGGATGCGTGGGCGGCGGGCTTCGTCATGATGCAGGGGATCTTCTTCGCGTCGTTTCCGCTCGCCGAGCTCCTCGCGGACCGCGAGCTCGGCACGCCGTGGGCCGCGCGAAGGACCCTCGTGGGAGGCGCTCTGGCGGCCTACTTCCTGATCGCGACCTCGATCACGCTCGCGAACGCGATCCAGGACACGGAGTTCGCGTCGGAGCGGAAGGGGCCGTGGGTCCTCTGCGAATGAGAGGAGCGGACCTCCTGAACCTCCTCTACCGGGCGCTTCCCATCCGGCAGTTGGAGGGGCGGATGAGGGGGGGCACCTGCGTCGTCCTCTCGGCCGACCCGCTGGTCCTCGAGGCCCGGGACTGGGTCCTCGCAGAGGTGCCCGGCGCCCTCCTGCCGGTCTTCCGGCAGTACCGCTACCGCCCGGTCACCCTCCTCGTGAGCCTCTCCTGGGCCCGCGACGACTCCTGGCATGTCGACCAGCTCGCGCGGTGGAAGGCACGGCACCTCCGGCGCCACCCGAATCACCGGATGATCTTCCTCGCCAACAGCGAGGCCGAGCACCGGATGATGACCGCCCGCGGCCTCGGCTCGGCCTGGGTGAGCCACAACGCGTTCGTCAGCCCCGCGACGTTCCGGCCCCTGCCCGGGTGCGGGAAACGCTTCGACGCCGTCTACGACGCCCGGGTCTGCCCGTTCAAGCGGCACGGGCTCGCGGCCGGAATCGAGAGCCTCGCGCTGGTGACGGCGCGCGTCGAGGAGTACCACGACGCCGCGTACGTCCGCTCGGTGAGGGAGATCCTCCCGGGAGCGCACTGGTTCAACGACCCGCTCGCGGCGGACTACCGCAGCTTCGGCGGCGAGGAGATCAACGACGCGGTCAACCAGGCACGGGTCGGTCTCTGCCTCTCCGCGGTCGAGGGGGCGATGCTCGCGAGCGTCCAGTACCTGCTGGCGGGGCTCCCCGTCGTCTCGACGGCGAGCCGCGGCGGACGGGACGAGTTCTTCGACCCCGAATACGTCCGGATCGTCGCGGACGAACCCGAGGCCGTCGCGGCGGGGGTCCGGGAGCTGGCGTCGTGTCCGGTTCCGCCGGAAAAGATCCGGCGCCGGACGCTCGAGCGGATGGCGCGGCACGAAAGCCGCCTCTTCGAGATCCTCGACGCGATCTGCTTCGCCGAGGGGAAGCCGAACGTCCCGCGTTCCCGGTGGCCCTCGTGGGCGGCGGCCCAGGGCACCCCGATGGTCGGGGCGGACGAGATCCGCAGGCGGATCGAGAACGCCCGCGGGGAGCGCGACGGTGGCTGAGCGAAGGCTCGGCACGCTCGTCGCGAGCGCGGCCTGGGCGCTGCGACGGACGTGGGCCGTCCACCGGGGCCTGACGGCGACGCTCGTCGGGGCGGCGCTCGTCCGCAGCCTGGTCCCGGCGGGAGTCGTCCTCGCGGCGCGCGGCCTGATCAACGCCGTGTCCGCGGGCCTCGGCGGCGGGACGGGCGGGCTGCCCGCGCTCCTCCCGTGGCTCCTCCTCGGGGTCGGCTGCACGGCGCTGGAGGCCCTGGCGCGGGCGGTCCACGACTTCGCGAGTCGCCGCCTCCAGGGCGAGCTGACGCTCTCGCTGACCGACGAGATCCTCGCCCGCGCGGCCCGGCTCGAGCCGGCGCACTTCGAGGACCCTCGCTTCCAGGACGTCCTCGAGCAGGCGCGCAGGGACACGGCGGGGAGCTTCGGGAAGTTCCTCGAGGGCGCCCTCGGAGCCTGCGCGGAGAGTGTGAGGGTGGCGTCGCTGACGGCCGTCCTCGTCTACATCGAGCCGCTCGTCGCCCTCGCGCTCCTCCTCGTCGGCGTCCCGTTCCTCCTCGCGAAGTGGCGGTTCGCCCGGATGCGCTACGAGGAGGAGCAGCGGAGGACGACGAGCCGGCGCTGGATCTCCTACTTCGTCTCCCTCCTCGTCGACGCGCGCTCCGTCCCCGAGGTCCGCATCCTCGGCATCGGGCCGCACCTCGTCGCGCGTTTCCGGGCGATCGCGGAAGGGTTCCGCTCGCGCGACGCCCGCCTGCACCGCCTCGTCCTCGCGGGAGACTCCGTCTTCATCGCCGTCTCGGTGACCGCGTTCTGGGCCGCGTTCGTCTGGGTCGCGATCGGCGCCCTCCGCGGGACGGAGACGATCGGCGACGTCGCCGTCTTCGGGGGCGTCACGGCGAGGATGAGCTTCGCCATCGAGCAGGCCGTCACCGCCTTCACCGGCGCCCTCGAGAGCACCCTCTTCATCTCGAACCTCCTCGCGTTCCTGAGGCTCGAGCCGCGGCGGGCGACGCCCGCTGCGGCCGGCAGGATCCCGGCACCCGCCGCCCTCGAGGCGACGGGCCTCGCCTTCGCCTACCCGGGAGCATCCCGCGAGGTCCTCTCGGAACTCTCCCTGAGGATCGCCCCCGGGGAGATCGTCGCGCTGGCCGGCGGGAACGGAGCCGGGAAGACGACGCTCGCGAAGCTCCTCGCGCGCCTCTACGAGCCGGCGAGGGGAACGATCCTCCTGGGCGGCGTCGACCTGACCGCCGCGTCGCCCGTCCGGGCCCATCCGAGCGTCTCCGTCCTCTTCCAGGAGGCCGCCCGCTTCGAGGCGACGCTCGCCGAGAACGTGGCCTACGGCGACTGGGAGAGACTGAGCCGCGAGCCGGAGCTCATCGAGGGCGTCGGACGGCGGGCCGGCCTCGACGCGCTGGCGGCGGGGATGCCGCAGGGCTACGACACGCTCCTCGGGCGGATGTTCGGCGACTACACCCCCTCCGGCGGCGAGTGGCAGCGGATCGCCCTGGCCCGGACGCTCGCCCGGAACGCGGCGCTCCTCGTCCTCGACGAGCCGACGCTCCACCTCGACCAGCAGGCGGAGAGGTTCTTCATCGAGAACCTCCGGGCGCTCTGCGCGGGCCGGACGGTCGTCCTCATCACGCACCACCCGCCTCTCCTCTCGGCCGCCGACCGGGTCCTCTTCCTTTCGGGAGGGCGCGTCGCCGAGGAGGGAAGGCACGGGGAGCTCCTCGAGCGCGGAGGGGCGTACGCGTCCCTCTTCGGGAGAGCCCCGGAGGCGGTCCATTCCCCGGGCGGAGGTGGAGCCTGAACCCTCTTCAGAAGCTCGTGATCCTCCTGGACGTTCCGCCCTTCTCGGCGCTGTTCGGCGCCCTCTACCGTCTCGGGCTGCGACGGCTCCTCGCGCGTCTCGAGCGGCTCGACTGCGTCCACGCCGTCTACGGCAGCGGCTCGTTCTTCGAGGGACGGCCGGTGCACGGGCTCTCCGACGTCGACCTCGTCATCGTGGTCGACGAGCGGTTCTCGCGTCTCGACCTGGAGCCGCAGGAGGTGATCCGGACCTACGGCCGCGTGAGGCGCTTCTTCCCGTTTCTCGGGAAGTGGGACGAGAAGGCGGAGAACGTCGTCTTCCTCTCGGAGGTCGCGCTCGGCTTTCCCCTTCCCGAGTCGCTCCGGCTGCGCGCGAAGCTCGGCCGCCTCCGGCGGCTGATCGGTCCGGAGGAGGCGGCCTGGCTCCCCGGGGGTCCCGTGACCGCCTGCGAGGCGAGCGCCGAGATCGCGACGCTCCTCCGCCTGCCGCTGACGAAGGGCCCGGTCCACGCGAGCAACCTCCGCTTCTGGCAGAAGCTCTTCCTCAAGCTCCTCGACCTCGCCGAGCTCTCGGGCTGCGACGAGGAGGCGAGGGAACTGCGCGCGCGGCCCGAGCTCGAGTTCCTCGGCCGGGGCGAGCGGCGGCTCTTCTTCACCCGGAGCCGTCCCGAGGGGCTCTACCCGCTCCTCCTCGGGTCGGCCGCCGCGATCCTCGAGCGGATGGGAAGCGCGCTCCCCGCCGTGACGCTCGAGCCGCCGCGCGAGGCCGCGACGGAGGAGTCGGCGCCCACGCCCGCGCTGGAGCGCTTCCGGCGGAGCGCCGCCGTCTCCGTCCGGCGGCACCCCTCCTTCCTCCTCGCCTGGACGCCCCGGCTGAACTACTTCCCCGCGAGGGAGGGCGTCCCGGTCGTCGAGGTCGAGGGCTCCGCCTGGCGGGGCCTCCGCGCCGCCCTCGAGGCGCTGCACGACGAGGGGCGGCCCGGCGAGAGCTGGCTCGTACGGGCCGGGGGCTTCCTCTTCATCGTCACGCACCAGGAGGGCTTCACCGACGTCGTCGCGCTCGACCCGCTCGCGCACGCGCCGGCCTACGCGGCCGCCGATCCCGCACGAGCGCGACGCCCCGTGCCGGTCGCCGTCGTGGAGGAGCAGCGCGCGGCGGCGGAAGGGATCTTCCGCGCCTTCGCGACCCTCTACCGGCGAAACGCCGGGCACGTCCAGCGGCTCCCGTTCCCCTGCGTCTACCTGGAGGACGACCTCGTCGTCCTCCGCGACGCCCTGCACCGGATGCGCGTCCGGCTCTTCCTCGACGAGGGGAGGGACCACGCGGACCGCGCGGAGCTGATCGGAAGGCTCGCGGCCCTGCATCCCGAGGCGGCCCGGCTCCTCGGGGCGCTGAGGGAGCAGGCGGAAGCGCTCGAGGGCGGCTCGGGGCTCCCGAGAGACGGCGGGAACGTCTTCCGCGTGCTGCACGAGTTCATGGCGCAGCTCCTCGCCGGAGTCTCGCCGATGGTCCTGGGCGACCCGGACGCCCGCCTCGGGATCACCGTCGGGATCATCACGCGCAACCGTGCTTCCGACCTCGAGGAGTGCCTCGAGTCGCTCACCCGGCAGGCGAGGGCGCCCGACGAGGTCCTCGTCGTCGACAACGGCTCGACCGACCGTACGGCGGCGGTGCTGGACTCCTTCCGCGCGCAGCTCCCGCTGACGGTGGAGTTCCTCGCGCAGGCCGGGATCCCGTCCGCGCGCAACAAGGTGCTCGAGCACGCCCGGCACGAGGTCATCGCCTTCACCGACGACGACTGCGTCCTCGAGCCGGGCTGGCTTCAGGCGGTGGAACGCGGGTTCCTCCGCGCGGACAACATCGGCATGGTCGGGGGCTGGGTCTGCCACGAGCACGCCCCGAGCCCGTCGGCGATCGACACCTACTATGCGACCTTTCACCACAACACGACGTAGGGCGGGACGATGATCGTCGAGCTGCCGAGCACGACCTCGGACTACAGGGGCGGCCGCGTCCGCCGCTACCGGATGGGCTTCTTCCACTTCTCGAACAACAACCTGGCGCTCCGCGCCGCCTGCGCCCGCGACCTCGGCGGCTACGACCTCGCGGCGACCCGCTCCGAGGACGTGGAGCTCTGCCTGCGCCTCGCGCGGAACCCCGACTGGGTCGCCCTCCGGGAGCACGGCGCCGTCGTGAGGCACAAGGCCCGTCGCGACTTCCGCGGCTTCGTGCGACAGCTCTGGGGCTGGGGGACGCACCTCGGCTACGCGTACGCGCAGACCGGCCTGAGGGGGTTCCACGTCTACCGCGTCAGGACGGACGACCACCAGATCGGGTTCGCGTACGAGGCCCCGCGGTTCCCGTTCCTCGCCTGCCTCTTCGTCACCGACTTCCACCTGTTCCACCTCTGGCTGCTCCTCCTCGCCGGCGCGGCGGCCGCGGGACTCCGGGCCGTCGCGGGGGCCGCGGCCGCCGTCGCGCTCTGGTATCTCTGGCGCTCCCTCGGAGACGAGCGGCGGGCGGGTCTTCCCGCGGCGGAGACGGCGGCCCTCGCGTTCCACCACTGGGTCGCCAACGTCACCTTCGTCACGTCCGGCGTCCTCAGCGGCCTGAGGCACGGGCTGCTCCTCGTCCCGGCCTCGATCTTCCGTCCCTCGACGCCTTCGGAGGCGGCGGAGCGGGCGCTGCGCCTCGCGCGCGGCGCCCCCCGCGGAAAGGGAGAGGGCGCGACGTGAGCGGAGACCGTCCGGTGAGGACGATCGAGCTCTCCGTCCACGGCGCGACGGTCTCCGTGGAGAGCGCGGACGAGGAGCTCGGGCGGCGCGTGGCCGACGACTTCAGCGTCTTCGCCGCCGGAGAGACGGCGCGCGGGGGCGAGCACCTGTCGATCCGGGCGAGCCTCCGGCGTCCCGACTACGACTCTCTCCCGCCGCTGACCGCGACCGTCTACACCCCCCGGAACATCTGCTACTCCGAGGGAGACCTCACCTACATCGACTACTTCGGGCGCGCCCTCGCCCTCTACGACCGCCGCCGCCGCTCGCTCGACGTGACGTGCGACGACCTCGACCTCCTTCACGAGATCGTCTACCTGACGATCCTCTCGCGCGTCTCCGAGACGCTCGAGCGCGACGGGCTCCACCGGATCCACGCCTTCGGCCTCGAGGCCGCTGGCGAGGCGGCGCTCTTCCTGATGCCGTCGGGCGGCGGGAAGACGACGCTCACGCTCGGCTTCCTGAAGCTCGGCCCCCCCTTCCGGCTCATCTCGGAGGACAGCCCGTTCGTCGACCGGACGGGGCGCGTTCACCCGTTTCCCCTGCGGATCGGCTTCCTCGGGAGCGAGCCGCCGCCCTTCCCGCCGGAGCACGTCACGCGGATCCGGAGGATGGAGTTCGCGCCGAAGTACCTCGTCGCCCTCGCCGCCTTCGGGGACTGCCTGGCCGGCGACGCGTCCGTGGCCCGGTTTCTCTTCGTCGGGAAGCGGAGCCTCGGGCGTGGCTGCGCGATCCGCTCCGCCGGGAAGTGGACCGGGTGGAAGGCCCTTCTCGAGGGGATGGTCGTCGGCGTGGGCCTCTACCAGGGGGTCGAGTTCCTGCTGCGGACGTCGATCCTCGACCTCTTCGGGATGGCTGGCCTGGCGATCTCCCGCGTCCGTGCCGCGTGGGCGCTCCTCCGCCGGTGCGAGGTCCACGTCGTCATACTGGGGCGGGACGGCCAGGCCAACGTGGAGACGATCCGGGCGTTCCTCGCCGCGAGGGGCTTCGGCGCGCCGCGTCCCGGTCCCGCGGGGCCCGGGTGAGGGAAGGGCTTCCCGTCGGGTCGTCCTTCCGTCGGGCGGCGGCGTCCCGCCGTCCCGGCCGGAGAAGGAAGCGCCGGTGACGACCGGGAACCCGGTCGCCGAAACGAACGGCCGCGATTCGCGCTGGGCCCTGGGCGGAGCTCTCACCCTCGCGGCGCTGCTCCGGGTCGCCTCCCTCGGGGTCACCGAGGTCGAGTGGTGGGACTCGACCATCTACCTGACGGAGGCCCGCAGGATCGCGTCGGGGATCCCCTGGGCGCCCGTCTACGAGAGGCACCGGGCGCCGCTCCTTCCCTGGCTCGGGGCCCTCTCCTACGGCGCCGGCTTCGGCGAGGCCGGGGTCTACCTGGCGAACGTCCTCTTCTCCGTCGGCACGGTCTGGCTCGTGTGCGAGCTGGGGGAGCTCCTCTTCGACCGGCGGGCGGGGCTGGTGGCGGCCTTCCTGACGGCCGTGTCGTGGGAGTCGCTCTTCTTCACGCAGCGGGTCCTGACGGAGACGCCCGCTCTCTTCTTCTGGGTCCTGGCGATCCTCGCCTACGCGAAGGCCGTGATGCGGGGGCGAACCGCCTGGCTGCCGCTCCTCGGCCCGGCGGTCGCGCTCGCCTTCCTCGCGCACTTCCGGGCCGGTGCGATCGTCCTCGCCCTCGCGGTCCATTTCGTCGCCGCGGGGAAGTGGAGGCTGCTGCGAAGCCGGGAGGTCCTCGTCTCGGCGCTCCTCGGGCTTCTCGGCCTCGCCGCGTACGTCGCCTTCTCCACGCGGAGGTGGGGCGCTCCGTTCGAGCTCCTCCGGTCGTACCAGGTGCTCCGCCTCCGTTCGATCGGGACCGCGCAGCTCGGCGTCTTCCTGCGATACCTCGAGTACCTCCCGTCCTACCTCGGAGGGTTCCTCTTCGCGCTCCTCCTCGTCTCGCTCGCGATCGCGCTCTCCGCCTCGATCCGCTCGTCCGCGGCACGGGGCGAGCCCGCCTCGCGCGCGGAGGGTCCTCACCGGGGCCTCCTGCTCGCGGGCCTCGTCCTCGTGCCTCTGGCGATGCCGAGCCTCTTCGAGAAGTTCCATCACCGCCTCGGGATCCTCTGCCTCCCGGCCCTC
The DNA here is from genome assembly GCA_046331465.1 of Thermoanaerobaculia bacterium. Lineage (GTDB taxonomy): Bacteria > Acidobacteriota > Thermoanaerobaculia > UBA5066 > UBA5066 > UBA5066. The sequence goes on from JAXLQV010000001.1 coordinate 1,965,026, forward strand.
TTCCTCGTCCTCGGGGCCGCCGTGTCGCGGCTCGCCGCGTGCGCGCGCACGCGCAGCGTCGTCGTCGCGCGGGCGCTCGTGGCCGGAGCCCTCGCGATCGCCGCCAGCCAGCAGCTTTCGACCGCGGACGAGTGGCTCCGTGCGGAGGGGCTGTCCTACCTCTCCGTCAAGGAGGCCGGCCTCCGGGTCCGCGAGCGCTCGGCCGAGGGAGCCCTGATCGTGACGACGTCCTGGCCCCAGGTGAACTACTACGCCGAGCGCCCGACGGCCGACGTGCCCGGGACGGCCGGGGAGTTCGAGGCCCTGGTCCGGGAGAGGCGCGCCCCTCTTCTCGTCCTCTCGGACTACGAGCGCCAGCCCGCCTGGCTGGGGCCCTACCTCGCGGAGAACGCCGCCCGGCTCCCGCTCGTCTTCCAGACGGGGGACGTCAGGGGACTCCAGACACGCGTCTACGACTGCTCAGGGCTCGGGGGCGACGTGCGCGGCCGCGAGCTCGGGCGTGTCGGAGACCCCGGGGCCGGTCGTCGGTTTCGCGGCCTCGGCGACGGCGGAGGGTCTTCGTGACCGGAACGGAACCCACGCGGTCGCCACGTGGCGCGCCAGGCCGGCGGCGAACCCCAGCGCGCCGCACAGGTAGTGAAGGGCGTGCAGGGGCACCGCGGCGGCGAGGAAGCCGGGGCCCCGGAGCGCGGTGAGGAGGCGGTAGAAGGGGAGGTTCGCCGCGACCAGCACGAGGAAGGACGCGGCTGCCACCGCCGGGCCGAGACGGGGGAGAGCGGGGGTCGCGGAGAGCGCGGCCACGAGCGCCAGAACGGCCGCCGTGCTGAGCCGGTGGCGGTGGCGGAGGTTGAGGTCGCTGGGGAGGCGCTTCTCCCGGAGGATGAGCGCCGTCCACGGGAGGGCGCGGTCGCGGACGTCCGCCACGACCATCGCCGGGAGGCGCCAGCGCTTCAGGTGCTTCACCTGGAGGGACCGGTCGAGGCGGATGCGGCGGCCGTCGCGGACGAGCCGGGCGCCCAGCTCGATGTCCTCCACCGAGGGGCGGCGGTAGCCTTCGTCGAACCCGCCGCTCTCGAGAAGGACGCTGCGCCTCAGGGCGCCGCAGCCCGACCAGAAGGAGAAGGCCTCGGGCCGGCTCGTCTGGTGGACGTGGTGGTGGAGCAGGTTCCGGAAGGCCGAGACGGCGCCCCGGGCCGCGGGGGCGGCGTCGTACGAGCCGAAGACGCCGTCCAGCCCCGGCTCCTCGCCGAAGATCCGGGCGACGCGCCCGACCAGGTCCGGCGGCACGACGACGTCGGCGTCGAGGAAGAGGACCACGGCGCCGGTCGCCTCGCGTGCGCCGAGGTTCCTCGCGACGGCAGGCCCCTCGCCCCCCGCCGTGACGAGCGTCCGGGCTCCCCGTTCGGCCGCGAGGGCCGCGCATCCCGGCGCTTCGCCGTCGGCGACGACGATCACCTCTCCTGCCGGCGGGCGGCACGCGGCCACGGAGGCGAGGCAGGCGCGGAGGCTCTCGTCGGCGCGGTGCGCCGGGATGACGACGCTGGTCGCCGCGGCATCCACGACCGGGTCGCGGCGAGCTCCTCCCGTCACGGCCGCAATGGTAGCCCGACCGGCCGGATCGTGGTCCGGGGCCCGGGACGCGCTCCTCGGGTACGTGCCGCGCGCCCCGCGTCCGCGCCGTACCTCGTGCGACACTACCTTCGCCTCGAGCGCGTCGTCCGGACTCCGGCCCTGAATGCGCGTCTCGCTCCGGGCGAAGCGACGAGTCGGAGGAGCTCCCCGGTCCACGATGGCGAATCCCCAGTCCCAGCGAACCCCGGGCCCCCTGTCGCTCGTCGTCGTCGGCGCCGGCCCGGCCGGGCTGACGGCCGCCTGGGAGAACGCCCGTCACGGGGGCACCTCGACCGTCCTCGAGCGGGACCGGGTCGTGGGGGGAATCGCCCGGACGGTGGAGCACCGAGGCTACCGCTTCGACATCGGCGGCCACCGCTTCTTCACGAAGGTCCGCGAGGTCGAGGAGCTCTGGCGCTCGATGCTGGACGAGGACCTCCTCCGCGTCCCCCGGCGGTCCCGCATCCTCTACCGCGGGAGGTTCTTCTCCTATCCGCTCAAGCCCCTCGAAGCCTTCCTCGGCCTCGGACCCGTCGAGAGCGTCCGGTGCGGCCTGAGCTTCCTCGCGTCGAGGATGCGGCCGCGTCGGCCCGAGGACGACTTCGAGACGTGGGTCTCCAACAGGTTCGGGCGTCGCCTCTTCTCCATCTTCTTCAGGACGTACACCGAGAAGGTCTGGGGCGTGCCCTGCACGCAGATCCGGGCGGACTGGGCCGCACAGCGGATCCGAAGCCTCTCGCTCGGGAAGGCCCTCTGGCACGCCGTGAAACCGGACAGGAACGTCCGGACGCTGATCGACTCGTTCGACTACCCTCGCCTCGGCCCGGGCCAGATGTGGGAGGCGTTCCGCAGGAAGCTCGAGGAGAGGGGGACACGCGTTCTCCTCGAGAGGCCCGTCACGCGCGTCGCCTGGGAGCCGGGTCGCGGCGTGACCGGAGTGGTGACGGACGGTCCGGGCGGCCCGGAGCGCCACGTCGGTGACGCGGTCGTCTCGTCGATGCCTCTGGCCGACCTCGTGGAGGCCCTCGACCCGGCGCCTCCGGAGAACGTTCGAGACGCCGCGCGGGCCCTCAGGTACCGCGACTTCATCCTCGTGGCCCTCGTCTTCGAAGGGGAGCGGTTCTTCCCCGACAACTGGGTCTACGTCCACAGCCCCGACGTGAGGATCGGCCGCATCCAGAACTTCAACAACTGGTCCGCGGCGATGGTCCCGCGCCCCGGGGTCACCTGCCTCGGGCTCGAGTACTTCTGCTTCTCGACCGACCCGATCTGGAGCACCCCGGACGAGGAGCTCCTCGAGACGGGACGAGAGGAGATCGTCCGCACGGGCCTCGTGCCGCCCGGAACCCCGGTGGTCGACGGGAGCGTCGTGAGGATGCCGAAGACCTACCCGATGTACGACCCCGGCTACGGCCGGAACGTCGCCGCCGTTCGAGGGTTCCTCTCCGGCTCCCTCCCGAACCTCCTGCAGGTCGGGAGGAACGGCCTGCACCGCTACGACAACCAGGACCATGCGATGGTCACGGGCATGCAGGCGGTCCGCAACCTCTACGGCGCCGCCCACGACCTCTGGGCCGTGAACGTCGACGACGAGTACCACGAGGAGGCCCGCGAGCTCCGGCCCCCGGGGAGCGCCCCGGGGTCGCGGACCTCTCCTACTCCCGGTAGGGCATCGTCATGATCGTGCCGGCCTCCAGCATCTCCGCGGCCGTCACCGAGCCGAAGAGCTGGATGAGCTTCGCGACGAGGCCGGTCCAGCCGGTCTGGTGCGGCGCGCCGATACCCGCGCCGTCGTCGCCGTGGAAGTACTCGTGGAACTGCAGGTGGTCGCGCCAGTGCGGGTCCTCCTGGAAGAGCTTCGTGCCGCCGAAGACCGGGCGCCGCCCGTCCGGCCCGCGGAGGAAGATCCGCGAGAGCCGCGTCGCGATCTCCCTGGCGACCTCGAAGAGCGTCGCCAGGCGGCCGGATCCGGTCGGGCACTCGACCTTCAGCTCGTCGCCGTAGTAGCCGTAGAGGTTCAGGAGGGCCCGGATCAGGAGGACGTTCACGGGCATCCAGATCGGCCCGCGCCAGTTCGAGTTGCCGCCGAACATCCCGGAGTCCGACTCGGCCGGCAGGTATCCGACGGAGAACTCCTTCCCACCGATGCGGATCCTGTAGGGATCGGCGAGGTGCGCCTTCGAGAGGGCCCGGATCCCGTAGTCGGAGAGGAACTCGCCCGGGTCGAGCATCCTCGCGAGGATCCTCCTCAGCTTCGTCTCGTCGACGATCGCGAGGAGCCTCCGCCCCCCGTGGCCCAGGCGGTCGATCGGGGCGATGTTGTCGAGCAGCTCGGGGCGCTTCTTCACCAGCCAGGCGGCCCGCTCGACGAAGCGGGGGACCTTCGCGGCCGTCTCGGGGCCGTAGACGGTCGAGGCGCAGAGGGGGAGGAGGCCGACCATCGAGCGCACCTTGAGCCTCTTCGCGCTCCCGTCGGGGAGGCGGAGGAGGTCGTAGAAGAAGCCGTCCTCCTCGTCCCACATCTCGTCGTCCCGCAGCCCGATCCGGTCCATGGCCGAGGCGATGAAGAGGAAGTGCTCGAGGAACTTGTTCGCCATCCCCTCGTAGACGGGGTCGTACGTCGCCAGCTCGAGGGCGATCTCGAGCATGTTCTGCGAGAAGAAGGCCATCCAGGCCGTTCCGTCGGCCTGCTCGAGCGAGCCCCCCGTCGGGAGCGCCGAGCTCCGGTCGAAGACACCGATGTTGTCGAGGCCGAGGAAGCCGCCCTCGAAGACGTTCATCCCGCTCGGGTCCTTCCGGTTGACCCACCAGGTGAAGTTGAGCATCAGCTTCTGGAAGGCGCCCTTCAGGAACTCGACGTCCGGCCTTCCCGTGAGGAGCCGGTCGTTCTGGTAGGTGAAGAGCGTCGCCCAGGCGTGGACGGGCGGGTTCACGTCGCCGAAGTTCCACTCGTAGGCCGGGATCTGCCCGTTCGGGTGGAGGTAGTGCTCGCGGAGCATCAGCTCGAGCTGCCCCTTGGCGAAGTCGGGGTCGACCATCTGGAGCGCGATCGCGTGGAAGGCGAGGTCCCACGCCGCGTACCACGGGTACTCCCACTTGTCGGGCATCGAGATCACGTCGGCGTTCACCATGTGGTACCAGTTCGCGTTCCGGGGCGCCGGCTTGCGGTCCGACCGGAACGGGTCCGAGCCCCGCTCGGAGAGCCACTGGTCGACGTCGTAGTCGTAGAACTGCTTCGTCCAGAGCATCCCCGCGAGCGCCTGCCGGAGGACGAGGGCGTGGTCGCGGTCCACGCCGTCGGGAGTGATCGACTCGTAGAAGAAGTCGGCCTCACGGAGGCGGTCGGCGAGGGCCTGGTCGAAGCCGTCGCCGAAGGGGGGCTGCGCGGCGGGGTCCGCGTTCGAGAGGCGAAGCCTCAGGACCGTCTCTCCTCCGGCCGGAACCGTCACCACGCAGTCCGCCGCGGCCTTCGTCCCCGTCCTCTCCGGGTTCACCGCCTCCCGCCTTCCGTGGACGAGGTACGCGTGGAAGGCGTCCTTGACGTACGGCGTCCGGTTCGGGATCCCGGCGAGACGGGCCAGGTTCGACTCGTTCTCGGTGAAGAGGAGCTCGGGAGTCCCCTCGACGGAAAGGAAGAAGGAACCGAGGTCGGCGTGGCTCGCGGCGATCGCGGCCGTACCCGGCGCGGGATCCGTCGCGGCGCGCAGGACCGGCTTCGCCGTCCCCCCGGACCACGACCAGGTGTTCCGGAACCAGAGGTGGGGGAGGACGTGGAGCGTCGCCTCGTCGGGCCCGCGGTTCGCGACGGTGACCTTCACGAGGAGGTCGTCGGGAGCGGCCTTGCCGTACTCGACGAAGACGTCCCAGTAGCGCCCGTCGTCGAAGACCCCCGTGTCGACGAGCTCGTATTCGGGCTCCTTCCGCGAGCGCTCGCGGTTCCTCCGGACGATCTCGTCGTACGGGTAGGCCCGCTGCGGGTACTTGTAGAGCCACTTCATGTACGAGTGGGTCGGCGTGGAGTCGAGGTAGAACCAGTACTCCTTCGGGTCCTCCCCGTGGTTCCCCTCGGAGTTCGTCAGGCCGAAGACCCTTTCCTTCAGGATCGGGTCCTTCCCGTTCCAGAGCGCGAGGGCGAAGCAGAGCCGCTGGCCGTCGTCCGAGACCCCGGCGAGGCCGTCCTCGCCCCAGCGGTAGGCGCGGGAGCGGGCCTGGTCGTGGCTGAAGTGGTTCCAGGCGTCGCCGTTCTCGCTGTAGTCCTCCCGGACGGTGCCCCACTGCCTCTCGGAGAGGTACGGCCCCCACCTCTTCCAGGCGATGCCGCGGTTGCAGGCCTCCAGGCGTTCCCGTTCGGCGTCCATAGATCCCTCCGGCGTGATGCCGGATGATAGGGGGCCGCGGGCCTCGAAACCCGCCCCTCCGGGGCTCCGTACACTCCCAGGTGATCCGAGGAGGAGATGCGATGAAGAACCGTCCCACCCGGCGTGACCTCCTGACCCTGGCCGCCGCTTCCGGCGCCGCCCTCGCCCTCCCGCGCTGGGCCTCCGCCGTCGAGCCCGCCGCCGCGAAGAAGAAGCTCCTCATCCTCGGCGGGACCCGGTTCCTCGGCCCCGCCCTCGTCGACGCGGCGCTCGCGAAGGGGTGGAGCGTGACGCTCTTCAACCGTGGGAAGTCGAACCCGGGGCTCTTCAAGGACGCCCCCCTGGAGGAGATCCACGGCGACCGGAACGTCGCGGACGACGTGAAGAAGCTCGCCGGCCGGAAGTGGGACGCGGTCGTCGACACCTCGGGCTACTTCCCGCGGCAGGTCCGCGCGACGACGGCGGCCCTCGCCGGGAACGTCGGGCAGTACGTCTTCATCTCGTCCATCTCCGTCTACGCCTCGCCGATGAAGGCCGGGATGGACGAGACGGCGTCCGTCATGCGCCTCGCCCCCGGGACCGACGTCGACGCGATCAACGACATCTCCGAGGGGAACTACGGCCCCCTCAAGTTCCTCTGCGAGGAGGCGGCCGAGAAGGCGATGCCGGGGAAGGCGCTCAACATCCGTCCCGGCTACATCGTCGGGACCCGCGACGGAAGCGACCGCTTCACCTACTGGCCCGTGAGGGTGCGGAAGGGGGGCGAGGTCCTCGTGCCCGGCAGGCCCGCCGACCCGGTCCAGTTCATCGACGTCAAGGACCTCGGCGACTGGACGATCCGGATGGTCGAGGCGGGGACGAACGGCGTCTTCAACGCGACCGGCCCGAAGGAGAGGCTCGCGATGAGCGCGCTTCTCGAGGCGTGCCGGAAGGCCACGGGGTCCACGGCGACCTTCACGTGGGCCCCGGAGGCGAAGCTGAAGGAGCTCGGGCTCTCGCCCGACGCCGACTTCCCGATCTGGGTGTCGACCGAGGGGCCCGAGGCGGGGATCGGCGACGTCTCGATCGCCCGGGCCCTGAAAGCGGGGCTCACGTTCCGGCCGCTCGCCGAGACGATCCGCGCGACGCTCGCCTGGTGGGACTCCCTCCCGGAGGACCGTCGCGCGAAGATGCGCGCCGGCCTCGCCCCGGAGAAGGAGGCGGCCGCCCTCGCCGCGCTGAAGGGGAAGGCGGCGCCGGCCGCGGCTCCCGCGACGGCGCCGAAGGCTGGCTGAGCGTGCGTCGCCGCACGGCCCCGGCGTGGGGCGCGGTCCTCGCGGCGCCCCTGCTCGCGGCGTCGCTCCACGCGGCCGCGCCCTCCGAGCCGGACCTCGCGAAGGCCGCGGAACGGATCACCGCCGCCTCGGCGTTCCACACCGTCGAGGTCCTCGCCGCGCCGGGCATGCAGGGGCGCCTCTCGGGGACGGAGGGGTACAGGAAGGCCTCGGATTGGATCGTCGCGGAGGTCCGGAAGGCGGGCCTTCGCGCGCCCGACGCGTTCCCCGACTACCGGCAGCCGTTCACGCACGGCCTCGGCGGCGTGGAGTCGGCCTCGCTGACGCTCCTTCCCGTCGAGGGAGCCAGGGAGAAGGAGAGCGGGTCGCAGGAGGCGAAGCTCCTCGAGGACTTCGCCCCGATGGTCAACGGGGGCTCGGGCGACGTGGCGGGGGAGGTCGTCTTTGTCGGGTACGGGTTCCACGCGCCGGCCGAGGGGCGCGACGACTACGCCGGCGTCGACGTGAAGGGAAAGGTCGTCCTCGCGCTCCGCGGCGAGCCGGAGAAGGGGGAATGGAGGGAGCACCGCTCCTCGGCCGCGCGGACGAAGGCGGCGGCCTCGCTCGGGGCCGCGGCCTTCCTCCTCGTCGACGCCGCGGTCACGTCGACGAACGTCTCCATCCGTCGCGACCTCCCGGAGGCGTTCCTCTCGGAGGCCTTCGCCGACCGGCTCCTCGCCCCGCAGAAGGTGACGGTCGCCGAGCTCCGGAAGGTCCTCGCGAAAGGCGGGACGGCCTCGTTCGCCACGGGCCGGAGCGTCCGCCTCTCGGTGAAGGGGCTGCCGTGGCGCGAGGTGACGACGCACAACGTCGTGGCCGTCCTGCCGGGCTCGGACCCCGCCCTTCGCGGGGAGTACGTCCTCGTCGGCGCCCACCTCGACCACATCGGCGAGTGGCCGCGCCTCAATCCCGGGGCGGACGACAATGCGTCGGGCTCCGCCACGCTCCTCGAGGTCGCACGCGCGGCGGCGTCGCTGAAGGAACGGCCCCGCCGGACCCTCGTCTTCGCCTGGTTCGCGGGGGAGGAGCTCGGGCTCCTCGGGGCCGAGCACTTCGCGAGCCATCCTCCCGCGGGGCTCGGGACGTGCCGGGCGGTCCTGAACGTCGACATGGTCGGGACGGGGACCGGCCTCTTCGTGGCCGGCGGGGAGAACTTCCCGCGGATCCGGAAGGCTCTCGAAGAGGCGCGCGACCGGCTCGCTCCCGGCTTCGGCCTCAAGTCCGGCCGCATTCGCGGGGAGGGGCGGGCCGACCACGCGCCGTTCTTCGAGAAGGGAGTCCCGGCCGTGAGCCTCTTCTCCTCGGGGGCCGAGCACCACGGCTACCACTCTCCCGACGACACCGTCTACTTCATCGCGCCGAAGGCGATGGAGTCCGGCGGCCGGACGGTCCTCGGGGCGGCGTGGGCGCTCGCCGACGGGATGCCCGGCGGCGCGGAGTAGTCTCGCGCGCGTGACCGGGTCGTCCGGGGACGGAGAGCGGCCGCTGCGTCTCGGGATCCTCATCCCGGGCTTCAGCGCGTCCGAGGACGACTGGTGTCTCCCGTACGCGCTGGACCTCGTCCGCGAGCTCGCGGCGATCGACGACGTGAGGGTCTTCGCGCTCCGGCACCCTCCGCGCCGGAAGCGTTACCGCGTCTTCGGGGCCGAGGTCGTCACCTTCGGCGACGACGACGGGACCGCGTGGAGCCGCCTCCGGCGCTGGCGTCGCGTCCTGCGGACGATCCGCGAGGAGCACGCGCGACGGCCGTTCGACGTCCTCCACGGGATCTGGGCGCACGAGCCGGGAGCCCTCGCGGTGCGGGCCGGGAGGACGATCGGCGTGCCGGCGGTCGTCTCGATCTTCGGCGGGGAGCTCGTCCGCCTCCCGTCGATCTCCTACGGGCCGAGACCGCTCTCGGCGAGCCGGCTCCTGACGCGCTACGCGCTCGACCGCGCGGCGCGGGTGACGGCGGTCGCGCGCTACGCGCTTCACGGGGACCGGGCCCGCGTCGAGCCGGAGCGGCTCGAGGTCTTCCCGCTCGGCGTCGACACGCGGCTCTTCTTCCCGGCTCCGGCCGGGCGCCTCGAGGGGAGCCCCGCTCTCCTGAACGTCGCCTCGCTCGTCCCCGTGAAGGGGCACCTCGATCTCCTCGAGGCCCTCGCCCGGCTCCGGAGGACCCGGCCGGGTGCGGTGCTCCACCTCGTCGGCGAAGGACCGCTCCGGCCGCGCCTCGAGGAGAGGGCGCGCGCGGCCGACCTCGCGGGGAGCGTCCGATTCCACGGCGATGTCCGGCACGACGCCCTCCCGGCGGTCTACCGCGGGGCCGACCTCTTCGTCCTCTCGTCCTTCTCCGAGGGGCAATGCGTCGTCGCGGTCGAATCCATCGCCTGCGGCACGCCCGTGGCGGGAACGGCCGTCGGAATCCTGCCGGAGATCGTCCCGCCGGGGCACCTCGCCCCCGCGGGGGACCCGGCGGCCCTCGCGCGCGCGGTCGAGGCGGCTCTCGACGCCCCTCGCGAGGAGTGCGATGCGCTCCTCCGAAGCGGGAGGGGCTTCACGCTCCCGGAGAGCATCGCCCGGTGGCGGGAGGTCCTTTCGCGTGCCGCGGCGCACACCCGCCGGACGGGGCGTACCCCCTAGAATCGGCGGCCCGGAGCGCCGCCGATGGACACGAGTTCGACCCCGAGCCGGCCTGACCTCCTGCTGACCCACGGGTACTTCCTCGCGGAGGACCCGAAGGAGCAGGCGATCATGAAGCCGTACGTCCCGCTCGGGATCCTCTACCTCGCGGCGTACCTGGAGAGGGCGGGCTTCGCGGTCGAGGTCTTCGACACGACGTTCCGGCGCTTCACCGACCTCGAGGATCGGCTCCGGCAGGGCCCCCCGTCGGTCGTCGGCTTCGCCGCGAACCTGATGACCCGGGCGAACGTCGTCCGCCTCGCGCGGGTCGCCAAGGAGGCGGGCTGGATCGTCCTCTTCGGAGGGCCCGAGCCGCCGAACTGGGCCGGGGAGTACCTGGCGGCCGGGGGCGACGTCGTCGTGGAGGGCGAAGGAGAGGAGACCGTCGCCGAGCTCCTCCCCGTCCTTCGCGCGCAGGGTCCGGACCCCGCCGCACTCGCGCGCGTCTCCGGGATCGTCTTCCGCGACGCGTCGGGAGCGCTCGTGAAGACGCCTCCCCGCGCGAAGCTCGCCGACCTCGACGCGCTCCCGTGGCCGGCACGCGAGAAGGTCGACATCGGGAGGTACCTCGAGACGTGGAGGAAGGCCCACGGCGCGGGCTCGCTCTCCCTGATCACCGCCCGCGGCTGCCCGTTCCGCTGCAACTGGTGCTCCCATGGCGTCTACGGCTACTCCCACCGGAGGCGGAGCCCGAAGGCCGTCGCGGACGAGGTCGCCTGGCTCGTCGAGAGGTTCCGCCCCGAGCAGCTCTGGTACGCCGACGACGTCTTCAACATGAAGGCCGCGTGGCTCGTCGAGTACGCCGACGAGCTCGAGAGGCGCGGGATCCGCGTGCCGTTCGAGTGCATCTGCCGCGCCGACCGGATGACGGAGGAGGCGGCCGCGGCGCTCGCGCGCCTCGGGGCGTACCGCGTCTGGATCGGCTCGGAGAGCGGCAGCCAGCGGATCCTCGACGCGATGGAGCGGGGCGTGACGGTCGAGCAGGTGAAAACGTCGACCGCGCTCCTCCGCCGTCATGGGATCGAGACCGGCATGTTCCTGATGTGGGGCTACGAGGGGGAGGAGATCGCCGACATCGAGGCGACCGTCGCCCTCGTGAAGGACGCGGCGCCGGACATCTACTTCACGACGGTCTCCTACCCGATCAAGGGGACGAGGTACTTCGAGAAGGTCGCCGAGCGCGCGGTCGCGACGACCGCGTGGGCCTCCGGCTCGGACCGCGACTTCGCGGTGAAGGGGCGGCACAGCCGCCGCTTCTACGACGAGGCGACGCGGTACCTCCGGCGCTCCGTGGAGCTGCACCGGCTGCGGAGCGCCGGCGGGCCGCGGAACCTCTCGCGCGTCCCGGGGGTCTTCCTCGCGGCGAAGCTCGCGCGGATGAGGCTCTCCCGCTTCTCGGACGAGGTCGAGGCCTGAGGACCCCTTCGCGGAACCGCCTCCGTTCGTGGGCGGCCGCGGCGGCGCTCGTCGTCCTCGTCCTCTCCGCGCGCGTCCGCTACACCGGCTCCGACGCCCGCCTGAACCTCCTCGTGGCCCAGGCGCTCCTCGAGACGGGGAGCCCTCGCCTCGACCGGTACCTCTCCCCGGAGGTCCGCGCGGCGTCGATCTCCGCCCCGTGGGCCGTCTGGAGCTACGGGGGGCACCTCTACAACCTCTACCCGCCCGGCGTCTCCCTCCTCGCCCTCCCCGCCGTCGGCGCCGCGCGCCTCGCGGGGCTCGCGATGACGAACCCGCGGCACGACGCGGCGCTCCAGGTCCTCCTCTCCGCCCTGCTCGTCGCCGCGCTCTTCCTCGTCCTCGAGCGGATCGCGCTCCTCTTCCTCCCGCCTCTCGCCGCGTTCGCGGCGAGCCTCGCGTTCGTCCTCGGGACGTCGGCCGTGTCGACCTTCGGCACCGCGCTCTGGAGCCACGGCCCCGCGGCTCTCCTGTCGGCGCTCGCGTGCCTGCACGCCGCGACGGCGCGCGCCCGCGGCCGGGCGCCGGACGGCCTCGTCCTCGGCGCCCTCCTCGGCGCGGCGTTCCTCTGCCGGCCGACCGCGGCGCTCCCCGCCGTCCTCTTCTTCGCCTACCTCCTCGCGCTCCACCGGCGGGAGGCCCTCCGCTACGCCCTCGCCGGCGGCGCCGCCGTCCTCGTCCTCGCCGGCTCGTCGCTCGCGCTCCTCGGGACCCCCCTCCCGGCCTACTACGTCCCGCGCTCGTGGCCGGTGAACGCCTCGCCGCTCGTCGGCCTTTTCGGGGTCCTCGCGAGCCCGGGGCGGGGCCTCTTCGCCTTCAGCCCGTTCCTCCTCGCGGGCCTCGCCGGCTGGGGAGCGCGCGGGCTCCGGCGCGACCCTCTCTTCCTCCTCGCGTCGGCGTGGGCCGCGCTCCACGTCGCGGTTGTGGCGCGCCACGGCGACTGGTGGGGCGGCTGGTGCTACGGCGCGCGCCTCCTCTCCGATTCGCTCCCGGCCTGGTTCCTCCTCGTCGTCGCCTCGGCCGCGTGGATGGCGGAGCGGCGTGGGAGGCCGTTCCTCAGGCGGGCCGCGGGCGCCCTCGGGGCGGCGGCGGTCGTCTTCTCCGTCGGCGTCCACTCGGTGCAGGGTCTCTTCAACCGGGCGACGGTCGACTGGAACGACCGCCCGAACGTCTACGACGCGCCGGTCGAGAAGCTCTTCGACGTCCGGAACCCGCAGTTCCTCGCGACCTGGGAGCGGAACCGGAAGGCCGCCGAGCGCTACGAGCGCTCGCGGCTCGCGCCGGGCGGGCGGAGCTCCCAGACACGGACCCTCGTCCCCCGGTCGTCGACGGGGGCGTCGACCATCGGCGTCGGCGAGAGGAACGCCGGCGCGGGCCCGCGCGAGACGAGCGCGAGGCGTCGGACGCCCGCGCGGAGGAGCCCCCCGACCGCGTCGGGCGTCAGGGCCTGGCGCGGGAGGAGGCAGGCCCCGCGCCCCGCGGCGTAGAGGACGAGAGGCCCGCGCCCCCCCTCGCCCCGCTCCTCGAGGAGGACGACGCTCCGGGGCGGGGCCGTCCGGGAGGCCGCTTCGACCGCGAGCGCGAGCGGGTTTCGCACGGCACGGGTCCTCCGCGTCGCGGGAAGGCCGGAGAGGAGGAGCGCGCCGAGCGAGAGCGACACGGCGACCCTCGCGGGGAGGGAGCGGCGCACGGGCGTCGCGGCGATCCACGCGCAGGCTTCGGCCACGGCGAGGGCGAGCGCCGGGGCGACGACGAGGAGCTCGGCGTCGCGCGTGAGGCATTCCCCGGAGAAGAGGAGCAGGTGGAGGAGCGCCCCTGCTGCCGGGAGGAGCGCCCGCCGGCGGCGCGGCCGGGTCGCGAGGAGCGTGCCCGCGAACGCGGCGACGAGGAGGGCGGGGCCGGCCGCGGCGCCGAGGAGGGCGTCGGCGAGGAGGCCGACGCGCGTTGACGAGAGCAGCGCACCCGCGGCCAGAGCGGGCCAGCGCGGATCGGCCGGCGCAACCCGGATGCCGGCGAGGAAGGAGACGTCGGGCCAGGGCACGTTCGCCCGCGCGACGTGGAGCTCCCACAGGACGAGGGCTGCGACGGGGACGATGAGGAGGGGGAGCGCCCGCAGGGCCGCGCGGCGGCGTCGTCCGCCGAGCGCGGCGGCGAGGAGGAGCGGGAGCCACGGAACGAGGAGCGACGGCTTCACGACGAGGGCGAGGCCGGCGACGGCCGCCGCGGCGGCGAGCGTGGCGACGGAGCGCCGCGCGAGCCCGCGGAGGACGAGGCAGGCCGCGGCCGGGGCGAGGAGGAGCGCCGGGACGTCGGGAAGGAGCGCGGTCGAGCCGACAAGGCCGATCGGGAGGGCGAGGAGGGCCACCGCGGCGAACGGTGCCGCTCCGCGCCCGGAGAGCCGGCGCGAGAGCCGCGCGACGGGGAGCGCCGCCGCGGCGAAGAGGGCGAGGAGGGCGACGCGGCCGCCGACGAGCGAGCCGCCGGCGAGCGTCCGGCCGAGGGAGGCGAACGCCTCCGCGAGCGGGAAGGCGAAGAACGTCCCGCCCCGCCCGCCGAGCCAGGCCACGGCCGGACGGAGGAGGTCGAGGCCCGTGTCGGCGAAGGTGCGGATCGTGAAGGCCGTGTCGAGCTGGCGGAAGGCCCAGGGCTCCGTGACGGACGGGCCGAGGGCGGGAAGGCGGGCGGCGACGAGCAGCGCCGAAACCCCGAGGAGCGCGAGCCCCGGCGTCGCATCGCGCCCGCGCGGCGCCTCGCCCGCCGCGGGCTCGGAGGCCGGGTTCGCGGCGAGGGGCGCCGGACCGGAGAGCTCCGCCGCCGCCGCGAGCCCGACCGGGAGCCAGAAGACGACCCAGGAGACGTCGCTCGGCGCGGCCACTCCGCCGTGGCCGTCGAACAGGGCCCAGACGACCGCGTGGACGAGGAGCGCGAGGAGGAGCGCGTCGCCGCGCGACGCGACGCGGAGCGCCTGGCGGAACGCGAGCGCGACGAGGACGAGCAGGAGGGCGAGCGCGGAGGCCCCGCCGAAGAGGAAGGTCCCGACGAACATCCCGTGCGCGGTGACCGCGATCCAGCCCCCCGGGAAGTCGGCCGAGCCGGGCGGGAAGACGACGTCGTCGCTCGCCGTGAGGCCCAGGCCGAAGAGCCGGTGCCCGGCCGTGCGATGGAGGAGCTCGCTCCAGATGAACGTCCGGCCCGCGTCGCCCCGGGCGAAAGGTCTCTCGAGCGCGTCGGGCATGGCGAGGCCGACGCAGGAGACCGCGGCGAAGAGGACCGCGACCGCCGCCCGGGCGGTCCGCCCGTCGCGCCGGGCGGCGAGGAGGACCGCGGCCCCGGCGATGGTCGCGGCGAGCTCGCCTCGCGACCGCGTCAGGAGGATCGTCGGAAGGAGGAGGGAGAGCGCGACGAGCGTCGCGCCCCGCTCCTTCCGCCCGACGAGGCGCGCGAGGGCGACGACGGCAGCGACGCCGAGGGCGGCGGCCCAGCGGTTCGGGTGGTCGTCGTGCGCGGGCGCGAGGGCTCGGCCCGCGAGCGAGCGCCCGCCGGCGAGGAAGAGGAGCGAGACGAGCGCCGCCGTCGACGCGGCGAGGAGGAGGATCCTCTCGAGGCGCTCCCGCCGCCCGGGATTCAGGAGGAGCGCGACGCCCGGCACGAAGAGCGCCGCCGCGGCGGCGTGCCGGAGCGCCTGGGCGGCGCTCAGCTCCTGAGCGCCTCGCGGGAACGCGACGCCGAGGGCGAGGAGCGCGGCGAAGGCGACCGCGACGGGGGCGATCCTCGCGGGACGGAGACGCCGGAGGGCGGGGAGCGCGGCGAGGCCGAGGAGGGGGGCGACGGCGAGGTAGAAGAGCGCGGACTGGGCGCGGGCCCTTCCCTCGACGTCCGACGGCGCCCAGTAGAAGCCGGCCACCCAGAACGCGAGGAGGGCGAAGGCGAGCGTCTCGATCGCGACGCGGGCGCGTTCCGGGCGGCTCCCGCTCAGAAGGCGCTGCAGCATCGCGTGCAGGCCGGGAGGAGGCCGCCGGCGCGGACGAGCGTCCGCCGGAACGCGGCCATCTCCGGCGAGTTCCAGACCTCGGAGAGAGAGGAGGACCGGAGGTTCCCGACCGTCACGTCGTAGCAGCGCCCGTGGGCGGGGATGACCCGGCCGTCGGACTTGACCATGATCGAGCGGGCCGCGTCGTTGCAGAGGCTCCCCCACGGGATTCCCGGCTCGAGGTAGAAGCGGCGCAGCCCGTCGAGCGAGTCGATCCCGGGCGAGAAGGAGACCCGGAACGGCGCCGGGGTCGCGCGGACCCGGGCGATCTCGGCCGCGAGCGCGGGGAGGTCGTACTCCGCCGGGTCGAGCGGGCCGAGGTTCGAGGTCGTCGCCGGGTAGCGCCCGCCGTGCTCCGCGTTGTGCGCCTCGGCCATCTCCGCGGTCGTGAAGTTCGCGTGCATGAAGCCGAGGCCGGCGAGCGGGAGGGGCGCGAAGAGGGAGACGAGCTCGGCGAGCCGCCCGGCGTTCCACGGGGTGACGACGCAGAAGACGGAGGCGGCCGGGCGGGGCGAGCTCGCGAGGAGCGTCTCCAGGCCGCGGAACGCGCGCTCGAACGACCCCTCGCGGCCGCGGATCCGGTCGTGCGCGTCGGGCGGGCCGTCGAGGGAGAGGTAGAGCTCGTCGAGGCCGGCCTCGGCGAGCGGCGCCGCGAGCTCGGGGAGGCGCCAGCCGTTCGTCGTGACCGCCGTGAAGAGCCCGCGGGAGCGGGCGAGCGCGACGGCCTCGGGAAGGGGGCGCCAGAGGAGCGGCTCGGTGAAGGCGAAGCCGAGACGCGGCCGGGGGCGAATCGCCGCGGCCTCGGCGACGATCTTCTCGAGAAGGTCCCAGGGCATGTCGAGCGGGCGGCTCCCCGTGAGGTTCCGCCCGAAGTTCGTGTCGTCGCGCCCGAGGCCGACGTCGCACATCCGGCAGTGGAGGTTGCACGCGTTGTTGACGCCGAGGACGAGCCACTGCGGGGCCGCGAGGATGTGTCCCGGCGCGAGCCGGAGGTTCGCGACGCGGAGACGGTCGAGGAGCCTCACGCCGCGCCTCCGCCGGACCGGGCCCCGAGCCGGTAGAGGGTGAAACCGCCGTCGAGCCGGCGGAGCGGCGCGAGCTCGAAGCGGGACGCGAGGAGCTGCCAGCCCGTCATCGGCTTCCGGCCCGCCCACTGCCCGGCGAACCGCCCGGGGGCGAAGAGGACGAGGTCTCCCGGCCGGGCGTCGTCGGGCGCCCTCGTCCAGAGGTCGACGAGCTCCTGCGGGACCCCGCGCGAGGCGAGCGCGGGCGTGAGCGCGAAGGTGTAGAGCTTCGTTCCCGGCGTCTCGCGGAGGAGCTCGGCCGCCGCGCGGTCGAGGCGGCTCGCGGCGAAGACGTCCCGGCAGGCGCGCGCCGCGAGGACGAGCTGGACGGACCCGACGATGACGAGCGCGGCGGGGGCGGCGAGCCGCGGCAGCGCGGCGATGCGCGCCCGGGCGACCCGCGCGAAGGCGGGGAAGAGGAGGAAGGGGACGAGGGGGAACGACGCGAGGAGGTGGCGGTCGTTGTGGTACGGGACACCCGCGTGGAACGCGGTCGAGAGGAGCCCGCCCGCGGCGAGCGCGCGAGCGAGGGGCTCGGCGAAGTCCTCCTTCCGGACGGCGAGGAGGAGCGGGACCCCCAGGACGAAGAAGCCGGGGCTCGCGAGGGTCGAGAGGGCGAAGAGCGCGGTCGGGACGCGGTAGGTCTGGCGCCCGTCGACGGACTCCGTCGTCCGGGAGACGGCGTTCGAGAGCGACCAGTCCCGGAGCCCCGGGTAGTGAAGAGGGTCGGAACCTCCCGCGCGGGCGAGACCGAGGGTCGGCGCGAAGGCGAGGAGCGCCGCGGCCGCGGCGAGCCCCGCCGTGGCGAGGCGGCGGCCCCGGAGCGCCTGGAACGCGAGGAGCGCCGCGGCGGGCGCGAGGACGAGGGCCACGGGGTGCCGCGTCGTGACCGCCGCGACCGCGAAGAAGGACGACGCGGCGAGGTCTCCGTCGCGCCTCTCGCGCTCCCACTCGAAGGCGAAGAGGAGGAACGCGCAGAGGAAGGCGGCCCCGAGGAGGTCGGACATCGAGGAGAGGGAGGCGCGGAAGACGTAGGGCGCGAGCGCGAACGAGACGCCCCAGTAGGCCACCGCGAGCCGGGAGTCGGACGGGCTGCGCCGCGCGAGGGCCGTCGCGCCGGCCGCGAACGCGGCGAGGAGGGAGAGGCCGGAGACGAGCTGGGCCGCCGGGGGCGTCGTGCCCGTCAGCAGGGAGAGGACGGCCGTGGCCGCCGGGTAGACGACGGGCCAGAAGAAGGCCCCGGGAGCCGGGCCGCCGAGGAGACGGGCGCGGACCTCGCCGGCGTAGCGGAGGTACTCGTAGGCGTCCTGCCCGTAGAGGCCGTCGAAGCCGCTGGCCAGGCGGAAGAGCGTCCAGGAGAGCGCGAGGAGGGCCGCGCCGGCGAGGAGCGGGCGAAGCGGCCCCGCGGCGGGGGCTTTCCGGCCGTCCGTCACGATCCCGCCGTCCGGCGCTCCGAGCGGGCGAGGCGCCGGTAGAGGAGCCCCTCGGCCACGCTCGCGGGGAGGTGGACGAGGGTGGCGACGGCGCTCCTCACCTGCTCCCGCGTCGCGCGGGCCGGCCGCGCGAGGACGCGCCGCGCGTTCGCGAGGCCGCGGTGCGCCTGGAAGAGCCGGTGCGTGTAGCGATGGAGGCGCCTGTAGAACGCGGGGCTGAAGGCCCCGGGCACCATCGGGTCGAGGTCGTCGGAGTCGACCCAGTTCGTCTTCTCGCCGAGCGCGGCCTTCACCTGCTCGAAGAAGGGGGTCCCGGGCAGCGGGTAGGAGACGGAGACGCCGATCTCGTCGGGGAGGAGGTCGAGGACCATCGCGAGCGTCTTCTCGACGTCCTCGCGCGTCTCGCCGAGGTAGCCGTACTGGAGGAAGAGGCCGACGCGGACGCCGGCGGCTTTGAGGGCGCGCACGGCCTCGCGCGTCTCCTCGACGCGGAGTCCCTTGTTCATCGCGTCGAGGACCTTCTGCGAGCCCGATTCGGCCCCGAGCCAGGCGGTCTCGAGCCCGGCGCGGACGAGGTTCGCCCGGAGCGCGTCGTCGAGGACGAGGTCGGCCCGGGTCTGGATCGTGAAGGGGACGCGCCGCCCCGCGGCCTCGAGGGCGTCGGCGAGACCGCCGGTCCAGGCGGCCGTCAGCCCGAAGATGTCGTCGCCGAACCAGACGTGGTCGAAACGGGCGTGCGAGGAGAGCGCCTCGAGGTCGGCGGCGACGCGCCCCGGGCTGTGGACGAAGTACTGCCTGCCGAACAGGGGCTTGGCGCACCAGGCGCAGCCGTAGGGGCAGCCGCGCGAGGAGACGAGGTTCAGCGAGAAACGGCCGTGGCGCGACCGCCAGGTCCGCTCGTAGGGAGCGAAGTCGAGGAGGTCCCACGCGGGGCGGGGGAGCGTGTCGAGGTCGGACGGGCTGCGGCGCCGGCCGGTCTCGACGAGCGCCTGCCCGTCGAGGCGCGCGAGCCCCGCGATCCCGGAGGGGTCCGCGCCGGACTCCAGGGCCGCGAGGAGCTCGACGAGGGTCGGCTCGCCGTCGCCCAGGAGGACGAAGGAGGCCCCGGCCTCGAGGTAGCGGCGGCGGTGGTCCGACGCGTCGGAGCCGGAGACGACGACCGTCGCGCCCGCCGCCCGCGAGCTCCTCACCATCGCCAGGGCCTCGGCCTCCATGACGGAGAGGCACATCTTCGTGAGCCAGTTGAAGCCGTCGTCGTAGATCACGACGACGTCCGGCCTCGCCCGCGCGAGCGGCGCGTCGAGGGAGGAGGCGCCGGGAGCGAAGAACGTGTCGTGGAAGGCGACGTCGTGACCGGCGGCGCGCACGGCGGCGGCGGCGTAGAGCGTCCCGAGGGGCGGGTAGGGGCGCGCGGCCTTCGCCTGCTTCGGGTCGAGAGCGAGGAAGTAGGGGTGCGTGAAGAGGACCTTCACGCGTCCGCCGCCTCGCCGAGCCGCACGCCGTGCCTCGCCTCGAACTCCCGGATCTCCTCCGCGTGCCGCGCGAGGACCCGTTCCTGGAAGTGGTTCGGATGGTGCTTGGAGGAGCCCTTCTCGGCCCGCAGGGCCACCTCGAACGCGGTCTCGGCGAGGTGGGCGTAGCGGCGGCGGTTGCGCCGGGAGATCGCCTCGCGGAGGCGGTCGTCGAGGCGGTCGCCGCGGGGCCCGGAGAGGAGGCGCTCGACGAGCCGCTTGACGGGGCCCGACGGCACGGGCGGCGGGAGCGGCCCGTCGGGACGCCAGGCGGGGAGGAACCCGGAGACCCAGGGGTTCTCGCGGAAGAACGCCTCGAAGGCCGCCCCGCCCTCGACCGGCTTCAGCCAGGCGACCTCGGTCGCGGTGAAGGCGTTCCGGTCCGGGATGGAGAGCGCGTCCTCGGCGACGAGGTAGTTGACGCAGAAGAGGCGGTGCGAGTCGAGGAGGACGACCTTCTTGAAGAGCATCAGCAGCGTCCGGCAGATCCAGACGCGCCCCTTCGCGGTCACGACGAAGAAGTCGACGTCGTCGCCGTCGCGGAAGACGCCCTTGGAGATCGTCCCGGTGAGGGCGACGCCCCGGACGAACGGGAACCGCGCGATGAGGCGGCTCCGACGGAGCGCCCTCGGGAGCGCCCCGGACGCGCACCGCTCGGCCTCGCGCCGCTCGGAGGCCTGCGACGCGTCGCCGACGAAGTAGAGCCCGTCGCTCTCGCCGGCGAGGCCGCGGTCGACGAGGTCCGAGAGGACCCGGGCCGCCTCGCCGGGACCCGCGAACGCGTGGCCCGAGAGGCGCTCGACCTCGTCTCCCCGCAGGGGGAAGCGGAAGATCCGGTAGTAGAGGAGCGCGCGGAGGACGGCGGCGTGGGCGTGGGCGAGGCCGCCTCCCGGGGGAGGAGCGCCCGCCACGTCCGCCCCGTGGGCCTCCGGAGACTCGCGGTGTGCCGTCGACAACGTGGCGGATATTACCGGTCCGTCCCCGGCCGGATGGTACGGTGGGGGGGTGGAGAGGACGGCCCCCCGGGGAAACCGGTTTTCGCGATTCCCGCGCCTCACGCTCCTCCTCGTCGCGGCGCTCGTCCTCCTCGCCGGCCTCGTCCTCCTCGAGCTCCTCGTCCGGTCGGCCGCCGTCGACTTCTACGCCCCGGAGCTTGCGCGGGGGACGCCGCAGCCCGGCCCAGGCGGCCCGCCGCTCCCGACCCTCCTCGCCCTCGGCGACTCCTTCACCGCGAACCCGGACGGCTGGGTCTCCCGGCTCCGGTCGGCGCTGGGGCCCGGGTGGCGGGTCGTCGGCTCGGGGGTGAGCGGCTTCACGACGCGGCAGATCGCGCGGATCGCCCCGGGCCGCGTCGCGCGCTTCGCGCCACGCGTCGTCGTCGTGCAGCTCTACGCGGGGAACGACCTCCTCGAGCTCCGCCACCCCGTCCGGTGGCGCAGCGCGCACGTCGTGAGGAACCTCTTCTGGACTCTCTCCGACGCCGGCTTCGAGTCGCCGGGACTCCTGAACTACCGCGCGGGCCAGGCCGCGGGCGCGCTCCTCCGCCGTCTCGGCGCCGCGCCCCTGCCGGAGGGCGGCCGGCTCGCCCTCGAGTCCCGGCCGTTCGACCCCTCGCTCTACAACGCGCGCGACCGGGACCTCCTCGCGCTCGACCCGTCCGTCGTGGAGAGGCAGCTCCGCCTCTCCGGCGGGATGGAGCAGGCGTTCGAGGCCTACGCCGCGCACCTCCGCTCGATCCTCGCCGCCTGCCGCCGCGGAGGCGCGCGGGTCGTCGTCTTCGTCGTGCCGCACGCCGTCGAGGTCGATCCGGCCTGGGTCGCGCGCTTCGAGGCGCTCGGCGCGCGCTTCGAGAGGCCCGGGGCCCTCGCGGAGCCGGAGTCCCCGTTCGGCCTCGCCGTGCGCCGCGTCGTCGCGACCGAGGAGGGGGCGGCCTTCCTCGACGTCAAGCCGGCCCTCCGCGCGGCCGAGGCGGCCGGAAGGGGGGTCTACCGCAACAACGACCCGCACTTCTCGCCGGAGGGGGACCGCGTCCTCGCCGCGCTCCTCCTCGACGAGCTCGCCCGCTCAGGCTTCGTTGCCGAGAGCCCGCGACAGCAGTAGCGCCGCCGTCACGGCGCCGATCAGCTCCCCGGTCACGGCCGCGTACGCCGCGCCCCCGGGCCCGAGCGACGGCACGAGGAGGAGCGACCCGGAGAGGTGGACCGCGAGGCCCGCGAGCGCTCCCGCGAGGGCGAGACCGGTCCGCTCGCGCGCCACGAGCGCCTGCCCGCAGAGGGTCGAGATCGCCACCGGGAGCGCGGCCGGGGCGAGGCGCGCGACGATGGCGGCGATCTCCGCGCCCGAGCCGTCGTAGAGGCGCGGCGCGAGGAGGAGCGCTCCCGCCGCCACCGCGATCGCCCCGAGGATGCCGACCGCGGCGAAGAGGCTTGCGGCCTTCCGGAGGCGCGCGTTCGTCGGCCGCTCGGCGGCGACCGTGGGGAAGAAGGCGAGCATGGCGCCGTACGGGAGGACGTAGGCGGCCTCCACCCAGCGCGACGCCGTGGCGAAGAGGCCGACGTCCCGGAAGCCGCGGTAGGCGCGGAGGAGCCCCAGGTCGGCCCGGAGCGCGAGGAACGCGGTGGCCGAGAGCGCCGCGAGGAGGAAGATCTCCCGCCAGGGCGCGGCCGGGGCCGGGGCGGACGCCTGCGGGACGGGAGCCGGCGGGAGCGGCCTCGCCGCGAGGACGAGCGCCGCCGCCGCCCAGCCGGGGATCGCGGAGAGGAGGAGCACCTTCGCGGGGAAGGACTCGTCGGCGCCGTCGGGCGCGAGGACGAGGAGGAGGATCGGGAGGGCGACCTTCTGCGCCGTCCCCGCGATCCCTTCGAGCGCGAAGAGACCCCGCCCGCGCGCGGACGCGAAGAGGAGGTTGAGGGGGAGGAGCAGGGCGAAGGCGGCGCCGAGCCAGCCCCAGACGGGGGCGAGGGCCCGGACGCCGAAGGCGAGGAGGACGAGGAGCGCCGCGAGCGTCGCGCAGGTGAGAACGGCCGCCCGGGCGACGCGGCGGGACGTCGTCGCGTCGCCGCGGGCCCCCGCGCGGACGAGGAGCGTTCCCGCGGCCGCTTCGAGGGCCGGCTGGAGGGCGAAGAGGAGGACGGCCCACGCGAGCGTGAAGCGGCCCACCGCGTCGAGCGGGAGGACGAGCGGCAGGAGCGCGAAGAACGCGAAGACCGATCCCCGGCCGACTCCCTGGTGGAGGAAGACCCAGGCGAGGCGGCGGATCACGGTTCCTCCCAGGGCGATGCGACGCTCGCCGCGCACGACATCAGGACGAGCAGCGTCACCGGCTCGTAGAGGAAGCAGTCGACGAGCTGCCCGGCGAGGAGCGCCGCGAGCGCCCCTCCCGCCGGCCGCGCGAGCCAGAGGGAGGGGCGGAGGGAGGCGAGGACGAGCAGCCCGAGGGCGAGGCCGGGGAGGCCGAGGTCGACGAGGAGGTTGAGGGGGAGGCTGTGGGTGTTGAACCCCTCCCGGCCCATCAGGCCCGGCGTGACGTAGCGGGTGAAGACGCCCGGCCCGAGGCCCAGGATCGGCCGGTACGAGACGCAGACCGCCGCCTGGCGCCAGATCTTCCCGCGCAGGGAGAGCGACAGCATCGGGTCGGCGAGCGAGGAGGAGCCGACGTACATCTCCGGAAGGAGGGCGCGCGCGACGGGGGACGCCCGCTCGATCCGGAGCTGGTAGGCGGCCACCGGGAGGAGGACGAGGCCCGCGGCGAAGAAGGCCGCGAGCGCGACGGAGCGGCGCGGCGCACGGCGGGCGAGCGCCCGCACGGCCGTCACGGCCAGGACGAGGGCCGCCACGCCCCAGGCGTTCCGGCTCCCCGACTGGGCGACCTGCGCGAGGAAGAGGAGCGAGGCGAGGAGCGCCGGGCGCGGCGCGACGAGGCGGGCCGCGGCCATCCCCTCCGAGAGCGCGACCCCGGCGACCATCAGGACGCCGTACGGGTTCGGCCACGGGAGGATGGAGGAGATCCGCGGCAGGATCGAGAGGGAGCGGTCGTCCCGGAAGAGGCGGTAGAGGAAGGACTGCGGGAAGAACGACTCGGCGACGCCGAGGAGCGCGAGGACGACGAGGAAGGCGAGGAGGGCGCGGAGCGAACGCCCGGCCCGCTCCTTCCCGTCGAACCGGACGAGGAGGGCGACGAAGACGGCGGCGTAGAGCGCGGCCTTCAGGGCGATGCGGGCCGCGGCCGCCGGCTTCGGGCTCGCCGCGGCCGCGACGGCCGTCCAGAGGAGGAGCGCGGCCGCGGAGGAGAGGAGGAGGGCGTGCCGCGAGAAGAGCTCCCCGAGCCGCTTCCACGCCGAGAGGAGGACGACGGCGGCGGCGAGGGGGAAGACCAGGTTCGGGAGTCCCGCGCCGAGGAACGGGACGCGAAAGGCGCTCGCGGCGGACGTCGCGAGGAGGAGGACGAAGGCGCCCTCCCCGAGCCTCTCGCGGCTCCCGTCGTCGATGATCGGCTGCGTTTCCTGCAATGGGGCTCGGCCGCCCGGGCGGGTGAGAAGATCGCCCGGGGGGCTCGCGAAGCTAGCACACCGGTGAAGGTCCTTCTCGTCTGCCCGAAGCCGCCGTGGCCGCCGGTCGACGGCGGGACCTTCGCCATGGCGAGGATGGCCGCGGGCCTCGCCGGCGCCGGGCACCGCGTCCACGTCCTCTCGGCCGCGACGCCGAAGCACCCGGGCGGCGGCACGCGACCCGCCGGCGTGACGGCCGAGTCCGTGGCCGTCGACACGTCGATCGGGCCGCTCGGCCTCCTCGCGTCGCTCCCCGGGAGCCGCCCCTACGCCACGGCGCGCTTCGCGAGCGCGGCGTTCTCCCGCCGGCTGGAGGCGCTCCTCGGCGGCGATTCGTGGGACGTCGTCCAGCTCGAGGGGCTCGGCACCTACCCGCACGCCGCCGCGGTCCGACGCCGCGCGCGCGCCCGGCTCGTCGTGCGGGCGCACAACGTCGAGCACGCGCTCTTCCTCGAGCGGGCGGAGCGGGCCGGCAACGCCCTGGCCGCCGCGTTCCTCCGGCTCGAGGCCCGCCGCGTCGAGCGGCTCGAGAAGCAGACCTGGCGCCTCGCGCACGGGATCGCGGCGATCGGGCCGGAGGTCGCCGCCGCCTGTTCCCGGGAGACGCCCGC
The DNA here is from genome assembly GCA_046331465.1 of Thermoanaerobaculia bacterium. GTDB lineage: Bacteria > Acidobacteriota > Thermoanaerobaculia > UBA5066 > UBA5066 > UBA5066. The sequence continues at coordinate 1,989,620 of JAXLQV010000001.1, forward strand.
CTCCGTGGCGGTCGTGCCGCTCGGCGTCGACGTGCCTGCCGCACCGCCACCGCCCGGACCGCCGGGCGCGCTCCTCCACCTCGCCGCGATGGACTGGTGGCCGAACCGGGAGGGGCTCGCCTGGTTCCTCGCCGAGGCGTGGCCCCGGGTCCGTTCCGCGCGGCCCGGCACGACGCTCCGCCTCGCCGGGCGGGGAATGGCCGGCTTCGCGGGCGGCCGCGCGGACGACGGCGTCGCCGTGGAGGGAGAGGTCCCCGACGCCGCGGGGTTCCTCGCGTCCGGGGCGGTGCTCGTCGTCCCGCTCCTCTCCGGGAGCGGCGTGAGGGTGAAGATCGTCGAGGCGATGGCGCAGGCGCGGGCCGTCGTCGCCACGCCGCGGGCGGTGGAAGGCCTGGGTGGCGTGACGCCGGGGGAGCACCTCCTCGTGGGGGAGGGGGCCGGAGGCCTCGCCGCGGCCGTCGTGCGCGCGCTCGACGAGCCGGGGCTCGCGGCGCGGCTCGGGCGGGGGGCGTGGGAGCTGGCCCGGGAGCGCTTCTCGGAGGAGGCCGTGGCCCGGACCGCCGCGAGCTTCTATCATCCGCTCCTCTCCGCCGAAGCATGAGGATCTTCGTCCTGCTCTCCCGGTTCCCCCACCCGCTCGACAAGGGGGATCGGCTCCGCGCCTTCCACCAGGTGGCGGAGCTCTCGCGGCGACACGAGGTCGTCCTCTGCGCGCTCGCGCACGAGGAGGTCTCGGACGCCTCGCGGGCGGCGGTCTCGGCGATCTGCTCGAGGCTCGAGGTGATCCCGCTCTCGCGGTCCGGGACGGCCCTCGGGATGGCGCGCGCGCTCGTGACGGGCCTCCCGCTCCAGGTCGGTTTCTTCCTCTCGGGGAGGGCCCGCCGCCGCGTCCGGGAGCTCGTGGCCGAGACGGCCCCGGACCGCCTCCTCTTCCAGCTCGTCCGGACCGCGGAGTACTCGAGGGGACTCGAGGAGGCCTCCGCGATCGACCTGATGGACGCCTTCTCGTGGGGCCTCGAGCAGCGCGCGCGCCACTCGCCCTCCTGGCTCGCGCCGTTCCTGCGCTTCGAGGCGCGCCGCGTCGCGAGGTACGAGGAGGACGCGCTCCGGAGGTTCCGGCGGGCGTCGGTCGTCACCGTCCAGGATCGCGAGCACCTGCCCCGGGTGTCCCGCGGAAACGTCGCGGTCGTCGGGAACGGCGTCGACTTCGACGCGTTCGCGCCGCGGGATGCCGCCAAGGAGGCCGACCTCCTCTTCGTCGGCAACATGGCGTACCCGCCCAACGTCCTCGCGGCGGAGACCCTCGTCCGCGAGGTGCTTCCGCGCGTGCGGGCCGAGCGTCCCGCGCGGGTCCTCATCGCCGGGACCTCGCCCGTCGCGCGGGTCCGTCGCCTCGCCGGGGACGGCGTCGAGGTGACGGGGCGGGTCGAGGACATCGCGTCGTGCTACGCGCGGAGCCGGGTCTTCGTGGCGCCGCTCACGGTCGCGACCGGGCTCCAGAACAAGCTCCTCCAGGCCCTCGCGATGGGGATCCCGTGCGTGACGAGCGAGGCGGCGCGCCGGGCGCTCGGAGCCTCGGAGAACGAGATGCGGAGCGGCCGCGACGCGCACGAGGTCGCCGCGGCGGTCCTCGAGCTCCTCCGGGACCCCCTCGCCGCGGAAGAGCTGGGGAGACGAGGGCGCGCGTTCGCGCTCCGGGACTTCCGGTGGCCGGCGGCGGCCGAGGCCCTCGAGCGCGTCGTCTGCGCGGAGGCGGGGTGAGCGGAACCGATCGCGAGCCGACGGTCCTCGACGCCGGCGCCCTCGCCCTTCGGCTCCTCCGGGCGGTCCCCTGGGCGCTCGGCGCGGCCCTCGTCGCGGCGGGCGTCGCCGCCCTCGTGAGCTCCCTGATCCCGCCCACCTGGCAGTCCGGCCTCCGGCTCCAGCTGGTTTCCCCGAGTGCACCGCTCCCGGACGGCGTGACCTGGCCGACTCAGGCGGGAGAGGTCCAGGCGCTCCTCCTCGGGGCGGCGAACCGAGCCGAGGTGGCGAAGGACCCCGGGGCGAGGGCGGCGCTCGGTGGAGACGTGGGACCGGGAGCGGAGGAGCGCCTCGCGAGGTCCTACGCGAAGCAGGTCGCCGTCTTCCCGGGAGCCGGTCGAACCGTCTGGGTCGTCGCGCGCGACGCCGATCCGGCGCGGGCCTCGCGCCTCGCCGCCCGGGTCGTGGAGACGGGAGCCGCCCTCGCCCGGGCGAGCCTTGTCGCGGCGGCGGAGAGGGCGACCGCCTCGTGGGACCGGGCCGCGGCCGGGCATCGCGAGGAGATCCGGCGGCTCGACGCGCAGCTCGGCCCGCTCGCCGAAGGTTCCCGTGCCCGCGGGAACGGCCTGCCGCCCGCGGAGGTCGAGCAGCTCCTCGCGGCCCGCAGGGTCCGCGTCGCCGCGCTCGAGGAGATCGAGCGGCGGCGCCTCGCCGTCCGCGAGGTCGTCGAAGGGGACGCGTCGCCCTGGATTCCCGACCCGCTTCCGGGGAGCGGCGGAGACCTCGTGCCGCCGGACCGGTTCGCCACGCTCGCCGGCCCGGCCCTCTTCGCGGCGGCGCTCGCCTTCCTCGCACGCCTCCTGCGCGATGGCCGGCCCGCCCGCGGCTGACCTCCTCGCCGCCGGCGGCGCGCTCCTCCTCCTCGTCCTCGCCGCCCGCCTCGCGTTCCGCGAGCCGGAGGCGTTCTGGTGGCTGACGGTCGCGCTCGCGCCGCTGGCCGTCGCGTGGAGGACGCCGCTCCGGGGGATCGAGCTGACGGTGCCGCTCGAGCCGATGCTCGTCGTCTCGGCGGTCTCGCTCGTCCGGGCGCGCGTCCGCCCGCCCGGGGGATGGGCCGCCGCGATGCGCCATCCCGTCCTCCTCCTCGCCGCCGCTTCCGTGGGGTGGATGGCCGCCGCGTCCGTGGCCGCGCCGGAGCCGCTCGTCGGCTTCAAGGCCACGTTCATCCGGGCCCTCTACGCCGGCGTCCTCCTCGGGGGCGGGCTCGTCTTCGCCCGCGGCCCCGCGGGAGCGAGGCGCCTCGCCGCCGTGGCCTCGGCGGCGCTCCTCCCGGTCGCGCTCTACGCCTTCGTCTCCCACGCGGCGGCCGGGTTCGCGCGGCGCGCCGCGTTCGAGATCGCGCGGCCGTTCTTCTCGAACCGGCTCGACCTCGTCGCCACCCTCACCGTCTGGGGCGTCGTCGGCGCGGCGCTCCTCCTCGCGCGCGGGGACGGAGGCCCGGGGAGCCGCGCCCGCCTCGCGCTGAAGGCGCTCCTCGCCCTCGCGCTCGTCCTCCTCGTCGCGCTCTTCGCCCGCTCCGCCCTCGTCGGGGTCGGCGCGGCGCTCGGGGCGGCGGCGCTCCTCTCCTCCGGGGCGTCGGCGCGGCGGTTCGTGGCCGCGCTCGCGGCCGGCTTCGGCCTCGTCGCGCTCGCGACGGCCCTCTTCGTCGCGTCGCGCTCGGCACGCCTCGCGCCGGAGCCGCCGGCGGGACCGTTCTCGCCCGTCGTCGACGACGTCCTCTCGTCGTCGTGGCTCTCGGACGCTTCGATCCTCGAGCGCGCGAACCGCTGGTCGGCCGGCTTTCGGATGGCCCGGGCCCGGCCCCTGACGGGTTGGGGGCCGAACGGCTTCGAGCCCGCCTACGCCCACTGGCAGCTCGCCGCCGAGACGACCGTCGACAGCTCCTGGGCCGGGGCGAGAGGCGACGCCCACTCGGAGTACGTCACGGCGCTCGTCGAGCAGGGCCTCCCCGGCCTCGCGCTCCTCCTCGCGCTCCTCGGCGCCCTCGCGGCCGCGGGAGCGCGGGGGGCGGGGGAGGCCGCCCCGCCGGAGCGGCGGTCCGCCGCCGCGGCCTTCACGGCCGCGCTCGTCGCCTTCGCCGCGATGAACCTCTTCAACTCGTTCCTCGATCTCGACAAGGTCGCCCCGTCCTTCTGGCTCGTCGCCGCGGCGATCGTCTCGCTCGACCCGGCCCTCTTCAGCGGGGCGACGCCGGCTCCCACCACCCCGGAAGGCTGCTGAGCGTCTTCACGAGCCGCGGCGGGAGCGCGCGGTGATGCCTCCCGAGCGAGTAGGCGACGCGCTTGCCGGCGCTCCAGAGCGCGAAGGAGGGGAGGTGGCCGGCGTGGCCGCCCGCGAGGAGGTAGCGGACGCCGAAGCGGACGAACCGGAGGCCTTCCCCGTGTGGCGAGCCGAAGTCGGTCTCGAGCCTCGGGTCGAGGGCGTGGGTGGCCCCGATGTCGAAGTAGCGCGCGAGCTCCACCGCGAGCGGGTGCTCGTTGCCGTGCTCGACCACGGCGTCCGCCGCGTAGGCGAGCGCGTGCCCGGCGGCGAGGAGCGCCGCGGCGGAGGAGACGTCCTCGCACATGAGTCGGCGCTCGCCGAACCAGCCGATCGCGGCGAGGGGCGACCGGCGCCAGGCGGCGAAGGCGTTGGAGAAGAAGGCGGTCCGGAAGCCGGCGCTTTCGCGGTCCGCGAAGCGGTGGATCCTGGAGGCGTCCGAGTAGAGGAAGGCCCTCTTCATCCGCGTGAACGGGTGTGCCCCCGGCGGCGGGACCTGCCGGCCGAAGGCCGCGGCGACGGCGGCGTCGGCCTCGAGCGGCCTGAGGAGCCGCTCGACGGCCTCCCTCCCCGCGGGAAGGGCGTCCTGGGAGAGGAAGACGAGGACGTCCGCGCCCGATTCCCGGGCGAGGAGGCTGCGCGTCCCGCCGTGGTCGAAGTCGCGCTCGGCGACCGGGACGTAGCGCGCGCCGTGGCTCCGGACGAGCGCCTCGGTCTCGGACCGCGGTCCCGTCTCCGCGACCCAGGTCTCGTCGGGAGGGCGCGTCTGGCCCGCCAGGGACGCGAGGAGCGCGGGGAGGTAGTGCGCGCCGTGGAAGACGGGGACGAGGGCGGCGACCTTCACGCGCGCGGGACCCCGGGGTACGGGAGCGGCGAGCGGGCAACGCGCCGGACGGCCGACCCGTCGGGCCTCCGGCCGTCCCGGCCCCCGGGGCCGCGAGGGGAGGTCTCGCCCGCGGCGGCGCGGGCCGGATCGGAGGCGATGCGGGTCGGAAGCATGGAGGCTCGGGGCGAGCGGGCGCATGTTACCGTCCGGCCGCTCCGGCGACGCAACCCGCATGGCCGACCCCTCCACCCTCCGCCACGTGGCGTTCGACGCGAGGCCGTTCCTCGAGCCTCCGGGAGGGCTCCGGCGCTACCTCGAGGAGCTCCTGCCGGCCCTCGTCGCGCGAGCGCCTGACGTCGCCTTCACCGGCCTCTCCGTCGCGCGTCCGGCCGTCTCCGTCTCAGGGGTCACGTGGAGGGTCCTTCCGGGGCCGCAGGCCTCGCTCCTGCGTCCCGCGTGGGAGGCCGTGCCGCTCCGGAACGCGCTCCGGTCGCTCGACGCCGGGGTCTTCTTCTCGCCGTGGGGCGCGGTCCCGCCCGGGAACGGCACGCCGGTCGTCGCCACGCTCCACGACCTCGCCTTCCTCTCCCGTCCCGGGACGCTCCCGCTCCGCCACCGCCTCTACTGGAACCGCGTCGCCCGCCGGCTCCCGCGCGCCGCGGCCGTCCTCGCGGTCTCGGAGGCGACGCGCGTGCAGGCGCTCGCGCGCCTCCCGCTCGACCCGTCCCGCGTCCACGTCGTCCCCGAGGCGGCGGCCGCAGCGTTCCGGCCGGCCGATCCCGGGAGGGCCCGGGAGGTCCGCTCGCGTCACGGCCTCCCGGAGAGGTTCGCGCTCTCCGTCGGCGCGTTCGAGCCGCGGAAGAACCTGGGGCTCGCGGTGGCGGCGACCGGCCGCGTCGCCCCGGAGCACGGCGGGCCGCTGGCGTTCGTCGTCGTCGGACGCGAGGCCGCCGGCGGCGTCGAAGGGGCGCCGCACGCCCGGCGCCTCGGCCCGCTCCCGGACGAGGAGCTCGCGGCGCTGATGAGCGCCGCCTCGGCGGTCCTCGTCCCCTCGCTCGACGAGGGGTTCGGCCTGCCGCTCCTCGAGGCGATGGCCTGCGGCGCGCCGGTCGTCGCCGCGCGGGCGGGGGCGCTGCCCGAGGTCGCCGGAGGCGCGGCGCTCCTCCTCGATCCGGCCGACGAGGCGGCGTGGGCCGACGCGGTCGGGCGCGTGGTCGCGGACGCCTCGCTCGCGGCCGGCATGCGGGGCCGGGGGCTCGCGCGCGCGGCCGCCTTCTCGTGGGGCGAATCGGCGGCCCGGACGCTCGGCGTCCTCGCCGCGGTGGCGGCGGCGGGGCGGTGAGCGGGCCCTCGGGCGGGTGCGGGTCGGAGCGGCGCCTCGCGGCGACCTTTCCGGGCCGCCTCCTGCCGAAGCACCTCGGCGTCCGGCGCGTCGGCCAGATCCCGTCCCGGCCGCGCGGGGCCTGGCGACCCTCGCGGGGAGGCGCGCCGTGAGACTCCTCCGGAGGGTCCGCGTCCGGGCGAAGGCGGCCGCGTTCGACGCCCTCTCTGCGGCGGGGCTCGGCGGACCGTTCCTCCGGCCGAGGCCGGGCGGGAGGATCCTCGTCTGGCACGGCCTCGACCACCGGGGGGGCTCCGGCTTCAACGCCCGTTTCGTCTCGGCCGCCCGCTTCGAGGAGCAGGTCGCCGACATGAAGGACCGGTTCCACGTAGTTCCCCTCCGCGACTACTTCGAGGGCGAGCGGCACCCGTCGAAGCTGACCGTCGTCCTGACGTTCGACGACGGCTACGAGAGCGCGGCGACGCTCGCCCTCCCGATCCTCGAGCGCCACGGCGTCCCGGCGTCCTTCTTCGTCACGGCGATCCGGGCGTGCGGAGAGGAGATCCTTTGGCCCGACCTGCTCGACGCGAGCGCCCACCTGACGGACAGCCCTCTCGCGGTCGCGGGGGAGCGCTTCGTCAAGGACCGGCGACGCGAGTGGGTCTCGAAGCGCGACGGAACGCCGCTCAAGACGCGGGCCCGCCGGGCGGACGGCGACTACCTCGCCGGTCTCGTCGCGGCGCTCCGCAACGTCGCCGACGTGACGTCCCGGGAGGAGCTCGCGGTCTACTGGAGGACGCTCTCGGAGGAGCAGGTCCGAAGGCTCGCGGAGAGCCCCCTCGTGACGCTCGGCTCGCACGGCCGTCGGCACGTCTCGCTCGGCCACGCCTCCCGCGAGGAGGCGCGCGAGGAGATGGCCGCGTCGAAGGAGTGGCTCCAGCGCGTCTCGGGACGCCCGGTGGACGCCCTCGCCTTTCCGGACGGCTCCTTCCGCGAGGAGACTCTCGACGACGCCGAGGCGCTGGGCTACCGGATGCTCCTCGCGTCGGACGAGCTGCCGGGTGGAGGTCGCCCGTCCCTGCGGGGGCGCCTCACGCTCAACCCGTTCGCGTCGCTCGCCAACCAGGTCCGGGTGATCTACTCCGGCACGCACGGGTGACGCGCCGAAGCTCCCGAACGGGCCGGGGGGGCGCCGATCAGAACGAGTCGAGGTCGCCGAACGTCGCCTTCAGCGTCCCGACGTCGACGCTCCCCGAGAGGTCCTTGTACAGCGCGACCCAGGAATCGAACGCCGGGAAGTGCCTCGCGAAGAGGACCTCGTTCCTCGTCCCCGGGCTCGCCTGGAACAGGACCTCGTCGATCCCGAGCCAGAAGCACCTGCGACGCAGCGCCGCGATCATCCCGAGGAAGGACTCTTCCGTGGCCTCGCCGATCTCGCCGATGCAGAGCGCGGCCTCGAGCTTGAACCAGAGCGGCACGCCGGCGAGGCGGACGCGCCGGTTGAAGCTGAAGCCGCGGTAGTCGTAGAACGCCTCGTCCCGCACCACCCCGGCGGTCCCGGGGCCGATGCAGGAGCTGGGAACCGGCTCGCCGATCCGGAGGGAGCGGAAGGCGCGGTCCACGAGCGAGAGGTACGCCCGGTACGGGAAGCGGAGCCTCCGGCAGATCCGCTCCAGGGGAAGCGTTCGGACCCGGAGGCGGTACCCCTTCATCGTGTCGAGGTACCGGTAGCCGAGCTTCTTCGTGAAGGCGGCGAGCGAGTTCTCGTTGGTGAAGCCGAAGACGAACGCGAAGCCTTCCTCCGCCAGGAGCTGGTCGACCTTCGCCCCGAGGATCGTGAAGATCCCCTTCCCCCGGAGCTCGGCCGCGGTCATCGTGTCGCACGACTGGGCGCCGAGAACGAGGCGGTCGCCGAACCGGAACCGGAACGGGACGCCGGTCTGGTGCGCCACGACGCGGCCGGCCCGGTCGAGCGCCATGTAGCCGTGGAACCAGCCGTCCTTCGTCCACGGCGTCGTGTACTTCCGCAGGAGGTAGTCGACGGTGACGTCCCGGCCGGACACCTCGCGGAAGAGCGGCAGGAGGAGGTGGATGTTCCGGGCGTTCGTCCTCTCGAGCCGGTAGCCGCCGGGGATCTCCCCGGGCGACACCGGTTCCGGAGGCCGCGGCCCGTCGCCCCCCGTCCTCGCGCGCGTCTCCCCGTCCACCGGGCGGAGTGTAGCGGCGACGGCGGCGGAGGGACGGCGGGACCGAACCGCGAAGGCCGCATAAGATCCGGCCTCCGTGCCCGAGGACCGCAGCGACGCTCCGACCGATCCCCGGCTGCCGCGGGCCGTTCCGGCCGGGGCGTGGACCGGGAACCGCGTCGCCGCCGCTTCGCCGCCCTCTCTCCCGACGACGGTCTTCCTGCTCGCGGCCGTTCTCCTCGCCGGCCTCCCGCTCCGGCACATGGGCGGCGAGCTCGACGGGCCGCACGTCTGGAGGCAGATGGACACGTCGCGGACGATCCGCGCGTTCCGCGAGGAGGGGGTCGACCTCCTCCGTCCCGTCGTGAGCTGGATGGGGACGTGGCGCGTCGTCGTCCTCGAGTGCCCCCTGCCCCAGGCGGCCGCGGCGCTCGCGCAGCGTGCCCTCGGGACCGAGTCGCTCGCGGTGGCCCGCTCCGTCTTCTTCGCCTCCTTCCTCCTCGCCGCCGCGGCCCTCTGGGCGGCCCTCCGTGCCTCGGCCGGCGAGGACGTCTCCCGCTGGGCGACCCTCGCGTTCCTCGCGACGCCGCTCGCGCAGCACTACGCGCGCGCGCTCGTCGTCGACCTCTTCGCGGTCGGAGCCGGCCTCCTCGCGTTCGCCCTCGCGGCGTCCGGGCTCCGGCGGGGAAGCGTGCCGACCCTCGCCCTCGCCGCCCTCGTCGCCGTCCCGGCCGCGCTCGTGAAGGGACCGGTGCTCCTGCCGATCGCTCCGCCGCTCGTCCTCCTCGCCCTCGCGCGGCGCGAGAAGCGGCTCCTCGTCCCCGCGGCGCTCCTGGGGCTCGTCCCGGTCGCCGCGTTCGCTCTCTGGCGTCTCCACGCCGAGGCGGTGAACGGCGCGGCCCCCGACTGGAGCTTCATCCCCGACTACCACAGGATGACGAACATGGGGCGCTGGTACTTCGGCAGCCTCGCGCAGCGCCTCGACCCGGTGGCGTGGAAGAGCCTCGCCGGACGGCTGCCGAAGGCGCTCGCCGGGCCCGGGGGCGCCGCGCTCGTCGTTTCCGCCGCGCTCCTCCTGCCGTGGCGGACGGATCGGCGCGCCCTCGGAGCGTGGCTCGCCGGGGCCGCCGTCTACGTCCTCGTCTTCTGGAACCTGAACGTCGTCCACGACTACTACCAGCTCGCCACCCTCCCGGCCCTCTCGCTCCTCGCGGCCGGGCCTCTCGCCCTCCTCCCGGCGCGTCTCGCGTCCCGCCCGTTCCGCTGGCTCGCGCCGCTCGCGCTGCTCGGTGCCGTCGCCGCGGTGAACGTCGGGTGGGCGGACCGGCACCTCTACTTGGTCCCCCAGGTCGGCCTCGCGTTCGGGAAGGAGGTCCGGAGCCGGACGCCGGAGGGAGCCCTCGTCATCGCCGTCCGGGACGACGTCGATGCGCGCTGCCCGCTGCTCCTCGAGCCCTCGCGCCGCGACGGCTGGTCGGTGCGCGAGGAGTTCCTGACGGCGGAGGTCGTCCGCCGCCTCGAGGCGCTCGGTGCGACGCACCTCGCGTGGGTCCGCCGGGGTCCGGCCGCGCCCGCCCGCGCGGCCGCTCTCCCGGCGTCCCGCCCGGTGGAGAGGCCGCTTCCCGCCGGCTGGACGCTCTCGCTGTGGGACCTTCGCGAAGGGCACGGGGAGGAGGCGGCGAGGGCGGGAGCGCGGGTCGAGTAGCATCCGGCGTCCGCCGCGCATGAGGAGCCCGCCGAGTCTCGCCGTCGTCGTCCCGACGCACAACGAAGCCGCGAACCTGCCGGCCCTCGTCGCCCGGCTCGCGGCGCTCGACCTCGGAGGGCGCGAGGTCGGGCTCGTCGTCGTCGACGACGGCTCGACCGACGGAACGGCCCTCGTCGCGGAGGAGCTCGGCCGCGCGGGCGGGAGGGTGAGCGTCACGCTCCTCTCGCGCCCGGAGCGTTCGGGGCTCGGCTCGGCCTACCGGGCGGGCTACGGGGAGGCCCTGAAGGGGAGCGCGGGCCACTTCGTCCAGATGGACGCCGACCTCTCGCACGCCCCGGAGGCGATCCCGGCGCTCCTCGGCGCGCTCGCGAACGGGGCGGACGTCGCGGTCGGATCGCGCTGGGTCGCGGGGGGCTCGGTCGACGAGAGGTGGCCCTGGGGCCGTCGAGCCCTCAGCCGCTTCACGAACGGTGCGCTCCTCCCGGTCCTCGTCGGGACGAGGCAGGCAGACCCGACGAGCGGGTTCCGCGCCTTCACCCGGCGTGCGCTTGAGACGATCGACGTCCCGGGGATCCGTTCCGACGGCTTCGCCTTCCAGGTCGAGGTGCTCTGCGCCGTCCTGGAGCGCGGCCTCGGCGTCGTCGAGGTTCCCATCCGTTTCGAGGAGCGCTCCGCGGGGCGCTCGAAGCTGGACGCCGGGGTGAAGCTCGAGGCGGCGCGCGAGATCGTCGCCCTCGCGTTCCGGGAGAGGCTCGGCCGCCGCCGAGGCTCGCCCGGGAGCGATCAGGCGGCGCGGGGAGACGCCAGGAAGTAGTACTCGTCGCCCCTGTACCAGTGCCGGGCGAACTCCTCGCGCGTGCCGCAGGGGCGCCCATCGAGCCAGCGGGGGAGGGTCGTCACGTCGTAGCCGCACTCCTCGCCGAGGAGCCGGACGAGATCGTCGGGGCCGACGCCGTACTGCCCCGTGGAGCGCCAGCCGGCCTCGAAGACGACGACTGGGCGGCACCTTCGGAGGAGGAGGCGGGCGCCGAGGAGGACCGCGTGCTCGCCCCCCTCCACGTCGATCTTGACGAGGCGGACGTCGTCCCGGCCGACCGCGTCGTCGAGAGTCGTGACGGCGACGGTGAGGAGCTCGACGACGGGGTCGGGGCGGTCGTAGAGGCGCGCGCGGAGCCCGCTGTAGGCCGAGTCGTTCGTGACGTGCCGGAACTGCGAGCGGCCGGGCGCCTCGGCGACCGCGGCCTCGTGGACCGTGACGCGCGGGAAGCGCTCGCCGAGAGAGGCCGCGAGGGCGGGAATCGGCTCGAACGCGTGGTGCCGCCCCTCCGGAGCGAGCCTCACGGCGTGTCTCAGGAGCTCTCCCCGGTGCGTCCCGACGTCGACGTAGCCGGACGATCGCGAGAGGACGCGCTCGAAGACGCGGAGCGTCAGCGCGTCGTAGCGGGCGCCGCGGTTCCCGAGGAGGCCCCGGAAGCGCCGGAGGGCGTCGTAGAGGGCGGACTCGCGGATCGTCTCGGAAAGAGGGCGCATGCCGGCCGCGATTCTCGCCTGCCGCGCCTCCCGGCCGTCACGCCCTCAGCGGATGTAGCCGAGCGCCCTCAGCGATCCGTCCCCCGGGGCGGCCGTCGGCGGGCCGACGCGGTCCCGGAGGCCGGCGTCGTGGCGCTGGCGGTCGCGGAGGAGGGCCGCGAGGCGCGACCGCACCTCCGACGGGACGTCCTTCGCGGGCGTCCGCTCCTCGGGGTCCGCCGCCAGGTCGTAGACCGCCTCGGCGGGCTCCGGGAGCGCGTGCCACCACTCGGGCCCGGAGACGGGGGGCGCGAGGACGTACGCCCAGCGCCCCGCGCGGACCGACTGCCAGAGGGGACCCTGAAGCGGTGCGGCCGCGAAGAGCGCCCGGTTCGGGTCGAGCGGCCGGCCGAGCTGGAGGTCCCGCCTCAGGTCGCGCCCCTGAAGGGGGTAGGAAGGCGGGTCGGCGCCGACGAGCGAGAGGATCGTCGGCGTCACGTCGAGGAGCGAGACCGGGCCGGGGATCGCCCCGCGGGCCGGGAGGAGCCCCGGCGCCACGACGACGAGCGGGACGTGCGTCAGCTCGTCGTGCAGGTGGTGGCCGTGCTCGACGCCGCGCCCGGCGAGGACCCGGTCGAAGAGGTTCTCGCCGTGGTCGGCCGTGACGACGACGAGGCTTCGCGGGAGGAGCCGCCTCCGCTCCATCGCGGCGACGAGGCGGCCGATCTCCCGGTCGGCGAACGCAACGTCCCCGTCGTACGCCGCCGAGGAGCGCGCTCGCTCGTCCCCTTCCTCCTCGGGCGCGTAGAGGTGGTGCGTGTTCGGGAGGTGGACCTCGTAGGTGTGGAAGAGGAGGAACGCCTTCTCGCCGGCCGCGAGCCCGCCGAGCCACGCGATCGCGCGGTCGACCCCGGCCGCGACGTCGACGCCGGTCGTCGGCACGGGCTCGTACCAGGAGCCGAAGCCGCGGTCGAATCCGTAGAGCCGGTTCATGCCGCCTCCGCCCGTGATCGCGGCGGTCCGGAAGCCGCTCGCCGAGAGGAGCTCCGGGAGGGGGCGGGCCCCCGCGGGGAGGCGCGGGACGCGGTGCGCGTACTCGCCGGCGTCGCGGTCGAGACCGTGGACGGCGGGGTCGAGCGAGGTCAGGAGCGACTGCACGCTCGGCGGCGTCCACGGGGCCGCGGACCGCGCGTCGAGGAACCAGGTGCCTCTCCGCGCGAGGCGGTCGAGGTTCGGCGTCGCGTCGCGGGACGAGCGGCCGTAGACCCCGACGTGGTCGGCCCGGAGCGTGTCGACGACGACGAGGACGACGAGACGCCCCGGGTCGACGCGGTCCGGGCTCGTCCGCCCCGCGGAGGCGAAGGCGACGGCGGCCGCGAGCGCGGCCCCGGCCACGGGGCGTGCGGACGTCACGGCGCGAGTCTATCGGGCCCGCGGCGTGCCTCGTCGCGGCGCCGGACTATTTCCCCGGCACCCCCAGCCAGCCGCGGCTGAAGTAGTCGACGAGCGAGAACGCGAAGAGGATGAGGAGGAAGAAGAGCGACCCCCAGACGACGATCTTGTTCAGCCGCGCCGAGTGCCAGACGTGCATGAAGAAGAGGATGACGAGCGTCGCCTTCGTCACCGCGATCGCCATCGCCACGGCGTCGTTGATCGCGTCGGTCACCTGACCGGGGAGGTGGTGCGCGATGTTGACGTGCGCGGCCCCGACCGTGAGGAACGTCAGCGCCATCAGGGCGAAGAAGACGAGGAGGTAGGTGCGGACGGGGGTGACGTGTACGGTCGACATGCTCTTCTCCGTCGGCCTCAGAAGGAGTGGTGCCGCCCCAGGAGGTAGAGGAGCGGGAAGAGGAAGATCCAGATGATGTCGACGAAGTGCCAGTAGAGGCCGACCCCCTCGACCCAGTTGTGGTTCTCGGCCGAGAACTCGCCCCGGAGCGCCTTCGGGACGAGGAAGGCGAGGAGGCCGAGGCCGACGATCATGTGGAGCGCGTGGAGCCCCGTCATGCAGAAGTAGAGGACGAAGAACGTCTGCGCCGCGGGGTCGGTCGTCCCGGCGATGTGGAAGCCCTCGCCCGGGATCAGGTGGTGGACCCACTTGTGGTGGTACTCGAACCCCTTGACGACGAGGAAGACGGTCCCGAGCGTCATCGTCGCGGCGAGCCAGGCGGCGATCTGCCTTGCCCGGCCGAGCTGCGCGGAGCGGACGGCGAGGACCATCGTCAGCGAGCTCCCGATGAGGACGATCGTGTTCAGGAGCCCCAGCTTGATGTCGAGCTGGTTCGACCCGAGCGCGAAGTACGCCGGGTACTTCCAGCGGTAGACCGTGTAGGTCAGGAAGAGGCCGCCGAAGAACATCAGCTCCTGGGCGATGAAGAGCCACATCCCGAGCGTCGCGGCTTCCCGCTGCTGGTCGTAGTCGTCGAAGTGGTGGGCGAGGGCGGCCGGCCGCGTCTCAGGCGCCAACGGGCACCTCCCCGGCAGGAGTCGAGGTCTCGTACGCGTAGGCCTCCTCGGTCACCACGGGCGGGACGTCGAAGTTCTCGACCGGCGGCGGGGACGAGGTCTGCCACTCGAGCCCCTTCGCGCCCCACGGGTTCGCGGGGGCCTTCGCTCCGAACTTCAGCGACCAGAGGAGGTAGACGACGGGCATCAGGTACCCGAAGCCGAGGATCGTGGCCCCCGCCGAGGAGAGGACGTTCCAGGTCTGGAACTCCGCCGGGTAGGCGTGGTAGCGGCGCGGCATCCCGAGGTAGCCGAGGATGAACTGCGGGAAGAACGTCGTGTTGAACCCGATGAAGATCACGATCGCGGAGATCCTCGACCAGAACTCGTTGTACATCCGCCCGGTGATCTTCGGCCACCAGAAGTGGAGCCCGCCGAGGTAGCCCATGATCGCGCTCCCCACCATGACGTAGTGGAAGTGCGCGACGATGAAGTAGGTGTCGTGGACGTAGATGTTGATGCCGAGCGTCCCGAGCATGACGCCCGTCAGGCCGCCGATCAGGAAGACGCCGATGAAGCCGAGCGCGTAGAGCATCGGCGTCTGGAGCGAGATCGACCCCTTGTAGAGCGTCGCCGTCCAGTTGAAGACCTTCACCGCCGAGGGGATCGCGACGAGCATCGTCAGGAACGAGAAGATCGCCCCCGCCACGACCGACTGCCCGGAGATGAACATGTGGTGGCCCCAGACGAGGAAGCCGATCACGGCGATGAAGAGGCTCGAGAAGGCGACGAAGTGGTACCCGAAGACCCGCTTCCGGGAGAAGGCGGTCACGAGCTCGCTCATGACGCCCATCGCCGGCAGGATCATGATGTAGACGGCGGGGTGCGAGTAGAACCAGAAGAGGTGCTGGAAGAGGACCGGGTCCCCGCCGTACTTCGGGTCGAAGACGCCGATGTGGAAGAGCCGCTCGGCGCCGACGAGGAGGATCGTCATGGCCACGACGGGCGTCCCGAGGATCTGGATGATGCTCGTCGCGTAGTGGGCCCAGACGAAGAGCGGGAGCCGGAACCAGGTGAGCCCCGGGGCCCGCATCCGGTGGATCGTCGCGATGAAGTTCAGGCCCGTGAGGATCGACGAGAAGCCGGCGATGAAGATGCCGACCGCGGTCACGATGACCTGCCCCTGGGCGAACGTCGTCGACATCGGCGTGTAGAACGTCCAGCCCGTGTCGATGCCCCCCGTCAGGAGCGAGACGAACGTCAGCGCCCCGCCGATCATGTAGAGGTACCAGCTCGCGAGGTTGAGCCGCGGGAAGGCGAGGTCCTTGGCGCCGATCATGATCGGGAGGAGGAAGTTCCCGAGCACCGCCGGGATCGACGGGATCAGGAAGAAGAAGATCATCAGGATGCCGTGCATCGTGAAGAGCCGGTTGTAGACGTCGGAGGAGAAGAGGTCCCCCTGCGGCGTCGCGAGCTCGGCGCGGATGAGCACGGCCATCAGGCCGCCGAGGACGAAGAAGACCGAGATGCCGACGAGGTAGAGGATCCCGATCCTCTTGTGGTCCCTCGTCAGGAGCCACGACGCCGGCCCGCGGGTCGCGTTCAGGTAGTTCGTCCCGCCGCTCGCGGCGTGGCTCTCGGGTGCGCTCACGACTTCCCTCCGGCCGCCGGGGCCGCGGCCGCCGCCGGGAGGCTCCCGGCGGGCTTCAGGTCCTTGATGTACTTGATGAGCTGGACGATCTCCTCCTCGGAGACCTGGTCCTTGAACGTCGGCATGATCGGCTGGTAGCCCTGCACGACCTTCGCCGCCGGGTTCAGGATCGACTCGCGGACGTAGCTCTCGTCGGCGACGACGGTCCGTCCGTCGACGAGGGCGACGGACTTCCCGAAGAGGCCGTCGAGGACCGGGGCGCGCGCCGAGCTGTCGGGGCGGTGGCACGTGTTGCACGCCTTCGCGACGAAGAGCTCGTCGCCCGAGGCGACG
Organism: Thermoanaerobaculia bacterium; assembly: GCA_046331465.1. Taxonomy (GTDB): domain Bacteria; phylum Acidobacteriota; class Thermoanaerobaculia; order UBA5066; family UBA5066; genus UBA5066. The sequence goes on from JAXLQV010000001.1 coordinate 2,005,658, forward strand.
GCGCCACCCGCCGACGGGGCCCCCGCGAGCCACGCGCGGTAGTCCTGCGGCTCCATGACGTGGATCTTCCCGACCATCTTCGAGTGGTCGACGCCGCAGTACTGGTCGCAGAAGATGTGGTACGTCCCCGTCTTCGTCGCCTTGAACCAGGCGGTCGTGTAGCGGCCGGGGAGGACGTCCATCTTGAGGCGGAAGGCGGGGACGGAGAAGTCGTGGATGACGTCCTCGGAGGTCATCGTCAGCTTGACCGCCTGGTTCACCGGGACGTGGAACTCGTTGATCTCGCGCTTCCCCTCGGGGTGCTCGATCTTCCACATCCACTGCTTGCCGTAGACGTGGAACGACCAGGCGTCGGCCGGCGGCCGGGCGTGCTCGAAGAAGACCGTGACGCCCCAGAAGAAGCTCGTCATGACGAGGCCGAGCGGGATCACCGACCAGGCGAGCTCGAGGATCAGGGTGTTCCCGCGGATCTCCTGCCCCGTCTCGGCCTCGTGGCGCCTCCGGTACCTCACGATGAGGCCGACGAGGGTCGCGACGATCAGGACCGAGAAGAGGACCGACACGCCGATCGTGAAGAAGAACAGCATGTCGACCTTCGAGGCGAGGGTCGAGGAGACGGGCGGGAAGAAGGGCGCGTTCGGAGTCATCGTCAGGCGCTCTCTCCGAGGTGCGCGCGGCGTTCCCGGCGCAGCGAGACGGCGAGGAAGGCGCCGAACGCGAGGACGAGCGCGGCGCCGGCGATGCGGAGGACGGTCATGGTCGTCGCGGTGTACTTCCCGAGCGCGGGGTTGTACTGGAAGCAGAGGAGGAGGAGCTGCGCGGTGACGCCGCCGACCTTCCCCTCGGAGGCCTCCGAGAGGCCGAGGCGGAGCTCCTTCGGGGAGTACTCGACGCCGAAGAAGTAGCGCGAGACGACCCCCTCCGGCGTCACGAGGACGACGCCGGTCGCGTGGGCGTACTGCTTCTGCAGCTCGTCCCAGCGGTAGCGGAAGCCGACCGCTTCCGTCACCCGGCGGATCTGGGCCTCGTCTCCCGTCAGGAAGTGCCAGCCCGCCTCGCCCTCGGCCTTCCGGCCGTAGAACTCGACGAGGTTCGTCTTCTTCTCCCGCGCGAGCGGGGGGCGCTCGGCCGGGTTGAAGCTGAGCGTGACGACCTCGAAGTCGGCGCCCGGCGTCAGGGTGAAGCCCTTGAGGCTCCGGGCGAGACCCTCGAGCGCGATGCCGCAGAGCATCGGGCACTCGTAGTACGCGAGGGAGAGGACGACGGGGCGCTTGCCGAAGTAGTCGCCGAGGCGGACTTCCTTCCCCGACTCGTCGCGGAACGTGGCGTCGAGCGGGAGCTTCGTTCCCGTGTTCTGGGTCCACCCGACCTCGCGCGCGGGCGAGGGCATCATCGGCTGGGCCGCGAGGGGCGCCGCCGCGAGGGCGAGGAGCGCCGGGGCGAGGCGGAGGGTCTTCTTCACGGCGTTCACCGCGTCACCGGAGACGTCGCCGGGGCGGCGGGAGCCGCGCCCGCGGGGAGGGGCGGCGGAACGGGAAGTCCGCGCTCGGCGACGATGTCGATCGCGCGGTCGACCGGGATCCGGACGACGCCGGCGGAGCGGTCGACCCAGGCGTAGGAAGTCAGGGCGGCCTGCTCCTCCTTCGCGAACTTCGACATGTCGGCGGCCGGGTCGGACTGGAGGGCCGCCCGGGGCCGCGGACGCGGCTGGTTCGCCTCGGCCACGGGGAGCGGCTCGGGGTCGCGGGCGATCGAGCGCGACTTCAGGAACGCGCTGAGACCGAACATCGCCCCGAACGAGACGGCGACGAGGAGCGCCAGCCCCGCCAGGACGCCGAAGATCGCGCGGACACCGATCTCGGCGTCGAACTCCGCCGGCTCGTGCTGCGGGCGGGGGTGGTCAGTCATGGGCGAGCGCCTCCTTGAGGAACGGCTCGTTCGCCGGGACGAGCGGGCGCGCCTTCAGCCGGAGCGTGAAGAGGCGGAGCCAGATGCCGCCCAGCGCGAGCGGCGCGGCGAGGTCGAGCCAGTGGATCGTGAAGGCGTTCCTCGAGAACGCGGGCGCGACGAGCCAGTGGAGGTCGAGCCACCTCGCGAGGAGGAGGAGGGCGGCGACCGGGGCGAGCGCCCTCGCGCTCCGCTTGCGGTCCCTCGAGAGGAGGAGGGCGAACGGGAGCGCGTAGTGGAGGAGGACGAGGGCGACGGTCGTCGCCTTCCAGCCGCCGTTCAGGCGCGAGGCGTAGAACGCCGTCTCCTCGGGGAGGTTCCCGGACCAGATGATGATGAACTGCGAGTAGCCGAAGTAGGCCCAGACGCAGACGAACGCGAGGAGCAGCTTGCCGTAGTCGTGCAGGTGGCGCGGCTGGAAGGGGACGGCGGGGGAGTCCCCGTCTCCGAGGACGAGCGTCACGAGGGCCACGAGGGCCATCCCGGCTACGGCCTGCCCGATGATCACGTAGAGCCCGTAGATCGTGGAGTACCAGTGCGGCGTCAGCGACATGAGCCAGTCGAACGACGCGAGTGTCATCGTGAGGAAGTAGACGACGAGGCCGCCGGCGCTCCAGCGCTGCATCCAGAGGGCGAGCCTCCGGTCGCCGGTCTCGTCCTGCCGGGACGAGAGGCGGCCGAGGACGCCCGCGAGGAGGATCCAGAGCGCGAAGTAGGCCGCCGCGCGGACGAGGAACGACGGCGTGTTCAGCCAGAACGTCTTCTTCGTCAGGATCGCGTCGCGGGCGACGGCCTCGCCGTGCGACCACTCGTAAAGGGAGGGGATGCCGAGGACGACCGGCAGGAACGCGAGGACGGCAAACCCGAGGGTGAGCGGGTTCGCCGCGGCCTCCAGGGTCCTCCGGATCATCACGCCCCACGCGCCGCGGGTGACGTGGTGGAGGAGGAGGAGACCGAGCGCGCCGGCGGTGAGGCCGAGCATCCAGGAGTACCCGGTGAGGTAGGAGCGGAAGAACTGCTCCCGGTTCGTCGCGAAGCCGACGGCGAGGAGGACCGTGCCGACGACCCCGGCGGCGAGGCCGGCGCGGCCGATCTTCTCGACGGCCGGGGGGGCGGTGTAGGTGCCGTGGTTCACGGGTGGGCCTCCGGGGCGGGCGCCGGCGCGGGGGCGGCGGCCTTCTCGAGCGCCGCGCGGTCCGCGTCGGAGAGCTCGGCGACGGGAGCATTCCGGGAGAACTGGAGGGTCCTGACGTACGCCGCGATGGCCCAGCGGTCCGCCACCGGGACCTGGCTCGCGTAGCTCGACATCTGCCCGAAACCGTTCGTCATGACGTCGAAGAAGTACCCGATCGGCTGCGCGCGGAGCCGGTCGTCGTGGAAGGAGGTGGGCTGCTTGAAGCCGCGCTGGACGATCATCCCGAGGCCGTTTCCCTGGCGCCCGTGGCACGGGGAGCAGAAGACGTCGAAGCGCTGCCGGCCGCGGAGGAGGAGGGTGCGGTCGAACGTGACGGCGTCGGGGAGCTCGGAGACGAACTTCCCGTCGGCGCCGACGCCCGTGTTGAGGGCCCGGTCTGCCTTCAGCCAGCCGCGGGCGACCGTGCCTGCGGGCGGGACGCGCGAGGCGAGGCCGTCGCGGTAGAACTCGCTCCGTGCGAGGGGGCGCTTCTTCGCCTGGTTGTACATCCCTTGCCGGCACCCGGCGCCGGCGAGCGCGGCGAGGGCCACCGCGAGAACGCCGAGCCGGCGCGCCCCCGCGACCATCTCAGTTCTCAACTTCGTTGACCTCCACGGGGGCGAGGCCCTCCAGGAACCGCCTCACGGCCGGCGCGTCGAACTTCGGGTCGTCGGACTCGACGACGAGGAAGTAGCCGTCCTTCGAGGCGTGCTCGACGAAGCGCTTCACCTCGAAGACCGGGTGGTGGGGCCGCGGGAGGCCGTTGAGGAGGATCATCCCGAGGGCGGCGGCGAGGCCCCCGTGGAAGATGGCCCCTTCGAACGTCGCCGGGATGAAGGCCGGCCACGAGTTCAGCGGCCGGCCGCCGATGTTCAGCGGGTAGTCGATCGCGCTCGCCCAGTAGGCGAAGGAGAAGACGGCGACCGCGCCGAAGATGGACGCGCCGAGGACGAGGAGCGGGATCTTCGAGTGGTGGAGGTCGAGCGCGTCGAGGACCTTCTCGATCGGGTAGGGGGTGTAGGCGTCGAGGCGGGTGAAGCCTTCGGCCTTCGCCTTCCCGATCGCCGCGAGGAGCTCCTCGGGGGTCCGGAACTCGGCCATCACGCCGTGGAGGGTCGGCTCGGGGGAGCTTCCGTGCATCGGGCTACTCCTCCGCCCCGTGGGCCTTCGTGGCTTCGGGGGTCAGCGTCCGCATCTCGAAGATGTTGAGCGCGGGCAGGAAGCGGATGAAGAGGAAGAGGAGCGTCAGGAAGAGGCCGATCGTCCCGGCGAACGTCATGACGTCCCACTTCGTGCCGTGGTACATGGCCCAGTTCGAGGGGACGAAGTCGCGGTGGAGGCTGACGACGATGATGACGAAGCGCTCGAGCCACATCCCGACGTTGATGAACATCGCGACGACCCAGAGCGCCCAGACGTTCGACCTCACCTGCCGGAACCAGAGGAGCTGCGGCACGACGATGTTGCAGAGGATCAGGAGCCAGTACTGCAGGGCGTACGGCCCGTGGAACCGGTTCAGGATCATGAAGAGCTCGAACTCGTTGCCGCTGTAGAACGCCGACCAGACCTCGAGGGCGTAGCCGTACGCGACGATGAGCCCGGTCGTCAGCATGACCTTCGCCATGTTCTGCAGGTGGCGGTCGGTGATGAAGTCGTGGAGCTTGAAGAGGGGACGGAGCGGCAGGACGAGCGTGAGGACCATCGCGAAGCCCGCGAAGACCGCGCCCGCGACGAAGTAGGGGGGGAAGACCGTCGTGTGCCACCCGGGGACGATGCCGACCGAGAAGTCGAAGGAGACGATGGAGTGGACCGAGAGGACGAGCGGCGTCGACAGGCCGGCGAGGAGGAGCGACGCGACCTCGTAGTTGGCCCAGTGGCGCGCCGAGTTGCGCCAGCCGAGGGCGGCCATCCCGTAGGCGAACCGCGCGACCTTGGCCTTCGCGTGGTCGCGCAGCGTCGCGAGGTCCGGGAGCATCCCGACGTACCAGAAGACGATCGAGATCGTGGCGTAAGTCGAGACGGCGAAGACGTCCCAGATCAGCGGGCTCCGGAAGTTGGGCCACATCGAGAGCGTCCCGGGGAGCGGGAGGAGCCAGTAGGGGAGCCACGGGCGGCCGAGGTGGAGGATCGGGTACATGCCGGCGCAGGAGACGGCGAAGACCGTCATCGCCTCCGCGAACCTGTTGATCGAGTTGCGCCAGCTCTGCCGGAGGAGGAGGAGGATCGCGGAGATCAGCGTCCCGGCGTGGCCGATGCCGATCCACCAGACGAAGTTGATGATGTCCCAGCCCCAGCCGACGGGGATGTTGTTGCCCCAGATGCCGATGCCGGTCATGAAGAGGTTCGTGACGGCGAAGAGGAAGACGTTCAGGAGGGCGAAGCCGACCGCGAAGCCGAGGAGCCACCACTTCGGCGTCTTCAGCAGCTTCCCGGTGACGGCCTCGCCGATCCGCTCGGTGACGCTCGCCGGGGTGTGGCCCGGGGCGAGGACCGGGGCCTGCCCGATCGGGTCCGCGCCGGGCACGTCGTCGTACGTCGTCGACATCAGACGGCCTCCAGGTCCGGGTTCGGGTTCGTCACCTTGGCGAGGTAGGTCGTCCGCGGGCGCGTGTTCAGCTCCTCGAGGAGCCAGTAGGTCCGCGGCTCGTTCCGGAGCTTCGTGACGCGCGCCTCGGCGTCGTTGACGTTCCCGAAGACGATGGCGTCCGCCGGGCAGGTCTGCTGGCAGGCGGTCCTGATCTCCCCGTCGCGGATCGCGCGTCCCTCGCGCTCGGCCGCGATGCGGGCCCGGTTGATCCGCTGGATGCAGTAGGTGCACTTCTCCATGACGCCGCGCGAGCGGACGGTGACGTCCGGGTTCGCGAGCATCTTCAGGACCGGCTCCTTCTCCCTCTCGCCGTTGTACTCGAGGAAGTTGAAGCGGCGCACCTTGTACGGGCAGTTGTTCGAGCAGTAGCGGGTGCCGACGCAGCGGTTGTAGGCCATCTCGTTGAGCCCCTCCGCGCCGTGGACGGTGGCGCCGACGGGGCAGACGACCTCGCAGGGGGCCATCTCGCAGTGCTGGCACATGAGGGGCTGGTGGTGGATCCCGGGGTCGTCGAGGTCGGTCCCCTCGTAGTACTGGTCGACGCGGATCCAGTGCATCTCGCGGTTCCGCCCGACCTGCTCCTTGCCGACGACGGGGACGTTGTTCTCCGACTGGCAGGCGACGACGCAGGCGTTGCAGCCGAAGCACGACCCGAGGTCGACGGAGAGGCCCCAGGCGTTCTCCTTGTACTCCCAGCCCGGCTGGAAGAGCGAGGCGTCCTTCGGCGGGAGGCCGTGCCCCTTCGCCTTCGCGGGGTCCTTCACGTACTCGGGGAGCGACATCACACGGACGATCTCGCGCCCCTCCATCCGGAAGTGCTGCTGGGTGTGAGAGAGGGGAAAGCGGCCGCCCGTCTTCGCAAGCGTGACGCCCGGCACGAGCCAGGCCGCGGCGGTGGTCCGGAGGGGCGTCACGTCGACGCCGACGCCGTTTCCGACGCGGCCCGCGTGGGTCCGGCCGAAGCCGAGGGGAAGCGTCACGACGCCGGCCGCCTGGCCCGGCTGGACGAGGACCGGCAGGTCGACGGAGGCGCCCCCGACCGTGACCTTTACGACGTCCTCGCCCTGGAGGCCGAGCTTCTGCGCCGTGGCGGGGGAGACGACGGCGGCGTTGTCCCAGGTCAGCTTGCTGAGGGGCTTCGGGAGCTCCTGCAGCCAGCCGTTGTTCGCGAACCGGCCGTCGAGGAGCGACGGGTCGGGGCGGAAGACGGCCTCGAGGTCGGAGGGCTTCGCCGCGGCGGCCCCGGCGAGCGCCGCGGCGATCTCGGTCACTCGGACGGGGAAGGCCTTCGGGGCTGCGGCCGTGCCGGGGACGAAGCCGTCGTGGAGGCTCTTTCTCCAGAACGCCTCGAAGTCGGCCTCGGCGGGGCGGGCGGCGCGCCACCCCTCCTTGACGACGTCGTAGCCCTTGCGCGGAGCCTCGTCGAGGAGCGCCGAGAGGAGCTCGTGCGGCGACCGGCCGTCGTAGAGCGGCTCGATGAGCGGCTGCACGATCGTCGCCGTCCCGTCGAGCGAGCGGACGTCGCTCCACGCCTCGAGGTAGTGGGCCATCGGGACGGCCCACTGGCAGTAGCGGGAGGTCTCGTCCGGGTGGGACGTCAGGTGGACGCGGAGGCCGGCGTTCAGGAGCGCCTTGCCGAACGCGAGGTCGGCGGGAGCGTCGTAGACCGGGTTGCCGCCGAGGATCAGGAGGAGCTGGACGTCGCCCTTCTTCCCGTCCTCCGCCAGCTCGCGGATCGAAGCGAGCTGGTCGACCGGCTGGGCTTCGACCGGGTCGGTGAGGAAGACGGTCTTCCCGACGTTCCCGAGCGCCTCGTTCATCGCGTGGGCGGCCGCGTGGACCTCGGGGGGCGCGAACTCGCCCGCGACGACGACGGAGCGGCCGGCGGCGGCCTTCAGGTCCCTCGCGGCGGCCGCCGCGAGCTTCTTCGCCTTCTCGCCGAGGGCGGCCGGCCGGGCGAAGCCGCCGAGACCGAGCTCGGCGGCGAGCGCCTGCGCGAACGCCGGGAGCTCGCTCGCGCGGAGCGGGAGACGGTGGTCGGCGAGGGTTCCCGTCGGCGACGGGGTGACCTCCACGGCGTAGAAGCGGGACATCTCCTTCGAACCGCCCGCGAGCCGGCGGCGCGCGGAGAAGGCCTTCGCGTTCCTCACGGAGTCGGGGCCGGAGGAAAGGAAGTCGGCGTCGAGGGAGACGACGACGGCCGCGGCGCCGAGGTCGTACCGGGTCTCGACGGGCTGCCCGAAAGCGAGGCGCGCGCCCGCGCGGGCGGCGTCGCGGCCGGCGGACTCCCACTGGTGCCACTTCGCCTTCGGGAACGCGGCGAGGAGCGCCTTCAGTTGCGCGGCGAGCGTGGGGGAGGTGACGGTCTCGGTCAGGACTCGGAGGCCGGCGCCGCCGACCTGCCTCTGCGCCTTTGCGGCCGCCTGCAGCTCGGAGACGAGGCGGGGCCAGGTGTCGAGGACGCCGAGCTTCGTCGGGGCCTTCAGCCGGTCGGGGTCGTAGAGGCCGAGGACGGAGGCCTGCGCCACCGCCGTGGCCCCGCCGAGGCTCGCCGGGTGCTCCGGGTTCCCCTCGACCTTCGTCGGGCGCCCTTCGTGGCTCTCGGCGAGGAGGGGCTGCGCGAAGCCCCCGACGGTCATCGCGGTCGCGAAGAAGAGGGGGACGCCGGGGAGGATCTCCTCCGGCTGCTTCACGTACGGGACGATCTTCTCGACGGGCTGGCGCGTGCAGGCCGTCATCCCCGCGAGGGCCATCGAGGCCATGCCGAGCTCGAGGAAGCGGCGGCGGGAGAAGCCGCTCTCGAGGCTCTCGTCCCAGTCGGAGGCGTGGCGCGGGTACTCCTTCGCGAGGAACTCGCGGAAGCGGGCGTCGTCGGCGAGCTCCTCGAGGCCCCGCCAGAACGCCGGGCCCTGGCGGGCGCGGAGGCGCTCGCGGACCTCGGCGAGGTCGAGCTCGAGGCGCGCGGGGGCGGCCGGGAGGCCGTCGGCCGGCTCGGGGGAAAGGGTCGGAAGGCTCATCGGTGGCAGGTCCCGCACGAGGTGATCTGGGCCGGAGGGCGGACCTTGTACTTCGCGACGAGCTCGCGGCCGAGCGTCTCCTGGTCCTCTGCCTTCCAGTTCATGTTGAAGACCTCTTCCTTCGGGCGGATGTACTTCTCGGGGTTCCGGTGGCACTCGAGGCACCAGCGCATCTGGAGCGGCTGGGCCGAGCGCATGAGGCGCATCTGCTGCACGGGGCCGTGGCAGGTGGCGCAGCCGATCCCCTTGGCGACGTGGATCGAGTGGTTGAAGTAGGCGAAGTCGGGGAGGTCGTGGACCTTCGTCCACTCGAGTGGCTGGCCCGTCCGGTAGCTCGCGCGGACCGGCTCGAGCATCGGCGCCTCGTTCCAGACGATCTTGTGGCAGTTGTAGCAGGTCGACGTCGGGGGGATGCCGGCCGTCGCGGACTTCTCGACGGCGGTGTGGCAGTAGCGGCAGTCGATGCCGAGGCCGGCGACGTGGTGCTCGTGCGAGAAGGGGACGGTCTGCTCGACCGTCTCGCCGCGCCTCTGGTTGAAGCCGGCGTAGTCGAGCGCGAGAAGCGACCCGACGGCGCCGCCCGCGACGAGGACGAGGGCGACGATCGAGGCGGGCGCGAGGTGGTTCGCGCTCTTCGGGAAGAGCTGGGACATCGTTCGCTCAAGCCTTTCTCGGGGCGGGTGTGACGCGACGCCTCGCGACGCGGAGAAGGGGCCACCGTGCGGGGTGGGTCGGGGGGGGCTGGTCTGTTCCTGGTGAGCGGAGGTGGTCCCGGAACCGCCCTGGAGCTCTCAATTCCCTCTCCTCGCAGCGCATCGCCGATGCGACGGTCTCGCAAAAAATCGTGGAAGGTACCACAGGAGCGAGCTTTGGAACAGGTATCGGAACAGTCCTGTATGAAGGGACTGCGGCCCGGCAGACATGCAGCCGCAACGTCAGGCGGGACGGGGGCTCGTCGGGAGAGAAGCCCCGCCGGCGCCCGGGGGTCTCGGGCGCCTGGTCCGCGGCTTCGCTAGAACCCGGTCGGCTTCTTCGGGATCCGCCCCGACTTGACCGTCTCGCTCCGGAGGCGGCGGCCGACGACCCTCTCGACCATTCGGCCGGCGGCGAGGATCCTGTCGACGTCGAGACCGGTCTCGATCCCCATCTCGTCGAGCATGACGGCGAGGTCCTCGGTGCAGACGAGGCCGACGTTGTTCGGGTCCTGGTAGTAGTAGCGGCCGGTGCCGGAGACGGGGGCGCCGTCGAAGAAGTTCGCAGGCTGCCCGCCGATGCCGCCGAGCGTGCTCTCGTAGCGCTCGATCCCGGCCTGGAGGGCCGCGAGGACGTTCGCGAGGCCCCAGCCTCGCGTGACGTGGAAGTGGGCGACGTGCTTCGCGGGATCGGGAATGGCGTCGAGGACCATGGAGTAATACGCGTAGACGCGGTCCGGCGGGGCCGAACCGTCGTGGTCGGCGTGCTCGATGTCGTCGGCCCCGATCTCGAGGAAGCGCTTCGTGAAGGTGACGGCGTCCTCGAGCCTCGTCGGCCCCTCGATCGGGCAGCCCCAGATCGTGCTGACGGTCCCGTTCACGCGGATCCCCGCGTCGTGCGCCTTCCGGATGCAGCGCTCCGCCTCGGCCCAGTAGCCCGCGTGGTCGAGGCCGGAGTTCTTCTTCATGTGGGACGCGGAGGTCGAGACCATCATCAGGATCCGGTCCGGCCCCCACCCTTCGGCCTTCGCCGCGATCGCCCGGTCGACGGCCTTCTCCCGGATCGTCACCGCCGTCAGCTCGACCTCTCCGACCTGCTTCGCGACGCGGGCGCTGCCCCGGATCGCCTTCAGGAGCTCGTCGGAGTCCCGGAACTGCGGCATCCCCTTCGGGTTCCCGAGGTTCGTCACCTCGAGGCGCCGGTAGCCTGCGAGGATCAGCTCCTCGAGGACCCAGAGCTTGGCCTCCGTCGGAATCCACTTCTCCTCGTGCTGGAAGCCGTCCCGGACGGTGATGTCGGCCAGGTCGACGCGTTTCGGGAGGTTCCAGCTCGTCATGCTCACCTCAGGAGGTCACGGGCCGCGAGGACCGTGAAGGCGTGGGTCTCGAAGGTGGCGGCGACGCTGCCGAGGTGGCCGCCCTTCAGGTAGTCGATCCCGAGCGGGTGGGTCTTCGCCCGCTCGACGAGGTCGGCGACGAGGGCGGGGTCGCGGGGGTCGGCCGGGTGCTCGTGGAGGGGGTCCGCGGCACCGAGCAGCGCGTGGAGGAGCTCGTCGGGGCTCACGTGGCCGTCGTGGACGAGGTCCGCGAGGGCCGCGACCACCCTCTCCACGTCCGGCTCCGGAAGGCCCGAGCGGGCAGCGGCGTCCCTGACGAGCGAGGCGTGGTTCATCGGCTCACCTCCGCGCGGGCGGCGTTCGGGGCGGGCGGGGCGACGGGCCCGCTCCGGTCGGCGAGCGCCCCGAGGAAGGCGACGATCGAGGCGACCTCGTCGTCGCTCAGCTCCTTGCCGAGCTGGTGCCAGGCCATCTTCTTCACGGCCACGTCGAGCCGGTCGACGGAGCCGTCGTGGAACCAGGGTCCGGTGCTCACCGCGTTCCGGAGGGACGGGACCTTGAACTTCCGCCGGTCCTCCTCGTTCCGCGTTACGGCGAAGCGCCCTTCGTCCGTCGTCTCCCAGGGCTTGACGAGGCCGAGGAGCTGGAACTGGTTCGCGCCGACGGCGGGGCCGTTGTGGCAGGTCGTGCAGCCCGTCGCGAGGAAGAGGCGGAGGCCGTCGGCCTCGCGGTCCGTGAGGGCGTCGAGGTTTCCCTCCAGGAAGTCGTCGAGGCGGTCGCGGGTCTTCAGGGTCCGCTCGAAGGCCGCGATCGCCCGGGCCGCGTTGGGAAGCGTGACGGGGTCGGCCTCGCCCGGGAAGGCGGCGCCGAACGGCCCCCGGTACTCCGACGCGGAGCGCAGGGCGGCCTCGGCGGCCGCGGCGCTCGGCATCGCCATCTCGGAGGGGTTCAGGATCGGGCCGCTCGCCTGCTCCTCGAGCGTCTTCGCCCGCCCGTCCCAGAACTGGGCGACGTGGAAGCCGGCGTTCTTGACGCTCGGCGCGTTCCGGCTCCCTTTCGTTCCCCGGGCGCCGTCCGAGGTCTTCTCGCCATCGGCGCCGGAGGGGCGCGCGCCGTCGAGCCGGTGGCAGTCGTTGCACGACTGCGTCCCGTTGACGGAAAGCCTCTTCTCGAAATAGAGCGCCTTGCCGAGGGCGACGAGGGCCGGCGTGTCGGCCTCGCCGCCGGGCATCCGGTCCGGGAGGAGACCGAGCGTCGCCTTCGCCTGCCTGGCGAGCGCCTGCCGCGCGGCGCGGTCGACTCTCGGCTCGGCCTTCCGCGCGCAGGAGACGACGAGTACGGCCGCGAGCGCGGCGAGGAGACGGGTCCGCTTCATCCGCGCGCGATTCTAGACGCCCCGGGGATCGCCCTTCCCATCGCCCGGGCAGGCTCCTACGATGGGCCGATGCCTCGCACCTGGCTTCGCCGGTCGCTCGTCGCCGGTGCCCTCGTCCTCGCCGCGGTCCTCCTTCGCTTCACGTTCTTCAGGCCCGACCCGATCCCCGTGACCGTGATCGCGGTGGCGCGCGGGCCCGTGGAGGAGACCGTCTCCGGGAGCCGCGCCGGGACGGTGAAGTCGCGCCGGCGCGCCACGCTCAGCCCCGAGGTGGGCGGCCGCGTCGAGCGCCTCGCCGTCCGGAAGGGCGATCGCGTGAAGAAGGGAGACGTCCTCGTCCGGATCGTCGACGCGGACGTGAAGGCGCAGCTCGTCCTCGCGGAGAGGTCGCTCGTCGTCGCCGAGGCGACCGAGCGGGAGGCGTGCCGCGCGGCGGAGCAGTCCCGGCGCGACCTCGCGCGGACGGAGAGCCTCGCGAAGGAGGAGATCACGTCCGTCGGCCTCCTCGAGAAGGCCGAGACGGACGCCGGGATGACGGCCGCCGCCTGCGAGGCGGCGCGGGCGCGCGTCGGCCAGGCGCGGGCCTCGCTCGACGTGGCGCGGGTCGCCGTGGGAAAGACCGTCCTCCGCGCGCCGTTCGACGGCGTCGTGGCGGAGCTCTCGACCGAGGAGGGGGAGTGGGTCACTCCGTCTCCGCCGGGCCTCCCCATCCCGCCGGTCGTCGAGCTCTTCGACCCGGAGGACACCTACGTCAGCGCGCCCCTCGACGAGGTGGACGTCGGGCGCGTGAAGACGGGGGCGACGGTCCGGGTCACGCTCGACGCCTACCCGGGCCGCACGTTCCCCGGCCGCGTGACGCGTGTGGCCGACTACGTCCTCGACCTGAAGGAACAGAACCGGACGTTCGAGGTGGAGGTGGAGCTCGCCGACGAGGCCTTCGCGAGGACGCTCCTCCCGGGGACGTCGGCCGACGTCGTCGTCGTCCTGGCCCGGAAGGAGGACGCCCTGAGGGTGCCGACGTACGCCGTCCTCCCGGGCGGGAGCGTCCTCCTCCTCTCGAAGGGGCGGCTCGTCTCCTCGAAGGTGCGGCTGGGGCTGAAGGGGACGGAGTGGGCCGAGGTCCTGTCGGGCCTCGCCGCGGGCGACTCGGTCGTCACGTCGCTCGACCGGGCGGAGGTGAAGGAGGGGGCGCGGGCACGGGCCGAGGAGGCCCGGTGATCGAGCTGACCGGCGTCAGCCGCACGTGGGAGGTGGGAGGACGGCCCGTCCACGCGCTCCGCGGCGTGACCCTGTCGATCGCCGCGGGCGAGTACGTCGCGGTCATGGGCCCCTCGGGCTCGGGGAAGTCGACCCTCCTCTCGCTCCTCGGCGGCCTCGACCGGCCGACGGAGGGTTCCTACCTCTTCGAGGGGCGGGACGTCGCGGCGCTCGGCGACGACGAGCTCTCTCGACTGCGTCGTGACCGGATCGGCTTCGTCTTCCAGTCGTTCCACCTCGTCCCGCGTATGACGGCGCTCGAGAACGTCGCGCTCCCGCTCGTCCTCGCGGGAATCGCTCCCGCCGTCCGGCTCGCGCGGGCCGCGGAAGCGCTCGAGTCGGTCGGGCTCTCTCCCCGGGCCGACCACCGCCCGGACCAGCTCTCGGGGGGCGAGAGGCAGCGGGTCTGCCTCGCCCGCGCCGTCGTGACCGGCCCCGGGCTGCTCCTCGCCGACGAGCCGACGGGAAACCTTGACAGCGCCTCGGGGGCCGAGATCGTCGCCCTCCTCGAGCGCCTCCACTCGGCCGGGAGGACGCTCCTCGTCGTCACTCACGACGCGAACATCGGCGCGCGGGCCCCGCGGAAGGTCCGGCTCGCGGACGGGCGCGTCACGTCGGACGGGCCGTCGTGAGGGGAGCAGACCTCCTGTCCTTCGCCGGCGGGGCGCTCCGGGGACACCGTCTCCGGACCTCGCTCTCGCTCCTCGGCGTCGCAATCGGCGTCGCCGCGGTCCTCCTCCTGACGAGCCTCGGCGAGGGGGCGCTCCGCTACGTGACCGGCGAGTTCGCGCTCCTCGGATCGAACCTCGTCATCGTCCTCCCGGGACGCTCCGAGACGACGGGCGTCGTCCCGGTGAACGGCGGGGTTCCGCACGACCTGACTCTCGAGGACGTCGAGGCTCTCCGGCGGCGCGTCTCTCTCCTCGAGACCGTGGCGCCGCTCTCGGTGGGCGGGCTGACGGCCCGTTTCGGCGAGCGGAGCCGCGACCTGACCGTGGCCGGCGTGACGGCCGAGTGGCGGGACGTCCGGCGCCTCACGCTCCGCGAGGGGACGTTCCTGCCGCACGGCGACCCGGTGCGGGCGCCCCGGGTCTGCGTCCTCGGAGCGAAGGTGGCCGCCGAGCTCTTTCCCGGGAGCTCCCCGCTCGGCGAGCTCCTCCGTCTCGGGCAGGAGAAGTTCCGCGTGATCGGGGTCCTCACCTCGCGCGGCGTGTCGGTCGGGCTCGACCTCGACGAGGTCGTCCTCGTGCCGATCGGTCACCACCTCCGGATGTTCGACCGGCGCTCGGTGTTCCGCGTCCTCTGCGCGGCCCGGACCCCCGCCGACATCGAGCCGGCCCGCCGCGCGATCCTGGCGGTCCTGCGCGAGCGGCACGACGGGGAGGAGGACGTCACGGTCCTGACGCAGGACGCGGTGCTGAAGACGGCCGGCAGGGTCCTCGGGATCCTGACGGCGGCGCTCGCGGGGATCGCCGCCGTCTCCCTCTCGGTCGCCGGGGTCGGGATCATGAACGTCATGCTCGTCTCCGTCTCCGAGCGGACGCGGGAGGTGGGGCTCCTGAAGGCGCTCGGGGCGAGCCGCGGGCAGGTCCTCCGCGCGTTCCTCGTCGAGGCCGCGCTCCTCTCGACGGCGGGCGGGATCCTCGGTCTTCTCGCGGGCTGGGCCGGGATCGCCGTGCTGCGCGGCGTCTTCCCCGGCTTCCCGGTCGCGGCCCCGTTCTGGGCGGTGGCCGCCGCCCTGGCCGTGTCGGTCTCCGTGGGCCTCGTCTTCGGCGTCCTGCCGGCACGCCGGGCCTCCCGTCTCGACCCGGTCGTCGCGCTCGCGAGGCGGTGACGTGACGCCCGCCGACGTCCTCCGCCTCGCCCTCGGCTCGGTCACGGCGCACCGTCTCCGGTCGGCCCTGACGGTCCTCGGGATCGTCATCGGGATCGCGTCCGTGGTCCTCCTGACCTCCCTCGGCGAGGGGACGCGCGAGGCGATCCTCTCCGAGTTCTCCCAGTTCGGGACGAACACCCTCGTCGTGACCTCGGGGAAGATCGAGACCCACGGGATCGCCGGCGCCGTCGGCGGGACGACGCGCCCGCTCTCGATCGGGGACGCCGAGGCGCTCCGCGAGGCGCCTGGGATCGAAAAGGTCGTCCCGGTCGTCTTCGGGACGGCGCGCGTCTCTTCGGGCGATCGCTCCCGGGACACGTTCGTCTACGGCGCCTCGGCCGACGGGCCCGCCGTCTGGCGCTTCGACGTGAGGCTCGGCCGCTTCCTTCCCGACACCGAGCTCGACCGCGCCACGCCCGTCGCCGTCCTCGGCCCGAAGCTCAAGGCCGAGCTCTTCGGCCCGGAGAACGCGATCGGCCGTCACGTGAAGGTCGGCGGGTTCCGCTTCCTCGTCATCGGGGTCATGGCGCCCGTCGGCCAGTTCATCGGCCTCACGCTCGACGACGCCGTCTACGTCCCGGTCGCCTCGGCGCAGCAGGTCTTCGACCGCGCCCACCTCATGGAGATCGACGCGATCTTCTCGCCGGGGCTCCCGCCGGCGCGGGTGGTCGCCGGGGCGAAGCGCGTCCTCTCCGCGCGGCACGGGGGCGAGGAGGACTTCACGGTCATGACGCAGGGCGAGATGCTCGACTCGTTCGGCCGGGTCTTCGCGGTCGTCAGCTCTGCGGTCGCCGGGATCGGCGCGATCTCGCTCCTCGTCGGCGCGATCGGGATCCTGACGATGATGTGGATCGCCGTCGGGGAACGGACGGCCGAGATCGGCCTCCTCAAGGCGCTCGGCGCGACCCGGGCCGACGTGAGGAACATCTTCCTCGCCGAGGCGGCCCTCCTCTCGGGGGCGGGAGGCGCCGCCGGGATCCTCGTCGCCGTGACCCTCGGCTCCCTCGTCCGGCTCGCGTTCCCGGCCGTCCCCTTCTCCACGCCCCCGGCTTACGCCGCGGCCGCTCTGGGCACGGCCGTCGCCGTCGGCCTCCTCGCGGGGGTGGCGCCGGCGCGCCGCGCCGCCGGGCTCGACCCGGTCGAGAACCTGCGCGCGGAGTGAAGCATGAGCGCAGCGGCACCGAAGACCTGGCAGGAAGAGATCTACGACATCCTGAAGCGCTCCGCGGTGCGGCAGGTCGCCTGGGTCCCCGACGCGGGGCACGCGCACGTGATCTCCCGCGTCCTCGAGGATCCGGAGATGCACGGCATCCCGCTGACCACCGAGGAGGAGGGGGTCGCCCTGGCCTGCGGCGCCTGGCTCGGCGGCGACCGCGCGGTCCTCCTCATGCAGTCGAGCGGCGTGGGGAACTGCGTGAACATGCTCTCGCTCGTCCGGAGCTGCGGGTTCCCGTTCCTCGCGCTCGTGACGATGAGGGGCGAGTGGGAGGAGTTCAACGGCTGGCAGGTTCCGATGGGGCGCGCGACGCCAGCGGTGCTCGAGGCGATGGACGTCCGCGTCCTCCGGGTCGACGAGCCGGAGCGGGTTGGCGAGACCGTTGGCGCCGCGGTCGACGCGGCGTTCGGCGGGGGCGACGCCGTCGCCGTGCTGCTCGGGCAGCGCCTCGTCGGACGCAAGGACTGGGGAGGAAGCCGGTGAAGGCGGATCGCCGCATCCTCGACCGGCGCGCGGCCGTCGCCCGGCTCGTCGCCGACTGCCCGGACGCGCTCGTGATCGCGGGCCTCGGCGCGCCGGCCTACGACCTCTTCGACGCGGGAGACCGGGACGGGAGCTTCTACCTGTGGGGCGCGATGGGAGGCGCTTCGGCGATGGGGCTCGGCCTCGCGCTCGCGCGGCCGGGACGGAGCGTCGTCGTCCTCACGGGGGACGGAGAGCAGCTGATGGGCCTCGGGACCCTGGCGACGATCGGCGCGCAGCGGCCGGAGAACCTCACCGTCGTCGTCCTCGACAACGGGCGCTACGGCGAGACGGGCATGCAGGAGAGCCACACGAGCCTCGGGACGAGCCTCGCGGGCGTGGCGCTCGCATGCGGCTTCGCGTGGGCGCGGGAGGTCGACACGCCCGCCGGGGTGCCGGAAGTCGCGGGGCGCGTCCGCGCCCGGGCCGGCTGCGGCCTGGCACAGCTCCTCGTCCGGCCCGAGAGCCTCCCCAGGACGATGCCGAGCAGGGACGGCGTCTACCTGAAGGAGCGCTTTCGCGCCGCGCTGGGGCTGGGCGGGAGGTAGGCCGCCCGCTCAGAGCTTCTCGGCGACGAGGAGGGTGATGTCGTCGGCGAGGTAGAGCTTCTCGGAGTGGCCGAAGACACCCGCCCGGAGCGACTCGATGACGCCGTGCGCCCCCTCGTGCGCGGCGGCCACGATGGCCTCCTTCACCGCGTCGAGGCCCCAGAGAACGCCGGACGGGCTGGCGGCCTCGTAGAGCCCGTCGGTCGCGAGCACGACGAGGTCGCCCGGCTCGAGCGGATCGATCTGGTGGGCCCGGAAGGTCGTCGACGGCGAGAAGCCGAGGACGAGGTCGGTCTCCTCGAGCTGGTCGAAGGCCTTCTCGCGCGGCCGGTAGACGAGGGGCGGCAGGTGCCCGGCGGAGACGTAGCAGGCCTCGCCCCCGGGACCGATCCGGCAGACGACGAGCGTCGCGAAGGCGTCGTCGGGAATGTCGGGAGAGATCAGCCTGTTCAGCTTCTCGACGAGCTTCCAGGGGTTGCTCTCGACGAGGTGGAGGGCGCGGAGGTAGGCCCGTGCGGCGGACATCAGGACGGTCGAGGCGAGGCCGTGCCCGGAGACGTCGCAGACGAGGAGGTCGAGGGAGCCGAGCGGCGCCTCCATCACGTCGTAGTAGTCGCCGCCGGTCTTCTCGGCGGTCTCCTGCCACGCCGCGAGCCGGAGGCCGGGAAGCTCGGGGAGGCTCCGGGGCCGGAGGTTCTCCTGGATCTTCCGCGCGAGCTCGATCTCGCTCTCCATCCTCTCGCGCTTCAGCTCCCCGTCGAGGAGGCGCTGCGTCTCGAGGGCGAGGGCGGCATGGCTCCCGAGGGCGCGAAGGCTCTCCTCGTCGTCGGCGTCGAAGGGGACGTCCCCCTTCTTGTTCATCGCCTCGATGACGCCGACGACGTTTCCCGACGGGGTCACCAGCGGGACGCAGAGGATGCTCCGGGTCCGGTAGCCCGTCTTCAGGTCGACGTCGTGGGAGAAGCGGGGGTCCTCGTAGGCGTCGGCGATGGCGACGGTCTCGCCGGTGCGTGCGACGAGGCCGGCGATCCCGAAGCCGGGCGGGAGGCGGATGTCGGTCGAGTCCTGCGCGACGCGCGTCCAGAGGCTCCCGTCGGGCTCGAGGAGGAAGAGGCTCGTCCGGTCGGCGTCGACGAGGCGGGTCGCGGAGGCGACGATGAGCTCGAGGAGCGGCTGCAGCTGCCGCACGCCCGTCATCGCCTGCGCGACCTCGAGGAGCGTGCGGAGGTCCTGGAGCTTCTTCTCGACCGTGGGCGTCATGGTGTCCCGCGACATGTTACTTTCGCCCGTCGGGGGTGTCGCCGCGATGTTCGCGAACGTGAGGAAGATCCTGGCGGAGTCCCGGGCGGCCGGTCGGACCGCCCTTCTCGAGCACGAGGTCTACGGGGTCCTCGCCGCGGCCGGCTTCGACGTCCCGCGCTGGGCGTTCTGGGAGGGCGAGCCCTCGGGCGAGCCGCCGGCCGGAGTCGCGAAGCTCCTCGCCCAGGTCGAGGGAGAGGTCGTCCTGAAGATCGTCTCCCCGGAGATCCTGCACAAGTCGGACGTGGGTGGCGTCGCGATGGCGCCGGCTGGGCCGGAAGCCGTCCTGGCCGCGCGGAAGGTCTGGGACGACGTCGGGACACGGATGCCAGGCGCGGACTGCTCGGGTGTCCTCGTCGTCGAGAAGGTGAAGGCGAAGGCCGGCTCGCCGGCCGCCGAGACGCTCCTCTCTCTGAAGCAGGACCCCGCGTTCGGTCCGGTCCTCGTCCTCGGGCTCGGAGGCGTCCTGACGGAGTGGTTCGGCTCGCTGAGCGGGGGAACCTCGACGGTCGTCCTCCAGCCGGGCCGGGTCCGGGAAGCCCTCGAGAGGGCGGTCCGGGTCCACCCCGCCGTCGCGCTCCTCTTCCGGCCGAGCCGTCTCCACGCGGCCCCCCCGCTCGACCTCGCCGGGACGGCGGAGCGGCTCGAGTCGCTCGGACGGGTCGCGGCGGCGTTCGGCGCCGCGGCGCAGGCCGGCGAGCCCGACCCGCTGACCCTCGAGGAGCTGGAGGTGAACCCGTTCCTCCTCGCCGCCGACGGGCGGTGGTTCGCCGTCGACGGAACGGGACGGATCGGCGCCTCCACGGCGACCCTGCCGAGCCGCCCCCTCCGCAAGGTCAGGAACCTGCTCGAGCCGAAGAGCGCCGTCGTCCTCGGCGCGTCCGCCACGGCGATGAACCCGGGCCGGATCATCCTCAGGAACCTGAAGGCGTCGGAGGGGATCCGGTACGGGCACCTCTGGGCGGTCCACCCGAGGGAGGAGACGATCGACGGGATCCCGTGCGTCCGGACGGTGGAGGACCTCCCGCAGGCGGTCGACCTCGCGGTCGTCTCGATCCCGGCGGAAGGGGCCCGCGACGCGATCCGCGCCCTCGCCGAGACGGGGAAGGCGGAGTCGGTCATCCTGATCCCCGGAGGCTTCGCCGAGACGGGGAAGAAGGGGCTCGAGGAGGAGATCGTCTCGATCGTCCGCGCCTCGCGCGCGCGGCCCGACGGAGGGCCGGTCCTCCTCGGGGGCAACTGCCTCGGGATCGTCTCGAAGCACCAGTACAACACGTTCTTCCTGCCGCAGTACAAGCTCCCGTTCCACGACGCGCCGGGCGACCGGCTCGTGGCGGTGAGCCAGAGCGGCGCCTACCTCGTCTCGCTGACGTCGAACCTCGACGGGATCATCTTCCCGAAGGCGTCGATCTCGTACGGCAACCAGATGGACCTGACCGTCTCCGACTTCCTCGAGGTCCTCCTCGGGGACGACTCGGTGAAGGTCGTCGCCTGCTACGTGGAAGGCTTCAAGCCCCTCGACGGCGCGCGTTTCGTGGAGCTCGCCCGGCGGCTCCGCGCGCAGGGGAAGCGGGTCCTCGCGTTCAAGGCGGGGAAGACGCCCCTCGGGGCGAAGGCCACCCAGAGCCACACGGCGTCCCTCGCCGGCGACTACGCCGTGGCGCAGGCGTTGATGGAGGAGGCCGGCGTCGTCGTCGCGCAGACGCTCGACATGCTCGAGGACCAGACGAAGGCGTTCACGATGCTCTACGACCGGCTCCCTCGCGGGAACCGGGTCGCGATCCTCTCGAACGCCGGCTTCGAGTGCTCCTCCGTCCTCGACAAGCTCTACGGCCTCGTCCCCGCGCGGCTCTCGGAGGAGACGCGGGCGAGGCTCCAGGCGGCGCTCCCCGACATCGCCCACGCCGACAACCCGGTCGACGCGACGCCGATGGCGACGACGCGTCAGTTCGTGGCGGCCGCCGAGGCGATGGCGGAGGACGACGGCGTCGACGCCCTCCTCGTCTCGCCGATCCCGGTGACGCCCGCTCTCGACAACCTCTCGCCCGACATCGCCGGCGGGACGCACGCCGAGAACATCCACTCGCCGGGGTCGCTGCCGAACGAGCTCCTCGCGCTCTTCCGCAGGACCGGCAAGCCGATCGCCGTCTCGGTCGACTCGGGGCGCCTCTACGACGACTTCGTCCAGGTGCTCCAGCGGGGCGGCATCCCGGTCTGGCGGAAGATCGACCGCGCCTCGCGCGCCCTCGCCGCGCTCGCGACGCTCTGACGTTTCCCGGAGGCGTCAGAGCCCGTAGTAGAGCTCGATCTCGTACGGGTGCGGGCGGTTCCGCACCTCGCGGTCCTCGCCGCGCTTCTTCTTCGACCAGCGCTCGACGAGGTCGTCGTTGAAGACGCCCCCCTCGAAGAGGAAGCCCCTGTCGGCGTCGAGGGCGTCCATGGCGGCGTCGAGGGACGTGGGGAGGGCCTTGATCGTGGCGCGCCGCTCGGCGCCCCACGTGAAGATGTCGTCGTCGACGGGACCGAAGCCGAGCGCCGTCGGGTCGAGCCTCTTCCGGATGCCGTCGATGCCGGCCAGGAGCTGGGCCGCGATGGCGAGGTAGGGGTTCGCGGTCGCGTCGGGCGGGCGGAACTCGAAGCGGGCGTTGTCGGGACGGTTCGCGTACTTCGGGATCCGGATCGCCGCGCTCCGGTTGCCGAGCGAGAAGATCGCGCTGATCGGCGCTTCGTAGCCGGGCACGAGCCGGCGGTACGAGTTCGTCGAGGGGTTCGTGAACGCCATGACGGCGCCGCCGTGCTGCAGGAGCCCCGCGATGTAGGCACGCTCCTCGGCGCTCGAGGCCCCGTAGCCGGCGGCGTCGAAGAAGAGGTTCTTTCCCCCCTTCATCAGGCGCTGGTGGAAGTGCATCCCCGAGCCCGCCTCGCCGTAGAGCGGCTTGGGCATGAAGGTCGCCGTCAGGCCGAGCTGGCTCGCCGCCATCCGCGTGACGTACTTGACGATCATCACCGCGTCGGCCGCCTTCATCATCGGGAGGATCGGGATCTCGATCTCGCACTGGCCCGGCCCCCCCACCTCGTGGTGGTGGTACTTCACCGGAACGCCCATCTCGGCGAGGAGCTTGCAGACGCGCGTCCGGAAGTTGAAGAGCCGGTCCTGCGGGGGGATGGCGTGGTAGCCGCCGTGCTTCGGGATCGTGTAGCCGCTCCCGAGCTCGTGCGAGTTCCAGTCTCCCTCGGAGGACTGGACGCGGTAGGAGGCGACGTTCATCCCGTTCTCGTACGAGACGCCGTCGAAGACGTAGAACTCGAACTCGGGCCCCCAGTGGCTCTCGTCGGCGACGCCGCTCGTGCGGAGGAACTCCTCGGCGCGCCGGGCGATCGAGCGCGGGTCGTACGGGAAGAGGGCGCGGGTGTCGGCCTCGAGCGTCGTGCAGATGAACGAGAGGGTCGGGACCTCCCAGAACGGGTCGAGGAAGCCCGTCGCGAGGTCGGGGACGAGGACCATGTCCCCCGCGCTGACCGACTTGAAGCCGACGCTCGAGCCGTCGAACGCGACCCCCTTCTCCATGAGGACGGGCGCGAAGCCCGAGGCCGGGATGGTGACGTGGTGCCAGCGGCCCCAGAGGTCGCAGAACTTCATGTCGACCATCTCGACGGACCGCTTCTCGACGAAGGCCTTCGCCTCGCTGAAGTCGCTGAACATCCGGGTGTCTCTCCCTTCGGCGCGACCGCGCGACGGGCGCGGCGCGGCCGGGCATCGTAACGCCTCGAGGGGGGTGAGAGCACGCCCGAAACGACCGGTCCGCGTCGGCGCCGGGCACGTCCCGGCTGATAAGATTGACCGTTTCCGGGGCCGCGGACCCAGTCGCGGCCCTTCAGGGGCGCGCGACGAAGCGGCGCAGGATCCCGTTCGCGCGGCGGGAGCCTTCGTCGATCCGGAACCTCGCCTTCAATACGGCCGCCTCGGTGTCGCGGTTCGGGTAGCAGCCCCCGGTGACCCGCGTCCAGAGCGGCTGGAAGGCGTCCTGGAGAAGGGCATGGACCGAGAAGGTCGCCCGGACGTGCTCGAGCATCCGGAGCGTTCCCCCCGGGGCGAGGACGCGACGGACCTCGCCGAGGGCCCGGATCGGCTCGGAGACCGAGCAGAAGACGAGGCCGGAGACGACCGTGTCGAAGGCTCCGGAGCGGAAGGGGAGCCTCTCGGCGGCTCCGAGGACCAGGGGCGTCCCGGGGGAGCGGCGGCGCGCCGCCCGGAGCGTCTCGAGGCACGGGTCGAGGCCGACCGGCCGGGTTCCGTCCGCGAGGAGCGGGAGGTTCCGGCCCGTGCCGCAGCCGAGGTCGAGGACGCGTCCTTCGGCGCCCGCCGCGAGCCACCTCCGCCACCGCCCGAGGCCGGTCGCCTCGAGGAGGGCGACGCCCGCGTCGTAGAGCGCCGGGACCTGCTCGATTCCCCTCACGTCACGAGATCGTCTCGAAGACCCCGAGCCCCCGGTTCTTCCTCACGTCGTTCCAGGGGAAGACCATGCCGTTCATCGCGACGTAGACGCCGTGGGGGAGGACCTGGACGAACGAGAGCGCGCTGCCGAGGTTGAAGAGGCCGTCCGAGCTGCCGAAGGCGTAAGGGATCATGGCGCCCGTCAGGACGATCGTCTTCGGCAGCGCGGCCTGGCCGAGGACCTTCGCCGTCTCGGCCATCGTGTCGGTGCCGTGCGTGACGACGATCTGGTCCTCCTCCGACTTCCGGCAGACCTCCTTGATGATCTCGCGGTCGGAGTCGGACATCTCGAGGCTGTCGACCATCATGACCGTCCGCACCCGCGTTTCGAGCCGGCAGCGGCCGAGCCTGAGCATCTCGTGGACGTGCGTGTCGTGGAAGTAGAGCTTCCCGGCCAGCTCGTCGTAGTCCTTGTCGAACGTGCCGCCGGTGATGAGGAGCTTGATCGCCATCCGGGACCCCCGCGCGGATCATAGCGGTCGCAGCAGGGCTTTCCCGGAGCGGTGCGGGCCGGTTTCCACTTGAACGAAGTGCCAATCTCCGCTACGTTCCGGCAACTCGGGAGCGCGGGTTTCGGAGGGGGCCGGTGGCCCTCGGAGGAGAGGCACATGAGGGTTCTGAGGACGTTCGCCGCGGCCGTCGCGTTTCTCGCGCTTTCGGCCGGGGTTGCCGAGGCGCAGGGGAAGCCGGGCTCGTCGACGAAGCAGTTCAAGTTCAAGGGGGCGAAGGTCGAGACCGGGATGCTCTATTCCTACGTCCGCTCGAACCTGGAGCTGACGAAGGAGGGGAGCGTCCTCGTCTACGTTCCGGACAAGAAGCGGGTCGAGATCTTCCGCGTGACCCCCGGTGTCGACGGCGGCCAGCTGCTGGTCGGCGAGATGAACTGGGACACCTACTCCCTCCGCCAGTTCGAGCTCTGGAAGGAAGGGAAGGACGGCAGCCGGACGCGGCAGGCGACCGGGACCTTCACGAACGAGACCTTCACGATGGCCGTGGAGGACCCGTCGCTCTACCGCGGGGCGGCCGGGGCGACGACCTTCACCCTTCCCCTCGTCCAGCTCCCGACGCACATCTACAGCCTCGACTTCGTCACCCTCGGCCTCGCGCTCCGCCACTTCGCCGACGGCAAGGGCACGCCGGACGTCGGCGTCCTCGTCGAGAACCTAAAGGTCGGCCCCGCGAGCCCGAACTACCTCGTCTCGGCCGGCACGGTGAACGTCGCGTTCGTCGAGGAGGTCGACCGGGACGGGATCCCCTGCCTGAAGTACCAGGTCCGGGGTGCCGTCCTGGGCGACCAGGAGGGGCTCGTCTGGCTCAACAAGGACAAGGGGTACATCCAGGACGCCGAGGTCCCCGTGCCGCCGAGCGCCGACTGGCCCGACGTGAAGCTGACGATCCGGAGCGTCGAGAAGATCGCCGAGTCCGACTGGCCCGCCCGGCGCGCGCAGGAACTCGCCCGGAAGCCGGCGAAGTAGAAGTAGCCCGGCGGGGGGCCGGGCCCCTCAGGGCGTCATCGGGAGGGCGAACGGCGGCTCCACGTGGAAGGTGAGCGCCGCGACCTCGGCGAGGGCGTTCCCGAGACGTTCCTCGTCGACCGGCTCGAGCGTGACGACGAACGGGAGCGCGGCCTTGTCCTTCCAGGGGGCCTGGAAGACCGCGTCGACGTTGATCCCGTGGCGGGCCAGGATCGCCGTCAGGTCGGCGAGGATGCCGGGCCGGTCGGCGACGACGAACCGGAGGCAGAACGGGGCGACGGAGTCGGCCGGGTACGCGGGCGCGCACGGTGCGAGCGGCCGGGCGGCGAAGGGGGGAAGCTCGGGGCGCGGCCCCGAGCGGGCGAGCTCGACGACGTCGGCGAGGACGGCCGTCGCCGTGGGGTCGCCCCCCGCGCCGCGGCCGGAGAAGACGAAGTCGCCGCCCCGCGCGGTCGTCACCTGCACCGCGTTGAACGGCCCGTCGAGCCGGGCGAGCATCGACTCGTTCGAGACGAGGTGGGTCCGCACCGCGAGGAGGAGACGCCCGTCCGGGAGCCTCTGCGCCGTCCCGAGCTGCCGGGGAGTCCGGCCGAGCATCTGCGCGTAGACGAAGTCGACGGGGCGGAGGCGGGTGATCCCGTCCGTCCGGACGGCGGAGAGGGGAACGTCCTGGGCGAACGCCATCCGGGCGAGGAGCGCGAGCTTGCAGGCGGCGTCGGTCCCCTCGACGTCGGACGCCGGGTCGGCCTCGGCGTACCCGAGAGCCTGAGCCTCCGCGAGGACCTCGGCGTAGGGGCGCGACGTCCGGGCCATGCCGGTCAGGACGAAGTTCGAGGTCCCGTTCAGGATGCCGGAGACGGCGTCGATCCGGTCTCCCGCGAAGCTCTCGCGGAGGGCGCGGAGGATGGGGATGCCTCCGGCGACGGAAGCCTCGAACGCGAGCCCGGCGCCGCGCTCCCGGGCGAGCTCGGCGAGCTCGGTGCCGCGGGCCGCGAGGAGGAGCTTGTTCGCGGTGACGACGCTCTTGCCGGACTCGAGGGCGGCCACGACGAGCGAGCCGGCCGGCTCGAGCCCGCCGACGAGCTCGACGACGACGTCGACGTCGGGAGCGGTTGCGACGGCGAGGAGATCCTCGCCGACGCGGGCTCCCGCGGGGAGCCCCTCCGTGGGCCTCCGGTTAAGAGACCGGCTCGCGACGGCGACGAACCTCAGGTCGACGCCGAGGCGGCCGCGGAGCCGGGGGGCGTCGGCCTCCGCGAGGCGGACGAGCGCCTTGCCGACGGTGCCGTACCCGAGGAGACCGAGCCGGAGCGTGCCGCTCACGACCCGCTCCCCGTCCAGGAATCGTGGTAGCCGGCGAGCTCGAGCGAAAGCGCCTGCCCGGTCAGGCGGAGGGGGAGGAAGGTGTCGACCATCACGGCGAGCTCGTCCGTCGAGCGGGTCCCGATGGAGCCCTCGTACGCGCCGGGGTGGGGACCGTGCGGGATCCCCGCGGGGTGGAGGGAAAGGGCCTGCGGCCCGACGCCCCGGCGGCTCGTGAAGTTCCCGCGGACGTAGTAGATCAGCTCGTCGCAGTCGACCGACGAGTGCGGGTAGGGGCAGGGGATCGCCTCGGGGTGGGTGTCGGTCACGCGGGGGACGAAGGAGCAGACGAGCGCTCCGCGGGCCGCGAAGGTCGCGTGGATCGTCGGCGGGAGGTGGACGAGCCCCGTCTTCGGCTGGAACGAGAGGATCGGGAAGGCGAAGGGCCAGACCGTGCCGTCCCAGCCGACGACGTCGAACGGGGAGGCCGCGGGCTGGCGCCGGACGAACCGGTCCCCCTTCTTCACGAGGACGTCGCGCGGGCCGGGGCGCGGGCCGCGGAAGACGGGACGCCTGAAGTCGCGGTGCGTGAACGGCGCGTCCATCCGGAGCTGCCCGACGGGGTTCCGGAACTGGGCCGGCACGTGGAAGCCCCCGCGAAGCTCGAACGCGATGCCGGTGATCCTCTCGGAAACCCGCCAGCGGTGGACGACGCTCCGCGGGACGAGGACGTAGTCGCCCGCCACGACGTCGAGGTCGCCGAACGGCGACTCGAGGGTGGCCGCGCCGGAGAAGACGTAGAGGAGGTCGTCGCCGTCCCCGTTCGCGAAGCCGCTCTCGGGAGCGGGCCCGGCCGCCGGGAGATCGAAGAGGGAGACGACGACGTCGGCGTTGCCGCAGACGGGCGTCCACCCTTCCGGCGCCCTGTCGCCGAGGACGAGGCGCCGGCGGAGCGGCGGCTCGTCCTCCCAGGCCGGCGCCTTCCGCTCGTGCGGCCCGGGCTCGGCCGGGCCGATGGCGCGGTCCGCCGCCGGCGAGGACTCGTGGTACAGGATCGAGAACTCGCCGTCGAAGCCGAGTCGCGTGAGGCACTCCTCGAAGCGGAGCGCACCGGCGGCCGATCGGAAGACGGTGTGCGGCTTCGCCGGCACCTCGCCGAGCTGCATCCGGTCGATCATGTCAGCCGACGACCTCGAGGGAGTCGGCCCCGGGGCGCTGCGCCGTCTCGATGGACTCGAAGAGGGCGCGGAAATTCCCGTAGCCGAAGCCCTTGTCCCCTTCGCGCTGGATCACCTCGTAGAAGAACGGGCCGGCCTTCTCGTCGCCGTAGAGGGCCCCGGCGTCCTGCATGAAGATCTGGAGCATGTAGCGGTCGTCCTTGCCGTCCACGAGGATGTGGTTGCGGCGGAGCGCCTGCATGTCCTCCTTCACGTTCGAGACCTTCACCGTCTCCAGCCGGGCCGGCAGGCGGTCGTAGTAGGCCGGTGGTGCGGTGAGGAACTTCACGCCCCGGTCCCGGAGGCTCTCGACGGCCGGGATGATCTCCTTGACGAGGAGGGCGACGTGCTGGACGCCGGCGCCGTGGTGGTCCTCGCAGAAGCGGTTGATCTGGCTGTCGCGGAAGAAGGGGCGCATCGGCTCGTTCGTCGCGAACTTGATCCCGCTCGACGGGTCGGCCATGACGATGGAGCGGAGACCCGACCCCGTCAGCTTCTTCCCGCCGTCGACCTCCGACGTGTGGAACTCGACGTCCCAGTAGCGGCTGAAACCGAGGACGTCGCGGTACCAGTTGACGACGGGGAGCATCGTGTACGCGTTCGACGTGACGTGGTCGATCGTCGCGAATCCGTGCGGGTTCTCGACCGGGGTCCCGTCTCCGACCGGCTCGAAGTCGGGGGCGAAGGTCGGGTAGCTCCCGCGGCGCTCGATGAACCGGAACGTGACGTCGTCGAGCGGCGTCGCGATGGAGAACGTCCGGAAGTAGCCGCCCCCCTCCTCGTGCGTCTGGACCTCGGAGAGGAACGTGGCTCCGCGGGGCTCGAGGAACCTCCACGCCGCGTCGACGTCGCGGACCCGGAACGCGAGGGAGGAGATGCCGTCGGGGTGGACCCGGAGCCAGCGGGCCGCGCGGGAGTCGGGGCGCGCGGGCGTCGACACGAGGACCCGGATCTGCCCGGCTCCGAAGACGCTCGCCTCCTCGCCCCCCTTCTCCACCTTCTCGCGGGAGGCACGGGCGACCTCCGTGAAGCCGAGCGCCTGCGCGTAGAAGCGGCGACTCCTCTCGAGGTCGTTCACGATGAAGTGGAACGAGTCGTACCCGACGATGCCGAGGTCCTGGCTCATGAGACGGATTCTAGAAGGGTTCCGGGGTGTCGCGGCGGGCTCGGAGACCGCCCCGGGCGACGGCCGGGAGCGGGGCTCCGTAGAATCGGTTCGTGGACGAGTCCGGGAAGGAGGCCCCGCCGAGCGAGTTCTTCCTCCGCGACCTGCCCCTGTTCCTCGACCACCTCGCGGTCGAGAAGGGGCTGGCGGAGAACTCCCTGGTGGCGTACCGGCGGGACCTGGCGGACTTCGGCCGTCACCTCGACGAGGAGGGGCTCTCGGCGGGCGAGGTCGGGCGGGACGACCTCGTCCGCTGGTTCGGGCTCCGCCGCTCCCGGGGCGCCTCGCCCCGGTCGATCGCGCGCGCCACGTCGGCGCTCCGCGGCTTCTTCCGGTTCCTGGCGGCCGAGAGACGGATCCCGGCCGACCCGACCTCGGGCCTCGAGAACCCGCGCCGGTGGATGACTCTCCCGAAGCTCCTCTCCCGCCAGGACGTCGACCGGCTCCTCGAGGCGCCCGACGTGGAGACGCCGAAGGGGATGCGCGACAAGGCGATGCTCGAGCTCCTCTACGCCTGCGGCGTCCGGGTCTCCGAGCTGGCGACGCTGCGCCTCGCCTCGCTCCACCTCGCCGACGGGTTCCTCGTCGTGAAGGGGAAGGGGTCGAAGGAGCGGGTCGTCCCGATCGCGGATTCCTCGGCGCGCTGGGTCGGCCGGTGGATCGCCGGACCGAGGACGGCGAAGAAGGGGGCGTCGGGCCCCTGGCTCTTCCCGGGCGCCGGCGGGCGCCCCGTGACCCGGCAGACGGTCTTCCTCGCGCTCAAGGCGGCCGCGCGGAAGGCGGGCCTCGACCCGGAGCTCGTGTCGCCCCACGTCCTCAGGCACTCCTTCGCGACGCACCTCGTCGACGGCGAGGCGGACCTCCGGGCCGTCCAGATGATGCTCGGCCACGCGAGCATTGCGACGACGGAGGTCTACACGCACGTCTCCCGGGCCCGCGCTCGCAAGGTCTACGACCGGAGCCACCCGCGTGCGTAGGACGCGCTTCGCCGTCCCCCTGTTCGTGGCGGGACTCCTCGTCCCGGCGCCGCCCCTCGACGCGGCCCTCGTCGTCCTCGAGGAGGGGCGGCACCTGAAGGTCACCGCGTTCGAGCTCGTCGGTGACGAGCGGATCCGGCTGACGCTCTGGGGAGGGGGAGAGATCGTCCTCCCGATCGAGCGGGTCGAGAGGATCGTCGACGACGAGATCGACCCGAGGGACTTCCAGGCTCCCGCCGCACCGCCCGCGGCGACCGGGCGGCCGAAGATGTCGGTCCGCGCCTCGACGGGGCGGCCCCACGGCGCGCCAGCCCAGTTCGCCTCCCTCGTCGAGTCGGAGGCGGCCGCGAACCGCCTCGACCCGGCGCTCGTCGCGGCCGTCATCCGGGTCGAGTCGAACTGGCAGCCGCGCGCCGTCTCGCCGAAGGGGGCGCGGGGCCTCATGCAGCTCATGCCCGCGACCGCCCGCCGGCTCGGCGTGACGAAGGCGTTCGA
The DNA here is from genome assembly GCA_046331465.1 of Thermoanaerobaculia bacterium. GTDB lineage: Bacteria > Acidobacteriota > Thermoanaerobaculia > UBA5066 > UBA5066 > UBA5066. The sequence continues at coordinate 2,035,631 of JAXLQV010000001.1, forward strand.
CCCGTCCCAGAACGTGAGAGGGGGAGCGCTCTACCTCTCCCGGCTCGCGGAGCGGTTCGGCGAGAACGAGGTCGAGAAGGTCCTCGCGGCCTACAACGCCGGCGAGGAGGCGGTGGAGACCTACGACGGCATCCCGCCCTACCGGGAGACGCGCGAGTACGTCCGGAAGGTGCTCGCGCTCTGGGCGGGTCCGCCCGCTGCGGGCTCCTGACCCGCTCCTCTCTATACTCGCGGTCGTGTTCCGGACCGTTCGCGGCTTCCTGACGCTCGCGCCCCCCGTCTTCATCGCGGCGCTCCTCGCGTACCTCTCGGCGAAGCCCCGGGCGGTCGTCTCCTTCACCGTCTACCCGTTCCTCGCGGAGGTCCTCGGCTCGGGGCTCCCCCGGGCGGCGACGGCCCGCTTCGTCGTCGTGACGACGCTCTTCTTCATCGTCCCCTACCTCGTGACGGGGGTCCTGCTGTTCCTCGCGGACGTCGGCGCTTCCGCGGCCGCGTCGCTCTGGCGGAGGGAGCGGCCGGCCTCCTCGCCCGAGCGGCGGCCTGCCTCGCTCGCGCCCGAGGCCTTCTGGACGCTCGTCGGGGCGTCGGTCGCCCTCGCGGCCGTCGCCGGGGCACGGCTTCCCGAGGTGGCGCACGGGGGAGAGCTCCCCGGGGGCGTCAACGTCGCCCCGGTGTTCGTCGCGGCGGTCCCATTCGCGGCGCTCGGCGGAGGTCTCGTCCTCGCGTTCCTGGCCTCCGTCCCGAGGGCCGTCGGGCGGCTCGCGAGGCGCGGGTCGGCGCCGGCGCGCGGGCTATGATCGCCGGGTGACGCCTGCCTTCGACACCGTCGTCGTCCTCGACTTCGGCTCCCAGTACACCCAGCTCATCGCCCGGCGGATCCGCGAGGCGCGCGTCCGTTCCGTCGTCCTGCCGTACTCGACCTCCGCGGCCGAGCTGGCGGCGCTCGCCCCGAAGGGGATCGTCCTCTCCGGGGGGCCCTCGAGCGTCTACGACGAGAACGCGCCCCGCGGCGACGAGAAGGTCTTCGACCTCGGGATCCCCGTGCTCGGGCTCTGCTACGGCATGCAGCTCATGGCCCGGAGGTTCGGCGGTGAGGTGGGACGCGCGCCGGGCCGGGAGTACGGCCGCGCCGTGGTGGACGTCGCGGGAGGCCGCCTGCTCCGGGCGCTCGGGCCGACCGAGACCGTCTGGATGAGCCACGGCGATCACGTCGAGACGGTTCCCGCGGGTTTCGCGGTGACGGCCCGGACGGCGAACGCTCCCGTCGCCGCCTTCGAGGACACCGACCGCGGCCTCTACGGCCTCCAGTTCCACCCGGAGGTGAACCACACCGAGCACGGGCCGCAGATGCTCGAGGCGTTCCTCTACGACGCCTGCGGGTGCGCTCCGAGCTGGACGATGGCGAGCTTCCGGGAATCGGCGATCGCGAAGATCCGCGAGACGGCGACGGACGGCGTCGTCCTCGGCGCGCTCTCGGGAGGCGTCGACTCGACGGTCGCCGCCGTCCTGATCCGCGAGGCGGTGGGGGAGCGCTTCCGGGGCGTCTTCGTCGACACGGGCCTCCTCCGGAAGGACGAAGGGCGGCACGTCCTCGACGCGTTCCGGCACCTCGGCCTCCCCGTGACGGGCGTCGACGCCTCGGACCGCTTCTTCGAGGCGCTCGCCGGCGTGACCGACCCCGAGCGGAAGAGGAAGATCATCGGCGGCCTCTTCATCGACGTCTTCACCGAGAACGCGAAGGCGGTCGACGGGGCGGCCTGGCTCGCGCAGGGGACCCTTTACCCCGACGTCATCGAGTCGGTCTCGATCCACGGCCCCTCGGCCGTCATCAAGACGCACCACAACGTCGGCGGCCTCCCCGAGAAGCTCGGATTCAAGCTCGTCGAGCCGCTGCGCGAGCTCTTCAAGGACGAGGTCCGGCGGCTCGGCGAGGAGCTCGCCATCCCGCGGGACATGCTCTACCGGCACCCCTTCCCCGGCCCCGGGCTCGCCGTGAGGATCCCCGGGGAGATCACGCGCGAGAAGGTAGGGATCCTCCAGGAGGCGGACGCGATCTTCATCGAGGAGCTCCGCGCCTCCGGGGACTACGACCGGACGGCGCAGGCGTTCACGGTCCTCCTGCCGGTCCGCTCCGTCGGCGTGATGGGCGACGGCCGGACCTACGAGAGCGTCGCGGCGCTCCGGGCGGTCACGACCGTCGACTACATGACGGCCGACTGGGCCCGCCTCCCGCACGACCTTCTCGACCGCGTCGCCCGCCGCATCGTGGGCGAGGTCCGCGGCGTGAACCGGGTCGTCTACGACGTGACGTCGAAGCCTCCCGCGACGATCGAATGGGAGTGACGACCGGGCAGGTCGGCGAGTTCCGGGCGTGAGGGCGGAGGCCGTTCGCGGGGGAGGCGGACGAAAATTGGGAGTTGACTTCCCGGCGAAGGCGTGTTGTCGTGAACAGGACCGTTCTGTCTCCGACCGACGGTGAGGACGGTGTCGAACTGCACCCCGTCGGCTCGAGATCGCGCCGACCTCGCAACCAGCTCGCCTCGGCGCGCACAGACTTAGGATCCCGAGAACGAAATGAAGCTCTACGTCGGAAACCTCCCCTACACGGCTGATGACAGCTCTCTCCGCGGCCTCTTCGAGGGCTTCGGCGAGGTCCACTCCGCCCGCGTCGTGACGGACCGCGACTCCGGCCAGTCGAAGGGCTTCGGCTTCGTCGAGATGAACGACAGCGACGCCCAGCGCGCCATGGGCGCCCTCAACGGCCAGGAGCACGGCGGCCGGACCCTTCGCGTCAACGAGGCCCGCCCGCAGGAAGCGCGGACGGGCGGCGGCGGCGGTCGCGGCGGCTACGGCGGCGGCGGCGGCCGGGGTGGCTACGGCGGCGGCGGCGGTCGCGGCGGCTACGGCGGCGGCGGCGGCGGCCGGTACTGATCCCGGCCGACAGGCACTTCATCCATCGAGGGGCGGCACGGCGCGACGCCGTGTCGCCCCTCGTGTCTCAGGGCGTCGAGACCCGTGATCCCCCGCACCGTGGCTCTCCGCCTGCCGTCTTCCCGCGGCGTGCCCGCATCCGGATCGCTCGCCCCTAGAATCCGATCGGCATGTCGTCCGACTTCGTCCACCTTCACCTGCACACCCAGTACTCCCTCCTCGACGGCGCGAACCGGACGAAGGACCTCATCAAGCACGTCCTGAAGAACGGGATGAGCGCCGTGGCCGTGACCGACCACGGGAACATGTTCGGGGCGTTCGAGATCCAGTCGGAAGCGATCGAGCACGGGCTGAAGCCGATCCTCGGTGTCGAGGCCTACGTGGCGCCCGGCTCGCGGCACGACCGCGAGGCCGTGAAGACGGTCGACGGGGAGGGGAACAACTACCACCTGACTCTCCTCGCCGAGACGCCGGAGGGCTATCGCAACCTCTCCTACCTCGTCTCCGAGGCGTTCCTCACCGGCTTCTACTACAAGCCGCGGATGGACTGGGAGCTCCTCGAGAAGCACCACGAGGGGATCGTGGCCCTGTCCGGCTGCGTGAAGTCGGAGGTCTCGCAGCGGCTCCTCGCGGGCGACTACGCCGGCGCGAAGGAGACCGCCCTGAAGTACCAGGCGCTCTTCGGGAAGGACCGGTACTTCATCGAGCTGATGGACCACGGCCTGCCGATCCAGCGGCAGCTGATGCCGGACCTCCTCCGGCTCTCGCGGGAGACGGGGATCCCGGTCGTCGCGACGAACGACGCCCACTACCTCCAGCGCGGCGACGCCGAGGCGCAGGACGTCCTCCTCTGCATCGGCATGGGGAAGACGGTCCAGGACACGCGCCGGATGAAGTTCTACAACTCGGAGTTCTACGTGAAGAACCCCGGGGAGATGAAGGAGGCGTTCAAGGGCTGGTCCGTCGAGGCGGTGAAGAACTCCGCCGCGGTCGCCGAACGGGTCGCGCCGAAGGTCATCGTCGACACGAGCCTGAAGCTCCCGACGTTCCCGCTCCCCGAAGAGGCGGGCGGCCCCGACGAGTACCTGGAGGACCTCGCGCGGAAGGGTCTCGAGGCGCGGCTCGCGCCGATCGCCGCGGTCCTCGCCGCGGGAAGGACGAAGCACCCCCGCAAGGACTACGACGAGCGTCTCGCGTGGGAGCTCTCGGTCATCCGGAAGATGGGCCTGTCGGCCTACTTCCTCATCGTCTGGGACTTCATCAAGTACGCCAAGGACAGCGGGATTCCCGTCGGGCCCGGACGGGGAAGCGCCGCGGGCTCGCTCGTCGCCTGGACGCTCGGGATCACCGACGTCGACCCTCTCCGGTACGACCTCCTCTTCGAGCGCTTCCTCAACCCCGACCGGATCTCGATGCCCGACATCGACGTCGACCTCTGCGAGCGCCGCCGCGGGGAGGTCATCGAGTACGTCCGGAAGAAGTACGGCAGCGAGAACGTCGGCCAGATCATCACGTTCAACTCGATGAAGGCCCGGGCCGTCATCCGCGACGTCGGGCGGGCGCTCGACGTGCCCCTCGCCGAGGTGAACCGGCTCTGCTCGATGATCCCGGCGAACCCGGGGAAGCCGACGAACCTCTCCGAGGCGCGCCACGGCGTGAAGGAGCTCGCCGACACCCTCGCGGGGAACGAGTCGTACCGGAGGCTCTTCGACCTCGCCGAGCGGCTCGAGGGGGTCTCGCGGCACGCGGGCGTCCACGCGGCAGGCGTCCTCATCGCGCCGCGACCGCTCGTCGAGTACCTGCCGCTCTACAGGAACAACAACGGGGAGATCACGACCCAGTTCGAGATGAAGTCCGTCGACAGGATGGGGCTCCTGAAGATGGACTTCCTCGGCCTGATCACGCTGACGATCCTGGACGACGCCGTCCGCTCCGTCGAGAAGAGGACGGGGAGCCCGGTCGACCTCTCTTCGATCCCGCTCAACGACCCCGACGTCTTCCGGCTCTTCTCCGAGGGGCGGACGGACGGGATCTTCCAGTTCGAGTCGTCGGGGATGAGGGACCTTCTCCGCCGCGTCCAGCCGAGCGCCTTCGGCGACCTCGCCGCCCTGAACGCGCTCTACCGCCCGGGCGCCCTCGACGCCGGCACGGTCGAGGTCTACATCGAGAGGCGGCGCGGGAAGAAGTTCGACTACCCGCTGCCGCAGCTCGAGCCGATCCTGAACGACACCTACGGCGTCCTCGTCTACCAGGAGCAGGTCATGCTCGCGGCCCGAGCGGTCGCCGGCTATACGCCCGGAGAGGCCGACAAGCTCCGGAAGGCGATCGGAAAGAAGGACGAGGCCCTTCTCAAGGCGGAGGGGGAGAAGTTCGTCAAGAAGGCGGTCGCGAACGGCGTCCAGAAGAAGAAGGCCGAGGAGCTCTGGGAGCTGATCCTCCCCTTCGGCCGCTACGGGTTCAACAAGTCGCACTCGGTCGTCTACGCCCTCCTCGCCTACCGGACCGCGTGGATGAAGGTCCACTACCCGGTGGAGTTCATGGCCGCGACGCTCACCGCCGCTTCCGGCAAGTCCGAGGACGTCGTGAAGTACGTGAACGCGTGCCGCGACATGAAGATCCCGGTCCTTCCCCCCGACGTGAACTCCTCGCAGCTCTCCTTCGCTCCCGACGGCGAGGCGATCCGCTTCGGCCTCGGCGCGGTGAAGGGCGTCGGCGAAGGGGCCGTGAACTCGGTCCTCCAGGCCCGGGCCGCCGACGGTCCGTTCACGTCGCTCACCGACTTCTGCTGCCGGGTCGACCTCCGGCTCAACAACAGGAAGGTGATCGAGGCGCTCATCCGCTCGGGGTCGTTCGATACCCTCGGGAAGTCGCGCGCGGCGCTCGCGGCGGGCGTCGACGCGGCCATGGAGGTCGCGGCCGCGGAGCGGAAGTCGCGCGACTCCGGGCAGGGCGGGCTCTTCGGCGACGAGGAAGCCCAGGACCACGCCGACCGGTTCGGGAACCTCCCCGAGTGGTCTCCCGACGAGCGGATCCGCTACGAGAAGGAGACGCTCGGCTTCTACATCACGGGCCACCCACTCGCCCGCTTCGAGGAGGAGATCGCTCTCTTCGGGGACGTGACCGCGGACCGCGTGGCCGAGAAAGTCGACCAGAACGTGAAGATCGTCGCCCTCCTCGCCTCGCTGAAGAAGACGCAGATCAAGAAGGGGCAGAACGAGGGGAAGACGATGGCCAAGGGGGTCCTCGAGGACCTGACGGGCTCCGTGCCCGTGACGATCTTCGCGTCGCTGCTCGAGCGGCTCGGCCCCTGGCTCGCGGAAGGGAAGGCGGTCCTCGTCTCGGGCGTCGTCCGCTCCTCGTCGGCCCCCGGCGCGCCGGAGCCCGCCGAGGGAGAGGCGGGCCTCGTGCCGGTCGAGGTGATCGCGCGGGAGATCCAGCCCCTCGAGGGGATGCGGGAAGCCGCGGCCTGCGAGGTGCACCTCCTGACTCCCGTCCCGGGTACGCTCGACGACACGCTCGGCTCCGTTCGAGAGGTGCTCGAGTCGTCGCCGGGCTCGGTGCCGGTGTCGCTCCTGGTCCGGAGGGCCGGCCACTGGGACGTGACGGTGCGCGCCGCGGGACGGCTCGCGGTGCGGCCGACGCCGGAGCTGACGAAGGGCCTCGAGCGGCTCCTCGGGCCGGGATCCGTCCGTTACCTCTACTCGCACTCGTGAGGCGAGAGGTCCGCGTCCGCCATCCGGGTCTCCTCGCCACGCTGGCGCGGGAGGCGGTCGCCGCGGGGGGGACCGCCTACCTCGTCGGGGGCGCGGTCCGGGACGCTCTGCTCGGCCGTAAGGCGATCGACCACGACGTGGCGTTCGAGGGGACCGTGCACGCGGCGGCGACGCTCGTCTCGGCCCTCGTGGAGGACGGCTGGACGTGCGAGGCCCGGCACGATCGCTTCGGGACGGCCCGGCTCCGCGCGGGAGAAGGGGAGCGCTTCGACCTCGCCGTGACGCGCGAGGAGAGCTACCCGCATCCCGGTTCGCTCCCGGTCGTCCGGGCCGGAGTCCCGATCGCGCGGGACCTCGCGCGGCGTGACTTCACCATTCACGCGATGGCCTTCCGGCTGGGAGGCGCTGCCAGGGAGGAGCTCCTCGACCCGTTCGGCGGAGAAGAGGACCTCGGCCGGCGGCGCATCCGGCTCCTGCACGAGGGGTCGCTCTCCGACGACCCGACGCGCGTCTTCCGCGCCGCGCGGTACGCGGCACGGCTGGGGTTCGGGCTCGACGGCGGATTTCATGCTGCGATGCAGCGCGCCGTCTCCGATCAGGCGTTCGGCCGCATCTCGGGCGACCGTCTCCGCCGCGCGATCCAGGAGGTCCTCTCGGAGGAAAATCGGGCCGTGGCCATGGAGCTCCTGGAACGGCTCGGGGTGCCTTCCGCGGTCGTCCCCGGCTGGAAGGTCGGCCCCGCGACCCTCGCCGCGCTCGAATCGGCGACGGGCGCGGAAGAAGGCTGGGCGGCCCTCCTCGGAGCGTCGTCCGTCGAGGACCGCGCCCGGATCGCGACCCGTCTCGCCTTCTCCCGCGCGCTCCGTCTACGGACGGGGAGCCCCCGTTGATCTCCGCCGCGGCGTTCGTCCTCGCGGCGACGCTCGGGTCCCCCGTTCCTCCGGCTCGGGCGACGGCGACGCCGGCGCCGTCGCGAGAGGAGACCGTGATCACGGTCGACAGGGGGATCGCGCCGACCCCGACGGCGGTCCGGCCCGACGACAAGACGTTCGTCGCGTCTTTCGAGATCGAGCAGGGGAGCGGCAAGGAACGCCTCTCGGTCTACCGCGACGGTACCCTCGCCCTCGTGAGGACCTACCTCGGAGTCCAGACGCTGAAGAAGAAGGTCCTTTCGGAGGACGAGGTCGACTTCGTGCGGAGGGTCTGCTCGGAGACGCTCGCGCTCGACGTCGCGGAATACCGGGTCGACGCGCTCCGGCGCGGTCAGCCGAGGCGGTTCCGCATCGAGGTCGGGCGCACGGGCGAGGAGCCTCGCGTCTTCGGTTTCGACGAGCTCGCCCAGGTTCCCCTCGTCCTGGGTCGGGCCCGCGGGGCCCTCGAGGGGCTCCTCGACCGGTTCGACGAGTCGACGGTGTCGCAGGACGACCTCTGGGACCCGTCGGGGCTTCGCGCGGGAGACGTCCTGACGCGCCGGGTGGACCGGAAGCGGTACCGGATCGTCCGCGACGACACCTTCGTCCGAAGCCTCGAGATGCTCGAGGTCGAACGGACCCTGCAGCGGCTCGTCGTCCTCCGCGACGACATCCCGAGGCTCTTCTTCGACCCCGCGAGCGAAGAGGGGAAGGGGCCGGACCGTTGATCCGGATCGTCGCCGGCGAGCTCCGGGGGCGCCGCCTCGCGATCGGCCCGGGCGTGCGGCCGACGACGGAGCGGGCGCGCGAAGCGCTCTTCAGCATCCTCGGCGAACGCGTCCGGGATGCCCGGGTCCTCGACGCGGCGGCCGGCTCGGGAGCGCTCGGTTTCGAGGCGCTCTCGCGCGGGGCGCGCGAGGTCGTCTTCGTGGAGGCCGACCGCCGGGTGGCCCGCGTCCTCGAGAGGAACGCCGAAGCGGTCCGACTCGCCGGCCGCGCCAGGATCCTCGTCCGGACGGTCGCGGCGTTCCTACTCAGGGACGAGCCGTCCGGGTTCGATCTCGTCTTCTTCGACCCCCCCTGGGCCGATCCCGTCGCGGGGGAGCTCGCGGGGCTCTGGCGGGCCGTCTCTCCCGGAGGGACGTTCGTCGTGGAGAGGGGAGGGGGGGAAGCCCCCTGGCCCGACGCCCCGGTTCCGCCGGACGAGAGACGCTACGGAACGACGACGCTCTTCCTGTACCGGAAGCCCGCGTCGCCGGCCGGGGAGGGCGAGAGCTCCGGAACGGGTTCGGCGATGGCCCCGCCGGGCGTCGTTGACCGCGGCCGAGGGGGCCCATAAACTGGAAGGTTAAGCGCCTCTCCGACAGGGGCGACTCAGGGAGACCAAGAAATGGCGCTTCCGCGCACCCTTTTCACGTCCGAGTCGGTCACCGAGGGGCACCCGGACAAGATCGCCGACCAGATCTCCGACGGGATCCTCGACGCGATCCTCGCCGACGATCCCGACGGCCGGGTCGCCTGCGAGACGCTCGTCACGACCGGGACCGCCTTCATCGCCGGCGAGATCACGACGAAGACGTACGTCGACATCCCCCAGGTCGTCCGCGAGACGATCCGCGACGTCGGCTACACGCGGGCCAAGTACGGCTTCGACTACCAGACGTGCGCCGTCCTCTCGTCGATCGACAAGCAGTCGCCCGACATCGCGAGGGGCGTCGACCCCGGAGGGGCCGGCGACCAGGGGCTCATGTTCGGCTTCGCCGTCCGGGAGACCGAGGAGTTCATGCCGCTCCCGATCACCCTGGCGCACCGGCTGACGATGCGCCTCGCCGAGGCCCGCAAGTCGCACGACCTCGAGTGGCTCCGGCCCGACGGCAAGAGCCAGGTGACCGTGGAGTACGAGGGGAGCCGACCGGTCCGCGTCGACGCCGTCGTCGTCTCCACGCAGCACGCCGAGACGGTGCCGACGCTCGAGCTTCGGGAGGCGATCCGCGAGGAGGTCATCAAGCGGGTCGTTCCGGCCGCCCTCCTCGACGACGGGACGAAGTACCACATCAACCCGACGGGCCGCTTCGTCATCGGCGGACCGCAGGGCGACACCGGCCTGACGGGCAGGAAGATCATCGTCGACACGTACGGCGGCATGGGCCGCCACGGCGGCGGCGCCTTCTCGGGGAAGGACCCGACGAAGGTCGACCGGTCGGCGTCGTACATGGCCCGCTACATCGCGAAGAACCTCGTCGCCGCCGGTCTCGCGGACCGCGTCGAGGTCCAGCTCGCCTACGCCATCGGCGTGGCCGACCCGGTCTCGGTCTTCGTCGAGACGTTCGGGACGGAGAAGGTCGATCCCGCGATCCTCCCGGGGCTCGTCCGCGAGCACTTTCGGCTGACCCCGAAGGGGATCATCGAGGCGCTGAACCTCAAGCGCCCGATCTACAGGAAGACGGCCTCGTACGGCCACTTCGGGCGGAACCTGCCCGAGTTCACCTGGGAGCGGACCGACGTGGCCGAGCCCCTTGCCCGGGCGGCGGGACTCGCGGTTCCGGCGAAGGTCTAGGAGTTCAGGTCCGGATACCGAGGAGGCCCCACCCGGCGCCGAGGGCGAAGAAGAGGTTGGCTCCCCAAGCCGCGAGGAGCGGCGGAAGGGAGCCCGCCTCTCCGCCCTTGTTGAGCGCGGCCCCGAGGACGAGGTAGGCGAGCCCGAGGAGCAGCGCGATCCCGATCCCGGCGACGGCCCCCTTCTTCCCGTAGCGGAAGGCGAAGGGGAGGCCGACGAGCGTCAGAAGCAGGGGAGCCATCGTCACCGAGCTCTTCTGGTAGAGCCCGGTCGAGATCGCCGAGACGTCGGCCCCGGCCCTCCTCCGCAGGTCGATGAACCGGGCCAGCTCGAGGCTGTTCATCTGGTGCGGGTCGGCCCGGCCCGCGAGGAACGTCCGGGCCGCCTCCGGCGCCTCGACGAACGAGGTCCCTGCCTGCCTCAGGAAGAGCGAGCCGCCGTCGGCACCGAACGTCCTGGTCCAGCTGTCTGCCAGGGCGATCCCCTTGCCCGGGACGATCGTTCCCCGGGCCCCGTAGGTCTTCCGGAGGAGCTGGAAGGACGCGGGGTCGACCTGGAAGACGGTGACCCCGGTCACCGACGACGAACCCGGGTCCCACGTCTCGGCCGAGAAGAAACGGCCCGATTCCCCTCGAAGGAAGGAGCGCCAGGCGTCCGAAGTCGCCGCCGGCGGCCTGCCGAGAAGGACGTTTCGAAGCCGTTCGGCCTCCGCGGCCGACCGGGGCACGATCTGCTCCGCGAAGACGAAGAGCGCCGCACCCGCGACGATCCCGAGGAGGAGGATCGAAGCGACCGATCGGAAGAGCGAGATCCCGTGGGACAGGAGTGCCGTCGACTCCGCGGACCGGACGAGCCCGGCAACCGCGATGAGCGCAGCGGCCGCGAAGGCCAGCGGGACCACGTCGACGAGGATCGGCGCGAGCTTGGCCTGGAAATAGCCGAGGATCGCGGTGACCGGCGGCCGGATCTTCGCGATGTCGTTCGAGATCTCGAGGTATTCGATGACGACGTAGAGCGCGAGGATCGACGCCAGGACGAGGACGAAGAGCTGGAGGAATCGGCCTGCGACGTAGCGGTCCACGAGCCAGGCCCGCGTGACGATCGCCCTCTCGTCTTCCCGGGGCCTGCCTCCCGGGGTCGACGCCGCGGCGCCTCCCGGGGAGAGGCGGGGGCGGAGGCGTGCCAGGAAGGCCCCGAGGAATCCGCCCGCCCGGCCCTCGAACAGGGTCCGGTCCCGGCGAACCCGCCCGATGGCGAAGATGCCGAGGGCGACGAGGAGGAGGTTCGGGAGCCACATCGCGAAGAGAGGGGAGACGGATCCCTTGACCGCCCGCGCCTCGCCCGTTGCGTAGAGGATGTAGTAGCCGAGGACGATCGCCGTCGAGACGGCGAACCCGGCGGCCCGGCCTCCGCGCCGATTGACGACGCCGAGAGGGAGCCCGACGAGTCCGAAGACGAGACAGGCCGAGGGGAACGAGAACTTCTTGTGGACCTCGACCCAGGAGAGGCGCGACAGGACGGCGTCTCTCGTCGTGCGGGCCCGGTCGAGGAGCTCCCTCAGGGTCATTTCGCGCAACTGCTTGTCCGGACGTGTCTTGGCGAATCGATCCTTCGGGTTCGTATCGTCGAGGAGGATTCTCTGCGTCTTGTAGCCGGCCCGGTCGTACCCGCGCGCGTCAGGGCTGGTGTGGTGCGTCACGGCGTCCTCGAGGCGGAGCCAGAGGCGCCCCTCGGCTTCCTCGAGCTCGAGGGCGCCCCTGCGAGCCAGGGTGAGGCGCTCCCCATCCTGGGGGTTCGAATTGTCGACGACGATCAGCCCCTCCAGGCTGCGTCGGTCGGAGGAGGCCCGCTCGACGTAGATCCGGCGACCTCCGACCTCCTGGCTGAAGACTCCCGGCTGGATCCTCTGCGCGATCGCGAAGGTCGAGAGCTGGAGTCGCATGCCATAGAGGATCCGGTTCGTTCGTGGGACGACGATCGTCATGACGATCCCGGTCACGAGGGTGAAGAGGATGGCTAGGACGGCGATCGGCTTGTAGAGCGTGAAGAGGTCGACGCCGGCCGCCCGGAGCGCGATGAGCTCCGAATCCTGGCTCAGCCTCCCGACGCCGACGAGGATTCCGAGGAGGAACGCGATCGGGAGAGTCAGGACGACGATGTGCGGGAGCGAGAAGGCGATGACGAGTCCGGTATCCAGGAGGGGGCGGGAGCTCTGGATCAGGAGCTCGCTGAACTGGACGATCCCGCGGATGAGCATGAAGCCCGTGTAGATCGCGAACGCCACGGCGGTCGGGGCGAGGATCTCGCGGAGGGCGTAGCGGTCGGTCAGCTTCATGGGTCGAAGGTCCGGGGGACCGTTCTCCTTGGGCGGTTCAAGGCGAGGCATTCTAGCCGCGTCGCACCTTACGTAATGTCCGATAAGAAATATTATGTTAAAATTTAGAAGAAGTTCGCCAAACAACATTCGGGCGAAGGTCTTCCTGCGGTACCCCGATCCCGATTACCGAGGAGCCAGGAATGTACGACTCGCGGACCTCCGGCGGGGGCACACGGGACGAGTCTTCCCTTGCTCTCTCTCTTCGACAGGATCGGCGTCGTGAGGAGTCCGGTCGGCCGGCCGGACAACCGTGTCGTTGCCGGGTCGGGCTCAGCTGTCAGCGGGTTCCGCCGACGCGGGCGCTTCCTTCCCGTTCCGGGAACCCGTCTTCAGGAACCGCCCGTGTTCCTCGAGATCCACCTCGCCACTGTCGATCTTCCGAATGAGTTCCTTCAGCGTCTGAAGGATCTCGGTCCGATCGGTGGCGTTCCCACGGAAGACGAGGCTCACAGCGTACGGCGCGTCCGCGGGCTGGAAGTTCAGCTCGTAAGCCTTCCGCAGGCTGCGGAAGCGGGGACCTTCGGACGAAGGCTCCCCTTCGCGTCGCGCGGATCGCACCGAGTCCCGCCCGACCCCTTCGCCGCTCTCGAACGCCGCGATGGCTTCGAGCATCGCCGGCTCGGTCGGCAGGCGCCCCACCTCGAGAAGGAACGACTTGGATCGAATGTCGGCGCGCCGACATTCGTCCTTGACGCGGAGAGGCAGGCGCGCAAGCGAGAGCGTCTCGGTGATGGTCACCCGCGATTTCCCGACGGTTCGGGCGATCTGCTCGTGGGTGTAGCCGTGCTTGTCCTGGAGTGTCAGGTACCCGTCGGCCTCTTCGAGGGGGCTCAGGTCCTTCCTCTGCAGGTTCTCGATGAGGGCGATCTCGACGACCTCGGCGTCACTGACGTCCAGGACGATGCAGGGAATGTCGGCCAGCCCCGCTTCCATGGCTGCCCGGAATCGCCGCTCCCCGGAAATGATCGTGTAGCGTCCTCCGTCGCGCGGCCGGACGAGAATCGGCTCGAGCACGCCCTTCGCCTCGATGGAAGCCTTCAGGTCCTCCAGGTCGCCGAGGATGTTCCTCGGCTGGTCCGGGTTCGCTTCGATCAGGTTCAGCGCGATCTTCCGACCGATTGAGAGCTCCTCGCCGCTGAAGAGCTGGTCGACGAAGTGCGGGTCATGGCGCATCCGGGAGGTCTCGGGAAGGCCGCGACGCTTAGACACGGGCGAGGATCTCCTCGGTCAGGCTGTAGTACTCGCTCGCGCCCGTGGACCTCGGTGCGAACGTGAAAATCGATTCTCGATAGGCCGGCGACTCCTCGAGACGGACCGACTTCGAGATGGTCGTCTTGAAGATCTTCCCCTGGAAAACCGTGTCGATCTGCTTCTGAATGTCCCGGCCCAGAACGGTCCTCCGGTCGTGAAGCGTGATGACGACTCCGAGGATCTGGAGGTTTGGATTCGGCCGGCTCTTGATCTTCTCGATCGTCTCGAGCAGATCGTCCGTTCCTTCCAGGGCGAAATAGGACGACTGGATCGGAATCACGATGTGGCTCGAGGCGACCATCGCGTTGACGGTGATCATCCCGAGAGTCGGCGGGGTGTCGATGAGGATCGCGTCGTAAGCTGCGGCGACCTCCCCCATCTTGTCCTTCAGCCGGTAGTGGCCGTCGATCTCTCCGATCAGCTTCGACTCGACCTTGGCGAGAGAGATCTTCGCGGGTGCGACGGAGAGCCCCGGAAAATTCGTCTCGCGAACGACCGAGGAGACGGTCACCTCGGGGTCGACGAGGACGTCGTACATCGACCCGCCGATCGACCGGCGGTCGAGGTAGGACATCGTCGAGTTGGCTTGAGGATCGAGATCGACGAGGAGGGTGCGGAGCTTCTTCTGGGCGAGGGCGGCGGCGACGTTGATCGCAGTCGTCGTCTTGCCGACCCCGCCCTTCTGGTTCGTGATCGCGATGATCATGGGAGACGGCGAGGATACGGGCTGGCGCGCCCGTTCTCAAGGTGATCTGGAAGTGCTGCTCGAAGAGGGGCTTGCCGGAGCCGAAAATCCGGTCGAGCGCGTTCGCGCGCGAAGGTCTACATCCGGTACTTGCCGAGTGATTCCGGATCGGCCTCCTCGAACCACTTCCGGAGCCTCTCGTGGCTCTGCGCTTCCGCCGAGTCGTCCTGCGCTCGGCTTTTCTCGAGGACGGATTCTTCCACGAAGACGGGCGACGACGTCCTCAACGCGAGGGCGATGGCGTCCGACGGGCGGCTGTCGACGACGACGGCACGACCGGCCACGACGATGTGGAGTTCCGCGTAGAACGTGTTCTCCACGAGCTTCGTGATGACGATCCTGTCGACGGCCCCGTCGAGGCGCGCGATCGTCTCCTTGAGGAGGTCGTGCGTCATGGGCCTCGGCGTCTGGATCCCCTCGAGCTGAAGGGCGATCGCGTTCGCCTCGAAGACCCCGACCCAGATCGGAAGGAAGCTCTTGTCGTCGGCATCCCTGAGGATGACGACCGGCATGTTCGCGATCGGATCGACGATCAGGGCCTTGACCTCCATCCTGATTGTCACGGCGGCTCCCCTTCCCTTCCGATTCTGGGGACACGGCCGTCGCGATTCAAGACGCGATGTCCGTGCCGCCTCCTGCAACCGAAGGCTCGACCCTGAGGGGGCGGGCCAGGACTGAGTTCGAGAGCCCTTTCTCGACGACGGCGCGTACGAAGGTACCGGCGGGCGTCCCCGGGATGCCGTCGATGTGCACGAGATGGTTCTGGGCCGATCTTCCCGAGACCCGGCGACCCGTCTTGTCCGCTCCCTCGACGAGGACCTCGAGGACCTTCCCGACCATCCCTTCGTTCGCGGCGAGCTGCAGCTCCTGCTGGCGGTCGTTCAGGCGCGCCAGCCGTTCCTGGGCCACGCGGGCCGGCACGTCCTGTTCCCAGCGCGCTGCTGCCGTGAGTGGCCTCGGCGAGTAGGTGAACGCGAAGATCGAGGCGAATCGGACCTCGTCGAGCATCGTCATCGTCTCGCCGAACTCGGCCTCCGACTCTCCCGGGAAACCCACGATGATGTCGGTCGACATCGCGATGTCGGGCATGGCCGCACGAAGACGGCCGACGAGGGCGATGTACTCGGACCGCGTGTACTGACGCTTCATCCGGCGGAGGATCCGGTCGCTCCCCGACTGGAACGGCAGGTGGAGCGCGGGGCAGACGACGGGGTTCTCGGCCATCGCCGCGATCAGGTCGTCGTCGAAGTTCTTCGGGTGTGACGTCACGAAACGGAGGCGCCGCAGGCCCGGAAGCGGGGCCAGCGCCCGAAGGAGGGCCGGCAGGCCCCGGCAGGTGACCGGGTCGCTGTAGGCGTTCACGGTCTGTCCGAGAAGCTCGATCTCGACGACCCCGCTTTCCAGGAGCCGGCGACACTCGTCTACGACCTCCTCGAAGCGGCGGTTCCTCTCGCGGCCCCGGGTCATCGGGACGACGCAGAACGTGCAGTTCTTGTTGCAGCCCTCGACGATCGTGATCGAGGCGCGGTGAGGGACCGTCCGAGCGACGGCGCCGGGCGTGTACGCGACCTCGTCGAGGTCGAAGCCGACCTCGACGGGCCGGTCGCCTTCGCTCGTCACGCGTTTCACGACGGAGGGGAGGAGCTCGATCCGGCCCGTCCCGAGAACGAAATCGACAGCGGGCGAACGACGGAGGATCTCCTCCCCTTCCTGCTGCGCGACGCAACCACACACGCCAAGCAGGAGGCTCGGCCGGAGCCGCTTCCGGGCGGCCATCCGGCCGAGGTAGTCGTAGACCTTCTGCTCGGCCTTGTCCCGGACGGAGCAGGTGTTCAGGAGGACGAGGTCGGCATCGTCCGCGGACGGTGCCTCCCTGTAGCCTTCGCGAGCCATCAGCCCGACGAAACGACGGCTGTCGAGCTCGTTCATCTGGCAGCCCCAGGTCTCGACGAAGACGGACCGCGGCCTCCGTCCTTCCGGCCCCTCGTCCCCGGGTCGTCTGCGATCGCCGCTCAGCGGAGCCATCCTGGGGGCGTCCCGCTCTTCCTGGCCTCCTCCTCGAGGTCGGACATCGCGGTCTTCGCGTTCTCTGCTTCTGTCTCGACGTCTTTCAAGTGTTCCTTGGCCTGGTCCCAGGCGGGCCGGATGACCCTCTCTCGATAGTTGCCGTCGCTCCACGCGTAGAAGTCGTTCTCGAGACGTCGGACCTCGGCCTGTGCCGCCGCCAGGTCGGCAGCGGCCCTGTCGATTCGCTCGCGGGCGTGAGACGCTCTCGCACGCCAGTCGGCCTCCGTCCTGCCGCTCGCGTCGCGGTACTCCGGGATCGGCTGTGGAGTCGGCTGTGGCTTGGGGGTCGGTGGCCCCTTCACGGTCGGTTTCCCGCCGGGCTTTCCGGTGATCGTCACCGAGGTGCCTGCCGGCGCCGGCTCACCCTTCCCGAGGGACTCGTTCGTGATGACGATCGAACGCGACGGCCTCCCTCCGGCAGCGGGTGCCTCGACTTGCGTCTTTCTTGCGGCACCGGCGAGGGTCGAGTCGGCTGCCCCACCGGTCGGCGTCGGCGCAGGTGGCAGGCCGAAGTTCCCCCCGCCGAGCTTCCGGGCGGGTTTCGTCGTCGGCGCCGGGGTGGGACTGGCCTTCTCGGCCACTGCGACCCCGGAAAGGAGGAGAAGGCTCGCGGCGATGGCGCCGACCGGGAATCTCTCTCTCATGGCGCGCAGGTTCCCTCCCGACCGTACCTGTCCTCGAGGCGGACGACGTCATCGAGCTCAGGGCTCGAGACCTCGACGACGAGGACGTCTTCCCTTTCCGCGAACATCCGGTGGCGGGTCCCGGGAGCGACGTGGAAGGTCTCGCCCGGCGCGAGCGCGAGGACGAGCCTCTGCCCTTCGCTCTCCGTCTCCATTCCCAGGATGCCGGAGAGGACGTGAATGGTCTCTTCCTTCACCCGGTGGTACTGGAAGGAGAGGGTTTCGCCAGCCCGGATCGAGATCAGCTTTCCGGCGTAGCGCGCGTTCGCGGCGAAGATCCTCTCGCTCCCCCAGGGCTTGGCCACGACGCGGTCGCTCGTCTTCACGAGTTCACCGCCGCCCGGGTTTCCGGGTCGCCGCTCAGGATCGCCTCGGCCTCGCGGGTCAGGAGGGCGGCGACGTCGTCAGGCGTCGAGAGGGAAAGCGCGGCGCGCGCCATCCGGGCCGCGTCGGCGGCCGAGGCGCACCGGGCGACGTCCTTCAGGAGAGGCACGGAGCGAGGACCCATCGAGAACTCGCGGATTCCGAGCCCGAGGAGGAGCAGGAAGAGGGCGGGGTCGGCGGCCATCTCCCCGCAGATCGAGAGCGGCTTCCGCGCGGCGCGCGCGGCCTCCTGCACCTTCGCCACCAGTCGCAGGATCGACGGGTGGTGCGGGCGGAAGATCTCCGAGACGGCTTCGTTCGCCCGATCGGCAGCGAGCGTGTACTGGATCAGGTCGTTCGTCCCGAGGGAGAGGAAGTCGACCTCCGGTGCGATCAGGTCCGCCGTGACGGCCGCCGAAGGGACCTCGATCATGACCCCGATCGGGACGTGGTCGGGGACCGGGACGCCGCGTTCCAGCAGCTCTTCCCGGGCCTCTTCGACGAAGCTCCGGATCCGCCGCACCTCCTCGACCCCGGCGACCATCGGCACGAGGATCCGAAGATCACCCTCGATGGCGACCGAGAGGAGCGCCCGCAGCTGCGTCCGGAACATCTCCGGGTGGCTGAAGCAGAGCCGGACGCCCCGGAGGCCGAGAACGGGGTTCTCCTCGGCTCCCGAGAGGTGCCGCGCGCCTTTCTTTCCCCCGAGGTCGTACGTCCGGATGACGACGGGCCGCGGGGCGAGCTGCGAGACGACCTGCCGGTAGATGGCGGCCTGGGTCGCCTCGTCCGGGAACTCCACGCCTTCGCTCGAGAGGTAGAGGAACTCGGAACGGAAGAGGCCGACACCGTCGGCGCCGTACTCGAAGACGTCGGGCACCTCACGGGCGAGCTCGATGTTCGCCCGAATGGCGACGTCCTCCCCGTCCCTCGTCCGGGTGAGGCCCGCGACGCTCCTCTCCTTCAGGGACATCTCCCGGGTGGCCTCGCGGCCCTGGCGCTCGCGGAAGAGGGAGAGGACGTCCTCGGACGGCTCCTTCCAGATGACCCCCTCGCGGCCGTCGACGATGAGCCGGTCACCGTCTCCGATGGAGGCGAGGAGCTTCGGGACCGCGACGACAGCGGGGAGACCGAAGGAGCGGGCCAGGATGGCGGCGTGCGACGTCTTTCCGCCGCGTTCCGTCACGAAGGCGACGACCTTGTCCCGAGGGATGCGGACGGCGTCCGACGGCGTCAGCTCGTCGGCCACGAGGACGCACGCGTCGCCCGTGAGTGCGGCGAGACGGTCCACCGCCGCTCCCCCTTCCCCGAGGCTCCGCTTGAGGATGCTCGAGACGTCGTCGAGGTCGGACGCGCGGAGGGCGAGGTCCTTGTCGGGGAGATCGCGGAGTCGCGAGGCGAGCGCCTCGGAGACGACTTCCACGGCCCACTCCGCGTTCACCTTCTCCGACGCGATCATCCTCTCGATCGGCCCGAGAAAGGTGGGGTCCTGGAGAAAGAGGCCGTGCGCCTGGAAGATGGCGGCGTATTCCTTGCCGAGACGGACCTCGACCTGGGCGGCCATCTCCCCGATCTCCCGGATGCTCGACTCGACGGCGAGGTGGAGCTTCTCGAGCTCGGCCGGCACCTCCTCGGCGTCGAGCTCCCGCCGCGGCGTGGAATCGGGGCGACCGATCCAGACCGCAGCGCGACCGACGGCGATGCCCGGAGACACCGGGATCCCGGAAAGCGAGAGGGACCGCTTCATCGAGACCGATTGTAGCCTTCCGGCTCCCTACTCCGACTCGTCGAACCGCCTGTCGACGAGGTCCGTCAGGGCCGACATCGCCTCGGCCTCGTCGACGCCGTCCGTCCTCACCAGGATCGGCGTCCCCTTTCCGGCAGCGAGCAGGAGGAGCCCGAGGATGCTCTTCCCGTCGACGTCCTCCCCGTCCTTGGAGAGGGTGACCCGGGCCGAGTAGTGAGCCGCCGTGTGGACGAGCTTCGCCGCGGCCCGCGCGTGGAGGCCCAGCCGGTTCTTCAGGACCACCGTCTTCTCGATCACGCCGGCCGCTTCTCCGTCTCCATCAGCTCGCCGGCTGCGACGATCGAGCGACGGCCCTTCTCGACGAGGATCCGGGCCATCTCCGCCGGGTCCCTCCCCTCGCGCGCGAGGGCGCGCGCCTTCACGACCATCGGCAGGTTCACGCCGGTCACGATCTCGATTCTCCCCTTCTGCAGGAAGGCGAGCGCGAGGTTCGACGGCGTTCCGCCGAACATGTCCGTGAGAAGGACGACGCCGCGGCCGCGATCGGCGGCGGAGATCGCCTTCTGAAGGCGCTCGCTCGCGCTCTCCGGGGCCTCGTCCCACGCGAGCGACAGGGCGCCGAGCGGCTCGCCGGGGGCGGGCTCGAGGACCTGGACCGTCTCCCTCAGCGCGTCGGCGAGGGGGCCGTGGGAGAGGAGGAGGAGCCCGACGCGCGGCGCGGCGTCGGGAACGGTTCCGTCGGGGTTCTTCATGGTCCTTCTCGGGTGTCGTCGCGGTGCGCGA
This sequence comes from Thermoanaerobaculia bacterium, assembly GCA_046331465.1. Lineage (GTDB taxonomy): Bacteria > Acidobacteriota > Thermoanaerobaculia > UBA5066 > UBA5066 > UBA5066. Next base: position 2,055,759 of record JAXLQV010000001.1, read on the forward strand.
TGCGGACGGGGTAGCCGGCGGCCGCGAGGTCCCGTCCGAGGCGCTCGGCGATGTAGACGGAACGGTGGCGCCCGCCGGTGCAGCCGACGCCGATCGTCAGGTAGGCGCGGTTCTCGCGGCGGTAGTTCGGGAGGCAGAAGAGGAGGAAATCGTGGAGCTTCGCGTAGAACGGTCCGGTCGCGCTCCCCTCCTCGATGAAGCGGGCGACGTCCGGGTCCCGCCCCGTCCGGGGCCGCAGCTCCGGGACGAAGTGCGGGTTCGCGAGGAACCGGACGTCGAAGCAGAGGTCGATCGAGGGCGGCACGCCGTGCTTGAAGCCGAAGGAGACGATCGAGACGGCCAGGACGCCGGGGTCGCCGGGAGCGCGGAAGTTCTCGGCGAGGACGGAGCGCAGCTCGTGAACCGTCATGGCCGTCGTGTCGAGGACGAGGTCGGCCCGGCCCTTCACCTCGGCGAGGAGACGTCGTTCCCACGCCACGGCCTCGGCGAGGGTCCGGTCCTGGGCGAGAGGGTGGGGCCGGCGGGTCTCGGAGAACCGGCGGAGGATCGTCGCGTCGTCCGCGTCGAGGAAGACGACCGTGACCGGAAGGAGCGTGCGGAGCTCGTCGAGGAGCGCCGGAAACTCCTCCGCGAAGCCGGGGTTCCGAACGTCGAGGACGACCGCCGTTCGGCCCTTCGCGCCCCGCCCTTCCGCCGCCTCCTGGACGAAGCCCCGGAGGAGCGAGAGAGGGAGGTTGTCGATCGTGTTGTAGCCGATGTCCTCGAGGGCGTGCGCCGCGAAGGACTTCCCCGACCCGGAGAGCCCGGAGACGACGAGGAGGCGCTGCTCGCCGCCAGGCTCGGTCACGGAGGTCCTCCCCGGGGGCGGCGGCGGGGCGACCGGCGGCGGTCCCGGTCCGATGCCGTGCGTCGTGCGATCTCCTCGTGCACCCGCGCGGCCATCTCGCGGGCCGCGTTGTAGCCGCGGCGCTTGAGGAGGTGATTCCGCGCCGCGATCTCGACGAGGAGGGCGACGTCGCGCCCCGTGGCGACGGGCATCCTCACGAGCGGGACGGCCACGCCGAGGATCGTCTCGGTCTCCTCGTCGAGCCCCAGGCGGTCGTACTCGACTCCCTCGACCCAGTGCGAGAGCCGGATGACGAGCTCGACCGTGTGCCGCTCCAGGACGGCCGCGACGCCGAAGAGGAGCGGCACGTTCACGATGCCCAGGCCGCGAAGCTCCATGTGGTGCCGTATGACGCCGGCCGAGGAGCCGACGAGGGCGTCGTTGTGGAACCGCTTGACGACGACGAGGTCGTCGGCCACGAGCCGGTGCCCGCGCTGGACGAGGGCCAGGGCGCACTCGCTCTTCCCGACCCCCGAGTCGCCCAGGAGGAGCGTCCCGAGCCCGCCGACCTCGACGAGGACGCCGTGGAGCGTGACCCGCGGGGCGAGAGACTCCTCGAGGAACGCCGTGAGCCCCTCGATGACGGTGCTCGTGAGCCGCGGCGTCGCGAAGAGGGGGACGTCCCGTTCCTGGCAGAGGCGCTTCAGGACGGCGGGCGGGCGGATCCCCTTCGTCACGACGACGCAGGACATGCCGAGCGCCGTGAAGGCGTCGAACCGCTCCTTCACCACGCGCGGCGACAGCGTCTTCAGGTAGTCGAACTCGCTCTCGCCGAGGATCTGGACCCGGCGCGCCCGGACGTACGGGAGGAAGCCCGCGATCGCGAGCCCCGGCTTCTGGACCCGGGGCCACTCGATGGGCCGGTCGAGCCCCGCCCTCCCCGCGACGAGCTTCAGGCCGAGCGGCGCCAGGGCGGGCGACTCGAGGTCGGCCGCCCGGACGTGCGGCTTCGTCTCGGGGGGCGTCGGGAGCATCGTGGTCCTAGACCGGCTTCAGGATGACGACCGTGCCGTCCTTCCGGCGATAGAGGACGCGGATCAGCATGTCCGACGGGTCGCGGTACGCGAGGACCTCGCGCTTGCCGCGGTCGAAGTTGTGGAGGGCGTCCTCGTCGAACATCGGCCTCGCCTCGTAGGATTCCGTCCGGGGGCCGGTCTCGCGGGGCGCGGCCGGCTTCTCGGGCGGAACGGCCGCTTCCGGGCTCTTCACGGCGGAGACGGTGTGCTTCTTCTCCTCCTTCACGCGCGCCTTCGTCTTCTTGGCCTGGGCGGCGATCCGGTCGAGGGCGTTCTGCGCGGCCGTGAGCTGGTCTTCGGCGACGGCCTCGGCGGCCCACGTGCGCTGCCGGGCGGTGATCGTCACCTCGACGAGGACTCCCCTCTTCTCGAGGCGGACGACGACCTTCGCCTCGGCCTCCCGCGGGAGGACCTTCGAAAGCTTCTCGAGGCGCTTCTCGATCGTGTCCTTGGTCTTCGCGTCGACGGTGAGACGCCGGGCCGTGACTTCGACTTTCATCGTGCCTCCTCGATGCTCCTCGATTGCGGGCCTCACTCCGGCTCTCCGGCCGGCCCGCCTTCCACTTTTCGGATCGAGCTGGACGGGATGTGGAGCTCCTCGCGGTACTTCGCGACGGTCCGCCGCGCGATGCGGATCCCCTCGCGCGCCAGGAGCTCGGAGAGGCGCGCGTCGGACAGCGGCCGGGACGGGTCCTCCGCGTCGACGAGCGCCTTGATCTTCCCCTTCACGGCGAGGGACGAGACGTCCTCGCCCGCGGACGAGCTGATCGCCGAGTGGAAAAAGAACTTCATCGGCAGCAGCCCCCGCGGCGTCGACATCCACTTGTTCGAGACGACGCGCGAGACGGTCGATTCGTGCATGCCGATGTCGTCGGCGACGTCCCGGAGGATGAGCGGCTTCAGGTGAGCCACGCCCCAGTCGAGGAAGTCCCGCTGCTTCCTCACGATCGACTCCGCGACCCGGACGATCGTCTTCTTCCTCTGGTCGAGGCTCTTCATGAGCCACTGCGCCGCGCGCATCTTCTCGCGGAGGTAGCTCCGGCCCTCGCCGTCGAGGGCGCCGTTGCTCGAGGAGAGCAGACGCCGGTAGAACGACGAGACCCTGAGTCGCGGGAGCCCGTCGTCGTTGAAGAGGACGACGTAGTCGTCGTCGATCTTGACGACCTGGACGTCGGGCTCCACGTAGATGGTCCGCGAGGAGTCGTAGCGCCGACCCGGCTTGGGGTCGAGGCGCTTCAGCACGTCGATGGCCTGCTGGAGCTCCTCGGGCGAGGTGCTCATCTGCCGGGCGAGAACGGGGACCGCCTTGCTCGCGAGGTCGGCGAGCCGGTGGCGGATCAGCTCCTCGAGGAGCGGCGTCACGAGGTCCTCCGCGCGCGCCTGGAGGAGGAGGCACTCCGCGAGGTCGCGGGCGCCGACGCCGACGGGGTCGAACGACTGGAGGAGCTCGAGCGCCTTCTCCGCCTCCCCGGCGCTGCAGGGAATCGCCGCAGCGACCTCGTCGAGGCCGACCCTCAGGTAGCCGTCGGCGTCGAGGTTGCCGATCATGAACCCGCAGGCCTCCCGGACGGCCGCGCTCGCCTCCGACACGCCGAGCTGCTCGGCGAGGTGCGCGTCGAGGCCGGCGGGCGCCTCGGCCCGGTTCTCCAGGGAGAACTCCTCCCCCTCCTCCGTCATCCGCGGCGCGGTCGACGAGCTCCCCTCGAGGTAGTCGCCGAAGTACGACTCGAGGTCGATCGCCTCGAAGGGCTCCTGGCCCGGCTCGGAGGGGATCTCGGCCTCGGCCGACCCGGGGGCGGGCGCCGGGGCGGGCGGGTCGCCGGACGGCCCGCCGGAGTCGTCCCACGAGGACGGCGCACCAGCGTCGACTCCCTCCCCCCCGTCCGAGGAGCGCTCCGGGGCGTCCGGGGCCTCTTCGGCTTCCCGCGGAGAGGCGGGGCCTTCCGGTTCGGGGGCCGCGGGCGCCTCCGAGGCCTCGTCCTCCTCGAGGACCGGGTTCGCGACGATCTCCTGGTTGACGACGTCCTGCAGCTCGAGGCGCGTCATCTGCAGCAGCTTGATGGCCTGCTGCAGCGTCGGCGTCATGACGAGCCGCTGCGAGAGCTTGAGGGAGAGTTTCTGCTCGAGTCCCACGATGAGAACGAAACGCGCCGCGAGGGCGTGATCTCTGCTGCGATTCTAGTCCAGCCGGAAGCGGTCTCCGAGGTAGACGCGCCGGACTTCGGCGTCCTCGGAGAGCGTCACCGGAGAGCCGGTTCGGAAGATCGTCCCGGCATTGATGATGTAGCCGCGGTCGACGATGGCGAGCGTGTCCCGCACGTTGTGGTCGGTGATCAGGATGCCGATGCCGGACGTCGCGAGCTCGCGGATGACGTGCTGCAGGTCGAGCACCGTGATCGGGTCGATGCCCGCGAACGGCTCGTCGAGGAGGAGGAACCGGGGCGAGAGCGTCAGGGCGCGCGCGATCTCGAGGCGACGTCGCTCTCCGCCCGAGAGCGTGTCCGCGACCGACGTCGAGAGGTGGGAGAGCTTGAACCGGTCGAGGAGCTCGTGCGCCCGCTCGAGCCTCTCGTTCCTCGAGAGCGGGAGCGTCTCGAGGATCGCCACGAGGTTCTCGAGCGCGGTCATCTTCCGGAAGACGGACGCCTCCTGCGGAAGGTAGCCGACGCCGCGCCGAGCCCGCCGGAACATCGGGAGCTCCGTGATCTCCTCGCCCTCCAGGAGGACGCGTCCGCCGTCCGGCTCCACGAGCCCGACGACGATGGAGAAGGTCGTCGTCTTGCCGGCTCCGTTCGGGCCGAGGAGCCCGACGACCTCGCCCCCTTCCACGCGGAGCGAGACGCCGTCGACGACGGTGCGCCCCCGGTAGCTCTTCTTCAGTCCCTCCGCCTCGAGGCGGGGTCGGTCCTGGCTCACGTTCCCTCCGGCCGCAGGATGCCCTGGCTGGGGATCCCCGGTCCCGTCTCAACGTCGACACGTCCGCTCCCCTTCTGGAACGTGAGGAGCGCGCCCGTCATCCGGTTCCCCTTCCCGTCGAGCGCCGTCGCGGGCCTCCCCTCGAGCGAGATCGCCTCGGCCTGCGGCCGCCACGTCGCCCGGGAACCCTCTCCCCGGCGCCCGTCCGACCGGTCCTCCACGACGACGTTCCCGCGCGCCTCCGCGTGGTCGATGGTCCGCTCCGGGCCGAGGATCACGTCCGTCACGTCGGCGTTCATGACCCACGTCCCGGAGACCACGCTTGAGGACCCCTCGACCCGGAGGAGGCGGTCCGCCTCGCGGTGGGTGAGGACGCTCCCGGTCGCCGTCACGGTCTCGACCGTGCTCGCCTTCGACTTCGGGTCGACGCGCCGGCGGCGCAGGACGGCGCGGACGTTCCCCTCGGCGCGCAGCGCCCGCTCCTTGTCGTCGAGGAGGATCGACTGCGCGCGGAGGACGTTCTCCTCCTGCCACGCGGTGACGTTTCCCGTCAGGAGGACCTTCCGCTCCGACGGCGTCACGCGCAGGAAGTCGGACTCGGAGAAGACCGGCGCGTCGGGGGACCCGCCGAGGACGTCGGAGCCCTCGCGGCCGCGGAAGGTCGTCTTGACGCTTCCCACGCCCTCGATCCGGTCGTCGCGGCGGAACCACGTGAGGACGGTCGCGGAGACTCGGCTCTTCTCGTCCTCGTAGCGGGCCGGCGTCTCGGCCGATCCGGCGAAGACGGCGGTCTCGTCCGCCCCGCGGAGCGAGGCGTGCGGCGCCCGGACGGACAGCCTCGTCCCCTCGGAGAGCTTCACGCCGCCGTCGAGGACGGCCGCGTCGATCGTCCTGCCGTCGGCCGCGAAGGTGAGCTGGCCGTTCCCCGACTCGAGCCGCCGGGCGGCCGGAGGAGAGGTCGCGCCCTCGCGCGCGGGCGGCGCCGACTCCGAGAAGACGAGGGGGCCCGGCACCACCACGCGGGAGAGCTGGCCCCCGACGAGCGTCGCCTCGAACTCGTTCGCCACGGCCCTCCGCCCGCCAGTCCCGACGTCGGGAGGGATGTCGAGCCGCGCCGGGCTCCCCGAGAGGACGAGACGGCCGGACTTCCCGTCCTCGTCCCTGCGGCTCTCGAGCCGGTCGCCTTCCGCGCGGGCCGGAGACGTCAGCGCGGAGCCGTCCCGCGGGACCAGGATCGCCTCGACGCCGCCGCGGGCCGTGACCCGGTCGCCGGTCCCGACGACCTCGCGCTCGGCCTCGGCGCCGCGGAGGAGTAGCTCGTCCGTCTTCAGGACGACCGCTCCCCGCGCCGAGAATCCTCCGCCCCGCCGCAGGTCGACCTCGTCCGCGGTGAGGGCGAGCCGTCGTCCCCGGTCGTCCTTCCCGCCGACCCGGACCTCCTCGCGAAAGCGGACGAGCCCCTCGCGGGTCTCCACGGATCCCTGGCGGGCCGTCGCGACGAGGCCGTCGTGGACGGCCGTGACGGGGCCCTCGGAGACGAGGAGACGACGGTCCGGGTCGTACCGGAAGGAGACGCAGCGGACGCCGACCCCCTCGCCCTCGATCCGGACGTCGTCGAAGACGCGGAACGCTTTCGTCGCGGGGACGAACTCGGCACGTGGCGCCTCGACGACCGCCGTGCGCCCGGACTGCGCGTCGCGCGTCCGGAACGTCACGTCCTTCAGGCGGAAGACCCGGTCGGAACCTTCGGCGAAGGCGATCGCCTCCGCCGCGCGGAGCCGGTAGACCTCCGCGTCTCCCTCGCTCTCGGAGTAGTCGAACTCCTCGAACCGGAGGCGATCGCGGACGTCTCCCGCCTCGCGGAGGAGGGTCGCCGCGACGACCTCTCGCGCCTCCTCGGTCCGGGCCCCCGAGGGCCGGTACGACAGGACGACGAGGAGCGGAAACCCGCCGAACGCGAGGAGAGCCAGGACCCGCCTGAGGAGCCGCTTCGTCTTCCCGGTCACGCGGCCTCCGCCCGGATCGCGTCGAGGACCGTGAGGGCCGGCCGGTCCAGGAACGCGTCGTGCGAAACGTTCGCGAGGACGTCCCACGTGCCGCGGCGCTCCGGCCCGGGGACCGTCCCGAGCGACCAGCCGACGGCCTCGAGGCGGACCCCGTCGCGGACATACCCGACGCGGAGCCCCTTCTCCCCGACCGGCCTCCCCCGGCCGTCCCACGAGAGGGAGCGGAGGAGGAAGAGCGGGCGCGGGTTCCCGATGCCGTGCGGCTCGAGGCGGGCGAGCGCGTCGACGAGCTCCGGCGTGACCTCGCCGGGCTCGAGCTCCGTGTCGGCCTCGTAGACGACGCTCCACTCCTCCTCGTCGCGCGCCGCCGCGAAGGCGGCCTGCGCCTCCTCGCGGAACGCCTCGTATCCGGACGCGGCGATCGAGAGCCCGAGCGCGGCGTGGTGCCCGCCGAACTCGGCCCCGTGCCGGCGGGCGACCGGCGCGATCCGTTCGTAGAGCGGCGTCCGTCCCCACGTCCGGCCGCTCCCGCCGACCCTTCCGTCCTCGCGCGCGAGGAGGAGCACCGGGCGCGCGAGGTCGTGGGCGACGCGCGACGCGGCGATCCCGAGGACGCCGCGGTGCCACCCTTCGTCGGGCGTCCCCGCTTCGAGGACGAGGGCGTCGCGGGCGGGGTCGAAGGTCCGCTCGATGCGCGCGAGGGCCGAGGCCACGACCTTCTCCTGCATCCGTCGCCGCTCGGTGTTCGCGGCCTCGATCTCGTCCGCGAGTGCGCTGGCGCGGTCGGCGTCCGCCGTCGTGAGGAGCTCCAGGGCGCGGAAGGCGTGGTCGATCCGGCCCGAGGCGTTGAGGCGGGGGGCGATCCGGAAGGCGACGTCGTGGACCGACGGGCTCTTCCCCGGGCGGACGGAGCAGCGCGCCAGGAGCGCCGAGAGGCCGGGAGAACGGGGCTCGGCGAGGCCCTGCAGCCCCCAGGCCGTCAGGACGCGGTTCTCCCCGGTGAGCGGCACCATGTCGGCGATCGTCGAGAGGGCCGCGACCTTCGCGAGGGATGCCATCCAGGGCCTCACGGCCGGGGCGGCGACGCCGACCCTCGGTCCGTCGGCGCGAAGGAGCGCCTCGCAGAGCTTCCACGCGATCCCGGCGCCCGCGAGGTCCTTGAAGGGATAGGGGCAGCCCGGGATCTTCGGGTTGAGGAGGACGGCGCGCTTCGGGAGCTCCTCGGGCGGGAGGTGGTGGTCGGTCACGACGACGAAGACCCCCCGTTCCACCGCCTCGCGGATCGGGTCGACCGCCGTGATCCCGCAGTCGACGGTGACGACCCCCTCCGGAGCGTGCTCGTCGAGGACGCGCCGGAGGGTCTCGGGACGGAGGCCGTAGCCGTCGCGGAGGCGGTGCGGCACGAAGGGGATCGCGTCGGCCCCGAGCCTCTTCAGCGTCGTCGTCAGGATCGCGAGCGCGCCGATCCCGTCGCAGTCGTAGTCGCCGAAGACGACGACGCGGCCGCCGCGCCGCGCGGCTCCCGCGAGGAGCTCGACGGCTTCCGGCATCCCGCCCATCCCCAGCGGGTCGTGAAGGGCGTCGGGGCGGGGCTCGAGCCACGCGCGTGCCTGCTCCGGGGAGACGAACCCGCGGGCCGCCAGGACGCGCGCCACGGCGTCCGGCACGCCGAGCGCACGGTGGAGGCGCGCCGCGGCATCCGGGTCGTGCGGCCGGAGCGAGCGCGAGACGCGGGGCGGCGGGAAGGCCGGGGTCACCGGGACGCCGCGGTCCCCTCCCAGGCCCCGATGCGGCGGAACTTCGCGTACCGGGCCTCGAGGAGGACGTCGATCGGGAGCGCCGAGAGGCGGTCGAGGTGGCGGACGAGGGAGCGTCCCACGGCGTCGATCGAGGCGACGGGGTCCGAGTGGGCTCCGCCGGGCGGCTCCGGGATCACCTCGTCGGCGACGCCGAGGGCCTTGCAGTCGGCGGCGGTCACACGCATCGCCTCCGCGGCCTCCCGCGCCCGGGCCTGGTCCTTCCAGAGGATCGCGGCGCACCCCTCGGGGGAGATGACCGAGTAGACGGAGTGCTCGAGCATCAGGATGACGTCGGCGACGCCGATCCCGAGAGCGCCCCCCGACCCGCCCTCGCCCGTCACCGTCGCGATCACGGGGACCCGGAGCCGGGACATCTCGAGGAGGTTCGCGGCGATCGCTTCCGAGACGCCCCGCTCCTCGCTCTCGATCCCCGGGTAGGCTCCCGGCGTGTCGATGAAGGTGAGGACCGGGCGGCGGAACTTCTCGGCGAGCTTCATGACGCGGAGGGCCTTGCGGTAACCCTCCGGTCGCGGCATCCCGAAGTTCCGGCGGATCTTCTCCTTCGTGTCGCGCCCCTTCTGGTGACCCACGACGGCGACCGTCCGGTCGCCCAGCACCCCGAAGCCGGCGACGATCGCCGGGTCGTCGGCGAAGGCCCGGTCTCCGTGCAGCTCGACGAAGTCGCGCAGGAGGACCCGCACGTAGTCGAGGGCGAAGGGGCGGGCCGGGTGGCGCGCGACGAGCGTCTTCTGCCACGGGGAGAGGTTCGCGTAGATCTCGACCGAGAGCCGCTCCAGCCGCTCGGAGTGCTTGCGGATCGCCTTGTCGCGGGCGGGGCTCTGCGGGCTCTGTCGAAGCCCGTCGATGCGCGTCCGGAGCCGTTCCAGCGGCTCCTCGAAGCGGTTGTCGGCGCTCACCCCCGGAATGTACCAGACCGGGGGCGCGGAGCCCTCAGAGGAGGCTCTGCGGGTCGCGGTCGAGCTTCGGGGGGTGCTCGAGCCCGCGGAGCGCCTCGCCCGCCTCGGCGAGCGCGTCGCGCGAGTCGGACTTGACGAGGAGCTGGACCCGGTAGAGCCCCTTCAGCCTCTCGAGCGGCGCCGGCGCGGGGCCGAGGAGCCGGAGGCGCGGAAGCGCGGCGATCGCCGCGCGGCCGGCCCGCGCGGCGGCCTCGGCCTCGCCGAGGTCCTTCGCGGTCCAGAGGGCGAGGAGGAGGTGGCCGAAGGGCGGATACCCGAGCGTCCGCCGGAACCGCAGCTCCCCTTCCGCGAAGCGGACGTGGTCCTGCGCGACCGCGGCGGCGATCGCCTCGTGGTCCGGCCGAGCGGTCTGGACCGCGACGATTCCGGGCCGCTCGCCCCTGCCGACCCGGCCGGCCGCCTGCGTCACGAGCTGGAACGTCCGCTCGGCCGAGCGGAAGTCGGGGAACGAGAGGATCGCGTCGGCGTCGAGGACGGCGAGGACCGTGGCGTTCGGGAAGTCGTGCCCCTTCGCGACCATCTGCGTCCCGAGGAGGGCCCGCGCGGCGCCCGACTCGAAGTCGGCGAGGACGCGGGCCGCCCCGCCGCGACGGGCCGCGGCGTCCCGGTCGAGGACGGCGTACGGGACCGACGGGAAGAGCTCCTCGAACCTCTCCGCGAGGCGCTCCGTCCCGAAGCCGACGGGCATGAGCACCTCGGAGCCGCACGCGGAGCAGGCGCGCGGGCGGGGGACGAAGTCGCCGCAGTAGTGGCAGAGGAGGCGCTCGCCGCGGCGGTGGTAGGTCCTCGCCACCGAGCACGACCCGCAGCGGAAGTCGTGGCCGCAGGAGCGGCAGAGGAGAGACGGAGAGAAGCCGCGCCGGTTCAGGAGGACGATCGCCTGCTCGTCCCGGTCGAACGCCCCTCGGAGCAGCTCGACCGTCCGCGCGGCGAAGAGGACGCGCCCGTGGTCCCCTGTCCGGGCCGCCTCGCTCCGCAGGTCGACGACCTCGACCGTGGCCCTCGCCCGCGCCCCGGGCCGCGCCGGAAGGACGAGCCGGACCAGGCTGCCGTCGCGGGCGGCCTGCTCCTGCTCCATCGCCGGAGTCGCCGAGCCGAGGAGGAGGACCGCTCCCTCGCCGTGAGCCCGGACGCGCGCCACCGTCCGCGCGTCGTAGCGGGGCGCCTCGCCCTGCTTGTACGAGGCGTCGTGCGCCTCGTCGACCACGATGAGGCCGAGGCGCGGCAGGGGCGCGAAGACGGCCGAGCGCGGGCCGACGACGGCGTCCACCTCCCCGCGCCGCGTCCGCTCCCAGGCCGCCGAGCGCTCCCCGTCCGACAGGCCGCTGTGGAGGAGGGCGACCCGGCTCCCGAAGCGCGCGACGACACGGCGGATGAGGCCCGGCGCGAGCGCGATCTCCGGCACGAGGAAGATCCCCTGTCGGCCGAGCGCGGTCGCCCGCTCGAGGGCGGCCAGGTAGACCTCCGTCTTCCCGCTCCCGGTGACGCCGTCGAGGAGGAAGCGGGCCTCTCCGCCTCTCTCGAGGGCCTCTCCCACCGCCTCGACCGCGGCGCGCTGGGCGGCGGTCGGCTCGATCGGCGCCGCGGCTCTGGGCGGGAGGGCGTGGAGGGCCGCGTCGGCCGGTCGCTCCTCCTCGACGGCCGCCACGAGCCCCTCCGCGGAGAGCGCGGAGAGGACCGCCGGCGAGGCCCCTGCGGCGCGGAGCTCCGCCGGCGACGCGGGCCGGCCGAGCGCCACGAGGTGAGCGAGGGCCTTCCGCTGCTTCGGCCGGCGCGAGAGGCGAGGGTCGTCCGCCGAGCCGCGCGCGACCCAGCTCCTCGAGACCGGCGGCCGGGCGGCGCGCATCTCCTCCGCCGGGAGCCGGACGAAGCCCGCGTCGAGCAGGGAGCGGAGCGCCTTCCCGACGCCGCGGCTCCCGAGGAGCCCGGCGAGCTCGAGGGAGGTCGCGCGACCCGCCGCCAGGAGCGCGGACAGGACCTCGCCTTCGAGGCCGTCCGGCATCCGCGAACCGACCGCCCGGCTCGTCGGGACCCAGCTCGCCTCGCCGAGGTCCAGGAGCCGCCCGGGGACGGCGGCGCGGAGAAGCTCGCCCGGCGCGCAGAAGTAGTACGCCGCGGCCCGGAGGAGGAGGTCGACGAACGGCGCCGGGAGGAAGGGGGACTCGTCCAGGATCGAGAGGAGCTCCCGTTCCGTCGTCCCCTCGGGCGCGGGCGGGGCCTCGGTGGACGCGACGACGCCGGTCAGGAGCCGGTTGCCGAACGGGGCGGCCACGCGCGCGCCCGCCTGGGGCACCGGCATCTCCGGCGCGAGGAGATAGGTCGCGAGCTGCGGGAAGCCGGTCGGAAGGAGGACGGCGACCCTGCGGACGGCCCCGTCCGGGGTCACGGCGTCAGGCCGTCTTTCCGAGCCTCGCGTCCGGCTCGGTCCACTCTTCGTCGTCTCCGTCCGTCGTCGCGTCCACGTCGACGAAGCGCCGGGTTGAGGCCTCCCAGCGCCAGCGCCTCGAGACCTCCTGCTCGACGTCCTCGGTGACGATCAGGACGGAACGGTCCGCGCTCAGGTCGCCCGTCGAGAGGGCGAGTCCCCGCTCGACCCAGACGGGCGGAGAGAAGCCGCTGGCCGTTCCGAAGAAGACCGCGACGTCGAAGAGCGGCTCCGGGCCGTCCCGCCGGATGAAGGCCTGGGCGAAGTCGAGCCGTCCGTCCCCGTCGAAGTCGCCGCGCACGAAGTAGGGCTGGTAGTCCCCGTAGAGGGTCCTCAAGTCGTCGCGGGCCTCCGAATCGGCGGCGTCGTCCTCCGTCGCGGCGCGGAACCCCGGGGCGATGGCCGCCGAGATGGCCTGCTCCTCGAGCGGCGTCCTTCCCGACGGCGACGAAGGGAGCGCGGAGGCGGCGCGCTCCCGGGCGGGGTCGTGCGCCCGGGCGCGCGCCCTGAGCCCGAGGATCGCGCCGAAGGCGGCGAAGGCGGCGAGGAGCGCCGCCCCGACGGCTCGCGGGCGGCTCACGAGCCGGCCTCTCCCTTCTTCCCGGGGATCGGCAGCCCCATCTTCTTCAGGACCTGCTGGAGGTCGTCCCAGGCTTCCTTCTTCCTCTCGGGCTGGCGGAGGAGGAAGGACGGGTGGTAGGTCGGCATCACGGGAATCCCCTGCCGCGTCCCCCAGCGGCCGCGGAGCCGGGTGATCGGCTCCTCCGTCTCGAGGAGGAACTGCGCGGCGAACTTCCCCAGCGCCACGAGGATCGTCGGCTTCACGAACCCGATCTGCGCGTCGAGGTAGGCGCGGCAGCTCGCGATCTCGTCCGGCTCGGGGTTCCGGTTTCCCGGCGGCCGGCACTTCAGGACGTTCGCGATGTAGACGTCCTTCCGCGAGAGGCCCATCCCGGCCTCGATCATCTTCGTCAGGAGCTGTCCGGCGCGCCCGACGAACGGAACGCCCGTGGCGTCCTCGTCGGCTCCCGGCGCCTCGCCCACGAACATGAGCCGGCTCCGGCCGGTTCCGTCCGAGAAGACGGTCTGCGTCCGCGACCGGCAGAGGCCGCAGAGCTGGCACGACGCGACGGCGGCCTGGACGGAGGCGAGGTCGGGGTAGGCCGTCGCGGCCGGCCGCGGCGCCGCGGGGGGGACGGGTCGCTCGGTGTCCTCCGTGGCCGGGGGAGGCGCGGCTCGTGAATTCCGGGCGACCGGCGCCGGTCGCGGAGCGAGGAGCACTTCGCGGACCCCGAGGTCCTTGAAGTACCCGAGCGCGGCGCTCAGCGCGTCGTCGCGGCGGGGTCGGCGGGTTCGCGTGGGCATCTCTCGTCGAGGAGCGCGGCGAGGCGTTCGAGGATCCGGGCGGCGACGACGGCCTTGGCCGCCCTCGGGACCGGCACCGGCTCCGAATCGCCCGCGGTGAGGAGGAGCACTTCGTTCTCCTCGCTGTCGAAACCGATTCCCTTCTGCGAGACGTCGTTCGCGACGAGCAGGTCGGCCCCCTTGTCGAGGAGCTTCTTCCGGGCGTTCCCCGCGAGGTCGTCGGTCTCGGCGGCGAAGGCGACGACGACCTGCCGCGGCGTCCTGACCTCGCGGACGGCGGCGAGGATGTCGGGGGCGAGCGCAAGTCGGATCTCGGGGATCCCTCCCGCCCTCTTGATCTTCTTCGGGGTGAACGCCTCGGCCTGGAAGTCGGCCGGGGCGGCCGCCATCACGAGGGCGTCGGCCGTCGGGAGCTCCGCGAGGACCGCCTCGCGCATCTCGGCGGTCCGGTCGACCTTCACGAGCCTCACGTTCGGCGGCGGGTCGATGGAGACGGGCCCGCTGACGAGGATGACCTCCGCCCCCCGCTTCTCGGCTTCGCGCGCGAGGGAGTACCCCATGCGCCCGGAGCTGCGATTCGTCAGGAACCGCACCGGGTCGATCGGCTCGCGCGTCGGCCCGGCGGTGACGACGAGGCGTCGACCGACGAGGCTCCTCGACACGCGCGCGGCGCCGAGGACGGCGTCGACGATCCGGGAGGGCGGCGCCATCCGGCCCGGCCCGACGTCGCCGCAGGCGAGGTCCCCCGACTCCGGGTCGACGACGACGGCTCCTCGGCCCCGCAGGATCCGGAGGTTCTCCTGCGTGGCGGGGTGGGCCAGCATCCAGGTGTTCATCGCAGGCGCCACGACGATCGCGCGGCGGTGCGCGAGCGCGTAGGTGGAGAGCGCCTCGTCGCCGATCCCGCGCGCCATCTTCGCGAGGACGTCCGCCGTCGCCGGGGCCACCGCGAGGACCTCGCCCCAGCGGGCGAGCTCGATGTGGTCGACGGCCCCGGACGCGGGGTCCCACAGGTCGGCGACGACCGGCGACTTCGAGAGGACGGAGAGCGTGAGCGGGGTGATGAAACGCTGCGCGGCCGGCGTCATCAGGACGCGCACCGACGCGCCGCGCTCCACCAGGAGCCGGACGATCTCGGCGGCCTTGTAGGCCGCGATCCCGCCGCTGACGCCGAGGAGGACGCGCGGGGCGGGTGAAGGGCCGCCGCTCACGCCGGGGCCGCTACGGGGTGATGAGCGGGAGGGGGTCGATCGCCTCGACCGGCGCGCCCTCGTCGAGCCCCTCCTCCATCTCGGACGGCCTGCGGCCGAGCTGCCACTTCACGAGGCCGCCGGCGACCTCGTCGAGCGCGATTCGAGAGTACTTCGAGTGCTTCGTCTCCAGCTTCGGCCGGGCGCCGAGCATGAGCTGCTCGGCTCGCCGGGAGGCGATGTGGACGAGCCGGAACTTCGACTCGATCTGGGGGCTGGGCGGGGTCGTCTCGGGAGATTCGGTCATCGTTCTGGCTCCGGTTCCTGTTGATCTGTCGTGACTTGGGCCCGCGATTCGCCCCGCGTCACGCGGGGAACGTCCTCAGGATGGCCTCCAGCCGTTCCTGCCGCCTCCGGCGGCTCGAGCGGCGGGCCACGACGATGGACCGCAACTCGTCCACCGCCGCGTCGAGGACGTCGTTGATTATTGCATAGTCGTACTCTCCGAACTCCCCCATCTCGCGGGCCGCCGCCTCGAGGCGCCGGGCGATCGACTCCGGGGAGTTGTGGCCCCGGTTCCGGAGGCGCGTCTCGAGCACCTCCCGGGAGGGGGGGAAGACGAAGACCTTCACGACGTCCGGCATCCGGGAGCGGACCTGTCGGGCCCCCTGGACGTCGATGTCGAGGAGGACGTCGATCCCGGCGGCGAGCCGTGCCTCGACCTCGCCGCGGGAGGTCCCGTAGTGGTTCCCGTCGTAGACCGCGTGCTCGAGAAAGCCGTCCCGGGCCGCCAGCGACTCGAACTCCTCGGTCGTCACGAAGAAGTACTCGCGGCCGTGGACCTCCCCGGGCCGTGGGGGCCGGGTCGTGTGCGACACCGAGAAGTGGATCGACCCGGCGAACGCGGGATCGGCCAGGATCCGGCGGATGAGCGTCGTCTTCCCCGCGCCGGAGGGGGACGAGACGATGAAGAGGTCGCCTGCGGGTCTCACGCTCACTCCACGTTCTGGATCTGTTCCTTGAGCGCCTCCACGTCCGACTTCAGGTCGAGGAGGACGCGCGTCAGGGGGAGCTCGCGGGCCTTCTGGCTCGAGGTGTTCGCCTCGCGCTGGAGCTCCTGGGAGAGGACGTCGAGGCGTTTCCCCGAGGCCGCTCCGCCGGACATCAGCCTTCGCGCCTCGACGAGGTGGGCCCGGAAGCGGTCGATCTCCTCGGTGATGTCGGCGCGGTCGGCGAGGAGCGCCACCTCCTGCGCGAGGCGGGCCTCGTCGAGCGGGACGGACGCGGCGAGCTTCGCGACGCGCTCGCGGAGCTGCGCGAGGAGCCTCTCGCCGAGACCCTCCCGGGCCTCGTCCACCCGGGCGATCCCGGCCTCGAGCCGGTCGAGGATCGCTCCCAGGGCGCTTCTCAGCGCCTCCCCCTCGCGGCTCCGCGAGGCGTCGAAGTCCGCGAGGGCCGTCCCCGCGGTCTCGAGGATCGCCGCTCCGAGCGACTCCCCCGCCTCGTCCTCGCCGACCCGGACGACACCCGGGAGCGACAGGAGGTCCCGTGCGGTCAGCTCCGGGGGAAGGCCGTTCGCCTCCGAGAGCCGCCGCCACTCGTCCACGTAGCGCCCCGCCGTCGCCCCGTCGAGGGAGACGGCCCCCCCCGCCGGCCGCGCGACGCGGACGGAGAGGTCGACGTGCCCGCGCGCCACGGCCTGCGAGACGAGCTTGCGGAGCGGCGCCTCGAGGGCGCCGAGGTCGTCCCTCATCTTGAGCGAGAGGTCGAGGAAGCGGTGGTTCACGCTCCGGACGGTGATCGAGAGCTGCGTCCCGTCCGGGAGGGATGCCTGGGCGCGGCCGAATCCGGTCATCGACTTCAAGGGCTCTTCTCCTCTTCGAAGGCGGCGAGGTCGTGGAGCCGGCGGTAGACGCCGCCGAGCGCGAGGAGGTCGGCGTGACGCCCCCGCTCGACGATCCGTCCGCCGTCGAGGACGACGATCATGTCCGCCCGGCGGACGGTGGAGAGGCGGTGGGCGATGACGAGCGTGGTCCGCCCCGCCATCAGGCGCTCGAGGGCGTCCTGCACGGCCCGCTCGCTCTCGGTGTCGAGGGCCGAGGTCGCCTCGTCGAGGATCAGGATCGGCGGGTCCTTCAGGAGCGCGCGGGCGATCGCGAGCCTCTGCCGCTGCCCGCCCGAGAGGCGGCCCCCGGCCTCGCCGACGCGGGTCTCGAGCCCCTTCGGCAGCGCGTCGACGAACGCCTCCGCGTTCGCGGCCGAGAGCGCGGCGCGCACCTTCTCCTCGGGGATGCCGTCGCGCCCGTAGGCGACGTTCCGCCGGACCGTGTCGTCGAAGAGGACGACTTCCTGGGTGACGAGCGCCATCGAGGCGCGGAGCGACGCGAGCGTCACTTCGCGGACGTCGACGCCGTCGAGCGAGATCCGCCCCGCCGTCACGTCCATGAACCGCGGCAGGAGGTTCGCGAGCGTCGTCTTGCCGGCTCCCGAGGGCCCGACGACGGCCGTCACCGACCCGCGCGGGAGGACGAGGTCGACGCCCGAGAGGACGTCGGGGCCCGAGGGGTAGGCGAAGGAGACCCCTTCGAAGCGGACCTCGCGCTCGAACGGGCCGAGCGGCGTCGCGCCCGGCCGGTCGACGACGAGGACCGGGGCGTCGAGGACCTCGAAGAGACGCCGCGCCGAGGCGAGCGCCTGCTGGAGCGCGAGGTTGATCCGGGTCGCGCGCTTGAACGGCTGGTACATCATCACCAGCCCGACGCCGAACGAGATGAAGGCCCCGAGCGTCATCGTCCCCGCCGCGATCTTCCGGCCGGCGTAGCCGAAGAGGACGAGGAACGCGAGCACCGAGGCGGTCTCGACGAGCGGAGACGAGAGCGCCATCACGCCCGCCCCCTTCCGGAGGAGGCGGAACGTCCTCTCGTTCACCTCGCCGAAGCGCTCCACCTCGTACCTCTCGGCCCCGTAGGCCTGGACGACGCGGTGGCCGCGGAGCGTCTCCGAGAGGACGCCCGTCAGGTCTCCCATCCGCTCGCGCCCCGCCTTCGAGATCCGCCGGAGGCGGTTCGCGATGAGGACCACGGGGACGACGATCGCCGGGGCCACGACGAGGGCGACGAGCGTCAGCTCGGGCGAGCGAGAGACGACGAGGACGGAGAGGCCCGCGAGCGTCGCGATGGACTGGACGAGGTCGGCGAGGTCGGTCCCGAAGAGGCTCTGGATGCGGTCGACGTCCCCCGTCACGCGCGAGATCAGGTCCCCCGACGGGTTCCTCGCGTGGAAGTCGCCCGACTGGCCGAGGAGGCGCTCGTAGACGAGGGACCGAACGTCCCGGACGAAGGCGAGGCCCACGGCGTTGAAGCGGTACTCGGCCGCGAACGCGCAGACGTTCTTCAGGAGGAAGGCGAGGAGGAGGAGGATCGGCAGGACGACGACGCGGTTCGCGTCGGTCACCCCGACCACGTCCTCGACCTTCGCGAGCCCCCCGTCGAGCCACCGGATGACCGCCGTCTTCCGCACCGCCTCGCCCGCGCCGAGGGCCTTCCCCAGGGTCCGCGCGGCGGGATCGGCCGCGAGCTGCTGCTTCACCGCGTTCGTCTGGCCCGGGGTCAGGACCTGGTCGAAGAGCGGCCCGAAGAGGTAGGCGACGAGCGTCGTGAAGAGGGCGACGCCGATCATCGCGAGGACCGCGACGAGGGCGGCCCTCGCGTGCGGTCGGAAGAGCCGCGCGAGGCGCGCGAAGTCCTTCACGCGGTCCCCTTTCCGAGGAGCGCGAGGAGCGCCTCGGCCGTCCTCGCCGGCGCGCCGGGCGGTCCGAGCTCCTCCTTCCCGAGCGCGAGCCGGCGGCGCGCCTCGGCCGCGCGGGCCGGCTCCGAGAGGAAGCGCTCCACCTCGGCGGCGACGCGCTCCGGCGTCGCGTCGCCCTGGATCAGCTCGGGAACGGACTGCGAGCCGTCGCCCGGGTCGGAGAGGATGTTCGCCATCGCCACGTTCGGGACCCTGATGAGCAGCTTGCCGAGGAGGTAGCTGATCGTCGCGACACGATAGACCACGACCATCGGGATGCCGGCGAGGAGCCCCTCGACCGTCGCCGTGCCGGAGGCGACGACGAGGACGTCCGAGGCCGAGAGGAGCGAGAGGTGCGGTCCCGAGACGACCGTCCACCCCGCGAGCGCGTCGCCCGCCGCCTCGCGGAGGAGCTCCTCGGAGACGGAGTCGGCCCGGACGAGGACGACGTCGAGGTCGCCCCGCCGGGCCGCGAGGAGCGCCACCGCGTCCCGGAGGAGCGGCAGCAGCTTGCGGATCTCGCCCTTCCGGGAGCCGGGCATCAGGACGACGCGGCGGCGCCCCGCGGGCGGCGCGGGCGCGGGAACGGCGAGCTCGCGCTCCGCCTCGTCGACGAGCGGGTGCCCGACCCAGGTCACGCGCTCCCCGAGTCCGCGGGCGTCGTACCACCGCTTCTCGAAGCGGAAGAGCGTCAGGATCCCGCGCCCGAGCCGCGCGAGCTTCCTCGCGCGGCCGCTCCGCCAGGCCCAGACCTGCGGCGACACGTAGAAGACGACCGGGATCCCCGCCTTCGCGAGGCGCCGGGCGAGCGGCAGGTGGAAGTCGGGAGAGTCGACGAGGACGGCGGCGTCGACCCGTTCCGCGGCCGCGGCCTCCGTGAGCTGCCGGAGGAGCCTCCGCGCGAGGCGGATCTTCGAGAGCGCCTCGACGACGCCGATGATCGCGAGGTCCTTCTGGTGTGCGAGGAGCCGCATGCCCCCGGCGGCGCAGCGGTCGCCGCCGAGGCCGACGACGTCGAGCGTCCCCACGCGCTCCTTCAGGGCCGCCAGCAGCGCGGCGCCGTGCTGGTCTCCCGAGACCTCGCCGGCCGAGAGGAGGAGCCGCACGGCCTCACCGCCCCCCGACGAGCGACATCGCCCACGCGACGGCGATCGAGCCGCCGACGATCGCCGCCCACATCCGCGCGAAGAAGCGGCGGCGCGCCGCCGCCTCGTCGCGCCAGAGGAGGGCGAAGAACGCGGAGAGGATCGTCGCGAGGAGGACGAGGTGGAAGAGGTGGTCTTCGGGGAGGAGTCCCTTCACGGCTTCGTCTCCCCCGCGACGTCCCAGGCGTCGAACGCGAGGAGGAGGTTCAGGACTCCCGCCACGATGAGGTACGTCGTCGCGACCTCGTAGGAGCGCGAGAGCGGGTCGCCCGCGCCGAGCCCGGCCGCCCGGGCGAGGAGGCTCGGGAGGACGACGCCGTTCGTGGCGACCGTCGTCAGGACGGCCCCGGCGCTCCCTCCGGAGAGAGAGCCGAGCGTGCCGCCGAGCCCGAGGCCCACGGCGAACGCCGTCCCGACGAGGAGGAGGTAGGCGAGTCCCCGGGCGCGCCTGCCGGCCCAGGCATGGCCGAGCCCCGGCACGAGGAGGGCGAGGAGCACCGCGAGGAGACGGGAGGCGGTGGGCCTCGGCGGGCGCGTCAGGGGGCCCCCTCCGGCGTGCCGAGGCGCGCGCGGAGCCGGCGGTAGGTCACGCCGAGGTCCTCCGGGACGACGCGGGTCCCTCCGAGGACCGTCATGAAGCTCGTGTCGCCGTCCCAGCGGGGAACGAGGTGCAGGTGGAGGTGGCCCGGGACCCCGGCCCCCGCGCACTTGCCGAGGTTCAGGCCCGCGTTGAAGCCGTGCGGCGCGTACTCGGCGAGGAGCGCCCCCTCGAGCCGGGCCGCGATCTCCATCAGCTCTCCCCTCTCGCCGGGCGTCAGCTCGCGGAGCGTCGCGTGGTGGGCGTACGGGGCGACCATGACGTGCCCGTTCGAGTACGGGAAGCGGTTCAGGACGGCGAACGCGTGCCGGCCCCTCTCGACGATCAGGGCCTCGGCGTCGCCGAGGCCCGCGAGGTCACAGAACAGGCAACCGGAGGAGCCGGCGGGCGAAGGGCCCGTCAGGTACGCCATCCGCCACGGCGTGTAGAGGACGTCGTTCATCCCTCCGGGCGCGCCGAGACCGCCGGCGCGGCCGCCTCGGTCGCGGGAGCCTCCACGTTGATCAGCTCCTTCAGCTTCTTCCCCGGCTTGAAGTAGGGGACGAGCTTCGGCGGCACGTGGACCTTCACCCCGCTCTTCTTCGGGTTCCGCGCGACGCGCGCGCCGCGCTGGCGGAGCTTGAAGCTCCCGAACCCGCGGAGCTCGATCTTCTGGCCCGCGCGGAGGGAGGCGATGATCCCCTGGAAGACCGACTCGACGACCGCCTCGGCCTGTTTCTTCGTCAGCTCGGCCGCACGAGCGACCTCTTCCACGAGGTCGGCCTTCGTGGTCGTCTCATCAGCCCGGCTGACGCCCTGGGTGTCGCGTTCCATCTCCTCCCCCCGGGGGGAGCGCCGCTGGACGGCGCTCCCCGCGACGCCTCCTCGCAGGCGTCACGACCGTCCGTCTGCCGTCTCCGGATCCTCGCCGGCGCCCGCGGCCCCGGCTTCCGTCGCCGCCTCGCCTTCCGGAGCGGCCGGCGCTTCCGCCGCGGCCTCGCCCGCCTCCGCCGCCTGCTCGGCCTCGGACGGGTCGGGCTGCGGGACGTCGCGCATGGAGAGACCGATGCGCTGCTCCTCGACCTCGATGCGGAGGATCCGCACGCGGATCGCCTCGCCCTCGCGGAAGACGTCGGTGAGCTTCTGCCCGCGGAGGACGTCCGTCTCGGAGACGTGCATGAGGCCCTCGAGGCCGAGCGGCAGCCGGACGAAGACGCCGAAGTCGGCGACCTTCGCGACCTGCCCGTCGACGACGTCGCCGGGCTTGTGCTCGCGCGAGAACTCCTCCCACTCGTTCGGGCGGAATTCCTTGATCGAGAGGCTGATCCGGCGGTTCTCGACGTCGATCGCCGTGAGGACGGCCTGGATCTGGTCGCCCTTCTTCAGCACCTCGGAGGGGTGCTTCACGCGGCGGCCCCAGGACATGTCGGAGATGTGGACGAGGCCGTCGATCCCCTCCTCGATCTCGACGAACGCGCCGAAGTCGGTGAGGTTGCGGACGACGCCCTGGATCCGGTCGCCGATGCGGTACTTCTCCGCGAGCATCTCCCACGGGTTCGGCTCGGTCGCGCGGAGCGAGAGCGAGAGCCGGCGGGTCTCCGGGTTCACGTCGGCGATGACCGCCTCGACGGTGTCGCCCACGGTGAGGAGCTTCGAGGGGTTCTTGACCTTCTTCGTCCACGACATCTCGCTGACGTGGATGAGGCCCTCGACGCCCTCCTCGAGCTCGACGAAGGCGCCGTAGTCGGTGAGCGAGACGACCTTGCCGCGGACGCGGGCGCCGACCGGGTAGTGCGCCGGCAGGTCCTGCCACGGGTCGGGCTTGAGCTGCTTCATCCCGAGGGAGATGCGGCCCGACTCGGCGTCGAACTTGAGGACCTTGACCTCGACCTCCTGGCCGACGTGGAGCGCCTCGGACGGGTGCCCGAGCCGGCCCCACGAGATGTCGGTCACGTGGAGGAGGCCGTCGATGCCCCCGAGGTCGACGAAGGCGCCGTACTCGGTGAGGTTCTTCACGACGCCGTGGAGGGTGCGGCCGTCGGCGAGCGCCTGGGCGGCTTCCTGCTTCTTCCCCTCGGCGACCTCTTCCATGAGCGCCTTGCGCGAGAGGACGATGTTGCCGCGCTTCTTGTCGAAGCTCACGATGCGGAACTCGAGCTCGCGGCCGCGCAGGACGTCGAGGTTCTTCAGCGGGCGGATGTCGGCGAGCGAGCCGGGGAGGAACGCCCTCACGCCGATGTCGACCGAGAGGCCGCCCTTCACGCGCTCGAGGACCTTCCCCTTGACGGCCTGGTTGTCCTTGAACGAGACCTCGATGGAATCCCAGGCGCGGATCCGGCGCGCCTTCTCGTGCGAGAGGACGACGTAGCCCGAGGCGTCCTCGCGCCGGTCGACGATCGCGTCGATCTCCTGGCCGGCATGCGGGAGCCGGTCGGGGGCGTGCGCGAACTCCGAACGAGGAATCATCCCCTCCGACTTGTACCCGATGTCGACGAGGATCTCGTCGTTCGTGACCTGGATGACACGCCCGCGGATCAGCTCCCCCTCGGCGAGGGAGCGCTCGCTCTCTGCGAGCAGCCTCGCGAACTCCCCGTTCGCGTCGGCAGCCTCCTCCGGCTTCCGAATGGGCGTGATCTTCTGGTCCTCCGACGGCATGAATTCCACCTTCTCGAGGGCTCGCGGAGACGGCTCAATGGTCTTGAGTTAGCGGCCCGAACCGGGAATGTTAGACGTACGGTCCCGACAGGTCAACCGGCTCGCGCCCCGGCGACGAGCTCCTGGAGCCTCTCGGCCACCTCTTCCGCGTTCATGTCGGAGGTGTCGACGACGACGTACGTCTCGTCGCACGAGAGGGGGGAGTCCGCACGGGAGGAGTCGGCGCGGTCCCGGGCCTCCATCTCGGCCCGGACGGCGCCCAGATCCTGGGGCGTCCCCTTCCGGAGGAGCTCGTCGAACCGGCGCCGGGCCCTGATCTCCGGGCGCGCCGTCAGGAAGAACTTCGCGGTCGCCTCGGGAACGACCTTCGTCCCGATGTCGCGTCCCTCGAGGACGCCGCCCCCCGCGAGCGCCATCTCCCGCTGGCGTGCCGCGAGGCGGCGCCGGACGCGCGGGATCGCCGCCACCGCGGAGGCGTAGCGGGAGACCTCGGGCTCGCGGATCTCGACGGAGACGTCCTCGCCGTCCAGGAACGTCCGTGCGTCGCCGCCCGCGCCCGTGACCCGGACCTCCGCGCGCTCGCAGAGGTCCGCGACCCGTTCGGGGTCCCCGATCGGCAGGCCGATTCCGTTCCGCCTCGCGAGGAGGCCGATCGCCCGGTACATCGCGCCGGTGTCGAGGTAGGGGACTCCGAGCCGCGCCGCGAGGGCCTTCCCCACCGTCGACTTCCCGACGCCCGAAGGCCCGTCGATGGCGACGACGGTCATCCGGCGACCGTGGCGGCGGCGAGGCCGAGCCGGCCCGCCGCGAGGAGCTCGTCGAAGACGGCGAGGAAGCGGAGGTTCTCCTCGTGCGTGCCGACGGAGAGGCGGAACGCGAGCGGGAATCCCCAGCCGCCCATCGGCCGGAGGATGACGCCGCGGCGCGCGAACTCGGGCTCCAGCGGCCCGAACGGGATCGGCAGCTCGACGAGGAGGAAGTTCCCGAGCGAGGGGTTCACGACCGCCCCCCGACGGGCGAGCTCGGCGGCGAGGAAGGGACGCTCCGCGCGGACGAGGGCCTTCGTCCTCTCGCAGTGCTCCTCGTCGTCGAGGGCCGCCATGGCGGCCGCCTGCGCCGGTCCCGTCGTGTTGAACGGCTCCCGCACCTTGTTCATGGCCGCCGCGATCTCCGGCGGCGCGAAGGCGTAGCCGATCCGGAGGCCGGCGAGGCCGTAGATCTTCGAGAAGGTCCGGAGGACGACGACGTCGTGCCCGGCCTTCATGTACTCGAGGGCGTTCGGGTAGTCGGGCGTCTCGGAGGCGAACTCGAAGTACGCCTCGTCGATCACGACGACGACGTGCCCGGGAAGGCCGTCGAGGAGCTGGTCGAGGTCGGCCTTCGTCGCGTAGGCGCCCGTCGGGTTGTTCGGGTTCGCGAGCGCGACGACCTTCGTCTGAGGTCCGACGCGACGCTTCATCGCCTCGACGTCGGGCCGGTGGCCCGGCCGCGTCGGGACCTCGACGAAGACCCCGCCGGCGCGGCCGACGGCGACCGGGAACATCCGGAAGATCCCGGCCGGCACCACGACCTCCTCGCCCGGGTCGACGAACGCCCGGACGACGATGTCGATCAGCTCGCACGAGCCGCAGCCGAGGAGGACCTGCTCGGCCGGGACCCCGTGGCGCGCCGCGAGCGCGCGCCGGAGGAAGGTTCCCGAGCCGTCCGGGTAGGAGTGGACGGAAGCCGTGGCGGCGAGCGCCGCGGCGATTGCCTTCGGCGAGGGCCCGAGCGGGTTCTCGTTCGAGGCGAGCTTCACGGCGCCGGAGATGCCGTACTCGGCCTCGACCTCCTCGACGGGACGCCCGGGAACGTACGGGGCGAGCTTCTGGACGGAGGAGCGCGGCGAGGGTCTCATCGCTTCACCTCACGGCGCGCCCGGGGTGTCCGGGGCGCCGGACTCTTCGGCTTCGCGGCCGGTCTCTTCGCGGCCGGCTTCCTGGCGGCGGCGGCCGCGCGCAGGGCTTCCAGCTCCTCCCGGCTCAGGTCGCGGAACCCGCCCGGGGGGATCGAGGCGTCGCGGATCGGGCCGATCGCCACGCGGCGGAGCTTCGACACCTTGTGCCCGACCGACTCGAGCATCCGGCGGACCTGCCGCGAGCGCCCCTCGCCGAGGATCACCTTCAGCCAGGCGTTCCCGCCGACACCGTCCTTCTCGGGCGTGGTGTCGATCAGCTCCACCGTCGCCGGGGCGGTCCGCGTCCCGTCGAGGAGGACGCCCCGCGCGAGCCTCGCGATCTTCGCGGGCGTCGGGACGCCCGAGACCTTCACCTCGTACTCCTTCCGGCAGCCGCCGGAGGGGTGGGCGATCCGGAAGGCGAGCGCCCCGTCGTTCGTCAGGAGGAGGAGCCCCTCCGAGTCGAAGTCGAGGCGCCCGACGGGGACGACCGGCTCCGAGACGCGTGTCCCGAGGAGCGCGTAGACGGTCGGCCGGTGCTGCGGGTCGTCGCGCGTGACGACGACGCCGCGCGGCTTGTTCATCAGGATGTAGCGGGGCGCCGCTGCCGTGCGGAGCCGCTTCCCGTCCACCTTGACGTGGTCGACCGCGGGGTCGGCCTTCGTGCCGAGCTCGGTGACGACGCGGCCGTTCACCGTGACGCGGCCCTCGAGGATGATCTCCTCGGCGCCCCGCCGCGACGCGACGCCCGCGGCGGCGAGGAGCTTCTGCAAACGCTCAGCCGGCATGCTCGTCCTCCTCCGTGGCCGGGCTCCCCGAGCCCTCCACGGGTCCCTCTTCCTCCGCCGTGGTGGAGGCCGGTCCGACCGGCTCGGCCGCGGCCACGTCCGGAGCCGGCGCGGCCTCCCCGGGCTCCGGGGCGATCGTCTCCCCGGACGTTTCTCCGGCGGGCTCCGCCGCCGCGGCCGGCGCTCCGGCCTCCGCGACGTCGACGACGTCCTCAACCTCGCCGGTCGCCTCGTCCACGTGGAAGAGCTCGACCTGCGCGGGGTCGGGCTTCGGCGACTCGAGCCCGTAGATCGCCTCGAGCTCCTCCGGCTTCGGCAGGTCGCCGATTCCCTTCAGGCCGAAGTGGACGAGGAACTCCTTCGTCGTCTTGTAGAGGAAGGGGGTCCCGACGACCTCCTTCCGGCCAGCCGTCGTGATGAGCTTCCGGTCGAGGAGGGTCCGGATCGAGGACGAGGAGTTCACGCTCCGCAGCTCGGCGATCTCCGGCCCGGTGACGGGCTGGCGGTAGGCGACGATCGCGAGAGTCTCGAGCGCGGCCATCGAGAGCTTCGTCTTTCCGTCGAGGCCGAGGAGCCGGCGGACGGGGTAATCGTACTCGGGCCGCGTCACGAGGCGCACGCCGCCGGCGACCCGGTCGAGGCGGACCCCCCGCCCGCTGGCGGAGCAGGCGGCCTCGAGGACGGAGACGGCCCTCTCCACGACCTCCTCGGGCAGCTCGGCCGCCTCG
Organism: Thermoanaerobaculia bacterium; assembly: GCA_046331465.1. Lineage (GTDB taxonomy): Bacteria > Acidobacteriota > Thermoanaerobaculia > UBA5066 > UBA5066 > UBA5066. The sequence goes on from JAXLQV010000001.1 coordinate 2,081,954, forward strand.
GCGAGCTTGTCGAGCGCCACCGGCTTGGAAGCCGCGAAGAGGAGCGCCTCGACGAGCGGCAGCGCTTCCGCGAGGGGATCCTCGGCCGGCGCGCCCGGGGGCGAGGGCTCCGGCTCGGAGCCGGCCGCCGGCGGCTCGCCGGCGCGGGTTGCGGCTTCGGCCTCCGCGGCCAGCGCCTCGGCGGCGGGCCCCGGCGTCTCCGGCTCGGAGCCGGGCATCGTCTCGTCTCGCTCTTCGGTCATCGTCTCAGCGGTATTCCTCTTCGTAGCCGTCGAGCGCCAGGTTCTCGCCCGTCGGCTCGAGGTAGATCTCTCCGAACTCCTCCGCCTGCAGCGCCCTCACGAGGAGGAGGCGGAGCAGCTCGAGGACGGCGAGGAAGACGGCGATCGCCTCGGCGCGCCCGGACAGGCCCCGGAAGACCTCCGAGAGCGCCACGCGCCCCGTCTCGCGGACGCGTCCGGCCATGTCCTGCATCTTCTCGCGGATGGAGAACTTCTGCGCGACGATCGCCATCGCGGGCGGGTTCAGCGCGCGGAAGCGGTCGACGACGTTCTTGAAGTGCGTCAGCAGGTCGAAGAGCGAGACCTCCGAGAGGTCGGTCTCCTCTTCCTCGTCCGGCGCCGCCTCGGGGTGGTAGGCCGGGCGCGGGTACATCCCGATCCGGTCCACCTCGTAGACGTGCAGCGTCTCCGCGACGCCCTTGAACTTCCTGTACTGCAGCAGCCGGTTGACGAGCTCCTCGCGCGGGTCGGGCACGTCCCCGCCGTCCGGGGCCGGCGTCCGCGGGAGGACCATCTGGCTCTTGATCTGGACGAGGAGCGCCTCGACGTAGAGGAACTCGGCCGCGACCTCGAGGTCGAGCTCCACCATCAGGACGAGGTACTCGTGGTACTGGCGGCAGATGTCGACGACCGGGATGTTCCGGAGGTCGATCTCGTCCTTGCGGATCAGGTGGAGCAGGAGGTCGAGCGGCCCCTCGAACTGCGGCAGGTGCACCGGGTAGGGCTGGACGATCTCAGCCCCGGGCGGGATCGGGATCCGGATGCCTTCGGCCACTCGGGGACTCAGAGGAGCTTCATGGCGTCCGCGACGCGCTTCATGGTCTCGGCGGCGAAGGCGCGCGCCTTCTCGCCCCCCTCCTCGAGGACCTCGCGGACGTACCCCGGCTTCGCCGTGATCTCGGCCCGCTTCGCGCGCACCGGCTCGAGCGCGGCGTTCATGTTCCGGATGAGGTGCTTCTTGCAGTCGACGCAGCCGCGCGCCGCCGAGCGGCACTCGGCGTCGACCTGGGCGACCTCCTCCTTCGGCGAGTAGAGGAGGTGGAACGGGAAGAGGTTGCACGTGTCCGGGTCGCCCGGGTCGGCGCGGCGGGCGCGCTTCGGGTCGGTCACCATCGACATGACCTTCACCCGGATCTCCTCCGCCGAGTCGGAGAGGGCGATCGTGTTCCCGTAGCTCTTCGACATCTTCCGGCCGTCGAGGCCGGGGACCTTCGGCGTCGCCGTGAAGAGCGCCTGCGGCTCCGGGAAGACCTCCCCGTACATCCCGTTGAAGCGGCGGACGATCTCCCGGCAGATCTCGAGGTGGCTCTCCTGGTCCTTCCCGACCGGGACGCAGTGCCCGCGGTAGAGGGCGATGTCGGCCGTCATCAGGACCGGGTAGCCGAGGAAGCCGAACGTGCCGAGGTCCTTCTCGCGGAGCTCCTGGAGCTGCTCCTTGTAGGTCGGCACCCGCTCGAGCCAGCCGAGCGGCGTGATCATCCCGAAGATGAGCGCGAGCTCGGCGGTCTGCGGCACCTGGGACTGGACGAAGATGACCGACTTCTCCGGGTCGAGGCCCACCGAGAGCCAGTCCGTCACCGCCTCGAGCGTCGCCTCGCGGATCGCGGACGTGTCGGCGTAGTCGGTCGTCAGGGCGTGCAGGTCGGCCACGAAGTAGCGGCAGGCGTACTGGTCCTGCAGGTCGACCCAGTTCTTCACCGCGCCCCAGTAGTTGCCGAGGTGGACGCGCCCCGTCGGGCGCAGGCCCGAGAGGACGATCTTCTTCGCCGGTTCGCTCACGAGGGACCTCCGAGCAGCAGGTGGAACAGGAACCTCTGCGGCGGCCCCAGGAGGGCCGAGAGACCCCCGGTGAAGATCGCCACGACGAGGAGGATGAAGCCGTACTTCCGCACCCACATCACGCCGCGGATCCAGCTCCGCGGCGCGAAGCTCTCGACGACGCCGAAGCCGTCGAGGGGCGGGATCGGGACGAGGTTGAAGATGCCGAGGGAGACGTTCACGCCGACCGTGAAGAGGGCGACGAGGAGGAGCGGGTAGAAGAGCGAGGCCTTCAGCTCCGGGCCTCCCGGCGCGAAGGCCCGGAGGGCGAAGAAGGCGACGCCCCCGAGGATCGCGACCAGGAAGTTCGAGACGGGACCCGCCGCCGAGACGAGGAGGTTCGCCCGGCGCGGGTTCCTCACCCCGCGGAGCGAGACCGGTACGGGCTTCGCCCACCCGAAGACCGGGGCGCCCGTGAACGCGAGGAGCGCCGGGACGAGGAGGCTCCCGAACAGGTCGAGGTGCTTCAGCGGGTTGAGGGTGATCCGGCCGAGGTCGCGGGCGGTCGTGTCGCCGCAGCGGAGCGCCATCCAGCCGTGCGCGGACTCGTGCACGGAGACCGCGAACAGGAGGGCGGCCACCTGGATGACGATCTCGAGGACCTTTTCTGGGGAGACGGGTGCGTCGGGCACGGTCGGGTCGTCCGAAAACGCCCGATCCTACGTGCCCCCTCCGGGGGCGTCAATCGAGGCGCCGGCCGCGCGCCGCTCCGCCGCGATCCCCTCTTCCGCCGTCCGGTAGTGGCCGAAGCGCCCCGCTGCAACGCTCTGGGCGAGAAAGGGGTTCTGGTCGCCGACGCCCGAGAGGGCGAGCGAGCCTCCGGCGGCCGCGAAGCGCCCCTGCTCCCGCATCAGGACTGCGACGATGGTCGTCGGGAGGGAGCTGCAGCCGGAGAGGTCGACGACGCAGCGCAGGGCGCCGTTCTCGCGCGCGACACGGAGGTACTCGGTGATCGTCGAGGCTTCGGTCAGGGTCACGTCGCCGCGGACGCGGAGGGCCGCCACGGCGCCGTCGGTCTCGAGGGAAAGCTCCACGGCGCGAGGATGCCACAGCGCGGATGCCCCGAAGCGCCGCCGTGAGGTGCGTCACCCCCGCGCGCGACGAAGGAGGAGCGGCTCCTCGAACGGCGCCGCAAGCCCCGACGCCACGAGGCCGGAGGCGACCTCCTTCGCCCTGGCGAGGAGCTCGCGGTCCGCAAGCGGGTCGGCGAGGCGGAAGTCGGGAAGCCCGCTCTGCCGCGTGCCGAGCGCCTCCCCGGGGCCGCGGCGCCGGAGGTCCTCCTCGGCGACGAGGAACCCGTCGTCCGTCCGCGCGAGGACGGCGAGGCGGGAAAGCGCCTCGGGGGAAGCGCCTTCTCCGGAGAGGAGGACGCAGGTCGACGGGCGCGGGCCCCGGCCGATCCTCCCCCGGAGCTGGTGGAGCTGGGCCAGGCCGAACCGCTCGGCGTTCTCGACGAGGAGGAACGAGGCCTCGGGGACGTCGATCCCGACCTCGACGACCGTCGTCGCGACGAGGACGTCGAGCTCCCCCGCCGCGAACTGCCGCATCGCCTTCTCGCGCGCCTCGGCCTTCATCCTTCCGTGGATCGCGCCTACGCGGCGGCCCGGGAGGCGGCGCGAGACCTCCTCCGTCCACGAGGCGACGGACCGCGCGTCGATCGTCTCCGACTCGTCGACGAGAGGGACGACGACGTAGCCCCTCCCGCCCGTCTCGACGTCGCGGGCGAGGGCGCGGTAAGCCGATTCGCGCCCCTCCTCGTCCGCGACCCGCGTCGCGATCGGCGTCCGGCCGGGGGGCTTCTCGTCGAGCGTCGAAACGTCGAGGTCCCCGTGGAGGGCGAGGGCGAGCGACCGGGGGATCGGCGTCGCCGAGAGGACGAGGACGTGCGGGTGCTCTCCCCCGGCCGCGCCGCGCGCCGGGAGCGTGGCCCTCTGGGCGACGCCGAACCGGTGCTGCTCGTCCACCACGACGAGGCCCAGCCTCCGGAACGCGACCGGCTTCTCCAGGAGCGCGTGCGTCCCGACGAGGAGGCCGATCTCTCCCTCCTCGAGCGCGGCCAGGAGGGCGGCGCGCGGCCGGCCCGTCACGCGCGCCGTCAGGAGGGCCGGCGTCACCTCCGTCCCCGCGAGGAGCCGGAAGACCGTCTCGGCGTGCTGCTCGGCCAGGATCGTCGTCGGGGCCATGAAGGCCGACTGGTATCCCCTCCCCGCCGCGAGGAGCGCCGTGAGGACCGCGACGATCGTCTTCCCGCTCCCGACGTCGCCCTGGAGGAGGCGCGCCATCGGGTGCCCGGAGCGGAGGTCGGCGCCGATCTCGCGGACGGCCTGCTTCTGCGCGCCGGTGAGCGGGAACGGGAGGATCGACGCGAGCTTCCTCCGGAGCGCCGCGTCGGCCGCGATCCGCGGCGCGGGGCGCCGGGCCCGTTCGCGCCGCCGCCGCGCGAGGGCGACCTGGAACTCGACGAGCTCCTCCAGGGCGAGGCGGGCGAGGTGCGGCGAGCTCCTCGCCTCCCACGGCCCCGGGTCCGCCTCGCCCCCGGCGCTTCCCGGGAAGTGGGCCTCCCGGAGCGAGTCGACGAGCGTCGGAAGGCCGAGCTCGCGGACGAGCTCCGCCGGGAGGCGTTCCGGGAGGAGCGGGGCGGCCTCCGCGAGCGCCCGGGCGACGAGCCGCCGCCGGACCCTCGGCGGTAGGCCCGTCAGCGACCGGTAGATCGGGACGACGCGCCCGACGGAGAGCGCGGCGTCGGCCTCGTCCGCCGGCTCGGGCTCGACGTGCGGAGACTCCACGACGACCCGCTTCCTCGCGACGGCGCGCCCGTGGACGAAGACCCGCGTTCCCGGGGTCATCCAGCGAGCCAGCCAGGGCTGGTTGTAGAAGACGAGCCCGACGCTCCCCGACCCGTCCTCGAGCGTCGCCTCGAAGATCGTGAAGCCGCGCCGGCGGGTCCTCACGAGCCGGGCCGAGGCGAGGATTCCGGCGAGGGTGAGGGGCGGTCCGCCCGCGACGAGGTCCGCAATTCGCGCGAAGCGGGCCCGGTCCTCGTGGCGGAACGGAAGCTCGAGGAGGAGGTCGAGGACCGTCGCGAGGCCAGCGTCCGCGAGCGCCGCGGCGCGGGACGGGCCGATGCCCGGGAGCCCCGCGAGCGGCGTCTGCGGGGTGAGCGGCTCCCGCCCGCGCGCGACGCGCGGCACGGGTCAGCTCTGCGTGACGCGGAACGTGAGGTCGACGAGTCCGAAGCGGAGGCGGTCGCCGTCCTTCAGCGTCACCGGCGAGCCGGTCGCGATCCGCTTCCCGTTGACGAACGTCCCGTTCATCGTCCCGATCTCCTCGACGACCTGGAACTCCCCCTCCGTCCGGACGATCTTCGCGTGCCGCCGCGAGACCGAGCGCGGGCCGTCGAGGTTCGTCAGGTCGACGTCGGGCCGGATCCCGGTGACCGGGTCGATCCTCCCCACGAGCGTCTCCGCGTCGCGGTTCAGGTAGAACTCCTCGACGCCCCCGTCGGCGACGAGGCGGTAGATCTCGTCCCGCGCCCCCGGGCGCTCGAAGAAGTCGGAGGACTCGTCGAGGGCCGGCGCCTTCCCCGTCGACTGCTCGAGCAGGGCGGTGGTCTCGCGGAGGCGCCGCGAGAGCTTCCGGAGCATCCGGACGGCGATCTCGCCGTTGTGCCGGAGCATCTCGTCGAACGTCGCCTGGTTGATCTTCACGAGCTCGACGTCCGTCTTCGCGATCGCGTCCGCCGTCCGGGGCACGTCCTCGAGGATCGACATCTCGCCGAAGAAGTCGCCCCGCTCGAGGACGGCGAGCGACTTGTGCCCCTCCTTCACCCTCTTGGCGATCTCCACCGATCCCGACTGGATGACGAACATCTCGGTGCCGAGGTCTCCCTCGGCGAAGACCATCGTCCCCGCCGGGAGCTTGACGATGTAGTCCTCGAAGCCCGCCGAACCTCCGCCCGACTTCAGCACGACTTTCACGAGAGGAACTCCTCCTCGACCGAGAGCGTTCGGGTCGCGCCGTCCCAGGAGCACCTCGCCCCCACGGGAAGCGGCACGTTCGGGCCGGCGTGGCCGAACGGGAGGCCCGAGGCGACCGGGACCCCGAGCGGGGCGAACCGGTCGAGGAGGAGCCGGCGGAGCCGCTCCGGGTCCTCCACGCCTCCGAACGTCACGCGTGTCATGCAGCCTGTGATGATACCGGCCAACCGGCCGAACCGTCCCGCCGAAGCGAGCGTGCCGAGCATCCGGTCGACCCGGTAGGCCTCTTCGCCGACCTCCTCGAGGAAGAGGAGCGCGCCGTCGTAATCGAACTCCCAGGGGCTTCCGACGAGGGACGCGAGGAGCGAGAGGCAGCCGCCGACGAGCGGTCCCTCGGCCCGGCCGCCGACGAGGACGTCGGCCGACGGGACCTCGAGCCGGAGCGTCGCGCGCCCCTCGAGGAGCGCCGGGAACCAGGCCGCGGTGAGGTCGTCGAGAGGCCTCGCCAGCTCGGCGGCGACCATCGGCCCGTGGACGGAGACGAGCCCGCAGCGCTCGCGCAGGAACGCCGAGAGCGCCGTCAGGTCGGAGAAGCCGCAGTGGAGCTTCGCGGTCTCCCGCAAGAGCTCCTCGGGGAGGCGCCCCAGCAGACGCGTGACGCCGTAGCCTCCCCGGGCGAAGAGGATCGCGTCGACCTCGGGGTCCTCGACGAGCGCGAGGTAGCCCCCGAGGCGTTCCTCGTCGTCGCCCGCGAGGCCGAGGAGAGCGTCGCGCGAGAGGACGTTCGCGGCGGGGCGCACGCGGTATCCGAGGGCTTCGAGGGCGCGGACGCCCGCCGCGAGGTCTTCCTCGCGGACCGGGCCGGAGAGGGCTGCGACGCCCACGACACCGCCCGGGACGAGCCGCCTCGGACGGCGCAGGGGGCCCGTCACCCGATCCGGTTCCTCGGGTCGCTGAACCAGCGGGCCCAGTCGGTGGCGCTCCCGCCGGGGTCCCGCTTGTCCTCCCCTTCGGCGGCTTTCTTCTTCAGGCGCTGCGAGCCGGTCTGCCGGAACGCCGCCACGGCCTGCGTCCGGCCCCCCGCCGCGTCGACCGACTCGGCGAGGACGCGGTCGTCCGTCACGACCGTCACGCCGCGCGGCTCCCGCGCCTCCCGGAGCCGCCGGACGATCTCCTCGTCGGCGCTCCGCGGCGCGGCGTAGACGACCGTCACCGCTCCGAGCTGCTGCACCTTCGGTCGACCGTGCTCCGGCGGCCCGTCGAAGACGACGGTCAGCTTCTTCCCCTTCGCGCGGGCGAGGTCGGCCAGCTCGCGTACGAGCGTCTCGCGGCTGATGCCCTTCTGCCCGAGGAGGTTGTTTCCGTCGATCAGGTCGGTCACGGGGAGAATTTACGACAAATGACTCGGGCCGGACTGGCGCTCCGGGGGGGCTGCCTCGCCGGGTGGCCTGAGCTTCGCGCGGCCCCCCGGACCCCCACCTCGAGTCTGAGGTCGTTCGTTGGGCCGAGGTCAGGGCGCGCGCCCCCCCGGACCCCCACACGCATCCTCTGAAGAAAATGACTCGGGCCGGACTGTAAGCCGGATTCTGTGACCGGTCGGCTCGCGCCTTCCGGCCGACGATCATTCCTCTGGGCCCGCGCCTCTCGGCGGGGCTCGAGCAGCCAACCCGGAAACGTCGCCTCGCGGCGCGGGGGCGGGCGCCCCTTCCGTTCCCCTATTCGGCTTTGCTCCGCGTGGGGTTTGGCCTGCCGACCCCGTTGCCGGGGTTCGCGGTGCGCTCTTACCGCACCTTTTCACCCTTACCTCGGCCCCCTCTCGGGAACCGGGGCGGTACGTTTTCTGTGCCACTTTCCTTCGGGTTGCCCCGACCGGGATTTCCCCGGCACGCTGCCCGCTGGAGTCCGGACTTTCCTCCCCTCGTTCGGTCAGACCGACCGGGCGGCGATCGCCCGTCCGGCCCGAGTCGTGCGGAGGATACGCCCTGGGAGAGCCGCGGCTCAGGCCGGTTTGCGTCGACGCCGGGCGAAGAGGTTCACGCCGCGCGCGAGCTTCGGGACGCAGAGGAGAAAGATCCCCGCCACCGCGACGGCGAGGACGAGGGCGACGAGGGGAAGGAAGATCGACACGATCGCCTGGAGGACGGCGAGGATGTCCTCCGCCAGCGAGAGCGCGAAGTTCGCGACGCCGGCCGTGAGCGCCGTCGAGGTCAGCCGGGCCGTTCCCTTCACGAGGTGCGCGGCGAGCGCCGTCACGCCCCCCCCGCCCCCGGCGAGGACGGCGAGGGACGTCCCGGAGGAGGGCGCGACGGCCGCCACCGCGAGGACGGCCCCCGCGACGGGCCGGATGACGGTGTGAATCACGTCCCAGATGTGGTCGAGGCCCGGGATCTTGTCGGCGAAGAACTCGAGCAGGTAGAGGACCAGGAGGACGAGGAGCGTCGCCGGCTCGGCGAGGAACTTCGCGATGGCCCCCGGGAAGTCCTCCGGGAAGAGGTGCGCGATGCCGCCGTAGACGAGCAGGACGGCGTAGGCGTTCAACCCCGCTCCGGCCGCGAGGCCGAGCCCCGTCCCGAAGTTCGCGACGACCTCGAGCATCGAGTGAGGATACCGCTCCGGCGAGCGGTCAGCGCGGCTTCGTCGCGGCGATCTCCGCGAGCGCCTTCGTCGCCTTCTTGTTCGTCGGCTCGAGCTTCAGGACCTCCTTGAGGGCCTTCACGCGCTCCGTCTCGTTCCGCTCGGCCGCGCAGGCGTCCGAAAGGGCGAGCCAGATCTCGACGCTCTCGGGGAGGCGGGCCGCGGCCCGCCGGAGCGTCTCGGTGGCCTGCCGCACCCACTTCGGGTTCCGTCCCTGCACCTTCGCGAGGAAGGTCCAGTACTCCGGCTTGTCCGGGTCGAACTCGACGGCCTGGCGGAGCATCTCGTACGCCGGGTAGTAGTCCTCCATCTCGACGAGCGTCCGCGCCCGCTGGTAGTTCGCCTTCGCGACCTGCCTCTGGACTTCCGGGGTCGGCGCGCCGAAGGAGACCGGGGCCGACATCGTTCCGCGGTTCAGCGACCGGTCGTAGTCCTGGCGGGCGGCGCTGGAGGCGAACGCCCTGCCCGCCTCGCGGACTTTCGCGAAGAGCGCCTCGAGGGCGTCCGTCGCGTCGTTGAGCGTCGGCCGGACGACGTTGTCGGGGTGGAAGAGCCGGGCGCGCTCGTGCACCGCGCGCTGGAGCTCGGCGTCCTGCGCGTCGTCCGGCGCGCCGAGGACCTCGTACGCGGTGATCCAGTCGAGCCGGCGATAGGTGTTCCAGACGAGGCGGGAGTGCTGCTCGAGGAGCTCGGAGAGGCGCGGGCCGGGGGGGGCGCCCGCGATCTCCACGTTGAGCGACGCCGTGCCGAGGGGCGCCGCGTCGCCGTCCGTCGCGGCCTGCTTCGGCGCGATCGAGACGAACCCGACGGACCGCAGCCTCTCGACGATCCGGAGGTCGAGGCAGACGTCCGCCGCCGTCTTCGTGCCGTCGATCGCGTCGAGCGCCTCGGCCTCTTCCGGCGTGACGACGGCGCACTGGTAGCGGAGGAGCAGGTCGGGCGAGAGGGTGAGCCGCGCCTTGGGGTCGATCTTCGGCGCGGCGCCGACGACCGGCGGAAGCCGCCGGAGGCCCTCGAGGAGGAGCGTCGCCGTCGTCTGGTCGAACGCCCTCGGCAGCTGCGGCGGTCCGTCGAGGGGCACGACGCTGAAGGTCCCGGACGCCCACTGGAACGTCGAGTAGAGGATCTTCTCCGCGAGCGCCTTCACGCACGCGTCGGCGATGTAGGGAGGCACGGCGCCCGAGTCGCGCAGGGCGTGGGAGAGCCCGCGGCCGGGGTCGGCGAGGGCCTGCTCGAACGCCGAGAAGAGGACCGACTCGTCGGCGAGACCGAAGGCGCGGAGGAGCTCGCCGACGTGCTGCGCCTCGCGGTTCGACGAGGCCGAGACGAGCCGTCCCCGGTCGAACCAGAAGCTGCGCTCCTCCCCCCGCAGCGTCACGAGGACCTGCGCGTTCCCGCGCGAGGTGTAGGCCGACCGGAGGACGTCGGCGAGCTCGGTCTTCTCGAGCGTTCCCCCCGTCAGGGAGCCGCCTCCCGGTTTCAACGTGTCCATGATCCGGGGATTCTACCGGCCCGTGTCTTCCCGGGAAGCCTTCCACCTCCCGACACGGGCGGCAATCGTCTTGCCGGCGGCCGCCGCGAGCGCTTCCGGCGTCGCCGCGAGGACCCCCTCCTCGTTGCCGAATACCGAGAGGAGCCGCCGGACGCTCGTCGGTCCGAGGCCCGGGACGGCCGCGAGCGGGCTCTCCAGCGTCCGGCGCGAACGGGCCTTCCGGTGGTGCCGGAGGCCGAAGCGGTGCGCCTCGTCCCGGGCGCGCTGGAGGAGCTTGAGACCGGCGTGACGCCTCGGGAGGACGATCGGGAGCGACCGGCCGGGGACGAAGAGCTCCTCCTCCCGCTTCGCGAGCCCCACCGCCGGCAGCTCGACGCCGATCCGGTCGAGCGCCCCGAGGGCGGCCGAGAGCTGTCCCTTGCCGCCGTCGATGACGAGGAGGTCGGGGAACGCCTCCCCCTCCGCGCGACGCCGCTCGTAACGGCGCGTGACCGCCTCCGCGATCGAGGCGAAGTCGTCCGGCACGGGCCGGTCGATCCGGAACGCGCGGTACTCCCCCTTCGCCGGCCGCCCGTCGACGAAGACGACGCACGAGGCGTACGTCTCGCTCCCCTGCAGGTGCGAGATGTCGAAGCACTCGATCCGGGAGGGCCGGTGGTCGAGGTCGAGCGCCTTCGCGAGCGCGAGCGTCGCCTTCTCCCCGGCCTCGCGGACGGTCCGGAAGCGCCGGACGTGGCTCGTCCGCGCGTTGTCGCGCGCGATCCGCACCCGCTCGAACGCCGCCCCCCTCTTCGGGGTCCGCACGGCGACCTTCGACCCGCGCCGCTCCGAGAGCCACTCCTCGATCGGCGCGAGCGCCTCCTCCGGCACCTCGTCGGGGAGGTGGACCTCCTTCGGGAGGAACGTCGTCGCGTCGTAGTACTGCGGGAGGAGGGCGACCCAGAACTCGTCCGGCTCGACGTCGCCGATCCCTTCCCAGAAGAACTCCCGCGTGTCGAGGACGGCGCCGCCCCTCACGTGGAGGACCGAGACGGCGAGGTTCCCGCCGTCGGCGAAGTCGCCGAAGACGTCGACGTCCTCGCCGGCCAGCGACTGGACCCGCTGCTTCTGGGCGAGCTCCTCGACCGTCCGGAGGCAGTCGCGGTACGCGGCCGCCATCTCGAACCCCTCCGCCTCCGCTGCCGCCTCCATCTTCGCGCGGAGGCGCGGCGCGAGCTCCTCGTTCCGGCCCGAGAGGAAGAGGAGGACGTCGCGCACCGCGTCGTCGTAGGCGCCCTTCGTCGTCAGCGACGCGACGCACGGCCCGAGGCAGGCGTGCATGTCGTAGTAGAGGCAGGGGCGCGGGAGCTTCCCGTCGATCTCGATCCGGCACGTCCGGATCTGGAACATCCGCTGGACCATCTTCATGGCCCCGCGGCAGGTGCGCGCCGGGAGGAACGGCCCGAAGTAGCTGTGGCCGTCCTTCAGGACCCGCCGCGTCACGTGCGCTCGCGGCCACTCCTCCCCCGTCGTCACCTTGATGTACGGGTAGGTCTTGTCGTCCCGGAGGAGGATGTTGTACCGGGGCCTGTGCTTCTTGATGAACGCGTTCTCGAGGGCGAGCGCCTCGCTCTCGGTGTTCGCGACGACGGTGTCGATCGTCTCGAACTCGGCGAGGAGCGCCTCCGTCTTCGGGTGCTTCGGCCCCGCGGCGAAGTAGGAGGCGAGCCGCTTGCGGATCGAGCGCGCCTTCCCGACGTAGAGGATCTTCCCCTTCGCGTCCCGGTAGAGGTAGATCCCCGGCTGGTCGGGGTAGGCGGAGAGGTCGGGAGGGGACCCCACGGGGGGGATTCTAGAGAGAGCCCGGGCGGGCGCCCGAAGGCGCCCGCCCGGGCGGGAAGACGAGGTCAGCCGACCCGCGAGCGGATGAAGAAGACCGCGCCGAGGGCGGTCAGGAGGCCGAGGAGGGCGAGTCCGAGCGTCGATGCGGCAGGGATCGCCGCCTCGGCGCTCGCCTGGAATGCCGTCGGGTCGGTCGCGCCACCGACGGCCGGGTCGTCCGTCAGGGCGGACGACTCGTTCGTGCCGTTCCCGTCGGCGTCGAAGTACACCGTGCCCTGGTTCGAGATCGTGGCGCCGCCCGCGTTCCACGCGATGCGCGCCGTGATCGTGATCGTGACCGACCCGCCGGCCGCGATCGACCCGTTCCAGTGGACCGTGTTCGTCGCCGTGTCGGCGACCGCGGTCCCGCCGGAGGCGGTGGCCCCCAGGAGCTGGAGCGTCGCCGGGAGGACGTCGGTGAACTCGTCGCCGGGGTTGTCCATCTGGACGAAGGTGCCCGTGTTCGGGATGACGATCGTGTAGGTGACGACCGCGCCGGGGAAGCGCGACCCGGAGACCGACTTGGTGACGCCGGCGACGACCGCCGGGGAGAGGACCGTCACGCTCGCGGAGGCAGTGTTGTTCGCGGAGTTCGGGTCAGAGGTGGTCGAGCCGGCGGTTGCGTTGTTCGTCAGGACCCCTGCCATGCTCGGCGCGACGACCGAGAAGGTCAGCGTCGCGGATCCTCCAGAAGGTAGGCTCGCGAAGCTCCAGACCCCGGTCGCCGTGTTGAAAGTTCCCTGGCTCACCGTGAACGACGACGGGGCAAGGGCGGGGATTGCCGGGAACGCCTCCTGGACGTTGACGGAGTAGGCCGGATCGGTCCCGGAGTTCCGCGCGGTGACGGTGAAGGTGGCCGTTCCGCCTACGAGCACGGTGGGGGCCCCGACTGACATGGCGAGCGACACGTCGGCGGAACGCGGCGCGAGAACGCTGACGCTGGCGACGTTGTTCGCCGGGTTCGTGTCGAGCGGCGTCGACGCCGTGAGCTGCGCGACGTTCAGGACCTGGCCGGTCGCGTCCACGGTGGCGACGATGTGGAGAGTCGCGGTGGCGCTCGCGGCGATCGAACCGACGGTCCAGATCCCGGTGGCCGCGCTGAACGCCCCCGCACCGTCGTCCGAGACGTAGGTCAGGCCGACAGGCAGCACGTCGGCGACCTGCACGCCGGTGGCGGCAGCGGGGCCGTTGTTGGTCACGATGATCGTGAAGGTCGCGTTCTGGCCGACCGTCGGCACCGCCGGGTTGACGGACATCGCCACGGCGAGGTCTGTCGACTGGGCCGTGTCGAGCACGACGACCTCGGCCTGCTGGTCGCCGACGTTGTGGTGATGGAGGAGGAGCGCGCCGAGCGACCCGTTCGTCGTCATGTTCGCCGTGTTCCACGTCACCGGGAGCGACGCACCGTTGAGGTCCTGGGCGAGGTTCGTTCCGCCGAAGTTCAGGCCCTGCGCGGCGTAGTTGTAGAAGAACGGCCCGTTCACCTGGTCGTAGGCGAACCCGTTGAGAGCGAGGCAGAGCGGCGCCGACCCGGGACACGAGACGATTTTCCAGCGGAAGGTGGTGTCACCCGCGGTGAGGCCGAGCGACGCGGGCGTCGCCGCGAGGAACATCACGTGGCTGTCGAAGAGCCGGCTGTCGATACCGGCCGCGCTCACGCGGTTCACGTACTGCTGCGTGCCGACCCCGCTGGTCGAGAGGTTGAAGTACGCGGACAGGAACGAGTCCTGTCCCGTCGCCGCGCTGTTCCCGAAGAGAGCGCTTCCCATCGTTCCCGGGTTCGAGTTGAAGAGGACCCGGTCCCAGGTGCCGTCCTCGTTCGTGTCGATGTAGATGTTGAAAGCGACGTCCGTCGGAGAGGACCAGTTGGCCCAGGTCGAGACTCCGAACATGACGAGGTTGCTCGCCGTGCTGTAGGCCACGCCCGCGTACTGGATGTCGGCGTACGGCGGCGCGACGGTGTCATCCAGCGGGGAGACCGCCTGCAGCTCGAAAGGCGTCACCAGGGAGACCTCGTCGTTCGGGAACGTCCCCGAGCAGGCCGGGCCAGCCCCGAGCGTCCCGGTGCAGACGTCGGTGCCGGAAAGGGGGATCGTCGTCGACCCAGAAGCCGCCCCGCCCGTCACGATTGCCGCGGGCGCGGTCATCGCCGAGGCGGGGTGGCTCGGCATGTAGACGGGCACGCGCATCTTCGGCGAGCCGCCCTGGCTCAGGACCACGTAGCCCGCCTCCGCCGTCAGCCAGTGACGGGAGAGGTTTCCGAGAGAGGTCAGCGGCGACGGCGCCGCCTGCGTCGGCGGCTGGGACGGGTCGCGCGGGTGGGTCATCTGGTTCCCCGTCGCGCTCATCTGGACGTCGAATTCGACGGAACCGCCCGCCGGAACGGTCACGCTGCTTCCGCCCGGGAGCGAGAACGCCACGCCGGGCGCGTCGTTGAGGACCTGGACGGAGAGGGAGTACGTTTGGGCCGTCGCTCCCTTGTTCACGACGCGAATCCTCTTCACCTGCGTCGCGGTCCCGACGACGTCGGCGTCGAACGAGACGCTCACGAGGCCCTGCTCGTCGCTGCCGAGCGCGAAGCCGGGCGCCTGGGCGGACAGGACGGGGTCCTCGCGACCGGCGCCGACACGCTCCGGACCGTACTTGACACCTCCGCCGTTGGCGCCGAGGGTCACGTCGTGGAGGGCGCCGTTCATCATCAGCGCCTTGATCTCCTCGGGCGACCAGTCGGGGTGGAGCTGCTTCAGGAGAGCGGCCGTCCCCGCGGCGTGCGGGGCCGCCATCGACGTGCCGGAGATGGTCAGCGTCTGCCCACCCGGGATGAATCCGGACGCGTTCGGCGTCATGCAGCTCCCGGCCGTACAGGTGACACCCGTCTGGGCCGACGTGATGTTCAGCCCGGGAGCGGCGAGGTCCGGCTTGAGCCGGATGGCGGTCCGGCCGAGGCGCGGCCCGCGAGACGAGAACGAGGCGATCGTGTCCCCGCCGGCTGCGGTCGAAAGCGTCACGTTGGCCGGGAGGCTCCCGGCGATCGTGTTCCGGTCCGCGAGCGAAATGAAGACCGTCGGGACCGTCACCTGCGTCGTTCCCGTCGCCCCCATGATGATGGGGTTCGGGTCGCCGACGACGTTGTTCGCGATGATGACACCGATCGCGCCCGCGGCCTGCGCGTTGACCGCCTTGACCTGGAAGCCGCAGGTGCCGCGATCGACGAGGGCGATGTTGCCGGCGACGGCGGCGGCATTGGTGAGGGCGGAGCAGCCGTCCGTCGTCAGCGGTCCGGCGCCGTCCGCCGGGTCGAGCGCCACGACGACGTTCGCCGTCTGGCCGGACGGCGTCGGCGCCGGAGTCGGCGCGAACGAGTTCGCGTAGGAGGCGTAATAGGGTCCCGCGATGCCGGCCGGAGAGTTCACCTGGAGGAGGCCGACGGACTCACCCGAGTCGACCGACGCGGCCGTCGAGATGACCCTCGAGCCCACGCCCGGCGAGCCGGTGATGAACGTCGTGTCTCCCGCGTTCCCTGCCGACGCCACGACCACGATGCCCGCGAGGGCCGCGTCGTCGGCCGCCTGCGCCGTCGTGGTTGCGAGGCTTCCGAAGTTCGAGCCGAGCGACATGTTGATGACGTCGAGGTGGTCGGAGAGGTCGCCGTCCCCGTTGGGGTCGGTCGCCCAGTCGATCCCCTGGACCGTGATGCTCGTCGAACCGGTGCAGCCGAAGACGCGGATCGCGTACAGGCTCGCCTGCGGCGCAACGCCCGGCCCGACGCGGAGCGAGGCGAAGGGCGTGGACGCGTCGAACGGTCCGGGGTACGTCGCGCCGGCGCTCGTCACGCCATACCCGGCCGCGGTCCCTGAGACGTGCGTGCCGTGCCCGTTGCAGTCCATCGGGTCGGCGTCGGGCGCGAGCGTCGCGGCGCTTCCCGTGTAGGAGTCGCCGGCGAGATCGATCCCGCCGACGACCTTGGCCGTCGGGAAGTAGGCGTCCGGCGCGACGGTCCGGTCATTCGCCTGGTAGTCAGCCAGCAGTCCCGTACCGCCGAAGGTCGGGTGCTGGTAATCGATTCCGGTGTCGATGATCCCGATCCGGATCCCGGCTCCCGTGACGGTCGACGGAAGGCCGAGCGTGTTCCCCCAGAGGCTCGGCGCCCCGAGGAACGGCACGCTCGTCGAGTTCGTCGGGAACTCCGGCTCGATGACGTGGACCTTCCGGACGCCGGGAAGCCTCGCGATCGCCTGCAGCTTCGAGGCATCCACCTCGACGGCCACTCCATTGAACGCCCTGCCGACGCTGAAGAACTCCCGCCCGCCGATCTTCGGGTCGCGCAGGAGCGCCGAGACGGCGCGCAGAGAGCTCGCGTTCGCGGTGGTCTGGTTCCTTCCCGCCGCGATCGCCGCCGGCTTGCCCAGGCCCTTCTTGAGTGCCTCGCCGTACACGCGGGCGGCCGGCGGATCCATGAGCTCGACGAGAACCGCGATTCTCCCTGTTCCCGACGACTGGACCGCGATTTCCTCGTGTTCCTGACCGAGTGCAGGTGCCACGACGCCCGTGCAGATCGCCATCGCCGCACCGAACAGGATGACCCGAAGACTGTTCAGGGAAAGGCGCATACCCTCTTCTCCTCCGAAGGGCGATTTCTATCACACGAGACGGGGCCGGGAGTCGCTCGAGAGCTCTTGAATCGACCGGGCCTGCGGCGCCCCCCTGGGGTCCCCGGCTCAGAACACCTTGCCGAGCTTCGTCGCGATCTTCGAGACCTTCACGTAGCCGAAGAACCGGCCGCTCGACAGGAGGCCGAGGCCGTCCGTCACCTTCGTCCGGGCGTCCCGGGCGTAGAGGAGGCCGAACGCCTTCTTCATGAAGTCCTGGAAGGCGCCGTCGTAGGGGTACCACCAGGGAGCCGCCGTGGAGTCCTGCAGGTCGACGCTGACGTGCTTGACGTTGACGAGCTCCATGAGTCCGTGGACGCCGTGGCTCCGCCCGATCCCGGACTTCCCGAGGCCGCCCCAGGTCGCCGTCGGCTCGCCGAAGGAGAAGAGGTGGTCGTTGATCGTGACCGTCCCGGCCCGCAGCTCCTCGACGAGCTTCTGGGCCGTCCTCGTCGAGCGGGTCCAGCCCGAGGCCGTCAGGCCGAACTCGGAGTCGTTCGCGAGGGCGATCGCCTCGTCGAGGCCGTCGACGACGACGATCGGGAGGACGGGGCCGAACGTCTCCTCGCGCATCACGCGCATCGCGTGGGTCGCCCCGACGAGGACCGTCGGGGGGAACCAGTACCCCTTCGCGACCGGCTTCTCCCCGCCGGTGAGCGCCGTCGCCCCCTGCGCGAGCGCCTCGCGGACCTGCGCGTCGACGAAATCCCGCTGCTCGGCCGTCGTCATCGGGCCGACGTCCGTCGCCGCGGCGAGGGGGTCCCCCTGCCGGAGCCGGCGCGTCTTCTCGACGACCTTCGCGATCAGCTCGTCCGCGACGCCCTTCACGGCGTAGACGCGCTCGATCGACCCGCACGCCTGCCCCGCGTTCGCGAAGGCGCCCCAGACGAGGCCGCTCGCCGTCCGGTCGAGGTCGGCGTCGGCCGCGACGACGGCGGCGTCCTTTCCCCCCAGCTCGAGGACGAAGGGCGTGACGTTCCTCGAGGCCTTCCGCATGACGTGCGAGCCGACCTCGACCGAGCCGGTGAAGAGGATCTTCGCGATCCCGGGGTGGTCGAGGAGGTGGTCGACGTCGGCCCCCGAAGCCGTGACGACGTTCACGACGCCGGGCGGGAGGCCCGCCTTCCGGCAGAGCTCGCCGATGGCGAGGCCCGTCTGCGCCGTCGCCGAGGCGGGCTTGAGGACGACCGTGTTCCCGGCCGCGAGGCACGCCGCGAGCTCGACCATCGGGATCGCGAACGGGAAGTTCCAGGGGGTGATGACCGCGATGACGCCGAGAGGCTCGTAGCGGAACGAGGCCGCCTTGTGGGCGAAGAGGATCTGCTCGTAGTCGACCGGCTTCGTGGCGAGGAGCTCCTCCGCGAAGCGGGAGAGGTAGCGGAGGGCGTCGGCGGCGGGGACGAGGTCCAGCGCCCGGGCCTCGGCGATCGGCTTCCCCTGCTCGAGGGCGATCAGGTGCGCGAGCTCGTCGTGGGACCTCCGGAGCGCCTCGAGGAGGTTCGAGAGGTGCTTCTGGCGCTCCTTCGGGCTGCGGGCCCCCCAGTGGAGGAAGGCCTTCCGCGCGGCCGCCACCGCCGCGTCGATCTCCTCCGGGCCGGCCCTCTGGATCTCGGCGAGCTTCCCGCCCGTCGACGGGTTCCTCGTGTGGAAGGTCTTCCCCGTCGCGACGTCGAGACCGTCGATGATCGGGCCCGTCGGCAGGGTGAGCCCCCGCTTCAAATCATCGCCCCCCGGGTGATCTTCTCGACGTGCCTGCGGTAGAACGCGACGAGGTTCTGGGCGTAGTCGGTGAAGCGCGGGCAGGAGACGCCGAACTGCGCGAGGTCGGCGGCCGCCTGGCTGTTGTCGTACCAGGCCGGGTGGTCGAAGTACTCCACGGTCACCGCGGGCATGCCGAAGTAGCTCTGCACCGCCTTCGGCGAGAA
Source organism: Thermoanaerobaculia bacterium (assembly GCA_046331465.1). Taxonomy (GTDB): domain Bacteria; phylum Acidobacteriota; class Thermoanaerobaculia; order UBA5066; family UBA5066; genus UBA5066. The sequence goes on from JAXLQV010000001.1 coordinate 2,100,590, forward strand.
GAGGAGCTTTGCGAGCATCGTCGGGACGGGGACGTAGAGGAACTGCTTGCCGATCGCCTTCGCGAAGAGCTCCTCGATCTCGTAGGCCGAGAGGGGCGTCGGGTCGGTCAGGTGGTAGGTCTTCCCCACCGAGCCTTCCCACGTCGAGAGCCGCGCGATCCCCTCGAGGACGTAGTCGACCGGCACGAGGTTGACGGGCGCCGTGCCCGAGCCGACCTTCACGAAGACGCCGGGGGACGGCAGCTGGCGCATCGCGTTCAGGGCGAAGTAGGGGCCGTCGAACTTGGCCGTCTCGCCGGTCTTCGAGTCGCCGACGACGATCGCCGGGCGGTACGTCGACGTCGGGAGCGCGCTCGCCTTGACCGCCTCCTCGGCGAGGAACTTCGTCTCCTCGTAGTAGTTCTTGAACGACTGCCCGACGTCGAGGTCCGTCTCGCGGTAGACGCCGACGGCCGTGCCCGAGACGTACGCCGTGGAGACGTAGTCGAAGCGGGTCAGGTGCGGGCACTCCTCGAGGAACGCGAGGACGTTCCGCGTCCCCTCGACGTTGATCCGCATCCCGACCTCGCGCGGGACGGCGAGGTCGTAGACGGCCGCGAGGTGGTAGCAGCCGTTCAGCTTCCGGTGGAGGAGGCGCGCCTCGGTCTCGCCGATGCCGAGGCCCGGGGCCGTGATGTCGCCGACGACGAGCTCGATCCGCCCCTTCGTCCCCGGGTGCGCCTCGGCGAGCTGCTCGACGGACGTGCGCGCGAGGTCGAGGAACTTCTCCTGCACGAGACAGTGGAAGACGGTGTCGGGCTTCAGCTCGAGGAGCCGCGGGATGAGGCGGGCCCCGATGAACCCGGGGAACCCGGTGAAGAGGACGACGTGGGAGGACGCGGCGGGAGTCGGACGCGCTTTCTTCGTGGCCATTCCGTGCCTCACTTTTCCCGTGAGTCTAGAGCTTTTTCTGCATCGCGGCGTCGCCCCGGAGCCGCTCCCGGAACGTCTCGCAGGCCCGGAGCATCGCCGGGGGGAGCGCGCAGGCGGCCCCGTCGAGCGAGAGGAGCGGAGCGGCCGTCGTCAGCGACCCGACGAGGAGCGCCCCGGAGAGGAGCTCGTCCCGGGAGAGCCCGCGCCGCTCCCCCGCCCCGTCGAGGAACGCCTCGGTCGTGACGGACGGGAGCGCCCCCGGGCCGAGGCCGGCGAGGCGTCCCCCGTTCCACGCGACGATCCCCGTCGAGGCGCCTTCCACGTAGAGCCCGCCCTCCCGGAAGAGGGCCTCGTCCCCGCCCGCGCGCTTCGCGTGGCGCAGCGCCGCCACGGCCCCGAAGTAGCTCGTCGACTTGTAGCCGGGCGAGTCGCGCCGGAGCCGCTCCGGCGCCGTCACGGCCCGCGAGCCCGAACGGCGGGAGAGGGTGTTCGGCGGGATCGCCCGGACCGACGCGTCCAGCCGCCACGACGCGGGCGACTCGAGGTCGGGTCCCACCGCGATCCAGGAGAGGCGGAGGGCCCGCTCCCCGGGTCCGTCCTCGGCGTCGCCGAGCGCCGCCCGGGCCCCCGACTCGATCGCCTCGCCGGACGGGGCCGGGAGGTCCAGCTCCGCGAGGGTCCGGAGGAGGCGCCGGACGTGCGGTTCCCAGAGCACCGCGCGCCGTCCGAGGAGGAGGAGCGTCTCGAAGAAGCCGAAGCCCCGCTCCACGGCGGGGGCGTCGAATGAGACGGTCTCAGGGCTCATGGGACCTCGCTGGGGCGCGCCGCGGCGGCGAGCGCCCGGAAGAACTCGCGGGACTTCGTCTCGGTCTCCGCCCACTCGAGGAGGGGGTCCGAGTCCCAGACGATCCCGCCTCCGGCATGGTAGGCGACGGCGCACCCGTCGACCCGGGCCGTCCGGATGGCGACGTTGAAGACGGCCCTGCCGTCTCCCCGGACGTAGCCGGCCGCTCCCGTGTAGGGTCCGCGCGCGACGGGCTCGAGCCTCCGGATGAAGCCGAGCGCGGCCCGCTTCGGGGCACCGGTGATCGAGCCTCCCGGGAGCGTCGCGGCGAGGAGCTCCGCGAGGCGGGCCCCGGGCCGGAGCGTCCCGGCGACCGTCGACTCGAGGTGGTGGAGGTGCCGGAAGCTCCGGACGGAACGGAAGTCGGGGACGTGGACGCTCCCCGCATCGCAGACGCGGCCCAGGTCGTTCCGGACGAGGTCGACGATCATCAGGTGCTCCGCGGCGTCCTTCTCCGAGCCGAGGAGCGCGGCCCGGGCCGTCTCCTCGGAGCCGCCGAGGAGGCGCGGGACGGTCCCCTTGATCGGCGACGAGGCGACCCGGCGCGTGGCGAGGTCGACGTCGAGGAAGAGCTCGGGCGAGTTCGACACGACCGCCCCCTCCTCCGTCTCGACGCAGATCGGCCAGGGGACCGGGTTGTCGTCCCGGAGGAGTTCCGCGAGGCGGCGCGGCGCGACGGCGAGAGCGCGCGTGACCCGGCGCGTCAGGTTCGCCTGGTAGAGGTCGCCCCTCGCGATTCCCTGCCGGATCGCCTCGACGGCGGCCGACCACTCCGCGAGGCCCATTTCCCCGGAAGGCGTTCCTCCGGGAGAGTCCGGCGGATCCCGGTCGGAAACGCCGGGGAGGGCGCCGCCTGCGGAATCGTCGGCGGCTGCCGCGCGGAGGGCCGCGGCGAGGTCGTAGAGCCCGAACCAGGCGAGCGGCGTCGGCGGGGGTCGGAAGAGCCGCGTCGAGCCCTCGAGCGCCACCCCGGCCTCGTACGTCAGGAAACCCGCCGCGATCCTCCCGCTTCGCCCCGAGGCGGCGACGGCGTCGAGCCAGGCGAGGAGGCCCGGCAGCTCCTCCGGTCGATCCGCAGGCACCGAGCGGACCTCGACCGGGTCGCGGAGGTCGAGGGGATCCGGGAGCCGCCAGCCGGAGCCGCGGAGGAGGACGGAGTCGCGGGGCACGCTCGCGTAGTCTACGGAGCGTGGAGAACGGACGCTGGGTCGAGACCGAGGTGAAGGTCCGCTACGCGGAGACCGACGCGCAGGGGGTCGTCTACCACGGCTCCTACGTCGTCTGGTTCGAGGTCGGGCGGACGGAGTACTGCGATGCCGCCGGCTACCCGTACGCGCGGATGGAAGCCGAGGGCGTGAACATCGTCGTGAGCGACCTCGCGGCCCGCTTCCGCCGCCCGACGCGCTACGGCGACACGGTTCGCGTCTCGACGCGGCTCGCCGCGCTCCGGAGCCGCGGCTGTACGTTCGCGTACCGGATCACCCTTCCCGACGGCAGCGTGGCCGTCGAGGGAGAGACGATCCACCTCTTCGTCGACCGGGCGTCGGGGCGGCCCACCGCCGTGCCGGAGCCGGTCCGGGCCGCGCTCTCCGCGTTCGCGGCGAGCTGAGGGGTCAGGTCTTCGGGCCGCCGTTCGGGAGCTTCTTGCGGAGCTCGCGGTAGACGAGAGGCGGAACGAGCGGGGAGACGTCGCCTCCGAGCCGGTGGACCTCCTTGACGAGGCGGCTCGAGAGGTACGAGAGCTCCTCCTTCGGCGTCAGGAAGACCGTCTCCACCTCGGGGTCGAGGCGGCGGTTCATGAGCGCCATCTGGAACTCGTACTCGAAGTCGGAGACGACGCGCAGCCCGCGCAGGACGATGTTCGTCTTCTCGCTCCGGAGGAAGTCGACGAGGAGCCCGGAGAAGGCCTTCACCTTCACCTTCGGCTCCCGCCTGAAGACGTCGCGGGTCATCCGGATCCGCTCGTCGACGGTGAAGAGCGGCGCCTTCTCCGTGTTGCAGAGGACGGCGACGAGCACCCTGTCGAAGATGTGGCAGCCGCGGCGGACGAGGTCGACGTGCCCGTTCGTCATCGGGTCGAACGAGCCCGGGTAGACGGCGATTCGCATCGGAGCGGGGATTCTACCGGCTTTCCGAGACCGCCTCCCCCACCTTTCGCGCGGAGAGGACGAGGAGGAAGAGCGCGAGCGCCGGCGGGACGACGCACCACCAGGCCGCCGTCAGGCTCTCGCGGGCGTCCGCGAGGGCGCGTCCCCAGGAGGCCGCGGGGGGCGGCGTCCCGAGCCCGAGGAAGGAGAGCGAGGCCTCGAGGAGGACGGCCCCGCCGAGGACGTAGGGCACGGTCGCGAGCGCGGGGCCGACTGCGCCCGGGAGGACGTGGACGAAGAGGACCCGCGCGCGCGAGGCGCCCGCCGCCCGCGCCGCCTCGACGTGCGGCGCGACGGAGAGCCGGAGCGCCTCGGCGCGGACGAGGCGCGCGACGTCGGGCCACCCGGTCAGCGCGATGAGGAGGACCGCGGTGAACGCGGACGGCGGCGCGAGCGCGGCGCCCGCCGCCACGAGGACGAGCGCGGGGAACGCCTGGACGACCCCGGTCACGAAGAGGACGACCCGGTCCGCGCGCGGGCCGAACGCGCCCGCCGCCGCGCCGAGGAGGGTCCCGGCGGCGAACGCGAGGGCCGCCGCGGCGGCGCCGACCGTCACCGAGACGCGCGCCCCGTGGAGGAGGCGGGCCAGGACGTCCCTGCCGAGGTCGTCGGTCCCGAGGAGGTGGGTGCCGTCGGGTGGCCGGAGTCGCGCGTCGAGCTCGGTGGCGTCGGGGTCGAAGGGGACGGGCGTGGCGACCTTCGCGAGGAACGGGGCGCCGGCCGGCCGCTCGCGCGCGAGGAGCGGCGCGAGGAGCGCGACGACGGGAAAGAGCCCGAGGACGAGGAGGCGCCACTTCAGGGCGCGGCGGCGCGTCACGGCTCTCCCCCGTCCGCGAGCCGCGGGTCGGCGAGGGCGGCGGCGGCGTCCGCGACGAACGTCGCGGCGACGACGGCGAGCCCCGAGACGAGCGTCAGGCCGAGGACGGTCGGCAGGTCGCGGGAGAAGACCGAGTCGGCGAGGAGCTGCCCCGTCCCGGGGAGGCCGAAGACCCGCTCCACGAGGACCGACCCGGCGACGAGCTGCGGGACGAGCGCCGCGCCGAGGCCCGCGAAGGCGGGCGCCGACCGGCGCAGGGCTCGGAGCGTCTCCTCGCGGGGCGTCTCGCCCCGGGCGCGCCCCGAGAGGGCCGCGGGGGACGCGAGCGCCTCCCCGACGGCGCGGCGCGTGACGCGCGCGATCGGCGCGAGGGCGACGAGGGCGAGCGTCGCGGCGGGGAGCGCGATCCCGCGAAGCCCGAGCGAGAGGTCCGAGAAGACGGGCGCGACGCGGAGCTTCACGGCGAAGAGGAGGAGGAGGAGGAGCCCGAGCGCGAAGCTCGGCAGGGAGAAGAGCGCGTCGAGGAGGAGGCCGGAGACGCGGTCGAGCGTTCCGCCCGGGCGGCGGGCGGCCCCGACCCCGACGGGAATCGCGACCGCCAGGGCGAGCGCGAGCGCGAGCGCGTTGACGGCGAACGTCGCGGGAAGCGTCCTCGCGATCCGCTCCGTCACCGGGCTCCCGTCGCGGAACGACCGGCCGAGATCGAGCCGCGCGGCCGAGGCGAGCCAGCTGCCGAGGCGAGCCGGGAGGGGGCGGTCGAGGCCGTGGAGGCTGCGGAACGCCTCGAGCGCCTCGCGCGAGACGCCGCCGCGGCCCGTGGCGCCGCCGGCGGCGAGCCGCGCCGGGTCTCCCGGCGCGGCCGAGAGGAGGAGGAAGACCGCCACGAGGACGCCGAGGAGCGTCCCGGACGCGCCGAGAAGTCGCCGTGCGAGGAACGAAGCCACTCCGCGGAATGTTACGCGGGGCGGAGCCCTCTCCCCGTCAGACCGGCTTCGCCGCGCGCGCCGGCTGCCACCCGGCCCCTCCGGGCCAGAAGAGCCAGAGGCCGATGGGCGAGGTCCGCACGTTCCCGACCCGGTCCCGCACCCCCCACGCGACGGAGACCGTGTGGAGGAACGTGAACGGCTGGTCGTCCGCGATCACCCGCTGCAGCTCGGCGTAGAGCGTCTTCGCCTTCCCGCGGTCGAACGTCGCCGCGATCTCGTCCATCAGCGCGTCGGCGCGCGGGTTCCGGTAGAACGCGTTGTTCATCCCCGCCGGGGGGACCTGGGTGGAGTGCCAGTTCGGGCGGAGGTCGGGGTTCGGGTCGAGGGTCAGGGAGAGCGAGCAGGCCTCGTAGTCGCCCGCGTCGACCTTCTCGACGAAGGCGCCCCACTCGAGCGGCGCGAGGTTCGCCTCGATCCCCGCCTCGCGGAAGGCGCGCTGGGAGAGCTCGAGGATCTGTCGCTGCCGGTCGTTCGCGCTCCCGAAGGAGAGTGTGAAGGCGAACCGGGACCCGCCCTTCGCCCGGACGCCGTCCTTCCCCTTCTTCCAGCCGGACTCCTCGAGAAGGGCGGCCGCCTTCGCCGGGTCGTACGGGAGAGGAGCGAGGGTCGGGTCGTAGGCCCAGAGCCCCGGGGGAAGCGGGCCGTTCGCCGGCCGCGCGAGGCCGCCGTAGAGCGTCCGCGCGATCGCCTCGCGGTCGATGAGCATCGTGAGGGCCCGCCGCACGCGCGGGTCGGAGAACTGCGGGAGCCGGTTGTTCCAGGCGATGTAGGTGTAGGCGATCTCGTCGTAGACGACCTCGCGGATCGCCGGGTGCTTCGGCAGCTCGGCGCGCTGGACGGCGTTCAGTCGCGACTCGTCGAGGTCCCCCGTGACGAGCCCCTGGAACGCGGGGGCCGACTCGGGCACCACCCTGAGGACGACCTGCTCGAAGGCCGGCGGCTCGCCGAAGTACTGCGTGTTCCTCACGAGCCGGAGCGTTCCCCCCTCCCACGACGCGAGGCGGAAGGGTCCCGTCGCGAGCGGCCTGCGGTTCGCCGGGTTCGTCGCCACCTCCGTCCCGCGGTAGAGGCGGGCCGGGAGGAGCGGCAGGTTGAAGGCGTCGCGCTGGCCCGCGTAGGCCTTCCTGAACGTCACGCGCGCCGTCCGCGCGTCGACCGCCTCGACCTTGTCCAGGTCGGCGAAGAAGGCCCGGCGATAGAGCGCGGGCGTCTTCGGGTCGAGGAGCGCCTCGAGCGTCGCCTTCACGTCGTCCGAGGTGACCGGGGTGCCGTCCTCCCAGCGGACGCCGTCGCGGAGCTTCACGGTGTAGACGAGGTGACCCGGCTCGGCCTCGACCGACTCGGCGAGGCCGGGGACGAGGTTCAGCTTCTCGTCGTAGTCGAGGAGGTTCCTCTGCAGGAGCGCGATGACGACGTTCTCGGGGTCCGACGTGGAGATCAGGGCGTTCAGCGTCTCCGGGGCCCCCTCGAGCCTCCTGTGGAGGACGCGCTCCTGGTCCTTCCCGACGGCGCCGCCGCAGGCGGAGAGGAGGAGCGCGAGGGCGGCGACCGCCTTCTTCACTTGAACTCTCCGGGGTATTCCGCAGAGACCGAGGAGCTGTTCCCCGACGCGTCGACGACGCGGACGGAGAGGAACGCGGGCCCCGCCGGCTTCGGGACGGCGAGCGTCAGCTCCTCCTCCCGCCCGTCGAGCGCGCCGTCTGCCGCGGCGAGCGCCCGCCAGCGGTCCGCCGAGACCGTTCCCTCGGCCTTCGCGATCGGCAAGAGGGCGTCGGCGGCCTTCACGCGCAGGACGACCCGGTCCCCCGCGAGCTTCCGCTCGAGGATCGTCAGGAGCGGCGGCGTCCCGTCGACGACGACGAGGTCGCTCTCCGCCGAGGCCGAGAGCGCCTCCCCCTCGGGGTTCGAGGCGCGGTCCGACGCGGTCACTCGGAAGCGGTAGCGGCCGTCGGGGAGCGCCGTCGTGTCGAAGGAGACGTACGAGTCCTCGACGTCGCGGCGGACCGCGAACCAGGTCGGCGAGTCCTCGCGGCGCACCTCGAGGTCGTAGCGGAGCGCGTCGCCGTTCGGGTCGGTCCCCTTCCAGGTCACGGTCCGGAACCCCTTCCGGAAGAGCTTCTTCCCGGTCGGCTCCGTCGGTTCCTTCGGCGGCTCGATCCCGGCGAAGGCGCCGTTCTCGTCCGGGTTCGTGACCGACAGGACGGCGGGACCCGAGGAGGCGCTCCCCTTCGGGTAGACGGCGCCCGGCTCGAGCACCGTCACGTTCTCGACGATCGGCCGCGCGTTCCTCTCGGCCCAGGAAAGCTCCACCCGCTCGACGACGGGAGATTCTCCCGAGCCCGAGGGTGCGAGCTCGGCCCGGAACTGGAAGTACCGGGCCGAGGGAACGGCCGCCGCGCCCGGCGCGCCGGGCCGCGTCCAGTCGGACCAGGTGCCGTCGGGCTTGTCGCTGTTGCCGGAGCGGACCGACAGTGCGACCGAGGACCCCTTCGGCACCGTCCCCTCGAAGCGGACCGAGCCGAAGCGCGCGAGGCGCCCGGCGTCGCGGACCGAGGAGACGTAGCTCCCCGTCGCGGCCGCCTTCCGGGGCGCGGGGCGGAGGACTCCGGGGGAGGTCGACGAGACGATCGCGAAACCGCCGGGGACGGCGGGGACCGCGACGACCTGCTTCTGGTCCACCTGGGCTTCCAGCCGGAGGCGGCGGTCCTTCAGGCTGTAGACGCGGCCGCGGGGGCCGGTCGCGAGGAGGAGCCCCCGCGCGTCGTCCCAGCGCGCACCGTAGACCGTCTCCTCCGGGAGGATCCAGGCGGGCTCGACGAATCCGTCGGCGGCGATCAGGACGACCTCCGCGTTCCCCTCGCGCGAGGTCGCGGGGGTCGAGGCGGGACGGACGGGCGAGGTCGTCGCGGTGACCGAGACCGTCCCCTGCGGCACCGCCTCCTGCGCGGCGCCCGTGGCCGGCGCCGTGACGGCCGGGCGCTTCGGCTCGCTCCGCTGCTGCGAGAGGGGCGGCACCTCGACGGCGGTCGCGACGGCGAGGATCGCGCCGTCGGGCGCCGCGGCGAGCGCCGTCACCTCCGGCTTGCCGAAATCGTGGAGCGTGCGGACCTTCCCGTCCGCCGAGACGGCGACGACGAGCCCCCGGTCGGACGTTCCCGCGAAGACGGTCCCGTCGCGCGCGACGAGAAGCGAGCGGACATGCGTGTCCTGGATCTCCGCGTGGAGCGACGCCTTGCCGTCCTTCCCCGCCTTCCAGATCCTCCCCTTCGTCCCGGTCCCGGCGTAGAGCGTCCCGTCGGGTCCGAACGCGAGGGCCCAGACGGCCGCCTCGCCGGTCTCCCCGGCGAGCGTCGCGGCCTTCGCCGGGTCCTTCGCCTTCGGGTCGACCCGCCAGAGCTTTCCCCCCGGCGAGGTCCCGCACGCGATCTCGCCCCCGGGGCCGACGGCGACGGCCGTCACGTTCGGAGCTTCCGCCTCGAAGAGGACGCGGACGCTCCCGTCCGGCTCGGAGACGAAGAGGCGCCCCTCGCCCCCTCCGGTCGCCACGTAGACCCTCCCCGCGGCATCCGACGCCGCGCCGAAGACGACGGCCCCGGCCGCCTCTTCGGGCCAGGCGCGGGGGGTGAAGACCGGGCCGAGCGTCAGGCGCCCGTCGGACGTCAGTGTCGTCCCGTCGAGGTCGCCCGCGAGGAAGTCCCGCGCCGACGCCGTCGACGAGAGCTTCGTCGCGGCGCCGAGAGGCGCGGACGGGGTGAGGACGAGGGCGAGCGCGAGGCTCGCCGCTGCGGTTCGCGTGCGGGTCAGGCTCATCGGGTTCCTCTCGGGCGGGCCCTCTCGACGTCGACGTCGATCCGGACGGCGCCCGACACGGGACGGTCGAAGGAGACGATCTCCTCGCAGACGAGGCGGGACTCGACGTCGGCGATCCCCGCCTCGCCCTGCTCGCGGGCTCCCGAGAGGAGCGCGAGCGCCGTGGGCGGGAGGGCGTCGAGCGTCGCGCTCTTCGTCGCGGCGCCTCGCGCGGCGACGAGGAGACCGGCCTGGAGCCGGTTTCCCGGGACGATCTTCGCGACGAAGTCCGCGAATTCCTTCAGCGTCGCGGGCTCCGAAGGGTCGAGCTGCTGGCGGAGCGCCGTGGCCGTGCTCCCGTCGGAGACGACGAGCGTCGCCCGCCCTTCGGGGGTCTCGGCCGGGACCTTCAGGCGGACGACCCGGACGCTCTCCGACCCGCGCCGGTCGGCGAGGCGGATCGCGACGGCGAGCGTCTCGCCGGGAGCCACCTTCCGGGAGGCGGGCGCGGCGTCGACGAGCCGGAGGCGGCGCTCGTCCGTCGTGCTCGCGAAGCGGAGCCGGACGCCGCGGATTCCGGGGTCGCCGAGGTCGTTGTCCGCCACGGCCGCCGCGAGCGCCGCCGTCGAGAGTACGGCCGCCTCCTTCGCCCGCATCCCGGTCGCGACGTCCTCGTAGGCGATCTCCCCGACCGCGGTGTCGAGCGCGAGGCGGAACGCGAGGACGCGCTCGCGGGGCGTCGGGTCACCGGCCGTCATCGCGGCGTCGGCGACGAGGGCGGCGAGCGTCGGCATCAGCTTCGGGTACGACGCGACCTCGAAACGGAACTCCCGGGGAGGTCTCCCGTCGGCCTCGACGGAGACGGTGACAGGAATTCCCGTTCCGGGCCGGTCGGTCCGCCCGCCGACGCCCGTGTCCCGGTCGTGCGTCAGCCGGTAGCTCGGCTCGCCGCCGTTCGCGAGCTTGAACGACTGGAAGAGGCTCGAGACGACGGTGACGATCTCGCCCGGCGCGGCCGGAAGCTCGATCTCGCCCGCGCCGAGGAACGGGTGGCCGAAGGCGACGAACCGTCCGTCCGGGAAGACCTCGGTGACCGTGCCGGTGGCGCCGAGCTGCAGGTCGCCACGGACGAGGTAGGCCGTCAGGGACGCTCCCGGCGCGAGGGCCGGGGCCGGCGACGACGGGGCCTTCCCGGCGGGAACCCGGGGAGCCGTCCCGAGGAGGGCGAGGTTCGCCTCGCTCATCCCGAGGCGCGCGAACGGCTCGCGGAAGGCCTCGAGAGTCGCGGACGGAAGCCCCGAGGCCTGGAAGGAGAGGAGGGTGGTGCCCTGCGCCGGGCCGGCCGGCCTCGCCGGAAGGCTCTCGAGGAACTCCCGCCGAAGCGCCTCCAGCCGATCCGGCTCCGGCGCGGCCGCGAGGCGGGCGAAGAAAGCGGCCCGCTCGGCGATCGTCGGCCCCGCGCCCCGTCGGCTGCTCCCGGGGGAGGCCGGCAGCTTCTCCAGGACGATCTGCAGCATCGATTCGATCGGCGTGACGCCGGCGAGGGCCTTCCTCGAGAACCCCCAGCCGGAGGCGATCGAGCCGGCGAGCCTGCCGTCGAGGTAGACGGGGCTCCCGCTCATCCCGGCGACGACCCCCGTGTCGGCGAGGCCGAGGCCGGAGAGCTCGGCGAGGATGATCGACCGCCCCACGCCGACGTTCCGGAGGACGCCGACGACCTCCACCTCGAACCGCTCGACGGCGTTCCCCCGGACCACCGTCAGCCCGTAGCCCTTCATCCCGGTACGGACCTCTCCCAGGGGGAGGATCTCCGAGGCGGCGGCGGGCGCGGCGAAGAGCGCGAGAGCGAGAGCCGCGATGCAGGCGTAACGCTTTGACCCTCTTCGAGATTCCGTGCTACCTTGCCCCGGTTTCAGGCCCCTCCGGGGGGGGAGAAGAATGACGGAAGCCGGCAACGCCAACATCGTTCAGCTGTTCCTCACTGCGGGATGGACGGCGAAGGCCGTCCTCCTGATCCTCGCCCTCTTTTCCCTGGGTTCCTGGGCGGTCATCGTCGCGAAGCTCTGGAGTTTCTCACGGGCCGATTCGCACTCTTCGCGGTTCGTGACGCACTTCCGGAAGAGCCGGAAGTTCGCCGACGTCCTCGGCGTCTGCGACCAGTACCCCGCGAGCCCCCTCGTTGGACTCTTCCGCGCCGGCTACGCCGAGCTCGACGCCCAGGTGAAGGCCGGGCGCGACGTGGCGCCCGCGGACTCCGGCCGCCTCTTCGTCAAGAGCCTCCCGGCGATCGAGAGGGCCCTGGAAAGGGCGGCGGGGGTGGAGTCGAACCGCCTGACCCGGCGTCTCCCCTTCCTCGCGACGACCGCTTCGGCCACGCCGTTCATCGGGCTCTTCGGGACCGTCTGGGGCATCCTCGGCTCCTTCCGGGCCATCGGCGTCACCGGGTCGACCTCCATCGTCACCGTCGCCCCCGGGATCGCCGAGGCCCTCGTCAACACCGCGGCGGGCCTCGTGGCCGCCGTCCCGGCGCTCATCGCCTACAACTACTTCAACGGGCGGGTCCGGGTCACCAAGTCCGAGATGCGGGACTTCGCCCTCGAGTTCCTGAACCTCGCCGAGCGCCACTTCACCTGACGGGTCGGGAGGAACGAGCGGATGGCCGTCAAGATCGACGACGACGTCGAAGCCTATTCCGACATCAACGTCACCCCCCTGGTCGACGTGATGCTCGTCCTCCTGATCATCTTCATGGTCACGGCGCCCCTCCTCCACCAGGGCGTCGAGGTGAAGCTCCCGAAGTCGGTCTCCCAGAACCTGCCGAAGAGCCCGGAGGACCCCCTCATCCTCTCGATCACGAGGAAGGAGGTCTACTACCTCAACGAGACGCCGATCCCCAAGCAGCAGCTCCGGGACCGGCTGAAGCTCATCCTCAAGAACCGGAAGGACCGCTCGGTCTACCTCAAGGCCGACCGGAACCTCCCGTACGGCGTCGTCGTCGAGACGATGGACGTCCTGAACCGCCTCGGGGTCGAGAGCCTCGGGATGGTCACGGAGCTCAGGAGCGAGCAGGGGTCGTGACGGTTTCGGAGATCCTCGAGGAGAGGATCCGGCGCCCCGACGCCCCGCACGGCCTCGCCACGGCGCTGTCCCTGGCGGCCCACGCCGCCTTCGTCGTCTTCCTCGTCCTGATCTCCCAGCCGCGGAAGCTGACGACCCCGCCCCTCATGTCGCTCCCGGTCCGCGTCATCTCGCCGGGCGCCCTCGCGCGGCTCTCGGCGCCGCCAGCCCCGGCCGCCGCCCCCGAGGAAGCCCCGCGGCGCCCGGTGATCGAGAAGGTCCGGAAGGAGGAGGCGCCCCCCGTCCCGTCGAAGGAGGCGCTCCCCCTCCCCGACAAGGGAAAGAAGCCGAAGGAGACGAAGCCGGCTCCCGCTCCCCGCGCCGCCGTTCCCTCCCCGAACCGCTCGGCAGGGACCGGCGCGGCCGTGGAGCTCCCCTCCGCGGGGGCTTCCATCGGAGGCGACGGCAGCCCCGGCATCTCGAACTTCGGGGCTTCGGTGTCGGGGTTCGACGCCGACTTCCCCTTCGCGTACTACGCCGAGCAGATCCAGGCCCTGATCGGCGCGAACTGGCTGAAGCCGGAGGTCCCGGAGGGCACGGCCTGCGTCGTCACGTTCCGGATCCAGCGCTCCGGGCAGGTCACCGACGTGAAGGTCGAGACCCCCTCGGGCTTCGGCTTCTACGACAGGGCCGCCTCGCGCTCGATCTACGCCGCTAACCCGCTCCCGCCCCTTCCGCCGGAGTTCCGGGGAGAGGAGCTGGGGGTTCACATCCGCTTCCAGTGAAGCGCCGACGGAGGACCCCGTGAAGCGTCCCGCTCTCCTCCTGACGGGCCTCGTGCTCGTCGCCGCGCTCGCCCCGGTTGCCGGGCAGCCGCCCGTCCCGACCGTGGCGCCGCCGGCCCAGCCGACCGACATCTCGCTCGTCCTCTCGCAGGAAGGGAGCCGCCGGATCGCCCTCGCCGTCCCCGCCGCGACGACGCAGGCGTCGACGATCCAGCCCGACGTCTCCGCGGCGTTCGACGGGGCGCTCTCGGGCGACCTCGGCATCTCCCCCTGGTTCGTCCTCGCGGACCGCGCCCTCCACCCGAAGGGGTTCCGCCCGCCGGCGACGCGCGAGGAAGGGGACGCCTGGATCGCCTCGGGAGCCCAGTTCCTCCTCGACACGCAGATCGTGACGGAGGGGACGAACCTCGTCGTCTCCGCCCAGCTCCTCGACCTCCGGACCCTCCGGCCGATCCTCTCGCGGAAGTACACGACGGCGGGCGCCTCGATCCGCCGCGTCGCGCACGTCATCGCGAACGACGTCGTCCGTCAGTTCACCGGGAGGCCGGGCCCCTTCCTGACCCGGATCATCTTCAGCTCCGACCGCGACGGGGGCCGCGGCAAGGAGCTCTACGTCATGGACTACGACGGCGAGAACCAGCGCCGGATCACCTCGCACAAGTCGCTCTCGATCGCCCCCGACTGGTCGTACGACGGCGACAAGGTCGCCTACCAGTCGTTCGTCAGCACGCCCCCGGGGATCTACTGGTTCTCCCTGGCGACCGGGACGCGGAACCGGATCCCCGTCACGACCGAGCTGAACTCGGCCCCGTCGTTCTCGCCCGACGGCAAGACCGTCGCCTACGCCGGGAGCGTCCGGGGGAACCCCGAGATCTTCGTCGTGGGTCTCGACGGCTCGAACCCGAGGCGCCTCACGAACTCCACCGCCATCGACTCCAGCCCCCGCTTCGCCCCGAACGGCCGCGAGATCGCCTTCACCTCGAACCGCCAGGGGACGCCGCAGATCTACCTGATGGACCTCGAGGGAGCGAACGTGAGGAAGCTGACGCTCACGGGGAACTGGAGCGACGAGGCCGCCTTCTCGCCGGACGGCGGAAGGCTCGCCTACGCCTGCCGGAACGAGGGCGACTTCCAGATCTGCATCCTCGACCTCGCCACCGGCCGGACGGTCCAGATCTCGAGCGGCCCCGGGACGAACGAGAACCCCGCCTGGTCGCCGGACGGCAGCCGGATCGCGTGGGAGCTGCAGCGCGGGAGCTCCACCCAGATCGTCTCGGCCGGCATCGACGGATCGGCCTTCAAGGTCCTCACCTCGGTCGGGAACAACGGCTACCCCGTGTGGCAGCGGACCACGGAGTAGCCGGAGGCCGCGACGGGTTGTCCCACGGGGTCTCGTCCCGTAGAATCGATCCGGAAAAAGAAGAGGTAAGTCGACCCCTTCAGATCTCGGAGGTTGATTGAAATGACGAAGCCGTTCCGGTCCCTGGGTCTTCTCCTCGCCGTTGGCCTGCTCGCGACCGCGGGTTGCTGCACGAAGAAGCCCGCTCCCGCCCCGGCACCGGAGGTCCAGGCGGCCGCCCCGACCCCGGCCCCCGTCCCCGTGCCGACCGAGGCGCCGATCGCCGTTCCGGTCGCCGAGCCGGTCGCCGAGACGCTCCCGGCCGATCTCGCGGAGCTGAACCGGAAGGGGTACCTGAAGGACGTCTTCTTCGACTACGACCAGTACGACGTCCGCGCCGACCAGCGCGACGCGATGGCCGCGAACGCCGAGTGGCTGAAGAAGTGGCCGACCGTGAAGATCCAGATCGAGGGCCACTGCGACGAGCGCGGCTCGAACAAGTACAACATGGCCCTGGGCGACAAGCGCGCCAACGCGGCGAAGGACTACCTCGTGTCTCTCGGGATCGACGCGAGCCGCGTCTCGACGATCTCCTACGGTGAGGAGCGGCCCTTCGTCGAGGGCCACGACGAGGCCGCCTGGGCGCAGAACCGGCGCGGGCACTTCCTCGTCACCGCCAAGTGACCTTTCGCAACTTCGAAACGACCCGTCGGAGCGCCCCCCTCTGGGGGGCGCTCCTCTTCGTCGTCCCCGCGCTGACCGGCTGCGTCACGGGCACCGACATCGAGGGGCTCCACAAGCACGTCGGCGAGGTCGAGAAGAGCGTCGAGCAGGTCGCCAGGCAGACGAGCTCGAAGGAAGAGGTCGACAAGCTCAACCAGAACCTCACGAAGCAGGTCTCCACGATCCTCCGCTCCAACGCGGACATGGGGACCCGCTTCGACGAGCTGACGCGCGAGCTCCAGATGCTGGCGGGCAAGCTCGAGGACGCGAACCGGCGCCTCGCCCAGCTCTCCCAGCAGATCGCCGAGGCGCAGGCCCGGATGGACGGCAGCGCCGCGGCCCGCCCGGCCGTGCCGCCCGCCTCCCCCGGCGCGGGCCTCTCCCCGGCGGCCTCGCCCGGACCGGCTGGCGCCGCTCCTCCCGCTCCGGTCCCCGTCGTGCCCGTCCCTTCCGCGGCGGCCGGCAAGCCGGCCTCGGGGCGCGCCGCTCCGGCCGACCTCTACAACGCGGCGCTCGGCGACTACCAGAAGGGCCGGTTCGACCTCGCCCGGCAGGGCTTCGAGGAGTACGTCGAGACCTACCCGAAGACGGACCTCTCGGACGACGCCCTTTTCTGGGCCGCCGAGTGCTGGTCGGCCCAGAAGAAGCCGAAGGACGCGCTCGACACGCTCGACCGCCTCCTCAAGACCTACCCGCAGACCGACAAGGCCGCCTCGGCCCACCTCCGGATGGGCCTCGCGCACCTCGAGCTCGGCGAGAAGGCGCAGGCGATCGTCCAGCTCCAGTTCGTCGTCCACGAGTACCCCGACTCGGACGAAGCGAAGAGCGCCAAGCAGCGCCTCCGCGCGCTCGGCTCCGATTCCCGCTGATCCCACCCACATCCTCCGCCCCGCGGGCGGGGGGAACGAACCCGAGACCGGACCCGAAAGGAAACGATGGCCAACACGAAGCAGGCGAAGAAGCGTGCCGTCCAGAACGAGAAGCAGAAGGCGCGGAACCGCGCGGTGAAGAGCGAGACCCGCCGCGTGGTCAAGGCGACGCGCGCCGCGGAGCCCGCCAAGTCGAAGGAGATGCTGCCGAAGGCCGCCTCCGCGCTCGACGTCGCGGCCCGCAAGGGGACGATCCACAAGAACAAGGCCGCGCGCCTGAAGTCCCGGCTCGCGAAGGGCGCCGCCAGGAAGACCGCCAAGGCGGACTGACCCCCCGCGCGCGGCGCGCGGTATCGGGGCCGGGACGGACGGCGACGGGACCCGGGCGGGTCCCCGTCTCGTCGACCCGGCCCTTCGTGTCTCTCCGGGGGGGCTTGCCTTCGGGCGCTCCCCCGGCCCCCCCTCCCTGGCTGGGTTAGAACCCCTCCAGGATCGTCGTGACGAGGCTCCGCGCGAAGGGACGCGCGAGCACCTCGATCGCCGCGTTCTCGATGTCGACGTAGTTCGCGCTCGTGGCGGCCACGGGGTAGGGCTGGCGGAACATGAAGGACGGGTTCTCGAAGAGGGTCTTCTCGGTCTTCCGGTCCGTCAGCTTCACCCGGGCCACGACGCTGATCTCGTACTGCAGGGCGCGGCCCTGGTCGTCGAACCTCACCGGGACGAGCTGGTAGGAGAGGATCCGACCGCCGAGCTCGACGTCCGCCTTCGCGCGGTCGGACACGGGGGTCAGCCCTGCGCGCCCGGCGAGCTCGCGGAGGACGGCGTCCGTCAGGCGCTGCTCGAGGCCCACCTTCGGCGTGTCGTTCACGAACGACTCGACGTAGATGGTGCTCGTCCCCTCGGGGAGGATCCCCCTCCCCGTCCCGACGAGCGCGTAGCCGCAGCCGGCGAGACCGGCCGCGAGGAGCGCCGCGAGCGCCGCCCTGCGCCTCACTTCACCACGACGTTTAGGAGCCGGTCGGGGACGAAGACGACCTTGACCCGCTCCTTCCCCTCCAGCCACTTCGCGACGCCGTCCTGGGCCTCGGCCGCGGCGAGCGCGTCCTCGCGCGACGCCCCGCGCGGCAGGACGACCTGCCCGCGCAGCTTGCCGCTCACCTGGACGGCGACCGTCACCGACTCCTCGACGGCGAGGGCCGGGTCGAACTTCGGCCAGCCGGAGACGAGGAGGCTCCTCGTCTCCCCCATCTGCTCGTGCCACTCCTCGGTGAGGTGCGGCGCGATCGGGTGGAGGAGCGCCAGGAGCGTCAGGACCGAGGCGCGCGTCTCGCCCGGGTCGGCCTTCGCATCGCCGACGAGCCCCGCGACGTGGTGCGAGAACTCCATCAGGTGAGCGACGGCGGTGTGGAACGAGAACGTCTCGAAGTCGTGCGTCACGGCCTTCACGGCGATGTGGCGCTTCCGGGCCGCGGGCGAGTCGGGCACCGCCGGGGCGAGCGGCGCCGGGCCGTGCGCCTTAAGGTGGTTCTCGACGAGCGCCTTCACCCGGTACAGGAAACGCTCGGGGCCGGCGATCTGGTCGTCGCTCCACTCGGCGTCCGACTCGGGCGGCCCGAGGAAGAGGACGTAGGCGCGGACGGCGTCGGCCCCCTTCGCCGCGATGAGCGGGTCGAGCGAGACGGCGTTCCCGCGGGACTTCGACATCTTCTCGACGCGCCCGCCGGGCGACATCCTCGTGATCATCCCCTGGTTGAAGAGGGCCGAGAACGGCTCCTCGAAGGAGACGAGGCCGAGGTCCTTCATCACCCGCGCGAAGAACCGCGCGTAGAGGAGGTGGAGGATCGCGTGCTCGATCCCGCCGATGTACTGGTTCACCGGCGCCCAGCGCGCGACGACCGCCGGGTCGAACGGGGCGCGGTCGTTCGCCGGGTCGAGGTACCGGAGGTAGTACCAGGACGAGTCGACGAACGTGTCCATCGTGTCGGTCTCGCGGCGCGCGGGGCCGCCGCACCTCGGGCACGGCGTGCTCAGGAACGCCTCGACCTTCTCGAGCGGGTTTCCCCCCTTGCCGGTGAACGGCGCGTCCTTCGGCAGGACGACCGGGAGCTGGTCGTCGGGGACGGGCACCCAGCCGCAGGCCGGGCACTTGACCATCGGGATCGGGGTCCCCCAGTAGCGCTGGCGCGAGATGAGCCAGTCGCGGAGGCGGTAGCGGACGCGGGCCCCGCCGATCTCCCGCTTCGTCGCCTCGGCGGCGATGGCCTCGCGGCCGGCCTCGGAGGCCATCCCGTCGTAGGGGCCCGAGGCGGTCATCGTCCCGTCGCCCGTCCAGCAGGCGATCGAGGCGTCGGCCCCCTCGGGGCGCCGGATCACCTCGCGGATCGGGATCCCGTACTTCACCGCGAACTCGTGGTCGCGCTCGTCGTGCGCCGGGACGGCCATGATGGCCCCCGTGCCGTACTCGGCGAGGACGAAGTTCGCCATCCAGACCGGCATCTCCTCGCCCGTGAACGGGTTGATCGCGTACGCGCCGGTGAAGCGGCCGTCCTTCTCCGCGCCCTCGGACTCGCGCTGCACGCGGTCCTGGCCCCGGATCGTCTTCACCCAGGCCTCGAGCGCGGCCTTCTCGGGGTGGCCCTCGAGGAGGCGCGGCACGGCGGGGTGCTCGGGGGCGAGGATCATCGCCGTCGCGCCGAAGACGGTGTCGGGGCGCGTCGTGAAGACCCTGAGCTTCTCGCCGAGCTTCGGCACCTCGAAGTCGAGGTCGGCGCCGACCGAGCGGCCGATCCAGTTCCGCTGCATCGTCCGGACCTTCTCGGACCACTTCCCGAGCTGGTCGAGGCCGGCGAGGAGGCTGTCGGCGTACTCCGTGATCTTCAGGAACCACTGCTCCAGCTCGCGCTGCTCGACGGCGCTCTTGCAGCGCTCGCAGGTGCCCCCCTCGGCCTGCTCGTTCGCCAGGACCGTCTGGCAGGAGGGGCACCAGTTGACGGTCCCCTTCTTCCGGTAGGCGAGCCCCTTCTCGAGCATCCGGAGGAAGAACCACTGGTTCCATCGGTAGTACTCCGGCTCGCAGGTCGTGACTTCCTTCGTCCAGTCGTAGAGGACGCCCCACCCCGCGAACTGCTCCTTCATCGCGGCGATGTTCGCGAGCGTCGACTCCCGCGGCGGGATGCCCCTCTGGATCGCGAAGTTCTCCGCGGGGAGGCCGAAGGCGTCCCACCCCATCGGGCAGAAGACCTTCTCCCCCTTCTGCTTCAGGTACCGGTGGAGCGCGTCGGTCAGGAAGTAGGTCCGCGCGTGCCCGACGTGGAGGCGGTCCCCCGACGGGTACGGGAGCATGACGAGGAGGTAGGTCCCCTTCGCCGACGGGTCGTGCGTGTCGACGAAGGCGGCCCGGTCGGCGTCCCAGCGGGCCTGCCACTTCTTCTCGAGAGCGGTACGTTCTTCGCGTGCGTCCATAAAGGACGCCGAGTGTAGCAATCGCGGCGGGACGGCGCGGGGCCGGGCCTACGCCCGGGCCGCGTCGGCGAGGCGCTTGCCGATCTCTCCCGGCATCAGGGACAGCGGGACCCGTCCCGCCCCGGGGACGGCGCGGGCGGCGGCGTCGGGCATCCCGGCGATCACGGCCGTCTCGCGCGACTCGCAGAGGACCGTCCCGCCCGCGGCCGCGATCGCCCGGCACCCCTCGGCCCCGTCGTCCCCCATGCCGGTCAGGACGACGCCGACGAGGCGCGGGCCGAAGGCCGACGCCGCCGAGGCGAAGAGGAGGTCGGCCGAGGGGCACCAGCGGGAGCGCGGCGCGTGGGAGGCGACGTTCAGGAGGAGCCGCCCTTCCAGCCGGACGAACTCGAGGTGCGCCCCCCCCGGCGCGATCCAGACGACGCCGGGAGAAGCCTCCGCCCCGCTCGCGGCCTCGCGCACGTCCCACGACGTTCCGGAGGCGAGGCGCTGGGCGAGCGAGCGGGTGAACGGCGGCGGCATGTGCTGGGCGACCCCGACGACCGCGTTCTGGGGCGGCAGGCCGAGGAAGAGCTCGCGGAGCGCGGGCGGCCCGCCGGTCGAGGCCGCCACGACGAGACCCGGGGGTTCGCCGGGGAGCGCGACGACCCGCGCGGCGCGCGGGACCGCGCCGCTCGGAGGCGGCCCGGCGGCCCGCTCCGTCGACCGCCTCACGAGGCTCTCCATCGAGAGGAGCCGCGCTCCCTCGACGACCTCCGCGAGGCGCTTCCTCCAGCGGGCGAGGCTCTCGGGGTGCGCTCCCGCCTTGCCGAGGACCTCGAGGGCGCCGGCCTCGAGCGCCATCAGGGCGCTCCGCTCGTCCTGGTCGGCCGAGATGACGACGACCGGCAGGGGCCGGTTCGCCATGATCCAGCGCAGGACCGCCTGCCCGTTCATCCCCGGCAGGCCGAGGTCGAGCGTCACGAGGCCGAACGCGTGCGTGAGGAGGCGCCGGATCGCCTCCTCCCCCGTCCCGACCGCCTCGACGTCGGAGACCGCGGGCGTGGCGCGGAGCGCCTCGACGATCCTCAGCCGCTGGTAGGCCGAGTCCTCGACGACCAGGACCCGCACCCGCCTACCTCCGGTACGCCACGTCGTTCGACAGGCGGACGAGAGTCAGGGACGAGGAAGCGGCGGCGAGCGCGTCGCTCGCGCCCAGCAGGATGTAACCGCCGGGCTTCAGGCGCGACGCGAGGATCTCGACGACGCGGGAACGGGCGTCCTCCCCGAGATAGATCAGGACGTTCCGGCAGAGGATGACGTCGTAGGTCGCCCCGCCGGCCGGCTCGTCGAGGAGGTTCCGGGCCTCGAAGAGGACGGTCGTGGCGAGCTCGGGCTTCAGGCGGAAGAGGCCTCCGGCCGCGGCCTCGAAGTGCTCGCGTCGACGCTCGGGCGACGTGGCTCGAAGCGCCTGCGGCCCGTAGACGGCGGCGCGCGCCCGGCGCACGTGCGCCGGAGAGAGGTCCGTGCCGAGGATCCTCACCCGCCGGCCGGGGAGGATCCCTCTCTCGTGGAGGACGATCGAGAGGCTGTACGCCTCCTCTCCCGTCGCGCAGCCCGCGGACCAGACGTCGAGAACGCCCTCCTGCCCCCCGGCGAGGAGCCGTTCCGGGGCGATCTCCTCCGAGAACGCGCGGAGGCTCGCCGGGTCGCGGAAGAAATAGGTCTCGCCGTTCACGGCGGCGTCGAGCAGCCGGCCGAAGAGCGGCGAGTCGGCCGGCTCGTTCCGGAGCCGCCCGTAGAGCTGGTAGAAGGAGCCCGCGCTGCGCGCCTCGGCGGCCAGGCGGCTCTCGAGCCGCACCCGCTGGGCGTCGGCGAGGAGGAAGCCGGTCCTCCGGCAGAGGAGCTCCTGGTAGAGGCGGAACACCGTCTCGGCCAGCTCGAGCGGGCGGGTCGTCACGGCGCCGCCTCCGGGCCCCGCGGCCGGCGGCGCGCGCTGGCCGAGAGGGCCCGGGCCCAGCGCCGCTCGGCCCGCGCCGGGGCGTGGGTCCAGGCGACGCGGCAGGCATCGGGGAACCGCGCCGCGAGGGCCTCCGCGGCCGCCTCGGCCTCCGCCGACACCGACTCCTGCGCGAGGACGAGCGTCAGCGGCTCGACCATCGCGACGTCCGGCACCGAGGCCGCCGCGACGAGGAGCGAGCGGAGGACGTGGCGATTCCCCTCCGAGACGAGCGCCTCGGCGACCGCCGACGCGAGCGTTCCTCCCCCGGACCCGCCCGGCCGCCGGGCGATCGTCTCCGCGGCGGCCGAGCGGACCTGCGCCCGCTCGTCGGCGAGCGCCTGTCCGAGCGCCGAGGCGGCCGTCTCCCCGTCGGCGACGACGAGGGCGCGGACCGCGGCGCAGGCCGTCTCCGAGTCCTCGTGCGCGATCGCGGCGACGGCGCTCCGGGCCGCTTCCGCGTCTCCGGTCCGCTCGATCTCCTCGAGCGCCGAGATGCGGACCGCGGGTTCCTGCGCGAGGACCTCCTCGACGAGGCGGGGCCGGTCGGCCCCCCCGAGGGCGATCACGGCCGCGCCGGCGGCGGCTGCCGCGGCCGGCTCGTCGACGAGGAAGACGAGCCCGTCCCGCCAGGTGATCCCGTCGGGCGCGTCGCCTCGCTCGGCGCGGAACGCGACGGCCCGGAGGGCGGCCGCCCTCACGGCGCCGCTCTCGTCCGAGAGCCGGGCAACGATCTCGTGGCCGCTGATCCGGCGCCCGCGCGCGGCCGCAGCGACGGCCGCCTCGCGGACCGACGCGTCGAGCGACGACAGGGCTCCGCGGAGGGCGGCCTCGACGTCGGGGCCGTCGGCCGTTCCGAGCGCCGTCAGCGCGGCGACCCGGCCGGGCCCGTCGGGTCCGCCGGCGCGGTCGAGGAGCGCGCGCCGCCGGTTGCGGAGCTGGTCGAGCGGGGCGCCCGTCTCGTCGCTCGCGAGCGCGAGCGCCGCGGCGAGCGCCGTCTCCGGGTCGTCCTCGGCCAGGACGTCGATCAGGTCGGGGACGGGGACGAGGCCCGACGGCACGCACGAGAGGACCGCGGCCTTCACTGTCGGCGACGGGTGGACGAGGAGCGGAAGGAGCGTCGGGGCCTCCGGGCCGGAGCGGAGGGCGTCGACGAGCTCGAGCGCGGGCTCGGGGTCGGCCACCTGCAGCGCGCAGAGGAGCGCCTTCTCGCGCCGCGAGCGGGCGAGGGAGCGGAGCGCGGCGTACCCGTCGCGGAAGGGCCCGTGGGTGACGATCGCGAGGGCCGCCCTCGGGACGTCGAGGAGGGCGAGGACGTGCGAGGCGTCCGTGCGCGCCGGCCCTTCCTCCTCGGGGTCCCCGAGGAGGGCGAGCAGGGCGTCGCGCGCCCCGGGCCAGAGCGGGCGGAGCGAGGCGAGCGTGCTCGCCGGCGCGCACTCGAGCGCGGCGCGGAGGGCCGCGAGGAGGAACGGGTCGAGCTCCCCCTCCGCGGCGCGCCGCACGAGGGGCTCGGCCGCCACCGGCGACCTGAGCCGCGCGAGCGCGTGGAGCGTCCCCTGCCGGAGCGCGTCGTTCCCGAGGAGCGGGAGGAGGCGCGGCGTGATCTCGGGGTCGCCGACGCTCCCGAGCGCCTCGAGGGCGTGCACCTGGAGCCAGAGGTTCCCCTCGTCGAGGGCGGCGAGGAGAGGCGCGATCGCCTCTCTCCTCCCCGTCCGGCCGAGGGCGAGGAGGAGCGCGGCGCGCGCGTTCGGGTCGCTCTCGTGCCGCGCGGCCGCCTCGATCGCGGCGACGGTCTCCGGGCTGGGGACGGGGCCCGGGAGGGCCGCGGCCGCGGCGATCCGGACGTCGGCCGAGGGGTGCTGGAGGGCGCCGAGGAGGACCGCGCGTCCCGCCGCTCCGCCCTTCGCGAGGAGCTCGAGGCCGGCCGCCCGGTGACCCGCGTCGTCGTCGTCGGCGAGCGCGACGGCGCAGGCCGAGGCGACGCGCGGCGTGAAGCGGCGCGCGAGCGACGCGACGGCGCGCTCGCGGACGCGGTAGTCCTCGTCCCTGAGGAGGCCGAGAAGGAGCTCCTCGGCCTCCTCCCCAGGCACCTTCGCGAGGTCCGCCGCCGCCTTCCAGCGTTCCGCCGAGTCGTCCGACGCGATCCTCGCGGCGAGATCGGCCGTCCGTTCGTCGTTCATGCCTCGCCCCTCGCCCCGAGCCGGTCCACGTCGAGGAGGGCCGGGACGCCCTTCGTGCCGGGACCGGGGCCGCCCTCCGGGAACGGCTCCACGCCGTCGACGGCGTCGACGAGGAGCGCGTGGCCGCAGTCGCGGAGAACGACGACGAGCGGCGACTCGCCCGACTCGGACGGGGGCTTCCCGACGGCCGCCGCGACGTCGACGACGCCGAGCGCCTCGCCGCGCACCAGGGCGACGCCCCGCCACGAGGCCGGCGCCCCCGGCAGCGGCGTGATCCGCCGGGGCCGCGCCGCCTCGCGCACCCTCTCGAGCGGCACCGCGAAGCGCTCGCCGCCGGCGCGGAACGCGAGGACGAGGCGGTTCCCGCTCACATGACCCTCGCGTCGGGCGCGGACGCGCAGAGGCGCGCGACGAGGGCCCCGGGGTCGAGCGCGAGGGCGACCTCTCCCCCCGGCACCTCGGCGGCGCCCGAGATCTCCCCGAGCCGCGGGACCGAGTCTCCGAGCGGCTTGACGAGGAGGTCCCAGATTCCCTCCACGGCGTCGACGACGAACGCCGCCGCCCGCTCGCCGTCCTCGGCGACCACGACGGGAAGGGGATCGCGCCGCGGAGCCCCCGGGCCGATCCCGAGGAGCTCGTCCAGCCGCCCGAGCGGAAGGCTCCGCTCGCCGTCGCGCAGCCTCGTCTTCCCGTCGACGATCTCGAAGTCCTCGGCCCGGGCCTCGAGCGTCCGGAGGACGTTCTCGCCGGGGACGGCGAAGCGCTGGTCGCCGACGCGGACGACGAGGGACTCGAGGAGGACGAGCGTCATCGGGACCGAGACCTCGAACGTCGTCCCCTCGCCGGGCGTCGAGCGGACCGCGACCCTTCCCCCGAGCGCCCCGAGGTTCTCCCTCACGACGTCGAGCCCGACGCCGCGCCCCGAGATCTCGGAGACGGCGCGCGCCGTCGAGAAGCCGGGCCGGAAGAGGAGCGAGAACGGGTCGAGGGGGTCGGGGTCGCCGGGCCCGAGGATCCCGCGCTCGCGCGCCGTCCTCACGATCGCCTCGCCGTCGATTCCGCGGCCGTCGTCGGAGAAGGTCAGGACGACCTCGCGGCCCCGAGGCGCCACCGACATGGAGACGCGCCCCCTCCGCGGCTTCCCCGAGGCGGCGCGCTCCTCCGCCGCCTCGATGCCGTGGTCGAGCGCGTTCCGCACGACGTGGAGGAGCGGGTCGGCGAGCTCGTCCGCGAGCACCTTGTCGATCTCGGTCTCGACGCCGTGGACGACGAAGTCGGCTTCCTTCCCGAGCGCGGCCGCCGTCCGCGCGAAGGCGCGGGTCAGGCGGGAGGCGAGCGCCTCCACCGGCACGAGGCGAAGGGAGAGGGCCGCCGGCCCGAGCGCGGAGACGAGCCGGTCGAGCTGAGCGAACGCGCGCTGCGCCTCGTAGCGCGCGGCCCGGTCGGGCGCCCCCGCGAGCGCCCGGACGAGCGCCCTCCCGAGCGCGGCGCGCGCCAGGGCGAGCTCCCCGGCGAGGTCGACGAGCGCGGAGACCTTTCCGAGCGGCACGCGGACCGTTCCCCGGGCCACCTGCGGCGCCAGGTCCGCCGTCGCGTCCGTCGCCGCGGGAGCGACCGGCGCCGGGGCCCTCGTCACCGCGACGACCTCGCGGGCGCCGCAGCGCGCCCCGAGAGCGTCGGCGTCGGTACCGGCGGGAAGCGCCACGAGGAGGCGAAACGCCATCCGGGTCGCGTCGGACGGAGTCCCCGGGAACGTCCCGATCAGCTCCCCGGCCGCGCCCGCCTCGGCCATCGCCGTCCGGAGGGCCACGTCGAACTCGTCGAAGCCGAGGTCGAGGTCGACGAAGGCGATCGTCTTCCCCCGCTTCACCGCCTCGCCGACCCGGTGCTGTTCGTAGTCCGACAGCGAGGCCCCGATCTCCGGAGGGAGCACCGGGGCTTCCCCCGACCGCGCCGGCGCCGAGGCTCGGATCGCGGCCTCGAGGCGGACGGCGAGCCGCTCGGCGAGGGCGGGCGCCTCCTCTCCCGCGGCGACGCGGCCGACGAGCGAGGAGAGGGCCGCCACGCCGTCCCTCACCGCCGCGTGAACGGGCGGCATCAGGGCGACGCGCCCCATCCTCACGCCGTCGAGGACCGCCTCGAGGTCGTGCGCGCCCTCCGAGATCCCCGCCTGGCCGACCATGGCCGCGACCCCCTTCAGGGAGTGGACCGCCCGGAAGAGCGCGTTCACCTTCGCGGGGTTCGGGTCGTCGCCGGCGCCCTCCAGGGCGTCGACGCAGGCGCCCGCCTCCTCGAGGAGCGTCTCGGCCTCGGAGAGGAACTCCTTCTCGAAGCCACGGTCCGGCCGGCCCGGGCGGCCGCTCATGTCGTCTCCGTCTCCCGGGCCCGGAGGACCTCCGCGAGGACCCGGTCGAGCGTCTCGGCGTCGAAGGGCTTTCCGAGGTAGCCGTCCGCCCCGGCCTTGCGGGCCCGCGCGAGGTCCTCGGCGTCGCGCTCGGTCGAGACCGCCACGACGGGCAGGCCCCGCTGCTCGGGCCGCGCGCGGATCATCCGGATCAGCTCGAGGCCCGAGAGCGTCGGCATGTTCACGTCGGTCAGGACGAGCTCGAACGGCGCACGCGGCAGCTCGCGGAGCGCCTCGAAGCCGTTCTCCGCCTCGACCACCTCGATCCGCTGGCCCGTTCGCCGCGCCCACCCCTCGAGCGCCTGGCGGATGAGCAGGCGCGCCGGCCCGGAGTCGTCGACGACGAGGACGTGCCGACGGGTCCGGCCCGACGCGGTCACGGGCGCTCCGCCCCCGGGGAGAGGCCGGCCGCTTCGACCGTCCGGAGCCGCGGCCGGAAGAGCGTGCCGTCCCGGGCGACCCTCTCGATCGACGGCCCTCGCGAGAGCACCCTCAGGCCGAAGCCGTCGGAAGGCGCGCCCGGGAGCGCGAGGTGCCGCGCCGTGACCGTGTTCGCGAGACCGCCGGGATCGGAGGGGACCCAGCCGAGCCCGGGGACGTAGACCTCGATCCACCGGTGCCGCACGCCGCTGATCCCCGCGTTGAAGAGCTCCTGCGAGCTCCCGTTCAGCTCGCCGGGAGCGCGGGCGGTCAGGATCCCGGTCACCTGGCGGGCCGGGATTCCCCCGCGCCTGAGAAGGTCGGCGGCGAGGAGGGAGCGGCCCACGCACGAGCCGCGGCGGCTCCGGTGGCAGGAGGCGGCCGTCTCGGGAATCAGGCCCGGGAGGTCGTAGCGGATCCGTTTCGCGACCCACGCGACGACCCGCTCCACCGCCTCGAGCTCCGTCGTCGCCCCGCGAAGCAGCATCCGGGAGAGGGACTCGAGCTCGTCGTCCGCGGGGAGAGGCTCGGAGAGGAGGAGTCGCGCCTCGGCAGGGAGCGACTGCGGCTCGACGGGCCAGGGGGCCGAATCCCGGAGGGGCGAGCCGTCGACCTCGACGGTCGCGACGAGCTCCCGGCCGTCCGGAGACGAGAGGACGACCCGGTAGCCGGCCCCCTCGACGGCCCGGACGGCCTTCCACGGCTCCGGCCCCTGGACGAGGTAGCGGGCCGTCTCGACGGGCTGCGGGCGCGGCGCGGCGGCTCCCTCTCCCGCGAGGAGAAGGAACGCGAGCGCCAGCGCGCCCTTCACGGCGTCTCCGCCGGGGCCGGCTTCGGCCGTTTCGGCCTCGCGGCTTCCCGCGGCCCGTACAGGCTGCGCCGGATGCCGTCGAGGACGCCGTTGATGAAGGGGGCGGAGGAGGGCGTCGAGAACTTCTTGGCGATCTCGACGGCTTCGTCGATGACGACCGGGTCGGGCGTCTCGTCCTCGTGCACGAGCTCGTAGAGCGCGACGCGGAGGAGGTTCCTGTCGACCGCGGGCATCCGCCCGAGGCGCCAGTGCTCCGACTGCTTCCCGAGCATCTCGTCGAGCTCGGCGAGGCGCGCGACCGTCCCGAGGACGAGGCGCGAGGCGTACTCCTGGACGTCGGGCGACGCGGTCGCGAACTCTTCCGTGCGCGCGAACATCTCCGCGGGCTCGGTCCCGGCGATGTCCCGCTGGTAGAGGAGCTGGAGCGCCAGCTCCCGGGCCCGACGCCTGCGGCCGCTCACGGCGACCCCCTAGCGCGCCGGCGCGCCCGCTCGCAGCCGCGCGCGGAGGTCCGCCAGCTCGACGGCCGCCGTCGCCGCCTCGAACCCCTTATTGCCCCCCTTGGCGCCGGACCGCTCGAGCGCCTGCTCGAGCGAGTCGCAGGTCAGGACGCCGAAGGTGATCGGCAGGTCGAGCTCGAGGCCGACCTGGAAGACTCCCTTGGCCACCTCGGTGGCGACGTAGTCGAAGTGGGGCGTCCCGCCCCGGATGACGGCGCCGAGCGCGACGAGGGCGTCGAAGCCCGCCGTCTTCCCGAGGTCGCGCAGCGCGAGCGGGATCTCCCAGGAGCCGGGGACCTTGACCACGGTCACGGCGTCCTCGGCGGCCCCGAGCCGGCGGAAGGCATCGAGGGCCCCGTCGAGGAGGCGGGAGACGACGATGTCGTTGGTCCGGGAGGCGACGATTCCGAACCGCCGCCCGTCGGCGCGAAGCTGGCCCTCGAGTACGTTCATGACCGTCTCAGTCTAGCAGAGAGAAGCGGCCCGACGGACGCCCGGAAGGCTCCTCGCCCGCGGCGGCGGCGGCGCCCCGGAGCCGCTCCGCGAGCGGGGCGGGGAGCGGCCCGCCGAAGCTCTCGGCGTACCGCTCGAGGAGGTCGTCGAGCGTCCATCGCCGCGGCTGCGGGCCGAGCGTCTCGAGGCAGAGGACGGCCGCCACCGCGCCGACCCGCCCTGCCTCCTCCCACGGGAGCCCGCGGAGGCGCGAGGCGACGAGGCCCGACCGGAAGGCGTCGCCCACCCCCGTCGGGTCGAGCGCCTCGCTCCGGAGGAGCGCCGGCGGGATCCGGAGCGTCCGGGCGCCGCCGGGCTCCTCGGCCGAGCCGCCGCGGAGCGCGATGGTCGCCCCCTCCTCGCCGCGCGTGATGACGAGGACCGGCACCTTCGCCGCGAGCTCCGCCTCGGAAAGGCCCGTCTTCTTCTCGATGACGCCGAACTCGTAGTCGTTCCCGATGAGCATCGCGGCGCCGTCGAGCCCGTCGAGGAGGTCCGCGCCGTCGAGGCGCGCGACCTGCTGGCTCGGGTCGTAGACGTACGGGATCCCCAGCTCGCGGCACTCGTTCGCGTGCTGCCGCATCGCCGTCGGGTCGCTCGGGCAGACGAGCGCGAGCGCCACCTCCCCCGGCGCGAACGTCCGGAACGAGAGCTCGGAGGCCCGGGCCATCGCGCCCGCGTAGAACGTGGCGATCTGGTTCTGCTCCTCGTCCGTCGAGACGAAGAACGACGCCGTGAAGACGTCGTCGCAGAGCTTCATCCCGGAGACGTCGACCCCCTCCGCGGCGAGCCAGGCCCTGTAGTCGGCCGCGTCCTGCCCCGCCGTCGCGAGGATCGTCGGCGTCACGCCGAAGAGGGCGAGCCCGTAGGCGATGTTCGGAGCGACGCCCCCGCGCACGCGCCGCATCTCGTCCACGAGGAACGAGACGGAGAGCCGGTGCATGCGGTCGGGGACGACGACGTCCTGGAACTTCCCGGGGAAGCGCATCAGGTAGTCGAACGCCACCGACCCGGTGACGACGACCTTCGGGTTCGAGCTCATGTCCAGTACCTTTCCATCAGGAGCGCGAGGCGCTCGCGCGCCTCCGCCGGGATCCGGTCGGGGGCGCTCAGGACGGCGAAGCGCATCGCGCCGTCGCAGTCGGGAGGGCGCTCCGGGTCGAGGGAGGCGACCGCCTTCGCGAGGACCCGGTCCGCCGTCTCGGCGTTCCTCCTGAGGACGGCGAGGACCGCCTCCACCGAGACGGGCTCCTCCTCCTCGTGCCAGCAGTCGTAGTCGGTCACGAGGCACATCGAGGCGTAGTCGATCTCGGCCTCCCGGCAGAGCTTCGCCTCCGTGGCGTTCGTCATCCCGATGACGTCGACGCCCCAGGAGCGGTAGAGCCGCGACTCCGCGAGCGTCGAGAACTGCGGCCCCTCCATGCAGACGTAGGTTCCGCCCCGGTGGGCGACGGCGCCCGCTTCCTCGGCGGCCTTCGCGAGGACGTCGAGGAGGTGCGCCGAGACCGGGTGAGAGAACGAGACGTGCCCGACGCACCCGCCGCCGAAGAAGGTCGACGGTCGCCCCTTGGTCAGGTCGAGGAACTGGTCGGGGAGGACGATGTCCGTCGGCCTGTATTCGAGCTTCATCGAGCCGCAGGCGGACGACGAGACGAGGTAGGAGCAGCCGAGCTTGCGGAAGCCCCAGACGTTCGCCCGGTAGTTCACCTCGGTCGGCAGGAACCGGTGCCCGCGCCCGTGGCGCGCGAGGAAGGCGACCGGCACGCCCGCGAGCTCGCCGAGGACGAAGGCGTCCGACGGGACGCCGAACGGCGTCTCGAGGACGACCTCCTCGTGCACCGTCACGCCGGGGAGCGCGTAGAGGCCCGAGCCGCCGACGAGGCCGATCCGCTTCGTCAACCGACCCTCCGCCGGACTTCCTCCTGGACGTCGAGCGCGAGCTTCAGCGCGGCGCGGCCCGCCTCCCCCGTCACCGCGGGCTCCGTCCGCGTCCGACACGCCTCGAGGAAGGCGCCGTCCTCCGCCGTCAGCGGGTCGGCCGGGACGACGTCCACGGGCCACTCCATGATCCGCGGCGGCCCGCTCAGGCGGTCGAGCCGATAGGCCGTCACGTCCCGCTTCTGCGTGTCGATCGAGAAGTACCAGTCGGGCTGGAAGAACCGGAACTTCCGCGTCTTCTCCGTCGAGACGCGCGAGGCGGTCAGGTTCGCGACGCAGCCCCCCTCGAACTCCAGGCGGATCGAGGCGATGTCGACCTTCTTCGAGAGGATCGGCACCCCGACGGCGTGGATCGCCGTCACGGGCTTCTTCACGATCTCGAGCGCGATGTCGAGGTCGTGGACGAGGAGGTCGAGGACGACGTCGACGTCGAGCGCGCGCGGGACGAAGACGCCGAGGCGGTGCGCCTCGATGAACTTCGGCTCCGTGACGAGCGGGAGGACGGCGACGACGGCCGGGTTGAACCGCTCGATGTGCCCCACCTGGAGGACGCGGCCGTTCGCCCGGGCGACCGCGATGAGCCGGTCGGCCTCGTCGAGCGTCACCGTCATCGGCTTCTCGACCATCACGTCGGCGCCGCCGGAGAGGAGCTCCTCCGCCACTTCGGCGTGGGTCGACGTCGGCGTCGCGACGACGACGGCCGTCGCGCCCCGCGCGAGCAGCTCCCTCACGGAGCGGCAGCGGACGAGGCCGAGGGAGCCATACTTCCCCTCGATCTCGGCGGCCATCTGGTCGTTCGGCTCCACGAAGCCGACGGGCTCGGAGAGCGGGAGCTCGGTGAGGATCCGGGCGTGGTGCCGCCCGAGGTAGCCGCAGCCGGCGATGCCGGTCCTGATCTTGTCGGACATCAAACCCGGGAGTTTAGCGGACCGAGCGGTCCGGAACGAGGTCGAGGAGCTCTCCGAGGCGCTCGATCCGCGCCCCGTCGCCGTGGGAGAGGCCGACGAACCGTACGGGCGACGCGACGGCCGCCTGCGCGTCGAAGCGCGAATCGCCGACGAAGAGGCACTCCGGCAGCGGTATCCCGACCCTCTCGGCCGCGAGCCGGACGACCGCCGGGTCGGGCTTCCCCGCTCCCGCCTCGTCGGCGGAAGCCGTCGCGTCGAGGAGCGGCAGGAGGCCGTGGAGGTCGAGGATCCTCCTCGCGAGCGGGGCCGTCGTGTTCGTCGCCACGGCCGTCCGGATCCCGCGGCGCCGCAGCTCACGGAGCACGACGATCGCCTCGACGTTCGGCCGGATCCCGCCGAGATGCTGCTCGAAGAGGCGCGCGTAGGCCGCCTCGATCTCCGCGACGGTCCGCTCGGGCATGTAGAGGTCCCGGTCGGCCGCCGCGCCGTTCCCGTAGATCGCGTCGAACGCCTCGCGCGAGACGGGCGCGTGGCCGAAGAGGACGAGCGTCTCGTTGTAGACCGCGAACCAGGCGTCCTGCGAGAAGACGAGGACGCCGTCCATGTCGAAGAGGACCGCGCGGACGGGAGAGACCAAGGGCACCTCCGGGCCGCGGATCATCGCAGAGGGCCACGGGCCGCTCCCGGCGCGCGTCTTGCATCGAGGGGATGCGGCCGGTAACCTCCGGAGCCTCTATGGAAGCCCGCGACTACAAGGACACGCTCCACCTCCCGAAGACCTCCTTCCCGATGAAGGCGGACCTCCCGAAGCGGGAGCCGGAGCGGCTGCGCCGGTGGCTCGACTCCGGCCTCTACGAGACCGTCCTCGAGGCCCGCAGGAAGGCGGGAGCCCCCCGCTACATCCTCCACGACGGCCCCCCCTACGCGAACGGGCACATCCACATCGGGACGGCGCTCAACAAGATCCTGAAGGACATCGTCGTCCGCTCGAAGAGCCACGCCGGCTTCGAGGCCCCGTACGTTCCGGGCTGGGACTGCCACGGGCTCCCGATCGAGCTGAAGGTCGACAAGGAGCTCGGCTCGAAGAAGCGCGAGATGTCGCCCGTCACCTTCCGGCAGGCCTGCCGCGAGTACGCCCAGAAGTGGGTCGTCGCGCAGCGGGAGGACTTCCAGCGCCTCGGCATCCTCGGCACCTGGGACGCCCCCTATCGGACGATGGACTACGGCTACCAGGCGACGATCGCCCGGTCGTTCGGCGAGTTCCTCGCGAAGGGGCTCGTCACGTTCGGCTTCAAGGCCGTCCTCTGGTGCGTCAACTGCAAGACCGCCCTCGCCGAGGCCGAGGTGGAGTACGAGGACCGCACGGACGCCTCGATCCACGTCGCCTTCCCGATGCCGGTCACCGACGCGCTCCGCGCCCTCTGGGGCGAGGCGCTCGCGGCGGGCTCGGAGCTCTTCGCCGTCATCTGGACGACGACCCCCTGGACGCTCCCGGCGAACCGCGCCGTCTGCCTCGGCCCCGAGATCCCGTACGTCCTCGCGCGGCGCGCCTCCGAGCCGTCGAAGCTCTACCTCCTCGCCGAGCCCCTCGTCCCGGCGACCGCGAAGGCCCTCGGCTGGGCCGACCTCTCCGCCGTCCCCGGCACGACCCGCAAGGGGGCCGAGGTCGAGATGGCGCGCCCGGGCTACCGGCGCCCCTTCGACGTCGACGGCGTCTCGTTCGGATTCCTCCTCGGCGAGCACGTCTCCACCGACGACGGCACCGGCCTCGTCCACACCGCCCCCGGCCACGGCCGCGAGGACCACGAGGTCGTCAAGCGGAGCGGCCACCCTGTCGACGACCCGGCGCTCTGCCCCGTCGACCCCGCAGGCTTCTACGACGAGAACGTCCCCGAGCCGCTCCGCGGCAAGCGCGTCGTCGCGGCGAAGTCGCCCGAACTCGACGCGAACCGGGCCGTCCTCGCCCTCCTCGAGGCGGGCGACCCGTCGGGCGCGCGCCTCCTCGGGAAGACCGACGTCGTCCACAGCTACCCGCACTGCTGGCGCTGCAAGAGCCCGGTCGTCTTCCGGGCGACGCACCAGTGGTTCATCGACCTCGGCGCCCTGCGCGACCGCGCGCTCACGGAGATCCGCGAGAAGGTCGAGTGGGTCCCGGCGTTCGGCGTGAACCGGATCGGCGCGATGGTCGAGAACCGGCTCGAGTGGACGATTTCGCGCCAGAGGCTGTGGGGCTCTCCGATCACGATCCTCCGTCCCGCCGAGCCGCGCCCCGACTTCGAGTACTACCCCTCCGCCGACGACCCGGCCGAGCTGAAGCTCTTCTTCGACCACCTCGTCGCGATCTTCGAGAAGCACGGCGCCGACGCCTGGTGGGACGACGAGAGCTTCCCTGCCGACGCCTTCGTCCCTCCCGCCTCGAAGTGGAAGGGCGTCGCGTTCGAGAAGGTGAAGGACATCCTCGACGTCTGGTTCGACTCGGGCGTCTCGCACGCCGCCGTCCTCGGGACGTCGGGCTACGGCATCCCGTCGCCCTACGCCGACCCGAAGGCTCCTCACGTCCTCTACCTTGAGGGGCACGACCAGCACCGCGGCTGGTTCCAGTCGTCGCTCCTGACGGCGGTCGCCCTGCACGGGAAGGCGCCGTACGACACCGTCGTCACGCACGGCTTCGTCGTCGCGGGGGACGGCCGGAAGATGTCGAAGTCGATGGGGAACACCGTCGAGCCCGACGAGGTCATCGAGAAGCACGGCGCCGACGTCCTCCGCCTCTGGGTCGGCTCGACCGACTACACCGACGACATCCGGCTCAACCAGGAGATCCTGACCCGGACGGCCGAGGCCTACAGGAAGATCCGGAACACGGCCCGCTTCCTCCTCTCGAACCTCTTCGACTTCGACCCGGCGACGCACGCCGTCGCTCCGGAGAAGCTCGAGCCGTTCGACCGCCTCCTCGTCGCCCGCGCCGGCCTCCTCGTCTCCGAGTGCCGGAAGGCCTACGACCGCTTCGAGTTCCACACGGTCGCGCGCCGGCTCAAGGAGTTCGCGACGACGGACCTCTCGGCCCTCTGGTGCGACGTGCGGAAGGACGCCCTCTTCGTCCTCGGCAAGGACGACCCGGCGCGCCGCTCGGCGCAGACCGCCGCCTACCGCATCGCCGAGGCGCTCGCCCTCCTCCTCAACCCGATCTGCCCCTTCACCGCCGAGGAAATCTGGGAGTCGCTCCCGGGACACGAGGGGACCTCCCCGAACCTCGCCACCTGGGACAGCCTCGTCCTCGCGTCGATGGACGACGCGCAGCACGCCGCGTGGGGCCGCCTCCTCGAGGCCCGCGCCGCGTTCGTCGCCGCCCTCGAGCCGCTCCGGCGCGACGGCGTCGTCGGCACGAGCGCGCAGGCCCGCGCCGAGGTCGCCATGACCGCCGCCCTCGAGGCCGACCTCGCGGCGACCGGCCTCGACGCGGCCGGCTTCGCTGACCTCCTCATCGTCCCCGAGGTCGTCTTCGCCCCGCCGAAGGGCGAATGCGCCGGGCCGGCGGTCGCCGCGCACGCCGCAGAGGGGACGAAGTGTCCCCGCTGCTGGCAGGTGAAGCGCGACGGCGACGAGACCGGTCTCTGCGGCCGCTGCCGGCGGATCGTCGCGGCGTGAGCCCCGTCCGCCTCCGGGCCCTCTACTTCGCCCTCGCGGCACTCGTCGTCCTCCTCGACCAGGCGACGAAGACAATGATCCGCGCCTGGGTCCCGCTCCACGACCGGATCGTCGTCATCCCCGGCTGCTTCGACATCACCCACGTGAAGAACACGGGCGCCGCCTTCGGCCTCTTCGCCGGGGCGACCTCCCCCTACCGGCCGATCCTCCTGAACGCCGTCGCGTTCGGGGTCTTCGTCCTCGTCCTCGTCTACGCCTTCAGGAGCCCCGTCCACTGGAAGCGTCTCCAGCTGGCCCTCGCCGGGATCCTCGGCGGCGCCGTCGGGAACCTCATCGACCGGATCGGCGCGGGCTCCGTGACCGACTTCCTCCGCATCCACCTCGCCGACCGGTGGGAGTGGCCCTCCTTCAACGTCGCCGACAGCGCCATCACCGTGGGCGTCGTCCTCCTCGCGCTCGACATCTGGAAGAACCCCGACGGCGCGGAGACGAAGCCGGAGTCCTGATGCACCCCGAGCTGATCCACCTCGGTCCCGTCGTCCTCCCCACCTACGGCGCCGCGCTCGGCGTCGCGTTCCTCCTCGCCGTCCTCCTCCTGAAGCGGCGAGCGCCCGCGTACGGAATCGACCCCGAGACCGCGGTCGACATGGGGATCTGGCTCATCCTTTCCGGCCTCCTCGGCGCGAAGCTCCTCCTCCTGGTCGTCGAGGGGCCTTCGTACTACCTCACCTCGCTCCACGGCCTGTTCGAGCTCTTCCGCGCCGGAGGCGTCTTCTACGGCGGCCTCCTCGGAGCGCTCGTCGCCGCGGTCTTCTTCGTGAAGGTGCGAAAGGTCCCCTTCCTCTCGTTCGCCGACGCCGCCGCCCCGTGCGTCGCCCTCGGCCAGGCCATCGGCCGCGTCGGGTGCCTCGCCGCCGGCTGCTGCTGGGGCGCACACTGCGACAAGCCCTGGGCGATCACGTTCACGAGCCCGAAGGCGGGCGAGAACGTCGGCGTCCCGCTCAACGTCCCGCTCCACCCGACGCAGATCTACGAGGGGGTCGGCCTCCTCGCCCTCGTCGGCCTCCTCCTCTGGTTCGGCAAGGGGAGGGTCCCGGGTCGCACCTTCTCGCTCTACCTGATGGGCGCGGCGATCCTACGCTTCACGGTCGAGCTCTTCCGCGGCGACCCGCGCGGCACCGTTCCCCTCCTCGGCCTCTCCACGTCGCAGGGCATCGCCATCGGCCTCTTCCTCGTCGGAGCGGCGATCTACCTCTTCGGCCTCCGGAAGGCCGGAGCCTCCGGCGAGGCGTGAGCGGGGACTGCGAGCGTCCCCGCCGGAGCTTCACCGCCGACCGCGGCGACGACCGCGAGCGCCTCGACCGCGTCCTCCTCCGCCACCTCGCCGACCTCCCCGAGGCCTCCCGGACGAAGGTCCAGGAGTGGATCGAGGCCGGGCACGTCCTCGTCAACGGCCGCGCCGTCACGAAGACCGCCGCGAAGGTCGCCGCCGGCGACCTCGTCGACACCGTCCTTCCGCCTCCCCCGCCGCCGAAGCCGGAGCTGGTCCCGCAGGAGATCCCCCTCTCGATCCTCTTCGAGGACGACCACCTCCTCGTCCTCGACAAGCCGCCGGGCCTCGTCGTCCACCCCGCCGTCGGCCACCGCGACGGCACCCTCGTGAACGCGCTCCTCTTCCACTCGAAGGAGTGGGCCGGGGAGGCGGACCGCCCCGGCCTCGTCCACCGCCTCGACA
The DNA here is from genome assembly GCA_046331465.1 of Thermoanaerobaculia bacterium. Taxonomy (GTDB): domain Bacteria; phylum Acidobacteriota; class Thermoanaerobaculia; order UBA5066; family UBA5066; genus UBA5066. The sequence continues at coordinate 2,137,331 of JAXLQV010000001.1, forward strand.
AGGACACGTCCGGCGTCCTCGTCGTCGTGAAGACCGAGGCCGCGCACGCCGGCATGGCGAAGGCGATGAAGGCGCGCACCCTCGTCAAGGAGTACCTCGCCGTCGTCTACGGGAAGACCGCGGTCACGAAGGGGAAGGTCGACCTGAGGATCCACCGCGACCCGCACGACCGGAAGCGGATGGCGACCTCGAAGACCGAGGGGCGCGAGTCCACGACCCTCTACGAGCGCCTCGGCGAGTCGGCGGGTGCGAAGGCCGGGCTCTCTCTCCTCCTCTGCACTCTCGTCACGGGGCGGACGCACCAGATCCGCGTCCACCTGAAGGCGATCCACCACCCCATCGTCGGCGACGCGACCTACGGCTCGCCCCGCTGGAAGGGGATCGCCGACCCCGCGCTCCACGACGCCTGCCGCGACTTCCCCCGCCAGGCCCTCCACGCCCGCCGCCTCGCCTTCGACCACCCGGTCACCGGGGCGCGCGTCGACGCCGTCGCGCCGATCCCGGCGGACATCGCGGGGCTGCTGGACGTGGCGGGGCTGAGCGCCTGAAGCGACCGCGACAGCGTCGACGTCGCGGCCCGGCTCCTCACCGGCCGCGATGGCAGGCGGCGTTCTCGACCAGCTCTGCGGTGAGTCGCTCCCATCGTTCCAGGAGGCCGGCCGGCGCTGTCGCGTCGCTCTCGGGCACGTCGTCCCGGAGGGCCCGTACCCTCGCGTCGTACCTGTCGAGGAACGACACGCACACCTTCGCGTCCCGAACGCCGGAGTTCGTCGCGTAGGAGATGGAGCCGAGGAGGACGACGAACAGGGCGCTCAGGCTGTCGGAGACGTTTCCTCCCGAATAGACCGCCGACTGGCCGTCGGCCCAGGCGAGGCGCCACCGGGCGGCCGCGACCTCGGCCCTCACCTCGTTCGCGAGGAACGCCTCGACCCGGGCGTGCAGCTCGCGACCGGTCAGGGATCTCTCGGGCTCCGGTGCCGCGGGCGCGGCGACCTCGATCGGCGGGCTGGACGCGGCGAGGGTGATGAGATCGACGTTTCCGAGCGCGAAGCGGGGCTGCGGGGGCCCGGTCTCGATCGCGAGGCCCGCCGTGGCAGGCAGGGCGAACAGGACGACGAGCAGCCCGCGCACGCCCCCTCTCGCAACTCCGATCGGCACCACTGCCCAGAAGGTGGTCACGGTCGGGCCTCTCGTCAAGGGAAGGTCGTTGCGATCTGTCGGTACCGGTCCAGACCCGGGGCGTCGTCTCAGCCGGCCGCGGCCACCCTCGCCCACTCCGTCCGCGACCGGTCCACGCAGTCCTCGATCGAGAGGCCGGCGAACCAGTTGCCGAGGACGGCGAGGCGCTTTCCCGCCGAGAGGCGGTCGATCTCCGCGACGATCGCCTCGTGCCCGAGCGCGGGCGACGGCAGGACGGTCCTCTTCTCGACCGGCTCCTCGAGGTCGGCCCTCGCGAGGCCGAGGAGCTTCGCGGCGCGCGAGAACCGCTCCTCGGACGAGAGGCCCGGCTTGAAGTGGACCGAGAAGGCCCGCCAGTCGGGATCGGGGACCGAGTCGCGCGTCACGATCGAGTGGAAGAGGTCGCTCTTCGGCACGAGGAACATCGAGACCGGGACCCGGCTCACCTTCGAGGCGCACACGGCGAAGCCGAGCGTCTCGACGACCGCCTCCTTCACGCGCGCGGCCTGCGCCGCGAGGGCGGGCTCGGCCGCGCCGAGAAGCGCCGACGCAGCGGACGGGGGCGTCGCGACGGCCACGGTCTCCGCGTCGTGGTGCTCGCCGTCGTCCGTCACGACCACCCAGCCCGCGCCGCTCGCGTCGAGGCTCGCCGCCGTCCGCCCCGTCGCCACCTCGACACCGGGCGTCCTCGCGAGAGCGTCCGTCGCCGACTGGAGCCCCCCCTTCAGCGAGAAGCTGCGCGGGAAGTCCTTGCGCCGCGTGTCCCGGATCTTGAAGAGCATCCCCGCCGGGAAGTCGTCCGCGCGCTGCGACGGCACCGCCGAGAGCATCGGCCCGAGCACCCTGGCGTAGTTCCGTTTCCCGACGATCCGGCCGTAGAACTCGGCGACCGTCTTCCCGTCCTTCCTCGCCCCGATCATCCGCGGCAGGCTCACGGCCGCCTCGGGCCAGGAGAAGAGGCGGAGGAGGACGCCGAGGTTCGAGCCGGGAACGATACGGTCGCCGTCGAGGAATCGCAGGTGCGTCTTCGCCCTCGGGAGCACCTCGCCGCGGAGGCCGCACCCCTCGACGATCTGAGTGAATCCGACGTAGGAGTTGTAGCAGGTGTGAGCCCCCAGCTCGAACCAGTAGCCTCCGGCCGCCCGGTGTGTCGAGAGGCAGCCTCCCGGCTTCGGCTCCCGCTCGAGGACGAGGACCTTCCGCCCGGCCCGGGCGGCCGCGTGCGCGAAGGTCAGCCCGCTGATCCCGCTCCCGATGACCACGACGTCGTGCCTGCTCATGCGAGGCGGAGGTTCGCACGGGACGACCTCCGGCGCGAGCGCGGGCGAAAGGAGCGAGAATGCCCCCCAGCCACCGCCCCTCTCAAGGAGGAACCGATGAAGCGATTCGCGCGCCTCGCACGCGTCCTCGCAGCTGCTCTCCTCGCGCTCCCGACGGTCGCCGGCGCGGCCTGGAGGAGCGAGGGCCCCTTCGTCTCGACGATCCGGGACGTCGCCCTCGACCCGGCGAATCCCGACACGATCTACGCCGCGACCTCCGGCGGAGGCGTCTGGCGGAGCGAAGACGGCGGCCAGACGTGGGTCCTCCCCGGCGACGGGATGGTCAGCCGGAGCGTCCGCTGGATCGAGGTCGACCCGCGCGACCCGGCGACGCTCTGGGCTGGCGTCGAGACGGACGTCTCCGGAGCGTTCTTCCGCTCCCCCGACCGGGGGAAGACGTGGGCGAGCGTGAAGGTCGACCCGACCTCGAGCGCCGTCGGCCAGCGGATCGCCTTCGCGCCGGGCAAGCCCGGCGTCATCTTCGTCCCCTCCACCAACCTCCACTACCGGAGCGCCGACGGCGGGAAGACGTGGCAGAGCTTCCGCGTTCCCGGCCAGGACGCCTACGCCTTCGCCGTCGACCCGAAGAACCCGCTCGTCGTCTGGGCCGGCGGCCGCGGCGAGAAGCATCACCTGAGCCGCAGCCAGGACGGCGGCAAGACGTGGAAGCCGTTCGGCGAGGGGCTCCCGGAAAACAACGTCAAGCTCCTGGTCGCCGTCGAGGGGAACCCCACGACGCTCTTCGCCGTCATCGGCTTCGGCCGGCTCTTCCGAAGCACCGACGGCGGCGCGAACTTCACCGAGCTCGAGATCGGCCTCCGCGGCACGGACGAGCTCTTCGACATCGCGGTCGACCCGGCGAACCCGCAGTCGCTCCTCGCCGCGACGAAGAAGGGCCTTCGGGCAAGCGCGGACGGCGGCGACACCTGGCACACGGTGGGAGAGGGGCTCGGGGACTTCCTCTGCTTCGCCGTCGCCTTTCACCCTCGGAAGAAGGGAACGGTCTACGCCGGCGCCGCGGGCGACGGGTTCTACCGCAGCACCGACGGCGGCGAGACTTTCGAGCCGTTCGGCAAGGGCCTGGCGGCCGGTTGGGTCGACCGGATCTGGGCTCCCCCGTCGGGCGCCGGCCCGCTCTTCGCGCAGCTGAAGGTCGGGCTCTTCCGGCTCGACGCGCCGGGCGAGTGGCGGGAGATCCAGCGCCCGTTCAAGGACGGCGAGCCGGCGAAGATCGACGGGATCGCCTGGGACAAGGACTCCCCGAAGAAGCTCTACGCCTTTTCCGCCTCGAGCTGGTGGCGATCGGAGGACGGGGGGAGGACCTGGGCGAAGCCCGAGATGAAGGGCCCCAGCATGAAGGACCTGATGAAGGGGCGCCTCGACGAGCCCCAGTTCCAGAGCTTCGTCCAGGACCCCGGCGACGCGAAGACGCTCTACGCCGGGAGCTGGTCGAACCGCGAACCGGGGACGGCCGTCTTCAAGTCGACCGACGGCGGGAAGAAATGGCAGCCGGCGGGGACCGGCATCGCGAGCGAGAGCGTCAAGCTCCTCCGGGCCGCGTCGCCCGGCACCGTCTTCGCCGCCTGCGGCAAGGAAGGGATCTTCCGGACGACGGACGGCGGGAAGAGCTGGAGCGCTGTCCGCCCCGGCGAGCTCCTCGACCTCGCCGTCGACCCGAGCAAGCCCGACCGGCTCTACGCCGGGACGAAGGAGGGCCTCTTCCGCAGCACGGACAACGGCGCCACCTGGAGCCGCGTGACGCAGGGCCTCAAGGGCGACGAGGTCGAGGCGGTCGCCGTCGCGCGCGACGGGAAGGCCTTCGCCGGGACGTTCGACGGCGTCTTCGTCAGCTCCGACGGCGGCACGACCTGGAAGCCGATGAACGAGGGGCTCCTCGACACGGACGTCCGGGCGCTCGCGATCTCGGGCGGAAGCCCCGCGCGTCTCTGGGCCGGCCTCGCCGGGGGGAGCGTCGTCTCGACCGAGCTGCCGTGAGAAGAAGGGCCCCGGCCTAGTACTTGATGGTCTTGTCGACCTTTCCGTTGATCTTGAAGAGGACCATCCCCGCGTCCTTCACACTGACGTTCCATCCGTGGCTCTTGCAGAAGACCCCCGGCGTCAGGTTCACCATGTCGACTTTCCCGTCCGGCTTCCCGAGGAGCCCGGGCGCCTGCTTCACGAGGCCGGGAACGACGGAGAAGTCGACCTTCGCGAGGGCGATCTTCTTCTCGCAGTCGCCGCTCCCCTCGTCCGGACCGGTCACGGCTCCCCCCTTGTAGGTGAACGTGCAGCGGCCGCTCGACGCGTCGCGGCAGGCCGTCGTCGCCATCGCGAACTCGGGGTAGACCGCCAGCTCAAAGACCTCGGGGACCTTCGCCGAGAGGACGGACTGCATCGGGCCGAGGTCGTCGAAGAGGAGGCCCTTCTGCACGGGGCGCGCGGCGTCGGCGACATCCGCGACCTCCTGCGCCTTTCCCGGCTCCACCCGGAAGAGCGCGTTCCGCGCGGCCAGGCTGATCCAGCCGTCGGGGTCCTTCAGCGCCTCCCGGAGGACGGGGATCGCGTCCTTCGCCGCCGGTCCGAGCTCGCCGAGGGCGGTGAGGGCCGTGCTCCGCACCTTCGGCCACCGGTCTTCCTTCGCGGCCTTCGCGAGGGCGGGGACGGACGCCTTCGCGCCCGTCGGGCCGATCTCGCCCAGCGCCTCCGCTGCGGCCACACGCGTCTCGTTGTCCTTCTCGTACGCGAGGCAGTCGGCGAGCTTCGGCACCGCGGGGAGCGAGGCGGCCTTCATCCTCCCGAGCCCCCTCGCGGCGGCGCGCCGCGTCGCGTCGTTCCGGGCGTCGAGGAGCCCCGCGAGGACCGGCACCGCCTCCTTCACCGGCGGCTCGATCGAGGAGACGCCCGAGATCAGGTCGCTCCCGTCCCGCCCTCCGAGGTCCCTGAGCGTCGCGAGTATCGTCGGCACCATCACGGTGTCGCGGCGGCTCACGAGCTTCCGGACGGCCTCCCGCGCGGCGCTTCGCGTGTCGGAGTCGGCGTACTCCGCCTCGGCGCACTCCCACGCCGTGTCGAAGAGCTCCTTCGGCGGGACCTCGTCGAGCAGCCCCTGCACGCCGACCATCCGGTCGCGGCAGTCGTAGGCGCCGAGGAGGCGGCGGTACTGCTCCAGCTTCTCCTGGCGCTTCGAGGTCGTCTGGGCCTCGGCGAGCGGCGTGAAGAGCGCGAGACAGAGCAACAGGGCGAGGCTACGCTCCATGACCGACCTCCTTCGGACCGGGGTTCGTGACCGGATCGCGAAATCCTATCGCGCCGTCCTGTGGGCGCAGGCCCCGAAGGGGGGCTCCTCCCTTTCCCTCCCCGTCCGCCTTGACGTGGACACAAGGGAGCCACACATTCTGGCCGACCCGAATTCCCCACCGGAACAGGAGGCGTTCATGTCGAGGATCGTCCGGACGGTCGTCCTGGGGCTTGCGCTCTGCCTCGCCGGCACGGCGTTCGCGGCGAAGAAGCCCGCCCAGAACGTCAACCCCCAGAGGCACCCGAACCTCGCGGCGGCCCAGAGTCTCTCGCGGCAGGCGTTCGACAAGGTCGTGGCTGCCCAGCACGCGAACGAGTGGGACATGAAGGGCCACGCCGAGAAGGCGAAGCAGCTTCTCGAAGAGGCCAACGCCGAGCTGAAGCTCGCGGCCGAGGCCGCGAACGCCGCCCACAAGTAGCTTCCGCGGCCCGCCCGCCCGGCCGGTCCCGTCTCCCCGGCGGCTTTCCGCCGTGGGATATCGTTTTGCCCGCCCGACGGAACGTCTACGGCGCGGAAGGCCGGTCGTGCTTCCTTCCTTCCGTGCCCGGAGGGAACGACGCCATGAGACGAGGCTGCATTCTCCTTTTCCTCGTGCCGGCCCTCGTCGCGCCCTTCGCGCTCCGCGCGGCGAGCGACCCGGAGGACAAGCCCGGGAGCAAAGACCCGGGCCTCTTCTCCCGCATGCCCGGGTTCCACATCTACAGCTACGAGGAGCTGGAGTTCGACCGGTTCGAGTTCCCGGTGGCGAGCGGGAAGACGCAGGCCGTCGAGGGTCGGCGCGTCTCGGTGCACTACTACGCGAACGACGGGATCAGGCTCCCGAGCGCGATCCAGGTCACGCGGAACTACACGAACGCCGTGAAGGCGATCGGCGGGAAGGTCGTCTACGAGTACGAGGACGGCGGCCGCAACTACACGACGTTCCAGGTCGCGAAGGGAAACGTCGAGTCGTGGGCGTTCGTCGAGGGCTCCGGGAACGGCATGTACAGCGTGACCGTCGTCGAGAAGGAGGCGATGCGCCAGGACGTCGTCGCCAACGCGGCGGCAATGGCGGGGAGCATCCGCGACACCGGGAAGGTGGCCCTCTACGGGATCACCTTCGACACCGACAGGGCCGACGTCAGGCCCGAGTCCGACGCGACCATCGCGGAGATCGCGAAGCTGCTGAAGAACGACGCCCGGCTCTCGGTCTACGTCGTCGGCCACACCGACAACTCGGGCGCCTTCGACCACAACGTGAAGCTCTCGCAGGCGCGCGCGGCCTCGGTCGTGAAGGTCCTCACGACGAAGCACGGCATCGCGGCGGCCCGTCTCGCCCCGTTCGGCGCCGGACCCGTCTCCCCCGTCGCCTCCAACGCGACGGCGGAAGGCCGGGCGCGGAACCGGCGCGTGGAGATCGTCGCGCAGTAGGCTTCGCCCGAGGGGTGCGAGCCGGCGAGACGGCTCGCGCGACGGCTCCTCGGATCGGCAGCGGAATGGCCTTTCAGGGAGGCGGATGCGATGAAGCTGGAGCACGAGAACGGAGTCAAGTCGTCCGAGGCCACCGAGGCGGACGTCCGGGCGGTCTTCGCGGACGACGCCGGGCGCGGTTCCTTCGTCATCCTCTCCGAGTCGGATCAGGTCTACATGCAGGCCGCCGGCGAAGGTGGCGGCCCGTTCACGCTGGAGTACAGGGAAGGCGACGAGAGCCGGCACTATCACTGCCTTCACACGGTCGCCAGGTCCGTCGCCGAGGCAGCGTTCCTGAAATACCTCCAGCGGGACGCCACCTGGAAGACGGACTTCCGGTGGCGGCACCTGGAGGAGAAGCCGTGGTGGAAGATCTGGTAGGCGTCCCGTGACAGGCAGAGGCGCCTCGCAGGAGCTGCTCGGGAAGTCCGGGCGCGAGTCGTAGCCCGACCTCGACCTCGACCGCGCCCGACGCGGTGACACGGTGGCCCGCTCGGTCGGAGCTTCTCATCCGGCCGTCAGGGCACTCTCCAGCGGTCCAGCTCGGCCGCGAGCCACTCGGCGTCGCCGAGCCGCTCGAGGTTCGAAGCGACGACACGGTCGCCTTCCTTCGTCCGGACGAGAACCGAGTACTTCACGATGTTCGCGGTCCCCGCACGGGTGCGGACCTCGAGGACGTCCGCGCGGGGGATCCGCTGCCACCACCCGGCGAATCGAACCCCGGTGCGGACCCGGAGCTCGTCCGGGAAGAGCTCGAGTCGGCTCGTGGAGGAGATCGCGACGATCGCGAGGATCGCCTCGAAGCCTCCGGCCACGCCCAGCGCCCACGGGAGCGGGTCGTTTCCCGCGAAGAAGGGCGCGTGCCGGAACCACAGGATCGCGGCCGCGAGGAGGAGTGGAACGACCCACAGGAACCACGGGACCGTGGGCAGGAGATAGGCGGTTCCGCCGGGGACCGCCCGTGCGCGGATCGAGGACGAGGCGGGCCGGGATGGCCGCTGGAGGCGCGGCATCTGCCGCCGCTCCCCGGCCGGCGCCGGCCCTGCGGCTGAGGGCCGAACGTCGAGAGGAAGCTCCACGATTCCGTCGACACGGGGCAGGTCGGCGAGGAGCAGGAGCGCCCACGAGACCGCGCCGGCGGGGTCTCCCGAGGCTTCGGCGCCGGAGCCCGGACCCGGCAGGTCGAAGACGACCGGGATCGCGGCTCCGCGAGGGGAGCGCGCGAGCCCGGCGGGGTCGAGGGTCGCGCCGTCGCGCCATTGGACGGCGACGCTATGCACCCTCGGCGAGAGCCCGCTCCGAACGGAGACGCGCTTTCGGCACTCCAGCATGACTTCGAGACCGTGCGCCCTGCGGACGAACCCGGGCACGTGCAGCACGCCCGAGAGGACGCCGCCCAGGGCCGCGGGCCCGTCGAGCTCGAACGTGCTGCCGGCCAGCCGCCTCACGACAACCGTCTGGAGCGCCGCGAGGGCGATCGCGAAGGCAGGGACGAGCCAGGCGGCCGCCAGGCCGAGGCGACCCGCAGGGCTTCCCCCGATCACCTGGGGCCAGACCGCGACGGTGATCCCCCCGAGCCCGAGCGTCAGGACGACCGCGAAGATCCAAAGCGCCACGAGCGGACCGACCATTCGCGATGGCCGGACCATGTCAGGGCCCTCCGTTCCGTTGAACGCACGTCCACCCGGCGCTGTCTCCCGGTTCTCCTGCATGCCTCCATTCTGCACGAGCCCCGCTCGCGCGTGTGCCCCGAGGCCTCGCGCGGGTCCTGATCCGCAGGCGGGACCTGCTGGCCGAGTGCTCGCCGAGCTATCCGAGCAACCCTTCGGCCCGCATCCACGCCACGCAGTCGGTCACCATCTCGCGAAGCGTCGAGGGCCTGTAGCCGAGCTCGCGCGTCGCCAGGCCGGAATCGAGGGTGACCCGGTTGCAGGAGATGGCCACGCTCTCGGGCGTGACCTCGGGCTCCCGGCCCGTGAAGGCGGCGCCCAGGGACAGGATGCCGGCCCAGGCGCGGAGCGCCGGAGCCGGCAGGACCCGCGGTGCGCGGCCGCCGGTCGCCGCGGCAACCGTGGCAATGAACTCCGCGTACGAGGCCTCCGCGCAGGAGAGCCCCCAGGCGCCGCCGGCTCCCCCACGCTCCGCCGCGGCGAGGTGCGCGCGGGCGACCTCGCGGACGTGGCACCAGGAGGCCCGTCCCGGCGGCGAGCCCGGGAGCTTCCCGGCCGCCACGAGCCGGATGAGCCGCGCCCAGTTGTGGCGGTCGCCCGGCCCGACGATGTTCCCCGGCCGCAGGATCGCTGTGGCCAGACCGCGGGCGGCCGCGGCCTCCACCTCGCGTTCGGCGAGCCTCTTGGTCCGGAAGTAGTTCACGGGGCAGTCCTCGGCCGGCGGCGTCTCCTCGGTGGCCCGGAAGTCTCCCAGGCCGTAGACCGTCACGCTCGAGGTGTGGACCATCCGTCGGGCCCCGCGGGCCAGCGCTGCCGCCGCGACGTTGCGGGTCCCCTCCACGTTGTCGCGCGTCTGCGCGGCGTCGTTCCGCGACCAGACCGACGTGTTGCCGGCGACGTGGAAGACGGCGTCCACCCCCTCGGGCATCGCGCGCTCCAGAGATGACGGGTCGTCGATGGCGCCGGGGACCAGCTCGACGCCCAGGTCGCGGAGCTCCGCCAGGCGCGACGCCGGACGGTGGATGGCGACGACGCGCCAGCCCTCCGCGCGGAGCAGGGCGACGAGGTTCACCCCCAGGAACCCCGTCGCGCCGGTCACGAAGGCGGTCTTCATCTCGAGCGAGTCTGCTCCGCCGCGGCCCGTCCCGTCGAGAGGACGACGACGCCCGGAGTTAACCTTACTCCGTGGTCCGCCCCCCCTCGCCCCGCGTCGTCCTGCACCTCGACATGGACGCCTTCTACGCGGCGGTCGAGGTGCGGGAGGACCCGTCGCTCGCCGGGCAGCCCCTCATCATCGGGCACCGGGGACGGCGCGGCGTCGTCTCGACCTGCTCGTACGAGGCGCGGCGCTTCGGCGTCCACTCGGCGATGCCCTCGGTCGTCGCGGAGCGGCTCTGTCCGCGCGCCGTCTGGCTCCCCGGCCGGATGTCCCTCTACGTCGAGGTGTCGCACGCAATCCGGGAGATCCTCGAAAGGCATTCCCCTCTCGTCGAGCCGCTCTCCATCGACGAGGCGTTCCTCGACCTGACCGGAATCGCCCGCGACCTCGCGGACGGGCGCCGGATCGCCGCGGCGATCAAGCAGGAGATCCGCGACCGCGAGCGGCTGACCGGCTCGGCGGGCGTTGCGCCGAACAAGTTCCTCGCGAAGGTCGCCTCCGACCTCGAAAAGCCCGACGGGCTCGTCGTCTTCCCTCTCGAGGAAGTCCCGACGCGCCTCTGGCCGCTTCCCGTCGAGCGCCTCTGGGGCGTGGGACCGAAGACGGCCGAACGCCTCCGCGAGCAGGGCCTCGCGACGATCGCCGACCTCGTGAACGCGCCCGAGGGGCGCCTCGCGCGGCTCCTCGGCGAGGCGAGCGCGGAGCACCTCCTGGCGCTCGCGCACGGGCGCGACGACCGCGCGGTGCACCCGGGGCGCGAGGCGAAGTCCATCTCCGAGGAACGCACCTACGGAGACGACCTGACGCGCCCCGCCGACGTCGACAAGGCCCTCCTCGCGCGGGCCGACGGCGTGGCCCGCGAGCTGCGCCGCGAGGGCCTCGTCGCCCGCACGGTCCACCTCAAGGTCCGGACAGGCGACTTCGAGACCGTCACCCGTTCGAAGACGCTGTCCGAGCCGACCGACCTCGCCGAGGTCGTCCTCGCGGCGGCCCGCGAGCTCTTCCGCGAGCGGGTCATCCTGAAGGGGCGCGGCGTCCGCCTCCTCGGCGTCGGCGTCAGCGGCCTCGAGGCCGCCGGCGCGGGCCAGGCGGCCCTCTTCGGCGACGAACGCGCCGAGAAACTGCGGAGCCTTGCCCGCGCCGCCGACGGAATCCGGGAGAAGTTCGGCAAGTCCGCGCTCGCGAGGGCGCGCCTCCTCCCGCCGCGGGGCGCGGCGGGCGAGGACGAGGACGGGGGCGCGGACGGCGAGGCCGCGGAGGCGTCGAGCCTCCCGACGGTCGACTGACGCCGTGATCTAGCGTCCCGTGAGCGGCGGGTAGAACGTCTGCGGACGGTCGAGGTCGACGCGCGCGACGTCGGCCCAGGGGACGTACTCGGGGCTCGGGCGGCCTTCGACGAAGACCAGCAGGCCGGCATTCCCCTCGCCGAGGTCGCCCTTCCGCTCGAGCTTCAGCACCTCGCCGCTGTGGAGTGTCACCCGGCCGCGGACGGCGTCTTCCCCCTCGCCGCCGGCAGGCACCACGGAGGCGATCAGGCCGAACGGGACGGTGTAGTCGACACCGTCGGACGGCGCGTCGAGCGTTTCCGTGGTCTCGCTCTCGTCGAGGTCGTAGACGAGCCGTCCCTCGAGGCGGCGGCCATCGCGGGTCGTGACGCTTCCCGAGAGCGGGCGCCCCGGCGGGAAATCGCCATAGGCGGGACCGTCTCCGCCGGGGCTGAAGTCGACGCGCTCGAAGGCGCTCCAGGAGACGAGCACCCGCCCGTAGCGCAGGTCGTCGACGTAGATTCCGCGGTTGCCGTCGCCGGCATCGCGGGTGCCGGAAATCGCGAACTCGCGGCCGTCGAGGAGCGTCACGAGAGAGCCGTCGGACGAGCGGCGGGCGATCGACCGGATCGTGTCGAAGCGCAGTCTCTGATCGCCGGAAGCGGCGCGGCCGACGAGATCGTCGGAGCCGACGCACTTCTCACGGTCCCACTGGACGAAGCCGGTGAAATCGCCCTGCCGCGTGCGCACCGTGCCGTGAAGCCGCGAGGGGGCGGCGCCGGACGGGGCGGCCGGGAGTAGCTCGATCGTGGCGATGAGCCGACTGTCGAGGTCTACGACGCCGCCCCGGCCATCCCACACGCGGACGTCGTCGTCGAAGTCGCTCGCCTCGAGGCGGTCGAGGTCGAACACCCCTCCGCTCTTCAGCGTCACCCGTACCTCCTTTCCGTGCGCCTCGATCCGCGCGATGTCCCCGAACCGCGCCATGAAGAGCCGCACGAGCTCGGCGGGGCGCTCCCGCAGGCCGATCTCGATTCCGAAGACTGAAAACGGGCGGCGCTCCCCGGGCAGCTTCTCGGGCGGCACCCGGGCGGCCCAGGGGTTCCGGGCCTTGCGCCCGTTGAAATAGTCGCCCCAGAACGCCTCCTGGTCTCCTCCCCAGCGGAGTCGCCCCTCGTAGACGGCCCCGCCGAGGGCGGTGAGGCGGCCGTAGAGGAAGCCCGGGTGGGCCTCCTCAACCGCCGTGCCCGCGGTCGTCGTGGTCGCGGGGGCCGTCGTGGGCGAGGTCGCCGCGGGGGGGACGACGTTCTCGACGCCGGCCCCGTGACGGACGGCGAAAGCGAGGGCGAGGAGGATGAGCGCGGCGGCGATCACCCCGCCGACGATCGTGGCTCTGGTCATGTTCGAGATCCTCCGGCTTCACTCCGGGCTTCGAGCCGTCGAGCGCCGGCGTTGTTGCAGGAGCCAGTCGTAGAGCTCCTGCCCCGGGTAGACCTGCCAGTGGATCCGGTGGTCCAGGCCCGGTTCCGCGGAGAATCGCACGTTCCTGTTTCGACCCTCGAGTCTCCTGACGATCCGCTCCGTCTCTTCGAACGGGACGACGGTGTCCAGCTTCCCGTGGAAGGCCCACACGGGCAGGTCGAGCAGCCTGTCGACGTTCTCGTCGATGTAGGAGAGATGGCTCGTGAACCCGCTCATCGGGGCGATGGCCGCGAACGTCCCGGGATACCGGGCCGCGATGTACCAGGTGCCCGAACCGCCCAGGCTCGGGCCGGTCAGGTAGACCCTGTCCGTGTCGATCCTGTACCTGGCGGTCGCCTCCCCGAAGAAGCTCTCGAACCAGTCGTCGGTCGACCAGCGGAGGTGCTGGGGACACTGCGGGGCGAGCATGACGAACGGGAACTCCCGCCCCCTGTAGACCTGGTCGGGGATGCCGGAGGAGTACAGCTTCTTCAGGTCGGTCCCCCTGTCCGAGCCTCCGTGAAGGTAGATGACGAGCGGCCACGCCCTCGTCGCGTCCGCCTCGTAGTCCTTCGGGAGGTACGACAGGTATCGATAGCGGACCTGCCTGCGGTTCTGGTTCATGCCGTGCACGAACGTCGAATCGAACTGCAGGTCGCCGTTCCCGGACCAGTATCGGACCCGGCCGTGCAGCTGCCCGTCGAGCCAGCTCTCCTCCGCCTCCTTCTGCCCGCTCTCGTACCAGGAGCTGCTCGCGCCGCTGAGCCGGCCCCGCGAGAAGCAGCCTTCGAACCCCTTGCGGCCGTTCCGATGCCATTCCGTGTACGGCCCTTCCTTCGTGTTCGAGCGGTAGTTGCACTGAGACCCTTCCTTCACCCGCCTGTCGAAGGAGGTGTAGAAGGCATCCATCTGGATCCGCCCGTCCTCGAAATAGTCCTGGACGTGGTAGAGGTGCTTCTCGCCGTCGAAGCGGATGACGCGCGTGTAGACGACCGTCTCGCGGTTCGAGACGGCCTGGCGCAACACGTAGGTCTCGGGCTCCTGCGCCTCCGCTCGCCCGAGGCAGAACAGGGTCGAAAGCACCGCGACCGCTCGTCTCATGGGAAACGGGTGAACCTCCCGGGGCTCATCATCTCCCCGGTCGCGCGAACAGGGCGTCGGCCCAAAGTCGAGGTCGGTTTTCGCGCTACGGCTTCAGCTTCGCGATTTCCCCCCGGATCCGCTTCTTCTGGTCCTCGTCGTCGGTCATCGAGAGCGCCTTCTCGTAGTTCGCGACGGCCTTCTTCTTCTCTCCCGCCGTCGCCCAGCCCTCGGCGAGCGAGTCCCACGTGTTCCACGAGTCGGGGTGGTCCTTCGTGTTCTTCTCGAAGACGCGGATCGCCTCGTCCACCTTCTTCTGGCCGAGGAGCTGGTACCCGTACTGGTTCAGCTCCGGCTCCGTCGCCAGCTTCAACGCCTTCTCGCGAAGCTCGGCCGCGGCCTTCGCGTCCCCCTTCTTCTCGAGGAGCGCGGCCTTCGTCGTCTGGTTCGTGAAGTTGCGGTTCATCCGGATCGACCGGTCCACCCACTCTTCCGCCTGGTCGAGGGCGGTGTCGTTCCTCACGCACCAGGCGGCGGCGCCGTTCCAGCCCTGCCACCCGAACCGCGGGAGGCCCCGAAGCTGCTCCTTCAGGCTCGCGAGGACGACGGCCTTCGTGTCGACCTCGAGGGGGAACGAGAGCCGGAGCTTCTCCCACGCGAGCGTGACGGCCACGGAATGGTCCGTCGGGTCCGCGAGCGTGAAGAGGAGCCGCTCTTCCGGCGGGCCCTCCCGCGGAGCCGCCGTGAAGCGGACGGCGTCCTCCTTCGCGTCGTAGCTGAAGCTCCCCCACGCGGCGGCCTCGTTGCTCAGGATGACGGTCCACTCTTTCTCCCCCGGGATCGCGTGGAGCCCGTAGGTGCCGGCCGGCAGCGTCTTGCCGCCGACGGTGAACGGCGCGGAGACCGAGAGCGTCGTGTTCTCGTCGGCGCCGGTCCTCCAGACCTCGCCGAAGGGGACGAGCGCTCCCCACACCTTCCGGCCGTTCACGGCAGGCCGCGAATAGCGGACGGTCACGTCGGTCAGGCCGATTCTCTGGGTGACCGACGCCTTCGGGCTCGCGGCGGGGAGCTGGAGCGGGACCTGGGCGAGGCCCGGAGAGGCGGCCGCCGCCAGTGCGCAGAGGACGAATCGGGAAAGACGCATCGCGAATCCTCCTGTCGGAAGGGCAACGGCAAAGCCCGCATCGACTCCCGGGCTTCGCTCGAGTCCTTTGGGTGTCTCCTCACCGATACGTCGGCGGGAGAGGCAGGTTTCCGGGCGGTGGGCTTCCGCGGCACGCGCCCTGCATTTGAGTCTCCCTGCGGCCATTCCGGCCGGATCCGGCGCTTCGCCGCCGCGAAGGAGGAACTCGTGAGCCATCCCCGTCGGTACCCGGCCACCCGCCCGGCGCTCCTCCCGCTTGCCGCCGCGGCGATCGCCGCTTCCCTCTGGCCCGCCACGGCCTCGGCCGGCGACCTCGTGCGTGGCGTCCGCAGCAAGCTCTCCGCAGGCGACCTCGCGAGCGGCCAGGCGGCCGTCGAGGCGTACCGGGCGAAGACCGGGGTCGACCCGGAGTACCTCGACGCCGTCGGCTGGCTCGCGCGCGGCGCGCAGATGCTCGGCCGGCCCGACCTGGCGAGCGGCTACGTCGCGGAGCTGCGCCGCGAGATCCCAGGGGAAAAGGACGGCCTCCTCCTCCCGCTCGGCGCGGCGATCGAGGTCGAGGGGAAGCTCCGGCTGGCCCGGAACGGCCGCGGCGCCGCGATCCGCTTCCTCGAGGACGAGCTCGGGCACGCGAAGGACGCCGCCCTCCGCTCGCGCATCCGCAAGAACGTGAACCTCCTCACGCTCGAGGGGGAGCCCGCTCCGCCCCTCGGCCTCTCCGACCACGTCGGCCCCGCACCCCGGTCCCTCGCGGAGCTGAAGGGCAGGCCGGTCCTCCTCTTCCTCTTCGCCCAGTGGTGCGGCGACTGCAAGGCCGAGGCGCCGGCCCTCGCGCGCCTCGCCTCCACCTACGGCCCGCGGGGCCTCGCGCTCACCGCCGCAACGCGCCTCTACGGGCCGGGCACGGATGGCAAGCCCGCCACGCCGGCCGAAGAGAAGGAAAGCCTCGAGAAGGCCTGGCGCGAGTCGTACCCCGGCCTCGAAACGGTCCCGATCGCCGTCGACACGGAGACGATGGTCCGGTACGGCGCCTCGGCCACGCCGACCTACGCACTCATCGACAGGAAGGGAGTGGTCCGCCTCTACGCGCCGACCCGCGTCGCGGAGAGCGAGCTGGCGCGCCGGATCGAGGAGCTGCTCGCCGAGGCCCCGTGAGGTCTCGCCGCAGAACCTGGCCTGTCCGTCGGCCGTAACAACGGGGCGAGGTGCCCGTGTGAGAAGAGAGCGCCGTCCCGTGCTCGCAGGCCTGTCGCTTCTGGCCCTCTCCCTTCCCGCCTTCTCGCAGGAGCCCGCGGCCGCCCGGGCCGCGCTGAGCCGCGAGCAGGCGCAGCGGGTGATCCAGGAGTCCGAGCGCGAGGTCGACTCCATCCTGAAGAGGGAGATCCACCTTCCCGGCCTGGCCGTCGCGCTCGTCAGCCGCGACGAGGTGCTGTGGGCGAAGGCGTTCGGCTATCGCGATTCCAGCCGGCGCGAGAAGGCCGACGCGGACACCATGTACGGCCTCCTGTCCCTGTCGAAAACGCTCACCGTGACGGGCCTCATGGCGGCTGTCGACGAAGGCCTCATCGATCTCGACGTCCCGATCAGGACCTACCTTCCCGACTTCCGAATCAACTCACGGTTCCCCGAAGACCCGATGTCGGTCATCACCATCCGTCATCTCCTGAGCATGACCTCCGGCCTGACCCACGACGCGCCCGTCGGGAACAACGCCGACCCGTACACCCCGTCGTACGAGGAGCACATCCGGAGCATCTCCCGAACGTGGCTGCGCTTTCGGACCGGCGAGCGTGCCGAGTACTCGAACCTCGGCATCGAGCTGGCCGCGTACATCCTGGAGACGGTCACGCACCGGCCCTTCACGGAGTATCTCCACAAGAGGGTTTTCGATCCGATCGGGATGCACCGGACCACCTTCGACCTCGACCGGATCCGGAAGGACGACAACAGGGCGGTGGGCAACAACAGGAACTTCGAGCGCGTTCCCCTCGAGAACCCGATGCTCGCTCCCGGAGGCGCTTACTCGAGCATCCGCGACATGGCCGCGTTCCTCAGGTTCCAGATGAACGGCGGCAGGGTCGACGGACGACCGCTGATCGACGAGAAGGCCCTCCGAAAGATGCGGACGATTCCCTTCCCCATGAAGGACCAGGTGGCCGGCTATGGCATGGGCCTCTGGATCGGTTCCTACCATCTCGGAGGCGAAGACGTCCGCTGGCTCGCGCACGGAGGCGGCGGCTTCGGGTTCCGATGCCAGATGAAGTGGCTGCCCGACCTCGGGTACGGCGTCGTCGTGCTGACGAACGCCCAGGACCACGACAACGTCAACGAAGGCCTCGCCGAAAACGTCCTCCTGAGGATCGTCGAGCTCCTCACCGGCAGGAAGGACCTCGGGCCTTCCGACTGGCTCGCCCGTCACACCCCGTCCACGACGGCCGACCCGGCACACCTGCCGGTCGAGCTCGCCGGCAGGTACTGCGGCACGAACGACGACATGACGTTCCTGGTCAAGGACGGCACGTTCGGGTACGCGTCGGGCAACTCTTTCGTGCCTCTCACGCCGGTCTCGAGGTACGAGTACGCGACGAAGCGCTACCTCTACCGGTTCGTCTGCGACGCCGGCGGGAAGCCGGTCTCCGTCGTAAGGCCGTACGACGGGACGGTGTGGACCCTCGGGTCGCCCGCGAGCGAGCCGAGGGGGCCCGACAGGAAGGAGTGGAGCGGCTACGTCGGCAGCTACGTCCGGAAGCGGTTCGGCGTCGGCGAGAGGCTCTACAACGTCTCCGTGAGGAACGGCTGGCTTCACTTCCAGGGGGACGGACAGGACTTCCGCCTCTCGGAGCACACGCCCGGCCTGTTCTTCACTCCCGACGGCGAGGCCGTCGACCTGCGCGGCCCCGCGTTCTCGTTCCGGAACATCAGGCTCTACAAGACCTGCGGCTGACGGACAGGTGTCCTTCGGGCGCCAGACTGCCAGGAGGCGGTTCGTCTGCAGCGTGGCCCGGTCTACGCGTGCACCCGCCGGAGCACCCCCGCCGCCACGAGCGACGTGAACTGCTGCTCGAGCGACGTCGCGAAGGCGGCGTCGTGGACCACGGCGCCGGCCTCGATGTTCCGGGCGTGGGCGGCCTCTGTGAAGTTGGCCGAGGTGACGAGGGCCGTTTGCCCGTCCACGACAACGCACTTGGCGTGGATGACGGCCCGCTCCTCGCCCTTCGGGGCGAGCGAGCGCGGGTCGTAGTAGAGCTCGGGCTGCCGGCCGGCGGGCCAGTTCTTCTTCAGGAATTCGCGGAAGTAGTCGCGCGCGACGGCGTCGGCGTCGAGGTCCGTTCCGCCCGGCGCCGGGACGTTCAGGAACAGGAGGACACGGAGGTCGGGCACTTCCTCCATCCGCTTCGCGAGCGGTTCGAAGACCTCCTTGCCGAGATACACCGCATAGCTCGACACGAGGACGCTCCGGGTCGCCTTCGCGAAGAGCTCGCGCGCCACGACCGCCGTCTCGCGGCTCAGGCTCCCGGTCGTCTCCGGTCCGGTCCAGACGAGCTCGACGCGGTCCGAGGTCTCCTCGCGGAGCCTCCGTTCCGCCGCGACCGCGCGGAGCAGCTCGGCGACGTGCGCGGCCGGAATGCCGGCGTCGTGAAGGCGATTCATCTCGACGACCACGTCGGCGAGGTCGACGCCCGGGAGGTGGCGGCCCACGCCGCTCGGGCTGTACGGCCCCGAGAGCCGGCCCGCTGCCAGCGCAACCGCGAGCGCCTCCAGTCCCGGCCGCGAGAGCCCTTCCCACGGCCCCTTCACGCCTCGGTCTCCACGAAGAACTCCGCTCCCCCGCCGAGCACCGTCGGCACGACGAGAGCGCGGTCGAGGAAGTCGTTCCGGTTCTCGCAGCTCGGCTCGGGGACGAGGAGGCACCCGTGACAGGCGGCGCCTGCGAGGAACCGTTCCTCGTGTCCGCTGTCAGGCCGGTGCATCGCGCAGACCGGGTCGCTGCCGCAGAGGCGGGCCAGCTCCAGCGCGCGACCCAGGTGCCGCCCGAGGTTCCGACCCACGTCCACCAGGCCGCCGAGCGTCCCCTCCGCGTCGGGGCTCGAGGTGTAGAGGAGGATCCCGAAGGCCCCCTCGCCGACGTAGATTCGCTCGCGGATCGAGCTCGTGCCGTAGCCGCAGTCGAGCGAGACGGCCGTGAGGAGGAGATGCGACAGCGAGTGGAGGAGGACGTACGGGAGCCCGGGAAACGGCATGTTGGGCTTCTTGTGCGCAGCCTTCCACCGCTCGAATCCCCGGGAGAGCTGACTTCCGCGCTCCTTCACGCCGGGCCGCTCGAGCCACGCCGCGACTCGCGCCGGGTCGAGCGCGAGGAAGACCCCTTCGCCCCGATTCTCGACCGCCGGGACCCACTTCACCTCCGCGGCGAGCGGCGCCGACCTCACGTCGAGCGACAGCTCGCCGTCGATGTCGGCCGTCTGCGCCTCGAATCGCGTGAAGCCCACCTGCGCCGTCACCTCGCGGAGCCGGTCCACCAGGACGACCCTCTCGATCGCCTTCATAGGCCCCGACGCCGCCCCGAGCGGCAGACGCCGCGCGAGGAAGTCGTGCCCGCCGTGGAGATCGCCGCCCAGCTTCTCCTTCACGGAGAGGAGCGTCGCGAGCTCCACCTCCTTGATTTTCTCGGTCTTCGCCGGCGCTCCCGACTTCCGCCGCTGGACCTCGGCCCAGACCTCCTCGTCCGTGAGGCCTTCGAGCGCCGCCTTCACCGCCGGGCGCTTCCGCTCCTTCACCAACTCGCCCGCCTCCTCGACGAGCGAGAGGAAGTTCTCCCAGACCTTCGCCACCGCGTCGCGGACGACGGAGGCGCGGTCCGGCAGGGAGATCACGCTCAGCACCTGCGGGAAGTAGGCGTCGCTCGCGGAGCGGACGAGGAGACGGGCGAGCTGGAGCTTTCCCCCCTCTCCCCCGCACTTCTCACCGCCGTACTTTCCGAGCCAGGGGCGCTTCCCGGGGCACGTGCCGAGGTTTTCGGCGCCCCGCCGGGTCGCCTGCGCCATCGAGCGCTCGGCGCCGCAGTCGCAGCCGACGATGACGTCGGCGAGGTCGCCCGACGAGCCGCGCTCCTCCATCCAGATCGGCCGGGCGCACTCGCCCCGGTACATGTGGATGAACCCCCGCCAGTCGATGTCGGAGAGGTGCCCGAGAACGCACGCCTGGACGAAGCGGACCGGGATGGCCGGGCACTTCCTCCCTTCGACGACGCACTTCCCCTTATCCAGCGCGTCGAGGTGGACGAGCGGTCGCCTCTTCGCGTTCACCTGCACCACGAACCACTCGGGGAACTGGAAGGCGGGGACGCCTGTCGCCGGAGTCCGCTCGTCGTCCGCGACGACCGGCGGCCCCTTCAAAGGTACGGGCTTGCCATGACCGAGGACGGCCGCGACCTTCTGCGACAACCGCTCTTCGACGATCGCCGGCATCTCCGAGGTCGGGAACCACGAATCGAGACCGCTCACGACGACCGAGTGGTTCGGGAGGTCGACCATCGCCCCCGGCCCGAACGTCCGCACGAGCTGGCTCCTGCGGATCTCTCCGTGGTGCCTCTTCTTCACGACTCGGCCTCCCCGGCGTCCGCCACGTCGACGTTGTCGAGCCTCTTCAGGATGAGCCCGACGCTCGGCTCCACGTCGCGCATCGACCGCTGCGCCCGGAACTTCCGCGCGGCCGGCGGCAGCGATTCCAGCTCCGGGTCGAGCGGGTCGCGCAGGAGCGGGAAGGCGTTCGGCGGCCCGCCCCGCTCGCGCCCCTGGTAGGCGAGCTTCACGTCGTTCGCCTTCTTCTCGTGCGCGAGGACGGCCCAGCTGTCGAGGAGGTCGTCCACGAGGCTCTTCACCCGCTTCCGGAGAGCCTCCAGCTCGTCGGCCGCCTTCCGCGGGTCGTGCCGCATCGCACGCTCGGCCATCTCCTCGGCGACGAAGGCGAGGTCCTTCCTCACCGTCTCGACCTGCCCCGCCCCGGCGGCAGGCGTCAGCGCCGGGACCTCGTGCCGAGCGAGGGCGACCGCCACGGCCGCGGCCCCGCGGTCGAGCGCCCGCGCCGAGAACGGCGTCACGCTCGTCGCCTCGACGGCCCGGTAGAACGACGCGTGGTACGCCCCGAACCGCTCGAAGTGCGACCGGTCGCGCGGGCGGTGGACGTTCTGGAGCGTCACGACGAGGCCGGGCCGCGCGTCGTCGCGCCCCACGCGGCTCGTCGCCTGGATGTACTCCGACGTCGTCTTCGGCTGCCCGAGGACGACCATCAGCCCGAGCCGCGTGATGTCGAGGCCGACGGAGATCATGTTCGTGGCGAGGGCGACGTCCACGTGGTCCTTGTCCGTGAACGCCCGCGCGAGCCGCTCCTTCGCCCGGGCCACCTTCGCCGTCGACTCCCGCGAGGTCAGCTCCACGACCTCCTGCTGGATCGCCCGGTCCCGGAACTCTCCCCTGCCTGCGCCCAGGCGACGTCTCTCCGACCGGCGCGCCGCCTGCGCCGCCACCTCGTCTTCCACGATCCGCCGCGTACCGCCCAGCTCGCGGAGGCTCGAGAAGTAGCCGAGGAGCGTCAGGTACGGGTCGGCGGGGTTCCTCTCGCCGAGCGAGGCGCCTCCCGCCTCCTCGAAGAGCCGCTGCGAGGCGCCGAGGAGCGCGAGGTACGTCCGGAGGAGCAGCACCTTCAGGCTTCGCCCCTGCGCCGAGAGGCCCACGTACGTCCGGGGCTCCTTCTCGGATTGCGAAACCGTTCGCGCGAAGAACGAGTCCCGCCGGTCCGGCCCCGGCGGCGGGAAGACGTAGACGGCGCTTCGCCCGAAGAGCGCCCTCACCTGCGCCTCGGCCCGCCGGATCGTCGCCGTCGAGGCGATCACCTTCGGGCCGATCCGCCTTCCCGCCTCCTCGCGCGTCGCGAGCCTGTCGACGGCGATCTCGTAGAGGCCGGCCATCGTCCCGAGCGGCCCCGAGATGAGGTGCAGCTCGTCCTGGATGATCAGCTCGGGCGGCAGGAGCGGCTCCTTCTCCCCCTTTCCGAACAGTCGCCCGACCTCGCCCACCCACGGCAGGCTCGCGAACTTGTCCACGGTCGCGATCAGGAACGCCGGGCGGCGAGCGTAGATCGGCTCGTCCACCGTCAGGATCGGCAGCGGCCGGTTGCCCTTGAACTCGCACTTGCGGTTCACGCAGACGACGCGCAGGTCCGTCGGCCGGTCGGCGTTCGGCAGGAGCGAGAAGGAGTTCTTCGTGAAGGCCGTCCCGCACCAGGGGCAGCTCTCGAGCGGGATCGGCGGCGCCCACCGCTTGCTGTCCTGCTTGTAGCGGAGCGTCTTCGTCCGGGCCGTCGTCTCGTCGTCGTCGCCCTTCGCCCCCATCCGGTTCGGTGTCGCGGCGCGCCCGACCCAGAGCCCCACCTCGAAGGGCCACGGC
Source organism: Thermoanaerobaculia bacterium (assembly GCA_046331465.1). GTDB lineage: Bacteria > Acidobacteriota > Thermoanaerobaculia > UBA5066 > UBA5066 > UBA5066. Next base: position 2,159,800 of record JAXLQV010000001.1, read on the forward strand.
CCGAGCGCCGCGTCGGCCTCGCGCTCCAGCTCGAGCGCGCAGACGAGCGCCGCCACGCGGCCGAGCTGGTCGAGCGTCAGGAGCCGCAGCGTGTAGCGCATGAGCACCGCGACGCCCGCCGAGGAGAGGCCCGGGTTCCGGAGGCGCCTCAGCACCATCGTGAACGCGGCGAGGCCCAGGTAGGCCTCCGTCTTGCCGCCGCCCGTCGGGAAGAAGAGGAGGTCGACCGCGCTCCGGTCTGCCGACCCGGGCCGCGCGATGCCCTCGAGGTTCATCAGGAGGAAGGCGAGCTGGAACGGCCTCCACCTCGGCGCCTCCGCGGCCTCCGGCGCCACGCCGGTGCCTCGCACGCTCCGCCGCCGCGCCGCCCGCGCCATCGCGCGGTTCGCGACCTGGAACGCCTTGAGGACGTCCGGCTCCCGGAGCAGCGCGATCCCCCGCTCGATCCGCCCACAGGCGTGCTTTGCCTCGTCGAGGAGAATCGACGCCGCCTCGGCCCGCTTCCCTCCGAGCCTCGTCTCCCTCTGCCGGCCGATCCACTCGCTGTAGCGCGCCGGGAAGGCCGCGAGCGCGCCAACGAGGGCTTCGGCGTCTCCCGTCGCCGCGATCGCCTCCATCCCCAGCTCCACGCCCTCGACGCGCGTCGGCTCCACCTTCTCCACAGCCGCCGTCGGCACCCATTCCGTCGCCACTTCGCGGCAGCTCCCGTCCTCCGCGACCGTCGCCCGCGCGGAGACCCCGTGCCCAACCGCGTACTCGAAGACGTCGCGGTACTGCAGGTCGGCCACGCGGTCGTCCCAGTCGGGCGACTCGACTCCCGTGGCGTTCGGCCGCGCCACGAAAGGCTCCTTCGACCGGAGAACGAGCCGCACCTGGAACGCGACGGCCTCGTCCTTCCGCTCCTCGGCCGCCGGCTTCCGGTCGTTCACGAGAAAGACCGAGACGCTCCGGGCCCCCGCGGGCAGCCCGAGCGCCCCGATCCCGTCCGCGGCCCGCGCGGTGAGGACGAGGTCAAGGCCTCCCGACCCGGGCACCGGGAAGGTCGCCGGCCTCCCCTCGCCCCCGGGCAGGGCCGCCACGACGACGGCCCTCCTCGGCTCGCGCGTCCACGTCGCGTCGGCCCCGCGCGGCGCCCCCTCCTCCTCGCTCTCGCCCTTCGGCAGCCGGTAGTCGCCCCACGTCACCTCGGCCTCGAGCGTGTCCGTCCCGCCGGCCACCAGCACGCTCAGCCCGATGGACGACGGTAGAAAGACCTTCCGCGCCGAAGCCCGCTCCGGCACGTCCGCGTCGTCCGCGCCGTTCTCCTCTCCCGCCGCGAAGAGCTCCTCCTGCCCCGTCGGGTCGACCTTCTGCTCTTCCGGCGCCTCGAACGGCACCAGGAACCCGCCCACGTACCAGCGGGACGGCTCGTGCGGCAGCTCCTCGCGCTCGTGCTCGCTCCCGGGGTCGGGCCCGATCAGGTCGAGCCGCAGGGCCCGGACCAGCTCGTCGCGGACTTCGGAGGACTTCATGGCAGCGGCTCCAGGTCGCTCATCGGGCGGAAAGAGGCCACGGCACGGCACGATCGAGCGCACCTCGCAGTCTCGGCGCCCGCCGCCGCCTTTTCAAGCTGCGTCGTCGCTCCACCGGGTCGTGCGTGCCGGCCTACTGTCCCGCCGGGGGCTCCCAGAGCTCGACCTTGTTCCCTTCCGGATCGAGCACCCACCCGAAGCGGCCGTACTCCGAATCGTCAACCTTCTCCAGCACGTTGCAGCCCTCCTCGCGGAGGGCGGCGAGGAGGCCGTGAAGGTCGGCCACCCGGTAATTGACCATGAACCGCGACGTGCTCGGGGCGAAGTAGTCGCTCGCCGCGCTCGTGACGTTCCAGATCGTCGTGCCCGGCATGGCGCTGCCGTCCGCGCCCGTGAACGGGATCACGGCGCCGCCCCACTCCAGGACGTCGATCCCGAGATGCTCCTTGTACCAGGCGCGCAGCGCGGCCGGATCCTGGGCCTTGAAGAAGATGCCGCCGACGCCGATGACTCTCCTCATGTGAACCTCCTCAGAGACGAAGACGCCGAATCGCAGCGCGCCGTTGCCCGACGCCGGGGCAGGGCGGCCGCGTCACGTGAGCCAGCTTCTGCTGGCGGCACGGTGGGCCAGGAAGACGAGGCCCGCCGCAATGACGAGGACGAGGCCCTGCAGGATGAAGGGAACGGGACCAGCGAGCTTGCCCGCGCCCGCGACGATGAAGATGCCGATGTCCTGGAGCACGACGCCGAGGAGAGAGGCATAGAGCAGAGCGAGAGATGCCCGCTTGCGGAGAAGGAGCGCCAGGCAGCCGAGGGTGCCGCCCACGACGGCGACGAGGCTGGCGCCGACGGACCACAGCGGGCGCGCCTTGTAGAGCGCCTGCTGCTGCTCGGGCAGCGCGGCGATGTCCGCGGGCGATAGCCGGAGGTCCGCCAGGACGGCCAGAAGGCCGAGGATGTTCCAGAGAAGGGCGACCGCAACGACGACGGTGAACCAGCGAGGAGGCTTCACGGCGGAGTCCTGGCGTGCCACGGTTCACCCCTGCGCCGGCGCGGCGCTCATGTGGACCAGCCCCCACCCGTGGCCGTCCGGGTCGAGGAAGCTGTGCGTGTACATGAAGCCGAAATCCTCCGGCTTGTCGTAGGTCGAGCCGCCGGCGGCCAGCGCTTTCGCGACGAGTGAATCGACCTGCTCGCGGCTCTCGCACGCGAGCGTGAGCAGCACCTCGACGGCCTTGCTCGTATCGCAGACGGCCTTCGGCGTGAAGTCGCGGAACCGGGCGTGCGTGAGCAGCATGACGGACACCGCTTCGCGGACGACGAAGCACGCGCCGTTGCCGTCGCTGAACTGCGGGTTGCGTGCGAAGCCGAGCGCCTCGAAAAAGGCGATCGACCGCGGGAGGTCGGCGACGGGGAGGTTGACGAACAGCTGTGTGCCCACGGAGCTCTCCTTACGTGTCGTCGATGGTGCCGAGGTGTGGTGCGGCGGAAGCTAACCCAGGCGGCTTCCGGCAGCAAGCAATCCGAGGAGTCAATCCGAGGAGTCGCCGAACAGTGCCCGGCAACCCCTTCGTCACCGCGCCGTCAGATCACCAGCGCCGTCACGGCACCGGTCTCCGTCTCCAGCTCACGGCCTGCGTCTAGGCCGCCGGCGAGACTCCCATCCGACGCACGAGATCGCCGAATCGCGCATCCGAGCGGAGGGGATCGAGGCCGGGAGCCCCGGGGAGCCAGAAGAGGTAGCCGTCCCGAAGCCGGTAGGCCGTCTCCAGCCAGTCGAACGCGACGTCGATCTCGCCGAGCCCCGCGTGGACGACCGCCATCGCGGTCGGCGGGCACTGGCCTCGCGTGCGGAGCTCCTCCAGCTCGCGGAGCAGGGCCCTCGCTTCGTCCGTCCGGCCGAGCCGGCCGTAGACGTGCCCCAGGTAGGAGAGGGACAGGGCTTCGCGCGAATGGCTCAGGGCCTTCTCGAGCGCGCCCACCGCGTCTTCGGCGCGGCCCCGGTGCCACGCGGACCACCCGAGGACGAAGTAGGGCTGAAGCGAGTCCGGGAACATCTCGATCGTCCTCCTGGCCTGCGCCTCCGCCCGCGCGTGCTGGCCCAGGTGGAGGAACATCCACGCGGCGCACTGGTTCGGCAGGAGAGACGCGGGGTTCAGCTTCAACGCGTAATGGACCTCCCGGGTCGCCTCCGCCTTGTCGCCGGCGAAGCAGAGCAGCGTCGAATGAAACGAGTGCGCGTCCGGGTCGCTGGGGCTCAGCTCGATGGCGCGCCGAACCTCCCGCATGGCCGCAGCCAGGTCCCAGTCGAGAAGCAGGTCCATCCAGGCGAGGACCAGGTGGGCCGTCGCGAGACCGTCGTCGACGGCGACGGCCTGAAGCGCCAGGTGCTTTGCGCCGGGGTAGACCTCGGCGGCCGGAGCGTGTCCCCAGTAGCCCAGCATGAACAGGCAGGCGGAGTGCAGGGCGAGGCCCGGCGCGAAATCGGGCGCCTTCAGGTTGATCTCCCGGAAGTGCCGGAGCGCGTTCCCGATTCCCTCCGCGGTCATCCTGTCGAGCTCGGCGCGGGCCTTCAGGTACGTCTCCGCGATCTCCGGCGCCACCGTCCTTGCCGCGACCTGCGGTGGCGGCACCGCTCCGGCGGATCGCAGCGCCGCGGCCACGGACCCGGCGATCGCCCGCGCCGCCTCGCACTGCGTCGCGAGCACGGCGGAGAGGTCGCAGTCGTAGCTGTGCGCCCACGCGTGGCGCTCGGGGTCCATCAGGATCAGCTGCGCCGACACGCGAGCGCGACGGCCCTCGACCAGCGCGGCCCCCTCCACGACGCCGTTCACGCCGAGCTCGCGGGCGATCTCGTCCAGCTTCAGGCTGCTCCCTTTCAGGTGGAGCACGGACTGGCGCGAGATCACCCGCAGCGCCGGGATGCGGGCGAGCTCGGTGATGAGCGCGTCGGTGACACCGTCGGCGAAGTAGTCCTTCTCGGGATCGCGGTTCAGGTTGGAGAACGGGAGCACCGCCAGGGTGGGCTCTTCGAACGGTCGCTCGTACCGCACCGGCGTGATGAAGCGATAGCCACGGCGGGGAAGCGTCTCGACGTAGCGGGGGGCCTGCGCGTCGTCGCCGAGGACGGACCGGATGCTATGGACGCAGTAGTCCACCCCGGTGTCGAAACCGACGAACGTCGAGTCGTCCCACAGGAGACGACGGATCTCCTCGCGTGAGACGAGCCGTCCGGCCTGGCCCACCAGGAGGCACAGCACGCGCAGGGGCTGCGGCCGGAGCTTCCGCACCCTGCCCGACTTGCGCAGCGTGCCGCTCTCCAGGTCGAGCTCGAACGCTCCGAAAGTGACCCGACCCGACGTGGCCGGCATCATTCCGACATTCTAGTCCGGCGCCGGCAAACTCCTTCGACTCATAGGTTTGGGCGTACAGGACGAATCCAGCCAACATCCAGCTGCCGTCGATGGCCGGCGGGCCCGTGACCGCACAAGTTGAGAAGGACGACGGAAGACCGCGTCGCGGCCTTCCGACGACACACCGAAAGGAGACGGTCATGAAGCGCTCGTTCTGGCTGAGTATCCTGGCAGGCCTGCTGCTGCTCGCGCCACTTGCCCAGGCGCAGGAATGCCCCTCGTTCGACCTCTGGACCCTGGGGGGTACCTACACGTTTACCGCCACCGCGTGGCAGGACCTGTCGCAGATCAACCCGGCGCTGCCCAGGGGATACGCCCCCGTCACGATCATCGGAGCCTTCACCGTCAGCTTCTCGGGCGCGGTGAACGGCTGGGCGCTCGTCAACGCCGGCGGACTTCAGATGTCTGCCCAGTTCGTCAACTCGAGCTTCGGCGAGCCCATGGCCGACTGCAGCTTCCCCGTCACCCTCTCGATGAAGATCAACGAGTTCGGCGACGTCGTCACCGGGCCGTACTCCTACGTTGGAGTCGTCACGAGCAAGGCGCCCGCGTGGGAGATCGCGTTCATGATGCTCGGAACCGGGCCGGGCTCGCACGTGGAGATGGATCACGCGAAGCGGATCTCGATGCAGCGCTAGCGGTTGAGAAAGGCCTCGAGAGCCTGGAGCGCGACGGCCTCGTCGCGGGCCAGCTGGTCGGGCGAACCCGTGTGGTCCAGCTGAACCCCGCGTACTTCGCGCTGAAGGAGGTCCGCGCGCTGCTCGGCAGGCTCGTCGAAGCCGATCGCGACCTGGAGTCGAGGATCGCCGCACTTCGCCGCAGGCCCCGGAAGAGCGGGAAGCGGCTGTGAGGATCACCGCGCAATCCACCCATGGCGCACGACTGTTAACCTACGGTTAACGTTCGTGCGACCGGACCGAGGAACGCCAGCACCTGCACGGCGTTGAGAATCAGGAAGGGCGAGCCCTGGGACGGATGTGTGCGTCGACCCAGCGGAGTAGCTCCTCGCGAGAGAGGGAGCCGTTTGCCAGCGCGAGGATCAGCTCCTCCTGCTCGGAGACCGGTGCCGAGAGGTCGAAACCGTTCAGGACGAGAAAGGTCTCCATCGCCGCGTGGCCAACCCGTTTGTTGCCGTCCACGAACGGGTGGTTGAGCACGAGCGAGAAGCAGAGTGCCGTGGCTTTCTCCCCCACGTCCGGGTAGAGGTCCGAGCCAGCGAACGTCGCCTGCGGTTGCGCGATCGCCGACTCGAGGCCGCCCAGATCACGAATGCCCGAGGACCCGCCGGACTGCGCGATCACCATGCGATGGAGGTAGAGCACCTCCGCGATGGTGAGATACCGCATCAGGAGAGCCGCTGGTACAGCTCGGCGTTCTTCTCGATGACGTGACGTGCCGCGGACAGGAAAGCCTCGTCTCGACCCTCGATCAGGTCGATGACCGCGGCACGGAGGAGGTCCTCCGGAGTCACACCCAGCTTCTGCGCCTCGAGCGCGAGATGTTCGGCCTGGGCATCAGTGAGGCGCACGGTCAGGCTCGTCACGACACGATTCTAGCGCCCGGATCTCATCCCGGCCTACGGGGTCGGGCGAGCTCCGCGCCACTCCCCCAGACCGCCTCGACGACCTGCCCCTGCACGCTCTCGAGCTTCGCCAGGTCGACCGTCATGACCCTCACGACGACGCTCGGCGCTCCCCCGCCCTGAATCACGAAGTCGCGCTGGAGGCCGGGGCGGCCGACCGCGGCGTGGCGCGGGTAGATGAGGACGGCGCTCTCGGTGGCGTAGCGGTGGGCGTACGCGAGCACCTGGTAGACGTCCTCCCCCGCGACGCCGAGGTCCGCCGACCGCGGGTCGAGGCGCTTCCACTTCGTGTCGGCGACGACGCGGGGGCTCCGTCCCTTCCGCAGGAGGATGTCCGGCTTCAGCAGGAACGTCCTTCGCCTCGTGGCCGCCTCTTCGGCGAGGTGGACAGACCCCGCCTCCTGCAGGTCGACGTCGAGCCCCTTCTGCTCGAACACGTCCTGGCAGACGCGCCCCACGTACTCCTCGAAGAGGACGTTCATGTCCCATACGACGGCGTAGCTCCTCCGGTCGTCTGTTACGACGCGGCCGAGGTCCGGGCTCCGGTTCCCGAGAAGGAGCTTCGCCAGGGCGAGGAGGGGCGCGAGCCGACGGCTCATCCGATCGGTCCGGAGCCGCGCGAAGACCTCGCGGGGCGGGCACGCGTCCGGCACGTCGAGGAACAGGTTGCGCAGCTCGGTGGCGGCACTCTCTCGCTGAGCCATCGCGGCTCACCTTCTAAGCCTGCCCGCGTATTCAGACGTCAGCCAGACGCCACTACTTCCCCTTGCCCAATGAAGCTCCTGGCACGCCGGTGAAGTGCGCCCAGTAGGTGCCCAGATGCGAGAGGTCTTGACTCTGGGGAATCACATCGAAGATCGCGACCGTTCCCCAGACAGCCCTTAGCTGAATGACGTCGTCCGGTCGGGCTCCGCTGGCACGCCGCAGCTCCTTCTTCAGATCCTCGTCGCCGCTCTCGCTCCCCGTCGACCGTGTCTCAAGAGCGAGTGCCTTCTGAAGCGCAAGAACCACCTCGAGATTGGCACTGTCCGCGAGGACCGGCCCGGCCGTGCCCGCCGTAAATCGCCAGATGCGTCCGTTGCATCTCACGTAGCTCGCCTCCGGCGTGACGGATATGGCATCGGCGGGATAACCGGCGCAGACACGGTCGACATCGGTACCGAATCCCGGAAGCATCTCGTGAAGCTCGCCGGTCTTCCAGTCGATCGCACGGTGGATGAAGTTGGCACCGTTCCCTTGCAGCTGGCCGAGGATGATCGGGCAGAGTCCGGAGGGGAGTGACTGAAACACGGCGCGGCTTCCGCTGTTGCCGACCGAGCGCAGGGTGTCGACGTGCACCCTCAGGGGGTCGCGCGCCTCCTCCGGGCCCGCCCGATGGCGGATATACACCTCCGAGGTCTTCCGAGAAGTGCTCGTGACCGTCAGCTCGTCTTTCGCTACGGTTGCTCGAAATAGGTCCGTTACTAGCTGCCCTCCGAAGTTCACCTTCGTTTCCACGAGCCCGTTGGTCCTACGCTTCCAGGTACCCTCCCAGTAGTGCCCACCCTGGAATGAAACAAAGCTCCCATTCGCCCCGTACTCATCGAACTCCCCGTTCTGCTTGGACGAATCCCATCTCCCGACGATGGGATCCGCGGAGAGCAGATCGAGACTCCGCAGCACCAGCAACGAAAGAAATGCCGCTGTAGCCATTCTCAAGGTCGTTCGTCCCACTGTGGCCTACTCCTTCGGCATCGCAAATACCCACTATCGGGGCGCCACCGAAATCTGGATCGCGATGCCGTCCGGGCCCGGCGCTTGCCGAGCGCTCACTTGACACTTGAAGGGATACTCGTCTCCCGAGTACTCGTTTCGCGAAAACGTCTCGCTCTGCCCGGCTGTCCAGTTCCGCAGCTGGTTCCGGCCCATCCCGTGCGGGGCATCGTAGAGCTCGATTCGCCGTCCGTCCCACGCTACGGCGAGAACGCTGTCGTCGCTCAGCTCGATCGCGACGGTATGCCCGTCCACGGCCGGATGCAGCGTCTCGCTCGTGCCCCAGCGATAGAAGACGTTCAGCGCGGCCTCCGCGGACGTTCCCTGAGCAGCGGGCGGTACGCCCTTGCCGTCGGCACCAACAGCCGTGACGGTGCCGTCGCCCACGTTCACCCTGTACGTCTCCCCGATCATCTCGCTCGGACCTCCGGAGCCGCCGACGTCGAACACCGAGAAGATGACGGCGTCCGGCGTCGACGTCTTCACGCGGAATTCGAGCAGCTTCGGCTCTCCATTCTTCCTGATCCACCACTCGGTGAGCGCCTGCCTGGCCCGTTTCTCCGCGCTCGGCGACGCACCCGCCTCTTCGGCCCCTGCAGCGGCGGTGGCGGAGGCTGGGCCCGGCACACCAGAAGCCTCCGAGGACTCCTTTCGGAGGGCCGAGAGCGTGTCCATATACTTGGCCTCGTCCTGGCCCACGCGGCGGAAGCTCGCACCCGCCTGGACGATGACCTCCTTACCGGTGCGAAGGGGACTCTCTGCAAACGAGAGAAGCGCTTCCGAGGCGGCCACCATGCGTCGAAGGTAGTCACCAAAGGGCGGCCGCATCTGACCAGCGATGCCCCCAAGGCGGTCGATGAAGGGCCGGGCCTCTTCGAGCTTCGCGATCGCCGGGTCGAACAGCGCGGTTCGCTGTTCACAGTAGGTTGCCGCCGTCGGAGAGGCCGCAGCGAGCGCGCTGAGAGACGAGCGACTGCGGGAGGAGGCGAACTCCCGGAGGGAAGGGCTGACGCTCGCGATCGCCTGCGACAGCGTCGTCAATTCACGGTTCGTCGTCTCGGCTGCGGCGCAGAAGGCCCGGATCAGATCCACCGCGATTCTCGTCTCGGGCGACAGCTGCTCGGCTACCGAGAGGGCCGAGACCGGTCCGCCGGCAGAGCCCCGCGAGAACGCACCCGCGAAGAAGCTCGCGACCTCGCCCCCGGGAATCGGCTGCTCCGCCTGGTGAATGAAATCCACCAGCGGGCGCGTCCGTTCGTAGACCGCCGAGACGGCCGGCAACAGGTTCGTGGAGAGCGCTTCCAGCTGCTGCACAAGTCCGCGCGTCCCCTCCACGGAAGCGTAGGTGCTCTGCTTGTAGGTCTGCAGCGCCTGAAGGCCTCGGTGGAGACAGGAAGACGCCACGCGAGCCCTTCCCCGCTCCAGGTCGACGGCTCCCGAGGTGCCGCGCACGAGCGCCTCGCGAATCGGTTCGACGCCGTCGTCCGCGGCCGGATCGCGTCGAAGGTGCTTCTCGAGCTTCGCCATCCTCCTGTCGAGGACGGCCGTCTTCTCGCGCATGGCGCGGAGCTCGACCTCGAAGGCGGACTCGTCGGAGGCGGGGGCGAGGCACGAGGTGGCTTCCGCTCGAGCGGAGCCGCTCGCGGAGATGTCCTGTCGCGCCTCGTCGTCGATGACCTGCGTCAGCGCAAGGGCCTTCGCCACCTTGTCTGCGAGGCGCGCCTCCTCCTCCCACCGCGCGGTGAGCCGTGCGGACTCGCTGCGGCGCGCGTCGGGATACCACGGAGAGAAGCTCTTCCCGGCGCTCAGCTCCGAGATCCGGGCGGGCACCGTCGCACCCTCCTTGAAGCCCGCGACGAACCGGGTGGCCAGATCGCGGTCGACCTGCTGCGCCGGTACGCCGGCGTCGGAGAGCCACGCCGCGTGAAGCGCGTGCACGGAGGCGATACCGGCGTCGATCTCGTGAACGCGGTCGCGGAAGCTCCGCTGCGCGAGGAAGAACCACGTCGCGATTCCCAAGACGCCGAGCAGCGCGGCGCCGATCGCGATGCCCGCGGGCCGGATTCGCGTCATTTCGCCGGACCCGGACGACGTGGCCTTGTCGGGTGTCGAGTCGTTCATCGCTCCCCCCCGGACTCATCTGGACGGTGGCTGCGCAAACGGCTGCAGGCGCGACGGGCGCAGGCCATGAGCCCGTTACTTCTCGCCGCTCCGGAGCAGGAGCTTCCCGGATGCGTCGAAGACCTCGTATCCGGAGGCGTTCGACCGCATCGTCAGGCCGGCGGGAATCTCGCGAATGTAGGTCGGCGAGATGAGCGGTCGCACCGCTTCGATCGAGGAGGCGTCGGGGTAGCGGTTGTTGTCGACCGCGTACCCTTCGAGGGCCGCAGCGAGCTTCCGGGCGTTCTGCATGTCCTGCGCAGGGTCTCCCTGCGGCGCCCGGGGTGAGTCGGCAGCGATCCGCGGCGACGTCGATTCGATGACCGCGTTCGTCGCGTGGGCCGCGAATCCGAACAAGGCGCCCGCGAAGGTCAGCACCGCGACGATGACCGCGACCACCTGGGCGACGACGTGGAAGATCCAGACGAGGAAGGCCTTCCCGAAGGTCGTCGAGAAGACTCCCTTGATGACGAAGATGGACAGGAGAATCCCGAAGATCGCCCCGAGGATCGTCCCGACGACCGGAACGATCGAAAAGACGAGGCTGCAGAGCCACGTCACGAGGGAGGCCACGAATCCCGCGATCGCGGCCTTCCCGAACGTGGCGTTCTCCACCCCGGCCATCTTCGCGGCCAGGAGGATCAGGCCGACCGCGATCAGCCAGCCGATGAGAAAGACTCCGAAGATCACTCCGACGATCGAGCCGACGATTCCCATTCTCTCCTCCGATGGGCGGTCCTGTACTGAGACCGCCCGACGGAGTCCTTACAAGGCCCGTGCCCGCAGCCACGGCGGAGAGCACTGATGCGGACTGCTCAGAAACCCGCGCGCGGGCCTGTGCCGCCGCAAGCGGGCTGGTGGCGAGCGGTTAGTCGCTTCTCTCCGGAGTCGGACCGGTGGATAGAAGGTATCCGATCGAGCGGATCACTCCCGGCCAAACAGACGCTTCAGCTTCATCCGCAAGCCGGCCCGGGTGAGGCCCAGCAAGCTCGCAGCCTGAGTCCGGTTGCCTGACGATCTCTCGAGAGCCGCCCGAATGAGCGATGCCTCGAGGCGGTCCACTCCCCGCTTCAGGTCGAGGTCCGTCTCGACAACGCGCTCGCGCTCCTCCGGCTGCCCAGTGCGCGCCGGCGGTGGCACCGACGGCCCGGAGGCAGCGAGAATGCGGCCCTCCGGGGAGGCAAGGCAGCGCATCTCGGCGAAATGCTCGCTTGCGAGCGACCCGCCATCCGGACAGAGAACTACGGCGCGGCGCACCTCTACCTTGAGCTCGCGGACGTTGCCTGGCCAGTCATGCGCCATCAGCGCGGCCATCGCCTTGCGGCTGATTCCACGAACGCGCTTCGACTCCTCGGTCGCTGCCCCTGCCGCGAACGCCCCGACGAGCGCGGGTATGTCCTCGCGGCAATCGCGTAGCGGCGGGACGCGGCACTCCAGCCCACGGACCCTGTGGAAGAGGTCGGCGCGGAACCGCCCGTCACGCACCTCGTCGGCCAGGTCGCGGTTCGAGACGGAGACCACCCTGACGTTCACGCGCTCCGCGCCCGTGCCCCCCACGGCCTGCACCTCCCTCTCCTGCAGGAACCGCAGGAGCTTTGCCTGGAGCGACGGGGGCAGCTCACCGATCTCGTCCAGGACGAGCGTCCCGCCGTCCGCCTCGCGAATGCGGCCCGGCCGGGCGTCCACTCCGGTCGCGGCCCGCGCCCGAACGCCGAAGAGCTCGGCCTCGAGAAGCTCGGCGGGAATCGCGGCACAGTTGAGAGCCACGAACGGGCCGTTCGCCGTGGGTCCCGACGCGTGGATGAGCCTCGCGACGAGCTCCTTCCCCGTCCCCGTCTCTCCGAGGACGAGGACATCGGACCGGGAGGGCGCGATCTTCTCCAGGCGGCGCCTCAGGTCGTTCATTGCCCGCGACTCGCCCCAGACCATCTCCGGGGGAACGACGAGGCGCGACGGCGCCCTCGAAGGCGAGGATCGCTCCGCGGTCGCGAAGGGACGCCCATAGACCAGGGATTCGAGCGCCATGTCGACGAGGTCGGACCTCCAGCCTGCCCGCGAGAAGCCCGGGGGAAAGGCGACGACCGCCATCATGCCGTCGCCCTCGGCCGATTCCAGAACGGCGACGGCCCGGCCAGCAATGGTCAGGTCCCGGACGGCGCCCGGAGACGGCGACCGACCGGCAAGCCCTCGCAAGAGAGCGGGCTCCAGCTCCGGGCCAGCCGCGGCGATCGTCACCAGCTCGTCGCCGAAGCGTCGCAGGAGGGCCGCTCCCTGCGCCCCGACGACCTCGCCGAGCCGGCCAAGAAGGGCTCCCAGTCTCGCCTCGGAGAGCGGAGCGCCGATGCTCCTGTGCAGCTCGCGGAGGAACCCCAGCGCCTGTCCGTCGCGGGTGAGCGGACCGACTGTCTCGGTGGCGCTGCGGTCTGCCTTCTTCTCGTCGGGGGCGACGCCCCAGGGAACCGCCGGCTCGAGGTAGAGATCCACGTCCGCGGTCTCTCCGTCCTCCACCCAGATCACCGCCGAGCCGGCCTGCACTCGCAAGCCCGGCAACAGCACGACCTCGCGCACGCGCTTCCCTCCCGCGACAAGCCCGTTCTTCGAGCCCAGGTCGTAGAGCCGGGGAGCGGGGCCATCCGGCACGTATCGGGCATGAAACCGCGAGACACCGACAGCTGGTACGACCAGCTCGTTCGCGGGATCCGAGCCGATCCGAGCTTCGTTCTCCGGGAGCGGATGCCGCAGGACGTCATCCCCGATCTGGAACACGAGGCAACGCATACCCTCTTCTCCGCTCCCCTCCGTTCAGCTGACGCAGAGATTCTCCCCCACCAGCCCCGCCACGCTCTCGAGCCTCGCCAGGTCGACCGTCAGGACCCGGACGACGACGCGCGGCGCTTCCCCGCCCTGGATCACGAAGTCGCGCTGGGGGCCGGGACGGCCGACCGCGGCGTGGTGCGGGTAGATGAGGACAGCGCTCTCGGTGGCGTAGCGGTGGGCGTACGCGAGAACCTGGTAGATATCCTCCCCCGACACGCCGAGATCCGCCGACCGCGGGTCGAGGCGCTTCCACTTCGTGTCGGCGACGACGCGGGGGCTCCGTCCCTTCCGCACGAGGATGTCCGGCCTCAGCAGGAACGTCCTTCGCCTCGTACCCGCCTCCTCGGCGAGATGGACGGACCCCTCCTCCTGCAGGTCGACGGCGAGGCCCTTCGGCTCGAACACGTCCTGGCAGACGCGACCCACGTACTCCTCGAAGAGGACGTTCATGTCCCAGACGACGGCGTAGCTCCTTCGGTCGTCCGTCGTGGCGCGGCCGAGGTCCGGGCTCCGGTTCCCGAGGAGGAGCTTCGCCAGGGCGAGGAGGGGCGCGAGCCTGTGGCTCATCCGGTCGGTCCGGAGCCGTGCGACGACCTCGCGGGGCGGGCACGTGTCCGGCACGTCGAGGAACAGGTGGCGCAGCTCGGTGGCGGCGCTCGAGTCGGCCGCGCCTTCGAGCATCCTCTCGGCGGCGAGGAGCGCCGCCTTCAGCGTCCGGTTCAGCGGCGTGTCGGCCGAGCGCTCGTCGAAGAGGCAACGGAACTCGAGGCGCTGCGCGGCCTGCCGGCTCGCCTGGGAGGGCCAGTGGACCTTGCCGCGGAGGATGGGGAGCGCCTCGTCGTGCGCCACGTACTCCTGCCGGAGCCCGAACCGGACCGCCTCGAAGAGCCGCCGGCAGTAGAGCCGGGCGAGGACGCAGATGAACGGCTCGGCGCTCTCGAGGAAGCCGGCCGCCTCGGAATCGCGAACCTCGAGATCCTGCGTCTTCGCAAGCATCGCGAGGAGGCTCCGCCGTACCGCGGCCGGACCGTCGAGGCCGTCGATCTTCGGGAGGATCTCCACGTGGAGGTCGCCCACGCGAACGGCGCCGACGAACTGGTGGATGTGGACGGCGCGCGCCCCGTGCCACGACGCGATTCGCGCCCCCATCCCCTCGCCCAGGTCGACGAGGGCCGATGCGTCCTCCGCTCCCAGGGAGCCGGCCGCCGCGTCGGCGCTCCGGCCGACCGGGACGCGGCTCTGCTCGAGGAAGGTGAGCCTCACCCGTAGATCTTCTTGATGGCCGCCGGCGTGAGGACCGGGTTCACCTGGAAGCGCGCCTTGCGCTCGCGGGCGAGCGACCCGTCCTCGTTGCGGTCGACCTGCTGGATGACCTGGTGCTCCGGCGGCTGCTCCACGTCGCCGAAGACCTGCTGGATGCGCCGCCAGTCCTCGAAGAAGTACTCCTGGAGAAGCGGGATGATCTGGCTCTCGAAGCGAGAGATCAGCTCCTCCGGCGTGGCGACGTCCATCAGGTAGCTGTGCCCGAGCACGTGGTCGCGGTCGAACAGCGCCTCGATACGCCCGTTCATCGCCTTCAGGAGCGCCTGGAGGTTGATCCCCCCGAGATCCTCGGAGAGGAGCTCGGGCCGCGGCACCACCTCACGGAACGAGAAGCGCCGCCGCAGCGCCGTGTCCATGAGGGCGATCGAGCGGTCGGCCGTGTTCATCGTCCCGACGACGAAGAGGTTCGGCGGGACGGCGAAGCGCTCGCCGCTGTAAGGCAGCTCCGTCTCCTGCTCGTCCCACGCACCCAGCCGCTTGCTCGGCTCGAGGAGCGTAATGAGTTCGCCGAACGTCTTCGCGAGATTCGCCCGGTTGATCTCGTCGATAACGAGGACGCAGTTCGGGGCCTGCCCGCCGGAGGCCTTCGGCGAAAGGAGCTCCGCGAGGGCGGGCCACTTCACCGCCTCCTGGTCCATCAGGTAGATGCTCATCTGCGAGAGCCGCTTCTCGAAGACGGTGTCGATCGGGAGGCTCTCGGCGGAGGTCCAGAGCCACCGAACCAGCCGGCGATGCGCGTAGCCCTCCTCGCGCGGCTGGTACTGGTAGGGGCCGACGACCTCCCCGATCGCCCGGAAGCGGGTGTTCCCGTCGGAGACGAGGACGAGGTCGCCATTCCGAAGCTCGTTCTTGATGTAGTGGGCGGCCGCGATCGCGTAGTCCGTGTCCTTCGCGTCGGGGTGGGCCGCCCTGTACGCCTCCCTTACGGCAGGGAGCGTGTCGCGCCCGCTGAAGTCGATCTCCGCCGCGTAGTTGTGGCAGACGTAGCCGTGCTCGAGGCAGTCGTCGTAGACCCACGCCTTCTCGCTCTGCGTGGTGTCTCCGAGCGACATCTTGAAGAGCTTCCGGCCCTTCAGGTCCACCGTTGCGGGGCGCTCGCCGCTCCGCTCGTAGAGCTCGCGGGCGTACGTCGCCACCTGCTTGAACACGCCGGGTCGCACGTCGTAGCGGACGACGCCGCCCTCCGTGGAGGGGCGGATCCCTTCTACGAACTCCTCGTAGCTGAACGACGGGTGGAAGGTGACGAAGCGGACGCGCCGGAGGTTCCGCAGCTCCCGGTAGCGGGCCACGAGCGCCTCGCGGCTTCCTGGGATGACCCCGTCGCAGACCCGCACCGCGAGCCCGGCCGTTTCGTACGTCTTCCCCGTACCGGGCGGGCCGTAGAGGACGAGGTTGAGGGGGTGGTCTCGAGAGACGTCGACCTCGGCGGCGTCCTCCTCGTCCTCGATTCCGCCCCTCTTTGCGCTCTCGACACCCGGCGCCGCTTCCCACACCTCCCGGGAGAGCGTGAGGAGGTCCTTCCCCTTCTCGATCTGCAGGATCGCCCGGTACATCTCCGATGTCTGTTCGGGAATCGGGCTGACCCGTCCCTTCAACCACGCCTGGAGGCGTTCGCGCTTGAAGAGCCCGACAACTCCGGGCTTCTTGCGGTCCTGGTAGTGGAAGGCGATCTTCCACTTGTAGGCTTCACCGAGGTCGACCGCGTTGATCGCGGCGTAGTCGCCTCGGGCCGCCGCCTCGGCCACCTGCACGACGAGCGCCCGCACCTTCTCGAAGGCCTCCTCGGGGCTCGCGCCGTACTTCGTGTACCAGGCGTAGTCCTGCGTGTACGACGCCCCGCGCGAGCCGGCCTTCGCCGTCTTGTCCTTTCGGGAGTAGATGCCGAACTTGAAAGACGAGCCCCCCCAGATGCTCCCCATCTGGTCCAGGCGGCTCTCGATCCACGCCGTGAAGGAGCTACCGTCGCCGGCGGCCGAGTACCTTGAGGCCATCTTCTTCGGCGTTCGATCACGGCCTTGAGCGCAGCGCACCCCAGGTCTTCGCCGCCGCCTACCGTTCGAAGATCTCCACGATCCTGGCGATCCTTGGCGACGTTCGGCGTCCTCCTGGAACGGGCGAAGGTCTCGTCGACGGTCTCGCCGTCATCAGGCGATTTCACAATCGCCGCCGATCCGCCCATTTCATTGGTCTGGCGGAGCGCGAGGGTCGCCGCTGCTTGCGGCCGGTTCCCGGATCGCCGCCGATCTTCGCCCTTCACCAGTCCGCCTCGCCCCCAGGGCGAAAGAGGACACGCCCACTCCAAACTGGACGAGTGGCCAAGGCTTCCAAGCCGCAGCCAGGTGGTAGAATTCGAGAAGACGAAGAGGATCAGCGCGATCGTGACCACGGGTCCCCACGACGCCAGCCCGGGACTAACCTCTGCGATTCTGTTCAAGACGTCCCTGACATTCGTGATCACGGCAACCCACGAGAAGAGCGAAAGCGACGAGATAGACCTCCGGCACACGGCCGAGGACGACGAACAGAAGAGCGAGCGCCGGGCCTGGCTGCCGATCCCCAACAACCAGCCGAGAACAGGGGCGTCATCCTGGGATCGCCGACATCGAGGAAGACCCGCTGACTGCGGTCACCGCGATGGCCGATATCCACGAATACATGACGAACACCAGGTCTATGAGGTCGCGCGGTGTCATGAGGAACGACATCAACACCAACGGAATCGTCACCGCGCGGACTCTCCGAACGCGGAAGCCCAGTGCGTTGGCGACCAGGGAGAGCATGACCATCGTGCAGAGCAGGTAGAAGATCGGCGCCAACGCCGCGACAACGGGCCGGACAGCGTCAAGCCCACCCGGCTGAAAAGCCATATCGGGCCGGACCAGCCTTCGTTCCTTCCCGCCGAGCCGCCTCTGCGGGCGCACTCCCCACGACAATCCACGAGGAGCGAACGGTGCATCCATCCAGTCGTGCTTCGTTCCGACGCTTGCACCCTCATCCATGGCACGCCGGGGCGAATCACTAATACCTGCGTGCCGCCCTGACCGTCTCCAACACAGGTGCACTTCGACTGGGGGAGGCGCGAGCCCGCTGTGATTCCCTTCACACACATCCACTGCCCCGCCGAGCCGCCATCTGATTCGGCCCTGCCTGCGAGAACACCGAAAAGGTTCAGAGCAATGACCAGGGCCGGAAGCTCCCCTCCGGAGCGCCAGGACGCGTCGCCACGCACCTGGGCCCAGCCGCACCACCCGCTCTTCATCGACGGTCGGCGAGCAACGGTGCGAGGCGAAGTCATGTAATCGTCAGACCGAATGCATGGTGTTGAGTCGAACCGCGGTGCAGGCCGCAGCCACAAGCCAGTGCGCTGTGTTGGCGTCAGGCGGCGACCTGGTCGCGGCCGGCTTTCTCTGCTCGCGATGGACGAACGCGTCGATGGCGAGGTGCAGGAGCGCTGCCGCGGCCTGCCGGTCGGTCCACCCCGCGCCTTCATCACGGCCAGCCGGCCCAGCTCGGCCTGGAGGGCCGCGTCGACCCGCGCGTCTCGGCCTCGGCGGCCAGCTTCACCGCCTTCGACCCGCGGACCCTCCATTCAGAGCCACGGCGGCCGCGCCGCCCTTCCACCCGCGCGCCCGGAACCGCGCCGCCAGGTCGCGCTCGGCCTCGGGATGCCCCGCGAGGAACGGCGCCGTCCAGGCTCCCACGGCCTCGAGCTTGTCGTAGGCCGAGGCGTCAGGGCTCGTCACGAACGCGGCGCAGGCCCCCGGTCACGCCGTTGTAGGAGGGGAACCTGTCGAGGTTCAGGAAGCCGAAGAGCTCTGCGACAGGGACGTAGTGGGAGCAGTCCTTCACTTCCACTTCGACTCCACCTTGAACACGATCCGGTCGGGCCGCTCGCCGTGCGCCCATCTCCGGGCGTGGCCGAGAAGGAGCTGCAGCGGGTTGTTCTGGAGGATGGGCGCAAAGCTGAGCCCACCCCCTGGGCGAACGCGTTCGTCGAGGCGAAGAGCGTGTAGACCGCGAAGAAAAGCCGCTGCCACCGGGCCAGCCCCCGCCGGGCCGCCTGCCCGACGTACGGGAGCCACTGCATCCGGTAGAAGAAGTCCGGCTCGAACTCGTTCGGGGAGGCGAGCCTCGATGTCGCGGAGGAAGAGGAGGACGTCCTCCGCGAGCGTTGCGCCGGCGAGCCGCTTCCACCGCTCCTTCAGCCTCCCGTACTCGGGAGGGTTCGGGAGGTCGCGGACGGCCGACGCGTAGAGGCCCCGGTACTCGGGCCACCCGCTTCCCGACGAGCCCGGCCGCGGCCTCCGCGGCCACCTTCCCTGAAGTGCCGGAAGAGGTGCCGCGACGAGCGCCCGGAGGTCCGCCGCCGGGAAGTACGACTCCGGAGCCTCCGGTGCAGGTACGCCGCGACGATCCGCCGGTCCGTCCGGTACCAGTAGTCCTGCTGCGTGTCGAACGTCGCCAGCGTCTCGTCCCTCAGCATCCCGAACGCGCCGTTGATCCAGCGCCAGAGCTGGACGTTGCGCTGGAGGTGCCTGGAGTCGTCGCTTGCGTCGCCGGAAAGCGCGACCAGCCGTACGAGGGGCGGCATGCACCTTCAATGAGAGCTCCTCAACAGGACGCAGCCGGCAGGCTCAGTTCCAGAGCCGGTTCCGTACATCCCCTTACGCCTGCCCGAACGCTACACGAGTTCACTTTGAATTCTCCGTGTTCACCTGTGTTTGAACAACGCCGCGTCCTATTCGCCCCCGCCCAGAATCCGGCGCATTCGCCGCGCCAAATTGCGCGCACGTTCCTCGACGCCTGGCGTCCAGCCACACGAAAGACAGCGAGATGCCCCCTCGATCAGGAGCGCGCCACATGTCCCGCACGACCAACGCATCCTCGGGAAGACAGCGTTAGCTTCCACCCGCCGCACCTTCCTCTCTGCAAGGCTGTCGCTACGCTTCTAGAGTACAAAGCTGCCTTTGGCTTGACTGCATTGTAAATGGTTAGAGGAGCGCTCACGTAGCCCACCTGCCCACTCGCCAGCGCACCGATGACGCCCGCGATAATGAGCCCCGCGAGCGCGGATATCTCGCAAGTGTCTCAAGCGATACTCTGGGCTGGGCGGTCGAAAGCGCCGTACACCAGTAATCGAAGTCTCTTCAGGAAGCCGACGACTGCATCTGATTCGTGCGGCTCTTGGCTCCCGTCCAGCATCGCAGCCAAAACATCGGCATCGATAACTTCGCGGAACTCTCTCGCCATTTCCTCACCTCACCGTGCCGACCGCGAATGGCAGCGACACCGCGCGCGAACTCCGACGCTCGGAGAGGCGGCCTAAGCGTCTGAGCGATCTGTGCCGCATAGCGCGCGAGCACACCGACCGAGAGTTCCCATCCGACATCGAGGCCAGGCGTTGCCTCGCCACATGGAGTCCTGAACCACTGCCGCAAGGATGACCACATAGGTCCACTCGTCATTGCCCTCCCGCGTGATCGAGCCATCGTACTCTCCGCCGCGATTCAGTACGCTAAATGCAAATCTGAGCTCCCACGGCGTTGCATCTACTCGCTCAGCCATCTCGCGGAAACGATCGGTTCTCTCTCCTGGCTTGATTCGCTGGAGAAATCCACAAGGTGCTTGGGTATGCCAAGCCGGGCATCGTTTGGGTCTGACGGGGGCGCGTACGCCGGAGGTTTCGCACGACATAGTCGTCAACCCTATGAAGCCAACCGCTGCCGACGTAAGGGTGTGTGTGCAGACGGGCGCAACGGTACTGGATGCTCGCCGCATCCGCTCGGACCAGTTCCTCGAATCGATGAAGGCGTTCCCCGAGCACAGCGGCATCTTGTTCGGGTTCCGTACTCCACGCCACCTTGGGTTCGACGAGAGAAGACCAAAGTCTAGGAATGCGCTAAACGCCCTAGGAAGCGGCCCGGCTGACTGCCACGAGCCAGCCGATGTAGCTGGCTTCGGAAAGATGAACGTTGCCTCACGAGACGGGTCTATGCAGGTTTCGATTACGCGTACGACGCATTCAAGGGTACGACGATCCGCGTACTCAGCACCAAAGAGACTGTCACAACTCCAGAAGGTAACTGTATCAAACACGCACTTCACGGTAGATCTCTCGCCACACCCGCCGCCACAGCTCACTGTGCGGCTCCTCCCTCTTCCCGGATGGCGCACCCAACTGCATCCGATAGAAGAGGTCCGGCTCGAATTCATTCGGGGCAGCAAGGCCCTCGATGTGACGGAGGAACTGGAGGACGTCCCTCGGCGAGCGTCGCGCCGGTGAGCCGCTTCCACCGCTCCTTCAGCCTCCCGTACTCGGGAGGATTCGAAAGGTCGCGGACGGCCGACGCGCGAGGCCCCCGGCACTCGGGCCACTCTGCCTCCTGGACGAGCTTCCGGCCGCGCTGAAGCCCCCGCGGCCACCTTCCCCTCGAAGTGCCGGAAGAGGTGCTGCGCGAACGCCCGGAGGTCCGCCGCCGGAAGTACGACTCCCGGAGCCTCCGGTGCAGTGCACGCCGCGACGATCCGCCGGCCCGTCCGGTACCAGTAGTCCTGCTGCGTCTCGAACGCCAGCGTCTCGTCCTTCAGCATTCCGAACGCACCGCTGATCCAGCGCCAGAGCTGAACGTTGTGCTGGAGGTGCTTTGAGACCTCGCTGCTATCGCCCGAGAGGTCGACAAGCGCCTCGAGCCGAGGAAGCGCACCTTTCATCGAGAATCCCCGTTCGCGCGAGGCTGCTGAATCGGCTTCGCCGCCGCATCGGCTTTACTGCACCATTTCACGCCTGACCCCGGCTCGACTCTTCCTCCTCGATGTCGAACCCGGCGGCTCCCCTGAAGTTGAATGCGATCCGGAAGCGGACTCGGGCGCCCACGAAAAGGCTCGCCCACGCCGACTCCTCTTCTTCGCGTCGGATCTCGCGGCAAACACCCAATCGTTTCGACCGTCCCGAGCGATGAAGCAGAAGGTTCTCCGTTCGCGCGATTACCCCTCGAAACACATCCGGAGTGGGGTAGACGGCCCTTTGCTTCACTTCAAGCGAGACCGCAGCGACGCCCGCTCTCGAAAGATGCGTTTGCTTTCCTCAAACTCTCCGTCGGCGAAAAGTTGCCTGCCATACAACAGTCGCGCCTCGTTGCTCCGATCACCCGGTTGACACGCCCTCTGAAGGTGGTACTTAACATCGCCGCTCTTGCCAGGTGCATCAAGGAGTCGCTTGGCAAGCGCCAGACGCAGTCGCCTTTCGCCAGGATTAGCCTCCACCGCCGCTTCCAGAACGTCAAGGGCCTTTGTGCCTCCCCGGAGCGGCTGTGGCTCAGGCCGCCAGTCGGAGTGCTACGTAGGGCTCCGAGGATTCGCCGCAAACGAGCGCTCAAGGGACTTCAATGTCCTTTCAGAGTCCTCAATGACCGCCGCCCACTCTGCGTCAGCAGCGAGCAGATAGTCATCCATCGGCGCACGCTGAAGCCCCTCGTAGAGATAGCCCCCTCCGTCGCCCGAATCACGGCATCGATCGCCGCCTCAGCTGCGTCCGAGCCCTCCGCAAGCATCACCCGCAGTCGGCGGATCCCGATCTTCGTAAGCGTGTGAAACGCGTAGGTCCCTTCTCAGAGTCAGACCTGCGGGCAAGCCCTTCGCGCCAGTTCTCGGCATCACGAAGGTGCTTTTCCTGTTCCAGCGGCGTGTGCGCCTGCTCTGAACGCCGAAGGCATAGCTCGGCCTGAGAGTGCTTAACGGTCGCGTCCGTAGGGGCAGCCCGGCCTGCTCTCGCAAGAAGATCTGCTGCCCTCCCGAGGTTTCCATTAGGCCGGGACATCTCATAGATACCGCGTTGCGAAGACGAATGCGTCCTCCCCCGCCACACGCTCCCCGAGGTCGAACACTCTCTGCGCTAGGTCCTGGTTTGAAAACAGCTCTCGGACCGCCCGGCCCCGCAACATTCGCCGGAGCGCGCGCCTGTCAACTGAGTAGTCCGGATTGAGCGCACCCAAGCACCTGACATAGTCCTCTCGAAGCGCTCCTCCTCAGTACGAAGGATTCGTTCGAATACGATCTCTGCAATGTGAGAATGGCGCGCCCGGTAGACCAAGTCGCCAGCAGACCCGTCGTTTTCCGCTACAACCACGTGCTCCAAGGGGCTGAAGAACCGTGCGCGGAACTCCTCAAACGGAATTCCGTGAATCCGGGAGAGAACACTCCGGCTCCTCACGGGGACATCGAGCCGGTTCGGCACACACACCGTAAAGAGGAACTGTTGGGCCTCGAGTGGCAGCACGTTCCGGAACTCGTCCTCGACGATGTCTTCAAAGGGCTTGCCGAGGGTTGCCTCATGAAGCGCCACGAGAAGTTGTCGACCTGCCAGTTCTTCAAACGCGCGGACACGCTCCTCCTGAGACTTTGATCTGAGCCTTGAGCGCCCCGTGTCTTTCGAGAAGGTCCAGCAGACCCTTGATCTCCTTCCCGGTCAGGTTCTTCAGTTCGTACTCCCGGGTCACGAACGGCCCGAGGCTTGAAGCGGAGATGTTCCACTCGTTCATGCGTTCCGCGATGACGACGGTGAGACGCTTGCCGGCCTCCCCTATCCTGCGGGCCAGGGTCTCCAGCTCCTTCGTACGCGCTCGCCGGCACTATCGACAAAGAGAAAGACCCGGCCAGCAGTAGCGCTGAGAACCTCTCGGACCGCACCGACTTCGAGGACTC
This sequence comes from Thermoanaerobaculia bacterium, assembly GCA_046331465.1. Lineage (GTDB taxonomy): Bacteria > Acidobacteriota > Thermoanaerobaculia > UBA5066 > UBA5066 > UBA5066. Next base: position 2,183,058 of record JAXLQV010000001.1, read on the forward strand.
CGTGGCGGTGTTAACCACAGGCACTGCTTGCCATACTCATGTGCTGCATCCTGGGCAACTCGCCGCAGGAGTACCGACTTCCTGCCCCCCGGCGGCTGCTCGAATCAGCACAAGTTCCATCCGCGATGAGTGCTCCGACTCTTTCGATCAAGAAATGGTCCGTGAGCATCTCGTCAGCGAGGTGTCGTCGCACATCCAGGCCGGCTTCAATCGCGGCCCAGCCCCGACTATCGCCACGGTAGAAGTCGCGTACCCGAAGCTCGGAGGCGCCTGACCTAGCGCCTTTCACCAGCTCCGTGTCGAGTGTAAGAAACTGCATAGCTCCTGGAGGCAGCGATGCTCCTGGCCGGCAGAGAAGAGAAGCCGCCGATTCGGGAATGCCGGCCGCGAGAGGAGCCACTCCTCGGAAGCCACGAGGTATCGAACTGTCGAGGCTCTGGAGAAACTCTAGGAAAGACCCTTGAATGACGGCTTCGCCCTTGGCCTCCCAACGCCGGCACACGATCTCGTCCGCGTTCTTCAGCACGGCGTAGAAATGCGGCCGGCTCGGGACTCTCTCGCAGACATCATTGATGAGCTGCCGAAGGTCCGTATCGCCGAGACTGTGGCCGATGAAGATCACCGAGAACTCCGACGCCCATTCGTCGAACTGTCGAAACAGCCGCTCGCGCCTCTTTCTGTGCGTTAGGTACTGGTCTGGCGTGAGGATGAGAGTGGAGGTCCGGGTCGTCCGTAAGCGAAATGCAGCCATGGAGTTTCAGCAGCAGAACCGCTGCAGCGTCTCGCCGGACATCGTCGATGCGGTCGCCGTCCTTCAACCACACGCGCGGCCGCTGAAGAGGCCTTGAAGCGGCCCGGTACGCATCCTCTATTAGTTGATCGAAGCTGGTGGTAGCGAGACCACGCCAAGAGAACGCGGGCAGAAGCGCATGGCCCTGTGGGCCCAAGGCCCGAAAACTGATCTCGAATGAAGGCCTGAACCGTCACGAGATCAGCCTCGCTGATCGCGTATTCACCTACGATCGAGAGGCCTTCGGTTCGGTGAGTGCCCCCCGCACATCCTTGTCCGCCAGGAGCTCGCCCAGTTCTCGGGATCGGGCCACTCGACCCGTTGCATCGACCGATCCAAGCGATGCCCTGGCACCGAGAAGGAGCACTCCACGCCCCTCCCGTACGAGGCTGGTCAAGTGGGGCGGCACGTCCATTGCATCTCCTTGTCTACTAGCTTCCCGCACCATTCAGGATTCCGGCATGGCCGACGCCGTCCGCACCATCGACACGCTGCTGGGCGGCATTCCGACTCCGGTTGAGTTCCAGTAGTCTGGCGAGGACTTCGTCACGGATGTTGTCTGGCCAGCGGTAGCGCCAGGGCTTCTTGCGCAGACGGGTGCGGCCGGAATCGTCGTCGTCGTTCTTGTCGTCGGGTCGTGGAGGAACTCGCAGGTGGGGCGGAGGTCGGCCCAGCCGTAGGCGTCAAGGACGGCCTGATCCATTGCGTCGTGCAGCTCTCGGAGACGAAGAACTTCGGAGGACAACTCATCGGGATCGTGAAAGCGGTTGTACGTCTTGGTTAGCCTTCGCCATTTCGCGCCGGCGAGGGCGGCGCGAGCGCCGTTGTACGCCTCGCCAATCTCCTCCAACCGGGAATTGGTTTCCCCAAGACGGGAACGGGAAGGTCTCCAGGCAGTCGGACGACGTGTATCTGAGAGTAGTGCCGAATGCCCCCGCCAACCGATAGACCCACTCGCTATGCACACGCGACTGAAGGCATGAGAGGCACGAAGCCTTATCGCTCAGCACAAGGATGACAGTATCCGCCAGCACGAATCCGGGCCGTACAAACCCGAAGGCTATGTGTTTTGACATGCGCGCTATACATAGGCAGCGTATGAGCTCGAAGGTACCGCGTGACCTCCGGCGCGCGTAGCGTACAACCACCATAATTCTCGTCGATCTCGCTGTTTGATCGAAGCGCGCGCCGGCCTCACGAGCTCGACTCTTCTCAAATGCCTCGGGGAAGCGCGCCGCTTCCTCCTCCGACATTTCGCCGAAGTTAATAATGAAGCGGCTCGGCTCGAGAATGGGTGAATTGTTGAAGTCCTCACCCGTCAGATATGGCTGAGTGACTCTGAGATTCTCCGGGCTGTTGCCTGCCCACGAGTTCCTGTCCTCATTCGACAGAATAAAGCCCGCCCCAAAGACGTCGGCTCCCCGCGAGCAAGACGCTTGTTCTCCAGCAGAGCGGTCGGCCTAGTTCTCGCCATTTCATTCGCACTCCGGGAAAAAGCTGGCGCGCGTTCGAGGCCCACTTCGAGTACGTAACATTGGCTTCTTCTGCCAGGCCACTGGGCCGGTGGCGATTCCAGCCACAAGCCATATCCGGTGTTTCGCATGTAGTCGACTCCCCCACGTCGACTATCCCCGGCAAAGACGGACTTTGTAGTGATGAAGCCGGAGCTGCCCGCGAGTCCGAAGCCAATGCCCTCCTCTTCTGAGGAAGAAGGCACTGAGATCGACATTCCCCGTCGAGCCCTCTGTGGCCGTTACGCAGAACTGAAGGTAGGCCCAGCCAAGTTCAGTGCTGATTCGAGTCCCCCCATGAACGGCGGATTCCCCACGAACGCATCGAACCCCGGGTTCTCCCGGGCAAAAACCTCCGGGAACGCCAGCTCCCAGTGGAACGGAAAGACCGGCCGCTCCCCTGCTCTCAGCCCCGCGACGATCCCCTCGGCTTCCTCGCGCGGCCGCCGTCCCGAGAGAACGTCGCCGTACAGCGCCTCGTACTCGACCCGCAGCGCCTCGCGCTCCTTCGGCTTCTTCCCGCCGAAGAACGCCGCGATCACGAGGTCTCCCGCGAGCCTCACGTCGGCCAGGGCCGCGTCGGCCTCGACGAGGAGGGCCTCCTGCGTCTCGTGGTCGGCGTCGTTGAGGGCCTCGAGGGCCGCCCGCTTCTCCAATGCCGCATCCATGGCCGCGCGGATGCGGCCGGCGAGGAGAGGCTGCTGGCCCTTCTCCTCCCAGTGGAAGCGCTCGATCTGGTTCGGCGAGAGGCCGACGAGCGAGTCGCCGTGGCGGAGGGAGTCGTCGAGAAAGGTGAAGGGGTGGTCCTTCGCGAGGGTCGCGAGCCAGAGGGAGAGCTTGGCGAGGTCGACGGCGAACGGGTTCTTGTCGACGCCGTAGAGGCAGAGCTGGGCGACCTGGCGGCGCGCATAGAGTACTGGGTCCTCGTCGGGCGGAATCTCGGGGAGGCCGCCGTGCGCGTCCCAGGCGCGGAGGAGGGCGTCGCCGAGGTAGCGGCAGGCCTCGACGAGGAAGGCGCCCGAGCCCATCGCCGGGTCGCAGACCTTGAGGGCGAGGACCTGCTCGGGCGTGGGGCTGTTGCCGAGGGCGGCGAGCACCGGCTCGAGAGTCGTCCGCACGATCGGCTCGGTGAGGGAGCGCGGGGTGTAGTGCGAGCCGCTCCGGCGGCGCTCCTCCGTGGGCTGGAGGTAGAGCGACCCGGCGGGGAGCGGCCGGGGCGTCCGCTTGCTGAGCTTGCGGCCGAGGGCGGAGGCGAGGTCGTCGGGGCACTTCGCGGCCTTGAGGGCGGCGAGGGCCTCGCCCGCGACGTCGCAGTCGGCCTCGTCCTTCAGGCGCCTCGCCCGGTCGGCGCCGGGGAGAGCGAGGAGGGCCGCGACGTCGAGGTGGACGTCGACCGCGCTCCCCTTCTTCCGGCTCGGGACGGCGACGACGGGCCCGGAGGCGACCCGGAGCGTGAAGCCCATGATCGCCTCGTAGACCGAGCCGATCTGCTCCACGTCGAGAGCGCGGTAGGAGATGCGCTCGCCGTCGAGGACGAGGAGGTTCTCGAGGACGCGGTGGACGACGCCGTCGGAGACGCGGGGGGCGTTCGCGAGGCGCTCGCCGGCGACGGCGCGGGAGCGGCGGGGGCGCCCCTCGAGGAAGGGGTAGGCGTCGGGCGAGAAGAGGCGGCCGTGGCGCGCGGGGATGGAGAGGCCGCCGTGCGCGGCGCCGTCGTGGAGGAGGCGGAAGAGGGTGAGGAGGCGGGGCCAGGCGCCGAAGCGCTGGTCCATGGTGTCGGGGTAGAGGGCCGCGTCGTCGCGGAGCTTCGCGAAGAGGCCGCCCACGGAGTAGTGCTCGACGTAGACGGGGTCGGAGGAGACGAGGCCGCGGTCTTCGGCGTAGAGGACGAAGACGAGGCGGAGGAGCGTGGAAAGGAGGCCGCCGTAGACCTCCTGTCCGTCCGCGTCGTCGAGGACGTCGGCGAGGAGGGCGCGCCCGGCCGCCTCGTCGGCCGCCTGGAAGCCGCGGACGAGCTCGTGGAGGGCGTCGAGCACCTGGCCGGCGAGGCGGGTGGAGACGAGGTTCTGGTACTTGCGGCTCTCGCGGAGGAGGGCCGGGAGGCGCTCGGCTGTGGGGAGGGTGAAGAGCCGCTCGGCCGAGAGGAGCATGAGGAGGGCCGAGCAGAGCGGGCGCCCGGCGACCTCGCAGAGGGCGGCGAAGTCGAAGTGGAGCCAGCCGGCCGACTCCCCTTTCGGCGCGGCGACGAGGCGGAGGGCGCTGCCGTTGACGAGGAGGCCGGCGGGGACGCCCGTCTCGCGGAGGAGGCGCTCGAGGCGCGCCTGGGGGCTCGCGTGCCAGCCGTCGGCGTGGTCGCCGGAGCGAGGGCCGGCGTCGTCGAGGGAGGTGCCGGGCGGGATAGCGGAGACGAGGAGGAGGAAGCGATCGGCGGCGTCGGGGTCGGGGACGGCGAAGGTGGGGCGAAGGGTGTCGTGCTCGTTCGGGAGGGCGACGGAGAGCGACTCGGGGAGCGGCGGGCCGCCGGGCGCACCGGCGAGGTCGCTCTCCTGCCAGCCGAGGAATTCGCGCGCGAACGACGGGAAGTCGGGGAGGCGCGGCGGGTTGCCCGAGAGGAGGCCGCGGAGGGTCTCCTGCTGCGCGGAGACGTTGCGGTCGGGGACGCACCCGGCCGCCACGAGCGCGGCCGGCGACACGACGAGCCCGACCGGCTGGATGTAGCCGAGCCACTCCTGGTGGGCGCGGAGGGCGGGGTCGGAGGGCATCAGGAGGGGCTCCGGGGGGGCCGGGCTTCGTTGCGCCGCTCGGAAATGAGCTCCCGGGAGAGGCTGCGGGAGGCTGGGACGTAGCGGCGGACGAGCTCCTGCGCGCGGCGGATGCCCTCGGCGCGGGAGACGACGCGGAGTTCGGGGCCGTCCGGGGCCAGGACGACGGCAGTGCCGGGCGCAAGGCCGAGCTCTCGACGGATCGCCGCGGGAATCGTGATGCGGCCCCGGCGGTCGACTCGAGCGGTCGTCGAGGTCATAGGTTGCCTCCGCAGACCGCCGTGTCCGGGGCCGAGGCGGTCCGGGGCTGATGGTGCTCGGCCAAACCGGTAACGATCGTTACCAGTTCGTGGCCTATCCGGAAATCTCCGTTACCGGTTCGATGGAGCGTTGAGCGGTCCCGTCGGGAGGTCCGTGTCCAAGCAGAGGTCGATCGCCTCGGCGACTCGGTCCCGCAGCTCGGCTCTCGTTCGGGCCTGCGTGTGGCATCCGGCGAGGGCGGGCACGGAGCCCACGAACCAGCCATCGGAGTCCTGCTCCACGATGACGTCGAGTCCTCGGACCTGCGACCGCACGGACATGCCGGAAGCATAGCTGCTCTTCCGGTGTCCCCGGACCTCGCGCGGCGAAGGTGGAGCAAGGTGGCCCTGACCATCAGGAGAGCCTCCGGGCGCTAAGATGGTCCCGTGGCACGGATCGATCTCGACCAGACCGTCGTCGAGGCGTTCTGCCGGAAACACGGCCTCCGGAGGCTGAGCCTTTTCGGCTCGGTTCTCCGGGACGATTTCCGGCCTGACAGCGACGTCGACGTTCTCGTCGAGTTTCGTCAGGGCGTCCGGGCCGGGTACCTGACGATGGCCGCGATGGAGCGGGAGCTCTCTGCGCTTCTAGGGCGAACAGTCGACCTTCGGACCCCAGCCGAGCTGAGCCGGTACTTCCGGGACGACGTCCTTCAGACAGCCGAGGTGCGGTACGCGGAAGGATGACGCCGTCCGGCTGAGGCACATGCGCGACGCAGCCCGCGAGGCTGCCGGTTTCGTGGCAGCGAGAGCCTATCTGGACCTCCATTCCGATCGCCAGCTGACCCTCGCTCTCGTCAAGGAGATCGAGATCATTGGAGAGGCGGCTGCTCGGCTGTCCGACGAGACCCGGGCTTCGGTCTCCGGAATCCCCTGGGTCGACGTGATCGGGATGCGAAACCGGCTGGTTCACGTCTACTTCGACATCGATCTCGAGCGCCTGTGGGACACGGTGCAGCAGGATCTGCCTCAACTCGCGGCGGAGCTGGATCGAATCCTCGAAGGCGCGTAGCGCCCAGGAACCATGAAGAAGCCACCCACCCGGAAGACCAGAGCCCGTCGCTCCGATCTCAGGGCCGAGTACAGATTCGACTACAGCGTTTCGCGCCCGAATCGCTTCGCAGCGCATTCGGATTCGGGGGAGGCCACCGTCAAAGTCGATCCGGACGTCCCCGAGGGAGACTGAGTCGTTGGAGATAAGCCCCTTCGAAGAGGCGATGTTCACGGTGCTCATTCGCCACGAGGAGGCGCTGAGAGGGCTCGTGAACCCTTCGTGGGAAGAGAAGGTCCGCGTTCTGGAGGCGGCTCGGAGGCGGCTCAACGAGATCAAGAGAGTCTCGGAAGCACTCCTGGCCTCCCGCGAAGACCAGCCCGGCCAATCCGGGCCGATCGAGCCCACGAAATAGCCCCTCATCCCGACACCGGCCAGAGATAGGCGAGGCCCACCGGCTCGAGGCGGGTGGCGCGGACCTCGAAGGAACGGCGGATGCGGTCGGGCTCGGAGGTCAGCTCCCTCTCCAGCTCGGCGAGGCGGCGCTCCTGGTGGCGGCGATCGGCGGCGAGCTGGCGCTTCTCGTCTTCGGCGAAGCCGAGCTCGAGCTGCGGGTCGGCGTGCTTCGCGCGCTCGGCCTCGATACGAGCCTTCTGCGCGAGGAGGACGCCCTGGAGGTCTTCTCCCTCGCGCCGGCCGCGGTCGGCGAGGCGGTCACGGACGCGGCGAAGGGTCTCCTCTCCCCTTTCGCGGAGGGCCGGGAGGAGGTCTTCGAGGTCGCGGGCCGAGGTGGCGAGGAGACGGGAGCGGGTGGACTCGGGAACGGGCGTGCCATTCGAGCCGAGGAGCGACTCCTCGAGGAGGGCGAGGGCGCGCTCCTCTGCGGTCTCGGCGTACGGGCGGAGGGGGCCCTTGCGGGCGTCGGGCTCGACCCAGCGGGCGGCGAGGGCGATGACCTCGTCGTGGAGGCGCGCGGCGCCGTCGCCGAAGGCCGAGAGGCGGCCGAGGAGGACGACGCGGGGCACCGGGTCGCGCGTCTGCGCGCAGCAGGCGCGGGAGAGATCGTCGTGGACGAAGCCCTGCGAGAGGAAGCGCCCGAGGAGGCGACGGGCGACGCGGTGCTCGAGGTGGAGATGGACGAACTCGTCGTCGAGGGTGCCGGGGTCGGCGAAGACGACGGGGCGCGGCGGGGCCTCGCGGCGCCAGTCCCACGGCTTCTCGTCCTTCCTGCGGCGGCGGCGGAGCGTGTCGAGCGTGCCGGCCCACGTGGGGTCGGCGCCGGCGCGCTGGTCGACGGCCGGGAAGCGGTAGGCCGGGCGCCCCTTGACGGTGGTGAGGGTGAGCGGTGGGGCCTTCCCGAGCTCGAGCGAGGAGGATAGGGCGTCGCGGAAGGCGTCTTCGTCGAAGCCGAGCGCGCGGCGGGAGGCTTCCATGACGCCGCGGAGGTCGTCGAGCTGCGCGGCGAGGGCTTCCTTGCGCGAGCGGGACTCCTCCAGCTCCTCGGCCGCGAGTCGCTCGCGCTCGGAGGGCGATTCCGACTCGAGACGGCGCGAGAGGGCGTCGGCCTCGGAGCGGCGGATGCCTCCTTCGAGGAGGGCGCCGAGCCGCTTCTCGAGGACGGCCGAGAGGCTCCCCAGCTCCCTGGCGATCGTCTCGGTCTTCTCGACGAGCGTCTTCAGGACCTTGTCTTCCGGCCGCTGCGGGAAGAAGAAATAGTGGCAGCGGACGCTCTTCTCGCGCTGGAGCTGGCGGTCGATGCGGCCGTTCCTCTGCTCCATGCGGCCGGGGTTCCAGGGAACGTCGAAGTGGAAGAGGTCGGCGCAGTGGTTCTGGAGGTTGACGCCCTCGCGGGCCGAGTCGGTGGCGATGAGGATGCGGAGCGGGTGGTCAGCCGGCTCGGCGTTGAAGGCGGCCTTGAGCTCCTCGCGGGTCTCGTCGCCGAGGCCGCCGTGGAAGACGGCGATGCGGTCTTCGATGCGGACGTCCGGGCCGTCGCCACGGTCGACGGGCGCGAGGGCCGAGCGGAGCTGCGCGGCGAGGTACCGCATCGTGTCGGTGAACTCGGTGAAGACGAGGAGGCGGCGGCGGTTCCAGGCGGGGGCGCCGGAGGAGGGGTCGAGGAGGTTCGCGCGGATCCACTCGACGAGGAGCTTCGCGCGCGGGCCGGGCGCGTGGCGAGAGCCTTCGGCGATGGAGGCCATCTCGTCGAGGAGGGCGCGCTCCTCGGCGGAGACGAGGGCCGAGCCCACGGGCGGGAGCGCCGCACGCGTGGCGCGGTCCACCTCGGCGTCGGTGGCCGCGTTCAGCTCCTCCTCGGAAAGCTCGGCGCGGTCGTCGTCGGCGGAGGGGGGCGCGACGAGGAGCGTGAGCGAGGCGAGAGCGAACTCGTCGTCGCGGCGGGCCTTGCCTTCGGCCTTCTCGAGCGAGGCGCGGTGGACCTTGAGCGTGCGGGCGAACGCCTCGACGGAGGAAAAGAGCCGCTTCTGCAGGTGCGTCGTGACGAGCTTGGCCGCGGCCTGGGCCGTCTTGCGGGCGCCGGAGAGGCGCTCGGCGCGAAGGGTGGCGTAGCGGTCGAGAAGCTCGGCGAGGCGCAGCTCGGGGGCGTCGGGCGGGAGGCCGTCGACGTCCACCTGGACGACGTCGCGCCTCGGCAGGTCGCCGACGATCTCGCGCAGGTCGCTCTTGAGCCGGCGGACCATGACGGCGTCGAGGAGCTTCGGCCCTTTCACGGGGACGCCGCGGCAGAAGCGGAGCGGGTCGAGCAGCTCGAGGAGCGAGGAGAAGCTGTTCGAGTGGCCGTTGTGCGGCGTGGCCGAGAGGAAGAGGCGGTGCTCGAAGCGGGGCGCGAGGTCGCGGACGGACTTCGTGAGGGCCGAGTCGATGGCGTACTTCGCGCCGGAGGCGGGAGCCGCGTTGTGCGCCTCGTCGAGTATGAGGAGGCTGCCCGGCTCGAAGTCGCCGAGCCAGTCGCGGAGCGGGCCGGCGTAGGCCTCGTCGCGCAGGAGGGAATGCGAGAGGACGAAGCGCGAGTGGGTGGTGAACGGGTTGACGCCGTAGCCCCTCTCGCGGCGGCGGGCGAGGACGAAGTCGCGGTCGAAGACCGCGAACGTGAGGCCGAAGCGGCGGTCCAGCTCGTCGCGCCACTGGAGGACGACGGAGGCCGGGCAGGAGACGACGATCTTCTTCACCCGCTGCCGCATGAGCAGCTCGCGGACGATGAGACCCGCCTCGATCGTCTTCCCGAGGCCGACGTCGTCGGCGATGAAGAGGCCGACGCGCGGCATCCGGAGCGCCTTGCGGAGCGGCTCGAGCTGGTAGGCCTTGACCTGGATGCCGGCGCGGAAGGGGGCCTGCATGAGGCGCGGATCGGCCGCGGTGACGCCGTTCCAGCGGAGGGTGTGGAGGTAGGCCGAGAAGAGCCTCGTGGGGTCGAAGCCGTTCTTCCCCACCGTCGTCCAGCCGGAGCCGGTCGAGACGGCGGCGTCGACCTCGCGCTCCCAGAGGACGGCCAGCTCGTCGCCCTGGGCGTCGTCGTCGAGGCAGGAAAGGCGGACGAGGGTCTGCTCGGAGGGGCGGACGGGCGGGACGATCTCCTCGACGAGCCACGAGCGGGACCTCACCCGGACGAGCTGGCCGGGCTCGGGCCGGGTCTGCTGCGCGGCGCGCGGATTGGCCGAGACGGTCACCGGACGATAGCCCTCCTCCGCGGTGAGGTTCCCCTGTGCTGCCCCACGGAGAGGTTAGTCCTGCAGGTCCTCCCCGTCACCACTCCCGGACGCGCTTCGACCCGGGGCGCTTCGCGTCCTCCCTCCAAGGCTGCGCGACGGGGCCGAAATCACCACAGGGCGCGTCGAGTCATCCCGATCGGCTATCGGCGGATGGCCCTCACCGTGTCCGACTCTCCCTCCGAGTAGAAGAGCGTCCCGCGCGCGTCGAACGCGAGGGACCGTGGCCGGCCGAGCCGGAAGTCGACCGTGAGGAAGCCGTCGGGCGAGGGACGCCTTCCGGCGTTCTCTCCGCCCGCCACCTTCTCGACCTGCCCGCTCGCGACCCGCAGGCGCCAGATCCGGCCATCGCCGGAGGCCCAGGCGAGATCGCCCTTCGCGTCGAGAGCGAGCCCGCTGGCCGTGCCGATCGCCTCGCGCAGCGCGACGCCGGGACCCGAGGGGTACGAGAGGCCGTTGCCCGCAACGGTGGAGATGCGGCCGTTGCGGTCGATCTTCCGGATGCGGTAGTTGCCGGCGTCGACGAAGTAGAGGGCGCCCTGGCCGTCGAGGACGGGCCACGCCGGCCGGGAGACGTCGGCCAGCGTCGCGTAGCCGCCGTCACCGGCGAAGCCCTCGTGCCCCGTTCCGGCGAGAAGCCCGACCTTTCCGTCGGACGAGACGCGGAAGATGCGGCTCTCGGCCGCGACGTAGACGGTTCCCGCGCCGTCGACCGCGATCCCGCCGATCCCCGCGAATCCGTCCGGGAATTTCGCCCCGAGGGCGTTCCTCCGATCCGCGGCGAGGGCGGTGAGAGCGCCGTCCGTCGCGGCGATCCTGTAGACAGGACCGTCGCGCGGAGCGAAGTAGACGTTGCCCGTCGCGTCCACCGCGACGAACCTCGGATCGAGGACCTCGAACAGGAGCGCGTGGATGCGCCCCGCCGGGGCCGGCTCGCGGACCTTGCGGAAGTTGATGTGCCGGCTCCCCGCGAGCGCGAACACCCCGCCGCCCGCGATCGTCGAGATGCGCCCCGTGCGGGTAGAGACGCGGCGGATCCGCTCGTTCGCCCGGTCGGCCACGATCACTTCGCCGTCGGGCGTGACCGCGATCCCCTCGGGCTCGGAGAGCCTCGAGGCCGGGCCGGGAGCGCCGTCGCCGCAGCAGTGCACCAGGCCGCTGCCCGCGAGCACCTCGGCCTGCGCATCGCCCCGCCGCACCCGAAGGACCTGGGACGTGCTCGGCACCCCGCTGCGGGATACGTAGAGCGCCCCGTCGCGGTCGAAGTCGATGCCCGTGACGGGGCCGGCATCGAAGTACGGACCGAGGAGGTACGAGAGGTTTCGGCTCCGGTCCACGATCTGCAGGATGGCGTAGTTCTGGCCGATGGCGGGCTCGTCGCCGTTCCGGAACGCGAGACGAAAGGCCTCGCCGAGCGGCGTCGCCGTGGCCGGCACGGGCGGCAGTCCCACGCCGCCTCCCGGCAAGGGCGGATAGGCCTGCCTCCACTCGCCGTTCCCGGCCACCGGGATCGCGCGTCCCGCGACGACCCGATAGACACGGTTGTGGCGTGGATTCGAGATGTGGAGAACGCCCGAGGCGTCGAACGCGAGGTCTCGAAGCGGCAGCGGAAGATCGTCCCGCGCCGCCGCGATGGCGGGTTCCGGTCTGTAGACGATCTCCAGCCGGGCCGAGACCGGGTCGACGCGCAGCACCATGCCGCGATCGGAATCGCCGAAACAGACGCCGCCCTGGGCGTCGACGGCGAGACCGCGCACGCGGCCGAGCGGCACCTGATCCGCCGGCCTCGCGAGCTCGACTCCGGCCTCCTTCCAGAGCCACTCTCCGTTCCCCGCGAGCGTCCGTCGTCGTCCCGTCGCGAGGTCGAGCTCCTCGACGCGCCTGGGAGTCGCGAAGAGGAGCTTGCCCGGTGCGCCCCAGGCGAGGTCGACCGGGCAGTTCTTCTCGTCGCCGACGAAGACGGTCCCGATGGTCCGGGTCGCGGCATCGACCCGGCGGATGCTCGAGTGGAGGAGGTCTGTGAGATAGACGTTCCCGGCCGCGTCGAGGAGGATGTCGCCGATCGACCCGATCTCCGCGCTGGCCGCGGGACCACCGTCGCCGATACCGCCCCCGGCCACGGTCACGACAGTGTCGGCGAAGCCCGGACCCGCGAGGGCGACGAGGAGGAGCGAGGAGGAGAGCAGCCGCCTCACGGGCGCGCCGGCCTCTCGGGCGAAGCTCCCTTGCGGATCCGCGCGCCTGGAATCGCGAGCACCTGCTTCGACCTGTGGACGACGAAGAGGATCGAACCGTCGGCGGTCGCCGCCACGCCGGCGACCTCGCGCGGACGAGGCATCTCGGGCCAGCGCAAGTCCTGCGTGAAGGTCTCCATGACGCGGCGCTCGACGAGGACCCGCCGCACGAACCCGTACTCGGTCACGAAGACGACGTCGCCGTCCGGGTCGACGGCGAGGGCCACGACGGGCCCCGCGGCGCCCCGAAGCGCGTCGCCGTCCTCCGGCGGCCCGCTGCGTCCGTTGCCGGCGACGGTCCGGATGATCCCTTTCCGGTCGATGGCGCGGATCCGGTTGTTCGATCCGTCGGAGAAGTAGATGGTCCCCTGCCGATCGACGGCGATCGCCGACGGGCGGGCGAGGTCGGCCGCGCGGGCCGGCCCGCCGTCGCCGAAGAAGCCGAACTTCCCCGTGCCGGCCACGGTCTCGATCCGGCCTGTCTGCCAGGAGATCCGCCGGATGCGGTTCGTGCCCGACACGTAGACGTTTCCTTCGCGGTCGCAGGCGAGACCCTGGACCCGGAGCGAGGCCTTCGTCGCGGGGCCGCCGTCGCCGCCGAACTCCGTCTCGCCGTACGTCCCGCCGACGAGAGTGATCGACCCCGTCGCGAAGTCGTAGCGGTGGACGAAGCGTGACTCGTCCCCGGCGAAGACGAGACCACCCATCGGGTCGACCGCGATGTGCTGCGAGTCTCCCACCGGCCCTCCGGGCGGGACGGAAGCGACGGGAGCCGGACGGAGCGGCCCCGGGCCGGTGATCGCCCAGGCGCGTCCGGCAGGGAGATCGAAGACGTGGATGTAGTCGGTGTCGCGATCGACGACGAAGAGACGGCCGGTCGAATCGACGGCGATCCCCTCGGGGTCCTTGAGATTCGCGAAGAGAGGCGCGCCGACACCGTCGCCGCGTCTGCCGGCGACGAGGACGGGCTCGACGGGCCGCTCGATCACGGCCCCGCCTCCGTCGCGGGACCCTGCGAGAAGAGCTGCGGCGAGAAGCTGGAGCCACAGACGTGAGGGGGGTCGCGTCCGGCACGCCATCGCGTGATCATAGCCGTCGCGCGATGTCCCTCCTCGCCCGCAAGCTCGAAGAGAAGCTCGCCGCCCTCCGCGCGATGGAGCGCGCCGCCGGGCCGCCCGACGCGGACGCGCTGCGGGAGGCGCTCCGGTCGAAGGCCGGAGCGCTCGTGGCTCTCGCCGCGCGGATCGTGGCGGGGCGCCAGATGCGGGAGCTCGTCGCGGAGCTGGCCCCGGCGTTCGCGCGGCTCTGCGAGAAGCCGCTCGAGCGCGACGCGGGATGCCGCGGGAAGATCGCGATCGCGAAGGCGCTCCGGGACCTCGATTCGTGGGAGGACGAGGTCTTCGTCCGCGGCGTGGCGCTCGTGCAGGAGGAGCCGGTCTGGGGCGGCAAGGAGGACACGGCGGCGGAGCTGCGCGCCGAGTGCGCGATGGCCTTCGCCCACGCGGGGCGGGCCGACGCGCTCGACGTCCTCGCCGACCTTCTCGCCGACAGGCAGCGGACGGCCCGCGCCGCGGCGGCCCAGGCGCTCGGCGACACGGCACGGCCCGACGCCGCCGCGCTCCTCCGCTACAAGGTGCGCGTGGGCGACCCGGAGCCGGAGGTGATCGCGGCGTGCCTCGGCTCGATCCTGGCGCTCCAGCCGCGGGAGGCGCTCCCCTTCTTCGCGAGCCTCCTCTCGGAGCGAGACGAGCGGGCGACGGCCGCCGCGCTCGCGCTCGGAGAGAGCCGCCTCCCCTCGGCGAGGCCGATCCTCGTGAAGTGGTGCGAGGGGACGGTCGACCCCGAGCGGCTCCGGACCGGCTACCTCGCGCTCGCCCTCCTGCGCGACGACGGCGCCACAGACGACCTCCTCGCGAAGGTGCGCGACGGGGAGGTGGTCGAAGCGGTGGCCGCCGCGAGGGCGCTCGGGACGTTTCGCGAGGACCCTCGTCTCGCGGCACGTGTGCGCGAGGCCGCGAATGGTCGGGAGCGGGCCGTCGTCGCGGCCGTCGAGGCGGCGTTCGGGAAGGGCGCAACCTGATTCCGGCGTTCCCGTAGATCTCTCCGGATACGGGATCGTCAACGAGGCGTACGCTGCCTTCTCAGGAGGCCGTCTTGCGACTTCGACTCGCCGAGGCTCTGGCCGCCCTCTCTCTCGCGCTCCTTGCCGCCCGCGCCGCCGCCGCTCCGCCGAAGACCGGCTTCGTCGCCGTTCCCGGCGGGAAGCTCTTCTACGAGGAGAGCGGCTCCGGGCCGGCCGTGATCCTGATCCACGGCGGGATGCTCGACCACCGGATGTGGGACCCGCAGGTCGCGGCGCTCGAGCGGTCGTTCCGGGTGATCCGGTACGACGTGGCCGGCCACGGCCGCTCCCCGGTTCCGGACGGGGCCTGGAAGGAATACGAGCACCTCGGCCTCCTGACGGAGGCGCTGAAGGTCGAGAGCGCGAGCCTCGTGGGTCTCTCGCTCGGCGGCCGCATCGCTCTCGACTTCGCGATCGCCTTTCCCGCGAAGGTCCGCTCGATCGTCCTCGTCGACCCGGGGTTGCCGGGCTTCCCCTTCACGGGGCGCGACTGGCTCTCGCGCGTCCGCGAGAGCGGCGCCGCTCGGAGGGCCGGCGACGCGGAGCGCGTGGCCGACCTCTTCCTCCGCTCCTGGCTCGCTGGGCCGCACCGGACGCCGGCGCAGGTGGACCCGGCCGTCTGGAAGAAGGCGATGGAAATGGCCGTCCCGAACGCCCTGACGCGCGCGCAGGGAGGAGAGCTCGAGCCCGCGGCCGTGGGACGCCTCGGCGAGATGACGGCGCCCGTCCTCGTCGTCGAGGGAGAGCTCGACTGCGAGGACATCCACCTCATCGACCGGCTCCTCGAGCGGCGCATCCCGGGGACGCGGCGTGTCGTCGTCCCCGGCGTCGCGCACATGCCCAACCTCGAGCGGCCCGACGAGGTGAACCGCCTCCTCGTCGACTTCCTGAAGAAACCCGGCCCGCGGCGGGCTCCCGGTGCCTCGATCCCCTCCCGGCAGGAGATGGTCGAGGTGGAGGGCGGGAAGCTCTGGTTCGAGCGCGCCGGCGAGGGCGAGCCGGTCGTCCTGATCCACGACGGCATCGTCCACGCGGTCGGCTGGGACGACGTCCTCCCCGCCCTCGCGAGCCAGTTCGAGGTCATCCGCTACGACCGGCGGGGCTACGGGCGGTCGACGATGCCGTCGGCCCCGTTCTCGCCCCTCGCGGACCTCGAGGCGGTGGTGGGGCACGCCGGCATCGCGAAGGCCCACTTCGTCGGATCGTCCGCGGGAGGAGGGCTCGCGATCGACTACGCCCTCGCCCACCCCGAGAAGGTGGCGAGCCTGACGCTCGTGGGAGCCGTCGTGAGCGGCTTCCCCTACACGCGTCACATGCAGACGCGCGGCGGGAAGCTGACGCAGAAGGCGATCACGGACCCGGCGGAAGCGCGCCGCTACTGGTCGACGGTCGACCCGTACTTCGTCGCGCCGGAGTCGAAGGCGGCGCACGAGCGGGTCGCGGCGATCCTCGAGGCGTCGCCCCAGAACCTCGACCCGGGGCGGGACCGCTTCGCCCTCCCGCGGCCGCCGGCCCTCTCGCGGCTCGGGACGATCCGCGTGCCGACGCTCGTCCTCGTCGGAGAGCACGACGTCCCCGACGTCCACGCGCACGCGGGAGCCATCGCCGCGGGGATCCCGAACGCCAGGCGCGACGTCATCTCCGGGAGCGGCCACGTGCCCTACCTCGAGCAGCCGGACGAGCTCGTGACGCACGTCGTCGGGTTCCTCCAGGGGGCCGCGTTCCAGTCGGTCCTCGACAACGAGGGGCCGGCCCGCGCGACGGAGATGCTGCGCGCGGCGCGGGCAAGGGACCGCGCGGCCGTCCTCTTCCCCGAGCAGGAGCTGAACGACCGGGGCTATCGGCGCCTCGCGGAAGGGGCGCTTCCCGAGGCGATCGCCCTCTTCCGCCTGAACGCGGAGGCGTTCCCGGCCTCCGCGAACACCTGGGACTCGCTCGGCGAGGCCCTCCTCGACTCGGGCGACCGCGCCGGCGCGAAGGCCGCGTATTCGAAGGCGCTCGCCATCGACCCGCGGATGACGAGCGCGCGGGAAGCGCTGAAGGGGCTCGAGCAGAGCGCGGCGGCGTGTCACCCCGGGACGGGCCGCGGGTCCGGGCGAACCTCTTCGCGAACGTCTTCACCGTCGAGCACGGGAAGGGGTTCGAGGCCGCGACGGCCTGACCCTCCCGCCCCTCCTTCCAGGTAAGCCTCCATCAGCGCCCTCCGCGCCGCCGCCCGGGCCTCTTCCGCGGGCGGCGGCACGGAGCGCCCGTCACCTCTTCGCCGCGACGTAGGGGTGCTCCTTCAGCTCGACGACGAGCGCCCGGATCGGCGTCTTCGAGAGGTTTTCGAGGGTGTGCGGGCCCTCCGGGTCCGACCAGATGACCTCGCCCTTCTTCCCGTCCATCTCCGCCGTGTCGCCGCCGACGTAGGAGACCCTCACCTTTCCCGCCGTCAGGAGGTAGGCGAGGTTCGCGGGGTGGGTGTGGATCGGCTCCTTCTGGCCCGGGCCCACGGTCATCTCGATGACGCGGACCGAGGCGTTGTCGAGGAGGACCTTCTTCCCCTTCGGCGCCACGGACATCCAGTCCTGCGCGACCGCCGGCGTCGCGAGGAGGGCGGCGAGGGCCGCGCCGAGAATCGCCTTCGTCGTCTTCGTCTTCGTTCTCATCGTCGTCTCCTTTCCTTTCGGACGACGGAGAAGATAGGGAGGCGCGCCCGTGCGCGCTTCGCCCGTCGCGGCCATTCGCGAAGAAATTCCGGATGGCCCGAACGGGCCATACCGGCGGCCGCTAGAGGAGGCCGGCGCGCGAGGCCTGCCGGACCGCCGCCGCGCGGGAGGAGCAGCCGAGCTTGCCGAGGAGGTTCGCGACGTGCCGGTGGACGGTGTGCGTCGAGAGCCCGAGCCGCTCGGCGATGGCGCGGTCTCCGAGCCCCTCGCCGACGAGCCGGAGGACCTCCCGCTCGCGCGGCGTGAGCGCCGGGCCGGTGGCCCGCGAGCCTCCGGCGGGGCGGCGGCCCGGCTCCACGGCCCCGAGCGCCGCCAGCGACTCGCGGGCCCGCGCCGCCTCCGCCTCGGCGCGGTCATCGCGACCGGCGCGCCGGAGCGCCTCGGAGAGGAGGAGCCGGGCGGTGGCCGTCTCCCACGCGGCGCCCGAGGCCACGTAGAGGTCGACGGCATCTTCCAGCTCGCGGACGGCCTCGCCCCAGCTCCTTCCAGCGAGCGCGAGGCGGCCCCGTGCGACGCGCGCGACGGCGAGGAGCGCGGGAGTACGCGCCCGTTCGGCGAGCGACTCGAGCTCGGCGCACGTCTCGCGGGCCCGGTCCGTCTCGCCGAAACGGAGGCTCGCCTCGACGAGGCGGTCGAGGACCGCCGTCCGGACGGCGAGGTCGGCCGCGCCGACGCGGCGCGAGGCGCGATCGAGATGCCCGACGGCCGTCCGCGGGTCGCCGCCGTCGAGCGCGAGGGAGGCGAGGCCGAGGAATCCCGCCGAGAGCCCCTCGGCCTTCAGGAAGAGCGCCTCCGCCTCGGCCGTCCGCCCCTGCCGCCGCCTCAGCTCGCCGAGGACGGCCGCCGCCTCGCGGGCGTTCGCGGGGCGCGAGGCCCCAGCCGTCTCCATCGCCTGCGCGAGGTGCGCCTCCGCCTCCCCCCAGCGTCCCTGCCAGAGGAGGAGCTTGGCGTTCTGGATGCGGCACGCCGCGAGCGGGTCGCGGATGCTCCACGCGCGGGAGAGGGAGTCGACGCGCCCCTGCCACTGGCTCGCGCGGTCGTAGTCGCGGACGTGCTCGCAGGCGTAGACCATGAAGCAGCAGGCCGTCGTGATCACGTCGAGGTCGCCGATCTCCCCCGAGAGGGCCGCAGCCGTCGCCTCGTCGAGGCGGCGCATCCCGTCGGCGACCTCGCCCTCGCGCACGAGGACGAGGCCGTCGAGGGCGCGCGCGAGAAGCTCGAGGTCGGGGAGCGCGGAGGCCCTCGCGATCTCCCCGGCCCTCGCGGCGCTCCGCCGCGCGGAGACCGGGTCGTCGTCGAAGAGGAGGAGGACGTGCCCCCTCCATAGCTCGAGCCAGCCGAGCTCGGGCGCGTCCGGGTGAGGCGCGAGGAGCGACTGCGCCCGCTCGAGCCAGCCCCGCGCCGGCGCGGGCCCGCGGACGTCGGCGGCGTCGACCGCGAGGTGGATCGCCACGCGCGCCGCGCGGCGGCGGTCGCCCGACTTCGCGTGGAGCGCGTAGGCCTTCTCGCGCGCCTCGAGCGACTCCTCGACCCGGTCGAGCCACCAGAGCGCCCAGCCGAGCCCCTCGAGGGCCTCGGCGGCTCTCTCGTGCGCAACGGCGCCCTGGAAGGCGACGCGCGCCTCCTCCCACGCGCCCTTCGCGAGCGCCGCGCGCCCCAGGGCGAGCGCGTCGTCGGTGGAGCTCCGGCCCCCGCCGGACTGCGGCATGGCCGGGATGATGCCGCAGCCCGTTCCGCGCGGCCTACTTCGCCGCGCGGAGCTTCAGGGGCCAGTTCACGACGAGGTCGAGAAGCGCGTTCGGCTTCTGCCCCTCGCCGACGGAGAGGAACCGGGAGTGGTCGGCGTTCGGCCAGAAGGTCGAGCCCGAGGGGTTCGGGCCGGCGACGCGGAAGAGAGGCTTCGGCTCGCCCACCTCGAGCGTCTCCCCCCGAGGAACGACCGGCACGGCCTGGAGCATCCCGGTCAGGTCGTGGTAGACGATCTCCCGCCCGTCGGCGCTCCAGAAGGCGTACGCGCCCCCGTCGGAAGAGACCTGCCACTTCCGCCCTGCGTGCGGGAAGGAGGTGACGTAGACCTCCCAGCGGCCCGACTCCTCCGAGCTGTACGGCAGCCACCGGCCGTCGGGTGAGAGCGGGGACGGGATCTCGTTGAAGCGCGACTTCCGCCAAGACTCGGGCTTCCGCGCGCCCTCGAGCGGCAGGACGGAGAGCTCCGACCCCGGATCCGGGCCGCCCTGCGTGAAGACGAGGGAGCGTCCCCCGTCCGTGAACGTCGCGGCGTACTTGTCGCGGTCCGAGACGAGGAGCGCCTCCTCCTCGGCGGAGCCGCCGAGCGCCTTGCGGTAGAGGTCGTAGTGACCCTTCCGGTTCGAGGAGAAGAAGAGCGTGGCGCCGTCGGGCGACCAGACCGGGGCGAGGTCCTCGCCCGGGTCGAGCGTGAAGCGCGACCTCACGCCACGCGCGAGGTCGAAGACCCAGATGTCGGTCGTCCCGGCCCCCGGGTCCCGAATCGTCACCGCGGCCTGCTTCCCGTCGGGCGAGAGGATGACCTCTCCGTAGTCCGACGGCTCGCCGAGCGTGCCGTCCTGCTTCCCGTCGCGCGTGAACCACTGGAGGCTCGAGGTCAGCTGGCCGCGCGCCGTCTGGTAGACGAGGACGCCGTTCTGCGAGGCCGAGAAGACCGCGACGCCCGTCGCGAGCGCCGGCATCAGGATCCCCTCCGCCAGGGGCGACGCCTCTCCCGTGAAGGCGAGCCGCCCCGGGTCGAACGGGCGCGCCATGAGGGTCGTCTCCCTCAGGTAGAGGAGGTTCCCCGAGGCGTACTGGGCGGCCGCGGGAGAGCGGAGGAGGAGCTTCTCGGGCCCGCCGTCGAGCGAGCTCACGAGGACGGCGTTCCCCTCGCCTCCGGCCCGCTGCGTCCGGGCGAGGTAGAGGTAGTGCTTCCCGTCGGGGAGGAAGCGCGGGTGCCGGTGCGAGTCGTCGCCGCGCTTGGCGTCGAGCTTCGTGATCGCGACCGGCTCGCCCCCCTTGTCGGAGACCCTCGAGAGCCCCTGCGTGGGGCCGGCCGCGAAAACGATCACGCCGGTCGGGCTCCACGACCCGCCCTTCCCTTCCGGGGCGGTGCAGAGCGTCAGCGGCGAGCCGCCGGACACCTCGATCGTCTTCAGCTTCCCCGGCGTGAAGAAGCCGATGGAGCGGCTGTCGGGCGACCAGAAGGGGTACTGCGCGCCGTCCGTTCCCGAAAGCTCGCGCGCTTCCGCGGCGTCGAGCGCGCGGACCCAGAGGCTGAATCGCCCGCCGCCGCTCCCGCCGACGGCGGTGAACGCGACCTGCCTCCCGTCGGGCGAGACGACGGCCGGGCCGGGAGTGTTCGACTCGAGCCAGAAGGACTTCCCCTCGGGCGGCGGGAGCGCCGAACGGAAGAGCCGCTCGGGCTTCTCCCGCGAGAGGACGAGGAGGACCGCGAGGACGCCGGCCAGGACGAGGGCGCCGGAGGTCGCGGTCCAGGCGATCCGCTCGCGGCTCCTGCGCCGCGCGACGACCGGCGCGGGGACGCCCGCCTGCGAGCCCCCCTCGGCGATCCACTGGAGCTGGAGCTTCACGTCGTGCGCGGTCTGGATCCGGTCGTCGGGGTCCTTCGCGAGGCACGTCCCGACGACGCGGTCGAGGGCCGGCGGCGTCATCGGCGCGAGCGTCGACGGGGCCGGCGGATGGTCCTTCAGGATCGACCCGATCACGCTCGCCTGGCTCTTCCCCTCGAAGGCCTTCCGCCCGGTCGCCATCTCGAAGAGGACGGCCCCGAGGGCGAAGACGTCGCTCCGCGCGTCCGCCTCGCCCGCCTCGAGCTGCTCGGGGGCCATGTACTGGTACGTCCCCAGGATCGTCCCCTTCTGGGTCAGCGGGCTCGCCGCTCCCATCGTCGGGAGCGACGTGAGGCCCGTCGGGCCGCCCTGCGGCGCGAGCGTCCGCGCGAGGCCGAAGTCGAGGAGCTTGGCGCCGCCCTTCGTGAGCATGACGTTGCCCGGCTTCAGGTCGCGGTGGACGATCCCCGCGCGGTGGGCGCGGTCGAGGGCGTCCGCCATCTCGATCCCGATCGCGAGGAGCTTCTCGAGCGGCAGCGGGCCCTTCGCGATCCGCGCCGAGAGCGTCTCCCCCTCGAGGTACTCCATCACGAGGTACTCGGTCCCTTCGTGGGAGCCGACGTCGTAGAGGGCGCAGATGTTCGGGTGCGTGATGTGCGAGACCGCCTTCGCCTCGCGCTCGAAGCGCTGCCGCATCTCCTCCGACGGGCCGTCGCCCTGGAGGAGGACCTTCACGGCCACGTCGCGGTCGAGGCGCGTGTCGCGCGCCTTCCAGACTTCTCCCATCCCGCCCGCGCCGAGCAGAGAGACGATCTCGTAGGGGCCGAGGCGGCTTCCGGCGTGAAGTGTCATCTTGTTGGGGCGGGATGATAGACCGACGCTGAGCGCGCACCGGAATCCCCGTGAAGGGTCTGGGGGCCGCTAGCGAAACTGCGTCCAGACGACGTAGACGAAGCCGACCTGCAGGGCGAGGAGAAAGACGCCCGCGAAGCCGACCTTCGCGATCATTCCCCACCTTCGCGAGGCCGCGTCCGCGAGGGTGCCGCGTTCGACGAGGAGCCCCTCCGTCCCTCCCTTCGGCGGAGCGACGCCACCTCGCTCCGCCGACCAGTTTCCCGAGACACAGACGACCTCGCCCGGTGCGCAGACGGCCTCCAGGAGACCCCACCCGGTCAGGTCGAGAGGCCTCGGCAGGCTCCGCCCCGCGCTGAGCTGCTCGTGGTTTTCGAACGCCACCGATTCGTCGACCGCGCGTCCCGCGGCGACCTCCGCCATCGGCGCTTCCGTCCTCGCGGCCTCTGCGGCTTCCGATTCGGAGAGCCTCGCCTCGAGAAAAGCCCGCGCCTTCTTCCGCGCCCCCTCGCCCTCGATGCCGTCGAATCCTTGCTCGAATCCCGGACGGCCGAGGAGAGAGACCTTTCCCCCGTCCGTCCGGAGAACAGTGGGCACCGCCGCCTCGCCTTCGAAAGCGGTGACCACGACCAGCTTCCCCTGGCTGTCCCGGCTCGAGCGCGTGACCTGGTAGCGGTACGCGAGCGCGGGCCGACCCGAGAACGGTGCCTCGAGGATCTTCTCCGTCCGGCCCTCGAGTACGCCGCCGAACGTCACCGGCACTCCGTCCGCTGGCGCTTCGCCGCGGCGTGCCCGCCCGAGCCGCTGCAGTGCTCGCACGTTCTCGACCGCGAGGTAGGCGAAGGCTGCGACGATCGTCCCGAGGACCGTTCCGATGACCGTCAGCGGGATCCGGCCGCCCTCCACCTTTCCGGCCGGCACCCACGCGAAGACGACCGCCCAGAATGCCCCGATGACGAGGCCCATCGGGAGGACGGTGCAGCCGACGAACTCGCATCCCCGTTTCACGATGCGGCCTTCCTTCCCGGACCCTTCCCGGCCAAAGAACCAGCCGGGTTCGCCCGAATGCACGGCGCCTGACCGAGAGCCGTCGAGGATCTTATGCCCCTGCCGCAGCGCAGCGGAGTAGGCTGCGCACAGAAGAACCGGAGGTGACGGAATGGAGGAGATCCGGATCGTCCATGGCGACGCCCTGGACCGGAAACCGGCCGCGTCGCGCATCGGCCTCATGTTCTCGCTCTGGGCCGGCATGGTCCTCGTGATCTTCGGCGCCGTCAGCGGCCGACGAGGCCTCGCGCTGCTGCTCGCGGGCGTCGCCTTCCTCCTGTTCGTCTTCCGGGGTTTCCGGAGGCTCGGGAAGAAGGTCTGCCCGGGCTGCCGCGAGGCGATCGCGTGGGATGCGGCAACCTGCCCCGCATGCCAGCGGGACGTTCCCTAGCCCGTAGAATCGACGCGTGGACGACCCGAAGGAGAGCCCGCAGGCCGCCGTCGTCGGGGCCCACCTCGCCGCGCTCCGTGCCGGCGACGCCGTGGCCCTTCGCGCGACGTGCTCGGCGCGCCTCGTCGAGCAGGTCGATGACCCGGGGTTCGCCGCGCGTCTCGAGGTCATGGGCCATCTCGTCCCGGAGACGTACTCGGTGACGGCCCTCGTCGAGGACGGCGAGAGGGCCTCGCTCGAGGTCGAGACCGATCGCCAGACGGGGCGCTTCGAGCTCGTGCGCGAGAGCGACGGCTGGAAGGTGACCGGGCAGCTGTGGAAGGCGAAGGAGTCCGCGGAGCCGTCCTAGCGGCGTCCGCAGCGGCCGGGGCCGAGGTCAGCCCTTGCCGCCGTGCTCCTTCGGGTCCTTCTTCTCGGGGCCCGGGGCCGGGGCCTCCGGCGCGGGCTTGCCGCCCATGTCGACGCTCCCCTTGAACTGCGCCCCCTCGGCGATCGCGATCTTCGGCGCGCGGATGTTCCCCTCGAGGACTCCCGACGGGAGGATCTCGACCTTGTCGGTGGCCGTGACGTTGCCGACGACCCGGCCGGCGATCGTGACGTGGTGCGCCTTCACCTCGGCGTTCACCTGCGCCTGAGGGCCGATGCGGAGCCCCTTCGAGACGGAGATCTTCCCCTCGACGCGCCCTTCGACGACGAGGTCCTCGTCGCCCGAGAGCTCACCCTGGATGCGAATGTTGGGTCCGATCACGGCTGTCTTCACCTCTGCCGGGGTCTTGAACGCGGCCGGAGCCGGGGCGGCGGCCGGCTTCGGGGTGTCGGAGGGCTGGGGGATCCGCTCGCCCTCGGGGCGCGCGGGCGTCTTCGAGCCGAAGAATCCCATGGCCCGGCGAGTCTACCCGATCCGTTCCGGCGGCCCGGACGGCGGATCGGAGACCGACGCGAGGACGAAGGCCTCGTCCGCCCGCCACCAGCCGCTCCAGCTCGCCTCCCGCGGGCCGCGCGCGGAGAACGGACGCCAGGCGCCGTCGGCCGGGCCGATCTCCGGGGCGACCTCGACGGCCTTCGCGGGGATCCGAAGCCCCTCGCGAAGCGCCTTCATCACGGCCTCCTTGGCGCTCCAGACGAGCGTCGCGGCGAGCGGCGGCGCCGGGGCGAGCGCGACGAACGCCTGCTCGGCGTCGGTGAACCAGTCGGCGAGGAACCCCGCGGGGCGCGCCTCGACCCGCTCGAGGTCGACTCCGAGGCGCGCTCCGGCCGGGCCGAGCGCGGCCACCGCGACGCCGTGGCTGTGGGTGAGCGAGAGCGCGACGCCCGCGCTCCGGCCGAGGACGAACGCCTCGGGCGCGCCGGAGCCCGACGCGAGGACCGAGGCGTCCTCCTCCCGCGCGGCGAGGCCGGCGGCGACGAGCGCCCTCTTTCCCGCCCAGCGCCCGAGGAGCCAGTCGCCGCGCCGCTTCGGAACGGAGAGGCGGGCGAGGACCGCGCGCTCGTCCGTCGAGAGCCACGCCTCGCCGCGCGGCAGCTCGTCCTGCCGCGCGGCGAGCCAGCGGACGGACGTCAGCGGGCGATCCGTGCCAGCTCCTTCGCCATCCCCCGCTCGAGCGCGTCGACGAGGTAGGGACGCAGCTCCCTCGCCGGGAGGATCCGGTCGAGCGAGCCGACGGCGAGCGCCCGCTGGACGCTGTGAATGCCGTCGAACTCGTCCGCGACCTGGCCGAGCTTCTCGGAGCGGACCGCCTTGACGACGTCGGCGAGGCGAGCCCGGAGCTTCCGCTTCTCGGAGTCGGGGGCGCCGGCGATCTCCTTCTCGAGCGCCGCGACGCGCGGGTCCTTCTTCGTCCGCTGGTCGACCTCGCGCGCGAAGACGACGGCCGCGGCCGGGGCGCCGCCGATCACGGAGGCGTAGGTCCCCTCGAGCGCCGCGACCTCCATGTTGTCGTTCAGCGTCTTCGAGAAGACGACGAACGCGCCGCCGTGGTAGCGCGAGACGACGGTGAAGACGATCGGGCCCCGGAAGTTCGTGACGGCGCGGCCGATCTCGGCGCCGTACTCGAGCTGCACCTTCCGCATCGACTCGGGAGAGCCGTCGAAGCCGGAGAGGTTCGCGAGGACGACGACCGGCCGGTTGCCGCTCGCCGCGTTGATCGCCCGGGCGATCTTCTTCGAGGCCTGCGGGAAGAGCGTCCCCGAGGTCCAGGCCTCCGGGCCGTCCGTGGCGACGAAGCCGATCCTCTTCACCGGCCTCGACTCGAAGCCGAGGAGGCAGACCGGGTACCCGCCGACGTGGGCGTCCCAGACGACGCCGATCTCGGCGTCGCGCATTCCGGCCCAGCGCTCGAGCGGCGGGTGGTCCTGGTCGGCCGCGGCCGCCATCACCTTCCGGATCTCGAAGGGGTGCTTGCGGCCCGGGTTCGTCTCGTTCGAGAAGACGTCGCCGACGAGGGCGAAGGCGCCCGGCTCGTCGCCGCCGTGGGGCGAGAGGCAGACGTCGCGGTCGATCGGGTCGCTCGTGGCGGCGCGCCGCGGGAAGCGCTCTCCCGGGACGACGTACGTGTGGTCGTAGTGCCTGAGGAGGATCCGGCAGGCGTCGGGGATGTCGCGCGCCCAGTACTGCGCCTGGCCGTTCGGGCCCATGACGCGCTCGTAGCCGCCGATGCCGGTGTTGTCCTCGGCCGAGACGGAGCCCGAGTAGTCGAGGGCCGTCTTCCCCGTGAGGACCATCGCCCCGTCCCGCGTCATGACGAGGATCCCCTTCGTGTGCATGAGCATCGTCGCCTCGGCGTTCCAGTAGGGCTGGGCGCCGACGTTGATGCCGCAGACGACGACGTTCACCTCGTTGCCGGCCTGCGTGAACTCGATGAGGCGGCGGAGGACGCGCGAGATCCAGTCCATGTTCTCGGTCCCCGAGTCCATGGCGATCTTCGCGCCCGCCGAGAGGGCGAACCACTCGAGCGGGACCTTCATCCGCTCGGCGAGGTCGAGCCCCGCGATGATCCGGCGGCACTCGGGCTCCGCGAGCGAGCCCATCGCGCCGATCGGGTCGCCGAGGAGCGCGACGCGGGTCATCCCCTCGGGCACCTTCGCGGTGCAGCTCGTCAGGAGGCCGACGACGATGTTCGCGCGGTTCTTCCCGGGAGGCCGGTTCACGGGAACGAGCTCGTTCCGCTCGTCGAGGTCCCACTCCTGCCAGTCGCCCGCCGGGAAGTCGGCGTGGGCGGCCTCCTTCGGCGGGGTGAGCATCCGGACGATCTCGTACGGGTACGTCATGCCGCGCTGCCGGAGGCGGACGACCTTCTGCTCGTACTCGGAGAGCGTCCGGAGCGGCCGCCCGCTCGGCGGGGTGACGGAGACGGTGACGCCGTGGTGCCCGGCTCCCGAGACCGAGAAGACGACCTCCTTCGTCCCGCCGGGCGAGGAGGCGTCGGGGACGCTGGCCTGGATGGCGACCTTCTCGAGGCCGAGATGCTCGGCGCCGGGAGCGATGTGCCGCGCGAACGCCCTCACCTCGGCCGCGGAATACCGGAAGAGGGGCCAGACGTAGAGGAAGACGCGGTTCCACTGGAGCCGGTCCTCGGCCTTCCGGTGCGCCTGGAAGAGCCGGATCGCCTCGAACGCCTCGAGGAGCATCCGCTGCATCTCGGGGATGGCGACGACGCGGCCGTGCGCGTCGCGGGCCGGCGTCAGGTCGCGGACCTCGGCGAGGGCGAAGAGGCGCTCGTCCTTCGGGTTCTCGCGCGCGACCCCCCGGAAGAGGTAGACGTCCTCGGCCGACGGGAGCCGCTCGAGGTCGAAGCCCTCGAGGCGCCAGAGGTCGAGGCGCTTGCCGATCATCGGGTGGAGCCCGCGGTAGGGCTTGTCCTCGACGAAGCCGCCGTCCCCCCGCCGGAAGGTGAAGTGCTGCATGCCGCCCATGCCGAGGCCGGCGCCCTCGCCCGCGACGGCGGAGACGACGCGGACCACGCGTGGCGGGAGGCCGAGCGCGTCGACGGCGCCCCTGAGCGCCGAGGCCTTCCCGTCGGCGTCCTCGAGCGGGCCGGGGCGCCACGAGTAGACGTCGATGAGGACGTCGTGCTCGGAGGGGTGCGCCGCCAGGTTCGACGCCACGTCGCGAAGCGCCTTCTCGAAGTCGCCGTCGAGGCAGTAGGTCGAGACGACGAGGTGCCGCGTCCCCTCGAAGGCGTACTCGGCGACCCCGCCGGCGCGGCCGTCGAACGACGCCGGCCGGAAGTTCTCGAGAGGCCGGAAGCGGTAGTACCGCTTCGTGAGGACCTCGAGCATGGCGGCCCTCGTCGCGGCGTCCGCCTCCTCGAAGCGGCCGAGGTAGAGGCTCTGGAGCGGCTGCGGGCAGTCGACGAGGGCCTTCACCCGCTCGGCGCGCTCCGGCGCGCCGGGGTCGGCCACGAGCCGGGCGAGGACCTCGTCCATCTCGGCGTAGGTCTTCCTCCGCGCCTCCTCGAAGGCCGGCTGGTCGAAGACGCGGTAGCGGAGCTCGCGGGCGACGTCCCCGAGGGCGGGCCAGCGGTTCTCGGCGACGGTGACGAGGCGGTCGAGGAGCGAGCGGAAGTCGGGCGAGGCCGGAAGCCCGCCCTCCTCCGCGTGGGCGAGGCGCCTCTCGAGGATGGCGAGGACGAGCTCGACCTGGTGCTCGGCCCGCTGCCGCGACTTCCAGATCCAGAGCAGCGCCTCCCGGAGGGCCGCCCCCTTGGCCGTCCCCTCGACGCCGTAGTGCGCGGCGGCGCGGCCGAGGCGCTCGACGAAGCGCCCCGGCAGCTCGGGCGTCTGGGTGTCGTAGGTCCGGAGGTAGGTGAGGAGGTACTCCCCCGTCGAGACGGCGCCCGCGGCCTCGGGGTCCTCCTCCGAGCCCGCCTGGCGGCGGAAGAGGGACGAGACGTCCGCGAAGGCGCGGAGGATCCGCTCCTCCGCGGCGACGCCCTCCGCGTACCCGGAGAGCGACGGCGCCGCCGCGGCGTACTCCCGGGAGAGGCGCTTGGCGTCCGACGGGTCGACGTCGAAGCCGAGGACGAGGCGGCGGATCTCGTCGAGGGTGACGAGCGCGCCCGCAGCGTCGCCCGCGCCCGCGGGGGCGGCCGGCTTCGGGAGGGCGATCCGCCGCGTCGCCTTCTTCTCGTCGGCGGCCGCCTCGGGGTCGAGCTGGACGAGCGGGGTCCCGGGGCCGACCTGGACGTTCGGGACGACGAAGACCTGCCGGACCCTGCCGTCGAACGGCGCCGGGATCGGCATCTCCATCTTCATCGCCTCGAGCGTGGCGATCCGCTGCCCCTTCCTCACGCGCTCGCCCGCCGCGACGCCGACCGAGACGACGACGGCGGGCGACGGGGCGCGGAGGATGCCGAGGTCGTCGCGCGAGAAGCGGTGCGGGACGCCGTCGGCCTCGACGAGGTAGTCGAGCCCCTGGACGACGCTGAGCGTCCGGTAGCGCGCGCCGGCGACGTGGAGCCAGCGCTCGAAGCGCGAGAGGCGGTCGATGCGGACCTCGGTCCTCACGCCGTCGAGCTCCACCCGGTAGCCGTGACGCCCGAGGCGGAAGACCTTCAGCTTGTAGTTCTGCCCGTGGTGGCGGAACTCGATCGTCCGCCCGACCTCCTTGCGGATCTCCGGGCGCATCCGCGCGGCCGACTCGTAGAACTGCTCCTCCTCGAGCCGGAGCTCGTCGTCGTAGGCCTCGACGGCCGCGGCGAGGAGCGCGACGTCGGCGTGCGGCCGCGCCTCGTCGGCGCGCGACGCCGACCAGCGCTCGAGCCAGCCCGTGTCGACCTGCGCGGAGCGGACCTCCGGGCGGTCGAGGAGCTCGAGGAGGAAGGCCTTGTTCGTCGTGCCGCCGTCGAGGACGACGGCGCTCTCGGAGAGGGCGCGCCGGAGCCGCGCGAGCGCCTCGTTCCGGTCGACGCCGTGCGCGATGACCTTGGCGATCATCGGGTCGAACTCGGAGGCGACCGAGTCCCCCTCGGTCACCCCGCGGTCGATCCGGAGGCCCGGCCCCGTCGGCAGGCGGAAGTAGACGAACGTCCCGGGCGCGGGCGCGAAGCCGGCCTCGGGGTCCTCGGCGTTGAGGCGCACCTCGATGGCGTGGCCGGACGAGACCGGGGGCTCGCCGACGAGCCGGCCGCCCCGGGCGACGTGGATCTGGAGCTTCACGAGGTCGAGGCCCGTCGTCAGCTCCGTGACCGTGTGCTCGACCTGGAGCCGGGCGTTGACCTCGAGGAACGCGAACGTGCGGCTCTTCGGGTCGTAGAGGAACTCGACCGTCCCCGCGTTGCGGTAGCCCGAGGTCCGCGCGATCCGGAGCGCCGCGGCCCGGAGCTCGCGGTCGAGCTCGGCCGAGACCGTCGGCGCGGGAGACTCCTCGAGGACCTTCTGGTGCCGTCGCTGGATCGTGCAGTCGCGGACGCCGACGGCCCACGTCGTGCCGTGGACGTCGCCGAGGACCTGCACCTCGACGTGACGCACGCCCTGGAGGAGCTTCTCGACGAAGACCGTCGGGTCGCCGAAGGCGCGGAGCGCCTCGTTCCGGGCGCTCTCGAAGGCGGCCGGCATCTCCGGCGCGGAGGAGACGACGCGGATGCCGCGCCCTCCCCCGCCCGCGGCGGCCTTGACGACGACCGGGTAGCCGAGCGCGTCGGCCGCGGAGGCCGCCTCGGCGGCTCCCGCCACGGCGCGGCCGCTCCAGGGGACGACCGGGACGCGGGCGTCCTCGGCGAGCTTCTTCGCGCTGATCTTGTCGCTCAGCCGGCGCATCGCCTCCGGCGGCGGACCTATGAAGACGACGCCGAGCCGCTCGCAGAGCTCCGCGAAGCCGGCGTGCTCGGAGACGAAGCCCCAGCCGGTCCAGACGGCGTCGGCCTTCGAGGCGGCGAGGGCGGTCTCGAGTCGCCTGTAGTCGAGGTAGCTGACCTTCCGCTCGCCGTCGACCGGGTCGACGACGGTCGCCGGCCCGAGCGCGAAGGCCTCGTCGGCCTCGCGCACGAACATCGCCTTCCGGTCGGGGTCGGTGTAGAGGGCGATCGTCCGGATGCGCGTCCCGCGCTCCTGGTTGAACTCGCGGACGGCGTTGATGAAACGCATCGCGGCCTCGCCGCGGTTGACGATGGCCACGCGCTGGAATTCGGGGTGCATGGTGCCTCCGCAGGGGCATCCGCGGGGGGCGGCCCGGTGGGGCCGCCCCCCTGCGGGACGGGAAGGGGGAATCAGGCCATGGCGGCGCGGAACGGCCCGAGCGCCTCCGCAGAGGCGGCGCCCGGGAGCTCCACGGTCCGGTAGCCGTCGACCGCCAGGTAGAGGTTGCCGTCGGAGTCGACGACGCGCGCGTCGTAGCTCCCGTCGCCCGAGGCCGACGGGGTCACGACCGCGTGGAGCCGGCCGATCGCCGCCTCCGGCGGCCGGACGGCGCGGACCCGCTCGACGCGGAGCGGGAGACCCATGAGGCCGCGCGTGCCGAGCTCGAAGACGCCTGCCGTCTGGAACGCGAGCTCGACGAGACGCGGCGCGACGAGAGTCGGCCGGTCCGCCGGGGCGTGGTTCGGCGGGAGCGCGTCGGAGAAGAGGCCGACGACGCCCGAGCCGTTCTTCCAGGCGCTCTCGAGGACCTGGTACGCCGGGCCGTGGAAGTAGACGTTGTAGATCTCCGGCGCGGCGAGCGCCGCGCCGCCGTTCTCGAGCGCCGCCGCGCACGTCTCGGCGCGCGCGTCGCCCCTCTCGAGCCTCACGCGGGCGCGGAAGTGGACCGTCTCCTGCGGCTCGGCCTGCCCGGGAAGCGAGCGCCTCCCGACGAGGCGGCACTCCGCCTCGACGGCGTCGCCCGACGGGCGGAGGACCGCCTCGACGCGGACCGTCCGCGGCTCGTCGCGGTAGAACTTGAAGGGGGCGAGGAAGTCGACGTCCTCGACGGCCGCGACGCGGAAGCCCGGGACGAGGGCCGCCGCCGCCTCCGCGAACGACTCGATCCCCATGACGCCCGGGAGGACCGGCGTGCCGTCGATCCGGTGGTCGAAGAGGAACGGCTGGACCTTCGGGTCGAGGTCGGTCTCGACGACGAGGCCGCCGTGGAGGAGGAACGCCGCGAGGCGGCCGGTCATGGGGCCCTGCGGGAGGAACGGGGCGGCGGACGTGTCGAGACCGCCCGTCTCGTCCCACTCCTTCGCGAGGATGCCGAGGCGGAGCCCCTCGACGATCTCGCCCGCGAACGAGGAGGAGACGAGCTCGCGGCGGATGATCGGGATCCCCGCCGCGGCCGGGAGCATGTCGATGCCGGCGAGCTCCATCATCTTCGGGATCGAGCCGCGGGTCGCCATGCCGATGTCGCCCCAGGCCGTCCAGTCGAGCGCGAGGCCGCGGGTGGCGGGGCGCGTCGTCCGGAAGCTCGAGGAGATCTTGCAGAGGAGGTCGTTCGCCGAGCTGTAGTCGGTCTGGCCGCCGTTGCCGAAGCGCCCGGCGACGGACGAGAACGCGACGGTCGCGCCGACCGGCGTCGAGCCGAGCGCCTTCAGGAGGTTGAAGAAACCGTCGGCCTTCACGTCGAAGACGAGGTCGAACTCCCTCGGCTCCTTGTCCGGGAGGAAGCGGCTGATCTCGAGCCCGGCGCCGTGGAGGAGGACGTCGACCTTCGGGCTCCTCGCGTGGATCTCGCCGACGATCTCGTTCACGCGCGCGGCGTGGCGGAGGTCGCCCGCGTACCAGTGGACCGTGCCCCCCGCCGCCTCGACGGCGCGGATCGCGGCGAGCGCCGCGGCGAGCCGCTCGAGGCGCATCAGCTCCTTCTCGACGAGGGCGGGCGTCGCGCGCTCTCCCTTCGCCTTCAGGCGGTCGAAGACGTCCTTCTTCAGGCCGTCCCTGTCCGTGGCGACCCGGCCGAGGTCCGGGTCGTTCCGGTCGGGCTCGGGAAGGAGGTCGAGGAGGTGGAACGTGCCGCCGGAGGCGGCGGCGAGGTCGGTCGTGATGGCCGACACGATGCTCCCGGCCGCGCCCGTGACGACGAAGACGCTCTCCCTGCCAAGCGTCATGCCGGGGGTGCCGTCCTCGATCGGGAGCTCGCGCATCCCGACGGAAGTCCGGAGGCCGTCGGCGTAGCCGACCTCGACGCAGCCCGGGTCGCGAAGCGTCTCCTCGATGAGGAGGTCGGCGACGACAGAGGGGGCCGCGTCGGGGCCGAAGTCGACGGCCTTGACGGTCGCCTCCGTCTTCTCGCGCTTGAAGGCCTTCGTGAAGCCGGTCACCGCGCCGCCGAGGGGGGCGAGGGCGCCGGCGGCGTCGTAGCCGTGGCGGCCGCCGAGGCGCGTCGCCGACACGAGGAACGTGCCGGGGGCGCCGAGGACCTCGTACAGGGCACGGGCGGAGGCGTAGAGGTTCTTCACGCGGACGCGGAGCGCCTCGCGGTAGACCGCGAGGTTCATCTCCTCGAGGCTCCCCTCGAGGTCGAGCGCCGGGAGCCAGAAGAGGCCGTGGACCGGGCCGCCGGCGGTCCACTCCGCGAGCCGCTCCGCGAGCGACTCGGCCGTGGCGTCGTTCTCGAGCGTCAGGACGTCCACCCCGCGGCTCCGGAGCCTCTCGACGAGGGCCTCGCCCACGTCGCCCCGATCGAACATCACGGCGACGCGGGAGCCCGCGCCGAGCGAAACGCCCGTCGGCTTGCACGAAGGGAGGGCCGGGCGCAGGACCGGGACCGCGACGCGGCGCGGGACCTTCGCGGCCTCGGCGAAGCTGCCGGGAGCCGGGGCCGCGGTCGAGACCGGGGCGGCCGCGACCACCGGGGCGACCGCGGGGACGGCTCCTCCCGCCGCCGCTCCGCCGCCCGCCAGGTCGGGCCGGTTGTCGTAGACGAAGCGGACGACGTGGGCGAGCGTCGGGTAGTCCCTCAGCTTCCGGTTGTCGTCGCGCGGGATTCCGTACTCCTCGCGCACCGCGCTGAAGAGCTCGGCCTGCTTCACCGTGTCGACGCCGAGGTCCGCCTCGAGGTCGAGCTCCGGGTCGAGCATCTCCGCCGGGTAGCCCGTCTTCTCCGTGACGATCGCGAGGACCCGGGCGAGGACGGAGTCGCCGGCGGAGGTCGCGGGACCGGCCGCTGCCGGGGCCGGAGTCACGGTCGGCGCGACCGCGGCGGGCGTCGCAGGCGCGAGCGGGGCGGAGACGACGGCGACCGCGGGGGCCGCGGCGATCGGGGCCGCCTCCGGCTTCGGGAGATCGGGCCGGTTGTCGTAGACGAAGCGGACGACGTGGCCGAGCGTCGGGTAGTCGCGAAGCTTCCGGTTGTCGTCTCGCGGGATCCCCCACTCCTCGCGGACCGCCGTGAAGAGCTCGGCCTGCTTCACCGTGTCGACGCCGAGGTCCGCCTCGAGGTCGAGCTCCGGGTCGAGCATCTCCGCCGGGTAGCCCGTCTTCTCCGTGACGATCGCGAGGACGCGCGCCAGGACCGGGTCGTTTGCGGGCGCCGCGGAGACGGCGGGAGCCGGGGCCGCGGACACGGCCTGCGCCGCGGGCGCGGGCGACGCGCTCGGGACGGGAGCCGGTGCCGTTCCCGGCTTCGGAAGGTCGGGACGGTTGTCGTAGACGAAGCGGACGACGTGCGCGAGCGTCGGGTAGTCCCTCAGCTTGCGGCTGTCGTCGCGCGGGATCCCCCACTCCTCGCGGACCGCCGTGAAGAGCTCGGCCTGCTTGACCGTGTCGACGCCGAGGTCCGCCTCGAGGTCGAGCTCCGGGTCGAGCATCTCGACGGGGTAGCCCGTCTTCTCGGTCACGATCGCGAGGACGCGCGCCAGGACCGCGTCGCCCGCGGGCGCCGAAACGGCCGCGACCGGGGCCGCGGCCGCGGCGGGCGCGGCGGGAACGGGAGCCGCTGCGCCCGGCGCCGGCAGGTCGGGCCGGCTGTCGCGGACGAACTGGATGACGTGCTTCAGGGTCGGGTAGTCCCGCAGCTTGCGGTTGTCGTCTCGCGGGATCCCCCACTCCTCGCGGACCGCCGTGAAGAGCTCGGCCTGCTTGACCGTGTCGATGCCGAGGTCGGCCTCGAGGTCGAGGTCGAGGGCGAGCATCTCGGAGGCGTAGCCGGTCTTCTCGGCGACGATCGCGAGGACGCGCGCCTCGACGGGGTCCGCGGCGGGCGCGGCGACGGGGGCCGCGACCGGGGCCGCGACAGGCGCCGGAGCCGCGTCCGGAGCCGCGGGCGACGGGGCCGGCGCCGGGAGGGGCGCCGCGGCCACGGGGGCCGGAACCGGAGCGGCGACGACGCGCGCGACGATGGCACCGGCCGGCGCCGCGGGCGCGTCGAGCCGCTGGGACGCGCGCGCCGGCGCGCCCGAGTTCTTCACGCGGAACGTCCGCTTCTCGACCTCGGTCTCCGGGGCGTCGTAGCCGCTGATCGCCGCGAGCCAGGCGCGGAAGCGGGCGGCGTCGTTCACGCGGTAGGAGAAGCCGAGCTCCTCGGGCGTGCGGCGGCGCCCGTCCGGCGGCGGCACGCGCTCCATCAGGGTCATGGTGATCTGAGAGCCGAACCCCGCGCCGAGGCGAAGGACGAAGTCGCGGTCATACCGGCCCCCCTTCGAGAGGTGGAGCGGTCCGAGCTCGGGATCGACCTCCTTGAAGTTCGGGATCGGGGGGACGAGGCCGGTCTCGAGCATCTTCACGCCGACGACGTCCTCGATGCCCGTGGCCATCGGGTGCCCGGTGAAGCCCTTCGTGTTCGCCATGACGATCGCGTCGACCGAGGGGCCGAAGACGCTCCTCAGGGCGAAGATCTCGGCCGAGGCGCTGCCGCCGCGGGCCGGGGTGTAGGTCTCGTGGGACATGAAGACCGTCTTCGGCGCGATGGCATGGCGCTCGATGCCCCACTTCCGCTCGGCACTCGCGACCAGCGTCTCCATGACCTGCGAGATGTGGTTCACGTCGAGGCGCGTGCCGTGGAAGGCGCTGTTGCCGGCGACGGTCGAGAGGACGCGGCTGATCGGCGTGATCCCGCGCTCCCGGGCGGCCTCGGCGCTCTCGACGACGAAGGCGGCCGCGCCCATCCCGATGACCATGCCGTGGCGGCGGCGGTCGAACGGGAGGGCGGCGTCCTCGACCTTCTCGTCGAGGGCCGCGGCCCCGGAGGCGACGAACCCCGAGCCGATCCACTCCATCATCTGGTCCGACGTGGCGTCGTCGGCCGACACGATGAGGACGCGGCGGCAGCGGCCGGCGCGGATCCAGTCCTCGGCCAGGCCCACGGCGAACCCCATCGAGCCGCACGCCGAGTTGATCTGGGTGTTCGGGCCGCGCGCGCCGATCAGCTCGGCGAACTGCGAGTGCCCCATCGAGAGGATCCGGAAGAGGAAGCGGCGGTCGAAGACGTAGGGCTCCCTCGCGAGGAGGTCCTTCAGGGCGGTGACCTTCGCGTCGACCTCGGCGAGCGCCTCGGGAGGCGCCCCCATCCCGGCGAGCGAGGCGCGGAGCGACTCCAGCTCGGCGAGGCGCCTGCGCCGCTCGGCGTCGACGTTGTAGCCGGCGACGCGCTCGGCGAACGAGTCGTAGCCCGGGAAGGCCGACGCGAAGATGATCCCCGTGTCGTCCTGGAGCGCGTCCGGAAGCGTCCATCGCTCGGGGAGCTTCGTTCCCCTCGTCGTCGTCTTGTAGCGCATCACGAGCGGGATCCCCGCGTCGCGCAGCGCGTCGAGGCCGGCCCCGATCGCGAGCTGGGTGACGACGTCGAGGGACGGGATCCGCTCGGCGACGACGCCGAACTCCTCGGCGAGGTCGAGGGCCCCGCCGCGGCCGGCGAGCTTGATGACGTCGGCCGTCGACGTGACCTCCTCGAAGCGGCTCTCTCCGTGCTCGCTCTTGACGAGGCGGACGATGTGCTTCGTCGCCATCTTCTCGAGGATCCGGTCCGGCAGCCGCCCGATGAGCTGGTCGCCGCGCAGGATCGCCGCGACGTTGTCGTCGCCGAAGACCCGCGGCCTGCCGGGGAGGCCGAGCGCCGCGCCCGTGACGACGACCGGCTCCTCGGCGGGAGCGGGCGCCGGGGCCGGGGCGGGCACCCCTTCGCCGCGGTAGATCTTCATCCCCTTCTCGAGGAACTCCGCGAAGAGGAGCCCGAGGTCGCGGACCGGGTCGCCGCTGCCGCCCGAGGTGAGGGCCGGGGAGACCGCGGGCGCGGCCGGAGCCGGGGACGGCAGCGGGACGGTCGCCGGGGCCGGGACGGGGACCGTGGCGGGAGCGACGCGCGGGGCCGGCGCGAGCTCGACGACGGACGGGTGCTCCGAGGCCGTCGCGGCGCCGAGGCCCGCGGCGTAGAAGCCGCAGATCGCCTGGTTGAAGGCGACGACGTCGCCGAGACGCGGGTGGTTCGTGGCGAGGGAGTGGACGTCGGGCCGCTGGCCGAGGACGTCCTCGACGAAGCCCTGGAGCGCCCGCTTCGGCCCGACCTCGACGAAGACGCGCGCGCCCGCGTGGTAGAGCGACTCCAGCCCCTTGACGAACTGGACCGGCGAGGCGACCTGCGCCGCGAGGAGGTCGATGACCTGCCGGCGGACGTCGCCCCCGGACGGGTAGAAGTCGCCGGTGACGTTCGCGATGATCGGGATCCTCGGCGCCTCGACGCGCAGCCGCTCGAGGACCCGCGTGAGCGGGCCGCTCGCCGGCTCGACGATCTTCGTGTGGAAGGCGTGGCTGACGGGGATGAACGAGGCGGTGACGCCGGCGCGCTTGAACGCCTCGATGGCGGCCTCGACCGCGGGGGTCGCCCCGCCGATGACCGCCTGCCCGTTGCTGTTGTAGTTCGCGACGACGACGTAGCCGCCGATTCCCTTCAGCGTCCGCTCGACCTCGGGGAGCGGCGCGAAGACGGCGGCCAGCTTCCCGTTGTCGGCGACGGAGACGCGCGACATCTCCCGGCCGCGGGCGGCGACCGCCTCGAGGGCGTCCTCGAACGGCATCACGCCGGCGGTGACGAGCGCACCGTACTCGCCGAGGCTGTGCCCCATGACCATGTCGGGGGCGATGCCGTACGCGCCGAGGAGCCGGCAGAGGGCGAGGTCGGTGGCGAGGACGGCCGGCTGCGTGATCGCCGTCTGCTTGAGAGCCTCCTCCGCCTGCGCCACGGCGCCTTCGTCCTTGCCATCGACGAAGAGGTACGAGCTGAGCGTCCGGCCCAGGATCGGCTCCATCTTCGCGTCGGCCTGGGCGAACGTCTCGGCGACGACCGGCTCGAGGTCGCGGAGGGTGCGCCCCATGTTCGCGTACTGCGAGCCCTGTCCCGTGAAGAGGAACGCCACCTTCGGCGCCGGGCCGCTGCCGCGGAAGATCCCCTGGCCGCGGAGCGGGCGCCACGCGGCGGGCTTGCCCCCCGCGAGCGCCTTGAGGGCCTTCTCGATCTTGTCGCCGAGCTCCTGCGGGCTGCCGAAGTCGATGGCGACGCGTTCCCGGGCCTTCAGGTCCCGCTCGGAGGGAGCGGCCGGAGCCGGGGCCTTCCCCTCCCGCGCCTCGCGCTGGACGGCCAGGAGCTTCTCGACGAGCTCCTTCTCGTCGGACGCCCCGACGAGGAGGGCGCCGCGCAGCGGGGCCTTCGCGGACGGGGACGAGACGGCGCGGGGCGCCTCGGGAACGGCGACCTGGAGGGGACGGCTCCCCTTCGTCAGCGCGCCCGGGACGTGCTCCTCGAGGACGACGTGGAAGTTCGTGCCGCCGAAGCCGAACGCGGAGAGGCCGGCGCGGCGGACGCCGCAGGCGGGCTTCTCCCACTCGCGGAGCTCGGTGTTCACGTAGAACGGCGAGCGGGACCAGTCGAGGTTCGGGTTCGGCGTACGGAAGTTGAGGCTCGGCGGGACGACCTTCGCCGCGAGGGCGAGCGTCGCCTTCAGGAAGCCGGCCGCTCCGGCGCCCGCCTTCAGGTGCCCGATGTTCGACTTGACGGAGCCGAGCGGGATGGAGCGGACGGGCAGCCCGGCCGCGCCGAACGCCTCGATGAGCCCTTCCACCTCGACGACGTCGCCGACCTTCGTCGACGTGCCGTGCCCCTCGACGAGGGAGCAGGTGGCCGGGTCGAGCCCCGCGACGGCCCAGCCGTTCCGGAGCGCGAACTTCTGGCCGACCGGGTTCGGGGCGGTGATCCCCTTGCCGCGCCCGTCGCTCGAGGCGCCGATGCCGCGGATGACGGCGTAGATCCGGTCGCCGTCGCGCTCGGCGTCGGCGAGCCGCTTGAGGAGGAAGAACGCGGCTCCCTCGCCCATGACGAAGCCGTCGGCGCCGTCGGCGTAGGGGCGCGTGCCGGTGGCCGAGAGCGCGCCGATCTTGCAGAACTTCACGAAGCTCGTCGGGCCCATGTTCCGGTCGAGGCCGCCGGTGAGGACGGCGTCGTAGTGCCCGGCGACCAGGCCGTCGACGGCCGCGCTCATCGCCGCGAGCGCGCTGGCGCACGCCGCGTCGGTGACGAAGTTCGCCCCGTGGAAGTTGAAGAGGTTCGCGATCCGCCCGGCGATGCAGTTGCTGAGCTCGCCCGGCATCGTGTCCTCGGTGACGTCGGGGAGGCGGCGGGCGATCCCCTTCCGGAGCTCGGCGAGCGTCCGCTCCCTCTCCGCGGGCGGGAGGGCCGCGACCCCGGACGTGGCGAGGAGGTCGGCCTCGAACTCGGGCTGAAAGATGTGGAACGCGGTCTGGTAGTGCTTCTCGCCCCCCATCGCGTTCCCGAGGATGACGGCCGTCCGGTCGAGGTCGAGAGGACGGTTCGGCCAGCCGTAGTCGGCGAGCGTCTCGCGCGTGATCGCGATCGCCCACTTCTGCCCGTCGTCCATCGCCGCCTCGACGAGCGGCGGGATCGGGAGCCGCCACTTCACCGGCTCCCAGGGGAACTCGCGGACCCAGCCGCCGATCTTCGAGTAGGTCTTCCGCGGCGCCTTCGGGTCGGGGTCGTAGTAGAGAGCCGGGTCCCAGCGCTTCGGGTCGACCTCGGAGATGCCGTAGACCCCCTTCGTGACGTTCTCCCAGAAGGCGGGGGCGGACGGGGCGCCGGGCATGATCGCGCCGACGCCCACGACGGCGACGGCGCGGTGGGCGGTGTCTTCCATGGGATGGTCCTTCCGTCTCAGGCCCGCGCGGCGGGCGTCCGCCCGTAGAGGGCGTCGGCGACGAGGTCGAGGTCGGCGATGAGGCCGGCCTGGGCCCCGGAGATCTCGGGGAGGCGGAGCGCCGCGGTGAAGGCGGCGAGCTCGGCCGCGGGGACGCCGTCGGCGCCGACGGCCCACCGGAGCGCCTCCTGCGCCACCTCGAACGCCGCCTCGCGCCCGTTCGCGCGGCTGACGGCCGCGAGGCCGGCGGCGTCGAAGCGCCGGTCGGCCTTCGCGGAGAGCGTCCCCTTCGCGGCCATCGCGGCCCGTTTCGCGAGGACCATCGCCCCCTCGGCGAAGGCGATCATCCGCCCCGCGCGGAAGAGGACGTGCTGGTGGCGCGTGAGGCGCTGGGCGCGGAAGCGCTCGAGCGCCTCGGCCAGGGAGTGGAGGGCGAGCGCCGCGAAGCGGGCGCCGCAGCCCGGGGAGGAGGCCTCGAGCGCCTCCATCTCCTTCGCGCGCTCGTGGTAGTGCTGGCCGCGCGTCTTCAGGTGCTGCTGCCAGCGGTCGCGCGCGATCGTCATCTCCATGATCTCCGAGGTCCCCTCGTAGATCGTCGTGATGCGGACGTCGCGGCGGATCTTCTCGACCATGTACTCGCGCGTGTAGCCGTAGCCGCCGAGCGCCTGGATCGAGGCCTCCGCGGCGCCGAGGCCCGCCTCGGTCGCGAGGTACTTCGCGATGGCCCCCTCGGTGTTCAGCATCTCCTCGCCCGAGTCGAGCCGCTCCGAGGTCTCCTCGATGTAGGCGCGCCCCGCCTCGAGCCGGACGGCATGCGGGACGATGAGCTTGTGGGTGTATCCCTGCTTCTCGGAGAGCGGGGCGCCCCCCTGGAGGCGCTCCTTCGAGTACGGGATCGCCCGGTCCAGCGCGGCCCAGCCGGCGCCGAGGCCGAACGCGGCGACCATGAGGCGCGTGTAGCCGAAGACGAGCTGGGCCTGGACGAGCCCCTGCCCCTCGACGCCGCCGACGAGGTTCTCCACAGGGACGTAGACGTCGCTGAGCGAGAGGGCGGCCGTGTTGGAGGCGCGCAGGCCGTGCTTGTCCTCGGGCTTGCCGTGGGTGAAGCCCTCGGCTCCCTTCTCGAGGATGAACCAGGTGGGGCCGGCCGGCGAGTTCGCGAGGATGGTGTAGACGTCGGCGTAGCCGCCGTTGCTGATCCACTGCTTGGCGCCGTTGATCCGGTAGCCGACCGTCTTCCCGTCCGCGACGACGGGGGTCGCCGTCGTCTTCAGCGCGCCGAGGTCGCTCCCGGCCG
This sequence comes from Thermoanaerobaculia bacterium, assembly GCA_046331465.1. GTDB lineage: Bacteria > Acidobacteriota > Thermoanaerobaculia > UBA5066 > UBA5066 > UBA5066. Next base: position 2,223,417 of record JAXLQV010000001.1, read on the forward strand.
CGGGCTCCGTCGCGCCGTAGGCGAAGAGGATCCCTTCCTCGGCGATCCGGCCGAGCCAGTGCTTCTTCTGCTCCTCGGTCCCGCCGAACGAGATCGGGTCCGAGCCGAGGAAGGTGGCCAGGACGCCCGTCGCGACGCCGAGGTCGATGGCCGCCACGAGCTCGCACGTCCGGTAGACGTCCCACGCGCTCCCCCCGAAGCCGCCATAGGCCTCGGGGATGAAGACGAGCTGGATGCCGAGGGCGGCCGGGTCGCACAGCTCGCGGACGGCGTCCTCGGGGAACTCGTCGTCGTGGTCGAGCTGCAGGAGCCGCGCCACCGGGAGCTTCTGCTCCGCGAAGTCGCGGATGCTCTGGAGGGTCATTTCGAGCGATTCAGGATCGAGGCCGGAGGTCTTCATCGGTTCTCTCTTTCCCTCGGCGGCCCGGGCTCCCCCGCGGGACCCGCCGGACAAACGAAGAGGACCCTCGCGGATCCTCGGAAGCGACTGGGGCTAGCGGAATGGAGGGGTGGGAGCCACTGCGAAACCGCGGCACTGTACCTGTCCGGCCGCGGAGACACAAATCGAGAACAGGTCTAAGAAATGGCGCGTTGCAGCGAGCTAAGGCCCGCCCGTTCAGTGCCTTGGAATGAGCCGCGACTCAACGCGAGGCGGGCCGGGGCGGAGCCCGAACGCCCGGCCGGCTACGATCTCCGGAGGACGACGAACCCGGTCGCCGCGATCCCGATGAGAAGCGCGGCGAGGCCGGCCCCCGAAAGCGTCGGGACCGTGCCCGCCGCCCCCCCGCCGACGACGATCTCCGCGGCGCCCTGGGCGCCCGACGCGAGCGTGAAGGTCACGCCTCCGTCGGTCGAAACGGCCTGCGCGACCCCGGTGAGGGCCGTCTCGAAGCCCATCGTCATGGCGACCCCGGTCGTGATCCTCACCCCCGCCCAGAACGGGCCGGTCACCGGCGGAACACCGGCCACGGGCGTGAGGACCCACGCGCCGGGGAACGTCCCGGGCTGCGCCGGACCGGCCGGAGAGAGGCCCAGGAGAGCGCCGGGCGATCCACCCGCGTCGGCGAAGATCACGACGTCGTACGGCTCCGGCGTCGGGACGCTGCTGAACGTCGCGACGCAGACCGACGTGGGCGTGAACGGAAGGGACGGCGGCACGAATCGCTGGACGAAGATGCCGGCGCCTCCCGCGAGGTACGCCACGTCCGGGTTCTTGGTGGTGTTGGTGACGCCGGTGCACGCGGCGCCCGCAGGGATCGCCTGGGCCGTGAGGCGACGCCCGCCCCCGACCCCCGGGGTGGGAGAGAACGGCGCCCCGGCAGTGGCCGGAAGGGCGGCGATCGCGAAGACGGCCCCGGCCCACGCGGCGACCGGGATGTTCTTCGTGCGGTGGAACATTTCGAAGCCCCCCTCTCTCGATCCGGCCGGTCGACGGCGAGCGCCATTGCGCAGCAGGCTGCGATCCGATTGTAGGCCACATGGACGAGACGCGGAGCAGGCGACGAGGCTTGAACTCGCGACATCCAGATTGGAAACGGGAGCCTGAATTACTGCGCAGTCTCTCATCCCGATCACGCTCATCAACAACAGGTCTTCCGTGCCTCGCTCTGGCAACCGTCCGCGCTGGAGCTCTCTGGCAGGGCCGACGTCTCGCGCACCCCCGTGTTGGGAAGCTCTCCTCCCGGTCACTCCCACAGGACGGAGGACGTTCATGCACGCGTACCGCGCGGCGTTTTGCTGTCTCCTTGCTGCCGTTCTCGCACTTGCCGCTTCCCCCTCCTCCGCCCAGAACCCCCTCGCGAACCCCGGGTTCGACCGCGACCTGAGCGGATGGATCGTGACGACCTCGGGGACCTCACCTTCTCCCGATCCCGGCGTCGCGACGATCTCCTGGACCCCGACCGACGCCTCGGGCAGCAGCCTCTCCGGCGGCGTCGCCCTTCACGCGAAGTCGACCTGGTACACGACGACGGTCACGGCGAGCGTCGGCCAGTGCCTCCCCGTCGCACCGGGGACGCTCGCGACGCTCTCGGCGAAGTTCCTCACGACCCGGCAGCGGATGACCGCGGCCGCATCCGTCGCGTTGAGCGCATTCGCGACGGCCGACTGCACGGGCACGCCCCTCGCGAGCGCGTCGGCCCCTTCGCTGCCGTTCGCGCCCCCCGAGACGACCTCGGGCGGGCGCTGGCTTCCGACGACGACGCGGGTCGTCGCGTCCCCCGGCACGCGCTCGGTCCTCGCCGAGCTCTCCGCGCTGGCGTACCGGACGATGACGTACGGCCCGTCCGAGGTCGAGGCGGTCGCGGACGACGCCGTCCTCGCGCTGACCCCGGTCTCGACAACGGCCTGGATCCTCCCGTCCGCCGCGTGGGTCCACGGGGAGGCCGGGAGCTACTGGACGACGCGCTTCACGCTCGCGAACCCCGGGCCGGACGACGCCGTGGCCACCCTCAAGTGGCTCGGACACGACGCCGACGGACGCGGCGGACACGAGTTCACCTACCTCGTCCGCGCCGGGGAGACCCTGGCTCCCGAGATGACGACGTGGGAGCTCAGCTTCGCCGAGAGCTGGGGAGCGATCCTCGTCACCTCGACCTCGCCCGCCCTCGTGCTCCAGAGCGAGACCTCGACACGCCTTTCCGGCGGGACCGCCGGCCAGGCCCTCCCCGCCCTCGGGCCGGGCGACTTCGCGGGCGCTACTCCGAAGACGCTCGCGCCGATCCGCCAGACGGGCGCCTTCCGGACGAACCTCGTCCTCGCGAACCCGACGGAGGACGCCGAGACTGCCCTCGTCGCGCTCTACGGAGCGGACGGGGCGCTCCTCGGGTCCCGCGAGGTCGAGCTGCCGCCTCTCGGCATGACCCAGGTCAGCGGCGTCGCGGCGGCGCTGGGCGCGCCGTACCTGGCCCTGGGGCGGCTCGCCGTCTCCACCCCGACGCCCGGCGGCGCGGTCGCGGCCTACGCCTCGGTCATCGACAACACGACGAACGACCCCCGCACTCTCCTTCCGCGTTGAGCCCCGGGCGGTCGTCGATGGCGGCCAGCTACCTGATGCTCCGGAAGAGGTTGCTGTAGTCGTCCGTCCAGGTGCGCAGGAAGGCGGGAGGTGTGACCCGCCGCGCCGATCCCCGGAACACCGGGTCGTCGAAGAGCCGGGCATCGGGGGCGAGGAGCATCCACGACGCAGCGGTCACGGCGCGCCTGGGAATCGCCGGGCTCTCGATCAGGCACGCTTCCAGCCCGCGACTCCTGGCCGCCAGGGCCACGATGGGGGCCAGGTCCAGGAAATCGTTCGAGACGTGGACGGCGAGAAGACCCCCCGGCGCGAGGTGGCGCTGATACTCCGCGAACGCCTCCGCCGTCAGCAGGTGGACCGGAATCGAGTCGCCCGAGAACGCGTCGACGACGAGAACGTCGAACTGCTGCGGCGCCTCGCGTTCGAGCGAGAGCCGCCCGTCGCCCGGGACGACGGCGACGGCCGCCTGACAGTCGGCCAGGAACGTGAACTCGTCCCGGGCCAGCGCCACGACGAGGGGGTTGATCTCGTAGAAACGGATGCGGTCGCCGGGCCGGCCGTAGGTGGCGAGCGTGCCGGCGCCGAGCCCGACGATGCCGACGTGCCGCGGCGCCGCCCCGGGCGAGAGGAGGCGTGCGAGCGCCATTCCCACGCCCGACGCGGGGCTGTAGTAGGTGGTGGGCGCCCTCCGCAGCCCGGGATCCAGGAACTGCTCGCCGTGGTTCGTCGTGCCGTGGCTCATTCTCCGGACCCGGAACGAGCCGCTCCCGAGGTCGAGCACGCGCACGGTGCCGTAGAAGTTGCGCACACGCACGCGGCAGATCCGGGCGAGTCCCGTCTGGTAGACCGCAAGGAAGGCGAGGACGAAGAGCACGGCGAGCGCGAGGAGCCAGTCGAGGCGCCAGCGCTCGCGAAGGGGGCGGCTCTCGGGATCGCGCCTCAGGCGGACGAGGACGAGGACCCCGAGGAGGACGAGGCCGAGCGGCGCCTCGTCGTACTCGACGAACAGGTGCGGAGCGAGGAGGGCCACGAACAGGCCGCCTGCGGCGCCTCCTGCCGAGATCGCGAGGTAGAAGCCGGTGAGGCGGTCGGGGTGCGGCCTCAGCCGGTGGAGCTCGCCGTGGCAGACCATGCAGCAGAGGAAGAGGCCTGCGGAGAGGATCGCGATCGCTTCCTTCTCCCCGAGGCTCCTGGTCACGAGCGCGTACCCCGTCGCCGCGATGACGAACGGCAGGAGACCGAGGAACAGCGTCCGCCGGTACCAGCCGCGCGCGTCGAAGCAGAGGATGAAGCTCGCGAGATAGAGAGCGAGCGGAAGGATCCAGAGGAAGGGGACGGCGGCGACGTCCCGGCAGATTCGGTTCGTGACGCCGAGAAGGAGCGTCACGGCCGCGGCGGAGAGGAGGAACCAGCTGACCCGGGGATCCTCGGCACGCGCGGGCGCGGCGGCCCGCGGGCCCTTCTCGCGGGTCCCGGGCTTGCTTCCGGAAGCGGCGTGGCCCGCGTCGTCCTTCCGGCTCTCCCTCTCCGGCGCCGCGGTCCCGCTGCCGCCGGCCGCGGCGCTGCGCGTGGAGAGGACGAGGAGCGCTCCCGAGAGGAGGACGAAGACGGCGTATCCGAGAGACCAGAGCCCGCCCTGAGTCCGCGTCGCCAGGGTCGGCTCGACCACGACCGGATAGCCCAGGAGCGCGAGCAGCGAGGCGAGGTTCGACACGGCGTAGAGCCGGTAGGGGCCGCCCTTCATCTCCTCGCCCGCGCCCGTCGCATGGAGCCGCGCCTGCATGAGGGGGCCCGTCGTCGCCAGGAGGAAATAGGGGAATCCCACCGTGGCGGTCAGGAGGCCGAGGAGCAGGAAGGTGGGCTCTTCCGCTCCCGTCGGCTTCCACCGCGCCCCCGGCACCAGCGGAAGGGACAGGAGGCTGAGGGCCAGGAGCGAAAGGTGGAGAGCGAGGAAACGACGCCCGGCGAGCCGGCGCGTGACGTGTGTGTAGAGGTAGCCGAGCAGCAGCAGGACCTGGAAGAAGAGCATGGCGACGGTCCAGACCGCCGCCGAGCCCCCGAACCAGGGCAGGACCATCCTGGCGACCATGGGCTGCACGAGGAAAAGGAGGAAGGCCCCGGCGAAGATCGTCGCCGAGAAGAGCGCGACACCGGGCCGGCTCGCGCCGACCCCCGGCGACGGCGAGACGTTCACCTCGCGGGAGACCTTCCTGGCATGCATGTTGTCGGGTTTTAGTATCGCAGCAGCGGAATCGGCGCGCCAAGGACGTCGACGGCGGGGGCCGCCCATGGCCCCCGGCTCTCCGACGCCGCCCTCGGCGAACCTCCGCCCGTGGATCTCGAGGGAGTCAAATGGAGCGGGCGACGAGGGTTGAACTCGCGACATCCAGCTTGGGAAGCTGGCGCTCTACCAACTGAGCTACGCCCGCTCGAGGCGTGGGAGGCGTTTGTACCCGACCCGCCGCGCGCCGTCAAGGCTCCCGACAGGCTCCCGACCGGTCAGGCCGGAGGGGCCGTCGGCGGGGCCGTCTCCTCGACGCCGCCGGCCGCCGCGGGGGCAGGCTGGGAGGCCTTCGCGATCGCCGCCGAGGCCCTGAAGACGTAGTGGACTCCCGAGGCGATCGTGAGGAGGAGCGTCGCCGTGAAGCAGACGTCGGCGACCCACGCCGGCATCCGGTCGATGTTGTTCATCAGGATCGCGACGACGGTCGAGATCTCGGCGAACGTGTTCGCCTTGCCGAGGAACGTGGGGGGGAACGACTTGATCCCGAGGCCGAGGGCCATGACGAGCGCGACGGCGACGATCAGGACGTCCCGCCCGACCGTGAGGAGGACGAGCCAGAGCGGGATGTGGATGTTCGTCGGCGTCGACTTCAGGGCGAAGACGATGAACGTCGAGACGAGGAAGAGCTTGTCCGCGATCGGGTCGAGGAGCGCCCCGAGGGGAGACGCCATGCCGAAGTGCCGCGCGAGGTACCCGTCGACGAAGTCGCTCACGGCCATCGCGAAGAAGATCGCGAAGGCCTGCATGTGGTCGCCGTCCAGGATCGCGTCGACGAGGAACGGCAGCGCGACGAGGCGGGCGAACGTGAGCAGGTTCGGGAGGGTCCAGGGGCGGAGCTCCATCGCGACTCAGCCGGCGGCGGCCTCGCCCTCCCCCCTCTTCACGTAGATCGCCTTCCCCTTGGGCACGATGAGGTTCTCGCGGGCGAGCTGCGTCATCGTCCGCGAGACGGTCTCGCGGCTCGACCCGATCGTGTCGGCGATCTCGCGCTGGGAGGGGCGGACGACGACCGTCCAGCCTCCGCCCGCCTTCCGGCCGCGCTCGTCGGCGAGGTCGCGGAAGTAGCGGGCGAGCCGCCCCTTCACGTCGAGCGAGGCGAGCCCCTCGATCGTGGCGTTCGCGTGCCGGAGCCGCCTCGAGAACGTCGCGAGGAGGGCGCGGATGAGGACGAAGTTTCCCTTGAGGAGGTCGAAGAACGCCTCCCGCGTCAGGACCGCGAGCTCCGAGCGCTCCGCGGCGGTGACCGTCGCCGACCGCGGCGCCTCGTCGAGGAGGGCCATCTCGCCGAAGTAGTCGCCCGTCGAGAGGGTCGACAGGACGACCTCCCGCCCTTCCGGGGAGAGGATCGAGACGGCGACGCGCCCCTTCACGAGGACGAAGAACGAGTCCCCTGCCTGTCCCTGGGTCACGATCCTCTCGCCCCGCCGGTAGCTGCGGACCGTGGCCGCCCGCGAGAGGGCGATCCGGTCGGCCGGCGAGAGCCCCTCGAAGAGGGGGACCTTCGAGAAGAGATCGGGGACGTTCATTTCGTTCCTCCCTCGCGCCCGATTCGCGCGGCCTTCTCGAGGGCCCGCAGGGCCTCCCGGCCGGTCACGTTTCGGGACGTCGTTTCGCTGAGTATCCCGCATGTCGCCAGACCGGCCGCCGTGGGAGCCTCCGGGGCAAGGCACCCCTTCGGCGTCCTGCCCCGGCCCGTGAGGAGGGCGACCCGCCGGAGGGCGGCGGCCAGCTCGTCCTTTCCGACCGCCGAATCCGCGCCGACCCGGTGCGTCTCCGCCGAGACGGAGAGGAACCCGAGGCCGATGGCCCTCACGAGAACGGCCCGGTCGGGCCGGTCGACGACGTCGATCGCGATCTCGGCCCCCGGCGGGACGAGCGCGTCCCGGAACTCGGGAACCGTCCCCTGCAGGAGGGACGCGAGCTGCGCCCGGGTGAGCCGCGGGGACTCGGCCGCGCGCCGCGCCGCCTCGGGGAGGTTCTGCACCCGGAACTCCATCCGGGCCTCCTCCGCCTTCGGCACGAACGCGGGGTCGGTCGCGGCGAGCCCCTCGTAGAGGATCGCCGCGTCGTTGAAGCGGCGGGCCCGCGACGCCGCCTCGGCGGCGAAGGCCGCGACGGCGGGGTCCGCGGGCGCCTTCTGGCGGGCTTCCTTCGCCCAGGACCAGGCGTCGTCGTTCTTCCCCCCGGCCGCCGCGGCCTGCGAGAGGTAGACGTACGCCGCGGGAGAGGCGGGCTCGAGTTGGAGGAGCGAGTTGGCCGCCCGGCGCGCCGCGTCGAGGTCGCCGGAGCGGAGCGCCGCCTCGGCCTCGGCGCGCTTGCCCGCCGCGACCTCCGCCCGGAGCGACTCGACGCGCGCGGCCGCGCGCCGGTCGGAGGGCGCGAGGCGCAGGAGCGTTCGGTAACGCTCGAGGGCCTCGGGGGCGCGCCCCTCGGCGAGAGCGAGGTCCGCCTCGGCCTCCACGGCGGCGACCCACGTCGGGCAGGCGGCCGTCAGCTCCCCGAGCGTCGCTCTCGCCCCCTCCCGGTCTCCCTTCGCGATCGCGACGTACGTCTCCGCGAGGCGAAGGGGCGGGGGAACGACGGTTCCCTTCCCCTTCCTCGCCGCGAGCGCCCGTTCCGCGCCGGCGGCGTCGCCACGCCGGACCGCGCCGACGGCGGCCTCGACCGCCTTCGCGTCCCGCGAGGCGAGCGGAGGGGGCGGCGCGCCCTCGCGCGGGTCGCGGAAGGCGAAGGCCTCGCGCGACGGCGCCGGCGGCCCCGCCACGACCGGAGTCGCCGGCGCGCAGCCCCCGGACGCTCCCGCGAGCAGCGACACCAGGAGGAAGGCGGCCGTCGCCGCACCTCGGCTTCCTCTCCGGCGAGAAGGGGTTCCGGGGCGCAATCGGGTCCCGGGCTTCAGGGAACCGGCGCCGGGGCGGGGGGCGACGCGGGACGGGCCACGACCGCCGGGCTGACGGAGGCGATCGCGTGCTTGTAGATCATCTCCTCGCGGCCGTCGACCTCGAGGACCACGGCGTACTTGTCGAATCGCTTGATCCGCCCGAGTCTCTTGCGTTCGGAGAGGAGGACCACGTCGACGAGGGTGTTCTCCTTCCGCAGCTGGTAGAAAAACCCGTCCTGGACGTTGATCGGCGGCTTGTTGATCATCGAGATCTCCCTTCGAAAAAATCAGGAGAAGAGCTGGGCCGCAGCGGCGACGACCTCTTCGACGAGGCCGGGCGCGTCGGCCCGGAAAAGATGGAGATCCGGCTCGGACCGGAACCAGGTTTCCTGCCTCTTGGCGTATCGGCGGGTTTCGCGGAGGACCGTCTCCGCCCATTCCCCCGCATCCATGCGACCTTCGACGAATTCGGCCGTCTCGCGGTAGCCGATGGCGGCCATTCCCGGGGCTGTCACCGGTACTCCCGCCTCGAGGAGGCGCCTCACCTCGCCGGGGAGCCGGTCCATGATGGACTCTCGGAACCTCGCTTCGATTCTTCCATAGAGGACCGGGCGCGGCAACGAGAGGAGGACTTTCACCGACGGGCCCTCCCATCTCTCGCCGGGCCTCTCGCGGAAGAGGTCCGAGGGTCGACGACCGGTCGAGAAGGCGATCTCGAGGTAGCGGATGGCACGCGCCCCGTCTCGTTGCGAAATCCGTGCCCCGCTGACCGGGTCGAGGAGTGAGAGCGCGCGGACGAGCCACGGCGCGCCGCGACGCGCCTGCACGGAGCGCAGCGCCTCGCGCAGGCGCTCGTCGCGCGGCGGCCCGACGAAGAGCCCCTCGAAGAACGCGCGGACGTAGAAGCCCGTGCCGCCGCAGAGGATCGGGAGCTTCCCGCGCGAGAGGATCTCGCGCGAGGCCCCGCGCGCGAGGCGCGCGAACTCTCCGGCGCTGAACGGCTCCGTCGGCTCCTTCAGGTCGACGAGGTGATGCGGTACGCCGCGGCGTTCCTCGAGCGTCGGCTTCGCGGTGCCCGCGTCGATGCCGCGGTAGGCGGTGAAGGCGTCGGCGGAGATGACCTCCCCGCCGAGGCGGAGCGCGACCTCGACGGCGAGGGACGACTTCCCCGTCGCCGTCGCCCCGACGATCGCGAGGACGCCGCGCGGCGCGCTCACGGCAGCCCCCCGGGGAGGCCCGCGAACGGCCGCGACGGGAAGATCCTCCCGCCCTGGAAGAGAAGCGAGACGTCGCCGTGGCGGTCGGTCCGGTAGACGCGCGCCCCGGCCGACGCGAGCCGCTCCATGACCTCGGCGCCGGGGTGGCCGAACCGGTTCCGCCGTCCGACCCCGACGAGCGCGACGCGCGGAGAGACCTTCCCGAGGAACTCGGGAGTCGTCGACGTCCGGCTCCCGTGGTGCGGCACCTTCAGGACGCTCGCGGAGAGGTCGACCCCGCGCGCGAGGAGGTCCCTCTCCGCGGGAGCCTCGACGTCCCCGGTCAGGAGGACGCGCCGGCCGTCCAGCCTCGTCGCGAGGACGAGCGAGCCGTTGTTCTCCGGCGAGCGCGGGTAGGTCTCGGGCCCGGGGTGAAGGACGTCGAAGACGAGGCCCGCCGCCTCGAACCGGTCTCCCGCGCCCAGCGCCTCCACCGGGACCCCCGCGCCCGACGCGGCGCCGAGCGCCTCGTCGAGGAAGAGGTTCCGTGGCACCCCGCGCGGCAGGTAGACGCGGCCCACCGGGAGGAGGCGGACCGCCGCGAGGAGCCCCCGCGCGTGATCGGGGTGCGGGTGCGTCAGGACGATCGCGTCGAACGAGACGGTTCCGAGCGCGGCGAGGCGCGGGAGGAGCCGGTTCCGGCCGAAGTCGTAGGAGGCGTCGAACGTGCCGCCCCCGTCGACGAGGACACGCCCCTTCTCCGTCACGACGAGGAAGGCGTCCCCCTGCCCGACGTCGAGCGCGACGAGCCGCGCCTCGCCCGCCCGCTCCGCGACGGAGGGACGCGCCGAGGCGAGGAAGACGAGGGCCAGCGCCCCGGCGAGCGCGGCCCGGCGGGGCCTCCGGCCCCGAAGCGTCCCGGCCGCCGCGAGGAGGAGGGCGAGGAGGACGGCCTCCGCGAAGGGCGGCGTCGGGACGACGCGGACGGCGCCGAGCGCGTCGAGGAGGCCGAGGAGGCCGGCGATCCCCTCCGAGAGGAGCGCGAGCGGCCCGAGGGCGAAGGCCGCCGCGACCGGCCCGGCGAGGAGGAGCGGGAGGAGGAGCGCGGCCGCGAAGAGGAAGAGGCTCGCGAGCGGCACGACGAGGAGGTTCGAGAGGAGCGCGACGAACGGAACCACGTGGAAGACGGTCGCCTGGATCGGGAAGACGCAGAGCTCGGCGCCGAGGGTCGCCGCGACGCCGTCGGCGAGCGCGGCCGGAAGGCGGGCGCGGAGCGGCCGCGCGAAGAGCGGCCCGAGCGCCGAGATGCCGAAGACGGCGGCGTAGGTGAGGAGGAAGCCGACGTCGAAGAGGTTCGCGGGGTCGAGCGCGAGGAGGACGAGGGCAGAGAGCCCCATGACCTGCGCGGGGGACGTGGGCCGCCCGAGAAGGCGCGCGGCGAGGTAGAGGCCGATCATGAAAGCCGCCCGGAGAACCGGCGCGCGCCCGCCGGTGAACGCGGCGAAGGCGAGCGTCGCGGCGAGGACGGTCGCGTCGCGCGTCGCGACGCGGACGCGGAGCGGACGGAGCGCGGCCGTCAGGCCGAGCGCGAGGAGACCGACGTGGAGGCCCGAGATGGCGAGGACGTGCGCGACGCCGCCGTCCCGGAAGGCGGAGACCGTCCCGGGCGAAAGCTCGGCCGTCTCGCCGAGGAGAAGGGCCGCCGCGAGCGCGGCCGCGTCGCGCTCGGCCTTCGAGGCCCCCTCGAGGCTCGCGGCGATCCGCGACGTCGCGCCCCGATGGAGGCGGGCGAGGAGCCCGAGCGGGCCGGCGGGCCCTTCGAGCACCTCCACCTGTGCCGCGCTCTTCTGTGTCATCCGCGGCTCGGGGAGGAGGACGAACGGGCTCGACGGGAGCGCCCCGGCGTCGGGAAGGCGGAGCGGACCGCGGAGGCGGACGAGGTCGCCGAAGCCGGCGACGCGGCCCGGGTCACTCTCACCCGCGACGGTCAGGACGACCTCTCCCGGGATGCGGGTCGGCGCCCCCGAGAGAAACGCCTCGCGCACCTCGACCCGGGCGCTCCAGAGGGAGCCGGCGCGGGACCAGTACGTGGAGAGACGTCCGCGGACCTCGAAGACGTCGTCCTCGGACGCCCCGGCCGCCGTCCGGAACGCCTCTTCCCGCGCGTCGACGAGGGTCCTCCGGGCTTCCACGAGCCCGGCGAGGAGGACGAGGACGAGCGCGCCGGCGGCGGCGAGCCGCCGGTCGCCGCGGAGGCCGACGACGACGGCGGCGAGCGAGGCGAGCGCGAGGAACGCCGACGCCGGCCCGGGGGGTGCGACGGGGAGCGTGACGGCGAGGAGGACCCCCGCCGCGAAGGCGAGCGCCGCGGGAACGGCCGGCGCCGGGGCCCGCAGCGACCAGGAGCGCCTCACGGCCGCCTTTCGAGCGTGGCGAGCGTCTCGACGTGGTGCGTCCCGGGGAAGAGGTCGAGGAGGACGAGAGAGGAGACGCGGAAGCGCGGGAGGAGCGCGGCGAGGTCGCGCGCGAAGGTCGCCGGGTCGCACGAGACGAGGAAGAGGCTCCGCGGACGGGCGCGGAGGAGCGCCTTCCGGACCGCCGGCGAGAGCCCCTCGCGAGGCGGGTCGGCGAAGACCGCGTCGACCGCCTCGCGCATCCGCGAGACCCGCTCCTCGACGCGGGAGGCGACGGCGCGGCCGCGCCCCGCGAGCCCCTCGGCCCGCCAGGCGGCGAGGTTCGCGGCGAGGTCGGCCGAGGACGACGGGTCCGACTCCACCGCCTCGGTGTCGAACCCCGCCTCGAGGAGGGGGCGCGTCAGGAAGCCCGCGCCCGCGTAGAGGTCGAGCGCCCCGCGGGAGGTCCCGACGGACGCGGCCGCCTTCGCCGCCGCGCGGGCCTCGTCGAGGAACGCGTCGAGGAGGAAGCGATTCGCCTGGAAGAACGACGAGACGGAGACGCGGAAGCGCGCCCCGCCCGCCTCGAGCGCGAGCGACGACGGGCCGCGCGACGCGGCGTTCCGCCCCGCGGCGACGACGCGCACGCCGTCGAGCGGCCCGTGCAGGGCCCCGGCGATCCGCTCGGGGGCGGGGACCGGCCTCTCGAATCGGAGCTCGCCGAGGAGCGGCGCGCCGTCCCTTCCCTCGAGCGTCTGCAGCTCGCACGCCGGCGCGCCCGTCGAGAGGAGCGCCTCGCGCACCGCGGGGAGCCGCGCGAGGAGCGCCTCCGACACGACCTCGCACGTCTCGAGGTCCGAGACGCGGGCCGACGCGCGGCCGAGGAACCCGAGTGCTCCCTGTCCATCCCAGCGGAGGCGGCTGCGGAGCCGGTAGCTCCGTGGCGACGGGACGAAGCGGACGGGCGGCAGCTCCTCGTCGGGGACGCGTCCGATCCGCCGGAGGGCGTCGCGGACGAGTTCCTCCTTCAGCGCCCCGTGCGAGTCGAGGCGGAGGGCAGGCCAGTCGCAGCCGCCGCAGGAGCCGTCGAGGGCGCGGGGGCAGACGTCCCCGTCGGGCCTCCGGTGCGGCCCGGGCTCCACGACCGAGAGGACCTCGGCCCGGAGGAGGCGCGGCCCGTCGGCCCGGGGCTCGACGAGGAGCCGGTCCCCCGGGAGGCCTCCGGCGACGAGAGCCACGGCGCCGTCGAGGCGCGCGAGACCGCTTCCCCCCGGGACGACGCGCTCGATCGTCAGCTCGCGCATCGGCCTCACTCCCCGAGGAGCGTCAGCGGCGCGAGGCCGAGGAGGCGGCGAACGGCACGCGCGCGGACCGCGGAGAGGACCCGGCGCCGCGTCTCCTTCGGGAGTCCCGAGACGTCCCCGACCTCCTCCTCCACGTCGCGCGCGAGGCGCTCCTGCCCCGCGTCGCCGAGCGCCTTCTCGAGCTTCTTCACGAGCGACTTCTCGGCCTTCCCGAGCGCCTCCTCGAGCGCCTCGAGGCCGGCGCCGGGGTCGAGCGCCTCGACAGCCGCCCGGCAGGCCCCGAGCGCCTCGGTCGCCGCAGCGGCGTCGGCGCCGTCGGGGAGCGCCGCTTCCGCCGCCGCGAGGCTTGCGGCGAGCGCGGCGATCCGCGGAGCGGCGTCGAACGCCTCCCCTTCCGCCGCGCGGCGCGGGCCGTGCGCGCCGACGAGGCCGCGCCGCTCCATTTCCCAGAGGACGACGACGGCGTTCTCGCAGTAGGCGAGGCTCGAGATCTTCGAGAGGTCGCCGCGCGCGCGCTTCTTCTCGAACGCGCCCCTCACCGCCCGGATCACGGTGTCGGACGGGATCCCGGCGTCGCGCCAGCCGCAGATGAGCTGCCAGTCCTTCGGCGAGAGGAGGAAGGGGGTCCCCCGCTCGGCGACGAAGGCGTCCTCCACGCGCGTGCCGTAGGAGGCCTCGTCCTCCGGAGGCTCAGGAGCGCCGGGCGGGACGGCCGTCGGCGTTCCGGTCATGGAGGATCTTCAGCCCTCGGAGCGTCAGGTCGCCGTCGACGAGCGCGAGCTCGGGCGAGGCGGCGGCGAAGAGCGGGGCGAGCCCCCCGGTGACGACGACCTTCATCCCGGACTCGCCGAGCTCGGCGCGGATCCTCGCGATGACCCCCTCGGCCTGCGCGACGACACCCCAGAAGAGGCCCGACTGGATGCTCTGGGCGGTGTTCTTCCCAACGACCCGCTCGGGCCGGTGGAGGTCGACGCGAGAGAGCCGCGCGGCGCGCGTGAAGAGCGCGTCGGAGCTGATGCCGGGGCCGGGGCAGATGACGCCGCCGAGGTAGTCGCCCGCCGCGGTCACGACGTCGAACGTGGTCGCCGTCCCGAAGTCGACGACGATGCACGGCGCGCCGTGCGCGGCGACCGCCGCGACCGCGTTCACGATCCGGTCGGCTCCGACCTCCGAGGGGTGGTCGTAGAGGATCTTCATACCCGTCTTCACGCCGGGCGCGACGAAGAGAGGGTCGATGCCGAAGGCGTCGCGACAGGCGGCGCGGATCGGGAAGTCCTGCGGCGGGACGACGGAGGAGACGATGACGTCGTCGACCTCGGAGACCTTCCTCCCCTTCGCCTCGATCACGGCGCGGAGGAAGAGCGCGTGCTCGTCGGACGTCCGCTCGCGGACGGTCGTCAGGCGCGCCGTCGCGACGAGGGCGTCGCCCTGGAAGAAGCCGATGACGGTGTTCGTGTTCCCGACGTCGAGGGCGAGGAGGAGGCCCATCCGAGCCTCAGAACGACGTCACGTCGCCGGAGAGGAGCTCCGTGACGCCGCCGTCGGCCTCGAGGCGGAGGAGGCCGTCCTCCGTCAGCCCGAGGTAGCGGCCGCGGACGACCTTCTCGCCGTCGCGGACCTCGAGGGCGTCCCCGGGCCGGTGGACCGTGACGGAGGCGAACGCCGACGGGAGGTCGGAGACCTCGTCTCCGAGCAGGTCGTCGAGGGCCGCGAGGACGGCCCGGAACGGCGCGTCCCCCTCGAGCGCCGCCGGCGCCGCTCCTTCGAGCGCGAGCGACGTGGCGCCGGGAAGGCCGAGGGCGTCGAGCTCGGCCCGCGTGGCCCGGGCGTTCAGTCCGACGCCGACGACGACGTAGCCGACGCCGTCCGCGAGCGCGCGCCCTTCCACGAGGATGCCGGCGGCCTTCTTCCCGCCCGCGAGGAGGTCGTTGGGCCACTTGAGGCGGAGGTCGACGCCGAAGGCCGCGGAGAGCGACCGGGCGAGGACGATCCCCGCGTGGACGGGGACCCGGATCCGGCCGGGCCCCTCGGGCCACGGGGCGACGAGCGATGCGGCGACCGCGCCGTCCCCGGCCGTCTCCCAGCTCCTGCCCGCGCGCCCCTTCCCCGCCGTCTGCCGGCGTGCGACGACGCAGGTCGGGAGGAGGTCGGTGTCCTCGGCCACCATCCTCTCCACGAGCCCGCGCGCGACGTCGTTCGTCGACGCCGCCGCGTCGAGGAGGACGACGTTCGCGATCCTCCCGAAGCGGAGGCCGCCGAAGGGCGCGAGGCGGCGGAGAGGCCCGGTCACCGGCCGGCGTCCTCCCCGAGGTTCGTCACGAGCTTCGCGCGGCGGGCGGCGAGCTCCTCGAGCTGCTTCCGCGCCTTCTCGACGACGGCCTGCGGAGCCCGCGCGAGGAAGGACTCGTCCGCGAGCTTGCGGTTCACGCCCTCGATCTCCTTGTCGACCGAAGCGATCTCCTTCCTCACCTTCGCCTCCTCCTCCGCGGAGAGCTCCTTCTTCGGGAGGGCGACGACGAGGCCCGCGACGCCGACGTGGTCGTGGAACGCGTTCGGCAGGTCGACCTTCGGGGCGACGACGAGGCTCGAGAGGCGGGCCATGTGCGAGAGGAGCGGCGCGTGCGCGCGGAGCGCCTCGGCGACGGGACCCTCGGGAACCTCGAGGCCGGCGTCGAGCGCCTCGGTCTGGGCCATCCCGCGCTCGGCGCGGAGGTTCCTCACGCGGGTCGCCGTCTCGCGGAGCGTCTCGACGACCTCCACGGCGAACGGGTCGCTCCAGTCGTCGCGCCCCGCCGGGTACGGGAGGACGGCGAGCCTCGCCCCGTCGCCGTTCAGCGCCTCGCGGATCTCGCAGGAGATGAACGGCATGAACGGGTGGAGGAGCGCGAGGGAGTCGAGGAGGACGCGGCGGAGCACCGCGCGCGTCTTCGCCTTCTCCTCCTCCGCGAGCGTCTCGTCGCGGAGGACCTGCTTGACCATCTCGACGTAGCCGTCGCAGAACTCGGTCCAGAAGAAGGCGTAGAGGGCGTTCGCCGCCTCGTCGAAGCGGAAGACCTCGAGCGACTCGTTCACCTTCTTCGCCGTCGTCGCGAGGCGGTCGAGGATCCAGCGGTCGACGAGGCCGAGCGAGCCGAAGTCGGGCTCGTCGGCGACGGGCGCCTCGCCGAGCATTCCCATCGCGAATCGCGCGGCGTTCCAGACCTTCGTCGCGAAGGCGCGGGAGGCCGCGACGCGCGTCGTGCCGAACGGGAGGTCGCGCCCCGTGCCCGAGAGGACGGCGAGGGCGAAGCGGACCGCGTCCGCCCCGTACTCGTCGCACATCACGAGCGGGTCGATGACGTTCCCCTTCGTCTTCGACATCTTCTGCCCGCGCTCGTCGCGGACGAGGCCGTGGAGGAAGACCTCGCGGAACGGCACCTTCCCGTCGAACCAGACGCCGGCCATGATCATCCGCGCAACCCAGAAGAAGAGGATGTCGAAGCCCGTGACCATGACGTCCGTCGGGTAGAAGCGGGCGAGGTCCTTCGTCTTCTCCGGCCAGCCGAGGACCGAGAGCGGCATGAGCCACGAGGAGAACCAGGTGTCGAAGACGTCGGGATCGCGCTCGATCGCGCGGCTCCCGCACGTGCCGCAGGCCGCGGGGTCCGCCTCGTCGCCCGGCTTCGGCACGGTGACGTGCCCCTCGGGGCAGTACCAGGCGGGGATCTCGTGCCCCCACCAGAGCTGCCGCGAGACGCACCAGTCGCGGATGTTGCGCATCCACTCGTCGTACGTCTTCTTCCAGAGCTCCGGCGTGAAGGTCACCTCGCGCGCCTCGCTCGCGGCCACGGCCTTCTCGGCGAGCGGCTTGATCTTCACGAACCACTGGAGCGAGACGAGCGGCTCGAGGACGGTGTCGCACCGCTGGCAGCGGCCGACGGCCGAGACGTGCGGCTTGTCGTCGCGGCGGAGGCCCTGCTCGCGGAGGTCGGCGAGCACCTTCTTGCGCGCCGCGCCCCGCTCGAGGCCGGCGTAGGCCGCGCCCGCCTCGGCGGTCATCTTCCCGTCGAAGCCGATGACCATGATCTGCGGGAGGCCGTGCCGGCGCCCCGCCTCGAAGTCGTTCGGGTCGTGGGCGGGCGTGATCTTCACGACGCCCGTCCCGAACTTCCGGTCGACCATCTCGTCGGCGATGACGGGGATGAACCGCTCCGTGAGCGGGAGCCGCACCCTCTTCCCGACGATCGCCGCGTAGCGCTCGTCCTCGGGGTGGACCGCGACCGCGCTGTCGCCGAGCATCGTCTCGGGGCGCGTCGTCGCGACGACGACCTCCCCGCTGCCGTCCTCGAGCGGGTAGGCGACGGACCAGAGCTGCCCCGAGCTCTCGACGTGGTTCACCTCGAGGTCGGAGAGGACGGTCGCGCAGCGCGGGCACCAGTTCACCATCCGGCTGTCGCGGTAGGCGAGCCCCTGGTGGAAGAGCTCGCTGAAGACGCGGCGGACGGCCTTCGAGCGCGCCGCGTCGAGCGTGTAGTACTCGCGCGAGAAGTCGCAGGAGCAGCCGAGGCGGCGGATCTGGTTCAGGATGTCGCCGCGGCGGGCGTCGGCCCACTCGCGGCAGATCGCGAGGAAGGGCTCGCGCCCGAGGTCGTGACGCGTCTTTCCCGTCCGCTCCGTCAGGTCGCGCTCGACGACCATCTGGGTCGCGATGCCGGCGTGGTCGACGCCCGGGACCCAGAGGACCGCGCGCCCCTGCATCCGCCGCCAGCGGGAGAGGACGTCCTCGAGCGTCCGGCCGAGCGCGTGGCCGACGTGGAGCCGGCCGGTGACGTTCGGCGGCGGGATGACGAGGGTGTACGGGCGCGCGTCCTCGCCCGCGACCTCGGGACGGAACTGGCCCGACTCCTCCTGGAGCCGGTACCACTTCATCTCGAAGGCCTGCGGGTCGAAGCGCTTGTCGAGCTCGGGGCGGGGCGCGGATGACATAGACCGTCGAGTCTAAACGACGCCTCGGACAGGGCCGACGGTCAGCCGGCCCGCTCGACCTCGGCGATCCTCTCGCGGACGAGCCGCTCGGCGTACTCCGGCACGACCTCCCAGGCGATGTCGCGGACGGCCTTGTCCGTCAGGAGCTGGACGACGCGGCGGGCGATCCGGTCGACGTCGGCCTCCGAGAGCTCTCCCGGGACGGCCGCCGCGATCGGCGCGGTCGTGATCGCCGGGGGCGCCTCCTCCCTCGCCGCGGGCACGGCGATCGCCACGGACGGCGGGGGGATCAGCGCCGAGAGGTCCTCGAGGCGCGCCGCGGCGGCGATCTCCTCGAGCTCCTCCGCCGACGGACCGCTCTCCGTTTCGGCGGCCGGTTCGGCGGGGGGGGCCTCGGGCAGCCCGATGTCGGTCGGAGGCTCCTCGCCGATGAGCGCGGCGTGCCGCTCCCAGATCTCCGGGCGGCGCGTGACCCGGCCGGAGGCCTCGAACGCCTCGAGATCGGCCTCGATGTCGCGTGGCATCGGCTCGGTTCCCTCGACCTCGGGAGCTCCCCCGACGAGCTCGGGCGGCGGAGGCGGAACCTCGACCACGCCTTCGTCCCACGGCGCGGCCTCCTCGCCGGGGACGGGCTGGTCCATCTCCGGGAAGGGCTCGACGGTTTCCGCCTCGACCGGCGCCGCTTCGGCGGCCGGCTCGGCCGCGACCTCGACCTCGATCTCCTCCGGGACGGGAGCCGCCGCCGGCTCGGGCTCGAACTCGAACGGCGCCTCGGCCGTGGCCTCGGGCTGGGAACCGGGCGCCGCCTCGGCGAAGAAGGGCTCGACCTCGGGCTCTGCCTCGATCTCGATCGGGGGGAGCGGCGCGGTGTCCTGGTCCGCCGCGACCTCGAGGAACGAGGGAACGGCCGGCTCGACCGCGACGGCGGGCTCCGGCTCCAGGGAGGCCGGCGCGGGCGGCTCGAACGCCGGCTCGGGCTCCGTCTCGAATGCCGCCGGGGCCGGCTCCGCGCGGACCGGCTCCGGCTCGTAGAACGCAGGCGGAGGTGGCGGAGGAGGAGGAACGAACGCCGGCTCGACGAGGAACGGCGACGGCGCCTCCACGACCGGCTCGGGCTCCGCCTCGAACGGCGCCGGGGCCGCCTCCGCGAGGACCGGCTCCGGTTCGTAGAACGGCGGCGGAGGAGGAGGAGGAGGAGGGACGAACGCCGGCTCGACGAGGAACGGCGACGGCGCCTCCGCCGGGGGTTCGGCCATCTCGAAGGGAGATGCCGGGACCAGGCCTTCCTGCTCCGCCGCGAGCGCGAGCTCCTCGGCGGTCGGGATCTTCATCGCGCGCGTGCTGTAGTTCGAGTCCTCGACCGGCGGGGCGGGCTCCGGCGCCGCGAACGTCTCCCGGAAGTCGAGCGCCGGGAGGGCCTGGGTCGCCGCGGTGTCCTGCAGGGGCGCGACCGGCGGAGGGAACGCCTCCTCGAGGTCGGCCGCGGAGAGGATCGTCGTCGGGGGCGGCTCGGGAGCGGGCGGCGGCGCCATCGCCGCCGCGGCCTCGGCCTCCTCGCGGGCGGCCAGCGCCCTTCCGACGAGCTCGCGGACGAGCCCCTGAAGCGCGTGGGAGTCGAACGGCTTCGTGACGATCGCGTCGCTCCCGACGCGCTCGGCGCGCGCCCGGTCGAACGGCTCGAAGGTGCCGGTCAGGAGGACGACGGGGACGAATGCTCCCCCCGGACGCTGCTTGACGGCTTCGCACACGTCGTACCCGGTGCGGCCCGGCATCACGACGTCCGCGAGAACGATGTCGGGAGCGAAGTCGTCGAGGGCCTGGACGGCCTTGTCGCCGCTCCCGACCGCCATCAGGCGGGTCTCCGCGTCCGAGAAGGTCAGCTCGACGACCTTCTGGATGGTCAGGCTGTCGTCCGCGAGAAGGATCTTGATCGCCATTTCGACTCCTCGAACGGCCGTTCGACGGGACAGGCTTACGTGCGGGGAAGTCTACGGCCCTGAGGGGGATGGGTCAACGCGCGGGAGGGCGCTCAGGCCCGTTCGGAAGCGGCGCGGAGCGCGGCGAAGACGCGCGAGACGGGGGACCGGCCGATCGCCTCGGCGAGGACGCGCGTGGCCTCGGCGACGCTCGGCAGGTCGACGCCGGTCTCGAAGCCCATCCCGTGGAGCAGGTAGAGGAGGTCCTCGGTGGCGAGGTTCCCGGCGGCGCCGGGCGCGTACGGGCAGCCGCCGAGACCGCCGGCCGCGGAGTCGAAGACCCGCACCCCTTCGCGGAGCCCCTCGACGACGTTCGCGAGCGCGGTCCCCCGCGTGTCGTGCATGTGGAGGGCGAGGCGCGCGACGGGGACCCCGGACTCGAGGAGACGGCCGACGACGTCGGCGACCTGCGACGGGACGGCGACGCCGATCGTGTCGCCGAGGGAAACCTCCTCGCACCCCGCCTCGAAGAGGCGGAGGGCGACGGCGACCGCCTTCGCCGGGTCGACCCGTCCCTCGTACGGGCAGCCGAAGACGGTGGAGACGTAGCCCCGGACCCGGATCCCCTCCGCGCGGGCGAGCCCGACGACGGGCGCGAACCGGGCGAACGACTGCTCGACGGTGGCGTTCGTGTTGCGGAGGTTGAAGGTGTCCGTCGCGGCGGTGAAGAGGGCGATCTCGCGCGCCCCCGCCGCGAGCGCGCGCGCCATCCCCTTCTCGTTCGGGACGAGGACCGGGTACCGCGTCCCGGGCCGCTTCCTCACCCGCGCGAAGACCTCGGCTGAGTCGGCGAGCTGCGGGATCGCGCGCGGCGAGACGAAGGCCGTCGTCTCGACGGACGGGAGGCCCGCGTCGGCGAGCGCCTCGACGAACGCGACCTTCGCCTCCGTCGGGACGAAGCCCCTCTCGTTCTGGAGGCCGTCGCGCGGCCCGACCTCGACGACGGTGACGTGCTCCCCGGGGGTCACTCGATCTCCGCGAGCGGGTCGCCCGAGTCGACCCTCTCCCCCGCCGACCGGAAGAGCTTCACGAGGCGGCCGGCGCGCGGGCTCCGGATCTCGTGCTCCATCTTCATGGCCGTCAGGACGAGGAGCGGGGTCCCCTTCGCGACCTCCTGCCCCTCCCCGGCCAGGACGCGCGCGACGACGCCGGGCATCGGGGCGCGCAAGTCGTGCTCCTCCTCCTCGCGAGCACCCGGCTTCTCGACGAGGCGCGCGAGGCGCCACGTCTCGCCGCGGTACGAGACCCAGGCGGTGAGGCCGTCGCGGACGACGCGGGCGCCGCGCGGGAGGGCCGGCCCCTCGGCGGGCGCCTCGTACGTGGTGCCGGTGGAGAGGTCCTTCAGCCTCATCCGAGCACCCGGAACGCCCCGCCCGCGAACGGGTCGGGAAAGGCCGTACGCGAGGCGGGCGACGCGGCGCGGGCGTCCCCGCCGGAGAAGGCCCGAACCGCCCCTGCGAGCACCTCGGCCGGCGGCTCCGGCGGCGCGGGGACCTCGAGGCGCGAGAGGAGCGACGTGTCGAGCTCGCCCCTCGCGAACTCGTCCGTCGCGAGGAGGCGCCGGAGCCAGGAGACGTTCGTCGCGACCCCGAGGATCACGGTGCGCCCGAGGCCGTCGACGAGTCGGCGCCGCGCCTCCTCGCGCGTCCGGCCCCGCGCGACGACCTTCGCGAGCATCGGGTCGTAGTGGACGGAGACCTCGCTCCCCGCCTCGATCCCCGAGTCGACCCTCACCCCCGGGCCGCCCGGCTCCTCGTAGGCGAGGACCGTCCCGACCTGCGGGAGGAAGCCGTTCTCCGGGTCCTCCGCGTAGACCCGCGCCTCGATGGCGTGCGCGACGGGAGCCGTCGGGAGGTCGGCGGGAAGCGGATCGCCCGCGGCGACCGAGAGCTGGAGCGCGACGAGGTCGAGGCCCCACGCCTCCTCGGTCACCGGGTGCTCCACCTGGAGGCGCGTGTTCATCTCGAGGAAGAAGAAGGAGCCGTCGGGCTCGAGCAGGAACTCGACCGTCCCGGCGTTCACGTAGCCGACCGCCTTCGCGGCCGCCACGGCCGCGGCGCTCATGCGGGCCCGGAGGTCCGGCCCGACGACCGGCGACGGGCTCTCCTCGACGACCTTCTGGTGCCGCCGCTGGAGCGAGCACTCGCGCTCGCCGAGCGCGACGACGCGGCCGTGGACGTCGCCGAAGATCTGGACCTCCACGTGCCGCGGCCGCTCGAGGTACCGCTCGGCGTAGAGAGTCGGGTCGCCGAAGGCGGCCTCGGCCTCGCGGCGGCACGACTCGACCGCGGGCGGGAGGTCGGCCGGGGCGCGGACGACACGCATTCCCTTCCCGCCGCCTCCGGCCGAGGCCTTGACGACGAGCGGGAAGCCGACCGCCGCGATCCCCTCCGGCGACAGGTCGTGCGTGCCGGGGACGACGGGGACGCCCGCCGCCTTCATCCGCTCCCTCGAGGGGACCTTCAGCCCCATCGCCTCGATCGCCGCCGGGGGCGGGCCGATCCAGGCGAGCCCCGCGTCGAGGACGGCCCGCGCGAACGCGGCGTTCTCGGAGAGGAATCCGTAGCCCGGGTGGATCGCGTCGGCTCCCGTCGCGCGCGCGGCCTCGAGGATCTTCCCGGCGTCGAGGTACGACTCCCGGGCGGGTGCGGGGCCGAGGACGACGAGCTCGTCGGCGAGCCGCGCGTGCCGCGCGCCGACGTCGGCGTCCGACGCGACCGCGACCGTCGCGAGGCCCGCCGTCCGGCAGGCCGTGAGGACGCGGACGGCGATCTCGCCCCGGTTCGCGACGAGGACCTTCCGGAACGGGCGCGCGTTCACGAGGCGCTCCCCGACACCCACGAGGGGCTCCGGCGCTCGAGGAAGGCCTTCATCCCCTCCTGCCCCTCGGCCGAGGCGCGGCGGGCCGCGATGATCCCCGTCGCCCCGTCGAGCGCCTCGTCGAGCGGCACGCGCCCCATCCGGAGGGCGAGCTCCTTCGAGACGGCGAGCGCCTCGGGGCCCCCGAGGAGGAGCGCGTCGACCGTCCGCTCGACCTCCGCGTCGAGATCCGCCTCGGGGACGACGGCGTGGACGAGCCCGGCGCGCAGGGCCTCCTCCGCGGAGAAGCGTTCGCCCGTGAGGAACCAGCGCCGCGCGTGCGACTCGCCGATCTTCCTCACGACGAACGGAGAGATGACCGCCGGCACGATCCCGAGGCGGACCTCGGTCGTGCCGAGGAGCGTCCCCTCCGCCGCGATCGCGACGTCGCAGACGGCGACGAGGCCGGCGCCGCCGCCGAGGGCGGCCCCCTGGATCCGCCCGACGACCGGCTTCGGGCAGGAGTCGATCGCGCGGAACATCGCGGCGAGAGCGCGAGCGTCGCGGCGGTTCTCCTCCGCGCCGTACGCGACCATCCGCTTCATCCAGCCGAGGTCGGCCCCGGCGCAGAACGCCTTGCCCGCCCCCGCGAGGACGACGACGCGGACCGACGCGTCGGCCGCGAGCGCCTCGAACGCCTCCGTGAGGCGCGCGACGAGGACGTCGTCGAAGGCGTTCCGGAGCTCCGGCCGCCCGAGGACGACGCGCGCCACGCCGGCGCGCGGGCGCTCGACCTGGAGCGGCGCCGTCACTTCAGGACCTCGATCGTCCCGCTCCCGGCGAGCGGGAGCTTCACGTCGCCCGTCCCGAGCTTCAGGACGATCTCCCCCTTCAGCTCGCCCGAGATCTTCCCGCCCGCCGCGACGGCCTTCCCCGCGGCCGAGATCGCCGCGGCGTTGCCGACCGCGAGCGGGAGGACGACCTCGTTCTCGCGGCCCGGGCGGACGAGGATTCCCTGCCGGCTCCCGCGCGCGACGACGGTCTCGCCGGACGACAGCTCGTACCTCAGGCCGCGGAGCGCGAGCTCGAACCGGAACGGGTTGTAGACGGCGATCCGCGCCTCCCCGGTCGACTCGGCGAGGCCGAGGCCCGAGAGGCGCGCGCCGGCGAAGCGCACGAACGGCTGCCCCTGCTCGCGCCGGGCGACGAGCTCCGCGGTCCCGGGGCGGAGCGTGCCGGCCGCGTCGACCGTCGCCGCGCTCCCCGCCTCGCCCGAGAGGGTCCCCTTCAGCGTGACGGGGACCGACGCCGGGCTCCCCCTGTCGAGGAGGGCCTTCGGGAGCGCCGCGAGGTCGAGGTCGACGAGGAAGACGGCGTCCCAGGCCGCGCCCGCCGGCTGGACGAGGACGCTCACGGGGGCCTTCAGCCCGAGCGGGACACCCCAGGCGCTCGCGTCGCCGCGGAACGTCTGCTTCGCGCCGCGCGCGACGGCGGGGAGCGTCGTCCGGACGAAGAGGAAGGCCTTCTCGCGCGTCATCGAGGTGACCTCGACGGCGCGGACGGTCCCCTTCGCGGGAACGGCCCCTGCGGAGAGCGGGACGAGGAGCGCGAGGAGGGCGGCGGCGGGGATTCTCACGTGGCGCCTCACATCCGGAAGACGCCGAACGGCGTCGCGGGGATCGGAGCGTTGTGGCAGGCCGAGAGGGCGAGGGCGAGGACCGTCCGCGTCTCGGCCGGGTCGAGGACCCCGTCGTCCCAGAGGCGCGCCGTGGCGTAGTACGGGCTCCCCTCGGCCTCGTACTTCTCGAGCGTCGGCTTCTTGAACGCGGCCTCCTCCTCGGGCGACATCGGGGGCTGGCCCTGCCGCTCGCGCTGCTCGTTCTTGACGGTCGCGAGGACGCCCGCCGCCTGCTCGCCCCCCATGACGCTGATCCGCGAGTTCGGCCAGCTGAAGAGGAAGCGGGGCTGGTAGGCGCGGCCGCACATGCCGTAGTTCCCCGCGCCGAAGGAGCCGCCGACGAGGAGGGTCAGCTTCGGGACGGCGGCGTTCGCGACGGCGTGGACCATCTTCGCGCCGTCCTTCGCGATGCCGCCGTGCTCGTACTGCTTCCCCACCATGAAGCCCGTGATGTTCTGGACGAAGAGGAGCGGCACGCGGCGCTGGCAGGCCATCTCGATGAAGTGCGTCCCCTTGAGCGCCGACTCGGAGAAGAGGATGCCGTTGTTCGCGAGGATCCCGACGGGGAGCCCCGCGATCCGCCCGAAGCCGCAGACGAGCGACGCGCCGTACCGCGGCTTGAACTCGTGGAGGCGCGAGCCGTCGAGGAGCCGCGCGAGGACCTCGCGGATCTCGAGCGGCTTCCTGAGGTCGCGCGGGAGGACGCCATAGAGCTCCTCCCCCCCGTAGAGCGGCTCCTCGGCGGGCGCGACGTCGCCGGAGAAGGACTTCGACGTGTTCAGGCGCGCGACGATCTCGCGGACCATCTCGAGCGCCTCGGCGTCCGAGCCCGCGAGGTAGTCCGCGACGCCCGAGATCCGCGTGTGGACGTCGCCGCCGCCGAGCTCCTCGGCGGTGACGGACTCACCCGTCGCCGCCTTCACGAGCGGCGGGCCGGCGAGGAAGATCGTCCCCTGCCCCTTCACGATGACGACCTCGTCCGACATCGCCGGGACGTAGGCGCCGCCCGCGGTGCACGAGCCGAGGACCGCGGAGACCTGAGGGATCCCCGCCGCCGACATCCGCGCCTGGTTGTAGAAGATCCTCCCGAAGTGGTCGCGGTCGGGGAAGACCTCGGCCTGCAGCGGGAGGAACGCGCCCCCGGAGTCGACGAGGTAGACGCACGGGAGGCGGTTCTCGAGGGCCACCTCCTGCGCGCGGAGGTGCTTCTTCACCGTGACCGGGAAGTACGTCCCCCCCTTCACCGAGGGGTCGTTCGCCACGATCATCACCTCGCGCCCGGAGACGCGGCCGACGCCGGTCACGAGGCCCGCACCGGGCGCCTGGCCCTCGAACATCCCGTCGGCGGCGAGCGGCGAGAGCTCGAGGAAGGCGGTGTCGCGGTCGAGGAGGCGCTCGATCCGCCCGCGGACGGAGAGCTTCCCGAGCTCCGCCTGCCGCGCGGTCCCCTTCGAGCCGCCCCCCTCGCGCGCCGCCGCGACCCGTTCGCGCAGCTCGCGCGCGAGCGCCTCGTGGTGCTCGCGGTTCCTCTGGTACTCCTCGGACGTGGTGTCGACCCGGCTGACGAGAACGTCGCTCACCGGGCGATTCTAGCGGCGGCTTCCCGTCGCCCCGGCGACGGCCTGCGCGCCCCTCCTCGCCGCGCCGGCGCCTACGCGGGGCGGGCGAGGCCGCGAACGGCTTCGATGACCGCCGTCGTCGGCGTCCCGGGCGGGAAGACCGCCTTCACGCCGGCGGTCGTCAGCCCCGGGATGTCCTTCTCGGGGATGATCCCGCCGACGACGACCGAGACGCCCTCCGCCCCGCGGCGCGAAAGGGCCGCGATGACCTCGGGGACGAGGACGTTGTGGGCGCCGGAGAGGATCGACAGGCCGACGACGTCGACGTCTTCCTGCACGGCCGCGGCGGCGACCTGCTCGGGCGTCTGGCGGAGGCCGGTGTAGATGACTTCCATCCCGGCGTCGCGGAGGGCGCGGGCGACGACCTTCGCGCCGCGGTCGTGGCCGTCGAGGCCGGGCTTGGCGATGAGGACTCGGAGCGGTCTTCCCGTCATGGCGAGCGGATTCTAACCGGCGCCGGCGCCCGTTCCTGCTAGATTCTCCTCGTGCGGCGGCGCATCGGCGACATCCTGTTCGGGGGAAAGGCGGTCACCGCCGAGATGCGGGACCGCGCCCTCGACCAGCAGGTGAAGCAGCGCGGGCGGCTCTGCACGAACCTCCTCGAGCTGGGGGGCGTCCGCGAGGACCTCCTCCTCCGGGCCCTCGCGGTCCAGCACGGGGTCGCGACCTGCTCGGCCGCCGACCTCGTCGAGATCCGCCCCGACATCCTCCGGCTCGTCCCCGCCAAGCTCGCCGCGAGCCTCTTCGTGGTTCCCTTCCAGCGCCTCGGCCGGAACCTCTCGCTCGCGATGCGCGACCCGAGGGACCTCCCGGCCATCGACGAGGTCTCGTTCCTCACGGGCCTCGCCATCAGCCCGTTCGTCGCCCTCGACGTGCGGGTCCGCGGCGCCCTCGCGAAGCACTACGGGGTCGCCCTCGAGTCGCGCTACGCGGACCTCGCCGCGAGGCTGGACGCCGGCGGCGGCGTCGTCGCCGTCGCGCCCCCGAAGACCCCGAAGCCGTTCGTCCGCTCGTCCTCGCCCGGGATGCGGCCCGTCTCCGGGGAGCACCCGGGCCCGGCGCTGCGCTCGGTCGTCGCCGAGGCGGCGGTCCCCGAGGCCGCCCCGGTGCCGCCGCCGGCGCCCCCCCCGTCGCCCGACGTCGCCGAGCCTCCGGCGCCGCCCCGCCCCGCCCCGACGCCGCTCCACATCGAGCTCGAGGAGGAGGAGCAGAAGAACCTCCGGAGCGGGGTGATCGCGCCTCCCGCGCCCCAGGAGCCGACGAGCGCCGTCGGCGGCGAGGAGGTCGCGCCGATCGTCGAGCACGAGGCGCCGGCAGACCTCGTCGCGAGCCTCGCGAAGGCCGACTCGCGGGACGAGATCGCCGCCGCCGTCCTGGGCGAGGCGGGCCGCCTCCTCCGGCGCGCGGCGCTCTTCATCGCGCAGGCGGACCGCGTCATCGGGTGGGCCGCCGTCCCGGAGCCCCCGGAAGGGCTCCGCTCCTTCTCGGTCACCTTCTCCGAGCCGTCGCTCTTCGCCTCCCTCCGGAACACCGACGGCTTCTACGTCGGCCCCTGCCCCGACCTCCCCGGCAACCGGCGGATCCTGGAGGCCCTCGGAGCCTCCTTCCCGACGGTCGTCGCGGCCGTCCCGGTGACCCTCAAGGGGAAGAGCGTCCTCTTCCTCCTCGGCGAGGCCCGGCCCGACGAGCCCCCGCCGAAGGCGATGGAGCTGAAGCGGCTCGGGGCCCTCACGGCGGTCGCCCTCGAGATCCTGCTCCTCAAGAACCGGCTTCGCAGCCTCTAGACCCGACTTGATTTACACTTCGCGCGAATGATCAAGAACGACCTCGTGAACCGCGTGACCGACGAGACGGGCGTCCCCAGGGTCCAGGCGGCCCGGGCCGTCGAGACGATCATCGAAGCGATGCGCCGGTCCCTCGCCACGGGGGGCCGCATCGAGCTCCGCGGGTTCGGGGTCTTCCTCGTCAAGCGGCGCAAGCGCGGCATCGGCCGGAACCCGAAGCGCCCCGACGAGCAGGTCGAGATCCCGCCCGGCTTCACGATCCGCTTCAAGCCCGGGAAGGAGCTCCGCGACCTGATGGGCGACGAGTCCGCGGCCGTCGCGGCGGCGGCCTCCCCGGAGAAGGCCTGAGCAGCCTCCCACCTCCCCTCCCCCCGTTCCCGCCGCCTCCGCCGCCTCCCCCGCCGGTGGAATACCTTCCGCCGCCGGCATTCGTCCCGGCGGCCCCGCGGCGGCGCGAACGCTGGTGGCTCCACGCGCTCCTTCTCCTCGCGACGTTCGGGACGACGGCCCTCGTCGGAGCGCAGCTCGCGACGGGCTACGAGCGACGCCTAGCCGTAATCGATCCGCGCGGCGACCTCTTCCAGATCTTCCCGAGGCTCGCCATCGCCGGCCTCGTGATCACGCGGGAGAACCTACTCGCCGGCCTCGCCTACACCGTCCCGCTCCTCCTCATCCTCCTCGCGCACGAGCTCGGCCACTACCTGATGTGCAGGCGGTACGGTATCGACGCTTCCCCGCCGTACTTCCTCCCTTTCCTTCCCGTCGTGCCGCTTCCCGGAACCTTCGGCGCGTTCATCCGCGTGAGGGAGCCAATCCGCGACAAGAGAGCCCTTTTCGACATGGCCGTCGCCGGCCCGATCGCCGGCTTCCTCGTGGCCCTTCCGTTCGCCGCCTGGGGAATCTGGCACACGCGACTCAACTTCGAGCCCCTCACTCCAGGGACGGAGTATTTCGGCTATCCACTCGCCGTCACGGTGCTCCAGCTTCTCATGACCGGCCACACCTTCACGAGCCTTCACGTTGTCGAGCACCCCACGTTCATGGCGGCCTGGTGGGGATTCGTCGTGACAGCGATCAACCTGATCCCCGCGGGACAGCTCGATGGCGGGCACACGATCTACGCGGTGTTCGGGCGCCGCCACCGCCTCTTCCGATGGCCTGTTCTCCTGGCTCTCTTCGGCCTTGGCTTTCTGTATGCGAGCTGGTGGCTCTGGGCCGCGATCGTCCTCATCCTGACGGCGCTCCGCCGCCCCGCCCTCGCGGACGAGGACATTCCTCTGGACCCGCGCCGCAAGGCGGTCGCCGCGCTCGTCCTCCTGATTCTCATCCTGAGCTTCGTTCCGGTGCCGATCCGAAGGCTAGACGACCGGCCGTTTCGTTCTCCAGGAGAACGTGGCGGGACCGTCGTTCACCAGCTCGACCTCCATCGCCGCGCCGAAGCTCCCGGTCGCCACGGGCACGCCTGAGGCGCGGAGCGCGGTGAGGTAGCGGCCGAAGAGCGGCCGGGCCTCCTCGGGGCGGGCCGCCCCCTCGAAGCCGGGTCGCCTTCCGCGGGAGAGGTCGGCTCCGAGCGTGAACTGCGAGACGGCGAGGACCGAGCCGCCGACCTGCGTCACGTCGAGGTTCATCTTCCCCGCCTCGTCCTCGAAGACCCGGAGCTCGACGGTCTTCCGCGCCGCTTCGTCCATCGTCTCGGGCCCGTCTCCCGGCTCGACGCAGGCGAGGACGAGGAGGCCGCGGCCGATGTGACCGACCGTCTCGCCCCCGACGCGGACGGAGGCGCGGGAGACGCGCTGCAGCAGGAGGATCACGCGCCGATTCTCGCAGGCGGGCGCCGCGGGAGGCTCTGATATCCTCGCGCGCCATTCGAATCGGGTACGGAGGAGGAACGCCCATGGCGGGTTCCGTGAACAAGGTCATCCTCGTCGGTCACCTCGGGGCGGACCCCGAGATGAAGGCACTCCCCTCGGGGATGCAGATGGCGAAGCTCCGGGTCGCGACGTCCGAGTCGTGGACCGACAAGGCGAGCGGCCAGAAGCAGGAAAAGACCGAGTGGCACAACGTCATCGTCTACGACAAGCTCGCCGGCATCTGCGAGCGCTACCTCTCGAAGGGGCAGCTCGTCTACATCGAGGGATCGATCCAGACGCGCAGCTGGGACGACAAGGAGAGCGGCCAGAAGCGCTACATGACCGAGATCAAGGCGCGCGACATGAAGATGCTCGGCGGCCGCCCCGACGGCGCGCGCGGCGCGTCCGGGCCCGCGGCGCCCGCTCCGGACGCCGAGCCCGACCCGGACGACAGCGTCCCGTTCTGACCTAGGGGAAGCCGGTCTCGCGCGACGCGCGCGGCCGGGCCACCTCGACGAGCCACGTCTCCGCCTCGGCCCGGAGCGCGTCCCACGCCTCCGGGCCGAATCGCGTCCGGGGGTTCCCGTCGCACCGCCGGCGCAGCTCCGCGATCCGCGCGAGAGGGGCGGGCGCGCCGGCGAGGCCGAGGGCCTCGAGGAGGTCGGCGGCCTCCGTCGCCTGCGCGAGCCCCCCCGAGACGATCAGGACGTCGCATCCGGCGCGGGCGGCCCCCTCCACGCGGGCGGCGAGCGGCCGGTCGCCGAGCGCCCCCATCCCGAGGTCGTCGGAGTAGACGACGCCGTCGAACGCGAGCCGGTCGCGGAGGATCGCGTGGATCCGCGGCGAGAGCGAGGCGGGCGTCTCGTCGCCCGTGAAGCCGGGGTAGGCGGCGTGCCCGACGAGGACCCCGTCGGCGGTGCGGGCGAGCTTCGCGAAGGGCGCGACGTCGGTCACCATCAGGTCGACGTCGTGCGCGTCGACGACCGGGAGCGCGGCGTGCGAGTCGACCGGGCCGCGCCCGAGCCCCGGGAAGTGCTTGAGGCACGACGCGACGCCGGCGCGCGCGAGGCCGTGCAGGAAGACCATCCCCGCGAGGACGACGTCCTCGGCGTGGAAGCCGAAGGAGCGCCCCGCGAGGACGACGGCTCCCGTTCCCGGCTGCGAGAGGTCGAGGACGGGGGCGAGGTCGACGTCGAAGCCGAGGAGGCGCGCCGCGCGCCCCATCAGGTAGGCGCACTCGTGAACCCGGTCGACGCCCGCCTCGGCGAGCGCCGCGGGCGCCGGGAAGGCGAGGCCGAGGAGCGGGCCGAGGCGGTCGACCGGCCCCCCCTCCTGGTCGACGAGGAGGAGCGGCGCGGGGTCGCTCGCGGCGCGGATCTCCGCGACGAGGGCCGCCGCCTGCTCCGCCGACGCGAGGTTCTCGGGGAAGAGGATCACGCCGAAGGGACGGCGCGCGGCGAGGAACGCGCGCTCGGCCCCGGAGAGGGACGTGCCGGCGACGCCGACGACGAGGCGCGCGGCGCCGCTCACCCGGCCCCCTCGAGCCGCGCGCGGAGCGAGGCGAGGACGTTGAGCGCCGCGAGCGGCGTCAGCGCGTCGAGGTCGAGCTTCCGGAGAGCGTCGATCACGACCTCCTCCTGCCCACGGAAGAGGTCGAGCTGGACCTCGGCCGGCGGGGGCGCGCCGGCGTGCTCGGCGAGGCGCGGCCGTCCGCCGACGTCGAGCTGCTGCTTCTCGAGGTTCCCGAGGATCTCCTTCGCCCGCTCCGTGACGGCGTGCGGGATCCCCGCGAGCTTGGCGACCTGGACGCCGTAGGAGCGGTCGGCGACGCCGTCGACGACCTTCCGGAGGAAGACGACCTCCCCCTTCCACTCCTTCACCGACATCGTCCGGTTCGCGACGCCGGGACGGACGAGCGCGAGCTCGGTCAGCTCGTGGTAGTGCGTCGCGAAGAGGACGCGGCAGGGGGCGCCGGGGGCGTCGTGGAGGTGCTCGGCGATCGCCCACGCGAGCGAGAGCCCGTCGAACGTCGCGGTGCCGCGGCCGATCTCGTCGAGGACGACGAGGCTGCGGGGCGTCGCGTGCCGGAGGATGTGGGCCGTCTCGGCCATCTCGGTCAGGAACGTCGACTCGCCCCGTGCGAGGGAGTCGGACGCGCCGACGCGGGTGAAGATCCGGTCGCAGAGGCCGACGGTCGCCGCGGCCGCGGGGACGAACGAGCCCGCGTGCGCGAGGAGGACGGCGAGCGCGTTCTGCCGGAGGTAGGTCGACTTGCCGCCCATGTTCGGCCCCGTGAGGATGACGACGCGCGCCTCCCCGCCGAGCTCGGTGTCGTTCGGGACGAACGGCTCGCGGCGGCGGATCGCCTCCACGACCGGGTGCCGCCCGTCGGTGACGGAGAGGACCGGCTCGGGGACGAGGCGCGGCCTCGACCAGCGCTCGGCGCGGGCGACGCGCGCGAAGGAGGCGAGGACGTCGAGGAGCGCGAGGCGCGCCGTGAGCGCGTTCACGGCGGCCGCCTCGGCCGTCGCGGCGGCGCAGAGCCCGCGGAAGATCTCCCCCTCCCTCTCGGCGAGATTCTCGTCGGCCGAGCGGAGCCTCTCGTCGAGCGTCACGAGCTCGGCCGTCGCGTAGCGCTCGACGGAGGCGAGCGTCTGACGCTTCAGCGCGTCCTCCGGGATCCTCGCGCGCGCCGATCCGGGTACCTCGAAGACGTGCCCGAAGACCTGGTTGAACTTCACGCGGAGCGTCGGGATGCCGCGGCGCGCGCGCTCGTCCGCCTCGAGCGCCCCGAGGAGCGTCGCGGCGTCGCGCCGGAGCGCGCGGAGCTCGTCGACGCCGGAGTCCGCGCCGTCGCGGACGATCCCCCCTTCCTTCGACGAGACCGGGGGGTTCTCGACGAGCGTCGCGGCGAGCCGCGCGGAAAGCGCCTCCGGTACGCCGGACGGGTAGGCCGCGCCGCCGGGAGCGAGGAGCGCGGCGGCCGCCCCGTCGAGGAGCGGGCCGACGGCCGCGGCGCGGTCGAGGCCGATGCCGAGCGCGCCGAGGTCGCGCGGGGTCGCGCTCCCGACGGCGACGCGGGCGAGGAGCCTCGGCAGGTCGGGGATCGCCGCGAGCGCCGTCCCGACGGCCTCGAGGCGGGCCGGAGCGGAGGCGAGCTCCTCGACGGCGTCGAGGCGTTCGTCGATCGCCTCGATGGAGCCGAGCGGCTGCTCGAGGACCCGGCGGAGCGCCCGGGCGCCGAACGGGGACCCGGTCCGGTCGACGACGGAGAGGAGCGTCCCCGTCCTTCCCCCGTCGCGGAGCGAACGGAAGAGCTCGAGGTGCCCCTGCGTGACGGCGTCGACGACGAGCCCCGCTCCCGCCGACTCGGTCTTCAATCCCGTCACGTGCGCGCAGTCGGCCTTCTGCGTGGAGCGCGCGTAGGCGAGGACCGCCGCGGCCGCCTCGACGAGCGGGCCCGACGGCGGCAGGCCGAAGCCGGCGAGCGTCGAGGTCCGGAAGTGCCCCTCGAGGAGGTCCGAAGCGCTCCGGCCGCGGGGCGACTCGGAGGAGAGGACCGAGAGGACCGGCGCGTCGTCGCCGAGCGGCTCGAGGAGCCGGGCGACCGCGTCCCTCTCCGAGGGGAACGCGACGATCTCCTTCGCCGGGCGGCGGGAGAGGAAGTCCGCCGGCGGCGTCCCGTCGAGGCGGATCGCCGTGAACTCCCCCGTCGAGAGGTCGAGGAAGGCGAGGGCCGGGGCGTCGCCGCCGAGGACGACCGCGGCGAGGTCGTTCGGCTGCCGCGCGTCGAGGCGGTCCGGGTCGACGAGGGTCCCCGGGGTGATGACGCGGACGACCTTCCGGGCGACGAGCGTCTTCCCCTTCTGGGGCGCCTCGGTCTGCTCCGCGATTGCGACCTTCTTCCCGGCCGCGATGAGCCGCGCGGCGTACGACTCCAGCGCGTGGTGCGGGACCCCGCACATCGGCGCCTCGATGTCCGTGTCGCGGTGCCGGGCCGTCAGGACGAGCCCGAGGAGCGGCGCGGCGACCTCCGCGTCCTCGAAGAACATCTCGTAGAAGTCGCCGAGCCGGTAGAGGAGGAGCGCGTCCGGGACCTCCCGCTTCAGCGCCCAGTACTGCTCGAGCATCGGCGTCGTGCGCATCGGAAAGGGGGGCGATGGTAGCAGGGCGCCGGCCCCCTGCTACGATGCCGGCCACGCCGATGAGGCTCCTCGCCATCGACACGGCGACCCCGCGGCCGTCCCTCGCCGTCCTCCCCGGCGAGCCGGGGCCCTGGATCGCCGAGCTGCCGCAGCAGGGCGCGGAAGCGCTCGCCCCCGCCGTGGCCGACCTCCTGCGGCGGGCGGGGCTCGTCCCCCGCGACCTCGAGCGCGTCGCCGTCGTCGCCGGGCCGGGCTCGTTCACGGGTCTCCGCTCTTCGCTCGCGTTCGCTCGCGGGCTCGCCCGGGCGACCGGCGCGCTCCTCGTCCCGATCCCGACGTTCGAGGCCGCGAGCCGGGCGATCCCCCTGCCGCCCGACGCCGATCTCCTCCTCGACGCCCTCCGCGGCGAGGTTCACCGGCGCCGCCGGCGGAACGGGGAGCTGGAGGCGACCGAAGCCCGGCTCGGCCGCGACGAGGCCGCGGAGGCCGCCGCCCGGGAGGGCGTCGCGCTCCTGGACCTCGGTGAGGCCCGGGTTCTCCTCGCGCCGGCGGCCGCGGCCCTCGCCCTCTCGGCTCCCGGCGGGGGCTCCGCGGAGCTCCTCTACGGCCGGCCACCGGCCGCCGAGGAGCGTTTCGGCCCGGGAGGGACCGCGTGAGCGCGACCCTCGAGGCGCTGACCCTCCGGGACGTCCGGGCGATGGACCTCGACGCCGTCGCCGAGCTGGAGCGGATCTCGTTCCCGGTCCCCTGGAAACGGGAGTTCTTCGCCTCGGAGGTCGGGGCGGCCTTCCGCTTCAACCGGGTCGTCCGGGCCCCCGACGGCCTCCTCGCCGGCTACGTCTTCTGCGCCTTCGCGGGGGGCGAGATCCACGTCAACAAGATCGCCGTCGACCCGGCCTGGCGCCGGAAGGGGGTCGCCCGGCTGCTGATGCAGGAGGTCCTCGACCTGGGGACCCGGATCGCGGCCGAGGAGATCTACCTCGAGGTCCGCCCGTCGAACCTCCCGGCGCGTAATTTCTACGTGACGCTGGGTTTCCGGGAGGTGGGGCGCCGCCCGCAGTACTACGCGGACGGCGAGGACGCCCTCGTCATGTCGCTCTTCCTGCCGCCGCCTCTCCCTTCGCCTTGACTCTCGCCCTTCGAAAAAGCGAGACTCGCCGCGGCTCTT
Organism: Thermoanaerobaculia bacterium; assembly: GCA_046331465.1. Classification (GTDB taxonomy): domain Bacteria; phylum Acidobacteriota; class Thermoanaerobaculia; order UBA5066; family UBA5066; genus UBA5066. The sequence goes on from JAXLQV010000001.1 coordinate 2,258,475, forward strand.
TCGAAATCCACTTCGAGGAGGTGTTCATGCCGACTCTGACCGAAGAGTTGAAGCGCGAGCTGGCCCAGACCCACGAGGAGTTCCGAAACCTCGTCCGCACCCATCACGACTTCGAGAAAAGGCTCGCCGAGCTGGCGTCCAAGACGTTCCTCTCGTCCGACGAGGAGGGCGAGGAGAAGCGTCTGAAGAAGCAGAAGCTGATGGTGAAGGACCGGATGGAGGAGATCGCCCGTGAGCACAGGGCCCGCGTCGGAGCGTCCCATTAGGGCCGGCTCGCGCTCGACAGGTACGGTCCCGTCGACACGGCCATGAACGGAACCTCCAGCGAGGTTCAGCGCCGCGGCGTACGCCGCGGCGTTTACGTCATCCCGGCCCTCTTCACGGTCGGGAACGTCTTCTGCGGCTACCTCTCCCTGGACGCCTCGGTACACGGCCGCTACGACCTCGCCGCGGGCCTCCTCTTCCTGGCCGGCTTCCTCGACTCGCTCGACGGGCGCGTTGCCCGGATGACCGGCTCGACCTCGGCCTTCGGGGAGCAGCTCGACTCCCTCGCCGACGTCCTCTCCTTCGGCCTCGCGCCGGCGTTCCTCGTCTACCACTGGGGGCTGAACGCCTACGGCCGCGTCGGCCTCTTCGCCTCGTTCCTCTTCCTCGTCTGCGGCGCCTGCCGCCTCGCCCGGTTCAACGTCCAGCTGAACGTCGTCGACAAGCGGTGGTTCGTCGGCCTGCCGATCCCGGCCGCGGCGGGCGCCCTCTGCGGACTCATCTGGGTGATCCCCGAGCCGCTCCCCGACCCGAGGATCGGCGCCGCGTTCCTCGTCGTCACGCTCGTCCTCGGCTTCCTCATGGTCTCGACGTTCCGGTACCGCTCCTTCAAGGACGTCGACCTCCGCTCGAGGAAGTCGGTCCGGCTCGTCCCGCTCCTCGGCCTCCTCGTCGCGGCCGTCGCGGCCTGGCGCCCGGACGTCTGCCTCGCGGGCCTGGCCGTCTTCTACGCGCTCTCGGCTCCAACGGTCCGCCTCTTCACGGCACTCTTCGCGCGCCGGATCCCGCCCCCGACCGGGGCCCCGGCGTGATCGGCCTCTCCGTCGCCGTCGTCGACCCCGACAGTCTCGTCGGCCGCGACGTGAAGGCGGTGCTGCGCGAGCGCGGCTTCCCGGCCGCCTCCGTCCACCTCTTCCACACGGGAGACCCGTCCGCGGGGCTCCTGACCGACGACGACGGGGAGGCCGCCTTCGTCTCGCCGATCGCGCCGGACGGCCTCTCCGGCTGCCAGATCGCGTTCCTCTGCGGCTCTCCCGAGACGACGGCCCGGTTCCTCTCCGTCCGGGCGCCCGACGGCTGCCTCGCCATCGACCTCTCGGGGCAGAGGTCGGCGGGCTCCTTCGTCGACGCCGTCCGCGGTGCGCTCCCGGCCCCGCTCCCGCCGGGCGATCTCCTCGTCCTCCGCGACCCGGCCGCGTCGGTCCTCGCCGACGCGGTCGCGGCGCTCGAGCCCCTCCGGAAGGTCGCCGCCGTGACCGCCGCCATCGACCGGGCCGCGAGCGACCTCGGGAAGGACGCCCTCGACGAGCTCTTCCAGCAGGCGATCGCGATCGCCTCGTTCCGGAGCGTCCCGAAGGACCGCCTCGGGGCCCAGAGCGCCTTCAACGTCTTCCCTCCGGCCGACGCGGCCGCGTTCGACGCCCGCGTCGCCGGGGACGTTCGGGCCCTCCTCGGGCGCGACCTCCCGGTCACTGTCCTCTCCGCCCGGGCCGGGGTCTTCCACGGGACGACGCTGCGGCTCGAGCTCCGCTTCGACGGCGCGGCTCCCGCGCCCGGGGCGTTGCGGGACGCGCTCCTCGCCCCGGGGCGCGGGTTCGCCGAGCCCGACGTCGACGGTCCCGCCGGGGTCGTCGACGCCGCGGGACGGGACGAGACGCTCCTCCTCCGCTACTCCGCCTCGGGCGGCGCCGGGCAGCTCTTCCTCGCCTCGGACGACCTCCGGCGGCCCGGAGCGCTCCTCGCCGTCCGCGTGGCCGAGGCCGCGGTCGCCGAGCGCGGCCTCCTCCCCGACGCCTGATCGAGAGGGGCGCGCGGGCGCCCCTCCCACCGCCCGCGGGCAGCGCCCCTCAGCGCTTCTTAAGCTTCGGGATCGGCGGCTGCCCCTTCGCCCGGGGGGTCGGGGTCGGCGGGGGCGGCGGCGCGATGGAGACCTCGGTCTCCGGCCCCGTCAGCGTCCGGCCGTCCGGGAGCGTGAGCTGGTACGAGACGAAGGCGCGCGGACGGGGCCCGGCGACCCGGATCGGACCGACCTCGTTCGATTCGCCGGGCGCGAAGAAGTTCTCGAAGAGGCGGCAGACCGTCGCGCGACCGAAGGGGGCGGACTGCGTCATGTCGCGCGCCGAGGCGAAGACCTCGTACCGGTCGAAGTCCCCCGCCCCGAGCGCGGTGAAGACGCCCCCTTCGAGGCGGATCGTGATCTGGTTCCCGAAGCGCGACAGCTCGCTCGACGTCGGCCCCGGGTTCGAGACGCGGAGCCAGACCTCTCCCCCGCGCCCCTTCCCCTCGACGGGCTCGACGAGGAGGCTCGGCTCCCACGGCTTCCCGGTCAGGAGGGCGCGGATCGCCGGGTAGCCGGCGAGGTGCCCGTCGCGCGGGAGGCCGTCGATCAGGAAGACGCGGCCGGCGAGGCGCGCCGCGCTCCAGCGGGCGCTCGCGGAGACGAGGCGGACGAGGTCGGCGAACGGGAGGACGTCGAACCGCGCGCGGCCCCCGTCGTCCGAGAGGATGTTCGGCGCCTTCTCGTAGCCGGCCCGAGGCTTGAAGTTGTAGATGCTGCCCGGTTCGCTCGAGAGGACCGCGGCGAAGTCGAAGTCGAGGTTCTTGTCCTCCGAGAGCTTGTCCATCTCGCCGTCGGCGAGGCGGCGCGCCCTGGCGCCCGAGCCCGTGACACCGTATCCGCCCGGAACGACGAGGAGCCGGAACGGGATCGGGAACGCCTTCGCCTCCTCCTCGGACATCTCCTTCACGAAGACGTCGGCCGTCTCCGGGCGGCGCCCGAAGGAGAAGACGAGGGCCTCGTCGGCGGCCCCCTCGAGCGGCTTCCACGTCTCCGGCGGGGCGCCCGCCCTCAGCGTGACGGAGACGGTCAGTCCCCCGAGCTTCGACTTCATCGCCGAGAGCGCCTTGCCGAGCGCGAGGGCGTCGGAGGGCTCCGGGAAGATGTGGAGGTGGACCCCGCTCACCTGCGCCCACGCCTTCGCGTCGGCGACGAGCTTCTGGACGCCGTTCGCCCACGCCTCCCCGAGGAGCTCGGGCTGGCCCCCCTTGAGTCCGGAGGCGGCCCCCGGCTCACCCATCAGGACCAGGACGACCGGGCGCCGGATCGGCGTCGGCGGAGGGGGGAACGGGCGGACCTGTCCTCCTCCGGTCAGCGACGCGGCGGCCACGTAGAGGCGGCGGATCCCCATCGCGTCGAAATCGGGATCGAGGTCGTCCGGCACGACGGCGGGCGCTTCCGCCAGGAAGAGCGCGTCCCCGCGGGACTGCGGCGGCGCGGCGGAGCGGCCGATGAGGGGAACGCCTTTCCTGCACGCGCCGGCGCCGAGCGCGCCGAGCAGGAGGAGACCGGCGGCGAGGACGCGCCCGGGCTTCAGCGGTGAGGGCATGGTGGAAAAATGATATCAGCGGCCGGCGGACGGCAGGACGAAGCCGATCCGGAGGCCCCCGCGGGGCGACCGCTCGGCGAGGAGCCGCCCGCCGTGCTCCTCGACCGCGCGCCGGGCCGCGGCGAGCCCCATCCCGGAGCCGCGCGACTTCGTCGAGAAGGACGGGTCGAAGATGCGGGGCAGGTCGGACTCCGGCACGCCCGGCCCGTCGTCGTCGCAGGCGACCTCGAGGCCGCGGCATCCGCCCGGTCCCTCCCCTTCCACGGGCCGCGCCGTGACCTCGACGCTTCCGCCCTTCCCCTCGAGCGCCTCGATCGCGTTCAGGACGAAGTTCGACACGGCGTCGCGAAGGAGCGACCGGTCGACGGAGACGTCGGGAAGGCCCGGCTCCGACGAACAGGAGACCTTCACGGCCGGGTGCGCGGAGAAGTCGGCGGCGATCTCGCCGAGGAGCCGGGCGAAGCCCTCGCCGGTGAGGAGGACCCGCTGGGGCGCGACGGGGCTCGCGAAGCGGGAGAGCCGCCCCGTCCTCTCGGTCAGGAGGTCGACCTGCCGGAGGATCGTCGTCGCCGCCTCGGCGACCCGCTCGCCGTCGGGAGGCGTTCCGCGGGTCGCGCCCCGGAGGAGCCTCTCGGCCGTCAGCCGGATCGGGGTGAGCGGGTTCTTGATGTCGTGCGCGACGGCGCGGGCCGCCTCGACCCACGTCTCGAGCCGCTCGGCGCGCGTGAAGTCCGTCAGGTCCTCGAGGAGGAGGACCGACCGCTTCCCTTCCGCGTCGTCCGGAAGGTCCGCGACGACGACGCGGAGGACCATCTCGCCTCGGTCGAGCGGGATCGAGACCCGCGTCTCGTAGGGTCTCGGGTGCGCGAGGGCGGCGCCGACGGGCGCGAAGCTCGGGCGCGCGAGCCGCTCCGGCAGGAGGGACCCGGGCGGCAGGAGCGCGTCGGCGGCGGGGTTCGCGAAGAGGATCCGCCCGTCCTCGTCCCGGAAGAGGATCGCCGCGGGCGTCAGGCTGCGGAGGACGCTCACCGCGGCCTCCCGCTCGCGCTCGAGGAGCACCGTCCTGTCCCGCACGCGCTCGGACATCGTGCCGAACGCCTCGACGAGCCGCGCGAGGTCGACCGTGTCGGGCATGCCGATCGGGCCGGGAGGCTCGCCGGCGCCGACGCGTTCCGCCGCGGCGACGAGGTCCTCGACGGGCCGCGACAGCGCCACGGCGCCGCGCCCCCCGAGAGCGAACGCCCCGAGCGCGACGGCGACCGCGAGGAGGACGAGGCCTTCGACCGCCTCGCGGCCCGCCGGGTCCTCGCCGAGAACGGCCGCGAGGGTCGTCCTCTCTTCCCTCGAGAGCATCACCGCGGCCTCGGCGACCCTCCGTCCGCCGGCCCGGACCGGGGCGCGCACGGAGGCGGCCTCGCTCGCGCCGTTCGCGAGCGCCGAGGCGACCGCCGACGCGAGCCGCTGCGGCGCCAGGCCCGCGGCGACGGGGACGGCCCGCGACGCCGCCGCCAGGACCCCGTCGCGGTACAGGAGGAGATCGACGCCGACGATGGAGGCGGCGCGGTTCAGCTCGGACGGAGAGGGGGCGCCGGCGACCCGCTCCTCGAGGACGTGGCGCCCCTCCCGGAGGACCTTCAGCGCGAGCCTCTCCGTCGCCCTCGCCGACGAGCGGCCGAGGGCCGTCCGCACCATGACGGCCCCCGCGGCGAGGGGGAGCGCGCCCGAGACGAGGAGGGCGACCGCGAGGCGGCCGCGGAACGAGCCGATGAGGCGCGGCCGCGGGCGATCGCGCCGCGTCGCGCCCGCGCGGACGAGGGACGCGAGCGCGCCGCCGAGGAGGACGAGGACGGCCACCGGGAGGAGCGTCTCCGCGGCGGCCACCGCCGAGCCGAGCGCGAACGCGGGCGTCGGGAGCTCGACTCCCCACGCGACGAACCCGCTCGCGGTCCCCCGGACGGTCGTCCGCCACCGCCTGCCGCCCGACACCTCGGTGCTCCACGCCGCCCCGCGGCGGCGCGCCTGCGCGAGGATCGGCCCCGACAGCTCGGGCCTCTCCAGGCGTCCGCGGCCGAGAGGGCGCCCGGCGGCGTCGAAGTCGGTCCTCTCGACGAAACGGTCCCCGTGGTCCGGCACCCCGAGGGCCGCGACAAGGAGCGGGTCTTCCTCGTCGGCGTCGGGCCAGGGGACGCGGGAGAGGACCCCCGTCGTCCGCGCGACCGGGAGCCGGAGCCCTATCGCGGTTCCCCGCCCCTCGTCGCCGGGCCGCATCGTCCCGAACGAGGAGAGGACACGCCCCTCCTCGTCCCGGACCGTGAGGAGGTCGCCCGGCTCGGGGAACTCGTCGTCCCGCCCTCGGAGCCAGAGCGCGAGCGCGAGGTCGCTCATGAGCGTCAGGGAGCCTGCCGGCGACCAGGGGCGGAGCTCGGGACGGGCGACCTGCTCCTCCCAGCCCGCGGGCCCCTCCTCCTCGAGGAGCTCCCGCTCGAGCGTGGAGCGCGTCGCGGCACGCTCGAGGCGGGCGTCGGCCCGCTGGCACCGCCCGAGGGACGCACCCGCCCCTCCGAGCAGGGCCCCCGCCCCGACGAGGAGCGCGACCGCCACCGCCTTCGAGAGGAGGTCCGCACGCGGGAACGAGGCGAGCCGTCCCGAGAGGCTCGCGGCAAGGAGGACGGCACCGAGGAGGAGAAGCGCCAGCGCGCCCCGGGAAGGGTCCGCGAAATACGCGCCGAAGGCGACGGCGAGGCCGAGCAGCCCGGCCGCGGGCGCCGCCCGGAAAGCGGGAAACGCCCTCGCGGCGAGGAGCGCCGCCAGGCCGACGAGCGCGGCCGCGACGGCGACGAGGCCGGCCGCCGCGAGCGGAGCCTCCGGCTCGCCCGAGAAGAGGCCGAGCCCGAGGAGGATCGGCGGCGCCGAGCGGCCGGACGCGAGGCCCAGGAGCGGCGCGAGGGAGGCGACGGCGAGGCCGGCGATCGCGACGACGAGCCGGGACCCCGCTCCTCCCGACGGTCCGCGCCCCTTCCGGACGGCCGCGCCGAGGAGGAGGAGGGCGACCAGGCCGGTGAGGGCGAGGTCGACGGGGGTCGCGAGGAGACCGGACGGGTCGGGGAGGATCGGCGCGAAGGGCCCCGTCTCCGCGGCCGGAACCGCGAGGAGGAGGAGGAGCCGCGCCGCGACCGCGCCCGCCACCGGAGCGCGCGCGGCGAAGCCGAGGAGGACGGCCGCGACGGCCCCGAGGAGGGCGAACGGCAGCGACCGGGAGCGGCGGACGTCCTCGTCCGAGACGTCCGCCGGCACGGGCTCCAGCTCCAGGGCGACGAGCCGGCGCGGCGCCGCGGAGGCGCGGATCCGGAGGCGCCGCGACGTCGCCCCCCGAGCGAGCCCGTACGCCTCGAGGAGGTCGGGACGGACGATCCCCGTCGGAAGCCGCCGGGTCACCACGAGGAGACCCCGCGACTCCGGGCTCCGGCCGACCGGCGCCTCGTGCGCGAGCGTCAGCTGCGTCACGCGGAACGCCACCGCGAAGCGGCCCGCCCTCGGCGCGCTCGCGGTCGGGAGGTCGCCGGGCTCCCCCGCCCAGGCGACGGCCTCGCCCTTCCGGTCGAGGAGGACGGCGCCCCAGCCGCGCGCCTCGGGGAGCGCGGCGCCGAGGATCGCGAAGAGGCGGCCCGGCCGGACCCCCGCGCTCCCCCCCTCGAGGATCTCGACGAGCGCGGGGTCCCCCGCGAGGCGGCCCGAGACGGCCGCGAGGGTCGCCGCGTCGTCCTCGACCGCCCGCGCCGCCCGCGCGACGAGGGCTGCGGCCCGGCGCTCCTCCGCCCCTGCCGGGAGAGGCCCCAGCCTCGCCGCGAGCGCGGCCGCGAGGCCCGCCGCGGCGAGGAGGCCGAGGAAGAGCGCGGCCGCGCGGCGTGAGGTCAACGGCGCATCGGGATCGCGACGCCGTTCGCCTCGGCGCAGGCGACGGCCTCCGGGTAGCCGGCGTCGGCGTGCCGGACGACGCCCATCCCCGGGTCGGAGACGAGGACGCGCGAGAGGCGCCGGGCCGCCGCGTCGGTGCCGTCGGCGACGACGACCATCCCGGCGTGCATCGAGTAGCCGATGCCGACGCCGCCCCCGTGGTGGATCGAGACCCACGTCGCCCCGGCCGCGGTGTTCACCATCGCGTTCAGGAGCGGCCAGTCGGCGATCGCGTCGCTGCCGTCGCGCATCGACTCGGTCTCGCGGTTCGGCGAGGCGACGGAGCCGCAGTCGAGGTGGTCGCGCCCGATGACGATCGGCGCCTTCACCCTCCCCGTCCGGACGAGCTCGTTGAAGGCGAGGCCGGCCTTCTCGCGCTCGCCGTAGCCGAGCCAGCAGATCCGGGCGGGGAGCCCCTGGAAGGCGACCCGCTTCGCGGCCATGTCGAGCCACCGGTGGAGCGCGGCGTTCCCGGGGAAGAGCTCGACGAGCGCGCGGTCCGTCTCGGCGATGTCGGCCGGGTCGCCGGAGAGAGCGGCCCAGCGGAACGGCCCCTTGCCGACGCAGAAGAGCGGGCGGATGTACTTCGGGACGAAGCCCTCGATCTCGAACGCGTTCCCGATCCCCGCCTTCACCGCCTGCGCGCGGATGTTGTTGCCGTAGTCGAACGTGACGGAGCCGCGGCGCTGCAGCTCGAGCATCAGCCGGACGTGCTCGCCCATCGAGGCGACCGAGCGGCGGCGGTACTCCTCCGGGTCGTCCTTCCGGAGCGCGAGGGCCGCCTCGTACGGGAGGCCGTGCGGCACGTAGCCGTTCAGCTCGTCGTGCGCGGAGGTCTGGTCGGTCAGGAGGTCGGGGACGATCCCGCGCGCGACGAGGCGCGCGAGGAGGTCGACGGCGTTCGCGAGGACGCCGACCGAGATCCCCTCCTTCGCGTCGCGGGCCGCGAGGGCGCGGTCGATCGCGGCGTCCACGTCGTCGATCCGCTCGTCGCAGTAGCGGGTCTCGAGGCGCCGCTGGATCCGGTGCGCGTCGACCTCGGCGACGAGCGCCGTGCCGCCCCCCATCGTCACGGCGAGGGGCTGGGCCCCGCCCATCCCGCCGAGGCCCGCGGTGACGGCGAGCCGCCCGGCGAGCGAGCCGTCGGGCGAGCCGAGGTCGCGGCGGCCGGCCTCGGCGAACGTCTCGTACGTTCCCTGCAGGATCCCCTGCGTCCCGATGTAGATCCAGGAGCCGGCCGTCATCTGGCCGTACATCGTCAGGCCCAGCGCCTCGAGACGGCGGAACTCGTCCCACGTCCCCCACTTCGGGACGAGGTTCGAGTTCGCGATGAGGACGCGCGGCGCGTCGGCGTGCGTCCGGAAGACGGCGACGGGCTTGCCCGACTGGACGAGGAGCGTCTCCTCGTCGCCCAGCCGCTCGAGCTCGCGCAGGATCGCCTCGAGGCACTCGGGGTTGCGCGCGGCCTTCCCCGAGCCGCCGTAGACGACGAGGTCCTCGCGGCGCTCGGCCACGTCGGGGTCGAGGTTGTTGAGGAGCATCCGGTAGGGGGCCTCCGTCAGCCAGGAGCGGCAGCGGAGCGTCGTCCCGCGCGGGAGGGCCGGCGGGGCGTATCGGGCGGGGGCGGAAACGGTGCTCATGGACGGGAATGTTAGTCCGCCCCGGCGCCGGGAGCGGCCTCCCGCATCCTCCCGCGCAGCGCGCAAGCGAGGCGCGTCACTTGACAGCGATTACGCAGCGCGTTATTTTCTTCCGCACGATGAGCCAGCGCCTCAGGGAGATCGTTCGCTACCGGAACCGGAAGCTGTACGAGAAGAGCGAGAGGCGGTTCGTCACGCTCGACGACATCGCCCGGAGCGTGGCGCAGGGGGACCGGATCCGCGTCGTGTCGGCCGACACCGGGGACGACATCACCGCGCGGGTCCTCTCGCGCGCGCTCGCCTCCGAGAGGGTGTCGATCCCCGCCTCCTCCGACGCCATCGCGATGCTCCTCCGCGCGAGCAGCGACGCGGCCGAGACGGTCGCGGGGGTCGCGGAGACGTTCGGCGCCACCCGCACCGCCGCGGCCGTGAGGAAGGCGACGCAGCCCGAGAAGATCGCCGAGACGTTCGCCCCGGTGACCCGCCGCATCGAGACGGCGCGCTACGACGTCGAGCGGATCGTCGCGGGACTCGTCGGGCGCGGCCGCCTCTCGTGGGAAGAGGGAGCCCGCCTCCGCGAGGACGTCGGCGCCGTCTTCCGCGAGAGCCTCTCCGACGTCGTCGGCCGCGTCCGCGACCTCGTCCGGATGAATTCCCCGGGCCACTCGCCGGCGGTCCACGCCGAGATCCAGGAGCTCGCCCGGAGGCTCGACCACCTCGAGGCTCTCGCCGCCGCATCTTTCCCGAAGAACGCTCCGCCCACGACCCACTCCAGGACCATCGGCAGGCCCGCGCCCGCCCGAAAGAAGGAGACGAAGACGCCATGAGGAAGACCGCTCCCCGGAAGGCCGCCCCCGTCAAGAAGACCCTCCCCTTCGACGTCCCGCCGCAGATCGACCGCGCCCTGAAGACCGCCGCCGACAAGGTCGAAGCCGTCCGCGACGAGACGCGCTCGGTCGCCGCGAAGGTCGAGAAGACCGTCCGCGCCGCCGCGACGAACGTGAAGAAGCAGGGCGAGACGATCGCGAAGGACCCGAAGCGCTTCGTCGAAGGCGTCGTCCGCGACGCGAAGTCGAACCTGCAGACGGTGCGGGCCGACGTTTCCCGCGAGGCGACCCGGATCGCCGACGAGGTCGCCCGCCGCGTGACCGCCGTCGTCGAGCCGGCCATGGAGAGCGCCCTCCACCGCCTGAACGTCCCAACGCAGAAGGACCTCAAGTCCCTCGTGACGAAGGTCGACGCCCTCAGCCGGAAGATGGACGCGCTCCACCCGGCCGCCCCCCGCGCCCGGGCCCGGAAGACGGCCTGACCCGCGGGTTCGCCGCGGACACCGGATAGACTGGCGCCGGGCAAGGCCCGGCGCCGTCTCTTTTCGGAGGACCCGTGACGACACCACGCCTCAGGCTCGTCTCCTCGCGCGGAGGCTCCACGCCGCGCCCGCTGCCGCTCCGGCGCGGCCTCGTCTGCGCGGGCGGCGGGATCACCGGCGCCATCTACGAGATCGGGGTCCTCGCCGCCCTCGAGGAGCGGCTCGACGGCTTCTCGCTCACCGAGTGCGACGTCTTCGTCGGCGTCTCCGCCGGCTCCTACGTCGGGACGCTCGTCGCGAACGGCGTCTCGCCGTCGGTCCTCTTCCGGAATGCGACCCACCCACGCGCCTCGGACCTCGACCAGCTCTCCCTCTTCCGGCCGAACCTGCGGGAGATCGCGTCCCGCATCCTGTCGGCGCCGGTGACGCTCGCGGACTCGTTCCGCGACTTCTACGAGAACCGCTCGGAGACGACCGTCACCGACGTCGTCGCCTCCTTCGCGGGGCTCCTCCCCTCGGGGTTCTTCCTCCTCGACGGGCTCGAGGCCTGGCTCTCGGAGTGGCTCGCGCAGCCGGGGCGGACGAACGACTTCCGCGCGCTCGGGAAAAGGCTCCGGGTCGTCGCCGTCGCGCTCGACACCGGCGAGACGCGCGTCTTCGGCGAGCCGGGGAGCGACGCGGTGCCGATCTCCCGCGCCGTCGCGGCCTCCTGCGCCCTCCCGGGCTTCTTCCGGCCCGTCCGGATCGACGCGACCGACTACATCGACGGCGGCGTGAGGAAGACCGCCCACATCTCCCTCGCCCTGAAGGAGCGCTGCGGCCTCGTCCTCTGCGTGAACCCGATCGTGCCGGTCCGCTTCGCGCTCTCGCGCGGCCTCTTCCCCCACCGCCGGGGCCAGGGCGCCCTCGCGAGCAAGGGGCTCCTCGCGATCCTCGACCAGGTCTTCCGCCTCACGCTCCACTCGAGGCTCCAGTACGGGCTCTCCCGGTACCGGCGCGAGAACCCCGAGACGGACATCGTCCTCTTCGAGCCGAAGGCCGAGGAGCTCCCCCGCCTGATGCGGAACATCATGCGGACCTCGGGGCGGGTCCGGATCGCCGAGTACGCCTACCGCTCCACGCTCCAGAAGCTCGACGCCGAGTACGCGCGCCTCTCGCCCGTCTTCGAGCGGCACGGCCTCAGGCTCCGTCCCGCGGTGTCCCTCTCGAAAGCGCCGCGCCGCCCGGAGGCGGCGCGGACGGGGAGCGGCGAAGGGGGACGGCCTACTCGCCCGTGAAGACGTTCCCCCGGCGGGCGAGGCGCGAGTCGATCATCTGCTGGATCGTGGAACGGACGAGGTCCGTCACCTCGTTGACGATCATCGGCCTCTCCGCGTAGGCCGGGTCGAGACCCGGCTGGATCGGCTTGCCGACGTCGATCCACCACTTCGTCGGGGCCGGGACGAGGCCGAGCGGGCCGAGGATCGGGAAGGTCGGCGTCACCGGGAAGTAGGGGAAGCCGAGCGGCCGTCCGAGGAAGTCGGGCCGGAAGAGGATCGGGTAGATCTCCTCGGCGCCGACGACCGAGATCGGGATGATGGGGGCGCCCGTCCGGAGCGCGAGCCGGACGAAGCCTCCGCGCCCGAACCGCGCGACCCGGTAGCGGTCGCGGAAGTACTTGCCGACCCCCTTCACCCCCTCGGGGAAGACGGCGACGAGCTCGTCCCGGTTGAGGAGACGCTCGCCGTTCTCGGGGCAGGCGCGGACCTCGCCCATCTGCCGGAGCCACGGCTGCAGGAACGGCAGCGTCGTGAACATGTCGAGGGCGAGCATCCGGGCCTGGCGGCGGGCGGGATGCTCGTGCGCGATGCCGTGCTTGACCATCGCGCCGTCCCACGGGAGGACGCCGGAGTGGTTGACGACCAGGAGCGCCCGCCCCTCGTTCGGGACGTTCTCGACGCCCGCGAGCGTGACGCGCCACCAGACGCGGTAGAGGAAGTCGAACAGGGGGTGCCAGACGCGCGCGGCCGCCTCGTCGTAGCCGAAGTCGTCGAGGTCGAGCGACTGGTTGCGGTGGAGGAAGAGGTTCCAGAGGTCGACCCAGGAGCGGGGCGAGACGATCTCGGGGTGCGCCGCGAGGAGCTTCCCCGCCTCGCCGAGGAGGTTCCGGAGGAAGGTCTCGTCGGCGGCGGTCGGCACGAGGCTCGGCGCGAAGCCCGGGCGGGTCCGGTCGGGGGCGGCGCTCGGCTGCGTCATGACGCCATCCTCGCCGACGCCGGACCGGGAGCGGACTCTCCCCCTCCGGGGCCCGGGGGGGCCGCGGGGGAAGACGAGGGGCGGCGCATCCGCTGCTCGAGGTGGTAGGCCGCCATCCGGGCGATCTCCTCGAGCGCGCCGAAGTCGACGGCGCGGCCTGAGCCGCGACGGGCGCGGGCCGCCTCGAGGACCGTCTCGAGCGTCGTCTTCCTCGGCGCGAAGCCGAGGACCTTCCGCGCCTTCTCGTTCGCGGCGACGCAGGGGTAGCGGAGGTAGTGCGCGTGGGCTCCCGGCGCCGTGCCGATCCCGGCGATCCAGGCCGCTTCCCCGGCCACGTACGCGAGGTTGTGCGGGAGCGGGAGCGAGAGCGTCCCGAAGAGGAGGAGCGCGGACGAGAGCGGGAGGACGCCGTCGGGGGCGATGTTGAAGACCCCGTGCGCGCCCGGGGTGTCGATCGTGCGGAGGAGCGCGTCGCTCGCGTCGTCCGGGTGGAGCCACTGCATGAGGGGGTCGTAGCCGAGCATCGTGAGCGCGACCGGCCCTTCCAGGTAGCGGATCCGGTAGTCGCGCCGCTCGGGGGCGAGGAGCGGCGCGAACCGGAGGACGGCGACGCGCGCGTCGGGGTGGCGCCGCGCGAAGTCCCGGCAGTGCCTCTCGGCCTCGACGGAGTCCCTCACGAAGTGGTCCGAGACGTCGGCGCGCATCAGGTGCTCCTCGGAGAGAAACGCCGGGTTGTCGCCCCGGGCGCCGTAGACCATCGTCGTCGAGTAGTGGATGAGGCGCTTCACGTTCGCCTCGCCCGCCGCCCCGAAGACGTTCAGGGTCCCGATGGAGTTCAGCTCGTGCGCGTAGACGGTGTCGCGGAGGGGGCTTCTCACGCCCGCGAGGTGGACGAGGACGTCGGGGCGCTCCTCCTTCAGGATCTTGTAGACCGTCCCGTCCGAGTGCGGGAGGTTCAGGTCGAGGAAGCGGTGGCGGACCTCGGCCGGCGTGTTCGCCGCGGGCGCGAGGTCGAGGACGACGACGTCCCAGTTCCCGCGCGCGGCGAGGGCCCGGACGAAGCGGGCGCCGAGGTAGCCGCTCCCGCCGGTGACGGCGACCTTCGGCCTCGCCCCGCCCGCTGCGGGCGGGAACTCGACGAGCTTGCCGCGCGGCCGTCGCCCCGCGCGGGGCGCGGCCTTCTTCTCCGGAGTCGTCACGGGCGGCCCCCGCTCAGCCGGCCGTCTTGCGGCGGGGCTTCTTCGGCGCCGGCGCCTTCGCGGCCTCGAGCTCGGCCTCGAGGGCGGCGATGCGGGCCTCCATCCTCGCGAGGTCCTTGCGCGTCGCGACGTTCATCCGCTTCAGGCCGACGGCGACCTGCTTGTCGACGACCTCCTTGACGGCGATCCCCTTCTTGAGCATCTCGACGAACGCCTCGTTCGCGAGGAGGCGGTTCGTCACCTCGGTGACGACCTCCTCGCCGCGTCCCATGAGCTGGCGGATGAGCGTCTCGGCCATCGCGTGTCCTCCCTCTCGCGCGCGCGTCTCCCCCGTCGGGGGCGGGCCGGTTCCCGGGCGTGGGCGCGAGACCCGATTATCGCCGCATCGCGGAAAAAGAAACGAGTGGAGAATGGTGCGATGCCATCGGACGGCCCGCTCAACGGCCTCTCCGGCGCCCGCCTCCTCCTCGTCTCGGGGAAGGGGGGCGTCGGGAAGACCGCCGTCGCGGCCGCCCTCGCCTCCCGGGCCGCCACGGGCGGGAAGAGGGTCCTCCTCGTCTCGACGGACGGCCGGGGCGACGCGGCCGCGCTCTTCGGGAGGCCCGATCCCGGCTATCGCGAGGTCGAGCTCGCGCCCGGCGTCTTCGGCCTGACGGCCGAGTTCGACTCCCTCCTCGCCGACTTCGTCCGGACGATCGCCCCCGTCGGCTTCGTCGCAAACCGCATCCTCGCCTCCTCGACGTTCCGGTACTTCACCCGCGCCACGCCCGGGCTCTCCGACCTCCTCCTCCTCGGCAAGGTCCGGGAGTACTTCCGGAAGAAGAAGCCGGCGTACGACCTCGTCGTCGTGGACGCCCCCGCCACGGGTCACGCCGTCTCCCTCGTCTCGATGCCGCGAACGATCCTCGCGACGGTCCCTGCCGGCCCCATGCGGCACCTCGCCGTCGACCTCGACGCCCTCCTCTCGAACCCGAAGAGGACGCTCCTCGTCGCCGTCGCGGAGCCGGCCGAGTTCGCGGCCCGCGAGGCGGACGAGCTCGTCGAGGCCGCCCGCGGCCGGGCCGGTCTCGAGACCGGCCTGCTCGTCGTGAACCGCGTCGGCCGGAGCGGGCGCGCCGAGACGCTCCCGAGGGAGGCGATCCCCCTCGTCCGCGTGCCCGAGCTGGACGTCGCGCCGCCCGGAGGAGAGAGCCCGTTCGCCGCCGACGAGGCGTTCTTCGCGGCCTTCCGGCCGGCGCTCGAAGGGTCGCCGCCGCCCCGCCGCCGGGGCCCTGCCGCGGCGCCCCCCGGGCCCGGGAACCTCGACCTCGAGCGGGTGCTCCGGGACCGGCCTCTCGTCGTCCTCGCCGGCCCGGGAGGCGTCGGGAAGACGACCCTCGCCGCCGCGGTCGGGATCGCCTCCGCCCGCTCGGGCCGCCGGAGCCTCGTCCTGACCGTCGACCCGGCGCGCCGGCTCGCCCAGGCGCTCGGCCTTTCCGGGACGCTCGACCGGCCGGTCCCGGTTCCGGTGCCGGGCGCCGCCGCGCTCCTCGTGATGCAGATCGACCCGAGGGCGACGTTCGAGCGTCTCCTCCGGCGGGTCGCGAGCCCCGCGACGCTGAAGCGGATCCACGAGAACCGTCTCTACGACGGGCTCGTCGACGCCCTCCCCGGCGTCGTCGAGTACATGGGGGTCGAGGCGCTCGCCGAGCACGCGAACGACCCCGGGATCGACCGGATCGTCCTCGACACCGCTCCGGCCGCGCGGGGCGTCGACTTCCTGCGGGCGCCCCAGAGGATGGTCGACCTCCTCGAGAACGACGCCCTCCGCTGGTTCCTGAAGAGCGACTCGCTCCTCTCCCGCGCCCTTTCCGGCGCGTCGCGCGGGGCGGCCTTCGTCCTCCACCTCGCCGACAAGCACCTCGGGTTCAGCTTCCTCGCCGACCTCGGCGACTTCTTCCACGCCTTCGACGGCCTCTACGACGGCTTCCGCGAGCGGAACGTCCTCATCAAGGGGCTCCTCGCGGAAGCGCGCTACCTCGTCGTCTCCTCGGCCGACCGCTCCGCGCTCCGGACGGCCGCCGAGCTCGCCGAGCTCCTCCCGGCGGCGTCGGGGAAGCCGGGGCTCCTCCTCAACCGCGTCTCCCCGCGTTTCGGCGTCCCGACGCTCCCCGCCGCGCTCCGTTCCCTACCGCGGCGCAACTTCCTCGAGGAGGCCGGCTCCGTCGACGCCCTCCCCTTCCGCCTCGCCGACCAGCTCGTCGAGGCGGACGTCCCGGCTCCGTCCTGAGCGGGCCGGCCCCGGCGCGTCAGCCCAGGGTCGCGAGGAGGTCGTCGATCCCGCCGACGAGGAGCTGGCGCGCGGCCTCCACGTCGGCCGCCGCGTAGCGGTCGGCGTCCCACGGGGCGACCCGGGCCCGCAGCCGCGCCTGGAGCTCCTCGAGCGGCGGGCTCGAGCGGAGCGGGCGCCGGAGGTCGAGCGCCTGCGCGGCCGCGAGGAGCTCGATGGCGAGGACGTTCTCGAGGTTCGCGACGTTCCGCGCGAGCTTGCGCGCCGCGATCGGCCCCATCGAGACGTGGTCTTCCTTCCCCGCCGAGGTCGGGATCGAGTCGACCGAGGCCGGGAACGAGTTCGACTTGCACTCCGAGACGAGGGCGGCGGCCGTTACGTGGATCATCATGAAGCCCGAGTGGAGCCCCCCCTCCTTCACGAGGAAGGCGGGGAGGTCGCCCGAGAGGGTCGGGTTCACGAGGCGCTCCGTCCGCCGCTCGGAGACCGACGCGAGGTCGGTCGCCGCCGCAGTCAGGAGGTCGAAGACGAGGGCGACCGGCGCGGCGTGGAAGTTCCCCCCCGAGATCAGCTCCCCCTCGCCGTCCGGGCCGGTCGCGAAGACCATCGGGTTGTCGGTCGCCGAGTTCATCTCCGTCGTGACGACCCGGAGCGCGTGCGCGGCCGCGTCGCGGACCGTCCCGTGCACCTGCGGGGCGCAGCGGAGGGCGTAGGCGTCCTGGACGATGCCGCAGTCGCGGTGGCTCTCGCGGAGCGGCGAGTCGGCGAGGAGCGCGCGGAGGTTCGCGGCCGAGGCGGACTGGCCGGGGTGAGGGCGCGCCGCGTGGATCCGCGCGTCGAACGCCGCGTCGGTCCCCTTCAGCGCGTCGATCGTGAGGGCCGTGACGAGGTCCGCGGCCTTCACGAGCGAGAGGAGACGGGCGAGGGCGAGGCCGCCGACCGCCGTCGTGAGCTGCGTCCCGTTGATGAGGGCGAGCCCCTCCTTCGCCTCGAAGACGGCGGGCGAGAGACCGGCCGCCGCGAGAGCGTCCTTCGCGGCGCCGGCCTTCCCGCGGAACTCGACCTCGCCCTCTCCCATCACGGCCCGGGCGAGGTGGGCGAGGGGCGCGAGATCGCCCGAGGCTCCCACCGAGCCCTGCGAGGGGACGTGCGGGTGGATCCCGGCCGCGAGCATGGCGAGGAGGAGCTCGACGGTCTCCCGCCTCACCCCCGAGAAGCCGCGCGCGAGGCAGTTCGCCCGCAGGAGCATCAGGGCCCGGACGGTGGACGACGGGAGGAGGTCGCCCACGCCCGCCGCGTGGCTCTCGACCAGGTTCCGCTGGAGGAGCCGGAGCTTGTCGCGGGGGATGACGACGTCCGAGAACTTCCCGAAGCCGGTCGTCACGCCGTAGACGACGCGGTCCTCGCGGACGGCGCGGTCGATGACGGCGCGGGAGGCGTCGATGCGAAGGCCCGCGTCCGCGGAGAGGAGAGCCGCACGGCCGCGGAAGGCGACCTCGACGAGGTTCTCGAGGGTCAGGGACTCGCCGGTCAGGAGGAGGGGTTCGCTCATCGGTCGGCGATTCTCGCAGACGCTCCCGCCGCGCGGCGGCGAGTAGAATCGTTCGGTGAATACGTCCCGCAACGCCTTCGTGATCGTCGGGGGGCAATGGGGCGACGAAGGTAAGGGGAAGGTCGTCGACCTGATCTCCCCCGCCTTCGACGTCGTCGCCCGCTACCAGGGCGGCCACAACGCCGGCCACACCGTCAAGTTCGAAGACCGCCACTTCGCCCTCCGGCTCGTCCCGTCCGGCATCTGCCGGAAGGGCATCCTGAACGTCATCGGCAACGGCCTCGTCGTCGACCCGAGGGCCCTCGTCTCCGAGATCGCGGGCCTCCGCGCCGCCGGAGTCGAGGTGGGCGAGAACCTGAAGCTCTCCGACCGCGCGCACGTCATCCTCCCGACGCACGCGCTCCTCGACGGCGCCCGCGAGAAGGCGCTCGCGAGCGCGAACATCGGGACGACCTCGCGCGGCATCGGGCCGGCCTACGAGTCGAAGGCGAACCGGAGCGGCATCCGCGTCGCCGACCTCGTCGACCCTGACCGCTTCGTCTCCCTGGCCCGCCCCCTCCTCTCGCACCACGCGGCCGTCCTCTCGCACTTCTACGGCCTCGAGGCGCCCGGGGTGGACGAGACGATCGAGGCGTACCTCGAGTGCGCGCGCGAGCTCTCGCCGCTCGTCGCCGACACCCGCGCGCTCCTCCACGAGAAGCTCGCCTCGGGTGCCCGCCTCCTCTGCGAGGGAGCCCAGGGAGTCATGCTCGACGTCGACCACGGGACCTACCCGTTCGTCACGTCCTCCTCGTGCGGCCCCGGGGGCGCCTGCACCGGCCTCGGGATCCCTCCGTCGGCGATCGGCGCCGTCGTCGGCATCATGAAGGCCTACACGACGCGCGTCGGCTCCGGGCCCTTCCCGACCGAGCTCTTCGACGAGACCGGAGACCGGATCCGGAAGCGCGGGAACGAGTTCGGCACCGTGACCGGGCGCCCGCGACGGGTCGGCTGGTTCGACGCCGTCGTGGCGCGCACGAGCCTCCACGTCGGCGGCCTCGACGCCATCGCGCTGACGAAGATGGACGTCCTCGACGACCACGACGAGGTCCGGATCTGCGTCGCCTACGAGGTGAACGGGAAGACCGTCACGGAGGTCCCGGCCCGCTCGGACTTCTACGAGACGGCGAAGCCGGTCTACCGCACGTTCCCCGGATGGAAGACGTCGATCGTCGGAACGTCCGAGTTCGGCTCTCTCCCCGCCGCCGCCAGGGCCTACGTCTCCGCGCTCGAGGAGGCGGTCGGCGCCCCGATCACGCTCCTTTCGACCGGACCGAAGAGGGAGGAGACGATCATCCGCGCCGGGACCGTCCTCGACTCCTGGCTCGCGCTCGCCCGGCACTGAAGCCGGCGCCGCAAGGCCGGAACGCCTGCCCGTGATCGTCGGCGTCCTCCTCGCGGCGGGCGCCGGCGC
The DNA here is from genome assembly GCA_046331465.1 of Thermoanaerobaculia bacterium. Taxonomy (GTDB): domain Bacteria; phylum Acidobacteriota; class Thermoanaerobaculia; order UBA5066; family UBA5066; genus UBA5066. Next base: position 2,277,736 of record JAXLQV010000001.1, read on the forward strand.
GCGTTTCGGCGGGGCGAAGCTGCTCGCCCCTCTCGAGGACGGGACCCCCGTCGGCGTCCGCTCTGCCCGCATCCTGAAGGGATCCGTCGACCGCGCCGTCGCCGTCGTCCGCGCCGACGACGCGCCGCTCGCCGCGCTTCTCCGCGGAGAGGGGCTCGAGGTCCTCCCCTTCGCCCGGGCCTCCGAGGGGATGGGCTCGAGCCTCGCGCACGGCGTCTCGAGCTCTCCCGAGGGCGACGGCTGGATCGTCGCGCTGGCCGACATGCCGTTCGTGAAGCCGGAGACGGTCGGCGCCGTCCGGCGAGCTCTCGCGGCGGGCGCTCCCATCGCCGCCCCCTCCTTCGCCGGGAGAAGAGGCCACCCGGTCGGCTTCCAGAGGGCGTTCTATCCGGAGCTCGTCTGCCTGTCGGGCGACGAGGGCGCCCGCGCCCTGCTGACCCGAAACAGCGGACAAATCATTCTCCTGGAATGTGATGACCCCGGCGCCGTTCGGGACGTCGACACTCCGGAGGATCTCGGAGCCCCTGCGCGGGATCGAGATGGATAAAAATTTTTCTATTTCGTAAAAAAATTTCTTGACATTTCCTGTAACGGGACTAGATTCCTCACTGGACGTGAGAACGACGGCTTTCCTCCTCGACGGACGGAACCGGAACGACGACAGAGGGTCGAGCCGCTTTCACGTCTCCCCCGCCTCGCCCGCCTCCTCTCAGGACCCCACCGGTCCGACGAATTCGAACCCGAACCCGACAGACGAACCCGCCTTGCCGACAAACCGGAGGACGACATGCCGACCCTCGACGCGCCCGTGACCGCCGTTGCCTCGAAGCTCGACGCCCGCATCGCCGAGCTCGCCGCGAAGTACCTCCCCCTCGCCAAGGAGATGCTCGCGGAGGCGATCCGCATCCCGGCCGACTACGTGGACAAGCCGCTCGACCAGGGGGGCGACCCGCTCTGCGGCACCTCGAACCACGAGTTCCCCCGCCTCGAGTACCTCCGGAAGAAGATCATCGAGATCAAGGCGGTGAGGAAGCCCGAGGACGTCTTCTTCGACGGCTTCGGCAACCTCGTCTGGTGGGTCGAGGACCCGAACGACGGCATCCCGGCCGCGCAGAAGAAGGTCGTCTACATCGACGGCCACACCGACACCGTCAAGCCCCTCCGCGCCCAGTGGAAGGAGAAGGTCGTCGGCGCCGACTGCTACGACGGCCTCATCGACAAGGCGAAGATCAACAAGGAGTTCCTCAAGAAGGAGCTCGGCTGGATCCCGCCGGAGTCCGAGTGGGACCACCTCCTCTTCGGCCGCGGCTCCGCGGACCAGCTCGGCGGCGTCATCTCGGCCGCCATCGCCACGAAGATCCTGGTCGAGCTGACGGGCGAGGGCGCGCTGAAGGGGGCGATCGTCCGTTCCTACGGCACGGCCTGTGAGGAGGACAACGACGGCGCCGGCCCGATGTACCTCAACCGCGAGGTCTTCCCCACGGCCGGGCCCGAGGTCATCCCCGACGTCGTCATCCTCACGGACGGCACCGGCTGCAGCAAGCGCGGTGCCCTCGGGATCTACCGCGGCCAGCGCGGGCGAATGCAGATCGAGGTCACCGTCACCGGGAAGTCGTGCCACGGCTCGATGCCGTGGGAAGGCAAGAACCCCTTCGAGTACGGCGGCGCCATCGTCAAGGAGGCCGCCGAGGCCTACGAGAAGCGCGACGGCTTCCTCGACGACCCCTTCCTCGGCCACGGCACCCGGACCGCTTCCTGGGCCCGCCTCGACACGCCGAGCGACTGCGCCGTCCCCGAGAAGCTCGTCTTCCGCTTCGACCGCCGCCTGACGATCGGCGAGACCCCCGAGCAGGCCGTCGCCGACGTCGACCGCCTCTCCTCCGTCGCCGCCGCCCGGAAGGCCGGCCTCTCGGTCGAGGTCTCCGTGCCGACCTACACGGACGCGAGCTGGAAGGGCTACGTCCTGAACAACCCGCAGATCTACCTCGGGTGGGTCACCCCCGAGGAGCACCCCTCCATCCGGGCCGCCGTCGCCGCCTACGAGGCCGTCGTCAGCCCGCACGTCGACGGCAAGATCGGCGAGGGGGGCGTCCTGACCAAGGAGCCGCGGGTCGAGCGCTGGGTCTTCTCCACCGACGGCGTCGGCTTCCCCGTCCCGAAGGCCGCCAGCATCCCGGGCGCCGCGGGCAAGGGCTGGATCGAGAGCGGCCCCTACAAGTACCCCGCGATGCTCGGCTTCGGCCCCGGCATCGAGCAGAACACCCACAAGATCGGCGAGTGCCTCGACGCACGCGAGCTCCAGCACTGCGCCGCGTTCCTCGCCCGCTACCCGAGCGTCCTCGTCGGCACGAAGTGATGTAGGCCCTCCCGCCACAGCCGCACGCCGCCGCTCAAGGAGGTCGTCACAGTGGAAAAGGCCTTCCGCCCCATTCCTCTCGAGCTCCTCGCGCGGTGGGTGTTCGGCGAGCTCGAGTCGCGCGACTCGGTCCTCGGGATCCCGATGGCCTGCGTCGCGCGGCCCGAGCCCCGGTTCGGCTCCCGCCTCCTCGGCCGAGAGCTGGCGGCGCCCCTCGGCGTCGCCGCCGGCCCGCACAGCCAGCTCGCGCAGAACATCGTCGCCGCCTGGCTCTGCGGCGCCCGATTCGTCGAGCTGAAGACCGTGCAGATCCTGGACGAGCTGACGGTCAGCCGCCCCTGCATCGACTCGGCCGACGAGACGTTCAACTGCGAGTGGTCGCAGGAGCTGAAGCTCGAGCAGTCGTTCGACGAGTACCTCAAGGCGTGGGTCCTCGTCCACGCGCTCGCCGCGCGGCTCCGACTCCCGGAGCCCGGGACGCTCTTCAACATGAGCGTCGGCTACAACCTGGAGGGGATCCAGAGCGCCCGCGTCCAGAAGTTCATCTCCTCCGTCCGCGACGCGAAGGACGCCCTCCCGTCCGCCGTCGACGCGGTCGCGGCGGTCTGGCCCGGCGTGAGGGACGTCGAGATCCCCGCCTCCCTCTCCGAGCACGTCACCCTTTCGACGATGCACGGCTGCCCGCCCGCCGAGATCGAGCGGATCGCCCGGTACCTCCTCGAGGAGGTCGGCGTCCACACCTGGGTGAAGCTGAACCCGACGCTCCTCGGCCCCGAGCGGCTCCGCGGCCTCCTGAACCGCACCTTCGGCTTCGGCATCGAGGTCCCCGACGCGGCGTTCGGCCACGATCCCCGCTTCGAGGACGCCCTGCCGATGGTGAAGCGTCTCGCGGAGACGGCCCGCGCCGCCGGCCGCGCCTTCGGCGTGAAGCTCTCGAACACCCTCGAGGTCGTGAACCACCGCCCCGTCTTCCCGTCGAACGAGAAGATGATGTACATGTCGGGGCGGGCCCTCCACCCGCTCACGCTCACGCTCGCCCGGCTCGTCGACGACGAGCTCGACGGGCAGGTGCCGATCAGCTTCTGCGGCGGCGCCGACGCCTGGAACTTCGCCGACCTCGTCGCCGACGGCGTCACGCCGGTCACGGTCTGCACCGACCTCCTGAAGCCGGGCGGCTACTCGCGCCTGCAGCAGTACCTGACGAACCTCGGCGTCGCGATGGACTCCGCGGGCGCCTCGACCCTCGACGCGTTCGTCGAGAAGACGAGCGGCGGCCGCGGCCGCCGCTGGAACCTCGCCCGCCACGTCGAGCGGGTCGTCGCCGACGGCCGCGGAGGCCGCTTCGCCCGCCGCGAGCGCCCGCTCGTCTTCAAGGGCGAGCGCGCCCTCGGCCCCTTCGACTGCATCGCGGCCCCCTGCATGGAGGCCTGCCCCGCCCACCAGAACATCCCCGACTATCTCTGGCTCGTGGCCCACGGGCGCGACGACGAGGCGATCGAGGTGATCCGCCGGTCGAACGCCCTCCCCGGCGTCACGGGGAGCATCTGCGACCACCCGTGCACGGAGCGCTGCGTCCGCAACCTCTACGACGCGCCGCTCGGGATCCGCGAGATCAAGCGCTTCGCCTTCGAGAACGGCACGTCGAAGCCCGAGGTCGCGGCCGAGCCGAAGGGCGTCACGGTCGCGATCGTCGGCGCCGGGCCGGCCGGGATCTCCGCCGCCCTCAACCTCGCCCGCGCCGGCATCTCGGCCGAGCTCTTCGAGGCCAAGAGCCACGCCGGCGGCATGGTCGGCGGCGCCGTCCCGCGCTACCGGCTCGACGACGAGAAGCTGAAGGTCGACCTCGACCGTCTCGCGTCGCTCGGCGTGAAGACCCACTACGGCACGTGCGTCGGAAAGGACGTCTCCCTCGACGACCTCCGCTCCCGCTTCGATTACGTCTTCCTCGGCGTCGGCGCCCAGAAGGGAAAGAAGCTCGGGATCCCCGGCGAGGACGCCGAGGGGGTCGTCGACGCGCTCGAGTTCCTCGACGGCCTCCGCGAGGGGGCGAAGCGGGACCTCGGCAGGAAAGTCCTCGTCGTCGGCGGCGGCAACTCCGCCATGGACGGCGCCCGCTCGGCGAAGCGCCTCGTCGGCGACGGCGAGGTCTCGCTCGTCTACCGGCGGACCCGCGCCGAGATGCCCGCCGACCCGGCCGAGGTCCACGACTGCGAGGTCGAGGGGATCGGCCTGATGGACCTCCTCGCCCCGGCACGCGTCGTCGTCGAGAACGGGCGCGCCGTCGGCCTCGCCTGCACCCGGATGAAGCTCGGCGCGCCCGACGCCTCCGGCCGCCCGCGCCCCGTCCCGCTCGACGGGAGCGAGGTCGTCCTCCCCGCCGACACGATCGTCACGGCGATCGGCCAGGAGCCGGCCCTCGAGTTCCTGGGCGGCGCAGCGCTCGACGCGAAGCGCGACGGGACGCTCGCCGCACGCCTCGCGACGGGCGAGACGTCGCGCTACGGCTACTTCGCCGGCGGCGACGTCGTCCGCGGACCCGCCTCGATCATCAAGGCCGTCGCCGACGGCCGCGCCGCCGCGAACGAGATCGCCCGGCGCCACGGCGTCGCGCTCCCTCTCGCCGAGCCCCACCTTCCGAAGGGGACGCCCGTCGCCGCGATGATGGAGAAGAAGTCGCGGCTCGCGCGCCCCGAGCACGCCCCCGAGCTCCCCGTCGCCGAGCGCGGCGGCTTCGCCGAGGTCCTCCTCTCCCTCGACGCCGAGGCGGCCCGCCGCGAGGCCTCCCGCTGCCTCGACTGCGACGAGGTCTGCAGCCTCTGCGTCACCGTCTGCCCGAACCGGGCGAACCGGGCCTACTCCGTCCCCCCGCTCGCGATCGAGCTGCCGTCGTTCGTCGTCGAGGGGGGACGCGCCGTGCCGAAGGGAACGACGACGCTCGCCGTCGAGCAGGGGACCCAGATCGTCAACCTCGGCGACGCCTGCAACGAGTGCGGCAACTGCGTCACCTTCTGCCCGACCTCCGGCGCGCCCTGGCGCGACAAGCCGACCTTCTGGGTCGACCCGGCGGGGTTCGCGGAGGCCAAGGGCGACGCGTACCGGATGACCCGCTCCGGCGGCGCCGTCGCGATCGACGCCCGGATCGCCGGCCGCTCCCACCGCCTCGAGCGCCGCAACGGCGTCGCTGAGTACCGTTCGGATACGCTCCGCGCGACGCTCGACGCGACGACCTGGACGCTCGTGGACGCCCGCGCCGAGGGAACGCCCGCCGAGGGCGACGCCCTCGACCTCGCCGCCTGCGCCCTCCTGATCGCGCTGCTCCACGCGGAGCCCGCCCTTCCGCCCGTCACGCCTTCCGCCGCCGAAGTCGTCGGCATCTGAGCCCGAGGAGAGAGAAAGATGGCAAACCAGAACGGCATCCACCCGGTCGACGAGGTCCTGCCGCCGGCACGGCTGACCCTCCTCGGCCTCCAGCACGTCCTCGTCATGTACGCGGGCGCCGTCGCCGTGCCGCTCATCGTGGGCGGCGCGCTCAAGCTGCCGAAGGACCAGATGGCGATGCTCATCAACGCGGACCTCTTCGCGTGCGGCATCGCGACGCTGGTCCAGTCGATCGGCATCTGGCGGTTCGGCATCCGCCTCCCCGTGATGATGGGCGTGACGTTCGCCGCCGTCAGCCCCATGGTCGTCATGGCGACGAACCCGGAGATCGGCCTCCTCGGGATCTACGGCGCCGTCATCGCGGCGGGCATATTCGGCATCCTCGTGGCGCCCCTGATCAGCCGGATGCTCCCGCTCTTCCCGCCCGTCGTGACCGGCTCGATCATCACGATCATCGGCATCTCGCTGATGCGGGTCGGCGTGAACTGGGCCGCCGGCGGCAACCCGATGATCAAGAACCCCGCGGACATGGCCGGCCCGATGATCCCGAACCCGGCCTACGGCGCGCCGATCCACCTCGCTGTGGCCGGCATCGTCCTCGTCTTCATCCTCCTGATCACGAAGTTCGTGAAGGGCTTCTTCTCGAACATCGCCGTCCTCCTGGGGCTCGTCCTCGGGATGATCATCGCGATCGCGCTCGGCAAGGTCAGCTTCTCCGGCCTCGCGGAGTCGGGCTGGTTCGCCGTCGTCTACCCCTTCCAGTTCGGCCTGCCGACCTTCAACCTCGTCGCCTGCCTGACCATGTGCATGGTCATGGTCGTCGTCATGATCGAGTCGCTCGGGATGTTTCTCGCCGTCGGCAACATCGTCGGCAAGGACGTCGACCAGAAGCACCTCTCCGACGGCCTCCGCGTCGACGGCCTCGGGACCCTGATCGGCGGCATCTTCAACACGTTCCCCTACACCTCGTTCTCCCAGAACGTCGGCCTCGTCGGCGTGACCGGCGTGAGGAGCCGCTGGGTCACCGCCCTCGGCGGCGTCATCCTGCTCGCGCTCGGCCTCGTCCCGAAGCTCGCCGTCATCGTCGCCTCGGTCCCCCAGTTCGTCCTGGGAGGCGCCGGCATCGTCATGTTCGGCATGGTCTGCGCGACCGGGATCCGGATCCTCGGCGGCGTCGACTTCGCGAAGAACCGCCTGAACCTCTACGTCGTCGCCATTTCGATCGGCTTCGGGATGATCCCGCTCGTCGCCGAGAAGTTCTTCGACCAGATGCCGAAGTCGCTCGGCCCGCTCCTCCACAGCGGCATCCTGCTCTGCTCGATCGTCGCCGTGGTCCTGAACGCCTTCTTCAATCACCTGCAGGGCTCCGCGGTCGCGGCCGCGGAGAGCAAGCTGGCCTCCGCGAAGGCCGAGGCCTGAGGCGCGGCGCCCCTCACGTCACGAGACCCAGAAAGACAGCGAAAGACGACGATGAAGAACCTCAAGGCCCTCCTCCTCGCCCCCGCCGTGATCCTCCTCGCGAGCGCCCTTCCCGCCCCCGCCGCCGAGTGGTCCGACATGTTCGTCGGCTACCGCTACTGCTACCACGTGAACGACCCGACGATCGACCACGACATCAACAAGCAGGTCGTCCAGTTCGCGACGGCGAACCGCTACTCCCTCGGGAGCAACTTCCTGAACGTCGACGTCCTGATGTCGAACAAGTACGACCCGGCGAACGGGGCGGGCTCGAACGGCGCCCAGGAGATCTACGTCACCTACCGCCACCAGCTGAGCCTCAACAAGGCGTTCAAGGCCGGGATCAAGAGCAAGCTGGTCCGCGACGTCTCCATCACGGCCGGAGGCGACCTCAACTCCAAGAACACGGCCTTCGCCCCCGGCAAGAAGATGTTCGTCATCGGCCCGACGATCAACTTCAACCCGAAGAAGGGCTTCGTCGACCTCGGCTTCTGGTACTACAAGGAGTGGAGCCACAACGCGTTCGCCGCCGGCACGGCGAAGAACGTCGAGTTCGACGGCACGCTCATGGTCAACGCGACGTGGGGCATCCCGATCGCGCTGAGCAAGGAGGTCGGCTCGACCTTCAAGGGCTTCGCCTACGCCACGCTTCCGAAGGGGAAGGACGCGGTCGGCGTCCAGACCGAGACCGAGGTCCTCTCGAGGATCACCTGGCAGTTCGACGTCGGCTCGCTCATGGGCGTGAAGAAGGGGATCATCCAGGTCGGCCCCGGCTACGAGCTCTGGTACCACAAGTTCGGCAACCCGACCCCGATCCCGGTCCCCGGGACGACGACGACGAAGCCGAACCACACGACGTCCGCCCCGACCTTCCAGGCCGAGATCCACTTCTGAGCCTCCGCGGAGACGGCGGGAGACGCGCATGAGAACCCTCGTGAGGAACGGCCGGGTGGCCTCGGAAGGTCGCGTCGAGACGACGGACCTCCTCCTCGAGGACGGGCGCGTCTCCGCCGTCGGCCGCCGGGGCCTCGGCCCGGCCGACCGGGTCGTCGAGGCCGCGGGCTGCTGGGTCCTCCCGGGGCTCGTCGACTTCCACGTCCACGTAGGCGACCGGATCGGCCGGTTCGAGCTCGCCGACGACTACGAGAGCGGCACGCGGGCCGCCGTGAAGAACGGCGTCACGACGCTCTGCACGTTCGTCACCCAGGGCCCCGGGGAATCGCTCGGCGCCGCCCTCCGCAGGACCCGCGCCCGGGCCGAGGGGCAGTGTCACGCCGACGTCGCCTGGCACCTCACCCCGACACGCTTCGAGTCGGCCGACTGGGCCGAGATGGAGGAGCTCGTCGGGGCCGGGTACCGGACGTTCAAGCTCTACACGACCTACCGCGGCGCCGGCCTCTTCTCGGACCAGGCGCGCCTCGAGGAGCTCTTCCACCGCCTCGGGCCGCTCGGCGTCCGCTTCCTCCTCCACTGCGAGGACGACGCGCTCCTCGAGTCGGTCGACGCCTCGACGCTCGATCTCTCGAAGGCCTCCGCCCACGCCCGGCTCCGGCCGGAGGCGGCCGAGGTCGCCTCGGTCGAGGCGCTCCTCGCGCTCGCGGCGCGCTGCGCCGTCCCGCTCCACGTCGTCCACGTCTCGACCGTCGCCGCAGCCGAGAGGATCCGCGACGCGCGGGAGAGCCAGGACGTCACCAGCGAGACGTGCCCCCAGTACCTCTGGCTCGACGAGGGGTGGCTCGACCGCCCCGACGGCCACCGCTGGCTCTGCTCTCCCCCGCTTCGGGGCGGCCGCGCCCGCTTCCGCGAGCTCGCCCGCGGCGGGGCCTTCGACTTCTTCGCCACGGACCACTGCGCCTTCCGCAAGGTCGACAAGGACGACTGGGACGGGCGCGACGTCCGGACCGCGGCGAACGGCCTCCCCGGCGTCGGCGGCCTTCTCCACCACGCGTGGAGGCTCTGGGGAGACGACCCGGACCGCGCCGCGCGGGAGGTCTCCCTCCGGCTCTCGAAGAACCCCGCGGCCCGCCTCGGCCTCGACGGCCGCAAGGGAGCGCTCCGCCCGGGCCTCGACGCCGACGTCGTCGTCCTCGACCCGAACGGGCCCGAGCGGCCCGTCCGGGGGACCGAGAGCGACGCGTACGACGCCTTCCCGGGCTTCACCTCGACACTCGCCCTGCGCCACGTCCTCGTCCACGGGGAGCCCGTCGTCGCCGACGGCGCCCTCCTCGACGCGGAGCGGCGGAGGGGTCAGCTCCACCCGATTTCCGAATAGGAGAACGCCATGCCGTCCAAAGCGATCCTCGACCTCGCCGCCGAATTCAAGGGCCTGAAGAGCGACCTCTTCCAGAAGGACTTCCTCCTCACCTGGGAGCACCCCGAGGAGCAGATCAAGGCGATCCTGACGCTCGCCGCGACCTTCAAGCGCCTCCACCAGGAGGGGTACTCCTACCGCGCCTTCGACACCGGCCTCGCGATCTCCATCTTCCGCGACAACTCCACGCGGACCCGCTTCTCCTTCGCTTCGGCCGCGAGCGCTCTCGGCCTCTCCCTCGCCGACCTCGACGAGCAGAAGAGCCAGGTCGCCCACGGCGAGACGGTCCGCGAGACGGCGAACATGATCTCGTTCCTCACCGAGGTCATCGGCATCCGCGACGACATGTTCCTCGGCGCGGGGAACTCGTACATGCGCGAGGTCGGCGACGCGCTGACCGACGGGACGAAGCAGGGGGTCCTCCACCGCCGCCCGAGCATCGTCAACCTCCAGTGCGACATCGACCACCCGACGCAGTCGCTCGCCGACCTCGCGTGGCTGAAGGAGCACTTCGGCGGCCTCGAGAACCTCAAGGGGAAGAAGATCGCCATGACCTGGGCCTACAGCCCGAGCTACGGCAAGCCCCTCTCCGTCCCGCAGGGGATCATCGGCCTGATGTCCCGCTTCGGGATGGAGGTCAGCCTCGCCTACCCCGAGGGCTACGGCCTCATCCCCGACGTCATCGAGGTCGCGAAGAAGAACGCGGCGGCCACGGGCGGGAAGTTCGAGGTCGTGAACAGCATGGAGGCGGCCTTCAAGGACGCCGACATCGTCTACCCGAAGTCGTGGGCTCCCTACGAGGTGATGGGCCGCCGGACCGAGCTCCTGAACAAGAACGACAAGGACGGCCTCAAGGCGCTCGAGAAGGAGTGCCTCGCGAACAACGCGAAGTTCACGAGCTGGGAGTGCGACCGGGCGAAGATGAACCTGACGAAGGGCGGCAAGGCGCTCTACATGCACTGCCTGCCGGCCGACATCACCGACGTCAGCTGCAAGGCGGGCGAGGTGAGCGCCGACGTCTTCGAGCAGTACCGGATCCCGACCTACCAGGAAGCGGCCTACAAGCCGTTCGTCATCAGCGCCCTCATGTTCCTCGAGCGGATCGCCGATCCGGCCGCGAAGCTCGACGAGATCGTCGCCCGCGGACGGAAGCTGAGCATCTGAGGCGCGCCATGTCGCGGATCGTGAAGTCGATCAACGGCGAGGTCCGGAAGCGGACCGCGAAGCGCTGCCGCGAGCGGGGAATCGTCATCCCCACCTTCCGGCAGATGCGCGAGCCGTCCCTCGTCCCCGAGGCGCAGAAGAAGCGGCTCGAGGGCGTCGGCCTCTGGGACGTGAACCCCGCGAACCTCTTCCGGATCACCTGGAAAAACGACCACGAGACGGGCCTCTTCGGCGGCCCGAACTACCTCGAGATCCCGAAGGAGATCACCGGGATCAAGGCCCGCGTCGTCGGCCTCGTCGGGAAGTGGTTCCCCACCGGGGCCCACAAGGTCGGCGCCGCTTTCGGTTGCCTCGTCCCCCGCCTCGTGAGCGGCGAGTTCGACCCGGAGAAGCACAAGGCCGTCTGGCCGAGCACAGGCAACTACTGCCGCGGCGGCGCATTCGACTCCGCCATCCTCGGCTGCCACGCCGTCGCGATCCTCCCGCAGGAGATGTCGCAGGAGCGCTTCGACTGGCTCAAGGAGATCGGCGCGGAGGTCATCGCGACGCCGGGCTGCGAGAGCAACGTCAAGGAGATCTACGACAAGTGCTGGGAGCTGAAGGCGGACCCGGCGAACGTGATCTTCAACCAGTTCGACGAGTTCGGGAACCCGCTCTGGCACTACAACGTGACGGGGCCCGCCGTGGAGGAGGTCTACGCGGGGATGCGCACGCCGAAGACGCGCCTCGCGGCCTGGGTCAGCGCGACCGGAAGCGCGGGGACGATCGCCGCCGGTGATTACCTCAAGACCCTCTTCCCGGGGATGAAGACCGTCGCCACCGAGGCGCTCCAGTGCCCGACGCTCCTCCGGAACGGGTTCGGGGGCCACCGGATCGAGGGGATCGGCGACAAGCACGTCCCGTGGGTCCACAACGTCCGCAACACCGACGCGGTCGCCGCCATCGACGACGAGGACTGCATGCGCCTCCTCCGGCTCTTCAACGAGCCGGCGGGCCGGGAGCTCCTCGTCGCGGCCGGGGCGCCCGCCGACGCCGTCGGGAAGCTCGACCTCCTCGGCATCTCGTGCATCTGCAACATCCTCGCCGCCATCAAGGCCGCGAAGTACTGGGAGCTCGACGAGAACGACGTCGTCATGACCGTCTTCACCGACAGCGCGGAGATGTATCTCTCCCGCCTCGCGGAGCTGACGGCCGAGCGCGGGCCGTTCACGGCGATCGACGCCGCCCGGACGCAGACGGGGAGCCTCGAGCGGCAGGCGGTGGACAACTTCAAGGAGCTGACCTACGCGGACCGCAAGGCGATCCACAACCTGAAGTACTACACCTGGGTCGAGCAGCAGGGGAAGACCTACGAGGAGATCCAGGCCCAGTGGAACCCCGAGTACTGGCGCGAGCTCTTCGAGGACGAGGTCGTCCACTTCGACCGGCTCATCGACGAGTTCAACGCGGAAGTGGGCCTCGGGTAGCCCCCGGGACCCACACCGTCTCGAAACGGAGGCTCCGATGCGGCTCCTCATCCGGAACGGCACGCTCGTCACCTTCGGGAACCCCTGCCGGGTCCTCGAGGGGCAGGCTCTCCTCCTCGAGGGGGGCCGCATCGCCCGGATCGCGCCGGCGGGCGAGATCCCCGGCCCGTTCGACCGCGAGATCGACGCCCGCGGCAAGCTCGTCCTCCCCGGGATCGTCAACGCCCACATGCACTACTACTCCACGCTCGTGCGCGGCCTCGGGAAGGCCGCGCCGAGCGCGAATTTCCAGGAGGTCCTCGAGAACCTCTGGTGGCGCCTCGACCGGAAGCTCTCTCTCGACGACGTCGAGGTGAGCGCGAAGGTCATCCTGCTCGACGCCATCCGGAAGGGGACGACGACCCTCGTCGACCACCACGCGAGCCCGGGGGCCGTCACCGGCTCCCTCGGGAGGATCGCGAAGGCGGTGAAGGAGACGGGGCTCCGCTCCTGCCTCTGCTACGAAGTCTCCGACCGAGACGGCGCGGCGGTGGCGGAGGAGGGGCTCGAGGAGAACGCCGCCTTCGCGCGGGAATGCGCGTCGGCGAACGACCCGCAGCTCCGCGCGCTCTTCGGCCTCCACGCGGCCTTCACGCTCTCCGACGGGACGCTCGAGAAGGCGGCGCGGCTCGGGAAGGACGCGGGCGTCGGCTTCCACGTCCACGTCGCCGAGGCCGCCTCCGACGTCGCCGCGAACCGGGCGAAGTACGGGAAGTCGTCCGCGCGGAGGCTGATCGACCACGGGATCCTCGGGAAGGGCAGCATCGCGGCCCACGCCGTCCACTGCGACGACGCGGACAAGGACGCCCTCGCCGCGAGCGGGACCTGGGTCGTCCACAACCCGCAGTCGAACCTCAACAACGCCGTCGGCATCGCCGACGTCCTCGGGCTCGTGAAGCGGGGCGTCCCGGTCGGCCTCGGCACCGACGCCATGACGGTGAACATGCTCGAGGAGGTCCGCGTCGGCCTCTGGGCGCAGCACCTCCGGCAGGACAACCCGAGCTGCGGCTTCATGGAGCTGACCGGGGCCCTCTTCGTCCGGAACCCCGAGATCGCCTCGGCGCTCTGGGGCTTCCCGATCGGCACGCTGGCCGAGGGCTCCGCGGCCGACGTGATCCTCGTCGACTACCTCGCCCCGACCCCCCTGAACGACTCCACCGTCCTCGGCCACCTCGTCTTCGGCATCTCGCAGGCCGTCGTCGACACGACGATCTGCGGCGGCCGGGTCCTGATGCACGGCCGGAAGCTCGAGATCGGCCTCGACGAAGAGGCCCTCGCGGCGGAGAGCCGCCGCCTCGCCACCGCGCTCTGGGAGCGCTTCTGAAGCACCCGAAGGAGGCCACGTGAGCCGCACCGCCGTCATCGCCGTCGGAGGGAACTCCCTGATCACCGACAAGGAGCACCAGACGGTGCCCGACCAGTTCCAGGCCGCCGCGGAGACGTGCAAGCACGTCGCCGCCCTCTTCGGGGAGCCGGGGCTGCGCGTCGTCGTCACGCACGGCAACGGGCCGCAGGTCGGGTTCATCCTGCGCCGCTCCGAGCTCGCCGCGCGCGAGCTCCACATGGTCCCGCTCGACTCCTGCGTCGCCGACACGCAGGGGGCGATCGGCTACCACATCCAGCTCGCCCTCTACAACGAGTTCAGGCGGCGGGGCCTCGCCAAGCAGGCGGCGAGCGTCGTGACGCAGTGCCTCGTCGACCGCGACGACCCGGCGTTCGGCAAGCCGAACAAGCCGATCGGCTCGTTCCTGACGAAGGAGCAGGCCGACCACCACCGGGCGAAGGACGGCTGGGAGCTCGTGGAGGACGCCGGCCGCGGCTGGAGGCGCGTCGTCGCTTCCCCGAGGCCGAAGGCGATCCTCGAGATGAACGCCGTGAAGAGCCTCCTCGACGCCGGTTTCGTCGTCGTCGCCGCCGGCGGCGGCGGCATCGCCGTCGTCCCGGACGAGAAGGGCGAGCTGAAGGGCGCCTCGGCCGTCATCGACAAGGACTTCGCCTCGAGCCTCCTCGCGCGCCAGATCGGGGCCGAGCTCTTCGTCATCTCGACCGGCGTCGAGAAGGTCTGCCTGAACTACGGGAAGCCCGACCAGAAGGTCCTCGACCGGATGACCGTCGCCGAGGCGAAGCAGTACTGCGCCGAGGGGCACTTCAAGCCGGGGAGCATGCTCCCCAAGATCCAGGCCGTCATCGAGTTCCTCGAGGGGGGCGGCAGGGAGGCCATCATCACGGACCCCGAGCACCTCGGCCTCGCCCTCGCCGGGAAGACCGGCACCCACGTCGTTCCCTGACCCGCGCCACGCACCGTCCCGCCCGGAGCCCTGGAGGCCGAAGATGAACGCCACGACCCTCGCCGCGGAAGCGACCCTCCTGAAGAACCCGCTCGCGAAGCCCGAGCACCGCTGGCCCGCTCCCGACCCCTCGGTCTGGATCTTCCACCGGCGGATGCCCGCCTACCGCGCGACGACGCTCTACGACTGCCCGGACCTCGCGGCGAGGTACGGCGTCAAGCGCGTCCTCGTGAAGGCGGAGACGCAGCGGCTGGGCCTGCCGAGCTTCAAGATCCTCGGCGCGTCGTGGGCGTCGTACCGCGCGCTCTGCGACCACCTCGGCTTCGAGCCGGAGCCCTGGGCGAACATCAACGACCTCTCCCGCCGCATCGCCTACCTGAAGCCCTTCTCCTTCGCGGCGGCGACCGACGGGAACCACGGCCGCGCGGTCGCGTTCATGGCGCGGCTCCTCGGCTTCTCCTGCCGCATCTTCGTCCCGAAGGGGACGGTCCCCGCCCGGATCCACGCGATCCAGAACGAGGGGGCGGAGGTGACCGTCGTCGACGGCGACTACGACGCCGCCGTCGCGCGGTCGGCGGAGGAGGCGAGCGAGAGCTGCCTCGTCATCTCCGACACCTCCTGGCCCGGGTACGACGTGACGCCCCGACGGGTCGTCGACGGCTACACGACGATCTTCCTCGAGATCGAGCAGGCGCTCGCGGCCGCCGGGATCGGCGTGCCGGACGTCGTCGTCGTCCCGATGGGGGTCGGCGCCTTCATGTCCGCCGCCGTCAGCTACCTCCGGAGCCGGCCCTGGAGGGGGGCGCTCGTCGGCGTCGAGCCGGCGGACGCGAACTGCATCCAGGTCTCGGCGAAGGCCGGCGAGATGACCGCCGTGCCGGGCCCGCACCGCTCGATCATGGTCGGCCTGAACTGCGGGCTCCCCTCCCCCGTCGCCTGGCCGCGGGTCTCGACCGGCGTCGACTGGATGGTCTCGATCGGCGACGACCGCGCCCGCGAGGCGATGCGCGGCCTCGCCGACAGCGGCGTCGTCGCCGGCGAGACGGGCGCGGCCGCGCTCGGGGCGCTCGCCGCGCTGCACGACGACGCGTCGACCGCGGAGTTCCGCGACGCCGGCCTCCTCGGCCCCGAGAAGACGGTCCTCCTCATGATCACGGAAGGGGCGACGGACCGGGGCAACTACCAGGCCGTCGTCGGGCGGACCCCCGAGGAGATCGGGACCGTCCTGACCGTGGCGCGCTGAACGGCTCGCGGGGGGCTCGGCCTCCCCGCGGGCGCAAGAGGAACAGAGGGCTAGACTGGATCCGCACCGGCAAGAGGTGAACCATGGCGAACTTCCAGGTCAACGGTCGGGACGTCACCTGCACGAGGGACGCGAACCTCCTCGAGTTCCTCCGGGAGGACCTGAACGTCACCTCGGTGAAGAACGGGTGCTCGGAGGGCGTCTGCGGAGCCTGCATGGTCCTCGTGGACGGCAAGGCGACCCGGGCGTGCCTCCTCAAGATGGACAAGCTCGAGGGGAAGAAGGTCGTGACCGTCGAGGGCCTCACGGACCGCGAGAAGGACGTCTACACCTACGCCTTCGCGAACGCCGGCGCGGTCCAGTGCGGGTTCTGCATGCCCGGCATGGTGATCAGCGCCAAGGGGATCGTCGACGCCCACCCGGAGCCGACGCACGAGGACCTCGCGAAGGGCCTCGCCACGAACCTCTGCCGCTGCACCGGCTACGTGAAGATCGAGAAGGCGATCGTCGACTCGGCGCGGATCTTCAAGGAGGGGGCCGCGGTGCCGGACGGCCACGAGGCCGCGCTCGGCGTGGGCGCGAAGATCCAGCGCGTCGACGCGCGGGAGAAGGTCCTCGGCGCGGCGCTCTACGTGGACGACATGAAGGTCCCCGGGATGCTCCACGGCGCGGTGCTGCGCCCGCCGAAGGCGCGGATCCTCCTGAAGGGGATCGACGCGTCCGAGGCGCTCGCGATGCCGGGGGTGAAGTGCGTCCTGACGGCCGCCGACGTCCCGGGCGACCGCTTCCACGGGCACATCATCCACGACTGGCCCGCGATGATCGCCGTCGGCGAGGAGACGCGCTACGTCGGCGACGCGATCGCCCTCGTCGCCGCGGAGACCCGCAAGCAGGCGAAGGAGGCGGTCGCGAGGATCCGGCTCGACTACGAGGTCCTCCCGCCGCTCGTCGACCCGAAGCGGGCGCTCGACGAGGGCGCCCCGAAGCTCCACCCGAAGGGAAACCTCCTCGCGAAGTCCACGTTGAGGCGCGGCGACCCGGACAAGGCGATCGCCGAGGCGGCCATCGTCGTGAGGCAGAAGTTCCGGACGCCCGAGACCGAGCACGCCTTCATGGAGGTGGAGAGCGCCCTGGCCATCCCCGGGGAGGACGAGACGCTCACGGTCTACACCGGGACCCAGAGCATCTACGACGACTACAAGGGGATCGTCGGGGTCCTGGGCCTGCCCGCGGAAAAGGTGAAGGTCGTCAGTGCCTACGTCGGGGGCGGTTTCGGCGGCAAGGAAGACCTCATCGTCCAGCACCACGCCGCGCTCCTCGCCTGGAAGCTGAAGGCGCCGGTGAAGCTGACGCTCGACCGCCAGGAGTCGATCCGGGTCCACCCGAAGCGCCACGCCTTCGAGATGGACTACGTCGTCGCCGCCGACGCCGAGGGCCGCGTCACCGCCGTCAAGGCCGACCTCCTCCAGGACACCGGGGCCTACGCCTCCCTCGGCGGCCCGGTCCTGCAGCGCGCCTGCACGCACGGGGCGGGTCCGTACAAGATCCCGAATGTCGAGATCGTCGGCACGGGCGTCTACACGAACAACCCGCCCGGGGGCGCCTTCCGCGGATTCGGCGTCACGCAGTCGTGCTTCGCCATCGAGTCGTGCCTGAACCTCGTCGCGAAGGAGGCCGGCCTCACGCCGTGGGAGGTCCGCTGGCGGAACGCCTGCGCGCCGGGCGACGTCCTGCCGAACGGGCAGATCTGCGACGAGGGGACCGGTCTCAAGGAGACCCTCCTCGCGGTGAAGGACCTCTGCGAGAGGCGCCCCGACGCGGGGGTCGCCTGCGCGATGAAGAACGCCGGGATCGGCGTCGGGCTCCCCGACGTGGGACGTGTGAGACTGAAGGTGGAGGGAGGCAGGGCGGTCATCTACACGAGCGCCGCCTGCATGGGGCAGGGGCTCGCCTCCGTCCTCCAGCAGTTCGTCGCCGAGATCACGGGCCTCTCCTGGGGCCAGATCGCCGTCGCGCCGCCCGACACCTCCAACTCCCCGAACAGCGGAACGACGACGGCCTCCCGCCAGACCCTCTTCACGGGCGAGGCGGCCTGCCGAGCCGCCACCGACCTGAAGAAGGACCTCGCCGCGGCGTCGCTCGCCGAGCTCGAGGGGAAGGAGTACTACGCCGAGTTCTCCGGCGTCACCGATCCCTTCGCGAGCGACAAGCCGAACCCGGTCAGCCACGTCGCCTACTCGTACGCGACCCACGTCGTCCTCCTCGACGAGGCCGGGATGCTCGAGAAGGTCGTCGCGGCGCACGACGTCGGCCGGGCCATCAACCCGGTCCAGGTGGAGGCCCAGATCGAAGGGGGCGTCGTCATGGGGCTCGGGTTCGGCCTGACCGAGGACTTCCCGCTCAAGGACGGCGAGCCGCAGGTGAAGTACGGAACGCTGGGGCTCTTCAAGGACTCGAAGGTGCCGCCGATCGAGCCGGTCATCATCGAGAAGAACCCCGACCCCAAGGCGTTCGGCGCGAAGGGGCTCGGCGAGATCGCCACGATCCCGACGGCGCCGGCGGTGGCCGGGGCCTACTTCAACCGCGACGGCCAGTTCCGGACCGAGCTCCCGCTCGCGGGGACTCCCTACAGCCGGAAGAGGAAGGAATGAGCCTTTCGCTCCTCGAGACGCTCCTCGCGGCGCGGGGCCCGGTCGCGCTCTGCACGGTGATGCAGGTGAAGGGGTCGGCGCCGCGCCACGCCGGCTCCTGGATGCTCGCGGACGCCACGGGTCTCGTCGCGGGCTCCGTCGGCGGCGGGAAGGGCGAGGCGAAGGTCCTCGCGGCGTGCCGCGACGCGCTCGCCGACGGGAAGGCCCGTGTCCTCGAGGTCGAGATGCAGGGGACCGAGGCCGAGGGCGCCGACATGGTCTGCGGCGGGACGAGCCGCGTCCTCGTCGAGCCGGTTGCGTCCCGCGCCGCGTTCGAGGCGGCGCGGGAGCTCCTCTTCCGCGGCGAACGGGCCGTCCTCGCGCACCGGTACGCGACCGGCGAGAGCGCCGTCCTGGACGGGAGCGGGAGCTGGGTCCCCGCAGCGCCGGAGGGGGTCGACCCGGAGGCCGCCCGGCACGCCCTCGAGCACGGAAAGCCGCTCTTCTCGCCGGAGTCGGGGTTCTTCTACGACCCGCTCCTCCCTCCCGAGAAGCTCCTCATCCTGGGCGGGGGCCACGTGGGGCGCGCGATCGCCGCCCTCGCGCCGGCCCTCGGCTTCGCCGTCACCGTCGCCGACGACCGGGAGGAGTTCCTCCTCCCCGAGCGCTTCCCCGCCGGCGTCGCGACCCTCTGCGGCCCGTACGCGGAGGTCGTCGACCGGTTCCCGTTCGACGCGGCGACCTACGTCGTCATCGTGACGCGCGGCCACCTCGCCGACCTCGAGTCGCTCCGGGCCGTCCTCGCCAAAGGCTGGCGCTACGCGGGGCTCATCGGGAGCAAGCGGAAGGTCCGTCTCCTCACGGAGCAGGTCCTCGCCGACGGCTTCGACCGCGCGAAGGTCGAGTCGGTCCACACGCCGATCGGCCTCGACATCGGCGCGGAGACCCCCGAGGAGCTCGCCGTCTCCATCGTCGGCGAGCTCGTCGCGGTGCGCCGCGGCGTCGCGCACGCCGGACTCTCGGGGAGGGGGAAACGAAACGCGTCCTGAGGCTCGCGGACGCCCTCCTGCCGCTCCTCCCGGGCGGGGACGGCGTCGTGTCGTTCGTCGGAGCCGGCGGGAAGACGAGCCTCCTCCTCCACTTCGCGCGGGAGCTCGCGTCGGACGGCCGCGCGGTCCTCGTCACGACGACGACGAACCTCGCCGACCCCCGCGGCGACGGCGACCCTTTCACGAGAATCGTCTTCCGGCCCGAGCTCGAGTCGGGCTCCGCGGCCGGGGTCGGCGCCCCGGAGCCCTCTCCGGGCGTCACGCTCCTCGCCGCACGCCCCGCCGACCAGCCCGGCAAGCTCCGCGGGATTCACCCGTCGCACGTCGCCGCTCTCCGCGAGGCGTGGGGCGTCGTCCTCGTCGAAGCCGACGGCTCGAAGAGGCTGCCGGTCAAGGCGCCGGCTCCGTACGAGCCGGTCCTCCCGGAAGGGACGAGCCTCGTCGTCGGGGTCGTCGGCCTCGACGCCCTCGGCTGGCCGATGGACGAGCGGACCGTCCACCGCCCGGAGCTCTTCGCGGCCGTGACCGGCTGCGCGCCCGGCGAGCCGATCGGATGGGACCACCTCGTCGCCCTCGTGCGGCACCCGGAGGGGCTCTTCAAGGGAGCGGACGCCCCCCGCGTCGTCCTCCTGAACAAGGTCGACGAAGCCCCGTTCGTCCCCTCCCCCGGCCAGGTCGCCGCGCTCGCCGCCGACCTCGTCCTCCTGAGCGGCGAGGAAGGGGACGTCCGGTTCTTCTTCACCCTCGGGGAGCCGGCCCGGTGAGCCTCGTTCGCGGGACCCTCGTCGCCGTCCGCGGCGCGGGCGACCTCGGCACCGGCTGCATCGTGAGGCTCGTCCGCTCCGGCTTCCGGGTCGTCGCGCTCGAGACGGCGCGCCCCTGCGCGATCCGCCGGACCGTCTGCCTCTCCGAGGCGATGTTCGACGGGTCCGCGACCGTCGAGGGGATCCGGGCCTTCCGCTGCGCCGACGCGCCGGAGCGCTGGGGCGCGGACGAGGTGCCGATCGTCGAGGATCCCGACGCGCGCCTCCTCGGGCGGCTCGCGCCCGTCGCGCTCCTCGACGCCATCGTCGCCAAGCGGAACCTCGGGACGCGGATCGACATGGCCCCGGTCGTCGTCGCGCTCGGTCCGGGGTTTGAAGCCGGCCGCGACGCGCACGCCGTCGTCGAGACGAACCGCGGCCACGACCTCGGCCGGGTGCTCCTCTCGGGCTCCGCCGAGCCGAACACGGGGGTTCCCGGCCTCATCGCCGGGCAGAGCACCGGCCGGGTCGTCCACGCGCCCGTCGCCGGGACGGCCGAGCCGCTGCGTTCCATCGGCGACCGGGTGGAAGCCGGGGCGCCGCTCCTCTCGATCGGCGGGACCGTCGTCCACTCGACGATCTCGGGAGTCGTCCGCGGGATGATCCGGCCCGGCCTCGACGTGCCGGCGGGCCTCAAGGTCGCCGACGTCGACCCCCGCTTCGTGACGGAGAGCTGCTTCTCCGTCTCCGACAAGGCCCGCGCCGTCGCCGGGGGCGTCCTCGAGGCGATCCTCTCGCTCGCGCCCTGACGGCGCGGCCCCCCTTCAGGAACCTTCGGGCTTCGGGCGGCGCGCCACGCGGATCGCGCCGGGCTGCATCGGCAGCCAGTGCTCCACGAAGAGCGGCTGGGCGACCTCGTCGGCGGCCTGGATCCGCCGCACCGTCCCGGCCGTGTCCTTCGAGGCGACGGCGATCGCGAGGGCGTGCGAGAGGACCGAGAAGGTCGAGAGGCCGAAGCTGAAGAGGAAGTCCTCCGACGGGAGCGTGATCGTCACTGCCGCGGCCGCGGCGAGCGGCGACTCCTTCCGGTCGCTGAAGGCGAGGACCGGGATGCCGCACCGCTTCGCGAACGCCGCCGCGTCGACGGTCTCGCGGCTGAACGGGGCGCAGCTCACGACGACGAGGAGGTCGCGCGAGCCGAGGTTCGCGACCTGGCTCGAGAAGTCGGACGGGATCGCCGCGATGCACGGGAGCCCCGCCTGCGTGAGGTTGAAGGCGAGGACCTGGCACATGACGTGGGAGACGCCGCGGCCGAGGAGGAGGCGGTGCTCAGCCTTCATCAGGAGCTGCGTCGCCGCGTCGAGGGTCGAGGCGTCGAGGGTCTGGAGCAGCCGGTTCAGGTTCTCCCCGTCGCGGCGCACGACCTCCGAGAGCGCCCAGAACGGGTTCGTCGGCGCCTCGAGCGCCTCGAGCGGGTCCCCTTCCGAGCGGAGCTGGCAGGCGGCGCGGAGCGCGTCGCGGAACTCGCTGAAGCCGCGGTAGCCGAGCCGCTTCGAGAAGCGGACGACCGTCCCGATGCTCACGTTCGCCCGCTCGGCGAGCGTCTCGATCCCCCAGAGCGCGCCGAGGAGCGAGTCGGACATGAGGGCGTCCGCGATCCGCCGCATCGCCTCCGGGAGGTCGTGGTAGACCTCCTCGAGGCGCTTCTGGACTTCCGTCGACTCCCCGGCCGCCGTCATCGCTGCGACGATTCTAGACCCGCCGCCCGCCCGGCCCCTCCGGGCCGGGCGGGCGCGGGCTCCCCCTCACGGCAGCGGAAGGTCACGGAACGAGAACGTGTACCTCACGAGGCTCCGGGCGGACTGCATCCGGACCTTGAGCGTCCAGTCGGGCTTCGGCTTCTCGTTCCAGAACGAGAGCGTCGTCAGCCCGGCCGACTCCGACTTCCCCGAGAAGACCGGGTTCCCCGCGGCGTCGGCAGCCTGGATCTCCTGGATCGCCTTCTTCGGGTCCTTCACGCGGAGGACGACCTCGCCCTCCTCCCCCTTCGGGAAGGAGTAGAGCTCGCCCTCGACCATCTCCTTCAGCGACTCCGCGTCGGTGACCCCGTTCTTCCTGAGCTTCGCCCGCGCGGCGTCCTCCGCCTTCTTCCGCTCGGCCGCGAGCTGCGCCTTCGAGAGGATCTCGAGCTCGACGCCGTTCGCCTTCAGCGCCGCGTGCGCGACCGGCTGCCCGGCGAGCTCGAGGAACCTCGGGAGGCTCGCCTCGCCGTTCGGGTCGCGGGACGGGACGAAGAGCTCGATCTCGCCGGCGACCTCCTTCAGGACCTTCGCCTTCCGGGGCGGGTTCTTCATCTCGGCGAAGACGATCGTCGGCGGCGAGGGCTTGCCGTCGGACGGTCCGAGCTGGCCGCGCTGCGTCGGCTCGAGGCGGGCGTTCGCGGCGCCCTCCGGGACGAGGTTCGTCCCGAGGTCGTCGACCGCCTTCGTCACGACGACGCGCGCCGCCTTCGCCTCGGGGGCCGGAACGTCGGGGAGCTCCATGCCGAGCGTGAAGCGGGCGAAGCTCCCGCTCGAGCGGCGGTCCTGGAGCGCCGTGATCGTCGCGTTCGCCGGGGTCGCCGGCGGGACGATCTCCTTCGCCGCGGGGGTCTTCCCCGGCGCCGCCTTCGGCTTGCGCTTCGTCTGGGCCGCGGACGGGCCGGCGAGGAGCGCCGCCCCGAGGAGGAGGGTGGCGGAGGTGCGGAGGGCGCTCACGGGAGGGGGACCTCCTTCAGGTCGAACGGGACCTGGACGACCGACTTCTCCGTGAAGAGGCTGAAGACGAGGACGGCGTCGCGCGGGATGACCTGCCTCACCTCGACCTGCTTCAGCGTGTACTCCTCGCCGCCGCTCCCCGAGGACGAGCCGGTCTCGATCCGCTCCCCCGCCGCCGTCTCGACCCAGAACTCCTGGATCTTCTCCTCGCTCGCCCGCGGGACCTTCAGGTAGAGGCCGATCGCGGGGAGCTCCCCGGACCCGATCTCGTCGAAGGCCTTCGCCATCTCGATGAGGGCGTCGAGCTCCTCCGGCTTCATCCCGCGCTCCTTCCCCTCGGCGCGGATCCTCGCGATCTTCTTCTCGTCGAGCCGGTCCTTCTTCCGCTCCTCGAGGTACTTCTCCTTCGAGAGGACCGTCACCTCGACCTTCGCGGCCTTCAATCCCTTCGACGAGACCGGCTTGTCGAGACGGCCGAGGAAGCCGGGGACCTTCACGACGCTCGCGGCGTCCCGCCCCGGGACGAAGAGCTCCGCGGTCCCCGACACGTGGACGGACGACGCGTCGCGCGGCGGGTTCGCGAGGTCGACGCGGACCTCGCCGCCGTTCACGTTCCGGTCGGTGAACGCGGGCGCCTTCGACTTCGGGTCGAGGAGGCTCTTCCCCGAGTCGTCCTTCGCCTCCTTCACGCGGTACCTCACGGACTTCACCGCGTCGAGCCCCTCGCCCTCGAGCTTCAGCGCCAAGGCGAGCCCGCCCGTCATCATCCCCTGCGAGATCCGGTCGTCGACGACCTCCGAGACGACCACCTTCACGTTCGTCTGGGCCGCCGCCGGGAGCGTCGCGCCGAGGATCGCGAACGCCCCGAGAGCGGCGGCGCGATGCACCGCGAGCTTCATCACCTTCACCTCGTGCCGGGCCTTTGCGTGGAGGCTACTCCGACTGCCCTCCCGAGCGCACGTCGGTGACCCCCGTCACAGGCCGCTTGCTGCGGCGCTCCCGGGCTCCGCAGCGCCCCGGGGCCCGGAGCGTCGAGCCGCGGTAACATCGCCGCGGCGGGCCGTTAGCTCAGCTGGTTAGAGCATCTGCCTTTTAAGCAGGGGGTCCCGGGTTCGAGTCCCGGACGGCTCACCATTCATCCCGCCGCCCCGGCGCCGGGGCTCCTCGTTCAGTCGTCGAGCGTGAAGCGCGGGAGACCTTCCGACG
>JAXLQV010000002.1:0-1659718 GCA_046331465.1 Thermoanaerobaculia bacterium
CTCGCCGAGGGCGCCCTTCTCGTTTCCTCAGCTTCCAGTTGACCCGTACTTCGCGATGCCCCTGCGCCAGAGCGCGCGGTTGAGGAGGGCGAAGAGGAGGGCGACGGCGGGGACGGCCCAGAAGAAGGGGAGGAAGTCGCCCCGCCGGAGCGCGAGCGTCGTCGGGTAGAACGAGGCGAAGGCGAAGGGGATGACGGTGGAGAGGAGGACCTTGACCTTCAGGTCGTAGATCGTGATCGGGTAGCGCCCGAACGACATGAGGTTGAAGACGGGGGGCGCGAGGCCGACGCGGTCCTCGATCCAGAAGCTCGAGGCGGTCAGGATGCCGAAGATCGACAGGTAGATCGCGGCCCCGAAGACGGCCCAGAGCGGCAGGAGCGCGAGGCCGAGCGGCGAGACGTGCGGGAGGCGCGAGGCGGCCCAGGCGACCGCGACGACGCCGGTGACGACCTCCTGGAACGACTCGAGCCGGAAGCTCTCGAAGAGGACCTGGAAGAGGGGCGAGACGGGGCGGAGGAGGATCCGGTCGAAGCGCCCCTCGACGAGGTAGCGGTCGGCGAACTCGTAGAGGTTCGTCGAGAGGACGTTGAAGAGGCCGTACGGCAGGAGCGAGAAGCCGTAGAGGAAGACGATCTCGGGGAAGCTCCATCCGGCGAGGTGCGGGAAGCGCGAGAAGAGGAGGAGGACGACGGAGAACGAGGCCGCCGTCCCGAGGAACGAGGCGAGGACGGCCGTCGCGAAGTCGGCCCGGTAGGCGAGGCGCGCCTTGGCGTACTGCGCGAAGTAGAGCCCGAGGAGGCGCGCGTGGAAGCGGACGCGGCCCACCGTCAGCCCCCCTGGACCTCGATGCGCCGCGCGGTCGCGCTCCAGAGGAGGCGGCCGAGGAGGAGGAGCGCGAGCGTCCACCCGGCCTGCAGGCCGAGCGCGCGCGCCGCGTCGGCGCCCGTCGCGAGGCCGAGCCAGATGCGGCCGGGCGTGTCGTTCATGTGGAGGAACGGGAGCCAGACGAGGACCTTCCGCACCGGCTCGGGGAAGAACGCGACCGGGACGAGGAGCCCGGAGAGGAGCTCGAGGACGAGGTACTTGGCCCTGAGGACGCCGAGGATCGACGTCGTCCGGATGGCGACGAGGCCGACGCAGAAGTTGATCGCGCCGACGAGGAACGCCGAGAGGACGCCCGAGAGGAGGTAGAGACCGAACGCCGCGGGCGAGGCCGGCGGGAGGATCGGGTAGACGAGCCCGAGGAGGACGCCGATGGGGAGCGTGAAGAGGACGAGGCGGAAGGCGCTCTCGCCGAGGGCCTGCGCCAGGGTCATCGCCTGGACGTCGACCGGCTTGATGAGCGTCATCGCGAGGCGCCCCTCGCGGACCTGGCTCGCGATCTCTCGGTCGACCTCGTTGAAGTAGAAGCTCCGGAGCGCCCACCCGGTCGCGACGTAGGTGAGCATCTGCGGGAAGGTGAAGCCGCCGAGCGTCGCCCCGTCTCCCTTCTCGTGGAAGAGGGCGCGCCAGATGTAGTACCAGACGGTCGCGTTGAAGAAGTAGGTCAGGATGCCGACGAAGTAGCGCGCGCGGTAGGCGAGGATGTTCAGGAACGAGGTGCGCGCGAACGCGAAGTAGGGGCGCGCCGCGGCGACGAGGGCGGTCACGGCGAAGCCTCAGCCCCGGCGGACGCCGCGGTGCGCGACGAAGCCGGGCCCGGCCCCCTCGGCGGGCGGCGCGGCGTCGGGCCTGCGGAGCGCGGCGTTCTCGCGGTAGATGCGGGCGACGACCTCCTCGATGTCGGGCTCGCCGACGGCGAGGTCGAGGACGGGGAGGCCGCGGACGATCTCGCGGATGACGTCGGCGGCGGAGGCCTCGCGCTTGTCGACGGCGAGGAGGTACCGCCCCGGCGAGAGGCGGCAGGCGGTCCACGGCCCGATGGCGAGCTCCTTCGGGTCCCCCGCGGGCGGCTGGTGGAGGTCGAAGCGGATGCGCGCCTCGGGGAGGTGCCGGTCGCGCAGGCCGCGGAGACTGCCGTCCCAGAGGACCTGGCCGTGGTCGATGAGGACGACGCGCTCGCAGAGCTCCTCGATGTCGCCGAGGTCGTGCGTCGTCAGGACGACGGTCGTCGAGAGGAGCCGGTTCGCCTCCTTCAGGAAGCCGCGCACGTTCGTCTTGGCGACGACGTCGAGGCCGATCGTCGGCTCGTCGAGGAAGAGGAGCGGCGGCTCGTGGAGGAGCGAGGCCGCGAGGTCGCAGCGCATCCTCTCGCCGAGCGAGAGCTTCCGGACGGGCTGCGGCAGGAGCCGGCCGACGTCGAGGAGGTCGTCGAAGACCTTCATGCGCCGCGCGTAGTCGGCGTCGGAGACGCCGTAGATCTCGCGGAGGAGCTGGAAGCTCTCGACGACGGCGATGTCCCACCAGAGCTGGGTCCGCTGGCCGAAGACGACCCCGATCGACTTCGCGTAGGCGCGCCGGTCCTTCCACGGGACGTACCCGAGGCAGCGCACCTCGCCGGAGGTGGGCGTCAGGATGCCGGTGAGCATCTTGATCGTCGTCGACTTGCCGGCGCCGTTCGGGCCGATGTAGCCGACCATCTCGCCGCGCGCGAGGTCGAAGGAGACGCGGTCGACGGCGGTGAGGGTCGACGTCTCGTTCCGGAAGAGCCCCCGGAGCGCCCCGGCCAGGCCAGGGGCCTTCTTCGTCACCTCGAAGTCCTTGACGAGGTCGCGGACGTGGACGGCAGGGTCGCTCATTCGCCCGTGATCGACCCGTCGTCGAGCGCGTCGTCGCGGCCCGGGCCTCCGTCGTCGTCGTCCGCGCCGCCCGCCCCGGGCCCCGGGTCCGCGGCGGCGGTCGCGTCGGACGGAGCCGCGGCGATCGCGATCTCCCCCTTGACGCCGGGACGCTTCCCGAGGAGCGCCGCGACGTCCGAGGCCGGGCCGCGGAGGACCTCCTCGTGGAGCTTCGTCAGCTCGCGGCCGAGGCAGACCCTCGGGTCGCCCCACGCCCGGGCCATCTCCTCCAGCGACTCGACGACGCGGAACGGGGACTCGAAGAGGATGCGCGTCTCGTCGCGCGCCGCGAACCGGGCGTACCAGCGGGCGCGCTCGCCCCGGCGCGACGGCGGGAACCCGAGGAACGAGAACGGGACCGCGGGGAAGCCGGAGACGGAGAGGATCGCGGCGACGGCCGAGGGGCCGGCGACCGGCTCGACGCGGTAGCCCGCCTCGGCGGCGGCGGCGGCGAGGAGGCGGCCCGGGTCGGAGACGCCGGGCGTCCCGGCGTCGGAGACGAGGGCGAGCGTCTCGCCGTTCGCGAGGCGCCCGAGCATCTCGGGGATCCGGCGGAACTCGTTGTGCTCGTGGCAGGAGACGCGCGGCGTGGTGACGCCGTGGCGGGCGAAGAGGTTCCCCGTCCGGCGGGTGTCCTCGCAGAGGACGAGGGTCGCCTCGCGGAGGGCGGCGAGCGCGCGGGGGGTGAGGTCCTCGAGGTTCCCGATGGGGGTGGCGACGACGAGGAGCCGCCCGGGAGCGCGGCTGGGAGAGGTCACGGCGCGATGCTACCAGCGGCGCCCGCGCCCGCGGCGCGCCCGGGCGTCGTACGATCGCGGCGATGAGGACCCTCCTCCTCGCGCTCGTCCTGGCGACGGGGCCGGCCGCGGCCGCCGCCGAGCCGCCCGCCCCGGCGGCGACGGGGCCGGCGGTGACGCTCGACCGGATCGCGGCGGTCGTCGGGGACGAAATCGTCCTCGAGTCGGAGGTCTCGCGCCTCGAGGCGATCGGCTTCCTCCCCAGGCGCGAGGGGGAGACCGAGCTCGCCTACCGCGACCGGCTCCTCGACCTCCGGGTCGTCGAGCTCCTCCGCGAGAAGGAGCTGCGCCTCCTCACCGGCCTCGAGCCCGACCCCGCCGTCGTCTCGGCGCGCCTCGACGAGCTCGCGGCGCGCTACGAGGCGGGGACGGGCGAGCCGTTCGAGAGGGCCCTCGAGCGGGCGCGGACGACGCGCGACGAGGTGAAGGGGTGGATCCGGCGCGGGATCGCCCTCGAGAGCTACGCGCGCGAGCGGCTCCTGCCGACGGTGAAGGTGACCGAGGAGGGGGCGCGCGCGTTCTACGACGGTCCGTTCCGCGCCGAGGCGGCCGCGCGCGGCGTCGGCACGCTCCCCCCGTTCGCCGACGTCGAGGACCAGGTCCGGGACCTCCTCCGCGAGCGCCTCCTCAACGAGGAGGTCGAGAGGTGGACGAAGGGGCTCCGCGAGAAGACGCGGGTCGTCGTCTACCGGCGCCCGCCGATCGTCTCGTCCTCGGGCAGCGCGAGCCGGTAGGCCCGCCGGTTCGCGAGGACGCGCCGCACGTAGGTGCGCGTCTCGGCGTAGCTGATCGCGGCGAGGAGCGCCTCGGCCGGCCGCGCGCTCCCGCCGCTCCAGAGGACGGTCTGCCCCGCGCCCGCGTTGTAGGCGGACGCCGCGAGGGCGGGGTCCCCGGCGAACCGGTCGAGGAGCGAGCGGAGCGTCTGCCCGCCCAGCCGGATCGAGCGCGCCGGGTCGTAGAGCTCGGAGTAGGCGGGGGGCTCCTCGTTCAGCTCGCGCGCCGCCTCCCCGGCGGCGGGAAGCGTGAGCTGCATGAGGCCGCGCGCGGCCGCCGGCGACGCGGCCTCGCGGTCGAAGCGGCTCTCCTGGCGCATGACGGCGTAGAGGAGGTCGCGCGGGACGCCGAGCTCGGCCGCCGTCTGCGCGACGAGCCGGTCGAAGGGGCGCGGGGCGAGGCCGCGCCGGACGGTGCGCGGCGCGAGGTCGAGGAGGAAGTCGCGCGGGACCTTCCGGGCGAGCGCCTCCGCCGCCTCGAGGGCGGCCGGGCCGGCGTCGGCGTCCTCGGCGAGGCGGGCGGAGATGAGGCAGCCGACGAGCGTGTCGAGGCGACGCGCGTCGCGGACGATCGGCTCGGCGTCCTGCGCGAGGCCGAGCTGCAGGAGGCGGCACGCGGCCGCGTCGCCGCAGAGGTCGGGGAGCGTCTCGTCGGGGAGCACCGGCGCGAGGAGGACGTCGGCGTAGGCGGGGAGGTGCGAGTAGGCGACGCGCAGCGAGGCCCGCGCGCCCTCGTCGCCGAGGAGGGCCGCCGGCAGGAGGCGCGCCTTCGCGCCGGCGGCGTCTCCCGAAGCGAGAAGCCTCTCCCCCTCGGTGCGGGAGGCCTTCACGAAACGGTCGCGGACGGGGGCCGGGAGCTCCGCGGCGCGCGCGCCGGCCGCCTCGGCCGCGAAGGAGCCCGGGATCGACGCGAGGACCGAGGCCCACGCCGCGAGCGCCTCGTCGGGTCTCTTCCGCGCCACGGCGACGACGCCGCGCCAGAACGGGATCTCGGACAGCCACGGCTCCGGCAGCCTGCGTCCCTTCGCCTGGGCTTCGACGGGGGCGAGGGCGCGCGCGGCTCCCGCGCCGTCGCCCGCCTGCGCTCGCCGCTCGACGAGGAGGAGGAGGACCTCGACGCGCCCCGGCTCCCTGGCGAGCGAGGGGCGAAGGGCGAGCTCCTCGGCGGTCTCGAGCGCGCCGCGCCGGATCTCGAGGCGCGCCCGCTGGAGGACGGCGAGGCCGGCCGGACCGGCCTGGCCCGCCTCCACGCGTTTGAAGTCGGCGACGGCGCCGTCGAGGTCGCCGAGCTTCTCCTTCATCGCGCCGAGGTTGAAGCGGACCCGCCCGGCGAAGGCCGCGGTGCCGTAGCCGTCGTCCCCCTTCCCCTTCGGGGCGCGGTACGCCTTCGGCAGCGAGGCGAGGAGCGTCTCGAACCCCTTCGCCGCCTCGGCGAAGCGCCCGCGCGAGCCGCGGAGGCGGGCGAGCTCGAAGCGGGCGACGGCGATCTCGGCGGGGTCCTTTCCGATGAGCGCGCGCCGCTCGCGCTCCGCGGCGAGCCGCTCGGCGAGCTCGAGGTCGCGCTGGGCGCGGGCGGTGTCGACGAGGAGGCGGAGGACGGCGTCGCTGAGGTCCCTCGGCTCCTTCCCCTTCAGCTCGCGCGCGAGGAGGGTCGCGGCGGCGTCGTCGCGGCGCGCCTCGGCGAGGAGGGAGAGGCGGAGCGCCGCGGCCTCCTCGGTCGCCCCCTCGCGGTCGAGCGCCTCGGCGCGGAGCGCCTGGAGCCGGCGCCGCTCGCGAGGGGGGGACTGCGGCCGGGCGGCGACGAGGCGCGAGAGGGCGACGGGGTCGAAGCGCGTCTCGAGGGCGTCGAGCGCGGTCCGGAGGGCGCGCCGGGCGACGGCGCCCTCCTTCCGCTGGAGGAGCGGGAAGAGGAGCTCGAGGGCGCCGAGGCCGTCCTCCTTCTGGAAGCGGAGCCGCGCGGCGGCGAGGCGCGCCGGGACGTCGAAGAGGTCGCCCGTCGCGACGTAGCGCTCGAAGCGGACGAGCGCCTCTTCGGCCCGCCCGAGGCCGGCCAGCGCGCGGGCCGTGAGGAAGTCGAACCGGCCGTCGGAGTAGCGCGACGGCGAGAGGCGATGGAGGTTCCCGAGATGGGCGAGGACGCCGGCCCAGTCCTCGGCGCGGGCGGCGTCGGCCGCCTCGCGCTCGAGGGCGCGGAGCGCGTCGGGCGTGGCGGGGGCGGATGCGGGGGGAGCGGCCGGCGCCGCGGGAACCGGAGCCTGGGCGCGCGCGGGCATCCCGGCGAGCGCGAGGAGCGCCGCGGCGAGCGCCGTCCCGGGGGCCGCGCGCCGCACGGCGGTCACCCCTCGACGCGCGA
Organism: Thermoanaerobaculia bacterium; assembly: GCA_046331465.1. Lineage (GTDB taxonomy): Bacteria > Acidobacteriota > Thermoanaerobaculia > UBA5066 > UBA5066 > UBA5066. The sequence continues at coordinate 6,701 of JAXLQV010000002.1, forward strand.
GACGCGGGCGCCGAGCGAGGCGAGCTTCTGCTCCATCGCCGCGTAGCCCCGGTCGAGGTGGTAGATCCGCCGCACGAGCGTCTCGCCCTCGGCGACGAGCCCGGCGAGGACGAGCGCCGCGGAGGCGCGGAGGTCGGAGGCCGTCACGGTGGCCCCCTCGAGGCGGGACGGGCCCGTGACGAACGCGGTGTGCCCCTCGATCCGGACCTGCGCGCCGAGCCTCACGAGCTCGGCGGCGTGGAGGAAGCGGTTCTCGAAGATCGTCTCGACGACGCGCGAGGTCCCCCCGGCCTGCGTCATGAGCGCCATCCACTGCGCCTGCAGGTCGGTCGGGTAGCCGGGATGCGGGGCCGTCTCGACGTCGACGGGGCGGAGCGGCCCGCCGCGCGAGACGCGGAGGCCGCCGTCGCACGGCGCGACGTCGACGCCCGAGGCGCGGAGCGCGGCGACGAACGCGGGGAGGTCCTCCGCGCGCGCGCCCAGGAGCGTCACGTCGCCCCCGGTGATCGCGGCGGCGGCCGCGTAGGTCCCCGCCTCGATCCGGTCGGCGAGGACGGCGTGCGGCGTCGGCGTTCCGTGGAGCGCGTCGACCCCCTCGACGACGACGGTCGGCGTGCCGGCACCCGAGATGCGCGCCCCCATCGCGGAGAGGAGCGCCGCGAGGTCGGCGACCTCGGGCTCGCAGGCGGCGTTCTCGATCGTCGTCACGCCGCGGGCGAGGGTCGCCGCGAGGATCACGTTCTCCGTCCCGGTGACCGTGACCTGCGGGAAGCGGACCGTCGCGCCGGTGAGCCTCCCGCGCTGCGGGCCGACGCGCGAGACGTGGGCGTGGATGTACCCCTTCTCCACGGCGACGCGGGCCCCCATCGCCTCGAACGCCATGATGTGGAGGTCGACGGGGCGGACGCCGATGGCGCAGCCGCCGGGGAGCGAGACGCGCGCCTCGCCGAACCGCGCGAGGAGCGGGCCGAGGACGAGGATCGAGGCGCGCATCGTCCGGACGAGGTCGTAGGGGGCCTCGGTCGAGGCGATGCGGGAGGCGTCGAACGTGACCGTTCCGGGGGCCTCGCCGGAGAGCGCGACGCCCATGCCGGAGAGGAGCTTCTTCATCGTCCGGATGTCGGCGACGGGGGGGAGGCGGTTGAGGGCCACGGGGCGCTCGGAGAGGAGCGCGGCGGCGATGGAGGGGAGCGCGGCGTTCTTGGCGCCGGAGACAGCGAGCGCTCCGGAGACGCGGCAGGGACCGGAGATCAGGAAGGCGTCCAAGGCGGCGGGAGTTTAGTACGCGCCTCCGCGCCGCCGCGCGACGACGGTGCGCGGGATCCCCGCGGCGTCGAGCCGCACGTCCTCGAGGGAGAACGCGGGCGAGGCCTCGACGAGTCCGCTCACCTCGCGCGCCTGCCCGTACCCGATCTCGAAGAGGAAAGGGGCGCCCGGGCGGAGCCGCGCGGGGAGCTCGGCGAGGAGGACGCGGACGGCGTCGAGGCCGTCGTCGCCGCCGAAGAGGGCGAGGTGCGGCTCGTGCTCGGAGACGGTCCTGTCGACGTGCGGCGCGTCGAGGCGCGGGACGTAGGGCGGGTTCGCCACGGCGAGGTCGAAGAGGGGACGCGGCGCGAGCGCCGAGAGCCAGTCGGAGGCGACGCAGGAGACGCGGTTGCCGACGCCGTGGAGCCGCGCGTTCGTCCGCGCGAGGGCGAGGGCGGCCTCCGAGCGGTCGACGGCGACGACGCGCGCGCCGGGCCGCTCGAGCGCGAGCGAGACGGCGAGGATGCCGCTGCCGGTCCCCGCGTCGAGGATCGCGCGCGCGGCGGGCGCGGCGGCGCGGGCCATCTCGACGATCGCCTCGGTCTCGCCGCGCGGGATGAGCGCGCGCGGGTCGACGCGGAAGGTGCGGCCGAGGAACTCCCACTCGCCGAGGAGGTACTGGAGCGGCTCGCCCGCGGCGCGCCGCGCGGCGAGCGCGCGGTAGCGCGCGGCGTCGGCCTCGCCGGCCTCCTCGCGGCGGCGCGCGTGGAACCAGCTCCGGGGCCGCCCCGCCGCGGCGGCGAGGAGCTCCTCGGCCTCGTACGGCGCGAAGGCCGGCGCGGAGAGGAGCGCGCGCCCCTCGGCGAGGAGGTCGTTCCAGGTCGTCACGGCCGGATCTTGCCACTGCGCTCGCGCCGGGCCGCGGAGAGGCCCGGTCGAGGCGGCACCGCGGCTCAGTACCCCATGCGGTAGAGCATGAGGTAGACGACGACGCCCGTGACCGAGACGTAGAGCCAGACCGGGAGCGCGACGCGCGCGAGCTTCCGGTGCGCCTCGAAGCGCCCCCTCCACGCGAGGAGGAGCGCCGTCGCGGCGAGGAACGGCACGGCCGCGGCGAGGAGCGTGTGGGTCAGGAGGATCGAGAGGTAGACGGTGCGGATCGTCCCCGTCCCGCGGAACCTCACGCTCCCGACCTCGGCGTGGTAGGCGAGGTACGAGACGAGGAAGAGGACCGAGCAGGCGAAGGCCGAGACCATGACGCGGCGGTGCGCCTCGCGGCGGCCCGAGCGGATCAGGAGGAAGCCGGCGACGAGGAGCGTCGCCGCCGTCCCGTTCAGGAAGGCGTTGACCGTGGGGAGGGCGGAGAAGCTCACCGTCCGTCCCCGAGCGCGGCCGCGAGGGCGCGGGCGTCCCGCTCGAGCTGGTCGACGGGGGCCTGTTCCATCCCGTCGTAGTAGCCGCGGATCGTCCCCTCGCCGTCGACGAGGACGAAGCGCGTCGAGTGGAGGATCGGCTCGACGCTGTCGGCCGGGGCGTCCTCCACGGCGAGCTTGAAGCCGTCCTTGACGAGCGACCGGACGACGGGGCGCGGGCCGTGGAGGAAGCTCCAGCGCGCCGGGTCGGCGCCGAGCTTCCGGCCGTAGTCGGCGAGGACCTCGGGAGTGTCGTACTCCGGGTCGACGCCGAAGGAGACGAAGCGGACGTCGAGCACGTCGCGCAGCTTCCCGGAAAGCGCGGCCATCCGGGACGAGAGGATCGGGCAGCTCCCTCCGCAGCGGGTGAAGATGAAGTCGGCGATCCAGACCTTGCCTGCGAGGTCGGCCCGCGCGACGGCCTTCCCCCCCTCGGAGACGAGCGAGAACGGGGGGGCCTCCCCGAGGCGGGGGAGGTCGGGGCCTCCCGCCGGTCGACGCAGGAGGAGCCAGGAGCCCGCGGCGACTCCGGCGAGGAGGACGACGACGAGGGCGACCGAGGCGGCCGGGGAGAGGCGGGGGTCGGAGTCGCTGCGCGTCATGGTCTCCTCTTCCGGGGACGGCGGGCGGCGCGGTCGGGGCCCGCCGGGTACCGCGCGATGACGGTGGTGGCGGCGAGGGCGGCGCCGAGCGCGAAGGCGAGCGTGACGGCGACCGACAGAGAGGCCGAGGGGAGCCCGGTCGCGGACGGGTCGAGCGCTCGGCGGAGCGAGGCGACGCCGTAGGTGAGCGGGTTGACCGCCATCGCCACGCGCAGCCAGCCCGGCGCCCCCTCGGCAGGGAAGAACGCGCCCGAGAGGAACCACATCGGGATCAGGAAGAGATTCATGATGGCGTGGAATCCCTGCGTCGACTCGAGCATCCAGGCGATCGCGAGGCCGAGGCCGGTGAGCGCGAGCGCCACGAGCGCGAGGACGAGGAGCGCCGGCGCGAGCGCCGCCGCCGACGGGGCGTAGCCGAGGAACGGGGCGAGGAGGAGGAGCGCGCCCCCCTGCGCGAGGGCGAGGAGCGTGCCGCCGAGGATCTTCCCGAGGGCGACGGCGAAGGGCGACACCGGCGAGACGACGACGGCCTGGAGGAACCCCTCGCGCCGGTCCTCGATGACCGAGATCGTCGAGAAGATCGCGGCGAAGAGGACGACGAGGACCACCGTCCCCGGGAAGAACCAGGCCGTGTAGCCCTGCCCCCCCGCGCCGGCGACGCGGAACGACGACCCGAAGCCGGCGCCGAGGAGGAGCCACGCGAGGAGCGGCGGCGCGAACGCCCCGACGATGCGGCTCGGCTGGCGGAGGAAGCGGACGACCTCGCGCCGGGCGAGGGCCCGGGCGGCCCTCACGCGGCGCCCTCCCCGGCGGCGGGGGCGTCGTCGAACGTGTGGCCGGTGCGATCGACGAAGACGTCCTCGAGCGACGGGGCTCCGAGCGTGAGCGAGCGGAAGCGCCCGGCGAAGGAGCCCGCGAGGGACGGGACGAGGGCGGCGGCGTCGGCGCGCTCGACGCGCACCGTCGGCCCGACGGCGGACACGCGCCCCGGCCGCGGGCCGGGGCCCGGTCCGCCCGTCGCGCCGAGGAGCGTCGCGACGTCGGCAGCGAGCGTCGTCGCCTCCTCGTCCGAGGCGGCGGAGAGGACGAGGACGTCGCCTCCCACCTCGCGCTTCAGGTCGGCCGGGGAGCCGAGGGCGACGAGCCGCCCGCGGTCGAGGATGCCGATTCGCCCCGCCTCCTCGGCCTCGTCGAAGAGGTGCGTCGTCAGGAGGACGGTCGTCCCGCAGCGCGCGAGCTCGGCGAGCAGCGCGCGGAGGCTCCGTCGCGCGAGCGGGTCGAGGCCCGTCGAGGGCTCGTCGAGGAGGAGGACCTTCGGGGCGTGGAGGAGCGCCTTGGCGATCTCGACGCGGCGGGCGAGGCCGCCGGAGAGCGTCTCGACGAGGTCGCGCGCGCGGTCGGCGACGCCCATCCGCTCGAGGAGCTCGCCGGCGCGCGCCGGGAGCGCGCGGCCGCCGAGGCCGAGGACGGCGCCGTGGACGAGGAGGTTCTCGAGGACGGTCAGCTTCCGGTCGAGGCTCGGCGACTGGAAGACGACGCCGAGGCGGCGGCGCAGCTCGCGGAGGGAGCCGTCGGGCGAGAGGCCGTCGACGTGGAACGTGCCGGCCGAGGGCGGGAGGAGCGTCGCGAGGAGCTTGAAGAGCGTCGTCTTCCCGCCGCCGTTCGGCCCGAGGAGGGCGAAGAGCTCTCCCGCGGGGACGTCGAAGGAGACGCGGTCGAGCGCGAGCCGGTCGCCGTAGGTCCGGCTGAGCCCCTCGACCGAGACGAGGGGGAGGGCGCTCATCCGCCCGCGACGCGGTCGACGAGGAGGAGGACGACGATCGCGGGGAGCCAGGCGATGGAGGCGAGGAACATCGATTTCGCCGCCGCGTCGGTCGTCTCGCGGTAGAAGCGGATCGCCGTCCCCGCGAACCAGGCCGTCAGGAGGAGCGCTCCCGCGCCGTAGGCGAGCCCCGCCGTCCCGAGGAACGTCGGGAGGAGGCTGACGGGGACGAGGAGGAGGCCGAACGCGAGGGCGTGCCGCGCGGAGCTGCGCCCCGTCGGGTCGACCGTGGAGAGGATCCGGAAGCCGGCGGCGCCGTAGTCCTCGCGGTGCCTCCAGCCGATCGCGTAGAAGTGCGGCATCTGCCAGAGGAAGAGGATGCCGAAGAGGGCGAGGCCCGGCGCGCCGATCGCCCCCGCGGCGGCGGTGTAGCCGCCGAGCGGCGGGAGGGCACCCGGGACCGCGCCGACGATCGTCGAGACGGGCGAGCGGGTCTTCATCGGCGTGTAGACGAAGACGTAGCTCGTCAGCGTGAGCGCCGCGAGGAACGCGGTGACGCCGTTCGCGAAATACCAGAGCTCGCCGACGCCGAGGAGCGAGAGGAGGAGGGCGAAGGCGATCGCCTCGGCGAGCGGGAGGCGGCCGGCCGGGAGGGGACGCGTCGCGGTGCGCGCCATCCGCCGGTCGAGGTCGACCTCGGCGATCTCGTTGAACGCGCTCGTCCCCGAGGCGACGAGGGCGGTTCCGAGGAGCGTGTGGAAGAGGAGCACCGCGTCGATCCCCGCGAGCGGCCCCTGCGTCCCGGCGGCGAAGCCGAGGAAGGCGGTGAGGACGACGAAGACGGTGATCCGCGGCTTCGTCAGCTCGAGGAGGTCGGCGAGGTGCGCCTTCATGCGGGGGCGGGGGCCGTCTCGCCGGCACCGGCCGCGGCGGGCGCCGGGGCCGTCGAGAGCGCCTTCCGGCGCGCGAGGAGGACCGAGGCGAGGACGCCCGCGATCCAGAGGAGGCCGCCGACGGCGAGGTGGGCGGCGGTGACGGGGACGGCCTTCGCCGTCCAGACCGACGCGGCGCCGAGCGCCACCTGCGCGGCGAGGAGGACGAGCCAGAGCGTGGACAGCCCGCGGAGGCCGGGGACGCCGCCGAGCCTCCGGAGGGCGAGCGCCGCCGCGACGACGAGGGCGACGACGACCCACGCGAACGTCCGGTGGGCGAACTGCGCGAGGACGCCGGGGGCCGTCCACTCGGCGCCCGAGGGGAGGACCTTGCCGAACGAGAGCGGCCAGTCGGGGATCGCGAGCCCCGCGCCCGTGTGCCGGACGATCGCGCCGAGAAGGATCTGCACGTAGCTCGCGCCGGCGGCCCAGGGCGCGAGGCGCGCAGCCTTCTCGAGCAGGGCCGCGTCGTCTTCGGCGCGGGACGCCTCCTCGGTGAAGCGGCCCCAGAAGAGCGACGTGCGGAGCGCGATCGTCGCCGTAAGGGCGAAGACGACCTGCGCGAGGCCCGCGTGCGCCGAGGAGACGGCGGGCGGCAGGAGGAAGAGGACCGTCAGGCCGCCGAGGACCGCCTGGCCGAGGATCGCGCCGAAGGCGGCGAGCCCGAGGAGGAACGTCGTCCGGTCCGTCCGTCCGAACCCGAGGAGGAGGATCTGGAGGCCGACCATCGTCGCGACGGTCGCCGCGATCATCCGGTGGCCGTGCTCGTAGAGGATCCCGCCGACCATCGGCGGCATCAGCTTGCCGTACGAGAGCGGCCAGTCGGGGACGGCGAGGCCGGAGCCCGTCGACGTGACGAGCGCCCCCGCGACGAGGAGGAGGAAGACGGAGACGGCGACGACGCGCGTTCCGACGCGGACGGAGCGGGACGGCGTCATCGCTCCCCCGCGGGACGGGCGGGCACCTCGGACCGCGAGGCGGGCCGCGAGGACGGCGTGATCGCCGCGGGCGCGGCCCCGGCCGAGGCCGCGCCCGCCGGGGCGGAGGAGGCCTCGAAGACGACGTCGTGGGCCTTCGCCTCGCGGTCGGCGATCGTGACGCGGAAGGTCTGCGCGGGGAGCCGCTCGTGCCACGCCTCGACCGTGTACGTCCCCGCCGGGAGGCCCCGGATCTCGTAGAGGCCGTTCGGACCGGTGACGGCGAAGAACGGGTGCGGGACGACCGCGACCCAGGCCCGCATCCAGGGGTGGACGTCGCACTTGAAGGGGACGATCTCCGGCTTCGTGAAGGTGCGCGTGTACTTCGTCCCGGGAGCGGGCATGCCGAGGTTGAACGCGGCGTTCTCCTTCGCCGCGGCGCGGACGTTGTGGAGCGTCGCGTCGGACGAGACGATGTCGAGAGGCTGCCCGGTCATGAGGGCGAGGACGCGCGGCGAGAAGGCGCACCCCCTCTGGTCGAGCTGCCTCGGCTCGGCGGGCGGGGCCCAGGTCCCGGTGACGCCGGACGTGACGCGGAGGAGGACGTTTGCGAGGCCGCCGTCGGCCCCGACGGCGAACGCCGGGAGCTCCGTCTCGCCCGGATGCTGGGCGGAGCAGAACGGGTCCGTCGTCATCGTCACCGTCTCGTTCGCCGGGGGAACTCCCGCGAGCGTGACGCGCCCCGACAGCACCGCCGTCCCGAGCTTCGCCGGGGGGCCGGCCGGGGCCTTCGGGGGCTCCGGGGACTTCGGGCTGCAGGCGGCGAGGACGAGGGCCAGCGCGAGGGGCACGGCGACCCCCCGGGCGGCGCGGGAGGCGGAGGAACTCTTCATGCGGTTGCTTCGGGCGGGATGCGGGCAGAGAACCCGTTCGGCCTCAAAACCTTTCATGCTATTTCCGCTTCACGACGCTGTCAAACGACCACGGAGAACGTGTCTCCAAAACCGGGGTCTGGTCTGCACTCTACACTCTGCTCGCGAGCAGAGTGTAGAGTGCAGACCAGACCCCGCCGTTTCGGGGAGGCCGGCACCGCTACGATCCGAGAAGGGGGTCACCGTGAGGATCGAGCGGGTCGTCCTTCACCTCGTCGAGATGCCTCTGAAGTTCCGGTTCCGGACGTCGTTCGGCGAGACCGGGGTCAAGCGGTTCCTGATGGTCGAGGCGACGTCGGGCGGGGTCACCGGGTGGGGCGAGTGCGTCGCCGAGCCGGGGCCGTTCTTCTCGCCCGAGACGATCGACTCGGCCCGGTCGGCCCTCTCGAGCTTCCTCGCGCCGCTCGTCCTCGGCCGCGACCTGGACGGTGCGGCCGCGTTCGACCCCCTCGCGGCGCGGGTGCGCGGGAACCGGATGGCGAAGGGAGCGCTCGAGACCGCGCTGCGCGACCTGTTCGCACGGGCCGAAGGGGTCTCGCTCTCGCGGGGCCTCGGTGGGACCCGGGAGGCGATCGAGGTCGGCGTGTCGCTCGGCCTCCAGCCGACGGTCGAGGCGACGGTGGAGGTCGTGAGGCGGCACGTCGCCGAGGGGTACCGCCGGATCAAGCTGAAGATCGAGCCGGGGGCCGACGTCGACCGGGTCGCGGCGGCACGCAAGGCCTTCCCCGACCTTCCGCTGACGGTCGACGCGAACGCGGCCTACACGCTGGCGACGAGCGCCCCCCTCCTCGCGCTCGACGCGTACGGGCTCGACTACGTCGAGCAGCCGCTCCACCACGAGGACCTCGTCGAGCACGCGGAGCTCGCGAAGCGGCTCGCGACGCCGATCTGCCTCGACGAGTCGATCCGGTCGGCGGCCGACGCCGCCGCGGCGATCGCGCTCGGGGCGTGCCGCGTCATCAACGTGAAGATCGGGCGCGTCGGCGGGCACGGGGAGGCGCTCCGGATCCACGAGGTCGCGACCGCCGCGGGCGTTCCCCTCTGGTGCGGCGGGATGCTCGAGTCGGGCGTGGGGCGCGCCCACAACATCGCGGCCGCGAGTCTCCCCGGCTACTCGAAGCCGGGCGACACGGCCTCCTCCTCGCGCTACTTCGAGGAGGACGTCGTCGAGCCGCGGCCCGAGGCGGCGCGCGGCCTGATGCCGGTGCCGGCGGGGCCGGGGATCGGCGTGGAGGTGCGCCGCGACGTCCTCGCCCGCTTCACGCTCGAGACGACGGAGCTCCTCCCGTGACGGGGAGCGCGCGGGCGGGCGAGCTCCTCGCGCGCTTCGCGGCGCGGCAGGAGAGGATGGTCGCCGACCTCGAGGCGCTCGTTCTCCGCGAGAGCCCGTCGTCCGACGCGGCGGCGGTGACGGCCCTCTCCGACTGGATCGCCGCGACGCTCGCCGGGCGGGGCGTCCCGGCGGAGCGCGTCGCGTTCGATGGGCGCGGCGACGGAGTCGTCGCGCGGCTCGGTCCCGGGACGGGAGGCACGCTCCTCCTCGCGCACCTCGACACTGTCTGGCCGCTCGGGACGCTCGCCGCGCGCCCGTTCCACGCGGGCGGGAGCCTCGCGACGGGACCGGGCGTCTTCGACATGAAGGCGGGAATCGCGATCGCCCTCGCCGTCCTCTCGGCGGCCGCCGAGGGAATCGTCGTCCCGGCGCGGGGCGTCACGCTCCTCCTGACGCCCGACGAGGAGGTCGGGAGCGACGCGACGCGGGAGCGGATCCTCGAGGAGGCACGGCGCCGGGAACGGGTCCTCGTCCTCGAGCCGTCGGGCGACGGGGGCGCGGCGAAGGTCGCGCGGAAGGGGACGGGGCTGGCCGTAGCGCGCTTCCGGGGCGTGCCGGCCCACGCGGGCCTCGAGCCGGAGAAGGGGGCCTCGGCCCTCCTCGAAGCGGCCCGCTTCGCGCTCCTCTCCGATGCCGTCGCCGACCGCGAGGCGGGGACGACGGTCGTCCCGACGATCGTCGCGTCGGGGAGCGCGAAGAACGTCGTCCCCGCCGAGGCGGAGCTGACGGTCGACTTCCGGTTCTGGACCGCGGCGGAGGGTGAACGGGTCCGCGCGGCGCTGGAGGCCTTCTCGCCGCTCGACGCGCGGGTCGGCGTGCAGGTCGAGACCGCAGTCTCACGCCCGCCGATGGAGCCGACGCCGGAGTCGCTCGAGCTCTACCGGACCGCCCGCGCGGCCGCGGCGGCCCTCGGCTTCGGCCTCGCCGCCGCCCGCGTCGGAGGCGCCTCGGACGGCAACCTGACGGCGGCCGCGGGGATCCCGACGCTCGACGGGCTCGGCCCGCGCGGCGGGGGAGCGCACGCGCGGAGCGAGCACGTCGAGCTCGACGACCTGCCGCGCCGCGCGGCCCTCCTCGCCCTCCTCCTCGAGGAGGTGGAGGCGTGAGGGGGGGCCGCTTCCGGATCCGCGAGCTGAAGGACCCGAGGGAATTCCTGGCGGCGTCGTACGTGGCGAAGGCGGCCTGGGGCTTCCCCGACCTGATGGTGCCGCCCCCTCCGGACATGATCACCGCGACGCACGCCGGGGGGATGACCGCCGGCGCGTTCGAGGGAGACCGGCTCCTCGGATTCGTCCACGCCGTCCCGCGGACGAACCTGGACCGGCCGGCCCTCCACTCTCACCTCCTCGCCGTCCACCCCGAGGCGCACCGCCGCGGCCTCTCCGTCCTCCTGAAGCTGTTCCAGCGCGAGTGGTGCCTCGCGCGCGGCATCGGCCTGGTCACCTGGACCTACGACCCGTTCATGCTCCGGAACGCCCGCCTGAACCTCGTGCGCCTCGGCGCGGTCGTCCCGGCCTACCTCCCGAACTTCTACGGGCCGGTCGGCGGGATCTACGGCGAGCTGCCGAGCGACCGTTTCGAGGCGCACTGGCGGCTCGGGAGCCCGTCCGTCGTCCGCGCGGCCCGCGGGGAGAAGCCCGCGACGACGGCGGACGATGCGGCCCTCCTCCCGGTCGTCCGCCGGGGGAGCCCGCCGCCTTCGGGCCGCGTCCTGCTCCCGTTCCCGGCGCGCTTCCCGGAGGTCTTCCGCGACGACCCCGCCGCGGGAATCGCCGCGCGGCGCCGGTTCGGCCGCACGTCGGCCGCGCTCTTCGCCGACGGCTGGGAGGCCGTCTCCGTCACCGAGCGCGACGGGGGGCCGGCCTACGTCCTCGAGCGGCGCGCGGAGTAGCATCGCGCCGAGATCCCGAACGAAAGGACACGCCGTGAAGAGAATCTCCGCCGCACTCGCCGTCCTCGCCCTCGCCGCCGCGCCCGCGTTCGCCGCCGACAAGACCTACCAGGTGACCGGGCCGGTCGTCTCGGTGACCGACGCCGTGATCGTCGTCGACAAGGCCGGCGAGAAGTTCGAGATCGCCCGCACGAAGGACACGAAGGTGACGGGCGAGCTGAAGGTCGGGACGAAGGTCACGGTCAAGTACACGATGACCGCCGCCTCGATCGAGGCCAAGGAAGAGAAGGCCCCGGCGAAGAAGAAGTAGCCCCGGCGCGGGCTCGGAAGGCCGTCCCGCCGACGCGACGGGGCGGCCTCCTACAGCGCCTCCTCCAGGCGGTCGCAGAGCGTCGCGAGGACCGTCAGCCGGGCGGCCTTCTTGTCGGTCGCCGAGACGAGGGTCCACGGGGCGTCGTGGGTCGAGGTGCGCGAGACCATCTCGTCGATCGCGGTCTCGTAGGCGTCCCACTTCTCGCGGTTCCGCCAGTCCTCGTCGGTGATCTTGTGCTTCTTCCACTCGACCTGCTCGCGCTCGCGGAAGCGGCGGAGCTGCTCGTCGGGCGAGATGTGGAGCCAGAGCTTCGACAGGGCGATCCCCGACTCGACGAGCTGGGCCTCGAAGTCGTTGATCTCGAGGTACGCCCGCTTCCACTCCTCCTCCTTCGCGAAGCCCTCGACCCGCTCGACGAGGACGCGCCCGTACCAGGAGCGGTCGTAGATCGTGAACGTGCCGCCGGGCGGGACGTGGCGCCAGAAGCGCCAGAGGTAGTGGTGCGCGCGCTCCTCGTCGGTCGGCGCGGCGATCGGGATGACCCGGTAGAGGCGCGCGTCGAGCGCCCAGGTGACCCGCCGGATCGCGCCCCCCTTGCCGGCCGCGTCCGAGCCCTCGAAGACGACGACGCTCGAGACGCCCTTCCTCTTCCCTTCCCAGGCGAGCTTCGAGAGCCGCTCCTGCAGCCGCGGCAGCTCCTTCTTGTACTCGTCCTCGGAGACGGTCCGCCCGAGGTCGATCGTGGAGAGGATGCCCGGGGAGGCGGCGGCGACCTTCGCGGGCTTCGTCGCCTTCGGCGCCTTCTTCGGCGGCGCCGCGGCGGCCGCCGCCTTCTCCGCCGCCTTCCTCTCCTCCGCCGCCTTCACGGTCGCGAGCCGCGCCTCGAGCGCCTCGACGAGGGCCCGCCCGACGGCGAGGTCGCGCCAGCGGTCGTCGGCGGCCTCGACGATCGTCCAGGGGGTGTCGGCCGTGTCGGTCATCCGGAGCGCGCGCTCGGCGACCGAGACGAAGCGGTCGTAGTGGCCGAAGTGCTTCCAGTCGAGGCGCGTGACCTTGAAGCGCGTCTCGGGGTCCTTCTCGAATTTCCTCAGCCGCTTCTTCTGGGCGTCCTTCGAGAGGTGGAACCAGCACTTCACGAGGAGCGCGCCGTCCTTCGCGAGCTCCTTCTCGAAGAAGGAGACGCGCGCGAGCTCCGCGTCGAAGCGCGCGCCGCCGATCTTCCCGGTCGTCCGCTTCAGGACCGGCTCGGTGTACCAGGAGCCGAAGAAGATCCCGATCCGCCCGCGGGCGGGAAGGGTGCGCCAGAAGCGCCACGCCGCGGGGCGGTCGCGCTCCTCGTCGGTCCGTGGGCCGAAGACGTTCGTCTCGACGCCGCGCGGGTCGAGCCACTCGAGGAGGCTGTTGACCGTGTCTCCCTTGCCGGAGCCGTCCGCCCCGGCGATGACGACGATCACGGGGACCTTCGTCGACCGGAGCGCGAACTGCGCGGCGAGGAGGCGCGCGCGGATCGCGGGAAGCTCCGCGGCGTACTCTTCCTTCGAGAGCTTCTTCCCGAGCTCGGCCGTCTCGAACACGAACCCCTCCCGGCCGGCCGTCCCGCGGGTGGGATGCGCGAGGGAAGGAGAGGAGGCGCGGCGCCGCTGAAGAGTTGGCGTCGCCCTGGAGAGCCCCGGGAGCGTCAGGCCTTTGCGAGCTCCATTTTGAGCTTCTCGGCCTGGAAATGGGCGACGAGCGGGTCGATCAGCTCGTCGAGCCGCCCGTCCAGGACCTCGGCGAGGCGGTGGGAGGTGAACCCGATCCGGTGGTCGGTGACCCGGGACTGGGGGAAGTTGTAGGTCCGGATCTTCTCGGACCGGTCCCCGGAGCCGACCATCTTCTTCCGGTCGGCGGCGTAGGCCGCCTCCTGCCGCTCCCGCTCGACCTCGAAGAGGCGGGCGCGGAGGACCCGCATCGCCTTCGCCTTGTTCTTGATCTGCGACCGCTCGTCCTGGCACTGGACGACGGTGTTCGTCGGGAGGTGGGTGATCCGGACGGCGGAATAGGTCGTGTTGACCCCCTGCCCGCCCGGTCCGGAGGCGCAGAAGAGGTCGAGACGGAGGTCCTTCTCGGCGATCTCGAGCTCGACCTCCTCGGCCTCGGGGAGGACCGCCACGGTCGCGGCCGAGGTGTGGATGCGCCCCTGGGACTCCGTCTCCGGGACCCGCTGGACGCGGTGGACGCCCCCCTCGTACTTCAGCCGCGAGAAGGCGCCGTCGCCCTCGACGATGGCCTGGACTTCCTTGATGCCGCCGCGCCCTCCCGACTCGGAGCGGTCGATGACCTCGACGCGCCAGCCGCGCCCCTCGGCGTAGCGGACGTACATCCGGAAGAGCTCCTCCGCGAAGAGGGCGGCCTCGTCGCCGCCCGTCCCGGCGCGGATCTCGAGGACGACGTTCTTGCCGTCGTTCGGGTCCTTCGGGAGGAGGAGGATCCGGATCTCCTCCTGGATCGCCTCGACGCGCCCCTTCAGCCCGTCGGCCTCGGCCTGGGCCATCTCGCGCAGCTCGTCGCCCGCGGGGAGCGTGTCGAGCATCTCGCGGGCGCCGGCGAGCTCGTCCTGCGCCTTGCGCAGCTCGCGCACCTTCTCGACGACCGGGGCGATCTCCCGCATCGCGCGGTGGATCTTCGTCGACTCCAGATGGTCGGAGACGACGTCCGGGCTCCCGAGGCGCTCCTCGAGCGACGCGTAGCGTCTCTCGATCTCGGCGAGCTTCTCGAGCATCCGTCGGTTCCCGGGTCAGGAGGGGAAGGGGAGGACCCGCCTCCTCAGCTGTTCGGCGTGGCGGCCGCGGCGGCCGCGACGGCCTTGTCCGACTTGGCGTAGCGCTTCTGGAAGCGCTCGACGCGGCCGGCCGTGTCGATCAGCTTGGCCTTGCCGGTGAAGAAGGGGTGGCAGTTCGAGCAGATCTCCAGCCGCAGCTCCTTCATCGTGCTCCCGGTCTTCCAGGTCGCACCGCAGGAGCAGTGGACGCTGACTTCCTGGTACTGGGGGTGGATCTTCTCCTTCACGGGCGGACTCCTTCTTCGCCCGGCCGCATGTGAGCCGGGCCGGAACCGGGGAAGATACCACACCCTCCTGCCGGACCGGCGCGGCCGGGGTCTAAACTCGAAAGTCGTGCTCGTCCTCACGATCCACACCCCCGGGGAGCCGGCCGGGCGGTTTCGCGTCGACCGGCCCTCCCTGAACCTGGGGCGCTCCTCCACGAACGACGTCTTCCTCGCCGACAGGACCCTCTCGCGGGTCCACGCCCGCCTCGACCAGAAGCCCGAGGGGCTCGTCCTGACCGACCTCGGCTCGAGGAACGGCACCCAGCTGAACGGCGCGCGGATCGTCGAGCCGACCGTCGTCCGGGCGGGGGACCGGATCGTCCTCGGCGAGACGACGATCGACGTTTTCGAGGAGGTCCTCACCGGGACGCGGGTCGTCATCGACGCGCCGGAGGACCGGCTCGACCGGACGATGATCTCGACGGCGGACGTCCTCGCGACGTTCCGGCGGCCCGCGGCGCGCGAGGTGACCGACGCCGCGGAGCTGAAGCGGCTCGCGATGTCGCTCCAGATCCTGAACGAGGTCTCCCTCGCCCTCCTCACCGACATCCCCGTCTCGGAGCTGTCGAACCTCATCCTCGAGAAGCTCTTCTCCTACCTCGAGCCCGACCGCGGCCTCCTGATGCTCCGCGACGGCCAGGGTGAGCTGCGGCCCGAGGCGTTCCGCTTCGCCGACGGGATCGACCCGTCCGACATCCGCCTCTCGCGGACGCTCGTCGACGCGGTCACGGGGCAGCAGCGCGGCGTCCTGATGATCGACACCGCCACCGACGCGAAGATCGGGACGGCCGAGTCGATCCGCCTCCAGGGGATCACGTCCTGCCTCGCCGCGCCGCTCCTCGTCGACGAGAAGGTCATCGGCCTCGTCTATCTCGAGGCGCGTCTCGGCCGGAAGAGCTTCACCGAGGAGGACCTCAGGCTCCTGACGTCGCTCGCGAACACCGCGGCGATCAAGATCCAGAACACGAAGCTCCAGGAGGCCGCCGCGGCCAAGCTGCGGATCGAGCGCGAGATGGCTCTCGCGTGGGACGTCCAGCGGCGCCTCTTCCCCGAAGAGGCGCCGGACCTGCCGCACTCCGAGCTCTTCGGGCGGACGCTCCCGTCGCGGACGGTCTCGGGCGACTACTACGACTTCTTCCTGAGGAACGACGGGACGGTCGACATCGTCGTGGCAGACGTCTGCGGCAAGGGGATGGCGGCGTCGATCCTCGCCGCGTCGGTCCAGTCGGCCTTCCAGGCCTGGGCGGCCGAGAACTTCCCGCCCGACCGCGTCTGCGCGCGGCTCAACGACCTCGTCCACCGCCGGACGAGCCCGGAGAAGTTCGTCACCTTCATCGCCGCGCTCTACGACCCGGAGTCGGGCTCCGTCGTCTACGCGAACGCCGGGCACAACCCGGGGATCGTCCTCCGGGGCGCGGGAGGGCACGAGCTCCTGCCGGCGCAGGGGCCGCCGCTCGGCCTCTTCCCGGGTCGGCGATACGGGTCGGCGGCGCTCACGCTGGCTCCCGGAGACCTCCTCGTCCTCTACACGGACGGCGTGACCGAGGCGGCGAACCCCGACGACGAGGAGTTCGGCCTCGACCGGCTCGTCGCGCTCGCGCGAAGCGTCGCGGACCGCCCGCTCGCGGAGGTCGAGAAGGCGATCGGCGAGGGGCTCGCGGCGTTCGCCTGCGGCGTCCCGTTCCACGACGACCGGACGATCGTCCTCCTCCGGCGGCTGTAGGCGGCCGCCGGGTCGCGCGCGCCTCGTTCCGACGCGCGAAGCGCCGACTCACCGCGCGGGGTGGGAGGCGCCGCAGGCGCCGCGGGAGGACCCGGCGGTCCGGGTCCCCCCGATCCGCCTCAGTTCGAGGCGAGCGACGGCCCGAGGAGGACGGCGTTCAGGAAGACGGTCTCCGAGCCGAGCCAGACGCCGCGGAAGACGGGGTCGGCCCCGAAGCTGACGACGCGTCCGCGCCCGAACTCCTCGACCTGGACGACGGCGGCGCCCTTCCAGCGCTCGAGCGCCTCCTTCCAGCCGAAGCCGGAGAGGAGCGGCTCGTCCGGCGCCACCGTGACGACGTTCGCCTTCGCCTCGGCGAGGCGCTGCGGCGGATCGCCGTCGAGGACGAGGAAGGCGGGCGATCCGCCGAGGCCGAAGAGGAGCGGGTGGTCGGGCATCCCCTGCGTCCGGAGGGCGGCGCCGGGAACCGGGAGCGCCCTCCGCGCGAGGTCGTTCTCGAGGGCCGCCTCGGGGCTCGGCGGCGGCGGCTCGGGCGGCGTCGGCTTCGGGGCTGCGGCGTCCGGTGAGCCGTGCGCGGGCGCGTCTCCCGGCGGGGGCGGCGGCTCCCACGCGGTCACCTTCGAGAGGGAGAGGGGCTTCTCCCGGAGCGCCGCGGCGCCGCCGCGGACGGCGACGACGACCCCGCCGCCGTCGACGAAACGACGGATCGCCTCGGCCGTCTTCTCGGCGAGGAGGGCGCGCTGGAAGCGGGCGTTCCCGTGAGGGACGACGAGGGCCGTGACGCCGTCGAAGCCGTCGTCCCCGAGCGAGCCGACGCGCCGGACCGTGGGACGGACGCCGAGGCCGGTCTCGAGCGCCCGCCGAAGGAACGCGATTCCGGAGGGGTCGGTCCCGTCGCCCGCGAGCAGGACGACGCGGGGCGCCTTCACGGGAAGGAGCGTCGCCGACCCGAGCGAGGGGCCCTCGACGGTGGCGGCGGTGTCGAGGGGCCTGGGGCGCGCCCCGGCGTCCGCGGCGACGCGCGCCACGAGCGCCGCGAGGTCGGGAACCCCGCCGTTCCCGTCCCGCCTGACGACGAAGGATCCCGCCGGGATCGGGCCGGCGGCGTTCCGGGCGGCCTTCGTGGTGACGGAGACCCTCACGCCGGCGGCGGCGAGCGTGGCGCCGGCGCGCCGGCTCGCGGAGTCGTCTCCGGGGAGGATCCAGCCGTGGCGGCCGCCCTCCACGGAAGCGGCCTCCTCGGCCTTCCAC
This sequence comes from Thermoanaerobaculia bacterium, assembly GCA_046331465.1. GTDB lineage: Bacteria > Acidobacteriota > Thermoanaerobaculia > UBA5066 > UBA5066 > UBA5066. The sequence continues at coordinate 24,101 of JAXLQV010000002.1, forward strand.
GGGGCCAGGGCGCCCGCGAGCGGTCCGTCCCCGGGCAGGGTGCTGGCCGTCAGCCCGAAGGCGATGGGGAGGCTCCAGGCGGTCACGTCGAAGAAGCGCTCGTCCTCCTCGACGAGGAGGCGGCGGCGCTCCTCCTGGAGGAAGCGGGGCGCGAGGGCCGCCTGCGACTCGAGGACGACCTCGGCGAAGCGCCCCTGCGGCTGGGCGGTCTCGACGACGAGCGAGCCGGCGGGGAGGGTCTCCCCCTTCGCCGGCACGTTCGCGACGGGGCGCGTCGTGACCTTCACCTCGACGTCCTGCAGGGCGAGGAGCGCGGCGAGCGAGGCGAGGCGGGTCCGGTCCTGGCCGGCGGGGACGACGAAGATGCGCCGGCCCGCCTCGAGGCTGCCGCGGAAGAAGCGCTCGTAGTCGGCGAGGAGGCGGGCGCGGTTCGCGGCGGCCGTCCGGAGCGTGGCGCGGAGGGCCGTCCAGTGCTTGAGGGCCCGCTCCTTGAGCGTGACGACGACGCCGTCCTTCCGGCGGTGCGCGAGCCCGCCCTTGCCCCCGACCTCGTAGGTCATCCCGACCATTCCGCGGAAGCTGGGCCAGGAGTCGCCGTAGGCTGGGTAGAAGAGGTCGTAGACCTCCCGGCTGAACCAGCTCCAGCCGCGGGCGTCGAACGCCTCGGCGTTCGCGCGGCCGAACTCCTCGATCCACCTCCGCGCCGCCTCGGGGACGCGCGGGTGGACCGGCTCGGCGGGCGGCGGAAAGAAGTAGCTCTGCTCCGGCCCCATCTCGTGGAGGTCGACGTAGACCTGCGGAGGGAGGGCGCGGAGGGCGGCGATCCGGGCGCGCGTCTCCGGCTGCGTTCCCCAGGCCCAGTCGCGGTTCAGGTCGACGCCGAAGTGGTTCCCGCGGCCGGCGGGCCAGGGCGGGTCGTTCTCGAGGGCGTGCGGGTCCGGGTCGGGCTCGTCTCCCGCGACCGAGCGCCAGTACCCGACGTGCCGCTCGTGCCCGTCGGGGTTCACGCAGGGGTCGACGACGACGACGAGGGAGGAGAGGAGCTCCTCGATCCCCGGCTCGCGCGAGGCCGCGAGCGTGTAGAGGAGGGCGGCGCAGGCCTCGGGGCCGGCGGGCTCGTTCCCGTGGACGCCGCAGGCGACCCAGACGACCGCGGGCGAGCGCTCGACGACGGAGCGGGCCGCCTCCCTCGACGTCGCGCGGGGGGCGGCGAGGCTCTTCAGGCCGGAGGCGATCGCGTCGAGCCGGACGAGGTTCCCGGGGGTCGAGACGGCGACGCGGAGGAGCTCGCGTCCCTCGGGGGTCGTTCCGTAGGTCGCGACGGAGACCCGGGGCGAGGCGGCCTCGAGGGCCCGCGCGTAGCGGGCGAGGGCGTCGTGCGGCGTCAGGGCGTCGCCGATCCGGTGGCCGAGGACCGCGCTCGGCGGGGGGACCTTCGGGTCGCGCTCGGCCTCGGAGAGGACGGGTCCGGAAGGGATGCCGCGCTCGGAGAAGACCGGGTCGTCCGGCGCGGCGCCGAGGGCGGCCGGGGCGAGGGCGAGCAGGCCCGCGAGGACGAGCTTCACGCGGGCTCGGGCTCGGCGGGACGCGGCCCACGCCGCGGGGTCATCCCGTGGCGCTTGAGCATCTCGTTGAGCGTCGTCGGCGAGAGGCCGAGGAGGCGGGCGGCCTCCTTCTGCACGCCTCCCGCGCGGTGGAGCGCGGCCGAGAGGAGGCTCTTCTCGTAGCGCGTCACGGCGTCGTAGAAGACGAGGCCGTCGGCGGGGAGCGCCTCGGCCCTCGGCACCGAGCGCCGGACGGCGTCGGGGAGCTGCTCGATGTCGACGATCCCCGGGCCGAGGACGACGGCGCGCTCGAGGACGTTCTCGAGCTCGCGGACGTTCCCGGGCCAGTCGTGGTCGAGGAGCGCCTTCATCGCCTCGGGCGTCACGGGAGGCACCGCGCGCCCGTTCTCGCGCGCGGCCCGGGAGACGAGCGCCTCGACGAGGAGCGGGATGTCCTCCTTGCGCTCCCGGAGCGGCGGGAGGCCGATCGTGATGACGCAGAGCCGGTAGTAGAGGTCCTCGCGGAACTTCCCCTCCTCGACGAACCGGCCGAGGTCGGCGTTCGTCGCAGCGACGACGCGGACGTCCGAGTGGATCGGCTCCACCGCGCCGACGGGGAGGAACTCCCGCTCCTGGAGGACGCGCAGGAGCTTGGCCTGCGTCTCGACCGGCACCGTTCCGATCTCGTCGAAGAAGATCGTCCCGCCGTCGGCGACGCGGAAGAGCCCCTTCTTCTCGGCGACGGCGCCGGTGAAGGCCCCCTTCACGTGCCCGAAGAGGTTCGACTCGAGGAGGTCGGGCGGGAGGGCGCCGGAGTGGACGGTCACGAACGGCCCCGAGGCGCGCTGCGAGAGCCGGTGGAGCGCCCGCGCGACGAGCTCCTTCCCGGTTCCGCTCTCGCCCGTGACGAGGACCGTCGAGCGCGCCGGCGCGGCCTGCCGGATCGTCTGGAAGACCTTCGCCATCGGCGCCGAGCGGCCGACCATCTCCGGGAAGTCGCCCGCCACGTCGAGCCGTGCCTTCAGCGCGCGGTTCTCCGCGACGAGGCTCCTCTTCTCGAGCGCCTGCGCGACGAGGTGGACGACCTCCTCGTTCCGGAACGGCTTCGGGACGTAGTGGAACGCCCCCTCCTTCATCGCCGCGATCGCGCTCTCGACCGAGGAGTAGGCCGTGACGACGACGACGGGGACGTCGGGCCGCCGCTCGCGCATCTCGGGGAGGATCGCGAGCCCGGGGCGGTCGGGAAGCATCAGGTCGAGGAGGACGAGGTCGACGCCCGGGTCGGCGAACAGCGCCAGCCCCTCGGCGGCCGTGGCCGCCTCGGTCGTCTCGTAGCCGGCACGCGCGAGGACCGTTCGGAGGACCTCGCGGACGACCGGCTCGTCGTCGACGATGAGGACTTTCATGCCTGCGCGGGGAGGCTCACGGTGAACCGGGCGCCCTCCCCAGGGGAGGATTCGACCGAGAGCGAGCCTCCGTGCGCGCGGATGATATCCCCCGCGATCGCGAGCCCGAGCCCGACGCCCCCCTGCCGCTCCTTCGTCGTGTGGAACGGGGCGAAGATCCTCGCCTGCGCCTCGCGGGAGAGGCCGGGGCCGTCGTCCTCGACCGTGAAGACGACGTTCGCCCCCGCCGCCGCCGCGGCGATCCGGACCGACCCCGCGCCGCCCCGCTCCGGCGTCGCGAGCGAGACGGCCTCGAGGGCGTTCTTCAGGAGGTTCACGAGGACCTGCACGAGCGCATCGCCGTGGCCGAGGACGCGCGGCAGCGGGCCGTCCGCCTCGACGTCGAGCGCGACGCGCCGTCCCTTCGCCTCGTCCTCGAGGGCGCGGCACGCCTCGCGGACGAGCTCGGCCGGGTCGAGCGGGGTCATGTCGCGCGGCCGGCCGCGCGCGAGGTCGAGGAGGCTCCCGACGAGGCGCGCCGCGCGGAAGGCCTGCCGCTCGATCTTCTCGACGACGGGGCGCCGCGGGTCGTCGGGCGGCGTCTCGTCGAGGAGGAGGCGCGCGAAGCTCGCGACGCCCGTGAGGGGCGTGTTCACCTCGTGGGCGACGCCGGCGGAGAGGTTCGAGAGGGCCGAGAGGCGGTCCCTCTCCGCGAGGCTCTTCTCGAGCCGCGCGACCTCCGTGGCGTCGGAGAGGACCCAGACGCGGGCGGGCGATCCCTGGGGCGCGCCGGGGAACGGGGAGACGGCGACGTCGAGGACCCGCGTCTCTCCCCCGAGCAGGACCTCGACGCGTGCCGGGGCCTGCGCCGACCTCACGGCCCCCGGGAGGACCTCGTCGACGGGACGCCCGGCGAGGCTCGCCCCTGCGCCGCCGAAGAGCCTCTCGAACGCCGGGTTCGCCGAGGAGATCCGGCCGGCGTCGTCCGTCGCGGCGATGGCGGCCGGGGAGCCGGTGACGACGTCCTCGTGGAACTCCTTGAGGCGGCGGTAGCGCTCGGCCTGCTCCTCGAGCTCGCCGTACAGGCGGGCGTGGTCGACCGCGAGCGCGGCGGAGGCGAGGACCGTCTCGAGGAGCTCGACGTCCTCGCCCGAGAGCGGGTCGCGCCCGCCTCGGTCGGCGACCGCGAAGAGGCCGAGGAGGCGCCCCGAGAGCGCGAGCGGGGCGATCGTCCGGAAGCCGGCCCGGCGCATGCGCGCCACGGCCACCGTGGGGCGCTCGGTGAAGGCGAGCCGGGAGAGCCGGGTGGTCCGCGTCGCCGACTCGGGAGGCAGCTCGTCGGCGGAGAGGGGGTCGCCGCCGTCGAGCGCGGCCGCGTCGAGGCGGCCGTCGGGGAGCGCGAGGAGGAGCGTGGCGCGTGGGACGCCGAGGCCGCTCATCACGCGCTTCGCGAGGAGGGGCCCGATCTCGGAGAGCCGGCGCGGCCGGGAGAGCTCGCGGACGAGGGAGAGGAGCTGCTCGCGCTCCCCGAAGCGCTCGCCGTACTGGACACGCGCGAGCGCGGTCGACAGCCCCCGGCGGACCGGGAAGAACGTGAGCGCGAGGAGGAGGCCGGCGCCCGTCTCGACGATGCCGCGCCCGTACGGGATCCCCGGCAGGACGTCGCCGAGGTCGACGACCTGCGCGAGGGAGAAGAGCCCGGCCCCGAGGAAGGCGGCGCCGAGAAGCGCGACGGTCTCGCGCGTGAGGATCTCGACGTCCCAGAGGCGGTAGCGCGTGAGCGCGGCCAGGAACGAGACGGGGACGAGGACGAGCGGGACGACCGAGAAGCTCGAGACGACCGGGATCGGCGCCCCGAAGAGGCGAGGGAGGAGGTCGAGGAGGGCGACCGGGAGGAGGCCGCCGGCCGTCCCGGCGAGCAGGAACCGGACCTGCTTCTCCGCGAGGAGGTCGAGGCGCCGCCGCGCGAGCGTGACGAGACGGGCGACCGCGACGACGATGCCGAGGACGAGAGCGGCCTGCTGCAGACGGTCGAGCGTCCGGACGAGCGCCGTCGCGTCGACGTCGCGAGCGGGCGGGTTCAGGTAGGTCGCGAGGGAGAGGAACGAAAGGGCGGCGGCCGGGACGAAGAAGAGCGCGCCGGGGAAGCGCGCGGTGCGACGGGGAAAGCGGAAGACGAAGGCGAGGAGGAACGCGGGGAGAAAGGCGCGGGCCACGTCCTCGACGAGCGTGACCGCCCGGAAGAGAGCGTCGTACGGCGGCGCCGGGGTGATGACGAGGACGGCGGCGGCCGAGAAGGCGAACCCGGCGAAGAGGAACGAGCTCGCCGGGTCGGCTTCGTGGGGAGCGGTCCTCAGGACGACGCCGGCGGTGGCGAGGAACGCCGCCCCGACGAGGAGGAGGAGAAGGTAGCGCGTGTCCCAGGGCGCGGGGCCGACCCGTCCCTTCAGCCGGACCAGCTGCCCGTCCCTGAGGACCGTCAGCTCCCGCTCTCCTCCTTCCATCGCGCGCACCGGGTCTCCCAGCCCGCGCGCCTCGACGCCGTCGACGATGAGGAGGAGGTCGCCCGCCCTGAGGCCCGCAACCTCGGCCGTCCCGGCCGAACGGACGAGGAACCCGCTCTCCTCGGCGGTGAGGAGGATTCCCGACTGCCCCGACGAGGCGATCTTCCTCGCCGCAGAGACGCCCATCGGGACGAGGAGGACGGCGAAGACCCCCAGAAGGCCCCATCGGAGGAGCAGGCCTGCCCTGCGTCGAGACTCCCTCATCCCAATTCGCTTCACGCAAGGGGAGTGCCACGGATCCGATTCGTTGGAGCCCGGGAAGTGGCTGTTTTCAGAGGAACTTGCAGCCGTCTGTCGACGGCTGTCGAGGGCTGCCGCCGCGAAAATTGAATTGGAATCCAAAAAAGCGCCTGTCGATCAGAACGACAGGGCGAGGCCGCCTGACATCTGGCGGTTCTGGCGGGGCTCCTCGTCGCCTTCCTGGCGCGTTCCTGCCGCGATCGAGAAGAGCGCCTGCCAGCGGGAGCCGAGGGCGCGGAGGACCGGGATCGGGATCTCCTGCGCGAGCGTGACGTCGACCGACTCGCGGCCGTTGAAGTAGGGCTGGATCGAGCCCCCGAGCTCCTGCTCGAGGAGACGGTAGCGGACCGAGACGGAGGTGCCGCTCGGCCGGACGTCGACGCGGGCGCTCGAGACCCAGTACCGGGCCTCGTTCGGGATCGCGCCGAACGACGCGCCGTCGCCGTTCACGCGACCCGCGAGGAGGGCGAGCCTCGCGGCGACGTCCGCCTTCACCGCGAACGTGACCGCGCCGGACGCCACCTCGGCGACGTCTCCCGGGAAGAGGAAGAGGGCGTCGACCCGGTCGACGACGTCGGCGTCCAGGAGGAGCTGGAAGGCCTCGGAGATCTCGCGCCGGCTCGCCTCGAGCTCGACCTGAGGTCCGCTCGACCGGTCGAGGCGCACCCCGGCGCGGTAGAGAGCGCGGGTCGCGCGGACGAGGTCCGAGGCGTCGATCGCGACGATCCCCGGGGCGTAGACCCCCGGCTCGCGCTGCTCGAAGCGGCGCGAGGCGAAGCCGAAGACGGTGAGGCCCCGTACAGCCTCGAGCGAGAGCGTCAGCTCGGGGGCGACGCCGTGCGAAGCGGTCGTGTAGTCGCCCGTACCTCCGGCCTCGACGAGGAGGGCGTCGAAGAACCGGATCCCCGCGGCTCCGCCGACCCGGGCTTCCCGCTCGGGGCGGGCGTCCACCGGGAGGGCGCCCTGGGCGATGTCGGAGCGGTAGCCGACCTGAACCCGGACGAAGCGCCCCTCGCCGAGCTCGCTCCGGTACCGCGCGTCCACCTCGAGGGCGCTGCCGCCGTGGCGGAAGAGCGGCGACGCGAGGCCGGCCGGCTCGAGGTTCCTGTGGGAGAGGATGCGCGCCGACACGGAGGCCTGCGAGCTCTTGCCGGGGCTCGCGTCCCAGTCGACGGAGTGGGCGTCGAAGCGCGCGTCGGGGCTCTCGAAGGAGGCGATGTCGCTCCGCCGGCTCGAGACGCGGATGGAGTGCCCCTCGCCGGGCAGGACGTCGAGCGCGACGCGGGCCGCCCCGCCGAGCCGGTCGCCGCCCGCCGACATCACCCTGTCGTAGCCTCCCGAGATCCCCCACTTCACTCCGCCGCCCACCGTTCCCTGGACGTCGAGGGAGGTCTGCGACACCGCTCCGCCCCCGTCTGCGCCGAAGCCCTGCAGCGACGCCACCGACCCCTTCACCGGGAGCGACGTCGCGTTCTTCGAGGTGGCGGAGGCGATTCCGAGGGCGTTCGCGGTGCCGTCGGGCCCCTCCTCGGCCGTGGCCGGGCCCCGTTCCCGCAGGACGTCGCCTTCCACCACGGCCCGGGCCGCCCACGGATCGAGGGCCCCGCCCGGGCCGGCGGGGAGGACGCCGCGCCGCTCGCGGTCGAGGTCGAGCCGGACGAACGAGAGGGCGTCCGCGGTCGCTCGGTGGAGGACCTGTGCCGACGCCGAGCGGAAGCCCGGCACTGCCGCAAGGATCGTGTAGACGCCGGGCCGCGCGTCGGCGAGGCAGAAGGTCCCCTCGGCGTCCGTCTTCAGGACCTTCACGACGGACGTCGCCGCGCCGGTGATCCCGCGGACGACGAGGGAGACGCCGGCGAGGGGCGCGCCGTCCGCGCGGAGGACTCCCGAGAGGGGCGCCGTCCGCATGTCGCCGGCCCCTGACGCGGCTTGCACCTGCCCGGCCAGTAGAGCCGCAACGAATCCGGCGAGAAGGGCCGGGCAGGGACGACGCGCGGAGCGACGCAACGGTACGACTCCGGCCCCCGAAGGGGCTTCAGGGAAAATGATGGTCCCCCCCCCGGCCGGCGTCAACCGAATCCGCGAGAAAGGGAGGCGGAACGGTCAGGACTGAGCGGGCCCGAGCCCCAGGATCATCCTCACGGTGTGCCGGGCGATCGACGGGTTCTCCTTGAGGCGCCGGAGCGAGTAGGCGTACCAGTCCCGCCCGAAGGGAACGTAGACCCGCAGGCGGTGCCCCGCCTTCAGGATCGTCCTCCGGAGGAGGGGGTCGACCCCGAGCAGCATCTGGAACTCGTAGCGGTCGGGCGCCAGCTTCAGCCGGTCGATCGTCGCGAGGGCCCGCTGGACGCAGGCCTCGTCGTGCGTCGCGATGCCGGCGTAGCAGCCCGCGGAGAGGTGCTTCTCGACGATGGCCGCGTAGTTCTCGATGACGACCTGCCGGTCCTTGTACGCGAGCTCGCGCGGCTCCACGTAGATTCCCTTGCAGATCCGGACGTTCATCCTCGCCGCGACGAGGCGGTCCATGTCCGCGAGCGTCCGCCGCATGTACGCCTGGACGACGACGCCGACGTTCGGGAACTCCTCCTTCAGCTCGAGGGCGAGGCGGAGGGTCGACTCGGTGAAGGGGGAGTCCTCCATGTCGATCCGCACGAACGTCCCCGACTCGGCCGCCTTGCGGCAGATCGCGCGGCAGTTCTCCCGGATCAGCTGCGGGTCGATCGCGAGGCCGAGCGCCGTCGGCTTGACGGAGACGTTCGCGGGGAGGCGGTTCGCGACGATCGTGTCGAGCACCCGGAGGTACTCGTCGCGCGTCTCCTCCGTCTGCTCGCGCCGCGCGACGCTCTCGCCCAGGACGTCGAGGGTCGCCATCGCGCCCTCGGCCTCGAGCTCGCGGACGGTGCGGACGGCGTCCTCGAGCGTCTCGCCCGCGACGTAGCGGCGGGCGAACCTGCGGACGACGGGTTTCGGCACGAACGGAAGCGTGCCGACGACGAGGCGGTCGAAGAGTGAGCTCATGCGTGCTCCGGCGGTTCGAGGTGTGTCGGCCCGGTCTCGGGGGTCCGGGCGAGGACGAGGAGTGCGACGGCGCTCGCCCCGGCGGCCCGGAGCATCCGGGCGGCCTCGAAGGCGGTGGCGCCGGTGGTCATGACGTCGTCGACGAGGAGGAGACGCAGGCCGCGGGCGCGCGCCGACGACGCGAAGGCGCCCCTCACGTTCCCCCGGCGCGCCGCAGCCGGGACCGTCGACTGGGGCGCCGCGTCCCGGACGCGCGTCACGAGCCGGCGGCAGGGCTTCCCGAGCCGGCGCGCGACCTCCTCCGCGAGGAGGGACCCGGGGTCGTAGCCACGGTCGCGGTTGCGCCGGGCGGTCGACGGCACCGCGACGACGCCGTCGAGCCGCTCGTCGAGACCCCGGGCGCGGGCCGAGGCCGCCATGAGCGCGCCGGCGGGAGCGACGAGCGTGTCGTGGCCGCGGAACTTCAGGGCGTGGACGAGGCGGCGGGCGACGCCCTCGTACGACGCGACGGCGGCGGCCCTCCAGACCGGGGGTGGGTGGGAGGAACAGCCGCGGCAGAGCGGTCCGGCCGACGGGAGTGCGCAGGTCTCGCACGACGTCCCCGGGTCGAGGAACGGGAGGGCCTTCCAGCAGGCGCGGCAGAGCCCGCCACCCCCCACGCCACGCCGTGCGGAGCCGCACGAGGCGCAACATGAGGGGAAGAGGAGATGGAGAAGCGCCGGGACGGGAAGGAGGGACCCGGTCCCCACGGCGGCCGCCACGGTCGGGATTCTAGACGAGGAGGGGCGGGCCTCCGTAAGCGAGACATGCTGATTGACGCCCCTTTTCGCGTCCCTCTATCCTGCCGGAGGATGAGATCCCCCCACGCGTCGCGCCCTGCGCGAGCCGCCCTCCTCGCCCTCCTCCCCGCCCTCTTCCTCCTCGTCGCGCCCGCGGCCCCGGCCCAGACTTTCGGCCTCGGCGCCGGCGGAGGCATCCTCAACGACGCCGGATCGGCGGAGGACCTCGAGAACTTCTCGACCGGGGCCTTCTTCGCCTACGGGGAGATGGTCCTCGACGAGGGGATCCTCATGCAGGTGCGCTACACGCGCATGCAGCTCCCGCCGTCTGGAGAGAACGGCCCCAGGATCGACGTCGACTCGGCGACGATCACGATCGCCTACATGTTCAACCAGGACTGGTGGAAAGCGGGCTTCGTCGCCGGGGCGGGGGGCTACTGGCTCAACCCGAAGAGCCCGGGAGAAGGGCAGGTCGAAACCGACCAGGCTCAGTCGGTCTCCGGACTGACCGGCGGACTCCTCACCATCTTCGCCGTGAGCCCCCGTTTCGACATCCGGCTGGAGGCCATGGGAAACCTCATCCGCGACGTGAACCGGCGCAAGCCGGTCGTCGTCGGCGCCTCCGCGACCTGGAAGTTCTAGCGGAAATGGCGGGTTTCCCGCCCGACCTCTGGGGTCGGGCGGGAAGTGCGGCGGTGGGATTTTTTCGGTGGGGCTGAAGTGAGGGGTATTGGGGTGGTGGGCCCGCGGGCGGGGAGCCTGCGGGGCTTTTCGGGCAGGTTTTGAAGATCTGTCGCCAACCCTGGCGAGGAGCTTTTCTTCGATCTCCTGTCCTTCTGAAATGCAACCGTGGTGCCAGACCGGGGCGACAACGCTGCGCATCCGGAAGCCGCCTGATTCGAGCGTGTTAGCGCTGCGCGACCGGGACGTGAGACGGCCGGGTGTCTCGTTTCGAGTCCACCCGTGACGCGTTTCGGCACTCGCGCGTCCAGAATGGCACGAGGCGTCCCCGGGGAGTGCTGTCTCAGGCGACCGGGAGGAGCGTCGAGTCCTTCTTGATGGAGAGCGACAGGTCGACGCGAGTCCTCGCGACGCCCCGGATGGTCTGGATCCGCTCGCGGAGGAGCGCCTCCAGCTGCTCGAGGTCGCGCGCGCGGACCTTGAGCCTGTAGCCGTAGTCGCCCGAGATGGCGTAGCACTCCTGGACGGCGAGGAGGCTCTCGATCTCGTCGAGGAACGGACGCTCGAAGCTGGGGTGCTCCAGCTGCACGTCGACGTGGGCGACCGCGGCCATCCCGACCTGGCGCGGGTCGAGGAGGGCGGCGAACCTGCGGATGAACCCCCGGGTCTCGAGCTTCTTGATCCGCTCGTTGACGGACGGCGTCGTCAGGCCGACGCTCTCGGCGATCCGCGCCTGGGAGATCCTCCCGTCGCGCTGAAGCATGTCGAGGATCTGGCGGTCGATCTCGTCCATATAAAATTCGGAGAGGCGTCGAAACCTCCGAACTTTATATGGATGCGCGGGGGCATTTGCAAGCTCTTTCGTTCAGGGCGCCGGGACTTCGACCCCTTTCGGCAGGACGACGACCCCTCCCTCCGAGACGTGAAAACGCTTCCGGTCGCTCTCGGGGTCGTACCCGATCTCGACATTCGGCGGGATCTTGACCCCCTTGTCCGCGATCACCTTGCGCAGGCGGGCGTGCCGGCCGACGTCGACGCCGTCCATCAGGACGCACTCCTCCGTCCGCGAGTACGAGTTGATTCGGACGCGCGGAAAGAGGATCGACCGGTGGACGCTGCCGCCGGAGACGATGCAGCCGTCCGCGACCATCGAGTCGGTCGCGCCTCCCATGCGGCCGGACGCCGAATCCGCGAAGACGAACTTCGCCGGGGGGAGGTGCGGGGAGTGGGTCTTCAGCGACCACCTCGGGTTGTAGAGGTTCAGCGGGGGGCTGACCGAGATCAGGTCCATCGACGCCTCCCAGTAGGAGTCGACCGTCCCGATGTCGCGCCAGTAGGGGGCGAGCTCCTCGTCGCCGGGGACGCGGCTGAGCGAGAAGTCGTAGGCGAAGACGGAGGCGCCTCCCGAGAGGAGCGCCGGGATGATCGTCCGGCCGAAGTCGTGGGAGGTGTCCTGCAGGGCGTCGTTCTCGAGCGCCTCCCGGAGGACCTTCGGGCGGAAGATGTAGTTCCCCATCGAGGCGAGCGCGAACCCGGGAGCGCCCGGGATCTCCCGCGGCTCCCGGGGCTTCTCCTCGAAGCCGGTCACGCGCCCGCGGTCGTCCACCTCGAGGACGCCGAAGCGCGTCGCCTCGGAGAGCGGCACGGGGAACGCGGCGATCGTCAGGTCGTGGTCTCCCTCCTCGTGGAACGCGAGCATCGGGTTCACGTCCATCACGTAGACGTGGTCGCCCCCGAACACGCAGACCTGCGACGGCTGCTCGTCGAAGATCAGGTCGAGGTTCTGGTACACGGCGTCCGCCGTGCCGCGGAACCAGTGCGGGCCGCGTCTCATCTGCGCCGGGACCGGGTCGACGAACTGCCCGACGTCCGGGTTCAGGCGCCAGGACCTCACGAGGTGCTCGATGAGCGAGTTCGACTTGAACTGGGTGAGGACCTTGATCTTCATCAGGTCGGAGTTGACGAAGTTGTTGAGGACGAAGTCGATGATCCGGTAACGCCCGCCGAACGGGACCGCGGGCTTGGCGCGGTCGCGCGTGAGAGGGTAGAGGCGTTCTCCCATTCCGCCCGCCAGGACGATCGACAGGACGTCCCGGTGCTGCAGGATCTTCACGGTCGGCCTCCCGAACCGCTCCATTCTAGTGTCCGTCCCGCCCGCCGGACGCCGAAGCCGCCCTCCGGGGGCTCCCGATTCCCCTATCCTTCCGGGCATGGCGATGAAGGATCCCTACGAGGTCCTCGGAGTTCCGCGCACCGCCGGGGACGCCGAGATCAAGAAGGCGTACCGGCGGCTCGCCAGGAAGTTCCACCCGGACGTGAACCCGGGCGACTCCGGCGCGCACAAGCGTTTCCAGGAGATCGCCGCCGCCTACGAGGTCCTGAAGGACCCGAAGAGGAAGGAGCGGTACGACCGCTTCGGCGACACGGGCGAGCCCCCGGAGCCCGCCGCCGGGCCGTTCCGAAGCGGACCCTTCCCCCAGGGGCCGTACCCGCAGGGACCGTTCGGGAAGGGAACGACCGGGGGAGGGGGCTTCCGCTGGTCGGGGGACATCTCCGACCTCTTCTCGGACCTCTTCACCGGCGGAGGGAGCGGGATCGGCGTCGGCGAGGACGAGGACGCGGCCGCGGCGATCACGATCCCGTTCCGCGACGCGGTCCTCGGAGGGACCGTCTCCTTCTCCGCGCGCATCCCCCGACGCTGTTCGCGCTGCCGCGGGACGGGGCGGGCGGCGAAGTCGGCCTGCCCGGCCTGCCACGGCTCCGGCTCGCTCGTCGAGACGGAGAGCCTGACGGTCCGCATTCCGGGGGGCGTCGACTCGGGCGCGCGGATCCGCGTTCCCGGGAAGGGGCGCACGGAGAACGGCGACCTCTACCTCTCGATTACGGTCGAGCCGCACCCCTACTTCGGCCGGGAGGGGGACGACATCGTCGCGGAGGTCCCCGTCTCGGTCCCCGAGGCCTACCTGGGCGCGGAGATCGAGGTCCCGACGGTGAGAGGGCCCGTGCGGGCCCGGATCCCGGCAGGGACCGTCTCGGGCCAGCGCTTCCGGCTGAAGGGGCGCGGGATCGAGAACCTGCGGACCGGCACGACGGGAGACCACTACTACCGCGTCCGCGTCGTCGTCCCGACGGTGCAGAGCGAGGACGGGCGTCGCGCGATCGAGGCGCTCCGGCCTCTCTACGCGCGGGACCTGAGGGCCGACCTTCCGCGGGGGCTCTGAGACGCCCCGCGGCGCGTCACGCCCCCGAAAGCAAAACGCCCCGGCGCGAGCCGGGGCGTTCCGTTGCGGGAGGTCGGGTGTCGGTCAGTTCTTCTCGGCGAGCGACGTCACGAGGCGGAGCGCCTTGTCGGCCGAGAGGTCGCTGCGCAGCGTGATCTGCCGGGGGGCCGCCCCGGCGGCGTCGTCGCTCCGCACGAAGTTCATCGCGCCGTCGGCGATCCAGTGGAACGTCGCGACGCCCTTCTGGGAGATCGTCGCGCCGATCTCGGCGCCGGTGTCCATGTTCTCCGGGATCCGGCCCCTTCCGGCGCTGCGGCCGATCGGAACGTGGGCGCGGGCCCAGACCTCGTCGGGGATCCTCGTCGCTCCCTGGGGCGCGAGCTTCGTGAGGTCGTCGGGGAACGTGATCCGGAGGACCTCCTGCTCGCCCGTCGCGAGGTTCGCGAACGTCGCCAGGACGCCGCCGTTCGACGTCGGGTCAGCCTGCACGGAGGGAGAGGTGAACGAGGAGAGGGGGAGGCCGCGCGGGTCGGTCGTCCCGGCCGTACCGGCGAGCTCGTTCAGGTTCCAGGGCTGGACGGAGTCGATGCGGAGGGTGCCGTCCTCGACGAAGATCGGCGCGTACCGCGCCTGCATCTGCCCGCTCTCCTCCCACCAGACGAGGGAGAAGATCGAGCGGGTCTTCGTGACGGGGGCGCCGCCGTCGTCGAAGACAACGTACTGCTGCCGGGTCACGACGACCCGGGGGTTGATCGAGAGATAGAGGCCGCGGTTCGAGAGGATCTCGCCGCCCGACCAGTAGCCGTCGCGGTGGATGGCGACGTGCATGGCGGCCATGAGGCCCTGGGACTTCGTGTAGGCGACGAAGAGCGTCCCGGTCGTCTCCTCGAGCGCCACGGACACGGAGCTCTCGATGTTGTCGTCGAAGGTGCCGTCGATGACCTCGAGGCGGGCGGGCCGCCCCGAGGGAGTGGAACGGAGGGCGAGGACGGGAAGATCGAAGTCGGGCGAGTCGGCCTCGACGCTGACGATCTCGCCGTAGCGGGCCGGAAAGACCTCGTAGAGCGTCCCGTCGGGTGCCACCGCGGCGCTGTCCGCGAGGGCGGAGGCCGGGACGAGGAGCGCCGCGGCGGCGAACGCCGCGACGGCGGCGAGGGGAAGGGCGGAGCGCGTTCTCTTCATGGCGCTCACCTCACGAACGGAGATTGATGACGTTCCGGAAGTCGAAGACCTCGAGGTAGGCCCTGAGGTTCCGGAAGTCGGGATAGCGCGACGCGAGCCTGTCGAAGTAGTCGCGGGCGGAGTCCTCGTCGCCGCCCAGGTGGCTCGCCTCGCCGAGGAGGTAGAGGACGTTTCGTTCGACGGAGTCGTCGCCGCAGAGGGGCGCCCGCTCGAGGCACGCCTCACCGAAGTAGCGGGCTTCCTCGTAGCGGTCGCCCTTCAGGTAGCCGAAGCAGAGGTCCATGAGGGGGAAGACGGTGTGGGCCGTCGCCCCGGCCCTCTCGATCGTCTCGAGCGCGTCGTGGACGAGCGGCAGCCCCTCGGACGTCCGGTCGAGCGCGATGAGGCAGTACCCGAGGTTGTCCTGCCAGAGGGCGCGCGCGAGGGCGGAGACGCGGGCCGGGGGAGCCGAGACCTCGAGCGCGCGGCGGTAGCACTCGGCGGCTTCCTCGAAGCGGCTGTCGACGGCGAGGAGAGTCCCCTGGGTGCTCTCGGCGCCGGCGAGGAGGAGGGGGTCGCCGATCTCGGCGGCGTGCTGCCGCGCGAGGCGCGCGTAGAACGCGGCCTTGCGGAAGTCCCGCTTCAGCTCGTAGATGCGCGCGGCCGTGTAGGCGGCGCGGAAGGCGGTCTGGTCCCCGCGCCCGCGAAGGAGGATTCGCTTGAGCTCGACGAGCTCGCCCTCCGCGGGGCCGGCCTCGGCCGCCGCGGCGGCGCGGCAGGAGTAGATCCAGTCGACGAAGGTGGCGTCGCCCGTCCTGCGGGCCGTCGCCAGCGACTCGTCGTAGAGCGCCAGGGAAGCGGCGAACTCGCCCTTCTCGAGGAATCCGACCGCCTCGGAGCGGAGCCCCTCGGAGCGGCTGCGGAGAGCGTCGGCTTCGGCCGGAGAAACGCTCATCTCTCTAGTTCCTCACTCGGGCCTGCTCGAGCCGGAAGGCCGGCCGAACGGGATGAGCGGCGTCCCTGCGGGCGGCTCGGGAGAGGCCGGAGCCTCCTCGGGTCGCCAGCGCGGCTGCCGGTTCTGCTGCTGGATCTTCTTGAAGGCGATGAAGTCGCGGACCTCGCGGCGGGAGTCTTCGTCGAGCTCCTCGAAGTCGGCGACGAGCTGCTGCGTCTCCGTGGCGGGGTCGAGGGACGGAAGCTCCTCGGCCTCCACCGGCTCGGCGGCCGTCTCCTCGAAGAAACGGCTCATCGAGAGCTCGAAGACCTGGAGGATCCGGAAGAGCGTGTCGAGGCCGACCTTGTACTCGCCGTTCTCCATCCGCGAGAGGTCGGACTGGGTCACGCCGATCCGACCGGCGAGGTCGGCCTGGGTCAGCCGACGGCTCTTCCGGATTTGACGGATCTTCTGACCCACCACGATAATCTGCGAACGGCGCACGTTGGCACTCATCGACACGGACCCGAGGCCAAGGTTAGGCCGTCCCGCGGCCGTGTCAAGCAAATCTTGCGGATCCAATAGCCTGCCGGGTCACAAGTGAAGCGACGCCTGTTCCTCCTGTCCGAGCTCGTGCGGCGCGATCTCGCGGTCCGCTACGCCGGGAGCTTCGGCGGCGCGGCCTGGGCGATCCTGAACCCCCTCATCCTCTGCGGCCTCTACACCCTGGTCTTTGCGGTCATCGTCCGGATCTCCCCGCCGGCGGACTTCCGTGGGACTTACGCCGAGTTCCTCCTGGCGGGGCTCCTCCCCTGGCTCGGGTTCCAGGACGGCCTCGTCCGGGGCGCGTCGGCCATCGTCGACCAGGCCCATCTCGTCAAGAAGATGTCGTTCCCGGTCGCGCTCCTCGTCGTGGCCAGCTTGGCATCGGCGATGGTCCTCCAGACGGCCGGGCTGGTCGTCTTCGCCAGCCTGTCGGGCGGCTTCGGCTCCGGGCACGTCCGGCCGCTCGCGGTCGCTGCCGGCTTCGCCCTCGAGATCCTGCTCCTCGTTGGCCCGACCTTTGCTTTTGCGGCGGCCAGCGTGCTGTTTCGGGACCTTGCCCAGCTGCTCCCCCCCCTGCTGACGGTCGTCTTCTACCTGACGCCGGTCCTCTACCCGGAGAGTCTCGTCCCGCGGTCCCTGGCCGGCATCCTGGACCTGAACCCGTTCCGGGACGTCGTCGCGCTCTTCCGGGCCGGGCTGATCGGTACGGCGAGCCCGCCGGCGGCGCGGGTCGCCCTCTGGATGGCCGTTTCCTGCGTGCTAGCATTCCTCGGGCATCGGTTCTTCGAGCGGAGCCGGAAGGTCTTCGCGGACGTTCTGTAGGCCGAGGCCCCCCCAGTCGATCCGGGACGCGGGCCGGAGCCCGCCGTCCCCTCCCCGGACCAGGAGAGACCTTGAAGAGAATCGCGTTCCTCGTTCTGCCGTTCGCCCTCGCCGTCGTCCCCGGCTGCTCGTCCACGTCCACGCCGAAGGGCGAGGCGAAGCCCGCACCGGCGGCCGTCTCGGAGCCCACTCCGGAGGAGAAGGAGCGCGCGGTGAAGATCGCCGAGGCCGCCCGCCGGATGGCCGGGGCCCCGGATCCCGTGCCGTCGGATGTGCACGAGGAGCCCTGGATCATCGTCACGGACGAGGCGACCGGGAAGAAGCTCCAGCGGATCCCGAAGAGCCCGATGCTCCGGTCCGACGGGAAGAAGGTCCGCCACACCCTCCTGAACCCGGCCATGTTCAGCCTCGACCTCGTTCGCGAGGACGAGAAGTACTACTACGTCGACGCGCCTCCCGACGGGACCTCGAAGCCGAGGGCGCAGGTCGAGAAGGCCCCGGAGGGCCTCGCTCCGATCGTGGAGATCCCCGAGGGCGAGTACGAGGTCGTCGCCCCGAAGGTCTCCGCGACCCGCGTTCGGTTCGAGGAGAAGTCGGAGGGGCTCCCCACCTCGGGGTTCTGGCGCACGAACATGGACGTCGCCGACCTCGACGGAGACGGCTCGCCGGAGATCGTGACGCCCCCCCCGCGGCTCGCGAGCGGGCCGTTCCGGGTCTTCCATTACGCCGGCGGCCGCTGGACGCCGGTCCAGATCCAGGTCGAAGCTGCCGATCCGGCGCTCCGCTTCGCCTACGGCGGTGTCGCGGTGGCCGACATGAACGGCGACGGGAAGCTCGACGTCCTCGGCATCGGGCACGGCTCGGGGCCGGTCGTCGCCTACAACCTCGGCGGCTGGAAGTTCCGTATCGAGTCGCGCGGGATGCCGAAGGAGATGACCGGCCGTTCCATCGCGGCCGGCGACGTCGACGGCGACGGGAGGATGGACGTCGTCGCCGTCTCCGACGAGCCCGAGTCGAGCCGGGCGGCCGCGGACCGGGAGCGCGCCAGGAACTACGGGAACCCGCCGCGGGAGCCGAACGCCGATCCGGCCGCCTACGTGAAGGGGTTCGACATGCGGGTCTTCCTCGGCCAGCCGGACGGGACGTTCCGCGAGTCGACGGCGGGCCTCGAGTCGGCCTGCTTCGGCTACACCCTCAGCCTCTCCGCGAAGCCGCCGGCGGGCGGGGCACCCTACTTCGTGTCGGGCTGCCGGTACCAGGGAGGCCGGGCGCTCCTCTACGAGTGGGACGCCGCCACGAAGGCGTTCCGCCACGTCGGCCGCGGGGTCGTCGAGGAGTTCGCGTTCCACAGCGGCGCGGCGGTCGGGACGTACCGCGGCTTCCCGGCGGCCTTCTCGTCCTACGTCAAGGGAAACGCCCCCGGCGCGGTCGAGAAGCCGATCCGGGGCAGCGGGGTCTCCGTCTACTACCGCGACCGCGACGCCTGGAAGGCGAAGAGGGTCGTGAAGACCCTTTCGGACGTCGGGGACGAGGCCCAGGGACTCGGGGTAGGGGACCTGAACGGCGACGGCCTGGACGACGTCGTCTGGGCGGACGATTCCGTCGGACGGGTCCGGTGCTTCTTCCAGACGGCGGCCGGGGAGTTCGAGGAGCTCGACCCGGCCCTCGAGCCGAGGTTCGTGAACCACTCTATGTCCGTCCGGGTCGTCGACGTCGACGGGGACGGGAAGAAGGACGTCGTCCTCATGTACGAGTTCCGGACGACCGACAGGACCCGGGCGGGCGGCCTGCGGTTCTTCCGGAACCTCGGGTGAGCGGTTCCGCCGGGGGAGACCCCGGCCGGGGTGCCCGGAATCGGATATGGGGACGGAGCATATTTTTCGTCCCCAGCGCTTGACTTTTCCGAATAGCGCCCCTACTCTTCCCCGGAGCAGCATGAGTGCGCCTTACTTTTTCCGCCACCTCTCTGGCCAAGACGGCTTGGGCGGTGTGCGGGTCGGAACGAGTTCCAGCGAACATACGGGAGGTGATTCGAGTATCGGGGGAGTGCCTGACTCTCAGCCGCGTCCTTTCGTTCCCATCGAACACCACGAATCAGCAGGAGTGAAAATGAAGAAGTTTACGGTCTTGGTTGCCCTGGCGCTGATCGCGGCGACGGGCACGGGCTACGCCGTGACGTGCTCGCAGGATAACGTCCCGGCCGCCACCCTCCTCGTCCCCTACTTCCAGGTCGGCGGGTCGGCCGCTGCCGGTCAGATCCCCGTGGGCGGCGTCGACACCCTCGTCGCCATCACGAACGTCTCCGAGTGGGGCGCGATCGCTCACGTCACCGTGTGGAACAAGCAGTCGGCCCCCGTGCTCGACTTCAACGTTCCGATGACGGGCTACGACGTTGCGTTCTTCTCCATGCGCGACGTCCTCAACGGCAACCTCAACGTCAACCCGAACACGCAGCAGCTGTACGGGAAGCTGGGTGAGGACCCGTGCCGCTACGACGGCAACATCGGCGAGGGGCAGGCCCAGTTCATCCGCTTCCTCCACCCGCAGTACCCGGGCGGCGACTACTTCGACTCGATCGGCTTCTACGCCACCCCGGCCTTCTCGGGCAACTTCCGCAACCGCGTCCTCGACTCCCTCGACGAGTCCCCGGCCTACACGAGCCTCAGCTCGCGCCCGGCCCAGGACACGGACAACCCGGCTTGCGCCATCGGCACGTCCGACGGCGTCTTCACGACGTCCTTCTCGGGCTACCTCACGATCGACGTCGTCAACTACTGCACGAACTGGTTCCCGAGCCAGTCGACCTTCTACACGTTCGACGCCATCGCGACCCGCGGCTGGGACGACAACGGCGGCCCGAACGTCCTCATGGGCGACGTGTTCTACATCGACCCGGCGACCGCCGGCGGCAACATCTCCGGTGAGGCCGCTGTCGCTCTCGAGTTCGACGAGCGCCTCGAGTACAGCGCGGCCACCTGGGCCGCCTCCCCCGAGAAGACCTTCTACGCCCGCTACGGCCTCCTCTTCGACGACGCGGCGCAGAGCTTCCAGCCGGCCTTCTCGTTCCTTGGCGACGGCCGCGAGCCGCTCGGCACGGTCTATGGCTTCCGCTACCTGAACGACGCGGCCGCCGGCCTCCAGACCTGGGCGGTGATCTGGCGTTCCGACCGTTGGGACTCCGACGACACGACGGCCGTCGTGGCCCCGTCCGGCGTCAACCTCTGCGACAAGGACAAGACCACCGGCAAGAGCCTTGCCAACGGCCGCCAGATCACGATCTCCACGTGGGATAACGACGAGAACCAGAACGAGCAGACGGGCGGCGGGCCTTCCGGCGACGTCCCGGTCACCATCTACACGAACGTGTGGTGGGAGAGCAACCGGATCAACATCTCCGGGAACGGCGACATGAACCCGGCGGCCTTCAAGGGCGGCTGGACCCGCTTCACGTTCAACCCGAACAACAGCGTCAAGTACAACCAGGCCTACGTCGAGGTCGAGCACACGGCTCCTGGCGCGTTCGTCAGCGTCGGCCACAGCGCCACCCTCCTCGACAACCAGTTCCTCTGCCCGGTCGGCTACCCGTTCGCCGATCCCGGCAACGTCGCCTTCGGCGTTTCCGAGTAAGCGAACCTAGGCACAGGGAATCGTCCCTGAGGGCGGGCGGCGCAAGCCGCCCGCCCTTTTTTCGTTGGATTCGCGGCCGCGTCGTCACTCCTCCCGGATGCGGCGAGGCTCACCCTGATCGCGAGATTGCGGAGGCCGCCGCAGGGCCTATAATGCCCATGTTTACTTTCCGCCCTGGGCGCGCCGGGCGCACCGCAGGGCATTACGTTGTGGGGTGTCTTTCAAAGGGGGTTTCATGAACCAGGTTCCTTCGCGGCGCCGGGCTGCCCGAAACGCGGCTTTCGTCCTGTCCGCTCTCGCCCTCGTCGCGGTTCCGTCGACGAAGGTCGAAGCCCAGTGCACGCTGCTGGCGCCGGCGTCGAAGTTCGACCCGCCGAGCTCGGGACTGCCGAGCTACCTGCAGTATCAGGGGCGCCAGAACGCGCTCGGGCTCGGTGGGGCCGCCGGGGCGAAGCGCCTGGCGGTGCGGTACAACTACGGCTTCCTCGTCTACAGCCTGGCGAGCCCCGGCTCGCCGACGCGGACCTCGGTCGAGGACATGCTCGGGGGCGACCGGTACCCGAAGAACGGCGACGGTCAGGAGCGGGTCGGCCCGGTGGCGATGTCGGAAGACGGGACGCGGGTCCTGATTCCCTGGACCGACGTGGCGGCCTACGGCACGGTCGCGATGAGCTCCACGGGAGGCGCGTTCGCGTCGGGGGGTGACTTCCTGCCGACCGGCGAGCAGGTCCGGAGCGTGGCGGTGCTGCAGGTCGGGACGCGGTACCTCGGCTTCGCCACGTCGGACTTCGGGGTCTACGCGGCCGACATCACGGGAGCCACGTTGGACGTCGGACCCTCGCAGAAGAACGGGATTCCCTCCGAGCTGATCCGCAACGCGGGCGTCACCTCGCCGACGGGCATCACGGCGCTGGCGGCCGGAGGCCGGTCGTACGTCGTGGCGTGGGCTTCGGACGCGGTCTCGGTGATCGACGTCTCGAGCCCGGGCCCGGCGGCGTCGGGCCTGACGGCGAACTTCACGGCGCAGGCGTACTCGAAGGCCCAGCTCGGCGTCGGGGGGAGCTTCATCACCGCCGTGGCGGCGGCCCGTCATCCGCTCAGCGGGGACCTGTACCTCCTGGCGGAGGGCTCGTCGTCGATCGGCGGCGGTATCTTCGGCTCGGCGGGCGTCGCCCTGAACCGGGTCGATCCGTCCACCGGGGCG
This sequence comes from Thermoanaerobaculia bacterium, assembly GCA_046331465.1. Lineage (GTDB taxonomy): Bacteria > Acidobacteriota > Thermoanaerobaculia > UBA5066 > UBA5066 > UBA5066. The sequence goes on from JAXLQV010000002.1 coordinate 45,827, forward strand.
CTGACGCTCGTCGGCTCCTACCAGCCTCCGGCCGGGGCGAAGCGCTCTCAGAAGCAGATCACCCTGCTACCGTTCGACACCGACGTCGTGGCGGTCTTTCTCGAAGGGAAGGACGCCGGCGGCCTGCAGGCCGAGGTCCATTCCTCGGCGGACTTCGCGACCAACCTCGCGGCGACCGTGCCGGCCTTCACGGGCCCGGGAAGCGCGCTCTCGCTGGCGACGATGAGGCCCTCGGGCGGAAACATCTTCCTCTACTTCCTCGACCAGCTCGGGACGTACGTCGCCTCGATGGACTGCTCGACCGCGCCCAGCCCGGCGGCGGCGACGCTGACCGTGGACAAGGTCGCCTACACGGGCGGCACGGTCACGAGCGTGCCGGACGGCGGGTCGGTCTTCATCGGCGACCAGCTCCGGATCAAGCCGACCTTCTCGCCGACGGACGCCGTCGAGCCGCTGACCCAGTGGCGCCTCGACTACGACTTCCACGACGGCAACGCGCTCGACTCGAACCCGACCACCTTCCGGGTGAAGAGCCCCGACCTCGCCTACAGCTCGGGAGCGAGCGCGCCGACGCAGGTGACGCTCGTCGGCCCCTGCGACCCGCAGGGAGGCCTGGCGGCGACCCCGTCCACGGGCGACGGTTGCTGGGCGTCGGTGACGACGAACGGCACCTACACGGTCTCGGCGAGCCCGGACTTCGACCCCGTCACCCCGGCCGACGGCACGCTGACCATCGGCTTCGAGGTCCAGAACTCCCTGAACGGCGGCTCCTCGTCGCTGAAGACGCACCGGGTCGCGTGGAAGGTCCCGAGGCAGCTCCTGAAAAACGCCTCGATCCTTTCCGGCGGCACTCTCGAGGACGCCTCCGAGGGGAGCCCGCTGACGACCGGCTACCGCTGGTACCTCGCCCAGGCCCCCGTCGGCCAGGCGGGCGACACCACGCTTACGCTGGCGTCGTCGTGCACGGGCCCCACCTGCGTGGCCACCGGTTTCACGACGCCCGGCAGCTACCGCTACTGGGTCTCCGTGCCCTACCACGGCGGCTTCCGGACGGCCGAGTGCCCGGGTCTCCAGGCGGACCAGGTCACCTGCTCGGGTGACGCCGCCAGGCTCGTCACCGTCACCGACGTCGTCCTCTCGCTCACGGCGCCCACGCAGGCGCTCGTCGGCGTCCCCTCGGTCACGATCACGAGCACGTCGCAGAAGGGCGTCGGCGTCACGCCGTGCCCCGCGACGGGAGCGGCGGCCGGCTTCAGCTACAACGTCTGCACGGTGAGCGGCAGCACCTGCACCGAGGGGACGTACGTCACCACGAGCCTCACGCCGACCAACCCCTTCCCCTCGAGCGGCTCGGGGACGATCACGATCCCGACGCCGGCCGAAGGGACGAAGGGCCTGAGGGTCCGCTACAGCTACACCACCGACGGCACCTGCACGACGCCGAAGGTGGCGCAGTGGCCGGCGACGGGCTACTCGCCCCTGACGGTCCTCCTCGCCACGCCGACGATCAACCTGCGCAACTCGAGCAACACCGCCGACATCACGAAGTCCCTCGGGATCTACTGGGAGCTCTCGACGGGCCAGACGGCGCGGGCGTACGCCCAGCTCAACGGCGTCAACGACCCGAACCCGCCGGCCGCCCTCGCGTGGAGCTACCGGCCCTCGGGCACGATGAGCGAGACGGCGATCGGCACGACGCAGGGGGCCGCCTTCGCGATCTCGACGGTGGGCGAGTACGAGATCGTCCTGCGCGGCTACGGCTCCGACGTCGTCAACATCGTCGGCGTCAGCAGCCCCACCGCCGGCAGCGGCGGGAGCGGCGGCGGGGGCGGCGGAGGAGGCTCGGTCCTCACCCTCGGGTCGGTCAGCGTCTCCACCACGACGCCGACCGTGGGCCAGTCCGTCTCCGTGACGTGCAACGCCTCGGGGGGGACGACGCCGTATTCCTACGACATCGTCTTCGGCGACGGCGCGACCTATTCCGGCTCCTCGAGGACCGTCTCGCACTCCTACACGTCGGCGGGGCAGAAGACGATCGGCTGCGCCGTGACCGACGCGGCGGGCGCCTTCACGAACCAGAAGGTCACGACGATCAACGTCCAGGCGGGGAGCGGCGGCTCCTGCGACTTCGTCATCAACAACGCCCAGGGGGCGCGGATCTCCTACGACTCCTACACGCAGCGCTACGACGCGTCGAGCGGCCAGCCGCTGACCTTCGTGGCGAGCAACGTCACCGCGGCCGTCAGCTGGGCCTTCGGCGACGGCCAGACGGGCTCGGGGAATCCCGCGACGTACACCTACGCCGACACTCAGCAGGCGGCGCACACGGTGACGATGACGTCGGGCACGTGCTCGAAGAGCTACGGCATCGACATCACTCCCCCTGCCGGGCCGACCTTCGCCGTGTCGGACGAGTCGACGGGCGCGCCGCTCGCCGCGCCGACGGGCGCCTGGGAGGCGCGCGCCGGGCAGAGCCTGAAGTTCACCGCGACCGGCGCGGTGGGCGCCGTCTACTGGGACTTCGGCGACTTCACCTCCTCGACGGACGCGAGCCCGGCGCACACCTACACGCCTGCCGTCGACACGACCTACCTCGTGACCCTCGCCAGCAACGGGAAGACCAAGACGGGGAACATCATCGTCAAGGGCTCCACCGGCGCGCCGCTCACGGGCACCTACTCCTACAAGTACTCCGACGGCACGGCCGTCAACCGCGCCGCCGTCGAGCCGAACAAGGCGATCACGTTCACGGCCGCCGACCTCGCGACGACGTACACCTGGGACTTCGGCGACGGCACGGCGCTCGGTTCCGGCTCGCCGAAGGAGCACGTCTTCACCCGCGGGGGCACCTTCTCGGTGAAGCTCACCGTCGCGCGCGACGGCGTCGCGGGCAGCACGACCACGCCCTCCCCCCTCGCCTTCACGGTGAAGCCGCCGCCCGACCCGCTCCTCTGGGTCGCCGCGGGCATGGCGTTCGCCGACGGCGCGGGCGGAGCCCAGTGGCAGTCGGACCTCTCCATCTTCAACCCGGGGACGCAGACGGCCACCGTGTCGCTCGCGTTCGTTCCCGGCTCCACCTGGGACGGCGTGAAGAACGTCACCTGGGTCCAGCAGGCGCTCGTCGCGGGCGAGACGAAGTCGTACACGAGCATCCTCGAGACATTCTTCCACGCGGCCAAGCCCGCCTGGGGCGTCGTCCTCGTCCGGGGCGACAACGTCCCGGTCTCCCCGGTCATCGTGAGCCGCACCTACAACGCCGCCTTCGCCGACACCGTCGGGACGTACGGGCTCTCCGTCCCCGCGATGTCCGTCGCGAACGGAGTCAAGCCCCAGTCCGTCGCCGGCGCGAACGTCCTCGCGGGGCTCCGCCACGACGACGCCTTCCGGACGAACCTGACCGTCGCGAACCTCAAGGACGAGGAAGCCATGGTCGAGGTCGTCTTCCGGGACGCGGCCGGCGCGACCCTCGGCGTCCCCGCGAAGCTCACCGTCGAGCCGCGCGGCGTCAAGCAGCTCAACGCGGCGCTCTCGGCCGCTCCCGACACGCCGATCGGCGGCGCGGGCTACGCGACGCCGGTCTCCCACTTCTCGGCCGAGGTGAAGATCACCAAGGGCTCGGGCGTCTACCCGTACGCGACGGTCATCGACCAGGGCACGGGAGACTCCGTCGTCGTCACGCCGGCCCCCCGCCCGTCGCCGACCTACCGCCTGCCGGGCGTCGTCCGGACCGCGACCTGGAAGAGCGACGTCGTCGTCCTGAACCCGAGCACGAAGGAGCGCAAGGTCCGGATCTCCTACTCCTACGTCCGGAGCGGGACCACCAAGCGTGCGACGCTCGACGGGACCGTGACCTTCAAGCCGTGGGAGACGCAGGTCGGCCTCGACTTCGTGAAGCTCTGGCTCGGCCTCGCCGACGACGACACGTCCGACTACGTCTCGTCCTTCGTCGACATCACCCCGGCCGTCGACGACGCGGCCCCCACCGAGCCGCTCATCATCACCGGCAAGACCTACACCGTGGTCCCCGGCGTCGGCACGAGCGGCCTCCAGGTCGACCCGTACGTCTACGAGGACGGCATCGGGAAGGCGGCCTCGTCGAAGAGGATCCTCCTGTCCGGCCTCGAGTCGAACGCCGACGCCCGGACGAACGTCGCCCTCTTCCTCACCCCGGGCGGCGGCCTCGCGGACAGCGCCGAGGTCGACGTCAACGTCTACGACTTCCTCGGCCGCAAGCTGAGGAGCATCTGGGTCCAGCTCACGGCCGACAAGCCGATCGCCCAGCTCAGCAACGACGAGCTCTTCGCGGGTTTGACGACGACCGACGCCGAGCGCGCCTCGATCATCATCGACAACCCGCGGGGCGTCGCCCGCGTCGGGTCCTACGCGACCGTCATCGACCGCAAGTCCCTCGACGCGACGTTCGTCGCGGGCCAGCCGGTGCCCTGAACCGGCCTCAAACCGTACCCCCAAGCCCGAAACGTCGGGCTCACCCCTCACTTCGGCCCGGGCGCACCGCCCGGGCCACTTTTTTTTCGCCGGTGCCCCTGGCCGGGCCCCCGCACCGCCTCCCCGCCCGCGGCGAATACTTACCGAACATTCGGTCGGTTCTGTACGATTTCGTCGAAAAGCGCTTCCCATTTGCGGCACTCCGGGTTCACAATCACCGGGCTTCGGCTGAGAGTGAGGGGTATGGGGAAGGTGGTCGGGGGGCGGAGGCCCGTTCGGAGCTCCGAGGAGAGGCGAACGCGCTCCGGCCCCGTCGAGATCCGCTCCCTCGTCCCCGGAGACCCCTTCGCCGGCCTCGAGCCCCGCTTCGGGGACGACACGAAGGTCCTCTTCGTCGTCGAAGGTCCCAAGGCCGTCGCCGCGAGGCGCTGCATCTCGCTTCGCACCCTTCTCCGCCGTTTTCAGGAGGGGGGCCGCACGATGACCCGCGTGCGCCAGGAGTGCCGCGCCGACGTCGTCGCGACGCTCCTCGAGGCGGGTGTCCCGCCCAAGGTCGTCGCCCGCTCCGTGGGCCTCTCGGGCCCGCAGGCGCTCGGCCGTTTCGTCCGCGCCTGCTTCGGCCTCACGCCGGCGCAGCTCGGCGACGAGCTCAGGAGGCGCGCGGCCTCGAGGAGAGCCGAGAGGAGCTGAGACGCGACACCCGCTGTGTCGCGTTTTGTTCATTGTCCCGGGTGATCGCACTCGTTTAGCGTGCCTCCGCTGTGCGGGGGAGAGTTCGGGACACAGTTGACGGCGCCGTCCGGCGGCCGGTCACGAGCAAGTGCCGGGGCGTGCTTGCGAGAGCCTTGGGGGGCGTGTCCAAGGGACTCGAAGCGACCCATGGCGTCTCGGCGTCGTGCACTCGCGAGAGTCGTCCGGCGAAGCGAGGGGCCTCAGGGAAGGCACCGCGCGCCTTAAGTGAGCTCGCGGCAGCAGTTCGTGGTCTTCCGGCAGGAGCTTTCGTAGGAAACCCGCCTAAGGCCGGTCTCGGACGTGGTGCAGGACAGGAATTGATCGAAATGGCAGCAGGAACACCCGCCCAGGCCTTCGACGCCCAGATGAGGTTCATGTGGTGATTCGACCTCCCCACACATCCGGTCTTCGCCTTCTGATCGCCGCTGCCGCCCTGGTCGCCCTTCCGTGCGCGGCACAGAGCCTATCCTCCGTCGCGCTGACTCCGACGAGCGTCATCGGCGGTGTCGTGTCCACCGGCACTGTCACGCTCAGTGCGAACGCACCAACGGGTGGGAAGGTCGTCACCCTCAGCAGCGGAAACAAGGCCGCGGCCACCGTCCCATCGTCGGTCACGGTCGCCTCGGGGGCGAAGACGAAGACCTTCACTGTCACCACGGTCCCCCAGCCGACCAACGCGAGCGCGGTGATCAGCGCGGTCCTCAGCGGGGTCACGAAGACGGCGACCCTTGCGGTGACGGCGCCGGCGATGAACGCGGCGAGCGTCTCGCCGACGAGCGTCACGGGCGGCACGGGCGCAACGCTCACCGTCACTCTGACCGGGAACGCTCCGAGCACGGGAACGACCGTCACGCTCACGAGCAGCGACACGAACGCCGCCACGCTCCCGGCTTCCGTCACGGTCGCCCCTGGAACGAAGACGACGACGGCGGCGATCACGACAAAGCCCGTCGGCATCAACGCGACGGTCACGCTCACGGCGACTGCGGGTGGCGTGTCAAAGACGGCGACCCTGACGGTGTCGGCACCGGCGATGAGCGCGGCGAGCGTCTCCCCGACGATCGTCAACGGCGGCACGGGCGCGACGCTCACCGTCACGCTCACGGGGAACGCCCCGAGCTCGGGGACCACGGTCACGCTCACGAGCAATCCTTCCGGAGCAGCGTCGATGCCGGCGTCGGTCGTCCTGGCCTCGGGAACGAAGACGACCACCGTGCCGGTGACGACCTATCCCGTCGGGGCCAACACGACGGTCACGCTCACGGCGACCGCGGGCGGAGTCGCAAAGACCGCGAGCCTCGCCGTCAAGGCGTCGGCCGTCTCGAGCCTCTCGGTCTCTCCGGGTACCGTCGCCGGCACGGCCGGAGCGACGGGCACGGTCACGTTGACGAGCCCGGCGCCGACGCAGGGCGTTCCTGTCACCGTCAGCTCGAGTGACACGCAGGCCGCCACGGTCACCTCCCCCGTCACCGTTCTCCCGGGTACCACGAGCGCCACCTTCCCGGTCGTGACCCTCGTCGTTATGGGGCGCAAGACCGTCACGTTCACCGCCGTGGCGGGGGGCGCCACGAAGACGACGTCGCTCGTCGTCGATCCTCCGGCGCTCGGCGTCACGGCGCTGACTCTCGATCCGCCAGCGGCGGTTCCGGGCTCGACGGCGACCGCCACGGTGACGATCTCCGGGATCGACCCCGGATGGGACGTGCCGGTCACGGTCTCCTCTTCCCGGCCAGGAGAGGTCGACGTCCCCGGGTACTTCGCCGTTCCCGGAAACCAGGCGGTGGGGACCTTCCCGGTGACGATCTCCGCCGCGGCGGTGCCCGGGCCGGCCACCATCACGGCCACATTGAACGGCATCGCGAAGAGCGCCCAGATACAGGTCGTCGCGCCCGTCGTCCCCGCCCTCGGCGTCGACCTCGCCGAGGGGAGTCTCTCCGCCTGGCAGGGCTTTGCCGATCCGCCCTACGTCGCCAGCGTCGCACCCGAGACGGGCCGGGTGAAGGTAGGCTCCTCGTCGCTCCGCTTCACGACCGACAGCGGCTTCGACTGCGGCGTCCGCTACGTCGTTCCCGCGGGCGCCCACTGGGACCTCCGCGGCATCCGGTTCCTCACGTTCTGGTCGTACGGCGGCGGCACCGAGGCCTACCAAGGCGAGCAGCCCGTCGTCGTCCTCCGCGGGCCGGGCGGCTCGATACGCCTGCAACCGCCCGACACGCAGACGGTCAACGGCGCGTGGCGCTTCCACCGCGTCCCTCTCGCAGACACGAGCAGCTGGATAGTGACGACCGACGGGGCGCCGTCTCTCGGCGACGTCACCTCGTTCGAGATCCACCAGGACACGTGGGGCATGGGGCTCACCGTCTTCTACGACGGCGTCGCCTTCGCCTCCGACATCCCGGAGGACCTCGCCGAAGGGACGGCTGCTCTGTGGGGCACCTTCGCATCGGACGGCGAGCCTACCTCGGTCGGCGACGACCCGGCGTCGCTCCGGAGCGGCGCCTCCGCGCTCCGGTTCGTGACGGCGAGCGGCTTCGACACCGGCCTCGTCTTCCCGGATTCGGGCGAGACCCACTGGGACCTCTCCGACGTCCGCTCGGTCACTTTTTGGATCGACGCGGAGCACGCGGACGCGTTTCAGGGGAACCAGCCGGTCCTCGTCCTCAGGAGCCCCTCCGGGTCCCTCCGCTACGAGCCGAACGACGTCCTCGACAATCCTCCGGGCTGGAGGTTCTACGAGGTCCCGCTCGACGGCTCGCCCGAGTGGAGCCGGACGCAGGACGGCACGCCCGACCTCGCCGACGTGACGGCGATCGAGCTCCACGGCGACACCTGGGGCTGGGGCTTCCGCTGGCAGGTGGACGCCGTGACCGTCGGTCGGCCCCTTCCCCTGCTCTCTCTTCCGTCCGCCTCGGCGCCCGGCGGGGGCTCCGTCACGGCGACGGTCCATCTCAGCGGCACCGCGCCCGCGGGCGGCCGCACCGTCCTCCTCCAGAGCTCCGACACCTTCGTCGCCTCGGTCCCGGCGAGCGTGGTCGTCCCCGAAGGGGCGAGGAGCGCGTCCTTCGCGGTGACGACCGGCAATGCGACCGTGCCGACCGGCGTCTCCCTCACGGCCTCCGACCGCGGCTTCGCCGCGCGCGCGAACCTCCGCGTCGACCCCGTCGTGAACGTGACGAGACTCGTCCTCTCCTCCCCGACGACGTTCGGCAGCGTTCCGGTCACCGCCACGGTCACGATCGCGACCCCCGCCTGGGCGGGCGGCGTCTCCGTGGCGGTGGCCTCCTCGAACCCGTCCGTCGCCGCGGTTCCGCCGGTCGTTGTCGTCCCCGAGGGCGCGACGACGGCGACGTTCGACGTCACGCCGACGGAGGTCCTCTCGAGCACGGTGGTCACGATCTCCGCGAACGCGGGCGCCGCGACGGCCACGGCGACCCTCACGGTCGTCCCGACGCCCCCCGTCGAGCTCGCGTCCATCTCGACGGCGCAGAGCTTCGTGCAGGGGGGCTACACGCTCCCGGTCACCTGCACGCTCACGGCCCCGGCGCCGCCCGGAGGCCGGACGATCACGCTCTCGTCGTCCGTTCCCGAGAGCCTCTCGGTGCCGGCGACGCTCGTCATCCCGGCGGGCGCGATGCAGGCGACGGTGAACGCGACCGCAGCGCCGTCGACGCCGTACGCGACCGTGATGCTCACCGCGACCGACGGTGGGGGCCAGAGGTCGGTCATCGTCACGGTGCTCACTAGGGCCGGCTTCTCCGACTTTTCGCTCTCGGTCCCCGGCGTCTTCCCGGGCGAGTCAGTGACGGGGACGCTGACCCTCTCGGCCGAGGCGCCGACAGGCGGCTTCCTCGTCACGCTGACCTCCTCTTCGGCCGACGTCACGATCCCCGCGAGCGTGACGATCCCGGCCGGCGCCACGAGCGCGACGTTCACGGCGGCTGTCGCGGCAGGCGCGGCGGGCTCGCGCCCCACGATCACGGCGACCACCGAGCACAACGGCAGCCTCCCGACCTCCTTCTACGTCGTCGCGCTGCAGAGCCTGAGCGCGTCGGTCGCGGCGGCCGGTCCGGGCGTCGGCTTCAACCTCACGGCCTTCCTTTCGAGCGGCGTCCCCGCGGGCCGGACGCTGACGGTCGCGCTTGCCTCGAGCTCCCCAGCGGTCGCCCCGGTCCCGGCGACGGCAACGATCGCCGCGGGAGCGGCCAACGTCTTCGTCCCGGTCTCGCCGGCGACCGTCTCCTCCGATACGCCCGTCGACTTCACCGCGACCGCGAATGGCACAACGAAGACGGTCCGCGTGGTCATCGAGCCGCTGAAGGTCCGGAGCGTCTCGCAGCCGAACGGGCGGACGACCATCGCATCCTGCGGCACGGACACCCTCACCGTCTCCCTGAACGCGCCTGCACCCGCCGGCGGCACGGCGGTCGACGTGACGGTCAGCGGAGGCTCGACGACGGACGGAACGGCGATCGCCGGCTCCTCGCCTCCCGCCCGGCGGCTCACCGTCGCGGCCGGGTCGAGCAGCGTGAGCCTGACGGTCCGCGCGGTCTTTACCGGCGCTCCGTCGACCCTCGTGGCGACCGCCCGGCTCGGGGCATCCGAAGCGTCGAAGTCCCTTGCCGTGACACCGAGCACCGCCACGCTGGGCGCCGTGCCGGCGAACCCGGCCCGCGGGTCGACGCTCGAGCTCAGGATCTGGTTCGCGAGGCCCTGGGACTGCCAGCGCGACTGGAGCTTCTCCGCGGAGGCGACCTCCAGCAACCCGTCAGTCCTGCCGGTCGCCTCTTCCGTCACCTTCGAGTTCTACGAGACGGTAGGCGCTTTCCCCTATCCGACGGCATGGAGGGCGCTCGTCCCGGTGCCGGCGACGGCGGCGTCCGGCACGGCGAGGATAACCATCAGCGTCCAGGGGATGACCGCGTGGGTCGACGTCACGGTCCCGCCGTCCTCCATCACGGGAGTCACGGTCAGTCCGACGGCGGCACCCGTCGGAACGCCCATCACGGGAACGGCCACCCTCGACGCTCCGGCTGAGGCGAACGGGCCGGATCTCCTTCTTTCTTCTTCGGACCCGGCGCTCGTCACCGTGCCGGCGAGCGTCTCCGTGCCGGCGGGCTCGGCCGTCGCGACGTTCCCGATCTCCTTCGTCGGCTCCGCGGCCGGGTCGGCCACGGTCACAGCCACCTACAGGGGCGCCTCGAAGACCGCGACGATGAAGGTGCTCTCCGCCGATGCGGGCCGCGTGACGGGGAAAGTCCTCGACGCCTCGTGGTGGGACTACGTCCCCGGCATGGCGTCGGTCGCCGTCAAGGACGGCTCGGGCGATGTCCTGGTGACCTCGGCCGCGGACGGATCGTTCACCGTATGGAGGGAGCCTGGATCGGCTGCGCTCACCTTCGAGAAAGCCGGCTTCGTCCCGCGCTCGGCGGGTCCGATCCCTGTCCCGGCGAGGGGTGTCGTCGACGTCGGCGCGGTGGAGATGGAGAAGGTCCTCGCGGGCGGCTGCCTGGTTCACGGGCGCGTCGTCGACGCCGCGGGCCAGCCGGTCGGCGGCGCGTCGCTCAAGCTCGTCGGCCACGATCTCACGATGACGACGGCAGCTGACGGCACCTACGAGCTGACCGGATGGCTGCTGGATCGCTACCGCTTCCGCGCGTCCAAGGGCGGCTTCGCCACCGTCGTCCAGGACGTCCCCTGGGCAGACACGCTCGCGTTCTGCACGCCGCCCAGCTTCCTCCAGCTCGAGGACCTTACGCTCCCCGTCGAGGAGCTTCCGGAGGCGACGGCGTTCTGGGCCTGGCCGCCGGTCCTGGAGAGGGGGGAGGAGGCCACTCTCTGGGTGCAGCTCTCGCGCGCCGTCCCGAGCTGGGGCGGCTGGGCGACATACCTCGACCTGACGACCAACATCGCCAGCGGCGGGAACGGCGAAGGCCCGGCATCGGCGTTGGCCGTCGCGGGCTCGGGTCCCGAGTTCCCGCTGTATCACGCATGGCAGATGGGTCTGACGAACAACAACCTGACCGGCGCCCCCGTCACGAAGCAGCACGCGTTCTTCTACGGCGGCGTCACGAAAATCGCGACGCTCACCCACCTCCCTCTCGGGCAGAAGGCGTTCTATGTCGGGTGCACGCCTCCATCTGCGCGGTCCGGGCGCGGGACCAGTTGTGCGGTGGGAATCGGCAGTGACGTCGCGCCCGCGGGCGGTCTGCCGATCTCGCTGTCGGTCTCCTCGCCGGTCCTCACGGCTCCCTCCTCCGTCGTCATCGCGGCGGGCTTCAACATGGCTCTCTTCAGCGTCTCGGCCGGGACGGTTGCGACGCCCACGCCGGTCACGGTCACTGCGACGGACGGCTCGCGAACCGCGACCGTCGTGGTCGAGGTTGGGCCTCCGAGCCTTTCGTCCGTTTCGGCATCGCCTTCGCGCCTCCTCGCAGGGACCTCTGCGACCGGGACCGTTTCCCTCGATGTCGCGGCCCCGGTCGGCGGCTTCACCGTCTCGCTCGCCTCCTCCTCGCCCGACGTCACGCTCCCCGGGAGCGTCGCCATCCCGGTTGGCGCGGCCTCGGCGACCTTCCCGCTCTCGATCTCCGCATCCGCCCCGACGGGCCTCTCGAGGATCACGGCCACACTCAACGGGCGCTCCCGCTCCGCCTCTCTCGACATCGGGCCTCCGAGGGTCGCTTCCGTGCGCCTCGCGCCGGCCAGCGTGCCGGCCGGAAAATCCGCCGCCGGCACGGTCGTCATCGACGTCCCAGCGCCCGCGGGCGGTGTCTCCGTTGGGCTGTCGTCGTCAGACTCCACCGTCGTGCAGGTGCCGGCCTCCGTCTTCGTCGCCGCGGGCGCCGCGGAGGCGACCTTCGCGGTCACGGTGGGCGCGGTCACCGAGTCGAAGACGGTCGCCGTAACGGCCGCGATCGGGACGTCCTCGACCTCCGCGACGCTCGAGGTCCGCGTCGCCCAGCCGTCCCTCACCGGCGCCGCCCCAGGCGTCGCTCTCCCGGGGGCGTCCGGGATCGTCGTCTATGGCACGAACCTCGGCATGGCGACGAGCGTCCTTCTCTCGGGCCCCGTCTACCCGCTCGGTGAAACGACGCCCGTCTGCAACATCCGGGGCTCCCAGCCCCCCTTCTGTCCCGAGGTCTTCGCGACGGCGACACCCGCTGCCGACGGCAAGACCCTGACGTTCTCGCTGCCTTGGAACGCCGCGACGGGCACGTACCTCCTCGAGGCGCGAGTCGGCACCCTCCTCTCGACGAACGGCGTCCCCTTCCTCGTCGAGGAGGCGACGCCTGCCTACGAGGTCGTCACTCCCGAGGACCACGAGCTGGCCCAGCGCATCCACCCCGGCCAGACCGTCGAGGGGATCCTCGCGGGGACGGCGCCGAACTGCCCGTACGGCGCGTCGGACTACAACCAGTACTTCTTCTTCGCGACGGCCGGCTCACGCATCAACGTCCACATGGAGCGGGTCGACTCGTCGATCCCCTGGTCCGACCCGTCGAGCCTCGACCCGCAGATCGAGGTCGTTGCCCCCGACGGCTTCATCTACGGCAACCTTGCCCGCTTCAACGATCGCCCGGGAGTCGATTTCAACGCCACGCTCACGAACGCCTGGTTGCCCCGAACTGGCCTCTACGTCATCCTGGCGGAGACGGCCCGCGGACGAGGGGCGTACCGGCTCAGCTTCTCGTTCTCGTCCCTCGCACCCGCCTCGCCCGACGACCGGGTGATCCCGGCGGCGGGGAATCACGTCACGGGTCACGTCGGCGACTCGATCGTCTCGTGGGCACAGGTCCTCGACCCGAGGGGCTACCCGCTCACGGGAGCCGCTCTCACGTTCGAGCAGATCGCCGAGCCGGGCGACACGGGGACGATCCAGTTCACGTCGGGCGCGAATGGCTCTTCGTCGAGCCTGGGCGTGGCGTCGGTCCAAGCGACCCTGACGTCGTACGGCAGGGTCCGATTCGCGCCGGTCCTCCAGCAGTCCTTGGTGGCGCCGGCTTCTGCCGCGCCCGACGCCCCGGCCCTCGTCGCCGGGGGAGGTTCCGAAGAGCAGGTCCCGCTCTACCCGGCCGTCGCCATGCGCCCCTTCACCGTCGGCTACTTCGACGGCGAGATCCTCGGAGTCGAAAGCACGAAGTTCCAGCGGCTTCCGGTCGCCTCTCATCCGGCGCGCGTCGGCCCAGTCGAGGAGACGCCTTCCTCGAAGGGCATGCGCGCTCTCGGGTCGGGGGGCCGGCGCGTCAGCGCCGGCCCAGCCCTACGGGCCCGAGGACGAGGCCCGCGGCGAGGTCCCCCCGGCCCGCTTCGAGCAGCCCGGCCTCCTCGCGACGAGCTGCGTCGACGGTCTCCGCTTCCACTCCTTCGCGGTCCTTCCCTCCACGCAGATTCATGCGCCGCTCCGGGTGACTCTCGAGGACCTCACGCCGTCCACGGGCCAGGAGACCCCGAACGGTCCGGTCGGCGACAAGGGGATCTACGGGCACCGGATCGAGAAGGAGATCCGACTCCGGATCAAGGTCCTCGACGCGGACGGCAACGAGCCCGGGTACCCCGTTCTCGTCTCGGTGTCGATCTCCGGCGCGGCCGCAGGACGTGTCATCCTCGACCCGGACGGGGCGCGCATCGAGTGCCCCACGGCGACCTTCGTCTGGCACGAGCGGGACGCGGACGGCGTGATCGTGGCGCTGAACGAGGTCGTCGGCTTTCGCCTCGGCACGCTCTCCCAGTTCCTCGGGCTCGACAAGGCGCAGAAGCCCGTCTGGAACTTCACGGAGATCTTCCAGGTGACGACCTTCACGCCGGGCCAGGAACAGCCGTCGGTGCAGTTCTACGGCGTCCACCCCGAGCCGGGGAAGCCGGACAGGCTCTTCTGCCGCGACTACTACGGTCAGCTCTGCGGCGACAGCCTCACCTACTGGACCGGGAACTGGGCGTGGCAGAACGGCACCAGGTCCGACAACACGCCGCGGTACGAGGCTCAGTTCCACACCCTGCTCTCGGCGTACCGCCTGGTCGACAAGTACGAGAATGATCTCTACGGCTACTTCAATACGTCGGTCACCGAATCGGTCCCGACGGCGGCGATGGAGTTCCTGCCGCACGCGCCGGGCGACGTCTGGCCCGACCAGCCCGCGGCCTACAAGGTCCGGACGAGGTGGTGGAACGATCCCTCCTGGCCGAGCGGGAGCTACTCCGCGACCCTGAACGTCCACTATCCCGAGGACCCCGACTGGCCGGCCGGCGACGTCTCGCGGCAGATGATCCTGAACTTCGAGACAGGCAGCTCGCACGCTCTGGCGAAGCACCGGACCTACGACCTGATCCGGCCCGACGGGACGCGCGGCGTCTACGACGGGCTGTTCCCGATCAATACGTACTCCAGGGCGACGGCCGCCGACCTCCCGACGACCGAGGCCCAGGATGGCGTCCGCCTCGTCCTCCTCGCCTACCGCGGAGAGGTCGTGCCGGGCGAGTCGCCACAGCTCGAGCCGAGCGAGACAGGGGCCCGCGTCTGGACCCCCGAGGGAGACCACTGGCGGATCTGGGAGACCCGCACGAGCTCCTATCTCGAGACGGCCGGACCGAGCAGCTTCCGGTTCACGCTCATCGACCACGACTGGAACGTCATCCAGGACGGCGAGTTCGTCGTTCACCGCTGCCCGCGGTTCGATCACTCGGCGCCAGGTGCGGCGCGCTCGTGCGGACTCGCCCCGGTGGCGAGCGTGAACGGCCGCATCGACAGCCTGGCCCTGAACCCCGGAGGCCCCGCCGCGAACGACAGCCGCGGCTACCTCGGCATCGAGCTGACCCGGGCTCCCGAGGGGCTCGGCCTCTACTACGTCAAAGTCGAGTCCCTCTCGCGCGACTACAAGGTCGGAGATTTCTCCGACTTCGTGACGACCTCGGACGTCGCCGACAGGCCGTATGAGGGCGCTTTCCAGCTCGCCTTCGTCGCGGACCACCCCTGCCCCGACGGTCGCTGCGGCCAGGGCGGCTGCAACTCCTGCACCGGCTCGCCGGTCTACGTCTCCTCGGGCACCTATACGACCTCGGCGACGGACCTCGTCGTGCCGACGGCCGGCCCCGCCATCGCCGTCGCGCGCAACTACCTCTCCACGCCCGGCCCCGACGGTGTCGTCGGCCCGGGCTGGACGAGCAGCCTCGAGTCGCGGGTCTACCTCGCGCCGTACATCACGGGCGGGGTCCGCCTCGGCACCGAGGCGAACGTCGTCCTCCCCACGGGGCTCCGGTACAAGTTCCGCCTGAACTCCCTCACCGGGCACTTCGACCCGCTGCCCGGCCGGAAGGACGATCTCGTCCGCAACGCCGACGGCTCCTTCGAACTCTTCCTCGAGCGGGGGAGCGGGTCGGCCTACCGCTTCGACCAGCACGGGCGTCTCGCCTCCGAGACCGACGAGTACGGGAACGTCGTCAATTGGGAGCGCGACTCCCAGGGCCGGGTGAGCCGCATCGTCGACCTCTCCGGCACGGGGCGCTGGGTCAACGTCGCCTGGACGTCGGGCGGCAAGGTCGACACCCTCACCGACTCGGCGGGACGCACCGTCGTCTACGACTACGACGCCCGGGGCCGCCTCGCAGGCGTCACCGACCCCGCGGGCCGCCGCACCCAGTACGACTACCTCCGCGGCCGCGCCTCGGCCGCCCTCCTCACCCGCATCTCCGACCCGTGGGGCCGCGTCCTGACCGACGTCTCTTACGACCTGTTCGACCGGACCACGACCTACACGGAGCAGGGGACGACCTACACCTACACCTACGCGGACTCGACCCACTCGAGCAAGACCGACGATGCGGGCCGGACGACCAGCTTCGCTTTCGACCCGACCTCCGGCGTCATCACGACGCGCACCTCGGCGGACGACGCCTTCCACAAGGAAGTCGACTCCGAGGGGCGGCCAACCCACGTGGCCGACGCCGAGGGCGTCGTCACCGAGTACTCCTACGACGACGAGGGGCACGTCCTCACCGTCACCCGCAACGCCGGGCAGGCGGGCGCCGTCCGCTACGACTACGCCTACGACCCGGCCTTCCCCGATAAGGTCGCCTCGGTCACCCCGAAGAACCCCGCCACGAACGCCCTCGAACCGGCCTGGCAGGGGTGGCGGTACGAGTACCACCCGACTGGCTCCACGCGCCCCGGCGGCCTGAAGAAGGTCTATCGGGTCACCTCCGACGGGACGACGGCCGACTCGGTCAGCGCCTACGAGTACGACGCCCAGGGGCGTGTCACCCGCCAGACGACGGCGGGCGGCGCGCAGACCGACTACGGCTACGACAACGTCGGCAACCTCGAGACCGTCACGGGCGCCGCGGGCACCACGGGGCGCCCCGTCACCAGCTACCAGCACGACGCCCTCGGCCGCGTCACCGACGTCACCGACCCGCTCGGCAAGGTGACGCACTACAGCTACGACACCCTCGGCCGGGTCCTCACCGTCACCCTCCCGGCCGTCGGCGGCCGAACCTTCACGACGACCTACAGCTACGACCACCTCGATGCGGCCACGGGCTTCCTCTACACCGAGATCACCGACCCCAACGGCCGCCTCACCCGCCTCGGCTACGACGTCGACGGCCGCCTGCGCCGCTCGGCGGACGCCTCCGGCGGCGCCACCCTCTACGGCTACACCGGCAAGCGCCTCACCACCATCACCGACCCCAACGGCAACGTCACCACCTACGGCTACGACGCCGGCGGGCGCCTCGCCTCCACCTCCTTCCCGGACGGAGGCCAGGAGACCTACACCTACTGGAACGACGGCCTGCTGAGGACGAAGACCGACCGCAGGGGCACCGTCGTCACCTACGCCTACGATGCCTTCAAGCGCCTCGTCACGAAGAGCTACTCCACCGGCGGCAGCGTCACCTACGCCTACGACGGCCAGAAGCTCCTCACCGTCACCGACACCACCGTCACCCCGGCCGAGACGCACAGCTTCGGCTACGACACCCGCTACCGCCTCTCGAGCGCCGCGCAGGCCGGCCGAGGCACACTGGGCTACACCTACACCGCCGACGACCGCGTCGAGACGCTCACCCTCCCCTCCGGCCCCACGGCCACCTACGGCTACAACCCCGACGGCAGCCTCCACACCCTCCAGTGGAGCGCCGTCGCGGGAGCCTTCACCTGGGACTACACCGCCCGGGGCCAATACGACACCCTCACCTTCCCGAACGGCCAGCTCCGTGACTACGGCTACGACGACCAGGGGAGGCTGACGAGCCTCACGAACGCCCTCGGGGCCTCGACGCTCGCGAGCTACGCCTACGGCTACGACGTCGACCCGCAGACCGGCCAGCCGACGCTCCTGGGCCAGAGGACGAGCCAGACCGCGACACTCCCGTCGCAGGGCCTCGCGAGCGCCGTCACGCGCTACGGCTACGACCCGCTATACCAGCTCACGCGGGCGGAGTACCCGGCGGGGGCACCGTTCAACTCGGAGGTCCATACTTGGAGCTACGACTCCATCGGCAACCGGATGACGCAGGGGAGCGGCGCAAGCGTGCAGGCCTACACGTACCTGAAGAGCCCGGGGAACCCTCTCAACGGGCAGAGGCTCGAGGGTGACGGCGTGGACGCGATGACGTACGACCCCGCCGGCAACCTCGGCACGCGCCAGGGCCCTGCCGGCAACTTCACCTTCGGTTACGACCCCGAGAACCGCCTGAAGACCATCACGGGCCCCGAGAATTCCACCTACACCTACGACTACCAGGGGCGTCGCACGAGCAAGACGGTTGGCGGCGTGACGACGACCTACCTCTACGACGGCTTGAACCTCGTCTCGGAGACGACGGGCGGGCAGACGACGTACTTCCTGAACGGCCCGGGCATCGACGAACCCCTGGCGATGTCGAGGGCCGGGGCAGTCTCCTATTTCAGCGTGGATGGCCTCGGCTCGGTCGTCGCCACGAACGACCCCTCAGGCACGGTGACGCACTCGGTGGTTTTCGATGCGTGGGGGAACGTCAGGGCGGAGACGGGGACGCGCACCCACCCGTTCACGTACACGGGGCGGGAAGTCGGCGAGGCCGCGTTCCACTTCTACAGGGCTAGGTTCTATCAGCCGAGCATCGGACGCTTCATACAGGAAGATCCGCTGGGGTTCCTCTCTGGTCCTAATCGGTTCGGGTATGTACGCGGCAATCCGACACGAGCTGGAGACCCGCTCGGCCTGTTCGACTGGGTAAGGGACGTGTTGGAACCAGTTTCGAACTTCTCTGCCGGGTTTGGAGACACGATCAGTCTTGGCCTCACGTATCGGATTCGGGATCTCACCGGGGCGAACAGCGTGGTCGACCCGTGCGATTTCTGGTACTCGGCTGGCGACAAGGCCGGGATAGCGCACTCGCTCGCACTTGGGGGGGCGTCGGCAGCACGTGGAGCCCTCGCGATGGGGGGGAGATCTGGGACGGTCCTTGCCAGGCTCGCGCGAGGAGGGGGGCGGTTCTTCAGTGATCCTCGGACTTATGGCACGGTGGGTAAGCAGTACTGGAAGGCGCGCGGAGGCGCAGGCGTGATGAGCCTTCATCACTGGCTGCTTCCGCAGAGAGCGGGTGCATTGAACGCGGGCTGGAACCTCCTTGAGGTCCCGGGCGCCTTCAACAGCTGGATGGGATACAGCAGTGTGGGACGCGGTGTGGAGTGGGGGCTTCGCTTCGCGATTCCAGGAAGTCTGCTGGGGGCGGCGATCGAGGGCGCCTTCTGGGGTATCTCCAAGGATGAATGGCAGAAGAACTGCGGATGTGGCCAATGAGCGGCATCGACTGGATTCTTGAGGTCGGTACAGAAACGGAGAAGGTCGCAAATCGTGCTGCCCTGTCTGAACGGCTCGCGCAGCTGAGGACGAATCGCGAGTGGAATGTAAGGCTCGCCCAGCGGGGCGAGAAGCTTGCCGGCTGGCAAGGGACTCTCTATCGGCTCCTAGGCCTTTCGACGGAGATGGACGGCCCGTCTGTTTTCGTGCGAGTGGCTGAGGACCAGGCGGCCGTTAGCCTGCTAGACGGGGACTTCAACGAGACCATCGTGATGGGCCCGCAGCCTTCGCAGGAGCCCGCAGGAGCGGTCGTATTCGCCCTCGGCGATGGCACGACGGAACAGAGACCGAGGGCTGAGTGCATCGGTGCGGACGAGGCCGTGTCCTTTCTCCT
Organism: Thermoanaerobaculia bacterium; assembly: GCA_046331465.1. GTDB lineage: Bacteria > Acidobacteriota > Thermoanaerobaculia > UBA5066 > UBA5066 > UBA5066. The sequence goes on from JAXLQV010000002.1 coordinate 65,180, forward strand.
GCATTTCTTCGAACGCGGAACGAGGCCACGCGGCTTTCGCTACAAGAAGGCGGGCCAGCGGTCTGACTGATCGGGGGGCGAACTCATCGAACGGGCCTCGCGCTTCAACGTAGGACACGAAGGATCCCGAAGGAGCTGCCGAGGGGAGCCCGGAAAGGGCGACCACGGCGGCTCCGGCGCGCAGGGCGAGGACGGTACGGGCGCGAGCACGACGCGCGCCGGGGGCCCCTCCTCGGACCTCCCTCCGTCGCGCGCCGTGCAGCGCCCCGCGAGCCCAAACGCGTTTGGGCCGCGCCGGCTGAAATGAGGCGCTCCGCTTCGCTGCGCGCAGGCCCCGCGCGCCTCCGGGGCATCGCCTCCGCTTCGCTGACGCTCGCTGCGGCGAGCCCTGCGGCCTAGCAGGGCTAGGCCGACACCGCCGTGGTCGTGCGGAGCGCGCGCCGCGCGGTCGCTGAATGGCCTGGCAACGGCTCTCGCGAACGCCCCGTCCTCCGCGCCTGTGGTGCTCGCGAGCTGCGCTCCTCGGCCCGGCGGCGTCGCGGGCGAGAGCCGCGCCAGGCCGTACTTCAGCGGAGGCGGCGCTGCGAGCGCCGCGGTGCTTGAAGGCGTGGCACTGCGGCGGCGAAGGCGAAGCGCGAGCACCTGCGGGGCTCGCGCGGGCTCGCCTCCTCGGTCCTCGCGCATCGCGCCGCCTCGCGCCACGCCGACGAGCACGAGGACCTCGCCGAGGACCCGAGCCTCGCCGACTGCGTCGTCGTCGAGCGTGCTCCTCACCGAGGAGATGCCGCTGCATCTCCTCATAGCCGAGACGGGGCCGAAGGGGCGGGCCTTGTCCAGGGCGAGCGAAGCTCGCCGCGAAGCGGCCGGAGGCCCTGGACAAGGTCCACCCCGAAGGCCACCCGGGGCCCCGTGCGCCCCGGTCCTCGGCCGTCAAGGAAACGGCTCTTCGAGCCTCGCGCTTCGCGCGTCCTTGACCGCCTGCGGGCCGGAGCGCGGCGTCCCTGATATCGCGGAGCCCTTGCGGTCTCCGCGTCGACGAGTCGCCGCGGACCTCGACGAGGACGGCACGCTCGAGCTGCTTTCTTCCTTTCGCTGCCGCTCTCGTCGGTCTCGTCCTCGTCTTCTTCGTCGCCGTCGTCGTCTTCGCGCGTGGTGCGAGGCGTGCGGGGCGCGCGGCAGCGCGCCCTCACGCACGCCCCGTGACACGCCGACAGCCGCCGCGCCGGCCCTGCCGGCGCCGGAACGGCCCGGCGCGGCGCGTGCGTCCGCGTGCACGCGGCGTGACGGGCATTGGCCGCCGCGGAGGGCCGGAGGACGCGGCCCCTTGCGGGCCGCGCCGCAGGCCCGGAGCCTCGATACGCCGTCTTCGGTGACGGCCGCAGCTCCGCTCGGCCGCAGGGCGCGCGAAGCGCGCCCCGGAGGGCGGGGAGCCGCGGCCTCGCGGCTGGCGCCGCGAGGGACAGCGATGGGACCGCGCGGGCTAAGCCGGGCTTAGCCCGCGAGCGGCCCGTGTGCGACGCGGTGCGGAGGCCGCCCTCGGCCGCAGCGACGCGGCGCGCAGGGGCTTCACGCGGCGTGACGGCGAGGGGCGTACGGGGCCCCCGCCGGCGCGACGCGTGAAGAGCGTCAGCGCCACCGGCTTCCCGCCCGGAGCCGAAGACGGCGGGGTTTCGTGCTCGTCCTGGGCTACCGGGGGCTCTTGGGTGGTAGGTCCTCGCGCCAGGAGACGACGGCGTCTCGCGTCTTCTTCGCCTCGTACATGGCGGTGTCGGCCCGTTTGCAGAGCTCTTCCGGGGGCATCTGGGGGGACGTCGCGATCGCCACCCCGATGCTCAGCGTCACCGGCCGCTTGATCTCGGGGATGACGTGGGCACTGGCCGCCATCCGCACGCGCTCGGCCGTGGCGACGGCCTCGGCCTCGTGCGAATTCGGCAGGAGCAGGATCAGCTCCTCGCCCCCGTAGCGGTACGCCTTCCCGCGACTGGCCACGGCGGCCCTGAGCTGCCGGGCGACCGACAGGAGCGCCGCATCGCCGGCGCCGTGCCCGTGCTCGTCGTTGACCTTCTTGAAGTGATCGATGTCGATGAACAGGAGCGCGAGCGGATGATCCGGGCTGGCGTCGGCGACTCCCTGTATCACGTCCTGGTCGTAGGCCTTCCTCGTCGGCAGAGGGAGCAGGCCGTCGTGGCCCTCTTCAGGATCATCGAGCCACCATCGCGGCGGCGCTCCGGAGCCCTGAAGCTCTCTGCGCGCCACCCAGATGGCGAGCTCTCGGTGGAGGTCTGATGTGACGCCGGCCATCTTGAGGGCCAACTGGCTCTGTATCGCTCCGAGGGGTGCTGATCCGGTCGCCTGAGCGATGCGCCGGGCCTCGTAGGCGGCGGCTTCGAGTCCGGCCTTCACGGCGCCCGCGATCCGCTTGCGGGCCTCGTCGAGGTCCTCTTGGCTGGGAGAAGAGCTTTCCGTTTCCACGGCCTCGATGAAGCTCTCGACCCAGGCGTGCGCGGTTTCGTGCGTGCTCTCGCGGTAGACCTCGGGAATCCAGGCGACCGAAGACCCGGGGGTCTTCCTCCGCGCATCGGCCTCACGATTCGAACGCGACTCATGAAGCCGGGTGACCTTCTGGGCGAACAGCTTTTCCGCGAACTCCCACCCCTTGCGGCTCAGCGGCATGGGCGCGTCAGCCGGCGGAGGCGATGAGGGCCTCGACGCCGCGGCGAGCGAGGACGCCGTCGATGAGGATGATGACGGCCTCGCGGTCGCGCTTGTCGACCTTCTGAAGCTTTAGGAACCTCTCGAGTAGTCGAACATCCGTGATCGGCACGTCGGGGCCCTTGGCGTCCTCGCCGAAGAGGAGCTCGTCCATGGAGACGTGGAGGATGCGGGCGAGCTCGACGGAGGTCTCCAGCGAAGGGAGCCCGATGCCGCGCTCATAGCGGGAGACCTGCATCACGTCGGTCTTCAGAAGCTCGGCGAGCTGGCGCTGCGAGAGCCCCCGCTGCTCCCGGATCTCCTTGACCCGTCGTGCGAAGCCCTTCTTCAAGGCGACCTCTTCCTTCGGCTTGCGGCCTCTCATGGGGCGGAGTGTCGGGCCGGTTTTCGGGATCGCCGGTCCGGGGCCGCCCCGGCTTGAAGGGTACCATACAAAAGCCTATAGTAAATGCAGGTATAAATAACTATGGCCGCGATCCCCCTTGACAGCCCCCCGCCGGGGACCCGGTTTTTCGCGCGGCCCGGGAGGTGACGGGATGCCCCGAATCCCCGACGAGCTTCTGGCGCGCATCAAGCAAGAGGTCCCGCTGGCGGAGCTGATCGGGCGGCGGGTGGCGCTGAAGCCCCACGGCGAGAACCTCCTCGGCCTCTGCCCGAACCACCCCGACAAAACGCCCTCTCTGGTCGTCACGCCGTCGAAGGGCCTGTGGCACTGCATGGGCGCGTGTCAGACGGGCGGAACGGCGATCGACTGGGTGATGAAGACGGAGGGCGTCAGCTTCCGCCACGCGGCCGACGTCCTCCTCGCGGAGTTCTTCCCGCTCGAGACCTCGCGCCTCGTGCCGAAGCGCTCGACCGTCCGCACCCTCGCCTCGCCCGTGGAGCCGGAAGCCTCCGAGGAAGAGGCGAAGCGCCAGGTCGTCGCCTACTACCACGAGACCCTCAGGGAGAGCCCCGAAGCCCTCGCGTATCTCGAGCGGCGCGGCCTCACGCATCCCGACCTCACGAACCACTTCCAGATCGGCTTCTCGAATCGCACCCTCGGCCTGCGCCTGCCCCTGATCAATCGCAAGGCCGGCTACGAGATCCGCACGAAGCTCCAAAGCGCCGGGATCTACCGCGCCTCCGGCCACGAGCATTTCGTCGGCTGCCTGGTCATCCCCGTCTTCGACGAGGCCGGAAACGTCGCCGAGATCTACGGCCGCCGCATCGACGACCCCGCCAAGAGCGGCGCACCGAAGCACCTCTACCTCCCCGGAACCCATCGCGGCGTCTTCAACGCCGCGGGGCTCCAGGGCCAGAAGGAGGTCATCCTCTGCGAGGCCCTCATCGACGGCCTCACCTTCTGGTCGGCCGGCTTCCGCAACGTCACGGCGAGCTACGGCGTCGAGGGCTTCACGGCCGATCACCTCGCCCTCTTCCAGCGCGAGGGCGTCGAGCACGTCCTCATCGCCTACGACCGCGACGAAGCCGGCGACCGAGCCGCCGAGGCCCTCGGCAAGAAGCTCGGCGCCTGCGGCATCGCCACCTCGCGCGTCCTCTTCCCGAGAGGGATGGACGCCAACGACTACGCCCGCAAGGTCACCCCGCCGGAGAAGTCCCTCGGCCTTCTCCTGCGCAGCGCCGAGTGGAAGGGCGCCGGCGAGCGGCCGGCGGCGGCCGCCGCCGCGCCCGCCGCTTCGCGCCCGTCCACACACACGGCCGTCCTGGCGCCCGCTCCCATCGCCGCCGTACCCACACCCGCGACAGCAGCTAAAGAGTTTTCTTCAGCTGCGGCGGAGCCCGCGGGCGCATCCGCGCCCGCGGCTCCGGCGGTCCCGGAAGAAGCCGCTAAAGAAGAAAAGATCGGCGAGCTCGTCAACGACGACGAGGCGCTCTTCCGCTACGAAGACCGTACCTATCGCGTCCGTGGCCTGAAGAAGGCGCTTCGGAGCGGAGGCCTTTCCGTCAGCGTCGAGGCCCGCCGCGAGGGCGACCTCTTCGCGCCGCCCTCGCCTCTGTCGGGCTGGTTTCTCGACCGCTTCGACTTCGTCTCCTCCCGCCAGCGGACCCTCTTCGAGAAACAGGCCTCGCACGAGATGGGCGTCAAGGCCGACGTCGTCCGCTGGGACCTCGGCCGGATCCTCCGCTCTCTCGAAGAGCTACAGAGGAAGGCCCTGGCCGAGGCGCTCAAGCCCTCGGCGCCTGTCCACGTCCTGACCGAGGAGGAGAGGGCCGAGGCACTCGAGCTGCTCACCAGCGAGGACCTCGTCTCCCGCATCCTCGCCGACTACGAGCGCTGCGGCGCCGTCGGCGAGGAGACCAACAAGCTCCTCGGCTACTTCGCCGCCGTCTCGAGAAAGCTCGCCCGCCCCCTCGCCGTCATCGTCCGCAGCTCCTCGGCGGCCGGCAAGACGGCCCTGATGGAAGCCGTCCTGGCCCTCGTCCCGAAGGAGGATCGCGAGAAGTACTCGGCCCTCTCCGAGCACTCCCTCTTCTACTTCGAAGGGAAAGACTTCAAGAACAAGATCCTGGCCATCGTCGAAGAGGAAGGGGCGCAGAAGGCGGCCTATGCCTTGAAGCTCCTCCAGAGCGAAGGCGAGATCACCATCGCCTCCACCGGCAAGGACCCCGGTACCGGCAAGCTCGTCACGAAGGAGTACCGCGTCGAAGGGCCGGTGATGATCATCCTGGCCACGACGGCCGTGGAGATCGACGAGGAGCTCCTCAACCGCGCCCTCGTCCTGACCGTCGACGAAGGCCGCGAGCAGACCCGCCGCATCCACCGGCTCCAGCGCGAGAGCCAGACACTGGAGGGCCTCTGGGCGCGGGAGGAGCGCGAGGAGATCTACCGGCGCCACCACAACGCCCAGAGACTCCTGCGCCCTCTCCACGTCATCAACCCTTTCGTCCGCGAGCTGACCTTCCTCGACGACAGGACGCGCACCCGGCGCGACCACGTCAAGTACCTCACCCTCATCGAGTCGATCGCGCTTCTCCACCAGTACCAGAGGCCCGTCAAAGCCGAGACCCGCTTCGGGAAGACGAAGGAGTACATCGAGGTCCTTCCCTCCGACATCGTCCTCGCCAACCGCCTGGCGGCCGAGGTCCTCGGCCGCTCGCTCGACGAGCTGCCGCCGCAGACCCGAAGGCTCCTGGAGCTGCTCGACGGGATGGTCACCGAGACGTCCGGCAAGAACGGCGTCGAGAGGGCCGACCTGCGCTTCACGATCCGCGACATCCGGCGCGCGACCGGCTGGAGCCACGACCAGGTCTGGCGGCACATGCAGCGGCTCGTCTTTCTCGAGTACGTCCTCGTCCACCGCGGAGGCCGGGGCCAGAGCTTCGTCTACGAGCTCCTCTACGACGGCCAGGGACAGGACGGGGAGCCCTTCCTCATCGGCCTCTGCGACGCCGAGACCCTCACCGGCAAGAGGCCCGAATCCATGCGTACGTCCGCGACTTCCGCGGGCTCGGAGGCCACCTCCGCGGGTGGTTTCGTGGGGCCTTTGGGGGCCTTTCGGGGGCCTTCCGTGGTCCTGCCCATCGTGCCGGAGTCCGCTCCCCATGCGGCTTTGGTGGCGATGGTGGCCGAGACGGGCGGAAACGGAGATAAGGGGCCTCTCCCGAAAGCGTACGCACAGGCGGACCGTAGTCACATGCCCGGGCCGGCGCGGCCCTACGTCCTCAGGACGCCGGCCCTGTCGCGGGGGCTCTGATGGCGCGCAAGGGGCAGAAGAAGTCCTGGCCCTTTCTCGACCCCACCGACCCGGAGGGGATGCCGGTCCTCAGGCTGCTGTGGCTCGATGCCCTGAGGACCCGCGGCTACTCCGACCCCTACGTCCAGAACTGCGAGAGCGCCCTCGGGGCCTTCGTCCTCTGGGCGCAGGAGCGCGGCATCACGAAGGCGCGCGAGGTGACGCGGCCGATTCTCGAGAGCTACCAGCGCTGGCTCTTCCACTACCGGCGCGAGACGGAAGAAGGGGACGAGCCGCTGTCGCTCCGGACGCAGGCCGAGCGGCTCTCGGCGCTGAAGGGCTTCTTCAAGTGGCTGGCGAAGAACGGCTACCTCCTCGCCAACCCCGCCTCGGAGATGGAGCTGCCACGCATCCCGCCCCGACGGCCGCCCGAGGTCCTGTCGGTCGCCGAGGTGGAGAGGGTCCTGGCCGAGCCCGATCTCGAGATGCCGATGGGGCTGAGGGACCGGGCGATCCTGGAGACGCTCTACTCGACGGGGATGAGGCGCAAGGAGCTCTCGCGCCTCCTCGTCTCCGACGTCAACGCCGAGGCGGGGATCGTCCGTATCCGTCACGGCAAGGGGAAGAGGGAGCGGATCATCCCGATCGGCACGCGGGCGCTGGCCTGGGTGGCGCGGTACGTCAGGGACGCGCGGCCCCAGCTCGTGGCCACGCCGGACGACGGGACGCTCTTCCTGACCGTGACGGGCAAGGCCTTCTGGCCCGACAACCTCACCGACCTCGTGAGGCGGTACGTGGAGGAGTCGGGCGTGGGAAAGCCGGGCTCCTGCCACCTCTTCCGCCACACGGTGGCGACCCTGATGCTCGAGAACGGCGCCGACATCCGCTTCATCCAGGAGATGCTCGGCCACGCCACGCTCCAGGCCACCGAGATCTACACCCACGTCTCCATCCGCGCCCTCAAGGAGATCCACGCCGCCACGCACCCGGGGGCGGCCCTGGGCTCCAGCCACCAGGCCGAAGACGTGACGGAAACGGTGGAGAAGGCCGAAGGAGCCTGCGATCATTCGTGAGACGCACCGGAAGCAATCGTCACGCGAGGAGCTTTCAGCGACATGCCGAGACCGAACGGGAAGCGGCTTCCCGGTGACCCGCTCCGGCACATTCCCCTCGTTGAACGTCGAAAGCTCGTGGCGCACGCCTTCTCCGGCGTCATCGAGGCGATCGAGCTGGAGGAGGACCTGACGGTCTACCGGCACTGGGGCGGCAAGAGCGCGAAGACGCCGGCTCCATGGCTCAGCCCGAAGAAGTACCCCAGCGCCGCTGCCGCCCGTCGTGGGCTGGCCCTCCCGGACGGAAACACGGCCGACAACGTCGACTCCTTCGTGATCCCGAAAGGCACCATAATTCTCCTGGGCCGGGCCGCCTCCCAGGTCGGGCAGGACGGCTTCGGGTCCTACGCCACAGGAGGGGACGAGCAGATCTATCTTCCCGACCCCACGGCAGCTCGCTCGGCGAGCGGAGGAACCAAGTCATGACGGCGCTGGAAAAGGAGATTCACGAAAGCATCGCCGCCTGCCAGAAGGCGGAGGCCGTGAAGAGCGCCTCGGGCTATCTCCCGGACGTCATCGATCATCTGGAGACGATGGCGGACCTGGTGAAAAAGGGCGGGGAGCCGCCCCGGAAGGCGGAGCGCCGCGTCGGCGCCTTCTTCCGCATCCTCAGCGAGGACCCGAGCCTTCTGGAGAGCCCACTCGGGGCGAAGCTCGTGAAGGTGATGACCTCCTATGAGAAGTGGGCGGCTCGGCCCGCGAAGGCCGCTCGCGTCTCGTCCATGTCCGTCCTCTCCGCCCCGCTGACGAGATTGAGCGAGGCCTACGCCTTCCGGAGCGCGCCCACGGGGCGCTACGTGGCCACGAGCAAGGCCGCGCGGAAAGCCGCGACGAGGGCGCGCGGCGGCCCGAAGGCGCGCACGGGCGCGAAATAGCCGGCTACTCGCGAGACACGGGCCAACGGCCCGTCGCCGCCGCGGCCTTCACGTACCTCGGGCGGTTGCTAGACTGAAGGGCACACTCGATGAAGAGCCCCGCCCTATTCGAGACAGCCTTCGCCTCGTATGCCGTCGTCGACCTGATCGGCGAAGGTGGCGCGGGCAGGGTCTATCGCGTCAGGGATGAAGCCGGCCAGACGTACGCGCTGAAGTGCCTCGATCCCGAGAAGGTCACGACGGAGAAGCGGAAGCGTTTCAGGAACGAGATCCGTTTCTGCGAGAGGAACGACCACCCGAACGTCCTGACGGTCCAGGACCACGGTGTCCACAGGGCGGACGGGAAGGCCTGCCCCTTCTACGTGATGCCGCTCTACAACGGAACGCTCCGGGGCCTTCTGACGAAGGGCCTTCCGCCGGAACGGGCGCTGCGGTACTTCGCGCAGATGCTCGACGGTGTCGAGGCTGCCCACTTGAAGGCCTGCTGGCATCGCGACCTCAAGCCCGAGAACGTCCTCTTCGACAGCGGAGCCGACCGGCTCGTCGTCGCGGACTTCGGCATCGCACACATCGGCGAGGACTTCCTCTGCACGCTCGTGGAGACAGCCGACCACGCACGCCTCGCGAACTTCCAGTACGCTGCTCCCGAGCAGCGTGTCCGCGGCGGCAAGGTCGATCACCGGGCGGACGTCTTCAGCCTCGGGCTCATCCTGAACGAGATGTTTACCGGCGAACGGCCCGAAGGCAGCGGCCACAAGGTCATCGGAGCTGTCGCCCCGGACTACGCCTATCTGGACGACCTCGTCGAGCTGATGCGCCGGCAGAACCCGGCCGATCGCCCGGCCTCCATCGACGAGATCAAGCGGGCGCTGATCGGCCGGAAGAACGAATTCGTTTCCAGGCAGCGACTCGAGAAGCTCAAGGGCGAGGTCGTCCCGGCATTTCGGGGCGACGACCCGCTTCGCGACAGCCCCATCACCCTGACCGGGGTCGACTACCAGAAAGGCGAGCTGATCTTCCAGCTCAGCCAGCCCGTCTCGCCCGAGTGGGTGACCTGCTTTCGCGAGGTCACCAACGTCGAGTACATGGGCGGGTACGAGCCAGCGGAGTTTCGGTTTGACCGGAACACCGCAAAGGTCCGCCTCCTGCGCGAGAACGACTACCAGGGCGTGATCGATTACTGCTTCAAGCGCTTCCTTCTCCGGGCGAACGAGAACTACGCCAGGTACGTCGAGCGCGAGGAGCAGCGGATAGAACGTGAAGCTCGGCAGGCCCTCCAGGCGAAGGTCGCCGAGGAAGAGAAGAGGCAACGGATCCTCAAGGCGATTCGGATATGAGTGCTCCCGCCCCGGGCAGCACGATGACAATGCCAACGGGCTTCGCCCTCGCCGCCTTCGAGCCGAGCGCTGGGGCCGGGGCCGTCCGCAGCTATCCCGAAACTCGCATCGGGGCTTTCGACTTCTACGTGGGCACCTGCACCGAGCCTCTGTGGTGCGGAAGTGCCGATGCACAGCGGGCTTGCGGGAATTCTTGGCCGAGGAACGCGGAGGGTCTCTGCTGTTTCACGCAAGAAGATCCGGCGGGTTTCGATGCCGGGCTTAACTTCTACTCCTATGTCGGTCGGAGGCCGGTGACCCGACGAGATCCCCTCGGGTTGACCGATGAGCCGGGATTCGCAGAGGGCCTGATTCCGATCTGGGGATCTGGAAAGCAGGCCCTCCACGACTTCGAGTGCGGTCACTACGGATGGGGCATCTTTAATTCAGCACTCGCGATCTCGGATGTCTTCCTCGTAAAGGCTGCTGTTACGGCTGTCGGCAAGGCCGGCGTCAGCGGGCTCGTCAAAGGTGGATCCCATTCCTGGGGGGCGACGCGCCGCTGGCTTGGGAAGCTGGGCATCGCTGAAAAGTATCAGCATGTCCATCATTGGCTCGTCTCTCGTGAGTGGTTTGCGGGGACGAAGTGGGAGGCGCTCTTCAACCAGCGATGGAACCTCCTGCCGCTAGATCCACCTCCGGGATGGACCATGGATCGCTGGCACAAGGCTATCGAAGGGAAAGTCCCTGGGTTGAATCCAGCCGAACGTGTCTGGTACGGCACACCCGACTGGGCGAAGGCAGCGGCCGGCTCGGCTGCGGGGCGGGGTGTGAGTGGGATGGAGGATCCCTGTGGCTGCGAGTAAGACCATCGACGAGGTCGTTTTTCCCATACTCGCGTTCTACGGAAAGGAGATGCTCGTCTATCGCGAGCCACGCGAACTGCTCGAGACGACGAGGGCGGCGCTTAAGGGCGGGCTCTTTGACGGGCTGAAGATTTGTGCGTCCGATGGGCGCCGCTTCGTCGTTACCGGAGCAAGGAAGGTCCGCGGGATTGGCGCATTCGGCGGCTGGAACGTTTTTCTGAATCAACGGATCGAGGTCGACCTCGACGTACAGAGTTCCTCGCCCGATTGGGATGAAGAGGAGCTAAGGAAGCTAGTAGCTCGAGAGCTACGGGGATGGAGTGGCTGGAAGAGTCGTGGAGACTTCCCCGAGCTAGTGAAGGGCGTCCGAGACGCACGTGGAATCGGAGAGCTGGTTTCATTCCTGGCGAGAGTTGTTTGATCGATCGTGATCGATCTGGGTAAGGTCTTGACTCTCCATTTTCGGAATCGGCCTCCCACTCTCGCGCAGAGCACGAAACGCCCGAAGGAGCCGCCGAGGTGAACGCGAAAGGGCGACCCTGGCGGCTCCGGCGCGCGAGGCGAGGAGGGTGCGGGCGCGAGCGCGGCGCGCCAGAGGCATGTCCTCGGACCTCCTCCTGGCGCGCGAAGTGCAGCGCCCCGCGGCCCAAAACTGCTTTGGGCCGCTCCGCCTGAATTGAAGCGCTCCGCCTCGCTTCGCTCAGTTGCTGAAGGGCCTGGACACGTCGCTCGCGAACGCGCCGCCGCACGCGCCTGCGGTGCTTGCGGACTGCGCTCCTCGGCCCGGCGGCGACGCGGGCGAGCGCCGCGTCAGGCCATCGAGCAGCGTAGGCTTCGGCTATGCCGACGCGACGCTGAAGGCGCTGGCACTGGGAGCACAAAGACCGGGGCGCGGTCCTCTGCGCTCCTCGCTGTTGCTTCGGTGCTCGAACACCGCGTCCCGAGCGCCCTCGCGCCAGCGCGGTTGGGAGCCGCCCCGGAGCGGCTAGAGAAGGAAGCCTGGCAGCTCATCTCGCCGAACTCATTCTGTACGCGACGGCCGCTGGGCAAACGATGTCTGCCAGGAAGGCCGGCGAGGCAAGCGATTCATGCCACCGTCTCGCCGACGTCACGAACCTCGTCGCTGTCGTTATGAAGAACGCCGCTGTCAGCGACGTCCCCGGCTGCGCCCTGATTGTCGGTCGTCAAGGCACCCCCCTGCCGGCCTCGTGCTCCGCGCGGCCTCGACGCCCTACGGGCCGCGCTGACCATTGACCGAGGGTATCGAGCTCGGTGGTGGAAAGGAGCTTCCTTTCGCGGAGTTCAAGCGATCCCACAGAAACGATTCGCGCGCCGGGTCGCGCCCGCGCCTGCTCCTCGAGTAACCTGGCCGCATGCCGCAACGGCTCGCCGACGGTGTCTACGACCATCTCCTCGACGACGCCTTGGCGGCGCTGTCGCGAGAGGCTGGCCGGGACCGCGATGTCCAGATCGGCGACCTCGAGCCGGGCCGTACCCCTTCTTTCGTTGCGGGCCACCTGCGCCCACTCGTCGAACGGGTGCTCGGATCCGTGAAAGGCGATCCGTCGGAGAGGCAGAGGCGACGGGTCGCGATCCTGAATTCGCTTCTCCGTGCGCTCGCGGAAGCCGCAGAGGAGCACTGCGGCGAGCCGCCTTTCGGCCCGGGGGAGCTCAGGGTCGAGGCGGCCCGACACCTGCGGCTCGTGAGGCCTCGTGCCGTTCTCGGCGCCGTCGCTCCTGCCGTACTGCCGGAGACGGCGCTCGCCGAGAGCGCCCTCCTCGTCAACGCGGCGGGCGAGCCGTCGCTCGCGAGCGAGCTGGGGCGGGAGCTGGCAACGGCCGACCGCGTCGACCTCCTCTGCGCCTTCGTGAAGTGGAGTGGCCTGCGCGTGCTCATCGACGCGCTTCAGGAGGTCGTCGCGCGCGGTCGGGAAACCGGAATCAGCGTCCCCGTACGGGTGCTCACGACGACGTACATCGGGGCGAGCGAGGTGCGTGCCCTCGACGCGCTCGCGGAGATCGGCGCGGACGTGCGGATCTCGTTCGACGACCGCCGGACCCGGCTCCACGCGAAGGCCTGGCTCTTCCACCGCGAGAGCGGAAGTCACACGGCCTACATCGGCTCTTCGAACCTCTCCCGCGCGGCGCTGCACGAGGGGCTCGAGTGGAACGTGCGCCTCGCGTGGAGGGACTCGGGGGCCCTGCTCGAGAAGTTCCGAGCGGCGTTCGAGTCCTACTGGGAATCGGACGAGTTCCAGCCGTACGACCCGGAACGCGACCGGGAGCGCGTGGTCCGGGCGCTCGCGGCGCAGAGGAACAGGGGCGGGGAGCAGCCGCTGGCGCTTCGACTGGACCTCGCGCCGCACACCTGGCAGGAGCCGATGCTGGAAGCGCTCAGGGTCGAGCGGGAGCGGGGCCACACCCGCAATCTCCTCGTGGCCCCGACCGGGACGGGGAAGACTCTCGTTGCGGCCTTCGACTACCGCGACCTGAGGAGGGACCTTCCGCGGGCCCGGCTCCTCTTCGTCGCACACCGCGACCGGATCCTCACCCAGAGCCGGGCCGCGTTCGCGGCGGTGCTACGGGACCCGGCCTTCGGCGAGCTGATGACGGGCGAGAGCCGGGTGACCGCAGGGGAGCATGTCTTCGCCACGATCCAGTCGCTCTCGCGAATGGACCTCGAATCCGAGCTGCCGCCGGGCCACTTCGACGTCGTCATCGTGGACGAGTTCCACCACGCCGAGGCGCCGACGTACGAGCGGCTCCTCTCTCGCGTGACGCCGAAGGTCCTGCTCGGCCTCACGGCGACGCCGGAGCGGCACGACGGGAAAGACGTGCGCCGGTGGTTCGAGGGGCGGACGGCCTACGAGATGCGCCTGTGGGACGCCCTGGAGCGTGGGCACCTCTCGCCCTTCCAGTACTTCGGCGTGAGGGACACGGTCGACCTCGAGGACGTCGCCTGGAAGCGCGGCTGGGGCTACGACCGGGCCGAGCTGGCCCAGCGCTACGTCGTTTCCGGTGGCGCTGAGGCGCGGTCGCGGCTCGTCCTCCAGGAGGTGAGGCGCCGGGTCACCGACCCGGGACGGATGCGGGCCCTCGGTTTCTGCGTTTCGGTCGAGCACGCCCACTTCATGGCCGAGCGGTTCGAGAAGGCGGGGATCCCGAGTGTGGCGGTCGTCGGGGAGACGCCGACCGACGAGCGGGAATCGGCCGTGCGCCGGCTGGAGTCTGATCCTGCGTCGTCTGGCTCGCTCCGAGCGCTCTTCACGGTCGACCTCTTCAACGAGGGGGTCGACATCCCGGCCGTCGATACCGTCCTCTTCCTCCGGCCGACGGAGAGCGCCACGGTCTTCCTTCAACAGCTCGGCCGTGGCCTGCGCCTTCACCGGGAGAAGCCCTGCCTGACGGTCCTCGACTTCATCGGCAACGCGCGGCGCGAGTTCCGGTTCGACCGGCGCTTTCGTGCGCTGCTGGGCGGCACGACCCGACAGGTCGAGCGGCAGATCGAGGCCGGCTTCCCATACCTGCCGCCGGGCTGCGCGATGCAACTCGACCCGCGGGCGAAAGAGGCCGTCCTGGCCAATATCCGCCGGAACGTCGGCACGGGGCAGGCATGGCTCCAGGAGGAGCTCCGATCCCTCGGTCCAGGGGCGACGGTGGGGGAGTTCCTGCGAGAGGCGGGCGTCGCGCCCGTGGAGCTCTACGCCGGAGGGAGGAGCTTCGCCTCGCTCCGGGATGCGGTCTTCGGTGGGCCGTCGCTCGACGAGGAAGAACGCCGGCGGCACGCGCGGCTGCGCGGGATCCTCCACGTGAACGACCCGCTGCGCCTCGGCTTCCTCAGGGCACTCGCGTCAGGCGAGCCTCTCGCCGCGGGCCCGCGGGAGGCTCGCCTCGCCGCCATGGCGGCGGCAGCCCTCCTCGACGTGAGGAAGCCGTCCGAGTCGGGCGACGCCCTTGAGGCAGCGCGTGCGAGCGGCCGATTCCGGGAGGAACTGGGCCAGCTCGTCGAGCTCCTGGAGGACGGGCGGCGCGAGGCCGTCGTCGACTGGCGAGGGCTCGGGGCGGCGCCGCTGATGGTCCACGCCCGCTACCGGCAGGACGAGATCCTCGCCGCGCTTGGCGCCGGAGGCGAGTCGGGGATCCCGCGCCTGCAGGCGGGCGTCTACTACGAACCGACGAGCAACGCCGACATCCTGCTCGTGACGCTGCGGAAGTCCGAGGGGAGCTTCACGCCGACGACGATGTACCGCGACTACGCCATATCGCCGCTCCGCTTCCACTGGGAGAGCCAGAACACGGCGCACCCGGGAACGGCGACGGGGAAGCGCTACCTCGCGGGGACGAGCAACGTCCTTCTCTTCGTCCGGGAGGTCCAGGACCAGGCCAACGGGGTGGCCGAGGCCTACGCATTTCTCGGCCGGGTCACGCTCGATTCGGTGAGCGGCGAACGCCCGATGCAGATCGTCTGGAGGCTCGAGCACCCGATGCCCGGTGCGCTCTACGGGCACGCAACCGTCGCCGCGGGGTGACGAATCTCGCCCGGGGCGCTCGGGACGAGCAGGGCTTGTGATGCCATGCAGTGATGGCATACTCATGCCATGGCACCTGTGGTTCGAAAGAACTTCCACGTTCCCCTCTCTCCCGAGACCTACGACGCCCTCCGCGAGGAGGCCGACGCGATGGGGGTTCCGGCGACGACGATCGTCCGCGAGGCTGTCGAGGGCTGGATCGACGAACAGAGGGCGAAGCGGGTCAGGGACGAGATCGCCGCGTACGCCGAGGAAGCGGCGGGGACGAGCGCGGACCTCGATCCCGCGCTCGAGTCGGCGGCCGCGGCCGAGCTGAAGAACGCGACGGAGCGGAAGTGAGGAGGGGCGAGATCTACTGGGCCGAACTCGAGCCGAGATCGGGGTCCGAACAGAGGGGCCGCAGGGCCGTGATCGTCGTCTCGAACGACGGATTCAACTCCGTGCCGGCCTGGAGATCCGTCGTCGTCGTGCCGCTCTCGACGACGACCGCTCGCACGGGCCCGACGGCCATCGGCTTGCCCGCGGGCGCAGGAGGGCTCTCGAAGGCGAGCGTCGCGCTCTGCCACCAGGTGACCACGCTCGACCGCGCGAAGCTGACTCGACGGCTCGGGGCGCTCGCCCCGGGAGACCTCGAACGACTCGCGGTCGGGCTGAAGGCCGCGCTCGACCTGGGCTGAGCCCCTACCCTTCCAGCCCGAAGAACCGCTGGATACGGTCCAGCAGGCCGTCCGTGACGGCCTGCTGGGCCCCCGTCCCCGCCGCCGGCGCGGCGGTGACGGCCTGCTCGCGCGAGCGGGACTCGAGTGCCTCGGAGAGGGCGCGGGCGAGGTGGTTGTCGTCGCGGAGGAGGGTGGAGAAGGCGGCCTTCTCGACGACGACGACCTCGACCTCGTCGAGGGCGAGGACGGAGGCCGAGCGCGGCTCGCCGGTCAGGAGGCTCATCTCGCCGAAGAAGCTGCCGGGGCCGAGGCGCGCGAGCTCGCGGGCGGTGCCGCCGTCGGCGCGGCGGACGCGGACCTCGCCGTCGAGGAGGACGAAGAGCGAGCCCCCCTCCTCGCCCTGGCGGACGAGCGTCTCGCCGGCGGTGTAGCGCTCGAGGCGCGCGTGGCGGGCGAGGTCGCGCACCTGGTCGTCGGAGAGCGGCCGGAAGGTCTCGACGCTCCGGAGCGCCTCGAAGCTCTCCGCGCGGATCTTCTCGAGGCGCTCCTCCTTGCGCGTCTCCGCCACGTGGCGGAGGGCCACCTCGCGCTGCGGGAAGGGGATGGCGAAGCCGGCCCGCCGGAGGGCGTACCAGGCGCGGCAGAGCGCCGCGTCGCGGACGGCGGGGGCCTGCGCGTACTCGTGGGTCCAGAAGCGGAGGTCGTACTCGACGGCCGAGTCGGCGAAGCGCGCGACGAGGGCCTCGGGGGGCGGGAGGGCGGCGACCCCCTCGGTGCCGGCGAGCGCGGAGGCGAGGACGGCCTTCACGTCGCCGGGCGGGTGGGCGTAGGCGACGCCGACCGTTGCGTGGAGCATCACGGCGGGGCCGGGGCGTGAGAAGTTGAGGACGTCCTCGCGCGCGACGCGCGCGTTCGGGAGGACAACGAGGTGCCCGTCGCGCGAGCGGAGCGTGATCGTCCTCCAGTTCATCTGGACGACCTCGCCCTCCTTGTCGCCCACGCGGATCCAGTCCTTCGGGGAGACGGGGCTCCCGACCTGGAGCGCGATCCCCGCCATGACGCTCGAGAGGACGTCCTGCAGCGAGAGGCCGAGGATCGCCGAGAGGACGGTGGAGGTGACGAGGAGGCCCGTGAGGTTGAAGTCGTAGAGGGTCTTCAGGATGGCGAGGCCGACGCCGACGAGGACGACGGCGTTGACGACGTCGAAGAGGAGCCGGGGGACGGCGATGTGACGGGGCTTGAGGACGCGCTCCCAGACGACGTGGTCGGCGAGCTGCATGAAGACGTGGACGCCGAGGAGGATGGTCGCGGAGAGCGCCGCCTTCCAGACGGTCTCCTTGCCCGGGTGGCTGAGCCGCCCTTCGACGACGAGGAAGGCGGCGAGGAGGCCGAGGCCGGCGAGCGCGAAACGGACGTGCGCGACGAGGCGCGAGGCGCCCGCGAAACGGAGGACGACGGCGACGAGGAAGACGAGCGCGCCGGCCTCGAGCGCGGTCAGGAGGTCGGGGTTCATCGCGCGGAAGATACCAGCCGCGCCCGGCCGGGCCGACGCGGCGGCGGGAGGGGCTCGCTGCGTCGCGGCAGGTTCTGATAACATTTCACGATGGAAAGGTCCCAGACAGGCAGCCGGGTAGGGGCGCGCGGGGTGCGTGTCCGCCACGGGCTTCCCCTGGGGCCTTTCCCGGGACGGACATGAAGAGCTTCGGACCGCCGCCTGCCCAGGGCCTCTACGACCCGGCGAACGAGCACGACGCCTGCGGTTTCGGCTTCGTCGTCGACGTGAAGGCCCGCCCCTCCCACGACATCGTCCGCAAGGCGATGCAGGTCCTGTCGAACCTCGAGCACCGGGGCGCGACCGGAAGCGAGAAGAACACCGGCGACGGCGCCGGGCTCCTCTCGCAGATCCCGCACGCGTTCGTGTCGCGCTGGGCGAAGGCGAGCGGCGTCGAGCTGCCGCCGCCGGGCGACTACGGCCTCGGGATGCTCTTTCTCCCTGTGGAGTCCGCGAGCCGCCACGCGTGCCAGAGGAAGATCGAGGAGATCGTCGCGGCCGAGGGGCAGCGCGTCCTCTGCTGGCGCGACGTCCCGACCGACAGCGCCTCGCTCGGCGCGACGGCGCGCGCGAGCCAGCCCGTCATCCGGCAGCTCCTCGTCGCGCGCGGAGCGGAGACGGAGGCGGGCGACCCCTTCGAGCGGAAGCTCTTCGTCGTCCGCCGCCTCGCCGAGAAGTCGGTCTCCCGCTCGGCGCTGCCGGGGCGCGACGCCTTCTACGTGGCGAGCCTCTCGTCGCGGACCGTCGTCTACAAGGGGATGCTGAACGCCGACCAGCTCGGGGCGTTCTACCCCGACCTCGCCGAGGAGACGTTCTCCTCGTGCCTCGCGATGGTCCACTCGCGCTTCTCGACGAACACCTTCCCGAGCTGGTCGCGCTCGCACCCGTACCGCTACATCTCTCACAACGGCGAGATCAACACGCTCCGCGGCAACGTGAACTGGATGCAGGCGCGGCAGAGGATGTTCGAGTCGCGCCTCTTCGGCGACGACCTGAAGAAGGTCCTCCCGGTCATCGACACCGACGGCTCCGACTCGTCGATGTTCGACAACGTCCTCGAGCTCCTCGTCCTGGCGGGGCGCTCGCTGCCGCACGCGCTCATGATGATGGTGCCCGAGCCGTGGAGCCGGCACGAGTCGATGGACGCCGCGCTGAAGGCGTTCTACGAGTTCCACTCCTGCTTCATGGAGCCGTGGGACGGCCCGGCCTCGATCGCCTTCACCGACGGCACGCGCATCGGCGCGATCCTCGACCGGAACGGCCTCCGCCCGTCGCGCTGGGTCGCGACGAAGGACGGCCTCGTCGTCATGGCCTCCGAGGTCGGCGTCCTCGACTTCCCGCCCGAGAAGGTCGAGGCGAAGGGGCGGCTGCAGCCGGGGCGGATCTTCCTCGTCGACACCGCGGAGGGGCGGATCGTCCCCGACCGCGAGATCAAGCAGAAGCTCGCCGCGGCCGCGCCCTACGGCGAGTGGCTGAAGGAGCACCTCGTCCGCCTGAAGGACCTCCCCGACCCGCCCGACGTGCGCGAGCCGGACCACGAGACCGTCCTCCGGAGGCAGGAGACGTTCGGGTACACGCTCGAGGACGTGAGGATGATCGTCAACCCGATGGCGGCCTCCGGCGTCGAGCCGATCGGGTCGATGGGGACCGACATCCCCCTCGCCGTCCTCTCGGAGGCGCCGCAGCTCCTCTACGACTACTTCAAGCAGCTCTTCGCCCAGGTGACGAACCCGCCCGTCGACGCCGACCGCGAGGCGATCGTCATGGCGGTCGACACGGCGATCGGCCCGGAGGAGAACCTCCTCGAGCCGACCCCGAGGGCGGCGCTCCACTTCGAGCTGCCGACGCCGGTGCTCCTGAACGCCGAGCTCGAGAAGGTCCGCTCGCTCGCGGGCGGGCCCGGCTCGCGCGGATTCCGGTCGATCACGCTCCCGATCCTCTTCAAGGTGAGGGACGGCGGGAAGGGGCTCCGGAAGGCGATCGAGGAGCTGCGCCGGCGCTCTTCCGAGGCGATCGCCGAGGGGCACAACATCCTCATCCTCTCCGACCGCGGGCACGACGAGACCGACGCGCCGATCCCGGCGCTCCTCGCCCTCTCGTCGGTGCAGCACCACCTCCTCCGCGAGGGGTCGCGGACGCGCGTCGGCCTCGTCCTCGAGACGGGCGAGCCGCGCGAGGTGCACCACTACTGCCTCCTCATCGGCTACGGGGCGAGCGCGATCAACCCCTACCTCGCGTTCGAGACGATCCACGACCAGGTGCGGCAGGGGCTCCTCCCGGGCGACCCGACGGAGGCCGAGAAGCGCTACGTGAAGGCGGTGAACAAGGGGATCGTCAAGGTCATCTCCAAGATGGGGATCTCGACGGTCCAGAGCTACCACGGCGCGCAGGTGTTCGAGGCGCTCGGCCTCTCGCAGGACTTCGTCGACGAGTACTTCAGCGGCACGCCGACGCGGATCGGCGGCATCGGCATCGACGCGATCGCGCACGAGGTGCGCCTCCGGCACGACTGGGCCTACCCCTCGCGCCCGGTGAAGCACACGACGCTCGGGACGGGCGGGCGCTACCAGTACCGCCGCGACGGTGAGGAGCACCTGAACTCGCCCGAGGCGATCCACCTCCTCCAGGCCGCCTGCCGGACGGGCGACTACGCCGCGTGGAAGCGCTTCAGCGAGCTCGTGAACCGCCACGGCAGGCACCCGGTGCGGATCCGCGACCTGATGGATTTCCGCCCGCTCGCCAGGCCGGTCCCCCTCGAGGAGGTCGAGCCGCTCGAGAAGATCCTCTCCCGCTTCAAGACGGGCGCGATGTCGTACGGCTCGATCAGCCAGGAGGCGCACGAGGCGCTCGCCGTCGCGATGAACCGCGTCGGCGGCAAGAGCAACACGGGCGAGGGGGGCGAGGACCCGTCCCGCTACGAGCGCCTCCCGGGCGGCGACTCGAAGAACAGCGCGATCAAGCAGGTCGCCTCGGGGCGCTTCGGCGTCACGATCCAGTACCTCGTCGAGGCGCGCGAGATCCAGATCAAGATGGCCCAGGGGGCCAAGCCGGGCGAGGGGGGCCAGCTCCCCGGCCCGAAGGTCTACCCCTGGATCGCGAAGGTGCGGCACGCGACGCCGGGTGTCGGCCTCATCTCGCCGCCGCCGCACCACGACATCTACTCCATCGAGGACCTCGCGCAGCTCATCCACGACCTGAAGAACGCGAACCCGGCCGCGCGCGTCAGCGTGAAGCTCGTCTCCGAGAACGGCGTCGGGACGATCGCCGCCGGCGTCGCGAAGGCCCACGCCGACGTCATCCTCATCAGCGGCTACGACGGCGGCACGGGCGCGGCGCCGCTCACGAGCATCCGGCACGCCGGGATCCCGTGGGAGATCGGCCTCGCCGAGGCGCACCAGACGCTCGTCCTCAACGACCTCAGGAGCCGGGTCACGCTCGAGACGGACGGCCAGCTGAAGACCGGGCGCGACGTCGTCGTCGCGGCGCTCCTCGGCGCCGAGGAGTTCGGCTTCGCGACGACGCCGCTCCTCGCGCTCGGCTGCGTGATGATGCGGGCCTGCCACCTGAACACCTGCCCGGCCGGCGTCGCGACGCAGGACCCGGAGCTGCGGAAGCGCTTCACGGGGGACCCGGAGCACGTCGTGAACTTCATGCGGTTCGTGGCGATGGAGGTGCGCGAGCTGATGGCGCACCTCGGCTACCGCGAGTTCTACAAGATGGTCGGGCGGAGCGAGCGGCTCGAGATGCGACGCGCCGTCGACCACTGGAAGGCGCGGACGCTCGACTTCTCGCGGATCCTCTGGAAGCCGACGGTGCCGCGCGAGGTGAAGCGGACGTTCCGCTTCCCGCAGGAGCACGGGCTCGAGGAGGCGCTCGACGCCACGACGCTCATCCCGCTCTGCCGCCCGGCGATCGAGGGGGGGACGCCGGTGACGGCGACGCTCCCGATCCAGAACGGGAACCGCGTCGTCGGGACGATGCTCGGGAGCGCGGTCACGCGCCGCTGGGGCGCGGCCGGGCTTCCCGACGACACGATCCGCCTCCGCTTCCAGGGCTCGGCGGGGCAGAGCTTCGGCGCGTTCGTCCCGCCGGGCATGACGCTCTCCCTCGAGGGGGACGCGAACGACTACGTCGGCAAGGGGCTCTCGGGCGGCCGCATCGTCGTCGTGCCGCCGTCCGGCGCGACGTTCGTGCCCGAGGAGAACGTCCTCGTCGGGAACGTCGCGTTCTACGGCGCCACCTCGGGCGAGGCGTTCCTCCGGGGCGTCGCGGGCGAGCGCTTCTGCGTCCGCAACTCCGGCGTGACGGCCGTCGTCGAGGGGATCGGCGACCACGGCTGCGAGTACATGACGGGCGGGCGCGTCGTCGTCCTGGGCCCCGCGGGGCGCAACTTCGCCGCCGGGATGTCGGGCGGCGTCGCGTACGTCCTCGACGAGGCGGGCGACTTCGCCCACCGCTGCAACACCGAGCTCGTGGGCCTCGGCCGCGTCGAGGACGAGGCGGAGGCCGCCGAGCTGAAGGAGCTCGTCCGCCGGCACGCCGCCGCGACGAGGAGCGCGCGGGCGGCGCGAATGCTCCAGGAGTGGGAGACGTTCCTCCCTCTCTTCGTCCGCGTGATGCCGAACGACTACCGGCGGGTCCTCGAGGCGCAGGCGCGCATGAGGGAGAAGGGGCTTCCCGAGGACGAGGCCGTCATGGCGGCGTTCGCGGAGAACGCCCGGGCCGTGGCGCGGGTGAGCGGGAGCTGACGATGGGCAAGCCGACCGGATTCCTCGAGTATCGGAGGGAGGGCCCCGGGCAGCGGCCTCCGGCGGAGCGGGTGAAGGACTGGGCCGAGTCGCACCCGGAGGTCCCCGAGGAGCAGCTTCGGCGCCAGGGCGCCCGCTGCATGGACTGCGGGACGCCGTTCTGCCACACGGGCAAGCTCATCGCCGGGATGGCCTCGGGCTGCCCGGTGAACAACCTGATCCCCGACTGGAACGACCTCGTCTTCCGCGGGCAGTGGCGCGAGGCGGCGATCCGCCTCCACCAGACGAACAACTTCCCCGAGTTCACGGGGCGGGTCTGCCCGGCGCCGTGCGAGGGCTCCTGCACGCTCGCGCTGAACGACGACGCGGTGACGATCAAGGCGATCGAGTGCGCGATCGTCGACCGCGCCTTCGACGAGGGGTGGATCTCGCCCGAGCCCCCCGCGACGCGGACGGGCAAGAAGGTCGCCGTCGTCGGCTCCGGGCCGGCGGGGCTCGCCTGCGCGGCGCAGCTCAACAAGGCGGGGCACACCGTCACCGTCTTCGAGCGGGCCGACCGGGTCGGCGGCCTCCTCATGTACGGCATCCCGAACATGAAGCTCGACAAGCGTCTCGTCGAGCGGCGCGTGCGCCTCATGGCGAACGCGGGGATCCGCTTCGTGACGGGCGTCGAGGTCGGGCGCGACGTCCCCTCGCAGAGCCTCCTGACCGAGTACGACGCCGCCGTCCTCTGCATCGGCTCCACGGTCGGCCGCGACCTCCCCGTCGAGGGGCGGAACCTCTCCGGCATCCACCTCGCGATGGAGTTCCTCCACGCGAACACCCGGAGCCTCCTCGACTCGAACCACGCCGACGGCCTCTACATCTCCGCCGCCGGGAAGAACGTCGTCGTCATCGGCGGCGGCGACACCGGCACCGACTGCGTCGGGACGGCCCTCCGGCACGGCGCGGCGCAGGTCGTCCAGCTCGAGATCCTCCCGAAGCCGCCCGAGAGGCGGGCGCCCGACAACCCCTGGCCGCAGTGGCCGAAGCTCTACAAGCTCGACTACGGGCAGGAGGAGGCGGCCGCGCTCCAGGGGGCCGACCCGCGGCGGTACTCGGTCCAGACGAAGCGCTTCGTCGGCGACGTGGAGGGGCGGGTCCGCGAGGTCCACACGGTCGGGATCGAGTGGCGGAAGGGCCCCGACGGGCGGATGCAGCTCCACGAGCTGCCCGGGACCGAGCAGGTCGTCCCGGCCGACCTCGTCCTCCTCGCCCTCGGCTTCCTCGGGCCGGAGCGCCGGGGGCCGGTGGAGGAGCTGGGGGTCAAGCTGGACGAGCGGGGAAACGTCGTCACCGACGGCGAGAAGATGACGAGCGTCCCGGGGATCTTCGCCGCCGGGGACGCGGTGAGGGGCCAATCCCTGGTCGTCTGGGCCATCCACGAGGGGCGGAAGGCCGCCCGGGGGGTCGACCGGCACCTGATGTACGGCGAGACGTACCTCCCCTGACCTGACGGCGGCACAGCGAACGGCTATCATGGCCGGCCGGCCGCCCCGGCCCCGTGAAGGAGATCCTGCCCATGAGCCACGCCCTTTCCGGTCTCGAGCCGAAGCTGCTCTGGGACCACTTCGCCGCCCTCGCCGCGATTCCCCGCGGCTCGAAGAACGAGGCCGCCGCGACGACCCACGTCGTCGCCTTCGCCGCGCGCCTCGGCCTCCCCGCGAAGGTCGACTCCGTCGGCAACGTCGTCATCACCAAGCCCGGGACGCCGGGGCTCGAGACGAAGCCCCCGATCGTCCTCCAGGGGCACCTCGACATGGTCTGCGAGAAGAACTCGGGGACCGTCCACGACTTCACGAAGGACCCGATCCGCCTCGTCGTGAACGGGGACGAGGTGAAGGCCGACGGCACGACGCTCGGCGCCGACAACGGCATCGGCTGCGCCGCGGCGCTCGCCCTCCTCGAGTCGAACGACGTCGCCCACCCGCCGCTCGAGTGCCTCTTCACGATCGACGAGGAGACGGGGATGACGGGGGCGAACGCCCTCACGCAGGCGTTCCTGAACGGGAGCCGGATGCTCAATCTCGACACCGAGGAAGAGGGGGCGATCTACGTCGGCTGCGCCGGCGGCGTCGACACCGTCGCCTCGACGAAGGTCGCCCGCGTGGCGCCGGCCGCCGGGGCCGTCGCCGTCCGCATCGCGGTCACGGGCCTCCGCGGCGGGCACTCGGGCTGCGACATCCACGAGGGGCGCGTGAACGCCCTGAAGGTCCTCGCCCGCGCCGTCTCCGAGGCGGAGGCGTGCGGCTTCGCCGTGGCCACCCTCGACGGCGGGAGCAAGAGGAACGCGATCGCCCGCGAGGGCTTCGCGGCGGGCTGGCTCCTGCCGGCGCGCGAGGCCGACGTGAAGGCCGCCCTCGCGAAGCTCGAGGCCGACGTCCGCTCCGAGGCGGGGCGCTTCGACAACCCGGTGAACGTCGGCCTGGAGCGGGTCGACGCCGCGCCGGGCCCGATGGCTCCCGCCGACGCGAAGCGGATCGTCGGCTTCATGCACGCGGCGCCGCACGGCGTCCTCGGCTGGTCGCCCGACATCCCGGGGCTCGTCCAGACCTCGACGAACCTCGCGATCGTCGAGACGAAGGGGGACGAGGTCTCCTTCGCGACGAGCCAGCGGAGCTCGGTCGACTCGGCCAAGAAGGACGCCGGCCGCCAGATGGCGACGGCGATGGAGCTCGCAGGCCTCACGGTGACGCAGGGCGACGGCTACCCGGGCTGGAAGCCGAACGTCTCCTCGCCCATTCTCGGCGTCGCGAAGACGGTCCACGCCGAGCTCTTCGGCAGGGAGCCCGAGGTCAAGGCGATCCACGCCGGCCTCGAGTGCGGGATCATCGGCGAGAAGTTCCCCGGAATGGACACCATCTCGTTCGGGCCGACGATCCGCAACGCCCACTCGCCCGACGAGTGCGTCAGCATCCCGTCGGTCGCGAACTTCTGGAAGTACCTCACGGCGCTCCTGCCCCGGATGTAGGCTCCCGCGCCGAAAGCCCGCGATCCCGCGGCCCCGCCCCGGTCCGTCCGGGGCGGGGTCTTTCGCTTTTCCGCCGGGGCGCGGCCGCGGTAACGTTCGCGGATGCCCCGTCCCCTCGGCCGCGACCGCCTGGAGCCGACCACCGACGGAACGATCGTCCTCCTCGCGCTCCGCCCGAAGCCGTGGAAGGGGCGCCAGGAGGTCTCGCCCCGAGCCCCGCTCGTCCCCGGGACGGCGGTGCGCTGGGACGGCGAGCTCTACGAGGTCCTGAGCGTCGAGCCCCGACCGAGCGGCGGATACCGCCACGTCCTCGCGCACTGGGACGACCGCTACCTCGTCCGGAACCTCGTCGAGTACGGGGACGGGAACGAGGCGCCGCGGGACGTCGCGGTCTTCGAGCCGCCGGCCCCGGAGCCCGCGCACGCGCCGGCGCCCTCGCAGGTAACCGATACGTCGGGCCAGGCCGAAACGGAGGCCGTTCCTGTGCCTGCGGCTCCCTTCCCGGCCCGCGCCGCCTCTGCCGCGACCGCCGCGGCCCGTCCGGTGGCGGCGCCCGCTCCGGCGGGCGTCGCGGCCTCGTGGCAGGCCCTGTCGCCCGCGGTCCGCGCGCTCGTCGTCGCCTTCGTGCCGTCGGTTCTCCTCGGCTGGTTCTTCCCCTTCCGCGTGATGGGGGAGGGGATCTCGTTCCTCGTCCACGAGCTCGGCCACACGCTCGTCGCCTGGTTCTTCGGCTGCTCGGCGCTCCCGGCGATCGTCCTGACGGTCGTCTTCGAGCAGAGCCGCGTCGTCGCGGCGATCGTCTGGGGTGCGCTCGTCTTCCTCGCGGTGAAGTACCGCCGCGCGCCGGGCTGGAACGCGCTCTTCATCTCCGTCGCGGTGCTCTACCCGTTCGTCGCCTTCACGCAGGCGCACGTCTCCGCGTTCGACCTCGGCGGGCACCTCGCCGAGCTCGCCTTCGCCTGCTGGGCGTTCCGCCGCGCGGTGCGCGGCGGGAGGGCCGAGTGGGAGCGCCCCGTCTGGGCCTTCTTCGCCTTCTACCTCGTCGCGCGGAACGTGAAGCTCTTCGGCGGCGTCGCGCTGAGCGCCTCGGCGCGGACCGACTACCTCACGATCGCGATCGCGGGGCAGAACGACATGGTCAAGGTGGCCGAGCGGACGGGCATCTCCCTGACGGCGATCGCGGCCGTGACGGCCGTCGTCTTCCTCGCCGCCCCGCTCGCCTCGCTCGTCCTCGCGTTCCGGGCTCCGGAGGACGACGAGGGCTGACGTCCCGCCGGGGGAGCAGGGGACGGCCGGGTCGCCGGGGCCGGACAGCACCGCGGCCGAAGGCTCTCTGGACAGACGGACGGAAGGGCCACACCTTCTCCGGAAAGCAGTCCCGTCGGACTCCGACCCTCCCGCGACCCCAGCGAGGCTCGTGATGGCCATGCGCGCTCCCGTCGTCCTCCTTCCGCTTGCCCTCGTTGCCGCCGCCTCCGCCGCCCCGGCCGCGCCGCCTCCGTTCGCGCCGGCCGGCTTCGGCGGGGCCGGCTACTTCAACAAGGTCTGGCTCGACTCGCGACAGCCGGGGACCGTCTGGGCCGCGAGCGACGTGGCGGGGGTCTTCCGCTCGACGGACTACGGCGAGAGCTGGAGCTTCCGCGGGCTCGGCCTCGGAAACCTCGAGGTCGACTCCTTCGCCGTCGACCCCTTCGACTCGCGCCACGTCTGGGCCGGCTGCGGCGCGCTCGCCGAGTCGACCCGGTCCGGCATCTGGACGTCGACCGACGCCGGCGCGACCTGGGCGCACCTTCCGGGCTCGCGGAGCGCCGGGATCTCGTTCCGTCGCTTCTGGAACAGCGACGCCCTCTCTCCGGACCCCGCGACGCGCGGGACGCTCCTCTCGGGCAGCCAGAGGAACGGCGTCTTCCGCTCGACCGACGGCGGCGCGACGTTCGCGCAGGTCCTCGCTCCGCCCGTGACGAGCGCCGCGGCGACGCTCGAGGACCCGATCGAGGCGCGCCCGACGACGCCCTACCCCGCGCCCGTCTCCCACGTCGCCTTCGACCCCTCCGGGAGCGGGGCGGTCTGGGCCGCCTTCGACGGCGGCGGGGTCTACACGAGCCCCGCGCGGGGGGTCGCGGGCTCCTGGCGAGCGGCCTCGGGCGGCCTCCCGAAGGACGCCACGGTGAAGGGGATCTCGTTCTCCGACGGCGCGCTCTGGGCGGCGGTGGGGCGCGCGGGTGTCTTCCGTTCGACGGACGGCGGCACGACCTGGTCCGCGGCGAACGGCGACCTTCCCCTCTCCGACCCGGTGGAGCCGTGGGTGAGCGCCGTCTCGGCGGACCCGTCGAGGCCCGGCGCGGCGCTGGTCACGCTCGTCACCTACATCTTCCGGAGCGTCTTCAAGACGACGGACGGGGGAGCCACGTGGAGGGCGATCGACGTCGTGCGCCACTCCGCGGCGCAGGACCCGACCCGCGCCTGGGCGACCTGGAGCACGTGGGCCTTCTCCCTCGCGCGCGACCCGGCGCGGCCCTCGCGCGTCTTCATGACCGACTACTGGAGCATCCAGCGGAGCGAGGACGGCGGGGAGAGCTGGGACGAGAAGGTGGCGGGGGCGCAGAACACCTGCGTCAGCTCGATCCTCCCCACGGCGGACGGGGTCCTCGTCGGCCTCTGGGACGCCGGGATCCTCCGGTCGACGGACGGCGGCACCAGCTGGATTCCGGCCCGCCTCGGCGACGGGTGGGTCGACAACCACGCGTTCCGCCTCGCGGCGGCGGGGCCCGACCGGATCTACGCCACCTTCGACCCGGAGGACGCCTCCCACGTCCTCGCCTCCGACGACGGGGGCCTCTCCTGGCGCAGCGTCTTCTCCATCCCGCGGAACGGGGAGAGGGGCACCCTCAACGGCCTCGCCGTCGACCCCTCGAACCCCGCGGCGATCTGGGTGACGCAGGAGGACGGGGCGGTCTGGATGTCGAGGAACGCGGGTGCCTCGTTCGAGGAGGCGCCGGGGCAGCCGGAGGACCTCACGTTCACGTCGGCGCTCGCCGTCGATTCGGGGGGCCGCGTCTTCGCCGGCACCCGCCGCGGGGGCCTGTTCCGGTCGAACGACCGAGGCGTCTCCTGGGGCCAGGTCCTGACCTCGGAGGGGACGGTGTGGGGGCTCCTCGCCGTGAACGCCGCGGTCTACGCGGCCGTCGGGAGCTCGAACCTCTTCCGTACGACGGACGGAGGGAGGACGTGGACGAGGCTGACGAGCTTCACCACCGAGGACGACGGCGACGGCGCGGGAGACCAGGGGATGGCGATCGCCGTCGACCCGGCCGACGCGCGCCACATCCTCTTCAGCCGCGTCGACCCGTGGCACTCCGCCGACGCCGGACCCGGCCTCTTCGAGTCGACCGACGACGGGGCGACGTGGAGCGCGGCGAACGACGGGCTCGGCATCACGCGCGTCGGGAGCCTCGCCTTCGCGCCCGACGGCTCCGTCTGGGCCGGCACGCTCTGCGGCGGGACCTGGAGGCGCCCGGTCTCGACGAGCGCCTGCACCCTCTCCTGCAGCGCGACGGTCCCGGTGACCGCGTTCGCCGGGGCCGCCCTCGCCTTCGGGCTGACGGCGACGCCGAACGGCTGCCCCGCCGGGTCGCCGACGGTCGCGTGGAGCTTCGGCGACGGGGCGAGCGCCTCGGCGGCGAGCGCGACGCACGGCTACGCCGCGCCGGGCACCTACGCCTGGAACGTCGTCGCCCGGCTCGGCGACGCCTCCTGCACGCGCTCCGGCAGCGTCGTCGTGGCGGCGCTGCCCCCGGCCGCGGCCTCGTGGATCCTCCCGTCGAGCGCGCGCGCGCAGGGCGCCGGCGGCGCCTTCTACACGACCGACCTCGTCGTCTCGAACACGGGCGGAGACGCGGCGTTCACCGTGAAGTTCCTCGGCCACGACGCGGACGGCCGCCCAGGCCCCGAGGCGACGTACGCTCTCGGCGCCGGGAAGACGCTCCTCCTCGCGGACGTCCTCGGGAGCGCGTTCGGGGTCGGCTCGGCGTGGGGCGCCCTCCAGGTCCGCGCGACCTCGGCGGCGCTCGAGGTGCGGGGCGAGACGTCGACGCCCGCCCCCGCGTGCGTCGGCGGTACCTTCGGCCAGAGCGTCCCCGCGGTCGCCGCCGCGTCGCTCGTCGGTCCCGGGAGCCGCCGCTCGATCCCGGGGGTCCGCGAGAGCGCGGCCTTCCGGACGAACCTCGTCCTGGCGAACGGCTCCGAGGCAGCGGCCGAAGTGGGCGTCTCGCTCGTCCTCGGCGACGGCACCGAGGCGGCGTCGAGGAGCTACCGCGTCGAGCCGCTCGGCATGATCCAGGTGACGCGCGTCGTCCGAGACCTCGGCTGGGCGGGAGACGTCCTCGCGGGGCGCCTCGTCGTCGCTCCCTCGTCGGGCTCCGTCGCGGTCTACGCGTCCGTCATCGACAACCTGACGAACGACCCCCGGACGCTCCTCCCGTAGGGCCTGGGGTCAGGTCTTGATTTTCTATTATAGTGGCGGGTGGGGGTGGCGCGGCCCCGGTCAGGGGAGCGAAGGCCCCGCGGGGGCGGCGGCCGCGGGCTCTCCGCGGAAGCGGACGACGACGCGGACGTCCTCCGGCACCCCGTACGCGCGGAGGAGCCACGCCCTCACGAGCTCCTCCGTCTCGCGCCGGGCCGTCTCGCGGACGAGCGACACGTTCGTGCGCGCGCGCTGCGCGAGGATCCCGGTGAGGGAGGCGCGGAGCTCCTCGACGACGGGCGCCTCGTCGCGGAGGAGCGAGCTCTCCTTCGTCGTGATCGTCAGCCGCGACACGTCGACGGCCGGCGCGTTCCAGGCGATCGCCGGGGCGAGGACCGTGACGGTCCGCCCGGAGAGGCCGAATTCCCACGCGCCGTCGAGGTCGAGGACGTAGGTGAACGTCACGGGCGCCCGCGCCGAGACGACGACGTCGGGGAGCGGGACGCCGAAGAGCTCCGTCGCGTCGCGCCGGTCGACGACCTCCACCTGCTTCAGCTCGGCCACCTGGAGCCGCTTCGTCCCGCGCAGCTCGGTGGCGGTGCTCGCGAAGGTCGTCGCGACCGTCCGGGTCCGGATCGCCGAGGCGAGCCTCGCGAGACCCTCCGAGGCGGCGGACGCCGACTCCCGGATCGCCTTCGGGATCGCCCCCGCCATCTCCCCCGGGAGACGCGCGAGCCGCCCGACGAGGACGGACGCGGCGACGAGGATCGCCAGGAGGAGCGCCCCGAGCGCGAAGAGGGCCCTCGAGGGGCTGCGGCCGGCCATCGCGCCGGCAAGGGTAGCCGATCCCGAGCCCTTCGTCCCGTATAATAGAAAATCAAGACCTGACCCCACGGCGCCTGCTACTCTCCCCGGCCGATGGCGCGGATCGCGGTGCTGCCGGACGTGCTCGTCGACCAGATCGCCGCGGGCGAGGTCGTCGAGAGGCCGGCGTCGGTCGTCAAGGAGCTCGTCGAGAACGCGCTCGACGCGGGGGCGACGCGGGTCGACGTGGAGATCGAGGGGGGCGGCATCGCCCGCCTCGCGGTCGTCGACGACGGCTGCGGGATGGACCCCGACGACGCGCGCCTCGCGCTCGAGCGGCACGCGACGTCGAAGCTGAAGAGCGCCGAGGACCTCGCGCGGATCGGGAGCCTCGGCTTCCGGGGCGAGGCCCTCCCGTCGATCGCCTCGGTCTCGCGGCTCGTCCTGGCGACGTCGCCCGACGGCTCCGGCCTCGGCACCGAGGTCGTCGCCGACCGGGGCGCCTCGCCCGTCGTGAAGCCCGTCCGGCAGACGAAGGGGACGCGCGTCGTCGTCGAGGACCTCTTCGGGAACGTCCCGGCGCGGAGGAAGTTCCTGAAGTCGCAGGACGCCGAGCAGCGGGCGGTCGTGAAGACGCTGACGACGCTCGCCCTCTCGCGCCCCTCGGTCGCGTTCACGCTCCGCTCGGGGGAGCGCGAGCTCCTCGCGCTCCCGGCGGCTCCCTCGGTCCTCGACCGCTTCGCCGAGGTTATGGGGCGCGGCACGCTCCCGCGCGTCCTCCCGGTGGAGTTCCGCCACGCGGGGATGACGCTCCACGGGGCCGTCTCGCCGCCGGAGACGACGTTCGCGTCGCGGACGTTCCAGTGGCTCTACGTGAACGGCCGGGCGGCGCGCGACGGCTCCGTCGCGCACGCGGCGCGCCTCGCGGCCGAGGAGGCGCTCCTCGGCGAGCGGAGTCCGGCCTGGGTCCTCCACGTCGGCTGCCCGCCGGAGAGGGTCGACCCGAACGTCCACCCGCAGAAGACCGAGGTCCGCTTCCTCGACCCCGGCTCCGTCCACGCGCTCGTCCACCGCGGGCTCCGGGCGGCGCTCCTCGAAGGGAAGGCGGCGACCGAGCTGCCGGCGTCGGTGCTCGCGGCCCCGTCCGGCGAGCTCCCGCGCGGCTGGGGAGACCCGCCCCCGGCCGCGGCCGCGCTCGCCGAGACCCTCGGGCTCTGGGACGGCGCGCGAGGCGGGACGGGCCCGGGCGTCCCGCCGGCCGGCGCCGACGGAACCGGGTCGACCCCGTTCGCCTTCGGTCCCTCGCGCGGCTCGTGGGATGGCGCCCCGGCGGCCGCCTCGGTCGCGTCGCCCGCCGGCACGCTCCGGCTCCTCGGCCAGTACCGGGAGTCGTACCTCGTGGCGGAGGGGGCCGACGGCCTCGTCCTCGTCGACCAGCACGTCGCGCACGAGAGGGTCCGCTTCGAGCGGATCCGCGGCCGGCTCGACGGCCCGGGGCTCGCCTCGCAGGCGCTCCTTGCTCCGGTGACGTTCGAGGCGGCGCCCGAGGAGGCAGAGGCCCTCCGGAGGGCCGACGCGGTCCTCGCCGCCTCGGGCTTCTCCGTCTCCGAGCTCGCGGGGCGCCTCTTCGTCGTCTCGGCGGCGCCGGCCGACTGCGCGGCCGAGAAGGTCGTACCGGTCCTCCGCGACCTCCTCTCGCGGCTCTCCGACGCGGCCGAAACCGGCGCGGCTCCCGGCGCGGAGAGCGTATCGAGGATGAAGGACGCCCTCGCCGCCTCGCTCGCCTGCCGCGGCGCGATCACCGTGAACCGGCGGCTCGCCCCGGAGGAGGCGGCCCGCCTCCTCGCCGACCTCTCCTCCTGCCGCGACCCGTGGACCTGCCCCCACGGGCGCCCCATCCTCCTCACGCTCGCCCACGCCGAGGTGCTGAAGCGCTTCGGAAGGAGCTCCGGATGACCTCGGGCCGCGACCTCTTCGCGCCGAAGCTCGGCCTCACGCTGCCGCTCTGCGGCCTCCACTTCGTCTTCTTCCTGCTCGCGGCGATGAACCCGAAGAGGGTCGTCGAGCTCTTCGGCTTCTGGCCGCACCAGGCGCTCGCGCAGCCGTGGGGCTTCGTGACGTTCCAGTTCCTCCACTCCGGGCCCATGTCGCTCTTCTTCGGCGCGTTCGCGCTCTACATCCTCGGGAGCGCGCTGGAGGGGGAGTGGGGGACGGGGGAGTACACGGCGTTCTGGGGCGTCGCGACGCTCGGGGCCTCGCTCTCGGCCTGGACGCTCGGGACGCCTCTCCTCAGCGACCCGTTCGTCGTGCCGATCTCGATGCTCTTCGCCTACGCCTTCCTCTTCCCCGAGACGCAGTTCCTCGTCTTCTTCGTCATCCCGGTGAAGGTGAAGTGGCTCGCCTGGCTGAGCGCGGCGTTCCTCGCGTTCGCGTTCTTCGGCGACCTCGTCACGTACGGCGCCGGTCCGGCGCTGGTGAGGGTGCTCGGGGCGGGGGCCGGTTTCCTCTTCTTCTGGGTCCGGCACCACGGGCGATTCAAGGCGCGGAAGGCGGCCCGGGAGGCGGTCGTGGCGGTGAAGACGGCGGCCGTCGTCCGGCAGGACGAGGCCCTCGAGAAGAGGAACCGCGAGCTCTTCCCGCGCGTCGAGGCGCTCCGCGCCTCGGAGAAGGCCGGCGTCGCGCCCCCGGGGGGCGAGGGGCTCCGGAACGAGCTCGGGCGCCTCGTCGTGCCGGGCGTCAACATCTGCAAGCCGGTCGACTTCAAGGGGGACCGCGACATCACCTGCCTCCGCTGCGAGGGCTTCGCCGAGTGCTCGCTCCGCTACCTCTCCGGGCAGCCGGAGGAGATCGTCGTGAAGAAGCGGGACGGCTGAGGGGCGCCGGTTAGAATCCGGCCCCGATGACGCCGCTCCTCGCGCTCCTGTCGCTTTTCTGGCTGGCCGACCCCTCCTCGGCGAAGGACGTCCCGCCCCCGCCCGGCGGCCGCTTCGAAGCGGAGATGACGAAGGTCGTCTCCGAGCGGGCGAAGGTCGAGATGCAGGGGCTCCTCGCGCAGCTCGAGCGGGCCTCGCAGCCCGCCGAGACGAAGGCCCTCGTCAAGCGCCGCCTCGCCGGCCTGAAGGTCGCGGTCTACACGACGGCGAAGGGTTGGGAGGAGACGGTCGCCTTCTACGAGGGGGCGCCGCTCCACGCCTACTTCCTGAAGGGGGAGCGGGACATCCTCGCCGACCTCCGCGACTACGCGCGGGCGGCCGGCATCCCCGTCGATCCCGAGGCGGAGAAGAGGTGGACGGGGAAGTCGGCGAAGACGGCGCGCTTCACGAACGGGGACGAGACGCTCCAGGTCGTCGTGGAGGACCACCTGATCGACCCGCGCGACGGGAAGGTCACGGCGACGACGGTGGTCCTCGTGACGAGCCTCGGGAGCTGAGTCAGACGGCCGGGGCGGCGACGCCCCAGGCGGCCCAGCCCTCCGCCGTCGGGCCGTAGAGCGCGGGAGGCCTCAGCCCCGCCTCGCGCATCAGGACCGTCATCTGGGCCCTGTGGTGGGCCTGGTGCGCGACGAGGACGAAGAGGCTGAAGCCGCGGCGCCACCTCTCGCCGTAGAGCTCGTCCACGCTCTCGAGGTCGGCGTCGGACCACTCCCGCACCTTCCCGGCGACCGAGGCGCTCGCGCGGTCGTACGCCGCCGCGACCTCGTCCATCGTCGCGGGAAGGGGCTCGGCGATGAACCCGTTCTCGCCGACGCGCGGCCCGTCGACGGCGAGGCCGAGGTGGCCGGGCAGCTCGACGCAGCTCTCGACGAGGTGCCAGCCGAGGCGGCCGAGGCTTCGGGAGGCGGGGGTCCCGGAGTGGCCCATCTTCGCCGCCGGGACGGTACGGATCGCCTCGAGCGTCTTCTTCCGCTCGTCGGCCCAGATCTCGAGGAAGTCGTCGATGCGTCGGAACATGGCGTGGTCCTCCTTTGCACGGAGGACTCTGCGCGCCCCCTCCTGACACCCTCCTGTCAGGAGACCGCGTCCCCTTCCTCCGACTCCATGAGCCGCTCGTAGTCGGCGAGCGTCCGCCCCGGCTCCGCCTCGAAGCGTTCCTCGAGCGGCGTCAGGGCGCGGATCCGGTCGAGGCGGAAGGTCCGGAAGCCGGCCCGCATCTCGCACCAGGCGGCGAGGGACCAGCTCGTCCCCCAGAAGAAGAGGCCGAGGGGCTGCAGGACGCGCACGCTCCGCTCGCCGTCCGCCCTCGCGTACGCGACGCGGACCTTCCTCCTTTCCCGCGCGGCGGCCCGAAGCGTCTCGAGGTGCGCGAGCGTCCGCCGCGGGACGTGGAAGCCGGGGGCGAAGAGGTTCGCCCCGGAGAGGCGCTCCCGGAGCGCCGGCGGGAGGACCGCCTCGATCCGGGAGAGGGCCGAGCGGGCGGCCCCGGAGAGCTCCTCCCCGCCCCAGGCCTGCGTGATCCGCGCCCCGAGGACGAGCGCCTCGACCTCGTCGGGCGTGAACATGAGGGGAGGAAGCTCGAAGTGCCGCGGGAGGCGGTAGCCGACCCCCGCCTCGCTCTCCACGGGGATCCCCGAGGCCGACAGGTCGCGGACGTCGCGGTAGACGGTCCTCTCGGCGACGCCGACCTCGCGCGCGATCCGCGCGGCCGTCGTGATCCTGTCGCGCCGGAGGATCTGGACGATCTGGAAGAGCCGGTCGGCCCGCCTCACGGGAGGAGGCTACCCCCGAAACGGAAAGGAGGGGCCGCGCGGCCCCTCCTCCGTTCCCGGTACGTCGTGGCGCCCGCGTCAGCTCTTCAGGGCCTCGGCGGCCACGGCCGCGTTCACGGCCTCCTCGCGGCGCTTCTTCTCCTGGAAGTAGGCGAAGACCTGCCACGCGCCGAACGCGACGAGGAGGGCCGGCCACCAGTCGAGGAGGAACTCGAGGTTGATGGAGAAGACCTTGTTGAGGAGGAGGAAGAGGCCGACGAGCATCAGGAAGATGCCGAACGTCAGGCCGCCGTCTGCCTTCATCGGTTTCTCCTCGCCGAAGAACCCGGGCTCCGGCATCCCGGTCGAGTTGATCGCCCGCGCCTGCCGCACGGCGTCGATCAGGACGAAGACCCACCAGAACGGGATGAGCATCCCGATCGGGCCGGAAGAGTGGTCGGCGATGGCGATGAGCATCACCAGGATCGCGAAGAAGACGATCCCGCGCTTGTAGAGGCCGAGGTAGACGTGCCCCATGCCGGTGAGGAACGAGAGGAGCCCGGCCGTCGCGGGGTTCTTGCCTGGAGGCGCCGCGGGGCGCGGCGGTGCGGCCGGGGCGGGAGGCACGTAGGCGACCGGCGGGAGCGCGGACGCGATCGGGGGGGGCGGCGGGGTGTTGAGGTTGTCGTTCATCGGCGTCACCTTCTGGGCTCGTCAGGCTCGCTGCGTTCCGTGGAGCGGGGTGTCTTGCCCTGCCCGATCCAAGGAACGCAAAGTCGGGGACTGCGGTTCGCGCGCCGGCCGCGGGGCGGCGGGCTCGGCCTCCTGCCGGCTCCCGAAGAGCCGGCCGAGGAGGATCTCGGCCCAGGCTGCCGTCTTCGCCCTGCCGACGGCGAGCGTCCGGTAGACGCGGTAGTCGAGCTGCTGGGTGAGGGGCTTCTTCCGCTGGCTCGCGAGGACCGTGTCGAGCTTCTCTCCGGCCACGGCCTTCGCCTCGGCGAGGGCGCGCTCGCCGGCGGCGGTCATGCCGCTCGCCCCGCTCCGCGCGGCGGAGAGGGGGTCGACGCCGAGGACGGCCACGAGGACGAGGCAGGCGGCGTAGGCGAGGGCGACCACCACCCGCCAGTCGCTCCGGAGCCTGCGGAAGCGGCTCGTCTCGACGACGTTCGTCGTCCGGCGGGGGTGCCCCGCCGGGACCGCGAGGAGCCGGCGGAGGAGGGCGGGGGAGGGCTCCGGAGCGGCGAGCGCGCCGGGGGCGAGGAGCGCGAGCGTCTCGCGGGCCGCGACGCGCGGAGGCTCGCTCGCGGCGAGGGCGGCGAGCGAAGTGGCGAGGCCCGCGGGCGGATCGGGGACCGCGAGGGCGGCGAGGAGCCTGTCGTTCTCCTCAAAGTCCGTGAGGAGCGGGCCGCACTCCTCGCAGAAGGAGGCGTGGCTCGCGACCTCGGGCGGAACGGGGACCCCCCCCGCGAGGAGGGCGGCCTCGACCCGGCGGCACGGCGTGGCGGGCGTGCTCACGCGGCCCCTCCGGGCTGCGGCGTCAGGGCCCCGAAGAGCGGGCCGCGCGCGAGCGGGGCGGCGCCGATCCTCTCCCGCACGATCCGGGCGAGCTCGACCCGCGCCCGGTTCAGGCGCGACTTGACGGTGCCGTCGGGAAGGCCGAGGAGGTCGGCGATCTCGCGGTAGTCGAGGCCGTCGAGGTCGCGCATCTGGACGACCTCGGCCAGCTCGTCGGGGAGCTGGGCGAGGGCGTCGAGGAGGAAGCGGAGCCTCTCGCGGCGGACCGCGTCGGCCGACGGGTCGTCCGAGCCGGGAAGGAGCGTGACGAGCGCGTCGTCGCTCACGAACTGGAACCCCTTCTCCCGCCGCCTCTTGCGGTAGTGGTCGATGGAGAGGTTCCGCGAGAGCGTGGCGATCCACGCGAGGAGGGAGGCCTCGGTCGGCTCGTACCGATCAAGGTTCTCCCAGACCTTCAGGAAGCAGTCCTGCGTCAGCTCCTCGGCCTCGGAGCGGTCGTAGGTGCGATGCCAGGCGATCCGGTAGACCTTGGCCGAGTAGCGCTCCACGAGCTCCCGCCACGCGAGGTCGTCGCCGTTCAGGCAGCGGGCGACGAGCTCGGCGTCGGGGTGGGGTGCGTTCGCCATGGGTCTCCTCGATCGATAGGAACGGATGGAAAGGCCGTCGGGTTCCGCCCCGAGACTATAATTCCCGCTCCCGACGACTTCGTCGAGGAGGGCACCCATGCTTCCGGAAAGACGAGCGAGGGCACTGCAGCTCCTTCCCGTCCTCGTCCTGCTCCTGGCGACGACCGATCTCCTCGCGCAGGCGCCTGCGGCGGGCGAATGGAAGTTGTTCCAGGAGTTCAATTTCCTGATCGGATCCTGGTCCGGGTCGGCGGAATCGGGGGGGCGCATCGGCGGCCGGGTCGTCACGTTCGGCCCGGAGGTCGACGGCGCGACGCTCGGCTACCGGGCGACGACGTTCTACCCGGCCAAGGACTCCCAGCCCGAGACGAAGAGCGAGGAGATCGCCCACATCGTCTACGACGGCGCGAAGGGTAAGTACGTCGCCATCGTCATCTTCTCGACGAAGGCCTGGGGAATCTTCGACGCCGAAATCCGGCCCGACGGCTCGATCCGCTTCACCTCCAGGGAGATGGCGAACCTCGAGGCAGGCGTGAAGTCCCGCTGGACGCTCGCGAGGAAGCCGGACGGTGCGCTCGCGGAGGACCTCGAGGTGGCTCTCCCGGGCAAGGACTTCGCCCCGTACGTGAAGGCGACCCTCACGAAGAAGTAGCAGCCCGGGAGCCCGTTCACCCCGGGGTGGTACCCTCCGCCTCCCGCGCGTCCTGCGCGGTCAAGGGGATTCCATGTCCGAGATCCGGAACGTCGCCATCATCGCTCACGTCGACCACGGCAAGACGACCCTCGTCGACTGCCTCCTGCGCCAGTCCGGGACGTTCCGCGCCGGGGAGCACACCGAAGAGCGGGTGATGGATTCGAACGACCTCGAGCGCGAGCGCGGGATCACGATCCTCGCCAAGAACACCTCGATCCGCTACCACGGGACGAAGATCAACATCGTCGACACCCCGGGGCACAGCGACTTCGGCGGGGAGGTGGAGCGCGTCCTGAAGCTCGTCGACGCGGTCCTCCTCGTCGTCGACGCCGCGGACGGCCCGATGCCGCAGACCCGCTTCGTCCTCCGCAAGGCGCTCGAGCTGGGCCTGCGCCCGATCATCACGGTGAACAAGGTCGACCGCCCCGAGGCGCGCCCCCACCAGGTCATCGACGAGGTCTTCGACCTGATGGTCGACCTCGGCGCGACCGACCACCAGCTCGACTTCCCGATCGTCTACACCTCGGCCAAGCAGGGCTTCGCCCGCCGCGAGGTGGACCACTCCGACAACGACGTGAGGCCCCTTCTCGACGCGATCCTCGTCGAGGTCCCCGAGCCGGGCGGCAACCCCGAGGCGCCGCTCCAGCTTCTCGTCGCCTCGCTCGACTACGACAACTACCTCGGCCGCCTCGCCATCGGGCGCGTCGTGAACGGGGCCGTGAAGCCCGGCCAGGACGTCGCGATCTGCCGCCACGACGGGACCTTCGTGAAGGCCCGCGTCGGGAAGGTGATGGTCTTCGAGGGGCTGAAGCGGGTCGAGGTGAAGGAAGCCGCGGCGGGGGAGATCGTCGTCCTCTCGGGGATCGAGGAGGTGACGATCGGGGAGACCGTCGCCGACGCCGAGTACCCGGTCGCACTCGACCCGATCGCCGTCGACGAGCCGACCGTCTCGATGACGTTCCGCGTGAACGACTCGCCGTTCGCCGGCCTCGAGGGGAAGTACGTCACGAGCCGGAACATCTGGGACCGCCTCCAGAAGGAGCTCCGGACGAACGTCGCCCTGCGCGTCGAGCCGACGGACAGCCCCGACGCGTTCAAGGTCTCCGGCCGCGGCGAGCTCCACCTCGCGATCCTCATCGAGACGATGCGGCGCGAGGGGTTCGAGCTCGCGCTCTCGCGTCCCGAGGTCATCCTCAAGGAGGTCGACGGCGTGACCTGCGAGCCCTCCGAGCAGCTCGTCGTCGACGTGCCCGAGGAGTTCGTCGGGACGGTCATCGAAAACCTCGGCCGGCGCCGCGGCGAGATGACGGCCCTCGTGAACAACGGCACGGGCCGTGCCCGGCTCGAGTTCAAGGTGCCGACGCGCGGCCTGTTCGGCTACCGCAACGAGTTCCTCACCGACACGAAGGGGGAGGGGATCCTCCACCACGTCTTCGCCGGCTACGAGCCGTGGAAGGGGGACGTGGAGACGCGCCGCACGGGCGCGCTCATCTGCAAGGAAGGCGGCGACACGACGGCCTACGCGATCGAGAGGCTCGAGACGCGCTCCGTCTTCTTCTTCGGCCCGGGCATCGCCTGCTACCCGGGGATGATCGTCGGCGAGAACAGCCGCGAGAACGACATGATCGTCAACCCGTGCGTGAAGAAGCACCTGACGAACATGCGCGCCTCCAACTCCGACATCGCCATCAAGCTGACGCCGCCCCGCGAGATGAACCTCGAGGCGGCGATCGAGTGGATCGACGAGGACGAGCTCGTCGAGGTGACGCCGCGCTCCGTCCGTCTCCGCAAGCGCGTCCTCGACCACTCCCAGCGCAAGGTCAAGCGGCCGGCGATCGAAGCCGAGTAGGGCCGGGGGCGGGAACGGGAGCGCCGGAGCACCAGAGCACCGGGACACCTGGCACCTCTTCCCGCCTGAAGCTCTCGTCGATTCCTCCGGGGGCCGCGTGCGGGACGAGGCGTCCCACGGCGAGCTCTGCGCGCGCGCGACCCGCAACGGCTCCGCTGCGCGGGCCGCCGGGGCCCGCGTGAACTCCTCGCTTCGCTCGTCAGACAGCACGCGGGCCTGTTCCGGCGGCCTGCTCGCGAAGTCGTGCGGGGCCCCGCGCGTGCTCGAACGCTCGCTCGCGGGACGCCCCGCCCCTCCCGCGGCCAGCGAGCATCAAACCTCTCGTGGGGTCTGGTCTACGTTCTACAGTCTGCGGTTGTCTGCCGAGAAAACTGACGCGAGGGAGACAGATCGCCGTTCAGTGGCAGGAGTCCGCAGAGTGTAGAGTGCAGACCAGACCCCAATCGAAGGGGGAAGGTCCTCTGCTCTGGTCGGCCGAGCCGCGGGGGTGGGTCCCGCGAGCCGACTCGAGCACGGCCGGGGACCCGCTCGACGTCGCGAGGACCGGGCGGGGATCAGGCCCGCGCGCTGTTTGAGCGAAGCGAGTTCGCGCGGGCCCCCCGCCCGGCCGCAGCGAGGTCGCAAGCGGGTCGGTCGCGCGCAGCTGGAGGCCGTGGGACCCATCCGCGCGGTGAGGCTCTCCCCCGGTCGGTCCCTTTCCCCGGTCCGCGCGCTCTCGCGGTCAGCGGTGCTCGCGGAAGCGCCAGAGCTCGGTGCGGAGCGTGACGCCGAGGCCGACGAGGTGCTCGGCGTCGGCCCAGCCGGCGGACTGGACGTCGCCGTCGTAGACGACCGGGATCCGCTCGACGGTGCCCGCCATCGGGTCGAGGAACGCGGGCCCCCAGCGCCAGGAGCGGCGGGACGCGACGGTGACGACGACGCGGCCGTCCGGGCCGACGGCGCGGCCCGAGAGGGGGACCGGTGCGAGGCGGAGGTCTCCCTGGAGCGGGATCCGGAGCTCGTGGCCCCCCATGACCGGGACCCGGTAGAGGTCGACCCCGTTCATCCCGTTCCGCTGCACGAGGAGCTCGGCGCCGTCGGGGAACGACGCCACGCCGTGCCCCGCGACGAACTTCCGCGGCGGAGCGTTTCCGTCGACGTCGATCGCCCAGAGGTTCCCGCGGTCGGGGTAGTAGACGGTCTTCCCGTCGGGCGAGGCCGCGAGGTCCTGCGGCGCGGCCCCCTCGGTGCCCGGGAGGCGGCGGAGGATCCGCCCTTCCTCGATCGAGGCGAGGACGAGCGCGGGCGGGGCTCCCTGCGGTCCCGCGAGGAAGACGGCGCGGCCGCCGAGGACCACCGCGGGGGGCGCGGTCTGCTCGGAGGTCTCGACGACGGGCCGCGTCTCGCCGGACGCGCCCCGGAGGAGGAGCCGGCGCCGGCCGGCCACGAGTCCCGGGAGGAGGACACGCCCGTCGGCGAGCGTCGCGGGGCTGCTCAGCGCGCCCCGCGCCGCGCCGAGGCGGTCGGGGACGCCACCCGCGGCCGGGAAGCGGAGGACCTCCTGCGTGCTCTCGGAGAGGCAGACGAAGAGGCTGCCGTCCGGTCCGGCGGAGATGCTCGAGGGGCGTGTCGTGACGGTGAGGAGGCCGCGGACCTCCTGCCCGTCCATCGAGACCGAGACGAGGCGGAAGAGGTCCCCCGCGGCGACCGTGGCGACGAGGGAGCCGCCGTCGGCGGCGACGGCGTATGGGGGCGCGATCGGGAGCTCCGTCGTGACGGGACGCACCGCTCCGCTCGCCAGGTCGAGGCGGAGGAGCTGCCGTGGGCGCGACGCCGCCCCCTCGCCGGCGAGGCGGCCCCAGAAGAAGGCGTCGCGGCCGTCGGGCGTCGCGCGGATCGCGACGCCGATCGACTCGGCGACGATCGGAGGCCCGAGCGGGGAGACGAGGCCGGTCTCGGGGAAGAAGCGATGGATCCGGAGCTCCCCCTGCGGCGAGGTCCTCACGACGAGGAGGCTCCCGTCGGGGAGAGTCTCCGGGCTCTGCGCGTCCTCGAGGACGAGGCGCTCGGCGCCCCCGACGACGGGGACGCTGAAGATGCCGTGAGGCACGTCGGTGACGCGGTCGAAGAAGACGCGGGTGGCGTCCTTCGACCAGGAGACGCGGTAGACCGAGCCGGAGTCGGCGCGGTTCGTCAGGACGGTCCAGTCGCCGGAGGCGGGCTTCATGACGGCGACCTGGGTGACGCCCCCCGACGGCGTGACGAAGGCGAGCGTCTGGCCGTCGGGGGAGAGGCGCGAGGAGAGGACCTGGGTCCCGTTCCCGAGGACGAGGTCGCCTCCCCAGACGGACGTGGCCTCGGACATCCGGTCCCGAAGCCACCAGCCGGCGCCGGCGCCTCCGCCGAGGACGGCGAGCACGCCGAGCGCCGTGGCGACGACGCGGAGCGCCCGGTGGAGACCGCTCTCGCGGGCCGGCGCGGAAACCGGGGACGGCGGCGGGGTGGGCGCCGCGGAGGCGCGGCCCGGCGACGCGGCTCGGGAGGGGGGCGGGACCGCGTTCGTCCGGATCGTCGCCGCCCCCTCGACCCGCGCGGTCGCGCTCGTCGCCGAGCGCGGGACGCTCTCCGTCAGGCGCCCGAGGTTGTCGCGCACCTGCTTCAGCTCCCGGGCGAGGTCGCGCGTCGCCGCGTAGCGCTCGTCGGGCTCCTTCGAGAGGCAGCGCTCGACGATCCAGACGAGCGGCGTCGGGATCTTCGGGTTGAGGTGCTCGATCGACTCGGGCTCCTCCTCGATGATCGCCGTGAGCGTCTGGACGGCGCTCGCCTTGTCGAACGCCTTCTTCCCCGTCAGGACCTCGTAGAGGATGAGCCCGAGGCAGAACTGGTCGGACCGGAAGTCGACCCCGCGGCCGCGCGCCTGCTCCGGCGACATGTAGCTCGCGGTGCCGACGACGATGCCGGTCGACGTCTTCGCGAGGCCCCGCGCGAGCTCCCCCGAGGCCGCGGCGCCGAACGGCTTGGCGAGGCCGAAGTCGAGGATCTTCACGGTGCCGTCGCGGGCG
This sequence comes from Thermoanaerobaculia bacterium, assembly GCA_046331465.1. Classification (GTDB taxonomy): domain Bacteria; phylum Acidobacteriota; class Thermoanaerobaculia; order UBA5066; family UBA5066; genus UBA5066. Next base: position 107,911 of record JAXLQV010000002.1, read on the forward strand.
ACCATGACGTTCTCGGGCTTGAGGTCGCGGTGGACGAGGCTCGCCTCGTGGGCCGCCGAGAGCCCTTCGGCGACCTGGACCATCAGCTCGAGCGCCTTCCGAATCGGGAGGAGGCCTCCCGCGGCGAGCTGCCGGAGCGTCTTGCCGTCGACGAGCTCCATCGCGAGGAACGGCTGGCCGGAGGCCTGTCCCACCTCGTAGATCGTGATGATGTTCCTGTGGTTCAGCGACGACGCCGTGCGCGCCTCGCCGATGAAGCGTCGGAGGTGCTCGGGGTCCGCGAGGAAGTCGGCGCCGAGGACCTTGACGGCGACCTCCCGGCCGAGCCGCTCGTCCCGCGCCCGGTAGACCTCGCCCATGCCTCCGGATCCGAGGAGGCTGAGCACCTCGAAGGAGCCGAGCTTCGTGCCGGCCGGGAGCACCATTTCGGGGAGATTACTTCCTCGCCGGGAGGCCGTCACGCGCGCGAACGAGAGGGGCGAGGGCTTGCTACGCTCCGGCGTCGTGAAACGAGCCGACCTCGCCCTGCTCCTCTCCGTCCTCCTCGCCGCGGCGGTCCCCGCGGCGCCGGCCCGCGCCGGATCCGGCGACGTCGACGAGGTCGCCGCGCTCCTGGCGGGGACGTTCGACTCGAAGGCCCAGTCCGACGCGGACCCGAAGGGCTATCGCGCGGTGCGGATCGTCGCGGTCCCCGTGCCGAAGAGCCGGATTGCGGCGGGCGCTCCCGTCCTCTACGTCGAGCAGGCGCTCGTCGAGACGCCGAACAGGCCCTATCGCCAGCGCTTCTACCGGATCGAGGAGACGGCGGACGGGAACGTCGTCTCCCGCGTCTTCGAGCCGAGGGAGCCGCTCGCGGTGTCGGGGAAATGGCGCGACCCGTCCGACCTCGCGCTCTTCGGCCCCGGCGACGTCGTCGAACGGATCGGCTGCGCCGTGCGGCTGAAGCGGGTGGCCGAGGGGTGGGAAGGGGGGACCGAGGGGAAGAGCTGCCCGTCGGCGCTCTCCGGGGCGCGCTACGCGACGTCGAAGGTGAAGCTGGTCCCGGGGCGGATGGAGTCGTGGGACCGCGGCTTCGACGTCGACGACCTGCAGGTCTGGGGCGCGAAGGACGGCCCCTACGTCTTCGAGCGGCGCTCGACCGGCCCCCCGGCCGAGACGGCGAAGTAGCGCCTCAGGCCGCTTCGTCCGGCCGGCCGCCGCGGCCCCGCCGCCGGCGGCGCCGGTGGGCCGGCAGGCGCGCGGGGAGCGCCTCGTCGGGAAACGCGATCTCGTGCGGCCCGGGGTGCACCTCGTGCGGGATGAGGGCCTCGGGGAACGGGATCGCGGCGCGGATGTCCTCTCCGGGGCGCGGCGTCCGGCCGCCGCGGCGGAGGACGTCCTCCCATGAGGCGGCCGCGTCGCGGTAGCGGTCGGAGGCGGACGCGTAGAGCGCGAGGAGGCCGACGGCGACCGGGAAGTAGCCCTTCGTCACGAGCCTCCGCGCGGCGGGGTCGCCGGGACGGAGCTCGGCGAGGCGGCCCATCGTGAAGAGCCCCTGCTTGAGGTCGTGGATCGCCGCGTTCGGGAGAGAGAGGCGGATCGACGGACCGTTGACGACGTCCTCGAGGAGGAGGAGGAGCTTCTGGGCGTCGACGCTCCCGCCGGAGCGGGTCCGGATCGCCGCGAACAGGAGCGGCAGGAAGACGACGCCGAGGAGGATCGAGTCGGAGAGGACCTCGCCGCCGCCGCGCCGGCGGTCGGTCTCGGCGAGCATCTTCCAGAAGAGGTTCCCGCCGCGGGCCTTCCCGCCGATCTCCCGTTCGAGCTCGGGGAAGATCTCGCCGAGGAGGCCGGTGTCGGACCAGAGACGGTAGGTGGCCGCGCCCCAGCCCCGGCGGAGCGGGTCGAGGAGCTCCTCGGTCACGCGGGGCGCGGCGCTCTTGCGGATCTCCTGCCGGTTCTCCTCGATCGCCGCGCGGACCTCCGGCGTCATCTCGAACGCGAGGCGGGCGGCGAACTCGCAGGCCCGCATCATCCGGACGGGGTCCTCGCGGAAGCGGATCTCGGCGTCGCCGATCGTCCGGACGAGGCGCTGCTCGAGGTCCTCGACGCCGCCGACGAAGTCGATGACGGCGAACGTGGCGATGTCGTAGAAGAGGCCGTTGATCGTGAAGTCGCGCCGGACGGCGTCCTCGGCCGGGGTGCCGAACGTGTTGTCGGAGCGGATGAGGAGATCCGCGTCCCCGTTCTGCCCCTGCTCGGCCTCCTCCGGGTCGGGCCGGCGGCGGAACGTGGAGACCTCGACGATCTTCCCGGCGTCGAAGAGGACGTGGGCGAGCCGGAAGCGGCGGCCGATGACGCGGCAGTTCCGGAAGAGGCGGCGCACGTCCTGGGGGCGGGCGTCCGTCCCGATGTCGAAGTCCTTGGGCGTCCTCCCCGTGAGGAGGTCGCGGACCGAGCCGCCGACGAGATAGGCCTTGTACCCGGCCCGGTGGAGTCGGTAGAGGACCTTCAGGGCGTCGGGGTCGATGTAGCCGCGCGAGATGGGGTGTTCGGCGCGGGGGATGATCCGGGGTTCGGTCATCCTCTCGGGGGGGTCTCCAAGACCATCGGCCCCATTCTAGCGCCCCGGCCCGACGCGGCCGAAAACGGCGGGCTCGGAAGCGCGGCGGCGGATCTCCGACCCCTAGAATGCGGTTCCGCGTGACGCCGCTCCCTCCGGAGGCCCGCCCAGCCGAGCCGCCGCGCCTGCTCGTCGCGGCGCTCCTCGGCGCCGCCATTGCGGCGCGCTTCCTCGCGATCGCGGCCTCCCCCGGCGAGATCGACGAGGCGGTCTTCTCCGGGGCGGTCACGCGCTTCGACCTCTTCGACCTCTCGCCGCAGGCGCCCGGGTTCCCTCTCTGGATCCTGATCGGCCGCGCGCTCCTGCCGCTCGTCCCCTCGCCGTTCCAGGCGCTCGCCGTCGCGTCGACGCTCCTCTCCGCCCTTGCGCTCCCGGCCCTGTTCCTCTGGGGCCGCCGCCTCGTCGGCGGCTGGGCCGCGCTCGGCGGGACCCTCTTCGCCGCGTTCCTCCCCGTCGTCTGGGTCAACGGCGGCCGCGCCTTCTCCGACACGCCGGCGACCGCGCTCTTCCTCGTCTCCGTCGCGGCGGCCTCGGCGCTCGAGGAAAGGCTCGACGGCGTGCGCCACGCGCGCCTCCCCGCCCTCCTCGCCGGGCTCGCGGCCGCGGCGGGCGCGGGCGTCCGCCCGCACCTCGTCCTCGCCTTCGGACCGCTCCTCCTCGCCCTCGTCGTCCGCCTCGCCCGCCGCCGCGAGGGGCGCGACGCCGCGGCGGTCCTCGTCGTCGCCGGCCTCGCCGGGACGCTCGGATGGGGGCTCTGGCTCCTCGGACAGGCGGGCGGCGGCACCGGGCTCGTCGCCTCGCTCGGGGAGCGGGCCGAGTTCCGCGCGCACGCCTTCGCGACCGGGACGCTCGGGACGATCCTCGACTCGTTCCTCGTCCGGGACTTCCTCTCGTGGCGCCGCGCGGCCGTCGTCCTCGCGCTCGCCGTCGCCGGCCTCGTCGCGACGGCGCGGCGCGCGCCGCGGGCCGCCGCCGACCTCCTCCTCGTCCTCGTCCCGACGTTCCTCTCCCTCTGGTTCCTCCACTCCCGCGCGATGTCGCGCTACTCGGTCCCGTTCGCTTTCGTCCTCGCGCTCGCGGTCGCGGCGGGCGCCGAGGCTCTCTTCCGGAGGCGCCCGCTCGCCCTCGCCGCCGTCCTCGCCGGGGCCGCCCTCTTCGCGCGCGACGCCTGGCCCGTCGTCCGGGACGGCGCGCGCCTCGAGACGCCGCCGACGGCCGCGATCGACGCGGTCGCGCGCTACGGGCACCCCGGGCGGGAGACGATCGTCGCGGACGGCGTCTTCCACGCCTTCCTCCGGACGGAGCGGTGGGAGGGGCGGCTCGGGATCTGGGGCCTCTCGGACGAGGACCTCCTCCACCCCGTCGCGAGCCTGAACCGCCGCTTCGTGAGGATCGCCGACTTCAGCGACGAGCCCGACGCCCCGGACCGGGAGGACCCGGGCTGGCGCATCTTCTTCCGCGGGGGGCGCGTCGAAGAGGCCCTCGGGAACCGGCGCCTCCTCGCGGTCGGCCTGCGCGACCCGGCGCCGCCGCTCTTCGCGCAGGGCTTCGGGATCCGCGAGCGCGCCCCCGGGAGGCCCTCGTTCCGCTGGGCCGGGGCGACCGCGAGGCTGATCGTCCCGGGCCTCCAGGGGCCGCCCGTCGCCCTCCTCCGCGGCGAGCGGCAGGCGGAGGCCGGGGCGACGACGCTGACGGTGACGGACGCCGAGACGGGGCGGGTCCTCGTCTCGCGGAAGATCGAGCCGGGCCCTTTCGAGCTCGCGATCGTGCCGGTCCCGGTCTACGGCCCGCTGCCGCGGCCCCGCGAGGTCGTCCTCTCGTGCGATCGGCCCCAGCCGCTCGAGCCCCTCCCGGGAGTCCTCCGGCCGAAGCTCGCCTGCGTCACCGTGAGGGAGGCGACCTTCTCCGCGCCGCCGGAGTCGGTCTGGGAACGACTCGGAGAGGAGCGGGTCCTCGACTTCGGCCGCCCCCGCGACGCGTGGGCCTCGCTCGAGGGCTTCCACGACCGGCAGGTCGACGGGCCGAGCGGCCTGACGACGCGTTGGACCTCGTCCCGCTCGTCCTTCGTCTGGCTCCCCGAGCCGGGCTTCGCGCCCCGCGAGATCGCCTTCCGCGCGAAGGCCCCGGGAAGGGAGCCGGTGCGCCTCTCGGTCTCGGTCGGGGGCGTTTCCGCCGGGACGGTCGACGTCCCGCCAGGCGACTTCTCCGAGGTGCGGCTCGCCCCCCCGGAGTCGGCGCGAGCGCTCCTCGCGGGCGCCGAGCCGGTGCGCGTCGAGATCTCCTCGCCGGTCTTCGTGCCGAAGGCGGCCGGCCTCGGCGACGACCCGCGCGAGCTGGGCGTCGTCCTCGACCGCGTCGTCGTGAGGTAGCTACCCCTTCACGAAAAGGTCGCGCCAGGCGAGGGCGACGCACGGCGCGACGACCGCGAACGCGGCGAGCGCGACGAGCCGGCGGTCGCCCTCGGCGAGGAGGCCGCGGACGAGCATCGAGCCGCAGAGGACGGTGACGGCGAGGAGGAACGCGAGCCGGAGCCGGAGCGCGAGCTCGCGGAGGCGCCCGCGGAAGAGGAGGAGGGCCGCCACCGCGAGGAGCGCGAGGACGAGAGCCGCGGCGCGGCCGGAGCCCTTCACGCCGGCTGGTAGGTCGCGCCGTGCGGGAAGAACGACCGAAGGATCTCGGCCGGGCCGCAGAGCCGCGACGTCCCGAACTCCGAGGGGCGCGCGCGCTCGAGGAGGTGGACGACCCGCGCCGTCAGGTAGTCGAAGTTGTCGCGCGGGTCGTCGCGGTCGCCCTTCCGGTGGTACATCCGGTTGAGCGCGTCGAGCTCGCGCGCGAGGGCGCCCTCCGGGTCGGGGCGGGTCGGCACCGGGAGGACCGGCTTCGGCCTCTTCGGCTCGATGGAGAGGCCCGTCGTCTCGCGGATCAGGGCGTCGAGCGCCTTCTCCCCCCGCGTCGCGTGCGGAGAGGCCCGCCCGTCGCGCGGGGAGAGGAGGACGGGGCGCTTCCTGCAGTTGCCGAGGTGGACCTCGTCGGACTTCACGACCCACCCGAGGTTCGTCAGCGTCATCCGCTCCGAGACGGTCGCCACCAGGTTCTCGACGAAGGGCTTCACCGCCGTGTCGAACGCCTCGTCGATCCCGTTGAAAGAGTTCAGGACGTAGTGGACCCGGAAGTGCTCGACCGTCCGCGCCACCTGGTCGAGGACCGGGTGGGGGCCGAGGGCCGAGGCGAGGTCGACGAGGAAGGCGTCGAGGTTCGCGAGGCCCGGCGAGTAGACGTCCTCCACCTCGTCGAGCAGGTCGTTGACGAGGATCGTCGTCGTCCTGGGATCCTTCACCTGGCCGTAGAACGGGCTCGAGGGGGAGAAGACGATCCGGAGCTTGCGGAAGAGGATCGCCTTCACGATGTCCGACGCGGCGAGGGTCGCCGACGGAAGGTGGGGGGTGAAGACGAGGATCCCCGAGTTGGACCAGGGGAGGAAGTCGACGACGTTCGCGTCGATCCCCGCCTTCATGTCGAGGACGACGTAGTCGGCGGGGAGCTCGTTGATCGCGGCCGAGAGGAGCGCCTTCTTCTCGGGCCCGAAGTTCGTGATCTCCTCGATGAGGTGAAGCGGCCCGGCCACGAAGCCGAAGTTCCGGTAGAGACCCTCGGGGTCCCACGAGGCGGGGAGGCGCGTCACGCACTCGTCGAGGCGGAGCCCCTTCCGGAAGAAGTGGTAGAGGTCGCGCTCGACGGGGACCCCGATCGTGTTCCTCACGGAGGAGGTCCCCGTGTCGAGGTCGACGAGGAGCGTCGGGGCATAGCGGGAGAGCGAAAGCGCGAAGTTCGTCGCGACCGTCGTCTTCCCGACGCCACCCTTCCCGGAAGAGACGGGAATGATCCTCTTCGGCATCGAGCCCGGCGAGGCTAGCACGCCTCCGGCGCGGATTAGAATCCGGACGATGAGCGCCGAGGCGACGCCGGTCCTGCCGATCGAGGCGATCGGAGACGAGTTCCGTTCGGGGACGAAGTCGTACGCGAAGACGGGGCCGATCGAGGGGGTCGAGGTCCACCGCCTCCCCCGGTTCGTCGACGACCGCGGCTTCTTCCAGGAGGTCTACCGCGCGAAGGCGGACCACCCCGGGAGCGAGGCGCTCGCCGCGTTCTTCCGCGGCGTCCCGGTCGCCCAGGTCAACTACACGATCGTCGACGTCGAGAACCACATCAAGGGGCTCCACTACCACCTCAAGCAGCAGGACGTCTGGTTCTGCCCCCACCCGTCGAAGGCGAAGTTCGTCCTCCTCGACGTCCGGAAGGAGTCCCCGACGTACCTCCGGACCCAGGTGGTCGTCGCGGGCGACGGCCAGGACCTCCTCGTGCGGATCCCGGAGGGGGTCGCCCACGGCTACCGGCCGCTCACGAACCCCTGCGCGCTCCTCTACATCGTCACGCGGACCTTCGACGTCGCCGACCCCGACGAGTACCGGATCCCCTGGGACCACCCGGCCGTCCGCGACCTCTGGGACGTCCCCAACGGCTGAAGCCTCAGCTCGCGCTCCCGGTGCTCCGGGAGACAGGAGAAACGATGGAACGGTTGAACCTCGTCCTGACGATCCCCCACGGCTCCATCATCGCGACGAGCCTCGGCATCGACGGGCTCGCCCACCACCTCTCGCCGGGGTCGGGTCGCCACTTCCACGGGCGCGCGGTCTTCGTCGACCTCGCCCTCGCGGACGGGGCGGCGGCCTTCTCGTACCTCGAGGAGGGGGGCTGGCGGGACACGGCGGGGGACACGGCGCGGGCGATCCAGGAGGTCGTCTCCGGCAAGAGGACGAAGACCGCCCTCTCGAGCAGCGCCTTCACGACGACGCCTCTCGACGCCTACCGCAAGGTCCTCCTCGTGAAGACGGGAGGCCAGGCGCTCGAGATGGGCCCGATGACGGACGTCGCGAGGTTCGAGTCGGCCCCCTGCCGCGAGAGCATGGCGCCGGGCGAGGTCGCCAAGGCGATCGGCGCCGCCGAGCCGGCCCGCCGCGAGCCGCGCCTCTACGCGATCTTCGCTCCCCTCGAGCTCCTCGTCCTCTCGAACCTGACGCCCGTCGAGTACGCCTGGTACGCGACGCACCGCCCCGGGAAGGTCTTCCGCCAGGTCTGCTTCACGGAGCTCCGGACCGACCAGGAGCAGCTCGCCGCGTCGAGCCGCTACGCGGACGCCCGGAGGGAGATGAAGGAGAACCCGAAGAAGAAGACGAAGACGGTCGCCGTCCAGGACCTCCTGAACGCCGTCCCGTTCGAGGACTGGGTCGGCTACGGCGACGCCACCGCAGGCGGCCTCTACTTCGGCGACCGGACCCGCCTCGTGCGCACCTCCTTCCCGGTGGAGATCGCGCACGCCTGGGACAAGGCCGACTAGAAGCGCCCGGAGCCGCCGCGCGGGAACCCCGAGCGCCCGGCACGGCCGGGCGCTCGCGTTCTTTCCGCCTACCGCTTCTCGCGGACGGTCAGGACCGGCACCGGGGAGAGGCGGAGGACCCGCTCGGCCGTCGAGCCGAGGAGGAGCTTCTCGAGCGCCGAGCGGCCGTGCGTCCCGAGGACGACGAGCGTCGCCTTCTGCCGGATGGCCGTGTCGACGATCGTGTCGGACGGGCGGCCCCACCGGATCTCGGCCGTCGTCGCAACGCCGCGCTTCTCGGCCGCCTTCACCTCGCGGTCGAGCCGGGCGCGCGCGGCGCCCTCCCACTCCTTCCTCACCTCGACGTCGGGGTAGGGGAGCGCGGCGGCGACGTCGAGCGCCTGGACCGGCTCGAGGAGGACGTGGACGATGTGGAGCTTCGCGCCGGAGAGCTGGGCGAGGGAGACGGCGTGCCCCAGCGCGCGGGCGGCGCAGACGGAAAAGTCGGTCCCGACGACGATGCTCTTCAGGAGGGCGGCGTTCTGACGGGCGACCATCGATCACCTCCAGGGGGCTTCTCCACGAGTGTGAGCCGCCGCGCGCCTCTCTTCAAGGGGCACGGCGTCCTTCAGCCCCCGTTCACCCGCCTCCGCTCGCGGAGCGTCCGCGCGGCCCCCTCGATCTCGGCGGGCGTCGGCGCGAGCGCACGCGCGGGCCGGCTCTCCCGGTGGAAGACGACCTCGCCGTCGACCCGCGTCTCGACGACGTTCCCGCGGTCGAACGCGAAGACGAGCGGCCCGTACGGGTCGTCCCGCCAGGAGGTCGGGAGCGCGAACCCCGCCGTCGGGTCGAGGAGGACGACGTCGGCCCGCTTCCCGACCTCGATCGTCCCGCAGACGTCGCCGAGGCCGAGGGCGGCGGCGCCCTCCGCCGTCGCCATCCGCGCGACCTGCCACGCCGTGAGCGCCGCCGGCCCGGCCGCCACCTTCTGGAGGAGCGCCGCGTGGCGCATCTCCGAGAAGGCGTCGAGCCGGTCGTTGCACGGGGCGCCGTCGGCCCCGAGCGTGACGCGGATGCCGCGCGCGAGGTAGTCGGGGACGGGGCAGATGCCCGAGGCGAGCTTCAGGTTCGAGGAGGGGCAGTGCGCGACGGCGGTGCCGTCGGAGGCGAGGAGCCGGCGCTCCCGCTCGTCCGTGTGGATGACGTGCGCGAGGACCGTGGCGCGGCCCGAGATCCCCATCTCCCGGAGGTGCTCGATGTTCGCGCGGCCGCTCCGGGCGCGGACGAGGTCGACCTCGTCGCGGTTCTCGGAGGCGTGGGTGTGGACGAGGACGCCGGCCGCGCGGGCGCGCGAGGCGGCCTCGACGAGGATCCGGTCCGTGCAGGAGACGGCGAAGCGCGGGCACCAGGCGAAGCGGAGCCTCCCGTTCGCCGCGCCGTGCCAGCGCGCGAGCAGGCTCTCCCCCTCGGCGAGCGCCTCGTCCGTGTCGGCGAAGAGCTCGGGAGGGTTCGTCGACGGGTCGTCCATGAGCGCGTTCCCGCTCGTGACGCGCAGGCCCGAGGCCGCCGCCGCGCGGAAGACGGCGTCGGTGTGGCGGACGGTCCCCATGTCGAGGATCGCGGTTGTCCCGCCCGCGGCGAGCTCGGCGAGGCCGAGCCGGGCGGAGAGGAAGAGGGTCTCGTCGTCGTGCGCGGCCTCGCCGGGCCAGACGTGGGTCCTGAGCCAGGGGAGGAGCGGGAGGTCGTCCGGGCCGTTGCGGAGGAGCGTCTGGCAGAGGTGGACGTGCGTCTGGACGAAGCCCGGGAAGAGCCAGAGGCCCGACGCGTCGACCCGCTCGACGCTCTCGCCGCGGGCCGCGGCGACCGCGGCGGCGGCCCGGGCCTCCGAGCCCAGGGCGCGGATCGTCCCCTCCTCGGCCCAGACCGCGCCGTTCGGGTGGAGGTCGTCGGCGGAGCGCATCCCGGCGACGAGGGCGTTTTCGATCAGGAGAAAGCGCATCCGGCGGAGTATCGGCCCGCGGGGCCTCGCGCGTCGAGGTTCGGGAGGCGGGCGGCGGCCGGGCCGCCGCCCGCTGCCGGTCAGGGCGCGGGAGGGGCGGGCGGGCAGGGGGCGTCGGGAAGGTCGGGGGCCGGCGCGCCGTCGAGGCCGAGCGCCGCGGCGATCGGCACCTGCGACGCGAGGACGAGCGCGACGAGCTCCGGGAGCGGCGTTCCCCACTCCTCCGCGCCCCGCCTCACGTACTCGCGGTCGACCTTCGCCGCGAACGCCTTCTCCTTCAGCCTCTTCATCACCGACTCGACCGGGACGTCGGCGATCCTCCTCGAGGGGCGGACGAGCGCGCAGGCGCCGACGAAGCCGGTCAGCTCGTCGGCCGCGAGGATCGCCTTCTCCATCGGCGTCTCGCGCGGGATCCCCGTGTAGAAGGCGTGCCCGCCGACGGCCTTCACGAGGTCTTCCGGCCAGCCGCGCGCGCGGAGGATCTCCATCCCGCGGAAGACGTGGTCCGCCTCGGTCGGGTACCGCTCGTAGTCGAAGTCGTGGAGGAGGCCCACGAGCCCCCAGCGCTCGACGACCGCCTCGTCCGTCACCCCCGAGGCGCGGGCGAGGGCGCGCATCGAGGCCTCCACCGCGAGGGCGTGGCGGCGGAGCGCCTGCGAGGCGGTGAACTCGGTCAGGAGGGCCCAGGCGTTCGCGCGCGTCGGATCGGTCATGCCGGGGAGTATCCCCCGCTCCCGGAACGCCTTGCAAAACAGGATCGACAGGTCCGATATGCTGAAATCTGGTCAAAATGTGCGCGGAAACCAGAAAACGCTTGACGAAACCGACGGACTGGATCAGATTCCGCGCCGTTCCGGGCGAAACCGGACGAAGGAGCAGCGATGGGAATGAAAGCCGCCGAGATCCTGAAGGCCTGTGACAAGGAAGGCGTGAGGTTCCTGCGCCTCCAGTTCACGGACATTCTCGGAATCATCAAGAACGTCGAGGTGCCCCGCTCGCAGTTCGAGAAGGCGCTCGCGGGCGAGATCCAGTTCGACGGCTCGTCGATCGAGGGTTTCACCCGGATCGAGGAGTCGGACATGGGCCTCGTGCCCGACCTCGACACGTTCCGGATCTTCCCGTGGTCCCACACGAACGGGAAGGTCGCCCGCCTCGTCTGCGACGTCATCACGCCCGACGGCAAGGCGTTCGCGGGCTGCCCGCGCCAGACGCTGAAGCGCCAGCGCGAAAAGGCGCAGGAGCTCGGCTACGCGCTCATGACGGGACCCGAGGCCGAGTTCTTCCTCTTCCGCCGCGACGCGAACGGCGACCCGATCGTCGACACGCACGACTCCGGCGGCTACTTCGACCTGACCCCCGTGGACCGCGGCGAGGACGCCCGCCGCGACATCGTCGTCGCCCTCGAGGCGATGGGCTTCGAGGTCGAGGCGGCCCACCACGAGGTCGCCCCCGGCCAGCACGAGATCGACTTCAAGTACGGCGACGCCGTCGCCACGGCCGACAACGTCACGACCTTCAAGCACATCGTCAAGAAGGTCGCGATGGACCACGGCCTCCACGCCACCTTCATGCCGAAACCGATCTTCGGCGTGAACGGCTCGGGGATGCACGTCCACCAGTCGCTCATGACCGGCTCGGGGCAGACCCTCAGGAACGCGTTCTACGACCCGAAGGCGACGTTCCAGCTCTCGAAGATCGCCATGTACTACATCGGCGGCATCCTCAAGCACGCCAAGGCGATCGCCGCCGTCACGAACCCGCTCGTGAACTCCTACAAGCGGCTCGTCCCGGGCTACGAGGCGCCGGTCAACGTCGCCTGGTCCGAGCGCAACCGCTCGCCGATGGTCCGCATCCCGGCCCGACGCGGCATGGGGACGCGCTGCGAGGTCCGGATGCCCGACCCGGCCTGCAACCCCTACCTCGCCTTCGCGGTCATGCTCGCCGCCGGGCTCGACGGCATCAAGAACAAGATCGAGGCGGGCGACCCGGTCAACGAGAACATCTTTGAGATGTCCGACCGGGAGAAGAAGCGCCGGAAGATCGAGCAGCTCCCGGCGAACCTCTCCGACGCCCTCGACTGCCTCGAGAAGGACGACGTCGTCAAGAACGCGCTCGGCGAGCACATCTGCGAGCACTTCATCGAGGCCAAGCGGGCAGAGTGGGCGACCTACATCTCCCGCGTCCACCCGTGGGAGGTCGACGAGTACCTGGCGACGCACTGACCTGCCCCGGGGGGACCCGGACCGCCGGGTCCCCCCGGAGACCCCCTCCGCGCGGAGAGGCAGCTCGCTGCGCGAGCGCGGAGCAGACGGGACCCGGACCGCCGGTTCCCGCAGCGAAGGTCCCGGAACGGGGGGAGGCGCGAGTCGCCTCCCCCTTTCCTTCAGCGCCCCGCGTCCTCTTCGTCGTCGAGCTCGTCGAACGCCTCCTCGACGAGCGCGAAGGGAACGCGCGCGACCTCCCGTCCTCTCGCGTCGAAGAGGGGGATCGGCTGCTCCTCGTCGACCGACTCCGACGCGAGGGCCGACGGGGCGACCTCGCGGGCCAGGGCCGGGTCGAGGCCCGTCTCGCCGGCGATCTTCGCCGCGAGGATCTCGAGGAGGCGCGCATTCGCGCGCGAGGTCGGGCCGGCCATCCGTGCCGCCACGATCGGCCGGCGGCTCCCCTGTGTCAACGGCGGCCCCTCTGCTACCGTTCGCGCCATGTACGGAAGCGGGGCGTCCCTCCTGACCTTCTTCTCTTCGGTCGCGCGGCAGCTGCCGGAGATCGTCGTGATCGTCGTCGGGCTCGTCGTCGTCCTGGGGCGGAAGCCGAGCCACCCGAAGGCCTCGAACCTCGCCGCCGCCGGGCTCGCGCTGCTCCTCGTCGGGCGGATCCTCAGCCTCGCGTACTACGCGGCGGTCCCGACGTTCGCGTCGGCGCCTCGCGCGATCGGCGCGCTCTACTCCGCCGGGGGTCTCGTCTTCTCCCTCGTCTTCTCCGGCGCCCTCGCGCTCCTCGTCGCCGCGGTCGTCGCGGACCGCGCGCCGCGCTGAGGCGCGGCCGGGGGGAGGGTCGGGGGCTCGGCCCGAGGGCGGGGAGGCGCGAAGGTCCCGCTTCGGCTAACCTCCGCCCCGTGCGTGCTCGCATCCGCCGCGTCCTCCGCCCCGTCTTCGGAGCCTTCCTCGCCCTGACCCCCTTCCTCGCCGCCGCCGCGCCGGGCGGGCTCGCCCGGCGCGACCTCGCCGTCGAGGAGCAGCGCGGCGGCCACACGCTCTCCCGGCACGTCGGCAAGACGGACGAGCAGCTCCGCGAGCGGCTCCGGAAGGAGCCCGGGATCTCCTCGGCCTCGACCTACACCGACCGCGCCACCGCCGAGGACGTCATCGCCCGCGCGCTCCGCGCCTCGAAGAAGCGGGTGGACCAGTGGATGTCCCGCGAGGGCTCGCGCGCGAACCTCGTCGTCGACTGGCCCGGCGACGGCAAGGTCATCGGCCGGTCCCTCCGCCGGGGAGAGAAGACCGCCGTGCCGTGCCGGCGGGCGCTGGTGGTCCTGAAGTGGAACAACGAGACCGAGATCTTCTACGTCCTGACGTCGTACCCGGAGGCTGACAAGTGACCGCCACGACGAAGAACGCGCCCGCCGCGATCGATCCCCGCGTCTACCCGGCGCTCCGCGACGCCCTCCGGGGCTACCTGAACGAGGACTGGACGACCGAGTACGCCGACTCCGAGGACGCCGCCCGCGCCTTCCGGCGCGACGCGGCCGACGACGAGGCCCGCGCGGTCGCGGCGGAGGCGAAGAAGCTCCGTGCCGCGATCGCGGGGATGGAGGTCCGCGACCTCCGAAAGCTCCTCGGGGCCGGCTTCGGCACGGGCTGGAGGCCGTCGACGGCGGTCGAGGCCGACAAGGTCCTCCGGCTCTTCGCCGGGGAGTAGACGCGTCCCCCGCGCCGCCGGCGCGGGTAGACTCCGGCGCCATGCCGAGCCGCCGCATCGTCGCCGGCGTCGTCCTCGCGGGGGCGCTCCTCGCGGGGAGACGCGCGCCGGCCGCCCCACCGCCCGCCCCACCGTCCGCCGACTCCGTGCTCACGGGCGCGGCGACCGCTGCGAAGGCCGGGAAGAGGAACCTCCTCGTCGTCTTCCACGCCTCCTGGTGCGGCTGGTGCCGGAAGCTCGAGGCGGTCCTGACGGCTCCCTCCGCCAAGGAGGTCCTCGACCGCTACTACGAGAAGGTCGAGCTGACGGTCCAGGAGCGGGGGGAGAAGCAGGCCCTCGAGAACCCCGGCGCCGAAGAGCTCCTGACGGCCCTCGCCGGGAAGGACGCCGGGCTCCCGTTCACGGCGGTCCTCGACAGGAAGACGCGCCGCCCGATCGCGACGTCGAACGTGGCCGGAGAGGGGACGAACGTCGGATTCCCGGGGAAGCCCGACGAGGTCGACCACTTCGTCGCGATGCTCCGGAAGGGCGCACCCGGGATGACAGCCGCGGAGGCCGAGACGCTCCGCGCCGCCTTCCCCGCGCCGCGCTGAGCCGCCGGCCCTACCCGACGAGCATCGCGTCGCCGTACGAGAAGAAGCGGTAGCCCGCGGCGACCGCCTCGCGGTAGGCGGCGAGGACGCTCTCGCGCCCGGCGAACGCGCTCACGAGCATGAGGAGCGTCGAGCGCGGCAGGTGGAAGTTCGTCAGGAGGGCGTCGACGACCAGGAACTCCGCGCCCGGCACGAGGAAGAGCCGCGTCTCGAACGGGCCGGGCGCCACACGCCCGCCGTGCGCGCGCGCCGAGGCCTCGAGCGTCCTCACGCTCGTCGTCCCCACCGCCACGACGCGCCGCCCCTCCTCCTTCGCGTGCCGCACCGCCTCGGCCGTCTCGTCCGGGACGATCCCCCGTTCCACGTCCATCCGGTGCTCCTCGACGCGGTCGGCCTTGACCGGCTTGAAGGTCCCGATGCCGACGTGGAGCGTCACGGAGGCGACCTCGACGCCGCGCGCGCGGAGCGCGTCGAGGAGCTCGGGCGTCAGGTGGAGGCCGGCCGTCGGCGCCGCGATCGCGCCGGGCTCCCTCGCGTAGACGGTCTGGTAGTCGACCGCGTCGCGCCCGTCGGCGACCCCCCCCTCGCGGTGGATGTACGGGGGGAGCGGCGTCGTCCCGACGAGAGGGAGCGCCTCCTCGAGAGGAGTTCCTGAGAAGACGACGCGGTAGTGCCCCGACTCTCCCTTTCCGGCCACCGTTCCGGAGAGGCCCGCCCCGAAGTCGAACGACCGTCCCGGCTTCGCGCGGCGCCCGGGCTTGGCGAGGCAGTCCCACGCCGAAGCGTCTTCCGTCTTTTCGACGAGGAGGAACTCCGTCCGCCTTCCCTCGGCGTCGACGCCGAAGAGGCGCGCCGGGACGACCCGCGTGTCGTTGACGACGAGGAGGTCTCCCGTCCGCAGCAGGGAAGGGAGGTCGGCGACGCTCCGGTGGCCGATCGCCCCCGAGGCGCGGTCGAGCGTCATGAGGCGCGACGTGCCGCGCGGCGCGGGGCGCTGGGCGATCGCCTCCGGGGGGAGGTCGAAGTCGAAGTCGGAGACGTCCACGGCGGGGATTGTGGCCGTTCCGGCCCCGGGAGGGACGTCCGTCCTTCCGTTGACGCCGGGAAGCGGCCCGTGTAGTGTCCCGCCGGTTCGGAAAGATGGGCGAAGCGAACGGCACCTACCGCAAGCTGCGTTTGATGGATCCCGCGGGAATGGCGCGCGTCGTCGCCCGCATGGCCCGCGAGGTCGTCGAGGCCGCCGGGGGCGTCGAGGGGTTCGCCCTCGTCGGCATCCGGACGCGCGGAGTCCCGCTCGCGCGGCGCCTCGCGCTCGAGGTCGAGAAGGCCGAGGGGGTGAAGATCCCCGTCGGGCTCCTCGACATCACGCTCTACCGCGACGACCTGACGACGGTCGCCTCCTCGCCCGTCCTGAAGCGGACGGACATCTCCTTCCCGGTGGAGACGAAGACGATCGTCCTCTGCGACGACGTCCTCTACACGGGGCGGACGGTCCGCGCGGCGATCGACGCGATCCTCGACTTCGGCCGCCCGCGCCGGATCCTCCTGGCGGTCCTCGTCGACCGGGGCCGGAGGGAGCTGCCGATCGAGGCGCAGCTCGTCGGGAAGAAGATCTCCACCTCCGCGACCGAGGTCGTCTCCGTGACGTTCAGGGAGACGGACGGCGAGGACGACGTGTGGCTCCTCGACCGGCACCCCGAGACGCTCGCCCGCAGGGCGGCGCCGAAGCCGGCCCGGAAGGCGCCGGCGAAGAAGACGCCCGGGAAGAAGGCCGCGAAGGGTGCGGCCGGGAAGGCTGCCCCGAAGGGGCGCGGCCGCGGAAAGCGGTGAGCAGGAAGCCCGAGACGCCGGCCGACCCCGCCTCCTTCACGAAGAAGGATCTCCTCGACATCGAGTCGCTCACGAAGGCCGAGATCCTCACGATCCTGGACACGGCCGAGTCGATGGCCGAGATCAACAAGCGGACGATCAAGAAGGTCCCGACCCTCCGGGGGCGGCTCGTCGCGAACCTCTTCTACGAGAACTCGACGCGGACCCGCTTCTCCTTCGAGATCGCCGAGCGGCGCCTCACGGCCGACTCCATCTCCTTCGCCGCCGCCACCTCGTCGGCCTCGAAGGGGGAGACGCTCCTCGACACCTGCCGGAACCTCGAGGCGATGGCCCCCGACGCGATCGTCATCCGGCACCAGGCGTCCGGCGCGCCCCACTTCCTCGCGCGGAACCTGAAGTGCGCCGTCATCAACGCCGGCGACGGGACGCACGCGCACCCGACGCAGGCGCTCCTCGACGCCTTCACGATGCGGAAGGCGAAGGGGAAGCTCGAGGGGCTGCGCGTCGCGATCTGCGGCGACGTCCGCTTCAGCCGCGTCGCCCGCTCGAACCTCGCCCTCCTCCCGAAGATGGGGGCGGAGGTGACGCTCGCCGGGCCCCGCACGCTCCTCCCGCCCGAGATCGAGCGGACCGGGGCGCGCGTGACGACCCGGATCGAGGAGGCCGTCGACGGCGCCGACGTCGTCATGATGCTCCGCGTCCAGAAGGAGCGGGGCGGCGGGCTCGGCTTCCCGTCCGACCGCGAGTACTTCGAGCTCTTCGGCCTCACCCCCGAGCGGCGGCGGCTCGCCCGCAAGGACGCCATCGTCATGCACCCCGGCCCGATGAACCGCGGCGTCGAGATCGACTCGGCCGTCGCCGACGGCCCGGGCTCGGTGATCCTCGACCAGGTCGAGGCCGGCGTCGCGGTCCGGATGGCCGTGCTGTACCTCCTGATTGGAACGAGCGGCGATGAGTGATGCTCCCGTCCTGATCACCGGCGGGCGGGTCGTCGACCCGTCGCGCGACCTCGACGCGACGCTCGACGTCCTCCTCGAAGGGGGCGTCGTCGCCCGGGTCGACGAGCGGATCGCCGCGCCGCGCGGCGCCGCGACCGTCGACGCCTCGGGCCTCGTCGTCGCCCCCGGCTTCGTCGACCTCCACGTCCACTTCCGCGAGCCCGGCTACGAGTGGAAGGAGACGATCGCGACCGGTTCCGGGGCGGCGGCGGCGGGCGGCTACACGACCGTCTGCTGCATGCCGAACACGGACCCCGTGATCGACGACGCCCCGACCGCCGCGTTCGTCCAGAAGCGGATCCGCGAGACGGCCCGCGTGCGCGTCCTCCCGATCGGCGCCGTCTCGAAGGGGCAGAAGGGGGCCGCGCTCGCCGAGATCGGCCTGATGAAGGCCGAGGGGATCGTCGCGATCTCCGACGACGGCAAGCCGGTCGTCAACGCCGACCTGATGCGGCGCGCGCTCGAGTACGCCTCGATGTTCGGCCTCCCGGTCGTCGTCCACGAGGAGGACCCGAACCTCGTCGCGGGCGGACAGATGAACGAGGGGTGGGCCTCGACCCGCCTCGGCCTCCCGGGCTGGCCCGCGGTCGCCGAGTCGACGATGGTCGCCCGCGACGTCGAGCTCGCCGCGCTCACCGGCGCGCGCCTCCACGTCGCCCACGTCTCCGTGCGGGACAGCCTCGCGGCGATCCGCCGGGCCCGCGCGGCGAAGGTCCCGGTGAGCTGCGAGGTGACGCCGCACCACCTGACGCTGACGGACGAGGACCTCGCCCGCTCCGGCTACGACACCCGCTTCAAGATGAACCCCCCGCTCCGCGGCGAGGAGGACCGGCAGGCGCTCGTCTCGGCCCTCGTCGACGGGACGATCGACTGCGTCGCGACGGACCACGCCCCGCACCACCTCGACGAGAAGGCGATGGAGTTCGCCGCGGCGCCGTTCGGCGTCACGGGGCTCGAGACGGCCCTCTCCGTTCTCGTCGACGCTCTCGTCGCCCCGCGCCTCCTCTCGCTGACCCGCCTCGTCGAGGCGATGTCGACCGCCCCGGCCCGCCTCTTCTCCCTCCCGTACGGGACGCTCGCGGAGGGCGCCCCGGCCGACGTCGTCCTCTTCTCCACGTCCCGGACGACGACCTTCTCCTCGTTCCGCTCCCTCTCGGCGAACTCCCCGTGGGCGGGGAAGACGCTGCGGGGGCGCGTCGAGCGGACGTTCGTCGCGGGGCGCGAGGTCCACCGCTTCGGCCCGGCCCACGCGGCCGAGCCCGCCGGCTGACCCCGGCCGTCGCGCCCCCGAGCCGCGGAACCGCCGCCACCGTGCCCGATCCAGCCCCTCCCGTCCCGGCCCGTGCCAAGCGCGTCGTCCTCGTCGACGACTCGACGGCGTACGCGGCGTCGTGGCGCGCCATCTTCGCGGACCGCTACGGCGACCGGGTCGCCTTCGAGGCGTACCAGGACCCCGTCGCCGCGCTCGCGAAGCTCGGCCCCGACGTCGACCTCCTCCTCGTCGACCTCGAGATGCCGGTCCTCGACGGGCGCTCCGTCGCGCGGCTCGCGAAGGAGCGCGGCATCAGCGAGAAGCGGATCGTCATCGTCTCGGGGCACGACGCGGACGAGCTCCACCGCCTCTTCCCGAAGGGGGCGTGCCTCGCGGTCATCAACAAGACCGAGGCGCAGCAGCAGAGCGCGTTCCTGATGATCCTCGACAGCGTCGTCTTCCGGCACTGATGGAGGGCTCGCGCGCCCTCGACGCCGCCGTCGAGGCGGCCCGCCGGGCCGGAGACCTCCTCCTCGGCTACTTCGGGTCGCTCGAGCCGTCGGAGGTGGAGGAGAAGGGGCGCAACGACGTCGTCTCCCGCGCCGACCGCGAGAGCGAGGCGCTCGTGAAGGAGCTCCTCCTCGGCGCCTTCCCCGGCGACCTCTTCGTCGGGGAGGAAGGCGGAACGGACGGGCTGGACGCGGACGCCCCCGCCTGGATCGTCGACCCGCTCGACGGCACCGCGAACTTCGTCCGCGGCTTCCCGCACTGGGCCGTCTCAATCGGGCGGACGGCGGGCGGGCGCAGCGGCGAGCTCGTCCTCGGCGTCGTCTGGGACCCGGTCAAGAACGACCTCTTCGTCGCCGAGAAGGGCTCGGGCGCGTTCCGGAACGGCCGCCGCGTCCGGGTGACGCGCCGCGACGGCCTCGAGGGCGCCGCGCTCGCGACCGGCTTCCCGTTCCGGATCCAGTCGCGGATCGACGGCTACCTCCGGCTCTTCAAGGCGGTCTTCCTCGAGGTGCAGTCGATCCGCCGCGCCGGGAGCGCGGCCCTCGACCTCGCCTACGTCTCCTGCGGGATCTTCGACGGCTTCTTCGAGCTCGGCCTCTCGCCGTGGGACTCGGCCGCGGGGGCGGTCCTCGTGACGGAAGCGGGGGGCGTCGTCACCGACTTCGAGGGCGGCACCGCGTGGCGCGAGCGGGGGAACCTCCTCGCGGCCGCGCCCGGCGTCCACGCCTCTCTCGCGAAGCTCGTCTTTGGCCTCGGGGTCCGCGACGCCGAGCTCTGACGGGGGCGCAGGCCCCTCCGGAGCGGGAGGAGCGGCCGAAGCCGGTCACTCGGCGAGGCGTCGCGCCTCCCGGATCGCCGCCTCCGCGAGCGGGGCCATCACCTCGTAGCCGGCCCGGTTCGGGTGGACGCCGTCCTCGCTCAGCCCGGCCCGCATCCCTCCGGCTGCGTCCGCCATGGCGGCGTGGTAGTCGACGAGGACGATCCGTTCCCTCCGGGCGTACTCCCGGATCCGGGCGTTGAGCGAGACGATCTGCGGCGCGGGGACGAGGCCGGGGCGCCACGGGAAGTCGAGCGCGGGAGGGAGCGTCGCGAGGACGACGCGGATCCCGCTCCCGCGCGCGAGCTCGACCATCGCGGCGAGGTTCGCGAGCGTCGTCTCCGGGGTCGTCGGGCCGTCGTTGCAGGCGACGTCGTTCGTCCCCGCGAGGAGGACCAGGACCTCGGGCTCGAGGGAGAGGACGTCCTGGCGGAAGCGCGCGAGCATCCGCGCGGTCGTCTCCCCTCCGATCCCCCGGTCGACCCAGGGTCGTCCGGCGAAGAGCTCGGGGAGGGCGTGGATCCAGCCCTCCGTGATCGAGTCGCCGAAGAAGACGACGCGACCCTCGTCGCAGCTCGGCGGTCCGAGGCGCGCGTTCTCGTCGCGGTAGCGCTCCACGCCCTCTCCTTTCGGCGCCACGGTAACGCCCGCCGGCCGGGGGGCGCCACCGGCGTCGATCCGGGGAGCCGGGAGGAGAACGGCGCCCAAGCCCGCGGCGACGAGCGCCGCGAGGGCCGTGGCGGGAAGCGGCGTGCGCATGGGGACCTCCTGGGCGGGAGCTCGCGCGGGACGCGGGACGCCCGGAAGCCCTACCAGGGGAGCCCGCGCACCTCCCGCGCGCGCCGGTAGACGAGCTCGTAGTCGTTCGCCGAGCGGCCCCACGAGAAGTCGACCTTCATCCCGTTCCGCTGGAGGCGCGACCAGGCGTCGCGGTGGAAGAAGACGCGCTGCGCGTGGAGGAGCTCGGCCGCGAGCGCGTGCGGCGAGGGGTCGTCGAAGTGGAAGCCGTTCGCCCAGTCGAGGTTCTCGCCGTGGAGGCCGATGACAGAGTCGGCGAGCCCGCCCGTGCGGCGCACGACGGGGACCGTGCCGTAGCGGAGGGCGTACATCTGCGTGAGGCCGCACGGCTCGTAGCGCGACGGCACGACGAGCGCGTCGCAACCGGCCTGGATCTTGTGCGAGAGCACGTCGTCGTATCCGACGACGCCCCGGAAGCGGCCGGGGTAGTGCGCCTCGAGGAGGCGCATCGAGCCCTCGAGCGCCGGCTCGCCGGAGCCGAGGACGACGATCCTCACGCCGCGCCGGATCAGCTCGGGCGCGGCCTCGAAGAGGATGTCGTACCCCTTCTGCGGTGCGAGGCGCCCGACGGAGCCGACGATCATCCCGGGGTCGGCGACCTCGAACCCGGCGACGCGGCAGAGGTCCGCGCGGCACTCGGCCTTGCCGCGCAGGTCGTCGGGCCCGAAGTGCGCGGCGAGGTTCGGGTCGGTGCCGGGGTTCCACTCCTGCCGGTCGATCCCGTTCAGGATGCCGGCGAGCCGCGCGGCCTTCAGGCGGATCACGCCGTCGAGGCCCGCGCCCCCCTCGGGCGTCCGGATCTCCCACGCGTAGGTCGGCGAGACCGTCGTCACCATGTCGGCCGCGACGATCGCCCCCTTCAGCATGTTGAGGTTGCCGCCGTGCTCGAGGAGGCCGCCGCTCCACGTCTCCGGCGGGAGGCCCAGGACGGGGACCTGCTCCGGCCCGTAGATCCCCTGGTAGCCGATGTTGTGGATCGTCAGCACCGAGGCGACGTCGTCGAACCAGGGATCGCGCCAGGAGCTCCACGCGCCGAGCATCGTGGCGAGGGCGGGGTGCCAGTCGTGGGTGTGGATCACCTGCGGTCGGTCGCCGAGGCGCCGCATCGCCTCGATCGCGGCCCTCACGAAGAGGCTGAAGCGCCAGATGCCGTCGTCGGCGCCGTGCTCGTTCTTCGCGTAGAGGCCTCCGGGGCGGTGGAAGAGCGGGTCGTGCGCGACGAAGTGGACCGGGACGCCCGTCCCGGGGAGCGTCGCGCGGAGGATGCCGACGCGGTGGGTCGCCCCCATCACCGAGACGTCGAACGGGTCGAGCTCCTGCTCGGGCCACGTCCCCCGGCGGCGGAACCACTGGGCCGCCTCGAGGAAGAACGGGACCCAGACGTCGACGTCGTGGCCGGTGGCCGCGAGCGCCTTGGGGAGGGACGAGACGACGTCGCCGAGGCCCCCCGTCTTTGCGAAGGGCGAGACCTCGGCCGAGAGGTTCGCGACGCGCATCAGTTCTCCTTCTCTTCCGTCCGCGGAGGGGTTTCCCAGAGGACGGCGGCGTAGCCGACGACGCGGCTCGTGTCGCCGAAAGCGTCTCCCGAGTCGCCGCGCGCGACGAGGCGCGGGGCGGAGGGCGGCAGCCCTCTCAGGGCCTCGAGGAGCGCCGTCGCCGGGAGGACGCCGCACATCGAGATCCGCTCGCGGAGGAGGACGCGGCCGAAGAGCTCGGCCGGGTCGCCCGCGAGGAGCGCGTCGAGCGCGCGGTCGTCCTTCTCGCGGTTCCTCTCCCGCGGGAGGTAGTGGTTCATGTCGGAGGAGACGACGAGGGCGACCCTCTTCCCCCGCGCCTCGAGCCGCCCGACGGCGGCCGCGACCGCCCGCCCGACGGCGAGGCAGAGGTCGAGGTCGGGGGCGCCGAGCGAGAGGCACGCGACGGAGACGTCGGGCCGCGCCGCCTGCAGGAACGGGAGGATCACCTCGAGGGAGTGCTCGCGGCGGTGGGCCGTCTCGTCGGCCCGGATCCCCGCCCCGGCCCCGAGGAGCTCCTCGACGAGGTCGTGCGCGACCGGGACGTCGCCGAGCGGAGTCCTCCACGCGCCGGCGGCCGACAGCGAGGCGTCCTCCCCCTCGCCGTGGTGGTTCGGGCCCATCAGGAGGACCGTCCCGGGGAGCTCGACGGCCCCGACGCCCGCGCCCGCGATCGCGCCCGAGTAGACGTGACCGGCGTGCGGGAGGAGGAGCGCGCGCCACGCCGCCTCCGGGACGCGGGGGCGCGCGGCGGCCCCGAGGTACGACTCCACGTCCGCCCGGAGCGCCCGCGTGCCGCCCTCGTAGAAGAGGCCGGCGACGGCGGGGAGCCGGACGGAGTCGCTCAAAACACGATCACCGAGACTTCCGCGGACTTCGCGCCGCAGACCGCGCGGATCGTGGCCGAGCCGGGGCCGATGCCGAGGACCGCCCCGCCGGAGCAGGTCGCCACGTGCGGGTCGGAGGAGGTCCACGTCGCGGCGACGTCGGGGATCGGCTTCCCCTGCGGGTCGCGGGCGACGAGCGTCACCCGGCTCAGCTCTCCCACCTTCAGCGGGATGTTCAGGGGAGAGGCCTCGAGCGTCTCGATCGTCCGGAAGACGACGACGACGTCGGACACGCCGGAGACGTCCCCGACGGTCGCCTTGACGGATGCCGTTCCCTCGCCGACGGACGTCACGACGCCGGAGTCGTCGACCGTCGCGACCTTCGGGGCCGCGGAGCTCCACACCGCCTTCATGTCGGCGACGTTTCCCTTGCTGTCCTTGACGGAGAGCGTGAGGGGGAAGGTCGACCCGGCGGGCCCGGCGAGCGTCGCCTTCGACGGGAGGACGTTCACGACGGCCACGTCGAGGACCTCGAGCGTCGCCTTCGCCTCGAGCGGGGGCTCGCCGAGCCGGGCGGTGATCGTCGTCTTCCCGGCGGCGACGGTCTTCACGGCGCCCGTCGCGCCGTCGATCGTCGCGATCTTCGGGTTGGAGGACTCCCACGTGATCGGCTTGCCCGCGACGATCTCCCCCTTGGTGTCGACGACGTCGGCGGAGAAGGAGGCGACCCGGCCGAGGCCGTAGACGCTCTGCCGGGCGGGTTTCAGACGGATCTCGGCGGGCTTCCTCCCGCAGGCGGCGGAGAGGACGCCCAGGGCGAGGAGCGCGGCGGCGGAGAGGACGCGCGGCGTGCGGCTCATTTCGCGCAAATCTTACCGCGCGTCGTCCTCGGCGGCGTCCTCGGGAAGGAGGGGCCCGACCTCCGTGGCGGCCGACATGCGGGCGAGGATCCGGGCGGCCCTCCGCTGGTGCCGGGAGGGGTTCGCGAGGAAGACGCGGGGGCCCGGGATCATCGCCGCGAGCCAGGCCGCCTGCTCGCGCGTCAGCGACGCGGCCGACGTCCCGAAGTACTTCCGGGCCGCCGCCTCGCACCCCCAGGTCCGCTCGCCCCACTCGATTCCGGAGAGGTAGTGCTCGAGGATCGTCCGCTTCGGGAGGAGGAGCTCCATCGTGAGGGCGATCGCGGCCTCGCGTCCCTTCCGGAGCCAGCTCCTCTCGGGCGAGAGCCAGAGGTTCTTGGCGAGCTGCTGGGTGATCGTCGAGGCCCCGATCCGCCTCCGGTTCGGGTAGCGCCGGTTCCTCTCGCGGGCGGCTTTCACGGCCGACCAGTCGACCCCGTGGTGCTCGAAGAAGCGGGCGTCCTCGGCGACGAGGACGGCCTTCACGAGGTAGGGAGAGACCTTCGCGAGCGGGACGGGGCGGCGGTCGATCCTCCCGTCCTTCCCCTGGGCGAGGAGACGGGCCTTCCGCGCCTCGAGGAAGGCCGTCGTCGCCGGAGGCGCGAAGCGGAGCGCGACGATCCTCGGGACGGGGACGACGACGCCGAAGAGGAGGGCGAGGGCGAGGGCGGCGGCGGCGAGGAGGAGCCTCGTCCGCCGCGCGCCCCCCGGGCCGCCGCTCATGCCGGCCCGGGAGCCGCCGTCAGCCGAGGACCTCCGCGAGCGTGGCGCGGAGGCGCTGGACGCCGAGGAGCGCCTCGTCCTTCGTCAGGGTGAGGGCCGGCCGGAGGCGGATCGCGGACTCGCCCGAGGCGAGCCCCATGACGTTGTGCTTCTGGAGCCACGTCGCGAGGACCTTCCCGCGCGTGGCGCCGTCGGGGAGGTCGAACGCGAGGAAGAGGCCCCGGCCGCGGACGTTCCCCATCCTTCCCGGGAACTCGAGCGCGAGCTCCTGGAGCTTCTCCTTCAGGAACTCGCCGACGGCGCGGGCGTTCTCGACGAGGGACTCCTCCTCGATGATCTCGAGGTAGCGGCGCGCCCGGACCATGTCGGCGAGGTTTCCGCCCCAGGTCGAGTTGATCCGCGACGAGACGGTGAAGACGTTCTCGGGCTCGTCGAAGATCCTCTGGTTCGAGGCGAACCCGCAGACCTGCATCTTCTTGCCGAAGGAGAAGAGGTCGGGGACGACGCCGAAGTTCTGGAAGCCCCACATCTTCCCCGTGAGGCCGATGCCGGTCTGCACCTCGTCGAAGATGAGGAGCATCTCGTTCTCGTCGCAGAGCTGGCGGAGGGCGGCGAGGAACTCGGGCCGGAAGTGGTTGTCGCCCCCCTCCGCCTGGATCGGCTCGATGATGAGCGCGGCGAGGTCGTCCCGGTTGTCGACGAGCGCCTGCTTCACCTGGGCGAGGGCGAGCGCCTCGACCTTCTTCACGCGCTCGACCTCGGCCTCGTCGACAGGGAAGCGGAGCTTCGGGTTGACGATCCGCGGCCACGGGAACTTCGGGAAGTACATCGTCTTCCGCGGGTCGGCCGTGTTCGTCAGCGAGAGCGTGTAGCCGGTCCGGCCGTGGAAGGCCTGCTCGAAGTGGACGATCTGGTGCCCCACCTCGCGGCGGTAGCCCTTCCGGAAGTTCTTCCTCACCTTCCAGTCGAACGCGGCCTTGAGGGCGTTCTCGACGCCGACGGAGCCCCCCTCGACGAAGAAGAGGTGCGCGGCGTGGCTCCCGGGGACGGCGACCCGGGCGAACGTGTCGACGAACCGGGCCATCTCCTCCGTGTAGATGTCGCTGTTCGCCGGCTTCGTCAGGGAGGCGCGCTGCATCTCCTCGAGGAATGCGGGCTCCTTCAGCTTCGGGTGGTTGTAGCCGACCGGGACCGTCGCGAAGTGCGAGAAGAGGTCGAGGACCTCGACGTCGTGGAGGCTGTCGTAGATGACGCTCCCGTGCGACCTCTCGAGGTCCATCACGACGTGGTAGCCGTCCACGAGCATGTGGCGGCCGAGGGCGTCGAGCACGTTCGCGGGGACGATTTCGGTGGCGGCGGTCGGCATGGCTCCTCCGGCGGGCCGCCCCCGGGGCCGGGAGCGGGGAGGCGATGTTAGCAGGGGAGCGCGGCGCGGCCGGGGAGCTCAGCTCTTCAGCAGGACGCTCGAGAACGAGGGAGGCCCGGACTCGCGCGACGCGCCGATCACGCAGTTCTTCCCGGCCTCCTTCGCCTGGTAGAGCGCGGTGTCGGCCTTCTTCAGGAGCTCGTTCTTCTGCTCGGGCCCGGGGCGCCCCGGAGGGCAGTGCCGCCGGTACGAGGCGACGCCGATCGACATCGTGATGACGCCCTTCAGGTTCAGGGCGGGCTCGCCGGGGCCGATCGCCATCGGGAGGAACGTCCAGTCCTGGATCGCCCGCCGGATCCTCTCGGCGACCTCGATCCCCTGGGCGAGGTTGCAGTCGAGGAGGATGACCGTGAACTCGTCCCCTCCGTAGCGGCAGGGGAGGGAGGTCGTCTGGGCGAGCTGGCGCTGCAGGACGAACGCGACCTCCCGGAGGATCTGGCTGCCGGCGAGGTGGCCGTGCTCGTCGTTCACCTTCTTCAGGTGGTCGCAGTCGAGGAAGAGGAGCGTCAGGTCGCCCTCGGCTCCCGCCGCGAGCTTGTCGATCTCCTGCTGGAGCTTCTTGTGGAAGTAGCGGTCGTTGTAGAGCGCCGTCAGGGAGTCGCGGCGGGCGACCTCGCGGGCGCGCCGCTCGTCGAGGAGGTTCTGCAGGGCGAGCGAGAGGGTGTCGCCGAAGAGCTCCATGAGGCGCTCGTCGCGGGAGTCGAACCCGTCCGGGGTGTTCCGGTTCACGAGGACGAGCGAGCCGCAGACGTGGTTCTCGATGACGACGGGGACCCCGAGGACCGTCCGGACGGCCGTGGGGAACGCGCCGTCGGCCTCGAGCGAGAGGGCGTGCGCCCCCTTGATCTCGTTCACCGACGTCCGTTCGCCCCGCGCGTAGGTGAAGCCGGCGATCCCGTCGACGGGCCGCACGCGCGTCCCGACGGCCACGTCGCGGAACTCGCCCGCGCTCGCGATGACCGTCAGCTCGTTCCGGGACCGGTCTTCCTCCTTCGCGACGGGATCGTCCAGGAGGAGGACGGCCGCCTCCGACGGCACGAAGTCGAGCGCCTTCTTCACGAGGGTGACGAGGAATCGTTCCGGTGCCGTCCCGCTCGTCTCGTCGAGGAGACGGTGACGCTCCATGAAGCGGGCGAGCCTGCCCGGCGGAAGGGCCCTCGACGGGACGGTCACGGCCCGATTCTAGGCGCGCCCGGTCCCGCGGAGCCGCCCGAGGACGTCCCGGGCCTTCTCGCGGAGGCGCTCGATCTCGTCCCGGTAGTCCCCGAGCTGGGGGGCGAACCGCAGGAACTCGACCTGGGAGAGGAGGAGCCGGAGCTCCTCGCGGAGGGCGGGCGGGACCCCGCGGTCCGCCAGGTCGTCGAGCAGGGCGGAGACGGACGCCGTCTCCGAGGCTCCCGTCCGCCGCGCGACGTGCTCGCGCACGGCCCGCTCCACGCGCGCGACGGCGCGCTCCTTCGTCTCGCCCGGCTCGGCGTCGAGGAGGGCGGCGGTGGGGCCGAGGGCGCGGGCGCGGCGACGCAGCGCCCACGCGGCGCCGCCGGCGACGGCGAGGACCCCGGGGACGACGAGGAGCGCCCAGAGCGGCACGGGGACGGTCGTCCGCGCGAGCTCGCGAGCCGAGGGGAGGGGAGTCGGCGTCGGCGGCGTGCCGGGAAGGGTCGTCGTCGCCTCGGAGCCCGCTGTTCCGCCCGGGGTCGGGGCGGCGGCCGGGGCGCCGGCCGAGGAGGCGACCGCCGCGGCCGGGGCGCCCGGGGCGGCGGCCTCGACGGTCAGCGTGATCGGCTCGGTCTTCCTCACCACGATCTTCTTCTCGGCGGTGTCGAAGACCTCGAAGGAGACGGGCGGCACGACGAGGGTCCCGGGCTCGGACGGGACGAGGACGAAGTCCCACTCGGCGCTCGTCCCCGCCTTCCCGGCGCTGCGCGCGGGGATCGTCCGCGAGGACGGGGGGTAGACCTTCACGCCCGGGACCGACAGGTGCGGCGTCTCCGTGGCGGTCCGCAGGTTGCCGCTCCCGGCCAGCCGCACCTTGAGCGTCACGGCCTCGCCGGCGGGGACCGTCTTCCGGTCGGCGGTCGCCGAGACCCCGAAGACGCCGACGGGTCCCTTGAAGTCGGGCCGCCCGGGGATCGCGAGGACCTTCAGCGTGATCGGCTTCGTCTCGCGTTCGAGGACGCGCGGCCGGAGCGCCGCGAACGGGTCGCCGAACGGGTCCATCGCGGTCCGCACGCCGATCCGGATCTTCGCGGCGGGGATCGTGACGGTGCCCGGGGTCAGGCCCGACACGGCCTTCTTCAGGAGCGTGAACCGCGCGACGGTGCGCCCTTCCCACGTGTCGCGCCGCCCCTGCGGCCGCTCGGGCCGCTCGAGGTCCTCGGCCCAGAGGCCGGGGAACTGCGGCGCCTCGACGTACTCGATCCCCTGCACCTCCGCCTGGGTGACGAGGTCGTACGTGATCGCGACCTCCTCGCCGACGTACGCCGCGTCCTTGCTCGGCGTCGCGACGAAGACGAGGACCGGGTCTTCCGCGGGGAGCGCGCGCTCGGAGCCGGCGTGGCGCGTGCCGCCGCGCGGGGGCATCCGGTTGAACGGGTCCTCGTCCGCCATCGGCGAGGCGGGGCCGGCGCCGGGGGGCCGCCGCGCCGTGCCGACCTCGAGGAGGTACGAGCCCGCTTTCACGTCCTTGTCCCCCACCTTGAACGTCGTCTCCCCGACCTCGGCGGGACCGGGGCCGGAGGGGCGGAGGAAGTAGGTGAGGCTCGAGGAGCGCGAGAGCTGGCCGTTGATGAAGCTGATCTGCGTCGAGGTGTTCGGCCCGCCGACCACGACGAGGTTCTTCAGCGGGAGCTCGGCCGGGGCGCGCAGGCTGCCGCCGACGCCCGGCCCGGAGAACGCGTAGGTCAGCCGGACGACGTCGTCGGCGGCGGGGCGCGGGTTGTCGACGAGGACCCGGACCTCGGGCTCCTCCTGCGCCGCGGAGAGCGCTCCGGCGGCGAGGAGCGCGGCCGTGACGAGCGGGACGAGCGAACGCGGGCGGAGGCGGCTCACCAGTCCCTCCCGGAGCGGCGCTGCTTCTTCTGCTCGGCGACCTTCTTGCGCTGCTCCTCGAGGTCGTTCCGCGCGATCGCCTGCAGGAGCTGCTCGGCCTTGTCCCGGCTCATCTTCGCCTTCTTCTCGAAGTCGTCCTTCTTCGGCGGCGGCGTGCCGCCCTGCTGCTGCTGTTTCTGCTGCTGCTTCTGCTGCTCGAGCCGCCGGAGGGCGAGCTCGTAGTTGAAGGCCGCGTCGGCGTCGCCGGGGCGGGCGCGGAGCGCGTCGCGGTACGCCGCCGCCGCGGACTCCCACTGCTTCCCGGAGAGGAGGACGTTGCCGGCGTTGAAGGAGGCGTCGGCGGCGACCTCGCCGCGCGAGGCCCCCTTCGCCGTCTTCAGCGCGGCGAGCGCCTCGTCTCCCCGCCCCGCGAGCGACAGGGCGGTGCCGAGGTTGTAGGCCCCTTCCGGGTCCTTCGGGGCGAGCGCCGCCTCGCGCGCGAAGTGGCCCAGCGCTTCCTCGACCCGCTTCCCCTCGAGCGCCTTCTTCCCGGCGACGGCCTCGCCGCGGGCGGTCGTGAAGGGGGGGCTCGCGAGGATCCGCTCCTTCAGCGTGGCGGGCGGAGGAGGCGTCGGGGGCGCGGCGGGCGCCGGCGCGGCGGCGCCCGGGGCGCCCGCGGGGAGCGTCGGGGGGGCCGCCTGCGCGAGGAGCGGGGCCTGCGCCGCGAGGAGCGCGAGCGCGAGGAGGGCTGCGGCGGCCGGCTTCGGGCGCCGCGCGAGGACGCCGAGCGGGCCGACGAGGAGGAGCGCGAGGGCGCCGACCGCCACGCCGAGCGGGAGCTGGTAGCGCTCGCGGCGGTTCGTCCCGACGGAGCCGGAGAGGGGGCGCCGCGCGGCCTTGTCGATCTCGCGCGCGACGCCGTCGAGGTCGGTGCGGCCGGGCGAGACGACGCTGAAGCTCCCGCCCGTCTCGGCGGCGAGGCGGCGGAGGAGCCCGGGGTCGGGATGCGAGAGGACGGGCGCGCCGTCCTCGGTCTTGAAGCCGGTCGGGCGGCCGGAGACGTCGACCTCGGGGACGGGAGCGCCGCGCCCCTCGGTGCCGACGAAGACCGCGTGGACGACGATTCCCTCGGCCTTCGCCTTCGCGACGGCCTCCTCGACGCCCCCCTCGAGGTCCTCGCCGTCCGAGAGGACGACGACCTGCTTGCCGGCCGAGGTCCCGGGGGGCATCAGCTCCGCGGCCGCGGCGAGGCCGGCGGCGAGCGACGTCCCGGGGAGCGCGCCGATCCCCGGCTCGAGCGCCTCGAGGAAGAGCGCGACGGCGGCGGTGTCGAGCGTGAGCGGGACGAGGACCTGGGCCTCCCCCTCGCAGCCGACGAGCGCGAGCCGGTCGCCGGGGAGCTTCTCGGCGAGCGAGAGCGCCGCCTGGCGGGCGAGGACGAAGCGCGAGGGCGTCACGTCGGCCGCCCGCATCGAGGCGGAGGTGTCGAGGACGAGGACGACGTCGGCGCCGCGGCGCTCGACCGTCTCCGTGACGACGCCCCAGCGGGGGCGCGCGAGCGCGAGAGAGGTGCCGAGGACGGCGACGACGGCGAGGAGCGCGGCGAACGGGGCCCAGCGGTCCTTCGCGAGGAGCCCGGCCTTCTCGGCGAGCGCCGGGGCGACGAGCCCCTCGCGCCGGCGGCGGATGCGCCGGGCGGAGAGCCACGCGGCGCCCGCGGCGGCGAGCGCCCCGCCGACGGCGGCGCCGAGCCAGGCGGGGGAGAGGAAGAGGTCGTTCATCGCGGCGCCACCGGGAACGCGAGGAGCGCGAGGAGCGCGGCCGCCGCGAGGACGCCGGCCGCGGGGACCGCGACGCGGGGGAACGTCTCGCGCCAGCGGGTGTACGTCGTCGTCTTCACCTCGGTCTTCTCGAGGCGGTCGATCTCGGCGTAGGTCTGCGCGAGCCCGGCCGGGTCGGTCGCGCGGAAGAAGCGGCCGCCGGTCGTCTCGGCGATCCGCCCGAGGAGCTTCTCGTCGACGTCGACCTGGGCCATGACCCGCCGCTCGACGACCTGCCCCGTCTCCGGGTCGCGGACCGGGACCGGGATCTCGACGGGACCGCCCGCGGTCCCGACGCCGACCGTGTAGACCTTGATCCCGAGCCCCTTCGCGACGTTCGCGGCGGTGTCGGGGTCGATCTCGCCCGCGTTGTTGCCGCCGTCCGTGACGAGGACGACGACCTTCGACTTCGCCTTCGAGGCGCGGAGGCGCGCGAGCGCGTTCCCGAGCGCCATCCCGATCGCCGTGCCGTCCCCCTGGTCGCCGAGCTTCAGCTCGGAGAGCCGCTGCAGGAGCATCGAGCGGTCCGTCGTCAGCGGGACGACGGTGCGCGAGCGCCCGGCGAACGTGATGAGGCCGAGGCGGTCCTGCGGGCGTCCCTCGACGAAGGTCCGCGTCGCGGCCTTCGCCACGAAGAAGCGGTTCTTCGGCTTGAAGTCCTCGGCGGCCATCGAGCCCGAGGAGTCGAGCGCGACGACGATGTCGACCCCCTCCGTCCACGACTCGGTCCGCTCGAGGCCGACCCGCGGCCGCGCGAGCGCCACGACGAGCCCCGCGAAGCCGAGGCAGCCGAGGGCGAACGGGAGGTGGCGGAGCTGGACCCGCCAGCCCGGCTTCACGTGGGCGACGAACGCGAGCGTCGGGACGACGAGCGCGCCGTCCCCCTTCCTCTCGCGGAGGATCCGGAGCGCCACCGCGACCGGGACCACGAGGAGGAGGAGGAGGAAGAGCGGGTCCCGGAACGAGAGCCCGGGCGGGATCAGCGACGCGAGGAGGCTCACCGGCGCCCTCCCGCGGCCGGCGCCGGCGCGGCGGCTCCCTTCGCGCTCCCCTTCGCCGCCGCCTCCTGCGCCTTCTCGGCGGCGGCCTGCGCCGCCATCCGCACGCGGCCCCACGCGAGGAGGTGACGGGCGCCGTCGAGCGCCCGCTCCGCCTCGTCCCGCGTCGCGCCGGCGCGGCCGAACTTGACGCGGTCCGCGCCCATGAGGAGCTCGGGGAGCGCCGCCTCGCGCGGCGGCTCGGCCCCGGCCTCGCGGAGGCGCCGGATCGTCTCGAACGTCGTCCACTCGAGGACGGGCTCGCCGAGGTGGCGCTCGAGGAACCGCTTCGCCGCGTGCGTCAGGTCGGAGTAGAAGGGACGCGGGTCGCCGTCGAGGGACGACGCGCGCGCGGCGAGCGCCCCGAGCGCGGCCTCGAACTCGACGTCGGGCGGGAGGGCCGGCGCCGCGGCCTCTTCCGCCGCCGCGCCCTTCCGCTTCCGGCGCCTCACGAGCCAATAGACGAGCCCGGCGACGGCGAGCGTGCCCGCGGCGATCGAGGCCCAGAACCAGGGGCTCCGGGCCGGGATCCGCACGGGGCGCTCCGGCTTCGGCGCGAGCTGCTCGGGGTCCTGGTCGGCCGGGAGGCGCGAGGAGACGGTGAGCGCGACGGACGGCGGGCGGAGGACGGCCTTCGTCCCGTCGGGCGACTCGTAGGCGAAGACGGGGCCGGGGACGACCGTCTCGCCCGGGACGAACACGGCGAGCCGCACCGTCTGCCTGACGTCGAGGGCCCCCGCGTCGCCCTTCGCCTTCTCGACGGCGGCGGGCCCGACCGGCTCGAAGTCGAGGACGAAGCCGGCGGTCGCGGGCTGCCCCTCGGGGCGGGCGGGGGAGACGAGCGTCGTCAGCTTCAGCTTCGCCCCTTCCGGGATCCGCGCGGAGTAGACGACGGTCACCCTCTCGCCGACGGAGACCGTCGTCCGGTCGGCGGCCGCCGTGACGACGACGGGGGGCGGGACCGTCGCTTCCGGCAGCGCGCTCCGCGCCGGCTGCGCGCCGAGCGGGGCGGCGAGGGCCAGGAGGGCCGCGGGGACGAGGGCTCGCCTCACCGTCCGGCCGACCTCCTCCGCTCGCGCTCCTTGAAGAAGCGGACGAGGGCGCGCTCGTAGGGCGCGTCCGTCGAGAGGGGGATCGCGTCGACGCCGGAGGAGCGGAAGACCTCCGCCGGGTCGGGGAAGGGGCGGCCGCGCTTCGCCCACGCCGCGCGGAACGCGGGGTCGCCGGCGTCGAAGACGCCCGTCCAGCCGGTCTCCGCGTCGCGCAGCCGCACGAGGCCGCGGTCGGGGAGGGCGGTCTCGAGCGGGTCGGCGATCGGCATCGCGACGACGTCGTGCCGGCGCCGCAGGATCTTCAGCGGCTTCTCGTACTCCTCCGCGAGGAAGTCGGAGAGGACGAAGACGACGGAGCGCTGCTTGAGGAGCGAGGCGGCGGTCTTCAGCGCGAGGCCGAGGTCGGTTCGCGTCCCCTCCATCGGGTGGACGAGGACGTCGCGCAGGATCGCGAGGGCGTGGTCGAACCCCTTCCGCGGCGGGATGAATCGCTCGAGCCGGTCGGTGAAGAGGAGCGCGCCGACGCGGTCGTTGTTCTTCACGGCCGCGAAGGCGAGGAGCCCCGCGAGCTCGGCCATGAGCGCGCGCTTCGTCAGGAAGCGGGAGCCGAACTCCTGCGAGCGGGAGAGGTCGACGACGAGGAGGGCGGTCAGGTCGCGCTCCTCGACGAACTTCTTCACGTGGGGGACGCCTGTGCGGGCGGTGACGTTCCAGTCGATCGCCCGCACGTCGTCGCCCGGGACGTAGGCGCGGACCTCGGAGAACTCCATGCCGCGCCCGCGGAAGACGGAGTGGTACTCGCCCCCGAGCCCGGCGTCGACGAGCCGGTTCGTGGTGATCCGGATCCGCTGGATCTTCCTGACGATCTCGCGGGGGAGCACTGTCGGGACCCCTTAAGGAACTTCGATGCGCTCGAGGATCCGGGAGACGACCTGGTCGCTCGTGACGTTCTCCGCCTCGGCCTCGTACGAGAGGAGGACCCGGTGGCGGAGGACGTCGGGGGCGACCTCCTTGACGTCCTCCGGGACGACGTAGCCGCGCCCCTGGAGGAAGGCGTGGGCCCGCGCGGTCGAGAGGAGGGCGAGCGTCGCGCGCGGGGAGGCGCCGTACTGGACGAAGTCGGAGAGCTCGGGGAGGCCGTAGGCGCGCGGGTCGCGGGTCGCCGCGACGAGCTCGACGAGGTACCCCTTGATCCGCTCGTCGGCGTAGAGCTCGCGGATGAGCTGCTGGAGCGCGACGATCTGCGCCGGCGCGAGGACGGGGCGGACCGAGGCGGACGCGGCGGCCTCCGTCGCGTCGCCCATCCGGTCGAGGATCTGGCGCTCCTCCGACTTCGTCGGGTAGCCGACCTTCAGCTTCATCAGGAAGCGGTCGACCTGCGCCTCGGGGAGCGGGTAGGTCCCCTCCTGCTCGATCGGGTTCTGGGTCGCGAGGACGAGGAACGGCTTCGGGAGCGGCATCGTCTCGTCGCCGATCGTCACCTGCCGCTCCTGCATCGACTCGAGGAGCGCCGACTGGACCTTGGCGGGCGCCCGGTTGACCTCGTCGGCGAGGACGACGTTCGCGAAGACCGGCCCGCGCCGCGCGACGAACTCCTGCGTCTTCGGGTTGAAGACGAGCGTGCCGACGAGGTCGGCCGGGAGGAGGTCGGGGGTGAACTGGATCCGCGAGAAGCTGGCGTCGAGGCCGCGGGCGAGGGTCCTGACCGCGAGGGTCTTGGCGAGCCCGGGCACCCCCTCGAGGAGGACGTGCCCGTCGGCCAGGAGGCCGATCGCGAGCCGCTCGACCATCTTCGGCTGTCCGACGATGACCTTCCGCACCTCGGCGAGGAGGGCGGTGACGGCGAGGGAGCTTTCCCGGATCTTCTCGGTGAGGGCGGCCGTGTCGGCGGGGGCTTGACTCATCGTTCCTCGAAGGCGCGACAAAAAGGACGCGCGGGCGGACGTTTCACGGGCGAGCCGCTGCCGATCTGGCGCGGTAGCGGGCCAGCCGTTCACCCTAGAGCAACGCCGGTGCCGCGCCGGGTCGACGCGGGGCTATCCTCCGCCGGCCGATGCGTCGACCCACCCCCGCGTCCCTCGCCGTACCGCTCCTCGCCGCCGCGCTCTTCCTGGCGGCCCCCGCCGACGGGAAGACGACGAAGAAGAAGAAGTCCCACGCCCCGGCGCCGACCCCGACCCCGCGTCCGTACTACGGGCCGCCCGCGCCGACGCCGGAGCCCCTCCTCCGCGCGGCCGGGGCCTGCATGGAGTTCACCCCCGGGCAGCACATCGTGGTGGCCGAGGTGGGTGCGACGGGCCGGGTCTTCCGGGTCAACGCCGACACCCGGATCGAGGCCGACGTGAGGAAGGGGGCCCGGGTGAGGGTCCTCTACGTCGACGGGCCCGAGGGCCCGGTCGCCCGGAAGGTCCTGCCCGGCCCGGCGGGGGCGACGCCCCCCACGCCGTCGCCGTGACGCGGCGGGCCCGCCGGCGTGGCGGGCCCGCTCCGCGGATCAGGCGACGTGCTGCTGGAACTTCTGCTCGAGCGCGGCCTGCGAGGCGAAGCCGATGACGCGCTCGACGACGACCCCGCCCTTGAAGAGCATGAGCGTCGGGATCGACATGATGTTGTACTTCTCGGCGATCGACGGGTGGTCGTCGACGTTCACCTTGCCGACCTTGACGGTCTCGCCCCACTTCCCCGCGAGCGCCTCGACGACCGGGGCGACCTGGCGGCACGGGCCGCACCAGACGGCCCAGAAGTCGACGAGGACGGGCTTCTCGCTCTTGAGCACCACCTGGTCGAAGTTGGCGGCGGTGAACTCCTGGAGGTTTCCTGCCATACGGGTTCCTTTCTTCCGGACGGGCGGCGGCGCCCGGGGGGGCGGCCACCGGGGGCGCATGGTAGGTTGGCGCTCGTGAGAGCGTCAAGGAGACCTCGCCTCGGCCAGAACTTCCTCTCGAGCCCGCGCACGGCGGCGAGGATCGTCGACGCGCTCGCGGCGCCGCCCGGGAGCTGGGTCGTCGAGGTCGGGCCGGGACGCGGCGCCCTGACGCGCCCGCTCCTGGCGCGCGGGATCCGGGTCGTCGCGATCGAGGTCGATCCCCGCCTCGCCGCGCGCCTCCGCGAGGAGCTCGGCGGAGACGACTTCCGCGTCGTCGAGGCGGACGCGCTCGAGGTCGACCCGGCCACGGCGCTCGGGGAGGCGGGTGCCACGCCCCCCGTCCCGCTCGTCGCGAACCTCCCGTACGAGTCGGCGACGCCGATGGTCCGCGCCTTCGCCCGCCGCCCGGGGCTCTTCTCGAGGCTCGTCGTGATGGTGCAGCGCGAGGTGGCCGAGCGGATCTGCGGGCGGCCGGGGGACGACGGCTACGGCTTCCTCTCGGTCGACCTCGCGTTCCACGCGAAGGCCCGCCGCCTCTTCGACGTCCCGCCGGGGGACTTCACGCCGCGGCCGAAGGTCGTCTCCTCGGTCGTCGAGCTCGTCCCCGTGGCGCCGCCGGACGACGCGGCGGCGGCCATCGCCGTCGCGTCGGCGGGCTTCGCCGGGCGCAGGAAGGTGCTGACGAACGCGCTCGGCGCCGCCTGGGGCCGGGACGCCGCGGCGGCCGCGGTCGCGGCCGCGGGGCTTCCCCCGACCGCGCGGGCCGAGGAGCTGCCGCCGGAGGCGTTCCTCGCCCTCGCGCGGCTCCTCGGGTCTCGTCCCGTCCCGCCCGCGGGCCGCTGACGGCGCGGGGCGCGCGCCCCGGCCTGCTAAACTCCGTCGGTGTCGGTCACGTTCTGGCAGGCGGTCCTGCTGGGGGCCTTGCAGGGTCTGACCGAGTTCCTGCCGGTCTCCTCGAGCGCCCACCTCATCCTCGCGCAGAGGCTTCTGCCCGGTTTCTCCCAGCCCGGGATCCTCTTCGACGTCATGCTCCACGTCGGGACCCTCGCGGCGGTCGTCCTCTACTTCCGCGGGAAGATCGGCGGCCTCCTCGCCGGCGCCGTCTCGCGGGACGCCTCCCGGCGGCGGGACGCGTGGCGCGTGGCGCTCCTCCTCGCCGTCTCCGTCGGCCTCACCGGCGCGATCACGCTCCCCCTGAAGAAGCTCGCGCTCGAGGGGATGGAGAGCCTCCCGAAGATCGGGATGGCGCTGCTCGCCACGTCGGCTCTCCTCGCGCTCGCGCAGGCCGTCGGGGCGCGGCGGGGCGAAGGGGGGCGTACGCTCGAGGAGATGCG
Organism: Thermoanaerobaculia bacterium; assembly: GCA_046331465.1. GTDB lineage: Bacteria > Acidobacteriota > Thermoanaerobaculia > UBA5066 > UBA5066 > UBA5066. The sequence continues at coordinate 145,130 of JAXLQV010000002.1, forward strand.
CCTCTCCGACGCCGCGCTCGTCGGCGCGTGCCAGTCGCTCTCCGCGGTCTTCCACGGCTTCTCGCGCTCGGGGAACACGATCTCGATGGGCCTCTTCGCGGGCCTGTCGCGGCGCGCGGCGGCCGAGTACTCCTTCCTCCTCTCGGTGCCGACGATCCTCGCCGCGGCGCTCGTCGAGAACCTGAGCGAGTACCGCCACACGGGCCACCTCGTCACGGACGGCAGCCACGCCGGGGTGTACGTCGCCGGGATGGCGACGGCCGCCGTGGTCGGCTACCTCGCCGTCGCCAGCCTCCTGAAGATCGTCGTCTCGATGAAGCTCCAGCCCTTCGTCGCCTACACCGCGCTCCTCGGCGCCGCGGTCCTCGCCGTGGGCCTCTCCTGACGCCGATGACCGAGAGCCCCCGGCCGCCCGAAACCCCGCACCGCCGCCGGGACGAGTTCCTCGGCATCCTCCTCGTGGCGGCCGGCCTCCTCCTCGTGGCGTCTCTCTTCTCGTACGACGCGACCGACCCCTCGCTCTTCTCGTCCGTCGCCGACCCCGACGCGCGGCCGGGCAACTGGGCGGGGCGCGTCGGCGCCTCCTTCGCGGACGGGGCGCTCCAGTTCTTCGGCTTCGCGGCGTTCGTGCTGCCGCTCGTCGTCGTCGCGCTCGGCGTCGCGCGCTTCCGCTCGCGCGCGCTCGGCGCCTGGGGGACCAAGGCGCTCGGGCTCGCCGTCGTCCTCTTCTCGGCCGCGCCGCTCTGCCACCTCGCCTTCGGGCGCCCGCAGATCCTCGGCGGCGGCCTCGGCGCGGGCGGGTTCGTCGGCGACCTCGTCGCCGGGGCGTTCGTCGCGGCCCTGAACCCGCCCGGCGCGGCGATCGCGCTCTCGGCGGCGCTCCTCATCGGCGTCCTCCTCGTCGCCTCGCTCTCGCTCGGCGACGCGATCCGCGCCGCCACGCTCCGGGGCTCCGCGGGCTTCTCGGCGTGGAAGCTCGAGCGCGAGCGGAAGCGGCAGGTCGAGGAGAAGGAGCGGACGCGGCGGGCGGTCGTCCAGAAGCACCTCGAGCGGGCGCGCGAGGCGCCCCCCGCGGAGGTCGAGGAGGAGGAGGCCGGGGGCGAGGTCGTGCCGATCCCGTCGCTCGCGACGCTCCGCGTCCGCGAGCGGAGCGGCTCCGGGCAGTTCTCCATCCGCCGCGCGGCGGGCGCCCCGGCCGTCGCGTCGGGCTCCGAGCCGGGCGTCGCGACGGGCGCCGCCTCCGCCCCGCCGCCCCCGCCGCCGCGTCCCGTCCCGGTCGCGCGCCCCGCGCAGCTGAAGAAGACCGAGCCGCCGCCGCAGCGCGTCCTCCCGTTCCCCTCGCCGAAGGAGTCGAACGGCTGGGTCTTCCCTCCCGAGAAGCTCCTCCGCCCCGCGCCGAAGCGGGACCGCGACAAGACGCGCGAGGAGTTCCAGCAGACGATGGAGCTCATCGCCGCCAAGTGCCTCGAGTTCGGCGTCGAGGGGGCGGTCGACAGCTACCGTCCCGGCCCGGTCGTCACGACGTACGAGTTCAAGCCGTCGGCCGGCGTGAAGGTCGCGCAGGTCGCCGGCCTCGAGAACGACCTCGCCCTCGCGCTCGCCGCCGAGAAGGTCCGCATCGAGAGGATCCCCGGCCGGGCCGCGATCGGGATCGAGGTGCCGAACCGGAACCGCGACCTCATCTCGCTCCGCGAGATCGTCGAGAGCGAGAAGTTCAAGCGCAGCCCCTCTCTCCTGACGATCGCGCTCGGGATCGACGTCGAGGGGAGCCCCGTCGTCGCCGACCTCGCGCGGATGCCGCACCTCCTCGTCGCCGGCATGACGGGGGCGGGCAAGAGCGTCGGCGTGAACGGCATGATCACGTCGATCCTCTACAAGGCGCGCCCCGACGAGGTGAAGTTCATCTTCGTCGACCCGAAGATGAACGACATGAAGGACTACGACGACCTGCCGCACCTCCTCGTGCCGGTCGTCGTCGACCCGAAGAAGGCCGCGAACGCGCTGAAGTGGGCCGTCGACGAGATGGAGGGGCGCTACAAGCTCCTCTCCGAGTGGCCCGGCGTCCGGAACATCGAGCAGTACAACGCGGCGATCCGGGACCCCGAGGCCGTCGCCGAGGTGAAGGAGAAGCTCGGCGAGAAGCTGAAGACGGACGGCCCCGAGGGGACGATCTCGCCGATGCCCTACATCGTCGTCGTTATCGACGAGCTCGCGGACCTGATGATGACCGCCCCGAAGGACATCGAGGAGTCCGTCGCGCGGCTCGCGCAGAAGGCGCGCGCCGTCGGCATCCACCTCATCCTCGCGACGCAGCGCCCCTCCGTCGACGTCATCACCGGGACGATCAAGGCGAACCTCCCGTGCCGGATCTCCTACACGACGCGGACGAAGATCGACGCGCGGACGATCCTCGACGCGACGGGCGCCGAGGCGCTCCTCGGGCAGGGCGACATGCTCTTCCTCCCGCCGGGGACGTCGTACCTGCAGCGGGTCCACGGCGGCTACGTCTCGGGCGAGGAGATCAAGGAGATCTGCCGCTTCCTGAAGAAGCAGGCCAAGCCGATCTACGACGACTCGGTCACGGCCGACCGCGAGGTCGTGATGGAGGCGAATGGCCGCGGCGGGAAGGCGGGCGCCGACGACGCCGACCCGATGTACGACCAGGCGGCGCGCCTCGTCGTGAGGGAGCGGATGGCCTCGATCTCGTTCCTCCAGCGGCGGCTCGAGATCGGCTTCTCCCGCGCGGGCAAGCTCATCGACATGATGCAGCGCGACGGCATCGTCGGCCCGCCGAGCGGGGGAGCGAAGAGCCGCGAGGTCCTCGTCCCGCCCGACTACTACGACGACGTCGACCGCCAGCCGCGCTGAGCGGCGGCAGCGGACCCGGATGCGCATCGTCTTCTTCGGCTCGCCCGACTTCGCCCTCCCCTCGCTCGACGCCCTCGTCGCCGCGGGCCACGGGCTCGCCCTCGTCGTCTCCCAGCCGGCCAAGCCGGTGGGGCGCTCGGGCGAGCTCTCCGACCCGCCGGTCGCGCGGCGCGCGAAGGAGCTCGGCCTCGCCGTCTTCCAGCCGCCGACGCTGAAGGACGACGGCGCCGTCGCGCGCCTCGCGGAGGCCCGCGCGGACCTCTTCGTCGTCGTCGCCTACGGGAAGATCCTCGCTCCGCGCGTCCTCGGCCTCCCGCGCCTCGGCTGCGTGAACGTCCACGGATCGGTCCTCCCGCGCTGGCGCGGCGCCTCGCCGGTGCAGGCCGCGCTCCTCGCCGGAGACGCCGAGAGCGGCGTCTCGATCATGCGGATGGAGGCGGGGATGGACACCGGGCCGGTCTGGGCGGTGACCCGCGGGCCGGTCGGGGAGCGCGAGGACGCCGGCTCGCTCTCCGCGCGCCTCGCGCGCGAGGGGGCGGAGCTCCTCGTCGCGACCCTCCCGGCGATCGAGGCGGGGACGGTCTCCCCAGTGCCGCAGGACGACGCGCACGCCACGCTCTGCCCGAAGATCCGACGCGAGGACGGCCAGGCCGACTTCGGGCGCCCCGCCCTGGAGCTCGCCCGGCGCCTCCGGGCGTTCACGCCGTGGCCGGGGCTCTTCGCGTTCCGCGCCGGGAAGCGCGTGAAGCTCCTCGAGGCCCGCGAGGCCCCGGGCCGCGCCGGCGCGCCGCCCGGAGAGGTCCTCGCCGCGGGGGAGGAGATCGTCGTCGCGTGCGGCGAGGGGGCGCTCGCGGTGACGCGCCTCCAGGCCGAGGGGCGGAGGCCCCTCGACGCCGGGACCTTCTCGCGGGGCGAGCGGGTCGCGCCGGGCGAGCGCTGGTCGTGACGGGGCGGGCACCGGCCGCCGGGGCGGCGACCGTCCGCGCCCTCGCCGTCGACCTCCTCGTCCGCGTCGAGCGCGACCGCGCGTTCGCCGCGCCGCTCCTCGCGGCGCGCGAGGGGAGCCTGCCGCCGCGCGACCGGCCGCTCCTCCGGAGCCTCGTCCGCTCCGTCCTCCGCAACCGCGCGCTCCTCGACCACGTCCTCGCGCGCAGCCTCTCGCGCCCGATCGACGGGCTCGACGCCGGGGTCCGGGCCGCGCTCCGCGTCGGCGCGGCGCAGCTCCTCCTCTTCGACCGGATCCCTCCGCACGCGGCGGTCGGGGAGACCGTCGAGGCGGTCCGCGCGACGTCGCCGCGCGCGTCCGGGCTCGTCAACGCCGTCCTCCGGAAGGTCGCCTCCGCCGGGCGGCCGGCGCGCGTCGTCCTCCCCGCCGGCGCCGGCCTCGTCGAGCGGCTTGCGCTCGAGACCTCGCACCCGGCCTGGCTCGTCGCGCGCTGGGTCGCCGACCTCGGCGCCGACGCCGCGGAGGCCGCCCTCCGCGACGACGACGCGGACGCGCCGGTCGACGTCCTCCTCGACCCGCGGGACGGCGACGTCGGGGCGCTCCGCGCGCGCCTTCGGGAAGAGGGGCTCGACGGGACGCCCTCGCCCTGGGCGCCGCTCGCCCTCACGCTCTCCTCGTCCTCCGCGGGGAGCCACCCGGAGATCGCCTCGGGGAGGCTCGCCGTCGTCGACGTCGCCGCGCAGGCGATGTGCGAGCTCGTCGCGCCGGCCGACGTCGTCGTCGACCTCGCGGCCGCGCCCGGCGGCAAGACGCGGACGCTCCTGGCGCGCGGGATCGCGCGGCGCGTCGTCGCCCTCGAGCGGAACCCGACGCGCTCCCGCCGGCTCGCCGCCGCGCTCCGCGCGGCGGGGCGCGGCGACCAGGCGCTCGTCGTGAGGGCCGACTCCTCCCGGCCGCCGCTCCCGCGCGGGGCCTTCCGGTCGGTCCTCCTCGACGCGCCCTGCTCCGGCACGGGGACGCTCCGGAAGAACCCCGAGATCCGCTGGCGGCTCGCGCCCGGCGACCTCGCGTCGCTCGCGCGCGCCCAGCGCGCGCTCCTCCACGCGGCGCTCGACCTCTGCGCCCCGGGCGGGACGGCCGTCTACGTCACCTGCTCGCTCGAGCCGGAGGAGAACGAGGAGGTCGTCGGCGCCGTCCTCGCCGAGCGCGGCGACGCCTCCGTCTCCGTCCCGGATCGGGGCTCCCTTCCCGCTCCGCTCGCGGCGGCCCGCCGGCCGGGCGGGTTCTTCCGGGTCGCGCCGGGCCCCTCGAACGACGGTTTCTCCGCCACCATCCTCCGGAAGGACGGAGGGAGCCGCTGAATACGCGGCTTTTCCGTTGACAAGGCCGGAGCGGAATCCTACATTTCCGCTGTTCCAAGAAACGTGACGCTTTCCGGGGCTCGACCCCGGAGACAGCACGACAGAGAGAAAGAGGAGGATCCACAACATGGCCGGTAAAGCCGAGATCGTCGACGCGATTTCCAAGGACACCGAGCTGTCGAAGAAGGATGCGACGGCTGCCTTCGAGGCGTTCGTCAACTCGATCGCCGAGAACCTGAAGAAGGGCGAGCGCGTCGCCGTCCCGGGCCTCGGGATCTTCAGCGTCGCCGACCGCAAGGCCCGCACGGGCATCAACCCGCAGACGAAGGCGAAGATCAAGATCGCCGCGTCGAAGGTCGCGAAGTTCAAGGCCGGCAAGGACCTCAAGACGCTTCTCAACAAGAAGCGGAAGTAGCCTCGCTTCAGAACGGCGCGGGGGGCCTCGGCCCCCCGTGGCGGAGGCAAGACCTCCGAGACGCCCCGGGCTCCCCGGGGCGTTTCGTCTTTCCGCCGGCCGCGGCGCGGCCCGTATCATCCGCGCTGCGTGATCCCGCTCCGCGACACGATCCCGAGCCGCTCCGTCCCGCTCGTCAACGGGGTCCTCGTCGCCGCCTGCGTCGGCGTCTTCGTCCTCCAGCTCCTCTCGGGGAACGGCGGCGAGGCGCTCGTCGCGAGGTTCGGGTTCGTCCCCGCGCGGCTCTTCCACGCGTCGGAGCTCGGCCCCGGGAGCCTCGCGCTCGGCGTGACGGGCCTCTTCTCCTCGATGTTCCTCCACGGCGGGCTCCTCCACCTCGCCGGGAACATGCTCTTCCTCTGGATCTTCGGAGACAACGTCGAGGACGCGCTCGGACACGGCCGCTACCTCCTCTTCTACTTCGGCAGCGGCGTCCTCGCGGCGTTCTTCCAGGGGCTCCTCGCGCCGGCCTCGGTCGTCCCGATGGTCGGCGCCTCGGGCGCGATCGCGGGCGTCCTCGGGGCCTACTTCGTCCTCTACCCGCACGCGCGCGTCGTCACGGTCGTCCCGCTCTTCTTCCTCTTCCCGCTCGTCGAGGTCCCGGCCTTCCTCTTCCTCCTCGGCTGGTTCCTCCTCCAGTTCTGGGAGGGCTCCGCGTCGCTCCTCGCCGCGGGGAAGGCGGCGGGGGGAGGAGTCGCCTGGTGGGCCCACGTCGGCGGGTTCGCGGCGGGGATCGCGCTCCTCGTCGTGCTGAAGCCCCGCCGCCGTCCGGCGCCGCGGAGCTGGATCCGGTGAGCGCCTCCGGGGCGACCGTCCGCCGGTGCGAGGCCGCCGCCTGGGCGCTCTCGGCGACGGCGCTCCTCTTCCTCTTCCGGTTCCACCTCGTCGGGGCGCTCGTCGCGGGTCTCCTCCTCCACACGATCCTCCACCGTTCGGCCCGTTTCCTCTCGGGAGGGCGCCTCTCGCACGGCGCCGCGCGGTGGATCGCCGCGGGAGCCGTCGCGCTCGCGGGAGCGGGGCTGACGGCGCTCGCGGCGTTCCTCGTCGCCGGTTTCGCGCGGGGCCACACCGGGGACCTGCCGGGCCTCTTCGAGAAGATGGCCGACGTCCTCGACGGCGCCCGGCAGCAGCTCGCGGCCTGGGGGATCTCGACCGGCGTTCTCGAGGACTGGCAGACGGCGGACCAGATCAAGGCGGGGCTCGCGGACTGGCTCCGGGAGCACTCCGCGGAGCTCCGGCAGGCGGGCGGCGAGGCGGGGCGCACGGCCCTCCACGTCGTGATGGGGATCCTCGCCGCGCTCCTCGTCTTCTTCCGGCACCCGCGGCAGGGGGGCGAGCCGCCGCCGTTCTCGTCCGCGCTCGGCGGGCGCGTCCGGCGCTTCGCGGAGGCCTTCGAGAGGGTCGTCCTCGCCCAGCTCGAGATCTCCCTCGTGAACACGGGCCTGACGCTCGTCTACCTCTTCGCGGTCGTGCCGCTCCTCGCCGAGAGGCTCCCCTTCTCGGGGACGCTCGTCCTCGTCACCTTCCTCGCGGGGCTCCTGCCGGTCGTCGGGAACCTGGTCTCGAACACCGCGATCGTCGTCCTGTCGTTCGGAGTCGCCCCCTGGCTCGCGGTCGTCTCGCTCGGGTTCCTCGTGGGGGTCCACAAGCTCGAGTACCTCGTGAACGCGAAGATCGTCGGGAACCGGATCGGGGCCGAGGCGTGGGAGATCTTCCTCTCGATCGTCGTCCTCGAGGTCGCGTTCGGGATCCCGGGAGTCGTCCTCGCGCCGATCGTCTACGCCTGGGTCAAGGGGGAGCTCCGGGAAAAAGGCCTCGTGTAGTCGGGACCCCGGCCGGCGTCGTATGCTTCCCGGCCGCTATGGAACCGACGATGCCGCTCGCCGTCCCCGTCCCGCTCCTCGACCTGAAGAAGCAGTACGCCACCCTGCGCGACCCGATCCGGGCCGCGACGGACGAGCTCTTCGAGAGCCAGGGGTTCATCCTCGGCCCGAAGGTCGAGGCGTTCGAGAAGGCGATCGCGGAGTACGTCGGGGTGAAGCACGCGGTCGGGATGTCGTCGGGCACCGACGCGCAGCTCGCCGCGATGATGGCGCTCGGCATCGGGCCGGGCGACGACGTCGTCACCTCGCCCTACACCTTCTTCGCCTCGGCCGGTGCCGTCGTCCGCCTCGGCGCGCGCCCCGTCTTCTGCGACATCGAACCGGCGACGTTCAACGTCGACCCGGAGAAGCTGGCGAAGGCGATCACGCCGAGGACGAAGGCGATCCAGCCGGTCCACCTCTACGGCCAGTGCGCCGACATGGACCCGATCCTCGACGTCGCGAAGGCGAAGGGGATCCCGGTCATCGAGGACGCCTGCCAGTCGCTCGGCGCGGCCTACAAGGGGAAGAAGGCCGGCGCTCTCGGCGACTTCGGCGCCTTCTCGTTCTTCCCGTCGAAGAACCTCGGCGGCTTCGGCGACGGCGGGATGGTGACGACGAACGACGACGCCATGGCGACGACGCTCCGCGCCCTCCGGATGCACGGCGAGACGAGCCGCTACCACCACAGGCTCGTCGGCGGGAACTTCCGCCTCGACGCGCTCCAGGCGGTCGTGCTGCACGTGAAGCTCCCGCACCTCGACGGCTGGGCCGAGGGGCGGAGGCAGAACGCGGCCGAGATCGAGCGGCGCTACCTCGAGCACGGCGGGCGGACCTGGGAGGAGGGCGGCATCGCCTTCCCCCGGGAAGCCGCCGGCTGCCACCACGTCTTCAACCAGTTCGTGGTGCGGATCGCCCGCGGGCGACGCGACCTCCTCAAGGACCGCCTCGCCGAGCTGAAGATCGGGCACGCGATCTACTACCCGGTCCCGCTCCACCTCCAGGAGTGCTTCGCGAACCTCGGCGGCAAGCCGGGCGACTTCCCGGTCGCCGAGAAGGCGGCGCTGGAAACCCTTGCCCTGCCTGTGTTTCCGGAGCTCACGCCTTCCCAGAAGGCGTTCCTCGCCTACCACCTCGCGCAGTTCTCGAGGGAATAGGGGCGGTCCTCCCCGGCGTTTTCGCGGGGGTCCAGGCTCGGACACCCTTGACAAGAACGCACGCAGGTCATAAGTTGTTGGCACTCGCCGTTGGCGACTGCTAACAGGCGACAGCGAACCTTCAGAAGGGGCGGACTGCCCCGTCATTCCAGAACCCGGAAAGGAGCACCCAATGAAGATCCGTCCTCTCTACGACCGGATCCTCGTCAAGAGGATCGAGCCCAAGGAGCAGGTCCGCGGCGGGATCATCATCCCCGACACCGCCAAGGAGAAGCCGATGGAGGCCACGGTCGAGGCCGTCGGCGAGGGCAAGTTCGACGACAACGGCAAGCGCGTCCCCCTGACCGTCAAGGCGGGCGACCGCATCCTCATCGGCAAGTACGCCGGAACCGAGATCAAGATCGACGACCAGGAATACCTGATCCTCCGCGAGGACGAAGTCCTCGCCATCGTCGACGCGAAGTAAGGCGAGGTCTAGAGAAATGGCTGCCAAGAACATCACCTACGGCGAGGACGCTCGCCAGAACATCCTCCGCGGCGTCAACAAGCTGGCCGACGCCGTCAAGGTCACGCTCGGCCCCAAGGGCCGCAACGTCGTCATCGAGAAGAAGTTCGGCTCGCCCCTGATCACCAAGGACGGCGTCACCGTCGCCAAGGAGATCGAGCTCGCCGAGCCGCTCGAGAACATGGGCGCCCAGATGGTCCGCGAGGTCGCCTCGAAGACCTCCGACATCGCCGGCGACGGCACGACGACCGCCACGGTCCTCGCGCAGGCGATCTACCGCGAGGGGATCAAGATGGTCACCTCCGGCCACAACCCGATGGAGCTCAAGCGCGGCATCGAGATCGCCGTGAAGAAGTCCGTCGAGTCGATCGACAAGCTCAAGAAGAGCGTCGACGCCAAGGAGATCGCCTTCGTCGGGACGATCTCGGCCAACGGCGACGAGGAGATCGGCAAGATCATCGCCGAGGCGATGGACAAGGTCGGCAAGGACGGCGTCATCACGGTCGAGGAGGCCAAGGGCCTCGAGACGACCCTCGAGGTCGTCGAGGGGATGCAGTTCGACCGCGGCTACCTCTCCCCGTACTTCGTGACGGACGCCGAGAGGATGGAGGCCGTCCTCGAGAACGCCCGGATCCTCATCTTCGAGAAGAAGATCTCCTCGATGAAGGACCTCCTCCCCGTGCTCGAGCAGACCGCCAAGCAGGGCAAGCAGCTCCTCATCATCGCCGAGGAGGTCGAGGGCGAGGCGCTCGCGACGCTCGTCGTGAACAAGCTCCGCGGCACGCTCCAGGTCTGCTCCGTCAAGGCGCCGGGCTTCGGCGACCGCCGCAAGGCCATGCTCGAGGACATCGCGATCCTCACGGGCGGCAAGATGATCTCCGAGGACCTCGGCATCAAGCTCGAGAACGTCAAGTGGGACGACCTCGGCGAGGCCAAGAAGATCGTCGTCGACAAGGAGAACACCACGATCGTCGTCGACACGACCGACCGCAAGCGCAAGGAGGCCATCGCGGGCCGCGTGAAGCAGATCCGGGCGCAGATCGAGGAGACGACCTCGGACTACGACCGCGAGAAGCTCCAGGAGCGCCTCGCGAAGATGGTCGGCGGCGTGGCGGTCATCAAGGTCGGCGCGGCCACCGAGACCGAGATGAAGGAGAAGAAGGCCCGCGTCGAGGACGCGATGCACGCCACGAAGGCGGCGGTCGAGGACGGCATCGTCCCCGGCGGCGGCGTGGCCCTCCTCCGCGCGCAGGACGCGGTCGAGAAGATCAAGGAGTCGGGCGACATCCAGGTCGGCATCAACATCGTCAAGCGCGCGCTCGAGGAGCCGGCCCGCCAGATCATCGCGAACGCGGGGATCGAGGGCGCGGTCATCCTGAAGGAGCTCAAGGAGAAGGGCGGCAACATCGGCTTCAACGCGGCCACCGAGGTCGTCGAGGACCTGCTCAAGGCGGGGATCATCGACCCGGCCAAGGTGACGAAGTCGGCGCTGCAGAACGCCTCCTCCATCGCCAGCCTCATGCTCACGACCGAGGCGATGATCTCCGAGGTCAAGGAGAAGGAGAAGGCGCCCGCGATGCCCGCCGGCGGCGGCATGGGCGGCATGTACTGATGTGAACCGGGGGAACCCGCCGAGCGGGATTCCCCCGGACCCCCTCCGCACGGGGGAACTGAACCGGGGGAACCCGCCGAGCGGGATTCCCCCGGACGCCATCCGAAGACGGACGGAACGGCCCGGGACCGAGAGGTCCCGGGCCGTTTTCTCTCGTCCCGACGGAGGGCGCGCTACTCCTCGTCCGGAACGTTGAGCAGCCGGGAGCCGAGGCCGAAGCCCTTCTTCGTGCTCCGGAGGCGGATGCCGCCCGCCCCGAGGACCTCGCGCGCGACGAGCGAGGCGGTCTTCACCTCCTCCAGGAGCTCCTCCACGGTGACGCGCCCCTCGGCCCGCTCGACGGCGACCGGGACGTGGACGCCCGCGAGGCGGACGAGGCGGCACACGAACGGCTTCGCCCCCTTCCTCCAGAGGGCAGGCCCCGGCAGGCGGCGGCCGCTGCCGAGGTCCTCGATCGTGACCGCCTTCCCCTCCCAGGTCGCGCGGGCGACGGTGTCCTCGGCCCGCACGAGCGCCTTGACGGCCCGGACGGCCTCCTTCGGGAGGTCGGCCTCGTAGCGGGCGAGGAAGAGGTCGGCCGCGGTGCGGCGCTCGCCGCCCTCGAGGAGGACGTCGAAGGGGAGGCGGGGGGCGAACAGGTGCGTGAACTCCGCCTCGCCGGCCCCGTCGGCGTCGAGGGCGCGCTCGGCGAGGTCGGCGGCGCGAACGAGCGGGTCGAGGCCGCGGCCCGGGCCGGTCTCGTTCGCCTCGGCGATGCAGAAGACGTCGACGGCGACGACGGCCGCGAAGACCGCGGCGGTGGCGGGGTCGAAGCCCTCGTCCTCGGCGGTGGCGGCGGTTCGCTCGAAGACGAGCGGCGGGGGAACCTCGGTGAGCGGGGGCGCCTCGATCGCCTCGGGCGAGGCTTTCGCGGCGCTCAGGCGGCGGGCGGGCCGGGGGGGCTTCTTCGCGGTCGGCATGCCGGGAGCCTACCGGTTTCGCGGGCCGGGAGGGGGCGCGGCGGCGGGTCCCGGCGGGCGGACGCCGGAAGGCGCCGTTCGTGGCAGGATTGGCCCCGTGAACGGGAAGCCGAGAGTGATCCTTTCGCCCCGGTTCGAGGAGGCGCTCGCGTACGCAGTGAGCCTGCACCGCGAGCAGCCGAGGAAGGGGACGGGCGTCCCCTACGTCTCGCACCTCCTCTCCGTGGCGGCCCTCGTCCTCGAGCACCACGGGACGGAGGACCAGGCGATCGCGGCGCTCCTCCACGACGCCGTGGAGGACCAGGGAGGGCGGCCGACTGCCGAGGCGATCCGCGCCCGGTTCGGTGACCTCGTCGCGGAGATCGTCGAGGGGTGCACCGACACGGACCGCTCGCCGAAGCCGCCGTGGCGCGAGCGGAAGGAAGCCTACGTCGCCCGCGTGAGGAGCGAGCCTCCTCACGTCCGCCTCGTCTCCGCGGCCGACAAGCTCCACAACGCGCGGACGATGGTCACCGACCTCCGGATCCACGGCGAGGGCTTCTGGTCGCGGTTCAACGCCGGGCGCGACGAGACGCTCTGGTACCTTCGCGCGCTCGTCGAGGCGTTCCGCGAGGCGGGGACGATGCCGATCGTCGAGGAGCTCGACCGGACCGTCGCCGAGCTGGAGAAGGTCTCGCGGAACGGGCACGGCTGAGCCGCCGCGGTCCCCGCTGCGCGCGGCCTATACTGCCGTTCCGCCCCCTGCCATGGACGAACGACCGACCGTCGGCCCCGTCCCGGCCTCCGCCGAGCCGACGCTGGCGCTGAAGGCCCCCCTCACCGGGCCCGTCGTCCCGATCGACGCGGTCCCGGACCCGGTCTTTGCCCACCGCCTCCTCGGCGACGGCGTTGCCGTCGACCCGGTCTCGGCGATCCTCCTCGCCCCGTGCGACGGCGTCGTCGCGACGATCCACCCCGCCGGCCACGCGATCGCGCTGACGTCCGATCACGGGGTGGAGGTGATGCTCCACGTGGGCCTCGACACGGTGGCCCTCGGCGGGCGCGGATTCGTCCCGCGCGTCGCCCAGGGGCGGAGGGTCGTCGCGGGCGAGCCGCTCCTCGCGTTCGACGCCGACCTCGTCGCCCGCTCGGCACGGAGCCTCGTGACGCCCGTCGTCGTGACGAGCCGCGAGCGGGTGAAGGCGATGAGGACGGCGTCGGGCTTCGTGACGGCGGGCGTCGACGACCTGCTCGTCCTCACCCTCGCCGCGACCGGGAACCTGCCGGTCGGCCCGGCGCCGGCCGAGAAGACGCGCGACGTGCGGGTCGCCCGGCGGCTCGGGCTCCACGCGCGCCCCTCCGCGGCGCTCGCGGGGGCGGCCCGCCGCTTCCGGGCGGAGGTCCTCGTCGAGACCGGCGCGTCGATGGCGAGCGCGCGGAGCATCGTCGGCCTCCTCTCGCTCGGCGTCGTCCACGGCGAGGTCGTCCGCCTCCGCGCCTCGGGCCCCGACGCCGGGAAGGCGCTCGCGGCGCTCGCGCGCGTCCTCGAGGCCGAGGAGGGGAACGAGCCGGCGGCGCCGCTCCCGTCGACGCCGCGCGCCGCCCGGCGCGAGAGCCGCGTCCTGTCCGGAGTCCCGACCGCGCCCGGCTGCGCGACGGGGAGCGTCGTGCGCCTCCTCCGCGAGGAGCCCCAGGTCCCCGAGGCGGGGGAGGACGAACGGACGGAGCGGAGGAACCTCGACTTCGCGCTCGAGGAGGCGAAGGTGCAGCTGCGCGCCCTCGAGGCCCGCCTCGGGGCCGAGGAGGGGAGCGAGCACGCCGACATTTTCGAGGCGCACGTCGCGCTCCTGGACGACCCGCTCCTCCTCGCCGAGGCCGAGCACGAGATCGCGGCGGGGAAGAGCGCCGCGTTCGCGTTCCGCGAGGCGGTGCACCGCTACGCCGAGCGGATCTCGCTCCTCCCGAACCCGGCGCTCGCCGCGCGCGCGGCCGACCTCCGCGACGCGGGAGGCCGTGTCCTCCGGATCCTCGCCGGCCAGGGCTCGGTCCCTCCCTCTCCCGCGGAGGGGTCCATCGTCGTCGCGGAGGAGCTCTCGCCGTCCGATGTCGCCACGCTCGGCCGGGGCGGGGCCGCGGGCTTCTGCACGGTCTCGGGCGGCGCGACCTCGCACGCGGCGCTCCTCGCCCGCTCGATGGGGCTCCCCGCCGTCGCGGGGATCGAGGCCCGCGCCCTCGAGGTCCCCGACGGGACCCCCGCCGTCCTCGACGGCGACGCGGGCGAGCTCCGCCTCGAGCCGGACGACGCGGAGCGCGCGGCGATCCGTGACCGGTGCGCGCGGCGCGCGGCCCGCCGGACGGCGGACCGCCTGGCGTCGACGGAGCCGGCGCTGACGAGGGACGGCGCGCGCGTCGCGGTCCTCGGGAACGCGGGGAGCCTCGCCGACGCCGAGGAGGCGATCGGGCAGGGAGCCGAGGGGATCGGCCTCCTCCGCTCGGAGCTCCTCTTCCTCGACCGGGCGAACGTCCCGTCGGAAGACGAGCAGGAGGCGGTCTACCGCGCGGTCGCCGAGGCGGTCTCCGGCCGCCCGCTCGTCGTCCGGACGTTCGACGCCGGGGGCGACAAGCCGCTCCGCTGGCTCCCGCTCCCCGAGGAGGAGAACCCCGCGCTCGGCGAGAGAGGCCTGCGCGTCTTCATCGACCGCCCCGACCTCTTCCGGACGCAGCTCCGCGCGCTGCTGCGCGTCGCGAAGGACCACGACGTGAGGGTGACCTTCCCGATGGTCGCGACGCTCGACGAGTGGCGGAACGCCCTCTCCGACCTCGAGGAGGAGCGCGAACGCCTCGGCGCGCCGGCCGGGCGGGCGGGGATGACGGTCGAGGTCGCGTCGGCGGCGATCCTCGCGGAGGCCTTCCTCGCGGACGCCGCGTTCCTGACGATCGGGACGAACGACCTGACCCAGTTCACCCTCGCGATGGACCGGGGGCACCCGCGCCTCTCGCACCGGGCCGACGCGCTCGACCCGGCCGTCCTCCACCTCGTCGCCCGGGCGGCGGCCGCGGCGCGGAAGCGCGGCATCGCCGCGGCGGTCTGCGGCGCGCTGGCCGGCGACGTCGCGGCGGTCCCGCTCCTCCTCGGCCTCGGCGTCGGCGAGCTCTCCGTCGGCGCGGCGCAGGTGCCGTCCGTGAAGGCGCGCGTCCGGGAGCTCTCGCTCGACGCCTGCCGGACCCTCGCCGTGAGGGTCCTCGAGGCGACGACGGCGGGCGAGGTGCGGACGCTCCTCGCCGAGTCGGGAGGCCCGCGATGATCGGCGGGCGGGCCTTCGCGCTCCTCCAGAAGATCGGGCGCTCGCTGATGCTGCCGGTCTCGGTCCTCCCGGTGGCGGGCCTCCTCCTCGGCCTCGGGAGCTCCAAGCTCGGCCTCTTCCCCGACGCCGTCGCGGGCGTCCTCGGCCAGGCGGGGGGGGCGATCTTCACGAGCCTCCCGCTCATCTTCGCGATCGCGGTCGCCCTCGGCCTGACCGAGAACGACGGGGCGGCCGCCGTCGCCGCCGTCGTCGGCCAGGTCGTCCTCCTCGCCACGCTCGGCGTCGGCGCGAGGCTCCGGGGCCTGCCGACGACGCGCGTCCTCGGGTTCGAGTCGATGGAGATGGGGGTCTTCGGCGGGATCCTCGTCGGCCTCCTCGCCGCGGCGCTCTTCAACCGCTTCTCGCGGACCGAGCTGCCCCCCTGGCTCGGCTTTTTCGGCGGCAAGCGGCTCGTGCCGATCCTGACCGGCGTCGCGGCGACGGCCCTCGGGGTCGTCCTCGCCTTCGTCTGGCCTCCGGTCCAGGGCGCGATCCACGTCCTCTCCGACCAGGTCGCCTACGGCGAGCCGACGATCGCGACGTTCGTCTACGGCCTCGTCGAGCGACTCCTCCTCCCGTTCGGCCTCCACCACATCTGGAACGTCCCGTTCTTCTTCGAGATCGGCTCGTTCGTCGACGCGGCGGGGAAGACCGTGAGGGGGGACATCACCCGCTTCTTCGCGGGCGACCCGACCGCCGGGATCCTCGGCGGCGGCTTCCTCTTCAAGATGTGGGGCCTGCCGGCGGCCGCGCTCGCCATCTGGCGCTGCGCGCGGCCGGAGAACCGCGCGCGCGTGGGCGGCATCATGGTCTCGGCGGCGGCGACGTCGTTCCTGACCGGCATCACCGAGCCGATCGAGTTCTCGTTCCTCTTCCTCGCGCCGCTCCTCTACGCCCTCCACGCCCTCCTCGCGGGCCTTGCCTTCGTCGCCGCGAACCTCGCCGGGATGAAGCTCGGCTTCACCTTCTCGCACGGCTTCTTCGACCTCGTCCTCTACTGGCCGATGGACACGCGGCCGTGGCTCGTCCTTCTCCTCGGGCCGCTCTGGGGGCTCGTCTACTACTCCGTCTTCCGGGCGGCGATCCTCCGCCTCGACCTGAAGACGCCGGGGCGCGAGGACGCCCCGGCGGCGGCCGACGCGGCGCCCTCTCCCGCGCCGCACGCCGATCACGCCGGCCTCGCCGAGCGGCTCGTCGCCGCGTTCGGCGGCGCGCGGAACATCGAGAGCCTCGACGCCTGCATCACGAGGATCCGCGTGACGGTGCACGACGTCGGCCGCGCCGACGAGAAGGCGCTCCGCGCGCTCGGGGCCGCAGGCGTCGTCGTCGTCGGGAATGCCGTCCAGGCCGTCTTCGGGACCCGGTCGGAGAACCTGAAGACGGCGATGGCGGAGGCGCTCGGCGGCGCCGGGTCCGCCGGCGCGGGCCCTGCGAGGCCGGGCTCCGGCGCCCACGCGGCGCTCGAGTCTGCGGCGCTCCCCGCGCCGCTCCTCCCGGCGCTCGGAGGGGCGGCGAACGTGAAGGCCGTGGAGGCGTGCGCGCGGACGCGCGTCCGCCTCGTCCTCGCCGACCCCGCGCTCCTCGACGAGCCGGCGCTCCGCGCCTCCGGCGTCGCGGGCGTCATGCGCCTGACGGGGGGCATCGTCCACCTCGTCCTCGGCGAGGAGGCGGAGGGGCTCGCGACGGCGCTCGGCGCCGCGGTGAAGAGCGCCGGCCCGCCGCCCGTTACGCGCCCCGCCCCGTAGCCGGCCCGCGGGGCCCGGAAGGGCGCCTCGCGCGAGGCGCGGGCCCCGGGTCGGAGAGAATGCCGCGGTGCCGAACAGCGCTCGCCGGCTCCGCATCGCCGCCCTCTCCCTGCTCGTCCTCGTCTCCGTCCTCGGCGCGTCCGCCGCGGGAGCCTGGACGCCGGTCGGCGCGTTCGGGCCGCCGGCGCGTGACGGCGACACGCTCGTCTTCGGCGGCGAGTCGGGCACGGTGACGGTCGGCGCGGTCGGCGACGGCGTCGTACGGGTCCGCTTCACCCCCGCGGGGACCTCGCCCCTGCCGCGCTCGTGGGCCGTGACGGGCGCGCCGCCCCGGACGACGCCCCCCGCGATCGCGCCGGGCTCCGACGCCTCGCGGGTCACGGGCGGCTCGCTCACCGCCGTCGTGACGCACGCGCCGCTCCGCGTCTCGTTCGTCTCCGGGGACGACACGATCGACGCGGACGACCCGCTCCGGGGAATGGCGTTCTCCGGCGCGGCCGTGAGGGTCTGGAAGCGGCTCCGGGACGACGAGCACGTCTACGGCTTCGGCGAGAAGACGGGCCCCCTCGACAAGCGGGGAAACAAGCTCGGCGGCGTCGCCTACGCGATGTGGAACAGCGACACCTACGGCTACGGCGACGACACCGACCCGCTCTACGCCTCAGCCGAGAAACCTCAGTTCAAGCGGGAGCGAGAGGGCAGTAGCGAAGGAAGCCGGCCGGGATTGAAGGGTGGTTTCGCCAGGGTGGTGGAAGGTCAAGGTTGAGGTGCGCCACAGTTGGCGGGATCGCCGCAAGGCGCAGCAGGAGCTGTTTGAGGTGGTATCGGGTTTTCTGGGTGAGGAGGCCGAGGAAGAGCCGGGAGCGCCGGGCGGAGGCGCGCAGGAGGCCACCGAGGACGAAGAGGGAGTGGCGGAGGGTTCCGAGGGTCGGGGAGGGATCCTGGAGGACCTCGTCCTTGAAGGCCATCAGGAGATTGAAGAGCAGGCAGTTGAGCTGCAGGACGGCCTCGGTGCCCTGGAACGAGCGCAGACAGAAGCCGTCGGCAGCGAAGTCGAGCTTGAGCTCCTTGATGCGGTTCTCGCAGTCGGCGCGGCCGTTGTAGAAGCGCCAGATTTCTTCGGGGGCCGCCACCGAGAGGTTGGTAACGACGGCGTGAAAGGTGTAGCCGGGTAGGTCGAAGAGGCGCCGGCCGGCAGCGTCGGGACGTTCGCGCAGGAGCTCACGGACGACGACGAGACGGCGAGGGGCCGTCCAGCGGAAGGGCTGCCAGGGCAGCTCGCAGACCTCCACGCCCCGTCCGAAGGAGCGCCAGCTCTGCACGCCCGCGATCGCCCTGCGGATGGGCGGCTGCATCCGCACGGCCACGGCGTACTTCAGGCCGCGGGCCTCCAGGTGCGCGAGGAAGTCGGAGATGAAGAAGCCCGAGTCGGCGCGCACCGTCTGCACCTTCGTGTGAGCGGCAAGACGATGGAGAGCCTCGTCGAGAAAACCCTCGGCCCCGCGCGCCGTGCCCGTGTTTCCGCTTCGCAGCCAGGCATGGAGGACCCTCTTGCTGCCCGCCAGCATCGCCAGGATCGGGTGATGCGAAGGGCGCCCGTGCTTGCGGGGGTTGTGCCCCTTCAGGCTTCCCTCCTGTTGCCCGTAGCGCTCGAAGATCGTCGAGTCCAGATCCAGCACGGCTACCGGGTCCGCCGGGATCAGCCGCTCCCACAGGGCCTGCCCCACGGCCTCCACCAGATGCTGGACGTGGCGCTTCGTGAAGCCCCCGAAGTAGCGCGTGATCGTCATCGCCGACGCCGTGCGCGACAGATCGAACATCTTCGGAAGGACCGGATCGGATCGAAACCGTTCCACGTGCGAGAAGCGCCGTCCGCCCATCAGGATCGTCACCAAGAGCGCCATCGCCATGTCCACGACCGGCACCTGATTCGGTGACGTCCGCCCGTCCGGCAGCGCTTTCGCCAGAACTTGCCTGACCCCGAGTACCTCGAAGAACCGGGCCACCAACGAAAGCCCGCCCCAGCCGGTGATCGGCTGGTCCGTGAAGGCGATCTCGATACCGTTCGGCCCGCTGTAGACGCTATCCTCGGCGTGCATCGTTCTGTTTCTCCCTCGGCGCCACCTTCTTGCTCGCAACTCGATGGTACGCAGAGGCTTCAGAACGATGCTTCTGTTTTCAGCGCCCCCCTACTGAGGTTTCTCGGCTCAGTGCCGTTCTTCCTGATCCTGCGGAACGGGCGTGCGCACGGCGTCTTCCTCGATGCCCCGTACCGCTCCTCGTTCGACGTCGGCAAGGAGGACCCCGGCCTCCTCTCGTTCGGGGCGACGGGAGGCGAGCTCGACTACTACCTGATCGACGGCCCGTCCCCGAAGACGGTCATCGAGCGCTACACGGCGCTCACCGGGCGGATGCCGCTTCCGCCGCTCTGGGCCCTCGGCTACCACCAGTGCCGCTACAGCTACTTCCCGGAGTCGAGGGTCCGCTCCGTCGCGCGGAGCTTCCGCGAGAAGCGGATCCCGGCGGACGTCCTCTGGCTCGACATCCACTGGCAGGAAGGGTTCCGCCCCTTCGCGTGGGACCCCGAGCGCTTCCCCGACCCGGGGAGGCTCGTGTCGGACCTCGCGGCCGACGGCTTCCGGACCGTCGTCATCGTCGACCCGCACCCGGCGAAGGCGCCGGGGACGAGGCCGTACGACGAGGGGCTCGCGGGCGGCCACTTCGTGAGGGGACCCGACGGGAGCCTCTTCGAGGCGCCGGTCTGGCCGTCGCACGGCGAGAAGGAGCCGGTGCCGAGCGTCTTCCCCGACTTCGCGCGGAGCGCGACGCGGGCTTGGTGGGGGAGCCTCCACGACGGCCTCGTGAAGCTCGGCGTCGCCGGCGTCTGGAACGACATGAACGAGCCGGCCGTCTTCGACTCGGCGACGGGGACGTTCCCCCTCGGCGTCCGGCACGACGCGGACGGCCGCGCGACGGACCACCGCGAGGTCCACAACGTCTACGGGATGCTCATGTCGCAGGCGACGCACGAGGGGCTCCTCGCGCTCCGGCCGGAAGCGCGCCCCTTCGTCCTGACGCGCGCGACGTTCGCGGGCGGGCAGCGCTGGGCCGCCGTCTGGCCGGGAGACAACGTCTCGACCTGGACGCACCTGCGCGGGACGGTCCCGCTCCTCCTCGGCCTCTCGCTCTCCGGCTTCCCGTTCGTCGGGACGGACGTCGGCGGGTACGTCGGCGGCGCGACGGCCGACCTCTACACGCGCTGGCTCCAGGGCGCGGTCTTCACGCCGTTTCTCAGGACGCACACCGGCTTCGGCAACCCCGAGCAGGACCCGTGGTCCTACGGGGCGCGGCACGAGGAGGCAAACCGGAAGGCGATCGAGCTCCGCTACGAGCTCCTCCCGGAGATCTACACCGTCATGGAGGAAGCGAGCCGGACGGGGGTCCCTGCGATGCGGCCGCTCTTCCTCGAGGACCCCGACGACCCGCGGACGTGGGACCGGGACGGCGAGTTCCTCTTCGGGCGCGACCTCCTCGTCGCGCCGGTCCTCCGGGACGGCGCCGAGAGGCGGCGGGCCTACCTCCCGAAGGGGGCGTGGTGGGAGCTCGGGCGCGGGCTCCGCCACGAGGGGGGGCGCGACGTCACCGTCCCCGTCGCGCTCGACACGCTTCCCGTCTTCGTCCGCGAGGGGGCGTTCCTCTTCCGCGGGCCGGTCCTCCAGCACACCGGCGAGCGGCGCGGGAAGACGCTCACCGTCCAGCTCTGGCCGGCGAAGGGCGCGTCGGGCGGGGAGCTCTACGAGGACGAGGGGGACGGTTTCGCGTACCGCGCGGGCGTCTTCCTCCGGAGGAGCTTCTCGTCGACCCCGTCGCCGAAGGGGCTCGTCGTCGAGGCGCGCGCGGAGGGGCGCTTCCGTCCCGCGCCGCGCGCGCTCGAGCTGAAGGTGCGCTGGGAGGGGCCGCTCCGCGCCGTGCGCGTCGACGGCGCGCCTCTCGCGAAGGTCGAGGCGGCGGAGCTCGAGGGCGCCGGGCGGGGGTACGCGCGCGACGGCGACTTCGTCGTCGTAAGGCTCGCCGACCCGTTCGGCCCGCTGCGCGTCGAGCTCGCGCGCTGAAGCGCGCGCGGGGCGGGCCCGCGCCCCTACGCAGACCCTCTCGCGGAGAGCCCGTCGCATCTTCCGCGACGCGGAACGACGCCTCGTCAAGTCGTAACATGCCCGGTCGGGCCGGGCTCGCCTCGCCGCGCCCCGGCCGCGGGAGGACACATGACGGACGGCAGCGACGAACGGAACGACCTCGAAACGAACGGCGGCGTCTCCCGCCGGGGCTTCCTCGGCTCGGTCGTCCCCGCGGCGGTCGGCGTCGCGGTGGCGACGGAGGCGCTCGGCGCTCCCGCGAAGGCGCCCGCGCCCGTGCCGGAAGTCCCCGCCACCGAGCCCTCGAAGCTGACGCTCACCGTGAACGGGAGGACGCACAAGGTCCTCGTCGAGCCGCGCGACACGCTCCTCGTCGTCCTGCGCGAGAAGCTCGGCCTCACTGGGACGAAGCCGGGATGCGAGCGGGGCGAGTGCGGAGCCTGCACGGTCCTGATCGACGGCGTCCCGCGCTACTCCTGCCTCACGCTCGCGCTCGAGGCGGAGGGGAGGCAGGTGACGACGGTCGAGGGGCTGATGAACGGCGAGGAGCTCGGGCCCGTCCAGCAGGCGTTCGTCGAGGAGGACGCCTTCCAGTGCGGCTACTGCACGCCCGGGCAGGTCGTCGCGGCGGAGGGGCTCCTCCGCGCGAACGCCGAGCCGACGCTCGACGACATCCGGCACGGCATGAGCGGGAACCTCTGCCGCTGCGGCACGTACGCGCACATCTTCAACGCGGTCGGCAAGGCCGCGAAGCTCCGGAAGGCCGCGCAGCCCGGGAAGGCCGCGCAGCCCGGGAACGCGAGGTGACGCCGTGACGGACCTCCTCTACTGGCTCCAGGGCCCCGTCCCCGAGACCGCCGCGCCGAAGGCGGAGATGCCGCCGTGGGGGGAGACGAAGGTCGTCGGGAAGCGCGTGCCGCGCGTCGACGCCTACGAGCGCGTCAGCGGCTCGGCCGTCTACCCGCTCGACTTCGCCCTCCCGGACATGCTCCACGCGGCGATCCTCCGCTGCCCGCACGCGCACGCCGCCGTGAAGTCGGTCGACACGAGCGCCGCGGAGAAGATGCCCGGCGTCCGCGCCGTGATCACGGGGAAGACGCCGGGGGCCGACGTCCCCTGGTTCCGCGGGCGCGCGAAGTGGTACTCGAAGCTCTTCGACGACCGCGCGCGGTACGAAGGGGACGAGGTCGCCGCCGTCGCCGCCGAGACGCGGGCCCAGGCGTACGACGCGCTGAAGGCGATCCGGGTGGAGTACGAGGTCCTCGCGTTCGTCCTCGACCCGCGCGAGGCGCTGAAGCCCGACGCCCCGTTGATCCACGAGGAGACGAACCGCTACGGCGACCCGGCGAAGTACGAGAGGGGGGACGTCGGCGCGGGCTTCGGGGCGGCCGACGCCGTCGTCGAGGGGACGTACTCGACCGCCTGCGAGATCCACGCGCCGATGGAGGTCCACGGCTCCGTCGTGAAGTGGGACGGCAACCGCCTAACCGTCTGGGACACGACGCAGGGCGTCTTCGAGGTCCAGGAGACGGTCGCCCAGTCGCTGAAGCTCCCGCTCGCGAACGTCCGCGTCATCGGCCACTACATGGGGGGCGGGTTCGGGTCGAAGCTCGAGGCGGGGAAGTACACGATCGTCGCGGCCCTCCTCGCGAAGGCGACCGCGCGCCCGGTGAAGCTCTTCCTCTCGCGCGAGGAGGAGTTCCTCGCCACCGGGAACCGCCCGGCGAACACGATGACGGTGAAGGTCGGCGCGAAGAAGGACGGCACCCTGACGGCGATCGAGTTCTCCTCGATCGGCTCCGGCGGGGCCTACCCGAACGGCGCGTCGTCGTCGTTCCTGGCGACGGACCTCTACACCTGCCCGAACGTGAAGACGGTCGACGAGAACGTCGCCATCAACGCCGGCCGCGCGCGCGCGATGCGCGCCCCCGGCTTCCCGCAGGGGGCCTGGGCGCTCGAGCAGGCGATGGACGACCTCGCGGCGAAGCTCGGGATGGACCCGGTCGCGCTGCGCCTCGCGAACGTCCCGAAGGTGAGCCAGCGCCGCGGGAACCAGCCCTACACGTCGACCGGCCTCGCGGAGTGCCTCCGGGAGGGCGCGAAGGCGTTCGGGTGGGAGGCGGCGCGGAAGGCGAAGAAGCCCGACGGGCCGATCCGGAAGGGATGCGGCGTCGCCTCCGCGCTCTGGGGCTACGGGGGAGGCCCGCCGGCGACCGTCATCGTGAAGCTCTACGCCGACGGGAGCGTCAACGTGAACTCGGGCGCCGCCGACATCGGCACCGGGACGAAGACGGTCATGGCGCAGGTCGTGGCCGAGGAGCTCGGCGTCTCGCTCGAGAAGATCCAGATCGAGCACGCCGACACCGGGACGACGCAGTACAGCGGGCCGAGCGGCGGCTCGAAGACGGTCCCCTCCGACATGCCCGCGGCCCGCGCCGCCGCGATCGAGGTGCGGACGAAGCTCCTCGCCGGGGCGGCCGAGGAGCTGAAGGTCCCCGCCTCCGAGCTGAGGCTCGAGGGCCCCGACGTCGTCTCGACGAAGGACCCGTCGAAGAAGCTCGCCGTCACGGCCGTCAAGGCGCTCGAGAGGCAGCAGGTCCTCGTCGGCGTCGGGACGCGGGGCCCGAACGTCGAGGGGAAGGTCATCTCGATGTTCGCGACGCACTTCGCCGAGGTCGAGGTGAACACGAGGACGGGCGAGGTGACCGTCACGCGGCTCCTCGCCGCGCAGGACAGCGCCCGGGTCATGAACCGCCTCACGTTCGAGTGCCAGGTCCAGGGCGGCCTCGTCATGGGGCTCGGCCTCGGGCGGACCGAGGAGAGGGTCCTCGACCGGCAGACCGGGAAGATGTGCAACGCGAACTGGCACGACTACAAAATCCCGACGGCGCTCGACGTCCCCGCCGAGCAGAAGGTCCTCTCCGTCGACCTCGTCGACACGGAGTGCAACACCGCCGGCGCCAAGGGGGTCGGCGAGCCCTCGACGATCGCGACGGCCGCGGCGATCGCGAACGCCGTCCGCGACGCCGTCGGCCTCCGCGTCTTCGACTCCCCGATCACGCCGCCGAGGCTCGCCGCGCTCCTCGCCGCGGGCGGAAAGAAGGGGTGACGCGATGCTTCCGAGCTTCCGCTACGTCCGTCCCCGCTCCGTCGCCGAGGCGGTGAAGCTCCTCGCCGAGCCGGGCGCCCGCGCCCACGCCGGCGGCACCGACCTCGTCGGCTGCCTCCGCGACGAGGTCTTCGACGCGAAGTCCGTCGTCAGCCTCTCGGGGCTCGCCGACCTGAAGGGGGTTTCCGCCACTAAGGACGGGGGCCTCCGCATCGGCGCGCTCGCGACGCTCGCCGAGATCGCGCGGCACCCCGAGATCGCGAAGGGGTGGCCGGGGCTCGGCCAGGGCGCGGCGGCGGCCGCGAGCCCGCAGCTTCGAAACCAGGGGACGCTCGGCGGGAACCTCTGCCAGCGCCCGCGCTGCTGGTACTTCCGCGGCGACTTCCACTGCGCGCGGAAGGGGGGCGAGACCTGCTTCGCCGCCTCCGGCGAGAACACCTACCACGCCATCTTCGGCGGCTCCGGCTGCTACATCGTCCACCCCTCCGACACGGCCTCGCCCCTCGTCGCCCTCCAGGCGACGGTGAAGATCTCCGGCCCGAAGGGGCCGCGGAGCCTCCCCGTCGAGAAGCTCTTCGTCCTCCCGGCGGTCGACCACACGCGCGAGACCGTCCTCGCCCCGGGCGAGCTGATCACCGAGGTCCACCTCCCCCCGCCCCTCGCGGGGGGGAAGGGCCTCTACCGCAAGGTCCGCGCCCGCGGCGCGTGGGACTTCGCCCTCGGCGGCGTCGCCCTGGCGCTCTCCGTGAAGGAGGGCAAGGTCGCCTCGGCGCGCGTCGTCCTCTCGGGCGTCGCGCCGACGCCGTGGCGCGTCCCCGAGGTGGAGAAGCTCCTCGTCGGCAAGGCGCTCGACGGAAGGCTCGCGGCCGAGGCCGCCGAGCTCGCCGTGAAGGGGGCCGAGCCGATGTCGGACAACGACTACAAGGTGCCGCTCGTGAAGGGAGCGGTCGAGGAAGCTCTCCTCTCCCTCGCCTGAGCCGCGCAGACTGTAGAGTGCAGACCAGACCCCATCTCCTGGGGGTCTGGTCTACGTTCTACATTCTGCGATCCGCGGCGAGGAGCTCGATCTCGGCGGAGATCGCGGCCCTCTCGGCGAGGAGGCGCGCGAAGGCGCGGCGGCGGAACAGCGAGAGGCCGAGGGCGCGGAGCGCGGCGGACGTCGCCTCCCACCGCTCGAGGAGAAGGAGCGCGAGGGTCCCGCAAAGGGGGAGCGCGAGGCCGACGAGGAGGCCGAGCGGGAGGCTCCAGGCGAGGCCGGCGGCGGTCCCGAGGGCGATCCAGGTGAGCGGGAAGAAGACGAACGCGCCGAGGACCTTGATCGTGGCGACCATGTCGGCGTCGCCGCGGGAGAGACGCCTCGCGAGCGGGCCGATCAGGTTGTAGGCCGGGGCGTGCGCGAGGAGGCCGAGGAGCGCGGGCGGGGCGAGGAAGAGCGCGACGAGGAGGGCGGTGAACGTCGACGCGGCGAGCTCGGCGCGCGCCGCCCCCGCGTCGAGGCCCGCGGGCACGAGGCCGGCCGCGTCGAGGACGCGCGAGAAGCGGCGGAGGCGCGCGGCGAGCGCGGCGAGGCGCTCCGGCCCGCTCTCGCGGAGGCGGCCCGCGCCCTCGAGGAGGAGCTGCCGGCGCGCGAGGCGCGCTTCGAGCCCCTCGGCCTCGCCTCCGCCGGGGAGGAGCGCCTCCGCGAACGTCGCGAGCGCGAGCGCCTCGCGGTCGTCCGCCTGGAGCGTCGCCCCCTCGAGCGCGGCCCTCACGCGGTCCGTGAGCGCCTTCACGGCGGTCCGCGGAGGCTCGCCCTTCTCGTCGAGCGGGATCGGCTCCACCGTGAACGGCTCGGCGACGCGGAGGAGCGCCTCGCTCCGGAAGAGGTCGCGCGCCTCGTACGTGAGCCCCGCCGGGACGATGGTCACCGGCCCCTCCGCCGCGGCGCCGAGCGCGATCCTCGCCGCTCCCGACTTCAGCGGCATGAGGCGCGGCGCGTCGTGCGAGATTCCCTCGGGGAAGAGCGCGAGGACGCCCCCGCGTTTCAGGAGCGCGCGCGCCGCCGCGAACGTCTCCCGGTTCCTCCGCACGTCCGCGTCGGCGTCCTGCGGGCGGTAGACGGGGATCGAGTCGAACGCCTTCACGAAGAGCGAGACGAACGGCATGGAGAAGAGGGGCGACTTCGCGAGGAACGCGACGGGGCGCGGCGAGAGGCAGAGGAGGAGGAGCGGGTCCATCAGCCCGTTCGGGTGGTTCAGGACGAGGATCGTCGGTCCCGCGGCGGGGATCCGCTCGAGCCCCGAGGCTTCGACGCGCCGGTAGAAGACCCTGAGGACGAGGCGCGAGACGGCCGTCGCCGCGCCGCGGATCACGCGCGGCGGCCCGAGACGGCGCCCCACGTCCAGATCGCGCCGCCGACGAGGAACGCGACCGGAACGAGGAGGACGGCGGACTGCAGCGACGAGGCGTCGGAGAGCGCGCCGAGGAGCGGCGGCGAGGGGACGTCGCCGAGGACGTGGATCGTGAAGTTGCACGCGGCGACGGCCGCCGCCCGCTGCCACGGGAGGACGTCGTTGACGATCGCCGAGTTGATCGGGCCGGTCGAGGCGAAGACGAGGAGCTGCGCGACGACGAGCGACGGGAGGTAGACCGAGCGGCCCGGCGCCGTCAGCGCGACGAACGCGAACGGGACCGCGAGGAGCGTCGAGACTCCGGAGACCCAGAGGTACGCCTCCTTCGTCCTCTTCAGGAGCGCGTCGCCGACGAAGCCGCCCGCGAACGTCCCGACGAAGCCGGTGACGACGACGACGAGGCCGAACTGGACCGTCGCCGCCTCCTTCGGGACGCCGCGGACCCGCTCGAGGAACGACGGCATCCAGAACGCCATCCCGCCGATGCCGAACGTGTAGGCCGCGTAGCCGAGGACGGCGATCCGGTAGGGGCGGTTCTTCGCGAGAGCGAGGTACGAGCCCCAGCCGCTCTCCGTCGAGACCCCTTCGGGCGGGGCCTCGCCCGCCTCGGTGGATCCGCGCGGGGGGTCGGGCAGCGTCAGCGCGAGGAGCGCGAGGAGGAGGCCCGGGAGGCCCGCCACGAAGAACGCGGACCGCCAGCCGAGGTGCGTGTCGGCGTAGCCGCCGACGATGTAGCCGAGTGCCGAGCCGATCGGGATGGCGCAGAAGAAGATCGCGTAGACGCGGCCCCGTTTCTCCTTCGAGAAGTAGTCGGCGAGGAGGCTCGGCGCGATCGTGCCGTACGCGGCCTCGCCGATCCCGACGGTGGCGCGGGCGGCGAAGAGCGAGAAGAAGCTCCTCGCGAGGCCCGCCCCGGCGGTCGCGAGGCTCCAGACGAAGACGCCGAGCGCGAGGAGGCGCGGGCGCGAGCCGCGGTCGCCGAGGACGCCGAAGAAGGGCGAGGCGACCATGTAGACGACGATGAAGCCCGTCATGAGCGAGCCGGCCTGCGTGTCGCTGAGCTTCAGCTCCGACGCGCGGAGGCTCTCCACGAGCGACGAGACGACGTAGCGGTCGAGGTAGTTGAAGAGGTTGACGAGGGTCAGGACGGCGAGGCCGCGCGCCGCGAGGCGGGCGGTCACGGCGCCCGGGCCGGCCGGTGCGGACTCGCTCATGCTGGTCGGGACGTTTTACACGATCCGGAGCGGTTCTGAGACGATTCGCCGGATGAGACGCCTCCTCCGGGCGGGAGCAGTCTTCGCCGCAGCGCTCCTCGCCGCCGCCCCGCCGGGACGGGCGGCGGCCTCCGAGGCCTCGCCGTACGGCGTGAACGCCCACGCCCCCGGCGGGGACGACCTGCGGCTCCTCCTCGACCGGGCCCAGGAGGCGCGCCTCGGCTGGGTCCGGATCGACTTCCTCTGGTCGTCCGTCGAGCCGTCCCGCGGGAAGCGGGATTGGGCCCTCTACGACGAGATCGTCCGCGAGGCGCGGGCGCGCGGCGTCGAGGTCTACGCGAGCCTCGGCGGGACGCCCGCCTGGGCGACGGACGGTCCCGCCGGCAGCGGCGTGCCGCGCGACGTGGCCGACTGGCGGGCCTTCGTCTCCGAATCCGCGCGGCGCTACCGGGGCCGGGTGAAGGCGTGGGGCGTCTGGAACGAGCCGAACCTCTCCGGCTTCTGGGCGGGGACGCGCGCGCAGTACCTCGACCTCCTCCTGCGCCCCGCGGCCGAGGAGATCCGGAAGGCGGACCCGGACGCCCTCGTCTGCGGTCCCGAGCTCGCCCACCTCACCTCGGGCGGGGCGAGCTGGTACGACTGGCTCCTCGAGTCGATGCGGCGCGCGCGCGACGTGATCGACGTCGTCACGCACCACGTGTACGACCGGGACGGGAGCGGGGGCGTCACGCGGAAGCTCGACGCGTCGACGACGTTCGGGGGCGACCCGCGCTTCTGGGACCTCGTGGCGCCGTCCGTGCGCGAGGTCCTCCGCTACGCCGGCGCGGACGACAAGCCGGTCTGGCTCACCGAGACGGGCTGGGCCTCCGACGAGGTCGGCGAGGCGGCCCAGTCGACGTTCCTCGTCGGGCTCCTCGGCGACTGGTTCGGGCGGGCGGGGGAGCCGTCGTGGGTGAAGAAGGTCTTCGTCTACGAGCTCGTCGACGACGGGAGCGCGGGGGTCCCGAAGTGGGGCCTCCTCCGTCCCGACCGGACGCCGAAGGCGGCCTTCACGGGGCTCTCCACGTTCACGTCGGCCTACCCTCCGTACGGCGACGCGGCCTCGCTCGTCTCGGCGGTCGTCCCGGGGCAGGTCGCTCCCGGCGTCGCCGTCCCGGTGACGGTGACGCTCCGGAACACGGGGCGCGCGACCTGGACGCGCGAGGCGGGGTACGCCCTCGCGCCGCTCGCGGACGCGGCGCTCCTCGCGCCGGGGCGCGTGCCGCTCCCCTCCTCGCGCTCCGTCGCGACGGGGGAGACGGCGACGTTCTCCTTCCCGATGACGGCGCCGCGCGACGGGACCTTCGGGCCGGAGTGGCGGCTCGTCACCGAGGAGGGGACGCCCTTCGGGCCGGCGATCGCGCGGACGGTGACGGCCTCGGGCGGCTGCGCCGCGCCGGCCGCACCGGTGGTGACGGCCGCGCCGGGAGGTTCCGTCTCCGCGGGCGCGCTCGCCCTCTTCGCGTGGGGCGCGGGCGACCCCTCCGCGCGGTACCGCGTGCAGGCCGGGACGCTCCCGCCGTCCGGGGAGCCGGCGGTCCTCGTCGACAGGGAGGTCGCCGGCCCGCCCTTCGCCTGGAGCGTGGACCTCGGGGCGGGCGCGACGGCCGCGTTCCGCGTGGCCGCCGTGAACGCCTGCGGCGCGGCCGGGCCGTACTCGGCGCTGACGACGTTCCGCGTGGTCGCGCCGCCGGCCGCCGTCGTCCCGACGCGGGGGCAGGGCGTGCCGTGGCTCGTGAGGGCGGGCGAGACGGCGCCGACCGCGCTCCTCGCCTTCCGCAACGTCGGCGGAACGGCTGCCGCCGTCCGCTTCGAGTCGACGGAGAGCGCGTTCGCGGTGACGCCGCTCTCGGCGACGCTCGCGCCGGGCGAGGAGGCGACGCTCCTCCTCTCGGCACGGCCCGGCGCCACGACGACGCCGGGCGTCCGCGCGGGGCGCGTCGTCGCGACGTGGGGTGGCGGCGTCGCCTCGACGCCCGTCGCCATGGCCGTCGCCTCGGGCGGGACGGGGAGCGCGCGCGTCAGCGTCTCGCCGCCCGAGCTCCTCCTCCTCGCGCCGGCGGGACAGCCGACGGTCTCGGCCGAGGTCGTCGTCACGAACCCGGGACCCGCGCCCGTCCTCCTCGCGCCGGTGATCGACCCGGGAGGCGGCTGGCTCTCCGTCGCGGCGGCCGACCTCGCGACGCCGATCCCCGCGAAGGGGACGCGCCGGCTCCGCCTCACCGCGGACCGGCGTCTCCGGACGGCGGAGGACGGCGCCTCGCCCGTCCGCACCCTCCTTTCTCTCGTCGCCGCGGGCGGAGAAGAGGACGACCGCGTCGACGTCCCCGTCGTCGACGCCGTCCCCGCGCCGCGGGGCCCGGCGCCGGGGCGCGGGCCCGTCCCCGCCGGGACGGCGTCGTGGGTCGTCCCGACCGCGGTGAGGATGGCCGGCGCCCTCGGACAGGCCTTCTCGTCGTCCCTCGTCCTGCGCAACCACGCCGACGCCCCGGCGGCGGTCGCCGTCTACGCGACCCCCGCGGGCGCGGACGGCGAGCGAGACGCGGTGCGCGCCGTCGTCGAGGTCCCGCCCAACGGCTCGCTCCTCTTCGACGACGCGCTCCCCGTCCTCTTCGGCGACACGGACGTGGCCGTCCACCTCGAGGTCCGCGGCCCCCCGACGCTCGCGGTGCGGAGCGTCGTCACCGGGACGTCCCCCGCGGGCGGCCGCTTCACGGCCGAGGTCCCGGCGGTCGCCGCGGGAGAGGGGACCGGCGCCGGGCGGCGGCCGCTCCTCCTCCCCGGCCTGAAGGTGACGAACGCGGTCCGGTGCAACGTCGTCCTCGCCGAGACGGCCGGGCGGAGCGCCCGCGTCGCTCTCCGGCTCTTCGACTCCTCCGGCCGTCCCCTCGGGCGGGGGGAGGTCGCGGTCCCCGCGTGGGGGAGCGCGCAGCTCGCGCTCGCGTCGGCCGTCGGCCTCCCGGGCCCCGTTCCCGAGGCCTCGAGCCTTCGCGTCGAGCCGCTCGAGGGGGACGGCCGCGTCGTCGCGCTCGCGACGCTCGTCGACAACGTCTCCGCGAGCTTCTCCGTCGTGACGGGGCGGCCGGCGCCGCAGGACGCGAGCGATGGCGCCGGTCCCCAGGTGGTCGCGTCGATCGTCCAGGCGGCGGGGAAGGGCGCCTACTTCACGACCGAGCTCTCGGTCGCGACGGCGGCCCCGTCCGCCGCGCCGCTGAAGCTGACGTACGCCTTCGCGGGGACGAACGCGGACGGCGCGCCGATCCGCGGGAGCGTCGAGCGGGAGTCGCTCCTCCCGCGGGACGGTGCCCTCCCCATCGACGTCGGCCGCAACGTCGTCCTCTCGCTCTTCGCCCGAGGGCCGGCGACGAACACGTCGGGCTCGCTCCGGATCGAGGGGGACGGCGCCGGCCGCGTCCTCGCGCGCGCGGCCGTCTCGACGCCGCTCGACCTCGCCGACACCTCGCGCGGGACGATGACGGCCGAGCTGCCCGCCGTCGGTCCCGCCTCGCCGGAGGTCGTCGGCGCGGGGCTCCCCGCGGCCGTCCTGCCGGGCCTCCGTTCTTGGCGCCGCGAGAGGGTGAACCTGATCGTCACCGAGGTGACGGGCGCTCCCGCCCGGGTCGTCCTGCGGCTCTCCGCCGACGGCGACGTCCCGCGCGGGGAGCGCGAGCTCCTCGTCGGGCCGTTCGAGAAGGCGCAGCTCGACGACCTCTGGAACGGTCCGTCGGGCTTCGGCCTCGGCCCCGCCCCGGTCGACCGCCTCGTGCTCGCCGCGCACGGCACGGGGACGGAGGGGGGCCGCGTCGTCGTGGCGGCGACGACGGTCGACAACGCCACGAACGGCGTCCGGATCCAGCTCCTCGCGCCGCCCGGCCCGGCGCCGCTCGCCGGCCCCTCGGGGCGCTGACGGGAGGGGACGCACGAGGTTCGTGCGTGACGGCCCGCGGCTCCGGTGCGACGATGGGGGGATGGACGCCGACGTCGTCGTCGTGGGGGGCGGGGTGGTCGGCCTCGCGTGCGCGGCCGGGCTGTCGCGCGCGGGCCTCCAGGTCGTCGTCGCCGAGCGGCACGCGACGGCCGGCCAGGAGACGAGCTCGCGGAACAGCCAGGTCCTCCACGCGGGGATCTACTACGCGCCGGGGTCGCTGAAGACGCGCCTCTGCCTCGCCGGCAACCGGAGCCTCGCCGCGTTCTGCGAAGCGCACGGCGTGCCGTTCCGGCGGATCGGGAAGTGGCTCCTCGCGCTGACGCCCGGGGAGGAGCCGCGGCTCGCCGAGGTCGTCGCGGGGGGGCGGGCGAACGGCGTCGCGCTCGAGGAGGTGCCGATCGCGCGCTTCCGCGAGGAGGAGCCGCACGCCCGCGCCACGGCGGCCGTCCTCTCGCCGACGACCGGCATCCTCGACGTCCACGGCCTCCTCCGCGCGCTTCGCGTCCTCGCCGAGGAGAACGGGACGAGCTTCGCGTTCCGGCACGCGCTGAAGGCCGCGAGCCCCGTCCCGGGCGGGTTCGAGCTCGTCTTCGAGGATCCCGCGGGCGAGGAGGTCCGGCTGACGGCGCCCCGCGTCGTGAACGCCGCGGGCCTCGACGCGGACACCGTCGCGGCGATGCCCGGCCTCGACGTCGACGCGGCGGGCTACCGGCAGACCTGGACGAAGGGGAGCTACTTCCGCGTCCGCTCCGCGCGCCGGCACCTCGCCCGGCGCCTCCTCTACCCGGTCCTCCCGGCGGGCTACGGCAGCCTCCTCGGGATCCACCTGACGGTGGACCTCGACGGCGAGCTGAAGTTCGGCCCCGACATCGAGGTCTTCGCCGGGCGCCGCCAGGACTACGCGGTCGACGAGGGGCGGCGGGACTCCTTCCTCGCGGCGGCGCGGCGCTACCTCCCTTCGCTCGAGCCCGAGGACCTCGCGCCCGACCAGTCCGGCATCCGCCCGCGCCTCCAGGCGATCGGCGCCCCGTTCCGCGACTTCGTCATCGCCGAGGAGTCCGCGCGCGGGCTCCCGGGCTGGGTGAACCTCGTCGGGATCGAGTCTCCCGGCCTGACGAGCTGCCTCGAGATCGCGCGCGAGGTGACGACGCTCCTCTCGGCCTGATCGCCGCGGCGGCCCCGCGCCGTGGCTCCTCCCGCGGACCGTCCTGCTAGAGTTCCCGTCGCTGCGGGTCGATCCGGTCCACCCGGCCACGGAGGCAGGATGGCGCTGACCCCCGAACACCCCCGCGAGAGCACGGGCCCTTCGCCGGAAGGCGAAGGGGCGGAGGAGCGCGGCCGCGCGGCGCGGCTCCCCGCGTCCCTCGCGGCGGCGCTCGAGGCGACGCCCGACGCGGCGCTCGTCGTGGCGGCGGACGGGACGGTCGTCGCGGTCAACGAGGCGTTCGAGTCGACGTTCCCGGCCGGGGCCACCGGCGCGCCTCTCTCGGCCGTCCTCTCCTCGGGAGCCGCGGAGCTCCTCGAGGGAGCGCGCGAGCGCGGGGCCTTCCTCGGCGAGGGGCGGGCGTGCCGCGCGGACGGCTCGGAGGCCGAGCTCCGCCTCTCGGCGCGCCGGCTGCGCGGCGCGGAGGGAACGGCCGGGACGCTCGTCGTGACCGCGACCGACGTGACGGCGGCCCGGCGCCTCGAGCGGGCCGCGGCCGTCCTCGGCACCGCGCTCGACGCCGGCCCGGCCGACGGTTTCTTCGACCGCCTCGCGGCGGGGCTCGCCGAGACGCTCCGGATGGAGATGGTCGTCGTCGGCCGCCTCGAGGAGGGGGAGAGCCGACGCGTGAGGACGCTCGCCTTCCGTGCGGGCGGGAGCCCGGCCGCGCCGTTCGTCTACGACCTTCGCGGGGCGCCGTGCGAGCAGGTCGTCGGGAGGGCGCCGTGCGTCTACGCGGACCTCGTCGCCGAGCTCTTCCCGGAGGACGTCGTCCTCGCCCGGGCGGGCCTCGCGAGCTACGTCGGGGTCCCTCTCGCGTCCGTGGACGGCTCGCCGCTCGGCCTCCTCGCGGCCCTCTCGTCGCGTCCGCTCCACGACGGCGGCTCGGCCGTCCGTGCCCTCGCCCTGTTCGCCGCGCGCGCGGCGTCCGAGATCGAGCGGCGGGAGGCGCGCCGCGAGAAGGGGGAGCGCGAAGAGGAGGGGCGTCGGCTCGTCGCGTCGATCCCCGTCGGGCTCCACTACTACGCGCTCGACGACCGGGGCCGTCTCGTCTTCCGCGGCGCGAACCCGGCCGCGGACGCGATCCTCGGCGTCGACAACCGGCAGTTCGTCGGTCGGACGATCGAGGAGGCGTTCCCGGCGCTCGCCGGGACCGCCCTGCCCGGCGCCTACCGGCGCGTCGCGACGGAGGGGGTGCCGTGGCGGAGCGAGGAGGTCGCGTACGCCGACGGCCGGATCGCGGGCGCCTTCCTCGTCCAGGCGTTCCAGACGGCTCCGGGCGAGATGGCGGCCGCGTTCCTCGACATCACGGCGCGGCGGCGGACGGAGGACGCGCTCCGAGAGAGGGAGGCGAGGCTCGACCGGCTCAACCGGGCGCTCCGGGCCTCCGCCCGGGTCCGCGAGATCCTCGCCGAGGCGCTCGAGCCGGGAGAGCTCGTCGGCCGCGTCTGCGCGGCCCTCGTCGAGGAGCGGGAGTACGTCTTCTCCTGGGTCGGCCTCCTCGACGAGTCGGGGAGCGAGGTGCGCCTCGCGGGCGCCTCGAAGCCCTGCGACCCGGGGCTCTTCCGGATCGACCTCAAGACCCTTCACGGCGGGACGGCGTGCGGGAGGACCGCGTTCCTGACCGGGACGCCAGTCATCGTCGGCTCCGAGGCCGGTGAGGCGGACTGCCCCGAGTGCCCGGCGAGGCGGGAGTACCCGGACGGGTCGGCGCTCGCAATGCCTCTCTGGAGGGGAGACCGCGTCCTCGGGATCCTCGCGGTCTACGCGGCGGACCAGTCCGTCTTCGACACCGAGGAGACGCGGCTCGTCGCGGAGATGGCCGACGCCCTCGCGGCGGCGATCGACCGCCTGGAGGCCGAGGCGCAGCGGGCCGAGGCGCGGAGGGAGAGGGCGTTCCGCGCCGACGTCGCCTCGGCGGCGCTCCGCGAGGACAGCCTTCCCCCCCTCCTCGCGGCTCTGTCGGGGGCCGTGGAACGGCGGCTCTCGGCGGCGGGCGCCCTCGTCGCGCTCTGGGACGAGGACCACGAGCGGATCGCGCTCGCGAGCGGGCGGGGGACGCTCGAGGCGGTGGCGGCCGAGGAGGGGGCGGTCGCCGCGGAGGCCGCGCGGCTCTTCGGAACGGCGGCGACCGCGGAGTCCCCGGAAGGCTTCCCGTCGCAGCTCCTCCCCGGCAGCCCGGTGACGGTCTGGCCGCTGCGCGACGGGAAGCACGTGCTCGGCCTCCTCGCGGTCGCCTGGCGCGAAGCGCCGTCCCGCTCCGGGCTCGTGTCGGGCGCCGAGGCCACCGGGCCGCTCGCGCTCGCGCTCGCCAAGGCGAGGCTCTTCGACGTGAACCGCGAGCGCCTCGCGACGCTCCTCGCCCTCCACGAGACGGGCGTCGACCTCGGCTCGAGCCGCGACCGCGACCTCCTCCTCCGCTCGATCGTCGAGCGCGCTCAGGGGCTCGTACACGGGACGATGGCGGGCCTCTACCTCTCGCGCCCGGACGGCCGCGTCGAGCTCGTCCTCGCGAACGGTACGCTCGAGAGGTACGTCGGCACCCTCCTCTCGCCGGGGGAGGGTGTGGCGGGAACGGTGGCGGCGACGCGCGAGCCGATCCTCCTCGCCGACTACCGGAGCTGGCCGGCGCGGTCGCCCGCCTTCGCGGGGGTCGGGATCGGGTCGGTCATCGCAGTGCCGGTCCTATGGCGGGGAGAGGTGCTCGGCAGCCTCTTCGTGAACCACCGGGTCCCGGGGCGTTTCGGCGCCGCGGACCTCGAGACGGTCCGGCTCTTCGCCGAGCAGGCGGCGGTCGCGATCGCGAACGCGCGGCTCGTCCGCGACCTGAAGGGGGCCGCCGAGGAGCTCGCGCTCGCCTACGACGCGACGCTCGAGGGGTGGGTGCGTGCCCTCGACCTCCGCGACAAGGAGACGGAAGGGCACACCCAGCGCGTCGTCGACCGGACGCTCGACCTCGCGCGGCGCGCGGGGATCGCCGAGGAGAGGCTCGTCCACGTGAGGCGCGGCGCTCTCCTCCACGACATCGGGAAGGTCGGGATCCCGGACCGGATCCTCCAGAAGCCCGGGCCGCTCACCGACGAGGAGTGGGCGGTCATGCGGCTCCACCCGACGTACGCGCACGACATGCTCTCGGGGATCGGCTTCCTCCGGCCGGCCCTCGACATCCCGTGGGCCCACCACGAGAGGTGGGACGGGACGGGCTACCCGCGCGGCCTCCGGGGCGAGGAGATCCCGCTCGTGGCCCGGGTGTTCGCGGTCGTCGACATCTGGGACGCCCTCCGCTACGACCGGCCGTACCGACGGGGCCTTCCCGCGGGAGAGGTGCGCGACTACCTCCGGAGCATCTCCGGGACGCACCTCGACGCGCGCCTCGTCGACCTCTTCCTCGCGACGCTCCCGGAGTAGCGAAGGCCCGGCAGGGCTCAGCCCTTCTTCGGCAGGACCTCCTCGAGCTTCTTCGTCACCTCCTCGGCCATCGGGTCGACGCGCGTCCCGAAGCGCGCGACGACCTTCCCGTTCGGGTCGACGAGGAACTTGTTGAAGTTCCAGCTGATCGCGCCGTCGAAGCCGGGGAGCGTCGTGAGGTACCTGTAGAGCGGGTGGATGCCGTCCCCCTTCACCGAGATCTTCTCGAAGAGCGGGAACGTGACCTTGTAGTTCGCCGTGCAGAAGGCCCGGATCTCGGAGTTCGTCCCCGGCTCCTGCCCCATGAAGTCGTTCGCGGGGAAGGCGAGGACCTCGAAGCCGCGGTCCCTGTACTTCTCGTAGAGCTGCTCCATCGGCGCGTACTGCTTCGTGTAGCCGCACCGGCTCGCGGTGTTCACGATGAGGAGCGCCTTGCCGCGGTAGTCGGCGAGCTTCTTCGGGGTGCCGTCGTTCAGGTTGAGGGTGAAGGCGTGGACGCCCGCGTCGCCCGCCGTCGCCAGGGACGCGACGGCGAGGGCGGCGGCCGCGAGGAGGGTCTTCGGGAGCTTCATCGTCGGGGTCCTCCGGACTCCCTCTACGCGACGGCCGCGCCCGCGGATCTCAGCGCTTCGGGTCGACCGGGGCGAGGATGACGGTCCGCTCCCCCTCCTTCCCGGGGATCGTCTGGAACGGCGCCGTCACCGAGGTCGCCTCTCCGACGGGAGGCCGGGGCGGAGGCGGCGCCGGGACGACGGGCGCCGGGACGACCGGGACGGGCGCGGCCGCTTCCGGCGGCGCCGGAGGAGGTGCGGGCGGGGGCGGAGGGGGCGGCGCCGGGTGTGGGACGGCGGGGATCGCGACGGTGTGCGCCGAGACGGGGCGGTCCGGGATCGGCATCGCCTGGGAGCCCGAGGCCTCGACCCGCTTGCCGCCGCGCATGAGCCGCAGCGTCTTGAAGCGGTCCTCGTCGATGAGGCCGTTCATCGGGTACTCCTGCCGCGAGGCGAGGATCTCGACGGCGTCGAGGGGTGAGATGCCGAGCTCCTGCGCGGCGTCGCCGATCCACTTCACGGCCATGGCTGCCTCCGGTCAGGAGCGGCGGGCGCCGCCCCTGGGAAAGACCGCCGAAGCGATCTCGGGTTCGAGGAAGACGCCCGTCAGCTCGCACGGGACGCCCGCGGCCGCGGCCGCCTTCTTCAGGCCGTCCTCGACGGCGAGGAAGAGGTCGAGGGCCGTCTCGTCGGCGGGGCGGGAGCCGCAGGGCTTCTCGTAGACGACGACCCCCTCCTCGCGCCGGGGCTTCGGAACGCCGGGGCCGATCTTCTCGACGACGGAGGCCCAGGAGCCGAAGAGGAGGAGCGCCGCGAGGTCGTGGCTGCCGGAGGGCTCGGCCTCGTCGGGGAGTCCCACGGCCACGATCGCCTCCGGCTCGCCCTCCTCGAGCGCGGAGTAGACGACGGTCGCCTTGAAGACTCCGTCCGGCGACGGGGGCGGGGCGACGAGCGGTCCGATCCGGGCCATCAGGTCCTGGCGCTCCTTCATGAGGGCCTTGCGCGCCGCGTCGGGGATCGGCGTGCCGGTGTCCTTCAGGAACGCCTCGATCTGGAAGAAGTTGTCCATCATCCGGCCGGTGTCGGCCTGGGCGAGGAGGCGGGCCCTCTCGCTCTCGAACCCGGCCCTCAGGCCCCGGAAGTCCTCGGCGATCCGGTGGCCGTCGGCGCGGTCGTGCTCGAGGCAGGAGCGGACCGCCTCGACCTTCCGCTCGTACGTCTCGCGGTCGTAGTCGTCGCGGCGGGCCTCGATCTCGAGCAGCTCCTCCTCCGTCCGCGCCACGTCCTCGGCGAGGCGGCGGAGCTGCTGCTCGAGCATCCCGATCTCGTCGCGCTTGCGCTTCCCTTCCGCCGCGAGCTCCTCGATCTGGAGCCGCCGCGACTCCGCGTCCGTGCGGAGCGCCGCGAGCATGGCGCGCCGGTCGGCGTCGATCCGGAGGAAGTCCTTCAGGAGGCCCATCGTGTCGCTCCTTCGCTTCCGAGTGGTGGGTACGGGTACGGGCCAAAGAGTCTATAACGCGCCCCCCTTTCCCCTAGACTCCCCGCGGGGAGGACGCCGATGGACGGAACGCCCGGGACCGAGGCGGAGAGGATCGCCCGCAAGCTCGCGAAGATCGGCCTCGCCTCCGCGCGGCGCCACGTCTTCCTCTGCGCCGACCGGGAGAACCCGAAGTGCGCGGACGCCGAGCGCGCGATGGCCGCCTGGACCCACCTCAAGGACGGGCTGAGGAGGCGGGGCCTCTCGGAGGAGGGAGGCGTCCTCCGGACGCGGGTCGGCTGCCTCCGCGTCTGCGAGGGGGGGCCGATCGCCGTCGTCTACCCCGAGGGGGTCTGGTACCGCGCCTGCGACCCGCCTGTCCTCGACCGGATCATCGACGAGCACCTCGTCGGGGGCCGGCCCGTCGAGGAGTACGTCATCGCGACGCACCCGCTCCCCGAAGACGACTGACCGGGCGTGACGCCGCGGGGAGGCTCGCGGCGAGCCTCCCCGGTCCGCTGCTACCCGGGCGAGTGGACGGCGACGGGGCCGGTCGACGGCCCCTCGAGCGCCCGCGCCTCGACGACGAGGAGCTCGGCGAGGCGAGCGGCCGTCGCCTCCCTTCCCGCGTGCCGCTCGGCGAGCTCGAGGTAGGCGGGGCCGTGCCGCTCCTCGGCGACGGCGAGCTCGGCGTAGAGCTTCGCGAGGCGCGGCTCGCCGGAGAGGTGCGGCACGAGCGCGAGGAAGCGCTCGTGGCTCCGCGCCTCGACGAGCGCCCCGGCGAGGAGGAGGTCGAGCCCCTGCTCCGGTTCGCGCCCGGGGCGGCACGCCGCGCGGAGCGCGGAGACGTAGGGGTTCGCGCGGCGGGTCCGCGTCGTCGCGCCGAGGCGCCGCGCCTCCCTCGTCGCCTTCCGGAAGTGGCGGAGCTCCTCGGTGGCGAGCGCGGAGAGGCGGTCGACGAGGAGAGGGTCGCCCGGGTAGCGGCCGACGAGGGCGAGGGCGAAGACGGCGGCCTGCAGCTCGCAGGCGGCGTGGTCGGCGACGAGCTCGGGGAGCCGCGCGGCGGCGCGCTCGGCCCAGGACGCGGGGGTCTTCGTCAGGAGCTCGATCACGACTCGATCTTCGCAGGCGCGGGGCGTGCCGTCTCGCGCGTCCCGCGCATCCAGGCCGTCGCCGCGCCGAGGTGGGCCGTCCGCGCGAGGACGCGGAGGAGGACGACGGCCTGCTGCCCGGCGACGAGGAGGGCGAGGAGGCGCCCGCTCCCGCCGCCCCACGAGGGGGCGAAGAGGAGCCACGCCGCGAGCGGGAGGAGCGCCGTGACGCCGAAGGAAGCCTCGAGGAGGAGCGCCTTCACGGGGCGCCCGACGACGAAGCCGAGACCCGAGGCGAGGGCGAGGAAGGGGTTCGCCGACTTCGCGACGCCGAGCGCGGCGCGCGACTGGGCGACGACGGCGCGGACGGCGCCGGTCGCGCCGAGGAACGCGAGGAGCCGGAGGAGGGAGAGCCCGCTCCGCTCCCAGTCCCACCGCAGGTCGGGGGAGAGCGTCGCCTCGCGGGGAAGCTCCACGAGGACGAGGAACGCCCCGAGGATCGCCGCGAGGCCGACGAGCCCCACGAGGAGCGACGGCAGTCCGAGCCGGACGGCGTCGGCGAAGAAGGCGGAAAGGCTGCCCCGGTCGCGGTCGGCGGCGAAGCGCCCGACGAAGCCCCCGGCGAGGAGCGCCGAGAGCGCGGCGTGCAGGAGCCCGGCCGCGAGCAGCCCCGCGAACGGGCCGGAGAGGCGGGGGAGGTCGGCGAGCGGGAGGGTCCCCTCCTCGAGCGACTCGAGGCGCGCGCGGTCGCCGAGGAGCCCCGGCTCGGCCCGGAGGAGGTGCGCGCCGAGGACGACGTCCCACCCCTTCGCGAGGCCGTCGGCCGCGGGCCGCGCGTCGAGGAGGTCGTGGAGGCGCGAGGCGAGCGGGGCCGTGACGACGAGCGCGAGCGCCGCGTTCAGGAAGAGGGCGAGGAGGAGAGCCTTCCACGCCGTCGCGGCCGCGACGAGGCCGCGCAGCCAGAGGACGGGGAGGGCGTCCCCCTTCACGGCGCGACCCCGGGGAGCGTCGCGAGGAGCGCGAAGAGCTCGAGGAGGTTCTGGGCGAGGAAGCGGAGGCGGTGGCTCCACGCGCGCGCGGCCGTCGGCTCGGGCTCCGTCCTCAGGCCGTCGTTGAGGCGGTTCACGTCGAGGAGGCAGGTCCGCTTCGGGTCGACGACCACCGAGACGAGGCGCGGGCCGGTGAACTGCCAGCGGTTCCACTCGGCGCGCCCGTCCCAGCGCCGCGTGACCGTCTGTCCCCCTTCGAACCGGATCTCGACCTCGACGGGCCAGGCGACCTCGCCGAGGCGCTGGACGACGACCGTAGACTCCCACGTCTTCCCGGCCTCCGCCGGGGCGTGCCAGGTGCGGTTCGGGCCGTCGCCGAGGTAGCCCGCCACCGGGGCGACGCGCGTCGTCGCGGCGCGGGTGACGGCGTAGTCGACAGCTCCCGCCGAGGCCCAGCCGCGCTCGAGGAGGTCCCGCGCCCCGGGCCCGGCAACCTCGCCGACGACGGCGAGGAAGTCGGCCGTCGACGGGTGGCGGAAGGAGAAGCGGCGGACGTACTCCTTCACGGCGGCGAGGAAGGGCTTCTCCCCGGTCGTCCTCGCGACGGACTCGAGGAGGAGCGCCGGGCGGGAGTAGGTGTTCGCGCGCACGGCGGCGTCGTCGAGGGCGCGCCACGACTCGCGGAGCGTCGGGTCGGAGCGCGAGAACGCGGCCTGGTCGAGCGCGTCCTGCGCTTCCGCCTCGGGGAGAGGGCGCTTGAGCGCGCGGAGCGGCACGGGGACGCCGAACGCCTCGAGGACCGCGCTCGGCGTCCCGAGGAGCCGCGTCTCGGCCCGCGCGGAGATCCAGCTCACGAGCCCCTCGTCGAGGTGCGCCTCGCTCACCTCGTCCGTCGCGACGATCCCCTGGAACCACTGGTGGGCGAGCTCGTGGAGGACGAGCGCCCCCGGCTCGCCGGAGGAGGCGGGGACGAGCCAGCCCGTCCCGCCGGTGAAGAGCGTCGGGTACTCCATCGCCTCGGCCCCCGAGCCCGTCGGCGGGTCGACGATCGTCAGGACCGGGTAGGGGTACGGCGTCAGCCACTCGCCGTAGAGCGCGAGCCCCTCGCGCGCCGCGCGGAGATAGCGCTCGCGCGAGGGACGGTGGTCGGGCTGGAGGAAGAGGACGACCTCGACCTTCGGCAGCCCGCTCGGCGCGACCGTCTCCCTCTTCACTTCGAACCGGGGGGAGAAGGCGAACGCGAAGTCGTGGACGTCCTCGGCCCGCGCCCTCACCCGGAGTCGCCCCGCCCCTTCTTCCTTCTCGTCGACGAGGAGGCCGGTGACCGCGACCCGCCCCTTCACCGCCGAGGGGAGGAGGAGCGTGACGTCGTAGTCGCCGAAGTCGGCCAGGAACTCCGTCGCGGGGTAGAAGGGCCGCCCGCGCCACCCCGCGTCCGTCGCTCGGGCGAGCTTCGGGAACCACTGCCCCGCGAAGACGAAGTCGTCCTTCCAGCCGGTCCGGAGGACCCCGCGCGGGAGGCGCGACTCGAAGTCGATCTCGAGCGTCAGCGTCCCTCCCGGCGGGACGGGGCGCGGGAGCGGCACGAGGGCGAGCGTCCGGTCGTCGGGGTTGTCGTTCGCGTCCGGAGCGAGGGAGACGCGGCGGGTCAGGTCGGTGCCGTCCGGGAGGGCGACCCGCTTCAGCTCGCAGAAGCCGAAGCCGTCCGAGCCCGTCGCCGGGGGGAGGCCGCGCCCGAGCGTCGAGCGGGTGTTCCGGAAGCCGTTGAGGTAGAGGTGGAGGAGGGCGTCGGGGAGCTCGCGGGACGTCCTGTTGACGAAGACGACCGTCTCGCGGCCGGCGAGGGTCTTCCGCTCCTCGTCCCAGGTCGCCTCGATCCGGTACGACGAGACCGCCGGGACCCTCGTGCCGGCCGGAGCGGGGCGCGCGCCCAGGGCGAGGGCGAGCCCGAGGAGCGCCGCGAGCCGTTTCACGGCGGGGATGCTAGCAGGGGGCGCACCTACAATCGGGGCGTGAACCTTCCCGAGACGGCCGCGGCGGCGGCGGAGCGCGCGGCGCTCCTGCGCGACGAGCTCCGCCGGCACGAGCACCTCTACTACGCCCTCGCCCGCCCCGAGATCAGCGACGCCGAGTACGACGCCCTCTCGCGCGAGCTCCTCGCGATCGAGGAGCGCTGGCCCTCCCTCGCCACCCCCGACTCGCCGACCCGCCGCGTCGGGGGCGCCCCGGTCGACGACCTCCCGAACGTGCGGCACGAGGTGCCGCTCCTCTCCCTCGAGAACGCGTACGACGACGCCGACCTCGAGGCGTGGCTGACCCGCGTGACCGACCGGCTCGACGGGCGCCTCCCCGAGGTCGTCTGCGAGCTGAAGATCGACGGGCTCTCCGTCTCGCTCGTCTACGAGGACGGGCTCCTCGTCCGCGGCGCCACGCGCGGCGACGGGACGACGGGCGAGGAGGTGACGCCGAACGTCCGGACGATCCGCGTCCTCCCGCTCCGGCTTCCCGCCGGCGCGCCCCGCCTCCTCGAGGTGCGGGGCGAGGTCTACCTCGGCAAGTCGGCCTTCCGCGCT
Source organism: Thermoanaerobaculia bacterium (assembly GCA_046331465.1). Classification (GTDB taxonomy): domain Bacteria; phylum Acidobacteriota; class Thermoanaerobaculia; order UBA5066; family UBA5066; genus UBA5066. Next base: position 188,028 of record JAXLQV010000002.1, read on the forward strand.
CTCAACGCAGCGCGCGAGGAAGCGGGGGACCCGCTCTTCGCGAACCCGCGGAACGCCGCGGCCGGCTCGCTCCGCCTCCTCGACTCTCGCGAGACGGCCCGCCGGCGCCTCTCGGTCTACCTCTACTCCGTCGCCCGCTGGGAGGGGGACGGAGCCCCGGCGACGCAGGAGGAGGCGCTCGAGGCGCTCGTCCGCCTCGGCCTCCCGGTGAACCCCCACCGCGCCGTGGCGCGGAACGCGGACGAGGTGCGCGCCTTCCTCTCCGAGTGGCGGGAGAGGAGGCACACGCTCGACCTCGAGACGGACGGCGCTGTCCTCAAGGTGAGCCCCGTCCCCGACCAGCAGCGGCTCGGCGCGACGGCGAAGTTCCCGCGCTGGGCGCTCGCCTTCAAGTTCCCGGCCGAGGAGGCGACGACGCGCGTGACGCGGATCGTCGTCCAGGTGGGGCGGACGGGCGTCCTGACCCCGGTCGCCGAGTTCGAGCCGGTCCTCCTCGCCGGGACGACCGTCCGCCGTGCGACGCTCCACAACTACGAGGACCTGTCGCGGAAGGACGTCCGCGTCGGCGACACGGTGGCCGTCGAGAAGGCAGGGGACGTCATCCCGAAGGTGACCCGCGTCCTTCTCGAGAAGCGCCCCGCGGACGCCGTCCCGTTCGAGATGCCGGAGACCTGCCCCGAGTGCGGCGAGGCGGTCGTCCGCGAGGAGGGCGAGGTCGCCGTCCGCTGCGTGAGCGCCTCCTGCCCGGCACAGGTGAAGGAGGCGATCCGCCACTTCGTTGCGCGCCGGGCGATGGACGTCGAGGGGCTCGGCGACGAGAGGGTCGACCAGCTCCTCGCCGCGGGGCTCATCTCCGACGTCGCAGGGCTCTACGTCCTCCGCGCGGAGGACCTCGCCGCGCTCGAGCGCTGGGGGGAGAAGTCGGCCGCGAACGTCCTCGCCGAGCTCGAGCGGTCGAAGGAGGCCGGCCTCGGGCGGCTCCTCTTCGGCCTCGGGATCCGGCACGTCGGCGAGAAGACGGGCAAGGTCCTGGCCCGGCGCTTCGGGACGATGGAGGCCCTCCGGGCCGCGACGGAGGAGGAGCTGACGGCGGTCTCCGAGATCGGGCCCGAGACGGCGCGCTCGGTCCGGGACTGGTTCGGACGGGCCGCGAACGAGCGGCTCCTGTCGAAACTCGGGACGGCCGGTGTCCGTATGAACGAGCCGGAGGGGGCGCCCGCCCCCGGAGGGCCGCTGGCCGGGAAGACGTTCGTCCTGACGGGGACCCTCCCCCGCCGGACCCGCGAGGAAGCGACGGCGGCGATCGAGAGGGCCGGAGGCAAGGTGAGCGGGAGCGTTTCGAGGAAGACGGCCGCGGTCGTGGCCGGAGAAGAGCCCGGTTCGAAGCTGGAGAAGGCCCGCGCGCTCGGCGTCGCAGTCTGGAGCGAGGACGACCTCGACTCCGCCCTCGGGGGAAAGGCGTGAGCGCGGCCCCGCCGCGGGAGCCGCTCGTCCTCGTCGTCGACGACGATGCGGGGAGCCGCAAGGCGATGGCCCTCACGCTCGCCACGGACGGGAGGAGGGTCGAGGAGTTCGCCGACGCCGACTCGGCGCTGACGCGCGCGATCGACGACCCGTCGGTCGGCCTCGTCGTGACCGACCTGAAGATGCCGGGGAAGACCGGGATCGAGCTCGCGTCCGACCTCGCCGCGGCCCGCCCCGACGTGTCGGTCCTCCTCGTGACCGCCTTCGGCGACATCGACACGCTCCTGAAGGCGAAGGACCTCGGGACGGTCGACTACGTCGCCAAGCCGGTCGCCCGCGACGACCTGAGGCTCCGCGCCTCCGCCGCCCTCGGGCGCGCCCGGCAGGCGGGAGAGATCAAGCAGCTCCGCGAGAGGCTCGACAAGCGCTACGGCTTCGAGGCGATCGTCGGCGTCTCCGCGGAGATGGAGCGGGTCTTCGACGTCCTCCGGAAGGTCGCGCCGACGCGGATGAACGTCCTGATCACGGGCGAGTCGGGGACCGGCAAGGAGCTCGTCGCGAACGCGCTCCACCACAACTCGCCGCGCCGCCCGCGCGCCTTCGTCGCGCTCAACTGCGGCGCGATCCCGAAGGAGATCATCGAGTCGGAGCTCTTCGGGCACGAGAAGGGGGCCTTCACGGGCGCCCTCGTCAAGCGGGTCGGCCGGATCGAGCAGGCCCACGGCGGGACGCTCTTCCTCGACGAGGTCTCCGAGATGCCTCCCGACCTGCAGGTCAAGTTCCTGCGCGTCCTCGAGGAGCGGCGCGTGACGCCCGTCGGCGGGAACGACGGCAAGGACGTCGACTTCCGGCTCGTCTCCGCCACGAACCGCGACCTGAAGAAGGAGATCGAGCTCGGGCGCTTCCGGCAGGACCTCTACTACCGGCTGAAGGGGGTCGTCGTCGACCTGCCGCCGCTCCGCGAGCGGCGCGACGACGTGCCGCTCCTGGCCGAGCGCTTCCGCGAGGTCTTCGCGAAGGAGCACGACCGGCCCGTGACCGGTTTCACGCCGGCGGCGCTCTCGGTCCTCATGTCGTATTCCTGGCCGGGGAACGTGAGGGAGATGAAGAGCGCCATCGAGTGGGCGGTCTTCAGCGCCTCGGGGCCGCGCATCGACGTCGGAGACCTCCCGCCCGACGTGAAGGGGGACGCCGGCGGGGAGCCCCCGCCGGAGGGGGCCGCGCCGCGCGCGTCCTCCGCGATCCTCGTCGGGAAGACGATGGCCGAGATTGAGAAGGAGGCCATCCTGACCGCGCTCCAGGCCTCGGGCGGGAACCGGCGGAAGGCGGCCGAGCGGCTCGAGATCGGCCTCCGGACCCTGCAGCGCAAGCTCAAGGAGTACCGCGGCGAGGTCCCGGGGGACGAGGGCGAGGACGAGGCGGACGACGAGGGGCCGGAGGGCTCCGGCTAGAATCTCCCCGCAACCCCGACGACCGAGGAGGAGCCCATGGACATTCCGGCGAAGGTCTACATCACCTGCGCGAGCGCCGAGCTGAAGAAGCAGCCCGGGACGCTCATCGCCGTCTCGCCGCACGGCTTCTACGAGGTCCACGTGCAGTTCGGATCGAACACGCACACGATGCTCCTCCCCGTGACGGAGACGTCCGTCCTCTACGCCGAGCCGGTCCTGACGCCGCCGCCCGGCTTCGAGCTCGAGCGGTAGGGAGGGCTACCGCTCCTCGTCCTCCGGCCCGCGCTCGCGCGGCTCGGGGACGCGCTCGAACTCGTCCGCCGCAGCTCCCTTGACGAAGAGCTCCGCGGCCTTGAGGACGCGGCGGCGCGCCTGGTCGAGGAAGAAGGCCTGGGAGTCGAGGGCGGGCTCGCCGCGCCCGGGCTGCCGCCGCTCGTACGTCCCGTCGGGGCGGAGAGCGCGCGACCGGGCGTTGTCGGCCATCATCACGTCGAACGCGTCGGCGAGCTGCCGCCCGAGGTCGGCCTCGACGATCGGGAAGGCGGTCTCGACGCGCCGGAAGAAGTTGCGGGGCATCCAGTCGGCCGAGGAGGCCCAGACCTCCGGCTCGCCGCCGTTCTCGAAGAGGAAGAAGCGGCTGTGCTCGAGGAAGCGGCCGACGATGGAGCGGACCCGGATCGTCTCGGAGACGCCCGGGACGCCCGGGACGAGGCAGCAGACGCCCCGGACGATCAGGTCGATCGGCACGCCGGCCTGCGAGGCCTCGTAGAGCGCCTCGACGACGGCGGTGTCGACGAGGGCGTTCAGCTTCGCGCGGATCCGCGCGGGGCGCCCCGCCCGGGCGTGCGCCGTCTCGCGCGAGATCCAGTCGAGGACGGTCCGGTGGAGGTCGCGCGGCGCGGTGACGATCCGGTTGTACCTGGTCCGCGTCGCGAGGCCCGTCAGGGTGTTGAAGAGGCGCGTGGCGTCTTCGCCGAACTCGGGGCGGCAGGTGAGGAGGCCGAGGTCGGTGTAGACCTTCGCCGTCGCGGGGTTGTAGTTGCCGGTGCCGAGGTGGACGTAGCGGCGGATCTCGTCCTTCTCCCGCCGCACGACGAGCGCGATCTTGGCGTGCGTCTTCAGGCCGACGACGCCGTAGACGACGTGGATCCCGGCGCGCTCCAGCGCCTTCGCCCAGACGATGTTGTTCTCCTCGTCGAAGCGCGCCTTCAGCTCCACGAGGACGGCGACCTGCTTGCCGTTCTCGGACGCCCGGATGAGCGCCGGGATGACCGGCGAGTCGGAGCTCGTCCGGTAGAGCGTCATCTTGATGGCGAGGGTCTTCGGGTCGTCGGCGGCCTCCTCGATCAGGTCGACGACGGGGCCGAACGAGTCGTACGGGTGGTGGAGGAGGATGTCCCCCTGCCGGATCGCCTGGAACATCGAGGCGTCGGGCGAGGAGAGGGACGTGGGGAGCGCCGGCGTGAACGGGGCGTCCTTCAGGTCGCGCCGCTCGAGCTTCAGGAGCGCCATCAGGTCGGCGGCGCCGAGGATCCCCGCGACCTCGTAGATGTCGGACTCGTTCACCTCGAGCTGCCGCATGAGGAGCTTGCGCATCCGCTTCGGCGTCTGGGGCGTCACCTCGACCCGCACGACGGCGCCGAACCGGCGGCGCCGCACCTCCTGCTCGATCGTCGCGAGGAGGTCGGAGGCCTCGTCCTCCTGGATCTCGATGTCGGCGTCGCGGGTGATCCGGAAGAGGTACGAGGCGAGGATCTCGAGGCCCGGGAAGAGCTCGTCGAGGTTCGCCTGGACGAGGCTCTCGAGGAGGAGGAACTCCGCCCGGGCGGCCTTCACCTTCTTCTTCCCCTCGACGACCGTCCGGAGCGAGAGGAGCCTCGGGACGGAGGGGGGCATCTTCACGCGGGCGAACTTCACCTCGCCCGTCTCGGGGTTGCGGGCCTCGATCGCGAGGTTCAGCGAGAGGTTCGAGAGGAACGGGAAGGGGTGCCCCGGGTCGACCGCGAGCGGCGTGAGGACGGGGAGGACGTTCTTCCGGAAGAACGTCCGGGCGGCCTCTCTCCTCTCGTCGTCGAGGTCGGCCCACGAGAGGACGGAGATCCCCGCCGCGGCGAGGCGGGGGAGGAGGTCCTCGTGGAGGCAGGCCCTCTGCTCGGCCACCATCGAGAGGACGCCCTTCCGCACGAGCATGAGCTGCTCCCGCGCCGTGAGCCCGTCGTCCGACTTCTCGGTGAGGTCGACCGACAGCTGGTCGCGGAGGCCCGAGACGCGGATCATGAAGAACTCGTCGAGGTTGCTCTCGGAGATGCAGAGGAACTTCAGCCTCTCGAGGAGGGGCCACCTCTCGTCGCGCGCCTCCTCGAGGACCCTCTGGTTGAAGTCGAGCCAGGAGAGCTCGCGGTTCAGGAGGGGCGCCTTCGCCGGGGCAGGCGGCTCGTCCTCCGCCGCGGCCGGCTCCTCGGCGGCCACGGACGGCGACGGCTCGTCCGCGATCGCGGACGGGTCGAGGAGCGGCGGGTCGGGCTCGAGGAGGAGGTCGGGCTTGCGCTTCCTCCGGGGTCTCTGCTCGTGGCGGATCACGGGTGACGCTCCTTTGCCTCGAGGACGGGCGCGCCGATCGCCGCGCGGAGGGCCCCGGCGAGCTCGTCGGCGATCGCGGTCACGGTGTCGTGCTCCTTCCCCTCGACCATGACGCGGGCGAGGAGCTCGGTGCCGGAGTAGCGGACGAGGATCCGGCCGTGCCCGGCGATCCTCTCCTCGGCGCGCGCGAGGAGGCCCGCGAAGCCGGGGACGTTCTCGAACGGGACCCGCTCGCGGACGGGGACGTTCCGGAGGAGCTGCGGGGCGCGGACGAGGCGCGGAGCGGCGGCGAGCGGGACGCGGGTCGCCGCGACGGCGGCGGCGACGTGGAGGCCGGTGAGCGTCCCGTCGCCGGTCGTCGTCAGGTCGGCGCGGATGAGGTGCCCGGACTGCTCGCCGCCGAGGACGGCGCCGTGGCGCTCCATCTCCTCGACGACGTAGCGGTCGCCGACGGCGGCCCTCACGAGGCGGACGCCGCGGCCGGCGAGCGCCTCCTCGAGCCCCCAGTTCGACATGACCGTGCCGACGACGGCGTCCGGCTTCCTCCCCTCGCGCTCGAGCTCGAGCGTCCAGAGGAGGAGGACGTCGTCGCCGTCGAGGATCCGCCCGCGCCCGTCGGCGAGCATCGCGCGGTCGGCGTCGCCGTCGAGCGCGAGGCCGAGGTCGGCGCCGGCCGCTGCGACGGCGGCCGCCATTTCCTGGGGGTGGAGCGCGCCGCACCCGGCGTTGATGTTCCGGCCGTCCGGGGCGACGGCGAGGGGGATCACCCGGGCCCCGGCCCTGCGGAACGCCTCGGGCGCGACCCGGAAGGCCGCGCCGTTCGCGCAGTCGAGGACGACGCTCAGGCCGTCGAGCCGGGAGGGGAGCGACTCGACGAGGTGCGTCTCGTAGAGATCGGCGAGCGCCGGGTCCTCCTCCACGTCGACGGGATCGACGGCCGAGGCGGTCGCGATCCGCCTCTCGATGGCCGCCTCGACGGCGTCGGGGAGCTTTCTCCCGTCCGAGGAGAAGACCTTGATCCCGTTGTCGGGCCAGGGGTTGTGCGAGGCCGAGACGGAGATCCCGGCGTCGGCGCCGAGGGCCTTCACGAGGTGGGCGACGGCGGGGGTCGGGACGACGCCGGCGAAGCGGACCACGGCGCCGCCGGCGGCGAGGCCTCCCGCGAGCGCGGCGACGATGCCGGGCGTGGAGACGCGGGTGTCCCCGCCGACGACGACGGTGAGCGTCCCGGCGCGTCCCCCGTCGCGGAGAGACGCGGCGAGGGCGGCCCCGATGCGCGAGACCGTGGCGGGGTCGAGCGGGTACTCCCCCGCCTTCCCGCGGATTCCGTCGGTGCCGAAAAGCGAGCGCATGGCCGGGGCAGTTTACGTAACCCGCGCCGAGACTGCACTTTTCGGGTTTCCGGGGCCGTACCCCCCGGAGGGCGTCCTCAGGGCGGGGGGGGCCGTCAGCCCGGCCGGTACCGGACGGAGAGCGCGGTGATGTCGTCGAACTGGGGCGTCTCGCCGACAAAGCTGTCGACGGCGCGGACGACTCCGTCGACGACCGTCCGTGCGTCGCTTCCCGCCGCGGCCGCGAGCCAGGACTCGAGGCGCGCCTCGCCGAAGAGCTCGCGCGACGCGTCGATCGCCTCGGTGACGCCGTCCGTGTAGAGGAAGAGCCCGTCGCCCGGCTCGAGGGAGAGTCGCTCGTTCCCGTAGTCGAACGCGTCGTGGAGGCCCATGACGAGGCCCGGGCGGGCGGAGACCGCGACGACGGCGCCCCCCGCGCCGAGGCGGTAGGGGAGGTTGTGCCCGGCGTTCGCGTACGCGAGCTCGCCCGTCGCGAGGTCGAGCCGCCCGACGAAGGCGCTCACGAAGAGGGCGTGCTCGTTCTGCCGGCAGAGCTCGCGGTTCACCCGGCCGAGGACGGCCGCCGGGGTCTCCTCGACCTCGACGCTCGCGTCGAAGAGGACCTTCGTGATCGCCATGAAGAGGGCCGCCGGGACCCCCTTCCCCGAGACGTCGCCGACGACGAACCAGAGCCGGTCGCCGTCGAGGCGGAAGTCGTAGAGGTCGCCCCCGCACATCTTCGCCGGCCGGAGCGTCGCGAAGAGGTCGAGGTCGGGCCGCCGCGGGAACTCCTTCGGGAGCATCCCCATCTGGATGTCGTTGGCGAGGCGGAGGCTCGACTCGATCTTCTCCTTCTCGAGGAACGCCTCGACGAGCCGGGCGCGGTCGAGCGCGATGCCGGCGATCGACGCGAAGGCCCCGAGGAGGCTCTCGTCCTCGGCCGTGAAGGAGGCCTGCCCGACCTTGTTCAGGACCTGGATGACCCCGATGAGCTTGCCCGTGCTCGAGATCATCGGGGCGCAGAGGATCGAGCGGGTCCTGAAGCCGGTGTCGCGGTCGACCTGGGGGTTGAAACGCGGGTCCGCGTAGGCGTCGGGGACGTTCAGCGGCTCGCGCGTCCGGGCGACGTGGCCGGCGATCCCGGTGCCGAGCGGGATCCGGATGCGCCCCTGCGCCACGTCCTCGGCCACGCGGATGAAGAGCGTCTCGCTCGGCTCGTCGTAGATGAAGATGCTGCTCCGCTCGGCCTCCATGACCTGGGTCGCCTCGGCCACGACGACGCCGAGGAGCGAGTCGAGGCGGGCCTCGGCCCCGAGCGCCTTCGAGACGTCGAGCAGCGACTTCATGTGGCGGACGAGGGAACCCTCGCCCGACCGCCGCTCGGGGCGCTTCTCCACGGGGCTAGGCCGCCGCCCTCGCGACGGCCCGGTCGACGTCCGGCTCGATCGCGAAGATCGCGACGAAGCCGGCGAGCTCGAAGATCTGGCGGACGCTCGGGTTCATGGCGCCGAGGACGAGCTGCCCGGAGACGCCCTTGAGCTTCTTCGCGGCGAGGAGGAGGACCCGGAGGCCCGCGCTCGAGATGTAGTCGGTCCCGCCCATGTCGATCACGAGGCGGCGGGCGCCGCCGTCGATCCGGCCCACGAGGGCGCGGTCGAGCTCGTCGCTCGTGTTCGTGTCGATCCGCCCCTCGGGCCGGACCACGAGGACGTCCCCCCTCCGCTCGTCGGTGATGTTCATCCCTGAGCTCCTCCCGCCGTCCGGGCCGGGGTGCGTTTACGCGCCGAGGCGCTTGCCGAAGACGACACGGTTCCGGCCCCCCTCTGCGTCGTAGGTTATCCCGTCCACGAGGCTCCTCACGAAGAGGAGCCCGAGCCCCCCCACGGGGCGCTTCTCGAGCGGGAGCGTCGTGTCCGGCGCCTCCCTGGCGAGAGGGTCGAACGGGGTCCCGTCGTCGACGATCTCGACCGTCAGCCTCTCCCCGTCGAGGAGGAAGCCGACGCGGATCGTCAGCTCCCGGCCGTCCGGCTTCCCGCAGCGGACGGTGTTCGAGAGGAGCTCGTCGAGGACGACCTGGACCGCGCGCCGGGCCGCGTCGGGGACCCCGTGGGCCGCGGAGAAGCCGTCGAACGCCTCGACGACGCGACCGATCCCGGCCGGAGAGCCGTCCACGGAGAGCGCGAACCGGGGGCCTTCGACCGTCATCGCGCGCCGAGAGTACTATCCGCGGTTCTCAAGTGGTCAACGCCGCCGTCGCGCTCGTGCCGGTCGTGGTCTTCCTGGCGGTCCTCGTCCTGATGGACAGCTTCAAGCTCGTGCCGCTGCGCGCGGTCGTGAGGCTCATCGTGGCGGGGGGCGTCGCCGCGTTCTCGGGTGCGCGGCTTCACGGCTGGATCCTGGACGGGGGCCTCGTCTCCGCGACCGCGCTCTCCCGCTACGTCGCCCCCGTCACCGAGGAGCTCCTGAAGGCCCTCCCCGTCGCCTGGCTCCTCGCCCGGAGGCGGATCGGCTTCCTCGTCGACGCCGCGATCCTCGGCTTCGCCGTCGGGGCCGGCTTCGCGCTCGTCGAGAACGTCGAGTACCTCCGTGCCCTCGGGCAGGGGAGCGTCTTCCTCTGGATCGTCCGGGGCTTCGGCACCGCGGTCCTCCACGGCGGGACGACGTCGATCCTCGCGGTCCTCGCCAAGGGAGTCGAGGAGCGCCACCCGGGCGCCGGCCTCGCCGCGATCCTCCCGGGGTTCGCCGTCGCGGTCGCGATCCACTCCCTCTTCAACCACTTCATCCTGCCGCCCGTCCTGGCGACGCTCGTCCTCTTCGTGACGCTCCCCGTCCTCCTCGTCGCCGTCTTCTCGCGGAGCGAGAAGGGGACGCGCGAGTGGCTCGGCGCGGGCTTCGACTCGGACGTCGAGATGCTCCAGTCGACGCTCGGGCAGGACGTGGCCGAGACGCGCGTCGGCCGCTACCTCCTCTCGCTCCGGTCGCGGTTCGAGGGGCCGGTCGTCGCCGACATGATGTGCCTCCTCCGGGTCCACCTCGAGCTTTCGATCCGGGCCAAGGGGGTGCTCATGGCGCGGGAGGCCGGGATCCCGATCGAGGTCGGCGAGGACGTCCGCGCGAACCTGAACGAGCTGCGCTACCTCGAGCGCTCCATCGGGCCGACGGGGCGGCTCGCACTGCAGCCGATGCTCCAGACGTCGAGCCGGCACCTCTGGCAGATCTACATGCTCGAGACCGAGGGGGAGGCCGGCGCGAAGCCGGCGCCCGGCACCTGATCGCAGGCGAGGACCAACTTTTCGGGGGTGGGGCTGTACTTGAGTGCGGATGAGAACGACGCCGAGCTGGTCCGACGCTGCCTCGCGGGCGACGGGGAGGCCTTTCGTCCGCTGGTCGAGAGGTACCAGGGGGTCCTCTTCAACGTGGCCTACCGGATGGTCCACGACCGCGAGGAAGCCCGCGACCTCGCGCAGGGGGCGTTCGTGAAGGCGTACGAGAAGCTCGGGACGTACGACCCCGCGTACCAGTTCTTCAGCTGGATCTACCGGATCCTCGTCAACGACACGCTGAACCTCCTGAAGCGGAGCCGGCCGGGCCGGCCGCTCGACGACGCCTCCGACGCCGCCGCGGCCGGGGGCCCGCACGAGGCGCTGGAAGCGCGGGAGGCGCGGCGGGCCGTCCGGGAGGCCCTGATGTCCCTGTCCGTCGCCGACCGCGAGGTCGTCGTCCTCCGTCACTTCGCGGACCTCTCGTACGGCGAGATGGCCGCGGCCCTCGCGATCCCGGAGAAGACGGTCAAGTCGCGCCTCTACTCCGCCCGCCAGCGCCTCGCCGGGGCCCTGGGCCCCAGGGGGTCCCTGTGAGCCGGCCCGACCTCGACGACCTCCTCCAGGGCGAGATCGACGGGGTGAACTCCCCGGCCGAATCGGCCCGGCTCCGGGAGCAGATCGCCTCGGACCCCGACCTCGCTTCCCGCTTCACGGCCCTCCGGGCCGCCGCGGAGACGCTCGCCGGCGCGGAGCGGCTGGCCCCGCCCGCCGGCTTCGCCGACGACGTCATGCGCTCCGTCCGGCGCCAGGAGGCCTCGCGCGCGTCCCTCCCGGGCTGGCGGGAGCTCCTCCGCTCCCTCCTCGCCCCGGCGCCGCTGGCGGCCTGCGCCGCGACCCTCGTCGTCGGCGTCGTCCTGGGCGGTCTCCTCCCCTCGGATTCCGTCCTCTCCCGTTCGGAGCGGGCAGCCCTCTCGGGGACCTCGCTCACCCACACCCGCCTCGGAGCCCCGGCAAGCCCGGAACCGCTCGCCTTCGACCGCGACGGCCTTCGGGGGGAAGCGGCGACGCGTCTCGAGGAGGGGCTCGTCGTCCTCGAGCTCCGGCTCGACGCGGCCCGGCCCGTCGACGTCCGACTCGACCTCGGAGGCAGCGGCCTCTCGCCGCGCTCCTTCGCCGAGGACGGGCCGTCCGGCGGAGAGGTGGTCGTCTCCGCCGACGCGGTGCGTTTCGCGCACCCGGCCGGGCGGAACCGGTACGTCCTCGCGTTCGCCCCGGGCGGGTCGCCGGGGAGCCTTCCCCGGCTCCGTGTCGGCGACGGAGGGGGGCTCGAGCTCTCCTTCACCGGCCTGGGAACGCCCTGAGCGCGGGGCGTCGAGAAAGGGCACCAACTTTTCCCGGCTTCGGGTGTAATACAGACGCAATCTCAAAGAGCGGGGGCGTTGCCCGGAAGGGGCGCTCCGAAAGAAGAGGAAGGCGATGAAGAAGAACGTCGTTCTGGTGGTCGTGGCGATCGTCGCTGTCGGAGCGATCGGGTACTTCGCGATCAACGGCTTCCCGCCCGTCGGGTCGGGCGCCCAGGGGACGGTCGGCGCCGCGGTGCGTCACCAGTCCGGACAGATCACGAAGGGCGACGTCGGGCTCGACAACCAGGACCTGCAGGCCTTCATGCAGACGGACGTCTACGACAAGATCATCAGGGACCCGCAGCTGAAGAACGTCCTCTCGAACCAGGCGTTCCAGCAGGCGATCTCGAACGAGGCCGTCCGCCAGGCGCTCTCGAACGACGCGTTCCGCCAGGCGATGGGGAACGAGGCGTTCCGCCAGGCCGTCTCCAACGACGCCTTCAAGCAGGCGATGGGCAACGAGGCGTTCCGGCAGGCGATGGGCAACGACGCGTTCCGCCAGGCCGTCTCGAACGACGCCTTCCGGCAGGCGCTCTCGAACGACGCCTTCCGCCAGGCGATGGGCAACGAGGCGTTCCGCCAGGCCATGTCCAACGACGCCCTGAAGCAGGCTCTGAACAACCAGGCGTTCAAGCAGGCCGTGAACAACGACGCGTTCAAGCAGGCGATGCAGAACGACGCGTTCAAGCAGGCGATGGCGAACGACGCCTTCAAGCAGGCGATCGACAACGCGGCCTTCCGGCAGGCGCTCTCGAACGACGCCTTCCAGAAGGCGATGGCCAACGACGCGTTCCGGCAGGCGCTCTCGAACGACGCGTTCAAGCAGGCGCTCTCGAACGACGCGTTCCGGCAGGCGCTTTCGAACGACGCGTTCCGGCAGGCGCTTTCGAACGACGCGTTCCGGCAGGCGCTTTCGAACGACGCGTTCCGGCAGGCGCTGTCGAACGACGCCTTCCGCCAGGCCCTTTCGAACGACGCGTTCCGCCAGGCGCTGTCGAACGACGCGTTCCGCCAGGCCCTCTCGAACGACGCCTTCGTGAAGGCGATGTCGAACGACGCGTTCAAGCAGGGCAACTAGCACGTGCCTTCGATCCGACCGGGGGGCGCCGAGGCGGCGCCCCCCGGTTCCCGTTTCCCGCTCTCTCCGGGCAGAAGGTGCTCGTGCGTGCCCGCGGCCGCCCTCGTGGCGGCCGCCCTGCTTTTCGGCGCGGCCCCGGCGCCCGCCCAGCTCTCGACGCTCGAGACCGACGACCTGCGCCTCGTCTACTTCGCCCCGGGCCAGTCGTACCTCGTCCCGCACGTCGCCCGCTCGTTCGAGAACGCCCTCCGCTTCCACCGGAGGGTCTTCTCGTACCGGCCGTCCGAGAAGGTCACGGTCTTCCTGAACGACTTCTCCGACTTCGGCAACGCCGGCGTGAACGTCGTCCCCCGGAACTTCATGATGTTCCAGGTCGCGCCCGTGGCCTTCACCTACGAGACCGTCCCGGCGAACGAGACGGTCAACTGGATGATGAACCACGAGCTCGTCCACGTGACGCTCGACGACAACGCGGGGAAGAGCGACCGCTTCTGGCGCACGGTCTTCGGCGGGAAGGTCCCGACGACGCCGGAGCAGCCGGAGACGATCCTCTACAACGACCTGACGACGCCGCGCAGCCTGACCCCGCGCTGGTACCACGAGGGGGCCGCGGTCTTCTTCGAGACCTGGATGGCGGGGGGTCGCGGCCGGGGCCAGAGCGCCTGGGACGAGATGGTCTTCCGCTCGATGGTGAGGGACGGGAGCCGCTTCTACACGCCGCTCGGCCTCGTCTCGGAGGGGACGAAGGTCGACTTCCAGCTCGAGGCGAACTCGTACGTGTACGGCGAGCGGTTCATGACGTTCCTCGCGTACCGCTACTCGCCGGAGAAGCTCGTCGAGTGGCTCGGGCGCGGGGAGGGGTCGAAGGCGTACTACGCCTCGCAGTTCCGGCACGTCTTCGGGAAGCCGATCCCCGAGGCGTGGCAGGAGTGGGTCGACTTCGAGAAGGAGTTCCAGCGGAAGAACCTCGCCGCGATCCGGACGTACCCGACGACGCCGTACGAGGACCTCTCGCCGCACGCCCTCGGCGGCGTCTCGAGGGCCTTCTGGGACCCCGACGCGCGGAAGCTCTACGCCGCCTTCAACTACCCGGGCGTCGTCGCGCACGTCGGCGCGATCTCCGTGGACGACGGGAAGGTGGAGAGGATCGCCGAGGTCAAGGGCCCGTTCGGCTTCTTCGTGACGTCCCTCGCCTTCGACCCGGAGTCGAAGACGCTCTTCTACACGACGGACAACGGCGACCACCGCGACGTGAGGTCCCTCGACCCGAAGACCGGCGCCACGAAGGTCCTCCTCCACGAGGCGCGAATCGGCGAGCTCGTCTTCAACCGGACCGACAGGTCGCTCTGGGGCGTGAGGACGCTGAACGGCATCGCGACGCTCGTGAGGATCCCCGCCCCGTACACCGAGTGGAAGCAGGTCCGCTCGTGGCCGTACGGCGAATCGCTCTACGACATGGACCTCTCCCCCGACGGGACGCTCCTCTCGTTCTCCGTGTCCGCCGTGACGGGCCAGCACTCGCTCCAGGTGATGAGGACGGAGGCGCTCCTCGCGGGCGACGCGACGCCGGTCGCGACGACGGACTTCGGGGCCGCGATCCCGATGAACTTCGTCTTCGCGCCCGACGGGAAGACGCTCTACGGCAGCTCGTTCTACACGGGCGTCGCGAACCTCTTCCGCTGGAACCCGGCGACGGGCGAGAAGGAGGCCCTCAGCAACACGGAGACGGGCTTCTTCCGCCCCCTCCCGATGCCCGACGGCTCCCTCCTCGCGTTCCGCTTCACGGGCGAGGGGTTCGTCCCCGCCCGCGTCGAGGCGCGCGTCACCGAGGACGTCAGCCCGATCACGTTCCTCGGCAACGAGACGATCGTGAAGCACCCCGTCCTCGAGGAGTGGAAGGTGCCGCCCCCCTCGGCCGTCGACCTCGAGCCGCTCGTGAAGTCCCGCGGCCCCTACCGCTCCTTCGCGGGGATCGGTCTCGACTCGATCTACCCGGTCGTGCAGGGCTACAAGGACTCCGCGGCCGTCGGCGTGCGCGTCAACTTCTCCGACCCGGTCCAGCTCAACAGGCTGAACGTCACCGCCGCGTACTCGCCCGACGGGAGCCTGCCGAGCGACGAGCGGTTCCACGCCGACGCCCGCTGGGAGCGCTACGACTGGAGCGCTCGGATCCGCTGGAACGCGGGCGACTTCTACGACCTCTTCGGCCCGACGAAGACGAGCATGAAGGGGTACTCCTTCCGCGTCGGGTACCAGAAGGCCCTCGTCTACGACAAGCCGCGCGAGCTCCGCGTCGAGGCGAACGCGACCTACTACGGCGGGCTCGACCGCCTCCCCGACTTCCAGAACGTCGCGACGGCGTACGACACGCTCTTCGCGGTCCGCGCGCGACTGAAGTACAGGAACGAGCGGCACTCCCTCGGCTGGGTGGACGAGGAGAAGGGGCACGCCTGGGAGCTCGGCTTCGCCGGCGACCGGGTCAACGGGAAGTCGTACCCGAAGCTCTGGGGAACGTACGACGTCGGCGTCGCGCTGCCGATCCGGCACTCCTCGGTCTGGCTCCGGACGACGGCCGGCTGGACGTCGCGCGTCACGAACGACCCCTTCGCGAGCTTCTACTTCGGCGGCTTCCGGAACAACTGGGTCGACTGGCGGCCGGAGAAGCAGTACCGCGACTTCCTCGCCTTCCCGGGCGTCGACATCGACGAGATCCCGGGGAGCAACTTCGGGCGGGCGATGCTCGAGTGGAACCTCCCGCCGCTCCGTTTCCGCGAGGCCGGGACCTCGAGCTTCTACGTCTCCTGGATGCGCCCGGCGCTCTTCGCGAGCGCCATGGTCACGAACGTGGACTCCGGGAAGGACCTCGCCACCGACGCGGCGCGGCACGTCGTCGAGAACGTCGGCGCGCAGCTCGACTTCCGTATCTTCGCCCTCTCCCGGCTCGAGCTGACGCTCTCGGTGGGGCAGGCCTTCGCGTTCGAGGAGGGGCGGGACACGCGCGCCGAGACGATGGTCTCGCTCAAGATCCTGAAGTAGCCCGTCCCACGACCGCGAGGAACCGGAGCGTCTCCTCGACGTCGTGGACCCTGAGGAGGAGCGGGTTCCGCCCCCGGAGACGCTCGACGGCGACGGCGCAGGCGGCGAGCGACTCGGGGAGCCGCTCGCCGGGGGGGCGCCCGGAGAGGGAGCCGAGGAAGGCCTTCCGCGAGGCGCCGACGACGAGCGGGGCCCCCTCCGGCGCGAGGAGCGCGAGTCCGCCGAGGAGGGCGTAGTTCTGGGCGGCGTCCTTTCCGAAGCCGAGCCCCGGGTCGAGGAGGATCCGGTCGGGGCGGATCCCGGCGACGAGCGCGCGGCGGCGCGCCCGGGCGAGGTCGGCCGCGACCTCGGCGACGACGTCGGCCCCGAAGCGCGACACGTCGAACGTCGTCGCCGGCACGCCCCTCATGTGGTTCAGGACGACGGCCGCGTCGCGCTCGGCCACGAGGTCGAGGAGCTCGTCGGGCGGGTCGAGCCCGGTGACGAGGTTGACGACGTCGGCCCCGGCGTCGAGGGCCCGCCGGGCGACCTCGGTCCTGCGCGTGTCGACGGAGAGAGGGACAGACTCGCGCGCGGCGCGGAGCCCCGCGACGACGGGGACGACGCGCTCGATCTCCTCCTCGACGGAGACCTCCGCGGCGCCCCCGCCGTAGGCGGTGCCGCGCGGGCGGGTCGACTCGCCCCCGACGTCGAGGATCGCCGCGCCCGCGTCCGCGAAGAGGAGGCCCGCCGCGACGGCGGCCTCCGTCGTCGCGTGCCGGCCGCCGTCGGAGAACGAGTCGGGGGTGACGTTCAGGATCGCCATGACCCCGGGCGTCCGCCCGGGGTGGAAGCGTCCCGACCGGTCGGTCATCTCGTGACGGCCCGGTAGTACCAGAGCGAGCCGCTCACGCTTACCGTGACGTCGGCGGCCGGAGCGGAGTCCGCGGGGACCTGGGAGATCGACGACATGCTCTGCGAGGCCTTCGTCGAGACGGTCCCGTTGGACAGGAAGATGCGGCTGCGGTGCGTCGCGCTCCCGGGCGGCGCGTTCTGCTCGAGGATGACGACCTCCCCGCCGGCGCCGACCGAGTCGACGATCGCGCTGTGGTGGGGGCGCGTCTCGTTGCCGGTCCAGGTGGCGCCGTCGTCCCACGTGACGGACACGTCGATCCGGTAGGCGAGGAACTGGATCAGGTCGCCGGGCGCGAGGGTCCCGATCGTGACCGCGGTCCCCCAGACGTAATTCGCCGACGGGGTCACCGTGCCGAAGTCCGCGGCGCTCTTGTGCCCCGTCTGCCGGAGAGCCTGGTCGAGAAGGTCGAAGCACTCTCCCGCCGCGACGCGCGTTCCGAGCTTCGACGTGGCCCACGTCTTCACCTGTGCTCCACTCATGGGCGCCTCCTTTGGTGCCCGGAATGTATGCCACCTCCGGCCCGGCCGCTCACCGCCGAACCGTGCGCCCGGTCACGCCGGGGCCGGGTTTCCGGAGAGGAGGGCGAGCCGGGTGGCGGCGTCGCGCCGGAGGCGCACCGGAAGACCGGCACCGGCTGCGAGGAGTCGCCGGTAGGCCGCGGCGGCCCGGGCCGCGCGCCCCGCCGCCTCCTGGCAGCGCCCTTCCCACAGGAGCGCCTCGGCGGCGCCAGGATCGCTCCGCAGGAGCGCCCGGAGCGCGGCGAGGGCGGCGTCGAGAGGCGCGTGTCCGAACCGCTCGGCGTGGGCGACGGCGGCGCGGGCGTAGGCGAGGACGGCGGGCGCGTGGAGCGGCCCCTCCGCGAGCGCGCGGGAGGCGTCGGAGAGGGCGCGGGAGATCCCGCGGTCGCGCCGCCAGGCGCGGCGGCAGGGGAGGCAGCGGACGGCGCGCGCGTCGAGGCGGAGGCCGAGCACCTCGTACCAGTGCCTCTGCTCGCGCGCGGAGAAGACGAACTCCGCGCCGCAGTCCCGGCAGGTCCGCGCGAGGTCGACGTAGAAGTAGCTCGGGACGTCGCAGCAGAAGAGCTGCTTCCGGGGGTCGCCGCGGACGGCGCCGGGGGGGAGCGGCGGGCGGAAGTCGGGGTCGTAGACCCAGAGCCGGCCCGGGCCCCCTCCGGCGCCGGGGCCGGGGACGATCGGAACCTCGCCGAAGAGGGGGTGATGCCGGCTCACCGGGATCGTCCGGCGCGGCGTGGCGGCTCCCCGGCGCGCCTCCATGCGGCTCGGAAGAAGGTACGGCCCGCTCCGTGTCCGGAGCGGGCCACGGGGAGAGCGGGGAACCCGGGGCGTTCTCATCGCGACACGCGAAGCGCCACCTTACCGCGCGGGGTGGGAGGCGCCGCGGGCGCCACGGGAGGACACGGCGGTCCGGGTCCTCCCGATCCGGCTCAGACGGGGGCCGGCACGAGGCCGGGAGGGGCCTCTTCCGGCTCGTCCTTGCGCGTCGCGGCCGTCGCCGGGGCGGTCGGGTCGCCGGGCGGCGGGACCTGCGGCTTCGACTTCGTCGTGTGCGGGAGCTTCTTGCCCGTCAGCTTCTCGATGAGGGCGTAGACCTCGTCGCCGTCGAGGGACTCCTTCTCGAGGAGCTCGGCGGCGATCGCGTCGAGGGCGGGCCGGTTCTCGAGGATGATCGCCTTGCCGCGCTGGTAGGCGGTCGTGACGATCCGGTGGACCTCGGCGTCGATCTTCCGGGCGGTGTCCTCGGAGTAGTCGGGGCGGCGGGCGAAATCGCGGCCGAGGAAGACCTCGCCCTCCTCGTGGCCGTAGGTCATCGGCCCGAGGTCGCTCATCCCCCACTCGCAGACCATCCGTCGGGCCATCGTCGTCGCCTGGTCGAAGTCGTTCGAGGCGCCGGTCGTGATCTGGTCGAGGCAGATCTCCTCGGCGAGGCGGCCCCCCATCATGACGGCGAGGCGGGCCTCGACGTACTCCTTCGAGTAGGAGTACTTGTCCTCGAGCGGCAGCTGCTGCGTGACGCCGAGCGCGCGGCCGCGCGGGATGATCGTCACCTTGTGGAGCGGGTCGGCGTGCTCCTCGAAGGCGGCGATGAGCGCGTGCCCGCCCTCGTGGAACGCGGTGTTCCGCTTCTCCTTGTCGGACATGACCATCGACTTCCGCTCCGCCCCCATGAGGACCTTGTCCTTGGCGTAGTTGAAGTCGTCCATCTCGACCTTCTTCTTGTCGGCGCGGGCCGCCGTGAGCGCCGCCTCGTTCACGAGGTTGGCGAGGTCGGCGCCGGCGAAGCCGGGCGTGCCGCGCGCGACGACGGAGAGGTCGACGTCGTCGGACATCGGGATGTTCTTCGCGTGGACCTTCAGGATCCCCTCGCGCCCCTTCACGTCGGGGCGGTCGACGACGACGCGGCGGTCGAAGCGGCCGGGGCGGAGGAGCGCCGGGTCGAGGACGTCGGGGCGGTTCGTGGCGGCGATGAGGATGACGCCGTCGTTCCCCTCGAAGCCGTCCATCTCGACGAGGAGGGCGTTCAGCGTCTGCTCGCGCTCGTCGTGCCCGCCGCCGAGGCCGGCGCCGCGGTGGCGGCCGACCGCGTCGATCTCGTCGATGAAGATGATGCAGGGGGCGTTCTTCTTCCCCTGCTCGAAGAGGTCGCGGACGCGGCTCGCGCCGACGCCGACGAACATCTCGACGAAGTCCGAGCCGGAGATCGAGAAGAACGGCACGTTCGCCTCGCCGGCGACCGCGCGGGCGAGGAGGGTCTTGCCGGTGCCCGGGGGGCCCATCATCAGGACGCCCTTCGGGATCTTGCCGCCGAGCTTCTGGAACTTCGCCGGGTCCTTGAGGAAGTCGATGATCTCGGAGAGCTCGCCCTTCGACTCGTCGCAGCCGGCGACGTCCTTGAAGGTGACCTTTTTCTGGTTCGGCGTGAGGAGCTTCGCCTTCGACTTGCCGAAGGCCATCGCGCGGTTCCCGCCCGACTGCATCTGCCTCATGATGAAGATCCAGAGGCCGATCAGGAACAGGATCGGGGCCCACTGGAGGAGGATCATGAAGAGGCCGCCGTCGCGCGGCTCCTCCGCCGTGATCTTCACGTTCGCCTTCTTCAGGTCGGAGACGAGGTCGTTGTACGGCGGCGCGTAGGTCCGGTAGGCGGGCTCCCGTCCCTCGGGAGTCCCCTTCTTGAAGCCGCGGATCTCGCCGCCCCGGATGACGACGCGGTCGATCTCCTGCTTCTGCACCATCTCCATGAACTCGGTGAAGCTGAGGGGGGGCGCGGTCCGGCCGTAGTCCACCGCCTTGAACAGCAGGAGGATGACGACCAGGATCACCAGCCAGAGGAGAATGTTCTTTACGGTCGTGCTCAAGAGCTCACCCTTCCCGGTACTCTACGGCGCCGGGCCGGCCGCGGTTCAGCCCCGGACGACCTTGATCGGCCCGGTGGCCTGCGCGAAGGGCGCCTCGCCCGGCGTCCGCACCTTCGCGATGAACGGGAAGTTCCCCCCCTCGCCCGCGAACTCCATCCCGTAGCCGACGAGGACGCCGTCCTCCGACGGGAACAGGACGTAGTCGACGAGGAGCGAGCTCTTCCGCTCCTGGGGGCGGTCGACGATGGCGGCGAAGCGGATCGAGTTCGGACCTTCCTCGCGCAGCTGGTCGGCGAGGTAGCTCTCGATGATCCCGCTCCGGATGACGTCCTTGAGGATGATGATGTCGGCCCCGCGGACGTTGAACGGCGTGACGAAATGGAAGTCGACGATCTCCTCCTCGCCGCCCCGGATGACGTCGATGTACTCGAGGCGGACGGAGCGGGGGATCGTGCGCGCCAGGTCGGACGCGAAGATCGCGGCTCCCTTCAGGATCGCGATCAGGACGATCGGTGTCTCGGGGAAGTCGCCCGAGAGCCTCTGGCCGATCGACTGGACGCGGTGGGAGATTTCGGCCGGCGAGAACCGCTCGTCGTAGAGAAGGTTCATGGCATCAGTCTAGCAGGGGGCGTCCTCCGGACCGTCAAGCGATCGACGGAGATCCGGCCGCCGGCGAAGGCCTCCCGGAACGAGGGCGCCCCGGCGGCGAGCCGGGCGAGGACCCGCTCGACCTGGGCGCGACCCGGGCGGCGTCCCTCCAGCCCGGCCGCCCGGACGAGGAGCCTCCCGGCCGCCTCGGCGCCGAGGTCCGCGAGGAGGGCCCTCGGCCACGGTCCCTCGAGGGGGATCCCGGCGGCCGCCAGGGTCTCCTCGATCCTCGCGTCGAGCCGGTCGAGGCGCCCGGTCAGCGCCTCCGCGGCACGGGCCAGGCGCTCCGTCGCGCCGGGCCAGCGGGTCTCGAGCGCCGGCAGGACGCCGTGGCGGACGCGGTTCCGCGCGAAGCGCTCGTCGAGGTTCGAGGCATCCTCGCGCCACGGGATTCCCTCGGCGGCGAGGAAGGCCCGGAGCTCCCCGCGCCGGAAGGGGAGGAGCGGGCGGACGACGCCGTCGGCCCTCCGGGCGCGGATCCCGCCCCGCGAGCGGCCGAGCCTTCGCTCCAGGTTCAGGAGGACCGTCTCCGCCTGGTCGTCGAGGGTGTGCCCGGTCGCGAGGAGAGTCCCGGCGCCGAGGTCTCGTCCGAGCGCGAGGAGCGACTCGTAGCGGACGCGGCGCGCGGCCGACTCGAGGCTCTCCCCGGGGTCGCGGAGGTCGCGGACGGGAAAACTCCGGAAGACGAACGAGAGGCCGACCGAGGCGGCGAGGTCGGCCGCGGCCCGGGCGTCCCGGTGCCCCTCGACGCCGCGCAGCTGGTGGTCGACGTGGAAGGCGACGAGCGGGAGGCCGCTCCGGCGGGCCTCGGCCGCGAGGAGGACGACGAGGGCCGTCGAGTCGCTCCCGCCGGAGCAGGCGGCGACGAGGGCCGTCGCCCCCTCGAGGAGGCCGGTCGCGGCGAGATGGCGGGAGAAGGCGACCCGCAGGGTCCTCGCGTCGGGCGGAGAGGGAGGAGCGGAGGTCACCTCGTTCAACACGTTCAGGCCGGGATGGTCGGCGAGGCGGGCCGGCGGGAGAGGTCTGGTGGCGATGGGCGGACTCGAACCGCCGACACAGGGCTTATGAGACCCCCGCTCTACCGACTGAGCTACATCGCCACGAGCCGGCCGCAGAGCGGCGAATGGTACCAGAGTCCCGGACTATGATTCCGGCATGGTCCTAGAAGACGAAGAGGAAGTCTCCAAGGGAGACGTGTGCGGGCGCTGCGGCCGCATCTGCGAACCCGCCGAGATCGAGGTCTGCCCGGTCTGCAGGAAGCCGTTCTGCCTCTACTGCGTCTACCGGGTCGGCTCCCGGAACTACTGCAGCCGCCCCTGCGGCGACTCGTTCTTCTTCGGGGACGCCGACGACGAAGAAGACCTCCCCGAGGAATGACGCCGGACCCGGCATGAGGATCGCGTGATGGAGGCCTTCTTCCTCCTCGTGGCGGCGGTGCTGCTCCTGTTGCCCGTCGTCGCCCTCGTCGTCTCGCTCGTCACCCGGAGCCGACTCGCGAAGGTCGAGGAGCGGGCCGGCGAGCTGGAGCGCTCGAACGACCGCCTCGAGAGGCACGTCCTCGAGCTCCGTGCCGAGATTCGGGGGCTGCGCGCGGCCGCGCCGGCCCCCGAGCCCGTCGGAGGCCAGGAGCCCGCGCCGCGGCCGGCGCCGCCCGTCGCGTACGAAGCTCCCGCCCCGCCGGCCCCGGCGTCGTCGCCCGAGGACACCGACGTGCTCCCGATCGCGGCCGCGCCTCCGCCGCCTCCGCCTCCCCCCCTTCCCCCCCTTCCCCCCGTTCCGCCCGCTCCGCCGCCGCCGGTCTTCGCGGCCGCCGCCCCGGCGGCTCCCCGCGCCCCGGAGGCGCCGCCTCCGGCCCCGCGCCCGGCGCCCGCGGCCGCTCCGCCGCGCCCGCCGGCGCCGGCCGTCCCCCCCCGGCCCCCGGCGGCGCCCGCCCCGCCGCCGAGAGCGCCGTTCGACTGGGAGAGCCTCATCGGCGTCAAGCTCTTCTCCTGGGTCGCCGGCGTCTCGCTCGTCGTCGGCGCGATCCTCTTCCTCCGCTACTCGATCGAGCACGGCTGGCTGACGGCGCCGTTCCGGATGGCGATCGGCCTCCTGACCGGCATCGTTCTCCTCGTCGTCTGCGAGCTGAAGGCGGCGCGGAAGTACCCGGTCACGGCGAACGCCCTGGATGGGGCGGCGATCGCGATCCTCTTCTCGACGTTCTTCGCCGCGCACGCGCTCTGGAAGCTCGTCCCCGCGATCCCGACGTTCGGGCTGATGGTCCTCGTGACGGCGGTCGCGGTCCTCCTCTCGATCCGGCGCGACTCCATCTTCATCGCGCTCCTCGGCCTCGTCGGCGGCTTCGCGACGCCCGCCCTCCTCTCGACGGGCGAGGACCGCCCGTTCGGCCTCTTCGGCTACCTCCTCCTCCTGAACGCCGGCCTCGCCTGGGTCGCGCACCGGAAGAAGTGGCCCGTCCTGACGGTCCTCTGCGCGGTCCTGACGGCGGTCTACCAGTGGGGCTGGGTCGCGAAGTTCCTCACGGAGGGGAAGCTCGGCCTGGCGTCGGGGATCTTCCTCGTCTTCCCGCTCGTCCTCTACGCGGGCCTCGCGCTCGGGAAGCCGGAGACGAAGGGAATCGGCGAGAAGACGCAGCTCTTCGAGGGGTCGGCGCACCTCGCCGGGCTCCTGCCGCTCCTCTTCGCGCTCTTCCTCGCGGCGGTGCCGGCCTACGGCGCGCGGTACGGGCTCCTCTTCGGCTACCTCTTCCTCCTCGCGGCCGGGCTCTTCGCCGTCGCCGTCTGGCGCGGCCCCTCGGCGCTCCACCTGGCCGGCGGACTCGCGACGCTCGTCGTCTTCGCCATCTGGGCCTTCCGAAGCTACGCCCCGTCCGCGTGGCCGTCGGTCCTCGGCTTCCTCTTCCTCTTCGTCGTCTTCTTCCTGGCCGCGCCGTTCGTGGCGGAGAAGGCGGGGAGGCCGCTCGACGACGTCGGCCGCCGCGCGGCGTACGCCGCGCCGCTCCTCCTCGCGTTCGCACCGGTCCTCGTCTCCGCCGAGCCGCGGGCCGCTTCGCCCGGCCTCCTCTTCGCGGTCGTCTTCGTCCTCCTCGCGCTCTGCGCCGCGTACGCGGTCGTCCGCGAGGAGGGGGGTGTCTTCTTCGCCGGCGCGTTCTTCGCGCTCCTCGCCGAGGCGGTCTGGTCGGCGAAGCACCTGACGCCGGAGCGGCTCCTGCCGGGTCTCGCGCTCTACGGCGTCTTCTCTCTCTTCTACCTCGGCGTCCCGCTCGCGGCGCGCCGGTACGGGAGGTCGCTGAAGCCGGGCGGCCTGTCGGTCGTCCTCCTCTTCGCGGCCCTCGCGCTCCTCCTCTTCCTCGCGGCGGGCCCGGTCGCCGCCACGGCGATCTGGGGGCTCGCGCTCCTCCTCGCGGTCCTGAACGTCGGCCTCTTCGCCGAGGGGGCGAGCGGCCACTTCCCGCTCGCGACGCTCGCCGGGGTCGTCCTGTCGTGGGGCGTCCTCGCCGTCTGGTGGATGACGGTCCCGCTCGCGACGCTCCTCGTCCCCGGCCTCCTCGTCGTCCTCGGCTTCGCCCTCGTCGTCGTCGGCGGGAGCGCCTTCGTCCGCGCGAAGACCGGCGCGGAGGCGACGGCGGGCCCGGACGGGATCCACCTCGGACTCGTCGGACACCTCTTCCTCCTCTTCGTCGCGACGCAGCCGTCGCTCGCGGTCCCCCCGTGGCCCCTCCTCGGGATCCTCCTCGTCCTCGACCTCGCCCTCGCGGCCGCGGCGTTCGCGACGGGGACCGGGGCGCTCCTCGCCTCGGCGCTCGTCCTGTCGCAGGTCGTCCTCCTCGTCTTCGCCGGCGCGGCGCGGGAGGCGCCGTGGCCGTCGGTCGCCGTACTCGCCGCGCTCGGGGTCGCGGGCCTCGGCGTCCTCGGGCGGGCCCTCGCGCCGCGCGCGCCGAAGGGAGGCGAGGCGCTCCGCAGGGCCGTGGCGACCGGCGCCGCGGCGGCGCTCCTCCTCGGGCAGGTCGTGACCCTTTCGGCCGGGATGGCCCGCGGGGAGCCCGGTCCCTCGCTCCTCGCCGGGGCTCAGCTCGTCCTCGCCGGGGCGCTCGCCTTCGTCGCGACGCGGGAGGGGTGGCACCCGCTCTCCGTCGCTTCGGCGGTCTTCTCGTTCCTCTCCGTCTGGGCCTGGTCCGAGTCGGTCGAGCCGGCGGCGGGCCGGGCCGTCCCGCGGCTCCTCTTCGCGGGGGTCCTCTGGCTCCTCTACCTCGCGCTCCCGCCGCTGGCGGCGCGGAAGGCGCCGGCGGCCCGCGCGCCGTGGGTCGCGGCGGTCCTCGCGAGCGCGGCCTTCTTCCTCCTCGGCCGGCAGAGCTTCGCCGAGGCGGGGTGGGACGCCTTCGTCGGAGCCCTCCCCGTCGGCATCGCGGCGGCCCTCGCGCTCCTCCTCGTCCTCCTCCTCCGCGTCGAGTCGCCCGCGAAGCGGGACCTCGGGAGGCTCGCGCTCGTCGCGGGGGCGGCGCTCGCGTTCGTCACCGTCGCGATCCCGCTCCAGCTCGACAGGGAGTGGATCACGATCGGCTGGGCCCTCGAGGCCGCGGCCCTCGCGTGGCTCTTCACGAAGGTCCCTCACCGCGGGCTCCTCTTCGCGTCGGCCGCCCTCTCCGGCGTCGTCTTCGCGCGCCTCGTCCTGAACGAGGCGGTCCTCTCGTACCACGCGCGGAGCGCGACGCCGATCCTGAACTGGTACCTCTACGCCTACCTCGTCTCGGCGGCGGCGCTCTTCCTCGCCGCCTGGTTCCTCCGGGGGACGGCGGACGAGCTCGCGGGCGGGAGCCTCCGCGCCTCGTCCGCGCAGGTGACGCTCGGGACGATCCTCCTCTTCGCGCTCGTGAACATCGAGATCGCGGACTGGTTCGCGACCGGCTCCACCGTCGTCTTCCGGATCGTGGGCGGGTCGCTCGCCCAGGACCTCGCCTACACCCTCTCCTGGGCCGTCTTCGCCGTCGCGCTCCTCGCCGCGGGGATCGCGGGGAAAAGCCGTGCCGCGCGCGTCGCGGCGATCGCGCTCCTCGTCGTGACGGTCCTCAAGGCGTTCCTCCACGACCTCGCGCGCCTCGGCGGGCTCTACCGCGTCGCCTCGTTCGTCGGCCTCGCGATCTCCCTCGCGCTCGTCGCCGTCGTGCTCCAGAAGTTCGTCCTCGCCCCCCGGGAGAAGGAATGACGACTCCCCGACGCCTCCTTTCCCTCGCCCTCGCCCTCGCCGCCCTCCCGGCCGCCGCGGACGAGGGCGTCCGGACGACGACGCCCCCCGCCTTCCGCTTCGCGCGGGCCGTCACGCCCGGCGCGACCGGCCCGAACCGGCTCGCCGTCGACGGGCCGCTCCTCGCGGGCTCGGCGTTCCGTTCGTCGCCGTCTCTCCTTTCCGACCTCCGCCTCTTCTCCGCCGACGGCCGCGAGGTGCCGTACCTCCTCGTCACGCCGCCGCGGAAGGAGCCGGCGTGGGCCCGGGCCTCGGTCCTCCCGATCCCGGAGACGAAGAGCGCGAGCGGTTTCGAGGCCGACCTCGGCGCGCTCCGGAGGATCGACCGCCTCCGCGTCGCGGGGCTCCCCGCGCCGTTCTTGAAGCGCCTCCGCCTCGAGGGGAGCGGCGACCGGGCGCGCTGGACCGTCCTCGCGGAGGAAGGGACGCTCTTCGACCTTCCCGACGAGGGGCTCTCGCGGACCGAGATCTCCTTCCCCGAGGGGGAGCACCGCTGGCTGCGCCTCGCCTGGAACGACGCGAAGAGCGGCCGCGTGCCCCTGCCCGCCCGCGTCGAGGCTCGCCTCGCGGGCACCGGCGCCCCTCCCGAGCCGGTCCGCGTCGCCGTCCCGTTCGAGCGCCGCGAGAGCGAGCCGGGGCGGAGCCGCTTCCGCCTGACGCTCCCGGCGGCGGGGCTCCCGGTCTCGGCGCTCGAGGTCGGCGTCGCGTCGGGGAACGTCCTCCGCGAGGCGCGCGTCCTCGAGTCGCGTCTCTCCGGCGGCCGCCTCGTCCCGTCCCCGCTCGGGGCGGCGACGCTCCGGCGCGCCGAGCGCGACGACGCCTCTGCGGCGGAGATGACGATCCGGATCGAGAGGCCGGCGGAGGCGGAGCTCGAGCTCGTCGTGGAGGACGCCGGGAACCCGCCGCTCGCGATCGCGTCCGTCACGGCGCTCTTCGAGGACCTCCCGTTCGTCTGGTTCGAGAGCGCCGACGGGGCGCCGCTCGAGGCGCGCTTCGGCGCGGCCTCCCTCTCCCGGCCGCGGTACGACCTCGAGGCGGTGCGCTCCGCCGTCACGCGCGTCGGCGCCCCGCCCCCCGCGGACGCGGCCTGGGGCGAGCTCAGGCCCGCCTCCGCCGCCGCGGCGCGCCCCCCGGCGCTCCCCACGCTCCCGGCGGGGGCGGCGCTCGACCTCTCCCGGTTCCGCGTCTCGCGGCCGATCCCGCCCGGGCCGGCCGGACTCACCGCGCTCCGCCTCGACGCGGCCGTCCTCGCCGTCAGCCCCGGCCTCGCCGACGTGCGGATCGCCGCCGACGACGGCCGGCAGGTCCCGTACCTCCTCGAGACGCTCGGCGAGCCGCTCGTCGTGAAGCTCCCCGCGCCGGTGAAGGGGGACGACCCCCGCCCGCGCAAGGGTCCGGGAGAGGCCGGACGCCTCTCGTTCCACCGGGTCGAGCTCCCGTTCGAGGGCCTCCCCGGGGCGCGGCTCGAGCTCGGGACGACCGCCCGGGTCTTCACGCGCCGCGTCGCGCTCCTCCGCGAGTCGCTCGGAGGCCGGCCCGAGACGGCCGGCACTTTCTTCGAGGTCGCCTCGGCGAGCTGGGAGTCGGCCGACCCCGAGCGCGAAGCCCCGGCCCTCGTCCTCGACGTCCCCGCGGCACGGGGCCGGACGCTTTTCGTCTCGGTCGACGACGGCGACAACGCGCCGCTCCCGCTCGTCCGCGCCTCGCTCCTCCTCCCGGCGCAGCGGCTCCGCTTCGTCCGCGAGGAGGGGGCCTCGCTCTCTCTCGTGCAGGGCCAGGAGGGCCTCGCCGCGCCGCGGTACGACCTGGAGCTCCTCGCGCCGCGGCTGCTCGGTGCGCCGGCCGTCGAGGCGACGCTCGCCGCCCCGGCCGGGGAGGCGACGAAGCCGGAGGAGAAGGCGGGCGGGAAGCTCTTCTGGGCGGCCCTCGTCGGGGCCGTCGTCGCGCTCTCCCTCCTCGTGGCGAGGCTCCTCCGGCGGGGTCCCGAGCCGCCGGCGAAAGAGGAGGGGCCGCGGGAAGGGTAGACTCGCCCCACCGGAGGACTTCCAAGTGGTGAGCACGCGCGTGCCGACGTTCCGTTCGGCGCGTCGGGCGGGGAGGCCGAGGTGAAGGCCCTTCCCACCGCGCGCCTCCTCCCCGCGGGCGACGCCCCGTCGCCCTTCGGGCTGCACCTCGTCCTCGGCCCCCTCGCCGGGGGGGCGGAGGAAGGGCCGGTGCCGCTCCCGCTCTCCTCCGACGAGGGGACGAGCCGCGTCTACCTCGGCGCCCTCAAGGGGGACGCCGACAGCGTCATCGAGCTCGTCGCGGTGAAGCTCCTCCCGAACGTCCTCTCCGAGTCCCTCGCCGAGAGCGCGGCCCGGCCGACGAACCGGACGCTCCTCGACCGCTTCTCGGCCGAGCGCGAGCGGCTCCGGGCGCTCCGCGCCGAGAGCCCCTGGTTCCCGAGGCTCCTCCAGCCCGACGACGCCGGGGGGACGCTCCCGGCGCTCCTCTACGACAAGCCGTCGCGGTCGTTCTTCGTTCCCCCCTGCCCCGCCTGCGGCAGGCCGCTCGAGCTCCTCACCGACGAGCTCTTCCTCCGCGAGCGGAGGCTCCCCTCGTACCTCGAGACGCTCCACCGCCTCGTCGGCTGCTCCTCGTGCGCCTCGACGGACCGGGTCATCGCGGTCTTCTCGTCCGCCCCGATTCCCGGCCAGGCGGACGTTCCGGTCGGCGGGGCCGAGGAGCTCCTCAAGGGGCTCGCGCGCTCCCTCGTCCGCGAGTGGGACGAGGAGCTGGTGAAGGCGTTCCCGTGCCGCGCCGCCTCCGAGGACGCGCTCCGCCTCCGCAGGGAAGGGGGAGGCTCGCTCGGCGACTTCGCGGCGCGCTGGTCGCCGTTCTCGCTCTGCCCGACCCCCTTCATCGTGACCGGCCTCTCTCCCGTGAGGTGGGACGAGTGGACCGACTTCGTCGGAGGCCGCGCCGAGGCGGACCTGGTCCCCTCCTCGGCCCCCGAGAGCCTCGAGACGGAGTCGGGCCGCCGGCGCGTCGAGTGGCTCTGCGAGACGCTGCCGCCGACCGGGCGCTTCCTCTACGGGCACGACGGCAGCGGCGTCGACGCGGTCGAGGTCCTCTACCTGAAGATGACCGCGTTCCGCCAGCTCGTCGACGCGGTCCTCGCGTTCTACCGCGCCACCGGGCAGCCCCACCTCGACCTCCACCCGGGGCACGTCCTCCTCGACAGCTACGGTGCCGGCTCCTCGCTCCCGGCCCTCTGGACGTTCGAGGTCCGGCTCCACGGGCTCGCGTCGACGTCGAAGAGCCGCTCGTTCGGCGTCGACGTCGTCGTGCCGCCGCCCGAGCCGATGTTCCCGTACGCGGCACCCGAGATCCTCGAGTTCCGGCTCGCCTCCCGCCGTCCCGGCGACGTCTACCTCTCCGAGATCGAGCCGGCGGACGCCGGCCTCGGCGTCCGCGTCGAGGGGCGCCTGTCGGACCCGAACGGCCTCTTCCCGCGCCCGGAGGAGCCCGACTGGATCCACGTCACCTTCCCCGACGAGGCCCTCGGCCTCGGGATCGACGCCCTCGTCGTCCGGCGCAAGGAGGGCGTGCCGGCCTCCTACGAGGAGCTGACGTTCGTCTCGGAGCCGGTCGACCTCGACGACGCCGCCGTGAAGCGCCTCCGGCGCTCCTTCGGCGTCCGGCTCCCCGGCGCCCGCTACAAGGTCTTCCCGCGTTTCGGCGCGCCGTCCGACCTCTACTCGCTCGGCGTCCTGCTGCTCCGGGCCCTCGCCGGCGGCGAGCGGACGGAGTTCCCGCTCCTCCTCCAGGCGGTCCAGCGCGCCGCGACCGCGGCGACCCGGACGAAGGAAGGGGACGCCCTCACGCGCCTGAAAGCGGCCCTCGCGGCCGACGCGGTGACCGCGTCGCTCTTCGACCGCGCGCACGTCTTCTGGAAGGACGAGGACCGCGTCCCGGGGCGCCCGAACGCGATCCCGCCCCAGCTCTGGGAGCGGGCGGTCCTCCTCGCCCTCCGGCTCGTCAACCGGATCCCGGGCTTCTCGATCGCGACCGCGCCGGCCGACTTCGTCCCGGAGGACCCCACCGGCCGGGTCGAGCAGGCGCTCCGCGAGGCGGACGAGGTCGTCGCCGAGCTCCGCTCGCTCCTCGTCCACCGGCAGCCGCTCCACTTCGAGATCCAGGAGGTCCTCGCCGAGCTCCTCGACGAGGAATCGGAAGCGTCGCGCCCCGCGTGACGGGGCGCACGCTCGCGGCACCGGGTGACCGAGGGTAAGATCCGGTCACTGTGTCCCCCAAGTCGTCCGTCTCCTCTCGCGAGGCGCTGGCGATCCGCCCCTTCCCCGGAGGGGCCTCGTGAGCGTTCCGCCGCGCTCCCTCACGCTCGAGGTCTGGCTCGGCCCGATGGAGGGGCTGCGATATGCCGCGGAGGCGCGGCAGGCGATGCAGCTCGTCCGGGTCGGCCGCCTCCCGTTCGACCGGCAGTCGAAGGAGAGGAACCACCTCGTCCTCTCCGTCTCCGCGGGCGTCTCCGGCTCGCACGCGGAGGTCCGCTTCGCGCAGGGGCGGATCTTCCTGCGCGACCTCGGCAGCTCGAACGGCACGTTCGCCGCGCAGCAGGCCGTGACGACGGAGACCGAGGTGAAGTCGGGGGAGATCTTCCTCGTCTCCCTCACGCCCGTGCAGGTCTACCTGACGAGCCCGCTCGCCGCGCCGCCCCCGTTCGAGCCGCTCCCCGTCACGCACTGGGAAGGGGCCGCCGTCGAGCCGCTCGTCACGTCCGCCGCCGAGTGCGCGGCCGCGCGGCGCGAGGCCTACGTCGACACGCGCCACCTCCTCGAGGCGATCCTGAAGCTCGACGACCCCGAGGTCGACGAGCTCCTCGCTCAGGGAGGCGTCACCCGGAGGGCCGTCCGCGAGGAGCTCTACAAGAAGAGCTTCTACCGCGAGGCTCTCGCCTGGATCGCCGAGATCCTCGTCAAGCCGGTGAACCTGACGGGCACCTTCGAGACGGCCGTCGTCTCGCCGAGGGTCGCCCGCTTCCTCGACGCAACGCGCGCCGCCGTGCCGGCGGGGACCGGAGCCGAGGACGGGGTTCGCCTCGCGGCGCGGAGCGTCCTCGCCGGCCTCGTCTCCGACCGCTTCGGCCCGATCGGCGACTGGCTCACCGCGCACGGGATCACCTCGGTCCCGCAGGGCTGGGCGCCGGCGGTCTCCGGCGCGGCCCCGGCCCCGTCCGCCGAGGAGCGCGAGGGAGGGGAGCGCCCGGCGCCGAAGGGCGCCGAGGGGAAGGGACGGACGACGACGCTCCTCTCCGAGGCGATCGGCGACGCGACCGCGTCCGCCGGCCCCTCGCCGTTCGCGCGCCACGCGCCCCCGCCGCCGCCCCCGGCGCCCGCCCGTTCGCCGGAGGTCTCGGCCGTCATCCCGGCGCCGAAGCGCCGCCACGAACCCGAGCCGGAGCCGGCCCCGGCGCCGGCCCGCGTGCCGGCGGCGGCCGCCGCGCCGGCTCCCGCCCCGGCGCCCGCGGCCCGACCCGAGCCCACGGGACCGCCGCCGATCGCGTGGGGCGCGCCCCGGACGCCCGCCGAGATCCTCCTCGACGGCCGGGCGCGCGGCCTCGCCGACGAGCTCTTCGCCCTCGCGGGGGAGCTTCGCTTCGGCTCTCCCGACGACCGGCGCCGGCACCTGAAGAAGCGCGTCGAGAAGGAGCTCGCGCCGCTCCCGAAGGAGTCGCGCGCCCGCTTCCTCGAGCTCCTCCGACGCTACTTCCCGGTCCTCCCCGCCGGGGCCGGCGCCGACCCCGAGGTGCCTCGCCTGCGCCGGAAGGTCGAGGAGCTCGAGAAGAAGCGGCTCGAGGAGAGCCCGAGCAAGAGCGTCGCGCGCGCCAAGGCGCAGTCGCCGGGCGTCCCCGGGACCGGCCTCCCGCTCCGCCAGCTCGTCCTCGGCGAGGACCTCGCCCAGGCCGACCGGAACGTCCTCGTCCTGCGCCGCGTCATCGAGTACGCGTACGCGATGGAGGGGATGACGCTCGGCCTGATCCAGTCGCTCACGATGCCGGGCAACGAGACGATGGCGTTCAAGCTGCCGGGTTTCAAGGAGACGCTCCGGAGCCTCCTCCACGCCCTGGAGCAGGGGAAGCCCGTGAGCGTCCAGCGCGTCGAGGAGTACCTCGACGAGCTGAAGAAGTGGCAGGTCGCGATCCTCGCCGCGTTCCACCAGGCGCCGGGCGAGTGGTTCGACCGGCTCTGGAAGAGGATCAACCCGGTCACGATCGAGTCGGCGCCGCGGAGCGCCGGCTGGAAGCTCCGGGGCGAGGCGGCGGAGTGGTGGGACCTCTACAAGATCGCCGTCCGCGACCTCTCGCCCGACCTCGTGAACGACCAGATCCTGCAGGGCGTGGCCCGCCTGTCGAAGGAAGAGCTCGAGAAGCTCAGGAAGACCCAGCGAGGAGAATACTCATGACCAAGACGACGTCCCGCTCCCTCCTCCGGATCGCCGCGTGCGGCCTCCTCGGAGCCGCGCTTCCCGCCCTGACGGGGTGCGGCGCCTCCGCCGGCACGATCTCCTTCCGCTGCGGGCCGCAGATCAACGGCGGCCTCGCGCTCGCCGTCGACGTGATCCGGGCGACCGAGGCCGAGTCGCGGAAGATCCAGGAGATGGGCGAGAAGTGGTTCTACGACCAGACCCGCTACAACATCCAGGGCCAGAACCGGATCCAGACGGTGACCTTCACGACGGGCGAGGGCGCGGGCCCGTGCGACAAGAGCGTCTCCGTCCCGGTCTCCAAGGGCGAGAAGTTCCTCGTCATCATCGCCGACTACAAGTTCCAGAATCCCGACCCGACGAAGCACGTCGTCGTCCTCCCGCGCGAGAAGTGGGTCGGCCAGAAGGTCCTCGTCTCCGTCCTGGAGCGGGAGCTCTCCGTGGAGCGCCGCTGGTAGCTTCCCGATGAAGAAGACGCCGCAGGTCCTCTGGGCCGAGGGGATGTTCCTCCGGCCCCACCACCTCCAGACGGCCGAGCGCTACCGCGAGGAAGCCCTCCAGCGCGAGATCCAGCGGATCCAGCCGTTCTTCTACGGCCTGCAGTCGCTGGACGTGGCGCCGGACCAGCTCGAGAACTTCGTCTTCGAGATCCGCGACGTCTCGCTGAAGCTGAAGGACGGCACGGCGCTGTCGTCCGACTCCACTCTGAAGCTCTCGCCGCGCAGCTTCAAGAACGAGCTCGACAAGGCGAGCGGCCGGATGCGCGTCTTCGTCGGCGTCCCCGTGATGCGCGAGTCGGCGCCGAACACGTTCGCCCCGGGCGAGGGCCCGGCGGGCGTCGACCGGCGCTACGTGGCCGAGAACGCCGAGGCCCTCGACGAGAACTCCGGGTCGAACCCGCAGCCGGTCGGGGTGAGGCGCTGCAACGGGAAGCTCTTCTTCGGCAACGAGAGCCAGGAGGGGTACGAGTGCCTCGAGGTCGCCGTCGTCGAGCGGTCGGGCTCGGGACGGAACTTCCCGGTCCTCTCGCGCGAGTTCATCCCGTCCCTCACGGAGCTCGGCGGCTCGAAGACGATCCAGACCCTCTGCGACGGCGTCACGAACCGGATCGAGGCCAAGCACCGCCTCCTCCTGACCGACCTCGCGCAGGGGCGCCTGACGGTCTCGGGGGAGGGGACCTCGGGCTGGCAGACGATCATCAAGCTCCAGATCCTCGGGAGCTTCATGTTCCTCTTCCAGCAGCTCACGCGGATCCCGCGGATCCACCCGTTCCACGTCTACACGGAGTTCGCGCGCCTCGCCGGCGAGCTCTCGATCTTCGACGACGGGAAGATCCCCGTGAAGATCCCCGTCTACGATCACGAGAAGCTCGGGCCCTGCTTCCACGAGACGTGCCGCGTCATCGAGGCGCTCCTCGAGAAGATCGTCGCCTCGCGCTTCGTCAAGGTCGACTTCGTGCTCCGCGACGACCTCCTCGTCGCGGACCTCCTCGAGGAGTGGCTCGCGTCGCAGACCGAGGTCTTCCTCGCCATCGAGGCCGAGATGGAGGAGAAGGACCTCCGCGGGCGGATCGTCACGATGAAGCTCGGGACCGTCCGCGACATCCCGGTCCTCCGCCAGCGGCGGCTCTTCGGCCTCGACCTCGAGCTCCTCAAGCGGACCCCGGCGGGGCTCCCGCAGAGGGAGGACTACTTCTACTTCAAGATCGAGAAGGAAGGGCCTTACTGGACGAACGTCGTCCGCGACCGGAACGTCGCCCTCTCCGACGCCCTCGACCCGAAGCTGAAATTCTCGCTCTACATCATCACGAAGCCCGGGAGCTGAGATGGACTACACGACCGAGCTGTTCAAGGTCGCCGCGAAGGAGTTCCTCTTCCTGTCGGCCTTCCGGCAGAAGGTGAGGAAGGGCGTCCGCGTCGACATGGAGGACGCGGCGGCCGACCTCGACGAGATCTTCCGCGAGCAGGCGTCCGCGGTCCGGCAGGACCCGCGCCTGCAGGCGCTCTACGATCAGGCCCGCTACCCGCTCGTCGTCCTCGCGGACGAGATCCTCATCCACTCCGGGTGGGAGTTCTCGAGGGAGTGGCAGGACCGGATCCTCGAGGAGAAGTACTTCCGCTCGAACATCGGGGGCGACCAGTACTTCGCGATCGCCAAGGAGCTGAAGCCCGAGGATGTCGAGCTCGCGAGCATCGTCTACGCGGGCCTCGCCCTCGGATTCCGCGGCAAGTACCGGGAGCGGCCGGAGAAGCTCGCGGAGGTGCGGAAGAACACCTACCGCCTCCTCTCGGAGTACCTCGCCTCGCAGAGCGACAAGATCACCCCGGAGGCCTACACGGTCATGGCCTCGGCGGGGAAGCGGCTGAACCCGGTCGTCACGCTCGGGAGGGTCGTCATCATCAGCGTCGGAGTCCTCGTCATGTACTACCTCCTGACGTTTCTCCTCTGGGGGTCGCTCATGAGCGAGATCCGCGGCACGGCCCGGGCCATCGGGGTCCTGTAGAGGCAGGCGATGTACGAACTGCTCGACCTCCTCCAGCGGCTCCCGAAGCCGATCAAGACGCTCGGCCTCGTCTTCCTCCTCATGCCGATCTGCTTCGTCGTCGCGCGCGCGCTCGGCTTCGGGCAGTACTGGTGGGCCGTCGGCCTCGGCCTCATCGTCATCGCGCTCGCGATCGCCGCCTTCGACGCCTTCGTCAAGAAGGGCGACAAGGCGCGCGGCGGCGCCTTCGAGAAGGACCTCGCGCGCGACGCCCAGGGCGGCGCCGGCGCCTCCAAGCAGGAGGTCCGCGAGGCCGTCCGCGAGCTGTCGCAGAAGTGGACCGAGTCCCTCGCCCAGCTCAAGGGTACGGGCCTCCAGATCTACTCGCTCCCCTGGTACCTCCTCATCGGCGAGCCGCAGTCGGGCAAGTCGACGACGCTGAAGAACTCGGGCCTGGAGTTCCCCGTCGGCGGCGACGGCCTCTCCGGCTCGGGGGGCACGCGGAACTGCGACTGGTGGTTCGCGAACGAGGCGGTCATCCTCGACACCGCCGGCCGGTTCACGTTCCAGGAGGAGGCCGCCCCCGACGCGACGGAGTGGTCGACGTTCCTGAAGATGCTGAAGAAGTACCGCCGGGACTGCCCGATCAACGGCGTCCTCGTGGTCATCCCGGCCACCTCGCTCCTCGAGGACACGCCCGAGGAGCAGGACAAGAAGGCCGCGAACATCCGGTCGAAGCTCATGAACCTCCAGCGGGTCCTCGAGATCCGCTTCCCGGTCTTCATCATGGTGACGAAGGCCGACCGGATCCTCGGCTTCTCGGAGTTCTTCTCGAAGCTCGACCCGGTCGACCAGCGGCAGCTCGTCGGCTGGTCGAACCCGCAGGGGCCCGACAAGCAGTACGCGCTCGGCTCGTTCGACGAGGCCTACGAGGAGATCCTCACCCGGATCCACAAGCTCCGGATGAAGTTCACGGCGAACGAGGAGATCGTCCAGAACGTCGACCGGATCTTCGTCTTCCCCGAGGAGCTCCGCGCGCTGGGCGGCTCGCTGAAGCGCTACTTCCAGGGGATCTTCCAGGAGACCCGCTACGACGACCCGTTCGTCTTCCGCGGCTTCTACCTCTCCTCCGGCGTCCAGCAGGGCAAGCCGATCGCCCGGGCGACGCGGGAGATGCTCGGCAGCTCGGCCGAGGGGATCGTCGAGAACCTCGAGCAGATCTTCAAGCGCTCGCGCGCCTTCTTCATCAAGGACTTCTACGAGAAGAAGGTCTTCCCCGAGCAGGGGCTCATCGCGCGGACGAAGGCCGCGATCCAGAAGGAGAAGACGACCGTCTGGGTCATCCGCGGCCTGTCGGCGTTCATCGTCCTGCTCGTCCTCGTCGGGATGATCCCGGCGTACATCGGCCTGAAGGGGATCGTCGAGCCGATCAAGCGGAACGTCGCGGCGGCCCAGGAGTGCGTCGAGAAGGAGCCGTGCCCCATCCCGAAGGCCTACGGCATCTCGCGCGACCTCTTCAAGAGCCAGGCCGAGATCCGCAAGCACCCCGTCATCTTCGCGATGTTCTTCCGTGGCGCCGCCTCGGGCGAGCTCTCGGACCTCCTCGCGAGGATCAACCAGAAGCTCTTCATCTCCCGCGTCGCGAACCCCCTCATGAAGGAGGGCGAGGCCCGGATGGCCCAGCTCGACTGGGCGGGCCCGTACGACTACCGGACCTTCTTCGGCGCCCTCGACAACCACCTGAAGTGGTGGACGGTCAAGAAGGCCGTCCCGGGCGCCGACCAGAAGCCGATCGTGGCGTCGACCGAGCTGAAGATCATCCCGCTCGTCCAGTTCTGCCAGAACACGAAGGGGATGCCGGCGACGGCCCGCTCGAAGGAGATCGACGACTGGGTCGCCTCGATCGCCACGGACGGCACGCCCGACCAGATCCTCGCCACGTTCGTGAAGGAGCCGCCGAAGGACCCGGAGCTGATCCAGGTGCCCGACCCGGGCGCGGCGATCCGCAAGTTCGAGGAGTTCTGGACCGTCGCGAACCTCGCGCGGTGGGACTTCCGCCTGAACCAGATGCTCGCGCTGTACGTCCAGAAGTACACCGAGCTCCTGAAGATCGAGGACCCCTCGTCGAAGGGCTACCTCGACCGGGCGGCCGCGACCGGGAAGGAGTTCAAGAAGGTCTACGACGACGCGACGAAGCACCTCGCGACGACGAAGCCGGGGTCGAAGGAGTTCCCGGGCTTCGGGCCCGACGACTGGCGCCGGAACTTCGACGCGGACTACGACAAGCTGATGCGCTACACGGTCGTCGTGCCGGGCGTCATCAACGAGAACGCCCGGAACCGGATCAAGGGCCAGATGGAGTCCGACTGGAAGAACCTCGAGGCCCAGATCCTCGCGTACGCCTACCTCGTCGTCGCCGACCCGCAGAACCCGACGAAGAAGTCGTGGAGCCCGGCGGCGGCCGCGATCTCGCCGATGCTCGTCGACGTGACGTCCTACGCCGACCTCGCCGCGTTCGAGGCGGCGGAGAACCCGAAGGCCGTCGTCGAGGAGGCCTCGCGCAAGTCGACGCCGGCCGACCAGAAGGCGACGCTCGAGGCCTTCTCGAAGAAGCAGGTCGACGCGAAGGCGAAGGCGACCGCGAACGTGACCGCCATCGCCGGGATCCCGCCGGACCAGAAGGGGCCGTGGCAGGACGCCGCGCTCTCGGCCTTCGTCCCCCGGACGGCGGATCTCGCGCTCGTCTTCCGCGTCCTCCCGTACACCCAGCAGTTCCTCGACAAGTCGATCGGGCCGACGTGCCTCGAGAACGTCTGCTTCACGCGCAACCACGCGCAGCAGATGATCCCGCTCGGCGTCTCGTACATCAGCTTCGCGGAGGCCTCGTCCATCGCGACCCGTCCCGACGTCGACGCGCTCGCCCAGGCGCACGCCGAGACGATGCTCGACTACCTCCGCCGCTACGTCGACCGCTTCGCCGGCCGCAGGACCGGCGGGGGCGGCGGCGGGTTCGTCGTCCCGGGCGCGGCGCTCCAGGCGAGGACCTGGCGCGAGTTCCAGGCCGCGATCACCCGCTGGACCCCGGAGTCGCAGGGCGGGGGCGACGCCCCGGTGACGGACATGTCGGGCGCCCTCTCCTTCGACGACGTCCAGGCGTTCTCGGCGGCGAACCGCCGCCTGAACGGGATCCTCGCCTACTACAAGGGGAAGGCCGCGCCGGTCAGGGCGGCGGGCGGGCCCCAGAAGGCCCCGCCGGAGCTCGTCACCGCGGCGAACCTCTTCAAGAACAACGTCGTCCCGCTCCCCGAGCAGGAGCTGAAGGCCTGGAAGCAGCTCTCGCTCGCCCAGGAGGGGGTCTCCCTCCGTGGGTACCACGCCTTCTCGCGCAACCCGGCGGTCCGCCGGAGCACCTACGGCAAGCAGCTCATCGCCGTCGAGAGCCGCGGAGCGAACCTGATCCGCGACGCGATCCAGCCCTCGTTCCAGCAGGCGGCCGACCCGATCGTGAAGAAGATCCGGGAGCAGTGCATGGGGCAGTTCCCGTTCGTCCGCGAGAGCCAGCTCCGGCAGGAGCGCGTCGCCTACGCGTCGGGCTCCTCGCTGAAGCCGGGCGGGAGCGGGAACAGCGCGACCTACCGCCTCGACCTCGCGTCGATCAACCAGGGGCACTTCTCGGGCGTCCTGACGGACGTCGGCGCGCTCGCCGACGAGTACGCCCTGAACCCGATCCTGTGGGGCTGGGAGCCCCAGTTCGACTTCGTCGGCGACGCGAGCCGCGGCCTCCTCGCCGTCGGCCGCGGGTGGCAGATCTTCCTCTTCGGCGGCAGCCGGGGCACCTCGGTCATCAAGGAGCACAAGGTCGAGATCCGTCCCCTCCAGTTCACCCCGAGCCAGGGAAAGCGCTTCATGGGCGACCGCGTGAACTCGCTCTTCCTCTTCGACCGCTCCGTCGTCGTGCGCCCCTCGACGGACTTCAAGACCGGCAAGCAGCCCAACCCCTACGTCTGGCGCCTGGGACCCTCCGACGCGCCGATGTCGATCACGGGGCGCGACGAGGAGTCGAAGGCGGGCTGGACGGGGAGCCTCGAGGCCTACGGCGGGCCGCTTCGCTTCTTCTACTTCGTGAGGATCGCGAGCGAGGAGCGCGAGCGGCGCGAGGACACGGACGACCCGGAGAAGGAGCGCGAGAAGGAGAAGATCTGGACGATCCGCGTCGTCATCCCCAACGCACTCCAGCGGACCGAGCCGCTCGAGGGGCTCTTCGAGCTCGCGTTCGACGAGCCCATGCCCCCCATCCTCCCGAACTGAACCTCTCGCGGGTGGAGCCCTCGCCGGGCTCCACCCGCCCCATCCCGCCGCGCCGGATCGGACGAACGAGGTGATCGAGTGGCAGCCTGGAGTCTCTTCTCGAAGCTGAAGGACGGGTTGGCGGGAGCGGACGGGCCCCCCAAGCTGGAGACGTACCCTCTCAACGTCTACGGAAAGCTCCCGATCTACAAGGACTTCATCTCATCCGGCTTCACGGAGGAAGGCTCGAAGGACTTCCGCGACTGGCTCGGGAACGGCTTCAGCCGCCGCTGGTCGCTCCTCGAGGAGTACAAGGGGAGCGAGATCCCGCTCCACACGTTCCTGCTGCCGCTCCCGGGAGGGAAGCGCTCGGTCGCCGGCACGCTCTGGGGAAGCCACGACGAGGGCGGACTCCGGCAGTTCCCCTTCACGCTCTTCTCGGTCGTGCCGCAGGGAAGGCCCGTGGCCGACCCCTTCGTCGCGCTCTCCTGCCTCGAGACCTTCGAGGGGCGCGCGGCCTACGTCCGGCGGAACTTCCTCCAGGGGAGGACGGTCGCCTCGTTCTACGACGAGTTCCGCGGCGCCCGGATCGAGCTCGCCGTGAAGCGTCCCGGGAAGATCGCCGAGTCCGTCGAGAAGGAGGCGAAGGGGGTCCTCCTGGGGGAGTTCGCCGAGTCGCTCCTCGGGCCCGGCGCGGCCGCCGAGTGGCCACGCTTCCTCGCGCGGCTGCGGACCGCCTGCAGCCACGCGCCGGGGGAGGGGGCGGGCGCGGTCCGCATCCCGCTCGGCAACCAGCTGCCGGCCGAGCTCCAGCTCCAGGTCTGGCTCACCTGGCTCGAGGGGGAAGGTGTCCTGCAGGGCCGGGGCCCCGCGGGGACGCTCGTCTGCCGCGCAGGAGGCCGCTCCCGGGCGGTCCTCTTCTTCCGGGACCTCCGGGCCGAGGACTTCCTTCTTCTCCACCCGGAGCGGTGCGACTACGAGTTCGTGGAGGAGACGGCGCCGGCCGTGCCGCCGCCCGGGGGGGAGGCTCCGCAACCCGAATCGACTGGGGACGGCGCGGCGCCGGCGGTGCCGGAGGCTCCTCCGGAGGGCTGGGACGCGTCCCTGGCGGCGTTCCTCCGCCCGAAGAGGGCAGAGGGCTGATCGTGCCCGGGGTCACACCGATGTTTCACGGGATGGGATGGACCTTGAATTCGCAGGGGACGATCCCTACCTTATAGCTCGGAAGCTGCCGAAAGGAGGAAGCAAGTCATGGCGTCTGTTGACTATTTTCTGAAGATCGAGGGGATCGAGGGCGAGAGCGCAGACCAGGAGCACAAGGGGTGGATCGACTGCCTCACCTGGGCGTGGGGCGAGACCCAGTCCGGCACGATGGCGTACGGCGGCGGCGGCGGCGCCGGCAAGGTCTCGATGCAGGACTTCCACTTCACGATGCGCGTCTGCAAGGCGAGCCCGAAGCTCCTCGAAGCGTGCGCGAGCGGCGAGCACTACAAGACCGCGACGATCATCGCCCGCAAGGCGGGCAAGACGCAGCAGAAGTTCCTCAAGATCAAGTTCTCCGACTGCCTGGTGTCGTCCTTCCAGACCGGCGGGTCGGGCTCCGGGGACGTCGTCCCGATCGACCAGATCTCGCTGAACTACTCGAAGATCGAGTACGAGTACTGCCCCCAGAAGTCCGACGGCTCGCTGGACGGTCCCGTCCGGGCCGGGTGGGACCTCAAGGCGAACGTCAAGGCGTAGGCCTCTTCCGGCCCTCGCCTCCAGACGACACACGAACGGCCTCCCTTCCCGGGAGGCCGTTCCATTTCAGGGAGGGGCTCCTGGCGGCTCAGCTCGGCTTGGGCTCCTTCTCGTCGAGGTCGAACGGGCCCAGCTCGAAGATGCTCACGTCCTCCCCGTCGACGAGGAACGACCGGAGGCCGAGCCCGGCCTGGAGGTCGTCCGAGAGGTTCTTCCAGTCCGTCATCCGGCCGAGTTTCACGAGGTCGTCGGCGTGGGCCGAGGAGCCGGGGTAGAGGGCGAAGAGGAAGACGTCGCCGCTCGTCCCGTCGTCGGCCGTCACACGCGCGCCGGGCCAGATCAGGTCCCGGAGCTTCTTCGGCGGGTTCGGCTCGAGGCTCCGGGCGTGCTCCAGGGGGAACCACGTGTACTTCCCCTGGAAGACCATCTCGACGACGCCCCCCATGACGTCGTCGAAGTCCCTGAGGTCCTCGAAGGGGACCTCGCCCCGCTTGCCGGAGAGGGACGGGCGCTCCTCCTCGGCCTCGTCGAGAAGGGCACGCGCCGCGACGACGTTCCCTTCGCTGATCTGACCGATCGCGGCGAGGCTTTTCTCGACGTACGGCGGGACGGCGCGCAGGAAGTGGGGGCGCGCCTTCCCGGCGAAGACCCGGGCCCTGTCCCGCTCGGCCTGGAGGAGGCCCCGGTAGACGCCTGCCGCCATCTGGGACTGGGCGTCCGCCCCGGCGGCGGCGGCAATCTGCTTCTCGGCCCTGTCCCACTCGCCGGCGAAGGCGAGGAGCTCGAAGAGGAACGTCCGTTTTTGCGGGTCGGCGGGCGCCTCGCGGACTTCCTGGGTCAGGGCCTCGATCGCGGCTTTCAGGTCTCCCGCGTCGAGGAGCTCCTTGGGCGTCGGCATGTGGATCCTCCTCATCCCCGATTCCGGTCGGCGGCGCGGCCACCTCGGAAGGCGGGTCGGTATCGGATGACAGGGGCTGGCTGGTCGGTTACAGTAGCACCACTTCGCAATTCTTTGGGAGGCTTCTAGATGTCATCGGAGGCCGCGCTCCTCGATTTCGATCGGATGCTCGCCCCTGTTTCGGCGGATTCTCCGTCGGGCGAAAGCCTTCAGTACTCTGGTCTCTACGACGAGATCCGGGAGGCGCGTCGTGCGGACGACGTGCTCGAGCAGGGAGACTGGAAGCGCGAGCTGAAGGTCGCCGACTGGGACGAGGTCGTCGCCCTCGCGACCGACGCGCTCCTGACGAAGACGAAGGACCTGCAGATCGCCGCGTGGCTCGCCGAGGGTCTCACGATGCTCCACGGCTTCGCGGGCGCGCGCGATGGCCTGAAGCTGATGAAGTCGTTTCACGCCGACTTCTGGGAGACGTGCCATCCGGAGATCGACGAGGGGGACATGGAAGGGCGCGCGAACGTCCTCTCCTTCTTCGACCGCCAGGTCGCCCTCGCGCTCCGGAAGGCGCCCCTGACGCGCGCGCCGGGGATGAACTTCTCGTGGCTCGAGTGGAGCGAGTCGCGCCCGTTCGACATCCCCGAGACGGTCACCGGACCGCTCGACGGCGACGCGCAGGCGCGGCTCTCCGACCTGAAGCGACAGGCGGTCGAGGAGAACAAGACGAGCGGCGAGGACTTCCGCAAGGCGAAGAGCTCGACGCCGAAGTCGTTCTACGAGGACGCCTCGAGGGCGCTCGCCCAGGCCTGGGACGAGTTCCAGGGGCTCGACCGCGTCATGGACGAGAAGTTCGGCCGCCAGACGCCCGGCCTCGGCGAGCTGAAGAAGTCGCTCGAGGAGGTCCGCCGCGTCGTCGACGGGATCTTGAAGGAGAAGCGGGCTCTCGAACCCGACGCGGGCGCCGCGGGAGCGGGAGCCGCGGCGGGGGAGGAGGGCGCGGCCGAGGCGGGCGGAGGAGCCGTCTACCGCGTCGCGGGGCCCACCGGGCCGATTCGCAGCCGGAGCGAGGCTCTCGCGCGCCTCGGCGAGGTCGCGGACTTCTTCCGCCAGACCGAGCCGCACAGCCCCGTCTCCTACCTCGTGCAGCGCGCGATCGGGTGGGGCCAGATGCCTCTCGAGACGTGGCTCGCGGACGTGATCAAGGACACGACCGTGCTCGACGGCATCAAGGAGACTCTGGGAATCCGACCGCAGGTCGAGTGAAGACGCGAGAATAGGCGTAAGCAGAGGACGAAAGCCGTCAGGGAGGAACGCTCATGGTGAAGAAGGAAAGCATCCAGCAGAAACTCAAGAGGGTCCGGCCGCCCCGGGTCCAGATCACGTACGACGTGGAGATCGGGGGCGCCATCGAGCTGAAGGAGCTCCCGTTCGTCGTCGGCGTGCTCGGCGACTTCTCGGGCCAGCCCGAGCAGCCGCTCCCGCGAATGAAGGACCGGAAGATCACCGAGATCGACCGCGACAACTTCGACCAGGTCCTCTCCGGCATGGCGCCTCGCGTGGCCATGGCCGTCGAGAACAAGATGGCCGGAGACGGCTCGAAGATGGGCGTCGACCTGAAGTTCAACAGCCTCGACGACTTCGAGCCGGACAAGGTCGTCCAGCAGGTCGACCCGCTCCGGAAGATGGTCGAGGCGCGGCAGCGGCTCTCCGACCTCCTCTCGAAGGCGGACGGCAACGAGAAGCTCGAGAAGATGCTGAACGACGTCCTCCAGAACTCGGGGAGCCAGGCTCAGCTGGCCGCCGCCCTCGGCCTCGAGGGGCCGAAGAAGGGGGACGGCAATGAGTAACGGCGCGGAGAAGGCGAAGGCGCAGTCGATCGTCCGGGAGCAGGAGGGCGAGGTCGACCTCCTCTCCAAGATCCTCGAAGAAGGCCGGATGGTCCAGCACGAGAGCCAGGCCCAGCAGGCTCGCGACATGATCGCCGAGTTCGTCCAGCAGGCGATGCAGGGCCAGGTGGTGATGGGCCGCGACCTCGAGACGTCGATCCAGGCGCGCATCGCCGAGATCGACCGGCTCCTGTCGGCGCAGCTGAACGAGATCATGCACTCCGAGCCGTACCAGCGCCTCGAGGCCTCGTGGCGTGGGCTCCACCACCTCGTCTTCGAGAGCGAGACGTCGGTGATGCTGAAGATCCGCGTGCTCAACGTCTCGAAGAAGGACCTCCTGAAGGACCTCGAGCGGGCCGCGGAGTTCGACCAGTCGGCGGTCTTCAAGAAGGTCTACGAGGAGGAGTACGGCACCTTCGGCGGCCAGCCCTTCGGCGCCCTCATCGGCGACTACTACTTCTCGAACCACCCGCAGGACCAGCTCCTCCTCGAGAAGATGGCCCAGGTCGCGGCGGCGGCGAACGCGCCGTTCATCTCGGCCCCGGCGCCCCAGCTCTTCGGCTGGGAGAGCTTCCAGGAGATGACCGAGGTCCGCGACCTCGCGAAGATCTTCGACCGGACCGAGTACGCCAAGTGGCGCTCCTTCCGCGACTCGGAGGACTCGCGCTACGTCGGCCTCGCGATGCCCCGCACGCTCATGCGGCTCCCGTACGGCAAGGAGACGATCCCGACCGAGACGTTCAACTTCGAGGAGGACGTCGACGGGAAGGAGCACAACAAGTACCTCTGGGGGAACGCGGCCTACTCCTTCGGGACGCGGCTGACCGAGGCGTTCGCGATGTACGGCTGGTGCGTCGCGATCCGCGGCGTCGAGGGCGGCGGCCTCGTCCAGGGGCTTCCGGTCCACACGTTCCAGACGGACGAGGGCGACGTCGCCCTGAAGTGCCCGACCGAGATCGCCATCACGGACCGCCGGGAGAAGGAGCTCTCCGACCTCGGCTTCCTGCCGCTCGTCCACTGCAAGAACACCGACTACGCGGCCTTCTTCGGCGGCCAGTCGTGCCAGAAGGCGAAGAAGTACGACCTCGACTCGGCGAACGCGAACGCGCGCCTCTCGACGATGCTGCCGCACATCTTCGCGGTCTCGCGGTTCGCCCACTATCTGAAGGCGATGATGCGCGACAAGGTCGGGAGCTTCATGTCGCGCAAGGACTGCGAGTTCTTCCTGAACCAGTGGATCTCGAACTACGTCACCCCCGACGACACCGCGTCGCAGGAGACGAAGGCCCGGTATCCCCTCCGGGAGGCGAAGATCGAGGTCGCCGAGATCCCCGGAAAGCCGGGCGCGTACCGCGCGGTCGCGTTCCTGAGGCCC
The DNA here is from genome assembly GCA_046331465.1 of Thermoanaerobaculia bacterium. GTDB lineage: Bacteria > Acidobacteriota > Thermoanaerobaculia > UBA5066 > UBA5066 > UBA5066. The sequence continues at coordinate 232,939 of JAXLQV010000002.1, forward strand.
CACTTCCAGCTCGACGAGCTGCAGGTCTCGCTCCGCCTCGTGGCCGACCTGCCGACCTCGGCGCGCAAGTAGCCGCTCACGGCCGGGCGGCGACCGCCGCCCGGCCGTCTCCCTTCCGCCTTCCGTCCGGCCCAGGAGTCCTCCCGAGATGTCGCGGTTCGACAACGAGATTCGTGTCCGCCCGTCGGTCCTCGACCGGCTCATCGACTACGAGCCGGAGTATTCGCGCGAGGCGGCGGCGTCGCGGGTGAAGAACCTCCGGATCCTGAAGCAATCCGTCCGGCGCGACCTCGAGTGGCTCCTGAACACGCGCGCGCCGGCGAACGTCCCTCCGGTGCTGAAGGAGGTCCAGACCTCCATCGCCGTCTACGGGCTCCCCGACATGACGACGCTCTCGGGAAAGAACCCGGCCGACAAGGCGAAGCTGCGGCGCTCCGTGGAGCGCGTCCTCGAGACGTTCGAGCCGCGCCTCGAGGGGGTCGTGGTGACCATCGACCCCGAGCCCGGCCCCGGCCTGTCGCTGAAGTTCCGCATCGACGCCCGTCTCAAGGTCGACCCGGCGCCCGAGCCCGTGTCGTTCGACACCCTGCTCCAGATCGGGAGCGGGGAGTTCCGCGTGAAGGGGGAGTGATGCGCGACGAGCTCCTCGGCTACTACGAACGGGAGCTCTCCTTCCTCCGCCAGATGGGGGCGGAGTTCGCCGAGAGGTACCCCAAGATCGCGAGCCGGCTCCTGCTCGAGCCGGAGACCTGCGACGACCCGCACGTCGAGAGGCTCATCGAGGCGTTCGCGTTCCTGGCCTCGCGCGTCCACCTCAAGGTCGACGACGAGTTCCCCGAGATCACCGAGTCGCTCCTCAACGTCCTCTACCCGCACCTCCTCGCGCCGATCCCGTCGATGTCGGTCGTGCAGTTCGTCCTCGACCCGTCGCAGGTCAGCCTCCAGTCGGGGCAGAGGATCCCGCGCGGGGCGATGCTCTACTCGCGCTCCGTGTCGGGGACCTCCTGCCGCTTCCGCACGGCCTACCCGGTCCACCTCTGGCCCCTCGAGGTGCGCCAGGCGCGCTTCGAGCTGCCGATCCCGGGCGTCGGGCCGGAGGAAGGGGTCCGCACGGTCCTCCGCCTCGAGCTGAAGACCTTCGGCGGGGCGCCGCTCCGCGAGCTGAAGGAGAAGATCTCCGAGTCGGAGGAGAAGAACCTCGACTCGCTCCGCTTCTACCTCCACGGCGAGGGGAAGCTCGTCTACGCGCTTCACGAGCTCGTCCACAACCACCTCGTCGCCGTCGAGCTCCGGCCGGGGGGGCCGAGGGACGTCCCCTCGCCCGTGAAGCTCCCGAAGTCGGCCGTGAACGGCGTCGGCTTCGAGCGCGACGAGGGGCTCCTCCCCTACACCGACCGCTCGTTCATGGGCTACCGCCTCCTCGCCGAGTACTTCGCCTTCCCGGAGAAGTTCTTCTTCTTCGACGTGAAGGGGCTCGCGCAGGCGGCGCGGGACGACTTCGACGACGTCCTCGAGATCCTCCTCTACTTCAACCGCGACTTCCCGATGGAGCGGAACGTCTCCGGCCAGACCTTCCGCCTGAACTGCACGCCCGTCGCGAACCTCTTCAAGCAGATCGCCGAGCCGATCCGGCTGACCCACCTGCAGCCCGAGTACCGCGTCATCCCCGACGTGCGCCGGCAGGACGTCACCGAGGTCTACTCGGTCGAGTCGGTCACGAGCGTCGCCAAGGGGAGCGACAAGGTCACGACGTACGAGCCGTTCTACTCGTACCGGCACGGCTTCGAGAAGGGGCAGGCGCCGGCGTTCTGGTACATGAGCCGGCGGCCCTCGGCCCGCAAGGACGACGACGGGACCGACGCCTACCTCTCGCTCGTCGACCTCGGCTTCAACCCGGCCCAGCCCGAGGCGGACACGCTCACCGTCGAGGTCGTCTGCACGAACCGGGACCTCCCCTCGCGCCTGCCGTTCGAGGGGGCCGAGGCCGACTTCCAGCTCGAAGGGGCGGGCGTCTTCTCGGGGATCCGCTGCCTGAGGCGCCCGACGCCCACCGTGAGGGCCCCGCTACGGCGGGGCCTGCAGTGGAGGCTCCTCTCGCACCTCTCGCTGAACCTCCTCTCCCTCGTCGAGCGGGAGGGGGGCCAGGGGCCGGAGGCCCTCCAGGAGATCCTCCGCCTCTACGACTTCGCCGACTCCTCCGTCACCCGCCAGCAGATCGCGGGGATCACGAAGGTCGGCTCGCGGCGCGTCCTCCGCTCGATCGGGGTCCTGCAGCCGAGCTTCGTCCGCGGCATCGAGGTCACGCTCGAGCTCGACGAGCAGCAGTTCGTCGGCACGGGGATCTTCCTCTTCGCCCAGGTCCTCGAGCGCTTCCTCGGCCTCTACTCCTCCGTCAACTCCTTCAGCCAGCTCGTCCTGACGAGCCGCCAGCGCGAGGGCGTGATCCGCCGCTGGGCGCCCCGGGCCGGGGAGCAGATCGTCCTCTGAGCGAGGCATGAAGGACCTCCTCTACTCCGAGCCGTACCGCTTCGCCTTCTTCCAGGCGGTGCGGCTCCTCGAGAGGACCTCTCCCGGCCGGGAGGGGGTCGGACGGGCCGTGAGGCCCGGGAACGAGATCGTCCGGTTCCGGACCCACCCGTCGCTCGCCTTCCCCGCGAGCGAGGTCCTCGACCTGAAGGCGCCGCCCGCCGGGCAGGAGGACCGGCCGCCCGAGATGACGGTGAACTTCATCGGGCTGACCGGGCCGCAGGGGGTCCTGCCGCACCCCTACACCGAGCTCGTCCGCGAGCGCGCGTCCCACAAGGACACGGCCCTCTGGTCCTTCTTCGACATCTTCAACCACCGGATCGTCTCGCTCTTCTACCGGGCGTGGGAGAAGTACCGCTTCCCGATCGCGTACGAGCGCCAGGGCGAGGACGCCTTCACCGAGTACCTCTTCGACCTGATCGGGATGGGGACGCCGGGCCTCCGGGGCCGGATGTCCGTGCACGACCAGGCGCTCCTCCTCTACGCCGGCCACATCGCGCAGAAGCCGCACTCGGCGGGCGCGATCGCGTCGATCCTCCGCGACTACTTCCGCGCCCCGGCCGAGGTCGTCCAGTTCCAGGGGCAGTGGTTCCCCCTCGAGCCGGAGAACGTGACCCGGCTCGGGGAGGCGAACTCCCAGCTCGGGCGAACGGTCGTCGCGGGCTCCTCGGTCTTCGTCTCCCAGTCGAAGTTCCGGGTCCGGATGGGCCCCCTCACGCTGGCCCAGTTCGTCTCGTTCCTCCCCGTGGGCCCGGCCTTCCGGCCCCTCACCGACCTCGTGAGGTACCTCGCCGGGATCGAGTTCGACTACGACGTCCAGCTCGTCCTCCGCCGGGAGGACGTTCCCCCCTGCTCCCTCGACTCGAAGTCCCCGCTCCCCCCGATGCTCGGGTGGACGACCTGGGTCACCAGCGAAACGCCCCGGAAGGACGCCGACGACGTCGTCCTCCCGGTCGATAATTGAGTCAAACCGGCGCGCGAGAGGACGAGAAGATGAGCGTGAACACCAAGTCCCTGTTCGGTCGGCTGAACGAGACGTGCTTCAAGGCCTTCAACAACGCGGCGGGCCTCTGCCTGTCGAGGACGAACTACGACGTCGAGGTCGAGCACTTCCTCCTCAAGCTCCTCGAGGCGCCCGACACCGACCTCGCGAAGATCCTCCGGCGCTTCGAGATCGACGCCTCGCGCCTCCAGAAGGACGTCACCCGCGCCCTCGACCGGCTCAAGACGGGGAACTCCCGCACGCCGGGCCTCTCCCCGAGGATCCCGCGCCTCGTCGAGAAGGCCTGGGTCGTCGCCTCGATCGAGTACGGGGCCGCGAAGGTCCGCTCGGGCCACCTCGTCGTCACGCTCCTGACGGACGACGACCTCGCCCGCCTGACGCGCGAGATCTCGCGCGACCTCGCCGACATCTCCGCCGAGAAGCTCGCCAAGGAGCTCCCCGACATCGTCAAGGGCTCCGCGGAGGACCGCGAGGCCCAGGCGCTCGCGACCGCCCCCGGCGCCGCCGGCGGCCCCGACGTCGCGACGGGCGTCCCCGGGAAGACGAAGGCCCTCGACCAGTACACCGAGGACCTCACCGCGAAGGCCCGCGCCGGGAAGATCGACCCGATCCTCGGCCGCGACTTCGAGATCCGCCAGGTCATCGACATCCTGACGCGCCGCCGCCAGAACAACCCGATCATGACGGGCGAGGCGGGCGTCGGGAAGACGGCCGTCGTCGAGGGCTTCGCGCAGCGGATCGCGCAGGGCGACGTCCCGGGGCCGCTGAAGAACGTCGTCGTGCGGACGCTCGACCTCGGCCTCCTCCAGGCGGGCGCCGGCATCAAGGGCGAGTTCGAGAACCGCCTCAAGCAGGTCATCGACGAGGTCAAGGCGGCGCAGCCCCCCGTCATCCTCTTCATCGACGAGGCGCACACGATGATCGGCGCCGGGGGGAGCGCGGGGCAGAACGACGCCGCGAACCTCCTGAAGCCGGCGCTCGCGCGCGGCGAGCTTCGGACGATCGCCGCGACGACCTGGGCCGAGTACAAGAAGTACTTCGAGAAGGACGCCGCGCTCGCCCGCCGCTTCCAGGTCGTCAAGGTCGAGGAGCCGACCGAGGAGATGGCGATCGTCATGATGCGGGCGCTCGCGAAGAACCTCGAGAAGCACCACGGCGGCCTCCGGATCCTCGACGAGGCGGTCGAGTCGTCCGTGAAGCTCTCCCACCGCTACATCTCGGGACGCCAGCTCCCCGACAAGTGCGTGTCGGTGCTCGACACCGCCTGCGCGAAGGTCAACATCAGCCAGGCCGCGACGCCGGCCCCCATCGAGGACTGCCGGCGCCGGATCGACCAGCTCACCGCCGAGATCGACGCCCTCGAGCGCGAGGCCGCGGCCGGCGCGGCGCACGGCGAGCGGATCGAGAAGGCGAAGGCGGCCCGGGAGGAGGCCACCGCCCGACTCGCCTTCCTCGACGAGCAGTGCAAGAAGGAAACGGAGCTCGTCAACAGGATCAAGGAGACCCGCGGCAAGCTCGAGGCCGCCGTCGGCGGCCCGGACACCTCGGGGCTCGAGGCGATGCGCGTCGAGCTCGACGCGCTCAAGGCCGAGCTGAAGGCCGTGCAGGGCGACACGCCGATGATGCAGGCCGACGTGAACGCGCAGGCCGTCGCGGAGGTCATCGCGGGCTGGACCGGCATCCCCGTCGGGAAGATGCAGGCCGACGAGATCGAGACCGTGAGGAACCTCGCGCAGCTCCTCGGCGAGCGGGTCGTCGGGCAGGACCACGCCCTCGCGGAGATCGCGCAGAAGATCCAGACCTCGCGCGCGGGCCTCACCGACCCGCGCAAGCCGATCGCCGTCTTCATGTTCGTCGGGACGTCCGGCGTCGGGAAGACCGAGACCGCCATCGCGCTCGCCGAGACGCTCTACGGCGGCGAGCGGAACATGGTGACGATCAACATGTCGGAGTTCCAGGAAGCGCACACCGTCTCGTCGCTGAAGGGGTCCCCCCCGGGATACGTCGGCTACGGCGAAGGGGGCGTCCTGACCGAGGCGGTCCGGCGCAAGCCCTACTCCGTCGTCCTCCTCGACGAGGTCGAGAAGGCGCACCCCGACGTCCTCGAGCTCTTCTACCAGGTCTTCGACAAGGGGCAGATGGAGGACGGCGAGGGGCGCGAGATCGACTTCAAGAACTGCGTCATCCTGCTCACGACGAACGCCGAGTCGGACGCGATGATGAAGATGTGCGCCGACCCGGACACGGCGCCGACACCCCAGAAGATCGTCGAGACGATCAAGCCCGGCCTCGACAAGGTCTTCAAGCCGGCCTTCCTCGGCCGCATGTCGATCGTGCCGTACTACCCGATCTCCGAGTCGGTCATGAAGCTCATCATCAAGCTCCAGCTCGGCCGGATCGGGAAGCGCCTCATGGCGAACCACGGCGCGACGTTCAGCTACGACGACGCCGTGATCAACGAGATCGGGAGCCGGTGCAAGGAGGTCGAGAGCGGCGCGCGCAACGTCGACTCGATCCTCACGAAGACCGTCCTCCCCGACCTCTCCGGCGAGTTCCTTGCCCGGATGGCCGAGGGGGCCACGATCTCGAAGGTCCACGTCCGTGTCGGCGAGGGCGGGAAGTTCGCCTACGACATCGCCTGACGCGGCGATGCCCTCCTGAACCGGCGGGGCCGGGCTCCCGGGGGAGCCCGGCCCCTTCCCTTTCCGGCCTTCCCGGCCGCGGGCGGCCGGGGATATGCTCGCGCGCAGGTTATCCACGGTGTTGGCGCCACGTCGCCCGGGGGGAGGCGGGGAGGGACCGACATGGGATACACCCAGGACGGGCGGAAGCTCTCCCTGAAGACCGATCTGGGCCCGGACGTCCTGCTGTTCAAGGGGCTGACGGGCGAGGAGGGCCTCTCGAAGCTCTTCGAGTTCGAGGTCCTCGCCCTGGCCGAGAACAAGACGAAGGTCCCGTTCGAGAAGCTCCTCGGGACGGGGGTGACCGTGAAGATGAAGATGGGGCTCGACGAGACCCCGTGCTTCCTGAACGGGCTCTGCCACCGGGTGCGGCAGGGGGGGCGCGACGACGTCTTCACGACCTACCGGATCGGGATGGTCCCCGACGTCTGGAAGCTCTCGAAGCGGACGCGGAGCCGCATCTTCCAGCAGAAGAAGGTCCCCGACATCCTGAAGACCGTCTTCGCCGGCTTCCAGGTCGAGTGGGAGCTGTCGCCGGACTACGAGCCGCGCGACTACTGCGTCCAGTACCGCGAGAGCGACCTGAACTTCGCCTGCCGGATCATGGAGGAGGAGGGGATCTGGTTCTGTTTCAAGCACGAGGACGGGAGCCACACGATGCTCGTCGGCGACTCGGCGACGGTCCACCCCGACGTGCCGGGCGAGACGGTGGTGAAGTACGAGGAGCTCGCGGGCGGAACGCGCGACGAGGAGAGGATCTTCTCGTGGGAGAAGACGCAGGAGATGAGGTCGGGGAAGGTGACGCTCTGGGACCACCACTTCGAGCTGCCGCACAAGCACCTCGAGGCCGAAGAGCCGATCGTCGCGACCGCCACGGCCGGGACGGTGACCCACAAGCTCCGCGTCGGCGGGAACGACGACCTGGAGCTCTACGACTGGCCCGGCGAGTACGCGCAGCGCTACGACGGCGTCGGCCCGACGGGCGGCGAACAGCCGGAGGACGTGCAGAAGGTCTTCAAGGACAACGAGCGGACGGCGACCCTCCGGATGGACGAGGAGACGTACCCGGGCCTCGTCGCGCACGGCGAGACGAACGCGAAGCACCTCCGCGCGGGGCACGCGTTCACGCTCGAGAAGCACTTCAACGCCGACGGGGGCTGGGTCGTCCTCGAGGCCCTCTACGAGGCGCACCAGACCGGCGACTACCGCTCCGGAAACGACCAGCTCCAGTTCGTCTCGGCGTTCACGGCCATCCCGGAGGGGGTCCGGTTCCGCCCTCCCCGGACGACGGCGAAGCCGATCATCGCCGGGACTCAGAGCGCGGTCGTCGTCGGGCCGAAGGGGGAGGAGATCTTCACCGACAAGTACGGCCGGGTGAAGGTCCAGTTCCACTGGGACCGCGACGGGAAGAACGACGCGAAGAGCAGCTGCTGGGTCCGGGTGGCCCAGCTCGTCGCCGGGCGGCGATGGGGGGCCTCGTTCTGGCCCCGCATCGGGCAGGAGGTCGTCGTCGCGTTCGAGGAGGGCGACCCCGACTGCCCGATCATCGTCGGCGTCGTCTACAACCCCGACCAGATGCCGCCGTACCTCGGCGACGGGCCCGACCCGAAGCACAGGAACGACAACAGGCTGATGGGCGTCAAGTCGAGCACGACGCTCGGCGGGGTCGGGTACAACGAGTGGCGGTTCGACGACGCGAAGGGGAAGGAGCAGGTCTACGTCCACGCCGAGAAAGACATGGACGTGAGGGTGAAGAGCACGTCGAGGGAGAGCGTCGGCGCCTCGAAGCACGTGACGGTGGGCGGGGAAAAGGACGGGCAGAAGTGGGGCGAGTCCCGCGAGCACGTCTTCAAGGACAGGTACGAGGCCGTCGACAACATGTACAGGGCGCGCTTCGGGGACCTCCACCTGCTGGTCGGCGGGGGAGACGGCAGCGGGAGGTTCGGCTTGCACGTGGAGTCGGACCAGATGGCCACGATCGGCGGCGAACTGGGAACGAAGGTGAAGAAGAAGCGGTCCTGCTTCGTCGAAGGCGACGACTACCTGATCGTGAACGGCGGCATCGCGATGAAGGCCGGGAAGGCGATCCTCGTGCATTCCGACAGCCGTATCGACGTGAACGCCGAAGGCGAGGTCGTCGTGGGATCGGTCGCACGGGAAGTCTGCATCAAGGGCCCCGGGGGGTTCGTCAAGATCGACGCGTCCGGGGTCACGATCGTCGGCACGATCGTCAGGATCAACAGCGGGGGGACCGGAACGGAGGGCCACGTCTTCGAGCCCGTGGCGGTCTTCGAGGACCAGCCCAAGGCCGACCCGACCCTTCCCGACCCCGCCGACACCGCGAAGACGGGCCAGAAGTCGAGCTGAGACCGAAGCGGCAGGAAGGAGGTCGAAGCCCATGTCGATGGCCGCGAGGGTGACCGACGCGACGGGTCATGGCACGCCCGTGTCGCCCGGCCCCGGGTCCAAGGACGTGATCATCGGCTTTCTCCCCGCGTGGCGGGCGCTGCCCGCGGCGATGGCGGCCGGAGTCGAGGGGATCTCGAACCTCGTGAGCCAGTTCATGCTGCGGCCGCAGATGACGCCGGCCGACGCGACGCCGTTCATCGTCTACATCTCGAAGTCGCTCGGCGAGGGCGCGGCTTCGGCCGTGTCGTGCGGGGCCGTGGGCGCCGCGGCCGCCGCGGCCTCGGCGGTGGCCACGATGAACGCCGCGAACGCGACCCTCACGACGGCCTGGGGAATCGCGTCCGTCGTCCCCGGCGGCCAGCCCGCCGCCAACATCGCCTACACCGAGGGGATCAAGGCGGCGACCGCCGCGGCCGCCTGCGCCGTGATGTCCGCGATGGCGGTCCTCTCCGACATGCACGTCTGCCCGATCCCGGTGCCGATCCCGCCGCACGGGCCGGGCTTCGTGACGAAGGGGAGCGCCACGGTCGTCATCAACGAGCTCGCCGCGGCACGCCAGGGGGACCAGGTCTTCGAGGCCTGCGGGGGGCCCGACCCGATCGCGATCGGGTGCCCGACGGTCCTCATCGGGGACTGAAGGCTCCTCGCCGTGCCGGTGGCGGGGGCGGCGTCGACGCCGCGGTCGCCCGGCTGGCCGGGGCCATTCCGGGAGCTCCTCCGCCGGTCAGTACGTCCCGGCCATCCACCTCTCGATGACGAGCTCGTTGACGTAGGCCCTGTAGCCCTGCCGCTCGTGCTGGAGGACGTAGAAGGCGTAGAGCGACTTGGCGTAGAGGTCGTGCTCGTCGACTCCGAAGTGGTCGAGGATCACCCAGCGCAGGTGCAGCGCGTAGAGCCGCTGCAGGCGGTTGTGCTTCAGCGCCGTGACCCAGATCTCCTCTCCCTGGGTGCCGCCGAAGATCGCCTTGAGGGCGAGCTCGTTGCTGGCGACCTCCTTCGCCCCCGTCGGGACGTCCAGGAGGCCCCAGCTGGTCGGGGGAACGGCGACGCTCAGGGCGGCGAATTCGGGGACCCTCCCGCCCGCCGCGAGCTTCCTCACGGCCTCCCGGATCCGGAGCACGACGGTGTGGTAGCTCGTGACGAACTGCCGGGTCTCCTGGGCCATCTTCGAAAGCGTGCTGTCCGCCGGGTGAGGGTACTTCGCCCCGTTCGCCTTCGTGAACCAGACGACCGCCCTGGCCCCCTCGTCTCCCGCGTAGTCCCTGAGGTCCTTCAGCATCACGGCGAGGAGCTCCTCGTCGGTCCAGGTCCGGTAGAGCTCGAGCAGCTTCCGGTCGATCGGGCCGGTGGGCTTCCCCTTCTCGTACTCGGGGGTGCCGGCATCCCCGGACCCGATGTCCCTGGCCTTCGGGTCGAGGTGCCGCCCGCGTCCGAGGAGGAACGGGAACACGAGCGTCACCTTCGGAGCCGGGCAGACGTCGCCGCCGGGCTGGAGGGCCCTGGGGAGCTGCGACGGGGCGTGGCAGACGCACGAGGCTCCGGACGTCGCCGGAGCGTTCGAGAGCCGGGTGGTCCCGGCGGTTCGCCCCACGGGCACGGCACCCTCCCGGGCCGGACGCCGCCTCCCGAGCCGCGCTCCCGGTCCGGGCGGCGCACGCGACACCACACACGAGCGGCCCCTGACCGGAATATGGGTCCGGTTCTCCGTGGAGACCACTCGCAGCGATTCGCTCGCCCGCCCGACGGTCCGGGCGCCGAATTGCCATTCCCTCGAGCCGGGGGAGCGGCGCAAAATGGGGGTTGCGACACCGGCCCGGGGCTCCGACGAACCGATCGGAGGTGAGCGGTGACGGCCTACCAGCAGCAGAACCGCAAGATCCGGGTGACGACCCCGCTCGGGGGGAACGTCCTCCTCCTCAAGTCCTTCTCCGGCACCGAGGAGATCTCGAGGCCGTTCCGCTTCCAGCTCGAGATGATCGCGGAGAACAGGACGAAGGTGCCGTTCGACGCGGTCCTCGGGGAGAAGGTGACGGTCCACCTCCTCCTCCCCGACGAGTCGACCGAGCACCACTTCAACGGCGTCTGCGTCCGCTTCGCGCAGGCCGGGCGGGACGAGGAGTTCACGCTCTACCGCGCCGAGCTCGTCCCGGAGTTCCAGCTCCTCGCGCGGAAGGCGCAGAGCCGGATCTTCCAGCGGAAGAACGTCCCCGACATCCTGAAGGACGTGATGAAGGGGGTCACCGTCGACTGGAAGCTCCAGGGGACGTACGAGAAGCGGGACTACTGCGTCCAGTACCGCGAGAGCGACTTCAACTTCGCGTCGCGGCTCATGGAGGAGGAGGGGATCTTCTACTTCTTCGAGCACGCGGACGGGAAGCACACGATGGTCGTCGCGGACGACGCGTCCGCCATCGAGAACCTCGCCGGCGAGTCGGAGATCCCGTACGAGGAGCTGGCGGGGGGGACGCGGGACGAGAACCGCATCTGGGCCTGGGAGCGGGCGCAGGAGGCGCGGTCGACGAAGGTCGTCCTCTGGGACCACTCCTTCGAGCTTCCCCACAAGCACCTCGAGGCCGAGGAGCCGATCCTCGACTCGGTCCCGGCGGGGAAGGAGACGCACAAGCTGAAGGTGAAGGGCTCCGACAAGTGGGAGCTCTACGACTGGCCGGGCGAGTACGCGCAGCGCTTCGACGGGATCAACCGCTCGGGAGGCGAGCAGGAGGACGAGCTGCAGAAGGTCTTCCAGGACAACACGCGGACCGCGGGGATCCGGATGGACGAGGAGGCGACGCTCGCGGTCTCGATCCGCGGCGCGAGCAACGTGAAGCACCTCGTGCCCGGGCACCGCTTCAAGCTGAAGAGGCACTTCTCAGGCGACGGCGAGTACGTCCTCGCCTCGGTGGCGCACCGGGCGAGCTTCGGGGCCGACTACCGCTCGGGCAAGGACGCGACCCTCACGTACCAGAACGGCTTCACGTGCTTCCCGTCGGCGCTGCCGTACCGACCGAAGAGGCTCACGGCCAAGCCGGTCGTGCAGGGGAGCCAGACGGCGGTCGTCGTGGGGCCGAAGGGGGAGGAGATCTTCACGGACAAGTACGGCCGGGTGAAGGTGCAGTTCCACTGGGACCGGAAGGGGAAGAACGACGAGGACAGCTCCTGCTGGGTGCGCGTGGGGCAGATGGCCGCCGGTCGCCGGTGGGGATCTTCGTACTGGCCGCGGATCGGGCAGGAGGTGATCGTCGACTTCCTCGAGGGGGACCCGGACCAGCCGATCGTCGTCGGCACCGTCTTCAACGCCGACCAGATGCCCCCGTACCTCGGCGACGGTCCCGACGGGAAGCACAAGAACGACAACAAGGTCTCGGGCTTCAAGTCGAACACGACGAAGGGGGGCCAGGGCTTCAACGAGCTCCGCTTCGACGACGCGAAGGACAAGCAGCAGGTCTTCCTCCACGCCGAGCGGAACATGGACGTCCGGGTGAAGAAGGACGCGATGGAGAGCGTCCTGAACGACAAGCACGTCACGGTGGGGAAGGACGAGGACGGGGGGAAGAAGGGCTCGTACCTGGAGAAGGTCTTCAAGGACAAGCACGTCGCCGTTCTCGGGACGCTCCAGGAGAAGGTCGGGGACGCGAAGTTCACGGTGGGCGGGGAGGACGGGAACGGGAACCTGGACGTGAACGTCGAGGGAACCGAGACGCACACCGTCGGCGGCGACCTGAACCTCCACTGCAAGGGTCAGTTCGTGACGTTCGTGGACCGGTCTGCAGCCCTCGACGTCGAGGGCGACGAGCTCGTCGTCAGCTGCGAAGGGGTCGCGCGGATCTTCGGGATGGAGGAGCTGAGCCTCGCGAGCCAGAGCCGGATCCTCGTCGCGGCTCAGGACGGCGGGGAGGTCTGTCTCAGCGCGGGCGACGACAACTTCATCCGGATCAGCCCCTCGGGCATCACGATCAAAGGCACGACCGTCCACATCAACAGCGGCGGGGCCAGGCTCAGGTCGAATCACCCCGGATACCTCGCGATCCAGTCGACCCAGAAGACGGACGCCTCCGCTGCGGAGCCGCGGACACCCGTCGCCGCCGACGACGCCAGGTCCGGCCAGAAGTCGAGCTGACCGTCGAGCGACAACGCGATGAACCCGGCCGCACGCCTCGGCGACAACCACACCTGCCCGCTGATCAACCCCGACGAGAGCCCTCACACGGGGGGGCCGATCTCGGAGGGGGAAGGGAACGTCCTGGTCGGCTACATGCCTGCGGCTCGCCTCGGCGACCAGGCGACGTGCATCGGGTCGACGGACACGATCAGCACCGGGACCGGCTCCATCCTGATCTCGTACATGCCGGCGGCCGCGCTCGGGGACCAGACCTCGCACGGCGGGTTCATATCGCAGGGCGAGAACACCGTCCTCATCGGCGACTCGACCGCCGGCGCCGGCGGCGCGACAGGGGCCACGATGCGCGCGGCGCGAAACGAGGCGCGGCCCTTCTGCGAGCTCTGCTGCGAGGGCCAGGGGGACGGCTGACGTGAGCGAGGCCCGCCTCCGCCTCCTGGCTTCCGAGGGCGGCCTCTGGGCGATCCTCGACGCCTGCGACACGCCCGCCGTCCCGGCCCGGCTGAGGCTCCTGCCGCCGGAAAAGGGCGGCTGCCTCTGGAGCGGCGAGGCCCGGGAGAAGTACTGGGGCGTCGCACCGTGGCTCGCGAAGGTCGACCTTCCGCTCCTCGAGTGGATCCGCGCGACCCTGTGGGAAGAGCCGTGGGGGCTCTTCGTCGAGGCGCGCGCGACCGCCGACGTCCTCCGGAAGCACTTCCGCCGGCACCTCCTCGCGGAGGACCCGGAGGGGAAACGGAAGTACTTCCGCTTCTACGACCCTCGCGTCCTCCGGACGTACCTCGGGACGGCGACGCCGCCTGAGCGCGTCGAGCTCTTCGGGCCGGCGGAGTCGCTCTGGGGCGTCATCGGCGAGGCCAACGCGCGGGAGCTCGTCGCGTTCGCACGGGGAGGCGTGGCGTGATCCGCCTCCGGCCCGCGCAGCTCGAGGCCTTCCGCGAGGAGGCGCGCTCTGAGCTCGCCGACCGTCTCGCCCGCCGCGGCGAGGAGCGATTCCCTGAGAAGGCGCTCGGTCGCCCGCGGGACGAGCGCCGCGCCGAGGCGCGGCGCCTCGCGACGGCGGCGCGCGAGCGGGGCCTCGTCTCGGAGGAGGAGGTCGCCCTCTTCTACGACCTCTCGATGGAGCTCGGACCCGGCTTCGAGCAGGGGCCGACGGGAGCGTGGGCGCGCGAGATCCTGAAGGAGCGCTCGCGCTCTCCGCGGGAGAGGCTCGAGAAGCTGCGGGAGCGCGTCCTTGCCGTCGAGGAGTGGGACCCGCGGCGCGATCGCGCCCGGAAGGCGGTCACCGGGAGGGTGACGCGCGTCGTCGGGAAGGGCCCGCCGCCCCGCCTCGACGCCCTGAAGCGACGCCGGGCGGAGCTCGACGCGCTCGCCGCCCGGCTCCGGGTCCCCCGGGGGAGCGCCGGAGCCGCCCCTCCCGACCCGGCGCAGCTGGCCCTCCGGGCCCGCGTCGACCGCGCGTGGGGGCGCGTCCAGACGGAGCACGCGCTCCGCCTCGAGCTCGAGAGAACGGCCGGTCGGGGCCGCGACGCGGCGACGGCCCTCCGCTCGGAGACGGACACGGCGAAGCGCAGGAAGCTCGAGGAGCAGATCGATCGCCTGGGGCGGCGGTACGCGCGGACGCTCGAGGTCCTGAGGACGGAGCTGGCGGAGGACGCGCCGCGCCCCGGCTCGTCCGACGCGGAGGACCCGTGCGTCGCGCGCATCGCGACGGATCGCGTCTCCGAGCTCGCGGCGGTCCGGGAGGAGTCGGCGAGGAGGCTGCGCGTGGCGCGCGACCTCGGCGTCGCGGCCGGGAGCGGGACCGAAGGAGACCGCGTCGTCGTCGCCGTCGAGCTCTCCCGGATGCCGGGGGACACGCTCGACCTGCTGCGCCGCGCCGGGACGCGCGTCGTCGCCTGCCGCGGCTCGGTCGCGGACGCGCGGCCCGAGCTCGCCTCCGCGCGCCCCCGCGGCTGGCCTCCCGGCTCGTCGTGGCGCGACGTGCCGGGCCTCTACGACGGGATCCGGAACGAGGTCGTCGTGGCGACCCGGGGCCACGCGCCGGGGCGGGCGGGGCGCGTGCCCGGGACGGGCGACGGCCATGGGTCGGCGAGCCTCGCGGTCCACGTCGCGTGCCACGCGGTCGACGCCCGCTGCGGGAATCCTTCCTCCTCGCCGGAGTTCCGGGCGGCGCGGTCGGCGGACCGCGAGGCGCTCCCCGAGTACGCACGCCAGCCGGGCACGGCCGGTCTCGACGAGAGCTGGGCCGAGAGCGCGGCGCTCCGGGCCTCCGGGCCGGCGGAGATGGCCTCGGCCCTGCCGCACCTCGACGCGTACTGGAGCGAGCGGGAAGCCGGACCGGAGAGCGCGGATCTCGAGAAGCGGAGGGTCGTGGCGGCCGAGGTCCGGACGACGCGGATCTGGCGGCGGTCGAGCATCGGCGTCGCGTCGCTCGACGATGGCGGGGCGATCGTCCTCGACCTCCGCGCGAGCGACGGCCGCGGGATCCTCGGGGACGGCCGGGTCGTCGTGCCGGCGGGCGACCCGCGCTTCCGCGGCCTCCTCGACCAGCTCGGAGGGCTCGAGCCCGGCGAGACGAAGCCCGTTCCCCCCTGGTCCGAGGGGCGCTGAGGAGTCTCGACGATGCTTCCGAAGCTCGACACCTTCCGGCCGGGGAACGGCTCCGTCCTCCGGAACGGCCCGACGGGGCGCCCGAACGCGAGCTCGGTCGGCGTCGGGCCGATCGGCTGCGCCCGCTTCGGCGACGACGCCTGCGTGAACCAGACGGCGAACGCGGCGCTCGACGGCGCGTCGTCGCTCCTCCAGTGGTCGACGAGCGTCCTCGACTGGGCGCTCGGCGAGTACCAGGCGGCGAGCTACGCGTCGACGCTCTGCGACGCGATCAAGAGCGAACGGGAGTTCTTCCTGGGGAAGGCGGAACGGTCGGCGTACGACACCGCCGAGAAGATCGCCGCGAACGCCGGGAAGTTCTTCCGGAAGCCGTTCTCCGGCGCCCTCGTCGAGTGGAACGTCTACACGGACTACGTCGTCGAGGAGATCCCGGTGACGACCTACGACCCGATGGTCGTCCTCGGCTACACGGACGAGAACGTGGCGACCGGCTTCGAGGAGAAGGCGACGGCGCGTACCGCGGGCCCGCTCCGGCTCGCCCTCTGGCATGCCCTCGACCCGTCGGCGGCCGTGATCCAGAAGGTCGCGAACCAGCAGTGCAGCCGGCGGTTCTTCCTCCTCGACATGGCGACCGTCCTCCTCTACCCGAACGTCCCGTCGGCCTGGACGGTCGTCGCCGACCAGACGGTCGACCTCCGCGGGCCCTGCCTGATCGACCAGTTCGTCGAGTTCCTGACCCCGAAGCCGAACGGCATCCTCTGACGCGCGGCCCGGCCGCGCCCGCTCCTCAGCCCCAGAGCCCCGCGAGCGGCGCGTGCGGCTGGGCGATCGACTGGAAGATCGCGAGCCGAACCGTGTCGGTCCCCTTCATCGTGACGATCGGCATGAGCCCCTTCGCGACGACGGCCTCGGCGGCGCGGACGGTGAAGAGGGTCTCGGCGCACGGCACGGCGTGCTTCTCCCCGTCCTCCGTCACGAGCGCGAACGGGAGTCCGGAGATCTCCTGCGCCGAGCCGGGGCGGAGGCTCCAGCCGTCCTCGAGGAACGCCTCGCCGAGGAGGAGGACCGTGGCGAGCGCGGGGCTCCCCCAGAGGTACTCCTCGTGCTCCGGCGGCGACGAGAGCTCCTCGAAGTCGAAGGCGTCGACGGCGTTCGTCTCCTTCCCCCAGGGGAGGCGGAGGAGGATCCGCGGAAGGGCGAGGCCGACGTACCGCGCCTCGGGGAGGCGCGCGAGGGCGGCCCACGCCTCGGCCCCGTGGCCGGCGGGGAGGGTCCAGTCGTCCGGGTCGGGCGTCTCGGCGAGGGAGGCGCAGCCGACGAGGCCCGGCTCTGCGCCCGCGAGGACGGCCGTGCCGGCCCGGGCCGCGATCTTCGCGAGCCGGCCGAGAGCCTCGGCGTCGCCCTTCGACGGCCCGAACGAGCCGAGGACGGCGAGCGCGGCGAACGGGTGGCCGCCCGGCGTCCCGACCGTCTTCTCGACGAGGAGGCGCCAGAGGCCCGTCTTCCCGAGGTCGTCCGATGCGAGGTCGGCCCGCAGCTCCTCCGCGGAGATGTCGACGAGGTGGATCGTGAGCGGCCCGTCCGCGTCCAGTCTCCGGAGGAGGAAGTCGACGCCGCGCCAGGAGGCCTCGAGCGACCGGAAGGTGGCGCTCCCGAGGATCGACCGCATCAGCTCCGTGGGCCCGTCGCTCGTCCCGGCGGCGGGAACCTCTTCCTGCGCCGCGCCCTCGAGGATCCGCTCGAGGAGACCGGCGTCGGGGCGCGTCGTCTCCCGGCGCCGCGCTTCCGCCGCGGAGGCCTCCTTCAGCGCGGAGAAGCGGCCGATGCGCGAGAAGAGGGTGTCGGGGAGGAAGTCGTCGATCTCGCGGAGTCGGATCACGTCGCCGTCGCGGAGCCGCACCTGCGGCTCGAGGCGGGCGATCGTGGCGTCGAGCGAGTCGAGGTCGACCCGGATGACCTTCCGGTCGCCGAGCGCCGCCCCGGTCTCGACGAGGCCCCGCGCGGCGCGGCCGGAGAAGTCGCCGGCGAGGAGGATGCGGAACGGGGCGTCGTCCTCGGCCCGGGCGGGGCGGGGCTCGGTCTCGGCCTCGAGGCGGACATCGATCGCACCGAAGGAGAACGGCTTCGACATCGGGAACGGCCTCCTCGAAGATTCGTGGGCCAAAGTATAGGCGCGGAGGGGATAGACTGGCGGCCTCGCACCGAGGAGGTCGACTTGATCCGCTTCCTGAAGAAGGTGGGGCGGCAGCTCCCGGTCCTAAAGGACATCCACCGGTACATCCTCGCCCTCGAGGCGGAACGCGAGGAGCTCCGCACGACGGTGGCGACGCAGCGGGGCGAGCTCGCCGAGGCGCGCGAGACGACCCGGAAGCTCTGGGTCCCGCCGGGCGACCCGCGCTCGCCGATCCCCGACCTCGACGACGTTCGGCGCCGCGAGAGCGAGCTCTTCGGCCGGCCCCCGGAGGAGCTGCCCGGCCTCGACACGCTCGTCGAGGAGCAGCTCACGATCGTGCGGGAGATGAAGCGGTGGGGCGCCGAGCCGCCGTTCCCCGCGGGAGAGGACGGCCGGCGGAGCTCGTACGAGGACCCGGCCTACGGCTGGGGCGATGTCGCCCTCCTCCACGCCTTCCTCCGGAAGCTCCGGCCCCGGCGCGTCGTCTGCGCGGGCGCCGGCCCGTTCGTCCCCGCGCTCCTCGACCTGAACGAGCACGTCTTCGGGCGGACGATCGCGATCACGGTCGTCGACCCCGACGCCGAGCGCCTCCGGCCGCTCCTCGGGAAGGAGGAGGCCGAGAAGGTGCGGCTGCTCCCCGCCCGGGTCCACGAGGTCCCGTTCGACACGTTCACCTCGCTCGCGCCCGGGGACGTCCTCTGCCTCGAGACGAGCCACGTCTCGAGGACCGGCAGCGACCTGAACCACCTCCTCTTCCGCGTCCTGCCGCGGCTGAAGGGGGGTATCCACGTCCACCCGAACGGCGTCTTCTGGCCGTTCGAGTACCCGGCCTCCTGGGTGACGGAGGGGAGGGCCTGGAACGAGGCCTACCTCTGGCGGGCGTTCCTCCTCCACAACCACGCCTGGGAGATCGCCGTCTTCGCGAGCTTCCTCGAGACCGCCCACAGGGGGGCGATCCTCAAGGAGCTGCCGCAGTGGCAGCGCAGCCGGGGCGGGGGGCTCTGGATCCGCCGGAAGAGCTGAGGGCCGCCTAGGATTCCTCGAGGAGCTCCGGGTCCTGCGCCTTGACGAGCTCGACGAGCTTGTCCCGGAAGGCGTCGCGGAGGCCGGAGATGTCGGAGACCTTCACGAACTCCTCGAACTCCTCGCTCCCCGAGATCTCCGTCGTCTCGATGATGACCTCGTCGTCGGGCCGGTACGTCGAGACCGCCGTCGTGATGCAGGTGATCGGGAGGCCCCCGAACTCCGGGCGCCGCTCGACGACGACCGGGAAGCGGAGCGAGGCGAGCATGTCCTTGATGCCGGGCTGGCGCGTGAAGACGTGCTCGACGAGGAGGAAGTGGAGGACGAACCTCTTCAGCTGCTCCTCGGTCCGGTTGCGGTCCGCGAGGACGCGCTTGAGCTCCTCGAGGCCGTACTCGCGGTAGTTCACGACCCACTTCAGCGGCGAGGTGATCTTGACCGTCTTGCTCTCGCGGTCGCCGCGGGCCGTGTACGAGTACTCGACCGGCTGCATCTCGAGCGAGGCGCTCATCACCTCGAACGGCGACTTCAGCTCCTTGCCGATGTGGAACGGCTTGCTCCCCGCGACCTCGGCGAAGTCGGTCGCGAGGTCCTTGAACGCCCGGTCGGCGCCCTTGACGAGCTCCTTGCCGTGCCCCTGCACGTGCTCGCCGAACATGGCCCGCGGCCGGAGCAGCGGCTCGACCGTGATGAGCGTGCTGCGGAGGTCCGCGCGCAGCGCCTCGGCGAGGGAGCGGGTCAGCTTGCGGAGTGCGATGAACTTACGGGTGCTGATCGTCGGCATTCGCGTCCCCTCTTCCGGCCCGTCGACCGGTGCCGGAGCGTCTCCGGGGGAGTGTTCCGTGCCAGTCTGGAGCGGTTTCGGCGCTCCGTCAAACCCGGAGAGGTCAGACCCCGAGCGGTCCGAGCGCCTCGCGGAGGCGCCGGCGCCCCGCCTCGTCCGGGATCTCCCGGGCGAGGGCCTCGACGAAGGGGCCCCACGCCTCGTGGCGCTTCGCTTCCTTCTTCACGAGGACGCGGGCGAGCGGCCCGATCTCGGCCGCGAGCCGCTGCTCGGCCGCGGCGAGGAGCGCCGGCGGGAAGGCGCCGCCCGTCGAGGCGCCCCCGCCGGTGGGCTGCGAGCCGGGCGGCGGCGCCGGCGGCGACCCCGCGGGGCGGCTTCCCGCCCCGCTCCCGGCCCCGGAAGGGCGCGAGGCGGGCCGCGGCGCGAGGACCTCCCGGAGGAACGCGGCCCGGGCGTTCTCGTCGGGGATCTGAGGGGCGAGCCGCCGGCAGAGCTCCTCGAAGTCGGCGGCCTCCTTCGCCGCCTGCCGGACGAGGACGCGCGCCATGGGGCCGACCCGCTCCGCGAGCTTCTCCTCGACGCGGCGGTAGACCTCGCCGTCCCAGCCGGGGGGCGCGCCCGCGCCCGAGGGCAACTCGCGGGTCGGCCGGGCCGTCGGCGCGGAGCCGGGGCCGGGCCAGGCCGTCTCGAGCGCCGAGAGGGCCGGGTCGGCCGCCGCCGCCCGGGAAGGGGGTGGCGGCGAAGGGACCGGGGGCGCGGCCGGCAGCCCCTCCCCGGCCTGCAGGGCGGCGAGCTCGCGCGAGGCCTCCTCGGCGTCCCGCGGGCGGCGCTCCCTCTCCCGCGCCATGAGGCGGAGGACGGCGGCCGAGAAGCCCTCCGACAGCTCCGGCGTGTAGGTCCGCGGGTCGGGGGGGCGCTCGTTCAGGTGGCGCGACATGATGACGGCGCTCGAGGGGCCGGGAAACGGCACCTGCCCGGTGACGAGCTGGTAGAGCGTGGCGCCGAGGGAGTAGAGGTCGGCCCGTCCGTCGACGTCGGCGCGCCCCTCGATCTGCTCGGGGGAGATGTAGTACGGCGTCCCCGCCGCGAAGCCGGTCGAGGAGGCGCCGGGGTCGTCGATCTTCTTGGCGAGGCCGAGGTCGACGAGCTTCAGGACTCCCTTCTTCCCGAGGATCAGGTTGTCGGGCTTCACGTCGCGGTGGACGATCCCGGCCGCGTGCGCGACGCCGAGCGCCGCGAGCGCCTGCCGCGCGAGGACGACGGCGTTCTGCTCGGAGAAGCGTCCCCACGTCTTCAGGAAGTGCGCGAGCGAGCGCCCTTCGACGAGCTCCATCGCGAGGTACCAGTGCGCCCCGACCTGCCCGAAGTCGTAGATCTGGACGATCCCCGGGTGGTTCAGCCTCGCGGCGGCGCGCGCCTCCTTCAGGAAGCGCTGGACGTAGAAGTCGTCCTCGGTGAACTGCTCGGCGAGGAGCTTCAGGGCGACGTCGCGCTCGAGCGTGACGTGGCGCGCGCGGAAGACGCGCCCCATGCCGCCGCGCCCGAGCTCCTCGAGGACCTCGTAGCTCCCGAACGTCCGGCCGGGGCCGACCTCGTCGATCGACATCGCGGCGGGCGTCTCCCGCCTACTCCTGCTCCAGCATCGCGAGGGCCTTCCGGAGGGAGATCCGCATCCGGCCGAACGAGGAGGCGAGCTGCGCGACCTCGTCGCTCCCGGCGACCTTCACCTCGGCGACGTCCATGTTGCCGAGGCTCACCTGGTCGGCCATCGCCGAGAGCTCGCGGAGCGGGCGGATGACGACGAAGCGGAGGAGGAGGTTCAGGATGACGAGCGTCAGCGCGAAGACGCCGGCGAGCGTCAGGAGGAGCGTCCCGAAGGCCTGGTTCGCCATCTTCACCGGGAGCGACGTCGGCACCGAGACGATCTGCGCCCCGACGACCTCGTTCAGCTTCCAGCCGAAGCCGTTGCTCGGGCCGTAGGCCTTGATCTGCGAGGCCGGGGCGGCGTCGGGCGTGTCGTGGCAGGCGAGGCACTTCGCGTCCCGGATCCGGATGGGGTGGGAGAGGAAGAGCGCGCGCCCCTGCGGCGTCTCGCGCTCGCCGACGATCTCCTTCTTCGCGTCGTCGTTCCGGAAGGCCTGGACGAGGTCGGCCTCCCAGTCGACGGTCCGGTTCCTCGGGTTCGTCGGGTTCAGGGTGGCTTCCTTGTACGAGTACTGCGGGTTCGACTTCCGGAGGGCGGCGAAGATCTCCGTCGCCGAGTAGGCGGGGACCGACTGGGGAAGGAACGTCGTCGCGAGCTGCGGCGCGAGGAGCGGCTGCACCTGCTGGACGGTGTAGGTCCTCACGGCGAGGGCGGTCTCCATCATGATCCGGGCGTTCTCGATGACCTGCGTCCGGGCGCTCTTCTGCAGGAGGTCGTGCGAGATCCAGCCGGCCGGGACGAGCGCCAGCGCGAACACCGCGATCAGGGCGAGGTTGAACTTCGTCAGGAGGCTCATCGGGATCTCCCTCCGGGAACTGCGGCGGAGTCTAATGGAGAGGCGGTCTCAGGACGAAGGGAGCCGCGGGGCTGTCATCCGGAAGGGCGCTCGAGGCGTCCGTAGGGAGGTGGAGACGGAGATGCGGGCGGGCATCGCGCGATGGGCCCTGGCGGCGAGCCTCTTCGCGCTCGTCCTTTCGCCCGGCGCCCGGGGCGAGGAGCGGCTCCTCCTCCCCGGCGTCGCGCGCGCGGACGGGGTCGGCGGGAGCCGCTTCGTCTCGACGGCCTGGCTCCACAACCCCTCGGACGCTCCACTCTCCGTCGACCTCTCCCTCGTCGCGGCCTCGGGGCCGGCGGGGGGCGCGCGCGTCGACCTCGCGCCGCGCGAGACGCGCCGCCTCGACGACCCCGTCGGCTCCCTCTTCGGCCTCGACTCCGGAGCGGGATGCCTCGCCGCGCGGGCCGATCGCCCGTTCCTCCTCCGTGGCGTCACGGCGAACGTCGCCGACCCGCGCGGCACCTACGGCCTCGCGCTGCCGCCCCTGCGCGAGGCGGAAGCTCTCCGCCCCGGCGAGACGGGCATCGCCCCGTGGCTCTCGCACACCGCCGCGGCGGGGACCGGCTTCCGGACGAACGTCGCGCTGACGCTCCTCGCGGCGGGGAGCGAGGCGCTCGTGACGCTCGTCGACGACACCGGCCTCGTGCGGGGAGAGGAGCGCGTCTCGGCCGAGGAGCCGACGTTCTGGCAGCGCTCCGTCGGCGAGCTCGCCCCCAACCCGGAGATCCCGCTCGGGCGCGTCGAGGTACGCGTCCTGCGGGGCGCCGTCGTCGCCTACGCGGCCGTCGTCGACAACGTGACGGGCGACGGGATCCTCGCGCTCGCGAGGCGCCTGGAGTCGCCGCAGGGGCCTCCGTTCGCGCTCCTCCTCGACGGCGCGGCGCGCAGCGGCGGCGCGAACGGGACCCTCTGGCGGACGGGGCTCCGTCTCGTGAACCCGGGGCTCGTCCCCGTCCCGGCGACGCTCGAGGCCGTCGGCGGCACGGCGCGCGCGACCCGCGTCGTGCCGCCGCGCGGAATCCTCGAGGAGGGCGATCTCCTCGGCGCCCTCGGCCTCCCGGAGGGGAGCGCGGGGGCGGTCCGGATCACCGCGCCCGCGCGCCTCGCGGCGCTCGCCTCGACGCGGAACGTCGACCCGTCGGGCCGGCCGGGGACTTTCGCCGCCTCGCAGGAGCCGTTCGCGGCGGAGGCGTTCCCCGCGGCGGGCCGGCTCCTCGCGTTCACGGGCCTCTCGGCCGACGGCGGCACGTCGGGCTTCCGGACGAACGTGGCGTTCCTCGGCGGCCCGGCGGGAGGACGCGCGAGCCTCGTGCTGCGCGCGGCGGACGGCACGCGCCTCGCCGGGGCGCCCGTCGACGCGGGCCCTTCCGCGTGGTCGCAGAAGCCGCTCGCCGACTGGCTCGGCGGCGTCGCCGTCCCGCGCGACGCGACGCTCGAGCTCGAGGTCTCGTCGGGCTCGCTGGACGCCTACGCGAGCGTCATCGACAACGGGACGGGGGACCCCGTCGTCCTCGCGCCGGCGGGTCTCCCGGGCGGGGCCTGCCCGTGGCCCGCCGCCGCCGCGCTGACGGCGACGCCGGCGCGCGTCACCGCGGGGGGCGCGGTCACGCTGAGCCTCGCCGGCGCGGGGCTCGGCATTGGGTACCTCGTCCCGGGAGACGTCCCGCTCGGGCCGGGCGGAAGCGTCGCGCTCGTCCCGGCGACGACGACGACGTGGCGCTGGATCCCGTCGGACGGCTGCGCCGCGGCAGCCCCCGCGCCGGCGACGGTCGAGGTCGTCGCCCCCGCGGGCGCCGTGATGACGGAGGGGGGCGCGGTCGCGGGCACGCCGAGCGGCGGGAGCACGTCGTACCGCGGCATCCCCTTCGCCGCGTCGACCGCGGGCGCGCTCCGCTGGCGGCCTCCCGCGCCCCCGGCCCCGTGGAGCGGGGTGCGGGACGCGAGCGCGTTCGGCCCGGTCTGCGCCCAGCTCGACGACGGGGGCGCCCCGATCGGCTCCGAAGAGTGCCTCTTCCTCAACGTCTGGGCCCCGGCGACTCCCCCGGCGACGCCGCTCCCGGTCCTCGTCTTCGTCCACGGCGGCGGGAACGCCGCGGGAGCGGGCTCCTACCCGTACTACGACGGGACGGCCTTCGCGGGGAAGGGGCGCGCCGTCGTCGTCACCGCGAACTACCGCCTCTCCTCGTTCGGCTGGCTCGCGCAGCCGTTCCTCTCCTCGGAGACGAGGCGCGGCGTCTCGGGGAACTACGGCGTCCTCGACCTCCTCGCCGCGCTCCGGTGGGTGAAGCGGAACGCCGCCGCCTTCGGCGGCGACCCGTCGCGCGTCACGGTCTTCGGCGAGTCGGCCGGCGGCGTGAACGTCTGCACGCTCTTCGCGTCGCCCCTCGCCCGCGGCCTCTTCGAGCGGGCCCTCGTCGAGAGCGGGGGCTGCGCGCAGAGGCCGCTCGCCGACTTCGTGGCGTTCGGCGACACGGTCACGCAGAGGGCCGGCTGCGCGGCCTCGCCCGACCCGGCCGCCTGCCTGCGCGCGCTCGGGCCCGCGCAGCTCCTCCTCGCCCTTCCGCCCGTCGTCACGGTCGCCTCCTCGTCGGGGCAGCTCTGGGGTCCCGCCGTCGACGGTTTCGTCCTCCCCGACTCGCCCGACGTCGCGATGGGGAAGGGGACGCAGAACCGCGTGCCGTTCGCCATCGGCGCGAACGCGGACGAGACGGCCCAGGCGGTCCCCGCCGTCGGGAGCGAGGCCGAGTACAAGGCCCTCGTTTCGGCGCAGCTCGGCCTCCTCGCCCCCCTCGTCCTCGCCCGCTACCCGGCCTCGGCGTACGCGACGCCGCGAAAGGCGTACGTCGCCGTGACGACCGACTCCCGCTTCGTCTGCCCCTCGCGCCGTTTCGCCCGCGCGGCGGCGAAGGGGGGCTCGCCCGTCTTCCGCTACTTCTTCTCCTACCCGGCGAGCCGCGTCTGGGGGGCCGTCCACGGCATCGAGCTCCCCTTCGTCTTCGGGAGCTTCGACGCGATCGCGGGCTACACGCCCGACTCCACGGCGAGGGCCCTCTCCGAGGCGATGAACGCCTCCTGGACCCGCTTCGCGGCGGCCGGCGACCCGAACGGGCCGGGCCTCGCACCCTGGCCCGCGTACGACCCGGCACGCGACCGGACGCTCGTCTGGGACGCACCCGTCTCGACCGTCGACGGGATCCGGACGGCCGAGTGCGACTTCTGGGACTCCCTCGTCGCCCCGCCCTGACGGCGCGCTCCTTGACCCGGGTCTACCGGATTCGCTACGGTGGCCCCGGGGCGCTCGTGACGGAACGGAGAAACAGACCCGGCGGCCGGAGGGAGTCCGACGAGGAGCGGTCGCGCGACGTGGAGGCGGCCGGGGCGGAGGTGATCCTCCGCGCCTACGAGGCGACGCTCGAGGGGTGGATCCGGGCCCTCGACCTGCGCGACGGCGAGACCGAGGGGCACAGCCGCCGCGTCGTCCACCTGACCGTCCAGCTCGCCACCGAGCTCGGCGTCTGCGCCGAGCAGCTCCCCCACATCCGGCGAGGGGCGCTCCTCCACGACGTCGGGAAGATGGCCCTCCCGGACTCGGTCCTCCTCAAGGCGGGCGAGCTCGACGACGAGGAGCAGGCGCTCATGCGGCGTCACCCCGAGCACGCCTGGGAGATGCTGAGGGGGATCGACTTCCTCCGGCCCGCGCTCGACATACCTCTCTGCCACCACGAGCGCTGGGACGGGACGGGCTACCCGCGCGGCCTGAAGGCGGAAGAGATCCCGTTCTCCGCGCGACTCTTCGCCGTCGTCGACGTCTGGGACGCCCTCCGCTACGACCGCGCCTACCGTTCCGCCTGGCCGGCGGAGAAGGTGAAGGAGCACCTCGCCGAGGGCGCCGGAACGCACTTCGACCCGACGGTCGTGCCGGTCTTCCTCCGGATCCTCGCGCGCGACGGCGAGCCCGTCTTCGCCGACCCGGCGAACGGCCGCTGAGGCGCGGTCGCGCGGCGTTCGCTACCGCGGCGCGTTCTTCTCCCACGTCCCGTAGACCGGGTTCGGGAGCGCGAAGAAGCGTACGCCGAAGTCGGCGAAGGCCGCCTCGTCCCGCTCGCGGAGCGACTGGCTCTGGTCGGGGAAGTCCTGGATGTTGTCGCCGACCCAGACGAGGAGCTTCACGGGAGCGGCGCCGGGAAGGGCCGTTCCCGCCTCGATCGCCTTCCAGCGCCCTTCCTTCCGGTCGCCGCCGTCGTCGGCGCGGCAGACGAGGAGGTCGTAGGGGAGGCGCGCCGTCACGAGGTTCGCGGCGACGTCGGCGCAGAGCGACTGCGCCGTGTTCGTCACGACGGCGACGCGCCCGCCGAGCTTCCTCACGCCGGCGAGGAACGTCGCGGCGCCCGGCACGGCGGTCCGCTCCCTCCGCGCCACCCACGCCTTCCAGGCGGCGTCCGAATGGACCTCGCCCTTCCGCTGGAGCTCGACCTCGTAGGCGGAGTTGTCGAGGATCGTCTCGTCGGCGTCGACCGAGACGCCCCAGCTGCCCGCGGGCTGCCCGGCCGAGAGCTTCTCCGCCGCCGCGAGCGCGGCGCGGTAGGTCTCGATCGTGATCGCGCGGTACTCGGCAGAGCTGCGGAGCCAGTGGAGCTCGTCCGTCGGGGCGCCGGCCGGCTTCGCCGTGCCCGAGATCCCCGTCGGGCCGGCGACCGGTCTCGGAGCGGTCGTGGCGGGAGCGCAGCAGAGGCTCGCGAGCGGCAGGACGAGGAGGAGGGCGACGCGGGGCCGAGCGAGGGTCTTCTTCATCGTGGAGCGAGGAGTGTAGCCGCGAGGGGCCGTCGCCGCACTTCTCCCGCGGCTGCGCTTGAATCGGCGCGCCCGAGGGGCGATCGTTCCCCCGTGAGGCGCGCGCTCCTCCTCGCCCTGCTCGTCCCCGGCCTCGCGCCGGCGGCCGGGGTGGTCGGCAACGGGACCCCCGCCTCCTGCAGCGAGGCGGCGCTCGACGCGGCGCTCGCGGGCGGCGGGGCCGTCACGTTCTCGTGCGGCGGCCCGGTGACGATCCCGATCACGTCGACGAAGGCGATCTCGGCCGCGACGTCGACGGACGTCGACGGCGGCGGGCTCGTGACGCTCGACGGCCGGGACGCCGTCCGGATCTTCTCCGTCGAGTACCAGCGGCAGCTCTCCGTCCGGAACCTGACGCTCCGCCGCGGGCGCGCGGCAGACTACGGCGCCGCGATCCGGAGCGCGTTCCACGAGCGCGGGACGGCCGCCGTGGCGGTGCAGAACGTCCGCTTCGAGGACAACGTCTGCACGCAGGCGGGCGACGACGTCGGCGGCGGGGCGATCTACCTCCTCGGGGGCGTCTCGACGGTCGACGGGAGCACGTTCCTGCGGAACGTCGGCGGGAACGGTGGCGCGATCGGCTACCTCGGCGGCGACGGGACCGGGCCCGCGAACGGTCTCGCGATCCGCGACTCCGTCTTCGCCGGCAACGCGACGCAGGCGCGCGTCTCGAGCTACGGCGCGACGGGCGGAGCCCTCTACGTCGACGGCGCCGGCGACGGCGAGGTCCGCGTCGAGCGCTGCTCCTTCCGCGACAACGTCGCCTGGGCGGGGGGCGCGATCCACTCGGTGATGTACCAGAGCCCGCAGGCGCTCGTCGTCGCCGACTCGACGTTCCTCGAGAACGTCGCGACGGGAGGGAACGGCGGCGCGGTCTACCACCAGGACGGCGCCTTCACGTTCACCGGCTCGCTCGTCGCCGGGAACCGGGCCTTCTCGCAGGGAGGCGGCCTCTGGCTCTATCACCCCACCTCCGCGGCGATCACGAACGTCACGTTCACCGCGAACCGGGCCGAGGGGGCCGTCGCGCCCTCGGGCTACGCGATCGGCGGCGGCTTCTCGATCTACCCTGCGGGCGCGAACGTCACGCTCGCCCACCTCACCGTCTCGCACAACCACGCGGGGTGGACGGGCGGCGGCATCACGGTCGCCGCGCCCGCGTCGAACGTCACGATCCGCGCCTCCGTCGTCGCCTGGAACACGGCCGCGAACGGCGGGAACCCGTGGAACATCGGGAAGAACTGCGATGTCGGGTCGCCGCCGATGACGAACGGCGGCGACGTGATCGAGTACCCGCAGCGGAACCTGAACGACGGCAACGACGAGAACTGCGTCGCCGTGCCGGTCGTCGCCGACCCGCTGCTCGGGCCGCTCGCGGACCACGGCGGCCTCGTCGAGACGGTCTCGCTCCTCCCGGGGAGCCCCGCGGTCGACGCGGCCTTCGCCGGCTGCGCCTCTTCCGTCGACGCCCGTGGCGCGGCGCGCCCCGCGGGCGTCCGCTGCGACGTCGGCTCCTTCGAGGGGACCGAGGCTCCCGCGGGCTTCTTCCCCGTCACCCCCTGCCGAGTCCTCGACACGCGCCTCGGGTCCGCCACGCCCGTCGCGGCGAACGGGACGCTCGGCTTCGACGCGGCCGGGACGTGCGGCGTCCCCGCGGACGCCCGCGCCCTCACGGTGAACCTGACGGCCGTCGCGCCCGCTGCGGACGGCGTCCTCCGCCTCTTCGGCGCGGGAGGGCCGACGCCGGTCGCGCAGGTCCTCGCCTTCCGGGCGGGGCGGACGCGCGCCTCGGCCGCCTTCGCCGTCCCGGGCGCGCTCGGGAGGCTCACGGTGAGGAACGACTCGGCCCGGGCCGTCCACGTCGTCCTCGACGTGTCGGGCTTCTTCCGCTGAGCGCGGCCCGCTCCTTGACGGCCCCCGTCGGGGGGGACGAGCATCCCCCGATGCTCCAGCTGAAGGACGTCCGCAAGGTCTACGACGGGAAGGCGCGCGTCGTCGCTCTCGACGGCGTGACGCTCGGGATCGGCGCCGGCGAGATGGTCGCCGTCATGGGGCCGTCGGGCTCGGGGAAGTCGACGCTCCTGAACCTGATGGGCGGCCTCGACGTCCCGACGTCGGGCGCGCTCCTCGTCGCCGGGGAGGACCTCGCGACGAAGAGTGAGGAGGAGCGGTCGCTCTTCCGGCGGACCCACGTCTCCTACGTCTTCCAGGCCTACCACCTGATGCCGACGCTCTCGGCCGCGCAGAACGTCGAGCTGCCGCTCCACCTCGCGGGGAGGCCGGCGGCGGAGGCGCGCGCGAGGGCGGCGAAGGCGCTCGAGGAGGTCGGCCTCGCCGCCCGGACGACGCACCTCCCCGACGAGCTCTCGGGAGGGGAGCGCCAGCGCGTCGCCATCGCGCGGGCGCTCGTCACCGGGGCGCCGCTCCTGCTCGCCGACGAGCCGACCGGAAACCTCGACACGGCGCGCGGCGAGGAGATCCTCGGGCTCCTGAAGACGATCCACGCGGGGAAGGGGACGACGATCGTCATGGTGACGCACGACCCGCACGCCGCCGCGGCCTGCGAGAGGGTCGTGAGGTTCCGCGACGGGCGCGTCGTGGAGGACACCCGCGGTTGAAGTTCCTCCTCCGGACCCTCTCGCTCTCCTACGTCGCGCGCCACCGCGCGAAGACCTTCCTGACGCTCCTCGGCGTCGTCGTCGGCGTCGCGACGTACGTGGCCGTCGCCGGGGCGCGCGGGAGCCTCCTCGGCGGGATCCGCGAGACGGTCGACCGGATGGCGGGGAAGGCGCAGCTCCAGCTGACGCGGGAGGGGGGCGTCCCGGAGGAGCTCCAGGAGGCGATCCGGGAGCGCCCCGGCATCCGCGCGCAGTCCCCCGTCATCGAGCAGGTCGTCGTCCCCGAGCGGGGCGAGCTCGGGAGCCTCCTCGTCCTCGGCGTCGACCTCCTCGGCGACCGCGAGATGCGCGATTACGGTTTCGAGGGGGAGGACGCCGACCTCGACGACCCGCTCCTCTTCCTCGCCCAGCCCGACTCCGTCGCCGTCGCCAAGGGACTCGCCGAGAGGGCGGGGCTGAAGACCGGGGACTCGATCGTCCTGAAGCTCCCCGCCGGGCCACGCCGCGTGACGGTCCGCGGGCTCCTGACGCCGAAAGGGTTCGCCGAGTCGTTCGGCGGGAACCTCCTCGTCATGGACGTCTTCGCCGCGCAGGAGCTCTTCGGCCGCGGCCGCCGCTTCGACCGGATCGAGGTGCGGCTCGAGGAAGGAGTGACGCTCGAGCAGGGGGCGGCCGCGCTCCGGGCCGTGGTGCCGCCGAACGTGAAGGTCGAGACGCCCGACCGTCGCAGCGCGCAGATGGAGCGGCTCGTCTCGAACTTCGCCGCCGGCTTCGACGTGACGAGCGGCTTCGCGCTCGGCATCGGCGCCTTCCTCATCTACAACGCGTTCAGCGTCGCGGTGAACCGCCGCCGTCGCGACATCGGGACTCTCCGCGCGCTCGGCGCGACGCCGCGGCAGGTCCAGGCGCTCTTCCTCCTCGAGGCGGTCGCGCTCGGCCTCGCCGGCTCCCTCCTCGGCGTCCTCGCCGGGGTGGGCCTCACGCGCGCCGCGCTCGACGTCATGCGGCAGGGAGCCGAGCAGGTCTACGGCGTCGCCGCCTCGCCGCGGCCCCGCCTCGACCTCCCGCTCGCGCTCCAGGGGCTCGCCCTCGGCCTCCTCGCCTCCCTCGCCGGGGCGTTCGCCCCGTCGCGCGCCGCCGCGGCCGTCTCGCCGACCGAGGCCTTCGCGAAGGGGGTCCACCAGGCCGGGAGCGGCTGGACGGGGCGGCGCGTCGGCGCGGGCGTCGCGCTCCTCGCGGTGACCGTCGCCTTCGGGGCGCGGCCCCCGGTCGCCGGGATGCCGATGATCCTCGCGATCATCGCGCTCGGCGCCTCCTCGGCGCTCCTCCTCGTCGGCCCCGTCGCGCACCGCCTCCTGGCGCTCGGGGCGCCGCTCGTCGCGCGCCTCTTCCCGGTGGCCGGCCGCCTCGCCTCGGACGCCCTCCTCTCGGCGCCGCGCCGGAGCGCCGGCACGGTCACCGCGATGACGCTCGCGCTGACGTTCGCCGTCGGCATCGGCGGCTACATCGAGGCGACGACGGCGACGCTCGTGAGGTGGATGCGGGACGTCCTGACCTCCGACATCTACGTCCGCGCCTCCGCGAACTTCGCGCGCCCCGACTACCGCTTCGCGCCGGGGGTGAAGGACGAGATCGCCTCGCTGCCGGGCGTGCGGTCCGTCGAGTCGTACCGCGCCTCGCGCCTCGAGTACCGCGGGGAGACGATCGTCCTCTCCTCCATCGAGATGGAGCCGATGCTCGACCGGACCCGCCACGACTGGGTCGAGGGGAACGAGGAGACCGCGCGGCGCGAGGTGGGCCGCGGAGGGTCCTGCACCGTCTCCGACAACTTCGCGACGAAGTTCCGGATGGGTGTCGGCGACGTCGTCGAGCTCCCGGCGGCCCGGGGCGTCGCCCGCTTCCCGATCGCCGCCGTCGTCCGCGACTACACCTCCGACCGCGGCACGGTCTTCGTCGACCGGAGGACCTACCTCGCCGCCTTCGGGGACGACCGGGTCGACGTCTTCGACGTGAACCTCTCGCCGGGAGCCGACGCGGGGAAAGTCCGCGACGCGATCCGGGCGAGGCTCCAGGGGCGGATGCCGGCGCTCGTCTCGACGCGGCGGGAATTCGTCGCCGACGTCGAGAAGGCGATCGACGCGTTCTACGCCCTGATGCAGGTGACGCTCGTCCTCGCCCTCTCGGTCGGCGTCCTCGGCATCGTCACCTCGCTCCTCATCTCCGTCGTGGAAAGGACGCGCGAGATCGGCCTCCTGAAGGCGCTCGGGGCGCTCGGCGCGCAGGTGCGCCGGAGCGTCGCCCTCGAGGCGCTCGCCCTCGCGTCCGCGTCTTTCCTCCTCTCGCTCCCGCTGGGCACGCTCCTCGCCCTCTTCGTCGAGAAGACCGTCGCCGTCGCATTCGCCGGCTGGAGCCTCCCGCACGAGACGCCGTGGCTCCTCCTGGGCCAGCTCCTCGTCGCCCTTCCGCTCCTCTCGGCCGCCTCCGCCTGGGCCCCGGCGCGGCAGGCGGCGCGCACTCCCGTGACGGAGGCCCTCGAGTATGAGTAGACGCCGCTTCCCGCTCGCCGCCCTCCTCCTCGCGACGCTCGCCTTCCCGGCGATGGCCGAAGAGGCCCGCGCGCTCTTGCAGCAGTCCGAGGACCGGCACCGGACGAAGAGCCAGGAGTACGAGGGGGACCTCACCGTGACGGCGAAGGACGGGAAGGAGCGGAAGAAGAGCTGGCGGAGCTACCGCCTCGGCTACGCCGGCGACTCGCGGCTCCTCATCCGCTTCACGGCGCCCCCGGAGGTGAAGGGGGTCGGGTTCCTCTCGCTGCCTCGACCCGGGAAGAACCCCGACCAGTGGCTCTACCTCCCCTCGATGAAGCGCGAGCGCCGCATCGCCGCGCAGGACCGGAGCGCCTCGTTCGTCGGCACCGACTTCAACTACGAGGACATGGAGGAGCTCGACCACGAGAAGTACGACGTGAGGCTCCTCCCCGACGAGACGGTCGCGGGCCAGCCCTGCTGGGCGATCGAGGCGCGGCCGCGCGCGGACGCCGGGAAGAGCCTCTACGAGAGGAAGCTCCTCTTCCTCCGGAAGGACATCCTCTACCTCGTCCGGATGGACCTCTTCCGCCCCGGCGAGAAGGAGCCGGGCAAGCGCCTCCTCCTCGAGGAGGTCGCCCTCGTCGACGGCCACCACGTCGCGAGGCGGATGACGATGAAGGACCTCGCGAAGGGATCGACGACCGTCATCCGCCTCGAGAAGCTGGCGTTCGACGGCGCGCAGCCCGAGGGACGCTACACGCTCCAGAACCTCGTGCGGGAGGGGGGCGACTGAGGACTCCGCGGCTCCGGGCGTCGTGCGTCGCGGCGTTCGCGGCCGCGATCGTCTCCGCGTCGGGCTCCTCCGCCCAGACCTGGAGCGGCTTCGTGGAGGCGAAGGGGTGGGGCTACGCCGACCGCTCCCTCCCGCGCGAGCCGTGGGTCGTCGGGTGGGGGACGGCGCAGGCGACGTTCGAGGCGAGGCTCGCGCCGTCGCTCCGCCTGACGGCGACGGCCCGCGGCGAGCTGACGTCGACGGGCGACCGGGACCTCTTCCTCGACCCCGCGGACCGCGACCTCCGCCGGGCGCCGCTCTCGCTCCGGGAAGCGTGGGTCGCGTGGAGCGTCGCGCCGACGGTCGACGTCGAGGCGGGGCGCTTCTTCCTCGGCTGGGGAAAGACGGACGGCTACTCGCCCGCCGACGCCTTCCTGCCGCGCGACCTGACCGACCCCTACGCCGACGAGAAGCTCCCGCTCTGGGGGCTCCGGACGCGCGGGCAGGCGGGGCTCTTCCGGTTCGACGGCGTCCTCGTCCCGGCCGGCACGCCGTGGCGCGTGCCGGTCTCCTCTCCCCGCTTCGCGCCCGTGCAGGAGACGATCGCCGGCTACCCCGTCGTGCTGAAGGACGGGACGAACGACCTCCCGCGCGGCGGCTGGGGCGCGGTCCGGCTCCTCGCCACGGCCGGCGACTGGGACGTCGGGGCGTGGGGACGAGCGGGAGTCCGCCCGGCGCCGCTCCTGACGCCACGCCCGGACCTGGCATTCCTCGACGGCGACGCGGTCGCCGTCCCGGCCGACCGGCGCTACGCGCGCGAGGACGGCTTCGGCCTCGAGCTCTCGCGCGTCACGGGGGCGTGGGTCCTCCGCGCGGAGGGGGCGGCCCTCTTCTCGTCGGACGAGGGGCTCGGCGACGCGCTGGTCTGGACGCTCGGCGCGGAGCGTGCCTTCGGCGACGGGACGCTCCTCGTCACGCTGGCCGCGAACGCGCGCGGCACGCCGGTCGACCCGCTCCTCCTCTTCGACCGGGCCATCCTCCCGGCCTTCCTCGCGGTCTGGCAGCGAACGGAGCGGTGGGGAAGCTGGCGCGCCGTCTGGACGCAGGGACTCCGCCACGGCGACGGCCTCGCGAAGGGAGAGGTCTCCTGGAACGCGACCGACGCGATCTCCCTCACCCTCGGGGCCGACGTTCCCTACGGCTCGCGGTACGGCCCGTTCGGGGCGCGCCCCGACCTGAAGCGCGCGCGCGCGGGCGCGCGATTCGCCTGGTAGGCGGGGCCCCCGCGCGGCGCGAGGCTGATAGCGTTCGCCCATGCGTCGCGTCTTTTCCCTCCTCGCTGCCGCTTCCCTGACCGCCCTCCTCGCCTCTCCCGCCCTCGCCGAGGAGTACGCGGGAGCCGTCACCTCGACCGTCGTCCTGAAGGCGACGAAGACCGCGGCGGGGCAGCCGGTCGTCTACCCGACGGGAGGGCCGGCAGAGGTCACCGCGGCGATCGTCACGATCGCGCCGGGTGCCGAGACGGGCTGGCATTCGCACGAGGTCCCGGTCTACGCCTGGGTCGTCGCCGGGACGCTCCGGGTCGAGTACGACGGCGCCGCGCCCGTCACCGTGAGGGCGGGAGAGCCGCTCGTCGAGGCGGTCGGCGTCGCCCACGACGGGCGGAACGCGGGGACCGAGCCCGTCAAGCTCCTCGTCTTCTACACCGGGATCGAGGGGAAGCCGAACGTCGCGAAGGCCGCGCGGCCTGCCGCGACGCCGCCCCGCTGACCGGTCGGGCTCAGGGCCCGATCGCGACGGCGTCGACGACGAAGTACCCGGTATCGCCGAAGCAGGACGTCGGGACCCCGCGGTGCTCCTCGTACGTGAGCGCCACCCGCTTCCCCATGAGCGCGTTGATCTTCTTCGCGACCGCGTCGTCGCGGACGGTGAAGGCGAACGTCTGCTGCAGCGCGCCCGGGACGTTGACGATGGCGAGCTCGCCTTCCCAGGTCTTGCAGACCCAGCCGCGGCTCGAGAACTTCTGCACGAACCCCGCCCGCTGGCCCGACGAGTACGACCAGTGAAGCGTGATCCACGTGTAGGCGGCGAAGAGGAGGACCGGCGCGACGACGAGGAGGAGGCCGATCTTCTTCAGGGCGCCCCACCCCTTCCGCGCGGGCTGCGCGGGGGGTGCGCCCGCCGTCGCCGTCCCGGGCGTCTCGCTGCTCGACATGGCCGTCCTCCGGGCCGGGAGCTCGTCCCGGCGGCGCGGATTATTCCACCCCGCCGACGCGCGCGCGGCGGCGGCTTCCCGTACGCTCCGCGCATGGCGAAGAGGATCGAGCCCTGCCGCAAGAGCCCCGAGGAACGCCTCGACGACCTCCTCTCGGGGCACCGGGAGGCATCGCTCCGGAACGAGGGGGCGAAGTACGTCTCCCGGGCGATCGCCTCGTCGGACTCGATGCCGAACGGCGTGAAGTTCTTCGCGTACGCCCTCCTCGCGGCCGACGCGGAGGACGAGGAGGAGGCCCTCGAGGCGCTCGCGACGGCCGAGGGCTACCTCGAGGTCGCGCGGAAGGACCTCGGGCGGCGCTTCACGAAGGAGCTCGCCGGGCTCGGGTTCCTCGAGCGGGGAATCGCCCTCCGGAGCGAGAGGGGGGAGTTCGAGGAGGCGCTCCGCCTCTGCGACCTGGCGCTCGCGCTCGGCCTGGGAGAGGCGTACGGCAGGAAGAGGGCGTCGCTCGCGCGGATGACCTGAGGGAAGGACGGGGCCGGTCCCGCCCGGCGCGGCCGAGCCCGGTCAGCGTCTCCCGTTCAGCGTCCGCTGCATGGCCTGGGCGTCGTCGCGCGCGACCTTCGCCCGCTTGTCGGCGCGGGTCTTCCTCTCCGCCTCACGCGCCTCGCGGAGCTTGAAGAACCGAAAGGCGCCGTACGCGAGAGCGCCGGCGAGGAAGATCCAGAAGAGCGTCGTCATGCTCGGTTCTCCGAGGGGCGCCGGGAAATAGAAAGGGGGCCCGGGCCGTGGCCCGGACCCCCTTCGAAGGCTTCAGGGCCTGTCGATTCCGGTCAGGCTAGTAGCGGCCGCGCCCGCCGCCGCCGCCCCGGTTCTCCTGGGGCTTGGCCTCGTTGACGCGGATGGAGCGGCCGTCGATCTCGCGGCCGTTGAGGGCGCCCATCGCCTTCTGCGCGTCCGCGTTCGACATCTCGACGAAGCCGAAGCCCTTCGAGGTGCCGCTGTCGCGGTCGGTGATGACGCGGGCGGACTCGACCTGGCCGAACGGCGAGAAGAGGTCGTTGAGGGTGGAGTCGTTCGTCGAGTAGGAGAGGTTTCCAACGTAGAGCTTCATCGGGAGTCCTTGCTTGAGAGTCGATCGTCCTGGGACGAAGGAGGGGTTGCGGAGGGAGTGGATCGGAAGCGTGCGGGTGACGGGGCTTGCTCGGTACGCTTTGCCGCGCCGTCTACCCGATGTTCGGAGGAACAGGAGGCGGAGAGAGCCGAATAAGCGAGAGCCATCGTAGCACGGTCTCGAATTCCGTGCCCGGTGGCCCTTTTCCGGCGGCCGGACGGCCTAGGATTTCGGGTTCCTGAGCCGCTGGAGGAACCACCAGTGGTGCCCGCCGGGGTCCTCGCACTCGTAGCCGCGGTCCGACCAGTACTCCTCGCCGTAGTCGACCGTTGCGAGCTCCGCGCAGACCTTCGCCCCGGCCGCGACGGCGCGGGCGTGGTGGGCCTCGACGTCGTCCACGTAGACCACGAGGCTCTGGGTGTTGATCCCGCCGACCTGGCTCGGGCTGCGCCGGTACGGGTACTTCTCCTCTCTCCCGGCGACGTCCCCGACCATGACGAGCCCTTCGCCGTAGACGAGCTCGGAGTGCTCGATCCGGCCGTTCTCGCCCACGACCCGGATCCGGACCTCGAAGCCGAACGCCTCGCAGAGGAAGTCGATCGCCTTCGCGGCCTCGAGGTAGTAGAGGGCCTGGGAGATCCGGGGCCACCCGGGCGGTGTCGGCTTCATGGCGCGGCTCCTTTCCTACTCGACGTACTTGTAGCCCGTCCCGGTGTCGAAGACGACGATCCGCTCGTCGCGGTCGAGCTTCCCCGCGGCGAGGAGCTTCTCGACGGCGATCCAGGCGGCGCCCCCCTCAGGGGCCGCGAAGAGCCCCTCGCGCGACGCAAGCTCGAGGACCCCCCTCCGCATCTCGTCGTCCGTCACCGTCACCGCCTCGCCGCCGGAATCGCGGAGGATCTTCAGGATGAGGTCGTCCGCGTACGCCTTCGGCACCCTGAGGCCGCTCGCGTAGGTGCGTGCGTCGGGGAAGCGGACGGAGACCGTCTCTCCCGCCGCGAAGGCGCGCGGGATCGGCGCGCACCCCTCGGCCTGGACGGAGACCATCCTCGGACGTGCCCGTCCGATCCACCCGAGGCGCTCCATCTCCGCGAACGCCTTCCACATCCCGATGAGTCCCGTCCCGCCCCCGGTCGGGTAGACGACGACGTCGGGGAGCGTCCAGCCGAGCTCCTCGGCGAGCTCGTACCCCATCGTCTTCTTCCCCTCGACGCGGAACGGCTCCTTGAGCGTCGAGACGTCGAACCACCCCTCGGACTCCTTCCGCTGCGCGACGATCCGTCCGCAGTCGTCGATGAGGCCGTCGACGAGCGTCACCTCGGCGCCGTACGCCCTGCACTCGACCTCGAAGACCTTCGGCGTGTCGCGCGGCATGAAGACGTGGCAGGGGAGGCCCGCCTTCGCCGCGTACGCGGCCGCGGCGCCCCCCGCGTTCCCCGCCGTCGGGAGGGCGATCGCCCGTGCGCCGAGCGCCTTCGCCATCGTGACGGCCGCGGCCAGGCCGCGCGCCTTGAACGAGCCCGTCGGGTTCCCCGCCTCCTCCTTCACGAGGAGCCGGGAGAGGCCGAGCGGCGCCCCGAGCCGCGGCGCGGGGAGGAGCGGCGTCCCCCCCTCGCCGAGCGTGACGATCTCCTCCGCGCTCCGCGCCGGCATCAGCTCGTGCCACCGCCAGATCGTCCGGGTGCGCCCGGCGACGTCGTCTCGCGCGAGGGGCGGGAGGTCGTACTCGGCGAAGAGCGGGCCGCCGCAGCCGGCGACGGGGCAGACGTTCCTGGGCCGGTCCGAGTCGTACGTCGCGCCGCAGCGCGTGCACGAGAGGTGGGAGAGCGAGGAGAACGGCATGCGCGGATCATCACGCACTCCCGCCCGGCCCTGTGGCGTGCCGCGGCCCTCCCGCGGCGCCGGGGCGTCAGTCGCCCTCGCGCTCCTCCGCCCGGCGCGCCTTCTCGACGGCCTTCCGGAACCGCGGGTCGCGGCGGAGGTTCCAGAGGTCGTCGTCGTCCTCCATGTGCCCCGCGTCGGCGTAGCCGGCGTCGATCGCGCGGTCGAGCCACGCGAACGCCTCGTCCTTCTCCTTGAGCTGCGCGTGGGCGCAGGCGAGGTTGTACATCGTCGGCGCCTTCCGGTAGCCGAGCTCGAGCGCCTTGCCGAACGCGCGCGCGGCCTCCCTGGGCTCCTCGGCGGAGAGGTTGACGAAGCCGAGGTTCGACCAGGCCCTGCCGCTGTCGGGGTGCGCCTTGAGGTACTGCTCGAACCGGGTCGCCGCCTCGCGCGCCTCCGCGACCTTCTCGGAGCGGAGGAGCCGGGCGCCCCAGCTCGGGAAGCCGTCGAGGGTGAGCGCCTTCGCGTCCGCGACGATCGCGGCGAAGCGGGGGTCGGCGCGGAGGGCGTCGAGGTCGTCGTCCTTCCGCAGCTGGTCGGGGTCGTCGAATCCGGCGTCGAGGGCGCGCCGGAGGAGGGCGAGCGCCTCGTCCTTCTTCCCCTCCAGCGACCGCGCGCAGGCGGCGTTATAGAGCGACGTCCCCTCGCGCGTCCCGGCCTCGGCGGCGGCGACGAAGGCGCGGGCGGCGCGGTCCCAGTCGGCGACCTTCAGGAGCTCGCGGCCGTTCTCGAAGAGGGCGCGGCCGTCCCGGGGCGTCCGCGCCATGAGCGCGTCGAAGCGGGCGGCGGCCTCCTTCACGCGCGCCTGATTCCTGCCGGCGCGGGCGGAGCGCGCCTTCGCCTTCAGGTCGGCCCAGCGCGGGTCGTCGTGCAGGGCGTCGAGGTCGTCGTCGTCGAGGTACGAGGCGACGTCGAAGCCGGCGTCCATCGCCTTGCCGAGCCACTCGAAGGCGCGGTCGCGGTCCCCCTTCCGGGCGTAGCCGCAGGCGACGTTGTAGGTCGCCGCGGGGACCCGGTGGCCCGCCTCGATCGCCTTCCGGAACGCCGCGATCGCCTCGTCCCACCGCTCGTCCTCATGGAGCTCCATGCCCCGCGCGTACCAGCTCGGGCCGCTCCGCTCGTCGTGGCCCTTCGCCGCCGAGGTCGGAGGCGCGGCGGCTGGGGCCTGGGCCGGCGCCGCGTGGGCGAGGAGGGCCGCGACGGCGACGGCCCCCGAGGCGAGGAGCGAGCTGCGCTTCATGGCCCGTGATACGGGCAACCGGCCCCCGGTGTTCTCGGCCCGGGCGAGGGCGGCCATCTCCATGGTGCAGAACGATTTCGGCGCTTTCTTGTCCCGCCGGGCGGTTTCACTATCATCCGCGCCATGAACGGGACGGAAACGGTCCCCATCGGGGCCCAAGGCGATGCCGCCGACTCATCCACCTACGACGTCGTCGTCATCGGCGGCGCCATCGCCGGCGCCTCGACCGCCATCCTCCTCCGCCGGCGCCGGCCCGGGACGCGCGTCCTCGTCGTCGAGAAGTCGGAGCAGTTCGACTGGAAGGTCGGCGAGTCGACCGTCGAGATCTCGGCCTACTTCCTCACGCGCGTCCTGAAGCTCTACGACCACCTGAGCCGCGAGCACCTCGCCAAGCAGGCGTTCCGGTACTGGTTCCACAACGAGAAGGTGACCTGCCTCCGCGAGGCCTCCGAGGTCGGCGCGACGCAGCTCGCGCGGACGCCCGGCTTCCAGATGGACCGCGCCGTCCTCGACGAGCACATCCTCAAGGTCGCCGCCGAGGAAGGTGCGGACGTCTGGCGCCCCGCGAAGGTCGTCGACTTCACGCTCGAGGGGGAGGCCGGCAACTCCGTCACGGTCGAGAAGGCCGACGGGACGCGCGTGACCGTGCGCGCGAAGTGGGTCGTCGACGCGAGCGGACGCGCGGCCCTCCTCGCGCGGAAGCGGGGCGGCATCCGTCCCGTCGAGGGGCACCCGACGTCGTCCATCTGGGTCCGCTTCCGTGGCGTGAAGGACCTCGACGGCAAGGAGGTCGCCGGGACCGACCCGGCCGACCCGTTCGTCCGGCGCGTCATCGCCTCGCGGCGCCTCGCGACGAACCACTTCGTCGGCTGGGGCTACTGGATCTGGTTCATCCCGCTCCGCGGGGGCGAGACGAGCGTCGGCCTCGTCTGGGACAGCCGGCTCCTCCAGCCGGAGGGGAAGACGCCCCTCGAGAAGCTGACGAGCGTCCTCTCGGCGAACCCCCTCACGCGCGAGATGCTCGAGCACGCCGAGCCGGTCGAGGGGGACTGCCGCTACCTCGGCACGCTGCCCTACTTCCTCGACGAGTTCATCGGGCACGGCTGGACCTGCGTCGGCGACGCGGGGGGCTTCCTCGACCCGTTCTACTCGCCCGGGCTCGATGCGATGGCCTTCGGCGTCCACATGCGGACGGACCTGATCGTGAAGGCGCTGAACGGCGCCGGGGCGATGGAGCTCGAGAAGGAGTACGCGCAGCACAACGAGCGCTTCCTCCAGTTCCTGACCTACTTCTACGAGGCGATCTACCGCGACAAGTACCACCTCATGGGCGACTACGACACGATGACGACGTCGTTCCTCATGGACACGGCGCTCTACTACATGGTCGCGGTGCAGCCCGTCTACACGTGGTCCGCGGACCGGCTCGGCGTTCCCCCGTACTACCAGGACGGCGCGAAGGTCGGCCTCGTCCCGATGCGCTTCTACCAGCAGCGCCTCGTCTCGATCGCGAAGCGGAAGAAGGCCCTCGGCATCTACGGGAACCACAACGCCGGGCTCTGCCCGAAGTTCGTCGGCTTCTCGCTCCGGAGCGCGGCGTACGTCATGCTCGCGCACGGCCTCGTGCGCTGGGCGAAGGCGGAGCTCGCGAACGCGTGGACCTACGTCGTGAAGCCGACGCCGATCGAGGGGCCGAAGCCGATTCTCCCGCCCCGCGTCGCCCCGGTCGCCGGCACCGGCGTCGAGGCCGCGGCGCGCGGGTGACCCGGGGCGGCGCGTGAGCAGAGCCGGAGCCCGCGCGCTGCTCGCGGGCGTCCTTCTCCTCGGCGCCGCGCCGGCGCGCGCCTGGGACGCCAACGAGATCGCCCTCGAGGCGGCCGCGCGGCAGCGCGAGGGAGAGATCGCCGCCGGGAGGATCGCCTTCGAGCGGATCGAGGTCGAGACCGAGCTCGACTCCGAGGGCCGCCGGAAGAAGCCCGCGCGGAAGCGCTACGCCGTCGTCATGGACCGCCGCGGCGTCGTCGCCCGCGAGCTCCTCGAGGTGGACGGGCGACCGCCGACGGACGAGGAGACGGAGGCGTCGCGGCGGGAGGACGAGAAGCGGCGGCGCGCGGCGCTCGAGCCGAACGGGGAGCGGTCCGACGAGGAGGAGCTGATGTCGGGGCGGGTGCCGCTCCTCGACCTCCTCCCGCGCCTGCAGTTCCGGTTCGTCGGGGAGGAGCTCGTCGACGGCCGCCCGACCTGGGTCCTCGACTTCGAGCCGAAGCCGGGCCTCGTCGCCAAGACGATCCGCGACCGGGTCCTCAACAACTTCGCGGGCCGCACCTGGGTCGACGTGGCGGAGGTCCAGGTCCGGAAGATCGACGGCCACCTGACGACGCCCGTGAAGGTCCTCGGCGGGGCGCTCCTCGACCTGAAGGGAGTCGGCCTCGTCTACGAGAGCCGCGAGGTGATGCCCGGCGCGTGGGCCCCGTGCCGCGAGGAGATCGGGATCACCGCGGTCGCGGGGATGTTCCTCCGCTACCGTCGCGAGATCCGGTTCGAGTCGTCGAACTACCGGGTGGCCGGCGCCGCGGCACTGCCCCTCCGCGCGGCCCGCTGAGCATCGGGCCGCCGCCGTGTCGCCCGACACGGAATGGCCGGGGCGGCCGGTTTAGGCTCACGTCTCCGGAAACGGAATGCAGCGGGCGGGGAGGAGGGGCTCATGGCGATCCTCATCTGGGGGACCCGGGCGAAGTCGGTCGACCTCGGACCCGCGGGGGCCGGCGATTGCCCGGCCTGCGGTCCGGAGCGGCCGTTCCGGTGGCGCCTCGACTACAAGGCCCACCACCTCTACTACGCGTTCGGCTTCGTCTCGGGGAAGCGGTACCTCAGGGCCTGCGAAGTCTGCGGGCGCGGGGAGGTCCAGCCCGCGGCGGCCGTCGAGGCGTCTCTCGGCAGGTCCGTCATCCCCTTCATGGAGCGCTTCGGATGCCTGACGGCGGTCGGCGGGCTCGCGGCCGTCGTCCTCTTCCTCTCGCTCCTGCGGCTCCTCGGCCCCGAGCCGAGGAACGTTCCGGAGCTGACGGCGCGGGCCGCGCGCGGGGACGCCGCGGCGCTCGCCCGCCTTCGCTCCGAGGCCGGGGCCGGCGACGTCCCCTCGCAGGAAGCGCTGATGGACGTCTACCGGCTCGGCTCGGGCGTCGCCGCGGACCCGGCGGAGGCGTTCCTCTGGGCCCGGAGAGCCGCGGAGGCCGGGAACGCGCGGGCGCAGCACACGCTCGGCATGATGTACGAGCTCGGGCAGGGCACGCCCGTCGACTACGCCCGGGCGCTCGAGTGGTACACGAAGGCCGAGGCCCAGCACGTCGCGGCCTCCGCGAACGGCATCGGCACGCTCCACTTCCGCGGGCTCGGGGTGAAGCAGGACGCCGCGGAAGGGGTCCGGTGGTTCCGGAAGGCGGCCGAGGCGGGAGACGCCGCCGGAGCGCTCAACCTGGCCGGCCGCTGCCTGGCGGGCGAGGGAGTCGCCGCCGACCCGAAGGAGGCCCGCCGCTGGCTCGAGCAGGCGGCCGCGTCGACCGGTCAGGACGATGAGACCCTCGGCGTCGTCGCCCTCGCGCGCTACGGGCTGGGGCGCCTCTACGAGGAGGGGAACGGCGTGGAGAAGGACGTCGTGAAGGCCCTTCGTCTCTACGAGCAGGCGGCCCCGCGCTGCGAGGACGCCCGTCGGGACTTCGAGCGCCTCAAGGCGCGCCTCTCCGGCTGACGGGCGCGCCGTCCCGACGCGGGCTGGCGCGACGCATAATGGCCGATGGCCCGGCGGTCGCAGAGGCCGCCGGCACGAGGGGAGTCTTCGCATGGCCATCGTCCTGAACGGAAGCTCGCTGACGGTCCCGGACCTCGTCCGCGTCGCCCGCCACGGGGAGAAGGTCGAGCTCGCGCCCGAGGCCCTCGAGCGGATCCGGGCCTGCCGCGCGGTCCTCGAGGAGAAGATCGACGCCCACGAGATCATGTACGGCGTCAACACGGGGATCGGGGAGTTCTCCGAGGTCGTCCTGACCGACGAGCAGGTCAAGGACTTCCAGCGCTACCTCATCTACAACCACGCGGCCGGCATCGGCGACGCCGCGCCCGAGGAGTACGTCCGAGGCGCGATGGCGGGGCGGATCAACGTCCACGCGCACGGCAACTCCGGCTGCCGTCCCGTCATCACCCAGACGCTCGTCGAGATGCTGAACCGGGGCGTCACCCCGGTCGTCTGCCAGAAGGGCTCCGTCGGCGCCTGCGGCGACCTCGCGCCGATGTCGCAGATCGCGCTCCTCCTCCTCGGCGAGGGGGAGGCGACGTACCGGGGCGAACGCCTCCCCGGGAAGGTCGCGATGGAGAAGGCGGGGATCGAGGTCCCCGGGCTCATGGCCCGCGACGGCCTCGCCACGATCAACGGGTCGAACCTTCTCACGGCGATGAGCGCGATCCACGTCTACGACATCGACCGGTGGCTGAAGCAGGCCGAGATCGCCTGCGCGATGTCGCTCGAGGCGCTCTTCGCGAACTTCAAGCCGTACGACGTGAGGCTCCACCAGCTCCGCGGCTTCGCGGGAGCGGTCCGCTCGGCGAAGGCGATCATGAAGTGCGTCGAGGGGAGCGACCTCCTCACCGGGAAGATCAAGACGAAGGTGCAGGACGCCTACTCGATGCGCTCGACGCCCCAGGTCATCGGCGCCGCGCACGACGCGCTCGCCTACGCGCGGGCGCAGGTCGAGACGGAGCTGAACGGCGTCGGCGACAACCCGATCTTCCTCCCCGAGGCGCGCCTCACGCTCACCGGCGCGAACTTCCAGGGGACCCCGGTCTCGCTCCCGATGGACATGATCGGCGCCGCGGTGACGATGGTGTCGGTCCTCTCCGAGCGGCGCCTGAACCGGCTCAACCACCCGGCGCTCTCCGTCGGCCTCCCCGCGTTCCTCACGAAGGGGGCCGGGATGTTCTCGGGCCTGATGCTCTCCCAGTACACCGCCGACACGCTCATCGTCGAGCAGCGGATCCTCTCGACGCCCGCCTCGATCCAGTCGATCCCCGCGGCGGCCGACCAGGAGGACTTCGTCTCGATGGGGATGAACACCGCCATCAAGAACGGGCAGATCCTCGACAACGCCTACGGCATCCTCGGGATCGAGATGATGGCCGCGGCCCAGGCGCTCGACTTCCGCGATTTCTCGAATGGCCGCGGCGTGCAGGCGGCGCGTCGCGTCGTGCGGAAGCACGTCGACCACCTCGACGTCGACCGCCCCCTCTACCCCGACCACACCCGGATGAAGGCGCTCGTGAAGTCGTGCGAGGTCCTCGAGGAGGTCGAGACGGAGGTCGGCCCGCTCGGCTAGAAACCGGGGGTCAGGTCTGCAATCTACACCCTGCGCGGCGGGAGGGCCGCGCGCGTGAGACCGCCGGCGAGCCGGGGCCGGGCGTCGCTCACGGCCTCAGGTCTTCTCCGGGGAGAACGAGCTCGGCGCGGGCGCCGAGGCGGACGAGGAGCGCGACGACGACCCGCTCGGCGTCGCTCATCCC
The DNA here is from genome assembly GCA_046331465.1 of Thermoanaerobaculia bacterium. GTDB lineage: Bacteria > Acidobacteriota > Thermoanaerobaculia > UBA5066 > UBA5066 > UBA5066. Next base: position 277,550 of record JAXLQV010000002.1, read on the forward strand.
GGCGCGACGCTCCACCGCGAGCCGCGCGAGGTCGGGCCTGTTCGTGATGAGCCCGTCGACGCCGCGGCTCATCATCGCGAGCATCCACGTGGGGTCGTCGACGGTCCAGACGTAGACCTGCTGGCCCGCGCGGTGCGCGTGCCGCACGAGGCGGACGGTCGCCATCTTCTTCTCGACGGCGACGAAGTCGGCGCCGATCCCCGTCAGGTCGCCGATCGCCTTCGCGGCGAGGACGCCGACCCGCCAGCCGGGGCGCAGCTCCTTCATCTTCCGGACCATGCCGTGATCGAGCGACATGAAGAGGCAGTCGCTTGCCATCCCGGCCGCCTCGACGATCGCCACGACCTTCTCCTCGAGCCGTACGTCGTGCCCGTAGGACTTCAGCTCGACGATGACCTTCGAGCGCCCCCTGCAGACGGCGAGCGCCTCGGCGAGCGTCGGAACCCGCTCGGAGGCGAACTGCGGCCCGACCCGGCTCCCGACGTCGACGGAGCGGAGGTGCGCGGCGTCGGCCTCCCAGATCTTCGCCGGGTCGTTGCCGAGCTTCATCAGGTCGCTGTCGTGGACGACGAGGACCTCGCCGTCCTTCGACTCCTGGACGTCGAGCTCGACGAAGTCCGCCTTCTGGTCGGCCGCGAGGCGGAAGGCGGAGAGCGTGTTCTCGGGCGCCGCGAGGGAGGAGCCGCGGTGGGCGATCACCGCGACGTGCTGGCTCCTGCGGGCCGGCGCGGCCGCCAGGAGCACCACGCCGGCGACGACGAGGGCGGCGACGGCGCCCAGCGTGGCGAGGACGCGGCGACGGGCCGAGACGGAGAGCGCGGGAGGCTCGGAGGCGGTCGTCCCGGGCATTCGCGGGTTCCGTGGCTCGCCGACGGCGACGTAGAGCCGGAAGAGGACGAGCGAGAGGAGCGACGCGTTCAGGACGGCGGCCGCGAGGCCGAGGAGCCCCCAGGCGATCGCGAAGACGACGAGGAACGTCGCGACCTGGGCGAGCGATCCTCCGAGCCTCGGGACGAGCTCGCGGCCGGCGAGCTCGGGGAGGAAGGTTGCCGCCGCGAGGACGAGGAGCGCGAGCGCGGCCCATGCCGCGACCGAGGCGAGGATCACCGGGCGGTCCCCGTGCGAGCGACGCTGGCTCTCGCCGATGGCGCTCCGGGGCGGCACGTCCTCGAAGAGGACGATCGGGAGCGCGAAGACCCAGCGCGCGACGGTCCGGACGAGGACGAAGACGAACGTGGCGGCGAGGGCGGTGACGATGCCGGCCGCGAGCCAGAACGCGGGCGGCCTCCGCGAGAGGTAGAAGTTGATGTCGTGCGACCTCAGGAACGCGAGGTAGACGAAGCCTCCCGCGAGGGCGAACGGGACGAGCCCGGCGAGGAGGCGCACGATCACGTGGCCCGTCAGGGCGAGGACGCGGTGGGCGCGCGAGGCGGCGAAGAGCAGCGCGCCGCGGGCGTCGAGACGCCTCCCCTCGGCGCGGGACGCGCCGACCGCCATCAGGCAGGTCACCTCGAGGGCCGTGATCGCCGCCAGGACGGCACTTCCGGCGACGAGGGCGAGGAGCCCGGGGAACGTCGTGAGGAGGACGGTCGCGATCTCGGCGTCGGCGACGACGCCCCCCGCCCGGCTCTCGAGGAGCGCCCGGACGACGAGCAGCGTTCCGGGGGTCAGCGCCACGAACGCCACGACCTTCCAGGCGACGTCGGTGAGCGCCAGCTCCTTCCACGAGAGGCCGAGGTCCCGAAGGGCGTCGGCCAGGATCGCGCGCGTCGTCTTCCACATCGGTTCACCCTCCGCGGACTCCTCGTGAGTCGGGAACGGCGCAGTCTATGCGGGGACTCGGCGGGGAGCGCGGCGTGACGGGAACCGGCAAGCGGGGCGGCGCCCGCCGCGACTCCTCAGCTCCTGACGAAGTGCGGCACCTCGAAGGGGATCGGCAGGGAGAGCTCGACGATCCCCTTGTACTCATCCCCCTCGTACCACGGCGCCTGGTAGATGAGCTTCTTCACGCCGGCCTTCTCGATCGTGTAGACGTTCAGGCCGCCGGTCCGGAGGAGCTCCTCGAAGATCGCCCGCGCCCGCTCCGGGTGGCAGTCGAGGATGCTCTTGCCGATCAGCTCCCGCCCGCCGTCCGCCGCGTGGGTCTCGGCGGCGCGGTCGTTCATCTCGAGAGCGATCCCCTCGCGGTCGCAGACCGTGATCGCGACCTTCAGCTCCTTCGCCCAGGCGCCATCCGCCATCTTGTCCTCCTCGGTGCCGGCGTCTCCCGCCGTCCCGGTCGCGGATCATGCCGGACGACGCGGGCGCCATAATAGAAAATCAAGACCTGACCCCAAATCGCGTGACCCCAAATCGCGGGTGGGGTCTGGTCTGCGCTCTACACTCTGCGCGGCGGCGCTGGCACCGGGGGCTCGGTGCTAAGGTTCGGGCCCCCATGTCGAGACCGAGCACGGCCCTCTCCGCCCACCTTCCCCTCGAGCCGTCCCCGGACGAGATGCGCGCGCTCCTCGACGCCGTGCGCGACCGCGTCGTCGACCACGTCGCGTCGCTCCCGGAGCAGCCCGCCGCCGACGTCGCGGGGGCCGCGGAGCTCGCGCGTGCGCTCGCCGAGCCGGAGCCGCCGGAAGGTCCCTCGCCCGCGGGGGAGCTCCTCGACCTCCTCTTCGACCGCGCGGTCCCGAAGAGCTTCAACACCGCCGGGCCGGGGTACCTCGCCTACATCCCGGGCGGTGGCGTCGTCTCGTCAGCCGTCGCCGACCTGATCTCGGGCGTCACGAACCGCTACGTCGGCGTCTGGCAGGCGGCCCCGGCGCTCGTCCAGCTCGAGACGAACGTCGTCCGCTGGCTCTGCGGCATCGTCGGCCTCCCGGAGGGGAGCGGCGGCTACCTCGCGACGGGGGGCTCGCTCGCCACGTTCACGGCCGTCGTCGCGGCGCGGCGCGAGAAGCTCCCGCCCGACTTCCTGAAGGGGACGCTCTACACCTCCGACCAGACGCATCACGCGGTCTCGAAGGCCGCGTCCCTCGCCGGCTTCCCGGCGGAGAACGTCCGGTCGATCCCGTCCGACGGGCGCTTCCGGATCCGCGTCGACCTCCTCGCGGAGCGGATCGCCGCCGACCGCGCCGAAGGCCTCACGCCCTTCTTCGTCTGCGGCAACGCCGGCACGACGAACACCGGCGCCGTCGACGACCTCGAGGCCCTCGCCGCGCTCTGCGCGCGGGAAAGGCTCTGGTTCCACGTCGACGGCGCCTACGGCGGATTCTTCATGCTCACGGAGCGGGGCCGGAAGGCCATGGCCGGCATCGGGCGGGCCGACTCCGTCGTCCTCGACCCGCACAAGGGGCTCTTCCTTCCGTACGGCACCGGCGCGCTCCTCGTCCGCGACGCCGAGGTCCTCCGCCGCGCGCACGCGGCGGGGGCCGACTACCTCCCTCACATGCAGGAGGACCCCGGCTTCGTCGACATCTGCGAGATCTCTCCCGAGCTCTCCCGCGCCTTCCGCGGCCTCCGCGTCTGGCTCCCGGTGAAGCTCCACGGGCTTGGTGCGTTCCGGAGGAACCTCGACGAGAAGCTCGACCTCGCCGAGCACGCGGCGCGCGAGCTCGCGGCGATGCCCGGCGTCGAGATCGTCGCCGAGCCACAGCTCTCGGTCGTCGCGTTCCGGCTCGGCAGGCCGGGGCTCGACGGCGAGGCGCTGAACCGCCTCAACCGCGACCTGATCGACCGCGTGAACGCGCGGCAGCGGGTCCACCTCTCGGGGACGGTCCTGGGAGGCGCCTTCGTCCTGCGGGCCTGCGTCCTCTCGTTCCGGACGCACCGCGAGAGGCTCGACGAGGGGCTCGCGGACGTCCGGGCGGCGATCGCCGAGCTGTCGTAGGGCGGGGGCGGCGCCCCCCGGGTCACCGCGTGGCGCTCACGGGGCCGCCGGGGCCCGCGCCTCGATCTCGGCCGAGCCGATGAGCTGGCCGTGCGCCGTCTCCACCTCGAGCCTCACCTTCTGCCCCGGGAGGAGCGCCGGGAGCGACGCGCCGGAGCGGGAGCGGAAGCCGCGGCCCCGGCCCCCGGTGATCTCGATGAGGCGGCTCTCGGAGAGGACCCGGCGGTCGACGGACCAGACGTGCCGCACCCCCTCCGTCAGGTCGGCGGGGGCGAGGACCGCGGCGACGGCGACGAGGCGCACGGGAACGCCCGCCGGGAGCGAGCCGAGCGCGAAGGCGACGTCGCGCCCGTTCTCGGCGAGCGAGGTTCCGAAGCGCGCGGAGACGAGGCGCAGCGGGGCGGGCGGGACGGCGGGCCGCCCGAGGGTGACGAGCGCGAGGAAGAAGAAACCCACGAGCGCCGTCCGCAGAGCTCCCGCGAGAGGGCGCCCGTTCCCGCGCGTCGCGACGAAGGAGAGGAAGACGAGCGTCGCGAGGACGCCGCTCGCGCCGAGGTTCCAGAGGCCGCCGACGCGCCAGACCATCGGGAGCGTGACGTTCGCCGTCGCGAAGGCGAGGAACGCGAGGAGCCCGCCGAGGAGAGGGCGCCGGCGCGTGACGACCTCGTCGTAGACGACGTCGATCGTCGCGGCGAGCGCCGCGGCGGCGAGGAGCGCCATGAAGACGGCTTGCTTCGAGGCGTACGTCGCGCTCCGGTGGTAGAGCGGGAGGAGGAAGAACGCGAGCCCCTGCAGGAGCCACTTCTGCCCCCAGAGGACGAGCCGGCGCGCCGCCCCCTTCCGATCCTCGGAGACGAAGGAGCCGGCGAGGAGCGCCGGGAGGGCGAGGCTCGTCAGCCAGACGGCGCCGACAGAGACGAGTCCGAATCGGAGGAGCTGCGGGCGGTCCGCCCCGACCGCGACGAGCGCGGCGCCCCAGCCGAGCGCCCAGAGGCTGTGGAGGGTCCAGAAGAGCCGCTGGTGCCGCTCGGCGAGCGCCTTCAGCCCTCCGAGGCGCTCCTGGAGCTTCGCGAGAGCCTCCCGCACGCCGAACCCTCCTCCTCCGCGGCCGCCGCGGGAACGGCAAGGATAGCCGGGCCGGCGGCTACGCTCCCCGGCTCCCCCGAAGCTTCTCGAGGGCGACGAGCCGCTCGATCGCGTCGAGCTCGAGCTCGTCCTTGCCGAGCTCGCGCAGGCGCGACCACTCGCGCCTCAGCTCGCGCGCGAGCGCCTCGGGGAGCGCGCGGAGCCACCCCTCGATCCGGAGGTCGACGAACTCCCGCTTCTCCTCGATCGTCAGCTCGCGGGCGAGGAGGAGGCGGGTCGCGTCCTCGGCGTCGACGAATCCCTGCAGGACCGTCCAGCGGTCGCCCGGCGGCTCGGCGCAGAGCGCCGCGAACGAGACGCTCGACGTCTCGCGGATCAGCTCCTCCTCGCGCGTCGTCCGGCTCTCGTGCTCCTTCGTCTCGTCCCAGCTCTCCGAGTCCTCGGCGAGCCAGCGGAGGTACTCCATGGCGAAGAGGGAGGTCGGCAGGACGAGGTCCTCGCGCGTCCGCGCGTCGACCCAGAGCGCCGCCGCGGCGCGCAGGCACCGGCGCGCCGTCGTCTCGGCGAGCTTCTTGCCGAAGACGAGCGCGGCCGACTCCTTCACGAAGGAGGGGAGCTCGGTGGCGATGATCTCGCGGTAGCCCGGGACGTGCCGCTCGAGGAGGACGGCGGCCCGGCGGTCGAGGGCGACGAGGTCGCTCGTGACGGCCGGGAGGCCGAGCGTCGTGCAGCCGAGGTTGTAGACGATGGCGCGCGGGAGCGTGACCCCCTCGGGCCAGGCGTCGCGCAGGTCGCGGTTGTCGGGGAGCGTCGTGCCGCCGCCCCACTCCTCGGGGTAGGTCGGGATCGAGCGGCCGTAGTTCACCGAGCCCGTCGCGCGGATCCGCACGCGCGTCTGCGGGACGAGGCCGCCGAACGGCGCGAGGAGCGGCGCGATCCGGAGGAGGGTCTCCGTGTGGGCCTTCACGCCGGCCTCGAGGAGCTTGAGGAACGTCTCGCGGTCCGCGGCCGAGACGGCGGGGCAGGGCGCCGGATCGGCGACGGCGGCGCGGAAGGCGGCGGCGAGGCGCTCGGCCTCGACGGGCGCGTCGGAGCGGATCCCCTGCATCGTGACGCCGTCCGCGCGCGCGAACTGGCGGACGACGCCCGGGTGGTCGGGGTCGAAGCCGCCCCGGAAGCCGGCGCGCCCCGCGCCGATGAGGAACGTGACGGAAGGCGCCGGCTCGCCGGCCTTCTCCGCGAGGAGGGCGAGGCGGCGCTGGGCCTCCTCGCGCCCGGCGAGCGCGAGCGTGCAGGCCGCGTCCGTCGCGATCTTGCCGCTCTGCTCGGCCGTGTCGGACATCGCCACGAAGACGCGGACGACGGCGTCGTCGCGGTCGAAGCGGGTCCGGAAGACCGACGCCGTCGGGACGTCCGGCAGCCCGCGCCCCCGCTCGAGCGCGAGGTAGAGCGCCTCGAGGAACTCGGGGAGGTGCGCGAGGGCGCCGACGTTCTCGCAGAGCGGCACGAGGCGCACCCGCGCGACCTTCTCGAGGAGGGCCGCACGGTCGCGCTCGTTCACCCTCCGGGCGAGGAAAGCGTCGCCGTGCCCGTCGCCCGCGAAGAGGCCCGCGATCGCGGCGCGGTAGAGCGTCCCGATCTTCACGACGGCCCCGATCTCGGCGCCGGAGTTGACCTGCGGGACGCTCACCTCGGGGAGGGCGTTCTGGACGGGCGTGACCCCGACCTTCTCGCAGGCGAGGTGGAAGAGGACGTTCGCGCGCGCGACCGAGGCGAGGATCTTGACGATCTTCTCCTCGTCCTGCTCGATGAAGGGGTTCGGGACGCGGAAGAGGAGGTGGCGGTCCTCGCCCGGCACGATCCCGTGGCGGAGGAGCGCGAGGACGACCTTCTCGGGGAGGTCGAGCCACTCGGGGCTGATCTGCCGCCCCTCGAAGTCGAGGAGGACCTCGCTGCACGGGCCGAGGAGGTCGGTGATCGTCTCCTCGTACTCGGGGCGCGCCTCGACGAGCGGGTTCCACTCGAGGTGCTTCAGCGCGAGCTTCGCGCGGTCGGGCGCGCCGGCGGGCGCCGAGCGGAGGGCGCGCTCGAGCTGCTCGGCGCGGTGGGTGGTCGAGTCGGGGTGCTTCGTCCCTGTGAGCCGGAGCGCCTCGTGGCGAGGGTCCAGGAGGAACTTCTTCCGGGCGGCGGCGAACGCCTTCGGGTCGAGGCCGTCCAGGGCGTCGTAGCCCTCGGCGGTGCAGACGCTCTCCCAGACGGCGTCGAGGGGCGCCTTCGCCCGCGCGGCCGCCTTCGCGGGCGCGCTCGAGCCGAGCCGTCCCTGCTGCGTGATCCGCGCCCTCACGCGGTCGATGAAGACCGAGAGCTCCTTGACGTCCTTCGAGCCGTACGAGAGGCGCTGCCAGGTGCCGTAGCGCGCGGCGTCGGAGCCGGCGAAGGCGATGAACGGGATCCCGCCGACGCCCCCCGAGAGGAGCAGCTCGAAGGCGTCGACCGAGTCCTTCACGACGGCCTTCTCGTGGACGCCGCCGCGGAGGCGGTCGAACGGCTCGCCGACGAGGCCGGGGAAGGCGAGCGGCGCGTAGAACGTGCCGCCGAAGTCGGTCCTCTCGACGCCGAGCGGGGCGAGCTCGTCGGCCGCCTGCGCCATGAAGTCGCGCCGCTCGCGCATGTAGGGAGACGGCCTGCGGAGCGCGGCGAGCGGGCTCTGGAGCGCCGCGAGGGCCCAGTCCTGGGCGAGCGTCGAGGGGGTCGCGACGATCCAGGCGGAGAGGTTCGCGAGGATCTCGCGCGCCCGCACCCCGTTCGAGCGGATCTGGTCGGAGATGACCATCCAGCAGGCGCGCGCGCCCGTGGAGGCGCCGAACATGTCCATCTTCGAGAGGCCCGAGAGCGAGACGACCCAGTCGCGCCACTCGGGGTCGGCGAAGGCGGGGTTCACGAACCACCCGACGTAGTCGAGCCGCTGGTAGACCGAGTCGTAGAGGACGTAGCAGCGGTTCTTCACCGCGACGCGGACGATCTCCTCGACGAGCTCGCGCGGGTAGACGCGGCCGGTCGGGTTGTGCGGGTTGTTCAGGATGACGGAGGAGATCCCCCCCTTCGCGAGGAGGCGGTCGAGCTCCTTCGGGTCGGGGAGGAAGTCGGGGGGCGCCGTCGGCAGCTCGACGAGCTTCTTGCCGGCCCGCTCGACGTACCAGTCGTACTCCCAGCTCGGCCGCGGGACGACGACGCCCGAGCCGTCGGCGCCGAGGACCTCGAGGACCATCGCGAGGCCGGAGCGGGTCCCGGGCGTGAAGAGGACCTCGTCGGGGAGGAAGCGGACCTGCGAGGCGGGGTAGTCGAGGAGGCCGTCGCGGTTGAAGAAGTCGACGACCTCGCCCCTCACGTCCATCCGGCCGACGGCGGGGCCGTAGCTGTGGACGGTGTTCCGCGTGATCCGCTGCGCGGCCCTCACGACCTCCGGGTGCGGCGCGAAGTCGGCGTTCTTGTAGTCCCCCTGCGTCAGGTCGAGGGCCCCCTCCTGCTGGACGCGCCGCGAGAAGAGGCGGACGAACGGCTCGGGCGTGGCGAGCGCGCGCGCCGAGAGGCCGTTGACGGGCGGGCCGCCGCGCCTGGACCTGGGGGACTCACGTTCGCTCTTCATGGCTCGGCCCTCCGTCTGCACCTCTGCGCGGCGGGGGCCCGGCCCTCTCCGTTCTGCCGGACCCGCTGCGGCGCAGCGCGAGTGTGCACGAAACGGCCCGCCGAAAGAATGCCCTCGCGCAGAGTGTAGAGCGCAGACCAGACCCCCTTCCGAAGGGGGTCTGGTCTGCGCTCTACACTCTGCGGGGGCGGGGGCCCGGCGCCGTTTCGCTCCTGCTAGGCTCCGCCGCGCCATGTTCGTCGGACATTTCGGAGTCGGCTTCGCCGGGAAGGCCGCCGCCCCGCGGGCTTCGCTCGGCACCCTGTTCCTCGCGGCGCAGTTCGTCGACCTCCTCTGGCCGACGCTCCTCCTCGCCGGCCTCGAGAGGGTCGAGATCCGTCCCGGCATCACGCGCGTCACGCCGCTCGACTTCGTCTCGTACCCGATCTCGCACTCTCTCCTCGCGGCCGTCGCGTGGGGGCTCCTCTTCGCGGCCGTGTACGGGCTCGCGCGGAGGTACGCGGTCGGGGCGGTGACGACGTTCGCCGCCGTCGTGAGCCACTGGCTGCTCGACTTCCTGACCCATCGCCCCGACCTTCCCCTCGCGCCGGGGAGCGACGCGCGGGTCGGCCTCGGCCTCTGGAACTCGCTCCCCGGGACGGTCGTCGTCGAGCTCGCGATCTTCGGGGCGGGCGTCGCGCTCTACCTGCGGACGACGAAGGCCGCCGACAGGACCGGCTCGATCGCCCTCTGGGGCCTCGTCGGGTTCCTGCTCGTGATCTACGCCGCGAACCTCTTCGGGCCGCCTCCGCCGGCGGTCGCGCCGATCGCGTGGGCCGGGCACGCGCAGTGGCTCCTCGTCGCGTGGGCGTACTGGGTCGACCGCCACCGGAGCCTCTCCGTGGAGGGCGCGCCGGCGGCCGGGACGGCGGGACGCTGAGCGGCGCCCTCCTCCTCGGCCCGGCGGCGTGCCTCGGCTCCGCCGCCCTCTGGGCGCTCTCGGCGAACGTCTACACGCGGGCCGCGCACGCCTCGAGCCCCGTCGCGGTCAACTTCATGCGGGCGAGCCTCTCGCTTCCGCTCTTCCTCGCCGCGGCCCTCGCGACGGACCCGCGCGCGCTCGGGCTCGTGACGCCCGGGCGCGCCGGCTGGCTCCTCCTCTCCGTCGTCGGGAGCTACGTCGTCGGCGACGCGCTCTTCCTCGCGAGCGCGCGGCTCCTCGGCGTCCCGGTGGCCCTCGCGATCGCGTCCACCTACCCGCTCTGGTCGGCGTTCGCGGGCTGGGCCTTCCTCGGGCAGCGCGTCGCGCCGGCGGGGCTTGCCGGCGTCGCGCTCGTCGTCGCCGGCGTCGTGACGGTCGTGCGGCGCCGGGGGGACCCGGATACCGGCGGCGAACCCGGCGCAGCGGCGGCGCTCCCGGGCTCCGGGCACGGCGCGGGGGTCGCGCTCGCCTTCGCGACGTCGCTCTTCTGGGCGCTCAACACCTTCGCGATCGCGCGCGGCGGGGCGGGGCTCCCCGTCGCCGCGGTGAACACGTTCCGGATGGGTTTCGCCGCCGCGCTCATCCCGCTCGGCCGGCTCCTCCTCCGGGGCCGCCGGACGCCGCTCCTCGTCCCGGCGCGCGAGATGCGCCGCGCCTGGCCCTGGTTCATCCTCGAGAGCGTCGGCGGGACGGCGCTCTTCGTCGTCGGCCTCACGCACTCGCCGCTCGCCGTCGCCGCCGCGCTCACCTCGCTCGCGCCCGTGCTCTCGGTCCCGTTCGCGGTCGTCATCGGCCGCGAGCGGCTCGGCGCGCGGGTCGTCGCAGGGATCGCCGTCGTGACCGCCGGCATCGTCCTCCTCGTCGCGTTCGGCCGGGGCTGAGGCCCGCCGGGTCACCCTTCGGCGACGCGGTTGCGGCCCGAGGCCTTGGCGTCGTAGAGCGCCTCGTCGGCCGCGGCGAGGAGCTCCTCCGGCTTCCCGCCGTCGCGCGGGACGCACGAGGAGACGCCGAAGCTCGCCGTGACGACGCCGAACGGCGAGCCGGGGTTCGCGAGGCCGAGCGCCTCGACGCCCTCCCGGAGCTCCTCGGCGAGGTGCGCCGCCCCTTCGGCGGCGGTCTGCGGGAGGAGGACGACGAACTCCTCGCCCCCGAAGCGGGCCGCCAGGTCGCCGGCGCGCGCCGCGCCGGCGGAGAGGACCTGCGCGACCTCGCGGAGGCAGCGATCCCCCTCCGGGTGGCCGAGGAGGTCGTTCAGCTTCTTGAAGTGGTCGACGTCGACCATCACGACCGAAAGGTCGCTCCCGTTGCGCGCCGCGCGGCTCCACTCCCGGAGGAGCGTCTCGTCGAAGTGGCGCCGGTTCGCGAGGCCCGTCAGGCCGTCGAGGTAGGAGAGCGAGGTCAGCTTCTCGTTCGCCGAGGCGAGGTCGACGTTCCGTTCCTCGAGCTGCGCGCGCGCGGCGTCGAGCTGCGCGACGGCCTCGGCGAGCTCGCGCGTCCGCTCCTCGACCCGCGTCCTCAGGAGCTCGTTCCGCCGCTCGAGCGCGCTGTGCCGGAGGCGGAGCGCGCCGATCACGGCGGCGACGCCGAGGACGGTCCAGAGGACGAGGGCCGCCGGGGCGCGGTGCCACGGCGGGAGGACGCGGAAGCGGTAGCGCGCCTCCGGGCTCGTCCGTCCCTGAGGGTCGCGGGTCCGCACCCGGAGCGTGTAGCTCCCCTCGCGCAGGTTCGTGTACTCGCGGGTCGCGTCGGGGCCGGGGTCCGACCACTCGCGCTCGGCCCCGTCGAGGAGGAACTGGAAGACGACCGGGACGAAGTGCGTGATCGGCGCGCACTCGAAGCGGAGCCGGCCGGCGGCGGCCGGGACCTCCGGGACCGCGTCGCGCGCGTCGCTTCCCGCGCCCCCGGAGAGGAGCATCCCGCGCCCCGCGACGGCCCGCCGCACGAGCGGGGCGGGGAGCGGCTGCGGGGGACGCGCGGCGGCGACCTCGTAGCGGAAGAGACCGTCCTCCGAGCCGAGCCAGACGGCGTCGTCGAGCGCGACGAGCGCCTGGAGGTCGCGCCCCGGCACCTCGGAGACGACGCGCCGCACGCCCCCGAGGCGCCCCTCCTCGCGGAGGACGAACGACGGCGGGGCCGTGTTGAGCCAGACGTTCCCGAGCGCGTCCTCGACGGCGTGGAAGAGGTTCTCGTCGCGCGCGACGGCGGCGAAGGCGGGATCGGGCGCGAGGGACGGCCCCGAGGGGTCGATGCGCCAGACGCCCCGCCCGGCCAGGACCGCGCGCAGGCCGTCGCGGCCGGCGAAGATCGAGACCTCGTCGGCGTCGCCGACCGCGGTCACCTGCGGCGAGCCGCCCGTCTCCGGGAACCGGACGCGGAGGACGCCGCGGAAGACGCTCCCGAGCCAGACGGAGCGGTCTCCCCCGGGCACCTCGACGACGAAGCGGATCGGGCCGCCGACTCCCTTCTCGTCGCGCTCGAGGCGCCACGAGCCACGGTCGCGCCCGACGAGCCCGAGCCCGTCCGCGAGCCCGAGCCAGACGCGGCCGGGGAAGCGGAGGGACGGAACGACCGCGTAGATCGCGAGCGCCTCGGTCCCGGGCACGGGCGCGGCGCCGCGCGGACCGACGACGAAGAGGCCGCGGCGCGTGCCGACGAGGAGCTCCTCGCCGGCGGAGGCGGTCGCGAAGCAGCCGGGCCCCACCCCCTCGACGCGGGAGAAGCGCGCCGCGGGGCGCCCTTCGGGGCCCGCGGGCGCGGCCGCGCCGAGCTCGAAGAGCCCCGCCGTGCTCGCGACGAAGATCCGGCCCCGGTGCCGCGCGACGGAGAGGACGGTCCCGGAGAGGCCGGTCCGGCGGTCGTAGACGGAGACGGGGGAGGCGAGCTCGACGCGCGACAGGCCCGCGTCGAGGCCCACCCAGAGCGCTCCGTCCCGGGCGACGTGGAGCGTGCGGGCTTCGTCGCCCGGGAGACCCTGCGCGGTCCCCGCCGTCTCGTCGACGTCGAAGCGGGGCCCGAGGACGACGACGCCGCCGCGCCGCGTCGCGAGCGCGACGCGGCCGTCGGGGAGGAGCGCTCCCGCCTCGACCTCCTTCTCGTCGAGCCCCGGCGGGGCGCCGACGGGACGCGACGTGCCGCCCTCGAGGAGGAAGAGCCCCTTCCCGCGCACGACGACGAGGCGGGAGCCGTCCGCCATCGGGACGACGGCCTCGACGTGCTCGCCCCGGAACCGGAACGGCTCGGGGAGCGGCTCGACGCCCGTCGGCGCGAGGCGTGCGAGGCCGTCGTCCGTCTGCACCCAGGCCTCGCCGCCCCCGGCGTCGAAGCTCCCCACGAACCCGCCGCCGGCGGGCGCCGGCACGACCCGCATCGCGCTCCCGTCCCAGAGGAAGAGACGCGAATCCGTTCGGAAGCAGACGCTCTTCCCGACGGCGTGGACGCCGCGCACCCGCCCGAGCGGCCGCAGGCCCTTCGGGAGCCGGTCGAGGAGGGAGACGTAGGCGAGCTCGTCGTGGGCGTTCGGCGCGAGGACGCCGAGCTCGTCCCACCCGCCGACGTAGACCCGGCCGTCCGCGCCGGGAGCGACCGCGAAGACGGCCGACTCGTTCGGCAGCGTCAGGAGCCGCCAGCGCGCGCCGTCGTACTCGAGGACCCCCTTCAGGTTCCCGACGTAGAGGAGCCCGCGCCGGTCCTCGGCGATGGCGAAGCACTGGGACCGGCCGCCGTGCTCGGCCGGGGGGACGTTCCTCACGAGGGGGAGGCCGCGCTCGGAGCGGAGGTCGGCGGACGAGGCGACGCCCGTCGCGCCGAGCGCGAGAAGAGCCGCGAGCGATGCACGGAACGCCCCCCCTCGCATCGAGGCGCGATCTTAAGGCGCGAGGCTTCCGGGAGCCGCGACCCCGCTGTTAATGTCCGGTGACCGGAGATGCGACACAAGGCCCGCCTCCTCGCCGGACTCCTCGCCGCGGTCGCCGCCGCGCGGCCCGCGCACGCCCTCGACCCGCGCCGCTCGGTCACCCAGCACGGGCAGGACCTCTGGCAGACCGAGCAGGGGCTGCCGCAGGAGCGGGTGAACGCGGTCCTCGAGTCGCGCGAGGGGTACCTCTGGATCGGGACGATGTCGGGGCTCGCGCGCTTCGACGGGGCGCGCTTCGTCCGCTTCGACCGCTCCTGGGGGCTGACGGACAACCGCGTCCGCGCCGTCGCACAGGCGGCCGACGGGAGCCTCTGGGTCGGCGCCGAGAAAGGGGTCACGCGGATCCGCGGGGCCGAGGCGACGCCGTTCGGGGTGAAGGAGGGGCTCTCGGACGAGGTCGTCTGGACGATCCTCGCCGACCCCGACGGGAGCGTCTGGATCGGCACGGAGAACGGCCTGAACCGGATCGCCGGCGGAAAGGTCTCCGTCCTCGGCCGGAAGGAGGGGCTTCCGAGCGAGCGGATCCAGGCCCTCGCGAGGGACCGCGACGGCGCGCTCTGGATCGGCACCGGCGACGCCGGCCTCGCGCGCCTCGCCGGCGGCGAGGTGACGGTCTTCGGCCGCGCGGACGGCCTCCCGGGCGAGCAGGTCTCGGCGATCCACCAGGACCGCGCCGGGACGCTCTGGGTCGGCACCTACGACGGGCGCCTCGCGCGCCGCGAGGGGAGCCGCTTCGTCGCGGTGCCGCTCCCCTCGTCGGGCTTCCGCGTCGCCGCGATCCTCGACGACCGCGACGGGAACCTCTGGGTCGGCGGCCCCGGCCTCGTGAGGGTCCACGAGGGGGTCGCCGAGGCGTACGGCGAGGCGCAGGGGCTCTCGAGCGGGCAGGTGCTCGCCCTCTGCGAGGACCACGAGGGGAGCCTCTGGGTCGGCACGCACGGCGGGGGCCTGAACCGCCTCCGCGACGGGAAGTTCACCGGGATCACGAAGAGGGACGGGCTCTCTCACGCGTTCGTGAAGACGGTCGTCGGCGACGCGGAGGGGAACGTCTGGGTCGGGACCTACGGCGGCGGGCTGAACCGCCTCCGCGACGGGAAGGTGACGACCTTCCGCGCCGCGGACGGTCTGGCGACCGACCTCGTGAGGACGGTCCTCCCGGCGCGCGACGGCTCGGTCTGGGTCGGCACGACGAGCGGCCTCTCGGTCCTCCGCGGAGGCCGCATCACCACCTACCGCCCCGCCGACGGGCTCGGCGGCCCGGCCGTCAACTCGATCCTCGAGGCGCGCGACGGGACGATCTGGATCGGCACGGGCGGCGGCCTGACGCGCTTCGCGGGGGGGAAGCTCTCCACCTTCACGACGCGGGAGGGGCTCTCGAGCGACCAGGTCTCCGCGCTCCTCGAGGACCGGAAGGGGACGCTCTGGATCGGCACCTACGGGGCCGGGCTGACGCTCCTGACGGGCGGCGCCTTCTCGCACCTCGGCGAGCGCGAGGGGCTCTCGGGGTCGACGGTCCTCTCGCTCCTCGAGGACGCCGACGGGACGGTCTGGGTCGGCACGTCGGACGGCGGGCTCTGCCGCGCCCGGGACGGGCGGATCGCATGCGTGAACCGGCGGCAGGGGCTCCACGACGACGGCGTCTTCCAGGTCCTCGAGGACGGCGCGCGGAGCTTCTGGCTCTCGAGCAACTCCGGCGTCTCGCGCGTGAGGCGGTCCGACGTCGAGGCGGTCCTCGGCGGGAAGGCCGCGCGCCTCCCTCCGCCCGCGGTCTTCGGCGCGGCCGACGGGATGCCGAGCCGCCAGTGCAGCGGCGGGTCGGTGCCGAACGCCTGGAGGTCGGCCGACGGGCGGCTCTGGTTCGCGACGGCGAAGGGGCTGGCGGTCATCGACCCGGAGCGGATCCCGGTGAACACCGTCCCGCCGAAGGTCCTCGTCGAGAGCGTCGACGTCAACGGCCGGCGCGTCGACGCCCCGGAGGGGGAGGTCGACGTCCCGGCCGGGCGCGGGCGCGTCGAGGTGGACTACACGGCCCTCAGCTTCCTCGGCCCCGACCGGGTCCTCTTCAAGTACCGGCTCGAGGGGTTCGAGCCCGACTGGATCGAGGCCGGGACGCGGCGGACCGCGTACTACACGAACCTCCCGGCGGGGAGCTACACGTTCCGCGTCATCGCCTGCAACGCCGACGGCATCTGGAACGAGACCGGCGCTTCGCTCCCGCTCGTCCTGACGCCCCGCTTCCACGAGACGTGGGCGTTCCGGGGGCTCCTCGCCGCGGCGCTCGTCGCGGCCGGCTGGGGCGCCTTCCGCGCGCGCGTCGGGACGCTGACGGCCCGCGACCGCGAGCTGAAGGCGGTCGTCGAGGAGAAGACGCGCGGCCTCGTCGCCGAGCGCGAACGGGCCGAGGCGGCCCGCGTCGAGGCGGAGGGGGCGCGCGCGGAGTCGGAAGGCCTCCGTCGCGAGGCCGAGGGGCGGCGCGAGGAGCTCGCGCGGAAGAACCGCGACCTGCACCGCGCGAACCTCCAGCTCGAGCGGGCGAACCGGAAGCTCGAGTCGCTCTCGACGCTCGACCCGCTCACCGGTCTCCCGAACCGGCGCCACTTCGAGCAGGCGCTCGGGGAGGAGGTCGCGAGGGCGAAGGCGACGGGGACGCCCCTCGCCCTCGTCGTCGTCGCGGTCGACCACCTCGCGCTCCTCAACGAGCAGAAGGGGAGCCTCGAGGGAGACCGGGCGCTGAAGACGGTCGCGAACGTCGCGGAGTCGTCGCTCCGGAAGGCGGGCGACCTCGCGGCGCGGGTCGGCGGGGCCGAGTTCGCGCTCCTCGTCCCTGCGGCCGGCCCGGAGGAGGCGCGCGCCCTCGGCGAGGAGGTCCGGGCCCGCGTCGCGGCGCTCGAGATCGCCGTCGGAGGGAGCCCGGCGGGCCGGCTCACGGTGAGCGCCGGCGTCGCGGCGCTGGTGCCGGAAGGGGAGGACGCGGCGGAGCGGCTGCGCCGCGCCGCCGACGGGGCCCTCGCGCAGAGCCTGCGCGAGGGCCGCGACCGGGTGACGGTCTCGCCGGGCGCCGGCGAGGCCGGCGGGCCGGCCTGAGGGAGCTTCAGCTCCCCCAGGGCATCTTCGGCATCTCGACCGCCTTGACGGGGCCCTTGATCGCCGAGACGGCCCCCGTGCCGGAGTCGAGGACCTTCATCTCCGTCGTCCCCGTCTGCTTCCCCTTGTCGTCCTTCGTGACGGTCTTCTCGTAGAGGCGGCCGAAGGGGATGGAGTCGTTCATGCAGAGCTCGGACTCGGTCGTTCCCTTCATCCGCATGAAGAGGATCTTGACGTCGTACGAGCCCTGGATCCCGATCTTCTCGCCGGCCTTCCCGTCCGCGCCGCAGGGGCCGAGCGACGTGACGTTCGCGCCGTAGTCGACGTTCGTCATGAAGGCGGCCGCGGCCTGCTGCATCATCTCGGGCGGGAACTCCGTCGCCTCCTTGCCGTCCTCCTGCATGATCATCTTCTCGACGTGCTTCATGTAGGCGAGGGCGTCCTTCTCGATCTTGAAGTCCGTGTTGAGGAGGTACTTCAGGGTCGTCGGCTTCCCCTTGGCCCCCTCCTTCGGCACCACCCGCATCTCGATCCAGATGCGGGCGCCCTCTCCCTCGAGGCGGGAGAGCGTCACCTCGCTCTTCTGGACCTTCCCCTTGGCGTCGGTGTTCGTCTGTTCGTACTTCACCCAGCTCCCGGGCTTCGTCGAGCCGAAAAAGGACTTCTGGAGCGTCGCGACGTCGGCGGCCGGGGCGGCGGTGCCGAGGCCGAGGAGAAGGACGCCCGCGAGGACGTGGAACCGCTTCATGAGAACCCTCCCGCGGCGGGTTTCCCCCGGCCGCAACGGAGGACGATGCCACGGAACGCGCCGCAGCGCAGCATCGTGGGCCGAGGGCGTGACGCGGGTCACGGCGGCGCGCGCCGCGGAAGGGCGCCGTTCCGCGGCGGGAGGGAGAGAATCCCGGGATGAAGAGCGCGCGTCTCCTCCTCCCGCTCCTCGCCCTCGTCCTCTCGGCGCCCGCCCCCGCCCAGCCTCCGGCGCAGCAGGTCGTTCCCCCGGTGAACCCGGCGATCGACATGGAGGGCTACCTGAAGGTCGCCCGCGAGGCGGCTCGTCACCGCGAGACGCACCGCGTGACCGAGGAGGACTTCCTCCTCATGAGCCGGGAGCCGGGGACCGTCGTCCTCGACGCGCGGAGCCGCGAGAAGTTCGACGAGCTCCACGTGAAGGGAGCGGTCAACCTGAGCTTCCCCGACATCGCCGTGGAGAGCGTGAAGAAGGCCTTCCCCGACAAGGCGACGCGGATCCTGATCTACTGCAACAACAACTTCCGCGGCGCCGACGGGCCTTTCCCCTCGAAGCTCCCGACCGCGTCGCTGAACCTCTCGACCTTCATCGCGCTCTACAACTACGGCTACAGGAACGTCTGGGAGCTGGGACCGCTCGTCGACGTCAAGACGACGAAGCTCCCGCTCGTCCCGACGGCGAGGTAGGCGACGGGTCCCGGGTGCCGCGCCGGCCGGGCCGGGCGACGGCGAGCGCGTAACGCGTAAACGCGTTCTTCGGCGATTCATCCCCCGGGGGCGTTGACAGCCGCCCGGGAAGCGCCCAGATTCCCGGGATGACGACAGCGCGGGAGCTCCTCTCCTCCAAGCCCTTCGGGGGGGTGATCACGGTGGACCCGGGCGTGACCGTCCGGGACGCCTGCAGCATCCTCCGCGACCGGAACGTCGGCTCGCTCGTCGTCTTCGACGGCGTCTCGTACAACGGCATCTTCACGGAGCGCGACGTCGTCAAGCGGGTCGTCGCCGAGGGCCTCGATCCGGTCCGGACGCTCGTCGGGGAGGTGATGACGCCGAAGATCCTCTCCGTCCGCCCCGAAGACCCGGTCGAGCTCGTCGAGGCGACGATGCGGCGCGAGCGGATAAGGCACCTCGTCGTCCTCGGCGACGCGGGGGTCGTCGGGGTCGTCTCGCTCGGCGACGTCGCGGCGCGGCGCGCCGTGGAGGACCGCGAGCGCGCGGAGTTCCTGACGGAGTACGTCTTCGGGCGGTCCTGACCGGGCGCCGTCCCGGCGGCGGCCGATAGAATGGCCCCGAGCCGGATGACGGACAGCGACCCGGGCGCCCCCGTGGCGGACGTCCCCGCCTTCGCGCCGGGAGAGGCGTACTACCGCGCCCTCGTCGAGAGCGCGCTCGACGTGGTCGTCGTCTACGACGCGAAGGGGGCGACGCGGTTCGTGAGCCCCTCCGTCCGGACGGTCTTCGACCTGGCGCCGGAGGAGGTCGTCGGGAAGCCCGGGCTCGGGTTCGTCCACGAGGAAGACCTCCGCGCGCTCCAGGGAGCGGTCGAGGAGGCGAAGGCGCACCCGGGGCGGAGGGTCCGGATCGACGTCCGGCTCCGTCACCGAGACGGCTCCTTCCGCGTGATGGAGTCGCACGTCCGGAGCTTCCTCGAGGACCCGGCGATCGCGGGGGTCGTCGTGGCGTCGCGCGACGTGACGGAGGCGCGGGAGCTGTCGGCGCAGCTCGCCCACGCCCAGCGGATGGAGGCGGTGGGGCGGCTTTCCGAGAGCGTCGCCCACGAGTTCAAGAACGCGCTGTCGGTCGTCGTCGGGCACGCGGAGCTCGCCCTCGCGAGGATGTCCGACGGGGATCCCGCCCGGGCGAGCGTCGAGGCGATCCAGCGCTCGGCCGCTCGCGCGGCGACGACGGCCCGCCGCCTCCTCGACTTCGGGCGGCGCGACCCGGCCCAGCGGGTCCCGCTCGACGTCGGGGCGGCCCTGCGGAGCGGCGCAGCGCTCCTCTCCCCGCTCCTCGGCAAGACGGTCCGGATCGTCGTCGACGTCCCCGAAGGGGGCGGCGAGGTCCTCGCCGACCCGGTCGAGCTGGAGCAGGCCGTGGTGAACCTCGTCCTGAACGCGCGCGACGCGATGCCCGGAGGCGGCACCGTGACGCTCTCGGCGCGCGACGCCTACGTCGACACGGAGGAGGCGCGGCGCCGGGCGGGGCTCGCCCCGGGGCGCTACGTCGTCCTCTCGGTCGCCGACACCGGGACGGGGATCGCCCCCGACGTGATGAAGCGCCTCTTCGAGCCGTTCTTCACGACGAAGCCGCCCGAGACGGGATCGGGCCTCGGCCTCCCCGCCGTCTACGGCTTCGCCCGGCGCGGGGGCGGCCTCGCGTGGGCCGAGAGCGAGCCGGGGAAGGGCGCGACGTTCTTCGTCGCGCTCCCGCGGCAGGAGGCCTGAGGGGGGCGAGGCCCTACGCCTCTGCGGGCTTCCTCCGGCTGATGAGGACGCCGCCGGCGCCGAGGAGCGTCAGGATGAGGGCCTGGACGAGCGTCTTGTACGAGACCTCCGCGCCGCCGAAGAGCGCCTGCCAGAGGAAGAACGCCCCCACGACGACGAAGAGGCCGTAGAGGCCGATCATGATCGTCCGGGCCTTCGCGTTCGCCGCGGGCGTGTCGTGTGCGAAGGAGCGGTTGTAGAAGAAGAGGCCGACGACGGCGAGGAGGTCGAGGGCGACGAAGAGGAGCCAGAACCGGTGCGACGCGGCGAGCCCCGCCGGCGTGCCGGCGAGCGGCTTGAGCCACGCGCCGTAGAGCGCGCCGCCGAGCGAGGAGCCGATCAGGCTCCCGAAGACGCCGTAGAGGAACGCGTAGCCCATGTAGACGGCCTTCTTGTCCTGCGGGGCGACGAGGCCGACGTAGCTGTAGTACTTCGGGTGGGCCGTCATCTCGCCGATCGAGAAGATCGCGATCCCGGCGATGAAGAGCCAGACGTTCGTCGAGAAGGCGAGGAAGAGGAACCCGAGGGCGCCGATGGCGACGCCGCCGAGCATCGTCGGCAGCGGCTTCAGGTTCTTCACGATCCGGCTGACGAAGACCTGCAGGAGGATGATCGTCCCCCCGTTGATCACGGTGACGAACTCGGCGTCGAACCTGAACGGAAGGCCGAGCGCGGCGAAGACGGCGTTCATCGGGGCGGGGTCGATGAAGTCGCGCAGGAACCAGAGGACCGACCCGAAGTTCTGGAAGTAGAGGATCCAGAAGAGCGAGTAGACGACGATCATGAGCATGAAGCGCGCGTCGCCGAGGACGAGCGCGGCGCCGTGGGCGACGTCGCGGAAGCTCTTCGTGTTCTCGGGGCGGGGCGGGTCCTGGTAGGCGAAGAGGGTCGGCAGGAACATCAGGGCGGTGTAGGCCGACGACGCGAGGAAGACGTACCGCCAGGAGAAGCCCTTCAGGATCGAGACGACGAGCGGCGCGAGGAACGCGCCGATGTTGATCATCCAGTAGTAGACGCCGAAGCCGAAGCCCGAGTTCGACTCGTTCGTCGAGCGGGCGATCGTCCCCGAGATGATCGGCTTGAAGAGGCCGCCCCCCGACGCCATCAGGAGGAGCGCGGCGAAGACCGCGCCGTAGGCCGACATGTACCCTGCGGCGAAATAGCCCGTCGAGAGCATCGCGAAGGAGACGAGGAGCATCCGCCGATAGCCGTACCGGTCGGCGAGCGCCCCCCCGAGGATCGGGACGACGTAGTTGCAGGCGTAGATGAGGCTCTGCAGGAAGCCGACCGAGCCTTCGCCGAAGCCGAGGCCCCCCTTCGCCGTCGACGCCGTGAGGTAGACGGCGAGGACGGAGTTGAGGCCGTAGTAGGCCGCCCGCTCGAAGAGCTCCATGACGTTGGCGACCCAGAAGACCTTCGGGAACGACCGGAGGAGGCCGGCCGGCTTCGATTCGCTCATGGGGCGGCATGATAGGGGCGAACAGGTGGGAAAATGCTCGTTCCGCCCCTTGGCGGACCGAATCACGAAAGGGGACCCCCATGGCCCTCGTCGACCCCCACTCCTACGCCGATGACGCCCAGGCCCGGACGAAGCACCTGCGCCTCCACCTCGCGGTGGACTTCGCGACGAAGCGGATCGAGGGGCGCGCCGTCCTCGTCTTCGCGGCACCGGCTTCCGGCCCGTTCGACCTCGACACGAAGGGGCTGACGATCTCCGCCGTCACGGGGTCGGCGGGGAACGAGGTCCTCTTCGAGACGTTTCCCGAGGACCCGATCCTCGGGACCCGGCTCCGGCTCAAGCTCCCCGCCGGCACGACCGAGGTCCTCCTCCGATACCACACGTCGCCCGACGCGATCGGCCTCCAGTGGCTCGACCCCGAGCAGACGGAGGGGAAGAAGCACCCCTACCTCTTCAGCCAGTGCCAGGCGATCCACGCGCGGACGATCGTGCCGTGCCAGGACACGGCCCGCTTCCGCGTCACCTACCACGCCGAGGTGACCGTCCCGGCGCCGCTCTCGGCCGTCATGTCGGCCGGGCCGTCGGGGACGATCGAGGGGAAGGGGACGCGGACGTTCCTCTTCGACATGCCCCAGCCGATCCCGACCTACCTCCTCGCGCTCGCCGTCGGCGAGCTCGAGTCGCGCGACCTCTCGCCGCGGGCCCGAGTCTGGGCCGAGCCGGCGACGGTCGAGAAGGCGGCGTGGGAGTTCGCGGGCATCGAGGAGATGATCGTGAAGGCCGAGGGGCTCTTCGGCCCCTACGACTGGGACCGGTACGACATGCTCGTCCTCCCGCCGTCGTTCCCGTACGGCGGGATGGAGAACCCCCGGATGACGTTCCTGACGCCGACCCTCCTCGCGGGCGACCGCTCGCTCGTCGACGTCGTCGCGCACGAGCTCGCCCACTCCTGGACCGGCAACCTCGTCACGAACGCGACGGCCGAGCACTTCTGGCTGAACGAGGGCTTCACCGTCTGGGCCGAGCGGAGGATCCTCGAGGCGATCCACGGCGAGGAGGCCGCGACGCTCGGCTGGGCGATCGGCCAGAAGGCGCTCGAGGAGTCGGTCGCGCGCTTCGGCGCCGACTCGCCCCTCACGAAGCTCCGGACGCACCTTTCGGGGATCGACCCCGACGACGCGTTCTCGTCGATCCCGTACGAGAAGGGGGCGCGCCTCGTCGTCCTCCTCGAGCGGACGGTCGGGCGCGCGGCGTGGGACGCCTTCCTCGCCGACTACATGAAGCACTTCCGCTTCCAGTCGATCACGACCGAGGAGTTCTTCGCCTTCCTCGAGGAGAAGCTCCCGGGGACGGCCGCGAAGGTGAACGCCGACGCCTGGCTCCACGAGGCGGGCCTCCCGGCGAACGCGCCGGTCTTCCGGTCGGAGAAGCTCGAGGCGCTCACGGCCCTCGCCGAAGGGTGGGAGAAGGGCGCGCGGCCGACGAACGAGCAGGTCGCGGGGTGGAACCCCTCCGAGACGCTCCTCTACCTCCAGCACCTCCCGAGGAAGCTCTCCGCAGGCGACTGCGCGGCGCTCGACGCGGCCTTCGGCCTCTCGGGCAAGGGAAACCACGAGCTCCTCGTCGAGTGGCTCACGATCGCCGCCGGGAGCGACTACGAGCCGGCGTTCGGGAAGGTCCGCGAGGTGCTCTCGCGCGTCGGCCGGATGAAGTACCTCCGGCCTCTCTACGGCGCGCTCGGCGCGACGGAGCGGACGCGGGCGCTGGCGCGCGAGATCTTCGCCGCCGCGAGCCCCACCTACCACGGCCTCTCGCGGCGGGTCGTCGCGGGGGTCCTCGAGAAGTACCCGGCCTGAGCCGCAGATGGCCGCCGCGAAGGGCGGGGGGAAGCGGCTCCTCGTGCCGCTTCTCCTCGCCGCCGTCGTCTACGCCTTCTGGTCGACGGTCTACGTCTGGCCGCTCCGCCTCTTCGTCGTCCTCCTCCACGAGGTCTCCCACGGCCTCGCGGCGGTCGCGACGGGAGGGCGCATCGTCTCCATCGAGCTCTCGCCCGCCGAGGGGGGGCTCTGTACGACGGCGGGGGGGTGGCCCTTCGTCATCTCCTCCGCCGGCTACCTCGGGAGCGCGCTCTGGGGCGCGTTCTTCCTCGTCCTCGGCGCCACCGGCCGGCCGCGCACCCACCGGGCCCTCACGGCCCTCCTCGGCGCGGCGCTCGTCGTCCTGACCCTCGTCTACGTGAGGAGCGCGTTCGGCTTCGCCTACGGCCTCGCCGCGGGCGCCCTCCTCCTCGGCGTCGCCCGCTGGCTCCCGGAGGGGGCGTCGAGCTTCGTCCTCCGCCTCCTCGGCGTCACGAGCCTCCTCTACGCCCCGTGGGACGTCACGTCGGACCTGATCCTCCGCTCGGTCCCCGCGAGCGACGCGTCCGCCCTCGCCCGCGCGACCGGCATCCCCGCGCTCGCCTGGGGCCTCCTCTGGCTCGCCGCCTCCGTCCTCGTCGCGGCCTGGGCCGTCGTGCGGGTGGGCCGTGGGGTCAGGTCTTGATTTTCTACTATAGCAAAACGCTATAGTAGAAAATCAAGACCTGGCCCCACGCTGCCGAATTCCGATCTCTGCGCCCGCCGGGAGAAGACGCCCGCGAAACCGGGCCGCGTGACTATGATTGGCGCAAGAGGGAGACGTGCGAATTCGTGTCAGCGGGCCGCCCGGTGCGGATTGCCGATGGCCCGGGCTCCACGGAGGCGCTTCGGAGTGAGACGGACCGGCGAGAAGCTCGGGCCCTACGAGGTCGTCGCCCCGATCGGGCGCGGCGGGATGGGCGAGGTCTACCGGGCCCGCGACACGCGTCTCGCGAGGGACGTCGCCCTGAAGGTCCTCCCGGAGGCGGCGCACGGAAACCCCGAGCGGTTCCAGAGGTTCGAGCGGGAGGCTCGGGCCGTCGGCGCGCTGAACCACCCGAACGTCGTCGTCGTCCACGACGTCGGCAGCCAGGACGGCGCCCCGTACCTCGTCTCGGAGCTCCTCGAGGGGGAGACGCTCCGCGAGAGGCTCCTCCGCGGGCCACTCCCGGCCGAGCGCGCCGTGGAAGTCGCGGTGCAGGTCGCGCGCGGGCTCGGCGCCGCCCACGAGAAGGGGATCGTCCACCGCGACCTGAAGCCCGAGAACGTCTTCCTGACGGCGGACGGCCACGTGAAGGTCCTCGACTTCGGCCTCGTCAAGCTCCTGTCCGCCGACTCCTCGACGGAGGGGAAGGGGACGGAGCTCGAGACGAGGAGCGACGTCGTCGTCGGCACCGCCGGCTACATGGCTCCCGAGCAGGTGAGGGGCGAACCCGTCGACGGCCGGGCCGACGTCTTCGCGCTCGGCGCCTGCCTCCACGAGATGCTCACGGGGCGGCGCGCGTTCCACGCGGGGTCGGCGGCGGAGACGATGGCCGCGATCCTCCGCGAGGAGCCGGCCGACCCGTCGTCGTTCCGCAGGCGCGTGAACCCCCAGCTCGACCGGATCGTGCGGCGCTGCCTCGAGAAGCAGAAGGCGGCGCGGTTCCAGTCGGCGCGCGATCTCGCCTTCGCGCTCGAGTCGCTCTCCGGCAGCAGCCTCGCGGCCGGGCCAGGGCTCCTCGCCTCGCTCGCGCCGCGGGGTGTCGGCGTCCTCCTCCGCCGCTCGGCCGTTCCCCTCGGGGCGCTCCTCCTCGGCGCCGTCGCGGGCGCGCTCCTCGTCGTCCGCTTCCGGCAGGGTCCGCCCCCCGCACCGACGGTCCTCCGCGCGCTCACGCAGTCGGGGTCCGACTCCGCGCCCGCGGCCTCGCCCGACGGCGGACTCGTCGCGTTCGCCTCGCGGCGCGGCCGCTCCACCCGGATCTGGCTGAAGCAGGTCCGGGCGGAGGGGGAGACCGCCCTGACCGCCGGCCCGGCGGACACCGAGCCGAGGTTCTTCCCCGACGGCCAATCGCTCCTCTTCACGCGGACCGACGAGAAGACGGTCCCGTCGCTCTGGCGCGTGCCGGTCGTCGGCGGGGAGGAGCGACGCCTCTTCACGTCGGCCGAGTCGGGAGACGTCTCGCCCGACGGGACGGAGGTCGCCTTCCTCCGCCTCCTCCGCCAGGAGGACCGGACGTCGGCGCTCGTCGTCGCGCCGCTCTCCTCGGGGAAGGAGCGCGAGCTCGCCCGCTTCGACACGATCGTCTCGAACCCGCGCTTCTCGCCCGACGGCCGCACCGTCGCGCTCGCCGAGGAGGGGAGCGCGCAGAGCGGCGTGCCGGGGTCGATCGTCCTCGTCTCCCGGGACGGAGCCGCCCGGCGCGTCGCGCTCCCCCAGTCCGCGCGCCAGCCGACGTCGGTGGCCTGGCTCGGCTCGGGCGGGAGCATCCTCGCGGGGATCTACGACGCGAGCCTCCCGCACACGCGCACCGTCGGCCTCCACGTGCTGCGGTTCCGCCTGCCGGGCGGCCGCGCCGAGTCCGTCGGGTGGTGGCCCTCCGCGGGGCGCGTCCTCGACGTCCTCGGCGACGGGCGCGTCGTCTTCGAGTCGGTCACGACGCGCGAGAGCCTCCGCGAGATCCCGCTCGGGCGCGAGGGACCCGTGCGGTGGCTGACGCACGGGACGGCCACGGACCGCCAGCCCGTCTACTCGCCCGACGGGAAGTGGATCCTCTTCAGCTCCGACCGCTCGGGGCAGCTCGACCTCTGGACGATCTCGACCGAGACGGGCGCCCTCCGCCGCGTCACCGACGACGCCGCCCAGGACTGGGACCCCGCCTTCAGCCCCGACGGAAAGCGGATCCTCTGGAGCTCCGACCGGACGGGACGTTTCGAGATCTGGACCTCGGCCCTCGACGGCACGGAGGCGCGGCTCCTGACGCGCGGGGGTTTCGAGGCCGAGAACCCCGTCCTCACCCCGGACGGCGGGACGCTCCTCTGGGGCTCGCTCCACCGGGGCCGCGAGGGGATCTGGAAGGCCCGGGCGGACGGCTCGGGCGCCGAGCTCCTCGCGCGCGGTGTCACGCTCCAGCTCCCCGAGGTCTCGCCCGACGGCCGGCTCGTCGCGTTCCGCGCGGGCTTCGGGCCGGGCCACCGGGCCGTCCGCGTCCTCCGGATCGCCGACGGCGCGGAGGTCTTCTCCGTCGCGTTCGACGTCGTCGACTCCGTCGCGGGCTCGGAGGCCGGCCGCTGCCGCTGGATGCCCGACGGGCGGATCGCGTTCCTCGGCCTCGACGAGAACGGAGTCGCGGGCGTCTTCGTCCAGGACGTCGTCCCGGGAGAGGACACGAGCGCCTCGCGAAGGAAGCTCGCGGGGTTCGACCCGGCCGTCCCCGCCGAGTCGTTCGGGATCTCTCCCGACGGGGCCGCGATCGTCCTCGCCTCGCGGGAGAGCCTCTCGGGCGTCGTCCTCGCGGAGCCCGTCCCGGGGGTCGAGAAGGCGCGCAGGCCGTAGGACCGGCGCCTCCCGGATCCGCTTCTCCCGCTCGAGCCCCGTTCGAGGGGAGGCGCTCCGCGGCGCCGCGGGGAGGCTCGCGGCGAGCCTCCCCGATCCTCTTCAGTCGAACTCGCGCTTCGGCGGCGCCTGCTCCGGCCCAACGCGCCCCGCGGCGATGTCGGCCCGGAAGTAGTTCTCGCCGCGGATCGGGCCGCCGCCGAGGCGGCGGAGGAGCGCGATCTGGCCGACGTGGGTGAGCGCGTCGGCGATCGGCCCCTGGAAGAGCTTCTCGGGCGGGGTCGCGAGCGGCGCGTCGGAGGCGAGGGCCGCGTCGAGCCTCGCGAGGCCGGCGTGGAACCGCGCGACCTCCTCCTCCCAGGGGAGCGGCTTCGAGTCCTTCCACGCGGGCGCCCCGTGGGCCATCGACACGGCCCAGTCGAGGAGGTCCCCGACGTGCGCGAGGATCTCGCCCGGCGTCTTCGTCGTCGGGCCGACCTTCAGCGCTTCGAAGCCTTCCGGCGTGTCGCGGACCGCCTTGCCGCCGCGGTACGCGAGCGTGGCGACGGTGTGGCGGAGGAGCTCTCGTGCGGCGTCTCTTTCCATCCGGTCTTCCTTCCTTCCCCGGGCCCGGGCCGCGCCGCGGGGAGCGCGGGGCGGTCGCCGCCGACGAGGGCGGCGATCCGGCCGTGGCCGCCCAGCGCCTCGCGCTTCGACCAGTCCTCGAGCGAGGCCATCTCGTCCTCGAAGAACGTGGAGATCCTCTCGGGGTCGGGGACGAGCCCCGCGTCCGTCGCGATGCCGACGACGACGTGACCGTCGTAGCTGAAGATCGAGACGCCGAGCCCCATCCGTCCCGACTGCGGCACCCAGAACATCATGTCCTTCACGCGCCGCCCCGCGAACCAGACCGCGTGCTTCGGGCCGACGACGTTCGTCATGACCGCGGTCGACTTCGACCCGAACATGTTCACGACGAGGTCGGCGATCTCGGCCGGGGCGAGGCCGAGGGCGTTCAGGATCTGGAACGCCACGAACGGCTCGGGCGTCCTCTTGATGGCGTCCATCCGCTTCTTCACGAGCCGGAGGCGCTCGGCCGGGTCCCCCTCCCCGATCGGCAGCGAGAGGTAGATGAGGCCGAAGCGGTTCCCGAGCTCGTCCGCTTCCGAGAGCGGCCGGAGGTTCACGGGGACCATCGCGTTGACGTCCTTCCCGTCGGGCTTGTCGCCGCGGAAGAGGAGGTAGCGGCGGAGGGCGCCGGTGACGGCGGTCAGGAGGACGTCGTTGACCGTCCCGCCGATCCGCCGCGAGATCGCCTTGACGTCGTCGACCTGGATGGGCCGCGACCACGCGGCCCTCTTGGCGACGCCGAGCGAGCCCTTCAGCACGGTCTTCGGGTCGGCGGGCCTCACGAGCATCCGCGCGAGGACGCCCGCCGCGTCGAGCGCGGTCTGCGCGACCTCGAGGACGTGCGACGGGTGGAGGAGCGACTCGACGGTCTCCGCCGCGAGCATGTCCGCCGTCCGCCGCGTCGACTCGACGAGCCGCTGGACGCCGGTGAAGAGCGACGTGATGCGGCTCTTCACGCTCTTCTCGTGCGGCGCCCTCGGGAGGAGCTTCGGCGCCGGCGCGTCGGGCCCCGTGTCCGTCGAGCTGAGGAGGACGTGGACGAGGGCGATGCCGTCGCCGATGCAGTGGTGGATCCGGAGGAGGAGGACGGAGCCGCTCCCGTTGTTCTCGATGAGGTGCATCTGCCAGAGCGGCTTCGAGAAGTCGAGCGGCGTCGACATCAGGTCGCTCACCGTGTCGCGCAGGACCCTCTCGTCGCCCGGCGCGGGGAGGGCGATCCGGTGGACGTGCGCGTCGATGTTGAACTTCGGGTCCGCGACCCAGTACGCCGAGGCGCCCGACTGCTTCACCTTGTGCCGGAGGCGCGGGAAGCGGTCGACCATCCGGACGCGCAGCGTGTCCTTCAGTCGCGCGAGCTCCATCGGCTCGTCGAAGACGTAGATCCCGGTCACCATCATCAGGTTCGCGGGATCCTCCATGTGGAGCCAGGCCGTGTCGACGGGGGTCAGGGGAGTGCCGTCCGCCACGATGTCGCCCATGCGCAAATCGTAGCCCCGCGGGGCGGAATGCGGCGCAGAAACGCATCGCGCGGCGCCGGAGCGCCGCGCGGCGGGTCACCCGGGTCCCCGGAGGGGCCTACTGGCCGACGGGCTCGTCGACGAGGTCCTCGACGTCCACGTCGGAGTCGGGCGGGAGCTTGTCGAGCTCGGCCTGGACGAGCGCCTTGTGGTGGACCTCGTCCGACTGCAGCTCCGTGAAGAGCGCCTTCACCTGCGGGTCGGTGATCGAGGGGAGGGCGGCGGTGAAGTAGTCGTGCGCCTTGATCTCGGACTCGAGCGCGACCTCGAGCGCCCGGCGGGGCGACATGAAGGCCCGCGCCTGGTCGTAGTCGGGCGCCTCGACGTCCCAGAGCATCGAGCGGCTCATCCGGACGGGGGCGTCGCCGAAGAGGGCCTTGCGGCGCTCGGCGATGTCGGCGCCGTGCTTGGCCTCGTTCTGGGCCATGAAGCGGTAGAACTTCGCGGCGTCCGAGGTGTGGTGGACCTCCATCTGGTCCGCGAACTCCTCGTAACGCTCGCGCGCCTCCTCCTCGATCATGATGGCGAGGTCGAGGGCGTCTCTCAGGTCGAGGCGGGCGAAGTCGACGTTCTGGCTCATCTCACCACTCCCGGGGCCCCTGCGGCGGCCCCGCACCCGCGGATCTTAGCCCGCGGCGCGGCGCGGGGCTCGGCGGCGGGTCGCGATTGACGAATCGGCCCGATGACGCTAGATTCTCCGCCCCCACGGTGGGGCTGTAGCTCAGCTGGGAGAGCGCTAGAATCGCACTCTAGAGGTCGGGAGTTCGATCCTCCTCAGCTCCACCATTCAATCCAAAGGACTTAGCGCCGGGCTCGCCCGGCGCTTTCTTTTCGTGCGATCCCGGGCGTCGCCCTCGGAAGCGGCCGCGCCCGCCTACCCGCTCCGCTCCTCCGTCGACCACTGGAAGCAGAGCCCGTAGCCGTCGGGGTCCGAGGCATAGACCTGCCGCATGCCGTAGGGAGCGTCCTTCGGCGGGTCGACGCGGGCTCCCGCCGCGACGAGGGTCTGGTAGCAGCCATCGAGGTCGCGGCAGCCGAAGTAGAGGATCGTGTCGGCGTGGACCTCGTTGCGCGCGAGGTCGGGCTCGGGCGGGCGGTGCCCGGGCTCGTAGAGCGTGTTCAGCATGACCGTCGCGTCGCCCTGCCGGAGCATCGCCCAGTTGCAGTCGTCTCCCGGCCCCGACGTCGCCACGACCGCGAACCCGAGCCCGTCCCGGTAGAAGCGGAGCGAGCGGGGCATGTCGTAGACCTGCAACAGCGGGGCGAGCCCCTCGACCTCGATTCCCATACTCGGAGTCTACGAGCCCGGTTCGCGCGCGCGGCGCCCCGGACGACGTGTGCCACGGGCGGCTGCCGGGCCCGCAGCGCGTCCGCGCCGAACCCTCCCGGCCTAGAGGTCGAAGAGATAGGCCAGGAGGAGGAACGAGACGAGCGCGCTGAGGCCGAAGCCCATCCCCGCGGAGAGGACGAGGGACTGCCGGCCGCGGAGCGTGCGGAGAATCCCCTTCGCGTCGCCCGGCCGCGAGACGCCGAGGATGACCCGCTCGGGCCGGGAGAGAAGGGCGAGCAGCAGCTCCGGGCGCTCGAGGTTCTCCGGCCGCGAGAGGAACGCGACGGTCTCGTGGAGGCGCCGGTAGTAGAGACGGGCGCCCAGGACGCCGAGGACGCCGACGGCGAAGGTCCCGATCGCGAGCGGGCGCAGCAGCGGGTGCGGCGCGGCGACGAGCAGCACGACGGTGGCGGCCAGCACGAGGGCGGCGAGGACGTTGTTCCAGGCGTTCTCCGTCATGCGTGCCTCCGCGTCCGACCGCTCTTCCGGTTCGCAATTGCGACAAAGTATGAGGATACGGCTGGCGCCGGCCTTTTCGCTCCCGAACTCTGCGCGAGGCGTCTCCGTATGATCTTCACAGGAGGGCAGCAATGCTGGGCGCCTTGGTTCTTCTCCCCGTCGTCGCCGTCGGGGTCGTCCTCGTATTCGTCGTGCTCCCGTCGATCCACCGGATCGGGCCCACGGAGGTCGGCCTCGTCACGAAGCGCTTCTCCGGGCGCAAGCTGACGGGCGACGACCCGATCGCGTTCGGCGGCGAGGCCGGCTACCAGGCCGAGCTCCTGATGCCGGGCCTCCGCTGGAAGCTCAACATCCTCTTCTCCGTCCAGAAGTTCCCGTGGGTCCAGATCCCGGCGGGGGAGATCGGCGTCGTGATCGCCCAGATCGGGAGGCCCCTCCCCATCGGCGCCAAGTCCGCGGCCTACAAGCCGGAGTTCGGCAATTTCACCGACCTCGCGGCGTTCCTGCGCCTCGGCGGCCAGAAGGGTGTCCAGCGCCCCGTCCTCCCTCCGGGAACGCTCGTCCCGATGCACCCCGTCGCCTTCCTCGTCCTCACCCGCTCGCAGGTCTACGGCATCCCGGTCTCGCCCGAGATCGAGCAGAAGACCGGCAAGACGGGCCAGCTCTCGCCGGAGGCCTTCGGCCTGAAGCCCGAGAAGCTCCAGGTCGTGAGGATCCAGCCCCAGCCGAACGAGCACGGCGAGCAGGTCGACACGATCGGGATCGTCACGACGTACGAGGGAGACCCCCTCGAGGCGGGCGACATCGCGAGCCGGCTCGGCGGCTTCCAGGACATCGCCGCGCTCGAGCGCGCCGGCGACGCCGACTCGAAGCTCATCGAGGCGATCCTCTCGAGCAAGAACATCCTCCACAACAACTACCAGGACTTCGAGAAGTTCCTCCAGAACGGCGGGAAGATCGGCCTCCAGCACGACCCGCTCCTCTACGGGGCCTACACGCTCAACCCCTTCCTCGTCTCGGTCGAGATGGTGCCGATGCTCGTCGTGCAGCAGGGGCAGACGGCCGTCGTCAAGGCGTACATCGGCCTCCCCACCGAGGACACGAGCGGGGCCGAGTTCAAGTTCGGCTCGCTCGTCAAGCCGGGCCACCGGGGCATCTGGGAGGAGCCGCTCCGGACCGGGAAGTACCCGATCAACCCGCGCTGCTACCAGCCGGTCATCGTCCCGACGTCGATCCTGACGCTCAACTGGGCCGAGGCGGTGAGCCAGGCCCACAACCTCGACAAGAACCTCTCGCAGATCGTCGCCAAGTCGCGCGAGGGCTTCGTCTTCAAGATCGACCTGCAGGTGCAGATCCACGTCCCCGACACGAAGGCCCCGCGCGTCATCTCCATCGTCGGGAGCATGCAGAACCTCGTCAACGAGGTCCTCCAGGCGGCCGTGGGGAACCACTTCCGCGACAAGCTCCAGTCGATGGAGGCGGTCACGTTCATCGAGAAGCGGCAGGAGGTCCAGGTCGCGGCGATGACCCACATCTCGGAGCAGCTCCGCGACTACGAGGTGGAGACCCGCGGCGTCTACATCCAGGACGTGGAGCTCCCGGCCGAGCTCGTCGTCGTCCTGCGCGAGCGCGAGATCGCCAAGCAGCAGCAGGCCACCTTCGCGCAGCAGGAGGCGGCGCAGCGGTCGCGCACCTCGATGGAGGCGGCCAAGGGGACCGCCGACATGCAGGCGCAGCTCGCGCAGGCGCAGGTGAACGTCACGATCGAGCAGCAGAAGGCCGCCGCCAAGAAGGCGCAGGCCGAGGGCGAGGCCGCCTTCACCGAGCGCATGGGGCAGGCGAAGGGAAACGCCCGCACGGCCGAGGCCGCCGGCGAAGCCTCCTTCATCCAGCGGACGGGCGAGGCGCGGGGCGCCGAGGTGCGGTCGGTGGGGCTCGCGCGCGCCGAGAGCTTCGAGAAGCAGAAGGTGGCGCTCGGCCCGCAGGCGACGGCGCTCCTCAACCTCGCCGAAGCGATCGGCAAGATCGCCGGCGAGGTGAAGGTGCCGCTCATGCCGCACACGCTCATCACGGGCGGCGACGGCGGCGCCGTCCCCGTCCTCAGCGGCGTCGGCTCGGCGCTGATGCAGTTCCTCGAGGCGAAGGGAGCGCCGGAGGCGCCTCCGGCCGGCAAGGGCTGAAGGCGAGGCGCGCGCCGGAAGATCAGCTCTCCGACGCGGCGATCGTCCCGGAGCAGGCCCGGGCGATCGCCGCGGCGAGCCCGGCCGGGTTCTCCCAGGCCATCGAGTGGCCCGCCTCGGGGACGACGGCGACGTCGAGTCCCGCGAGTCGGAGCCGCTCGACGTCGGCGTCCGGGAGGGAGCGCGCGCCGAAGAGGACCGTCCGGCGCGAGGGGTGGGCGAGGAGCTGGTCGCGCCACGGCGGGTCGCCGCCTCGGACGAGCGAGACGGCGGCCCGGTGAATCGCGAACGGCGCGCTCGCCGCGAGCGACCCCGCCCAGACGCGGTCGCCGCTCGCCGCCGCCTCGCGCGCCGTCGCCTCGTGCCCGCGCGCGACGTAGTCGGTTTCCGTGAACGCCGCGATCGCCCGGCTGAAGACGCCGCCCCCGGCGTCGAGGTTCGGCTCGGAGAGGACGAGGGAGCGGACCCGCACGCCGAGCCGCGTCGCCGCCTCGATCGCGACGGCGCCGCCCATGCTGTGCCCGAAGAGGTCGATCGCCGGGATCTCCAGCGCGTCGACGGCCTCCTCGACGACCCGCGCGTGCGCCGACACCGTGTACGCGAAGTCGGGCGGACGGTCGCTGAACCCGGACCCGGGAAGGTCGACGAGCACCGCCCGCCGCGCAGCGAGCGGCTCCTCGCGCACGACGCCCGGGTAGTCGCAGGACGAGGCGCAGCCGAGGCCGTGGACGAAGACGATCGGGACGCCGCGCCCCGGCAGGTCGTGGACGCGGACGAGGGCACGCGCGGAGGGAACGAAGACGGGCTTCATCGGTGGCGACCTCGCCTGCCGAGTATCGCGGTTTTCGCGAGATCACGACTCGGCGGAGTCTCCAACCCCGAGCCGTACGGGAATCGGGGCCAGGTCAAAGGGAGTCCGCTGCACACCACGGTTGGACGTCATTGCGTGCGGCTGGCCTCGATGGCCTCGAGGTGGCGGCGTGCGGGTGCGCTGAGGTGGCTGCGAAGAGCCGGATCGGCCTGGATGACGACGAGACGGGAGTCGAGGGTGTTCGGTGCTGCCGTGGAGTCGATAGACGAGCGGAAGCAAGTGGTGAACTCGGGGAGCATGGCGGCCGTTATGGACTGGCGCGGGTTCGATTGAGGGCCGTAAGTCGAGCGACCTGTGATGAGAAAGTACCTGTGGCCGACCTCGAGGGTCGCCTGAGCGCAGTAGAAGAGAAGAATGGGCTCGGCCTCGGAGAGCTGAAGACGATCGCGGATGGCTACGCACCGACTGCCGTCTGGCTGTGAGGAAGTCCGGACCTTTGGGGGCGTTGAGGAACAGGACGGGAAGGCAAGAACGACAGCAGCGCCAAGGAGAGCGACGGCGTTTCTCATCGGCTTTGACCTCGCTGTGAGAGAGCACTGGCTGTGCCGAGGGTGAGTGTCCCGTCTCGGGGGCGAGCCTAACCGATGCATCAGCGGCGGGCGAAGCGGGTCTGCTGCATGCTGGGTCAGGGGCTCGCGGTCGGCTCGGCCGATAGCTGCTCGGCTGGCGCGGGTCTTCGGCGAATGAAGCCCAGGTACAGGAAGTAGACGCCGAGTGCCGCCGCCAGGTGCTTGAGCGTATGGCCGCTGACGAAGCCCGTCATGCGGAAGACGGGAGCGTCGAGAAATTCAAGGGCCTTGGCAGCGCCGTATGACCCGAGGAGGGCCCACAGGTACGACGTCGGCGCGAGGGCCGACCGGTACAGAAGCACGATCACGGGAATGAGGAGCATCGGCAGGTACTGAACCAGGACGTACAGGCGAAGGTCGCCGCCGTTGCCGGAGTCAGTAGCGCGCCAGTACCACACCGAGAGAGCGCCGAAGAGAAGCAGTGGCAGGAGCAACCGGATGCCCAGGCGAGGACTGATGTGCTCCCCGATGATGATCGCGAAGACGGCCATGAATGCGAGGGTCATGGGCAGCCGGTCCCACGCGAGCGTGGAATCCGTCGGAGCGAGGTGGTAGTAGGCCGAGCCGGGGAAGAGCAGTGCGGTACCGACAAGGAAGGCCAGGTACGCCGGACGCAACGCGGGCAGAGCACCTGGAGGCGTGCGGCGCCAGAACAGGGTGAGACCCGCGACACCAACGAGGAGAAAGGGAAGGTTCGAGAGCGTATCGGCAAAGTGCGGGATGCGCCCGAGACTGCGCCCGTCTGCGAAGTCGTGATAGCCGGACGGCTGAGGAATCGGACCGTGCAAGGCGACGCCGACGATTGCGACAGCAGCGACGGTGAGGAGCAGAACCCCTCTCAGCGGGAGTGACGGTTTGCGTGTGGGCATGATGTCGCGATGCGCCTCACCGTCAATCAGACCGCTCGCCGATGCCGGTCTGGCGCGGAATTGCTTTCTATCCTGAGAATCGTCGGGATCACGATAGGCCGCCTCGACGGCAGTGTATTCCGGCGTCGCGACAGACGGCCCGGGTGAGTTTGCGTGTCCATTGGAGCGGCGACGGCGCGGGGCTCGGAGCGACGGAAGTGGGGCAATCGGCTCCACGAGCCGCGAAGCGAAGGAGAGGTGAAGACGCAAGTGGCGTGGGATGAGTGAAGTGCGCTTCCCGTCCGGTTTGCCTGCCCGCGCTCCGCGCCCTTCGGTGTCCGAAACCGACAGGCCGCGGGAGGCGCTCCGTGGGTGTTGCCGGTGGCACGCATCCGGGAATCCACCGGAAATGGAGAGCCGGTCCGGACCCGTGGCCCGGGCAGGCAGGGGGCCGATATCCCTGGGCTGCGCAAGGGAGCCGAAATCACCACTGGCCGACGGAAGAAATGCCGGGGGATGCTCAGGGAACGGACGGCGCGCCGCGAGAGGGTCCGCGAGCGGGCGGGGGCGCGGGGGCGGGGCCGGGGCGCCGTGCCCCGGTCCCGCCCGCCGGGCGCGTCCCTCTAGAACGTCGCCGTCGCGCCGAACGCGAACGTCTGGCCCAGGCCCGGGAAGCCGGCCTCGCTCTGGTAGTTGGCGTCGAAGAGGTTCCTCACGGAGACGTAGAGCCGGATGTCCTTCACGATCGGCTGCGTCACCTTCCCGCCAACGAGGAAGTAGCCCTCGGCCCGCTTGACCGGGTCGGTCGGGTAGGCGGGGGAGGGAAGGCTCGAGTACATCGGGCCGACCCAGGTGCCGTCGAGGTCGACGACGGTCTTCGGGCCGGGGACGACGTACTCCACGAAGAGGCCGGCCTTGTTCTGTGGCACGTTCGTGACGTCGTCCGTCACGCGGACGTCGCTCTGGTCCCTCGCGTCGACGAACGTGTAGTCGGCGTGGAACGTGAGTCCGGGGAGGGGCGTCACCTCGAAGATCGTCTCGAACCCCGCCATCCGCACCTTGCCGACGTTCTGGTAGGCGTTCGTGACGTTCGAGCCGTTCCTCGTGATCATGTCGGTCACGTTGTAGTAGAAGCCGTTCAGCTCGAAGCGCGCGCTCGCGCCGAGGGGGCGGGAGATGCCGACGGTGGTGTTGAGGCTCCGCTCCGAGTTCAGGTTCACGTTCCCGCCCTTGGAGGAGTAGAGCTGCTGGAGGGTTGGGAAGCGCCCCTTGCGCGCGACGGAGGCCGTGACGGCGAGCCCCGACGCGGAGCGCCAGACGAGGCCGGCCATCGGGTTCACCTGGTCGTCGTTCGGCGTCGCGAGCGAGTCCTGCCTCACGTAGTCGCCCGTCGTCCCGTCCGTCACGTTCTTCGTGGCGTTCGTCACGTCGAACCAGTCGTACGAGATTCCCGCGACCGCGGAGAGGCCCTTCGAGAGCGTGAACGCGTCCTCGAGGCCGACGGAGCCGGTTGTCGAGGCCGACTCGGCGAACGGCAGGTAGGCGTCGTCCCGCTCGCGGTGCGTGTCGTCCTTCAGGTGGGCCGAGAGGCGGAGCGTGCTCCAGGAGGCCGCCTCCCACTCGCCGAGGAGCGAGCCGCCGCCGACCGTGTCGTGGAAGCGGCTGATCGCGATCTTCTGATGGAAGTCCTGGTCGGCGTACGACTCGTAGTCGTCGACGTGGTCGTGCCAGAAGCCCTTGGCCTTGAGCGTGAAGCCCTTCGCGACGACCTGCCGGGCGTCGAGGTCGAAGGCCTCGTCGCGGTAGGTCGGGATCCGCGCGAACTGCGAGAAGGCGGGGCGCTTCAGGAGGACCTGGACGTTGTCCGTCGCGGGGGGAGCCCCCTTGTCGCGGTCGAAGTAGTGGACGTTCAGGAAGACGGACGTGTCGGCCGAGGGCTCCCAGCCGAGCTTCCCCCAGCCGTTCAGCTGCTTCGCGTCGGAGTTCTCGCGGACCCCGCCGTCCTCGAGGATCGCCTTCGTCGTCTTCGTCGGGTTCTTCTGCGAGATCGTCCCGAGCGTCGGCTCGTACGACCCGGAGACGGGCGTCCCGCCGCTCGTCTGGCCCGAGAGGTTCAGCCACCAGCTCCAGGGGCCGTTCTTCTCCCCGTGCGTCGCCGAGAACCTCCCCGTCGCGAGGTCGCCCCCCTCGACGAGGAGCTCGCTGTAGGGCTTCGTCCCGGCGGTCTTGCTGATGATGTTGATCGTCCCGCCGAGGGCGTTCGCGCCGGAGAGGACGGAGGCGGTCCCCTTCGTGACCTCGATCCGGGCGACGTTGTCCGTCGGGATCTGCGCGAGGTCGAGCTTGCCGTAGTTCGACTCGTAGTACGGCACGCCGTCGATGAGGACCTGGACGCGGGTCTGGTCGAAGCCGTGGACGTAGACGGTCGGCTCGTTCTTCCGGCCGGTCGAGACGCGGAGGCCGGGGACGAAGGCGAGCGCCTCGGCGACGTTCTTCGCGTTCCGGGCCTGGATCTCCTCGGCCGTCACGGCGACGGTCACGGCGGTCTCGTCGACCTTCTCCGCCTCGGCCGTCACGGTGACGCGGGCGAGCGCGTAGGCCTCGTAGCCGGGGGCCGGGGGCTGCTGCGGCTCCTCGGCCCGGGCGGGCGCGAGGGGCAGCGCCAGGAGCGCGGCGCAGAGGGAGGGGAGAAGCAGGGGATTCTTCATGGATCCTCCGTTCGGGCGCGGCGTCCGCGTCGGGCCTTCGGTTCCCGCGGGGAACCTGCGACACTCGTGCGGCGCCGGAGATGTGACGTGACGGGATCGAAGCGCGAACCGGGGAGCGGCGGCGCGGCGCCGCCCGCACGGCTGAAGCCGAGGCTGAGGGTCGTCCGCGGAGCCGAGGTCCTGCTCGGCCCGGGGATGGCGCAGCTCCTCGAGGCGATCCGCGCGAGCGGGAGCCTGCGCGTCGCGGCCGACGAGCTCGAGATGTCGTACATGCACGCGTGGGGCCTCGTGAGGTCGATGAACCGGGGCTTCCGGGAGCCGCTCGTCCTCCTCTCGCGCGGGGGAGCGGCGCGCGGCGGCGCGCGGCTCAGCGCGACGGGCGAACGGGTGCTCGCCCTCTACCGGGAGATGGAGGCCGAGGCCGTCCGCGCGACGGCCGCCCGCTGGCGGCGCCTGAGGCGC
Source organism: Thermoanaerobaculia bacterium (assembly GCA_046331465.1). Taxonomy (GTDB): domain Bacteria; phylum Acidobacteriota; class Thermoanaerobaculia; order UBA5066; family UBA5066; genus UBA5066. Next base: position 315,789 of record JAXLQV010000002.1, read on the forward strand.
CTCCTCTCCTGAAACCGGGCGGCCCGGCGGGCCCTGGGCGACGCTCTCCAAACCGACCTATTTTACGGGATATATCGAGAGCGCGGCCCCACGGGCAGGGCGGGACCGCGCTACCCTCTCCGCCGTCATGTGTCCGCACCGAGCGTCGCTCGCGCGACGGCGTCTCTTCGGCTCCTCCCTCCTCGCGGCCTTCCTCGCGGCCGGGTCGGCCTTCGCGGTAGGGCCGGCGGCGACGCCGGCGCCCCTTCGCGTCGTCGACGCCCGCGGGCGCACGGTCTCGTTCGACGCCCTGCCGAAGCGGATCGCCGTCGCCGGGCGGGCGGTCAGCCTCATCGCGAACACGCTCTACCTCTTCCCCGAGGCGCCGGGGCGCGTCGTCGCCATCCCCGACTCGACGCAGCAGGTCTCCGCGTCGTTCCTCTCGCTCCTCGACCCGGCCCTCGCCGCCAAGGCGCTCCCGGGCGGGGCCGGGGCGGGGCCGGAGCAGATCGCGCCGTACCACCCGGACGCGGTCGTCCTGAAGAGCCAGGTGGCCGAGAAGCTCGGCGAGCCGCTCGAAAGGCTCGGCCTCCGGGTCGTCTGCGTCGACGGGGAGTCGCCCGAGAAGTTCCTCGCCGACGTCGCGATCCTCGGACGGCTACTCGGGAACGAGAAGCGCGCTTCCGAGATCGCGGCCTTCTACGAGGGGAAGATGAGGCGGGTGAGGGAGAAGCTCCGCGACCTCCCGCCGGCGGGGCGGCCGCGCGTCCTCTTCCTCACCGTCTCGACGCGCGGCGGGGGGCGGGCCTTCAACGTGCCGCCGGCCGCGTGGCTGCAGACGCGCCTCGTCGCCGAGGCCGGAGGGGAGCCGGTCGTCGACCCGGCCTTCCCGGGCGCCCAGACGGTGACGGCCGAGCAGGTGGCCGCCTGGAAGCCGGACCGGATCGTCGTCGCGCACTACCGGGGCGACTCCCGCGAGGTCGTCGCCGCGCTCCGCGCCGATCCGGTCTGGGCGGCGATGCCGGCGGTGAAGGCGGGGCGCCTCGACGCGTTTCCCGGCGACTTCTACAGCTGGGACCAGCCCGACCCGCGCTGGATCCTCGGCGAGCTCTGGCTCGCGAAGACGCTGCACCCGTCGCGATTCCCCGATCTCGACCCGACGGCCGAGCTCTTCGCGTTCTTCCGGACTCTCTACGGGCTCCCCGAGGAGACGGTGAAGGCGAAGATCCTCCCGGTCCTGACGGGCGACGTGGCGCGGTGAGCGCCCCGGGGGCGGTCCCGCCCGCGGGGGAGCGAACGTCGGGGCCGCCGCTCCTCGCGCTCGGGCTCGGCCTCCTCGCGCTCTTCGCGCTCTCCGTCTTCGTCGGGCGCTACCCCACCCCCTTCTTCATGCCGCCGTCGCTCCTCGGGCAGGACGCGGTCGCCTGGCAGCTCGTCTTCGCGCTGCGCCTGCCGCGCCTCGTCGCGGCGGTCGTCCTCGGGGCGACGCTCGCCGCCGCCGGGCTGACGATGCAGATGGTCTTTCGCAACCCGCTCGTCGAGCCCGGCTTCCTCGGCGTCTCCCAGGGCGCGGCGTTCGGCGCCGCGATCGGCATCGTGACCCTCGGCGGGCGGCCCGCCGTCGTCCAGGCGCTCGCCGCGGCGTGCGCGCTCGCGGGGCTCGCGCTCACCTGGCTCCTCGCCCGCGCCTTCCGGTTCGGCGGCAGCACGCTCCGCCTCGTCCTCGCGGGGATCGCCGTCTCCGCGCTCTTCTCCTCCGGCGTCGGGCTCCTCAAGCTCGTCGCCGACCCGCTCCGCCAGCTCCCCGAGATCACCTTCTGGCTCCTCGGGGGGCTCTTCGGCGTCAGCTGGAAGCAGCTCCTCTGGCTCCTCCCGGTCGTCCTCCCGTCGCTCGCGGGGATCCTCCTTCTTCGGTGGCGGCTGAACGTCCTCTCGCTCGCCGACGAGACCGCCTTCGCCCTCGGCGCCGCCGTCCGCCGCGAGAGGGCGCTCCTCCTCCTCCTCTCAGTCGCGGCGACGGCTGCCGTCGTCTCCGTCTCCGGGATGGTCGGCTGGGTCGGCCTCATCACGCCGCACGTCGCCCGCCGCCTCCACGGGGCCGACGCGCGGCGGGCGCTTCCCTCTGCGATGCTCCTCGGCGCGATCGTCGTCGTCGCCTGCGACGACCTCGCGCGGACGCTCGTCGCGGCCGAGATCCCGCTCGGCATCGTCACGTCGCTCGTCGGCGCCGCGGCGTTCGCGGCCGTCATGATCCGCCCGCCGGTGGGGGGGCGCGCGTGAGCGGCGCCCGCGTCGACGTCGCGGGGGTCTCCTTCCGGTACGAGCCGGCGGGCGAGCCCGTCCTCGCGGGGCTCGACCTGCACGTCCCGGCGGGCTCGACGACGGCGCTCCTGGGGCCGAACGGCGCCGGCAAGTCGACCCTTCTGTTCGTCCTTCTCGGCTGGCGACGGCCGCAGGAGGGAACGGTCGAGGTGGACGGCCGCCCCGTCGGGCACGGGCCGCGCACCCGCGGCTCGATCGCGCTCGTCCCCCAGAGCGAGCACGTCCCGTTCGACTTCTCGCTCCTCGAGTACGTCCTCCTCGGGCGCGCGCCGCACCTCACGCCGTTCGAGACGCCCGGCGCGCGCGACGTCGCGATCGCCCGCGAGGCGCTCTCCGGCGTCGGGCTCGAGGCGCTCTCCGCGCGCCCCGTCCCCGCCCTGAGCGGCGGGCAGCGGCAGCTCGCGATGATCGCGCGGGCCCTCGCGCAGGAGCCGCGCCTCCTCCTCCTCGACGAGCCCTTCTCGCACCTCGACCTCGGAAACGTGGCGCGCGTCGAAGGGATCCTCCGACGCCTCGCGTCCGGCGGGCTCACGGTCCTCTTCACGACGCACGACCCGAACCTCGCCCTCGACCTCGCCGACCGCGTCGCCGTCCTCCGCGCGGGGCGCATCGCCGGGCTCGGGGCGCCGCGCGAGGTCCTGACGAGGGAGATCCTCGCCGCGACCTTCGGCGTCCCGGCCGAGGTCGTCGTCGTCGACGGGCGGCCGCTCGTCGTCACGCCGCGGGGCGATCGCGTAAACGCGCCGCACGATCCCGAGTGAATCCTCTCGCGTGGGATTTCAGGGAGGGCCACACTACGTAGAAATCCGGACCGTAAGAGACCGGATTGGGCCGCGTTCACCGGCAGCAGGGTGTACGCGGTCTTCGTGTATTCGGGGCGGCTTCCGACAAGGAGGGAAACATGCGGGTACGGCTGATCGTGTCTTTCGGAGTGGTCCTGGTGCTCCTGCTCCTCGCCCTTCTCCCGGGGGCGGCGATCTCGCCCACGGGCTGGACCGTGGTCGCGTGGAACAACCTCGGCATGCACTGCATGGACGCGGGGTACGACGTCTTCGCGATCCTCCCTCCCTACAACACGATCCAGGCCCACGTCGTCGACGCCTCCGGGCACCTCGTGAAGAGCGGGACGGGCGTGGCGGTGACGTACGAGGCCGTCGCCGACCCGACCGGCTCGATCAACACGACCTCCCGCGGGAAGACGAACTTCTGGGACAACGTCGTCGCCCTCTTCGGCGCTCCGCTCCCGGTCGACGGCGGCCTCGCCGGCAAGGACATGCCGGGACCGACGAACGCGCCGAAGGCGATGACCTTCGACGCGACGCGGAACTGGTTCATCGCGGAAGGGATCCCGATCACGCCGTACGACGACTCCGGGAAGAAGAACCCCTACCCGATGATGAAGGTCACCGCGCGCGACGCCTCCGGCAACCTCCTCGCGTCGACGCGGATCGTCCTTCCCGTCTCCGACGAGATGGACTGCCGGACCTGCCACGCCTCGGGCTCGGCGATCGACGCCCGCCCCGCGGACGGCTGGGTCTTCGACCCGAGCCCCGAGCGGGACTACCGCCTGAACGTCCTCCGGATCCACGACGACGCGGCGAAGTCGAGCCCGGCGTACGCGCCCGCCCTCGCGGAGGCGGGCTACGACGCCGCCGGCCTCTTCGCGACGGTCACCGTCCGGAAAAAGCCGGTCCTCTGCGCCGCGTGCCACTCGTCGGAGGCGCTTCCGGGAAGCGGGCAGGCGGGGATCCCGCCGCTCACGCGCGCGGTCCACTCGCTGCACGCGGGCGTGACGGACCCGACGAACGGGCAGACGCTCGGCTCCTCGGCGAACCGCTCCGCCTGCTATCGCTGCCACCCGGGCTCCGAGACGAAGTGCCTCCGGGGCGCGATGGGGAAGGCGACGGCGCCCGACGGATCGATGCTCATGCAGTGCCAGAGCTGTCACGGCGGCATTTCGGCCGTCGGCGCCTCGACGCGCACCGGCTGGTTCGACGAGCCGACGTGCCAGCAGTGCCACACGGGGACGGCGACGAGGAACTCGGGGCAGATCCGCTTCACGTCGGCCCTCGATGCGTCCGGCGCGCCGCGCGTCGCCGGCGACGCGACGTTCGCGACGAACGCGAACACGCCCGACGCGGGCCACTCGCTCTACCGCTTCTCGAAGGGGCACGGCGGCCTCCAGTGCTCGGCCTGCCACGGCTCGACGCACGCCGAGTACCCCTCCTCTCACGACAACGACAACCTCCAGAGCAGGGACCTCCAGGGGCACGCGGGGACGCTCGGCGAGTGCGCCGCCTGCCACGGTGCGAACGTTCCGCAGACCGTCTCCGGCGGCCCGCACGGGATGCACCCGGTCGGCTCGTCGTGGGTGCACGACCACGAGGACGCCGCCGAGCGCGGCCTCGCCTCCTGCCGCGCCTGCCACGGCACGGACGACCGCGGGACCGTTCTCTCCCGGACGTTCGCCGACCGGACCCTCCAGACGCGGGTCGGCACGAGGACCTTCGCGGCGGGAACCGCCATGGGCTGCTACAGCTGCCACAACGGTCCGGGGGGCGAGGGGAACCCGCCGAGCACGCCCACGCCGACCCCGACGCCTCGCGCCACGTCGACGCCGTCGCCAACGACGATCCCGACCGTCGCGCCGACGCGGACGCCGTCTCCCACCCGGACTCCCAGTCCCGGCTTCACACCGTCGCCGACCCGGACTCCGACGCCCGGCCCGACGGTGAGGCCGACGCGGACGCCGACCCCCACCCCGCGGCCGACGCGCCGCGCGCGCTGGGACGGGATGGAGAACGTCGCGGCGGCCCCGTGATTCGACGCCACGCGGAGAAGGAGGACGCCGCCCCTACGCCGGCTCGATCGGCGGATGGGGCGGAGCCCCCGTCCCGCGCCACGCCTCGACCGGCAGACCGACGCGGCGGCAGAGGTCGTCGATGCGCGGGTCGGCCCGGATCGTGTCGAAGAACGGGTCGACCGGGACGTGCAGGAGGCCGGGGGTGCGTCGCTCGAAAGCCTTCTCGAGCCAGGCGAAGGCCGCGTCCGGCTCGCCGGAGACCGCGTAGAACGCCGCGACCTCGGTGGCGTTCCCGGCCGGGGCGTCCGCCCGCCCGGCGAGATGGTCCGCAAGGGCCTTCATGGCGGCCCGGGGACCGGCCTCGCGCCAGGTCCTCTCGAGGACCCGTGCCTGCTCGCTCGCCGCTCCCCAGAGCCGGCCGAGCTCGGAGACGGCTTCCTCGAATCGCCCCGTCATCCAGAGCGACCTTGCCAGGAAGTGACGGGGATTCCGTGCGTCCGGGAACGACGCCAGGATCGCCTCCGCCTCGCGGATCGCCTCCGGGTAGCGCCGGGCGGCGACGAGGTGCCCCGGGAGGAAGACCCGGGCGTGCCAGCTGCCCGGGTTCTGCTCGTACGCGAGGAGGACCTCCTCGAGGCTCTCCTCCGTCCGCCCCATCACGACGAAGTAGTCGGAGTACGCGTGCCGGACCCCGGGGTCGTGCGGGGCGAGCGTCAGCGCGCGCTCCAGCTGCTCCTTCGCCGTCCCGAAGTCCCAGTCGAAGTAGAGGCTGACGACGCCGAGAGCGCCCCAGGCCCGGGCGACGGTCCCGTCGAGCGCCAGGGCCCGGCCCGCCGCCTCGCGTGCGCCGGCGAGCAGCTCGGTGTGCGTTCTCAGTCCGAGATACGCCTGCCACGCCCTGTTGCCGGCCAGGGCCCCCCAGGCCGCCGCGTACTCCGGGTCGAGCCGTACGGCCTCCTCGAAGAGGCGCTCGGCGGACGGGAGGATCCGCCCCGCCAGCGGCATCTCCTCCCGGAGGAGGCGCTCCGCGTGGAGGAAGGCCTCGCGGGCCTCCGGTCGGACGGGGCGCGGCTCCGGGCTCGCGGGAGGGGGAGTGCCGTCGCCCGACAGCGGGGCGATGAAACGGTAGCCCCGCCTCGGAAGGGTCTCGACGTAGCGGGGTGCGCGGGCCGAGTCGCGCAGCGCCGAGCGGATCTCCCGGACGCAGTAGTTGAGGCCGAGATCGGTGTCGACGAAGGTGTCGCTGCCCCAGAGGTGGGCGCGGATCTCCTCGCGGGTAACGAGGCGGCCGTGACGCGACGCGAGGAGGCAGAGGACGCGCGCCGGCTGGAGGGGGAGCCTCACCTTTCGGCCCGAACGTCGGAGCTCCACGGCTTCGACGTCGAGCTCGAAGGGACCAAATCGAAGGACCGCCTCGGGCATTCCTTCGCCTCGCCACGATTGTGGTCCCGATCCGGCCCATCCTCAAGCGACGCCGCGGGTTGTCGCCTCAGGTGGAATCCAGCCGCGGCTCACGGCGCGTCCATGGAGTCCCCGCCGGGGCGACCCCACGTTGGGAAGTGCGTCCAGGAGGTCGCAATCATGCGCAACTTCGCACGACTCGCTTTCGTCGTCGGGCTCGGGATCTGTGTCGCCGGGGTACTGGCGCTTCCGGCAGGGCAGGCCCGGGCGGAGGATCGGCAGTGGGACCCAAGCGGCCAGGACCAGGCCGTCGAAGGGCCGTTCCTGCCGTGGGGAACGTGGATCCTGCGGATGCCGCTCCCCGGGCCTCCGAACGGTCCGGGCGGGTATCTCCCGATGATCCTCACCATCCATCGCGAGGGAACGGCGGTCTCGTCCTCGAGCTTCATGTTCGGCGGCATCTCACCGGGCACCGCCTGGTCGTCGGCGGTTCACGACACGTGGGAGCGAACCGGGCCGAGGACGATCGAAACCACCTGCGTGAGCCTCTCGTTCAACCCGGGGAACCCTGCCTCACAGCTGGGATGGCTGATCGGTTTCGTCCGCAACCGCCTGAAGCTCGAGTCCCAGGGAGACGGCGATCACCTCGCGGGCGAGCTGAACTCCGAGTTCCTCGCGTGCCCGAAGCCCTGGAGCTGCCCGGACGTCAACGACCCGGCGGCCCCGTGGACGCCGCGGCTCGTCAACGTGCCCGTGACCGTCGACCGCCTGATCCGGGTCCCTCCCGGGCCGCTCGTGCCGTGACCGGCGGACCGGGAAGGGGCCGGTCCTTCGCCCGGGTCCCGTCCCGGGCCGGGTCGGGAACGGAAGGGGCCGCCGCGACGGTGAGTCGCGGCGGCCCCTTCGTGAAAGGCCCCGGGTCCCGCTACTTCGCGGCGGCGAGCGCCTTGTCGTAGTCGGGGTGGTGGGTCATCTCGGGGACGATCTCGGCGTGCTTGACGACGCCGTCCTTGCCGACGACGAAGATCGCGCGGGCGAGGAGGCGGAGCTCCTTGACGAGGACGCCGTACGCGTTGCCGAACGAGGCGTCGCGGTGGTCGCTCAGCGTCATCGCCTTCTCGATGCCGGCGACCGAGCAGAAGCGCTTGTTCGCGAACGGCAGGTCCATCGAGACGTTCAGGACGACGACGTCGTCGGCGAGCTTCGTCGCCGTGTCGTTGAACCGGCGGAGCTGGGCGTCGCAGACCGGCGTGTCGAGGGACGGGGTGACGCTCAGGACGACCGTCTTCCCGGCGAAGTCCTTCAGCGACTTCGGGGCGAGGCCGTTGTCGAGGACGGTGAAGTCGGGCGCCCTGTCGCCCGCCTTGATCTCGGGGCCGACGAGGGTGAGGGGCCCGCCGAGGAACGTGACGACTCCGGTTCTCTCCATGGTCTCTTTCTCCTTTTCGTTCCGGCTCAGCTCGCAGCGAGCTTCGCGACTTCTTCCCTGAGGAGCATCGCGCCCCCCTTCACGAGGTCGTCCCGGGTGATCTCGCCCTTCGCGAGCCGGGCGAGGAGGGCGCGCTGCGCCCTGTACTCCCTGTTGTCGACGCCGGCCTTCCCCTGCAGGAGGCGCCACGCCTTCCGGCGCTCGACGCAGAGGAGGACCATCTGGCGGGAAAGGGCGTAGTAGCCGGGACGCCCCTCGTTGTCCTCGGCCTTGATGACGACGCCGAAGTCGGGGACGAAGGCGTGGCTCTTCGGGTCGAGGACGCGGCGCTTCACGACGTCGTCCTGCGTCAGGAGGACGAGGACGTCCTCGAGGGCGAGCATCGTCGACGCCTTCGCCTCGTCGACCTTCCTCACGTGCTGGCGGAAGCGGGCCTCGGTGACGGCGTAGTGGGCGACGGTGTAACGGACCTTCTCGCCCGAGGACTTGAGCGTCGTCTCCCACCAGTCGCGGTCGTGGTTCGGGTTCCCCTTCACCTCGATCGCCTCGCGGTAGGTCTCGCCCTTCGACGGGTTGTAGGTGAACTCCGGGATCATCCGGCAGTCGCGGGCGCGCTGCGACTGGAGCGTGGAGACGTCGTCGCCGACGCCGTGCTCCGGCTGGCAGGGGGTGAAGCTCTGGACGAACGCGGTGCCGCGGTACTCGAGCGCGTCGAGGAGCGCCTTGTAGAGCTTCGGGGCGTTCGCCATCGAGACCTGGGCCACGAACGGGGAGCCGTGCCCCGAGCAGAAGATCTCGGCGAGCCCCTTCTTCTCGGTCAGCTTCCCCTGCGTCGCCGCGCCGATCTGGTTCATGTCGAAGCCGCCCGTGATGACGGACGAGTCGGAGTTCTGGCCCCCGGTGTTCGAGTAGACCTGCGTGTCGAGCATCAGGAGCTTCACGTTCGGGCGGTTCTGGAGGACGACCTTCGAGACGTTCTGGAAGCCGATGTCGCCCATCCCGCCGTCGCCGCCGATCGCCCACGCCTTCGGGAGCTCGGCGACCTCGAGGTCGGTCATCAGGGCGTCGGTGAAGTGGGCGAGGTCGAAGTACTCGCGCGGGCTCAGCACCTTCTCGTCGCGCCCGAGGAGCGCGTCAGCGAGCCGCTCGGGGATGACGGAGCGGCGGGCGTGGTCCTGGACGAACGCCTCGCCGAAGAGCCAGGCGACGGTCGCGCCGTCCTGGAAGAGTGAGTTCATCCAGGGGTAGGGGTGCGGGTTGTTCGGCGGCGTCGAGCCGAAGACGGTGTTGCAGCCGGTGTGGGCGCCCATCGCCATGACCGACATCCCGTTCGCGAGGCGCCCGTCGATCGCCTGGAGCTCGCGGTGGTTGAAGGCCTCCTGCGCGAGGACGGCGCGGAGCGCGTCGACGATCTCCGCGTCCGGGATCGGGCCGCGCTCGGCGAGGCGGGCGTCGGTGTCGGCGTCGTTCTCGCCGCCGAGCCCCATCAGGAGGTGCGCGACGGCCCGGGCGAATGTCGCGTGAGAGCCCGGGTCCTTCTCCCGGAGGGCCGCGAGGCGCGCGGCGCCCCCCTCGGCGAGGGCCTTCGCCTTCGCGGCGAGGCGCTCGGCCTTCGCGTGGTAGATCGGCCGCATGTAGGCCTCGGTCACCGAGGCGACGGCGTGGAGGACGGTCTTCTCGCCGCAGCCGGCGCAGGCGCCGTCGCCGGAGACGAGAGCGTCGTAGCTGGAGCGGACCATCAGGTGGTTGCGGAGCGCCGCCTCGCGCGAGGAGTGCGGCTTCTCCGGGTCGTAGAGGCCGAGGTACTTCTTCGGCGTATCGCCGAGGAGGTTCAGGAAGCCGATCGCGGTCGCGTGCTTCGCGTTCAGCTCCTCGGTCTCGTCGACCATCTTGAGCGCCTCGTGGTCGCCGCACTCGGTGACGCACTCGCCGCACCCCTTGCAGAGGTCGGAGACGAAGATCGAGAAGATGCCGCCGGCCCCCGGCGCCTTCTTCTCGAGGTTCGCGAAGATGGCGTTGACCTTGTTGTAGGCGAGGGGGAGCGTGTCGACGATCGCGAGGAGCTCGCCCTTGCTCCTCTCCGACACCGTCGGGAGCGGCTCGACGGCGGCCCTCACGAAGTCGCGCACGGCCGTCCCGGCCTTCGACTTCTGCGCCTCGACGATCCCGGCGCGGACGGAGGCCTCGACGTCGGGGACGACGGAGAGGAGCCGCGCCCGGTCGGTCGGGTCGGTGACGTAGCCGCGGACGGCCGTCGTCAGGACCGTCATCAGGTCCTGCGCCGTGTTCGGGAGCGCGGTGTCGGGGCAGGAGGAGATGCACTCCATGCACTGGGTGCAGTTCTCGGCGATGAAGACCGGGGTCTGCCTCCGGGCGACGTACTTCGTCGCGACGTCGCCCGTCGCGGCGGCGGCGACGCCGGCCGCCGCGAGGGTCGAGGCGGGCTGGTGGTACCCGAGGCCGGCGCGGAACTCGCGGTCGAAGGTCGCCCGGCGGAAGACGGGCGCCCGCTCCTCCTGGGAGTCCGGCCTCGGGATGGAGAGGCAGTGCGTCTCGCACCCGGCGAGCGGCGTGATCGAGACGCCGCGCATGCTCGAGCGGTCGGGCGCGTCGACGGCGCCGTACACGATCTCCTTCACGCGCGAGAAGCCCTGGAGCATGACCTCCATGTTCGAGGCGACGACGGCGTCGCCGAAGCGCCCGAACTTCTTCCGGTACTGCTTCTCGACCTGCTCGTTGAAGTGGTCGCGGTCGATCCGGAACTCCTCGAGGAACGGCGAGACGGCGAAGAACGCGCCGAGGAAGGCGTTCCCCTGCATCCGGAGCTGCAGGTCGGGGCGGTCCGTGGCGGCGCGGGCGATGTCGAAGCCGGGGAGGGTGTAGAGGCGGATCTTCTTGTCGAGGATCTCCTGGCGGTACTTCCGCGGGATCCGCGTCCAGGCCGTCTCGGGGCTCTCGTCCGATTCCCAGACGAAGGCGCCCCCCTCGTCCATCCCGTCGAGCGGGTTCGTGTGGGTGAAGGCCTTCGGGTCGCAGCAGAGGACGACGGTCACGTGCCTCAGGTCGCAGTTGACCCGGATCCGCTCCGGGGCGACGACGAGGAAGTACTCCGTCGGCGCGCCCTTCTTCTCCGACCCGTACTTCGGGTTCGCGGAGACGTGGACGACCTCCTTCGGCCGCCCCATCTCGTCCACCGCGCCGTCGCGCTCGGCGACGTGCTCGCCCAGCTCGCCGATGATCTCGCCGAGGTTCTTGCCGGTCGTGATCATTCCCCAGCCGCCGATGGAGTGGAGGCGGACGGCGATGGCGCCGTGGGGGAGGAGCGACGGCCTCTCGGGGGCCTTCACCGCGTACGGGTGGTCGACGCCGACGACGAAGAGGGTCGTCCCGTCGGCCGCGGTCTTCCCGTCCTTCCGCGCGAGCGTCCCGGTCGCGAAGCCCCAGGCGCCGAGGATCCCCTCGGGGCGGAAGTCGCGCGAGCCGAGGCCGTAGATGCCCGAGAAGAAGCGCGGCACGGCGGAGGCGGCGATCGTCCCGGCCTGGACCGCCTTCGTGAACGCGGTCCGGATGTCGCGCGCGAGGGGGTTGTCGCCGGCGAGCGGCTGGTCCGTCCGCTCGAGGACGATCACGTTCCGCTTCCCGGCGAGGGCGGCGACGTAGGCCGCCTCCGGCGTCGGGCGGAGGACGTTGACGTGGATCGATCCCGCCTTCTCCCCCTTCGCCCGGAGGTGGTCGACGGCGGCCTCGACGTTGTCAGCGGCCGAGCCGAGCGAGACGAAGACGGTCTCGGCGTCGTCCGTCCGGTACCTCGAGAGGAGGCCGTAGTGCCGCCCGGTCAGCTCGCCGAACTCGGCGTAGGCCGCCTCGAGCATCGGGAGGATCGGCTCGCAGAACTCGGAGCGGTGGGCGACCACCCCGTTCATGTAGTGCTCCTGGTTCTGCACCGGCCCGAGGAGGAGCGGGTTCTGAAGGTCGATCATCCGCGGCACCCGGCGGCGCTTCGGCCCGAAGAGGGCGCGCTGGGCGTCGGTCGGGCAGTCGATCAGGTCGTCGGGAGCGCCGAGGAACTCGCGCATCAGCCCCGCCTCGTGCCGGAAGAAGGTCCGCTCCAGGTGCGAGGTGAGGAAGCCGTCCTGGATGTTGATCCCCGGCGTCAGCGAGAGCTCGGTGACCTTCCGGATGATCAGCGCCTGGTCGGCCGCCTGCTGGGAGTCCTTCCCGAAGAGCATGATCCAGCCGGTGTCGAGGACGGCGTAGATGTCGTCGTGCCCGCAGTGGACGTTCAGGGCGTGCTTCGTGAGGGCGCGGGCCGAGACCTCGAGGACCATCGTCGAGAACTTGCCGGGCGCGTGGTAGTACTGCTCGGCGCCGTAGACGATCCCCTGTCCCGACGTGAAGTTCACGGTCCGCTTGCCGCAGACCGAGAAGGCGATCGCGCCTCCCTGCGCCGAGTGCTCCCCTTCCGTCTCGCAGGCGAGCTTCGCCCCGCCGAAGACGTTCAGGTTCCCCTCGGCGAACGAGAGCTGGTAGTTCTCGCCCATTTCCGTCGAGGGCGTGATCGGGTAGAAGACGCCGCCGTCGGTGATCCGGGCCTCGGTGTGGTACGAGACGAGCTGGTTCCCGTTCGTCGTGATGCGGATCCCGGGGTACCGGGGTGTGCTCGGCATGGCGACTCCTTCCCTGGACCGTTCGTGGCCGTTCCGAAGCATAGGCCAGACGTGAGAAGGGGGCGCGGACTGGTTCGCGGCCCCGCAGCGCCCCTCAGGCGTCGAGGCGGGAGGCGATCGCGCGGACCGTCGAGAGGTTGCGGAAGGTCGCGCGGAGGCCGAGGGCCTTCTCGAGCTTCCCCGCCGAGAAGTCCGAGTCGGACGACCGGGTCCGGCAGAGCCACCAGACCTCGCGCCCGCTCACGGCGAACTCGTCGGCGGGGGTCCGGAAGCACTGGACCAGCTCGTTCTGGCCCGCGGCCAGCGGCTCCTTCAGGAAGCCGACGTAGACGCCGTGCGCCTCGGCGACGGCCTCGGCGGGGAAGGGGAGCGCGGCGACGACGGCGGCGACCTCGGCGGGGGTCCGGAGGAAGGTGCCGACCTCCCAGCCGAGGCCCGCCTCGAGCGCTTTCTCGATCTTCGCCTCGAGGGTCGTCGCGCGCCCGCGGCCGGCCGTGAAGAGGACGTTCCCGCTCGCGAGGTGCGTGGCGACGCCCGTGAAACCCGACTCCTCGAACAGCTGCCGGAGCCGCTCCATCCTGACGACGCGACCGCCGACGTTCACGGCACGGAGGAAAGCGGCGTACCGGGGCACGCCGCAATTATGCGGGGTCAGGTCTTGATTTTCTATTACAGCGCGGGCCTGCCCCCTGCCGTCCGGCCTCGCGGTCCGCTCCGGCGGGAGAAGAGAGGGTGCGTAAAGTGCTTCCTGGCAGTCGCTTCCGTTTCGGGACGGGCCGAAGGGGGGTCTCCGGGCGACGGGCGTCCGGGGCTCAGCGCGACGCCCGGCGGAGGTCGGTCGCGAAGACGGCGCGGTCGAGCCGCGGCGTGAACGCGATGCCGGTCCGCACGCCGTAGAGCGCGTCGGGGGAGTAGAGGGGGACGTACGGGAGGTCCCGAAGCGCCCGGTCGCGGACGGCGGCGAGGAGCTCCTCGCGGAGCCCGGCCGGAACCGACGCGGCGGCGCGCTCGACCATCCCGTCGACCTCGGGATCCGAGAAGCGTGCGGAGTTCTCCGCGCCGAAGATGGAGTCGGGTCCGGCGGAGTGGAGGAACGACTCGTAGAGGCTCGAGACGTGGCCGGTCGCGACGTTCGTCGACGAGAGCGCGGCAGGGGCCAGCCCGAAGAGCATCCTCCGGAAGACCTCGTCCCACGGCTGGGCCTCGACGCCGAGGCGGATGCCGACCACGGCGAGCTGCCGAGCGATCTCGCGTGCGACGTGCGCCCGGTCGGCGTCGACCAGGAGGGTCGACTCGAAGCCACCCGGGAAGCCCGCCTCGGCGAGGAGGCGCCGCGCGCCGGGAAGGTCGGGCTCACCCCGGTCGAGCGCCGGGTCGTGACCGACGGTCCCGGGAGGCGCGAGCTGCCAAAGGGGTTTCCCCTGGCCGCCGAGCGCCTCGCGGACGAGGAGCTCGCGGTCGAGGGTGAGCGACACGGCGCGCCGGACGCGCACGTCCTGGAACGGGGTCCTGCCGATCCGGGGGTTCGGCGGGATCCGGAACGCGAGGAACGCTACGGTCAGCGTCGGCCTGCGGACGACCCGGAACGCGCCGAGCGGCTTTCCGCCCGCGTCGAGCGCCGTGAGCGGGAGAGCACACGTGACGTCGGCGCCCGAGAGCGCCGCCTTCGCCCGGGAGGCCTCGTCGGCGATCGTCTCGATCCGGAACTCGTGGGCATCGGGCTTCCGCCCCCAGTACTGCTCGAAGCGCCGGCCTTCCACGGGCGCGCCGCCGGGCCCCGTCGTCCCGCCCGTGAAGACCCACGGCCCCGTTCCGACCGGCCTCCAGACCTCGCTGTCGGGCGTGTCGCGCGGAAGGACGAGGACCCCGGTCAGGCGCGCGAGGAGGAGGGGCCGCGGCCGTGTCGTCTCGACGACGACGGTGCGGTCGTCGACGACCCTCACGTCCGAGATGGCGTGGATGTCCGACTCGGTGATGAAGCCCTCGGCGAGTCGGCGGGCGCGGTCGAGCGTCACCTTCACGTCCTCGGCGCCGAAAGGGCGTCCGTCGTGGAACAGGACGCCCTCCCGGAGCTGGAACCGCCACTCCGTCTCGCTCGGGTTCGTCCACGCGACGGCGAGGCGGGGGCGGAGCGCGAGGTCGGGGTCGAAGTCGACGAGCGGCTCGTAGAAGTGGCCGAGGATCGCGCGGGTCAGCTCGTCGCCGTGCCGCTGCGGGTCGAGCGTCCAGGCCGGACCGGCGACCACGATCCGGAGGGGCCGCTGGGGACCCGCGCGCTGGGCGCGGAGGAAGAGAGCGCTCCCCCCGAGCACGGCGAGGCTCACGAGCACCAGGGCCCACGCGAAGGACGACCGCCTCTGCACCGAATCCACCTGCAATGCCTGTCTTCTCCGATTCCAGCAGATCGCCCACGGGAGGGCAATGGCGTGCCTGTCGGGAGGCGCCGCGCACGCCGGGGCGCGGCTCGCCGCGGGCGGACCGAAGCCGGTCCGCCTCAGGCGTCGGTGAACGAGCGGCCGGCCAGCTCCCTCGCGTGGTCGCGCACGTCGGCGGGCCACGGCTCCGTGAGCGCCTCGAAGAGCTCGCGGTTCCCGGCGAAGAGGGCCCGGCACGACTCCTCGAAGCCTTCCTCGTTCCCGGCGATCGCGTTCATGAAGCGGTACGCGGCGTCGCGCGCCTCGCGTCTCCGGTCGTCCTCGGCTCCCGCACGCCTCGCCGCCTCGACGAGGCGCCGGAGCGTGACGGAGGCTCCGCCGGGCCGGGCCGCGAGCCATTCCCAGTGTCGCGGAAGGAGCGTCACCTCGCGGGCGACGACGCCGAGCCGCGGCCGCCCGGGAGCACGCGAGACCGCCCCCCCGTCCTCGACCGGCGCGGGGTCCGGGGGGCCTGCGGCCGTTGCCGGGAGGCGCGACAGGACGTCGTCCACCGTTCCGCGGAGGTCGATCTCCACCGGTTCGCTGGTGCACCGGTCGAAGACGAGGACCGTCGCGGAATCGTCGCGCTCGACGAGCTCCTTCGTCGCCCTCGCCACCTCGCGGAGGGTCCCGCTCGCGACGCGCTTCGGACCGGCGAACGCGATGCAGGAGCGTTCGGTTTCCGATTCGGGGCGGATCGTTTCGTCTCTCATGACGCCTATTTTACCCGGATAAAACAGGGACGTCAATATTATCCGGGTGAAAACAGCGCTTCCGCTCGAAGGGTCCTCCCGAAAATGGCCCGCCCAGGACCATCGGTTGTCCTGCAGGCCGCGATGCGGAACGGCGCCGAAGGCAGTCTCGTCGTCGGAACATCGCAGGGCGGCGAGGTCGGGATTCCCTTCGCGGCGCGGAACCCGGAGCGGGTGCGGTCGCCGGAAGTCGTCGCCTCGGCCGCGCGCCGCCGGGCCCGCCTCGCGCGTGGACGGGCCCCGCGCCGGGAGCGACAATGCCGGATGCGCCTCCGCCCGGCCCGGCCGGGGGTGCGAACCCCCGGGGAGTCGCGGCCGCGGCGGAGCCGCCGTGGCGGATCGAGGTGAAGCGAGTGTCCAGGAGCGGGAACGCGTTCGTCGCCGTCGTCGTCGCGTGCGGCCTGTCGGCGGGATGCGGGGGAGGCAAGACCGCCGCCGCCCCACGGAAGGGTGCGAAGGGGCTCGCCGTCCGCACGGCCGTCGTCGCCTCGAAGGACGTCGCCTACGAGGTCAAGGTCCTCGGCTCGCTCGAGCCGGAGGAGCTCGTCCAGATCCCGGCCGAGGTCGGCGGGTCGGCGAAGGAGGTTCGCTTCAACGCGGGCGACCGGGTCACGACCGAGACGGTCCTCGTCAGGATCGACCCGGAGCGGTATCGCCTCGAGGCCGAGCGCGCCGAGGCCGCCTACAACCGTGCGGTCGCCGACCGGAAGCGCTCCGAGTCGGACACGGTGCGGCGCGAGGCCCTCGCGAAGGAGAGCCTCGTCGCCGTCGAGGAGCTGAACCGTTCCCGCCTCGAGACCGAGCGGCTCGCGGCCGACGCGGCGGCGGCGAAGGCGGCCTGGGGGATCGCGCTCCAGAACCTCGAGCGGTCGGCCGTGCGCTCGCCGCGCCCGGGCGTCGTCAACACGCGCACGGTCGAAACGGGGCAGTTCGTCCAGGCGGGGAACGTCCTCGCGACGCTCGTCGACCCGCAGCGGCTCCGGCTCCGCTTCAAGGTCTCCGAATCCGAGTCGCTCAAGGCGAAGGTCGGCCAGTCCGTCGCGTTCCGCGTCGCCGCGCTCGGCGAGCGGAGCTTCGCGGCGCGCGTCTACCACGTCAGCGGCGTCGCCGACCCGGCGACGCGGCAGGTCGAGGTCCTCGCCTGGGTCGAGAACCCGGGCGTCCTCCGGCCCGGGTTCTTCGCGGAGGTCGCGCTCGACACCGGGACGCACGCGAACGCGATCGCGGTCCCGGAGGGGGCCGTCCAGGCGACGGAGCGCGGCTTCGTCGTCTACGTCGTCGAGGAGGGGAAGGCCCTCGCGAAGCCGGTGAAGATCGGCCTCCGCACCGGGAGCGGCTCCGTCGAGATCGTCTCCGGGCTCGTCGCGGGCCAGACGATCGTGACCGAGGGGTCGGACCGTCTCTCGGACGGGATCGCCGTCGAGCCCGTCGTGGCCGCCGGGAAGGGCGGCGAGGCCGGCGGCGCGGCGGCCGGTGCAGGGAAGTGATGTCCCAGGAGCGCCCCGCTCCCGAGCCGGAGGACACGAAGAAGATCGCCTCCGGGATGACCCTCGCGGACATCTCGATCCGCAACCACGTCTTCGCGTGGATCCTGATGGTCGCCCTGATCGGATTCGGGCTCCTCTGCTACACGGGCTTCGGCGACGTCTTCCGCGGGCTCGGCGTCAGCCAGAACCCCGACGTCGACTTCCCGATCGTGACGGTCTCCGTCTCGCTCGAGGGCGCCTCTCCCGAGATCATGGAGACCGACGTCGTCGACGTCCTCGAGGACGCCTGCTCGACCGTGGAAGGCGTCCAGCAGATGTCGTCGACGGCCCGGCAGGGGGGCGCGAGCCTGACGCTCGAGTTCGCGATCGGCCGCGACATCGACGCCGCCCTGCAGGACGTCCAGACGAAGGTCTCGCGGGCGATGCGCGACCTCCCGCGCGAGATCGACGCGCCGATCATCTCGAAGACGAACCCCGAGGACCAGCCGATCATCCGGCTCGTCCTCTCGGGCAACCGTCCCCCGATCTTCCTCGCCGACTACGTCCGCAACGTCGTCCGCCCCCAGCTCCAGATGATCGAGGGGGTCGGCGAGATCCTCGTCTTCGGCTTCCGCGACCGGAACGTCCGCGTCTGGTACGACGCGCCGCGCCTCGAGGCGCACGGCCTCACGGTCCTCGACGTGAACCGCGCGATCGCGCGCGAGCACCAGGAGGTGCCGGCGGGCCGGATCGAGGGGGCCGAGCGCGAGATGAACGTCCGCGCCCAGGGGGAGGCGATCGACCTGACGGCCTTCCGCGAGCTCGTCGTCGCGTGGGTGAACGGGGCGCCCGTCCGCCTGAAGGACGTCGCCGTCGTCGAGGACGGTCTCGAGGACCGCCGCCGCGTCATGCGCGCGATGGGCGAGACGTCGATCGGCTTCGGCATCACGAAGCTCCGCGGCGCGAACGCGGTCCAGGTGGGCCGGGACGTCAAGGCGAAGATCGCGACGCTCGCCGCCCAGCTCCCCGAGGGGCTGAAGCTCGACGTGAACTGGGACACGACGACCTTCATCGAGCGCTCGATCCACGAGATCCTCTTCACCCTCATCCTCGCGGCGCTCCTGACGGGGCTCGTATGCTGGCTCTTCCTCGGCTCGTGGTCGACGACGGTGAACATCCTCCTCGCGATACCGACCTCGATCCTCGGGACGTTCATCGTCATCTACTTCTTCGGCTTCACCCTGAACACCTACACGGTGCTCGGCCTGACGCTCGTCGTCGGCATCGTCGTCGACGACGCGATCATGGTCCTCGAGAACATCTACCGGCACCGCGAGGCGGGCGAGGGGAAGGTCAAGGCGGCCTCCGTCGGCGCGCGCGAGATCACCTTCGCGGCCGCGGCGACGACGCTCGCCATCGTCGCGATCTTCCTCCCCGTCGCCTTCCTCAAGGGGATCATCGGGAAGTTCTTCTTCCAGTTCGGCGTCACGATCTCCGTCGCCGTCCTCATCTCGCTCCTCGAGGCGCTCACGCTCGCCCCGATGCGCTGCTCGCAGTTCCTCGAGGTCGAGCACCGCGGCCGGCTCGGGAAGGCGATGGACGGGCTCTTCTCGCGCCTCTCCGCGCTCTACCTCAGGGCGCTCGGGCCCGTCCTCCGCCACCGGGGCCGGGTCCTCGTCGGCTCGCTCGTCTTCTTCCTCCTCTCGCTCCTCACGATCGGCCTCCTGCGCCAGGAGTTCATCCCGAGCCAGGACATGAGCCGCTTCACGATCCGCTTCCAGACGCCCGTCGGGACGAGCCTCGACGCGACGGACCGCTACTTCCGCCAGGTCGAGAAGTTCCTCATGGCGCGGCCGGAGGTCGTCCTCTTCGCCGGGAGCGTCGGCGGCGGGAGCGACGTGAACACCGCCCAGGCCTACGTCAACATGAAGGACCCGCGGGAGAGGCCGGTCGACCCGGAGAAGAAGCGCCGCCTCACGCAGCTCGAGTTCATGGACGTCGTCCGCCGCCACGCGGCGACGATCCCGGGCGGGCGGATCACCCTGCAGGACATCTCGCAGGCCGGCTTCAGCCCGTCGCGCGGCGGCGGCTTCCCGATCGAGTTCAACGTGCGCGGCCCCGACTGGAACGTCCTCGCGAAGTCCGCGCGCGAGATCGCCGAGCAGATGCGGCAGTCGGGCCTCATCACCGACGTCGACACGGACTACCAGGTCGGCATGCCGGAGATCCAGGTCGTCCCCGACCGCGACCGCGCCGCCGACCTCGGCGTGAGCATGTCGACGATCGGCGAGACCGTGAACGCCGCCATCGGCGGCGTGAGGATCGGCAAGTTCAAGGACAAGGGGCGCCGCTTCGACATCCGCGGGCGGCTCCTCGCGACGCAGCGCGAGAGGCCGGAGGACATCACCCGCCTCCTGATCCGGACGGGGAGCGGAGAGGCCGTCCGCCTCGGCCAGCTCATCCGGATCGACCAGACGCCGACGCTCCAGGCGATCACGCGGCGCGACCGCGAGAGGGCGATCAGCATCTTCGCGAACGTGGCGACGGGCGCCTCGCAGGCGGTCGCCGTCGACCGCTCCCTCGAGATCGCCCGGAAGGTCCTCCCCGACGGCTACCGGGCCGTCGTCGCGGGGAGCACGAAGGCCTTCCGCGAGTCGTTCCAGTCGCTCTGGTTCGCGTTCGGCCTCGGCCTCCTCGTGGCCTACATGGTCCTCGCCTCGCAGTTCAACTCGTTCGGGCACCCGCTCACGGTCCTCCTCGCGCTCCCGTTCTCGGTCAGCGGCGCCCTCTTCGCGCTCCTCCTCGGCGGCCAGAGCCTGAACGTCTACTCGATGCTCGGCGTCATCCTCCTCGTCGGCATCGCGAAGAAGAACTCGATCCTCCTCGTCGACTTCACGAACCAGGTCCGCGAGCGGGGCGTCCCGAACCGCGAGGCGCTCCTCGAGGCGTGCCCGGTCCGGCTCCGGCCGATCCTGATGACCTCGATCGCGACGATCGCCGGCGCCCTGCCGCCGGCCCTCGCGATCGGTCCCGGCGCCGAGGTCCAGCGGCCGATGGCGCTCGCGCTCGTCGGCGGTATGGCCGTCTCGACGCTCATGACGCTCTTCGTCGTCCCCGCCGGCTACAGCCTCCTCGACGACGGCGTGGCGTGGGTCCGGGCCCGCCGGAAGGACGGGGGGCGGCCCCTCCTCCGCGAGGCGGTCCTGCCGGGACCGGTAGGGGAACCGCGCCGGCCGGATTGAGCGTGCCGCCGACGGGAATCGGCCCCCGCCCGGAGGCGGCGATTTCCCTCGCCGCTCTCCGGGACCTCGAATAGGATCCGTCCGGCGTTCACTCTTCTTGTGCAGGGAAATTCGGCCGCGAGGCCATCGGAGGAGTTGCTGATGAGCTCCCGTCGACTTCGTTCGCGTTATGCCGCGTTCCTGGCGTCCCTCCTCCTCGTCGCGTCGACCGCGACCGCCGGTCCGCCCCCCGCCGGGCCGTTCGAGTTCGTCGACCTCACCCCGACGGGCGAGGTGAAGGGCGTGGTCGAGACGGCCGGCCGGCCCGTGAGCCCGGGGACGGCGGCCCGGGTCCCGTACGCCCTCCCGCGCCAGGCCTTCGCCGGCGAGGTGGAGCCGAACGGGACGGCGGCGACGGCCTCGCCGATCGCCGGGACGAACGTCGTCATCCGCGGGAACCTCTACCCGAACGGCGACGTCGACTACTACTCCTTCACCGCCAGCGCGGGGGACCGGGTCTACGCGGCGACGATGACGTCGTTCTCGGCCGGAAACAGCACCGACAGCCAGCTCACCCTCTACGCCTCCGACGGCACGACGGTGATCGAGTTCGACGACGACAACGGCAGCTTGGCCGGTCTCTCCTCGTCGATCGCGGGCGCGACGATCCCGGCGGCCGGGACCTACTACCTGAAGGTGAACGACTTCACCGCCGGGACCGCCTCCGAGCGGTCGTACGAGCTCCACTTCCGGCTCCAGAGCGGGGCGCCGACGCCCGAGGTCGAGTCGAACGACACGCCGGCCACGGCGAACCCGCTCCCGGCGAACGGCTGGGTCAGCGGCACCCGGAACCCGGCCGTCGCGACCGAGCAGGACTGGTACTCCATCAGCCTGAACGCGGGCGACACCGTCTACCTCTCGCTCGACCTCGACCCCGAGCGCGACGGCGTGACCTGGAACGGCCGCCTCGGCTTCGCGCTCTTCGGCGACGCGGGCAACCAGATCGCCGTCGTCGACGACGCCGGCACGGGCGACGTCTCGCCGAACCCGAACATCCCCTCCGAGGCGATGTTCTTCACGGTCAAGACCGCGGGCACCTACTACGCGTTCGTCGACTCGGCCACCGCCGCGACCGGCGGCCCGACGGCGACCTACCATCTGAGCGTCAGCGTCCACCCCGCGACGAACGAGGGGATCAACTGCACCGTCTACTCGAGCGCCGACGTCCCGAAGACGATCGGACCGGGAACGGGGCTCGTCAGCTCGACGATCACGGTTCCGGGCCACCCGCGGATCGCCGACCTCGACGTCGACGTCGTCCTCAATCACGCGCTGATGCAGGACGTCGACGCCCACCTCCGCTCGCCGGCCGGCAGCGACTTCGGTCTCTTCACCGACATCGGGGCTGCCGCCACCGGCGGGCAGACGCAGATGGACCTCGTCTTCGACGACGAGGCGGGGATCCCCCCGGCCTTCACCGTCCTGAAGGGGATGCACTACAAGCCCGAGAACAACTCCACCGCCGGTACCGCGAGCACGTCCGGCGCGTATCGCCTCTCCTGGTTCGACGGCCAGGACGCGGGGGGCACCTGGACCCTCGACCTGCGCGACGACACGGCCGGAGCCAACGGCGGGACGCTGACGTCGTGGGCGCTCCGCATCTGCGAGCCGCCCCCGCCGCCGACCTGCGCCGCCGGCTTCACCACGACCACGGTCTTCACGACGGACTTCGAGTCGGGGGCCGCGGGCTTCACGCACTCCGGCACCCAGGACGAGTGGGAGCTCGGTCTTCCCGCAACGGTCGCCACGACGACCGCGAACCCGATCGCCGCGTTCAGCTCGTGCAACAGCGGCGTGAACTGCTGGAAGACCGACCTCGACAACACCTACAACGCCTCGAGCAACCAGGACCTGCTGTCGCCGAACATCAACCTGGCCGGCCTCTCGGCGCCCGTGGTCGTCACGTGGGCGCAGCGCCACCAGGTCGAGACGGCCAACTTCGATCACATGTTCGTGGACGCCCAGCAGGTCGGGGGCGCGACCCCGGTGCGCCTCTACGAGTGGATCGAGCCGACGCCGATCAGCGCCTCGGCCGGTACGGGCAACCCCCAGGTGAACATCGGGGGCGCGGTGGGCTGGGGCGTCCTCTCGCGGAGCGTCGACAGTCTCGCCGGGCAGAACGTGGAGCTCCGCTTCCACCTCGACTCCGACACGACGGTCCAGTTCGCCGGCCTCGCGATCGACGACGTCACCGTCACCGCCTGCCGTCCCCTCTCGGCCGACCTCGCGATCACGAAGACGGACGGCGTGACGACGGCCGTGCCGGGCGGCCCGGTCACCTACACGATCACGGCGAGCAACGCCGGGCCCGACTCTGTGATCGGCGCGACCGTGGCCGACACGTTCCCGGCGATCCTCACGGCGACGTGGACCTGCGTCGGCGCGGGCGGCGGGACCTGCACCGCCTCCGGGTCCGGGAACCTCAACGACACGGTCAGCATCCCGGCGGGCGGCTCGGTGACCTACACGGTCACCGCGGCGATCTCCGCGGCGGCGACGGGGACCCTCTCGAACACGGCGACGGTCTCCTCCACCGTGACCGACCCGAACCCCGCGAACAACTCGGCGACCGACACGGACACGCTGACCCCGCAAGCGGACGTCGCGGTCACGAAGACGGACGGCGTCACGACGGCGACCCCCGGCGGCTCGGTCACCTACACGATCACGGCGAGCAACGCCGGGCCGAGCAACGCTCCCGGCGCGACGGTGGCCGACACGTTCCCGGCCAGCCTCACGGCGACCTGGACCTGCGTCGGCGCGGGGGGCGGCACCTGCACGGCCTCCGGCTCGGGGAACGTCAACGACACGGCCAACCTCCCGGCGGGCGCGTCGGTGACCTACACGGTCTCGGCCACGATCGACGGCGCGGCGACCGGCACGCTCGCCAACACGGCGACGGTCTCGGCCCCGGCGGGAGTGACCGACCCGACGCCGGGGAACAACTCCGCGACCGACTCGGACACCCTCGCGCCGCAGCTCGGCCTCTCGATCACCCTGACGGACGGCCTGACGTCCGCGGCTCCCGGCCAGACCTCCACGTACACGATCGTCGCGGCGAACTCCGGCCCGAGCACCGCCACGGGCGCGACCCTCTCCGACACGTTCCCGGCGGCCTTCGTCGCTCCGATCTGGACGTGTACCGGCGCCGGCGGGGCCACCTGCACGGCCGCGGGGTCGGGGAACCTGTCGGACACGGTGACGATCCCGCCGGGCGGCTCCGTCACCTACGTCGTCACGGGGACCGTCTCGGCCGCCTTCACGGGAACGCTCTCGAACACCGCGACCGTCACGAGCGGGAGCGCGACGCAGAGCGCGACGGACACGACACAGGTCGCCTCGCCCGCGCACGTCTCCGGCGCGAAGAGCGTCGCCGGCGTCTACGTCCAGGGCGGCTCGGTGACGTACACCGTCGTCCTGGCGAACACGGGCGGCTCGGCCCAGCTCGACAACGCCGGCGACGAGTTCGTCGACACGCTCCCGCCCGCGCTCGCCCTCGCGTCGGCGTCGGCTTCCGCCGGCACGGCGACGACGGCGGGGAACGTCGTCCACTGGAACGGCACGATCCCCGCCGGCGGGAGCGTGACGGTCACGATCCACGCCACGATCGCGAACGCGACCCCGGGCCAGGTCGTCACGAACCAGGGGCAGGTCTCGTACGACGCGGACGGCAACGGGACGAACGAGACGTCGGCGCCGACCGACGACCCGTCGCTCCCCGGCTCCGGCGACGCCACGGGCTTCCGGGTCGTCGAGGCCGCCATCCCGATGCTCCCGCGCGCCGGACTCGCGGCCCTCGCGGCCGCGGTCGCGGCGCTCGGGGCCTTCGCGCTCCGGAGGCGGATCGCCTAGGGGCGCTCTCCCGCCGGCAGGTTCCGCCCGGGCCGCGCTCGAGAGGGCGCGGCCCGGACCGGCTCCTTCCGCTCAGCGGCGGGCGGTTCGGGTGCGCCCGCCGGCGGCCGGCGCGCCCGGAGCCGCGGCGCCGACCCCGAGACGGGACCACGCCTCGCGGAACTCCGGGCGGTCGTAGGAGCGCGGCAGGAGCCAGTAGCTCGAGAGCCCGTCCTTCTCGACCTCGACCGCCGCGCCGCGTGCCTCCCCGGGCGTGAGGAGGAACGACTCGGGCGACTCGGTCAGGACGCTCCGGCAGAGGACGACCCAGTCGCCGACGACGCGGTCGAGCCGCGTGCCGAGGAGGATCGGCCCGCGGCGCGAGGTCGACTTCACCTGCAGCATCCGCGTCCGCGCCGCGTCGCGGCTGCAGGCGACGAGGTCGAAGCCCCGCGCGTGCCGCGTCGCGGGCGAGACGTTCCAGCCGTAGCGGGAGAGGCGGAACCCGACGTAGAAGAGGCCGACGTTCGCGACGGTCTCGGCGTCGAGGAGGCGCGCGGGGCGGGAGGACGTGTTCTTCACGGCGTGCTCCGGTGGGGCTTCGGGTGGCCGGACGATACCGGCTCCGCCCGCGTTCGCGAAGCGCCCCGTCAGGCTCCGGCCACGAGCCTCGCGACGATCCGCGCGCTCCGCGCCCCGGCGAGGGCGAGGGCGGCCGGGACGTCGGAGGGGGCGAGAGGGCGGCGGAGCTCGTTGTTGCTCACGCACCGCACCGAGACGAAGGGGAGCCCGCGGAGGGCGCAGAGCTGCGCGAGGAAGGCGCTCTCCATGTCCTCGCAGTGCGAGCCGTAGAACGCGCGGAGCGCGCGCAGGTCGGCCGCGCCGCGGGTCCAGGAGTCCGTCGAGCCGACGACGCCGGCGACGAGCCTCCCGTCGCGGGCCGCGACCCCCTCGGGCCATCCCGGCCCCGTCCACGGTCCGAGCCCGCGGAGCTCCTCCTCGCCGGAGGCCACGGCGCGCGCGAGGAGCTCCGCCGGCGCCTCGAGAACGTCGGCGTGGTGGCGAGCGCCGTCGCGCCGGAACCGGAACGCCTTGGGGTGGAGGCCGTGCCGGGCCCGCTCCTCCTGCACGGCGATCGGCACCAGGACCCGGTAGCGCGCGCCGACGACGACGTCGCCGGGGAGAAGCGCCTCGTCGTGAGAGCCGGCGGCGCCGGAGGAGAGGACGAGGCCGGGGTCGAAGCGGGCGACGAGCGCCTCGAGCGCCGCGGCGGCGTTCACGGGGCCGCAGTCGGAGACGGCGACGACGACCGGCCTGCCGCCCGCCTCGCCCTCCCACGTCTCCCACGGGCCAGTCCCCGGCGCGGGGCGGAGCGTCGGGAGGAGAGCCCGGAACGGGAGGAACTCCTCCTCCATCGCGACGACGATCCCGGCGGGCCGCATCGGCGTGGAGTCTACGTGCGGAGGGAGGGCGCGCCGGGTCAGAAGATCGAGAGCGCCGTCTTCGTCGTGAGGAGCTCGAGCGCCATCGTCCCGGCGAGCGAGTTCCCCTTCTCCGAGAGGCACGGCGACCAGACCGTCGCCACGAAGCGCCCCGGCAGGACCGCCACGACGCCGCCCCCGACGCCGCTCTTGGCCGGCAGGCCGACGCGGTAGGCGTAGTCGCCCGCCTCGTCGTAGACGCCGCACGTCTGCATCACGGCGTTCACCCGCTTCACCTGCCGCGGCGTCGCGACCTCCTCGCCGGCGGGCGACACGCCCCCGGTCGCGAGGTAGTGGAACGCCGCCGCGAGCTCGGCGCAGCTCATCGAGATCGAGCAGAGGCGGAAGTAGGCGTCGAGGACCCGGTCGGGTTCGTTCGCGAGGTTCCCGAACGACTTCAGGAAGTGGGCGAGCGCGCGGTTCCGGTGACCGGTCTCCCGCTCGGCCCCGGCGACCTCCGCGTCGATCCCGACGTCGGGGCTTCCGGAGGCGCGCTTCACGAAGTCGAGGACGAGGTCCTCGCCGTCCCGCTGGCGGGCGAGGACCATGTCGAGGACGACGAGGGCCCCCGCGTTGATGAAGGGGTTCCGCGGGATCCCGCGCTCCACCTCGAGCTGGACGAGCGAGTTGAAGGCGGTCCCCGACGGCTCGCGCCCGACGCGCTCCCAGACGGCGTCCCCCTCGAGCCGCATCGCGACCGTCAGGCTGAAGACCTTCGCGATGCTCTGGATCGAGAAGCGCTCCGCGGCGTCGCCGGCGGCGAAGAGCTCGTTCCCCACCGTCCGCACCGCCATGCCGAAGCGGTCCCGCGGGACGCGGGCGAGCGGCGGGATGTACCCGGCGGGACGCCCCTGCCCGACGAGCGGCCTCACCTCGTCGGCGATCTCCGCGAGGATGCGCGCGTAGTCCATGCCGCGAAGCTACCGGCGGCCCTCGGCCGGCCCGGGCCGGACCGGCGTCGACGCGAGCGCCCCGACGACCGTCGTCCACGGCCGCACGCGCCAGCTGCGGACGAGCCCGTTCTTCACGTAAGGGTCCGCCTTGACGAACCGTTCGGCGACCTCGGGCGACGACCCCTCGAAGACGAGGAGGCTGCCGTCGGCGGGGTCGGCGTACGCGCCGGCGAGGAGGAGCTCGCCACGCTCGTGCGCCGCCCACGCGAGCGCGAGGTGCTCGTTTCGGAACTCCCCCCGCCGCTCGAGGTAGTCGGGGCTCGTCTCGTAGAAGAGGAGGTAGTGCATCGGCCCTCCCTGCGGCACGCTTCGCGCCGGGCCCCGACGGTACGGGGGCCGCGGCGGAAGGGCAAGGAGGGGACGCGCGCTACGGGCGGGCGGCGCCGGTGCGCCGGCCGCCGGCGGAGGGCTCACGGTCGACGCGGCCGCCGGCCTCGCGGACGGCGGAGACGAGGAAGGCGGCCGCCTCGGGGGAGAGGGCCTCGCGCGGCAGGGGGACCGCCTGCTGGGAGCCCTTCCTCACGAGGAGGAAGCCCTCCGGCAGGCGGTGCAGGGCCGCGACGGAAGACCACGGGCACTCCGACGTGAGGACGGGAGAGGAAAGGCGGATCCCCGCGGTGTCGAGGCGGACGGAGATCGGCGCGCCCGCGTACACCGAGGCCGAGGCGAGGGCGCCCCGGTACCACTTCCAGAGCATCACGCCGAAGGCCGCGACGAACCCCATGAGGAAGCCGGAGAGCCAGACGAGCGTGCTGCTGCGGAGGCAGAGGAGCGACCAGGCGAACGCCATCCCGAGGGCCATCAGGAATCCGCCGTACCGGCTGCGCAGCTCGCTCCTGGCGAACCGCGCGACGAGGGCGGGGGTGTAGTCGTAGGACGAGTCGAAGGCGGCGTCGCTCATCGGAAGGCGGGAGGGTAACTCGCAACGGCCGGTGCGGCGAGCCGGCCCGGCGCGGGAGCTACCGCGGCAGGTACTCGCGCATCTGGCCGTAGAGCGGGGTGAGCGTCGCGAGGACGCAGGTCGTGGGCGTGATGTCCCAGGTCGTCTCGAAGTCCTCGTGATTCCTCGCGCGCCAGAGCCGCCCCTCGGGGTCGATGACGAGAGAATGCCCGGCGCCGCCCCGGAAGACGTGGGAGCCGTCGGTGCCCCGGTGCTCCGTGCAGGTCCAGGGGTGCTCCGGGGCCGTGGCCGCGACGAAGGCCTCGATCTCGCGCGCCAGCCTGCCGAAGAGCGCCGGGCGCTCGGCGCGCGGGGCGCGGAGGGTGGCGGCGATGGCGTCCCCGAGGGGCCCCTCGCCGGGCGGGACGTGGACGCTCGAGCGGAGCTCGGTGGTCGGAGCGGCAGGTTCGAGAGCGCGTGTCACGCGGCGAGGTTACCGGAGCGCCGCGTGAAGGGCCGCCGTCGCGAGCCGGACGAACTCGCGGCGCCGCGCGCCGTCCGACCGGCCGCAGGAGGCCTCGGCGAGCCAGCTCGTGGGCCACTCGGCGTCCACGTGGACCGCGCCGGCCACGCGGACGTGTTCGCCGCGAGGCAGGGCCGCGACGATGTCGCGGGCGTTCCCGGAGGCGTTGCAGCCGGACGGCTCCGCGGTGAGGACGAGGGTCGGGCTCGTCACGCGGGCGGCCGCCTTCGCGCCGAGCCCCTTGCGGTCGACGGGGTCGAGGCCCACCCAGGCCGAGACGCCCGGGTCGTCCGCGGCCGACAGCAGGGTGGCGAGACCGCCGGCCGAGAACCCCACCAGCCCGACCCGCGACGGGTCGACGCGGCCACGGAAGGCGCCGTCGGTGCAGAGGTGCGCGCGCAGCTCCGAGAGGAAGCGGCCGTTGCGGACCTGGTCCGACCACGCCGGCAGGTCCGGGACGGCGGCGACGAAGCCCTCGCCGGCGAGGTGCCGCCCCCCAGCCCGCCATGTTGCGGCGGTGACGCGAGAAGCCGTGCGCCACGATCACGAGGGGCACGGGCCCGTCCCCGTCCGGCCAGTAGAGGTCGACGGCGCCCGCGCCCGCAGGGAGGCTCACCCGGATCGTCTCGGCCGGCCGCGGGGCGGGCTCCGGGCGCGGCGGCGCGCCGGGCGCGAATCTCGCCGCGACCGCCGCCGCGAGGGCGACGGCCGCGAGTTGTCGCGGCGCGCGGGAGACCGGCACTCGCTCTCCCTTCACGCCGGGATCCCGTCCCGGACGGCGCTCGGCCCGGCTCCGCAGGAAGCTCGCTTCGGGGAGATCGTCGTCTGCATCTCGCAGGGGAGGTTCGGGTCGTCGAGCGCGTCCGCGTGCCGGATCCGCTCGTCCGGAACGAGCTCGAGGAACGTTTCGCCGAAGGCGTGGCCCGGGCCCGTGCCGATGCTCGTGAACGACATCCGGCACGTTTCTCCCACAGTGGCCTCGAGGCGATGGACCCGTCCGGTGAAGCCGTTCGGCGGAAGCGGCTCGACCGTCGCGTCGGGTTCCGTGAACGAGGCGTCGTCGGGCGAAAGCTGCCGCCGGCGATCGAGGCCGGTCAGCCCACCCGGAGAAGAGCCACCTTGTTGAAGGGAATGCGCGGCCTCGCCGCGACGAGAAGGCCGGCGTCGCGCGCGGCCCGGAGCGTCTGTTCGAAGGCGGCCTTCGTGACGTGGAGGGGCGGCTCCACGACGAGGAGCCGGCCTTCCGCGGTCAGGAGCGTCCGGACCTCGGCGAAGAACGCCGCGGCGTCGGGGAGCTCGTGGAGGACGTAGAACGCGAGCGCGAAGTCGACCTGCCGGGTCAGCCCGATCCGGTCCGGCGGGCACTGGTGCAGCGTGACGC
The DNA here is from genome assembly GCA_046331465.1 of Thermoanaerobaculia bacterium. Taxonomy (GTDB): domain Bacteria; phylum Acidobacteriota; class Thermoanaerobaculia; order UBA5066; family UBA5066; genus UBA5066. The sequence goes on from JAXLQV010000002.1 coordinate 345,352, forward strand.
GGCTCTCGAGCGGCGTCCCCCGCAGCTTGGCGCGCAGCCTCTCGAGCATCTCGGCCTGCAGGTCGGCCGCGATGACGCGGCCCGAGGGGCCGACGAGACGCGCGAGGTCCGGGGTGAAGAAACCGGGACCGCAGCCGAAGTCGAGGGCGGTCATCCCTTCCCGGACGTGGGGCGCGAGGAGGCGCTGCGGGCTCTGGAGCCACCTGCGAATCGGGCTGTCGAGGGCCCCGGCGTGCCTCGCGGGGCAGACGGCGCGGTGCGGATCCGTCACGTCACGGCCTCCGCGACCGCCGGATACCGGGGCCCGGCCCTGCCGCCCTCGCGAGTCTCTCGCCGCGCCCGTCCCCCGGGTCCGGCGTCCGTTCGGTCATCCGCCCTGCGGCGAGTTCGGGAGGGATCATGGGCCTGGGGCTCACGGGATTCTGCTCCGAGCCGCGGCCGGCGACGGGCGGCGCGAGCCAGTTCCTGCCGGCTGCGTGGCGGGCCAGGAAGACGAGGCCCACCGGGATGGCGAGGACGAGACCCTGCGGCACGAAGGGAACCGGATTGGCAAGCCTGCCGGCGCCCGCGACGGAGAGGATGCTCGCGCCGGCGGACCAGGGCGGGCGCGCCCCGCAGAGGGCCTGCTGCTCCGCGGAGAGCGCGGCGACGTCCGCGGCCGAAAGCCGCAGGTCGACCAGGACGGCCAGGAGCCCCAGGACGTTACGGACGAGGGCGACGACCACGACGACGGTGAGCCAGCGCGGGGTCTGTTCATGGCGGAAAGGCGAGCCGGTGTCGGGCGGCGTGCGGGTTCGGCAGATGCTCGGGATGAGCCGCGAGGTCCGGGCGAAGGCGGGCCCCGGAGCCGTGGGCCTTCAGGATGCGGAGGGCGGGGTGCCCGGCGCGACGGAGCGACGACCCGACGCGCCGGGCCGGACCGCGACGTAGAGCTTCCGGATCGGCCGTCCCTTCAGCTGCCGGACGACCCGGGTCGTCTCGAGCCGGAGCCCCGCGGCTCGCAGCATCCGCCGGATCTCCGCGTCCTCGAACGAGCGCTCCCTCACGGTCACGAGGACCTTCCTGTACAGCTGCCGGTGCTTCACGAACCAGAGCTGACGGAACGTCGCGACGCCCGACTTCGGGTCGAACGCGTTGCGGGCCACGAAGAGGTCGGGACCCGCCCGAAAGAGCTTCTCGCTCGTGCTGAGCCACCGGAGGAAGAACCGCGTGTTGAGGTCGAACAGGAACAGGCCCCCCGGGCGGAGGAGCCGCGCGGTGTTCGTGAAGATCCGCTGAAGGTCGCCCGCCTCGAGGATGTGATTCAGCGCGTCGAAGTGGCACGTCGCGGCGTCGGCGGTCACGCCCAGCGAGAGATGCGTGAGGTCCTGCCTCACCCAGCGGACGCGCCGCGACTTCCTGCGCGCGACCCGGAGCATCGCCTCGGAGACGTCGACCCCGACGACCGTGCGGCCGCGCGCGCGCGCCCAGGGGATGGCCGTGTTCCCGGTGCCGCAGGCGAGGTCGACGATCACGCGCGGGCGCATCCGATGCGCGGCGGCCGCGTTCGTCAGCGCGCGCCGGAAGTCCCGGTATATGGCCCGGATCGCGGGATCGTCAGCCATCCGGTCGTATCGCGGCGCGAGCTGGGCGTAGGGATCACGCATGGGTCACCGTCCTGATCGGGGATGCCGCGCTTCCGCGCCGGCCTGACCGTGGGGTTGAGCGGCGAGCGACGACGGCCGCACGAGCAGCAGGTGTACGAGGGCGCGGGAAGCCCGCGGAGATCCCCGGTCAGGCAGGCCCCGTGGCGAAGGTGAACCGGACCAGGCCGCGAGCGGTGGACTCCCGAACGGGAGAAGCGGCGGCGGAGGGGAGGACGGTGCGCCAGAACGCCAGGGCCGGCGCGTTGTCCCCGAGAACCGTCAGCTCGAAGGCGCCGGAGAAGTGGGCGAACACCGCGTTTGCGGCCTCGCGGCCCAGCCCGGAGCGACGGAGGGCGCGAAGCACGAAGAACTCCGAGAGGCGGAACTCCACGTCCTCGGACAGGAAGGGAAACGGCCTCCGCCCGACGAAGGCGAAGCCGATCGGGACGGAGCGCCGGACCAGGACGAGGGGATGGCAGAACGGCTGCGAGAGCCAGTAGGGGAGGTGGTCGGGCTCCCAGCGGCCGGCCGCGGAGAGGCGGTACTCGTCCTTCGCGAACGGCGAGAGGTCGTGAAGGTAGAAGGCGTAGACGTGCTTCAGCCATTCGCGATGCGTGGCGTCGTCGCGGGCGTTCACGAGGACGAGCGGCGTCTCCATGCGCGTGACCTCCGGCTGCTCCCGGACCGCCGGCGAGCGCGGCGCGGCGGAGCGGTCCTTCGTCGCCCGGCGTGACTCTCGCCGCCGGTCAGGCGTCGGTGGCTCTCGGGGGCGTGCCGTCGGGCGCGGCCTTCCGGAACCCCCGGAGAAGCAGGATCGAGGAGAGGAGCATCGCCAGGGCGACACTGCCGAAGCCGAACGCGACGAGCAGCTCCTGCCACGGCCGACCCTCGTGGAGGCCGGAAGCCAGCGGGGTCAGCGCGGCCGTGCCGAACGCGGCCGCGACGGTCGTGGCGGCCCAGTTGGCGTAGGTGCCGTACATCGCCGCGCCGAAGGCCACCTGCGCTGCGCGTCGGGACAGCCGGACGCGCGGCCAGGCAGATCCGAGCGCGAGCAGGAACGTGCCGTTCATGAGGCCCTCGAGGTGAGCCGCCAGCCCCATGCGGGGATTCACGAGCTGCGGGACGAAGAGGCCGGTGACGAGACCGAGAAGGAACAGGAGCATGCCGTGCCAGCAGAGGCGGCGAGGTGCGTCTTCCATGTGGTCCGGTTCTCCCTTCGATGCCCGGGTGCGTCCGCGGGGCGGCGCGAGACGGCTTCGACCGCGTCGGATGTCGGGCCGGAGCCTACTCCTGCCGGACGATGTCGACGGAGATCTCCACGGCCGGAATCGACCCCCTGTTCTCGAGCCAGTGCGTGGTGTTCCTGTCTTCGGGCCAGCCCACTCCCGGCCCGTAGTCCGTGGCGACTCCATTTCGATGGTCGGTGATCGTTCCCTGCAGGACGTAGACGGTCCCTGGCCTGCCTCTGTGGTCGTGAATCGGGCCGAAGACTCCTCCGGGCTCGATGGTCACCATGCGCATTCGCAGCTGGCGCCCCGTCATGCCCTCGATCTCGGGGCCCAGGTCCACCGTTGCGAGGAGCTTCACCGTGACGCCGCTCGACTCGGGCGCTGCGTTCTCGTTGCCCATCGTGCTCTCCTCTCGGTACGTCCGGGGCGTGTCCGGGCCCGGGCGACTCCCTCAGCGCGCGACCCAGCCGCCGCAGACGGGGAACACCTGCCCGACGAAGCAGTCGGCTGCGCTGCTGCAGAGGTACGCCGCGAAGAGGGCGTCCTCGCGAGCGGAGACGAGGCGCCCGAGCGGGACCTCGCGCGCCAGCCGCTCCTGGAACCTCGGGTTCGCCTGGACTTCCGGCGGGAAGTAGGTCGGGTTGTCGACGAAGTTCTGGGCGATGGCGTTGACCTGGACGTTGTGCGGCGCGGCTTCCACGCCGACCGCCTGGACGTAGGCCAGCTGGGCGCCGCGTGCGGCGCTGTAGGAGGACGCTCTCTTCATCCCGCGCAGTCCGGAGGCGCTGCCGACGACGAGGATCTTCCCTTCGCGCCGGGAGATCATGCCGGGGAGGGCGCCCGCCACCAGCCGGGGGAGAGGGTCCACGAGCGCCGCGAAGACCTGTCTCCATTCGGCCTCGGTGAAATCCACGGCAGGAGTGGACGGGGCCCTGATGGCGAGGTTCGCGACGAGGATGTCGATCCGTCCCGCCCCGGAGAGGACACGCGCGGCGGCGCCCGGCTCCACGAGGGATTCGGAGCTGGCGACCACCTCGGCACCCTGCCGGGCGAAGACCTCGCAGAGTACCGGGCCCATGAAGTCCGTTGCCTGGGTGACGAGGGCGCGCTTGCCGGTCAGTGCGTGTTCCATCTGTCGTCTCCGAAGTGAAGCGGCATCGGTGCGCCGCGCATGAGCCTTCTCGTCGGGAGTGTCCGCGGCGAGCGCGGCGGGTCCGCCCCGTCTTCGCCGCGAATCGAGCGAGCCGTGGGCCGTGCCTGCCCGCTCCCGGGATCCCGGCTCTCCCTGACGACGTCGCGCCGTGGAGCTACACGGTCTTCAGCGGCCCGCCGACCCTGTAGGTGCTGAGGACGACGCCGGACGGCGTCGCGTTCGTGCTGACGAGCTCGAACGAGCGTGGCGGGGTTCCCTCCGCGAAGAAGCGCTTCCCCGTGCCCAGCAGGACCGGATAGAAGACCAGCAGGACTTCGTCCGCAAGCCCGTGTTCGAGCAGCGTCGACGTCAGCGTGGAGCTGCCCGAGAGGACGAGGTCCGGGCCGCCCTGCGACCTGATGCGGCGAACGTCCTCGACGAGGTCCGGGCCAAGGGCCACGAACGGGCCCCATTCGAGGCTCTCCGGGCGATGGGTCGCGATGAACTTCGTTGCCGCGTTGAGGCGGTCCGCCATCGGGCTGCTCGGCGCCTTCGGCCAGAAGCCCGACCAGATGTCGTAGGTGCGGCGGCCCAGCAGCAGGTCGAAGCCCTCGCCGTGCGCGGCGAGCATCGCGTCCCGGCCCGCGGGGGTGCGATAGGGCGCGGTCCAGTCGACGTACGGGAAGTCGCCGTCGTCGGCGGAGTGCTGGATCACGCCGTCCAGCGAGATGTGCTCGATGATCTTCAGCTTTCTCATTCGGGTCTCCGTCTTCGGGTGTCCTCTTGTCCGGGCCTCGGCATCATGCGACGTGAGGCGTCCGCCCGGAAGCAGCGCCGACGGCGTGCGAAGCGACGTGCGGCTCGCGGGGTCAGGCCGAGGTCTCGAGAAGGCCGTCAGGTGGTCGGCTGGATGACGTCGTCGACCTGGGACCTGAAGTACGCAGGGTCTGCCGCGAATGCCGAGCGATAGATGATGCTCCGGGCGTCGAGAGCGAGGTCGATCGCGAGGACGCCCTGTAGATGGTCGAGCTCGTGCTGGAGGAGCTCTGCCTCGGCCTGGGGAAGCTTCTCCCAGGCGTGAGGCCGACCCTGTTCGTCGAGGTACTCGACCGAGACGGAGGAGTGCCGCCGAAGCCTGACGAGCAGGTGGGGGAAGCACATGCAGTCGTCCCAGAGCGTGAAGGTCTCGGGACTCCGCCACGTGAGGACCGGGTTGACCAGCGATCGGGTGCCGGCACCCAGGTTCAGGGAGATGAAGGACGACGGGATGCCGATCTGGGGCGCTGCGATGCCGCGGCCGAACCCGTACTGAAGGCGAAAGGCGTCGAGGGCCTTCTTGAGCCGTTCGTTGTCGCGGCGAAAGGACGGGGCGTGCACGTCAAGGATCGGGGCGCAGAGGCGCCGGAGCCGGGGATCGCCGAGTGGCAGCACAGGATCCGTCATCTGAGAGTGCCCCGGATGGACGGGAGAGGACCGCGCCGTGGCCTGTCTGTCGAAATCACCGGCGGTGCCGCGGCGCGGCGTCGTCGGGTGCACGGAGTGGTTGGGCCGCCTCGCCGCAACGACGGGCACTCACGAGTCACTTCGGGCCTGGCGTGGCCGTCACGTGGAAGAGCCCCCATCCATGGCCATCGGGGTCGAGGAAGCTGTGCGAGTACATGAACCCAAGGTCCTCCGGCTCGTCGTAGGTGGAACCGCCGGCAGCGAGCGCCCTGGCCACGAGACCGTCGACCTCCTCGCGGCTCTCGCAGCTGAGGTTGATCAGCACCTCCACGGCCTTGCTGGTATCGCAGATCGCCTTCGGCGTGAAGTCTCGAAATTTGTCCCGGGTGCACAACATCACGAAGATCGTGTCGCTGATGACGATGCACGCGCCGTTGTCGCCGGAGAACTGCGGGTCGTCCGTGAATCCAATCGCCTTGAAGAAGGCGATCGACCTGGGGAGGTTGGAGACCGGCAGGTTGAGGAAGACCTGTCTGCTCATGCAATTCGCCCTTCCATCGCAGGTGAGAGTGATGCCTCGAGCGGCCCGGCGTCTGGCGTCCGCGGCTCGCACGGAGAAGCTGTGCGAGTCCACGGGACGCCGGGGTCAGGCGCCGAACTGACGAAGGTGATGGTCGAGATGCTTTCGGAGCAGAACGCCCCAGCTCCTGCCGGAGAGCGGCCCGAAAACAGGACTGGCCGGCCACGGCGCAGATGGACCGCGCTCGGCCGCGCGAATGAGGAGGGCCGACAACGTGTCGAGATCCGCATCCCACGAGCCTGGCGGACGATGAAGAAGTTCCGGAGGGGCCGTGAGCTTCGCCTTCGGCCAGGGGAGAACGTGAATGACGAGCCACTTCAGGGGACGGAGCGTCAACGGACCGGACGCTGCGGGGGGCGCGGAGGCCGAGGGGGCGTCGATGCCGGACTGAATGGCGGCGGACAAGTGGCAGATCGCCTGGTGGGCGGTCATCTGCCCCCACCGAGGTTGACGGGACGGGGACAGGGACTCGATGCGGTGAAGCAGGGCGTTCCGTTCGGCAGCGTCGAAGATCGTGCCCATGGGACACCAATGTACCTGATCGGGCGGACGGCCTGACCGTGGACGTTCGCGGCGAGCGAGCGTGGCGAAGCGAAGGCCGCTGCAGGCGCGGGTTCGGGCATGGCTCAACCGGCCTGCGGCAGGAGCGGAACCTCGTGAGCGATGCGTGCCCCGCGGCGGTCGCGCTCGGTCTCGAGCTCGAATCGTGCCTGGAGGTCGAGCCAGAAGCGCTCGGTGGTGCCGAAGCGCCGCGAGAGCCGAAGAGCGGTGTCCGCGGTGACGCCGCGCCTGCCGAAGACGATCTCGTTGACACGCCGGGCCGGAACGCGGATGTTCCTTGCCCGTCGGTGCTGGCTGAGCCCGTGGGGCTCCAGGAACTCGGCCAGGAGGACGTCGCCAGGATGTATGGGCGCGAGCCTGGCCACGGCGGTCACCTGCGAGTGGTCGTCGACGATCTCGACGTCGAAGGCACCGGTGGTGCGCCGGACGAAGCCGATGCGCCACGGGTCGTCGATGCGGATGCTGTGCTGGCCGGCACGATCGCCCTCGAGAGGCTCGAGCCGATTGCCGGGCGGAACGCGGAGGTCGGGGAGTGAGCCGGCCGTATCGAGGATGACGAATTCCGAAGCGCCACGCGTTGAAGGCGGGCGGGCAGGCGGCGCGAGCGGCGACGCGGAACTAGCGCTTCCGCGTCGGAGTCGCGGAAGCTGCGGATCACGCGACGGGATGGTGACGGCAGCCGTTACGGGGCGTCAGGAACCGCCGATGGCCTGACCGCCGTGGCCTGACGTTCGGCGTCGGTGGCGAGCGCAGCGAGGCCGCTGCATACCGGGTTGGACGTGGCTGAGCCGGAAAGCGGTCAGTAGGAGTATCGGGCCTGGAGAAAGTCGATGCGGTCGTGAGCGACGAGGTAGACGAGCCTGTGTTCCTGGGTCAGACGGCGGGACCAGACGCTGGGGCCGAGAGGCCGAAGGGGTTCCGGCTTCCCGTGCCCAGAGAACGGGTCGGTCATGACCGCCTCGACAAGGGTTACGACTTTGAGAGCGACCCGTCGGTCGTTCTCGACCCAGTAACGAAGGTCTTCTCGGAACTCTTCCTGAAGGACGCAGTCCCTACTTCGCGCGACGGCGACGGGACACCTCCTTGGACAGGCCGAACTCACGCCGGACCGAATCGGGGCTCTGGTGTGAACCTGTACGTGCCCGGGCTCGATTCAGTGCCGCCAGAAGGCGCTCGGCGTTTCGCGGAGACCGGAGGAGATGAGCGGCTTCCTGGAGGCTCCGCAGCTCGGAAGCGGCGATGAGAGCGACGTCCTGCGCGCCGCGCCTGTGAATGATGACCGGTTCGGTGGACGAGACCGCCTCGTCGCAAAGAGCTGCGAAGTTGGCGCGGGCGTGGCTGTAGGTCGTCTCAGTGGGCATGTGCGCTCCCGTACAAATCTGCTGTACCGCACATGGGGAGCCCCCGGGCAACGTCAAACCGTGACATCAGCGGCGAGCGAAGCGAAGCTGTGCGAGTCCGCTGCCGGGTCAGGTGTTGCCGGTCGTCGGGTGGTCATGACGTGACGCGCCTCGGCGAAGAACGCTGGGTTCTTCTCGCGCTCCTGGAGCAGCCACGTCACGAACCCGTCGCTGAACTGAGGTGAGGCATGGCGCTGCATGAAACAGAAGGAAGGGTTGGAGTCGATGGCGAAGACCCGACGAACGCAGAAGACATCGTGCCCGGTGATCTTGCACCTGCCCGGAAGGGCCTCGTTGACCTTGTCGCGAACGTCTCTCTGTCGATTCGGGTGTGTGCGATCAATGGGTAGCGCGACGACGCCGGGAGCGTTCGGGTCGCTGTCGAGCCGAAACGGCTGGGCTGCCGGGTCGCTTGATAGCGGCATCTCGGGCGGGAGGACGAAGACCTGGGAGCCGGGAGGGGCCTCGATGACACGCGCAATGCCTGCCGTCCATGCCGCTCGGACGGATTCAATGCGTCGTTCGATGGCTTGTCGGAGGTCGTCGGTCGTGCCGGGCTCGCTCTTGGGCCCGTGGCGAAAGTAGACCGTGCCCGGAGCAAAGGCCGACTTCGCCCGTCCGGTAACTGTGTAGCTACCGGCCTCGGTGAAGACGAGAGGAATCTCCGCGGCATGAACCTCGACGGCGAAGACGGGCATGCCGTCCTCGAACGCAGGCGCGAGTCGAAACCCGGAGAAGTGGACCCCGGTGAAGGCGTGCACCTTGTCGACGACCACCGCCGGATCGAGAGCTGCTCGCGCTGTGAATGGGGTTCCTGTCGGCTGCCCGTCGTCATCAACGCCGATGAAGAGGACTCCACCTCCGGAGTTCGCGAGAGCAACGAAGTTCTCGATGAGTGCCAGCCACTCGCCGAGGCTCTGGGTATCGAACGAACCCTTGAAATCGAGGTGCGAGGTCTCCTCGAACGTCGTCAGTGCCTCGCCGACTGTGAGAGGAGATTCCATCATCGTGTGATGCGAAGGCACCTGACCGTGGGCCTCAGCGGCGAGCGACGCGAGTCCGCCGCATGCCGGGTTAGGCGCCGGTCTCTATGGTGCTCTGTACGAGCGCCCGAAATGACGGTGCGACCTCGGCCACGATGTGAACCCGTCGGAATCGACGCACCTGCTCGTGGTCAACCCGAACGACCGGAACGTCGGTGCCGTGCTGTGGCCGACGAGTCGCGAAACAGACTGGATCGTACCGACCACCACTGGCGCGGGCGAAGGGTATGAGGCCGTTCGGGAAGAGCGTGTCCGTAAGGATGCGGTCGCGGAGGATGCTTGCGGTCAGGCCGGAGAGGCCCTCGGCGGGAGGGTTGCCGAGGAGAGTGCACGCGCCGATGTCGACGTCGGCCCACCGATAGCTGGTGATGAGCTGCTCGTACAGACGCGGTAGCCGTCCCGGGACGTGGGAATAAAAGCGCTCAAGGGCCCGATGCGTGAGGTGAACGGGCTTGACTCTCCACCGCACGCCGCGAGGGCCAGGGTTGCCGATCCGCAAGGAATGAGCGGCGGGGTCGAGAAGTGGATCAGATACGAGCATGTCGTCATGCCGCTCGAATGCGGCGACGAATGCAGCGAGAAGCTCTGAATCAGTCATCTCAATAAGGTGTCTAACCGTGGTATCAGCGGCGAGCGAAGCGAGTCCGCCGTGTGTCGGGTCACGCGGCCCCGGTCTGGAACGCGTACTGCCGATGCCAGGCGAAGTAAGGTTCAGTCCCTTCGGTATGGGCTGGACATTGGCGCCCGTCGAGTCGCGCGAGTAGGCTCGAGAGATCGGATGAACGGCGAAAACGACGAGATGTGACGACGCGGCCTGTGGACGACACCGTCACGAATCCGCGCTCGAACAGGGTGTCGCAGCCTGCCAGGCAGACGGGCATCGCGACATTCGATAGGTCGCGTCGTTGAGCTGCAGAGCAACGAGCCCGGGGCTTTATGTGTCCGACGACCATGAGGGAGGTCGGGAAACGGCGCCCACAGAGGCTGCAGGCGACGACCGCGCTCGAACCGAAGTGCAGCTGACGAAGGCGTGCCTGCTCGAGGCGTCGAGAAGATACCGTCAGGGCGTCGACAGGCCGCCGCTGGGGGAAGCGGGTGGCGGCGGGTGGAAGCCCGGCGACCGTCGCGTCGGTTCTGAGGGCTTCGACGTCGAACCCGGCGACGTATGGATATTCGAGCACAGCTCTGCCTTCGAGCAGGCGGTCGAGGTCTTCGGCAAGGATTACGGCGAGGTCTGAACCCGAGCGGATCAGGTTCGCCGCCAGAGCCTCCTTGTTGCCGAACAGGCCGTGTTTCCAACTGGGCGATGCCCCACGAACCAGGAGGTTCGTTCGACGCGTTACGTCGGCCTGCTCGCCTGTCACCTTTCCGCCACGCCGGATGATCTGCTGGGTAAGTACGCTTCTGGAACGCGAGCAGGTACCGGTCAGGGCCACGTGAAGGGAGCGGAGGGACTTGATTCTCTTTGGCATGGCGCCTCCAACGATAGTCGCCACGGCCACCTAACCGTGGGCGTCAGTGGCGAGCACAGCGAAGCTGTGCGAGTCCGTTGCACGGGATAGGGCACGGCTCAACTGGCTTTCGACAGGACTGGAACCTCTTGAACGATGCGTGCACCGGCCCGGTCGCGCTCGGTCTCGAGTTCGAACCGGACCTGGACGTTGAGCCAGAAGCGCTCGGAAGTGCCGAAGTACCGCGAGAGCCGAAGAGCGGTGTCAGCGGTGATGCCGCGCTTGCGGAGGACGATCTCGTTGACACGCCGGGCAGGAACACGGATGTCCTTGGCCAGGCGGTACTGGCTGAGACCGTGAGGCTCGAGGAAGTCGGCCAGGAGGACTTCGCCAGGGCGAATGGGTGCGAGCGTTGCCAAGGCGGTCACCTATGAGTGGTCGTCGACGATCTCGACGTCGAAGGCATCGGTGGCGCGCCAGACGAAACCGATGCGCCACTGATCGTTGATGCGGATGCTGTGCTGGCCAGGACGATCGCCCTCGAGAGGCTCGAGCCGATTGCCGGGCGGGACGCGAAGGTCAGCGAGGGAGTTGGCCGCATCGAGGATGACGAGTTTCCGAAGCGCGACGCGTTGAAGGCTGGCGGGCAAACGACGCGGGAGGCGACGTTGAGAGAGCGCTTCCGTGTCGGGGTCGCGGAAGGTGCGGATCACGCGCGTGGATAGTCACGGTAGCCGTTACGACGCTTCAATAACCTGCCGGAGGCCTGCCCACCGTGGCCGAACGCTGGCATCAGCGGCGAGCGTAGCGAGTCCGCTGCATGCCGGGGCTGGGCGGCGTGTTGAGGCGCGAAGGGCTGCCGAGAAGGCAACAGCGGTGGATGAGCCGGGATGGTTCTTCGGGACGGCTATGCGCAGCTGCTCCTCTGGAGGGTCCTACGGTTGACGAAACACCCGGAGTGCCGCAGCGGAGCGATGGGAGTCGCGAGGGGGAGCGATGAGGCCGACCACGGTGTGGCAAATGCGGTTGCTGCGAATGTCGAACCAAGAAACGGGCCGCAAGACCGTTGCCCGCAAAGACCCGACCGCAAGAGGGCGCTCACGAGAAGACATCCGCGAGACGACGCCCGAAAGGGGCACTCTCGGTGGAGCGAGGGGCCCTTGCGGGAAGGCCTGGAGCTGGGCGGAACTGTCGGGGCTGTAGCTGGCGAGATCGCTTGAAGCTCTGCGCTACGTCGCGTACGACTCAAGCAAGCCGCAGCGCTCGCACCTATAGGTGATGATGTTGAGACGAGTCCGTCCCTTGGCATTGAGACCAGTCCAGAATGCGCGTTCAGGATTGCCCTCGAGCCATTCAGGAATCTTGAGGCGATTGTCGTCGACCTTGTCGAGAATGAAGCCGGTCTCCATGGGAGAGGCGCATTTTGGGCAGATGTGGGCGGTCGTTGCGGTCATGAATGCCCCCTTCTGGCGATGGTGTGGAGGAGAAGTGAGCGTGGCCCTGGGTTACTCCGCCCAACGTTCGGCGTCAGCGGCGAGCGTAGCGAGCCCGCTGCACGCCGGGGTTAGGTGGCGGGTTGGCGCGGGGCGCTGTGCCCTACCACCGCACCATGGGCAGAGGGTTGAGAGGAGACCGGAGAAAGTGCCGCGCCGTGAACGCCGTGAGGCGGGAATGAAAGTGGGCGTTCGGGAAGGTGTCGCGAACGGAGCGGATGAAGCGGGACGCGAGGCCGAAGCGAAAGAGGCCAAGCGAGAGGTCCACGAGGTCCGCGCGACGAAAGGACTCGACGGAGAGTGAGAAAGGCCCGCGGTAGGGACGAAGCTTGTGGTGCTGCTGAATGATGACGTCGATTTCTGGCCAGTGCGCTTGAAGACTGTGCGCCAGCAGGTACTCGTGGGCGAGGCGGGAGGAAGGGGCCAGGTAGTCGAAGGTACGGGCGGTCCAGATGCCGAGGTCATGGAAGGTCGCGGCAATGAGAACCTGCTCTTCCGAAGCGCGGAGCTGCGGTGCAATGGCGAAGAGAAAGTGCAGCACGCGGGTGACGTGGTTGCGATACCCGAGGAAATCCGGACCGAGCGCCTCTTTGTGAGACGCCAAGATGTCGTCGACGAGCAGGAAGGGAGAGCTCTCATGCATGGTAGGAACGCCACCTAACCGCAGCATCAGCGGCGAGCGCAGCGAGTCCGCTGCATGCCGGGGTTAGGCCGCTCGGCTTTAGGTGCTGCGGCGGGCCGTGGCGAGCGCTTACCGGCGGAGTGTATGCAGGGAGAGCCCTAGCGGTATGGCCAGTAGGGCGACCAAGGCCAGAGAGAAAATCAGACCCGCCATTGCAGGTCGAGCTGTAGAGGATGGGACGGGAGGAGAGATGAGCCATAGGAGAGCGGCGAGAAAGGGCGGAACGGCAAGGTGCCAACCTTTGAGGGAAGCTTCGGTGAAGTAGTCCCAGCCGCCTCCTCGCGTGCCGAAAAGGACGAGAGGTCCGAGTGCCCAGACTTCCTGCCCGACTGCAGACAGCACTGTAACGACTGTGCAGATGGTGTTGAAGCGATCGGACCGAGGAGAGTTGAAGACGACAGCGTAGCCGAACGCGAACGCAGGAAGTCCGAGGCCGAGCGCCCAGACGGAGTAGAAGAGAAAGCCGAGGGGAGCCATCTGTTGTCCGAAGGAGAGAGCCCAAAGAGCGAGGAGAAGATAGCTGATTAGAGCCGTCGTAAGGGCCAGAGCAATTCGGAGCGCGCGCCAACGCGAAGGTGGGGGATGTGCCGTCATGAACGCCTCCTCGATTGTTGCGCCAAGCGGCCGAACGTCTGGCGTCAGTGGCGAGCGCAGCGAGTCCACTGCACGCCGGGGTTAGACGCGGGGCGAGATGCGGGGGGACATCTAGGAATACCACCGGGCCCAATGATGGATGCGGCGCGGGGTGGCGCCGTACCAGACCCATAGTTCCCAGCCGCCGCCACCGGCCTGCCCCGCGAGTTGAACGCCGTGCCAGAGAAGAATGACGCCAGGGAGCACGGGAGCAGCAACGGTTGTGTTGACGCGAGGAAACGGGGCCGAGAGGGGCAACGCCTGCTGCTGTGCGAACCACTTGTAGGACGCGATGTCCTGAACGGTGATTGCGGTTATGACAGCGGGAGAACCGAAGACCGCCGTAGCGAGCCACGCGGCGGCGAGGAGTAGGCCTCCGAGGGAACGACGGAAGCGCTGTGGGGCGGGCCGATCCACTGGCCGGGCATGTGCCGGAAACAGCGTTGATGTGGCTGCGTTGCGGCGATGCACGAGCAGAGCCCAGACCGTACCGCCGGTGCCGATGAGCAGCCAAGATACGATAGTGCTGGCCACGTACGACCCGACAGAGCGAGGAGAGTCGTTCCAGGCCCAGAACGCACGAGAGACCTCGGCACCGAAGTAAGTCGCTGCTGCACCAAGCAAGAAGGCCGCGAGTCTGCGGATGCGTGCGCGGTTCACGTGAAGATAGACCAGCGAGCGAAGAATCGGGTTCCCGCGTCTAACCGGGGCGTCAGGGGCGAGCGGCGCGAAGCGCCGCGAGTCCGCTGCACGCCGGGTTAGCCTGCGTTACGGAGAAGGACGGAAGCGATAGGTGGCGATGGACGCCGGCCGAAGAGGATCGCCGAAAGTGGAGACTGCGCTGGCGTAGCAGAGAAAGGGCTGAGAGGCAGTGACGGAAAGTGCTGTGATGATGAGGTCCGGAAACACGTCGTTCAGCTGGCGCACGTGACCTGGCGGAACGACGAGCTCCAGTAGGGCGCCCTCGCGGTCCGGGACCGACACTGTGGCAGAGGTCGAGGCAGAGCCGAGGTTGACGATCGTTACGTTGACTCGCCGGGTGTCAGGGCCGGCCCCCCAGATACAAGGCACGGCGGGCTCAGGCGGTGGTGGGAGAAGGCCATCCGTGATGGCGGTCGAGCCCGCAGGAAAAACCGATGAATAGATGGGGAGGGCGCCGGAAGTCAGCACGGTGGCGTGTGACTCCGGCCCGCAGCCTGTGAGTTCTCGTAGCTCGATCGCCGCGCTCAGGACGAGGCCGGACTGCAGATAGAGCTGCAAAAAGCCGACGCCGACGCCCGGGCTAACGCACGGCCCGGACATGGACGTGGAGACAGGGACTGAGGAACGCGGTGGCACGATGATGTCGGACTCGCAACCAGTAGGCGGAGGCGACGGACCATCCCAGCCGAACCGCGCGCGGAAGCTGTAGGCCAGAGGGCGGTCGGTTGGGTTTAGGACAAAGCGGTTCGTGAACCAGATGGATCCGACAGGAGCACCGGCGAGAGTCGTCGGCGCATTCAGATCCGGGACGTAGAAATCGTCTGCACTAGCGGTACGGTGCAGCAGGAGGACGACGAGAAGGAGGAGACGAGGACGTCGCATTTGATACCCCTGAGTTGCGAAGCGCGGGCTAACCGTCAATTAGACCGCTGCAAGACGCGTAAGCTCGCTGGCATTTCGAGGGGATAGGCCGCGCGAGCAGCGGGGTAAGACGGGACGCCGCCAAGGAGGCGCGGAGAATCGCAGCTGGAATCGCCGTGTAAGCCGGACGGGATGGACCGCTCGAGCGGGGGAGGCAGGGGAGTCGGCGCGTGGGTCGCAAGCGACTCGGGCGGAACGACTTCGGGGAGAGCGCGACGCGCGGCCAGGACACTCCGTGCCCGTCGGTGGCAGGCGCCGAGCGGTGCGATCGAAGGGTGGCCGGGCAGGTCAACGCCGGAATTCGGGAAGTCGAGGCGGAGTCGCCATTTCCAGGCTGCGCGAACGGGCGGAATTCACCACGGGGGGCCGAGCCTGTCCCGCGGAGAAGGGCTGGCCGCGGCCGAGGGCCCTGCCGCGAACGAGGTGGTGACGGACATGCAGGCCTCTTCCCCCTTGATGCGCCGATGATATTCGGCGGGTCGAGGCAGTCCATCGATTTGTGCAGACGACGAGCCCGGGCCCGGCGCGGTCCGGTTCGGCGGCCGTGGTCGGGACGAATCCGCCCGCGCGACGTGGGCCGGCGTCGTCGCGGCGACGGGCTGCGGGTCGGGTCGGAGCGAGCTCCCCGTACTCCAGGCCGCCTCCGGCCATGCCGACGCCCGGTCCGCCGCCATCGGTGAGCGTCCGCTCCATCCTGCCCAGAGAGCAGGAGCACGCCTTGCGCTCCGGCGGGATGGTCCCCTCCGAGGACGAGAGCTCTCCCTGGAAAGTCGCTCCGCCCCGGGAGGGCTCAGCCGAGCTCGTTCCCGAGCCGGACCACCTCGCGGACGAGGAGGTCGAAGTCGCTGCGGCGGCTCCGGTGGTTCGTGATCGCGGCGTGGAGGTACTTCCGGCCGCGAATCGTGACGGTGGAGGGGACGGCGACGCCGCTCTCCTGCAGCTCGACCTCGATCCGCTTGTTGAGGGCGTCGAGGGCCTCGCCGCCGAGTCCGGGGCGGACGTGGCGAAAGCAGACGACGTTGAGCGCCGGCGGGAGGGCGAGCTCGAGGCGCGGTTCGGCCTCGACGAGGCGGGCGAGGTAGCGGGCCTGTTCGACGTTCTGCTGGACGAGGCGCCCGAGCTTCTCCGTTCCCTGCTCCTTGATCGTCATCCACGCCTTGAGCGCGTGGAACCCGCGCGAGAGCTCGAAGCCGTAGTCGGAGAGCCACGGCACGTCGACGGCCGTCAGGCCGCGGTCCCCCTCGCCGTGCGCGAGGTAGGTCGGCGTCAGCGAGAAGGCGCGGCGGTGCGTCTCGGCGTCGCGCACGAGAACGCAGCCGATAGGGTAGGCGAGCCACATCCACTTGTGGAGGTCGAAGGCGAGCGAGTCGGCTCTCGCCATCCCGGCGACGAGGTGCCGGGAGGAGGGGGCGATCGCGGCCCAGGCGCCGAAGGCGCCGTCGACGTGGAACCAGAGCCCTTCCTCGGCGCAGAGGTCGGCGAGGGCGTCGAGGTCGTCGATCGCGCCGGCGTTCGTCGTGCCGGCGACGCCGACGACGCAGACGGGATTCAGGCCGGCATCGCGATCGGCGCGGACCCGGGCGCGGAGCGCGGCGACGTCGATCTCCATACGCTCGTTCACCGGCACGCGGCGGAGGGCGTCGCGCCCGAAGCCGAGGAGCTCGATCGCCTTGTCGACCGAGGAGTGGGCCTCGTCCGAGGCGTAGAGCGTCATTCGCCGATCGCCGCCCCGCATCCCCTCCTTTCGCACGTCGAATCCGGCGCGGGCGTGCCGCGCGACGGCGAGGGCGATGAGGTTCGAGGCCGAGCAGCCGCTCGTCAGGAGGCCGCTCGCCTCGGGCGGATACCCGAGGAGCGACTTACACCAGTCGAGGACCTGCAGCTCGACGTAGTTGTTCGCGAAGAACGAGAAGGCGCCGCTGACCGCGTCCGTCGCGGCCGCGAGCATCTCGGCGTACGTCCCCATCACGGTGCCGGTCCCGGCGACCCAGCCCCAGAAGCGCGGGTGGGCGTTGCCGATCTGGTACGGAAGGACGTTCTCGACGTACTCGCGATAGACCTCGGCGGGGGGCTGCGGCCCGGACGGCGGCGGCCCCTGGAAGAGCGCCTTCACCCCGGGCGGCGCGTGGCGCCAGACGGGGCGGTCGCGCAGGGTCTCGAGGTGGTTGAGGGCGTCGTCGAGCATCCGGTGCCCGAGGGCGCGCATCGAGGCCCAGTCCCCCGGGTCGAGGGTCTCTTCGGCCGGCCGATCGGTCTCGTCGCTCACGGCGTCACCTCGTCTCGTTCGGTCCGGCGGCAAGATACCCCGCCGGGCCCGGGCGGCGGAGGCGCGCGGACGAGGGTTGGCGAGGCTCTCCCGGGGCGCCTGGCGGAGCGACGGACCGTGACGCCGGTCTCGTCCCCGAAGGCCCTTGACGTCGTCCCGGGGTCGGGAGATGCTAGTAGTTGTATTGACTACTACTAAAGGAGACGCGCTTCACAAAGCATTGGAGGATCTCGGCTTCTCCGGGATCGAGGCGCTGGTCTACGGATTCCTCGTCGGCCGGGAGCCCGCTACCGGCTACCGGATCAGCCACGCCATCGGGAAGCCGACGGCAAACACCTACAAGGCCGTCGCCTCGCTCGCGCGGCAGGGGGCCGTCCTCCTGGACGACGGCGGGAGCGGGCTCGTCCGGGCCGTCCCGCCCGACGAGCTCCTCGCCAGCCTCGAGCGGCGGGCCCGGGAAAGGCGCGAGGCCGCCCGCGCGGCGCTCGCCGAGCGCGCGGCCGACGCGTCGGACGAGAGGGTCTACGCGCTCCGCGCTCCCGACCAGGTGCTCGACCGTGCGCGCGCGATGCTGCGGGGGGCGAGGGAGATCGTCCTCGGCGACCTCTTTCCCGCGCCGCTCGAGGCGCTCGCGGGGGAGCTCTCGGCCGCGGCCGCGCGCGGCGTGAAGGTCGTCGTGAAGGTCTATTCCCGGGTCGACGTGCCGGGAGTCGCGGAAGTGCCCGAGGCCGACGCGGCGCGCGCCCTCGACGGCTGGCCGGGCGAGCCGCTCACGCTCGTCGCCGACGCCGAGGAACACCTCCTCGCGCTCTTCGACCGCGGCCTGTCGGGGGTCCGCCAGGCGGTCTGGAGCCGGAGCCCGTTCCTCTCGTGCGTGCAGCACAACAGGGTCGCCATGGAGCTCCTCCACACCGCGTGGAAGGGGCGGGGCTCCCTCGCCGGGGCGGACGCCCTCGTCGGCATCTCGCTCCTCGCGAGCCGGCCCCCCGGCCTGCGCCGTCTCCGCGAGCAGGCCGGTTCCGCCGGGGACGAGGGGTGACGCGCCGCACGCCGGGGGCGCGAGGCGCCTGCCAGAATCGCGCGATGCGCACGCCCGTCCTCCCCGTTCTCCTCGCGGGATTCGCCGTCGCCCTCTCCGCCGCGCCCCTCGCGCAGGCCGCGCCGCCCGCCACGGCCGCTCCCGCGGCGACGGACCCCGCGGGAATCGCGAAGGCGATCTACGCGAGGGTCTCGGCCGGCAAGGGGGACGGCGGCGGGCAGTTCCTCTGGCTCGAAGCGAAGGACCGCCCGAGGACCTTCTCGAAGGCGCTCGTCGCGCTCTGGGCGAAGGCGGACGCGAAGGCCGACAGGGAACAGGACATGGGCCCGATCGACTGGGACCCGTTCACCGCGTCGCAGGACCCGATGGTGAAGTCGTTCACCGTCGTCGTCGAGAGGCAGGACGCGAACGCGGCCACGGTCGCCGTCACGCTCGTCGACCCGAGGGGCCGGAGGAAGGTCGCGGCGGACGAGACCGTCCGGCTCGACTTCGTCCGCGAGGGGGCTCGCTGGGCGATCGACGACGTCCGCGGCTCCGTCGACGGGCACTCCTGGTCGGTGAAGGAGATCCTGAAGAGCTACCTGTCGCCGTGACCGGGGCCTCCGGCCGCACCCCACGCGCAACGCAGCCCGGGCAAGGGCCCGAGCTGGTAACGGAGCTCGAGGTGCGAGCCGGCGGGAAGCGCAGGCACCTGCCAGAGGACCTCGGGCGCGGTAATTCCCGAATCGCCCTCTCCGAGGACATGGGGGCCGTGGACCCCCACCGTCGTGAAGAGCATCGGCTGCCTCTCCGCGCTCGTCGCGACGGGAAGCCTGACGGAGACGGGCGGGAAGCGCCCTTCTGAGTCCGGAACCGTCTCGGCGCTCTCCTTCGTCAGCTCGAAGACGGGACCGAGAGGGACGCGGGAGGCGGCGCGTTCGAAGGGGCCGAGGGTGTCGGCGGTCTCGAGGCGGGGGTCGGACAGGGCGAGGTCGACCCGGACCCGTGCCGGGACGACGACCCCGGCGGGCTGGAGGAAGCGCGCGAGGTGGCGCGTGAGGGCCACCTGCGGCTCGACGCCGAGGCCACGCTGCATCGCCTCGACGAGGACCACGTCGACGGGTGCGTCGCCGGACGGCCCGAAGCGGGTGCCGTCGGCGACGAGGAGCCGTCGGACGGAGGTCTCGAGGCCGAGCCGCTCGACGAGGCGCCCGACCGACGCGACGGAGCGTTCGTGAACGTCGAGGAGCGTGAAACGGACCTCGCCCGAGTCGAGGAGCGCCGCGAGGGGAAGCGCGAGCGCCGCGAAGGGGCCCGTCCCGGCGTAGACGACCTCCACGGGCCGGCCGGCGACGTGCTCGCGCATGGCGGCCACGGCCGCGTCGAGGCCGCGCAGGAAGACGGCCGTCCGGACGGGGTCCCGGGCACAGCGGGCCGCGTCGTGGGGCGAGAGCGCCCGGCCGCACGGGAGGGACGTGCAGGGGGCTTCGCCGGCTGCCTCCTCGAGTCCGGAGAGACCGAGGAGGAGCTCGTGGAGCGACTCCGCGGCGCTCTGAAGCGCGTCGCGCGACGCGCGGGAGTCGAGGAGCGTCGCGGCGAGGCGGCGGAGCGTGGCGCGGCCGGTGATCAGCCCTCCGCCCCCTTCTTCAGCGTCGCGATGTCGAGCTTCTTCATCCGGAGCATCGCTTCCGTCACCCGCACCGAGACGGCGCTCTTGCGGAAGGGGTAGATCGGCCCGCCGTTCAGGGCCGCGAAGGCCTGGCCGTCGAGCTCGACGGTGACCGTCATGGCCGAGCCCTCCGGGCGTCGGGTGGTGGCCGCGGCCTCCCGGTCGAACCGCGTCACGCTCACCATCCGGGAGTTCTCGAAGACCGAGGTGCAGAAGGTCGCCGCCTCCTCAGCCCGGTCGTCGAACCAGCGAAAGGGGGGATCTTCTGGACTCGATTCACCGTCTCGACTCTCCTTCGGGTCCGGGTTCGAGCTTCGCATTCTCCACCACAGGCCGGGTCAGCGAGCGCGCTCCAGCGCGCAGCGAGCCAGGTCGAGCCCGGTCCCGGGTCTGGCGGCGACGCGCTCGTCCACGCACGTGAGCCGGCGCTGGCCGGGGGCTACCTGGAGGACGAGAGGGGAGCACTCGGACTCGGCGAGGCGAAGCCGGGGCCCGAAGCGGGAGGAGCGCGTGTCGGGCTCGGGCTCGGTGCGGATCGTCAGGAGACGGCCGTCCGCCGCCCGGAGGAACACGGTCTCGCTGGTGGAGTCGCAGCCGCAGCCGGCGTATCGGACCCAGAAGGGAACGCCTCGCTCCCAGGCCGACAACGCGCACGAATCGGCGGCGGACGGGTCCGCGCCCGGGGCGACGGTGCCGCACGCGACGGCCATCGGACCCGTCCACGTCCGGACACGCTCCGAGACCTCCGGTCCCGTGGTGCAGCCCGTCGCGGAGAGGATCGCGAGCCACGGCGCGAGGCGCTTCACGCAGACCATTCCCCGCCGGGAGTGTCGCCGTCCGGCGGCGCCTAACGCGGGCGGCCGCCGCGTCAGCCGGTGATCTTCCCGACGGCCTCGGCGAACGCGGGGGCGACCTCGGCCTCGCCCGCCGCGGTGATCCCGAGGTCGTGGAGGAGACCGTCGGCAAGGCCGTAGATCCATCCGTGGAGGGCGAGCGACTGGCCGCGCGCCCAGGCGTCCCTCACGACGGTCGTGTTCGCGACGTTCAGGACCTGCTCGACGACGTTCAGCTCGCAGAGGCGGTCGTGCTCGGCCCTGCCGGTCCCCGGTCCGAGGCGCGCGCGGTGCTTCTCGCGGACGTCGGCGACGTGCCGGAGCCAGTTGTCGACGAGGCCGTGGCGCTCGCCCCGGAGCGCGGCGCCGACCCCGCCGCAGCCGTAGTGGCCGCAGACGACGACGTGCGACACGCGCAGGACCTCGACGGCGAAGTGGAGGGTCGAGAGGGCGTTCAGGTCGCTGTGGACGAAGACGTTCGCGACGTTCCGGTGGACGAACATCTCGCCCGGCATCAGGCCGACGATCTGGTTCGCGGGAACGCGGCTGTCGGAGCAGCCGATCCAGAGGTACGCCGGCGCCTGCTGGTGCTGCAGCCGCGAGAAGAACTCCGGGTCGTTCCGGAGGACCTCGGCCGCCCAGGCGCGGTTGTTCTCGAAGAGTCGCGGAAGGTGCTTCATCGGGCGCTCCCTGCCGGAAGTTCTACACCAGGCGCGGTGGGGCGTCCCGCCCCTCAGGCCCCTTCGAATCCCTCCACGACGTTCGCCGCGTGGAGGCCGAGCTCTCCCCTCGCGTAGCCCCCTTCCAGGACGAAGACGGTCGGGAGGCCGAGCCCCGCGACGCGCGCCCCGACGCGGATGAAGTCCTCCGACGCGAGGGCGAACTTCGAGATCGGGTCGCCGGCGTACGTGTCGAGGCCGAGCGAGACGACGAGCGCGTCGGCCCGGTGCCGCCCGATCCGCGCGCAGGCGACGTCGACCGCCGCGAACCACTCCTCCGCCGGGCTCCCGGCGGGGAGCGGGAGGTTGAGGTTGAAGCCCTCTCCCTCCCCCTCGCCGGTCTCGTCGGCGTTGCCGAGGTAGAAGGGGTACTCGGTGAGCGGGTCGCCGTGGACGCTCGCGAAGAGGACGTCGGACCGGCGGTAGAAGAGGGCCTGCGTCCCGTTCCCGTGGTGGTAGTCGACGTCGAGGACGGCGACGCGCGCGCCGCCGCGGTCGAGGAGCGCCTCGGCCGCGATCGCGGCGTTGTTCAGGAAGCAGTAGCCCCCCATGAAGTCGGCGCCGGCGTGGTGGCCGGGGGGCCTCGTGGCGCAGAACGCGGCCCGCGCTCCCGAGCTCACCAGCGCGGCGGCGCTCGCCGCCGCGTCGCTCCCCGCCCGGGCGGCCTCCCAGGTCCCCTCGGAGATCGGCGTCTCGTTGTCCATGGAGTAGAAGCCGAGCCGGGCGACGAAGTCGGCCGGCTCGACGTCGCTGCGGAGGGTCCGGACGGGCCAGACGGCCGGGAACGGCTGCTCCGTCGCGTTCGCGGGGTCGAGCGCGAGCCACTGGCTCCAGGCGGACTCGAGGAAGGCGAGGTAGCGCGGCGCGTGGACGCGCGGCAGGAGCGGGGCCGCGTCGTGCGTCGGCCCGCGGAGCTCGTGCCCCCGTTCGACGAGCGCGTCGCGCACGAGCGTCGCGCGCGAGGGCGTCTCGAAGCACGGGACCCGCCTCCCGCGGAAGAACTCGTCGGCGGGGGCGTGCCGCTCGTGGAGCGGGGAATAGAAGACGATCACGCCCCGATCTTAGGCGCGCGGAACCGGGGGAGGGCGGGAGCGGCTCAACGCCCCGCGGCGAAGGAGGGCGCGCGCGACCGTGAGCGGGTGGCCGAGGGCGCTCGCGAGGCGGCCGAGCGGGCCGACCGGCTCGCGGAAGAGGCCGATCTGCCTGAGGACGGTCGCGCGGTCGTAGTAGATCCGCTCGCCCGCCATCCGGTCGTCCGCGTCGAACGTGAAGACGCCGCAGAGGGGGAACTCGACGCGCCGCCCCGTCGCGGGCATCCCCCCACGCCACGGTCCGAGGTGCGTTCCGCGGATCGTCACCTCGAGGACGATCGCCTCCTGCCCGACGTGCCGGCTCCGGACCTCGATCTCGAGGTCGGGGAGCGCGGCGAGGAGCTCGGCGTAGTACGCCCTCACGCCGTCGAGGCCGAGGCGGTGGTCGTCCCAGGGCTCGTCGTCGTAGCGCGCACCGGCGCCGAACGTCGCGAGCAGACCGGGGAGGTCGTGACGGTTCTCGCACCGGACGTGCTCCTCGACGACGGCCAGGCGGGAACTTGCGCGCGGTGGGAGGAGGTCGGGCATCCGCGGTGGTCCTCTCCCAGGAGAGACCTCGTTCCCGCCAGGGACAGCGGCGCGCGTCAGGAGGGGCGGCGGGACCCCCGGCCGTGGACGTCCGTGCTCAGGTACTTCAGGCCGGAGTCGCACATCAGGGTGACGACCCGCGCGCCGGGGCCGAGGCGCTCGGCGACCCGGAGCGCGGCGACGACGTTCGCGCCCGAGGAGGTCCCCGCGAAGAGGCCTTCCTCGCGCGCGAGGCGGCGCGTCATCTCCTTCGCCTCGTCCGTCCTCACCGGGACGATCTCGTCGACGAGAGAGGGCTCCCAGAGCGGCGGGATCGAGCCGATCCCGACCCCCTCGATCCCGTGGGGGCCGGCCGGTCCTCCCGAGAGGACGGCCGACTCGGCGGGCTCGACGGCGACGACCCGGACGCCCGGCGCGTGGCGCTTCAGGACGGTCGCGACGC
Organism: Thermoanaerobaculia bacterium; assembly: GCA_046331465.1. Taxonomy (GTDB): domain Bacteria; phylum Acidobacteriota; class Thermoanaerobaculia; order UBA5066; family UBA5066; genus UBA5066. The sequence goes on from JAXLQV010000002.1 coordinate 368,813, forward strand.
CGCGCAGGGAGGCGGCCGTCCCGACGCCGTGGACGAAGGCATCGACCTCGCCGTTCGCCTGGCTCCAGATCTCCTCGCCGAGCGCGTGGTACCCGGCGATGCTGTCGTGGTTCCGGAGCTGGTCGGTCCAGAAGGTGCCGGGCTCCCGGCTCAGCGCGCGGGCGGCCTCGACCATCTCCTGGATCAGCTTCCGGGTCGTGAGGCCCCCCTCGCTCGGCACGAGCGTCAGCTCGGCGCCGAGGGCCTCCATGTGGTCGCGCTTCTCCTGGCTGAACGCCTCGGAGGTGACGATCCGGATCCGGTAGCCCTTCGCCGCGCAGACGAGGGCGAGCGAGGTCCCTGTGCTGCCGCCCGTGTACTCGACGACGGTCCCGCCGGGCGCGAGGCGCCCGTCCTCCTCGGCGCGTGAGATCACCGCCTGCGCCATCCGGTCCTTCATGCTTCCGGTGGGGTTCTCCCACTCGAGCTTCGCGAGGAGCTGCGCGCCGTTCGGCGGGGCGATCCGCCGAAGGCGGACGAGGGACGTGTTGCCGATGGCGTCGAGGACGTTCATGGTTCCTCCGGGCGGCCCGCGTCCCCAGGGGACTAGGCGATCGGGGAGACGAAGTCGAACTTCGTCACGTCCACCAGCCCCTTGTCCGTCAGCTTCAGCTCGGGGATGACGGGGAGGGCGAGGAAGGCGAGCGTCATGAAGGGGTGGTCGACGGCCGTGCCGAGCGCGCGGGTCGCCTCGTTCGCCTTCCGCTCGGCGGCGTCGACGTCCTCCATCCTGCCGTTCGACATCAGCCCCGCGACGGGGAGCGGGACCTCGGCGAGGACCTGCGCGCCGTGCGCGACGACGATGCCTCCGCCGATCTCGGCGGCCCTGCGGACGGCGGTCTCCATGGAGGCGTCGTCGCAGCCGGCGACGACGACGTTGTGAGAGTCGTGGGCGACGGACGAGGCGATCGCCCCGCGCGCGAGGCCGAAGCCTCGGGCGAAGGAGACGCCGACGTTGCCGGTGCCGCGATGCCGCTCGACGACGGCGAGCTTGGCGAGGTCGCGCGAGGGGTCGGCGACGGCGGCTCCGTCGACGACCTTCGCCTCGGCGGTCGACGAGCCGGTCGCGAGCGAGCCGGGGCGGACCTCGATGACGCGGACCTGCGCGCCGGCCGGCGCCGCGAGGCGGAGACGGGAGGCGTCGAACGCGTCGACGCGGAACGACGGCCCCTCGGGGATGCCGCGCGAGGGGACGTCGACGAGGAGAGTCCCGCCCCGCGCGACGCGCCTGCCGCCGAGGACGACGAGGTCGGGACGGACGTCCTCGAGGCTCTCGAACGTGACGAGGTCGGCCCGGAAGCCGGGCGCGATCGCGCCCCGGTCGCGGAAGCCGTAGTGCCGCGCGCACGACCACGAGGCGAGGCGGAAGGCGAGGACCGGGTCGAGGCCGAGGGCGATCGCGCGCCTCACGTGGTGGTCGACGTGGCCGTGAGAGAGGAGGTCCCACGGGTGGCGGTCGTCCGTCGCGAAGGCGAAGCGCTCGGAGTTCGCGGGCGTCACGAGCGGGAGGAGGTCGTCGAGGTTCTTGGCGGCCGTCCCCTCGCGGATCCAGATCGACATGCCGCGGCGGACCTTGTCCGTCGCCTCGTCGCGGCCGAGGCACTCGTGGTCGGTCCGGATGCCGGCGCCGACGTACGCATTCAGGTCGAGGCCCGAGAGGAGAGGCGAGTGGCCGTCGATCGGGAGGCCGCGCGAGGCGGCCTCCTCGACCTTCGCGCGGACGTTCGGGTCGCCGAAGAGGAAGCCGGGGACGTTCATCATCTCGGCGAGGCCGAGGACGTTCTTCCGCCCGTAGAAGCGGGCGAGCTCGGCGGCGGGGAGGTCGGCCCCGGCCGTCTCGAGGTGCGTCGCCGGGACGCACGACGGGAGCATGACGTGGAGCTCGACGGGGAGGCCCTCGGCCGAGTCGAGGAACGCCTCGAGCCCCTCGGCGCCCCTCACGTTCGCGATCTCGTGCGGGTCGGTGACGACGGCGGCGGTGCCGTGGACGGCGGCGAGGCGGGCGAAGACGGGGGGCGTCGTCATCGTCGACTCGACGTGGATGTGGGCGTCCCAGAAGGCCGGGGCGAGGAAGGCGCCCTTCAGGTCGATCTCGTTCGCCGGGTCGGCCGCGCGGTACGGGCCGAAGCCGAGGATCCGGTCGCCCGCGACGCCGACCGTCTCCTCGTGGATCTCGCCCGTCAGGACGTTCACGACCCGGGCGTTCCGGAAGACGAGGTCCGCGGGGGCGGCGCCGCGCGCGGCGTCGACGAAGGCGGAGAGGGGGAGCTTGCCAGCGGCCATGTGGCCCTCCGGTCCGTAGCCTAGACCGGGTCGGGGCGGGAGGCGAGGGGCCGCCCCGGCCGGAACTCACCATCGTGAAACCCGGGGACTCCCCCTCGCGTAGGATCTGCGCACCCCGAAAGGAGGATTCCCCATGTCCGAGCGCACCGCGCTTCTGCCCGGCTCCTTCTGCTGGCCCGAGCTCGCGACCCCCGACCTCGCGAAGGCGAAGGCGTTCTTCTCCGGCCTCTTCGGCTGGGACGCCGTCGACGTCCCGAGCGCGCAGGGGACCTACACGATCTTCAAGCTCCGCGGCCTCGACGTCGCGGCCGCCCGCTCCTTCAGCCACGAGGAGTGCGGGCAGAAGGTGCCGCCGCACTTCATGACCTACGTCTCCGTGCCCGCCGCCGACGCGGCGGCGGAGAAGGCGAAGGAGCTCGGCGGGAAGGTCCTGTACGGGCCGTTCGACGTCGAGGGGATCGGCCGGATGGCGGTCGTGAGCGACCCCGCGGGGCTGGCCTTCGCTCTCTGGGAGGCGCGGGGGCACATCGGCATCCAGCTTGCCGGGGAGGTCGGCGCCCTCTGCTGGACGGAGATCGTCACGCGCGACCCGGACGGCGCGAAGGCGTTCTACGGTGGGCTCTTCGGCTGGACGTTCAAGGACACGGGCGGTGCCGCGATGCCCGACTACATCGAGGTCTACCGGGAGGAGCAGGCGATCGGGGGAGTCTTCCCGATGCGGGGGGACGAGTGGGCCGGCGTGCCGGGGCACTTCATGCCCTACTTCGCGGTGGCCGACGCGGACGCGGCGTTCGAGAGGACGAAGGCGCTCGGCGGCACGGCGGTCGTTCCGCCGAAGGACATCCCGGAGGTGGGTCGCTTCGCCCTCCTCCGCGACGACCAGGGGGCGCACTTCTCCGTGATCACCTTCGGGCCGATGCCGTCCCAGGGCTGAGGCGGCGGCGGGGCGTGCCGCCCGGGCACGCCCCGCGCGCGTTCGCCGCGCCGGTGCTACCGTCCCGGGCCGGAGGAGGCGCCGATGCGGACGATCGACCTCAGGAGCGACACGGTGACGCGGCCGTCGGCGGCGATGCGGCAGGCGATGGCGGAGGCCGTCGTCGGCGACGACGTCTTCGGCGACGACCCGACCGTCCGCGCGCTCGAGGAGTACGCCGCCGAGCAGCTCGGGAAGGCGGCGGGGCTCTTCCTGCCGTCGGGGACGATGTCGAACCAGGCGGCCCTCCTCGCCTGGACCGGGCGCGGCGACGAGGTCTTCCTCCACGAGCAGAGCCACATCCTCCTCTACGAGCAGGCGGGGGCGGCCGTCCTCGGCTCGCTCCAGACCCGCTCGTTCGCGTCCGAGGACGGGATGCTCGACCCGGAGAGGATGGAGGAGCTCGTCCACACGGGCGACGACCCGCACGAGGCGCGGACGCGCGTCGTTGCGCTCGAGAACACGCACAACCACTGCGGCGGCCGCGTCCTCGACCCCGCCGGGGTCCTCGCGGTCCGCCTCTTCTGCGACCGGCACGGCCTCGCCCTGCACCTCGACGGGGCGCGGGTCGCGAACGCCGCGGTCGCGAGCGTCCGCTCGCTCGCGGAGCTGGCGGCCCCGTTCGACTCGGTCAGCCTCTGCCTCTCGAAGGGGCTCGGCGCGCCGGTCGGGTCGGTCCTCGCCGGCCCCGCGGACTTCGTCCGCCGCGCCCGGCGGGCCCGGAAGCTCCTCGGCGGCGGGATGCGCCAGGCGGGGATCCTCGCGGCGGCGGGCCTCTTCGCCCTGAAGCACAACGTCTCGCGGCTCGCCGAGGACCACCGCCGCGCCCGCCTGCTCGCCGAGCGGCTCGCGATCGTCCCCGGCCTCTCGGTCGACCTCCGGACGGTGGAGACGAACATGGTCTTCGCCTCCACGCGCCCCTCGGGGAAGCGGGCCTCCGACGTCGCGAGGCTCTTCTCCGAGGCCGGCGTGCTCTGCCTGGCCGAGTCGCCGTGGAAGGTCCGCCTCGTGACGCACCTCGACGTCGACGACGTCGACGTGGCCGAGGCGGGGGAGACCGTCGCGCGGGCGATGGCCGCGGTCGCCTGACGCGGGGAGCGGGACGCGGGAGGCCGGGGGGGCGAGCGCACCGTCCCTGCGGCATCCGATACTTCCTGCCGTGAGCCCGGATCGCGCGAGCGCCGCCGCCCCTCCGTCCGCCTCGGGGCGCGAGCTCTTCGCCGCCGGCTTCGTCACCTTCTCGCTCCTCTACGAGACGCAGCCCGTCCTGCCGCTCGTCGCGGCGACGTTCGGCCTCTCCCCGGCGGCGGCGAGCCTCTCCCTCTCGGCGGCGACTCTGGCGCTCGCGCTCGGGATGGTCGGCGCGGCGCCCCTCTCCGATGCGAAGGGGCGCGTCGGCGTCCTCCGGGTCGCGCTCGTCCTCGCCGCGCTCCTCGGGCTCCTCGTCCCCTTCGCGCCGACGTTCCCGCTCCTCGTCGCGCTCCGCGCCGTGCAGGGGCTCGCGCTCGCGGGGGTGCCGGCGGTGGCGATGGCCTACCTCTCCGAGGAGGTCGAGCCGCAGCGGGCGGGCGCCGCGATGGGGCTCTTCATCGCGGGGAACGCCGTCGGCGGGATGTCGGGGCGGCTCGTCGTGGGGCTCCTCTCCGCGCGCCTCGGCTGGAAGGGCGGGCTCTGGGGGCTCGCGCTCCTCGACCTCGCGCTCGCGGCGTGGTTCGCGCGGAACCTCCCGCCGTCCCGCCGCTTCCGGCCGCGGCCGTTCGAGCGGGCGGCGATCCTGCGGGGTTTCGCCGCGAGCCTCCGCGACCCGGTCCTCCTCGGCCTCTACGCGACGGGGTTCCTCGTCATGGGGAGCTTCGTCACGGTCTACAACTACCTCGCCTTCTCGCTCGAGGGGGCGCCGTGGCGCCTCCCGCCCGCGGTCGTCTCGTGGGTCTTCCTCCTCTACACGGTGGGGGTCTTCGCCTCGCCCCTCGCGGGCCGCGCCTCGGACCGCGTCGGGCGGCCGAGGGTCCTCGTGGCCGGGGCGCTCCTGCAGCTCGCGGGGGCCGTCGCGACGCTCCTCGTCCCGCTGCCGCTCAAGCTCCTCGCGCTCGCCCTCTTCACGTTCGGCTTCTTCACGGCGCACGCGGTCGCCTCGACGGGCGTCGGCCACAGGGGCGGCGCGGAGAGGGCCGCGGCCTCGGCCCACTACCTCCTCGCCTACTACACCGGCTCGAGCGCGGTCGGCACGCTCGGCGGCGTCGTCTTCGCGCGCGCGGGCTGGACGGGGGTCGTCGCGCTCGTCTCGGCGCTCCTCGTCCTCGCCGTCGGGGTGGCGACGGCCCTGGCGAGGGGAGGGAAGACCGCGGGCCCCGGGGGCGGCTAGAACGCTCCCGAGTCGACGTCGCGGAGGAAGCGAAGGAGCCCCTCGAAGTAGGCCTCCTGGTCGTCGTAGATCGCGAGGTGGCTCCCCTTCGGGCAGTGGTGGTAGCGCCCCCGGGCGACGACGCCGGCCATCCTCGCGAGGTGGGCCGGGTCCATCGTGTCGTGCTCCGCGCCGATGAAGAGCGTCGGGACGGTGATCCCGGCGAGCTCCGCCGTCCGGTCCCACCTCTCGAGCTTCCCGGAGGCGCCGAGCTCGCTCGGTCCCTGCATCGGGACGTAGACGTTCGGGTTCAGGTGCCTGAAGGCCCGGTTCACGGGCTCGGGCCACTCCGCGGCGGGCATCCGGAGGACGTGGTGCTCGTAGTGGTGCGGGACGAGGAGCTCCATGTAGCGCGGCTCGGCGGTCCGCCCCTCGGCCTCGTGCCGCTGGATCTCCGCGAGGACCTCCGGGTCCATCCGCGGCATCAGGACGTCCTTCGCGTAGGCGTTGTAGTCGGGGACGCTCGACATCATGTTCGAGACGACGAGCCCGCGGAGGTGCTCCTGGTGCGCGAGCGCGTACTCCGTCGCGAGGATGCCGCCCCACGACTGGCCCAGCAGGAAGAAGTTCTCGCGATCGAGGCCGAGCGCCGCCCGCACCTGCTCGACCTCGTCGACGAAGCGCGGCAGCTCCCACAGCTCCGGGACGTCCGGCTGGTCGCTGTAGTACGACCCGAGCTGGTCGTAGTAGTAGTACTCGACGCCCGCCGCGGTGAGCCAGCTGTCGCACGCCTCGAAGTACTCGTGGGTGATCCCCGGCCCGCCGTGGAGGAGGAGGAGCTTGACGCGCGGGTTGCTGCCGACCCTCTTCGTCCAGACGCGGAACGTCCCCGCGGGGGTCTCGACCGGGATCATCCGGACGCCGCCGGTGAGGACGTCGGACCGGCCGGCGAGGTCGAAGTAGCCGTTCGTCATGGATCCTCCTGTCGGCCCGGAGTGTAGATTGTGTCCATGACCGACTCCCTCCTCGACCCCGCGACCCGGGAGGCGTACATCCGCCGGATCCGCGCCGTCGCCCCCGACGCGCCCCCCCGCTTCGGGACGATGACGGCCGCACGGATGCTCTGCCACGTCCTCGACGGCCTCAGGATCGCCTTCGGCGAGGTCCGTCCCGAGCCGGTGAGGAGCCCCCTGAAGAACGCGCTCGGGAAGTGGTTCGTCATCTGGTCGCCGATCCCCTGGCCGAAGGGGAAGATCAAGGCCCCGCCCGCGTTCTTCTGGACGGCCCCGGGCCCGGAGCTCGAGGCCGACCGGGAGAAGCTCGTCGAGTACGTGAGGCGCTTCGAGCGGCCGGACGAGATCCCCTGGGGGACGAGCCCCTTCCTCGGGAAGCTCGACGCGCGGGAGTGGGCCGCGCTGAACGCCCGTCACCTCGACCACCACCTCGGGCAGTTCGGCGCCTGACGAGGCGCCCCGCCCGGGGCGCGACTCCTCTATCCTCGGTGCGGTGCGGGAAGGTGCGTTCCCGCGCGGAGGAGGGTCGCCCGATGAGGAACGTCCCGGGAGCCGCCGCGGCGATCGCGCTCGCCGCCCTCCCGCTCGCCGGCTGCGCGGCGTCCGCGCCGAAGCCGGCGGCCGCCGCTCCGGCGGCGCCCGGTCCCGCCGCCGCGACGCCGGCGCGGTTCGCGGCGGCCGTGCAGGCGAAGCCCGACGTCACGATCGTCGTGACCGACTCGGGGCTCGGCGGCCTCTCCGTCGCCGCCGACCTCGCCTCGCGCCTCCCGGCGAGCGGGATCGCGCGGAGGGTGCGCGTCGTCTTCGTGAACGCCCTCCTCGACGACGCGATCGGATACAACGACCTGAAGGACGAGGCGGACAAGGTCCGCGTCTTCGACGCGGCGCTCGCGGCAATGGAGAGCCGGTACCACCCCGACCTGATCCTCGTCGCCTGCAACACGCTCTCGGTCTTCTACGGGAAGACGGAGCACGCGAGGAAGGGCGGGACCGAGACGGTGAGCATCGTCCCGATGGGGGCCGACCTCATCGTCGAGGGCCTCCGGAAGACGCCCGGCGCGACGGCGATGATCTTCGCGACGAAGGGGACGATCGACTCGGGCGCGCACCGGAGGCTCCTCGTCGAGAAGGGGGTCCCCGACGCGAAGATCGTCGGGGAGCCCTGCCCGCGCCTGACGGGCTCGATCGAGCGCGGCGCCCACAGCGAGGAGACGGCCGGCCGGATCCGCGACTTCGTGACGGAGGCGCTCGGGAAGCTGCCGGACAGGAAAGGCCCGATCGTCGTCAGCCTGAACTGCACGCACTTCGGCTACGCGAGGCCGCTCTGGGAGGAGGCGTTCGAGAGCCTCGGGTTCCCCGCGGTGAGGGTCCTCGACCCGAACCCCCTCATGACGGACCTCGTCCTCCGCGAGGGGGGGGCGCGCCGCTACCCGGAGACGAAGGTGACGGTCGAGGTCGTCTCGAAGACGCCGATCACGGAGGCGGTGAAATCCGCCCTCGGGGGCCTCCTCCGCGAGACCTCCCCGGCGACGGCGGACGCCCTCGCCTCGTACGCCCTCGTCCCCGACCTCTTCCACGTCGAGATCGCCCCCTCGGCCCTCGTCCGCTGACGGAGACGGCAGGGCGCGGACGTGCACGGCTCGGTCTTCCTCCGGGACCTCGCGCTCGTCCTCGCGGCGTCGCTCCCCGTCCTCTTCCTCTTCCGAAAGCTGAAGGCGCCGGCCATCGCGGCGTTCCTCGTGACGGGGATGCTCATCGGCCCGCACGCCCTCGGCCTCGTCGAGGACCCCGCACGCGTCAGCGGCATCGCCGAGCTCGGCGTCGCGCTCATCCTCTTCTTCGTCGGGCTCGAGTTCCCGCTCTCGCGCCTGAAGGCGATGGGGCGCGCGGCGCTCGTCGGCGGGTCGCTCCAGATGGCGCTCGCGGCGGCGGCGACGGCCGCGGCCGCCCTCCTCCTCCTGCGCCTCTCTCCCCGCGACGCCCTCTTCGCGGGCCTCCTCGTCTCCGTCTCGTCGACGGCCGTCGTCCTCCCGGTCCTCGCGGCGCGCGACGAGCTCGGGGCGCCCTCGGGCAAGCAGTTCCTCGGCGTCGCCCTCTTCCAGGACCTCGCCGTCATCCCGCTCGTCCTCCTCCTCCCGGCGCTCGCGCCGCAGGGGAACGGCGCGCCGGGCCTCGGGACGGTGCTGACGAAGGTCGCGGTCGCCGCGGTCGGGACGGCGGTCCTCGTCGTCCTCGCCCGCTTCCTCGTGCCGCGGCTCCTCGACCCGTTCGTCCGGGTCGCCGGGACGGAGACGTTCACGGCCGCGGCCGTCGTCGTCGTCCTCGGGATCGTCGCGCTCGTCGAGACGGCCGGCGCCTCGGCCGCGATGGGCGCCTTCGCGGCCGGGATCGTCCTGGCCGAGAGCGAGTCGATCGCCGACGTCTCCTCGACCTTCGCGCCGTTCCGCGACGTCCTCTCGAGCCTCTTCTTCATCTCGGTCGGCATGCTCTTCGACCCCGAGTTCCTGGCGCATCACCCGGTCCTCGTCGTGGCGGGCGCGGCGTTCGTCGTCGTCGCCAAGGCGCTGACGGCCTACCCGGCGCTCCGGCTCGCGCGCGCCGTCCCGAAGACGGCGGCGAAGGCCGCGCTCGCCCTCGCGAACGTCGGCGAGTTCTCGTTCGTCCTCGCGCTCGCGGGAGGGAAGCTCGGGCTCCTCGCCGAGGCGGGGCAGCAGCTCTTCGTCGCCGTCGCCGTCCTGACGATCCTCGCGGTCCCGTTCGCGATCGCGGCCGGCCCGGCCCTGGCGGCCCGGCTCTCCGACGTCGCGACGGACGGCGAGCCCTCCGTCTCGGAGCTGCGGCGCGGGCACGTCGTCGTCGTCGGATACGGCCTGAACGGGAGCAACGTCGCGCGCGTCCTCGGCGGGGCGGGGCTGAAGACGGTCGTCGTCGAGGCGGACGCGGACCGCGCCGCGAACGCGCGGAGGGACGGCGTCCCGACGCTCCTCGCCGACGCGACGGGGGTCGAGGGGCTGCTGATGGCGGGCGTCGCGCGGGCGCGTGCCGTCGTCGTGACGATCCCCGACCCGGCGGCGAGCCGGAAGGTCGTCAGGATCTGCCGGTCGCGGAACGCCGACGTCAGGATCATCGTGAGGACGCGCTACATCCGCGAGGTCGAGGAGCTCCGCAGGGCGGGGGCCGACGAGGTGATCCCGGAGGAGTTCGAGACGTCGATCGAGATCGTCGCGCGCGTCCTCCGCTCGCTCCACGTCCCGGGGAACCTCATCGCGACGCAGGTCCGCGTCCTCCGCGACGAGGCGTACCGGAAGCTCCGCGACCCGCAGGCGCGCCCCGAGGCCGGCCGCCGCCTCTCGGCCCTCATGGCCGCCGGGACGTCGGATCTCGTCCTCGTCCTGCCGGAGATGGCGGCCGTCGGGAAGACGCTCGGCGAGCTCCACCTCGAGGAGGAGCACGTCGCCGTCCCGGCCCTCCTGCGCGACGGCTCGCCGCTCGCGCCGCCGCCCCTCGACGTTCCGATCGAGGCGGGAGACACGCTCCTCCTCGTCGGCGCGCACGAGGACCTCGTCCACGCGACGAAGAAGCTGGAGGGGGGCGCGGCGTGAGCGGGGGCACCGAGCCCAGAGACGCGGCCCGGGCCGGCACGGCTCTCGCCGTGGCGGCGCTGACGCTTGGCTGGCTCTGGCTCTCGGACTGCCTCACGGTCGTCGCGGTGGGGTACGCGGAGCTCGACGACGGGCTCTTCGTTCGCCAGGCGCTCCACGTGGCGGGGGGAGCGTGGCTCGGGCCGTACGACGAGCGGACGCTCGCGAAGGGATCGGGCTATCCCCTCTTCCTCGGACTCTGCGTCCTCCTGCGGCTTTCCGTCCCGCTCGCCCAGAGGCTCCTCTACTCCCTGTCGAGCCTCGTCGCCGCCCGGGCGGTCGCCCCGCTCTTCCCGGGACGCCGGACGTTCGTCGCCGTCTATGCCGCTCTCCTCTTCCAGCCCGTCGCGTGGCGGAACCTGACGCGGGAGGCGATCTACCCGGCGCTCTCGCTTCTCGTCGTCGGCCTGGCGCTCGCCCTCCTGCTCCGTCCGGCCGCCGCCCCGCGGAAGGTGCTTCTCGGGTCGGTCCTCCTCGGGCTCGCCCTCGCGGCCTTCTGGATCACGCGGGAGGAGGGCGTCTGGATCGTCCCCTCCCTCCTCCTCGCCGCCGGAGCGCTCGCCGGGACGTGGCTGGCCCGGTTCGGCAGGACGAGGGAGCTGGGTGTCCGTCTCGCCGCCCTCGGGGCGGCGCCCGCGGCGTTCGGCGTCGTCCTTCTCGCGCACCTGGCGGCGAACCGGGTCGCGTACGGGGTCTTCACGCGGGTCGAGACCGTGTCGGCTCCGTTCACACGGGCGTACGGGGCGCTTTCGCGCATTCACGCGGGCGAGCCCCGGGCCTTCGTCCCGGTCTCGCGCGCGGCGCGGGAAGCCGCCTACGCCGTGAGCCCGGCGGTCCGCGAGCTGCGGGCCGACCTCGAGGGGCCGTTCGGCGCGCAGTTCGAGAGCTTCGGGTGCCGCGAGCTGCCGGGGACGTGCGGCGAGATCGCGGGCGGCTGGTTCCAGTGGGCGCTCCGCACGGCGGCGGCGCGGGCGGGGCACCACGCGAGCGCGGTCCGCGCGCGCGACTTCTACGACCGCCTCGCGCGCGAGGTGAACGCGGGGTGCGAGGACGGCCGGATCGCGTGCGGCCCGCGGCGGGCGACCCTGACGCCGGTCGACCTGGCGCCCGCGCTCGGCTGGATCTTCCGGAACCCCGGAACGGTCCTCTCCGCCGCGTTCGAGACGCTCGACGGGCTGCAGTGGAACCTCGGCGAGCGGTGGAGCGAGGGGAGCGCCGAGCAGCTCGCCCTCTTCTCGGAGGTCGCCTCGTCGCGTCTCGCCCCTCCGGCCGGCCGGTCGGAGGTCTCGGTCCGCGGCTGGGCCTTCGCCGGCGCGGGCGTCCCGGTCGAGCCGGGACTCGAGTCGGCCGGCCGGCCGGTCCAGGACGCGCGCTGGGAGCGCCTCCCCTCTCCCGATGTGGCGGCGTTCCGCGGCGATCCCGCGATGGGGGAGGCGCGGTTCGTCCTGCGCGGCGACTGCGACGAGCCGTGCGCCCTCGTCCTCCGCCGGGGCGGGGAGGTCGTCAGCCGCACGCCGCTCCCGGCCTCGGGGAGCTTCCAGCCGGACGTCCCCGACGGCGTCGCCGCCTGGGTGGACGAGTCGGTCCGGACGCGGGACGCGAGCGCCTCGCGACCGACGGCCCGGATCGACGCCTTCCAGCGGACGATCTGGCTCGGCCTCGCCCGCCTCTTCCGGCGGGCGCTGCCGCCCGCCACCGCCCTCGCGGCGGTCGCGGCCCTCGGCGCTCTCGCGCTCGCCGTCCGCCGGCGCGCCTCGGCCCCCGCGGCCACCGCGACGATCGTCGTCGCGGGAGCCGCGATCGCGCGCGTGGTCCTCGTCACCGCGGTCCACCGGACGTCGTTCCCCGCCCTCGGGCTGGGCTACCTCTCGCCGGCCTACTCCCTCGCGGTCCTCTTCGTGGCGGTCGCGCTCCTCGCCGCCGCCGACGGCCTCCGGCGGCGGCGAGCCGGCGGCTCCTGAGCCCTACCGCTGGGCGAGCGCGGCGATCTTCGGCTTGACGAGGCGCTCGAAGTCCGCGTAGTGGAGCTTCATCAGCTCCGTGTGCGAGCCGGCGTTGAAGACGATCTCGTCGTCCTCGGCGAGCTTCGGGCTGACGTAGACGTCCATGCCGTAGAGGTTCCCGAAGGGAGGCATCGCGCCCGCCTCGCAGTCGGGGAAGAGCTCGCGGAACTCCGCCTCGCTCGAGAGGACCACGGTCTCGCCGCCGGTGATGTCCCGGAGGACCTGGAAGTCGACGCGCTGCGAGGCCGGGAGGACGATCATGACGGGCTTGCCGTCGACCTTCACCATGACGGTCTTGGCGAGCTCGCGTCCCTTGACGTGGGCCGAGGCGGCGATCTCCTGCGCCGTGTAGGCGGGTGAGTGGACGATCGATACCCAGCGGACGCCGTTCTGGTCGAGGTATTCCTTCAGCTTCCGGACGGGCATGGGACCCTCCTTTCCGGCTGGGCGGGGCACGCCCCGCCCGGCCCGTTCGCGGGCGCTCGCGGTGTCTCGGCGTGGTGCGGCGCGCTCATGCCGTCACCTCCGAACCAGTCGTGTGGCTCGGGGAGATTCTATGCCCCGGGGAGGCCTCGAAGACGCTGCGGCGCAGCGTCCGGGGCGGGGACGGGACGGGCCGCGGGAGGAGGAAAGGGAAAGGGCGGCGCGGGCCTTTCCGGCCGGCGCCGCCCCGCGTTCGTCGGGCTCGGCCCTCGGGCGCGTCCGGGGAGGACGCGCCCGAGGGCCGTCGCAGCGAGAGGTCAGGCCCGGATGCGGATGAGGCTCCAGGCGGCGAGGACGATGCCGAGCGCGAGGGCGAGGAGCCCGGCGCCGGAGAGCGTCGGGATCAGAGCCTCGCCGTCGGCCGCGAGCGTGAAGCTCGTCGGGTCGGCGGCGCCGCCGGCGGCGGGGTCGTCCGAGAGGACTGTCGTCTCGGCCGTCCCGTTCAGGTCGGCGTCGTAGAAGAGGGTCGCCTGGTTGGTGACGACCGTCTGGCCGAACCCGTACTTCACCTTGGCCGTGATCGTGATCGTGACGTTTCCGCCCGCGGCGATCGTGCCGTCCCAGGTGACGGTCCCCGTCGCGGGCGTCGCGACCGTGGTGCCGGACGTCGCCGTGGCCGAGACGAGGGTCAGGGCCAGCGGCAGGACGTCGGTCAGCTCGTGAGTCGGCGAGTCGAGGGAGGCGGAGCTGCCGCCGTTGTGGAGGACGATGGTGTAGGTGACCGTGCCGTACGCGGCGTAGGTCCCGGCCGCGGTCTTCGTGGCGGAGAGGCTCGAGCTCGCGACGACGAACGAGGTCGGGTTCGTGGCGCCCGCCACTCCCGGGTCGTCGGTGACGACCGTCGCGTCGTTCGTCCCGTTTCCGTCCGAGTCGTAGGAGACGGTCCCCTGGCTGCTGATGGTCTGCCCCTGCTTGCCGGCTGCGATCGTCGCGGTGATCGTGATCGTCGCCGTACCGCCGAGCGGGGCGAGCGAGCCGTTCCAGGTGACGGTGTTCGTCCCGACCGTGGCGACGGCGGTGCCGGATGTGGCGTTCGCCGAGACGAGCGTGACTCCGGCCGGCAGGACGTCGGTGTACTCGTTCCCCGGGTTGTCGGCCTGTCCGATCGTCCCGGCGTTCGTGAGGGTGACGGTGTAGGTGACCGTCTGCCCGACGTTGAAGGTCCCCGCGACGGTCTTCGTGCCGGTGATCCCCGAGGTGGCGACGAAGGCGGTGCAGTCGAAGTGGACCGGTGTGACGAGGATCGACCAGGAGTTCAGGGTGCCGGTGTCGCCGGAGTACTGGTCCGACGTGTGGGCGCTCCAGACGCCCTTCGTGGAGCTTCCGTCGTACCGCGAGAGGCTGCCGACGGGATCCGCCGGCAGACCGAGCCCGGGGACCGTCCAGGGCGCGTTGAAGACCGGGAGCCACGATTTCGTATACGGCGCGTCGGCGGGCACGGCCTGGACCATGTCGTTCGCGGCCGTGTTCGCGACCTCGTCGTCGACGACCATGTTCGTCATGTTGTCCCCGGATCCGCCGTCGACGAGCCCGCCGACGAGCGACACGAGGTCCGTGCCGGTTCCCGCCGGAGAGCGGAGCATCAGGCTGAGATCGCCGGGGAACGTGTGGGTGACGCCGTCGACACGGAAGTCGAGGTCGGCGATCTCGTAGTCGTCGGCGATCGTCAGCTGGTCGAAGACACCGCGTGGGGTGTAGTCGGGAATGCCGAGGTCAGGAGTCGTGTCCTTCGTGTAGATGACGACCGGGTCGGTGCCGTTGCGCGTGCCGACGCGAAGGCGGAAGGAAGTCGATGTCGTGCCGAGGTTCGAGACCGTCGTGAGGGTGAAGTCGATCGCGCTGCCGCAGGCGACCGAAGGAGCGACCGTGATCAGGAAGGAGTCGCCCGCGGCTGCACCGGTCGGGGCGATCGCGCCGTAGGTCGAGGTCCCGTCCCAGATCGTGATGCCCGGGGTCGAGGTCGTCAGCGTTGCGCTGGCGCCCGTAACCGCCTTGGACGCGGCGCGCCACGGGTTCGTCAGCTTCACCGTGAGGAGAAGCGACTCGCCCGGGTCGATGGCTCCGTTGTTGTTTGTGGCCGCGTCGCCGACCGTCACGTCCGTGATCGGGTTGACGACGTCCAGGTAGGGGACCTTGAAGGACTCCTGCACAGCGAGGTGCCCGGCCACGTAGCCGAAGGCGACGTTGTAGGGCGTCTTCGCGCCGTAGCCGAGCCCCCGGTCGGCAAAGCCGGCCCAGATCGACGCCTCGTTCGCGCAGGCGTTCGTGGCGCAGTCGGCGTCGAAGAGGGCATCACGCGCGTCGGTGAAGGTCGGGTCGAGCGGCGTCAGCTTCAGCGCGTCGGTGACGAGCTGGAGCATCGTCTGATTCCCGGTCGGGACGTTACCGTTCGCGCCCGCCGGGTCGGCGATCACCCTGCTCCTCACCTCCCAGAGCGTGAGCGCCCAGATCTCGCCGGCGTTGTGGACCTCCAGCCCTCCTGCCCAATTCGCGTCGAGCGGGTCCGGGGCGATGCCACCGGAGAGGTCGTTCGTGACGTCGTCGACGTCGGCCCAGGTCATCGGGTTGATCGAGTTGTTCGTGGAGTAGGGGAAGCGTCGGATGCCGTAGACGTAGTTGTCGAGGTATGGGTAGCCGAATGCCTTGTAGGTGGCGTAGGCGCCCGACGCGTACTGGCCGTTCGGGTCGTCGAGCGCCGTGTTGTTGAGCAGCGAGAGGGCGTAGAAGTCGCTCCATCCCTCGCCGAGGCCGCCGGCGGGGTCCCAGTTGAGGCCGGCGCCGTTGCCGACGAGACGGTTCGAGAGTCCGTGGGTCAGCTCGTGGAGGACAATCTCGGCGTCGAGGCCGCCGTCACGGTCGATCGTCGGGCCCGTGAACCGGTACATCTGCATCCGGCCCGAGCTGCCGTCCGGGGGCGTCGCGAAGTTCGCGTTGTTCGTCCCGGCGTTGTCCTCGGCGTCGGCGAGGACCCGGTCACCGCCGAGGCCCGTTCCGCTGAAGTTCGTCTGCTGGAAGTTCCCGGAGCCCTCGTCGAACCCGAGGGCGTACGTCTTGTCGTGGTACCAGTTCGACATGTAGAAGAGCTGGGTCACTGCGCCGCGGCGGAAGATATCGACGGGGAGTGTCCCGTTGTTCCCGTTGCCGGTGGCGGTCTGTCCGGCCTCCGGGTCCCCGCCCTGCGGGGGCGGAAGGAAGTTCGTCTCGAAGTCGCGCGGCGCGGTCCCGAGGAAGTCGCGGTTGCGGGAGTTCGCGTCCGGGTTTCCCGTCGGCCGTCCGTTCCCGTCGAGGACGCTCGACGCGACCGTGTCGCACGCGTTGGCGGGGGTGACCCGGTCGAGGCAGGTGAGGACGTTGTTGCCGAGCGTCTGCGTCTCGTTGGCGGTGCAGCCGCCGCCCGGGCAGTCGTCGATCCAGCCGTTCGGGCTCGCCGTGGCGCTCATCGCCGTGTGCATGCTGACGATCGTCGGGCTGATCCCGGTGAACTGCGTCCCCGAGCCCGGGGCCACGGTGTTCGGGGACTGCGGCGCCGGGCTGTCGGCGGGCGTCACGCCGTCGGCCTGGACGAAGACGCGGAAGCGCGCGTCGTGGGCCGAGGCGTAGTTCCGCATGTTCTTCCGCCAGAGGACGTCGCCCGTCTGGGCGTCGACGACGGCGTACCAGTCGGCGTCGCCCTCCGTGAAGACGACGAGCGACCAGGCCGGGACGAGGACCCCCGGCGCGAGCGGGAAGAGGACCTGCCTCGCCGTGAGAGGGCCGGCGACGTAATCGGCGTCCTCGGCGAACTGGGTACCGCCAGGCGTCTCCCCCATGAGCGTGAAGGAGCCCGGGTCGGCCGTCTTGCCGACGGAAGCGAGGAGGCGGGTCACCGCCACGGGGGCCGTGACGAGGTTCGTCGTGGCGACGGCGTTTGCGGCGGCGCGCGCCTGCGGGACCATCCGGCCGACGGAGCCGACGAGGCGGCCGTCCTTCGTGACGAGGAAGCGCGTCTCGCTCTGGAAGACGGGCCGCCCGTCGATCCGCTGCTCCATCCGGAGCATCCGGAGGCCGCTCGCGCCGCCGGCGCTGTCGCCGACGACGTAGAGGTCGCCGAGGTCGGCGGCCGTGAGGCCGTAGAGCGAGGCGTAGCGGCTGACGAAGCCTCGGACGATGTCCTCGGTCCTTCCGGCTGCGGGCCCGGTGAGCGCGCCGGCCCGGTTCCTCACGAGGGTCGGGGCCCCGGTAAGGCTCGAGACCTTCACGTCGAGCGCGGGCATGCTCGCCCGGAGGGCGGAGATCGCGCCCGCGATTCCCGACGTCGCGCCGCGGGCCCGGGCGAGGCCGGCCTCGCGGAGGCCGGGGCGGGCCGCGACGGCGCGATCGAAGGAGTCCTTCAGGTTGACGCGCGCGTCGGCCATGCGCGGCGGGGCGCCGCGCGGAGACGGGTCGGGACGGGTGACGGCGAGGCCCTGCGTCGCGAGGACGATCGAGGCCACGAGGACGGCACGGCGCGGTAGTCCGCTTCCCAGGGCGCTTCTCAAGCTCTCTCCTCCGTTTTCGGTATGGGTTCCGGATGATGTGAGGGGGGGAAGTCGCGGGGAGCCTATCACCGGGCTTTCGCCCGGGCGCAAGGGTTCTCGGCGAGGGAAACGGGTCCGGGTCCGTCCGGTTCGAGGGCAGCTCCGCGGTACAGCCGGCCCGGGCGGGGCCCTAAACTCGCGGCGCCGATGTCCGCGCCGCGACCCCTGGAGGCGCTCCGCTTCCGCGACTTCCGGGCCCTCTGGGCCGGCCAGATCGTCTCGCTCACCGGGACGCAGATGCAGTCCGTGGCGATCCACTGGCACGTCTACCTCCTGACCGGGTCGCCCCTCGCACTCGGCCTCGTCGGCCTGACCCGGGCCGTCCCGATCGTCCTCTTCTCCCTCCTCGGCGGCGTCGTCGCCGACCGGCGCGACCGGAGGGTCGTGATGGGGGCGGCGCAGGCCGCCATGACCCTCGCCGCGCTCCTCCTCGCGGGCCTCACGTTCACGGGGCGCGACTCGCTCGCGGCGATCTACGTCGTCACGGCGCTCTCGGCGTCGGCCTCGGCCTTCGATGGGCCGGCGCGCCAGGCCCTCCTCCCGCGCCTCGTGCCGCTCTCGCACCTCTCGGGAGCCGTCTCGCTGAACCTCGCGATGTTCCACGCGGCGATGATCTCGGGGCCGGCGCTCGCGGGGCTCCTGATCGCCCGGCTCGCGCCGGGGGCCGCGCACGGCGCGCGGGGCCTCGGCTGGATCTACCTCGGGAACGCGCTCTCGTTCGGCGCCGTCCTCCTCGCTCTCGCCACGATGCGGACGTCGGGGAAGGTCGAGGCGCCCCCCGAGGGGCACGCCGCACCGCTCGAGGCGCTCCGCGAGGGGCTCCGCTTCGTCTTCACGACGCCGGTCATGGTCTGGACGATGGCGCTCGACTTCTTCGCGACGTTCTTCTCCGGCGCCCTCTCGCTCCTTCCGATCGTGGCCGACCGCGTCCTCGGCGTCGGCGGGCACGGCTACGGGTGGCTCATGACGGCGCCGGCCGTCGGGGCCCTCGCCGGCGCGCTCCTGACGAGCGTCGCGCGGCTCCCGAGGAGGCAGGGGGTCGTCCTCCTCGCGTCGGTCGCGGCCTACGGGGGCCTCACGGTCGTCTACGGCCTGTCGCGCTCCTTCTGGCTCACGTTCGCCGCGCTCGCGCTCTCGGGCCTCGCCGACTCGATCTCGACGGTGATCCGCCAGCTCGTGCGGCAGCTCGCGACGCCCGACGCCCTCCGGGGCCGGATGACGTCGGTGAACATGATCTTCTTCATGGGCGGGCCGCAGCTCGGCGAGCTCGAGGCGGGCTTCGTCGCGTCGCTCTTCGCCTCGGCCGCGGTCGGCGTGACCGTGTCGATCGCGTCGGGCGGGCTCGCGACCGTCCTCGCGGCGGCGGCGGTCGCCGCACTCTCGCCCGCGGTCCGCGGCTACCTCGCCCCCGGCGCCGGGAGCGCCCCGCCGGGCTCCTGACGGCGGGCCGGCCACGCCTCCGCACCCTGCTACGCTCGCCGGCGTGACCGCAGCGCGCCGGGCGGCGAAGCCTCTCCTCCTCGCCCTCGCCTTCGCGGGAGGGGCCCTCCCCGCGTTCCTCCTCGCGTTCGCGGCCTGGCCCGAGATCGTGACGCCCGCCTGGTTCGTGACGAGGGGGTACCGCCTCTACGACGCGATCTTCTTCCCGCACACGCCGCTCCTCATCCTCGCCACAGCGGCCGCGGGCTCCGTCGCCGGCTTCTCGGCGACCGTCTTCCGGGCCGTGGCCGGCCTCTCGTCGGGCCTGGCCGCCGCGCTCCTCGTCGCCTCCGCCCCGACTCCCCGCGCGCGGCTCGGCGCGCTCCTCGGCGGCGTCCCGCTCCTCGCGCTCCAGGGGACCTACCTCGAGGGCCCGGCCCTCTGGCCCGAGCCGTTCCTCGCGCCGGTCCCGCTCGCGGCGACGCTCCTCCTCGAGCGTTGGGAGCGGCGCGGCCGCCCGCGCGACCTCCTCCTCGCCGCGCTCGCGCTCGGCCTCGGCGTCCTCGTGAAGCAGACGTTCGCGTGGTTCGGCCTCGCGGCGCTCGCCTGGCTCCTCCTCGCGAGCCGGCGCCGCTCGCTCCGCGCCGCGGCGACGCTCGCGGCCGGGATCGCGGCCCCGTACGGCGCGTTCGTCGTCCTCTGGGGCGTCGCCTTCGGGACGACGGCGCACGTCCGCTGGACGCTCCTCCACGTCGTCTTCGGAGGGCTCGGGAACGAGATCGCCGCCCGCCCCGACCTCGCGCTCGCGACCGAGGCGGTGGCGCCGTTCCTCGCGCTCCCGGCCCTCGGCCTCCTCCGTTCCGCGCTGCCGGGGCGGCGCCTCCGCTCGCCCCTCGCCCCGCTCGCGCTCGCGGCCGCCGGGATGGCCTGGCCCCGCTGGGGGCTCCTCCACCTCGCGGCGGCCGGGGGGCTCCTCGTCCTGGCGGCGCTCCGCGGAGCGCGGATCGTCCCCGCCCTGGCGCGGCGGCTCTCGCGCCGCGGGGCCTCCCGGCGGCGGGAGCTCCTCGCGGCCGCCGGGACCGGCCTGCTCCTGACGAACGTCGCCGTCGCCGCCGTCGGCGCCGGCCCGCTCCTCCTCGACTCGACGGGCGGCCCGGCGCGTTTCTGGGACGACGAGACGAGCCGCGAGTGGGCGCAGAGGGCCGAGGCCAGGGCGAGGCCCGGCGGGACGCTCTTCGTCTTCGACGCGCCGTACGAGACGCTCTACCCGCGGACGGGGACGACGACGCCGGGCGGCTTCTACGTGAACCCGTCCTTCTGGTACTGCGTCGACAAGGACGACGTCGACGCGCGCCTCGTCGCTTCGCTCCGCGGACGCCCCGCCGTGCCGATCCTCTTCCGCGAGCCGCCGGAGGGGCGCGACGGCGACGCCGTGAGGGCGACGGCGATCTACAGGTTCCTCCGCGACGAGACGGAGCTCGTCGAGCGGATCGACGCGCGGGCGTCGTGGCGCCGGGCCCGCTGACGCCTCAGCGCCGCTTCCGGTAGACGACGACCGCGCGGCTCCCCCAGCGCTCGGTGGGGTACTCGGCGAAGAGCTCGTAGCCGTCGAGCGCCCGGGGCGAGACGCGCAGGAGCGGGTCGAGGAACCTCGAGAGCGCCACGATCCAGTCGGGTCGGACCGCCTCGATGACGCCGGGCGGGATCGTCCCGCCGCCGATGGAGAGCGGCCCGCGCTCCCTCTCCCGCCACTCGGCGCCGCGGAAGCGGAGCGCCGCGGGCGTGACGAGGCCCGAGGTGTCCCAGATCCGGGCCGGCGTGTAGAAGCCGAGGGCGCCGATCTCGGGCGCGAGGACGACGTCCGCCGGCGCGGCGTTCATCCGGAGCGCCGCGACCCGGTAGAGCTCCTCGCGGTCCGAGGCGTCGTAGGGCTGGAGGAGCGCGAGGCGGAGGAGCGTGCCGAGGGCGAGGACGGTCGTTCCCGCGCCGGCCACGGCCCGCGAGGCGCGATCGCCCCGCGCCGCCTCGCCGACGAGGGCCCCGACGACGACCGCGACGGAGACGACGAGGGGCGCCCCGTACCACGGGAAGACGAGGGGATTGCCGGCCGCGAAGGCGGCGAGGTAGCCGCTCGCGAAGAGGGCCGCGGCGGCCACCTCGGGCCTCGCGAGCGCGCGCCTTCCGAACCGGAAGAGCGCGCCGAGGAGGAGGAGGGCGAGGAGAGGCACCCCGGCCTCCCAGGCGAGCGCCGCGCCGGGGGACGCGCCCTGCACGAGGTCCGGGGCGCGCGGCGGGAGGAGGACCTCGAGCGCCGCGCGCGCGAGCTCGCCGAGCGCGGTGAACGGCGCGAGGACGTAGGCCGCCCGTTTCGCCCCGATCGAGGCCGGGAGCGGGGAGCCGAACCAGGCCGTCAGCGCCGCCGCGCCCGCGAGCGCGGCGGCGGCGCCGGGGAGCATCGACCCGAGAGGCCAGCGGCCGTCGCGGAGCCGTATCGCCAGGGCGAGCGCCGCGAAGAGGAGGACGCCCTCGGGGTGGACGAACGGGAGGAGCCCCGCCGCGAGGAACGCCCACCTGTCGCGGCGGAGCGACAGCAGGAGCAGCGCGCCCGCGAGCGCGGCGAGGTAGAGAGGAGTCTCCATCCCGGACGCGAAGACGCGGGCCGTCTCGAGCGGCGTCAGGGCGGCGGCGACGGCGAGGAGGGCCACGGGCGCCGGGGCGCCCGGAGAGAGGAGCCGCAGGAGAAGGAGCGCCGTGGCGAAGAGGGCCGCGAAGCCGATCCCGACGCCGATCGCCGGGATCGCGCCGGGGCCGAGCGCGGCTCCCGGGACGGCGAGCATCGCCGCGTAGAGCGGCGTCGACGTCCCCAGGACGCGTTCGCCGGGGTTGTAGACGAGGCCGTCCCCCGCGGCGAGGTGGCGCGCGTAGCGCATCGTGATGAAGGCGTCGTCGTAGAGGTGCGGCCCGCGGCGAAACAGGATCACGGCGAGGAGACCGGTCACGAGGAGCGTCGATACCACTGCGGATCGCTTCATCCGATGCGCCGGCGATCGTATCCGAGCGGCCCGGGGAGGGTGGTCGTGCCCGCCCGTCGTCGAGCCGGGTCACAATCCCCCGTGCGGCAGAGCATGTCGGTGATCGGCGACGGTGTCCGGAGGATCCGGGACGGCAGCCTCGTGGAGGCGCTCGAGCGCATCGGCTTCGCGCTCGTTCTCCTCTCCGTCGCGGCGGCCCTGGCCGAGCCGCTCCGGATCCACCACGACGCGGCGAGCCTCCTCACCTCCTCGCTGAGCTGGGTGGAAGGGCGCGCCCGGCTGGACGAGATGGCGGGCATGAACCTGCCTCTCGCGCTCTACCTGTACGGCCTGCCGGCGGTCGTCTCCTCCTCGCTCGGCCTCCACCCGGTCCCGGTCTTCTCCGCCTTCACCCTCGGCGCCCTCCTCCTCTCTCTCCTCGCCTGCCGGCGGCTCCTCGGCGACGGAGCGCCCGGCTCGCCGGAAGCGCGTTCTCTCCTGCGGGCCGCGCTCGCGGGGCTCGTCCTCCTCTCCCTCGAAGGTCCGGAGCTGACATTCGGGCAGCGGGAGACCTTCTTCCTCGCCCTCTCCCTTCCGTACTTCCTCGTGAGATGGCGGCGTGGCGAAGGTGCGCCCCCCGGTCTCCTCGCGGCGTCGCTCTCGGGCGTCGCCGCGGCGCTCGGGGCCCTGGTCAAGCCGCACTTCCTCCTCGTCGTCCTCGCCGCAGAGGGGGCGCTGAGGCTCGCCGGCGGCCGGCCGCGGCTCGTGAGGACGCCCGAGAGCCTGGCGTTCGGGGCGACGGGCCTCGCCTACGCGCTCCACTTCTTCCTCCTCCCCGACGCCGTCCTGGGCGCGTTCCGAGCGGCGGCGGCCGGGGCCGCGGCCGGCTACCGGGCCTACGACGCGCCTCTCGCCGATCTCCTCCTCCGGGTCCCTCACGTTCCGCTTCTGCTCGCGTTCGCGGCCGCCCTGCTGGCCTCGCGCCGGCAGGGGGCCGACTCCTTCGCGCGCCTCGCCGCGTCGTTCGGGGGTCTCGGCCTCGGCGGGCTCGCCGTCTTCCTCGTCCAGCACAAGGGCTTCCCCTACCACCTGATCCCGGAGGTGGCCGGCGCCCTGCTCTCGGCGACCGCGATCGCCGCGTGCGGTGCGACGGCGAGGCTGAGGGCGGTCGCGGCCCTCACGCTCCGGCCGCTCCGGACGCCGTTCCGGCTCGCCGCGGCCGCGGCTCCCGCCGGGGCCGCGCTCCTCGCGGTCGTGACGGCCTCCCGGCTGCCCGAGAGCCTCGAGGTCTACCCGTGGACGGCGTTCGAGATGGAGCTCTGCGAGCGGACCTCGAGGGGAGACGAGGTCCTGGTCTTCTCGACGAGCGTCGCGCCGGCCTACCCGGCCCTCCTCCGGATGGACCGCCGGCCCTACCGGAAATGGATGAGCCCGTTCATGGGGATCGCGTTCGCCCGCGCCGGGGAGCCTCGGGACGGCGCGCCGCGCTACCCCCGCCGGGAGGAGATGGGGCTCGCCGAGAGGCAGTTCATCGACGACCTCGGGAAGGACCTGCGCGCCGCGCCTCCCCGGGTCGTCCTCGTCGCCGCCCACCCGCCGCACCAGGGGCTTCCCGCGAGGTTCGACCTCGTCGAGTACCTCCGCGTGGCCGGCTTCCTCGACGGGGCGATGTCGGGCTTCGTGAGGGCGGGAGAGGGTGCCGGCTTCGTCGTCTACAGGCCGCGGGCGCCGAAGGCCGCCCCGACGGAGGCCGCGACCCACTCGAGCATCGGGGGCGTGAGGCCGGGGTAGACGCCGACCCAGAGGGTCCGCTCGGTGACCCGGTCGGCCCCGGCGAGGCTCCCCGCGGACCGGCACGCGACGCCGCGGAACGCCGGCTGCCGGAGCAGGTTCCCGCCGAAGAGGAGCCGGGTGTCGACGCGCCGCGCGGCCAGCGTGGAGATCAGCTCCCTGCGGGAGACCGGGGTCGATTCCCGGAGCGTGATCGGGAAGCCGAACCAGCTCGGGTCGCTCCCCGGCGTCGCCTGCGGGAGGACCAGGTGCTCCTCGAGGGGTGCGAGGAGCGCGCGCAGGAGCGAGAAGTTCCGGCGTCGCGTCTCGACGAAACGGGGGAGCTTGCGCAGCTGCGCGACGCCGATCGCGGCCTGGAGGTCCGTCGCCTTCAGGTTGTAGCCGAGGCGCGCGTAGACGTACTTGTGGTCGTAGCCGGGCGGCAGGTCGCCGATCGTCCAGCCGAAGCGCTTCCCGCACGTGTCGGACGCGCCCGGCTCGCACCAGCAGTCGCGCCCCCAGTCGCGGAGCGACTCGACGACCTTCTTCAGGACCGGGTCGGACGTGAGGACGGCGCCCCCCTCGCCCGTCGTGACGTGATGGGCCGGGTAGAAGCTGAGCGTCGCGAGGTCGCCGAAGCTCCCGACCGGGCGCCCCTTCCACGTGGCGCCGAGCGCGTCGCAGCAGTCCTCGACGACGAAGAGCCCGCGCTCGCGCGCCCACGCCGTCACCCGGTCGAGGTCGAAGGGATTGCCGAGCGTGTGCGCGAGGACGATCGCCTTCGTCCGCGGCCCCGTCGCCTCCTCGAGGAGGGAGAGGTCGGCGTTGTAGGTCGGGACCTCGACGTCGAGGAAGACGGGGACGAGGCCGTTCTGGACGATCGGTGCGACCGTCGTCGGGAAGCCGGCGGCGCAGGTGAGGACCTCGTCGCCCGGGACGAGTCGCCGCTCGCCGAGCTCGGGGGCGGTGAGCGCGGTGACCGCGAGGAGGTTCGCGGACGAGCCCGAGTTGACGAGGAGCGCACGGCGGGCGCCGGTCGCCGCGGCGAGCCCCTTCTCGAAGTCGTTCGCGCGCGGGCCCGCCGTCAGCCAGAAGTCGAGGGAGGCGTCGACGAGCTCGCGGACGTCGTCGCCGTCGAAGACGCGGCCGCTGACGGGGACGGGCGTCTCGCCCGGGACGAATTCCCGCGCGGGCCACTCGGCCGCGGCGTAGTCGCCGACGAGGGCGAGGATCCGCTCGCGGAGCTCCGGGCCGCTCACGGGGCCCCGAGGAACGCGCGGTACCAGGGGACCGTCCGCTCGAGCCCCTCTCGGAGCGCGAGGCGCGGCTCCCAGTCGAGGAGGCGCCTCGCCCGCGAGGCGTCGAGCGACTGGTCGCGGATCTCCGCGCGGGCGGTGTCGAGAACGACCGGCTCGAGGTCCGCCCGGCCGAGGATCGCGAGGAGGAGGTCGACGATCTCGCGGACCGTCGCCGGTGCGCCGGGGGCGAAGTTGAAGACGTCGCCGCCCTTCGCCGCCCCGCCCGTCGCCGCGGCGAGCGCGAGGTAGGCCTCGACGACGTCGTCGACGTGGATGTAGTCCCGCGTGTAGCGCCCGTCGGAGCGGATCACGGGGCGCTCGCCGCGGAGGACCGAGCGGATCGTCCCCGGGACGATCCGGCTCCAGGCGACGTCGCCGCCGCCGTAGACGTTCCCGCAGCGGGCCACCGTGACGGGGAGGCCGTAGGTGTGCGCGTACGCACGGGCGAGGAGGTCGGCGCAGCTCTTCGAGACGTCGTAGGGGTGGCGCCCCGCGACCGGCATCTCCTCGGTGTAGGGGAGGACCGGGGCGTCGCCGTAGGCCTTGTCGCTCGAGGCGACGACGACCGCGGCGAGACCCCGCGGGTGCCGCCGGCAGGCCTCGAGGAGGTTGTACGTGCCGCGCACGTTCGCCTCGAGCGTCAGGAGCGGGGCCTCGAGGGCGGGGAGGACGAGCGCCTGCGCGCCGAGGTGGAAGACGACCTCGGCCTCGCTCGCGAGGAGGGCGCGCTCGACGTCGTCGATCGACTCGAGCCTTCCGTCGACGACCCGGCAGGCGTCGAGGCGGCCGCTCCGGATCAGCTCCGAGGCGGGGTCACGGTCGAGGACGAGGAGCGTCACGCGCGCGCCGAGGTCGAGGAGCCGCGCGACGAGCCAGGACCCGATGAAGCCCGTGCCGCCGGTGACGAGGACGGGGCGCCCCGCGAACGCGATCACGCCCGGACCTTCCACGGCGCGTTCCCGCTCGCCCAGAGCTCCTCGAGGAGGCGCTTCTCGCGGAGCGTGTCCATCGGCTGCCAGAAGCCGTCGTGCCGGTAGGCCATCAGCTCGCCGCGGGCGGCGAGCGTCTCGACGGGGAGGCTCTCCCAGGGCGTGTCGTCGCCCGGGATCATGTCGAGCACCTCGCGCTGGAGGACGAAGAAGCCGCCGTTGATCCATCCCTCCGCCGCGTGGGTCTTCTCCGTGAACGAGGTCACGCGGTCGCCGTCGAGCCCGAGGCCGCCGAAGCGGGCAGGGGGGCGGACCGCGGTGACCGTCGCGAGCTTCCCGTGCGCCCGGTGGAACGCGACGAGCCGTGCGACGTCGATGTCGGCGACCCCGTCGCCGTAGGTCATCATGAAGGTCGCGTCGTCGGCGAGCCAGCGGGAGAGGCGCTTCAGGCGGCCACCGGTCGCGGTGCCGGCGCCTGTGTCGACCAGGTGCACGGTCCAGTCGGGGTGCGCCGCGTCGTGCGCGGTCACCTCGCCGTGCGCGAGCCTCACCGTCAGGTCGGCGTTCCGCTCGCGGAAGCTGCGGAAGTAGTCCTTGACGACCTCGCCCTTGTAGCCGAGGGCGAGGACGAACTCGCGGAAGCCGTGCGCGGCGTAGGTGTTCAGGATGTGCCAAAGGATCGGCCGCCCCCCGATCTCGACCATCGGCTTGGGGACGACCGTCGTCTCCTCGGCGAGGCGCGTGCCGAGCCCGCCGGCGAGGATCACGGTTTTCATCGACATCGGGGCTGCTCGCATTCTAGAGCGGGCGCGGGAGCGGCGGCCGCGGCTTCGCCGGACCCGGGCCCGGAATGCGTGACAGAACCCGGCCTCCGGGTGCAGAGTCCCCGCCGTGGCTCTCGTCTTCGACGACCAGGAGATCGAGGAGATCTCCCTTCGACGCCTCCCGGTTTCTGCGGGGCCGGTCTCGCTCGACGAGCTCGACGGTTGCGTCGTTTTCGGGGCCGGCCTCGTCGCCCGCCAGCTCCTCCGGCAGATCCGTCGGGCGGGGCGCTCGCCGGCCTGGATCGTCGACAACGACTCGAAGCTCCATGGGACGTCCGTGGAAGGCGCGCCCGTTCGGGACTCCGGGAGCCTTCGGGAGGCGGGCGAGCGCCCCGTCGTGATCGCGTCCTCTTTCCTTGCCCCGATGTCCCGGGACTGCGCGCGCTCCGGGGTGAGGAACTGGCACTGGTACACCGACGTCTCGGACGTTTTCGGGGACCTCGAGATCTGCCTCGGCGACCCCGCACGGCTGAGGGACCCGGAGCTGGCCCGGCTCTGGGGTCTCCTCGACGAAGAGAGCCGCCAGGTCCTCCGGGGAGCGCTCGCCTTCCGCCTGACGGGCGAGCGCGGAGACCTCCCCCGCGAGAGCCCCGACCAGTATTTCGCGCCGGACCTCGTGCCCGCGGCCAGGCTGACGCATTTCGTCGATTGCGGCGCGTATACCGGCGACACACTGCTCGACTGGGTCCGGCGGGTTCCTCCGGGCGGCTGCAGCTACCACGGGTTCGAGCCCGACCCGGACAGCTTCCGGAAGCTCGCGTCCGAGTGCCGGCGGCTCTCGGCGTCCACCGGTCCCGACCTCCACGTCTACCCCGACGCCGTGGGGAGAGGACCGGGCTACGTCGGGATGGCCCAGGGGGGCTCGGGAACCGTCCTGGGAGCGGAGATGCGCAGCGGCCCCAGGGCGCGGGTGGTCCGGCTGGATGACGCGCTCGAGGGGCGCCGCGTGTCGGCGCTGAAAATGGACCTCGAGGGCTACGAGCCACATGCGCTCGAGGGGGCGCAAGGACTCGTCCGCTCTCAGCGCCCCCTCCTCCTCGTCGCGGTCTACCACCGGCCCGAGCACCTCTGGGAGATCCCGCTCTGGATCCACGACCTCGGACTGGGCTACCGGCTGCGCCTCCGGCACCACTCGAGCAGCTTCGCCGAGACCGTCTGCTACGCGTCGCCGGCGCCGGGCTGAGCGGAACCGGCCGGATCGCCGCGGTCGGGGGGGGCGCTCTCCTCGTCCCGGTCGTCGAAGTTGATCCGCTCCTTCTCGAACACGAGGGGGCGGCGGACCACCTGCGTGTGGATGGAGCCGACGTACTCGCCGAGGATGCCGATGAAGAACATCTGGACCGACGAGAAGAAGAAGATCCCGATGACGAGCGGCGCGACGCCCACCTGGAAGCGGTCCCAGTAGAGGAGCTTGTAGACGAGGTACGTCATCCCAGCGAGGAAGCTGAGGGCGGAGGCCGCGAAGCCGAACATGGTGGCGAGCCGGAGGGGGACCTTCGAGTGGCTCGTGATGCCGTGCATCGCCAGGTTGTAGAGCGTGTAGAGGTTCCCCTTGGTCGAACCGCGCTTTCGCGGGTTCTGGACGTACTCCACCTTCACGGGCTGGAGGCCGATCTCGGAGATGAGCCCTCTCCAGTAGGGGTAGGGGTCGTCCATCTGCCTCACGA
Organism: Thermoanaerobaculia bacterium; assembly: GCA_046331465.1. Classification (GTDB taxonomy): domain Bacteria; phylum Acidobacteriota; class Thermoanaerobaculia; order UBA5066; family UBA5066; genus UBA5066. Next base: position 397,066 of record JAXLQV010000002.1, read on the forward strand.
AGTCGAGCACGCTCCGGTCGTAGAGTCCGAAGCCGTAGAAGTTCCTGGTCAGCTCGACCTCGGAGAGCCGGCCGATGAGGTCGTAGTAGGCCTGCCGGACGGCCGACATCACCGGGTTCTCCTTCTGCCCCGTCCTCACCCCCATGACGATCCTGGCGCCCGCCTCCCACTTCTCGAGGAAGACCGGGAGGATCTCGAGAGGCTCCTGGAGGTCGGCGACGATGGCGATGACGGCGTCGCCGCGGGCCTGGAGCATCCCGTGCACCGGCGAACGGGTGTGGCCGAAGTTCCGGCTGTTGACGATGACCTTGAGGTTCCGGTCCTCGCGGGCGAGGCGGCGGAGGATCTCGACCGTCCGGTCCGTGGAGGAGTTGTCGATGAAGATGTGCTCGTAGCGGTACGCCGGCAGGGCCGCGAAGATCTCCTTCACCCGCCGGTAGGTCTCCTCGACGTTCTCCTCCTCGTTGTAGCAGGCGGTCACGACGCTGACGAGCTTCATCCGCGGGTCCTCACGCCATCTGCCTCAGGGCGTCGACGGGGAGCATCCGGTCGTCGACGTAGTAGTCCGCGGCGGGCTTTCCGAAGACGAGCTCGTGGTACCGGAGCCCCCATTCGCGGAGCTGGGCCTCGGTGACCGCCCGCCAGTCGAGGCCCGTCACGGTGCCGCGGGCGGTGAACAGCACGATCCGGTGGCCCGCGTCGTGGAGACGGTTGACGGCCTCGATGTTCCGCGGCAGCGGAGCGGCGAGCGCGTAGTCGTTCCCCGGAGAGAGCGTGGCGAGCACGCCGTCGACGTCGATCACGAACGTCCGGGGAACGAAGGTCGCGGCCGCCGCGGGGACGTCCGCGGGAACCGCTCCCCGCGACCGGCACCATTCGGCGGTCCGCCGCAGCGCGTCGGGGAGATCGGTCCAGACCTCCAGGCCGAGCTCCTCGCGGGCACGGGCGATGGACGGCACGTAGCGGCTGCGCGCGCCGGTCGACGCCGTCGCCGGGGCGACGACCACCGGCTTCCCCGGCGCGAGCGTCTCGGCGACCCGCCGGGCGAGCTCGCCGATCGTGATCGCGCGGTCCGACCCGACGTTGTACGTCCGCCCGGGGATCCCGCGGACGAGAAGGGCCAGGAGCCAGGCGGAGAGGTCGGCGGCGTAGAGGTAGGAGCGGACGGGAGTCCCGTCTCCGCGGACCCGGATCGCATCGCCGGAAAGGGCGTCCCGGATGAAGTTCCCGACGGCGAAGTGGGCGTCCAGCGGCAGCAGCGGGCCGACGAAGGCGAAGCCGCGCGCGACGACGGCAGGGACGAGGGAGTCGCGTGTATGGAGGGCGCAGAGCTGCTCCGCCAGGCGCTTGGCCTCGCCGTACGCCGAGCGCGGGTCGGCCGGGTCGGGTCCGCCCGGGAAACCCTCGGGCACGAGCGCCGGGTCGGCCGGGAGCTCGCCGTAGACGGCGCCCGAGCTGACGAAGAGGAAGCGCCGTGCGCCGCACAGCGACGCGAACTCGAGCATCCGGCGGGTTCCGCCGACGACGGTGTCGAGGAGGCGAAGAGGCTGCTCGGCGGCGCCGGCGCTCGTGTCGGCAGCGGCGTGGACGACGTGGGTGAACTCCCCCTTGGGGTACTCGAACCAGCGGACGTCGCCGGGCCAGAGCTCCACCGCGGGGTGAGCGGCGAGGTCGGGAGCGCGACGCCGGAACGAGGCCGGGTCGCGCGTCAGGACGACGACCTCCAGGCCGAGGCCGAGAGCGGAATCGGCGTGGAGAAGGCTGGCGAGGAGCCACTGCCCGATGAAGCCGGTTCCGCCGGAGAGGAAGAGCCGTCCGCCGCGGAGCTCTTCGAGGGGCTCCCGGACCCACCCCAGGACGCGGTCGAGGTCGTCCGCGGGCAGGCCCGGTGACGTCATTCCGCCCCCGTGGGAGAGGGCGAGAGCGCCTCGGAGGGGTCGAAGTAGCGCAGCTTGCGCGCGTTCCTCAGCTCGGTCTCCGTCACCACCCTCTCGCCGGTGCCGAGGATGGCCTCGATCTGCCCGACGTAGTTCATGAGCGTCTCGAGCCCTCTTGGCTCCAGGCTCGCGGCCTGGTCGGTTCCCCACATGGCCCGGTTGATGGTGACGTGTCGCTCGATGGCCACCGCTCCCATCATGACGGCGAGGACGCCCGGGAGCATCGTCATCTCGTGCCCGCTGTAGCCGACGGGCACCCGGTACTTCTCCCTCAGGATGACGATCTGGCGCAGGTTCAGGTGGCTGTTCGCCGCCGGGTACTCGGAGACCGAGTGCATCAGGATGAACGGGCACCTGTGCCGCCGGAAGACCTCCACGGCGGCTTCGATCTGGTCGTAGTCGCTCATCCCGACGCCGATGAACGTCATCTTCCCTTCGCTGGCCACCTCCTCGAGGAGCGCCCTGTGGACCAGCATCGGGGAGGCGATCTTGTTGTACGGGCAGTCGTACTGTCGAAGGAACGCCTGGCTCTTCAGGTCCCACGCCGAGGCGAACCACTGGATCCCGACCTTCCGGCAGTAGGCGTCGATCTCGTCGTACTCCGCCTTGCCGAGCTCGACTTTCCGGCGGTACTCGAGGTAGGTGAGCAGCCCCCACGGCGTCTCCCGCGGAACGTCCCGCTGGTGCGGGGGGACGCACAGCTCGGGAGTCCGCTTCTGGAACTTCACGGCCTGGCAGCCCGCCTTCTTCGCGACGTCGATGATCTGCCGGGCGAGCCCGACGTCGCCGTTGTGGTTGATGCCGATCTCGGCGATCACGTAGGGATGGCGCACGACGTGCCAGGGAGTCGTCTGGACGTAGTCCTCCCAGAACGGGGTCTCGGGCATCGGGCGTCCTCCCACTCCGGGAAATGTTTTCAAGGTTCGGCCACGGGCGCAATCAGCATGTTGGACGACAGCTCCTCGCGCGACAGGAAGGGGAACATGTCCTCGAGAGGGGCGGTCACCATCCTGCCGTCGGCGAGCATCCGCGAGCTCGTCCGGGGCTCGAAGCCGACCTCCGGGTCGAGAAGGACCTCGCAGACCCAGGGGGCGGGAAGGCGCAGGACCTCGTCGAGGTCCGCGGCGAACCCGGCTCCCTCGAGGCGTCGCGCCGGGAGGCCGAACGCCTCCCCGAGGCGCACGAAGTCCGGGAAGGAGACGCCGGTGTCGGGGCCCTCTCCCACGAGGCGGCCGAAGAAGCTCCTCTGCGTCGTGCGGATCGAGAGATAGCCGCCGTTGTTCAGGACGAAGAGGCCGACCGGGAGCTTCAGGTGCGCCACCGTCTGGAGCTCCTGCACGTTCAGCATGAGGCTGCCGTCCCCCGCGAGGCAGATCACGCGGCGGCCGTTCCGCGCCAGCGCGCTCCCCATCGCCGACGGGAGGTCGTGGCCCATGGCTCCCGCCGTCGCGTTGCTCGTGAGCCTCTGGCCGAGGCGCAGGGGGGCCGACTGGAAGGCGACGCAGGCCGAAGCGGCGTTCCCGCAGGCGACGAATGCGTCGTCCTCGAGGCGGTCGAACAGCTCCGCGACGAAGTGGTAGGGGTGGATGCCGGCGTCGGTGACGACGCGCTGGCCGGGGGTGATCTCGGGGTACCGGGCGACTCGCTCGCGGCACCACGAGAGCCACGCCCCCCATGCGGGAGGAGCGGGCTCCTCGAGGGCCGCGCAACCGAGAAGTCCCCGCAGGAACTCGCCGGGGTCCATCGCGTGAGGCTCGTCCACGGCGTGGATCGGCTTGGAGAGCTCTCCGGCGTCCACGTTGACCGAGATGACGTACGCCTCGCGGGCGAAGTTCTCCCAGTTGAAGGTCACCTGCGGGACGGCGAGCCTCGATCCGACGACGAGGAGCAGGTCCGCGTTCTGGACGGCGAAGTTCCCGGCCCGCGTCCCGAGCGCGCCCATCCGGCCGGCGTAGAAAGGCTGGTCGGGCGGGTAGAGGTCGGGCATCCAGGCCGTCACGACGGGGATGCCGAGTCGGGCGGCGAGCGCGCGGAACTCGTCGACGGCCGCGGCCTCCCTGACCCCTTCGCCGCCCACGAGGACCGGGCGTCGGGCGTCCAGGAGGCGCCGGGCCAGGCGTTCCAGTACCCGTCCCGGCGTCCGTCGCCTCGTCGGCTGGGGCGACCAGCCGTCGAGCGACCCCGGGTCCACCCGGGCGGCCTGCACGTCGAGGGGGAGCTCGAGGTAGACCGGGCCGGGGCGCCCGGAGGTCGCGAGATGGAAGGCTCTCTCGAGCTCCCGGCGGATCTGCGAGGGCTCCTCGACGAGGACGGAGTGTTTCGTCACGGGCCTGGCCATGGCGACGACGTCCGCCTCCTGGACTCCGAGCTGCCGAAGCCCCGCGACGCTCTCCGGGTCCCTCGAGCTCCGCAGCGTCTCGCGCTTGGCCTGCCCGGAGACGCAGACGAGCGGAAGAGAGTCCGCGAAGGCGCCGTAGAGACCGCCGAGCGCGTTGATCGCGCCGGGGCCCGACGTCGTGCAGACGACGGCCGGGACGCCTTCGACCCGGGCGTAGCCCTCCGCGGCCATCGCTCCGGCCTGCTCGTGGTGGACGCAGACGACCCGCAGGCGGTCCTGCAGCGCCAGCGCGTCGTTCAGGTGCATGGCGTTGCCGCCCGTCATCAGGAAGACGGGGCCGCAGCCTCGGTCCGCGAGGAACCTCCAGACGTAGTCCGCGACCCGTTCCGTGCTCATCGAAGGGGGAAGAGCGGGAGGAGGCGCTGCCGGTCGACGTCGAGGTCGCTGTCCATCGGGAGCCCCTGCATCGTCTGGCAGCTGGCGCACGCCGCGATCTCGCTCCGACGGTCCTCGAGGTGACGCCGCCGGAACTCGTTCAGGGCCGGGCCTGTCCAGATCTCCCGGAGAGAGGAGGTCCGCGCGTCCCCGACCAGCGTGCCGTGGGACCAGTCCGCGCAGCAGATGGAGACGGTCCCGTCGAAGTTCACGGCCAGAGAATAGAACGGGTAGGGGCAGACGACGCGGTCGGCCTTCAGCGGCGTCTCCCCGTTGTCCCCCGTCGTCGGGTTGCTCCCGAGCGTGAAGTCGTAGAGGTCGGTCCGGCTCCAGCCCATGGGCGTCATGATCAGGCACTCGTCCGAGATGCCCGAGAAGTCGCGGTCGAAGAGGGCGATCTCCTCGGGCGAGAGCCCCAGCCTCAGGATCTTCACCCACACCCGCGTGGGGCTGCCGCGGCGGTTGCGCTCCTCGAACAGGGCGCGGACGTTGTCGACGATCCTCCGGTAGTTCCCGAAGGTCCGCGTCCTCTCGCGGTAGCCCTCGTCCCCCACGTGCTCCACGGAGACCCTCACGAGGTCGATCTCCGCATCGAGCAGCTGATCGATCTTCTCCCGCGTGAGAGGCGCGCCGTTGGTCGTGACGTTGATCCGCTCGGCCGCCCCGAGCTTCCGGGCCCGCAGGGCCATCTCGCCGAACTGGGGGTGGAGGAGCGGCTCGCCGTCCTTGTAGAGGTGGAGCACCTTGGGCCGGGAGGGGAACTCGAGCAGGTCCTCCACGACCTTGGTGAAGAGCTCGAGCGACATCTTCCCCGCGGGCCTCCCGACGTCCTTCAGGAGCTCCGGCTGCCCGGTGGGGCAGAAGGTGCACTTGAAGTTGCAGAGGTTCGTCGGGTCGACGTGGACGAGGAACGGTCCGTCGAGCGGGAGGACGTCGGCGAGGTGGTGGCGGCGGGCGTCGGTGTTGTACTGGCGCGCCTGGCCCCAGACGGAGACGGTCACGGCGCGGCTCCGAAGATCCCGTCGAGCCGGACCCTCTCGCCGTCGAGGTCGCAGTCTTCAGGGGCCCCGAGGACGCATTGGCAGTTCCGGCAGGCCGGGTTCTCGCCTCGCCGCCCGGCGAGATGCATCCTGCGGAACTCCGCGAGGCGCGGCCCGTTCCAGATCTCGAGGAGGCTCTCGCTGTTGGCGTCGCCGATGATGGCCTTCTGTGCCCAGTCGTCGGAGCAGGGAGAGACGAGGCCGTTCGCGTTGACGGCGAGCGTGTAGAACGGGAAGGGGCAGACGACGCGGCCGGGCTTCAGCGGGGTACGTCCGTCGAGGGAGACCTCCGGCCGGGTCCCGAGCGTGAAGTCGAAGAGCTCGCTGTAGCTCCAGCCCTGGGCGGTCGTGCGGCCGACCTCGTCGCAGAGGGGTCCGAAGTCGCGGGCGAAGGTCTCCTGGTCGGCCTCGGAGAGTCCCAGGTCGATGATCTTCGCCCCGATGTGGAGCCTCGACCCGAGGCGGTCGCGCTCCTCCCGGAGAGCCCTCACGTTCGCGACGATCCGCTCGTAGTCGGAGAAGGTCTTCGTCCGCTCCCGGTAGCCCGCCTCGTGGACGTGCTCGACGGAGATCCGGATCACGTCCACCCCGGCCCGGAGGAGGGCGGACGACTTCTCGCGGGACAGCAGCGCCCCGTTGGTCAGCAGGACGATCTTGTCGGCGACGCCGGCGTCCCGGGCCATCGCGGCCATCTCCGGGAGTCGGGGGTGCAGGAGGGGCTCGCCGTCCTTGTGGAGGGCGAGCGTCTTGAGAGGGCGCGGAAACGCCCGGAGCTCTCCGATCAGCTTCTCGTAGAGGCCGAAGTCGAGGAGCTGGCCCCGACCGCGGCCGACCTGCGAAAGGAGGTCGGGATGGCCCGTCGGGCAGAAGGGACAGCGGAAGTTGCAGAGGCTCGAGGGGTCGATCTGGACGCTGAAGGGGACGTCCAGCGGCAGGTGCGCGGCGAGACGGACGCGGGGGCGGTCCTTCTCGTACGGGCGGTCCTTGCCGAGGAACGGGACGGGGGAGCTCACGCACCCTCCGGAAGGGCGTAGCAGACGGTCTCGGACATGCTTCGGTCGTGGTGGCGCAGCTCGACCCGGTAGCCGAGCCCCAGGTCGTGGATCCAGAGGGGCAGCTCCCAGAGATGGCGCACCTGGTGGTAGATGGCGACGAGCAGGACGGGACGCGAGGTCGAGATCAGGGTGCGGGCCCCTTCGAGAGCATGGGGCTCGAAGCCCTCGACGTCCATCTTCAGCGCGGTGACCGATTCGCCCGGGAGGAGGTCGTCCAGCCGGACGACCGGCACCTCGACACCCTCCCGCAGCCTCTCGCTCACGAGGCTCGTGAGGCCGCCCGGCACGATGCGGAGGTGCCCTGCCTCGCGACCGGCTGCGCATCCGTGGAGGTGGACGGAGGTGCGGATGGACTCCGCCAGGCCGGCCCGGGCTTCCTCCAGGACGCGGAAGTTCTCCGGATCCGGCTCGAGGGCGTGGTAGGTCAGTCCTGACGAAGGGAGCCCTTCGACCCGGTGGGCCCATTCCCGGAGCGTGTCCCCCGTGAAGGCTCCGCAATCGACGAAACGGGAACAGCGGTCGCGCCCGACGAGATCGTCCTGGAAGTACTGCCCGGGCGTCGCGGGCGGGAAGTCGCGAGGGTCGCCGGAGACGCGGCACAGGAGGGACTTCTTCAGCACCTCGAGGCTGCCGGCGGAACGATGGAGGAGCCGGGCGAGACGCGTGATCTCGGCGTTCCCGGCGACCTCATCGGGCCGGGCCACGAAGTCGTAGTTGCCGAAGACCTCGCGGACCTGGGTGAACCAGGCCCAGCGTTGCACCCGCCAGCGCAGGAGGATCTCGGCCATGGCGCGGAAGTGGTGGGTCATGGCGACGACGAGGCGGTCCCCGGCCGCGGCGAGCGACTCCGGGGGCCGGATCTCGATCCCGCAAAGCGAGCTCCCCCAGCGCTCCGGCGCGCTGTCGGCGAACCAGGCGGGGCGGATCCCCCGCCGCCGCAGGTGGGGCAGGAGCATCCCGGAGTAGACCCCGGCTCCCAGGAGGACGGCGCCGTCGAGGTCCGCCAGGGTGTCGACGCCGGCCGTCGGGCGCGGCAGCGCGCGGGCCTCGAGGTCGGCGACCTCGGCGGGGGTGAACAGGGACTCCATTCGCGAACCCGGGACGGCCCTTTCAGAGCCCGAGCGACTTCCGGACGAGCGCCGTGAGCCGTTCGCGGTCGTGGTCGAGCTCGTTGTCCTCGGGCATGTACTTCACGCACTGGCAGCCCTTGCAGGACATGTACTTCCTTCGGTTCCCCTCGAGGTGGTCCAGCCGGATCCGGTTCATCGCGTCGCTGTTCCACAATTCCCGAAGACGCATCGCTCCGATCTCGCCCCCGACCAGGGAGTGGGCCCAGTCGAGCCCGCAGAGCGTGACGCTGCCGTCGCACTGGATCGCGAGGTTGTAGAAGGGATAGGGGCAGACGACGCGCTTCTCGTTCAGCGGCATCTTGCCGTCGTACCCCGCCTTCGGGGTGACCCCGAGGTTGAAGTCGACGCCGTAGTCGTTGGACCAGACTCCCGTCTGGGTCAGCAGGACCTCGTCGGTGATCTCCCCGAAGTCGCGCCCGAACTTCTCGAGCTCCCCGGGGGAGAAATCGAAGTCGATCATCTTGGCCCAGATCTTCAGCCGGCTCCCGCGACGCTCCTTCTCGTTGAAGAGGAACTCGATGTTCCGGCGCAGCTCGTCGTAGCGGTCCCACGTCTTGGTGATCTTCCGGTAGCCCTCCGCGTCGACGTGCTCGATCGAGATCCGGACGGCGTCGATCCCCGATTCGATGATCCGTACGGCGCACTTCTCGTCCAGGAGCGACCCGTTCGTCGTGAGCCAGATCATGTCGGCGAAGTCCGCAGACCGGGCCAGGTCCATCATGTCGCCGATTCGCGGGTGGAGGAGCGGTTCGCCGTCCTTGTGGAGGAACAGGACCCGGATCCGCTCGGGGAACTCCTTGAGCTGTCGGATCGTCTCCTCGAAGACGGCGAAGTCCATCATGGCCGCCGGGCGGCCCACGGCCTTCAGGAGCGAAGGGTGCCCGGTGGGGCAGAACGTGCACTTGAAGTTGCACAGGTTCGTCGGCTCGACGAAGACCGCGAAGGGCGTCGAGAGGGGAACCGCCTCGGCCAGGCGGGCGCGCTGCACGTTCTCGTTCCACTTCCGGTCGCCCCAGTTCTCGACTTTCTTGGCCATGGCTGGTTCACCTCCTTCCCGGGAACCCGATCGCCGGGCCCGGCATATTTAGACCTCGTCGCAATACTACTCTCCGCCGGTATCGCCGCGGTCGGCCGTGGTCGGGGAGGAGAGCGTCAGCGAGGATCCCGGAAGACGATCGCGCGCTGGAGACCGAACGTGAAGAGGCTCATCGGGAGCTGGAGAACGGCCCCCGCGAGGAGGACGGGCATCCCCGCGCTTTTCGCGGCCCTCAGCGACGCGACGCCGACGACGTAGGAGATGGCGTAGACGAGGACGAACCTGAGGAGCAGCCGGTCGTCACGGTTGCCGAAGACGAGCCTCCCGGTCGTCCGGAAGTTGAAGAGGACGCCGAGGACCGTGGCGAAGAAGGCCGCGACGGCGTAGTGGACGCCGGCGAGGACGAGCAGCGCGAAGACGCCGTAGCCGAAGGCGGTGTTGAGGCCCCCGACGAGGAGAAACCGGACGAAGCGGTTCTCGAGGGCCCTTCGGATCGTCTCGCTCACGTCGAGGCGCGAGGATAGCAGCGCAGGACGCGGCCGCGAGGGCGCGGCAGCGGGGGCGGAGGCGCTCACGCCTTCTTCGCCAGCGTCTCGGCGTTCCGCGTGAACCGCTCGAGCTGGATCTCCTCGAGGGCCGACGCGAGGGAGGGCCGCTGGGCGAGGAGCGCGAGGAGGTCGGGGCCCGAGAGCCAGAGGAGCTCCGCGTCGGTGACGGCGGTGACGCTCGCGCTCCGCGGCCGGCGGCGGACCGTCGCGACGTCGCCGAAGATCTCGTGGGGCGCGAGGAGGGCGAGGGCGACCTCGCGCGTCCCGCGCCGGACGGTGACGCGGACGGCGCCGCGCTTGATCAGGTAGACGCCGGCGTCGGCGGCCCCCTCCTGGACGAGGACGTCGCCCGGCCTGGCCGCGACGGGCTTCAGGCGGCGGGCGAGCGCGTCGCGGTCCGGGCGGGGGAGGAGGCCGAAGAGGCGCGAGCGCGCGAGGACGCCGTCGAGGACCCGCTCGGCGTAGAGGCGCGAGAGGGCGTCGGCGACGTGCCGGTGCTTCTTCACGACCGGCGTGAGGGCGTTCCGGTCGAGCTCGAGCAGGTCGGTCCGCGTCCGCGCGGCGACGGTCGCGGTCCTCGGGACGTCGGTGAGGAAGGAGATCTCCCCGGCGACGTCGCCCGGCCCGAGCATCCCGAGCAGGACCGGCGCTCCCGTGTCGCCCTTCGCGGAGACGACGACCTCGCCGGAGGCGACGAAGAAGATCGAGCTCCCGGCCTCCCCCTCCGTGAAGAGCGTCTGACCGGGGAGGAGAGTCCGGAGGTGGATCTTCTCGAGGACGACCTCGAAGAGGAACGGCGGGATGTCCTTGAGGAGCGGGATCTCCTTCCGGAGGGCGTGGACCTTCTCCGACTTCCGCCGCCGCTCGGCGACCTCGACCGCGGGGACCGCGGCGGGTGCCGGCTCGGGAGGCGGAGCCGCCTTCGCGGCTGCCTCGAGGATCTTCTTCAGCTCGATCTGCGAGAGGAAGCTCGACGTCACCTCGGCGGACGGGTCGAGCTCCTCGACCTTCTTGTAGACCGCGATCGCCTCCACGAGCTTCCCGGCCTTCTGGAGGCGCGGCCCGACCCGGTTCAGGACCTGCACTCCCTCCCGCGGGTGGCCTCCCGCCGCGAGCGCGTCGGCGAGGCGGATCGCCGCGGCGGCGTCCGCCGGCTCCTCCCGGAGGCGGCGGCGGCACTCCTCGACGACCTCCTTGAGCCGGGCATCGCTGCCCGCCCGTCCTTCGAACAGGGGCACGCGGGCATGGTACGCCGGGAGGTCGCCGGCCGAGAACGGTTCGCGGGGGAGGGGCCGGATGCTGCATTGCAGTAAGATCACGGATCGACGGGTGCCCGCCCCGCGAGGCGCCCGAGGAGGGCGACATGAACGCCGACACCCGGTCCTCCCGACGCCCCGCCCAGGTCCTGGTGGAGGATCCGGCGACGAACTGCACGAAGTGCCCGGTCTGCGGAAGCGAGGAGTGCCTGCTGCTCGAGGAGCTCGGCAACTACTGCGCGACGATGACGGCCGCGAGCCTGGCGAAGAACGAGGAAGAGAAGGCCGCGAAGCGGAGCTGAGGCCCCGCAGAGCGGCCGCCGCCGGGCGCGCCTATCATCGCCACCGTTGCTCTCCGTCGTCTCGTCCCGTGCGCCCGCCCCGGCTCCGGGTGCGGCTGACGCCGCCGTGCCGCCCGGCCTGGCGGAGCTGACCCCGGCGCTCGTGGTCCCGGCCGCCTGCGCGGTCGCGATCGCCACGCTCGGGCTCGTCGCGCTCCTCTTCTTCTTACGGGACCGGAGTCGCCGCGAGCTCCTCCTCTACGCGCTCCTCGCCGCCGGGATCGCGACGTTCCTCGTCGCCGGCCTGCCGGTCTGGGGGGGCGGCCCCGGGGACCTCCGCGCCGCGCTCGCGCTCCTCCTCCCGGCGCTCGCCTGGCTGCTCCTTCTCCGCTTCCTCGAGCTGCCCCACTCGCTTCCCCGCCTCGCGCTCCTCGCCCTCCCGGCGGCCGGCCTCGTCGCGACCCTCGCCTTTCCCGGCTGGGGCTCCGGGCCGCAGGTCCTCGGCGGGGCTTCGCTCGTCCTCTTCGGCGCCGCCGCGCTCGTCGAGCTGGCCCGCCTCCGGCGGCCCGACGGCGCCCTCCTCTTCGCCGCGACGGCGGCGCTCCTCCTCGCCGCCCTCGTCGACGCCGCCGTCGCGAACGAGGTCCTCCCGGGCCTCTCCCCGCCCCCGCTCGTCGGGCCGGCCTTCCTCCTCTTCTCGTCCCTTCTCCTCGTCGCCGTGGCCGACCAGGGGCGGCAGCTCGTCGAGAGGGCGACGACGGACGCCCTGACCGGCCTCCCGAACCGGGCGACGTTTCTCGAACGGGCGCGCAGGGAGCTGGCCCGGGCGGAGAGGAGCGGCAGCTCTCTGGCCGTCGCGATGCTCGACGTCGACCACTTCAAGCGGTTCAACGACCGCTACGGGCACCAGGCGGGCGACCGGGTCCTCGCGCAGTCGGGGCGAGCGATCGCGGGGGCCGTGCGGGGGATCGACGTCGCGGGGCGGTACGGGGGCGAGGAAACCGTTCTCCTCCTCGTCGACGTCGACGCCGAGGCGGCCGTCGCCGCCGTCGAGCGGGTCCGCGCGGCGATCGCCGCGGTCCGCGTTCCGCGCGTGCCGGACGCGGTGACGGCCTCGGCGGGCGTGGCGGTCCACCACGGGGCCTTCGACCGCGCGGACGTCGCGCAGCTCATCCGGAGGGCCGACGAGGCGCTCTACCGGAGCAAGGCGGCCGGCCGGAACCGGACGACGCTCGAGTCGGGCGGTCCGGAGAACCCGACGTCTCCGGCCGAGGTCCGCTACCGCTGAGGTGGCCCCGCGGCGGGCCGAGCGCCGCTCCTTTTCCCCTCGCGCGCGGCGGGCCGGTCGGCGGGGCGGCCGAACGCCGCTGGTAATATGGCGTTTCGATGAGCGCCGACACCGGGATCCGCGACGCCGTGACGGGGCTCTACGTCCGCGAGTACTTCGACGACGTCATCGCGCGCGAGCTCGAGCGTTCGCGTCGGCACGGAATCGCCCTCTCCGTCGTCTCGGCGGTGATCGCGAACGCCGCGGAGGTCGCGGCGGCGGGCGAGGAGGCGACGACCTCCGCCCTCGTCGAGATGGCGCGCGAGCTCCAGCGGAACGTCCGGGAGACGGATCACCTCTTCCGCTGGGAGGTGGACGAGTTCCTCCTCCTCCTCTTCGGCGCCGACGCGGCCGCCTGCGAGGCGAAGGTGAAGCAGCTCGACCAGCTCTTCCGCCCCTGGCGCGACGGCGCGGGGCCCGTCGCGGTCCCCGTCCGCGTCCGGGTCGGCGGCGCGACGAACGACTCGGACCTCGTCTTCGCGTCGGTCCTCCAGGCCGCACGCGAAGCGGCGCGCGCGGGCGGGCCCGCGCAGGACGCCGGCAGCACCGGCGAGCGCGAAACTCGCGCGTGAACCCGGCGGGAACCGGACCGGGATCCCGCGGCGAGCGTCACCTCATGCCCTCGATCAGGTAGAGGTCCGAGAGGAAGTACGAGAGGCCGTAGGTCACCTTCTTCCCGTCGGGAGTCGCGAGGATCTTGAGGGCGAGCGCCCCGGCGGGGTCGGCGGGAACGAGCTCGCGCACGACCTCGGACTCCCCGGTGTCGACGTCCACGCGACGCAGCCTCGCGGGAATCTCGTGTCCCCGCTGCACGTAGAAGGAGCGGGAATCCGCGGAGATCCCGCAGACGAAATCGTCGTCCGAGAGCCCGTGGACGAGGCGGGGCTCCCCGCCGTCGACCGGAAACAGCTCGAGTCCTCGATCCCCGGCGCCGAGGAAGTGACGTCCGTCCGGCGTCATCCTTCCCTCCGGCCGTCTCAGCTCGGGAGTGACGGGCCGCGGCGCGGTCCCGGAGAGGTCGGTGAGCCAGGCGCGCGGTCCGCCCGGCATCTTCCGTCCGGTGAACCAGAGCGTCCTGCCGTCGGGAAGGAGGCCTGCCTGCCGGACGTTGAAGCCCTTCAGGGTCACCGTCTTCGAGGAGCCGGGCCCGATCGGGTAGACGGCGATCGTCTCGGCGTCCTGCTGCGGCGCCACGACGAACCTGCCGTCGGGCGAGAGACTGCTCGGGAAACCCGGGCCGAGCCGCATCGCCGGAGCGCCGTTCGTCTCCCGGACGTAGATCTGGAACGTGGCCCCGGCCCCCTGCCCCGCTTCGAGGAAGTTGACCAGGCGGCCGTCCGGGGTGATGTCCAGGGGCCAGGGATTGTCCAGCCAGGAGAGGTCCCGATCGGAATCGTCGCCCTCTCCCCGGAAGAACATCCGGGAGCCTTCCGCGACGTTCATCACGAGGGCCCGGCCATCTGCGGACACGTCCTGCAGGATCAGCGGCGCCAGCTGACCGAAGAGCAGCCGCTCCCTGCCGCCGAGCGTCACCGCCCGGAGCTCCATCCTCGAGCCCGCGCGGGCGGCGGTGAACCAGACTTCGTTCCCGTCCGGTGACCAGGCCAGGCCGATGGCGCGGAAGAAGGGACCCGCGAGCCTCCTCTTCCGCCCCGCCCGGTCCACCACCGCGACCCACCCGAGGTCGTCGGCGCCCGGATGCTCGAGGAAGGCGACGAGGTCTCCCGAGGGGGAGACCCGTGGCTCGGAGAGCCAGCCGGGGGCGGCGCGGTAGAGGACCTTCCCGGCGGGGTACTCGAGCTGGAGCCCTCCGTCGGTTTCCCGCGCCAAAGCCATCTCGGTGCCGTCGGGCGAGAAGTCCGCGAAGGGGATCCGTTCGTCCAGCGGCCGCGGGGCACCCCCGGAGATCGACACGCGGGCCAGGGTCCCGGTCCGGAAGTTTCCCGTGAGACGGCTCTCGAGAGCCAGGGCGAGGTCGCTCGCGCGCGAGACGGCGAGGAGCACCGCCCGGGGGAAGGCGAGCGAGCGCGACTCCGGGCCGTCCAGCCGGGCGCTGAAGACGTCGATCGGTCCGCCGTTCCACCCCGCGCTGTAGACGATCGTCCGGCCATCCGGGGCGAAACGCGCCGACCAGACCGAACCCCTCCGGAAGGTGAGGCGCTGGAACCTCGGCTCGGGCCTCGTCGCAGGGCTGCGCCAGGCGAGGACGCCGGCGAAGAGCGCGACGACGGCGGCCGCGAAGCCCGCCGCGCCGAGGAGGACCCTCCGCGACCGCCCCGCCCTCGCGGCCGGCCCGGCAGTCCCCGCGGGAGCCGACGTCAGCTCCGACAGGTGCGCCCGGCAGGTCTCGAGATCCCGCCGGAGGTCCTCGGTCGAGGCGAAGCGCTCGCGGGGATCCTTGGCCAGGCAGCGGTCGACGATCCAGGCGACGGGGGGAGGGAGCGCGGGGACCCTGCGGGAGAGCGGCTCGGGCTCCTCGCGGAGGATGGTGTTCAGCGTCTCGACGGCCGAGGTGCCGTGGAAGGGGCGGCGGCCGGAGAGCATCTCGTAGAGGAGGACGCCGAGGGAGAACTGGTCGGAGCGGAAGTCGACGGGGAGGCCGCGGGCCTGCTCGGGGGACATGTAGGAGGCGGTCCCCACGACGATGCCGGGCTCGGTGCGGGCGGAGAGGGCTGGGGCGCGGGAGTCGTCGATTCCGCGGAACGGCGCGTCCCGGCGCGAGAGGCCGAAGTCCAGGATCTTGGCGCGCCCGTCGCGGGTGAGGAAGACGTTCTCGGGCGTGAGGTCGCGGTGGACGATCCCCTTCTCGTGGGCGGCGGCGAGGCCGTCGGCGACCTCCTGCGCGATCTCGAGGGCGCGCCGGACGGGGACCGGTCCGCGCGCGACGAGGGCGCGGAGCGGGTCGCCCTCGAGGAGCTCGGTGACGGCGAAGCGCGTGCCGTTCGATTCCCCGACGTCGAAGATGGAGAGGATGCCGGGGTGGGAGAGGGCGGCGACGGCCTTCGCCTCGCTCTCGAAACGGGAGAGGGCGTTCGGGTCGCCCGCGACCTCCTGCGGGAGGACCTTGACGGCCACGTCGCGCCCGAGGCGGGAGTCGCGCGCCCGGTAGACCTCGCCCATCCCTCCCGCGCCGAGAGGCGAGAGGATCTCGTACGGTCCGAGGCGGGTGCCGGGTGCGAGCGGCATGAGCCCTCTTCGCGACGTGGCGCGTTCCGGCGATTCCGGGAAAGTGTAGCCCCGGCGGCAGGAGAGTGCCTGGAAAACGGCGGCGCTCGCGGAGTGAGCCGCGACACTCCAGGGCCCGCGCGCCGCGCGGTAGAGTCCGCGTCGGAAACCGAACGGGGACAGGAACGAGGGAGGAAACGATGTCGGTTCACGCGATGACGCGGATGGTGCTCGGTCTCGGGATCGTGGCCCTGCTTCTGGCGCCCGTGGCGCCGGTGGCCGGCCAGGCAACGCCAGCGGCACAGGAGAAGAAGACGATGTTCGACGAGCAGGACACGATGTCGGCCGTCCTCAAGCGGCTGGAAGGGAAGACGGTCCGCGTCCGCCTCGCGGGCGGGGGCGAGGAGATCGTCGGGAAGCTCCAGGGCGTCGGGAAGGAGCTCGCCCACCTCTCCGAGCTCTCCGGCCGCGAGTTCTTCGACGCCGTCGTCAGGATCGACCAGGTCGCCGCGGTCTCGGTGCAGGTCCGCGGGCGCTGAGGGCGCGCCGGAGCGCGTCGCTCCGACGGAGGATGGCCCGCCCGGGCGGGCCGTCCTCCTGCCCGGCCCCCCTCATCGCGGGGCCGCGGCGTCGTCGAGCAGCCAGGGCCCGCCGTCGAGGACACCGCACATCGTGCAGGGCGGCCGGCCGTCGCGGGACGGCCCGCACGCCGCCGGGGGGAACGCAGACTGTAGAGTGCAGACCAGACCCCGACAGTGAGGCCGCGCGTCAGGGGAGGCCGAGCTGCTCGGAGATTCCCGGCTTCGCCTGCGCCTTCTTCGGGGGCTTCGCGCCCTCCTTCGGGACCATCCCGAGCTGCCACATGAGGAACATCCGCTGGTCGGCGGCGTCGCGGACGCGGAGGGCGAGCGGCTTGCCCTGGCCGTGACCGGCCTCGCGGTCGACCCAGAGGAGGATCGGCTTCGTGGCCGGGTCGGAGGCGGTCGAGGCCTGGAGGAGGGCCGTCATCTTCCGGGCGTGGAGCGGGTGGACGCGGGCGTCGTTCTCGCCGGCGGTCAGGAAGACGGCCGGGTACTTCGTCCCCTTCTTCACGTGCTGGTACGGGGAGTAGGCCTTCAGGAACGCGAACTGCGCGGGGTCCTCGGCGCTGCCGTACTCCGGGATCCAGTAGCGCGCCATGAGGAACGACTGGTAGCGGAGCATGTCGAGGAGCGGGACCTGGGAGACGACCGCGGCGAAGAGCTCGGGGCGCTGCACGAGGACGGCGCCGGTCAGGAGGCCGCCGTTCGAGCCGCCGGCGACGGCGAGCCTCGCCGGGCTCGTGTACTTCTGCGCGACGAGCCACTCGGCGGCCGCGATGAAGTCGTCGAAGACGTTCTGCTTCTTCTCGAGCATCCCGGCCTCGTGCCACGCGTCGCCGTACTCGCCGCCGCCGCGCAGGCACGCGAGGGCGTAGACGCCGCCCGACTCGAACCAGGGGAAGAGCGTGGCGCTGAAGCCCGGCGTCGAGCTGACGTTGAAGCCGCCGTAGGCGTAGAGGAGCGTCGGGTTCGTGCCGTCGAGCTTCAGCCCCTTCCGGTGGACGAGGAACATCGGGACCTTCGTCCCGTCCTTCGACGCGTAGAAGACCTGCTTCACCTCGACGGTCGACGGGTCGACCGGGACCTTCGGGCGCTCCCAGAGCTCGCTCTTCTTGGTCGCGAGGTCGACGCGGTAGATGCCGGGGGGCTCGTTGAAGGAGGCGTAGGAGAGGAACGCCTCGGTCCGGTCCTGCGAGGTCGAGAGGTACGCCGTGCCGAGGCCCGGGAGCGGCAGCTCGCCGAGGGACTTCCCGTCGAGCGCGTAGAGCTCGACGCGCGTCGCGGCGTCCTTCAGGAGCGTGACGACGAGGATCCCGCGGGCGAGCGAGACGCCGCGGATCGTGACGTCCTTCCGCTCGGGGACGAGCGTCTTCCAGCCCGCGCGCGCGGGATTGTTGAGGTCGACCGCGACGACGCGCCCGTTCTTGGCGCCGTCCGTCGTGTGGAGGAAGAGCGTGTCGCCGAGAACCGGGCCGCGCGACGTGCTCTCGGAGCCGACGATGACGTCCGTCTTCAGGAACTCCCCGGTGCGGGACCAGCGGTCGAGGTCGATCGCCCAGAGGTCGTTCGTGCTCGTCCCGGTCGCGTAGGAGAGGAGGCCCCAGCGGCCGTCCTCGCTCGCGGAGAAGCCGGGGCCGTAGGTCGTCGCGAGCTTCGCGTTCTCCTCCTTCGTGTACTGCCGGAAGAGGCGGACGTCCTGCCGGGGGTGCGAGCTGAGGCGGTGGAACTTCACCTGGCCCGAGTAGGGGTCCTTCGCGTTCTCGAGGTTGCGGTAGAAGAAGCCTGAGGAGTCAGGGAGCCAGTCGATCGAGCTGACTTTCCCGGGGATCTCGTCGGCGAGCCAGCGCCCCGAGTCGACGTCGAGGACGTAGAGCGTGGCGTTCTCGTCGCCCGCGCGGTACATGCCGAATGCGAGGAGCTTCCCGGCGGGGTCGGGCTCGGTCCAGGCGATCGTCACGAGCCCCTTCGCGTCGAGGGTGTTCGGGTCGAGGAGGAGCCGGGGCTTCCCGTCGAAGCCGTCGCGGACGAAGACGCGGGACTGGTTCTCGTTCCCCTCGCGCTTGCCGTAGAAGTAGCGGTTCCCTCGCATGCGCGGAGCGCCGACGGAGCCGACCTCCATCAGCTCGCGCAGGCGCGCCTCGACGTCCTTCCGGCCCGGGAGGCTGTCCAGGATGCCGCGCGTGTAGGCGAGCTGCGCGTCGGTCCAGGCGGTGACCTCGGGCGTCAGGGCGCCCTTCGCGTCCCCCTCGAGCCAGCGGTACGGGTCGACGACCGTCTCGCCGTGGAGGACGTCCGTGACCGGGCGCGCCTCGGTCGGCGGGGGAGCCGCCGGGGGAGCGGCGACGGCGGGGAGGGCGAGCGCGAGGAGCGCGGCGGCGAGACGCATGGGGCCTCCTGGAAGGCGGGGTCGTGGCGCGGCACGTTCCGCGCGGCCCCGCATCATAGGCGAGCCCCATGGGTACGGCGGAAGGGCGCGGCGGGTTTCCGCGCTCCCCGGAACGGGCCCGGAAAGGGAACGGCCCGGCGGTTGCCGGGCCGTTCGGGGAAACGGGCGCCTCGCGGCGGCGCTGGGGGGACCGTGCCGCGGAGCTCAGCGCCCCTTCGGGGTCAGCTCGTTGAACCGCCCGCGCGGGGTGTAGCGGGTGTGGAGCAGCTCGTGCGAGACGTGGCCGTTCGGCTCCCCGAGGAACTCCTCGTAGAGCCCCATCACGGCCGGGTTCTCGTGCGACTTGCGGCGCGGCTTGCCGGCGTCCTCGGCGTAGATGGCGCGCACGCGCGCCTCGCGGATCGTCCGGGTCGTCGGCCGAGGCTGCCCGCCCCCGGCGATGCAGCCGCCCGGGCAGCCCATCACCTCGATGAAGTGCCACGGCGCCGTGCCGGCCTCGATCTCCTTCATGAGCCGCTTGGCGCCCTTGAGGCCGCTCGTCACGGCGACCTTCACCGTGAAGCCCTCGAGCTCCTTGAACTCGGGCTTTACGTCCTCGAGCGTGAGCGACGCCTCCTTGACCTGCGAGAGCCCTCGGACGGGCGTGACGTCGAGGCGCGGGAACGGGATCTCGCGGCCGGTGACGACCTCGTAGACGGTCCGGAGGGCCGCCTCCATGACGCCACCCGTCGCGCCGAAGATGTCGGCCGCGCCGGTGGAGAAGCCGAGCGGCTCGTCGAACGCCATCCCCTCGAGCGAGTTGAAGTCGATTCCCGCCTCCTTGATCATCCGGGCGAGCTCGCGCGTCGTCAGGACGGCGTCGACGGCGGGGAGGCCGTCGACGAAGAGCTCGGGACGCGTGATCTCGAACTTCTTCGCGGTGCACGGCATGACGGAGACGACGTACATCTCCTTCGGGTCGACGTTCTTCTTCTTCGCCCAGTAGGTCTTCGCGAGCGCGCCGAGCATCATGTGCGGCGACTTGCACGAGGAGAGGTGCGCGAGCCGGTGGGGGAACTCGTGCTCGACGTACTTGATCCAGCCCGGCGAGCAGGAGGTGATCATCGGGAGGACGACGTCCTGCCCGCGGACCGCCGCGAGCGCCCTGTGGAGGAACTCGGTCCCCTCCTCGAGGATCGTCAGGTCGGCGGCGAAGTTCGTGTCGAAGACGTCGTCGAAGCCGAGGAGGCGCAGCGCGTGCGCCATCTTCGCCGTGACGATCGTCCCCGGCTCCATGCCGAACATCTCGCCGAGCGCGACGCGGACGGCCGGGGCCGTCTGGACGACGGTGCGGACCTTCGGGTTGAAGAGGGCGTTCCAGACGGGGCGGCTGTCGACGCGCGTCAGGAGCGCCCCGACGGGGCAGACCATGACGCATTGGCCGCAGTTGGCGCAGTTGGAGGAGCCGAGCGGAAGGTCGGCCGCGGGGCCGATCGTCGTGCCGAAGCCGCGGTGGTTGACGCCGAGCACCCCGACGCCCTGGATCTCGCTGCAGACGGTGACGCAGCGCCGGCAGAGGATGCACTTCGACGTATCGCGGTAGACCGAGGGGCTCGAGGCGTCGACGAAGTCCTTCGACCTCTCCCCCTCGAAGCGGCAGTCGGGGATCTTGATCTCCTCGCCGAGCTTCTGGAACTCGCAGTTCTGGTTCCGGTAGCAGGAAAGGCAGTTGCGGGGGTGGTCGGAGAGCATCAGCTCGTAGAGCACCTCGCGCGCCTTCTTCACGCGCGCGGTGTTCGTCTTCACGATCATCCCGTCGCGGACGGGGATCGTGCAGGAGGCCTGGAGGCTCCGCATCCCCTCGACCTCGACGACGCAGATGCGGCAGGAGCCGATCTGGTGAACGCCCTCCAGGTAGCAGAAGTGGGGGATCTTGACGCCGTTGTGCTTGGCCGCCTCGAGGACCGACCAGTCGCTCTCGGCCCTCACGGGCTGGCCGTTGATGACGAGGTGAACGGGGTTCGTCATGTTCGTCTTCCTACCGCCGGTCGCAGCGGAGGCAGCGCATGGCCTCGGCGATGGCGTTCAGCTTGTGGAAGCCCGCGGCGACCTCCTGGAACCCCTTCTTCCGGCTCTCGGGGTCGAGGAAGCGCATCGGGAACCGTTCGTGCTCGGCGACGTCGCTCTCGTCGACGGGGCGCGGGATCGGGATCTCCTCCCCCTTGTTGAGGACGCCGGTGCCGCCGAGGTACCGGTCGATGGCGCGGGCGGCGCGCTTGCCGTCGGCGATCGCCTGGATCGCGACGTCGGGCCCGCGGACGACGTCGCCGCCGGAGAAGACGCCCTTCTTGCGGGTCATCAGCGTCTCCTTGTCGACGACGAGCGTCCCCCACTTCGTCAGCTGGACCTCCTCCCGGTCGATGAACGGGAGGTCGGAGTGCTGGCTGATGGCGGGGATGACCATGTCGGCTTCGACGACGAACTCGGAGCTCGCGACGGCGCGGGGCTTCCGCCGCCCGGCGTCGTCGAAGCCCTTCAGCTCCATCTTCACGCACTTGACGCCCGTGACGCGGCCGTTCCCGAGGAACTCGACGGGGGCCACGAGCGGGAGGACCTCGATCCCCTCCTCCAGCGCCTCCTGGATCTCGCGGGGGTCGGCGGGCATGTCCTCGACCTGGCGGCGGTAGACGACGGTGACCTTCTGCGCGCCGAGGCGGAGGGCCGTGCGGGCCGCGTCGAAGGCGGTCGAGCCGCCGCCGATGACGACGACGTTCCGGCCGACCTCGACCTTCCGGCCCAGGTTCGCCTCGCGCAGGAACGAGACGCCGTGGTAGATGCCGGCCTTGTCCTCGCCCGGGATCTCGGCCTTGTTCGGGAACTGGGTGCCGGTCGCGACGTAGATGGCCTGGTGGCGCTGCTGAAGCTCCTCGAACTTCACGTCCTTCCCGACCTCGACGCCCGTCTGGATGTTGACGCCGACCTGCTCGACGAGGCGGATCTCCTTCGCGAGGACCTCCTTCGGGAGCCGGTACTCGGGGATGCCGGAGGCGAGCATGCCGCCGGCGACGGGGAGCGACTCGTAGACGGTGACGCCGTAGCCGAGGCGCGCGAGGTAGAAGGCGCAGGTGAGGCCCGAGGGGCCGGCGCCGATGACGCCGACGGACTGGGCCTTCTTCGGGAAGACGAGGTCGCGGTGCGGCTCGTCGTTCGCGAAGACGTAGTCGGCCGCGTAGCGCTTCAGGTCGCAGATCGCGAGGGGCTCGTCGAGCTGGGCCCGGCGGCACTTGCTCTCGCAGGGGTGCGTGCAGACGCGGCCGCAGATCGCCGGGAACGGGTTCTCGCGGCGGACGAGGTAGTAGGCGTCGCGCGGGCGCCCGGCGGCGATGAGCGCGAGGTACCCCGGGACGTCGACGCCCGCCGGGCAGGCGTTCTGGCAGGGAGACTTGAAGAGGTCGGCGCAGACGCCGGCGCGGCAGTGCTTGTCGCGGATGTGCTCTTCGTACTCCTCGCGGAAGAGGCGGATCGTGGAGAGGACTGGGTTGCCGGCGGTCTGCCCGAGGCCGCAGGTGGAGGTCTCCCTGCAGTTCGCCGCGAGCTCCTCGAGGAGCTCGACGTCGCCCTCCTTCCCCTGCCCCTTCGTGATCCGCGTCAGGATCTCGAGCATCCGCTTCGTCCCGATGCGGCACGGGACGCACTTGCCGCAGCTCTCGTCCTGGACGAAGTCGAGGAAGAAGCGGGCGACGTCGACCATGCACGAGTCCTCGTCCATGACGATGAGGCCGCCGGAGCCCATGATCGTCCCGAGGTGGACGAGGGAGTCGTAGTCGATCGGGGTGTTCAGGTGCTCGCGCGTCAGGCACCCGCCCGACGGGCCGCCCGTCTGGGCCGCCTTGAAGCGCTTCCCCTTCGGGATGCCGCCCGCGATGTCGTGGACGACCTCGCCGAGGGTGATCCCCATCGGGACCTCGACGATCCCGGTGTTCTCGATCTTGCCGGCGAGCGCGAAGACCTTCGTCCCGGTGCTCTTGGGCGTGCCGAGCGACGCGAACCAGGCGCCGCCGTTCTTCACGACGAGCGGGACGTTCGCGAGCGTCTCGACGTTGTTGATGATCGTCGGCTTGCCGAAGATGCCGCGCTCGAACGGGAACGGCGGCTTCTGCCGCGGCTCGCCGCGCTTCCCCTCGACGGAGTGCATGAGCGCGGTCTCCTCGCCGCAGACGAAGGCGCCCGCGCCGATCCGGATCTCGACGTCGAAGGCGAACGGGGTCCCCATGACGTTCGGCCCGAGGAATCCCCACTCGCGGGCCTGGCGGATCGCGACCTCGAGCCGCTCGACGGCGAGCGGGTACTCGGCCCTCACGTAGACGTAGCCCTGCGAGGCGCCGATCGCGTAGCCGGCGAGGATCATCCCCTCGAGGACGGCGTGCGGGTCCCCCTCGAGGAGCGAGCGGTCCATGAAGGCGCCCGGGTCCCCCTCGTCGGCGTTGCAGACGACGACCTTCTCGGCCCCCTTCGCCTTGAAGCCCGCCTGCCACTTGGCGCCGACGGGGAAGCCGCCGCCGCCGCGGCCCCGGAGGCCCGAGGCGCGCATCTCCTGGATGACCTGCTCGCCCGACATCGAGGAGAGCGCCTTGAGGAGCGCCTGGTAGCCGTCGGAGGCGACGTAGGCCTCGATGGAGGCGTAGGGCATCGAGCCGCAGCGCGCCGTGACGAGGCGCACCTGGCGGCGGAAGAAGTCGATGTCCGAGAGGTGCGGCACCGGCTCCTTCGTGTCGGGGTCGACCCAGCAGTGGGCCTCGACGACCTCGCGGTGGACGAGGTGCTGCCGGACGATCCCCTTCATGTGCTCGGGCTTGAGCTCGGTGTAGAGGACGCCGTCGGGCTGGACGACGAGCGTCGGGCCGAGGTGGCAGGAGCCGAGGCAGCCCGTCTCGTGGACGGCCGTCTCCTTCTCGAGCCCGGCGTCCTTCAGCGCGGCGAGGAGGGCGTGCTTGACGGCGTGGCAGCCGGAGGAGACGCAGCCGGCGCCGGAGCAGACGAGGAGCTGGTGCTTCTTCTCCGACTGGGCGGCGCGCCAGCGGGCGGCGACGGCGTCGAGGTCGGCCTTGCTCGTGGGACGGACGAGGGTGGTCTCGGGGGTCATCTTCCGCTTCCTCACTCGCAGAGCGCCAGGACCCGGTTGAGCTTGTCCGGGTTGACCTGCCGGACGACCTTGTCGTTGACGAGGAGCGCCGGGGCGAGGCCGCAGGCCCCGATGCAGCGCATCACCTCGAGCGTGAACTTTCCGTCGGGCGTCGTCTCGCCGACGCCGACGCCGAGCGTCTGCGAGAGCCGCTTGACGATCTCGACGCCGCCCCGGACGTAGCAGGCGGTGCCGAGGCAGACGCGGATCGAGTACTCGCCGCGCGGCTTCGTCGAGAAGAACGAGTAGAACGTCGTGACGCCCCAGACCTCGGAGACGGGGATGTCGAGCTTCTCGGCGACGAGCCGCTGGACGTGAAGCGGGAGGTAGCCGTAGATCCCCTGCGCGAGGTGGAGGATCTGGATGAGGCTCCCGGGCTTGTCGCGGAACGCCTCGGCGACCTCGGCGACGCGGGCGAGCTTCTCTTCCTCCGTCGCTTCGCCGCACTTGCAGGCGGCCGCGGGAGGCGGTGTGGGAGACGAGACTTGGACCTGCATGAGTCCTCCTTGGGACGGACGGGAAGATCAGCCGCGGCTCTCGCGCGCGGCGGCCGGACGTGGGGTCCGGCGGACATGAAAAAACCCGGCCGGAGCCAGGCAGCGTGAAGCGTTCAGGGCGAAGCGGTACGGAATCAAGAGGAGGAACCCCCCGAAGGCGAATCGTAGCCCTCGGCACGACCGGTGTCGAGATCGAGGTGTTCGGAATCAGGGCAGGTCGGGTCCTGTTGTTCTCGATCCGGACCGATCGGGTCCGGTTGGCTCCGACTCGCTTGCGTTCGCCGGAAGGCGGCCCGAAAGTCGCCCCGTGCGAGGAGGATCGGTTCGCGCGGGAGGGTCCCCGTCGCGGGAGACGGGAGCGCTGCGCGTCGTCCTCCTCGCCGCGCTCGCCGCCGGGGCCGCGGCGCGGCTCGTGCTCGCGTTCCTCCGCCCGGTCTGGGCCGACGAGGTCTTCACGCTCGCCCTCGCCCGGCGGCCGCTCGCCGACCTCCTCCCCGCCCTGCGGCTCGACTCGGGGCCGCCCCTCCACTACCTCGCGGCGCGCCTCGTCCTCCTCCCGTTCCCGTCTCCCGGCCCCGCCGACGTGGCCGTGCGCCTCCTTTCCTTCGCCGCCTCGCTCCTCCACGTGCCCCTCCTCCTCGCGATCGGCCGGCGGTGCCGCGCGCCACGCGCGGGAGAGATCGCGGCCGCGCTCTTCCTCGTCTTCCCGCTCGCGGTCTCCTCGGGGGCCGAGGGGCGCGGCTACGCGCTCGCGTCGCTCCTCGCCCTCGCGGCGTTCGAGAGGCTCCTCGCGCTCGAGGAGTCGCCGCGGCCCGGGCCGGCGCTCCTCGCGGGCCTCCTCGGCGGCGCGGCGTTCCTGACGCACTACCTCGCGCTCCTGCCCGTCGCGGGGATGCTCCTCGCGCGCCTCGCGACGGGACGGGCGCGCCGCCTCGTCCTCCTGGCGGGCACGGTCGCGGCGGGCGTCGCGGCCCCGTGGCTCCCGGTCGCGCTCGGCCAGCCCCGCGCGTCGATGGCGTGGGCCCGGGTCCAGCCGCTCGGCGAGCGGGCGCTGCAGTTCGGCGCGAACCTCGCGCTCGGGCTCTCCGTTCCGCCCGGGCCGGCGCTCCTCCTCGGGCCGCTCTCGCTCGCGCTCCTCGCCGCGGCCGTCTCGACCCGGCGCCGGGCGCGCGTCCCCGCCGCCCTGCCGCTCCTCGCCGCGCTCGCTCTCCTCGCCCCGCTTCTCCTCTACAGCAGCTCGGCGCTCCTCCCGGACCGGACGGCCGTCCTCCTCCTCCCTCTCGTCGCGCTCGTCCTCGCCGAGGCGCGCGCCGTCGTCCCCGCCGCGGCGGGTCCGGCCGCGGCCGCCGTCCTCGCCGCGACGCTCCCCGCCGCCCTCCGCCCGACTCCGGGCTCGGAGCTCGCGGCGACGCTCGCGCCCGAGGTGCGCTCCGGGGCGCGCGTCGTCGCGGCCGGTCTCTGGGGCCCGGAGCTCGACTACCGGCTGGAGCGGGAAGGTCTGGCGGGGCGGGTGGCGCTCTACCCGTCGGACGTCGCGCGCCACCCCGGCTGGTACGAGGAGTCCGGGATCGACGCGGCGCGCCTCGACGCGGAGGCGGGCGCGGCCGTCTCGGCCGCGCCGGCGCGGACCTTCTTCGTCCTCTCCGGCGCGACGAGGGCGGGGCAGGCGCTCGCGCGCGAGCTGGCCGCCGGGGGCGGGGCCCGCGTCGCCGACGGCGGCGTCTTCGAGGTCTGGCTCCGCGTTGGCGGCCCGCCGGCCTCCCGCGCCGTCCCGGGCCCCTCCTGACGCTCCCCCGAAACGGGTATCTTCCCCGCACCAGGAGGCGACCGTGGCCATCACGAAGCAGGAAGCGCTCGACTACCACTCCTCCGGCCGCAAGGGGAAGGTCGAGGTCGTCTCACCGAAGCCGTGCGCGACGTCGCACGACCTCTCCCTCGCCTACACGCCCGGCGTCGCCGAGCCGTGCCTCGAGATCGAGCGCGACCCCGAGCTCGCCTACGAGTACACGTCGAAGGGGAACCTCGTCGCCGTCATCTCGAACGGGACCGCCGTCCTCGGCCTCGGCGACATCGGAGCGATGGCGGGGAAGCCCGTGATGGAGGGGAAGGGGGTCCTCTTCAAGAGGTTCGCCGACGTCGACGTCTTCGACATCGAGGTGAACGAGAAGGACCCCGAGAAGCTCGTCGAGCTCGTCACGAAGCTCGAGCCGACGTTCGGCGGGATCAACCTGGAGGACATCAAGGCCCCCGAGTGCTTCTACGTCGAGGAGGAGTGCAAGAAGCGGATGGGGATCCCGGTCTTCCACGACGACCAGCACGGGACGGCGATCATCTCGGCGGCGGCGTTCCTGAACGCCCTCGAGCTGACGAACCGGAGGATCGAGGACGTGCGGGTCGTCTTCGCCGGGGCCGGCGCGGCGGCGATCGCCTGCGCGGGCCTCTACCTCACCTACGGCGTGAAGCGCGAGAACATCCTGATGGTCGACCGCAAGGGCGTCCTCTGGAAGGGCCGGACCGAGAACATGAACCCGTACAAGGAGCGCTTCGCGCAGGAGACGAAGTGCCGGACGATCGAGGAGGCGCTCGAGGGGGCCGACGCGTTCGTCGGCGTCTCGGCCGCGAGGATGGTGACGGGCGAGATGCTGAAGCGGATGGCCCGCGACCCGATCGTCTTCGCGATGGCGAACCCGGTCCCCGAGATCCTGCCGGAGGAGGCGAAGGCCGCGCGCCCCGACGTCATCATGGCGACGGGGCGCTCCGACTACCCGAACCAGGTCAACAACGTCCTCGGCTTCCCGTTCATCTTCCGCGGGACGCTCGACTGCCGCGCGACGCAGATCACCGAGTCGATGAAGCTCGCGGCGTCGCGGGCGCTCGCCGACCTCGCGAAGGAGGACGTCCCCGACTCCGTCGCCCGCGCCTACGGCGTCGAGAGGTTCGAGTTCGGAAGGGAGTACCTCATCCCGAAGCCCTTCGACTGGCGCGTCCTCCTCCGCGTTCCCCCCGCGGTCGCGCAGGCCGCGGCGGAGGCGGGCGTGGCGCGGAAGCCGATCGCCGACATGGACGCCTACCGGGCGCGCCTCGCCGGCCTCCTCTCGCGGACCCGCTCCTTCATGCACGGCGTCCACGAGAAGGCGAAGCGGGACCCGAAGCGGGTCGTCTTCGCCGAGGGGGACGACCCGAAGATCCAGCGGGCCGCGAAGATCCTCGCCGAGGAGGGGATCGCCCGCCCGATCCTCCTCGCGCACGGGAGCGGCGTCGCCGAGAGCCTCGCGCGGCTCGACGTCAAGGCGCCGGTCGAGGTCCTCGACCCCGCGACGTTCCCGGGACGCGAGAGGTACGTCGAGGCGTTCCTCGAGAGGAGGAAGAGGCTCGGGATGACGCGGGAGGACGCGGAGAAGGAGATGCGCTGGCGCCGGATCTTCGGCCCGATGATGGTCGCCATGGGCGACGCGGACGT
Organism: Thermoanaerobaculia bacterium; assembly: GCA_046331465.1. GTDB lineage: Bacteria > Acidobacteriota > Thermoanaerobaculia > UBA5066 > UBA5066 > UBA5066. The sequence goes on from JAXLQV010000002.1 coordinate 424,699, forward strand.
CGCGCTCGCCGGGATCTCCACGCACTACGCGGAGACGATCCGGCCCGCCCTGCAGGCGGTCGGCACCGCGCCGGGGGTGAGGAAGGTCGCCGGGCTCTTCGTCCTGATCCTGCAGGACCGCGTCTTCTTCTTCGCCGACACGACGGTGAACATCGACCCGACCGCCGAGGACCTCGCCGACATCGCGATCCTCTCGGCCGACACGGCGAAGCTCTTCGACCTCGTGCCGCGCGTCGCGATGATCTCGTTCTCGAACTTCGGCGCGACCCGCCACCCCGTCACCGACAAGGTGCGCGAGGCGGTGCGGATCGTGAAGGCGCGGCGTCCCGACCTCGAGGTCGACGGCGAGATGCAGGCCGACACGGCGGTCCTCCCCGAGTTCCTGAAGGAGCAGTACCCGTGGGCCGAGCTGTCGGGGCCGGCGAACGTCCTCGTCTTCCCGGAGCTCCAGAGCGCGAACGCGGCCTACAAGCTCGTCTGGAGGCTCGCGAAGGCGGAGGCGATCGGGCCGATCCTGATGGGGATGGAGAAGCCGATCCACGTCCTCCAGCGGGGCGTGGAGGTCGCCGACATCGTCAACATGGCCGCCTTCGGCGTCGTCGACGCGCAGTCGCGCGGCGGCGGGGCCGACCGGCGGCCGTGAGGGCGCTCCTCGTCGTCCCGAGGCTTCCGGGGACGGGGTTCACGGGCGACCGCGTCCGGGCCGAGCTCCACCTCGCGGCGCTCGGCGCGCTCGGCGCGCGCGTGACGCTGGCCGGCGGCATCCCCGCGGGGCGGCCGCTCCCGGAGGTTGCCGGCGCGGCGGAGGTCCGCGGCGTCCCGCTCCGGACCCGGGCGCTCCCGCTCGCCCTCGCGCGGGCGGCGGCGCGCGGCTGGCCGCTCCAGACGGCGCTCTGCGACGGAGCGTGGGAGGAGGCGCTCCGCGGCGCGGGAGAGTTCGACCTCGTCGTCCTCCTCCTCGCCCGCCTCCACCCGCGCGTCGCCGACCTCCTGCCGAAGGCGCCGCTCGTCGTCGACTACGTCGACGCCCTCTCGGAGGCCGCGTGCCAGGCCGCGACGCGCGACCCGGCCGGGTGGCGCCGCCTCTACTGGCGCGTCGAGGCGCCGCGCCTCGCGCGGGCGGAGGAGGCGGCGGCGCGCGTCGCGCGCCTCCTCCTGGCGACGACGCCGTTCGACGCGGAGGCCCTTCCCGGCAGGCCCGAAGCGATCGCGAACGGGACGCCGATCGGTCCGCCGCCCCCGGCCGAGCGGGGCCCTCTCGTCGTCTTCACCGGCCGGATGGGGTACCGTCCGAACGCCGTGGCCGCCGAGCTCCTCCTCCGCGAGATCTGGCCCGGGGTGCGCGCGCGTGCGCCGAAGGCGGAGCTCGTCGTGGGAGGCGCGGACGCGCAGAGGCGCCTCCGCCGGCTCGCCGCCGCGACGGAGGGGGCCCGGCTCGTGAGCCCCGTGCCCGACATGCGTGCGCTCCTGGCCTCGGCGCGCGTCGCCGCGGTTCCCCTCGACATGGGGACGGGAACGCCGAACAAGGTCTACGAGGCGCTCGAGGCGGGCTGCGCGGTCGTCGCGACGCCCGCGGCCGCGGCGCGCGCCGTCCTCGACGGCGTAGCGGCCCCGCTCCGGACGGCGGCGGGACCCGAGGCCTTCGCGCGCGAGGTCGCCGCGCTCCTGCACGACGACGGGGCGGCGGCGGCCCTCGCCGGCGCGGGGCGCGCGTTCGCCGTCGCCCACGCGGACCGGAAGGTCGTCGCGATGCGCCTCGCCCTCCTCCTCCGGGACGCGGCGGTGGGGTCGTGAGGCACGGCAGCGCCGGGCGGCGTGCGCTCCTCGCCGCCGGAGACGCCCTCTCGGCCGTCGGGGCCTTCGCCGCGGTCGTCTGGCTCCGGAGGATCGTGCCGATGCCGGGGACGGAGGGAGTCCTCCCGGCGGAGAAGCTGACGCTCGAGCCGTGGCCCTGGCTCGCCGTCGTCGCCCTCGCGGCGCTCCTCGCGCACGGCCTCGCGGGGACCTGGTCGGAGCCTCTCGCGGCGCTCCGGGAGCGGGGCGGCCTCCTCGTCGCGTCGGTCCTCTGGGGCCTCCTCCTCGTCGGCGCGTTCTTCCTCCTCGGCCGTGCGCTGCCGCGGACCGTCGCGCTCCTCTGCGTCCCGGCCGCGTGGGGTCTCCACGCCCTCTTCCGGAGCCTCGTCGAGATCGCCCTCCCGCCCGGGCTCCGGCCCGTCCTCGTCCTCGGCGAGGGCGAGGACGCCCGCCGCGCGGCGGCGGCGCTCGAGGCCGGGGAGGCGCCCGGCTACCGGCTCCTCGCCTGGGTGCCCGACGCGGCCGGGACGATGGGCGCGGCGGACGGCGTCGGCCCGCTCGGCGGCGCGGCGGACGTCGTCCTCGCCTCCGGGAGCCCGCGCGAGCGCGAGGCCTTCGCCACGCTCGTCGAGCGGAGCTCCTCGGGCGGCTTCGCGCTCTGGCTCCTCCCCGGGCTCGCCGACGTCGTCGCCTCGCACGTCGCCACGCGCAGCCTCGGCGACCTCCCGCTGACCCCCGTCGAGGCGCGGGGCGCCTCGCGCGCCGCCCTCGCCCTCCGGCGGACCGTCGACCTCGCCGTCGGGCTCCCGCTCGCGCTCCTCGCCGCGCTCCCCGTCGCGCTCGCCTCGCTGCTCGTCGTCCTCGAGACTCCGGGCCCGGCCTGGATCCGGCAGCGCCGCGTCGGCCGGGGCGGCCGGGAGTTCGACGTCTGGAAGGTGCGGACGATGCGCCGGGACGCCGAGAGGGAGACGGGGCCGGTCCTCGCGAGGCAGGGGGACGAGCGGGTCACGCGCGTCGGCCGGCTCCTCCGGAAGAGCCGCGTCGACGAGCTGCCGCAGCTCCTCCAGGTCCTCTCCGGGGCGATGAGCCTCATCGGGCCGCGGCCCGAGAGGCCCGAGCTCGTCTCGGGGTACGCGGCCGAGGAGCCGCTCTACCGGCTCCGCCACCTCCTGAAGCCGGGGCTCACGGGCCTCGCGCAGGTGATGGGGGCCTACGCGACGAAGCCCGACGTGAAGCTCCGCTACGACCTCGGCTACCTCTTCCACTGGAGCCCGGTGCTCGACCTCTTCGTCCTCGCGCGGACGGTGACGACGGTCCTCCGCGTCAGCGGGATCTGAGAGGGGGCGGGGGAGGCGGGGGCGAGCCCCCGGACGCGAGCGCCCGAGCGAGGCGCTTCGTCTCCGCGACGACCTCTGCCGGTCCGGCCGCCGGGGGGACGGCCGAGGCGAGGGCGGGGAGGACCCAGACGGCCCGGACGAAGAAGGGGCGCGCCGCGGCGGCGTCGCCGCGGGCGAGCGCGAGCCGCCCGAGGTTCAGGAGCGTCTCGGCCCTCTCTCCGAGGGCGCGCGAGCGCTCCATCGCCTCGACGGCGCCGTCGAGGTCGCCGAGGGCGGCCCGGCCCGAGCCGAGGGCGAGATGCGCCGTCGCGCGGCGGGGGAGGAGCGCCACGGCGCGGCGCGCGTCGGCGAGGGCGGAGTCGAGGCGCGGCGCGCGCTCGGACGGCGGGACGCTCGGGAGGTCCCGGAGCGCCGTCTCGGCGAGCGCGAGCGACAGGCCCCCCGCGAGCCGCAGGGAGGCTCCCGCTGCGAGGAGGAGCGCCGCGACGGCGAGCCCCGCCCGCGCGGCGGGACGCGACGGGGCCGCGAGCCGGCCCCCGCTTCGCGCGAACGCGAGCCCCGCGAGGAACGCGGCCGGCCCCGCGACCGGGAGGATCTGCAGCGGGAAGTTCGCGAGCGAGAGGACGGCGACGGAGGCGAGCGTCGCGAGGAGGGCCTCGGCCGGGACGCGCTCGCCGGCGGCGCCCCGCTCCGACCGCGCGGCGCGGACGAGGGGGGCGAGGAGGAGGGCGAGCGCCGTCACGAGCGCCGCCGCCGCCGGGATCCCCGTCTCCGCGGCGACCGTGAGCGCGTCGCAGTGGGCGTTGTCGAAGTGGGCCGAGCCGGAGTGGTGGACGAGGTGGCGCCCCTTCCTCGCCTCGGCCGCGAGGCGTGCCCTCACGAAGTCCGAGGCGAATCCGCCGGGCCCGATGCCGAGGAGCGGGTGCGCGCGGATCGTCTCGAGCGCTGCGAGGACGCCGATGTCGCGCTGCGTCGTCAGCGTCGAGAGGTCGCCCGAGGCGAGCTTGTCCGCGGCGCGCTTCACGACCCCCGCCGCGGCGAGGAGCGCGAGCGCGAGCACGGCGACCCCGACCGCCGGCAGGAGGCGTCTGCGCGGGTCGAGCGAGACGAGGAGGGCGGCCCCGCAGGCGAACGCGACGAGCGGCGCGAGCGTCGAGGCGGCGGCGAGGCCCGCGAGGCAGGCGGCGAGCGCGAGGGAGGCTCCGAGCCGCCGCTCGCCGCGCGCGAGGGACGCGGCGGCGAGGAGGGCGGGGACGACGAGCGCGGCCCCGACGTCGCCCGGGTTGCCGATGAGCGCGGTCGCGAAGAAACGGGGCTCGGGCGCCTCGACCGGAAGGCGGAGGAGGCCGGCGAACCGCTGGAGCGCCGCGAGCAGGCCCGTCGCCGCGCCGGCGGCCACGACGAGCGCGAGGGCCCGGCGCGCCTGGGCCTCGCCGCCCGGCGTCGCGCCCCAGGCGAAGAGCGCGAGGGCGGGGAGGAGGGCGAGGGCGTCGAGCGGGTCCCGGCCCGCGGCGAGACCCCTGGCGAACGAGAGGACGAAGAGCGCGAGGGCGACGCCGAGCGCCGCCGCCGTCCGCCGCGCGGCGGGAGAGAGCGGCGGGAGCCGCGGCGTCGCGCCCGAGGTCGCGAGGCCGAGGAGGACGAGGACCGCCCCCGCCGACTGCGCCGCGAGCTTCGCGTCGTGGGTTGCCGCGGCGGAGGCGAGGGAGACCGCGAAGAACGGGAGCGCGAGGGCCACGAGCGTCCCGAGGGGCGCGAGGAGACCGGGGGCGCCGGCTCCCTCGCGAGGCGTCGTCGGCATGCGGAGAGGATAGCCTCGGGCGCGAGTTGGTACAGTCTCCGGGTGCCGATCCTCAAGCGAGAGCCCGACTTCCTCCCGGCCGAACTCTTCGACCTCGCGCCGGAGCGCTACCCGTGGTGGGTGGCCCACGTGAGGTCGCGGCAGGAGAAGGTGCTCGCCCGCGAGTGCGGGGCGCGCAACATCCCCTTCTACCTCCCCCTCCGCGAGCACCGGAGCCGGCGGGACCCACGGCACCGGATCTCGTTCCTCCCGCTCTTCCCGGGCTACCTCTTCGTCCGCGGCGACGCGGAGCACGAGCGGCTCGACCTCCTGAAGACGAACCTCTGCGTGAACGTCCTCCAGGTCCTCGACCAGGAGGGCCTCGCCCACGACCTCGCGCAGGTCCGGCGGCTCCAGGAGACGGGCCTCCCGCTCCAGGCCCACCCCGACCTGGCGAAGGGTTCGGTCGTGCGGATCGCGGAAGGGCCGTTCGAGGGGATGACGGGCTGCGTCACGAGCCTGAAGGGGAAGAACCGCTTCGTCGTCTCCGTCCGGTTCATCCACCGGTCCGTCTCGGTCGAGCTGGACCGCGACGAGCTCGAGCCGGAACGGACGTCGCAGCGCTCCGGGCGCTGACGGCGAGGAGCTTCGGGAGGAGACCGCCCCGCGGCTCGTTCGCGAGCTCCTCCGGGAGGAGGGCGCGGGACCCGGGAGCCGCGCCGTCCCGCGGTCCCTCCGTCACGGCGAAGGCCTCGACGGCGTAGCGCCTCTCGAGGACGGCGTGCCGCACGGTCCCGAGGGAGACGAGCCGCGCCGCGCGGCGCCCGGCGAGGCGGGGCCAGGCGGCGCGGAGGGCCGCGCCCGCGTCGGCCCCGTCCGGCACCTCGACGAGGGGGAGGACGAGGTGGCCCGGGACGAGGATCCGGTCCTCGACGAGGACGACACGGCCGCGCCGACGGGCGAGGCCGGCGGCGAGTCGGACGTGGACCGGGGCCTTGCGCGCGCGCGGCACCGGGAACGCCTCGGGCCGGCCCGAAGCGCGCGCGCGGCACGCCCCCGCGAGAGGGCAGGACTCGCAGCGCGGCGCGCGCGGGAGGCAGACGACCGCGCCGAGCTCCATGAGCGCCTGGTTGTGGTCCCCCGGAGAGCGCCGGTTCAGGAAGGCCGCAGCGGCCTCCTCCACGGCGGCGCGCGCGCGGCCCGACCGGACGTCGCCGGGGACCGCGAGGAGGCGCGCGAGGACGCGGGCGACGTTCCCGTCGACGAGGGGCGCCGGCACGCCGAAGGCGATCGAGGCGACGGCGGCCGCGGTGTACGGGCCGACGCCCGGGAGGGCCCGGAGCCCGTCCACCGTGCGCGGGACCTCCCCGCCGCCCGCGACGACGGCGCGCGCGGCGCGGTGCAGGTTCCGCGCGCGGGCGTAGTAGCCGAGCCCGCTCCACTCCGCGAGGACCTCGCGCTCCCCGGCCGCCGCGAGCGAGGCGACGGTCGGGAAGCGCGCGAGGAAGCGCTCCCAGCGCGGGACCCCGGCCGCGACCGTCGTCTGCTGGAGGATCGCCTCCGAGACCCAGACGGCCCAGGGGTCGCGCGTCCTCCGGAACGGCAGGTCGCGGCGCGCGCGCCGGTACCAGCGGAGGAGCGCCGCCCGGAGCGCTCCGGCGGCCGGCGGGGCGAGGGGCTCGGTCAGAGCCGCGCGGCGAGGACCGTCTCCCCCGAGGCGGCGCAGCGGAGGGCGACCGCGGCGAGGGGCGGCCCGGGGGGAAGGGGGAGGTAGGGGAGCTCTCCGTCCCCGGCCGAGTCGGTCTCGAGCCCGGCGCACGGGGAGAGGGTGCCGTCGGCGCGCTCGAAGACGAGGTCGAAGCGCTCCCGCGGAGGGAGGTACCAGCAGAAGAAGGCGGCCTCCCTCCCGTCGGAGGAGACGACGACCCGGCCGAGGGGCCGCCGCCTCTCGCGGGCCCGCCGGCCGGGCCGGCAGACCCGGTCGCGCAGGAGGTCGGCGGGGCGCGAGAGGAGGTGGAACGACGCCTCGCGCTCCCGCGCGAACGCGGCGAGCCGCGCGTCGAGGCGCTCCTTCAGGCGCGCCGGCGGCGCGACGGGGGCGACCGCCGTCGCGAGCGCGGCGAGGACGTCGGGGAAGGCGGCGAAGGGATCGTGCGAGGAGGGGCCCGGGCTCACGGTGGTCTCAGTCGAGGTGTCTGCGGAGCCGGATGAGCCCCTGGCGGATGCGCGTCTTGACGGTCCCGAGGGGCTGGCCGAGCCGCTCGGCGATCTCCACGTGGGTGAGCCCCTTGAGGAAGGCGAGCTCGACGGCCTCGCGCTGGACGGGCGAGAGCTTCGTCATCGCGGCCCGGACGGCGTCGCGGCTCTGGCGGAACGAGACGACCTGGTCGGGCGCGGCGTTCTCGTCGAGCGGGTCGATGTTGAGGCTCGGGTCGTCGATCGAGACGGTCCGGTCCTCCCGCCGGTTGCGCGCGCGGAGGCGGTCGATGGCCCGGGACCGCGCGAGGGTGAAGATCCACGCGGGAGGCGCGCCGCGCGCGGGGTCGTAGCGGTCGGCCTGCCTCCAGACCTGCCAGAAGACGTCGAGGGCGACGTCCTCGGCCTCCTCGGCGTTCTGGAGGATCTTCCAGACGAGCGAGTAGACCGGCGAGGAGTAGCGGCCGTAGAGGAGGTCGAGCGCGGGCTGGTCGCCGCGCCGGATCCGCTCGACGAGCTCGAGGTCGCTCGGGCCTGCGCCGGACGGGCTCTCCGGAGCCCGCCCGTTGGCGGAAGGTCGGTCCATCGCGGCCGAGGTTACAGGATTCCGACGAACCGAAACGTGGCGAACGTCGCGGGGACGTGGAAGTCCGGCGGCCGGGACCGGCCCGTCGCGACGAGCGACTCGAAGCGCGCCCCGCCGCTCCCGCGCGCGATCCGCGTCAGGTTCCCGCGGCGTTCCTCTCCCGGCCGGGGCCTGGGCAGCGGCGGGTTGAGCGCGGGCCACGGGATCGAGATCCAGCAGCGCCATCGCTCCCATTCCGTCGGGAGGAGGCCCGGCGGATCTCCCTCGACGCGGATCCGGAGCCCGGGGACGGGGACGCCCCTGAGGAGGTGCCACGTCTCGCGGCTCGCGTGGGGGTTCGCGACGCGGGCGGCGTAGTGCGTCCCGCCGGGGTTCACGACGACCTCCAGGTACCGCGAGGGCTCGGCGGCGTCCGCCCAGAAGAGCTCGACGCACTCGTCGTCCCAGACCTCGTCGTGCGGCTGGCGCGCCCGGACCCGGAGCGGCGGATCGGAGAGGACCTCGAAGAAGACGTGGAGGTGGCGGATGCCGCCGAGGAGCGCCACGCGCGTCGCGCGCTCGCCCGGCGCCTCCCCGTCGAGCCCGCCGAGCAGGTGGAACTCGAGCTTCTCCTGCCCTTCGGCGCGCCGCGCGTCGCGCGGGAGGAGCGGCACGTCGAGGACCGGCGGGGTCACTTCGCCCCCGGCGGCGAGATGCCGAGCCGTCCGGCGACGCGCGCGGCGACGTCGACGGCCCGGACCGAGGGGTGGCGGGCCGGGACGAGGCCGTCGCCGACGTGAAAGAAGAGGCCGTCGAGCTCGGGGTCCGGCCCGTAGCCGTGCTGCGCGGCGAGGCCGGCCGGGAGGAGGAGCGGCGCGGCCTCTCCCGCCTTCGGGAAGCCGGACCGGAGCTCGGTCCCGCGCCCGGCGAGGAGGACGAGGTCGCCCATGTTCGGGTGGTCGAGCCCCAGCGTCGCCGACTCGCCGCGGAGCGCGACGATCTCGAAGAGCGCCGCGCCCGTCTCGTCCCGGAGCGACCGGAACGCCCCGGCGATGTCGGCGAGGACCCCCGCGGCCTCCTCGGGCGAGAGGACGCCTCCCGGCATCGCGCCCGCCCGGTTCAGGACGACGAACGCGGAGCCGCCGCAGACGAGGACGTCGGCCGGCGAGTCGGGTCGGACGACGGGACGCCCCGCCAGGACGTCCGTCGAGATCCACCCCTTCCGGCGCATCACCTCGGCCGGGTAGACCGCGCGCCGCACCGGGCGCAGGCCGTGGTCGGAGACGACGACGACGTCCCCGCCGAGCGCGCGGAAGCGGAGGTAGCGCGCGGCGGCGCGGTCGGCGATCCGCCACGACTCGCGCACGGCCGCCGCGCCGCGCGCGGCCCGCGCCGCGTCGGCGCCCGGCTCGTCCGGCGCGGGCGGCGCCAGGACGTGCGCGACCTCGTCGACGAGCGGCTGGTAGGCGAGCAGGAGGTCCCAGTCGCCGCGCCGCTCGGCGACGTCGTAGACGGAGGCGAGGAACGTCGAGAAGCGTTCCGCCATCTCGAGGAAGCTCTTCACGTCGGGCTCGGGGCCCTCGAGGAGCTCCTCGTCGGGGGGGCCGGGCCAGAAGCCGCAGCGCCGGTCGAGCGTCCTCTGGAAGTCGTCGGGCCACGCCTCGGTCTGCGCGGTGCCGCCGACGTAGAGCGAGAGGGCGGAGGCGTCGGGGGCGAGCCGCAGGAGCTTCACCCAGCGCCCGCGCCGCGCCGTCCCCTCGCGCCTCTCGTCGAGCGCGAGCCAGTCTCCCGGCCGGAGGCGGCCGGCGAGGTTGCCGTCGGCGTCGAGGGCGGCGAGCGTGTCGTACTCGCGCCGTCCGTCGTCGACGGTGTCGAGGAGGACGAGGACGAGCGGCCGCGCGGCGACGCTCGTCCGGCCGGCGGGCGCCTCGACCCGGACGAGCCGGGGCGGCGACCAGCTCTTCAGCTCGGGAGGAAGGGCGACGGCGGCCTCGGGGAACGCGCTTCCGGCGGCCGGGCCGTGCCAGAGGAAGCCGGGAGTCTTCAGGTCCGTCCAGCGGACGCCGACGGGCGTCGTCGCGCGCGGGGTCCGCCCGGTCACGCCGGGCCAGCAGAGGGACGCGACGCGGCGCCCCTGTCGGGCGACGGCCTCCCAGAGCGTCTCGACGGCCGGCTCGGCGTCGAAGCCGTTCGCGCGCGACTTCAGCGGCTCGCCGGCGGGCCGCCAGGCGTTCGAGACGACCCCGGTCTCTTCGGGGAGCGCCCCGGTCGAGATCGAGGAGTGGACGACCGCGGTGAGCGACGGCGTGACGACCTGGAGCCGTTCCGCCGAGACGCCCTCGCGCTCCGCGCGGCGGAAGCCGTCGGGAGAGAGCGCCTCGCGCTGCCGCTCGTACTCGGCCCCCCCGGCGCCGTCGAACGAGACGAGGACGACGCGACGCGGAGGCTCCGGGGGCGGCGCCGCGGCCCAGGCCGTGCGGAGCAGGACGGTCGCGAGGGACGCGGCGAGGACGGAGGTCGGTCGGGCGCGGGACATTCGCGGCTAGCCTACCGCGTCCCGCGCCTCCCGAGGGCCGGGCTCAGCCTCCGGACCGGCGCGGCGAGCGCCTCGCCCCGCCTCCGCGCCGCCCCGAACGCGGTCGCGGCGTCGGCCTCGAGGCCGCGCAGGAGCGGCTCGAAGTCGGGCCGGGAGCCGGCCGCGGCGCGGACGCGCGCGGCGAGCTCCCCGAGGTCGTGGGCGTCCCCCGCGGCGTCCTGGAACGAGCGGAGGAGCCGGAGGAGCGGGCGCGTCCCCGGGTCGAGCGGCTCGACCGCCTCGAGCGCGTACCGGAGCTTCTTGGCCGCGATGCGCGCGGGGTGGAGCGTCCTGCGGCCCGGCGGGAGGAGCTTCGACAGCTCCGCGCCCCGGTTCCCGAGGCGCCGGAGGGTCCGGCGGACGAGGAGCGCCTCGATCCCCGCCCGCGGCGCGAACGCCCCGTTCGAGGCCGACACGAGCCGCCGGCGCCACTCGGCGAGCTCTCCCTCGACCGGCCCGATCTCCGAGACGTCGACGCGGACGGCCGGCAGCCCGCCCGGGAAGACGAGGGCTTCCACGCCGGCGCCGGCCGCGTCCGCACGCGCCGCGAGGAGCGCGCGCCCGACCTCCTCCGAGCGGAGGAGCGAGAGCCGGCGCCTCAGGTCGCGTGCCGCGGCCCGCGCCGCCTCGCCGTCCCCCTCTCCCGGGACGCCGCGGAAGAGCCGCGCGAGCGCCTCGATCCGCCGCAGGGCGACCCTCACGTCGTGGACGAGGTCGTCGTCGCCGCCGGAGCGCGCCCGGTCGGAGAGCGCGCCGAGCCGCGCGCCGTGACCGGCGAGCGCCTCCTCGAGGAGGAGGAGGATCGAGGCGGGACGCGGTGCTGCCACGACGGACCTCCCGACCATCCTAGTCCCGCGGCGCGGGAGCCCGCCCCGAAGGCCTCAGGCCACCTCGCCCGAGCGCGACGGGAGCTCGAGCGCCGGGTAGCCGATCTGGTATCCCTGCGCCCGGTCGACGCCGAGCTCTCGGAGGATGTCGAGGATCTCCTGGGTCTCGACCCCCTCGGCGACCGTCTTCACGCCGAAGCCGCGGCAGATCTCGGCGATGCCGCGGACGAAGACGCGGTTCTCCATCTTGTGCGGCAGGTCCCGGACGTAGCTCTGGTCGAACTTCAGCGTCGACATCGGGAGGTCGCGGAGGTAGCGGAACGAGCTGAAGCCGACGCCGAAGTCGTCGAGGGCGAACCGGAACCCCTCCGAGGTGAGCGCGTTCGTGAAGTCCTGCACCCGCCCGAGGTCGCGCAGAGCGGCGGTCTCGGTGATCTCGAAGGTGATCCGCGACGGGCGGATCCCCTTGAGGCGGGCGAGCCGCGAGATGTCCGCGACGAGGGCGTCGTCCTCGAAGTCGAGCCCGGAGAGGTTGATCGAGACCTCGAGGTCGGGGGAGATCCGCTTCCGGGCGGCGACGATGGCGTCGAACGTCCCGCCGATGACGACGCGGTCGATCGCGGTGACGAAGCCGAAGCGCTCGGCGGCGTCGAGGAACTCGTCGGGGCGCGCGAGCGAGCCGTCCTCCTCGCGGAGGCGGACGAGCGTCTCGGCGGCGACGATGCGCCCCGTCGCGACCTCGGAGATGGGCTGGAAGAGCGGGACGAAGCGTCCGGCGGCGAGGGCCGTCCGGATCCGGTCGGCCTGGCCGTGGAGGAGGCCGATCCGCTCCCTCTCCCGCGCGTTCGGGTCGTGGAGGATGAAACGGGCGCGTCCGCGCGCCTTGGCCTGGTGCATCGCGAGGTCCGCCGCGAGCATCAGGTCCGACGTCCTCTGGCCGTGCGCGGGGTGAACCGCGACGCCGACGCTCGCCGTGATCTGCAGCCGCCGCCCCTCGAAGGTCGGCGAGAACTCCGTCAGGAACCGCACGAGGTTGTCCGCCTCGAGGGCCGCCTCGGCGGACGTCGTGTCGGGGGAGAGGAGGCCGAACTCGTCGCCTCCGAGCCGGGCGAAGACCTTGCCGGGCCGGAGCCCCTGTCGGAGCGCCTCGCCGAGGCGCTTCAGGTACTCGTCCCCGGCCGCGAGGCCGTGCGTGTCGTTCAGGGCCTTGAAGTCGTCGAGGTCGAAGAAGAGGAGGGCGAGCGGGCGCCGGCTCGCGGTCGCCTCCTCGATCGCCTGGTCGAGGAGGTGCTGGAACGCGGCGCGCGTGACGAACCCCGTCCCCGGGTCGCGCAGCTCGCCGTGCTCGCCGGAAGCCGGGCCTTCGACGTGCCCGCCCCTCCCCGCGGGGGCGTGGAAGAACGAGACCTCGCGCGCCGAAGCGACGATGCGCGGGGGGTCGGCCTCGCCGAGCCTCCGCGCCGAGACCCAGAAGACCTTCTGGCGCGCCCCCTCCTCGAAGGTGACGCGGACCTCGACGTTCGAGGCCCCGCCCGGCTCGAGGGCGGCGGCGAGGAGCCGGTCGCGCGTGTCGCCGTCCGCCCAGAACGGCAGGAGCTGTCCCAGCGGCGTCCCTTCGCCGGCCGGGTCGGGCGCTCCCTGCTCCCTCGCCGAGCCGTTCGCGGCGAGGAGCCGGCCGCCCCCGTCGAAGACGGCGAGCGGGTCGGGGCACGCCTCGAAGACCTCCGACTCGAGCGACGGGACCGGGATCAGCGCCTTCTGCAGCGAGACCGTGTCGTACCCGGGGCGGCGGCGGCGCTCCCTCACGCGGCCCCTCCGCCCGCGGCGGCTCCCGCGAGCGCGACGAGGGGCTCCCCGGCCAGGCGGTAGACCTGCCACTCCTCCATCGGCACGGCGCCGAGGCGCTCGTAGAAGCCGATCGCGGGGGAGTTCCACTTCAGGACGCTCCACTCGAGCCGCCCGCACCCCCGCTCGACGGCGAGGGAGGCGAGCGCCGCGAGGAGCCGGCGCCCGAGGCCGAGACCGCGGTGCTCGGGGACGACGAAGAGGTCCTCGAGGTAGATCCCGGGCTTCGTCAGGAACGTCGAGTAGTTGTGGAAGAAGAGCGCGAAGCCCGCAGGCGCGCCGTCGACCTCCGCGACGAGGACCTCGGCGTAGGGCCGGGGCCCGAAGAGGTGCGCCTCGAGCGCGGCCTCGTCGGCGAGGCACTCGTGGGAGAGGCGCTCGTACTCGGCGAGCGCCCGGATGAGGCGCGCGACGACGGGAACGTCTTCCCGCGCTGCGGGACGGAGCGAGATCACGGGTCCGCGGGTCACGACGGGGGATTATCGCGCGTCGCGCAGAATCTGCACGGCGACCGCCGTCGTGCCGTTGATGACGAACTGGATCCCGATGACGGCGGTGATGAGCGCCATGACCTTGTTCGTCACCTTCCGGCCCGTCTCGCCGAGCCGCCGGGTGATCGCGGGCGCGGCGAGGAGGACGGCGAGGGTGAGGGCGAGGCTGACGAGGAGCGCGAGCGCGAGGCCCACACGGTGCCGGGCGCCGTCCGCCTGGCCCACGAGGACCATGACCGTTGAGATCGCGCCCGGGCCTGCGATGAGCGGGATGCCGACGGGGACGATCGACGGGTCGTGGCCCGGGTCCGACGTCTCCGGAACCTCCTCGTTCGGGTGCTCGAGCGTCCGCAGGGACATGAGCGCGAAGAGGATCCCGCCGGTGATCTGGAACGCGGGGACCGTGATGCCGAAGAAGGCGAAGATCGCGCCCCCCGCCGCGCTGAAGACGGCGAGAGTCGCGAGCGCCGTGAGCGTCGCCCGGACGGCGGCCCTCCTCCGCTCGGCGTCCCCCAGGTCCGCGGTCAGCGACGCGAAGATCGGCGCCGCCGAGATCGGGTTGATCACGGAGAAGAGCGACGAGAAGGCGAGGACGGCGAAGTGGAACGGAGCGGCGGGTTCGTGCATCGTCCCGGCGCGGGCCGGGCCGTTATCATACGGTCCGCGCCGCGACGGGAGCCGCGGGCGGACCTCGTGATGACCCGTTCCGACGACGCCTCCCCGGGCGGCAGCCGCCTCGCCCCCTACTTCGGCCTCCTGACGCGGCGCGTCCAGCGCGCCCGGCTCGCGGTCGCGCTGCCGCACGTCCCGTCCGGCGCGCGTCTCCTGGACCTCGGCTGCGGCCTCACCGATCTGCCGGCCCGCTTCCCGTCGTACGTCGGGTGTGACCGGAACCCCGACGTCCTCTGCGAGATGCGCCGTCGCCACCCCGGGGCCGCCTTCGCCGCCTGGGACGTCGACGCCGACGAGCCTCCCGGCGAGGTCCGCGCCGGCGCCCCGTACGACGCGATCCTGATGCTCGCGATCCTCGAGCACCTCCCGTCGCCCGCTCGGGCCCTCGCGCGCGCGGCCGCGCTCCTCGCTCCCTCGGGCCGGATCGTGACGACGACGCCGCACCCGCTCGGCCAGCTCCCGCTCGAGGCGGGGGCTCGGCTCGGTCTCCTCTCGCGCCACGCCGACGAGGAGCACGAGACGCTGCTCGACCGGGCGGCCCTGGCGCGCGCCGCGGAGGCGGCCGGCCTCGTCGTCGACGTCTACTCCCGGTTCCTCGCGGGCCTGAACCAGCTCGCCGTGCTCGCGCGCCGATGAACGGGAAGCTCCCCCGCGCCGTCGAGGTCGTCGGCGCGCGGACCCACAACCTGAAGGGCGTGACCTGCCGCGTCCCGATCGGGGCGATCACCGTCGTCACCGGGCCGTCGGGCTCGGGGAAGTCGTCGCTCGCGTTCGACACGCTCTACGCGGAGGGGCAGCGGCGCTTCGTCGAGTCGATGTCGACCTACGCGCGCCAGTTCCTCGAGCGGATGGAGCGCCCCGACGTCGACCGGATCGACCACCTCCTCCCCGCGCTCGCCATCGAGCAGAAGGCTCCCGCGCGCTCGGCCCGATCCACGGTCGGGACGGCGACGGAGATCCACGACGTCCTTCGCCTCCTCTTCGCCGCCGCGGGGACCGTCGTCTGCCCGGCGTGCGGCGTCCCGGTGCGGCGCGAGTCGCCCCGGAGCGTTGCGGACGCGCTCCTCGCCGGGCTCGGCGAGGGGGCGCGCGTCCTCGTCCTCGCCCCGCGCCCCGCCGAGGGGCTCGCGGAGAGGGCGCCGCTCTGGGTCCGATCGGGGCTCTTCCGCGCGGTCGCTTCCGACGGGAGCGTCGTCTCGTTCGACGCCGGCACGCCGCCCCCGGCGGGCGCGGACGGGCTCGTGAGGCTCGTGGTCGGGCGGCACGTCCTGCGGCCGGACGACCCCGAGCTCGCCGCGTCGATCGACGGCGCGTTCGCCGTCGGCGAGGGCGCCCTCCTCGCGCGCGACGCCGGGACGGGGCGCGAGCTCCGGTTCCTGCGCGGCCTCGCGTGCAACGGGTGCGGGCGCGCCTTCGAGGAGCCGACGCCGGCGCACTTCTCGTTCAACTCGCCGCGCGGCGCCTGCCGCGCCTGCCAGGGGTTCGGGCGCGTCGCGGGGCTCGACGTGTCGAAGGTCCTCCCGGACGCCTCGAAGACGCTCCTCGAACGCCCCTTCGCGCCGTTCAACACCCCCGCCTACGCGAGCGCCTACCCCGACCTCGCGCGCGCCTGCCGGCGCCTCGGCATCCGCCGCGACGTGCCGTGGAACGCGCTGAGGGAGCGCGAGCGGGACCTCGTCTGGAACGGCGACGGCGACTGGTACGGCGTGAAGGGGCTCTTCGACTGGCTCGAGACGAAGCGCTACAAGGTGCACGTCCGCGTCATGATCGCGAGGTACCGCGGCTACGAGCGCTGCCCGGAGTGCCTCGGGGCGCGGCTGACGGCCGAGGCGCGCGCCGTCCGCGTCGGCGGGGCCACGCTCCCGGAGCTCTGCGACCTGCCGCTCGCCGAACTCCTCCCGCGCCTCCGCGCCCTCCCCCTCGGCGAGGCCGAGCGCGCCCGCGGCGCGCACCTCGTCGCCGACCTCGCCCGCCGCGTCGGGACGCTCGTCGACGTCGGCCTCTCCTACCTGACGCTCTCGCGGACGATGCGGACGCTCTCGGGCGGCGAGGCGCAGCGGGTCCAGCTCGGCGCGGCGCTCGGGAACGCCCTGACCGGCACGCTCTACGTCCTCGACGAGCCGACGGTCGGTCTCCACCCGGCCGACACCGCGCGCCTCCTCGCGGTCCTCCGCCGGCTGGCCGACTCGGGGAACGCCGTCTGCGTCGTCGAGCACGACCTCGACGTCGTCCGCGCCGCCGATCACGTCGTCGACCTCGGCCCGCGAGCGGGCGCGCACGGAGGCCGGCTCGTCTTCGAGGGTCCGCCGCGGGCCCTCGCGCGCGCCGCGACGGCGACCGGCGAGGCGCTCCGGGCCGAGGGGAGCGGCGTCGCGGAGAGGCCGGAGCCGTTCCCGCGCGGCGTCCTCCGCGTCGTCGGGGCGCGGGCGAACAACCTCGCGGACCTCACCGTCGAATTCCCGACGGGAGTCCTCGCGGCGGTCTGCGGGCCGTCGGGCTCGGGGAAGTCGTCCCTCGTCGTCGACGTCCTCGCCTCCGGCGCCCTCCGCGCGCTCGGGCGGAAGGAGGCCGACGCCCTCGAGCGCGGCGCGCACGAGAGGATCGAGGGGCTCTCGGCGTTCCACGACGTCGTCCTCGTCGACCAGTCCCCCCTCGGCCGCTCCGCGCGGTCGAACCCCGCGACCTACACGAAGGCGTGGGACGAGGTGCGCGCCCTCTGGGCGCGGAGCCCCTCGGCGCGCGCGGCGGGCCTGACGAAGGGGAGCTTCAGCTTCAACGCCGCCGGCGGGCGCTGCGAGCGCTGCGAGGGGTCCGGGGTCGTCACGGTCGACATGCAGTTCCTCGCCGACGTCACCGTGGTCTGCGACGCGTGCGACGGGCGGCGCTTCTCCCCCGAGGTCCTGGGCGTCCGGGTCCGCGGCCGCAACGTCCACGAGCTCCTCGAGACGACGGTCGACGAGGCGATCGAGCTCTTCGCGGACCTCCCGGCGATCTCCTCCCGCCTCGCGCTGCTCGCGGAGGCGGGCCTCGGCTACCTCCGCCTCGGCCAGTCGACGGCGACGCTCTCCGGCGGCGAGGCGCAGCGGCTGAAGGTCGCCTCGTTCCTGAAGGGGGGCCCGGGCGCACGGCCGACGCTCTTCCTCTTCGACGAGCCGACGACCGGACTCCACCCGCGCGACGTGGAGGTGCTCCTCGGCGTCTTCCGGCGGCTCCTCGCGGCGGGGCACTCGGTCCTCGCGGTCGAGCACAACCCGGCGTTCCTCCTCGCCTCCGACTGGCTCCTCGAGCTCGGCCCCGGGGGAGGCTCGGAGGGGGGGCGCGTCGTCTTCGCGGGGAGCGTCTCCCGGCTCCTCGCCGAGGGGCGCACGCCGACGGCGGACGCGCTCCGGGCCTCCTCGGCCTCTGCGGGTCGCCTACAATCGGCGCCGACGTGCCCGGAGGAGCGCACCGATACGTCCTCGTCGTCGACGGCCGGGAGATCGAGCTCTCGGACGGTGAGGTCACGCTCGGGCGGAGCCGCAGCTGCACGGTCCGCGTCGACCACGAGTCCGTCTCGCGGAGCCACGCGCTCGTCACGTTCGCGAACGGCACCGCGACCCTCAAGGACCTGAACTCCTCGAACGGCACGTTCGTCGCCGGCCGCCGGATCCTGAACGAGACCGTCCTCCGGAGCGGGGACCGCGTCCAGATCGGCGCGGCCGTCGTGGAGTACCGGCTCCCGGAGCCGAGCGGGCCGATCGAGAAGACGGCGCTCCTGACCCCGTCCGCGGCCGAGGTCCTTCCTGGTCCCCCGGAAGCGGACGCCACCCCGCCCGCTCCTGCGCACGCGTCGCCGCTCGAGATCTCCGCCGCGGACCTCTTCCGGAGCGTCGACGAGGCGGCGGCCCGGGCCGACTCCGTCCCGCCCGTCGTGGCGGCGGCGGCGCTCGCGGCGGTCCACAGCTCGGGAGTCACCGACCGTCCTCCGCTCGACCTGCCGGCGCCACCGGAGGCTCCTCCCGCGCCGGCGCCGCCGGCGGCCCCCCGGCGCCTGCCCGAGGCGACGCTCTCGCAGTTCCCGATCCGGAACGCCGGCACGGCGCCGTCCGCAGCGGCGTCTCCCGCGCCGGTCCGCGGCCGCAAGCCCCGCCCGACGGCGGCGTGGGACCCCGCGGCGCCCGAGCCGGGAGGCTTCTTCCGCCGTCTCCTCGCGACGCTCGTCGACTCCGTCATCCTCCTCGCGCTGAACCTGCTGCTCCTCTCGCCCGTCTTCCTCGTCCTCCTCTTCCGCGACGCGTTCCAGAAGACGGACCTCCTCAGGGACTGGGCGTTCCTCGGGATCGTGGTCGGCTGCGGCCTGATGATCTTCGGCGCGAACCTCTGGTACGTCGTCGGCGGCTGGGCCCGGACGGGACGGACCCCCGGCAAGGCCCTCCTCCGCCTCGCCGTCGTGGCCGTCGGGCCGTCCGGCACCGGCCCGGGCATCGGCCTTTCGAAGGCGTTCGTCCGTTTCCTGGCCTACACCCTCTCCGGGGCGATCCTCGGAATCGGCTACCTCTTCGTCCTTTTCCGCAGGGACCGCAGGGCGCTGCACGACCTCGTCGCGGGGACGAAGGTCGTCCGGACGCCCTGAACCTCGCTCAACGCGGCTCGAGGAGCGCCCGGAGAGCGGGCGAGAGAAGGGTCGCCTCCGCCCGCGCCGAGCCCCCCTTCTCGCGGAACGCGGCGAGGCTCGCGCGCGCGGCCGAGAGGATCGCGTCGTCCCGGCGTCCCTCGAGGACGTAGCGCCCCCCCAGAGCGGCGGCCTCGACGAGGTCGAGCTCGCGCGCCCCGGGGCTCCTCCGCCTCTCCTCCCGGGCGCGGGCCGCGGCGAGGTCGAACTGCCCGGCGGCGAGGGCGGCGAGGGCCTCCGACACGCGGGCCGGGACCGGCGAGGGGAGGGGCGAGGCCGCGGTCGCGGCGGGGGCGGGCGTCGGGTTCGCCGGGACCGCGGGCGCGGCCGTCGGCTCGGGAAGCCGGGCCTCGGGAGTCGGGAGGGGGGCCGCGGCGGGGACGGCCATCGGGAGGGCGGTCGGACTCGGCACCGCCGGCGGAGGCTCGCGCCGCGCCGATTCGCGGCGCTCGAGCTCGGCGATCCGCCGGGCGCGGTCCTCCGTCTCCCTCCTCTCGGGGAAGGAGCCGCCGGCGGCGGAGGCCCTGAGGTGCGCGAGCGCCGCCGGCTCGTCGCCGAGCTCCATGAGCGCCCGGCCGAGCCAGTAGTGCGGGTCGTAGAAGTCGACGGCGTGGCGGCTCGTCCCGAATCGCTCCTGGGGCTTCTCGTGGCCGGTCCGGAGGGCCTCCTCGAGCTTCGGGATCGCTTCCCGGTAGAGCTGCTTCTCGACGAGGTCGCGTCCCTCGAGGTACGGCCGGGCCGCCGCGTCGGGGGGTAAAATGGACGCCTGCGGTGCCGACCGGCCCGCCTGCGGCGGTAGCGCCGCCAGCGCCAGAGCAGCCATCAGGGCGCCCCGGAGAAACCGGGCGCGTGGGGTGGGGCGGGCCGAACGACACTTCATGGAGGCGTGCCGCCGCGAGTTTAGCGGCGGGACGCGCAGAGGGGATGACGACGATGCCGAGAAACTCCGCCCCGGTTCGGGCCGCCCTGGTCGCGGCGGGGCTCTTCCTCGTCCTCCCGGCCTTTCCGGCGGCGGGCCAGGGCACCACCTGCCCGCCCGCCCGGCCGGTCCTGTCCGGCCCGGGGACGGTCAACCGCAACGAGGCGTACTCCATCTCGTGGACGAGCGTCCTCGGGACCCGGTCGACGGGCCCCGCGGACATCTACATCGTCGAGCGGTCCGAGGACCCGGCGTTCGTCAGCGGGATCGAGCGGTTCCAGACGAACCGGACCTCCGCGGCGTGGGGCGCCCCCGGCGGGGGCGAGCGGACGCTCTACCACCGGGTCGCCGTCCAGTCGTTCTGCGCCGGGGCGACCGCGATCCGGGTCGACTCGCAGGTGCTTCCCGTGGCGGTGACGACGCAGTGCGTCCCGTCCATCGCCCTGCAGCCCCCGCTCGTCAGCCCGGCGGCCCCGCCGTCGTTCACGACCTACGTCGTCTCCTGGGACACGCTCGGCGCGGGCGAGCCGGGGCCGGGCGGCGGCGCACAGGGGCTCCACTTCCGCCTGCGCCGGACCACGAGCGCCGGGGAAGACAAGGAGACGGTCATCGACGGCGGGACAGCCGCGTTCGCCGATCCCCCGGGGGAGTACTTCTACAGCGTCCGGACGGAGAACATCTGCGGCGAGGCGAGCGAGTGGTCGAAGGCGACGCGGGTCGTCGTGGGGGCCACGAAGACCTCCGCCCTCGTCGTCGTCTCGGCCCCGAGGCCCTTCCTCGTCGCCGACACGGCCGGCGCCGCCGCGTCGACCTCCGTCGTCGTCCGGAACGTCGGCAGCGAGGAGCTCGACGTCACGGTCTCGAGCCCCCGCGGGTCCCTCTTGGCTTCCCCGGCGTCGTTCCGCATCCTCCCCGGCGACGCGACCCGGGTGGGCGTCGCGGTCCCGGCGCCCGTCGACCCCGCCGCGCCCCTCCACGGGGAGCTCGCCTTCGCGGCGACGGACGTCGCGCTGCGCGTCCCGGTCGACGTCGCGGCCGCCGCGGCCGCCGCGGAGAGCCCGGTCGGCTGGGACGACGACGGAGCGGACGTCGACCGCGCCGGGAACGGGCTCCGGCGGACCCTCGTGAACGCCGGCTCGCTCCCCGCCGCGATCGCGACTTCGATCTCGGCGGAGTGGCTCACCGTCTCCTCGCTCGACGGGAAGGCCTGGGACCGTCCGATGGCCCCGGGAGAGTCGCGCCCCGTCTGGATCAGCGTCGACAGGGGAAAGCGGCGCGCCGCCATCGGGACCGAGGTCGGGACGGTGACCGTCGTCACGGCGGGCCACGCGGAGAGCCCGAAGAGCCTGAGCGTGATCGACGACGGGCCGCTCGTCGCCGGGGGCGCGGGCGCCCCCTCGGGCAGCGACGACCTCCCGCCGCTCTACCTGATGAAGAGCCGGCTCCTCTTCCCGTCGCTCCCGAACGCGGTCGACGCGCTCGGCGTCGGCCGGTACTCCTCCGACGTCTGGCTCTCGAACGTCGACGCCCTCTCCCCGATCAAGGTCGTCCTGACGATGACTCCCGCGGGCCAGGGGAACACGTCGGCCGGGGTGCGGCAGTTCGTCTTCTCGCTCGGCCCGGGCGAGACGCGCCGCTTCCGGAACATCGTCGGGACGGTCTTCGCCTACGAGGGAGCCTGCTCCCTCGACGTCAGCTCGCCCGCCGCGACGCTCTCGGCGACGGCGATGGTGAACAACAAGCCTCTCGTCCCGCTCGTGGCGGGGAAGACGAAGGCCCTCGGGACGGCGATCGAGGGGACGCTCCTGTCGACGGCCGAGTTCGGCTTCGAGATGCGGCCCGTCGCCCCCGGCGAAGGGGCGAGCGCGTACGACCCGACGTTCGTCGTCTCGGGCCTCTGGCACGACGCCCGCCGGCGGACGAACCTGATCCTCCGGGAGACGACGGGGTACCAGACCGTCGTGAAGCTCGAGCTCTTCGATTCCGCGGGGAACCCGATCGTGAAGGACGGCGCCGTCGTCAGCCTCGAGATCACGGTGCCGGCCCTCGGGTCGCTCCAGGTCAACGACGCGGAGCTCTTCCCGTCGGACGCCCTCACCGGGAGCCTCTGGGGGCGTCTCGAGTTCCGGCGCGGGGCCACCGACGCGTTCGGCCGGGTTCACGGCGCCGTCGTCCCGTTCGCGACCGTGATCGACTCGGGAACGCAGGACGCCTCGCTGCGCGTCGGCGTCTCGACCGCGGCCCTCACGCCGTACGTCGCGAGCGCCGCGGCGTCGAGCCTCCGCGGCCTCGCGACGGGCGTCCCGTTCGGCGGCGCGCCCGAGTCGGTCTTCTTCCCCGTCGCGCGGGTCACGGGCGCCGCGCTCTCCTCGGGGCAGCCGCCCCGCTGGAGGACGCGCGCGACCTTCACGAACGTCAACGCGACGGAGTCGCGCACCGTCCGGTTCCGCTTCCGGGACTCGACGAACCCCGGGGCGGAGAAGTACGCGGCCGTCCTCGTCGGGCGGGGCACGACGGCCGACGTGGACGACGTCCTGGGGCAGCTCTTCGGCGTCGGCGACTCCTCCGCGGCGTGGGGGACGATCGAGGTCGACGCCGTCCGGAACGGCGACGGCTCCTGGTCGAACACCTGGGCCGACGTCGACATCCAGACCGAGACCTACACGCCCGACACGGAGAGCCCGTCCCGCGGGGAGTTCCGGACGGGGATGGAGGCCTACTCCTACCGGCACGGCTACTCGTCCTTCCAGTCGAACCTCGGGACCGTCCTCATCGACGGCGCGGAGATCTCGCCCCGGAACCGGACGAACGTGATCCTGCAGGAGGTGGGGGGCGCCCCGTGCACCGTGGCCGTCGGCGTCTACCAGCCCGGCTCGCTCGTGCCGCTCGCGATCCAGATCGTGGCGCTCCAGCCGTTCGAGTACGTCTCCCGCGAGCTCTTCCGCGACCTGATGCAGCTCGACCTCGACGAGGTCGTCGACGCGCGGGTCGTCGTCCGGCAGACGGAGGGCGACGGCGTCTTCATGGCGTTCGTCTCGAAGATCAACCTCGTGACCGGCGACCCGGCGAACGTCTTCCTCCGCCCGGCCTCGGCGGGAACGGGCCGCTGAAGCACGGCGCGGGGCGCGCACGGGTTAACCTCGGCAGGGCCGGAGGCCCCCCGGAGGAGACCTGAACCCGCCCGCCGTCGAGAGGATCGCCCACTACCGGATCGTCCGCCGGGTCGGCCGCGGCGGGATGGGGATCGTCTACCGGGCCGTCGACGAGCGCGACGGAAAGACGGTCGCCCTGAAGGTCATCCGGGAGACCGAGGTGTCGGGGGACGAGTCGGCCCCCCACGTGGCCGAGGCGCGCGTCCGCTTCACGCGGGAGGCGGAGATCCTGAAGGGGCTCCTCCACGCGAACATCGTGACGTTCTACGAGATCGGCGAGGAGGACGGCACGCCCTACCTCGCGATGGAGTACCTCGAGGGGAAGCCGATCGGCGCGTACGGCGGGAAGCCGTACACCGAGACGCTCCCGCTCCTGATCCAGGCCGCGAACGGGATGGAGTACCTCGCCTCGCGCGGCATCGTCCACCGCGACCTCTCGCCCGACAACGTCTTCGTCGTCGACACGGCCGGCGGGAAGAACGTGAAGCTACTCGACTTCGGCATCGCGAAGCTCTTCGAGTCGGCGACGACGGAGTCGCTCACCGCCACGGGCTTCTTCCTCGGGAAGGTCGCCTACGGCTCGCCCGAGCAGCTCGGCTCCCTCGGCCAGGGGGCCCCGCTCGACTGGCGCAGCGACGTCTACAGCCTCGGGGTCATCTTCTACCAGGTCCTCGCCGGGAGGCGCCCCTTCGAGGGACGCGCCCCGGTGGAGTACATCGCCGCGCACCTGAACCTCGCGCCCCCTCCCGTCGCGGCGCCACCCGGCTCGCCGGCGCTCCCGATGGAGCTCGTCCGCCTCATCGGGCAGATGCTCGAGAAGAGGCGCGAGGACCGGCCGCAGAGCTACCGCGAGATCACCGACCACCTCGTCTCCGTCCTCCGCGGCGCGGGCGCTCCCGGCTCCGCCGCCCCCGACGAGGCGCGCGAGGGCGATCGGCCGGCCGCGTCGGCGGCTCCGCGCGGGACGACGGCGCCGACCCAGCTCGTCGCGGGGAGGCATGCCGCCGGGTCGCTCGCGACGCGGCGCGTCGTCGGGGTCGTCTTGGCGGGCGCGACGCTCCTCGGCCTGCTCCTCTGGGGCGCGCTCACGCGCCGTCCCGAGGTCGTCCCGGCCCCGGCGTCCGCCGGCGTCCCGCGCCCGGTCCCGCGGACGGCGGAGGTCCGGATCTCCTCCGTTCCCTGGGGCGTCGTCGTCGCCGTCGTCGACGTGAAGAGCGGGACGGCGCAGCCGCTCCCTTCGCCCGCCGAGACGCCTCTCGTCCTCGCGGTGCCGCCCGGCCGATACCGCGTGACCGTCGCCGAGCCGGCCCCCGGGACCGCCCGCGCGGAGCAGGAGGTGACGGCGGCCGCCGGCGCCCCCGGCCTCGCCGCCCTCACCCTCCGACCGGTCGAAGAGCTCGTGGAGACCCTGAGATGAAAAGGCTCGCCCCTCTCCTCGTCCTCGCCCTCGCCGCACCCGCCGCCGCGCAGGTCGAGTCCGCGCTCCTCTCGAAGGTCTCGTTCAACCTGACGAACCCCGGCGGCAAGTCGCTCGCGATGGGGGGCGCGTTCACGGCGATCGCCGACGACGCCACCGCGGCGATCGCGAACCCGGCGGGGCTCGGCCTCCTCTCGTCGATCGAGGCGGGCATCTCGGGCAAGAGCGTGGACGACGTCATCGGGCTCGTCACCGCGCGCTCGACCGCCATCGGGGGCCTCACGACGCCGTACCCCGACGTGAGGGGGTCGAACTCCGACATCTCGAGCCGCGTCTCGTCCGTCGAGTTCGCCGGCGTCGTCCTCCCCGTCTCGTCGCGCTTCGTCGCTGCGGTCAGCTTCGCGCAGAACCTCCGCTTCGAGGGCGACCCGGGGAGCGACGGCTACTCGTACATCGAGCTCCGCGACAACCGCGCGGGGAGCAGCTCGACCCGGCGCGACTTCTTCTTCGGCTACCGTGAATTCGGCGCGGTCTCCCTCCGCAACCGCCTCCTCGGCCTCTCCGCCTCCTACCGCGCGACGGACCGGGTCCGGATCGGCGCGGGGGTGACGCTGAACCGGATGGAGCTCGAGCTCCTCGGGGACTCCGGCGGGCCCCATCGGATCACGAACCTCACCTACCTCACCCCGACCCAGGTCGAGACGCTCACGACGTCGATGGCGATCCGGGACCTCGACGGGTCGACGCTCGGGTTCGTGGTCGGCGTCCACGCGGACCTCGTCGCGGGGGGCCGGCTGACGGCCGGGGCCGTCTACAGGCAGACCGGGAAGGCGTCGGGGACGCTGGAGATCGGCGGGGACGTCCCGTCGCCGCTCGCCGGCCAGGAGAGCCGTCCCTTCTCGGCGCGCGTCCCGCGGGACGCGGCCGTCGGCCTCGCGGCCCGGCCCCTTCCGGGGCTCACGGTGGCTGCCGAGGCGCAGTGGATCGCCTACTCCGACTTCGTCGACCGCGCGCTTCCGACGGTCTCCTACCGCGGCCTCGCGGGACCGTTTCCGGGCTTCCCCGTGGGGCCGCTGCTCGCGGAGCTCGCCCCTCCCGACGACGTCGTCGTCCCGCGGATCGGCATCGAGTACGTCGCCGACACGCCAGGGCTCCTGCTCGCGTTCCGCCTCGGCTACCACCGCGAGCCGGCGCACGGCGTGACGGCGGACCTGAAGGCGAGGGACGCCTCCGGGACGGCCTACGACGTCACCGACCCGCCGTTCTCGGCCGGCGTGAGGACCGTGTACGACGGCGGACGCCCCGACGACCGCTTCTCGGGCGGCCTCGGCGCGACGGTCTCGCGGCGCGTCTCGTTCGACCTCGCCTTCGACCTCGGGCGCCTCTCGAGGGTCCTCTCGGCCTCGCTCTTCTACCGGTTCTGACGGAGCGCGCCCACCACGCTCAGAGCGTGGCGCCGCAGGAGGGGCAGAAGACGTCCCCCTCGGCTCCCTCGTGGAGGCAGATTTCCGCCGCGTCCTTCTCGAGCCCCTCGGCGCCCCCGGGCTCGAGGACGAGCCACGCCGTTCCGTCGGCGTTCACCGAGACCTCGACCCGGACGCGCCGCCTTCCCTTCTGGAGGACGATGCCTCCGTCGTCGAACGGGCCCGAGGGCCGGCTCCGCGCGAGGAGCCAGGCGAGGAGCGGTGCCAGGACCGCGCTCGGGAGCGGGCGCGTCGAGAGGGTTCGCCCTTCGGCGAAGGTCCGCAGGAGGACCCCCTTCCCCTCGGGTCCGATCTCCACCGCGCGGGCGCCTTCGTCGAGGGCGTCGGCGAGGAGGGCGCGGGCGAGGCGCGCGAACGGGTCGGGCTGGGGCGGCGCCTCGGCCCGCTCGGGCGGAGGCCTCCGGCCCGCCGCGGGCGGCTCCGCCGGCGCGACGGGAAGCGCGCCGGGAGCGCGGGCCCCGCCGTCGCGCGCGCCGACGGACTCGAAGCGGAGGAGGACGTCCTCCAGGATCGGGTCGGCGGTGACGTGGAGGCGGATCTCGCAGCCCGTCGAGGCGACGAGCCCCGTCTCGAGGACCGGGTTGCCGGGATCGACGACGGCGACGTGGAGGACGTCGCCCCTGCGGTCGAACGGGAGGGCGCGGAGGCGGCGCCGGGTCTCGGGGGGAAGCGTGTCGACGACGACGGCGCTCGCCGAAGCGAGGCGCTCGCGCGAGACGCTCGGGATCCCGGTCAGCCGCTCGAGGGCGTCGAGGAGGGTCTCCTCGCTCACGGCCCCCGTCGCGAGGAGGGCCCTGTCGATCGTCCCCCCGTGGGCGCGCCGCCAGTCGGACGCCTTTCTCAGGCGCCTCAGCGTCAGGTCCCCCGACTCGGCGAGGATCTCTCCCAGCCCGGGCGGCACGTTTCCCTCCGACGGGAGCAGTTTACGGGACCGCGAGCGTCCGCCTCACTCCGTTCCGGTCAGCCGCGGGACCAGCAGCCCCCGACCGCGCCCGCCGCCATCCGGGCCTCGTCCGGCCGGAAGGAGGAGACGAGCCGCTCGGCGAGGGCCTCGAGGCGGTCGCGCGTTCCGTCGGCGCCCGCCTTCGCCTCGAACGCCGCGAAGTCCCCGAGCATCGTCTCGAACTCCGCCGACGACAGCACCCTCTGCGACATCGGGTAGAGGATGTTGTCCTCCTTCTGGATGTGCTGGCGGAGCAGGGGGACGAACCCGAGGGCCGACGAGAGGAACGTCGTCGCCTCGGCGGGCGCGACGCCGCCGGCGCCCGCGCCGACGGAGGCGATCGCCCCGACGAGCGCCCGCCCCTGCCGGTGCTCGTGGAGCATCACGGCGACGGGGCCCGACTCCTCCGAGAAGCCGCGCTCCACCATCCGGCGGAAGAGGATGTCCTCCTCCTTGCCGTGGTGCCACGCGTCGGCGAAGCCGCGCAGGAAGTCGGCGTAGTCGCGGGCGACGGCGCGCTCGAGCGCGAGGCCGCCCTCCACCTCGAGCGCGCAGGTCTCGAGCGAGCCGAGGACCTTCTCGATGAGGCGGTGCTCGTCCATCAGGATCGTGAGGGGTCGGGTCATGAGGTCACCTCGTCCGAAGTCAATGGATACACGGATCCATTGAGTTGCGAAAAAAAGAGAGCCGTCACGGGACGGCCTCGTGCTTCAGGTCGCGGAGCGTGACGGTCTTCAGCATCCGCTCGTACTCCCCGCGCACCTTCTCCCAGTGGGGGTGCAGGGGGCACGGGTCCTCGGCGTTGCAGCGGCCGAGGCCGAAGGCGCAGGAGTCCTTGTCGCGCTTGCCGTCGAAGGTCTCGAGGACGGCCGAGATCGCCGTCCCCCCGGCGGCCGGCTTCAGCCGGAAGCCGCCGCCCCACCCCTTCTGGCTCGTGACGAAACCCCGCTTGCGGAGCTGGGCCAGGATCTTCGAGAGGTAGTTCGACGGGATCCCCGTCTCGGCCGCGATCTCGCGCGCGAGGACCGGCCGGTCGCGGTGCGACGCGAGGTAGCCGAGCGTGAGGAGCGCGTAGCGCGAGGTCCGGGAGAAGAAGTGCGTCGTCACTCAGTGGATGATGTTATCCATTGAGTTGCCGGTGCGCAAGGGGTCGCCGGGGCGCCCGCGCCCAGGGCGGCCGGGCCCCTCAGGGCCTCGCGCCGGCTCCCCGCGCCGGGAAGTACTCCCGCCAGCGCCGGTCGACGAGCGCGACGGTCGCCGGGTCCGCCTCGACGACCCCCGGCATCCAGGGTTTCATGCGGGCGTCGAGGACGATCGGCGCGCTCCGCGCGACCTGGTTCCGGACGACCTCGGCCCTCGCGGCGTGGACGTCGGCCCCCGGCTCGAAGCGGGTGAAGACGTGCCAGAGGAAGGAGCGCGACTCCTTCGCCGCTGCGGCCGCGTCGTCGACGAGGGCGACGAGGGGCCAGCCGGAGACGGCGGGATCGCGCGCGAGGCGCACGGCGTATTCGCGGTCCTCGGACCACGACGGCCCCGAGACGCAGAGCGCGCCGCCGCAGAAGACGGCGGCCTCGCGGGCGCCGGCGGGGAGCGGGCCCTCGAAGGCCCTCGGCAGGTCGCGGACCGGCGCGCCGAGCCCCGCGAGGACCCCCTTCGACCCCTCGTTCACCTTCGGCCCGGTGTAGTCGAGCGTGTCCATGGCGACGTTCGAGACGACGAAGAGGTCCGTCTCGAAGCGGCAGCGCGCGAGGACGACCTCGAGGAGGGCGCGGAAGTCGCGCAGGTCGACCCGCGCGTCGGTGAGGAGGAGGAACTTCGTCAGTGCGAGCTGCCCCTCGCCGAGGATCCGGAAGGCCGTCGAGATCGCCTCGCGCCCGTACCGGTCCTTCACGACCGCGGCGGCGAGCGAGTGGAAGCCGGTGTCGCCGTAGGTCTGGAGCGCGACGACGCTCGGCATCACGACGGGGAAGAGGGGCGAGAGGAGCTCCTGGAGGAAGTCGCCGATGAGGAAGTCCTCCTGCACCGGCTTCCCGACGACCGTCGCCGGGAAGATGGCGTCCCGACGGCGGTAGACCCGGTCGACGTCGAAGACGGGGTAGTCGTGCCGGAGCGAGTAGTAGCCGTAGTGGTCCCCGAAAGGCCCCTCGGGCCGCCTCACCTTCGGCGGGACCTTTCCGGTGATCGCGAACTCCGCGCTCGCCACGAGGCGGTGAGGATGTCCCGGCACGCGCGTCAGCGGGAGCTTCTTCCCGAGGAGGAGCGAGGCGAGGAGGAGCTCGGGGAGCCCCTCGGGGAGCGGCGCGATCGCGGCGAGGATCAGCGCGGGCGGCCCGCCGAGGAAGATCGTGACCGGGAGCGCCTCGCCCTTCGACTCGGCGACGTGGTAGTGGAAGCCGCCCCCCTTTCCGATCTGCCAGTGGATCCCCGTCTGCCGCGGCTCGTGGAGCTGGATCCGGTACATCCCGAGGTTGTGCTCGCGCTTCTCCGGGTGCTCCGTGTAGACGAGCGGGAGCGTCAGGAACGGCCCGCCATCCTCCGGCCACTGCGTGAGCGCCGGGAGCCGCGTCAGGTCAGGCGCGGTCTCGACGACCTCCGTCACGGGCGGGCGCGGGACCTCCCTCGTCCCGACCTTCAGCGCCTCGCCGAAGAAGGACCGGAAGCCCCAGAGCTTCCCGGGCGACGGCGGGAGGAGCTCGTGCGTCGCGCGGACGGCCGTCCTCACGAACTCGAGAGGCCGCTTCCCGAACGCGAGGTCGATCCTCTTCGCGGTGCCGAAGAGGTTCGTGACCACGGGGAACTCCGAGCCCTTCGGCCTGCGGAAGAGGAGAGCCGGCCCACCCTGCTCGATGACGCGCCGGTGGATCTCGGGGATCTCGAGCCTCGGGTCGGCCTCGGCCTCGACCTCGAGGAGGTCGCCCTCGGCTCTCAGGGCGGCGAGGAACTGGCGAAGGTCGTCCATCGTTCCGGGAGGTTACGACGGCGCGGCGCCGACGGGCGCGAGGCCGTCAGCCCTTCGGGAGGAGGCCCTTCAGCCTCGCGAGGACCGTGTCCTTCGCCCTCGCCGCGCGCTCGGCGGCGTCGCGGTCGTAGTCGACGGGACCGCGGAGGATCTCCTCCTCGGGCCAGGGCACGAAGCGGTAGCTCCAGCGGTCGCCTTTCGCGAGCGCCGGCACGGCCTCGACGAGGGGGAGCGGGCGCCCGGCGTAGAGGAGGGGCATCCCGGGCGACCAGCCCGTCTTCTCGTCGGGGCACTCGAGGGTGAGAGCCCACTCGGTCTCCATCCCCTCGTCCTCCACGGCGACGTCGCCCGTCGGGAGCCGGCGTCTCCGGACGGCCCCGGCCGGGTGCGGCTGCCTGAGGGCGGCCGCGAGGTCGGCGGCGCTCCCCCAGCGCCGGGCGCGGTCCTTCTCGAGACAGGTCTGGACGACGCGCTCGAGCCAGCCCGGGACGTCCTTCGCGAGCGAGCGGACGAGCGGGGGAGGCTCCTCCAGGTGCTTGCGCGCGACGGCGACGGGCGTGTCGCCCTGGAACGGGAGCGTCCCGGTGAGGAGCTCGAACAGGACGACGCCGAGCGAGTAGACGTCGCTCCGCGCGTCGACGCGGTGGCTCTCGAACTGCTCGGGCGACATGTACTCGGGGGTGCCGAGCGTGACGCCGGTCGCGGTGATCGTCTGCGTGCCGCCCCCGAGGCTGCGCGCGATGCCGAAGTCGACGAGGTGGACGCTCCCGTCGCGCCCCAAGACGACGTTGTGGGGCTTGATGTCCCTGTGGACGATCCCGGCCTCGTGCGCCGCGGCGAGGGCGTCGGCGATCCGCGCCGTGACGTCCACCGCCTCCGCCGGGGAGAACGGCCCCCGGCGCCGCATCTCCGACCGGAGGTCGGTGCCGTCGATCAGGTCGGAGACGTAGTAGGCCTCGCCCTCGCTCGTCCCCCAAGCGTGGAGGAGCGGGACCGAAGGGTGCCGGATTCGCGCGAGGAGCGCGGCCTCGCGGCGGAACCGGTCGAGGCCGCCCGGCTCGTCGAAGAGGTGCGAGTGAAGGACCTTGAGGGCTTTCGGCAGGCGGTCCTTCTCGTCGAGGACCCGGTAGACCGTCCCCATCCCCCCGCGGCCGAGGACGGCCTCGATGCGGTAGCGCCCGGCGTAGAGCTCGCCGGTCCGGTGCGCGCCTCCGGCGCGCGGCCTGGGCTCCTCGCGGTCGAGCGTCGCGGCCTCGCTGATCGGGACCGTCGGCGGCAGCGCGGCGGAATCGGAGCCGGGGCTCCCGCCGCAGAGGGGACAGTCGCCCTCTCCGGAGAACCCCTCGAAGCCGCAGGCCGCGCAAACGGACATCGTCTGGACCGTGTTGCGCCGATTCTAGAGTCCTTGCGAGGAGGGAGAGCGAACGAGCGTGATCGCCGCGGCCCGCGGCGGACCGGAGTTGCCGCGGCGCGACGTGGCGCCCGTCGGGATGCCCGCCCCCGTCACTCGAAGTAGCCGGTCACGTCGACGACGACGTGCGTCTCTCCTCCCTGCGGGAGGTCGGCGCGGACGGAGAGGGAGCCTGCGGAGCCGAGGAGCGGGGTCGCGTGGAGCGCGCGCACCCGGCCGGCGGTGACCGGCACCTCGATCGACCCGGAGACGACCGGCCCGCCCCCTCCCACGAGGAGCGACCCGCTTCCCGTCGGCGCGACGACCGTGAAGTTCGCGACGACGGAGACGGCCGTCGCGGGAATGCCGCAGCGTCCGGCGACGGGGAGCACGACCGAATCCGAAGGGCCGAGGGGGGCTCCGAGCGTCGGCCCGCCCGCCTCGCGCGTGTCGGCGACGCGGCACGGCGTGACGGGGTGGAACCGGAGAGGGATCGGGAGCGCCCAGAGCTCGAAGCCGGTCGCGCCATCGGAAGCGGTGAAAAAGACCTTGCCTCCCGAGCGCGCGAGCACGGTGCGGTTCGCGCTGAAGGGCCAGGGAGCGACCGCGCTCGCCAGGCCCGGGGCGAGGTCCGCGACCGGGACCGTACCCCCGGCCGTCCCGTCGCTCCGCCAGAGCTCGCGGCCGGAGACGTGATCCGAGGTCGTGAAATAGACCTCCCGTCCTCCGGCCGCGAAGCTCTCGAGGAGCATCGAGCCCGCCGGTCCCGGCGCGACGTCGCGGAGGAGGAGGGTCCCGGCCGGCGTCCCGTCGGTCTTCCAGGGCTCGTATCCGTGCGCGCCGTCGTGGGCCCAGAAGAAGAGCGTCGAGCCGAGGACGGCGGCGCGGGGACCGACCGACGTCGCGGGGCCGGGGTTGAGGTCCCCGAGAAGCATCGTCCCCGCGGTCGTCCCGTCCGTGACCCAGGGCTCGGTCCCGTGCGTGCCGTCGTCGACGAAGAAGACGAGGCGGTCGCCGAGCGACATCGGGCCGGACGCTCCCGTTCCGCCCGTGCCGATCCCGGTCAGGAGGGCCATCCCGGAGGACGTGCCGTCGGTCTTCCAGAGGCTCGTCCCGTGGCTCGTGTCGGAAGCGACGAAAACGATGGAGGCGCCGAGGACTCCGCCGGCGATCTCGGACGCGGGAAGGGGAGCGACCGCGCAGGTCCCCTCGGCGGTCCCGTCGGTCCTCCAGAGCATCGCCGGCGCGGCGCCCGTCGCCGCGAAGTAGAAGACGCCGCCGAGGACGCCGAGCGGAGAGGGGTATCCCGGCTCCGAGGCGGACCAGGGCGAGGCGAGGGCGAGCGTCCCGTCCGCCGTCCCGTCGCTCCGCCAGAGCTGCGGACCGTGCTCTCCGTCGTCGGCCACGAAGAGGTACAGGTCCGCGAGCGTTCCGAGCTCGAACGACAGCCCGCTCTCGGGACCCGGGCGGATGTCCCGGACGAGCCGGGTTCCCGGATCGGTCCCGTCGCTTCGGTGGAGCTCGCACCCCGTCGCGGATTCGCACGCGCGGAAGTAGACGGCCGAGCGCGTCGCGAGCATGTGTCCCGGGCCGGAGCCCACCGGACCGGGGTAGATGTCCCTGACGAGGGACGTCCCGGCGTCCGTTCCGTCGCTCCGCCAGAGCTCGTAGCCGTGCTCCTCGTCGAAGGCCGAGAAGAGGAGCGTACCGTTCACGTCCGTGAGCCAGACCGGGAGGCCGTCGTTCGGCCGGAACACCGGCTCCTGAACGGGGGCGGTCCCGGCGGGAGTGCCGTCGGACCGCCAGAGCCCGAACGGCACGTTGTAGACGAGGAGCAGGGCCGCTCCCGGGATGGACACGGACCTGCTGGGGATCGGCGCCGCCGACGCGACCTCGACGACCTTCACGAGGGACGTCCCGGCCGGCGTGCCGTCGCTGCGCCAGAGCTCGAGGCCGTCGACGACCCCGTCCACCCAGAAGAGAAGGGCTCCGGGCACCGTCGCCGAGGCGGGAAGGTAGATCGCCCTTCCGAAGTCCCGGACGAGAGCCGTTCCCGCCGCGGTCCCGTCGGAGGCCCAGAGCTGGGAGCCGCTCGCCGTGAAAAGGCGGGCCCCCGACGGGACGAGCGGCTCGCTGCTCGGGAACGAGTGGACGAGGACCGTCCCCGCCTCGGTCCCGTCGCTCTTCCAGGTCGACCCGTCCGAGTCGAGCCTGAAATAGAGCGCGCCGGCGAACGGGACGAGTCCCGCGGGACCCGAGCCCGCGGTCCCCGGCGCAATGTCCCGGACGAGCACCGTCCCGGCGGCGGTTCCGTCGCTCTTCCAGAGCTCGGAGCCGTGCTGCGGGTCGGTCGCTCGGAAGAGGAGCGTCCCGTTCACGTTCACGAGCTCGGAGACGGAGGCGAGGTTCGCGACCTGCGTGGTCCCGGCCTCGGAGCCGTCGCTCTTCCAGAGCCCGCAGTCGGCCGTGTAGTGGCACGAGAAGAAGAGGACGCCGCCGGCGTCGACGAGCTCGGCGGAATAGCCGAAGCTCCCCGCCGGGCCCGGCGTGACGTCCTTCACGAGCCTCGTACCGGCGGCCGTGCCGTCACTCGTCCAGAGCTCTGCGCCGTGAACGCCGTCGTCGACGGCGAAGAAGAGCCGGCCGCCGGATCTCGTGAGCTTGAACGGTTTCGAATCGACGCGCGGGTCGGTGCTGAACCGGATCACGAAGGCGGTTCCGGCGGCGGTCCCGTCCGTCTTCCACAGCGAGCCCCGCTCCTGCGAGACGGCGCCGAAGTAGAACGTCCCGCCGACGTCGACGCCGGAGGTGACCGGGAGGTCCAGGAGGGCCCGTGTCCCGGCGGCGGTCCCGTCGGTGACCCAGAGCCCGTAGTTCCCGTCGGCGTCCATTCCGTTCAGGAAGGCCCTTCCGCCCGACGATCCGAGGATCGTCTCGAAGCTCGCGCCGGCCGACGCGGTGGAGGAGACGCCCGGGAAGATGTCCTTCACCAGGATCGGCGACTGGGCGCGGGCGCCGCCCGGAACGAGGGCGGCGAGCCCGGCCAGCAGCGCGCAGAGGCTCGCCGAGTCCAGGAAGGTCCGCGAAGGCGGGTGAACCGTCCTCGAGATCGACTTCATGGGAGGCTCCCGCGGCGGAATGTTACGCGCTGGACGTCGGCTCAGCCGTGCTCCTCGAGGAACGCCCTGACGACCGGGATCGCCGACGACGGGATCCGGTGCCCTCCCTCGTGGATCTCGTGGCGCGCGCTCGCGAAGCGGGAGGCGAGGAGGGCGCCGAACGGGGCGACGCGGTCGAGCGAGTAGAACTCGTCGGAGCTCGTCGAGACGTGGAGGGCGTGCGTGCGCGCCGACGCGTCCGTGCCGGCGTCCGGCTCGGTCCACTCTCCCGGCAGCCCGCCGCAGAGCCCGACGAGCGCCCGGAAGGGGAGGCCGTGGGGCGGGGCGAGGGCGAGGCGGCAGTCGAAAGAGCAGGGCTGGCTGAAGCCGAGGAGCGAGACGCGCGCGGGATCGGCGCCCCGCTCGACGCCCCAGGCGATCGCCGCCGCGACGGCCGAGCGGTGGACCGCCTGGTTGTCCTCGTGCCGCGGGCTGACCCCCCAGTGGAAGCCGCGCGCGCCGGCGGGGCCGAGCGCCTCGCCGGGGAGGAAGGCCGACTGCGGCCCCTCCACGGCGACGACGCCCCAGCCGTCGGGCGCCATCCGGAGGAGGAGCGGGAAGAGCGTCGCGGCGTGCATGCCGTAGCCGTGGAGGCCGAGGAGGAGCGGGAAGCCCGGCGTCTCCGGCAGGCGCGGGAAGAGGTGGAGCGGGACCGCGATCGAGGTCGTCGCCCGCGGGGGAACGCCGGAGGCGCTCACGCGCGCGTCGCCTCGCGCCGGAGGCGCGCGAGCGTCGTCGCCCGGAGCCGCTCGACGAGGTCGTCCCGGGCCGGGAGGAGGAACGCGCCGGCGGGTCCGTCCGGCAGGCCGAAGACCTTCGCGAGGTCGTCGGCCCCCTCGACGGCGAGGACGATGTCGGCGAGCGTCACCTCCGAGGCGGGGCGGCCGAGGACGAACCCCCCCGAGCGTCCCCTCTTCGAGCGGAGGAGGCCGGCGCGGGCGAGCTTCTGGAGGACCTTGCCGAGGAACGGCGCCGGCTCGCCGCAGGCGAACGCGAGGTCGCGCGTCTCCCGGCCCGACGCCTCGGGACCCCGCGGGTCGAGGAGGGGGAGCGCCTTCAGCGCCGCCTCGGCCGCCCGCGAGAGGAGCACGCGTCAGTCCCCGGCGACGAAGGCGTACTGCTCCGGCGTGAGCGGCACGACGGAGAGGCGCCCGACGAGGAGGAGAGGCGAGCCGGCGAAGACCTTCGCGGCCTTCATCTCGGCGAGCGTGACGGGCGTCTTCAGGGCCCTGCCGGCCTTCACGTCGACGACCGTCCCCTTCGGGTCGGCCGGGTCGGGGCGCGGCGCGGCGGCCACGGTGGCCCGCCCCACGACGGCCTTCACGTCGCCCGTGTGGTAGACGAGGAGGCGGTCTCCCTTCGTCATCGCCCGGAGGTTCTTCCTCGCGGCGGCGTTCGTCACGCCGTCCCAGACGGCCGTCTTCTCTCGCGCGAGGTCGGCGAAGGAGTACTCCGACGGTTCGGTCTTCAGGAGCCAGTCCATCAGGCGGGGATGATAGCCGCGGCGGGAGCGGCGGAGGCCGCCCGCGCGGCGGCGAGGCGCCCCTGGCGCCGGCCGAGCCAGGCGGAGAGGAGGGCCCACGCGACGGCGAGCGGCACGAAGAGGCCCGCGAGCGCGGCTCCCGTCGCGCCGACGGCCCGGAGCCCCTTGTCGGCGAAGGCGCCGGCGACGTCGCCGGAGCGGTAGACGAAAGTGTCGACGAAGTTCTTCGCGGCGTACTTCTCCTCGCGCGGCAGGACCGTGAAGAGGAGCTCGCGCGCCGGGCGGATGAGCGCGAAGTCGCCCGCGCGCCGCCCGACCATGACGAGGACGAGGACCGGCGCCGTCGGCGAGACGGCGAGCGCCGCGAAGCCGGCGAGCGTGAGGAGCGGCAGCGCGGCGAGCGTCCCTCCGACCCCGAGGGCCTTCACGACGCGCCCGGTCAGGAAGACCTGGGTGAAGGCGGCGAGGAGGTTCACCCAGAGGTCGATCCGGGCGAAGAACGCCGTCCGGGCGGCGGAGTCGGCGAGCGCGGCCTTCACGATGCGCGCCTGCTCGAAGTAGAGGAACGTCGAGCTGACGGTGTAGAGGAGGAGGAAGAGGGAGATCGCGAGGAGGTAGGGCGAGCCGGCGACGAGCCGCATCCCCGAGAGGACTCCCGTGCCGGGAGGGACCCCTTCGGGCGACTCTCCCGGCGCCGAGGGGGCCCGCGACGGGTCGTCGACGCCGAAGTGCCGGACGAGCCCGCGGACGCAGAAGACCGCCCCCTCGAGGAGGAGCGCCGCGAGGAGGAGGAGGTTCGTCGGGCCGAGGAGGCGGGCGAGGCTCGAGGTGAGCGCCGCCCCGGCGACGGCGCCGAGCGTCCCGCCGACGGCGATGAAGCCGAAGAGGCGCCGCCCCGCCTCGGGGCGGAAGAGGTCCGCGAGGAATCCCCAGAAGACCGAGATCGCGAAGAGGTTGAAGACGCTCACCCATACGAAGAAGACCTGGGCCGCCGGGAGGCGCCACCCGGCCGGCCCGAACGTCAGGAGGGCCCAGAAGGCGACGATCGTCGCGACGAGGACACGGTAGACGACGGGGACGAAGACCTTTCGCGGGTATCTCGACACGAGTGCGCTGAAGAGAGGGCTGAGCGCCGCGGTGCCCGCGAGCGTGCCGACGAAGAGCCAGGAAAGAGCGTCGGGGCTGCCGCGGACGCCCATCTCGTCGCGGAGGGGGCGCAGGACGTAGTAGCTCGCGAGGAGGAGGAAGTAGTACGCCGTCGCCCAGCCGAGAGCGGGCGCTTCTCCCTCGCGCAGCTCGACCGCCCGGGAGGCCAGGAGGCGCAGGCGGCTCACGTCACCCTTCCCGGAGGAGCTCGGCGATCGGCCGGCGGGCGAGGTTCAGCGCCGGGGCGGCCCCCGCCAGCACGGCGAGGCCGACCGAGGCCGCGGCGGCGAGGAGGAGGGCGGTCGCGTCGGGGACGAGGAGCCCTCCCATCCCGGCGTACTGGGTCTTGTCGAGGGCGGCCCCGACGAAGTGCGCGAAGGCGGCCATGACGGCCCCTCCGAGGATCGCTCCCGCGACTCCGTAGACGAGCGCCTCGCCGAGGAGGAAGCCCGCGATCGCCTTCCGGCGGAAGCCGAGGACGCGGAGGACGGCCGCCTCCCCCTTCCGCTCCCGGGCGCTCATCGCGAGGCTGTTCGCGGTGATGAGGAGGAGGGCGAAGCCGGTGGCGAGCCCGAGGCTCCCGAGGAGCGCCTGGACGTTCCCGAGCATCTCCATGAACTGGAGCTGCCACTGCCGCTCCGTCATGGCGCGGGCCGGCACGGGCGCGTTCTCGAACTCGCGGTTGAGCGACGCGGTGATCCGGTCGACGTCGCCGCGGGTCTTCGCGAGGACCCAGAACATGTTGGTAGACCCCTCGTCGCCCGTCAGCTGCTCGAAGTAGCGCCGGTGGAGGTAGAGGCCCGAGTCGAGGCGATAGCCCATCTCGGCCCGGATCGTCGTCTCGATGACCCCGCCCTTCACGGGGGCCTTCAGGACGACCCGGTCGCCGAGCTTCCAGCCGAGCTTCTCGGCGAGGACCGGCCCGACGAGCGCTCCCGTAGGGTCGTCCGTCCACGCCTTCGCCTGCTCGGGCGGGACGTTCGCCTCCCGGTAGATCTCCAGCGTCGGCCCGGCGACGGCCGAGGAGACGCCGACCACGTTCTCCGGGCGGTTGTCCCGGTACGAGGCGAGGACGACGTCGAACGGGGCGACCCTGGCGACCCCCGGGGTCGCCTCGATCTTCGCGAGGTAGGCCATCGGGAGCTTGTCGAAGAAGGAGGTCTTCGCCGTCACGATGAGCCGCTGCGCCATGTAGGGCGACCACTCCTTCTGGAGGGCCGTCGAGAGGAGCCAGAGGAAGCCGAGGAGTCCGATCGAGAACGCGAAAGCCCCGGCCGTCAGCGTCGCCCGGAGGGGACGCGCCCGCAGGTGGCGAAGGACGTATCCGGCATAGGTCAACTTCTCTCTCTACGTGCCGGCGTCGCCCGGGTTTTCGCTATGATGCCGCCCCGCGGACGTGATGATCCACCCCCTCCTCGCCGGCCTTCTCCTCCTGCTCGCCTCCCCGACCCCCGTCGTCGAGGAGTCGCCCCTGCGCGCGACCGAGCTCGCCGTCTGCCGCGACGTCGTCGACCGGGGGTGCGACAGCGAGGGACGGACGTTCGGCCCCGACGTCGAGAACGTCGCGTTCTTCACGAAGGTCGAGGGGGCGACAGGGGAGGCGTTCGTCTTCCACCTCTGGACGTTCGAGGGGAAGGAGGTCCGGCGCGTGCGCCTCCCCCTCCGCGCCTCGCCCTACCGGACCTGGTCGTCGAAGAGGGTCAAGGAGCAGCCGGGGCGCTGGAGGGTCGAGGTCCTCGACCCGGTCGGCCGCTCGCTCGGCGTCGTCGACTTCACCGTCCTGCCGCCGAAGATCGACTGAGCGGGCGCCCGCAGGGCGCCCTTCGTCGCGACCGCCGGCGCGCCTTGACGGCCCCGTTCGCGCACGGCTACCGTGGCCCCGGCCGGGAGGCTAGCTCAGCGGCAGAGCGCCTGCTTTACACGCAGGTGGTCGGGGGTTCGATCCCCTCGCCTCCCACCAACTCAGTCGCTCACGACGGAGGCCCTAGCTTCGGCCCCCGGAGCGGTCCCGGCAGCGGCGGGAGTCCCGGGGTTCAGGGTGCTCCCGCGCGCGGCAGATCCGTTCGAACCTCGCCAGAGGAACCGAGGAAAGCTCCACGGACGGGTACTTCCTGCCGCTGGAGTCGCCGCCTGGGTCAGGGACTTGCCCTGACGATCCTGAAGGTCGCCTCGGGGAACCTCTTCGAGGGCCCGTCGAGCAGGGGCTCCGACTTCCCCTTCAGGTGGCGATCGAAAAACGAGACGAGGTAGGAGCTGACCACCTCGCGCATTCTCTCGCTCGAGATGGGCTCCTTGCCGAGCCGCTTGTAGATCGGGTTGGTGTAGAAGACGTCGCTGAAATCCGGGTGCGTGCTGCCGGCGAAGGTGACCGCGTAGGTCGTGCCCTGCATCCGGTCGTACAGGTAGTCGTTCATGTCCTTGCTGTCGGCGCTGTTCATGAACATGAACGGCTGCGAGACCACGCCGTCGATGACGGTCCCGAACTGCTCCCCGTCGAGGTTCACGCCGGCCTTGAACCTCGGGTCCTCGAGACAGGCCTGGCCGGCCACGGCACCTCCGAAGGACATCCCGAAGATGCCCGCGCGGTCCAGGTCGAGCCGTCCCTTGAGCTTGTTCCCCATTGCTCCCGGCGTCCCGCTGCCCAGCTCGTCGAGAACGAAGCGGGCATCGGCCACCCGCACGGCCAGCAGCTTGTCCAGCTTGCGAACCCAATCGAGCGCGAAGAGCTCCCGCATGATGGCCTTCCGCTGCGCGAGGTCCTTGCTCTTCTTGAACCGCCCGAGGATCTCCTGGGCCCTGGTCTGCTGCACCTTTTCGCTGGCCTTCTCCGCTTCGCTCGGATTCGGCTTCGGCCTGAGCTGAGTTCCCCGTACGACCCGTCCGCCGGGGAAGATCACGGCCGAGGACTCGTAAGGCGCCGACAGGCTCACCACGACGTAGCCGTGGCTCGCCAGCTCCTCGGCCCACAGGAAGTAGCGGTCGAGGAGATCGAGCGCGCCGGGCGAGAAGAGGAGGACCGGGTAGGTCCGCTCGACGCTCGAGACGGGAGCATCCGGGTAGGAGTTTGTCCGAATCAGGTCGTAGTGGTTGTAGAGGAAGGTCGGGCTCGTGGTGATACCCAGGACCAGGAAGTCGTCCGCGACGCGGATCGGGCCGATGGTCTTCGCGTCGGGCCAGTAGGGCATCGGCTTCGCGCCGGGTGCCGGCGCGGCGGGGTACCAGACGCGAACCATGAGCTCGCGCAGACGATCGGGCTCGTCGGTCAGGGTCTCCGGGCGGCCCTGGTCGACGAGGTGGAGCGCGGAGGTCCCGACCGCGTGGGGCCCGGTGGGTTTCGGGAGGTGGACCACCGGGAAGAGCCAGGGCACCGCCGCGGTCAGCAGGAACACGAGCGCGACGACCAGCTTCCCGGCGAAGGCGAGGATCCGGACGACTCGGCGGGACGCCGGACGGCCTTCGTCCGGGTCCCTTCTCAGCTGGAGGACGCCGAGGACAAGGAGGAGAAGGCACCACAGGTAGGCCGGCACCATCTGCCATCGAGGCCGGTCGACCAGGAGATGGAGCCCGACGAGCACCGCCGTCAGAAACGGCAGGTAGAGAAGCGGACGGGGGCGCTTCGCCTTCGGGATGAAATTCCCGGCAAGGTTCACGAACAGGGCAACAAGAACCAGGATTTCCAGGAACCTCATGTGAGAACCTCCGGCGCCTGCTTCACAGCGTGCAATCCCCCGTGACCCGGAAGCCTAACACGCCGTCATACCGGACGGTCGGTCTGGCATAATCCCCGCCATGCTCAACCTGCTCATGCAAGCTCTCGTCGTCGCGGCTGTCGCCCTCGTCGCCGTCGTGGCGGTGGTCATCGTGCGGACGGTTCGCTTCCGCCTCGAGCCGGTGGGGGGCTCGCCGGTTGCCCCGGCTTCGCCGTTCCCGGTGGACGTCGAAGCGGTCGCCGCGCACCTCGCCGACGCGCTCCGCATTCCGACCGTCTCCCTTCACGACCGGGATGCGGCCGACCGGCCCGCCTTCGAGCGCTTCGTCGCCTTCCTCGAGGCCACCTACCCGGCCCTTCACCAGAAGCTGGTGCGTGAGCGGGTGGGCCGCGGTGCCCTGCTCTACCGCTGGGAGGGTCGCGACCCGGCGCTGCCGCCGGTGGTGCTCATGGCCCACTACGACGTCGTCCCGGTGCAACCCGGCACCGAGGCCGACTGGAAGCAGCCTCCCTTCTCGGGGGCGCGCGCGGACGGGTTCGTGTGGGGCCGCGGCGCCCTCGACGACAAGGTCAGCGTGATCGCCCTGTGCGAGGCCGTGGAGCGCCTCGCGAGCGCCGGCGAGATCCCGGACCGGACGCTCTACCTTGCGTTCGGCGACGACGAGGAGGTCGGCGGCCACGACGGGGCGTCGCAGATCGCGCGTCTCCTGGCCGAGCGGGGCGTGGCGCCGGAGCTCGTCCTGGACGAGGGCGCCATGGTCGTGCAGCCCGGAATGGTCCCGGGCGTCGATCGCCCGGTGGCTCAGATCGGGATCGCCGAGAAGGGCTACCTGAGCCTCGAGCTCGCGGTGGACGCCACCGGCGGTCACTCCTCCACGCCGCCGCCGCACAGCGCGGTCGGAATCCTCGCGCTGGCGATCTCGGCCCTGGAGCGCGAGCAGATGCCGCTGGCGCTGCGCGGTGCGGCCCGCCAGATGCTGCTCGCCGTCGGCCCGGCCCAGGCTCTGACGTCGCGCATCGCGCTCGCCAACCTCTGGCTCACCGAATCGCTGGTGGCGCGGGCCGTGAGCGGCGCTCCCACGGGCAATGCGCTCGTGCGCACCACCACCGCGGCGACGATGTTCGAAGGCTCTCCCAAGGACAACGTGCTGCCGATCCGCGCGCGGGCCGTGGTGAACTTCCGCATCCTGACCGGCGACACCGTCGAGGGGGTGAAGGAGCACGTCCGCCGCGTCGTCGACGATCCCAGGGTGACGATCTCGGCCTACGGTCCCCTGGCATTCGAGGCGACGCCGGTGGCCGACACCTCGTCCTGGAGCTACCGCACCCTCCGGCACACCGTGCTCGAGGTCTTTCCCGACGCGCTCGTCATGCCCATCCTCTGCACCAGCGGCACGGACTCCCGCTACTTCCTGCCTCACGCGGCGAGCGTCCTCCGCTTCACGCCGATCGTGGTCGGTGCCGGCGACGTGGGCCGATTCCACGGCACCGACGAGCGCATCGCGGAGGCCGACCTGGGCCGGGCGGTGGACTTCTACTCCCGCCTGATCCGCAACACCACGGGTCCCGCCGCCCGCTGAGGCGCCGCACGACCGGCGCCACGGCGGACCCTCCTCGCCGGGCGGGCGGCCTCGTGGCGCGCCCGCC
Source organism: Thermoanaerobaculia bacterium (assembly GCA_046331465.1). Taxonomy (GTDB): domain Bacteria; phylum Acidobacteriota; class Thermoanaerobaculia; order UBA5066; family UBA5066; genus UBA5066. The sequence goes on from JAXLQV010000002.1 coordinate 466,839, forward strand.
CGGCGGGACGGGTTCCTAAAGGGAGGTCAGAACGAGAGGCTGGCCGAGAACCGGAACTCGCGCGGCTTGAGGTAGGAGCTCGCGATGTTCGGAGGCTGACCGGTCATCTCGTTGACGTTGATCTGGGTCTGCTGGTTCGTGACGTTCGCCGCCTCGACCCGCAGCCCGCCCTGCAGCTGCCCCGCGATGGGGAACTTCCACTCGCCGTTCAGGCTGAGGGTGTAGTAGCTGGGAAGCGAGCGGGACCCCTTGGGCTCCGTGTAGAGGGTGGTCTGGATCTGCTGCCCGCTGATGGGGGACGTGAGGACGACTCCCTGCGTCATCTGCCACCTGGCGCCGCTGCGGTACTGGAAGTACCCGCCCAGGTTCAGGTTGTGCTTCCCGAGCTGCCAGCTCTTCGCGCCGAGGACGTTGAGGATGTGGGTGGAGTCGTAAAAGGCCGGCCCGTAGCTGTTGGCCGTCGTGACCGGCTGACCGGTGGCCGGGTCGGTGATCGCGCTCGCGACGTTGTAGGCGCAGGTGGTGGCGCCCGAGACGGGGAAGCAGTTGCCTTCGATCCGGCTCAGCGTGTAGTTGGTTCCGAGCATCCACCCATTCGTGAAGCGACGATTGAGCTCGATCTGGAGCCCCTTGTATTCGCGCTTGGTCCCAGGGACCGAGTAGATGAGCGAGTAGACGTTCCCGCTCTCGTCGAACTGCTGCTGGACGGCGTTCATGTCCTTGACTTTCCAGTAGATGCCGCGCGCCGAGAGCGCCCACTTCGGGTGGAACTGCCAGTCGAACCCGAGCGTGTACTCGTCCTTGAAGTACGGATTCAGGTTTTCGATCTTCGCCTTCGTCGCGTCCTGCCGTCCGATCGGGTAGTAGATGCCGTAGGCGGCGATCCAGGCGTACTGGTCGTACACGTTCGTGCCGTCGTTGGCCTTGACCGCGGGGACCAGCATGTTCTGGTTGATCAGGGTGTAGTAGCGGTTTGCCGTCGCCTTGAGGAGGAGCGTGCCGTCACCCTTCGCGTCGTAGATCGCCGCGAGACGGGGCGCCAGGTCGCCGGACGACTCCAAAGTCCCGCCTCCCTTCTCGGTGTGCTTCTGGTAGTCGTAGCGCAGGCCCAGGTTGAGGGTCAGGCGCCCCAGGCTGAAGCGGTCCTGGACGTAGAACGCCTCGGCGGTGGTCGTCGTGGTCACCCACTCGGTCGCGGGTACGAACACGTTCTTGAGGACGGGGACGACGAAACCCAGGGGGAGGGCGTCGTTGTAGTAGAGGCCGATGTACTGGTCCGGCGTCGGACCGTTCAGCCGCTGGTAGTCGAAGTTCTGGTAGTCGATCCCGACCTTGAGCTCGTGGCTGCCGGCGAACCAGGTGAAGCCCAGGTTGGCCTGGTCGCGCGGGAACTTGGTCTGTCTCGGCCCATAGAAGGGGGCGTGGTGGATGAAGCCGCCCGCGATGTCGTAGTACCAGGACTGGTTGCCGGCCGGGCCGTCGGGGTTCGCGCCGGGGACGACCTCCGGGAACCTGGACTGCGTGACGTCGATGCCGAAGTTCTCGTGGGCGGCCCGCAGCTCCAGGAACAGCTTGTCGGAGACGGTCCAGGACCAGGTCCCGGTGTAGAGCTGGCCCTTGGTGGAGTAGTTCGGAACCGTGTACTTGTCGTAGCCGTAGGAGGCGGTCAGGTCGAGATCGACGGGGGAGTTGATGACGGTCAACGCCAGCGCGTGGGCCGCGCCGGGTTTGAAGTTGAGCTTGAGCATCTCCGTGTGGAGCTTGGCGGAGGAGTCGATGACGTCGCCGCTCTGGAGGGCGGTGATCTGGTTCGTGTTTCCCTTCGAGGCGCTGGCAAAGAACCACGCCTTGTCGCGGACGATCGGGCCGCCCAGCGAGGCGTCGAAGGTGCTCTGGATCTCGTTCGGACGATCGACGGGCACGTGCTCGGACTCGGCCCGCCACGAAGGATTCTGGGCCTGGTACGAGAACATTCCGTGGAAGTCGTTCGTGCCGGACTTGGTGACGACGCTGTTGACGCCGCTGACGGTCCGACCGTACTCGGCGCCGTAGCCCGAACCGTCCTGGCGGATCTCCTCGAGGGCCGAGGTCGGGAAGTTGATGTGGCTCACGCCGCCGGTGCCGGGGTCGGTGGTGTCGACGCCGTCGACGAAGCTGCCGTTCTCCTGGGGCTCGCCTCCGTTGACGAGCGGGGAGGCGTTGGCCGTGTCCTGGGAGTCGGGGGAATTGACCACGCCCGGCATCGAGGCGATCACGCTGCGGTCCCCGAACGTGTCGAACGTGACCTTCTCCACGACCTGCGCCGGCAGCGTGCTCCCCACCGAAGTGTCGTACTGAGAGATCAGCGGTATCTCTTCGCCGCTGACCGTGACCTCCGCGGTCAGGGCCTGGCCCAGCTTCAGCTCGAGATTCGAGCGGACACCCGCGGTCACGGCCGTGGCGCGCTCCGCCGGCTGGAACCCGGAGAGCTCGGCCCGCACCTTGTAGTTGCCCGGCGGGAGGTCCATGAAGCGGAAGGCTCCATTCGCATCGGTGACCGTGCTCTTCTTGCCGCGGTCTCCCTGGAGCTGGACCATGACGCCCGGCAGGGGACCGCCGTCGGTACTGACCACGACGCCCGTGACGAAACCGGTATTCGTCGCGTCCGCCAGGATGGGCATTGCCGACAGCAACATCACGGCAAGCACGACGCAGGACACTCTGAAACGCATCTCCCACCTCCTTCGGGGCCCTCCCCCAGACCGTTTCCGACTTGCTGTTTCGTCTCTGCTCGGCTCTCGCCGGCATGCCTGGACACGTGTCCGAGCGAGAGCCCTTTCGGCCCCGACGGCACTGATCGTTTCGACCATCCACCGCATCGAATCACCTCGAGTCCCGCGCCTGATCACCCCGGGTCGCGGCCCTCTGCTGCAGGTCTGCCTGTCCCGGTCCCGCCCTGGTTGTGCCGACCGACCGTCCGGATTCCTAATTTCGGCAGTATCGGGGCGCGGATCCGGAGTTGTCAAGCCCTCAATGGAGACCCACACGTGGTCTCTTCACGGCCCGCGAGGTCCGAGGGCAGCCTTGGTAAGGCGTTGACATAACTGCGGTTTTCTCGCTATTTCGCGGTGGGCGCCGGACGGCTGCGACCGCCTACGGATCGAGGGCCACGGCAACGCCGGCCGTCTACCGACGGGTCGGCCGGAGGACGTACCGCCGTCCTTGCTCCGCCCTTCGGGACGATCCGCCCGGCCCCGTCCCCGTAGGGCGCGCGGAACCCGAACTGGATAGAGGCGGACGGCTGTCGCCGGTGGGTCTGGCCGGCCGTCTACTCGCCGGCCACGCGGATCACGAGCTTCCCCAGGTTCTCGCCCCGGAACAGCATGAGGAGAGTTTCCGGGAACGTCTCCAGCCCGTCGACGACGTCCTCGCGGGCCTTGAGCCTGCCCTCCGCGAGCCAGCCCGCGATCGCCCGGAAGCCCTCGGCGTAGCGCGCCGCATAGTTGAAGACCACGAAGCCTTCCATCCGGGCGCTGTTCACGAGAAGCGACAGGTAGTTCCTGGGACCCTGGACGCCCTCGAGGCTGTTGTACTGCGAGATCGCCCCGCAGATGGAGATGCGCGCCCGGCGGGCCAGCAGCGAGAGGACGATGTCGAGGATCTCTCCGCCGACGTTGTCGAAGTAGACGTCGATGCCCTTCGGTGCGTGGCGTTTCAGGGCCTCGCGGACGTCTTCGCCCTTGTAGTCGATCGAAGCGTCGAAACCGAGCTCCTCGGTGAGATACCGGCACTTGTCCGCTCCGCCCGCGATGCCCACGACCCGGCAGCCCTTGATCCTGGCGATCTGTCCGACCAGCGCCCCGACAGCTCCGGCCGCACCCGAGACGACGACCGTCTCGCCTTCCTTCGGCTGGCAGATGTCGAGGAGGCCGAAGTAGGCGGTCATGCCGGGCATTCCGAGGGCGCCGAGATAGCGCGGCAGGGGCGCGAGCCGCGGATCCACCGGCGTCACGTCGGTGGCTTTCAGGGTCGCGTACTCCTGGACACCGGTCAGGCCGACGGCCGTGGCGCCCACCGCCACTCCCGGATCGTTCGACGCGATCACCCGCCCGACGCCCCCCGCACGCATCACCTCGCCCAGGCCGACCGGAGGGACGTAGGACTTGCCCTCGTTCATCCAGCCGCGCATCGCCGGGTCGAGCGAGAGGTACTGGACCTGGATCAGGACCTCTCCGGGGCCGGGCCTGGCAACCGGGCTCGTCACGAAGTCGAAGTCGCTCCGCATCGGGAGGCCGGAGGGGCGGGCGATCAGGCGAAACTGGCGGTTCTGGAGGCTGCTCGTCGTCGTCATGTGGCCGGCCGCAGCATACCGGGCGCAGGCCCCGCGTCATCCCTCACGGATGCTCCGCGATGAAGCCTCGGACCACCCGGTCCAGCTCCTTGTACCTCGTGTAGAACATGGAGTGGTCGGCACCCTCGAGGATCACGAGCTTCGAATTCGCGATCCGATCACGGGCGAACTCCGAGTGGGCCAGGGGCACGTCCTTGTCGAGCCTGCCGTGCACGATCAGCGTCGGGCACCGGATCGTGCTCAGGGGCCAACCCTCCATCCGGGCGAACTGCTGAAGGTCGTTCGCGTGGCCGGCCGCCCGGCGGGATGCCGGTACCAGGGATGCCAGCACCGCCTCGCCGAGCTTCGAGATGACGGGATCGGTCGGATCCTTCGCCTGCATCTCGGAGATCGCCCGATTTCGGAAGAGGTAGATGAGAAGGTCCTGGAGGGTTGGCGGAATCTGCTTCCGTTCGACCGCGATGCTCTTCGTCACCGCCGCCTCCAGGATCAGGCCCGAACAGCGCTCCGGATACTGGATGGCGAATTGCAGCGCGCTCGGCCCGCCGCCCGAGGCGCCGAACACGAAGACCCTGTCGACCCCGAGCTTCGTGAGCAGGGCGGCATAGAGCCGGGCCTGCTCTTCCGGCGACTTCCCGGAAGCCAGAGGCGTTCGCAGGTAGCCCGGGCGCGACGGCGCGATGAACCGCGCGCCGGAATTCGCGAAGCCTGTCGCCCGGATGGAGCCGAGAACCTGGTCGTATCCGCCCGGCGTTCCGTGGAGCAGGAGGAGGACCGGGCTTCCCCGGCCGACATCCGCGTACTCGACGGTGCCCGCCGGCGTGTCGACGACCGAACTCGCCTCTGCCAGTCTCTTCTCTATCCCGCCACGCCAGAGGAGAAACCGAGAGAAGACCACGACGGACACCAGCAACAGGGCCGAAAGGAGGCCGAGGGAAACCCGGCCGAACCATTTCCGCATGAAGTCCTCCAAGTCCGCTGCGAGTGACCGACAGACCGACCGACCGTCCGGACGCAGTGTATCTCGATCAGCCCAGGTTCGCGCGAGCTCGTCCGCGATCCCGGGGGACCCGACGGCCGAGGAACGTCCGCCATTCCGCGAGCGCGGACGCCGGCGCCTTGACACTGGGAGGCCATGCCCGACAGAATGCATCGGGTTGGCATCCGGACGGTCGGTTGCTTCGGTCGATGGTGGGATCGCGACCCCGCGAATCGGCCCGGAAGGGTTCCTGATGGGAGAAGACATCGTGGCAGACGCCCCGGTCCCGAGCGCACCGATGACCCTCGAAGCTGCCCTTGCCGAGCTGACCAGGCCGGGCGCCGAGTTCGAGATGGTGGTGACGTCCGTGTCGGGCCGGCCGACCCGGGTGTTCCAGTTCCTGGAGGGGAAGAGCCTCCGCGACTACTACGAGGGCTACGGCCGGCTCGGGGCGGGCCGGACCTGGCTGGTCTGGAACGACCAGCGCTGGACCTTCGCGCAGGGTCTCGAGCTCACGGCGCAGGTCGCGGCCAGCCTCCTGGACCTCGGCGTGCGGAAGGGCGACCGCGTGGCGATCGCGAGCCGCAACTGCCCCGAGTGGATCTGGGCGTTCCAGGGGGCGACCTCGATCGGCGCCATCGCCGTGGGACTCAACTCGTGGGGGCAGCGCGACGAGCTCGAGCAGGCGCTCGGGAACTCGACGCCGCGCGTTCTCTTCTGCGACGAGCCGCGGTTCGAGCGCCTCGCCGGAAGCGTGGCGGCGGTCGAGCACGTGTTCGTGATCCGTCCGGGCCGGCCGCTGCCGGCAGGCGTGCGCGCGTTCGACGAGTTCATCTCCGGGGCCGCCGGGCGGCCCATGCCCGACGTGACGGTGAGCTCGGACGACGACGCGCTGATCCTCTACACCTCAGGCTCGACCGGCCACGCCAAGGGCGCGATCTCCTCGCACCGCAACATCCTCAGCGCGCTCCACGAGTGGAAGCTCGAGACCTACACCCGGTTCGCCCAGAAGCCCTGGGCACCCGGACCCCACACGCCGGAGCAGCCGGCCGTCCTGCTGACCGTTCCGCTCTTCCACGTCTCAGGCCTGCTCTCGCAGTATCTCGAGTCGCTCATCTGGGGAGAGAAGGTCGTGATGATGCCCCGGTGGGACGCCGCCGAGGCACTCCGCCTGATCGCGCGAGAGCGGATCACGCGCGCCTCCGGCGGCCCCCCGACCATGGACTGGGACCTGATGCAGCACGCCACGATCGGCGAAACCGACGTGAGCAGCGTTGCCGAGGTCGGAGGTGGCGGGGCTGCGCGCCCTGTAGAGAACGTGGCGCGCATCCAGCGGACGTTCCCGAACGCGGTCCCCGTCGTGGCCTGGGGCATGACCGAGACCAGCGCCATCGGCTCAAGCGCCGTCGGCGAGGAGTACGTGAAGCGGCCCACCAGCTGCGGCCGGCCGGCGTGGATCCTCGACGTCCGGATCGTCGACGAGAACGAGAACGAGCTGCCGGTCGGCCAGGCCGGCGAGATCCAGGTGCGCGGAGCGTCCGTGATCCGCGGTTACTGGAACGACCCGCAGGCGACGGCCGATGCGATCACGGACGGCTGGGTGCGCTCGGGCGACGTCGGCTATCTCGACTCGGAGGGCTTCCTCTACATCTCCGGCCGGATCAAGGACATGGTGATCCGGGGTGGGGAGAACATCCACTGCGCGGAGGTGGAGGCGGTGCTCTACGCTCATCCGGCCGTTCTCGAGGCGACCGTCTTCGGCGTGCCGGACGAGCGCCTCGGCGAGGCCCTGGCAGCGGTGATCGTGCCCCGGCGCGGGTACGAGCCGGGCGACGAGGAGGTCAAGCGGTTCGTCGGGGAACGGCTCGCCGCATTCAAGGTGCCGGAGCACGTCTGGTTCCGGCTCGACCCCCTTCCGCGACTCGCCTCCGAGAAGATCGCCAAGCGCCAGGTGCGGAGCGAGGTGATCGCTCTACTCAGCGCGACGCCGTAAGGGCGGCCCGGGGCTCACGCGTGAGCTGCTGCGTCGAGTCCTGGCGCGCGCGCTGGCGTTCACTCGTCGGCCGGCCTCAAGACGCTGTTGAGCGCCAGGGCCGCGATCTCCTCGCCGATCCGCTCGGCGGACGTCCGCCCTTCGGAGCGATACCAGCGGGCGAAGAAGAGGATCATGCCGAGGATGCTGAAGGTCGCGACCGTCGTGTCGACCTCCTTGCGCAGGCGGCCCTGTTTGCGAAGGCGCTGCAGGATGTCGCGCACGAAGTGGTAGTGCTCGCGCTTGTACCTGAGGATCTCTTCGCGGTGCTCGGGTGTCAGGGACTGAGTCTCCTCCGAGAGGATGGTGAGGACCCCTTTCGCGACGGCGATCTCGCCGACATGACGCTTGACCAGCTCGCGCAGCTGCTCCTCCGGGTCGGCGATGGCCGCGACCGGTTTCACCACCTGCTCCTTCATCCCCTCCATGGCGTAGCACATGATCTTGTAGAGGACGTCCTCTTTGCTCTTGATGTAGTGGTATAGGCCTCCCTTGGTGAGCCCGGTCGCGGTGCTGATCTCCTCCACCGTGGTGGCCTCGTAGCCGAGCTCGCAGAAGAGGTTCGCTGCAGTGAGAAGAACCTCCTCCGCTCGTGTACTGGGACTTCCCATCGCTCTTGCTCCTGTGTGAACCGTCATGCTACGACTCCTGCCCGCCGCAGGGCGCTGGACGTCACTCGGGTGGCGACCGGCCCGTCGGTAGCTTCGGTCGCAGAATCGTAGCATGCCTGGCGGTCGCGAGGATCAGCGCCCCGCACGGGCGGCCGAGGGACCTCGTCTTTACCGCCTCGTTCGAAGGCCCTGGAAATCGCCAGGACTCACAAAGCGACCGACCCGTCGGTGGGCTGCGTTATCCTGTCGACGAGAGGGCACGTCATGTCGACAGACCGTTTCTCCCTGGAGGAGAAGGTTGCGATCGTCACCGGCGCCAGCCGCGGCATTGGCGAGGCAATTGCGCGGGAATTTGCCCGTCGAGGTGCCCGTGTCGTGCTCGTTTCCCGTGACGCCGACGCGCTCCGTCGAGTCGCCGAAGGTATTGCCGGCGACGGCGGGGCCGCCGAGCCGATTCCCTGCCACCTCGGCCGGACCGCGGACGTCGAGGCGTTCTGGCAGGGCGTGGCCGCGACGTCGGGCCGGGTCGACATCCTGGTCAACAATGCCGCGACCAACCTCGCGTTCGGCCCTGCGATCGACGTCTCGGAGGTCGCGTACGACAAGACGTTCGCCCTGAACCTGAAGAGCTGCTTCCTGATGTGCCAGCACGCCGCGCGCCTGATGCTTCCCCGGCGGAGCGGCGCGATCGTCAATATCGCCTCGGTCGGCGGCCTCTCGCCCAGCGTGAACCAGGTGGTCTACGGGATGACCAAGGCCGCGATGATCAGCATGACACGGGGGCTCGCGAAGGAGTGGGGCCCGCAGGGGATCCGCGTGAATGCCATTGCCCCCGGGCTGGTGGATACCCGCTTCGCCTCGGTGCTCGTCGACGATCCCGCCGCGCGCGATCCTCTCGTCGCTCACACGCCGATGCGGCGGATCGGCCACGTGGACGACATCGTCGGCGCGGCGGTGTACCTCGCGTCCGGGGCGGCGAGCTACGTGACCGGCTCGGTCCTCGTCTGCGACGGCGGCCTCACCGCCTAACAGGGCGTGGCCGCGGCGGACGGCTACGGGGCGGGGGGCACCGCCGGGTCCGCTGCGAGGCTTACGCCTCCGCGGCCGTCCACGGGGACGAACGCCGAGGCCAGCGCAGAGCAGAGGAAGGCGACGGCGCAGCCGACGAGCGCCGGGTGGTACGTGCCGAGGCGGTCGAAGCTCCACCCGGCCACGGGAATGCCGAGCAGGATGCCGGCGGCGAAGCCGCTCATGATCAGCCCCATGATCCGGCCGAAATCCCGCGGTCCGAAGCAGCGTGCGACCACGAGCGGGAGCAGAACGATCTGACCGCCGAGGGCGAGGCCGTAGGCCACTGCGTGAACGGTCACGAGAATCGATCTCGGCGGAGCCGAGCGAGGCGTGGCCAGGACGAGGGCCAGCGGCCCGACCGCCGCGAGGAAGCCCGCGAAAGCCATCAGTCGCGCCGGATTGAGCCGATCGGCAAGCCAGCCGAAGCCGACCTTCCCGAGGAGGCTGAAGGCGACCATGAGGCTCAGGAAGAGGCTGGCATCGCGGACGGAAAGGTGCGCCTGCTGGACCGTGAACGGGACGAAGTGGAAGTTGACGATCGACTGCCCGATGAGCTGGAGCAGGTAGACCGCGACGAGGAAAACGAAGGCGGTCGTGCGGAGCGCCTCCGATCGCGTGAGACCGGCCGCAGGAGGGGCGGGCAGTGCGGCCGCCGGGTGCCCCGGCTCGCGTCCCTCCTCCCTCGCCTGCGAGGGGACAGCTGAGCGCTCCCTGAGCGCGATCGCGATCACCGGCATGACGATCCCGACGGTCCACGCGAAGCACCACACCCAGGCCCCCCGCCAGCCGAAGTGGCGGATCGTCCACTCGTTCAGGGGCGGCAGCACGATTCCGCCGAAGCCGACCCCGAGCACGGTGATCGCCATCGCCCGGCCCCGCGCCCGGTCGAACCAGCGCGTGATCAGGGCCTGCGCCGGGATGATCGTCGAGCCGGCGAGGGCGACGCCTGCGCAGGCCTGGATGACGTAGAACACCCACAGGCTGCGCACCCCCGCAAGTCCGAGGTTGACGGCGCCGGCGAGCGCGACGGAGAGGAGCATGACCCGCCGGGCTCCGAAGCGCTCGAGGGCGGCCCCCACGAACGCGCTGGTCAGGCCGAAGACGATGGCGAAGACGGCGGCGCCCAGAGAGATCTGGCCCATCGTCCAGCCGAGCTCGGCCCGCATCGCGCCGATGTACACGGGGAAGACGTAGAAACCGCCACCGGCCGTGAAGAAGAGGATGACGAAGAGCGCAGCGACGCCCTTCCAGCCGTGATAGGCCCACCCCGAGGTCTCGGTCGGTGCCGGGTCTGCCTGTTGAGCAACGGCTGAGTTCATTCTCTTCTCCCCTCGGATTCAGACCGACCGTCCGGTAGCAGAGTAGGGTCTTGCGGGTCGATCGTCAAGCAGCGTCACGGTCGCACATCAGCCCGGCGCCGCCGCTCCCGGAATCACCCGGGCGTCGAGGGCCCGGCTCCCCCGGCCCTCTTCGAACACGCGCAGCGGGTTGACGTCGAGCTCCGCGATCTCCGGGAAGTCGACGAGCAGCTGGGCTACGCGCAACAGCGCGTCGACGAGCGAGTCGACGTCGGCGGAGGCGCGGCCGCGGGCTCCCGCGAGAATCTGCGCGCCGCGCAGGCTCGCGACCATCCGGGCTGCCTCGGGGCGCGAGATGGGCGCGACGCGCACGGCGACGTCGCCGTAGAGCTCCACGAAGATGCCGCCCAGCCCCACGAGCACCACCGGGCCGAACTGCGGGTCCTGCCGCCCGCCCAGGAACATCTCCACGCCGCCGGCGACCATCGGCTGCACCAGCACGCCGTCCGGTGTGACGGAGGGATGCGCCCTGCGGACGGACTCGAGCATCTCCGCGTGCGCGGCGGACACGTCCGCCTCGTCGCGCAGGTTCAGCTTCACCCCGCCCGCGTCCGACTTGTGCGAGATCTGCTCCGCGATGATCTTCAGGGCCACCGGGTAGCCCATCGCGGAGGCGGCGGCCTGGGCCTCGGCGAGGCTGGCGGCCGTGACGCCCCGCGCCGTCGGGATGCCGTAGTGCTCGAGGGCGGCGAGCGCTTCGGAGACGAGCAGGGCGCGACCCTCCGCCCGGGCGTGGTCGACGAGCGCGCGCACGGCCGACCGGTTCACGTCGAGCGCCTGGACTCCCTCGCCCTCCGGCACGGGCCGTTCGCGGCTGGAGTACTCGTAGCTCATCTCCAGCGCGCGCACGGTCTCGACGACCTGCGTGAAGACCGGGAAGCCGTAGGTCTGCTTGAGATAGCTCACCTCCCGGGCCGCGGCGGAGAGGTAGAAGGCCACGGGCTTTCCGTACTCCGCGCTCAGCCGGCTCAGGCGCTCCAGCAGCTGGCGCCCCGCCAGGTTCTCCGCGTCCGACGTGGACGTGTGCAGGAAGACGACGCCGTCGACGCCGTCGAGCTGCAACGTCTGCTCGACGATCCGGGCGTAGAGGTCCAGGTCGAAGAGGTCGCCCAGGTCCAGCGGGTTCGTGAGGCGGATGACCGACGCGCGGAAGTGCTTCTCGATCTCCCGCAGGAAGGTGTCGGGGAAGGTGGCCAGGCGGAAACCGGAGAGCTCGCAGGCGTCGGCGGCAATGACCGCCTGGCCGCCCGTGCGCGAGATGACCGCCAGGTTGCGCCCGCGCATCGGCGGCAGCTCCAGGATCTTCATCCCGTGGCCGAGGGCGGTCGCGTCGTGCACGCGCAGGATGCCCGCCTGCCGAAACGCGGCGTCGACGACCCTGTCGTCGCTGCTCAGCGAGGCGGTGTGCGAGAGGGCGATGCTCCGGCTGAGGCCGCCGATGTTGGACTTGAAGACGAGGACCGGCTTGGAGGATCGGCGGGCGAGATCCATCAGCCGCCGGCCGTCGCGCAGGCTCTCCAGGTACATGAAGACCAGTCCGGTGCCTTCGTCCGCGAGCAGGTACTCCAGCATGTCTTCGGCGTCGACGTTCTGCATGTTCCCCACGGAGACGAACTTGTTGAGCCCGACGCCTTCGTTGATCATCAGGTTGAACACGGCCAGGCCCACGCCGCCGCTCTGCGAGATCATGGAGACGGGGCCTCGCTTCAGCTGCGTGTTCATGCGCGGGAACGGGACGCACAGGCCGTTTTCCATGTTGACGACGCCGATGCAGTTCGGGCCGACGAAGCGAATGCCGTACTTCGCGGCGACGCGCTCGACCTCCGCCTCGAGCGCGGGTCCCGCGGCGGTGTACTCGCGGAAGCCCGCCGTCTCGACGACGGCCCAGCGGATGCCCTTCCGGCCGCACTCTTCCAGCACGGTCGCCACGCTGCCGGCCGGGGTGAGGACCACCGCGAGGTCGACCGGGTCGGGAATGTCGCCGACGGCGTGGTAGATGCGCCGGGTTTCGATCGTTCCACCGCCCGGCCCCACGGCATGGACGGCCCCTTCGAAACCGAACTCCACGAGATTCGCGACGATGTTGCGGCCGAGGTTGTCCGGTCTGGCCGAGACGCCGATCACGGCGACGCTCGAGGGGTAGAAGACATTGCGCATGGAGAGTCCTCATCGGGTGGTCGGATTCGGAAATGTCCAGGAGCGGACAACTGCGCGGAAACCACGGAGAACTCCCCCGCGCACGGTTGACAGGGTATCCGGGCGCTGCTAGCGTGTCAACCGGACGTCCGGTCGCTTTTTCAAACTCGAACCGGACGAGGCCAAGGAGGTCTTCATGGCCCAAGTGTTTCCCGCGGCATTCGCTGCTGCTGCGTGTCCACGGAGCCTCCCGATCTGGCTTCTGGCGTTGCTGCTCGCAGGCGCCGTCGCTTCGGGTCGAGCCGAGGCCGGAGGACCTGTCCGGCCCGACCTGCGCTACGGGCCGATCCCGACGACCATCAGCCCGGAGGCCCAGGCCGTCCTCAAGAGTGCAACGGCGAGAGCGGGCACGCCGGCGGGAGGGATCACGGCGGCGGGTGTCCAGGCCTATCGCCTCCAGGAGGCGAAGACACTCCAGCCCTACACCGACGCCCTCCGCGAGCAGTGGACCGCTTCGGTCGAGAAGTCCGAGATCGGCGGCGTGCCGGTACAGGTGGTGACTCCCAGGAAGCTTCTTTCCGAGGACCGGGCGGGCATCTACCTGCACGGGGGCGCGTACGTCCTCGGCGCCCCGTTCACCAAGATCCCGGCCGTGCTCGCCAGCGAGCTCGGCATGAGGGTCTACTGTGTCGACTACCGGCTGGCGCCCGAGAACCCGTTCCCGGCGGGTCTCGAGGATGCCCTGGCGGTGTTCAGGTCGCTCCTCGCGCGTTTCGGGCCCGGGCGGCTCGTCGTGTTCGGCGACTCCGCCGGCGGCGGGCTCGCACTCGCCACGCTGCTGAAGGCCGGCGAGCTCGGCCTGGCGATGCCGGCGGCCGTCGCCCTGATCTCTCCGTGGTGCGACCTGACCCGAAGCGGCGACAGCTTCGACACGCTCGGTGGCTGGGATCCGCTCCTGCAGTACTACGAGCTGGACCTTGCCGAGGCGGCGCGGGTCTACGCCGGCGGGCGTGACCTGAAGAGTCCTCTGCTTTCGCCGCTCTACGCGGAAAGCTGGAAGGGCTTCCCGCCGGTTCTGATCAGCACCGGAACCCGGGACCTCCTCCAGAGTCTCGCCGCACGCCTGCGGCGGGAGCTCGCACGGGGGGGAGTCGACGTCCGGCTCAACCTCTGGGAGGGGATGTGGCACGTCTTCGAGGCCTATCCGGTCCCCGAGGCCGACGAGTCGCTGAAGGAGGTCGCGGCCTTCCTGCGCGTTCGGATGGCGACGGGGGGCTCGGCCATCTCATCGAAAAAGTAGCTACCGACCGTCCGGTCGGTTATGCTACGCTCCGGTTCGTCAGGCACCCGGGACCCAGGCTCCGCAACGGCCCCGGGTCACGGCAAAGGCAGACGCCGATGGACGGAAGAGAGGAGTTCGCACATGGCGATACGGTTTGACGGACGCGTGGCGGTCGTGACCGGCGCAGGCGGCGGCATCGGCAGGCACTACGCGTTGGAGCTGGCCCGGCGGGGGGCGAAGGTCGTCGTCAACGACCTCGGCGGCCAGGCGGACGGAACCGGGGGCTCGCCGTCGGCAGCCCAGGCCGTGGCCGAGGAGATCACCGCGGCCGGCGGGGAGGCCGTCGCAAACGGGGAGAGCGTCTCCGATCGCGCGGGGGCCGAGCGCATCGTCGAGCAGGCGATGGACTCCTTCGGATCCGTGGACGTCGTCATCAACAACGCCGGCATCCTGCGCGACAAGAGCTTCCTCAAGATGTCGCTCGACGACTTCGTGGAGGTGGTCGACGTCCACCTGCTCGGCAGCGCGTATGTCACGAAGGCCGCCTTTCCCCGGATGAAGAGCCAGGGGTACGGCCGGATCGTCCTCACGAGCTCGACCTCCGGCCTGTTCGGCAACTTCGGGCAGGCTAACTATGGCGCAGCCAAGATGGGGGTCGTCGGCCTGATGAACTGCCTCTGTCTCGAGGGCAGCCGGAACGACATCCGCGTCAACACCATCGTCCCGGTCGCCGCCACCCGGATGACCGAGGGACTGCTGCCCCCGGAAGCGGTCGCAGCGCTGGACCCCGAGCACGTGGCTCCCGCCACCCTGTACCTCGTGAGCCCGGACGGACCCAGCGGACACATCGTCTTCGCCGCGGCAGGGTTCTTCGCGCGCATCGCCGTGCTCCAGGGCAAGGGAGTCGTGCTCGGGCCGACGGCGAGCGTGGAGGAGGTCGCGGCCCGCTACGGGGAGATCGCCGATCTGAGGGAAGCGAAACCGATGAACAACGCCGCCGACGCCACGATGGCCGCTTACGCGGCCCTGACGAGCGCGCCGGCCGTGTCCGTGAAAGGAGCCTGATGTGAGAGAGGTCGTCCTCGCGAGCTACGTTCGTTCCGCCCAGTCCCGCTGCCGCCCCGGCGACCCCGGCCGCGACTGGCTCTTCAAGATCCGGGCCGACGATCTCGTCGCGAAGCTCCTGCCGGAAGCGATCAAGCGCGCCTCCTGCACGCCCGGCGACGTGGACGACCACATTCTCGGGTGTGCCATGCCGGTGGGCGAGAACTGCACCCTGGGCGCACGGTCGCCGGTCCTCCTCGCCAACCTCGACAAGCGCACCTCCTCCAAGCACGTGGACGAGCAGTGCGGCTCGACGATCGCGGCGCTGCAGATCGCGTTCATGGAGATCTCCCAGGGCTTCGCGGACGTCGTGCTCTGCAGCGGCATGGAGCACATGGGCCGGATCCCGATGGGAGGCGACGGCAAGATGGAGCTCAACCTGAAGCTCCTCCAGGATCCGGGCCTCGCGCACTGGGACTTCCTCACCGCCATCAACATGGTGGGGACCGCCGAGAAGGTCGCCGCGATGGGCTACAGCCGTGCGGACATGGACGCCTGGGGAGCCCGCTCGCACCAGCTCGCCTACCGCGCGCAGCAGGAGGGATTCTTCGCCGGCGAGATCCTCCCGATCGAGGTCCCCCAGGCAGACGGCACGACGAAGGTGGTGGACACCGACCAGGCCGTTCGCTCGGACGCCACCCCCGAGGGGATGGCCGAGCTGCGGCCCGTCGTTCCCAAGGGCACCATCACGGCGGGCAACTCGTCGCCCCTGAACGCTGGCGCCACCGCGCTCGTGCTGATGGCCAAGGATGTCGCGCTGGCCAAGGGCCTGAAGCCCCTGGCGACGATCCGCTCCATCGGATTCGCCGGGGTCGAGCCCAACATCATGGGGATCGGTCCTGTGCCTTCCTCGCTCCGGGCGCTGACGGCGGCCGGCCTGACCGTCGCCGACATCGACTTCTGGGAGATCAACGAGGCCTTCGCGGTCGTCGTCCTCTACGCGATCCGCGAGCTCGGCCTCGACCCGGCGAAGGTCAACGTCAAGGGCGGCGGCATCGCCATCGGGCACCCGCTCGGCGCGACCGGCGGCCGTCTCGTCGGGACCCTGGCGCGCATCCTCAAGGCCGAGGGCGGACGCTACGGCTGCGCCACGATGTGCTGCGGCGGGGGGCAGGGCGTCTCCATCATCATCGAGAACGAAGCGAACTGAGAGGCGGCAGAGATGAAAGTCGACGACATCAAGACCGTCGCGATGATCGGAGCCGGCGACATGGGCCACGGCATCGCCGAGGTCGCGCTTCTCGCCGGGTACAGGGTCAACCTCTACGACGTCGCCGAAGAAGCCGTGGGCCGCGGCCGGGAGCGCATCTTCCAGAGCCTCGACAAGCTCGTGGAGAAGGGCAAGCTCCCCGCCGAGCACAACACCGCGATCCGGACCAGCCTGCTGAAGGCGACCGCGGACCTCGCCGAGGCCGTCGGCGCCGCCGATCTCGTCATCGAGGCGGTCCCCGAGCGGATGGAGCTGAAGAAGAAGGTCTTCGCGGAGATCGACCGGCACGCACCGGCCCACGCGCTGCTCGCCTCCAACACCTCGACGATGAGCATCACCGAGATCGCGGAGGCCACGGGCCGGCCAGACAAGGTGCTCGGCCTTCACTACTTCAACCCGGCGGTCCTGATGAGGCTGGTGGAGGTGATCCGGACGGCCAGGACCTCGGACGAGACCATCGCCATCGCGATGGCCTTCGTGGCGAAGAACAAGAAGCTCCCGGTGCTCGTGAAGAAGGACTCGCCGGGATTCATCGCCAACCGCGTCAACCAGGCGGCGGGCGTGCTGATCATGGAGATCGTCGAGCGGGGCGAGATCCAGCCCGAGGAGCTCGACGCGTTCGCGCGGGTCATGGGCTCGGCCATGGGTCCGTGCGAGCTCACCGACTACGTCGGCGTCGACGTCGCGGTCAACGGCAGCAACTACTTCGCCGAGAAGCTCGGTCCCGACTACGGCCCGGCCCCCCACCTCCTGAAGATGGTCGCGGAGGGAAAGCTCGGCAAGAAGAGCGGCCAGGGATACTTCACCTGGCCCAACGGCGAGCGTCCGAAGATCGACCTCAGGAAGGCGACGAAGAAGTTCAACTTCTTCGGACCGATCTTCCTGCAGATCAACGAGGCCACGAAACTCATCCAGGAGGGCGTCATCGACTCCCTCAACGACGTCGACCTGGCGCTGATGAACTCCTCCGGTTCGTCGCTGGGACCGATCAGCCTGGGGCGCCAGATCTCGAGGCTCGACCTCGTCGACAACCTCGAGATGCTCGCCTCGAAGTACGGTAAGAACCTGTTCAAGCCGACGCGGCGGGTGCTCGAGGGAGGGCACAAGTTCTAGGCGCGACGGCGTGCTGTCGAGAGGTTCGGGGGCGCTCGCATCACGTCCGGTCGGACGGTGCGGGCGCCCCTCCTCCTGGCCGACGGGAGGCGGGCACGAAGCCGCAGCGTGGAGGAAGCGATGACTGACGAAGGACTGACGCTCGAGAAGCGCGGGCAGGTGGCGCTCGTCACCTTGAACCGGCCGCCCGTGAACGCCTGGAACCTCGCCAACATGGAGAGGTTCGCCGCGGCGCTCGCGACGATCGAGAGCGATCGCGAGGTGCGGGCGGTGGTGCTCACCGGCGGAGGCGAGAAGTGCTTCTCCGCCGGCTTCGACGTCGCGGATGCAGCGAATTCGGCGCGCGCGGCCCTGCTCGGACGGGAGCTCTGGCGGCGCCTGGACTGCCTCGCCAAGCCGGTGATCGCGGCCATCAACGGCCACGCTCTCGGCGGGGGTCTCGAGCTGGCGCTCAGCTGCCACTTCCGGCTCGTGGCCGACAGGGAGAGCGTGAAGCTCGGCCTGACCGAGCTCAACCTCGGGATCATGCCGGGCTGGGGCGGCACGCAGCGGCTCGCCCGCGCCGTCGGTCGCGCGACCGCGCTCGAGATGATCCTCCTCGGCCGGACGCTCTCCCCTCGGGAAGCCCACGCCGTCGGACTCGTCAACCGCCTCATCGCTCCGGCCGCGATCGTCGACTCGGCGCTCGAGCTCGCCGGCCAGCTCGCTGCGCGCCCGCCGCTGGCGGTGGCCTGGGTGCTCCGCGCCATGACGGCGGGCAGCTACGAGAGCCTTCCGAGCGGTCTGGCGACCGAGGCCCAGGGGACCTACGTCGTCGGGTCCTCGAACGACTGCCGGGAGGGGTTCACCGCATTTCTGGAGAAGCGTCCGCCGGTCTTCACCGGCGAGTAGCGTGCGTCGAGCGGAGGCTGCGTGCGAACCATCGTGTGCATGAAGACGATCCTCGATCCCGACGTTCCGGCGCGCGATTTCGCCGTCGACGCGTCTCGCCGCGAGGCGGTGCGCGGGAGCGCGGGGCTGGTACCCAACGTGTTCTGCGAGAACGCCCTGGAGGCAGCCCTGCGGCTTCGCCAGGCGGCGGGAGGTACGGTCACCGTGGTGACCGTCGGCGCGGCGGACTGCGAGGAGACACTGCGCAAGGGGCTGGCCATGACCGCCGACGCGGCGGTGCACGTGCTGCGTGACTGCGCGGGCGTGCCGGACGCCGCCGAGGTGGCGGGGGTGCTGGCGGCCGCGGTGCGCCACCTGGGCGCGTTCGACCTCGTCTGCCTCGGTCGCGAGTCCGGCGACTGGGGCCTCGGCCAGACCGGGGGCTGGCTCGCCGAGGAGCTGGGCGTGCCGTTCGTCGCCTTCGCCGATCGCATCGAGCCGGTGAGCGGCGGCGTGCGGGTGCGGCGCCAGACCGACAACGGGTACGAGGTCCTCGAGTCGCCGCTGCCGCTTGTCGTCACGGTCAGCAACTCCGACGCCACGCTGCCGCGCATTCCCAAGGCGAGGGACGTGATGCGTTCCTACAAGGCGCCCATGACGACCCTGTCGGCCGCCGAGCTGGCGGCCGCTTCGGGTTCGGGGTCGCCCCACGGCCCGCTCTGGGAGGTGGTCGAGCTCGCGGTGCGCACCCGCGAGGTGCACTGCGAGCTGGTGGGCGGCGACTCCCTCGAGGAGAAGATCGACGCGTTCGCGAGCCGCCTCGCCGCGGCCCTGGAAGGCGCGTAGGAGGCCCCATGTCCGCTGACGTGCTGATCTGCCTGATCGCGCCGCGCAAGTGGGACCGCGCCTCGGCCGGCCTCGCCGGCGCCGGCCAGCGCCTCGCCGCCGAGCTGGGCGGCGCGCTGCACGCCCTCGTCGTCGCGCCCGCCTCTCCCGGGATCGCCGGCGAGCTCGCACAGCTCGCCCGTTCGGTGACCGTCGTCGAGTCCGACCGGCCGCTCGACCCCGAGCCGCTCCTCGCCACCGCCGCCGCCTTCGCCCGGGAGCTGGACGCACGCGCCGTCCTCCTCGGCAACGACTCGGCGAGCCAGGAGCTGACACCCCGGCTCGCGGCGCGCCTCGGAGGCAGCCCTCTGGGCGACGCCGGCGAGGTGACTTTCGCCGGCGGCCGCATCCAGGTGACGAGAGCGGTGTACGGCGGCAAGGCGGTGGCGACCTACGCGCTGGCGCGCTCGCCGGCCGTCGTCTGGGTGCGCGCCCGGGCCCAGGCGGCCGGCGTGCCGTCCACGGACGCTGGCGCGGTCCGCACGACCCTCGCCTTCCAGCCGGCGACCGCGTTCCCGCGCGTCGTCGAACGTTTCGAGGAACCGGCGGAAGGGGTCTCCCTGGAGGAGGCCCGGGTCGTCGTCGCCGGCGGCCGCGGCATCGGCGGCGCCGAGGGCTTCCGCGAGCTGGCGGCGCTCGCCGGCGTCATGGAGGCCGCCCTCGGCTGTTCGCGCCCCGTCTGCGACGAGGGGTGGGCACCGGCCTCGTGGCAGGTCGGACAGACCGGGAAACGCGTCGCCCCGGACCTCTATCTCGCGGTGGCGATCTCGGGGGCGAGCCAGCACGTACTCGGAATGGCCGATTCGCGCGTGGTGGCGGCGATCAACACCGACCCGCAGGCGGCCATCTTCGCGAACGCCTCCTTCGGCATCGTCGGGGACTATCGGAAGATCGTCCCCGCCCTCACCGCGCGTCTGGCCGAGCGGCGTCGATGACCGAGGCCACCCGCGAGATCGGCTGGAACATCCGGCACGCCTGGCTGATGTACGTGCTGCTGGCGCCGGCGCTCGGCGTCGCCGCGTGGGGCCTCGTCCGGCGGGTCGCGCGCTGGCGGCTGGCACGCCCCGGCCTGCGCCTCGACCGGCCGTGGGCGCGCCTCGCTCTCGTGTTGCGTCACGTCGTGCTGCAGCAGCGCCTGGCGCGCGCGCCCTACGCCGGCGTGATGCACCTGGCGATCTTCGCGGCCTTCCTCGTCCTCACCGTCGCCACGGTCGTGGTCATGCTCGACTACGACCTCGGGACGCGCCTCATGCGCGGCGCCTTCTATCTCTGGTTCCAGTCGCTGGCCGTCGACGTCTTCGGCGTGGCGATGCTGGCCGGCCTCGGGATGGCGCTCTTCCGCCGCCTTGGCCGCCGGTCGCCCGAGCTCGTCCGCTCGCGCGAGGCGACGATCGTCCTCGCGCTGCTCCTCGCCATCGTCGTCACGGGCTTCCTCCTCGAGGGCTGGCGCATTGCCCTCACGGCCGATCCGTGGGCCAGCTGGTCGCCCGCGGGCCGGCTGGTGGCCGCGGCGAGCTCGGCGTCGCTTTCGGTCCCGGCGATGCGTGCGGCCCACGAGGGAACGTGGTGGCTGCACCTCGTCCTCGTCCTCGGTCTCCTGGCGTGGGCGCCCTTCGGGAGGCTGCTGCACGTCGTGACGGCGCCGCTGGCCGTCTTCTTCGGCAACCTCGACGGCCACGCGCAGGCGGTCGGCGCCCTGAATCTCGAGGGCGACGAGCGCTTCGGCGCCCGCGAGCTCGCCGACCTCTCGGTCAAGGACCTCGTCGACCTCGACGCCTGCACCGAGTGCGGCCGCTGCACGGCGGCCTGCCCGGCCGCGCGGGCCGGCAAGGCCCTGTCGCCCCGCGACCTCATCCTCCAGCTCCGCGACCAGATGCACTCCTGTGCGAAACCCGGCGCCGGCGCCGACGGAAAGGCGCAGCCCTTCACCGCGGCCGGAACCGCCGCGTCGGTCGAGGCGGTCTGGCAGTGCACGACCTGCGCCGCCTGCCTCGAGGCCTGCCCGGTGCTCGTCGAGCAGATGCCCAAGCTCGTCGAGGCGCGGCGTTTCCTGGTCATGGAGGAGGCGGAGATGCCGGACGGTATCGCCGCCGCACTCGCCTCCCTCGAGAAGCGCGGTCACCCGTTCCCGGGAACCGCCTTCTCCCGGGTCGACTGGGCCGCCGGGCTCGACGTCCCCGTGCTCTCCGAGCTGGGCAGCGCCGAGAAGATCGACGTGCTCCTCTGGGTCGGCTGCGCCGGGGCCCTCGTCGAGCGCAATCACGCCGCGGTGCGCGCGCTCGCATCCCTCCTGGCGCGGGCCGGAGTCCGCTTCGCCATCCTCGGCCGCGAAGAGCGTTGCACGGGCGACCTCGCCCGCCGCGCCGGCAACGAGCTGCTCTTCCAGCGCCAGGCGCGCGCGAACCTGGCGCTGTTCGCACGCTACGGCGTACGCCGCATCGTCACCGCCTGCCCCCACTGCCTGACGGCGCTGCGCGACGACTACAGGGCGCTCGGCGGGGAGCTCGAGGTCGTGCCGCACGGCGAGCTGCTCGCCGAGCTGTTGCGCGAAGGGCGCCTCGTGGTCCGGACGCCGCTGGCACGGGTCGCCACCTTCCACGACCCCTGCTACCTGGGGCGCTATGCCGGCGGCATCGACGACCCCAGGGAGCTGCTGGCCGCGGCCACCGGATGCGTGCCGCGGGAGATGGCGGAGAGCCGCCGCACGGCGCTTTGCTGCGGCGGCGGCGGCGGCATGTCCTTCGTCGAAGAGCCCGCCGCGCAGAGGGTCAATCGCCTGCGCGCACGGCAGGCGGTCGCGACCGGCGCGGACGTCGTCGGCGCGGCCTGCCCGTTCTGCCTGCCGATGCTCGAGGACGGCCTGACCGCCGTCGCCCAGGGCAACCGCCCGCGTGTCGCGGACGTGGCCGAGCTGCTCTGGGAGGCCGTCCGCGGCGACGGGACCGCTGACGGGGAAACGCCACCGCTGGAACGACCCGCAACCTGAATCCGGCCGCCTGAGAGACAGGCAGGGAGGACCCATGGACCTGAACCCCACACCCCACGAGCGCGCGTTCCGGGAGGAGCTGCGCGCCTGGCTCGCCAGCAACGTCCCCGCGCCCTACGAGGGCTCGCTCGCGGAGGAATCCCCCGCCCTCGTGGCCTACCTGCGGGCCTGGCAACGCCGCCTCTACGAGGGCGGGTGGCTCGGCCTGACCTGGCCGAAAGAGTACGGCGGCCGCGGCCTCGGGCCGGTCGAGCAGTCGATCTTCATGGAGGAGATGGCCCTCGCGTCGGCGCCGCAGGTCCTCGGGCTGGTGGGGATCGCCCTCATCGGCCCGACCATCATCGCCCATGGGACCGAGGTCCAGAAGCGGCAGTACATCGCCCCCATGCTCGCGGGAGACAAGATCTGGTGCCAGGGCTACTCCGAGCCCAACGCCGGCTCCGACCTCGGCGCGCTCACGACGCGGGCAGTTGCCGACGGCGACCACTTCGTCGTCAACGGCCAGAAGGTGTGGACCAGCTTCGCCCACGTCGCCGACTACTGCTTCGCCCTCGTGCGCACCGACCCGTCGGTCGCCAAGTACAAGGGCATTACCTGCCTGCTCATCGACATGAAGTCCCCCGGAGTCTCCACGCGGCCGCTGCGGATGATGAGCGGAGACGCGGACTTCAGCGAGGTCTTCTTCACCGACGTCCGGGTCCCGGCGAGCCAGGTGCTCGGCGAGGTCAACGGCGGCTGGATCGTCGGCATGACGGCGCTCATGCACGAGCGCGCCAACCTCGGCGGCGGCGCGCAGGTGGCGCTCGCCCGCCTCGTGGACCATCTCGCCGAGGCGGTCCACACGCTGCCGCGCGCGCACGGCTCCGCGGCGGAAGACCCGCTGGTGCGCCAGAAGATCGCGAGCATCTGGATCGAGCTCGAGGTCTTCCGGCTGACGGCGGCGCGGGCGCTCTCGCGCGTCGGCGCCGGCGGCCAGCCCGGCCCCGAGGGGTCGATCCTCAAGCTGTTCTACAGCGACCTCGCCCAGCGCGCTGCCCAGTCGCTGATGGAGATCCTCGGTCCCTACGGCCAGCTCACGAGCGGGCCCAGCGGCAACGCTCCCTACTCCTACCTCCGCTCGCGGGGCGGCACCATCGAGGGGGGGACGAGCGAGATGCTGCGCAACACCGTGGCGCAGCGCGTGCTCGGACTCCCGAAGAGCTACTAGGAGAGGCAGGCCATGGACTTCGAACTTTCCAAAGCGGAAAAGCTGCTGCAATCCTCCGTGACGGCGTGGCTGGCACGCACCTGCCCGCCTGCGCGCGTGCGGGCCCTGATCGAGACGCCCGGAGCGTGCGACGAGGCTCTCTGGGAGGGGCTTGCCGAGCAGGGGTGGACGTCGCTGACGCTCGGCGAGAAGGTCGGCGGCATGGGACTCGGCGCCGTCCAGCTCGCGGCCGTGGCGGAGGCGATGGGCGCCGCCTGCCTCCCGGGCCCGTGGCTGGCGACCGTGTGGGCCAGCGCCGTCCTCGCGGCGGCCGACGAGGACCGGCACGCCGACCTCCTCGGGGCCGTGGTCGAGGGGAAGGCTTCCCTGGCCGTGGGACTGCTCGAGGAGAGCGCTCGCTGGGATGCCGAGGCCGTCGGCCTGCGCGCGGTTGCGGAGAACGGCGGCCTGTCGCTTTCGGGCACCAAGCTCTTCGTCGACGGCGCAATGGCCGCGGGCACGTTCCTTCTCGCCGTGCGCGAGGGCGGCGAGCTGGTGCTGGTTCTCGTGCCGCGCGAGGCGCCTGGCGTGACGGTCGTCCCGGCGCCCGCCATCGACCTCACGCGCCCGATCGCGCGCGTCGACCTGAAAGACGTTCGCGTCGACGCGGCGGCCGTCGTCGCCCGCGGCGAGGCGGCGAAGGCGGCCCTGGCCGCCGGGACACGCCTGGCGACCGTAGCGATCTGCGCCGAGCTCGTCGGCGGCATGGGGTGGGCGCTGGCGGACTCGGTCGAGTACGCCAAGACGCGCCAGCAGTTCGGTCGCCCCATCGGCGCCTTCCAGGCGGTCCAGTTCATGTGCGCCGAGATGCTCGTGCGGGTCGAGAGCGCGCGCTCGATCGCCTACGCGGCCGCCTGGGCGGTGGGTGCGGAGGATCCCGCGGCGGAGCGCCTCCTGGCGGCGGCCAAAACCTACTGCTCCGACGCGGCGCGCGAGGTCGGCAACCTCGCCGTGCAGCTGCACGGCGGCATCGGTTTCACCTGGGAGCACGACCTGAACCTGTACTACCGGCGCTTCAAGGGCTCGGAGATCGCCTTCGGAGACGCGACCTTCCATCGCGAGACGGTGGCGCGACTGGTCATCGACCCGCACAGGCCAAAGGAGACCTGAGTCGTTTCACGTCCCGGGCTCCGGCTGGATTGGAAAGGACCACGGCGCCTGACGTCTCCGGACGGGTTTCGGAACCGGGTGGCTCGTTGGGGGTCCCTCGTCGGAAGCGCCTGACCCGCTCTGCTCCGAGCCGCATCCGAACGGATCTTTCGTGCCGCAGGTGATGGGCTGTGAGTGCTTTACACGCAGGTGGCCGGGGGTCCGATCCCCTCGCCTCCCACCACTCGGTCACCCCGCGCTCGCCTCCCGCACCGCCTCGGCGAGCTGCGCCCCGCTCATCCGGAGCGCGCGCCCGAAGCCGCCGACCCAGCGGGCCTCGGACGGCTCGAAGCGGAAGAGGACGAAGTCGGCGAGGGCGAAGCGCTCCTCGGCCGCGGGGAAGCGGCCGACGTACGCTGCGCGGCCGGCCTCGTACTCGGGCGTCCCGGGGACGAGCGCGAGGGAGACCCCGGCGAGCGAGACCCTCGGGAGCGTCTGGGGGTCCCCCTCGCCCGTGTCGGGGGCCGAGACGACGAGGGCGGTGGCGGGCTCGGCGAGGAGCGCCCGCGTGTGGAGCGCCATCTGCGAGAGGTGGACGAAGAGGGCGTCGCCGGCGGGGGAGAGGGCGTAGGAGGTCATCGCCGCGGCGGGAGCGCCGTCGTGGACGACCGCGAGGGCTGCCCACCGGGAGCCGGCCAGGAGGCGGGCCGCAGGGAGGTACGTCTCCGTGACCACCGGGCGCCCTCAGCCGCGCAGCGCGCGGAAGTAGTCGATCGTCGTGGCGAGCCCCTCGTCGAGGCCGACCTTCGGTTCCCACCCGAGCTTCGCCCTCGCGAGCGTGATGTCGGGGCGGCGCTGCTTCGGGTCGTCGACGGGAAGGGGTTTGTGGACGATCGTCGCGGCGGTCCCGGTGAGGCGGCGGATCGTCTCGGCGAACTGCATGACCGTCATCTCGGCCGGGTTCCCGATGTTGCACGGGTCCGCCTGGTCCGAGAGGAAGAGCCGGTAGATGCCGTCGACGAGGTCGGAGACGTAGCAGAACGAGCGCGTCTGCGAGCCGTCGCCGAAGACCGTGAGAGGCTCGCCGGAGAGCGCCTGGCTGATGAGCGAGGGGACGATCCGCCCGTCGTTCGCGCGCATCCGGGGGCCGTAGGTGTTGAAGATGCGGACGATGCGGGTCTCGACCCCGTGGAAGTTCCGGTAGGCGATCGTCATCGCTTCGGCGAAGCGCTTCGCCTCGTCGTAGCAGCCGCGCGGCCCGACGGGGTTCACGTTCCCCCAGTAGCTCTCGGGCTGCGGGTGGACGAGCGGGTCGCCGTAGATCTCCGAGGTCGAGGCGAGGAGGAAGCGCGCCTTCTTGGCGCGCGCGAGGCCGAGCGCCTTGTGCGTCCCGAGGGCGCCGACCTTGAGCGTCTGGATCGGGATCTGGAGGTAGTCGATCGGCGAGGCGGGGGAGGCGAAGTGGAGGATCCCGTCAACCGGGCCGTCGAGGTAGATGTACTCGGTGACGTCGTGGTGGAGGAACCGGAAGGCCCGGTTCCCCATCAGGTGGGCGATGTTCCGGACGTGGCCGGTGACGAGGTTGTCGATCCCGATGACCTCGTGGCCCTCGGACAGGAGACGGTCGGAGAGGTGGCTTCCGAGGAATCCGGCGGCGCCGGTGACGACGATGCGCATAGGGAGCCGCATTCTACGGGAGCGTTTCGTGGTCCCCCGCGGGCCGGTTCGGGGGCAAAATAGGGCTTTCGGAGGAGAGCCCCTCCTTCGGGGGCTCTGGAGGACGGCATGAGGGTGTCTTTCCGTGTCTTCGTCTGCTCCCTCGTTCTCCTGCTCGCCGCGGCCGGCCCGCTCGCGGCCCAGGAGTCGACGCTCCAGGGGACCTGGATGCTCGACGTGAAGGCGTCCAAGAACGTCCCCGAGGCGCAGAAGGGAGTCGACCTGAAGATCGCCCTGAAGGGCAACCAGGTGACGATCGCCCGCTTCGTGGGCGACAAGGCCGTCGGCGAGCCGATGGTCCTCACGCTCGACGGGATCAAGCGTCCCCAGGACGTCGGCGGCCAGAGGGCGACGATCGAGGCGAAGTGGCTCACGCGCGGGACGAAGTTCCAGCAGGTCGTCTCGATGCCGCAGCAGGGGAGCGTCTTCGTCGCCACGCAGTCCGTCGTGACGGAGGTCTCTCCCTCGGGCGGGACGATGACCCGGACCTACGAGATCAAGCTCGCGAACGAGGTCGAGGACCGGATCCTCGTCTACCGCCGGAAGTAGGAACGCCCCCGCGAGGGGGGCGTTCGGGACTCGGTGATGGCGGGCGGGCCACCCGGCCCGCCCGAGGTCGATGAGGCCGCGGGCGTCAGCCCCGCCCGATCCCCACGTACTCCCAGCCCAGCCGCTTCATCTCCTTCGGCTCGTAGAGGTTCCGGAGGTCGACGAACCGCTTCCCCTTCATCGTCGACTCGAGCTTCTCGAGGTCGAGCTTGCGGAACTGGTTCCAGTCGGTGGCGAGGACGAGGGCGTCGGCCCCGGCCGTGCACTCGTAGACGTCGTCGGCGTAGGTCACGTCGGGGAGGACCGCCTTCGTGTTCTCCATCGCGGCCGGGTCGTAGGCCGAGACCGTGGCGCCGCGGGCCCGGAGGTCCTCGATGAGCTTCAGCGACGAGCTGTCGCGGATGTCGTCGGTCTCGGGCTTGAACGCGAGGCCGAGGATGGCGATCCGCTTCCCGGCGACGTCGCCGCCGCAGACGGCCTCGACCTTGTCGACCATCCGGGCCTTCACGATGGCGTTCACCTTGAGGACCGACTCCATGATCTCGAACGTGTAGCCGTGCTTGCGGGCCACGTCGACGACGCCCGAGGCGTCCTTCGGGAAGCAGGAGCCGCCGAAGCCGGGGCCGGGGAGGAGGAAGTGGGGCGAGATCCGCTTGTCGAGCCCCATCCCGCGGGCGACGTCCTTCACGTCGGCCCCCATCCGCTCGCACATCGCGGCGATCTCGTTGATGAACGAGATCTTCAGGGCGAGGAAGCCGTTCGAGGCGTACTTGATCAGCTCGGCCGACTCGACGTCGGTGACGACGAAGGGGACGCCGGCCGTGAGGAGGGGCGAGTAGACGTCCTTGACGATGGCGATCGCCTCGGGGTCGCGCGAGCCGATGACGACGCGGTCGGGGCGCATGAAGTCCTCGATCGCCGAGCCCTCGCGGAGGAACTCGGGGTTCGAGACGACCGAGAACTTGTGGCCGCCCGGGTTCTTCCGGAGGATCTCCTCGATCTGGGCGCCCGTGCCGGTCGGGACCGTCGACTTCGTCACGACGACCTTGTAGCCGTTCATGTGCTCCGCGATCGTCTCGGCGACCTGGAAGATGAACGACAGGTCGGGCGAGCCATCCGGGCGCGGGGGCGTCCCGACGGCGATGAAGACGACGAGGGCGCGCTCCACGGCTTCCCGGATGTCCATCGAGAAGCGGAGCCGCTTGGCGTGGGAGTTCTTGTGGATCAGCTCCTCGAGGCCGGGCTCGTAGATCGGCGAGACGCCCTTGCGGAGGAGGGCGATCTTCGACTCGTCCTTGTCGATGCAGGTGACGTCCATCCCGAAGTCGGCGAGGCAGGCGCCCGTCACGAGGCCCACGTAACCCGTCCCGACCATGCAGATGTTCATTCGGAACCTCCCGTAAAAGGGGGCGGCCGCGCGGGCCGCCCGAACGGCGGAGTTTAACGTCCCGGGGGCCCGGGCGCTCTCAGCGGCGACCGCCGGGGTCGAACGGCCTCCGGAAGAGGCCGAAGAGGTCGCGGCGGGAGACCTCCCTCGGCTCTTCCCGGGCCGGGGCGGGGGCGGGGTGGAGCGCCGGGGCCGCTCCCGGGCGGCTCGTCGTCGTCTCGGGCGCGCCGAGACGTGCGGCGACGATCTCCTCGACGCTCTTCTCGAGGGTCGTCCTCGGGTGGAACCGGAGGAGCTCCCCGGCGCGCGCGAGGGAGGCGATGCGGCCGGGCCGCGTCTCCTTTCCCTCGACGCGGACCCGCACCTGGCGGAACGCCTTCTCGCCGAGGAGGCGGACGACGTGCGACGGCGCGAACCACCTCCCGCTCCCGAGGTTGATCGTCCGCCCCGCCGGGCGGAGCGCGAGGGCGGCGAGGATGCCGTGGACGGCGTCGCGGAGGTGGAGGAGGTCGCGCGGGGCGTCGGAGGGGAGGACGACCTCGTCGCCGTCGAGGAAGGCCTCGAGGGCGTCCTGCGGGAACCGGCTCGGCGGGGCGCCGGGAGCGAGGACGCCGAAGAGGCGGAGGACGACGCTCGGGACGCCGCTGCTCCGGACGCGCTCCTCCTCGACCATCCGCTGGAGGAGGAGCGGGTCGCGGCCCGGGTCGAGGGGCTCGTCCTCCGTCGCGGGCTGCCCGGGCCTCTCCGACGGCCCGTAGAGCGCCCCGTCGGAGAGGTGGACGAGGAACGGGGGCTCGTCGCCGCGCATCGCCTCGAGCATCGCCTCGACGCCCGTCGCTCCCGGCGGGAAGAGGGCGGCGTTGACGACGGCCGCGGGGCGGAGCTCGCGCAGGAGCTCGCTCGCCGCGCCCGGGAGGGAGAGGTCCGCCGCGAGGATCGTCGCCTTCGGGAAGGCGCGGAGCGCCGCGAGCCGCCTTTCCCGGACGGCGCGCCCGTCTCCCTGCTCGGCGAGCGGGTCGACCACGACGACCTCGGCCCCCTCGGAGAGGAGCTGCGTCGCGACGGCCGACCCGACGAGGCCGGCGCCGCCCGGGACGAGGACCCGGAAGGCCATCGCTACTCCCTCGGCTCCGGCGTCGGGGCGGGCGCGGGCTTCGCGGGCGTCGCGGCGGGGGCCGCCGCGGCCGCGTCGGCCTTCGCCTTCTCGGTCTCGTAGCGCACCTGGATCCCCGAGCGCTGACGGTTCCTCACGAGCCACCTCAGGGGCTTGGACTCGTCGACGCCGACGAGGATGTCGTCGATCGCCTCGTAGACGGCCGGGTCGTTGATCAGCTTCCCCGCGGTCCCGTCGCCCCGGTCGAGCTTCTCCGCGACGTTCGCGAGGCTGCCGGAAATGCGGCCGAGGTCGCGCGTCAGCTCGCGGGCGAACTCGCCGTCGTGGACGAGCTTCGGGAGGAGGCCGTTCCCCGACGAGAGCTCCTTCGAGAAGCCGGCGAGGCCGTCCGCGGCCGCCCGGAGCGACTCGACCATCGCGAAGAACTTCTTCTTCCCCTCCGGGTCGCCGAGGAGCGCGGGGACGAGGCCCTCCCCCTCGCCGGCGCCCTTCTCCACGGCGCCGAGGATCTTCCGGAGCGACGCGGCCGCCGACTCGAGGTCGGCCGTCACGCGGTCGGCGAGCGCCCCGTCGGAGACGAGGCGGCCGACGAGCCCCTTCCCCTGCCGGGCGTCCTCGAGGAGGGCGTTCGTCGAGGCGATCGTCTGCCGGAGGCTCTTCGACAGCTCCTTCCCCTGCGGGGTCGCGCTCGTCAGCTCGCCGACGAACCCCTCCCCCTTCTCGACGCGGCCGAGGATCGTGTTCAGCGACTTCGCGACAGCGGTGACGTTCTCGAGGAGGTCGCCCGAGCCGGCCAGGATCTTGTCGAACTGGCTGCCGCGGACGGAGGCCATCTCCGAGCCGGGCTCGAGGAGCGGCGCGTCGGGGGAGCCGGGGGAGATCTCGAGGTACTTGTCGCCGAGGAGGCCGATCGTCTTGATCTCGACCCGGCTGTCGGTCCTCACGAGGTGGCGGTAGCGGCGCTCGATGTCGAACCGGACCGTCAGGTCCTGCCCGGGCTGCTTCGGGACCTCGACCTCCTGGACGGCCCCGACGGTGACGCCGGCGAGCCGGACCTGGTTCCCTCCCATCAGCCCCTGCGAGTTCGGGAAGAGCGCGAAGTAGCTCGACCGGGCGAGGAAGAACCCGGTCTTCCCCCCGACGATGACGACCATGACGGCGAAGAGGAGGAGCGAGGCGAAGACGATGACCCCGACGCGGGAGCGGGTGCGGATGTCGGCTCTCACGGTGTTTCGGTCTCCCTTACGCGGGCGCGGCCTCCTCCGCGGCCAGGAAGGCGCGGAGGGCGGCCACCTCGGAGCGACGCGCCTCGTCCGGCGTTCCGACGAAGGCGAAGCGCCCCTTCTCGAGGAACGCGATCCGGTCGGCCACGAAGAGGGCCGACGCGATGTCGTGCGTCACGACGACCGAGGTCGTCGCGAGGCGCGTGTTGAGGTCGACGATGAGGCGGTTGATCGTCATCGACGTGACGGGGTCGAGCCCCGTCGTCGGCTCGTCGTAGAGGAGGACGTCGGGCGCGAGCGCGATGGTCCGCGCGAGCGAGACCCTCTTCTTCATTCCCCCCGAGAGAGACGAGGGGAGGAGCGGCATCACCTCGGGCCCGAGGTTCACGAAGCCGAGGACCTCCTGGACCCGCGCGGCCACCTCGGCCTCGGTCATCTTCGTGTGCTCCCAGAGCGAGAACGCGACGTTCTCGAAGACGGTCATCGAGTCGAAGAGGGCGCCCATCTGGAAGAGCATGCCGACCTTCCGCCGGACCGGCACGAGCTCCTCCTCGGCGAGGCGCGAGACCTCGACCCCTTCCACGAAGACCTCGCCCGAGTCGGGGTGCGTCAGGCCGTTCATGTGCCGGAGCGACACCGACTTCCCGCTCCCCGACCCGCCGAGGATGACGAGGACCTCGCCCCGCCGGACGGCGAGGTCGACGGAGTCGAGGACGACCTTGTCGCCGAAGGCCTTCGAGACGGCGCGGAGCTCGACGACGGAGTCGCTCATCCGAACGGCAGGGCGATGAAGAGCTTCGTGAGGAAGAAGTCGGTGACGAGGATCGCGATGGAGGAGATGACGACGGCCACCGTCGTCGCCCGGCCCACGCCGTCGGCCCCGCCGGTCGCGCCGAGGCCGTTGTAGCAGCCGATGAGCGCGATCTCGAGGCCGAAGACGGGCGTCTTGCAGAGTCCGTGCATCAGGTCGTTGAACCCGAGGGACTGGATGGTCGTCGAGAGGTAGAAGCTCGCCCCGATCTTGATCTCGAAGACCGCCATCAGGAGCCCGCCGAACATGCCGTGGAAGATGGCGACGAGCGTCAGGACGGGGAGCATGACCGTCAGCGCGACGACGCGGGGGAGGACGAGCTTGCGGACCGGCGAGGCGCCGAGGGCCCGGAGGGCGTCGACCTGCTCCGTGACGGACATCGTCCCGAGCTCGGCCGTGATGCCGGCGCCGCAGCGGGCCGCGAGCATGAGGGCCGTCAGGACGGGCCCGAGCTCCCGGGCGAGCGAGAGGATGACGGCCCTCCCCACGAAGAGCTTCCCGCCGAACTGCCCGAGCGAGTGCGCCGTCTGGAGGGCGAGGACCATCCCCGTGAAGAGGCAGGTCAGGTTCGCGATGGAGATCGACTGGACGCCGAGGGCGTCCATCTGCCGGAGGATCTCCCCCCCCTCCCACCGGTGGCCGGCGGCGCGGACGAGGTCCCGGACGAGGAGCCCGAGCCCGCCGAGGTGGAGGAAGACCTTGCGGGACCAGCGGCGGAGCCGCGGGAGGGTCCAGATCGGGTCGGGGCGAGCCTCCGCCGCGGCGGTCCCGGACATCGGGGGCGATTGTACGGGCGGGACCGGTAGACTCCTGCCGCGATGCAGCTTCTCTACACGGCGTGGGTGTGGCTCTTCGGCCTCGTGGTGACGCCGGTGTTCGGGTCCCTCGCCATCCTCACCTCCTGGATCCCGCCGCGCGGGAAGGTCTACCAGTATTGGGCGCGCTGGTGGTCGGCGACGCTGCTGTGGGCCGCCGGGATCGACGTCGAGGTGGAGGCGAGCGAGGGGGCGCGGACCGTTCCCGAGGCGATCTTCATGGCGAACCACACCTCCGCGGCCGACATCGTCGTGATCTTCGTCGCCCTCGCGCGGGACGTCCGCTTCGTCGCCAAGCAGGAGCTCTTCTGGGTTCCCTTCCTCGGCTGGTCGATGTGGCTCGCCGGCTTCATCCCGGTGAACCGGGAGCAGAAGGACAAGGCGCGCGAGGCCTTCGACCGGATCGGGAAGAGCCTGAAGAAGGGGGTCTCGATCCTCGTCTTCCCGGAGGGGACCCGCTCGCGGAACGGGAAGCTCGGCGCCTTCAAGAAGGCGGGCTTCCTCCTCGCGATGCGCACCGGTCTCCCGATCGTCCCGGTCGGGATCTCGGGGGCCCGGGCCGTCCTCGGGGCCGACGGGCTCCTCGTCCGCCGCGGGAAGATCGTCGTGCGGATCGGGGACCCCGTCCCGTCGGGTGGCTACTCGTTCGCGCAGCGGGGCGAGTACGTCCAGAAGGTCCGCTCCGAGATCCTCAGGCTCGGCGACTCCTCGGAGTAAACTCCGCCCGCCGCGCGGTGCCCGGGAGGGCGAGCCCGCGGGGCCGGCCACCCGCGCCGGCGATCCCGAACGGAGGTATCCCGTGAACACGCCGTCCCTGAACGAGGAGACCGTCCTCGACGCGCTCCGGAAGGTCAAGTATCCCGGCTTCAGCCGTGACGTCGTCTCCTTCGGCTTCGTCAAGGACGTCGCCGTCGGCGGCGGGAACGTCGCGTTCCGCCTCTCCACGACGACCGCCTCCGCCGAGGTCGCCGAGCAGATCCGGGTCGAGTGCGACGCCGCGCTCCGCGCGCTGCCGGGCGTGACCGCCGTGACGATCAAGGTCGAGACGGGGCAGGCGCCGGTGAACCTCGCGGGAGCCCAGGCGACGCGCCCCGACGTCCTCCCCGAGACCCGCTTCACCGTGGCGGTCGCCTCGGGCAAGGGGGGCGTCGGCAAGTCGACGGTCGCCGCGAACCTCGCCCTCGCGCTCCGGCAGCTCGGCTTCACCGTCGGGCTCCTCGACTGCGACATCTACGGCCCGTCGCAGCAGATGATGATGGGGATCGACGAGAAGCCGTTCCTGAACGACGAGGAGAAGATCGTCCCGATCGAGCGCTACGGCGTCCGGGTCATGTCGCTCGGGTTCCTGATGGACGTCGACACGCCGGTCATCTGGCGCGGGCCGATGATCTACAAGGCGATCGAGCAGTTCCTCGGCGACGTCGCGTGGGGGAAGCAGGACTTCCTCATCGTCGACCTCCCCCCCGGCACGGGCGACGCGCAGCTGACCCTCACCCAGAAGGTCGCCCTCTCGGGCGCCGTCATCGTGACGACCCCGCAGGACGTCGCCCTCATCGACGCCCGCAAGGGGCTCGCGATGTTCCAGAAGGTGAACGTCCCGCTCTTCGGGATCATCGAGAACATGAGCGGCTTCGAGTGCCCGAAGTGCGGCCACGTCGAGCCGATCTTCAAGCAGGGCGGAGGCGAGAAGACGGCGCAGATGCTGAACGTCCCCTTCCTCGGCCGGATCCCGCTCGACCCGCGCGTCGCCCTCTCCGGCGACGCCGGAATGCCGATCGTCGCCGCCGAGCCCGAGTCGGCCTCGACCGAGGCCTTCCTGGAGCTCGCGAAGGCCGTCGCGAAGTCGGTCGGAGCCTGACGACGGCGCGGGAGCCCCGTCCCGCCCTCGTCCTCGCCGGCCTCGTCGCCGGCACGGCCCTGCGCCTCCTCCTCGCGGGAGGTCTCGACGGCAACTACGACCAGGCGAGCTGGGAGATCGTCGCGAGGATCGTCGCGTCGGGCGGCAACGTTTACGCCGAGACGACCCGCTACAACTACGGCCCCGCCTGGTCGCTGATCCTCCTCGCACTCTGGAAGCTCCACGCCGTCACCGGCCTCTCGTTCCACCTCTGCGTCCGGGGGTTCCTCTCGCTCGCCGACGTCGGCAACGCCCTCCTCGTCGGCGACATCGCCCGCCGCGCCTTCTCGACGCCCCGCGGCTGGGCGACGCTCGCCTACGCGCTCAACCCCGTCGCGATCCTCGTCGTCGGCTTCCACGGCCAGTTCGACAACCTCGCGGCCCTCCCGCTCCTCGCCGCCCTCCGCCTCGCCCTCGCCCCGCCGTCCCTCCCGCTCGGAGCGATCTGGGCGCTCGGCACGGCCGCGCTCTGCGTGAAGCACCTCAACGTTTTCATCGTCCTGGCGCTCTTCCTCGTCGTGGGGTCGACGCTCCGACGCACCGCCGGCCTCCTCGCCGCCGCGCTCGCCGTCTTCGGCGCGTCGTTCCTCCCGCACCTCTCGACGGGGATGGACGGGATCGTGAAGAACGTTCTCCTCTACCGAGGCCTTGCTCACCCTTACGGCCTCGCGACGTTCCTGCCGCGAAACGTCCTGTTCGTCGTCTTTGCGGTCGTCCTCTCCGCGACCCCCTTCCTCGCGCGCCGCTTCCTCCGCCTCGGCCCCGTCGAGACCCTCGAGTTGACGACGGTGGCGCTTCTCGTCTTCATCCCAGGGATCGGCGAGCCCTACTTCCTCCTCCCGGTCCTCTTCGGCGCCGCGCGGCGAAGCCTCGGCTGGATCGTCTTTACGATCGTCGCGACCTTCTTCCTCCCGTTTGGTCCCTTCGGCATCCTCGGCTCACGGGGACCGCAGCTCTGGAATGCCGACTGGCTCGCGCTCGTCTTCTGGCTCGTCTTCGACGTTGCCCGGGCGCTCCGGGCCCGAAGAGCCGCGCCGGGAGCGGCAGCCGCGGCCGAGGCGTAGCCGAAGAACGGGAGCACGGGGGCACCAGAGCACCAGGGAGGGAAGCCTCGCTACGGGTGCGTGTCCCGCGGCCTCCAGCTGCGCGCGGCCGACCCACTGACGCGTACGGCGCTCGGCGCTCGGGTCGCTCGCGAACTCGCTCGCCTTCGGCTCGCTCAAACAGCGCTCGCTTTCCCCCGAGCGCCTCGCGGCGCGCGCGAGCGGGTCCCCGGCCGTGCTCGAGTCGGCTCGCGGGACCCGCCCCTCGTGGCTCGGCCGACCGGGCCAGTTCCCCTCCTTCTCGTGTTCAAGCGCGTCGGCTCCTTGACACGGAACCGGCGTCAGCGAAACGACAGCACGGCGCGATCCGGCCCTCCCCGGTGTCAGATCGAAGTCGCTCGCGCCCGCGAGAGCGGTGCGTAGAATGTAGAGTGCAGACCAGACCCCCTGGGGTCGGAGGCGGCCATGATCTTCGCGCTCGTTCTCCTCGCGCAGGCTGCGGCGGCGACGCCGACGCCGAGCTCCTGGCCTGATTCGCCGGCCGCGCCGGCTGCCGCGAGACTCTCCGGCGGATTCGGCGCGCCTCGCCCCTCTGCGGCGGCCGGATCCAGGGCGAAGGTCGTCCTGACGGACGAGACCGTGGCACTCCCACCCTCGCGCGGCAGCTTCACGGTCGCGGGCGTTCCGATTCCCGCCCCCACGCCTACGGCCGCTACCGGTTCTCCCTACGACGTGATCAGGACCGTGCGGATCGCGCCCCCGAGCGCCGAAGAGGTCTCCTGGATCGCTCGCGCCTCGGAAGCCCGGGATCAGCTCGCGCGCGCGATGGCCGTATACGATCGCATCGACGCGGAGTACAGGCTCGTGGGTCGGGAAGGCGGGGGGCCCGTCCCCGAGGACGCGCTGGCGAGACGTGAGCGGGCGCTCGCCCCGGCCCGAGAGCGAGTCACATCCGCCAGGGCCGCGGTCGACGCCGTCGCCGAGCGCTGTCGAACCACACGCGGCTGCAACCCGAACTGGGTTCGATGAGTCCTTCCGACCGCGCTCTCCGGGGCGCGACCCGGGGGCTCCGGCGTCCTCCCCGGTCCTCCGCCCATGGCGGCCTGGGGAGGAGCCGTCAGGCGGGAATGAGCTCGAGGTGCGCCTTTGCCGCCCCGGCGACGACCGCGACGGGAATCCGCCGGTCGAACGTCGCCAACCTGCCGTCGTGCGCGACGGCGAGCGCGAGGAGGTAGACGTCGGTCAGCGTGGCGTGCGACAGGGCCGCGCCCGCGCGAAGCGTCCGAGCGCTCCGGAGCGTCACGTCGTCGGGCCAGAAGACGTGGCCGCCCGAGGCGCAGAAGGTTCGAAGGCGCGCGAGAAGCGCGACCGGGCGCTCCGGTTCGGCGCCGTAGGCCGGGTTCGACAGGACGCGGACGACCCCGTTCTCGGTCAGCGGGCAGGTCGCCCACCCCCCGCTCCGGTTCGGCGCGAACCAGGCGTGTGCGGCCTCGTGATGGACGTGGTCGGGGTCGAAGAGGGCGACGAGGACGTTGACGTCGAGGAGGGCGACCCCGCTCACGGGTCGTCCCGCAGGCGGTTCACGAGCGCCATGGTCGGGCGCGGGCTCCCCTTCTTCCTTCGGCGAAGCAGGGGGACCCCGTTCCGGACGCGCGACGTGGACCGGGGCTCGAGCGCCTGCCGGGCGAGGTCCGAGAGGACCTTCCCCGCCGACGTCGCCCGGCTCGCGGCGATCTCCTTCGCCGCCTGGAGCACGTCGTCGTCGATCTGGAGCGTCGTCCTCATGCGGCCAGCATCACGCATCGCGCATCTGATGTCAACGTCCGCCGGGGCGGCTCCGCCTCCCGGCGGCTCTCGCCGCCCGCAGGGCGGTCCCCGAAGTCGAAGCTGCCCCGGCGCGGGGGAGGGGGGCGCCCCGCGAAGCGAACGTTCGAGCACGCGCGGGGACCCGCACGGTTCCGCGAGCAGGTCGCCGGATCAGGCGCTCGTGCTGTTTGAGCGAAGCGAGTTCGCGAGCGCCCCGGCGGCCCGCGCAGCGGGACCGATGCGGGTCGCGCGCGCGCAGAGTGAGCGAGCGGGGTGCACTCCTCCCCCGCGCCCCCGAAATGAGGACGTGACGTACCCGTCCCTCCAACGGCAACGGCCCGGCGTGCTGCCGGGCCGTCGTCGGATTAGGTGGCCTTCCCTGCCGGGCTTCCCCCGGCGTTCTCTCCCGGGTCCTCAGGCCATCGCCGTCGCCCGCGCGTCCTTCGCGCGCTTCACGAGGGCGAGGATGCCGCCGAACATCATGACGTAGAAGCCGCCCCAGACGAGGCCGATGAGGGGCTTCGTAGTGACGTCGATGGAGAGGGTCTCGGGCGTCGCGGGCTTGGCGTCGCCGCCCGGGGCGAAGCCGAGGAACTCGAGCTCGACGGCGCCGTCGTTCGGCGAGACGCGGCGGATGCGGACCTGGCCCATGCCGGGGAGAGGAGTCTCGGGGTTCTCGAAGCGCTGGCCCTCGGGGCCGCCGAGCGTGACGTGGAACTTCGGGGTCACCTCGGAGGTCTTGCCGGCGGCGGTGACCGCGAGCTTCGCGCCGATCGTGAACGTCCCCCCCTCGGTGTGGGCGCCCTCGGCGGTGAAGTCGAGGAACTTCACCGAGAAGAACGGGCCGAGCGCCTTCTCCTCGCCCTTGCGGAGGATCGCGAGGAGACCCTCGCTGCGGGCCGGTGCGCCCGGGTCGTACGACTGGGGCGAGATGTAGAGGTCGAGGAGAGCGGTCTTCCGCACGTCGGGGTTCGCCATGAGCTGCCCCGTCCGCTCGTTCTGGTAGAGCTTCGGGTAGGCCTTCCAGGTCGCCCGGCCGTCCGTGACGGTCACCTCCATCGCCTGCTTGGCGCGGCGGTCGGAGAGCTGCGTCCGGTCGAGCTGCCCCTCGGTCTTCACGACGCCGTCCTCGTTGACGAAGTAGAGGCCGGTGAACGTGAACGTGACGGGGCGGCCGTGGCTCTGGAGGACGACCGGGCGGTCGCGCTCGAGCGTCACCTGCGTCTTCACCTCGTAGGCGCCCGAGACCAGGATGCCGACGAGCATGATCGACGTGCCGACGTGGGCGAAGTATCCCCCCGCGCTCCGGATCGCCTTCCGCCTGACGAAGAGGACGATGATCTCCGCCGAGGACGCGAGGCCGAAGACGGCCGCGCCGAGGAAGAGGAGGTCGACCGGCTTCCTCACGCCGAGGAAGAGGAAGAGGACGACGCCGAGGAGGCCGAAGACGGCCGCCGTGGCGACTTTCTTCCCGGCCGCCGCCCACGTTTCGCCGCGCCAGGAGACGAACGGGACGAGGGCGATCAGGAGCGTCATGACGATCGCGAGCGGCGTGTGCGTGACGTCGTAGAAGCTCGTCGCGACCTGCGAGGCCTTGCCGCCGATCCTCGTGATGATCGGGGCCGACGTGCCGAGGAGGATGACGAGGCCCGACGCCGAGAAGAGCGTGACCGCGAGGATGAAGAGGACGGAGCGCGAGAGGAACGGCTCCTCCTTCTCCTTCCCGGTCTCGGGGTCGATCTCCGCGAGGACCGGGATCTCCCTCCAGCGGTACGCGAGGAGCGCGAGGCCGCCGACGAGGAAGACGACGATGATCGCGACGAGCCAGCCGGTGATCCCGAGGTCGACGAACGAGTGGACCGAGAAGTCGGCGAGGACGCCGGAGCGCGTCAGGAACGTGCCGTAGAGGATCGTGCAGAAGGCGAGGATCGCGAGGATGACGTTGATCTTCCGGTGCTTCTCGCGCGCCTTCTGCAGGAACATCCCGTGGACGAGGGCCGTCGTCGCGAGCCAGGGGACGAGCGAGGTGTTCTCGACCGGGTCCCAGGCCCAGTAGCCGCCCCAGCCGAGCGTCTTGTAGGCCCAGTAGCCCCCCATGAGGA
This sequence comes from Thermoanaerobaculia bacterium, assembly GCA_046331465.1. Taxonomy (GTDB): domain Bacteria; phylum Acidobacteriota; class Thermoanaerobaculia; order UBA5066; family UBA5066; genus UBA5066. Next base: position 505,604 of record JAXLQV010000002.1, read on the forward strand.
TCGCCGTCCCGAGCGTGACGAACGTGAAGAGCGCCCACGGCATCGCGCGGACGACCCAGCCGTCCCACCGCTTCGTCCAGAGCGCCGCGATGGCGAAGGCGAACGGCACGGAGAGCGAGGCGAAGCCCGCGAACATGACCGGCGGGTGGATGACCATCCACGGGTCCTGGAGGAGCGGGTTCAGCCCCTGCCCGTCGGGCGGGACCTCTGCGAGGAAGCGGAAGGGCGACTGCTTGACGAGGATCGCGACGGTCCCGAGGAACGAGAGGACGTAGACCGCCATGACCGGCGGCTCCTGCTCCTTCGCCGAGCGGAGGACGAAGAACCCGATGATCGCGCCCCAGAAGAGCCAGGTCAGGAACGACCCCTCCTGCCCGGCCCAGAACGTCGAGATCAGGTAGCGGAGGGGAAGGTCCCGCCCCGAGTACGACGTCACGTAGGAGAGGCGGAAGTCGTGCTCGAGGAGGCGGTACATGAGGAGCGCCGAGGCGAAGAGGATCGACGCGGCGAAGGCGGCGTAGAGCCGCCGGCCGAGACCGAGGGCCGACTCGTAGGGGGCGCCGCCGGCCGGCTGGAGCGAAAGCGCGCGGACGTAGGCCGCGATCGTCGCGAGGCCGGAGGCGAGGGCGAACCAGAGCGCCAGGGTTCCCGGGGCGTAGCCGAGGGCGGGCATCAGGACCTCACGGAAACCTTGGCGCCGTAGTGCTTCTCCGTCTCCTGTCCCTGGTATTTCGACGGGCATTTCACGAGGAGCTTCTCGGCCTGGAAGCTTCCGCTCCCGTACTTCCCGATGGCGACGATCGACACCGCGTCCTCGAAGTTGGCCGGCTTGACGTCGCGGTAGGCGACGGGGAGGACCCGCTTCGACTCGAGGTCGACGAGGTTGAAGTGGAGGGTCTTGGAGGACGTGTCGTAGCGCGCCGAGCCCTTCTCGAGGCCGCCCATCACCTGGACCGTGCGGGGGGACTTCTGGGCCTCGTCGAACGAGACGTACGGGGTCATCGACGACGAGAACGTCGTCAGCCCGAGGACGAGGAACGCGAGGATGAGGGCCGCTCCGGCCCAGTAGGCCTTCTTCATGACGGGTCCTCCGGGGTCTCCCGCGCCATCGCGGCGCGGACCTTTCGGTCGAGGCGGACGAGGTACCCGAAGATCCCCGCCCAGATGATGATGTTGACGGCGGCCACGTAGAGGAGCGCGCCGTGGGAGACGGCGGCCGTCGGGGCGTCGGGGGTCATGCTGCGGAACCTCCGGTCCTCTCCTCGATGCGGCGGACGAGCCGGGTCGCCTTCAGGTCGAGGGAGTACATCCAGGCGAAGAGCGCGGTGAACGCGGTCATCGACGTGAAGAAGACGAGCCTGATGTCCGGCGACATCTCGACCTTCCCCCGGGCGTTGATCACGGTGTCGGGGTGGAGCGAGGCGTACATCCGCGGGACGGCGAACATCAGGAAGGGGACGGTCACGAACGCGACCATGGCGTAGGCCGCCGAGAGCGTCGCCCGGCGCTCCGGCTCCTCGATCGCCTGGCGGAGGCCCAGGTAGGCCCCGTAGACGAGGAGGAGGAGGACGATCGAGGTCTCCCGCGGGTCCCAGTTCCAGTACGAGTTCCACATCACCTTCGCGAATATGGAGCCCGTGACCGTGGCCAGAGTGCAAAAGAGGATCCCGAGCCGGGCGGCCGAGGCGGCCGCGTCGTCCCGCTCGATCTTCCGCGTCCGGAGGTACAGGGCCGAGTGGACGGCGGCGAGGAGGAAGGCCAGGGCGGAGATCCAGGCCATGGGGACGTGGAAGAAGACGATGCGGGAAGACTCGCCCACGAAGTTCTCCGCGGGGTGGGCGTAGAGGAAGGCGCCCCAGAGGATGACGGCCATTCCGACGCCCAGGACGAACTTCCCGGCGGTGCCGAGAACCTGCATCGGCGCGGATGATACGAGAACGAGACCCGATAGAGGACCTTTCGGGGTCCTGTTTGAAATCAATTTCGATCGTTCGACCGATTCGGGGTGAGCCGGAGAGCGGTCCTACTCGCGCCAGACGGCGTCGAAGAGGAGGAACGAGGCGGTCACCATGAGGCCGTCGTAGGCGAAGAGGAGCCGCGCGGCGTCGAGCCCGGCGGCGAGCTCCGGCTCGGTGGCGGCGACCCGCGTCCCGGTGACGGCGGCGACGAGGGGCGGGAGGAGGAGGGGCGTCGCGAGGACCGCGAAGAGCGCCCCCTTGGCGGCCGTCTTCGCGACGATCGCCGCGATGAACGTCGAGGCCGAGGCGAGGCCGACCGCCCCGAGGGCGAGGATGGCGAGGAAGAGCCCGGGCGCGGCGATCCCGAACGACATCAGGGCGAGGAAGAGGGGGACGACGAAGGCCATCACGACGCCGAGGAGGGCGAGGTTCGAGAGGAGCTTGCCGAGGAAGACGGCGGAGGGCGGCGCCGAGAGGCGGAGCGCGAGGGCGGTCCCGGTCTCCTCCTCGTTCACGAAGGCCCGCGACAGGCCGGTCATCGCCGAGAAGAAGAGGACGATCCAGAGGAGGACCGAGTTCACGACGGGGCGGTCCTCGATCGAGAGGCGGGTCGGCCCGACGGCGTAGCCGACGAGGATCAGGACCGAGAAGGCGAAGAGGAGGAGCGCGTTCAGGGCGACGCGCGTCCGCCACTCGGTGCGGAGGTCCTTCACGAAGACGGCCGCCGCCGCGCGGAGGATCACAGCGTCACCCTCTCGTCGGCGAGGGCGAGCTCGGCGGGGTCGTTCGTGGCGAGGACGACGCTCCCGCGCGCGCGCTGGGCGGCGACGATCGCCGCGACGACCAGGTGGCCGGCCTCGTCGAGGTTCGAGCCGGGCTCGTCGAGGAAGAGGACGGCGGGCGAGCCGAGGACGGCGTAGGCGAGCTTGACGCGCTGCCTCTGGCCGGTCGAGAGGAAGCGGGTCCGGATCGCCCGGAGCCGTTTCGGGTCGAGCCCCACCTCGGCGATGCGCCGTTCCGCCTCCTCCCGCGCGATCGGGCGCCCGGCGACCCGCGCGAAGAACTCGAGGTTCTCGGCCGGCGTCAGCTCGCCGTAGAGCGAGAGGTCGGGAGCGCACCAGCCGATCCACCCGTGGGCCTCCCGGACGGGGACCCTGGCGCCGGGACGCTCCGCCTCCTCGAGCCAGACGCTTCCTGACGAAGGGCGAATGAGGCCGACGAGCGTCTTCACGAGCGTCGTCTTCCCCGAGCCGTTCGCGCCGGCCACGCCGAGGACGCGCCCCGGAGCCGCGACGAAGGAGAGCGGCCCGAAGACCTTCCGGGGCCCGAAGGAGCGGCAGAGCTTCTCGGCGACGAGGCGCACGGGCGGGGAGGATACAGGGACACCCCGGCCGCCCGTCGTGGAGAATCGGCGGGTGCGCGGGCTCCTCCTCGGCTTCCCCCTCTTCCTCCTGATCGCTCTCTGGCGCGCGACGCTCCGGATCCGGCTCGTCGGGCGCGAGAACCGCGAGGCGATCGAGCGGTCGGGGAGGCCCGTCCTCCACGCGATCTGGCACCAGCGGATGGTGGCGGGGATCTTCCGCTTCCCGTACACCGGGACCGTGACGATGGCCTCGCGGAGCTCCGACGGCGACGTCATCGCCGGCTTCCTCTTCTGGTGGGGCTTCCGGGCCGTGCGCGGCTCCTCGTCGCGCGGCGGCGGGGAAGCGCTCACCGAAATGGTGGAGGCCCTCCGCGGGACGACCCGCTGGGCGGCGCTGACGCCCGACGGGCCGCGCGGCCCGGCGCGGCGCTGCAAGCCCGGGATCCTGCGGCTCGCCGAGGAGCTCGACGCGCCGATCATGCCGGTCGGGACCTCCTCGGCCCGGCCCCGCTTCCTCCGCTCCTGGGACCGCTACCTCGTCCCGACGCCCTTCTCGCGCTGCGCGGTCGTCTTCGGCGAGGGGCTGAGGCGGGCGGAGGGGGAGAGCGACGAGGCGTTCCTCGCGCGGGTCGACGCGGCGATCGACGCGATGACCGACGAGGCCGACCGGCTCTGCGGCGTCGTCGGCGCGCCGCGGGAGCGCGAGCCGAGGAAGACGGAGGTGGTGTCGTGACGAATCTCCCGGTCACCCTCGACGACGTGCGCGCCGCGGCGGCCCGGATCGCGGGGCACGTCCACCGGACGCCGGTCCTGACGTCCCGCACCGCAGACGCCGTCGCGGGCGCGCGGCTCTTCTTCAAGTGCGAGACGTTCCAGCGCGTCGGCGCGTTCAAGGCGCGCGGCGCCTTCTCGCGCCTGACTCTCCTCTCGGAGGACGAGCGCCGCCGGGGCGTCGTGTCGTTCTCCTCGGGGAACCACGCGCAGGCGGTCGCGCTCGCCGCGCGCGACCTCGGGGTCCCCGCGACGATCGTCATGCCCGACGACGCGCCGGCGCTGAAGCTCGCCGCCACGCGCGGCTACGGCGCGGAGGTCATCCTCTACCACCGGAAGGAGGAGGACCGCGAGGCGATCGCCCGCCGGCTCGTCGAGGAGCGCGGCGTGACGCTCGTCCCGCCGTTCGACGACGAGGCCGTCATCGCCGGGCAGGGGACCGCGGCGCTCGAGCTCCTCGAGGAGGTCCCGGACCTCGACGTGATCGTCACGCCCTGCGGCGGCGCCGGCCTCCTCGCCGGGACGGCCGTCGCGGCGACCGGCCTGTCGCCGCGGATCCGGGTCCTCGGCGTCGAGCCCGAGGCGGGGGACGACGTGGCGCGGTCGATGCGCGAAGGGCGGCGGGTCCGGATCGGCGTGCCCGAGACGATCGCCGATTCGCTCCAGACGACCTGCGTCGGCGAGCGCAATTTCGCCATCCTGCAGGCGCTCGTCGAGGAGGTCGTCACCGCGAGCGACCTCGATCTCCGCCGCGCGATGGCCTTCGTCTTCTCGCGGATGAAGCTCGTCGTCGAGCCGGGCGGCTCGGCGGCGGCGGCGGCGATCCTGGCGGGGAAGGCGCCGCGCGTCGCGGGAAGGCGCGTCGGCGTCGTCCTCTCCGGGGGGAACGTCGACGCGGCGCGGTTCGCGGAGCTGGTGGCCGGGCTCAGCGCGTGACGCTCAGCGGAAGAGCGTGAACCCGAGGGCGACGGAGAGGTAGCCCGACTTCACGTCGTACCCCGCGTCCGCGAGGTCGGTCACGGCCGTCGTCTGGAGGAAGACCCACCGGGCGTCGAGGGTGACGGCGCTCGTCCGCGAGGGGCGGACGTCGAGGCCGGCGCCCGCGTGCATCGCGAACTGCGCCTCGGTTCCCCCGCCGATCCCGGTGTTCCGTCCCTTCGGCGTCGTCTTCACGACGTGGAGGCCCGCCCCCGCGAGGAGGAACGGCTGCACGCGCGTCCTCGGGAAGAAGAAGAGCTGGCCGGTCCCGGTGAAGGGGATCTCGACGAGGCCGAGGAGCGGCCCGGACCCGTCGTCCACGGTCTCGCTCCGGTAGCCGACGGCTCCCTCGAGGCCGAGCGAGGCCGAGAAGCGGTAGCGGAGGTGGAGCCCGCCCGCGAAGGAGGCGCTGCCGGCGGACGCCCCGTCGGCGATTCCGGCGTGGGCGCCGACCCCGAGACCGGGGTCCGAGAAGGACTGCGCCGGGGCGGCGGCCGGCAGGACCGCCGCGAGGAAGGCGAGCGCGGGAAGGAGCGGGATCGGCTTCACGTGGCGCCGATGGTAGCGGGACCGCGCGCCCGGCGCTCGATCGTCGATAATCGCCGGGCGTGAGCAGGAAGAAGGGCTGGCAGGAAGACCTGATCCCGGTCGCGGTCGCGGTCCTGGCGCAGCTGGCGCTCCTCCGCTTCGTCGACTGGGCGAAGGGGAACGTCGCCACGCAGCAGATCGCCCGCGACTGGGTGGAGAACCGGTTCTACTTCGCGCCCCAGCTCGTCACGCTCCTGATCGTGATCCTGGTCCTGAGGGTCTTCCGGAGCTTCCTGCACGAGCAGGGGATCCGGCTCGGGGACTTCCTCCGCTCGTCGGTCGTCGTCCTCCTCTTCGCGGTCCTCGTGGTCCTCGGCGTGCACCTCGACCAGGTCTTCGCGCTCGCCGGCAAGGTCGTCCCCCCGGCCGCGGACGTGGCGCGATACCTCGGCAAGGCGCCGCTCTACGACTTCCTCTCGAAGTACAGCATTGCCCGGCTCGCGATCGACCTCGTCGCGCTCGGGCTCTTCCTCCTGACGCTCCGGCGGTCGCGGCCGAAGAACCCGGACATCCTCGCCGCGCAGGAAGCGTTCCGCTCCCGGGACTACGGGAGGGCCGGCGACCTCTTCCTGAAGGCGGGAGACGCCGAGGAGGCCAAGCGGGCCTTCCGGAAGGGGAAGCTGCTCGCCCGCCTCGCCCCGATCGAGCTGCGCCAGGGGAACGCCCGCCTCGCGGCCGAGCTCTGGGAAGAGTCGGGGGACGCCTTCGCGTGGGAGGCGGCGAAGGCGTGGGAGGCGGCCGGCGAACCGGCGAAGGCCGCGTCGGCGCGGAGCCGGGCGATCGCCGAGGCGCGGCAGTCCGCGCGCTGGGACCGCCTCGCCGAGGCGGCCGAGGCGGCCGGCGACGCGGCGGCGCTCGCGGACGCGTGCCGGAAGATCGCCGAGGGGACGACCTTCGGGGTGGGGAAGAGCTCCCTCTGGAAGCGCGCCGCCGAGACGGCCCAGGCCGCCGGGCGGACGCTCGACGCGGCGGAGGCGTTCCGGCTGGCCGGCGAGCCGCTCCGGGCCGGGCCCCTCTACCTCGCCGCGGGGCGTCCGCAGGAGGCGGCGAAGGAGTTCGAGAGGGGTGGTGACCTCGCGGGGGCCGCGGAGGCCTACGCGAGGGCGGGGCAGGAGAAGACCGCCGCCGAGCTCCTCGCCCGCGACCTCGAGGGGAAGGGCGACTGGGCCGGGGCCGCCGACGCCTGGGCGAAGGCGGAGAAGTGGGACAAGGCCGCGCTCCTCTACGAGCGGACCGGCCGGCTCCCCGAGGCGGGCCGCGCGTTCCGCGAGTCGGGCAAGCTCGAGCGGGCCGCGTCGCTCTTCCAGAAGGCGGGCCTGGTCCCCGAGGCGGCGGCGACGTACGAGGCGGCGGGCAAGGCCGAGACGGCGGCCGGTCTCTACCGCGACCTGCAGGACTGGGAGCGCGCCATCTCGCTCTACCGCGCGGCGGGGAGGTTCGCGGAGGCCGCCCAGGTCCTCCAGGAGAGGGGACGGTTCGACGAGGCGGTCTCCCTCTTCGTCCGCGCCGGCCGGGGCGTCGACGCGGCCCGCAACGCCCTCCGCGGGGGCCACCGCGAGAAGGCCTGGGACCTCCTCACGGGGGTGCGGCGCGCGGACGCGGGCGTCGCCGACGTCTTCCTCGAGCTCGCCGAGGCGCACCTCGCTCACGGCGAGCCGAGGGACGCCATCCACGTCCTCCGCGAGCTCCTCGGCCACCGGCCCGTCGAGGATTCGACGATCGCGGCGCACGAGGCGTTCGCCCGCGCGTTCGAGGCGGTCGGCGACCTCGCCGGCGCCCGCGAGAAGCTCGCGGCCATCGCGGCCTTCGACCCGAGCTTCCGGAACGCTTCGACCCGCGCGATCGCGCTCGTCGGCCGGATCGAGGCCGGGGAGCTGCCGCCGGCCGTCGAGGTGTCGGGCCCGATCGCCGCCCCCGACGTCGCCTCGACGTCGATGCGCTCCTCGTGGCGCAGCCCGTCCGGCACGTTCCAGGCGATGTCGGCCCAGGCCGGGCGGCCCGGGGCCGAGACGCCCGAGGAGCGCTACGAGATCGTGGCCGAGGTCGGCCGCGGAGGCATGGGGATCGTCCACAAGGCGATCGACCACAAGCTCGAGCGGCCCGTCGCGCTGAAGATCCTCCCGGGGCAGCTCTGGGGCGACGAGACCGCGATGCGCTACTTCATCCGCGAGGCGCGGGCGATCGCGGCGCTCAAGCACCCGAACATCGTCGGCCTCTACGACTTCGGCGAGGGCTTCGGGAGCGCCTACCTCGCGATGGAGTTCCTCGAGGGGCCGAACCTCCAGTCGCTCCTGAAGGCCGACCCCGAGAGGATGAGGAGGAACTGGCGGGACTGGTTCGTCCAGGCGGCGCGCGGCGTCGCCGCCGCGCACTCGAAGGGGATCCTGCACCGCGACCTCAAGCCGGCGAACCTCGTCCTCGACGAGCACGGGATCCTCCGGATCCTCGACTTCGGCCTCGCGCGCCCCGAGGCCGACTCGGGCTCGACGTCGAAGCTCATCGGCACCCCCGCGTTCTTCCCGCCGGAGGTCCTCCGCGGCGAGTCGGCCTCGCCCGCGTCCGACGTCTACTCCCTCGGCGCGACCTTCTACACGCTCGCGGCCGGCCGCTGGCCCTACGTCGGGGACGACGTCCTCGTCGCGCGCCTCGAGCGGGACCCGGACGACCCGCGCCCCTTCGCCCCCTGGCTCGCCGAGGACGAGGTCGCGGTCCTCCTCCGCTCCATCGAGCGGCACCGGCCGGGGCGCTACCAGGACGGCGGCGAGCTGCTCGGGGCGCTCCTCAGCCTCGAGGCGTAGGACCGCGGGCCCTCAGCGGGCCTTCTTCCGGCGGCCGCGGGGCACAGGTCCCCGGACTCCCGCGGGGAGGATCCCGGCCGCGAGGCAGCGCGCGTGGAGAGCGGGGCGCTTCTCGAGGAGCCAGGCGCCGAGGGCCGCGCCGTCGTCGAAACGGACCTTCTCGGGCGCGTCGTCGCTCGTCCCCTCGCAGCCGTCGACGTCGTACTCGCGGCAGAGGAGCGGCCGGTTCTCGTACACGCCGCAGAGGCCGTCCGGGAGGAGGTTGTCGCACTCGGCGGGGAAGAGGACGAACCAGTCGCCGGAGTGCGATTGGTAGACGGACACGTTCCTGTGGTACACGAGCCACAGCGCCGTGGAGACGCCGCTGACGCTCACGGGGCCGTCGATGCCGACCGCGACGTACCGGCAGCACTTCCCGCAGGGCGGGCAGACCGTTGCGGGGTCGGGAGAGGCGGGGAGGGTCGGCAGCTTCGGCAGGCTCGGCATCGGAAGCGGGAGTTTCCACGGGAAGGAGGAGAAATGAAAGCGGCACTCCTGAACCGCCACGGGGGAAACGACGTCCTCGAGGTCGGGAGCCTCCCCGACCCCGTCCCGGGCCCCGGCGAGGTCCTCGTCCGCCTCACCGCGGCCGCGCTGAACCGCCTCGACGCGTTCGTGAGGAACGGCATCCCGGGCGTGCCGATCCGCTTCCCGCACGTTCCCGGGGCCGACGGCTGCGGGCGCGTGGAGTCCCTCGGAGAGGGCGTGAGGGGCCTCTCGGTCGGCGACCGCGTCGTCCTCCAGCCGGGCCTCTCCTGCGGCACGTGCGAGTTCTGCCGCGACGGCGAGCGGAGCCTCTGCGTCGACTACGAGATCCTCGGCGAGCACCGCTCCGGGACGCTCGCGGAGCGGATCGCCGTCCCCGCCGCGAACGTCTGGAAGGCGCCGGCGCACCTCTCGGACGAGGAGGCCGCGTCGTTCCCGCTCGCCGCGATGACCGCTTGGCGGATGCTCGTGACCCGCGCGGCCCTCCGCCCCGGCGAGAGCGTCCTCATCCACGGGATCGGCGGCGGGGTCTCGGCCTTCGCGCTCCAGGTCGCCCGGCTCGCCGGGGCCTCCCTCGTCATCGTCACCTCCGGGAGCGAGGAGAAGCTCGAGCGGGCCTCGAGGCTCGGGGCCGACGTCGCGCTCGACTACCGGAAGGTCGACGTCGGCAGGAAGGTTCGCGAGCTGACCGGCAAGCGGGGCGTCGACGTCGTCGTCGACTCGGTCGGCGCGGCGACGTGGCGGGCCTCGCTCACCGCCGCGGCCAAGAAGGGGCGCATCGTCACCTGCGGGGCGACGAGCGGGCCGAACCCCGAGGAGGAGATCCGGATCATCTTCTGGAAGCAGCTCTCGATCCTCGGCTCGACGATGGGGACGGACTCGGAGTTCGGGGCGCTCCTGAGAGCGGTCGAGGCGAAGCGGGTCCTCCCGGTCGTCGACGAGGTCTTCGCCCTCGAGAACGTCCGCGCGGCCTACGAGCGCCTCGAGTCGGGCGCGGGGTTCGGGAAGGTCGTCGTCCGGATCGCCTCGTAGGGCGGGGTCAGGGGCGGCGGGCGAACCAGAGGCCCGCCCAGACCTTCGGGTCGACGAGGGCTCCCCCGGCTTCGCGCCGGAGGAGCCAGGCCTCGGCCTCGGCGAGGGGGACCTCGTGGACGGTGATCGCCTCCCCCTCGACGCCCCCTCCGGGGCCGGCCTTCGAGAGGCCGCGCGCCCGGAAGAGCGTCACGACCTCGGAGGTGACGCCGGCGGACGGCGGGCCGGCCGTCAGCCGTTCCATCTCCGCCGCGTCCCAGCCCGTTTCCTCGACGAGCTCGCGCCGCGCGGCCTCCTCGAGCGGCTCGCCGGCCGGGCTCCCGGCGTCTCCGGCGAGGCCGGCCGGGAGCTCGAGGACGCTCGCCCCGACCGGCTCGCGGTGCTGCTCGACGAGGAGGAGGCCTCCTCCGGGAGTCACCGCGACGACGAGGACGATGCCCAGGACGCCAGGACGCTCGACGAACTCCCACCCGTTCCGGCAGACGAGCCTCAGGTGCCGGCCGGCGTGGAGCTCCTTCACGCGGGGATCCAGAGCGAGAAGACGGATCCGCCCCCCGTGGAGGCCCGGGGCTCGACGTTGATGCAGCCGCCGTGCGCGGCGGCGACGGCGCCGACGACCGTGAGGCCGAGCCCCGTTCCGGGGACCTTCTCCGAACCCGCGAACCGCTGGTACGGCTCCGTCAGCCGGTGCTTGACGGACTCGGGGACGCCCGGCCCGGAATCGGCGACGCGGAGGACGAGCCAGCGGCTCCCGTCGGCCTCCTCGACGTCGACGGTCGCGAGGACGTCGCCGCCCCGCCGGCTGAACTTCAGCGCGTTCGAGAGGATGTTCGACGCCGCGCGGCGGTAGCGCCCGGCGTCGAGCGAGACGGCCGGCAGGCCTTCGGCCACCCGGACCTCGAGCCGGATCTGCCGCGCCTCGGCCAGGAAGAACGCCTCCTCGAACGGCTGGGAGAGGACGGACGCGACGTCCTCGGGCCGGAGGTCCGCGGGGGTCTCCCCGGTGCGGTAGACGAGGAGGGCGTCGTCGATCATCCCGGCGAGCCCCCGCGCGGAGGCCATCGACGTGCGCAGGAGGCGCTCGAGGCGCGGGTCGTCCGAGGTCCGGTCGATGCCGAGCTCGAGGGAGGCGAGGACCGCCGAGAGAGGGTTCTTCAGGTCGTGGACGAGCATGCTCAGGAGCCGCTGGCGGTCGTGGTCCGCCCGCTCGCGGAGGCGCTGCTCCTCGGCGAGGGCGCGCAGCTTCTCCGCGAGGCTCCTGTGGAGACGGGCCGCGCGGATCGCGAGGCCGAGCTGGTCGGCGACGAGCCCGAGGAAGGTCGTCTCGTCCGCGGCGAAGGTGCGCGGCGACGGGAAGGTCAGGCCGAGGACGCCGATGACCTCGTTCTCCGAGACGACGGGGAGGAGGATCCCCGACCCGGCGCCGAGCGAGCGCAGGCCCGTCGCCGCCTCGGAGCGGTCGACCTCCTCCCGGGAGTCCGGGACGACGAACGGACCGCGCCGCTCCGCGAGCGCCCGGTGGACGTCGGTCTCGCCGATGTGCCAGACGGCGCCCGAGATGTCCGGCGTCGTGGCGGAGGCGCGCCAGGTCCGGCGGAGGACGAGCCTTTCCGGGCTGCCGTCCGGCAGGAAGACGTCGACCGTGAGCGCGCCCGAGCGGGGGCCGACGATCGACGTGACCGTCTCGAGGACCTGGTCGGGGTCGGTCACGTCGCGCGTGGCCGTCGCGATGTCGGCGAGGATCCCGCTCCGCTCGGCCTCGACGCGGAAACGCTCCCTGGCCTCTTCCTCGTCGGTGAGGTCGGCGATGACGACCTGCGCGCCCCACGGCGTCCCGTGCCCGTCCCGCAGGAGGAGGGCGCGGACGTCGAGCGCGAAGGGGCGGCCGTCGGGCGAACGGCCCGCGAGCCTCTTTCGGTGACGGCCGCGCGCGAGGAGACCCTCGTTCATCGAGGCGAGGTCGGAATCCGAGAGCGTCCCGGCCGGCAGGACCTCGAGGACGTGCCGCCCGACGAGGCCGGAGCGGTCGCGCGCGAGGAACGACTCCGTCTCGGCGTTCACGCTCGTGAAGACACCGCCGAGGGTCCGCGTGTAGACGACGACGGGGAGGTCGTTGAGGACGGCCTCGGTTTGCGCCCGGCGCCGGTGCAGGAGGAGGAGCCGCTCGAGACGCATCCGGAGGACCGGCGCGTCGTCGGGCTCGCGGACGACCTCGAACGACTCGACGGCCGGGTGCCCCGCGAGGATGTCGGGCGCCGCGCCCCCGGGGGGAACGACGACGAGGCAGGGGAAGCTCCAGACCGCGGCGTCGTCGACGATCGTCCGCCCGGGCTCGGTCTCTCCGGGCCGTGCGACCCAGACGATCGGGCCGGGGGCCTGGCCCCCGTCCCTGCCCGGGCTCGAGAACGGCTCGACGCCGACTCCCGGTCCGCGCAGGTTCGCGGCGACCCACGCGACGGCGTCGGCGTCGCCGACGAGGCGCACGACGAACCGCCCCGGCTCCGTCGGGTTCGGAAGCGTCAGCGGCTCGGGACCGGTGAACATCGGTCCATTGTCGTCCCGGCCCCGGCCGCGGTCCACATGCGAAGATGGAGCGTGCGCTTTTCGGCCACGGTCTCGCTCGCGGTCGCGCTCGCGTCCCCGCTCGCGGCGGGCCCTCCGGCGGCGCCGCCCGCCCCGCGTCGCGTCGCGCGCTACGACCTCGCCGAGTCGAGGAAGAGCGTCTCGCCCGCGGGAGAGAGGGCGAGCGCGGTGGCCGGCCACGTCGTGGTCCTCGGCGGCACGGCGCGGTGGGACCTCGTCGGGGGGACTTTCCCGCGGACGAAGGCGGACGCCGTCGTCCTCGGCGAGCGCGGAGGCTGGCTCGTCGACCGGAAGGGGCCGACCGCGGCGCGGGCGGGGCTCGACGAGCTCGGCGCGCTCTTCGTTCCCCCGGCCGCCGGGGATCCCGGTCCGTTCCAGAGCCGCGTCGACGACGTCGTCGTCCCTCCCGCCGAGCTCTCGAAGGGCCCGGCGTTCGAGGGGAGACCCTCGACGCGCCTCCGGCTCACCGCGTCGTGGAGCCTCGTCACCTCGATGCCGGGGCGCGTCGGCCGCGCGCGCTGCAGGCTCACCGCCCTCGTCGACGCGGTCGAGGAGGGCGCCGCCGAGGCCCGCTCGCCCCTCGACGACCTGGGCCGCCTCCTCGGCGTCCCGGAGAAGGTGCGCGAGGCGATCGCCCCGGAGCTCGCGCGGGTCCGCGGCCTGCCGGTCGGCGTCGTCGTCGAGACGGAGGCCGAGCTCGCCGTCGACGGCCCCGGGATGGCGCCTCCCGCGGCGGAGGGGCGTTCCCCGCTCCGGACGAGGACGGAGGCGACCCGCACCGTCTCCTCTCTCGTGACCGGCCCCGAGGGCGAGGGGGACGCGGCGCTCTTCCCGCTGACCGAGGAGACGCGCGTCGTGGGGATCGAGAGGCTCGTCGAGCCGCTCGAGACGCTCCGGTGACGGCCCCGGTCCCGCGCTCCGGTCGGCTCGCCGAGCTGCCGCCGGAGGACCGCCCCCGGGAGAAGCTCGTCGCGCGCGGGGCCGACGCGCTGACCGACGAGGAGCTCGTCGCGATCCTCCTCGGGACCGGTCGCGCCGGCGCCGGCGTCCTCGAGACGGCCCGCGAGGTGCTGCGCGGCAACGGCCTCCGGGGCCTCCTCGCGAGGAGCGAGCGGGGGCGCGTCCGCGAGCTCGCGCGCGGCATCGGCCTCGCGAAGGCCTGCCGGATCGCCGCTGCCGCCGAGCTCGCCCGCCGGCTCGCGCGCGCCGAGGTCGAGGAGCGGCCGCTCATCGACGCCCCCGAGGCGGCCGGTGCCTACCTGTGCGCCACGCTCGCCCCGGAGCTGCGCGAGGTGATGGGCGGGCTCCTGCTCGACGCGAAGAACCGGCTGATCCACGACGAGGTCGTCTTCCGGGGCGGGGTCACGTCCGCGGCGGTCCAGCCCGGACCGCTCCTCCGGATCGCGGTGCTCGAGGGGGCCGCGGGGCTCGTCCTCTACCACAACCACCCGTCGGGCGACCCGGCGCCGTCGCCCGAGGACCGGGCGACGACGGCCCGCTTCGTGGCGGCGGGAGAGGCCGTCGGGGTGCCGGTCCGCGACCACGTCGTCGTCGGACGGGGGCGCTGGTTCTCGTTCCGCCGCGAAGGGCTGATGTAGCGCCCGGGCCGGGGCGGCAGGCGGGCCCGTCGGGCCCTCCTGATATCCTCGCCGGCCCATGTCCCGGTACTTCACGACCCCGATCTACTACGTCAACGACCGACCGCATATCGGCCACCTCTACACGACGCTCGTCACCGACACGCTGACCCGCTTTCATCGTCTCCAGGGCGACGACGTCCGCTTCCTGACCGGGACGGACGAGCACGGGCAGAAGATCGAGAAGGTCGCGAAGAAGGAAGGCGTCGCCCCGATCGACGTCGCCGACCGCCACGCGCCGACGTTCCGCGACCTCTGGAAGCGGTTCGGCGTCGCGAACGACGACTTCATCCGGACGACCGAGCCGCGCCACCGCGTCGGCGTGGCCGAGCTCATCCGCCGCCTCGAGGCGGCGGGCGACCTCTACGTCGCCGGGCACGAGGGGTGGTACTGCGTCGGCTGCGAGGCGTTCTACCCCGAGAAGGACCTGGAGGACGGCCGGTGCCCGACGCACGGCACCGCCCCAGAGTGGCAGAAGGAGGAGAACGTCTTCTTCCGCCTCTCGAGGTACCAGGACCGCCTCCTCGAGCTCTACGAGAAGGGGAGCGTCCCGGGGATCCCGTTCGTCTTCCCGGAGACGCGGCTCAACGAGGTCCGCTCCTTCGTCGCGTCGGGGCTGAAGGACCTCTCCGTCTCGCGGACGGCGATCGAGTGGGGGATTCCCTTCCCGGGGCACCCGGGGCACGTCGTCTACGTCTGGCTCGACGCGCTCACGAACTACCTCACCGCGCTCGGCCTCGGGAGCGGCGACGAGAGCCTCGTCGCGCGCTACTGGCCCGCGGGGGACGAGCGGCGCGTCGTCCACGTCGTCGGCAAGGACATCCTCCGCTTCCACGCGGTCTACTGGCCCGCGTTCCTGCTGTCCGCCGGCCTTCCTCTCCCGACGCAGGTCGTCAGCCACGGCTTCTGGCTCAAGGACCAGCGGAAGATGTCGAAGTCGGTCGGCAACGTCGTCCGTCCCGACGCCCTCGTCGAGGCGTTCGGCGTCGACGCGCTCCGCTGGCACCTGATCTCCGAGATGAGCTTCGGCCAGGACGCGTCGTTCTCCGACGAGGCGTTCCTCGTCCGCTACAACAGCGACCTCGCGAACGGCCTCGGGAACACGCTCTCGCGCGCCGTCCGGATGGCGTCGGACGCCTTCGGCGGGAAGACCCCGTCCGAGCGCTGCGACGACAACGAGGTGAAGAGCGCGGCGGAGGCGGCCGTCGCCGCGTGGGACGCGGCGTTCCGCTCCTGCCGCCTCCACGAGGCGGCCGAGGCGGTACGGGTCCTCCTCGGCGCCATCGACGGCTACATCACCGCGAAGGAGCCGTGGAAGACGGTGAAGGCCGCGGGGGTCACCCCGGCGCTCCACCGCGTCCACCACAACGCGCTCGAGGGGCTCCGCATCGCGGCGGTCCTTCTCGCGCCGATCGCGCCCGGCGCCGCGTCGGAGGTCCTCCGGCGCCTCGGCACGCCGAAGGCCGCCGAGGAGCTCGGGCCGGCCGACCTCGCCTGGGGCGGCCTGCCGCTCGGCGCCCCGCTCGTCCCCGCCGCTCCCCTCTTCCCCCGTGCGGACGCGAAGGCGTACTTCGCGGACCTCGCCAAGGAGTCCACCGTGAACGAAGAGACCAAGCCCGCCGCCCCGGCCGCCGAGCCGGCGCCAGCCGTTCCCGCCGCCCCTGCCCCGGCTCCCGCCGCGCCGGCGGCCGCCCCCGCCGAGCAGGCGCGCATCTCCATCGAGGAGTTCTTCAAGGCCGACCTGCGCGTCGCCGAGATCGTCGGCGCCGAGAAGGTCGAGAAGTCGAAGAAGCTGATGAAGCTCCGGGTGCGGATCGGCGAGGAGGAGCGGACGCTCGTGGCCGGCATCGCGACCGCCTACGCCCCCGAGCAGCTCGTGGGGCGCAAGGTCGTCGTCGTCGCGAACCTCCAGCCCGCGAAGCTGATGGGGATCGAGTCGAACGGGATGGTCCTCGCCGCGTCGCTCCCGGGCACGGGCGAGCCGTCGCTCCTCTCCGTCGACCCCTCGGTCCCCTCCGGCACCAGGGTCAAGTAGGCGGCCGGGCCGCGCGGCGGCTCCCTCCGCTATCCTCCGGGGAGTGACCGAGCTCGCCGACTCCCACGGGCACGTGACGATGGTCTTCCCCGGTCCGGAAGCCCGGTGGCCGACGCGTGCCGCCACGGACGCCGAGGTCGCCGGCCAGGTCGCCCGTGCGCGGGACGCGGGGGTGACGCGGATCCTCGTCCCGGCGACGACGCTCGACGACGCCCCGCGCGTCGTCGAGGTCGCCGAGAGGTTCGAAGGGGTGTACGCCGCCGTCGGCGTCCACCCGCACGAGACGAAGGGGTTCGACGAGGACCGGGTGGTCCGGGCGCTCGAGCGGCTCGCGGCCTCGGCGAAGGTCGTCGCGATCGGCGAGATCGGCCTCGACTACTTCTACGACTTCTCCCCGAAGGAGGACCAGAAGCGGGCGCTCGCCGCGCAGCTCTCCCTCGCCGAACGGCTCGGCAAGCCGGTCCTCCTCCACAATCGCGAGTCGGAGGACGACCTCCTCGCGATCCTCGAGACGAGAGCGAAGGGGAGCCCGGAGCGGCCGCGGGGCGTCTTCCACTCGTTCTGCGCCTCGACGGCGACGGGGGAGAGGGCGATCGCCCTCGGCTACCTCGTCAGCTACTCGGGGATGATCACGTTCCGGATGGCCGACAACGTGCGGGAATCGGCGGCGGCGCTGCCGCTCGACCGGATGCTCGTCGAGACCGACGCGCCCTACCTCGCCCCGGCGCCCTTCCGCGGGAAGCCGAACGAGCCGGCGCTCGTCGCGCGGACCGCGGCCCGCCTCGCCGAGGTGAAGGGAGTCTCTCCGGAGGAGGTCGCGCGCGCCACGACGGCGAGCTTCCGGGGGCTCTTCGGCACGCCGTGAGACGCCGCCCGCCGCGCCCGCCCCGCCTCTCGATGGCCGCGTTCGAGAAGCTCGTCGCCGAGGCGGTCGAGGGTCTTCCCCCCGAGTTCAAGGAGATGCTCGGGAACGTCGTCATCGCCGTCGAGGAGGAGCCCGAGGAGGAGGACTACGTCGAAACGGAGACGCCCGACGACGAGGAGCTCTTCGGCATCTACCGCGGCGCGATGAGGACCGAGGTCGGCTTCGACGGGCTCCCGGGCCTGCCGCCGCAGGTCGTCGTCTTCCGCGGCCCGATCCTCCGCTGCTGCGCCTCGAACGGCGAAGCGGTCCGCGAGATCCAGGACACCGTCCGCCACGAGCTCGGCCACTACTTCGGGCTCGAGGACGACGAGATGCCCTACTGAGCCTCCGTGGCCGCGCGCCGCCCGCTCCTCCTCGCCGCGCTCCTCGCCGCCGCCGCCGTCCTCTCCGTCCGCTCGGCCGCGTGGGCGGAGCGCGAGGCGTCGCCCCTCTCCGACTGGCACCTCTGGAAGGAGACCGACGAGCACGCCGCCGTCGCCTCCGCGGCCCGGATCGCGCGCGGGAACCTCCTCGACGACCCGGCGTACCGCCCCTTCTTCTCGTGGCAGGCGCGCTACGGGACGCCCGCCGACTGGGACGCCGTCGTGCCCACGAAGGTTCCCTACCAGGGGCCGGGCTACCCGTACCTCCTCGCGGCGGCGGGAGCGACGGGACTCGGCGAGGTCACCGTCGCCCGCCTCGCCCAGCTCCTCCTCGCCACGGCCGCCTCGGCCCTCCTCGCCGCGGCGTGCGCCGCGCTCCTCCTCCGCGCCGGCAGGCCCGTGCGCCTCGCGGTCGCCGCGGGGGCCGTGGCCGGCATCCTTCACGGCACCTACGCGCCTCTCGTCTTCCTCGACGGCTTCCTCTACCGCGACGGGCCGGTCGCGCACCTCTCGGCGCTCCTCCTCGCCCTCCCGCTCCTCGCCGCGCGCCCGCCGCGGGCGCGCGGCGGCGCGTTCCTCGGCCTCCTCGCGGGCTTCGGCGCGCTCCTGAAGCAGACCGTCCTCCCGCTCGGCCTCGTCTCGGGGGCCGTCCTCGCCGTGCGCGCGGAGGGGCGGCGGGCGCGGGGGCGCGTCGTCGCCGCGTTCGCCGCGGGGCTCCTCGTCGCGCTCGCGCCTCTCGTCGCCCGCAACGCCGCCGTCGGCGCGCCGCTCCTCGCGTTCGACACCCGCCCGCTCGTCGGTCTCCCGTGGGCGAACGCCCGGGGCGCGGACGGGTCGGTCGACGCCTCGCCGCTCCTGATGGACGTCCTTCGCCAGGCGCGGGGCTCGACGCTCCGGGCCGGGATCCTCTCGCTCGCGACGTGGCACGACGACCCGGCGGGCTTCGCCCTCCTCCTCGGCCGGAAGCTCGCGAGCGCGTTCAACGCTGCCGAGGTCCCCGACAACGCGAGCTTCGGCTTCTTCCGCCTTCACCTGCCGTGGCTCGCCCGACTCCCGGTCTTCCCCTGCCTCGTCGGCACGGGCGTCGCCGGGCTCCTCCTCGCGGCGCGGCGCGGCCTCTTCCGGCGCGGCGAGGGGATCCTCGTCGCCGTCGCCGCCCTCGTGCCGCTCGCGGCCTGCCTCATGGTCTCGACGACGACGCGCTACCGGGCGGGCGCCTCCGCGCCGCTCGCTCTCGGGACCGCCCTCTTCGCGCTCCTCGCCTTCGAGGCGCTGCGGGACCGGGCGCCCCGCCCGCTCCTCCCGTGGGCCGGGCTCGCGGCGGCGCTCACGGCGCAGGCGCTCCTGCCGTCGCCGATCCGCGCGTACCCGTGGCGCTGGGCCGACACGATCGTCGCCGCGACGCTCGCCGAGGCACGGATCTCGCCGGAGGCGGGCGCGGCGGAGGTGAGGCGCTACCTCGAGGAGAACCGCGGCGATCCCGGCCGCCGGACGGGGCTCGTCGCGATGAATCGCTGGCTCGCCGGGGAGCGGGACCTCGCGAGGGTCGAGCCCGAGGGCGTCGCCCCGCCGGGACGGCGCTTCTCGGCCCTCCGGCGCTAGGTCCGGCGGAGCCGGGACGAGTGTCCCGCGGGTCCGGTGGGCGCAGCGCAACGCGCCCCCCGGAAAGCGAAGACCGGGCGCGAGCCCGGCCTTCGTCGTCCGTGGGCGGAGGGAACGTCAGTGGCGGGGTCCGCCGTGGCCGCCGGGGCCGTCCCGGCGCGGTCCGCGCGGTCCGCCGAAGCCTCCCTCGCGGCGCGGGCCGCGGTCGCGGAAGCCCCCCTCGCGGCGGAAGTGCGGGCGGTCGTCGCCGCCCGCCTCGCCCTCGACCGGCGTGGCGTTCAGCCCGAGGCGCTCGACCTCGGCGGCCGCCTCCTCGGGGCTGAGCGCCTGGCGGCGCGAGAGCTTGATCTTCCCGTTGACCGGGTCGATCGCGATGATCTTGACCTTGGTCTTGTCGCCGAGCTTGACGACGTCGGTCGTCTCGCGGACGCGGCCGGGCGCGAGCTCGGAGATGTGGACGAGGCCGTCGAGGCCCGGGAGGATCTCGACGAAGCAGCCGTACGGCTCGACGCGCTTGACGGTACCCTCGTACTCCGTCCCGATCTCCGGGACGGTCGTGAGGGCGCGGATCGCGTCGATGCACTTCTCGGCCGACGCCATGTCGACCGAGGCGACCGTGACGGTGCCGTCGTCCTGCACGTCGATCTTGACCGAGTACTCCTTCTGGAGCGCGCGGATCGTCTTGCCGCCGGAGCCGATGACGTCGCGGATCTTCTCCTCGGGGACGCTGATGGAGATGAGGCGCGGCGCGTAGGCCGAGATCTCGGGGCGCGCGGACGGGATCGCCTTCTCCATGATGTCGAGGATGTGCATCCGGCCGGCCTTCGCCTGCTCGAGCGCCTTCTCGAAGACCTCGCGGCTGATGCCGGAGACCTTGATGTCCATCTGGAGGGCGGTGACGCCCTTGCGCGTGCCGGCGACCTTGAAGTCCATGTCGCCGTAGTGGTCCTCCTGGCCGGCGATGTCGGTCAGGACGGCCCACTGGTCGCCCTCGGCGACGAGGCCCATCGCGACGCCCGCGACGGAGGCGCCCATCGGGACGCCGGCGTCCATGAGCGAGAGCGAGCCGCCGCAGATCGTCGCCATCGACGAGGAGCCGTTCGACTCGAGGATGTCCGACACGACGCGGATCGTGTAGGGGAACTCGGGCGGGAGGACGGCGTCGAGGGCGCGCCAGGCGAGGCGGCCGTGGCCGATCTCGCGGCGGCCCGGGGTGCCGAAGCGCTTCACCTCGCCGACGGAGAACGGCGGGAAGTTGTAGTGGAGGAGGAACTTCTTCTCGAACTCGCCCTCGAGGTCCTCGATGAGCTGGGTGTCGTCGGAGGTGCCGAGGGTGACCGTGACGAGGGCCTGCGTCTCGCCGCGCGTGAAGAGCGCGGAGCCGTGCGTGCGGGGGAGGACGCCGACCTCGACCTCGATGGGGCGGACCTCCTCGAACGCGCGGCCGTCGAGCCGCTTGCGGTCGCGGAGGATCGTCTCGCGCGTGAGGATCTCGACGAGGTCGGAGACCGCGCGCTTGACCTGGAGCTTCAGCTCGGGCTGGTCCTCGGGGACCTCGGCGACCGCGGCCTTCTTGACCTCCTTGATCTTGGCGTACGACTCGATCTTCCCCTTCCAGGTGAGGGCTTCCATCATCCTGCCGTCCCAGCGGCGGCGGACCTCGGCCATGACGTCGGCCGGGACCGGGGCCGGGGGCGTGAACGGCTGCTTGACGACGCCCTGGCGGCGCTGCAGCTCCTCGATGGCGTCGATGACCTTCTGGAGCTCGCGGTGCCCGGCGAGGATCGCCTCGAGCATGAGCTCCTCGGAGCACTCCTTCGCGCCCGCCTCGACCATGCTGACGGCCTGGCGCGTCCCGACGACGACGAGGTCCATGACGGACTCCTCGCGCTCCTTCTTCGTCGGGTTGAAGACGAAGCGGTCGCCGATGCGCCCGACGCGGACGGCGCCGAGGATCTCGGTGAAGGGGATCGGGTTGACAGCGAGCGCGGCCGCGGTGCCGTTGATCGCGAGGACGTCGGGGTCGTTCTCGCCGTCGGCGGAGAGGACGAGCGCGACGATCTGCGTCTCGAACGCGAACCCGCTCGGGAAGAGCGGCCGGATCGGCCGGTCGATCATCCGGCAGGTCAGGATCTCCTTCTCGGTGGGGCGGCCCTCGCGCTTGAAGAAGCCCCCGGGGATGCGCCCGGCGGCGTACTGGTATTCCTTGTACTCGACCGTCAGCGGGACGAAGTCGACGTCCTTGGCCTCGCGGGCGTAGCAGGCGGTGACGAGAACCATGGTGTCGCCGAGCCGGACGACGGCGGCGCCGTCGGCCTGCTTGGCCACCTTGCCGTTCTCGATGGTGAGGGCACGGCCCCCCACCTGGGCGGAGACGGATTCCTTCATCGTTTCCTTCTTTCGGCCGGGGAGGCCGGGGCGCGGCCTCGCGCCGGCGCGGCTCCTACTTGCGGAGCCCGAGGCGCTCGATCAGGGCCTTGTAGCGCGACACGTCGCGCTTCTTGAGGTAGTCGAGCAGGCGGCGTCGCTGGCCGACCATCTGGAGCAGCCCGCGGCGGGAGTGGTGGTCCTTCGCGTGCGCCTTGAAGTGCTCGGTCAGGGCCGTGATCCGCTGTGAGAGGAGGGCCACCTGGACCTCGGGGGATCCGGTGTCTCCCTCGTGCCTTTCGAAGGCCTTGATGGTGTCCGTCTTAGGGGTGATCGTCTGGGCCACGGTTCTCTATCCTTCTCTTCTCAATCTCGAACGGCAGAGGATAAGGTCCGCCGTCGATCGGGTCAATTTCAGGGCCAAGTCTCTGTCCGGTGAGAAGATGCCGTCTGGCCCGTCGTCGGTCCGGGTGTCGGGGGAGGGAGCCGGTGCCGGGCCGACAGGCCCCGGTTCCCCCGGGAACGTCCGTTGCTTTCGTCAGCCCGCGCGGAGGGGGTCGGGGGGAACCGGCGGCGGGCCGACAGGCCCCGGTTCCCCCGGGAACATATCAGTCTTGTAGCACGATCTTCGGCTTCACGAGCGCGAGGGCGCCGCGGCCGAGCGGCTCGGGGTGCCCGAGGGCGACGAGCTCGCCCGAGGCGAGGAGGCGGATCCACGGGGCGCCGTTCGCCTCGGCAGGGACGCGGACCGGGACCGCGTGCCCGCGCCGCACCTTCTGCGCCTCTCCCGGGAGGAGCGTCACGGCGGGAAAGGGGAGCGGGACCTCGGCGAGCGGGATCCAGCTCGGGGGCGTCGTCCGGGCCTCGGGCGGCAGGGCGTCGAGGGCGGCGAGGGTCCGCGCGCTCTCGAGGGAGAACGGGCCGATCCGCGTCCGCCGGAGCGACGCGAGGTGCGCGCCGAGGCGGAGCTCCCGGCCGACGTCGTGCGCCAGCGAGCGGATGTACGTCCCCGAGGAGCAGTCGACGTGGAAGCGGGCGAACGCCCCGTCCACCTCGAGCGTGTCGAAGCGGCTGACGCGGACCTTCTTCGGGAGGTGCGGCACGGCCTCGCCCTTGCGGGCGAGCTCGTAGAACTTCTTCCCCCCGATCTTCTTCGCCGAGAACGGCGGCGGCGCCTGCTCGAACTCGCCGACGTAGCGGCCGCAGGCGGCGCGGAGAGCCGCCGGCTCGGGGCGCGGGTCGGGGTGCGGCTCGCCGACGGGGGTCCCCTCGCGGTCGTAGGTGTCCGTCTCGACCCCGAACCGCATCGAGCCCTCGTAGCTCTTGTCGAAGCTCGTCAGGAACGACTGCAGGCGCCCGGCGCGGCCGACGCAGAGGACGAGAAGGCCGGTGGCGGCGGGGTCGAGCGTCCCGGTGTGGCCGACCCTCCGCGTCCCGAGGAGGCGCCGGACGGCGTCGACGACGTCGTGCGACGTCATCGCCTCCGGCTTGTCGACGAGGAGGAGGCCGGACGGCCCGTCGTTCGGGACCTGGGCAGCGCTCACGGGGCCTCCTGGCTCACGGCGACGGCGAGCGCGCGGACGATGTCGGCCTTGGCGGACTCCCAGGTCCCCGCGACGCGGCACCCCGCCGCGTTCCGGTGGCCGCCGCCGTTCCGCGCCGCGGCCACGGAGCGGACGTCGACGGAGCCCTTCGACCGGAGCGAGCAGCGGAAGACCCCCGGCTCGTCGCTCTCGCGGACGAGGACGGCGGCCTTGACCCCCTGGATCCCGCGGGCGCGGTTCACGAGCCCCTCGCCGTCCGCGGCGTCGGCGCCGGACTCGGCGAGGAAGCGCTTCGGGAGGGAGACGAGCGCGACGCGCCCCTCGTCGTGCAGCTCGAGCGTCCCGAGGACGAGGCTCTCGAGCTTCACCGTCGAGAGCGGCTTCGCCTCGAAGAGGAACTCGTTCACGACGTCGGGGCGGACCCCCTCGGTCACGAGGCGGGCGCCGAGCGCGAGGGCGCGCGGGGTCGTGTTCCCGTAGCGGAACGAGCCCGTGTCCGAGACGAGCGAGACCCAGAGGTTCGTCGCGATCTCCGGCGTCATCGGCCACTCGAGGCGGTCGAGGAGGTCGGCGACGACCTCGCCGACCGCGGCGGCCGGGAGGACGACGAGGTTGTGCGTCGCCCAGCGCGTGTTGCCCGGGTGGTGGTCGACGTTGACCGTCGTCCCGGCGAGGAGCGCGGGGAAGCCGGGGCGCTCGGCCTCGGGGCATTCCATGACGACCGCCGCGTCCCAGCCCGAGGGCCAGTCCGGCGGGAGCGCGTCGGAGACGGTGACGCCCGGGACGCCCGGCATCCCGTCGTACGAGCTCGACCAGCGGTCGCGCATGACGACGCGGGCTTCCTTGCCGCGGGCCTCGAGCGCCTGCGCGAGCGCGAGGGCGGAGCCGAGCGAGTCGCCGTCGGGGTTCCGGTGGCCCGTCAGGAGGAAGCGTCGTCCCGAGGAGAGGAGGGCGGCGACGGCCTCGAAGTCCGCCTCGCTCATCCCTTCTCCCCGTCGTCCCCGCCGTCTCCGCCCTTGCCGCCGTCCGCGTCGGGCGTGTGCGGCAGGTGCTTCAGGATCTCCTCGATCCGCGCGCCGCGCTCGAGGCTGTGGTCCTCCTCGAACCGCAGCTCGGGGGCGTAGCGGAGGTGGCAGTTGCGCCCGACCATCCCGCGCAGCATCGGCGCGGCGCGGTTCAGGGCGGCGACGCTCTTCTCGAACGCCCCTTCGCCGCCGAGGACGGAGACGAAGACGCGCGCGGAGCGGAGGTCGGGGGAGAGGACGACGTCGGTGATCGTGGCGAAGCCGACGGCGGGGTCGGAGACCTCGGTCCTGAGGAGCCGCGCGAGCTCCTCGCGGACGACGTCGGCGACCTGCCGGGGGCGGCGGCGTTCCTTCACGAGGCCTCCTCTTCGGCGCCGAACGACGAGCCCGGGGCGCCGACGTCGCCGTACTCGAGGAACTCGCTCCGGAGGGCCGTCAGCTCGACGCCCGACTCCTCGGCCCACCCCTCGACGTACTCGACGACCTTCGAGAGGAGCGGCTCGAGCGCGGAGCGGTCCGGGCCGACGGCGGCGACGCCCACGGCGGCGCGCTGGAGGAGGTCGTGGTGCGCGACCTCGGAGGCGGAGATCTCGAAGCCGCCGCGCAGCCGCGACTTCAGGGGCCTGAGGAAGGCCCTCTTCTCCTTGAGACCGCGGCAGGAGGGGAGGTGGAAGTCGAAGACGGCGAGGGCGACGACCATCGGTTCTCCGGGGAGACGCAGCCGGGGCGTCCGCCCCGGGGCCCGCGCCCCGGGGACGGACCTTTCCGGCCCTACGTCAGAGAGGCCGCGACCTCCTCGGTCACGAAGGCCTCGATGACATCTCCGACCTTGACGTCCTGGTACCCGGCGATGCCGATGCCGCACTCGAAGCCGCTCTTGACCTCGGAGGCGTCGTCCTTGAAGCGGCGGAGCGAGCCGATCTTCCCCTCGTAGATCACGCGGTTGTCGCGGAGGAGGCGGGCGTTGGCGTTCCGGGGGATGACCCCTTCCACGACCATGCAGCCGCAGATGAGGCCGATCTTCGGGATCCGGAAGGTCTCGCGCACCTCGGCGCGGCCCTTCGCGACTTCCTTGCTGACCGTGTCGAGGAGGCCCGCCATCGCCTTCTTGATCTCGTCGGTCAGGTTGTAGATGACCGAGTAGAGGCGGATGTCGACGCCTTCCTTGTCGGCGAGCTCCTGCGCCTTCCGCTCCGGCCTCACGTTGAAGCCGATGACGATCGCCTCGGAGGCCGACGCGAGGAGGACGTCGTTGACGGAGATCGCGCCGACGCCCGTGTGCAGGACGTTGACCTTGACCTTCGCCGTCGACAGCTTGTTGAGCGACTGGGTGATGACCTCCTCGGAGCCGTGGACGTCGGCCTTGAGGATGATCGGGAGCTCCTTGACCTCGCCCTTGGCCATCCGGCTGAAGAGCGAGTCGAGCGAGAGGCGGGAGGTCTTCGCGAGGGCCTCCTCGCGCTCCTTCTGCTGGCGGAAGCCGGTGACCTGCCGGGCCTTCGACTCGTCCTCGACGACCTGGAGGGAGTCGCCCGAGTTCGGGATGTCCTCGAAGCCCATGACCTCGACCGGGGTCGCGGGGCCGGCCTCGGCGACGCGGTTCCCGCGGTCGTCGAGCATCGCGCGGACGCGGCCGACGGCCGAGCCGGCGAAGAAGACGTCGCCGACGCGGAGGGTCCCCTGCTGGACGAGGACCGTGGCGAGCGTGCCCCGGCCCACCTCGCGGCGCGCCTCGAGGACGACGCCGCGGGCGGGCCCGTCGACGGCGGCCTTCAGCTCGAGGAGGTCGGCCTGGAGGAGGATCATCTCGAGGAGCGAGTCGATCCCGATCTTCTTCTTCGCGGAGATCTCGCAGGCGACGACCTCGCCGCCGTACTCCTCCACGAGGACGCCCTTGTCGGCGAGGGCCTGCTTGACCCGCATGACGTTCGCCTCGGGCTTGTCGATCTTGTTGATCGCGACGACGACGGGGACCTTAGCGGCCCGCGCGTGGTCGATCGCCTCGGCGGTCTGGGGCATGACGCCGTCGTCGGCGGCGACGACGAGGACGACGATGTCGGTCGCGCGCGCGCCGCGGGCACGCATCATGGTGAAGGCCTCGTGGCCGGGCGTGTCGAGGAAGACGATCGCGCGGCCCTTGGCCTCGACGCGGTATGCGCCGATGTGCTGCGTGATGCCGCCCGCCTCGCCCTCGGCGACGTTCGCCTTGCGGATCGCGTCGAGGAGCGACGTCTTGCCGTGGTCGACGTGGCCCATGACCGTGACGACCGGGGCGCGGGGCTTCTTGTCGGCCGTGGAGGCCGCGCTCTCGGCGGCGGCCTCGGTCTGGGCCTGCTGGCGGGAGAGCTCGAGGTCCTCCTCGAAGGAGACGACGGCGGCCTCGATGCCGAAGTCGCGGGCGACCTCGACGGCGAGGTTCGGGTTCACCGGGTGGTTGATCGCGGCGAGGATCCCGCGGCCGAGGAAGGCCTTCACGAGGTCCTTCGCGAGGATGCCGGTCTTCTCCGAGAGCTCCTTGACGGTGACGCCCTCCGAGAGGAAGACGGGGCCGCTCTGGTCCTTCTTGACCTCCACGACGTCGCCGGTCTCGGTCATCACCGTCCGCTTCCCCGCGCGGCGCTGGGCCGACTTGGAGAGCGGGCGGTTCGGGTCGGCCTCCTCCCCCTCGCCGGGAATGGCGCCCGGGACGTCCTCGAAGGTGTCCTCCTGGTACGTGCCGAGGTAGTCGCGCACGTTCTCGGCGAGCGCGGAGGCCTCCTTCGTCCGGAGCTTCTTCGAGGCGGCCTTCTTGGCGTCGTCCTTCTTGGCGGGGACGGCGCTGCCGCCCTTGACCGCGTCCTTGCGGCGACGGTCGGTGCCGGGCGCGGCCGGCGGGGGCATGGCCGGGGCCATCGGGCCCCTTCCGAGGACGCCGGGCCGGGCGGGGAAGCCCGGGCGCGGGGCGAAGCCGGGGCGGGGCGGGAAGCCGGGCCGCTGCTGCGGGCCGGGAGCCGACGCGACGGGCGCGGCGGGGCGAGCCACGACCGCTCCGGGGACCGGGCGGGCGACGGCGCGGATCGTCGCCGCGCTCGGCGGCGCGATGACCGCTCGGCCGGAGACGCCGGAGCGCGGGCTCGCCGCCGGGCCGGGGGCCGCGGGGGGACGGGACGCCACGGACGGGGCCGACGACGCGGCCGGCGCCGGGGTGTGCGAGGCCTGCGACGGCGACATCATCGACGGCGCCTGCGGCACGGCGGGACGGGGAGCGGGGGGCTCCCCGGTCCGCTTCATGATGCGGCCGAGGGCTCCCGCGGGAGCCGGGGGACGGGCCCCGGCCGTCGAGGGCTTCTGCGCGGCCGCGCGGAGGCTCGCCGCGGAGGCGGTCTGGATCCCCGTGGAGGGACGGCGGATCGCTCCGCTGGCGACGGCCGGCGCAGCGGCGGGCCGGGCGGCCGGCGCCTTCGCCGGAGCCGGAGCCTTCGGGGCGTGGGCTGCGGCGGCCGGCGCGTGGGCCGGGGCCGCGGGAGCTGCCGGAGCCGCGGCGCCGGGGGCCGGCGCCTCGACGGCCGGAGCCTTCACCGGCTCGGGCTCGGGCGCCGCGACCGGCTCGGGCTCGGGCGCCGGCGCGACGGCCACCGGCGCGGGCGGCGCGACGGGCTCGGCCGGGGCCGCGACGACGGCCGGCTCGGGGGCCGGGGCGGGTGCGGGGGCCGGAGCCGGCTCGGCGACGGGGGCCGGCTCGACGACCGGCGCGGCGGCCACGGGGGCCGGCTCGGGGGCGGGGGGCGCCGGCACGGGCTCCGCGGCGACCGGCTCGGCCACGGGGGCCGGGGCGGGAGCCGCGACGACGGCCGGAGCCGCCTCGACGGCGAGAGTCTCGGCCTCGGCGGCCGCTTCGGCCTCGGGGGACTTCTCGACGATCTTGATCCGCTTCAGCGCGGCGCGCTCCGCCTTCGGCTTCGGGGTCCCGACGGGACCGGCGGCCGGGGGAGGGGCGACCGGCGTCTGCCGGACGATGAGGGTCTTCGGGGCCTGGGTCTTCCCCGTGAGGATGGCCTGCGCCGTCCCCGGGTCGAGGACCGAGTCGGCGGACTTGACGTCGACTCCGATCCCCTGGAGGAGGAAGAGGACCTCCTTCGGAGGCTTCCCCATCATCCGGGCGAGCTCGGCTACGGTGAACTTCGCGGACATCGTCTTCACTTCTCGGGGTTCTCCGTCTCCGGCCCGGAGTCCCCGGGCTCGCTCGCCGTCGTTTCGTCCGTTTCGTTCCCGTCGCCGGCTTCACCGGCCTCCTCGGAGGCTTCGCCCGCTTCCTCGGAGCCCTCGGCTTCCTCTTCCGACTCGAGGAACTCGCCTTCCTCGTCCTCGGGCTCTTCCTCCGCCGGGGCGGACTCGAAGGCCCGGAGGGCGTCGAGGGCGTCCTCGCGGGCGTCCTCGTCGGGCAGGGCGCCGTCGAGGCGGGCGATCGCGTCCTCGTCGTCGCCGCCGTCGGCCTCGAGGACCTCGCCCACCGTCTCGAAGCCCGCCGCGGCGAACGCCTCGAGGGCGGCCGCGTCGAGCCCGGGGACCTCGGCGAGCGCCGTCCCGCGGCGCTGCGACGCGAGGAGCATCCGCTGGAGGGCCTGCGCGACCTGCTCCTTGACGGCCTGCTCGCTCTTGATGTCGATCTTGGCGCCGACGAGCGCGGAGGCGAGGCGGACGTTCTGCCCGCGCTTGCCGATGGCGAGCGAGAGCTGGTCCTCCTCGACGATGCACTCGAGCGTCGGCATCGTCTCCTCGCCCTCCTCGACGACCTCGTCCTCGGCGGACATGAGGGAGACGCGCGTGATCTTCGCGGGGGAGAGGGCGTTCTGCGCGTACGCGATGACGTCCTCGGAGAACTGGATGATGTCGATCCTCTCGCCGCGCAGCTCGCGGGTGATCGCCTGGACGCGCGCCCCGCGCATCCCGACGCAGGCGCCGACCGGGTCGACGTCGCGCTCGCGCGAGGAGACCGCCACCTTGGCGCGGTCGCCGGGCTGGCGGACGCATCCGCGGATGACGACGGTCCCGTCGTAGATCTCGGGGACCTCCATCTCCATGAGGCGCATCAGGAGCTCGGGCGCCGTCCGGGAGAGGACGACCTGCGCCCCCTTCGGGTTGCGGTGGACGTCGACGAGGACGCCGCGGACCCGCTCGCCCTGCGTGTAGCGCTCGGCGCGCGACTGGTGCTCGCGGGGGATGACCGCCTCGGTCCGACCGAGGTCGACGATCATGTCGCCCCGCTCGAAGCGCTTGACGGTCCCCGTGATGAGCTCGCCGACCTTCGGCGCGTACTCGTTGTAGATGTTGTCGCGCTCGGCCTCGCGGACCTTCTGGTAGAGCACCTGCTTGGCGCTCTGGGCCGCGATGCGGCCGAGGCCCTCCGTCGAGCGGAAGAGGCGGATCTCGTCGCCTACCGCGGCCTCGTCGTGCGAGACCGGCGCCGCAGCGCCGTCGGGGTCGCGCACGACCTGCCAGCTCTGCCCGGAGAGCTCGCCGGAGAGGAGCCCGGGGACCTCCTCGGGGAGGAGCTCGATCCAGGGGAGGCGGATCTCCTTCTCGGCGTCGACGACCGGCGGCGGAGGGGGCGCGACCTGCCCGATCGGCACGTCCTCCGGGTCGACCGCGGGGGCGGCGACCTCCGGCTTCGTCTTCTGCTCGACGATCCGGTAGGGGGTCCACGCCGTCAGCTCGCCCGTCGCCGGGTCGAAGCGCGCCGTGATCTCGCGCACCTTGTAGACCTTGCGGGCCGCCGTCGCGACGGCCTCCTCGAGCGCGGAGACGAGCCTCTCGAGGTCGATCTCCTTGTCGCGCGAGGCGGCCTTGAGGGCGTCGAGCATCTCGATCGCCTTGGTCGGGGGCGGGGCCTTGGCCGCCTTGGCGGCCTTCGCGGAACGGGCCGTCCTGGGCCGGGAGGCGGTATTCGGGGCCTCGGTCGAGCTCATCGTGTCGGGTTTCTCCATGCGCGGCGGTGTCCGGTCGGTCGGGGGTTCAGAACTCGGGGATCAGGCGAACGACCTTGACGTCGCCGAACCGAACAGTGTAACGGCGCTTGCGGTCCTCGTCCATGAGGATCAGCGCGTCGCCGTCGACGGCCTCGAGGGGGCCCTTCATCCGCTTGGCTCCGTCGACCGGCTCGTTCGTCGTCAGCCGAACGCGCCGGCCGGCGAACCGGCGGCAGTCGTCCAGCGTCCAGAGCGGCCGGTCGAGGCCGGGGGACTCGACCTCGAGAAGGTAGGCGCCCGGGATCTCCTCGTCTCCCTCGAGGATCCCGTCGGCGAGGTGGGATGCCGTTTCGCAGTCGTCGAGGGTGATCCCCTCGGGGCGGTCGATCGTCAACGTCAGGCGGCCTTTCCGCGCTCCCGGGACCCAGCCAACGTGGCACAGCTCGAGCCCTCGGCCGGCGAGGGCCTCGCGAATGCGCCCGATGGTCTCGGCGCGAATCGGCAGCTCGGGTCTCAATGCGATCGTCACCAATGAAAAGGGTGGGCGTCGAAGCCCACCCTCAAGACCTTGAAAGTCAGCTCCCAGAGGGTGCTTCATACCACCGCGGCGCGTTCCGAGCAAGCCGGCGCCCGCCGGAAAGGGGCGGGCCGCGGGTAAGATGCGCGCTCCCGGTGACGCGCCGGACGGCGTGGCACGGAGTTCCCATACAACGCGACGTCCGGACATTCGTGTCACCCCATCGAGATTGAAGAGCGACAACACGGGCCTTCTCGGCCTCGACCCGTCCCGCCCCGAGGACGCGACTCCCATCCCGTGGCCGCCCCCGGGCGGTCTGGACTCTTCGCAGGACCCTTTCGCGCGGCTGGCTCCAGGGGATCCGTCGTCGCCGTCGTCCGCCTCCCCGGCCGACGGGGAGGCTCCCGATCCCGTCGCGGCACCTTCGCTGCTGGGGCTCCCGGCGACCTGGTCGACCTCGAGGGCCCCGAGGAAGACGCCGACCCCGAAGACCTCGAAGACCCCGAAGACCCGGGCGATTCCGAAGGCTGAGACGGCCCCCCTGACGCTCCCCGTCCTCCAGCCGCTCGCCGCCAGGCCCGTCGAGAGCGACCCCCGCCTCGAGGATCTCCCCGTTCCCCTCTTCGCGCTCGACCTCGAGGAGAAGGCGGCCGAGGCCGAGGTACCCCCGTCCCGGTGGGGCTTCACGAAGGACCGGGCCGTCGCGCTCTCGGTCGTCCTCCACTTCCTCTTCGCCATCTCCATCATCGTCGCGCCGCCGCCGCAGAAGACGCCCGAGAACCCGGACGAGCTCCCGCCCGATCTCCTCGGCCTCAACAAGCTCTGGGCCGTCCCCCCGCGCGAGCCGCCGATCCCGATCCAGTTCTTCCCGGCCCCCGGACCCAAGGCCTCCCAGCCCGGGCCGAACCCGCGCCTCTCCGACATCGACCGGAAGGCGGGGGGAGGCGATCCGAAGCTGCCGCGGGCCGAGACGCCGAAGTCGGTCGCCGGGCCCGGGGTCCGCGACCTCGCCCCCGGC
Organism: Thermoanaerobaculia bacterium; assembly: GCA_046331465.1. GTDB lineage: Bacteria > Acidobacteriota > Thermoanaerobaculia > UBA5066 > UBA5066 > UBA5066. The sequence goes on from JAXLQV010000002.1 coordinate 537,177, forward strand.
AAGAGCGGAAAGGGAGAAGGCCCCGACCAGGCGGCACGCGCGGCCGTCGAGGCGGCCCGGCAGGCGCAGGGCGACGCCTCGAAGGGGAACGGCGGGACCCCGGACGACGTCTCGGACTCGGGGAAGGGGACGCCGAGCAGGAAGGGGCTCGCGGGCCTCACGGCGAGCCCGCTGAAGCAGATTTCCGCGGCCGACGCGGCCCGCGTCGCGGCCCAGGAGGGACGCGTCGGCGGCGGGGGCGACGAGGGGGGCGGCTGGGAGTCGGAGGGGGGGTTCGTCGACTCGGGGCCGCTCTCCTTCGACACGAAGGGCTACGACTGGGGCCCCTACGCGGCCGAGATGATCCGGAAGATCAAGCGGAACTGGGAGATCCCGAAGCTCGCGCACTACGGGCTGAAGGGACGTCTCGTCATCCGGTTCTACCTGATGAAGGACGGGCGGGTGGAGGGGCTCCGGATCCTCGTCTCCTCGGGGATCCCGCCGTACGACAACGCGTCGCTGCAGGCGGTCCGGAACTCGAGCCCGTTCCGCGCGATCCCGCCCGACTTCCCGAACCCTCGCGAGGGGGTGACGATCACCTTCCTCTACAACATCCGGCCGGAAGACCTCGACAGCTTCGACCAGCAGGCTGCGCCTCCCCGGCCCCTCCTTCCCAGGTGAGGCCGCTCGGGGCGACAATCACCGGTTTTGAACCGGCCTGATCGACGCGGTCCGGCAGGCACGGGCCTTGCTATTTCCGGTTCGTGATGAAGAAGGAGACCATGCAGACCAGGACCAAGGTTCTCTCGCTCACGGCACTCGTTCTCGCAGCGGTCGTCTTCGGGATGATCCTCGCGGGGAGCCTCGACTTCACCCGTCCGGCCTCCGCGGACCCGTCGGGCTCGGCCGGCGCCCCGGCAGCCGCGGCGGCCCCGGCGGCGGCGCGCTCCACCGGCGCGGGCCTCCCGTCGTTCGCCGACATCGCCGAGCGGGTGATGCCGGCCGTCGTCTCGATCCGGTCGACGGACATCATCAGGCCCGACCAGAAGAAGGGCGGGATGGACCGCTTCTTCGGCGACGGCACGCCGTTCCACCCGTTCTTCGGTCCGGACCGCCGCCAGGGCTCCGGCGACGACGAGGAGGAGCAGCAGCAGTCGGGCGGGACCGGCTTCCTCATCGAGTCGAACGGTCTCGTCCTGACGAACAACCACGTGATCGACGGCGCCGAGAAGGTCGAGGTGACCGTCGGCGAGGTCGACGTCTACAAGGCGAAGGTCGTCGGGCGCGACCCCGCGACGGACCTCGCGCTCCTGAAGATCGACGGGCCGAAGCCCTTCCCGACGATCGCCCTCGGCGACTCCGACGGGATCCGCGTCGGCGAGTGGGTCATGGCGATCGGCGACCCGCTCCAGTTCGACAAGACCGTCACCGTCGGCGTCGTCTCGGGCAAGGGGCGCGCGCCCGGCCTCTCGAACGCGACCCGCTCCTTCGAGAACCTGGTCCAGACCGACGCGGCGATCAACTTCGGCAACTCGGGCGGCCCGCTCGTGAACGTCGCGGGCGAGGTCATCGGGATCAACACCGCCATCTCGCGGTTCGCCCAGAACATCGGCTTCGCCGTCCCGATCAACGTCGCCAAGCGGCTCCTCCCCCAGCTGAAGGAGGGGAAGGTCGTCCGCGGCTTCCTCGGCATCCAGATCGGCCCGATCGACGCCGACATGCAGGAGTCGCTCGGCCTGAAGAGCCGCGACGGCGCGCTCGTCCAGTCCGTCGAGAAGGGGATGCCCGCCGACAAGGCCGGGATCCGCCACGAGGACGTCATCGTCCGCGTCGACCAGACCCCGGTGAAGAGCAACCGCGACCTCATCGACTACGTCTCCGGCAAGCGCCCCGGGACGAAGGTGACGATCACCTACATCCGGGGAGGCCAGGAGAAGACGACGGTCGCGACCCTCGAGACGCGCCGCGAGGAGGGCGAGGCCGCCGAGCCGGAGCCCGCCGGCGACGAGCACAAGGAGAAGATCGGCATCACCGTCGAGGAGATCTCCACCGCGCTGCGGCGGAACTACAACATCGCGAAGGACGTCGAGGGCGTCGTCCTGACGCACGTGAAGAACGTCTCGGCCGCCGCCGACGCCGGCCTCCGCGAGGGGGACGTCGTCCAGGAGGTCAACGGGAAGGCCGTCACGACCGTCGAGGGCTTCCGGGCCGAGCTGAAGAAGGCGGGGGACGCCCGCTTCGCGAGGTTCTACGTCCATCGTCCCGGGCCGCGCCCGGCGAACTTCATCGCCGCCGTCCGCCTGAAGGACTGACGGCGTCGCGCGGACGCCCCGGCGAAGCGCCCCGTGCCGCGAGGCACGGGGCGTTTCCGTTCTCGCGGGAGCGCCGGAGCCGGGGAGGGGCGCCCCGCGCCGTCTCCGGCGGGGCGGCCGCGAGCGATGCCGGCGCGCCTACGACGAGGCGACGACGGTGTCGACGGCCCACGGGTGGCCCGGCAGGTGCGCCGGCGCGGCGGCGGCGGGAGCCTCTCCCGGGACGAAGTCGTGGCGGTTCGCCCTCACGACGCGCCCGCCCGCGTCTCGGACGACGCGCTCGTAGTACGCGTCGCGCTCGAACGGCTCGCGCCCGGCGGAGCGGATCAGGCGCTCCATCTCGAGGCGCGAGAGCCCGGCCTCCGTCGTCGCCCCCGCGGCGTGCGTGATCGTCTCCTCGGTCACCGTCCCGACGAGGTCGTCGGCGCCGAAGTGGAGGGCGACCGGCGCGAACTTCTCGCCGATCTGGACCCAGTAGGCCTTCACGTGCTCGAGGTTGTCGAGCATCAGGCGCGCGGCCGCGATGACGCGCAGGTCGAGGAGGCCGCTCGTGGCGGGGAGGTGCGCGAACGGCGTCCCGTCGGGGTGGAAGGCGAGCGGGATGAAGCCGAGGAAGCCGTTCGTCTCGTCCTGCAGCTCGCGGATCCTGACGAGGTGGTCGACGCGTTCCGCGTCGGTCTCGATCGACCCGTAGAGCATCGTGACGTTCGTCTTCACGCCGTTCACGTGGCAGAGCCGGGCGATCTCGAGCCAGCGCTCGCCGTCGATCTTGTTCGTGCAGATGACGTCGCGGACCCTCTTCGCGAAGATCTCCGCGCCGCCGCCGGGGCAGGAGTCCATCCCGGCGTCCTTCAGCTCGAGGATCGTCTCGGCGAGGTCCTTCTTCCCGACGCGGGCGAACCACTCGAGCTCGACCATCGTCCACGCCTTGATGTGGACGCCGGGGAAGCGGGCGCGCAGCGCCCGGAGGAGCCCCGTGTAGTAGTCGTAGGGGAGCGAGGGGTGGAGGCCGCCGACGACGTGGAGCTCCGTGATGCCGTCGTGCCACCCGGCCGACGCCTCGCGGACCGCCTCCTCGATCGCCATCGTGTAGCCGCCTTCGACGCCCGGCTTTCGCGCCCAGGCGCAGAGGCCGCAGTCGACCCAGCAGAGGTTCGTCGGGTTCAGGTAGCGGTTGACGTTGTAGTAGCCGACGTTCCCGTGGCGCCGCTCGCGGTCGCGGTTCGCGAGGGCCCCGACCCCGAGGAGGTCGGGCGACCGGAAGAGGACGAGGCCGTCGTCGAACGAGAGCCGTTCCCGCGCGAGGACCTTCTCCGCGACGGGGCGGAGGGCGGGGTCGGTCAGGCGGGAGAGGAGCCGTTCCGGCGATTCGGCCTCGCGTGCGTCGTCCATCCCCTTCGCTTCCGCCGGAGCGCCGGCCCCGGATGGGCTCACTCCGGGACGTCCTCCACCGAGTCGGGCCTCGAAAGGACCGGCGGGAGCTGCTGCTCGGCGACGGCCTTCGGGTCGAGCTCGTCGTGCCGGCCGCCGTAGCGGTCGTAGCAGGTGCGGCAGAAGCGGGAGTCGGGGCGGAAGGCGTAGTCGACGACCGTGCCGACGGAGAGGAGCTCGGGGGCGCTCTCGCCGCAGGAGTCGCAGACGCCGGGGGTCCTGAGGAGCTTCCAGACGGGTCCGGACATGGCCCGGAGTCTACCGGACGGGCGGGGCGGAGCGCCCGGGGACCACGACGGCGAGGAAGAGGGCGGCCGCGAGCGCCAGGCCGGCCCCGGCGAGGAAGGCCGTCCCCGAGCCCCAGCGCGTCCAGACGAGGCCGAAACCGGCGCTCGCCGGCAGCGCGGCGAAGCCGACGAGGCCGTGGAACCACCCGAACGCCCTCCCGCGGCTCGCGGCCGGGACGAGGTCGGCGACGAGCGCCCGCTCGGACCCCTCCGAGAGCGCCGCGTGGAGGGAGTAGACGCCGAGGACCGCGAGGAGGCCGAGCGGGGTCCTCACGGCGGCGAAGAGGGCGTAGCACGCGGCGTAGAGCGACCAGGCCGCGAGGAGGACGCGCTTTCGCCCGAGGCGGTCGGAGAGCCCGCCGCCCCACGTCCCGAGCGCCGCGCGGATCGCGTTCGAGAAAGCCCAGACGAGAGGCACGCCGGCCGCGGAGACGCCCACCTCCCGCGCCTTCAGGAGGAGGAACGAGTCGGACGAGGCGGAGAGCGTGAAGAGCGTCACGGCGACGGCGACGCGTCGGAAGGCCGGCGGCAGAGGAGGCGCGGCCCCGGCCTCATCCCGGGCCGCCGGCGGCGGCGCCGGGCGCGGCTCCTCCCTCACGGCGAAGAAGAGGACGAGGAGGGCGAGGAGTCCAGGGACGGCGGAGAGGGCGAGGACCGTCCGCAGGGGGAGGGCGAGGAGGCCGAGGAGGGCGGCGGCGAGGAGCGGTCCGGCGACGGCCCCGGCGTTGTCCATCGCGCGGTGGAGGCCGTACGCCGCCCCCCGCCTCTCCGGAGGCGTCACCTCGGCGATGAGGGCGTCGCGCGGCGCCGACCGCACTCCCTTGCCGATCCGGTCGACGAAGCGGACGAGGAGGACGTGCGGCCACGCCGCCGCGAGCGAGACGAGGGGGCGGACGACGGTCGAGAGGGAGTAGCCGGCGACGACGAGCGGCTTGCGGCGCGGGGCGCGGTCGGAGAGGCGACCGGAGGCGACCTTCACGGCGGCGGCCGTCGTCTCCGCGACCCCCTCGATCAGGCCGAGCGCGGCCGCGGGCGCCCCCGGGAGCGTCGCGAGGAGGACCGGCAGGAGCGGGAAGATCATCTCGGACGAGGCGTCCGTCAGGAGCGAGACGGCCCCGAGCGCGAGGACCGTCCGAGGGAGGCGGGAGCGAGAATGCGGGGCTGTGGCGCTCGTCTCCACGACGGCCTTCATTCTGCGGGTCGACGTCCTTTCCGAGAAGGACGTCGCGCTGACGCTCCTCACGCGCGACGGCGGGGTCGTCCGGGCCGCGCTCCGGGGCGGCCGGAAGCGCTTCCGCCGCGGGGCGCTCATCGAGCTCCTGACCGAGGTCTCGGTCACCCTCTTCCAGAAGGAGGGGGCGGAGCTCGCCCGGGCCGACGGCCTCGAGCTCGTCCGGAGCGCGTTCGGCCTCGCCTCGCGCGCCGAGACCGCGATGCTCCTGCCGTACCTCGCCGAGAGCCTCGCGACGTTCCTCCCCGAGGCCGAGGCGGCGCCCGAGGCCTACCGGCTCGCCCGGCACGTCCTCGACGCGCTCGAGGGGGGCGCTCCCGCCGACCTCGCCGCGCGCTACTTCGAGGCGTGGCTCCTCCGCCTCGCGGGCCTCCTCCCGGGCGGGACCGAGTGCGCCTCGTGCGGGAGGGACCTCTCGACCGGCGGGGCGCGGTTCGACGCCGAACTCCCGGGCCTCGTCGGGAACGAGTGCGCCTCTCCCTCGGCGGTGCCGGTCGCGGGCGCGGCTCTCCGGCTCCTCGCCGACGTGAGGCGGTCGCGCCTCGACGACCTCGCCCGGCGCGGAGCGGGAGACGGGCCGTCGCTCCGGGCGCTCGACGGGCTCCTCCGGGAGGTGCGCCGGCGCTTCCTCGGGCACGAGCTGAAGAGCCACCGCTTCCTCGACACCCTCGGCGGCGGGCCGTGACGGCGGGGCGCCGCCCTGCTAACCTCCCGCGCTGCCGCCATTTCCGGATGTTCCCTGTGGGGGAGACGATGGACTTCCAGACGCTGATCCTGAAGCTGTCCGAATACTGGGCCTCGCGAGGCTGCCTCATCGAGCAGCCGTACGACACGGAGGTCGGCGCCGGGACGATGCACCCGGCGACCTTCCTCCGCGTCCTCGGCCCCGAGCCGTGGCGCTGCGGCTACGTGCAGCCCTCGCGGCGGCCGGCCGACGGGCGGTACGGCGAGAACCCGTTCCGCCTCGTGAAGCACTACCAGTTCCAGGTCGTCATCAAGCCGTCGCCCGACGACATCCAGGACCTCTACGTCGACAGCCTGCGTGCCATCGGCATCGAGCCGGCGGACCACGACCTGCGCTTCGAGGAGGACAACTGGGAGTCGCCGACGCTCGGCGCCTGGGGCGTCGGCTGGCAGGTCCTCCTCGACGGGATGGAGATCACGCAGTTCACCTACTTCCAGCAGGCGGGCGGCATCGACCTCGCGCCCTGCACGGCGGAGATCACCTACGGCCTCGAGCGCCTCACGATGTTCCTGACGCGGACCCGGAACGTCTTCGACATCGAGTGGGCGCCCGGCGTGAAGTACGGCGAGGTCCGCAGGCAGGACGAGTACGAGGTCTCGAAGTACGGCTTCGAGGTGGCGGACACGGCGATGCTGACGCGGCTCTTCGAGCAGTTCGAGGAGGAGTCGCGGAAGTGCCTCGCGGCGGGGCTCGTCGTCCCGGCCTACGAGAACGCCCTGAAGTGCTCGCACACGTTCAACCTCCTCGACGCGCGCGGCGCCGTCTCGGCGACCGAGCGCGTCGGCGTCATCAAGAGGGTCCGCGACCTCGCCGTCGGCTGCGCGAAGGGCTGGCTCGCGGCCCGCGAGGGGCTCGGTCACCCGCTCCTGCCGAAGGAGCCGGCCGCGCCCGAGGCCGCCGTGGCCGAGGCCGAGGAGGCCTGAGATGTCTGAGTTCGCCGCCGGGGGGACGGCTTCGCGTTCCCCCCGGACCCCCCGGGCTCATCGCGGAGACGAGGTAGGTCGCTGATGTCCGAATTCCTTCTCGAGATCCTCGCCGAGGAGATCCCCGCGGGCGTCCTCTCGCAGGCGCGCAACGACCTCCTCCGCGGCCTCGCCGACGCCCTCGCCGCCGAGCGGATCGAGGGGACGTTCTTCGCCCACTCCACGAGCCGCCGCCTCGTCCTCTTCTCGCGCGACCTCCCGGAGGTCCAGGAGGACCACGAGGTCGAGGCCGTCGGCCCCTCCGTGAAGGTCGCCTACGACGCCGAGGGGCGGCCGACGCGAGCGGCCGAGGGCTTCGCGCGCGGGCAGGGGGTCGCCGTCGAGGCGCTCCGCGTCGTCTCCACGCCGAAGGGGGAGTACGTCTCCGTCCGGAAGGTCGTCGAGGGGCGCTTCACCTCCGAGATCCTCGGCGAGGTGATCCCCTCCGTCGTCGCGAAGATGACGTTCCCCCGGATGATGCGGTGGGGAGACGGCCGGAACACCTGGATCCGCCCGGTCCACTCCGTCGTCTGCCTCCTCGACGGGCTCGTCGTCCCGTTCTTCCTCTTCGGGGTCGAGTCGGGCCGGACGACGTTCGGGCACCGGACGCTCGCCCCGGCCCGGATCGTCGTCGTCGGCGTCGACGACTACCTCGCCAAGCTCCGCGCCTCGTTCGTCGAGCCCGACTACGCCGTCCGGCGCCGGACCCTCGTCGAGAAGGCCGCGGCGCTCGCCGACGAGGTCTTCTGCACGGCCGTCGACGACCCGGACCTCCTCGACACGCTCGGCCACCTCGTCGAGTGGCCGGGGCTCATCCGCGGCTCCTTCGACGCCTCGTACCTCGAGCTCCCCGAGGAGATCCTCGTCACGGCGATGCGCGAGCACCAGAAGGTCCTCCCGGCCCGGGACGCGCGCGGGGCGCTGGCGGAGCACTTCTTCGCCGTCGCCGACCACACGGGCGACCCGAAGGGGCACATCGCCCGGGGCAACGAGTGGGTCCTGAACGCGCGCTTCGCCGACGCCCGGTTCTTCTGGGACGACGACGGGCGCGTGCCGCTCGAGCAGCGCGTGCCGCGCCTCGCGCGCCTCGCGTTCCAGGAGAAGCTCGGCGACACGCTCCGGAAGACGGAGCGCGTCGAGGCGCTCGCGGCGCGCCTCGCGGCCGACCTCGGCCTCTCCGGCCCGGCCGCCGAGGTGACCCGCGCGGCGCGCCTCGCCCGCGCCGACCTCGTCACCGACATGGTCCGCGAGTTCCCCGACCTCCAGGGGGTCGTCGGCGGCCTCTACGCGAAGCGCGACGGGGAGAGCGACGCGGTCTGCCGCGCGATCTACGACCACTACCGCCCCGCGGGGGCGGACGACGCGCTCCCGCGCGACGAGGTGGGCCGCGTCGTCGCGCTCGCCGACCGCCTCGACACGCTCGCCGGCTTCTTCGCGCTCGGCCTCGTCCCGACGGGCTCGCGCGACCCGTACGCCCTCCGCCGCGCGGCGCTCGCCGTCGTCCGGATCCTCCTCGAGGGGGGGCTGAAGCTGAACCTCCCGGCGGCGATCGCCGCGGCCCGGGGCCTCCACGAGGTCGAAGGCGCGAGCGCGGAGGAGGTCACGGCGTCGCTCCACCCGTTCCTCCTCGAGCGGCTCCGCTTCCTCCTCGAGCGGCGCGGGCACAGGCACGACGAGATCGAGGCGGTCCTCACGACGGACTGCCCCGACGTGACGGACGCCGCCGACCGGGTCGCGGCGGTCTCCGCCGTGAGGAAGCAGCCCGACTTCGGCCCGCTCGCCCTCTCCTTCAAGAGGGTCCAGAACATCCTGACCCAGGCGGGCGCGCCGTCCGGCGGCACGCTCGACCCGGCCCTCATGTCGGACGACTCCGAGAGGCAGCTCGCGGGCGACTTCTACCAGGCCAAGGGGATCCTCGACGAGCTCGTCTCGGCGCGCCGGTACGAGGAGGCCCTCTCCGTCATGGCCTCGCTCGGGCCGAGCCTCGACCGCTTCTTCACCGACGTCATGGTCCTCGTCGACGACCCGGCCGTCCGGGCGAACCGCCTCGCCCTCCTCGCCGCGATGCGCGACCAGTTCTTCCGGGTCGCCCGGCTGAGCGAGATCCAGGCCTGAAGTCCGGCGGGCGGCGGCGCAGGGGCGGTCCCCTCGCCGCCGCCGGGCCGGTCACGCCGCCCCCCCGGCCGCTCCCCGCGGGCGGTCCGGGCTGCCTTCGAACTGCGCTAACGCAGTATCCTCAGCGCTCGAGGAGGAAAACCGATGAACGTTTCCCGGCGAACCTTCGCCCTGTCCGTCGCCTTCGCGCTCGGCCTCGCGGCCGCCCCCGCCGCCGCGAAGGAGCTCGCGGGCGCGACGATGCCCGACACGCTGACCGTGGCGGGAAAGACGCTGAAGCTGAACGGAATGGGGCTCCGGAAGAAGGCGATCTTCAAGGTCTACGTCGGCGGCCTCTACCTCGAGGCGCCCTCGCAGAACGCCGCCGCGATCCTCGCCGCCGACGCGCCGAAGGCGCTGACGATGCACTTCCTCAGGAGCGTCGACAAGGAGAAGCTCGTCGAGGTCTTCAAGGAAGGGTTCGAGGCGAACGCGGGGCCGAAGGCGGTGGCCCAGAAGGCGGGCGTCGACAAGCTCCTGGCGACCGTCGCCGACGTCAAGGACGGCTCCGTGACGACCTACACCTACATTCCCGGCACCGGGACCGTCGTGAACCGCGACGGGAAGGACGTCGCCACGATCGAGGGGAAGGAGTTCGCCGAAGTGCTCTTCTCCCTGTGGCTCGGCCCGAAGCCTCCGTCCGAGGATCTCCAGAAGGGACTCCTCGGCCGCTGAGACCCGGAGAAGGGAAATCGTGCCGGGGCGGGTACACTCCCGCCCCGACATGAACCTACCCGAGCTCTCGTCGCTCCTCTCCGAGAAGAAATTCGACGTCGTCGAGAACGGCGTCAAGGACGCCCTCCTCGAAGCCGAGGCCAACGCCGAGGTCCTCGCGGCCGCCTTCCGGGGCCTGGCGCGGGCTTCGGGGCAGAAGGGACGCCTCCAGAATCTCGCGACGCTTGCGGACGCGACCCTCCGCGGTCCCGGGACCTCGCCCGAGGCGGCCCGCCTCCGGTGGGCCCTGCTGAAGGAGGCGGTCCGCGCCGGCGCGACCCCCTCCTCCGACGCGGGCTTCCACAAGATGTTCGAGGAGGCGATCCGGGCGGCCTACCCCGACTCGCCCTCGCTCACGACGCTCCTCGGGAAGTTCCGGTTCCGCGAGGCGAAGGAGCCGGTCGACGGCCTCGGGAGGGTCGAGCGGGCGGAGAAGTGGCTCCCGTTCGAGGTCGGCCGCTGCTTCTTCATGGCGGGCCGGGGCGCGGGCAAGGTCGTCGAGATGAACTTCGCCCTCGACGCCGTCAGGGTCGACTTCGAGAAGTCGGTCGGCGTCTCGATCCCGATCGGCGTCGCGGCCAAGAGCCTGTCGCCGCTTCCCGAGGGGCATTTCCTCCACGAGAAGCTCACGGCGCGGGAGTCGCTCGGCGCCCTCGTCCTCTCGGACCCGCCGGAGGGGCTCCGGCGCCTGCTCGACAGCTTCGGGCGGGCGCTCCCCGTCGCCGAGGTGAAGGAGGCGATGGCGGGGCTCGTCCCCGAGGAGCGCTGGACCTCGTGGTGGACCGCGGCCCGCAAGAGCGCGCACGTCGTGATGCACGGCTCGGGGAAGAGCGCGACGGTGGAGTGGACGCACACCTCCCAGGACGCGGACGCCGCGATCCTCGCGAAGTTCGAGAAGGCCCACTCCCCGGAGACGCGGCTCGACTTCTTCCGGAAGAACGCGAAGCGCGACCCCGGCCTTGCCGCGAGGATGGCGGCCCGGCTCGCGGAGGACGCGAACGCCGTCCGCACGGCGAACCCGCCGCTCGCCTACGAGCTCGCCGTCGCGATCGAGAAGGTCGACGGCGTCACCCTCCCCTTCACCCCGGAGGAGCTCGTCCCCGAGTCGCCGCTCCCGATGCTCGGACGGATCGAGGACCGCCTCTCCCGCGAGCGGTTCCTCGAGGGGCTCCTCGCGTCCCGCCCCGAGGACGGGCCGCGTCTCGTCGCGGAGTGGTTCTTCCGCGAGGAGGACGCGCGGACGCTCGACCTCATCGACAGGCGGCTCGCCGACGTCGACCCGTCGACGCGCGAGGCGACGCTCGACAAGCTCCTCAAGTCGCCCCGGAGCGGCCCGAAGGCGTTCCTCTGGTTCGGCCTCCGCGCCGCGCAGGACGAGTCGTTCCGCGCGCGCCTGACCCCGACGGTCCTGGGCCGGCTCCTCGACGCGGCCTCGTGGGAGGACCTCGGCGGCGGCCGGGCGAAGATCCGCGAGCTCTTCGACCGGACCGGGATGGCCGCGGCCTGGCTCGTCAAGCAGGCGACGCTCGAGGACGCGCAGCAGTTCCTCCAGGCGCTCGACCGGCACAACGAGCTCGAGCCGCACCGCCGCGCGGCGCTCTTCTCCGCCGCCGAGATGCGCTTCCCCGATCTCCGCAAGGGAGGGGACGAGAACTTCTTCGTCACGGAGGAGGCGCTCGAGGGGAAGAAGAAGGAGCTCGAGAAGCTCGTCGAGGTCGACATCCCCGAGAACACGAAGGGGCTCGCCCTGGCGCGCGCCGAGGGAGACCTCTCCGAGAACTTCGAGTACCAGGCCCGCAAGCAGCGCCAGCAGGACCTCGGCGTCCGCGTCGCGAAGCTCCAGGAGGAGCTGCGCAAGGCCCGCGTCCTCGACCCGGCGACGGTCGACACGTCGGAGGTGAGGCCGGGGACGCGCGTCACCCTCCGCCTCCTCGGCGGCATGCGCGCCGTCACCCTCCTCGGCCCGTGGGACTCGAAGCCCGAGGTCGAGATCTACTCCTACCTCGCCGACGCCTCGAAGGGGCTCCTCGGCCGCAAGGTCGGGGACCGCGTCTCCTTCCTCGGCGACGAGGGCCTCATCGACGCGATCGAGGTCTGGAAGAAGGCCTGAGGCCGGAGCGCCCCGATTGCGGCGCGTCATCCGCTGCGGGCTCTGAAGGGATCGGAGGGTCCGGGGAGGAGCCGCGCCGCGTCGGGTCGCGCGGAGTGCCCGGCCGGGTCGGCCGCCGTCCTGGCGATCCCGATCGCGTCGATGCTCACGCCCGCGCAGGGGATCCCCTCCTCGTCGGGGGGGTCGGCGTGCAGGGCGGGGCGCCGTCGGGCCCGAAGACCGTCGAGGCGCCGCCGCCGGCGGCGGGCCGCGCCTTCTTCTCCGGCGTGTCGCAGAGCGTCTCGACGATCTCCGGGGTCGCGTTCATCGACGCGGCGGAGTGCGGGCGTCGTGGCGGCGCGACCGCCGCGAGCCAGACGGCGAGAGCCCCGGAGGCGAAGAGCGCCATCACGACGGCGATCGCGAACGGGGACCCTGCGGAGGAGAGCGAGACGAGCGCGGAGGCGAGCGCCCCGCCCGACATCCGGACAAAGCCGAGGGCGGCGGAGGCGGTCCCGGCGACTTGCGGCATCGGCGCGAGGACCCCGTGCGCCGCCGTCGGCGTGATGAGACCGAGGGCCGTCGTCACGAGGAGCAGCGTCGGGATCGCGGTGGCGACGCGGACGAGGCCGAGCGTGGCGAGGAGGAGCAGGGCGCCGCTGCCGGCGAGGCCGAGGAGGATGCCGCCGAGGAGCACCGTCTGGTGTCGGACGCCGCGCCGGGCGAGCGCGGCGGCGCCCGTCGCGCCCCAGATCTGCCCGGACGCGATCGTGGCGAAGATCAGCGCGTAGACGCGCGGGCGGACGTGGAGGACGCCCAGGAAGAGGAAGCTCGACCCGACGACGTAGGCCTGGAGCAGGCCGAAGCTGAGGCCGGCGATGAGGGCGCAGCCGAGGACGGAGCGGACGGAGAGGACCTTCAGGTAGCCGGCCGCGAGCTCGCCCGCGCCGACCCGTCGCCGGTTCTCTCCGATCGACTCGCCGAGCCGGAAGCCGCACCCGAGGAGGAGCGCGGCCCCGCCCGCCCCGAGGAAGGCGAAGAGCCCGCGCCAGCCGGTGAACGCGAGGAAGAGCGCGCCGACCGTCGGTGCGACCATCGGGGCGATCCCCATGATCGCGTTCGCGGCCGCGAGCCGGGAGCGCACCTCGTCTCCCTCGAAGAGGTCGCGGACGACGGCGAAGATGACGACCATGCATCCGCCGGCCCCGATCCCCTGGACGAGGCGGAGCGCGAGGAGACCGGCGATCGACCCGGCGAACGCGGCGCCGATCCCCGCGAGGGAGAAGCCGGCGCACGAGGCGAGGAGGACGGGCCGCCGCCCGAGGCGGTCGGAGAGGGGTCCCAGCACGAGCTGGGAGAGCGCGAAGCCGGCGAGGAAGAGGCTGATCGCGAGGCCGGCCGTCCCGACCGGCGCGCGGAGCGACGAGGCGATCGACGGGAGGGCCGGGAGGACCATGTCGATGGAGAGCGGGGGGAGCGCCACCATGGCGGCGACGAGGAGCGTGTAGAGGCTCGAGCGCCGCGAGGCCCGGGTCGCGGCGGAGGCGCGTACGGCGCCGTTCACGCGGCCCCCGCGAGCCGGCGGAGGACGGGGTCCGCGACGCGGCCGGCGACCTCCCGCGCGTGGTCGACGAGGAAGTCCGACGGCGCCGACGAGAGTCCCAAGGCGCGGAGCGAGCCCGCGAGGAGCGCGGAGATCTCCTCGGCGAGGTCGAGTCCGTGCGCAGGCGCGGCCGCGGAGCTCGCCACGAGCTCCGAGAGGAGACCGTGGAGGCGCGGGCCGGGGGCAGGAAGCTGACCGAGGGCGCGGTGGGCCCACTTCGGGAACGGCCGAAAGCGGCGGGCGAGGAGGAACGCGGCGGCGAGGACGGCGTCGACGAAACCGGCGACGGCGAGCATGGCCGCGACGCCCTCGCCGCGGCGGAGGCACCGCGGCCAGTTGTACTGGCCCGACTGGCCCGCGGCGTGGAGGCGGCGCGCGAGCTTCGCGAGGCGGAGCTCCTCGGGGTAGAAGTCGAGGAGCGCGGCCCTCACCGACGTGAACTCCCCGGCCGGGTCGGCGAAGAGCTCGCCGTTCGTCGCGGCGGCGAGCCCCGCCTCGGGCACCGCGCGCCACTCGTCGACCGTCTCCGGCGCGCGGGCGAGACCGAGGAAGCGGCGGTAGAAGGCGCCGGACTCGTGCACTCCGCGCCGGCCGCGCCCCTCGGGCGTGACGAGCGGGGAGCGCGGGGGGGGAGGCAGCGATCCGACGAGCGCGGCGAGCGATCGGCCGTGCTCGGCGAAGTCGGAACGGGAGAGCCAGAGGCAGGGGGACGGGTCGAAGTCGTGATCGCGGGAGATCTCGTCGTCGAAGCCGAAGCACTCGGAGCCTTCGCCGACGAGCCCGGCCGCGATCCGCGGCAGGAGGGCCGGGAAGCGGGCGGCGACGGCCGGCGCGACGACGCCGTCCCAGTGCGCGCGGGCGAGGCCGAGGCCCTTCACGCGGGGCCTCTCCCGGCGCGGGCGTACGATCCCCGGCCGTGAGAAGCGAGATCCAGGACGCGCTCGATCTCGGCCGGGCGGACCGCTGGAACGAGGCGATCGCGAAGATGAAGGTCGTCGTCGAAGACGAGCCGACCGCCGAGAACTGGGCCTACCTCGGGACGACGTACCGCTCCTGCTGCCGCTGGGAGGAGGCCGACGCGGCCTACGCCCGGGCGCTCGCGGCGGACGCCGGCCACGTCGGCGCGCTCTGGGGCCTCGGCCTCTCGCGCGGGATGCAGGGGGACACGGACGGGGCCGCGGAGATGCTGGGCCGGGCCGTCGGGGCCGCGCCGCGGTTCGCGCCGCCCCGCTTCCAGCTCGCGCTGACGCTCCTCGAGCGGGGCGACGAGACGGGCGCGCTCCGCCACGCGGACGTCGTCCGCGCGCTCGACGCGCGCTACGCCGCGAAGCTGGACGCGATCCTGCGCGAGCGCGGTCTGCTTCCGCTCTGACATCAGATCGCGTCCGGGACCTTCGCCCGCTCCTTCGCCTCGACCTCCTCGAGCGTCCCCCGGCCGGTGCGCCGGAAGAACTCCTCGTACCGCTCGCGCTGGAGGTTCCGGCCCTCCTCGCGGGCGGCGAGGACGTCGCGGTAGAGGAGCGTGACCGTCGCGTCGGAGAGCGTCGCGAGCTCGCACGCGACGTCGCGCGCGAAGTCGGAGAGGGCGCCCCTGAACGTGAAGGGGGAGCGCTCGACGAGCTCTCCCATCCACGCCGTCTCGATCGCGACGATCCGCGGGACGAACGGGTTCCTCGTCGCCGGGGCGGGGCGCCGGAGGAGCGCGAGCTTCTCCTCGACGAGGTTGCGGCCCGCGAGCCGCGCGTTCCGGAGCTCGCCGAGGTAGGAGCGGAGCGTGTCGGGGCGGAGCGCGGCGTTCGTGATCTCGCGCATCGTCCGGTAGCTGCCCGGGCGTTCCTGGCAAAGCTCGGGCCGGTCGGCGATCGCTTCGAGCATCATCTCCCACTGGTGCCGGACGATCTCCTCGACGAGGAGCTCCGGCCCGGGAACCGGCGGCAGCGTCACGGGGCTCCTCCGTCGCGGCGGGCGGCGCGTCGGCGCGGACGGGGGGCGGAGCGCGCGGCGACGCGCGCGTCAGGCGACCGTCGCGGCCGTCTCACGCGCCTTCTCCTCCACCTCGGCGAGCGTCCCCTGGCCCAGCTTCGCGAAGAGGCTCTCGTACCGCTCCCGGACGAGGTTTCGGCCGCTCTCCCGCGCCGCGAGGACGTCGCGGTAGAGGAGCGTCAGCGTCGCGTCGGAGAAGGTCTCCAGCTCGCACGACTCGTAGCGCTCGAAGTACGCGACGGCGGACCGGAACGTGAGCGGGAAGGCCTCGCAGAGGTCGTTCATCCACGCCGACTCGATCGCGACGATGCGCGCGATGAGCGGGCACTCCGAGACGGGAGGGATCTTCCCCTCCATCCGGGCGTACTTCTCGGTGACGAGGTTGCGCCCCTCGAGCGCGGCGTTCCGGAGGTCGCCCGCGTACGAGGCGAGCGTGTCGCGGGAGAGGACCGAGTGCGTCATCTCGCGCATCGCGCGGAACGTGCCGGGCCGCTCCTGGCAGAGCGAGCGGCCGTCTGAGACGACGTTCCTCATCATCTCCCACTCGCGATCGACGATCTCCTGGACGAGGGCCTCGCGGGCCGGAATCGGTGTCACGGGCATCGGGTGTCTCCGTCGCGGCCTCGGCCCCGGTCAGGCATTCGGGTCGGGCGTCTCGCCGAGGGCGGAGAGGATCCGGCCCGCGGCGAAGTCGTGGTGCTCGAGCGCGCGCAGCGCTCCCACCAGCTGGTAGTAGGCGGCGCGGACGTCGTCGGCGATCGCGTTCGAGTCGATGCCGCCGGAGCAGAGCCCCGTCTGGCAATCGAGGGCCTCGCGGTCGAGGACGAGCGCCGCGACCAGACGTTTCACCGTCGGTGCGTTCGTCATCTCTTGTCCCGAGGGCCCAGTCCGCCCGCGGGAGAAGGTGGGGCGCGGATCGCGGTTCTGCAAGGCCTTCGGCACGTGTCGGCGGCCGTGACAGGGGTGTCATGCAGGGAGACACCGACCTTCCGCGGCCTGCGGAGAGAGGCGGGAGCCCGCTCGCGCGGCGGAGAGCGCTCGAGTCGTGCGATCGCGAGACGGCGGGTCCGGGGAGCCGGCCGTGCGTTTCGGGTGTCACGTCGCGAGACACGAGGACCGGATCCGGCCGATATCTCCGTCGATGGGACAAGTCCTCTTGGCGCAACGGGTTCGCGCGCCGGTCGGCGCCTGGGGCGGTCGTGGCAGCGGCCTTGCGATGGAGAGGCCGAAAGAAACTGGACCCAGTCGGCCCAGACAGCTCCACCGGAAGCAGCGACGAATCAGGAGGGTTTCGATGCCGAAGAAACTGAAGGAAGTCCTGGCGGACGCCGGAGTCTCGATGGACTTCGAGGTCGGGGGCCACGCGCCCGCAAGGCTCGTGGACCGCGAGATCAAGAAGACCCCGCACCCGCGCGTCGAGAAGCTGCGGGACATCTTCATGCAGACGCTCTCGTCGGCGAACAACGAGTTCCCCTACTGGTACACGCGCGAGTACTTCCAGCACGACAACGAGATCCCGGTGGTGCGCCGCGCGATGGCCCTCAAGGCCGCCTTCTCCCACTCGACGCCGGTGATCTTCCCGGGCGAGCTCCTCGTCATGCACAAGGCGCCCTTCTTCCGCGGCTCCTTCCCGATGCCGTGGCTCTCCGAGGGCTTCTACATGGCGAAGGAGGACGAGCTCTACCAGGACGCGCTCAAGCGGGGCGCCACCTCTGTCGACGAGCACTCCAAGTTCGGCCAGGGCGGCGGGAACGTCGTCAAGAGCTTCGGCAAGGTCGTCTCCATCGCCGGGAAGTTCGGGATGCGCCAGGAAGAGATCCCCGGCCTCCTCGAGGTCGCGCGGATGTGGGTCGGCAAGTCGGTCGACGACCTGGGACACAAGTACGAGCAGATGGTCCCCGGGTACGAGACGAAGGAAGCGATCATGCGGAACATCGTCTGCATGTTCGATTCCGGCTTCACGCTCCCGCAGGGGCGCGAGGTCATCAACTACTACTACCCGCTCCACCTCGGCTTCGACGGGATCATCGCCCTCGCGAAGGAGATGAAGGCCAAGGTCGCCGGACGCGCGGACGGCGACGGCCTCACGGGCATGAACCGCCTCTACAACTACGAGGCGGTCATCCTCGCGACCGAGGGCCTCCAGGCCTGGGTCCGCAACTACGCCAAGGAGGCGCGCCGGCTCGAGGCGATCGAGAAGGACGCGACCCAGAAGGCCGAGTACAAGGGGATCGCCGAGCGCCTCGAGTGGCTCGAGCACAACCCCCCCCGGACCTTCATCGAGGCGTTCCAGATGATCGAGACGATGCACCTGGCCGTCCTGAACGAGGACGCCATCTCGGGGATGTCCCCGGGGCGCATCGGCCAGGTCCTCTTCCCCTGGTTCGACCAGGACATCAAGGCGGGCCGGATCACCGAGGACGAGGTCGTCGAGCTCCTCGAGCTCGACCGCGTCGTGAAGACCTCCATCGACTGCTTCGCCTCCACGGGCGTCGTCGGCGGCGTCCTCTCCGGCAACACGTTCAACACCGTCTCGTGCGCCGGCCTCCAGAAAAACGGGAACCACGCCTGCAACCGGCTGGAGTACCTCCTCCTCGAGGCGGGCATCCGGAACGTGATGCCGCAGTCGACCCTCGCGGTCATCTACGACGAGAAGCTCCCCGAGGACTACCTGCTCCTCGCGATGGAGTGCATCAAGACCGGCGGCGGCTACCCCGCGTTCATGAACAACCAGGTCGCGATGGAGTTCCTCAAGCACCATTACGGCCCCGAGGGGATGGACATCGAGGACGCGCGCGCCTGGGCGATCGGCGGCTGCCTCGAGACGTCCGGGTGCACCTGGAAGCCGATCACGCTGAACGGGAAGAGCTACTGGATCCCGGGCGGCGCCGGCCAGCCGACCTCCGTCGGCGTCCACTTCATCTCGATGCCGAAGATCCTCGAGCTCACCCTGTGGGACGGCGTCGACCAGCGGACCGGAGAGCGCGTCTTCGCGGCCCACGGGAAGAAGCTCGCGACCTTCGACGAGCTCTGGGCGCAGTACAAGCTCTACTGGCAGGAAGCCGTCAAGGTGCTGGACCTGACGAACAACATCCAGCACGACGTCTGGCGCAAGAACAACATGGCGGTCATCAACTCGTACATGAAGCCCGACTGCCTCGACAGGGGCCACCTCATCAACGAGCTCGGCTACCGCTACAACGCCACGTACAACGTCGAGTCGGCCGGCACGATCACGATGATCAACTCGCTCGCGGCGCTCAAGAAGATCGTCTACGACGACAAGGCCGTCACGCTCGACGAGTACCGGACGGCCCTCAAGGACAACTTCGGATTCAAGACGGCGAAGGAGGTCAACTCCTTCTCGCTCGCCGACCAGGAGAAGCGCGAGGACGGCCAGGGCAAGTGGGACAAGCTCCACTTCATGGCCCTGCAGGCCCCGAAGTACGGCAACGACGACCCGTACGTCGACAGCCTCCTCCTCGAGTGGGAGAACTTCTTCTGCAAGGACTGCTACAACTACGAGTCGCTCAACGCCAAGCCGCTCTACGCGTGCCAGATCTCGGTCTCCACCCACGGCGCCATGGGCTCGGCGACGATCGCGACGCCGGACGGCCGGCTCGCCGGGACGACCTTCGCGGACGCCTCGATGTCGGCCTTCCCGGGCACGGACCGCAACGGCCCGTACGCGCTCCTGAACTCCGCCGCGATCTGGGACCACAGCATGTCGCAGAACTCCCAGCTCAACATCAAGATCCACCCGAGCGCCATCCAGGGCGACGAGGGGGCGAAGAAGCTCCTCGACCTCACCCGGGCCTACATGCGCAAGGGCGGCTTCCACGTCCAGTACAACATCGTCGACTCGAAGGTCCTCAAGGACGCGCAGAAGAACCCGCAGAACTACCGCGACCTGATGGTCCGCGTCGCCGGGTTCACGCAGTACTGGGTCGAGATCGGCAAGCCGGTCCAGGACGAGCTCATCGCCCGGACCGAGTACGAGGGGGTCTGAAATGGAAATGCTGCACCACCGCGACTGCCGCAACTTCGCGCCGGTCGACGTCGCCAAGGGGATCTGCCACCGGACGAAGAACATGGTCCCGGCCGACGGGGACCGCTGCGAGGAGTGCGTCGCCACGCCGAAGTGCCGGGGCTGCCGCAACTTCACGGCCGACGCCAAGCGGGTCGAGCTCGGCGTCTGCGAGGCCTCGACGGCCACGCCGAAGTTCTTCGCCTACCCCGACATGGTCGCCCTGACCTGCGAGATGTTCCGCGAGCAGTAGTCTTCAACTGACGGACCGGGCCGGGGGCGCCGAGAGGCGTCCCCGGCCCCTCGTCCGTGTCGGCCTCCGGCGGGACGGGACTCGGGGCCGGAGAGAGACGAGAAGAGAGAGCTTATGGAAGACAGGAAAGCCATCCTCTACGGCCGCCTGGTGGTCTTCGCCTCCTGGCTGGCCGTCTTCTGCCTCTTCGGCTACCGCGCGACGTTCGCGATCCTGAAGGGGCCCATGGGGGTGACGATGGGCTGGTCCACGGCCCAGGTCACCCTCGGCTACTCGCTGATGATGGTCGTCTACGCCGTCACGGCGTACTTCTCCGGGATGATCCTCGACAAGTGGGGGACGAAGCCCGTCTACGCGATCGCCGCCGTCTTCGGCGGCCTCGGCTTCATCCTCACCGCGATGATCAGCTCGCACGCCGCGTACCTCTTCACGTTCGGCGTCCTCGGCGGCGTCGCCACCGGCATGCTCTGGGTCACGTCGACGGTGTCGGTCCGCAAGTGGTACGTCGGGAAGTCGTACGCCACGATGTGGGGCTTCGCCTTCGCGGGCGCCCCGATGGCGCAGTTCGTCCTCGCGCAGGTCGTCAAGCCGAAGCTCAGCGTCGCCCAGAAGGGGCTCGACGAGGCGGTCAAGACGCTCCTCCCGAACGCGTCCGCCCTCCAGGGCAAGGCGCTCGCCACGGCGATCGGCGCCAAGCTGAAGGAGCCGGGGACGCTCGACGTGCCGGCCGTGAAGGAGGCCCTCGCGTCCCTCACGGCGGCCTGGCGCGGCGAGATGCTCATCCTCGGCGTCATCGTCTTCATCGCGCTCGTCATCGCCGTCGTCGTCGCCAAGCAGTCGCCCGACTCCTACGGCATGAAGCCGTTCGGCGCGATGCCGGCCCCCGCGGGCGGGGCGGCCCCCGCCGCCGAGTACGAGTGGGGCGTCGGCGAGGCGTTCGGCAAGTACGCGATCTGGGCCGCGATCCTGACGTTCCTCACGTCGATGATGGCCGAGTTCCTCATCTGGACGCAGGTCGTCAGCTACTGGACGCAGGACGTCGGCTTCAGCCTCGCCAAGGCGACGCAGACCTACGCGGTCATCGGCCTCATCGGCATCTTCTCGATGCCGATCATGGGCAAGGTCGCCGACAAGGTCGTCGCCGTCATGGGGAACGAGGTCAAGGGGCGCAAGGCGATGCTGATGATCGGCCCGGGGACGGGCGTCCTCGCCTGCCTCTTCCTCCTGGCCACGAAGCAGGGCGACGTCTTCGCCTACGTCGCCTGCTTCATCTTCGCGGTCTACTGGGCCATCGTCCCCGGCGGCGTCGTCGGCTACACGGGCGCCATCTACGGCCGGAAGACCCTCGGCAAGATCTGGGGCCTCGCCACGATGATCGTCATGGGCATCGGGCCGTTCCTCGGCTCGTTCATCGGCGGCTGGCTGAAGGACGTCTCCGGCAGCTACACCTACTCGATCTACTACGCGCTCGGCTCGTTCGTCCTCTCGGTCGTCCTCGCGATGACGCTCCCGCTCAAGGCGGAGGCGAAGGCTCGCGTGCCGGCCGGGGCCGCGATCGCGCCCGGACGCGCGAGCTGACCCCGGGTCCTCCCCGCTCCTCCCGCCGCGCCCGGCGGCGGGAGGGGCCCTTCCCGAGGCCGGGCACGGGGGCGTACGGAAAGCCGGCAGGGACGGAGGACACCATGGCGAGCGGTGACACCCGGGGTCTGGTCTTCGACATCCAGGGGCACTCGGTCCACGACGGGCCGGGCACGCGGACGACGGTCTTCCTCGCCGGCTGTCCCCTCTCCTGCGTCTGGTGCTGCAACCCCGAGGGCCTCTTCACGAAGCCCGTCGTCGTCCGCCGCGAGATCAAGTGCAAGCACTGCGGGCGGTGCATCGAGGCCTGCCCGAAGCACGCCATCACGCTCGACGAGTCCGGGACCGCGGTCTTCGACCGCGCCCTCTGCGACGTCTGCACGACCCACGAGTGCGTCGGGAGCTGCTACCACGAAGCGCTCGAGGTGAGCGGGAAGTGGATGACGGTCGACGACCTGATGACGGTCTTCAGGCGCGACCGGCAGTTCTGGGGGAGCCGCGGCGGCGTCACGTTCAGCGGCGGCGAGCCGCTCCGCCAGCGGGAGTTCATCCTCGAGGTGCTCCGCCGCTGCACCGAGGCCCGGCTCCACACCTGCGTCGAGACGACCGCCTGCGTGTCGCAGGGGTGGTTCTTCGAGGCGCTCGAGCACGTCGACTGGATGTTCGTCGACATCAAGCAGATGGACCCGGAGAAGCACAGGGAGCTGACGGGCGTCTCGAACGAGCTGATCCTCTCGAACATCAGGGCGCTCGCGGCCTCGGACTGGCCCGGCTTCGTGGTCGTGAGGATCCCCGTGATCCCCGGCTGCAACGACTCGGTCGACAACGTCCGCGAGACCGCGCGGTTCGTGAAGGACGCCGGCCTCGAGGTCATCAACCTCCTCCCGTTCCACCGCCTCGGCGAGTCGAAGTACCGCCAGCTGGGGCAGAAATACGCGTTCCAGGAAACCGAAGGAGTCCCGGTGGAGGCCCTGGCCCCGCTGAAGCAGGTCGTCGAGGGCGAGGGCCTGACCTGCTACACGGGCTGGAAGACCCCGTTCTGAGAGGCCTGCCCGGGCCACCCGATCCGGGGATCGACCCGGAGAAGAGGAAACGAGGAATCCGATGACGACACGACTCACCGCCCTGGCCTGCGCGGCGCTGCTCCTGGCGCCGGCCGCCCGGGCCGAAGACGCCAAGGCCGCCCCGCCCGCGCCCGACCCCTGGAAGGTGAAGTGGGAGGTCGGCGCCGAGGAGCGGGTCCGGTCCGAGGCGCTCGACAACGCGTTCGACTGGAACGACGCGACGGAGGACCACCGGCTCTGGTACCGCTTCCGGACCCGCGTCTGGGGGAAGGCGACGATCGGGACGCACGGGGAGGTCTCCGTCGGCCTCAACAACGAGAGCCGGAACACGGTCCACCCCGACACCCCGTTCAAGTGGGACGAGGTGATCTTCGAGAGCGCCTACGTGGACTGGAAGTTCGACTCCGCGCTCTCGATGAAGGTCGGGCGCCAGAACATCATGAAGGGCGAGGGCTTCGTTCTCTTCGACGGGACTTCCGGCGACGGCTCGCGGACGGCGTACTTCAACGCCGTCGACGTCACGTACGGCTGGAGCAAGTCGAAGATCGAGCTGATCGGGATCTCGGACCCGAAGCAGGACCAGTACCTCCCCGTCTTCAACGACAAGAACAAGTACCTCACCGAGTGGGACGAGGAGGCCGTCGGCCTCTACTACACGAACCGCGAGTGCCCGAAGACGGCCGTCGACGCCTACGGCTTCTGGAAGGCGGAGAAGGACGACTACAGGGCGACGACGAACGCCCAGTTCCAGCCGGACCGCGACCTCGGCATCGTCGGCGCGCGCGTCGTCCAGCAGCTCCCCGAGGGCTTCTCGCTGACGGCGGAGGCCGCCGGCGAGTGGGGCTCCCAGGACCCGAAGCCGGGCACCGCCGGACCGGACTCGGACATCGCCGCGTGGGGCGGCTACGCCTACGCGAAGAAGACGTTCCCCGTCTCGTGGAAGCCGTCGGTCCAGGTCGGCTGGATCGGCATGTCGGGCGACGACCCCAGGACCTCGAAGATCGAGGGATGGGACCCGCTCTTCTCGCGCTGGCCGAAGTGGAGCGAGCTCTACATCTACAGCCAGGTCCCGGAGAAGGGGGTCGCCTACTGGACGAACCTCTCCATGTGGCAGGCGGAGGTCCTCGCGACCCCGGCGAAGTTCCTGGCCCTGCGCGGGACGTACTACTACATGGGGGCCTTCGAGCCCTTCGCCGGCAGCGCGAAGGTCTACGGGAAAGGGAAGAAGAGGGGGGACATGCTCCAGGCGCGGGCCGACGTCACCTTCTCGAGCTCCCTCAAGGGGCACGCGCTCTACGAGTACATGAAGCCGGGCGACTTCTACGTCGGGCGCGACTCGGCCTACTTCCTCCGCTTCGAGCTGATCTACAGCTTCAAGAAGATCTTCTGACGCACCTGGTGACGGCCGTGCCCGGTCCCGCGGCGCCCCCCGGCTTTCCGCCGTCCCCCGCGCCCGGGCACGGTCGTCCCTTTTCCGGAGATAATCCGCACCGGAGGGCTGTCGCCGCGGCGACCCACCCGGTGAGAACGGTCCGATACGACTCCGGAGAGTTTCCCCCCCTTTTCCCCGGGAGCACTCTCGCCGGCGCCGTCGCGCAGGCGCTCCGCCAGGGGCGTCCCGTCCTGCCGGCGGTCGACCGCGAGGGACGCGTCGTCGGCGTCTTCGACCTCCCCGGCTTCCTCTCGAGGCTCTCGCCTCGGGGGCGCGCCGACCTGGATGCCCCCGTCGGGCCGATCCTCGAGAAGGCGGCGGCCGTCGTGGCGCCCGGCCACGAGGAGGCCTGGGCGCGGGACGGCGCATCTGAGACCGCGGTCGTAGCGGGAGCGGACGGGCGCTACCTCGGCGTCCTCTTCCGCGAGGAGGGCGCCCCGGCCCCGTCCCGCCGCGACCAGGCCGACGCGTGGCTCCGGCAGGTGGCCGAGGGGCTCCTCGCGGACGTCTCCTACATGGTCGCCGTGGCCGACCCCGACGGCCGGGTGGTCCTCGCGAACGAGCAGATGCGGAGGTTCTTCGGCAGCGCGCTCGAAGGCGGCGAGCCGGTGCTGCGGCGCCTCTTCCCGCCCCGGACGCTCGGCTCCGCCGGCTCCATCGGCGGCTGGGGAGCGCCGAGGATCCACCAGCACCGCGACCGGCTCCTCCTCGTCTTCGGCTTCCCGCTCGTCGTCGAGAAGGCGCTGCGCTACGTCGCGCTCGCCGTCCACGACGTCTCGGCCCTCGTCGGCGAGCAGCTCGCGCAGGCCCACGAGGAGGTCGCGGGGCTCAGGCACCTCCTCGACGTCGCCGTGGGCGGGCTCCAGGTCGTGAACCGGGACGGCGTGATCACGATGGTGAACCGGAGCTTCGAGGAGATCCACGGCGTCCCGGCCGAGCGGGTCGTGGGCCGCCACGTGACGGAGGTCATCGAGAACACCCGGATGCACATCGTGGCGCAGACGGGGATCGCCGAGCTGGGCGAGCTCCAGAAGATCGGCAACATGCGCGTCGTCGTCTCGCGCATCCCGCTCTACCGCGACGGGAAGTGCGTCGGCGCGGCGGGGAAGATCGACTTCCAGGACCTCTCCCAGGTGAACCGGCTCGCGCACAAGGTGGAGCACCTCCAGAAGGAGCTCGAGGCCCTCCGGAAGCGGAAGGGGGCGGTCGCGTCCGACGTCCGGTTCTCCTTCTCCGACGTCGTGGCCCTCGCGCCGGCCAGCCGGGAGGCGAAGGAGACCGCGGTCCGCGCGGCCCCGCAGGACTCGACGGTCCTCCTCCTCGGCGAGAGCGGCGTCGGCAAGGAGGTCTTCGCCCACGCGATCCACGCCTTCTCGACGCGGGCCTCCGAGCCCTTCGTGAGGGTGAACTGCTCGGCGATCCAGGAGACGCTCTTCGAGTCGGAGCTGTTCGGCTACGAGGACGGCGCCTTCACGGGCGCGCGCAAGGGGGGCAAGCAGGGGAAGTTCGAGATGGCCGACGCCGGGACGATCTTCCTCGACGAGATCGGCGACGTGCCGCTCTCGGTCCAGGCCAAGCTCCTGCGCGTCCTCCAGGAGCGCGAGATCGAGAAGGTCGGGGCCGAGGAGGCCCTGAAGGTGGACGTCCGCGTGATCGCGGCGACGAACCAGGACCTCAGGCGGCTCGCGGAGGAGGGGAAGTTCCGGCGAGACCTCTACTACCGCCTCTCCGTCATTCCGATCCGGATCCCGCCGCTCCGGGAACGGCACGAGGACGTCCCCGAGCTCATCCGGATCTTCTGGGAAGACCTGAAGAAGAGGCACGGCATCTACCACAGGACGCTCTCGCCGGAGGCGCAGAAGCTGCTGGAGCGCTACGAGTGGCCGGGGAACATCCGCGAGCTGCACAACGTCCTCGAGCGTGCGCTCACGGTCGTCGTCGAGCCGGTGATCAGCGACGAGCAGGTGCGGATGATCATGGTCGGCGCCCGCGAGCTCCACGACGAGTTCTGCCTCTCGGAGGACTGCGGTCTCGCGGAGCTCGTCGAGCAGACGGAGCGCCGCGCCCTCGGGTTCGCGCTGGCGCGGACGAACAACAACCGTCTCCAGGCGGCGAAGCTCCTCGGCATCTCCCGCGCGCTCCTCTACAAGAAACTGCACGCCTTCGGGCTCTCGTGAGGCCCCGCCGCGAGGCCGGGGCGAGGTGACCCATGCCGAAGTGGCTCTGCGACACCTGCAGCTACATGGTCGAGACCGAGGGGAAGGTCGCGCCGCCCGCCGACGGGCTGAAGCCGACGCCCTGGGACCTCCCCGAGACCTGGGCGTGCCCCATCTGCGCGAGCCCGCGGGACGCCCTCTCGCCCCTCGACCCGGCCGAGCTCCTGACCCGTGCCGCCTGCAACCGCTTCAAGTGAGGCGGACGGGGCCCGCGCCCCCTCCGCCGCCGTGGCGACGGCTCCCGCGGGGGAGCGACCCCGCCGCGTCCTGAAGGTGGTCTTCGGCTTCGACTGCCCGGGGGGATGCTCCTACTGCGCCCTGAAGAAGGCGAACGGCTTTGCGCGGGCGTGCCGCGCGCGCCTCGACCCTGCCGTGGCCGAGGCCGGGATGCGCGAAGCGGCCGAGAAGTACACGATCTCGGGGCTCGAGGTGGGGGCCGGGGAGACGTTCGACCAGCCCGCGCTCTGGGAGTGGCTCCTCGAGAGGAACGGGCGGGGGCTGAACGTCCCGGTCATGGCGTTCACGTCGGGCCTTTCGCCGCACGCGCCGCGCGTCCTCGACGCGATGGCCGCCTCGCCCGCGCCCGTCCTCCTCCTCTTCTCGTACGACGGACGCCGCTCCGAGAGGAACGCGGGGAACTGGAGGGAGGTCGAGGCCGCGTTCCGCGCGGCGAAGGAGCGCCTCGCCGGCGCCCCGCACGTCGGCCTGAAGCTGACGGCCTGCGTGACGCCGGGGGACGCGAAGCGGCTGAAGGAGAACCTCCTCTCCCTCCTCGACCTCGACCCCGCGCCGTTCGCGTTCCGTCCCGTGAAGCGACGCTTCAACGAGGCGCAGAGGGAGGAGCTCGTCGGCCAGCTCGCCGGCTTCCTCGACGAGGCCGACTCCCGCGGCGTGCGGCTTCTCGAGGCGCCCGCCGAGGGGGAGTGGCGGATCGGGCTGAAGAGCGACTGGACCTGCCACCGCCTCGGCGTCAGCCTCCTCCCCGACGGCCGCTTCACCGACTGCTACGTCGCCTGGTACTGCTCCGACTTCCCGACGTGGCGGACGCTCCCGTCCCTCGAGGGGCTCGACCGGTTCTTCGCAGGGGCCGAGGCGCCGGCGCCGGCCCCGTGCGGCCGCTGCCTCGACGCCTTCGACCTCTGCAACCTCTGCCCGGCGGGGCTCGCCGACTTCCGGCGGGCGACGGGCGAGGCGTTCTACGATACGGGCTTCTGCAGGATGGTGAACCGCGCCTCGCTCCTCCTCCTCGACAAGGCCCTCGAACGCCGGCCCGGGGCCGAGCTGCGGGTGCGGCGCGGCGCGGCGGAGACCCGGATCCGGCGCGAGGGGGGGCGGCTCGTCCTCGCCGGACCGAACGGGAATCCTCCCGTCGCCGTCGACCCGCGCGACCCGCGGGCGCCGCTCCCGGTGGACTGAGGGGACGGATGGACGCCGCCGAAGCCCGCTCCGCGCTCGTCTCCTGCGGCCGGAGGCTCGACGCCCTCGGCTTCACCCCTGCCACCGACGGGAACGTCTCGGCCCGCCTCGGCCCCGACCGGCTCCTCCTCACGCCCTCCGGCAAGGAGAAGGGGAGCCTCGCCCCGGAGGATCTCCTCGTCGTCGACCTCGCCGGCCGCGTCGTCGAGGGCGGGGGACGCCCGTCGACGGAGACGCCGATGCACCTCCTCTGCTACCGGAAGCGCGGAGACGTCGGGGGCGTCGTCCACGCGCACCCGCCCGTCGCGACCGCCTTCGCCGCGGCGGGCGTCCCGCTCGACGCGCCGGTCATGCCGGAGATCGTCGTGACGGTCGGGGCGGTCCCGCTCGTCCCCTACGCGACGCCCGGGACGGAAGAGCTCGCCCTCGCGCTCGAGCCCTGGATCGAGCGCCACGACGCCTTCCTCCTCGCGAGCCACGGCGTCCTCGCCCTCGGCCGGGACGTGCGGGAGGCGCTCCACCGGATGGAGCGCGTCGAGCACCTCGCCCGGGTCACGCTCGCCGCCCGTCTCCTCGGCGGGCCGCGGCCCCTCACCGACGCGCAGGTCGTCTCGCTGCTCGGGGTCGCGCCCCCGCGGCCGGCGTGACGCGGCGTTCGCTACACTCCCCGCGGTGAAGTCCGGCCTCCGCGCCCGAGCCCGCCGCGTCTGGACGGCGATCCCGAGGTGGGCCCTGTGGGGAGCGGCAGGGCTGGCGCTCCTCCTCGCCGTCTCCGGCGCCCTCGTCGTCGCCTACTACGAGCGCGTCGTCTCGCGGACGATGGACGGCCGGCGCTGGAACCTGCCGACGCGGCTCTACTCCGACGTCTGGATCCTCCGCCCCGGAGACGCCCTCGGCCCCGACGACGTCGAGCGCCGCCTCGCGCGTCTCCGCTACGCCCCGGTCCCCGCGCCCCCCGTCACGGGCGGGCGCTACGTCGTCTCGCGGAGCCGGATGGTCGTCGGCGTCAACCCGCGCGACACGGCGTACGGGCGCGTGGCGGGGACGGTCGTGCGGATCGACTTCTCCGGGCGGCGGATCGCCGGACTGAAGCGGGAGGGCGACGGGACCCCGCTCCCGTACGTCGTCTTCGAGCCGGAGGTCGTCGGCTCCGTCTTCGACCAGAAGATGGAGGACCGGACGCTCGTCCGGCTCGACCGCGTCCCGAAGGTCGTCATCGACGCCATCCTGACGACCGAGGACCGCGACTTCTTCACCCACGCCGGGCTCGCCCCGAAGCGGCTCGTCGGCGCGCTCCTCCAGGGGGTCCTGCGCGGCAAGGCCGTCCGGGGGACGAGCACGCTGACGCAGCAGCTCGTCAAGAACCTCTTCCTGACCCCGGAGAGGACGCTCCGGCGCAAGGCCGTCGAGGCGCTCCTCGCCGTCATCCTCGACGCGAAGTACAGCAAGCAGGAGATCCTCGAGGCCTACCTCAACGAGATCTACCTCGGCCAGCGCGGGTCGGTCTCGGTGACCGGAGTCGAGGAGGCGGCGCGCTTCTACTTCGGCAAGCCGGTCTCGCAGCTCGACCTCCCCGAGGCGGCGATGCTCGCCGGGCTGATCTCCTCGCCGGGGCGCTTCTCTCCCTTCCGCAACCCCGACCGGGCCCGCGCGCGGCGCGACCTCGTCCTGAAGGGGATGCTCGACGAGGGGAAGATCGACAGGGCGGCCTACGACGCGGCCCTCGCCGCGCCGCTCACCCGCGTAAGCAAGCCGGTGACCGGCATCGAGGCGCCGCACTTCGTCGACTTCGTCCTGACCCAGGTGAAGGAGTCGCGGAGCGACCTCTCGGGGGCGGGGCTCTCGCTCTACACGACGCTCGACCCCGACATGCAGGCCGCGGCGCAGGCGGCGGTCCTGAAGGGGCTCGAGGAGCTCGAGCAGAAGTTCAGGCGCCTCCGGACGAAGGAGGGAGAGGAGCCGCTCCAGGCGGCCCTGATCGCCCTCGACCCGCAGACCGGCTCCGTGCGCGCCCTCGTCGGCGGCCGCGACTACCAGGTGAGCCAGTTCAACCGCGTCGTCCAGGCGCGGAGGCAGCCGGGCTCCCTCTTCAAGCCGTTCGTCTACCTCGCCGCCTTCCAGCGGCGGGACCTCGTCCCTCCGATCACGCCGGTGACGATCCTCCAGGACTCCCCGATCTCCCTCGTCTTCGGCAAGACCGAGGACGAGACCTGGTCGCCGAAGAACTACGACGAGGAGTTCCTCGGGCCCGTCACCGTCCGGCAGGCGCTCGAGCAGTCGCGGAACATCCCGACCGTCCGCCTCGCCGTCTGGGATACGGGGAACGGGAAGACGCTCCTGACCGACGTCATCGACGCGGCGCGCCAGGCCGGGATCGCCTCGCCGATGAAGCCCTACCCGTCGCTCGCGCTCGGCGCCTTCGAGTGCTCGCCGATGGAGATCGCGGCGGCCTACTGCGTCTTCGCGAACGGCGGCATCCGGGTCCGCCCGAACGCCCTCCTCGGCCTCGTCGGGACCGAGGGGAGCCGGATCGACCGGAAGGACGCGCCTCTCGAGCGGGCCGCCGACCCGGCCGCGATCGCCGTCCTCGACTCGATCCTCGAGGGGGTCGTCAACCGCGGGACGGGCGCCGGGACCCGCGCGCGCGGCGTGCAGGGGATCTTCGCGGGGAAGACGGGGACGACGAACGACGGGCGCGACGCCTGGTTCATCGGCTTCTCCCCGCGGCTCCTCGTCGCCGTCTGGGTCGGCTTCGACGACAACCGCGGCCTCAGCCTCTCCGGCTCGGCGGCCGCCGTCCCGATCTACTCCGAGTTCGCGCGGCGCCTGCCGGCGCACTACTTCGAGGAGCCGTTCCCCGAGGTGCCGGGGACCGTCTCCGCCTCGGTCGACCCGTCGACGGGGATGCTCGTCACGGAGGAGTGCCCGAGCTCGGTGAACGAGCTCTTCGTCGCGGGGACGGAGCCGAAGGAGCGCTGCACGGTGCACGGCGGGGGCGGCGGCGCGGCGTCGTCGGGCGTCGGCGCGTTCACGGCGACCCCGGGCGCCGGCGCAGGGCGTTGACCGCCTCGCGCTTCGCGGTCCCGGACGTCGACCTCGACCTCGTCGCCCGGAGCCACGGCTGGTACGACCTCCCTCCGTTCGCGTGGGACGAGGAGAGAGGCCGGCTCTCGTTCGCGTTCCTCCACGACGGCGCGCCGGCGAAGGTCGTCCTCTCCGGGCGGAAGGGAAGCGTCGGGGTCTCCTCCACGGCGCCGGCGGCGGCCGCGCGCCGCGTCGTCGCGCGGGTCCTCGACCTCGGGACCCGGCTCGCGCCGTTCCACGCGCTCTGCGCGGAGCGTCGCGAGGAGGGCTTCGGCTGGATGGCCGACCGCCGCGCCGGGCGGATCCTCCGCGCCCCGACGCTCTTCGAGGACGCGGTGAAGGTCCTCTGCACGACGAACTGCTCCTGGGCCCTCACGCGGGCGATGGTCGCCCGGATGACTGCGGCGTTCGGCCGCGGAGGCGCCTTCCCCGACGCGGCGTTCCTCGCCGCGCTCCCGGAGAGGCGCCTCCGGGACGAGCTGAAGCTCGGCTACCGCGCGCCGTTCCTCCACGCCTTCGCCGGCCGCGTCGCCTCGGGCGACCTAGACCTCGCGACGTGGGAGGACCCGTCGCTTCCCGACTCCGAGGTGATGGAGCGGATCCGCGCGGAGAAGGGGTTCGGGCCGTACGCGGCCGAGACGCTCCTCCGCCTCCTCGGCCACCACGGCCACCTCGGGCTCGACTCCTGGTCGCGGAAGAAGGTCGCCGAGCTCCGCTTCCGCGGCCGCCCCGTGAAGGACGCGCGCGTCGCCCGCCTCTACGCGCCGTTCGGCCGTTTCGCGGGCCTCGCGTTCTGGCTCGACGTCACGCGCGACTGGCACGACGGGCGCGAGCGGCTCTGGCCGTAGTGCGCTGCTCCTACAATGTCCGGCGGAGGAGCCGATGAAGAAGGTGCCGGGTCCGTTCCGGAAGTTCGTCGAGACCTACCCCGAGTGCGGGATGACGTACGAGGCGCTCGCCGCGGCGAGCCGCGAGGCGGCCGGCTTCCCCGAGAAGGAGGCCGAGCTGATCAAGCTGGCGCTCTCGATGGGGTCGCGCCTCGAAGGGGCGGTCCACTCGCACGCGCGGCGCGCCCTCGAGGCGGGGGCGACGCCGGAGGAGGTGCGCGGCGTCGCGCTCCTCGGCCTGACGACGCTCGGCCTGCCGCACGCCATGATGGGGACCTCCTGGATCGAGGACGTCCTCGGCGAGGCGGAGAAGGCGGGGAAGAAGGCCGCGAAGAAGGCGAAGAAGGGGAAGTAGCGGGCGGGAGCGGACGCCGCGTCCGCTCCCGCCCGCGACCGGGCGTCAGGCGTGCGGGCGCCGCGCCAGCGCGAGCGCGCCGGCGGCGGCGACGAGGCCGGCCAGCGCCGCGAGCCCCGCGCCGTCGAGGACGGGGATGACCGCCTGCTCGCTCGCCGCGAGGGCGAGGACGGCCGAGGTGGAGCCCGCGAACCCGCCGCCTCCCGAGTAGACGGCCGTCATCGGGTGGCTCCCCGCGGTGACCGGGGGCGTCGTGCAGGTGGCGACGCCCGCGGCGACCGGGACCGCCGAGCAGCCGGCGATCGCGACGCCCCCGTCCAGGAACTGGACGGTGCCGGCCGCACCGGGCGAGGGCGAGACGGTCGCGGTGAGGGTCACCGGAAGGCCGATACCGGGCGGGTTCGGGTTCGCGGAGAGCGTCGTCGTCGTCGGGGTAAAGATCGGGACGAGCGCGGAGACGGTCGGCGCCGGAGTGACGATCTGCCGCGTGTAGAAGTTGAGGTCCGGGTAGCCGTAGTGGTAGTTCGACAGGACGTTCGTGGGGAACGTGTCCTGGGTGCAGCTGTTGCAGTACCTCATGTCGTAGTACGTGAGGTTCGCGTTGATCTGCGAGCTCGTGCCGAAGTAGTAGCCGTCGGAGGCGCCCTGGTAGAGCTCGAGCACGTACTGCGTCCCCGCCGAGAGCCAGAAGGGGTTCGCGAGGGGCTGGTAGCTGTACTGGGCGGCCAGCCCCGCGACCTGCGTCTGGGCGACGATCGCCTGCGTCGCGTAGTTGAAGAGGGTGACGTATCGCGTCGTCCCGTTCGGCTCCCTCTTGCCGAACTCGGTCACGAGGATCGGGACGTTCGGGGAGAAACGGAAGCCGCGCTGCGAGTTCGTGGCGCCGCCGGCCCCCCCGCTCGCGACCTGGTCCGTGCTCGAGTGGGGGCCGTCGAAGACGGCGAGCGTCGCAGCGGACGTGGCGCCGGCGTTCCCCCAGTAGGCGTAGACCGTCACGGCGGACGAGGCGGGGATCGACGGTACGGCGACCCAGACCATCGTGGAGGCGGTGTTCACGCCGCTCTCGATCCAGTACGGGTAGAAGGAGGTCCCGGCGACGTCGGGCCCGAAGCGGAGGTCGCCGGCGTCCGCGCGCATCTGGCCCGCGGCGATCGGCGTCGCCGTGTCGATCGTGACGCTCACCTGGTATGCGCTGAGAGCGGCGCCCGAGTTCTCGGTCACCGTGAACGATCGGACCTGGCTCCACCCTGCGGGCTGCGCGCTCGCGGTCCGGGCGGTCAGGACGGTCAGGGCGATCGCGGCGAGACTCACGGCACGACTCGACTTCATCGAGGCACTCCTCCTCCCTCGTGCCGTGAAGACCCGAATGACGACCGGGCCTCCCCTCAGGCGGCCGAGGTGAGACGAAGTATCCGAGAGAGCCGGCCGGAAGTCGAGCGCCGGCCCGGTGTCGTCGGGCGCCTCAGACCGCTGCCGGCGCCCTCCGCACCCACTCGCCCGTGGCGTCCCTCAGCTCGTAGTCGGCCTCGTAGCTCCGCCCCTTGCGGGCCACGTGGTCGACCGCCTCGAGGAGCGCCTGGAACTCCTCCTCGCTCACCGTCGGCGAGAGGCTGATGCGCACCCAGCCCGGCTTCTCGCCGATGTGCCCCTCGTCGAGGCGGTGACGGATGGCCGCCGAGTGGGCCTCGTCGATGTGGAGGAGGAGGTGGCCGTAGGGTCCCGCGCACATGCAGCCGGCGCGGACCTGGATGCCGAAGAGGTCGTTCAGGAGCGTCGCCGCGAGGTTGTGGTGGAGGTCGCGGAAGATGACGGAGAGGACGGCGAGCCGCTTCGTCTCGAGGTTCCCGAGGATGAAGAGGTCGTCGCGCCCGCGCCATTCCGAGAGCGCGCGCGAGAGGTAGTCGTGCTCGACCCGCTCGGTGCGCGGCGCTCCGACGGCCGCCTTCAGGTCGAACGCGAGCCCCGCCTGGATCGACTGGACGATCGGCGGCGTCCCGCCCGTCTCGCGGAACTCGATCGCGGAGAGGTAGCGGTGGTCCCAGGGCGAGGTGTAGAGGACCGTCCCGCCCCCCGGCTCCGCCGGGACGCGGTTCGTGAAGAGGCGGCGGTCGGCGACGAGGAGCCCCGGCGTCCTCGGCCCGCCGAGGAACTTGTGGACCGAGAAGAAGATCGCGTCGAGCCGCCCGTCGGGGTCCCCCGCCGGGTTCATGTCGACGTCGACGTAGGGGCCGGCGGCGGCGTAGTCGAAGAAGGCGAGCGCGCCGTGGCGGTGGAGGACGCGCGCGAGGGCGTGGACGTCGTTCAGGATGCCGGTGACGTTCGAGGCGGCGCTGAACGTCCCGATCTTCCAGGGGCGGTCCTTCCACCTCTCGAGCTTGGCGTCGAGGTCCTCGACCGAGATGCGGCCCGCCTCGTCGAAGTCGACGTAGACGCTGTCGCCGATCGTCTCGCGCCAGGCGATGTCGTTCGAGTGGTGCTCCATCATGGAGCGGAAGATGACGGGGCGGGCGTCCCCGGGGATGTGACGCATCAGCCCGTGCCGCTCCTCGAGCTGGTCGGGGATCCGGAGGCCGAGGACGTAGATGAGCCGGTTGATCGCCCCGGTCGACCCGGAGCCGACGGGGATGAGGACGTCCTCCTTCGACGCGCCGACGTAGGCGGCGATCTTCGCGAAGGCGTTCTCGTAGTAGCGGGTCATCAGGCGGCCGGTGTGGTTGCTCTCGGTGTGCGTGTTCGCCATGAAGGGGAGGACCTTCTCGGCGAGCTCCTCCTCGACGTCGGCGTGGAAGCGCCCCGAGGCGATGAAGTCGAAGTAGCGGAGCGGCTTCTCGCCGGAGGGGGTCGGGACCCGCGCCGACGCGCCGACGACCCGGCTCCGGAGCCGGTCGAGGAAGGCGCGTTCCTCCGCTTCGGACGAGGTCGCGACGGCCGCGCGCGGAACCCGCGAGGCGACGTCGACGAGGCGAGAGGTGTCGTTCATCGGTTCCCCCTGCGCGGGCGGAGGACGCCCGCGCGACAGCCGCCGAGGATAGCGGAAAGGGAGTCCTCCGTCGCCCGCGCGGACGTCGCGTCGCAGCGCGTCCTACCGCGGCGCCCAGCTCGCGAACGGCTCGAACGGGAGGTTCCGCGCGACGAGGAAGAACGCGAGGAGGAGACAGAGGAGGACCTGGAGCCAGGCGGGCGGGACCGGGAGGCGTTCCTCCGGGCGGAGCGCGGCGCGAAGCGCGAGGGCGAGGAAGACGGGGATCGCCGCGACGGCGAGCGCGTTGAGGCGGAGGGCGCGGCCGAGGTCGCCGTGGACGAGCGCGTGGAGCGCCCGCCCGGTGCCGCAGCCGGGGCACCAGAGCCCCGTCACCCGGTGGAAGGGGCAGACGGGCGCGAAACGGGCCGTCCTCGGGTCGACGAAGGCGAGGACGAGGAGGACGGCGGAGAAGGCCCCGAGGGCGAGAAAGGCCTGTGCGCGGCGGCCCTGGAGTGCCCGTCGTCCGTCCATCCCGCGGCGAGGATAGACGAGGCGCCCGCGCGCGCCTGTCCGCCGCGTCGCGGGTCTCCCGCGCCGCTCAGAAGCCGATCGTCACGCCCCCGGCGCCGGCGACGCCGCCGGAAGGCGTCAGGAGGAGGTTCCGCGTGTCCCCGGTCCGGTTGTCGATCCGGGTGACGACCGCCGAGACGAGGCCCTCGGTCCCTGGAGCCGCCGTCACCGAGACGAGGACGTTCGTCCTGTCCTTCCGGCGCTCCTCCGAGTCGAGGCCGAGCTCGCGGAAGACGGTGGAGAGCTGGAGCTTGGCGAGGGGCGGGAGGACGATCTCCTTCTCGGCGATCGCCTGCGTCCGGTTCGAGGCTTCGTAGAGGCGGACCGTGACGCGCGCCTCGCGACCGTTCACCTCGTTGAGGATCAGGTTCGAGCGTGTTCCGGTTCCGGGCGAGGTCGACTGCTCGAGGCCGTCCGCGAAGAGAGGCGTGACCGAGTCCCGGCCCGTCAGCGCCGTCCCGGGGACGTCGACGACGGGGAGCGCGTCGCCGAGGAGGCCGTCCGGCGTTACGGAGTAGACCTGGCAGAAGAGGATCCCGTTCGGCGTCGAGTCGACGAAGAGGGGGCCCTGGGATCGCGTGCCGGGCGCGAGGCCGAAGAGCTCGACGACCGCGTCCTGGAACTCGACGGTCGACCTCCCGGGGACCTCGACCGTCCGGTCGACCGTCCCGCCGCCCTCGAGGTCGCGGTACGAGAGGACGAACGTGGCCGGTGCGGAGGAGAGGCTCGTGAAGCCGAGCCGGGTCGCGAACGTCTCCGTCCGCCCGGTGCCGGGGAACGTCGGGAACCCGCCGACGAGCGAGGGGACGACGGACCGGACGGTCAGGCCGAGGAGGGACGAGGCCGCGAGCCGGGAAGGCGCGCCGGCGGCCGCCGCGGCGGACGTCCCGGAGGGCCTGCTCGCGATCGCTGAGGCGTCGTCGTTCGCGCGGTCGACGACGGTCGCGACCGCGGCCACGGCGCCGCCCCCGTCGACGACCTCGACGTCGAGGCCCGCGCCGTCCCCGCTCCCGCCGAGCAGCTCGACGGCGGAGTTCAGCTGGCGCAGGCCGTAGCGGGGGACGTCGACGAGCGTGGAGCCGAGCGGCGCGCCGGAAGGTCCGCGGAGCGTGACCCGGACGCGCGTCGTCTCGACGCCCGTCGTCTCGACGAGGAGGACGTTCGTCCGCTTCGACGCGCTCCCGGCGAGGCCGGCGAGCGAGTGCGGCGCGCCGAGGCGCGCCCCCTCGCCGCGGGTCAGGATCGGGAGCGCGAACCCGAGCGCGCCGCCGCCGCGCGCGGGAGTCTCGACGGAGGAGGCGACCGTGAGGAAGCCCGCGCGCTCGGGCGCCGTCCTCACCTCGAGCGTCCCGGAGACGGGAGGCGCGAGGCCGAAGAGACCGCCGAGCGGGTCCTCGAGACGGAGGACGTCGTTCGGCCGGACCTCGACGACCGCCCGGAGGACGGCATCGGCGTCGAACCCGTCGGCGCCGGCGGGGGTGAAGACGAGCTCCGCCGCGACGGGCTCCGTCCCGGCGTTCGTCAGGTCGAGGCGGGAGACGAAGAGGTTCCCGAGGAGGGAGGGGCCGTTCACGACGGCCGGGACGATCCGGGACCGCACGCTCCGGGCCGGGAGGGTCCCGCGGCCACGGGCGACGGCGACGAGGTCGTTGTCGACGACGAGGACCCTCGCGAAGCCGCCGCCCCGCGCTCGGACGCCGAAGTACGTGTAGCGCGGGAAGCCCGACCCGGCCGGGGCCTTCTCGCGCTGCGTGGAGAGGTGCACGTCGCGCGACGCGCCCGCGGGGAGCGGCGTCGCGTTCCAGCCCGGCTCGGCCGCGAGCCAGGCCTCGGGGCCGATCTCCTCGACGAGCTCCATCGGCGCGGTGCCCGGGTTCCGGACGGTCACGGTCACCGGCGCGCGGGCGTCGTCGTCGCCGGAGAAGAGCGGGAAGTCGATCCGTTCCGTCGGCGCTCCGCCGACGAGGATCTCCGGGCTCGCCGTCGCGAGCGCGCCGTCCGCGGCGACGCGGAGCGTGACGAACGCGAAGGGCGTCACGGCGAGGTTGCTCGTCGCCGCCGTACAGAAGACGACGCCCTGGTACGTCTCGGGGCGGTCGGTCGCGACGTCCCCGAAGACGACGTCGAACGCCTTCGGGCTCCGCGGCTCCAGAGTGACGACCCGGGCGTCGCCTCCGGCCGGGTCGACGATGTCGAAGAAGGGCGTCGCGGTCGAGCGCCCCTGCCCCATCAGGACGGTCGCCGCGGTGGAGCCGATGTTCTCCACGACGAAGCGCGTCCGCTTCCCGGAGAGGCTCTCGCCGAGCCCGACGACGACCGGGGCCGGAGGAACCGTGATGATCGCGTTCGGGGCTCCCGGGACGACGGTCACGGCGGCGGAGGCCGACGCCGTGCCCTCGGAGGCCGAGACGCATCCGGAGAAGGCGCGGACGCGGTGGTAGAAGTTCCCGGCCCCGCGCGGGAGGAACGAGGCGCTCGTCTCCGCCGTGACCTGCCGGTCGAGGAGCTTCGCGAAGGACGGGTCCGACGACCGCTCGACGACGTAGGTCCCGTCGCTCCCGAGCCCGGTGACCTCGCTCCAGGTCAGGACGTACGACTGGCCCGAGGCGACGGGGCCGGAGGGGATCGAGAGGAACGCCGGCGCCGGCGGCGGCGTGCAGCGGGCCGCGACCGTGAACCGGCGGTCCTCGCTCCGGGAGCTCTGGCCGCTGCACCCGGACCGGGAGACGACGCGCCAGGCCCACGTCCCCGGCGCGAGGTTCGGGACGGGGAACGAGGTGCCGTCGATCCCGGCCGCGTAGAGCACGAGCGACCCCTCGGGGCCGAGGTAGAGGTCGTACGACGCCGCGCCCGGCGTCCGCGCCCACGTCAACGAGGCGTTCCCGGGGTCGAGCGTCGCGCCGGCCGCCGGGGAGAGCAGGACGGTCGGTCCGGGCGGCTGGCAGGCTCCGGCGACGGCGAAGGCGAACGGAGTCGCGTCCCGGGTCCGGGAGGGGTTGCAGACGGAGCGCGCGACGACGGTCCAGACGTACTTCGCGCCGGGAGAGAGG
Organism: Thermoanaerobaculia bacterium; assembly: GCA_046331465.1. Lineage (GTDB taxonomy): Bacteria > Acidobacteriota > Thermoanaerobaculia > UBA5066 > UBA5066 > UBA5066. The sequence continues at coordinate 575,561 of JAXLQV010000002.1, forward strand.
CCGTCGACGTGGAAGCGAGTCGTCGCGACTCCGGAGGCGATCTTCTGCGGCGGGGCCGAGCTCGCGAGGTAGACGTCGTAGGTCGCCGCTCCCGCGGAGGCCTGCCACGCGAGGTCGACCGAGGAGGGCACGGCGGCCGCGCCGTCGGGAGGCGTGAGGAGCTGGAAGTCGGAGGGCCCCTGGCAGTCGGAGGCGGTCGTGAAGGTGCGGAGCGCGGACGAGGCCCCGGGCGTGTCGGCACAGCCGTTGCTCCGGCGGGCGACGACCCTCCAGTACCACGTCTTCCCGGCCGGGAGGTTCGAGGCGGGCCAGGTCGTCCCGGCGAGCCCCTTCGCCGCGAGCGGCGGGTTCGTCGAGTTGCCGAGGTAGACGTCGTAGATCGTGGCCCCGGGGACCGCCGCCCACGAGAGGCTCACGCTCGGGGGAAGGTCGGCGGCGCCATCCGCGGGCGACGCGAGGAGGGGTGCCGCGAGGGGAGCACAGGGGGCGGCGCCCTCCTGCTTCACCGTCACCTGGACCTCGTTCACGGCGAGCGTCCCCGACCGGGGCGAGGAGGTCGTGTTCTCGTCCACGAGGAAGGCCATCGCGGAGGTCGCGGTCGTGCCTCCGACCGTCGGGGGCATGACGTGGATCCAGGCGGAGTCCGTCTTGATCGAGAGGGTGCATCCCGAGGGCAGGGCGACGGCGAACGTCCCGGTTCCCCCGGCGGCGCCGAACGAGAAGGCGGTCGGGGAGACGGACGTCGTGCACGGGGCCGGCTCGAGCGGGACGGAGCGTCCCTCCGCCGGGCGGGCCGCGCCGGCGGAGACGAGAAGCGGTGCGATTGCACCGAAGAGGAACCGGACCAGGACTGGGCGAGACGCCATCACTCCCCCGCTCCCTTTAGACCTGAAGCTGCCGTGCGGTAGTGTGCCGGTCGCCCCGGCCTCACGCGAAATGCGACAGAACGGCGACCCCCGTCACATTTCCGCCGGACGAGCCGCCGGCCGGACATGAAGCCGAAGGGCCCCGGCGCCTCCCGGCGCCGGGGCCCTGGAACGGGAGTTCCGGGAGGGGGTGTCAGGCCTTCGGGGTCTCGCCGGGGAGGGTGACGAACTCGTGGGCGAAGGTCTCCCAGGCCTTGTCGTCGAGGCTGGCCGCGGCGCCCTTGCCGGGCAGGCCGCCGTCGGCCATCACCGGGACGCGGGCCATCGTCTGCGAGGGGACCATGAAGTCGGCCAGGCGGTGGAGCTCGTCGCGCAGGAAGTGGGTGGCGGCGGCGCCGATGCGCAGCGGGGAGATGGCCGCGTGGTGGTCGCGGGTCCAGATCGAGGCGACCCAGCCGGCGCCGTAGGGGTCCTTGGCGAGGGCGGAGGGGTCGCGCAGGGCCTTGTCGTTGGCGGACATCACGGTGCCGGAGGCGGGGGAGGGGACGACGAGCCTGCGGCCCTTGACGAAGAGGGTGAAGAGCGGGCTGCCGCGCTCGATCGTGGTGCCCTGCGGGGGGACCTCGACCTTGTCGACGGGGCCGACGGCCTCGGCGAGGAAGTCGTCGATGCCGACGCGGAGGCGGCCGTCGGAGGTGATGCGGAGCCAGGTGTGGGCCGTGTCGAGGAAGACGCCCTGGGGAGGCTGGGGGACCTTCATCGCCACGATCGGAAGCGGCGCGGCGACCTCGGCGGTCCGGCGCTGGCGGGCGAGGACGACGCTGTCGACGGCGAGCGCGACGACGATGGTGAGGATGACGAAGAGAGCGACCATCTGAAGCCTCCTGGGGGGTGTTCCGATTTCTCTCGGCCCCGTTCGCCAGGAGATATCGCAAGGCCCCTGCCAAGTACCGACCGTCCCGCGAAAGTCGCTCATTCGGCGTGGCTTGTGCGCGCAGATGGGCTGCCCGGCGGGAGATCGGGGTGCTGAACTCCTCAACGCACCGGCTCCCTCGAAAAGCCGCGTCAAGTGCTTGTCACGGAGAGTGTTGCCCGCGCGAAGCCTCAGGTCTCTGAGCCCTGTGGCGGAGTGGTGAGTTTCACAACGCACCGGCCGGCCGCGGGTTTCGCGTTCGAGAGATCGCGAACCGGTCTCGCGAACCTTTGCCCCGGGGCTGCGTAACAGAAGCCGGAAGCCCCCCGTGGAAGGCCCGCGAGTTCGCGGGCGCGCACCCTCGCTCTCCTCGCCCTCGCCGCGCGCCCACAGGACCCGGCCGGAAACGCAGGGGCTTCCTTTTTCTTCTTTCCTCCCCGGGACTCCCTGCGGGGGCTCAGCGCAGGCCGACGAGCTTGTGCGTCTGCAGGCTCAGCCTCCAGCACGGGTGGGCGAGGCAGTACGCGGCGGCGCGCGCGACGTTCGCGTCGCGCTCCGGGCCGTCCATCGGCTGGAGAAAGAAGCTCCGGAAGGAGAGCCCTTCGAAGCGCTCCGGCTCCGCCCCGGCCTGCGGGTAGACGAGCTTCAGCTCGTGACCCGAGGTGAGGACGAGCTCCGAGCCCGCCTTCGGGCTGACGGTGATCCAGTCGAGGCCGGCCGGGGGCGTTCGTGTCCCGTTCGTCTCGACGGCGATCTCGAAGCCGGCACCGTGGAGGGCGTCGATCAGGGAGGCGTCGAGCTGCAGCAGCGGCTCGCCTCCCGTGCAGACGACGAGGGGCCGGCCCTTCCCCGGCCTCGGCGCGGGCCAGGCGGCGTCGACGGCGGCGGCGAGCGCGGCGGCGTCGGGGAAGCGCCCCCCGCCGGGACCGTCGACCCCGACGAAGTCTGTGTCGCAGAAGCGGCACGTCGCGGAGGCGCGGTCCTCCTCGCGCCCCGACCAGAGGTTGCACCCCGCGAAGCGGAGGAAGACGGCGGCGCGACCCGTCTGCGCCCCCTCTCCCTGGAGCGTGTAGTAGACCTCCTTGACGGCGTAGCTCACGCGGGTCCCGTCCGCGCGAGCGCCGGGTCGGGGACGCCCGCCTCGAGGAAACCCTTCGCGCGGAGCTGGCAGGCGTCGCAGCGGCGGCACGGCGCCCCCTCCGGCGAGGGGTCGTAGCAGCTCAGCGTGAGGCCGTAGTCGACGCCGAGGGCGAGGCCGGCCCGGATGATGTCGGCCTTCGTCATCGCGATGAGCGGCGCCCGCACGCGGAAACGCCCCGTCCCTTCGACCCCGGCGCGCGTCGCGAGGTTCGCGAGCGCCTCGAAGGCGGCGACGTACTCGGGGCGGCAGTCGGGGTAGCCGCTGTAGTCGAGGGCGTTGACGCCGACGAAGAGGTCGAACGCCCCGAGGACCTCCGCCCACGCGAGCGCGAACGAGAGGAAGACGGTGTTCCGCGCGGGGACGTAGGTGACCGGGATGCCGTGGGCCATCTCGTCGGCGGGGCGGTCCTTCGGGACGTCGATGTCGGCCGTGAGCGCGGAGCCGCCGAAGAGGCCGAGGTCGATCGTCGCCACCACGTGCCTCTCGGCGCCGAGCGCCGCCGCGACGCGCCCGGCCGCGGCGAGCTCGTGCGCGTGCCTCTGGCCGTAGCGGAAGCTGAGCGCGTAGGGGGCGAAGCCCTCGCTCCTCGCGATGGCGAGGACGGTGGCCGAGTCGAGGCCGCCGGAGAGGAGGACGACGGCGGGAGGGCGGTTCATCGGGCGCGTCATACCACGCCCCTTTCGCGCCCGGCGACGTCCGGGAGAGGGAGTCTCCCGCTCCTCCCCGTCAGCCGGGGGCCGGGCCTGGCGCGGCGACCCTCTCCGCGTCGAGGGTCGCGGCGCGGTAGCAGGCCTCGAGGTTCGCCGCCACGAGGCCGACGCCGTGCGCGTCGAGCTTCCCTGCCTCGACGAATCGCCACAGGTGCCCGAGGATCTCCTCGGCGCCGAGCGGGCCGCGGTAGGGTCGCCTCTGCGCGAACGCCTGGAAGACGTCGGCGATCGCGAGGAGGCGGGCGGGAAGCGGGATCTCGTCGCCCCGCAGGTGGAACGGGTACCCTTTCCCGGAGAGCCCCTCGTGGTGCGCGCCGGCCCAGGCGGCGATCTCGCGGAGCGGCTCGACGCGCCGGAGGATCTGGTAGGTCTCGAAGGCGTGCCGCTCGATCGTCGCGAACTCCCCCCTGTCGAGCGGGGCCGGCTTCTCGAGCACCTCGTCGGGGACGCGAAGCTTCCCGAGGTCGTGGAGGAGACCGGCGATCCGGAGCTTGCCGCAGGTCTCCTCGCCGAGCCCCGCGAGCTCGCCGAGGAGGGCGGCAAGGCGCGCGACGGCGGTCGAGTGGGAGGCGGTGAACGCGCTCTTGCCGTCGACGATCTCGGCGAAGACGAGGGCGAGGTCCGCGAGGCCCGCGAGGGAGACCTCGCGCCGCCGCTCGGAGCGCATCTCGTCCCTCAGCGCGCGCTCGAGGTGGTGCGGCTCGAGCGTGAGCCAGAACGCCTCCGCGGCCGACGCCTCGAGGAACGCGCCGACGGCCGCCTCGGAGAAGGAGGTCCCGGAGGAGGCGAAGACCCAGCGGCGGATCTCGTCCGTCTCGAGGAGCGGGTCGTGACCGCGGCGGGCGAAGAGCCGGGCGTCGACGCGGTCGGTCAGGAAGACGAGGTTCGCGAGGAGGGCGGTCGCGGGGCTCGCGTCGAGGCGCGCGGGGGAGTCCCAGGGCGTGTGGTGCAGGCGGACGATCTCGGCCACCCGGGAGAGCGGGAGGAACCGTGCAAGGAGGGCGGCGCCGTCCTCGGCGTGCTCGTGCGCGTCCTCGAAGGAGAGGTCCCCCTCGAGGAGCCGGAGGTGGAGCCGGGTGGAGGAGACGCCGCAGTCGTGGAGGACGGCGGCGAGGAGGAGGTCGCCCCGGTCCGACTCCTCGAGCTGGAGCGAGCGCCCGCACTGGAGCGACATGAACGCGACCCGCTTGCCGTGCTGGACGACGTGCGTCCCGACGAGGTCGAGGGCGTCCGAGAGGGCGAGGACGACCTCGTTCAGGTCGACCCTCTCGCCCGACCCGGGACCGCCGGGAGCCCCGGGGGGCGTCTCCCGCGTCGTGCTCATCTCCCGTACCTCCGATGCCCTCGCGCTCCGGGGAATCCGGTGCGCGCCTCTCCGTCGACCCTGGGGGAGCTGTGACGGAATCGTACTCCGCCCGGACGTCCGGGCCGCCAGGGGGCCGTCGTACCATCCGGGCGTGGACACGACGCTCCGGGACGGAGCAGCCCTCCCGTGATCGAGTTCCTGCGCCGGCGGCTCGTCCGTCCCGTCCGCGAGCAGCTGACCCAGGGGCTCTCCCCCGAGGCGATCGCCCTGACGATCGCGATCGGCCTCGCGATCGCGGTCATCCCGGTCGTCGGGACGACGACGGTCCTCTGCACCGCGGCGGCGATCGTCCTCCGGCTCAACCAGCCCCTCATCCAGGCGATCAACTACCTCTCGTTCCCCCTCCAGCTCGCCTTCATCGTCCCGTACCTGCGCCTCGGCCGGCTCCTCTTCGGCGGACCGGCCGTGAGGATGTCGGCCCAGGAGCTCGCGACGTTCGTCTCGTCGCGCCCGCTGGAGGCGGCGGAGGCGCTCTGGCGGGTGACGCTCCAGGCCCTCGGGGCGTGGCTCCTGACGGCCCCGGTCATCGTGGCCGTCGTCTACGTCTCGCTCCGCCCCGTCCTCCGCGCGGCGGCGAGCCGGCTCCGGAACGGCCGCGCGGCGGCGATCCCGCCGGTTGCCGTCCCCCGCAGGCCGGAGTCGGCGGGGGAGGAGCCGGCCCTCGTGGCCGTCCCGGTCGTCGCCGGCGAGGAGACCGACGGGCGCTGAGGCGCCCGCGCTCCGGCCCGGCGGGAAAGGTCGAGTCGCGATGTGGTCCGACGCCCTCCTCGAGCGGGGACTCGTCCCCGACGCGCTGATCCGGCGCGAGATCCGCCGCGTCGTCGCCCGGTGGCTCGCGGAGGAGCGGGCCGTCGACGCTGGGGAGGCCCTCGCGCGGGAGGAGCGGCTCGTCGCCGCGATGCGGGAGCGGCCCGTCGCGGCCGCCGGGGGGGAGGAGGACGCGCGACCTGACGAGGGGCCGCCCGGGCTCCCCGACCTCGTCCTCGGCGCGCGACGGCTCTCCTCGTGCGCCCTCTTCGCCGACGGGGCGGCCACGCTCGACGCGGCCGAGGAGGCGATGCTCGCGCTCGCGTGCGAGCGGGCCCGCCTCGTGGACGGCCAGAACGTCCTCGACCTCGGGTGCGGCCGGGGCGCGCTCGCCCTCTACGTCGCCGAGCGCTTCCCGCAGTCGCGCGTCGTCGCCGTGGCGGCCTCGGGGCCGGAGCGCGAGGCCGTCGAGGAGAGCGCCGCGACGCGGAACCTCTCGAACGTGAAGGTCGTCTCGTGCGACCTGGGCTCCTTCGACCCGGCCACGGGCCCGGCGTTCGACCGCGTCGTCTCGGCGGAAACGTTCGGGCGGGTCGCGAACTGGCCGGAGCTCCTCGGCCGGATCGCCTCGTGGCTGAAGCCCGACGGGCGCCTCTTCCTCCAGGTCGCCTCCCACCGCGAGCTCTCGTCCCCGGGCGTCGCGAGAGGCGAGGCCGACGGCCTGGCGCGGAACCCGTGCGCCGGCGGCCTCGTGCCGTCCGACCACCTCGTCCTCCGCTTCCCCGAGCACCTCTGGGTCGAGGAGCGCTGGCGCGTGAGCGGGACCCACTACGCCCGGACGGCCGAGGCGTGGCTCGCGAACCTCGACCGGAACCGGCGGGCGGCGCGGGCGCTCCTCGCGAAGGCGGGCGGGCCGGCCGCGGCGCGGCGCGGGCTCCTCGAGCGGAGGCTCTCCCTCCTCTCCCGCGCGGAGCTCTTCGGCGCCCGCGGCGGGAGCGAGTGGATGGTCTCCCAGTACCGTCTCCGTCGCCGTTACGTCTGACGCGCGCCCCTCTCTCCGCCGTACGGCGGAGGAGATCGGAACGGCTAGACTTCGCGCCAGCCCAACCCGGAGGTGCCCCGTGCTGTTCGACAAGAACAAGCTCCGCCTTCCCGATTCCGAGGACGCGCTCGAGGGGCGGAAGACGCCCCTCGCCGTCCCGAACCGCCACTTCGTGAACGGGCGCGAGATCCTCCCGCCGTTCCCGGCCGGCCTCGAGCGGGCGGTCTTCGGGATGGGCTGCTTCTGGGGCGCCGAGAAGGTGTTCTGGGCTCTCCCCGGCGTCTACACGACCGCCGTCGGCTACTCGGGAGGCCTGACGCCGAACCCGACGTACAAGGAGGTCTGCACCGGCAGGACGGGGCACGCCGAGGTCGTCCTCGTCGTCTTCGACCCCGGCGAGGTCGCCTTCGAGAGGCTCCTGAAGCTCTTCTTCGAGAAGCACGACCCGACCCAGGGGATGCGCCAGGGGAACGACGTCGGGACGCAGTACCGCTCGATGATCCTGACGCACTCCCAGGCCCAGGACCTCTCCGCCGCCGCGGTCCGCGACGCCTACCAGGAGGCGCTCTCGGCGCGGGGCTACGACCGGATCACGACCGAGATCCGCTCGGCGGGCCCCTTCTACTACGCCGAGGCCGAGCACCAGCAGTACCTCGCGAAGAACCCCGGCGGCTACTGCGGCCTCGGCGGCATCGGGATCGCCTGCCCCGGCTCGTAGCGGGGTCTGGTCTGCACTCTACACTCTGCGCGCAGCGGCTATGGTAGAAAATCAAGACCTGACCCCACGGTCTATCGGTAGCTGTCGATGACCCTCTCGATGGCGCGGCGGCAGACGGGGCAGAAGCCGGCCTCGGTGCGGGTGAACATGATGCAGTCGGCCGAGGAGCGGTAGAGCCCCTTCTGCTCGTAGGCGGCCCCTTCGAAGGCGCCGACCTTTCCCGTGAACTTCTCCTTCGCGAAGAAGGCGGCCTCGACCTTTTTCTGCTCGCGGAAGAGGTCGTCGATCTGCGACGGCGGGGCCCCCTTCGCGAGGAGCGCCTTCCGCCGCGCTTGGAAGTCGCGGGAGGTCTTCTCGAAGGCCTCCTTCGTCCAGGGGGTCGGCAGGGGCGTCGCCGCCTCGACGAGCTCCTTCCACTTCAGCCGCGCGGGGTCCTTCAGCGCGGTGACGTTCGGCTCCCAGGGCTCGGGGAGGTCGGTGGCGCCGGTCTCGTAGGCGACGTCGGAGGTGTAGTACTCGTCGGCGAGGCCGGCGAAGTGGTGGCCGAACTCGTGGACGAAGACGTACTCGGCGAAGCCGGTGTCGGCCGAGGCGGTCGCCTGGTGGTTGTAGATGCCGCCGCCGCCGTACTGAGCGTCGTTCACGAGGACCTCGAGGACGTCGTACGGCGCCTGGGCCGCCGCGTCGCGGAGCGCCCGGTCGTCGTAGGTCAGGACGTAGCGCTCGGAGCCGAAGACGTTGTACTGCACCTGGAGCGGGGTCCTCCGGAAGATCTTCGACTGCGGCCGGTGCGCGCCCCCCTCCCCGGACGGGAGGTCGAGCGCGCGGACGTTGAAGTCGCCCTTGCGCGACTGGAACGGCTCGTAGCGGAAGAGGAGGTCGACCATCCTCCTCACGTCGGCCCGGAACTTCGGGAGGTCCTTCTCCGCGTATCCCTCGCCGAGGACGAGGAGGTCGACCTTCTCCGAGGACGGGCCGTTCTCGAAGACCGTCCAGACCGTGCCGGCCTTCGGCGGCGGGGCGGGGTTCACGTCGGGCGAGGCCGGGTCGACGAGCGTCGAGAAGACCTCCCGGAAGAGGTTGCGCGCGTCGCGTCGCTTCAGGACGACCTGGACCGGCTTCAGCGGCCAGGGGAAGCGGAGCGACTCTCGGAACGTCCGGTGCGAGGCCTTCGCCTCCGGCGTCGTCTCCCACTCGCCGTAGATCGACGAGTAGCCGCGCGCGTAGAGGAGCCGCCCGGTCGCGGGATCGAGGACCTCGAAGCGGTACGCGCCGAGCCCGAGGCCGTCGTCCGCCTTCGAGAGGCTCCCGGCCCACGGGCCGTCGTTCACGACGCGGTCGACCGCGACGATCTCGGTTCCCATCCCTCCCGTGTGGAGGAGGTCGACCCGCATCGTCTGCGGCGAGAACGAGTCGAGGAGGGTCGCGGCGGCGGGCGAGCCCGTGGCCGGCGAGGCGGCGGGGAGGAGGAGGATCGCGGCGGCGGCCGCGACACCGAGGGCGAGGAGCGTGCGCGTTCTCATGCGGGACCTCGGGGGCGATCGTAGCGGACGGGACTATCCTGACGGGATGATTCGCGCGTTCGTCGCGGTCCCCGTCGAGGACCCCGTCACGAGGCGCCGGCTCGCGGGGGCGAGGAGCCTCGTCCCGCGGCTCCACGGGGTCCGCTGGATCCCCGAGGGGCAGCTCCACTTCACCCTGAAGTTCCTGGGGGAGATCGCGGAAGAGCGGGTCGCCTCCGCGCGGGGCGCGACGGTCCGGGCGGCGGCCTCGGCCCCGTTCCGGCTCGCGCTCGAGGGGCTCGGCGCCTTCCCGCCGCGAGGCCCGGCGCGGGTCCTCTGGGCGGGCTGCGGCGAGGGGGCGGGGGCGCTCTCCCGGCTCGCCGACGCGGTCGAGGCGGCCTTTCTCGCCGAGGGCTTCCCCCCGGAGGAGCGCCCCTTCTCGCCGCACCTGACGCTCGCGCGCGTGAAGGACCCCGACGCGGGCCGCCGGATCTCGAGGGCGCTCCCGTCGATCCCCGCCGAGCCGTTCGGGGAGGTCGCCGTCTCCTCCCTCGTCCTCTACCGGAGCGAGCTGACCCCCCGCGGCGCCGAATACGACGAGCTCCTCCGCGTCGCGCTAGAATTCCCTGCTGCACCGCAATAGAGGCCCGTTCCGGGCCGGAACGAGGAGAGCACGATGATCGACTTCTCCCTGACCGAAGAGCAGCAGGCGCTGCAGGAGCTGGCCCGGAAGTTCGCGCGCGAGGAGATGGCGCCGAAGGCCGCGCACCACGACGAGACGGGCGAGTTCCCGCGCGCGATCGCGACGAAGGCGTGGGAGCTCGGGCTCATGAACACCCACATCCCGCCCGAGTACGGCGGCATGGGCCTCGGGACGCTCGACGGCTGCATCATCACCGAGGAGCTCGCCTGGGGCTGCACCGGCATCGCGACGGCGATGGAGGCGAACGCGCTCGCCTCGGCTCCCGTGATCGTCGCCGGCAACGACGAGCAGAAGAAGGAGTTCCTCGGGCGCCTGACGAGCGAGCCCCTCTTCGCCGCCTACGGCGTCACCGAGCCGGGGGCCGGGTCGGACGTCGCGGGGATCCGGACGAAGGCCCGGAAGGTCGGCGACGAGTACGTCATCGACGGCTCGAAGGCGTGGATCACGAACGGCGGCGTCGCGAACTGGTACTTCGTCCTCGCCTACACCGATCCCGAGAAGAAGCACAAGGGGATGTCGGGCTTCATCGTCCCGGCCGACACGCCCGGGATCACGGTCGGCAAGAAGGAGTGGAACCTCGGGCAGAGGGCGAGCGACACGCGCGGCCTGACGTTCGAGGAGGTCAAGGTCCCGGCGAAGTACCTCCTCGGCAAGGAGGGCGACGGCTTCCGGATCGCCATGGCCGCGTTCGACCACACCCGCCCGCCGGTCGCCTCGGGGGCCGTCGGCCTGGCGCAGCGGGCCATGGACGAGTCGGTGAAGTACGCGAAGGAGCGGAAGACGTTCGGGATGCCGATCGCGGCCTACCAGGCGATCAGCTTCATGATCGCCGACATGGCGATGCAGATCGAGGCGGGGCGCCACCTCGTTCGGCTCGCCGCCTGGGCGATCGACAACGGGAAGCGGAACACGAAGTACGCCGCGATGGCGAAGGCCTTCTGCGCCGACATGGCGATGAAGGTCGCGACGGACGCGGTGCAGGTGCACGGCGGCTACGGCTACTCGCACGAGTACCCGGTCGAGAAGCTGATGCGCGACGCGAAGATCTACCAGATCTACGAGGGGACGAGCCAGATCCAGCGGCTCATCATCAGCAAGGAGATCTTCGAGCGCTGAGCCTCCTCGAGGCGATCGGGACGGACCCGGGGCGGGCCGCCGTCGTCGACGCGCACGGGCGCACGACGTACGGCGGCCTCCTCGCGTCGGCGGAGGGGGTCGCGGCCGCCCTCCTCGGGGGACGCGCGTCGCTCGAGGGGGAGCGGGTCGCGATCCTCGCCGCGCCGGGGCTCCCGTTCGTCGCGGCGCTCCTCGGCGCCTGGCGCGCCGGGGGCGTGGCCGTCCCGCTCGCCCTCGTCCACCCGCAGGCCGAGCACGCGTACGTCCTCGACGACGCGGGAGCGGGGCACGCCGTCGCCGACGCGGCGAGCGCGTCCCGGCTCGCGCCCCTCGCGGCCGAGCGCGGGATCCCGCTCCTCGTGGCGGAGAAGGCGGGCGCCTCGCGCACGACGAGGCCGTTCCCCGCGCCTCGGCCTGAGGAGCCCGCCCTCGTCCTCTACACGAGCGGGACGACCGGGAAGCCGAAGGGGGCGGTCCACACGCACGGGAGCCTCGCGGCCCAGGTCGCCTCGCTCTCGGAGGCGTGGGAGTGGAGCTCCCGCGACGCGATCCCGAACGTCCTCCCGCTCCACCACACGCACGGCCTCGTGAACGTCACCCTCTGCGCGCTCGCGAACGGCGCCGCGGTTGAGATGCTCCCGGGCTTCGACGCGGAGGCGTGCTGGCGGCGGCTCGGGGAGGGAGGGCTGACGCTCTTCATGGCCGTCCCGACGGTCTACGCGAAGCTCGCGGCGGCGTGGACCGGCGCGGACGCCCCGACGCGTGCGCGGCGGAGCGAGGCGTGCCGCCTCCTCCGCCTGATGGTCTCGGGCTCGGCGGCGCTCCCGGTCCCATTGCTGTCGCGCTGGGAGGAGCTCTCGGGACACCGGCTCCTCGAGCGCTACGGGATGACGGAGACCGGAATGGTCCTGTCGAACCCGCTCCGCGGCGAGCGGCTCCCCGGAACGGTGGGGCGGCCGCTCCCCCTCGCCGAGGTCGCGCTCCTCGACGAGGCGGGCGCGCCCTGCGCGGACGGGGCGCCGGGCGAGCTGCGGGTCCGCGGGGCGACGCTCTTCCACGAGTACCTCGGGAGGCCGGAGGAGACCGCGAAGGCCTTCGCGGACGGCTGGTTCCTCACGGGGGACGTCGCCGCCCGCGAGGACGGGGTCTACCGGATCCTCGGCAGGGCCTCGACGGACATCCTCAAGTCGGGCGGCTACAAGCTGTCGGCGCTCGAGATCGAGGACGCCCTCCGGCTCCACCCGGGCATCCGCGACGTCGCCGTCGTCGGCCTTCCCGACGAGGAATGGGGCGAGAGGGTCGCCGCGGCGATCGTGCCGGAGGGAGAGCCTCCGACCCTGGCGGCCCTCCGTTCCTGGGCGCGGGAGCGCCTCGCGCCGTACAAGGTCCCGACGAGGCTCGCCGTCGTCCCCGACCTCCCCCGGAACGCCCTCGGGAAGGTCACGAAGGCGGCGGTGAAGTCGCTCTTCGGCGACGGGCCGGTCCGCCGCTAGAATCCCCTTTACCCATGCCCTTCCTCGTCAGACCCGCGGTCGGGGCCGTTCCCGCGGAACGCTTCCCGCTCAAGCCCGGCGGAAACACGATCGGGCGCTCGCGCGAGAACGACGTCGTCCTGCACGACGCGAGCCTCTCCCGGTTCCACGCCCGGATCGACGTCGAGGAGAACGGGTCGAGCCTCCTCGACCTCGGGAGCCGGAACGGGACGTTCATCAGCGGCCTCCGGGTCCTGCAGAGCCGGCTGAAGCACGGGGACGCCGTCCAGCTCGGCGAGCTCCACCTCCGCTTCGAGGAAGATCGCTCCGTCCGGCCGGAGCACTCCTCGCCCGAGCTCTCGCTCGACGCCCTCATCGGCGCCGGCGCCGAGATCGACAAGACCTCCGCCATCCGCCTCAAGGGGGCGCTGCCGATGCAGCGCTCCGAGGCGAAGCTGAAGATCCTCCTCACGGTCTCGCAGATCCTCTCCTCGCCCGAGCCGGTCGACGCGATCCTCCCGCGCATCGTCGACCTCCTCCTCCAGATCCTCGACGTCCACCGCGTCGCGCTCCTCCTCGTGGAGGAGGGCTCTCCCGACCCGGTGCCCAAGGTGGTGAGGTCGCGCAAGGCGATGTCCGAGAGCGACTCCTTCTTCAGCCGGAGCATCGTCCGCCACGTCTTCGAGCGGGGCGAGGGGCTCGTCAGCGACGACGCCCTCGTCGACCCGCGCTTCGCCGGCTCGGCGACGGTGGCGGGGGAGTCGATCCGCTCCTCGATGGCCGCGCCGCTGAAGATCGCGGACCGGGTCATCGGCGTCCTCTACGTCGACCACCGCTCGATCCCGAACCGCTACGGCACGGAGGACCTCGAGTTCCTGAGCGCCTTCGGGAGCCAGGCCGCACAGGCGATCGAGAACGCGCGGCTCACGGGCAAGCTCCAGGAGGAGGCGGTGCGCCGCTCGAGCCTCCTCCGGTTCTTCCCGCCGTCGGTCGTCGGCCCGCTCATGGGCTCCGCCGACTTCGGGTCCCAGGTTCGCGACGCGGACGTGACCGTCCTCTTCTCGGACATCAGCGGCTTCACGGCGATGTCGTCGAAGCTCGCGCCGCGCGAGGTCGTCGACCTCCTGAACCGCTACTTCCCCGTCATGGCCGAGATCGTCTTCCGCCACGAGGGGACGCTCGAGAAGTACATCGGGGACGCGCTCATGGCGATCTGGGGCGTGCCGACGCCGCACGAGGACGACGCCGACCGCGCGCTCGCCGCGGCGCTCGAGATGAAGCGCGCGCTCGAGCGCCTGAACGCCTCCTTCGGCGAGGACCGGCGGCTCGAGATCCACGTCGGCCTGAACTCGGGGCCGGTCGCGTTCGGGAACATCGGGTCGCCGGACTACGTCCAGTTCGCGGCGATCGGCGACACGACGAACGTCTCCGCACGGGTCTGCACGGCGGCGCAGTCGGGAGAGGTCCTCATCTCCGAGGCGACGCGGCGGCGGCTGAAGACGGGGAAGTTCGCCCTCGAGCCGCTCCCGCCCGTCGCGGTCAAGGGGAAGGCGGAGCCGCTCCTCCTCCACCGTGCGCAGTGGGCCGTGCCGGACGAGACGGCCGGCGTGGAGAGGGTGCTCCACCGGCCCTGAGGCCGGCGAGGAGAGGAAGCCACGGGCCCGCGCCCGGCGGGTCAGTCCCCGAAGCTGATGGCGAGGTCCCTCGCCGTCAGCACCGTGTCCGAGTCGAGGGGGACGGACTTCATCCGGTTCGTCGCCTCCTCGAGCGGCACGTAGTTCACCGTCGGCGGGGCGAGGGCGACCATCACGCCGCTCATCCCCTCCTCGAGCGCCCGGATCGCGGCCGAGCCGAACCGGAGCGCGAGGAGGCGGTCGAACGTGGTCGGCGAGCCGCCGCGGAGGAGGTGCCCGAGGACGACGAGACGCACCTCGCGCCCGGTCAGCTCCTCGAGCCCCTTCATGACCCGCTCGCCGGCGCCGGCGAGGCGCTCCATCGCCCCCGCCTCGCGCGGGCCGAGCGTGGAGACGGTCCCTCCCTTCGGCTTCGCCCCCTCCGCCACGACGACGATCGCGTGGCGCTGCCCCGCCTCCTCGGCCCGGCGCAGGTGCGCCGCGACCTTCTCGAGGTCGTACGGGATCTCCGGGATGAGGATCGCGTCGGCATTGCCGGAGATGCCGGAGTTGAGCGCGATCCAGCCGGCGTAGCGCCCCATCACCTCGACGACCATGATCCTGCGGTGGGCCTCGGCGGTGGAGTGGAGCCGGTCGATCGACTCCGTCGCGAAGGTGCAGGCGGTGTCGACGCCGAACGTGATGACCGTCTTGTCGAGGTCGTTGTCGATCGTCTTCGGGACGCCGACGACGCGGAGCCCCTTCTTCGCGAGGACGTTCGCGATGGCGAGCGAGCCGTCGCCGCCGATCGCGACGAGGGCGTCGATGTCGTGGAGCGCAAAGGCGCGGACGAGCTCGTCGCTCCGGTCGACCTCGATCGTGGTCCCGTCGGCCTGCTTCACCGGGAACCGGATCGGGTTGCCGCGGTTCGTCGTCCCGAGGATCGTCCCGCCGAGCGACGTGATCCCCTCGACCCGCTCGCGCGTGAGGGAGACGAGGCCGCCGTTCGGGTACTGCTCGGGGAACATGATCCCGTTGTAGCCGTCGCGGATCCCGAAGCAGCGCCAGCCCCGGTTCAGGGCGGCGTTCACGGCGCCGCAGATGACGGCGTTGAGCCCGGGGGCGTCGCCGCCGCCGGTGTTGATCGCGATGTTGCGCACCTTCGCCATCGTCGCCTCCTCCGTACCGTCAGGTCAGGTCGAGCGCCCGGCCGAGGTGGGCGATGAGGACGTCGGCCCCCTCGAGGCCGACGGCGAGCCGGATGAGGCCGGGCGTGATGCCGCGCGCGAGCCGGTCCGCCTCGGGGACGACGGCGTGCGTCATCGAGGCGGGGTGCTGGATGTAGGTGATGCAGGAGCCGAGGGAGACGGCGAGCTCCATCGGCGTGTCCTTCCGGCCGAAGTAGTTCATGACGGTCTCGCCCGCGGCGACGCCCCCCTTCACCTCGAACGTGAGGATCGCGCCGCCCGAGCGCATCTGCCGCCGGACGAGGTCGGCCTGCGGGAAGCCCGGGAGCCCCGGGTAGCCGACGGAGGCGACCTTCGGGTGCGTCTCGAGGAAGCGGGCGATCGCGAGCGCCGTCTCGCTCTGCTGGGCCTCGCGCGGCGCGAGGCTCTGGATCGTCATCCCGTTCAGCCACGAGTCGAACGGCGAGGGGGTCGCGCCGACGTCCTTGTACCAGGGGAAGAAGTCGGCCTTCATGAAGCGGAACGGCCCGAGGAGCGCCCCGCCGACCGAGGTCGAGTGGCCGTTCACGAACTTCGTCAGGGAGTGCATGACGAGGTCGGCCCCGAGCCGGAACGGCTGCTGCAGGTAGGGGGAGCAGAACGTGTTGTCGACGACGAGGAGGACGCCGCGCGGCTCGGTGAGGCGCGAGATCGCCTCGATGTCGGCGATCCGGAGCGTCGGGTTCTCGGGCGACTCGAGGAAGACCATGGCGACGTTCGGGTGGGCGTCGAGCGCCCGCTCGACGGCCGCGACGTTCCCCATGTCGCAGAAGACGGCCTCGACGCCGAACTTCCCGAGCCCGCGGAAGAGGCTGTCGGTGCAGCCGTAGACGTTCCCCGCGAGGATCGCGTCGCCGGAGCGGCAGACCGAGAGGGCGAGGGTCGAGATCGCGCCCATCCCGGAGCCGAAGATGAGCGCGCCGATCGTCGGCTCCTTCTCGTCCTCGGCGAGGGCCTTCTCGATGACGTGGTGCGCCTCGAGCTGGAAGAGGACCCGCTCGAGGTACTCCGTGGTCGGGTTCCCGAGGCGGGTGTAGATCCGGGCGTAGGGGCGCTCCCCCCCCTTGGCCATGCCGAGGAAGCGGTCGGCGCCGTCCCTCACGTCCTTGAACGGGAAGGTCGAGCGCTGGTGGATCGCGGGGAGGCCGGTCCCGGCCGCGAGCGTGCGGAACACTCCCTCGTCGAGCTGGCGGACCTCGTCGCGGACCCAGCGGGTCTTCCGGTCGATCCACCAGTCCCACCACTCCCACCGGGCCGTTCCGAGAAGGGGTTTTCCGGTCGCGCATTCGGCAGTCAGCATGGGGAGATCTTATGACGCGGGACGTCCGGCCGTCCCCGCCCGGACCGCCCAGCGGAGCTTCGCGGGCCGCGCCCGCGAGTTCGCGCGGAGCTCCTCCGGGCCGGGGCGGACCGGCTCGCGCGACCAGGCGGAGAAGAGGCCCGCGCGCGCGCCGGACTGGATCGTCTTCTTCACGAGGCGGTCCTCGCCGGAGTGGAACGTCAGGACCGCGACGCGCCCGCCGGGGGCGAGGCAGGAGGGAAGGGCCGAGAGGAAGGCCCGGAGCGCCCCGAGCTCATCGTTCACCTCGATCCGGAGGGCCTGGAACGTCCGCCGCACCGGGGCGTCCCCCTCCTCCTCGCGGAGCCGCTCCGGGAGGGCCGCGAGCCCGTCGCGGACGGCGTCGGCGAGGGCGAGCGTCGTCGCGAGGGGCGAGCGTTCCCGCGCCGCGACGAGCGCCCGCGCGATCGCCTCCGCGTGCGGCTCGTCCGAGTTGTCCCGGAGGAGGGCGGCGAGCCGACGCTCGTCGAGGCGGGCGAGGAGCTCCTTCGCCGGGAGTCCCCGCGTCGGGTTCATCCGCATGTCGAGCGGGCCGTCCTCGCGGAACGAGAAGCCGCGCGACGGGTCGTCGAGCTGCATCGAGGAGACGCCGAGGTCGGCGAGGACGAGGTCGGCGCGGGAGAGCCCCTCTTCGGCGAGGACCTTCGGGAGCCCCGCGAAGCTGGAGCGCCGGACCGTGAGGACCTCACCGCCCCAGCCGAGCGCGCGGAGGCGCGCCTCGGTCCTCGGCAGCTCCACCGGGTCGGCGTCGAGCCCGACGAGCCGGCCCCCGGGGAGGAGGAGCGGCAGGAGAGCCTCGGCGTGCCCCCCGAAGCCGAGCGTCGCATCGACCGCGACGAGGCCGGGCGCGGGCCGGAGCGCCTCGAGCACCTCCGCGACGAGGATCGGGCGGTGCGTCCCGGCGGGGGTCTTCCCGGAGGCGACGACCTTCGCGACCGTCTCCGGGTAGCGCGCCGGGTCGCGCTCCTTGTACTTCTCCTCGAAGCGGCGCGGGTTCCGGCCGCCGTAGCGGGGCCGGCGCTTCCTGAGAGATTCCTCCACCGCGCGATTGTCCGACGGCCCGGCAGCGTCCGCGCGGCTAGAATTGCGCGAACACGCCGGGGGTGAAGGTGCGGAGCGAGGAGACGGGAACCCGTTTCTCTGTGGTCTCGGCGGCTGCTCCGTCCATCCGGCTCTTCGCGCCGGGGACCGAGGTGGCGGCCCGCTACGAGGTCCGCTCCGTCCTCGGGCACGGAGGCTCCGCGGTCGTCTACGAGGCGTTCGACCGGGAGCTGAAGCGCGTCGTCGCGCTCAAGGTGCTCCGGGGCGACCGGGCGAGCGAGGCCGCGACGAAGCGGTTCCGGCGGGAGGTCGCCGTGGCGCGCGACGCCGCGAGCCCGCACCTCGTCCGCGTCTTCGACATCGGGGCCGCGGGGGAGACCGTCTTCCTGACGATGGAGCTCGTCGTCGGCGAGTCCCTGCGCGACCGGCTCGAGGCGGGGCCGCTGCCGGTCGCCGACGCGCTCCGGATCGGGGCCGAGGTCCTGCGGGCGCTCGTCGTCCTCCACGGCCTCGGGATCGTCCACCGCGACGTGAAGCCGGGGAACATCCTCCTCGACGGCGACGGGCGCGTGAAGCTCGCCGACTTCGGCCTCGCGCGGCGCTGGGACGGCACGGAGACGCGGGCCACGGAGACGGAAGGGCTCGTCGGGACGGCGGAGTACCTCTCGCCGGAGCAGGCGCTCGGGAAGGAGGTCGACGCCCGGACCGACCTCTACGCCTTCGGCGTCGTCCTCTTCGAGATGCTCGCGGGGGTGGTCCCGCTCCGGGGAGACTCCGCGATCGGGACGATCCTCGCGCACGTCAAGGAGACGCCCCGGGACGTGAGGAAGCTCCGTTCCGACGTCGCTCCCTGGCTCGCCGGGCTCGTCGCAAGGCTCCTCGCGAAGGACCCGCGCGAGCGCTACGCGACGGCCGCGGAGGTCCTCGCGGACCTCGAGGCGGGACGCGTGACGGTCGGCGCCCAGGCGCGGAGGCTCCGATTCCTCGCGGCGGCGGGAGCGGCCGCGCTCGCCGTCGCCGCAGGCATCGTCCTGGTCGCCCGTCCGTTCGCTCCGCGGTTCGAGAGGCTCGTCACCGCCCGGACCGACGGCCTGAGGGAGACGGGGGTCGCGGCCCTCGACCGGAAGGGGCGTGTCCTCTGGTCCCGGGACGACACGCACGTCGGGGTCCAGACCGCCCTCGCGAGGAAGGACGGGCGCCTTCGCGTCGCGGCGGTCCTCGGCGCCGCGCGTCCCCCTTCGGGCGACGGACCCCGCCGGACCGACCTCTTCCAGCTCTCCTTCCTTGACCCCGACTCCGGGACCGTGCTCGAGAGGGTCTCCCTCCCATCGGCCGCGTCGAGCTTCTCCGCCTTCTCGCCCGACTTCGTCCCGTACGCGATGCTGGCGGCCGACCTGGACGGCGACGGGACGGACGAGGTGGCCGTCACATACGTCCACGCGCTCTACTGGCCCAGCTTCACGGTCCTCTACGAGCCTGCCGAGGGGCGATCGCGGGTCGTCTTTGTCGCAGCAGGGCACCACCGGGTCCGGGCCGCGGCAGACCTCGACGGCGACGGGAGGAAGGAGCTCATCTTCTCGGGGCCGAACAACCGGATGGGCTGGTACACCGGGTTCGCCGCCGTCCGGGTTCCCCCGCGCGGGACCGCCGGGCGCCAGGAGAGGGGGCTGGAGACCTCCACCCCGGCACGGACGCCGGAGACCTCCTTCGGGAGCGCGACGACCCAGAACCTGCTCTGGTACGCCCTGGGGCCGAGGTTCGATGGCGAGGAGGACCTGGGCCGCGAGATCCAGTGGGACGAGACGCGGCGCCTGCTCTTCGCTCGGCGTCGGAACGGTCCGCCCTACCTGCTGACGGCCGAGGGGCTGCGTCTCGTCGACGGGGCCGCCGGCTATGCCGTCCGGGCCGCCGCACGGGATCACGCGCTCCGGCTGCTCGAGAGCGCGCAGCAGAGCGCGGACGGGGGATTCCCGGAGGCTGCGGCGACGGCCGGACTGCATGCGGCCTCCGAAGCGGAAGCCGCTTCCGAGCCGTTCCTCGCCGAGTGGTCGCGCCGGCTCTCGGCCCGGTCGCTGGCCCGCGCGGGCAAAGAGGAGGCGGCCGAGCGTCTCCTGTCCGAGCTCTGCGCGTCGTCGACCCTGCCTGCCGGGATCGCTTTCGAAGGAGCGCAGGCGTTCCACCTGGCGGGACGGCTCGGGGCAGCGCTCCGCTGGATCGAGCGGGCGCTCGCGGACTCGCCAGCCATGAACGGGGGACGACCGCCGAACGACTTCGTGACCGAGGCCGTGCTGGCGCTCGTCGAGGCCGGGCGCCTCGCGGAGGCTCGCGCCGTCGTGAGCGGATACGCGACGCGCTTCCCGGCCATCGCGAACCAGGTAGCGCCGCTGCGGTGGTACGTCGGGTGGCGACGGGGAGATCGGTCCAGCCCGTGGGCCCGCCCCTCGCCGATCGACCCCGACGAGGCAAGGTACTGGTGGCTCGAGTGCCGGCTCGCGTCGGGGGAATCGCCGGGGGCGCTCGCCCGCGAGGTCGCCGAGGAACGGGCGAAGGCGTCCGAGACGACGCCTCTCCTCGACGGGCTCGCCGCGGAGCTCGCCCTTCGCCAGGGGCGGCGCGAGGAGGCGCTCTCCGAGGCGCGCCGCGCCTTCGACGCGACGCGGGAGGGGGCGCAGCGCTCGACGCTCCTCCGGGCCCACCTCGACGTCGTCGCCGGGCGCTACGCCCGCGCGGGCGAGGCGAACGGAAAGGCCGACGACGCGCGCGAGGCCCGCGCCGAGCTCGCGAGGCTCGCGCACGAGCGGCGCGGAGCCTCGCGCTGACGCGGCGCCGCGTTACCGCGTGAGGTCGATCGCGGTCCCGACGGCGTCGGGGAGCTCGACCCCGAGGATCTTCCCGATCGTCGGCGCGAGGTCGTAGGGCGCCCTCGCGGCGTCCGAGAATCCGGCCTTCACGCCCCCGCCCCAGAAGAGGAGCGGGACGTTCGTGTCGTACTCGTACTGCGAGCCGTGGCTGCTCCCGCGCGGCTCGGAGTAGACGAGGACGCCGCGCCGGGGGACGAGGAGCGCCTCGCCGGAGCGGACGGGGTCGAAGTCGTTGAGGGCGAACCTCACGTCGCGGTCCTCCCGGTCCCAGCTCTCCCGCTGCGACGCGAGGAGCACCGACTTGAACTCCTCCCCGTAGAGCCGGGCGATCGCGCGCGGGAGGACGCGGTCGACGTCGGCCGCCGTCACGGGCCGGCCGGCGTCCCCGCAGGCCCCTGCGACCGTCCGGAGCGCGGGGAGGCCCGGGAGGTTGTACTTGAGGTCGAAGCCCTCGTTCCCGTAGATCGGCTTGGCTCCCGGCGGAAGGCAGAGCTCCTCGTCGAGGTAACGGTTGAGCCGCTCCTCGAAGTTCGTCACGGAGCCGTTCCCGATGAGGACCCGCCCCCCGGTGAAGCTCTTGTCGCGGCGGGCCTCGAGCTCGGGGACCGTCTGGAAGCCGTGGTCGGCGGAGAGCGCGAGGACGACCGTCCCCGCCGGGTACTCGCGTTCGAGGGCCTCCAGCAGGCGCCCGAGCTGGACGTCGAGGCGGCGGAGGACGTCGAGGTTCTCCTCGGACTCGGCGCCGTAGGCGTGGGAGACCGTGTCCTGCCCGGAGAGCGAGAGGCAGAGGAGGTCGGGCGCCTCGCCCCGCCCCAGCCCGAGATCCTTCGAGGCGACGACGTCGAGGGCGAGCTCGACGACGAGCTCGTCGATGAAGGGGCTGTAGAAGATCCCGTGGTAGTAGCCGTTCGGCGCCTGGGAGAGGTCCTTGTCCCAGCCGAGTCCGTTCACGGGGACCTGGAACGACCTCATCTCGAAGGAGGGGACGGGGCGGACCGTCGAGGCCGCGGTCCCGGAGGGGAACGCGGGGTCCGCCATCTTTCGCCACGTGAGGCCGATCCGGCGGGGGAGGTGCCCCGCCGCGCGCGTCCGGTCGTACTGCGTGACGATCTTCGAGACGACCGCGCCGCCGGGCGAGCCGACGTCGTAGGCCGGGGACGTGACGAAGCGTCCCGTCTCCAGGTCCCACCAGTAGACGGCGTGCTCGCGCCGCTTGCCGGCGAGGAAGATCGCTCCCCGGTCCTTTCCCGAGAGCGAGACGACGCGGGCCGCGGGGTAGCGCCCGAGGAGACGGTCTCCGAGCGTGGGGACGCGGAGGTTCGCGGGGCCGGGGCGGTAGACGTCCTTCCCCGTCTCCGGGTCGACGAGCTTCTGGTCCGTGCAGTAGACGGAGCGGAGCGTCCCGTCCTCTTTCGCCTCGAACCACTTGTTCGCGACGATCCCCGTGACGCGCGGCGGGGCGCCCGTGCCGAGCGAGGCGTGACCCGGCCCGGTCTCCGTGTTCAGGTGGGCGTAGTTCGCGTTCCTCTCGACGTGCGACTCGTCGAGGAGGCGCTTGAGGCCCGCGACGAAGTACGGACGGTAGTCGAGGAGGCGCTTCATCTGGAGCCCGTCGACCGACACGACGACCGCGAGCCTCGGCGCCCGCGCCGGCGGCGCGGAGGCGTCCCGTCGCGCGACCTGGGCGAGCGCGAGGAAGGAGAGGACGAGGGAGAGGCCGATGGCGAGGGAGGAGCTGCGCAGTTTCTTCATGTCGTCGCGGGGACCGCCGCGAGGCGGCGGCCGGCGGCGATTCTAAGGCGCGCGCGTCGGCGTCCCGTCCCCCGGCCGCGCGGGGGGCCGCGCGGCGAGGCGGAGCCCGGTCGCGGCGAGGAGGAGGGCCAGGAGGCAGGCGGCGAGGACGAGCGCGGCGTTCACCGGCTTCCACGGGGTCCACTGGAGGTAGTGGGCGCGATAGAGGAGGTCGATCCTCCCGTTGAGCGCTCCGTCCTGGGTCACCTCGCCCGTCACGCGGTCGACGACGACGCGCTTGCCTCCCGAGGTCCGGAAGAGGAACGCCGGGTCCTCCGCGCCGGTGAGAGGGGATCGGTGCGACGCGGGCTCCGCGGAGACGACCTGCCCGTAGCTCCGCGCGTGCCGCGAGGAGGCGATCGCCGCCCCGGCGTACGCCCGCGCGGCCTCCTCGCTCGCGGGAGGGAGCGGCTCGCCGCTCGTCCCGTCGGCCGCCGCAGGCTGACCTCCACGCCGCCCGAAGTACGCGACGAGCCCTGCCGGGTGCGGGGCGAGGACGACGGGCCCGGCGTCGAGGAGCCCGCGGGCCTTCAGCGCCGCCGGAGAGAAGACGACCCGCTCCCACGGGAGGGGGCCGGGCGGGGGAACGGCCAGCGCCTCGTACGCCTCGTCCCAGCCCGGCTTGAGGTGGAAGAGAAGCCCCGTCCCGATCCAGAGGACGATCGGGAGGAGGAGGAGGAGGCCCGAAAGGCGGTGGACCGCGCGGGCGGGGAAGGCGGAGGACATGTTGCTAAGATCACAGAAAAGTCCCTCCACTTGAAGGAGCATTCGCGCCATGAGATCCGACGTGCATCCGCTTCGCGTTTCCGCCCTCGTGCTCCTCGCCGCGCTCGTGGCCCTCCCGGCGCTCGCGAAGGAGAAGAAGTTCGTGAACGACGACGCGTCCAAGGAGAAGGACGAGCCGACGACCTGGCTGAAGGACTACGACAAGCTCGTCGAGGGGAAGGAAGCCGACTGGGTCTACTTCGACGGCTACTCGGCCGGGAGCTACAAGAGCGTGGCCGTGAAGGACTTCAGCGCCACCGAGAAGGACCGCGAGGCGAAGAACGCCGCCGACTACGGCAGGGAGTACGCCGAGCAGTGGATCTCGAAGTCGAAGAAGCTCGGCTGGGAGGTCGTCGACAAGGGGAAGGCCGACCTGACGATCGAGGGGCACGTCGCCCACGCCTGGGAGCCGAGCGGCGCGGCGCGCTTCTGGGGCGGCTGGTACGCGAACCCCGGCGCGGTGCAGGAGCTGATCGGGAAGGACTCCTCCGGGAAGGTCGTCTTCCAGATCCGCCACAAGTCGCGCGGCTCCACGGTCCGCGACGCGATCGAGAACGGGCTCGAGGACGTCGTCAAGTCGCTCGAGAAGGGGAAGTGACCCGGGGCGCCGGACGGCGCCCGCGGGGTCCGAAAGGGGGCGGCGGGGAAACCCGCCGCCCTCGCCCTTTTTCGGACGGTCCGCCGCGCCAGAGGCGCGGGGTTCCCCCGAGAACATCTCAGATCAGCTGGTTCTGGTAGGCGTAGACGACCGCTTCCAGCTTCGAATGGACGTTCAGCTTCCGGAGGATGTTCTGGATGTGGTTCCTCACGGTGACGTCGCTGATGAAGAGCTGCTCGCCCATCTCGTCGGTCTTCTTCCCCTCCGATAGGAGGCGGAGGACCTCCTGCTCGCGCTTGGTGAGGGGGGAGGAGGAGGGGCGCGGCGGCATGAGCGGCGCGAGGCTCGGGTGCTGGACCGGCCCGGAGAAACGGGCGAAGAAGTTGCCCGGGTCGGGGTGCGCCCCGTTCGTCTCGGCGAGGATGTGGACGAGCGTCGTCAGCTCGGGCCGCTGGCCGGGGATGGAGAGGATCGAGCAGCGGAGCCTCTTGGGGCCGGAGTCGCGCGACTCGAGGACGATCTCGAACGGCTGGATCGTCTCGCCGCGGTCGCGCATCCGGAGGATCGGGCACTCGCCGAAGCAGTAGCGGTTGCCGTAGACGTCGCGGCCGGCCATCGCCTGGTGACAGCTCCGGCCCAGGACGTCGGCCGCGGGGTGGCCGAGGAGGCGCTCGGCGCCCGAATTCCAGAGGACGATCCGGTCGGACGAGTCGATCGCGAAAACGGCCTTCCCGCTCTTGGAGAGGAGCTCGAGGAGGTCTTCGTGGCTATCGGGAGCGTCCATTCCGACCGCGGATTCTATCCCCGGGTCTGATGCGAATGCACCAGCCTCACTCCGTCTTTTTCATCAGGCGCTGCATCACGTCCGCGAGGCGGAAGTCGAGCTCCGTCACACCGCCGGCGTCGTGCGTCCGGAGGGCGACCGAGACGCGGGACCAGGAGTTCGACCAGTCGGGATGGTGGTCCATCTTCTCGGCGGCGAGCGCGACCCGCGCCATGAAACCGAAGGCCTCGGAGAAGTCGGCGAACTCGAAGTCGCGCCTGAGGGCGCCGTCGGAGCAGCTCCAGCCGGGAAGCCCGGCAAGGCGTTCGGCGATCTCGGCGGGCGGGAGAGGGGACGGACGGCTCATCGGCTCCTCCGCGGGGCGCTTCCTCCCCGGAACGTAAACTCCGAAGTGTATGCGGATCGCGGTCGCCATGTCCGGAGGGGTCGACTCCTCGGTCGCCGCCCTCCTCCTCGCCCGGGAAGGGGCCGAGGTCGTCGGGGTGTCGATGCACCTCTGGGACCACGACCGCGACGGGACGGGCGCGGGAGAAGGGCGCTGCTGCACGCTCGACGACCTCCGGACGGCGCGCCGCGCGGCCGAGACGATCGGGATTCCCCACTTCACGCTCGACCTTAGGGACCGTTTCCGCGACACGGTCGTCCGCCCCTTCGTCCGCGCGTACCTCTCGGGCGAGACCCCCGTCCCCTGCCTCGCGTGCAACACCGACGTAAAATTCGACGCCCTCTTCCGGCGGGCGCGGGCGCTCGGGTGCGAGGCGGTCGCCACCGGGCACTACGCGCGGGTCGAGATCGACGCCGCGACGGGCGAGGCCCGGCTGCTGAAGGCGCTCGACGCGGGGAAGGACCAGACCTACTTCCTCTACGACCTCACGCCGGAGCAGCTCGCGATCGCGCGCTTCCCGCTCGGGAATCTCCGAAAGCCCGAGGTGCGCCAGATCGCCCGGGAGGCCCGCCTCCCGAACTGGGACAAGCCGGATTCGCAGGAGATCTGCTTCGTCGCCGCGGCGGACGGCCCCTCGGGGTTCATCCGCAAGGAGGCGGCGGCGCTCGGGTTCGAGCTCCCCGGGTACCCTGCCGCCCGGCCCGGGCGCGTCCTCAGGACCGACGGCGCGGAGGTCGGGGTCCATCCCGGAACGATGGGCTTCACCGTGGGCCAGCGACGCGGCCTCGGCGTGGCGGCGGGCTCGCCGCTCTACGTCGTGGAGGTCCGGGCGGGCGAAGGAAGTGTCGTCGTCGGGGAAGAGGCGGAGATCCTCTCCCGGGTGGTCGAGCTCCGCGACGTGAACCTCCTCGGGCCCGTCGCCTCCTCTCTCCGCGTCCTGGCCCGGATCCGCAGCCGGCACCCGGACGTCCCGGCCCGCCTGGAGCTCGGAGAGCCCGGCCGGCGGAGGGGCGGAACCGCCCGGCTCGTCTTCGACGACCCGGTGCGGGCGGCGGCCCCCGGCCAGGCGGCCGTGTTCTACGACCCGGAGCGCCCGGAGCGCCTCCTGGGCGGGGGGTTGATCCGCGGGGCGGGAGGGGCCGGGGCGCCGGGCCCGGCCGCGGAGACGGGCCCTTGCAAGGAGGAGCGCACGGTGTAGGATCGCCGCGGGTAGGGAGAGGCCGCCGGGTGCGCGGGCCCATGCGGGAGGTGTCCAAAGGCCCCTCCGGCGTGGTAAACTCCGAGGGCGTCCGCGTATGGCCAAGACCACTTCCCCTGCAGTCGCCACGATCCTCAAGGACATCCGATCCGCCCTCGACGAGAAGGTGGACGAGAAGGTCCGTACCGCCCCAGGCGCGAAGAGCCCTCTCAAGGTGATCGGGGTCCGCTCCGCGGGCGTCAAGGCGGTCGCCCGCGACGTCGCCGCCCGGCACAAGGCCGTCCTCGACTACGCCGTCGCGGTCGACGTCCTCGACGCGGCGGCCGCCCGCAAGGTCCGCGAGGAGATCCTCGTCGCGATCGACCTCCTCGAGCGGTTCCGGAAGGACTACGAGGCTTCGCTCCTGCTCCGGATGGACAAGTGGAGCGCCGTGGCGGACGACCTCGAGATCGCCGAGGCCCTCGGGGCCCGGGTCGCGTCCTCGGCCCTCGCCCTCGACCCGTCGAAGATCGCCACGATCCGGAAGTGGGCGCGCCTCCGCAGCGTCGGGCGCAAGCGCCTCGCCCTGCTTGCGGCGTGCGGGCTCGTGAGCGAGGGGCGGCGGGACGCGACGCTCGCCCTCGACCTCTGCGAGATCCTCCTGAACGAGGACCACCCTGTCCTCGTGACCGAGGTCGCGGGGCTCCTCCGCACGACGACGAAGATCGACGCGAAGGCGGTCCAGGACTTCCTCTTCCGCCGGTCGATCGACGGCAACCCCGCCATCCTCCGGGCCGGGTCCGAGAACCTCGACGCCGCCCGCCGCGCTGCGCTCATCGCGAAGCTCGAGGCGCAGCAGGCGAGCCTCGGCTCCCTCGCCGCCGCCGGGCGCTGAGCGCCCTCCGCGCCGGCGGGACCGGGGCTCCCGCCGGGGGAGCCCGGCCCCGGGGGCGCGAGCCGGGTCAGTGGGGCAGTACGGGCTTGTCCTTGACGAACCTCTTGAGCAGCCACTCGCGGACGGCGTCCTTCCCCCGGGCGCCGACGGCCGCGAGCTCGCCGTTCTTCGTCGTCTCGGAGACCTGCAGCCGCTCGTCGGAGAAGACGACGGCCGGGAAGCCCTTCGCGGGGTCGATCCCGTAGCGGGAGAGGAGGTCGCGGTTCGGCGAGCCGGGCGCGACGTCGACGAAGACCGGCACGAACTGCCCGAAGAACGCCGTCTGGAAAGGCTCCTCGTAGACGGCGTCGTTGAAGACGCGGCAGGGGGCGCAGTCGTTCGTGCCGAAGTTCACCAGGAGGCGCCGGCCCGAGTCTGCGGCGGCCCGCGAGGCCGCCTCGATCGCGAGGGCTCCGATGCTCGTCGTGTCGTAGATGGGGAGGGCGTCCGGAGCGGCGGCGGGAGGCTGGGCCGCGGCGAGCGGCGCGGCGGCGAGGACGAGGACGGCGGCGAGTCGGAAGGTCGGGCGCATCGGTTCCTTTCGGCGGGGCGGAGGTCAGTTCGGACGGATTCCGGTGACGGCGTCGGGCCGGGCCGGCTCGAAGTCGACGCGGATCGGGCCGAAGCTCTTCTCGTAGACGGCGATGTTCTGGGCGAGGGCGTTCAGGAGCTGCTTGGCGTGCACGGGCGTCGTCAGGACCCTCGAGAGGATCCGCACGTCCGCGCGCCCCGGGACGGCCCGGGCGAAGTCGAAGACGAACTCCGCGGGGTTGTGGATGATGTTCACGAAGTTCGCGTAGACGCCGTTGGCGACGGAGTCGTCCATCGAGAACTGGAGGGAGGGCGGGGCGGCTCCCTCGGGCTTGGGCGGTACGTCAGCCATTGAGACACCTCAACATGCGGGCCCGCGGGCGGCCGCAAGAAGGATGCCATTCTACCCGCTGCCGGCCGGCCGCCAGGGACCCTCGGTCCCGGCGGCGCCCGACATTAAGATCCCCGCGTGCAGCACGCGACGCGTACGGTCCTCCCGGTCCTGCTCCTCGTCCTTCCGCTCCTCACCGCGGGGGCGGCCGGCGCCGACGAGGCCCCGGCGCTCGCGGCGGTCGACTCCGCCTGGTCGCGCCGCGCCGAGGGCGCGCGAGGGGGGAGCGCGACGCCGGCCGCCGCCGACGCCGTCGTGGCCGCCGGCCGCGCCGCCGTCGCCGCCGACCCGAAGTCGCTCGCGGCCCGCTGGAGGCTGATGCGGGCGCTCTACTTCAGGGGCGAGCACGCGACGACCGGAAACGAGGAGAAGAAGACGGTCTTCGACGAGGGGAAGCGGCTCGGCGAGGAGACGCTCGACCTCGTCCGGCGGGAGGCGGGCCCAGCGGCCGGGAAGGACCTCTCGAAAGCGACGCCCGTCGAGCTCGTCCCCTTCGTCAAGGGAAGACCGGACGTCACGGCCTGCTTCCTCTGGTCGGCCGTCGACTGGGGGAAGTGGGCCCTCGCCTACGGAAAGACGGCGGCGGCCCGGCAGGGCGCCGCGGCGAAGATCCGCGACCTCGCCACGGCGGTCGTCCGCCTCGACCCCTCCTTCGAGGAGGGGGGCGGCTACCGCGTGCTCGGGAGGCTCCACCACCAGACGCCCTCGATCCCCTTCATCACGGGCTGGGCCTCGCGTTCCGAGGCGCTCGCGAACCTCCGCCTCGCGGTGCAGACCTCGCCGAAGAACTTCGTGAACCGTCTCTACCTCGCCGAGGCGACCTGGGACTACGAGAAGGAGAAGAGGCCCGAGGCGAGGCGGATGCTGGAAGCGCTCGTCGCCGACGCGCCGACGGCCGGGCTCCCCGTCGAGGACGCCCGGGCCCAGGAGGACGCGCGCGCCCTCCTCGCCGCGTGGGCGAAGGAGTGAGGCCGACGTGAAGGACCGCATCCGGGGCGCGATCTCGAGGATCGTCTCCGCCGCCGAGAGCCGGCCGCAGCTCGCGGCCGTGGACGCCGCCGCCCGGCCGCAGAAGAAGGAGATCATCGAGCTGATCCGGCTCTTCCAGGAGGTCGTCTACCCGGGCTACTTCGGCGACACGGTCCTCTACCGCGACAACCTCCGGGACCACCTCGGCGACGTCCTCTTCCGGATCCACCTCCGTCTCTCGGCGGAGGTGGAGAAGGCGATCGAGGCGGAGGAGGGGCGTCCCGCGGCGCGCCGGCACGCGCGCGACATCGTGACCGAGCTCTTCGAGCGGCTGCCCGAGGTCTCCGACCGCGTCGCCGAGGACGTCCAGGCGGCTTACGACGGCGACCCCGCCGCGCAGGGGTTCGACGAGCTGATCCTCGCGTACCCGGGCGTGAAGGCCGTCTTCACCTACCGGATCGCCCACGAGCTCCACCGCCTCGGCGTGCGCCTGATCCCGAGGATCATGACCGAGTTCGCGCACAACGAGACGGGGATCGACATCCACCCCGGCGCCACGATCGGGCGGTCGTTCTTCATCGACCACGGGACCGGGGTCGTCATCGGCGAGACGACGAACATCGGGGACCGCGTGAAGATCTACCAGGGGGTCACGCTCGGCGCGCTCTCGTTCCCGAAGAACGAGCACGGCGAGCTGATCCGCGGCGTGAAGAGGCACCCGACGGTGGAGGACGACGTCGTCATCTACGCGGGCGCGACGATCCTCGGCGGGGCGACCGTGATCGGGCAGGGGAGCGTCATCGGCGGGAGCGTGTGGCTCACGACGTCGGTCCCGCCCTTCACGCGGGTCACGCTCGCGGGCGAGCAGCTCCGATTCGAGCCGCGTTCGGCCCCCGCCCGGTCGCCCGCGGGCGACGGGCCGGCCTGACGCTCAGGCCGGGCGGCCCGCCCGGCGCTCGACGCGCGCGGCGGGCGCCGAGGCGAGGAGGCTGGCGACGGTGCGGCCCGTCCCCGGCACGACGCGGTCCGGCAGGAGGTCGGCGAGCGGTGCGAGGACGAACCGGCGCTCCGCCATCCGCGGGTGCGGGACCACGAGCCCCGGGAGGTCGACGACGAGGTCGTCGTAGAGGAGGAGGTCGAGGTCGAGCGTCCGCGGCCCGTTCCTCGCGGCCGGCCGGTCCCGCCCCGCCTCGTCTTCCAGGCGGCGGAAGAGGGCGAGGAGCTCGAGCGGCGTCCTCCGCGTGCGGCCCGTGGCGACCGCGTTCAGGAAGTCGGGCTGCGGCGGTCCGCCGACGGGCGCCGTGACGTAGAGAGGGGAGAGGACGAGCCCGTCGACGTCGGCCGCGAGGCCCTCCAGGGCCGCCCGGAAGGCGAGCTCGGGCGAGCCGAGGTTCCCGCCGAGGCCGATCGCGACCTCGGCCGGACCGTCAGTAGTCGTCTTCGCTCTCCGCGTCGCCCGCCTCGAGGCTCGGCCCCTCGCCGAGGGGGAGCTCCTCGTCGTCGAGCGCGGCCTTCGCGGCCGGGTCCTCCGGCTCGATGCCGATGTCCTCCTCGTCGCGGTTGCGCTCGAAGAGGTCCGGGTCGGCGAACTCGTCGCGCTTGGCGCGCCGGGCCGCGATCAGGGCTGCAGGCGACGTGTCGCGCGGCGGGGCGTCCTTCTGGTCGGCCCCGCACTTCGGACAGAGGACGGGCGTCCTCCTCAGGTCGTAGAACTTCGTCCCGCAGCGGAAGCACTCGTGTTTGGTACCAAGGTCGGGCATTCGCTCCCTCAAAAAAGACGCCGGAACATAGCATCGGGTCCATGGTCGGTCAACGCGGTTCGGAGCGCTCTCCGACGCCGCTTACACTCGGCTCGTGAGAGCCCTTCGACCGAGCCTTCCGGCGGACCCTCCGGGGAGGGCGCGCGCGTGCTGAGATTCGACCTCCTCGGCGCCGACGGCGCGGCGCGACGGGGGCGGGTGACGCTCGACCACGGGACGGTGGAGACGCCGGCCTTCATGCCCGTCGGGACGGCGGGGACCGTGAAGGCGGCGCGCTGGAGCGACGTCGAGGACGCCGGCGCCGAGATCGTCCTCGCGAACACGTACCACCTGATGCTCCGGCCGGGCGGCGAGCTGATCCGGGGCCTGGGCGGCCTCCACCGTTTCGTCGGCTGGGGACGGCCGATCCTGACCGACTCCGGCGGCTTCCAGGTGATGTCGCTCGCGGCGAACCGGAAGCTCACGGAGGAGGGAGTCCTCTTCCGGAGCCACCTGGACGGCAGCGCGCACCTCCTCACGCCGGAGCGCGCCGCGGAGCTCCAGCTCGGCGACTTCGGGGTCGACGTCGCGATGGCGCTCGACGAGTGCACGCCGTACCCGGCGGCGCGGGACGTCGCGGCGCGCTCGATGGAGCTCACGCACCGCTGGGCGCGGCGGGGGCGCGCCGCGTTCCTCGCCGTCCGCGGAGACTCCGACCGAGGGTCGCAGTTCGGGATCGTCCAGGGAGGGATGTTCCCGGACCTGCGTCGCGAGAGCGCGGAAGCGGTCGCCGCCGAGGGCTTCGAGGGGGTCGCCTGCGGCGGCGTCTCCGTCGGGGAGCCGAAGGAGGAGATGCGCGCGATGGTCGAGGCGACCGGGCCGCTCCTGCCGCCGGAAAGACCCCGCTACCTGATGGGGGTCGGGCACCCGCTCGACATCCTGCACGCCGTCGCGAACGGCTTCGACCTCTTCGACTGCGTCCTCCCGACGCGAGCCGCGCGGCACGGCCTCGCCTACACTTCGGAAGGGACGGTCGTCATCAAGCAGGCGCGGTACCGCTCCGACGCATCGCCCCTCGACCCGGCCTGCGCGTGCCCCACGTGCCGGAGCGCTTCGCGCGCCTACCTGCGGCACCTCTTCACGCTCGGGGAGCCGACCGCGGCGACTCTCCTGACGGTCCACAACCTCCGGGCCATCCTTGACTTGATGCGGGGAATCCGTGAGGCTCTCGCGTCACGACGCTACGCGGCGTTCGCGGCCGAAGCCGCGGGGCGCCTCGATTTCGGGAAGGACACGCGATGAATCCGATCTCCCTCCTCCAGGCCGCGCCGGCCGCGCCCACGATGAAGGACGGCCTGGTCCAGATGGTCCCGTTCCTCCTCATCTTCGTCGTCTTCTACTTCGTCCTCCTCGCGCCGATGAGGAAGCAGCAGAAGAAGACGAAGGAGATGCTCTCCCAGCTCAAGAAGGGCGACCGCGTCCTGACCTCGGGAGGCATCTACGGCACCGTGTCGCAGGTCGAGGACCAGGTCGTCTGGGTGAAGATCTCCGACACGACGAAGGTGAAGATGGCCAAGAGCGCCGTCACCGCCGTCGTCACCGACGCGGAGGCGGGCAAGGACGCGGTCAGCCCGGCCTGAGGCCGCGCGGCGCCCGACCCCTGTCCCCGTGGCGCCTCTCGTTCTCCTCCAGTCCTCCGACTGGCACGTCGGCTCGCCTCTCTCGGGGCGCGGCCTGGGCCTGACGGAGGAGCTCCGCGCGAAGCGGCGCGAGGAGGTCGACGAGGCCCCGGAGCGGCTCGTCCGCGCCGCGCGGGAGGCCCGGCCCGACGTCGTCCTCCTTCCCGGCGACCTCTGGGACGCCGAGAACGTCCCGCCGTCCCTGTTCCGGAGGCTCGTCGAGGCGTTCGACGCGCTCGCGCCGGCTCCCGTCTTCGTCGCCCCGGGAAACCACGACTTCGCGGGCCCGGGGGGGTTCTACGACGGCGCGTTCCTCGACGCGCTCGGTCTCCCGTCGTGGCCCCGGAACGTCTCGGTCTTCCGGAGCGCCTCGTGGGAGACGCTTCCCGTCCCGGGGCGGGAAGACGCGGCCGTCACCGGCCGCGCGTTCCTCTCGCCCCTCCTCGAGGCGGGCCGGCCACTCGACCCTCCGCCCGCGAGGCCGGAGGTCCCGTTCGCGCTCCTGATGCTCCACGGCTCGCTCGAGAGCTACCGGGGGCCCGACGCCCCCGCGGGCGCGAAGCGGACGGCGCCCTTCTCCGCGGAGGAGCTCGCCGCCGCGGGCTTCGCCTGGGCCGCGCTCGGCCACCACCACGCCTTCGACGTCGTCGCGTCGCCGGGCGGCGGCGCGCTGGGCGCCTACAGCGGGTCGCCGACGGGCCGGGGCCTCGACGAGACGGGGCCTCGGGTCTTCCTGAAGGTGACGCTCGTCGAAGGGACGCCCGCGCGGGTCGAACCGGTCCCGGCGGACTGTCGGCAGGTCCTCGACCTCGCGCTCGACGCCTCCTCGCGCGACGCCGACGCGCTCCGGGAGGCGGCGCTCTCCCTCCTCCTCGAGGCGGGCGCCGCGCCCGGGGACCTCGTCCGGCTGACGGTCCGCGGCCGGCCCGCGCCGGGGACGCGCGCCGCGCACGCCCTCTCCGACCTCCGGGGCCTCGTCGCCCACCTCGCGCTCCGCGACCGCACGTCGGCCGAGCCGGAGGGGCGCGCCGACCGTTCGACCGCCGAGGGGCGCTTCGCCCTCGAGCTCGAGGCGCGGCTCGCCGCCGCCCCCGACGAGCGCGCCCGGCGGGTCGCCGAGCTCGCGCACGCCCTCGGCCGCGAAGCGCTCGTCGGGCGGCTCCCGGCCCCGCCGCCGCTGGAGGACGCGTGAGGGTCGAGCGGCTCGTCGTCGACGGCTTCGGGCCGCTCGAGGGGGTCGACCTCGCGTGGAACGAGGGGGAGCTCCTCCTCGTCCTCGAGCCGAACGAGACCGGCAAGTCGACCCTTTGCGAGGCGATCGTCGCCGCGCTCTACGGCCTTCCGAAGGGGCGCGCGGCCGGGGGTCGCTCGCGAGAGGCGCGCAAGCCCCGCAGCGGCGCTCCGACCCGGCTGCGCATCGACGTCTCCTCCTCCGCGGGCCGGTTCGCGGTCGAGCGCGACTTCGACGCCGGGACGCTCCGCGTCGTCGACCGGGACCGCGGCGAGGACCGGACGGCGGAGTTCCTCCGGGCCGGCGGGCGGGACGCCGTCGGGGAGAAGCTGACCGGGCTGACCGAGCCGCTCTTCCGGACCACGGCCTACGTCGGGCAGAACGTCCTCGACGGCGACGCGCTCGACGCCTCGCTGACGGTCGAGCTCGCCCGCATCGCGGACTCGGGCGGCGGCGAGGCGAGCGTCGTGAGGGCGCTGCGCCTCCTCGACGCGGCGCGGGCGCGGATGCCGGAGGCGACGTCGGGGACCCAGGTCTCCGTCGAGACCGAGATCGTCCGGACGGGCCGGCGCGTCGAGGAGAAGCGGGCGGAGGCGGCCCGGCTCGCGAGGGCACGCGAGGCGGCCGCGGAGGCGGCCTCGCGGTTCGCGTCGCTCACGCGCGACGTCGTGGAGGCCCGGCGGGCCGCGGCGCTCGCCGGCGTCGCCGTCGTCGAGAGCGAGCGGCGAAGCCTCGCGGCGGAGGTGGAGCGGCGGGGCGCCGAACGGCGGAGGCGGGCGGCGCTCGAGGAGGAGGCCGCGCGGCTCGAGAGGGAGGCGGCTCTCTTCACGCCCGAGACGCTTGCCTCGCTCGACGCCCTCCGCGGCGCGCGCGGCGCGCGCCCCGAGGCGCTCGACGCGGCGAGGGCCTCGCTCGCCGAGGAGCGTCGGAGCGCCGTCGCCGAGGACCGCGAGAGGCGCCGGCGCGCGGGCGGCCTCGCGGACCTTCCGGCCGAGGCGCGCCACCGGCTCCGGACGCTCCTCGACGGCGCCGCAGCGGCCGAGGGCGAGGCGCACGCCGCCGAGGAGGCGCTCGAGGCGGAGTGGGAGGAGCTCCGGCGGGAGGGGCTCGCCGAGGACCTCCGGCGGCTCGACGGCCTCGCCCCGGCGGAGAAGGACTTCGTCGCCTCCGCGGAAGAGGACCGGCAGGCCCTGGAGCTGACCGGCGTCCAGCTCGACCGGAGGGTCGCGGACTCGGGGGCCCGGGCCGCGATCGCCGCGGGCGAGCGGCGCGTCCTCGTCCGGCGGGCCCGGGCGCTCGTCGTCGCCGCGGGCGTCGTCGTTCCGGTCCTCGTGGCGACCGCGCTGAAGCGGGGCCGGCTGGACGACCCGCTCGTCCTGACGCTGACGGTCTTCGCGGCGGCCCTCGCGGTCTACGGGGGCGTCGCCTGGGGCCGGGGACGGGGCCACCGGCAGGAGGACGAGGCCCGGTCGAGGGAGGACGAGGCCGCCGCCCGGGCCGAGGCGCTGGAGGTCCGGCGCAGGCTCTCGGACCTGAGGCTCCGCCTCGAGCAGGCCGCGCGCGGCGCGGGCTTCAAGGACGCCGCCGCCCTCGTCCGCGCGCAGCGGAGGGCGCGCGCCGCCGAGGAGAGGAGGCAGCGGCTCGTCGAGAAGCGGGTGCGGCTCCACGCCGCCGCCGAGAGGCTTGCCGCCGCCGAGCGGGACCTCGACCCGTACCGGGCGGCCCTCGGCCTCCCGACGGGGCTCCCGCCGTCGGACGAGGCGCGGCGCCTCCTGCAGATCCTCGCGGACCTCGAGAAGGCGGACCACGCGATCGCGGCCCGGGAAGAGGCGTTCTCGCGCGAGGAGGCGCGGCTCCTCGAGGAGGAGACGGCGCTCCGGGCCCTCGAGGAGAGGATGGCCGGGCTCCTCGCGGGGCTCTCGGTCCCCGCCGGCCTCTCGCTCCCGGAGGCGCTCCTCTACGTCGACGCGGGCCGGGCCCGGGCCGCGCGGCGGAAGCAGATCCTCGACGTGGAGCTTCCGGCGCTCTCGCACGCCCTCCCCCTCGACCCGGACGAGACGATCGCCGAGCGCCTCGACGCCCTGTCGGCCGAGGCCGTCTCCCGGCTCTCCGGGCTCGGCGCGACCGTCGACGACCTCGCCGTCCCTTCCGAGCCGGAGGCGGCCCGCCGCGCGGCGGAAGCGGCGCGCGCGGAGGCCGCGAGCCTCGAGGAGGAGCGGCTGAAGTCCGAGAAGGACCTCGCGCAGAAGGCGTTCGAGGGGGGCGGGCGGGCGCGCGAGGTCGAGGAGCAGCTCGCGGTCGCGGAGGCGGCCCGGGACCGGGCGCTCCTCTACCGCGACGCCCTCGACGTCGCGAGGGAGGTCCTCGCCGCGGCGGCGACGACGACCTACGGCGACTTCCGGAGCGGCCTCGCACGCGCGTCGCGCGAGATCCTCGCGGCGTGCCGCCTGCCGTACGAGGCGCTCGAGTTCGGCGAGGACCTCTCGGTGACCGTCGTGGCGCGCGGGGGCCGGCCGGTCACCCGGGCCGACCTCGCCGCCTCCGTCTCGACGGGCGCGCGGGAGCAGCTCCACCTCGTGGCGCGCCTCGCCGCGCTCCGTCACCTCGGGACCGGTCCGCGGGGGCTCCCGCTCCTCCTCGACGACCCGCTCGTCGGGACGGACGACGAGCGGTTCGCGGCGGTCCTCGGGTTCCTGGTCGAGGACGTCCTCGCCGAGCGCCCCGCCCTCCTCGTCTCGTGCCACGCGGAGCGTCACGAGCGCTGGGCCGCCTCCCTCCCGCCGGCCCTCGCGGGCCGGGTCCGCAGGGTCCGCCTCGGCCGGCGGAACGGCGCCGGGGACGGAGCCGAATTGACGCCGCTGCCGGGCGGCGAATAGACTCCCCGCCTTGGCCCGGGCGAGCCGGGCCGATTCCAGTCGGAGGCCATGGGCTTCAGGGGGCGTCCGCCTCCTCGTCCGGGCCCCACCGCCTTCGGAGGTTGCGTTTCGTGAAAAGGCCCACAGGCTGGCGTCTCGTCGTGACGCTGGTCGTCC
The DNA here is from genome assembly GCA_046331465.1 of Thermoanaerobaculia bacterium. GTDB lineage: Bacteria > Acidobacteriota > Thermoanaerobaculia > UBA5066 > UBA5066 > UBA5066. Next base: position 611,943 of record JAXLQV010000002.1, read on the forward strand.
TGCTCGGCTCGGTCGCGGCGTACGTCTACCGCGGCCGCGAAGCCCTCAAGAAGAACCCCACCGCGCCTCCGAACCCCTCGATCGGCGACGTCCTGAGGAACGGCCTGAAGCTCGGGCTCGACCTCCGGGGCGGCATTCACCTCGTCATGCAGGTGAAGGCCGAGGACGCCCTCCGCGCCGAGGCGTCGGACGCGGCGGAGCACCTCAAGACGGAGGCGGGCAAGCGCGGTATCCCGATCGGGACCGTCAACCCGGCCACGCACGACGGGTTCACGATCACGATGGGCGAGGACGTCAGCCCGTCGGCGGTGACCGACCTCGTCAAGTCGGCCCTCTCCCCGACGGACTGGGCCTCGGACCAGAGCGGCCGGGAGATGCGCGTCACGTTCCGCGAGCCCGCCCGGATCTCGATCGAGGGGCAGGCCCTGCGCCAGGCCGTCGAGACGATCCGGAACCGCGTCGACGCCCTCGGCGTCGCCGAGCCGTCGATCCAGCCGCAGGGGAAGGACCGGATCGTCATCCAGCTCCCCGGCGTCGACGATCCGGCCCGCGTCAAGGACATCATCGGGACGACGGGCCTCCTCGAGCTGAAGCTCGTCGACACGAAGGGCGGTCCGTACTCCTCGCCCGACGCCGCCAAGGCGGCCTACGGCGGAGCGATTCCGGCCGACCTCGAGCTCGTCGAGGGGACGTCCGAAGACGCCGAGGCCCGGACCCGGACGACGGTCTACTACGTCCTGCAGCGGGCCGCGGCCGTCACGGGGCGCGACCTGAAGAACGCCCGCGTCGGCCAGGACCGGTTCAACCAGCCCGCCGTCGAGTTCTTCCTGAACGCCCAGGGGGCGGAGAAGTTCGGCCGGGTCACGGGGGACAACGTCGGGCGCCAGCTCGCGATCGTCCTCGATAAGCGGGTCCAGTCGGCCCCGAACATCAAGAGCCAGATCAAGGACAACGGGATCATCGAGGGGAACTTCACGGCGGAGCGGGCCGACGGCCTCGCCCTCGTCCTCCGGTCGGGCGCGCTGCCGGCGCAGCTCGTCACACTCGAGGAGCGGACGGTCGGGCCCTCGCTCGGCCTCGACTCGATCAAGCAGGGGGTCCTCGCCTCGCTCGTCGGGATGCTCCTCGTGTTCGTCGCCGTGGCCGTCTACTACCGGCTCGCCGGGGTGAACGCGATCCTCGCGCTCGTCATGAACGCGGTCCTCCTCCTCGGCGCGATGGCGTGGATCAACGCCACCCTGACGCTTCCCGGCATCGCGGGCTTCATCCTGACGATCGGCATGGCGGTCGACTCGAACGTCCTCGTCTTCGAGCGGATCCGCGAGGAGATGGAGGCCGGCAAGGCCCCGAAGGCGGCCATCGACCTCGGGTTCAAGCGCGCCTTCGGGACGATCATCGACACCCACGTCACGACCATCTCGGCCGCGGCCTTCCTCTTCCAGTTCGGCACCGGCCCCGTCAAGGGCTTCGCGGTGACGCTCGTCCTCGGCCTCGCGGCTTCCGTCTTCACCGCAGTCTTCGTCTCGCACCTCCTCTTCGACCTCGTCTACGGGTCGAAGGAGCAGGTGGAGACCCTTTCGATCTGAGGCGCGCCGTGCGGCTATTCCGTAGCACCAACATCGACTTCCACGGCCTCACGAAGGCCTGCGTCTCCGGGTCGCTCGCGCTGATCGCGATCTCGACCCTGCTCCTCTTCACCCGCGGGCTGAACTGGGGCGTCGACTTCACCGGCGGAACGCAGGTCATCTACGCCTTCACCTCGAAGCCCGACGAAGCGCAGATCCGGAAGATCGTCGAGGGGGCGAAGGTCCCGATCGCCTCCGTGCAGCGCTACGACAAGGCGGAGAAGAACCAGGTCCTCCTCCGCGTCCCGATGGAGAAGAAGGAAGGACGTGACGTCTCCTCCGAGGTCTCCAGGGCCCTCACGACGTCCCTCTTCCCGAAGGGGCTCGAGCCGGGCGTCTTCGACCTGAACCTGAACGGCGCGGCGATCCTCGCCGCCAAGCTCCAGCAGGCCGACCCCGAGAACATGGCGGGCCGGATGGGCGCCGACCCCAAGGTCGAGTACGAGCGGATCGCCGAGACGATCGTTGCCGCCCGCTCCGCGAAGGGCCTCTTCCCGTCGGTCGAGGCGGCGGCCGCGACGCCGGGAATCTCGCCCGCCGTGAGCTCCTGGCTGAAATCGTCCACGGTCACGGGCCCGTTCACCCTCATCTCGACGGAAAGCGTCGGCCCGCAGGTCGGCAAGGACCTTCGGCAGAAGGGGCTCTGGGCGGTCGTCCTCTCCTGGGCCGCCATGCTCGCCTACATCTGGTTCCGCTTCCGGTCGGTCTCCTTCGGCTCGGCGGCGGTCATCGCGCTCATCCACGACAGCTGGATCACGCTCGGCCTCTGCTCCCTCTTCGGCGTCGAGATCTCCCTGACCGTCGTGGCCGCGTTCCTGACCCTCATCGGCTACTCGGTCAACGACACGGTCGTCGTCTACGACCGGATCCGGGAGAACCGCGAGAAGCCGAAGAAGGAGCCCCTCGGCCCGCTCGTGAACCGCTCGATCAACGAGACGCTCTCGCGGACGGTCATCACGTCGGGGCTGACGTTCCTCGTCGTCGTCGCCCTCTTCTTCCTCGGCGGCGAGGTCCTCCGTCCGTTCGCGTTCGTCCTCCTCGTCGGGATCATCGTCGGGACCTATTCCTCGATCTTCATCGCTGCGCCCCTCGTCGTGATGTGGGAGGACTGGCGCGCGAAGAGGACCCCCGCCCCCGCGCCCGCCGCCGCCGCCAAGGGCGGCAAGGCGGCCGCGGCCAAGGGCCGCTGACGTCTCCACGGGGCCGGGACCGCGCCTTCGGGACGCGGTCCCGGCCGGCCGTTCGGGAGACGCCACGCCGGGTCCTCCGGAGCCCGCCGCCGTGACGCCCGTCTCCCTCTTCCCCTTCGCCGAGACCTGGTGGGTCTACGGGCTCTTCGTCCTGTTCGTCCTCGGGCTGCTCGCCCTCGACCTCGGCGTCTTCCACCGGAAGGCCCACGCGGTCGGGTTCCGCGAGGCCGCGGCCTGGAGCGTCGCCTGGGTCGCCGTCTCGCTCGGCGTGGGGGCGGCCCTCTGGCTCTTCTCGTCCGCGCGCTTCGCCGCCGACCCGCGCCTCCGCGCGGTCCCGGGCTTCGTCCCCGCCGAGGCGGCGCGGCAGGTCTTCCTCGAGTTCCTGACGGGGTACGTCGTCGAGAAGGCGCTCTCGGTCGACAACATCTTCGTCTTCGTCGTCCTCTTCGCCTTCTTCGGCGTCCCGGCGGCCTACCAGCACCGCGTCCTCTACTGGGGGATCCTCGGGGCGCTCGTCTTCCGGGCGGCCTTCATCGCCCTCGGCGCGCTCCTCCTGGAGTTCCACTGGGTCATGTACGTCTTCGGGGCGTTCCTGATCGTCACCGGGGTGAAGCTCGTCTTCGGCCCGGACAGGCCGATCGATCCCGCGGACAACGCATTCCTGAAGCTCCTGAAGCGCTGGCTCCCGCTCACGCACGAGCTCCACGGCCCGCACCTCTTCGCGCGGGAGGGCGGCCGGCTCCTCGGGACCCCGCTCCTCCTCGCCCTCGTCTTCATCGAGGTCTCCGACGTCGTCTTCGCGATCGACTCCGTGCCGGCGATCTTCGCGATCACGGACGAGCCGCTCGTCGTCTTCACCTCGAACATCTGCGCGATCCTCGGCCTGCGCGCGCTCTTCTTCCTCCTCGCGGGCGCCGTCGGCAAGTTCTACCTGCTGAAGTACGGGCTGGGCCTCGTGCTCGTCTTCGTGGGGCTGAAGATGGCGTGGCTGAACGCGGCCTTCGGGGGGAAGTTCCCGATCGCCTGGTCCCTCGGGATCATCGGCCTCCTCCTCTCCTCGTCCATCGGCCTCTCGCTCGCGTTCCCGCGGCGCCGGGAGCCGGGGGGGTGACGGGCCCGATGCGGGACCTCCTCCGGTACTTCGGCGGGAGCCTCGCCTTCACGGCGGCCGCGCTCGCCTGCGCCTTCCTCGTGGGGCAGCGGACGGGGAGCGGCCTCGCGGCGATGCTCACGGCGGCGCTCCTCGGCCTCCTCGAGACGTCGCTCTCCTTCGACAACGCCGTGGTCAACGCCAAGGTCCTCGGCGGCATGGACCGCTTCTGGCGGCGGATGTTCGTCACGGTCGGCATCCTTGTCGCCGTCTTCGGCATGCGCGTCCTCTTCCCGCTCGTCATCGTCTGGGCCGTGAGCGAGCACGGGATGAGCCAGGTCGTCGCGATGACCTGGCAGGACCCCCGGCAGTTCCAGCGCATCCTGGTCGAGCAGCACGTCCGGGTCGCGGGCTTCGGGGGAGCCTTCCTCTGGATGGTCTTCACCCGCTTCTTCTTCGACGTCGAGAAGGACGAGGACTGGCTCCGGTGGCTCGAGCGGCCGATGCGCCGGCTCGGAAAGGTCGACTCGGTCAACGTGGTGATCACCGTCGCCATCAGCTGGGTCTTCTCCCGCCACATCCCGGAGGGGAAGGGACCCGAGTTCCTCTCCGCGGCGACGCTCGGCGTCGTCACCTACCTCCTCGTCGGGGGGCTCACGAGCTTCATCGAGGAGGACGCGCACGAGCAGGAAGAGAGGCGACCCGGCCCGGGCGGCCCGAGGTGGCCCTCGGCGGGCTTCGCGTCGTTCCTCTACCTCGAGGTGCTCGACGCGTCGTTCTCGTTCGACGGCGTCATCGGCGCCTTCGCCCTGACGAACAGCCTCGTCGTCATCGCGCTCGGCCTCGGCATCGGCGCGATGTTCGTCCGCTCCCTCACGATCAGGCTCGTCGAGGCCGGGACGCTCGCGACCTTCAGGTACCTCGAGCACGGCGCCTTCTGGGCCGTCGGCGCGCTCTCGCTCATCATGTACCTGAAGGCGGCGGGCATCGAGACGCCGGAGCTCGTCTCCGGGACCGTCGGGGCCGCCCTGATCGGCATGGGCCTCGTCTCGAGCATCCGCCACAACCGGGCGGCCGCGAAGGGCTCCGGGTAGAGACCGGCTCAGTCCCCCCGGGCGTCCGCCTCGGTCCCGGAGGTGGCGTCCGGGCGCGCCCTCCGGGCCTTCCACGTCTCCCAGACGATCGGGAGGACCGAGACGAAGATGATCCCGAGCACCACGAGCTCGATGTGCTTCTTCAGCCCGGGGAAGGTCTGCCCGAGGAGGAATCCCCCTCCCACCATCGAGAAGACCCAGCTGATCCCCCCGGCGATGTTGAAGAAGACGAACTTCCGGTAGTCCATCCGGGCCGCTCCGGCGACGGTCGGGGCGAAGGTCCGGATGATCGGGACGAAGCGGGCGAGGAAGATCGTCTTCCCGCCGTACTTCTCGTAGAACTCGTGGGCCGCGATCAGGTGCTTGCGCTTGAAGAAGCGCGAGTCCTCGCGCCTATAGAGCGCCTCTCCCGCCTTGCGGCCGATGATGAAGCCGACCTGGTCGCCGGCGACGGCGGCGACCGCGAGCGTGACGAGGAGGACGCGCACGTCCATGACGCCGAGGGAGGCGAGGAAGCCCGCGGTGAAGAGGAGGGAGTCGCCCGGGAGGAAGAACCCGACGAGGAGCCCGGTCTCGGCGAAGACGATGCCGATCAGCCCGGGGTAGCCGACGAGGCGGACGAGGACCTCGAGGTCGCGGTACTTGTGGAAGAGCTCGCGGAGGGTATCGAACACGGCGGCGGACGGTAACCCGTCGCCGGGCCGTTTGTCGAACGCCCCTTCTCCGCCACAATACGGCCGTGCTCAGGTTCGAGGACATCCTCGACGCGGTCGAGAGCTACCTGCCGGGGGCGGACGAGGATCTGCTCCGGCGGGCGTACATCTACTCGGCCCAGGCGCACAAGCACCAGCTCCGCTCGTCGGGAGAGCCGTACCTCGTCCACCCGATCGGCGTGGCGATGCTCCTGGCCGAGCTGAAGCTCGACGAGGTCTCCGTCGCCACGGGCCTCCTCCACGACGTCCTCGAGGACACGAAGACGACGAAGGAGGACCTCGCCGGGCTCTTCGGGCCGGAGGTCGCCGAGGTCGTCGACGGCGTGACGAAGATCGGGCGGTACGCCTACACCTCCAAGGAGGCGCAGCAGGCCGAGACGTTCCGGAAGATGCTCCTCGCGATGACCGGGGACCTCCGCGTCATCCTGGTCAAGCTCGCCGACCGCCTCCACAACATGAGGACTCTCCACCACCTGAGGGAGGAGAAGCGGCGGGCGATCGCGGCCGAGACGATGGAGATCTACGCGCCGCTCGCGAACCGTCTCGGCATGGGGCGGATCAAGGGCGAGCTCGAGGACCTCTCCTTCCAGCACCTCCACCCCGACGAGTTCGCCGCGCTCTCGGCGGCGGTCGACGAGCGGATGCGGGCGTCCGGAGAGGCGATCGAGAAGCTCCGCGAGGAGATCTCCGGCAAGCTCGACGAGGCGGGCGTCCCCGCCGACGTCAGCGGCCGCGTCAAGCGCCTCTGGTCGATCCGGCAGAAGCTCATCCGGCAGGCGATCCCGCTCGACCAGCTCTACGACATCCTCGCGTTCCGCGTCCTCGTCGACTCGGTCCGCGACTGCTACAGCGCCCTCGGCATCGTCCACCAGGCCTGGCGCCCGGTCCCCGGCCGCATCAAGGACTACATCGCGATGCCGAAGCAGAACTTCTACCAGTCGCTCCACACGACGGTCATCCCGGAGGGGGAGCCCCCGTTCGAGATCCAGATCCGGACGCGCGAGATGGACCTCATCGCCGAGCAGGGGATCGCGGCGCACTGGAAGTACAAGGAGGGGGGCGGGAGCCGCCGCGTCGACGAGCAGGGGATCGCGGCGATCCGGCAGATCCTCGAGACGAGCCGGGACCTCGCCAACCCGCGCGAGTTCCTCTCCTCGCTGAAGATGGACCTCTACGCCGACGAGGTCTACACGTTCACGCCCAAAGGGGCGGTCTACTCCTTCCCCCGGGGCGCGACGCCGGTCGACTTCGCGTACCGGATCCACACCGACGTCGGCCACCGCTGCGTCGGCGCCCGCGTGAACGGCCGCCTCGTCCCGCTCCGGACGTCGCTCGTCAACGGGGACATCGTCGAGATCCTCACCGCCCCGTCCGCACAGCCCTCCCGGGACTGGCTCGCGTTCGTCGTGACGTCCCGGGCCCGGAACAAGATCCGGGCGTTCCTCCAGACGAAGGAGAAGCAGAAGTCGATCGAGATCGGCCGGAGGTTCCTCGAGAAGGAGCTGAAGAAGGTCCGGCGCTCGTTCGGCAAGCTCGTCGACGCGAAGGCGTTCGACGGGGTCCTGCAGGAGCTCGGGGTCGCCAAGGTCGACGATCTCCTCGCCGAGATCGGGTACGGCAAGGTCCTGCCGAAGGTCGTCGTCCAGAAGCTCTTCCCGCAGGAGGAGCCGGCGGGCGAGAAGGCGCCCTCCCGGGCCGACGCGATCCGGAAGGTCGTCCGGAAGATCCTCCCGATCGGCGGGACCGGCATCCTCGTCCGGGGGGAGAACGACCTCCTCGCCACGCTCGCGAAGTGCTGCCGGCCGGTGCCGGGGGAGGAGATCGTCGGCTACGTGACGCGGGGGAGGGGCGTCTCCGTCCACTCCGCGGCCTGCCCGAACGTGAGGAACCTCCTCTTCGACCCGAGCCGGGAGATCGAGGTCGAATGGCACGTCGGCAAGGACGCGTCCTTCACGGTCGACTTCGAGGTCCAGGTCGAGGACCGCCCGGGCATCCTCGCGAAGATCACCCAGGTCATCTCGGACGCCGCCTCGAACATCGAGTCGATCGAGGCGAGGACGAGCCCGGGGGGAACGGCGATCATCGAGGGGAGCGTCACGACGCCGGACCGCCGGCACCTCGACAGGCTCTTCCTCGCGATCCGGGGCGTCCCGGGGGTCACCAGCGTGAGACGGAAGTTCAACGTCTCCCGGCTCGGCTCCCGCTGAGGGGGAGCCGGCGCGGCGCCGGGGCTGGCGCCCGGGCCGCGGACCGGAGCCTCAGCGGACGACCTTGGCGACCTTCTCGGAGCGGAGGCAGCGGGTGCAGACCGTGACCCGCTTCGAGCCGCCGGGCGTGGCGGCACGGACCTTCCTCAGGTTCGGCTTGAACTGCCGGTTCGAGACGTTGTGGGCGTGGCTGACACGGCGCCCGGCGACCGGGGCCTTTCCGCAGACATCACACATCTGGGGCATGGGGCGGCTCCCTCTGATTCCTGAACGCGATTTCCGGCGGCATCCCGTCCCGACCATCGGAGCGGGTTCGAGCCGCCGGAACTGCGACTTATAGCGCTCATCGCGCCCCCTGTCCAGAGGGTTTTCGCCCTTTTCGAGTCCTTGACAGTCTTCGGCGACCCGCGCAACATAGCGGCCACAAAGGCTTTATTCAGCTCGTGCCAGGGCGTCGCGTCGGTTCCGGAACGTAGAGGGAGGGAGACCGCACCGTGTTGTTCCGCAAGGCCAAGAACCTCGTCGGTCTCGACATCGGCTCTTCCGCCGTCAAGCTGGTCGAGCTCAAGGCAGGCAAAGAGGGAAAGTTCCAGCTCGTCAAGGCCGGGCTGGAGAACCTCTCGCCGGAGGCGATCGTCGACGGCGCCATCATGGACTCGTCGCTCGTCGTCGAGACGATCTCCCGGCTCCTCGCCTCGACAGGGGTCAAGAACTCGAACGTGGCCGTCTCCGTCTCGGGCCACTCGGTCATCGTCAAGAAGATCCAGCTGCCGACGATGCCCGAGGAGGAGCTCTCCGAGTCGATCCGCTGGGAGGCGGAGCAGTACGTCCCGTTCGACATCAACGACGTCTACCTCGACTACGTCGTCCTCGACCCGGGCGCCCCGGGCGAGACGATGGGCGTCCTCCTCGTGGCCGCGAAGAAGGAGAAGGTCGACGACTACAAGAACGTCGTCACGCAGGCCGGGCGCGTGCCCGGGCTCGTCGACGTCGACGTCTTCGCCCTGCAGAACTGCTACGAGGTGAACTACGGCCTCGACCCGACGCGCGTCGTGGCCCTCGTGAACATCGGCGCCTCCGTCATGAACGTCAACATCCTCGCGAGCGGGCAGACGGTCTTCTGGCGGGACATCACGTTCGGCGGGAACCAGTTCACGGACGCCCTGCAGAAGGCCTTCTCGCTGAACTTCGAGCAGGCCGAGGCCCTGAAGAGGGGCGAGGCGGTCGGCGGGCAGTCGGCGCAGAGCATCCAGCCCGTGCTCACCGGCGTCTGCGAGGACGTGGCCGGGGAGCTGCAGAAGACGATCGACTTCTTCCACGCGACCTCCGGATCCGACAAGGTCGACACGATCGTCCTCTCGGGCGGCGGCTCGCGCGTGGCCCACCTCGACGAGGTGCTGAAGGAGAAGTTCGGCCTCCCCGTCGAGATCATGAACCCGTTCCGCTCCGTCACCGCCGACGACCGCGCCGTCGACCCCGCGTGGCTGTCGGAGAACGGTCCGTCGCTGGCGATCGGCGTCGGCCTCGCCGTGCGAAAGCTCGGCGAGTGACGGAGGAGGCCACATGATCAAGATCAACCTCCTCTCCGAAGCCAAACCGGCCAAGAAGAAGAAGGGCGTGGCGGCGCTCGGCGGCGCCGGTCGCCTGAACCTCATCCTGATCCTGGGCGGGCTCCTCATCGGCCTCCTCGTCGTGGGGGTCCAGTGGTGGGTCGAGTCCGCGCGCCTGAAGGAGCAGGAGGAGAAGAACCGCCTCGCTCAGCAGGAGGTCACCCGCCTCGAGGCGGTCCTCAAGGAGGTCGCCGACTTCGAGGACAAGAAGGCGAAGCTCCAGAAGAAGGTCGACCTCATCAACAACCTCAAGGCGAACCAGCGCGGGCCCGTCCGGCTGATGGACGAGGTCTCGAACGCCCTCCCGGACCTCCTCTGGCTCGACCGGATGGAGCTCAAGGGGGACCTCATCGCGATCGACGGGAAGGCGCTGAACCCGCCCGCCGTCGCGAACTTCCTCGAGAACCTCAAGCGGGTCCCGTCCTTCCAGGAGCCGAAGGTCACCTCGATCAGCGCGGCGACCGCCGGCTCGGCGAACCTCTACAACTTCCAGCTCTCGTTCGTCTTCGCGAACCTCGACCGGACCCAGTTCGAGACGGCCGCCGCGGCCGCGGGCGGTACCGCCGCCCCGGCGCCCGGCGCTCCCGCCGCGCCCGGCGCTCCCGCCGCGGCCGGCGCGAGGAAGTGAGGGGGCGGACGTGGCGATCGAACTGAAGCAGCTCGAAGACAAGCCCTGGTACTACGGCCTCGCCATCGGAGTCGCTTTCGCGGGGGGCCTCTGGGCCATCGCGAACTGGCAGTACCCGAGCTTCACGGAAATGCAGAAGCGCCTCGCCGGGCTCAAGGGCGAGTACGCCCAGCTCCAGGAGAAGATCGAGCGCGGGCGCGTCGCCGAGCGACGGCTCCCTCAGCTCCGCGAGGAGGTCCGGCGGATCGAGCTCGACCTGAACCGCCTCCTCGAGATCCTCCCGACGAAGCGGAACACCGAGGAGCTCATCAAGAAGCTCGAGGCCCTCACGCGGCAGGGCGACTTCATGCTGAAGTCCTTCACGCCCAAGGACTACGTCAACAAGGACTTCTACGCCGAGTGGCCGATCGACATCCAGCTCGACGGCTCGTACCACAACCTCGCGCTGTTCTTCGACAAGATGGCGAGGTTCTCGCGGATCATCAACGTCGAGTCGCTCCTGATGCAGGGCCGCCAGGACGCGCGCCTCGGCAGGACGATCTCGGCGAACTTCACGCTGAAGACGTTCATCTACCTCGGGGACCAGCAGGCGGCACCCGGGCCGGGCGCCGGCGCTCCGCAGGGAGGCCCGCCTCCGGCGGCGCCCGTCGGGCCGGTCCCGTCCGGCGCGAACCGCGGGGGAGGTCTCTGATGAAGAGAGCGTTCACGGCGATGGCGCTGACCGGCGCCGCGGCCCTCCTCCTCGCACCGCTCGCCCTCGGCCAGGCGCCCCCGCCCCCGGCGGCGCCGGCCGCGCCTCCGGCCGACGCCGGGATCGCGGTCCCGGTCCCGGGCGAGCAGGACACCTCGGCCCCGGCCTACGCCTACGAGGTCCGGGGCCGCCGCGACCCGTTCCGCTCGCTCCTCCTCAGGACCCAGGACGACAAGGACCGGCAGAGGCCCCCCGGCGTCGCCGGGATGCTCGTCGAGGAGCTCGAGCTCCAGGGGACGATCCGCTCGAAGCAGGGATGGATCGCGATGATGAGGGGCGGAGACAACCGTTCGTACCTGCTCCGTAAGGGAACCGTCGTGTTCGACGGCGAGGTCATGGAGATCGGCCCGACCGAGGTCGTGTTCCGGCAGAACGTCAACGACCCGACGAGCCCGAAGCCCTTCCGGGACGTCGTCAAGGCGCTGGCCCTCCAGGCGAAGCCGTGAGCGAAGGAAGATCGATGAGGACCAAGACCACCTGCCTCGAACCCGGTCAGCCCTCGGGCACCTCGAACCTCGCGTGGGGAGGAACCATGTTTCGAACTGGAAGGTTCTCGGCACCCGGGCTCGCGGGTCTCCTCGTCGCGGCCCTCGCGGCCGCGGGCTGCTCCTCGCAGCCCGGACCCGCGGTCAGCGTCGCGCCCGGAGCCACCGCATCGTCGTCCTCGGCGGCGCCGGTCGTCCTGACCGGGGTCTCGCTCCTGACCGACGGCGACGCTCCCCGCCTCCTCCTTTCCGCCGAGGGAGGGTCGCTCCAGCCGATGGTCTACGCGCGCGAGGGGTCGAAGACGCTCGTCGTCGACCTCCCCGGCACGGTCGTCCGGCCGGGCCTCGAGCCGCCGCGCGCCGACGGGACCGTCCTCTCGCAGCTCGGGATGAGGTCCTTCACGGAGCTCGGTCAGCCCCAGGTCCGCTTCGAGCTGACGGGGCGGAAGGCCCTGGAGGCGAAGGTCTCCGGCGACCCGGGCTCGCACGCGATGTCGGTCGCTCTCATCTCGCTCCCCGAGGAGCCGGCGATCGCGGCCGCCCCGGTGCCGCCGCTCCCCGCGGCCACGGTGGCCGAGAGCCGTCCGGAGCCCACCCCGGTCGAGCCGGCGGCGGCGTCCGCCACCGTCGCGGCCGGGACCCCGGTCGTCGTCGCGCAGCACGCGGCCACGGGCCGGCCGGCGACGCGCCTCTCCAGGGTCGACGCCCGCCGGAAGGACGGGTCGCTCTCCGTGAAGCTCGAAGGAGACGGCGAGCTCTCCTACGAGGCGTTCACCCTGGCCGACCCGCCGCGGTTCGTCCTCGACCTGACGGGCGTGAGGAACGCCTCCGGCTTCAAGACCCAGAACGTCTCGGGCGCCGACGTGGCCCGCGTGCGCGTCTCCCAGTTCCGCACCGAGCCGACCGCGGTCACCCGCGTCGTCTTCGACCTCGCCGGGGAGAGCCTCCCGGTCGTGCGCCAGAGCGGCTCCGGCGTCGTCGTCTCGTTCGGCTCGCCGGCGGCGGCCCCTTCCGCACCGGTGGCGGTCGCGTCGGCCCCGGCTCCGAAGTCCCCGGCCGCTGCGGCCGCGGCGGTTCCCGCCGCGGGATCCTACGAGGCCCACGAGGCGGACGACTCCCGTGAGCCGGTCGTCGCCGTGCCGGCGACCGTGGCGAAGGCCGAGCCGGCCCCCGCTCCGGCGGCGCCCCCGGTCGCCGTCGCCGAGGCGGCCCCGATCGTCGTTCCCGAGGAGCCGGCCCACGCGTCTCCGGCCCCCGCCCCCGCCCCGGCCGCGGTCCCCGCCCCGCCCGTCGTGACGGTCGCGGCCGCGCCCGCCCCTGTTACGGCCCCTGCCCCGGCCGTGGCCCCGCCCCCGGCGGCAGCCGCCCCTCGCGTCGCCTCGGTCGAGGCGACGGCCGCTCCGACCGTCGCGATGGCCTCCCCCGAGGTCGCGATCCCGGTGAGCGCCCCTGCGCCGAAGCCGGTGCGCAGGAAGGTCTCCGCCGACGACCGGGCCCTCCTCGAGGCGGCCGAGACGCTCGCGGCGCAGCAGGAGTCGCAGGCCCAGCCCAAGGACATCTCGAACCCGTTCGAGTCGCGCTCCATCGGCCAGACGGACCGCCAGTACACGGGCGAGCCGCTCACCCTGAACCTCAAGGACGCGGACATCAAGGACACGCTCCAGAAGTTCAGCGAGCTGACGAACCTCAACATCGTCCTCGACCCGGACGTCCGCGGCACGGTCACCGTCTCGCTGACGGACATCCCGTGGGACCAGGCGCTCGAGCTGATCCTCAAGATCAACGGCCTCGGGTACGTCCTCGAGGGGAACGTGATGCGGATCGCCTCGACGGGCAAGCTCGCCTCGGAGGAGGCGGCGCGCCAGGCGCTCCTCCGCGCTCAGGAGAACAACCGCCCGACGAAGACGGTCATCCAGAAGCTCTCCTACGCAACGGCCACCTCGACGGCCGCCACGGCCAAGAAGGTGATGTCGTCCCGCGGAGACATCTTCGTCGACGACCGGTCGAACCTCCTCATCATCAAGGAGCTCCCGGAGTACCTGCCGACGGTCCTCGACCTCGTCAAGAGCCTCGACACGCCCGTCCCGCAGGTCATGATCGAGGCCCGGATCGTCGAGGCGACGCGGACCTTCAGCCGGCAGCTCGGCATCGACTGGTCCTTCAACGCCGTGTCGAGCCAGGCGACCGGGAACACGACGGGGCTCATCTTCCCGAACAGCGGTGCCGTGGCCGGGACCGTCTCGCTCCCGAACGGACCCCAGGTCCTCAAGGCGAGCCTCGTGAACGTCCTCGACACGTTCCGGCTCGACGCCGCGCTCTCGGCGGCCGAGGCGCACGGCCTCGCCAAGATCATCTCCTCGCCGAAGATCCTGACCCAGACGAACCGGGCCGCGTCGGTCCAGTCGGGCTTCCAGATCCCGGTCCAGACGACGGTCAACAACACCACGACCGTCCTCTACATCGACGCCACCCTCCGCCTCGACGTCACGCCGCAGATCACCGCCGAGGGAACGGTCATCCTCGACGTGAAGATCCAGAGGCGCGAGCCCGCGCCGGGGACGAACGTGACGGGAGGCCAGAACGTCCCGCTCATCACCCGCGACGCCGCGACGCGCCTGATGGTCCGCGACGGCGGCACCGGGATGATCGCCGGCATCTTCAAGCTCACGGCGAACGACGGCCAGAACATGATCCCGGGCCTTTGGAAGATCCCGCTGCTGGGCGCCCTCTTCCGAAACACGACGACGTCCGAGACGACGGACGAGCTGATGATCTTCATCACCCCCCGCGTGATGAAGGCGCTCTGAGGCCGGGACACGGAGCCGATGATGAAGAACCGATTCCCTCTCGCCGCCACCCTCCTGATCGGAGTCCTCGCCGTGGCCGGCTGCTCGTCGAACACGCAGGGGGACGACGCCTCGCCCGTCTACCTGTCCGTGTCCTACGACCTGCTCCCGGAATCGTGGAACGTCGGCAGCGGCTTGCCGCTGCAGTTCGACACGACGAAGCTCACCTCGGTCCTGAAGGCGCCGCTGCAGGGCACCTCGAGCTACCTCGACACGCGGCTCGAGGACTACGTCGTCGAGTGGCAGAGGATCGACGGCGGGACGAAGGTCCCCGACTCCGAGACCTTCGGCGGGAACGTCCTGATCCCGGCCGGGGGAGTCTCGACGCTGAGCAACTACCCGTACATGACCCGGACGGCCCTCACGCGGCCTCCGCTCGACCAGCTGCTCCCGTTCAACGGCGGGATCGACCGGGAGACGGGGCGGAGCGAGATCCGCTGCCGGGCGACGGTGACCTACCGTGGGCGGACCCTCTCCGGCCAGCCCGTCCGGGGCACTGGCACCTTCGGCATGGCGTTCCTCTACAACGGCGCGACGCAGACCGTCGTGGGCCGTCCGAACTGAGGGCCGCATGACGAAGGTGCGTGGAAACTCCGAGGTGAAAGCGATGCGCCGAACCCTCCAGCCCCTCCTCGCCGCGACCGCGGGACTCTCGCTCTTCCTCGCCGCGTGCTCCGGCGAGTCCCCGACGTCGCCGAAGACCCCGACGGACACAGGCAACGGCGGCGGCACCTGCACCGTCACCATGACCATCGACGCCACCTCGGTGACGCCGATGGCCGGAACGGCCATCGTGCTCCGCGCGACGGTGAAGAAGGGCGGGTCTGCCGTGCCGGACGGGACCTCGGTCCTGTTCACGACGGACTTCGGCTTCTTCCTCGAGACGGGGCTGCCGAGCGTCTCGAAGGTGACCCAGAACGGCTTCGCAGACGTGACGCTCGGAGCGACGGCCGCCGGGCTCGCGAAGGTCAAGGCGACGTTCGAGTGCGGATCGGCCGACAAGTCGATCGAGTACCGGGCGGTCCCGACGAACGGGCCGTTCATCTCCTCGATCGAGCCGACGTCGGGCAGCTGCGCCGGAGGCGACTCCGTCACGATCAACGGCGGGCGATTCGGCACCTCGACGACCGCGGTGCGTGTCCTCTTCGGAGGCCTCCCGGCGTCGATCCAGTCCCTCTCCGACACGAAGATCCTCGTCCTGACGCCGACGAAGTCGCTCGCGAACCCGCTCGTGCCGGAGGCGGTGGACGTCGCGGTCCAGTTCTACAGCGGAGACGTCCCGACGGGCACCGTCACCGCGTCGAAGGCCTTCACCTACTACTGCGTCGACCCGAGCAAGAGGCTCTCGCTGAGCGCGATCGCGCCGAACTCCGGCAGCCCGGATGGCGGCCAGATCGTGACGATCTCGGGGAACAACTTCCTCCCGAGCGGCGGGAGCTCGATCGCGACGACCCGCGTCACCTTCGGGGGCGCGTCGGCCTCGGTCACGTCCGTCACGAACACGTCGATCTCGGTCCTCACGCCGCGGCACGCGCTGGCGAACCCGGCGGTCCCGGAAGCCGTCGACGTCGCCGTGATCGTCGACCTCGGGCTCGTCTCACAGCAGAGCGCACTCCTGCCCCAGGGCTTCACCTACCGCGCGGGCGGCGGCACCGGCCAGTGCGTCGGCACCTCGGGCCTCTTCATCGCGACCGTCCAGCCCGAGAACACGACGAACCCCGGGAGCCCGGACGGCGGCGACATCGTGGTCATCACGGGCGGCGGCTTCACCGCCGGCGGCACCAGCACCCTGCCGGAGAGGACGGCCGTCTACTTCGGCGGCAGCCAGGGCGTGACGCTCGGCGTGACCGACTCCCAGATCCGCGTCGCGACGCCCCGCCACGTCCTGTCGAGCCCCGACAAGCCCGACACGGTGGACGTGAAGGTCGTCGTCGACGCCGGCGGGCCCAAGGAGGCCTGCGTTCAGGCGGCGAGCGCCTACACCTACTATCCGGGCGGCTACCTCGAGCCCGCGATCACGTCGATCTCGCCCTCGTCGGGCCCGAACGACGCCTCGACGCGGGTCACGATGTTCGGCCGGAACTTCAAGCTCCCGATGCAGGTCTTCGTCGGCGGCGTCGAGGCGTCGGTCGTCGAGATCAAGGCGAGCCAGATCATCTTCCTCACGCCGATCGCGACCGGTCCGAACAGCTTCCTCGCCGGCCAGACGGTCGACGTCGTCGTCCACGACCCGTACACGGGCAAGGAGTACACGAGCCCGGTCCGCTTCCGCTACTACTCCTGCCCGAGCGTGAACTCGGTCGTGCCGTCATCGGCGCCCTGGAACCAGTCGACCGTGGTCACGATCGCGGGACAGGCCTTCGAGGAGCCGATCGAGGCGTCCTGGACCGCTGGCGCCGGCGGTGCCGGCGGCGGCGGCAGCGTCCTGATCCGTCCGTCGGTCACGTCGGTCTCGTCCTCGCTCATCACCCTCGTGATGCCGGCGATCGACCCCGCCTCGGGGGGCACCCCGACCTGCGCGAACCTCGCGGGGACCCTGACGCTCTCGTTCCCGTCGACGACCTGCGGGTCGCTCGACGTGCCGTTCACCTACCGGGTCGATGCGATGACCGCCGTCTCGGCGACGCCGACCCAGCTCAACCAGTCCGGCGGTCCGTTCGGCTCGCCGCTCACGGGTCCGCCGGCGACGATCACCGTCACCGGGACCAACTTCATCGACCCGATGACGGTCGAGATCGTGGGCGGCAGCGGGGCCCTGATCCGGGTCAACAACGCGGTCGTCGCGAACTCGAGCCAGCTGACGTTCCTCGCTCCGGCCGTCCTCGACTCGTACCTCAACACGCAGCCGTGCGTCCCGGCCGGCGGGAGCACGGTCACGGGCACGAAGTTCGTCCCGACGTCCTTCACGATCCGGCTCAGGAACACCCGCACGGGCTGCACGGTGGAGCTGCCGAACATCCTCGTCTACAACCCTGCCGACACGACCTGCCGGGTCCCGGTCGCGGTGACGACGGCGGCGCTTCCGAGCGCGACCTACTGCAGCGCCTACGTGGGCGCGACGGCAACGGCCTCCGGCGGCACGCCTCCCTACACCTGGAGCGCGATGGGGCTTCCCGCCGGGATGACGATCAACGCCCTCACGGGCCAGATCTCCGGCGTGCCCCAGCTCGCGTTGGCAGGACCGGGCGGCACGACCGCGATCTCGGTCACCCTCTCGGTGACCGACACGACGCCGACCACCGGGACGCGCACGGTGGGCATGCAGGTCATCGACCCGAGCGGAACCTTCGCCATCACCGTGCCGCCGTCGACGCCGATCCCGGCGGCGGGCGGCGCCACCGTAAGCTTCACGGCGCCCGTCTCCGCCGCGTTCGGCAACACGGTCAACTGGTCCATCACGTCGATCACGCCGACGCCCGCCACCGGCACGATCACCCTCACGTCGTCGACGGGCACCCCCACGACCCTGACCGCCACGGGGACCGTCCCCGCCGGCAGCTACACCGTCGGCCTCTCGGCGACCGACTCCTCCACCTGCGGCGGCCCGAGCCACGCGGCTTCGGCCACCTACACGCTCGTCAAGCAGTAGATCCGCAACCCACGGAACGTCGATCGGGCCGCCCCACGGGGCGGCCCGATCTTTTTCCACTGGGGCCTTTGCCGTACACTGCTCCGAACTGATGGGACTCTTCAGTCGAACTCTGTCCCGCCTGGACGAGCTCAAGAGGGCCCTGACGCGGGATCCCGCTTCGCGCCAGTTCCTGGCTCTGGCCGACGAGTACCGCCGCCAGGGGCAGATCGACGAGGCGATCGAGACACTTCAGCGGGGCCTCGAGGCGAGCCCGAACGCCGTCGCCGGGCACGTCGCCCTCGCGCGCCTCCTCCAGCAGCAGGGACGACTCGACGAGGCGCTTCCGTCGTACCAGGCGGCCCTGAGGCTCGACCCGCAGAATCTCGTCGCCCTCCGCCACACGGCCGACCTCTACCTCTCGACGGGCGACAAGATTGAAGCGATCAAGAAGCTGAAGCTCTTCCGTGGTCTCAACCCGGGCGACCGCGAGGTGAACGAGCTGATCCGCCAGCTGGACGCCGAGATCGCCGGAACCGCGAAGCCGGTGCCCCGGCCGGAGCCGGTCCAGCCGCCACCTCCGCCGCCCCTTCCCGACGTCCCGCTCCAGACGGCTCCCGTCCCGGCTGTTTCGGTGCCTCCGCCTCCCGAGCCGCCCGCGCTGCCGGAGGTTCCCCCGCTCCCGCCGGCAGACGAGCCCTTCGACCTCGGAACCGCCGAGGCCCCGGCGATCTCGTTCGCGGAATCCGCTCCGTTCGACGCCGAGCCCGCGGCGCCGGCCGTGGCCTCGTTCGGGCCCGCGCCCGTCCCCGACCCGGGAGCGCTTCCCCCGGAGCCGGCGGCCGCGGAGCCCCTCGTCCCGGTCGTGACGGAGACGCTCGCCGAGCTCCTCCGCGCGCAGGGACACCTCGGGGAGGCGAGCGAGGCGTACCGGGAGCTGGCCCGCACGACGCCCGACGCCGGCCGGGCCAGGGCGCTCCTCGGCGTCGCGGAGGAGATCTCCGCGTCGCGCGGGACGACCGTCCGCGGCCGCCTCGAGGCGTGGTCCGAGCCCTTCCACCGGGCGCGCGCCGCGACGGACTCCGACCTCGTCGGCGTCGTCGAGGAGACCGTCGAGAGGCTCGGCGCCTCGGCGGCCGTCGTGACCGATTTCGAAGGCGTCCCGGTCGTGAGCGTCGGGCCGCGCTCGGAGGCCGAGGCGATGGAGAACCTCGCGGCCGAGCTGACCGCGTTCTGGAAGAACGTCCGGCGGAGCCGGGCGGAGATCGGCGAGGGGGCCCTCGACAGCCTCGTCCTCACCGGCTCGACCGGGACCGCCGCCGTCAAGGTCATCACGCCTTCCTACGCCCTCCTCCTGAAGGCCGGACCGGGAATCCCGTCCGGACGCATCCGGTTCGAGGCGGCGCGAGCCGCCGAGCAGCTCCGGCCGGCCCTCCTCTGAGCGCCGCTCGATCCCGAGAGAAGAGAATGAACGTCAAGGAAATCAAGGAACTCGCCGATCTCGTGGCCCGCCGCGGCCTCGCCAGCCTCGAGCTGGAGCACGAGGGCTTCCGCCTCCGCATCGAAGGGCCACGGCCCGCGCCCCGCGAGGCGGACTCGGGCCCCGGCCCCGTCTACGTCCCGGCGCCCGTCTCCTGGGAGGAGAAGGCCCCGAAGCCCGAGGCGGCCGCGCCGGGCGCGGCGGCGGCCCCGTCGGCGACCGACGTCGAGGCGGGCCTCCACGTCGTGACGTCGCCGATCGTCGGCACGTTCTACCGGGCGTCGAACCCCGACGCCGAGCCGTTCGTGAAGGCGGGCGACGCCGTCGAGAAGGGCGCCACGCTCTGCATCGTCGAGGCGATGAAGCTCATGAACGAGATCGAGGCCGACGTGTCGGGGACGGTCGTCGAGATCTTCCCGAAGAACGGCCAGCCGGTCGAGTTCGGCGAGAAGCTCTTCGCGATCCGGCCGGCCTGATGTTCCGCAAGGTCCTCGTCGCGAACCGCGGGGAGATCGCCCTCCGGATCATCGCGGCCTGCAAGGAGCTCGGCATCGCGACCGTCGCCGTCCACTCGACGGTCGACCGGGAGGCCCTCCACGTGGCGGCCGCCGACGAGTCGGTCTGCATCGGCCCGGCGTCCCCGGCAGGCTCCTACCTGAACATCACCTCGCTCGTCGCCGCGGCCGAGATCACGGGCGCCGACGCCGTCCACCCCGGGTACGGTTTCCTCGCCGAGAACGCGCACTTCGCCGAGATCCTCGGCGAGGTGGGGCTCACCTGGATCGGCCCTTCGCCGGACGCGATCCGGAGGATGGGCGACAAGGCGGTCGCGAAGGACACGGCGAAGAAGGCGGGCGTCCCGACCGTCCCCGGCAGCCCCGGCCCGGTGGAATCCGCCGAGGAAGCGCTGAAGATCGCGGACCGGATCGGCTACCCGGTCCTCCTCAAGGCGGTCGCCGGAGGCGGCGGACGCGGCATGCGCGTCGCGAAGAACGGCAAGGAGCTCGCGGCGGCGTTCGACCTCGCGACGGCCGAGGCCGAGCGCGCCTTCTCGAGCGGCGCCCTCTACCTCGAGAAGTACCTCGCCGAGCCGCGGCACGTCGAGGTGCAGGTCTTCGGCGACCGGCTCGGGAAGATCGTCCACCTCGGCGAGCGCGAGTGCTCGCTCCAGCGGCGCCACCAGAAGGTCCTCGAGGAGTCCCCGTCCCCCGCCGTCTCGACCGCGCTCCGCGACCGGATGGGCGCGGCGGCGGTCGCCGCGGCCCGCGCCGTCGACTACGTCGGGGCGGGGACGGTGGAGTTCCTCCTCGACCAGGACGAGTCCTTCTACTTCATGGAGATGAACACCCGGATCCAGGTCGAGCATCCCGTCACCGAGATGGTGACCGGGTTCGACCTCGTGAAGGAGCAGATCCGGGTCGCCGCGGGCGAGGCGCTCTCGTTCCCCGGCTTCGGGCGCGGGGACGGCGACTTCCTTCCCCGCGGCCACGCCATCGAGTTCCGCATCAACGCGGAGGACCCGGAAACCTTCACCCCATCCCCGGGGACGATCACGACGCTCCACGTGCCGGGAGGGCCTGGCGTCCGCGTCGACACGGCGGCCTACATCGGTTGGCGGATCCCGCCGCACTACGACTCCCTGCTCGCGAAGCTGATCGTTCACGGGCAGTCGCGCGAGGAGGCGCTCGCCCGCGGCCGGCGCGCGCTCGAGCTCTTCGTCGTGCAGGGCGTCAAGACGACGATCCCGCTCCACCTCCGCCTCCTCGACCATCCCGACGTCCGCCACGGACGCTTCTCGACGAAATGGCTCGAGCGCTGGCTGTCCGGGGAAGCGCCCGAGCGCTGAGCGGCGGGACGGCGTGACGGGCGGGATCGGCCGCATCTACCTCGTCGGGTTCATGGGGGCGGGGAAGTCGACCGTCGGACGGGCGCTCGCGGAGCGCCTCGGGGTCCCGTTCGTCGACCTCGACGAGGCGTTCGAGGCCCTCGCGGGGATGACGATCCGGAAGGCGTTCGAGGAGCGGGGAGAGGCCTGGTTCCGGGAGCGCGAGGCCGAGCTCCTCCGCGGCACCGCCTCTCTCCCCGGGGCCGTCGTGGCGCTCGGCGGCGGGACGTTCACCTTCCCGGAGAACCGGGCCTTCGTCCAGCGCTCGGGCCGGTCGCTCTTCCTGGACGTGCCTTTCGAGGTCATCGCCACCCGGCTCGGGGGGAAGGCGGCGGACCGGCCGCTCTTCCGGTCCGTCGAGGAGGCCCGCGCGCTCTATGAGGCTCGCCTCGCTTCCTATAAACTTTCGGACAGGATCCTGCCGCTGGAGGGGGACGAGAGAGTGGACGCGGTGGTCGACCGGATCGTCGGGGCGATGAACGTCCAGGGCGGCGGCTGAGGAGTCGCGACGCCGTGCGCTACCTCCTCATCTCAGACCTCCACTCGAACGACGAGGCCCTCTCTGCCGTCCTCGCCCGCGTGAAGCGGAAGAAGCTCGACCGCGTCGTCTGCCTCGGCGACTTCGTCGGCTACGCCGCCGACCCGAACAAGGTCCTCGACAAGATCCGGACCCTTCCGCGCCCCGCCGTCTCGATCCGCGGGAACCACGACAAGGTCGTCGCCGGCGTCGACACGGGGGAGATGTTCAACCCGCCCGCGCTCTACGCGGCCCGCTGGACCGCCGAGCGCCTTTCGAAGGAGAACCTCGAGTTCCTGCGGCGCCTCCCGTGCGGGCCGGTCCTCGTCGACGAGAGCTTCGCGATCTGCCACGGGTCGCCTCTCGACGAGGACGCCTACATCTTCTCGGACTGGGACGCCCAGATGAACTTCGTCCACATGGACCGCGTGGCGCCCGCGGTCGCCGTCTCGTTCTTCGGGCACAGCCACATCCCGTCGATCTTCACGCTCGAGCGCGACGGGATCCTCGTCGAGGCGGTGCGCGGGAGCCGCCGGAAGCTCTTCCTCGAGCCGGGAAAGAGGTACCTCGTGAACCCCGGGTCGGTCGGGCAGCCGCGCGACCGGAACCCGCGCGCGAGCTACGCGATCTTCGACTCCGAGGAGCGGACGGTCGTCTTCGACCGCGTTCCCTACGACGTGAAGGGGGCGCGCCGGAAGATCCTGAAGGCGGGGCTCCCGCCGATCCTCGGCGACCGCCTCCTCCTCGGGCTCTGAGGCCCGTGGCGGCGTTCCGACCCGCCTCTCGCCGCCGGTCCAGGCACCTTCGCGGAAAGGCTCCCCGAGGCGCGCCGGGCGCCTTCGCGGCCTCCTTCGCGCTCCTCCTCCTCGCCCTGTCGGCGTCGGCCTGCGCCGGCCTCGGGCCGGGCGGCCCGGCGGAGGCGACGCACGAGAACCGGCTCTCCCTCGTGGCGGGGCTCATCGCGGCGGAGGACCGGCGCGACTACGACCCGCTCCCCTTCGGCCGGGCCTCCTCCTCGAAGGACCCGTGGGTGCGGAGCCGCGCCGCGCTCGCCTGCGGGCGGCTCAGGGACGTCGAGGCTTCGATCTACCTCCCCGTGCTCCTCGGCGATCCCGAGGCGTCGGTCCGGCGCGCTGCCGCGTTCGCGTCGGGAATCTCGGGCGACCGGCGCCTCGTCCCCCTCCTCGCGAAGTCGCTCGGCGACCCCGACGAGGCGACCGCCTCCGAGGCCGCCACGGCGCTCGGGAGGCTCGGCGGAGAGGAGGCGCAGACGGAGCTGCGGCGCGCCCTCGCCGCGCCGGACGGCCCCCGCGGCGCCGCGGCCCGCGCCCTCTACCGCGCGAAGGACCCGGCCCTCGTTCCTCTCCTCTCGTCGCTCCTCGCATCCGGAGACCCGGAGACGCGCCGCTCCGCTGCCTGGGCCCTCGCGCGGGCGCCGCGGCCCGGAACGGAAGAGGCGCTCCGCGGCCTCCTCGACGACGCCGACCCGGAGGTCGTGGCGTGGGCCGCGCGCGGGGTGGGGCTCCTCGGCGATTCGAGCCCGTCCGCGCGCCTCCTCGCCCTCGCACGGGGCCCGGCCCCCGGTCCTGCGATCCAGGCGCTCCTCGCCCTCGACCGGCTCGCCGCGAAGGGAGCCGCGACCGCCGAGGCCCGCGAGGCAGGGCTCGTGCGGATGCACGACGCCGACCCGGGCGTCGCCGTGGCGGCCCTGACGCTCCTCCGGCGCGCGAGCCGCGAGGCCGCGGCCGCCGACGCCCTCGCCGCCGTCGTCGCGGCCGGCGGGCGGCGCGGCGGAGTCGCGCTCGCGAGCCTCGCCGCGGGAGACCCGGACCGCGCCTTCTCTCTCGCGCTCCGGGCCGCCGGCGGAGCGCCCCTCGACCTGAGGCTCGGCGCGGCCGAGGCGCTCCCGCTCCTCCCCGCGGAGCGCCTCGGGCCGTGGCTCGACGCGCTCCTCGCCGACCCCAGCGCCCGCGTCCGGATGGAGGCGGTCTCGCGCGTCCCGCAGGACTCCGCCGCCGCGCACGCCGCGCGCCTCGCGCGGGCGCTCGGCGACCCCGACGGGAGCGTGAAGGCCGCCGCGCTGGGCGTCGCCGCGCCGCTCGCCTCGGGCCCGGCGTTCGATCCCGCCGTGAAGGAGGCCTGGAGCCGCGCGTACGCGTCGGCCCTCGCCTCGCACGAGCCCGACCTCGTCGCGTCCGCGCTCGACGCGGCGTCGTCGCTCGCCGAGGGGGGCTGCGCCCTTCTCGCGGCCCGGCGGGACGACGGGGACGACCTCGTCCGCGCCCGGGCGCGGCGGCTCCTCGTCGAGAAGTGCGGCGAGAAGGACGGCCGCTTCGTCTTCCGCGCCACCGCGAAGCGCCTCTCCTCGCGCGACCACCGGCGCCTCGCCCGGATGGCCGAGACGGGGCGCGTCCTGGCGACGTTCACGACGACGAGGGGCTCCTTCGAGGCCGAGCTCTCCCCGCGCGAGGCGCCGATGACCGTCGACAGCTTCGCGGCGCTGGCCCGGAAGGGCTTCTTCGACGGGCAGACGATCCACCGCGTCGTCCCCGACTTCGTCGTCCAGGGGGGCGACCCGCGCGGCGACGGAACCGGAGGGCCCGGTTACGCGCTGCGCGACGAGCTGAACCCGCTCCAGTACGTCCGCGGCCGGATCGGCATGGCCCTTTCGGGCCCCGACACCGGCGGATCGCAGTGGTTCGTCACGCTCTCGCGGCAGCCCCACCTCGACGGCGGCTACACCGTCTTCGGCGAGGTCACGTCGGGAATGGACGTCGTCGAGCGGATCGAGCAGAACGACCGGCTCCTCTCCGTCCGCGTCCGCGAGGCGACCCGGGAAGCGCCGGCGGGGCTCGAGCCGCCGACGCGCTGAGCCGGGCGATCCCGCGGGGGCGCGCCCGGGAGATTCCGCGCCGAACGGGAAGGGGCGCGGCGTAAACTCGCTGCGACCATGCCGCGTTTCACGGTGCTCGAGACGTCCGCTCTCTTCTCGAACCGCGTCAAGTACGACTACCTGTTCGAGATGGAGATGTGGCTCAAGGGAGTCGAGCGGTTCTTCCTCCTCGACCACCTGCCGCTCTCGCCATTCGAGCGCTCGCACGCCTCGCTGAAGAACTTCGTGGAGGAGGTCGCGGTCGTCCGCTCGGGCATCTCGCACCTCGCCCTCCTGACGACGCACCTCCTCGGCGAGGGGAAGGAGGACCTCGCGTCCTTCCTCCTCTTCCTCGACAGCCAGGTCGCGAAGGCGGGCGGCGGGAGCCCGATCTCGCAGCGGCGGGGAAGCGCGGAGACCGAGCTCGCCCTCGTCGTCGAGAAGCTCGACGACTTCTCGAAGGTCCTCGACGAGCTCTCGCGCGCCCCGTTCCTCCCGCTCCAGACCTACCTCTCGCTCGGCCGGATCGTCGTCGGGACGCTCAAGAGCGACCCGAACCTCGGCGTCCTCTTCCGCGAGAACCTCCGCCCCGTCCTCGACCGCGACTCGAAGCAGTCGCTCGCCCGCGTCCTCGCCGCCGTGACGGACGCGAGCCAGAAGTCGGCCCTCGCCGCGCTCTTCGTCGAGCTCTTCAAGGGGCTCCGGTACACGGAGCGGATCCGCCAGACGATCGAGTCTCCCGCGACGATCAAGCGCGCGCTCCTCGTCTTCAGCCTCATCAAGGCCCAGTCGGCCGGCCTGACGGAGTTCGTGCGGCGGCGCCTCCTCCCGCGCTTCCCGGAGGAGTCGCCCGTCGGCGCGGGCCTCGAGCGCCTCGTCTTCTCCCTCGAGATGGAGATGAAGAAGGTGATGGAGCTCGAGCTCGTCGACGTCGTCCTGATGAAGGACCCGAAGCTCGTCTACGCCCGGATGGAGGACGCCGCGGGGATCCTGAAGGACCTCTTCCAGCAGAGCGTCATCGGCCTCGCGGAGACCTTCTCGTCCGACGTCGACGGGAAGGCCCTCTTCCCGGAGTACCGGACGAAGCTCGACCAGAGCCTGAAGCTGCGCGACGACCTCTGGTCGCTCCTCCAGTCCGTCCAGGCGTTCTCGCGGGGGGCCGACAAGAAGACCCTGAAGGCGATGACCGACTCGCTCGATTCCTTCCGCCGGGGCTCGATGAAGCATCTGATGTTCAAGGACTGGTCCCTCTTCGACCGGTTCCAGACCGGCTTCTCGAGGGAGAGGACGCCGCGCGCCTTCCTGCCGGCGGCGCACCAGTTCGAGGTCTTCTTGAAGACGCTCATCCGCGAGGTGTCGAAGCGGTCGGTCCTCTCGAGCCACCCGTTCCGGGCCGGAAGGGCGCGGACGGGCGAGGCCGCGGAGCCGCAGGAGCCGTCCCGCTACAATTGAGGCGCGGTCGCGGACTCGCGGCCCGGAGGTCCTCCTTGGGTTTCGTCACCGTCCCGGCGGCCGCCGAGCACTACCGGCAGGGCCGCTTCGTCATCATCGCCGACGACCAGGACCGCGAGAACGAGGGCGACCTCTGCCTCGCAGCCGAGCACGTGACGGCGGACGCGATCAACTTCATGGCCCGGGAGGGGCGCGGCCTCGTCTGCGTCTCCCTCACCGAAGAGCGCTGCGACGAGCTCGACCTCGCCCCGATGGTCGAGGAGAACACCTCGAGCTACGGAACCGCCTTCACCGTCTCCGTCGAGGCGCGCGGGAAGACGACGACCGGGATCTCGGCGGCCGACCGCGCGCAGACGGTGAGGACGCTCGTCGACCCGCGGACGAAGCCGCACGACCTCCTCCGGCCGGGCCACATGTTCCCGCTCCGGGCCCGCAAGGGAGGCGTCCTGAAGCGCGCCGGGCACACGGAGGCGTCGATCGACCTCGCCCGCGTCGCCGGCCTGATGCCGGCGGCCGTCATCTGCGAGATCCTGCGGGACGACGGGGCGATGGCCCGCGTCCCCGACCTCCTCGCGTTCGGCGAGAAGCACGGCATTCCCCTCGTCTCGGTCGCCGACATCATCCGGCACCGGATGCACCACGAGAGGCTCGTCCAGAGGGTCGCCTCCCCGAGCCTGCCGACGAAGAACGGCGACTTCCGCGTCATCGCGTACCGTTCCGACCTGACGAACGAGGAGCACCTCGCCCTCGTGAAGGGGGAGATCTCCGAGGACGACCCGATCCTCGTCCGCGTCCACTCCGCGTGCCTGACGGGCGACGTCTTCGGCTCGGCGCGCTGCGACTGCGGCGAGCAGCTGAACCTCGCGCTCGAGATGATCGCCCGCGAGGGGAAGGGGGTCCTCCTCTACCTCCTCCAGGAGGGGCGCGGCATCGGGCTCCTCAACAAGCTCCGCGCCTACGACCTGCAGGACCAGGGCCTCGACACCGTCGCCGCGAACGAGGCGCTCGGCTTCGCGCCCGACGTCCGCGACTACGGCATCGGCTGCCAGATCCTCCGCGATCTCGGCGTCAAGAAGATGCGCCTCCTGACGAACAACCCCTCGAAGTACGTCGCGCTCGACGGCTTCGGCCTCGAGATCGTCGAGCGGGTCTCGCTCGAGATCCCGCCGACCGACTCCACGCGCGACTACCTCTCCGTCAAGAAGGCGAAGATGGGGCACCTCCTCAAGCTCGTCTGAGGCGCCGCCGCCGGGCGGTACGATCGCGGGCCGTGGCGTACGGATTCGTCCTCGTGGGCGGCCTCTCGGCGCGGATGGGGCGCGACAAGGCGCTCCTGCCGGTCGGCGGGGTCCCGATGGCGCTGCTGCAGGCCCGGAAGCTCGAGCGCGCCTGCGGACGCGCGGCGTTCGTCGGCAAGGAGCCGGGTCCCTTCGCGTCGCTCGGCTACCCGTTCGTCGCCGACGGGACCGCCGAGCGGGCGGCGCTCCACGGGGTCGTGGCGGCGCTCGACTGGAGCCCGGACGAGGAGAACCTCGTCCTCGCGGCCGACGTCCCCTCGGTCGCGCCCGAGCTCCTCGCGGCGCTCCTGGCGCGGCTCGCCGCGAGCGGCGCGCCGGCCGTCGTCCCGACGGAGGGGGGGCACCCGCAGCCGCTCTGCGCCGCCTGGGCGAAGCGCGCCCTCCCCTCGCTCCGGCGCGCCGCGGCCGCCGGCGTCCTCTCGATGCGCCGGGCGGTCGAGTCGGCGCACGCGCTCGTCCTCACCGAGGAGGAGACCTCGCGTCTTCCCGGCTTCGCGCCGGGGGCGTTCCGCAACGTCAACACCCCGGAGGAGTACCGTGCCGTCGAAGAGAAGAGCTCCTGAGCTGACGCACCTCGACGCCGAGGGGGACGCGCGGATGGTCGACGTCTCCGTGAAGGCGCCGACGCTCCGGACGGCGACGGCCCGCGCCGTCGTCACCCTCGGCCGCGCGGCCTGGTCCGCGCTCGACGCCTCGGAGAACCGGAAGGGAGACGCCCTCGCCGTCGCCCGCCTCGCGGGGATCCAGGCGGCCAAGCGCGCGTCGGAGTGGATTCCCCTCTGCCACCCCCTCGTCTTCGACGCCGTCGACGTGACGCTCTCGCGGAACGCGCGGGAGCGGCGCGTCGAGGTGACGGCGACCGTGCGCGGGACCGGGAAGACCGGCTACGAGATGGAGGCGATGGTCGCGGCGGCCGCGGCGGCGCTGACGGTCTACGACATGTGCAAGGCGGCGGAGAAGGGGATCGTCGTCGGCCCGGTCGAGCTCGTCGCCAAGAGCGGCGGCAAGAGCGGCGACTGGACGCGCCCTGGTGAGCCGACGGCGCGGGGGCGCCGGAAGCGCTGAGGAGGCCTACTCGGCCCGCGAGGCGAACGGCTCCGCGGCCGCCTCGAAGAGCGCCGGCAGGAGCGCCGCCACCGGGAGGAGGACGAGCCGGTCCCACGTCCAGGTGACGAGCCACGCGACGTCGACGCGGGCGAAGGCGAACGAGAGGACGAGAAGCAGGGCGTAGCCGGCCGCTCCCGCGAGGAGGGCGCGGCGCGCGCGCCGCGCCGCCGGGGCGAGAGCGAGCAGAAGCGCGGCGCCGAGGAGCCACGGGAGAGCCGTGAAGAGCGCGAGGTCGGAGAACGTCGCGAGCGCGCGGAACGGCTTGCCGGCGCCGAACGCGTCGAGACGGAAGTCGGCGAGGCCGGAGACGCCGTGGGCCGCCCGGTAGAGCGCCCACGGGAAGACGCCGAGCCCGAGGCCGGCCCCGGCGACGACCGCGGCGTCGCGGAAGCGCCGGGCCGCCGCGAGGAGCGCCGCGACGACGAGGAGCGCGACGACGCCCTCCTGCTTCGTGAGCGCGGCGAGAGCGAGGAGGAGCCCGGCGGCCGCCGGCGTGAAGGGCGTCGGGGAGGGGCTCTCGACGAGGAGAAGCGCCGCGAGGACGAGGACGACGAGCAGCGCCTCGGCGTAGCCCGTGTAGGCCGCCGTCTGGAAGTACGGGAGGAGCGTCAGCGACGCGGCCGCGAGGAGGCGCCACGGGAGCGGAGCTCGCGTGCGGGCCAGGGTGAGCCCGGCGGCGAGGGCGAGGAGGAGGGGACGGAGGAGCGTCAGCAGGAGCTCGTCGTAGCGACCGAGGAGCTTCGCCGTCCCGGCCAGGAGGAGCGGCCAGAGCGGCGGGTACTCGGGGTGCGAGAACTCCCCGTCCGGGTCGACCCGGAAGACGGAGGCGAGGTCGCCGGAGGCGTGGAGCGCCCGCGCCTTGAGCCCCCAGACGGCGAGGTAGTCGCCGAGCGAGAGCGGCTGCCGCACCGCGAGGAACGTCGCCGAGGCGAAGCCGAGCACGAGGAGGAGCGCCGCGCCGGCCGCGAAGAGGCGGCGCTTCATCGGGCTTGCGCTCCCTCGGCGCGGGAGAGGAGGACCTCGGAGCCGAGCCCCGGCTTCACGACGACCCTCCGCGGCGCGAGGAGGTACGCCGCCTTCCGCCGGAGCCGCTCGCGCACGTCGGGAGCGACGAGCGGGCCGACGGTGAGGACGGCGTCCGAGTCGACGGGCCACGCCGCAGCGGCGCGGAGGGCGTCGGCCGCGAACGCGGCGTCGCGCGAGATGCCGGGCGCGTTCAGGAGGCGGCCCCTCGGGCCCGCGCGCCAGAAGCGGCCCGCCAGCGCGAGCGAGTCGGGCAGGGGGAGGTCCCGGCGCGAGGCGCCGAGGAGGAGCGCCGCCACGCCCGCTCCTGCGAGGAGGGCGGCGAGAAGGCGGCGGGCGCGGAGCGGGATCACGCGGCGGGCTCTCGGGAGCGATTGTAGAGACCGCCTAGAATCCCGCCATGCCCGAGATCGTCGTCCGAGGAACCGACTCCGCGCCGCGGGCGTTCTCGCGGGGCGTGCGGCCGTGAGCGTCCCCCCGCGGGTCGCCGTCCTGACCGTCTCCGACCGGTCGTTCCGCGGGGAGCGCGAGGACCGGGGCGGCCCCGCCGTGGCCGACGCCGCCCGGCGCCTCCTCGGCGCCGACGTCGTCGAGGTCCGCGTCGTCCCCGACGAGAAGGACGACATCGCCTGGAACCTCGCCCGCTACGCCGACAACGAGCACGTCGACCTCGTCCTGACGACCGGCGGGACCGGCCTTTCTCCCCGCGACGTCACGCCGGAGGCGACGCGCTCCGTCGTCGCGTTCGAGGTCCCGGGTCTCCCCGAGGCGATGCGGGCCGCGGGCCGCGCGGCGCTCCCGTCGGCCATGCTCTCGCGGCAGGTCGCCGGGGTGCGCGGGAAGACCCTCGTCGTGAACCTCCCCGGCTCGCCGCGCGGCGCCGTGGAGTGCCTCGAGGCGGTCGCGGCCGCCCTCCCGCACGCCGTCGCGATGCTCCGCGGCGAGGCGCCCGACGCCCACCCGGCCCGTACCGACCGGGCCTGACGTCGCCGGGACCGCCTCTCACGTGACGCGCCCGCGCCGCCCCGTCGCCCTCCTCGCCGCCGCCGCGCTCCTCGTCGTCCTCGGGCCCGCCCGCGCGGTCCCGCGATCGGAGGAGACGCCCGCGAACGAGCCGACGAGGAGGATCCTCCGCCTCGCGACCGGGAAGGTCGAGACGGTCCCCCTCGAGGCCTACGTCGCGGCCGTGCTGCCGTCCGAGATCGGCGGCCACGCCCCCGCCGCGGCCCTCGAGGCGCAGGCCGTCGCGGCGCGCTCGTACGCCGTCGCCCGCAGGGACCGCCACGCGGAGCAGGGAGCCGACCTCTGCGACGGCGTCCACTGCCAAGTCTACGCGGGCCTCTCGCGGGCGACCGACGCCACGCGGCGCGCCGCCGCGGCGACGCGCGGCCTCGTCCTCGTCCAGAACGGCCGGGTCATCGCCGCCCCGTTCCATGCCGTCTGCGGCGGCAGGACGGCCCGCCCGGCCGTCGTCTGGGACGACGAGGAGACGCCCGACCTCCTCCCGGTCGACGACGACGCCTGCCTCTCCGCGCCCGGCGCCCGGTGGACCTTCTTCCTCCCGCGCGCTCAGCTCCCGGCCCTCGCCGCGAGGCTCGGGTTCCCCGAAGCGCGGTTCCTCGAGGTCTGGGCGCACGGCGACGACGGACGGGTCTCGGCTCTCCGCCTCGCGGCGCCCGGGGGGCGGTCCCTCGTCGTCCGCGCGTTCGACGCGAGGGCGCGGGCTTCCGAGATCTGGGGCTGGAGCGCGCTCCGGTCGACCGACTTCGAGGTGACCGAGCGTCCACAGGGCTACCTCTTCGAGGGGCGCGGGACGGGGCACGGCGCCGGACTCTGCCAGGCGGGCGCGGTCGAGCGGGCGCGGCGAGGAGAGAGCCGCGACGAGATCCTCGCGCATTACTATCGGGGCGCCGTCACGGCGTCGCTCGACGCCCGCGGAACACCCCGATGAAGACCGCGCCCCTCCTTCCCGGCATCGACGTCCTCCTCGAGGACCCGTCCTCCCTCCGCGGCCGCCGGCTCGGGCTCGTCGCGAACCCGGCCTCGGTCACGTCCCGCTTCGTCCCCACGGCGCGCGCCTTCGCCGACGCGGGGCTCGACCTGAGGGTCCTCTTCGGCCCGGAGCACGGCCTCACCGGCGCCGTCCAGGACATGATCGCCGTCGGCGACGGCGACACGCCGGCCGGCAGGCTCCGCGTCGTCTCGCTCTACGGCGAGCGTTTCGAGGACCTCGAGCCCAAGGCGGGGGACCTCGCCGGTCTCGACGCCGTCGTCTGCGACCTCCCCGACGTCGGCTCGCGCTACTACACCTTCGTCTGGACGACGGCGCTCGTCATGCGGGCGTGCGCCGCGAAGGGGATCCCCGTCTTCGTCCTCGACCGCCCGAACCCGTGCGGCGGGCTCCTCGTCGAGGGGAACCTCCCCGAGGAGCGCCTCCTCTCGTTCGTCGGCCTCTGGCCCCTCCCTCCGCGCCACGGGATGACGCCGGGCGAGATCGCGCGCCACGTGAACGCCGAGTTCGCGCTCGGGTGCGACCTGACGGTCGTCCCGATGAAGGTCGCGGGGAAGAGGGCGCCCGCCCCGCGCGGCCGTGTCGGCGAGACGCCCGCCTGGGTCCTCCCGTCGCCGAACATGCCGTCGCGGGAGACGGCGCTCGTCTACCCCGGGATGTGCCTCCTCGAGGGGACGAACCTCTCCGAGGCGCGCGGGACGACGCGCCCGTTCGAGATCGTCGGCGCGCCGTGGCTCGACGCGGACGCCGCCGCCGACCGGGCGAACGCCCTCGGCCTCCCCGGCGTCCGATTCCGCCCGCACGTCTTCCGCCCCACGTTCCACAAGTTCGCCGGGCAGGACTGCGGGGGCGTCCAGCTCCACGTGACGGACGCGGACGCCTTCCGCCCGTACGAGACCGGCCTCCGCCTCGTGAAGCTCCTCCGCGACCTCGACCCCGCCCGGTTCCGCTGGCGGACCGAGACCTACGAGTACCGCAGCGACGTCCCGGCCGTCGACCTCCTCGCGGGGACGCCTCGCTACCGCGAGCTCGTCGACGCGGGGGAGAGCCTCGACGGGTGGATCGCCACGTTCCCGGGCGACCTCGCCCGCTTCGCGCCGCTCCGCGAGAGGAGCCTCCTCTACCGGTCCGGGCCGCCGCGCGTCCACGTCGTCGGCGCGCACCGCTCCGGGAAGACGACGCTCGCCGTCGCGCTCGTCGAGGCGCTCGCCGCGCGCGGCCTCTCCGTCGGCGCCGTCAAGCACACGCGCCACGACCACGACACCGACGTCTCCGGCACCGACTCCCAGAAGCTCTTCGCCGCCGGGGCGGCGCCGGTCGCCTTCGTCTCGGGCCGGCGGACGGGGGTCCACGCCTGGCACGACGAGGAGCCCACGCTCGAGGCGGTGATCGCCCGCGAGATGCCCGGCGTGGACGTCGTCGTCGTCGAGGGCTTCCGCGAGGCGCCCGGGCCGAAGGTCGAGGTCTGCCGCGCGGCGACGGGGCGGGAGCCGGTGGCTGCCGGAGACCCCGGCGTCTTCGCGGTCACGACGGACCGCGGCACGGCACACCCGCCGGAGGTCCCGCGGCTCCCGCTCGGCGACGTCGAGGCCCTCCTCCCGCTCGTCCTCCGCGCCCTCGGCCTCGGGGGGGCGGCGTGAAGGCGATCCTCGTTCCGACGCCCGGCGGCCCCGAGGCGCTCGTCTGCGGCGAGGCTCCCGAGCCGGTCCTCCGCGAGGGAGAGGTCCTCGTCCACGTCCGGGCGACGGCGGTGAACCGGGCCGATCTCCATCAGGCCGCGGGGAAGTACCCGCCTCCGCCGGGCGAGTCGGGGATCCTCGGCCTCGAGGCGGCGGGCGTCGTCGAGGGAACGGACGAGCGCGTCTTCTTCCTCCTCCCCGGCGGCGGCTACGCGGAGAAGGTCGGCGTCCCGCGCGGGATGCTGATGTCGATCCCGCCGGGGCTCTCGTTCGAAGAGGCCGCGGCGATCCCGGAGGCCTGGTTCACGGCGTACCTGAACCTCTTCCGCGAGGGCGGCCTCGCCGCGGGCGAGGTGGTCCTCGTCCACGCCGCCGCGTCGGGCGTCGGCACCGCCGCGATCCAGCTCGCGAAGGGGGCCGGGGCGACCGTCGTCGCGACGATCCGCTCCGCGGCGAAGGCGGAGCCTCTCGCCGCGCTCGGCGCCGACCTCGTCGTCGACACGACGTCCCGCGACTTCGCCGAAGCGGTGGAGGAGCGGTTCGGAGCGAACGCGGTCGGCCTCGTCCTCGACCCGGTCGGCGGCGCGACCCTCGCGCGAAACGTCCGGGTGATGGCCCGGTGCGGCCGGCTCGTCCTGATCGCGACGATGGGAGGCGGCACGGCCGAGCTCGACCTGCGCGCCCTCCTGACGAAGCGGCTCCGTCTCGTCGGCTCGACGCTCCGGGCCCGCGCCCTCGCCGAGAAGGTCGACCTGACGGCGGCCTTCGTCCGCGACATCCTCCCGGGCTTCTCGGACGGGCGGTTCCGGCCGCTCGTCGACGCCGTCTTCCCGCTCGCGCGGGCGGGCGACGCGCACCGGCGGATGGCGGCGAACGAGAACGTCGGGAAAATCGTCCTGACGGTGGGCGCGTGACGTTCCGGGCGGCGGTCTTCGACCTCGACGGGACGCTCCTCGACTCCTACGTCGGGATCCACGACTCCCTCTCCGACGTCCTCGAGCACTACGGCCGCCCTCCGGTCACGGTGGAGCAGGCGCGACGGCTCGTCGGCCACGGCCTCGAGGCGCTCATCGCGAAGGTCCTCCCCGAGGAGCTGCGGGCCGAGGCCGTCCAGCGCTTCCGCTTCCGCTACAAGGTGAACGCGCCGAAGCTGACCCGCCTGATGCCGGACGCCGAGCTCGTCGTCACCGAGCTCTGGCGGCGGGGCGTGAAGCTCTCGATCGCCTCGAACAAGCCGGCCGTCTTCAGCCGGCAGCTCCTCGCCGGCTTCGGCCTCGCCGACCTCTTCGCCTTCATCGGCGGACCCGACCTCGGCTACCGCGAGAAGCCCGACCCGGGAATGGTCCTCGCCGCGCTCGAGGCGATGGGGGTGCCGGCCGCCGAGACGCTTTACGTCGGCGACATGACGGTCGACGTGGAGACCGCCCGGGCCGCGGGCCTCGCGGTCGCCATCGTCCCGCTCGGCTCCTCGACTGCCGAGGAGCTCGCGGCCCTCCGGCCCGACCACCTCCTCCCGGCGCTCGGCGACGCCCTCGGGCTCTTCGGGATGCCGAAGCGGCCCTGACCGTCGACGCGACGGCCTGGCGTGCGGCGTAAAATCCGCCGCATGAGCAGCGCCGCTTTCGACTCCACCTCCGGCCAGGCCGGGCAGGTCCGCTTCTTCAACCCGGGCCCCGTGTGGGTCCGCCCGCAGGTGCTTCAGGCCCTCGGTGGGCCGATGATGTCGCACCGCTCCGCGGCCTTCTCCGACCTCTACGGCCGGATCCTCGAGAAGCTCCCGAAGGTCTTCCGCACGTCGGGCCAGGCCCACACGCTCGCGACCTCCGCGACGGGCGTCTGGGAAGCCGGCCTCGTCTCCTGCGCCACGGGCCCGGTCCTCGCCTGCTGCAACGGCTCGTTCTCCGACAAGTGGGGGGAGATGAGCCAGAAGCTCGGCCTCGAGACGGACATCCTCCGGGCGGAGTGGGGCAAGCCGATCCTCGCGGACGAGGTGAAGAAGGCCCTCGGCGCGAAGAAGTACCAGATCGTCACCGTCGTCCACAACGAGACGTCGGTCGGCACGATCTCCGACCTCGCGGCCATCGCGAAGGTGATCCGCGAGAACAGCGACGCCCTCGTCTTCGCCGACGTCGTCACGTCGCTCGCGGCGACGAAGGTCGAGGTCGACGAGTGGGGCCTCGACCTCGCGGTCTGCGGCTCGCAGAAGGCTCTCGCGCTGCCGCCCGGCATCGCGGTCTTCTCGATGTCGGAGCGGACGCTCGCGGCTGCGCGCCAGAAGAAGTTCCGCGGAATCTACCTCGACCTCCTCGACGTCGAGGCGTTCGGGAAGAAGAAGCAGAACCCGACGACGCCGTCGCTCCCGCTCCTCTACGCCCTCGACGTGCAGCTCGACCACATCCTCACCGAGGGGATGGAGAACCGCTGGGCCCGCCACCACGCGATGCTCGCGGCCGTCGAGGAGTGGGCGCCGAAGGCCGGCTTCCGCTTCCTCCCCGACCCGCCGGCCCACTCGCCGAGCGTCTCCTCCCTCTTCCCGCCTGAGGGCGTGAACCCCGAGGAGCTCAACAAGGCGATGAAGGCCGCGGGGTGGACGCCGGGCGCCGGCTACGGCAAGTACAAGTCGCTCAACATCCGGATCGGGCACATGGGCGACGTCGACGTCGCGTCCGTGAAGAACGTCCTCGCGGCCTACGAGGAGCAGGCCGCGAAGATCCTCGCCTCCGCCCCGGCGGCGAAGGGTTGAGGCCGGCTCCCGCGCGAGAGGCCCTCGCCGGGTCGGCGAGGGCCTCGTCGTGAGTCTCCGGACCCGGGTCGGCGTCGTCTTCGGCGGGCCCTCGCGCGAGCACGGGGTCTCGTTCCTCTCGGCGCGCTGCCTCCTCGAGTACCTCCCGGCCGACCGCTACGAGTCGATCCCGGTCTTCGTCGGCAAGGAC
This sequence comes from Thermoanaerobaculia bacterium, assembly GCA_046331465.1. GTDB lineage: Bacteria > Acidobacteriota > Thermoanaerobaculia > UBA5066 > UBA5066 > UBA5066. The sequence goes on from JAXLQV010000002.1 coordinate 648,007, forward strand.
GGCCTCTGGCACGGTGTCGCCGCGTCGCGCGAGGAGATGCTCCGCTACTTCGCGCGTCCTCCCCGGGAGGCGCTCCTCGACGGCGTTGTCCCCGGTTCGAAGCCGGCCGCGGCGGGGACCATCGTCGACTCCTTCGGGGCTTCCTTCCGCGACGGCGCCTGGGACGTCGTCCTCCCGATCGTCCACGGGACGTTCGGCGAGGACGGGGTCCTGCAGGGGCTCCTCGAGGCGATGAACGTCCCGTACGTCGGCTTCGGCGTCGCCGCGTCGGCCGTCGGGATGGACAAGGTCCTGATGAAGGCCGCCTTCGCCGCGGCGGGCCTGCCCCAGGTGCGCTACGTCGGCGTCCCCGGCTCCTCGTGGAGGACGCCCGCTCTCCGCGCGGCGCTCCTCCCGCGGATCGAGGCGCTCGGCCTCCCGCTCTTCGTCAAGCCCGCCTGCGCGGGCTCCTCGGTCGGCATCACGAAGGTGAAGCGCGCCGAAGACCTGGAGGCGGCGGTGGAGGCGGCGCTCGCCGTCGACGCGACGGCGCTCGTCGAGGAGGCCGCGGCCGCGCGCGAGATCGAGTGCGCCGTCCTCGAGGGGGAAGGCGGGCCGACGGAGGCGTCGCTCCCCGGCGAGATCGTCCCGGGGCACGAGTTCTACGACTACGAGGACAAGTACATCGACGACCGCTCGTACTGCGTCATCCCGGCGGACGTGCCGGAGGCGACCCGGGAAGAGATCCGGCGGATGGCCTGCGCGGCGTTCGACGCCGTGGGCGGCGCGGGCTTCGCGCGCGTCGACTTCTTCCTCGAGAGGGCGAGCGGGCGCGTCCTGCTGAACGAGATCAACTCGCTTCCCGGCTTCACGCCGATCTCGATGTTCCCGAAGATGTGGGAGGCCTCGGGCCTTCCGCTCGGCGCGCTCCTCGACCGGCTCGTGAGGAGCGCCTTCCGGCGCCCGCTGCGCGGGCGCTGACCCGACCCCTCAGCGCCCCGCGAGGACCCGGCGGAGCGCCTCGCGGACCGGGCGCGGTGTCGGCGAGGTTCCCTGGAAACCGATCGTCACGAGCAGCCCGTCCGGCGTGGAGGCCGTGAACGCGGTGAGCGCTCGGCCGCCGGCCTCGACGACGACCGAGGTCTCCTCCGCCGCGCTGCCGGAGATCTCCCGCGCGCGCTCGAGCGCGACCACGAGCCTGGAGCCGTACGGACCGGCGGCGTCCTCCGCGAAGGCGCCGACGGAGGCAACGACGACCCCGCGCGGGTCCGTCACGAAGGCGGCGTCGGCGCCGGCGGCGTCCCGGGCCTGCTCGAGGAGCGGCGTGAGCGTCTCCACGTCGAAGCCCCAGTCTGCCACCTGGGGCGGCGGGGCGAGGGGCTCGGCGCGGGAAGGCTTCGGCGCGGGCCGGGGCGGCGCGGCCGGCGAGGTCGCCACGTCGTGCTGGCGGAACCTCAGGAACCGGGAGGGGTCGGGAGGCTCGACGGCGCCGACGGGGGCGTGACCGGGGGCCGTGGCGCCCGCGGGGGTCGCGGAGAGGAGACGGCTGATCGAGCGGGCGAGCTCGAGGTCAGAGGAGCTCACGCTGGGGCCGGCCTTCCTCCGGGGCGGAGCCCGGCGTCATCTTCTGGATCTGGAGCTCGACCTCGGCGGCGAGCAGCTCGAACCGCCGGGCCTCGGGTGAGACCGGTCCGGGGAGGAAGGCGACCGGAAGTCCCTTCCGGCTCGCCTCGTGGAACGTGTCGACGCGCGGGATGATGCTCTCGAAGACCCCCCCGAACCCGTTCCAGATCTCGCCGAGGATCGAGAGCGAGAGCGGCTTTCCCTTCTCGACGAGCGTCGGCAGGATTCCGAGGAGACGGAGGCGGGGGTTCTCGGTCTGCCTCACGTGGTCGACGACCCGGAAGACCTGCGAGACGGAGCGGAGCGCGAGCGTCTCGGCGGCGAACGGGAGGAGGACGAAGTCCGCCGCGGAGAGCGCGGCGCGGGTGACGAGACCGAGGCCCGACGGCGTGTCGAGAAGGACGAGGTCGAAGCCTCCCTCGACCTTCTCGAGAGCCTCGTCGAGGACTCCGGGGCCCCGGAGCGCCTCCTCGAACTCGCAGACGTCGATCGGGTCGAGCCGCCCGCGGGGGAGGAGCGAGAGGCCGGGGAGGCGCGTCGCGAGGACGGACTGCGCGGGCGTCGCCGCGCCGGCGAGGAGGTCGGCGAGGCCCGAGAGCGCGGTCTCGCCCTTCGCGAGGGAGAGGCCGATCCCGCCCTGGGGGTCGAGATCGACGAGGAGGACCCTGCGGCCCCGCTCGGCGAGGGCGACGGCCAGGTTCAGCGAGACGGTCGTCTTGCCGACCCCGCCCTTCTGGCTGGCGATGACGATGCGTCGTGCCATCGACCCCTCCTTTCGGCCGCTCGCCAGCCTAGCGCAGTCGCGGCGGAACCGGATGGCCCCGGGGCGGAAAAGGAACCTCCTTTTCCGCCCCGCGCCGGGTCGTCAGCGGGGCAGGAGCGTCCGCGGGTCCTGGGTCGCGGCGTCGATGACGGACGCGTAGGCGCCGACGGCGGCGCCCGGGGTCGGCGAGGAGATCACGAAGACGGCGTCGGCGAGGTTCGTGTAGCCGAAGTCGTTCCCGACGTTCAGCTGGTCGCGCGAGAGCGGGCCGAGGGTCCGGCTCTGGGTCCCGAGGAGCGTCCCGGTCGTGGAGACGAGCTGGACCGTGACGCTCACGGTCGACTCCGTCGCGTTCGCGAGCATCAGGTTCGTCCGGAAGGAGGAATCCTGCCGGACGCCGAGGATCGAGCGGGGGGTCGCCCCGATCAGCTCGGCCGTCGCGAGCGCCGGGACGCTCTGGCCGTACGTTCCGCCGCCGCCCGAGGTCCACGTCTGGCCGAGGACGGCCATGCTCGCCGACGTCGAGCGGACGAGGATCGGGCCGTAGTCGTTCGAGAGGCCGAAGAGGGTCCAGAGCGCGTCGCGCCACGTCTGCGTCTGTCCCGCGGGGATCGTGTAGGAGCGCTCGGGTCCGCCGCGCCCGTCCCCCGAGTGGCCGAGGAACTTGACCGTCACGCTCGCCGACGACGACCCCGTGTTCCGGACGGAGAGGTCGGTCTGCCAGAACGCCCCCGCCCCCTGGACGCGTGCGCTCGAGGTGAGGAGCCACGTCCCCGCGACGGCGCCGCCGCCGGACGTGATCGTGAAGGGGAGGTCGACGTACGGGACGTCGGTGAGCTTGTCGGAGAAGACCTGGACGCGCCAGCTGCCCGGCTTGCCCGAGGCGGAGGTCCCAGCGAGGTCGAGGCGGTCCGCGAGGCAGTAGCCCGCGTACTGCGTGCTGAGCGGGTCCCACGGGTGGCTCGCGTGGACCTGTCCGCTCGGGTCCCACCAGACGGCCGTGAGCCCCTCGCCGTTCTGGAAGCCCGTGATGCGGAAATAGAGGTAGACCGCGGGGTCCGTCGAGAGGAACGACGTCGCCGACGAGGGAATCGCCGAGCAGGGGTCGGAGGCGACCGATTTCGTCGTCATGGCGTAGGTCACCGTGGGGAGTCCGCCGCCGCCGCCGGAGACGGTGAAATAGAGGGTCAGGTACGGGACGTCGGTGATCTGGCTCGAGAAGACCTGGACCGTCCACTGTCCGGTCCGCGAGGCCGCGGCCGTCCCCGCAACGTCGAGCCGCGAGGAGAGGCAATAGGTACTTCCCGCGGTTCCGAGCGGGTCCCACGGGCTGCTCTTGTAGACGGCGCCGTACGGATCCCACCAGACCGCGGTGAGCTGCTCGCCCGTCGCGTATCCCGAGATCCGGAAGTAGAGGTAGACGGAGGCGTCCGTCGAGGAGAACGCCGAGACGGCTGACGGAACCGCCGAGCAGAGGGGCGATGGGACCGTCCGCGCCGTCATCGCGCTGGAGATCGTTCCCCAGCTGAGGCCGCTCGTGCTCATGCCCTTCAGCGAGGCGCTCGACTCCGCACGCGGGAGAGGGGCCGCGGTGCTGTCCATGGTCTGTGCGGTGGCCGCTCCGGCCGCGCCGACGAGGCCGAGCAGGCAAAGGACCCCGGCGAGCGAGAAGGTCTTCATCGTCTCCTCCTGTGTGGACCCGGAACGGCGCCGGTGCCCCGATGGGCGCGGACCAGCCGGCCCCGCCTCGCGTCACTCCTCCGGACGGCCATTCTATGCCGCGCCGCAGCGGCGCCCCTCTCTACAATCCGGCCCAGCCGCGCGACGCGGCGGCAGGAGGTGTCTCGTGGACGAGGTGCGGGCGGCTCTCGGGGCGACGGAAATCTTCTCGGGCCTGCCGGAGGGGGTCCTCGACCTCCTCGCGGACGCCGCAGTCCGGCGGGACGTTCCCGCCGAGACGATGCTCTGGACCCAGGGGGCGCCGCGCCGCGCGCTCTTCGTGATCCTCGACGGGAGCGTCGAGATCTCGCGGGAGAGGGACGGGACGGTCGAGCCGCTCTCCGTCGAGGGGCGCGGCGAGGCGGTCGGGGTCGGGGCGCTCCTGCACACGTCGGAGCACACGACGTCGGCCCGGGCGCTGACGGAGCTCTCCGTCGTGGAGCTGCCGCGCGCCGAGGTGCGCGCCCGGCTGATGGGCGACGCGCTCGCCGCGATGGACGTCCTCTCGCGCGTCGCCGTCGTCATGAACCGGCACCTCCAGTACCAGAGCTCGCGCGACGTCGGCGCGGAGAAGGGGTACGGCTCCGGCGCGACCCGGCGCGAGCACGACCTCCTCGGCGACCGCGACGTCCCGGCCGACGCCCTCTTCGGCGTCCAGACGCTCCGGGCCGTCGAGAACTTCCCGATCACCGGGATCCCGGTCTCCCACTTCCCGACGCTCGTCCGCGCGCTCGCGATGGTGAAGCTCGCGGCCGCGCGCGCGAACGAGCGGCTCGGTCTCCTCCCTCCGCCGCTTGCGGCCGCGATCGCGCAGGCGGCGCAGGAGGTGATCGACGGGCATCACCACGGGCACTTCGTCGTCGACATGGTCCAGGGGGGCGCCGGCACGTCGACGAACATGAACGCGAACGAGGTGATCGCGAATCGCGCCCTCGAGCTCCTCGGCCGCGCACGGGGCGACTACGCCGCCTGCCACCCGAACAACCACGTGAACCTCGCGCAGTCGACGAACGACGTCTACCCGACGGCGCTCCGGATCGCGACGATACTCGCGACGCGCGGCCTCGTCGCGTCGCTCGAGAAGCTGAAGGAAGCGCTCGACGCGAAGGGGGCGGAGTTCCACGACGTCCTGAAGATGGGGCGGACGCAGCTGCAGGACGCCGTCCCGATGACGCTCGGCCAGGAGTTCGGCGCCTTCGCCGTGACGACCGGGGAGGACGTGGCGCGCCTCAACGAGACGGTGCGCCTCTTCCTCGAGGTGAACATGGGGGGGACGGCGATCGGGACCGGAATCAACGCCGACCCGCGCTACCCTGCGCTCGTCGTCGAGGAGCTCCGGCACGTCACCGGCCTCGACGTCGTCCTCGCCGAGAACCTCGTCGAGGCGACGCCCGACACCGGCGCCTTCGTGATGTTCTCGGGCGTCCTCAAGCGCGTCGCCGTGAAGCTCTCGAAGATGTGCAACGACCTGAGGCTCCTCTCCTCGGGGCCGCGCTGCGGCTTCGCCGAGATCAACCTCCCGCCGATGCAGCCGGGGTCGAGCATCATGCCGGGGAAGGTGAACCCGGTCATCCCGGAGGTCGTCAACCAGGTCGCGTTCCAGGTCATCGGGAACGACCTGACGATCACGCTCGCCTCGGAGGCCGGGCAGCTCCAGCTGAACGTCATGGAGCCGATCCTCGCCTTCAACCTCTTCCAGTCCGTCGACATGCTCACGGCGGCGATCGAGACGCTCCGGATCCGCTGCATCCGCGGGATCACCGCGAACCGCGATCGCGCCCGCGAGATGGTCGAGCGCTCCATCGGGATCGTCACCGCCGTCGTCCCGGCGCTCGGCTACGAGCGGGCGAGCGAGGTGGCGAAGGAGGCCCTCGCGACGGGGCGGGCCGTGAGGGACCTGATCCTCGAGAAGGGGTACCTCTCGGCGGCCCAGCTCGACGACCTCCTCTCGATCGAGGGGATGACGAGGCCGCGCCCGCTGGCGCTCGGCGACAGGACGGTGTGAGCCGCGACCTTCACGCGGTCTGAACGCGGACGCCTCAGGATCCTCGCTCCGTCGGAGGCGGGATAATCTCGCCTCACCGGAGGGAGCGCCATGACGAAGCTGATCGGGGTCCTGACGTCGGGCGGCGACACGCCCGGCCTGAACGCCGCCCTCCGGGCCGTCGGAAAGGCGGCCGAGCTGCGCCACGGAATGCAGGTCATCGGCTTCCGCGACGGCTTCCGGGGGCTGATGGAGAACCGGACGATCTGGCTCGACGACCGGACCCTCTCCGGCATCCTGACGCACGGCGGGACGATCCTCGGGACGAGCCGCGACAAGCCGAACGCGATGCCGGTGGCGGGGAGGCTCGTCGACATGACCGACCTCATCGTCGAGAACTACCGGAAGCACCACCTCGACGCCCTCGTCTGCCTCGGGGGCGGGGGGACGCAGAAGAACGCGTTCCACCTCCAGAAGGCGGGGCTCGACGTCGTCACGCTCCCGAAGACGATCGACAACGACGTCGCGATGACCGACGTGACGTTCGGCTTCGACACCGCGCTCGGCATCGCCACGGAGGCGGTGGACCGGCTCCACTCCACGGCCCACAGCCACCACCGGATCATCGTCGTCGAGGTGATGGGCCACAAGGCGGGCTGGCTCGCGCTCGGGGCGGGCGTCGCGGGCGGAGCGGACGTCATCCTGATCCCCGAGATCCCCTACGACGTCGAGTCGGTGGCGGGAGCGATCCTGAAGCGGTTCCGGAGCGAGAAGCGCTTCTCCATCGTCGCCGTCGCGGAAGGCGCCCTGTCCAAGGAGCAGTTCGAGGCGGCCGGGGCCGCGAAGTCGAAGGAGAAGGCGCCGGCCGGGAAGAAGGGAAAGCCGGGGAAGAAGCAGGCGAAGGAGGGCGGGGACTCGGTCGCCGGCGAGGGGCACGAGTCGGGCCGCGCGCTCGGCCTCGCCCGGCGGCTCGAGGAGATCACGGGGCTCGAGTCCCGCGTGACGATCCTGGGGCACCTCCAGCGCGGAGGGACCCCGTCGGCGGCGGACCGCTTCCTCGCGACCCGCCTCGGCACGGCCTGCGCCGACCTCGTCGCGAACCGGAAGTTCGGCGTGATGGTCGCCGCGCGCGGCGAGGGGACGAAGCCGGTGCCGCTCGAGGACGTCGTCGGAAAGAGGAAGACGGTGCCGCTCGACCACCCGTGGATCGCCGCCGCCCGGGCCCTCGGCACCTGCCTCGGCGACTAGCCGGGGCAGGTTGCCGAGGGTTCCCCACCCCTCGCCCCCCACCCACCTCCCTTCGAAGTGCGCGCGCGCCCCACCCCTCTCCCCCCGCCCGCCACCCGTGGATGCGCGCGCCTTCGGCGCGGTCTCCTTGCTCGGGAGACGGGTGGGGAATGCCCGCCTGAGACGAAGAAAAGCGGCGGGCCTTTCGGCCCGCCGATGCAGCGAGGAGTGAGGGGATTCGCCCCGGAGGGGTGAATTACTTCTTCGACGCGGAGATCTGCTTCGCGGCGCCGATGCCGATCGGGATCGACTTCGGCTTGGCCTCTTCGCGCTTCTGGAGCTCGACCGTCAGGATGCCGTCGACGAGGCTCGCGTTGATCTTCTCCGGGTCGACGTTGACCGGGAGGGAGAAGGACCTGACGAAGCGGCCGTAGGCGCGCTCGACGCGGTGGTAGGCCTTCTTCTCGGTCTCCTTCTCGAACTTCCGCTCGCCCTCGAGCGTCAGGACGCCGTTTTCGGCGCGGAGCCGGAGGTCGTCGTGCGAGAAGCCGGGGAGCTCGACCTGGAAGACGAGCTGGTCGGGGGTCTCGCTGATGTCGACCGGTGGGGCCCAGGCGGCCAGGCTCGGCGCCTCGTCCCCGGTGCGGCCGGCGGGGAAGACGTCTCCGAAGAGGCGGTTCATCTGGTTCCGGAAGGACTCGAGCTCGCGGAAGGGGTCGTTCCAACGGGTGATCATGGTTTACCTCCCTTGAAGATCTTTCTGGTCCATTGGCTCCTTTTTCTTCATCGGAGGCCTCAGGTCCGATGTCAATATAGGATCTGCTTATACAGTTGTCAAGTATTCTTCGAAAGGTCAGATGACATCCGCGCCGGGGCGCGATCCAGGGGATCTGCGTTCTCCCGGAGTTCTGCCTAACTCTATGAAGAGTAAGGTCTTGCCCGCTCGTACGGACGGGGCCCCGGAAGCGGGGTGCCGAGCTGGGTCGAAGCGCGGAGAGCCCACTCGGGGGTCCGGAGCATCTCCCGGCCGAGGAGGACGAGGTCGGCCTTGCCCGTTTCGACGATCTCCTCGGCCTGCCGGGCCGTCGTGATGAGGCCGACGGCGGCGGTCAGGATCGAGGCCTCCTCGCGGATCTTCGCGGCGAAGGGGACCTGGTAGCCCGGCTCGACGGGGACTCGGGCGCGCGGGTGCAACCCGCCCGAGGAACAGTCGACGAGGTCCACCCCGAGGCGGCGGGCCTCCCGCACGAAGGCGACCGCCTCGTCGGGAACGAAGCCTCCCTCGACCCAGTCGGTCGCCGAGATCCGGATGAGAAGCGGCAGGTCGGAAGGCCACGCCGCGCGGACCGCCGCGACGACGCGGAGCGGGAAGCGCATCCGGTTCTCGAGCGAACCGCCGAACGCGTCCGCCCGCGCGTTCGCGACGGGAGAGAGGAACTCGTGGAGGAGGTAGCCGTGCGCCCCGTGGATCTCCGCCACCCGGAAGCCGGCCGTCGCCGCGCGGCGGGCGGCCGAGGCGAAGGCGTCGACGATCCGGTCCATTTCCGCCTCGTCGAGCGCCACCGGCACCTGCCAGCCGTCGTCGAAGGGGAGCGCGCTCGGCCCGAAGATCGGTGACCAGCCTCCGTCGGCCGGCGTGGCGACCCCGCCTCCGTCCCACGGGCGCCTCGTCGAGGCCTTCCGCCCGGCGTGGGAGAGCTGGATCGCGGGGACCGAGCCCTGCGCCGAGAGGAACGAGGCGATCCGCGCGAGCGGCGCGATCTGCTCGTCCTGCCAGAGGCCGAGGTCCTGTGGGCTGATCCGCCCTTCGGGCGAGACGGCGGTCGCTTCGGTCATGACGAGCCCGGCGCCCCCGATCGCGCGGGCGCCGAGGTGGACGAGGTGCCAGTCGTTCGCGAAGCCGTCCTCGGCGGAGTACTGGCACATCGGGGCGACGCCGACGCGGTTCGGGAGGGTCACGGAGCGGAGCGGGAGGGGCGTGAAGAGCGCCATCGCGAGAGGATACGGGAACGGAGGCCGCGGGCCTCCTCCCGGCCGGTGGAACACTCCCGGCGGGGCCACGTATCAGGGGGTGAGATGGTGAAGCTCCTCCTGTGGCTCCTCCTCCTCGTCGTCTGCTGGCCGCTCGCGCTTCTGGCGCTCGTGGCGTACCCGTTCCTCTGGCTCCTCTCGATCCCGTTCAAGGTCGTCGGCGCCGTGCTGGAGGGGCTCGTCGCGTTCGTCCGCGCCCTCTTCTTCCTGCCGGCCCGGCTCCTCGGCGGGCGCGCCTGAGCCCGGGCGCACGGGCGCCCGGCACGGTAACCTCGGCGGCATGACCGACCCGCGCCACAGGCTCCTCCTCGTCAGCAGCTCCACGATCCACGGGCACGGCTACCTCGACCACGTCGCGGACGCCCTCGCCGCGTTCCTTTCCCCCGTGAAGACCGTGACGTTCGTCCCGTACGCGCTCGCCGACCGCGACGGCTACGCGGCGAAGGTGAGGGAGCGTTTCGCCCTCCTCGGGAAGGAGGTCCTGAGCGTCCACCAGGCGCCCGACCCGCGCGCCGCCGTGCGGGGCGCCGAGGCCGTCTTCGTCGGGGGCGGGAACACGTTCCGCCTCCTGAAGTGGCTCCAGGACGAGGGGCTCCTCGGGCCGATCCGCGACCGCGCGGCCGAGGGAATGCCGTACGTCGGCTCGAGCGCCGGGACGAACGTCGCCGCCCCCTCGATCCGGACGACGAACGACATGCCGATCGTCCCGACGGCGAACTTCCTCGCCCTCGGCCTCGTGCCGTACCAGATCAACCCGCACTACCTCGACCCGGACCCGGCCTCCACGCACAAGGGCGAGACGCGCGAGGAGCGGCTCCTCCAGTACCTCGAGGAGAGCCCGGTGCCCGTCGTCGGAATCCGGGAGTCGGCGTGGATCCGCGTCGCGGACGGCGTCTCGAGGCTGGAGGGCGAGCGGGGAGCCCGCGTCTTCAAGCGGGGCTCGGCCCCGTTCGAGATCGCTGCGGGAGCCGAGCTGGAAACGATCCTCCGCTGAGGGCTCAGGCCGCGCCGTCGAGCCAGGCGACGAGCTGCGCCGCCGGGACGAGCCCCGGCTGCTGGACGACGACGCTCCCCCCGGAGAGGACGACGAAGTTCGGGATCGACTGCACGCGGTAGCGGGCCGCGAGGTCCGGCCAGGCCTCGGTGTCGACCTTGAGGACGACGGCCCGTCCCGCCGTCTCCGCGGCGGCGCGGGCCACCTCGGGCGCGGCCCGCTTGCAGGGAGCGCACCAGCCGGCCCAGAAGTCGACGAGGACGGGAACCGGCGCGGATCCGACGACTTCCTCGAAGAGCTCCGGGTCGGCGTCGAGCGGCTCCGCGGGGGGAGGCAGCTCGGTCCGGCACTTCCCGCACCGCGTGCGGGCGACGACGTGCCTCGCGGCGACGCGGTTCTTCTGGAGGCAGGCCGGGCAGGTGCGGATCACGCCACGATTGTAGGAGCCCGGGCCGAAGACGTTCAGCGGACGGGGACGACGATCCCGGCGAGCCCCAGGGCGCCGAGCGTGTCCCGCGCGGCCTCAGCCGCCGCGCGCGAGAGGTAGGGGCCGAATTTCACCCGAGTCAGCCCCCGGTACGCCTCGACCCACGGGCTCGGGTAGCTTGCGGCGAGGCGCTCGCGGAGCTTCGCGGCGTTCTCCTCGCTCGCGAAGGCGCCGGCCTGCACCGCCCACGAGGCGGCGGGCCCGCCGTCCGGCGCGTCGTTCCCGGAGGGGGTCCGCTTCCCCGAGCCGAGCGAGACGACGGCAAGGGTGACCGGGACGACCCCGTCGGCGACGGCGTCGATCTCCGCGGCCGCGGCGCGGGAGAGGTCGACGATCCGGCCCGCGACGAACGGGCCGCGGTCGTTGACCTTCACCCGGACCGTCTTGCCGTTCTTCTCGTTCGTCACGTCGACGACCGTGCCGAGCGGGAGCGTCCGGTGGGCAGCGGAGACGCGACCGGGATCGAAGGTCTCGCCGCTCGCGGTCGGGAGGCCGGCGAACTCGGCTCCGTACCAGGAGGCGAGTCCCCGCTCGGCCCCCCCGGTCGGGGCCTCGGGGGCGGTCGTCGCCGGGGGGCGCGAGGAGCAGGCGGGGACGAGCGCGGCCGCGAGGAGGGCGAGCCCGGCGCGGAGCGCGGGAGCCCGTCGTCCGCCGCGCCTCAGACCTTCACCTCCACGGCGGCGCCGGAGAGGGCGTCCGCGTGCGCGGCGAGGAGCGGGTCGACCTCGGCGGCGAGGAACTCCTCGACCTGCTCGGGCGCGCGCCCGACGAAGGCCTTCGGGTCGGCGACGGCGGCGACCTCTTCGCGCGTGAGGCGGAAGGCCGGGTCGGCGGCGATCCGGTCGAGGAGGTCGTTCTCGCCCCCTTCGGACTTCAGGCGGTCGCCCGCGGCCTGGGCGAGGACGCGGATCCTCTCGTGGAGCTCCTGCCGGTCGCCCCCCTTCTTCGCGGCGGCCATCAGGACGTTCTCGGTGGCGAGGAACGGGAGCTCCTCGGCGAGCCTCCGCCGGATGACGGCCGGGTGGACGACGAGGCCGGTGACGACCGCCTCCCAGAGGACGAGGAGGGCGTCCGCGGCGAGGAACGACTCGCCGAGGGCGAGGCGCCGGTTCGCGGAGTCGTCGAGCGTCCGCTCGAGCCACTGCGTCGCGTGCGTCCAGCCGCCGTTCTCGGCGGTCGTCAGGATCCAGCGCGCGAGCGCGTTCATCCGCTCGCACTTCATCGGGTTCCGCTTGTAGGGCATCGCCGAGGAGCCGACCTGCTTCGCCCCGAACGGCTCCTCGACCTCCTTCATGTGCTGGAGGAGACGGAGGTCGTGCGCGAACTTCGACGCCGAGGCGGCGAGGCCGGAGAGGGCGGAGAGGACGAGCGCGTCCTGCTTGCGCGTGTAGGTCTGGCCGGAGATCAGGAGGCGGTTCGGGAAGCCGGCCTTCGCGGCGACCTTCCGGTCGAGGAGGTCGGCCTTCGCGGCGTCGCCGCCGAAGAGGGCGACGAACGACGCCTGCGTCCCGGTCGCCCCCTTGCAGCCGAGGAAGCGGAGCTCGGCGCCCCGGCGCGAGAGCTCGTGGAGGTCGAGGACGAGGTCCTGGATCCAGAGGCAGGCGCGCTTGCCGACCGTCGTCGGCTGGGCGGCCTGGAAGTGCGTGTAGCCGACGCAGGCGAGGTCCTTCCGCTCGCGCGCGAAGGCCGCGAGCCGCGCGACGACGCGGACGGTGCGGCGCTCGAGCAGCGAGAGCGCGTCGCGCAGGACGAGGAGGTCGGCGTTGTCGCCGACGAAGGCCGACGTCGCGCCGAGGTGGAGGAAGGGGCGCGCCTCGGGCGCGGCGTCGCCGAGGGCGTGGATCTGCGCCATGACGTCGTGCTTCGTCTCGCGCTCGTACCGCTCGGCCGCGGCGAGCTCGCCGTCCGTCGGGACGAGGCGGGCGCGGAGCGCGTCGAGCGCCGCGTCGGGGATCGCGAGGCCGAGCTCCTGCTCCGCCTCCGCGAGCCAGAGCCACAGCTTCCGCCACGTCGCGAACTTGTGCCGCGCCGAGAAGAGCGCGGACATCTCGGTCGAGGCGTAGCGCCCCGTCAGGGGATTCTCCCAGGCGTCCGCGCTCAACCGTGGTCCTCGATGTCCTCGACCTCGGGCAGCCGGAAGTCCTTCGCCTCGTCGGCGCCGCAGAGGGCGCAGAAGGCGTTCGCGACGTTCCCCTTCCGGTCCAGCTCGAAGGAGTAGCAGGGCGTGTCGCAGTTGTTGCAGATGATGAACTCGACTTCCTCGCTCATCTTCGTCTCCGCTTGTTATTCTCCCGCGGCCGCCTCGGGGGTTCCACCATGCCGATCGCCATCCACTCCGAAATCGGACGGCTCCGGACCGTCGTCGTCCACCAGCCGGGCCGCGAGATCGACCGGATGACACCGGGGATGATGCAGGATCTCCTGTTCGACGACATCCTGCACGGGGCGAGGGCCCGCGAGGAGCACCGGCGGTTCCAGCAGGTCCTCCGCCTCTTCGCCGAGGTGCTCGACGTCCAGGACCTCCTCGAAGAGGTCCTCGCCGACCCGGGCCGCCGCTCCGCCGTCCTGGAGGGGCTCTCGGCCACCCTGCGATTCCCTCCCGCCGTCGCCGACCGGCTTTCCGCCCTCGACGCCGACGCGCTCGCCGCCGCGCTCATCGAGGGGCTCGAGCAGCCGCACCCCGAGATCACCGGCTCCATCGACTCCCTCTTCCTCCTCCCGCCCGTCCCGAACTACTTCTTCCAGCGCGACCCGGTGATCCCGGTCGGCGACCGCCTCGTCCGAGGGTCGATGGCGACGCCGGCCCGGCTCCGCGAGCCGCTCGTCTCGGGCGCGGTCTTCGAGCACCACCCGCGCTTCGCCCGCCCCGACGGGATCTTCTGGTTCCACGAGTTCCGGGCCGCCTGGGGGAAGAACGTCTCCTACGCGCGGATGCGCCCGCACATCGAGGGAGGCGACGTCCTCGTCCTCCGGGAGGACCTCCTCGCGATCGGCTACTCGGAGCGGACCGAGGAGACGACGATCGAGCGCCTCTCGGAGGCGCTGAAGGCGGCGGGCTCCGAGGTGCGACAGATCATCGTGGTCGCGATCCCGCACGAGCGCTCGTTCATGCACCTCGACACGATCTTCACGCAGGTCTCCGAGGGGGAGTGCCTCTGCTACGCGCCGATGATCGCCGCGGGGGGGGCCGAGGAGGCCGACGTCTACTCCGTCGACCTCGCGCACGACGAGATCACCTGGACGCCCGAGACCGACTTCCTCTCGGCCCTGAAGAAGCGGGGCCTCGACCTCGAGCCGATCCCGTGCGGCGGGAGGGACCCGATCGACGAGCAGCGCGAGCAGTGGACCGACGGGGCGAACGCCTTCGCCGTGGCGCCGGGGATCATCGTCTGCTACGACCGGAACGAGAGGACGGCCGACGAGCTCGACCGCCACGGGTACGAGGTCGTCCGCGACGAGGACCTCCTCCTCGGGCGGCGCGAGGTCGACCCGAGGGGCGGGAAGAAGTACGCGATCCAGCTCTCGACGACCGAGCTCGCGCGCGCCCGCGGCGGACCGCGCTGCATGACGATGCCCCTCGTGAGGGAGCGGCTCCGCTGACGCGGCGCACCCCCCTTCGCGCGGGAGTGGCCCTCCTCGCCGCCACGCTGGCCGCCTGCGGCGGCGGGCAGGCGCCGGCCCCGGCGGCGGCGCCGAAGGAGGCCGGGGCGGGCTTCGTCTCCCTCTCCCGGGTCCCCGTCCACGCAGAGCCGAAGGCGTCGGCGGCGGTCGTCGCCCTCCTCGCGCGGGGATCGGAGCTGAAGCTCCTCGAGTCCGACGGGGCCTTCACGCACGTGGAGGCGAAGGGCACGCCGTCCGGCTGGGTCGAGGCGGGGTCGTTCGAGACCGCGGCGGAGAAGGAGGCGCGCGAGCGGCGGACCGAGGCCGTCTCGGCCTTCCCGACGATCCCCGGCCGGATCGTCGCCCCGTGCCCCGTCTACCTCGCCCCCGACTTCGGGTCGGCGCGATGGGGCGAGCTCGAGGACGGCGACCCGGTGGACGTCGTCCTCGCCGAGCACGACTTCCTCGGGGTGAAGCTCCTCGGGATCCCGCTCGCGTTCGTCCCCGCGCACGCCGTCCGCTTCCTCGCGCCGGCCACGCCGACGCCCGCGGCCCCGGAGCCGGCCGCCGCGGCGCCCGTCCCCGGCCCGGCACCCGCCCGGAGCGGCGAGGCCCCGGCGCCGCCCGCGGGGAGCGTGCGGCCCGCGCCGGAGCCCGAGCCGGCCTCTCCCGAGCCGTACGCGGCCCTCCCGTTCGGAGCGGAGCCGCCGGTCCTGAAGACGCGGGTCGAGCCGCAGTACCCCGCGGCGGCGCGGAAGGCTGGGGTCACCGGCGAGGTCGTCCTCCAGGTCGTCGTCGAGCGGGACGGGACGATCGGGAGCGTCTTCGCGACGCAGGAAGCGCCGATGGGCCTCACCGAGGCCGCCACGGACGCCGTCCGAAGGTGGGTCTACGCTCCGGCCCGGCTGGAGGGGCGCCCCATCGCCGTCGTCAAGACCGTCCGCGTCCGCTTCGCGCTTCCGGCCCCGTGAGACGGGGGAGGCGCCCCGGACCCCTATAATCGCCGTCCAACCCTCATGTACGAGCTCGTCTACGAGGTCGAGGGGCGACCCCAGCGTTACCGGCTGAGCGGACCGGAGGTCTTCCTCGGCAGGTCGAGCGAGAACGAGGTCGTCCTCAATGACTTCTCCGTCTCGCGCCGGCACGCGGTCATCCGGCAGGAGAAGGACCGCTGGGTCATCGTCGACCAGAACTCGACGAACGGGGTGAAGGTCAACGGGCGCTTCGTCGCCTCCTCGCCGATCGCTCCCGGGGACGTCCTGACCGTCGGCACCTTCACGCTCACCGTCCGCGAGGAGGCGCCGGCCGTCCGCCCGAAGCCTCCCGTGAGGGCGGTCGGCGACTCGTCGTCGACGTTCGTCCGCTCGATCGCCGACTTCAACCGCGACTTCCACCTCGAGGAGTACGTCCCGGAGGTGGAGGAGGCCGATCCCCTCACGCAGTCGGGCAAGCGGTCGACCTCGGCCGTTGCCCGGAGCAAGATCTTCGAGATCCTCGTCCAGGTCGCCAAGACCCTCATCCTCGCCCGCGAGGTCCAGGAGATCCTCGGGCGGGTCGTCGACCTCCTCTTCGAGCACCTCCCCGTGGACCGCGTCGTCGTCGTCCTCGTCGGCGACGACCAGCGGCTCGTCCCGATGCTCGCGCGGCAGCGGGGGAAGGAGTCCGGCGACGCGGGGGAGATCTTCTCCCACACGATCGTCGAGTCGGTCATCCAGAACCGCGTCGCGGTCCTGACGTCCGACGCCCTCGCGGACGGCCGCTTCGAGGCGGGGCAGTCGATCCGGATCCAGCAGATCCGCTCGGCGATGTGCGTGCCGCTCTGGAACCAGGACCGGGTCATCGGCGCGCTCCACGTCGACACGCCGCTCCGGGCCGGCAGCTTCACCGCCGACGACCTCGACCTCCTGACCGCCCTCGGGAACTTCGCCGCCGTGGCCATCGAGCGGGCGCGGCTGCAGCGGCGGATCGAGAAGGAGGAGCGGATCCGAGAGCGCCTCTCGCGCTACCACTCGCCCGGGGTCGTCGAGGAGATCGCCTCCGACGCGAGCGGCGTGATCGACCGGGTGCGGACGCGGAACGTCTCCGTCTTCTTCGCCGACATCGTCGGCTTCACGAGCGCGGCCGAGGGGATGGACCCGGAGTCGCTCTCGCGGTTCCTCTCGACGTTCTTCACCTACGCGGCGGACGCGATCTTCGCGGAGGGGGGGACGCTCGACAAGTTCATCGGCGACGCGGTGATGGCCTTCTTCGGCGCGCCGATCGTCCAGCCCGACCACGCGCGGAGGGCCGTCTCGGCCGCCTCCAAGCTCGTCGAGAACGTCAAGGCCTGGAACCTCGAGAGGGTCGCGCGCGGGGAGCCCCCGGTGGGCGTGCGTATCGGAGTGAACACGGGGAACGCCGTCGTCGGCGACATCGGGTCGGAGCAGCGCGTCGACTACACCGTCCTCGGCAACACCGTGAACGTCGCGGCGCGGATCGAGGAGTACGTTGCCGGCCCGAACGAGGTCGCCGTCGGCGAGGAAACCGCCCGGCTGACGGCGGACGACTTCGCCTACGAGCCGCTCGGCGACGTGAGGCTCAAGGGGCTCTCGCGCGGCCTCCCGTGCTACCGGGTGAAGCTCGACGCGCGCGGCGTTCCGCTCCCCGCCCCGCGCTGAATGCGGCCGCCCCTCGAGAGTCTGGTCTTCCTCACCTCGAACGCGGGGAAGGCGCGCGAGGCGGCGGCGCTCCTCGGGCGCCCCGTCTCGGCCCGCGGACTCGACCTGCCGGAGATCCAGTCCCTCGACTTCGCCGAGGTCGTGGTCGCCAAGGCGCTCGCCGGCGCGGCGCGCCTCGGCCTCCCGGTCCTCGTCGAGGACTCCGGCCTCGCCCTCCCGGCCTGGAAGGGCTACCCGGGGCCGCTCACGAAGTTCGCCGTCGGCGCCGTGGGGGAGGCGGGCTTCGCGCGCCTCGCCCACGCCTGGGGCGACCCGCGCGCCGAGGCCGTCTCGACGCTCGGCCTCGCCTGGCCGGGCGCGGCCGAGGAGGACGTCGTCGTCGCGGCGGGACGGGTCGCGGGGTCCCTCGCTCCGGAGCCGCGCGGAGCCAACGGCTTCGGCTGGGACGTGATCTTCGTCCCCGGGGGGGAGACCCGGACGTTCGCGGAGATGAGCGCGGAGGAGAAGAACTCCCGCTCGCACCGGGCGAAGGCCTTCGCCGAGCTCCGCCGCCTGCTCGCCTGAGCCGGAGGACACCGCGGGGTCTGGTCTACGTTCTACACTCTGCGTGCCGGTCGGGTCGGCTATAGTAGAAAATCAAGACCTGACCCCAAGCTCGTGACCCCAAGCTCGCGGGCGAGGGCGTCGGCCTTCGCGAGGAGGGCGTCGGGAGTGCCGTCGTTCACGAGGACGACGTCGCAGGCGGCGTTGCGCTCGGGGTCGGAGAGCTGGGCGCGCATCCGGGCGAGGACCGCCTCGCGCGAGGCGGACGGGTCGCGGGCGAGGGCGCGCGCGAGGCGGGTCTCCTCCGGGGCCGAGACGGCGACGAGGCGGTCGAAGCGCTCCCGGCCGCCGTTCTCGACGAGGAGGGTCGCTTCCACGACCGCGACGGCGTGACCCTCGGCCTCGCGCGCGGCGAGCCACCGGTCCGTCTCGAGCCTCACGAGAGGGTGGACCCGGGCGTTCAGGCGGGAGACGGCGGCCGGGTCGCCGAAGACGCGGGCGGCGAGGCGAGGGCGGTCGACGGCCCCGCGGGCGTCGAGGAACCCGGCTCCGAACTCGTCCGCGACGGCCGCGGCGCCCGGGGCCCCCGGCTCGTACAGGGCGTGGACGAGGCGGTCCGCGTCGAGGACCGGGATCCCGAGCGCGCGCCAGCGCGCGGCGACGGCGCTCTTGCCGGAGGCGATCCCTCCCGTGAGCCCGACGCGGAGCACGCTCAGAGGCCCCGGCGGGCCCGGCAGAGGTCGACGGTGTTCGCGAGGAGGCGGGCGATCGTGAGCGGTCCGACGCCGCCGGGAACGGGGGTGTAGCGCGAGGCGCGGAGCCTCACGTCGACCGGGTGGACGTCTCCGACGAGGAGCGAGCCCTTCGCGGCGAACGCGGCGGCCTTCGCCTCGTCGCCGGGGAAGCAGCGCGCGACCTCGGCCGCGGTGTCGAGGCGGTTGACCCCGACGTCGACGACGACGGCTCCCTCGCGGATGAAGTCCGCGGTCACGAACGCGGGCCGCCCGATCGCGGCGACGAGGAGCTCCGCCTCGGCGCAGAGGGCGGGGAGGCCGCGCGTCTTCGAGTGGGCGACGGTGACGGTGGCGTCGGCCTTCGTCAGGAGCGTCGCCATCGGCTTGCCGACGATGTCGCTCCGGCCGAGGACGACGGCGCGCGTCCCGCGGAGCGGCACGTTCTCGCGGCGGAGGAGCTCCATGACGCCTGCCGGCGTGCAGGGGACCGGGGCGGGCTTCCCCTGGACGAGGCGTCCGACGTTCAGCGGGTGGAAGCCGTCGACGTCCTTCGCCGGGTCGATCGCCTCGAGGACGCGCGACGCCCCGAGCCCTCCCGGGAGGGGGAGCTGGACGAGGATCGCGTCGACCTCCGGGTCGGCGTTCAGGCGGCCGATCTCCGCGAGGAGCATCGCCTCGGTGACGGTCGCGGGGTAGCGGAGCGTCTCGGCGCGGATCCCCGCCTCGCGGGCGCTCTTCTCCTTGTTCCGGACGTAGACCTGGCTCGCGGGGTCCTCCCCGGCGATGAGGACGGAGAGGCCGGGGACGACGCCGCGGGAGGCGAGCGACGCGACGGCTTCGGCCGTCTCGCGCCGGATGTCGGCGGCGACCTTCGCGCCGTCGAGGATCGTGGCGGTCATGCTGCTCCTTTCCGCGCGACGTGCGCGGCGGCGATACCGAAGGCGAGGAGGCGGACGTCGACCGTGGCGAAGCCGGCGGCGCGCATCCTCTCCGCGAGAGCGTCGGGCGCCGGCCAGCGGCCGACGGAGTCGGGGAGGTACTGGTATGCGGAGCCGTCCCGCGAGACGAGGCGGCCGAGGAGCGGGACGACGTGCTTCACGTGCATGCGGACGAAGGGGGCGAGCGGCCCCTTCGGCTCTGGGGTGAACTCGAGGACGACGAGCCGCCCGCCCGGCCTGAGGACCCGGAAGAGCTCCCGGAGCCCCCGGTCGAGGTCCTCGAAGTTCCTCACGCCGAACGCGGCCGCGGCGCCGTCGAACGCCGCGTCGGGGAAGGGGAGGCGCATGCCGTCCGCCCCCGCCTCGGGGATCGGCGCCCCCTTCCGGCGGAACTTCTCCCGGCCGAGGGCCAGCATCTCGAAGGTGAAGTCGGCGGCGACGACGCGGGCCGCACCGCGGCCCCGGCGCCGGAGGGCGAGCGCGAGGTCTCCGGTCCCCGAGCAGAGGTCGAGGACCGTCTCGCCGGGGCCCGGCGCGAGGAGGCGCGCCGCCTCGTTCCTCCACGCGACGTCGGTGCCGCCGGAGAGGAGTCTGTTCAGGAGGTCGTAGCGGGGGGCGATGCGGGAGAACATCGCCCGGACCTTTCCGGCGGCCTTGTCGTCCGGCGAGGGGGCCGTGCTCACGGGCAGGCACGGTAGCCTCCGCCGGACGGTCCGTAAAGCGCCCGGGCCCGGACCCGCCCCGGACCGTGCCGTCCCCGCCCTCCGGGTCGCCCGGCGCGCCTCCCGTCGAGTCGCGCTTGACACACCGCGGGGGTCGAAGTATGTTTCCCGGCCCTGCGCGGGGTGTTCCTCGCGCAAGGTGCGTCCTTCCCCGGGAGCCCGGTCTTTCTCAGTGCCCCGGCCGGGTCCTGAATATTCGAGACGAGGAGCGCGGCGCGGTGCGCGCGACTCGAACCTTCCGACCGGAGAGCTGAGTTTCCGTGAGTTCCCGAACGCCTCTCCCCAAGATGAACGAGCTCCCGCGGCGCTGGATCGTCGTCGACGCCGACGGCAAGGTCCTGGGCCGTCTCGCAACCGTCGTCGCGATGCACCTGACGGGCAAGTCGAAGCCGACCTACACGCCGTTCCTCGACACGGGCGACTTCGTCGTCGTCGTGAACGCCGAGAAGATCGCGCTGACCGGCGTCAAGGAGACCGCGAAGCTGTACCGGCACCACACGGGGTTCCCGGGCGGCCTCAAGACGACGAGCGCCGACAAGCTCCGCGCGACCCGTCCCGAGAAGCTCGTCGAGGAGGCCGTCCGCGGCATGCTCCCGAAGACGAAGCTCGGCAAGAAGATGTTCAAGAAGCTGAAGGTCTACGCGGGTCCCAGCCACCCGCACGTGGCCCAGGCCCCGAAGCCGCTGTGACGCCCGAGGAGAGATCGTGAGCAACCTGCAGTACCACGCGATCGGCCGGCGGAAGGAGGCGGTCGCCCGCGTCTACCTCCGTCCGGGTAGCGGCGCGTTCGTCGTCAACGACCGCCCGTTCGACCAGTACTTCCCGAACGACGTCCTCAAGATGGTCATCCGCCAGCCGCTCCAGCTGACGGAGTCGACCGAGAAGTTCGACATCGTCGCCCGCGTCGCGGGCGGCGGGAGCGCGGGCCAGGCGGGCGCCATCCGCCACGGGCTCTCGCGCGCTCTCTGCCTCTTCAACCTCGAGCTCCGTCCGAGCCTCAAGAAGGCGGGTCTCCTCGTCCGCGACTCGCGGATGAAGGAGCGGAAGAAGTACGGCCAGCGCGGAGCCCGCGCGCGGTTCCAGTTCTCGAAGAGGTAGCCATGAGCCAGATCACGATGAAGGAGCTCCTCGAGGCGGGCGTCCACTTCGGGCACCAGACCAAGCGCTGGAACCCGAAGATGAAGAAGTACATCTTCGGGAAGCGCAACGGCATCTACATCATCGACCTCCAGAAGACGCTCAAGTGCTTCCGCGAGGCGGCCGCGTTCGTCACCGAGGCGGCCTCCCAGGGCAAGAACGTCCTCTTCGTCGGGACGAAGCGCCAGGCCCAGGACGCCATCTACGAGGAGGCGAACCGCTGCGGCATGTTCTTTGTGAACAACCGCTGGCTCGGCGGCACGCTCACGAACTTCGTGACGATCCGCAAGTCGATCATGCGCCTCAAGGAGATCGAGGGGATGCTCGCCGAGAACTCGGACGCCATCCTCACGAAGAAGGAGCGCATCCGCCTCGAGCGCGAGCGGTCCAAGCTCGCCAAGAACCTCTCCGGCATCACCGAGATGGAGGAGCTCCCGGACCTCCTCTTCGTGATCGACCCGAAGAAGGAGGCGATCGCGGTGCAGGAGGCGAACAAGCTCGGCATCCCGATCGTCGGCATCGTCGACACGAACTGCGACCCCGACCCGATCACCCACGTCATCCCCGGCAACGACGACGCCATTCGCGCGATCAAGCTCTTCACGGGCAAGATCGCCGACGCCGTCCTCGAGGGGCTGCACGCGCAGGAGGAGCGGTTCGTCGGGAAGGCGGCGGAGGCCGACGACGAGCCGATGCCCGCGAACTTCGTGGCGGAGGGCGTGACCGTCGCCGACGCGATCGTCGCGAAGGACTCCGCGCCGGCGCAGGCCTGATTCTCGAACCGACCTGATCGAGCCGGGCCGGCGGGAGTCGCGAAAGGCGCGCTCCCGCCGGCCCTCTTCACGTCCGGGTCCGCCGGGCGCACGGAACGAAGGAAACAGACGCCCGCGGCGGCAGGCCGCGCGCGACGGGAGAATCCGATGGAGATCACCACCGCCATGATCAAGGAGCTCCGGGAGAAGACCGGGGCCGGGATCCTCGACTGCAAGTCGGCGCTCGCCGAGGCGAACGGGAGCATCGAGGAGGCCGAGAAGAGCCTCCGCAAGAAGGGCCTCGCCGCCGCCGCCAAGAAGGCCGGCCGCGTCGCCGCCGAGGGGCTCGTCGGCTACGCCTGCGACGGCTCTGTCGCCGCGCTCGTCGAGCTGAACTGCGAGACCGACTTCGTCGCCAAGACCGACGACTTCAAGGCCGCCCGCGCGGCCCTCGCGGCGTTCGTCGCCGCCGAGGCCTCCTTCGGCGACGCCCCCGAGGGGAGCGCCGACGCGCTCAGGGCGATGGCCTGCCCGCCCGCCGTCCCCGGCGCCACCGGCACGATCGCCGACTGGCTCCAGGCGGCGACGGCGAAGACGGGCGAGAACACGCAGCTCCGCCGCTTCGCCCGCCTCGTCGCGGCCGAGGGGAACGCCCTCGCCCTCTACGCCCACCCCGGCGACAAGACCGTCGTCGTCGTCGAGACGAAGGGGTGCGACGCGGACCTCGCCCGCGACCTCGCGATGCAGGTGGCCGCGCTCTCGCCGCTCTGGGCCGTCCGCGAGCAGGTCCCGGAGAAGGTCCTCGCCGACGAGCGCGAGATCGCCAAGGCCAAGGCCGTCGCCTCCGGCAAGCCCGAGGCCGTCGCCGAGAAGATGGTCGAGGGGATGATCGGGAAGTGGTACGGCGAGGTCGTCCTCGTCGACCAGCCGTTCGTCAAGGACGACACGAAGAAGGTCCACCAGGTCGTCGCCGAGCGCGCCGGCAAGGAGGCGAAGGTCGTCCGCTTCGTCCGCTACAAGGTCGGCGAGGGCGTCGAGAAGAAGCAGACCGACCTCGCGGCCGAGGTCGCCGCGCTGACGAAGTAGCGCGGACGAGCCGATGGGCACCGAGACGGGCCGGCCGGTCTACCGCCGGGTCCTCCTCAAGCTCTCCGGGGAGGCCCTCCTCGGAGGGCAGCCCTTCGGGATCGAGCCGGCGATGGTGGCCCGGATCGCCGACGAGCTCGTCGCCGTGGCGAGGATGGGCGTCCAGGTCGCCGTCGTCATCGGCGGCGGGAACATCATCCGCGGCGTCTCGGCCGCGACGCAGGGGATCGACCGGGTCACGGGCGACAACATGGGGATGCTCGCCACGGTCATCAACGCGCTCGCGCTCCAGGACGCCACCGAGCGGCGGGGCGTTCCGACGAGGGTCATGACGGCCTTCGAGGTCCGCTCCGTCGCCGAGCCCTTCATCCGCCGCCGGGCGGAGCGCCACCTCGAGAAGGGGCGGGCGATCATCCTGGCGGGCGGCACCGGGAACCCCTTCTTCACGACCGACTCGGCCGCCGCGCTCCGCGCGAGCGAGCTGAGGGCCGACGCGATCCTGAAGGGGACGAAGGTCGACGGCATCTACAGCGCCGACCCGAAGAAGGACCCCGCGGCCGTCCTCCTGCCGCACGTCACGTACCAGGAGGCCCTCGAGAAGAGGCTCGCCGTGATGGACGCCGCCTCCATCGCCCTCTGCCGCGAGAGCCGCATCCCGATCCGCGTCTTCAACCTCCTCGTCGGCGGCAACATCCAGCGCGTCGTCACGGGCGAGCCGATCGGCAGCGTCGTCGACTCGGGCGAGCCCGCCAACTAGAGAAGAACAGAGAGGAGAGAGCCGATGCCCCTTGCCGAGATCCGGAAGGAAACCGAGCGCCGGATGGTCGTCTCCATCGACGCCCTGAAGGCGGAGCTGAAGCACCTCCGGACGGGCCGCGCCTCCGTCGGCCTGCTCGAGGGGGTCCAGATCGAGTACTACGGGACGCCGACCCCGCTCAACCAGGTCGCGAACCTCTCGACGCCGGACGCCACGCTCATCCTGATCCAGCCCTGGGAGGCGCAGCTCTGCCCCCTCATCGAGAAGGCGATCCGGAACAGCGACCTCGGCCTGAACCCGAGCTCGGACGGCCGGGTCGTCCGCGTGCCGGTCCCCTCCCCGACGGAGGAGCGGCGCAAGGAGATCGTCAAGAAGGCCCACACCCTCGCCGAGCAGGCGAAGGTGGAGATCCGCCACCACCGCCACGAGGCCAACGACAAGGTCAAGAAGGAAGGGAAGGCGGGGACGGTCTCGGCCGACGAGGAGAAGCGCGGCCTCGACGACATCCAGAAGATGACGGACAAGTTCTCGGCCGAGGTCGACGCGGTCGTCAAGGCGAAGGAAGCGGACATCCTCGCGCGGTGACGTGGCCGTCGTCGCGCTGATCCCGGCCGCGGGCGTCGGTGCCCGTTTCCACGACTCCGGGCCGAAGGCCCTCGTGAAGCTGGCCGGGAAGCCGTTCCTCCTCCACGCGCTTGAGCGGCTCGCCGCCTCGGGACGGGTCGACCGGGCCGTCGTCGCGGTCTCCCCGGGGCACGAGGCGGCCTTCGCCACCGCGCTCGCGGGGTTCTCCGCGATGCCGGTGACGACGACGCGCGGCGGAGAGACGCGCCGCGACTCGGTCGTCGCCGCCTGGCGGGCCTCGGGAGCGGCCGACGGCGACCTCCTCTGCGTCCACGACGCCGCCCGGCCGCTCGTCGAGCCGGCCGACGTGGCGGCCGTCGTCGACGTGGCCGCCGAGCACGGGGCCGCCCTCGCCGGCAGCCCCGTGACGGACACGGTCAAGCGGGTTCGCGACGGCGTCGTCGTCGAGACCGTCCCGCGGAACGACCTCTTCGCCGCCGCAACGCCGCAGGTCCTGCGGGCGGGACTCCTCCGGGATGCGGTCGAGGCGGGCCTGGCGGACGCCACGGACGACGTCGAGCTCCTCGAGCGGCGGGGCGTCGCGGTCCGGACGGTCGTCACCTCGCGGTGGAACGTGAAGATCACCTACCCCGAGGACCTCGCGCGGGCCGAGGCGTGGCTCGCGGCGGTGCGGCCGTGAGCCTCCGGATCGGGCAGGGGCTCGACGCGCACCCGCTCGTGGCGGGGCGCCGCTGCGTCCTCGGCGGGGTCGAGATCCCCTCCGACTGCGGTCCGGACGGCCATTCCGACGGCGACGTCGTCCTTCACGCGCTCGCCGACGCCCTCCTCGGGACGGCCGCGGCGGGGGACCTCGGGAGCGTCTTCGGGACGACCGCACCGGAGTGGAAGGACGCCCCGTCCTCGCGCTTCGTCACCGAGGCGCTCGCGCGGGCGGGGAACCCGGTGGTCCTGAACGTCGACGTCACGCTCGTCGCCGAGCGGCCCCGCGTCGGCTCGCACCGCGACGCGATGCGCGCCGTCGTCGCCACTCTCCTCGGGATCCCGGTGGAGCGGGTCTCCGTCAAGGCCTCGAGCGGCAACGGGATGACCGGTTTCGGCCGAGGCGAGGGGGTCTTCGCCTCGGCCGTCGTCCTCGTCGAGGTCCGGTGATCGTCGCCGGCTTCCACCCGGTCGCGGCGGCGCTCGCGGAGCGCCCCGAGGCGGTCGAGGCGCTCCTCCTGCAGGAGGGGCGGCGCGACGCCCGCGCCCGCGAGCTCGAGCGGACGGCGCGGGAGAAGGGGATCCCGGTCCGGCACGTCCCGCGCGAGGAGCTCGACCGGACGGCGGGAAAGGCGCACAACGGCGTCGCGGCCCGCGTCGCGACCCGCGAGTACGACCCGGTCGAGGAGGTCCTTGCGGGCGAGCCGGGGAGCCGGCTCGTCCTCTTCCTCGACGAGGTGACCGACCCGGGGAACCTCGGCTCGATCCTCCGCACGGCGGCCGCGGCGGGAGTCTCGGTCGTCCTCCCCGAGCGCCACTCGGCGGGCCTCAACGAGTCCGTCTCGAAGGCGAGCGCCGGGGCGCTCGAGCGGGTCAAGGTCGCCCGCGTCGGCAACGCCGCGCGCTTCCTCGAGGACGCCAAGAAGGACCGCTTCTGGGTCTTTGGGGCCTCGCCGGAGGGGGAGCCGATGTGGGACGTCGACCTGACGGGCGACGTCGTTCTCTGCCTCGGCGCCGAGGGGCCGGGCCTCCGCCGCCTGACGCGCGAGACGTGCGACCGGCTCGTGGCGATCCCGATGGCTGAGGGGGCCGGCTCGATGAACGTCGGCGTCTCCGCCGCGGTTCTCCTCTTCGAGGCCCTCCGGCAGCGCCGGACGAAGCGCCCGGGCTGACGCGCCTGCGGGCGCGCTCCGGTCGAGGCTCGCGTTCGGTCCGCGGTCCCGCGTTCAGCGCACCCGGAAGACGTGGACGACGGGCTTCGCCCCGTCCGCGTAGAGCTCGAGCAGGTAGAGGAGCCCGGCGCTCCGGTCGAAGGTGACGTCGCCGAGTCGGAAGCGCTGCTGGACCCCGGGGCCGATCTCCTCGACGTCCACCTGCGTCGGGTTCCGGTAGAGCCACGGCTCGACGTCGAGGAACGCGTAGGGCTGAGGGGCCCACGGCTCCGTCGTGCCGGCCGCGACGCGCGCGAGGTCGTCCGGGTCGTAGAGGAGGAGCCGGCCCGCGAAGCGGCTGCTCCACCAGCCGCGGCTCGACGTGTGGCCCTCGCACTCGACGAGCTCCTCGGCCGGGCACGGCGTGCCGTCCGCCTTCCGGCAGGTCGTGTACTCGTTCACGAAGTCGCCGGCCACGCACGGCCGGTCGGGCCCGGCGGGGTTCAGGAAGCCGTACCAGAAGCGGTCGCCGATCCCCTTCGTCCCGGCGAAGAGGACGGCCGACTTCCCGGAGGCGGTCGTCAGCCACGCCGCCCCTTCCCACGCGTCGGCGTGCTGGGTCCCGGCGAGGCACCGCGTGATTCCTTCCGTGTCGAGCGTGGACTGGTACTGGAGGAGCGTCGTGACGGGGAGAGTCGCGTTGGCGGCGGGCGGCGTTCCTGCGGCGTCGAGCCAGGGACGGTAGGCGTAGAGCGCCGGGCCCATCCCCGCGAGGCCCCCGTCGCGGTATCGCCCGGTCCCGAGGACGCGGCCGGAGGCGTGGGCGTTCGCCCAGTCGGAGGGAATCTCCAGCATGTAGCCGTTCGCCGCGTAGGGGGAGAGGCCGTCGAGGAACCAGGCCCCCTTCGGTCGAGGGGAGGAAAGGTCGGGCTCGAACCAGGCGTGCGTCGGGCGGTCGGGGGGCGGCGGCAGGTGCTCGCCCCACGCGAGGTGGATCCGCGGCCCGGTCTCGGGCCGGTCGAGGAACTGCATCCCGATGCGGGGGATCTCGTCGATCCCGGCGAAGAGCCCCCCGGTGACGTCCGCGAGCGGCTGGAGGAGCCGGGCGAAGGGGAGTGCCGCGACGTCCCGCGAGACGGCCGGCGCCGGGATGGAGACCTCCGCGACGCGGCTCCCGTCGGGGAGGTCGCCGTAGGGCATCCGGTCGTGGCCCGTGACGAAGAGGGAGCCGTCGAACCCGTCCGCGGAGCCTCCCGGGTCGCCCCCCGGCCGGAACGTCATCGCGTTCCCGCCGTACTCGAAGGTCACCGGCCGCGGTCCCCCTTCGGGGAGGCGGAACGCGCCGAGGTACTCGAAGTCCGAGGGGGCGATCCGCGTCGCCGGCACCGTCCCGGTCCCGAGCGCCGGAACGTAGGCGCCGTCCCCCGTCCTCAGGCCCGGCGCCGCCCCGTCGTTCAGGACCCCGTAGGCGAGCCAGGGCGCGCTTCCCGCCGTCCTCCGGATCCTCGCCCAGCCGCTCCGGACGCCGAGAGGCCGGAGCGGGTCGCCGATCTGGGTCCAGGCCCCCTCCGCCAGCCGGACCGCCGTCGGCGGGCCGGCTGCCGCGCCGCCGGCCTCGCCGTCGAAGAGCTGGAGCTCGAGCGTGACGGCGCCCGAGCCGGCGGCGCCCGCATGGACGAGGGCGACGTTCGACCGGACCTCTCCGTCGGCCCGCAGGCCGGTGACGACCGCCTCGTCCGCAGCCTCCTCGCCGGCCGCGATCCCGGGGAGGAAGACGCCGTAGGCGCCCCCGCCGGGCGAGGGCGAGGAGACGCGGGCGGCGGCGTGGATCGCGGCGGGAGCCGGGACCGAGACGCGGAGCCTCCCGGCGTACGGTGCGGCGCCCGAGGGTCCTGCGGCGACACCGAGAGCCCGCAGCCAGGCGATCGCCTCGGGGACGATCCGCTGCTCGCGGGGGAGGAGGGTGACGGTCGCGCTCCCCCCGGCTCCGAGCGACGGCGAGAGCGACTCGCGGTAGTCGAGCGCGAGGGGCACGGGGGTCGCGCCGCGGTTCGCGAGGACGAGCTCGGTCCGGAACGCGGGCGTCTCGACGAGGACGGGGACCGTCACGACCGCGGTGGAGGCGTCGGGAGCCGCGGCGAGGTAGGAGCCGTCGTTCGTCCCGCCGTCGTTGACGACGCCGTAGGCGCCGAAGGCCCCGCCGTCGGTCTTCTCGACGACGACCCACCCCTGGTCGATCCCGGCCTTCGCCAGGATCCCGTCGACCTGCCGCCACTCGCCGGGCTCGAGCCTCATCCCGTCGGCGGAGACGGCCTCGCGGCCGTCTCCCGTCCCGCTCACGGCGACGACCTTCACCGTGACGGAGGACGTGGCCGGGTTGAAGACGGCCAGGTTCGAGCGGTCCGACCCGGTCGCCCGGAGGCCGTGGACGACGGCCCGCCCGGAGAAGCAGGCCGTGGGGGCGACCGCGGTGTACGCGAGCCCCGCCGCGCCGTCCGGGTGGGGGGAGGAGGTGGGGCTCGTCGTCCGGGCGACCGCGGCGAGAGAACCGGGCGTCTGTTCGGGAGACGTGATCCGCAGCGTCCCTGCCTGGGCCGCCCCCTCGGAGAGCGACGGGAAGGCGACCCCGCGGTCCCCGAGAAAACGGACGACGTCGGGGATCGTCCGCTGGGTTCCCGCTGCGAGGCTCTCGGTGACCACTCCCGCCGCCGAGCCGAGAGAGCCCCTGTAGCCGAGGGTGAGGCCGGCGGTCTCGGTTCCCCTGTTCGTCAGGGTCAGCTCCGTGGTGTAATGCGCCGTCCCGGACCGGACGTCGAGGACGACAGGGACCACGAGGTCGGCCGCGCGGAGAGGCACCCCTCCCAGAACGGCCAACACCCCGGTCGCGAGGACCAGGCGAACCCCCATGACATCCTCCGGAGGAGCTTTTCTGAATATGGTGTCGTCCCCGGTGGTGCGCCACGGAGCCCCGGGAGCTCGATCCCGGCACGAGAATCGCTTGACGGGACAGCCCGGCGCTGATATACACCACGGTTCGCGCGTCCCGGCTTCGGCCGGGTGGCCAGCCGGAGGCCTCGGGCGCGATGGGCTGGCGTAGCTCAACTGGCAGAGCAGCCGATTTGTAATCGGCAGGTTGCGGGTTCAAGTCCCATCGCCAGCTCCACGGTCGACCCGGGAAGCGGATCCCGGGGCGGCCCGTGGAAGGGAGAGACGTAGAGACGGAAGAAGGCGTGGGTAGGTGGCCGAGTGGTTAATGGCAGCAGACTGTAAATCTGCCGCGCTTAGGCGCTACGGGGGTTCAAATCCCTCCCTGCCCACCAGCACTTCCGAGAAAAGCCCCGGCCCGGTGAAGGGCCCGGGGGAACCAGCGGAGACCGGGCCCACGTAGCTCAGGCGGTAGAGCACGTCCTTGGTAAGGACGGGGTCAGCAGTTCAATTCTGCTCGTGGGCTCCATTGACCTCTCCCGGGCGCCCGGCCCGGCCGGGGGGAGGGGAAGACGACGGGCCGGAAGGACACCGGCGGGAGTAACTCAGGGGTAGAGTCACAGCCTTCCAAGCTGTTGGTCGCGGGTTCGAATCCCGTCTCCCGCTCCATCCTCCCGCGCGGGAGGGGACGGGCGGACGGACGGGGGAGGCCCCGACAGCGGCGAGGAGGCGGAGAGAGCGATGCCGAGAGACCTGATCAGCCTGGCGTGCGGCGAGTGCAAGCGCCGGAACTACACGACGACGAAGAACAAGAAGACCCACCAGGAAAAGCTGGAGGTCTCGAAGTACTGCCGTTACTGCCGCAAGCACACGGCGCACAAGGAAGGCAAGGTCTAGGAAAGGCCTCAGCACAGGGGTGTAGCTCAATTGGCAGAGCAACGGTCTCCAAAACCGTAGGTTCGGAGTTCGAGTCTCCGCACCCCTGCCACCTTCTCCCCGCCCGGGTGGGCGGGCCGGACGCCCCGGAACGGGCGGCACGGCGCCCCAGGGCGCAGGAAGACGGATCGAATGAACCTCACCGAGCGGTGGAAGACCTTCAGGGAGTTCCTCGTCGACGTCCGGAAGGAGACCGGCAAGGTCAGCTGGCCGGCGAAGGAAGAGGTGGTCGGCACGACCACGGTCGTCATCGTCTACACCGTCGTCGTCGGCGTGTTCCTCTTCGTCGTCGACGCGGCCGTGACTCCCGTCATCAACTGGTTCTTCGCCCAGTTCGGCCACTGACCCGACGAGGCCTCGCGAAATGACCGAGCACGACGGCACCCCGGCCCTCACCGACACCGCGTCCGCGGCGCCGTCGATGGACTGGTACATCGTCCACACGTACTCGGGCTTCGAGGACCGCGTCGTCCAGGAGCTGACGAACCGGATCAAGGCCCAGGGCATGGAGTCCCAGTTCGGCGAGATCCGCGTGCCGAAGGAGACGGTCGTCGAGATGAAGGCCGGGAAGCGCCGCAACGTCGAGCGCAAGTTCTTCCCGGGCTACGTCCTCGTCCAGATGGAGATGGCCGACGAGACCTGGCACCTCGTGAGGAACACCCCGAAGGTCACCGGCTTCGTCGGGGGCTCCTCGAAGAGCCCCGTCCCGCTCACGCCGGAGGAGGTCGAGGCGATCCTCCACCACACGGCGGAGTCGAAGGAGAAGCCGAAGCCGAAGTACACCTACGATCGTGGCGAGAAGGTGAAGATCGTCGACGGCCCGTTCAAGGAGTTCACGGGGGACGTCGAGGAGGTCAACATCGAGCGCTCCACGCTCCGGGTCCTCGTCACCATCTTCGGCCGGCCGACCCCGGTCGAGCTCGAGTTCGTCCAGGTCCAGAAAATCTGACGCAGGGAGGCCCGGCGCGCCGGTCCTCTGAAGAACGCGGGGCCCTCCCCGCAGCACCTCGAAGGAAGCCACAATGGCCAAGAAAGTCGTCGGGCAGGTCAAGCTCCAGATCGAAGCCGCGAAGGCGACCCCCGCGCCGCCCGTCGGCACCGCCCTCGGTCCGCAGGGCGTCAACATCATGGACTTCTGCAAGTCCTTCAACGCGAGGACTGCGAAGGACGCGGGGCTGATCATCCCGGTGGTCGTGACGGTCTATTCCGACCGCTCCTACACCTTCATCACGAAGACCCCCCCGGCCTCCGTCCTCCTCAAGAAGGCGGCGAAGGTCGAGAAGGGGTCCGGCGTCCCGAACAAGAACCGCGTCGGGAAGGTCACGATGAAGCAGGTCGAGGAGATCGCCAAGCTGAAGTTCCAGGACCTCAACGCCGCAGACATCGAGGCCGCCAAGAAGACCGTCGCGGGCACCGCGCGGTCCATGGGGATCGACGTCGAGGGCTGAAGAGAACGAAATCGTCGCGTGACGGTTTCTGATTGAGACGGCGGACGGGCCGGCGCCGACCCTCTCTCGGCGCGCGGCCCCGCGATGCCCGGGTTGCCTCCCGGGGCTTCTCTTCGCGGGGACGCCGGACGGACGCCGCTCTCGGAAGAGCGGAAGGGACATGACGGAAGGCAAGAAGTACACCGCCGCGGCCGCCCGAGTCGACCGGACGAAGCTCTACGACGTCCCTCAGGCCGTCGCGCTCGTCCGCTCGGCGGCGTACGCGAAGTTCAACGAGACGCTCGAGGTCGCCATGCGCCTCGGCGTCGACCCCAAGCACGCCGACCAGATGGTCCGCGGGACGGTCGTCCTCCCCCACGGGACGGGCGCCACGATCCGCGTCGCCGTCGTCGCGTCCGGGGAGAAGGTCCGGGAGGCGGAGGACGCCGGGGCCGACGTCGTCGGAGGGGACGACCTCGTCGCGAAGATCCAGGGGGGATTCCTCGACTTCGAGGCCCTCGTCGCCACGCCCGACATGATGAAGTCCCTCGGTCGCCTCGGTAAGGTCCTCGGGCCCCGCGGCCTGATGCCGAACCCGAAGGCCGGCACGGTCACGTTCGACGTCGGCAAGGCCGTCCGGGAGCTCAAGGCCGGCAAGATCGAGTTCCGCGTCGACAAGACCGCCATCATCCACTGCCCGGTCGGCAAGCTCTCGTTCGAGGACAAGGCGCTCGTGGAGAACACGGAGGCCCTGATCTCGGCGGTCCAGAAGGCCAAGCCCGCCGCGGCCAAGGGGAAGTACGTGAAGTCGATCTTCATCGGGTCGACGATGGGCCCGAGCATCCCGGTCGACCCGATGGTCGCCGACAAGCTCGTCGGGAGGACCGCGTGAACCGCACCGAGAAGACCGAGGCCATCGCCAGGATGGCGGAGTCGGTGGGGAGCGCCCCGCACGCCTTCCTCATCGACTTCCAGGGGATCAACGTCATCGACGTCACCGAGCTGCGCCGGCAGGTCCGCGCGACGGGCTCGGACTACGTCGTCGTCAAGAACACGCTCGCGCTCCGCGCCTTCAAGGACGCCCCGATCGGCGCGCTGTCCGAGCACTTCACCGGCATGACCGCGGTCGCCTACTCGAAGACCGACATCGTCCAGCTGGCGAAGGTCCTCCACCAGTTCGGCAAGACGAACCCCAAGATCAAGGTCAAGGCCGCCCTCGTCGAGGGCCGCCCGGTGCCCGCCACCGCCCTCGAGTCGCTCGCGAGCATGCCGACGCGGCCCGAGCTCGTGGCCAGGCTCCTCGGCCTGATGCAGTCGCCGGTCCGCCGCCTCGTGACCGTCCTGTCGGCCCCGCAGCGGAAGCTGGCGATGACCGTCTCGGCCGTGGCCGACAAGAAGAGCGCCGCGGCCTGAGGCCGGGCTCCCGAAACCGAACCAACGAAACGCGCACGCGCGAAGAGACAAGGAGAACGAAATGGCCCTTTCCGTCGAGCAGTTCGTCGCCGAAGTCGAGGGGATGACCGTCCTCGAGCTCAACAACCTGGTCAAGGCCCTCGAGGAGAAGTTCGGCGTCTCCGCGGCGATGATGGCCGCCCCGGCCGCCGCGGCCGCCCCGGCTGCCGCCGCCGCCCCCGTCGAGGAGCAGACGGAGTTCACGGTCGTCCTCAAGGAGGCCGGCTCGAACAAGATCAACGTCATCAAGGCGGTCCGCGAGGTCAACTCCTCCCTCGGCCTGAAGGAGGCCAAGGACCTCGTCGAGAACCTCGGGACCCTGAAGGAGTCCGTCTCGAAGGACGAGGCGGCCGCGATCAAGAAGAAGTTCGAGGAGATCGGCGCCAAGGTCGAGGTCAAGTAGTCCGGCGTGTCCCCCAACGGGAGACCGTCCGGTGACGGACGTCGATTCCCCGAGGGGCCGGTTCGACCGGCCCCCCGGGGATCGCGCCGTCTCGCCGGGCGGTATTTCCCTCTTTTCGCGTCACCCGTCTCTCGGCTGAAGGGAGCCCGCTCGAATGGCTGACCGCATGCTCGCCCCGGGGCAGACCGCCCGACACGATTTCGGCAAGATCAAGACCTTCCTGCCCCTGCCCAACCTGATCGACGTCCAGAGGCGGTCCTACGAGGACTTCCTCCAGATGGACCTCCTCCCCGAGGAGCGCCAGGACGTCGGCCTGGAGGCCGTCTTCCGCGGCGTCTTCCCGTTCTCGGACTTCCGCGAGACGTGCGCGCTCGAGTACGTCTCGTACCGGATCGGGGACTGGGGCTCCCGGAGCGGGCGTCTCGAGGGGATCCAGCACCTCCGCTTCTCGTGCGAGCACTGCGGCGCGACGGTTCGCGTCAAGGACCCGCGGGCGAACCGGGTCGAGTGCCAGGTCTGCGGCCACCCGAACCCGAGCAAGGTCACGATCGACGAGGTCTGCGGCACGCCGGTCGAGCTCCGCCTCCCCTTCACCGTCGCCGAGTGCCAGGAGCGCGGCCTCACGTACGCCGTCCCGCTCAAGGTCACGTTCCGGCTGAAGGTCTTCGACAAGGAGAACGCCCCGACGGGGAAGAGCGCCCCGAAGGAGTGGCCGATCCGCGACATCAAGGAGGAGGAGGTCTACTTCGGCGACATCCCCCTCATGACGGACAACGGGACCTTCATCATCAACGGGACCGAGCGGGTCATCGTCTCGCAGCTCCACCGCTCGCCGGGCGTCTTCTTCACGAAGGAGGGGACGCACACCCTCATCGGGAAGATCATCCCGTACCGCGGCTCCTGGGTGGAGTTCGAGATCGACAGCAAGGGGCTCTTCGGCGTCCGGATCGACCGGAAGCGGAAGTTCCCCGGGACGGTCTTCCTCCGCGCGCTCGGCCTCGAGAGCGACGAGCAGATCCTCAAGAAGTTCTACTCCTCCGTCGGCCTGACGTTCGAGAAGGGGAAGGCGCACCTCGTCATCCCGCACGACGTCCTCCCGAAGGAGGAGCTCCGCCAGAAGCACCTCCGGGGCGTCCGCAAGGACGGCCGGATCTTCGCCGACGTCAAGCTCACCGACGCCCAGAGGGAGCAGCTCGCCTCCGGGCAGAGCGTCACCGTGTCGGTCGACCCGGCCAAGCTCGGCCGGATCCTCTTCTCGGTCGACGTCGTCGACCTCTCCTCGGGCGAGGTCCTCTACGAGGCCGGCACCGAGGTCCCGGACGACCTCGCGACGGTCATGACCGAGAAGCAGGCGACCCCGGTCGAGGTCCTCTTCCCCGACTGGGAGCCGATCGGCGAGACGCTCATCGCGACCCTCCGCAAGGACTCCGTCAAGACGAAGCGCGAGGCGCTCCTCGAGATCTACAAGCGGATGCGCCCCGGCGACCCGCCCACGGACGAGAGCGCCAAGAACCTCTTCGTCGGGATGTTCTTCGACCCGCGCAAGTACGACTTCTCCCGCGTGGGCCGCTACAAGTTCAACATCCGGATGGGGCTCTCGACCTCGCTCGAGCAGAAGACGCTGTCGTCCGACGACTTCTACGTCGTCATCCGGGCGCTCCTCGAGCTCAAGCGCGACATCGGCAAGATCGACGACATCGACAACCTCGGGAACCGCCGCGTCCGCTGCGTCGGCGAGCTCCTCGAGAACCAGTTCCGGATCGGCCTCGTCCGCATGGAGAGGGCGATCAAGGAGAAGATGTCCGTCCACCAGGACATCGACTCGGCGATGCCGCACGACCTGATCAACTCCAAGCCGGTCATCGCGGCGATCAAGGAGTTCTTCGGGTCCTCGCAGCTCTCGCAGTTCATGGACCAGACGAACCCGCTCTCCGAGGTCACGCACAAGCGCCGCCTCTCGGCCCTCGGGCCGGGCGGCCTCTCGCGCGAGCGCGCCGGGTTCGAGGTCCGCGACGTCCACGCGACCCACTACGGCCGCATCTGCCCGATCGAGACGCCGGAAGGCCCGAACATCGGCCTCATCTCGTCGCTCTCGACGTACGCCCGGATCTCCGAGTACGGCTTCATCGAGGCGCCGTACAAGAAGGTCCGCGACGGCCACGTCCTCGAGCACTTCGAGGTCGTCACCGTCGGCGACTCGGGCTGGCAGAAGGGCGCCATCGTCGAGGGCGTCGAGCTCGAGGCGATGAACGCGAAGCTCAGGAAGGCCGGGAAGAAGCTCGCCGTCGGGCGCCCGACCGCCTTCTACCTCCCCGCGTGGGAGGAGGAGGACTACGCGATCGCCCAGGCGAACGAGCCGCTCGAGGCGGACGGGCGCTTCGCGAACGAGCGGGTCCAGATCACGCTCCAGGGCGAGTTCAAGGCCGAGGTGCGGGACAAGGTCGACTTCATGGACGTCTCGCCGAAGCAGCTCGTCTCGGTCGCGGCGGCGCTCATCCCGTTCCTCGAGCACGACGACGCGAACCGGGCCCTCATGGGCTCGAACATGCAGCGCCAGTCGGTGCCGCTGCTCCGGACCGAGCCGCCGATCGTCGGCACCGGCCTCGAGGGCGTCGTCGCCCGCGACTCCGGCGCGGTCGTCCTCTGCAAGCGGGACGGGCTCGTCGACACCGTCGACGCCCGGCGCATCATCGTCCGCGTCGAGGGGATCGGCCCGGACGGCAAGCCGCGCGAGTTCGGGGCGGACATCTACCCGCTCCTGAAGTTCCGGCGCTCGAACCAGAACACCTGCATCAACCAGAAGCCGATCGTGAAGGAGGGGACGCGGGTCGTCGCCGGCCAGGTCCTGGCCGACGGTCCGTGCACCTCCGGCGGCGAGCTCGCCCTCGGGCGGAACATCCTCGTCGCGTTCATGCCGTGGCGCGGCTACAACTTCGAGGACGCGATCCTCATCTCCGAGAAGATGGTGAAGGAGGACTACTACACCTCCATCCACATCGAGGAGTTCGAGATCGAGGCGCGCGAGACGAAGCTCGGACCCGAGGAGA
Organism: Thermoanaerobaculia bacterium; assembly: GCA_046331465.1. GTDB lineage: Bacteria > Acidobacteriota > Thermoanaerobaculia > UBA5066 > UBA5066 > UBA5066. Next base: position 684,365 of record JAXLQV010000002.1, read on the forward strand.
TCACCAAGGACATCCCGAACGTCTCCGAGCACGCCCTCCGCGACCTCGACGAGTCCGGCATCATCCGGATCGGCGCGAACGTGAAGCCGGGCGACATCCTCGTCGGCAAGGTCACGCCGAAGGGCGAGACCCAGCTCACGCCCGAGGAGAAGCTCCTCCGCGCGATCTTCGGCGAGAAGGCGGGCGACGTCCGCGACGCCTCGCTCAAGTGCCCGCCGGGGATCGAGGGCGTCGTCGTCGACGTGAAGATCTTCACGCGCAAGGACGACGAGAAGCAGAAGGACGTCCGCGCCAAGCAGATCCTCGACGAGGAGATCGGCTACCTGAACAAGGACGCCGAGGACGAGATCCGCATCGTGCGGACCGAGGCGCGCGAGAAGATCGAGCGCCTCCTCGAGGGGCGCGCCGTCCAGGAGGACGTCGTCGACCCGCAGGGGAACGTCCTCGTCGCCGCGGGCCACAAGCTCACCGTCGAGAAGATCGGCATGATGGGCCCGCGGCTCCTCAAGAGCCTCCGGCTCCGCGACGAGGAGGTCAAGGACACCGTCCGCCTCGTCCTCCAGCGCGCCGACTCGCAGGTCGACGTCATCCGCAAGGTGGCCGCGGACCGGATCACGCTCCTCTCGAAGGGCGACGAGCTGGCCCCCGGCGTCAACAAGACCGTCAAGGTCTACGTCGCCATGAAGCGCAAGCTCCAGGTCGGCGACAAGATGGCCGGCCGCCACGGGAACAAGGGCGTCATCAGCCGGATCCTCCCCGAGGAGGACATGCCGTACCTGCCGGACGGCACGCCGGTCGAGATCGTCCTCAACCCGCTCGGCGTCCCCTCGCGAATGAACGTCGGCCAGATCCTCGAGACGCACCTCGGCTGGGCCGCGCACGCGCTCGGCCTCCGGATCGCCTCGCCGGTCTTCGACGGCGCGACCGAGGAGGAGATCCGCGGCCTCCTCGAGAAGTCGAACCTCCCCCGGACGGGAAAGACCGACCTCTACGACGGCATGACGGGCGACCGCTTCGAGCAGAAGGTCACGGTCGGCTACATCTACATGCTGAAGCTCTCGCACCTCGTCGACGACAAGATCCACGCCCGCTCCATCGGGCCCTACTCGCTCATCACGCAGCAGCCGCTCGGCGGCAAGGCCCAGTTCGGCGGCCAGCGGTTCGGCGAGATGGAGGTCTGGGCGCTCGAGGCGTACGGCGCGGCCTACACCCTGCAGGAGCTCCTCACGGTCAAGTCCGACGACGTCGAGGGGCGCTCGCGCGTCTACGAGGCGATCGTGAAGGGCGAGGTCCCCGAGGAGCCCGGCCTGCCCGAATCGTTCAACGTCCTCGTGCGCGAGCTGCAGTCGCTCTGCCTCGACGTCGAGCTCCTGAAGGTCTGAGGAGGGAGAGATGACCATGGACACCTTCGGCGCTTCCCCCCTCTCGCCCGCGGCCCCGGCCTTCCGGGGCCCCGGCCCCCGCGACTTCAACGCGATCAAGATCGCGCTCGCGAGCCCCGAGAAGATCCGCTCCTGGTCCTTCGGCGAGGTCACGAAGCCGGAGACGATCAACTACCGGACCTTCAAGCCGGAGCGCGACGGCCTCTTCTGCGCGAAGATCTTCGGGCCCATCACGGACTGGGAGTGCCTCTGCGGCAAGTACAAGCGGATGAAGCACCGGGGCGTCGTCTGCGACAAGTGCGGCGTCGAGGTGACGAAGTCCAAGGTCCGCCGCGAGCGGATGGGGCACATCGAGCTCGCCGCCCCGGTCTCGCACGTCTGGTTCTTCAAGGGCCTCCCGAGCCGGATCGGCCACCTCCTCGACCTGACCCTCCGCGACCTCGAGCGGATCCTCTACTTCGAGGCCTACGTCGTCGTCGACCCGGGCCCGCTCGCCGACGAGGAGAACGTCAACGAGAAGGCGCTCATCACCGAGGAGCGCTACCGGGAGTTCCGCGGCAAGTACGGGGCCGACTCGTTCGTCGCGAAGATGGGCGCCGAGGCGATCCAGGAGCTGCTCCAGCGGGTCAACATCGACGACCTCGCGGACGAGCTCCGCCTCATCATGAAGACGGAGACGTCGGCCCTGAAGCGCCTGAAGGCCGCCAAGCGGCTCAAGGTCGTCGACGCCTTCCGCCGCTCGGGCCACCGTCCCGAGTGGATGATCCTGAACGTCATCCCGGTCATCCCGCCGGAGCTCCGCCCGCTCGTCCCGCTCGACGGGGGCCGGTTCGCGACGTCCGACCTCAACGACCTCTACCGCCGCGTCATCAACCGGAACAACCGGCTCAAGAAGCTCCTCGAGCTCCGCGCGCCGGAGGTCATCGTCCGGAACGAGAAGCGGATGCTCCAGGAGGCCGTCGACGCCCTCTTCGACAACGGCCGCCGCGGCCGCGTCCTGAAGGGGACGAACAACCGCCCGCTCAAGTCGCTCTCCGACACCCTGAAGGGGAAGTCGGGCCGCTTCCGGCAGAACCTCCTCGGCAAGCGCGTCGACTACTCGGGCCGCTCGGTCATCGTCGTCGGGCCGGAGCTGAAGCTGAACCAGTGCGGCCTCCCGAAGAGGATGGCCCTCGAGCTCTTCAAGCCCTTCATCTACCGGCGCCTCGAGCAGAAGCAGCTCACCTCGACGATCAAGATGTCCAAGGAGCTCGTCGAGCAGGCGCCGAACGAGGTCTGGGACGCCCTCGAGGAGGTCATCAAGGAGCACCCGGTCCTCCTGAACCGGGCGCCGACGCTCCACCGCCTCGGCATCCAGGCCTTCGAGCCGGTCCTCATCGAGGGCAAGGCGATCAAGATCCACCCGCTCGTCTGCGCGGCCTTCAACGCCGACTTCGACGGCGACCAGATGGCCGTCCACGTGCCGCTCTCGCCGAAGGCGCAGGTCGAGGCGCAGGTCCTCATGCTCTCGGCGCACAACATCCTGTCGCCGGCGCACGGCAAGCCGCTCGCGGTCCCGTCGCAGGACCTCGTCCTCGGCCTCTACTACCTCACCCGCCGCAAGGAAGGGTGCAAGGGCGAGGGGCGGGTCTTCCCCGGCTTCGACGACGTGCTCCTCGCGCACGGCGCGGGCGAGGTCGACACCCACGCGGGCATCACGGTCCGCTACACGGGCCGGCTCATCGACCTCGAGAGCCAGGTCCTCGGCGACCAGGACGTCGTCCACGCCGAGCCGATCGAGTGCAGCGCGACCCGGATCGAGACGACGGTCGGGCGCGTCCTCATGTCGGCCCACCTCCCGAAGGACATCCCGTTCATCAACGGGACCCTGAAGAAGAAGGGCCTGCAGGACCTCGTCAACTACTGCTTCGTGAACCTCGGGCTCGAGCGGACGGTCGAGATCCTCGACATCATCAAGGCGCTCGGCTTCCAGGTCGCGACCCGGGCCGGCATCTCGATCGCCGCCGACGACATGCGGATCCCGGCGAAGAAGACCGTCCTCGTCGACAAGGCCCGCCGCGACGTCCTCGAGGTCGACAACCAGCGCGCCCAGGGCGCCATCACCGACGGCGAGCGCCACAACAAGATCATCGACATCTGGCACCGGGCGACCGAGGCCGTCTCCGACGAGATGTTCAAGGAGATGAAGACGGCCGACTCGGCTCCCGGCAACGAGTTCAACCCCATCTTCATGATGGCCGACTCGGGCGCCCGAGGCTCCAAGGAGCAGGTCCGCCAGCTCGCCGGGATGCGCGGTCCCATGTCCAAGCCCTCGGGCGAGGTCATGGAGCAGCCGATCATCTCGAACTTCCGCGAGGGGCTCTCCGTCCTCGAGTACTTCATCTCGACGCACGGCGCCCGCAAGGGCCTCGCGGACACCGCGCTCAAGACGGCCGACTCGGGCTACCTCACGCGCCGCCTCGTCGACGTCGCCCAGGACGTCATCATCAACGAGGAGGACTGCGCGACGCTCGACGGCATCACCGTCACGGCGATCGTCGAGGGGGGCGAGATCCTCGAGCCGCTCCGCGACCGCATCGTCGGCCGCTTCGTCCAGGAGGACGTCTTCGACCCGGCGACGGACGCCGCGATCATCGAGGCGAACGACGTCATCACCGAGGAGATCGCGACGGCGATCCAGGAAGCCGGCATCGAGAAGGTCAAGATCCGCTCGGTCCTGACCTGCGAGACCCGCCGGGGCGTCTGCCGCAAGTGCTACGGCCGGAACCTCGCGACGGGCCGGATGGTCGACATCGGCGAGGCCGTCGGCGTCATCGCCGCGCAGTCGATCGGCGAGCCGGGCACGCAGCTCACGATGCGGACCTTCCACTACGGCGGCACGGCGCGCGTCGCCGAGACGGCGCGCCACGTCGCGAAGAACCCGGGCGTCGCCCGGATCCTGAACGCCCTCACGGTCCGGAAGGTCGACGGCACCGAGGTCGTCGTCAACCGGAACTCGAAGCTCGTCATCCAGGACGCCAAGGGGCGCGAGAAGGAGCGCTACTCGCTCGCGTACGGCTCGACCCTGAAGGTCTCCGCCGGCGACGAGGTGAAGCCGGGCCAGCTCCTCGTGTTCTGGGACCCGTTCGCCTCGCCGATCCTCTCCGAGATCGCGGGCAAGGTCGTCTTCAAGGACATCATCGACGGCGAGAACCTGCGCGAGGAGACCGACAAGGTCACCGGCCTCTCGCAGAAGATCGTCGTCGAGACGACGGGCACGACCGAGAAGCGCGCGCCGCAGCTCGTCGTCCTGGGCGTCGACGGCACGGAGCGCCGCTACGCGCTGCCGATCCCGTCGCACCTCATGGTCGCCGACGGCGACACGGTGAACCCGGGCGACGCGCTCGCCAAGAAGCCCGTCGAGAAGAAGCGGACCCGCGACATCGTCGGCGGTCTCCCGCGCGTCGTCGAGCTCTTCGAGGCCCGGCGCCCGAAGGAGCCGGCGGTCATCACGGAGGTGTCGGGCGTCGTCCGGCACGCCGGGACGGTCAAGGGCCAGCAGAAGCTCGTCGTCGAGTCGGAGGACGGCCAGAAGCGCGACATCCTCGTCCCGCGCGGCGCCCACGTCATGGTCCAGGAAGGGGAGCGCGTCGAGGCCGGGGACCCGCTCACGGAAGGCGACCCCTCGCCGCACGACATCCTCGCGGTCAAGGGCGAGAAGGAGCTCCAGCGGTACATGACCGACAAGATCCAGGAGGTCTACCGCTCGCAGGGCGTCGGCATCAACGACAAGCACATCGAGGTCATCGTCCGCCAGATGATGCGGAGCGTCCGCGTCGAGGAGGTCGGCGACACCGAGTTCCTCATCGACGAGCAGGTCGACAAGTTCCGCTTCCGCGAGGAGAACGACCGGATCGTCGCGGCCGGCGGCAAGCCCGCCCAGGGGCGCCCGCTCCTGCTCGGCATCACGAAGGCCTCCCTCTCGACGGACTCGTTCGTCTCGGCGGCCTCGTTCCAGGAGACGACCCGCGTCCTCACGGAGGCGTCGATCGCCGGGCGCGTCGACCTCCTCCGCGGCCTCAAGGAGAACGTCATCGTCGGGCGCCTCATCCCGGCGGGGACGGGCATGGACTACTACCGCAACATCGAGCTCGAGCGGGAGGAGATCCCGGTCCAGCCGGACGAGGTCGAGGAGCCCTACTACGACGACGAGCCGCCGGTGGTGGCGGCGGACCTCGACGAAGAGATCTGAAGTACCCAGGGGGAACCCGGTCCGCCGGGTTCCCCCTGACCCCCTCCGCGCGGCAAGGCAGCTCGCTTCGCTCGCTCGGAATAATGGGGGGAACCCGGACCAGTGGTTCCCCCGACCCCCTCCGCGCGGTGAGGCAGCTCGCTTCGCTCGCGCGGGATGAACGGGGCCCCGGTCCGCCGGGTCCCCGGAACTCCCCGGACGAGCGGGGCAGGCCGCCTCGCCCGCTCGGAATCACGGGGGACCCGGTCCGCCGGGTTCCCCACGGACGCCCCGCCCGGGTCCGGTCGGCGTACCCGGTTGACAGGCGGGGGACTTGCACGTAATCTCTGCCGGTTTCGCACCTCGGGCAGGCCCGTCCCGGGCGGCTCTGAGGGTCGAACCGACATCGCAGTAACCGGGGAAACGAGGGCCCGAAGGGCCGAAAAGTCGTCTCTCCGGCGGGGAAGAGGAACCGAGGAAGCCTGATGCCGACGATCAGCCAGCTCGTTCGTAAGGGGCGCGAAGCCGTTCGTTACAAGACGAAGTCGCCCGCCCTCCAGTCCTGCCCGCAGCGGCGGGGGGTCTGCACGCAGGTCAAGACCACGACTCCCAAGAAGCCGAACTCGGCGCTCCGCAAGATCGCCCGCGTCCGGCTCACGAACGGCATCGAGGTCACGACCTACATCCCGGGCATCGGGCACAACCTCCAGGAGCACTCCATCGTCATGATCCGGGGCGGCCGCGTGAAGGACCTTCCCGGCGTCCGCTACCACATCATCCGTGGGACGCTCGACGCGGTCGGCGTCGCCAACCGGAAGCAGTCCCGCTCCAAGTACGGCGCCAAGCGCCCGAAGTCGTAAGGTAAGGGAGAAGAGCCGTGCCGCGCCGTCGCGAGGTTCCCAAGCGCGAGGTCCTCCCGGACCCGCTCTACCAGTCCCAGCTCGTCACCAAGTTCATCAACTCCGTCATGGAGCGCGGGAAGAAGTCCACCGCCGAGGGGATCTTCTACGGCGCCATGAAGCAGATCGAGGGAAAGACCCAGGACGACCCGCTCAAGACGTTCAAGAAGGCCCTGGAGAACGTCAAGCCCGTCCTCGAGGTCAAGTCCCGCCGCGTCGGCGGCTCGACCTACCAGGTCCCGGTCGAGGTCAAGCCGAACCGCCGGACGTCCTTGGCCATCCGCTGGATCATCAACTACTCGCAGGCCCGCGGCGAGAAGACGATGCGGGACAAGCTCGCGGGCGAGCTCCTGGACGCGGCGAACAACCGTGGCAACTCCGTGAAGAAGAGGGAGGATACCCACAAGATGGCGGAGGCCAACAAGGCCTTCGCTCACTACCGCTGGTAGTCGCCTGCACGGACAGGGAGGACGCCGGTCGACGGCGGCCTCCCCGGGAATCCCGGAGTCCGTGGAAACCGGCCGCACCCTGACGGGGACGGAAAGGTCCGCGGAGACAACCGAGCCGGGACACGCATAAAAGCGTGCGGAACCCGCCCGAGGTCGCGGAAACGCGAGGCCCGGGAGGGTTCGACGGCGCAGACACGACCGAGGTCGGGAAGCACAAGACTTTATGGCGAGAACGCACGCGCTCGAGAACTGCAGGAACATCGGCATCATGGCCCACATCGATGCCGGTAAGACCACGACTACCGAGAGGATCCTCTACTACACCGGCGTCAACTACAAGCTGGGGGAGGTCCACGAGGGGACGGCCACGATGGACTGGATGGTCCAGGAGCAGGAGCGCGGCATCACGATCACCTCCGCCGCGACGACCTGCGCCTGGAAGGGGACCCGGATCAACATCATCGACACGCCGGGTCACGTCGACTTCACCGCCGAGGTGGAGCGCTCCCTCCGCGTCCTCGACGGCGCCGTGGCGGTCTTCGACGCGGTGTCGGGTGTCGAGCCGCAGTCCGAGACGGTCTGGCGCCAGGCCGACCGCTACGGGGTCCCCCGGATCGCGTTCGTCAACAAGATGGACCGCGTCGGGGCCGACTTCGACCGCTGCGTCGAGATGATGATCTCCAAGCTCGGCGCCCGGCCGGTGCCGATCATCCTCCCCTGGGGCTCCGCCGAGACGTTCCACGGGGTCATCGACCTCTTCGAGGAGAAGGCCTACGACTTCCGCGACGAGGCGCTCGGGGCCGAGTTCCAGACCGTCGAGGTCCCCGCCGAGCACCGCGCCGAGCTCGCGGCGTGGCGGGACAAGGCGATCGAGGCGATCGCCGAGACCGACGACGACCTGATGCACAAGTACCTCGAGGGCGTCGTCCCGTCGGCGGCCGAGCTGAAGGCCGCCCTCCGCCGGGCGACGATCGTCGGGAAGCTCCACCCGGTCGTCTGCGGCTCGGCCTTCAAGAACAAGGCCGTCCAGCAGCTCCTCGACGCCGTCATCGAGTACCTCCCCTCGCCCGTCGACATCCCGCCGATCAAGGGCGTCGACGAGGACGGCAAGGAGACCTTCCGCGAGACGAAGGACGACGCGCCGTTCGCGGGCCTCGTCTTCAAGATCATGACCGACCCCTTCGTCGGCCAGCTCGCGTTCTTCCGCGTCTACTCCGGGCACCTCGACGCCGGCTCCGGCGTCTACAACGCCACGAAGCAGACGAACGAGCGCGTCGGCCGCCTCCTCAAGATGCACGCGAACAAGCGCGAGGAGATCAAGGAGGTCTGGGCGGGCGACATCGCGGCCGCGGTCGGCCTGAAGAACGTCGTCACGGGCGACACGATCTGCGAGAAGCAGAACGTCGTCGTCCTCGAGGCGATGAAGTTCCCCGAGCCGGTCATCAACCTCTCCATCGAGCCGAAGACGAAGGTCGACCAGGAGAAGATGGGCCTCGCCCTCGCGAAGCTCATGCAGGAAGACCCGACGTTCCGGGTCTCGACCGACAAGGAGACGAACCAGACGATCATCGCCGGGATGGGCGAGCTCCACCTCGAGATCATCGTCGACCGCCTCATTCGCGAGTTCAACGTCGGCGCGAACGTCGGCAAGCCCCAGGTCGCCTACCGCGAGTCGATCCGGAAGGAAGCCCAGGGCGAGGGCCGCTTCGTCCGCCAGACGGGCGGCAAGGGCCAGTACGGCCACGCGAAGATCCGGCTCCGCCCCCACCCGGAAGGGAAGGAGTACGAGTTCGTCAACGGGATCGTCGGCGGGGTCATCCCGAGGGAGTTCATCAAGCCGATCGACCAGGGGATCCGCGAGGCGATCCTCACCGGCGTCCTCGCCGGGTACCCGACCACGAAGATCCAGGTCGAGCTCTACGACGGCTCGTACCACGACGTCGACTCCTCGGAGATGGCGTTCAAGATCGCGGGCTCCATGGCCTTCCAGGCGGCCGCGAAGAAGGCCGACCCGGTCATCCTCGAGCCGATGATGGCCGTCGAGGTCGTCACGCCCGAGGACTTCATGGGCGACGTCATCGGCGACCTGAACTCCCGCCGCGGGAAGATCAACCACATGGAGCCGCGCGTGAACTTCCAGGTGATCACAGCGAGCGTCCCGCTCTCCGAGATGTTCGGCTACGCCACGACGCTCCGGTCGCTCACGCAGGGCCGGGCCAACTACAGCATGCAGTTCGAGCGCTACGACGAGGTCCCGAAGGCGATCGCCGAGGGGATCGTCGCCAAGGTCTCGACCTGACGCGCCCCTTCACGAGAGAACGACAGGAAGAACACCAACCAGACTTCCCTGAGGTCTGAGACACGACGGACCGAGGAGAGATTCGGAGGAAACGATGGCCAAGGAGAAATTCGAGCGTAAGAAGCCCCACGTGAACGTCGGCACGATCGGTCACATCGACCACGGCAAGACGACGCTCACGGCGGCCCTCACGAAGGTCCTCTCGACGAAGGGCTTCGCCGTCGCGAAGGCCTACGACGACGTCGCCAAGGCGGACGCGAAGACCTTCCGTCGCGACGCGACGAAGATCCTGACCGTCGCCCTCGCGCACGTCGAGTACGAGACCGAGAAGCGCCACTACGCCCACATCGACTGCCCGGGCCACGCCGACTACATCAAGAACATGATCACCGGCGCGGCGCAGATGGACGGCGCGATCCTCGTCGTCGAGGCCCCCAAGGGCCCGATGCCGCAGACGAAGGAGCACGTCCTCCTCGCCCGGCAGGTCAACGTGCCGGCGATGGTCGTCTTCCTCAACAAGTGCGACCTCATGGAGGACCCGGAGCTCCTCGACCTCGTCGAGCTCGAGGTCCGCGACCTCCTCAACAAGTACGAGTTCCCGGGCGACACGATCACCATCGTGCGCGGCTCGGCCGTCAAGGCCCTCAACGACCCGACCGGGCCCGACGCGCAGTGCATCTGGGACCTCGCGAAGGCCCTCGACGAGAACATCCCCGACCCGGTCCGCGAGACCGACAAGCCCTTCCTGATGCCGATCGAGGACGTCTTCTCGATCTCCGGCCGCGGCACGGTCGTCACGGGCCGCGTCGAGCGCGGCGTCGTGAAGGTCGGCGAGGAGATCGAGATCGTCGGCTTCAAGGACACGGTCAAGAAGGTCGTCACCGGCGTCGAGATGTTCAAGAAGCTCCTCGACCAGGGCCAGGCGGGCGACAACATCGGCGTCCTCCTCCGCGGCGTGGAGCGGACGGACGTCGAGCGCGGGCAGGTCCTCTGCAAGCCCGGCACGATCAAGCCCCACACGAAGTTCATGGGGAAGATCTACGTCCTGTCCAAGGAAGAGGGCGGCCGCCACACGCCGTTCTTCAACAACTACCGTCCGCAGTTCTTCATCCGCACGACGGACGTGACGGGCTCGGCCAAGCTCCCCGAGGGCGTGGAGATGGTCATGCCCGGCGACAACGTCGAGCTCGAGATCACGCTCATCGCCCCGATCGCGATCGAGAAGGGGCTGAAGTTCGCCATCCGCGAGGGCGGCCGCACCGTGGGGGCCGGCACCGTCACGGAGATCCTTGCCTAACGAGGGGTCGGTCGTGAAGGGGGGCGCCCAGGGCGCCCCCCGGACACGATCGGTCTCCGCCCCGCGGGGCGGTACCACGAGAAAGACGATGGGCAACGACAAGATCCGCATCCGCCTCAAGGGGTACGACTACCGCATCCTCGACCAGTCGACGGCGGAGATCGTCGACACCGCGCGCCGTTCGGGCGCCAAGGTCGCCGGTCCCATTCCGCTGCCGACGGCCATCTCGCGGTGGACGGTCAACCGCTCTCCTCACGTCGACAAGAAGTCGCGGGAGCAGTTCGAGATGCGGACGCACAAGCGCCTGCTCGACATCTTCGAGTGGACGCCCCAGACCGTCGACGCCCTGACGAAGCTCGAGCTCCCCGCTGGTGTGGAAGTCGAAATCCGCACCATGGGGAAATGACCCCGGAGCCGTAACGAGGTTTTTGACCATGATCACAGGGATTCTGGGGCGCAAGATCGGGATGACCCAGCTCTTCGCTGCCGACGGCACGGTCGTGCCGGTGACGGTGGTGGAGGCCGGGCCGTGCCTGGTCGTCCAGCGCAAGACCAAGCAGAACGACGGCTACGACGCGGTCCAGCTCGGACTCGTCGGGCCCCGTCCGTCGCCCCGCCGCCTCACGAAGGCCGTCCGCGGCCACTTCGAGAAGGCCGGCGTCCCCCCTACCCGGACCGTCGGTGAGGTCCGGTGCGAGGAAGGGGACGCGTTCGCCCCGGGCGACAAGGTCCTCTGCGACATCTTCAACCCCGCCGAGCACGTCGACGTCGTCGGCGTCTCGAAGGGCAAGGGGTTCCAGGGGTTCATCAAGCGCCACGGCTTCGCCGGCGGCGTCGCGACCCACGGGTCGATGTTCCACCGGCTTCCCGGCTCGATCGGGCCTTCGGCGTACCCCTCCCGCGTCTACCCCGGCACCCGCTCGTCGGGCCGGATGGGCGGGAAGCAGGTCACGACGAAGAACCTCGAGGTCGTCAAGGTCGACGCCGAGAACCACCTGATCTACCTGAGGGGCGCTGTCCCCGGGGCCCGGAACACGGTCGTCAAGATCGTGAAGAAGGCCTCGCGGACGCAGGCGGCTTGAGGAGAGGGACGATGCCGACGACCAAGAAGACGGCTCCCTCCGCGAGCCTCACCGTCCCCATCCGGAACCTGAACGCCGAGACCGTGGGCGAGGCGAACCTCCCCGAGGAGATCTTCGGGGTGCCGTTCCGCCGCCACATCGTGTGGGAGGTCGTCCGGGCGATCCGCGCGCGCGAGCACGCGGGGACCCACAAGACGAAGGTCCGCTCGGAGGTCTCCGGCACGGGCAAGAAGCCCTTCAAGCAGAAGCACACCGGCCGGGCCCGCCAGGGCGGCGGCCGCCCGCCGATCCACCGCCACGGCGGCACGGTGCACGGGCCGGTCGTCCGCTCGTACGACCTGAAGGTCAACGTGGCGACGAAGAAGGCCGCGCTCCGCTGCGTCCTCTCGGAGAAGCTCCGCGAGAACCAGCTCGTCCTCCTCGAGAGCCTCGAGCTCCCGACCCATCGCACGGGCGACCTCGCCAAGGCGATGGCCAGGCTCGGCGTCACGGGCAAGGCGCTCCTCCTCGACCGCCGCGAGAACGGCAACCTCGCGAAGGCGGCCCGGAACAACCCGGACCTCTTCGTCGAGGACGCCCTCGGGCTCGACGCCTACGCCGCGCTCGAGGCGAAGACGGTCATCCTGACCGAGCAGGCCCTCAAGACGGTCACCGAGGTGCTCGGATGAAGACCGCGCAGTCGATCATCCTGAAGCCCATCATCACCGAGAAGTCGACGACGCTGCGGGAGACGCAGAACGTCCTGACGTTCAAGGTCGCCACGGACGCGAACCGGATCGAGATCCGCCGCGCCGTCGAGGTCCTCTTCAACGTCAAGGTCGACTCGGTCCGCGTCCTCAAGACGACGTCGAAGATCAAGAAGGTCGGGCGCTCCATCGGCCGGACGAGCGAAGGGCGGAAGGCCTACGTGAAGCTGAAGGCGGGCGAGAAGCTGCCGCCGATCTTCGAGGGGGTCTGACACCATGCCGGTTCGCTCGTACAAGCCCACGTCCCCCGGTCTCCGGCAGCGGACGACCAGCGACTTCGCGGAGATCACGCGGAGCGCCCCCGAGAAGAGCCTCACGCGCGGGAAGGTGAAGACCGGAGGCCGGAACAGCCTCGGCCAGCTCACCTCCTGGTGGCGCGGCGGCGGCCACAAGAAGCGCTACCGCGTCGTCGACTTCAAGCGCGACAAGTTCGGCATCCCCGGCAAGGTCGCCTCGGTCGAGTACGACCCCAACCGTTCGGCCCGCATCGCGCTGATCCACTACGCCGACGGCGAGAAGCGCTACATCATCGCCCCCGCCGGGATCGCGGTCGGCCAGACGGTCGTCTCCGGGCCCGACGCGGACATCCTCACCGGGAACGCCCTCCCGCTGAAGTCGATCCCGCTCGGCACGATCGTCCACAACGTCGAGCTGACGCCCGGCAAGGGGGGGCAGATGGTCCGCTCCGCCGGCGCGGGCGCCCAGGTCATGGCGAAGGAAGGCGACACCTGCCTCCTCCGCATGCCCTCGGGCGAGCTCCGCAAGGTGCGGGTCCTCTGCTACGCCACGATCGGCCAGGTCGGGAACCTCGAGCACGAGAACATCTCGATCGGCAAGGCGGGCCGGTACCGGTGGATGGGGTGGAAGCCTCACAACCGCGGCGTCGCGATGAACCCCGTCGACCACCCGATGGGTGGCGGCGAGGGCAAGACGTCCGGCGGACGCCACCCGACCTCCCCGTGGGGCTGGAAGACCAAGGGCAAGAAGACCCGCAACAACAAGCGCACGGACAACATGATCGTCAAGCGCCGCACGAAGTAAGGCGGAACGAAGGAAACCCGATGTCGCGTTCTACCAAGAAAGGCCCCTTCGTGGACGGGCACCTCCTCGAGAAGATCGTCGCCCTCAACTCGGCGGGGGACAAGCGCGTGGTCAAGACCTGGTCGCGCCGCTCGACGATCATGCCCGAGATGGTCGGCCACACGGTCGCCGTCCACAACGGGAAGAAGTTCATCCCCGTCTACGTCTCCGAGAACATGGTCGGCCACAAGCTCGGAGAGTTCTCCCCGACCCGCACCTTCAAGGGCCACTCCGGCCGGAAGGTCGAGAAGGGCGCCACGCCCGCGCCGGCGCCGGCGCCGGCCAAGTAACGGAGGAACGATGGAATCCGTCGCCCGCCTCCGTCACTACCGCGGCTCGGCGCAGAAGGTGCGCCTCGTCGCGGACCTCATCCGCATGAAGCCGGTCGGCCGCGCGCTCGCGACGCTCGCCGCGACGCCGAAGGGCTGCTCGTCCGACCTGAAGAAGCTCGTGGAGTCGGCCGTCGCGAACGCCCAGCAGAACGGCTCGGGCGTCGACGCGGACGCGCTCGTCGTCTCGCGCATCCTCGTCGACGGCGCGGGGCGCAAGCCCCTCCAGCGGAACGCCATGCTCCGCTCGGTCTCCAACTACAAGAAGCGCTTCGCGCGGCCCCGCTTCATGAGCGGCCCGCAGGGGCGGATGTGGCTCGTCACCCGGCCGTTCTGCCACGTCACGGTCTTCCTCTCGGACGACCCGGCGGTCCGCCGCAAGGCGGGGCTCTCCGCCGAGCCGGCGCGGCCGGTCGCGAGGAAGAAGGGCGGCAAGGTCGCCGCGGCCGTCGCCAAGGCCGCCGCCCGCCCGCAGGCCCCCAAGGCCGCGCCGAAGGGCGAGGGCAAGCCGAAGGCCCCCCGGGCCAAGAAGGGCGCACCGGCCGCGGAGCCCGGCGCCGGGCAGGAGTAGGACGACGATGGGTCAGAAGGTTCACCCCTACGGGTTCCGCATCGGCTACAACCGGACCTGGCACTCGCGCTGGTACGCGGAGAAGGACTACCTCCGCTTCCTGCACGACGACCTCAAGCTCCGGGCCGAGCTCAAGCGCGACCTCTCGAACGCGGCGGTGTCCGAGGTCGAGATCGAGCGCGGGAACAAGCTCAAGATCAACATCATGACCGCCCGCCCGGGCGTCATCATCGGCAAGAAGGGCGCGGCCGTCGACCAGCTCCGCGACCGCCTCCAGCGCCGCCTCGGCAAGGACATCCACGTGAACATCGTGGAGATCCAGCGGCCCGAGACGGACGCGCAGCTCGTCTCCGAATCGATCGCGATGCAGCTCGAGCGCCGGGTGGCGTTCCGCCGCGCGATGAAGAAGGGGATGGAGTCGGCGTTCCGGTTCGGCGCGCAGGGGATCAAGATCCGCTGCTCCGGCCGGCTGAACGGCGCGGAGATCGCGCGCTCCGAGTGGTACCAGGAGGGGCGCCTGCCGCTCCACACCCTCAAGGCCGACATCGACTACGGCTTCGCCGAGGCCCGCACGACGTACGGGAAGATCGGCGTCAAGTGCTGGATCTACAAGGGCGACCTCCACCGCGCGAAGTCGCGCCGGAAGGTCGCGTAAGGGGCACCCGCCATGTTGATGCCCTCGAAGGTCAAGTACAGGAAGCAGCAGAAGGGGCGCCGGCGCGGCACGGCCCTGCGCGGCGGGACGCTCTCCTTCGGAGAGTTCGGCCTGCAGGCGACCGAGCCCGGCTGGCTGACCGCCCGGCAGATCGAGGCCGGCCGCGTCGCGATCCAGCGCCACGTCAAGCGCGGCGGGAAGCTCTGGATCCGCGTCTTCCCCGACAAGCCCGTCACGAAGAAGCCCGCCGAGACCCGAATGGGGAAGGGCAAGGGCGCGCCGGAGGCCTGGGTCTCCGTCATCAAGCCCGCCCGGATCCTGTTCGAGATGGAAGGCGTGGACGAGAAGACCGCCCGGGACGCCTTCCGGCTCGCGGCCGACAAGATCGGCATCAAGACCCGGTTCATCTCGCGGTCGTTCGAGGAGGCCGTGCGATGAAGGGGACGACCGTAGAGACGATGAAGGGCTGGTCCGCCGACGAGCGCACCGTGAAGCTCCGCGAGTGGACGCAGGCGCTCTTCAACCTCCGCCTCCAGAAGGCCACCGGCCAGCTGGAGAACCCGATGAAGATCCGCCAGCTGCGGCGCGACATCGCGCGGCTGAAGACGGCCGAGAGGCAGGCCCGATGACCACCGAGACCACCACCGCCGCGGCGAAGCCCGCAGCCCGCAAGAGCCGCAAGGTCGGCACGGTCGTCTCCAACAAGATGGAGAAGACCGTCGTCGTCGAGGTGACCCGCCTCGTCAAGCACGGCCGTTACGGCAAGTTCCAGAAGAAGTCCGCGCGGTTCCTCGCGGACGACCGCGTCCACGCCTGCATCCCCGGGGACGTCGTCGAGATCGAGGAGACGCGGCCGCTGTCGGCGCGCAAGCGCTGGCGCGTCCGCTCCGTCGTCACCGCGGCGCGGCGTGAAGGGTAAAGGAGAGACGCCGTGATTCAGATGGGGACGATCCTCGAGGTCGCGGACAACTCGGGCGCCAAGCGGCTCTCCTGCATCCGCCTCAAGGGCGGGTCGGTGGGGCAGTACGGCCGCCTGGGCGACGTCATCACCTGCGCGGTGAGGGAGTCGGCTCCGGACGCTCCGGACGCGGTCAAGAAGGGGAAGGTCGTGAAGGCCGTCATCGTGCGGACGCGCCGCGAGCAGCGCCGTCGCGACGGCAGCTACATCCGGTTCGACACGAACGCGGCCGTCCTGATCAACAACGACAAGGAGCCGATCGGAACCCGAGTCTTCGGGCCGGTCGCGCGGGAGCTCCGCGAGAGGAAGTTCATGAAGATCATCTCGCTCGCTCCCGAGGTGATCTGAGGCCGCCACGATGAAGAAGAAGCAGCCCGAGTACACGGGGAAGGCCAGGGTCCGGAAGGGGGACGACGTCGTCGTCCTCGCCGGCAAGGACCGGGGCGCGCACGGGAAGGTCCTGCGCGTCGTCCCGGACAAGGGACGGGTCGTGGTGGAGGGAGTGAACCTCATCAAGCGCGCCACGCGCCCGAACCCGCAGAAGAACATCAAGGGCGGGATCGTCGAGAAGGAGGCGGCCATCGCCCTCTCGAACGTCATGCTCCGCGACCCCGAGACGGGGAAGCCGACCCGCGTCGGCATCCGCGTCGAGGGCGGCGAGCGCGTGCGCTACGCGCGCCGGAGCAAGGCGACCATCTCGTCCGTCGTCAAGAAGGCGGGAGCGTAAGAGATGGCGTCGCGGCTCAACGACAAGTACCGCAAGGACGTCGTCCCGGTCCTGAAGAAGGAGTTCGGGATCGACAACCCGATGGCGGTCCCGAAGATCGAGAAGATCGTCCTGAACATGGGCGTCGGCGAGGCGATCCAGAACGTGAAGATCGTCGAGGCTGCCGCCGAGGAGCTGACGAAGATCGCCGGCCAGCGCGCCGTCATCACGCGGGCGCGCAAGTCGATCGCGACCTTCAAGCTCCGCGAAGGCATGCCGATCGGCTGCCGGGTCACTCTGCGCGGCGAGAGGATGTACGAGTTCCTCGACCGCCTCCTGAACATCGCCCTTCCGCGGGTGCGCGACTTCCGCGGCGTGCCCACGCGGGCCTTCGACGGCCGCGGGAACTACACGCTCGGCATCAAGGACCACCTCGTCTTCCCGGAGATCGACCCGGGCAAGGTGGACAAGTCGAAGGGCCTCAACGTCACGATCGTGACGACGGCCGGCTCCGACGACAGGGCGCGAGTCCTGCTCCGCGAGCTGGGCATGCCGTTCGGGCGCTAGGAACAAGGGAGAACCGTCGATGGCTCGTCGCTCCTCAATCGTCAAGGCGAATCGAAAGCCGAAGTTCGCGATCCGGACGCACAACCGCTGCAAGATCTGCGGCCGGCCGCGTTCGTACATCCGGAAGTTCGGCACCTGCCGCATCTGCTTCCGCAACCTCGCGCTCGGCGGCTACGTCCCGGGCGTGACCAAGGCCTCGTGGTGAGGAGGGGCGAATGGCCGCACTGACCGACCCGATCGCCGACCTCCTCTCCCGCGTGCGGAACGGCCTGACGTCCCGCCACGAGAAGATCGACGTCCCGTCGTCGCGCCTGAAGATCGAGATCGCCCGGATCCTCAAGGACGAGGGCTACATCAAGAACTTCAAGGTCCTCGACGACAAGGGCGCCGGCCTGCTCCGCCTCTACCTCAAGTACGACGAGTCGGGGAACCCCGTCATCCACGGGCTGACCCGCATCTCGCGACCGGGCCGCCGCCTCTACCGCGGCAAGGACGAGCTCCCGCGCGTCCTGGGCGGCCTCGGCATCGCCATCGTCTCCACCTCGCAGGGCCTCCTCACCGGCCACGACGCGCGCAAGCGCGGCCTGGGCGGCGAGGTCGTCTGCTCGGTCTGGTAGGACCGGGGGAGAAGACGATGTCTCGAGTCGGAAAGAAGCCGATCACTCTCCCGAAGGGCGTCGAGGTCAAGGTCGACGCCGGCGGGGTCCATGTCAAGGGTCCCAAGGGGACGGTCTCCGCGCCGATCCTGGAGGGCATCTCCGTCGCCGTGAAGGACGGCCGCGTCGACCTCGCCCGCGCGAGCGAGGAGAAGCGGGTCCGGGCCTTTCACGGCCTGAACCGCGCCCTCGTCCAGAACGCCGTCGTCGGCGTCGCCGAGGGGTACAGGCGGGCCATCGACCTCGTCGGCATCGGCTACAAGGCCGAGAAGAAGGGGAACGAGGTCATCTTCACGTGCGGCTACTCGCACACCGTCCGGTTCCCCGAGCCGGCCGGCGTGACGATCGACGTCGCCCCCGACGCGAAGGCCAAGGACGTGACGCACATCGTCGTCACGGGCGTCGACAAGCAGAAGGTCGGCGAGACCGCCACGCGCATCCGTGGCATCAAGCCGCCCGACCCGTACAAGCTCAAGGGCTTCCGCTTCGTCGGCGAGGTCCTGAAGAAGAAGGCCGGGAAGGCCACCGGCAAGTGAGGTCCCGAGGATGAACAGGGCTCAGGCACGCGTCGAGGCGCGCGAGAGGATCCACACGAGGATCCGCCGGAAGGTCGAAGGGACCCCCGAGCGGCCCCGGCTGGCCATCCGCAGGACGCTGAAGTACATCTACGCCCAGATCGTCGACGACGCGTCCGGGCACACGCTCGCGCAGGCGAGCTCCCGCGAGGAGTCCGTCCTCGGCGGGAAGAAGAGCGCCGCCGGCAAGGCGGCCGCCGTCTCCGTCGGCGCCCTCATCGCCGAGCGGGCGAAGGAGAAGGGGATCGCCGCGGTCGTCTTCGACCGGGGCGGGCACCTCTACCACGGCAACGTCAAGGCTCTCGCGGACTCGGCGCGCGAGAAGGGGTTGAAGTTTTGAGCAGCACACCGACGAACCGTCCCCCCCGCTTCGGCAACCGCCCGGGCGGCCCGGGCCGCGGCCCCGGCGGTCCGAACCAGGCCCCCCCGCGTCCGCCGGGCGCCCTCGGTGAGGGCCGCGCGGGCGTCGACCTGATCGACCACGTCGTCCACATCAACCGGGTGACGAAGGTCGTCAAGGGCGGCAAGAACTTCTCGTTCTCCGCGCTCGTCATCGTCGGCGACGGCAAGGGCCGCGTCGGCTACGGCGCCGGCAAGGCGAAGGAAGTCCCGACGGCCATCAAGAAGGGGATCGAGATGGCCAAGAAGACGATGATCTCGGTGACGCTGAAGGGGAAGACGATCCCCCACGCGGTCACCGGGCACTACGGCGCGGGCCGCGTCTTCCTCAAGCCGGCCTCCGACGGCACCGGCGTCATCGCCGGCGGCGCCGTCCGGGCGATCCTCGAGGCGGTCGGCGTCCAGAACATCCTCACGAAGTCGCTCGGCACGACGAACCCGCACAACGTCGTCAAGGCGACGTTCAACGCGCTCCGGAACCTCCACATGGCCGAGGCGATCCTCAGGGCCCGCGGCCGGTCGTCCGGCGCGCCGGCCGTCGAGGCCGCGGCCCCGGCGGCCGAGGCCGCCCCGGCTCCGGAGGCGGTGGCGGAGACGAAGTGATGTCCGAGAAAGAGAAGAGCTCCAAGAAGGACGTCGACGCCCTCCTGACGGAGGTCGCCTCGGCGGCCGGCGTGCCGAAGAAGTCGGCGAAGCCGGCCCCGGCGAAGGCGGAGGCCCCGGCGCCGGCGAAGGCCGCCGCCGCGGCCCCGAAGACGATCCGGATCCGGCAGATCCGCTCCGGGATCTGCACCCCGGTCGACCAGAAGCAGGCCCTCAAGGGCCTCGGCCTCCGGCGGATCCGCCACGAGGTCGTGAGGCCCGACACGCCCGCGATCCGCGGGCAGATCCTCAAGGTCCGCCACCTCGTCGAGGTCGTGGGCGAGTAGCGAGAGGGACGAGACGCCATGGCTCACGGACTCCACACACTGGGCCCCCGCAAGGGCGCCACGTCGGCGCGCAAGCGCGTCGGCCGCGGCCCCGGCTCCGGCCTGGGCAAGACCTCGGGCAAGGGCCACAAGGGACAGCAGTCCCGCAGCGGCTACTCCGGGCAGCTCGGTCGCGAAGGCGGCCAGATGCCTCTCCACCGCCGCCTCCCGAAGCGCGGCTTCAAGAACATCTTCCGCAAGGAGTGGAACACCGTCCCCGTCGAGGCGCTCGAGCGTCTCTTCGCGGCCGGCGCCACCGTCGACGCCGAGGCCCTCGGCAAGGCGGGCCTCCTCAAGCGCAAGGGCGCCGAGGTGAAGATCCTCGGGACGGGCGACCTGAAGAAGGCCCTGACCGTGGTCGCCCACCAGTTCACCGAAGGCGCGAAGAAGAAGATCGAGGCGGCCGGCGGCCGCTGCGAGGAAGTCGCGGCGTGATCGTCCTCGAGTCCTTCCGGAACATCTTCGCGGTCCCGGACCTGCGGAAGCGGGTCCTGTTTTCCTTCGGGCTGCTGGCGATCTACCGGGTGGGTTCCCACATCCCGACGCCGGGGCTCGACGCCCAGGCGCTCGAGGAGTTCTTCAAGGCGAGCGCCGGCGGGCTCCTCGGGTTCCTGGACATCTTCTCGGGGGGCGCGCTCCGCCGCCTCTCCGTGTTCGCCCTCGGCATCACGCCCTACATCACGGCGTCGATCATCCTGCAGCTCCTGACGGTCGTCTGGCCCTACCTCGAGAAGCTCTCGAAGGAAGGGGAGATGGGCCGGCGCAAGATCACGCAGTACACCCGCTACGGCACGGTCGTCCTCTCGGTCGTCCAGGGCGCGGGCATCGCCCTCTGGCTCTGGGCCACGACGACGCCGACGGGCAAGTTCCTCGTCCTGCGCGACCCGACGTCCGACTCCGGGAAGGTCCCGTTCGTCCTGATGGCGATCCTCACGCTCACGACGGGCACCGCGTTCGTCATGTGGCTCGGAGAGCAGATCACCGAGCGCGGGATCGGGAACGGCATCTCGCTCATCATCTTCGCCGGCATCGTCGTCGGGCTCCCGACGGCGGTCTTCCGCTCGATCCAGCAGATCCAGCGCGGCCAGATGTCGCTCTTCACGGCGCTCATCCTCACCGCCTTCATGCTCGTCGTCGTCGCGGCGATCATCTTCGTCGAGCGGGCGCAGCGCCGGATCCCGGTGCAGTACGCCAAGCGGGTCGTCGGGCGCCGCGTCTACGGCGGCCAGAACACGTACCTCCCCCTGCGCGTGAACACGGGCGGCGTCATCCCGATCATCTTCGCCGTCTCGATCATCCAGTTCCCGCAGTACCTCGCGTCGGCCTTCAAGAGCGACTTCATGAAGAAGCTCGCCGACCAGCTCGCGATGGGCCAGCCGCTCTACAACCTCTTCTACGCCCTCGCGATCATCTTCTTCTGCTACTTCTACATCTCGATCATCTTCAACCCGACGGACACCGCCGAGAACATGCGGAAGTACGGCGGGTTCATCCCGGGCATCCGCCCGGGCAAGGCGACGTCCGACTACATCGACAGCGTCCTGACGCGCATCACGCTCATCGGCGCCGTCTACCTCGTCGTCGTCGCCCTCATCCCCGAGTTCCTGATGATGGGCTTCAAGGTCCAGAGCATCCCGGGGATCGGCCCCTGGCTCGACGCGAAGCTCCCGACGTTCGTCACCCAGGGCCTCGGCGTGCCGTTCTACTTCGGCGGCACGTCGCTCCTGATCGTCGTCGGAGTCGCGATGGACACGGTCCAGCAGATCGAATCGCAGCTCGTGATGCGGAACTACGACGGGTTCCTCAAGAAGGGCCGCATCCGGGGGCGGAGGGGGTAACGCCATGCCGGTCGACGTGGTCTTTTTCGGTCCTCCAGGTTCCGGGAAGGGGACGCAGGCCTCCCGCCTCGCCGCCGCTCTCGGGATCCCGCAGATCTCGACGGGGGACCTCCTCCGTGCGAATGTCGCTCGCGGCACGGAGCTCGGGAAGATCGCGAAGCCGATCATGGAGTCGGGGGCGCTCGTGCCGGACGACCTCGTCACGCGGATGCTGAAGGAGCGCCTCGCCGAGCCCGACGCGGCCGGCGGCGCGCTCTTCGACGGCTACCCGCGGACGGTGCCGCAGGCCGAGGCCCTCGACGGGCTCCTCGCGGAGTCGGGGCGGAAGGTCGTCGCGGTCCTCTTCATCGACGTGCCGGACGCTCCGATCATCGAGCGCCTCGTGAAGCGCGCGACCCTCGAGGGGCGCGCGGACGACACGCCGGAGACGATCGCGGCGAGGCTCCGCGTCTACCGGGAGAAGACCGAGCCCCTCGCGGAGCTCTACAGGTCCCACGGCGTCTTCCACCGGATCGACGGGGACCGTCCCGTCGAGTCCGTGGCCCAGGACGTCCTCGCCGCGGTGAAGAAGGCCTCGGGCGGGAAGCTCGGATGATCACCTGCAAGGGGCGGACGGAGCTCCTGAAGATGGAGCGCGCGACGTGGATCGTCCAGCAGGCGCTGGCCGAGTGCGTCGCGGCGTGCCGCCCCGGGGTCACCACGGAGGAGATCGACCGGATCGCCGCGGACGGCATCCGGAGGCGGGGCGGCAGGGCCGCGTTCCCCGGCTACCGGGGCTACCCGAAGACGATCTGCGCCTCGGTGAACGACGAGGTCGTCCACGGGATCCCGAGCGCGAAGCGCAGGCTCCGCGACGGGGACATCGTGGGCCTCGACCTCGGCGCCGTCGTCGACGGCTACTTCGGCGACGCGGCGCGGACGGCGGTCGTGGGCGAGGTGCCCGCGGACGTCGCCGCCCTCGTCCGCGACACCTGGCGGGCCCTCGTCGCCGGCGTCTCGGCGGTCCGGGTCGGGGGGCGGGTCGGCGACATCGGGGCCGCCGTCGAGGCGGTCGCGAAGGAGCAGGGGTTCGGCGTCGTCCGGGAGTACGTCGGGCACGGCATCGGGACGGCCCTCCACGAGGAGCCCCAGGTGCCGAACTACGGCCCGGCGGGGAAGGGCGAGACGATCCGCGAGGGGATGACCCTCGCGATCGAGCCGATGTTCAACCTCGGGACCGCCCGGGTCCGGCTCGCGCCGGACGGCTGGACGGTCCGGACGGCCGACGGGAAGCCGTCGGCCCACTTCGAGCACACGGTCGTGGCGACGGCCTCAGGGCCCGTCGTCCTCGGATTCGGCCGCTATTCGGCCGACGGTCTCGTCACCGGAGTCCCGGGCGAGACGGAGTACCCGGTCCCGGCCGCCCCGCAGCGGGGGGAGCCGGCCGCGACCACGGGCGAAGCCCGGGTCTGAGAGGAGAGGGTTTCGAGGCGCAGATGTCGAAGGAAGACGCCATCGAGGTCACCGCGACGGTGATCGAGCCCCTGCCGAACGCGATGTTCAAGGTGGAGCTCGAGAACAAGCACCAGGTCCTGGCTCACATCTCCGGGAAGATGCGGAAGCACTTCATCCGGATCCTCCCCGGGGACAAGGTGCTCGTGGAGCTCTCCCCGTACGACCTGAACCGGGGTCGCATCATCTACCGGTACAAGTAGTAAACTGTATGGCTCCGCCGGCTCCCCCGGGAGGCGGGGGGCGAAAAGATCGAGGAACCACATGAAAGTCCGCGCGTCCGTGAAGAAGATCTGCTCCAAATGCAAGGTGATCCGCCGGGCGGGAGTCGTCCGCGTCATCTGCGAGAACGCCAAGCACAAGCAGCGGCAGGGTTAGAGGGAACAGGGAATGGCTCGAATCTCCGGCGTCGATCTCCCCCCGAACAAGCGCGTCGAGATCGGTCTCACCTACATCTTCGGGATCGGCCGCCCGACGGCCCAGCGGATCCTGAAGGACGCGGGGGTGAACCTCGACACGCGGGTCAAGGACCTGTCCGAGGACGAGGTCACGAAGATCCGCAAGAAGATCCAGGACGACGTGAAGGTCGAGGGCGACCTCCGCAAGGAGACCGCCCAGGACATCAAGCGTCTGATGGACATCGGCTGCTATCGCGGGCTTCGGCACCGCCGCGGCCTCCCCGTCCGCGGCCAGAGGACGCACACCAACGCCCGGACCCGGAAGGGCCCGCGCCGCGGCGCCGTGGCCGGCAAGAAGAAGGCTACGAAGAAGTAGTGAGGAAGAGGAAAGCCGATGGCTGCCGCTGAAGCGAAGGGCCGCAAGAAGGGTCCCAAGAAGGAAAAGAAGAACGTTCCGCACGCCGTGGCGACCGTCCAGGCGTCGTTCAACAACACGATCGTGGCGATCACCGACCCCTCGGGGAACGTCCTCGCCTGGTCGTCCGCCGGGCGGATCGGGTTCAAGGGCTCGCGCAAGGGGACGCCGTTCGCGGCGCAGCTCGCCGCGGGCAACGCCGCGCAGCTCGCGCAGGAGCACGGCGTGAGGACGCTCGACGTCCGCGTGCAGGGCCCCGGCGCCGGTCGCGAGAGCGCGATCCGCGCGCTCGCGGCGGCGGGCCTCGACATCCGCTCCATCAAGGACGCGACGCCGATCCCGCACAACGGCTGCCGGCCCCGCAAGCGGCGCCGCGTCTGACCTGAGCATCTGACCCCGCACGGAGGAGCGCCGCTCCCCCGGCGGGGACGCGAACGAGGGAGGCCCCCGGGCCTCCCGGCTCCCCTTCGCGGGGGCCGACCCCGGCGCGCGGAACGCGCGCCGGCGCCCGTAAACCGGCTCCCGATTCCGGGCCGGGACGAAGGGCGGAGCGAAACGACGGAATCGGCCTGGAGGTATCCGTTCCCGTGGCGCGTTATCGCGAATCCGTCTGTCGGCTCTGCCGGCGCGAGGCCATGAAGCTCTTCCTGAAGGGCGACCGCTGCTTCACGAACAAGTGCGCCATCGAGCGCCGCAACTTCCCGCCGGGCCAGCACGGCAAGCGGCGGTCGAAGATCCTCGGCTACGGCATCCAGCTCCGCGAGAAGCAGAAGCTGAAGAGGTTCTACGGGCTCCTCGAGGGGCAGTTCCGCCTCACCTTCGAGAAGGCCGAGCGGATGCGCGGCGTCACGGGCGAGAACCTCCTCTCTCTCCTCGAGCGCCGGCTCGACAACGTCGTCCACCGGCTCGGGTTCGCCGCGTCCCGCCAGCAGGCGCGGCAGCTCGTCCGCCACGGCCACGTGACCGTGAACGGCCGCAAGGTGAACGTCCCGAGCTTCGTCGTCGGGGCGGGCACGGTCGTGGCGATCAAGGAGAAGAGCCGCACGAACCCGGGCGTCGTCGCCGCGGTCGACTCCGCCAAGGGGCGCGGCGTGCCCGAGTGGCTCGAGCTCGCCGCCTCCGAGTTCAAGGGCACCGTCAAGACGCTCCCGCGCCGCGAGGACGTCTCGCTCCAGGTCAACGAGAAGCTCATCGTCGAGCTCTACAGCAAGTGACGGGCTCCGTCCCGAGGAGAAGCGAACGATGATGTGGAAGGGCTTCCAGCGACCGAACCGCCTCGAGGTGGACGAGGAGTCGGGGAACTACGGGCGCTACACCGCCCAGCCGCTCGAGCGCGGCTGGGGGACGACGGTCGGGAACGCGCTCCGGCGCGTCCTCCTCTCGTCGATCGAGGGCGCGGCGATCACCGCCGTCAAGATCGACGGCGTCGAGCACGAGTTCACGGCGATGGCGGGTGTCGTCGAGGACGTGACCGACGTCATCCTGAACCTCAAGAGCCTCGCCATCCGGATGCACGACGACGGGCCGCGCACGCTCGTCCTCGACGCGAAGGCGAAGGGCGTCGTCACGGCCGACGCGTTCGAGGACGACGCGCAGGTCGAGATCCTCACGCCCGAGGCGCCGATCGCGACGCTCGCCGACGGGGGCCGCCTCCGTCTCGAGGCGACCGTCACGAAGGGGCGCGGCTACGTCCCGGCCGACCGGAACTTCGACGCCGAGGCGCCGATCGGGACGATCCCGCTCGACTCCGCCCACTCGCCGGTCCGCCGCGTGAACTACCACGTCGAGGCCGCGCGCGTCGGCCAGGCGACCGACTACGACAAGCTCGTCCTCGAGGTCTGGACGAACGGCACGATCACCCCGCGCGACGCGGTGGGGCTCGCGGCCGTCCTCCTCCGCGAGCACCTCGCGATCTTCGTCAACCTCGAGACCGACGAGGACGCGGCGGCGACCGGGCCCGAGATCCCCCAGAGCGAGCTCGACGCCCTCCTCGACACGAACGTCGAGGAGCTGGAGCTCTCCGTCCGCAGCGCGAACTGCCTGAAGAACGCCGGGATCCGGACGCTTCGGGAGCTCGTGCAGAAGACCGAGAAGGAGATGCTCGAGACGAAGAACTTCGGGCGGAAGAGCCTGAACGAGATCAAGGAGATCCTGCGTGAGAAGGGGCTCGCCTTCGGCATGAAGCTCGAGGCCCCGACCGGCGCGGGACGCTGAGGACCTGACCGATGCAGCACAACCGGGCCGGACGCAAGCTGGGGCGGACCAGCGCGCACAGAAAGGCCCTCTTCCGCAACCAGCTCACCTCCCTCTTCCTCCACGAGAGGATCCAGACGACCCTCTCGAAGGCGAAGGAGCTCCGGCCGCTCGCCGAGAAGCTCGTCACCCTCGGGAAGAGGGGCGGCCTCCACGCGCGCCGCCTCGCCCTGCGCGACGTGAGCCAGGACGCCGCCAGGAAGCTCTTCGAGGAGATCGCCCCGCGCTTCACGACCCGGCCGGGCGGCTACACCCGCATCCTGAAGCTCGGGCAGCGCCAGGGCGACGCCGCGGAGAACGCGATCCTCGAGTTCGTCGACTTCGACTTCGCCCAGCGCCGCGCCGAGAAGAAGGCCGCCGAGAAGGCCGTGACCGAGAAGAAGGAATCGCTCCTCGACAAGGCGCGGCGCCTCGTGACCGGCAAGGGCGGGGAGAAGGACGCCGCCAAGGCCGACGAGCCGGCCGAGGCCGGCGAGGAGAAGGCCGACAAGAAGGCCGTGAAGAAGGCCGCTCCCAAGGCCAAGCCCCCCAAGGAAGCCGCCCCGAAGGCCCCGAAGGGCCAGACGGTGAAGAAGGGCGGGTCGACGACCCGCACGCCCCGCAAGGCCGGCGGAGCCTGATCCCGGGACCCTAGACCGAGGCCACCGAGGGCCCTCCGCCGTCCGGCGGGGGGCCCTTTTCCTTTCGACCCCCTCCGTTCCCGGCGGCGAGGACCTCCTGCAGCTCCGCGAGGAGCGCGCTCGTCGAGAACGGCTTCGTCAGGAAGCGCACGGCGCCGAGGCGGAGCCCCGTCGCCCGCTCGTCCGGGTGCGTCCGGGCGGTCAGGAGGATGACCGGGACGTCGGAGGTGCGCGGCTCCTCCTTCAGGCGGCGCAGGACGTCGAAGCCGGAGGGGCCGGGCGAGAGGGAGACGTCGAGCAGGACGGCGTCGGGAGGGTCCGCGAGGGCGGCGCGCAGGGCATCCTCCCCGCTTGCCGCTTCGACCGGGACGAGGCCCGCCGTCCGCAGCTTGAAGACGAGGATCTTCAGGATGTACGGCTCGTCGTCGACGACGAGGACCCGCCCTCCGCGGAGGTTCCCTCGATCCTCCACTCCCGCCGAGTCTACCGGTCTCCGAGGAGGAGGACCACGGCGGCCGCGTCCCTCCGGCCGTGCGTGATCGTGACGTGCGCCGCGGTCACCCCGAGGGCGTCGGCCCTCTCCCGCGCCCGGCCGAGGAGGACGAGGCGCGGCGGACCGCCCGGCTCGCGGGCGACGGCGATCTCCCGGAACGCGACGCCGCGCATCCCGGTGCCGAGCGCCTTCATCGCGGCCTCCTTCGCGGCGAAGAGGCCGGCGACGTGCTCGGCGATCCGGCGCGACTCGGGCGGGCGGCGCACCTCGCCCGGGACGCAGATCCTCTCGAGGAAACGGCGCCCGTGGCGCGCGAGGGCCTCTTCGATCCGCTCGATCTCGCAGAGGTCGATCCCGAGCCCGAGGACCGCGGTGCCGTGCGGGAGGGCCGCGTCGAGGAGCGCGGCGCGGAGGGCGCCCTCGCCCGTCACGCGGGGTCCTCCTTCCGCGCGAGGAGCTCCCGGCCCGCGGCGGCGAGGTGGAGGAGCCCGAGGCCCGCGACGAAACCCCGGAACGACGGCGACGCGAGGAGAGGCTGGAGGGCGACCGGCGACGGAACGACGACGCGCTCGGTCCAGAGCCGGCTCCAGGGCGCGAGGACGAGGAACAGCCCGGCCTCCAGGAAGTAGAAGCCGAGGAGGACCTGGAGAAGCCGGCCGGCGCGGCTTTCGGGCATACGCGCATTGTAGGGGGCGGGACCCGCGGGGGCGCCGCGCGGGACGGCGCCCCCGGGAGCTCGTCGCGTCCCTCGCGTTCAGCCGCGCGACGGCGCGCTTCGCTGCGGGGCGTCGCCCGAACGGGAGGGGGGCGGCGCCGACGGGGGAGAGGACGGGGCGGAGCGCGACGGTGCCTCCGAGTGCGGCGCGGGGGCCGAGCGCGGGGCCTCGTAGGAACGGGAGGGAGCCTCGCTGCGTGGCGCCGGGGCGGACCGCGGCGCTTCGTACGAACGGGCGGGGGGCGGCTCGGAGGAGCGCGCCGGCGGAGCTTCGTAGCGCGGCGCGGGAGCCGATCGCGGGGCCTCGTACGAGCGGGCGGGCGGCTCGGACGTCCGGGCCGGGGGCTCGTATCGCGGCGAGGAGGGAGCGTCGGCCGTCCGCGAGCCGCGGGACGGCGAGTCCCCTCCGCGCCACCCCTCGTCGGCTCTCGGCGCGGGAGCCTCGCGGCGCGGGGTCGCGCTCGTCCCCGCTTCCGGCGCGGGAGCCGCTTCGCGGCGAGGGGACGGGGAAGTCGTCGAGCGCCACGGCTCCGTCTCGGGGGCCGCCGTCCGCGGGCTCGTGCGGGAGGGCGTCTCCATCGTCTCCGTCGCCGGCGCGGAGCGTCGGGACGGGACGGTGAACGTGCGGGCCGTGCCCGCGCCCGCGTCGGTGCCGGGGGAGCGCCAGCCGTCGTCGCCGCGCACGTCGCGGTCGCGCCCGAAGCCCCCCCTGAGCGGGGCCTCCGCCTCGCGCCGGGGCGTCGTCGTGCCGCCGAACGTCCCGCGGGTCTCGCCGGAGACGCCGCCGTCCCTCCAGGCCTCACGCGTCCCCGAGCCGGCGCCGGCTCCGCGGCCCGGGATCGAGGCGTCCGCGCCCCGGGTCGGCGGGGAGGAGGCGCCGAGGCTTCCCGCGCCCCCCCGCGTCGGGAGGTCGGACGCCGCGGTGCCGGAGGCGTCGCGCCGGGGCGCGGCGACCTGCTCGGCCGGGATCGGCCGGTAGCCAGGGTCCTGGCCCGGCGTCACCCAGGAACGCCGGAGCGCTTCCTGGGTCGCGGCGCCGAGCGTCCCTTCGCGACGGAGGACGGGCGTCAGGTCGTCCGCCGCGCGGGACCCGCCGCGGGTCTCGGAGCCGGTGCCGAGGGGCACGCGGCGGACCGCGTCCTGGACGACGGTCGCCACCGGGCCGCCGCGGCCGCGGTCGATCCGGAGAGGAGCGGTCGCGACGAGCCCGCGCTCGCCGGGGCGGAACCCCACGTTCTCGTGCGCGAGGACGTCGCGCCGCGCGTCGAGCCGCGTGCCGAGCCGGCTGACCGAGGCGTAGCTCCAGCCGCGGGGGTCGACGCGCGAGACGTCGACCGCGCCGCGGAGGTGGGGGTAGGCGAGCGTGCCGCGCTCGACGTACCCGGCGTTCTGGCGGGAGCGGGTGGGCGGGCCCTGCGGACCGCCGTGCCCCCCGTGGCCGCCTCCGCCGTAGGTGCCGCCGTAGTACCCGCCGTAGTAGCCGATCGGGCACCAGCCGACCCAGGACGGGGTGTAGCTCCAGTAGACCCACGCCGGCGAGTAGCTGGTGCCCGGGCTCCAGCACCAGCCGAAGGCGGCGTCCCAGAGCCACGAGCCGTAGTGGTACGGGAGCCAGCCCCAGGGCTCGTAGGAGACCCACGTCAGCCCGCACGGGGCCCAGCGCCAGTAGCCGTTCACGTAGGGCCGCCAGCCGACGGCGACGGCCGGCCTCCAGCACCAGGAGCCGCCGACCGAGACCCACGTCCCGCTGTCCTCGAAGTCCGCGGCGGCGTAGTCGTAGGAGTAGTCCGCCGAGACGTACTGCGACCCGGCCGTCGCGGCGCCGAGGTCCCGTCGTTCGTCGATGAAACGAGTGAACCCGTCGCGGGGCTGGTCGAGCCAGTCGACCTCGAGCGTGGAGTCCCCGCTCGCGAAGGCGTACTGCCCGGCGCGGAGCGTCGCCTTCCCGGCGCGGGCGTAGACCTCGGCGCGGCCCGAGAGGACGTAGACCTCGGTTCCCCGGCGGCCGGTCTCGACGCGGAGGAGCCCCTTGTCGGGGAAGAGGACGGTGGCGTCGTCGGTGTCGATGCGGGTCGCCTGCTCGCGGGAGGTTCCCCAGCGGTGCTCGAGAGAGACGGCGCCGCGCTCGAGGAAGACGGAGTTGCGGTCGTCCTCGGCCTCGTAGGTTCTCGCGAGCCGGTCGAAGCGGAGGCTCGACTGGACGTCGACGCGAAGGACGTTCCCGTCCGCGAGGATCGCCTCGGCCCTCGAGCCCGGGCCGGTGGAGAGGCGGTCGCCGGCGAGGATCGGCGTGTTCGGACGCGCGGAGGTGTCGTCCTCGGCCGTCGACACGAGGGTCACCTCCGGGCCGACCCAGGAGAGGTACGAGTACCCCTCGCGCTGGGCGAGCGCCGTCGCGGCCGGAAGGAGGGCCGCGAGGGCGAGGGCGTTCCGGAGAGCCTTGGTGGTCATGGAGGTCGTCCTCCCGCCGGAGACGATGCGACCCACGTGCCACCCGGGAAGTCCCCCGGGGGAGACGGTCGGGCTGCCCGCGGGAGAAACTCACGCTTGACCGGCGTCGTCCGCCGGGTCACCCTTGAGACGTGGTCTTCGAATTCCTGAAGAAGAAGTTCCAGACGCTCGCGACCGCGGCCGTTCCCGGCCCGGAGGCGGCCCCGGGTCCCCCCGCGGAGAGCTACGAGGAGAGGCGCGCGAGGGCCGAGGCGCTCCACGCGAAGGGGGAGACGGCCGAGGCCGTCGCGCTCCTCGAGCAGCTCGCGGCCGACCTCGCCGGCGAGGGGAGCTTCCCGCTCGCCGTCGCCGTGAGGCACCAGATCAGCGCGTGGAGCGCGGGGCCGCCCGCGGCGCAGACGGCCGCGCGGGACGGCGAGGCGATGGCCCGGCAGCGCGAGGAGAGCGGGGTCTTCCGCAGGCTCCCCGGGGGCGGCATCGAGCCGGTCCAGCCGATCCCGGAGGGGCTCGAACGCTCGCGGTTCTTCTCGGACATGTCGAGCTCCGAGATCGCCGGCTTCATCGCGTCCACCGAGCGCCGGACCTTCGGCGGCGGCGACGTCGTCATCGAGGAAGGGAAGGAAGGGCGGAGCCTCTTCATCGTCACGCGCGGGGTCCTTCGCGTCGAGGGGCGCGGGGCCGCCGGGGGGACCCTCCGGATGGGGATCCTGACGACGGGAGACGTCTTCGGCGAGGTGTCGTTCCTGACGGGCCGCCCCCGGACGGCGACCGTGATCGCCGAGACGGGAGCCGAGTGCCTGGAGATCGGCGCCGAGGCCTGGACCGGGATCCTCGGGAGGTACCCCAGGGTCCAGAAGGTCCTCGAGGAGGTCCACCGCGAGAGGGCCCGCTTCGCGGCGGACGCCATCCTCGAGGACCTGCGCCGCCGGAGAGAGAACAAAGGGGTCTGAATGGCGATCCGGGACATCGTGAAATACGGCGACCCGCGCCTGGTCGCCCGGAACGAGGACGTCACCGACTTCGAGGACCCCGCCCTGCCGGTCCTCGTGCGCGACCTTCTCGAGACCGGGTGGGCGGCGCCGGGGCTCGGCATCGCGGCGCCGCAGATCGGCGTGAACAAGCGGGTCTGCGTCGTCGACCTGTCGGTGGGGAAGGACCCGTCGCAGATCCTGGTCCTCGTGAACCCGCGCGTCGTCGACGCGGAGGGGCTCGTGAGGGACGAGGAGGGGTGCCTCTCCTTTCCCGACGTCGTCGAGATCGTCGAGCGCCCCGAGGCGGTCGCCGTCGAGGCGTACGACGAGAAGGGCGTGAAGCGGATCCTCGAGGGGAGCGACCTTCTCGCCCGGGCGTTCTGCCACGAGATCGACCATCTCGACTCGCGCCTCTTCATCGAGCGGATGTCGAGCCTGAAGCGGGGGCTCGTCCTCCGGAAGGTCCTCAAGCGGCAGAAGCGCGGCGAGTGGTAGCCGCGGGCGAGGGCCGAAAGCCGGAGGGCCGCCGTGAGGCGGCGCTCGCCGGGGGGCGCGTTCCCTTGCGCCCCCCGGACCCCCAGAGGACGCGCTCTCTCAGCGCGCGGCGCGCAGGGCCTGGATCAGGTCGGCCCTGTGGAGCGTCCGGGCGAGGTGCCCGGCGAGGGCGACGAGGTGCTCGAGCTCGGTCGAGTCGCCGAGCGTCGGGAGGGCGCCCCTGCGGTGGAGGCGAAGCGTCCCGAGGAGCTCCGAGCCGACCCAGAGCGGCGCGGCGACGACGACCCACTCCCCGGCGGGTTCGCGCACCTCGCCCGGGAGGCGCGGCGCCTTCTCGACGCGCGGGTCCTCGGAGAGCGCGAGGGCGGCGAGGTAGGACGGCGGCTCGCCCCCGGGCCACGTCGGCGAGAGGGCGACCCGGGTCTCGGGCCGGCCCGGCCGGCGGGAGTGGAGCGTGACGCCGTCGGCCCCGAAGAGCTGCGCGATCCGGTCGAGGATCGGCCCGAGCGCCTGGGCGCGCCCCTCCTCGGTGCCGGCCTCCTCGGCCTCCAGCTTCTCCGTGATCTCGTGCTGCAGCTCGAGGAAGCGCGTCCGCGCCCCGAGCGTGTCGAGGAGGTGCTTGGTCCGGAGGGCGTTCTTCGTCCGCGCCTTCAGCTCGCGCGCCGAGAACGGCTTCGTGAGGTAGTCGTTCGCGAGCGCCTCGAACCCCTTGAGGAGGTCTTCCTCCTCGGTCCTCGCCGTGACGAAGAGGACCTGCGTGTCCGCGGTCTCGGGAAACGTCTTGATCCGCCGGCAGACCTCGTAGCCCGAGAGGTCGTCCATCTTCACGTCGAGGAGGACGACGTCCGGGGCCCTGTGGGCGACCTTCTCGAGGGCCTCCGTCCCCGAGAGCGCGCTCTCGAAGTCGCAGTCGAGCTCTTCGGCGATGTAGGACGCGACCTCGGCCTGGAACGGGTCGTCGTCGACGAGGAGGATGAGAGGACGGGACGAGCGTGGGCGAAACATCGGAGCGGGCTTTATCCCTCGCGCGGGCGGGGTCGTCAAGAACATTGCGATGCGCCCCCGGCGCGAAGAGAATCGCGGACCGTGAGCCTGCGCCTTTTCGACACTGCGGCCCGTTCCCTGGTCGATTTCGAGCCACTTCACCCCGGGAAGATCGGCCTCTACACCTGCGGCCCGACCGTCTACAACCGGGTCCACATCGGGAACCTCCGGACGTTCGTCTGGGAGGACGTCATGTGCCGGGCCTTCCGGAGCCTCGGCTTCTCCGTGAAGCAGGTCATGAACCTGACCGACATCGACGACAAGACGATCCGCGGCGCGGTCGCCGAGGGGCTCCCGCTCCGGGAGTTCACCGACCGCCACATCGCGACCTTCTTCGAGGACCTGAAGACCCTGAACGTGATCCCCGCCGCGGTCTACCCGCGCGCGACCGACCACGTCCCCGAGATGGTCGAGATCGTGAAGAAGCTGACGGAGCGCGGGCACACCTACGAGAGCGACGGCTCGATCTGGTTCCGGATCTCCTCGTTCCCGTCGTACGGAAAGCTCTCCCGCGTCGACCTCTCCTCGATGAAGCGCGGCGCGCGCGTCGCCGACGACGAGTACGAGAAGGAGGACGTCCGCGACTTCGCCGTCTGGAAGGTGGCGAAGGAAGGGGAGCCCGAGTCGGCGCTCTGGGAGACCGAGCTCGGGAAGGGGCGCCCGGGGTGGCACCTCGAGTGCTCGGCGATGTCGATGAAGTACCTCGGCGAGACGCTCGACATCCACACGGGGGCCGTCGACAACGTCTTCCCGCACCACGAGAACGAGATCGCGCAGAGCGAGGGGGCGACGGGGAAGACGTTCGTCCGCACGTGGCTCCACGCCGAGCACCTCATCGTGGACGGCGAGAAGATGGCGAAGTCGAAGGGGAACTTCTACACGCTCCCCGACGTCCTCTCGCGCGGCTTCTCCCCGCGCGCCGTCCGCTACCTCCTCCTCTCCGTGCCGTACCGCCAGAAGCTGAACTTCACGTTCGACGCGCTGCGCGGCGTCGTCTCGGCCGTGGAGAGGCTCGAGTCGCTCGACGCGCGGCTCGGCGAGCGGGCCGGCGCCGCGGGGGCGGCGGGCGCCACGGAGGCGTTCCTCGCCCGGGTCGCGGAGGCCCGCGCCGGCGTGAAGGCCTCCTGGGAGGACGACCTGAACAGCGCGGCGGCGCTCGGCGCCCTCTTCGCGTTCGTGAAGGAGGCGAACACCGCCGTCGAGGGGGGGCACCTCTCCCCCTCCGACGCCGCGGCGGCCCGCGCGTTCCTCCGCGAGGCCGACGGCGTCCTCGGCGTCCTGCCGGCCTCGGAGGAGGCCGCTCTCGAGGCGGAGGTCGAGGCGAAGATCGCGGCCCGGCAGGACGCCCGCAGGCGCCGCGACTTCAAGGCGTCCGACGAGATCCGCGACGAGCTCGCCGCCCGCGGCATCCTCCTCGAGGACACCCCGCAGGGGGTCCGCTGGCGCCGGAAGGGTTGACAGGGCCCCGGGGCTTCCCCCAGTATCCGCGACCGATGACGTTCGCCCCGGTCCTCTGGCACTGGCATCACACTTAGCGACGGCGAGCGCCAGGCGCTCGTCGGACGCGAGTCGTCCGAGGGCGCGGGGAAGAGCAGGAGAACCGCAACGACCCCCTCGGACGACCGAGGGGGTTTTCGTTTTGGCTCTCACCGCGGAAAAGACGCTCCTCGTCGCGGCGCTCGGCCGCCCGACGAACGCGGGCCTGCTCGAGGCCGCGCGCCTCGTCGACGGTCGGCTGCCCGCCGTCGAGGTGCGCCTCGACGCGCTCGCGGAGGAGCCGGATCTCCCGGCCGTCCGGGAGGCCTTCCGCGGGCGGACGCTCCTCGCGACGCTCCGTTCGCGCGGCGAGGGGGGGCGCTTCGACGGGACCGGGGCCGAGGCGGCCCGGCGGCTCGCCGCCGCCCTCGAGGCGGGCTTCGACCTCGCCGACGTCGAGCTCGGCGTCGGCGGCCCCACCCTCCTCGGCCTCCCGCCGGAGCGCGTCGTCGTCTCCGCGCACGACTTCGAGAGGACCCCGCCCGACCTCGAGGCGCGCGCGGCGGAGATGGAGGCGACGGGCGCCCGCTTCGCCAAGCTCGTCACGACGGCCCGCGGGCTCGGCGACGCCCTCCGGCTCCTCCGGCTCCAGGCCTCGCGCGGCGCCGGGCGCCTCGCGGCGTTCGGGATGGGGGAGGCCGGGCTCGTCACGCGGGCCCTCTCGCCGTACCTCGGCGCGTCGCTCGCGTTCGGCGCGGCGCTCCCGGGGGAGGCGACGGCGCCGGGCCAGCTGCCGGCCGTCGACCTCCTCGAGGTCTACGGCGTCGGGCGGCCGCGCCGGGTGGCGTCGCTCTTCGCGCTCCTCGGGGGCCGCGTGTCGCACTCGTTCTCGCCGGCGATCCACAACGCCACGTTCCAGGCGCTCGGCCTCCCGGCCCTCTACGTCCCCGTCGCCCTCGAGTCGCTCGGGGAGCAGCTCGGGGAGCTGCGGGAGACGCTCGGCGAGGTCGGCCTCCCGCTGCGCGGGGCGTCGGTGACGATCCCGTTCAAGGAGGAGGCCGCCGCGCTCGCCGGCGACGAACGCGCGCGGGCGGTGAACACGCTCGTCTTCGGAGGCGACGCGGGCGAGGGAGGCGTCGCGGGCGCGAACACCGACCGGCTGGCGCTCCTCGGCGCGCTTCCCGCGGCTCCGGAAGGGGGGGCCGCGCTCGTCCTCGGCGCCGGCGGGATGGCCGGCGCCGCCGTCGAGGCGCTCCTCGCCCGCGGCTGGGCCGTCGACGTCGCGGCCCGGACGCCGGAGCGCGCGGCCGCGCTCGCCGGCGCGACCGGCGCCCGCGCCGTCGAGGGCGCGGCCTCCACGGGCCTCGCCTACGGCGTCGTCGTGAACGCGACGCCGCTCGGCCTCGACGAGGCCGACCCGCTCCCGTGCGACGGGGCGCTCCTCGGCCCCGGCGTCGTCGCCCTCGACTCGCCCTACCGGCGCGGCGGGACCGCGTTCTCGCGCGAAGCGCTCCGGCGCGGCGCCCGCCTCGTCGACGGCTTCGCGCTCCTCCTCTCCCAGGCGGCCGGCCAGTCGTCCCTCTTCACGGGGCGCGAGACGAGCGCGGCGGAGCTCGCCGCGAGGCTCCCGGACCGCATCCGATCTCTCTTCGAGGTGACCCCGTGAGCTCTCCCTCCCCGAACCTCCCGCGCGGAGTCCAGGCGCTCCTCTTCGAGTCGGCCGAGCGCCGCCGCCGCGCCGAGGAGTTCGTCGTCCGCGCCCTCGCGGACGCGGGCTTCCGCGAGACGATCCTCCCGGTCCTCGACTTCGCCTCTCCCTACGACGGCGTCACGGCCGAGGGGGACGAGCGGCTCTACCGCTTCGTCGACCGCGGGGGCGAGCTCCTCGCACTTCGCGCCGACTTCACGCCGATGGCGGCCCGCGTCGTGGCCCCCCGCCTCGCGGGCCTCCCGATGCCCGTCGCGCTCTTCTATCGCGGCGACGTCGTCCGCGACGAGCCTTCGGGCGTCGGACGCCCGCGCGAGTTCGCGCAGGTGGGCGCCGAGCTCTACGGCGACCCGTCCTTCGAGGCGGACCTCCGGATGCTGAGGACGCTCCTCGACGCGACGCGCGAGGTCCCCGCCGGGCGGCTCTGCCTCACGTTCGGATGGGGCGGACTCCTCCCCGCGCTCCTCGCCGCCGTCGCGCCGGGGCTCGTGAGCCGTAAGCGGAGCGCCCTCCACGAGGCCCTCGCCGACGCGCGGGCCCGCCGCGTCGGGAGGCTCTCGGACCGGCTGCGCGCCGAGGGTGCGGACGCGGCGAAGGCCGAGGAGGTCTCCGCCGCGCTCCTCGCCGGCTTCGACCCGTCGTCGCCCCTCTTCGGCCTCCCCGTCCTGGCGGAGGCCGCGCGCTCCCTCTCCGCGGCGACGCGCGTGGCCCTCGAGGCGCGTCCCGACCTCGAGGTCGTCGTCGACCTCGCGGGAACGCCGGAGGCGCCCTACTACACGGGCATGACGTTCTCACTCGACGCGAAGGGGGGCGGCGGCCAGATCGCCGGCGGCGGCCGCTACGACGGCCTCCTGGGGCGGTTCGGGCCCGACGCCCCCGCCGTCGGCTTCTGCGTCGGCCTCGAGGCGCTCTCCTCCGCGACCGACGAGGCCGGGACCGGCCCGCGTACGGCCCCGCGCCCCTTCCGGATCGCGACGGGGAAGGGGCGCCTCCTCCGGAAGACGCTCGACCTCCTCCGCGCCGCGGGCGTCGACTTCCCGGAGGGAGACGGCCGGCGCCTCCTCGTCCCCGACCGGAGCGGCCGCTTCGAGCTCCTCCTCCTGAAGGACGACGACGTGCCGACCTACGTCGCCTTCGGCGGCGCCGACGCGGGCGTCGTCGGGAGCGACCGGATCGAGGAGTCGGGCGAGGTCGTCTGCGAGCCGCTCGAGCTGCCGTACGGCGCGTGCCGCCTCGCGCTCATCGGGAGGGCGGGCGAGGAGTTCCGGCCGAACGGCCACCCCGTGCGCGTCGGGACGAAGTACCGGAGGCTCGCCGAGCGCTTCTTCGACGGTCGGAAGGTCCCGCACGAGGTCGTCCC
This sequence comes from Thermoanaerobaculia bacterium, assembly GCA_046331465.1. Taxonomy (GTDB): domain Bacteria; phylum Acidobacteriota; class Thermoanaerobaculia; order UBA5066; family UBA5066; genus UBA5066. The sequence continues at coordinate 721,921 of JAXLQV010000002.1, forward strand.
GCTCGCGGGCTCCGTGGAGCTCGCCGCGGCGCTGAGGCTGACCGACGTCGTCGTCGACCTGATCGAGACCGGCTCGACGATGGCCGCCCACGACCTCGTGGAGATCGAGACGATCCTCCCGAGCCGCGCCACGTTCATCGTCGGCCCGCGCGCGCTCGTCGAGCGCCGCGCCGAGGTCGCCGACCTCGTCTCCCGCCTCTCGGCGAGGGTGGAGGGCCCGTGCTGAGGGTCGCCTCCGCGGGCGGGCGCGAGGGGAGGGCCCTCCTCGCGCGGCTCGTCGCGCGCCGCGCCTCGCCCGACTTCGCGACGCTCCGCGACGCCCTCCCGATCGTCGAGTCGGTCCTCGCGGGAGGCGCGCCCGCGCTCGCCGCGTTCGTCCGCGACCTCGACGGCGTCGCGCTCCCGGAGCGAGGACTCCTCGTGAAGCCGCCTCGCGAGAAGGGCGTCGACCCGGCCTTCGCGGCGGCCTTCCGCCTCGCCCGGAAAAGGCTCGAGGCGTACCACCGGCGGCAGCTCCCGAAGGGCTTCGAGTTCCGCGACGCCCTCGGCGTCGCCTTCGACGAGAAGCCCGTCCCGCACGACGCCGTCGGCGTCTACGTCCCGGGAGGACGGGCGTTCTACCCGTCGTCGCTCCTGATGGGGGTGGTCCCGGCGCGCGTCGCGGGGGCGCGGAGGATCGTCGTCGCGACCCCGCCGCGCGCGTTCCGCGGGAGCCGCGAGCTGCGCTGGGCTCTCGCCGAGCTCGGCGTCGACGCGGTCCTCCTCGCCGGCGGCGCGCACGGCATCGCCGGGCTCGTCTCCGTCGCCGGCTGCACGAAGGTCGTGGGGCCCGGGAACCGCTGGGTCGCCGCGGCCAAGCACCTCGTCTCGGGCGTCGTCTCGGTCGACATGCCGGCCGGGCCGTCCGAGGTGCTCGTCCTCGCGACGTCGGGCGCCGACCCGGCGCGCGTCGCGGCCGACCTCCTCGCCCAGGCCGAGCACGACCCGGACGCCGTCTGCCTCCTCTTCACCGACCGCCGCGACCTCGCCGCAGCGACGGCGGACGAGCTCGTCCGCCAGCTCGCGGGGCTCCCGACGGCGGAGACCGCGAAGGCCTCCCTCGCGGCGAACGGCTTCGCCCTCGTCTTCCCGACCGCCGACGCCGCGGCGAAGGCGGGGATCCCGCTCGCCGTCGAGCACGTCGAGCTGATGGGGCGCGCGGCGGAACGGTTCGCGAAGCGGTTCGCGGCTACCTCGGGCGCCGTCTTCGTTGGGACCGACACGCCGACCGCGTTCGGCGACTACGTCGCCGGCCCGAACCACGTCCTGCCGACCGGGGGCTCCGCGCGGAGCTTCTCGGGCCTCTCCGTCCGCGACTTCCTCCGCTGGGGGCGGAGCGTCTCCGTGCCGCCCGCCGCGGCGCGGAAGCTCGGCCCCGTCGCCGCCACGCTCGCGCGCTTCGAGGGGCTCGAGGCGCACGCCCGCTCGCTCGACCTGAGGAGCCGCCGATGACCCGGAATCCGCTCGCCGCCGTCCGGCCCGAGATCCGCGCGCTCCGCGCCTACCGCTTCGAGCCGGGGCCGAAGGCCCTCTCTGCGAAGCTCGACTTCAACGAGAGCCCGGCGGACGTGCCGACCGAAACGAAGACGGCCGCCCTGGCGGCCCTCGGGGCGCGCCGCTTCGCCCTCTACCCGGACTTCGGCGCGCCGCGCCTCCGCGCCGCGCTCGCGGCGAACGTCGGCCTCGCCCCGGAGCAGGTCCTCCCTGCGAACGGCTCGGGCGAGGCGATCCTCGCCGCGATCTCGGTCTTCGCCGGCTGCGGCGGGACGCTCCTCCTCGCGCCTCCCGTCTTCTCGCTCTACTTCCAGATGGCGGCGATCGCCGGCGCGAAGGTCGCGACGGTGCCGCTCGCGGGCGACGGCTTCCGGCTCGACGAGGAGGCCTTCCTCGCGGCCGCGGCGAGGGGAGAGCGGACGGTCCCGCTCCTCTGCTCTCCGAACAACCCGACGGGCGGGACCCTCTCGCGCGACTTCGTCCGCCGGCTCTGCGCCGTCTCCGGCGTCGTCCTCCTCGACCAGGCGTACGTCGACTTCGCCGGGGAGGACGACGACCTCCTGCCGTTCCTGCCCGATCTCCCGAACCTGGTGATCTTCCGGACCCTCTCGAAGGCCTACTCGGTCGCGGGGCTCCGCGTCGGCTTCGCGGCGGCGCGGCCCGACGTCGTCGTCGAGATCGACAAGGCGATCCTCCCGTTCAGCGTCGACGTCGGCGCCGAGGAGATCGCCCTCGCCGTCCTCGCGCGGCGGGACGAGGTGCGGGAGCGCTGCCGGGCGATCGCGGCCGAGCGCGAGCGGGTCGCCGCGGCGCTCCGGGCGCTCGGCGCGAGGGTCGCCCCGTCACGCGCGAACTTCCTCTTCGTCGTCCCGCCCGGCGGGGACGGCGCGCGCGCCTACCGCGAGCTTCGCGCCCGCGGTGTCCTCGTCCGCGACCTCGCCGCCGTCGCCCCCGGCGCGTTCCGCGTGTCGGTCGGAACCCCCGAAGAGAACGACCTCTTCCTCTCGACCCTGAAGGAGGTCCTGTGAGCCGAACCGCCGAGGTGAGACGGACGACGAAGGAGACCGCGATCGCGCTGACGCTCGACCTCGACGGGACGGGCGAGGCGCGCGTCGCGACGCCGGTCGGGTTCCTCACGCACATGCTCGAGACCGTCGCGAAGCACGCCCGCTTCGACCTCGCCGTCGAGGCCTCGGGCGACGTCCACGTCGACGCGCACCACACGGTCGAGGACGTCGGTCTCGCGCTCGGCGAGGCGCTCGACCGCGCCCTCGGCGAGAGGGCCGGCATCGCCCGCTTCGGTCACGCGTACGTCCCGCTCGACGAGGCGCTCGCCCGGAGCGTCGTCGACCTCTCCGGGCGGCCCTACCTCGTCTTCGAGGCGCCGTCGACGCCGGAGCTGCAGTTCGTCACCACCGGCTTCCCGTTCGCCCTCGTCGAGGAGTTCTGGAAGTCGGCCGCGTTCCGCGGGAAGCTGAACCTCCACGTCGACGTGATCCGCGGCCGGAACGCGCACCACGCCGCCGAGGCCGTCTTCAAGGCGACCGCGCGCGCGCTCCGCCAGGCGGTCGCCCTCACGGAGACGGCCGTCCTCTCGACGAAGGGGACTCTGACGGCATGACGCGCGTCGCCCTCCTCGACTACGGCGTCGGGAACGTCGGCTCCGTGAGGCGCGCGTTCGAGCGGCTCGGCGCGGAGGTCGTCCAGACCTCCGACCCGGAGGTCGTCGCCGCGGCGTCCCGCGTCGTCCTCCCGGGCGTCGGCGCCTTCGCGCCGGCCCGCGAGAGGCTCGCCGCGTCGGGCCTCGAGGAGGGGCTCCGCGCCGCGCTCGGGAGCGGCGGGCGCCTCCTCGGCCTCTGCCTCGGCTTCCAGCTCCTCTTCGAGGAGAGCGCGGAATTCGGGACGACGGCGGGCCTCGGCCTCCTCGCGGGGCGGGTCGCTCCCTTCCCGCCCGGCGCGCGCGTCCCGCACGTCGGCTGGAACCGGCTCGAGACGGACGGCGCCGCGGAGGGGCCGCTCCTGGCGGGCCTCCCGCGCGGAAGCTACGTCTACTTCGTCCACTCCTTCCGCCCCGAGGGGGCGGCTCCCGAGGACGTCGCGGCGTTCTGCGACCACGGCGGCCGCTTCGTCGCGGCCGCGCGCCGCGGGAACGTCTGGGGCTGCCAGTTCCACCCGGAGAAGTCGTCCGGCACGGGGCGGCGGATCCTCGCGAACTTCCTCTCGGAGGCGGCGTGATCTCCCTCTGGCCCGCGATCGACCTGATGGGCGGAAAGGTCGTCCGCCTCCTCCACGGAGACCCGTCGCAGCGGACCGTCTACCCGGAGCGCGCCGTCGAGGTCGCGGTCCGGTTCGCCGCGGAGGGGGCCGACGGGATCCACGTCGTCGACCTCGACGCGGCCTTCGGGACCGGCTCGAACGCCGGCCCGATCGCCGAGATCGTCGCGGCCTCGGCCGTGCCGGTCGAGGTGGGGGGCGGCCTCCGCGACCGGGCGTCCGTCGAAGCCGCGCTCGCGACGGCGGTCTCCCGCGTCGTCCTCGGGAGCCTCCCGTTCCGCGACCCGGCGCTCTTCGCGGAGCTCCTCGCGGAGCACGCGGAGCGTCTCGTCGTCGCGCTCGACTGCAAGGAGGGGCGCCCGACGATCCACGGCTGGGTGGAGGACGCGGGAGCGGGGGACGCGGCCACGGTGGCGGCGCGCCTCGCGGCCCTGGGCGCGAAGACGCTCCTCGTCACCGACGTCGCACGCGACGGTGCGATGACGGGACCGAACCTCGACCTCCTCGCGTCCATCCGGGGCGTCTTCGGCGGGGAGGTCCTCGCCTCGGGCGGGATGCGCGGCGAGGAGGACCTCGCCCCCGTCGCGGCCGCCCTCGCGGGCGGGCCCGCCGGGGCGATCTTCGGCCGGGCGCTGCACGGCGGCGCGACGACCGTCGCCCGCCTCGCGGCGGCGCGCGGCGCACTGGTGGAGGGAACGCGATGAGCCTCGCCGTCCGGGTCGTACCGTGCCTCGACGTGGCGGCGGGACGCGTCGTGAAGGGGCTGAAGTTCGAGAACCTGCGCGACGCCGGCGACCCGGTCGAGGCCGCGCGCCGCTACGAGGCCGAGGGGGCCGACGAGCTCTGCTTCCTCGACGTCGCCGCTTCGCACGAGGGGCGCGGGACGCTCGTCGACCTCGTCCGCCGCGTCGCCGACGTCCTCTCGATCCCGTTCACCGTCGGCGGAGGCGTCCGTTCCGTCGAGGACGCCGGGGCGCTCCTCGCCGCCGGGGCCGACCGCGTCACGGTGAACACGGCCGCCGTCCTCGATCCCGCGCTCGTCACGCGCCTCGCCGAGCGCTTCGGCGCGCAGTGCGTCGTCGTCGCCGTCGACGCGAAGAAGGCCGGCGACCGCTACGTCGTCTCGACGCACGGCGGCCGGAAGCTGACGGAGACCGGGCTCGCCGCGTGGGTCGCCGAGGTGACGTCCCGTGGGGCCGGGGAGATCCTCCTGACGTCGATGGACGCCGACGGGACGAAGGCGGGCTTCGACCTCGCGATGCTCAAGGCAGCGCGCGCGGCGACTCCGCTCCCGATCGTCGCCTCGGGCGGTGCGGGGGAGCTCGCGCACTTCGCTCCCGCGGTTCTCGAGGGAGGCGCCGACGCCGTCCTCGCGGCGTCCGTCTTCCACGACCGGATCTTCAGTGTCGGCCAGGTCAAGCGGGCCCTCGCGAAGGCGGGCGTCCCGGTGAGGCCCGCGATCCCCGCAGGGCTCGAGGAGATCGCCTTCGACGAGAGGGGGCTCGTCCCCGTCGTCGTGCGAGACGCCGCGACGGGCGACGTCCTGACGCTCGCATGGGCGAACGAGGAGGCCCTCGCGCTCACCGTGGAGACGCGGAAGACGCACCTCTTCAGCCGCTCGCGGCAGGCGCTCTGGAAGAAGGGCGAGACGTCGGGGAACGTGCAGCGCGTCGTCCGCGTGTCGGTCGACTGCGACCGCGACGCCGTCCTCTACGACGTGGAGCCTTCGGGGCCGGCCTGCCACACCGGGGCCGCGAGCTGCTTCGCGCCGATCCCGGCGCTGCCCGGCGAGGAGGCTCCGGCCGCCCCGCCCGTACGGCTCCGCGCCGAGGTCGAGGCAGGGGCCATGCGGCCGTCCGACCCGTTCGGCCTCGGCCCGCTCTTCGAGGTCGTCGCCGCACGGAAGGCGAACCCGGAGCCCGGCTCGTACACGAACCGCCTCCTCGCGAAGGGCGTCGAGAAGTGCGCGCAGAAGGTGGGCGAGGAGGGGGTCGAGACGGCCCTCGCCGCGGTGACCCGGGACGACGCCGGCCTCGCGGCGGAGATCGCGGACCTCATGTACCACGTCGTCGTCCTGATGGCCGCGCGGGGGCTCGCCCCCGCGGCGGTCGCGGACGAGCTCGCCGCGCGGCGCGGGAAGCGCCGGGAGGAGAAGTGATGGCGAAACCCGAGGCCCGGACGCTCGTCGTCCTCGAGCGCCCCGCGGACCTGACGACCCCGGTCTCCGTGATGCGGACGCTCCTCGCGGGCGAGGACCCGTGCTTCCTCCTCGAGTCGATCGAAGGGGGAGCCCGGAACGCGCGGTGGTCGTTCCTCGGCACGGCGCCCGAGCGCTCCTTCAGCGGCGCGGACGGCGACCCGTTCGAGCTCCTCCGCGGGATCGTCCGGTCGGAGACGCGCGCCCTCCCCGTGGCGGAGGGGTACGGCGACGACATCCCGCCGTTCACCGGAGGCGCGGTCGGCTTCGCCGGGTACGACGCCGTGCGGCGCCTCGAGCGCCTCCCGTCGACGAACGCCGACGCCGTCGGCCTGCCGGACGCCTGGTTCGGCGTCTTCGAGACCGTCCTCGCCTTCGACCACGTGCGGCACCGGCTCCTCTTCCTCGGCCACGCCCGCCCGGGCGAGGAGACGGCGGTGCGGATGCGCCTCGCGACGCTCGCCGCGCGCGTCGAGGCGGGGCGCCCGCACGGCGGCCGCGCCGCGCGCATCACCGGGGCGTGGGAGGAGTCCCTCCCGAGGCGGGCCTACGTGGACCGCGTGGAGCGGGCGAAGGAGCACATCCGCGCGGGCGACGTCTTCCAGGTCGTCCTCTCGCGCCGCTGGTCGGCCCCCGTCGACGGGGACGTCTTCTCGATCTACCGCGCGCTCCGCCGCGTCAGCCCGTCGCCCTACCAGTACTACCTGAGGACGCCGGACGCCGTCATCTTCGGGGCCTCGCCCGAGCGCCTCGTGCGGGCGGGGGACGACGGCGTCGAGACGATCCCACTCGCCGGGACGCGCCGGCGCGGCGCGACGCCCGAGGAGGACCTCGCCCTCGCGCGCGAGCTCCTCGCGGACGACAAGGAACGGGCCGAGCACGTGATGCTCGTCGACCTCGGGCGGAACGACCTGGGCCGGGTCGCCGCGCCCGGGACGGTGAAGGTCCGCGACTTCTTCACCGTCGAGCGCTTCTCCCACGTCATGCACCTCGCGACGCGCGTCACCGGGCGTCTCGCCGAGGGGAAGGACGCCGTCGACGCCCTCGCCGCGACCTTCCCGGCGGGGACGCTCACGGGCGCCCCGAAGATCCGGGCGATGGAGATCATCGAGGACCTCGAGCCGGTGCGGCGCGGCGCCTACGGCGGCGCGGTCGGGTACCTCGACTTCGCGGGGCACCTCGACATGGCGATCGGCATCCGGACGGCCGTCGTCAAGGACGGGGTCCTCCACGTCCAGGCGGGCGCCGGCATCGTCGCCGACTCGCGCCCGGAGGCCGAGGCGGACGAGTGCGAGAGCAAGGCCTTCGCGCTCATGCGCGCCGTCGACGCGGCGAAGGAGTACGAGCCGTGATCCTCGTCGTCGACAACTACGACTCCTTCACGTTCAACCTCGTCCAGGTCCTGCAGACGCTCCACGGCGACGTCCGCGTCGTCCGCAACGACGCGATGACCGCCGAGGAGGCGCTCGCGCTCCGTCCCGCGCGGATCGTCATCTCGCCCGGCCCGGGGCGCCCCGAGGACGCGGGGATCAGCGAGGAGGTCATCCGCCGGAACGAGGAGGTCCCGCTCCTCGGCGTCTGCCTCGGCCACCAGGCGATCGGTCACGTCTTCGGCGCCGCGATCGTGAGGGCGCCCGTCCTGATGCACGGCAAGACGTCCGAGATCCGGCACGACGGCGAAGGGATCTACGCCGGACTCGGCAACCCCTTCGTCGCGACGCGCTACCACTCGCTCGTCGTCGACCGCGCGAGCGTCCCGGAGTGCCTCGAGGTGACCGCGGAGACGTCCGACGGGATCGTGATGGGCCTGAGGCACCGGGGGCGGCCCGTCGTCGGAGTCCAGTTCCACCCCGAGTCGATCCTGACGCTCGAGGGGGAGCGGCTCCTCAGGAACTTCGTCGAGAAGGGAGCGTCGTGAACCTCCCGCCGCCCGGCGCGACGGGGCACTCCGGCCCCGCGAGCGACCTCCATCGCGCGCTGAAGCTCGTGATGGAGGGGCGGACGCTCTCCCGCGAGGAGGCGCGTCTCGCGGTGGAGGAGATGCTCCGCGAGGGCGCTTCGGCGGTCCGGGCCGCCGCGCTCCTCGCGGCGATGGCGCGCCGCGGCGAGGAGGCGGACGAGGTCGCGGGCTTCGTCGACGCGCTCCGCGCCCGGGCGTCCGCCGTGCCGGTCCCGGGCGAGCTCGCCGAGCGCGCCGTCGACGTCTGCGGGACGGGGGGCGACGGGCAGGGGACGTTCAACGTCTCGACGACGGCCGCGTTCGTCGTCGCGGGGGCGGGCGTCCCGGTCGCCAAGCACGGGGGGCGGGCCGTCTCGTCGTCGAGCGGCTCGGCCGACGTCCTCGCGGCGCTCGGCGTGAGGATCGAGATGCCTCCCGCCGTCGCGGCGCGCGCCCTCCTCGACGCGAACGTCACGTTCCTCTTCGCGCCCGCCTACCACCCGGCGATGAAGTCCGTCGCGCCGATGCGGCGCGAGCTCGGGGTCCGGACGGCGTTCAACCTGGCGGGTCCGCTCGCGAACCCGCTCGGCGTGCGCCGCCAGCTCGTCGGGGTCGACCGGCCGCTCCGCGTGCCGGTCCTCGCACGGGCGCTCGCGGCGCTCGGCGCCGAGCACGCGCTCGTCGTCTCGAACTCCGGCGCGGGGGACGAGCTCCTCCCGCACGGCCTGACGGTCGTCGCCGAGGTCTCCGAGGGGGAGATCCGCCTCGAGGAGTGGACGGCGGCGACGTTCGGCCTCCCGGAGCGCGACCCGCGCGACATGGCGGGCGGGAACGCGGAGACGAACGCCGCCATCCTCCGCGCCGTCCTCGAGGGCGAGGAGGGTCCGCGACGCGACGCCATCCTGATGAACGCCGCGGCCGCTCTCGTCGTGTCGGGCGTCGCGCTCGACCTCGGCGACGGCATGACCCGGGCCGCCGCCTCGATCGACTCCGGCGCCGCCCGCCGGGCGCTCGAGAGCCTGGCGGCGATCTCGCAGGAGGCCGCGTGAGCGCCCCGTCGATCCTCGCGGAGATCCTCGCCGCGCGGCGCCGGAGGCTCGCGGCGGGGGAGCTCGCTCCGCGCGGAACGGCGCCGCGGACGACGGAGGGTGCCCGCTTCCTGGCGTCGCTCCGCGCGGGCGGCACGCGCGTGATCGCCGAGGTGAAGCACCGTTCGCCCTCGGCCGGCACGATCCTGCCCGACGCGGCGAAGGACTTTCCCGCGGTCGCGAAGGCCTACCGGCGCGCGGGCGCGGCGGCGATCTCGGTCGTCACCGAGCCCGACTTCTTCGGGGGCGACCTCGCGTGGCTGCCCGAGGCGAAGCGGGCCTCGGGCCTCCCGGTCCTGATGAAGGACTTCGTCGTCGACGAGGTCCAGCTCGACCTCGCCCTCTCGCTCGGGGCCGACGCGGTCCTCCTCATCGTCGCGGCGCTCGAGGACGAGGAGCTCGAGCGGCTCCACCGCGCCGCGCGCGCGCGGGGCCTCGCCGTCCTCGTCGAGGCGCACGACGGGGAGGAGGTCCGCCGCGCGCTCGCCGCCGGGGCGGAGATCGTCGGCCTGAACGCCCGCGACCTCGCGACGTTCCGCGTCGACCTCGACCGCGTCGCGGCGCTCGGGAGGCTCCTCCCGTCCTCGGTCGTCCGCGTCGCCGAGAGCGGGATCCACGACCCGGCCGACGTCTCGCGCCTCGCGGAGGCGGGCTTCGACGCCTTCCTCGTCGGCGAGTCGCTCCTCCGCTCCGGCGACCCGGCCCGGGCGCTCCGCGCGCTCCGGGGCGAGGGGACGACCGAGGTGAAGGTCTGCGGCGTCACGCGGGAGGAGGACCTCGCCGCCGCGGAGGAGCTCGGCGCCGACTGGATCGGCCTCAACTTCTCGCCCCGCTCGCCGCGCCGCGTCGACGTCTCCCGCGGCCGCGTTCTCCGCGAGGCGAGCCGCTTCGCGAAGGGAGTCGTCGCGGTCGTCTCGGGGAACCCCGTCGGGGAGGCGGAGGCGATCGTGTCGGCGGTGGGCCCGGACGCGCTCCAGTGGCACGACGACGTGACCGCCAGGGCGGGGCTCTCCGTCCCGGTCCCGCTCTGGCAGGCCGTGCGGGTCGGGAAGGACCCTCTCGAGGAAGCCGCGGAATGGCCCGCGGACGTCCTCCTCCTCGACGCGGCGCACGCCTCCCTCGCCGGCGGAACGGGCGAGACGTGGGACTGGAGCCTCCTGCCGCACTTCCCGGCGGCGCGGAGGGTCTTCGTCGCCGGCGGCCTCGCGCCGGCGAACGTGGCGCGGGCGATCGCGGAGTGCGCGCCGGCCGGTGTCGACGTCGCCTCGGGCGTCGAGAGCGCGCCGGGGATCAAGGACCGGGAGAAGCTCGCGGCGTTCCTCGCCGCGGTCCGAGCGGAGACCAGGAGGCAAGGTGGCTGAGAAGTTCGTGGTTCCCGAGGCCGACGCGGCGGGCCGCTTCGGCGAGTTCGGGGGGCGGTTCGTTCCCGAGACCCTGATGGCCCCCGTCGAGGAGCTGACGCGCGCTTACGCGAAGGCGCGGGCCGACGCCTCCTTCCGGAAGGAGCTCCACCACCTCCTGACGACGTACGCCGGGCGGCCGACGCCGCTCACCGAGGCGAAGCGCCTCTCGGAGCGGGTCGGGGCGCGGGTCTTCCTCAAGCGCGAGGACCTCCTCCACACCGGCGCCCACAAGATCAACAACGCCCTCGGGCAGGTCCTCCTCGCGAAGCGGATGGGAAAGAGCCGCGTCGTCGCCGAGACGGGAGCGGGGCAGCACGGCGTGGCGACGGCGACGGCGGCGGCGCTGCTCGGGCTGCCGTGCGTCGTCTACATGGGCTCCGTCGACGTGGAGCGCCAGGCGCCGAACGTCTTCCGGATGCGTCTCCTCGGCGCGAAGGTCGTCCCGGTCGACTCGGGGTCGAAGACGCTGAAGGACGCGATCAACGAGGCGATGCGCGACTGGGTGGCGACCTACGCCGACACCCACTACGTCCTCGGCTCCGTCCTCGGTCCGCACCCCTACCCGCGCATGGTGCGCGACTTCCACGCCGTGATCGGCCGCGAGGCGCGCGCGCAGGCGCGGAAGGTCCTCGGCGGGAAGCTCCCCGACCTCCTCGTCGCCTGCGTCGGCGGCGGGTCGAACGCGATCGGCCTCTTCCACGCGTTCCTCCCCGACACCGGGGTCGAGCTCGTCGGCGTCGAGGCGGGCGGGCGCTCCTCCGCTCCCGGCGAGCACGCGGCCCGCTTCGGGACCGGGCGCGTCGGCGTCCTCCACGGCACGCGGACGCTCCTCCTCGCGGACGAGGACGGGCAGGTCCTCCCGACGCATTCCGTCTCGGCGGGGCTCGACTACCCGGCCGTCGGCCCCGAGCACGCGAACCTTGCGGCGCTCGGGCGGACGCGCTACGACAGCGTGACGGACGCCGAGGCGCTCGCCGCCTTCCACGTCCTCTCGGAGGCCGAGGGGATCATCCCGGCGCTCGAGTCGGCGCACGCCGTCGCCTGGGTCCTCCGCGAGGCGCCGAAGAGGCCGGGCGCGACGATCGTCGTCGGCCTGTCGGGGCGCGGCGACAAGGACGTCCCGAGCGTGGCACGCCTCGAGGGCCTCGCGGGGGTGGGGCTGTGAGCGGGCGGATCTCGCGGGCCTTCGCGCGCGCGGCCCGCGAAGGGCGCGCGGCGCTCGTCGTCTTCGTCGAGGCGGGCGACCCGTCGCTCGAGGTGACCGAGCGGCTCCTCGGCGCGCTCGCGGAGGCGGGGGCCGACGTCATCGAGCTCGGGGTCCCGTTCTCCGACCCGATCGCCGACGGGCCTGCGATCCAGCGGGCGAGCGAGAGGGGGCTGGCGTCGGGAGCGAGGCTCGGCGCCGTCCTCGATCTCGTCAGCGGCGCGCGCGCCGGCGGGCTCGACGTTCCCGTCGTCCTCTTCGGCTACGCGAACCCGGTCCTGGCGATGGGGGAGAGGGAGTTCGCGGCGCGGGCGGCCTCGGCGGGCGTCGACGGCGCCCTCGTGACCGACCTCCCGCCCGAGGAGGGGGCGGCGTTCGCGGCGATGCTCCGCTCGGCGCGCCTCGACCCGGTCTTCCTCCTCGCGCCGACCTCGCCCCCCCGCCGCGTGCGGGTCGTCGGCCGCCTCTCGCGCGGGTTCGTCTACGTCGTCTCGCGACCCGGCGTGACGGGCGTCCGCGCCGACGTCCCGGAGGGCCTCGGCGATCTCGTCGGGCGCGTCCGGGAGGGCGTCGGCCGCGTTCCCGTGGCGGTCGGCTTCGGGATCTCGACGCCGGAGCAGGTCTCGGCCGTGGCCCGGCTCGCCGACGGAGTCGTCGTCGGGAGCGCGGTCGTCCTCGCGATCGAGGCGGCCGCGGCGGCGGGGGAGGACCCGGTCGCGGCGGCGTCGGCCCTCGTGCGGCGGCTCGCCGCGGCAACGGGCCGATAATCGGGGCGTGAACGGGGATCGTCGCGGGGAGACGGAGCCCGCGTCGCTCACGGCGACGATCACGCGGGCGGACCGCGCCGCCCTCGCGGCGTTCGTCCGCGAGAACGTCGGGCGTCTCTCCGAGTCCGACCTCCTTCGCTGCCTCCGCCACCCCTACTCGGGCGAGGCGGTCGTCGCGGAGGTCCTCGCGTCGCCCGCGGCGCTCTCGAGCCGCGAGGTGCGCAAGGCGGTCGCCCTCCACCCCGCGGCGCCGCGCGCCGACGCGCTCCGCCTCCTCGAGGACCTCACGTGGCGCGACCTCGTCGACGTCGGCCGCGAGACGCGGACGCCCGCGCCCGTCCGTCACGCGGCGAACCGTCGGGTCCTCGAGAGGCTCCCGAAGCTCTCGCGCGGCGAGAAGACCGCTCTCGCGCGGCTCGCCGACCGCCCGCTCGCGGGGCCGCTCCTCGACGACGGCGAGGTCGACGTCCTCGCCGCCCTCCTCGGAAACCCGCGACTCGTGGAGGAGGACCTGACGGCCTGGCTCCTCGTGCGTCGCCCGAGCGAAGCCCAGCTGACCCTCCTCTCGCGGAGCGAGCGGTGGATGGAGCGGACCGCGGTGAGGACGGCGCTCCTCCTCTCTCCGCGGACCCCGAGGGCGATCGCCCTGTCGCTCCTCACCTCCTCGGAGAGGCCGGTTTGGGAGCGGCTGGCGCAGGACCCCTCCGCCGACTCCCTCCTGGCCGCGTGCGCCCGGTCCCTCCTCGCAGGGGAGCGCCCGGGGGCGGATTGACACGCCCCGGGTCCGAAATGTAATCTCTTGTGCCCGGGAGGGTTATCGGTTGCCGGTCGAGTCTCCCCAGGAATTCGGCGAGGAGCTGCGCAGGGAGCGCGAGCTCCGGGAGGTCACGCGCGAGCAGCTCGCCGACGTGACCAAGGTGTCGGTCCGCCAGATCGAGGCGCTCGAGGCGGGCCGCTTCGAGCTCCTCCCCGCGCGGGTCTTCGCCCGGGGATTCGTCCTCGCGCTCGCGCGGCACCTCGGGCTCGACGCCGAGCGGACCGCGGCAGCGTTCAACCACGTTCACGAGGGGTGGTCGGCCGAGCGCGAGAAGTCGGCCGCGTCGACCTCGACGACGGCCTCGTCGGACCGCATCCGCCTCTCCCGTCCCCGCCGCAACGTCTCGCTGAACACCACGGCGCTCGGCGTCGGCGTGGCGCTCCTCCTCGCGGTCCTGACCGGCGTCGCGGCGATCCTCAAGGGGAAGCCGGGCGCGCCCTCCGGCGACGTCGCCCGGAGCGAGGCGCCGCCCGAGGTGGCGACGCCCGTCCCGGAGGCGCTCCACCTCCCGCCGGCAGTCGCCGCCGCGACCGTCCCGGTCTCCTCGGAGACGCCTCTCGTCGAGCCCGCCGTCGCCAGGCCGGCGCCGCAGCCGGGCGCGGCCCCGGCCGCGGGCGGCCGGGTCCTCACGCTCACGTTCAGCGAGGACTGCTGGACGGAGGTCAGCGTGGACGGCCGGGTCGTCGCGGCGGAGCTCTACCGGAAGGGGACGACGCGCCGCTTCGAGGGGGGCCGGACCTTCGTCCTGACGCTCGGGAACGCCGGGGGCGTGACGGTCGACGTCGACGGCGCGCCTCTCGGCGCGGTCGGGCAGCTCGGCCAGGTCGTCAAGAACTTCGTCATCGGCGATTCGAAGACCGCGACGCCGCAGGGCGGCTGAGCCCCCGCCTCTGTCGTAAGCTCCCGTCCGCATGTCTTCGGACGGTCCCGAGCTGGACATCCTCGCCGCGATCGAGAGCGGGCAGGCGCCCCGCCGGATCCTCGAGTTCGCGGCGCGCGGCTTCGTGCCGCTCTCTCCCGCCGACCTCGTCCGGGCCGTCGGGTCGATCCTCGCGCAGGGCGACGCGGAGCTCGCGGCGCTCGGCGAGGAGACGTTCCGCTCCTTCGACGTCGACGCGCTCCTCGGCGCGGCGCGCTCGCCCGAGGCGCGCGCGGAGCAGCTCGACGCGATCGCGCGCCGGGCGCACGAGCGGCGGGTCCTCGAGGGGGTCATCCAGCACCGGTCGGTCTCCGACGCCACGCTCGTCTGGCTCGCGCGCCGCGTCGAGCCCGAGCTCCAGGACGTCCTCATCACGAACCAGTCGCGCCTCCTCGCGACGCCCGAGATCGTCGAGAGCCTCTTCGAGAACCCCGACCTCTCGGCCGACATCCGCCGCCGGGCCGACGAGTTCCTCGAGGAGTTCTTCCTCAAGAAGGAGCGCGAGGAGGGGGAGCCCCTCCCGGAGGCGGAGGAGTTCGAGGAGCCCGCGGCCGCGGCCCCCGCGCGCGCCGCCGCGGCAGCCCCGGCCGAGGAGGAGGAGGTCTCGAAGGACGTCCTCATCCGGCTCACCTCGATGTCCGTCGCGCAGCGGATCCGCGTCGCGTTCCGCGGGAACCGCGAGGAGAGGCTCTTCCTCGTGCGCGACACGAACCGGCTCGTCTCCACGGCCGTCCTGAAGTCCCCGAAGACGAACGAGGCGGACGCGGAGGCGATCGCGAACATGAAGAGCGTCTCGGAGGACGTCCTCCGGGCCATCGCGCACCGCCGCGAGTGGATGAAGAAGTACTCGCTGATGTCGGCGATCGTGCGCAACCCGCGTTCTCCCATCGACGTGACCCTCAGCCTCATCCCCCGTCTGTCGCAGCGCGACCAGACGGTCCTCTCCACCGACCGGAACGTCCCGGAGGCGGTGCGCGTCACGGCGCGGCGGATGGTCCAGAGGCGGCAGATCTCCTGAGGTCCCGGCGGCCCGCGGGTTTCCTCGCGGCGCTTGAGTTTCAGCCAACGGCCGTGTGAGAATTTCGCCACTGTCCGAGCAGAGAAGGTCCGAAAGGCGCGAGTCGACGGGAGAGCCGTGACGAACTACTACGAGATCCTCGGGGTGAGCCGCGACGCGTCCGACGAGACGATCCGGAACCGGTTCCGGCTCCTCGCGCGCGACGCCCACCCGGACCGTTTCACGGACGCGGCGAAGAAATCCGAGGCCGAGAAGCGCTTCCAGGTCCTCACCGAGGCGGTCAACGTCCTGACGAACGCCCAGCGCAGGAAGGCGCACGACTTCGACCTCGACAAGGGCTCGGGCGGCGCGGCCTTCGACCCGGCCGCCGTCGCGAAGGTCTACCTCGCCAAGGGCGTGAAGGCCTACCGGGAGGGGGACCTCGTCACCGCCTTCCAGCAGTTCGACCTCGCCGTCCACCACTGGGGCAAGGACCCGAAGTCGCTCCACTACCTCGCCCTCGTCTGCAGCCGGATCCCGGGCAAGGCGCGGCGCGGCGTCGAGGCCGTCGAGGCCGCCCTGAAGCTCGACCCGGAGAACGGGGCCGTCCACAGGGAGGCGGCGCGCCTCTACCTCCAGGTGGGGCTCCGCACCAAGGCCGAACGGCACCTCCAGGAGGCCCTCGGCCGGATCCCCGAGGACGGGGAGGTGCAGAAGCTCGCCAGCGAGATGCGCCCCCCGTCGGACAACAAGGGGTTCCTGGGCGGGCTGTTCGGGCGGAAGGGCTAGAATCCGGCCGTGGCTGTCACCGCATTCGGGCTCACCGACGTCGGCCGGAAGAGGAAGCACAACGAGGACGCCTACCTGCTCGACGCCGAGAGAGGGCTCTTCGTCGTGGCGGACGGGATGGGTGGGCACGCGGCCGGCGAGGTCGCCTCGCGCCTGACGGTCGAGTCGATCCAGGAGTTCATCTCGGGGACCGAGGACGACCACGACAACACGTGGCCCTTCGGCTACAACAACCGCTACTCCGTCGACGGCAACCGCCTCTCCACGGCGGTCGAGCGCGCGAACGAGAAGGTCATGCGCGCGGTCGTGAACCGGCCCGAGCTGAAGGGGATGGGGACCACGGTCGTCGCCGCGCTCTTCGACGAGAAGCGCGCGACGCTCGTCCACGTCGGGGACAGCCGCGCCTACCTCTACAGGGAGTCCGAGCTGCGCCGGCTCACCGACGACCACTCCTGGGTGCAGGAGCAGGTCAACGCCGGGATCCTCTCCGAGGAGGAGGCGCGGAGCCACCCGCTCAAGAACGTCGTCACGCGCGCCCTCGGCGGCGGGGCGCACGTCGCAGTCGACCTCCTCGAGATCCCCGTCGGCGACGGTGACCGCTTCCTCCTCTGCTCCGACGGGCTCACCGGGATGGTCTCGGACGACGAGATCACGAGCGCCCTCGCCTCGCCGCACCCGCTCGAGAAGATCGTCCGCGGCCTCATCGACCTCGCCAACGAGCGCGGCGGCCTCGACAACATCACCGCGATCATGGTCGAGGTGAAGGCGCCCCACGCGGCCGAGCAGCCGAGGAAGTCCGCCGACGCGTCCCGCGAGAAGACCGCGGTCTCGCTCCGAGCGCCGTCGAGGATCGAGGACGAGGTCACGCCCCCCGAGGGGATCGCGGTCCTCCCCGCCGCGGAGGCGGCCCCGGCCCCGCAGCCGGAACCCGCCCCCGAACCGTCGCCCGGCGCGCCCGGCGACTCCGAGCCGAAAGGCTGATCCCCGCTCCCTTGCGGCGTCCCGATCGCGGCCGCTCCGCGGCCCTGCTCGCCGTTGCGGGAACGCTCGCGCTCGCCGCGGCGGCGGGAGCCGCCCGGGCCGAGGAGCTGCCGCTCGCCGACGGCTCCGTCGTGCCGGCCCACGCGGCGATCGGGGGAGGCCTCTCCGACCGCGAGGCGGCCCGCCGCCGGGCCGAGCTCCTCCGCTCCCCCTTCATGCAGGTCGCCGAGCGGCGCAGCGTCCTCGGGGGCGAGGCCGTCGCCGGCTTCGAGTCCGCCGTTCCGCCCGAGGTCCGCGACGCCGCCGTCCGCGCCCTGGAACGGACGGTCCGCGAGGTCCTTGACCGCGACGGCTGGCCCCGCCCCTTCTCGGCCGCCTCTCCCCTCACGCTCCTCCTCGTCCATCCGCGGCCCGACGTCCCGGTCCTCGTGGCGTGGGACGGGCGCGAGAAGGGCCGGCTCGCCCGGCCCGTCGTCGCGATCGGCACGTCCGGCCGGAGCGTCGAGGCGGTCGCGTTCGACGTCGCGCGTTCCGTCGCCCTCCTGGCCGTCCGGCAGGCCGGGCCGGACGAAGCGGGCTGGGCGGTCGAGGGGCTCGCGGAGTTCCTCGCCGAGGAGGCGCTCGGCCGGACCGCCCCGCCGAAGCCCGGTGCGAGCCCGTTCCTCGCGGCGCGCGGTTCGCTCGCGAGCCCCGACGCGGCCGCGCTCTTCCTCCGGGAGGCGGCCCGCCTCGCCCCGGGCGGTCGCGAAGGCCTCCGCGCCGGCTGGGAGGAGGCCGGGTCGCTGCGCGGCGACGACGCCGACACGTTCTTCCGCGCCGCCGCCCGGGGAGCGGGAGACGACGGCGCCACGGGGCTCCTCGCCTCGCTCGTCGCCGGCGCCGTCGCCGACGCCTCGGCCTCGGCCGAAGCGGCGTCCGGGAAGCCGCTCGTCCCCGGCGAGGCGGCGCTCGCGTCGCCGGCGCCTCTCGGATGGTCCCGGGTGACGTTCGACCGGCTCGAGGAGCGCGGCGGCCTCGAGGTCCTCGTCCCCGAGGCCTGCGCGGCCCGCGGAGGGCGCGCCGTCCTCGTCTACAGGCCCTTCTCGGGCGAGCCGGACGCGATTCCCCTCGTCCCCGGGGCGAGCCGGGTCCTCCCGCTCGCCGGCGCTGGCTCGCTCTCGATCGTCCTCGTCGACGGCTCCGAGGCGGAGGACCTCGCCGTCCGTCTCCGTCGCGTCCCGGGCTACCCGGCGGTCGTCGCCTCCTCCTCGGCGGAATGGAGCGAGGGGGCCGTGAACGTCGGCTGGCGCACCTCGTCGCACCAGGACCTCCTCGCCTGGGTCGTCTCGCGCTTCCGCGAGGACGAGGACGGCGGGCTCGTCCTCGAAGGCCGCGAGATCGTCCCGACGACGGACGCCTCGGACGCCGGCTCGGGCTTCCTCCTCGTCGATCGCGAGGCCCGGCCCGGCACGCGCTACCGCTACCGGGTCGCGGCCCTCACGCGGGCCGGCTTCCTCTCCGAGGCCTTCGAGACCGCCGTCGAGACGGAGTGACCGCCGGGAGACCCGGCCCCTCGGGGCCTGCGGCCGGTCCCGCCGCACCGTCCCGGGCCGGCGCGTCGCGGCGCGCCGGGGACCCCGCGGGGGGCCGTGCCCGCGTCAGACGTTGAAGCGGACGTGGACGACGTCCCCGTCCTTCACGACGTACTCTTTCCCCTCGAGCTTCAGCTTGCCGTGCGTGCGGCACTCGGCGAGGCCTCCGAGCGAGAGGAGCTCCTCGACGGGGACGACCTCGGCCCGGATGAAGCCCCGGGCGAGGTCCGAGTGGATCGTCCCGGCGCACTCGACCGCGGTCGCGCCGACGGGGACGGTCCACGCCCGGCACTCGTCCTCCCCGGCCGTGAAGAACGACTGGACGCCGAGGAGGCGGTAGGAGGCGCGGAGGATCCGGTCGATCCCCCGCTCGGTGAGGCCGAGGTCGGCGAGGAAGGCGGGGACGTCCTCGTCGGGGAGGTCGTTCAGCTCCATCTCGATCTTCGCGGCGGCCCGCGCCACGACGACGTGCGGCTGCGCGGCGAACGCCTGGAGGCCGAAGCGCTCGACCGGCTCGGCCGCCGCGTCGGCGTCGGAGACGTTGACGACGAGGAGGAGCGGCTTGAGCGAGAGGAGCGTGAAGCCGCGGAGCCGCTTCTCGTCCTCGGGCGTCAGCCCGGCGGCGCGGAGCGGCGTCGCGGCCTCGAGCGAGGGCAGGCACTTCTCGATCGCGGCCCACTCCGCGTCGAGCTCGGCCGACCTGTTCTTCTTCCGCTCCTTCTCGAGCTTCTCACGCCGTTTCTCGAGGAGGACGTAGTCGGAGAGGACGAGCTCCTCGTCGAGCGCCTTCGCGTCGCGCGCCGGGTCGACGCCCCCCTCGTGGGGGAGGTCCGGGTCCTCGAAGGCGCGCAGGACGTGCACGAGGGCGTCGACGCTCTTGAGGGCGGAGAGGTCGATCTTCTCCTGCTCCCCCTTCGCGATCCCCGGCACGTCGACGAACTCGACGGTCGCCGGAGTGTGCTTCTTCGGCTTGAACATCGCCGAGAGCCGGTCGAGGCGCGGGTCCGGAACGTGGGCGGTCCCGACGTGCGTCTCGCGCACGGCGCCGAACTTGTCCACGGACTGGTGGGAGCGGGTCAGGAGGTTGAAGAGCGTGGTCTTTCCGGTCTTCGGCCGGCCGACGATCCCGAGCTTCATGGCCGCGGGAGCGTAGCAGACCGGCGCGGCGGCCGGCCTCCGGGCTCCCGCGGCGGGAACGGCTACTTCTTCGCGATCGCCTGCGGGCCGGAGGAGATCCCCGCGAGCTTCTCCGCGTCGGGGAAGAGGGTCAGCGCCTTCTTCAGCTGGGCGTCCCCCTCGATCGTGACGCGGTAGCCCGCCTCCGGGCCGTGGACGGCGCCGACGAGCTCCTCGGCGAGCGCCCGGTCGAGCGCCGCCTTGTCCTTCTCATCGGCGTACGCCGCGCGGGCCGGGGTCTCGGGCGCGTTCGGGCGGGCGTCGACGAAGGTGAAGAAGTCGTCCCGGACGGCGTCGGAGACCCTGAAGTCGCGCGGGACCTCGGGGTTCTTCGCGCGGTACTGGACCGCCCACTCGAAGAAGACGCCGCGCGCGTAGAGCGTCGCCATCCAGCGCGAGAGCCTCTCGGCCTTCACGACGACGTCGGGCGTGATGCCGCCGCCCCCGTAGACGGCCCGGCCGCCCGCCGTGTGGAAGACCTCCCGCTTGCCGGCGTCGGTCTGCGGCTCGGCGTCGGCGTCCTCCTCGTCGGCGGGGGTGACGTACTCGATGTACTCCTTGTAGTCGCGCTGGATGCAGCGGCCCGAGGGCGTGTAGTACTTCGCCGTCGTCAGGGCGAGGCCAGCCCCGTCGGAGAGGGTGTAGACCGACTGGACGAGGCCCTTCCCCCAGCTCGTCGTCCCGGCGACGATGCCGCGGTCCTGGTCCTGGATCGCGCCCGCGACGATCTCCGCCGCCGACGCCGAGCCCTTGTTGACGAGGACGACGACCGGGATCCGGGCCTTCGTGTTCCGGCCCGGCGCCGAGAAGACCTGCTCGGAGGTCGCGAGGCGCCCGCGCGTGATGACGACCTTCTCCCCCTTGCGGAGGAAGAAGTCGGAGACGGCGATCGCCTGGTCGAGGAGCCCGCCCGGGTTCGCGCGGAGGTCGAAGACGAGCTTCTTCATCCCCTGCTTCTCGAGCTTCGCCCACGCCTCGCCGATCTCGGGGGCGGAGGTGTGGGTGAAGTCCTTCAGGCGGATGTAGCCGACCTCCGGCTCGACCATGAAGGCGAACGAGACGGAGTTCGTCGGGATCTCGGCGCGCGTGACCGTCATCTGGAGCGGCTCGCCGAGGCCGGGACGGACGATCGTGACGTTGACCTTCGTCCCCTTCGGCCCCTTCAGCTTCTTGACGACCGCGTCGATCGGCAGGTCGTCGATCGGCTGCCCCTCGACGAGCTCGATGATGTCGCCCGCGCGGATCCCGAGCCGCTGGGCCGGGGAGCCCTCGACGGGGGTGATGACCGTGACCTTCCCGTTCCGCTTGGAGATGATGATCCCGAGCCCGTAGAACGACCCGCGCTGCTTCTCCTGCATCGCGCCGTACTCCTCGGGCTCGAGGAAGTTCGAGTGCGGGTCGAGGGTGTTCAGCATCCCCTCGATCGAGGAGTAGACGAGCTTCTCGGAGCCGAGGTCGTCGGCGTACCACGCCCTCGCCGTGGCCAGCAGGTCCGCGTACTCCTTCATCCTCGGGTTCGTCGCGTCCGACACGGCGAGGAGGCGCGGCCCGAGCGTCCCGCCGAGGAGCGTCGTGGCGGCGAGGACGAGCGGGACGGCGAGGAGCTTGAGGGCGCGGGAGCGGGGCGGGTTCGGCGTCACGGGGGCCTCCGGCGCGGACGGTAGCACGCGGCGTGCCGCGGGCGGGAGGGGGCGAGGATTCGGCCTTGACTCCGCGGGGACGGGAGCGGACGATTCCGCCGCCATGGGTAACCTCGGTATGCCGGAGCTGATCTTCATCTTCGCTCTGGCCCTCCTGATCCTCGGTCCGAAGAAGCTCCCCGAGCTCGGCAAGCAGCTCGGGAAGGGTCTCGGCGAGTTCAAGAGGGCCTCGAACGACCTCAAGCGGTCGATCGAGGAGGAGGTGGAGAAGGCGGCCCGCGACGAGGCCCCGCGGTCCGACCCCGAGCCCGGCCCGAAGGCCGTCGCGGCCGAGGGGACCGTCGCCAGCGCCGCCGGGGAAGAGCGCCGCGACCCGATTCGGCCCTCGTGACGGAGACGCCCTCCGAAGACCTCAAGCGGATGACGTTCCTCGAGCACCTCGAGGAGCTCCGCAAGCGGCTCTTCTACTCGGCCATCGCGGTCGCCGCGGCGTTCTTCGTCGCCTGGTGGAAGTCCCAGGAGCTCTTCCGCCTCGCCCAGCGCCCCATCCTCGAGGTCCTCCCGGCCGGGACGAAGCTCGCCTACACCGAGCTGACCGAGCCGTTCATGCTCTACGTGAACATCGCGCTCATCGCGGGGATCTTCCTCGCAAGCCCGGTGATCCTCTACCAGGTGTGGCTCTTCGTCGCACCCGGGCTCTATCGCCACGAGAAGAGGTGGGTCTGGCCGTTCGTCCTCTCCACGGCGACCCTCTTCTGCGCGGGCGGCTGGTTCGGCTACGCGATCGCCTTCCCGATGGTCGCGAAGTTCCTCGTCACGATGGGGGCCGACTTCACGCCCGTCCTGAAGATCGACGACTACCTCTCCATCCTCTCGAAGATCCTCCTCGGGATGGGGCTCGTCTTCCAGACCCCGATCGTCATCGTCTTCTTCGTGAGGATCGGGATCGTCACCGAGAAGTGGCTCCTCCAGAAGTTCCGCTACGCCGTCCTCGTCATCTTCGTCATCGCGGCGCTCATCACGCCGACGCCCGACATCCCGACGCAGTGCGCCTTCGCGCTCCCGATGATCTTCCTCTACCTGCTCGGGATCTTCCTCGCCTGGCTCTTCCGCAAGCGCGGGGAGTCCCGCCTCGCAGGCTGAAGTGATCCCGCGGAACCCGATCCCGCGCGGGTTCCCCGGACCCCTCCGCCGCGGGAATGCGGCGGCCTCCGGCCGCGGCGGCGAACGGCAGCGTCCTACCCGCGCGAGCCGGGGAACTGGACGACCGAGCCGTCTCCCGGAGACTGCGGAGGCCTGACTTCCTGCGGCTTGTCGGCCCGGGCCCCGCGGCGGATCTCGAGGATCAGGTCGCAGAGCTCGCGCACGGCTCCGGCGCCGCCCGCCTTCGTCAGGTGGAGCGCCGCGGCGTCCTTCACGATCGACACCGCGTCCGCCGGGCAGGCGCCCACGCCGGCGCGGCGCATCATCCCGAGGTCCGGCAGGTCGTCCCCGACGGCGACCGCCTCGTGCGCATCGAGGCCCCACTTCCCGACGAGCCGGTCGAAGGCGGCCGCCTTGTCGAGCTCGCCCTGCATCACGCACTCCTCGGGGATCTTCAGGTCGCGGCAGCGCTGGGCGACGACCTTCGAGACGCGGCTCGAGATGAGGCCGATCCGGTAGCCGAGGTCGCGCAGGAGGACGAGCCCGAGACCGTCCTTCACGTCGAACGACTTCAGCTCGCGCCCCTCCTCGTCGAACGTCAGCGACCCGTCGGTGAGGACCCCGTCGACGTCGAGGACGAGGGCGCGGATTCGGAGGAGCTTCGTCCGGAGGTCGTCGGGGACGATCGGCGCAGTGGGCATTGCCGGATTATCCGCCAGCGTTCCGGGGGGTCATATCGACTCGACCCCCCAGAGGTCGTGCAGGTGGACGATCCCCTGCGGGCGCCCCTCCGCGCCGACGATGAAGAGCGAGGTGATCTTCCGCTCTTCCATGAGCCGCAGCGCTTCCGTCGCGTAGGCCGAGGCCGCGATCGTCTTCGGCACGCGGTTCATCGCGCCCGCCGCGTCGACGCCCCAGGCCTTCTCCCCCTCGCGCTCGAGGAGGCGGCGGAGGTCGCCGTCGGAGACGACTCCGGCGAGGCGCCCGTCCGCGTCGACGACGCCCGTGATCCCGAGGCGCTTCTTCGACATCTCGTAGACGACGTCCTTCATCGGGGCCGAGAGCGGAACGAGCGGGACGTCGGCACCCGCGTGCATCAGGTCTCCGACCTTCAGGAACCTCTTGCCGAGCTTGCCGCCCGGGTGGAGCGCGGCGAAGTCCTCCGGCCGGAACCCCTTCTCGACCGAGACGGCCATCGCGAGGGCGTCGCCCATCGCGAGCTGCGCCGCCGTGGAGGCCGTCGGGGCGAGGTTCAGCGGGCAGGCCTCCTCGCGGATCGCGGCCTCGACGACGGCGTCGGCCTCCCTCCCGAGCGTCGAGCCGCGGCGCCCCGTCAGCGCGACGAGCTTTGCGCCGCGGCGCCGCACGTGCGGCAGGAGCGCCACGACCTCCTCCGTCTCGCCCGAGTGCGAGAGAGCGAGGACGACGTCGCCGGCGAGGATCATCCCGAGGTCTCCGTGGATCGCCTCGGCCGGGTGGAGGAAGAACGCGGCGGTCCCGGTCGAGGCGAGCGTCGCGGCGATCTTCTGGCCGACGATGCCGCTCTTGCCGATGCCGGTCACGACGACTCGTCCCGACGTGCCGTGCAGGAGCGCGACGGCGGCGTCGAAACCGTCGTCGAGGCCCTGGGCGAGGGAGCGGATCGCCTCGGCCTCGATCTCGAGGACGCGGCGGGCTTCGCGGCGCGCGGGAGAGCTCACCCTCCGATCTTACTTGCCGGCGGCCCGGCCCCGGGTGATCGGCGTCTGCGCCCCCGTCGCCGGGTCGTAGAGGACGAGGCGCAAGGAGCCCGTCTCGTGAGCCAGGCGGCTCGCGGGAGTCCCGGGCGCCGGGACGGACGCGGCGTCGAACCAGGGGGTGCGCCAGACGGCTTCGGCGGACAGCGGGTCGAGGCGGCCCGAGTCGAGGTGGACGAGGAACCAGTCCCGCTTCTCGGCGGTGAGGTCGCGCGCGAGGCCGACGGCGAGGAGCCCCTTCGCCGGCTCGTACCCGAACCGGACGTGCTTCGTTCCGGCCGGGAGCGGGACCGTCGCCGCGCGGCTCCCGTCGGGATCGAAGAGCGCGAGGCGCAGGTCGCCGGGGCGCGGCTCGGAGACGACGGCGCGCCCGTCGGCGAGGAAATACCCCATCGGGCGGCCCGTCTCCTCCGACCCGTCGACCGACGCGAGGACGCGGCCCGACGCTGCGTCGAGGAGGCGGACCGCGTGGGCCGTGCCGAAGCCGAGGACGAGGACGCGGGAGAGGTCGGGGCTCGGGAGGAGGTGGAAGAAGGGGCCCGTGTCGACGCCGCGGTCCTTCCGGGGCGCCACCGGGATCGTGGAGAGCGGGTACGTCGCGAGCGTCGCCACCGTCTTCTTCGCAACGTCCATCTCCGCCGCCACCGGGTCCTCGAGCGCCTGCGGGACGAGACCCGTGTCGCCCGTGCGCCGGGCGGCCCGGCGGGGATGGAGCCGGACGAGCTCCGGCGTGACGAAGAGCGGCTCGTACGCCCAGCGCCCGGACGGGACCCGCGCGGAGGCGAGGGAGCGGAGGGAGGGAAGCTCGAGGACGCTGCAGATTCCCCGGGAGACGACGGCGAGGCGTCGGCCGTCGGCCGAGAGGGCGACCCCTTCCGGCCACTCCCCGAGGTCCAGGGAGGCCGTTGCCCCGCCCTTCAGGTCGATCGCCTCGACGACGATCTCCTTCCCGCCGAACGGCGACGCCGTGACGCTGACGGCGCGGGAGCCGTCGGCGGAGACGACGGCCGCGTTCCCGGCCGGGAAGAGCCGGTACCGGCCGGTCGTGAGGTTCACGAGGTAGAAGGAGACGTCGGTGCCGCTGTCGCGGGCCGAGCCGACGACGGACACCCACTCCCCGCCTCCCGCGGGCTCCGCCCAGGCGCGGGCGAGCTTCTCGACGCCCGGGTCGATGACCTGCTCGGCCCAGGCGGCTCCGGCCGCTGTCGCGGCGAGGAGGACGGACCAGAGCGCGAGCGACTGCGCGCCGTGTCCGCGTCGGCCGTCGGTCCGCCCGGCGACGACCTGCGCGAGCGTCGCGGCGAGGAGCGCCGCGAGGAGGGCGCCGGCGGCCGCGAGGGCCCAGGACGGCCTCGGCAGGTGGCCGTAGCGGACGAGCCTCCGGCCGATCACGAAGAGGAGCGCCGGGAGCGCGACGAGGAGGACGAGGTCGGCGACGAGCCACGGGGAGCGCGAGCGAAGGGCGACGGAGCCGACCCAGGCGAAGAGGAAAAGGGGGACCGCGAGGAGCTGCACCGCCCAGATCACCCAGGTGTCGCCGGTCCCGCCCCAGAGGCCCGGGAACCGTCCGCTCGCGGCCGAGGAGGGGAGGAGGACGATCGCCTCCGCGAGGAGGACGAGCGCGAGCCCGCCGACGAGCTTCCCGCCCCAGATGACCGGACCCGCGAGCGGGCGCGAGAAATGGAACGAGAGCCGCCGTTCCGCGAGCTCCCGGCCGACGACGGAGGCGCCCACGAGGAGGCTCCCGCCGAGGCCGAACGCGCACGAGAGCGTGAGCGCCGCGATGGAACGGGCCATCGGTCCCTGGTCGGTCGGGACGCCGGGGAGAAGCGGCACGAGGAACGGGAGGACCGCCGCGACGGAGGCCGCGACGAGGACGAAGCGCCGCTCCGTGATCTCGGGGAGGGCGACGGCGGCGAAGCGCCTCATCGGGCGGCTCCTTTCCCCTCGCCGGCCACGGCGAGGAAGAGCTCCTCGAGGGAGAGGGGCGCGGCCTCGGCGTCGGAGATCCCCTCCTTCGCGGCGAACCGGGCGAAGCGCTCGTCGGTGAAACCGGAGACGACCGCCTCGATCCCCCAGCCGCGGACCTTCGCGCGGAGCGGCTCCATCTCGTCGAGCTCGTCGCCGAAGTCGGTCCGGTTCTCGGTCACCTCGCTCCGGTAGCGGACGGTGCGGAAGCGCCCCTTCAGCGCCTCGGTCTCCTCGGCGAGGAGGAGGCGCCCGTCCTTCAGGATGCCGACCCGGTCGGCGATCCGCTCGACCCCCGCGAGGTCGTGCGTCGTCAGGACGACCGTCGTCCCCCGGTCGGCGAGCTCGGCGACGATCTCGTCGAAGAAGGCGTGACGGGCGACCGGGTCGAGGCCGAGCGTCGGGTCGTCGAGGACGAGGAGCTCGGGGGAGGAGGCGAGGGCGAGCGAGAGCTGCGTCAGCCCCTTCTGCCCCTTCGAGAGGCGGCCGAAGGGCGTCGCGGGAGGGACCCCGAAGCGCGAGAGGCGCCCCTCGTACCCCTTCGCGTCCCAGGCCGGGTAGAGGCGCGCGCAGAAGGCGCCGAGCTGCCGCGGCGTCATCTCGCGCGGGGCGTCGGGCTCCTCCGGGACGACGCCGACGCGCTCCATGAGCCGCGCGCGGCGGGCCCACGGGTCCTCGCCGAGGAGCTCGCAGCGGCCCGCCTCGGGCTTCTGCCAGCCGAGGAGGCAGCGGACGAGGGACGACTTTCCCGAGCCGTTCCGGCCCAGGAGCGCGAAGACGGCGCCCTTCGGGACGTCGAAGGAGACCGAGTCGACGGCCGTGAGACGCCCGTAGCGGACGGTGAGCCGGTCGGCGCGTGCCGTGACGGGGGTGCTCACTACTTCTCTCCTTCCTTTCCGTGCGCGAGGCGCGCGAAGGCGGCTCCGAGGGCGTGCGAGGCCTCGTCGCGCGAGGCGCCGACGGTGACGGCGGTCGAGGCGTAGCGGAGCGCCCCCTCGGCGAGCGCCCGTCCCCGCTCGGCCCTGGGAACGGAAGGGATCTCGTCGCCGACGAAGGTCCCCTCGCCGCGCCGGACGGCGAAGAGCCCCGCGTCGACGAGCCGCTGGTAGGCCCTCACGACGGTCGCGGGGTTCACCTGCAGGTCGCGGGCGAGGTCGCGGACGGAGGGGACCGGCGCTCCCGGCTTCAGGGCGCCGGAGGCGACGAGGCGCCTCATCCCCTCCTCGATCTGCTTCCAGATCGGGACGGCGTCGCGCGGGTCGACGTGGAGGCCGCGGGGGGTCACGGGGGGCTCCCGGCGCGTCGGTGTATCACAACACCGATACAGTGGGACCGGGCCGGGGGATTTGTCAAGAGAGGAGGGAGGGAATCGCGGGCGCGCCTTCCCGGGACGGGGGGCGGGGGCGAGGCAGAATCCCAGCGTGCCGCGCCCGACCCGCCTCCTCCTCGCCCTCCGCCGAGAGCTCTCCGCCCTCGGCGACCCGGAGCGCGCGCGCGGCGCGCAGGCGTACATGAAGTCGGCGATGCCGTTCCACGGCGTCGGCGCGGTCCCGCTCCGCGCCGCCTGCCGCGAGCTCTTCGCGCCGCTCGCGCTCCCGGACGCCGCCGCGTTCCGCCGCGAGGTCCTCGGCCTCTTCCGGGGCGCGGCGTTCCGGGAGGAGACGTACGCCGCGGTCGAGCTCGCGCGCCTGAAGCGGGCCGCGCCGTACCGCGACCTCGCGTTCCTCCCCGCCTGCGAGGAGATGGTCGTCGCGGGCGCCTGGTGGGACGTCGTCGACCCGGTCGCCGCGCACCTCCTCGGCGAGCTCCTCCGGAAGGAGCCGCGGGCGATGCGGCGCGAGATGCTCGCGTGGGCCCGGTGCGACGACCTCTGGAAGAGGCGCTCGGCGATCCTCTGCCAGCTTGCCTTCCGCGAGGAGACCGACGCTGCGCTCCTCCACGCCTGCATCGAGCCCTCGCTCGGGTCGAGCGAGTTCTTCCTCCGGAAGGCGATCGGCTGGGCGCTCCGGCAGCACGCGCGGACCGACCCGGACGGGGTCCGCCGCTACGTCGCGGAGAACGCGACCCGGCTTTCCGGCCTCTCGCGGCGGGAGGCGACGAAGCACCTCGGCGGACTCCGTCCCGCGGCCGGGCGGGCCTGAAGGCCCCTACCGCGCCTCGATCTCGAGGTCGACGCGCCGGCCGAGCTGCAGGCCGTCGTGGCTCGCGAGCGCGACCTTGACGAGGAGGACCCGCGTGTCGCTCGGTCGCGCCGGGTCCTGCGGCTTCGTCTTCCGGCCCGTGACCGAGTCCGGGATCTCCTCGACCGTCCCCGTCCACGTCGCCGCCTCCCCCTCGGCCTTCACGACGACCGGCGCGCCGAGGCGGATCCGGCCGGCGTCGGCCTCGTCGACCTCCGCCTCGACCCGGAGGCGGTCGACGTCGGCGACGGTGGCGATCCGCGCGCCCCGCTCGACCGTCTCACCCGTCGAGACGTGCTTCGCGAGGACGACGCCCGGGATCGGGGCGACGACGCGCGCCTTCGCGATCCGCGCGGCGAGCGCGTCGACCTGCGCCCGCGCCGTCTCGCGCCGCGCGCGGGCGGCGTCGCGGTCGCGCTCGGCCCGGTCGACGGCCTGCTTCGTCCCGACCTTCGCGTCCCAGAGCTGCCGGGCGCGCGCGATCTCGGCCTCGGCGAGCCTCACGTCGGCGTCGGCCTCGGCGACGCGGGCCTTCGCCTCGGCGAGCGCGGCCCGCTCCTCGGAGACGTCGATCTCGGCGAGGAGGTCCCCCTTCCTCACGCGCCGCTTCTCCTCGACGGCGACGCGCTCGAGGCGGCCGGGGAAGTCCGTCCCGACGACGACCTCGCGTCCGGGGTAGGTCGAGACCCGTCCTTCCGCGACGACGCGCGGGGCCGCCGCAGGAACGGCGAGCGGGCGCGAGGACGGCGCGGGAGTGGCGTCCGCCGCGTGCCGGACGGCGAAGAAGCCGGCGGCGAGGAAGGCGGCGGCGGGGATGGCGTAGAGGGCGAGCTTCCGTGCGTTCATGGCGGATCTCCGTGAGGCGTCAGGCCGCGAGGAGGCCGTCGTGGATGACGGCGACGCGGTCGGCGATGGAGCGGACCTTCGGGTCGTGGGTGACGATGACGAGCGCCCGGTTCTCCCTCTTGGCGAGGTCCCGGAACATCTCGAGGACCTGCTGCCCGACGTGCGAGTCGAGGTTCGCGGTCGGCTCGTCGGCGAGGAGGAGGGGCGGGACTCCGGCCAGCGCGCGCGCGATGGCGACGCGCTGCTTCTGCCCGCCGGACAGGTCGCGCGGGAGGAACGCCTTCCGGTCGGCGAGGCCGACGGCGTCGAGGACCCGCTCGGCCTCCCTCCGCGCCGCCGCTCCCTTCACGCCGCGGACGTTGAGCGAGTACTCGACGTTCTCGACGGCGGAGAGGGCGGGGAAGAGGTTGAACTGCTGGAAGACGAAGCCGATCGACCGGCGGCGGATGTCGGGGAGCTCCTCGGGGCGCGAAAGGTCGACCTCGCGGCCGTCGACGACGACCTGCCCCTCGGTGGGCGTCAGGATGCAGCCGAGGATCGAGAGGAACGTCGTCTTGCCGGAGCCCGACGGGCCTTCGAGGGAGACGATCTCGCCCCTCCTCGCGTCGAGGGAGACCCCCCTGAGGACCTCGACGGTCTGCTTCCCTTCGGTGAAGCGCTTGACGACGTTCCGGGAGGTGAGGACGGTCATCGGAAACTCCTTGCAGAAGGCCCCGCGCGGTGGCCGGGAGAGGACGGGGTTTTGCGGCCTCAGCCGCGGAAGACGAGGGCCGGGTCGAGGGCGGCGACCTTCCGGAACGACACCATCGACGCGGCGAGGCAGAGGAGGACGGTTCCCACGAGGACGATCGCCCCGAAGCCGGGCGTGAGGATCAGCTTCAGGCCGGCCTTCTCCATCCCCGGTCCCGCCGCCAGGGCGAAGGCGGTCCCGACGGCGAAGCCGAGGACGGCGGCGATGACGGACTGCTCGGCCAGGATCCGGTAGATGTCGCCGTTGCTCCCGCCGATCGCCTTCACCGTCCCGAACTCCTTCAGGTGCTCCATCGTCGAGGTGTAGAGCGTGAGCGCCACGACGACGACCCCGACGAGGACCCCGAGGAAGACGGTGAGGTACATGTTCAGGCCGATGCCGGTGTTCGCGACCCAGTAGGCGCGCGAGCGCGTCGCCCACTCGGCCTTCGTGAAGACGTCGTTGTAGGGGAGGCGGCGTTGGATCTCGGCCCTCACGGCGTCGGCGTCGGCGCCGGGGGCGAGCTTCACGAGGACGTAGGTCGTCTTGCCGCGCAGCGCCTGGTACGAGAGCTCCTGCGCGAGCGCGTAGTCCATGAAGGCGATCGGCGTCGTCGTGAAGGAACGGGCCGCTTCGGTCCGGCCGATGACCTTCAGCCGCCGCTCGGAGACCTCCCTGTACTCGCCGACCGAGAAGGGGCCGTAGCGGCGCGTCGCCGAGTCGTCGAGGAAAAAGAAGTCGCCGCGCGGCAGGTCCTCGAGGCGCCCCTCCTTCACGCTCCAGGGGAGGTTCCAGGCCCTGAAGTCCTCGAGGGCGTAGACGAGCGTCCCCTCCTGCGCGCCGGTCGGGAGGCTCAGCTGCATGAACCAGACGATGAGGTTGTCGGCCCTCTCGACGCCCGGGATCGACCGGACCCGCTGGACGTACGTCTCGGGGAAGGTGTGGGCGAAGTCGACGTTCGGGGTGTTCCGCGACGTGACCCAGAGGTCGGCGCCGATGTTCTCGATCGTGACCGAGGCGTTCTCGAGGAGGCCGAGGAAGAGGCCGACCTGGACGAAGACGAGGGTGACCGCGAAGGCGACGCCGGCGATCGTGATGACGAACCGGAGCCTGTCGTGGAGGAGGTTTCGGCGCGCGAGGGAGACCATCGCTCACCCCTCCCGGGAGATCCCGCGGCTGAAGGAGTCGACGACGAGGGCGACGATCTTCTTCAGCGGCTTCCAGTCGATCCAGGGGTCCTCTCCCTTGGCGACGTGGAGGGAGACGACGCCGTGGACGCCGGCCCACGCCGCCTGGGCGACGAGCTGCGGGTCCTTCAGCTCGGGGCGGAGGAGCCCCTTCTCGATCGCCTCGGAGACCGTCGCGACGAGGAAGGCGTAGGCGTCGCCCTCGGGGTTCCCCTTCCGCTTCTCGAACTCCGCCTGGTCCTTTCCGGGCGCCGGGTGGGGCGTCATGAACATGAGGCGGTAGTGGTTCGGGTGCTCGAGGGCGAAGTCGGCGTAGGCGAGACCGACCTTCCGGAGCCGCTCGAGCGGGTCCGGCTCGCGGGCGATCCGCTGGAACGCCCTCGCGAGGGAGTCGAAGTCCACGAGGCAGAGCTCGCGGACGAGGGACTCCTTGTCCTTGAAGTGGAGGTAGATCGCGGTGGGGGAGTACTCGATCGCCTCGGCGATCTTACGCATCGTGACGGCCTCGTAGCCGTCCCGGGCGAAGAGCTCGCGGGCGGCGTCCAGGATCCGCCCCCTCACCTCCTCCCGTTCCCTCTCGCGCCGTTCCGTGATTCCCATCGTAATAACTCCGTTTCTTAGTTTAACGCCGTTAAGTATGGGAACGAGGTTCCGGCCTGTCAAGGGTCGGGGAGAAAAAAAAAGCCCCGGCCCGAAGGCCGGGGCGAAGAAAACGCGGGGAACGTGTCCCCGCGGGGCTGCCGTTAGAAGCGGAGACCGACCGAGACGCGGTAGGTGCGCGGGGTCTGGTAGCTCGACGGGGCCGTCGGCTGGCCGAACGTGGGGCCGTAGTTCCAGTTCGCCTGCGTGCAGGACGTGGAGCCCGTGGCGCAGCGGGGGCCCTGGGTCGGGGTGGTGGTGAAGGGGTTGAAGGCCGCGTAGGAGGTCGACTGGCTCGTCTTCGTCTCGACCGTGGTGTTGACGGCGACGAGGTTCTGCTGGTTCAGGACGTTCGTGACCTGCGGCTCGACGAAGAGCTCGAACGTGCCCTTGACCTTGAAGTTCAGGCTCATGCCGAGGTCGGTCGAGTAGGTAGAGTCGAGCTTGTAGGCGCCGCGGCCGGAGAAGTAGTAGCCGACGGAAGTCGGCGGGTTCAGGTAGCCCGGGTTCGTCACGTAGGGTCGCGTGTCGACGGCGGTGGCAAGGTAGGCGCTGTAGGGCTGGCCGGAGTCGTAGGACTGGAGGATGCTGGCGGACCAGCGGAACCAGCTGAGGTTCAGCGGGATGTCGTAGATCGCCCAGAGGCGGACCTTGTGCCGCCGGTCGTTCGCGAGGTCGCCCACCGGGTAGGCCCAGGACGTGCTGAAGTACTCGGGGTTGGAGAGGATGCCCGAGGAGGTCGGGCCGCTCGTCGCGGTCTCGCCGTCGATGTTCCCGCGGAGGCGGGACCAGGTCCAGTTCCCCTGGAGGCTGAGTCCGTCGAGCGGGCGGTAGCTCGCGTTGAGGCTGAAGCCCCAGTACTCGCGCGTGAGGTCGTTCGTGTTGATGAGGTAACCCCGGTCCACGGTCTTCGTGACGCCGCCGATACCGCCCGTCGCCGTGCCCGTCGTCGTGTCGAGCTGCGTGGCGTAGAAGTCGGAGGCGGTGCGGTAGACGAGGTCGCCGCGGACGCTGCCGCGCTGCCCGATCCGCTTGGTGAGGCCGAATGCGAACTCGTCGGTGTTCGGGGAGGCCAGGCTCCCCCGGATCTGCGGGCTGAGCCCCGGGATGAACGGGTTGCCGCGCGTCGGCCGGCTCGTCCCGTTGTTCGCGTAGAACCAGTTGAAGACGGCGGCGATCGCGTCCGCCGTCGAGGTCAGGTTCGTCGCGTTCGGGTCGAGGTTGATGCCAGGTCCGCGGTAGTCGTAGTCGATCGTGGCGGGCTGGCCGCCGACGGCGGCCGCGTCCGCCTGGTTGTTCGCGATCGCGGCGACGTAGCGGGCGTACGAGGCGTTGACGAGGAGGTCGCCGTTGGCCTTGACGTCCCAGACGACGCCGAGGCGCGGGCTGAACTTGCTGTCGCTGACCGTCTTGACGCCGCTCGCGTCGTGGCCGTCGTTCTTGTCCCAGCGGACGCCGACGTTGAAGGTCAGGTTCCGGTTCAGCGTCCAGGTGTCGTTCGCGAAGACGGACCACGTCTTGAACGAGTTCCCCTGCGACCCTTCGGCGATCGGCGTCCAGCGGATGTAGGAGGTGGGCGTTCCGGTCGCGGACGTGTCGATGACCGGGTAGACGACGCCGTTGCGGACGATCGTGCCCTTCGTGTAGATGCGGTAGTTGCTCCCCGACTGGTAGTTGTTCGCGAAGCGCTGGTCGTCGTAGAGCTCGCCGCCGAAGACGACGTTGTGCGAGCCGGTGCCCTTCGTCGAGAGGAAGTAGGTCCCCTTCACGAGGGCCTGGTTCGCGTCGCGCTTCTCGTCGTCGCAGACGCCGCAGAACGTGGGGGACCACCAGCGGACGTTGGTGGAACGGTCCACCATGAGCGTCCCGTTGATGATGTCGGTGTAGCGGGAGCCCGAGTTGATGAACGTGAACTTCCTCTGCGAGTACTGCGCCTCGACGAAGAAGTTGTCGGTGAGGGTGCCGGAGTAGTTGCCCGAGATCAGCTCCTGGGGCGTCTCACGGTCGTAGAGGCTCTGGGCGTCGTAGATGCCGGCCGCGTTCGGGTAGCTGTTGTTGCCCTGCTTGTCGGAGATGTTCTGGTAGTTCGCGAGGAGGGTGTGCTTGCCGCCGAGCGAGAAGGTGAGCTTCCCCTCGTAGCGCTTCTGGTCGCGCCCCTCGGTGTACGAGAAGCTGGCCGGAGCCGAGGTGGTCCTGCTGATGTCCGTCTTCGCGAACCGGCCCGCGCCGAAGAACCAGATGGCGTCCTTCAGGATCGGGCCGCCGATCGTCGCCTCGTACGTCGGGTTGATCTTGTCGACCTTCACCTCGGGGTTGACGCCGGCCGAGTTCTTGTAGTCGGTCCGCGTCGTCCACTTGTCGTTGGTGAGGGTGTCCCGGAAGGAGCCCGAGAACGTGTTGCCGCCCGACTTCGTGATGACGTTCACGACGCCGCCAGCGAACCGGCCGTACTCGGCGCTGATTCCCGAGGTGGCGACGGTCTGCTCCTGGACGGCGTCCTCGACGTAGAGGCCGAGCTGCGTGTTCCGGACGTTGTCCTGGATCGCGACGCCGTTGACGAGGAAGAGGTTCTCGAACGACATGCCGCCCGAGATGACGGGCTGGCCGCCCGGCCCGTTGAAGTTGACGCCCGGGGCGAGGTTGATCGCGGAGTTGATGGTCCGCGTCGTCGGCAGCTTGGCGAGCGTGTCGGTCGTGACCGTCTGCGCCGACTGCTGCGTCTGAGAGATCGTCTCCGACTGGGCGACGACGACGGCCTCGGCGGCGACCGCGGCGATCGACATCGTGACCTGGACGTTGCTCGTCTGGGCGGCCGACAGCTTCACCTGGCGGGTGACCGTCTGGAAGCCGCTCATCGTGTAGGTGATGTTGTAGTCACCGGGGGGGAGCTGCGGGAGGACGAAGTCGCCGTTCACCGAGGTGACGGCGGTGCGGGTCCCCTGGAGGTTTGGCGACTTGACGGTCACCGTGACGCCCGGGAGACCCTGCCCCTCGTTGATGACCCTTCCGGTCAGCGTGGCGCTCGGGTTGCCCTGCGCGAAGGCGACCCCTGCGAAGAGGACCGCCGCCACGAGGAGCGCGGTGATTCGGATAAACCTCATGCTTCTTCTCCTCCCAATAGATCCGTTCCTGGTCTCAACTTCCATCCACTCCAGCGACGGGGTGCGCGAATCGGAAATCCGGATCGCGCCCCGGTAATCCGTATCGGGCTTCGTCTCGTCCCCAGTGCCACGAGACCTTGGAACCTCAATGCAAAAGGCTTATGGCTACCGACTCCCAGGTTTTCCCGAATCGGCGCATTCTGCTGCAAGGGGGCTGCCATTCGAAAGGAAAACCTACGGTCCCCGGATGACCACCGTCATGCCACTCCGGCCTGCAGGCGTGATCTCCTAGCCGGGAAATGAGATCTCTCTCCAGAGCGCTCCCGGTCGTCCTGGCGGCCCTGGTCCTGGCGGCCCACTTTTTCCGGTCGCGCAGCCTGGTCCTGATGGCGGTCTCGCTCGCACTGCCGTTCCTCCTCGCCGTCGGCGAGCGGTGGAGCGCGCGGGCCGTGCAGGCGGGGCTCCTTCTCGGGGCCGTCGAGTGGGTGAGGACGCTCGTCTTCTTCGCGGGGCAGCGGATGGAGGCGGGGCGGCCCTGGCTCCGCCTCGCCCTCATCCTCGGGGCAGTGGCCGCCCTGACGGCGCTCTCGGCGCTCGCGGTGAAGGCACCGCCGAGGCACGTCGAAGGAGCTCCGGCGCCGGGGACGGAGGGAGCCGGGTGACGTCGGCCGAGCGGCGGATCGCCCGCGAGTGGAAGACGGTCCAGCTGATGATCCGGCTCCACTGCCGCGACCTCCACGGGGGGAGGACGGCGCTCTGCGCCGGGTGCGAGGAGCTCCGCGCCTACGCGGAGCGGCGCCTCGAGAAGTGCCCGTTCGCCGAGGAGAAGCCGACCTGCGTCGCCTGCCCCGTCCACTGCTACGAGGCGGCGATGCGGGAGCGGATCCGGGTCGTCATGCGCTACGCGGGGCCGCGGATGCTCCTCCGGCACCCGGTCCTCGCCGTGAGGCACCTGATCGACGAGAGGAGGCCCCTCTCGGCGAAGGCGGCGAAGGTCGCCGAGAGGCTCAGGAAGCCGGGCTGACCCGGACGGGCCTCAGCCGGCCGTCTCGCGCCGGAGCGCGTCGAACTTCAGGAGGTCCGACAGGAACTTCGGCAGCTCGGCGAGCGGCAGCTGAGTCGCCCGGTCGGACTTCGCGTTCGCCGGGTCGTCGTGGACCTCGAGGAAGTACCCGTCGACGCCGACCGCGGCGGCGGCCCGCGCGAGCGCCGGGGCGTACTGCCGGGCCCCGCCCGTCTCCTTCCCGAGGCCGCCCGGCAGCTGGAGGGAGTGCGTCGCGTCGTAGATGACCGGCGCGCCGAGGGCCCTCATCATCGGCAGGCCGCGGAAGTCAACGACGAGGTTGTGGTAGCCGAAGGTCGTCCCGCGCTCGGTGAGGAGGACGTTCGGGTTCCCCGCCTGCCGGCACTTCGCGACGATCTGCGCGCAGTCGTCGGGGGCGAGGAACTGCCCCTTCTTCACGTTCACGGCCTTCCTCGTCCGCGCGGCGGCCAGGATCAGGTCGGTCTGCCGACAGAGGAACGCGGGGACCTGGAGGACGTCGGCGACCTCGGCCGCGTGCTCGCACTGCTCGGGCTCGTGGACGTCCGTCAGGATCGGCAGGTCGGTCTTCTCCTTCACGGCCGAGAGGACGTCGAGCCCCTTCTCGATGCCGGGGCCGCGGAAGGAGTCGCCCGCGGAGCGGTTCGCCTTGTCGAACGACGACTTGAAGACGAGCCGGTCGGCGACGCCGTGGTCGGCGAAGACGGCCTTGATCGCCTTCGCCATCTTCATCGCGTGGGCGCGCGACTCGATGACGCACGGCCCCGCGAAGAAGACGGGGCGGCAGCGGTCGCCGGCGGAGAGGTAGGGGGTGATGGAGGCGTGGACGGCCATCGCCCCATCCTAGCCCGGCCGGGGCGGGGAAGGAGGACCCGCGAGGGGCGCGGGGACCGCGCCGCCATGTACGATCCGCCGAACGCCCGGTCGCCCCGTCCGCCGCCCGGCCCGTCCGGCGCGCGTCGAGCGGGGAATCGCACCCAAGGCCGGGCCGAAGGAGCATTCGATGAGCCAGGACGCCCTGCGCCGCCTCGCGGCGAACACCCTCCGGACGCTCGCGATGGACGGAGTCCAGAAGGCGAACTCGGGGCACCCCGGGATGCCGATGGGGATGGCCGACGTGGCCACGGTCCTCTTCACCGAGTTCCTGAAGTTCGACCCGAAGCGCCCGGCGTGGCTCGACCGCGACCGGTTCGTCCTCTCGGCGGGGCACGGCTCGATGCTCCTCTACGGCCTCCTCCACCTCACCGGCTACGACCTCGCGCTCGACGAGCTGAAGTCGTTCCGCCAGTGGGGGAGCCGGACGCCCGGCCACCCGGAGCACGGCCTGACGCCGGGCGTCGAGATGACGACCGGCCCGCTCGGGCAGGGGATCTCGACGGCCGTCGGGCTCGCCCTCGCCGAGCGGATGCTCGCGGCGCGCTTCAACCGCGAAGGGCACGAGATCGTCGACCACGGCACGTACGTGATCGCGAGCGACGGCGACCTGATGGAAGGGGTCTCCCACGAGGCGTGCGCCCTCGCGGCGCACCTGAAGCTCGGCAAGCTCGTCGTCCTCTACGACGACAACCACATCTCCATCGACGGGCCGACGTCGCTCTCCTTCTCGGAGGACGTCCCGGCGCGCTTCGCGGCGTACGGCTGGCACGTGCAGCGCGTCGACGGGCACGACCCCGACGCCGTCTCCGCCGCGATCGCGGCGGCGAAGGCCGAAGCCGACAGGCCCTCGCTCGTCGCCTGCCGGACCCACATCGGCTTCGGCAGCCCGAACCGGCAGGACACCTCGAAGGCCCACGGCGAGCCGCTCGGGGTCGACGAAGTGAAGCTGACGAAGGAGAAGCTCGGCTGGCCCGTCGACGCGCAGTTCCTCGTCCCCGACGAGGTGCGCGCCTTCTTCGGCGCGGCGGCGGAGAAGGGGGCGAAGGCGGAGGGGGAGTGGAGCGTCCGCCTCGCCGCGTACCGCGCGGCGCACCCCGACCTCGCGGCCGAGCTCGACCTCTTCCTCGCGGGGAAGCTCCCGGAGGGTTGGGAGGCGAAGCTCCCGTCCTTCCCGGCGGAGAAGCCGCTCGCGACGCGCCAGGCCTCCGGCGCCGTCCTCGACGCGCTCGTCCCGGCGATCCCGACTCTCGTCGGCGGGTCGGCCGACCTGACGCCGTCGAACAACACCCGCGCGAAGACGGCCCTCGACGTCAAGCCCGGGGAGTACGCGGGCTCGTACCTGCGGTTCGGAATCCGCGAGCACGGCATGGGGGCGATCCTGAACGGCCTCGCGCTCCACGGCTTCCGGCCGTTCGGGGGGACGTTCCTCGTCTTCGCCGACTACATGAAGGGCTCCGTCCGCCTCGCGGCCCTCATGGAGCAGCCGGTCGTCTACGTCTACACGCACGACTCGATCGGCCTCGGCGAGGACGGCCCGACGCACCAGCCCGTCGAGCAGCTCGCCTCCCTCCGCGCGACGCCGCACCTCCTCGTCTACCGTCCCGCCGACGCGAACGAGACGGCCGCCGGCTGGCGCCTCGCGCTCGGGCGGACGCACGGCCCGACGGCGCTCGTCCTGACCCGGCAGGCGCTGCCGGTCCTCCCGGCGAGCGAAGGGGCCCTCCGGGGCGGCTACGTCGTCTCCGATGCCGACGCCTTCCGCGTCATCCTCGTCGGCTGCGGCTCCGAGCTCCACCTCGCGCTCGCCGCGCAGAAGCTCCTCGCGGCGGAGGGGATCGCCGCGCGCGTCGTCTCGATGCCCTCTCCCGGCCTCTTCCTCGCGCAGGACGCCGCGTGGCGCGAGAGCGTTCTTCCCTCGGCCTGCCGCGCCCGCGTCGCCGTCGAGGCGGCCTCGACCCTCTCCTGGGGCGGGATCGTCGGCCTCGACGGGGCCGTCGTCGGCCTCGACCGCTTCGGGGCCTCGGCCCCGTACCAGACGGTCTACGAGAAGCTCGGCCTCACCGCCGAAGCCGTCGCGGAGGCGGCCCGCCGGATCCTCTGAAGAACGAGACCAGCTCGGCGTTCACCTGCTCCGGCGCGTCGGAGGGGAGCCAGTGGCTCGCGTCGGGGATCCTCACGACGCGCAGGTCGGGGACGAGCGCGTCGAGCCCGTCGAGGAGCTCGGGGCCGAGGTAGCGGTCGCGCTCGCCCCAGAGGACGAGCGTCGGCACGCCTTCGAGAGACCGACGGAGACCCGGGACGCGCAGGCCGGAGCGGAAGGCGGCGCGGTAGTAGTTGACGGCGGCCGTGGCGGCGCCGGGGCGGAGGAACGCCTCGCGGTAGGCCTCGATCTCCTCGGGCGAGAAGGCGCCGGGCGTCACCGGGTCGCGCCGGAGCATCCCTTTCAGGAAGCCCGCGCGGCGTCGCGTGAGCGAGCGCTCGGGGAGCCAGGGAAGCTGGAAGAAGAAGATGTACGACGAGCGGCGCGCCTGCGCGAGCGTCGCGAGCTTCTTCCGCATGAGGACCGGGTGGGGGGCGTTGAGGATCGCCAGCTTCTCGACGAGACCGGGGTGGAGCGCCGGGACGCACCAGGCGATCGCGCCGCCCCAGTCGTGCCCGGCGAGGAAGGTCCTCTCGTACCCGAGGTGCCGGACGAGGCCCGCGACGTCGCCGGCGAGCTTCTCCACCCGGTAGCTCGCGACCCCCTTCGGCTTCTCCGAGAGGTCGTAGCCGCGGAGGTCGGGGGCGACGGCGCGGAAGCCGGCCGCCGCGAGCGCGGGGAGCTGCTTCCGCCACGCGAGCCAGAGCTCGGGGAAGCCGTGGAGGAGGAGGACGAGCGGGCCCTCTCCCGCCTCGACCCAGTGGAGGCGGAGCCCGCCGACGTTCTCCTCGCGGTGGACCCACGGCTCCGGGGTCGCGGTCACGGCGCGATGCTAACCTCCCCCCAGCCGCAAGGACCAAGGAGGACCCATGAGGAAGACCGCTCTCGCGCTGCTTCTCTGCGCCGCCGCCACCGGCGCGCTCGCCCAGGAGCCGAAGCCCGCCGCGCCTGCGGCGGCCCCGGCGGCGGCCGCCCCGGCCGCACCCGTCGCCGACCCGGCGATGTCCGGCCTCCGCCCCGTCTGGAGCCGCGTGAAGGACATCCTCGTCCGCGCCGCCGAGAAGATGCCCGAGGAGAACTACGCCTTCCAGCCCACCCCTGAGGTGAGGAGCTTCGGCCAGCTCGCGGCCCACGTGGCCGACTCGAACTACTTCTTCGGGAGCGTCGTCCTCGGCGAGAAGCCGCCCGTGACGGACGTCGAGAAGACGAAGACGTCGAAGGCCGACATCGTCGCCGCGCTGAAGGGCTCCGTCGAGTATCTCGACAGGGCATTCGCGATGAGCGACGCCGACGCCGCGAAGACGGTGAAGTTCTTCGGAAAGGACTCGCCGAAATTCTCCGTCTTCGGTCTCGTCATCGGCCACGGCTTCGAGCACTACGGGAACATGGTCACCTACATGCGGATGAAGGGCCTGGTTCCCCCCTCGAGCGAGCCGCGCCCCGCCGAGAAGAAGTAGCGCCTCGGCCGGGGTCTGGTCTGCACTCTACACTCTGCTGGTCACCAGCAGAGTGTAGAGTGCAGACCAGACCCCATTCTATTTCCGGCCCGGCGGGAGGCTCTCGAGGTAGGCCTCGAACGTCTCGTTGAAGAGGGCGCCGGGGCGCTTCGCCCGGATCCGCTCGACGGCCTCCGTCCCGGAGAGGCCCCGCTGGACGAGGATCAGGCCGGCGACGAGCGCCGACCGGTTCAGCCCCATGCCGCAGTGGGCGAGGACCTTCTGTCCGCTCTCGAGGAGGCGCGTCCCGAGAGAGCAGACGGCGTCGAGCCGCGCGAGGTCGGGGAGGTCCTCGTCGTAGATGGGGAAGTAGACGTAGAGGATGTGGTCCGGGAGGCTCGGCACGCCGTGGTCGACCTCCCCCTCGAGGTCGATGACGCAGGAGATGTGCCGGGCGAAGACGGGGCTCCAGTCGTCGATGGCCGGCGAGAGGAAGAGCGTCTCGGCGTCGTCGATCGGGTAGAGCTCCATGGTCGCCTCACTCTACCTCCGGGACCGCCCCGGGGGAGAGAAAGCGCCGGCCGGGACCCCCGGGCGCCCTCAGCGGAGCGCGGACTCGTAGTGGACGAGGCGCTTCCCCGGGTCTCCCGGGAAGCCGAGGACGCGCCGGACGACGCGGGCCCCTCCCTCCTCGCCCTGGAAGAGGAAGGTGTCGCCGACGGAGAAGGCCCCGGCCGGGGCGGCGAGGTTGCCCCACCGCTCGCCGACGTCGCCGAAGCGAAGGGCGGGATCCACGGTCTTCGAATCGCTCACGGCTCCTCCTGTCACGCGGTCTGGCCGTTCGGGGCGGGAAGGTGCGCGGGGACCTGGACCTGCGGCTCGAGCGAGGCCGCCTTCTGCGCGACCCCTTCCTTCCGGGCGGCCTGGTGGGCGCGCGCGGCCCGCACGAAGTCCTTGAAGAGGGGGTGCGCGGCGGTCGGCTTCGACTTGAACTCGGGGTGGAACTGGCAGCCGAGGAACCAGGGGTGGTCGGGGAGCTCGACCATCTCGACGAACTTCCGGTCGGGGGAGATCCCTGTGACGGCGAGTCCCGCCTCGCGGAGGACGGGCAGGTACTCCTGGTTCACCTCGTACCGGTGCCGGTGCCGCTCGTGGATGAGCGACTCCCCGTAGGCGCGCCGCGCCGCAGAGCCGTCCGCGAGCTCGCACGGGTACTTCCCGAGCCGCATCGTCCCGCCGAGCGCCTCGATGCCGATGAGGTCGCGCAGCTTGTAGATGACCTTGTGCGGCGCGTTCGAGTCGAACTCGGTCGAGTTCGCGTTCGTCAGGCCGCAGACGTTCCGCGCGAACTCGATGACGGCGCACTGCATGCCGAGGCAGATCCCGAAGAACGGGACCTTCGTCTCGCGCGCGTAGCGGATCGCCCGGAGCATCCCCTCGATGCCGCGCCGGCCGAAGCCGCCCGGGACGAGGATCGCGTCGGCCTGCGAGAGAGGCTCGGGGTAGCCCGTCGTCTCGAGGTCCTCGGAGTCGACGTACTCGAGGCGGACCTTCACGTTGTTCGCGATGCCGCCGTGGTGGAGCGCCTCGTTCAGCGACTTGTACGAGTCGCCGAGCGCCACGTACTTGCCGACGATGGCGATCGTCACCTCGCCCGCCGGGTTCTTCCAGCGGTTGACGATCTGGTCCCACTTGCCGAGGTCGCGCTCGGAGTGGGGGAGCGAGAGGTAGTCGAGGACGATCTGGTCGAGCCCCTCGCGGGCGAACGCGAGCGGGCACTCGTAGATCGTCGCCACGTCGCGGGCCGTGATGACGGCCGGCTCGTCGACGTTGCAGAAGAGGGCGATCTTCTTCTTCATCTCCTCCGGGATCTCGCGGTCCGCGCGGCAGAGGAGGACGTCGGGGCGGATGCCGATCGAGAGGAGCTCCTTGACGGAGTGCTGCGTCGGCTTCGTCTTCAGCTCGTCGGAGGCGGCGATGTAGGGGACGAGCGTGACGTGGACGTTGATCGCGTTGCCGCGGCCGACGTCCTTGCGGAACTGCCGGATCGCCTCGAGGAAGGGGAGCGACTCGATGTCGCCCACGGTGCCGCCGATCTCGACGATGACGACGTCGTTGTCGGAGGCGACGCGCCGGATGCAGTCCTTGATCTCGTCGGTCACGTGCGGGATGACCTGGACGGTCTTCCCGAGGTAGTCGCCGCGCCGCTCCTTCTCGATGACGGTCTGGTAGATCTTCCCGGCGGTGATGCTGTTCGCCTTGCCGGTGATGGTGGAGGAGAAGCGCTCGTAGTGGCCGAGGTCGAGGTCGGTCTCGGCGCCGTCGTCGGTGACGAAGACCTCGCCGTGCTGGAACGGCGACATCGTCCCGGGGTCGACGTTCAGGTAGGGGTCGAGCTTCTGGAGGGTG
Source organism: Thermoanaerobaculia bacterium (assembly GCA_046331465.1). Classification (GTDB taxonomy): domain Bacteria; phylum Acidobacteriota; class Thermoanaerobaculia; order UBA5066; family UBA5066; genus UBA5066. The sequence continues at coordinate 764,649 of JAXLQV010000002.1, forward strand.
ACCTTGAACCCGCGGGCCTCGAGGAGCGCCGCGAGCGACGCGCCCGCGATCCCCTTCCCGAGGCCCGAGACGACACCCCCGGTGATGAAGACGTACTTGGTGCTCATCGCTCGCCCCCTTCCCTCTGCCCCGCGAATGCGGCGGCGTCGGTGGCCGCCTCCCGACGAAGGATCCGTTCCACCGCCACCGCGTCGGCCGGCGTGTCGACCCCGACGGAGTCGCCCACGGCGGGGAGGACGGTCATGACGAGCCCCGCGGCCAGCGCGCGGAGCTGCTCGAGGCTCTCCGCCCGCTCGAGCGGGTGGGGCGGGAGGCTCGTCCAGGTGTCGAGGGCCTCGCGGCGGTAGCCGTAGAGCCCGAGGTGCTTCCAGGTGGGGAGGCCCGGCTCCGCGTTCCGCCGGAACGGGATCGGGCTCCTCGAGAAGTAGAGCGCGCGCCCGTCGTCGCCCCGGACGACCTTGACGACGTTCGGGTCGGCGATGACGGCCGGGTCGTCGATCGGCTTCGCCACCGTGGCGAGCGGGACCTCCGGGTGGGCGAGGAGGTGCGCGATGACCCGATCCACGTTCTCCGGGTCCATCAGCGGCTCGTCCCCCTGGACGTTCACGACGATCGTGGCGTCGGTCCCCTGGACGGCCGCCCGGACCCGGTCCGTCCCGGACGGCAGGCCGGGGTCGGTCATCACCGCGGTCCCGCCGGCCCCGCGGACCGCCGCCGCGATCCGCTCGTCGTCGGTCGCGACGAGGACGGCGTCGGCGAGGCGGGACTTCGCCGCCTGCCGGAGGACCCGGACGACGAGCGGGACGCCGAGGATGGGGTGGAGGGGCTTACCGGGGAAGCGCTGGGCGCCCATCCGGGAGGGGATCACGACGATCGCGCGATCGGGGTGGCGCACGGCGAATGGTAACCCATGGCTCCGGAGCGCCGGGTACCATCCGCGGGTGAGCGAGAACCCGACCGGGTCGAGCCGCCGACGAGCCGTGACGTGGCCCTTCTCGCCGGCGGCGGCGGCCCTCGTGGCGCTGGCGGTGCTCGGGGCGGCGGCGCAGGGAGCGTGGCGGGCCGCGAGGGACCCGCTCCGCCCGGCGCTCTGGATCGGCCTCTACCCCGTGGCGAGGGCGGCTCTCCCGGCCGAGGTCGCCTTCGTCCGGGAGTTCGACCTCGAACGGCCCCTCGAGCGGCCGGTCCTCGAGGCCGAAGGAGACCGGGAGTGGGAGGTCACGCTCGACGGCCGGGGCGTCGCGAGGGGCGTCGGACCGGGCCCGCGCCGCTTCGAGCTCGCCGCGCCGCTCGCGGCGGGGAGCCACGTGGTGGCGGTCTTCGCGAAGCACCCGCAGGGGGTCGCCGCGATCCGACTGCGCCTCCGGGACGCCTCCGGAAAAGGGATCGGCGTCGTCTCCGGCCGGGGGTGGGGGGCCGACGACGACGCCTCGAGGGTCCGGGAACGGGGGCGAAAGGGAGCCCGCTACAGGGCGATGGTCTGGGGAAGGCCGCCGCTTTCTTCCTGGTCGGCCTCCTCGGTCACGAGATCGTTGAGCTGGAACGGGGGCTCTTCCATCGACGCCGAGAGCTCACGGATTCCCTCACGAGCAGAAGCGCAGTAGGGGTTCGACTCGTCGTACCCCGCCGCGGCGATGACCTTCTCGTAGGTGAGGATCGCCTTCGTCGGCTCCTCGAGGCCGTGGTGGTAGGTCGTGGCGACGGACATCCGCGCCGCCAGGTCGTACGGGTTGAGGCGGAGGATCTTCGCGAGGAAGACGAGGGCGTCGTTCCACCGCTCCTCCCGGAGCGCCATCTCCGCGCGGCGTCGATAGAGGGCGATTTCGTCGTCGAGGGTGACCTCGGCCTTCGTCCGAACGGCTACCGGCCGGAGAGACCTCAGAAGTCGCTGAAAGCTCATCGCTTTTACCTCGCCTGGGATCGCGAGGCAAAGGTAAGCCAGCCCGGGAACGAAATCAAGGGGTTTCCCAGAAATTTTTAGGCGAGTCGCCCTTTCAACCTTATTTCAATCGGAATCGGGGTCGTGAGGGGGGTATCCCGGGTCCGGGATTCGGTGGAAAGACGGTGTCCGCCGAATGGAATTCGGTCGATTCCGGAACACAACGGAGCGGACATGGTTCCGCCCGGAACGGGGACGAACGGGGGGGCCGGCCCTACTTCCGACGGTTCGCGGCGTACTCGGCCGCGAGGAGGAGGGCGTCCCTCGAGTCGCTCTCCGGGAAGGTGAGCGCGAGCTCCCTCGCCCGGGAAGCGTACTCCTCGAGGAGCCTCCGGGCCTTCTCGAGCCCGTCGAGGCGCTCGACGAGGCCGAGGATCGCGGAGACCGGAACGGAGACGAAGCCGCGCTCGCGCATCACCGTCTCGACCGCGAGCCTCTCTTCGGCCGTCGCCTCGGGGAGGCTCAGGATGAGCGGGAGGGTCAGCTTCCCCTCGCGAAGGTCGGAGAGGACCGGCTTGCCGAGGTCCTCCTCCGAGGCGGTGTAGTCGAGCAGGTCGTCCTGGAGCTGGAAGGCGGTGCCGAGCGCGATGCCGAAGTCCCAGAGCGTCTCGGCGCGCGCCTCGGAGCCGGGGACGAGGAAGGCCGGGATCCGGCAGGCCGCGGCGAAGAGGAGCGCCGTCTTGCGCCTCACGACCTCGAGGTAGTCGCCGATCGTCAGGTCGACCGAGCCCCGCCGCTCGGCGCCGAGGATCTCCCCCTCGGTCATCGCGAGCGTGACGTCCGCGAGGAGGTCGAGGACGCGGACGTCCCCTTCCTCGAGCGCGACCTTCATCCCCTTCATGTAGAGGTAGTCGCCGAAGAGGACCGTCAGCTCGTTCCCCCAGCGGCGGTTCACGCTCACGCGGCCGCGCCGCGTGTCGGCGCCGTCGATGATGTCGTCGTGGACGAGGGTCGCGGTGTGGATCAGCTCGAGGACCGCCGCGTACTTCACGTCGACCGGCCCCTGGTAGCCGAGGAGCCGGGACGCGAGGAGGAGGAGGGCCGGGCGGATCCGCTTCCCGCCGCCGTCGACGAGGTACTCGCCGATGAGCGAGATCGTCGGGACCTCCGACCGGGTCCGGCGCTCGAGCTCCTCCTCGACGAGGCGGAGCTTCCCCTCGACGAGGGAGAGGGCGCGGACGAGGCGGTGCCCGTTCGCCTTCTCCTCTTCCGGGAGATTCGCGAGGAGAAGGCGGTCCGTGAGCGAGGTCGAGTTCATCCGGCTCCGCGGCGGATCTTACCGTCCATTCCCGCGCTACGCCCGGGGCCGCGCCCGGGATGCCGGCCGGGAAGCGGAAAGGCGCTCAATTCCTGTAGTTCGAGAACTGGAGCGGGAGGCCGAAGTCCTTCTGCTTCAGGAGGGCGATGACGGCCTGGAGGTCGTCCCGCTTCTTCCCGGTGACCCTCACCTGGTCCCCCTGGATCGCCGCCTGGACCTTCAGCTTGGCGTCCTTGATCGCCTTGACGATCTCCTTCGCCTTCTCGGTCTCGATCCCCTGCTGGATCGTGACGACCTGGCGGGCCGTCCCCTTCGCGGCAGGCTCGGGCTTGCCGTAGACGAACGACTTCAGGGGGACGTTCCGCTTGACGAGCTTCCCCTGCAGGACGTCGTTGACGGCCTTCAGGCCGAAGTCGTCGTCGGCGGTCAGGACGAGCTGCTTCTCCTTCTCCTTCAGCTCGAGGCCGGCGGCGGTCCCCTTGAGGTCGAACCGCTGCCCGATCTCCTTCTGGGCCTGCGCGACGGCGTTGGCGACCTCGGGCATGGAGACCTCGGACACGATGTCGAAGCTGGGGTCGGCCATCTCTCTCCTCCGCCTACTCGCCGACGACGCGCGTCCCCTTCGGGGGGACGAGGGCGAAGTCGGACGCGGGGCGTTTCTTTCTCGGGGCGAGGTTCGTGAAGGTGAAGGTCGTCCGGTTCCCCTCGCCGTCGAGGACGACGAGCCGCTTGACCTCGCCGGACGTCGTCGCGAGGGCCGAGACCGACTTCAGGTCCCCCTCGCCGCGCGGGGTGAGCGTCAGGTCGACGAGCCCGTTCGGGCCGGCCTTCGCGGACGCGTCGAAGCGGGCGAGGAGGTCGGCGGCGGGCTGGAGGAAGAGGAGCGGGAGGCGCGCCTTCTCCGCCGCCGTGAGGGTCTTCAGGACGATCTGCCTGTCGGCCGCGACGTACTGCCGCGCGGCGTTCCCGTCGAACGTGTAGACCTTCCCCTCCGGGCCGTCGTAGTCGAACCGCAGGGACGCGGGGGCCTGGATCGTGAGCGTCCCCGTCTCCGGGGTCGTATCGGGAAAGCCCGACGGCGCGTAGCTCTGGACGAACGTCACCTGGAACGCGGGCTTCGCCCTGTAGGCGTCGACGATCGCGCGGAGCGCCGTCGCGGCGTCGGGGGAGGTCGTCGCGGCCTCGCCGGCCGTCGCCACGGCGCGGCCGGGGGCCGCCCCGAGGGCCAGGGCGGCGAGGAGGAGCGTCGCGTGGAGGCGTCCCGTCATGCTCAGTGGCGGAAGTGGCGCCGGCCGCTGAAGACGAGCGCCATCCCGCGCGCGTCGGCGGCGGCGATCACCTCGGCGTCCTTCACGGAGCCCCCCGGCTCGACGCAGGCGGTGACGCCGGCGTCCGCGAGGAGGAGGAGGCCGTCGGGGAAGGGGAAGAAGGCGTCGGAGGCGGCGCAGGCGCCCTTCGCCCGCGCGCCCGCCTTTCCGACGGCGTCGCCGGCCGCGTCGACGCGGCTCGTCCGCCCGCCGCCGATGCCGTAGGTCGCCGTCTCGCCGCCGATGACGATCGCGTTCGAGATGACCCCCGCGACGGCGCGGTCGAGGAACCGGAGGGCTTTCATCTCGCCGTCGCTCGGGGCCCGCTTCGTGACGACCTTCCAGGAGGACTCGTCGGGCGGGACGACGTCGGCCTCCTGGACGAGGAGCCCGCCGTCGATCCCGCGGAGCTCGCGGCGGGGCCGCGGGGCCGGGTCGGGGGCGACGGTCAGGACGCGCAGGTTCGGCTTCTTCGCGAAGAGCGCCCGCGCCTCGTCGGTGACCCCCTCGCAGACGACGACCTCGAGGAACTTCGCCGTCATCGCCTCGGCCGCCGCGGCGTCGAGGACGCCCGTGTACGCCAGGACGCCCCCGAAGCCGGAGACCGGGTCGGAGGCCCAGGCGCCCTCGAATGCGGCCACGGCGCTCCCGCCGCACGCGATGCCGCACGGGATCCGGTGCTTGACGATCGTCATCGCCCCGCGCGGGAGGAGGCGCGAGGTGAAGAGGGCCGAGTCGGCGTCGAGGAGGTTCGTGTAGGAGAGCTCCTTCCCCTGGTGGAGGACGAAGCGGGCGAGCGCCGAGGGGGGCGCGGCCGGGTCGCGGTAGAAGGCCCCCTTCTGGTGCGGGTTCTCGCCGTAGCGGAGGGTCCCGCCGAGCTCGAAGGAGAGCGGGAGCCGCTCGGGGAACGCGTCGCCCTCGGTGCGGGCCGTCAGCCACGCCGAGATGGCCGCGTCGTACGCGGCCGTCCGGCGGAAGACCTTCGCGGCGAGCTTCTTCCGCGTCGGGAGCGTGGAGGCGCCCCCGTTCGCGTCGAGCTCCGCGGCGAAGGCGGCGTAGTCGGCCGGGTCGCAGAGGACGGCGACGTGCGCGTGGTTCTTCGCCGCCGCGCGGAGGAGCGAGGGGCCGCCGACGTCGATCTTCTCGATCCCCTGCGCGAACGTCGTCCCCTCTGCCGCGACCGTCTCCTCGAAGGGGTAGAGGTTCACGACGACGACGTCGATCGGCCCGATCCCGTTCGCCGCCGCCTGCTCGACGTGCTTCGGGACCGAGCGGTCGTAGAGGACGCCGCCGAAGAGGGCGGGGTGGAGCGTCTTCACGCGCCCGTCGAAGACCTCGGGGAAGCCGGTCAGGTCGGCGACCTGCGTCACCGGGAGGCCGGCGTCCGAGAGGTGCTTGCCGGTGCCGCCCGTCGAGACGAGCTCGAAGCCGTGGCGCCGGAGGGCCGTGGCGAGCTCGAGGAGGCCGGTGCGGTCGGAGACGGAGAGGAGGGCGCGCTTCGTGCTCATCGGACTTTGTACGGTCCTTTCGACTCGGGGCGCGCGGTGGCGACGGAGGCGTCGCCGCCGGCGGCGTTCCAGATCCAGGCGAGGAGCCGTGCGGAGAGGGTGAGAGTGGAGTCGTACGCCTCGCGGGGCGTACCGTCGGCGAGCTTCGCCGCGGCGAGCGTCTCGGGGGCGTCGAAGGGGCGCGCGGGATAGCCGCGGAACGAGGCGCCGCCCCGGGCAACGGCGAGGAGCGAGGCGTCGTCCCCCGGGCCGCCCTTCGGCGGGAAGAGGAGCGAGGCCTCGGCAACGAGGCCGCCGATCTCGTAGCCGACGTCCTCGAAGCGCTTGTGGTCGCGGATCGCCTGCGCGATCTTCCGGCTGCCGGCGGCGAGGGCCGCCCGCCGGGCGGCGGCGTCCCGCGGCGGCGAGGAGGCGAGCCCCGCCTTCACCCCGTCCATGAGCTTGCCGGGGTGCTTCGCGAGCATCCGCTTGAGGTCGGGCGGCGCGCTCGCGGCCGCGTCCGCCGCCATCAGGCCGACGGCCGGGGCGGGCCAGCGGACGGCCCCGTCCGCCACGGCCGTCGCCGCGGCGAGGAGGAGCGGGAGGAGGAAGGCGAGCGGTCGGGATCGCATCGGCGGGCGGATTCTACGTTCCGTCTTCAGAAGCTCCGGAGGAAGACGAGGTAGAGGACGAAGCCGGTCTGGCCACGGCTCCGGCCGACGACGGGGAGGCCCGCCTCGAGCTGAACGAGCGTCGACCAGGGACCCGAGAACTGGCCCGAGACGCCGGCGCCCCCGAAGTTCGCCCAGTCGAGGCCCGCGGCCGGGTCCTTCACGACGGCGTGGTCGTAGAGCGCCTGCAGGCGGAAGAGCTTCCCGACGACGACGCCCCAGGCGACCTTCGCGGTGACGGCCTCCTCGGCTCTCAGGCTCCCCGAGCGGAAGCCCCGGAGCGAGGCGCCGCCGAAGAAGCCGAACTGGATCTTCGAGAAGCGGTCGGCGTTCGACGTCCCGAGGTACGACGCCGACGCGTCGATCCGCTGGAACCGCGGGAGCTCGAACGTCTTCGCGAGGGAGGCCGAGAAGAGGCGGAACTCGTCCTTCCCCGCGTCCCACTCCGGGTTCCCCGGGTACCCCCAGGGGTCCCATCGCGACCTCAGGTTCCACGAAAAGGAGCCGGTGGCGCTCCACCCCGCGAGGTCCCAGGAGAGCCGTCCCTCGGCGCGCGTGATGAAGTGGTCGGAGGGGACGACGAACGCCGGGTCCGCGTCCTCGCCCGCGGCGTAGTCCCGGTACGTCCCGCCGAGCGTGGCGGTGAGCTTCACGTGGCGCGAGAGGGGGTAGCCGACGTTCAGGTTCGCGGCGAACGCGCGCTCCTTCACCGTGGTCGCGTCGTCCTTCTCGCCGTCGACCCAGAGGGTGTCGTCGCCCCGCACGAAGTTCGCGAAGACGTCGGCGCCGAGGTCGAGGTTCGTGCCGAAGAGGTTCGGGTCGTTGTACGAGCCGGCGACGATCGGGCCTCCCCAGAAGCCCTGGAGCTGTTTCTTCGTCTTCCCGACGTCGAGGTCGAGGTAGTAGAGGCCGAGGAGCGGGAGGGGATAGTCGAAGGAATCGTCGTAGAAGACGCCGCCGAGGCCGAAGAGGCGGGACGTCTTCGCGTCCTCGACGACGACCCGCTCGCCGTCCTTCCTCTTCTCGAGGTAGCGGACCCCCCGGTCGGTGTCGCGGACCATCACCTGGTCGCCCGCGAGGGCCGCGGTCCGCCGGGCGTCGTAGTCGGGCGGGTCGAGTCGCACCTCGAGGAGCTCGGTCGTCCTCTCGATCGTCGTCGTCCGCGAGAAGGTCCGGTAGATCGACTGCCCGCGCGTCGTGACCGGGAGGAGGAGCGGCGGTCCTCCGTCGGGCGCGGCGGCTTCGGCGAAGTCGGTCGTCTCGTCGACCGACTGGACCTCGCCCGTCAGGTTCAGCTGCCTCGCGACCACGCGCCGGAGCGAGAAGTCGGCCTTCGCGAGGAAGAGCTTCCCGGCGTAGATCGCCTTGTCGCGGAACCCCGCGCTCGGCTCGAAGCGGATCACCCAGCACGCGACGCCGCGGAGGTCGTCCTCTCCCTCCAGCTCGTAGCGGTAGGCCTCGTTGAACGTGAGGTTGAGCGGGAGCTCGGAGACCTTCTCGGGCTGCAGGAGCGGCAGCTCGGGGAACTTCTTCCCCTTCCAGCGGACTCCGTTGAAGTAGGCCGTCTGCCAGGCCCAGTCGAAGCCCTTGCCCCGCTCGTAGAAGAACGGCCCCTCGAAGGCGAGCTCGAACGGGTTCGGGAAGCCCTCGAGCCGGAAGCGGTAGGACGTGCGGTTCGTCGCGGAGAACCGCGTCCAGCGCGCGTCGCGCCCCGCGCGCCAGGCCTGGTGCCTCGCGAGGATCTCCTCGACGGTGAGGCCGCGGTTCGCGGTGACGTCGGTCGCCGCGCGCGTCGCCTCGGCGGGGGCCTTCTCGCGCGCCGCGAGGACGACGGCGAGCGGGCCGTTCACCGTCGAGAGCGAGAGGCGGGGCGTCCCGGTCGCCGGGAGGTCGAAGCGGCGGGAGCGCCCGGTCGCGAGGTCGTGGACCTCGGCCGTCGCGTACGAGGGGGAGTCGAGCTCGAGGACGAGCGGCCCGCGGGCGGCGATCCCCGCGGCGTCGGCTCCGGTGACGAGGACGACTCCGCCGAGGTCGGTCCCCCTCGCGAGGCGGAAAAGGGAGAGCGCGCGGCCGTCGGCCGACCGCGCGGTCGCGTTCCGTCCGTCGCGGCCGACGTCCCCGTCGAGGAGCGCGCCGAGGCGGTCGAGGAGGGGGACGCCCGAGGCGTCGTCGAGGGGGGCGGCGACGACGGGGGCGTCGACTCCGGAGAAACGCGCCGCGAGGTCGAGGAGGGCCGCGGCGTCGTGCAGCCGCGGGGCCGTGACGACGAGGGGGCGCGCGAACGAGAGGCCGTCGGCCGCCTCGCGGAGCGCCTCCGGCGTCGTCGCGGCGTCGTCGAGGTCGAGGCCGAGGAGGTCGACGAACGCGGCCGCCTCCTCGGAGAGGAGCTCCCGCGCGCCGGGAGGGAAGAGCGCGCCGCCGGGCGGCTGGTGGAAGAGGGCGGCGATGTGCGAAGACGGGCTGACGGAACGGACGATCGCAGCCGCCTTCATGAGCAGGTAGCGCCGGGACCGGACGTCGCCCGAGAGGTCGGGGAGCGAGAGGACGAAGAGGTCGGCGCCGCGCGCCGCGCCGAGGAGGGCGCCGAGGCCGGGGACGAGCGAGTCGGCCGTGACCGCCTCGGCCTCCCGGGCGTTCTCGGGGACCTTCACGGCCGGCAGCTCGACGAGGAGGCCGGTCCGGCGGCCCGCGAGGGTCGCCTCTCCGAAGAGGGCGCGGACCTGCACCGGCGTCGCGGGCAGGGCCGCCTCCGCGGCCCGGACCTCGACGAGGAGCCCGGGGGCGTTCGTGGAAGCCTTCGCCGGCGCGGACGGCGGCGGAGCGGCCGGTGCCGGGGCGGCCTCGCCGGGGCGGAGGACGACCCACGGGGTGAGGTAGGGCCGGTCCTGCGGCGCGGCCAGGGCCGACAGGAGCGCCAGCGAGGCGAGGGAGATCATCGCGCGGCGTTATACGCGGTCGCGGCGCGCCGCGTCGGAGACCGGCGTCACGAAAGGAAGCGGGGCGGGCCCGAAGGCCCGCCCCGCGAGAGGTTTCCGGGAACCGGGGGAGGGGCTACTTCTTCTTGCCGTTCTCGACCGGCGCGGCGACGGCGACCGCCTCGAGCGGGGGGAGGCCGAGCTTCTCGCGGAGGCGGTTCTCGATCTCGCCCATGACGTCGGGGTTGTCGCGGAGGAAGGCCTTGGCGTTCTCGCGCCCCTGGCCGATCCGGAGGTCTCCGTAGCTGAACCAGGCGCCGCTCTTCTCGACGACCTTGTGCTCGACCCCGAGGTCGATCAGCTCGCCCGTCTTCGAGATCCCCTCGCCGTACCCGATGTCGAACTCGGCGGCCTTGAACGGCGGGGCCACCTTGTTCTTGACGACCTTGACCTTCGTCCGGCTCCCGACGACCTCGTCGCCGTCCTTGATCGAGTTGATCCGGCGGATGTCGAGGCGGACCGAGGAGTAGAACTTGAGCGCCCGGCCGCCCGTCGTCGTCTCGGGGTTGCCGAACATGACGCCGATCTTCTCGCGGATCTGGTTGATGAAGATGAGGCAGGTGCCCGACTTGGAGACGACGGCCGTGAGCTTGCGGAGCGCCTGCGACATGAGGCGGGCCTGCAGGCCGACCATCGCGTCGCCCATCTCCCCCTCGAGCTCGGCCTTCGGGACGAGCGCCGCGACGGAGTCGATGACGATGACGTCGACGGCGGCGGAACGGACGAGCGCCTCGGCGATCTCGAGCGCCTGCTCGCCCGAGTCGGGCTGGGAGACCATGAGGTTGTCGACGTCGACCCCGAGCTTCCTCGCGTACTCGGCGTCGAGGGCGTGCTCGGCGTCGATGAAGGCGGCGAGGCCGCCGCGCTTCTGGGCTTCCGCGACGACGTGGAGCGTCAGCGTCGTCTTGCCCGACGACTCCGGCCCGTAGATCTCGATGACGCGCCCGCGGGGGACGCCGCCGATGCCGAGCGCGGCGTCGAGGTTGATGGAGCCGGTCGAGATCGCCTGGATCGCCTCCTGCGGCTTGTCGCCGAGGCGGACGCAGGCGCCCTTGCCGAACTGCCGGTCGATCTGCTGGAGCGCCTGCTCCAGAGCCTTGAGCTTTTCCTTCTCGATGGGGGGCATGCAGGTCCTCGCTTTCTGCGTGAAGACGGCGGATTATAGGAACCGGGTGGCGGGCGCACGGACAGTTGATGTCCTGAGGGGCCTCGCGGCCACCCGATCGAAGGGGAGACGTGGAAGACGCTAGCGCGGCCCGCCCCGCGGCGCAAGAGGTCTCGTGGAGGGAAGTCTTCCGGCGGGCGCCCGTCGCCTCCCTCCTGGCGACCGGGCTCGGCACGGGCCTCCTCCCGATGGCCCCCGGGACCTGGGGGAGCCTCCTCGCGGTCGCCCTCGGCGAAGGGCTCCTCCGGGCGGCCGGCTTCCCGGGGCTCGTCGCCCTCGCGGCGGCCTCGACCGTCGTCGGCGTCCCGGCCGCGGGCCGGGTCGCGTCGATCCGGGGGCGCGAGGACCCCCCCGAGGTCGTCGTCGACGAGGTCGCCGGGCAGACGATCGCCCTCGCGCTCCTCCATGCCGCCCTTCCCGTCGCCGCCCCTCCCCTCGCCCGCTGGGGTCTCGTCCTCCTCGCGTTCGTCCTCTTCCGGGTGCTCGACATCGCCAAGCCGGGCTGGATCGACCGGCTCCAGTCGCTCCCCGGGGGCTGGGGAGTCATGGCCGACGACCTCCTCGCCGGGGCGGTCGCCGGAATCCTCTCCGCCGCGGCCGCGTTCTTCCTGACGTGATCGACACGTCGCCCCTGTCCGGCCTCGACCTGCGGCTCCGGTCCGACGAGCCGCTCGCCCCGAGGACGACGTGGCGCATCGGGGGGCCGGCCCTCCTCTTCGCCGAGGCGGGGGACGTCGCGGCTCTCGCCGCGCTCCTCCGCTGGGCCCGGGCCGAGGGGCTCCCGGCGATCCCGCTCGGCAAGGGGTCGAACGTCCTCGTCCCCGACGAGGGGCTCGAGGCCGTCGTCTTCGTCCTCGCCGGGGACCTCTCGACGGTCTCGGTCGACGGGACGCTCGTGAGGGCCGGGGGCGGCGCGTCTCTCATGTCGCTCGCCGTGACGGCCCGGAACGCCGGCCTCTCGGGGACGGAGGGGCTGTCGGGGATCCCCTCCTCGGTCGGCGGCGCCGTGAGGATCAACGCCGGGGCCTACGGGGCGGAGATCTTCGACCTCCTCGAGGAGGTGACGCTCGTCTCGCGCGCGGGCGACGTGCGCGTCGTCCCCGCCGCGGAGATCCCGCACGGCTACCGCTGGTCGGCGCTCTGCGACGGGGACGACGTCGTCGCGGGCGCGACGCTCCGGCTCCGGCCCGCGGCACGGCAGGACGTCGACGCGCGCCTCGCCGAGGTGCGGGAGAAGAGGAGGAGGGCGCTCCCGGCGGAGCCGAACGCCGGCTCGGTCTTCAGGAACCCGCCGGGGGACCACGCCGGGCGGCTCCTCGAGGCGTGCGGGATGAAGGGGCTCCGCGTCGGCGGGGCCGAGGTCTCGACGCGGCACGCGAACGTCGTCGTGAACGCGGGCGGAGCGACCGCGGCGGACGTGAGGGCCCTGATGGCGCGGATGCGCGGCGCGGTGCGGGAGGCGTTCGGCGTCGAGCTCGTCCCGGAAGTGGAAGACCTCGGGCGTTTCGTCACCAACCGGGGGGACGCGCCGTCCGTAGAATCGTCCCGATGACGGTCTTCGCGCTGATCCTCGCCGGCGGGAGCGGCACCCGCCTCTGGCCTCTCTCGACCGACGAGAGGCCGAAGCCCTTCCTCCCGCTCGCGGGAGGGGCCTCGCTCCTCCGCGAGACGTACGACCGGGCCGCGCAGGTCGCCGGGGGGGAGAACGTCCTCTTCTCGGCCCGCGCCTCGCACGCCCCGCACCTCGCAAGGGAGTTCCCCGGCCTCCCGGAGCGGCGGCTCGTCCTCGAGCCCGAGCGGCGGAACACCGCCCCCGCCATCGCCCTCGCCGCGCTCGCCGTCGCGGACGAGGATCCCGACGCCGTCCTCGTCGTCCTCCCGTCCGACCAGGCGGTCCGCGACCCCGGTGAGTTCCGCCGGGCCCTGTCGCTCGCCGTCGGGAACGCGGCGGGAGGAGACGCGTTCCTCACGCTCGGCATCCCCCCGACCCGTCCCGAGACCGGCTTCGGCTACCTCGAGTGCGGCGCCGAGACCTCGCCCGGGGTCCGCGAGGTCGTCCGCTTCGTCGAGAAGCCGCCGCTCGCCGACGCCGGGCGCTACGCCGCCTCGGGGAACCACTACTGGAACGCCGGGATCTTCGCCTTCTCCGCGCGGCTCCTCTTCGCCGAGATGGAGCGCCTCTGCCCCGACGTCCTCCTCTCGATGCGCGCGGCGCACGCGGCCCGCAGGGCCGGAGACCCCGCCGCTTTCGACGCGGCGTTCCGCGGCTGCCGGTCGGTCTCGATCGACTACGCGGTGATGGAGAAGGCTGCCCGCGTGCGGACCGTCCCCTCGGCGTGCGGCTGGAGCGACCTCGGCTCGTGGGAGGCGGTCCTCGAGTTCCGCGGCGGGACGGAGGAGCGCTCCGTCCTCTCCGGCCCGGCCCTCGAGGAGGGGGGCTCGGGGAACCTCGTCCTCGCGGGCGACCGCCCGGTGAGGCTCCTCGGCCTCTCGGGCGTCGTCGTCGTCGACTCGCCGGACGGCCTCCTCGTGATGAAGCGGGGGGCCTCGGACCTCCTGCGGTCGAGCGTCGAGAAGAGCCTCGCGGGAGCGAGGCCGTGAGCGCGCCCGCGACCGCGGCCGTCCCCGAGGCCGTCCTCGGCGCCGTCTCGCGCCTCGTCTCGACGGTGAGGACGGTCTACCGCGGCCCGGCCGTCGCGGTGGAGCACGCCGCCGTCTGCCTCCTCTCGCGCGGGCACCTCCTCATCGAGGACGTCCCGGGGGTGGGGAAGACGACGCTCGCGATGGCGCTCGGCCGGGCGCTCGGCCTCGGCGTCCACCGCCTCCAGTTCACGCCCGACACGCTTCCGTCCGACATCCTCGGCCTGACGGTCTTCAACCAGAAGTCGCAGGCGTTCGAGTTCCACCCCGGTCCGATCTTCACGCCGATCCTCGTCGCGGACGAGATCAACCGGGCGACGCCGAAGACGCAGGCCGCGCTCCTCGAGGCGATGAACGAGCGGAGCGTGACGGTCGACGGCGACACGCGGAGGCTCCCCGAGCCGTTCCTCGTCCTGGCGACGCAGAACCCGATCGAGTACCTCGGCACCTACCCGCTCCCGGAGTCGCAGCTCGACCGCTTCCTGATGCGGATCGCTCTCGGCTACCCGGCCGCCGAGGAGGAGCGCCGCCTCCTCGTCTCGGGAGGCGCCGACCGGGTCCTCGCCGGCGTCCGCCCCGTCCTGACCCTGACCGAGCTGCGGCAGGCCCAGGAGGCGGTGGAGCGGGTCGTCGTCGCCGAGAAGCTCCTCGACTACGTCATGGCCGTCGTCCAGAGGACCCGCGCAACCCGCGACCTCGTCCTCGGCGTCTCGCCGCGCGGGGCGCAGGGGCTCTTCCGCGCCGTCCAGGCGCATGCCCTCGTCGCGGGGCGCCCCTTCGCGACACCCGACGACGTGAAGAGGGTCGCGCCGGCCGTCCTCGCCCACCGGATCCTCGCGAGCGCGACCGGCCGCTACGAGGGGACGGGCGCCGGGCGGCGCGAGCGCGAGGCGCTCCAGAAGATCCTGGACGAGGTCCCCGTCCCGCTCTGACGGACGGCGCGAGAGGCCGCGAAGGGCAACGTGAAGCTGTCGGTCCTGAGGCTCCGGCTGAAGATCCCGTGGGACGACCGGATCCTCGTCCGCGTCACGAACCTCGGCCTCGGCTTCGTCCTGACGACGCTCGTCGTCGCGATCGGGGCGACGAACACCGGGAACAACGGTCTCTACGTCCTCCTCTCCCTCCTCCTCGGCGTCCTCCTCGTCTCGGGCGTCGTCTCGCGGAGAAACGTCGAGAGGGTCGACGTCTCGCTCGACGGCCCGGCCGAGGTCTTCGCGGGGGAGCCGGTCCGTTTCCAGGTCCGCCTCGGGAACCGGGGGACGCGGGTGAAGTCGGCTCTCCTCGTCAAGGTCTCGGGGAAGGCCGCGCCGCTCCTCTTCCCGCGGCTCGAGGCGGGCGGTGAGGCGGAGAGGGGAATCGACCTCGTCTTCCCGCGGCGGGGACGGCAGAAGGTCGAGTCGATCCTCCTCTTCAGCGGCTACCCGATCGGCCTCTTCCGGAAGGGGCGCCTCCACCCGGTGAACGAGGAGCGCGTCGTCTTCCCGAGCCCGAGGTCCGTCGCCTTCCCGCCGCCGGAGGCGACCGAGGCCGTCGACGACGGGATTGACCCTCGCCGGAAGGGGCGCGGGGCGGAGATCCTGAAGCTGCGCGAGGCCGTGCCGGGGGACGACCCGCGCGACATCCACTGGCCGCAGACGGCGCGGCAGGGGAGGCCCATCGTCAAGGAGCGGGCCTCGGAGCTCGGCCGCGAGATCGTGGTCCACCTCGAGACGGCCCGCCCCCGCGGAGCGGGGCCCGGCTGGGACGCGGCCTTCGAGGAGGCGGTCCGGGAGGCGGCCGGGCTCGCGCTGAAGTTCCTCTCGCGCGGCGAGCGGGTCGGCCTCCTCTGCGGGGGCCAGTTCCTCCCGCCCGCCATGGGCCCGCTCCACAGGACGACCCTCCTGACGGCGCTCGCCCTCGCCGAGGCCGGCGGAGAAGACCCCCTCCCGCTCGCCCTTCCCCCGGGCGTCGCGCTCTACCGCGTCCGGGCGGCGGCCTGACCATGGCGAAGCCGGCTCCCGACCCGTCCGCGCTCCCGTTCCGGAAGGAGCGGCTCCTGGCGGTCGGGGTCCTCTCGGCGCTCGCCCCGATCCCGCTCGCCTTCGGCGACTCCCTCGCGCCGTCCGTCCTGGCGGCCTACCTCGCGGCGCTCGGCGTCCTCCTCGGGTTCGTCCGCGCGGGGAGGATCCCGTGCCTCGCGGACCGCTGGCTGAACCTGGCGGGGATCGCCTACCTCGCCCTCTTCTGGTTCGGCTTCCGCTTCGGCGGCCGTTCGCTCCTGAAGACGGCGCTCCACATCCTCCTCTTCACGACCGTCCTGAAGCTCGCCTCCATCAAGCGCGAGCGCGACTTCTCCGTCGCCCTCACCCTCGCGACGTTCCTCCTCGTCTCCTCGATGGCGACGTCGACGCACGGGGCGATCCTCCTCTTCCTGGGGGGGTACGCGGCCGTCGCCTGGCCGATCCTGTCGCGGTGGGCGCTTTTCCGGGACCTCGCCGCGGCCCCCGACGAGTGGCACCGCGACGCACGGGCGAGGGAGATCCCGGCCGGCCGCGCCGTCGCCTCCTCGCTCGCGGCGGCGACCCTCCTCGCCGTCCCGCTCTTCGTCCTCCTCCCGCGCCTGAAGACGTCCTACATCCAGGGCCTGCCCGGCCCCGACTCGACCGACAGCGTCTTCACCGACACCGTCGACACGAACCTCTACGGACGGCTCCGCCAGAGCGACCGGGTCTTCCTCCGCGTCGCGGTCGAGGACGGGCCCGCGGGCGACGCGCCGCCGTTCCTCCGGATCCGTCTCCTCGCGCACACCCGGTTCGCCGGCGGGATCTGGAAGCGCCCGGAGGGGCACGGCCGGGTCGTCGTCATGCGCGAGGGGGCCCGCCTCTCCCTGCGGCCCCGCGGCAGCGCGCCCCCGCCGCCGCTCCACCGGCTCTCCTTCGAGGTCGCGCCGCTCGGGGTCCGTTTCCTCCCGTACCCGGTGACGGCGATCTCCTCGAGCGCGTCGCCCGAGCTGATCCGGCGCTACGGCGCGGTGCCGATGCTCCTCGACGGAGAGGGGAACCTCCACCTGACGTTCGACCCGCCGCCCCTCTTCCGCGTCGAGATCCTCTCCGCGGCCGAGCCGGCCGTCGACTTCACGCCGCCCGCCCCCCGCGACGCCTCGCGCGAGGCGACGGGCTCGAAGACGCTCCTCGACTTCGGCCGCCAGGCCGCGGCGGGCGTCGACCCGGCGTCCAGCCCCTACCTCTTCGCGAGCCGGCTCGAGGAGAAGCTCGCGAGGGACTTCTTCTACTCCCTCGATTCGCCGAGGCCGGGACCGAACGCGGTCGAGGAGTTCCTGACGAAGCGGAAGTCGGGGCACTGCGAGACCTTCGCGACGGCGATGGCCCTCGTCCTCCGCGAGAACGGCATCCCGTCGCGCCTCGTGACCGGCTTCGCGGGGGGCGAGCGCGGCCCGTTCGGCTCCTACTACCTCGTTCGCGGCCGGGACGCGCACGCGTGGGTCGAGGCCTGGTGCGGGCCCGGCTACGGCTGGATCGCGTTCGACCCGACCCCTCCCTCGGGGCGGCCGGGCGTGACCGAGGTGAGCCTCCTCCGGAGCGTCAGCCAGGTCTTCGAGAACCTCGAGTTCCTCTACGGCCGCTACGTCCTCGGCTTCGCGCAGGCCGACCAGGCCACGATCGCCGGCCTCGTGCGCGACGGCCTGGCCGCGGCCTCCGCCACGGCGAAGGAAGCCGCGGAGCGGCTGCGCTCCCTCGCCGCCGGCGGTCCCGCCCGGCTCGCGCTCCTCGGCCTCGCGGCGGTCGCCGCGGCGCTCGGGCTCCTCCTGGCGCGCCGCCTCGCCGCCGCCGCCGGCCGCTTCGGGACGCGGGGCCTTCCCCCGGCCGCGTCCGCCTACCGGCGGCTCCAGCGCCTCCTGAGCCGGAGGGGCGCCGAGCTGACTCCGGCCTCGGCCCCCGCGGAGACGCTCGCCTCGGCCGACCGCCTCGGCGCGGGCGGGCTCTCGCGGGAGATCGTGAGGGCCTACGTCGCGGAGTCGTTCGGCGGGAGGCCGACGCCGCCGGAGGAGGGGGAGCGGCTCGACCGGCTCCTCAGGGAGCTGCGGGCGCGCCGGTCCGCCGGCTGAGCGACGGAACCTCGGGCCCCCCGCGGACGTATCCGATCTCGGAACGATCCCGAAGGAGGGGCCATGGCCCGTCTCGCCGTCCCGACCGTCTTCGTCTCCGTCCTCCTCGCCGGACATCTCGTCGCGGCCGACACGGCCTCGAAGGTCGTCGACAAGACCCTTCCGCTCGCGGCGGGCGGGAGGCTCGTCGTCGACACCTACAAGGGGAGCGTCCGCGTCACGGCGTGGGACCGGGAGGAAGCGTCGGTCCACGCCGTCGTGACCCCCGACGGGACCTGCGACACCGGCGCGGAGCTCGTCGTGAAGACGCGCATCCGGATCGAGGGGGGAGGGGCCGAGGTGAGGGTCGTCTCGGACTACGACGACCTCCCGAAGGTCTCGTTCGACTTCCGGAGCGACTGCGGCTCGCGGCCCTTCGTCGCGTACGAGATCAAGATGCCGAAGGGCGCGTCGCTCCGGGTGAAGGACTACAAGTCGCGCGTGTCGGCCGCGGGGGTCGCGGGGGACGTCGCCGTCGAGACCTACAAGGGGGTCGTCCGGCTGGAGGGGCTCGCCGGAAAGCTCGACATCGAGACGTACAAGGGGGACGTCGTCGCCCGCTTCGAGCGGATCGGGGGCGAGGTGAAGGCCGAGACGTACAAGGGCGAGATCGAGCTCGTCTTCCCGAAAGGCGCGGCCGTCGACGTCCACGAGAAGACCGGCCGCCGCGGCCGTTTCGAGTCCGACGTCGCGACGGCGCCCGGCGCGCCGCGCGTCTCGGTCGAGACGGGCAAGGGATCGATCCGCCTGAAGGCGGAATAGGAGCCCGCCGCGCCGCAGGCGCGGGGTCCCCCCGAGAAATCTAGTAGGCGTTCTCGTCCCGGAAGCTGCGCGTCGCCGTGCGCCAGAGGATCTGGAGGTCGAGCGCGAGGCTCCAGTTCTCGATGTAGTAGAGGTCGTACTCGATCCGCTTCTGGAGGCTCGTGTTCCCGCGCCAGCCGTGGACCTGCGCCCAGCCGGTCAGGCCGGCCCTCACGCGGTGGCGGAGCATGTACTGCGGGAACTTCTCCTTGAACTCGCGGACGAATTCCGGCCTCTCGGGGCGCGGCCCGACGAGCGACATGTCGCCCCTCAGGATGTTCACGAGCTGGGGCACCTCGTCGAGCGACGTGCTCCTGAGGAAGGCCCCGACGCGGGTGCGGCGCGCGTCCCCTTCCTTCGCCCACACCGCGCCCGTCGCGTCCTCGGCGCCGACGCGCATCGACCGGAACTTGAGGATCCGGAAGAGTCGCCCGTCGAGGCCCATCCGCTCCTGCGTGTAGAAGACCGGCCCCCGGTCCTCGAGCCAGATCGCGAGGGCGATGAACGGGAGCATCACGGCGAGGACGACGAGCCCCGCGGCCGACAGGACGATGTCCATCGACCGCTTCACGAGGGAGTTCCACCCCTCGAGCGGGCGCTGCGTCAGGTTGATGACGGGGAGGCCGTCGAAGTCCTCGACGCCCGCCTTGAACGTGACGAACTGGAAGAGGTCGGGGACGAAGCGGATGTCGACCATCTCGTTCCCGACGTCCTTCAGGATCGCGAGCATCGTCCGGTAGGCGTCGACGGGGAGGGCGAGGAAGAGCGTGTCGACCTCGTGCCGCTCGAGGAGCGCCCGGACGTCGCCCGTCGCGCCGAGGACGGCGAGGCCGCGGTACTCCTCGCCGCGCTTGCCCGCGTCGTCGTCGGCGAAGCCGACGGGCTTCAGCCCGGTCGCCGGGTGGTCGAGGAGCTTGTCGGCGATGGCGCGGCCCGCGTGCCCCGCGCCGACGATGAGCGCCCTCCGGACGCCGACGCCCGCGGTCCAGACCTTCTCGAGGTACCTCCAGATCGCGAAGCGTCCGAGGGAGACGAGGACGACGTCGAGGAGGAGGAAGAGGACGAGGAGGGCGCGGTTGAACGACCAGGCGCGCCAGAACGAGAGGAGGCCGACGAGGAGGAGCGTCGCGAGCGAGGCCGCCATGACGACGGCGAGCGCCTCGTCGATGGACGACCGGTCGCGCCGGAGCTGGTAGAGGCGGTGGAAGTAGAAGACGACGGGCCAGAGGAGGGCGATGACCGGGACGAGGGACGCGTAGTTCCCGAGCGGCTGCGGCCCGAGGGGGACGGGCCACACGGTCTCGAAGCGGATGACGTAGGCGGCGAGGAGCGCCGAGCACGTGGCCGCGACGTCGGACGCGAGGAAAACGGCCTGGAGGCGCCGGGCCTGCTTCTGGATCACGCGGTCTCCCGAGGGATTCTAAGGTCCCGCGACCGGGAGCGCGTCGACGAGGTCCGCGCGCCCCGCCTCGCCGAGCGCCTCCCGGGCGGCGGCGAGAAAGCGCGCGCGGAACGCGGGCTCTGAGAAGCGCCGCGCGTTCGCGACGAGGGCCGGGGGGGCGAAGCGCCGGGAGAGGGCGCTCTCGATCGCCCGGGCGAGCGGGAGCGCCCCGGGCTCGGGGTAGAGGACGCCGGTGACGCCGTCGACGACGGTCTCGAGCGCGCCTCCCTTCCCGAGGGCGACGACCGGTGTCGCGCACGCCTGCGCCTCGAGGGGAACGATGCCGAAGTCCTCCTCGCCCGGCATCAGGACGAGCTCGGAGGCGCGGTAGAGCTCCCGCAGCTCCTCGTCCGTCGGCGAGCCGGCGAAGCGGACGTTCGGGCCGGCGAGGGCGCGCAGCCGCTTTTCCTCCGGGCCGAAGCCCGCGATCGTCAGCGGGAGGCCGAGGCGGGCGGAGGCCTCGACCGCGTCGCCGATCCGCTTGTACGGCGCGAGCGCCGAGACGACGAGGAGCCCCTCTCGGCGGCCCGGCTCCGGCGCGGGTGCGTAGAACGTGGCGTCGACCGGCGCGGGAACGACGCGCGCGTCGCGGTGGTAGACCCGGGCGATCCGGCCCCGGACGTTCTGGGAGTTCGCGAGGAAGGCGTCGACGCGCGGCGCGGTCGCCACGTCCCGGGCGCGGAGCGGGGCGCGCACGAGCCGCGCCGCGGCGGTCACGAGGGGCCCGCGCCCCCGCAGGTAGTCGTCGAACTGGTCGTGGAGGTAGCGGACCGGGGTGTGGCAGTAGCAGAGGTGGAACGCCCCGGGAGCCCGCCGCGCGGCCTTCGCGACGCAGTGGGACGAGGAGACGACGAGGTCGAAGCCCGAGAGGTCCCAGCTCTCGGCGGCGAGGAAGTAGAGCGGGAGGAGGAGGCGGTAGTCGCGCTCCTCGGAGACGGCGCGCTGGAGCCACGTCGTCCGCACGTCGCGGGCCTCGATCTCCGCGGGGACCGAGCCCGGGAAGCGGAAGAGCGTGAAGAGCGGCGCGTCGGGGAAGAGGCGGGCGAACGAGAGGAGGACCTTCTCGCCGCCGCGCGTGCCGGTCAGCCAGTCGTGGACGAGGGCGACCTTCACGCCCCCTCCGCCGCGTCGCGCCACGCCGAGGCGACCTTCCCGTACGCCGCCCCCCACGTGAAGGCGCGCGCCCGCTCGCGGCCGCGCGCCGAGAGGCGCGAGGCGAGCTCCGCGTCCGTCAGGAGCCGGAGGAGGGCGTCGGCGAGCGCCCCGGGGTCGTCGGGGTCCGCGAAGAGCGCCGCGTCGCCCGCGGCCTCGGCGAGGCCGCCGCGGGGGGAGCACGCGACGGGAGTGCCGACGGCCTGGGCCTCGAGGACGGGAAGGCCGAATCCCTCGAGGAACGAGGGCATGGCGAGGGCCGAGGCGCCGGCGAGGAGCGGGAGGACGTCCGCGTCGGGGAGGACGCCGAGGTCGACGACGCGCTCCGCGACCCCGGCCGCGGCGGCGGCGTCCCTGCGTTCCTCCCGCCGCTCCGCGGCACCGCCGGCCAGGACGAGCCGGTGGGGGACGCCGGCCCGGACGAGACGCGCGAAGGCGGCGAGGAGGCCGCCGAGGTTCTTGTGGGGCTTGTCGTTCCCGAGGAAGAGCACCCAGGGAGTGTCGAGGCCCGCCGCGCGCCTCACCCTCTCCCGCTCGCTCTCCGGGACGGGGGCGAGGAACCGGGGCTCGACGCCGTTCGGGACGACCCGGACCTTTCCCGCCTGCCGGGGGGCGAACCCGGCGAGGTCGCGGCGGACGGCCTCCGAGACGGTCAGGACGACGCGCGCCGCGCGGAGCGCCCGGCGGAGCATCGTCGTCGCGTAGAGCCTCCTGGCGAGCGTCGCGTGCTCGGGGCGCCTCAGGTGGATCAGGTCGTGGACCGTCACGACGGTCGCCCGCGGCGGCAGGAGCGGGACGACGTAGTGGGGGGCGTGGAAGACGTCGGGCCGGACGGCGGCGAGCGCGCGCCGCACCGCGACGAGCTCGGCGAGGGTGTAGCCCCCCGCGTCGCAGGCCGCCGCCTCGACGCCGCTCGGCAGGAGCGCCTCGTCGCCGGGCCGGACGATCGCGACGAGGTCGTGCTCGCCGCGCTCCGCCGCGGCCCCGAGGAGGCCGCGGACGTACGTCCCGATCCCGAAGTCGCGCAGCTTGCGCGCGTCGAGGGCGACGCGGAGGCGCCTCACGCCGTCGCCTCGAGGAAGAGGGCCCGCGTCGCGCGCGCCGCGCTCTCCCAGGTGAAGAGCCTCGCGCGCGCGGGCCCCCTCCGCCGCGCCTCGGCGCGGAAGGCCTCGTCGTCGTTCGCACGCTCGATCGCGGCCGCGATCGCGGCGGAGTCGCGCGGGTCGGGGAGGAGCCCCGCGTCGCCGACGACCTCGGGGAGGGACGACGCGGAGGAGGCGACGACGGGGATCCCCTCGGCCATCGCCTCGAGGGGCGGGAGGCCGAAGCCCTCGTAGAGGCTCGGGTAGGCGAGGAGGCGGGCGCCGCGGAGGAGCCCCGTCGCCTCGCCGGCCGCGACCCAGCCGAGCCGCGCGATCCGTGCCGCGTGCCGCGACCGCGCGAGCCGCTCCTCGAAGCCGGACATGCCCCACCCCGGTCCGCCCGCCAGGACGAGGTCGGGGAAGTCGGGCCGGCGGTCCCAGATCGACTCCATCGCCGCGACGAGCCTCGCGTGGTTCTTCCGCGGCTCGAGCGTGCCGATGCAGAGGACGTAGGGGCGGGGGCGCGGCGGTGCGGCGGGCGCCTCGGGAGGGGGGACGAGCCCGTTCGGGACGACCGAGGTCTTGCCGGACGCCTCGGGGCAGGCGCGGAGGAGGTCGTCGCGGGTCGCCCTCGAGACGCAGACGATTCGCGCGGCCCGACGGACGGTTGCAGGGAGAAGGGGGGCGAAGCCGGCCACGTTCTTCCGGTCGTGCCACTCGGGGAAGAGGAGCGGCGTCAGGTCGTGGACCGTCGCGACCCCCGGGAGCGGGGAGGCGAGCGGCAGGACGCCGAGAGGCCCGTGGAAGAGGTCCGCCCCGGCCCGGAGCGCCTCGACGGGCGCCACGGCCTGGAGCCAGAGAGTCCCCGGGAGGCGGGGGCGGGCGGGGGGCCGGACCTCGACCCGCCCCTCGAGGGCCGGGGGGAGGGAGACCGGGCGCGGGGAGACGAGGACGATCGAATCCTCCGGGTACAGGCTCTTCCACGCGCCGTAGAGACCCTCGAGCGTACGGCCGACGCCGGTCCTCTCGCCCGAGAGCGAGCGGGCGTCGACGGCGATGCGCATCCGGCGGATGGTATCGCGCGGGACCCGGCTCTCCCGCCGCCCGGGAGGGCCTCCGGTGGGCCGGCCCGGCGGCCCGGGGGCGCGTGATATATTCGCCGGCCCTCCGCGAGGGGGGGTCGAGATGGAACTGAATCTGGAAGAGGCGCTGGAGGCGCCCGTGGCTCTTTCACATCGCCTCGAGGTCCCGACGGGACGGCTCGAGCGGCCCGAGCTGTTGGCGCTCGAGCCGGTCGAGTTCGAGGGGATCCTCCAGAAGGCCGACCCCGGCTTCGTCCTGAGGGGCGAGATCTCCGTCGCGGGGCAGGCGATCTGCTCGCGCTGCCTCGCCCCGGTCCCGTTCTCCAGCAGGGGAGAGGTCTCGTGGGTCTTCGCCCCGGCGCACCGCCGGCCGACCGAGGACGAGACGGAGCTGACCGCGGGCGACCTCGAGGTCGTCTGGTACGAGGACTTCATCGTCCCGTTCGACCCTCTCGTCGAGGAGCTGCTCCAGCTGGAGATCCCCCTGAAGCCGCTCTGCCGGCCCGACTGCAAGGGGCTCTGCCCGCGATGCGGGGCCGACCGGAACACCGCCCCGTGCGACTGCCGGGAAGAAGGCGACGAGAGGCTCGCGAAGCTGAAGTCGCTCCTGACCTGAAGCGGCCGCCGGCGGCGACGCCCCGAGGCCTGACCGAAACCAACGATCCCGAGAGGTGAACTGCCATGCCGAATCCGAAACACCGCCACAGCAAGACCCGCCGCGACCTGCGCCGGGCGCACGACTTCCTGCAGGACCCCGGGCTCTCGAAGTGCCAGAGCTGCGGCGCGACGAAGACCCCTCACCGCGTCTGCCCCGAGTGCGGCCACTACCGCGGCCGCGAAGTCGCCGCCGGCAGCCAGAAGTCCTGATCGCGACCCGGGCGTCGCGTCCTGAATGACCCTCGCCGTCGACGCCATGGGGGGAGACAACGCCCCCCGTGCCACCGTTGAAGGAGCCGTCGCGGCCGCCGTCGACTTCGGCCTCGACCTCCTCCTGGTGGGGCGCCGGCGCGAGATCGAGCCGATCCTGAGGACCTCGGGGTACCGGGGGAGCCGGGTCGCCGTCGTGGAGGCCGAGGAGGTCGTCGGGTTCGACGAGCCCTCGACCGCCGCGCTGCGGAAGAAGCCCCGGGCCTCGGTCCGGGTCGCGGCGGAGCTCGTCCGGGACGGCAGGGCCGACGGCCTCTTCACGGCGGGACACACCGGGGCGGCGATGGTCACCGCCCGCGCCGTGCTCGGCGTCGTGGAGGGGATCGACCGCCCCGCGCTCGCCGCGGTCCTGCCGGGGCTCGGGCGGAGGAGGCTCCTCCTCGACGTCGGGGCGAACGTCTCCTGCCGCGTCGAGAACTACCTCGAGTTCGCGCTCATGGGGCACTTCTACGCCCAGGAGGTCCTCGGCATCGCCCGGCCGAAGATCGGC
The DNA here is from genome assembly GCA_046331465.1 of Thermoanaerobaculia bacterium. Lineage (GTDB taxonomy): Bacteria > Acidobacteriota > Thermoanaerobaculia > UBA5066 > UBA5066 > UBA5066. The sequence continues at coordinate 789,210 of JAXLQV010000002.1, forward strand.
CTCCTCTCCGTCGGCGAGGAGGAGGAGAAGGGGACCGGCACGACGCGGGAGGTCTTCGGCCTCCTCCGGAAGTCGGGCCTCGCCTTCGTCGGCAACTGCGAGGGGCGCGACGTCTACGGCGGCAACGTCGACGTCGACGTCGTCGTCACCGACGGCTTCACCGGCAACGTCGTCCTCAAGGCCTCCGAGAGCCTCGCGAAGCTCGTCGAGGAGGCGCTGAAGCAGGAGATCACCCGCAGCCTGCAGGCTTCGATGGGCTTCCTCCTGACGCGCGACGCGTTCCGCTCGTTCAAGAAGCGCCTCGACTACACCGAGTACGGCGGGGCGCCGCTCCTCGGGGTGAAGGGGGCGGTCCTCATCGGGCACGGCAGCTCGAACGCCCGCGCGGTGAGGAACGGGATCAAGTCGCTCCAGGAGTACGCGAGGCGCAGAATCCCGGAGAAGATCCGCGCGAAGGCACGCGAGCTGGGGCCCCTGACACCCGTCCGCTGAGAGAAGGAGACGGAAGATGTTCCACGCCGCCATCGCCGGCACGGGCCGGGCCGTACCCGGGAAGGTCCTGACGAACGCCGACCTCGAGAAGCTGGTCGACACGTCGGACGAGTGGATCACGACGCGGACGGGGGTCCGCGAGCGGCACATGGCGGTCGACGGGGAGGCGCTGTCCGATTTCTGCGTCGCGGCCGCGACGCAGGCCCTCGAGAACGCGGGCGTCGCCGCGAAGGACCTCGACGCCGTCCTCATCGCCACGGTGACCCCGGACCAGCCGATCCCCGCCATGGCCTGCCTCGTCCAGCAGAAGCTCGGCGCCAAGAAGGCCGCCGCCTGGGACCAGAACGCCGGCTGCTCGGGCTGGCTCTACGGCCTCCACATCGCCGACGGTCTCGTCCAGGCCGGGAAGGCGAAGAACATCCTCCTGGTCGGCGCTGAGCTCCTCACGCGCTACACCGACTACACCGACCGCGCCACGTGCGTCCTCTTCGGCGACGGCGCCGGCGCGACGCTCCTCAGGGCGACGAAGTCCGACCGGGGCGTGCTCGCCTCGACGATCCGGAGCGACGGCGAGGGCGCCTGCTTCATCCAGATGCCGGGAGGAGGCTCCTCGAACCCGCCGAACCGGCCGGAGACGCTCGGGCAGCGCCTCCCGTTCATCAAGATGATGGGAGGGGAGACGTTCAAGCTCGCGGTCCGCTCGATGGTCGACGTCTGCAAGGACGTCCTGAACGAGAGCGGCTTCGAGCCGGGAGAGGTCTCCTGGCTCGTCCCGCACCAGGCGAACGACCGGATCATCCAGGCCGTCGGCGAGCGGCTCGGGATCCCGAGGGAGCGCTGCATCGTGAACATCGAGCGCTACGGCAACACGAGCGCCGCGTCGATCCCGATCGCCCTCGACGAGGCGGCGCGGGACGGGCGCGTCAAGCGCGGCGACCTGATCCTCTTCACGGCGTTCGGCGCCGGGCTCACCTGGGGCGCGGCCCTGGTGAGGTGGTAGCCGTGGCCCGCCTCGCGTTCCTCTTCCCCGGGCAGGGCTCCCAGTTCGCCGGGATGGGGCGCGACCTCGTCGCCGCTTTCCCCGAGGCGCGCGCCGTCTACGACCGCGCCGACGCCGCCCTCGCGCCGTTCCACCTCTCGATCTCCCGCGTCTCCTTCGACGGGACCGAGGAGGAGCTGAAGCGGACGGCGGTGACGCAGCCCGCCATCCTCGTCCACTCCCTCGCCGTCTTCGAGGTCCTGAAGGCCCGGGGCCTCGCCCCGACGCTCCTCGCCGGGCACTCCCTCGGCGAGTGGTCGGCCCTCGTGGCGGCCGGCGCCCTGACGCTCGAGGACGCCGTCGTCCTCGTCCACCGCCGCGGCACGTTCATGCAGGAGGCGGTCCCGGCGGGGCAGGGCGCCATGGGGGCCGTCATCGGCCTCGACGGCCCCGCCGTCGCCGCGGCCTGCGCCGAGACCGAGGCCGCGACGGGGGAGACGGTCTCCGCGGCGAACTTCAACTCGCCCGAGCAGACCGTCATCGCCGGGACGGCGAACGCCGTCGCGAAGGCGTCGGAGCTGCTCAAGCAGAAGGGGGCGAAGCGGGTCCTCCCGCTCCCCGTCTCCGCGCCGTTCCACTGCGCCCTGATGAAGCCGGCCGAGGAGAAGCTCTCGCCCTTCCTCGACGCCGCGCCGTTCGCCGACTTCGACGTCCCCGTCGTCACGAACGTCGACGTCCTGGCGAACCTCTCGGGCGCCGGGGCGCGCGAGGCGCTCCGGCGCCAGGTCTGCTCTCCGGTCCGCTGGGTCGAGACCGTCGAGCGCCTCTCCCGCGACGCGGAAGGGGCGGTCGAGGTCGGCCCCGGCACGGTCCTCGCCGGGCTCGCGAAGCGGATCGCGAAGGAGTGGCCCGTCCGGACGACCTCGGACGCCGAGGGGATCGGGAAGCTCCTCGCCGGATGACCGCGAAGACGACGACGAACGCCACGCGCGTCCTCGACGCGCGGAAGGCCGCCTACGCCCTCCGGACGTTCGCGGCGGCCGACTTCACGGCCGAGGAGGCCGCCGAGAAGCTCGGCGTCCCGCCGGGGGAGGTCTGGAAGACGCTCGTCGCGAAGGGGGACCGGACCGGGCCGCTCGCGGCCGTGATCCCGACCGGGACGCGGCTGTCGCTCAAGAAGCTCGCCCGCGTCTCGGGGAACCGGACCGTCGCGATGGTCTCCCCGGAGGAGATGGAGAAGCTGACGGGCTACGTGAAGGGGGGCTGCTCGCCGTTCGGGATGCGGAAGGCGATGCCGCTCTACGTCCACGAGGCGGCCGCGGCGCTGCCGCGCCTCCTCTGCTCCGCCGGGCAGCGGGGCGTCCAGGTCGAGATGACCGGCGCGGCCTTCCTCGCCGCTTCCGGCGCGACCGCCGCCGACCTCGTCGAGGACTGAACAGGGAGGGGCCGATGCCGCACACGATTTCGCTCGAGGGGAAGGTCGCGCTCGTCACCGGGGGCTCGCAGGGGATCGGCGAGACGATCGCCCGGCGCCTCGCCGCCGCCGGCGCGACGGTCCTCGTCGCCGCGCGGAGCGAGGAGAAGGCCGCCTCCGTCGCCGCCGCGATCGTCGCGTCCGGCGGAAGCGCCGAGGCGGTCCGCCTCGACGTCGCCGACCCCGCCTCCGTCTCGGCGCTCTTCCGGGCGATCGTCGAGAGGCACGGGAAGCTCGACGTCCTCGTGAACAACGCCGGGATCACCGACGACGGCCTCCTCCTCCGGATGTCGAAGGAGAGCTGGGACCGGGTGATCGCGACCGACCTGACCGGCGTCTTCCTCGTGACCCAGGAAGCCGTGAAGCTGATGATGAAGAAGCGGGTCGCCGGGCGGATCGTCACGGTCGGCTCGGTCGTCGGGCTCATGGGGAACCCGGGCCAGGCCAACTACGCCGCCGCCAAGGCGGGCGTCGTCGGCTTCACGATGTCCCTCGCCCGCGAGATCGGGTCGCGCGGGATCACGGTGAACGCGGTCGCGCCGGGCTACATCGAGACGGCGATGACCGCCGCCCTGAACGACGACCAGCGGAAGGCGCTGGCCGAAAAGATCGTCCTCGGCCGGCTCGGGACGGGGGAGGACGTCGCGGGCGCCGTCCTCTACCTCGCCTCCGATCTCGCCTCGTACGTCACCGGAACGGTCCTGAACGTCAGCGGCGGGCTCCTCATCCCCTGACGGGAGAGGAGCTTGCGCGTGCTTGAATTCGGCGGGAAAGCCATGGAGAATCCATCGGTTTCCGCCACCAGATGGAGGAGTTGAATGTCGAACTCGATTGAGGAAAAGGTCAAGAGCATCATCGTCGAGCAGCTCGGGGTCCAGGCCGAGGAGGTCAAGCCCGAGGCGAGCTTCGTCGACGACCTCGGCGCCGACTCGCTCGACACCGTGGAGCTCGTGATGGCCTTCGAGGAAGCCTTCGGCATCGAGATCCCGGACGAGGACGCCGAGAAGATCCAGAAGGTCAAGGACGCCGTCACCTACATCGAGTCGCACGCCAAGCCCGCCTGAGATCCTCAGTGGCGGCCCGGATGGACCATCTCGACGCCCGGGGCCGTCGCCGGGTCGTCGTCACGGGGATCGGACTCGTCTCGCCCGTCGGGCTGACGGCCAGGGAGAACTGGGACGCTCTCCTCGCGGGCCGTTCCGGGATCGGCCCCATCACCCGGTTCGACGCGTCGGACTACGCCTGCCGGATCGCGGGGGAGGTGAAGGGCTTCGACCCGTCCCTCTTCCTCGACCGGAAGGAGATCAAGAAGTTCGACACCTTCATCCACTACGCGGTCGCCGCCGCGAAGGAGGCGCTCGCGGAGTCGGGCCTCTCCATCACGGAGGAGAACGCGGAAGCGGTGGGCGTCTGCATCGGCTCGGGCATCGGCGGCCTCCCCCTCATCGAGGAGACCCACAAGGTCCTCCTCGAGAAGGGCCCGAGGCGGATCAGCCCGTTCTTCATCCCGGGCCTCATCGCGAACATGTCCGCGGGGCTCGTCTCCATCCTGACGGGCGCCAAGGGACCGAACACCGCCACGGTCACCGCCTGCGCCACGTCGGCGCACTCGATCGGCGACGCGGTGAACATCATCCGCCGCGGCGACGCGGACGCGATGATCGCGGGGGGCACGGAGTCCGTCGTCTCGACGCTCGCGATCGGCGGCTTCGCGGCGATGCGCGCCCTCTCGACGCGGAACGACGACCCGACGGCCGCGTCGCGCCCCTGGGACCGCGACCGCGACGGCTTCGTCCTCGGCGAGGGCGCCGGGATCCTCGTCCTCGAGGAGATGGGCCAGGCCGTGGATCGCGGCGCGCCGATCTACGCCGAGGTCGCGGGCTACGGGATGTCCGGCGACGCCCACCACATCTCGGCCCCCTCCGACGACGGCGACGGCCCGTTCCGCGTCATGAGGAACGCGCTGAAGGACGCCGCGATGGACGCGGGCGAGATCGGCTACATCAACGCCCACGGCACCTCCACGCCGCACGGCGACCGGATCGAGACGATCGCGGTCAAGCGCCTCCTCGGCGAGGCGGCGAAGGACGTCCCGATCTCGTCGACGAAGTCGATGACGGGGCACCTCCTCGGCGCGGCCGGCGGCTACGAGGCGGGCGTCCTCGCCCTCGCGATCCGGCACGGCGTCCTCCCCCCGACGATCAACTACACGACGCCGGACCCGGAGTGCGACCTCGACTACACGCCGAACGCGGCCCGCGAGGTCCCGATCCGCGCGGGCCTGTCGAACTCGTTCGGGTTCGGCGGGACGAACGCGTGCCTCGTGATGAGAGCCGTCTGACGGGCCGCCGGGCCCGCGGACACGCCCTCCCCGCCTCCCCGGTCGATCCCGGGACGGATTGCCTCTATGCTCGGGGGGCGAGACGCTCCCGATGAAGGCCGAGATCCTCCGGCAGAAATTCTTCGACGGCGTCCCCCGCTACGAGTACGTCGAGACGCTCGGGCAGGGGGGCGTGGGTGTCGTCTACAAGGCGCGCGACCGCGAGCTCGAGGAGGTCGTCGCGATCAAGGTCCTCTCTCCCGACATCGCCAAGGAGGACGAGGCGGTCCTCGCGCGGTTCAAGCGCGAGATCAACCTGAACCGCAAGATCAAGCACCCGAACGTCGCCCGCATGTTCGACTTCGGGATCAGCGGGCCCTACCCCTACATCACGATGGAGTTCGTCCCGGGGAAGGACCTCTGGACGATGATCCGCGACGAGGGGCGCATCAAGCCGGCCCGCGCCGTGCCGATCCTCCGGCAGATCGCGCGCGGCTGCTCGGCGATCCACGAGCTCGGGATCGTCCACCGGGACCTCAAGAGCCAGAACGTCATCGTCGACGAGAACGGCGCCGTCGCGATCGTGGACTTCGGCCTCGCGCGCTGGAACCTCGGCGGAGGGTTCACGCTCGACTCGATCATCCTCGGGACGCCCCAGTACATGTCCCCCGAGCAGGCGTCGGGGAAGGCCGTCGACGCCCGGACCGACATCTACTCGATCGGCATCATCGCGTTCGAGGCCCTCACCGGCCAGCTCCCGTTCACGGGGGACAGCCCGATCGCCGTGGCGATGAAGCAGATCAACGACCCGGTCCCGGACCTCCTCTCGAGCCAGCCCGACGTCTCGGCCGCGCTCCGCGCCGTCGTGATGAGGGCCCTCCGGAAGGACCCGTCGAAGCGCTACGCGACCGCGGCCGACCTCGAGGCCGAGCTCGCCGGGGTCGAGCCGCTTCCGACGCCGCGCGAGGGGACGCTCCGCCGCCCGAGCACCGGGGACTCGCTCATGGCGAAGCTCGAGTCGGCCCTCGGGGGCGTCGTCCTTCCCCCGCCCCCCGCGCCGCCGCGCCAGGCCGAGCCGTCGGACGCGAGCCCGCGGGTCGAGCCCCCGGCGGTCGTCCCGGTCCCGGCCGCGCCCGCGGCGGCGGTCGCCGCGCCGGTGGCGGCGGCCCGCGTCGAGGCTCCGGCGCCCCCTCCGCCGACCCCGCCCCCGCCGGTCCTGACGCGCCCGCCGACGCTCCTCGTCGTCTCGGCCGTCGCGAAGAACCGGGCCGCGTGGAAGGAAGGGCTCACGGGAGAGGCGTGCCGCATCGTCGAGGCGGGAGGCGGGCCCGAGGCGCTCGAGGCGCTCGTGAAGGAGCCGATCGACCTCGTCCTGATGGACGTCGCGCTCCCGGGGATGGACGGCTTCGACGTCACGCGCGTCATCAAGTCGCAGCCGAACCTGGCCGCGCTCCCGGTCGTCCTCGCGGCGGACCGGCTGGAGCGGAGCCACTACGCCTTCGGCATCCAGTCCGGCGCCAACGAGCTCCTCCAGAAGCCGCTCGACGCGGCGAAGCTGCGGGAACGGGTCGGCGTGCTCCTCCGGCACCGGGGCTTCCGCCTCCGCGCCTGGGCGCCGGAAGAGGGCGGCAGCGGTCGCCCGACCGCCTGAGCGGCCCCGTTTCCTCTGGACAAGACGACCCCCGCCTCCCGATGATGGGCCGATGCCGCGCGATCCGGGGCCGGCGGACCTTCCGGAGACGGCCGGGGACTCCCCGGCGGTGCCGCGCGTGGCCGAGCGCCGGGCGGGCTACTGGGACCCGACGGCCTCGGGGCGGCACCTCATCAGCCGCCCGATCTCGATCGACGGCCTCCGGACGGAGCGCGCCCGCATCGAGCTCGCCCCGCGCATCGTCCGCAGGGGCGACGTCTTCGTCGACGACTCCTACCACGCCGTCGACGTCGTCGCGCGGCAGCTCGCGTCGCTCTTCACCCTCGAGCAGCTCCTCATGGCGACCGTGGCGCTCCGCGTCCACATGCGGAGGGGACGCGAGCACATCCAGAGGAAGAAGGCCCTCCAGGAGCGCTGGACCCTCCTCGCGCACCGGCTGATGAAGCTCCGCGCCGAGGAGCGGCACCTCGCGGCCCGCGAGCAGCGGATCGCCGAGGAGCGCGCCGGCCTCGCGCGGGCGGAGGCGCCGCCGCCGGGAGGGAAGGAGCTCCTGGCGCTCGAGGAGGCCGAGGTCGCGCAGGCGCGCCTCGCGTGGGCGGACGAGAACGCGCGCGCCTGGGAAGCCTGGACCCTCCTCGAGGAGGAGGAGGCCGCGCTCCTCCTCGGGGCCCCGCAGCTCGAGCAGGCGGAGGACCTGAGGCAGCCCTACATCCTCCTCCTCGTCGCCGCCCGCAGGGCCGTCCCGCGAAGCGTCGGCGCGGCGATGCACACCCTCGTCGACGCGCTCCAGCGGCCCCTCTCGCGGACGGACCAGATGCTCCTCGAGATCGCCTTCCGGCGCTGCATCCGCGCCGCCTCGCCGGACGGCGAGCGCGAGGTGGAGCGCTGGGAGCGCGCGCTCCTCGCCGAGGCCGAGACGAGGTTCGCCGCCGAGTTCCCCTGGGCCGCCCCGTACCTCTCCGCCTGAACGGACCGGACCGGCCTCCGGAGAGAATGGGCCCGCCGTGTGCCTCGTCGTCCTCGCGTTCCGCGCGCACCCGCTCTACCCCCTCGTCGTGGCGGCGAACCGGGACGAGTTCCTCGACCGGCCGGCCGAAGCCGCCGCGTTTTGGCCGGGGAAGGGGGGGCTCCTCGCGGGGCGCGACGCGAGGGCCGGCGGCACCTGGCTCGGCCTGACCCGGTCCGGCCGCTTCGCGGCGCTGACGAACGTCCGCGACCCGCGCTCCTTCGACCCGTCGGCCCCGTCGCGCGGCGCGCTCGTCGTCGGCTTCCTCGAGGGGGGCGACGCACCGATCGCCCACCTCGCGCGGCTCGCCGCGGAGCGGGTCCGCCGGAACGGCTACAACCTCCTCGCGGGGGAGGCGGGGCGCCTCGCGTGGCTCTCGAACGCCGGCGGGGGGCCGCGCGAGGTCGGGGCCGGCGTCCACGCCGTCTCCAACGCCCTCCTCGACACGCCCTGGCCCAAGACGAGGCGCTCGGCGGCGCGCCTCTCGGCGGTCCTCGCGAGGGGGGACCGGGTCGACCCGGAGGAGCTCTTCGGGCTCCTCGCCGACCGGGAGCCGGCGCCGGACGCGGAGCTCCCCGACACGGGCGTCGGGCTCGCGGCGGAGAGGCTCCTCTCGCCGCCGTTCATCGCCGCGCCGGGCTACGGCACCCGCAGCTCGACGCTCCTCCTCGTCGGACGGGGGGGGCGGGCGACGTTCGTGGAGAGGACGTTCGACGCGTCGTTCCGCCCCTCGGGGACCCGCCGGTTCGCGGTCCCCTTCCCGGGCTGGAACCCTCCGGGGGAGAGCCGCCCCGGAACCCCGTCCTGAGATCGGGCTTCAAGGTCCGGAATCCGGTCCCAAGGAGGGCTGATGTGCCTGCATCATTTTCGTTTCGGAGCGTTCTTCCGCTCTGAAATGGTCCCGAATCCGACTAGGATCGCCGGTGGATTTTTCGCGGAGATGCGCACCTTTCCATACCTAATTCCTCGAGTTCCTCGAGACACGGCTTGAAGGAGGAGATCCCATGTCACTTCTGCAGCGCGGACTGATGTTCGTCCTGGCGGCGGGGACGCTCGCGATCCCGTCGTCTGTTCCGCCCGAGACCCGAGCGGGCGGGCGGGCTGCGGCTCCGGTCGTCCCACAGACCGTGAGCATCTACACCCCGGCGGACAAGGAGTACTACCTGACGGAGGCTCAGGTCGACTTCATCCGCCCCGGGCTGAAGATCACGATCGGCACCGTCTCGGACATGGCGCCCGGCAAGAAGCCGAGCGTCGAGATCACGATGACGGACGACTTCAACCAGCCGCTCGACCGCACCGGCGGCACGACCCCGGGCGTGGTCGCGGTCCGGTTCGTCCCGGCCGTCTTCGACGTCGCCTCGAACTACTACACGAACCTCATCGTCTCGGGCGGGAACCCGTCCCGTGACAACACCGGCACCTGGGTCGACCTCGGCGCCGGCAAGTACAAGTACACGTTCGCGGCGACCCTCCCGACGTTCGACGTCAACAAGCCGATGACGCTCTTCGTGGGCGCCAACCGGAACATGACGGCCTACATCGGGAAGACCTACTACGTGAACACGTTCAAGGACTTCGTCCCGGCCACGTACGCCGCGGCGACGACCTGGAACGTCATGGGCCTGGCGAAGTGCAACGCCTGCCACGACCCGCTCGCCCTCCACGGCGGCAACTACCGTGACATCCGCGCCTGCGTCCTCTGCCACAACAACAACAACATGACGGGCGCGAACGCCGACTTCAACCTCGGCTTCTGGCACAAGATCCACTCGGGCAACTCCGAGGAGATCGGCGAGGTCACCTACCCGCAGTTCGCGCTGAACAACTGCGTCGCCTGCCACGACCCGGCGGCGGCGCAGGGGACCGTCTACCTGACGAAGCCCTCCCGCATCGCCTGCGGCGGCTGCCACGCGAACGTGAACTTCGACACGGGCGAGGGCCACAGCGCGGCCAACCTCCCGATGTCCGACGACACGAAGTGCGCGCAGTGCCACCAGCCCGACAGCGGGCAGGAGTACGACGCCTCGATCAAGGGCGCCCACACACTCGACTACCAGTCGAAGCAGCTCAAGGGCCTCAACGCGACGATCGTCTCCGTCACGAACACGGCGCCCGGCCAGAACCCGATCGTCACGTTCAAGCTGACCGAGAACGCGGGCAACGTCCTCGACCCGAAGCCCTTCGGCTCGAACGTCAACGTCCTCGTCGCCGGCCCGACGACCGACTACGCGAACTGGCCGAACGTCCGCGAGAACGCCTCCGGCGCGACCTTCAACGGCACGACCGCGGTCTACACGATGAAGTACAAGGTCCCCGAGAACTTCACGGGGTCCCTCGCCTTCTCGATGGACGTCCGCCGGACCGTCACGCTGAACGCGGGGATGTCGAACGCGAAGTCGTTCAACGAGTGCGCGTTCAACCCGCTCGTCTACTACGCCTCGACCGGGACGGTCGCGGCGCGCCGGACGATCATCAGCCAGGCGAACTGCCTCAAGTGCCACGGCCGCCTCGGCCTCCACGGCGGGCAGCGCCTCAACGTCCTCTACTGCGCCATGTGCCACGACCCGAACGCCGACGACTCGCCGTACCGGAAGTCCGGCACCCCGGAGTCGATCGACTTCCGGCGCATGATCCACCGGATCCACAGCGGCGAGGAGCTGACGCAGGACTACACGATCATCGGGTACCAGGGCGCCGTCGTGAACTACAACGAGGTCACGTACCCGGGCGACCGCCGCAACTGCACGGCCTGCCACGCGTCGGCCGCCACGGCGAACCTCCCGGTCGTGACCGGGGCCCTCAACGTCGTCACGAAGCGCGACTACTTCACCCCGCAGGGCCCGGGAACGACGGCCTGCCTCGGCTGCCACGACACGCGTGACGCCGCGGCCCACGCCTACCTCAACACGGCCATCTTCGGCGAGGCCTGCGGCACCTGCCACGGGGCCAACTCCGAGTGGTCCGTCGCGACCGTCCACGCCCGCTAATTTCTGAGGACGCCCGCCCCCCGGCATCGATCGGGGGGCGGGCCTCCCGGCCGGCGCGCTCTGCGCGTCGGACGGAGAGAGGACTGAGATGGTGAAACGACCAATCGGCCTCACCGGCCTCGTTCTCCTGGTCCTCGGGGTGACGTGGATCGGTCGATCGGCCCTTGCTGCGGACGCCCCGACGTGCGGAGACTGCCACGACCAGTCGAAGACGTTCGCTGCGAACCCGCACGGCCGTGCGGCCTGCGAGTATCCCGGAGACGCCGCGTGCGCGAGCTGCCACGGCGACGGGAAGGCTCACATGGAGGCGGGCGGCGACAAGTCGCTCATCGGGGGCCTCCACGGCGCCAAGGGCTCGGAAGCCTGCCTGAAGTGCCACGACGTCACAACCGAGCACACTTCCTTCCGCGACGGCATCCACGGCGCCACCGAGGCCGTGAACTGCCTCACCTGCCACTCCATCCACACCCCGGTCGCCAAGGAGCGCAAGCTCCTCGCGAAGACCCAGACGAAGCTCTGCGGCTCCTGCCACCAGGGCCAGACCAGCGCCATGGAGAGCAAGGCGTACGTCCACCACCTCGACCGCGGCGGCTTCACCTGCGCCACCTGCCACAACCCGCACGGGCGGAAGGGCGAGGGGATGCTGAAGCTGACGCGGCAGGGCGACCTGCCGTGCCTCAACTGCCACAACGAGAAGAGGGGCCCGTACGTCTTCGAGCACGTCGGCCCGACCGTCTCGGCGATGCAGGGGGGCTGCCTCTCCTGCCACGAGCCGCACGGCTCGAACAACCCGAAGATGCTCGTCCGGTCGAACGTCGCCCAGCTCTGTCTCGAGTGCCACTCGAGCCTCGCGGCGAGCGCCATCGGCTCCCAGCCTCCGGCCACCCACAACATCCAACTCCCGCGCTGGCGGAACTGCACGACGTGCCACGTGGCCGTCCACGGCTCCAACCGGTCGCCGAAGCTGCTGAAGTAGGAGGGGCCGGAGATGCGCACGAACCGTTTCCTCCTCGCCGCGCTCCTGCCGGCGCTCCTCCTCGGCTCCGCTGCCCTCGCCCAGGACGTGCCGCTCGACCTCGAGGTGGGCTACCGCTGGGCCGACGTCACGGGTAACGACGAGATGTACCGGAGCCAGGTCAACGAGCGCGAGGGCTTCCTCCTCCGCTCGCTCTCCTGGGGCTTCGGCGACATCCGCGGCACGAACGCCATCGACACCTTCCGGCTCGACGCGGCCGACGTCGGCATCGGGCCGAACGGCATGCTCCGGATCGGCGCGGGCCGGACGGGCTACTGGAAGCTCGACGCCACCTGGCGGCGCAGCGACCTCTACTCGAACCTCCCGACGATCGCGAACCCCTTCCTAGAGAAGGGCACCCTCGACAGCCAGCACTCCTACGACCGGACGCGCGACATGGTCGACGTCGACCTCGAGCTCTTCCCGGGCAAGGCGGTGCGGCCCCTCGTCGGCTTCAGCTACAACAAGATGTCGGGCCCCGGCCTGACGACGTACCACGTCGGCCAGGACGAGTTCAAGCTCTCCCAGGACTTCAAGGAGACCGAGACGGAGTACCGCATCGGCGTCGCGTTCGACGCCGGCCCGTTCTCCGGCCAGGTCGTCCAGGGCTGGCGCTCCTACAAGGGCGACGAGACCCTCGCGCTCGTCCCGGGGGCCGGCACCGGCAACAACCCCGGCGGCGTGCTGGGGATCCCGGAAACCCTCGCGTCTCTCAGCCGCACCGGCAAGACCGACATCGACACCCCGGTCACGACGGCCTTCGTCACGGCGAAGATCGGCACCGTCGCCAAGATCACCGCGAACTACGTCCAGGCGAACGCGGACGGCGACGACTCCTCCTCCGAGGCGCTCGCCGGGAACCTCGTCTCCTACGACCTTCTCCGGGCCTTCAAGACCCTCGCCGAGAACACGACCTCGACGATGGAGACGACGGCGTGGCGTGCCGGCGTCAGGGCCGACATCCACATCTCCCAGGGCTTCGACGTCACGGCGGGCTACAACCACCGGAAGCGGACGCTCGACGGCTGGGCCCTGGTCAGCTCCCTCTACGGCGGCGTCACGACGCTCTCGAACCTCGACCCGCCGGACATCCAGACGATCCTCGAGTCGAAGACGTACATGGAGCGCGAGGAGGACCTCTGGGACGTCCGCGCGAGCTTCAAGCTCGCCGGTCCCTTCTCCCTGCGCGCCGGGTACGCCGAGAACGCGGCGTCGATCAACGTCCAGAACGATCCCTCCGAGGTCGTCCTCCCCTGGAACCAGGGCGGCCAGGTCGACCGGCGGCTTCGCTCCTACGACGGCGCCCTCCTCTTCAGCCTCTCGGGGCTGACGCTCGGCGTCGACTACACGCGCTCCACGGCGGACGAGGCCGTGATGCGGACGGACTTCCTCTCCCGCAACCGGTTCCGGTTCCGCGGCTCGTGGGAGCCGACGAAGTGGTTCCGGATCGCCGGGACCGCCGAGAAGACCGAGTTCTCGAACGACGGGACCGGCTACGGCCTCGACGGGACCGCCGAGAACTACGCGGGTGACGTCGAGGTCGGCCCGGAGTGGGTCAAGCTCCGCTTCGGGATGGGCCACTTCGCCGCCGACAGCACGAACCCCTACCGCAAGCCGCAGGACTTCACCGTCGCGACGTCCGCCCGCAACGAGGACGGCGACTCGGTCGAGGGCGGCATCACCTTCAACCTCAAGCCCTTCGTCCTCGAGGGGTTCTACCGGCGGTTCGAGAACGACGGCAGCTTCGCATACGAGCTCGACCGCGCGGGCGTCCGGGCCGACCTCGAGTTCTCGAAGGCGGTCGGCGTCTCGGCAGAGTGGAACCTCGACGACTACTCCGAGAAGAACCGGTCCTACGGGTCCGGGGCCGACTACCGGGCGAACCGGTACGGTCTCTTCCTCCACGTCCACCCGTAATCCGGGTCTCTTCCCGGGGCCTTTCGCGCCCCCGCCGCGAGGCGGGGGCGCTTTTTGTGTGAATGGCCTGCGTGGGGACTTCGGCTCGCGCGGCGGGGACGTGCCCCGGGGCGTGACGGGAACGCCCCGTGTCCGCGGACGCGGAGAATTTCTGCTGTGTCCGACGGCGGCGCAGGGTGGATGATTCGGGGAGCGGAGGCCGAACGATGGCCGACCAGAGCAGCGACAGCCTCCTCCTCGACTTGAGCATGCCCGGGATGGACGGCTGCGAGGTCTGCGCGAGGCTGCAGGCCGGCCTGCGCCTCCACGACATCCCGGTCGTCCTCGTCAGCGCCGGCGACGACGTCGAGGACAGGCTCCGGGCCTTCGCCGCCGGCGGCGTCGACCGCGTCACGAAGCCGTTCCACGTCGCGGAGCTCTCGGCCCGCGTCGTGACGCACGCGCGGCTGAGCCGTGCGCGTCGCTCCACGACCTAGGGAACCTCCGGGTCCCCGACGCGGTCCTGCTCAAGCAGGAGCCCCTCACGCCGGAGGAGTGGGCCGTCGTGAGGACGCACCCGGAGGCGGGCGCCGCGGGGGGCCGCGTCAGACCGGCCAGGACCCGCTTCTGGAGACCCAGGCGACGCCGACCTTCATCCGCTCGTCTCCCGGGAGGACGAGCACCCAGCGGACGGCCGCCTCGGCGACGAGGTCGGGGGCTCCGCGGAGAAGGACGCGCGTCCCCGTGGAGACGGCGCAGGGATCCATCACGAGGCAGGCGCCCCCCAGGGAGAGGTCGCTCGTCCGGACCGCCACGGACCCCGCGGGAAGCCCTTCTCCCGGGTCGAGGAACTCGAGCTCGAGCTCCAGCCGGAGGTCGATCCGCTCGTGCCGGCGGCGCTCGACCCCGGGCAGCATTCTCTCCGGTGGCCCGCTCATGAGGCGGCCGAGCCACGTGCGGAGGCGGTCGAGAGGACCGATGGTCACGGCCGGTCATGTTACGGGAGGAGCGCCGGGGCGCCCAGAGGCGGGACCGGGAAATCCGGCGGGCGCCGCGGCGCCCGCGAGGGTCCAGTTCGCCAGCCCGGGCCGCGCGCCCTATCCTACGAAGCGACGGCGACGGGCCGGGAGGCCCGGTGAAGGGCGCGATCCCTCCGCGCCCGGCCGTGGGCATCGGCGGGAAGCTCGGAGGACGCGAGTGCGGACGAACGGGACCGGGACGGGAACGCGGGCGAGGCGGCTCCTTCGCCTCCTCGCCGTGGGCGTCGCCCTCGCGGCCGTTCCCGCCCGCGCCGACACGCCGGAGCCGGTGACGCTGAAGCTCCGGTGGAGGCACCAGTTCCAGTTCGCCGGCTACTACGCCGCCGTCGAGCGCGGCTTCTACCGCGAGGCCGGGCTCGACGTGCGGATCCTCGAGGCGCGGCCGAACGAGGACGTCGTGGCGACGGTGCTGAAGGGAGAGGCCGATTTCGGCGTCGGCACCTCCGACCTCCTCCTCCGTCGCGCGCGCGGCGAGCCCGTCGTCGCGCTCGCGGTCGTCTTCCAGCACTCGCCGCTCGCCTTCCTCGCGCGGCGTGGCCCGGACCTGAGAACGGTCCAGGACCTCGCCGGGAAGCGCGTCGCGATGCCGCCCGGCGTCGAGGCGCTCGCCGCCTACCTCGTGCGCGAAGGGGTCCCGCTCCGGAGCCTCGTCCGCGTGCCGGCCGGCTTCGATCTCTCCGACCTCGCGGAAGGAAGGGTCGACGCGATCTCGGTCTACGTCACCGACCAGCCCTTCGAGGCGAGGGCGGCGGGCCTCGACACGCTGATCTTCACGCCGCGCGCCGCGGGCATCGACTTCTACGGCGACAACCTCTTCACGAGCGAGGCGAGGATCCGGAAGGACCGGAAGCAGGTGAAGGCCTTCGTCGCCGCGAGCCTGCGCGGATGGACCTGGGCGCTCGCGCACCCCGACGAGACGGTCGAGCTGATCCTCTCCCGGTACGGGACCCGTCACGGCCGCGAGCACCTCCGGTTCGAGGCCGCGGAGACGGCGCGCTTCGTCCAGGCGGACCTCGTGGAGCCGGGCTTCATGAACCCCGGGCGCTGGCGGCACATCGCCGACACCTACGCCGAGCTCGGGATGATGCCGGCGGACTTCTCGCTGAAGGGCTTCCTCTGGGAGCCCGACCCGAAGGTCGACCGGCGGTGGCTCTACCGGGTCCTCGCGGCGACGCTCGCCGCCGCGTTCGCCGGCGGGCTCGTCCTGCTGCGTTTCTCGCGCCTCAACCGGCGCCTGCGACGGGAGGTGACGGAGCGGCGCACGGCGGAGGAGAAGCTCCGCGGCCTTCTGGAGCAGCCGACGGTCGGGATCTTCATCGCCCAGGACGGCCGGGTCGCCTACGCGAACTCCCGTTTCGCGGAGATCCTCGGCTACGCGGTCGAGGAGATCGTCGGCGGCCTGGACGCCGCCGAGCTCGTCGCCGAGGCCGACCGCGAGAAGGTCCGCGAGACCGTGCTCCGGGCCCTCAAGGGCGAGGCCGCCACGTGCCGGGTCGCGTTCGCGGCGGTGCGAAAGGACGGATCCCTCGTGGACGTCGAGCTCGACGGACGGACCGTCGACTTCGAGGGGCGGCCCGCCGTCGTCGGCGTCGCCCTCGACGTCACGGAGCAGAACCGGGCCCGCCGGCAGCTCAACTACCTCGCCTTCTACGACCCGCTGACGGAGCTTCCGAACCGCGCCCTCTTCTACGACCGGCTCGGCCAGGCCCTGGTCCGCGGGAACCGCGAGCGCGAGCCGTTCGCCCTCCTGATGCTCGACCTGGACGGCTTCAAGGCGGTGAACGACCTCCACGGCCACGAGACCGGCGACGCGCTGCTGCAGGCCGTCGGCCGCCGCCTCCGCACCTGCGTCCGCGAGTCCGACACCGTGGCGCGGATGGGAGGCGACGAGTTCGTCGTCCTCGTGACGAGCAGGCGCGCCGCGGAGGCGGCCGCGGTCGTGGCGGAGAAGATCCTGGAGGCCCTCGGAAAGCCGTTCCTCATCGGGGAGCGCGAGTGCCGCGTGGGCGCGAGCATCGGCATCTGCGTCAGCCCCGAGGACGGCGAGGACATGGAGACGCTCCTCGGCCGTGCGGACGCCGCCATGTACGAGAGCAAGGCGAAGGGGAAGAACACGTTCACCCGCCACCGGTCGGACCAGGAGGCGACGGGGCCGGTGAAGACGCTCCATCTCGACCTGGGACCCGAGCTGGCCACCGGCGTTCCGGTCATCGACCGGCAGCACGCCCGCATGGCGAGCCTCCTGAACCGGGTCGCGGACGCGGTGAAGGGGGGCGAGGGCCCGGAGCGCGTGACCGGGCTGCTCGACGAGCTCGTCGCGTTCACCCGCAATCACTTCGAGACCGAGCAGAGGCTCATGGAGAGGTACGGCTACCCGGAGGCGCTCGCCCACGCGCAGGAGCACCGGCGGCTCCTCGACGACCTCATCAGCATACGGGCCCACGCGGGCGGCGCGAGCGTGATGCTCACGCTCCAGTCGCTCAAGGAGTGGCTCACGAGCCACATCGCCCACGGCGACCGCGAGCTCGGCGAGGCGCTGAACGCCCTCCTCGCGGCGAAGCGGACGGGAGCGCCGGGAGAGACCCCGGGCTGAGACCGGGGCGCCGGCCGGGCGCCCCGGCGCGGCCTACCTCATCGCCTCCATCGGCGAGAGCTTCGCGGCGCGGAGCGCGGGGTAGAGGCCGAAGACGAGGGCGAGGCCGAGCGCGACGCCCCACGCGGCGACGAGGCCGAGCGGGTTCACGACGAGCCCCCACGGGAAGAAGTGCGAGAGCTTCTGGCAGAGGAACGCCCCGCCCACCGTTCCGAGGAGGGCGCCGAGGGAGGCGAGGACGAGCGCCTCGAGGAGGAACTGGAAGAGGATCTCCGAGTCGGAGGCGCCCATCGCCTTGCGCAGGCCGATCTCGTACCGGCGCGAGGAGTAGGAGATGAGCATCACGGAGAGGACGCCGACGCCTCCGACGAGGAGGACGGTCCCCGCGAGCGACGTGAGGACGACCTTCCAGTTGCGCATCTCCTCCATGAACTGCGAGTAGCTCTTCGCCGCCTCGGCGTCGAGGTCCTTGATCTCGGTGTCCTCGATCCCGTGGTGCGCCTGGCGCGCGCGGGAGAGGAGGGCCGACGAGACCTCTTCGAGGTCCGTCTTCGCCCGGAGCTTCACGGCGAGGTGCGTCAGCTTCCGCTGCGTGTCGAGCCGCACCACGTACGTCTCGAGCGGGACCATCAGGCCGTTGGCGTCGTAGTAGAGCTCCTCGCTGAAGACCATGAGGGGAGCCGTCACGCCGACGATCCTCCACGGCACCCCTTCGACGACGACGTCCCTCCCGACCGGGTCGGCGCCGCCGAACAGCTTCGAGGCGAGCGTGGCGCCGACGACCGCGACCGTGCTCCGCCGGCGGGCGTCGTCCGCCGTCAGGCCGCGCCCGAGAGCGACCGGGCGGTTCATGAAGACGGCGTAGTCGGGGGTCACGCCCGTGACGAAGATCCGCTCCGTTCCGCCGGCCACGCGGACGGTGGTCCGCTTCGTCGCCCGCGGCAGGAAGGCCGTCACCTTCGGGTGCGGGGCGGTCAGGCGGGAGAGGTCGTCGAAGCGGAGGCCGGGCGACATCGCGAAGCGCTTCTGGTCCTCCGTCGTCTTCGGGTCGCGGGCCTGGAGGACGGCCGTGCCGTCCCAGGCGAGGCCGGAGAAGCCGGTCTGGACCTTGTCGATGACGCCGTCGATCACGGACGTCAGGACGACGAGCGTGAAGACGCCGAGCATGAGAAGGGTCAGCGTGAGGACGGAGCGGAGCTTGTGGGCCCAGAGCTCGAGGAGGCCGCCCCGGACGACCTCGACGACGAGCGAGAGCCGGGCCGGCAGCGAGTCGCGCCGGTCGCGGCGCGGGCGCTCCGCGGCCGCGGTGAGGGCGAGGACGGTACTACTCATACCTGAGGGCTTCCATGGGCGAGAGGCGCGAGGCCTTCCACGCCGGGAAGAGCGCGAAGACGAAACCGAAGGCGCTCGCGACGAAGAACGCCGCGAGGAAGCTCTTCGGGGCGAGGAAGAGCGGGATGTCGAGGAAGACGCAGATCCCCCGGGAGAAGCCGATGCCGACGACGAGGCCGACGAGGCTGCCGAGCGTGGTGAGGAGGAGCGCCTCCGTCATGAAGGCCTTGAAGACCTCGGCCCCCGAGGCACCGATCGCCATCCGCACCCCGATCTCCCGCACGCGCTCCCTGAGGCTCGCGAGCTGGATGTTCACGTTCACCATGCCGCCGCCGATCAGGGAGAGGATCCCGGCGAGCATGAAGATCATGTCGTAGACCGCCCCCTGGCTCTGGCGCTTGCGGATGCGGGCCGCGATGTCGTCGATCCTCACGTCCTCCTGCTGGCGGTGGTTCGACTTCAGGAGCGAGGCGAGGTCGCGCGCGAAGCCCTCGATCAGGTTCAGCTCGGGGATCTTGAACGTGACCCGGTCGACGCGGGCGTAGACGTCCCCCTGCATCCGCGTCGCGACGAGCCGCGAGGGGACGGCGACGATCCGGTTCCGCCACGCGAAGGCGTTCGGCTCGCCGTCCCTCCACCGGAAGACGAGCTCGCGGAGCGTGCCGACGACGACGACCTGGACGTCGCCGAGGCGCATCGACTGGCCGACGGCGTCGCCCGACGGGAAGAAGACGGACGCGGCCTCGGCGCCGAGGAGGCAGACCGGCGCGCCGGACGCGAGCTCCGTCGAGGAGAAGGCGCGGCCCCTCTCCACGTCGTAGCCGTTGAGAGGGAGGAAGTCGCCTCCGATGCCGCTGACCTGGCGCTCCTGGTCGGCGAACGGCGAGCGGAGGCGGGCGCGGGCGTAGCGCTGGACGCTCGTCGCGTGGACCGCCTTCCGGTTCATCTCCTCGCCCTCGACGGCGTCCTCGTTCCGAAGGCCCAGGTTCGCCCGCTCGAGCGCGGTGACGCTCCCGTCGCGGGCGACGGCCGCGGGCTGGACGTTCAGGCGCTCGATGCCGCCGAGCTTCCGCCAGCGCTCGTCGGAGCGCCGCTGGTGGCTGTCCGAGATCGCGAAGCCGCCGAGGACGGACGCGACGCCGACCATGATGCCGAGCGCCTGCAGCGCCGACCGCCCGGGGTTCTCCCGGATCTCGATCCAGGCCTCGGCGACCCGCTGGCGGAAGGCGCCGGAGAGCCGCACGTCACGCCGCCTTCGCCTCGTGGAGGCGGACGAGGCCGTCGTACAGCTCGACGCGCCGCCCGGCGAGGGCCGCGATCGAGGCGTCGTGCGTGACGAGGACGACGGTGTGCCCCTGCCGGTGCAGCTCCTGGAAGAGGCCGAGGACCTCGGCCCCCGTCTTCGAGTCGAGCGCCCCCGTCGGCTCGTCGGCGAGGAGGAGCGCCGGGCGGTTCGCGAGCGCCCGCGCGATGGCGACGCGCTGTCTCTGCCCGCCGGAGAGCTCCGACGGGAGGCGGTTCGCCTTCTCCGGGATCCCGACCTTCTCGAGGAGCTCGAGCGCGCGCTCCCTCCGCTCGCGGCCGCCGACGCCGGCGTAGAGCATCGGCAGCTCGACGTTCCGGGAGACGGTCGCCTTCGGCAGGAGGTTGTAGGTCTGGAAGACGAAGCCGACCTTCTCGTTCCGGATGCGCGCCAGGGCGCTTCCCGAGAGCCCCTCGACGGGGTGGCCGTCCAGGGCGTAGGTCCCGGCGGTGGGGGAGTCGAGGCAGCCGAGGATCGCCATGAGCGTCGACTTCCCGGAGCCCGAGGGGCCGACGAGCGCGACGAACTCGCCGCGGGCGACGTCGAGGTCGATCCCCCGGAGGGCGTGGACGGCGTTCCCGTTCACGCCGAAGACCTTCGTGAGGGCGCGGGTCTCGATGACGGCGCTCATGGTCAGTTGTCCTCGTCCTTCTCGACCTTCTTCCGGGTCGGGTCCTCGAGGCAGACCTTGTCGCCCGTCGAGAGGCCCGCGAGGACCTCGACGCGCTCGAGCGTCGCGATTCCCGCCTTCACCGGCACCGGGTTGAAGTAGTCCTTCCAGTTCTCGGAGAGCCAGACGAACTTCGCGCGGCCCGCGAGCCCTTCCTTCGCCTTCGCGATCGCCTTCGGGTCGAGGTCCTTCTTGAGGACGAAGGCCACCGTCTGGCCGTCGCGCTTCTGCAGCGCCTCGAGGGGGAGCGAGAGCGCCTTCTCGCGCTTCTCGCCGAGGATCTCGACGTTCGCGCTCATCCCGGTCCGGAACGCCTCGCCGAGCTCGTCGAGGGCGACCTCGATCTCGAAGACCTTGATCTTCTCGACGAGCGTCGCCGCCGGGGCGACGAAGCGGACCTTCCCCGCGAAGACCTTCTGCGGGTAGGCGTCGAGCGTGATCCGCACCGGCTGCCCCACCGAGACCTTCGCGATGTCGACCTCGTTCAGGTTCACCTTCACGATGAGCGACTTCAGGTCGGCGACCGTGAAGAGGACCGTCCCGGCGTTGAACGAGGAGACGCCCGAGGTGACCGTCTCGCCGAGCTCGACGCCGCGCTTGATGACGACGCCCCCCATCGGGCTCGTCACGCGCGCGACCTGCGAGGCGCCTGCGGAGGAGATCGGGATGCCGTGGTCCTCGACGATCCGGTAGCGCGCCCGCGCGGCCTTGAGCGCCTCGGCGGCGACGTCGCGGCGGGCGACGAAGTCCCGGAGCGTCTCGTGGCCGACGAGCCCGGCGTCCCAGAGCGCCTGCTGGGCCTTCAGCTGGCGCTCGGCGTCCTTCAGGTTCAGCTCGGCCTGCGAGAGGGAGGAGTTCACCTCCGAGAGCGACTGCGCCTGAGTGACGTCGGGCTCGACCTCGGCGAGGACGTCCCCCGGCTTCACGACCGCGCCCTCCCTCACGTTCAGCTTCACGACCCGGCCGGAGACGACGGACTTGACGTCCACCTTCGTCACCGGGTCGACGACTCCGACCTCCCGGACGCTCACCTGGAGGTCCTCGGCGGTGACGGTCCCGAGCCGGAACGGGAGGTTCTCGGCCGAGGCGGCCGGCTTCTCCTTGCCGTTCCGCGAGGCGAGGACGACGCCGCCGCCGACGAGGGTGATTCCGATGGCCGAGACGAGGATCCACTTCTTCTTCATGGCGCGCACTCCGAGAACGTCGAGCCCGTGACCGGGCGCTTTTCCCTTCGGGCGGGAGGTTCCGGCGAAGGTCATCTGGCGATACGGAGGTGCCGGGGGAAGGTTCAAATGGGAGGGGGAAGCGTGGCGAAACGTCACACTCGCCGGTCCCGGCGGGCGCTCGCGGCTTCCCGCGGCCTTCCTGCTATGGTCCCGCCGATGGCGCCCGGCCCGCGCGCTCTCACCCTCGGGCTTCTCGCAGCCCTCCTGGCGTCCGCCCCCGCGGCGGCTCTCGACCCCGCGAAGGCGGTCACCCAGTACCGGCACGAGGTCTGGAGAACCCGCGACGGGCTCCCGCAGAGCTCGGCGGAGGCGCTCGTCCAGACGCGCGACGGCTACCTCTGGGTCGGAACGCAGGAGGGGCTGGCCCGGTTCGACGGCGCCCGCTTCGCCGTCTTCGACAAGTCGACGACCCCCGAGCTGCGCCACAACCGGGTCCTCGCCCTCCTCGAGGACCGCCGCGGCCGGCTCTGGCTCGGGACGGAAGGGGGCGGCCTCACCGTGGTCGACGAGGAACGGTTCCGGACGTTCGGCCGGACCGACGGCCTCGCGAGCGACATCGTGCGCGCCCTTGCGGAGGACGGCGAGGGGACCCTCTGGGTCGGGACGGACGACGGACTCCTCGCCCGCGACGAGAAGGCGTTCACCCCGTGGGGTCCCGCGGACGGCCTCCCCGCGGGCGCGGTCCGGGCGCTCGCCGTCGACCCTGCGGGGACGCTCTGGGCCGGCACGGCGCAGGGCCTCTACCGGCGCTCCGGCCGCCGCTTCGTCCCGGCGCCCCTTCACGAGGCGGTCCTCTCCCTCCACGCGTCGTCCGACGGGGCGCTCCTCGCCGGGACGTCGCACGGCCTGAGGCTCCTCCGCGACGGGCGCGTCGAGGCGTTCGGGACCGCGGAGGGGCTCCCGGGCGAGACCGTCAACTGCGCGCTGCGCGACCGTCGCGGGGCGGTCTGGATCGGCACGTCGCAGGGGCTCGCCCGCTGGTCGGGCGGACGGATGGCGACCTTCGGCCCCGCGCAGGGGCTCTCGAACGGGAACGTCCTCTCCCTCCTCGAGGACCGCGAGGGGACGCTCTGGGTGGGGACGCAGGACGGCGGCCTCAACAAGCTCTCCGACGCGTCGTTCACGCCGTGGGGGGTGAAGGAAGGCCTCTCGGCGGAGGTCGCCTGGGCCGTCTTCGTCGACCGGGACGGCGCCGTCTGGTCGGGGACCGACTCGGCCGGCGTGAACGTGAGGAGGGGCGACCGCGTCACGACGATCGGCGTCGCCGAGGGGCTCGCGGCGCCGGGGGTCCAGGCGATCTGGCAGCACCCCGACGGCTCCGTCTGGCTCGGGACGCGGGGCGGCGGCGTCTCGGTCGTGCGGGGCGGGAAGGTCGTCCGAACGATCCGGAAGGTCGACGGCCTCGCGGGCGACTCGATCTCCGCGATCGCCGGGACGCGCGACGGGAGCATCTTCCTCGGCTCCCGCGGCGCGGGGCTGACGCGCCTGACGCCGGACGGCCGCTTCACGAGGTACGGGGCGGCGGACGGCCTCCTGAACGGGACGGTCCACGCCCTCCACGAGGACCGGGACGGGAACCTCTGGATCGCGACGAACGGCGCCGGCCTCTTCAGGTTCGACGGGGGCCGCTTCACGCGCTTCGGGAGGGAGCAGGGGCTCTCGATCGAGATCGTGAACACGATCCACGAGGGGGAGGACGGGACGCTCTGGGTCGGGACCTACGGCGGCGGCCTGAACCGCTTCCGCGACGGCCTCTTCAGCGCCGTCACGACGCGCGAGGGGCTCTTCGACGACGCCGTCTTCGCGATCCTCCCGGACGGCCGCGGCAACCTCTGGATCTCGTGCAACCGGGGCATCTACGCCGTCTCGCTCCGCGAGCTCGAGGCGCTCGCCCGGGGCGTCTCCCGCCGCGTCTCCTGCCGCCCGTTCGGCACGGAGGACGGGATGCGCAACCGGGAGTGCAACGGCGCGAACCAGCCGGCGGGCGCCCGGGGGCCGGACGGTCGTCTCCACTTCCCGACGATCGAGGGGGTCGTCTCGGTCGACCCGTCGGCCCTCTTCCGGAACCCCGTGCCGCCGCCGGTGAGGATCGAGGAGGCGCGGATCGACGACGAGCCGAGGCCGACCCGGGCGTTCCTCGAGCTCCCGCCCGGGGCCGAGCGGTTCGAGTTCCACTACACCGCCCTCAGTCTCCGGGTGCCGTCGCGGGTGAGGTTCCGGCTCCGGCTCGAGGGGGCCGACCGCGAGTGGGTGGACGTCGGGACGCGCCGCACGGCCTGGTACACGAACCTCTCTCCCGGCTCGTACACGTTCCGCGTCGCGGCCGCGAACGAGGACGGGGTCTGGAACGAGGGGGAGGCGTCGTTCTCGTTCCGCATCCGGCCCCGCCTCGACCAGAGGCCGGTCTTCTGGCTCCTCGCCGGGACGTTCGCGCTCGCGGTCGCCTACACGGTCTACCGCTTCCGCGTCGCCCGGCTCGAGGCGCGCGAGCGGGAGCTCGTCCAGATCGTCGACGAGCGGACGTTCAGCCTCCGGGAGGAGAAGGAGCGGACCGAGCGGGCGCTCCGGGAGGCGGAGCGGCAGCGCGAGAGGGCCGAGGAGGCCTTCCGGGCCGCCGAGGAGGCGAACCGGACGAAGAGCCACTTCCTCGCGGCGACGAGCCACGAGATCCGGACGCCGCTGAACGCGATCCTCGGCTACAGCGAGCTCGTCGCCGAGGAGCTCGCCGAGCAGGGGCTCGAGGGGATCGCGCCGGACGTCGGGAGGATCCACGCCGCCGGCAAGCACCTCCTCGGCCTCGTCAACGACATCCTCGACCTGTCGCGCCTCGAGGCGGGCAAGCTCGACCTCTACCCCGAGGAGCTCGACGTCGCGCCGCTCGTCGCGGACGTCGTCGCGACGATGCGCCCCCTCGCGGAGCGGAACCGCAACACGCTCGTCGTCGAGGGGGCGGAGTCGGCCGGGCGCTTCTTCGCCGACCCCGCCCGCGTGCGCCAGATCCTCCTGAACCTCCTCGCGAACGCCGCCAAGTTCACCCACGACGGGGAGGTCGCGCTCCGGGTCTTCCGGACGGGGACCGGCGAGACCGCGCGGGTCGTCTTCTCCGTGACGGACACGGGAATCGGCATGACCGACGAGCAGATCGCGCGCCTCTTCCGGGCGTTCGAGCAGGCCGACCCGCAGGTGACGCGGCGGTTCGGGGGGACCGGCCTCGGGCTCGTCATCACGCGGCGGCTCGCCCGGATGATGGGGGGGGACGTCGTCGTCGCGAGCCGCCCCGACGAGGGCTCGACGTTCACCGTCGACCTTCCGGCCCACGCCGGTCCTGTTTCGGGATCTCCCGAATCGGAGAGGGGTTCTCAGGACGGTGTGTAAAGTGTAGCTCCGACCCCTGCGGGGTTCCGGGGCGCGTCGGCGCGGCCTAGAATGCGGCCCAAGGAGACTTCCTCTATGGTGAAAGGTGCACGTCGGCTCGCGATCCTGGGCGCTGCCGGCCGGGACTTCCACAACTTCAACACGACCTACCGCGACGACCCGTCGGTCGAGATCGTCGCGTTCACCGCCACGCAGATTCCCGGGATCGCCGGACGCCGCTACCCCGCGGAGCTCGCGGGCCCCCGCTATCCCACCGGGATCCGGATCGTCCCCGAGGACGACCTCGAGCGCCTCATCCGCAACGAGCGGATCGACATCTGCGTCTTCTCGTACTCCGACGTCTCGCACGAGACCGTCATGCACCTCGCCTCGCGCTGCATCGTCGCCGGGGCCGACTTCAAGATCCTCGCCGCCGACCGGACGATGATCCCGTCGATGGTCCCGGTCATCGCCATCACGGCGGTGCGGACGGGCGCGGGGAAGAGCCAGACGACCCGCCACGTCTCGTCGATCCTCAAGAAGATGGGGAAGAAGGTCGTCGCGATCCGCCACCCGATGCCGTACGGCGACCTGGCCGAGCAGGCCTGCCAGCGCTTCGCCGCCTACTCCGACCTCGACAAGCACAAGTGCACGATCGAGGAGCGCGAGGAGTACGAGCCGCACATCGACAACGGCTTCATCATCTATTCCGGCGTCGACTACGGCCAGATCCTCAAGGAAGCCGAGGAGGAGGCCGAGGTCATCCTCTGGGACGGCGGCAACAACGACCTGCCGTTCTACCGCCCCGACGTCCACATCTGCATCGCCGACCCGCTCCGCCCCGGCCACGAGATGTCGTACCACCCGGGCGAGGCGAATTTCCGCCGCGCCGACATCATCCTCATCAACAAGTGCGACTCGGCCGAGCCGAAGGCGATCGAGTCGATCGAGGCGGCCGCGGCGAAGTTCAACCCGAAGGCCCGCGTCCTCCGCGCGAACTCGCCGGCGACCTGCGACAGCCCCGAGATGGTCAAGGGCAAGCGCGTCCTCGTCATCGAGGACGGCCCGACGCTGACCCACGGCGGGATGACCTACGGCGCCGGCGTCGTCGCGGCGAAGCGCCTCGGCGCCGCGGAGATCGTCGACCCGACCCCGTTCGCCGTCGGCTCCATCCGGGAGACCTACGAGAAGTACCCGAACGCCAAGGGGATCCTCCCGGCGATGGGCTACAGCCCGCTGCAGATCGAGGAGCTCGAGGCGACGATCGAGAAGACCCCGTGCGACCTCGTCCTCTCGGGGACGCCGATCGACCTGACCCGCGTCCTGAAGATCGGCAAGCCGGCCGCCCGCGTCCGCTACGAGCTCGAGCCGCTCGTCCCCGGCCTCCTCGAGGAGGAGATCCGGAAGTTCGTCCGCTGACCCTGCTTCCCCCGGTCCCGGAGGGCCCGCGACGGGAACGTCGCGGGCCTCTTTTTCTCCCGGGCGCCCGTCCGGTCAGCCGTCCTTCGGACGGCGTTCCCCGGCGAGACGCCAGGCCCGCTCCGCCGCCGAGGGGGGGAGCGCGTGCCGGACGGCCCGGGCCTCGGCCTGGAGGATGCAGAGGTTCCGCTCGAGGGCTTCCAGCTCCTCGCGCGAGAGGGAGTCGAACTCGAAGCCCGAGCGGAAGAAGAGGATCCGCTCGCCCTTCGGGTCGATCGACTGGCGCCACGCCCGGCAGCGCTGGACGGTGGCCTGCGTCACGAACGGGCCGTCCGGGAAGTGGATCAGCAGCTCGTTCCTCTCGAGCGGGCGGACGAGCTCCGCGCTCTCGGCGAGGGCCCCGCGGCGCGAGATGTCCAGGATGCGCGCGAAGTGGAGGCCCCGGACGCGGGCGGCAATCGGCGCGGGCGGCACGAGCCGGCCGTTCGCGCGGCGCTCGTCCTTCCTGCCGCCCCCGACCGCTTCCGGGTGGCCCGCGACGGCCTCGTTCCAGAACGCGGATCCCTCGTCCGAAGGTCGTGTTCCGTCCATCTCGTCCTCCTCGTTCCCATCCGGCCGGCCGGGGCTCTCTCAGACTCTCGCGCCGGCAGGAGGTCGATTCAATTGCGGAAACCGCGTGGAGGCGGCACGAAAAGCTACGTAGGCATGCCCGGCTCCGGCCCCCGCTCCCGGTCAAGCAGGCCCCGGCGCCGCCGAGGAGGCCGTCGCTCGGCGAGCCTGGCGCCGGCGCTGGTACATCCGTGCGTCCGCCGCGCCGACGACGGCCTCGGCGGTGAGGCCGCGCGAGGCGAGCATCGCCCCGCAGGAGACCGTGACGCGGAGCGCCTGTCCCTCGACGACGAGGCGGCACTCGGCCACGCGCCGGCGGAGCTTTTCCACGACGGCCTCGAGCTGCGCCTCTTCGACGTTCTTGACCAGCGCGAGGAACTCGTCGCCCCCCCACCTCCCGACGACGTCGAAAGGACGGGAGCTGCTCCGGAGCGTCTTGCCGACGATCTCGAGGACGCGGTCCCCGACGGCGTGGCCCAGGCTGTCGTTCACGCTCTTGAAGGAGTCGACGTCGATCATGACGACCCCGAACCTCCGGCCGTACCGGGTCGTCTCGCTCAGGAACTCCTTCAGACGCGCCTCGAGGAGACGCCGGTTCGGCAGTCCGGTCAGGGGATCGAAGTGTGCGAGCTTCTCCAGCGCCGAGAGACGGCGGACCACGGCACGATCGGCGGAGGGCTTCCTGAAGATCTCGACGGCGCCGACGATCCGGCCGTCGGCGCCGCGGATCGCGGCGGTCCGGAGGCTCACCCGGACCAGCCGACCGCGACTGTCGCGGAGGAAGGCCGCCTTCACGCGGGTCCGGCCGTCGGCGAGCGTCTTCGAGAGGGGGCACCGTTCCGCCGGCAGGGCCTGCCCACGCTCGTCGACGTGACTGATGAAGTCCTCGCAGCACCGGGCGCCCAGGACGTCGTGACTCGAGAACCCCGTGAGCCGCTCGGCCTCGCGGTTCCAGTGAAGCAGCCTTCGGTCGGGGTCGACCATCCGGACGCCTTCCTCGAGGACGTCGACGATTCCGCGCAGGTAGTCGTCGCGATCGCTCATGACCTTTGCACCTCCTCTTCGGGGCTCCAGGCGCGAGTCCGGGATCGTTCGCCTCTCCGGGCCAGGCCTGTGCCGCTTAGAGACACTCCGGGCCCGGGAAGTTCATCCCGCGGCGATCCGGAAGCGCACGGACCCGTCGGCTCGGGGGAGCGGGCGCCTGGTCACGAGGTCCTCGGACGGCGTACCGGGCCGGCCGGAGCCCAGGACCGCGCGAGGTCTCGCCCGGGCGTGCTCCGCGACCAGCGACTCGAGAGAACCGCCGAGGAGCGGACCTCCGTCCGGGCGAGCAGCCTCGCCTCGTCACCCCTGCGGGATGGCGGTCGAACGGCCGAATCCCGCGAACGGGCGCGAAAGGCACCATTCGCGGAGCGGGCTTCCGGCGCTTCGAGACTCTGTCTCTTCGCGGGGAAGCGCCGTCTGAACCTCCGCGAGCGCCCTCCGTAGAAAGGGAGTGATGGGTACACGCCGCGCCTGGTGGGACCTCGCCCGGGAAACCTTCGACTCCTTCGACTCGCGCGACATGGCCGACCTCTACACCGTCGAGTGGGCCGAGGCGAGGGAGGTCCTCGTCTCGGAGCACCGCGAGGCGATCGAGAAGGAGCGGCCGGGCTTCCGCCGCGGGCTCCTCAGGGCGAGCGCGCTCCTCCACGGCCTCGTCCGGCGCCTCTCGCCCGCGCGGCGCATCGTCGTCGCCTTCGTCCTCCTCGGCGTCGTCCTCTCGGTCCTGAAGATCGTCACGCGGGAGTGGCCCGGCGACGCGACCGGGACGGTCTTCTCGCTCCTCCTCTGCACGGTCCTCCTCCTCCTCCTCCTCGGCCTCGAGCTCGTCGACAAGCTCCGCTTCCGCGACGAGCTCGTCATGGCGCGGCAGCTCCAGGCCGAGCTCGTGCCGCAGTCGCTCCCTGCCGTCCCCGGGTTCGAGCTGGGGGCGTTCAACCGCGTCGCGAACACGGTCGGCGGCGACCTCTACGAGTTCCAGCCCCTTCCGGACGGCGGCCTCGCCGTCCTCTTCGGCGACGCCTCGGGGCACGGGATGGCGGCTGGCCTCGTGATGGCCGTGGCGCACACGGCGTGGCGCCTGCAGCTCGAGCGGGACCCTTCGCCCGCGGCCGTCCTCGACACGCTCAACCGCGTCCTCTGCCGGCTCGGCAGCTGCCGGACCTCCGGGCCGCGCCAGTTCTTCGCGGGCGTCGCGCTCCTCCTCCGGCCCGACGGCGCGTTCACCGCCGCCATCGCCGGGCACCCGCCCGTCCTCCGCGTCGCGGCGTCGGGGTCGGTCGTCGAGCGCTTCGGCCGCGGCGCCTACCCGCTCGGGATCAAGCAGGACCGGACGTACGAGGTCGAGGAGG
This sequence comes from Thermoanaerobaculia bacterium, assembly GCA_046331465.1. Taxonomy (GTDB): domain Bacteria; phylum Acidobacteriota; class Thermoanaerobaculia; order UBA5066; family UBA5066; genus UBA5066. The sequence goes on from JAXLQV010000002.1 coordinate 818,972, forward strand.
GGAGGCTCGGCCCCGGGGAGCTTCTCCTGATGCACTCCGACGGTCTCCCGGAGGCGCGCGACGAGGCGGGGAGGGAGTTCGGCGACGGGCGCGTCCTCTCGGTCCTCGCGCGGACGGCCGGGCGGAGCGCGGCCGAGGTCGCCGCGACCCTCTCGGGGGACGTCCTCGCCTTCCTGGGACGCCGGCCCGTGGGCGACGACGTCTCCATCGCGGTCCTCCGGCGCACGCCCGCCTGAACCGTCAGACGACGCGCGTCGCGGCCCGCTCGAGCCGGTCCATGACGGCGCGAAGCAGTCCTCGCCGCGGCACGGCGTAGGCGAGGAGGACGCTCCCGCGCCGCTCCGTCCGAAGGGCGTCGAAGAGGTGGTGGGCGATCCCGGCGGGAGAGCCGCCGAGCCTCACGGGGCGCGCGCCGGGGAAGAGCGTCGCGTCGGCGTCCGCGCAGAGGAGGAGGGCCTTCGGGTCGTCCGCGAGCGCCTCGCGGAGCGCGGCCGCGCGCGAGCGGCGGAAGAGGACGAGAGGACGGGCGGGGGCGTAGTGGCGGTGCCGCATGCCCGGGCTCTCTGCGCGGGCGCGGGCCTTCGTGGCGACGACGAGGCCGGGGAGGACCTCCCGCAGCTCCTCGACCGGGACCGCACCGAGACGGAGGACGCGCGGCGGGTCGCCGAGGGCGACGACGGTCGACTCGAGGCCGTGCCGGGCGGGGCCGCCGTCGAGGACGAGGAGGCCGGGGAAGTCCTGCGCGACGTGGGCGGCGCGGGTCGGGCTCGGGCGGCCGGAGCGGTTCGCGCTCGGGGCGGCGACCGGGACCCCCGCCGCCTCGATGAGCGCGAGCGCGACCGGGTGGTCGGGGACCCGCACGGCAACCGTCGGAAGGCCGGCCGTCACGGCGTCGGGGACCGTCCTCCGCTTCGGGAGGACGATCGTCAGCGGCCCGGGCCAGAAGCGCGCCGCGAGGGCCCGGGCCTCCGGCGGAACGCCCTTCACGAGCTTCCGCAGCATGGGGAGGCCCGTGACGTGGACGATGAGGGGATTGTCGTCGGGGCGTCCCTTCGCCTCGAAGACGCGCCGGACCGCAGCCGGGTCGAGCGCGTTCGCGCCGAGGCCGTAGACCGTCTCCGTCGGGAAGGCGACCGGCTCGCCCCGGCGGAGGGCGGCGGCGGCGCGGCGGAGGGCGGCGGGCGTCGGGGGGAGGAGCACGGCGGGGCGCGAGTCTACGCGGCTTCGTGCAGAATGCCGCAACGCAGCCGAGAGGGCCTCGCGCGAGGAGACGAGATGACGAGAACCGTGACTTCGCCCGGGCGGGAGATGCGAGACGCCTGGAGCCGTTTCCGCCGCTTCCCCGCGGGCGACCGCCTCTTCAGCTGGGCGCTCGGCCGGATGGTCCCCTACACCGGCTCGATCGGCGCCGTCGTGAGGGAGCTCGCCCCGGGGCACGCGCGCGTCGAGCTCGCCGACCGGCGGAAGGTGAGGAACCACCTCGACTCGGTCCACGCCGTCGCCCTCATGAACCTCGCCGAGATGTCGACCGGGCTCGCGCTCAACACCGGCCTCCCCGACGACGCGCGCGCGATCCTCGTCCGCCTCACGATCGAGTACGTGAAGAAGGCCCGCGGCACGCTGACGTCGGAGTGCACGATCGAGCCGCCGGGGACGAGCGAGCGGCAGGAGGTCGAGGTCGCCGCGGTGATCCGCGACGCCTCCGGCGAGGTCGTCGCGAAGGCGGCGGCCCGCTGGCTCGTCGGCCCGGCCGGCGCGAAGTGAGCGCGAACCGCTTCCTGGCCCACGCGGGGATCGAGGTCCCCGTCGTCTGCGGCGCGATGTACCCCTGCTCGAACCCCGAGCTCGTGGCCGCCGTGTCGGAAGCGGGAGGCATCGGCATCGTCCAGCCGCTCACGCTCGTCTACGCGAACGGGCTCGAGCTCCGGAAGGGGCTCGAGAGGATCCGGAGCCTCACGAAGAAACCTGTCGGCCTGAACGTGCTCACGGAGAAGTCGCTCTCGCGGATCTACCGGAAGCGGATGGAGGGCTACGTCGACGTCGCGCTCGAGCAGGGGATCCGCTTCTTCGTCACCGCGCTCGGGAACCCCCGCTGGGTCGTCGAGAGGGTCCGCGCCGCCGGCGGCGTCGTCTACCACGACGTCGTCGACCGGAAGTGGGCCGAGAAGGCGCTCGAGGGGGGCGTCCACGGCCTCCTCTGCGTCAACGACCGGGCGGGAGGGCACGCCGGGTACCGGTCGCCCGGGCAGCTCGTCGACGACCTCGGCCCGCTCGGCGTGCCGCTCCTCTGCGCGGGAGGGGTCGGCAGCCCGGCCGGGTTCGCGCGCGCCCTCGCCCTCGGCTACGAGGGGGTCCAGATGGGAACCCGGTTCATCGCGACGCGCGAGTGCGACTCGCACGACGACTACAAGCAGGCGATCCTCCGCGCGAAGGAGGACGACATCGTCCTCACCGAGCGGATCACGGGCGTCCCGCTCGCCGTCATCCGGACGCCGTACGTCGAGAAGATCGGGACGAAGGCCGGCCCCTTCGGCCGCCTCCTCCTGAAGGGGCGGACGACGAAGCACTGGATGCGCGCCTGGTACTCCGTCCGCTCCTTCCGGCACCTGAAGGAGGCGATCCGGAAGGGGAGCTCGTCGAAGGACGCCTGGCAGGCGGGGAAGAGCGTCGGAGAGATCGACGCCGTCCTCCCGGTGGGCGAGGTGATGGCGGGCTTCGCGGCGGCGTACCGGGAAGCGGCCGCACAATAGGCCGGTGACCGCCGGCTCGCGCGCCGTCCGCTTCGGCCTCCTCCTCGTCGTCGCGCTCGCGGGCGCGCTCGCGGTCGTCGACGCCCGCCGGGACGGCGTCACCGCCGACGAGCCGATCCACCTCGCGGCCGGGGTCGCCCAGGCGCACTGGGGCAGCTGGGCGGTGAACGTCGAGCTGCCGCCCCTCGCCAAGGAGCTCCAGGGCCGCGCGGCGCGGAGGGCCGGCGCCGTCGAGTCGCCGCCGCTCTCCTTCCGGTCGCTCTTCCTCTCGTCGCGGGCGCAGCTCTTCGGCGCGCGCGACCCGCTCGGGGTCCTCTTCTCCGCGCGCCTCGTCACGGTCGCGTTCCTCCTCGCCCTCCTCTTCTTCGCCGCCCGCGCGGCGGGGGGCGGCGAGGCGGGGCTCCTCGCGGCGACGCTCCTGGCGGGGCAGACGGCGCTCCTCCCGCACGGGCACCTCGTCACGGCCGACGTCCCCGCCGCGGCGCTCGTCGCCGCGGCCGCCTGGGGGACGATCGCGCTCTACGACCGGCCGTTCTCCGCGCGCCTCCTCGGGACGGCGCTCGCCGCGGCCGCCGCGATCGCCACGAAGCAGACGGCGCTCGTCCTCCTCCCGCTCCTCCCGCTCCTCCTCGTCCCGGCGATCCGGCTCTCGCGCGACGTCCGCGTCACGCGGCGCTTCGCCCTCGTCCTCGTCGCGCTGCCGCTCCTGACGGTCGCGCTCCTCGCCCTGCTCCTCCACCCGTGGACGACGCGCGACGCGGGAGCCCTGCCCACGCTCCTCTCGCTCTACCGGCTCCCGGCCCCCGACGCGGAGCTCGTCGCGCGCGTCGCGGGCGTGGACGCCGGCCTCGGCCGCTACGCCCTCTCGACCCTCTTCGTCCTCCGGCAGACGGAGGCGGGGCGGCTCTCGTACTTCCTCGGCAGCGTCTCGACGAGCCCGTCGCCCGCGTACCACCTCGTCGCGCTCCTCGTGAAGTCGCCGCTGCCCTGGCTACTCCTCGTCCTCGCCGGCGCCCTCTCCGCCGTCGTGAGGGCGCCGCTCCGCTCGCGCCTCCTCCTCTTCGCCGGCGCGGCCTTCCTCGCGGCGTCCCTCGGCGGGCCGCGCATCGGCGTGAGGCACCTCGCGCCGACGATCGTCCTCCTCTCGGCGGGGGCCGCGGCCGCGCTCGGGCCGGCGCTCCTGCGGCGCTCGCCCGCGGCCTACGTCCTCGCGCTCCTCCTCGCCCTCTCGCCGCTCGCGTTCGGGAGGTCGGTGGGGCGTCACGGCCTCCTCGCGCGCCTCTTCGCCGAGCCGCCGCTCGCCGACTCGAACCTCGACTGGGGGCAGGACCTCCCGCGCCTCGCCGACCTTGCCGCGAAACGCGGCATCGCCCCCTCCGCGCTCGGCGTCGCCTACTTCGGCGGAGACTCCCCGGCGTTCCGCGTTCCCGGCTGCGCCGACCTCCTCGCCGCCGACGCCCCGCTCCCGCGCTACGTGGCCGTCTCGCGCCAGCTCCTCCTCGTCGGCCCGGAGACCGTCCCGTTCCCCGAGGGGCGCCCCCGAGCGGCGCGCGTGATCGCCGAGCTGAAGGCGCGCGACGCCTCGTTCGTCGCGCGCGCGGGCGACTCGATCGACCTCTTCGAGGTGCCGCCGCCGCGTTGAGGAGGGGCGGCGGCCCGCGAGACGAAGAGGACCGCCGCGCTCGCGCGCGGCGGTCCTCGATGCAGCGGTCGGAGACCGCCCGCTTCGGGCTTCGACCTGCTACTTCGGCAGGAGCGTCCGCGGGTCGTTCGTGACGTTGTCGATGACGGAGGCGTAGGCCGCGAAGCTGCCGCCGCTCGTCGAGGTCGTCAGGAGGAGCTGGGCGTCGCGGGTGTTCGCCGTGACGCCGAGGTCGCGGACGACCTTCGTGACCTGGGTCATGCCGAGCGGCGGGAGCGTCCAGTCGCCGGAGCCGAGGACGCTGCCCGAGGCCGAGAGGAGCGTCCCGGTGACCGTGACGTTCGCGGTCCCCGCGTTCGTCAGGATCAGGTTCGTGCGGAAGGAGGCGTCCTCGCGGATGCCGACGATCGAGCGGACGGTCCCCGACGTGATCATGTCGGACGCGGAGAAGGCGGGGACGGACTGGCCGAACGTGCCGCCCGGCTTCGACGGGTCGGGCGTGGCCGTCTGCCCGAGGATGTTCAGGGTCGCGACGTTCGCTGAGATCCTGATCGCGCCGTACGAGCCGTTCCCCTGGGCGAAGACGGACGCGAGGACGTCGTCGTACGTCACGGACTGGTTCCCGCCGAGGACGAACTGCGCCGACTCCGGCCCGGTCGTGCCGTCCGCGTTGTTGCCGAGGAACTTCAGCTTGTACTTCGCCTCGGCCGAGCCCCGGTTCCCGATGGAGAGAGAGGTGCTGTAGAAGGCGCCGCCCGCGCCGGGCGAGTGGGCGGAGGAGGGGAGGATCCAGTTGACCGACGTGTCGCCCGAGGAGAGGCTCCATCCGATGTCGGCCAGGAGCTCGTCGGTGACGATCACCTGCGCGCCCGTCTTGATGTACGGCTCCATGATCTCGTTCGGGAAGAGGGCGGTGTCCCAGTGGGAGGTCGAGGAGCCCGCCTCGGAGGGGTTCGGGGCGTACATCTGCGGACGCCCTCCGAGGCCCACGCCGGCCGTGAGGACGCCCGAGGCGACCGCCTTCACCGCCGAGCCGTTCCAGAGGAGGTTCGAGGTGTTCGTGGTGGACGCGAGCCGCTCGGCGTTCGTCATCTGGGGCCAGGTCTTGCCCGTCGTCGCGTCGAAGAGGTTCACCATGAAGGCATCGTCGAGCCCGACGCCGTCGTCCCCGGCGAACTTCTCGCCGGTCGACCGGTCGACGAAGGTCTGGAAGCCGAGACCGTGCGCGAGCTCGTGGATGATCGTGTAGGTGAAGTCAATCGTCCCCGCGGGGGGCTGCCCGTCGATGCCGTAATAGAACTTGAGCCCGATGGAGCAGCTCCCGTCGTCGAGGGCGGTCGTGAAGGTCGCGTTGATGTCCTGGCCCGTCTCCGTCGCGTCGGCCGGGGCGAGGTCCTGGCCGGCGAGCTTGTTCGCGAGGGCGCTCGGATACCAGGTCGCGGGCCTCGGGGCCCCCACGAAGTCGGAGAAGACGTAATAGGTACCGGCCTGGCCCAGGACCGCGCTCGTCGAGCTGCACGCGAGAGCCTTGAAGCTCGCGAAGACGATGATCTCGACCGGCGAGTTGATCCGCGCCGCCCAGAAGTCGGCGGCGTACCTGAAGACGTTCAGCCGCTGCGCCCCGAGCGTCGTGCCGGTGTTGCCGCCGACGGGCGTCTTCGGGGTCGGGTCGTTGAAACCGACGCCGGCCGAGTCCTTGTTGACGATCGTGATCGTCGTCGCGAAGGCGGAAAGGGGAAGCGAGAGCGCGGCGGCGAGGGCCGCGCCGCGGAGGAGCGCCCTACCGGTCATGGTGCGGCTCCTCCTTCACGGTGGCTGCGGGCGTCGCCTCGTTGCAGGTGACGGCGACCTTCCCGTCGGGCGCCGTCGCGGCCTTCACCTCCATCATGAAGCGGTCGTCGAGGCGGATCTTCCTCCCTCCCGCCGCGGTCGTCACCTTCTCGACCTTGAGCGCCGGGAGACGTCCTGCCGGCGCGGCGGCGAGGGCGCCCTGCGTCCCGGCGGCCGGAGCCGAGAGCTGCCCCGTCGCCGGGTCGACGTGGACTTTCATCGCGGCCGCCCCGGGCGCCGCCGGCGTGCCGGGCGCCGTTCCCTTCGCCTCGTCCGCGGCGAGCGGGAGGGCGAGGAGCGCCGCGAGGGCGAGGACGAAGTGGTGGGGCTTCAGTCGCATGTGTCCTCCTGCGGAGCGCGAATCCCGGCCGATGGGGCCGGGCGGCGTCCCCGTGAGTTCGGGGGAGTCTACGGCAGGCCGCAAGGCCGTATCCTCGGAGTGTCGGAAGGCACGAGAATCCAATGGCCTCTTCGAGCTCCAAGAGCTTCCTCGACCTCATCTCGCCCGACTTCGCCGTCCTCCGGGGCCACCCGATCCCCTTCGGGGCGACGCCGTCGTGGCGGGGCGTGAACTTCTCGGTCTACGCGCGGCACGCGACGGCGGTCTCGCTCGTCCTCTTCGCGCCGGGCGAGGAGACACCGTCGGCCGAGTTCCCGCTCGACCCGCGCTACAACCGGACGGGCGACGTCTGGCACGCCTTCCTGCGCGGCCTCGACCCCGCCGTCTGCTGGGCCTGGCGGGCGGAGCGGTCGGTGGAGCCAGGGGCCCCGTGGCACCGCTACGACCGGACGCTCCTCCTCGACCCCTACGCCCGCGCCGTCGCGGGGGCCGCCCGGTGGGGGGCGCCCCCGACGCCGGGGGAGGAGACGGAGTGGGAGGGGGTGCGGGCGCGCCGCGGGGTCGTCTACGGCAAGGAGTTCGACTGGGGCTTCGACCAGCCGATCGACCGGCACCTCGCCGACTCCGTCATCTACGAGCTCCACGTGAGGAGCTTCACGCGGCACCCGTCGTCCGGGGTCGAGCACCCCGGGACGTTCCGCGGGATCGTCGAGAAGATCCCGTACCTCGTCGAACTCGGCGTCACGGCGGTCGAGCTGATGCCGGTGACCGAGTTCGAGGAGAACGACAGCGACCGGCGGAACCCCTTGACGGGCGAGCGGCTGAAGAACCTCTGGGGCTACCACCCGATCTCCTTCTTCGCGCCGCGCACGGCCTACGCCGCCGGCGCCGAGCCGGGGGCGTCCGTCGACGAGTTCCGGGAGATGGTGAAGGCGCTCCACGAGGCGGGGATCGAGGTGATCCTCGACATCGTCTTCAACCACACGGGGGAGGGGGACGAGAAGGGGCCGACCCACTCCTTCCGCGGCCTCGACAACTCGACCTACTACATCCTCGACGGCGAGGGGCGCTACGCGAACTTCTCCGGCTGCGGGAACACCTTCAACTGCAACCACCCGGTCGCGCGCGACCTCGTCCTCGACGCGCTCCGCTACTGGGTGACGGAGATGCACGTCGACGGCTTCCGCTTCGACCTCGCGTCGATCCTCGGGCGCGGCCGCGACGGCTCGGTCCTCGCGAACCCGCCGCTCCTCGAGCGGATCGCGGCCGACCCCGTCCTCGCGAACGCGAAGCTCATCGCCGAGGCGTGGGACGCCGCCGGCCTCTACCAGGTGGGCCACTTCCCGAACTGGGGGCGCTGGGCCGAGTGGAACGGGCGCTACCGCGACGACCTCCGCCGCTTCCTGAGGGGAGACGGGGGCATGGTCTCGCTCCTGGCGACGAGGCTCTCGGGGAGCGCGGACCTCTACCAGGGGGGCGGGCGGGCCCCGCACCACTCGATCAACTTCGTCACGAGCCACGACGGCTTCCCGCTCGCCGACCTCTTCGCCTACTCGCGGAAGTACAACGACGCGAACGGCGAGGGGAACCGCGACGGCGGCGACGACAACCACTCGTGGAACTGCGGGTACGAGGGGCCCGGCGCCCCGCCGGAGGTGGAGCGCCTCCGCCGCCGGATGGCGCGGAACGCCCTCGCTCTCCTCCTCGTCTCGCAGGGGGTGCCGATGCTCCTCTCCGGCGACGAGGCGGGGCGGACGCAGGGGGGGAACAACAACGCCTACTGCCAGGACAACGGGACCTCGTGGCTCGACTGGGGCCTCGTCGAGAGGAACGCCGACCTCGTGAGGTTCGTGAAGACCCTCGTGAGGTTCCGGAAGAGGAACCCTCTCCTCCGGCGGCGGAGCTTCGTCGCCGAGGGGCCCGGCTCGGCGCCGGTGACGTGGCACGGCCACGCGCCGTACCGCCCCGACTGGTCGCCCGGCGCGACGTGCCTCGGGATGCACCTGAAGGACCCCGCGCGGGGCGACGACGTCTACGTCGTCGCGAACGCCCACGACGAGGCGCACCGGTTGGAGCTCGTCCCCCCTTCCGAGGGGCGGCGTTGGCACCTCGTCGCCGACACGTACCGGGAGCCGCCCGCCGACGTCTTCGAGGAGGGGACGGAGCCGCTCCTCGCGGATCCGACCCACCTCGTGGCCGGGCCCCGCTCCGTCGTCGTCCTGGTCGGGAAGAGGGACTGAGCCCCGGGAAAACCCGCGCGGCGTCCGGCGCGTAGACAGCGGCATGCGCCGCAGGTCTAATCGCGCGCCGGAGAACCGCATGAACACCCGCTCCGCGCGCCCCGGCGCGCTCCTCGCCGTCGTCCTCGTCCTCGCCGCCGCGGCCGCCCCCGCGGCCCCCCTCGGGCCGGAGCGCCCGGCGCCCGCGGGAGAGCTCCTCCTCGGGCTGCAGAAGCTGCAGACGCTCGGGAGCGTCCTCTACGTCGCGGCCCACCCCGACGACGAGAACTCCGCGATGATCGCGACGTTCGCCGAGGGGCGTCGGATGCGGACGGCCTACCTCGCCCTGACGCGCGGCGACGGCGGGCAGAACCTGATCGGCTCCGAGCTCGGGCCCGCCCTCGGCCTCGTCCGGACGCACGAGCTCCTGTCGGCGCGCCGGATCGACGGCGGCGAGCAGATGTTCACGCGGGCGATCGACTTCGGCTACTCGAAGACGCCCGAGGAGACGTTCCGGGTCTGGGGGCACGAGGAGGTCCTCGGCGACGTCGTGAGGGCGATCCGGACGTTCCGCCCCGACGTCGTCATCGCGCGCTTCCCCGAGAACGGCGACGGCGGCCACGGGCACCACACGGCCTCGGCGATCCTGGCCCACGAGGCGTTCCTCGCCGCTCCCGACCCGAAGCGGTTCCCGGAGCAGATCGCCGAGGGGCTCGCCCCGTGGAAGCCGCGCCGCCTCTTCTGGAACGCCTGGCGGCGCGACGGCAAGCCGACCCCGGGGGCGATCCCGTTCGAGCTGGGCGACTACAGCCCCCTCCTCGGCCGGTCGTACACCGAGACCGCGGCCGAGAGCCGGAGCCAGCACAAGAGCCAGGGCTTCGGCTCCTCCGAGCGGCGCGGGAAGCTGACGAACGACCTCCTCCTCCTCGAGGGGGACGCGTTGAAGGCCGACCCCTTCGAGGGGATCGACACGACGTGGGCGCGCGTCGCGGGGGGCGCGCCCGTGGGCCGCCTCCTCGCCGAGGCCGAGCGCGCCTTCGACCCGCGCGACCCCGCGGCCGTCCTCCCGAAGCTCCTCGAGGCCCACGCCGCGATGCGCTGGCTCGGGGGCGACCCGTGGGTCGAGGTCAAGCGGAAGGAGCTCCTCGCCGCGATCCGGTCGGCCTCGGGCCTCTGGCTCGAGGCGATGGCCGCGAGCCCCTCGGCGACGCCGGGAAGCACGTTCCGGCTGAACGTCACCGCGCTCGTCCGCGCGGGGGCCCCGGCGACGCTGGCGCGCGTGCGGGTCCCGTGGGGGAAGGGCGAGGGCCTCCCGAACGGGGAGCTGAAGCTCAACGAGCCTGTGCAGGGGGGAACGGACGTGCCCGTCCCCGCCGACGCCCCGATCTCGCAGCCGCACTGGCTCCGCGCGAAGCCGGGGCGCGGCCTCTACCTCGTCCCGGAGCCGCGCGACGCGATCCGGCCCGACGGCGCGGCGCTCCGCGTCGCGTTCGAGATCGTGATGGGAGGCGAGAGCCTCGAGTACGAGGTGCCGGTCCTCTTCCGGAGGACGGACCCCGTGAAGGGGGAGGAGATCCGGCCGTTCGTCGTCGAGCCGCCGGTCACGCTCGAGCTGGGGGAGGACGTCTGCGTCCTCCCCGACGACCGCCCGCGCGCGGTGCGGGTGACGGTCCGCGCGGCCCAGGCGCCGACGTCGCAGGGAGGCCCTCCGCCGCTCACGCCGGCGATCGTCGCCGCCGCCACGGGCGAGGGGGCGAAGGAGGGCGCCGCCCCGGCCTCCAGGGCCGAGGGGACGGTGCGCCTCTCGCTCCCGGCCGGGTGGCGCGTGGAGCCCTCCTCGCGGCCGTTCTCGCTCCCGGCCGGAGCGGCCGAATCGTTCGAGTTCAGCGTCCACCCGCCCGCGATCCCGGGCGTCGCGACGCTCGCCGCCGAGGCCACGGTCGGCGGGACGACGTGGAGCCTCTCGCGCGAGCGGATCGAGTACCCGCACCTGCCGCCCCTCGTCCTCTTCCCCCGTGCCGAGGCGCGCGCGGTCCACGTCGACCTCGCGAGGACGGGCCTCCGCGTCGGCTACGTCAGCGGACCCGGGGACGTGGTGCCGGGAGTCCTCAGGCAGATGGGCTTCGCCGTGACGCTCCTCTCGGCGGACGACCTCCTCCGCGGCGACCTCGGCCACTTCGACTCCGTCGTCCTCGGGATCCGCGCCGCGAACACGCGCCCCGAGCTGAAGGAGGCGCTCCCGCGCCTCTTCGCGTGGGTCGAGAAAGGGGGGACGCTCGTCCTCCAGTACGACACGAGCTTCGAGCTCGTCACGGAGCAGCTCGGCCCGTACCCGATGAAGCTCGGGAGAGAGCGCGTGACCGTGGAAGAGGCGCCCGTGACGTTCCTCGCGCCGTCCGACCCGCTCCTCGCGGCGCCGAACCGGATCGGCCCGGCCGACTTCGAGGGGTGGGTCCAGGAGCGCGGCCTCTACTTCGCCTCGACCTGGGACGATCGCTACGTTCCGCTCCTCGGGATGGCCGACCCGGGCGAGAAGGAGACGAAGGGCTCGCTCCTCGTCGCCCGTTACGGGAAGGGGACGTACGTCTACACGGGGCTCTCGTTCTTCCGGCAGCTCCCGGCGGGGGTGCCGGGGGCGATCCGCCTCTTCGCGAACCTCGTCTCCGGCGGCCACGCGCGTGACTGAGCCCTCGAACGGCGGCGAAGAGCCGCCGCCGGTCGGGAGGCGCTGGGGCGTCCTCTACGGCGTCGTCCTCGGGGCGCTCGCCGCCGAGATCGTCCTCTTCTGGCTCTTCGCGAGGGCGTTCCGTTGACGCTCCTCGACTGGGGCGTCCTCGGCGCCTCGCTCGTCTTCATCGTCGCCTGGGGCGTCGCGAAGAGCCGGCACCAGAAGGACATGAAGAGCTACCTGATGGCGAGCCGGGCGACGCCCTGGTGGGTCGTCGCGCTCTCGATCATGGCGACGCAGGCGAGCGCGATCACGTTCCTCTCGACGCCCGGGCAGGCCTACGTCGACGGGATGCGCTTCGTCCAGTTCTACTTCGGGCTCCCCCTCGCGATGGTCGTCCTCTCGATCACCGCGGTCCCGATCTACCACCGCCTGAACGTCTACACGGCCTACGAGTACCTCGAGAAGCGGTTCGACGTGCGGGTGCGGGGGTTGACGGCGTTCCTCTTCCTCCTCCAGCGCGGCCTCGCCTGCGGGCTGACGATCTACGCGCCCGCCCTCGTCCTCTCCGTCCTCCTCGGCTGGCCGGTCTCCGTGACGACGGCGCTCACGGGGACCCTCGTCGTCGTCTACGTCGCGGCCGGCGGGACGAAGGCCGTCAACGCGACGCAGGTCCAGCAGCTCCTCATCATCCTGTTCGGCATGGGGACGGCGTTCGTCCTCCTCCTCCGCCTCCTCCCCGACGGCGTCGGCGTCCTCGGCGCGGTCCGCGTCGCGGGACGGCTCGGGAAGCTGAACGCGGTCGACCTCTCGTTCGACCCCTCGAGCCGCTACAACCTCTGGTCGGGCCTGATCGGCGGCTTCTTCCTCGCCCTCTCGTACTTCGGCACCGACCAGTCGCAGGTGCAGCGCTACCTCTCGGGGGCCTCGGTCACCCAGAGCCGGCTCGGCCTCCTCGCGAACGGCCTCGTGAAGGTCCCGATGCAGTTCGTGATCCTCTTCGTCGGGGCGATGGTCTTCGCCTTCTACCAGTTCGTCCTCCCGCCGGTCTTCTTCAACCCGGTCGAGACGAAGCGGATCGCCGCCGGGCCGCGCGCGGGGGAGCTGACCGAGCTCGAGGCGCGGCACCGCCGGGCGTTCGAGGAGAGGCGCGAGAAGGCGGTCGCCTACGTCGCCGCGGCGCGCGGCTCCGACGCGGCCGCGCGCGAGGCGGCCGGCGCGGCGCTCGAGGCCGCGGACGCCCGCTTCGGGGCGGTCCGCGCCGACGTCTCGCGCCTCGTGAAGGAGACGCGCCCGGGAGCGGACGGGCGCGACGCGAACTACGTCTTCCTCCGCTTCGTCCTCGAGGTCCTCCCTCCCGGCGTCGTCGGGCTCGTCCTCGCGGCGGTCTTCGCGGCCTCGATGGCGTCGACGGCCGCGGAGCTGAACGCCCTCTCGACGACGACGGTCGTCGACGTCTACCTGAGGCTCGTGAGGAAGGACGCCCACGACGCGCACTACGTCCAGGTGGGGAAGGCCGTGACGGTCTTCTGGGGCCTCTTCGCCGTCGCCTTCGCGCAGTACGCGAGCCGGCTCGGGACGCTCATCGAGGCGGTGAACGTCCTCGGTTCGCTTTTCTACGGGACGATCCTCGGCGTCTTCCTCGTCGCGTTCTACCTCAAGAGGGTCGGCGCGACCGCGACGCTCGCGGGGGCGATCGCCGGCGAGGCGACGGTCCTCGCGGCGTTCGCGTTCGCCGACCTCGGCTTCCTCTGGCTGAACGCGCTCGGCTGCGCCGTCGTCGTCCTCGTCGCGCTCGCGGCGACGGCGTTCACGGCATCGCGCGGGGTGCGCGCGGCCGCGTAGGCCGGGCGGCACCGGCCACTCCGGCGCTCCCGCCGGGCGCCGCATCGCGGCGAGCTTCACGAAGAGGTTCCGTCTCCGGACCGGGCGGCGTATGGTCCGCCGAAATCCGGATCCCGCGCGGAACGAACCCGGGAAGGCGGTGCGACATGGCGATGACATCCATCGGCGGTTGTCCGGTCTGGAACTTCAAGCCGGGCGTCTCCTTCGGGAGCGCGGGGCGCCTTCCCGCCGGCCTCTACGGCGTCCGCGTTCCGCCAGGGCTCGGGGAAACGGGCGTTCCGGCGCCGCGTTTCGTGAGCCCGACGACGATGGTCTCCATGCTCCGGACGGAGGGAGGGGGCCAGGGAAGCGGCCTGGGGATCGTCCACGGCCTCACGACGGCGGACTTCTCCGTCCGCTTCCCGAACCCGGCGCAGCAGTGGAAGCAGGTCCGGTCGGGAGCCGGCCCTCCGTCCTGGCAGTTCCAGGGTGGGGACGTCTTCCTCGACGTCGTCATCGACGTGCTCGTCCTCGAGGGCGACCGCCCGATGACGAGCGACCCGGCCGGCAGCCGGATCTTCACGATCATCTTCGAGCACGAGCTCCTGCACGTCCTCGACGACGTCGACATCGTCAGCCGCTGGATGCCCCCGAGGGCGAGCCAGGACGAGAAGGTCCTGAAGTACCTCACGAACGCCGCGCCCGTCGACGACTCGATGTTCCGCTTCTGGTTCCAGGGCCCGGGACTCGGGAACTGGCTCCGGGACGGCCTCTGGGCGCCGGAGCGCAACGCGCGAAAGGACGTGCGGGACTCGCGCGGGCAGTACAGGGTCCTCCAGCGCCAGATCGAGGACCTCCGGATCCAGGCGACGAACCAGACGTCGCCTTGAGCGGCCGCGGCGCCGGCGCCGGACCGGCGGAAACGAAGATGCGGGCCCTCCGGCCCGCGTCTTCACACCCGGTCGCCCGAGGGAGCGGCTACTTCGCCTTCGCCTTCCACTCGGCGACGGTCTTCTCGAAGGCCGCCGTGTTCGGCTTCCCTGGGTCCGCCTTCGCGAGGGCGATGGCCTCGTCGCCCGCCTTCACGGCCTCGGCGAGCTTCCCCTCGTCGGCGAGGACGCGCGCCTTGCGGGAGACGTTCATCCAGTTCCGGTTCGTCGCGATCGACTTCTCGAGGAGCTTCCACGCCTCCTCGCGGTTCGTCTTCTGGTCGAACCAGTAGCGGGCGGCCGTCAGCGGCGCCTGCCAGGAGGCGGCGTCCGCGGCGGCGAGCTGCTTCCTGATCTTCGCGTCGACGTCGACGCTGATCGTCACCGGGACCCGGACCTTCTCCCACTCGATCGCGAGGACGGCGCTGGTCGGGAAGACGGAGGGGAAGCCGATCCGGAGGCTCTCGAGCATCGGGATCGCCTCCGGCTTCGACTTCACCCGGAGGACGTCCTTGGCGGCGTCGTACTCGGTCTCGAACCAGAGCTTCGTGTCGGTGTTGAAGACGACGGTCCACTCGTCCCTGCCGGGGATCGTGACGATCGAATATGTCCCGGCGGCGAGCTTCTGGCCCTGGACCATGACGTCGTCCGAGAGCGTGATCGTCGTGGCCTGGTTCGCGCCGGTCCGCCACGGCTTGTCCCACGGGACGAGTTCGCCCCAGATGGTGCGCCCCTTCACGCCGGGGCGGCTGTAGGAGAGGGTCACGTCGGTCAGGCCGACCCGTTGCGTCTCGGTGGCCTTGGGGCTCGGCGCGGGGGCTTCGAGCTGGGCGAGGGCGGGGGCGGCGAGGGCCGCGGCGAGGAGGACGGGGGCCGAACGGAGCTTCATCGAGGGCTCTCCTTTTCGCTTTCCTTACGGAGGCGGGCTTTATAGCAGATGGGCCCGGCGACAACCGCCTAGAATGGGCGCACCGACCGGATGCCTTGGAAGGGCCCCGCGGGGGGCAGGAGGTCTCATGGGCCGCCGCACGACGTTCCCGCGCGTCTCCGGGGGAATCGTCCTCGACTCGTTCTCGATCGTCTCCTTCTTCACCGGGCTTCTCGCGATCCTCCCCGCGGGACTCCTCGTCCTCGTGGGGTCGGTCGGGGAGCGCTCGCCGAGCACCGGCGCGGCGGGCTTCGCAGTGTGGGGGCTGACGGTCCTCGTCTGCGTCTCGCGGTTCGCCCAGCTCGGGATCGCGGGGGACACCGAGGGCGGCCTCTTCTCCGGGACGGCGGGACCCTGGTCCGGGACGCTCCTCGTCGCCCTGAGGCTCCTCCTCCTCTGGGTCATCTGGCTGCTCCCGTTCGTCGCCTGGGCGTGGCTCGGGAGCGCGCCGGAGGCGGGCCCCGCGGCCCAGGGAATGCCGGCGATGGGGCTTCTGCCGCTCGGCGTGCCGAAGATCCCGTTCCTCCTCTCGATCTGGGCGGCGCTCGGGGGCGTCCTCGCGTTCGCGTTCATCGCCGTCGCCGCCGCCGCCCCCCGGTTCGCGGACACCTTCTCGCCCGGCCTCTGGGGGACCCTCTTCGGGGGACGGCTCGGCGAGCTGTTCCTCGCGATGGCGGGAGCGTACGGTCCGCCGCTCGCGGTCTTCGTGATCGTCCTCCCCCTCTTCGTGGCGCTCCTCCCGGTCAACGTGAAGGGGGCGCTCACGTCGATGCTGCCGGTCCTCGTCTACGTCGTCGGGATGGTCATGACGCTCCAGGGGAAGCTCTGCGGGGCCTTCGCCGCGGCGGGCCTCGCCGAGGACGTCGAGCTGGAGGCGATGGCGGGCGCGGAGCCCGCAGCGGCGGAGGCGGGGCACGTGGCGGCGCCTCACGCCCAGGCGCCCGTCCACGCCGCGGCGCCCGTCGCGGCGGAGCCGGCCGTGGCCTGGGGCGACCCGCGGACGCTGCATGCCGCCTGGCAGGCGCGGGTCGCGGCGGGGGACGGCGCCGGGGCGCTCGAGGTCGCGCGCGAGCTGATCCCGGCCGGCCTGGCGAAGGGGGAGGCGAGGCTCGCGGCGCAGGTCTACCGCCGCCACCTCGATCACCTCCCCGAGCTCGGCCTCGACCGGACCACGCTCGACCTCCTCGCCGACCAGCTCCTCCGGGACGGGGACGTCGCCGCGTCGGCCTGGACGTTCTCGCAGGCGCTCGACGCCCAGCCCTCGGATCCGAAGGCGTTCAAGGGTCTCCTCCGGGTCGCCGACCACTACCTCGAGAAGACGAAGGAGCCGCACGAGGCGGTCCGGGTCTACCGCTACCTCCTCGACCGGGCCCCGACCTCGCCGTTCGCCGACCACGCCCGCGACCTCCTCGCGGCCGCGGAGAGGCGCGCGGCGCGTCCGGCCGGCCCGCAGGGCTGAACGGAGGCGCGGGTCAGGTCGTCGCGTGCGCGGCGCCGGCTTCGGCGTCGCGCGCGGGCGCCGAACCCGTCTTCATCACCTCGTAGAGCACCCGGTCGGCCTGGCGGAGGAGCGACTCGGTGCTCGTCGCCTCAATCGTCGTGACGGAGCCGACGCTCGCCGTGACCGGCCAGCCGGCCCGGATCAGGTCCTGGTGCAGCCGGCCCAGGACCGTCTCGAGGACCACCCGCGCACCGGGCTTGTCCGTCTCGGGGAAGAGGAGCGTGAAGCGGTCTCCCTCGATCCGGGCCGCGAGGTCCGTCGACCGGATGGCGGACCGGAGCGTCACGGCGACCGTCCTGAGGACCTCGTCGCCGACGGCCTGCCCGAACTCGGCGTTGAGGGCGTCGAGGTTGTCGAGCCCCAGGTAGGCGAGGGTCAGCGGCCGGTGCCAGCGGCGCGTGCGCGCGACCTCCAGCGCCGCCCGCTCGCGGAACGCGTTTCCGTTCGCGAGGCCGGTCAGAGGGTCGGACCGCTCGAGCTCGTGCTCCCGCGCACGCCGCTCGCGCAGCGCGGAAACGAGGAACGCGACGGCGAGGAACGCGACCAGGCCCATGCACGAGTTCCAGGCCTGGACGAGCGTTCCCGCCCGGTCGAGCCCCCCGAATCCGTTCGAAGCCTGCACGACGGCCGCGGAAAGGGCCCCGAACGCGAACCCGCTGCGCTTGCCGAGCCGCCACGAGACGAAGCCCACCGGCACGAAGTAGAGGGGGATGACCTGGAGCCCGACACCGGTCGCGAAGTCGAGGGCACCTGCGGCCGCGACGCCCAACACGCCGAGAACGAGCACGGCGGGCCGCCCGAGGGACTGCAGGAGCGACAACGGGGGAATTCTATCGCGGAGGCCACGCGCGGAAGGCCCGAAGCGAGCAGAACGGGAGCGTGGGACCGGAGGACCGGGGGAGAGCGGGCTTCACCGTCACGTCGCTTCGGCAAGGGGCCGCGCTCGGTCTTCCCTCGGGGTCTGGTCTGCGTTCTACAGTCTGCGCGCTCTGGCGAGATGAGGATCGCCATGTGGACGAATTCGTATAGTAGAAAATCAAGACCTGACCCCTTTTTCGGGTCTGAGCGGGGGGAGGGGCGTCCCGCGAGCGAGCGTTCGAGCACGCGCGGGGCCCCGCACGGCTGCCGCGAGCCGGCTGCCGGATCAGGCGGTCGCGCTGTCTGACGAGCCCATCGCGTGCAGGACAGCGGGGCTTCGATCGGGGCAGGGGGTCCGGGGGGCGCGCGAAGCTCAGCCCCCCGGCGAGCGCGAGGAGTTCGCGAGCGCCCCGGCAGCCCGCGCAGCGGAGCCGATGCGGGTCGCGCGCGCGCAGAGCGAGCCGCGGGATGCCCCTCTCCACGCGACTCGTACGGCAAGACGAAGTGGACTGGGGTCTCTACCGTCTCCCCGGAGCGCCAAAGAGAACGGGGGCGGCCCGAAGGCCGCCCCCGAGGGTTCCGGGACCGGGGGAGAAAGGGCTCAGACCTTGTAGCCCTGGAGGATCCGGATGTAGTTCGCGCGCTCGAACATCGAGGCGTCGGGGCAGCGGAGGAGGTTCATGGAGCCGCGCATCTGCTCGAGGGAGTCGTACTCGTGCTCCTCGAGCCACTGCGTGAGCCCCTCGCGGATCCGGCGGAGGACGTCCGGGCCCTGCTGGAGGATTCCCGAGACGACCTGCACCGCGTGGGCGCCCGTCATGACGGCCTTGACCGCGTCGAGGTGGTTGTGGACGCCGCCGGAGACGGCGAGCGAGGCGCGGACGTGGCCGGAGACGACCGCGAGCCAGCGGAGGCGGAGGTTCAGCTCGCTCGAGTCGGAGAGCTTGAGGACCGGCTCGACCTCGAGGCTCTCCACGTCGATGTCGGGCTGGTAGAAGCGGTTGAAGAGGACGAGGCCGTCGGCCCCGGCATCGTCGAGGCGCCTGGCCATGTTCGCCATGGAGGAGAAGAAGGGGGAGAGCTTGATGGCGACCGGGATCGAGACGGCCTGCTTGACGGCCTTCAGGATGTCGATCGTCCGCTGCTCGACCTCCTCGCCGCTCTCCGAGGCGTTCGTGGCGAGGTAGTAGACGTTCAGCTCGAGGGCGTTCGCGCCCGCGTCCTGCATCAGCTTCGCGTAGCGGATCCAGCCGCCGGACGTGAAGCCGTTGAGCGACGCGATGACCGGCAGCTCGACGGACTGCTTGATCCGCACGAGCTGCTCGAGGTACTGGTCCGGCCCGAGGTTGAACTCGTCGGGGCGCGGCAGGTAGGTCATCGCCTCGGCGAACGAGTCGGCGTGGACGTCGACGTGGTGGTAGGTCGCCAGCTCCTCCCTCATGAGCTGCTCCTCGAAGAGGGAGTGCATGACGATGGCGGAGGCGCCGGCGTCCTCCATCCGCTTGACGAGGTCGATCTTGTCGACCATCGGCGAGGCCCCCGGCATGATCGGGTGGGGGAGCTTGAGCCCGAGGTAGGTGGTTGACAGGTCCATTCTCTGCTCCTCGTCCTCAGTTGGCCTTCGGCGTCGGGTTCGTGGCGGCCGCGATCGCGGCGACCGGGTCGTGCCCGCGGGCGAGGTTCTCGTAGATGGCCCAGCGCGTCGCGACCTCGTGCCGCTCGAGCTCGAGGAGCATCTTCGCCCTCTCGGGGTTGATCTTGTCGAGCATCCGGAAGCGGGTCTCGTTGGCCATGAACTTGCCGACGTCGAGCTTCGGCGCCGACGAGTCGAGGACGAGGCCCGGCTGGCCCTCCGCGACGCGGCGCGGGTCCCAGCGGAAGAGCGGCCAGTAGCCCGAGTCGGCCGCGAGCTTCTGCTGCTCGAGGCCGAGCGAGAGGTCGTAGCCGTGCGCGATGCAGTGGCTGTAGGCGATGAGGAGGGACGGCCCGTCGTAGCTCTCGGCCTCCTGGAAGGCCTTGACCGTCTGCGCGTCCTTCGCGCCGAAGGCGATCTTCGCGACGTAGACGTTCCCGTAGGCGATCGCCATCATCGCGAGGTCCTTCTTGCCGGAGGCCTTGCCCCCCATGGCGAACTTCGCGACGGCGCCGATCGGGGTCGACTTCGAGGCCTGGCCGCCTGTGTTGGAGTAGACCTCGGTGTCGAGGACGAGGACGTTCACGTTCCGGCCCATCGCCAGGACGTGGTCCAGGCCGCCGTAGCCGATGTCGTAGGCCCAGCCGTCGCCTCCGACGATCCAGAGGCTCTTCTTGACGAGGTAGTCGGCGATGTCGGCGAGGCGGCGGGCCGGGAGGCCCTTCTCGCCGGCGAGCCTCGCCTTGAGGGCGGCAACGCGCTCGCGCTGGTGGGCGATCCCCTGCTCGGTCGACTGGTCGGCCGTGAGGATCCCGGAGACGAGCTCGTCGCCGAGGACCCCTCCCAGCTCCTTCACGAGCTCGGTGGCGTGCTCGGCGTGCTTGTCGAGGGCGAGGCGCATGCCGAACCCGAACTCGGCGTTGTCCTCGAAGAGGGAGTTCGCCCAGGCCGGCCCGCGCCCTTCCTTGTTCACGGTGTACGGCGTCGTCGGGAGGTTGCCGCCGTAGATCGACGAGCAGCCGGTGGCGTTGGCGATGAGCATCCGGTCGCCGTAGAGCTGCGTCATCAGCTTGATGTAGGGCGTCTCGCCGCAGCCGAGGCAGGCGCCCGAGAACTCGAAGAGGGGCTGCATGAACTGCGAGCCCTTCACGTCGACCTTCAGCTTCGTCCGGTCGGGCTCGGGAAGGTCGAGGAAGAACTTGAAGTTCTCGCGCTCGCTCTCGCGGAGGGGGACCTGCGGGGCCATGTCGAGCGCCTTGTGCCGCGGGTTCCCCTTGTCCTTTGCCGGGCAGACGACCGCGCAGAGCGTGCAGCCCGTGCAGTCCTCCGGGGCCACCTGGATCGTGTACTTCATCCCCTTGAACTCGGGGGCCCTGTAGTCGACCGACTTGTAGGTCCCGGGGGCCTTCTCGAGGATCGCGGGGTCGAAGACCTTGGCGCGGATCGCCGCGTGCGGGCAGACCATCGCGCACTTGTTGCACTGGATGCAGAGCTTCTCGTCCCACACCGGGATCTCGAGGGCGATGTTCCGCTTCTCCCAGCGCGCCGTCGCCGTCGCGAACGTGCCGTCGACCGGGAAGGCCGAGACGGGGAGGAGGTCGCCCTTGTTCGCGAGCATGATCGCCGTGATCTTCTGGACGAAGTCCGGGGCTTCCTGCGGGACGATCGGGGGCTTCCTGAGCTTCGACGTGGCCGCCGCCGGGACCTTCACCTCGTGGAGGTTCGCGAGCGTCTGGTCGACCGCCTCGAAGTTCATCCTCACGAGCTCGGCGCCCTTCTTGCCGTAGGTCTTCTCGATCGACTTCTTGATCTGGGCGATCGCCTCCTCGCGGGGGAGGACGCCCGAGATCGCGAAGAAGCAGGTCTGCATGATCGTGTTGATCCGGCGCCCCATGCCCGTCTTCGCGCCGACCTCGTAGCCGTCGATCACGTAGAACCGGATCTTCTTGGCGATGATCTCCTCCTGGACCTCGACCGGGAGGTGGTCCCACACCTCGTCCGGGCCGTAGAGGGAGTTCAGGAGGAAGACCGCGCCCGGCTTGGCGTACTCGAGGACGTCGTACTTCTCGAGGAAGCCGAACTGGTGGCAGGCGACGAAGCCCGCGGTCCTGATGAGGTAGGACGAGCGGATCGGCTTCGGCCCGAAGCGGAGGTGCGAGATCGTGATCCCGCCCGACTTCTTCGAGTCGTAGACGAAGTAGCCCTGGGCGAAGTTGTCCGTCTCCTCGCCGATGATCTTGATCGAGTTCTTGTTCGCGCCGACGGTGCCGTCCGCGCCGAGGCCGAAGAAGACGCCGCGCTTGACCTCGTCCCCCTCGGTGTCGAACTCGTCGTCCCACTTGAGGGAGAGGTGCGTGACGTCGTCGACGATGCCGACGGTGAAGCCGCGCTTCGGCTTCTCCTTCGACAGCTCGTCGAAGACCCCCTTGACCATCGCCGGCGTGAACTCCTTCGAGGCGAGGCCGTAGCGGCCGCCGACGACCTTCGGCTCGACGGCGAACGGCGACGTCCCGTCCTCCCGCGCGTTGCGGAGGACCGTGACGACGTCCTGGAAGAGGGGCTCGCCGACCGACCCGGGCTCCTTCGTCCGGTCGAGGACGGCGATCGCCTTCACCGTCCTCGGGAGGGCCCCGAGGAAGGCGGAGGAGTCGAACGGCCGGAAGAGGCGGACCTTGAGGACCCCGATCTTCTCGCCGCGCGCGAGGAGGTACTCGACCGTCTCGTGGGTCACGTCGGCGCCCGACCCCATGATCACGATGACGCGCTCGGCCTCCGGGTGGCCCACGTAGTCGAAGAGGCGGTAGGCGCGGCCCGTGAGCTTCGCGAACGAGTCCATCGCCTCCTGCACCTTCGCGGCGCAGGCGTCGTAGTACGGGTTGCACGCCTCGCGGGCCTGGAAGAAGCAGTCGGGGTTCTGGGCCGAGCCGCGGAGGACCGGGGCGTCGGGCGTCAGGGCCCGCTTCCGCTGCGCCGAGACGAGGTCCTCGCTCACCATCGCGAGGAGGTCGTCGTTCTCGAGGAGCTCGATCTTGGCGACCTCGCTCGAGGTTCGGAAGCCGTCGAAGAAGTGGAGGAACGGCACCTTCGACATGAGCGTCGCCCGGTGGGCGACGGCGGCGAGGTCGTGCGCCTCCTGGGGGTTGCTCGAGGCGAGCATCGCGAAGCCGGTCTGCCGGCAGGCCATGACGTCGGAGTGGTCGCCGAAGATCGAGAGCGCGTGCGTCGCGACGCAGCGGGCCGAGACGTGCATGACGAACGGCGTCAGCTCGCCCGCGATCTTGTACATGTTCGGGATCATCAGGAGGAGCCCCTGCGACGCCGTGAACGTGGTCGTCAGCGCTCCCGCCTGGAGGGCCCCGTGGACGGCGCCCGACGCGCCCCCCTCGGACTGCATCTCCGACACCAGGGGCACGGTCCCCCAGACGTTCTTCTTCCCCTGGGCGGACCACTCGTCGGAGAACTCGCCCATCGTGGATGACGGGGTGATCGGGTAGATCGCGATCACCTCGCTGACCCTGTGGGCGACCGAGGCGACCGCCTCGTTCCCGTCCAGGGTGACCATCTCTCGCGTTGTCATGAAGAGATCCTCCTGTGGATTCGCGGGCAGGCGTCGAGCCCGCCACGGCCTGAGGATCATCTCTCGCGCGCGCGTTCCATGGAATCGCGCAAAGGCACCGAATGTGGCTGTGACGGGATCTCGTCTGATGCGTTTGCATCAGGCCGGGCGGAGGAGAATGTGCCGTGCCCGTGTCGATCTTCAGGCGAAGGGGGGACCTCGTCCTCGCGGCGGCCCTCTTCGCGCTCCTCGCAGCGCTGTCGTGGCTCCGGTGGGCCTCCTTCCAGGGAGACCTGAGCCGCGAGTGGACGGTGCCGATGCGCCTCGCGGCGGGAGAGCGCCTCTGGAGGGACGTCGGGTATTACTACGGGCCGCTCGCTCCGTACGCGGTGGCCGACGCGTTCCGGGCGTTCGGCGCGAGCGTCGCGACGTACGTCGGGTTCGCCCTCACCGCGGCCGCGGCGACTCTCGCGGCGATCCTCTTCGCGGGGCGGCGGTTCCTGACCGGCGTCGCGAGCGCGGCGGCCGCGGCGGTCGCCGTCGGCGTCCTCGCGTTCGCCCCCGAGAACGGCGCGTTCGCCGCTCCCTACGCGATGGCGGCGCTCCTCGCGGTCGGCTTCTCCTGGGGCTCGCTCCTCGCGGCGTCGTCCGGCCGGATCGCGCTCGCCGGGGCTCTCGGCGCCTTCGCGCTCCTCTCCAAGCCCGAGGCCGCGCCTGCGCTCCTCGGGGCGGCGCTCGCCGCCGGGTCGTGGCGCTCCGCGGTCCGTCTCCTCGCCGTCGCGGGCGTCCTCGCCACGGCGGCGTACGGCGTCGCGATGGCGGGAATCCCCCTCGCCGACCTCGTCTCCTACGGGCCGCTGCGCCACTTCTCGATGCCGCCGGAGTTCCGCGAGCTCTACCTCCGCGTCTCGGGTCTCCATCCCGCGCTCCTCCCGCGCGGGGTCGGCGGTCTCCTCGCGGGGGCGGCGCTCCTCCTCGGCTGGTCGTTCCTCGCGACGGCGCCCTTCGCGAAGAGCGCGCGGCGCGCCGTCGCCGGCGCGGCCCTCCTCCTCGCGGGCCTCGCCGCGGAGGCGGTCGCCCTGCGCGAGCCGGCCGTGACGGCGGGGGTCCGGGGCCTGCCGCTCCTCCTCGCAATCGCCGGGACCGTCGCGTTCGTCGACCTCCGTCGCGGCGACCTGTCCGCCCGGCTCCCGCTCGCGGCCGCGCTCCTCGGCGCCGCCTTCGCGTGGCGGACCGCGCTCTGGACCGTCCCGGCCTTCGCCTACGCCCCGCTCGCCGCCGTCTCGTCGCTCCCCGCCGTCGCCTGGCTCCTCGGCGTGAGGATCCCCCGCGCCGCCCGCGAGGAGCTCCGGCCGCGCGCCGCGCTCTTCGCGTTGGCGCCGCTCCTCCTCGCGCCGCTCCTCTTCCTCCCGCGCCTCGTCCTCTTCTACCGGTCGCCGCGGACCGAGGTCTCGGGGCCGGCGGGGCGGTGGCTCCCGCCGGGAGACGAAGGGGAGCTCTTCTCGGCGCTCGCGTCGCGCCTCTCGAAGGACGGCGTCGGGGACCGCGATCTCGTCGTCCTCCCCGAGGCGGGGGCGCTCGAGTTCCTGCTCGGGGCGAGGAGCCCGCTCCGCTTCGAGCAGGTCCTTCCGGGCCACGTCGACGCGCGCGTCGACCGCGACCTCGCCGCGGACCTCGATCGCACGCGGCCGTCCCGCGTCGTCCTCGTCTCGCGCCCGACGCCGGAATACGGGCCGGTCGCCTTCGGGCACGACTATGCCGTCGAGGTCGCCTCGCGCCTCGCGCGCGACTACGCCATCGAGGAGCGGTTCCGCGCGGGGGAGATGACGGCGGTCATCCTCCGCCGGCGGTGACTCTCCGGGGGGTGCTGTTCGCCACCCCCCGGACCCCCCGACGGCAAGGCGAGGGACGCACGGTCGGGTCCTTCACACACTGAACTTCCGGCGGCCGATTCCGTATCTCCGAGCCATGGTCTTCGACTGCGACGGCCTCGGGAAGATGTACCGCAACGGGACGTGGGGCGTTCGCGAGCTGACGCTCCGCGCGGGCGAGGGGGTTCTCGGCCTCCTCGGCCCGAACGGCGCCGGTAAGACGACGCTCATGCAGATGCTCGCGACGCTCACCCGCCCGACGGCCGGGACGCTCCGCTTCGCGGGGACCGACGTCGCGCGCGACCCGCGGGCAATCCGCGCGCGCCTCGGCTACCTCCCGCAGGACTTCGGCGTCCCGCCGGGGCTCACCTGCTTCGAGCTCCTCGACACGGTCGCGAGGCTCAAGGGAGTGAGGAGCCGGGCGGCGGTCCTCGCGATGCTCGAGGGGGTCGGCCTCCACGACCTCGCAAGGCGCCCCGTCGAGAGCCTCTCGGGAGGGATGCGGCAGCGCCTCGGCATCGCCCAGGCCCTGATCGGGAGCCCCGAGCTCGTCATCGTCGACGAGCCGACGGCGGGGCTCGACCCCGAGGAGCGGGTCCGCTTCCGGAACCTCCTCTCCGAGCACGCCGGGCTGAAGCTCGTCCTCCTGTCGACCCACATCGTCTCCGACGTCGAATCCGTCGCCACGCAGATCGCGGTCGTGCGGCAGGGGAGGCTCCTCGCCTTCGGACGTCCCGAGGAGCTCGTGGCGCGTGCCGCGGGAGCGGTCTGGGAGGCGGAGCTCCCCGCGGCCGACCTGGAGCGCCTCCGGCCGGGCCTCACGGTCGCCGGAGTCGTCCGGGGCAACGGGTCCGTGAAGGCGCGGCTCGTCGCCCGCGAGAGGCCGGTCCCGTCCGCGTCGCCGGCGGCGGCATCGCTCGAGGACGCCTACCTCCTCCTGATGCGCGAGGCGGGCGGCGCCGTTCCGGCGGCCGCGTGAGCCTCTCCCGGGTCCTGGCGATCGCGTCGGCCGACCTTCGCGCGCGCCTCCGGCGCCCGGGGACGCTCGTCTTCCTGGCGCTCCTCCTCGCGGCCGCCTCGACGACGTTCCCCGATCCCTCGTCGGGACGGGGAATCCTGACGATCGGCGGCCGCCGGGCCGTCTACACGTCCGCCGCGCTCGCGGTCGCGACGGCGGGGCTCATCCCGATCTTCCTCGGCCTCTTCGGCTTCTACGCGGTCTCGAACGCGGTCGCCCTCGATCGCAGGTCCGGGGCGGGGCGTCTCTTCGCGGCCTCGCCCGCGACGGACGCCGAGTACCTCCTCGGGAAGCTCTCCGGGAACGTCTCGCTCCTCTCGGTCGTCACTCTCGCCTTCTCGGCCGTCGTCATGGCCGTGCAGGTCGTCCACGCCGAGGCGCCGCTCGAGCCGCTCGTCTTCCTCGCGCACGTCCTCGTCGTCGCGCTCCCGGCCATCTTCGGCATCGCGGTCTTCGCCCTCCTGTTCGAGTGCGTGCCGTTCCTTGCAGGACGCTTCGGCGACGTCGCGTTCTTCTTCTTCTGGGCCGTCGCGCTCGCGCTCCCCGTCTTCCTCGGGGCCGTCGACGCCGGGGAATACCCGCCGCTCGCGGCGGCGCTCGACTGGAACGGGCTCGGCTTCCTGATCACGGAGATCCGGCGCGCGACGGGGTCGGGCTCGATGTCGATCGGCTGGGGAGGGGCGGCCGCGCCCGGGCCGCCGATCGTCTTCCCGGGCTTCTCGTTCTCGCCGGCGACGCTCGCGGCGCGGGCGCTCGCGTTCCTCCCGCCGCTCGCGCTCCTTCCGGTCGCCCTCCTCGCCTTCGACCGCTTCGACCCCGCGCGCCGCCTCGCGTCCGCCTCGACGAGACCGTCGCTCCTCGCCCGCCTCTCAGGGGCCTTCCGGCCGGCGGCGGCGCGGATCCTCGCCGTCGCCGTCCCGCCGGAGCGGCCGGCGGCGAAGCCGGGCCTCCTCTCGGCCGCGCTCACCGACCTCCTCGTCACGCTGCGCCTCCGGCCCCTCCTCGTCGTCGCGCTCCCGGTCTCGGCGACGGTCGCGCTCTTCGTCCCGCCCGGCCCGGCGCGCGCGCTCCTCTCCGGCGCGTTCGCCCTCCTCGCGCTCCTCCTCGCCGACGTCTGGACCCGGGAGGAGAGCACCGGGCTCGCCCGCGTCCTCGCCGCCACGCCGGGCGCCGGCGGTCGCCTCGCGGCCGTGAAGCTCCTGAGCGCGGCCGGGACGGCGCTCCTCCTCCTCGTCCCGCTCGCGGCGAAGAGCGCCGTCGCGCGCCCGCTCGCCCTGCCGGCCGCGGTCGCCGGGGCCCTCTTCGCGGCGGCGCTCGCCGTCGCGCTCGGGCAGGCGACCGGCTCTCCGAAGCCGTTCGTCGGCCTCCTCCTCGCCGCGTGGTACGTGGCGGCGAACGACGGCGGGAGGACGCCGGCGCTCGACCTCGCGGGGTTCACCGGCGCGGCGACGGCGGCCTCGATCGCGGGCTGGCTCCTCGCGGCGGCGCTCGTCGGCGCCGGGGCCCTCCTCCTCGAGAAGGTCCGGCTCGCGCGCGCGTGACGGGCCGTCCCTCCCGTTTCCGGGGCCCCTGGGCCGACCGGGCGTGGGGGGCGGCCACGACGGGTCACTTACCATTCGGGGACCGATGAGGACTCACGCTGTCGTCCTGCTCCTCGCGCTCGCCGCTCCCGCGGCGGCCGCTCCTCCCTTCCCGGCCGAGTGGCTCCGCGCGGCGCCCGACGCGCGCGGGCCCGCGGAGAAGGCCGACCCGCGGCTCCTCGCGCCGGCGCCCGGGGGCGAGGTCGACCTCCTCGTCACGCTCCGCCTCCCGGCGGAGGTCCGCGGCATCGGCGTCCTCTCGCCCAGGGTCGCGGCGAGACGGGCCTTCCTCGCGCGCCTCGGCGGCGACCTCGAGGCGGAGTACGGCGCGTTCGGCGTCCGCCTCGTCCGCTCCTTCGCCGAGATCCCGGCCGTCCTCCTCAGGGCCCCGCGCGAGGCGGTCCCGGCGCTCGCGGGCGATCCCCGCGTCGAGCGGGTCCGGCCGAACGGCCGGGTCCGCGCCCTCGACGCCGACGGCGACGCGCTGATGAAGGTGCCGGAGCTCCGGGCGGCGGGCGTCGAGGGGACCGGCGTGACGGTCGCCGTCGTCGACACCGGCGTCGACTACACGCACCCCGAGCTCCCGCTCGGGACGAAGACGATCAATTTCTACGACGCGGTCGACCACGACGGCGACGCCATGGACGGCTACGGCCACGGCACGCCGGTCGCCGGCATCATCGCGGGGCTCACGTCGGGCGTGGCGCGGGGGGCGAGGATCGCCGCGGTGCGGGTCCTCGACAACCGGGGCGAGGGGACGGACGCGCAGGTCCTCGAGGGGCTCGACGCCGTCCTCGCGAGCGTCGCCGCGGGGAACCCTTACTCGATACGCGTCGCGAACCTCTCCTTCGGCGGCTACTTCGACGACGTGAAGCCCCCCGACCCGGGGAGTTGTGACGCCCTCGCCCCCGACTACAAGGCCGCCTTCGACCTCCTCTCCCAGGCGGGCGTCCTCGTCGTGGCGGCGAGCGGGAACGGCGGCTGCACGACGGGGATCGTCCTGCCGGCCTGCGTCAGCAACGCGATCGCGGTCGGGGCCGTCTACGACGCCGCGGTCGGCGCGAAGTACTTCGGCCGCGGGCAGTGCCTCCCTTCGGGCTGCAGCGACGCCTCGCCCGCCGCGGGCCAGGTCGCCTGCTACTCCGACTCGGGCGACCGCCTCGACGTCCTCGCGCCGTCGCACTGCGCCCAGGCGCCGCGCAAGGGGGGCGGCTACGAGCTCTGCTTCGGCGGGACGTCGGGGGCCGCCCCGTACGCGTCGGGCGTCGCGGCCCTCCTCTTCGGCGCCGAGCCGCTCCGCGGGCCGTCCGAGGTGAAGGCGGCGATGCGCGGCACGGGGACCCCGGTGACCGACGCGCGGAACGGCGTCACGCGGAACCTCCTCGACGCCCCGGCGGCGCTGGCCGCGCTCCGCGGCGCGCCGCAGGGACCCGCCCGCTCCGAGCTCTTCGTCCCCGTCGTCCTCGACGTGACGGGCGTTGGCGGGGCGCACTTCGTCTCCGAGCTGACGCTCACGAACCGCGGCACGACGGCGGCGCGCCTCGAGGCGACCTATACGGCGGCGACGGGGACGTTCCCGGGCGCCACCGGCAGCGGCACCGTCGTCGACGCGCTCGCCCCGGGCGAGCAGCGCGTCGTCCCCGACGCGATCGCGTGGCTCCGCGCGACGAAGGGGCTCCCGATCCCGGAGGGACCCGGTCAGGCGGGGACGCTCCGCCTCGTCTTCACCGGCCTCTCCCTCCCGGAGATGGCCTCGGCGCGCGTCCGGACGACGGCGGCCTCCTGCAACGGCGCGGCCGGGCTCTCGTACCCCGCGTGGCCCGCGGCCTCGGCGTCCCCGGGGGCGCTGCAGCTCTTCGGTCTCCGGAGCAGCGCCGGCGAGCGGTCGAACCTCGCCGTCGTGAACACCGGCACGCAGGGGAGCGTCACGCTCCGCGTCGTCCTCCGTTCGGGGGACGGGACGTCGACGTACGAGGTCCCCCCGGCGCTCCTCCCGCCGCTCGCGCCGGGCGAGTGGCGACAGGTCAACGACTCGGACCTCCTGAAGGCCGCCGGCTTCTCCGACGCGACGGCCCTGGTCTCGGCCGTCGCCGGGACGGCGCCCTGGAACGCGTACGCCGTCTTCAACGACAACCTCTCGAACGACGGCTCGTTCGTCCCCGCGGTCGAGACCGAGGCGGCGAGCAGCGACGTGGTCGTGCCGGTCGTCGTCGAGACGGGCTCCTTCGAGAGCGAACTCGTCCTCTTCAACCCCTCGGCCTCGGCCGTCCGGGCGAGGCTCTCCTACACGGAGTCGCTCGCGGCGCCGAAGGGGACGGTCGGCTCGGTCACGGTCGAGCTCGGCCCGGGCGCGCAGGTCGTCCTCCCGCAGGCCCTCGACCGCCTCCGCTCGCTCGGTCTCCCGGTCGGCCCCCGCGGCGCCGCCTCGTACGCCGGGACGCTCGCCGTCTCCTTCCGCACCGGGCTCGGGACGCCCGTACCCGGGTTCGCCGGCGCGAAGACGGCCGCCGCGGGGACGGGGGAGTGCGAGGGGAAGGGGAGCTTCGGCCTCTTCTACACGGCCCTCCCGGCCTCGTCCGGCGCCGTCGTGGCGGCCTTCGTCGACGGCCTCCAGCAGACGGCGGCGACGCGGTCGAACCTCGCCCTCTGGAATCCCTCCTCGTCCGTCCCCGTCTCGGTCCGCTACGAGGTCCACGACGGCGCGACCGGCGCGCTCGCGGCGACGTCGGATCCGGTCGACCTGCCGCCGCTCGGCTGGGCGCAGGTGGACCGCGTCCTCGCGGGCGCCGCGGTCACCGACGGCTGGGTCGTCGTCCGGCGCACCTCGACCGGAGGCGCCTTCGCCGCGTACGGCGTCCTGAACGACGGCGCGAGCCCGGGCGCGAGGACGGGCGACGGGAGCTACGTGGCGGGAGTGACCTACTACCCGCCGGACTGACGCCCCTCGCGGGGACCGTCTCCCGACGGGGTGCCGGGCCACCGTCCGGCTCCGGACGGGACCCTGTCCGCGTCGCACGGCATAATCGTCGGCCGACGCGTCCCGGGGGGGCGGCAGAGACTTCCCGGACGTCTCGACCGGGGGGTGGTCCGTGCACGCATCGAGCTTCCGTCCTTTCGCCGTTGTCCTCGGCTTGGCTGCCTGCTGCGCCGGCGCTCCCGCTCGAGCCGAGGAGCCCTGGCTCGAGGAGCCGTTCCGGGCCGGCCCCGCCGCCGTCCTTCGCGCGTCCGCAGCGAAGCTCGCCGGCGAGTCGGAGGAGAACTCCGGGTGGTTCCGGCTCCTCCTCGACGAGTCCCGGTGGACGTTCGAGGCCGACGGGCGCTACTCGGTGGCGCACCGTCGCGTGCTGCGAATCCTCTCGCACGAGGGAGCGGCCGAGATGGGCTCGATCTCGGCGCAGTGGAAGCCCTGGATCGAGGACGCGCCGGTCTTCCGCGCTCGGGTGGTCCGCCCGGACGGAACGGTGCTCCTGCTCGACGAGAAGTCCGTGACGGAGACGCCGGCGTCGTCCGACCCGCTTCTCTTCGACGACCGGCGCCTCCTTCGCGCCCCGCTGCCGGGCCTCGAGCCGGGCGCCGTCGTGGAGTGGGAGGTCGTCACGCGCCGCAAGAGCGCGGCTCCGGCCGGCGCCCTCGGGACCCAGCCGCTCGCCTTCTCCTTCCCGGCTGCGCGGATCCGCTGCCGCTTGGAGGCGCCGTCGACACTCCCGTTCGTCTGGAAGTCACTCGGCCTCGACCTCCCGCCGCGCGCCTCGCTGGTCAACGGCCGAGTCGTGCGGCTCTGGGAGCGGACCGCCGTTCCGCCCCTGGCGGAGACCGAGGAGGGGCTGCCGCCGGACGTCCCGGTGGGGGAGTCCGTCGAATTCGGCACGGGAACCTCCTGGGGCGAGGTGGCGAAGTGGTACCGGGAGCGCGTCGAGGCCCGGATCGCCGAGGGGCCCGTCCCCTCCGAGTCCCTCCCGAGAGGGCCCTTCCCGACCCGCCTTCACGAGGCCGCGGCTCTCGCCGAGTGGGTCCGTAAGGAGGTGCGCTACACGGGCCTCGTCTTCGGCGAGGCGGCCGTCGTCCCGACCCCGCCGCGGGAGGTCGCGCGCCGGAAGTTCGGCGACTGCAAGGACCAGGCGACGCTCCTCGTCGCGGCGCTCCGGGCGCACGGGTTCGATGCCGCCGTCGCGCTCGTCCACGCCGGCGAGGAGGGCGACCTGACGCCCGGCCTCCCGTCTCTCGAGGCGTTCGACCACGCGATCGTCCACGTGGCCGGGCTCCGGCCCGAAGGGGTCTTCGTCGACACGACCTCCCGTTTCGAGCGCCTCGGGGAGGTGCCGGTGCACCTGCAGGGCCGCCTCGCGCTCGTCTGCCGGCCCGACGCCGCCGGGCTCGTCCGGATCCCGACCGCGGCGTCCGCCGCGAACGCGAGCCGCACGCAGTTCGTGGTGCGGGCGCTCGAGGGCGGGGCGTCGACGGCGGGCGAGAAGACCGTCTACGGAGGGGCGTTCGAGTCGAGCCGGCGCGAGACGTTCGACGGGATGAACGACTCCGAACGGAAGGCGTACTTCGAGCGTTGGGCGCGGAGCCGGTTCGGCGGCGGGAAAGTCCTGAAGCAGTCCGTCACGGACCCGCGGGACCTGTCGGGGCCGTTCACGCTGGAGACGCAGGTCGAGAAGCCCGGACTCCTGACGAGCACGGACGAGCGCTGCGTCTTCTCCGTGGGGCGCGGGCTCTTCCTCGCGAACCTTCCCGACCCGGGGGAGGAGAAACGACGGCACGACCTGGCCACGCTCCCGATCCGCCAGGAGTTCGAGTACACGCTCGTCCCTCCGGCGGGCTTCGCCCCTCTCGAGGTCCCGGAGGCGGAGACCCGCGACGTCGGCCCGGCGACCTACTCGCTCGAGGCCTCGGCGCGCCCGGACGGCACCGTCGTCCTCCGCGTGCGCGTCGAGCTGACCCTCGCGAGGCTGACGCCCGACGAGGCCTCCCGGCTGAAGGAGGCGGCGACCGCCCTGACGGAGGCGGAGCCGCTCTCGGTCACCTTCCAGCACGGCGCGGAGGTCGCGGTCGCGCGCGGCGACGTGTCGAAGGGGCTCGAGGTCCTGCGGGCCGAGATCCGCCGGGAGCCCGCGTCGTCCGCGCCCCACCGCCGCCTCGCGCGCCTCTATCTCGCGGCGGGCCTGGGCGGCGCCGCGCGGCGGGAGGCGCGGGAGGCCGTCCGCAAGGAGCCCGGGTCCGACCGGGCGTGGTACCTGCTCGGGTTCGTCCTCGAGCACGACACGTACGGACGGCTCCGCCGCCGCGGGTGGGATCCCGTGGAGGCGGAGAAGGCGCTCCGGAAGGCGATCGAGCTCGACCCGGAGGATCCGGAGATCCGCTTCGAGCTCGTCATCCTCCTCGAGCACGACCTCGAGGGCCGGCGCTACGCCGACGCCGACCGCCTCTCCCGCGCCCTGGCGGAGAGCAAGGCCCTCCTCGAGAAGTCCCCCTCCCTCACCGTCGTCGCGCGGGACTACGCGCACGCCCTCCTCCGGGCGGGCAAGGCGTCCGAGGCCGTCGCGTTCCTCGAGAAGCGCGAAGACGCCGCGCAGCTCTCGGCGCTCCACGTCGCCGCGATCGCGGCGTCGCGGGGAGCGGCGAAGGGCCTCGAGCAGCTGCGGCGCGGCTCTCCGGAACCCTCCGAGCGCCGCAGGACCGCGGCGGACATCGGCGGCCTCCTCCTCGTCCTCCGAAAGTACCCGGAGGCGCAGGCGTTCCTCGCGGAAGCGTCCCGCGGCGGAGACGGCGCCGCGTCCGCGGCCGTGCAGGCGGAGACGGCGAAACGTCTCCGGGCCTTCGAGGCACCGTTCCCGATGCCGCTGGCGGGCGATCCGGTTTCCGCCGTCCGGGCCCTGATGTCGGAGGCGGCCACGCCGGGCGTCGACCCGGAGAGGCTCGCGAGGCTGTACGTCCTCCCCGTCCGCGAGGCGAGGAACGCCGCCGGAAAGCGGCCCCTCGAGGAATGGGTGCGGAGCCAGCTGAGGGCCGTCCAGCAGGCGACGATGTCGAGCGCCGTCCCGGCGGCGTTCCTCCGCGACAACGCGCTCTCCACGGAGCTGACCGCCGAGGGGAACGCCGAGAAGGGCTGGCTCGTCACCGGCACGATGCCCGCGATCGGGCAGGCGCCGACGAGGATCCGCGTCTGGGTCGCCGAGGAAGGCGGGATGCCGCGGATCGTCTCGGATGATGCGCGCGCGCGCCTGATTTCGTGGTACGCGCTCGACCTCGCCGCGAAGGGGGACGTGGCCCGCGCGAGGCTCTGGCTCGAGAGGGCCTCCGTCGAGGTCGGCGGGCGCGAGGAGCAGGCCGACCTGCTTCTCGATCCGCTCCTGCCGGCGGTCCTGCCGGGCGACGGCGCCGGAGTCCGCGAGGTCCGGGCGGCCGCCCTCGCAGGGCTCTCGCCGACGCCGCTGCCCGACGCGCTTCTCGAGGAGCTCCGCTCGTTCGCTCTGGAGAAGGTCGACGACCCCGTCCGGGCCGCCCTCCTCGAGCGGGCGCTCGCGGCGCGAGAGGCGTCGAGCTCGGAGCGCGGGAGCGGCCCTGACCGTCGCCTGGCGGAGGAGGCGCTCCGGCTCCTCGGGGCGGTCCGGAAGGACAAGGCGTCCGCCGAGTCGGCGACGATGGTCGAGATGGGGCTGAAGGCGCGCCTCGGGAGGATCTCCGAGGCGCGCGCCGAAGCGGAGGAGCACGCGCGCACGCACGTCAACTGCCGGCTCGTCGGTCCGGCCCTCGTCTCCTACCGCCTGGCGGATGCCGACGAAGCCGGTTCGCTCGAGGCCGCCGACGCTCTGATGTCCCGCCCGTCGCCTTCCGCGGGCGACGCGAACACGGCCGCCTGGGCCCGTTACGTCGCGGGCAGGTGCGACGAGAAGACCCTGAGCCTCGCGCGGCAGGCCGTCGAGGCCTCGAGGAGGTCCAACCCGGCGGTGCTGAACACGCTCGCCGCCGTCTGCGCCGAGACCGGGCGCAACGAGGAGGCTCACGCGCTCGTCGCGAGGTCGATGGACCTGGAGGGGATCGACGAGCCGTTCCCCGGCGACTGGCTCGTCGTGGGACGGATCCGCGAGAACTACGGCCTCGTCGACGACGCGCTCGAGGCCTATTCGCGGCTCGCGCCGCGGGGCGGGAGCAGGCCGCTCCCCGACACCGTCGAGGCCCTCGGCTCGAGCCGGGCGAAGGCTCTCCTCGGACGACGGCGCAAGGGGGACTGAGAGCCGGTCACCGCACCCGGGCTCGCGTCTGCCGCATCGCAGCAGCCGGGAGTAGCATTCCTCCCGTCAGGGAGGACGAATGAGCGCCAGAAAGCTGCAGGGGCGGACGGTCGTGGTCGTCGGCGGGTGCCGCACGCCCTTCCTCCGGTCGGGAACCGGCTACAACGACCTGATGGCGTACGAGCTCGGGGCGATGGCCATGTCGGGCCTCCTCCAGCGGTACCGCGTCGATCCCTCCGCCGTCGACCGCGTCGTCTTCGGGACCGTCCTCGCCGAGCCGCGCACCTCGAACCTCGCGCGCGAGGCGGCCCTCTCCTGCGGCCTCCCGCCGTCGTGCCCCGCCTTCACGGTGACGGCGGCCTGCGCGTCGTCGAACGTCGCCATCGCGAGCGCCGTCGAGGCGATCTCGTGCGGCGCGGCCGACGTCGTGATCGCCGGGGGCGCCGAGACCCTCTCCGACGTCCCGATCCGCTTCGGACGCGAGGTCCGCAAGAGGCTCATCGCTTCGCAGAAGGCGAGGGGGGTCCTCGACTACGTGAAGCTCCTCCAGGGGCTCTCGCTGAAGGACCTCGCCCCCGACACGCCGGCCATCGCGGAGTTCTCGACGGGGCTCACGATGGGGCAGTGCGCCGAGCGGCTCGCCAAGCGGCTCGGCCTGACCCGCGAGGAGCAGGACCGCTTCGCCCTGAAATCGCACAAGAAGGCGGCGACCGCGACGGAGCAGGGGCTCTACCGCGGCCAGGTCGTCCCGGTCCGGGTCCCGCCGTCGTTCGCGCCGATCGAGGCGGACAACGGCGTGCGGGGCGACTCTAAGCTCGAGAAGCTCGCCTCGCTCCCGCCCGCGTTCGACCGGAAGTTCGGGACGGTGACGGCCGGGAACAGCTCCTTCCTCACCGACGGCGCGGCCGCCTGCCTCCTGATGAGCGCGGAGAAGGCGGACGAGCTCGGCGTCCCGCCTCTCGCCCGCGTCGTCTCGATGTCGCTCGTCGCGATGGACCCGCTCGAGGAGCTCCTCCTCGGGCCGGTCGCCTCGGTCCCCGAGGCGCTCGACGCGGCCGAGATCCCCCTCGGCGAGGTCGGAGTCTGGGAGGTCCACGAGGCGTTCGCGGCGCCGGTCCTGGCGTTCCTGAAGCTCCTCGCCGACAGGGCGTACTGCAGGGAGCGCCTCGGCCGGTCCGAGGCGCTCGGGAAGATCGACCCGAAAAAGGTGAACGCCTGGGGCGGCTCGCTCGCCCTCGGGCACCCGTTCGGAGCCACCGGCGCGCGCCTCGTGACGACGTGCGCGGAGAGGATGGAGCGCGAGGGGGCCGAGGTTGGCGTCGTGACGACGTGCGCGGCCGGCGCCCTCGGGCACGCGATGGTGCTGGCGCGATGAGAACGCTCACGCTGAAGAAGCGCCCCGACGGGGTCGCCGTCCTCCTCTTCGACACGCCGAAGAAGCCCGTGAACGTCCTCTCGGGCGCCCTCCTCCGCGAGGCGGGCCCGCTCATGGACGAGATCCAGGGGGACGACGCGATCGTCGCCTGCGTCCTCGCGAGCGCCAAGCCCGACTCCTTCATCGCCGGCGCCGACCTCGACCAGGTCGTCGGGATGACGGCCGCCGAGGCCGAGGCGATCTCGCGCGGCGCCCACGAGTGGCTCGACCGGGTCGAGGCGAGCCGCAAGCCGTTCGTCGCCGCGATCCACGGCGCGGCTCTCGGCGGCGGCCTCGAGGTCGCGCTCGCCTGCCATTACAGGATCGCGAGCGACCACCCGAAGACCGTCCTCGCGCTGCCCGAGGTGATGCTCGGCGTCCTCCCGGCGGCGGGAGGCACGCAGCGCCTGCCGCGTCTCCTCGGTCTCCAGCGGGCGCTCCCGATGCTCCTGACGGGCAAGCGCCTCCGGGCCGCGCAGGCGTACCGGCAGGGCCTCGTCGACGCGCTGACGTCGCCCGGCGGCCTCGTCGAGACGGCCGCGAAGGCGGCCCTCGGCCTCGCGAACGGGACACTGAAGCCGAGCCGCGACAAGCAGCCGTTCGCCGAGAACGCGCTCTCCCTCCCTCCGCTCCGGGGCTACGTCCTCGGGAAGGCGCGCGCGGCGGTGATGTGGAAGACCCGCGGCCTCTACGAGGCGCCGCTCGAGATCCTCGCGTGCGTCGAGAAGGGGCTCGCGGACGGGGCGAAGGCCGGCATGGAGGAGGAGGCGGTCCGCTTCGGCAGGCTCGTCGGGAGCGAGCGGTCGAAGAACCTCATCCGGCTCTTCGAGGCGATGACCGCGCTGAAGAAGACCCCGCAGGGAGACGCGCCGGCGGCCGTGAAGCGGCTCGGCGTCCTCGGCGCGGGGCTCATGGGCGAGGGGATCGCGGCGGTCTCGCTCTCCCTCTCACCCGTCGTCCTGAAGGACGTCTCGGAGGAGGGGCTCTCGCGCGCCGCGAAGGGCCTCCGCAAGGGGCTCGACCGGCGCGTCCGCTCGGGCGCGCTGACGCGCCTCGAGCGGGACCGGCAGTGGTACGGCCTCCGGCCGACGACGCGCTCCGAGGACCTCGCCGGCTGCGACCTCGTGATCGAGGCCGTCTTCGAGGACCTCGCGCTGAAGCGAAAGGTCCTCGCCGAGACCGAGGCGATCCTCTCCCC
The DNA here is from genome assembly GCA_046331465.1 of Thermoanaerobaculia bacterium. Classification (GTDB taxonomy): domain Bacteria; phylum Acidobacteriota; class Thermoanaerobaculia; order UBA5066; family UBA5066; genus UBA5066. Next base: position 855,966 of record JAXLQV010000002.1, read on the forward strand.
CGACGCCGTCTTCGCGAGCAACACGTCGGCCCTCCCGATCCGCGAGATCGCCGCGAAGGCGAAGGAGCCGGGGCGGGTCGTCGGGATGCACTACTTCTCGCCCGTCCCGAAGATGCCGCTCCTCGAGGTCGTCGTCGCCGAGAAGACAGCCCCCTGGGCCGTCGCGACGGCGCGCGCCTTCGGCGTCGCGCAGGGGAAGACGGTCATCGTCGTGAAGGACGGGCCCGGCTTCTACACGACGCGGATCCTCGGGCCGTTCATCAACGAGGCGGTCGTCCTCCTCGACGAGGGGGCGGCGATCCCCGCGCTCGACGCCGCGCTCCTCGAGTTCGGCTTCCCGGTCGGGCCGGTCGCGCTCCTCGACGAGGTCGGCATCGACGTCGCGGCGCACGTCTCGATGGACCTCGGCAAGGCGTTCGCCTCGCGGGGCGCGGCGCCCTCGGCCACGTTCACGAGGCTCTTCGACGCGGGCTACAAGGGGCGCAAGAACGCGGAGGGCTTCTACCTCTACCCGAAGGACCGGGCGCCCGGCGCGCCGAAGGAGGTCAACCCGGCGGTCTACGAATTCTTCGGGGGCGCGGTCCGGAAGCGGATGCCCGTCGAGGACCTCGTCGACCGCCTCGCCCTCCTGATGGTGAACGAGGCCGCCTGGTGCCTCGCGGAGGGGGTCGTCGCCTCGCCCCGCGACGGCGACGCCGGTGCGATCCTCGGCCTCGGCTTCCCGCCGTTCCGCGGCGGCCCGTTCCGGCACGTCGACGCGGTCGGCGCGGAGGGGATCGTCGGGCGGATGGAGGAGCTCGCCGAGGCGAACGGGACGCGGTTCGCGCCGGCGCCTCTCCTCGTCGAGATGGCCCGGAAGGGGACGAAGTTCCACCCGTGACGGGCGGGGGCCGGCGGCGAGCCGGCCGGCTTTCGGGACCGTGCGACGAAGAAGGGGCGGGCCGGAAGGCCCGCCCCGCCCGCCTCAGCGCTCGAGCTTGAAGCCGACGTTGATCGTGACCTGGAACTCGGCGACCTTGCCGTCGTGGATGCGGCCGCGCTCCTCGACGACCTCGAACCAGTCCATGTGCCGGATCGTCTTCGCGGCCTCCTCGACGGCGACCTTCACGGCCTCGGCGAAGCTGACGGGGGACGTTCCGACGAGCTCGACCTTCTTGTAGACACCACCCATGGGGAACCTCCTTGGATCGTTCCGATCGACGGTACGGGGGGATTCTAGCGAGGTGCCGGAACCGGGGTGCCCGGCCTCGCCGTGTCCCGGTTCGGAGCGAGAATGCGCAGGAGTGAACCGGGTCGTCGGGCTCCTCGTCCTCGCGCTCTGCAGCGCGTGCCGGACTTCGCCGGAGGAGGCCAGCGTCACGGTCGCCGTCCGGGCGGACGTCACGGGTTTCTTCCCGAACCCGCCCGCCAAGGACGAGTCGTTCACGAACCGCGTGAACGCGGAGATCCTCGAGGGCCTCGTCCGTCTCGACGCGGACGGGCGGCTCGCGCCCGGCCTCGCCGAGCGGTGGGAGACGCCCGACGAACGGACGTACGTCTTCCACCTCCGGCCGGGCCTCCGCTTTTCCGACGGCACCCCGCTCACTGCCTCGGACGTGTCCGCTTCGCTCCTCACGTGCATCCGGAAGGACTGGCCGACGGCTTCCTACCTCAGGAACATCGCCACGGTCGAGACCGACGGGCCGCTGCGCGTCGCGGTCAGGACCCGGGTGCCTTACCCCCTTCTCCTCTACAAGCTGCCCTGGGGCCACGTCCTGCCTGGTGCCGCGCTGGCCCGGAACCCCGTGCCCCTCGTCGGCGCGGGCCCCTATCGTCTCGCTTCTTGGGAGCGGAACAGGGGGTTCACCCTGGAGCGGAACGAGCGCTACTGGGGACGACGGCCCGCGATCGGACGGGTCCGCTTCGAGATCGTCCCGGACGCCGGGGAGAGGATCGCCCGGCTCCTGTCCGGCGCGGTGGACGTCGTGGACGAGGTCCCCCTCGAGCGCGTGGACGCGCTGCGGGCCGAGAAGGCGATCCGCGTCTACGCGGCGCCGAGCCTCCGCGTCCTGTTCCTGACCTTCCGGGTCACGGAGCCGCCCTTCTCGGATCCCCGCGTGCGCGAAGCCTTCGACCTCGCGCTCGACCGCGACGAGATCGTGACGCGGGCGTACGACGGGAAGACCGTCACCGCCTCGCAGCTCGTTCCCTCGTCCGTCGTCGGCTTCAACCCGGTCCTCCGGGTCCCGAAGGTCGACCGGTCCCGCTCCCGCGCCCTGCTCGCCGAGGCCGGCTATCCGAACGGGCTCGACGTCCGTCTCGACGGGACCCGCGACCGGTACGTCAACGACGTGAGGATCCTCCGCGAGGTGGCCCGGCAGCTCGACGTCGTCGGCGTCCGGGTCGCCGTGACCGCCCTCGACAAGTCCGCGTTCTTCGAGCGGATCGACTCGGGCCGGTCGGCGTTCCACCTCGTCGGCTGGGCCTGCGGCTCGGGAGAGGCGGCGGAGGCGATCGAGGCCCTCGTCGCGACGAAGGGGCCAGGTCTCGGCGTCGCGAACAGCGGAGGCTACAGCGACCCGGTCCTCGACGGACTCCTCGCCCGGAGCAACGGGGCGACGGACCCGGCGCTCAGGGTCGAGGCGCTCCAGCGGATGCTCGCCCGGGTCGCCGAGCAGAGGCCCGTCCTGCCGCTCCTCCTTCAGACCGAAGCCATCGCCGTCTCCCGTCGGATCGACTGGGTGCCGGGTCGCGACTTCAGGATCCGGATCGAGGACATGCGGCCGGCGCATCACGCGGACTGACGCCGGATCGAAAGGGAGGGCGGCCCGGATGGACCGCCCTCCCGGGTCGTTCGTGGCGTCGGACCGCGTGGTGCCGCGGCGTCAGAACCCGAAGGAGAAGCCGATCTCGCCCTCCCACTGGTCCATGGTGAGCTTGATCTTCTGCTGGCCGGGAGCCTCGAGGGGGTTCGGCCCCTCGACGGAGTTGGAGAAGGCGCGCATGAGGGCGAAGTGGAGCTTCGTCTTGTCGGACAGGAGGGTCGAGACGCCGACGGTGGCGTGGTCCTGGATGACGCCGGGCGCGAGGATGTTGAAGAGGACCTCGCTCTCCTGGACCGGGTTGTCGCAGTGGGCGTAGCCGGCGCGGAGGGTGAGGCTGGGGTTGACCTCCCACTGGACGCCGATCTTGAAGACGGTGACGTCCTTCCAGCCGAAGCCGGCGCCGTTGTCGGCGCCGAGGGGGGCCTGCATCAGGTTGGGGAGCATCGGGTTGCCGACGGAGGCGACCTTGCTGTAGTAGATCTCCTGGACGTCGGCGGCGATGGAGACGCAATCGGAGGGGAAGACGGCGATGCCGACGGTCCAGTTCTCGGGGATGTCGAAGTCACCCTGCTCGGCGAAGAGGCCGGCGTACTCCTTGAACTCGCCCATGGCGATCTTGGTCTGGTAGGAGGCGCCGACGCCGAGGTGCTCGCCGAACTTGCCGTGGTAGCCGATGCGGGCGCCGAAGCCGGTGGAGGTGGACTTGCCGTTGTTCGTCAGGTTGGCGGGGTCCGAGGAGAACATCGAGAAGGCGCCGAGGCCCTTCGCCTCGAAACTCTGCCAGCCGAAGATCGGGGAGACGCCGATGGCCTGGTGCTTCGCGAACTCCCAGGTGAACGACGGCGCGACGAACGCCTGCATCAGGTTGATGCCGGTGGGGGACTGCCCGAAGACCTTGTTGGGGTAGTTCGTGTTCATGCCGCCGTTGCCGTAGATGGCCAGGCCGAGGTGGAAGTTGTCGGAGAGGTGCCAGGCGCCGGCGATGCTGGGCATGACGAAGCCGGTGGAGTGGCTCTCGTAGGTGCCGGGGGCGAGGCCGAAGGTGCCGGGGTAGCCGGAGGGGTTGCCCGACACGGAGTACTCGCGGTTCGGGGCGAAGAGGGCCACGCCGACGTCGTAGCCCTTCACGAAGGCGATCGTGGCGGGGTTGGTGGCGCTGGCGAGGGTGCTCAGGTGGAGCGCCTGGCCGGCGCCGGCCATCCCCTTGTACGGGGTGCCGTAGCCGAGGGAGAAGTAGCCGTCCGTCGCCGGGGCGGGAGCGGCCAGGACGAGCAGGGCCAGGGCCGTGATCGCCAGGACGGGGTTTCGCTTCATTGCACACTCTCCATGGGGCACGCCGCTTCGGGGCGTGCCGGACGTCCGTTCTGTCCGTGAATGGCGGAGACGATCCGGCCTCGCGGCCGGTTTAGGTCCTCAGCAGCCGCCGCCCTTCTTCGGCGCGGCGGAAGGGGCGACGGCCTTCACGACGAGCGCGGGCGCCGGCGCCGCCGCTGCTCCCGTGAAGTAGCCGTTCAGGGCGCTCTTCGCGCGGTACTCCGCGACGAGGGCGGGCGTGGGCTCGGCCGGAGGCTGCGGCGCCGTCAGGACGGACGCCTTCCAGGCGGCGAAGCCGCCGGAGAGGACGAGGACCTCGCCCGGGAAGGAGCGGAGCCCCTCCGGCAGGGTCGTCACGTCGCCCTGCGCGTAGGCGACGAGGGTCCGCGTCGCGGGGAGGGTCGCGGCGAACTTCTCCGCCGTCGTCCCCTCGGGAAGCGTCACGGTCCCGGGGATCCGCTCGGTGGGGGAAGCGGCCTTCGGGTCGCGCAGGTCGAGGAGCCAGAGCTCCCGCGGGGACGAGACGATCTTCTGCGCGAGCTCGACGGCGCCGATCTTCGCGACCGGCCTTTCCGCGACGGCGACCGCGCCCTTCGGGAGGGCGACGGTGACGAGGCCGAGGGCCGCGATCGCGCCCATCGCCGCGAACGCGCGGTTGCGGATGCGGGGCTGCGAGACCGGGACGGGCTTCTTCGCCTTCGGGGCGAAGATCGTCTCGAGCTTCTCGGCGCCGAGGAAGCAGCCGACCGCCATCGCGACGACGCCCGCCGCGAGGACGGGGAACGGGACGTGGAGCGCCTGCGCGATCGTCACCGAGCCCATTGCGCCGCTCCTGTAAAACCCCTCGAGCGGGGCGTAGACGAAGCCGAAGAGGAGCGAGCCGATCGCGACCCCGACGATCGACATCAGGCCGTCCCACTTGCCGGAGGCCATGGCGACGACGCCCGTCCCGGGGCAGTAGGCGGAGGTCATGAAGCCGGCCCCGAGGAGGAGGCCGCCGACGACGTGCGGGCCGAGGAACGTCTCCGGGACCGTGAGGAGCGAGAGGTCGAGGACCCCGAGCCCGGAGAGGAGCCCGATGCCGGCGCAGGCCGTCGCGATCGCGCTGAACATCACCTTCAGGACGCGCGTGTCGGTCAGGTAGAACTGGGCCGCGAGGTTCTTTGCGTTCCCGAAGCCGGCGCGCTCGAGGACGAAGCCGAACGCGAAGCCGACGAGCGTGCCGAGGAGGAGGCCGGTCGGGAAGCCGAAGACGTCTTGCGGGTAGAGAGGGAGGAAGCTCATCGCCAGTCCCTCTTCACGAGCGGGGCGACGAGGTAGCCGCCCGCGAAGACGCACATCATGAAGATCCAGGAGCCGAGCGAGAGGATCGCCCCGCCCGTGAGCGCCTGGCCCGACGTGCAGCCGCGGGCGAGCCGCGCCGCGAAGCCCATCATCACTCCGCCGATCACCGCCAACGCGAGCCGGCGCCCCTTCGTCACCCCTTCGCCGCGGAGGACCTCGCTCCTCAGCCGTCCGCCGGAGTAGGCGCCGACGAGGCCGCCGAGGAAGACGCCGAGGACCTCGAAGACCATCCAGTCCTCGAGGACCTTCTTCCCCGGGCCGGCGTACTGCGAGAAGTAGGCGTTCGCCTCCACCGCCTTCGGCGCGACGAGGTCGACGGCGCCGACGGCGAGCCGCGTCACGGCGCTCGAGGAGCCGAGGCCGAAGCCCATGACGAGGAAGGAGCCGAGGAGGACGAGGCCGAGGCAGAACCCGGCGACGTAAGGGTTCCAGAACGGGCGTTCCGCGGGAGGCTGCATCGAAGTCACCTCGTCAGGGGAGGAAGCGGAAGGCGGAGTGCTGCCCCGCCGAGAGGAGGATCCAGCGGAGGGCGAGGCCGCCCGACAGGATCAGGACCGGGAGGATCGCGGCGAACGGGAGGTGCCGCTTCGCTTCGATCGCCTCCATCGCGAGCGGGACGAGGAGGCCGAGGACGACGACGCAGGAGAAGAAGACCGCCGTGTAGGGCCCGCCGAGGAACTGCGCCGCGGCCCACTTCCCGGCGTCGCCCGAGGTGGCCCAGCCGAGGAGCATAAGCGCGATCAGGACGAGCTCGCCGACGATCGCGGCCGCGTCCCACCTCACGAGAGTCTTTCGCTCGCCCTCCCCGAGCGGGAGGAGGAGAAGGAGGGCCGCGCCCGTCGAGAGGCCGGAGGCGAGGAAGAGCGGCCCGAGGACGGCGCTGTTCCAGGCGATGCGCGAGGGCATCGTCCCGAGGAGGAGTCCCGTGTAGATGCCGAGCGCGACGCCCATCCCGACGCTCGTCAGGAGGATCCCGCGGCGGCTCCGGTCGGCGAGGGCGAGGAGCGCCTCGAGGGGCTTCGCGAGAGCGCCCGGCGTCTTCCCGCGCAGCCACTCGCGCTGCGCCCCGTCCGTCGAGCCGAGGCCGTGGAGGAGGCCGACGGGGTAGATCAGGACGAGGATCCAGGCGCCCCACGACATCGGCGAGGTCGCGTGGAAGAACATGTAGAAGCGCCAGGCCCAGAGCCGGTGCGCGAGGTCGATCCAGAGGGCGAGCATGCCGACGGAGAGGAGCGCGAGGGCGCCGAAGGGCACGAGCCGGAGCGCCGCGCCCCGCGGCTTCTCGCCGGAGCGCAGCTCGAGCGCCGCCGCAAGGACGAAGATCCCCGCGACGAGGCCGCCGAGGAAGAGGTAGACGACGATCTCCCAGCCCCAGGCGTGGAGCGAGGGGTCGATGCCGGGGTTCGCGCGGGTCGTGGTGGCTTCGATCAGCGTGTTCATCGCCAGCGCCTCAGACGAGGAAGTGGACGTTCGGACCGGCGCCCGACTCGGGGTGGTTCACCTTCGAGCGCCGCTCGCGGAGGAGCCTCGCCACGGCCGACTCCGGGTCGGCCGCGTCGCCGAACGTGAGCGTGCCGGTGGGGCAGACGCCGACGCAGGCCGGCTGCAGCCCCTTCTGCACGCGGTGGAGGCAGAACGTGCACTTGTCGACGTACCCCTCCGGGTGGACGAAGCGCGCGTCGTACGGGCAGGCGGCGATGCACGCCTTGCAGCCCGAGCACTTGTGGTGCGTCACGAGGACGACGCCCCCCTCGTTCACGTGGGAGGCGCCCGTCGGGCAGTTCTTCACGCAGGGCGCGTCGGTGCAGTGGTTGCATCGTTCCGAACGGATCTCGGCGGAGAGCCGCGGGAACTCGCCCCGCACCTCCTCGACGACCCAGTCGCGGCAGTAGCCGTCGGGGACGTCGTTCTCGGCCTTGCAGGCGAGGACGCAGGCCTTGCACCCGACGCACTGCCGGGTGTCGACCGTCATCGCGTAGCGCTTCGTGGCGGAGCTCTTCGCGCCCATCTCAGCCCTCCGCCCTCGCGGCCGCCGCCCCGCTCGCGCCGGCCGCCTTCTCGATCGTCACGAAGTTGACGCTCATGCCGGTGGAACCGGCGACCGGGTCGATCGCGACGCGCGTGACGAGCGCCTGGTCGTCCATCCCGCGCCCCCTCGCGAACCTCAGCCCCGGGCTCGTGTGCCCGTAGCCGTGGACGACGAAGACGCAGTCCGGGCGGATCCGCTGCGTCACCTTGAGGCGCACCGGCTGCGACCTCACGCCGTCCTGGTTCACGAGCGTCACGACGTCGCCGCTCGCGAGCCCCTGCTCCTTCGCGGCCTTCGCGTTCAGCCAGACCTCGTTCTCCGAGAAGACCTCGGAGAGGAAGCGGTTGTTCGTCGTCCGGCCGAAGGTGTGCGTCGGCGTCCGGCCGAAGAGGAGCCGGAACTGGCCGTCGGCGGGCTGCTCGTGACGCGTGTAGGGAGGGAGCGGAGGGAGGCCGACCTCGGCCATCCGCTTCGAGTAGAGCTCGATCTTCTTCGACGGCGTCCCGAACGCGAGCTCGAGCCCCTCGTCGGTCCGGACCGGTACCGGCGTCCCCCGGACGACGCCCTTCGTCTTCAGCTTCTCGACGTCGTAGCCGCCGGCCTTCAGCCGCTCGGTGACGAGCTGCTCACCGCTCTCCCAGGGGAAGTAGTCGCCGAGGCCGAGGCGCTTCCCGAGCTCCTTCGCGATCCACCAGCCGGGCTTCGACTCGTACATCGGCGGGACGACCTCCTGCCGGATCGCGAGGAACGGCTCCGACCACGGCACGGGGGCGACGTCGTCCCACCGCTCGAGGTACGTCGACTCCGGGAGGACGACGTCGGCCCAGCCGGTGATCTCGGCCGGGAGGACGTCGATCGCGACGAGGAGGTCGAGCTTCTGGATCGCCTCGAGGACCTTCGCGCGCTGCGGGAGCGACTGGAGAAGGTTGGAGCCGTAGACGATCCAGGCCTTGACCGGGCAGCCCGGCCCGCCGAGCCGGCCCGGCACCGTGGCGTCGCAGACGCCGTGCGAGAGGACCTCCTCGGCGAACGGGTAGACGACGCCGTCCGGGTGGTCCTGCGTCGCCTTCGGCTTCACGGCGTAGTCGGGGACCGGGTACTTCGGGACGGGCATCTGCGTCGGGACGAAGATGCCGCCGCGCCGACCCCAGGAGCCGAGGAGCGCGTTCAGGATGGCGATCGCCCGGGAGCGCTGGACGTCGTCGCCGTACCAGGTGACGTGCCGCCCCGGGTGGACGAGCGAGGCCGGGCGGGCGCCTGCGATGAAGCGCGCCGTCTCGACGATCGTCGAAGGCGCGATCGTCGTCTCGGTGAACGCCCACTCGGGAGTCTTGTCGGCGACGTGGTTACGGAGCTCCTCGAGGCCGACGGCGTTCTTCTCGACGTAGTCGCGGTCGTAGAGCCCCTCGCCGAGGATGACGTGGATCCAGGCGAGGAGGAGCGCCAGGTCGGTTCCCGGCTTGATCGGCAGCCAGTAGCGCGCCTTGCCCGCGGCGGTCGAGAAGCGCGGGTCGACGACGACGAGCTGGCCCCCCTTCGCGATCATCTGGGCGAAGTCCTGGACCTGCGTGTTGTGCATGTTCTCGCCGAGGTGCGAGCCGATCAGGGTCAGGACCCGGGAGTTCGCGATGTCGAGGACCTCGGGCGAGCCGAGGGAGGCGCCGTAGGTCAGGTTGAAGCCGACCTCGCGCGGGCCGCGGCACTGCCCGTAGGAGGGTGCCGTGACGTTCGCCGAGCCGTAGGCGAAGAGAAGGTGCTTGAAGAACGACCCGCCGAAGCCGTGGGAGAAGAGGGCGACCTTGTCGGGGCCGCAGTCCTTCTGGATCCTCAGGAGCTGCTCGGCGGTGAAGTCGAGGGCCTTCTCCCAGGAGACCTCCTCGAATTCCTGCGTCCCGCGCCTGGTCCCGCGGCGCAGGAGCGGCTTCTTGAGCCGGTCGGGGTCGTAGAGGAGGCCCGTGCCGCCGGTGCCGCGCGGGCAGAGGTGGCCGCGCGAGAGAGGGTGCTCGGGGTTCCCGACGAGCTTCGTGACCTTCCCGCCCTTCACGTGGGCGAGGACGCCGCACTTCCAGAAGCAGAGCTCGCAGAACGTCGGGACGACCTGCTCACCATCCGTGCCCGGGTCGTGGACGACGTCGCGGTCGAGGCCCCACCACTTCGTCGTCAGTCCCGAGCCGAGGGCGGCGGCGCCGAGTCCCGCCCCGCCGATCTGGATGAACTCGCGCCGGCTCGTCGTCATCTTCTCCTCCGGGAATGGAAACGGTCGACGATCCCGGAGTTCAAGAATCGGGCCACCTGTCATCTGCGGACGAAGTCCTCTGCTGCAACGCGAAGTGCCGCTTCGGACGTTCGCAAGTTTGCGACAGGACGTTTCAGGTGAAACGGTGTGTCGCAGGCCCTCGTTCCCGGGATTGAAACATCCTGTTTCGGGGAAGGCTGCGGCGGGGTGTCGGTCGTGGCCCGCGATGGCGGCCGGCGTGCGGGAGAATCGCGGCCGATGAGGCTCTCGACCGTCCACCGGCTCCGGCAAGCGGTCCGGGCCGTCGAGCTCGACGTCCGCGCCCGCATGGGCATCCGGCCGATGTGCGACCTCCTGCAGGAGGCGGCGAGCGAGCACGCGGCCCGCCTCGGCGTCGGCTTCGCGGAGCTCTCGGGGCAGGGCCTCGCGTGGATCCTGACCGGCTGGCGCCTCGAGGTCGCGAGGCGGCCCGCCTGGCGTGAGGAGGTCGTCGTCGAGACGTGGCCCTCCGCGAGGACGGACCGGACGGCCGACCGCGACTTCCTCCTCCTCTCGCCGGAGGAGGAGGTCCTCGCGCGGGGGACGAGCGCCTGGATGATCCTCGACCTCGAGCGCCGCAGGCCGGTGAGGCTCCCCGGGGCGCTGAAGGACCTCGTCCTGCCGGAGGTGCCGCGCGCGCTCGAAGGGGGCTGCAGCCGGCCGGCGTGGCGCGGGGGAGACGCGACGTCGGTCGAGGTCGCAGCCCGCCGCGCGGACCTCGACGCGAACGACCACGTGAGGAACACGGCCTACCTCGACTGGCTCGCGGAGGGGGTCCCGGAGGCGCTCTTCTCGCGCTCGGAGCTGCGGGCTCTCGAGGTCTCCTTCCGCGCCGAGGCCCGCGCCGGGGCGCGGGTCGTCGTCGAGACCGTGAAGGAGGAGGGGCCGGAGCGCGTCGCGCTTCGGCAGCGGGTCGTCGAGGTCTCGACGGCGAAGGAGCTCGTCCTCGCCCGGAGCGACTGGGCGGGCGTGCAGGAAGGCCCCGGCGACGGGACGGGCCCGTCCTGCCCGAAGGGGTGAGTCTGGGGAGGCATCCCCGCGTACAGGGCCGGTGCTAAGCTGGACGCAGGAGACAGGACCATGCGATACGGCGCCGCCCTCCTCGCGGGGATGCTCGTTCTTTCTGCGGACCTCCGGGGTCAGCAGCAGCAGCCCGTCCTCCAGAGCACTCCGGCCTCGGAGGCCCCCATCGTCGTCTACAAGATCGAGCTCCTCCCCAGCGGGTTCGGCTTCGCGATGGAAGAGCCGAAGCTCGAGGGGAACGTCTACGTCTTCCGCACGCTCCCGGAGCGGACGATCTCCCGGCTCCCGAAGGAGCGGGTGAAGAAGATCTCCCGCTGGTCCTCGGACCTGAGCAAGGAGGTCGTCTGGCAGGTCGAGCTCAAGCCGACCGGCCGGATGCTCGCGAGCAAGGAACCCGTGAAGAAGGGTGCGGGATACGTCGTCACGGAGTTCAAGCAGGGGACGGTCATCAGCATCCGGGAGACCGAGGTGAAGAAGATCACCCGGCTGACGGGGCTCGACGCGTTCAAGGCCCAGCTCGAGGAGACGGGTGCCGCGAAGCTCTCCGGCGAGCTGCCGGCCGACGCGGGCGGCGCCACCGTGAGGGGCGCGGCGGGGAACGCCCCGGCTGCACCGGGCGCGGCCGCTCCGGCGACCGGAACGCAGGGCAACTGGAACTACCACGGCCAGCCGGGTGTCTCGGACGCGTACGCGCCGCCGAGCGCCGTCCAGGAGCGCCCCGGCGACGTGCCGAAGGCCGCGCCGACCGCTCCGCCGAAATGACCTGAGCGCCGTCCCCGCCGCCGGCCACGCGGGCCGGCGGGGGCGGCGGACAGTGCCGTCCCGGGAGGGGCGTGCCGCGGGCCCCGCGTGCTACCTTGCCCGCGATGACCGAGCCCCTTCCCACCGTCTTCGCGGACCTCGAGACCGACGCGCGGGCCGACGTCGCCGAGGCGTTCCTCCGCCTCGCCGTCGAGCACTACGCGCGGACGTGGTCCGACGACGATCGCGTCTCCACCTCGCTCTCACCCGAGGAGATCGCCGCGCGTTTCGACGAGCCCCTCCCTTCCGGCGGCGGCTCCCTCGACCGCGTCCTCGAGCGCCTCCGGCGCGACGTCCTGCCGGAGTCGAACCACCTGACGAACCCGCGCGCGATGGGACACCAGGTCTCGGCGCCGCTCCCGGCCGCCGTCTGGACGGAGCCGGTCGTCGCCGCCCTGAACCAGTCCGTCGCCGTCTGGGAGATGTCGCCCGTCGGGACGATCCTCGAGGCGCGCGTCCTCCGCTGGATGTGCGACCTCGCGGGATTCGCCCCCGGGGCGGGCGGGACGTTCACCTCGGGCGGGACCGAGGCGACGTTCACGGCGCTCCTCGCGGCGCGCGCCGCGGCGATGCCGAACGCGTGGAAGGAGGGGGTCGGCGCGAACCCGCCCGTCGTCGTCCACGGCGAGCATGCGCACTACGCCGTGGCGCGGGCCGTCGGCGCGATGGGGCTCGGGACCGACCACGCCGTGAGCGTCCCGTCGCGGGAGTGGAAGATGGACGCCGCCGCGCTCGGGGCGACGCTCGAGAGGCTCGCGGCCGAGGGGCGCGCGGTCCTGGCCGTCGTCGCGACGGCCGGCTCGACGGCGACCGGCTCCTTCGACGACCTCGAGGCGATCGGGAAGCTCTGCGAGGCGCGCGGCCTCTGGCTCCACGTCGACGGCGCGCACGGGGCCTCGGGCCTCTTCTCGGCGGCGCACCGCGGGCGGCTCCGCGGCCTCAGGCGGGCCCGCTCGATCGCCTGGGACCCGCACAAGATGATGCTCATGCCCCTCTCGGCGGGGATGGTCCTCGTGCGCGACGAGCGCGACCTCGACGCCGCGTTCGCGCAGCGCGCGCCCTACCTCTTCCACGCCCGCGACGGCGCGCGGGCCTGGGACCAGGGGCCGCGGAGCTTCCAGTGCTCGCGGCGGATGGACGTCCTGAAGGTCTGGGTCGCGCTCCAGCGCTACGGCGCGGACGGGCTCGGGAAGATCTACGACCACCTCTGTGCCGTGGCGCAGGCCCTCCACGCCGCGATCGGCCGCCGCACCGACTTCGAGGCGCTCCACGAGCCCGAGGCGAACATCCTCTGCTTCCGCTGGGTGGGGAACGGTTCGATCACCGGCGAGCGGCTCGATGCGCTGAACCTCCGCCTCCGCGAGGAGTTCAACCGCTCGGGCGAAGGGTGGATCACGACGACGCTCCTCGGCGGGAAGCGGGTCCTCCGCGTCACCGTCATGAACCCGCGCACCGGGGCGCGCGACGTCGAGCGGGTGCTCGACGGGCTGGGAAAGCTCGGCGCGCGCCTCGCGGCCGTCCCGCCCGAGCGTCGAGAGGGTCCTACACCGAATCCCTGACCAGGAACTTCGCCGAGGCCCGCGCGAGGGAGCTGCGGTCCTGCTGGAGCTCGGCGCGCACGTAGTAGAGAGGGTGGGACGAGGTCTTCTCGATCGTCCCGACGACGACCGCGCCCCGTTCCAGGCGGACCGGGGCGACAAAGCGGACGGTCAGCTCCGCCGTGACCGCGGCGATGCCGATGGAGAAGAGGGCGTTCGTCATTGCGGCGTCGAGGAGGGCCGAGGTGATCCCGCCGTGGAGAGTCTCCGGGTAGCTCTGGTAGACGGAGCGGCACGGGAAGAAGGCGACGACGGAGCCGTCGGCCCGGACCCGGAACCTCAGCTTCAGGCCGTCCGGGTTCTCGGGGTTGCAGACGAAGCAGCGAGGATGCTCCGCCGCCCGGACGGCCTCCAGCACGGCCTGGCTCGGCACCGGCTCCACGCAGGCCGCGGGGGCGGGACGCGGCGGAGGCGCATCACTCACGGCGGCGCCTCTGCGGGTCGGATTCCACCGTGCTCGATCTCCTTCCTCGCGCGTGGGCGGCCGCGGCCGTCCACGCTATTCGGATCGAAGGATGTCACAGGCCCGGGCCCGGCCGGGGAGGGGGCGGACGGTCTCTCGCCCGCCGGTCCCGCGCGAGGGACGGGCACGCGGGCTTCCGTGCTACGGTCTCCCGCGCCCGCGCGGCTGCCAGGGTCCGCGGGGACGGGAGGATCCGATGGCGGACACCGAGCGATTCGACCAGGCCGCGGCGACGTGGGACGGCGAGCAGCGCCGGATCCTCCTGGCGCGCGGGGTGACGGAGGCGATCGTCGCGCGATGCGCCCTCCCCGCCGACCTCGACGTCCTCGACTTCGGCTGCGGCACGGGGCTCGTCTCGCTCGGCCTGAAGCCGCTCGTCAGGAGCGTGACGGGGGTCGACACCTCCCGCGGCATGGTGGACGTCTTCGAGCGGAAGGTGCTCGAGCAGGGACTGGACGGCGTCCGCGCCGTCCTCCTCCCGCCGGACGACCCGCTCTCCCTCCCGGAGCGCTTCCACCTCGTCGTCAGCAGCATGGCGCTGCACCACGTGGCCGACCTCGCCCCTCTCTTCGCCCGGTTCCGCGACCATCTCCACCCGGGCGGGCGCGTCGCGCTTGCCGACCTCGACCTCGAGGACGGGACGTTTCACGAGGACGCCAGGGGCGTGGTCCACCTCGGGTTCGACCGCGGCGAGATCGCCGCGCTCCTCGAGGGGGCCGGTTTCGTCGACGTGGCGACGGAGACGGCGACGGTCACCCGGAAGGGGGAGCGCTCCTACCCGGTCTTCCTCGCCACCGGCCGCAGGTCCGAGATCGCTTCGCCCGCCTAGACCTGCGGTCCGGGCGGGCGGCGCGCGACGGGGACGTCACCAGGGAGAGCCGTAGAGCCCCTTGACGAGGATCCAGGCGGAAAGGCCGATCAGCAGGCCGCCGCTCGCGAGCCTCACGAGGAGCGGTCGCGTACGCAGGAAGGCGGTCTTCTCGCGGAAGGCCTGGGAGGCGTACCCCGCGGCGAGCATCGGCAGCGCGAAGCCGAGGCTGTAGAACGCCAGGAGGGCCATCCCCTGGCCCAGCCGGGCCCTGGCCGCGACCATGCCGAGGACCGCGCTGAGGAACGGTCCGACGCACGGGATCCAGACGAGCCCGAGCGACGCGCCGAGGACGGCGCCCGACCAGAGCCCCTTCCTGCGTTCCGTTGCGATCCCGACCCGGAGGCGCTTGAACGGGTTGACGTCGGCCAGGACCAGGATGCCGATGACGCCGATGAGGACGGCGACCGGCTTCTCCAGCCGCACGAGGAGCGGCCCGACGACGGAGCCGAACAGCGACGAGAGGGCCCCCATGAGAACGAAGGTGGACATCAGCCCGGCCACGATCGAGAGCGGCCGGAGCCGGTGCTCTCCCGGCTGGCCCGCCATGACGATCGGCAGCACCGGGAGGACGCACGGGGAGACGATGCTGGTCAGGCCCGCTCCGACGGCGAAGACGGCATTGGCCAGGCTGAACCCGGCGAGCGAATCCACTCCCGTGCCCCCGCCTCAGCGGCCCGGCTTCTCGCGGATGCCCGACAGGATGGCTTCGGCCGACTGGATGCCGGGGGAGTAGCGGTGAATTTCCCTGCCGTCGGCTCCCACGAGGATCAGGTTCGGGAGGGAGCGGACGCCGTACTGGTAGAAGACCTCGCGGTCGGCCGGCACGTCGGTGCGGACGTAGCGAAGGGCCGCGAGAGGCTCCCACTGCGCGCGGCTTTCCTTGAGGATCCCGTCCTGCGTCTGGCACGGGCTGCCGGCCGGGTTCATGAAGAAGACGAGGGTCGGCCTGGGCGCGCTCGGCGTCGTCGGCTTCGCCGTGGCCGGAGGGGCGGCCGTGGCGGCGAGGGGGACCGAAACGACGGCCGCGAGAAGAGCGAGGAGGAATCGGCTGCCGCCGAAGTGCTTCCGGGGAGATCTCATCTGTTCGCTCCTGTGAGGCGAGCTCGGAAGAGAGGGTCGGATCGTCCTCGAGGACCGGGAAGGGGTCAGACCGCGACGACCTCGATCGCCGGCGCTTCCGCCAGGTGCTTCTTCACGGCGCACTGGTCTGCGGCGCGGACGACGGCGGACCTGTACTTCTCGGGAAAGCCGGGCGGAAGGGAGATCTGGATCCTGATGTCGGAGATGAGCTTCGTGTCGGGGTTCCGTTCCCAGCCCATCGAGACGGCCATCCCGTCGGTGGGGATCTGCCGTTCCTGGCAGAACCGGAGCGCGTAGAAGCCGGCGCAGGTACCGATCGAGGCGAGGAAGAGCTCGAACGGGGCGGGCGCGGTTCCGCCGCCGCCGTGGCGAACGGGCTGGTCGGTCCGGATCGTGGTCCCCTCGAAGTGAGCGTCGACGGCGACGCCTCCCGGGAACGTCATTTCCATGCTGGTGGCCATCGGTGCTGGTCCCCTTTTCGCGAATGGGCTCTGGCGGCGGGGCCGCTTCCCGATAATATAGCACTATATGGTTATAGAGTTAAACAACCATCCTCGACGATCGCCGTTCCGGCCCTGGTCCCTTACGATCGGGCGATGAAGGCCGCGAGGCTCCAGGCCTGGGGGATCGTCGCCCTGGCGGCGCTCTTCGGCGCCGCCCTCCTCGGAACGGCGGCCCTCGCGTCGCGCTCCCTCCGTGAGCGCGACGAGGCCGTGCGCGACGGGATCCTCCTGCGGGAGGCCCACGTCCTCGAAGCGCTCCTCAGGGCAACGACGCCGGATGCCGCCGCTGCGGTCCTGCGCGAGTTCCTGAAGGACAACGCCGACACCGTCGAGGGGGTCGCGATCGTCGGCCCCGCCGGCGTCCTCGCGAGCGCGGGAGCCGATACGACCGGCGCCTTCGAGGTCCCGGCGGCGCTCGGGCGCGACTGGAGGCCGGCGGCGCTCGGCGCCGGGGCCGAAGCCGGGTCCGGCCCTGGTTCCGGCCAGGGGCGGGGAGGGGGATTCCTGGGAGGGCGAGGCCCGGGAGGACGGGGAACGCCGTCCATCCGGCTGCGGCTCCGTGCGACGCCGGCCGTCGGAAACGAGTCGGCGCTCTCCCGCCTCGTCCTGGCGGGCGGGGCCGGCGCGGCGCTCGCGCTCGTCGGTCTCTCGCTCGTCGCGGCCCGCGGGATGGCGGAGCGGCAGCGGCGCGAGGCGGCCGAGGCCGAGAGCCAGCGGCTCGCGACGGTCGCCCGGGCGGGAGCCGGCCTTGCGCACCGGCTCCGGAATCCGCTGGCGGTCGTGAAAGGGACGGCGCAGCTCCTGGAGGAGCGGGTTCCCGAGGGGGAGCGGGAGCGGGTCGCGAGGATCGTGACGGCGAGCGGGCGGATGGAGACGATCCTCTCGCGGCTCCTCGACTTCGCGCGGCCGCCCGCGCCGCAGCCGACCTCGTTCGACCTCGCGGCGCTCGCCCGGGACGTGGCCTCGCGCGTCGGCGGGACCGTCGTCCGCGCCGAGCGTGCCGTCCAGGTCCGCGCCGATCGCGAGCACGTCGAGACGATCCTCGAGGAGCTGCTCGCGAACGCGCGGGCGTCCGATCCCGGCGGAACGATCGACGTGACCGCGCGCGTCCAGGGGACGCGTGCCGTCCTCGAGGTGGCCGATCGCGGGCCGGGCCTCGACCTCGACCCCGCGAGCGCGTTCGAGCCCTACGTCACCTCGCGCCCCGACGGGACCGGCCTCGGCCTCGCCATCGTGAGGGCCCTCGCCGCATCGAACGGCGGCACGGCGACGCTCGCTCCCCGGCCGGGAGGCGGGTGCGTCGCGTCCCTCTCGCTCCCGGCCCCGGAGGCCTGACGTGGCGCACATCCTCGTCGTCGACGACGAGCCGTCGTTCCGGGCGCTCCTTCGGGACATCCTCGAGGGGGCCGGGCACGGTGTCACCGAGGCGCGCGACGGGGCGGAAGCCCTCGCGTTCCTCGAAAGGGGAACGTTCGACCTCGTCCTGACCGACCGGCAGATGCCGAAGGTCGACGGGCTAGAGCTGGTTCGCCGGATCCGGTCCCGGACGTCTCCGCCTCCCGTCGTCGTCCTGACGGCGCACGGCTCGATCCCGGAGGCGGTGGAAGCGGTCCGGCTGGGAGCGGCGGACTACATCACGAAGCCCCTGCCGTCGCCGCAGGCGCTCGTCGACCTCGTCGCGACGTTCATGCCGCGCGAGGAGGAGGCCGACGACTTCGTCACGGGGGACCCGGCGACGAAGGAGCTGCTCGCCCTGGTCGACCGCGTCGCCCCGCGCGACATCGCGGTTCTCGTCACGGGCGAGTCGGGGACGGGCAAGGAGCTCGTCGCGCGGCGGCTGCACGCGCGGTCGCCCCGCGCGAAGGGGCCTTTCGTCGCGCTGAACGCCGCGGCGCTGCCGGAGACGCTCGCCGAGAGCGAGCTCTTCGGAGCGGAGAAGGGCGCGTTCACCGGGGCCGACCAGGCCCGGCCGGGACGCTTCGAGGAGGCGGCCGGGGGGACTCTCTTCCTCGACGAGGTGGGGGAGCTGCCGGCCGCGCTCCAGGCCAAGCTCCTGCGCGTCCTCGAGGAGAGGGTCGTCCGCAGGCTCGGAGGCTCCCGCGAGCTCCCGGTCGACGTGCGGCTCGTCGCGGCGACGAACCGCGACCTCTCCCGCGAGTCCGGATCCGGGGCGTTCCGGCAGGACCTCTTCTTCCGCCTCGCCGTGGTCGTCGTGAACGTGCCGCCCCTCCGGGAGCGGCCAGCGGACGTCCCTCTCCTCGCACGCCACTTCGCGGACCGCCTCGCGGCGCGGCACCGTCTCCCCGTCCCGGTGCTGACCGACGAGGCGCTCTCGGCGCTCGCGGGACACGCGTGGCCCGGAAACGTCCGCGAGCTGAGGAACGTCCTCGAGCGGGCCGTCGTCGTCCGCGGAGGGGAGCCGATCCGCGCCGCGGACCTCGGACTCGCCGGCTCCACGCCCTCGGTTCCGTCGCTCGACCGGGCGCACCGCGAGCGCGAAGCGCTGCTGGCGGCCCTCCGCCGGACCGGCGGGAAGAGGGACGAGGCCGCGCAGCTCCTCGGGATCTCCGTCCGGACCCTCTACTACCGCCTCAAGCAGTGGGGAATCGGCTGACCCGGGCTGTCGCTGCAGCCGGACTGCAGGCGGCCTGCACCGCGACTGCAGGACCTGCAGTCGGAAGGCGCGCTCTCCCTGCGAGGGTTCGGGCTCAAGCTGCTGTGGGGAAAGGGCTTCCCATCGCTTCTGAGAGCTCGTGAACCGCTGGCACCGGGCGTGGATGTCTGGAGGGCAGCGGTCGTCGAGAGACGGCCGCGCCAGAAATCCGCAAGGAGCCGAACATGAAGAAGACAGCCCTCCTCGCCCTCCTCCTTCTCGCCACTTCGCTCGTCGCCCAGCCCGGCCCGAAGGGCGGCGCGGGGAACGGACCTGCGAATTCCGGTGCCGGAACGCCGGCCGCCCCGACCGTCAGCCCGCTCGCAACGTACGTCGCGTCTCTGCCGATGGAGGCGCTGAGCTCCGTCGAGGCGACTCAGCTCGCGTCTCTTCGCGAGGAGGAGAAGCTCGCCCGTGACGTCTACCGGGCGCTCTTCGCCGTGAACGGCGACCGCGCTTTCGCGAACATCGCCGCCGCCGAGCAGCGGCACATGGACGACGTCAAGCTCCTCCTCGACCGCTACGGCCTCGCCGACCCCGCCGCGACGACGGCGCCGGGAGAGTTCAAGGACGCCCGGCTCGCGTCGCTCTACGTCGACCTCGTCGCCCGCGGGAAGGCGTCGCTCGTCGAAGCGCTGAAGGTCGGCGCCACGATCGAGGACCTCGACCTCGCCGACGTGGGCAGGGCGCTCGAAGCGTCCGACAACCGCGACGTCGACGCGGTGATGCAGAACCTCGCGAAGGGCTCGCGCAACCACCTCCGGGCGTTCTCCTCCCGCCTGGCGGCGATGGGCGCGTCCTACGCCGCGCAGTACCTGCCGGCCGACGAGGTCGCGAAGATCGTCGCCGCTTCTCACGAGCGGGGCGCCTACGACGAGAACGGCAAGCTCCTGGCCGGGACCTGCACCGGGCGCGGCCCGGGGGGCCGCGGTCAGGGCCACGGCTACGGAAGGGGCCAGGGCGCCGGCAACGGATCTGGTGCGGGTTTCGGCCCGGGCGACGGGACCGGAACGAACTGCCCCAACAGGTGAGGCCGATGCGGCGGATGCCGCACGGGGGGAAACGGGGGAGAAGCTCGCCTTCTCTCCCGTTGCCGTTTCGGATGGACCGGGCCCCCGGCGTCCTCGACAGGCGATCGCCTGGCTTCCCTGTTCTGGGCATATGTGCGAAACTCCAGCCGTGCCCCGCCCCTCCTCGTGCCGCCTCGTCTCCGGGACGCCCGGCGCCGTCTTCTTCAAGCCGGCCGGCATTCCGACGCGCGAGCTGACCGAGGTCGTCATGTCGCTCGACGAGTTCGAGGCGATCCGGCTGGCGGATCGGGAAGGGCTGTACCAGGAGGAGGCCGCGGGACGGATGGGGATCTCGCGGACCACCTTCGGGCGCATCCTCGAGTCGGCGCACCGGAAGGTGGCCGAGGTCCTCGCGGGCGGGCGATGCCTGCGTCTCGAAGGCGGACACGTCCACCCCGCGGAATCGGAGCCGCTCCGGTCCGTCTCTCCCCGTCAGAAGGAGACCCTCGTGAACATCTGCATTCCCGTCACCGCCGACCGCGGGCTCGAGAGCCCCGTTTCCGGCCACTTCGGCTCCGCTCCCATCTTCATGCTCGTCGACGCCCAGACGCGCCAGGCGAAGGCCCTCACGAACACCCGCGCGGTCCACGAGCACGGCGCCTGCCGCCCGCTCGACGCCCTCGCCGGGCACGAGATCGACGCCCTCGTCGTCGGCGGCATCGGCGCCGGCGCGCTGATGAAGCTGCAGGGGGCGGGCATCCGCGTCTTCCGCGCCACCGCTCCCACCGTCGCTGGCTGCCTCGATGCGTTCGCGAAGAACGAGGTCGAGGAGATCGGGCCGGGGGGCGCCTGCGGCCGTCACGGGCACGGGCACGACGAAGAGCACGACCACGGCCGGCACGGGCACGGCCACCCGGCCGAGCTTCCGACCCGGAGCTGAGCCTCCGGCAGAATCGCCCCCGGAATCCCTTCCTGGAGGGCCGGATGGAAACCGAGTCGTCGCGGCGAGTTCCCGACTGGTCGAACCTCGAGGCGGTCTTCGAGTCGCTCGGGCGCGCCCTCGTCGTCCTCGACGAGCGCTTCGTCATCATCCGCGCGAGCCACTCCCTCGACCGGATGGCAGGGGCCGGAGTCTCCGTCTCGGTGATCGGTCAGCCCGTCGAGTCGCTCTTCGGCCCGCGCCTCTTCGGTCCCGAGGAGACCCTCCGGGAATCGCTCCGGCTCGGCCGGCGCGAGGAGGGGCGGCGGGGAGTGCTCCGGTGCGGCAAGGACGTCGCGCGCCTCGTCTCGGTCACGACGACGCCGCTCGCCGAGGGAGTCGTGAGCGCCTGCGACCCGCGGGCGCGCTACCTCGTCGTCCTCCGCCCCGCGGAGGACGACGACACGATCCTCCAGAGCGCGCTCGTCTCGCACGGCCTCGTCGCCCGCTCCCCGCAGATGCTCCGGATCGTCCACCTCGTCGAGTCGCTCCACGGGAGCGACGCGAACGTCCTCATCACGGGCGAGAGCGGGACCGGCAAGGAGGTCCTCGCGCGGGCGCTTCACGCCCACTCGCCGCGCAGCGCCGGCCCGTTCGTCGCCGTGAGCTGCGCGGCGCTCCCGGGCGACCTCCTCGAGACGGAGCTCTTCGGGCACGTGCGGGGCGCGTTCACGGGCGCGGTCCGCGACCGCGTCGGACGGCTCGAGCTCGCGCAGGGGGGGACGCTCTTCCTCGACGAGGCGGGCGAGATCCCGCTCCCCGTCCAGGTGAAGCTCCTCCGCGTCCTTCAGGAGCGTGTCTTCGAGCGGGTCGGCGAGAGCTCGCCGCGCCCGCTCGACGCCCGCATCGTCGCCGCGACGAACCGCGACCCGAAGGAGGCGATCCGGGAAGGGCGCCTCCGCGAGGACCTCTACTACCGCCTCCGCGTCGTCCCGATCCACGTCCCGCCGCTCCGCGAGAGGCCCCAGGACGTCGAGCTCATCGCCCGCTACCTCCTGGCGAGGATCGGCGGCCGGGCGGGACGGGCCGTCCAGCTCTCGCCCGACACGCTCGCCGCCCTCGAACGCTACAGCTGGCCGGGGAACGTGCGCGAGCTCGAGAACGCGCTCGAGTACGCCGTCGCGCTCGGGCGCGGCCAGACGGTCCAGCTCGAGGACCTCCCGCCGGAGATCCGCGCGCCCGAGACCCACGCGGCGGAAGCCCAGTGGAACGGACGGCGGGGGTCGGAGCGGCGTCCTGCCGCTTCGCCCGACGCCGCCCCGCGGACCGTCGACCCCGACGAGGCGCCGATCCGCGCCGCGCTCGAGCGGAACCTCTGGAACCGGTCGAAGGCGGCGGACGAGCTCGGGATGAGCCGGACGAAGCTCTGGCGGCGGATGCGGGAGCTGAAGATCGGCCTTCGCTGACCCATCGTCCGCGCCGTACCGGCGTCGCCGACGCCGGCGAGGCCGTACGGGCAGGGGAGGGACGCGACGAGCGTCAGTAGCTCTGCTCCCCGAGCTTCACCTTCCCGCGGAAGGTCCGGTAGATGATCCCGGAGTAGGTCACGACGAAGGGCATCCCGACGGCGGCGATGACCAGCATGATGCCGAGGGTCTTCGGGCTCGAGGCCGCGTTCCAGATCGTCACGGAACGCGAAGGGTCGCCCGCGGACGTCACGAGGTTCGGGTAGAGCGCGAGGCCGAAGAGGGCGACGAGGCCGGCGATGACGCCGCCCGAGGAGAGGAAGGCGAGCCCGGGCCGGTCGCGGTAGAGGCAGCGCGAGACGTTCGCGACGGCGAGGACGGTGCCGACGACGACCACCACCGCCCAAGGGAAGCGCCGGAAGTTCTCGGTCGCCCGCGGGATGAAGGCGACGGTCGCGATCGTCGTGAGCATGAACGTGACCATGAAGAGGCCCCACGACCGCCACATCCACTCGCGCAGCCGCTGCTGGAACTCCCCTTCGGTCTTCAGGTAGAGGAAGAGACCCCCGTGCATCGCGAAGAGCGAGACCGTCATCGCCCCGACGAGGAGCGGGTAGGGGCCGAGCTGGCCGAGGACCGTGCCGGTGAAGTTGCCGGCTCCGTCGAGAGGGACTCCGATCATCGCGTTCCCGACGGCGACGCCGAAGAGGAGCGTGGCGGTGAAGGAGCCGCCGAAGAACGCCCAGTCCCAGAAGCGGCGCCACGCGGCGGACTCCATCTTCGACCGGAACTCCATCGACACGGCGCGGGAGATGAGCGCGACGAGGAGGAGCATGAAGGCGGTGTAGAAGCCCGAGAAGACCGACGCGTACGCCTCGGGGAACGCCGCGAAGAGGGCGCCGCCGAAGGTGACGAGCCAGACCTCGTTGCCGTCCCAGAGGGGCCCGATCGAGTTCATCGAGATCCGCCGCTCGAGGTCGTTGCGGGGGACGAACGGGTGGAGGATCCCGACGCCGAGGTCGAAGCCGTCGAGGAGGGCGTAGCCGGCGAGGAGGACCCCCTCGAGGACGAACCAGGTGACGCAGAGAGCTTCGTACGACATGGCCGCCCCCTCAGCCCCGGTCCTCGCCGCCGGTCATGCGGCCCTCGTGGACGGCCCTGAGGCCGGCGGCCTCGAGCGCGCCGTCTGGGGTCGCTGTCGCGGGCAGGTGCGCTTCGTCCGGCCCGTGCTTGATCTTCCTGTCGAGGACGAAGACCCAGACCGCACCGAGCGCGAGGTAGATGAGGCCGAACCCGACGAGCGAGCCGAGGACCTGGCCAGCGCTCACGTTCGGGCTCGCGGCGTCGAGCGTGCGGAGCCCCTCGCGCTCGTCGTAGACGACGTGCCCGGCCGGGCCGACGACGAGGTCCGAGCCGTCGGCGGTCCAGGTCACCTTCGGGTGGACGATCCACGGCTGGCGTCCCACTTCGGCCGCGACCCAGCCGAGCTCGTTGCCGGCGATCGGGAGGATGACGGCGGGGACGAAGCACCAGAGGAGCCACCGGGTCTGGTAGAGCGTGCCGCGCCACCGAAGGAAGGCGGCGAGGAGGGTCAGGGCGACGAAGAGCGTCCCGAGCCCGACCATCGCGTGGTAGCTCTGGAAGCTGATCCCGACCGGCGGGCGGTCCTCGGGACGGAAGCGGTCGAGGCCGACGACGGCCGTCGACGCGTCTCCGTGGAGGAGGAGCCCGAGGCCACCGGGGACGGCGACGCCGTACCTCACCTTCTGCGCCGCGTCGTCGGGCACGCCGAAGAGGTTCAGGTCTGCGGGGCCGGTCCGGTAGTGCCCCTCGAAGGCCGCGAGCTTCGCCGGCTGGTGCCGGTAGACGGCCCCCGCCTGGCCGTGCCCGGAGACGAACATCGCGAGCGCGGAGACCGCGGCGAGCGCGAGACCGCCGTCGAAGGAGCGGCGGGCGAACTCCGTGTGGCGTCCCTTCAGCAGGTACCAGGCCGCGATCGACATGACGAAGAAGGCGCCGACGAGGAAGGCCCCGATCCAGACGTGGACGAGGCGGTGGACGGTGGACGGGTTGAAGACGAGCGCCCAGAAGTCGACGATCTCGGCGCGGAAGACCGGTTGTCCGTCCTTGAGGAGCGGCACGCCGTTCCTCAGGACCGGTACGACGTGGTGGCCCGCCGGCGTCTGCTGCCAGCTGTTCGCGACGACGATCCAGACCGAGGAGAAGATCGAGCCGAGGGAGACCATGAGCGTCGCGAAGAAGTGCATCTTCGGCCCGACGCGGTCCCAGCCGAAGACGAGGACGGCGAGGAAGCCGGACTCGAGGAAGAAGGCGAAGATCCCCTCGGCCGCGAGCGCCGAGCCGAAGACGTCGCCGACGAATCGCGAGTAGGTCGCCCAGTTCGTCCCGAACTGGAACTCCATGACGATCCCGGTCGCGACCCCGATCGCGAAGTTCAGCGCGAAGACCTTCGTCCAGAAGCGGGCGGCGGTCTCGTAGATCGGGTCGCGCGTCCGGAGGAAGCCCGCTTCGAGCCAGACGAGGACGACGCCGAGGCCGATCGTCAGGGGCGGAAAGATGTAGTGGAACCCGATGCTGACCGCGAACTGGATCCGCGAGAGGAGAACGACGTCCATCTGGAACCTCCGGGCACGGCAGCGTCGCCTCCAGAGAGGTCCCGCGTCGAGTGATCGGGGAAGGCGACCTCGTCGAGAGGTTTCGCACGGGCGCTCGCCGCGGTCAACTGCGAAGGACGCCGCGAGAGGAGATCGCAGCGGAGCTCAGAGAGACGGGGCGGCCCTGCTGGACCGCCCCGTACGCCGGGAATCGCGAGAGGCGGACGCCTCAGAACCCGAAGGAGAAGCCGATCTCGCCCTCCCACTGGTCCATGGTGAGCTTGATCGTCTGCTGGCCGGGGGCCTCGAGGGGGTTCGGCCCCTCGACGGAGTTGGAGAAGGCGCGCATGAGGGCGAAGTGGAGCTTCGTCTTGTCGGACAGGAGGGTCGAGACGCCGACGGTGGCGTGGTCCTGGATGACGCCGGGCGCGAGGATGTTGAAGAGGACCTCGCTCTCCTGGACCGGGTTGTCGCAGTGGGCGTAGCCGGCGCGGAGGGTGAGGCTGGGGTTGACCTCCCACTGGACGCCGATCTTGAAGACGGTGACGTCCTTCCAGCCGAAGCCGGCGCCGTTGTCGGCGCCGAGGGGGGCCTGCATCAGGTTGGGGAGCATCGGGTTGCCGACGGAGGCGACCTTGCTGTAGTAGATCTCCTGGACGTCGGCGGCGATGGAGACGCAATCGGAGGGGAAGACGGCGATGCCGACGGTCCAGTTCTCGGGGATGTCGAAGTCACCCTGCTCGGCGAAGAGGCCGGCGTACTCCTTGAACTCGCCCATGGCGATCTTGGTCTGGTAGGAGGCGCCGACGCCGAGGTGCTCGCCGAACTTGCCGTGGTAGCCGATGCGGGCGCCGAAGCCGGTGGAGGTGGACTTGCCGTTGTTCGTCAGGTTGGCGGGGTCCGAGGAGAACATCGAGAAGGCGCCGAGGCCCTTCGCCTCGAAACTCTGCCAGCCGAAGATCGGGGAGACGCCGATCGCCTGGTGCTTCGCGAACTCCCAGGTGAACGAGGGGGCGACGAACGCCTGCATCAGGTTGATGCCGGTCGGCGACTGCCCGAACACCTTGTTGGGGTAGTTCGTGTTCATGCCGCCGTTGCCGTAGATGGCGAGGCCGAGGTGGAACTGGTCGGAGAGGTGCCAGGCGCCGGCGATGCTGGGCATGACGAAGCCGGTGGAGTGGCTCTCCCAGGTGCCGGGGGCGAGGCCGAAGGTACCCGGATATCCCGACGGGTTCCCCGATACCGAGTACTCGCGGTTCGGGGCGAAGAGGGCGACGCCGACGTCGTAGCCCTTCACGAAGGCGATCGTGGCGGGGTTGGTGGCGCTGGCGAGGGTGCTCAGGTGGAGCGCCTGGCCGGCGCCGGCCATCCCCTTGTACGGGGTGCCGTAGCCGAGGGAGAAGTAGCCGTCCGTCGCCGCCGCGCTCCCCGCAACGAGGCCGACCATCAGGGTCGCGGCCTGGGCCACCCGGTTTCTGGACATGATCTTCACTCTCTTTCCTTCAGCTGCTTCTCGCAGCCGCTTCCGTTTCCCGGGGCATCCACCCCGGGCAAGGACGTTCTGAGCTGGAGCTTCGAGTCGCCGGCGTCCGTCGCCGACGCGCCGTCAGCAGCCTCCCTGGACCTTCTTGACCTTCTTAGGCGCGGCCTTCCCCGCAGCCTGCTCGAGCCGGACCCGCTCGGCGAGCGCGATGCGCGCCTGCTCGCGGAAGCGCTCGACGACGGGGGCGAAGCGCCCCTCGCCTTCCGGAGGCACGGGGGAGAGGACGGTACGCTCGAACTCGGGCCAGCCCCCCTCGAGGTAGGCCACGTTCTCGAATCCGGTCTCGACGAGGAGGAAGGCGGCGGTCTTCGCCTCGGCCTCGGTCCCGCCTACGAGGACCTTCTTCACCAGGCGCTGGGAGAACGTGCTCCGCCATTCCCGGCCGAGCACATCGCCCGCGGGGACGGCGATCGTCCCGGGGAGCGGATGCGCCTTCCTCGCGGTCTCGGGGCGCAGGTCGACGACGCGGAGATGCGGGTCGCGGTCGAGGATCCGGAAGGCGAGCTCGTCGGGCGTCATCGGCCGGACGGCGTGGTGCGGGACGTACCCGGGAGCGTTCACCTTCGCGACGAGCCGGTCGTTCCGGCTCGGGAGGACGGCAGCGAGCGCGGCGACGGCCAGGAGGAGAGCGCCGGCGACGACGTGCTTCCTCACGGGAAAGAGCCGCGACGGGGCCGTCCCGGGGGCGACCTTCCTCTCGACGATGCCGCCCGCGACGAAGGCGAGGACGGCGGCCCCGGCGAGGAGGAGGACGAAGAGGCCCGGGGAGACCTTCAGCGACTCGTAGACCTTCGCGGGGCCGAGGGAGGTCGAGTCGGCGAACGCCGCGAAGCGGGGGAAGAGCTCGGCGTAGCCGAAGATCCCCAGGAAGCTCCCGCCGACGAAGGCCATCGCGTCGACCTTCCCGATCGCGACCGCGCAGACGCTCGTCCCGGGGCAGAACCCCCCGAAGAGGAAGCCGAGGCCCATCAGGACGCCCCCGACGATCGCCGGGTAGAGCCAGGTGGGGTTGACGAAGATCGCGGTGAGGTCGAGGAGCCCTCCCGCCGCGAGGAGAAGGACGCCCACGGCGGCCGTGACGGCGGCCGTGAAGAAGACGCGGAGGACCGTCAGGTCGTAGCCGTAGAAGACGCCGACGAGCCGGCGCGACGAGGAGAAGCCGGCCTGCTCGAGGACGAAGCCGAAGAGGAATCCGAGCGCGAGGGCGACGACGAGGTTGAGCTGGTCGGAGATCAGGTCCGGGACGAACGGGCCCACGGGCTCACCTCCCCGCCTTCGCGCCGAGCCAGAGAGATCGTGTGAACCACGCGAAGAGGAACCCGCTGCCGAAGATCGCGAGCATCGTGACGAAGCCGGCGACGGAGAGGACCGCCATGCCGCTCAGGGCCGCGCCGCTCGTGCAGCCGCGCGCGAGCTGGGCCCCGGCGCCGAAGAGGGCGCCGCCGAGGGCGGCGAAGAGGAGCCGCCCCGTCACGGAGACGCGCGGCCCCCGCTCCGTGACGAGCTTCAGCCGGTCGGCGGTGAGGCCCGAGACGAACGCGCCGAGGAGGACGCCGAGGACCTCGAAGACGAGCCAGCCCTTGAGCGGGGCCTCGTGCCCCGGGGCGAGCAGCTTCGAGTAGAAGGGGTTCGCCGCGGCGTGCTGCGGGGCCACCGCGCCGACGCCGGCGACGACGACGTTCTTGACGGCTCCGCTCGCGCCGAGGCCGCGCCCGGTGACGAAGATCGTCAGGAGGAGGACGAGGCCGAGGAGGAATCCAGCCAGGTAGGGGTTCATGTGCTTTTCGTTCATGGTGACGTCCTCAGCAGGCGGGGGAGGCGGCGTCGGAAGCGGCTTCGACGGCGGCGTCCGGAGCGGCGGGAGCGCCGGCGGCCGCGTGGGGCCCGTCGTGCATCTCCTCCCACCCCGTCACCATGGCCTTCAGGTTCGACGTCAGCGTGTGGCCGGTCGTCGTCAGGTAGACGTGCGCGACGAGGAAGCAGAGGACGGCGAAGGCGCCGACGGTGTGGGCGAGGGCGATCGGCTGGAGGGCCGACACGTCGAGCGCGAGGACGTCGTACTTCTGCGGGTAGCGGTAGAACATGTAGAGGAGGCCCGAGATCCAGATCAGGGGGAGGATCACGAGCTTCAGCCCCGCGTAGACGATCTTCTGGAGCGGGTTCAGCTTCCGCTGCCTCGTCTTCCGCGTCGGGTGGGGAGCGTCCTGGAAGATGCCGAAGAGGTAGTACTCCGCCTGGGCCCGCAGGTTCTCCCACGTCGGGACGTACTGGCGCCACTCGTCGGTCGTGAAGTGCCAGAAGACGGCGAAGGCGATCAGGACGAGGAACGACCACGCGGCGAAGTTGTGGAAGCGAACCGCCTGCTCGTAGCCGAAGAAGCGGATCGAGCCGTGGATCTCGAAGCCGGTGAGGGCGAGGAAGAGGATCAGGAACGACTGCGCCCAGTGCCAGAAGCGGCCGAAGGCGGGGTAGACGTACTCGCGGTTCATCACTTGCCTCCCTGGCGCCGGCGCCAGAACCAGTAGCGGGCCCCGCCGTGGAAGAGGACTCCCGCGAACGTCCCGAGGAGGAGGATCGCGCCGAGTCCGTCGAGCCAGCGGCTCCGGTCACGCCCCGGCATGTAGAAGCCGCCCACCGAGGCGAGCCGCCCCCCTGTGCGCGTGTGGCACTCCTCGCACGAGACGGCCTTCCCCTTCGGGGCGACCATGTGGTTCACGGGCCAGTTCATCTCGGTGCTCGCGAAGCCGTAGGAGCCGCTGTAGGGGAGGCCGACCTCCTTCATCCCGGCGGCCGCCGCCTTCTGCCAGTCGAACTCCGTCCAGTAGCCGCCGTCCCCGGGGACCGAGGAGAAGAGCTTCGGCTGGATGAGGGTGAGGTTCTTCGTGTCGTAGATCTGCTTCGCGCGGTGGACCTTGACCGGGACGATCTTCGCGTCCGGCTCGTCGTACTCGCCGAAGAGCGGGTTGAGGACGAGGGGGCGCGACGGGTCGAACTTCTCCCCGAGCAGGTAGTGCGAGGCGGTCCCGTCGAACCAGGCGTACTCGGGCTTGACGTTCTTCGCCCAGGTGAACGTCCCCTTGATCGACATGTACGCGTGGTTCCCCTGGCCGTCCTCTTCCTCGTAGGGCTTGCCGTCCTTCAGCTTCCCGGCGGTCGACCAGTCCCACGTCATCTTCGTCGCGTTCACCTTCGCGAACTCGGGGATGTGGCAGGTCTGGCAGGCGACCTTGTAGCCGTGCTGGTTCAGGAGGTCGTCCTCGTGCGGGACCGCCCCGTGGCAGCTCTCGCAGGCCACGCGGTTGCGGTTCATCGAAGAGAGCGAGTAGGCCTTCCCGAGCATCTGGTGCTTCACGGCCCTGTGGCAGTCGACGCAAGACATGTCGGCGCCGTCGGTCCCCATGTGGACGTCGACGTCGCGCGTCGTGTCGAACATCGCCGTCTCGAGGTCGCCGTGCTTCACGTTGTTGCCGCCGCCGCCGAGGAAGTGGCAGGTGCCGCAGTTCGCTCGCTGCGGCCGGCCGACCTTCTGCGCCACGAGCGCCAGGTCGAGGCCCTCCGCGGGCATCCCGGCGCCGCCGACCTTCTTCGCGTAGGTCCCTCCGTTGTCGTGGCAGGCGAGGCAGTCGACGTTCAGCGGGTCGTTGAAGTCGAACTTCGAATCGGCCCAGCCGTAGCCGGCGTGGCACTTGTCGCAGCTCTGCTGGCTCCCGGCGACGCCGATGCAGAAGTTGTTCAGGACGTTCTTCTTGCCGATCGCCCGGATCCCCTTCCCCTCGACGTATTCGAGCCGCTCCCAGTTCCAGTGAGAGGAGGCCATCACCTCGGACGCGCGCCCGTTGTGGCAGGAGACGCACGCGGCCGTGACCTGCTGCGGCTTCGCGAAGGGGCCCTTCAGCTGGGTGAAGAGAGCGTGGTCGACCGACGGCTTCGTCTTCTGGCGATACGTCTGCCGCAGGGCCTCGATCGGCTTCGGGCCGGCGTCGGAACGCCGGACCGCCGACACCACGAGGCTCGCGACGACCGCGAGTCCGACGAGGGCGAGGAGGATCTTCTTCATTCCGCTCCGTCCGGGACGGCGCGTCTCCGGCCGTCCCCCGCGGCCCGGGTGGGCCGCGGCCGCCCCCTTTCAAGAACGGAGCCAGCTCCGGGGAGCGGGCGGCGAAGGCATCGGAGCGGAGCCCGGGGGACGAGCGAAAGCCGCAGCCGGCACGGCTGCGGGCCTCGGGGCCCCGACGGCGGTGCCGCGCGGTTGCGGGGTCTCCCGGCCCGGCGACGAGCAGGGTGTTGCAACACTCCGCGCGGCCGTGCAACGAATCGACCGGCCCGCGGAGGGGCGTCTCAGGCGATCTCGATCCCGGCGCCTTCCACGACCTCTCCGACCCGCGTGCCACGGCCGCCGCCCTCTTCGAGCGCGCGGGCGAAGTCGGCCTCGCGGCCGGTCGGCACGGCGACGAGGAGCCCGCCCGAGGTCTGTGGGTCGAAGAGGAGCATCGACTCGCCGTCCGTGAGGGGGCGGGCCTGCGCGACGCGCCCGCCGAAGTGCTCGGAGTTGTTGAAGGCGCCGCCGGGGAAAACCATCTCCTGCGCGAGGCGCTGCGCGCCCGGGAGCCACGGGAGCGAAGCCCATTCGAAGCGAAAGCGAACCCGGGAGGCCTCGGCCATCTCGAGGGCGTGCCCCGCGAGGCCGAAGCCCGTCACGTCCGTCGCGGCCTTCGCGCCCGCGGCGAGGGCCGCGCGCGAGGCGGCGCGGTTCAGGGCTTTCATCGAGGCGACGGCGGCGGCGACCTCGTCGGCCGTCGCGACGCCGCGCTTGAGCGCGGTCGTGACCGTCCCCGTGCCGAGCGGCTTCGTGAGCCAGAGCGAGTCGCCCGGGCGCGCGCCCCCCTTCGTCAGGAGGCGTCCGGTCTCGCCGAAGCCGACGACGCAGAGGCCGTACTTCGGCTCCTTGTCCTGGATCGAGTGCCCGCCGGCGACGACGGCCCCGGCGGAACGGACGACCTCCGCCCCGCCGCGCAGGACCTCGGCGAGCGTCGCCGCCGAGAGCTGTGGCGGGAAGGCGACGAGGTTGAGCGCGAGGACGGGCTCGCCCCCCATCGCCCAGACGTCGCTCAGGGCGTTCGCCGCGGCGATCGCGCCGAAGTCGTACGGCTCGTCGACGACCGGCGTGAAGAAGTCGGTCGTCAGGATCAGCGCCCGCCCGCCCCCGAGGTCGAGGACGGCGGCGTCGTCCGGCTCGGAGAGGCCGACGAGGACCTCGGGGTGCGCCGAGGGGTCGAAGAGGTCACCGAGGACGCGCAGGACCTGCGCGAGCTGCCCGGGGGGCAGCTTCGACGCTCACCCCGCGCAGGAGCTGAGGCTCGTGAGCTTCCGGAAGATCTCGTCGCTCATGAGTTCGCCCCACCTCCTTCCCGCGCGGCCCGGCGCGCCTCCATCCGTCCCCGTTCCCGGCGCTCGACCGCAAGGCCGAGCCCGAGGCCGACGAGCGCGAGGAGGAGTATCGCCGAGCCGTGCCAGACGAGGACGTGCTCGAGGTGGGTGATCGGGCAGTCGAGGTGGTAGACGCCCTCGGCCATGAGGCCCGCCCCCGCGCCCGCGAGAATGCCGGCGAACGCGGCGCGGAGCGGCGCGGCGCGGAGGACCAGGAACGCGGTGAGGGCGAGCGCGGTCAGGCCGATGACGCCCTGCATCCCGAGGCACGACGGGCCGAACGTGACGAGCGGGTCGGGAACCTCGACGCCCGGGCTCGCGCGCCGCACGAAGAGCGCGAGGAAGACGAAGAGCGCGACG
This sequence comes from Thermoanaerobaculia bacterium, assembly GCA_046331465.1. Taxonomy (GTDB): domain Bacteria; phylum Acidobacteriota; class Thermoanaerobaculia; order UBA5066; family UBA5066; genus UBA5066. The sequence goes on from JAXLQV010000002.1 coordinate 888,064, forward strand.
GAGCCGGCGAGCGCGGGGAGGCCGACCGAGCGCCCCGCCCCCCGGCCGGGAGTCGACTCGGCGAGCGCGAGGATCACGAGGCCCGCCCCGGCGGCGACCTCGGCGAGGACGAAGCCCCAGACGAGGAGACCGCCGAGCCGGCCCGCGTCGGGGCGCAGCCCGCGAACGGCGACGACGAGGACGACGGCGAGAACGGCCCACGCGAGGAGGGGGAGCGCGCGCCGCCACGGCGGCGGGAGGGGCCGGACGGGCTTCAGGTCTCCGGCGACGGCGCGCCGGAGCTCCTGCGAGAGCGGGGGGACGGGGACGGTCGGGCTCGGCGTCATCGGGCCGTTTCCTTTCCGAGCAGGGCCCGGAGCTGCCCCATCGCCCGGTGCGACCGGAGCTTCGCGGCCATCGTCGTGATGCCGAGCGCCGCTCCGACCTCCTGGAACGAGAGCCCCTCCACGTGGTGGAGGAGGACGGCCTCGCGCCGGTCGACGGGGAGGCTTCCGAGGGCCCTCGACACGAGGTCCCGGGTGGCGAGCGACTCGGCCTCCGCCGGCACCGGGAGCTCGGGGAGCTCGTCCGCGGGGAGCTCCTCGTGGCGGCCGCGCCGCCTGTCGGAGCGGTACGCCATCAGGAAGACGTTGTGGGCGATCGCGTAGACCCAGGCGCGGGCCGAGCGGGCAGGGTCCCAGGTGCGGCGCGCGCGGTGGACGTGGAAGAACGTCTCCTGGAGGAGGTCGTCCGCGCGGGCCGGGTTGCGGGTCAGCGAGAGGAGGTAGGCCCTCACCGGGCCCGCGAGCGCCGCGTAGAGCCTCTCGAACGCCGACTCGTCGCCGGCCTGGTAAGCGGCCATCAGCTCCGCCATCTCTTCGCGCGCGCGTTCGTCGGGCAACGGCGGGATGGTAGCCGGTCGGCCCGCCGGGCCGGAAACCCCGGCACCCTCCACCTCACCAGGGGTTCTTCACGTGGCAGGAGGCGCCGTTCTTCGCGAGGTACTCCTGGTGGTACTCCTCCGCGGGCCAGAACGTCTTCGCGGGCTCGACGACCGTCACGATCGGCCGGTCGCCGTACGCCTTCCTCTCCGTCAGCTCCTTCCGGACGGCCTCGGCGACCTTTCTCTGCTCGTCGTTCACCGTCCAGATGCCGGAGCGGTACTGGTCGCCGACGTCGGGCCCCTGCCGGTCGAGCTGGGTCGGGTCGTGCATCGCGAAGAACGCCTCCACGAGGCGGCGGTAGCTGATCCGGTTTGCGTCGTAGGTGACCTTCACCGACTCGGCGTGGCCGGTCCCGTGCGAGCAGACGTCTCGGTACGTCGGCTTCTCGGTGTGCCCCTGCATGTAGCCGCTCACGGCCTCGAGGACGCCCGGCCCGCGCGAGAACCAGTGCTGGACGCCCCAGAAGCAGCCGGCCGCGAAGTAGGCCGTCTCCGCCTTCACCGGGCGGCTCTCGGGCGGGACCGGGGCCCCCTTCTCGAGGAACTTCAGCGAGGCCGAGTTGAGGCAGTGCCGCTCGCCCGTCGGCTTCGGGCCGTCCGGGAAGACGTGGCCGAGGTGCGCGCCGCAGCGGGCGCACTCGATCTCGACCCGCTCCATGCCGAAGGCGCGATCGACCTCCCGCTTCACGTGCGCCGGGTCGAACTCGCGGAAGAAGCTCGGCCAGCCGGTTCCCGAGTTGAACTTGTGCTCGCTCGAGAAGAGGGGGAGGCCGCAGACGACGCAGGTGTAGACGCCGTCCTTGTGGTTGTCGAGGAGGTTCCCGCAGAACGCCGGCTCGGTCCCCGCCTTCTGCGTGATCCGGTAGGCCTCCGGGTCGAGCTTCTTCGCGAGGACGGCGACCTCCTCGCGGGAGAGCGGGGTGATGTCGTAGCCGGACTTCGAGAGGACGTGCTTCATTGCGACCACCTTTTCGGGATTCGGGGCGTCGCCGCCGGCTGGCACCGCGAGCGAGCGGGACGGGCCGCAGGAGGCGAGGCCGAGGGCGACGGCGAAGGCGCCGAGGAGGCGGCCCGGGCCGCGCATCGGGGGCGGGGGGCCGATTCGAGCTTCGGGGGAGGCGGGGGTCCCGGTCATCGTCTTCACGCTCCCGTGATGCTCGCAGGTACGTCCCGGTTTCACGAACGGATCGGTCGAGAACCTCCGGCCGACCCGGTCCGGGGTGAAACCTTTCCCGCGGGCCGGCATCTCACCCGCGAAACCGACCCGGTCGCCTCGCGAGGGGTGGCCGGAAGAGAACCGGACAGGCGTCGCCTGTCGAAAGAGGAGACACGATGAGGAAGAACCGTCCGTCCAACGCCTACCTGTCCGCGCTCGTCGCGGGCCTCGTCGCGGCTTCGGCCCTCGCCCCGGCCGCTCGCGCCGACGAGAAGGCCCAGGCTCCCGCCGGGACGCCCGCCGCCACGCAGAAGGACAAGAACGCCTGCGGCGGCCCGAACGGCTGTGGCGGGAAGAAGTCCGGGGAGAAGAACGCCACCCCCGCGGCGACCGACAAGCACGCCTGCAAGGGTCAGAACGCGTGCAAGGGGAAGGGAGGCTGCAAGACCGAGAAGAACGCCTGCAAGGGCCACAACGCCTGCAAGGGGATGGGCGGCTGCGCCACCGACGGGAAGGCGCATCCCCAGCCGACGCAGAAGCCGGCCTGACGGAGGGCGCGGGGAGGCCCCGGCGGCGCCGCCGCCCGGGGCCTCCCGTGCCGACGGGAGGATGCACGTGGGAAACCGCTGGGACCTGCCGCTGCTCGGCTACGGCATCGGCCTCCGCACCGTCCACTTCGCCGACGTCCTCGAGGGGCGGGCCGAGGTCGACTTCTTCGAGGCGATCACCGAGAACTTCCTCGACACGGGCGGGAGGCCGCTCCACGTCCTCGACCGGGTCGCGGAGCGGACCCCGGTCGTCCTCCACGGCGTCTCGCTGAACGTCGGCAGCGCCGACCCGCTCGACCGCGAGTACCTCCGGAAGGTGAAGGCGCTCGCCCGGCGGGTGAAGGCCCGATGGGTGACGGACCACCTCTGCTGGACGGGCGTCGCGGGGCGCAACACGCACGACCTCCTGCCGCTCCCGCGGAACGAGGAGACGCTCCGGCACGTCGCCGCGCGGCTCCGCGTCGTCCAGGACGTCCTCGAGCGCCCGATCCACCTCGAGAACCCCTCCACGTACCTCGAGCTCGCGGCGTCGACGGTCGGCGAGGCGGAGTTCCTCGCGCGCCTCGCGGAAGAGTCGGGCTGCGGGCTCCTCGTCGACGTGAACAACGTCTTCGTCTCGTCGTTCAACCACGGGTGGGACGCGGAGGCGTGGATCGACGCGGTTCCCGCGGACCGCGTCGTCCAGGTCCACCTCGCGGGGCACACGGACCTCGGCACGCACCTCCTCGACACCCATTCCGATCACGTCCGCGACGAGGTCTGGGCGCTCTACGAGCGTCTCGTGCGTCGGACGGGCCCGGTCTCCACGCTCGTCGAGTGGGACGAGGAGATCCCCGCGCTCGAGGTCGTCGCCGCCGAGGCGCACCGCGCCCGCGACGCCGCGGAGCGGGCGCTCGGCATATCGGGCGCGAGGGAGGCCGCGTGAGCCCGGCGCCGCTTCCCCTCGCCTCGTTCCAGGAGTGGATGCAGGCGGTGATCGTCCACCCGGACGGCGCCCGCGCGGGCCTGCGGTCGGACGCCGCGCGGAGCCACGTCGACGCCGCGCGCGTCGGCGAGGTCGTCCGCGCGCGGGGCGCGCTCGACGCGACCGCGCGCCTCGGGATCTACGCGTCGATGTACCCGCTCCGGACCGTCGAGGCGCTCCGCTCGGACTACCCGGCGCTCGCGGCGCTCCTCGGCGAGCGGGGCTTCGCGCGGCTCGTCCGGGACTACGTCGCGCAACGGCCGTCCACGAGCTACACACTCGCGCGCCTCGGCGACGCGCTCCCGGGGTTCGTAGCGGGGTGGGGCGGCCGGCGCGGACGGTCGCTCCGCGCAGGCGTCGCCCGCCTCGAGCGCGCCGCGGCGGCCGTCTTCGACGCGGAGGAGGCGCCGCGGCTCGACCCGCCGGCGGTCACGGAGGCGCTCGCGCGCGCCGGCGGCGCCGCGCGCTTCGTCGCCGCTCCCGCGTTCGCCCTCGTCCGCGTCCCGCACGGCGCGGTCGCCGTCCTCGACGCGTTCCTCGAGGGCGCTGCGATGCCGACCTCGACCGGGCGGGGGAGCGTGGATATCGTCTTCTACCGGAGGGACTTCACCGTCCTCCGGCGGACGCTCGATCCGCTCCCGGCGCGCCTTCTCGAGGCTCTCGCCGCGGAAGCTCCGCTCGACGAGGCGATCGTCGCGGCGACGCGGAAGGGGCGCCGCCCCTCGCCGGAAGAGGTCGCCGCGTGGATCCCGGAGTGGGTCTCCCTCGGCGTCTTCTCCCGCGTCGAGGCGGCGCCCGAAGGCGAGCCCTAGGAGCGGATCGCGCCCGGCGCTTCGGCCGCCGGGCCGAAGCGGCGGACGAGGAGCGCGTCGAGCGAGAGAGCCCCGGCCCCGAACGCCGCGAGCGACCCGAGGAGGAGCAGGTAGAGGAACTCCACGGTCGCGAAGAGGTCCGACGCGCTCGCGACGTCGGCCCGCTTCGCCGTCACGAGCGCGACGACCATCGTCGCGGCGAGCGGAACGGCGGCGACCCGCGTGAAGAGCCCCGCGAGGAGGAGCACGCCGCCGGCGAGCTCGACGCTCGCCACGAACGGCGCCTGGAGCTGCGGAGCGGGGATGCCGAGGCTCGCGAAGTAGTCGACGACGCGTGGCAGGTCGTGGAGCTTCCCCCATCCCGACTGGACGAAGACGACGCCGAGCGCGAGGCGCGCGGCGGCGAGGGGGAGCCACGAGAGCGTCGCGGCGGCGCGGAGGACGAACGAGCGGGCGGCGAGGACGGTGCGGATCATCGGATCTCCTTCGGCGATCCGATGCCGCCGGGGCCGTCGCGGTTTCGCGCGCCGACGATTCCCCGGCGGGCTACTTCAGGCGGCCGAGGAGCTGCGCCTTCGCCGCCTGGAACTCCTCCTCGGTGACGGCTCCCTTCTCGCGGAGCGCGGCGAGGCGCTCGAGCTGGGCGACCGGGTCGTCCGCTGCGGGGGCCCCGGAGGCGGCCGGGCGGCCCGCCTCGCGGCTCATGAGCGCCCGGCGCTTGAACTCGACCGGGTTCTCGAGGAAGTGGAACGTGACGCTCGCCGCCTCGTTCGCGGTCGAGATGCCGACGTCCCCGTAGCCGAGGAGCCGGCCGAGGAGCCCCTGCTCGAGCGTCATGTCGTTGATCTTGTCGAGCGAGGCGTCGCGGTGGCTCTTCGTGAAGACCCCCTCCAGCTTCAGGACGCGGGCGCTCGTGACGAGGTAGATCTTGTTCGTCCACCAGAGCCACCGCCAGCCGACGGCGGCGAAGGCCACGAGCGGGAGCGGGAGCGCGAAGGGGAGCGAGCCGGGAACGGCGACGGCGACCGCGACGGCCGCGCCGACGGCGAGGACGAACGCGAGGCCGGGCGCGGCGAACGTCGGCCACGGGCTGCGCCGCGCGCGGTGAAGGACGGTCTCTCCCGGGATCAGCAGCCGTTCCAGGTAGCTCACGCGTTCCTCCTCGCCCCGGAGGGGCGGGACAGCGTACACCGCGCCCTCGACGCGGGGAGCGCCGTCCCCGGGGCTGCCCGGGGCGCCCGGCCGCCTCAGGGCCGGGGACCGTGCGGCGTTCCGAGGACCCGGCGCGCCTCCCGCAGGTCGGGCAGCTCGAGGCCTTCGCCGAACCTCGCGAAGGCGGCCGCGACGGCCGCGTACCCGTCGCTCCCCCGTCCGAGACGCCGCTCGGCCTTCTCGAAGGAGAGCGCGGCGCGGAGCTCGAAGAGGACCGCACCGCTGTCCCGCGCCGCCTGGACGGCGCTTCGGAGCCGCTCCGCGGTGCGGATCCCCCCGTCGCCGGCCGCCTCCAGGGCCTCGGCGTGGACTCGCTGGGCCTCCGGGAAATGGCTCGCCTCGCCCGACGACCCGGCCAGGGCGAGAGCCTGAGCCGCGGATTCGAGCCCTTCCTCCGCTCGCCCGTCGCTGACGAGAGCCTCGGCGAGGCGGGAGAGGAGGATCGTGCGGCAGCTGCTGTGGCCCGAGGCGGCCTGCAGCTCGAGACCACGCTGCATCCGGCGAATCCCCTCGCCGGGCTCGCCCCTCTCCGCGAGAGCGGACCCGATCAGGAACTCCCCGAGGGCAAGGAGGTCGGGGAAGCCGTGCTCCTCCGCCGCCGCCAGCGTCTCCCGGGCATGCGCGAGAGCCGCCACGCTCTCGCGTCGGACGAGGAGGACGAGCCCCATCCCGAGACCGTGGGCGAGCGCGAGCCCGTACGGGTGGGCTCGTCTCTCGGCGAGCGTGAGGGCGCTCGTGGCCCGGGCCATGGACTGCTCCGGCAGGCCATGCTCCAGGAGCGCGAGCGCCCAGAACGCCGAGGCCGCGACGAACGGGTCGTGCCCATAGAGGAGCTCGGCCGGTGCGCCCTCGTCCTGCGCCTGGAGCGCTTCGGCCTGGGCGAAGCTCGAAAGCGCACCGGGGAGGTCGCCGGCCTGCGAAAGGGCGATCCCGAGATGCAGGAGCGCCACCACGCGGTCCCCCCGCGCGCCGCTCCTCTCGGCAGCGCGCACGGTCTCCCGGGCCAGCTCGAGCGCCTGCCGCAGCTCTCCCCGCGCCCCGTGATTGTGGCCGAGCTGGAGCAGCGCCCGGAAGAGCCCCCGCTCGTCTCCCGCGGCGAGGCAGACGGCACGGACGCGACGCCAGGCCTCGCCCGCCTCGGGAGAGGCGTAGCCGCGACCGAGGCTCGTCGCGAGAGCGCGGCCCGCCACCGCACGGAGCCGGAGCGCTTCGGACTCCGGAGAGCGGGCGGTCCGCTCGTCGAGGAGCCCGGCGGCGGCCGCGTAGTTCTGGAGCGCTTCGGCGGGCGCGCAGAGGGCCATCGCCCTGTCGCCGGCCGAGACACGGTACGGGGCGGCGCGCTCGGGGCTCGCTCCCGCCTCGAAGTGGTGCGCGAGGACGAGGTCGACGCCGGTCGCCCCGCGGCCGAAGAAGGCCTCCAGCGCGTCTCCGGCCGCCTCGTGCCGCGCGGCCCGCTCTCCGGGGTCGAGCCCGTCGAGGAGGTGGCGCTGCGCGAGGCGGCTGCGGAAGCGGTAGAGCGAAGCGCGCCGATCGTGAACGACCTTCACCCCCAGCGGCTCGACGAGGCACCTCACGGGGCTCGCCTCGCCGGAAAGAGCCGAGATGACCCGCGACGCCGGAACGCCGAGCGCGAGGGCGACGGTCTCGGCTGCGAACTCCTCGCCCTCCACCGCCGCGGCCTCCAGGACGACCTGCGCGCCCGGTCCGGCGCCGTGGAGCCACTCCCGCACGAGGAATTCCACGCGCGTGGGGAGCCCCAGCCAGTCGATCCCGTCCTTCGCCGTGAGGAAGCCCTCGCCGTCGAGGACGAGGGCACCCCTGGACTGCAGGCTTCGGAGCACCTCGATCGTCTGCAGCGGCTGCCCGCCCGTGTGGCGGAACAGGGCCTGGCGGAACTCCTCTCCGAGCCGGTTCGGGACGGCATCGACGAGGGCGTCGACGAAACCCCTGTCGGCGCGAGGGGAGAGTTGGACGGGCGCCTCGCCGCTGTAGCGGACGAGCTCCTCGACGACCCGCTCGAGGGAGTGACGGTCGGTTCCCCCGACCCGCCGGAGGTCCTCGGGCCGAAACGTGACGACGACCAGGATCCGGCTCCCCTGGAGGTGGCGGCCGAGGTGGAAGAGGAGGGCGATCGAGCTCTCGTCGGCCCAGTGGAAGTCGTCGAGGAGGAGGACGAGGGGCCTTCGCGTCGAGAAGGCTCTCAGCGTCCGGGACACCTGGTCGACGAGCGCGTGGCGCGTCGGCGGAGGGGACCGGGGCGGACCCGGGAGGAGCGTGCCCGGGAGTTCGGGTCCGTCCGTCGGGACGACCGCGGCCAGGTCCTGCACCCACTCGTGCACCGCCCGGGCCGCCCACGGTCGGAGCGCCGAGGGAAGCCACCCGCCGTCGGGATCGCCGGAGAGGACGTGGAGGGCTTCCCGGAACGGCAGGTAGGCGTCGCCCGCGCCTCGAGGCGAGTGGCTCCTGCCGCCCCCGACGGCCGTCCCTCCGCCGCCGGCCAGCAACCGCCTCCCCAGCTCGACCAGGATCGCGGTCTTCCCGGAGCCCGCCTCGCCCGTGACGAAGACGATCCGGCCACGTCCGCCGAGTGCCTGCGCGTGGCAGCCGAGGAGAAGAGAGAGCTCACGGTCGCGATCGACGAAGAGGGCGTCCGGTCCCTCGGCCCATGGCACCGCCTGAGCGGCGGCTCTGGGCCCCGCCATCGCGGGGGACGGGTCGCGGAGAGGGGCGACGAGGAGCCGGTATCCGCGCTTGGGAATCGTCTCGATGAGCCAGGGGCTCGCCGGGTCGTCCTCGAGCGACGAGCGGAGCTCCGCCACGGCACCGCTCAGCGCCGACTCGGCGACGAAGCGCGTGGACCAGATCGCATCGAGGAGCTCTTCCTTGGACACGACCTCCCCCGGACGGCCCGACAGGTAGACGAGCAGATCGACGATGCGCGGCCGCAGGCGGACCTCCCGCCCCTGGCGGCTCGCCTTTCCCCCGAGCGGCTCGACGAGCCAGCCGCCCAGGCGAAAGGACCACCACTCGGTGCCGCTTCCGCTCGGTGTCCGCACGACGATCTCTGGACCATTCTATGCGTGCGGCGCTCGGAATGCTCAACTCGCGCTGCACCGAGGACGAGCGGCGGGGAGGGAAGTCCCGGATCCGGGACGCCCCTCCCCCGGACGGGTTTCCCGGTCAGTCGGCCGTCGAGGCCCTGACCGCCCGGAACGGCCCGGCCAGGCCGGTCATCTTCGTGCCCATCGGGCCCATCTGGAGGGCGAGGGGCTTGCCGGCGAGGTCGAAGAACCGGAGCGTCGTGTAGCCCGTCAGGACGTCCTCGCCGCCTTCGCCGGCCGTTGCGAGGACGCCGACGCCGACGTCGAGCGTCCGGACCACGTGGACGTAGCCGATCGGCTTGTTCGAGGCGCCGTACAGGAAGGCGTGGTAGGAGAAGATCGGTGCGCCGTTCTCGCCCCAGCTCCAGTCGCCGATCCCCATGCCGCCGTTCACCGGAACGTTGAGGTCCCGGAACGGGCCCAGCGACCAGCTCGTCCCGCGGCTCGTCGAGTGAAAGAGCCCCGACACGACGCGGATCTCGTACCCGGGATCGACGTGAATGAAGTCCGGGATCGTGAGCAGGTCGGTCGGGATTGGCGACCCGTCGGGCAACGAGATCGTCTGGGAGACGATCCAGGTCCCGACGAAGGCGGGGTTCGGACTTGCCGCGCTGGCGCTGACGGAGAGGGCAACACCGAGGACGAACAGGGTCGCGATCGCGATCTTCCGCACCGGGCACCTCCTGGGTTTCGTGGGCGCCAGGCTGCTCGCCTGCGCCTCTGCACCCAATGTGCGGCCCGCCCCGCGTTTGCTCCCCAGAGTTTCCCCAAATTCCTCGACGAGAGACGCCGCTCGCGCGGGGGCCGACGTTCCCCGCCGGCCCTCAGCAGTCGACCGTCGGCAGCGCCGCGCGCGCCTCCGCCGCGCGCGCCTTCGGGTAGCAGCTCACGAACTGGCCGTGCTCCTTGATCTCCTCCAGGCGGCAGCTCCAGTAGAGCTTCCCGTCGTGGACGGTGATGTCGGGGCAGCCGTCGCACATGTTCATGCTGCCGTCCTCTCCGAAGTCGACGGCCTGGATGATCGTGAAGGTCTGCATCTGCACCTTCCGGAGGAGGTGCCCGGGGCTCTTCACGGAGGCCGAGACGTAGCGCCCGAGGGCCCGCCGCATGGAGCGGTCGACGGGCGAGAAGAGCGCCATGGAGGAGCGGCCGAGCGAGAGGAGCGACGGGGAGACGTAGCTCAGCCAGCGGTCGCGGAAGAGGTGCGAGACGTTCTGGACCGTCTCCATGTAGCGGCCCGAGACGTGGCCGAACGTCTCCTCGCCGTCGGCGAGCCGGATCCCCATGAGCCACTTCATGCTGTCGGGGTCGACGGTGCCGTTGAGGTAGGCGCTCGGCTCGAACTCCGGGACGACCGTCCGGATCTGGTCGACGACGTCCTGCGCCTTCAGCGGCCGGCCGCCGCAGAAGTCGGTGTCGTTGTACGAGACCCCCATGTCGATCTCGCGGCCGTTCGCGAAGAACGCGAGGCCCATCCGCTGGGCCATCGACGGCTCGCGGTAGAGGATGAAGACCATGGTGTGGACGAGGTCGGGACGCTGGATTCCCCAGCGGACGACGTCCGGCACCTGGTCGAGCGTCTTCTCGGAGACGGTCTGGTTGAAGGAGCAGCCGATGCCCCCTTCGGCGGCGACCATCTCCGCGAACTTCTGCCGGAGGACGTTGTGGTCCCTCTCGAAGACCGCGTCGAGGTTGTCCTTCCGCTTCTGGGTCGTGTCGACGTGGAAGGTGAAGCCGTAGACGCCCGCCTTCTTCAGGTCGTGGAGCAGCTCCGGGGTCAGCGCGAGGCCGTTCGTGTTGAGGACCGGCTTCCAGCCCCGCGTCCGGATCATCCTCACGATCTCGACGATCTCCGGGTGGACGAGCGGGTCGCCCCCCGCGATGCTCATCGAGTCGCTCTTGCGCTTGGCGGCGAAGACCTCGAGGTCGCGCCCGATCTCCTCGAGCGACTTGTGCCCGTCCTTGTGCGGGTCGCGGTAGCACCCCTTGCAGGCGAGGTTGCACTTCGTCGTGACCTCGAGCCACGAGAGGCCGTTGTCGGTGAGCGACCAGGGAAGGCGGTAGTACTCGTGCGGCGTGAGCGCTCGGCTCGTCATGGTCTGCGGCTCCTCGTGCCCTTCGGGGCGCGGCGGACGGCGGGGACGTCGACCGTCCGGCGGCCGGACACCTCCGGCGTCCGCGGGTCGCCAAGGTTCGCGCCGAGGCACCACCACGTCAAGCGCTCGACCGACGCGTCTCTCGACCGGGCGCCTTCCTCGCCGCCCGCGCGCCGCGACGCCCTCTCAGGCGTCGATGGCCTTCATCGCCATGTCGGGGTACCGAGGCCCGGCGGTGAAGCCCTTCGGCGCGACGGCGTCGATCCGGGCGAGGTCGGCCTTCGTGAGCCGGACGGCGAGCGCGCCGACGTTCTCCTCGAGGCGGGCGCGCGTCTTCGTCCCCGGGATCGGGACGACGTCCGTCCCCTGCGCGTGGACCCAGGCGAGCGCGAGCTGCGCCGGGGTGCACCCCTTCTCGCGCGCGATCTCCTCGACCTTCGCGACGACCTCGAGGTTCTTCCCGAAGTTCTCGCCGACGAAGCGGGGGTGGAAGCGGCGATAGTCCCCCTCGGGGAGGTCCTCCCAGCGCCGGAAGCGCCCCGTCAGGAAGCCGCGGCCGAGCGGGGAGTAGGGGACGAAGCCGATCCCGAGCTCGCGGCACGCCGCGAGGACGCCGTCCTCCGGGTCGCGCGTCCAGAGGGAGTACTCGCTCTGGAGCGCCGAGATCGGGTGCGTGGCGTGCGCGCGGCGGATCGTCGCGGGCGACGCCTCGGAGAGGCCGAGGAAGCGGACCTTGCCGGCCCGGACGAGCTCGGCCATCGCGCCGACGGTCTCCTCGATCGGGACCGACTTGTCGACGCGGTGCTGGTAGTAGAGGTCGATGACGTCGACGCCGAGGCGCGAGAGCGAGGCGTCGCAGGCCGACCTCACGTACTCCGGCTTCCCGTTGACGCCGAGGAAGGCCCCGTCGGCGCCCCGCACGTTCCCGAACTTCGTCGCGAGGACGACCTCTCTGCGGCGCGCGCGGATCGCCTTCCCGACGAGGACCTCGTTCGTGTGCGGGCCGTACATGTCGGCAGTGTCGAGGAACACGACGCCGAGGTCGAGGGCGCGGTGGATGGTGGCGACCGACTCGACGTCGTCGCGCCCCGCGTAGAACTCCGACATCCCCATGCAGCCGAGCCCCTGGGCGGAGACGGTGAGGCCCTGTCGGCCGAGCGGGCGCATCTCCATGTGCGGCCTCCTGCGCGGGACCGCCCGAGGCGGCGCGGGCCCGCGGGGAGAACGTAGCACGCGGGGGCGCCGGGGGAGGAGAATGGCGGAAGGTACCGACGTGAGCCGTTCCTTCAGGGTGGGTATCCTCCATTCGCTCGCGGGGACGATGGCCGCGAGCGAGAGGCCCCTCGTCGACGCGGCGCTCCTCGCGCTCGAGGAGCTCGACGCGAAGGGCGGTCTCCTCGGGAGGCCGGTCGAGGCCGTCGTGGCCGACGGCCGCTCCGAGCCGGCGACGTTCGGGAGGGAGGCGCGTCGCCTCTACGGCCCCGAGGGGATCGGGACCCTCTTCGGCTGCTGGACCTCGTCCGCCCGCAAGGCGGTGAGGCGCGAGGCCGAGGCGGCGGGAGGGCTCCTCTGGTACCCGGTCCAGTACGAGGGGCTCGAGGAGTCGGAGAACGTCTTCTACACGGGCGGGACGCTCAACCAGCAGGTCGAGCCGGCGCTCGACTGGGCCCTCGCGGAGCTGGGCCAGAGGTTCTTCCTCGTCGGTTCGGACTACGTCTACCCCCGGATCGCGAACCGGCTCGCCAGGGCGCTCCTCTCGAGCCACGGCGGCGAGGTGACCGGCGAGGAGCTCGTCCCGCTCGGCTCCGTCGACTTCGCGGACGTCGTGAGGCGGATCCGGGAATCCGGCCCGGTCGTCGTCTTCTCGACGATCAACGGCGACAGCAACGTCGCGTTCTACCGCCAGCTCGCGGCGGCCGGCCTCTCGCCCTCGGATTTCCCGGTGCTCGCGATGAGCGTCGCGGAGACGGAGCTCCTCTCTCTCGGCGCGTCGGCGCACGGTCACCTCGCCTGCTGGGGCTACTTCCAGACGCAGAAGACCGAGGCGAACCGGAAGTTCCTCGCCGCCTACCGCGCGCGGTTCGGGAGCGACCGCTCGACGTCCGACCCGATCGCGGCCGCCCACGCGCAGGTCCACCTCTGGGCGGAGGCGGTCCGCAGGGCCGGGAGCTTCGCGCCGGCCGAGGTCGCGAAGGCGGCCCCCGGCTGCCGCCTCGGCGGCCCCCTCGGCGAGCTCTGCATCCGCCCGAACCACCACGTCACGCGCTCCGCGATGGTCGGGCGCGTCGGGCCGGACGGACAGCTCCACGTCGTCTGGGCGAGCGCCCACCCCTTCGAGCCGCTCCCCTGGCTCGGCATCGAGCGGGCGGGCCTGATCAACGAGCCGATCGTGAAGGAGGCGCTCGCGGCCTGGCCGGAGGTCGAGGCCGACGCGCGGCTCGAGCGGCACCGCTCCGCCGAAGCGCTCCAGGAGAGCGAGGAGAGGTTCCGGGCGATCTTTGAGGCCGCCCCGGTCGGCATCGTCGAGTGCGACGTCTCCGGGAGGTACCTCCGGGTCAACGAGAGGTTCCGGGAGATCACGGGCTACGGGGAGGTCGAGCTCCTCGGGAGGACGTTCCACGAGGTGACCCACCCCGACGATCTCCAGCTGGAGCTCGAGCTCCTCCGGCGCCTCGTCGCCGGGGAGGTCGAGCGCGCCACGATGGAGAAGCGCTACGTGAGGCGGGACGGAAGCCCGCGGCTCGTGCACCTGACGATCTCGGCCGTGCGGCGGCCGGAGGGGGGCGTGGAGAACTACATCGGGATCGTGGAGGAGGTCCGGCCCGACGCGGCCGGAACGCTAAGATCCCCGGGGACGGCCGACGGGGAGAGGGAAAGATGAAGCTCCACGACATCGAGGTGAAGACGATCGACGGGAAGACGCAGAAGCTGTCGGCGTACGCCGGCAAGGTCCTCCTCGTCGTCAACGTCGCGAGCAGGTGCGGCTTCACGCCGCAGTACACGGGCCTCGAGGCGCTGTACAGGAAACGGAAGGCGAAGGGCCTCGTCGTCCTCGGGTTCCCGTGCGACCAGTTCGGGCACCAGGAGCCGGGGGACGAGGAGGAGATCCGGAGCTTCTGCTCGCTGAAGTACGACGTGACGTTCCCGCTCTTCGCGAAGGTCGACGTCAACGGCGAGAACGCCCACCCGCTCTACCGGCTCCTGAAGAAGGCCGCGCCCGGCCTCCTCGGTACCGAGGCGATCAAGTGGAACTTCACGAAGTTCCTCGTCGACCGGGAGGGGAAGGTCGTCGCCCGGTACGCCCCGAACGACACGCCGGAGAGCCTCGAGAAGGACGTCGAGAAGCTCCTCGAAGCCTGAGCCGCCCCTGAAAGGGACGTCATGACGATCGCACGCCGGCTGCTCGTCCTGGTCGCCGTTCCGCTCCTCGCGCTCGTCGCGGTCGGCTTCTTCGTGACGAGGCAGCTCGACTTCATCGAGAAGCAGGGCCGGTCCGTCGCGGAGAAGCACGTCGTGAGCCTTCAGCTCCTCGGCAACATCTCCCGCGGCTACGGGGAGGGCCGGGTCCTCCTGCGCTCCTGCCTCCTCGCCCGGACGTCGGAGGAGCGGAAGGCGGCCGTCGAGGCCTTCGCCGCGAAGAAGATGGAGGTCCGCGCGCTCCTCGAGCGGTACGGCGACCTGGCCGTCTCGGACGACCGGGACCGGAGGCTCTACGACGACTACCGGCAGCTGAGCGCCGAGTGGGCCGCGAACGCCGAGAGGATCATGGGGATCGCCGAGAGGGAGCGGACGGAGGAGGCGATCGCCGAGCTCGGCGGCCGCATGATGGAGGTCGGCGAGAGGCTGGGGGCGATCTCGGAGGAGTGGATCCGGCACAACGAGGAGCTCGCCACCGAGGCGAACGCCTCCGCGGTCGAGGCGATCGAGCGTTCGCGGCGCAACCTCCTCCTGGTGGTCGGCGTGGGCCTCCTCCTCACCGCGCTCGTCGGCATCGAGACGTCCCGCCGGATCGCCGGGCCGATCGGCGCCCTGAAGGAGTCCGTCGAGGCGATCGCCGCCGGGGACTACGGAAAGGCGGTCCCCTTCACGACCGTCGGCGACGAGACCGGCGCCCTCGCCCGCTCCATCGACGTCCTGAAGGGCGGCGCGTCCGAGATGGCGGACCAGCGCTGGGTGAAGGCGTGCGTCGCGAAGCTCTCCGGCGAGGTCCAGGGCGCGGACTCCCTCCGCGAGCTCGGGGAGCGTCTCGTCTCGGGCCTCGTCCCCCTGCTCGGGTGCGGGGTCGCGGCCTTCTTCGTGAGGGAGGGGGCCGGGAACGCCTTCCGGCGGGCGGCGGCTTTCGGCCTCGAAGGAGGCGCTGAGGCGCCCGGGACGTTCGGCCCCGGAGAGGGACTCGTCGGCGAGTGCGCGCGGGCGGGGGCCATGGTCCGCCTGGAGGGCCTCCCGGCCGCCTACCTCCGGATCTCCTCCGGCCTCGGCAGCGCGGCCCCCTCCGAGGTGATGGCCTGGCCGGTGACCTCGCGCGACGCGGTCCTCGCGGTCCTCGAGCTCGCCTCGTTCCGGCCGCTTTCGCCGCGCGAGAAGGCCCTCCTCGAGGAGCTCCTTCCCGTCGTCGCGTCGAGCCTCGAGATCCTCTCCCGCAACCTCCGGACCCGCGAGCTCCTCGAGCAGACGCAGGAGCAGGCGCGGGAGCTCGAGAAACAGACCGTCGCCCTGAGCGAGTCCCAGGAGGAGCTCGTCGCGCAGCAGGAGTCGCTGAAGGCGACGGAGGAGCGGACGCGCCTCATCCTCGAGTCGACCGCGGACGGGATCCTCGGAGTGGACACGGGGGGCCGGATCGACTTCGTCAACGACGCCGCCTGCCGGATCCTGGGCTTCGAGGCGCACGAGCTGGCCGGTGCCCCCTCCCACGACCTCCTCCACCACCACCGGCCCGACGGGAGCGAGTACCCCCGCGAGGAGTGCCCGATGTTCGCGGCCTACGCGAAGGGCGTGACGAGCCGCGTCGACGACGAGCACCTCTTCCGCAGGGACGGCACGAGCGTCCCGGTCGAGTACGGGGCCCGGCCGATCGAGAAGGACGGCGCGGTCGTCGGGGCGGTCATCAGCTTCCGCGACATCACGGAGCGCCTCCGGGCGCAGCGGCGCCTCCGGCAGACGGAGCAGTTCTTCCGGAGCGTCCTCGAGCTCGCGCCGGACGGCCTCATGGTGGCCGACTCGGACGGGATCATCCGCCTCGTGAACGCCCAGTGCGTGAAGCTCTTCGGCTGCGCGCGCGAGGAGCTCGTCGGCCACCGCGTCGAGGAGCTCGTCCCGGACGAGGTCCGCGGGGGGCATGCCGGCCTTCGCCGCTCCTTCCACGCCGCCGGGGAGGCCCGGGCGATGGGGACCGGGCGGACGCTGACCGCGCGGCGCCGGGACGGCACGCTCTTCCCGGCCGAGATCGGCCTCAGCCCCCTGCCGGTCGACGCGGAGGAGCGCGAGCAGGTCGCCGTCTCGATCCGCGACATCACGGAGCGGGTGCAGGCCGAGCAGGCCCTCGTCGAGAGCGAGAGGAAGACGCGGCGCATCCTGGAGACGACGAGCGAGGGCTTCTGGCTGATCGACACCGCGACGAGGACCGTCGAGGTGAACGAGGCGATGTGCCAGATCCTGGGCCGGGCGCGCGAGGAGATCGTCGGCCGGTCGATCCTCGACTTCGTCGACGAGGAGAACGCGCGGATCTTCCGGGAGAACGTCGCCCGGCGGGCGCGGGGCGAGATGGGCTCCTACGAGGTCTCCCTCCTCCGCGCGGACGGGAGCCTCGTCCCCTGCCAGGTCCACGCGACGCCGCTGACCGGCGACAAGGGGGAGAAGATCGGGTCGTTCGGGATGTTCAGCGACATCACCGAGCGGAAGAGGGCCGAGGCGGAGCTGAAGGCGGCCAAGGAGACGGCCGAGGACGCGACCCGGGCCAAGTCCGAGTTCCTCGCGAACATGAGCCACGAGATCCGGACGCCGATGAACGCGATCATCGGCCTGTCGCACCTCGCGCTCCGGACCCAGATGACCGCCAAGCAGCGCGACTACATCGGCAAGGTCCACAACGCCGGCACGTCGCTCCTCGGGGTCATCAACGACATCCTCGACTTCTCGAAGATCGAGGCGGGGAAGCTCGAGATCGAGACGACGACGTTCCGGCTCGACGAGGTCATCAGCTCGGTCACGACGCTGACCGCGCAGAAGGCGCACGAGAAGGGGCTCGAGTTCCTCGCCCACGTCTCGCCGGAGGTCCCGGAGCACCTTCTCGGCGACCCGCTCCGCCTCGGGCAGATCCTGACCAACTTCGTGAACAACGCCGTCAAGTTCACGCAGACCGGCGAGATCCGGCTGAACATCGGCCTCCTCGAGCGGACGGGGGAGAAGGCGAAGCTGGAGTTCTCCGTGCGCGACACGGGGATCGGGATGACGAAGGAGCAGTCGGCGAAGCTCTTCCAGCCCTTCACCCAGGCCGACACGTCGACGACGCGCAAGCACGGCGGGACGGGGCTCGGCCTGACGATCTGCCGGAAGCTCGTGGAGCTGATGGGGGGCCAGATCCGCCTCGAGAGCGAGGCGGGCGTCGGGAGCACGTTCACGTTCACTCTCTGGCTCGGCGTCGGCCACGCGACGGGGACCGGGAACGTCGTCCCGCGGCGGTTCGACTCCCTCCGGATCCTCGTCGTCGACGACAACGCCGCGGCGCGGGAGATCCTCGTCGAGTCGCTCGCGACGCTCTCGGAGCACGTCGACGCGGTCAGCTCCGGCCCGGAGGCGATCGCGGCGATCCGGGAGCGGGACGCGGACGCGCCCTACGACATCGTCTTCATGGACTGGAAGATGCCCGGGATGGACGGGCTCCAGGCGACGCGCGCCATCAAGGGGGACGCGGGGCTCCACAGGCAGCCCGCGGTCGTCATCGTCACCGCCTTCGGCCGCGAGGAGGTCCGCGAGGAGGCCGAGCATCTCCACGTCGACGGCTTCCTCCTGAAGC
This sequence comes from Thermoanaerobaculia bacterium, assembly GCA_046331465.1. GTDB lineage: Bacteria > Acidobacteriota > Thermoanaerobaculia > UBA5066 > UBA5066 > UBA5066. The sequence continues at coordinate 905,887 of JAXLQV010000002.1, forward strand.
CCGTCACGAAGTCGATGCTCGTCGACACGATGGTGAGCATCTTCGCGGCCGGGAGCGAGGGTGAGTCCGCCGCGCCGGGGCACGCCGACGAGAGCGCGCGTCTCGCCGGCCTGCGCGTCCTCCTCGCCGAGGACAACGAGATCAACCAGCAGATCGCCGTCGAGCTCCTCGAGGGGTGCGGGGCCTCCGTCGCCGTCGCGAACAACGGGCGCGAGGCGGTGGAGAAGCTCTTCGGCGCCGCTTTTCCGCCCCCGTACGACCTCGTCCTGATGGACCTGCAGATGCCGGAGATGGACGGCTACCAGGCGACGCGGAAGATCCGCTCCGACGCCCGCTTCGCGCCGCTCCCGATCGTCGCGATGACGGCCCACGCGACGATGGAGGAGCGGCAGCGCTGCCTCGAGGCGGGGATGGACGACCACGTCGCCAAGCCGATCGACCCGGCGCTCCTCTTCGAGACACTCGAGAGGCACCGGCGCCCGGGGCAGGGGGCCGCCGCGGCTCCCTCGCCGGTGCCGGCGCGGGCCGCGTCCGCCGCGCCGCCGGCCGCCGCTCTGCCGGCCGGGGCTCCGGGCGCGGTGGAGGTCCCGGCGGTCGACGGCCTCGACACCGGGGACGGCCTCCGGCGGGTCGCCGGGAACCGGAAGCTCTACGTGAAGCTCCTCCGCGAGTTCGTCGCCAGGCAGGGGCCCGCCGCCGACGAGGCCGCCGCGGCGCTCGCCCGGGGCGACACGGCCGTCGCCGAGAGGCTCGCCCACACCGTCAAGGGGGTCGCCGGGAGCCTCGGCGCCCGGGGCGTGCAGGAGGCGGCCGGCGTGCTCGAGAAGGGGATCGCGGCGAACCTCCCGCCCGCCGGGACGGAGCCGCTCCTCGCGATCTTCCGCGACCGGCTCGCCTCCTTCGTCGGCGCGCTCCGCGAGGCGCTCCCGGAGGAAGAGGCCGCCGCGGAGCCGTCCGCCCCGGCCGCGCCCCCGGACCCGGCCGTGGCGCAGGAGGCCGTGGCGCGGATGCTCGCCCTCCTCGGCGACTTCGACCCCGAGGCCGAGGAGTGCCTCGAGGCGCACCGCGACGTCTTCCGCTGGCTCCTCCCGGCCGAGGGACTGGCCCGCTTCGCCGAGGAGGTCGGGGGCTTCGCCTTCGCCGAGGCGCGCGCCCGGCTCGAGGCCGCGGCCCGCGAGAAGGGGGCGCTCCCGTCGTGACCGCGCCCCTCGCGAGCCGGATCCTCGTCGTCGACGACACGCCGGCGAACGTCCAGACGCTCGCCGCGATCCTGAAGGAGAAGGGCTACCGGATCAGCGTCGCCACGAACGGGAGGCAGGCGCTCGAGGTCGTCGAGAAGGTGGAGCCCGACCTCATCCTCCTCGACGTCATGATGCCGGAGATAGACGGCTTCGAGACCTGCCGGCGCCTCAAGGCCTCGGAGAGGTGGCACGCGATCCCGGTCATCTTCCTGACGGCGAAGACCGAGACGGCGGACATCGTGCAGGGGTTCGAGCTCGGCGCCGTGGACTACGTCGCCAAGCCGTTCAACGCCCACGAGCTCCTCGCGCGGGTCCACACGCACCTGACGATGGACCACCTGCGGCGCGAGAACGAGCGTCTCCTCCTGAACATCCTCCCGGGCGCGATCGCCGACCGGCTCCGCTCCGGGGAGGAGGGGATCGCCGACCGGTTCGAGGAGGTCACGGTCCTCTTCGCCGACATCGTCGGCTTCACGCAGATGGCCTCGGCGATGCCGGCGGGCGACGTCGTCGACCTTCTGAACGACCTCTTCTCGCGCTTCGACCTCGCCGCGCGCGAGCTCGGGATCGAGAAGATCAAGACGATCGGCGACGCCTACATGGCCGTCTGCGGGCTTCCGGACGCGCACGTCGACCACGCGGACCGGATGGTGCGGATGGCCCTCCGGATCCAGGAGATCGCCCGGGCGTTCGGCGAGGAGCGGGGGACGCCGGTGCGGCTCCGCGTCGGCGTCAACACCGGGCCCGTCGTCGCGGGCGTCATCGGCCGGAGCAAGTTCATCTACGACCTCTGGGGCGACACGGTGAACCTCGCGAGCCGGATGGAGTCGTACGGGGTCCCCGGCGCGATCCAGGTGACGCGGAGCGTCTTCGAGAAGCTCGAAGGCCGCTACCCGTTCGTCGCGCGCGGCTTCGTCGACGTGAAGGGGAAGGGGCCGGTCGAGGCCTGGACGCTCGGCGTGCCCTGAGCGGCACGAGCCTCCCGGGACCCCAGCGTCCCGCTACGCCAGGCGCCGGCGGACCGCGACGACCGTGATGTCGTCGGACTGGGGCGCTCCGGCGGCGTGACGTCTCACGTCGGCGAAGACGCCGTCGACGATCTCTTTCACGCTCCCGCGCGGCCGTGAGAGGAGGCCCGCGACGAGCTTCTCCTCGCCGAACTCGTTCTCCTCGGGGTCCATCGCCTCCGAGACGCCGTCGGAGTAGAAGACGAGGGTGTCGCCCGGCGCGAAGTCGGCCGAGTGGCTCGTGTACTTCGCGACCGGGAAGAGGCCGGCGATGAGTCCCGTCGACGGGAACGGCGTCGTCGCGACGCCGTCGGCCGAGAGGAGGACCGGCGACGGGTGGCCCGCGTTCGCGACGTGGACCTTCCCCGAGGCCAGGTCGAAGACGGTGCAGATCAGCGTGACGAAGAGCTGCCCGCGGTTCGTGGCCGCGAGCTCCTCGTTCAGCCGCGCGAGGACGACCTCCGGGGCGGCGTGCTCGCGCGCGAGCGACCGGAGGAGCGTCATCGTGACGGCCATGAAGAGCGAGGCGGGGATCCCCTTGCCCGAGACGTCGCCGACGGCGAGGAAGAGGCGGTCGGGCGCCGTGCGGAGCGCGAGGTAGAGGTCGCCGCCGACGTGCTGCGCCGGCTCGAGGACGGCGTGGAGGTCGAGGCCGCTGCCCTCGGCGCAGCTCTCGAGCTCGGAGGGGAGGAGGCCGAGCTGGATCTCCTTCGCGATGGAGAGGTCGCGCTCGAGCGCGGCCTTCACCGCGTCCGAGTACGCCTTCGCCTTGAGGAGCGAGCGGACGCGCGCCTTCACCTCGAGGACCTCGAACGGCTTCGTCAGGTAGTCGTTCGCGCCGAGCTCGAAGCCCTTCGCCTTGTCGGCGACGTCCTCGAGCGAGGAGAGGAACATGACGGGGAGCTCGCGCGTCGAGGCCTCGCCCCGGAGGCGCCGGAGGACCTCGTAGCCGTCGATCCCCGGCATGACGATGTCGAGGAGGACGATGTCGGGCTGGCTCGCCTCGACGGCCTTCAGGGCGGACTCGCCGTCGAGCGCGACGCTGATCCTGTAGTCGCCCTTCAGCGCCTCGGCGAGGAGCTGGACGTTGGACCTCACGTCGTCGACGATCAGGACGCGGCAGTCGGAGAGATCTTTCATCGAGGGGGCCTTTCGGCGGGCGTCGTGCCGCCCCGGGAACGTGGCAACGTAGTGGGCCGGGCAGCCGGCGTCAAGGGGAGAGGCGGCAGGGGCGGGGCGAGGGGAGGCCGGCCGCCAGATTCCGCTTCCCCGGGGGTTACGATCGGAACGTGCCCGCCGTCCCCGGGAAGCCTTCCGGCAGTGCCGTGCCGGTTCCGTTCCGAGCCGAGCTGAGAGCGGACGCGGAAGAGGCGGCGCGCGTGCGGGAGGAGTTCATCCTCTTCTGCGAGGGCTCCGGGGTCCCCTCGCCCGCGATCGACGAACTGGCGCTCGCGCTCGCCGAAACCCTCGACAACGTCATCGAGCACGCCTACGCGGGAAGGCCGGGCGGAGTCGTCCTCGTCGAGGCGGCGGTGGAACGGGCGGGGGGCGTCCGTCTCGAGGTGCGCGACCGTGGCCCGGCGTTCGACCCGACCGCCGCTGCCGACCCGGCGCCGGTGCCGCTCGAAGAGCGGAGCTTCGGCGGGTTCGGCCTGAAGCTCGTGCGCAGCCTCGTCGACGAGGTGCGGTACGAGAGGCGGGACGGCGAGAATCGCCTCGTCCTCGTGAAGCGGCCCGCGGGGCCCTGACCCGGGTTCGTGCGTGTACGATCCCTCGCAGGGATCGACAGGAGAGATCGACATGGCGCTGAGCATCGACGTACGGAGATCGGAATCCAGCCGCTTTTCGGCGCGCGTCGTCCTCGTCGGGAGCCTCGACGGCACGACCGCCCCCGACCTCGAGAAGGCCCTCGTGCCGCTCCTCGACTCGGTCCACCACCTCGTCTTCGACCTCGCCGGCCTGAAGTTCATCTCGAGCGCCGGAATCCGCGTGCTCCTGAAGGCGCGCAAGGAGCTGAAGGCCGTCGACGGCTCCTTCGCGATGCAGAACCTGCAGCCGCAGATCCAGAAGGTGTTCGAGATCATCGGGTCTCTGCCGGGCGTCTCGATCTTCTCGAGCGAGGCCGAGCTCGACGCCTACCTCGCGGCGATGCAAAAGAAGTTCTCGGGCACGCCGGGGGCCTGAAGCTCAGCCTTTCCCGGGCGCCGCGCGCCGCACGTCAACGGGGAACGTGCGGGGGGCCGTGCAGCGGGTCGTGCCGCGCGCCTGGCGCTCCCGCGAGGCGGCGAAGTCCTTCCAGACAGGATCGGCCGGCTTCCCGTGGCACGGCAGGCACGCGCCGACGGCGCGCGCGCGCCCGACCTCGCCGGCGTCGAGCCCGCGGAGTCCGACGCGCGTGCCGGGTCCCGGCTCCTGCGACGCGAGGTGGCAGCTCGCGCAGGTGCGCGCCCGCTTCCCCGTGGAATGCGGGTCGTACGAGGACCAGAGGCGTCGAGCGAGCTTCGCCCCTCCCGCCCCGGTCGCGTCGAGGTCCATGACCATGCCGGGGACGGCCGGCGCGATCTTCCCGTCCGCGCGGACGGCGAGCGAGGGAGGCTTCGCCCCGTAACCCTCCGAGCTCTCGATCCAGCGGCCCGGCGTCTCCTTCCCCTTCGCGAAGTCCCACTGCTGCCCTTCGCGCTCGAAGCGCGTGTGGCAGCTGTCGCAGGTCGGAGCCCACGCCGCGTGGCAGGCGCTGCACGTCAGGCGCTCGTGGCCGCGGAGCGCGTGGTCCGCGTCGTCGGGCGTCGACTTCGTCGCGAGCGCGACGCCCTGTCCCTTCCGGAGCGTGACCCACCCGGAGGCCGTGGGACGCAGGTTCCAGAGCGGCGTGCCGCGCCGTCCGAGGCGGACCTTCTCTTCCGGCGGGCGCGTCTCGCCCCGCTGGCGGAGGAGGTCGCGCGAGACCGGGTCCTTCACGTCGCGCCACGCAGCCTCGCCCCCTTCGCGGACCGGCCCGTGGCACGCCTCGCACGTCACCTCGACCTGTTCCTCCTCGTGCTCCCGCGGGGTGCCATCGCCCATCAGGTCGGTGTGGAGGTGGCAGTCGACGCAGGAGAGGCCGGCGAGGCGGTGGACGTCGGCCTCGGCGCGGCAGGCGGGGCGCCCGTCGTGGAGCGTCGTCGCGGCCGCGCCGCAGGCGCCGGCCTGCGCCTTCTCGACCTCGTAGAGGCCTTCGTACGTCAGGGCGATCCGGCCGCTCCGGCTGTGGCAGCCGAGGCAGCGGTCGTCGGTGACGCGGGCGTCGACGGGCGGGTGGGGGCGCGGCACCGCGCCGGGAAGCCGCCGCGCGACGTGGCAGGCCGAGCAGCCGCTGCCGTTGCCGTGGATCGCGTCGTCGCGGTTGCCGCGGAGGGCGTGGAGGTGGCAGCCGCCGCAGAGCTTGCCGAGGTGGCGCTCGGCGGGGGAGGGGTCCGCCTTCGCGAGCGTCTCGACCATCGTCGTGGAGCCGCGCGGCTCGGCCATCTCGCCGAAGGCCCATCGGTCCACGGAGACGATGCCGCTCGCCCGCGCCATGAGCGACGTCGCGACGCGCTGCGCCTCGCGGACGTGGCAGCCGGGGCGGCCGCAAGTGCGCGCCACGCTCCGGAGGGCTCCCGGCTCGGGTTCCATGCCGGCATGTGCGCGGGTCTTGTCGAACGCGAGAGGGTTCCCGAGGTGGCAGGAGGAGCAGCCGACCGCGGCGCGGGCGTGGGAGCCCCCCGGGTCCTCCTCGGGACGCACGTGGCACGTGACGCAGCGCTCGGCCTTCCCCCCGGCCCGGCCGGGGCCGCGCCCGATCTCGGTCGCGCGCTGCCGCTCCCGGCCGAGCGCGACGAGGAGCCCCGCGAGCGCGAGGAGGAGCCCGACGACGAGCGTCCGCGTCCGGAACATCAGCGCAGGAGGGCGAGGAGCCGGAGCGTGAACGCGAAGTACGCCGCGCTCCAGGCGGCCGCGAAGGCGAGGAGAGCGGAGCGCAGGCGGCCCCTGGCGTGCCTCGCGAGGCCGACGGCGGCGAGGAGGAGGAGGGGGAGGATCCAGGCGGAGGCCGCGGGGAGGTGGAGGAGCGCGCCCTGCAGGCCGAGCAGGTACCAGGGGCCGAGGAGGAGCGCGCCGTCCGGCGGGGCGGCCGGGCCGAGGGAGACGGGGAAGAGCCCGGCCGCCGCGAAGCTCCCGAGCGCGGCGAGGACGGTCGAGCGGAGGTCCGGCGCGAGCGCCTTCCCGTGCTCGGCGGTCAGGAGCCAGGCGAGGAGCGTGAACGTGCCGGCGTGGTGGAGCGCGACCGGGGCGAGGTCGGAGCCGGGGACGCCGAGGAGGAGCGAGGCGAGCGCGCGGCCGGCGAGGGGGAAGGAGGACGAGACCTCCCTCCAGACGGCGAGCGCGGCCTGCGCTTCCGCGTCGCCGCGCATCAGGAAGCCCCCGAGGAGGGCGAGGACGGCGACGGGGAGGAGCGCGACGGAGCGCCACCAGACGGCGGGGGCGAGGCGGGCGTCGCTCTTCCGCCAGAGGACCTCGACGAGGTGGGCCACGGTGCCGACGAGGAATCCCCACGCGGAGAAGGCGTGGACGCCCCGCAGCCAGAAGCCCCACGGGGTCGCGCCGGTCAGGGTCTCGACGCTCTCGAGGGCGTGGCCGGCCGACCAGAACGGCGCGAGGGCGAGGCCGCTCGCGACCGCCACCAGGAGGAGCCCGTAGGTGAGACGGCCGAGGATCACGAGAGCCGCGCCACGAAGCCTCCGCCCGAGCGGAGAAGGCGCGGGCGCGCGAGCGGCCTCGGCGCCGGGCCGCTCACGGGGCGACCCTCGGCGTCGTAGCGGCTCCCGTGGCAGGGGCAGGCGAAGCCGCCGTCCGCGGAGGGCGCGACGCGGCAGCGGAGGTGCGTGCAGGTGAGGTCGAGGACGACGGGGGAGGCCGCCGGGCCGCGGACGAGGAGCCCTTCGTGCACGAGCCCGCCGCGCTCCTCGGCCTCCTTCAGGAGGGCGGCGGAGAGCTCCACCGTCCGGCCCGGCTCGGGCGAGCCGGCGAGCGCCCGCCCGAGCGCGGCACCCCCCGCCACGGCCGCGCCCGCTCCGGCGACGGCCCAGGCGGTCGAGAGGAAGTCCCGCCGGGAGCTCACTCGATCCCGAGCTCCTTCATCCGCCTCCAGAGGGTGCTCCGGCTCATGCCGAGGAGCTCGGCCGCGCGGCCGCGGTTCCAGCGGGCCGCTTCGAGGACCTGCACGATCCGGACCCGCTCGCCCGGGTCCTCCGCGAGGGAGTCTGCGAGGGGCTCGGGCTGCGGCGCCTCCTCGGCGCCGACCCCCTCGGCGCCGTGGCGGAGCTCGGACGGGAGGTTCTCGATCTGGATCGTCTGGCCGGTGCAGGTCGCGACGGCGTACTCGAGCGCGTTCCCGAGCTCGCGGACGTTCCCGGGCCAGGGGTGCCGGAGCATCGCGGCGAGGGTGTCGGGGGAGAGCATCAGCGCGCGTCCCTCGCGCCCGCCGATGTGGGCGAGGAGGTGCTGCGCGATGAGCGGGACGTCCTCCCGCCTCTCGCGGAGCGGCGGGACGTGGATCGGGACGACGCGGAGGCGGTAGTAGAGGTCGTCGCGGAAGCGGCCGGCCCGGATCGCCTCCACGAGGTCGACGTTCGTGGCCGCGATGACGCGGGCGTCCATCGGGCGCGGGACGCTCTCGCCGACCCGCTCGAAGCGCCGCTCCTGGAGGACCCGGAGGAGCTTGACCTGGAGGTGGAGCGGGATGTCCCCCACCTCGTCGAGGAAGATCGTCCCCCCCTTCGCCATCTCGAACCGGCCGACGCGATCGCGCACGGCGCCGGTGAACGCGCCCCGGACGTGCCCGAAGAGCTCGCTCTCGAGGAGCTCCCCCGGGAGCGCGCCGCAGTTCACGGCGACGAAGGGGCCCGTGCAGCGGGGAGAGTTCGCGTGCAGGGCGCGGGCGATCAGCTCCTTGCCGGTGCCGCTCTCGCCCGTCACGAGGACCGTCGCCTCGCTCCGGTGGAGCGACTCGACGAGGTGGACGATCCGGAGCATCACCGGGGAACGGGCGACGAGCCCGTGCGAGGAGAGCATCGACTGGACGAGGCCGTTGTCGGTCTCGGCGGGCCGGAGGACGACGATGAAGCGCGCCCTCGGGTCGCAGTGGCTCGAGACCTCGTTCGGGAGGACGGCCGCGGTCAGCGAGACGAGCCGGGCGCTCCCCTCGCCGCACCGGAGGATCGCCCTGCGGCCCTCCTCGCGGCCGCCCCGCTCGAGCGACTCGCGGAGAGTGTCGGACGGGCCGAAGAGGCGCGCGCCGACGATCTCCTCGATCGGCCGCCCGATCGCGGCCGCGGCGGCACCCGGGAAGGCGAGCTCGTCGAGCGTGTGGCAGGCCCGGATGACCCGGAACTCGCGGTCGAGGACGAGGAGGACCCGGCCGAGCGCCGTGAAGACCGTCTCCAGGGGACCGAAGCCGGGGCTCGCGGGGACCTGGATCTCCGTGGTGGGAAGGGTGTCGGGCAATGGCGTAATCTCTTCTATCCGGGCTCGAACCCGATTATTCCATCCCGAGGGTGTGCATGACGTCGATCTACTTCGGAGAGGAGCACGAGAGCTTCCGCCGGACGGTCCGCCAGTTCCTCGAGGCCGAGGTGGCCCCGTACGCCCGGGAGTGGGAGGAATCGAGACGGATCCCGCGCGAGGTCTTCCGCCGGATGGGCGACCTCGGCCTCCTCGGGATCCTCGCCCCGGAGGAGCTCGGCGGCACGGGCGCGTCGATCTTCCACGCGCTCGCGTTCCTCGAGGAGCTCCCGCGCTCGCTCATGGGCGGCTTCGTCGCCGCCGTCTCCGTGCAGCAGTTCATCGCGACCGGGGCGATCGCGCTCCACGGCACGCCGGAGCAGAAGCGGCGCTGGCTCGAGCCCTCCATCGCGGGGACGAAGGTCGGCGCGATCGCGATCTCCGAGCCCGACGCCGGCTCCGACGTCGCCGCGCTCCGGACGACGGCGCGGAGGGACGGCGACTCCTGGGTCGTCGACGGCGCGAAGACCTGGATCACGAACGGCGTCGAGGGGGACTTCGTCGTCGTCGCCTGCCGGACGGAGAAGGACGCGGGGGCGGGCGGCCTCAGCCTGATCGTCGTCGAGGCCGACGCGCCCGGCTTCTCGCGCAGCAAGCTCCGGAAGATGGGGTGGCACTCGTCCGACACGGGCGAGCTGACGTTCCAGGAGGTCCGCGTCCCGCTCGGGAACCTCGTCGGCGGGGAGAACGAGGGCTTCTACCTCATCATGGAGACGTTCGTCCTCGAGCGCCTCGTGACGGCCGCGACCTCCGTCGGGAGCACGCGCCTCGCCCTCGAGGAGACGCGGAAGTACGTCCTCGCGAGGGAGGCGTTCGGGCGCCCGATCGGGAAGTTCCAGGCGATCCGCCACCGGCTCGCCGACCTCCACGCCGAGGCCGAGGCCGCGGCGCAGCTCGTCTACCACGCGGCCTGGCTCCACGAGCGGGGGGAGAACCCCGTCGCCGAGGCGTGCATGGCCAAGCTCCTCGCCACGGAGCTGTCGAAGAAGGCGGCCGACGAGTGCCTCCAGTTCTTCGGAGGCTTCGGGACGGTCGAGGAGTACCCGATGGAGCGCTTCTTCCGCGACGCCCGCTTCGGGACGATCGTCGCGGGGACGAGCGAGATCATGCGGGAGGTCATCGCGAAGGCCGCCATCGACGGCGTGACCTTCCCGAGGCGCGAGCGCGAGGAGGAGGGCGAGGCCGCGGCACCGCCGGCCGCGGTCACCTCCGAAGCCGCCTCCGCGGGCCCGGGGCTCCCCCTCGACGGCGGGGCGAGCCCGTTCGAGGCCGACGCCCTCTCGCCCGACGTCTTCGAGTCCGACGTCACGGACACGCTCGAGGCCGTCTTCACAGAGACGCGTCCCGTGCAGGGGCGCGGCTTCGGCACCGAGGAGCTGCACGCGCTCGAGCCGGAGGTCGTCACGACCGAGACGGCGGCCGCTCCCGCCCCGCTCTCGGAGGAGACGGAGCCGTCGTTCTTCGCCCCGCCGCCGGTTCCGGAAGCGCCGCCGGCCGGCGGGGAGACGTCGCCCGCGTTCGTCCCGCCGCCGGCCGCGGCCGCACCCCCGGAGCCCCGCCCGGCCCCGGCGTACGAGGCGACCGACCCCGCCTGGTTCCCTCCCGCCGCGGCGGCGGCTCCGGGTCACGAGGCCGTGACCCTCGCCACCGGGCCGATCTCCCTCGCGATGAAGCTCCCGTTCCCGACGAGCGTCGCGGAGCTCTTCGAGACCCTCCCGCAGCGCTTCCGCGCCGACCGCGCCGCCGGCTGGAACGCGCGCTTCCACTTCCGCTTCAAGGACGTCCCCCGCTCCGACTGGACTGTCGTCATCGAGGACGGCTTCTGCCGGACGCTCGAGGGGCACGACGGCGCCGCGGACTGCGTCGTCACGACGACGGAGAAGACCTACCTCGCGATCGAGAGCGGACAGCAGGCGCCGGAGACCGCGTTCCTCCTCGGCAAGGTGAAGGTCTCGAACATCGCCGCGATGACGAAGTTCGGCAAGCTCTTCCGGAAGGTCGCCGCGTGAACTCCGCGCTCCCCCTGGCGGGGACGGTCGTCCTCGACGTCTCCCGGATGCTCCCGGGAGCCGTCCTCGCGAGGACCCTCGTCGACCTCGGGGCGCGCGTCGTCAAGGTGGAGGACCCCCGGTCGGGGGACCCGATGCGCGTCACGCCGCCGCTCGTCGGCGGGACCGGGGCCGGCTTCCTCGCGTTCTTCCGCGGGGTCGAGTCGGTCGCGATCGACCTGAAGGCGCCCGCCGGGGCCGCGGCGCTCCGCAAGATGGCACGGCACGCGGACGTCCTCGTCGAGAGCTTCCGGCCCGGGACGCTCGAGCGGTGGGACCTCGGGTACGACCGCCTCGCCGCCCTGAACCCGGGCCTCGTCGTCGTCTCGCTCTCGAGCTTCGGCTCCGAGGGCCCGGACGCCGACCGGATCGGGCACGACCTGAACTTCACGGCCGTCACCGGCTTCCTCTCGGAGCTCCCGCCGGGGGACCTCCCGCGCGTCCAGGTCGCCGACGTCGCGACGGGGCTCCTCGCGGCCTCCTCGACGCTCGCCGCCCTCCTCCTCCGCCACAGGACGGGCCGCGGCGTCCACGTCGAGCAGCCGCTCGTCACCGGGCCGCTGCCGTTCCTCGCGTGGGCCTTCGCGGAGGTCGGCCTGGGCGGCGGCGGTGTCCTCGACGAGGTCCTCGCGGGGAAGAGCCCCGGCTACCGCACGTACCGCTGCGCGGACGGCGCGCGGGTCGCGCTCGGCGCGATCGAGCCGAAGTTCTGGGCCGCCCTCTGCGAGATGGCGGGAATCCCCGAGCACGCCGCCGACGGTCTCGACACGGGAGAGGCGGGGGCCGACGCGGCCGCGCGTCTCTCGGCCGTCTTCGGCGCGCGCTCCCGCGCCGACTGGCTCGCCCTGGCCGAGGCGCTCGGGATCCCGCTGACGCCCGTGAACGACCTCGCCGCGGCGCGCGAGGCCCTCGCGGGGCGGATGGAGCGGACCTCGGTGCCGGGGGGCGGCAACCTGGCGACGCCGGCGGCGTTCCTCGGCGTCCCGGGCCTTCGCCGCCCGCACGCGCCGGCTCCGGCGCTCGGCGCCGACACGTCCCGCGTCCTGCACGACCTCGGGCTCACGGCCGAAGAGATCGCCGCGGTCGCAGGGTAAGGCCCGAGCCCTGCGTCCCGTATCCGGAAGGCCCTGCCGGCCGGAGAGCGTAGATTCCACGGTTCCCTGACGGTGTCCGACGGAGGCGAGAGGATGGAACCGCGATCGACCCCGAGCGCCGCGGACCCCGCCGGCAACCCCTTTGCGAGAAGAGCCGTCCCGGCGGGCCCGGGCCGCTGGATCCCCCTCCTCGCGGTCCTCCGCACGTACGAGCGCGCGTGGCTCGTCAGCGACCTCGCCGCCGGCCTCGTCCTCACGGCGATCCTCGTCCCCGTCGGGATGGGCTACGCGGAAGCCGCGGGCCTTCCCGCAATCTACGGGCTCTACGCCACGATCGTCCCGCTCCTCGCCTACGCCGTCCTCGGGCCGAGCCGCATCCTCGTCCTCGGCCCCGACTCGGCGCTGGCTGCATTCATCGCGGCTGCGGTCCTGCCCCACGCCGCCGGGGACCCGGGGCGGGCGGTGGCGCTGGCCGGGCTGCTGGCCGTCCTGACGGGCGTCCTCTGCATGGTGGGCGGCCTCGCCCGGTTCGGGTTCATCACCGACCTCCTCTCGAAGCCGGTCCGGTACGGGTACCTGAACGGGATCGCGCTCACCGTCCTCGTCGGGCAGCTCCCCAGGGTCTTCGGGTTCAAGGTCGGCGGCGACAGCCTCCTGCAGAAGGCCGCGGGCCTCGTACAGGGCATCCGGAACGGCCAGACCGGAGGAACGGCCCTCGCCATCGGCGTGACCTGCCTCGTCGTGATCCTCGGGTTCAGGAAGTGGGCTCCGGCCATTCCGGGACCGCTCGTGGCCGTCGTCGGTGCGACGCTCGTCTCGTCGACGTTCCACCTCGCGGCGACCGGGGGGATCTCCGTCGTCGGTCCGCTTCCGCAGGGGTTGCCTGCCTTCCAGATACCGGCGATCTCCCCGGGAGACGTCCGGGATCTCTTCCTGAACGCCCTCGCCATCGCCCTCGTCTCCTTCGCGGACATGAGCGTCCTCTCCCGCACGTTCGCGCTGCGCGGCCGCTACGAGGTCGACCCGGACCAGGAGCTCGTCGCCCTCGGCGCCGCCAACGTGGCCACGGGCTTCTTCCAGGGCTTTCCGATCACCAGCAGCTCCTCGCGCACGCCGGTGGCCGAGGCGGCGGGCGCGAAGACGCAGCTCACCGGCGTCGTCGGGGCCGCCTGCATCGCCCTGCTCCTCATCTTCGGGCCGAGGCTCCTGGCGGACCTGCCCCACGCGGCCCTCGGCGCCGTCGTCATCTCCGCGTGCCTCGGCCTGGTGGAAGTCTCCGGGGTCCTGCGCCTCTGGCGGCTGCGACCCGCGGAGTTCGTCCTGTCGGTCGTCTGCTTCCTCGGCGTGGCGCTCTTCGGCGTCATCGAGGGGATCTTCATCGCCGTCGGCCTCGCGCTCCTCGGCTTCGTCTGGCGCGCGTGGAGACCCTACGACGCCGTCCTGGGGAACGTCGACGGGCTCATGGGATTCCACGACGTCTCCCGCCACGCCGATGCGAGACAGATCCCCGGCCTCGTCCTGTTCCGGTGGGATGCGCCCCTCTTCTTCGCCAACGCCGAGACGTTCCACGAGCACGTCCTCGACGCGATCGCCCGGGCGCCGACGCCGACGAGGTGGGTCGTCGTCACCGCCGAGCCCGTGACCGACGTCGACATCACGGCTGCGGACGAGCTGGCCGCGCTCGACGAGGAGCTGGAGGAGGCGGGCATCGAGATCTGCTTCGCCGAGATGAAGGGCCCGGTGAAGGACCACCTGAAGCGGTACGGGCTCTTTACGAAGCTCGGGGCCGGGAACTTCTTCCCCACCATCGAGCAAGCGGTCGATGCCTACCGGGAGCGGTACGGCGTCGGGCCGCGCGGCCGGGAGGAGTCGTGAAGGGGCCCTGACTCCCGGGCCTGCGGAACGGGCCCGTGCCGTCTCCGGCCCGGCTCAGCTCCCGGCGAGCCCCGTCCAGAGGAACCACGCCCCCATCGCGAGGAGGAACAGCTGCGACACGCGGTTGAGGAGCGCGCGGCGGCGGGCGAGGAGCTCGTCGGCGAGCGAGACGCCGAGGAGGGCCGGGGCGGTGCCGAGGCCGAAGACGGCGAGGGCGGCGGCGCCCTGGAGCGCGCCGCCCTCCGCCACCGCCGCGAGGACGGCCGAGTAGAGGAGGCCGCAGGGGAGGAGGCCGAGGAAGAGGCCCGTGGCGAACGGGTGGCCGGGGACGCGCCCCTGGAGCGCCCTCGCCACGCGGCCGAAGAGCTTCCCGCCGGCCGAGAAGCCGGGAACGAGGTCGGACAGCGCGCCGAGCGCCCAGAGGACGAGGACGGCCCCCGCGACGACCGACGCCGCCCGCTGGAGACCGAGGAGCGAGCCGGCGAGCTGGACGACGCCGCCGAGGGCGCCCGCGAGCGCACCGAGGGCGACGTAGGTGACGACGCGCCCCGCCGTGTACCAGAGCTGCGCGACGAAGGCCGCGCGACGTCGCGCGGCGGGGCCTTCGCCCCGCGCGGCGTCCGGCGCGACGTAGCGGCGCGAGACGAAGAGAACGAAGGGAGAGCACATCCCGACGCAGTGCCCGAAGCCTCCGAGGAGGCCGAGCGTCAGGAAGCCGAGGAGGCCGACCTTCTCGATCAACGCGCCGGCGGGGTCGACGGAGGCGCCAGGTCGAGCCGGAACATGGCGGTGCGGGGCTTCCCCGCGACCGTCCCCTCCACGGTGGCGAACCAGGTCCGGTTGCCGCTCCGGCACATCGGGAGGAAGACCTCGGCCTCCTGCCAGCCGTCGGCGGACGGGACGAGCGCGTAGCGGTGGTCGCCCATCGGCATCGTCATCTCGAAGGAGAGGCGGCCGTTCTCGAGCGCGACGGGCGCGCCGGCCGCCTCCGCGCGGACGCGGAACCGGGCCTTGGCGAAGGCGACCACGGGCCGGTCGGCGGAGAGGACGAGCCGGACGTCGCCCAGGTCGACGGAGCCGTCGGCGAGGGTGACGTCCGGCAGCGGAGCCGCGGGGGAGACGGCCTTCGCGGCCGTCGCGGGGACGCCGGAAGGCGCGGCCGCGCGACCCCGCCCGCGCGCCCACCAGGCCCCGCCCGCGAGGAGGGCGAGGACGAGCAGGCCGAGCAGGGTCTCGCGGAGCTTCACGGGCGTGTGACGAGCGCCCGGGGAGCGGTCCGCGAAGCGTTCACGAGTGATAGTCGAGGCACTCGGCGAGGGCCGGGTCCTTCAGCGGAACGGCGTCGTGACGGGCGAGCGACCAGCCGAAGACGATCGTGAAGAGGCCGAGGAAGCCGAGCGTCGCACAGAGCTCGACGAGCGGCAGGTGCGCGTGGGCGGCCTCGGCGCCGTGCCCCATGGCCGGCCCGACCATGACGTAGAGCTCCCAGAACTGCGCGAAGACGATGAGCGCGGCGACCGGCACGAGCCGCTTCGCCTGTCGCTTGGCCTCCCGCGGGACGAGGAGGAGGAACGGCACGACGAACTTCAGGACCGGCAGGAGGAGGATGTACGGGAGCCAGCCGTTCGCGGTGCGCTTGAGGAAGTAGACCGTCTCCTCCGGCAGGTTCGCGTACCAGATGAGCATGTGCTGGCAGAAGTAGATGTAGGCCCAGAAGCCGGTCGACGCGAAGACCATCTTCCCGAGGCTGTGCAGGTGGTTCTCGTTCAGGAAGCCCTTCAGCCTCCCGGCCGCGACGAGGAGGCCGGCGACGACGGCGACGAAAGCCGTTCCCGTCTGGACGACGTCGGTGAAGACGAGGACCGCGAACATCGTCGAGAACCAGTGCGCCTCGAGGGAGAGGAGGAGGTAGAAGCTGACGATCGAGATCGTCAGCGCGAAGACGACGAGGAAGAGCGCCGAGAGGGTCCGGGCCGTGCGCGACGGGCCGATGCCCCCCTCCCTGTCCTGCCTGCGGGAGACGCCGACGAGGGCGGCGCCGAAGACGACCCAGAGGAGGAGGCTCGCTCCGACGAGCGCGTAGAACATCGTCATGTTCAGGAACGGCGCCTTGTGGGCGAGGAGCGCGTCCTTGGCGACGGCCTCCGCGTCGGACCAGTGGTAGAGCGAGCGCGCGCCGAGGCCCGCCGCGAGCGCGAGGACGCCGCCCGGGAGGAGCCACGCGGTCATCGCCTCGGGGATCCGGCGCATCGTGACGGACCAGGTGCCGCGGGCGAGGTAGAGGATCGCGAGCCAGGCGGCGCCGAAGACGCCGAGGCCGAGCGCGAAGAAGGCGCCGATGAGGTACGCGCTCCAGGCGAGCTGCGCCTCGCCGCGCGAGAAGGCCCAGCCGAGCGCCGCGGCGCCGACGAGGACGAGCGCGGCCGCGAGGCCCTGGACGCTGCCGGGGAGGGCGAGGCGCTCCGGCGCCTGGGGGAGGGCGTTGGAGTGATCGTGGCTCATGGCTTCCCTCCGGTCGCGGCCTGCGCGGCTGGGACCTGCGGGGCGGCGGCGGCCTGGGCCGCGGGCGCGGCCGGCGGCGGCGCGACGGGCTCGGACTTCTGCATCTCGCGGATCCAGAGGACGACCGACCAGGCGTCCTTCTGGTCGACCTGGCGGGCGTGGCTCGGCATCGAGTTCTGGCCCCGCATCGGGCGGTGGAAGAGCTGGCCGTCGGGCCAGTCGCGCACCTTCTGCGTCATCAGGCTCGGCGGCTTCGGGAAGAGCGCGGTGACGTGGCCGTCGCCGGCCCCCTTCGGGCCGTGGCAGGTGATGCAGACGTTCTCGTAGACGAACTTCCCGTGGGCGAGGACCTCGGGCGTCGGCTGGAGCGGGTTCTTGAGCTCCGCGCCGGCCCTGTCGGCCTCGTTCTGCGCGTAGGGGTACGGGACCTCGCCGGCGGCGACGGTCCCCGCCTGGGGCTCCATGAGCCCCGTGGGGCGGGCGAGGAAGAGGTCCTTCCGCTGCGGCTTGAGCTTGAGCTGGTCGCTCATGTCGAGGCGGTTCCCCTCGCGGTGGGGCGTGCGGCCGGCCGGGAGGCCGAGGTCGCAGCCCGCGAGGAGCGCGGAGACCGGTCCGAGCGCGACGAGCGCGAGCGCGCGGGTGGCGTTACGCATCGGCCCCTCCTTCGTCGACGAGCCTCACGCCGTGGGCGCCGAGCGACTTCACGAACGCCTCGGCCTCGGCGGCGTTCCACTTCGGGTCGGTCGCCGAGATCCAGAGGACGAAGCGGTCGATCGTCGCCCCCGTCCGGATCGCCATCGGGGGCGGCTGGGGGACGGTGTCGCGCTTGCCGGCGACGATCGCGACGAGCGCGGTGCCGAGCGCCGCCCAGAAGACCATCGCCTCGAACGTGATCGGGACGAAGGCGGGCCAGGCGGCGTGGGGCTTGCCGCCGAAGTTCATCGGCCAGTCCCACACCATGACGTAGTTCTGGAGCCCCTGCGCGAAGAGGATGCCGCAGGCGGCGAGGATCGCCGTGGCCCAGGGGATCCACGACCTCTTCTGCCCCATCGCGTCTTCCATGCCGTGGATCGGGAAGGGGGTCAGGAAGTCGAAGTGCTTCCAGCCGGCGTCGCGCACCTTCGCGGCGGCGGCGAGCGCCTCGGCCGGCTCGCAGAAGTGGCCGAGGACGCCTTTCGTCGAGGTCGGCATCATGGCTCAGGCCTCCTGGGCCGCCGCGAGGGCGGCGTCGGTGGGGGCGCTCCGGGCGACCTTCGGGTCCATCACGCCCTTGACCTCCGAGATCGCGACGACGGGGAGGACCCGCACGAAGAGGAGGAAGAGGGTGAAGAAGAGGCCGAAGGAGCCGAGGAGGATCGCGTAGTCCCACTTCGTCAGGGCGTACATGCCCCAGGACGACGGGAGGAAGTCGCGGTGGAGCGAGGTGACGACGATGACGTACCGCTCGAACCACATCCCGACGTTCACGAGGATCGAGACGGCGAAGAGGACCCAGGTGTGCCGCCGCATCTTCTTCCACCAGAAGACCTGCGGGACGATCGCGTTGCAGGTGAACATGATCGCGTAGGCCCAGCCGTAGGGGCCGAACGCGCGGTTCTTGAAGACGAACCCTTCCCAGGCGCTCCCGGAGTACCACGCCATGAAGAACTCGGTGGAGTAGGCGAAGCCGACGAGCATCCCCGTCAGCATCAGGATCTTCGCCATCGACTCCATGTGGTTCAGCGTGACGTAGTTCTTCATGCCGAAGTAGCCGCGCATGAAGGTCATCAGCGTGATGACCATCGCGAAGCCCGAGAAGATGGCCCCGATGACGAAGTAGGGCGGGAAGATCGTCGTGTGCCAGCCCGGCATGACCGACGTCGCGAAGTCGAACGAGACGATCGTGTGGACCGAGAAGACGAGCGGCGTCGCGAGGGCGGCGAGGATCATGTAGGCCGACTCGTAGTGCCTCCACATCCGGTGCGAGCCCGTCCAGCCGAAGCTCATCGCGTTGTAGAGCTTCTTTCGCCACGGGTGGGTCGCGCGGTCGCGCACGGTGGCGAGGTCGGGGAGGAGCCCGACGTACCAGAACGCGAGGGAGACGAGTCCGTACGTCGAGATCGCGAAGATGTCCCACGCGAGCGGCGAGTTGAAGTTGACCCAGAGGGGGCCGCGCGCGTTCGGGTAGGGGACGAGCCAGTAGGCGAACCAGGCCCGCCCGAGGTGGATGACGGGGAAGATGCCGGCGCAGGCGACGGCGAAGAGCGTCATCGCCTCGGCGGCGCGGTTGATGCCGGTCCGCCACTGCTGCCGGAAGAGGTAGAGGACCGCCGAGATGAGCGTCCCGGCGTGGCCGATGCCGATCCAGAAGACGAAGTTGATGATGAACGAGCCCCAGCCGACCGGGTGGTTGACCCCGAGGATCCCCATCCCGTCGTAGAGGAGGACGATCACCGAGAAGACGAGCAGGCCGAGGAACGCCAGCGCGACCGCGAACGCGATCCACCACCTCTTCGTGGGGAACTGCTCGGCGTGCATGCAGATGTCGCGGTCGACGTCGGACCACTTCTTCCCGCCCGTGACGAGCGGCTCGGGGACCTCGAGGTCGCCCCCGTAAGGGCCGGCCCCCGCGAGGACGATCGGCCGGCCGGTGAGCTGGCCGTCGTCCATCACCGTGGCGTAGGGACTCGCCTCATGCCTTGTCATTGCGCACCTTCGTCAGGTAGGAGATCGACGGCTTGACGCCGAGGGAGTCGAGGAGCTTCATGGCCCGCGGGTGCGCGGCGAGCGCCGCGACCTTCGAGCCGGGGGCGTTCACGTCGCCGAAGGTGATGGCCCCGGTGGGGCAGGCCTCCATGCAGGCCGGGACGACCGCGCCGTCGGGGAAGTGCTCCTTCTTCCTCCCCTCGCGCGTCGCCTCGGCCCGGGCCTCGCGGATCCGCTGGACGCAGAAGGAGCACTTCTCCATCACGCCGCGGCTCCTCACCGTGACCTCCGGGTTGTTCTTCATCTGCATCGGGGTGCGGGTGTTCAGCTCGGCGTTCCGCCGGATGCGGGGCTCGAGCGCACGCATCAGCGCGCTCTCCTGCTGCTTGCCGTACTCCCAGAAGTTGAAGCGGCGGACCTTGAACGGGCAGTTGTTCGCGCAGTACCGGGTGCCGACGCAGCGGTTGTAGACCTGCTCGTTCAGGCCGTCCTCGCTGTGCATCGTCGCCACGAAGGGGCAGACGGTCTCGCACGGCGCGTTCTCGCAGTGCTGGCAGAGCATCGGCTCGAAGAGGACCTGCGGCTCCTCGACGACCGGAAGCGGGCCGTCCCAGACGTCGGCGTCCCACTTGCCGTCCTTCTTCGGCGCGTCGTAGTAGCGGTCGATCCGCATCCACGACATGTCGCGCCCGTCGACGATCCCGCGGTGGCCGACGACGGGGACGTTGTTCTCCGCCTGGCAGCCGAGGACGCACTTGCCGCAGCCGTTGCACTTGCTGAGGTCGATCGCCATCGCCCAGCGGGCGTCCGGGTAGGGGTGCTCGGGCCAGGCGGACGGGCCGCCCTCCTGCTGCTCGGTGCCGGCCTTCCCGTCCTTCTCGTACGCGGTGAGCGTCGTCACCGGGACGAGCGGCCGGGCCTCGCGGTCGAGGACGTCGGAGCCCTGCGCGAAGGCGAGGGTCTCGTGGCCGGAGGCCTTCCGGATCGTGACCGGGAGGCCGGCCGCGACGAGGCGCCCGTCCGCGAGGAGCCGTGCGGGGAAGGCGTTCCCTCCGACGCCCGCGCCGATCGCCCCGCACGCCGCCCGGCCGAGGCCGAGCGGCAGGGCGACCTGGTCGTGGTGCATCCCGGCGTGGCGGTAGGCCGGCGCGACGAGCTTCGCGTGCCCGGCGTCGACCTCGACGAGGTCGCCGTTCGCGAGCTTCATCTCGTCGAACCGGCGGGGGGCGATGGAGAGCGCGCCGCCCCACGTGATGCGGGTGATCGGGTCGGGGAACTCCTGGAGCCAGCCGTTGTTCCCCGCGCGTCCGTCCGCGAGGGCGAGGTGCGGGTAGAGCTGGAGCTCGAGGCCGGACGGGGCGGCCGGCGGGGAGGCGAGGAGCGCGAGCGCCGCCGGGGCGAGCTTGCGCGGCGCGGGCGCCGGGGCCGGGCCCTGCCACGAGCCGGAGCGGAGGACCTCGTTCCACGCGGCCTCGAAGGCCGGCGTCCCGGCCGCCTGGCCGAGGCGCGCGGCCCACGCCGCGCGGAGGTAGTGCCACGCGACGCTCGGGCTCGCCGCGGGCGCGGCCGAGGCGGGGAGCGGGGCCTTCGCGACGGCGGCGCGGGCGGCGTCGACGGCGGCGAGGGCGGCCGGGTCGTCCGCGGCGGCGCCCCAGTCGACGAGGAGGTCGAGGAGCCCCCGCGTGTCGAAGAGCGGCTGGATGACAGGCTGCTGGACGGCCACGAGGCCGCGGGGAAGGGCGGCGTCGCCCCAGCACTCGAGCGGGTGGCTCGCGGGGGCGAGGAGGTCGGCGAGGAGGCTCGTCTCGTCGAGCCGGTCGTTGAGCGAGACGACGAACGGGACCTTCGCGATCGCCTCGGCGATCTTCAGCGACGCCGGGGCGTCGTAGGCCGGGTTCGCGCCCGCGACGAGGAGGAGCTCGACCTTCCCGGCCCGCATCTCGTCTGCGAGCGCCGCGAGCTCGGCGGCGCCGCCCGAGGGGAGCGCGACCGCGGCGGCCTCGTCGAGGAGGCCCGCCTCGAACGCGCCGAGCGTGAGGTTCAGGAGGAGGGCGGAGAGCTCGATCGCCGGGCCGGAGGCGGCCGTGCTCGCCGACCCCCCCGCGACGACGACGGCCCGGCCGGACGCGGCGGCGAGCTCGCCGGCGAGCGCCGACAGGGCGGCGGCCGGGAGGCCGGTCTGCTTCGCCACGGCGTCGACCGCGTACGGCGCGAGGGCCTTCGCCGCCTCCGCGTCGGTCGCGAGCGGCCCGAGCTTCCGGACGACGGCGAGCTCGTGGACGAGGGCCGCCCCGACGGCGGCGAGGTGCGAGTCGCGGACGCGGATCCGCCGGTCGGCGTTCGCCCCGGTGAGGGTCAGGCGCCCCTCGAGCTGGACGAAGCGGCTCATTCCCCGCCCGCCGGCCGGGTCGGGGGAGCGCCGGACGGCGAAGTCCTTCTCGAGGCCGTCCTCGGGACGGTCGAGGAACTCGGCGCCGAGGCCGACGACGAGGTCCGCCTTGTCGAGGCGCAGTCTCGGGACCTTCGCGTCGCCGAACGCCTGCTTCCAGGCGCGGACGGTGGCGTCGGACTCGAGGGGACCGCAGGCGACGTGCCGGAGGCCGGTCTTCGCCGAGAGGCCGGCGATCGCCGCCGCGAGGGCGGGGCTCGCGACGGGGCCCGTGAGGAGGACGGCCTTCGCCCCGGCCGCCTTCAGGCGCGAGGCGACGTCGGGGCCGATCGCGCTCCAGCTCGACGCGACGGGCGCTCCCTTGCCGCGCCTCACGGAGAGGGGGCCGCGCGCGCGGTCGGGGTCGTAGAGGTCCATGAGCGCCGCGTGGTGGCGCACGGTGAGCCCGCGCCCGCTCGCGTCGGTCGGGCTCGGCGCGACGAGGATCGGGCGCCCCTCGCGGGTCCTCACGAGGACGGGGGAGCCGTCGAGGACGGTGTGGAAGAAGCGGGCCCGTCCCACGCCGTCGACGAGGCTCTCCGGCATGTCGTGGAACGGGATCGTCGCTTCCTGCGGAGGCTGGCAGCCGGCGCTCGCGAGCGCCCCGGCGGCCGCCAGCGTCCCGCTCAGCCGGAGGAACTCGCGCCGGTCGACGGCGGAGAGCCCGGGCTGCGTGCTGGTCTCGCTCGGATTCATCGTCATCTCCCTCACCGGTGGCACGCGACGCAGTCGGTGGGCGCCTTCATCTCGGGCTTCCGGTGGCAGTCGAGGCACCACTGCATGTTGAAGTTCACCTGCACGCGGACGATCTCCTCCTGCTCGACCTTCCCGTGGCAGGCCTCGCACGGGTTGATCGGCCTGCCCTGCGCGTCCTTCACCGGGATCTTCGGCTCGCCCTTCTCGTTCCTCGCGTTCAGGTGCGCCGAGTGGTCGTAGTAGACGAAGTCGGGGAGGTCGTGGACCTTCACCCACGGGATCGGCTCCCCGCGGTCCCAGTACTCCTTCATCTTCAGGACCCACTCCTTGTTGAGGCCCACGCTCGTGTGGCAGTTCATGCACACGGCCGTGGAGGGGACCGTGGAGTGGCGGCCCTTGTACGCCATGGTGTGGCAGTAGACGCAGGGGATGCCGAAGCCCCCGACGTTCACCGTCTCGCCCTTCGCGTCCTTCTGCCAGACGGGGGCGCCCGCCATTCGCGTGTGACGGAACAGGATGGGCTGGCGAGGCTCGTAGCCCTTGCGCGCGTTGCTGAGCGCGTACGCGAGGGAGCCCGTCAGGACTGCCGCCACCAGCAGCGACAGGATGCGGACGGGCATTCTCCTTCCGTTCATTCGGGGGCCCTCCTTGTCGAATCGGCTTTCGTCGTCTCTCGAGAACTCGTCGGGGAGAGCGCCTCCGCGGCCGTCCCCGGGGGGACGTCCAGGGCGCGCGCCTTGGCCGGGCGGCGAGGCTCCTCGTCGTCGAAGAGGATCCGCACGGCGGGGGTCTCCATGTCGTCGAACTGCCCGGTCTTCGCGGCCCAGATGAAGAACCCGACCGCGATGGCGGCGATGAGGAGCGCGAGGGGGAGGAGGACGAAGATCGTCTCCACGTCAGGCCTCCGCCGCCGCGGTCGCCGCGGTCGCCGCGGGGCGCGCGCTCCGTGCCGGGCGCGGGAACGCGCCCGAGAAGGCCGAGGAGAGGAC
Source organism: Thermoanaerobaculia bacterium (assembly GCA_046331465.1). Classification (GTDB taxonomy): domain Bacteria; phylum Acidobacteriota; class Thermoanaerobaculia; order UBA5066; family UBA5066; genus UBA5066. The sequence continues at coordinate 929,028 of JAXLQV010000002.1, forward strand.
GACGGTCAGGGACGAGACGGGCATCAGGACGGCCGCCAGGAGCGGCCCCACGTGGCCGAGGACCGCCAGCGCGGTGGCGGCGACGTTGTAGACGAGGGAGAAGGCGAGGTTCCGGCGAACCACTCCGCGCAGGCGCCGGGCTCCGTCGAGGATGTCGTCGAGCGGGGCCACTCCTTCGCGGGTGAGGACGACGTCCGCGGCGACGATCGAGGCGCCGGTGCCTCCGTGGACGGCGATCCCGACGTCGGCGAGGGCGAGCGCCGCCGCGTCGTTCACGCCGTCGCCGACCATCACGACGGCGGCGCGGCCCTCGGCGCCGGTCAGGCGGGCGACGACGTCCCGCTTGGCCTCGGGGGAGAGCCCGCCGAGGGCGTCGGCCGCGGGGATCCCGAGCTCGGCGGCGACGCGCGCGACGACGGCGGGGTGGTCGCCGGAGAGGATGCGGACCGTGACGCCGCGCCGCTTCAGGGCGAGCACGGTCCGGCGCGCGTCGGCGCGGAGCGGGTCGCCGAGGCCGGCGACCCCGGCGACCCGGCCGTCGACCGCCACGAAGACGGGGCTGAAGCCGTCGGCGACGAACGTCTCGGCGCGCGCGGCGAGCGCCGGGGGGACAGGCGCTCCCGCGGCCTCGACGTGGACGCGGTTCCCGACGTGGACGACGCGGCCGCCGAGCGTGCCGGAGATCCCCTGCCCCGGGACCTCGCGGACGTCCTCGACGTCGCGCACGACCCTCACGGGGCGGCCGTAGGAGGCCCGGAAGGCCCGGGCCACGGCGTGCGACGACTCCGACTCCAGCGTCCGCGCCAGCTGCAGCGCGGCCTCGTCCCCCTCCCAGCGCGCCACGGTGGCCCGGCCCTCGGTGAGGGTCCCGGTCTTGTCGAGGAGGACCGTGCCGACGTGGCGGAGGCGCTCGAGGGCGTCCGGGTCCTTGACGAAGACGCCGGCGCGGGCCGCCCGCAGGAGGGTCACCGACACCGCGAGGGGGACGGAGAGCCCGAGCGCGCAGGGACAGGCGACGACGAGGAGGGCGACGACGCGCTCGAGCGCCACCTCGGGGCCGCGCGAGAGCCAGGCGGCGCCCGTCGCGACGGCGAGGACGAGGAGGGTCTGGACGAAGCGGCGGGCGAGCAGGTCGGTGCGCTGCAGGAGGGCGGGGCGCCGGGAGAGCGCTTCCTGGACGACGGCGAGCAGGGCGCCGATCCGGGTCTTCTCCCCGGCGGCGTCGACGCGCACGACGAGCCGAGCCCCGAGGTTCGTGGCGCCGGCGTTGACGGGGTCGCCCACCCGGACCGGGACGGGGTCGGTCTCGCCCGTCAGGACGGCGTTGTCGAGGGACGAGCGTCCCGCCAGGACGACGCCGTCGACCGGGACGAGCTCCCCGGAGCGGACCTCGACGCGGTCGCCCTGCGAGAGCGCCGCGAGCGGCACCTCTGCCGCCGGGGCGTCCGGACCGTCGCCCGCGAGGCGCCGGGCGAACTCGACGAACGCCGCGCCGCGGAGGCTGTCGGCGCGCTCGAGCGCCGCGCGCTGCGCGCTCCTCTGGACCTGCCGCGCGCCGAGGAGGGCCGCGACGAGCATCGCGAGGGAGTCGAACCAGAGGGGCCCGCTCCCCCGGACCGTGTTCCACGCGCTCGCGGCGAACGCGACGGCGAGGGCCACGGCGACGGGGAGGTCGATGTGGACGAACCGGGCCTTCAGCCCCGCGAGGGCCGTCCGGAAGAAGGGCTGCGCGGAGAAGAGGACGACGGGCACCGCGACGAGGAAGGAGAGCCAGCGGAAGAACGCCTCGAACGGGGAGGCCATCCCCGAGGCCTCTCCGGCGTAGAGCGCCCCGTGCAGGAACATGAGGTTCATGGCGCAGGCCGCCGCGACCCCGAGCCGGGCGAGCGCCTTGCGGTCCTCGACGCGGCGCGCCTCCTGGACGCGCGCCGCGCGGTGGACGTGGGGCGTGTAGCCGAGGCGGTCGAGGGCGCGGCCGATCGCCGAGAGGCGCGTCGCGCCGGGCCGCCACGTCACCTCCGCGACGGCGCTGCCGAGGTTCAGCCGGACCTCGTCCACGCCGGGGAGCGCCGCGGGGAGCTTCTCGACGAGCCAGACGCAGGCGGGGCAGTGGACCCCCTCGAGGTAGAGGCGGGTCCGGCAGCGGTCGGCGCCGAGCGGCTCGGTCGCCTCCCCCTGGAGGGACGCGTCGTCGAAGTCCTCGAAGGAGCGCCCCGTCACGCGCGCCGGCTCGAGGACGCCGTCCTGCTGGTCGACGAGGCGGTAGTACTGGTCGAAGCCCCACTCCTTCACGAGGGCGTAGACCTGCCGGCAGCCGGAGCAGCAGAACTGCTCCTTCTCCCCCTCGCGAAGGAGCCCGGCGGGGACCGCGAGGCCGCAGTGCGCGCACGCCACCGGCGCGACGCTCAGCGGACGGCCCTCGCGGGATCGCTTCACTTCGGCGCGCCCTCCGCGGCGACCTCGATCCGGGCCGCGTGGACGAAGCGGAGCGCCTCCCGCTTCGCGTCGATCCGGAGCTCCCAGGCGCCCGGCTCGTCGATCCTCACGAGCGAGCGGTAGGTCCCCGGCTCCTGCGGGATCTCGACGAGGCCGCCGGTCTGGTTGAGGCGGCCGTCCGCGGCGCGGATCGCGTAGAGGAGGCCCGAGAGGCCGGAGACCGGCTTGCCGTCGCGGTCCGCGACGCGGACGTCGACGGGCCGCGGCATCCCCGCGAAGTGGGGCACGCCCTCGGGGAGCTCGTAGCGGACGCTCCAGCCGAGCTGGCGGCTCGCCGCCTCGACGGCCTCGTCGGCGTCCCACGCCTTCGCGGCCTCGTAGTACCCCTTGATCGGGCGCGGCGCGTCGGGCCGGGTCGCGACCCAGACGAGGATGCCGCAGGCGACGACCGACATCGAGAGGAGGCCGCCGATGTAGATCGGCCAGCGGTACTCCGAGATCAGGCGGAGGATCTTCACGGCGCCCCCGAGGCCGGCCCGGAGTCGTTGAACGGGCCGAGGAGGAGGAACCCGACCTCCTTCCGGAAGCCCTTGTCGGAGCGGACGAGGTAGCGGACGGGGATCTGGCCGTCGACGAAGACGCCCTGCGGCACGGTCGTCACCGCGTTCACCGTGACGAGCCCGGACGGCTCGACGACGACGGGGGAGTCGCTGACGACGAGGCTCGCCCCCTTCGGGCTGAGGACCTCGATCGTGAACGTCTGCGTCTGGTCGAGCTGGTTCGTGATCCGCACGCGCTGCTGGTTCGCGACCTGGCCGTCCGGGAGGAGCCGGTACGGCTCCCGCCCGCCGCGGACGACCTCGACGAGCGCGTCGCCTCGCAGCAGGACGAGCGCGGCGAGGGTCCCCCAGGCGATCGTCAGGAGGACGAGGTACGCGAGGTTCCGCGGGCGGAGGATGCGGCGGACGCCCCCCTTCTGCTCGCGCTCGGAGGTGTACTTGATGAGGCCGATCGGCTTCTTCTGGCCGATCATCACCTCCTCGCACGCGTCGACACACTGCGCCGTCCCGATGCACTCGGGCTGCAGGCCGCGGCGGATGTCGGTGCCGGTCGGGCAGGCGTTCACGCAGCTCCGGCAGTCGATGCAGTCGCCGGCGAGGACGCCGGCGAGCCGGTCCTTCACCTTCACCTTCGGGTCGCCGCGCGGCGCGTCGTAGGCGACGAGGATCGTGTCCTGGTCGGCCATGACGTTCTGGAGCCGTCCGTAGGGGCACGCGATCGTGCACATCTGGTCGCGGAACCAGCCGAAGTCGAAGAGGATGGCGCCCGTGAGGAGGGCCATCGTGAAGAGGGCCCCCTTCCAGGCGAGCGGCTCGGACGCGAGACCCCGGAGGAGAGGCCCCCACCCCATGAAGTAGGCGACGAACGTCGAGGCCATGAGGAGGGCGACGACCGCCCAGATGGACCACTTCGCCGCCTTGATCGCGACCTTCCGGCCGCTCCAGGGAGCGGCGTTCAGCTTCCGCTGCTTCAGCGGCCCGCCCTCGAGGAAGGCCTCGATGGGGCGGAAGAGGAACTCGAGGTAGACCGTCTGGGGACAGGCGTACCCGCACCACATCCGCCCGAACGTCGAGCCGACGAAGAAGACGGTCACGATGGCGCCGAGGCCGAACGCGGCGAGGAGGAGGTTGTCGGTCGGGTGGAACGTGGCCCCGAAGACGTGGAACCGGCGCGCGTCGAGGTCGAAGAAGACGGCCGGGAAGCCGCCGACGGGGACGACGGGAAGCGCGACGAAGAGGGCGAAGAGCCCGTACGCGATCGCCCGGCGGACCTTCCAGAACCGTCCCTTGTGGACGATCGGGTGCATGAACTTCCGCTTCCCGTCCGCCGAGATGCTGTAGAGGAGGTCCTCCTCGGGAGCGACGTCGAAGACGCGCTCGCGGACCGGCAGCGACCCGGGGGGCGTGGCCGTGGGCGGCTCGGTCCCCGGCGCCTTCGGCGGCTCCGCGACGGCGTTCGCCACGTCAGCTCCCCGGGATCGGCTCGGGTACGACGGGGTCGCCCTCGGCGGGCTTCGGGTTCGGCGGGTTCGACCCCTGCAGGCTCCGCACGTAGGAGACGAGCGCCGAGAGCTCCTCGGGACGGACGGCGCGGCCCCAGGGCGGCATCCCCTTCGCCGGCCAGCCCTTCGCGATCGTCTGGAAGATCTGCTCGACCTGCCCGCCGTGGATCCAGCGGTCGTCCGTGAGGTTCGGGCCGATGAGCCCCTGCGCCTGGGCTCCGTGGCAGGGGGCGCACGACTTCGCGAAGCGGGCGGCCCCCACCTCGAGCACGGCGGGGTTCTTCGCCCCGGCCAGGAGCTCCCCGGCTTTCGGCGGCACGATCGGGTGCGCGTCGAAGTGCGCCTGGACGGCGGCGACCGACTGCTGGGTCTCGGCCCGGTACTCCGCCTCCATCGACCCCTCGCCGAAGCTGAGGGCGTAGAAGATGAGGTAGGCGGCCGAGAAGACGAGCGAGCCCCACCAGATGGCCATGAGCCAGCCCGGCATCGGGTTGTCGTATTCCTTGATCCCGTCGAGCTCGTGAAGAACCTTGTCCTCGAACTGTGCCATGTTCCCCTCTCGTCAGGCTCTCGGGCTCGCGCCCAGGGGGAGTTCACCCGTGGCTTCGCCGTCCCCCTCGAGGGGAAGGCGGGCCTGCGCGTCCAGCTCCTCGGGCCGGGCCCGGAAGGTCCGCACCGCGACGACGAGCCAGACGGCGAAGAAGAAGAGCATCGAGGCGACCGCCCAGGCGGACGCCCCGGTCCGGGAGACGAGCTCCTGCAGCATCGCTACCTCGAGCCGACCGCGGCCGGGGCCGCGGCGGCCGCGGCGGCAACCGGAACGACGGGCGCCTGGGGCTCCACCTTCTTCCAGCGGATGTCGGTCCCGAGCCGCTGCAGGTACGCCGTGAGCGCGACGATCTCCTTGTCCGCCAGCCCCTTCGGGCCCCGCTGGGCCTCGACCTCGGCGGCGATCTTCCTGGCCTGGTCCTCGATCGCGGCCGGGGCGCTCTCGATCTCGCCGTCCGTGTACGGGACGCCGACGGCGCGGAGCGCGCGCATCTTCGCGCCGATGCTCCCGACGTCGACGGGGCTGGTCAGGAGGTGCGGGTACTGGGGCATGACCGATCCCGGCGTCGTCGAGCGGGGGTTCTTCATGTGACGGACGTGCCAGAGCGAGGGGTACTTCCCGCCGACGCGGAGGAGGTCCGGCCCGGTCCGCTTCGAGCCCCACTGGAACGGGTGGTCGTAGACGTACTCGCCCGCCTTCGAGTACTCGCCGTAGCGCTCCGTCTCGTACCGGAACGGCCGGACGAGCTGGGAGTGGCAGTTGTAGCAGCCCTCGCGCATGTAGATGTCGCGCCCGAGGACCTCGAGCGGCGTGTAGGGCTTGACGCTCGCGATCTCCTTGACGTTCTCCTTGTTGAAGAACATCGGGATCGCCTCGACGAGCGAGCCGACGGCGAGAGCGAGCGCGGTGAGGACCGTGAACGTGACGACGCGACCCTCGAGGACCCGGTGGACGCCGTGGCGGAGGGAGTGCTGGAAGCGGTAGAGCGCGTGGTCGTAGGTGTTCGCGGGAGTGACGGCGCCCGGGGCCGAGAGGTCGGCCACGAGCGGCGGCGCGTTCACCTCGGGCTCCTCGGCGAAGTTCGCCGGGGCGCTCCGGATCGTCTTGAAGATGTTCCAGACGAGGAGGAGGAGGCCCGAGAAGAAGAGGAGCGCCGCCACGAGGCGGACCCAGTAGAGCGGGACGATCTTGATGACGGTCTCGATGAAGTCGGGGTAGACGAGGCGGCCGTCGGGCTCGAAGGCGCGCCACATCGCCCACTGCGTGATGCCGGCGACCCACATCGAGACCTGGTAGAGGATCAGGCCGACCGTCGCGATCCAGAAGTGCGCCGTCGCGAGCCTCCTGGAGAAGAGCTCCGTCTTCCAGAGCCTCGGGACGGCCCAGTAGAGGATCCCGAACGAGAGGAACGCGTTCCAGCCGAGGGCGCCCGCGTGGACGTGCCCGATCGTCCAGTCGGTGAAGTGCGAGACCGCGTTCACCGACTTGATCGACATCATCGGGCCTTCGAACGTCGACATGCCGTAGTAGGTCACGGCGACGACCATGAACTTCAGGATCGGGTCCTCGCGCAGCTTGTGCCAGGCGCCGCGGAGCGTGAAGAAGCCGTTGACCATGCCGCCCCAGGAGGGCATCCAGAGGATGAGCGAGAAGAGCATGCCGAGCGTCGAGGCCCACTCCGGGACGGCCGAGTAGTGGAGGTGGTGCGGCCCCGCCCAGATGTAGACGAAGACGAGCGACCAGAAGTGCATGATCGACAGCCGGTAGCTGAAGACCGGCCGTTCCGCCGCCTTCGGCAGGTAGTAGTACATGAGGCCGAGGAACGGCGTCGTCAGGAAGAACGCGACGGCGTTGTGGCCGTACCACCACTGCATCAGCGCGTCCTTGACGCCGGCGTAGGCCGAGTAGCTCCCGAGCCAGGAGTAGGGCATCGCCATGCTGTTGCCGACGTGGAGGATCGTCACCGCCACGATCGTCGCGATGTAGAACCAGATCGCGACGTAGAGGTGCTTCTCGCGCCGGATCGCGATCGTCCCGAAGAAGTTGACCGCGAACGTCACCCAGATGAGCGCGATGGCGATGTCGATCGGCCAGGCGAGCTCGGCGTACTCCTTGGCCTGCGTGAAGCCGGTCGGGAGGGTGAGGGCCGCCGACACGATGATGAGCTGCCAGCCCCAGAAGTGGATCTTCGAGAGGACGTCGCTGAAGAGGCGCGTCTTGAGCAGCCTCTGCATCGAGTGGTAGGTCCCCGCGAAGATGATGTTTCCGCAGAACGCGAAGATGACCGCGTTCGTGTGGAGCGGCCGGAGCCGTCCGAACGTGAGGAACGGCGCGAGGTTCAGCCCCGGCATGAAGAGCATGGCCGCGATCAGGACGCCCACGAGCATGCCGACCACGGCCCAGACCACGGCGGCCAGGAAGAAGAGCCGCGGGGTTCGATCGTCATAGCGCACGGTGTTGCTCATCGATCTCCCATCCTGTTTCGGTGCGTTCCCGGGGCGCGTGAGCCGGTGCGGACGAGGCCCGTCCGGCCGGCGGGGAGGCGGTGGGACCCGCTGCGGGAGCGGGATGGAGGCATGCCGGCGAGAGACGCCGGGGCGTCCGGAGAGGGCGGGAGCTTGTTCGCGGGAGCTACGAGCGCACACCTTCTCTCCCGGGCGAAGGGCCCGCGACGCGGAAGGAGAATGGCTGAACTCCCCGACAAACGGCCCCCCTCGACGCTCGGATCCGAGTCCGAGTGCGAGTCGCAATGTTCCGCCCCGCTGCCCTGCAGCACCATCATTCAAAGACTTCAAATCCGGACCAGATCGGACCGGATGGCGGCTCATCGCAATGAGGACCCGATCGGGGCCCCGTTTCGGGAAATGCTGAAATGACGAGAGTTTTGAAATTTTCGCGCTCTCGTCGCAACAAAGTGGGCTCGAAGGAGCTGATGCGGATGCATCAGGCGAACGCGAATCCGGTCCGTTTTCGAACTCGCGCGGCGTGGGGCGGGGCAGGAGCCGGAACCGTCCCGTCCGTCGTTCTCGGGGTAGACACCGAACGAGCGTTCGGTCGTCGCGGGCCGCGCTTCCCCTTCGCCGCGCGGAGGAACTCCTGCCCCTTCAGCCCGCGGACGCCAGAGCGCGGTCCACCTCGACGCGGTGCCGCGGTCCCTCGAGGATCGACCGGACGAGGTTCGCGGTCGTCACGTCGCCGAACGTGATGACGAAGAACGTCGACGAGGGCTCGATCCCGAGCTCGCGGACGATCCGCCGCACCGAGCGCCCCTTCGCGCGCGACGCCTTCACGCGCCCCTCGAGCTCCCGGAGCCAGGCGAGCTTGCCGCGGATCGCCTCCTTCCCGCCGGTGAAGCGGGGGCGGTGCGCGCAGAGGAGGGCGTCGAAGTCGAGCGCGAGGAAGCGCTCGAGCGTCGCACAGCTGTCGTGGAAGTCCTCGTCGCCCCGGAAGACCTTCACCTTCTCGGCGGCGAAGGCGTCGCCGGAGAGGAGCCAGCCGCGCTCGGGAACGTGGAGCGCGAGCTGGTCGACCGAGTGGCCCGAAGCGGGGACGACGCGCGCCACGAGGCGCCCGAGAGGCACCTCGGCGGCGACCTCGCGCGCCGCGACGGGATCGGCCTCGCCCCAGAGGACGTGCTGGTAGAAGCGGCGGGGGAGGTCGTGCGCGACGAGCTTCACGCCCGGGGCCGTCGCGAGGACCTCGGCGCCGAGCGCGGCGATCCGGGCCGCGTTGCCCGAGTGGTCCTCGTGGTGGTGGGTCAGGACGACGCGCCCCACCTTCGCCCTCCGCGCCGCGGCCTCGACCTCGTCGCCGACGGACGAGATCCCCGTGTCGACGAGGGTGTCCCCGATCGCGTAGCAGAAGACCGGGAGGATCTCGTTCCCGCGGTAGGTCCGCGCCATCCGGAGGACGGTCGCGTCCTCGAAGCGCGTCGACGAGAAGTTGTGTCCCGCCGGGAACGGGAAGCGCCGCCAGAGCGGGTCGAGGAGGTGGTAGAGCGGCCTCACGCGCCCTCGGGCGCTCAGCCCGCGGCGGGCGCCGCGACGAGCGCGCGGCCGGCGCGGGGCGGGAGGACGACGCCCCTGAGGTCGCCGTCCGTCACCGTCAGCTCCTCGGCCGTGACGGCGTCGACGAGGAGGGGCCCGACGCCACCCACCGGGAGGTCGACCCGCCGTTCCTCGTTCGAGACGTTGAACGCGGCGACGACGACGTCGCCCGCGTCGTCGGTGCGCGCCCACGCGGCGACCGGCCCCACGGCGAGGAGCGCGCGGAAGGCGCCGCGCCGGAGGGCCGGGTGCGCGTGGCGGAGCGCGGCGAGGCGCTTGACGTGGTCGCGCAGGACGTGGTCCCAGGACGACTCCTCCCACGGGAAGGCGCGGCGGCAGTCGGGGTCGGGCCCGCCCTCGAGGCCGATCTCGTCGCCGTAGTAGACGCACGGCGCGCCGGGGAGCGTGAAGAGGCAGAGGAACGCCATCTCGAGCGCGGCGAGGTCGCCCCCCGAGGCCGTCAGGAACCTCGGCGTGTCGTGGCTCCCGATCAGGTTCAGCTGCGCGTCGCGCACGGCGGGGTCGTAGAGGCCCAGGACCCGCTCGACCTCCGCCAGGAAGCCGGCGGCGTCGAGCGGCGCCACGTCCCGGTAGCCGCTGACGGAGCGGAGGGCCTCGACGTCGAGGTCCTTCACGAAGAAGCCGAGCGCCGCCTTCGCGAGCGGGTAGTTCATCGTCGCGTCGAACTGGTCCCCCGCGAGCCAGCGCCGGGCGTCGTACCAGATCTCGCCGACGAGGTAGGCCTCGGGGTTGAGGCGCTTCACGCGGCGCCGGAGCTCCCGCCAGAACTCGTCGTCGTCGATCTCGGAGGGGACGTCGAGGCGCCAGCCGTCGATGCCGAAGCGGATCCAGCGCTCGGCGACTCCCCAGAGGTACTCCCTCACGGCGGGCGTCCGCGTGTCGAGCTTCGGCAGGGCGGGGACGTCCCACCAGGCCGCGTAGCCGAGCTCCTCGTACGCGGGCTTCGGCCGGCGGCTCCGCCTGAGGAGCTTCGGCTCGGCGTAGGCGCCGAGCGGCTTGCCCGCGCGGAGCCTGTCGAGGTCGAGGTGGAACCAGTCGAGGTAGGGCGAGTCGGCGCCGTTCTCGAGGACGCTGTGGAACGCGAAGAAGCCGCGCCCGACGTGGTTGAAGACGCCGTCGAGGACGACGCGCATCCCGCGCGCGTGCGCCGCGTCGAGGAGCTCGCGGAGAGCGGCGTCGCCGCCGAGGAGCGGGTCGACCTGGTGGTAGTCCCAGGTGTGGTAGCGGTGGTTCGCGGCCGAGGCGAAGACCGGGTTCAGGTAGAGCGCGGTGACGCCGAGGTCACGGATGTCGTCGAGCTTCCCGGCGAGGCCGAGGAGGTCGCCCCCCTTGAAGCCGCGGGGCGTCGGCGGCGAGTCCCAAGGCTCGAGGTTCGCGGGCTTCGGGACGCGGGCGCTTCGGGCGAAGCGGTCGGGAAAGACCTGGTAGAAGACGGCGTCGCGGACCCACGCGGGAGTCTCGGGGCTCACCCCTCCACTATAGTCGGGCTCCAGGAAGGACGACCATGGAGGACCCGATGCGCCCTGCCGCCGCCGCCCTCGCCGCCGGTCTCGCGTTCCCGGCCGTCGCCGCCTCGCCCGCCCCGCCGGCGCGGCTCGCCCGGGCGGTCGCCCCGCTGCCCGAGGCCGAGCCCGGCCTCCACGAGCTCTACCTTGACCTGCACCGGAACCCGGAGCTCTCGATGCAGGAAGAGGCGACGGCCGGAAAGCTCGCGGCCCTCCTCCGCGCGTTCGGTTACGACGTGACGGAGAAGGTCGGCGGTACCGGCGTCGTCGGCGTCCTCCGGAACGGCGACGGGCCGGTCGTGATGCTCCGGACGGACCTCGACGCCCTCCCGGTCGAGGAGAAGACCGGGGTCCCCTGGGCGAGCCGCGCGACGGGGAAGGACGACGAGGGGCGCCCGATCCCGGCGATGCACGCCTGCGGGCACGACCTCCACATGACCGCCTGGGCCGGCGCCGCGAAGCTGCTCGCGAAGGCGAAGGAGAGCTGGCGCGGCACGCTCGTGATGGTCGGGCAGCCGGCCGAGGAGAAGGGGGCCGGCGCCGAGAGGATGCTGAAGGACGGGCTCTTCACGCGCTTCCCCCGTCCCGCGTTCGCCGTCGCGCTCCACGTCACCCCCGAGCTGCCCGCGGGGCAGGTGGGCGTCACCCCCGGCCCGGCCTTCGCATCGGTCGACTCGGTCGACGTCACGATCCACGGCAAGGGGGGGCACGGCGCGATGCCGCACCGGACGATCGACCCGATCCTCATCGGCGCCCGCGTCGTCGTCGGCCTGCAGGCGCTCGTCTCGCGCGAGAAGGACCCCTTCGAGCCGGCCGTCGTCTCGGTCGGCTCGTTCCAGGCCGGGGCCAAGCACAACGTCATTCCGCCCGAGGCGAGGTTGAAGATCACGGTCCGCGCCTACCGCGAGGAGGTGCGCCAGAGGCTCCTCGAGGGGATCCGGCGCGTCGCCGCCGGCGAGGCGATGGCGGCCGGGGCGACGGTCCCGCCGGACGTGACGATCGTCGAGTCGACGCCCGGCGTCGTGAACGACGTCCCGCTGACGGGACGGCTGCGCGGTGCGTTCGGCGCGGCGCTCGGCGCGGCCGCGGTCGTCGACTTCCCGCCCGCGAGCGTGAGCGAGGACTTCTCCTTCTACGGCCGCGAGGGGGTGCCGGCGTCGATGTTCTGGCTCGGCGCGGCCTCTCCCGCCGCGCTCGCCGAGGCGAAGGCCGCCGGGAAGGCGCTCCCGCCGCTCCACTCGGCCGAGTTCCGGCCCGACGACGCGCCGTCGATCCGGACGGGGGTGACGGCGCTCGTCGCCGGGGCGCTGGAGCTCCTGCCGGCACGCTGACTTGGGCGCCTCGCTCGACCTCGCCGGCCTCGCGAAGGCCCTCGCGCGACTCCCGGCCGGGGAGGACGCGGAGGTTCCCGCCGCGCGCAAGGCCGCGGTCGCGGCCGTCCTCCGGAGCTCGGGCGGGACCGTCGAGCTCCTCTTCATCCGCCGGGCCGAGCATCCGCGCGACCCGTGGTCCGGCCAGATGGGGCTTCCCGGGGGACGCGTCGACCCGGGGGACGTCTCGCCGCTCGCCGCGGCGCTCCGCGAGACGCGCGAGGAGATCGGCCTCGACCTCGAGGCGGTCGGGCGGCCGCTCGGTCGGCTCTCGGAGGTGAGGACGCACCTTCCGCTCGGATCGGTCCCGCACAGCGTCGTCCCGTTCGCCTTCGCGGTCGAGGGCGACCCCCCGCTCCGCCCGAACGAGGAGGTCCAGGAGGCGCTCTGGGTGCCGCTCCCGTTCCTCCTCGACCGGGGGAACCGGAGCTCGTTCACCTGGGTGCGGAAGGGGCTCCCGCTCCCGATGCCCTGCTACACCTACCGCGGCCGGGTCATCTGGGGTCTGACGCTGAAGATCGTGGACGAGCTCCTCGAGCTCGCGGGAGCCTGAGGCTTTCGGCGGCCGTCAGCCCCGTCCCGGCCGTATCTGCCTCCCCGCGAGGACGACGTAGCCGCTCACGTCGAGGTCGCGCCCGGAGACGCTCCGCGCCTCGCCGGAGGTCGCGAGGGAGAGGCGCCACTGGTAGAGACCCGAGAAGAAGGGGCGGACGTGCGCGACGAGCGCGTCGAACCTCCCATCCGACTCGTACCGGACCGCGCTCGCCTCGTCCTTCCAGAACGTCACCGAGAGGGCGTGCGAGCGGCCCTGGGACCCCTCGACGAGGAACGCGGCGAGGCAGCCGGGCGTCTCGAGGAGCGCCGGGGCGACGGTCTCGTCGTAGGCCCGCGTGAACTCCTCGAAGCGCGCCGGCTCGACGCGGTGGTCGACGACCCGGATGTAGACGGCCGAGGTGCCGCCCTCGGCGGGCGCCTGCCGCGCCACCTCCACCGGGTAGACCTCGACGTCGGGGTCGGGCAGCGGCGCGCGGTCGCCGGGGAGCAGGGGAGAGAGGTCGGCCTTCCACTCCGTCGCGTTCGCGAGGAAGTCGTCCGCGCCGTCGAGGAGCTCGTCGTAGAGGCCGCTCTCGACGTAGGCGTCGGCCGCGGCCACGCCCTCCCAGAGGGTGAGCGAGTCGCAGTCCTCGCCCGCCGTCTTCGCGAGCGGCTGGAGGAGGGCGGCGTAGAGGCAGCCGGGCGTCGCCGCGAGCGCGGGGAGGATGCGCGCCTCGTAGTACTCGCGGAAATCCCAGAGGCTCCCCGACCGGAGACGGAGGCGGACGAGGCGGAGGTACACCGTCAGGCGCTCCGCCGGAGGATGACGAGCGTCCGGTCGTCGTGGAACGGGACGCCGCGCGCGAACGCGTCGAGGTCCCGCTCGAGCCCGGCCGCCATCTCGCGGAGGGCGAGGGCCCGGTGGCGCGCGGCGGCCTCGAGGAGCCTCGTCTCGCCGAACTCCTCGTCGTCCGGGTCGAGCGCCTCCGTGATGCCGTCGGTGTAGACGAGGAGCGCGTCCCCCGGCTCCATCGTCAGCTCCCCTTCCCGGTACTTCGCGCCGGGGAGGAGCCCGAGCGGGGTGCCGTTCGCCTTCAGCCATTCCGGCTCCCCGGCGGCGCGGAGGAGGAGCGCCGGGTTGTGCCCGGCGTTCGTCCACCGGAGACGGCCCGTCTCCGGCTCGAGGATCCCGAGGAACGCCGTGGCGTACTTCTCCGGCGGCGTCCTCTGGTGGAGGAGCTTGCCCACCTTCTCGCAGATCCGCTCGGGGGAGTCGGCGCCCTCGAGCGGCAGCGCGGAGAGGGCCTCGAGCGAGGCGGTGAGGAGCGAGGCGGCGACGCCCTTGCCGGAGACGTCCGCCACGAAGAGGGCGAGGCTGGTCCCGTCGCCGCGGATGAGCGCCTTGTAGAAGTCGCCCGAGACGCCCCGGGAGGGGAGGGTTCCGCCGTGCATTTCCCACCCGGGGACCTGCGGGAGAGAGGCGGGGAGGAGCGCGACCTGGATCTGCCGCGCCAGGCGGACCTCCTGCTCGAGCTTCTGGCGCTCCATCGCCTCGGCGACGAGGCGGACGTTCCGGATGCGCAGCGCGGCGACGGAGGCGAGCGAGACGAGGAGCTCGAGGTCCTCGTCCCGGAAGGTGCGGGCGCCGAGCGCCGCGCCGACGACGATCATCCCGAGCGCCCCCTGCGCGTCGAGGAGCGGCGCGGCGATGAAGCTCCGGAGGCCGGAGAGCATCAGGCTCTTGCTCTCGGCGAAACGCTCGTCGACGGCCGAGTCGACGACGTGCGCGACCATCCCCTTGTCGATGACCTCGTGGAGGAGGCTCTTGGAGTGCATCGGCCGCGACTCGCGCCCGGGCGTCGTCCGCCGCGCCGCGCAGACGTCGTTCCCCGACGGGTCGCGGAGGTAGATCGCGGCCTCCTGCGGCTTGAGATGGACGAAGGCGCGGTCGAGGATCAGCTCGAGCAGCTCCTCGAGGGAGATGGAGCTCGCGAGCGCCTGGTTGACCTGGTTCAGCATGTGGAGCCGGTCCGCCGCCTTCTTCCCGGAGGCGGTGATCCCCGAGATGTCGGTCGAGCCCGACGTCGCCTGGAGGAGCTCCCGGGCCGAGCGGTAGATCACCGAGTCGCCGGACGAGGGGGCGTCGTCGCCGGGGAGCTCCACGACGAGGACGCTCCCGCCGAGCGAGATGGTGTCGCCGTCGCGGAGGCGCCGCAGCCCGTCGACCGGGGCCTCGTTCAGGCGCGTCCCGTTGTGCGAGCCGAGGTCCTCGAGCGACCACCCGTCGTCGTCCCGGCGGATCCTCGCGTGCTCGCGTGACATGGCACGGTCGGCCAGGGCGAGGTCCGCGCGCGACGAGCGGCCCACGACGAGGGAATCCCCCGTCACCTCGTGCTCGAACCGGCGGCCGTCCGCGGACACCACGCGCAACCGGAGCGTCATCCGTTCCCTCCGTTCCCGTTCCTTCTGGGGCGGGGCGAGTCTAGCGGAAGTCGCCCGGCCGCAGCGAGCCGAGGACGGCCTCCATGGCGACCGCGGCGCCGCAGCGGAGCCTCACGTCGACGACGTCGGAGACCTCGGTGTCGCCCGGGTTCACCTCGATGCTTCCGGCCCCCCAGCCGCGCGCCATCAGGACGGGCGCCGCGACGTACGGGAAGACGCTCGTCGTCCCGACCGAGACGACGGCGTCGAAGCCCCGCCGCAGCTCCTCCTCGAGCCGCGCGACGGCCGGGCGCGGGAGCATCTCGCCGAAGAGGACGACCGCCGGCCGGACGAGGGAGGCGCAGGCCGGGCAGCGCGGGGGGAGCTCGAGCCCGTCGTAGTCGGGGACCCTCGTGCCCCACGCGCAGCGGGTACAGGCGAGCTCGTGGACGTCGCCGTGGATCTCGATGACGTCCCTCGAGCCGGCCGCCCGGTGGAGGCCGTCGACGTTCTGGGTCAGGACGACGACGCGGGGGCGCTCGGCCGCGAGCGCGGCGATCGCCTCGTGGGCGCGGTTCGGGCGCGCGCCGCGGCAGGCCCTCTCGATCGCGCCGAGGTACTTCCAGGTCCAGTCGGGACGCCGCGCGAACGTCTCGCCCGACAAGAGGACCTCGATCGGGAGCCCTTCCTCGGTCGTCTCCGCCTCGTAGAGCCCGCCGACGCCCCTGTAGGTCGGGAGGCCGGAGTCGGCGGAGATCCCGGCTCCGGTGACGAAGAGGATCGACCGCGCGCGGCCGAGGATGCGCGCCGCGGCCGCGACGGAGGACGGGTCCGGCGGAGGCGGGCCGGCCGGTGGCGCGGAGGGCACGTCGGGAGTGTAGGGCGTTCCGCGCCGACGGCCGGCCCGGACGCCTGTACGTCCCGCGGAACGGCCCGGGGGTGATAATCGTGGCGAGACAATCCGAATCGTCCCGTCCGGAGGCGACCATGGCAGGCTCGGGCCAGCGCCGGCACAAACGCTACGAGGTCCACGACGTCCGCGGGTCGCTCCTCTTCCGCACGCAGGTGAAGGTCCGCAACCTGAGCGTCTCCGGCCTCGCGCTCGAGACGGCCGAGCGCCTCCAGCTCGGTCGGTCGTACTCGATCCACCTCGCCGGGAACGACGACGCCGTCGACGTCCACGGGACGATCCGCTGGTGCCACCTCGCGAGCGCCCGGCCGAGGCCCGGCGCCGAGCCGCACGCGGTCTACGAGGCGGGCCTCGCCTTCGAGGACGTCTTCACCGAGCGGGCGAAGGGGCTCCTCGGGTTCCTCGAGCACCACGTCGTCCTCTCGCCGCACGAGCGGCTGACGGGGCGCTTCCGGGCCGAGGCCCTCCTCCCGGCGGAGATCGAGGCGCGCTACGACTTCGAGGTCCTGAAGCTGAGCCTGTCGGGGATGCTCGTGAGGACCCCCCTCGAGGCGTCGCTCGGCTCCCGCTTCGGCCTCGAGCTCTCCCTCCGCGAAGAGGTCGTCCCGCTCGCGGGGCGCGTCGCGTACGTGCAGCGCGACGAGGCCGACAAGGGCGAGGTCGCCACGCAGCTCGGGATGGAGTTCGTCGACCTGACGAACGAGTCCCGCGAGGTGATCGCGGGGTACATCGCGAGCGAGCTCGAGCGCGGCCCGGGCGACGCCGCCCGCGCGGCTCTCTAGAATCGGCCCGCGCCGGCGCGGGGCTTCCGCCGCCGGCGCAGGGAGGGCCGATGCGGATCGCGACCTGGAACGTCAACTCGGTCAAGGCGAGGAAGGAGCGCCTTCTCGCGTTCCTCGGCCGGCACGCCCCGGACGTCGTCTGCCTGCAGGAGCTCAAGACGGAGGCGGCGGGCTTCCCGTTCGAGGAGCTCCGCGCGGCGGGCTACGAGAGCGCCGTCCTCGGGCAGAAGACCTACAACGGCGTCGCGATCCTCTCGCGCGAGGCCCCGGCCGACGTCGAGACCGGCTTCGGCGACGGCGGCGACGAGAGCCAGGCGCGCCTGATCGCGGCCACGGTCGGCGGCCTGCGCGTCGCGTCGGCCTACATCCCGAACGGCAAGGAGGTCGGGTCGGAGAAGTGGCCCTACAAGCTCGAGTGGCTCGCCCGCCTCGCGGCGTGGGCCGGGCGCCGCGCGGGCGGCCCGCCGCTCGTCCTCTGCGGCGACTTCAACGTCGCCCCCGAGGAGCGCGACGTCGCGAACCCGGCGGCCTGGGCCGGCTCGGTCCTCTGCCACCCAGACGTGCGCGCGGCGTGGGGCTCGCTGCTCGGCGCGGGGCTCGTCGACTCGTTCCGCCTCCACCACGAGGAGGGAGGCCTCTACTCGTGGTGGGACTACCGGATGCTCGGCTTCCCGAAGAACGACGGCCTCAGGATCGACCACGTCCTCCTCGCCGCGGCGCTCGCGCCGCGCTGCACGGGGGCGTTCATCGACCGCGACGAGAGGAAGGGGAAGCTCCCCTCCGACCACGCGCCCGTCTTCGCCGAGCTCGCGTAGGTCCGGCGGGATCCCGTCAGGAGGCGGGGCTCGGTCCGCCCGCCTCGTCCCGTCCGCCCGGCCCGCGCAGCGGAACGCGTGCCTGCAGCAGCAGGAACGACATCGTCGTCACGACGCCGGCGAGCATCACGAAGAGCTCGAGCCCGGGCCCCCGGTGCCCCGGCTTCGAGAAGAGGAGGGCCACGACGACGGGCGCGACGAACTGGTTCGCGAAGAGAGCGGCGAAGACGAGGCGGTTCGTCCACCCCGCGGCGAGGAAGCGCCACAGGAAGAGCCGCGGGTTCGACACGATCGCCCCGACGGCGTAGAGGGCGAGGAACGCCATCTCGAGGGGCGAGATCCCGACCCGCGGGTCGGCGTGGACGCTCAGGTAGGTCGGGTTGCCCAGGAGGTAGCCGAGGAGGCTGAGCCCGCCGGGCACGAGCGCCAGGTGGATGAGGAGGTCGTCCAGGAGGAACGCGGTGCGCGGCGTGTCGCGGAGGGCGATCACGAAGTCGTATCCGCAGAAGAGGACGAGCCCGATGGAGGTCATGACGGACGTCAGCACGATCTCCGGGAAGCTCGCCCAGAGCTCGGGCGGCGTCACGGAGAGCATCACGATCGACGACACGTTCCCGCCGAGGACGAGGCCGGTCATGGCGAGGCTCAGGGCCATCGGCCAGGTCTCGAGGTGGAGGCGGGCCTGCCGGACCGCCACCATGATGAGGAGCGAGAAGGCCGTGAACGGCGACATGACCGGCGCCGTCTCCGTGTAGAGGATCGGGCTCCCCGCGATCCACGCGACGAAGACGGCGGCGCTCGCGACGCCGAGCAGCGCGTCGAGGAGGGTCGTCAGGCGCCGCTCCCGGGCGCCGATCGGTTCGTGGCCGCTGCCGGTGTCACCCTGGATCACGGGATGCGCTCCTCCCCCCGTCCGTTCGCGCGGACGGAGCCTCGCTCGTCTCGAATCGGGGGCTCCCGCCCCATCGTAGCCCACGGCCGGGCGGGTCCCTGCGGGGGCCGTCGTCCCGGCGCCGGCGCGCGTTTACGCGGCGGGGTCCCCGTCAGCGCGGCGAAGGCTTCGGGGCGGGCGCGGGCTTCGGCGGGTTCCGGAGCAACTTCCGGATCTCCGGTGACACGGGCCTGCCGGGGCGGCCTCTCAGGAGCATCTCCCGATCCGCCCTCACGTCGGCGCCCGCGAGGAGGAGGAGCCTCACGACCTCGACGTGCCCGTTCCAGGCGGGGAGCCAGATCGGCGCGGCGCCGCCGGGCCCGCGCGCGTTCGGGTCGGCCCCGCGCTCGAGGAGGAGCGCCACCGTCGGGGCGTGTCCCGTCTCGGCGGCGAGGAAGAGCGGGGGAGCGAGCGAAGGTGCCGAGCGCGACGGGCTCGCGCCCGCCTCGAGGAGGAGCCGCGCCGCCCCCCACGCCTCCGCGGCACAGGCGCGCTGGAGGGGAGTTCCACCCGGTCCCTTCGAGGGGTCGGCGGGCTGGTCGGGGTCGGCGCCGGAGGAGAGGAGCGCCCGGAGCGCGCCGAGGCTCCCCGCCTCGGCCGCGACGGCGAGGGGCGGCTCGCCGCCGGGCGCCTCGCCCGGCTTCGCCCCGCGGGCGAGGAGCCGCGCGACGACCTCGGCCCGGTCGTTCCGGGCGGCCTCGAGGAGCGCGCTCGTCCCCCACTGGTCGCGCGTGGAGGCGGGCATCCCGGCGTCGAGGAAGAGGTCGACGAGGGGGAGGTCGCCGAGAGCCGCGGCGCCGAGGAAGGCGTGCGGCTCGAACGGGACGTCGCGGGCGGCGAGCTCGCGGCGCGCCTTCTCGGCCGCCGTCTCGGCCCGCGGCACGGGCGTGGGCGGGCGCGGCGCCCCGTCGGCGCGCGTCGCGGCGGCCGAGAGGGCGAGGACGCAGAGGAGCGGCGCGAGGCCGCGCGGCGATCGGATCAAGCGCTCCGCGGGATTCTCGCCCCGTTCCGTGCGAGCCAGGTCGAGAAGCCCTGCAGCCCCGGGTGGAGCGAGCGGCTGAAGGCGAGGTCGCGGAGCGCGCAGAACTCGGCGCTGAAGTCGCGGTTGAACTGGAACATGTTGCCGAGGTCGTCGGCGCCGGGGAAGCCGAAGGTCCGGTAGACCTCGGGCGGGACGTACGCGTAGACGACTTCCTCGCCCAGGGTCCGCGAGAGGCGGTCGGCCATCTCCTGCCCCGTGAGGTGCTCGCCCGCGACGCCGACCTTCTTCCCGGCGTACGCCTCGCCCGCGCGGAAGATCCCGTAGGCGCAGGCTCCGATGTCCTCGGCGGCGATCCCCGGGAGCTTCTCCCCCGCCATCGGGAGGACGAACGCGAGCTTCCCGTCCGGGCCCCGCTTCGGCTCCATCCCGAAGTAGAGCAGGTTGTCCCAGTAGAAGGAGGTGTGGAAGAGGGTCGTCGGCACCCCCGTGGCCTCGAAGAGGGCGTTCGCCTCTCCCTTCGCGTCGAAGTGGGGGACCTTGTAGCGCTCCATCAGGGTCGGCATCCGCGCGTCGTCGAGCGGGACGAACGCCCGCGTGTCCTCGAGCGTCGACCAGACGACGTGGGCGACTCCCTCGGCCTTCGCGGCCTCGGCCATCGCGCGGGCCTGCGCGAGCTCCTTCTCGGGCGAGAAGTGCTCCCAGAAGTTCGTGACGCAGTAGGCTCCGTGCGCGCCCCGGAAGGCGGCCCGGAGGCTCGCCGGGTCGTCCAGGTCGGCCGCGACGACCTCGGCGCCCGCGGCCGCGAGGGCCCGCGCCTTCTCCGACGACGGGTTTCGCGTGACGGCGCGGGCCGAGTACCCACCGGACGGGTCGGCGAGGATGGCGCGGACGAGCCCCCCGCCCTGCGCCCCGGTCGAGCCGACGACGGCGATCACCTTCTTCTCGCTCATGCATGTCCTCCAGTCGTCCCCGGGGGGACGTCGATGCGTATCCGTTCCGATCGGGTGCGGCGGATGCTACGGGACGGAGGCTTCCGGGGGGAGGCCCAGGGGCCGCGCCGGCCTCCCTTGGCGCCCCGGCGTCGAGGCCCTAGAGTCGGGACGTGGTCGAGTCACGGGTCGTCCTCGTGAAGATCGCCGGCATGTTCGTCGTCATCGTGGCCGGCTGGCTCGCGCGCCGCGTCGGCACGGTGAGGGACGAGGTCACCTCCGCGCTCGCCCGGATCGTCGTCGACGTCGCGTTCCCCGCCCTGGTCTTCACGCAGATGCTCGCCACGGTCGACCCCTCCGTGGCACGGCAGGGCTGGATCCTCCCGCTCGTTCCCGCGGTCCTCGGCGGGGTCGCCGGACTCGTGGGTCTCGCCCTCTCGCCCCTCTTCGGAGGCCGGGAGCATCGCAGGACGGTCCTCTTCCTCGTCGTCACCCCGAACTGGGTCTTCCTGCCGCTCCCGATCGCCGAAGCGCTCTACGGCGCCGCGGGCGTGCGGGTCGTTCTCCTCTGCAACGTCGGCGCGCAGGTCGCGCTCTGGTCGATCGGCGTCTGGATCCTGCACGGCGACATCGGGCAGGCGCTCCGGCACCTCGTCCGGAACGTCGGACTCTGGGCGACGGCCGGAGGCATCGCCGCGGCGCTCGCGTTTCCGGGGGCGCGTGCCCTCTCGAACGTCCGCTCCCCGGACCTCGGCGCGGCCGGGCTCGCCGGGGCCGCGGCGCTCGACGCGCTCGCGATGATCGGGAGCCTCACGATCCCGCTCTCCCTCTTCGCCATCGGGGCCCAGCTCGGGGCCCTCCCCGTCGCCCTCCGCAGGATCCCGGCGGCGCTCTGGGGCGTCCTCGTGTCGCGCCTCGTCGCCGCCCCGCTCGCGACGGTCGCGCTCGGCACGGTGCTGGCCGCGGTCGGACTCCGGCTGCCGGACGTCACCCGGCAGGTCGTCTACCTGATCTCGGCCATGCCGGTCGCCATCACGTGCAGCGTGATGGCGGAGCGCTACGGGGGCGACACGAAGCTGGCGGCGCAGGCGGTCTTCGCCTCCACGTTCTTCAGCCTCGTCACGGTGCCGGCCCTCTTCCTCCTCTTCTGAGCAGGGCCGTCGCCGGGTGTCGGCCGCCCGCTCAGGGCGTCGGCGCGGGCCCCGGCGCCGGGCCGGCGGCGAGGTCGCGGGCGCCGGCGGCGACGAGGGCGGCGCGGACCGCCGGGTCGACCGCGTGGGAGAGGGCGTTCGCCCCGGCGTCGTCGACGGCGTTCGGGTCGACGCCGCGGCCGAGGAGGAGGCGCACCCTCCCGAGGTCGCCGTCGTCCGCCGCGAGAATGAGCGGCGTCGCCTTCCACGAGTTCGGCGCGTCGGCCGGGCATCCGGCGTCGAGGACGAGCTCCAGCATCGCCTCGTTCGGCGCGACGTGCGCGAGGGTCCGGCCGTCCTCGTCGCGGGCCGCCGGGTCGGCGCCCTTCCGGAGGAGCCGCTTCACGGTCTCGACGTCGCCCTTCTCGACGGCCGAGAAGAGGCGCACCGTCACGGGGATCGCCTCGGCTTCGGCGCGGGCCGCCCGCCTCTCCTCGAGCCGCGCCGCGAGGTCCTTCCCGCCGACGATCGCCTGCGCCGCGAGGAGGACGAGGACGAGGCCTCCGAGGAACCGGATGCCGGAGCGCTTCCGCCGGATCTCCCCGGCGACGCCCCCCCTCCGGAGCCGGACTCCGGCGACGACGTCGTCCGGCATCGGCCCGAAGCCGCCGCGCGCGGCGTCCCATCGTCCGAGGACGTGAACCGTCTCCCCGGGGGCGAAGCGGATCTCCTCGAGATCCCACCTCGCGAGGTCGAGCGGCGACTCGACGTCGATCGCGGCGGGAGTCGCGATCCGCCGGTCGAACCGGTAGCCGCCCGTCGCGGCGAGGCTCTCGCGCTCCTCGGCCTCGAGCCTCTTCCGGACCTCGCCGACGGTGTCGGGGCTGACGACGTCGACGAACGCGGCCGCGTCCAGGTAGGCGCGGGCCCGCGCGACGGCGCCCGGCCCCTCGAGCGTTTCCGGCGCCTCGCCGAGGAGCGGGGGCTCGAGGATCCGCACCGCGCCGAACGAGGTCCGGATCGCGCAGGGGGCGAACGCCTCTCCGGCGAACGCGTCGATCGACGTCGTCCTCCTCTTCCCGTCCGGCATCCTCACCGGACCCATCCGGACGACGCGGTACGCGTAGAGCAGAGCGGGCCCGCCCGAGAAGGGAGCGTCGAGGACGGCGTCGGTCGAAGGCTCCAGGGTCCCGACCGCGGCCCCCCGTCCGCCGTCGGTCGGAGGGATCCCGAGGTCCGCTTCCCGGAGGAGGCGGATCTCCGCCCGCTGCCTCAGGGCGCCTGCGATGCAGGAAAGCGTCGCGACGCCGAGGAGGCCCAGCAGCGCGGCCCTCTCGAGCGGCGCCTCTCCTCCCGCGGGCCGGAGCGCGGCGGCCCAGGCCGCGCCGAGGACGCCGAGGGCGACGGCGCCCGCGAGGAGGAGCCGGACGCAGCCTCGGTTCACGCGATTCCCTCCGCTGCGGGCATGCCGCGACCGGGCCACGTCCTCAGGGCGGGCTCCCGGCGAGCGGCGCCCGGCCTACTTCACGAGGCTGCACTCCGCACCCGTCTCCTTGCAGATCCGGAGCGCGGCGGACGCGACGACCGACGTCTCGTCGGCCTTCCCCTGTGTCGCCACGGAGGCGATGAGGAGGTGGACGAGCTTCTCGTCGACCTGCGAGACCTCGAGCCCGACGACCTGCTTGCCGTCGGCGAACTCCAGCGTCCGCTTCGCGGGGTCCTGCTTCGTCAGGCGCAGCTTCGCGGACGACTGGACCGACTTCAGCGCCGTCGCCCAGACCTTGTCCGCCTCGCCCGCGACGAGGACGGTGGCGACGCTGTATCCCGGGCCACCGGTCGGCTCCGATTGGGTCATCTCCTTTACCTTGCCGATCGCCTTGCGCCCCAGGGTGATCCACTGGGCTTCGGCGACCGGGGCCCGGAGCATCCCGAGGGCCAGGAGCACGACGGCGGCTCGCGCGGCTCGACTCATCTCGCACCTCTCGGGACCATTCTCCCACTCGTGGCGACGGCGCGGTCCGACGGGGACGACCTCGGAAGGAGGGAACCGGCGGGGCGGGAATCGCGGTGCGAGGACGCTCTTCCGAGGGCTCCGGCCGGGAACGGTCCGGGCGGCGTTCCTTCGCCCCGCGGCGTGTCTTCCCGCTTCGGAGGGGAATCGGGAGTCCCGCGGGCGATCCGGTCCTCGGCTCCGTGTCGGGGTACGCCTAGAATCCCGCCGTGACGCGGAGACGGGCCGGGAACGCGGACGCTCCCCCGGCGCTCGACGCCGCCGCGAACGCCTTCCGGGACCTGCTCCACGGGGTCCTGCTCCAGGCGAGCCAGGGTTCCCCGCGGGCCGTCTTCCTCCGGGACCTCCTCCGCACGCTGCTGGAGTTCTCGCGCTCGGACCGGGCCGCGCTGAGGTTCCCGGAAGGGGAGAGGGTGTTCGTCTGCCGTCTGGAGAGGGGCCCGGATTCCGAGCCGCGGTTCGAGCTCCGCGCGGAGGAGGCGGGCGGACGCAAAGCGCGTCGCCGGGCCGGTCCGGCCGGGGAGGGGCGGCCCTCGACGCTTCGGCTCGCGCTGTCGCTCGGCGGGGAAGCCGCCGGCGAGCTGAGGCTCTCTCGCGAGGCGGGCGCCCCGTTCACGGCGGAGGAGGTCTCGCTGCTCCGAGGGATCCCGGAGACGCTGAGCCTCGCGCTCGCGCACCAGCGCGCCCAGTGGGCGCTTCGCGAGCGTGTGAAGGAGCTGACCTGTCTCTACGGGATCGCCCGGATCGCGGAGCAGCCGGGGCTCGCGTTCGACGAGGTCCTTCAGCGGATCGTCGGGCTCCTCCCGTCGGCGTGGCAGTACCCCGACGTCACGGCCGCCGCGATCACGTTCGACGGCCACCGCCAGGTCAACCCCGGCTTCCGGGCGGACGCCCAGCGGCAGTCCGCCGCGATCGTGGTCCGCGGCGAGCTCCGCGGAGCCGTCGAGGTCGTCTACCTCGAGGAGAAGCCCGACGTTCACGAAGGGCCCTTCCTCGCCGAGGAGCGGAGCCTCATCGACGAGGTGGCCCGCCAGGTGGGCCTCTGGGTCGAACGGAGGGAGGGGGCGGAGGAGAAGGCGAGGCTCCAGAGCCAGCTGCGTCACGCCGACCGTCTCGCGACGATCGGGCAGCTCGCCGCGGGCGTCGCCCACGAGCTGAACGAGCCCCTCGGCGGGATCCTCGGCTTCGCCCAGCTCGCGCGAAAGAGCCCGGGGCTTCCGGCCCAGGCCGACGCCGACCTGGAGAAGATCGTGAAGGCCTCCCTCCACGCGCGCGAGATCGTCCGCAAGCTCCTCATCTTCGCCCGGCAGATGCCGGCGGCGAAGACGAACGTCGACCTGAACCGGGTCGTGACCGAGGGGCTCTACCTCGTCGAGGCGCGTTGCGCCACGGAGGGGATCCGCCTGGAGCGGGACCTCGACCCCGCGCTCGCCGGGATCGTCGCCGACCCGGGGCAGCTGCAGCAGGTGCTGATGAACCTCGTCGTGAACGGGATCCAGGCGATGTCCGGCGGCGGGAAGCTGACGATCCGGACGCGGAACCGGCCCGGAGGGATCGTCCTCTCCGTCGAGGACTCGGGCGCCGGCATGGACGACGAGACGCTCCGGGAGATCTTCAACCCGTTCTTCACGATGAAGGAGGTCGGCCAGGGAACGGGGCTCGGCCTCTCGGTCGTCCACGGGATCGTCACGTCGCACGGCGGGACGATCCGGGTGGAGAGCGAGCCGGGGCGCGGCTCCCGCTTCTCCGTCGACCTCCCGCTCGGCACCGCCGACGAAACGTGAGGAGAAGAGCCGCTTGACCAGGCACGAGACGCCCTCCCGGATCCTCGTTGTCGACGACTCGCCCTCGACGCTCGAGGTCCTCCGCCGCAACCTCGTGGACGGAGGTTTCTCGGTGGTGACCGCCTCGGGAGTCGCCGACGCCCTGGCGCTCTTGTCGTTCACCCCCGTCGACCTCGTCCTGACCGACCTGAAGATGCCGGGGATGTCGGGCCTCGACCTCGTCCGGCACGTCCGGGAGAACCTGAAGGAGACGGAGATCGTCGTCATCACCGGCTACGCGACGATCGGCGGGGCCGTCGAGGCGCTCCGGACGGGCGCGGAGGACTACCTCGCCAAGCCGTTCACCGACGAGGAGCTTCGCGAGGCGGTGGAGCGCGCCCTCCGGAAGCTCCGGGTCCGCAAGTCCGACGGCGCGCCGCCGCCGTCCGCCGTCCCGGGCCTCCTCGGCGAGTCGGAGGCGATCCGGCGGGCCGGCCGCGCGATCGAGCGCGCCGCCCAGTCCGAGGGGGGCGTGCTCCTCGGCGGAGAGGACGGCACCGGCAAGGAGCTCGTCGCACGGATCATCCACCAGAGGAGCGCGCGCGCCCACGGGCCGTTCCTCTCGATGTACTGCCGGTCGGTCGCGCCCGAGTCCGTGCACGAGGAGCTCCTCGGCGCGCGGGGGCGCCCGGGTCTCCTCGCGCGCGCCGCGGGCGGCACGCTCTTCGTCGCCGACATCGAGGAGGTGGGCGCGGCGGTCCGCGAGAAGCTCGCGCTCCTCGGCCCGCCGGCCCGCTCCGCGCGGAAGCCGAGGTCGGCCTCCGCGCGCCTCGTCGCCGCCACCTGCTGGGGGACGGGGCCGTCGCGGACGAACCCTCCGGTCTCGAGCGAGCTCTTCGACGAGGCGATCTGGCTCCCTCCGCTCCGGGAGAGGGGCGAGGACGTCGTCATCCTCGCCCGCCACTTCGCCCGGCACTACGCCGGCGCGCTCGACCGGCCCGTCCCCGATCTCGCCGACCCCGTCCTCGACGTCTTCCGGAGCTACCCCTGGCCGGGAAACGTCCGGGAGCTCCGGGGCGTCGTGAGGGACCTCGTCGCGGGCGAGCTGTCGGCCGTCGCCGTCCCCGACCTCCCGCCGCGCATGCGCTTCTCCGCCTTCCGGGACGCCGGCTGGAACCGGTCGCTCGCCGACGTGGAAGCCGAGCACGTGCGCCGCGTCCTGGCGGCGGTCGACGGGAACAAGACCCGCGCCGCGGAGATCCTCGGGATCGACCGCAAGACCCTGCGCGACAAGCTGCGCGACCGCGACACGCCGGAGTAGTCGATCCGCGCGGCTCCCCGGAAAGGCGAGGGAGGCCTCTCGGCCTCCCTCGCTCCGGCGGTCGGGTCCCGCGGGCTCAGAAGAAGTAGAGGGCGTTGAGGAGGACCGTCGGCTGCGTCGTGGTGAAGCCGATGCCCTTCTCGAACACGTCGCGGGTCGAGTGGTCCAGGCGAAGGTCGGCGCGAAAGACGAGGCCGGGCGCCAGCTTCAGCTCCGGGGTGAGGGTGAGCTCCGAGAGGGTCTGGGGGGTCCCGGTCCGGACACCGTCCGGGTCGTCGAAGACTTCGGCGCGCAGGACGAGCGCGAACGAGGGATTCAGGCCGAGGCGTCCGTAGAGGGCGACGCCGCCCCACGTCGCGTCGAGGCCCGGGCCGGCCGCGTTCGCCTCGGTCGCCCAGACGGCGTCGAGGCCCAGCGCCGAGAGGGTCCCGAGCTTCCAGGTCCCGACGAGGTTCAGGAACGTCCGGCTGTCCCCGTCGTTCCCGGCGCGTTCCGGACCGACGACGGCGTTGAGGAAGAGGGTGGCGTTCGAGGGGAGGGTGAGGGCGACCTGGGCGGCGATCGACTTCGACGAGTTCGAGTCCTCGACGTTGTCCCAGCCGTTCACGACCTCGACCATCGCCGAGACCGTTCCGGAGAAGGTGTACGTCGCCTTGAGGCCGGTGTGGGTCGCCGGCTCGGCGTAGCCGAGGAGGAACGAGCGGGTGGCGTTGTCGTTGTACCCGTCGTATCCCTCGACGACTTCGTAGCCGCAGTGGCTGAGCCACTTGCCCGCGTCGAGGCGGAGGCCGCTCCCGAGCGGGGCGACGTACGAGACGAAGGCCTGCTGGAGGTCGAAGTCCCCGGCCTCGCCGCTCTCGTCGCGGAAGAGGCCGGAGGCGGCGGTGACGCGCGGGATCGAGGCGCCGGCCATCGCGTCGACGCGGAAGCCCGCCTCGCCCGGTGCGGACGCGACCTTCTGGACGACGAGCTCGGCGCCGTCGATCTTGATCGAGTTGTCGTCGAAGTCGAAGACGCGGAGCTGGTTCGTTCCGGACGCGGGGCGGTTGAAGTTCCACGACCAGCTCGTCGTGACGAAGCCGTTCACGCCGATCGTCTCGTACCACGGCCGCGGGGCGGCGGGCGCCGGCGACGGCGCGGCTGCCGGCTCCTCGGCGGAGGCTCGAGGCGAGGGGGCGACGGCCGCCGCCCCGGCGAGCAGGAAAAGGAGGGCCGCGACGCGGCCCTCCTTCGTCCGGGCCAAGGCTCAGACCCCTTCGAGGTAGGCCGTCTCGCCGTGGATCGACTGGTCGAGCCCTTCCCGCTCCCCGGCCTCGGTGACCTTCACGGCCGTCACCCGGTCGATCAGCCAGAGCATGCCGTACGTGAAGAGGAAGGCCCACGCGGACGAGAGGACGACCGCGAGGAGCTGGACGAGGAAGAAGCGGGT
This sequence comes from Thermoanaerobaculia bacterium, assembly GCA_046331465.1. Lineage (GTDB taxonomy): Bacteria > Acidobacteriota > Thermoanaerobaculia > UBA5066 > UBA5066 > UBA5066. The sequence goes on from JAXLQV010000002.1 coordinate 956,976, forward strand.
GTTCCCGCGGAGCAGGCCGTCGACGCCCGCCGGGTTGAAGGCGGTCGTCGCGAAGACGCCGCAGAGGATGATCCCGATGAAGCCGCCGACGCCGTGGACGCCCCAGACGTCGAGCGCGTCGTCCCAGCCGAGCCTGTTCTTCAGCGCCACGGCGTAGAAGCAGACGACCCCGGCGATGATGCCGATGAGGCAGGCGGTCGTCGGGGAGACGTAGCCGGCGGCCGGCGTGATCGTCGCGAGGCCCGCGACGGCGCCCGTGAGGAGGCCGAGGAACTTCGGCTTCTTCGTCGTCATCCAGTCGACGCAGAGCCACGCGACGGCGGCGAAGCTCGCGGCGATGTCGGTGTTGAGGAAGGCGACGGCGGTGACGGAGTCGACGCGGAACTCGCTCCCCGCGTTGAAGCCGTACCAGCCGAACCAGAGGAGGCCGGTGCCGAGCGCGACGAGCGGGATCGAGTGGGGCCCGCGGTCCTCGACCTTGCGCCTGCCGACGTAGAGGACGGACGCGAGCGCCGCGATCCCGGCGATGTTGTGGACGACGATGCCGCCGGCGAAGTCGAGGACGCCCCACTTCGCGAGGATTCCGCCGCCCCACACCATGTGGACGAAGGGGAAGTAGACGAACGTCAGCCAGCCGGTCAGGAAGATCATGTAGGCCTTGAACGTCACGCGGTTCGTGAAGGCGCCCGTGATGAGGGCCGGCGTGATGATCGCGAACATCATCTGGTAGGCGCAGAAGACGATCATCGGGATCCCGTTGTTGATCGGGGACGGCATCTGGAGCGTGATCCCGCGGAGGAACGCCCAGTCGAGGTTCCCGACGATCCCGGCGAGGTCCGTGCCGCTCTTGAGGTCGCCGCTGAAGCAGAGCGAGAAGCCGTAGGCCCACCAGAGGACCGTCGTCCAGCCCATCGAGACGAAGCTCTGGATCATGATCGCGAGGACGTTCTTCCGGCCGACGAGCCCGCCATAGAAGAAGGCGAGGCCGGGCGTCATCAGCATCACGAGGCTGGAGCACAGCAGCATGAAGGCCGTGTCTCCGGTGTTGATCGTCATCTGGGGCATGTCATCTCCTCCTGGGTTCGTGGGTCCGGGGCGGACGGGCCGCCCCGGCGGGAATGGGAGAAACGAAGACGGCCCCGGGAAGTCCGGGGCCGTCGGGAGCGGTGGACGTCGTCCGTGAGGTGCCGCGGCGGGCGTCGGTGGGGGCGTTCGATCGGCAGATGGTGTGAGGAAAAATTCCCCGCAAAGCGAGGAATTTCACCACGACATCGAAGCCCCCGTCAACGAACGGAGATCCCCGATGCGTGCCCGTGCCGGGGCGCGGGTGCCACGCTGCACAGGCGTTTTGTTGAGATAGAATCTCGACAGAACGAAACCCGGAAAGAAGGACCATCGATGAGACGAGCCGTTCTGTTCGTGTCCGCCCTCGCCGTTGCCGCGGGACTCGCGACGACCCCTGCTCTCGCCGCCGACGCGCCGAAGGCGACGGGCGTCAAGAGCCTCGACGCCGCGTTCACGAAGGCGATGCTCGCGGGCGACGCCGCGGCCCTCGCGGCGCTCTACGCGGACGACGCCGTTCTCGTCATGCCCGGCGCGCCGGCTGCCAGGGGCGGCAAGGCGATCGCGGAGACGTTCGCGGGCCTCGTGAAGGAGGTGAAGGTCACCGAGTTCGTCCTGATGGACAGCCACCACGAGACGTCGGGGCACCTCTCGGCGGGCTGGGGCCGCTACAGGATGACGACGGTCCCGAAGGCGGGCGGGGCGCCGACGACCGAGACGGGAACCTACTGCGGGGTCGCCGTCCAGAAGGGCGGCGCCTGGAAGTACGTCTCGGACAACGCGGCGGCGGACCCGGCGCCCGCCGCGTCTCCTGCGAAGAACTGACCGCGACTCGATCGACGCGCCGCCCCGCGCCTTCGCGAAACGCGGGGCGGCGCCCTCTCCGCCGCCACCTGCCCGCTGCTACTCGACGAGGGTGAAGATCTCGCGGTGGCCGCCCGCGACGAGGGGCCGCAGGCGTGAGTAGAAGGCCTGCCATTCCGGGTTCGAGAAGGCCTTCGAGATCGACTCCTCGAACGCGGAGAGGCTCGGGTGCTCGCTCTCGAGAACGAGCGTGTAGAAGCCCGCGACGAGGTCGGCCATCGCCCGCTGGGCCGGCATTCCGAGGCGCTCCGCCAGCGGACGTCCTTCCCGGACGATGCTCAGCGCCTTCTTCATCTCCTCGGGTCGGATCTGGAACACGTTTCGGACGATGACCATGCGATACCTCCTTGCGTCCGCCGCCCTCAGGCGAGCGTGACGGCCGATGGCTGATTCCGGGATCGCCTTATAGAGGCCGCTTCCGGGAAAAGGTTTCGACCGCGGAGAAGAACCGGCGGCGTGTCCACCACCCCCGCAGGCCGGGGAGCAGCCCGTCGAGGCCCGGGAGCCCGGGCACGCGCTTGTTCCCCCGACGGGAACGGCCTAATGTCGTCGGTCGTGCAGAGCGCCGCAGGCCCCGGCCCCGTCGTCCGCCTTCCCGGCCATACCCGACCCGTCGAAACGGCGAGGAAGAGGCTCCGCTCTCGCGCCGCGTCCGTCGCACTTCTCGCCGCCGTGGCGTGTGCCTGCGCGACGACGAAGCCCGCGGCGCTTCCGACCGGGCCGGGCGACACCGTCGCCACGCGCGGGATGGTCGTCGCGGCGCACCCCGACGCGGCCCGGGCGGGGCTCGAGATCCTCCAGGCCGGCGGTAACGCCGTCGACGCGGCGGTGGCGGCGGCGTTCGCCCTCACGGTGGCCGAGCCGAACGCGTCGGGCGTCGGGGGCGGGGGCTTCGCGCTGATCGCGATGGCCGGCGGGAGCCGGCCGGTGATGGTCGACTACCGCGAGGCGGCGCCGCGCGCGGCCACCCCGGATCGCTACTACGGGAGCGGCCAGGGGTTCGCCGCGCTGACCGAGGAGGGACCGCTCGCCGTCGGCGTCCCCGGCCTCGTCGCGGGGGCCGCGAAGGCCCTCGAGCTCCACGGGACGATGACGCTCGCCCAGGTCCTGCGCCCCGCGATCCGCCTCGCCCGGGAGGGAATCGTCGTCACCCCGCGCCTCGCGGGGATCATCGCGGACAAGTTCGAGAAGCTCTCGCGTTACCCGGCGGCCGCCCGGGTCTACCTCCCCGACGGCCTCCCGCCGGAGCCCGGCGCCCGGCTCGCGAACGAGGACCTCGCGCGCACGCTCGAGGCGATCGCCGCCGGCGGCCCGGGCGCCTTCTACGAGGGCCCGGTCGGGAAGGCGATCGTCGCGGAGGTGAAGGGGCGCGGAGGGCTCCTCGACGAGGCCGACCTCGCGGGCTACCGGGCGATCGTGCGCGAGCCGGTCCGGGGAACCTACCGGGGCGTGGAGATCCTGTCGGCCTCTCCGCCGACCGCGGGCGGGACGGCGCTCGTCGAGCTCCTGAACGTCCTCGAGGAGTTCGACCTCGCGGGCTGGGGACGGGGAGACGTCCGGACGCTGCACGTGATCGCGGAGGCCTCGAAGATGGCCTTCGTCGACAAGGCGGCCACGAATGGCGACCCGGACTTCGTGAGGGTCCCGGTCGAGGCCCTCGCGAGCAAGGAGCACGCGAAGAGCCTCGCCGCCCGGGTCCGGCTCGACGCGGCCCGCTTCGACTACGAGGCCGGCGCGTTCGCCGCGTCCGACTCACCGAGCACCTCGCACGTCTCCGTCGTCGACGGCGCGGGGAACGCGGTCGCCCTCACCCAGAGCGTGAACCTCTACTTCGGGTCGGGCGTCATGGCCCCCGGGACCGGCTTCGTCCTGAACGACCACCTGAACGACTTCGACACGGAGCCGGGCCATCCCAACTCGATCGGGCCCGGCCGGCGGCCGTCGAGCAGCATCGCGCCGACGATCCTCCGGAAGGGCGGGCGCCCGTACCTCGTCCTCGGGACGCCCGGAGCGTCGCGGATCGTCACCGCCCTCGCGGAGATCGTCGTCAACACCGTCGACTTCGGCATGGGGGTCGACGAGGCGATCGAGGCGCCGCGCATCCACGCCATCGGGAAGACGCTGGAGGTCGAAGGGGGCATCCCGGACGACGTCGTGAAGCGCCTGTCGGCCCTCGGCCACGACGTGAAGACGTACCCGCCGCACGACGACCACTTCGGCGGGGCCCACGTGATCCGCGTGGAGAAGGGACGCCTCGTGGGCGGGGCCGACTCGCGCCGCGACGGGCTGGCCGTCGGCTACTGAAGTCCTACGCCCCACCGGAGGGCGAGGTCGCGGACGTTCAGGAGGTGGAGGACGGGGACACCCCGCTCGGCGAAGCGGGCCATGACGCCCCGGTCCGCGCCGAGGTCGAACGGCATCCCGCGGAGAAAACCGTTCCGGAGGCGCAGGAACGACGCCGATCGGCCGAGGCTCGCCTCGTTCCCGCCGCAGTTGACGTAGAGCGCGACGGGCTGGCCGCCCGCGTGACGGGAATAGGCGGCGAGGCGCCGGCCGATCGACTCCTCGAGGCTCGAGGGCACGAGGATGTCGACGCCGAGGGCCGCGGCCGAAGCCGCGGCGATGTGCGTCGCGAGCGTCCGCGCCTCCGGCTCGAGATCGCTGCCGGCGTCGCCGTCCCCTCCGACCGACACGGCGACGCTCGCGCGGGGAACGACTCCGGCGGCCACGAGCCGCGCCTCCATCTCGGGCCAGGTGAAGCCCGGCTCGGTCGCGCCCCACGTCGACGCCGTGACCGACGAGACGGCGACGAGCCTCGCGTCGAGCTCCGCGCAGGCCGAGACGACCGCGAGGTCGAGGCCGGGAAAGGAGCCGGAGAAGCTCGCGGCGACGACGCTCCCGTGGCGCACGCCGGTGCGGTGCAGGCGGCGGACGAGCTCGCCCGCCCAGCGGGGCGAGGTGGAGAGGCGCTTCGCCTCGAGGCTCCCGAGGGTCGTCACGAGCGGGGTCAGCTCCGCGCCGACGAGGCCGGCCTCGCGCTCGAGGACGCCCTCGGGCCGGGGAACGCCGGCGTCTCTCTTCGCGCCGGCGAGGAAGGTCTCCGCGCGCCTCATCCTCGTCTCGGCGGCTTCGGCGCGGCCCTCGACGGCGTCGCCTCCCGGCGCGCGCCGCGAGAGCCGCGGCCCGAAGAGCGTCCAGCCGGCCAGCGCGGCCAGGGACGCGACGAGGAGGGCGGATGCCGGGACGCTCGATCGCCGGACGAAGGGGGGGAGGTCGTGCCTCATGCCACCCACGGGAGGAGGAGGGCGAGCAGGAGGCGGACCGCGACGGCGACGAGGAGCGTCACGGCGAAGGTCGGGACGACGCCCTGCGAGACGGCCTCGCTGGCGATCAGGCCGGGGACGATGTACCCGATGACGCGGGCGTCGACGGGCTGCACCGGGAAGGCGAGGAGGAGCCGCTCGGCGAGGACGTTCAGGAGGAAGCCGGCGAGGACCGCGACCGCGAGCCTCCGCCGCCCGTAGAGGACGACGAGGCGCGAGAGGCCGAACCGCACGAGCGCCCACGTCGCGAACGCGACGGCGAACGTCGCGGCGAGGCGCCCGGGCTGGTCGAGGTGGAGGGCGAGGTAGCCGGGCACGACGAGGCCCGCGGCCGAGATTCCGACGACCTCGCTCACGAGGAGGCTCACGGCGATGCCGAGCGCGATCGCGAGCTCAACCACCGGGCGATCCTCCCACGACCGCCACGACCGGAAGGCCGCGCGTGTTCCCGCAGAGGACGAGGGCGCCGGCGCCCGACTCCTCGACGGCCGCCCGCAGCCGGCGGACCGGCACGAACGGGAACGCCCGCGCCCCCGCGGGCCGGGCCGCGCGGGAGAGGACGAGCGCCGGGCGGTCGCCGGTGAGGAGGACCCGCGCGCCGGGAAGCGCGGCGAGCGAGGGAGCGAATTGCCGGAGGCGGTCGGGGCGGTCGTGGCGGTGGTTGTAGATCGCGAGGACGGGCCCGGAGGCCGAGGAGAGGAGCGTCGAGGTCCGGCAGAGGAGCGCGAACGACTCCGGGTCGTTCGCGGCGCGCGCGTCGAGGAGGGCGACCTCGCGGCCTGCCACGCGGACGACGCGCTCGCGGAACGCCCCCGGGTCCGCGGCGGCGGAGGCCATCGCGCGGCGCGCGACGTCGTCCGGCACGCCGAGGAGCCTCGTCACCTCGAGCGCCGTCGCGACGTCCTCCTCGAGCCAGGAGACCCCCGCGCCGGAGGGAGGGCCGGCGGCGACGACGCGCGTGCCGAGCGAGTCGGCGCGCTCCCGGAAGAGCTCCGCGAAGTCCGGCGTTCCGAGGACGAGGACGCCGTCGCGCGGGACCGTCGCCGCGAGGGACGCGGCGATCTCCGCGAGGCTCGCGCCCATCGCCTCGGTGTGGTCGGTCCGCACGTTCGTGACGACGCCGATCGTCGCGCCGACCATCTCCCGTTCCGCCGCGTGCTGGAGGTCGGGCCGGATCGCCATGCACTCCACGACGGCCGCCTTCACGCCGAGGCGCCGGGCCAGGAGGAGGAAGCGGAGCTCCTCGCGCACGTTCGGCGGACCGAGGCGGCGGACGAAGCGTTCGGTGCCATCGGGCAGGAGGACGCGGGCCTCGGTCCCGGTGACGCGGGCGAGCGTCGGGACGCCGTGGGCGCGAAGCGCCGCGGCGATGAGCCGCGTCACGGTCGATTTGCCGCGCGTGCCGTTCACGTGGACCCGGATCGGCACGGCGGCACGGGCGCGGTCGCGGAGGAGCCGCTCCGCGAGACCGGCGGCGAGGAGCGTCCCGAGGCACACCGCGATCGCGACGGTCGCGCTCACGGGCGAAGGAACCCCGCGAGGCCCGTCGCGCCGGGCGGGTCGAGGCCGGAATCGAGTTCGAGCTCGATCCGGCGCTCGGCGGGCGCCTCCGCGGACCAGGCCGCGACGACGGCGAGGACGGTCCTGAGCTGGGCCGCGACGCGCGTCGCGAGCGGGTACGACGCAGGGCCGACCGGATCGATGCCGGGCGTTCCCTTCGCCTGGCTCGGGTTCGGGGTCTCGACGAGGAAGGCGAGGGCGTTCGTCGCGTCGCCCCACTCGCGGTGCGACAGGCCCCGGAATCCCTCGTCCGAGACCTCCAGCTTCATCGGGAGGCCCGCGGCGTCGAGGTCGAGGACGGCCGCCGCCGCCACGTCGAGCGCCCGCGGGTGCGCCACGATCATCCAGGCGAGCCGGGATTCGGGAGACGCCTCGTGGAGGTCGAAGGCGAGGTCGGCCTCCTCGCTGCGGAGGAGCTCGACGATCGCGAAGGCGACGCGCTGCGTGAGCGGGCCGTCGGCCAAGCCCGGGTAGGCGCGGTCGAGGTTCCGCGCCTCCTTACCGGGAAGCGACTCTGCCGCCCCGGGAAGCTTCACCTCGGCGGGGTCGGGCGCGCCCTGGTGCCGCGGGCTCGTGAGCCGCGCGCCGAAGCGGAACCGGCGCGGGCCGGACGGCGTGTCGACGCTGATCCACTCGGGCACGGGCCGCTCGTCGTCCCGCAGCGTCACCGCCGAGTTGTTGGCGCGCGGGACGACGACGAGGCGGCCGCGGCGCACGCGGGCGGTCTCGACGAGCGAGGTGGCGGCGAGGACCCCGGCGATCTCGTTCTCGTGCGTCCCGCCGACGACGACGAGCGTCCCGCCCGGCTCATTTCCCTCGAGGACGAAGACGGGCGTGTCTCCGGGCGTGCCGGCGAGCGCGGGGAGCCAGCTCGAAAGCATCCGGCTGCGGGTCACGCCCGGGCCGGGACGGATGTCGTGCGTCGCCGGCGCGCCGCGCGGGAGGCGGACCGGCGTCCCGGCTCCGGACGGGACGGGCCCGGCGGACGGGCGCGCGGACCCGCACGCGGGGCTGGCGACCCCGAGCGCCGCGACGGCGGCGAGGAGGGGGAGCCTCGCGGACGCGCGTCTCCGGAACGTCACTTCACGAGGAGGAGGCGCAGGAGGAGCGGGACGAGGACCATCCCGCCCACGACCCGCGTCCCGGGGGACGTGCTCTTCCTGAGCGTGACGACGAGGACGAGGAGGGCGAGGAGCGCCGCGATGAGTCGGTAGACGGTCAGCATCGGGACTCCCTCACTTCAGCAGCCTCCCGACGGCGGGGGCCGCGGAGAGGACGGCGACGGCGGCGGCGATCAGGAGGAGCGCCGGCACGACGCAGCGGCGGACGACGGCGAGGCGGGGGACGCCTGCGGCCTGCGCGGCGAGCGTCGGCGCGAGCGCGACGGGGAGCATGAGGTCGCCGATCGAGGCGAGCGCGGAGAGCCCCGAGGCGACCACGACGTCGCTCCGCCCGAGGAGGGCGAGGAGGAGCGGCACGCCCAGGACGGAGGCGGAGCCGAACGCCGAGACCGCGCCGAAGAGCGGCAGTCCCACCGCGGCGACGCCGACGAGGGCCCCCGGGGGCGAGGCGACCATCAGGGAAACGACAAAGCCGCGCGCGCCCGTCAGCGTCAGCACCTGGATGAACGCCCCGACGCCGACGAGGATTCCGAGGACCGGCAGGGCCTCCTCGGTCGCGCGGACGAGCGAGGCGCGGACGTCGAAGCGCGGCACGGAGGCGACGCCGACCGCGGCGGCGGCGAGGAACGCGAGCGGGAGGCCGGGGTCCGGGATCGCGGCGGGCGCGACCCGGGGGAGGACCATCAGGAGGACGGCGACGAGGGGGCCGAGGAGCGCGCGCCCGAGCGGCACGGCCGCTCCGCGGGCCGCCCGGTCCGGACGCGTGCGCGGGAGCGGCGCGTCGGACGGACGCCTCAGGACCGGCCAGGCGAGGAGGTAGCCGGTGGCGAGGGCGACCGGGAAAGAGAGGAGGGAGAGAGGCGCGCCGAAGCCCGCGTACGGAAGGTCGAGCCCGGCCCCGATGATCATGGCCGGGATGTTGATCGGCGGCGCCACCATCCCGAGGACGCCCCCCATCGCGACGAAGGCGGCGGAGCGGTCGCGCGGGAGGCCGAGGCCGTCCAGGATCGTCAGGGCCATCACCCCGGTCGTCAGGACCGACGCCGTCGAAGAGCCCGTGATCATCCCCGGGAACATCACGAGGAGCATCACGGCGGGGAGGAGCAGGAGGGGCCGCGTGCCGAACGCCCGTTCCACCGCGCCGCCGATCGCGTCGAGCGCCCCGCCGTCGAGGAGGACGCGCATGAAGACCATCGCCGTCGCGATGGCCAGGAGCGGGTCGATGTACGCCGTTCCCCCCTCGACGAGGTGACGGACCGGGAAGAGATGGCCGTTCGCCGCCGCGCCGGCCCAGGCGGCGACGCCGAGCGCGATCCCGGTCTGCCAGCGGAGCCCCGCCGAGAGGATGCCGAAGACGGCGAGCATCACGAGGAGCGTCGCCGGTTCCGCCCAGCCGACCGGGAGCCGGCCGAGGATCGACGGGTCAGGGAGCACTCGTCTCCTTGAAGACGGCCTTCACCGCGTCGCCGACGGCCGCGAGCGTGTCGACCTCGACGACCTGGGCCTTGCTGCTCCCGAGGGCCGACTGGAAGATCCTGTCCTTGTTGCCGCTGGCGACGACGACGACGTGGTCCGCCATCGGGACGACGAGGCGGATCAGGTCGTCCGTCGTCTTTCCGCGGCGCGACTCGCCGCCGGTGTGGAGGACGAGGACGCCGACCTTCTTCTCGCGCGCCGCCGCGAGGAGGGCCTTCGCGCGGTCGGCCTCCTTCGCGACGTCGAGCCCGGCGGCGCCGAGCCCCTTCGTGCTCGCGCCGACCACGACGACGAGCACCTTCTGCCCCGCGAGGTCCGCCGGCTGGGCGAGAGGCTTGACGTCGAGGCCGAGCTTCAGCTTCGTGTTCAGGAGCACCTTGACGACCGCGACGTCCGAGCTCTGGCCGACCGACGAGAGGATCCCCGGCCTGTCGAAGGGCGGGAGCCCTGCAGACGGAGCGGGCGAGGCCAGGGCGAGGCACGCGAGCAGGGTCACGAGAGCCGGGAGGGCTTTCCTCATCTTCGTCCTTTCAAGGTTCGATCACGGGCGGAGGTACGCCCCGACGCCGCGGGACACCGTCTCCTCGTAGGTCGGCACGCCGCGTACGGCGATCGTCTTCGTCTCGTCGAGCGTCCCGAGGTCGGCCAGGAACTGCGCGACGCCGGCGAGGTGCCGCGCGACCCTGAGGTCGATCGGCCAGCCGCGGTCGTCGAACGGGACGTTCAGGCGCCCCCTCCGGGCGGCGGCGGCGAAGTAGCGGTCGCGGCCCGAGACGACGAGCGCGGCGTCCGTCCGGCCCCGGAGCCGGCCCTGGGCCGGGCTGGCGGTCTCCATCAGGACGGCGAGGGCGCCTGTCGCGTCTCCCCACTCGCGGTGGGAGAGGCCGTGCAGGTTCCTCGGCGACGGCTCGAGCCCGATCGTGATGCCGCTCCCGCTCATCTCCAGGTTCACGAGGGCGGCCAGCTCCGTCGCACGCTCGTGCGCGACGATCGTGTTGACGACGGGGTACTCGGGCGCGGCCTCGTGGAGGTCGATCGCGAGGTCGACGTGCTCCTGCCGGATCAGCGTCGTGATCGCGTAGGCGACCCGCTCCGTGAGCGACCCGTCGGCGCGCCCCGGGTAGGCCCGGTTCAGGTTCCGGGTCTCGGCGCCCGAGAGCGCCTGCCCCGAGCCGCGGTGCGTGTAGACCTGCGGGTCGGGCCACTGGTGGACCGGGTTCGTCGCGCGGGCGCCGAACGTGAAGGAGCGCGGGCCGTGCGGCGTCGGGATCTCGAACCGCTGCGGGTGAGCCTCCTGGGGGACGTTGTGCGTGAACCCGGAGGCGTTCGCGCGCGGGATGACGATCAGCCTCCCGGCCGCGACCTGCGCCGTCTCGACGAGGACGACGGCGGCCACGTACCCGGCCGGCTCGTCGCCGTGCGTGCCGCCGAGGACGAGCGCCGTCCCGCCGGCCGCCGCGCCGGCCAGCGTGTAGACGGGGGTGTCGCCGGGGGTCCCGGCGAGGGCGGGCAGCGTGTCGGACAGGCGCCCGACGCGTGTGACACCCGGCCCGGGCCGGATCTCGTCGGGCCGCCACATCGCGCGGAACTCGCGCGCCGCGAGGCCCGTGACGGAGAGGGCCGCGGCCACGACGATCAGTCCCCCGCGGCTCACGGACGGCGGCAGCCGGACCATCCGCCTAGCGTAGCAGGCGGGCGACGGAGGCGGCGCCGCCTCTGGGCCGCCCTATTTCATCCTCCGGATCCGGACCTCGGTCCCTTTCGTCTCCTTCAGGAGGTCGAGGAGGCGGGCCGTGTCCGTCTCGCCGAAGTGGTAGGGGTAGAGGACCTTCGGGTGGAACGCGCGGACGGCGTCCGCGACCATCTCGGGAGTCATCGTGTAGGGGAGGTTCATCGGGAGGAAGGCGACGTCGATCCCCTCGAGCGCCTTCATCTCCGGCGTGTCCTCGGTGTCGCCCGCGACGTAGACCCGCGTCGCCCCGAACGTCACGACGTAGCCGTTCCCCGGACCCTTCGGGTGGAACGGTGTCCCGTCGGGACGCTTCGCGACGACGTTGTAGGCGGGCACCGCCTCGACGGGGAAACCGGCGACGGTCGTCTTTTCCCCGTTCGCGAGGACGGTCGCCCCTTCGACCTTTGCCTCGCACGCGGGCGCCAAGACGACCTTCGTCTCCGGCTTCCTCACGGCCGCGATCGCCGCGAGGTCGAGGTGGTCCTGGTGGGCGTGCGTGACGAGGACGACGTCGGCTTTCGGGAGCGCCCCGTAGTCGGCGAGCTTCGTCCACGGGTCGACGTGGATCACCTCGCCGCCGTGCTCGAAGACGAGGGTCCCGTGCCCGACGAACGTCACCTTCATTGGGCCGGCCGAGGTCGGGATCGTGTCCTTCTCGAACGCCGGCGGCGCCGCGACGGCGACGATCGGCAGGAGGAGAGCGCAGGAGAAAAGGCCGTGGCGGAGCGTCGTCCGGCTGTTCATCGAGTCCTCCCCGCGGCCGCCCCGCGGCGGGCCGCGCCTCGCCGATCGTCGTACGGATCGGGGCCCGCGTCGAGGGCGGACGCGCCGCGTCAGGCCTCGACGGCCGCCGCGCTCAGGAACGTCCCGGCCTCGATCCGGCGAGCGCCGCGTCGACCTCCGAGAGGAGCCGCGACAGCCCCTCGTCGTCCGGTGCGAGGAGGTCGGCGCGGAAGTCGGCCGGGGGGATCGCGAAAGCCTGCTCCATGGGTCTCTCCCGGGTCGGTTTCCAGCGTGCGCAGCGGGGCGCCGTCGGTTCTGTCGGGCCGCTCCGCCGGACGGCCGCGGGCACCGCGCCCGCGAGTCTCGCCGTCCGCCGAGGGACGTCCGCCGGCGAGGCCGATCGGGGATATTCTTCGCGCCAGCGTGATGATCCAGCGCCCCCGCGTGCCTGCAGGGCGGGCCTCGGGCCCCGGGCCGGGCAGCCGTGGAAGCGGACTGCGCTCCCGACGCCGCGCAGGGCCTCGACGTCGCTCCCGCGACGGGCAGCGGTCGTGCCGTGGTCTGGAAAGGAACGATTCCCACGGAAAGGAAGGGTCGAGATGACGACACCTGCGAACCGGAGATCCCCCGGCACCCGGCTTCCGTCTCGCGGCCGGCTGGTCCTTGCTCTCGGAGCCCTCGTCTTCCTCCCGGGTGGCGCCGCGTCGGCGCAGGAGGTCGTGGCGATCTCGCCCGAGGTCCACCTCTACAACAGCCCGCTCGTCCTCGAGTACTCGCTGGACGAGACGATCCGCTCGGCGGCTCCCGTGAAGACGACCCGCCTCGCGGATCACTCCTGTCGGGGGGTCACGATCGAGTCGCTGGTCCTCCAGATGCTGCGGGTCGGCCCGGACAGGTTCCTGAGCCTGAACGGCACCTTCGTGCTGTTCAACAACAGCGGAAAGGACAAGAAGGCGGACCTGACCTTCGACCTCCTCGCCGCCGGGTCCGACGAGGCCCTGAGCTCGACTCTCCTCCGGAAGGTGGACGTCGAGGCGGGGAAGTCCGAGGACGGCAAGGTCAAGGTCCCGATCCCGACGGCGGTGATACCCGTCGACGCGCTCGGTTCCGGGGAAGGAATCCAGGACGCCGGGAAACGCCTCCGCCTCCGGATCACGATCACCCTTCGCGACGTCTGACCCGGTTCCCGACGAGGCGACTCTTCGCGCGCGTCGAGGGCGCGGGCGCCGGCTCCCCGCTGGCCGGAAATCCTGGCTCGGCGGGGAGGGGTCACGGTGGCGCGGGTACGGCGGCGAGGTCGCGCGCCAGGGCTCGGGGACCGGCTCGTCGAGGCTCGTCCGCTCGGAGCCTCCCGGCGAGCCGGCTCTTCACTCGAGGCCGATCTCCTGAGCCAGGATGCAGCTGTCGGCCCTCGGCTTCCAGGCGAAGCCCTTCTGGAGCAGGTAGTGGTCGACGTCGACGACAAGGGGGAGGAGGAACCGGGCCGCCGTCACCCGCGTCATCAGCTCCCGGAGCGTCCCGATCCGTTCCGCGGGGCTCATCAGCGATCCCGCGCGCTCGATCCGGGAGTCCAACTCGGGGTCCGAAAGGCCGCCGTCGTTCGCGGAGCCGAGCGTCCGGGAAGGGTCCGGCGTGTGGAAGGCGCCCTCGAACAGCTCGGTGGCGTCGCCGGTGGCGCAGATGCCCCGGGTGAGGAAGAGGGTCGGCCGTCGGCCCGTCGCCAGGGCGAAGTACGACGGGGCGTCGAGGGCCTCGACCGTCACGCGGATCCCCACGCGGGCCAGCGCGTCCCGGACCCGAGCCGCCGTCTCCCCGAGGATCGTGCGGGTGTGGAGGGTGACCTCGAAGCCCCGGGGGTACCCGGCCTCCTCGAGGAGCTTCCTCGCGCGCGCGAGGTCCGGCACCTCCGGGACGAGCGAGGGGTCGAAACCGAAGACGGCGGGCGAGACGAGCTGCCAGGCGGGTTCGGGACGCGAGGTGAGGGAGGCGACGAGGGCCCGGCGGTCGATGGCGAGGGAGACGGCCTCCCGCACGGACGGATTCCGGAAGGGGTTCGGCCGGAGCGACACGAACGGGCTCTCGGCCCGCGTCGCGTCGAAGCCGAGCATCTCCACGAACAGGCTGGCGCGCCGCTCGAAGCGCGCGCCCGGAGCCCGAGCCACGACCTCCTCGGCCCGCGGCGCGTTCGAGAACGCCAGCTGGCAGCGACCCGTCTCGAAGTCGGCAAGCGCCCCGTCGTCGTCCCGCCCGAGGCGGAAGGCGACCTGCGCCAGGGCGGGCCGGCGCCCGGCGTAGGTCTCGTTGCGGACCATCTCCACCGACTGGCCGGGGAGGAACCTCGCGAGCCGGTACGGTCCGGTGCCGTCCTCGTGCTGCCGGAGGTCCCCGGCGTCCTTCGGGACGATGGCGATCCACGCCAGCTTGTTGAGGAGGAGCCCCGCCGGTGCCGACGTCCGGATCTCGACCCGGTCCGGCGCCAGGGCCCGGACGCTCGCGATCTGCTGGACGTAGACCGAGACCTCGAGCTTCTCGCGATCGCGCTGGAGCCTCTGGATCGTGAAGACGACGTCTTCCGCCCGGAGGGGCTTGCCGGAGTGGAAACGGGCCCTCGGGTCGAGCTGGAAGTCCCACGTGAGCGGGTCGGGGTTCTTCCACGAGAGGGCGAGGCCCGGGCGGACGGCCATCTCGCGGTCGATCGCCACGAGCCCCTCGTAGAAGTGGCTGGCGATGGCGAAGCTGTCGAGCCATTCCCGTTCGTGCGGGTCGAGGGACGAGATGGCGTACGGGGCGGAGATCTCGATCCTGGCGGGCTTCACCGTGGGGGGACGCGAACACCCGGCCGCTGCGCCGGCCAGGAGAGCCGCGAGGGCCGGGACCAGGAGGTGTCGCGCCGGCGTTCCGCCCCCGACCGGCGGCGCTTCGACGGCGCCCGGACTCTCGGGGATCGCCCCTTCCCGGGCCCGGATGCCGGTCCACCTCACGCGGGCACCCCCAGCGGGCGGCAGAATAGCCGACCCTGGAATGCTCCGGGGACGCTTCCTCCGGCGCGGAGCGACGACTTCGTCGACCCCGATGGGGTGAAGACGTCCCGGGGTCGCGGTCCGGGCTCACCGGAAGTCGTGGCTCGGCGGCGCGGGGTCGCGGTGACGCGGGTACGGAGGTGACGCCGCGCGGCGCAGCTCGGGGATCGGCTCCTCGAGGCTCATCCGCTCGAAGCGCTCGGCGCGGATCGAGAGCGTGCCGTCCTTCTTCTGGAGGTGCCCCTCGACGACGAGGGCGGGGGAGCCGACGACGAGGGAGCGGTTCTCCCGGAAGAGGTCGGGGCGGAGGATCGCCTGGCACATCCCCGTCTCGTCCTCGAGGGAGAGGAAGACGAAGCCCTTCGCGGTGCCGGGGCGCTGGCGGACGACGATGACGCCGGCGGTCTTCACCACTGCGCCGTCGGGGGTCCGCTCGAGGTCGGCGGCGGAGAGGACGCCGTCTCTCTTCAGCTGCGGACGGAAGTGGGCGACGAGGTGCGGCCCGGCGGTCATCTCGGTCGTCTGGTAGTCGGAAACGGTCTCCTCGAAGCGGCTCATCTCGGGGAGCGGGGATGCGACGTCGTCCTCGAGGGCGTCGTAGAGCGGACCCAGGTCGCGCGCGGCGGAGGCAGCCTGCCAGAGGGCCGTCCGGCGGGAGAGGCCGCGGACGCCCGTGGCCGCGTCGGGGAGCGCGGCGAAGGCGCCGGCGTGGGCGAGGGCCGAGAGCTCGTCCTCGCGGAGATCGGCGCGGCGTGCGAGGTCCTTCACCCCGGCGAACGGCGCCCGCGTGGCCTCGCGCTCGATGGCGTCGGCCGTGGAGGCGCGCAGGCCCCTCACGTAGCGCATCCCGAGCCGGACGGCGAGCGACGGCGTGACGACGGCGGGGGAGGGGCGCGGGAGGTGCTTCGGCCACGGCCCCTTCAGCCGCTCGACGCGGCAGAGGCGGCCGGAGCGGGTGACGTCGATCGGCAGCACGTCGGTCCCGTGGTGCTGGGCATCCTTCACGAGCGTCGCCGGGTGGTAGAAGCCCATCGGCCAGGCGTTCAGGAGGCCGGAGAGGAACGCGGCGGGGTGGTGGACCTTCAGCCAGCCGCTCGCCCAGGCGATGAGGGCGAAGCTCGCCGCGTGCGACTCGGGGAAGCCGTAGAGCGCGAACGACGTGATGGAGCGGACGATCTGCTCCTGCGCCTCGCCCGTGATGCCGCGCTCGGTCATCCCGGCGCGGAGACGCCCCTCGATGACGGCCATCCGCTCGCTCGAGCGCTTGAAGCCCATCGCGCGACGCAGCTCCTCGGCCTCTCCCCCCGTGAAGCCGGCCGCGACCATGGCGATCTTCAGGAGCTGCTCCTGGAAGAGCGGGACGCCGAGGGTGCGCTTGAGGATCGGCTCGAGCGACGGGTGCGGGTACTCGACGGGAATCCGCCCCTGCCGGCGGTCGAAGAAGGGGTGGACCATGCCCCCCTGGATCGGCCCCGGCCGGATGATCGCGACCTGCACGACGATGTCGTAGAAGCAGCGCGGGGCGTTGCGCGGCAGTGAGGCCATCTGCGCGCGGCTCTCCACCTGGAAGAGCCCCACGGTGTCGGCCCTGTTCAGGATCTCGAAGACGGCCGGGTCGTCGTGCGGCAGGTGCGCGAGGTCGACGTTCACGCCTTCCGCCGCTCGGATCGTCGGGACCATCTCGGCGATGGCGCCGAGCATCCCGAGGCCGAGGAGGTCGATCTTGATGATCCCGAGGTCGGCGCAGTCGTCCTTGTCCCACTGGATGACGACGCGCCCCGGCATCGCCGCCGGCTCGAGCGGGACGACCTCGTCGAGCCGCCCCCCCGCGACGACCATCCCGCCCGAGTGCTGCCCGAGGTGGCGCGGGAGGTTCTGGATGCGGCGGAAGAGGGAGCCGAAGTGCCGGAGGCGGACGTCGTCGGGGTCGAAGCCGGCGGCGCGCATCTCCTCGGCCATCTTCTCGGGAAGCGGAGGGGGCGCGCCGACGGGGTCGGCGAAGGCGGCGGCGCGGGCCGCGGCCGCCGCCTTCGGGTCGCCGTCGCCCGCCTCCCGCGCGGTGAGAGAGCCGGCCGCATCGCGGTACTCGCCGAAGCTCCAGGTCGCGAGGCGCTTGGCGAGCGCGTCGACCTGCTCCGTCGAGAAGCCGAGCGCCTTCGCCGTCTCGCGCGCGGCGGAGCGGTCGCGGTAGGTGATGCAGTTCGCCGTCATCGCCGCGCCGTGGACGCCGTACGTCGCGTAGACGTGCTGGATCACCTTCTCCCGCGCGTCGCCCGAGGGGAGGTCGAGGTCGATGTCGGGCCACTCCCCCCGCTCCTCCGAGAGGAAGCGCTCGAAGAGGAGCTCCATCCGCACCGGGTCGACGGCGGTGATGGAGAGGGCGTAGCAGACGGCGCTGTTCGCGGCCGAGCCGCGCCCCTGGACGAGGATGTTCTCCCGCCGGCAGAACTCGACGACGTCGTGGACGACGAGGAAGTAGCCGGCGAGGTCGAGCTTCTCGATCAGGTCGAGCTCCCGCTTGAGCTGTTCCTGGGCCCTCGCGGTGAGCGGCTGGAAGCGGCCCCGCGCCCCTTCCCACGTCTTCTGCCGGAGCCACGACGACGGCGTCTCGCCCGGCGGGACCTTCGCGTCGGGGAAGCGGTAGCCGAGGTCGGCGAGGGTGAACGCGAGCCGGTCGGCGAGATCGGCCGCGCCGCCGACGGCTTCGGGGAGGTCGACGAAGAGGGCGGCCATCTCCTCGGGCCCTTTGAGGTGCCGCTCCGAGCCCGCCTCGAGGAGGCGCCCCGCCGCGTCGACGGTGGTGTGGTTGCGGATGCAGGTGAGGACGTCGAAGAGGTCCTTGTCGCGGCGGCGGGCGTAGCGGACGCCGTTCGTCGCGACGAGCGGGAGCTTCTGCGCGCGGGCGAGGTCGAGGAGGACGGCGTTCCGCGCCTCCTCGTCGCGTACGTGGTGCCGCTGGAGCTCGACGTGGAGGCGCCCGGGGAAGAGCGCCGCGAGGCGCGAGAGAAGCTTTCCCGCGGCCTCGGCTCCCGTCCGCTCGAGGGCGCGGAGGACGGGGCCCTCGATCCCCCCCGAGAGGACGTGGAGCCCCTCGGCGTGCGCGGCGACGTCGGCCCACGAGGCCGCGGCCTGCCCCTTCGGCTTTCCGAGCGCGGCGGCGGTCAGGAGGCGGCAGAGGTTCCGGTAGCCGGCGCGGCTCCCGGCGAGGAGCGTGACGCGCGCGGGGGGGAGGCCCGGCGGAGGGGGAGGCGGGACGAGGCCGAGCGGGCCGTGGAGATCGCGCGGGAGGGCCGCCTCGTCGAGGACGACCTCCGCGCCGACGATCGCCTTCAGCCCGGCCGCCTTCGCCGCCTTGAAGAAGCGGGGCGCGCCGGAGACGCCGTTCCGGTCGACGAGGGCGACGGCAGGGAGGCCGAGCGCCGCGGCCCGCTCGACGAGCGTCTCGGGCTCGGAGGCCCCCTCGAGGAAGGAGAACGCCGACGCGCACCGCAGCTCGGCCCAGCGCGCCTTCGAGGCGGCCGACGGGTGCCCGAAGCGGCGTTTCCGCAGCTCCTCCTTCCGCGCGCCGGGGGAGACGATCTTCCGGGCGTCCCCCGGCATGAACATGTCGCGGGCGGGGGGACCGATCTCACCCATAGACGTAATTTGAGCGTAAGTTATGGCCGAGTCAAGGGAGAGAGCTGCCGGTGAGGCGGACTGCAAGCGTTCGGGTTCGGGCCCGGCGCACCTGGCACGTCGAGAGCGCAGGGGCGGGGCGCTAAGCTGTCAGGTCCGCGAATCGCCTCGGTCGCGGGGAGACGGAAGCTGCCGCAACGGCCTCCGGCCCGGAGGGAACATGGCGATCCTGGCCTCCATCGTCGCGTTGCTGCTCGCGGGGACGGCAATGGCCGAAGCCCCCGCGCCGGGCTGGTACAGGGGGCTGGTCGGCCGGACTGCAACGGCCCTCGACACGCCCGAGCGCTACGAGAAGAACAAGGAAGTCGAGATGGAGCTCCGCATCGACGACGCCGGCCGCGTCTCGGGGCGGTACTTCTACTTCGACGCCGTCACGCTGGCCCCCGGGGCGGACATCGCGATCGAGGGACGGGTGACGCCTGAAGGGAAGGTCCAGCTCGAGGAGAAGGTCGGTGGCAAGGTCACCGGGCGCTGGCGGGGCAGCGACGACGGCGCCGAGCTCTCGGGGACCTGGACCGACCCCTCCGGGCGAAGGAAGCTCCGGTTCGTCCTCGAGCGCGTCGACGATCGGGAGGGGGAGGAGCACGCGGTCACGCCGCAGGTCGCGTATCGCGGCCGGCGCGTCGTCGGCACGAACCTCCAGCTCCCCTTCCTCACGCGGCACCCGCGCCCGGAGGTGATGAAGACGGTCAACGACCGGATCAGCGCGAGCTTCCAGGGGCATCGCTGCGAGCCGACGATGTCGCCCGACGACTTCGACGTGACCTGGGAGGTGCGCTACGCCTCGGTGGACCTGTTCAGCGTCGAGGTCTCGGAGGGCTGGTTCTGCAACGCCGCCTACCCGAGCGCGGAGCCCCGCTCGTTCACGTACGACCTGAGGACGGGGAGGGAAGTCGAGTTCGCCGACCTGTTCCAGAACTACGAGGCGAAGAAGGACGCGATCCTCGAGGCGCTGTTCGCCGACGCTGCCGCGAGTCGCGACGAGGAGTGCAAGGAGGCCGCCGCCTCGTGGCCGGAGAGTGACGCCGGGCCGGGCGCGAAGCCCGCGCCCGGTCCGCGCCTCCTGGGCGACTCGATCCGCTTCCACCTGACCCCGACCGTGCTCCACGTCGTCGAGGTCGGCCTCCCGCACGTGATCGCGGCCTGTCGTCTGAGCGCCGACGTCCCCTACGAGAAGCTCCGCCAGTTCGTCGCGCCCGGCAGCCCTGTCGCGCTGATCGCCGACGCGAAGAAACCCGCGAAGTAGAGTCCCCGGTCTCCTCCGGGGATCGACCCCCGGAAACCCGGATTGTGTCGCCGCAATGCAACAAGAGGCGACCTATACTGTCCAGAACGTCCTGTCACTCCCCGGTTGATCCGACCGCGCCGGAGGTGGGATTCATGGGCGAGTACGTCCAGACCATCCGCAAGCTCCGCGTCACGACCCCACTCGGGGAGAACGAGCTCCTCCTGAAGGCCTTCACCGGGAGCGAGGCGATCTCGACGCTCTTCGGCTACCGGCTGGAGATGATTGCGGAGAACAGGACGAAGGTCCCGTTCGACGCGATCCTGGGGCAGAAGGTGACGCTGCACATGCAGCTGCCGGACGAAAGCGAGACGCACCGGAACGGGCTCTGCGTGCGGCTCGCCCAGGCCGGCCGGGACCAGACGTTCACCGTCTACGAGGCCGAGCTCGTCCCCGACGTCTGGAAGCTGACGCGGAAGGCGCAGAGCCGGATCTTCCAGCGGCTGACGGTGCCGGAGATCCTGAAGAAGGTCCTCAAGGGGTACGACGTCGACTGGCAGCTGAACGAGAAGTACGAGCCGCGGGACTACTGCGTGCAGTACCGGGAGACGGACTGGAACTTCGGGGCGCGGCTGATGGAGGAGGAGGGGATCTACTTCTGGTTCGAGCACTCCGACGGCAGCCACAAGATGATCGCCTCGGACGACGCGCGCGAGCATCCGACCCTCCCCGGGGAGAGCACTCTCATCTACGAGGAGCTGGAAGGGGGGACGCGGGACGAGAACCGGATCTGGTTCTGGCGGAAGGAACAGGAGATGCGCCCCGGGAGGTACGTCCTGTGGGACCACTGCTTCGAGCTGCCGCACAAGCACCTCGAGGCCGAGATCGCGAGCCTCGCAAGCGTTCCCGTGGGTGAGGAGACCCACAAGCTGAAGGTGGACGGGGTCGACGAGCTCGAGGTCTACGACTACCCGGGCGAGTACGCGCAGCGCTTCGACGGGATCAACGCGGGCGGGGGCGAGCAGCCGGCGGAGCTCCAGAAGATCTTCCGCGACAACGAGCGGACCGCGGAGATCCGGATGGACGAGGAGACGACGCCGGCCGTCGTCCTCCGGGGAAAGAGCAACGCGAAACACATGGTCCCCGGCTACAGGTTCACGCTGCAGCGGCACTTCAGCGGGGACGGCGACTACGTCGTGACGGGAGTCCGGCACCAGGCGTCGTTCGGGGCGGACTACCGATCGGGAAAGGACCCCCTGCTGACGTACGAGAACGACCTGACGTGCATCCCTGCGGCGCTGCCGTTCCGGCCGCGCCGGGCGACGCCGAAGCCGGTCGTCCAGGGGAGCCAGACGGCGGTCGTCGTCGGACCGCCGGGCGAGGAGATCTTCACGGACAAGTACGGTCGCGTGAAGGTGCAGTTCCACTGGGACCGCGACGGGAAGAACGACGAAAACTCGTCGTGCTGGATCCGGGTCGGGTCGAGCTGGGCCGGGCGCGAGTGGGGCGCGATCCGGATCCCGCGAATCGGGCACGAAGTCATCGTCGACTTCCTGGAAGGTGACCCGGACCGGCCGATCGTCGTCGGCAGTGTCTACAACGCCGACATGATGCCGCCCTACGAGCTCCCGAAGAACAAGACGCAGAGCGGCGTGAAGAGCCGGTCCTCGCTCGGTGGCGGGCCGAAGAACTTCAACGAGATCCGCTTCGAGGACAAGAAGGGGAAGGAGGAGTTCTACCAGCACGCCGAGCGCGACCTGACGACGATCGTGGAGAAGGACGAGAGCCGGAGCGTCGGCGGGAACCGGGGGACGGGCATTGGCAACGATGACTCGCGCGACGTCGGGAACGACGACTCGCACAAGGTCGGCGGCCACCAGACAAACACGATCACCGGCTACCAGGCGACGTCGATCGGCAGCTACATGACGCTTGCCGTGGGGAGCCAACGGTCGACGTCCGTCGCGACGAACGACACCCTCGTCGTCGGCGCCGACGAGAAGCACGTCGTCGGTTCCACCCTCTTCGCCACCGCGAACAACGTCGTCGTCAACGGCAGGAACTCGATCACGCTCATCTCGGGAGGCGCCATCATCGTCATGAAGAAGGGCGGCGACATCCTGATCAAGGGCGCCAAGATCAGGATCAACGGGAGGTCCATCGAGGCGACGGCGTCCGGGCGCGCCAACTTCAAGGGCGAGAGGACGACTGTTGAGGGTGACGCCTACGTCGACGTCACGGCAGGCGGTCCGGTGACGGTGAAGGGCAAGCCGATCAAGCTGAACCCGTGAGGGAGCGAGCGTGGACCTCGTGAACGAAACCAGCCTCCCTGCAGAGCTCTACTGGGGGCCGTCCGGGGAGCACGAGATCTCGGGAGTCGTCGTCGTCAAGGCGACCTACGACATCGATCCGGCGGGCCTCCGCGTCACGGTCCGGAACCCCTGGCCCGTGCTCGCCGAGGAGCTGAAGACTCCGTGGGGGACCTTCCCGGCCGAAGGCCCGACTCGAAAGCCCTGTGTCGATCTCATCGTCCTCGGCTTCGCCCGTCCCCCGAACGGCGCGGCCGTTCCCTCGATGAGCGTGTCGCTATCCGCCGGTTCATTCCACCACGAGCTCAGGGTGACGGGGAACAGGTTCTGGCAGAGGACGCCCGTCGGCTTCCGTGCGACGGAGCCGGTGCCCTTCCGGGCGATGCCGCTGACGTGGGCGAATGCCTTCGGCGGGGTCTCGAGGTGCCCAACGGGCCCGATCTCCTGGGGAGACAACCCGGAGGGAAAGGGCTTCGTCTTCGAGGGCGCGAGCCCCGAGGGTGTGCCGCTGCCGAACGTCGAAGACCCGCACTGCCTGGTTCGGCAGCCGACGGACTGGCCGAAGCCTGCCGGCTGGGCGCCCTACCCCGCGACCGGCGGGTACAGGATGAAGAAGCTCATGGACGAACGAGGGCAGGCCCTGCCTTTCGCGGAAGTCGCGCGATTCGTGACGGGGTGGGCGCATCCCGATCTTCTCGTCGACCGGCTCGCGCCGGGCGACCCGATCGTCGTCCAGGGCGTCACGGGAGGGCCCCCTCTCAGCACGGTCGTCCCGGAGTGCCCTGCCCGGGCCTCGATGGAGGCCGGCGCCGAGCGCCACGCGCTGGCGCTTCGTCTCGACACTCTCGTCGTCGTCGCCGAGGAGAAGAGGCTCGTCGCCCGCTGGCACGGAGAGGGAGCCGTCCGGATGAGGCCGCGCGAGGTCCGCCGCGTTCATATCGAGGCCGCCTGAGGGAATCGAACATGCACCGACTGCTCTCCGACAAGGACGTCTGCATCGCGCAGGAGGTCCACTACTCCGACACGCCGAAGTCGATGGGAATCTCGATCTCGACTCTCTGGTGGAACGCCTCCTGGGAGAAGAAGGCGAGCACGGTCGAGATGGGCTCGCTCTCCGTCCATCCGCTCGGGATCGGACACGACTCCGGGATCTACCGCGTCCACACGATGGTCGCCATTCCGCCGGTACCGTCGGACTGCGTTCTGGCCAGCGCAATGACGACCGGGATGAGCTCCTGCAAGCCCCAGTTCTCGGCCCACCTCTCCCAGGCCGGCTGCGGCGACGGCTGCTTTCCGATGACGGCGGAGCCGATTCCCTACTTCGGCGCCGGCCTCTGCTCGACCACGGTCTGCGGCTCGCCCTTCAACACCCCGGCGCCGCTCGTGACGCCGATCCTGCCGATGCAGCTGACCGTATGGACGGGGATGACCGCCGGGGACATCGTCGGAGGAATCGTCAACATCGCGTGCGACGCGCTGGTCTCGGCGATCCAGACGGTGCTCGGCGACAAGCTGGGCACGAAGTGCCCGGTCCTGAACCTCATCCCGATTCTCGGGAAGGCGCTGGGGATCAACCTCGACACCGGTATCGAGAACCCCGGCACGGCCGTCCAGGAGGGAGTCGACGGGGACGGCGTGTCGTCGAGCGCCCGACCCGGCTTCCGCGCCGGAGGGTGGGGCTGGAGCGGAGGCGGGCCCGCAGGCCCGATGACGAAGTGACCGCCGATCGGGGGGGCGCCGCGGCGATTCGCGCGCATTCGCGCGGCATCGCCGTCAGCGTGAAGAGGAGCTATCGCCTCGTCCCGGACGGGACGTGCGCGCTCTCGGGGACCCAGGTGCCCCTCGTCGAGTCGGTCCTCACCGAGGGTGCGGACTTCGTCCACGACCTCGACATCCTCCCGTTCAAGCCGGCGACCGACGTCGTGGTCTTCGGAAAGGTGCACGCCGCGGCCGGGCGGACCGCCAGGGAGCTCCGCGCCCGCGTCCGCGTCGGCGCCCGCCAGCACGCGATCCAAGTGAAGGGACCCCGTCGGGTGGTCCGGCGAAACGGCTCCTGGGCCTTCACGGATCCCGAGCCCTTCCGCGAGATCCCGCTGCGTTGGAGCCAGGCCTACGGCGGGATCGACAGGTGGGCCCGGCCGGCTCTCGACGCCGCGTTCGTCGAGCCGCTCAAGCCCTGGATCGACTACGACCTCACCGACGTCACGCTCGCCGCCTACCCTCGGAACCCGGCGGGGTGCGGCTACGTCGTCCGTGAGACGCCGGAGATGGAGGGGATGGAGCTGCCGACGATCGAGGATCCGGACGATCCGCTCACGCCCGGCAGGCTCGTCGCGGGGCACCACGACGCGTGGCCCCTGCAGCCGGTCGCCGCGGGCTTCGGGTTCGTTGCCTACACGTGGTTCCCTCGCTGGGCCTGCTGCGGCCTGGACCAGCTGCCGCTGCCTCCGGGCATCGACCGCGGCTCCGCTCGCGTCGTCGAGGTCGAGCGAGGGCAGGTGCCGCGCGACGTCCTCACCGGGCGGCCGCTCGAGCGGAGGATCTCGGACCGGGCCGGGAACGGAGCGGTCCCGCAGCTCGTCTTCGAGCCCCACCTGCGCGGCGACGAGGAGATGGCCCTCGAGAACCTCGACGCGCGCGAGGCGCTCCTCGAGTTCCGGTTGCCGGGGGAGCGCCCCCGGATCGCGATCCGCCCGCTCGGCGAGGGCGAGACGGAGGCGCCGCCGAAGCTGATGTCGGTGATCGTCGACGCGGAAAGACGGCTCGTCTCCCTCGTCTGGGCGGCGGTCGTCGTCCCGAAGTACCCGCACGGGCCGGAGAACGTCCCCCAGATCGCCTACCGCGTCGCGTTCTGATGAGGCTCGCGGCCCGATCCGGCTGCTTTGCCGCGCGATGACCCGGGTCACGGCAGTGCCTGTTGAAGGCGCGGCTCCTTTGACCGGCCTCGATCGCGGTCGGCCGCGTCGGCGCCCCCGCGGCGATCGCCCTGGCACTCGACGGCAGCCGCGGCGTCGGCCTGCGACGCGCTGGAGGGCAGGGAGCGCCAGAAGCCTCCATCCAGGTTCTTCCCGACGGCCTGAAGCGGCGTCACGACCGACGCCGGCCGGCCCCGGCGCCCGCTTCCGGTGAGCCGGGTCACGGCGATGTGCGTCCGGAGCGGCGCACCTTTGACCGGGCCCGATGCGGACCCTATATTCCCCGCTTCAGCACGAAACGAAGCCGGATCGGCGGCCCGGGTCTCCGCCTCGAGGGGAAGAACGATGGGCGACTATCTACAGCAGCAGCGCAAGCTCCGCGTCACGACCCCGCTCGGGGAGAACGAGCTCCTCCTGAAGGCCTTCACCGGGAGCGAGGGGATCTCGACCCTCTTCGGCTACCGGCTGGAGATGATCGCGGAGAACAAGACGAAAGTCCCCTTCGACGCCGTCCTGGGGCAGAAGGTGACCGTCCACATGCAGCTGCCGGACGAGAGCGAGACCCACCTGAACGGGCTCTGCGTGAGGTTCGCGCAGGCCGAGCGGGATTCGACGTTCACGCTCTACCAGGCCGAGCTCGTCCCCGACGTCTGGCGGCTGACGCGCAAGGCGCAGAGCCGGATCTTCCAGCGGCTGACGGTCCCGGAGATCCTGAAGAAGGTGTTCAAGGGGTACGACGTCGACTGGCAGCTGAACGAGAAGTACGAGCCGCGGGACTACTGCGTGCAGTACCGGGAGACGGACTGGAACTTCGGGGCGCGGCTGATGGAGGAGGAGGGGATCGCCTTCCACTTCGAGCACTCCGACGGGAGCCACAAGATGGTCGCGTCGGACAACGCGCTGGAGCACCCGAAGCTCCCGGGCGAGAACAAGTTCATCTACGAGGAGGTCGAGGGGGGGACGCGGGACGAGAACCGGATCTGGGCGTGGCGCAAGGAGCAGGAGATGCGCCCCGGGAAGTACCTCCTGTGGGACCACTGCTTCGAGCTGCCGCACAAGCACCTCGAGGCCGAGGCGCTCATCCACGACAGCGTCCCGGTGGGGAAGGAGACCCACAAGCTGAAGGTCGCCGGCGTCGACCAGATGGAGGTCTACGACTTCCCCGGCGAGTACGCGCAGCGCTTCGACGGGATCAACGCGGGCGGAGGCGAGCAGCCCGCCGAGCTCCAGAAGATCTTCCGCGACAACCAGCGGACGGTCGAGATCCGGATGGACGAGGAGACGACGCCGGCGGTGGTGATCCGGGCCCGGAGCAACGTGAAGCACATGGTCTCGGGCTACAAGTTCACGCTGCAGCGCCACTTCAACGGCGACGGCGACTACGTCGTGACGGGCGTGCGGCACCAGGCCTCGTTCGGGGCCGACTACCGTTCCGGCAAGGACGCGCTCCTCTCCTACGAGAACGAGATCACGTGCATCCCGGCGGCGCTGCCGTTCCGGCCGCGACGGGCGACGCCGAAGCCGGTCGTTCAGGGGAGCCAGACGGCCGTCGTGGTCGGGCCCTCGGGAGAGGAGATCTTCACCGACAAGTACGGTCGGGTGAAGGTGCAGTTCCACTGGGACCGCGAGGGGAAGAACGACGAGAACTCGTCGTGCTGGATCCGCGTCGGGACGAGCTGGGCCGGGCGGCAGTGGGGCGCGATCCGGATCCCGCGGATCGGGCACGAGGTCATCGTCGACTTCCTCGAGGGCGACCCGGACCAGCCGATCGTCGTCGGCAGCGTCTACAACGCCGACATGATGCCGCCCTACGACCTGCCCGAGAACAAGACGCAGAGCGGCGTGAAGAGCCGCTCGTCGCTCGGCGGCGGCCCGAAGAACTTCAACGAGATCCGCTTCGAGGACAAGAAGGGGAAGGAGGAGTTCTACCAGCACGCCGAGCGGAACCTGACGACGGTCGTCGAGGCGGACGAGGGGCGGAGCGTCGGCGGAAACCGGGGGACGAGCATCGGGGGAAACGACTCGCGGAAGGTCGGGAAGAACGACTCCCACGAGATCACCGGGCACCAGGAGAACACGATCGGCAAGTACCAGACGCTGACGATCGGCGACTACAGGAAGACGACGATCACGAGCGACGACACGATCACCGTCGGCGGGAGCGAGGAGCACACCGTCACGAAGGTCTTCTCGGTGAAGGCGAAGACGATTTTCCTCGTCGCCGAGGACCAGATCCTGATCGGCGTCGGCGGCTCGACGATCAACATCACGTCGGGGCGGATCGAGATCCAGAGCGGCGGGGCGATCGAGGCGAAGGGGAAGACGGTCGACGCGCTCGCCGAGGACCGGGCGAAGCTCAAGGGCGGCCGGGCCATCGTCGAGGGCTCGAGCACCGTCGACGTGACCGCGAACGGCCCGGTGAGCGTCTCCGGCGCGGTCGTGAAGCTGAACGCGTGAGCGGGGCGGGCGTGAGGAAGAGCCCTCCAGCGCGGAAGAAGGCGCCGGAGCGAAAGCCGGTGGCGGGGCGCTCGCTCGTCCTCCGCGACGGGGGCCGCGTCCGCCTCGCGAAGGAGCCGGGCGGCGAGGCGCTGACCGTCGTCTCCGCGGACGGGAGCGTGCGGCTCGAGGTCCTCCTGACGCCGGGCGGGACGGTCCTCCGCGTCGCGGGCCCGAAGGTCTCGATCGAGGCCGCGGGAGAGCTCGCGCTCCGCTGCGCCCGGTTCGAGGTGCAGGCCGAGGAGATCGCCCTCGGCGCCTCGGGCGACGTGTCCCTCTCGGCCGGGCGCGGCCTCGACGTGAGGGCCGGGCACGACGCGGCCATCTCGGCGCAGGCCGTCACCGTCGAGGCGCGGCGGGGAGACCTCGCCCTCGCCGCGAACGACGACGTCGCGCTGAACGGCGAGCGCGTCCTCCTGAACTGCCCGACGGACGAGGAGGTCGAGCGGCGGACGCGCGAGGTGAAGACGCTCCAGGACCTCCTCGAGCTGCCGTTCCAGCCGCCCGGGGGCCCGCGCCGGCTCCCGCCGAGCGCGCCCGTCCCGGAGGGGAAGCCGTGAAGCTCGAGAACGGCACCCTGCTCGCCGCGGAACTCTTCTCAGGGCCGACCGAGGAGACGGAGCTCGGCTGCGCGCTCCTCCTGAAGGCGACGTACGAGATCCGGGAAGGGGGCGCCCTCGAGCTCGCGAAGGACGCTCCCTGGCCGATCCACCTGGCGCCGCTCGAGACCCCGTACGGGACGTTCCCCGGGGAGGTCGCGAACCGCAAGCCGAAGACCGACCTCCTCGTCCTCGGCAAGGCAAAGGCCCCGCGCGGCGAGGCGGTCCGCCAGATGAACGTCTCGGTCTCCCTCGGCGCTTTCCGGCACTCCCTCGCGGTCTTCGGCGACCGCGTCTGGGAGCGGAACGGGGCAGGCCTGCGGCCCTCGGAGCCTCGCCCGTTCCGCGAGGTCGCGATCACGTGGGCGAACGCCTACGGCGGGAAGGTCGCGTCGCCGACGTTCGACATGCCGAACACCGACAACCCCGCCGGGAAGGGCTTCTTCCTGGAAGAGAAGGACGCCGAGGGCGTGCCGCTCCCGAACGTCGAGGACCCGAACGCGCTCATCCGCTCTCCGAAGGACGTGCCGCGGCCGGTCGGCTGGGCGCCCTACCCGCTCGCCGGGGGCGTGAGGATGGAGAAGCTGCGCGGTCCCGACGGCGTGCCGCCCCCGTACGAGCAGATCGAGCACTGGGTGATGGGCTGGGCCCACCCCGACCTGATCGTCGAGACCCCGGCCGCCGGCACCCGGATCGAGGTGCAGGGGCTCTCGGCCGAGGGGGCGATCTCCACCGAGGTGCCGTCCTGCCCGGCGCGCGTCCTCCTCGTCCTGGACGAGGAGGAGCGGAGCCTTTCTCCGCGCCTCGACACGCTCATCGTCCAGGCGGAGGAACGCCGGCTCGTCGTCCGCTGGCGGGCCGCCGCGAAGTTCGAGATGCGCCCGCGCGAGGTCCGGCTCGTCCGGATCGAGCCGGCCTGAGGAGAAGCCGTGCTCCACCGCGTCATCGCGACCTACGACGTCTGCATCTCGGCCGAGATCCACATGGACTCCGCGATCCCCGCCCTGAGCGCCGTCGGGGGCTCGGTGTCGACGCTCCAGTGGCTCGACGCCTGGTCGAAGAAGGCGCCGAAGGTCCTGATGGGCTCCATCCAGGTCAGCCCGCTCGGCATGGGGCACGACACGGGGATCACCCGGCCGCACATCCTCGTCAGCATCCCGCCGACGCCTTGGATGAGCGTCGCCGCGAGCGCGAAGGCTACCCTCACGAGCTCGTGCAAGCCGATGTTCAACGCCCACAAGACGCAGGCCGGGTGCGGGCTGCCGGCCGGCGGCGAGTGCCTGCCGGTGACGGCGGAGCCGACGCCGTTCGTCGGAGTCCTCATCGGCACCGTCTGCGGCGGTCCCGTGAACACGCCCGCGTCGCTTCCCGTGCCGCTCATCCCGACGCAGATCTCCGTCTACACCGGAATGACGTGGGGCGACATCATCGCCGGCGTCATCAACATCGTCGTCGACATGGCGGTCTCGTTCGGCATCGGCGCGCTCGGCGGCGCGCTCGGGGGCGGCAAGGTCGCGCAGCAGATCATCTCCGTCGTCGTCCCCGTCGTCGGGGCGGTCGGGAAGGCGGCGGGCATCAACCTCGACGTCTCGATCGACAACCCCGGGCGCATCGTCCAGGAGGCGATCGACGACGACGGCGTCGGCTCGGCCGCGAACCCGCAGATCCGCGTTTTCGGCTTCGGCGTCCAGGGGACCGGCTCGAAGGGGGGGCGCGTCAGCGGCGTCAAGGGCGTCACCCCGTTCGACAGTTGAGAGCGACATGACCGAAGAGACGACCCAGCTCCTCGCCCACCCGCAGGGGATCGCCGTCACGGCGAAGCGGACCTACCGGATCGTGACCGCCGGGCGCTGCGTCCTCGCGGACGAGCAGGCCCCGATCGTCCCCGAGCTCGTCGCCGACGACGGCCTCCTCGTCGCGGACACCGACCTCCTCTCCTTCAAGCCGGGGACGGACGTCGTCGTCACGGCCGAGGCCCACGCCCCGGGCGGGCGCGAGGTCGCGGAGATGACCGCCGGCGTGACGGTCGCGGGGCGCGCGGTGACGCTCCGGGTCGTCGGGAAGCGGCGCGTCGCGAGACGCAACGGCTTCTGGGCCTTCTCGGACCCGGAGCCCTTCGCCAGGGCCCCGCTCGGCTGGCGCGACGCCTACGGCGGGATCGACGCCCTCTCGCGCGAGAAGCTCGACGCCCCGGTCCTCGCGCCGCTCCAGAAGTACTCGCCGTACGACCTGAAGTTCGCGACGGCGGCGGCCTACCCGAGGAACCCGGTCGGGAAGGGGTACGTCCTCGAGGACCGGCCGGAGGTCGAGGGGCTCGAGCTCCCGACCGTGGAAGACCCCGACGACCCGCTCACGCCCGCGCGGCTCTTCGTCGGCCATCCCGACGCGTGGTCGCGCCAGCCCCTGCCGGCCGGGATCTCCTGGTTCAACTACGGCTGGTTCCCGCGCTCCGCGTTCCTCGGCCTCCCGCAGGTGAAGCTCCCGCCGGGGACGTCGCCGGCGACGGCGCGGCTCCCGGAGGTCGAGAGGGGCTGGGCCCCGGCCGACGTCCTGACGGGGAGGCCGCTCGAGGCCCGTTTCCACCCGAAGGCGGGGAACGGCGCGGCGCCGCCGCTCGTCTTCCCGACGCACCTCTCGGGCCGCGAGGAGATCTCCCTCGCGAACCTCGACCCCCGCGAGGGGCAGCTGACGTTCCAGCTCCCGGCGGAGCGGCCGCGGATGGCGATCCGGCCGCTCGGCGAGGGGGAGCGCGAGGCCCCGGCGAAGCTCATGACCGTGATCGTCGACGCCACGAAGCGCCGGCTCTCGCTCGTCTGGGCGGGCGTGGTGGTCCCGAGGCTCCCGCACGTGCCCCAGAACGGCCCGAAGGTCGGCTTCCGGGTCGAGTGGTGAGAAGGGGCGAGCGCGGGGCGCCCGGCGACGGGCCCGCGCTCAGCCGCCGATGCCGCGGCGGCGGAGGGCGTCGGTCAGGCTGACGAGGACGCCCTGCGGGACGTCGTCGTCGTCGACCTCCACGGGGCCGTCCTTCTTGTACTTCCAGTGGGCCGCGTCCCCCCCCTCGGCCAGCGCGTGCATCGCCACGGTCCGGATCTGCACCTCGTAGACGAGGCCGCCCGGGGCGCGGATGCACGTGTGGAGGCTCTGGTAGCCGTTCTCCTTCGGCTCGGCGATGTAGTCCTTGAAGCGGAGGAGGAGGGCCTCGAACCGGTGGTGCAGCGCTGAGAGCGCCATGTAGCACTCCTCCTCGGTGTCGAGGAGGATCCGGAAGGCGAAGATGTCGTGGATCTGCTCGATCGCGAGCCCCTTCGACTTCATCTTCCGCCAGATTCCCGCGAGGTGCTTGACGCGGTGCTGGAGCGCGCGCGGCTTGACGCCGGCGTCGGCGAGCGCGCTGCGCAGCTCGGCCTCCCGCTCCCGGATCCACTTCTTGCGCGACGTCGTGAGACCGGCCGCGCGCCGGGCGACGTCCGCGTGGGCCTCCGGCTCGAGGATCCGGAACGCCGCGTCCTCGAGCCGCGACTTCAGGGGGCTCTCGCCGATCCGCTGGGCCTCGTGGACGTCGCGCTCCCAGACCTCGTGGGCCACGGCGCGCGCCGCGGGGTCGGAGGCGTCGCGCGTCTCGAGGAAGCGGCACCGGGCGACCAGGTAGCGGCGGAGGATCTTCTTCCGGAACGCCTCCTCCTGGATCGACGCCGCCGAGGCGGGCCCCTCCGCGGACGGCCTCGGCGCGGGGGCGGCCGACGGGGCGGAGCGAAGGCCGGCGTACGTCCGGCGCTCCGCCTCGACGAGCCGGCGAACGGTCTCCTCGAGCTGCGTCCCGAGGTTCTGGAAGCGGTAGGCGAGCCAGCGCATCTCCCAGGCGCCACGGGGAAGCTCGAGGCCGCTCCAGTAGCCCTGCTCCATCTGCTTGACCCCCTCGAGGAGGCGCCTCAGGGGGCGTTCGATGAGGAGGACGTACGCGAAGTAGAGCGAGACGAGGATGCAGCCGGCCGCGACCCCGAGCGAGAGGATCCACTGCCGCCAGCGCCGCGCGGCCATCTCCTGGAAGCGCGTCTCGTCCTGCCAGATCTCGAGCTCGCCCCTCTCCCCGGGAAGGAGCCGCGACTGGACCGGGAGGCGCGCCTTCAGCGCGCCCTTCGGGGCCTGCGGGGCCGGGCCGGTCGCCGGAGACGCGACGACCCGGCCCTTCGCGTCGAGGAGCAGGACGCTCATGTTCCCGAACCCGCGGGCGAAGTGGGCGACCTGGAAGCGCGAGAGCCGGTCCTGCACGGTCGCGAGGTCGGGGGCCTCCTCGACGTCGGCCGCCAGCGGCGCGAGCGTCTGCTCGAGGAGGAGCCGGCGGTCCTCGCGGCCGCGCTCGATCTCGCGCTTCTGCACGACTCCCGTCAGGACCCCGAGGACGAGCGTCACGATGACGGACGTCGTCAGGCCCAGTCGCCAGCCGAGCGGAACGCCCCTGGCCGGTACGCCGGAAAGGCTCAAGTCGACCTCGTCACGGCAAGGACCGTGCCCCTGATTCTCTCGTCCGGCCCGGGCCCCGTAAAGGGAAACCGGGCCGGGGCTCAGGAGGCGAGCAAGCCCGCTTCCACCAGGATCTTCCGCACCTCACCGCGGGGCGCCGGGGCGAGCGGGAGGAGAGGCCGTCGGGGGACTCCGGCCGGCCTCCCGAGCATCTCGAGCGCTGCCTTGAGGCCGGGCACGCCGAACTGGCTCGTCACGGCCCGGGCCATCGGGA
The DNA here is from genome assembly GCA_046331465.1 of Thermoanaerobaculia bacterium. GTDB lineage: Bacteria > Acidobacteriota > Thermoanaerobaculia > UBA5066 > UBA5066 > UBA5066. Next base: position 989,811 of record JAXLQV010000002.1, read on the forward strand.
GGAGGCGGAGGTGGAGCGCGCGCGCCTCGTCGAGCCGCCCGCCGAGGAATGCCTCGCGGATCGCGACGCACTCCCTCGGCGCGACGTTCGCGGCGGCGAGGATCGCGCCGGCGGCTCCGACGGCGTAGCCCGGGAGCGCCGCGCCGTAGTTCCCCGAGAGGACGGAGAAGGGCTTGCCCGCGGGAGCGAGCCGGACGAGCTCGGCGAGCTGGCCGACGTCGCCCGCGCTGTCCTTCACGCCCCGCGCGTTCGGGTGGAGCGCGACCCGCGCGACGGCCGGCGGAGGCATGCTCACGCCGGTGTTCGCGGGGACGTTGTAGACGAGGACGGGGATCGGAGAGGCGTCGGCGACCGCCTCGAAGTGCGCGGCGAGAGCGTCCCCGGACATCGACCCCTTGAAGAAGAACGGCGTCACGACGAGGGCCGCGTCGGCGCCCGCGCCGGCGGCGCGCTTCGTCGCCTCGATCGTCGCGCGCGTGGAGAGCCGGCCGGTGCCCGCGAGGAGCGTCATCCCCGGCGCCGCGGCCTCGCGGACGGCGCGGACGACGCTCTCGGCCTCGTCCTCGTCGAGGTGGACCGCCTCCCCGTTCGAGCCGAGGGCGAGGTAGCCGGAGAGGCCGGTCCCGTTCAGCCCCTCGACGAGCGACCGGAGGAGGGAAAGGTCGAGCGCCCCGTCCTCGTCGAACGGAGTCGGAAGGGGAGGAAAGATCCCGTCCATGGGCCAAGCATACGGAGAAGAGGGACGAGGATGGGGTCAGGTCTTGATTTTCTACTATAGCTTCCGCTATAGTAGAAAATCAAGACCTGACCCCATGGGCCTTGACGGCGGGCGGAGGGATGGGGGAGGGTGACGGGATGAGGACGATCGAGACCCCGCACGCCCCGCACCCCGCAGGACACTACTCGCAGGCCGTCGTCCACGGCGGCCTCGTCTGGGTCGCCGGGCAGCTCCCGCACGACCCGGGGAACCCCGGCCGCGCCGCGGGCGACGCGGAGGAGCAGACGGAGCGGGCGCTCCGGAACGTCGAGGCGGTCCTCGAGGCGGCCGGGAGCGGCCTCGACCGGCTCCTCTCCGTGACGGTGTACGTCTCCGACGTCTCGCTCTGGCCGCGCGTGAACGCGGCCTACGCGCGCGTCCTCGGGGCGCACCGGCCGGCGCGCGCCGTCGTCCCGGTGAAGGAGCTCCACCACGGGTACCTCGTCGAGGTGCAGGCCGTCGCGGCGCTCCGGGAGTAGGCGGGCCGGGGTGACCTCCTCGTCCGGGCGCTCGAACGTCCTTCCCTGGGTCGCCTACGCCGTCTGCGCGACGGTCTGGGGGAGCACCTACTTCGCCATCGCGGTCGCGCTCGAGTCGTTCCCGCCGTACGGCATGGTCGCCGTCCGCTTCAGCGTCGCCTCGGTCCTCTCCCTCGTCGTCGGCCGGCTCCTGCGCGAGCCCTGGCCGAGGCCGCGGGACCTTCCGCACCTGGCCCTCGTCGGAGTTCTCCTCCTGGGGATCTGCAACGCCCTCGTCGTCTGGTCGGAGACGCGCGTCAGCTCGGGGGCCGCGGCGGTCCTGGCGGCCCTCACGCCGGCCTGGTTCGGCGTCCTCACGGCGCGAAGCGAGCCGCTCGGCGGGCGCGGCTGGGTCGGGACCGCGCTCGGTCTCGCCGGCGTCGTCCTCCTCGTCGGGCCGTGGGGAAAAGGAGGCGTCGACCTCGTCGGCGCCGGAGCGATCCTCCTCGCGGGCGCCCTCTGGGCGGCCGGCACGCTCCACCACCGAAGGCACGTGACGGGGGGCGGAGCGCTCACGAACGCCGGCTTCGAGATGCTCGCCGCGGCGCTCCTCGGCGTCGTCGCCGCGCCGCTCGGCGGGGGCTTCGTCCGCGGGGCCGTCACGCCGAAGGCGTTCGTCGCCATCGGGTACCTCGCCGTCTTCGGCTCCTGCATCGCCTACACGGCCCACACCTGGCTCTCGAAGGCCTGGAACCCGGTCCGCGCCGGGACGTACGCCTACCTGAACCCGGTCATCGCGGTCCTCCTGGGCTCGGCGTTCCTCGGCGAGGCATTCAACGGGCGGATGGCCCTCGGGATGGTCGTGATCCTGGCCGGCGTCGCGCTCGTCCAGTACCGGTCGCGCGGGGGGTGAGCGGGCGCGGCGGGTCCCGGGGAGAGGCTTCTCGACCCCTCCGCTACAGCCACCCGATCCGCTTCAGCGCGCCGTGGACGAGGTAGAGGCCCATGCCCGTCACGAAGACGCCGAAGAGGAGACGGAGATGCGGCCCCTTCATCCGGTTCGCGACGTTCGCCCCGAACCACGAACCGGCGAACATCGTCGCGGCCAGGATCGCGGCCGCCTTCACGTCGACGTTCCCGTGCCGCCAGTACTCGACCGTCGCGGCGAGGCCGATCGGCGGGAGGAGGACGGCGAGGCTCGTCCCCGTCGCCTTGTGCTGCGAGAAGCCCGCCCAGTAGATGAGCGCGGGGACGAGCACGATCCCGCCCCCGACGCCGAAGAGCCCCGCGGCGATCCCGCCGACGATCCCGATGAGGACGAAGAGGAGCGTGTCGGACACCGTCGGTCCCCTCGCTTTCCGGCGGGACCCCGTTCCCGGCCCGCCCGGCGCCCACGGTCGCACCGGCGGGCTCCGTCTTCAAGTGGGAGGGCTCCGTGGCGGTTTGATTCCGGAGAGGGGGCGGTTCATCCTTTGCGATCCGGGAGTCTTCTCCCCCGAAGGTGACTGCATGCTCCTCGTCCGTTTTGCCCGACGTGGGCGCGCGACCGTGGCGCCGCGCGCGCTCGCCGCCGCCCTCCTCCTCCTCGGCTCTCCCGCGCTCCTCGCCCGGGAGGGGCGCGTCGACCCGCGACAGTGGATGGTCGAGCTCGAGGGGGAGCCTGCCGTCGAGAGCTGGCTGAAGGCGGGAGGCCCGGGGAAGCGGGCCGCGCTCGGCGCCTCCGTCGCGCGCGTCTCGGAGCTCGAGAGCGCGCAGCTCCGGCTCGAGGAGCTCCTGACGGCGCCGGAGATCGGGGCGAGCGTCCAGTACCGGACGCAGCGCGTCTTCAACGGCATCGCCGTCTTCGTCGACCCGTCCCGCGTCGACGCGATCCGCGCGCTCCCGGGCGTGAAGTCCGTCAGGCCCCTCGTCCTCCACGAGCCGTCGAACTCGACGAGCGTCCCCTTTCTCGGCGTGCCGCAGAAGGTCTGGCAGGCGCTCGGCAACACGGGCGACGGGGTGAAGGTCGGCGTCATCGACAGCGGCATCGACTACATCCACGCCGGCTTCGGCGGGAGCGGCGCCGAGGCCGACTACCGGGCGAACGACCGGACGAAGGCCCCCGACGCGTATTTCCCGAACGCGCGCGTCGTCGGCGGAACGGATTTCGCGGGCGACAGCTACACCGGCAGCAACGCGCCGAAGCCCGACCCCGACCCGATGGACTGCGGCGGCCACGGGAGCCACGTCGCCGGCACCATCGGAGGCTCGGGCGTTCGCGCCGACGGGACGACCTTCCCGGGGCCGTACGACGCGAACGTCCCGTTTTCCTCCCTCAAGATCGGGCCGGGCGTCGCCCCGAAGGCGCGCCTCTACGCGATCCGGGTCTTCGGCTGCTCCGGCTCGACCGGGCTCGTGACGCAGGGGATCGAGTGGGCCGTCGACCCGAACGGGGACGGCGACTTCTCCGACCACCTCGACGTCATCAACATGTCGCTCGGGTCGGACTTCGGGGAGAGCACCGACTCCAGCGCGGTCGCCGCCGACCGGGCCGCGAAGGCCGGCGTCGTCGTCGTCTGCTCCGCGGGGAACAGCGGCGACACGTACTTCGTCACGGGCAGCCCGGGCGCGTCCGACTACGCCCTCTCGGTCGCGGCCTCGGTCGACTCCGGCGTCACGGCCCCGTCGCTCTCGATCCTCGCCCCGTCGAGCATCGCGGGGCGCATCGCGGCGGGCACGGCTTCCTTCGGCGGCACGCCCCCCGCGGCCGGGACGGCGGGGCCGCTCGTCTACGCGAACCCGCCCGACGCCTGCGCCACGATCACGAACGGCTCCGCGGTCGACGGGAAGATCGCGCTGATCGACCGCGGGACCTGCACGTTCGTCGACAAGGTGAAGCGCGCGCAGGCCGCGGGTGCGGTCGCCGCCGTCATCGCGGACAACACGGAGGTCGTCGCGCTCGGAATGGGAGGGACCGATTCCAGCATCACGATCCCGTCGGTCCGGGTCTCGCTGCCCGACGGGAACCGCCTGAAGGGCGCGCTCTCCGATGGGGTGACGGTCGCCCTCTTCCCGGGCTCCGACACGCTCGCCTCGTTCTCCTCGCGCGGGCCGCGGCGCGAGGCCGTGCCCTCAGGGCCGAAGCCCGACGTCGCGGGCCCCGGCGACTCGATCACGTCGGTCGGATCGGGAGTCTCGTACTCCTCGACCGCCGGCTTCCAGTTCACCGGCGGGAGCCCCGCCGCGACGATGTCGGGGACCTCGATGGCCTCGCCCCACATCGCCGGGGTGATGGCGCTCGTGAAGAAGGCGCACCCCGGCTGGACGGTCCCGGAGCTGAAGGCGGCGGTCATGAACACCGCCGGGTTCGACGTGAGCCGCTTCGCCCCGGCCGGGTCCCTCCCGTATTACGGGCCGGCCCGCGTCGGCGCGGGACGAGTCGACGCCGCCCGCGCGATCGCGACGGACCTCGTCGCCTTCGGCGACGAGAAGCCCGAGGTCGTGAGCCTCTCCGCGTTCGTCGAGGGGGCGGCTCCGAAGACGGTGACGCGGCGGGTCCGCGTCGTCAACAAGGGGGCTTCGCCCGCGACGCTGACGGCCGGCTGGTCGCCGGCATCGTCGCTCCCGGGCGTCCGCGTCGACGTCCCGGCGGCCCCGATCGTCGTGCCGGCCGGGGGCTCGACCACGTTCGACGTGAACGTCGTCCTCGCCGACCCGACGGCCGTGACGCACGCCCCCGAGCCGACGCTCTCCCTCGCGCAGGGGAGCCCCGTGCCGCTCTCGAACCGCAGCTGGATGGCCGAGGTCGGCGGCCTCGTCACGCTCGCCGGAAGCGCGGCGGGCCCGCTCCGCGTCCCGCTCCACGCGGTCGTGCGCGGCCAGTCCGACGTCCACGCGGCGTCCCACGCGCTCGGCGTCCCCGCCGCGGGGGGCGCGTTCACGATCCCGCTCGCCGGCACCGGGCTGAAGACCGGCCCCCTCCTCCCGGTCGACGTCGTCTCGACCGTGTCGGCCTTCGAGCTCCACGCCGACCACCCGAACGGGCCGTCGAAGCAGCTCGCCTACGTCGGCGCGGCGAGCTCGATCCCGGTGACCGGCTTCGCGGCCGGGGCGACGGTCTGGTTCGGCGTCGCGAGGACGTCCGAGTGGGTCGGCCCGTCGGAGGCCGAGATCTCGGTCGACGTCGACCGGAACGGCGACGGGATCGCCGACGCCCGGGTCACGGCGCTCGAGACGGGATCGGTGGCGGACCCGGCCACCGGGGAGACCGGCGACCCGACCGACGTCTACGTCTCCTTCACGGCGGCCGGTCCCTCCTTCCAGCAGGGGACCTACCGCTACCTGAACGTCGACCCGTCGGCCCGCGACACGAACCTCTTCGCCTCGAACGTCGTCGTCCTCGCGGCGCCGGCCGGCGCGGACGGGCTCGGCCTCGCGTCCGGGAACGCGAAGTTCCGCTACCGGGTCTCGTCGACGAACCGGTCGTCGGGCGCGAACGACACGACCGGCTGGCTGACGTTCGACGCGGAGAAGCCGGGCTACGCCGTGCTCGCCGCCGACGGGACGCCGTTCCACGACGACCTCGGCGGGACCGCGCTCCCGGCGCGCTACGACGCCGCGTCCGCGCAGGCGACGGGCGCGCTCGGCGTCCTCCTCCTCCACCACCACAACCCTCTCGCCGCGCGGGCGGAGGCGATCACGGGGCGGAACTCGGCCCCCTCCGTCTCGATCGTCGAGCCCTCGCCCGGCGGGTCGTTTGAGGCCGGCACGGCGGTCCGGTTCCGCGCGAGCGGGGCGGACCCCGACGCGGGCGACACGCTCACCTACGCCTGGGGCTTCGGCGACGGCGGGGCGGGCGCGGGGGCGGAGACGGCGCACGCCTACGCGCAGCCGGGCACCTACACCGCGCGCGTGACGGTCACCGACGGTGCGGGCGCGACCGCCTCCGCCCCGGTGACGCTCGGCGTGCGGGAGCCCCAGGTCGTCGGGGTCTCGAAGCTCCTGCCCGTCGTCCTCGACGTCTACGGGGTCGGGGGCGCGCACTTCACGACGGAGGCGACGCTCGTCTCCCGCGCCGCCGTCGCGTCACGCGTCCTCCTCGCGTACACGGCCTCCGCGGGCGAGGGCTCCGGCTGGGCGAGCCTCGACCTCGCGGCGGGCGAGACCCGGATCCTCCCCGACGTCCTCTCGTTCCTGCGGGCGCAGGGGCTCCCGATCCCCGCCGACGGTTCGGCGCAGGTCGGGACGCTCCGGGTGACGCTCGTCGGGGCGACGAACCCGGCCGACCTGTTCGCCGGCGGGCGGACCTCGACCCCCGGCGACGGCGGGAGCTTCGGGCTCTTCTACTCCGACGCGGCCCCGTCCACGACGAGCGTGACGGTCTTCGGGCTGCAGCAGAACTCCGCGATGCGCTCGAACCTCGCGGTCGTGAACGGCGGGGCCGAGCCGGTGACGCTCCGGGTCCGGCTCCAGGGAGCGCTCGGCGAGGACCTCGGGACCCTCGCCGACGCGGTGCTCCCCGCGTGGGGCTGGAAGCAGTACGACCGGCCGCTCGAGGGGAAGGCCGCCGCGGGCCGCGCCGTCGTCACGCGCGTCTCGGGCGCTTCGCCCTTCTCGGCCTACGGCGTCCTGAACGACGCCGGCACGTCCGACGGCTCCTTCGTTCCGCCGCTCGTGCCGGGCGCCTCGGGGGCCGCGGACCGGATGATCCCCGTCGTCCTCTCCGTGAAGGGGCTCGGCACGAGCCGCTACGCGACCGAGGTGACGCTCGCGAACCTGGGCGCCTCCCCGCTCGCCCTCACGCTCTCCTACTCCGCGACGGCGGCCTTCGGCGGCGGCTCCGGCGCCGTGCCGCTCGCCCTCGCCGCCGGCGAGCAGCAGATCGTCCCCGACGCCATCGCGTTCCTGCGTGCCTCGGGGCTGGCGATTCCCGCGGGGGACACGAACGTCGCCGGGTCGCTCCTCGTGAAGGCCCCCGCCGGCACCTCGCCCGACGTGCTCCTCGCCGGGGCCCGGACGTTCACCGGCTCCACGGTGCGCGCGGGGACGTTCGGCGTCTTCTACCCCGGCCTCACGCTCGCGGAGTCGGCGAACGGGACGGCCTGGGTCCACGGGCTCCAGCAGAACGAGTCGATGCGCTCGAACCTCGCGTTCGTGAACGTCGGCGACGCGGGCCCCGTGACGCTCCGTGTGAGCTTCTTCGGCGAGGCCGGCCAGGCGCTCGCGAACCCCGAGGAGTGGACCCTCGCCGCGGGCGAGTGGAAGCAGCTCGGGCTGCCTCTCGACTCGCGCGGCGCGACGGCCGGCTCGGCGAGGCTCGAGAGGATCTCGGGGACGTCGCGCTTCGTCGCGTACGGCGTCCTGAACGACGCGGCGACCTCCGACGGGAGCTACCTGCCGATGGCGCGGTGAGCTCCCGGAGGGAGCGCAGGACGGGGCCGGCCGCAGCGGGCCGGCCCCGCCGCTCATTCGCTATAGTAGAAAATCAAGACCTGACCCCAAGCTCGGTGAACGCGGCGATCGCGGGCCGGGCGGCGTCGTAGCCGGCCTGGATCAGCTCGGGGTAGCGGTCGTACTGGTGGATCTTCACGTGGTCGACCGGCGGCTCGACGAGGAGGTCGACGAACCGGAGGCTCGAGCGGATCGCCATGACGCTGTTGATCTCCTGCGCGCGGAGGATCGACCCGACGAGCGACGGGGCGCGGAGCCGCTTCGCCCACGGGAGGACCTTCCCGCGGAGGACCTTCCAGCCGGAGAGCTCGGGGCCGAAGCGGTAGGGCTTCACCTTGTCGACGGCGGGCGCGACGTTCACGCCGATCACCGTGCCGCAGTCGGCCCGCCGGGCCATCCGCTCCACCGGGAAGTTGTCCGTCACGCCGCCGTCGACGACGACGTCGCCGTCCTCGATGACGGGGGGGAAGACGCCCGGGATCGACATGCTCTTCCGCACGGCGCGCCAGAGGGGGCCGCGCTCGTCGACGTCGATCCGCGCGCGCGTCAGGTTCGTGGCGACGGCGAAGTAGGGCGTCCAGAGGTCCTCGATCGCGCTGGTCCCGAAGACCGAGACGAGGAGGTCGAGCACCTTGCCGCCCGACATGAGGGAGACGAGGGGAAGAGTCCGGTCGAAGACCTTCTTCGGGGACGCGAACGTCTCGGCCAGCGCGGCGAGCGTCGCGGACGAGCCGTGGAGGGCGTAGGCGGCGCCGATGACGGAGCCCATGCTCGTCCCGCCGACGAGGTCGATCGCGATCCCCGCCTCCTCGAGCGCCCGGATGACCCCGATGTGCGCGATGCCCCGGGCGCCGCCGCCGCCGAGGACGAGGCCGACGCCGCGCCCGGCGAGGCGCCGCGCGAGGCGCTCCTCGTCGCGCGCGTTCCCCGGCCGCACGTGGTGGTGGTCCGCGACGTCGCGCCCGGCGAGCCACTTCGCGGTGCCCGCGGGCTCGGCCGTCCCGTCGGGGTGGAGGAGGACGAGCTCCTTGCGGACGGGAAGGCCGAGCGCGCCGAGCCGCGCCTCGAGAGGCCCCGGCTTCGGGCCGGCCGCGGCGTCGGCGAGGAGGACGACGCGGTCCGCGCGGCGGAGGCAGCGCTCCGTCCACTCGGACCACTCGGAGCCCGCGTCGAGGAGGAGGTGGCGGGTGCGGTCCTCGAGCTCGCGGAGCGAGACGTCGACGGCGAGGCCGAGCGGGCCGTGGAGGGGAGTGCGGGAGCCGCCCGGCCGGCCGAGCCGCTCGTCGAAGGAGGCCGCGTCGAGGAGGAGGGTGTCGCCGAGGGCGCCGAGGCGCCCGGCGAGCGTGCGGACGAAACCGGCGGTCCGCGGCGACGGGGCGAGGGCGAGGACCGCGATCGTGAGGCCCGAGCCCGAGGCGTCGGCGACGCGGACCCGCGCCCCGTGGCCGTTCATCTGCCGCTCCGCGACGAGCGCGGCGACCTTCAGGAGGGCCTGCGGGTGCCGCAGGGCGAAGGCGCGGAAGGCGTCGCGCCCGAGCCTCAGGACCTCGCTGTCGCGGAGGGCGAAGACGGTCGCGGAGCGGGGCAGGTCGGCGAGGAGGCCGAGCTCGCCGACGGTCCGGAACGCGCCCGTCTCGCGGACGACCGCCCGGCTCCCGTCCGCTCCCTGCACGACGGCCTGGAGGCGGCCCGTGACGACGACGTACATCGCGTCGCTCGGCTCTCCCTGCCGGATCAGGACCTCGCCGGCCGGGACGCGCCGCCACTCCACGGCCGCCTCCAGCTCGTGGAACGTCTCGGCGTCGCGGATCCCGAACAGCTCCTCCCAGACCCGGAGGAGCTGCGCGCGCCGGAGGCGCGGGCCGATCTCCTCCGTGAGCCGCGACGCGACGGCGGGGTAGAGGCGGGCGAGCTCGTCGTAGGCCGAGCGGGGAAGGCGCACGAGGACCCCGTCCTCGACGGCGGAGAGCGTCGCCGAGCGCGGCTGGCCGGTGAGCACGGCCATCTCTCCGGTCCAGTCGCCCGGCCCGATCTCCCCGAGGGTCACCTCCGCGCCGGACGGCGTCGCTCCCGTGACGCGGAACCGTCCGCTCCGGACGACGTACAGGGCGTCGCCCTCGTCGCCCCGGCGGAACACGGTCTCCCCGGCGGAGACCGAGACCTCCGAGACGAGCGCGTCGATCGCGGCGCGGTCGCCCGGCGGAAGCGAGTCGTACTCCGGGTAGTCGAAGAGGAGACCGCCGTCGCCCGGCCGCGCGAATCGTTCGTTCATGAAGGAGCCACTCCTCGAACCGAGACCAAGTCTCGATCCCGTTCGATGGTACCGGAACGGTCCCGATTCCCGAAAGGGTGTTAGCGCGCTGGCCGACACTCCGTCGGGGCGGATTCGGGGCGCCGCGCCCCGGCTTCGGCCACGTCCGGGCGAGAATGCGCGCCGTGAGCGCCCTCCGAAACTCCGCCCTCGCCCTCGTCCTCGCCCTCGTCCCGGGCGCGGCTCTCGCCCAGACGACGTTCCACATGGAGGTGGGCGCCGCCGTGGGATACCGGACGGGCGGGAGCTTCACGGAGTCGGCGACGGGCGCGACGTACGGCATCGACGACTCGTCGTCGATCGGGGCGTTCGCCGACGTGCAGGTCGGGAGCCCGGGACTCTTCGTCGAGGTCGCCTGGACGCGGCAGGAGTCGAAGGTCCCCTACGAGAACGCGTTCGGCAAGGGGCAGAACGACGTCAGCCTCGACAGCCTCCTCGTCGGCGGCCAGTGGGACGCGGCGCCCCGCGCGACGATCCGCCCCTTCCTCGCGGCGCTCGTCGGCGCCACGCGGATCGAGGTCCCGGGGAGCGCGGACACCCACTTCACGGCGGCGCTGTCGGGGGGAGTGAAGCTGATGGCGTCGGAGACCTTCGGCGCGCGGCTCGAGGCGCGCGCGCTCGCGATCTTCTCCGGCGGGTCGGCGTCCGGCCTCTGCGGCCCCTCCGGCTGCACGATCGGCATGACCGGCTGGGGAACCCTGCAGGCGGACTTCAGCGCCGGGCTCCTCCTCGGCTTCTGAGCTCCCCGGATCCGCGGGCGGGTTTGGTCCGTGTGAATCAGGCCGAATGAAGCGTTTGCTTCATGCGTCCGCAGTTGGGACGGGCTAGATTCGTCGGATCTTCCTGAACGGGAGGAGTGTGCCGACGATGAGTCGTCCCCTGGGTCACGCGCTGCACCTTTTCCGAATGGCGGGCCTCTTCGTGGTGGGCATCGCCGTCTTCCTGATCGCGCGAGCGGTCTTCGTCCCGGAGGGATTCGGGCGGCTCGGCCACTACCGGGCGGGAGCCCTCGACGACAACCGCGCGCGAAAGCCGGTGTTCGCCGGGCGGGCTGCCTGCGCGGAGTGTCACTCCGACGAGCCGGACCGCCTGAAGACCGGCCCGCACGCGAAGGTCGGCTGCGAGGCCTGCCACGGGGCGCTCGGGACGCACGCGTCCGGCGAGAGCGACGTCAAGCCGGCGCGGCCCGACGCCGGCAAGGTCTGCCTCGTCTGCCACCGCCAGAGCGTCAGCAAGCCGGCCTTCATGAAGCAGATCGACCCGAAGGAGCACGGGGACGGGAGCGGCTCCTGCGGCGGATGCCACGACCCGCACTCCCCGGACAAGGAGCCGCCGGCAGCGGCGGAGGGGAAGAAGCCATGAGCACCGACCGCAGGCAGTTCCTCTCCGGTCTCGGGAAGCTCCTCGTCCTCACCCCTGCGGCGGCCGCCGCGTGGGAGTTCCTCGAGGCGGGCACCCCGGAGGCCTCCCCGTCGTACCGGACCGCCGACCACTGGTGGGCGATGGTCATCGACATCGAGAAGTGCATCGGCTGCGGGAACTGCGTGAGGGCCTGCAAGACCGAGAACGGCGTCCCGCTCGACCCGTACTACTTCCGGACCTGGGTCGAGCGCTACCACGTTCCCGGCGGCGTGTCGGAGCACCCGGAGGTCGACTCGCCGAACGGCGGCTACGACGGCTTCCCCGAGCGATACCGCCCGGGGGACGGCTCCAAGAACTTCTTCGTCCCGAAGCTCTGTAACCACTGTGCCGATTCGCCCTGCACGCAGGTCTGCCCGGTCGGCGCCACGTTCGACAGTCCCGACGGCGTCGTCCTCGTCGACAAGACCTACTGCCTCGGCTGCCGCTACTGCGTCCAGGCCTGCCCGTACGGCTGCCGGTTCATCGACCCGCGGACGAACACCGTCGACAAGTGCTCGCTCTGCTACCACAGGATCACGAAGGGGCTGACGACCGCCTGCTGCGAGACCTGCCCGACGGGCGCCCGCCAGCTCGGCGACCTGAAGAACCCGAAGGACCCGATCCACGAGTTCCTGAGGACCCACAAGGTCCAGGTGCTGAAGCCCCAGATGGCCACCGGCTCGAAGACCTGGTACTCCGGCCTCGACGGGTCGGTGCGGTGAGGAGCGCGTCGTGCACGAGAGCCTGAGCAGCCTGGTCCAGGGGTTCATGTACCCCAACGAGGTCGAGCTCCAGTGGAGCGTCCTCATCGTCCTCTACCCGTACCTCACCGGGCTCGTCGCCGGTGCGTTCATCCTCGCGTCGCTCGAGCGCGTCTTCCGGGTCGAGGCGGTCAAGCCCACCTACCGCCTCGCGCTCCTGACCGCCCTCGCGTTCCTCATCGTCGCCCCGCTCCCCCTGCAGCTCCACCTCGGCCACCCGGAGCGCTCGCTCGAGATGTACCTGACGCCGCACACCTCGTCGGCGATGGCGATGTTCGGGTTCGTCTACCTCTGGTACCTGATGGCCGTCCTCGTCCTCGAGATCTGGCTCGACTACCGCGTCGAGATCGTGAAGACGGCCCAGGAGTCGACCGGGCTCAAGCGGCAGCTCTACCGTGCCATGGCCCTCTGGAGCGACGACGTCAGCGAGGAGGCGCGGAGGCTCGACGACAGGATCGGGTACATCCTGACGATCGTCGGCATCCCGTCGGCGTTCCTCCTCCACGGGTACGTCGGCTTCATCTTCGGATCGATCAAGGCGAACCCCTGGTGGTCGACCCCGCTCATGCCGATCGTCTTCCTCTTCTCGGCGATCGTCTCCGGCATCGCGCTCGTCCTCCTGATGTACATGGCGACGTGCGTCGCCAAGCGCGTCCCGATCGACATGCGCTGCGTCGACACGATCGCGAAGTACCTCTTCTACGCCTTCATCATCGACTTCACGCTCGAGGGCGTCGACCTCCTCCACCGGATGTACGAGGCGGACGAGTCGTTCCAGAGCCTGGACTTCATGGTGAAGACGAAGCTCTTCGTCTCGCAGATCCTCCTGCAGGTCGTCTTCGGCGGCCTCCTCCCGATCACGCTCCTCGCGATCACGCAGGTCGTCAGGCTCTCGGAGCAGGCGAGGAAGGCGATCTACGCGGTGACGGGCTCCCTCACGCTCGTCGGCATCCTCGCGATGCGCTGGAACGTCGTCATCGGCGGGCAGCTCTTCTCGAAGAGCTTCCTCGGCTACACGACCTACAAGATGGACTTCGCCACGCGCGAGGGGCTGCTGCCGGCGATCGTCCTGGTGATCCTGCCGTTCGTGATCCTCGCGGTCCTCGTGCGGCTCCTGCCGCCCTGGCACACGCCGGAAACGGAGTCGCACCCGGGCTGACGGAAGAGGAGAAGGGGGCGCCATGGCCGACCGCGTCGAGCTCCTGGAGGAACGGGTCGCGACGCTCGCCTCGGCCGTGGCGCGGCTCGAGGCCCGGCTCGACGGGCTCGAGCGGGAGCCGGCGGAGGCCGGGCGCGCTCCCGCGGCCCTGGACGGCGCGGCGCAGGAGAGCGTCGCCGGGGCGGACCTCGCGCTCCCCGAGCTCCCGGGGTCGGCTCCGGCCGTCCTCGTCGGGCGGGCCTTCCTCGGCATTGGCGGCGCCTACCTCTTCCGCGCGCTGACCGAGGCCGGGACCCTCCCGAACCTGGCCGGGGTCGCCCTCGGCCTCGCCTACGCGGCCGGCTGGGCCTTCGCGGCGGACCGGAGCGGCCGCGCCGGGCGGAGGTCCGACGCCGTTCTCCACGGCTTCCTCGCGCTCGCGGTGGCGCTCCCGCTCCTCTGGGAGACGACGGTGAAGATGCGGGCCCTTTCGCCACCCGCGGCGGCCCTCCTCCTCGCCGCGATCGGGACCGTGATCTTCGCGGTCGCCTGGAGGAACGACCTCGCGAGCGTCGCGTGGGGCGCCACGCTGGGCGCCGTGGGAACCGCGTGGGGTCTCCTCCTCGCGACGACGCGGATCGAGCTCTTCACCCTTCTCCTCATCGCGTTCGGCGCGGCGACGCTCTGGGCGACGTACGGGCGCCGCTGGCACGCGCTCCGCTGGCCGGCCGCGCTCGCGGCCGACCTCGCGGTCGTCACGCTCGTCTACCTCGCCGGACGGCCGGGCGGGCCGCCCGAGGCCTACGCCTCGCTCTCGCCCGGGCGGGCCGTCTTCGTCGCCCTTCTCCTCTTCGTCGTCTACGCGGCGAGCTTCGCGTCGCGCACGCTCGCCCGCCGGCGGGACGTGAACGTCTTCGAGGTCTTCCAGACGGCCGCGGTCCTCCTCGCCGGCTACGGCGGGGCCGTGCGCCTCTCGCAGGCGGCCGGCACGGGCGGAGAAGCCCTCGGCGTGGCCGCGCTCGTCCTCTCCGCTCTCGCCTACGCTGCGGCATTCGGCTTCGTCCAGCGCGACGCGGCGGGGGCGAGGAACTTTCTCTTCTTCTCGTCGCTCGGCCTCGTCCTCGCGCTGACCGGAGGCGGTCTCCTCGCCGAGGGCGCCGCGCTCGCTCTCGTCTGGGCGGGCTTCGGGCTCGCGGCGGCCGTCCTCGGCGCGCGCTACGGCCGGCGCTCCCTCACGGCTCACGGGGCCGTCGAGCTCGCGGCGGCCGGCGTCCCGTCGGGCCTCTTCCCGGCGCTCTTCTCGGCGTTCGCGGGCCCCGCGTCGGCCGCGCCGCCGCGGCCCGGCGCCGCCGCGTTCGTCGTCGCCGCGGGCGCGGCCGTCGCCTGGGCCGTCACCGTGGCGTGGCGACGCCGGGACCCGAAGGAGGCGCGCGCCGGAGCCGCCACGGCCGTCTTCCTCGCCGTCGCCGCGGCCGGGGCCGGGCTGGTGGCGATCGGAGCCCTCGTCGCCGTCCTCCCGGCGGGAGCGGTCGCCCCCGCCCGGACCGCGGTCCTCGCCGCGGCGGCAGTGGGCCTCGCGGCGCTCCGGATCCGGATCGGGGCGGACGAGGCGGGCTGGCTCGCCTGGACCGTCCTCGTGGCGGCCGCGCTCAGGGTCCTCCTGCAGGACCTCCCGGCCGGCCGCCCGGTCCCGCTTTTCGTCGGGTTCGTCCTCTGCGGCGCAGCCCTCCTCGCGGTCTCGAGCCTCGGCCGGCGCGCGGGCCCCGCGAAGGGCTACGATTCCCCGTCGTGAGCAGCTTCAGCTTCTCGTGCAACGAATGCGGCGCCCGATACGCGGAGGACCGCGCGCTCTACGTCTGTCCGACCTGTGCCCGCCGGCAGGTTCCCGGCGGCCCGACACGCGGCGTCCTCCGCGTCGTCCTCGCCGAGGACGACCTCCCGCGCCGCTGGCCCGAGGCACCTCTCTCGTCGCCCGAGGCGCTCGCCGCCTTTCTCCCCGTCCGGGGAGCCGGCTCGTTCTTCTCGTTCGTCGCCGGCGGGACCCCTCTCCTCCAGGTGCCGCGGCTGCGCGAGGCGCTCGGGATGCCGCGCCTCTTCCTGAAGGACGACACGCGGAACCCCTCGGGCTCGACGAAGGACCGCGCGTCGGCGCTCGTCGTCGCCAAGGCGATCGAGTACGGCTACGAGACGGTCGCGGCCGCCTCGACGGGGAACGCGGCGACGGCGCTCGCGGCGGCCGGCGCGGCGGCGGGAATGAAGACCGTCGTCTTCGTTCCGGCGTCCGCGCCGCCCGCCAAGCTCGTCCAGATGGCGACGTACGGCGCGACTCTCGTGCCGGTCGCGGGAACCTACGACCAGGCCTTCGAGCTCTCGCTCGAGGCGTGCGCGCGCTTCGGCTGGTACAACCGGAACACCGCGCTCAACCCGTTCACGGTCGAGGGGAAGAAGACGGCCTCGCTCGAGATCGCGCGCGACCTCGCGCCCGAGTCTCCCGACGCCGTCGTCGTCCCGACGGGCGACGGCGTCATCATCGCGGGCGTCGCGAAGGGCTTCGCCGACCTCGTCCGCTGCGGGCTCCTGCCGCGGATGCCCCGCCTCGTCGCCGTGCAGCCCGAGCGCTCGGGCGCCATCGCGCGGGCGCTCCGCTCCGGCGCCTCGGAGATCACCCCCGAGCCGGACGCGGGGAGCGTCGCCGACAGCCTCACGGTCTCCGCGCCGCGGAACGCCGTGATGGCCCTCCAGGACATCCGCGCCACGGGCGGGTGCGGCGTCCTCGTCTCCGAGGACGGGATCCTCGACGCGATCCCGCGCCTCGCCGCGACGACCGCGGTCTTCGCCGAGCCCGCGGCCGCGATCGCCCTCGCCGGCCTCGAGGCGGCGCTCGCCGAAGGGCTCGTCTCGCGCGACGAGCGGGTCGTCCTCCTCGTCACCGGGACGGGGCTGAAGGACGTCCCCGCCGCGGCGCGCCGGACGCGCGTGCCGGAGCCGGTCGCGCCGGAGCTCGGAGCGGTCGCCGAACGGCTCGGCCGAAGCCTCGCCGGGGGCGCCTGACCCGGCGCGCCGCCGCGGTATCCTCGGCCCTCGCGCGCGCCCGGCGCGTGGTCGGAGGCCCGGAATGCCCGAAGTCGACGTCAAGCAGAAGGTCCTCGCGGCGAACCAGGCGGCGGCCGCCTCGCTCCGCGAGTCCTTCGCCGCGCAGAAGACCCTCGTCGTCAACCTGATCTCCTCTCCCGGCTCGGGGAAGACGACGCTCCTCGAGGCGACCGTGGCCCGCCTCGCCGGGAAGCTGAAGATGGGCGGCCTCGACGGCGACATCGCGACGGAGCGGGACGCCGAGAGGCTCCGCCGCGCGGGCATCCCCGCGCGACAGATCCTCACCGGCGGCGCCTGCCACCTCGACGCGCGGCAGGTCGACGCGGCGCTCGCGGAGGAGGGGGAGCGGCTCCGCGGCCTCGACCTCCTCTTCATCGAGAACGTCGGCAACCTGATCTGCCCGACCTCCTACGACCTCGGCGAGGACTTCAAGGTCGTCCTCCTCTCGACGGCGGAAGGGGACGACAAGCCGTTCAAGTACCCGGCGATCTTCTCCAGGGCGAAGGTGACGGTCCTGACGAAGGTCGACCTCCTGCCGCACGTCGACTTCGACGTGGCGGCGGTGAAGCAGCAGGTCGCGACGCTCAACCCGGGGGCGCGCTTCGTCGAGGTCTCCGCCCGGACGGGCGACGGGATGGACGCCTGGTGCGGGCTCCTCGAGTCCGCGCTCGCGGCGAAGAGGGCGTCGTGAACGGCCGGCAGCTCCTCTGGCTCGTCCTGATCGGCGGCGTGGCGTTCTGGCTCTGGAAGCACGGGCAGGCCCCGAAGCCCGAGGCGGCCCCGGTCCCCGCGGCGTGGGTCGGCGCGGCCCCCGGCATGGCGGGGGAGGCGTGCCTCTCCGCGGCGCAGGACGCGAGCCGGCAGGTCCAGGACGCGGCGTCGGTCCTCCTGCGGGCCCCGGTCGACGCCGCGGCCTTCACGGCCGCGTCCGAGCGCGCCTCGTCCGCGATCTCCGCGGCCGAGTCGAAGTGCGGCGGCGGCGGCTCGGCCTCCGAGCAGAAGGGGATGGAGGAGGCCCGCGGGGCGCTCTCCGAGATGAGGGGGCTCCTCTCCGACCTCTCCGGAGCGCTGTCGGGGAACGGGAGCGCCTCCGACGCGCCCCAGCGGAGCGCCCGGATCGACGCCCGCCTCGCCGCGGCGCGCGCGGCGCTCCGCGGCTGAACGGCCGCTCCCGTCCCCGGAACGCGAACGAAGGAGAAGCGAGTTGAGCGAAGAGAAGAAGCCCGGCGAAGGCCTGAGGGTCGTCATCCGCCTGCGCATGTCGAGCCACGACGCGCACTACGGCGGGAACCTCGTCGACGGGGCGAGGATGCTCGGCCTGTTCGGCGACGTGGCGACGGAGCTCCTCATCCGCCTCGACGGCGACGAGGGGCTCTTCCGCGCCTACGACTCCGTCGACTTCCTCGCGCCGGTCTACGCGGGCGACTACGTCGAGGCCGAGGGCGTGATCACGGCCGTCGGGAACACGAGCCGGAAGATGGCCTTCGAGGCGCGAAAGGTGATCCGCTCGGCGCCCGAGGTGAACGACTCCGCGGCCGAGGTGCTCGACCCGCCGGTCGTCGTCTGCCGGGCGACCGGGACCTGCGTGACGCCGAAGGACAAGCAGCGGAAGGGGTAGGTCCCGGCGTACGCCACGGCGGTCCCGGGGCACTGCGAGGAAGAGAAGTGGTTCGCCCCGGCCCTCTGCGCTTCTGCGATGCGGAAGGCCGGGGCTCGCCCCGCACGTTCAGAACAGGTAGCCGAGGGAGATGTTCCAGCGGTCCACGCCGGTCCTCGCCTCGTTCTTCTGCTGCTGCCAGTCGACCTTGAGCACGACGTTTTCGATCGGCTTGAAGCCGATCCCGAGCGTCAGCTGCTTCACGTCGTACTCCGGGTTCCGCGCGTAGCCCGCGGGAACCTCGTCCTGCGTGTCCCACCTTTCGTAGCGCAGGAACGGCACGAGCGACATCCGGGACCCGGGCCGAAGGCTGAAGAGGTCGAAGCCGCCCTGGAGGTACCAGCCGTACTGCCGGCTCCCGACCGACTCGTCCCCCTCCAGCCCGTTCGCGAGGTCGATCGCGGCGGCGTCGGAGATGGCGGTCCGCGCGTAGAGCCCGCGCAGCTCGAAGCCGCGGACGCGGTAGTCCGCGTGGAGGTCCCACACGGTCGTGCGGGCGGTCGGGGTCTGTCCGTCCGGAGCGGTCAGGCCCTGCCCGGCGCCGCCCGAGAAGATCGACGCTCCGACGACGAGGCCGGGGACTCCGTGGTAGTCGAGGCGGCCCGTGACCGCCCAGTTCTTCGCCAGCGCCTCGGAGCCCTCCTGCCGGCCCTCGCGGATCCCTTCCTCGGCGTCGTACCCGGACGCGTTCAGGCCGTTCACGAGGTACGCCTGGTAAGAGAGGTCGCCGAGGTCGCCCCACGCGCCGAACCCGAGCTCGCGCCAGGTGGTCGGGATGATCACCTGCTCGACGTCGGGCCGCCGGGCGCCGGAGAAGGTCGGGGGCTCGTGGAGGAGGTTCGTCAGGCCCATCGGGATCAGCACGAGCCCCGCCCGGGCGTTGAACGCCTTCGAGTGGAGGTAGTCGAGCGTCGCGAACTCCACCTCGACCTCGCCCTCCTTGTCGCTCGCGCTGACCGCGTGCTCGACCTCGATCTCGGAGTTGAAGACGAAGCGCTCGTCGAACTTGTAGCCGAAGTAGAGCACCGCGCGGAGGAGGTCGACCGTGGCGGTCTCGTCGCTCGGGCTCCCGTCTTCCCGCGAGCTCCCGAAGCCCTGGTAGAGGAACTCCCCGTATCCCCCGATCGAGACGCCCTTCTTCGCTCCGTAGACCCGGGACGCGGCCGGCCCGAGGGCGATCCGCGCGGCCGGGGCCTCGGGAGCCGCCGCCTCCCCGAGCTTCAGCGCCTCGATCTCCTTCGTGAGCACCTCGAGCGCGTGCTCGAGCTCCTTCAGACGGGCGTCGGAAGGCCCGCCGCGGGCGGCCGCGAGCTCGGCGCGGGTCTCGGCGAGCTGCTTCTCGAGCTTCCCGATGCGCTCCTCGAGCGCAGCGGAGTCCTGGGCAGCCGCAGGGAGGCCGGCGGAGAGGAGAGCCAGGACCAGGGCGGCGACGAGAGGGCGGACGAATGTCGACAGTCTGCGAGTCACTTCGCGTGACCTCCTTCGTTCGGGATGTGCGGCAGCCCCCTCGGGGAGCCGTCCGCGATGTCGGCGCTCGCCCGTCCGGCGAGCGCGGCGGCGTTCAGTTGTAGTCCTCGTTCAGGGAGCGGAGGAAGGCGGCGAGCGGGGCGACGTCGTCCTCGCCGAGGGTGATCGACGACAGCTCGGGAGAGGCGTTCCGCACTTTCCCCTGCCGCGCCTTCGCGGCGATCTCGCGGTAGAAATCGAGGACGTCCTCGATCTCGCGCTTCCGGCCGGTGTGGAGGTACGGGGCCGACTGGCCGAGGTCCCGGAGGCCGGGGGTCTTGAAGAGGCCGATCGTCCGGGGGAGGACCGCCTCGGGCGTGTCGCCGAGCGCGGCGAGCAGGGAGCGGAGCGCCGGCTGCGGCGCGGGGAAGTCGGGATTCGCGAAGACGTTCCAGGCGCCGAGGTCCGCCCGTTCCGGGTAGCGGTGCGCGGGGGCCGCCTGGAAGCGCCCGCTCGCATTCGGGTGCTCGCGCGTCGCCGGGAGGAACTCTTCGTGGCGGGCCGCGCGCGTCGCGAGGTCGGGAACGCGGAGGCGGGCGAATGAGCCGTCGCCGTGGATGGAGTCGTACTCGTCCTGGGAGGCGCCGGTGTTGTGGAGGGAGAAGTCGGTGAAGTGCGGCGGCGCGTGGCATTTCACGCAGTTCCCCACGCGGACGGCCTTCACCCGCGGATCCGTCGGCGGCTCGCGCAGGAAGATCCGGAGCCCCCTGAGCTCGCCGGGACCGAAGGCGAACTCCTGGTCGTGCTCCTCGAAGCCCCCGTCGTCGCCCGTCACGAAGGCCGGGGCGGACAGCGCTTCGACCGCGTCGCGCAGCCGGCGCGCGTAGTCGATCGCCGTCTCGCCCGCTGCCGGCGAGCGAGGCAGCCCGTTCCTGGCGAGGAAGAGGTCGTACGGCGAGCCGTCGTAGAGGCCGTTCCCGTCCTGGGCGAACGTCAGCGAGCGGAGGTACGCCGCGATCAGGGCGGCGACGGCGTCGAGGACCTCGCGGTCGCTCGCCCGCAGGACGTCGACCCGGTACGGCGCGGGGATCCGCGAGTCGGGAGCGATCGCCGGATCGGTCCCGGCGAGAAGGACGCGGTACGAGACGTTGCCGTACTGCGGCGCCAGGTCGTCGGTCCCGTCGTCCTCGCGGATCACCCGCGCGACGTGGGCGATCGCGAGGTCCGTCTCGTCCGGCAGCCACCCGAAGTTGCGCCCGGTGAGCGTGTCGCGGATCAGGTCCTCCGGCGTCGCGAACTGGCCGTCGAAGTGGAGGACGAAGCCGTCGCGGTCGAGGAGGGCGTTGACCATCGGCGGCGAGCTCCGCGGCGTCCGCGTCCGCCCGTCGCCGCGTTCCGGGACCGCGCTCCGGCGCGCGTAGTCGCCGTAGGTGCTCGTCGGCGCGCCGGAGGCGTCGTCGACGAGGTGGCAGTTGCGGCAGCTCATCGACTTCCCGGCGAAAGGTCCCGGGATCGGGCCGGCCGGCGTCGAGAGCTGAGCGACCGCCGGGTCTCCCGAGGTCAGGGGGTGGTTCACGTTCCCGTCGAAGTTGCGGCGGAAGAACTCCGCGAAGCGGGTCTCGAGAAAGAGGCGCTCCCCGACGCGAACCTCGGGGGGGTCCTCGAGCCCGCCGAGGAGGAGCCGACGCGATGACGGCTGCGATCCGGCAGGTCGGTGCGAGGCGACGAGGGCGACCGTCCTGGCGGACGGGGAAGATGCCGGTCCCGAGGCCTCGAGGGTTGCCCCCAGAGGGAAGAAGAGGGCAGCGGCCGCCAGCCCTCCGAGCGCCCTGGCGCAGGTCTTCCGGGCCTTTCCGGTGGTCGGTTCGTCCTTACGGACATGCTCCTGGACGGGATATTGAGACATAGTCTCAAGATTATCAGACCTGACGCCGCCTCGGAAGTCCGGGGCCTTCGGCGGGGATGTCACCGACGTTCGAGGGTCGCCACCCGTCCTCGACCCGGACTCCGCGTCGCGTCCAGGGTTGATCCGCGGAAGGCGCATCGATAAGGTGGCGGACGCTCTCGCGAGGAGGGATCGCGACTGACTGCGAACAGCGACACGGCCGAGTGCCCGAAAAGACGCGCCTTCGACGCCCTGGCGTCTCGCTGGAGCTCGTCCGAGCCCGACGAGGCGATGGTGGTCGGGGTGGAGCGGGGTCTCGACCTCCTCGGCGACATCTCCGGCCGCGACATCGTCGATCTCGGCTGCGGCACGGGACGCCTGGAGGCAGTCCTCCTCCCGCGGCTGAACGGTGGAACCGTGGTGGCCGTCGACTTCTCTCCCGCGATGATCGCGGCCGCCGCCCGCCGCACCGCCGATCCGCGCGTGTCGTGGCTCTGCCGGGACGTCCTCGGGACGGGCCTCGCGTCGGCCTCGGCCGACGTCGTCCTCTGCTTCGACGCCTTCCCGCACTTCTCCGACGGCGGGGCGGTCCTGCGCGAAGTGGCGCGCTGGCTCCGTCCGGGGGGCGCGTTCCTGCTCTGGCACGACGTCGGGCGCGAGCGCCTCGCCGACGTTCATCGCCGAGCGGGGCCGGCCGTCGAGAACGACCTCCTTCCGCCGGTCGAGGAGCTGGCCCTCCTCGGGCGGGCCGCGGGGCTCCTCGTGGAAATCGCCGCGGAGGACGAGACGTCCTACACGTTTCTCGCGCGCCGCCCCCGTTGACCGCGAGCCGGCCTGTGCGGAGAGGCGTTCAGCCGGGATGCCGGCGGGCGTGGACCTCGACCGCGACGTGCTCGAGCCCGAGGTCCTGCGGGAGACGGACCCGAGCCGGGAGAGCCGCCCCCGGTCACCTCGGCCGCAGCCTCACGAGGACGGGGTCGTGGTCGCTCGTCCTCTTCTCGTCGGAGCAGTCCGAGTTGAAGTGGACGACCTCCACCGCCGCGTCCCTCGCGAGGGCGGGGGAGACGACCGCGTGGTCGAGGACCTGCGAGGCGCCGTCGAAGTTGAACGTGTAGCGGCTCCCGGCCGGGACGCGCATCAGGAGGTCCTCGAGCGGCGGCGCCGCGAACGTCCGGACCGGCTCGGAGAACTCGAAGTCGTTCAGGTCGCCCACCGCGACGACCCGGGCCTCGGGGTCGGCGGCGAGGAGCCGCTCGACGAAGGCGCGGATCTCCCGCGCCTGGGCGAGGCGGCGCGAGGCCGTCGGCGTCCGGGGCGGCTGCGTGGCGCCGAACGCGCGGTCGTCGTCCGTCTTGGACGACCAGTGGTTCGCGAGGACGAAGAGGGTCTTCCCGTCGAAGCGGAGCTCCGCGGCGAGCGTGCGGCGGACGCCCTCGCCCTCGCTCGGCGTGAAGGCCGTCGACCGCGGGGCGACGCGCCCCGGGCTGAGCGTGAGGTGGAGCTCCTTCCGGAGGCCTTCGGGCTCGGTCGCGTCGAGGGAGCCTGCCTCGCCACGCTTCACGAGCGTCACGCGCGCGGGGTTCAGGAGGAGAGCGACCCGGATGTTCCCGCCCGGCTGGCCCCCTTCCTTCCCCTCGACGGGGTCGATCCAGGCCGCCTCGTAGCGCGGGCCGCCGGCACCGGCGATCCCCGCGACGAGCGCGTCGAGCGTCTTCCGCGACGTGACGACGCCGTCTCCCTTGCCGGCCGCGCCGCTGTCGTCCTGGACCTCCTCGAGCGAGAGGACGTCGGGCGAGCCCAGGCGCGAGACGATCCGCTCGCCGAGGCGCGCGAAGCGCTCGGCGGGCCCGGCGACGGAGAGGTTCTCGACGTTGAACGCGGCGATCGTCAGGTGGCGACGGTCTCCCCGGAGCGAAGCCTTCGCGTCGCACCCGCGACCGTCCGACTCGACGGAGAGCGGGGCGAGGGGCCAGACGCGATAGTTCCCGAACGCGTAGTCGACGATCCCGGTGAACGGGCCGCGCATGCGCGCGCCGACGTCGACGACGGGGAGCGAGCCGCAGAGTCGCCTGCCGAGGAGAACGCGGTCGAGGGACGGCCCCTTCTCGGTCAGGAGGACCCCCCCCGCGAGCGTGCGGGGGACCGGTGGCGCCCCGTCGGGCCTGAGGACGAAGTCGCCCCGGGACGAGGAAGGGCCGACGGCCGTGCCGCCGGGGACCTCGACCCGCATCCCCTCGAGGCTCTCCCAGAAGTCGATCGCGTCGGAGGCGGGCTCGAAGCGGGTGAGCCCGTCGTCGTCGACGGCGGGCGGCACGCGCCGCTCCGTGAAGAGCTTCACCGGCGGCGGCAGGGGAGGCTCGCCCTCGACGGGGGCCACGGTGCCGCCGCGGAGCCGCGTGACCGAGAGGCCTTTCGCCTGGGCGACCTCCTCGACGCGCCCGGACACCGAGACCGCCTGCCCGGGCGTGAGCGTCGCCGCGCCGGCGTAGAGGACGAAGATCCCCTCGGAGGTCGCCGGGTCGCCGTCGGGACGGGAGGACTCGAGGAAGAACCCGGTGTTCCTCGCGTCGCGGTCGATCGCGGTGACGATCCCCTTCACGCCGACGACCCAGCTCCCCTCGAGCGGCGACCGGTGACCCGGCCCCTGGACGCGCGCGACGGTCATCGGGCTCCGGTCGACCGCGAAGACGAGGAACGTCGTCGCCTCCTGGGCGGGGTTGAAGTTGTCGTCGCTGACGAGGACGAGCGTGCTGCGCCCGTCGGGGAGCGGAGGCCCGAAGGTCATCCCCTCGAAGTTCTCGAGGGGGACGCCGACGTCGACGAGGTCGACGAGGAGCGACTTCTTCGCGGGGACGAAATCCGCCCCCTTGATCGAGTCGAGGCCGGAGACGTCGCTCGCTCCCTCGAGCGACACCTCGAAGAGCCGCGCGGCGTTCCCGACGCCCTCGATGAACTGCCGCTCGAGGACGAGGAGGCGGTCCGCGTCGAGCGGGTAGAGGTCGGAGAGGCCGTTGACGCGGTAGGTCTCCGCGCGCGCCGGCGCCGGCGAGACGCCGTCGACCATGTAGACGAACTCGGCGGGGCGGCCCCCTTTCCCGAGGTCGTAGCGGAGGATCCGGGACGGGCTCGGAACGCCGACGTCGGCGACGGGACCGTCCTGCGCGAGGGCGTTCTCGAGGCCGGCGAAGAGGAAGCGGCCGTCCCCGCTCGTCGCGAGCCCCTCGAACCCGAGGTTGTCCCTCCCGCCGTGCTCCCCCTCCGTGTGGCAGGCGGGCGGGAGCGGGATCTCGCGCCTCAGGCGTCCGTCGGGCCCGTACTCCCCGATGATCGCCTGGACTTCCTTCCGGACGATCGGCTCGGTCGACACGAGGAAGCCTCCCGGGACGATCGCGATCCCCTCCGTGTCGATGAGCGACGGGGTGTAGGGCTTCCCGTTCGCGTCGCTCAGCGGGAGCATTCCTTCGATCGTCACCTTCGGCGCCGGGGTCGGCGTGGCGGGGCCGGACGGCAACTCGATCCGGAGCCGGTAGGCGCGCGACGGGCCGAACTGGCCGCGGTCGTCGGAGATCGCCCAGAAGGAGCCGCTCTTCGCGTCCCACGTGAGGCCCGAGAGCCCGCCGACGCGCGTCCCCTCGAACTCGTAGTCCCTGGGGAGGACGGCGCGTCCGACGAGCGAGAGGCCGGTGAGGGGCGCGGGGGCCGGCGGAGCGCCGGCGGCGGGCAGGGCGAGCAGGGCCGGAAGGAACGCCAGGATCGCAGGTCTCACGAAGGGGTCTCCTCCCTCGAAAGCGGGCAGCATAGGCCCTTCGACGGCTCGCCGCAAAGCCGCGCGCCCGACCTGCCGACCGGCGTCAGCCCCCCGTGCCGCCGATCAGCCTCGAGACCTCCCCCGGCTCCGGGAAACGGCCGGTGTCCCTCTTGGAGAAGACGAGCCGTCCGTCGACGACGACGTCGAAGACCCCTCCGGACCCCTTCGTCAGCTTCGCGTCGACCCCGAACGACCTCTTCAGCTCGGCTGCCAGACCGGCAGCCCTCGGCTCGTAGTTTCAAACGGTGCAGTAGGTGATCTCGACGCGCATCGTCGCCTCCGTCAGGGGGTGGATTCTAGGAGCTTCCGCGCGCGATCCGGCAGGGGGGCGGTCCTGCGGAACGGTCCCCGCAGGGCCTTCAGCCGCCCTGGGGCCCGGGGGCGAGCGAGAGGGCGAACGCCAGGAACGCGAGGCCGATGCAGAGCGTCGGGACCAGGAAGAAGTACCTCAGGCTGAAGCCGAGCAGGATGCCGTAGCTCCCGGCGAGGGCGACGGCCGTGAACCGGAAGAGGAGCGGGGCGACGCTCCGGTGCTTCGCGATCGCGAGGGCGAGGATGCCCGTCAGCGCGAGGAAGAGGGAGAACGCCAGGCTGAACCCGTCGAAGAACTCCATCATCGTCCGGTGCGGCGCGCCCGGGAGGGCGAACCGGTAGCCCGTCATGAGCTCGGTCAGCTTCGCCTCGGTCTCGTTCTGCGGGGCCTGGGGGCCCGCGACGTGTCCGGCGAGGTGGGCGAAGGCCGTGACGATCGAGATCCACGCGCCCGTTCGGAACGCGACGAGGGAGAGCTTCGACATGGCTCCTCCGTTCGGGGATCGGGTCCGGGGGTCGCGAGATGATAGCGATGCCCCGTCCGGAACCGGGGAGGTTTGCCCACGTTAATGATCCGGGAGGAGATCCGTTTCATGGGTGATGACCCGAGAGAGGAAACACCCGTGAGCGCCGCGAGACCGGTCCCGAGACCCGGCCCCCCGACCCCCCTCGAGGCGATCTACCGCGAGTACGGCGACCTCGTCTTCCGGACCGCGTTCCGCGTCGCCGGGAGCGCCGCCGACGCCGAGGACGTCCTCCAGACCGTCTTCCTCCGCCTCGCCTCGCCGGGGAAGGCCGAGCGGCGCGGCGCCGCGCCGCGGGGCTACCTCCAGCGGGCCGCCGTCAACGGGGCGCTCGACCTCGTGAGGACCCGGCGCTCGGCGGCGGGAACGCTCCCGCTCGAGGGGCACGGGGACGGCCTCCACGCCAGGGAGCGGCTTCCCGACGCCTCGTCGGAGGCCCGGCAGCTGCGCGAGCGCCTCCGCTGCGCCCTCGCCCGCCTCGCGCCTCGCGTCGCCGAGGTCTTCGTCCTCCGCGCCCTCGAAGGCCTCCCGAACCGGG
The DNA here is from genome assembly GCA_046331465.1 of Thermoanaerobaculia bacterium. Classification (GTDB taxonomy): domain Bacteria; phylum Acidobacteriota; class Thermoanaerobaculia; order UBA5066; family UBA5066; genus UBA5066. The sequence continues at coordinate 1,016,329 of JAXLQV010000002.1, forward strand.
AGGTCGCCCGGCTCCTCGGGTCGTCCCCCGCGACCGTCGCCGTCCAGTACTTCCGTGCCCGAACCCAGCTCCGCAAGGAGCTCCTCGCCGAAGGGGGAGGCCCGTCATGAGAGAAGACATCCTCGACCAGGCCGTCGACGCCGCCCGCACTCACGAACCCGAACCGGCCGCGGTGGACGCCGCCCTCGCGCGCGTCGCCACCTCCGTGGCGAGGCCTGCCGCCGCCGTCCCGGTCGACGAGACGCCGGCCGTCTTCCGGAGCTGCGCCGACCTGCAGGCGCTCCTCCCCGCCTTCGTCGGGGGGAGCCTCTCCCCGGCGCGTGCGCTCCTCGTCGAGGACCACACGCGCTCCTGCGTCCCGTGCCGCCGGGCGCTGAAGAACGCCCGCGCCGGCTCCCCGGTCGAGCCGGCGGGCGCGGCGGTCGTGCGCCGCCGTCCCTGGGCCACGTGGGCACTCGCGGCATCGGTCGTCCTCGCGGCGGCCCTCGGCGCCTTCTGGCTCGTCTCGTTCCGGGCCGCGGCCGGCCCGGTGGCGAAGGTCGACGTCGTCGACGGCCTCCTCCTCCTTCCGGCCGAGGGGCGTCCGCTGGCGCCCGGCTCCGACGTCGCGGGAGGCCAGGCGGTCCGGACGGGCCGCACGGGCGGCGCCGTCCTCGTCCTGGCCGACGGCTCGCGGGTCGAGCTCGCCGAGCGCTCCCAGGTCTCGGTCTCCCGCGGGCTCGGCGGGACGACCGTCTCCCTCGCCCGCGGGCGCGTCATCGTCCACGCGGCGAAGCAGCGGACGGGGCACCTCTTCGTGAGGACCGACGACTCCCTCGTCTCGGTCACCGGGACGCTCTTCGCCGTGGCGAAGGGGGCGAAGGGAACGCGCGTCTCCGTCCTCGAGGGGGAGGTCCACGTCGACGACGGGGCGGGCGAGAAGGTCCTCCACGGCGGCGACCAGGTGGCGTCGAAGGGCGCCGTCGGGGAGGCTTCGCTCGAGGAGGAGTTCGGCTGGAGCCGCGACCGCGGGGCGCTTCTCGAGCTCGCGGGCGAGGTCGCCCGCGTGCACAGGGCGATGGCGGCGGCGCCCGCCACGTGGGCGGGGCGCACCTCGACCCGCCTCCTCGACGCGATGCCGGACGGCACCGTCGTCTTCGCGGCCCTCCCGAACGCCTCCGGCACCGTGGCCGACTTCTACGACGCCCTTGCGCCGCGCCTCGCCGCGAACCCCGTCCTCGCCTCCTGGTGGAACGAGGGGCCGGGCGCCGCGGAGCGGCAGGCCGAGGTGAAGAAGCTCCTCGACACGCTCCGGACGTGGGGCTCCTACCTCGGCGACGAGGTGGCCGTCGGGATCGCGACGGACGCGTCCGGGAAGCCCGGCGCGCCGCTCGCGCTGACGACGGTCGTCAAGCCCGGCTTCCGCGAGTTCATCGAGGCCGAGATCGCCCGCGCCGGAGCGACCGGGAAGGTCCGGCTCGTCTCGACCTCGGCCGAGGCGGCCGAGGACTCCCTCAACCTCTGGCTTCGCGACGACCTCCTCGCGGCCGTTCCGAACGCCGCGGCCCTCGCGCGGCTCGAGGCGTCGCTCGCCTCCCCGGGAGCGTTCCGGGGCGGGACGTTCCACGCGCGGCTGGCCGAGGCCTACCGGGACGGTGTCGACATCCTCGTCGGGGTCGACGCGAAGACGCTCCTCGCACACGTCGCCGCGACGGCCGACGGCGGGCCGTCGGCCGGGAACCTGCTCCGCGCGAGCGGCCTCGCCGACGTCGAGCACCTGATCGTCGAGCACCGCACCTCGGCCGGCGCCTCGAGCGGCCGCGCAGCCCTCACGTTCGGGGCCGAGCGCCGCGGGATCGCGGCCTGGATCGCCCCTCCCGCGCCGATGGGGGCGCTCTCCTTCGTCTCCTCCGGAGCCACGGGGGCGATCGCCTTCGTCACGAAGGAGCCGGCGCTCCTCGTGGACGACCTCTTCGCGATGCTCGCGGCCGGCCAGCCCGATTTCCCGTCGAAGCTCGCCGAAGCCGAGGGGAAGCTCGGCTTCCGCCTTCGCGACGACCTCGCCGCCGCGCTCGGCGGGGACGTCGCCTTCGCGGTCGACGGCCCGCTCCTGCCGACGCCGGCCCTCAAGCTCGTCGTCGAGGTCTACGACCCTGCGCGCCTGCAGGCGACGATCGTGAAGCTCGTCTCCCTCGCCGACGCCGAGGCCCGCAAGGCCGGACGGCCCGGCGTGTCGCTCGCGACCGAGACGGTCTCGGGCGTGACCGTCCACTCCCTCGTGACGGGGGAAGGGCCCTCTCGTCTACAGTACGCGTTCGTGGACGGCTACCTCGTCGCGGCGCCCGAGAAGGCGCTCCTCGTCCGCGCGGCCGAGGCCCACGCCTCCGGAGACACGCTCCTCACCTCGCCGAAGCTCATCGCGCTCCTCCCGAAGGACGGGCCGCTCGACTTCTCGATGCTCGCCTTCCAGGACGTCGGCGGGGCCCTGGGGGCCCTCGCGAGCGCCCTGGGCTCCGCGCCCGGGTCGGCCGCCTCCGAGCTCTCGAAGTCGGGGGCGACGCTCGGTTGGGCCTGGGCCGAGCCGTCGCGGATCGTCTTCGGCTCCTCCGGCGCCGGGCTGACCGAGCTCGGCTCGCTCGTCGCGGCCGGCGCCGCCCTGAAGGCCCCCGCGAGCGGAGGCCGGTGACAGCGTTCCTCGAGCTCGACGGCCTCTCGGTGCGGCTCGGCCGGCGGGAGGTGCTCCGGGACCTCCGGGGCACTCTCGCCGGCCGGGCCATCGGCCTGCTCGGGCCGAACGGCGCGGGGAAGACGACGCTCCTCCACACGCTCCTCGGCTTCTTCCGCCCGTCGTCGGGAACGGCCCGGCTCGAGGGCCTCGACGTCGTGAAGGAGAGCCGCGAGGTGCGCCGTGCGATCGGCTACATGCCCGAGAACGACTCCTTCGTCGCGGGGATCTCCGGGGTCCGCTACGTCGCGATGTTCGCGGAGCTTTCTGGCCTCCCGCGCGCCGAGGCGCTCGAGCGGGCCCACGAGGCGCTCTTCGCCGTCGGCCTCGGCGAGGTCCGGTACCGGACCCTCGAGACCTACTCGCTCGGGATGAAGCAGCTCGCCAAGCTCGCCCAGGCGATCGCGCACGGGCCGAGGGTCCTCTTCCTCGACGAGCCGACGAACGGCCTCGACCCCCCGGCCCGGCAGCGGATGCTCCGCCTGATCCGCGAGATCCGCGAGGCGGGGGAGATCCGCGTCGTCCTCTCCTCGCACCTCCTCCGCGACGTCGAGGAGTGCTGCGACGAGGTGCTCATCCTGAAGGACGGGCGCGTCGCGGCGCTCTGCGACCTCGACGCCGAGCGGCGCGCGAACCGCCGCCTCGTGGAGCTGGAGGCGGCCGGCGGCAGCGGCGACTTCGCCGAGGCGCTCGCCGGGCTCGGCTGCACCGTGGCGCCGGGGATCCGCCGGAGGCTCAAGGTCGTCCTCCCCGAGGGCGTCGGTCCGCGCGACCTCTACCGCCTCGCGGGCCGGAGCGGGGTCCAGCTCCGCCACCTCGCCTACCAGCGCGACTCGCTCGAGGAGATCTTCCTCCGGGCGATGGAGAACGGATCGTGACGGTGCGGACCCGCCGCTTCCGCCCGTTCGACGGGACGCCGACGGGCACGCTCGCGCGGATCCTCGTCCTGCCGCGCTACGCGTGGCGCGAGGTCTTCGCGGCGAAGCTCGTGACGGGCGTCTTCACCGCCGCATTCGTCGCGCCGATCGGCGCCCTGGTCGTCGTCTGGCTGAAGCACAACGTCGCCGCCCTCGCGCGGACGCCTCTCGCGGCGGGGATCCCGCTGGCGATCGACGCGCGTTTCTTCGGCTTCCTCCTCCTCCTGCAGTCGTACTTCGCCTTCGCGCTGACGCTCTTCGTCGGCCCCTCGCTCGTCTCGCCCGACCTCGTGAACGGCGCCCTGCCTCTCTACCTCTCCCGGCCCCTCTCCCGCTGGCAGTACGTCACCGGGAAGCTCCTCGTCCTCGCGCTCCTCCTCTCGGCGATCACCTGGGCGCCGCTCCTCGTCGTCTTCGTCCTCGAGGCCTCCCTCGCGGAGGCGGGCTGGCTCCTCGCCAGCGGCGCGATCGCGGGGTCGATCCTCCTCGCGTCGCTCCTCCTCGTCGTCTTCCTCTCCCTCGTCTCGATGGCGATGTCGGCGTGGGTGAGGAACCGGGCCGTCGCGCGGGCCCTCCTGATCGCCGTCGGGATCGTCCCCGCGGCCTTCGGCGAGGCGCTCGACGGGATCCTGAACGTCGAGTGGGGCCGGGCCTTCAACCTCGGCGCCGCGTGGGGCCGGGTCCTCGAAGGGCTCTTCGGCATCCCGGTCCGGTCGGGCCTCCCCCTCGGCGGGGCCTGGGCCAGCCTCCTCGTCACCACCGCGCTCGCGCTCCTCCTCCTCCACCGGAAGCTCCGCGCCTTCGAGGTGGTGCGGTGAGCGGCGTCGCGGGGCGGGACCTCGTCGTCTTCGACGACGTCTCGAAGTTCTACGGCGAGGTCCTCGGCGTCGACCGCGTCAACCTCTCGATCCCGCCCGGGATCACCGGCCTCGTCGGGCCGAACGGGTCGGGGAAGACGACCCTCATGAACCTCGCCACCGGGCTCATCCGGCCGACGCGCGGGCACGTGAGCGTCCTCGGCATCCCGCCGACCGACCCGGAGCGCCTCTTCACCGTCTGCGGCTACTGCACGGCGTTCGAGGCGTTCCCTCCCGGCGTCACGGGCCGCTCCTTCCTCGAGGGGGTCCTCTCGCTCCGCGGCGAGGGGATGGCCGCGGCGCGCGCCCTCGCCGGGAAGGCGCTCGAGAGAGTCGGCCTCGCCGAGGCGGCGGGGCGGAAGGTCGCCGGCTACAGCAAGGGGATGAGGCAGCGGCTGCGCCTCGCCCTGGCGATCGCGCCCGACCCGCGCGTCCTCCTCCTCGACGAGCCGCTGAACGGCCTCGACCCGATGGCCCGCGCCGAGGTCCTCGAGCTCTTCCGGAACCTCGCGGCGGAGGGGAAGCACGTCGTCGTCTCGAGCCACATCCTCCACGAGGTCGACCTCCTCGCCGACCGCGTCGTCCTCGTGAAGTCGGGCTACGTCGTGGCGGAGGGGGAGTCGCACGGGCTGCGCGAGGAGGTCGTCGAGAGGCCGATGCAGGTCCTCGTCCGGTGCGACCGGCCGGGCGCGCTCGCGGCGCGGCTCTTCGCGGAGGGGCTCGCCACCGAGGTGGAGCTCCACGAGGACGGGCGCGGCCTCCTCGCGAGGACCCGGACCCCGGACCGCTTCTTCCTCGCGCTCAACGGCGCCGTCCTCTCGGACGGCCTCGAGGTCGAGGCCGTGACGCCGGCCGACGACGACGTGAAGGCGGTCTACCGCTACCTGATCGAGGGAGGGGAGGGGGCGTGAGGCGCGATGTCCGGCTCCGGCAGCTGAAGGCCGTCTTCCTCCTCGAGCTGAAGAGGCTCTTCCGGGGACGCGAGGGGCGCGCGGCGCTCTTCTTCGCGGCCGCGCCGTTCCTCCTGACGGCGTTCGTCGTCTTCGTCCGGAAGGACCCCGTCGCCCCGGGGCGCGTCGAGAGGGAGTTCGCGCTCCTCTTCCAGAACCTCGTCCTGCAGGGGACGGTCTTCTTCGGCGCGCTCTTCGCCTTCGGCGGTCTCGTGCGGGGCGAGCAGCTCGCGAAGACGCTCCACCACCTGCTCCTCGAGCCGGTCCGCCGCGAGGTGCTCCTCCTCGGCAAGTACCTCGCCGCCCTCGCGGCGACGTCCGTCCTCTTCGGGGGCTTCTCGGCGCTCGCCTACCTCGCGCTCCTCTCGGGCGAAGGGCGGAGCGCGGCGTCCGAGCACCTCGCTTCGGGCGGCTTCGGGCGCCTCGTCGCGTACGTCCTCGTCTCGGTCCTCGCCTGCGCAGGCTACGGCGCGGTCTTCCTCGCCTTCGGCCAGTGGGCGAAGAACCCGATTCTCCCGGCGCTCGCCTTCTGGGGCTGGGAGCACCTCAACTTCCTCCTCCCCGCGGTCCTGAAGAGGCTCGGCCTCGTGCATTACCTCCTCTCGCTGACTCCGGTGAAGGTCCCGGAGGGCTTCCTGGCCGTCCTCGGCGACCCGCTTCCCGCCTGGGTCGCGGTCCCCGCGCCGCTTCTCCTCGCCGCGGCGCTCCTCGCGCTCGCGAGCTGGAGGGTGCGGAGGACGGAAGTCGACTACGGCGTGGAGTGAGCGGCGTCGCGGAGGGGCCGCACGGGCGACCCGGCCGAGGGCTCACCGGCGGGGAAGGAGGCTCTCGACGTCGACGTACTCCGGCGCCCCGGCCGGCCGCGGAGTGCCGGCGAGCAGGAGGCGGACCGGGGTGCCCGGTCCGACGGTGACGCCGAAGCGCTCCGGGGCGGCGGCGATCTTCTCCGCGAGCCAGGCCCGGAGCGCGTCGAGCTCGGCCGCCTCGGTCGGGTCGGGGTCCGGGCCCTTCGCCGAGGCGAGCGTGACGTGCGGGCGGAACTCCCGGTCGTTCCGGTCCGCCTTCTTCAGGCCGAGCCGGTTCATTCCGGCCTTCGCCGCGACGACCGCGGCGGACCAGGACGCCGGACCGTCGAGAAGCTCCACGACGACGACGTGGCCGGACCTCCCGAACCGGACGGCCTCGGGGCGGAACGCTCCGGTCTCGCGCGGCACGACGAGCGCCTGCGCCCGGATCCGGTCGAGGTCCTCGGCCTTCCAGCCGGGGCCGACGTAGACGACCGTGACGTGGAGGTCCTCCACCAGCGTCAGCCGTAGGTCGGGGAACCGCGTGGCGGCCTCGGCGCGGAGCGTCGCCCATTCGCGCCCGAGCGGCGTGCCCGCGCAGCGAACCGCGGAGAAGAGGTTCCCGCCGGGGTGGACCGGGGGCGCGGCTTGCGGGGCGGGGCGCGGGGCGCACGACGCGGCGGCGGCGAGCACGAGGAGGGCGGCGACGGTCACGGCCCTCCCGGCGGCGGACCGCTCGCGGCCGACGAGGAGGGGGATCACACCGTCGGCCCGGTCACCTTCCCGCCGGAGGATGCGGCCGGCCTCGGGCGACCTCTCGACGCCGGGACCGCGGAGGCCCTGGAGCGACGTCGGAAGCCTGACCATGGCCGAGATCGTGCCACACGACGGGCGACTGCGGATCGCGTGCGGCGCTTCGTCACCCTGCGGCCGTCGTCGAGAGCGAGTACCCGGTGACGTCCTCCTCGCCCCGTTCGACATCCCGGGCGACCGACGCATCCTCCTGTACGCCGCGCCGTCGAATGGAGTGCCACGCCTCGACCGCGCAGCCCGGGGCGAGAGCGGCCGACAGGAGCTCTTCGGCGCCCAGGTGGAATCCGGAAGGGACTTCCGGGGAGCAGGGCCGATCTCGCGGACGAACCCGCGGACGCGCCCACGCGAGGGAGCCGACGTTCCAGGTGAGGGTCAGGTTCGTGTCGACGTGGTCCGTCACGGTGTCGTTGCTCGCGTCGTCGTCCCAGACCGTGCCGTTGAAGACGTCGTCGTTCCGCGCGCCGTCGTCCGTCGTGAGCGTCACGACCGTCCCGGCGGGGGAGGTGATCGTGACGTCGAGGTCGGCCGCGAAGGTGTGGGAGATGAAGGTCGTCACGTCGACGTCGAACAGGCAGGGTCCGGCCCCGGAGACCACGAGCGTCGAAGTGACGACGTCCGGACCCGTCGGGATCGCGACGGGCGCGGGCTGCGTGAACGTCGTCGTCGCGAGGCTGCAGCCGGCCGGAGTCGCCGGGACCGTCTTCGCGCGGAGCCGGCGGCTCGCGACGACCTGCGGCTCGAGCACATTCATCTCGCCGGCGAGGCGGATCATGTGCGCGATTCCCGCCGCGCGACCCGGCCCGGAAAACGACGGGTCTGCCCCGGGATCGCGTGGGAAGATCGGCCGATGAAGGCGTTCCTTCCCCTCGTGGCCGCGCTCCTCCTCGTCGCGCCGCCGGCGCGGGCGGAAGAGGGGGAGGGCGCCTCGCAGCCCGTTTTCCAGCCGCGTTCCGGGCGCTTCACCTACGGCGGCTCCGTCGGGTTCGGGGTCGGCAGCATCGGCTGGGGGGTCTCGCTCCGGGGCGAGGCGGGATACCTCGTGACGGACCGGCTCTGGACCGGGCTCTCGGGGCGGCTCCAGTGGACGCACGACGACTCCTACGGCGAGACCTGGGACTCCGTCGACTACGGCTTCGGCGCTTACGCCCGCACCTTCGTCGTCGACCGTCTCTTCGCCTCGACCGAGTGGGACTGGACGAGCTACGAGGTCCGGACGACGGACTCGTCCGGGGGCCGGGAGAGCTTCTCGAGCTTCCTCGTCGGCGCAGGCTACGGGCAGCCGCTCGGCTCACGCAGCCTCTTCCTCGTCGAGCTGCTCTACGACGTGACCGGGAACGCGCGAGGGCTCTACGGCACGCCGTGGGTCACGCGCCTCAGCTTCGCCACGGGCTTCTGAAGCGAAATCGACCCTCCGCGAGCCGGTCCGTCTCCATCGAGGGCGACCAGGAGACGCGCGGGCGGATCCGGCGCGGGAAGGGCCTCTGCCGCAAGGTCACGGACGCCTGTCTCTGCCCGAAGTAGGCGTTCGCGTCCGGCCGCGACGGCGTGCGGAAGGAGAGAGGCCCGATGGCGCCCGGGGTCCCGGGCCGAGCCGCGGCCCGGTCAGTACTGCCCGTACCGCCCGCGCACGGACTCGAGGAGCCTGGCCGGGTCGTAGCCGACGCCGTCCTTGAAGACGAGGACCGGCTTCTCGATCTCCTCGATCTTCGTCGCGGGGTCTCCCTTCACGACGAGGAGATCCGCCGCGAGGCCTGGCGCGATCGAGCCGATCCGGTCGGCCTTCCCGAGGAAGACGGCGCCGTTGTACGTGGCGATCTTGATCGCCTCGACGGGGGAGAAGCCTGCCTCCACGAGGAGCTCGACCTCGCGCTGGTCGCCGAAGCCCGGCAGGGTCCCGCCGTTTCCCGTCGGGTCGCATCCGGCGATCAAGAGGCCGCCCGCGGCGACGAACGCGCGCTCGAGGGCCATCGCCCGCCTGAAGTCGGCGAGCGGGGCCTCGGGGCTCGCCGCGGCGCGGCGCGCGCGGGAGAGGAGGAACGCCTCGCGGGCCTGCGGGCTGAGCGCCTCGAGGACGTCCGGCCTGAGGGGCGGACGGTTCGGAACGCCGTGCTCGAAGACGGGGAGCGTCGAGGTGATCGCCACGTGCCGGGCCACCAGCTTCGCGATGAGCTGCCGGGCCGTCTCGGACTCCGGGTCCATCGCCTTCAGCGTCGGCCGGCCCTGCTCCTTCGGGCACGCGTCGGGCTTCTTGTCCGGGTCGAGCTGCGTGTTGACGAAGAAGCCGTGCTCGAGGTCGTCGATGCCGAGGTCGGCCGCTTCCGGGTAGGTGACCGAGCAGAGGTGGCCGGTCACCTTGAGGCCGCGCGCGTGCGCCGCCTTGATTGCGGCCTCCAGCTCGGCGCGCGTGATGAACATGTAGGCCTTGAAGGAGGTCGCCCCGAGGTCCGCCCAGTACTCGACGAACCGGCGCGCCTCCTCGGGGCCTGCGAGGCTGTGCATCTGGATGAACGGAGAGCCGGCGCCCTCGAGGTACGGGCCGGTCACCTCCACGCGCGGCCCGGCCATGCGCCCCTCGTCGATCGCTCTCTTCACGTTCAGGTCGGCGTAGGGCTCCACGCTCCCCGCGGTGCGAATGGTGGTGACGCCGCCCGCGAGGTAGAGGCGCGGGGCCGAGAACGTCATCTGGGGCACGAGGACCGGCGACTCGGCCGTGCCGTCCGCGCGCAGGTTCGGGCGCGCGATGTGGTAGAGGTGGTCGTGCATCCCCACGAGGCCCGGCAGGACCGTGTGCCCGCGCAGGTCGAGGACGCGCTGCCCCGGGGCCTCGGCGACGTCGGCGCCGGGCCCGATCGAGAGGACGCGGCCCTCCTCGAGGACGACGTTCCGGTCCTCCACCGCCGGGTGGCCCATCCCGTCGATCACGCGCACGTGAGCGAGGACGACGCGCGGGGCGTCGACGGAGACGAAACGCTTCACGTCGTCGGACAGCGCGGCCGGCTTCTGCGCGAGCGCCGCGGTCGCGAGGCCGGCGCAGAGGGCGGCGACGAGGGACAGGCGTGTTCCGTGCATCGGTTCTCCTCGGTGGGCCGACGATAGCAAGGCCCAGATCGACGCGGCCCGAGCGCACGGTGGCGGGGCCGAGGAGGAATCGGGCAGCCCGGCGCCGGCGCCCGGCCTCTACGCCATTCGGCTCAGTGCAAAGTGCGCTTCAGGCGGGACGTGTCGTAGCGCTGGGCCCTCAGTCGCTCGAGGATGCCCTCCCAGGTCGCCTCGGGCATCGTCGGGGCCCTGCTCAGGATCCACAGGTAGTCCCGGCCCGGGTGGCCGACGACGGCGTAGTCGTAGTCGGCGCCGAGGTCGACGATCCAGTAGTCGCCCCAGAACGGGCGGAAGAAGCTCACTTCCAGCTTCGCGTTCGTGGCGCGGTCCACGACCCGGGCGCGCCCGAGCGCCGACTTCTCCGGCCCGTCGAGCGCGTCCTTGCGGCAGCGGTTCAGGACGTCGATGTCGCCGTCGGCCCGGATCGTGTAGGTCGCCGTCGTGGCGACGCAGCCCTTCTGGAAGCTCTGCGGGAAGCTGGCGATCTCGTACCAGGTCCCGACGTATCGCGCGAGGTCGACGTGGGCCACCGTCTGGAGGGGCGGCAGTCGGAGACGCTCCGTCGTGCTCGCCGAGCACCCGGCGAGGGTGGCCAACGTCGCGAGGATCGCCAGGCGCTTCATCGTCATTCTCTCGAGAGCGAATATACGCGCCGGGGGCCTCGCCACCTGCGGGAATGCGGCCCGCCAATCCGGCCGCCCGCTCCCGACGTAGCTGGCCGCATGAGGCGCATTCACTACATCAGCGAGTTTGCCGAAGCACTGACTCCCGACGACGTCGAGGAGATCACCCGGGTGTCGGAGGCGAACAACGCCCGTGACGGCATCACCGGCATGCTCATGGCCTCTGGCCGGCTCTTCTTCCAGCTCATCGAGGGGCCGGACGAGGCCGTCGAGGCGCTCTACGGTCGCATCCTCGGGGATCGCCGCCACAGGAACGTCATGGTTCTCGGCGACGAACGGGGCGACCTGCATCGCCAGTGCCCCGACTGGTCCATGCGTAAGGTCGACCTCTCCCTGGACGCCGCCGTGCGCTCGGAGCCCCTGAAGGCGATCCTGGAGGCGTCTGCCGCCCAGTACAGGATCCTGCGCGAGCTCGTGACGACGCTCGAGAGGGCCATGTGGCGCCAGCTGATCGAAGCCGAGGCGGAGGGCCTCGACCGTTTCGTCGAGGCGAAGACGGAGCAGCCCGGGATCCGGCTCGCGGGCAAGTCCTGAGGGCCCGTTCTCGCCGCGGAACTCGACCCGCCGGATCATCGACGCCGGCAGGCCCGGACATCGAAGGACCGGAGTCGGGAACGGGCGCGGCCTGTACGATGACGACATGCCGGATTCGTCGCAGGACGCCGGGCCCGGGTTGATCCTCCTGACGGGAGCGACCGGCTACGTCGGCGGCCGGCTCCTGCGCGCGCTCGCGGATCGCGGTCGCCGCGTGCGCTGCCTCGCCCGGCGGCCGGAGAGCCTCGTCTCCCGCGTCCCCGCGGGCACCGAGGTCGTCCCGGGCGACTGCCTGCGGCGCGAATCGCTCGACACGGCGATCGCGGGCGTCGACACGGCGTACTACCTGGTCCACTCGATGGCGGTGGGCGCCGCGTTCGAGGAGCAGGATCGCCTCGCGGCCCGGAACTTCGGCGAGGCGGCGCGCGCCGCGGGGGTCGGGAAGATCGTCTATCTCGGCGGCCTCGGCGAGGCGGGAGCGGGCCTCTCGCCCCACCTCCGCAGCCGGCAGGAGACGGGTGAGGTTCTCCGGGCTGCCTCGGGCCTTCCCGTCGTCGAGCTGCGCGCCTCGATCGTGCTCGGATCGGGCAGCCTGTCGTTCGAGCTCATCCGGTCGCTCGTCGAGCGCCTCCCCGTCATGGTCTGCCCCCGCTGGGTGGAGACGAAGGCGCAGCCGATCGCGATCGAGGACCTCGTCGCCTACCTGCTCGCGGCCCTCGACCTCCCGCCGGGCGAAGGGCGCACCGTGGAGATCGGCGGCGCCGACCAGGTGACCTACGGCGACATCATGCGGGAGTACGCGGCGCAGAGGGGCCTCCGGCGCTGGCTGATCCCGGTGCCCGTGCTGACGCCCCGCCTGTCGAGCCTGTGGCTCGGTCTGACGACGCCGGTCTACGCGCGTGTCGGGCGCAAGCTGATCGAGGGCGTGAGCAACCCGACCGTCGTGCGGGACGAAGCGGCCCGTCGGCTGTTTCCCGCGATTGCGCCGATGGGCCTCAGGAAGTCCATCGAGCGCGCCCTGGCGAACGAGGACGAGGAGTTCGCGGCGACGCGCTGGTCCGACGCCCTCTCATCGGGCGGGCTGCCGTCCGGCGGCTACGGCGGCCTGAGGGTCGGCGCCCGGCTCGTCGACTCGCGCGTCGCGAAGGTCCGGGCGACGGCGGCTCAGGCGTTCGCGCCGATCCGCCGGATCGGCGGCCGGAGCGGCTGGTACTACGCGAACTTCCTCTGGCGCCTCCGGGGTTTCCTCGACCTCCTCGTCGGCGGCGTCGGTGTCCGCCGGGGCCGGCGCCACCCCGAGAACCTCGCCGTCGGCGACGCGCTCGACTTCTGGCGGGTCGAGGCCTTCGAGGCCGACCGGCGGCTGCGGCTGGCCGCCGAGATGAAGCTGCCCGGGCGGGCCTGGCTCGAGTTCGAGGTGACGGAGGACGAGGGCGGCGCCACCATCCGGCAAACTGCCGAGTTCGACCCCGCCGGCCTGGCAGGGCTCCTCTACTGGTACGGCGTCTACCCGCTGCACGTCCTCGTCTTCCGAGGGATGCTCCGGGGAATCGCGGCGCGGGCGACGGGCTAAGCGCCGTCGCGGCTCACGATCGCCGCGGTGCTCATCAGCTCCTCCAGGAGCGCGAGGGCGGCCTTGCCGCTCATCCCGAACGGGTCGAGGACCGGGCTCTCCGAGAACCTCAGGATCGTGCCCAGGTTGACCCGGTTCAGGTTCACGTTTCCCATCCGCCAGGTCGCGAAGCGCCGTTCGCCGATCTCCTCGTAGTCGAGAAGGGTGACGTCCCGGTGGCGCGGGTCGCGCAGGATGCGGCCGTACAGCTCGTTCACCGCGGCACGCCCCCCCTCGAGCACCTGGAGGAAGACCCCGGCCTCGGAGGACGTGCAGAGGATGCCGGTGAGGCCGTGCGCGGCGTTGTACGCGTGCGCCTTCTCGAGGATCGAGGCGACGATCGCCTCGTTCAGCGGAGCGGTGGAGCGGCTGGCGTAGAGAAGGCGGACGAGCATCCCGGCGCTCCGTCCTACGCCCGGCCCGCCAGGAGCGCGAGGAACTCGCGCCTCAGGTCGGGGTTCTTCAGGAACGAGCCGCGCATGATGCTGTTCGTCATCTTCGAATCCGCGTCCTTCACGCCGCGCCACTTCATGCAGTAGTGGTCGGCTTCCATGACGACGGCGAGGCCGTCGGGCTGCATCTTGTTCTGGAGCAGGTTGGCGAGCTCGGTGATCGCCTCTTCCTGGATCTGCGGCCGGGCCATCACCCACTCCACGAGGCGGGCGTACTTCGAGAGCCCGATGAGGGCGGAGTGCTCGTTCGGCATCACGCCGACCCAGACCCGGCCGATGATCGGGCAGAGGTGGTGCGAGCAGGCGCTCCGCACCAGGATCGGGCCCACGATCATCAGCTCGTTCAGGCGGCCCACGTTCGGGAACTCGGTCACCGGCGGTTGCGCCACGTAGCGGCCCGCGAAGACCTCCATCAGGTACATCTTGGCCACGCGCCGGGCCGTGTCCCTCGTGTTGTGGTCGCTCCCGGTGTCGATGACGAGCGCCTGGAGCACGTCCTCGATCTTCTCCGCGACCTCCAGCCGGAGCTGCTCGAGCTCCCCGGCCTCCAGGTAGGCGGCGATGTTGTCGTTCGCGCGGAAGCGGCCGCGCGCCTTGCGGATGCGATCCCGGATCCGGTCGGCGACGGGCGTCCGTCCGTCCCGATCCCTGCTCCCGGTTTCGATCGCGCCAGTCTGGCTCGCCATGGACACGCTCCCCTCTGGGAAAGCCTAGCACGCGGGTGCGGCGCCGCTCGACCCGCCTCAGGAGGCCGACGCCGGCGGCCTCCCGGCCGCCATTCCGCCGTCGACGGGAAGGACCGCGCCCGTGACGTTCGCCGCGCCGTCCGAGAGGAGGTAGAGGACGGCCGCTGCGACGTCGGCCGGCTCCGAGATGCGGCCCGTCGGGTGCATCGCCCGCGACACTTTCAGGCTCGTCTCGTTCGACGTGATCGCCGAGGACATCGGTGTCCTCACGAGGCCCGGGGAGACGACGTTCACGCGGATCCCGTAGCGGGCGAGGTCCATCGCGGCCGAGCGGGCGAGGCCGACGACGGCCGCCTTCGCCGCCGCGATGGCCGCGTGGTTCGGAAGACCGACCGAGGCCGCCGCGGAGCCGAAAAGGACGACCGACCCGCCTCGCTGTTTCCTCATGGGGCCGTGCGCGGCGTGGAGCGCCCGGAAGGCCGAACCGGCGTTGAGGTCGAGCTGGCGGGCCCAGTCGTCCTCGCTCGTCGCCGAGAGCGGCTTCAGGAGGATCGACCCGACGGCGTGGACCCAGCCGTCGAGGCGACCGTACCGCGCGACGGCCTCCGCGGCGGCGGCCGACAGCGACGCCTGCGAGCCGGCGTCCGCGACGATCGAGGCCGCGGCCCCCGCCCGCCCCGCGAGGGCGTCCAGCTCCGCGACGCGTTCGGCGAGCCGTATCGCGTCCCGCGCAACGAGAAAAACGTTCCCTCCCTCGCTCACGACACCGCGGGCCACCTCGCTCCCGATTCCGCCGGTTCCCCCGGCGACGACGATCGTCTTCCCTGGAAGCCTCATGCCGCTCACTACGTCGCTGCGGGCCTGCCGGACGGGCCCCCGCCGGAGCCCGGGAGAGAGCCGGCGACGCCCGCGCCTTCCGGTACCCGCGGAAGCGGATCGGCACGTGGTGATCGAGGAGGACCGCGGCCGAGCTCCTCCTCTCGCTGCCGTCGTGGAGCTCGACGAGGAGCCGGCCCGCTTCCTCCCGGGTGCATCCCTCCCGCGCCGGATCGGGGGCGGAGACCGGCTCGCTCGTGAAGAGGCGATCGCCGAGGCCGTTCTCTTTCGACACCGTCGCCTTCGAGGTCGAACCTCGCGACGGCGTTCCCTGCGCGTCGAGGCGGAAAGGGCATCTGCGGACCTTTCGCGGACGTATGTCTTCGAGGAGGCCCGAAGTGATCCGCCTGCATGAGACCGTTGAGGTTCCCCGTCCGGTCGAAGAGGCGTTCGCCTACACGAGCGACTTCGCGAACATCGAGCAATGGGACCCGGGAGTCTCCGCGTCCGCGAGGCTCGCGGACGGGCCCGTCGGTCCCGGCTCGAGGTTCCGGCTCGACGTCGCCTTCGGGCCCTTCACGACGCCGATGGAGTACGTCGTCACCCGCTTCGAGCCGCCCCGCCGGGTCGTCCTCGAGGGGGAAGGGGCCCGGATCCGGGCCGTCGACGACATCCGCTTCGAGCCCGCGCCGGGCGGGACCCGAATCGACTACACGGCCGACCTGACGTTCCTCGGGCCGTCGGCGCTCGTCGAGCCGTTCCTTCGCTCCACGCTCGAGGGCGTCGGCCGCAGGGCGGTCGAGGGCCTGAAGAACGCGCTCTCCGGCCCGCCGGAGGTCCCGGAGCCTTCGTTCGCCACCGCGGCCCTCGACCGCCTCGTCGTCCCCGGGCTGCTCCGCTTCACGCGGCTCGGCTACCGCATGCGAAGGGGCGCCTTCGGCCCTCTCGCCGTCTCGCTCCGGGGCCGGACGGCCGTCGTGACCGGGGCGACGTCGGGGCTCGGGCGGGAGGCGGCCGAGCGCCTTGCCCGGCTCGGGGCACGGGTCGTCCTCGTCGCCCGGGACCGGCGGAAGGCCGAGCGAGCGCGTGACGAGATCGGCGCCGCGACCGGCAACGGCGACCTCGCCGTCGAGGTGGCCGACCTCTCGCTTCTCTCGGACGTGCGCGGCCTCGCCGACCGCCTCCTCGACCGGGAGAAGTCCCTGCACGTCCTCGTGAACAACGCGGGCGTCCTCGAGAACGAGCGGAGGACGACGCGGGAGGGCCACGAGGTCTCCCTCGCCACGAACCTCCTCGCCCCCTGGGTCCTGACGCGGCGGCTGGCGCCGCGCCTCGTCGAGTCCGCCCCGGCGCGCGTCGTGAACGTCGTCTCCGGAGGCATGTACCTCGCGGGCCTCGGGCCCGAGGTCTTCGGAGGGGTCGCGGGGAAGTGGGACGGGGCGCTCGCCTACG
Source organism: Thermoanaerobaculia bacterium (assembly GCA_046331465.1). Classification (GTDB taxonomy): domain Bacteria; phylum Acidobacteriota; class Thermoanaerobaculia; order UBA5066; family UBA5066; genus UBA5066. Next base: position 1,032,689 of record JAXLQV010000002.1, read on the forward strand.
CGCGGCAGAAGCGGGCGCTTACGGTGCTCACGGAGCTCTGGTCCGACGAGCTCTTCCCGCGCGGCGTCTCCGTCCACGCCATGCATCCCGGCTGGGCCGAGACGCCAGGCGTCTCGCGCTCGCTCCCAGGGTTCTTCCGGCTGACGAAGCCGCTCCTGCGAAGCGCCGCGGAAGGCGCCGACACGATCGTCTGGCTCGCCGCCGCCCCCGAGGCGGCGCTTTCGAGCGGAGGTCTCTGGCTCGATCGCGAGCGGCACCCGGCCGCCGTCCTCCCCGGGACGGCGGGCTCGCCCGAGGAACGGACGCGGCTCGTCGAGGAGCTCGAGCGGATCACGGGGGAGCCGTCCGGTCCGCCTCGCGTCGTGCGGGCGAAGGGAAAGAGCCGAGCCGGGGTCCGGCGTGCCCCGCGCGGCCGGGCCGAGTCCGCGGGCGCCCCGACGTGAACGCCCTTCCCTCGTTCGCGGCCGCCCGCGAGGCGGGTCCCGATCATCGCTCCTGCTCCAGCAGCCGCTCCCAACCGAGGATCAGCGTGTACGGCGTGGGCCGCGCGTCCGGGACGGGCAGCACGAAGAGGAAGCGATTCCCGTCCGCCGTGACGTCGAAGGTGTTGCCGGCGATGCTCAGCATGGGCACCGCGAAGAGGCGCGCCGGCGCCCCGAAGCGAGGGGCCTTTCCCGAGAGGTCCACCGGGAGCGCGGTCACCTGGGCCGAGTCGGAGGCCAGGTAGACGATCTCCCGTCCCCCTCGCGTCCATCGGCTGTACCCGGCGGAATCCTCGGAGAACTGCCAACGGCCGCCGGTGTCCGGAAAGCGGGCCAGGAAGGTGCGCGAGCCCTTCCCCTCGTTGGCGTCGAAGACGACCCAGCGTCCGTCGGGCGAGAACAGCCCGATGTCGCCGTTGCCGCGCGAGTCGGTGTAGCGCTCGGGTGCGCCCTCGCCGGACGACGGGAGGGTCCAGAAGCCCGTGGGAAGCGATCCTCCCGGCAACGACCCGAAGAGGACCCGGCTCCCGTCCGGAGACCAGGCGAGCGGGAAGAGGAGCTCGTCTTTCCTCTCCGGGCGGAAGGGCTGCTCGGCCGCCGAGCCGTCGGCCGGCTTGACCCAGAGGCCGATCCCCCTGTCGCTGACGCGCGCGAAGAGCACGCGGGTGCCGTCGGGAGACCAGATCGCGCCGTAGTCGTCGGCCTCGCCGAAGGTCAGCCGGGTCGAGGTCCTGCGGGCCAGGTCGAGGACCTCGAGGTGGGATCGCGAGATCGCCGGGTCGAACATCGAGACCAGCACCTGGGAGCCGTCGGGGGAGAGATTGACGCCGTCGTGATTCGCCGCGCCGCCGAGCCGCTCGAGGCGGCGGCCGGTCCGGTCCAGCCACACCAGCTCGCTCGCGTCCTGACCGGCGCCCTGCTGGAGTGCGAGGACGCCGGCGGTGGCCGAGAAGACGCCGAGGCTGTACCGGCGGTCGAAGCGGACGTCGCGGACGAGGATGGACACCGGACCCGAGAGAGCCAGCCGCTCGGGATCGAAGCGCTGGGCGCACAGGTCGCCGTGGTGCACGAAGAGCAGCCGGCCTGCGGCGTACATCGCGTTGCTCGCGTGCGGGAGGAGCGGGACCCGTCGCTCGGGGTCGTCGAGCGAGCCGACGAAGACTCCGTCCGAGGCGCGCATCCACGAGGAGTAGCCGCGGGCCTCGAAGAGGAAGTGCCGGCCGTCGGGCAGGAACGACGGGAATCGGTTGGTCCCTTCCAGCCGCCTTCCGTCGAGGACCGATGCGGGCGCCGGTGGACCGCCTCGTGCGGGGACCTGGAGAAGCGCCGTGTCGAACGAAGGCGCGTAGACGATGACCCCGCTCGTGCCCCAGCTGCCGCCGCGCGCGGCGTTCGCCGGGGCCAGCGCGAGGGGAGCTCCCTCGGCCGTGTCGACCCGGAGCAGCTGATCGCTGTTGAAGAACCCGAGTGAGCGGCTGTCCGGCGACCAGAACGGATACCGGGCTCCCTCCGAGGACGGGATCACGCGGGCCTTCCCCGCAGCGAGGGACTGGACGTAGAGCCGCGTCACGCCCCCGCCGTCGCGCGCCGTGAAGGCCAGCTGGCTGCCGTCCGGAGAGATCGCCACGGGGCCCGCGGCGTCTCCGGCCGGCACCAGCTCGGTCCCTTCCGGCGCGTTGATCGCCGCGCGAACGAGGGGAGGGCGCGCCGGGGCCGGACGGACGAGCCACCCTGTCGCCAGGCCCAGCGCCAGCGTGACGGCCGCGAAGAGCGGCGATCGCCAGGACGGTCCGCGAAGCGGGGGGGACTCCGGGGCCGATCGTTCGAGGCTCGGGTCGCCGGCCCGGCCCGTCGCCTCCAGCAGCTCGATCCGCGCGTCCGCGATGTCGTGGAGGCGGTCCTTCGGGTTGCGTTCCAGGCAGTGGCGCAGGAGCCGTCGGACCGAAGCGGGTGTGCCGGCAGGCAGCTTCGCGAGATCGATCTCGTTCTTGAGGACGCCGGCGAGCGTGTCGCTGACGGTGTCGGCGGCGAAGAGCGACCGGCCGGAGAGCATCTCGTGGAGGACGACGCCGAAGGCCCAGATGTCCGCCCGCTTGTCGACGGCCTGGCCGCGGGCCTGCTCGGGCGACATGTAGGCCGCGGTGCCGAGGATGACGCCGAGCTGCGTGCCGTGCGCGGCGGTCATCGTCGGCGAGTTCATGAGAGTCGGCGAACGGCCGAGGTCCGCGGCGGACGACGTCCCCGGCGTGTCCATCGCCTTGGCGAGGCCGAAGTCGAGGACCTTGACCGCTCCTTCGCGCGTGAGCTTCACGTTCGCGGGCTTGAGGTCGCGGTGGACGATCCCCTTCTCGTGGGCCGCCTCGAGCGCCTCGGCGATCTGCCGGGCGACGGAGAGCGCCTCGTCGAGGGGGAGCGGCCCGCGCTTCAGCCGCCCGGCGAGGTCTTCGCCCTCGACGAGCTCCATGACGAGGGCGCGGATGCCGCCGGACTCCTCGAGACCGTAGATCGAGGCGATGTTCGGGTGCTGCAGCTGCGCGAGGACCTGCGCCTCGCGCTCGAACCGCGCGAGGCGGTCCACGTCCGCGGCGAACGCCTCCGGCAGGACCTTGATCGCGACCTCGCGCTTCAGCTTCGAGTCGGTGGCGCGGTAGACGACCCCCATCCCGCCCTCGCCGAGCGGGGCCGTGATCTCGTACGCGCCGAGGCGGGTTCCGGGCGGAAGGCTCACTCGGCCTCCTTCAGCGTGAGCCTCCAGACGTTCCCTCGCTGCAGCTCCATGCTGAAGATCAGCTCGTCACGCCCGAACGCCAGGCGCGCGGCGGTGGAAGCGGTCGAGATGATCGAGCGCCTCGAGCCGTGCAGGTGGAGGAACGCCGAGGACGGCCCGGCGGGCCGGCCCGTGCGCGGGTCGAAGGAGCGGGCCCACAGGCAGCGGCTCCCGTCGCGCTCGGAGACGTAGTACAGGAGCCTGCCGTCCGGCGACCAGGCGTTCTCCTCGGCCACCGAGTCCTCGTCCGAGACGATCACCCATTCCGAGGGCGGGACCGGAGTGTCGCGGAAAGGGAAGACGATGAGGCGCGAGCGCCCCGCGGAAGTCCACTCCATGGCGCTCATCCACCGGCCGTCGGGCGAGAGGCGGCCGTGACCGTAGTACTGGCCCGTGGCTCCGCTCAGGAGGGGCCGCAGCCTTCCCGTGTCGAGGTCGAGCACGTGGAGCTTCCCGTTGTCGCCGGCCGGGCCACCGGTGACGAGCATCGAGGGGACCGGCCAGTCCCACACGAGCCTCACGTCGAAAGGAATCGTCCGCGCCTCCCCGCCCGCGACGGGCCGGATGGCGAGCACGCGCCGGCCGTCCACCTCGGTCGCGTACGCGAACGACTTCCCGTCCGGGCTGACGTTGGCCCTTCCGCCGGCTCCCAGGAGGGGAAGCTCCTCCCGGCTCTCGAGGTTCTTGAGCCAGGCCGCCCGGGACGACCGCCGGTTCGACAGGAAGACCAGGGTCTTCCCGTCTGCCGAGACCGACGGCCACTCGTCTCTCGCGGCGGCGTCCGTCAGCAGCTGCACGTCGCCCGCAGGCGCCGTGCCTCCAGGGCCCACCGGCACGCGCACGAGGTTGGCCCGACGGTCGAGGCTCGCGAAGTAGAGCTCTCTTCCCCCGGGGCCGGGGGCGATCGCCGGCGAGCCGTCGAGCCCGGTCCCCGCGGTGAGCCTCCGCACGGGCCCCGTGACGCGGCGGCCGTCGGTGGAGACCCCCACCGTCCAGAGGCTCTCGCTGTCCCCCGACGGCGCGGAGAAGACGATCTCGCCGGAGGCCCAGGCGGACGGGGGGGACACCGGCAGTCCGGCCGCCTTCAGCACGCTTGTGGCCTGCATCGGCGACGCCACACCGGTCGAGACGTCGAGGCGGTGCCAGTCCTCCTCGCCCGAGGCGTCGGCCGTCCCTGCGAACGCGATCGCGGAGCCGTCGGGCGACCACGTCGCCCCTTCGAGCCGCGGGAAGGCGGGAACGAGCTGCCGGGAGGTGCCTCCCGCCTCGTCCACCACCCACAGCTCCGACCTCGAGCCCCGCCCGCCGGTCAGGAAGGCGATTCTCTTTCCGTCCGGCGAGAACCTCGGCCGCAGGCCCTTCGGGGCGACGAGCCGCTCGGTGCCGCCGAGCGCGGGGACGACGTAGATCCCGCCGCCGTCGCGCTCCGACCGGAAGACGATGCGGCTGCCGTCGGGAGAGAACGCGGGGGAGTGGGCGTCGGAGTCGCCCCGAGTCACCTGCACCGCCTGCCCCGCGGGGAGGGGCTGGACCCAGATGTTCAGGTTCGCGCTGCCGCGGTCCGACGCGTAGGCCAGGAGGGAGCCCGTCGGAGAGACGGCCGGGTCCGTCGTGAGGCCCGCGTCCGACGTCACCCGGACGAGGTCGTTCGCGATGGGCATGCCGGGCAAGGACGACCGGTTCCGCGCGGCACTCCACCACCCGATCCCGCCCGCGGCCGCCGCCAGAGCGAGTCCGGCTGCGGCGATCCGGAGCCGTCGCCCGCTCCCGGGCGGAACAGATGGGGGCGAGGAGGACGCGACGGCTGTCGCGGCCCCGCTGGAGCCGGCTCCGCCGAGCGCGACCCGGGCCTCTCCGATGTCGCGCAGACGCTGCCTCACGTCGCGGTCGAGGCACCTCGCGAGGAGGATCCTCACGCCGGGCGGAGTCCCGTCCGGAAGGACCGTCCAGTCGATCTCCTGCCGCAGGACCGCGGCCAGGACGTCCGGGACCTCGTCCCCCTTCAGGGCGCGCTGCCCGGAGAGCATCTCGTAGAGAACGGCGCCGAAGGCCCAGATGTCGGCCCGCCGGTCGACGGCCTTGCCGCGCGCCTGCTCCGGCGCCATGTAGGCCGCCGTCCCGAGAATCAGTCCCGCCTGGGTCGCCCGGCCGGTGAGCGTCGGCGAGGTCGTCAGGTCGGGGCTCGAGCCCGCCGCCGGCTCCGTCGCCTTGGCGAGGCCGAAGTCGAGGACCTTGACCTTTCCGTCGGGCGTGAGCTTCACGTTCGCGGGCTTCAGGTCGCGGTGGACGATTCCCTTCTCGTGCGCCTCCTCCAGCGCCTCGGCGATCTGCCGTGCGACGGCGAGTGCCTCGTCGAGCGGGATCGGGCCGCGCTTCAGCCGCTCGGAGAGATCCTCGCCCGGCACGAGCTCCATGACGAGGGCGCGGACGCCGTTCGACTCCTCGAGGCCGTAGACCGCGGCGATGTTCGGGTGCTGCAGCTGCGCGAGGACCTGCGCCTCGCGCTCGAACCGCGCGAGGCGGTCCACGTCCGCGGCGAACGCCTCCGGCAGGACCTTGATCGCGACCTCGCGCTTCAGCTTCGAGTCGGTGGCGCGGTAGACGATCCCCATCCCGCCCTCGCCGAGCGGGGCCGTGACCTCGTAGGAACCGAGGCGGGAACCCGGGCGCAGGCTCATCGGGCGCTTCGCCCGCGCTTCAGACCCGGGAACCAGTCGAGCACCAGCTCGATCCGCCGGATGGCCGGTTCCGGGCTGACCGGCTGAATTCGCAGGAAGCGGGCGCCGTCCCTCGTGATGCTGAAGCTCGTGTTCCCGTTGATCGTCCGGAAGAACCGGCCCTCGTGCACGACCCTGGGAACGCTCGCAGAGAAGGTCGCGCCGGGCGTCACCGTGACGCCCATCAGGCGGGTGCCGCTCTGGAAGAAGAGCTCGCGGCCGTCCCGCGACCAGAGGGGCTCCGTGCCGCCCTCGGTCGAGACGAGGCGTCGCTCGCCGGAGCCCGAAAGGGGTGCGACGAAGATCTCCGGGCGCGACGAGACGATTGCCTCATAGGCGACCCACCGGCCGTCGGGCGAGATCTGGGCGTCGCGGCCGGTGGCCGGAAGGGGGAAGAGGCGGTGCGGCGTGCGGTCGCCGTCGAGCGGCAGCACCCAGGCCCCGACGCCTCCCGGCTCCGCCGGTCCGTTCTGGTCGAACAGGAGGACGCGGGCGTCCGACGAGACAGACGTGGGCGTCTGGATCACGCCGGCCTTCGAGGTGAGGCGCTCCTCGTCGCCCGAGCCGTCGACCGGGATCCAGTAGAGGTTGCGCATCCCCTGGCGCGTGCCGCGGTAGATCACCCGCGTGCCGTCGGGCGTCCAGAGCGGCGCCTGGCTGCTTCCGGTGCCCGGCCCGATCGGCGTCAGCGTGCCGCGGGCGAAGTCGTAGATCCAGAGCCGCGTGACGCCTTCCCGGATCTGGACCACGGCCCGGCTCCCGTCGGGCGAGATCGCCACGTTCTCGTAGGCGCGCTCCGGAAGGGGAAGCGCGGCGAGCGAGCCCGCCCGGTCGATCCAGACGAGGCGCAGGGCGGTCCAGGACCGGCCGCCGCCCACGTACGCGAGCGTGCCGTCGTCGGAGACGGCGTAGTTCCCGCAGCCCTCGTTCCCGATTCCGTCGTTGGGTTCCTCGGCGGCCGCCACCGGCACCGCACCGCCGAGGTCCGGCCGCGACGGCCGCCAGGGCACCGTGAACAGCTGGCCGCGGTGCGTGTAGAGGAGCAGCCCGGGACCCGCGGCGTACCGTGGGGCGTCGCCGCCCTTGACGATCAGGAGGTGCCCCTTCTCTCCCAACGTCTGCACGGCCACGTGGTGCTCGTCGTCGCCGGGCCCGGTCCACACCGAGTAGAGGAGGGTGTCGGAGCCCGCGACCCGGTGCGGCCAGCGATGGCTGATCTCGCCGGCCGCGGCGTTCAGCTGCGTGACCTCGGTGGCGGCGCCGCCCCCCTCGGGCACGCGCCAGAGGCCGCTGATGTTCGTCGGCGCGTAGTAGATGTACCCGTCGTCGCCCCAGTCGCCGCCCCGGTGGGACGTCGCGTCGGCGAGCTCCTGCAGCGCCGCCCCGCCCACCGCGATCTTCCGGAGTTTCGATCCCGCGAAGAAGCCGATCCACCGTCCGTCGGGGGAGAAGAACGGCCCGTCGCCTCCCTCGGTGCCTTCGAGCGCCGTCGCCTCGAGCGCGTCCAGCGAGCGGACGAAGATCCTGTTCCTGCCGTCGCTGAGCCCGACCCAGGCGATGCGAGCCCCGTCGCGGGAGACCGCGACCGGGTTGAGCTGGCTCGAGCCCAGCTCGTACCCCTCGGGAAGCGCGATGCTGACGCGAGCGCTCCGCGTACCCGTCGGGGCGCCGGGGGACACGAGCCCGCGCGTCAGGCCGAACGTGACGACCGCGGCGGCGGCCGCCGCGGCGAGGACGACCGGCCACGTGCCACGCGACGCCGTATTGCCCGCGGCGCGGACCGGCGGCGGGGCGTCCGCGCGCGGCACGCTCGCCTGCGCGAGTGCGATTCGCGCCTCGCCGACGTCGCGCATCCGGACCTTCGGGTCGCGCTCGAGGCAGCGGCGCAGCAGGGCGCGGACGGCCGCGGGCGTGTCGGGCGGCAGCGCGTCCCAGGAGATCGGCTCCCGGACGACGGAGGCGAGCACGTCGGTGACCGTCTCGCCCCGGAAGAGTCCCTTCCCTGTGAGCATCTCCGAGAGCACGACCCCGAACGACCAGATGTCGGTCCGCTTGTCGACGGCCTGCCCCCGGGCCTGCTCGGGCGCCATGTAGGCCGCGGTGCCGAGGATGACGCCGAGCTGCGTGCCGCGCGCGGCGGTCATCGTGGGGGAGTTCATGAGCGTCGGAGAGCGCGCGAGGTCGGCGGCGGACGCGCTTCCCGGCGCGGTCTCCATCGCCTTGGCGAGGCCGAAGTCGAGGACCTTGACCTTCCCGTCGGGCGTGAGCTTCACGTTCGCGGGCTTCAGGTCGCGGTGGACGATCCCCTTCTCGTGGGCCTCTTCCAGCGCCTCGGCGATCTGCCGAGCGACGGCGAGGGCCTCGTCGAGCGGGATCGGGCCGCGCTTCAGCCGCTCGGAGAGATCCTCGCCCGGCACGAGCTCCATCACGAGGGCGCGCGCGCCGTTCGACTCCTCGAGGCCATAGATCGAGGCGATGTTCGGGTGCTGCAGCTGGGCCAGGACCTGCGCCTCTCGCTCGAAGCGCGCGAGCCGCTCCGCGTCCGCGGCGAACGCCTCCGGCAGGACCTTGATCGCGACGTCGCGCTTCAGCTTCGAGTCGGTGGCGCGCCAGACGACCCCCATCCCGCCCTCGCCGAGCGGTGCGGTGACCTCGTAGGCGCCGAGGCGGGAGCCGACGGCGATCGTCACTTCTTCCTCTCGAACTCGGCCAGCCAGATGTCCGACTCGTCCGTGCTCTCCTGCCAGGCGAGGTGGCGGCCGTCCCGCGAGAGGGCGGCCGAGCCGATCTCTCCCCCCTCGGGGGCCGTGACGAGAGTCCGGACGCCACCCGTCTCGAGGTCGAAGAGCCGGATCGAGCGGCTGCTCACGAGGAGCAGCCTGCGGCCGTCCGGGAGGAAGAGGAGCGCGCTGGAGTCGCCCGTCGGGACCCGCCGGTAGGAGCGGTCCCCGAGGCTGTAGACGGCGCCCCCCACCGGGTTGGCCGCCGCCGAGTAGATCGCCCCGGCGATCCGGCGGCCGTCGGGCGAGAAGGAGGACGGCCAGAAGTCGAGGCCGGCCTCGCCGAGCGGCGCCAGGAACTGCGGAGACCCGACGGCCTTGCCGTCGGCGATCTCGATGAGGAACGGCCCGTCCGCGTCCGTGTTCCCCGCGCCGAGCCAGCGGCCGTCGGGAGACCAGAACGGATTGAAGACGCTCGTCGTGCGTCCGGGCAGGACTTCGGAAAGTCCGCTGCCGTCCGGCCGGACGAGGGCGAGCTTTCCCGGCCACCGGTCGGTCTGGAACGCGATCCAGGCCCCGTCGGGGGAGAAGGCGCCCTGGCGATCGCGGTGCGTCCCTTCGGTGAGCTGGCGCATCGCGCCGCCGGGATCGACGAGGACGAGGCGCTGGGGGAAGCCGGAATCGTCGAAGAGCAGCGTGGCGCCGTCCGGGGAGAGGGAGACGGGGCCGTTGGCCTCGACCGTTCCGAGCGGAGCCTCGCGGGGGGACCCGGCGATCTTCCCGGCGGCAGGATCGAAGGGCGCGATGCGCACCGTGGCTCGGACGTTGCGGTCGACGAACGCGATCCTGCGGCCGTCCGCAGAGGCCGTGAGGTAGCCCGCCCAGCTCGAAGGCGCCGTGATCGGTTCCGGCGCGCCTCGCGACCGGCCGGTCCCGGGGTCGAGGTCGATCCGCCAGAGGTTCATCGTCCCGCCGCGGGAGCTCGCGAAGAAGAGGGAGCGGCCGTCCCCGGACCAGTTCGGGCTCCAGTCGACGTGGGGGTCGGAGAGGAGACGGACCGCGGCGGCGGGCTCGGACTGCGAGCCGTCGGCGGCGACGGTGTAGAGGTCCCGGGCGGACGTGGCGTCGTCGAGGCCCCAGAACGCGATTCGCTTCCCGTCCGGCGACCAGCTCGGCTCGACGGCGTCGTGAGAGGAGACGATCCGCCGTTCCCCGGTCTCGAGCTTCACCGCCCAGAGCGGGCTCGTGGTGATCCGGGCGAACGGGCTCCGGAGCTTCTCGCCCGCGATCGCGAGCTCCCTTCCGTCCGGGGACCAGGCCGGGTTGTAGCCCTTGTCCGTGACCTTCCTCGCCGACTCGCCCGTCGCGCCCATCACGAAGATCCCGCCGCCGGCGCACTCCGAGCGGTAGGCGATGCGACGGCCGTCGGGGGAGAAGGCGGGCTCGTCGTCGTCGGCCTTGCATCCCGCGGTGAGGTTCACGGGGTTCGTTCCCCCGACCCGCTGCAGGAAGACGTCCCGCTGACCGCCGACGTCCTTGACGTAGGCGAAGGTCTCGCCGTCGGGCGAGAGCGCGGGGGCCATCTCGCCCCCGGCGAGGAAGGTCAGCTGGCGGAAGGACGTGGGCTGGGAAGGCTCGGCGGCCGGTGCCGGATCGCGCCGGCTCGACCAGAGGATGGGCGTCATCGCGAGCGCCCCGAGGAGGAAGACCGCGACGCGCCGGGTCCACTGCCGGGCCGCGGACGCGACGGGGGCGGCGGGCGGCGCGGTGGCCGGGGAGACCGGCCCACGCCCTTCCAGGAGGTCCTCGAGGACGAGGCGGGCGTCGGCGACGTCGTGGAGGCGGCGGTGCGGGTCGCGCTCGAGGCAGCGGCGGAGGAGGTCGGAGAGCGGGGCGGGCGTCGCGGGCGGAAGGAGCGCCCATTCCGGGTCGGCGCGCAGGACCGCCGCGAGCGTGTCGCTGACCGTCTCGCCCGCGAAGAGGCGCCTGCCGGTCAGCATCTCGAAGAGGACGACGCCGAACGACCAGACGTCGGCGCGCTTGTCCACAGGCTTTCCCCGGGCCTGCTCCGGGCTCATGTAGGCCGCGGTGCCGAGGATCATTCCCGCCTGAGTCGCCCGCCCCGTCATCGTCGGGGACCGGGACGAGTCGCTCGAGAGGCCGCTCTTCCCGGGCTCGGCCTCGAACGCCTTGGCGAGGCCGAAGTCGAGGACCTTGACCTTGCCGTCCGGCGTGAGCTTGACGTTCGCGGGCTTCAGGTCGCGGTGGACGATCCCCTTGCCGTGCGCCTCCTCGAGCGCCTCGGCGATCTGCCGGGCCACCGCGAGGGCGTCCTCGAGGACCAGCGGCCCGCGCGCGAGCCGCTCGGAGAGGTCTTCGCCCGGGACGAGCTCCATCGCGAGCGCCAGGGTCCCGTCGCTCTCCTCGAGGCCGTAGATCGCGGCGATGCCCGAGTGGCCCAGCGAGGCGAGGATCTGCGCCTCGCGCCGGAACCGCGCCACGCGGTCGGCGTCGGCGGCGAATCCGGGCGGCAGCACCTTGATCGCCGCCTCGCGCCCGAGCTTCGTGTCGCGCGCGCGCCAGACCTCGCCCATGCCGCCCTCGCCGAGCCTGCCGGTGATCTCATAGCCGCCGAGGCGGGAGCCGGGAGCGATCGTCACCGGCCGCCTCCGGGCGCGAGGCGCGCCAGCGTGCTCGTCCAGTCGGTGACGATCTCGACCTGCCGCGGCCGCGCCCCTTCCGGGATCGTCACGGCCAGGACGCGCGCCCCGTCGCGGGTGACGTCGTATGTCTGCGAGTCGTTGGAGGATTCGGGGAGGATCGGAAAGGAGAAGAGGACGCGGGGCGCGCTCAGCTCGACGCGCCCGGAGAGCCGTGCCGTGACGACCACGAGGTCGTCGTCGTGACGGTAGAAGATCTCGCCGTTCCTCGCCCAGCGGGGGTCCGTGCCGCCGTCGGAGGAGACCTGGACCCGGTCCCCGGGGCCCGGGAACGGCTGGGCGTAGACCTCGGGCCGCCCGGTCTCGTTCGACTGGTAGACGACCCAGCTCCCGTCGGGCGAGAACGAGACGTTCTTCTCCTCGCTCCGGGTGGCGCGGATGGGTTGCGGCGGCGAGCTGCCGTCGAGGGGGCGCGCGTAGAGGTTCGCGCTCGTCTGGGGCTCGGTGAGCGTGAAGGCGATGGTCCTGCCGTCGGGGGAGACGGCGGGCCCCGTCGTGTCGAGCTTCGTCGTCTCGTCCCAGATCGGCCGGCCCGTGTCCGGCGCGCCGACCGCGATCCGGGTGAGCTCGAACGGCGGCCGGTCGACGACGTAGAAGAGCTCGCGCCCGTCGCGCGACCAGACGGGGCCGAACTCGGTCCCCTCGCCGCTCGTGAGGCGCGAGAGGGTCTTTCGCTCGAGCGAATAGGTCCAGAGGTCGCGGCTCTCTCCCAGGATCGTGAGGGCGATCTGCCTGTCGTCGGGAGAGAGGCTGGCGGAGAGGAACCGGCGCCGCTCGCCGATGGCCGGGGAAGCCCGGCCGGTGCGGTCGAGCCAGACCAGCTCCCGGAGCGGGTTGCCGAGGGACTCCGCGACGTAGGCGAGCGTCCCGCGGCTGGAGACGGCGGCCATCGCGTAGCCGCTCGTCTGAGACACGAGGACGTCGTCGACCACCGCGACCGCGGCTCCCTTCGTGCTCGCCGTGTCGGGGTCGAAAGGCACGACGTACAGCCTCTGCCCCCGCGCGTAGAGGAGGTGCCCGGTCGAGACGTAGCGGCCGAAGAAGCCGCCGTTCACCACCCACGTCACCTTGCGGGTCGCGAGGTCGAGGACTCCGATCCGGGACTTGTCCACCGGCGTTCGAAAGGCGGTGAAGACGACCTTGCGGTCGCCGGGAAGGGGGTCGGGCCACCAGTGCCCGAGCTCTCCCCCCGCGCTGTCGGGAGTCGTCAGGCGCTCGGCAGCCCCGCCGTCGGCCGGGACCCGGAAGAGTCCGTCGGAGTAGCTCGGGGAGAAGACGATCGTGCCGTCCCGAAGCCACGCGGACCCCCCGGCGCCGAGCTGCTCGGCGAGCCGGAACGGCCGCCCCCCCTCGGCGGCGACCTTCATCATCTGCCCTCCCGAGACGAAGCCGATCCACCGGCCGTCGGGGGAGAAGAACGCGGCGTCGCCTCCGTCGGTGCCGGGAATCGGCACGGCCTCGCGCCCGCCCAGGTCGCGCCGGAAGAGGAGCTGGCGTCCGCCCGTCCGGCCCGTGAAGACGAGGCTTCTTCCGTCGGGCGAGAAGGCCAGCGTCGAGTTCGCCCCGACCAGGAGCTCCTGGTCCGGCGCGAGCGGGATCGAGAGCCGCAGCGGCTCCGCCGGGGCCGCGCCGCGCCGGCTCGCGAGGAACCCGGCGAGGGCGGCCGCCGCGCCCACGACGACGAGGGCGGCGACCCAGGCCGCGGTCTCCCTCGCGCTGCGCCGCGCCGGCGGGGGAGCGGCCTCCCGGGCTTCGTCGACGGCTCGTCCCGAGAGCAGGTCGTCGAGGACGATCCGGGCGTCGGCGATGTCGTGGAGGCGGTTCTTCGGGTTCCGCTCGAGGCAGCGACGGAGGAGCTGCCGAAGCGCCGGAGGCGCGGCCGCGGGGAGCGTCGAGAAGTCGACCTCCGTCTTCAGGACGCCGGCGAGCGTGTCGCTGACGGTCTCGGCCGCGAAGAGCGGCCGGCCCGAGAGCATCTCGAAGAGGACGACGCCGAAGGCCCAGACGTCGGCGCGCTTGTCGACGGCACCGCCGCGGGCCTGCTCGGGAGACATGTAGGCCGCCGTGCCGAGGATGACGCCGAGCTGGGTCCCCTGGGCGGCGGTCATCGTCGGGGAGTTCATCAGCGTCGGTGAGCGGCCGACGTCGGCGGCGGAGGCGGCTCCCGGCGGGTCCATCGCCCCGGCGGGGCCCGGGGCCGCAGCGCCAGCGGAGACCCCGACTGCTTTCGCGAGGCCGAAGTCGAGGACCTTGACCTTGCCGTCGACCGGGGCCTTCACGTTCTGGGGCTTGAGATCGCGGTGGACGATTCCCTTCTCGTGGGCCTCTTCCAGCGCCTCGGCGATCTGCCGCGCGATGGAGAGGGCCTCCTCGAGGGAGAGGACGCCGGACCTGAGCCGCTCGTCCAGCGTCGGCCCTTCGACGAGCTCCATCACGAGGGCGCGGACGCCGCCCGACTCCTCGAGACCGAAGATCGAAGCGATGTTCGTGTGGTGGAGCTGGGCGAGGAGCTGGGCCTCGCGCTCGAACCGGGCGAGCCGCTCCTTGTCCTCGGTGAAGGCGGCGGGAAGGACCTTGATCGCGACCTCGCGCTTCAGCTTCGAGTCGGTGGCGCGGAAGACCTCGCCCATGCCGCCCTCGCCGAGCTTCCCGGTGATCTCGTACGGACCGAGGCGGGAACCGGGAGCGAGCGTCATCCCGCACCCTGTCGCGAGGCTGGGCGCGGATGCGCGATGCCGCCTCCCCGAGCGAGCGGAGAAATCGTCTCATCCGCGAAAAACGGTGGACGAAGACTGGTGGGGCCGAAACCCGGCCCGGCGCAGAGGTGCATCGGCACAATCCTTGGTACGTCTGGATTATAGGGGGAGGAGTGCGACGTCCGGCACAGCGCCTGGACGAACTCCGACAGCTTGTAGAGTAGCATCCCGTCCGTTCCATGAGCGACGAAGGGTCTTCATGAGGCTGGCGGCCGGCCAGCGCCTCGGTCCCTACGAGATCCTCGGCTCCATCGGAGCCGGAGGGATGGGGGAGGTCTACCGGGCGCGGGACACGAGACTCGGGAGAGACGTCGCGGTCAAGGTCCTCCCGGCGTCGTTCTCGGCGGACGCCGATCGCCTGCGGCGCTTCGAGCAGGAATCCCGGGCGGCGGGGATCCTGAGCCACCCGGGCATCACGGCCGTCTACGACATCGGCGAGCACGAGGGCGCGCCCTACGTCGTCCAGGAGCTGCTGGAAGGGGAGACCCTGCGCGCGGTCCTCTCGGGCAGCAGGCTCCCGCAGCGAAAGGTGATCGACTTCGCACTCCAGATCGCGCACGGCCTCGCGGCGGCGCACGAGAAGGGGATCGTCCACCGGGACCTGAAGCCCGAGAACCTCTTCGTGACGAAGGACGGCCGCCTGAAAATCCTCGACTTCGGCCTCGCGAAGCTGACGCAGCCGGATGCGGCCGGTCCGGCGACCAACCTGCCGACGGCTTCCGGGGGAACGGAACCCGGCGTCGTGATGGGCACGCTCGGCTACATGTCGCCCGAGCAGGTCCGGGGCAAGCCGGCCGACGCCCGGTCGGACATCTTCTCGTTCGGCGCCATCCTCTACGAGATGCTCTCGGGCCGGAGGGCCTTCCACGGCGACTCTGCGGCGGAGACGATGTCGGCGATCCTCAGGGAGGAGCCTCCGGACCTCTCGGTCACGAACCAGGGCATCTCGCCCGGGCTGGAGCGGATCGTCCGGCACTGCATCGAGAAGAGCCCGGAACAGCGGTTCCATTCGGCGCACGACCTCGCCTTCGACATCGAGTCGCTGACGGGGAGCTCCGCGAGCGGTCGAACGGACGCGCCGAACAGGCCCCGGGGCGCGCGCCGGTGGGTGCCGGCGGCCGCCATCGCCGTCGGCGTCCTCGCCGTCGCCGGGGCCTTCTCCTTCGGGTACCGGAGAGGGAAGAGCGCGACGGCCACCGTGGCCTCCTTCGGACAGCTGACGTTCCGGCAGGAGCCGATCTTCGCCGCCCGGCTCGCCCCGGACGGGAAGACGGTCGTCTACAGCGCGGCTCCGTCCGGAAACTCGCCCGAGATCTTCTCTCTCCGCTCGGACTTCCCGGGCGCGAGCCCACGCGGGCTCCGCGCCGGACAGCTGCTCTCCATCTCGTCCCGGGGGGAGCTGGCGGTCCTGACGCGCGCCAGGTACGTCGGCCACAGCCTCTTCGAAGGCACGCTGGCGAGGATGCCGCTGGAAGGCGGCGCGCCCCGGGAGATCCTGGACGGCGTCCGCGAAGCCGACTGGTCTCCGGACGGCGCGGAGCTGGCCGTCATCCGGGACGTCGGCGGAAAGGACCGGCTGGAGTTCCCGGCGGGGAAGGTCCTCTGCGAGACCGGCGGGTACTTCAGCAACCCGCGCTTCTCGCCGCGAGGGGACAGGATCGCGTTCTTCGAGCACCCCTTCAAGTACGACGACCGGGGCGGCGTCGCCATGGTGGACCTCGCGGGGAAGAAGACGGTGCTCTCCGAGGGCTACTGGGGCGAGGAGGGGCTGGCCTGGTCTCCCGCGGGTGACGAGGTGATGTTCTCGGCGGGGAACGCCTACAACAACTTTCGGGTCTACGCCGTCAGCCTGTCCGGGAAGCAACGGGTCGCGCTCGAGAGCGCGGGCGGCCTGACGATCCACGACATCCGCGCCGACGGGCGCTGGCTCACGACGCGGGACGATTTCTTCCGGGAGATGCAGGTCCTCGCGCCTGGTCAGGCGCGCGAACGGGACCTCTCCTGGCTCGACCTGTCGGACCCGGTGGCGCTGACCGCGGACGGCAGGACGCTGCTCTTCATGGAGGAGAGCGGCAGCGTCGGCGTGAACTACGCGGTGTGCCTGCGCCAGACGGACGGGTCGCCGGTCGTGCGCCTGGGAGAGGGAGCCGCCAACGACCTCTCGCGGGACGGCAAGTGGGCGCTCGCCGCCGTGCCGACGACGCCGCCCCAGCTCGTGATGTACCCGACGGGCGCCGGCGAGGCCCGCAAGCTCGAGCGGGGTGGCCTTCTCAGCTACGAGTCGGCGCAGTTCTTCCCGGACGGCAAGAGGGTCCTCGCCTGCGGTCCCGAGGCCGGCAAGGGCGTTCGGTGCTACGTGCAGGAGATCGCCGGCGGCACGCCCCGCCCCGTCACGCCGGAAGGGACGAGTCAGGGATTCGTGTCGCCCGACGGCAGGCTCATCCTCGTCAAGGTGAGTGGCGGCGCCCTCGTCCTCCACCCGGTCGAAGGGGGGGAGCCGCGTCCCGTGGCGGGCGCGACTCCCGAGGACTCGGCCATCCGGTGGAGCGCCGACGGCCGCTCCGTGCTCCTCTTCCGGAGCGGCGAGGTCCCCGCGCGCGTCGAGCGGCTCGAGGTCGCGACGGGCAGGAGGGAGCCGGTGCGCACGATCGGGCCCGCGGAGCTGACCGGGGTCCTGAGCGTCGGGCCCTTCGCCTTCAGCAGCGACGAGACGAGCTACGCGTACGCCTGCCGGCGCATGGCGTCGCACCTCTTCCTCGTGGAGGGGGCGCGATGAGCCGGGCGGCCTGACGCGACGCTCCGTCCGGAACGGCCGCCCGGCCGAGGGCTTCGCCGAGCGCGGGTCGCAGACGCCCCGGCGGGAGCGACGTTGCGGGGAGTGGCGTTCGCCGTCCCCTGTCGTGGACAATGCGCGGTGGTGGCGGCGCCGAGAGTCCTCTTCGTCTCCCCCGGCTGGCCGAAGGGCCGCCTCTGGGGAGAGATGTCCTTCCGCTTCCCGAGCCTCTCGCTCGCGGTCGTCGCCGCGACGACGCCGGAGAGGTGGGAGACGGCGCTCTGCGACGAGGGGTTCGGCCCGGTCGACCTCGGCGACCCGGCCGACGTCGTCGCGATCACCGCGATGACGGCCCAGGCGACCCGCGCGTACGAGATCGCCGACGCCTTCCGGAGCCGCGGGAAGAAGGTCGTCATGGGGGGCTTCCACGCGAGCAACCTCCCGGACGAGGCGCTCCTCCACGTCGACGCCGTCGTCGTCGGGGAGGCCGAGGCGGTCTGGCCGAAGCTCCTCGCCGACCTCGAGGAAGGGCGCCTCGGGAAGGTCTACCGTGCCGACGGGCTGATCGACACCGCCGCGATCCCGGTCGCCCGCCGCTCCATCTTCGACGGGAAGGGCTACCTCCTGACGAACACGATCCAGACGACGCGCGGCTGCCCCTACGACTGCGAGTTCTGCTCGGTGACGGCCTACTTCGGGCGGAAGTACCGCAAGCGCCCGGTCGACGCCGTCCTCGCCGAGCTCGACGGGATGCGCAAGCGAGGCTCGTACGCGTTCTTCGTCGACGACAACATCGTCGTCGACCGGGCCTACTCCCTGAAGCTCTTCCGCGGTATGGAAGGTCTCGGGATGAAGTGGCTCTCCCACGCCTCGCTCGACCTCGCGGACGACGCCGAGCTCCTCGCGGCGGTGGGGAAGGCGGGCTGCATCGGTCTCTTCGTCGGCTTCGAGACGCTCGACGAGGAGGCGCTCCGCGCGATGGGGAAGAAGACGAACCGCGTCGCCGACTACGTCACGGGCGCCAGGAGGCTGCGCGACCACGGGATCGGGATCCTCGGCTCGTTCGTCCTCGGCTGGGACGGCGACGGGCCCGGGGTCTTCGAGCGGACCCTCCGCTTCTGCGAGGAGGCGCGCCTCGAGGCGGCCATTTTCCCGATCCTCACGCCCTACCCCGGGACGAAGGTGCGCGAGCGCCTCCAGCTCGAGGGGCGGATCCTCTCGAGCGACTGGCGCGACTACGACATGGAGCACGTCAACTTCCGGCCGAAGGGGATGACCGTCGAGGAGCTTCAGGAGGGATACGACGGCCTGATGCGGCAGTTCTACTCCTTCGGCTCGATGTGGCGGCGTCTCGGCTTCCACCGTTCGCTCCCGGCGTTCGGGCCGATGAACTTCGGGTTCCGGAGCGCGCTCCGGCGCAAGGTGGCGGATGCCTGAAGGTCCCGGCGGACCGGAGATCGACGGGTGAAGGTCCTGATGATCTCGGCGAACCGGGAGAGGGACCCGTCTCCCGTCTTCCCGCTCGGCCTCGCCTACCTCGCCGGGCCGGTCGAGGAGGCCGGCCACGCCTCGCGTCTCCTCGACCTCTGCTTCGCGGAGGACGTCCCGGCGGCGTTGAGGACGGCGCTCGACGAGTACCGGCCCGACGTCGTCCTCGTCTCGATCCGCAACCTCGACAACGTCACCTGGCCCTCCAGCCGCTCCTACGTCGAGGGCGTGCGCGAGGTCGTCGCCCTCTGCCGCGCGCGGGCCGCGGTCGTCCTCGGCGGCTCGGCCTTCTCGCTCGAGCCGCTCTCGCTCCTCGCCGCGACCGGCGCGACGTGCGGCGTCGTCGGGGAGGGGGAGGACGTCCTCCCTCGGCTCCTCGAGCGGATCGAGGCGGGCGCGACGCTCCAGGGCCTCCCCGGGGTCGTCGTCCCGGGCGGGGGCGAGCCGGCGCCGCCGCGGATCCCGTCCTCCGTCGGGACGCCGCGCCGCGACCTCTTCGACGTCTCGCGCTACCTGACCGAGGGAGGAGCGGCGAACGTCCAGACCAAGCGCGGCTGCCCGTTCGGCTGCGTCTACTGCACCTACCCGGTTCTCGAGGGGCGCGGCGTCCGGAACCGCCCCGCGGCAGACGTCGTGCGCGAGCTCCGCTCCCTCGTTGACGACCACGGCGTCGACTACGTCGAGTTCTGCGACGACATCTTCAACTTCCCGGAAGCGGCCGCGCGCGAGCTCTGCGACGCGATGATCGAGGCGGACCTCCGCCTCTCCTGGTCGGCGTTCGTGAACCCCGGCCACCTCGACGCCCGGCTCCTCGACCGGATGGTCCGCGCCGGCTGCGACGCGGTCGAGATCGGGAGCGACTCGGGCTCGCCCGCGATGCTCCGGAGCCTCGGCAAGTCGTTCACCGTCGAGGAGGTCCGCGCGGCCTCGCGCCTCTGCCGCGCGGCAGGGGTCGCCACCGCCCACTACCTCCTCTTCGGCGGCCCCGGCGAGAACGACGCGACGATCTCCGAGAGCGTCGCGCTGATGGACGAGCTCGGGCCGGAGGCCGTCATCGTCATGATCGGGATCCGGATCTACGCCGGCACCGAGCTCCACGGCATCGCCCTCCGGGAGGGGGTCGTCGCGGAGGGCCAGTGTCTCCTCGAGCCGGTCTTTTACCCGGCCGAGCCGCAGCTGCAGCGGATCGCCGAGCGGATCGCGGACGAGGCGGCCCGTCGCCGGACCTGGATCGTCCCCGGCCTCGACGTGAACTCGTCGACCGGCCTTCTCGAGATGCTCCGGCGGCGGAAGGAGCGTGGTCCGCTCTGGAAGATCCTCGGCCGGCGGTCGAGCTGGAGGGGGCGGAACCGCCACGTGCCGACCGCCGGCGGGGCCGGCCGCGCGCCGGCCTTCTGAACCGGGCCACGCCTCCCGGCGACGCCTCTCCTGAAACAACCAGCGCTCGGGGCTCGTAGCCGGATGAGGTTCTTCGGATGAGCCCGGCGGCCCGCCCCGGCGCCGCCGGGACGGATGGGAGGTCCCATGCGGGGAGTCTTCGCCCCGACGCTCGGCCTCGCGGCCCTGCTCGCCCTCTCCGGTTCCGCGCCGGCGGCCGAACCGCTCGCGAACGCCGAGACCGTCCGGATGACGTCGAAGGTCCTGGGCGAGGAGAGGACGATCCTCGTCTCCACGCCGCGCGGCTACGGGCAGGGGAGCGCGCGCTACCCGGTCCTCTACCTGACGGACGGCGACGCGCACCTCCTCCACACGCGGGGGACCGTCGACTTCCTCGTCCGCAACGGCCTCATGCCGGACGTCGTGATCGTCGGCATCGCGAACACCGACCGGACCCGCGACCTGACCCCGACGCGCGGCTTCGGCTTCGGCGCCGACGGGACGCCCGTCCTCGCCGAGACCTCCGGCGGGGCCGGGAAGTTCCTCGAGTTCTTCGAGAAGGAGCTGATCCCGTACGTCGAGGCGACGTACCGGACGGTCCCCTGCCGGGTCTTCGCAGGGCACTCGCTCGGAGGTCTCTTCGCCCTCGACGCGCTCGTCGAGCGGCCCGGGCTCTTCAACGCGACGATCGCCGCCTCTCCCTCCCTCAACTGGGACCACGACGTGATCCTCGACCGGGTCTCGAAGTTCCTCGACGGGCGGAAGGAGCTTCGACACACGCTCTTCGTCACGATGGCCGACGAGGAGGAGGGGGACCCGTCGCCGACGCGTTTCGAGCGGCTCCGGAAGCTCCTGAAGGGGACGAAGGCGGCCGGGTTCGCGTGGGGCGCGATGCCGATGCCCGACGAGGACCACGGGAGCGTCGTCCTCCGGTCTCACTACTGGGGCCTACGGAAGGTCTTCGACGGCTGGCGTCTCCCGCGGGACCGGAAGGCGGGCGGCTTCGCGGGGTCGGTGGAGGACCTGGGGAAGCACTACGCGCAGCTCTCGGAGCGCCTCGGCTATCCCGTGCCGCCCCCGGAGCCCGTCGTGAACCAGGTCGGCTACCAGCACCTCCTCCGGAAGGACGTGAAGGGGGCGCTCCCGTTCTTCCGGAAGAACGTCGAGCTCTACCCCGACTCGGCGAACGTCCACGACAGCCTCGGCGAGGCGCTCGAGGCGGCGGGGGCGCTGGAAGAGGCGCTCGCGAGCTACGAGAGGGCGGTCGAGATCGCGACGAGGCGCGGCGACCCGCGCCTCCCGGTCTTCGCGCGGAACCGCGACCGGCTCGCCGCCGCGAGGGAGAAGCGTCCCGGCTGACGCGCCGGCCGCACCCCGGTCAGTTCACCGAGAGGACGATCCCGAGGCGCGTCAGGGTGACCGGGTGGCGGAGGAGGCCCCGGATCCGGATGACGCCCCGGAGCGCCTTCGCGACGACGGCCCGCCCGGCCCTGTCGAAGTAGAAGGGGAGACCGCCGACGAGGCGGACGTTCGAGAGCTCGATGATCGAGTCCGAGTCGGCGCTCACGGTCACCGCCGTCCCCTCGAGGAGCCCGTCGTGGACGACGCAGCGGCCGCGGTCGAAGACGAGCGTGACCTTCACCTCGGCGTCGGTCGCGTCGAGGCCGACCGATCCCTTCATCCGGGAGAAGACCCGGCCCTTGTAGGAGCTCGTCGCGACGTTCGCCCGGAGGAGCTCGGCGACCATGTTGCCGAGGCCGTTCTCCTCCGCGTCCTTGTCGACGGTGATGTCCGGCTCGGCCACGCTCTCCCTCCGATTCCCCTCTAGAAGGCGGCCCGGTAGACCCCGAGCAGCTCCTCGGCCCCGAGGACGGTCCTCCCGTTGTAGATGATCGAGGCGTCGGCGAGCGTCGCCTCGGCGAGGTCGGCGAGCGCCTCCTCCGGGACGCCCTGCGAGGAGAGCGTCTGCGGGAGCCCCGTCCGGGCGGCGAGGCCGGAGAGCCGCGACGCGACCTCCTCCGCGCACGCCTCGTCGGAGAGCCCGCCGACGGCGACCCCGAGCGCCTCCGCGATCGGGCGGTAGACGGCCGCGACCTCGCCGGCGTTGAAGCGGACGACGTGCGGCATGACGATGGAGTTCGCCAGGCCGTGGTGGATCCCGTGGCGCGCCCCGACGGTGTGGGCGATGGCGTGGACGAGCCCGACCTGCGCGTTCGAGAACGCCGTCCCGGCCATGTTGGAGGCGATGAGCATCTGCCCGCGGGCGACGATGTCCTTCCCGTCCGAGACGGCGCGGGGCAGGAACTCGTGGATGAGGCGGATCGCGTGGAGCGCAAGGCCGTCGGCGATCGGCTCCTTCTGCTGCGAGTGGATCGCCTCGACGGCGTGCGACATCGCGTCCATCCCCGTCGCCGCGGTGAGCTGGGGAGGGAGCCCGACGGTCAGCTCGGGGTCGAGGAGCGCCGTGTTCGGGATGATGTTGTAGTCGCCGAAGAGGAGCTTCTGGTGCGCCTCGTGGTCCTTGATGACCGCGACGTACGTGACCTCGCTCCCCGTTCCGGCCGTCGTCGGGATCGCGACGTGTGGCGTCTGCGGGCGCCGGAGGACCTGGAACCCCTCGTAGTCGCGGAGCGAGCCCCCCTCCTTCAGGACGATCGCGATCCCCTTCGCGGTGTCGATCGCGCTCCCGCCGCCGACGCTGACGATGCAGTCGGCCCCGCGCTCGCGCGCGAAGGCGGCCCCGGCGTCGACGATGTGGACGCCCGAGTCGGGCACGACGTCGGAGAAGACCCCGGCGCAGCTCTCGCCGAGCGTCTTCTCGATCCGGGCCGGGACGTCGGTCCGGGTCGCGAGGACCGAATCGGTCACGACAACCGCCCGCGCGCAGCCGAGCGCGCGGACCTCTTCGCGAACGTCCCGGGACGACCCCGGGCCGAAGACGACGCGCGTGGTGTTCATGTAGATGAACGAGAGGCTCGAGTCGTAGCTCACGGTGCTCCTCCCATGGCGCCGCCCGTCGCGGCGCGCCCCCGGTCCGGGGTCTTCGCTTCCACGCGCAGCGGCGCGTCAGGGCTCGTCGAGGAACTGGGTCGGGACCCGCGTCGCGCAGACCACGAGCGCCTGGGCCGCCTTCACGTTCCTCACGATGATCTGGAGGTTCCCCTTGAGCTTGAGCTTCCCCTGCATCATCCCCTTGACCGGCTCGAGCTCCTTGTGGATGACCTGCTTCCAGCGGGCGTAGTCGCCGAAGATGCAGAAGGGCGCGGTCTGGGCCTCGTCCACCGTGCAGGCGTGGGCCTCGCGGCAGACCCCCTCGTGGAGGTCGAGCCAGATGCCGAACGGCTCGGCGAGGCCGATCTCGGGCTGGGCGTTCACGACGAGGGCCGTCACGCCGTACGTCCAGGGCTTGCCGCCTTCCTTGTATTCCGGGCTCTCGTTGATGGCCGCGTAGAACGCCTCGACCCACTCGTTCGAAGGGAACCGAATCGACATTCTCTCCTCCGTCCGGTGCGCGCCCTCCCGCGGGCGGGGCCGCACCGCTTCTCGTCTCTTTCCCGGGCCTATCGGTGGAGGGCCGCGCCGACCTCGGCGAGGCCCGCCGCCTCCAGAACGGCCGCGACCGGCCGGCCTTCCTCGTCCAGTCCACGGACCTCGTAGTACTCGCGGAGCATCGTCTCCTCGTCGGGGACGAGGCCGGCCGCCGCGCCGTCGGGGACGGGCGTGCGGATCTTCGCGGGGAGGCGGTCGTCCGCGCGCGTGACGCCCATCAGGTTGTTCAGCGACCGCTTCAGGAGCCAGAGCCGCTCCCCGGTCCGGCGGTACTCGTCGATCGAGAAGTCCTCCCAGCCCGTGACCGCCCGGATCGCGCGGACCAGGTCGTCGAACTGGTAGCACCACATGTCGAACTCGCAGAGGGCGAGCGCGTTCAGCGGCACCCCGAGATCTTCGCCGATGCGGACCATCGGCGCCTTCCCCTCGCTCGTCAGGCCGTCGTAGTTCTCCTCGAGGCCGACGTCCGCGTAGGCGGCGAGCCCGTGCTCGATCGCCTCGACGAGGTGGGCCTTGTGGCACGCGCCGCGGTAGGAGGTCATGTAGGCGAGGGCGAGGCCGTGCGACCCGCGCGGGTCGTGCATCGGGATCTCGAGCCCCTTGACCTCGGCCGTCAGCTCCTCCGAGCCGCGCCCGAGGCGCCGCGCCGCGCCGCGGCTCCCCTCGGCGAGGAGGTCGCCGATCCCCTCCCGGCGGGCGATCTTGTGGAGGAGCGCGATCGCCCCGTCGACGTTGCCGAACTCGAGCGGGATCCCCCCGGTGTCCTCCAGCGTGAGGAGCCCCTTCGCGAAGCAGTCGTAGGCCCAGGCGATGGTGCAGCCGGCCGTGATCGAGTCGACGCAGTACCGGTTGCACCACTCGTTCGACTTGATGACTCCCGCCAGGTCCTTCTGCCCGAGCAGCGTCCCGAAGGCGGCGCACGTCTCGTACTCGGGCCCGGGGCCGACCGCCATCCTGTACGGCCCTTCGGTCACCTCGACCTCGCGGCGGCAGGCGATCGGGCAGGCGTAGCAGGCGACGCCGCGCTTCAGGTACGTCTCCGACATCGTCGGCCCGGAAAGGGCGTTCGAGAGCTCGAAGTCCTCCCCGCGGGACCAGTTCTCGATCGGGATGTCGCCGATCATCATCCCGAGGTCCATCGCCGAGTCGGTCCCCATCTCCTTGAGCGCCTGCGCGGGGACCGCCTGCGCGATCTTCGCGACCATCTCCTTGTGGAGCGCCTTGAAGCCGTCGGGGTCGGCGATCGGGATCTTCCCGTCGCCGCGGCAGGCGACCGCCTTCAGCCGTTTGCTCCCCATGACGGCGCCCATGCCGCTCCGGCCGATGAAGTCGTGCTTGTTGTTCGCGATGGCGGCGAAGCGGACGAGGTTCTCGCCCGCCTGCCCGATCGACAGGACGCTCGGGCGCTTCGGGCCCCCCATCCTCTCCCGCAGCCGGTCCGTCGTCTCGTAGGTGTCGAGGCCCCAGAGGTCGGTCGCGTCCTTCAGCTCGATCGTTCCCCCGTCGAGGACGAGCATCACCGGCGTCGGCGACTGCCCGGTGAAGACGATCCCGTCGACGCCGCAGCGCTTGAGCGCGGGGGCGAAGTCGCCCCCGCAGCTCCCCTCGCCCCAGATCCCGGTCAGCGGCGAGCGCGCCGCGACGGCGAAGCGCGAGCTGCCGGGAATCAGCGTCCCCGAGATCGGGCCCGTCAGGACGAAGAGGTCGTTGCCGGGGCCGAGAGGGTCGGCGGTGTGATTCCCGCGGAGGAAGAAGAGGTACGCGGCGAGGCCGCTGCCGCCGAGGTACTTCCGCCGGACGTCGTCCGGAATCGGGAGATCCCGGATCTTCCCCTGCGCGAGGTCGACCTCCAGGTACCGTCCGACGTATCCGCCCATCTCGCCGCTCCTCTCGCCCGTTCCGTGTCGGGCTCCCGGCGGCACGGGGCCGCCCCTCCCAGGCCATTCCTCTCCGCGAGCGATACCCGAACGAGCAGAACCGGTCTTTCGACGCTAGGCGCGCGCGTGGGCGAAGTCAACAGCTGCGTTGCGGCACGAGCGCATCCCCGGGGGGGCGGCGCTCCCGTTCCCGGCGAGAATGGGGGCGTGCCGAGCGTCGTCGTCACGCTGCCAGCCCCTCTCCACCGGGCCGCCGGCGGGCGGGGGGAGCTCGTCGCGGAAGGGGAGACCGTCGCGGAGGTCCTCGCGGCCCTCCGCCGCGACCACCCCGTTGTCGCGCGCCTCTTCCTCAAGGAGAGCTGTGAGCCCCGGGGGGCCGTCCGGCTCGTCCTGGACGGGACCGACGTCCGGACCCTCGGCGGGCTCGCGGCTCCGCTGGCCGGGGGATCCCGTCTCGCGGTCGTCCTCCTCGTGGCCGGGGGGTGAGATCCCGTCCGCGCGGGGACGCGACGGGCCGGACCCTCGCGGCGCGGCGCGGGCGCACGGACTTCGGGAGCGAGCGGCGGTCGCGGTATATCGTGCCGAAGCGCGCCCCGCGCTGCGGCGAAGAGCGGTCGCGGGCGACCGGATCGGCGACTCCCCGGACGGGAGGCGTGTCCCGGAGCGCCGCCGTCGGCGCGATCCGCGGAACCAGGGACCCTTCACGCTCGTATCCGGCCGTGGAGGCTTCCATGCGCCGTCATCCGTCCTTCGCTCTCGCCGGACTCGCACTCCTCCTCTCGGGCGTCGCCCTCGGGGAGCCCCTGTCGAAGCCCTTGAGGGCCGAGACCCCGGTGGCCGCCGGGGGGACGATCGTCCTCGAGAACCTCGCCGGCAGGGTCGAAGTCGTCGGGACCCGGGGGGCCGAGGCCGTCCTGACCGGCGCGGCCTTCTGCGACGCCGGCTCCCCATCCGGGTCGCAGGCGCTCCTCGACGCCCTCTCGGTGCACGTGAGCGGGGGCGGAGATCGCGCGACGCTCCACGTCGTCTACCCGGTCGAGAAGGAGCCGTTCCGGTACCGCGACCGCGAGCGGAGCGGCTCCTCCTGGGGGCACTCCTCCTCGACGGTCGACTACCAGGGGCGGAAGGTGAAGGTGACGGAGGGCGGCGGCTCGGGCCCGCTCCTCTACGCCGACCTGAGGCTCGAGGTCCCCGCCGGCGTCTCGGTCGTCGTGACGGACCACGTCGGGCGCGTCGAGGCGAGAGGCGTCGGGGCCGGCTTCGAGGTGAAGACGGCCTCGGCCGACGTGAGGGCCGACGAGACGGCCGGGGCGCTGAAGGTCAAGACGGGGAGCGGCGACATCCGGGTCGACGGAAGCGCCGGGCTCGAGGTCTCGACCGGCTCGGGCGACGTCGTCGCGGCGCGGGTCAAGGGGGACGTCGACGTCACCACCGGTTCCGGGGACGTGAAGCTGGAGGGGGCTGCGGGCAGGAAGGTCGCGGTCCACACGGGCTCGGGCGACGTCGCCCTCGACGACGTGGCGGGCTCGCTGGAGCTCCGGACCGGGTCGGGCGACATCTCGGGGCGCGCCCTCCGCGAGGTCGAGCACCTCGACGTCGGGACGGGGAGCGGGGAGATCTCGCTCGCGCTCGACGCCGCGCGGCTCGCCGGGGGCGAGGTCGAGGCGGCGAGCGGCGACGTCTCGCTCTCCCTCGCCTCTCCCCCCGCGCTCAGCCTGTCGGTCTCGACCGCGAGCGGCGACATCGACGCCGGGAACCTGCCCGGGACCCGGGTCTCGAGGCGGAGCGAGCGGCATTTCGAGGCCGACGTGAACGGCGGCGGCGTGCCGCTCCGGATCCACACCGCGAGTGGGAGCGTGACGGTCCGCTGAAGCCGGGTCGGCTCAGGAAACCCGGATCCGGCCCGGCCCCGCGCCGGTGAAGCGCCCGATCCTCCGGGCCGCAGGGACGCCCTTCTCGCCCAGCACCGCGAGGAGGGCGTCGCAGCGCGCGGAAGGGACCGAGATCAGGAGACCGCCCGAGGTCTGCGCGTCGGCCAGGAGGAGCCGGTCGACGCGGGAGAGGCCCGGCGCGAAGTCGACGTGCGGCGCGACGTGCGCGAGGTTCTCGAGCGTCCCGCCCGGGACGGCGTCCGCCGCGGCGAGCTCTCGCGCCCCCTCGATGAGCGGCACGGAGGCGGCGTCGAGCTCGGCGTCGAGGCCGGAGGCCGCCGCCATCTCGCGGAGGTGGCCGAGGAGGCCGAAGCCGGTCACGTCGGTGCAGGCCGAGACGCCCGTCTCGAGCATCGCCTCCGCGGCCGAGCGGTTGAGCGCCCGCATGACCGCGACGAGGCGGCGCGCCCCGTCGTCGTCCGCCTGGCCGCGCTTGACCGCCGTCGCGAGGATTCCCGTCCCGATCGGCTTCGTCAGGACGAGCGCGTCGCCCGCGCGGGCCGACGCGTTCGTGAGGACGCGGCCGGGGTGGACGACCCCCGTCACCGCGAGGCCGAACTTCGGTTCGGTGTCGTCGACGGTGTGGCCGCCGACGATCGCGATCCCCGCCTCGCGGGCGACCTCGGCCGCCCCGGCGAGGATCCGCTCGAGGACGGAGAGGGGAAGCCTCCGCGAGGGGAAGGCGACGACGCTCAGCGCGAAGAGCGGCCTCGCGCCCATGGCGTAGACGTCGCTCAGCGAGTTCGCGGCGCTGACCGCCCCGAAGTCGAACGGGTCGTCGGCGATCGGCGTGAAGAAGTCGACGGTCGAGACGACGGCGATCTCGTCCGAGAGCCGGTAGACGGCCGCGTCGTCGGAGCGCTCCGGGCCGACGAGGACGGCCGGGTCCGTCACCCTCGGGAGCGACTTCAGGACCGCCTCGAGGTCCTGGGGCCGGAGCTTGCAGGCGCAGCCCATTCCGCGGGTGAAACGGGTCAGCCTCACCGGCCCGCCGTCTTCCACGGGCGCGGCCGCGGGCGGCGCGTCGGGCCGGAGTCGGCGGACGGCGTCCGCCACGACCTCCGCAGCCGCGTCGACCTCGGCCTCCGTCGTCCCGCGCCCCACCGAGAAGCGGACCGTTCCCATCGCCCACTCCGTCGGCACCTTCATCGCCCGCAGGACCGTCGAGACGTCGACCCCGGCGGCATGGCACGCCGCGCCCGCGGAGGCGGCGACCGTCTCGCCGACCTCCGAGAGGAGCGCACCCGCGTCGACACCCCGGAACGAGACGCTGAGCGTGTTCGGGAGGGAGCGTTCCCGCGGGCTGTTCCGGCGGACCTCACCGAGCTCCCGGGCGAGCGCCTCGTGGAGCCTCTCGCGGAGCGCCTCGAAGCGCGGCGGGTCGGACGAGAGGCGTGCCTTCGCGACGTCGCACGCCTTTCCGAGGCCGACGATCTCGAGGACGTTCTCCGTCCCCGCGCGACGGCCCGCCTCGTGCGAGGCGCCGTGCAGGTAGCGGGGGAGCGGGGCGCCCGACCGGACGAAGAGCGCCCCGACCCCCTTCGGCGCGTAGAGCTTGTGCCCCGCCAGCGTGAGGAAGTCGACTCCGAGGACGTTCACGTCGACCGGCACCTTCCCGACGGACTGCGCCGCGTCGGTGTGGACGAGGACGCCGCGCTCGTGCGCGAGCCGCGCGATCTCCGCCACGTCCTGGAGCGTCCCGACCTCGTTGTTCGCGTGCATCACCGAGACGAGGACCGTCTCGGGCGTCAGGGCCTCCGCGACGTCGCGCGGGTCGACGCGGCCGTCGGCGTCCACCGGAACCCGCGTCACCCGGCAGCCCTCCTCCTCGAGGACGGCGCACGGCTCGAGGACGGCGGGGTGCTCGATGGCCGACGTGACGACGTGCCGTCCCTTCGACCGGAGGAGCCGCGCGACGCCGAGGATGACCGTGTTGCTCCCCTCGGTCCCTCCGCTCGTGAAGACGACCTCCTCCGCCTTCGCGCCCAGGAGCGCGGCGACCTGTCGCCGCGCCTCCTCGACGGCCGCACGGGTCCGCGCGCCGTACGGGTGGGAGCTCGACGGGTTCCCGAAGTGCGTCGTCAGGAACGGAAGCATCGCCTCGGCCACCGCCGGGTCGACGGGAGTGGTCGCGTTGTAGTCGAGGTAGATCGGCCGCTCGGACATGCGCCGATTATTGGGTCCTCAGAACGAATTCCGTGCCTGATCCGAGTTGCGGCTGCCGGGTCCGCGGGCTCTACTCGTCCACCGGGACGGCGAAGACGGCTCCGCCGCGCGCCGCCCAGAGAGCGTACGCGGCGGCCGCGAGGACGGCGGCGAGGCAGGCGAGGCCGTAGCCCGCAAACCAGCGCGAGACCTCCGGGGTGATCGGGGCGCTCCTCAGGAGGTTGAAGACCCCAAAGGCGACGGCGAGTCCAAGAAGCCCTCCGCGCAGGAACACGGCGAGGAGGATCGTCGCAATCACCGCTGCTCCCGTCATCTCGATGAGCGGGTTCTCCCCGCCCGAGCCCTTTTGGAAGAGGACGAGCCACGTCGCGGCGGCCGCGAGGGCGGCGTTGCGGAGGAAGAGGCGGCCAAGGAAGAGCGAGGCCGCGGTGAAGAAGAGCCAGACGAGGCTCTCCGCGATCGCGAACGCCGCGTAGGAGGCGAGACCCGGAAGGCCGGCGAGCGCGACCGGGTCGACCCCCATCGGCGTCTGGCCTCTGGCCGAAAAGAGCGCGGGCGGGACGTTCTCGAGGCTCAGGACGAGACAGACGGCGAGCCCCGCGAGGATGCCCTGGAGATGATCCCGGCCGACCAGGGGGTCGCGGATTCTCCCGGAGAGGAGTCGCGTCCAGGAGACGAGGAGCTCAGGGTACCGACGGCGGAAGTAGGGCTCGAGGGCGAGGTAGACGACCGCGAGGAAGACCGCGGGGGGGAGGGCGTTCGCGAGCGTCTCCCAGAAAGCCCGTTCGAAGGCTCCCGGCGCCGCGCTGAAGTGGCGCGCGAAGAGGTGGGAGACGAGCACGAGGAGGAAGCCCGCCGCGGAGAGGCGGAGGGCGCCCGTCCGGTCGCCGCGTCCGAGTCGGAGGTTCCGCCTGGCGAAAAGGAGCCCCGCGACTGTGAAGCAGACCCCCAGGACACCCGCGACGACGTCCGTCACCGTCGCGCGGATCGCCGTCGGCCGCGTCGTCTCCTGCGCAGCCTCGCTCCAGGGCGCGATCAGCTCGAAGTAGGCCGGTCGGCCCGACTGGAACGCGGCGACGACTGAGAGGGTTGCGGTGGGCATTCCCGGGACGGTGCCGGTCCACCCGGCGAGCGCGTCGTAGGGAACCGGGGGGAGCCACTTCGCCTCGGACGGAACGAATTCCCGGGCGTCGAGACCGGCTTCCGCGAAAAGCTCCGCCCACGGGGGAGGCGAGACCGTGGTGGGGCCGCCCCGGACCTGCCGGGGAACCGCGAGGAGCTTCCTGAGTCGGCCGCGCGTGTCGAGCTCGACGGTGAGCATCCCCGAGACGTTCATCGGAGGGTCGTCCGCCCGGACGCTGCCACGGGCGTTGTGCAGGAAAAGGGGCCGCGGGCTCTGCCGGTACCTGAACAGGGCGGAAGTCCACCACGACGAGGCGAGGTGCCGCGCCCAGCCGGGCGGCGCGTTCTCGGCCATCCACGTGAGGTACGGATAGTCCCTGACGAACACGCCGCTCGAGTCGGCGGGGGGCGCGGTCCAGCCGAGGCGGACGGCAACCTCCCGGGCGCGGTCCATGAGCGAGTCCTGTGACTTCTCAGGCGGCGCGACCCCGACATCTCGCGCCAGGGCGGAGATCAGCAGGATCGCCGCAAGGAGGGCGACGACCCCTCCGAAGAGGGCCCACGCGGGTCCCGCGGCGAGCGTCCCCTCCTCGCCCGCGGCCGCGACCATCTCCGGCGAGGGAGTCTCGCCGGCCGCGAGAGCCGCCGCGAGGGGGTCGCCGCCCGGGAGCGCCGAGGCCACCTGGATCGCCGACGAGGGGCGGGCCTTCGGGTCCCTCTCGAGGCAGCGGAGGATGACGCGCTCGACGACGGGATCGATGCCGGTCGTCACGCTCGACGGGGGAGCGGGCGCCTCGTCGGCGTGCTTGCGCCGGAGCTCGGCGATCGACGCGGCCTCGAACGCGCGCTTTCCCGTGAAGACCTCGTAGAGGACGAGCCCCAGCGCGTAGACGTCGCTCCGCACGGAGGCCGGCTTTCCCGCCAGCTGCTCGGGAGACATGTAGGCGGGAGTTCCCGCGACCTCGATCCGGTCCCCGGACTCCTCGCCGGTGACCGCGAGACCGAAGTCGGTGATCCGGACCCGGCCGCGGCCGTCGAGCATGACGTTCGCGGGCTTCAGGTCCCGGTGGAGGACTCCCTTCTCGTGTGCGGCGGCGACGCCCGCGCAGAGCTGGCGCGCGACCTCGAGGGCCTTGTCGCCGGGGAGGTGCCCGATCCGCTTGAGCAGCGAGGCCAGGTCCTCGCCGTCCACATATTCCATGCTCAGGAAGTGCCGGCCGGCCTCCTCGTTGATGTCGTAGACGCGGCAGACGTTCGGGTGGGAGACCTGTCGTGCGAGCCGGACCTCGTTGTGGAACCGGGCCAGGAGCCCCGGGTCCTGCGAGACCGAGCTCGGAAGGAACTTGAGCGCGACCGCCTGCCCGAGCTTCAGGTCGTCGGCGCGGTAGACCTCGCCCATTCCGCCCCGTCCCAGGAGTCCGATGATCCGGTACCGGCCGCCCACCATCGCCCCCGGCGTGAAGGCGCCGACCTCGAGCGCGTCCGAGAAATGGAGCCGTCCGACCGACGACGGAGGCCGGGGAGGGTTCTGTGCGCCTACGGGACCGGACATGGTCGGAAGGCGCGACCCGGGCGTCAGCTCCTGGCCACAGGACGGACAGAAGCGGCCCGCTTCCGGGACCTCCGACCCGCACCGGGGACACCGTTCCACGATGTCGACAGGTTATCCCAGCTGTCGCGACCCGTCGCAGAGTTCCGTGGCGTCCGCCGCCGGGTCAGGTCGCCTTCGCCTTCCCCGGCTCGTACTCGACGAAAGGCCCCTCCGCGGCGCGGCTCCGGTCGCGGTAGCAGCAGCGGCCCCTCTTCTCGTGGCCGGCGTAGTGCTCCTCGAACGCCCGGCAGGCCTCGGGGCGCCGGAGCCACTTCCCGTCCGCACCGACGCAGTGCTCGACGAGGATCGGAATCTCGCCCTCGGGACGGATCTCCAGGAGCGTCGCCTCGGCCGGCGCGACGTCCTCCTCGGCGAGCTTCTCGAGGAGGCCGCAGAGCGTGTCGTCGATCCAGCTCTGCGTCATCCCGGGAACGCCGGTGACGGCGACGGTCGCCTGGTAGGTGTACGGGAGCCGGTCGTCGTACTTCGACTCGGGACCGAGGACGCGTCTGAGAAGGCTCATGGTTCGGCTCCCTCCGGTCGGGACGCCTGCGGGCGTCGCCTCGAAGGATACTGCGATGCGGCGAGGCCGTGCGGGCGGAGCGGGCGGCAGGACCGGGCGTGAAAAGATGCGGAAAGTGGACAGCCGCGCGCAGGGACCGCTCGGAGCACCGCACCTCGTCCGGGCCTGGAGCGTCCGGGACTGTGTCCTTTTCGTCGTCGGCTCCATGGTCGGGACGGGGATCTACCTCTCGGCCGGGAACGTCGTCCGGAAGGTGCCGCACCCGTCGTGGATCCTCGTCGTCTGGGTCGTCGGCGGTCTCCACGCCCTCGCCGCGGGCCTCACCTACGCCGAGCTCGGCGTGCGGCGGCCCGGCGCCGGCGGCCCGTACGACTACCTCCGGGAGACGTTCGGGAGCCTCACCGCGTGGCTCTTCACCTGGGCCTTCTCGTTCGTCGTGATGACCGGCGCGATCGCGGCGCTCTCGACCGGCCTCGCCGAGTACGTCGGCGCCTTCTTCCCGTCGCTCGGGACGCGCGTCCCGGCGTTCGCGATCGGCCCGCTCGCCGTCTCGCGGGGGCAGCTCGTCGCCATCGCGCTCGGATTTGCCGCGACGGCCTGGAACATGCTCGGCATCCGCGAGGGGGGAACGCTCAACAACGTCCTGACGGTCCTCAAGGTCGGGCTCCTCCTCGCGTTCGTCTTCGCCGGCCTCGCCTCGCCGGCCGCGAAGCTCCCGCCCGTGGACGGCCTCGCGCTGCCGCTCTCGCTCCCGATCCTCGCCTCCGCGGGGGCCGCGCTCGCCGGGGTCCTCTGGGCCTACGACGGCTGGGTGAACCTCTCGGCGCTCGGCGCCGAGGTGAAGGAGCCGCGGCGGGCCATCCCGGTCGGCCTCTGGGGAGGCGTCCTCCTCGTCGCGGGGCTCTACGTCGCCGCGAACGTCGTCTACCTCGCGGCGGCGCCGGTCGCGGCGCTCGGCGCCTCGCCGCGCGCGGCCGAGACGGCGACGCGCGTCCTCTTCGGCCCGGGCGCCTCGCGGTGGCTCGACGTCGCGATCCTCGTCTCGATCGCGGGCTCGCTCGTGGCGAACGTCATCCCCGGGCCGCGCGTCACCTACGCCGCCGCCCTCGACGGCCGGCTCCCCGCACGATTCGCCCTGCTCCACCCGCGCCACGCGACGCCCGCGTTCGGCCTGATGGTCCA
This sequence comes from Thermoanaerobaculia bacterium, assembly GCA_046331465.1. Taxonomy (GTDB): domain Bacteria; phylum Acidobacteriota; class Thermoanaerobaculia; order UBA5066; family UBA5066; genus UBA5066. The sequence goes on from JAXLQV010000002.1 coordinate 1,066,430, forward strand.
GGCGCTCCTCTCCGCGCTCCTCACCCTCTCGGGGACGTTCGACGAGCTCGTCGCGACCGTCGCGTCCTTCGGGACGTTCTTCTACGCGCTCGGCGGGGCCGCGATCTTCGTCTACCGCCGCCGCGAGCCCGGGGCGGCCTGGACGATGCCCGGGTACCCGTGGGTCCCGGCGCTCTACGTCGGCTCGTCGGCCGTCTTCGCGATCGCGATCGCCGTCGACGCGCCGTCCGACGCCCTCCGCGGCGCCGTCGTCCTCGCCGCGGGCGTCGCCGTCTACCTCTGGGAAGGGCGGACGCGGAGGAAGCGGAGCTGAAGAGCGCCGGGCCGATCTAGACTCGCACGTTCATGCGCCCGCGCCTCCGCTTCCTCGACGACGCCCTCGCCGGCCGGATCCTCGACGAGGCCCGCACCGTCCTCGCGACGCTCGGCGTCGAGCTCCACGTCCCCGAGGGGATCGACCTCCTCGCCGCCCACGGGGCCGCGGTGGAGGACGGCGGGACGAGGGTGAAGATCCCGGGGAATCTCGTCGACCGCGCCCTCGCGAGCGTCCCGCGCGGCTTCGCGCTCCACGACGTCCTCGGGAACGCCACGCACGACCTCTCGGGCGACGAGGTCCACTTCACGCCGGGCTCCGCGGCGATCCGCGTCCTCGACCCGAAGACCGGCGTCCTCCGCCCGCCGGCGACGGCCGACTACGTCCGCTACACGAAGCTCGTCGCGGGCCTCCCGCACCTCGCCGCGCAGAGCACGGCGTTCGTCCCGGCGGACGTCCCGCCGGAGATCTCCGACAGCTACCGCCTCTTCCTCGGCCTCCTCGCCTGCGAGAAGCCGGTCGTCACCGGCGCGTTCACCGCCGAGGCGTTCCGGGTGATGGTCGACCTGCTGCTCGCCGTCCGCGGGACGGAGGCGGCGCTCCGCGCCAGGCCGCTCGCCGTATTCACCTGCTGCCCGACCTCGCCCCTCGCCTGGAGCGAGGCGACCGGCCGGAACCTCCTCGACTGCGCGCGCGCGGGCGTGCCGGTCGAGGTCGTCGCGGTGCCGCTCGCCGGCTTCCTCTCGCCGGTCACGCTCACGGGGACGCTCGTCCAGGGGGCCGCGGAGAACCTGAGCGGCCTCGTCCTCCACCAGCTCGCCGCGCCCGGCGCCCCGTTTCTCTGGGGGACCTCCGCCGCCGTCTTCGACATCCGCTCGGAAGCGGCGGCGACGGGGGCGATCGAGACCGCGATGCTCACGTGCGGGATGGCGGAGCTGGGGAAGAGGCTCGGCCTCCCGACTCAGGGCTACGCGGGCGTTTCCGACGCCAAGGAGCTCGACGCGCAGGCGGGCCTCGAGACCTCCTCGGGGGCGCTCCTCGCCGCGCTCGCGGGCGTGAACGCGATCTCGGGCCCCGGCCTCCTCGACCTCGACAACGGCTTCAGCCTCGAGAAGCTCGCCGTCGACGACGAGCTCTGCGGGATGGCTCTCCGCGCCGTGCGCGGGATCGAGCCGCGCGACGACTTCCCGGCCCTTCCGCTCCTCGGCGAGCTGCTCGCCGAGAAGCACCTCCTCATCGCGAAGCACACGCGCCGGCACCTCAGGGCCGAGATCACGTTCCCGGGGCCGGTCGTCGACCGGTCGGGCGAGGCCCGCTGGCGCGCGGACGGCGCGGAGAGTCTCCTCGCCCGCGCCGCGCGCGAGGTGGACCGGCGCGTCGCTGCGTGGGCCCCCTCGCGCCTTCCGGAGAGCGCGAAGCGGGACCTCGCGGCCGTGATGGAGTCCGCCGCGCGGCGCGCGGGCCTCGACGCGCTCCCCGCGCGGGAGGTCGCGTGAGGAGCGTGCTCCGCATCGAGGCGTCCGACGTCCTCCCCTCGCGGACGGCCGTCCTCCTCCGCGCCGGGGTCCCGGCCGACCGGAACCCGTCCGCGCGGGTCCTCGACCTCGCCGTGAAGGCGACGGAGCTCTTCCTCCGCGAGGCCGAGCCGATCGCGGTCCTGGAAGACGTCCCGCTCGCCGAGCTCCTCGAGCTCTACCGCGACGGGAGAAGCGCGGACGAGCCTTCGGTCCTCGAGCGGGTCGCGCCGCAGGCATCGCGCCTCGCCCTCTTCGCCGCGACGCTCGGCGAGCCGGTCTGCGCGCGGATCCGCACGCTCTTCGACGAGGGGGACGCGCCGCTCGGCTTCCTCCTCGACGCCGTCGCGTCGGAGGCGGCCGCCGCGCTCGCCGAGGAGCTCGCGGACGCGTTCCGGGCCGAGGGCGGAGCGCCGGGACTCGCCGTCCTCGCGTACAGCCCCGGCTACTGCGGGTGGCCGGTCACCGGCCAGCGGCCGCTCTTCGCGCGCCTCGCGCCGGGCGAGATCGGCGTCTCGCTCGGCGAGAGCGCCCTTATGAGCCCGGTCAAGTCGGTCTCGGGGGTCCTCGTCGAGGCGCCGGCGCGGGCGCACCGGTTCCGGCCCGACTTCGCGTTCTGCGACCTCTGCGCGGATCGGACCTGTCTCCCGCGGATGGCCTCGCTGCGCGCTCCGGCGCGGACGCCGGCGGAAGGAGGGGAGCCTTGGACGTCCTGAAGGAGATCGCGGAGAGCCTCCGCGCCGGCGAGGAGGACGCCGTGCGGGCCGGGACGCAGGCCGCGCTCGGCGCGGGCCTCGAGGCCGGGGAGATCCTCCGGAACGCCCTCCTCGCCGGGATGGCGGTCGTCGGCGAGGAGTTCGGGAGGCGGGAGATTTTCCTCCCCGACGTCCTCCTCGCGGCGCGCGCGATGCACGCGGGGATGGAGGTCCTGAAGCCGCACCTCGCGCGCGACGGGGCGCCACCGGCGGGGCGCATCGTCCTCGGGACGGTCCAGGGAGACCTCCACGACATCGGGAAGAACCTCGTCGGAATCCTCCTCCGCGGGGCCGGGTTCGAGGTGATCGACCTCGGGACGGACGTCCCGGCTGCGCGATTCGTCGAGGCCGCCGAGACGAGCGGAGCGCGGGTCATCGGCCTCTCGGCTCTCCTGACGACGACGATGCCGCGGATGGCCGAGGTCGTGTCGCTCGTCCGCGCGCGGGGTCTCGCGGGGCGGCTGAAGGTGATCGTCGGGGGCGCGCCCGTGACGCGGGCCTTCGCCGACGAGATCGGGGCCGACGGCTGGGGCTTCGACGCGGAAAGCGCCGTCCGGCGGGTGAAGGAGCTCGAGGGGAGGGCCTAGCGATGGAACCGTTCCTCGACCGGATCCGGCGCGGACCCGTGGTCCTCGGCGACGGCGCCTGGGGGACGATGCTCATGGCCCGCGGCCTCCCGACGGGCGAAGCGCCCGAGCGGATCTGCCTCGAGCGGCCGGAGCTCCTGGCCGGGATCGCCTCGCTCTACCTCGAGGCGGGAGCCGAGGTCGTCACGACGAACACGTTCGGCGCGAACCCGGCGAGGCTCTCCCTGCACGGCCTCGAGGAGCGCCTCGAGGAGATCTGCCGCGCGGCGGTGGTCGCGGTGCGGAGCGCGGCGGGGGAGAGGGCGTGGGTCTCCGGCTCGATCGGCCCGACGGGGAAGCTCCTCGCGCCGCTCGGCGACCTCGACCCGGCCTCGGCCCGCGAGGGCTTCGAGAGGCAGGCCGCCGCCCTCGCCGCCGCCGGGGCCGACCTCCTCTGCGTCGAGACGATGACGGACCTCGCCGAGGCCGAGCTCGCCGTCCGGGCCGCGCGCGAGGCGGCGCCGTCGCTCCCGGTCGTTGCGACGATGTCGTTCGAGGCGACGAAGCGCGGCTTCTTCACCGTGATGGGAGCCTCGCCCGCGAAGGCCGCGGTCCGCCTCGCGGCGGCCGGCGCGGACGTCGTCGGCGCGAACTGCGGCGACGGCGCGGCGATGGTCGGCATCGCCCGCGAGCTCCGCGCCAGCGGCCCCCTCCCGGTCGCCGTCCGCCCGAACGCGGGCCTTCCGACGGTCGCGAACGGCGCGCTGACGTGGCCCGAGACGCCCGAGGCGATGGCGGCCCGCGTCCCGGAGCTCCTCGCGGCCGGCGTCGCCCTCCTCGGCGGCTGCTGCGGGACGACGCCGGAGCACGTCCGCGCGCTGCGCGCGGCGCTCGCGGGGCCGGCGTAGGAGCCCTTCCCGCGCGCGGATGACCGGCGCTACTTCGCCTGCGCCTCTCCCTTCGCCTTCAGGTACCGGTCGAACCAGGCGAGGTAGCGCTCGAGGCGGTCGCGCCTGTAGCTCGGGGTCGTCAGCCCGTGGAACTGGTCGGGGTAGACGACGAGCTGCGATGGGACGCCGAGGCTCCGGAGGGCCTGGTACATCTGCTCCCCGCCCGCGAGAGGGACGTTGAAGTCCTTCTCGCCGCCGAGGAAGAGCGTCGGCGTCCGGATCCGGTCGGCGTGGAAGAACGGGTACGAGAGCTTCAGCCAGAGGTCCGGGCTCTTCCACGGGGGCCCCACCTCGTTGTCGTACTGGACGACGTACTCGTCGCTGCCGTACATCGTCAGCTGGTTCGCGCTCCCGGCGCCGCTGATCGCGGCCTTGAAGCGCGCGTCCGTCGCGATCGTGTAGTCGGTGAGGATCCCTCCGTAGCTCCAGCCGCCGATGCCGAGCCGGTCGGGATCCGCGTAGCCGGCGGCGACGGCCGCGTCGACGGCACCGAGGAGGTCGAGGACCTCCTTCTGCCCCCACTGGGCCCAGATCGCCTTCTGGAACGCCTCCCCGCGACCCGAGCTGCCGCGGTAGTTCATCGCGAGGACGACGTAGCCGTTCGCGGCGAGGAGCTCGCGGTCGAAGTCGAAGGCGTGGTCGTCCTGTCCGTTCGGCCCGCCGTGGACGTGGAGGAGCGTCGGGTACTTCGTCCCCGCGACGTACCCGGCCGGCTTCGTGACGAGGCCGTGCACCTCGGCGCCGTCGCGGCTCCGGGAGGTGATCTCCTCCGTGGTCCCGAGGCGGATCGTCGCGAGCCACTCGTCGTTCTCGTGCGTCAGGCGCCGGAGGCGGCCTGCTTCGAGCGCGAAGACCTCAGGGAGCTCCGCGTCCGTCGCCGAGAGGATCGCCAGGTGCCCGCCTCCCTGCGAGGGCGCCTCGACGACGCGCGGGCCCGTCGTCAGCCGCTCGACCTCGCCGCCGGCGAGCGGGACCCTGCCGAGCCACTGCGAGCTGTCGTCGACGACGGAGAAGAGGAGGCCCTTCCCGTCGGGAGTGAAGAGGACCGGGCCCTCGACGGGACGGTCGAGGGACGCGGTGAGGAGCCGTGCCGGGCCGCCCGCGGCGGGGACGACGGCGAGCTTCCGCTGCGCGTACGCCGTGAAGCGGGCCTCCTCGCCCTGCAGGTACGCGATCCACTTCCCGTCGGGGCTCCAGGCGGGGCGGTCCCCGTCCTCGCCGGGGAACGTCGTCAGCTGGCGAAGCGCACCGCCCGCGCGCGCCTCGACGACGAAGACGTTCGAGTCGTTCCCCCGGTCCGGGTCCTCGCCCCGCTTGCTGACGAAGGCGACCTGCCGGCCGTCGGGGGAGAAGGAGGGAAGCTCGTCGTCGTACGGCCCGGACGTGAGCGGATCGGCCTTCCTCGCCGCGACGTCGAAGAGCCAGAGGTGGCTCCTCACGTGCCGAAGGTAGCCCTCCTTGTCCTCCTTGAAGTAGTAGCGGTCGACGACGATCGGCGGCTTCGTCTTCCGCTTCCACCCTTCCTTTTTCTCGGGTTCGTCGTCGGGGTCCGGGTCGCTCGCGACGAGGACGAGCGTCTTCGAGTCCGGCGACCACGCGTGGTCGGAGACGCCTCCCGGCAGGTCGGTCAGCTTCACGGCCTCGCCGCCCGTCCGGTCGAGGAGCCAGACCTGCGCCCCTTTCTTCTTCTCCTCCTCGGTGCCGCGCTTCGAGAGGAAGGAGAGCCAGCGCCCGTCGGGGCTGAAGCGGGGCTGCGTGCCGCCCTCCGGTGCCGTCGTCATCCGGAGACGACGGGCACCGTCCCAGCTCGCGAGGACGATCCCGGTCTCCGCCCTGTCCTTCTCCACGTCCACCGTGCCGACCGTGCAGGCGACCCACTTCCCGTCGGGCGAGACCTGCGGGTCACGCACGGTCCTTACCTTCGCGAGGTTGTCGAGGGAGATCGGGCGCCGTGCGCCGGCCGCGGGCGTTCCGGAGGCTGGCTGGGCGGAGACGGATCCCGCGAGGAGGACGAGGACGACGACGGACGAGAGGCGCGCGGAGGTCTTCACGCGGCGGATTCTGCCGCGGATCCGGGTCCCGCCACGTCGCCGGGGGCCGGAACGCGACCGCCGGCCCCTGAAGGGCCGGCGGTCGAAGGAGGAGATTCGGGTCCGATCGGTCAGCGCTTCGGCAGCTTCTTCATCAGCACCTCGACGGCCTTCTCGAGCTGCTGGTCGCGGCCGGTGGACTCGAGGGCGGGGTCGTTGTCGACCTCGTAGTCCGGGTTGAGGTGCTTGTTCTCGGTGAGGTCGCCCTTCGGGTCGAGGTAGCCGACCTCGGGGATGCCGAAGGTGAGCGTCTTGTCCTGGAGCCTCTCCCACCAGACGGAGGTGCACGTGCCGGGGACCTGCATGCCGACGGTCTCGCCGATCCCGAGGGCCTTGTAGGCCGTCGGGAAGCAGTGGGCGTCGGAGTAGTTCCCCTCGTTCATGACGACGATGGAGGGCTTCGTCCAGCGATTGCCGGGCTCGACGCCCACCTGGCGGCCGCGCGGCACCGCGCGGTAGTAGACCTGCCCGGTGAGGAAGATCGTGAGCGGCTCGACGAGGTTGCCGCCGCCGTTGAAGCGCGTGTCGAGGACGATGGCGTCCTTGTCGACGGCGCGTCCGAAGATCTCCTCGAAGATCTCGCGGTAGGCGCCGTCGTTCATGCCGCGGATGTGGGCGTAGCCGAGCCGGCCGCCGGAGAGGCGCTCGACCTCGGCGCGCCGCGATTTCACCCAGCGCTCGTAGAGGAGCGCCTGCTGCTCGCCGGGGGCGATCGGCTTGACCGTCTCCTCCCACTTCTTCCCGTCCTTCGGGTCGAGGAGTCCGAGGCGGAGCGGCTGGCCCGCCTTCCGGTTGAGCATCGGGTACCAGTTCGCGCCGGCGGCGATCGTCGCGCCGTCGATGGAGGTGATGACGACCCCGGCGACGACCTTCGTCCCGGCCTTCGTGAGCGGCCCCTTCTCGAGGACCTCGAGGACCTTCACGCCCTCGCCGGCGTACGCGGGGTCGGGGAAGAAGCCGAGCGAGGCGGTGGCGTCGCCGTCGGGGCGTGTCGGCCGGTAGCGGCCTCCCGTGTGCGAGGCGTTCAGCTCGCCCTGCATCTCGGAGATGAGCTCGGCGAAGTCGCGGTTGTTGTCGAGGTGGGGGAGGAAGCGGGCGTAGGCCGCCTTCATGGCCGGCCAGTCGACGCCGTGGAGGTTCTCGACGTAGAACTTCTTCTGCGTCTGCCGCCAGGCGTGCTCGAAGAGGTAGGCGCGCTCCTCGGCGGCCTTCAGCTCGATCTTCGCGGAGGCCTTCACCGGGGTCGCCTTGCCCGACTCGAGGTCGATCGAGGAGAGCTTCTCGTCGGCGAGGACGATCGCCTTCTTCCCCTCGGGGTCGATCCGGAGGCTGGCGCCGCGGTCTGCGTCGAGCTTGGCGACGAGCTTGACCTCCTTCTTCCGCGGGACGTACTTCCAGAGGTCGTAGCCCTTCTCGAAGCGGGCGAGGTAGACGAGCGTCTCGCCGTCGGGCGTGAGCGCGGCGTCGGCGAGGCTCGCGGAGTGGAGCGAGAGGCGGGCGGTCCGGTCCTCGAGGGCGTCGAGCTCGAAGGCGACGGGCTCGGGGAGCTTGACCTCGTCCTTCTTCTCGGCCTCCTTCCCCTTGTCCTTGTCCTTCGCCTTGTCCTTCCCCTTGTCGGCGTCCTTCGCCTTGTCCTTGTCCTTCTCCTTCTTCTTGTCCGCTTCCTTCTCCTTCTCGACGAGCTGCGCGTAGGCGGCCTCGTCGAGGCGGAAGCGGTCCCAGGCCTTCTTCGTCAGGAAGGCGGCGAAGACGTCCTGCTCGCGGGGGTTGCCGGCGTGCTGGCGGGTGCCGTACCGGTCGGTGGCCCAGATCAGGACCTCGCCCTTGCGCGCCCACTTCGGCGACTCGTCCTCGTAGCCGCTCCGGCTGACGTTGAAGACGGGCTTGCCGCCGGCGGCGTCGACGATGCCGACCTCGCTCGACCAGCGGGTCGGGCTGAGGAACTGGACGGCGAAGCTCTTCCCGTCGGGCGACCACTGGTACCACTGGTCGCCGTCGGCGTAGGAGTAGTTCATGTCGCCCGGGAGGACGACGCGGCTCTTGCCGGTGGCGAGGTTCAGGACCTTGAGGGTCGTCCGCTCCTCGAGGAAGGCGACCTCCTTGCCGTCGGGGGAGAAGGAGGGCTGGAACTCCTCGGCGGGGGTGGCGACGACGGCCGACTCCTTCAGCGCCGTGGCGTTGTAGAACGCGCTCTCCTCGGGGTCGATCCGGTCGGTCCGGTAGACGTTCCAGCTGCCGTCGCGCTCGCCGGCGTAGAGGAGGCTCTTGCCGTCGGGCGAGAAGCTGACGGAGCGCTCCTGGCCGGGCGTGTCGGTGATGCGGCGGGTCGTGCCGTGCTCGACGGAGGCGACGAAGACCTCGCCGCGGGCGACGAAGGCCACTTCCTTGCCGTTCGGGGAGAGCTCGAACTCGCTCACGTCGGAGCCGGCGTCGACGGGGGCGACGGCGAGGTCGCGCCGGTCGGCGGCCGCGGTCACGGAGAGCTTGCGGCTCTCGCTCGCGCCGGCGGGGCGGACCCAGATCTCACCGTCCCACGCGTAGCAGAGGTCGCCCGCGGCCGAGGCGCTGAGGAAGCGGACCGGGTGGGTCTTGTGGGTCGTCACCTGCACGGGCCTGCCCGGGTCGGCGAGGTCGAGCTTCCAGACGTTGAAGCTGCCGCTCTTCTCGGAGAGGTAGTAGAGGGACTTCTGGTCGGGCGACCAGACCGGCTGGCGGTCGTCGACGCCGAACCCGGTCAGGCGCGTGTGCTTGCCGCTCTTCTTCTCGTAGACCCAGACGTCGCGCGCGAACGACGAGTTGTCGTGCTTGCGCCACTCCATCTCGTAGCCCTTCACGTCCGAGTAGGCGAGCCGCTCGCCGGCCCGGTCCCACGCCGCGTAGAGGGCCGGCGTCGAGAGGACCTGCACGGGCATCCCGCCCGTCAGCGCCACCTGGTAGAGCTCGGGCTGCGCCGGCGTCGGGAACTGGACGTTTTTCGCCGCGTCGAGCCGGGCCGAGCTGAAGAGGACGGCCTTGCCGTCGGGCGTGAAGCTCGTCGGGAGGTCGTCGGAGGAGTGGAAGGTGAGGCGCCTGGCCTCACCGCCCCCGGCCGGCATGACGAAGACGTCGAAGTTGCCGTAGCGGTCCGAGGCGAAGGCGATCTGCTTCCCGTCGGGCGACCAGACGGGCGCGGTGTCGTAGGCGGCGGCGACGGTGATCGGGGTCGCCGTGCCCCCCGCGATCGGGACGGTCCAGAGATCGCCCCGGTAGCTGAATGCGACCGTCTTCCCGTCGGGGGAGATGGCCGGCGAGCGGAGCCAGAGGGCGTTCTCGGCCCGGGCCGGGGCCGAGGCGAGGCACAGGGGGAGAAGGGAGGCCGCGGCGAGGGCCGCGAGCCCGAGGCGAGAGCGGTTTTTCGATGGCATCGTGCGCACTCCGAAGACAAGTACGTCGGTCACGGCGGGGAGTTTCGGAGAAAGGAGGGCTGGCGGAAAGCCGGGGCGGACCTGCGTTACGCTGTCGGGCCGCAGCGGAGGGAGATCCATGACCAGCCATATCGCCAGCGTCCCGGCCGCGATCCGCCGGGCCGCGTTCGTCCTCGTTTCCGTATGCCTCGCCCTCTCCGGCCTGCTCGGTGCGGCCGAGGCGCCTCCCGCGAACGGCCCGCTCGCCGACGCGGCGGCTCTCTACGACGTCTGGGCGGCCGAGCAGCTCGCCTACCACGGGATCCCGGGGGTCGTCGTCGGGGTCGTCTCGGGTGGGAAGCTCGCGTGGGCGAAGGGCTACGGGACGACCGACCTCGCCGGCGGCGTCCCGCTCACGCCGTCCACCCCCTTCCGGCTCGGGTCGGTGAGCAAGGTCTTCACGGCCACGGCGATCCTCCAGCTGCGCGACGCGGGGAAGCTCCGGCTCGACGACCCGGTCGTGAAGCACCTGCCGTGGTTCCAGGTGCCGACGCCGTTCCCCGACGCCCCGCCGATCACGATCGAGCACCTCCTGACCCACACCTCGGGCCTCTCGCGCGAGGCGCCCTTCCCGTCGTGGACGACGCACACCTTCCCGACGCGGGAGGAGCTGAAGGCCGCCATGCCGAAGGTGGGGATCCTCTCCCCGCCCGGGAAGACGTACCGCTACTCGAACCTCGGCCTCGCGATCCTCGGCGAGGTGGTCGTCGCCGCCTCGGGCGAGACGTGGGCCGGCTACCTTTCGAAGCACGTCTTCGGCCCGCTCGGGATGACGGCCTCGACGGGCGCGCCGACGAAGGAGCAGATCGCGACCCTCCCGCGGCAGCACCGGCGCAAGCAGGCCGACGGGAGCCGCGGGACGCTCGACTACTACGACACCGGCTCCTTCGCCCCCGCCGCGGCGGTGATCTCGACGCTCGAGGACCTCGCCCGCTTCGCGGCGCTCCACCTGACCGCCGACACCGCCGGCCCGAAGGCGGGCGGCGCGCAGATCCTCTCCGGGCCGACGCTCGCCGAGATGCAGCGGCCGCACTGGGTCAACGCGAGGTGGACGGGCGCCCGCGGCCTGGGCTGGGGAATCTCGCGCCGCGACGGGCACACGTACGTCTCGCACGGCGGGTGGATCGGCGGGCACAGGTCCGACGTGATCCTCGACCCGGAGCGCGGCCTCGCCGCGATCGCCCTGACGAACGCCGACGACGCGAGCCCGGCCTTCTTCGCGCGCGAGGCGCTCGCGCTCGTCGGCCCGGCGGTCGCCGTCCCGCCCGCGCCTCCCGAGCCGAAGGCCCCCTTCGACCCGGCGTGGAGGCGTTTCGTCGGCACGTACACCGACCCGTGGGACTGGGAGATCGAGGTCCTCGTCCTCGGCAACGGCCTCGCGACCTACGAGCACGGCTACCCGCCGGAGGACGACCCCGAAGACGCCGTCAGCCGCCTCGTGCCGATCGGCGGGAACGCCTTCCGCCTCCCCGACGGCGAGACGCTCCGCTTCGAGGTCGACGCCGCGGGAAAGGTGACGCGGATGTACCGGAGGTCGGACTACTACGTGCCGAAGGGGGCGCCCGGAGCCCGCTAGAACCTCACGAAGAGCGAGGCGGAGAAGGAGCTCGCCTCCTTGCTCCAGTCGTACGCGAGGTCCACGGAAACGCTGCGGAAGAGGCTCGCGCCGACGCCGGCGCTGACGTGGTCCTGCGCCGAGCCGCCGTCGTAGACGCCCTTGAGGACCTGGTCGACGGGGAGGGTCGTGAAGACCTTGTCGGTGCCGTCGTCGGGGACGCCGAGGGGAGGGAGGTCGTCCTTCTTCAGGGCGAGCGTCGTCCCGTGCGCGGTCTCGTGGTAGTAGCCCGCGCGGACGAAGAGGAGGTCGCTCCCTCCCAGGGGAAGCGCGTACTCGAGGCCGACGCGGTAGACGTTCGCGTCCTTCGACGACCCGACGGGAACGGCGTAGGTCGTCCCCTGGGCGTTCGACTCGAAGTAGCGGTAGAGGTGAACGAAGCCGTCGTTGAGCTGGGAGTAGAGGATCCGCTGGTACTCGGCGGAGCCGGTCAGGTTGCCGACGGCGCCGGAGACGCCGAAGGCGAAGTCGTCCGGAGATTTCATGGAGCCGCAGCCGCTGAAGCCGACGTCGTTCGGCTTCCCGCAGGAGAGGGAGACGGGGGCCGTCACGGAGTAGGAGACGTCGTGCGAGCCGTTCCGGCGGTAGACCGCGCCCACCGAGAGGTGCGAGACCTCGTCGAGGGTCGAGCGGGCGCCTACCGAGAAGCCGGGCTGCCACGAGGAGTCCGCGGACGCCGTGACGGAGACGTCCGTGAAGGTCGGTGAGAAGTTCGCGATGCGCGAGAGGTAGGCGCCTCCCGGCCCGCCGAACTCGTAGCGGAGGCGCGAGAACGTGAGCCCCGCGCCGAGGTCGATCGGGACCTGGCCCGCCATGAGCCGCGTCGCCGCGGCGAGGCCGACGACCTCGTTCCGGATGTCGACGGAGCCCTGCTCCTCGATCGCGAACGGGGCGCCGTCGCCCGGCTCGAGGTTGACCTGGAACTGGCGCTGCGGATGGTCGAGCTCGTAGCGGTAGCGCAGGTCGACGGCGCGGTAGAGGCTCAGGACGAGCTTCTCCGGGATCACGGGCGCGACGACGGAGGCGAAGTCGACGTCGGTGACGCTCGTCGTCGGCTCGAACGGGATCGAGTCGACCTGCACGAACGCCTGGCCGGTGCCCTGCGCCTCGGCCGCGAAGACCCGCGTGTCGAAGTTCGGCGAGAAGCGGAAGCCCTTGACCGAGGCCCCCGCCTGCCACGACGTGAGCTGGACGAGGCCGGCGGGGTTCGCGAAGGCGGCCGTGGCGTCGTCGGCGAGGGCGACGAACGCCCCGCCCATGGCGAGCGACTTCCCGCCCGGGTTCGTGACGTTGACCTGGACCTTCGCGAGCGCCGAGGACTCGAACTGCGCCCGGGCGGGGACGGCGACGGCGGCGGCGAGGAGGGCGAGAGCGGCGGCGGAGAGTGAGGTGTTTCTCATGTCAGGGTGTCATGTCGACGGTCAGCGTTCGCGCGTTGTTCGCAGAATTGGGGTCGCTCCTCACCGCGACGGAGGCGCGGTTCCCGGGGAACGAGCCTCCGAGGGAGCCTCCCCCCGCGACGCCGACGTTCGCCTGGATCGTCGTCGTCGCTCCCGAGGGAAGGTAGGACTTCCGGCGCACGCGAACGATCTTGCTGACGCCGTAGGTCCCCGAGACGAGGTCCCAGTCGGAGGCGGTGTCGCCCGTGAGGCCCGAGACGACGAGCGCGCTCGCCCCCTGCTCGACCGCCACGCTGATCGTCAGCTCGAGCGCCCCCTCGGTGGCGTCCGGCCCGTTGTTCTGGAGGGTCACGAAGAGGGAGCCTCCCCGGGCGGAGGTCATCGGGTCCGGTCTCTGGGTGAAGGAGATCAGGCTGACGTCGGAGACGGCCGTGTAGGGCGAGGCGACCGGGACGACCACGGGGTCGCCGGTCGCGTTGTCGATGCGCGACACGTACCCGTCGAGCTGTCCGCTCGAGAGGGAGACCTCGACGCGGGCCGCCCCCGCGAAGGTCACGCCCGGGAACCAGTCGGAGACGCTCTTCTGCAGCCACTGGTTCGCCGCGAGGCTGAAGGGCGCCGTGCCGAGCGGCTCGCCGCCGGCGCCCCGGAGCGAGAGCGTGCCGACGGCCCCGCCCTCGGTGCCGAGGAGCGCGAGGTTCGACCGGAAGCGCGGGGACTGCTCGACGCCGCTGAAGCTCCCCGTCTGCCCCGGGAGGAGGAGCTGGTCCGGGACGAGGATCGCCGCCTGCGACGCCGCGAAGGTGCCGGGCCTCTGGCCCGACGGGTCGACGTTCTGCGTCCGTCCGAAGACGAGGAACGTGTCGCTGCTCCGGAACCGGAGGGCGCCGGCCGCCGGGGCGGAGACGCCGAAGCGGGAGAGGACGTCGGGCAGGTCGAGGATCGCGCCGGCGGCGACGCTCAGCGTGAGCGGAGCCGCGGCGGGGAGCCCGAGCGGATCGACCGAGATGGAGATCGGGTATTCGTTCGGGTTGAGCACGCGCGCGTCGGTTCGCCAGAACGTGCCGTTGGCCCCTGCGGTCTTCGCGACGCCGTCGAGGAGCTGCTCGGACGACAGCTGCCGGGGCGCCTGGATGGCGATCCCGTCCCCCGTGACGTCGTCGTTCACCACGACGTAGCCCGTTCCCCGGCCGCTCGTGAAGAGGAACTCGACGCGCCCGACGGGAAGGTCGCGCGGACCGATCAGGTCGGTCACCGGGACCTGCCACGAGGCCGGGACCGTCGACCGGATCTCCTTCCGGCCCAGGAGGACGCCGGCGGCGTCGAAGACCGAGACGACCAGGGTCGAGCTCGGCTCGGCGAGGACGGCTGCGACGTTCGTCCGGTACCCGCCCCCCTGGCTGACCCAGGGCGCGTGACCGACCTCGCCGGACCGGAGGAGCCCCCGCTCCGTCACGGGCGAAAGGGCGACACCGTAGGTCGAGGCGGGATTCGCCACGTTCGCCGTGACGAGCGACCCGGTCAGGGGCTGGTCCGAGGAGACGCGGAGGGTCCCGGCGTCTGCCGAGATCCCGAAGAGGCTCTGCAGCGCGTGGTCGACGACCAGGAGCCCGCCGGGCGCGATGCTGCGCGTCGCAGGGGGGGGCGCGTCGCGGCCCGGGTAGGGGATCAGCTCGAACGTCACCGTCGCCGCCTGCGTCCCGCCGTTCGCGAGGTAGACGGTCGAGGAGAAGACGGCGGGCGACTGGCCCAGCCCCTCCACGGCGCCGGGGAGGAGGGCGATCCAGGCGTGCGCGGGAGGCGCCGCGAGGAAGAGCGTCAGGAGAACAAGGGTGCGGCGCATGTGGACCTCCTCGTCGAGCGAAGCGGCATGAGAGCGTCGAACGGCGGGCCGAATCGGCCGATGAACCAGGATTCGTACTCTTCGATCGCGCGGATGATCTTGCGACATTGTCGCAGCTGTCAAGGACACCGTGTCGTTCGGGGAGGCCGGTCCGGGAGAGGCACCCGGCGAGGTCGCGCCGGGACGTAAAGACGAAGGCCCCGGGGCGCGCGCGCCCCGGGGCCGGGTCGACCGTGGGAACGGTGCCGGGTCGCGCTAACGGCTCCCGCGGCTCACCATCAGGTCGAGGTCTTCCTTGAGGCTCTGGAGGTCTTCCTCGTGCTCGACCTCCTGCTCGAGGATCGTCAGCGCCAGGTTGTACGTCACCATGTCCTTGTCCTTGGTGGCGTCCATGAGCTTCTTGTAGGTGTCGATGGCGCACTGCTCGCCCGCGATGTTCTGGTCGAGGAGGACGGCCACGTACGGGTCGGCCGGCGCGTCGTACGCGCAGGGGCTCAGGGCGTACCACTCCTTCGGCTCGAGGACGGGCGTCCCGCCGAGCTGGATGATCCGGTTCGAGAGGAGGACGGCGTGGTTCAGCTCCTCGGTCGCGTGGAGCGTCAGCTCGGCAGCGACGGCGTCCTTCATCGGTCCCTTGATGAGCTTTGCGCCGAGCCAGTACTGGTAGTAGGCGAGCCACTCGCTCGCGTAGGCCGCGTTGAGCATCTTCACGAGCTCGTCGACATCGAGCCCGACGATCTGACGTCCTCTCGTACCCATCGTTTCCTCCATGACGGTACCGGGGCTGGCCGACGGCCGCGCCGGTCCGCAATGGGAGAGGATAAGCCGCAGGGCGGGGGGGGAGCGACGTCGAACAGGGACGGACAGCCGGAGAGAGGCCGCTACTTCGTCTCCGCCGGCGCGCCCGTCGGGACGACCCGCGCGCGGAGGATCGGGACCGGCGGGTCGAGCGCCTGTCCCTTCGCGGGGGAGCGCCAGACCGTCCGGACGACGTCCATTCCGCGGACGACGCGGCCGAAGGCCGCGAACCCCTGGCCGTCGGGGTTGCGCGCGCCGCCGAAGTCGAGCGACGGCTGGTCGCCGACGCAGACGAAGAAGTCGCTCGTCGCCGAGTCGGGCGTGTCGCGGGCCATCGAGACGGCCCCGTCGACGTGGGCGAGGCCGGTGTCGCGCGTCCGTTCGAGCGGGATCGGGGCCCGGTCGTCCTTCTCCCGGCCGGGTGCCACGCCGGCCTGGATCACGTCGATCTTCACCCTCTTGTCGGGCTGGTTCTCCGGCGTCACCGTCCTGTGGAAGCGCCCGCCGTCGTAGCGCCCGTCCTCGACGTACCGGAGGAAGTTGCGGGCGGTGACGGGGGCCCGCGCGAGGTCGACCTCGACCTCGATCTCGCCGAGCCCGGTCTCGAGGATGACCCGGGCGACGTGAGCCGCCGGCGCCGGGGGCGCGCCGGAGAGGGGGGACGAGAGCGGGAGGAGGAGGGCGAGGGCGAGGGGGCGCACGCTCCGATTCTCCACCGCCCGGGGCCCGTTTCCGGCAGCGCCGCCGCCCGAGGCGTGCGACGATTCGGCGCTGCGGGAGCGAGATGAGTGTCGCGCGCACACGGTCGTGGTGGTCCGTCCTCTGCGTGGCCGGTGGGTGCGTCGTCCTCGCCTGCATGCTGGACGGCCGGGTCGGGGCGGAAGGTCTCCCTCCGGGCCTCGACCCGACGAAGGCGCTGACGCAGCTCGGGCTCGACACCTGGACGACCGACCACGGCCTGCCGAGCGCGACGGTCACGGCCGTCCGGGAGACCCGCGACGGCTACGTCTGGCTCGCCACCTACGACGGCCTCGCCCGGTTCGACGGTACCCGCTTCGCGGTCTTCACTCAGGCGGACGGGCTCGGGAACAACGGTCTCCGGGCGCTCTGCGAGGACCGCGAGGGAGGCCTCTGGATCGGCACGAACGGGGGAGGCGTCTCCCGCCTCTCGCGGGGGAGGATCCGGCGCTTCACGACGGCGGACGGGCTCCCGTCGGAGATCGTCTGGTCGCTCCATGCCGACGTCCGCGACGGGAGCGTCTGGATGGGGACGAACGGCGGCGGGCTGGCGCGCTGGCGGAAGGGGCGCATCGAGCGCTTCGACCCGAACGCCTCGGGCCGGACCGTCGCGGCGATCGCCCAGTCGCCGGACGGGACGCTCTGGCTGGCGACGCAGGCGGACGGCCTCCGCCGCCTCGCCCCGGACGGGACCTTCACGACGTACACGACCGGAGACGGCCTGCCGGGCGGGCTCGTCGCCGGCGTCGCGGTCGGGCGCCACGGCGAACTCTGGGTCGCCACGTCGGCCGGCCTCGCCCTCCTCCGGGACGGCCGCGTCGCGCCCCTGCCGGCGGGGCTCGAGCCGCTCCGCTCGGGGCTCCTCTCGTCGGTCGTCGAGGACGCGCGCGGGACGCTCTGGATCGGGACGAACGGCTCCGGCCTCGCGCGCTTCGCGAACGGGAGGGTCTCGTTCCTCGGATCGCGCGACGGCGTGGGGGACGTGGTCTACGCGCTCCACGCCGACGGCGACGGCCGCCTCTGGGTCGGGACGAACGGCGCCGGGGTCAGCCGGCTGCGCGACGGGCGGTTCACGGCCTACACCGCGCGCGAAGGGCTGGCGCGCGACTTCGCCTACGCGACCTTCGAGGACCGGGACGGGACCCTCTGGGTCGGGTCGGCGGGCGGGCTCGACCGGCTCGAGGGGGCCGCCTTCGTGCACGCGTCTCCTCCTTTCGCGGGGCCGGTCGCCGTCCGCTCGATCGCCCAGGGTCCGGACGGCGCGCTCTGGATCGGCACCTACGGCGCGGGGGTCTGGCGGCGTCGCGACGGACGCTGGCAGGGCTTCACGGCGCGCGACGGACTCGCGCACGACACCGTCCGGGCGGTCCTCGCCGATCGGTCCGGGCGAGTCTGGGCCGCGACGAACGGAGGCCTCTCGCTCTTCGAGGACGGGAAGTGGCGGAGCTTCCGCGAGAGCGAGGGGCTCCCGTCGCACTCGCTCATCGGGCTCGCCGAGGACCGCGACGGAAGCCTCTGGGTCGGCTCCGACGGCGCCGGGCTGACCCGCTTCTCGAAGGGACGGTTCCGGACGTACACATCGAAGGACGGCCTCGCGAGCGACGTCATCCTCGCCCTCCGCGTCGACCCCGACGGGATGCTCTGGGTCGCGACGAACGGAGGCCTGTCGCGCTGGGCGGACGGGCGCTTCGAGACCTTCTCGGCCGCGACCGGGCTTCCGAGCGACTCCGTCACTCAGGTCGTCGAGGACGCCCGGGGCGACGTCTGGGTGGGGACGAGCCGGGGCGTCTCGCGCGTCGCGCGCGCTTCGCTCGAGGCCGCCGCGTCCGATCCGAAGAGCCCCCTCGCGCTCGAGAGCTTCGACCAGGTCGACGGGATGAAGAGCAACCAGTGCACGGCGCCGGGCCAGCCCTCCGCCTTCCGGAGCCGCGACGGGAGGCTCTGGTTCGCGACGACCCGGGGCGTGGCGACCATCGACCCGGCGACGCCGGCTCCGGCCCTGCGGCCGCCGTCCGCGGTCATCGAGGAGGTCGACCTCGACGGCCGGCCGGCGCCGTTCGGCGACGGCGTGGACGTCCCCGCGGGCGCCTCGCGCGTCTCGATCCTCTTCGCACGGCTCTCGCCGCTCGCGCCGCAGCGCGCGGCGGTCCGGTTCCGGCTGGAGGGCTTCGACGGGGGATGGGTCGACGCCGGCGACCGGAGGCGGGCGGAGTACACGAACGTGTCGCCCGGCACCTACACGTTCCGGATCGCCGCCCGGATGGGGGCGGGGGAGTGGAACGAGTCGGGCGCCGGGCTCGCCCTCCGAGTCCGCCCGCGCTTCTACCAGACCGTCCCGTTCGCGATCGCGGCGGCGGCCGCGGTCGTCGGCCTCCTCGCCGGGGGGTACCGGCTCCGGGTCCGGGCGCTCGCGACGCGGGAACGGGAGCTGAGCCGCCTCGTCGAGGAGCGGACCCGCGACCTCGCGGCGCAGAAGGCCCGCGCCGAGGCGGCGCACGCGGAGGCCGCCCGCCTCCTCGCGGAGCAGGAGCGGGTCGAGGCCGAACTCCGGCGGAGCGGCTCGTACCTCGCCTCGCTCCACGAGACGGCGCTCGCCATCATGGACCGCCTCGAGACCGGGCCGCTCCTCGAGTCCCTCGTCGAGCGGGCCGCGGCGCTCCACGGCGCCGCGGACGGCTTCCTCTACCTCGAGACGCCGGACGGGAGCCGGCTCGAGCGCCGCGTCTGGACCGGCAACCGGCCGCGCGACGAGTTCGTCGGGCGCGGGGAAGGAGCCGTCGGCTGGACCTGGGAGTACGGCACGCCGCTCCTCGTCGACGATTACGACGCCTGGCCCGACCGCCTGCCGAACGTTCCCGCCGGCGTCTTCGGCGCGCTCCTGACCGCGCCGCTCCGCTTCGGGGGCCGCGTCGGGGGCGTCCTCGGGGTCGTCCACGGCCGGGAGAAGAGGGGTGTCTCCCAGGCCGAGACCCGGCTCCTCGAGAGCTTCGCCCAGCTCGCCTCGGTCGCGCTCGACAACGCCCGGCTCTTCGAGCGCGAGAGGACGGCCCGCGAGACCGCGGAACGGCTGCAGGCGGCGACCCGGGCGCTCTCGTCGACGGTCGAGCGGGACAGGGTGATCGACCTGATCCTCGTCGAGCTCGAGAAGGTGGTCCCGTGCGACGCCGTGGCGATCCAGGAGCTGCGCGACGGCCGGCTCGAGGTGATCGCGGGGCGCGGGCTCGCCGCGGGGGCCGTCGGACGGCGCTTCGACCCCGCCGCCGGCGACGGACGGAGCGCCGAGGTCCTCGAGGGACGCCGCCCCGTCATCCGCGACCGCGCCGCCGAGGCCCCTCCCGGCGCGCCGTTCCGGGGCGTCGGGGGACGTTCGTGGATGGGCGTCCCGCTCGTCTTCGGCGAGCGGCTCATCGGCATGCTCTCCCTGAACAAGGAGGAGAGCGGCTTCTACGGCGAGGCGCACGCCGGGAGCGCGGCGGCCTTCGCGGCCCAGGCGGCGCTCGCGATCGAGAACGCGCGCCTCTTCGGCGCGCTCCAGGACGAGCTCGCCGAGCGCACGCGGGCTCAGCAGGAGCTCGCCGAGAGCGAGCTCCGCTTCCGGCAGCTCGCCGAGAACATCGACGCCCTCTTCTTCATCCGGTCCGTGGAGCCGGCCCGCTTCCTCTACGTGAGCCCCGGGTTCGAGAAGATCTGGGGCCGACCGGCGAGCGTCGGCTGGAAGGAGTTCCTCGAGACGATCCACCCCGACGACCGGGAATCGCTCCTGGCGGCGATCGCGCGGCAGCGGGACGGCTACGACCTCGAGTACCGGATCCTCCGCCCGGACGGCTCCGTCCGGTGGATCCGCTCGCGGGCCTTCCCGATCCCCGACGAGGCGGGCCGCGTCCTCCGGGTCGCGGGGATCGCCGAGGACGTGACGGCGCGCCGGTCGGTGGAGCAGATGCGCGAGGACCTCGTCCGGACCCTCGTGCACGACCTGAAGAACCCGCTCGCGTCGATGCTCGCCTCGATGGACCTCCTCGAGGCCGGGCTCGCCGGCCCGGAGTCCTCGGCCAGGGCCGAGATCGTCCGGATCGCCCGGCGGGGAGGGATCAAGCTGCGGAGCCTCGTCGACGCGATCCTCGACGTCGCGCGCCTCGAGCAGGGGGGCATGCCGCTCGCCCTCGAGAGGGTGGACCTCGCCGAAGCGGTCGAGGAGGCCTTCGACCTCCAGCGTCCGCTCGCCGAGCCCCGCAGGCTCCTGCTCGTGAACGAGGTCGACGCGGAGCTTCCCCGCGTCCTCGCCGACCGCGGGCTCCTCTCGCGGATCCTGCAGAACCTCGTCGGCAACGCGATCAAGTTCTCGCCGGAGCGCGGCCGGATCCGGGTCGGCGCGAGCCGCGAGGCGGGCGGGCTCCTCCGCGTGACCGTCGCCGACGACGGGCCGGGCCTCCCGCCCGACCTCGGGGAGCGCGTCTTCGAGCGGTTCGTCACCGGCTCCCACGCGGCGAGCGGGAGCGGCCTCGGGCTCACGTTCTGCCGCCTCGCCGTCGAGGCGCAGGGAGGCCGGATCCGCGCCGAGAGCGCCCCCGGAGGGGGAGCACGCTTTGCGTTCACGCTCCCCGAGGAGCCCGGACCCTCTTCCGGGGGCTCGGGATGACGGGCGGCGGGCCCGGGGCGCGGCGGCGGCCTCACTCCGCCGCGACGGCCCGCGCCCGCCCGGCGTTCTTGGCGGCGTAGAGGGCGCGGTCGGCCCGGAGGAGGAACGCGGCGGCGTCCGGGTCGGCGGGGGCGAGCGCCGCGAGGCCGATGCTCAGGGTGACGAGGGGTCGCGAGGGGCCCGTCGATCCTTCCGGTCGCCAGGGGCGCGCGGCCAGCTCGGCCGACATGCGCGCCGCGACGACGCGGGCGCCTTCGAGGTCCGTGTCGACGAGGACGGCCAGGAACTCGTCGCCGCCGAAACGCCCGAGGAAGTCGCCGGCGCGGAGCGCGCCCGCGAGGACGCCGGCGATCCAGTGCAGGCAGTCGTCTCCGGCGGAGTGACCGAACGAGTCGTTCACCCCCTTGAATCCGTCCAGGTCGACGAGCGCGATCGCGAGGGGCGATCCATTCCGGCGCGCGACCGCGATGGCCTGCGCGAGACGCTCCGTCGCGCTGCGCCGGTTCGCGACGCCGGTCAGCTCGTCGGTCGCGGCGAGGCTCTCGAGCCGCGCGTTGGCGCTGCGCAGCGCGTCGGTCCTCTCGTCGACGAGGGCCTTCAGGCGTGCGGCGGCGCGCGCGTGCCGACGGTCGCGAACGATCAGGGCGAGCGCGCCGACGAGGACGGCGAGGGCGATCGCGGCGAGGCGCACGTCGCCCCGCTCCCACCAGCGGGGCTCGACGACGACCGCGATCCCGGCGGGGCTCTCCGAGACCCGTCCGTCTCCCGTGACGGCCTGGACCTCGAAGCGGTACGCGCCCGGCGAGAGCCGTCCCCACGTCGACGTATCCTGACCCGTCCCCGTCGTCTGCCAGGCGTCCGCGACGCCGGTCAGTCGGGTCCGGAAGGTCGTCGAATCCTCGTCGACGAACGACGGGCTGGCGAAGCGGAACCGGACGGGTCCCGAGCCCGCCCGGAGGCGAAGGGTCGACCCTTCGGGGAGCCAGCCGGCGCCCGCGTCGGCCTCGAGGTGGACGAGGGGCCGCGCTCCGGGCGGGGCGGGCCTCCGGTCGAAGACGGAGAGCGTCGACGTACCGACGAAGAGCCGCCCCCGCGAGTCGACGAAGGCGCTGTCGGGCGAGCACTCGTTCCTCTCCAGCCCGTCCCGGGTCGTGAAGAGCTCGAGGCGGCCGTCCGCCGCGCGGCGGACGACACCGTGGTTCGTGCCGAGCCAGTGGGCTCCCTCGTGGTCCTCGACGACCCAGTAGACGTAGCTCCCGGGGAGGCCGGCGTCGCGGTCGAGGAGGAAGCTCGACCCGTCCCGGCGCCGGCACCAGGCCCCGGCCTCGGTCGCGACCCAGAGGTCCCCCTTCGAGTCGACGAGGATGCCGTGGACCTGATCGGAGGGGAGGCCGTCGCGGGTCGTGAGGCGGGAGACGACGCGACCGGCCGCGACGAGGGCGATCCCGAATCCGTCCCCGCCGCACCAGATCCGGCCGTCCGGGAGCGGGGCCAGGGCTTCGACGACGGGGCCCACCGGGGGAGGGACCCGGAGGGCGGCGCCGTCGCGGACGAGGTACAGGCCCCGGTTCCAGGTCGCGACGTAGAGACCGTCCGCGGTGTCGAGCGCGGAGTCGACGTCGTCGGGGACTCCGCCCGGCAGCCGCTCGTGGACGAAGCGGCCTCCACGGCGGCGGAAGAGGCCGCGCCGCGTGCAGACGAGCGGTCCCTCGCCGCTCCTCGGCGAGAGGACGTCGGTGACGAGGACGCCCGGAAGGCCGTCGGCCCCGGTGAAGACGCTCGCCCGCCCGTCGGCGTCCAGCCGGACGACGCGGTGGTCGGAGGCGGCGATCCAGACCGCGCCGTCGGCCGTCTCGGTCATCCCGTAGAGCCACTCGGTCCTGGGGAATCCGTCGGATTCGTCCAGGGTCCGGAACGCCGAGGCGACGCGCTTTCCGAGGCCGCCGTCGGTCGCGAACCAGAGGACCCCCTCGCGGTCCCGGAAGATCTCGAAGACGATGCCGTCCGGCGCGAGGTCGTTCCCCGTGAGCGGCTCGCACCGTTCCCGGCAGAGGAACGCCCCGGCGCCGCTCGTTCCGACGAAGAGACCCTCCTCTCCTCCGTCGAGGAGCGAGATGACCTTCAGGCCGGGCCGACGGTCGTCGCCGATCCGGTGGAAGTCTCCCGGCTTCCCGACGAAGAGCCCTGCACCGGTGACGGCCACGGCGAGCCTCCCGTCCTGCAGCCGGGAGACGACGGTCGTGTCGTCCGGCGGCAGCCCGGCGACCCAGGAGACCGCGAGGCCGGGCGGCGGGCCGACGTGTGCGAGCCCGACGTCGGTGGCCGCGTAGATCCCGCCCGTGCCGTCGGGGGCGAGCCACTGGACGTCCGGCGGCCTGCCTTCTCTCTCGAGGGGAACGACGACCTCGCCCCCCTTCTCGCTCCAGACGAGGAGGCCCGCGCGCCGGCCGATCCAGAGCGTGCCCGGGGTCGAGGCCTCGAGCACACGGACGAGCCGGTCGGTCGCGGCGGCGGAAGGGCCGATCGGCTCGAATCGGCCGTCGCGGACCCGGCCGTAGCCTCCGGCCGTCGCCACGAAGAGGTTCCCGCCCGGGTCGCGGGAGATCCACCGGACGTCGCTGGAGGGGAGGCCGTCCGCCGTGTCGAGGACGCGCCACGTCCGCCCGTCGTAGCGGGCCAGCCCTCCGCGCTTCGTGCCGATCCAGAGGAGCCCCCGGGCGTCCTGCGACACGGCCGACACGCGCGACTGCGGGAGGCCGTCCCGCTGGCCGTAGTGCCGTGTCGCCGGGTGGAGGCCCAGCGCCGGGGTCGACGCGAGGAGGAAGAGGAGCGCGGCCGAGACCGTCGTCCAGGTACCGTGGTCTCTGTCCGGCGCCTCCGACACGACGAACGCGATGGCCGGGAGCCTCTCGCCGCCGGAGTCCGGCGGGACCGGGCTGGAACGGGGGCCGCTGTCCGACATCGGCGTCGTGCTGCGCTCGGATTCTCGAAACGCAATTCTGTCACGCGTCGACGAAAAGGCCCGGGGACCGAAGTCCCCGGGCCTTCAGCAGGTCTTGGAAGCTCGCGGAATCAGCTCTTCGGGGGCTTCGGCGCCTCGGCCTTCTTCGCGCACGACTCGGCGCACTTCGCCTTCTCGTCGGCCGTGCACTTCTTCGCGTCCTTGCAGGTGGCCGGGTCGCACTTCCTGTCGGCGGCCGTCGCGCCTTCCTTCTTCGCGCAGCAGGCGGCCTTGTCCTTGTTGGCGTGGCCCGGGCAGTCGGCGGCGAGTGCGGCCGGGGCCGCGAAGAGGGCGAAGGCGAGGGCGAGGGATGCGATCTGACGCATGGGTTCTCCTTTTTCGGTCGTCGTGTTCCGGAGGCGTGGCCGCTCGCGGCGTCCACGGTGAAGATCGGTGCGCGGACGGAGGTCCCGTGTCCGCTCTCGCGGGGCGGGAGAGGTCTCTCCCGCCGGCCCCGATCAGTTCCGGAACGTGCAGGCGAGGAGCCGGACGGGAGGGGAGGCTCCGGTCACGGCCGCGCGCCGCGCGGCCGCCGAGGAACGTGCCGGGGCCGCGGGGGCCGTTTCGGCGGCGGCCGTCGTCGTGGCGCCGGCGCGGGCGTCGGGCGAGACGGGCGCCGAGTCGCCGGGGGGAAGCGCCTCCGGGGAGACGAGGGTGCGCCCGCGCGAGGGTGCGGGGCAGGACGAGCGGCTCTCGGAAGGGCACGACGGGCAGCGGGGAGGGGCTTCGTCGCCGCAGCACCTCTCCGGCATCGCCGCCGCGGGGGTGGGGCAGAGCGCCTCGACGGGCGGCGCGACCGTGGCGTGCCCGAGCGCGGCAAGGAGCCCGAGGACGAGGGACGCGCGGAGCCGACGGAGGTGCCTCATGGGCATCGGCCCGGGACTATAGAAGATCCGTGCCACGGCTCCTACCGGATCACGTCGAGGTCCCGACCGTCGACGACCTCGCCGTCCCACTCGCGCCGGATCTCGGCGAGAAGCGCCTCGCGCGGGGCCCCCATGAGGAGCTGGTGGGTCAGGACGAGGGTCCGCGGGCGGACCCTCGCGGCGAGGCATCCGAGGTCGGGGCCCGACGTGTGGTAGCGGGCGTGGTAGGCGCGCCACTCCGGCGTCCGGTTCCACCAGCCGGCCTCGCAGTAGACCTCGTGGACGAGGATGTCCGCTCCCGCCGCGTACCCCACCATCCTCTCGTCCCAGGTCGTGTCGCCGCTCACCACGATCACCTTGTCGCGCGCCTCGAATCGGTAGCCGAAGGCCTCGCCCCACGCGCCGTGCGACACGGGGAAGGCGACGACGCGGACGTTCCCGTCGCGGTAGACCTCGCCCGGCCGGATCTCCACGGGCCTCACCTCGTACGAGGCGGGATTGGAAGGCTCTCCGCCGTGGAGGCGGACCTCGCGGTCCTCGCGCCAGGCCTCGACGATCCTCTCCGTCATCGCGCGGAGGCCCTTCGGGCCGTAGACCTGGAGCGGCTCCGTCCGCCCGAGGACGCCGGGCGTCAGGATCAGGTCGGGGTAGCCGAGGGTGTGGTCGGAGTGGAGGTGGGTGACGAAGGCGCGGCTCAGCTCCTCGACCCGGATCCCGGCCTCGACGGCGCGCCGCACGACGCCGGTCCCGCAATCGACGAGGTAGGGCCGGCCGCCTGAGACGATCGCGAGCGCCGGCCCCTGGCGGTCGGGCGTCGCGTTCGGGGTCCCGGTGCCGAGGAGGACGACGTGCGTGTCGGGATCGTCGAAGGAGAGCGGCGCCTCCGCGGCGACGGCGAGAAGCGAGAGGGGCAGGAAGAGGAGGGCCGGAACGAGCACACCCCCCCTCGTCCTCCCCGATCCGGCACCCGTCACCGCGCGCCCTCGCCCCCGGACCGGGCGGCGGGCCTTGGCGCCTTCGCGGGGCGGACCGGGCCGGCGACCGGCTTCTCGATCGTCCTGCGCTCGACGGGAGACGAGAGGACGATCGACGTCGAGGTCGTGCCGAAGGGCGTGAGCCGGTCGATGAGCGACTCGAGGTGGGCGACGGTCGCGACGGCGACCTTCAGCGTGAAGGAGTCGCCCCCCGTGCCGCGGTGGCACTCGAGGACCTCGGGGAGGGCGCGGACGAGCGCCGTGACGCGCGGGAGGACGTCGCCGACGACGTTGAGCCGCACGATGGCGAGGATCGGGAGGCCGAGCTTCCGGGGGTCGACCTCGGCGCGGTAGCCGGTGATGACCCCGGCCGACTGGAGGTTGCGCACGCGCTCGGCGACGGCGGGAGTCGAGAGGCCGACGCGCCGGCCGAGCTCGGCGAAGCTGAGGCGGGCGTCGCGCTGGAGCTCCCCGAGGAGCGCCCACCCCTTCGCGTCGAGGAGCTTAACGGTCGGAAGCACTTTCTGACGAACCTCCTGCCGAATGTTAGACGATTCCGCAGGACACCTTCCGTGCGGAATTCACGCCCGTCCGCCCCGTCCCTACGATTCCCTTCGACTGGAGGACGCGCCGTGCCGCCGACCACCCCGCTCCACGAGCCCCACAAGATCAAGACCGTCCGACTCATCGCCTTCCCGACGCTCGAGGAGCGGAAGCGGAACCTCTCCCGCGCGCACTTCAACACGTTCAACCTGGTGCCGTCGCAGGTCTCCTTCGACATGCTCTCCTACGGGACGAGCGCGATGAGCCAGGAGCAGATCGCCGGGCAGCTCGTCGGCGACGAGGCCTACGCGGGCGCGCGGAACTTCGAGACGCTCGTCGCGGCCGTCCAGCGCGTCCTCGGCCACACCTACGTCTGCCCGACGCACAACAGCCTCGGCGCCGTGAAGCTCGTCGTCGCGACGCTGACGCCGAAGGGGTCGCTCATCCCGAGCAACGCGCGGAGCCGGATCGACCTCCACGCCTCGCGCGGCATCGAGATCGCCGACGTGCGCGACCGGTACGAGAAGGTCTTCACCGGCAACCTCGACATCCCGAAGCTCGAGGCGCTCCTCTCCGAGCGGAAGGCGGCCGTCGTCGGCGTCCAGTGCTTCGCCGACGGCCAGCACCCCTTCAGCCTCGCGAACCTCCGCGCGGTCCGCGCCACGGCCGACAGGCACGGCCTCCGGGTCCTCCTCGACGTCTCCCGCGTCATCGAGAACGCCTGGTACGTCCAGAGGCACGAGGCGGGGCAGGCGGAGCGCTCGATCGCCGACCTCGTCAAGCAGATCGCCAAGACGGCCCACGTCGTCATGATCGACGGGGCGCAGGACCCGAAGTCGAACACGGGCGGCTTCCTCGCGACCGACAACCCGGCCGACCACGAGCACTTCATGAACGAGGTCGTCCTCTACGAGGGGCTCCACACGTACGGCGGAATGGCCGGGCGGACGATGGAGGTCCTCGCGCGCGGCCTCTCCGAGATGTGCTCCGAGGACGAGGTCCAGTGGGTCATGCACCAGACGGAGCGCTTCACGGCGCGCCTCCGCGAGGGGGGCGTCCCGCTCGAGCGGGGCTGCGACGGGGCGTACCTGAAGGCCGACGAGTTCCTCCCGCTCGTCACGGCGTTCCCCGAGCACGCGCTCGCCGTCGCGCTCTACCAGTCCGCGGGCGTCCGGACGGTCGTCCCGGGACGGAGCGGCCACGACAACCTCCTTCCGGTCCAGATCCCGCGCCTCGCGATGACGAACTGGCAGCTCGACCAGGTCGCCGACGCGGTGATCGCTCTCTGGCGGCAGCGCGAGAAGGTCGCCCCGCTCGACCTGGAGGCCGGCTCCGACTGGAACGACCAGCTCCGCTTCCGCTCGGTCTTCGCCGACCTCGCGACCTACGAGTTCGACTGCTACCCGTTCGTCATCCACACGACCGAGCCGATCGGGATGACGACGCGCGAGCAGCGCGAGAAGGCGATGCGCGAGGCGGGCTGGAACACCTTCCTCCTCCGCTCGGCCGACGTCTCGATCGACCTCCTCACCGACTCCGGCACGACGGCCATGTCGACCGAGCAGTGGGCCGCGTACGACGGCGCGAACGCCACCCCCGCGACGAGCGAGGCGTACCTCCGGTTCGTCTCGGCGATGAGGGAGATCTACGGCTACGAGTACATCCTCCCGACGCACCAGGGACGGGCCGCCGAGCACATCCAGAGCGAGGTGCTCATCAAGCCCGGCCAGTACGTCCCGGGGAACATGTACTTCACGACGACGAAGGCCCACCAGGAGCTTCCGGGCGGAATCTTCGTCGACGTCATCGTCGACGAGGCGCACGACCCCCAGAGCGAGTTCCCGTGGAAGGGGAACATCGACTTGCGGAAGCTCGACGCGATCGTGAAGGAGCACGGCGCCGAGAAGGTCGCCTACATCTCCTTCGAGCTCTCCGTGAACATGGCGGGCGGCCAGCCCGTCTCGATGGACAACCTCCGCGAGGTCTACGCCTACTGCAGGCCGAAGGGGATCCCGGTCCTCTTCGACGCGACGCGCGCCGTCGAGAACGCCTACTTCATCCAGAAGCGCGACCCGCGCTACAGGGGGACCCACATCCGCGACATCGTGCGCGAGATGATGGCCCACGGCGACGGCTGCACCGTCTCGGGGAAGAAGGACTTCCTCATCAACATCGGCGGCCTCCTCGCCTTCAAGGACAACGCCGAGTGGGCGCGCCTCGCCGAGGAGAAGCTCCGGATCTACGAGGGGGGCGTCCACGACGGCGGCCTCCCGGCGGCCGACCTCGCCGCGATGGCCCGCGGAGTCGAGGAGATGCTCGACGACCGCTACATCCGCACCCGCGTCGAGCAGGCCGACTACCTCGCCGGCCTCCTCCGGAAGGCGGGCGTCCCGGTCGTCGCCCCGACGGGGAGCCACGCCGTCTTCGTCGACGTGAAGCGTTTCCTCCCGCACGTCGACCAGGACGAATACCCCGCCCAGCGCCTCGCCTGCGAGATCTACCTCGAGACGGGCGTCCGCGTCATGGAGCGCGGCAACGTCTCGAAGGGGCGCGACCACGACGGGAAGAACTACCGCCCGGCCCTCGAGCTCGTGCGGCTCACGATCCCGCGCCGCGTCTACACGAACGAGCACATGCGCGCCGTCGCCGACGGGATCGCCCGGCTCTACGAGCGGCGGAACGAGATCAAGGGCCTGAAGTTCGTCTACGAGCCCCCGGCCCTCCGCTTCTTCCAGGGGCGCTTCGAGCCCCTTCCCTGACGCTCTTCCTCCCTCCTCTCCGCGCGGGCGGGGTCCGAGCCCCCGCCCGCGCACCCTCCTCAGCGCGCCTCGGGCCGCAGGTGGATGTACGCGAGGGAGTCGTCGTTCAGGGTGATCTCGATCTCGGCCCCGTCCCGCCGGTACGCGAGCGTCTCGGCGTCGCGCTTCACGCCCAGAGAGATGACCCCGGAGCCGGACGGGCGGTAATGCCCCTGGCTCTTCGCCGGCTCTCCGAGGACGGCGCGGACGTCGGCCCCGGACATCCCGTGCGAGACGACCGTCCCGCCGGCGGCGTCGAGCTGGCTGCCGAGGACGTCGGAGACGCGCCGCGTCCGGCGGTCGACGGAGACGACCATGTCGGGGAAGCGCTGCCACTGGAGCGAGACCGGCTGGTACTCGGTCCCGTCCCGGCGGTCGGGGGCCCCGAGGAGGGCGACGACCTCGGCCTCGTCCTGACCGGGACGGACGCCGCGGATCGTGACGGGGCCCGGGCCGGTCCAGGGCTCGAGGAGCGAGGCGGGGTCGGCGGCCTTCCTCGTGCAGCCGCCGAGCGCGAGGAGGACGAGGGCGGACGCGGAGAGGAGGCGCCGCCGCCCGGCCCGGAATTCCCCGGGCGGAGAGATCGAGGCACGGCCCCGGGGCCCGCGTCGTGTCACTTCTTCGCGACGCCGAGCTCGGCGAGCCGTTTCGCGACGTCGGGCCCGGCGGTCGCGGGCTTCACCTCGCGGTCGACGTAGAGGAGCTTCCCGTCCTTGCCGACGTAGAAGGTCCACCGGAAGGGGGCGGCCCGGTCGGGCGTGACGACGCCGTATGCCCTCGCGACGGCGCCGTCGACGTCGGCGAGGACGGGGTAGTCGGCGCCGACCGACTTCGCGAAGTCGGTGAGGCGCTCGAGGGGGTCGACGCTCGCGGCGAAGTAGGCGACGTCGAAGGAGCGGAGGTCGTTGCCGCTCTCACGGAGCGACGTGCACTCCGCCGTTCACCCTCCGGTGAAGGCCTTCGGGAACCAGGCCACGACGACGACCCGCTTGCCGAGATGCTCGGCGAGGGAATGCGTCTTCCCGTCGGAGCCCGGGAGGGAGAAGGCGGGGGCGGAGTCGCCCGCGGCGAGGGGCTTCGGCGGCTCCGCGGCCGAGGCGAGAGCGGTGGAAAGGAGACCTGCGGCGGCGAGCGTCAGGGCGTGTCGCATCGGGAGACTCCTTCGCGCGGGATTCTACGGTCGAGCCCCGCGGCGGGTCGCGGTCCGCGTGCCGCCCGCCCGGGCGGTCCCCCGGAGGGCGCTGGCTATACTCGCGGGATGAGAAGGCACACCCTCCTCGTCCTCGCGCTCGTCGCGGCCGGCGCGTCCACGCCTCTCCTCGCCCAGGCGACCCTCCCGGCCGACTGGGACAGGAAGGTCTCCGCCGTCGTCCCGGAGCCGCTGCGCGCCGAGAGGGTGACCGAAGGAGGGCGCCGGTTCGACGCGAAGCGCCGGGCGTCCCTCGACGCCATGAAGGCGGCGAACGCGGAGATGAAGTCGGTCTTCCTGAGCCGTGAGGCGACCGATGGGAACCGCAGGCTCTCCCTCAACGTCTTCCGCGACGACCGCCGGAAGGCGACGCTCGCGGCGGTCGACACGCTCCTCGAGATGAGGGGCCTCGTCTCGAAGAAGGAGTGGAAGGAGATCTGGCCCGAAGGCTACTTCGAGATGCCCCTTCCCTCGCAGCTCCTCGCCGTGAAGGTCCAGGAGGCGCTGCCGGGCGTCGTCTCCGACCCGGCGCGGCTGAAGGCGGCGCAGGACGTGGCGGCCGGCCTCGTCGCGGCGGCGAAGTCGGACGAGGCGGCGCGCAGGAAGTCCGCCTCCCGCCTCACGGGCCTCTTCGAGCGGTACGACAGCCAGCGCGACGAGTTCATCGACCTCGTGAACGACCTCGAGAAGACCCAGGCGAAGGCGGACGGCGCGCTCATCGACGGCGGCGGGAAGCTCCAGAAGGTCCTCACGCCCGAGGAGTGGACCGCCCTCGTGGGCCGCGTGACGCCCTCGGCGCCCTGAGCCGCGAGCGCGCCTCGCAGAGCGCGCGCGGGAGGCGCGGAGCCGTGGGATTGGAGGAGAATGCAGGTTCGACGGACGCCGGAGCCGGCTCTTCGCGGCGATGCCGCGGAGGCGCTGGCCGGCAGGTTCGTCGCAGGAGGTACGGATTCATGATCGGGAAGCCCCAGGTCGCCCTTCGCACGTCGCTCCTCTCGGCCGCGCTCGTCGCCGCGATCGCGATCCCCGGCGCCGCCCCGGCCCAGGAACCCGCAACGCCGGCCCCGGCGACCGCGGTTGCACCGGCTGCCGCGCCGGCGCCGAAGCCCTACGAGGAGGTCGTCAAGCTCTGGAAGGGGAACCTCTCCGAGGATTTCATCAAGCGGAGGATCGAAAGCAGCGGCGTCGTCTACCAGCTCTCGGCCGACGACATCATCGCGTGCAAGGCCGCGAACCTCCCCGAGTCGATCATCGAGGCGATGCTCGCGACGGAGACGAAGCGCGCGCCCGCTGCGGCCGCGCCTCCCGCGCCCGTCCCGGTGCCGGTCGCCGCCCCCGGGGCGGCGTCCGCATCCGCGCCCGTTGCGCTCCGGACCACCCCGCAGCCTCCTCCCGCGGCGGCGCCGGCCCCGACGCCGAACTTCGCCGCGCTCGCGGACCGGACCTGGGAAGGGGTCGTCCGGAGGAACGACGGCGTCGTCCTCTTCAAGAGCCGCTGGGACGACGGGAAGCTGACGTTCAAGGACGAGAAGCTCTACTGGTTCGACGCCGACGAGGAGAAGAAGAACCTGATCCTCACGGCGAAGGCGGTCAAGGAGCAGTTCCTCGTCTGCCTGAAGGGGACCGCCGCCCACCCCGAGTGCTTCGAGTGGGGCATCAAGACGGAGGACGGCGAGTACCGGTTCCGGGACGTCGCCTGGGCGCGCTCCGACAGCCAGAAGCCCCGCGAGATCTTCGAGTTCTTCAAGGCGATCTACCCGAATCTCGTGTCGGCGGAGTACCCGGCGGACAAGAAGTAGCCGCCCGGAAGAGCCCCGGGGCCGCCCCGCGGCGGCCCCTCCCGACGCCCTCTCCCTCCCGGGGAGGGCGTTCGCGTTCCGGAGGCGGAAATCGGTGCCGAGAACGCTTGCCCGGGCAAACAAGCCATGTTACACCTTCGCCGTGCCGACGCGACGGAAGCACCTCCCGGAGAGCGCGGAGCCCCGCTGGGGCGTCGAGCTGACCCGGATCGAGGTCCTTCGCCTTCGCGAGGTCCTCAAGCTCGCCGGCCTCGGGATCACCGCGCCCCGCGTCGCCGTCCTCTGGGGCCTGCAGCGCGCGGGAGCCCCGGTGACCCTCGCCGAGCTCTCCGAGCACTTCGAGAAGAAGGGGTGGACGCGCGCCTCGGTCACCCGCGCCGTGAACGACCTCGTCGCCGTGCGTCTCGTCACGCGCCGCGTCGCGGCCGGCCGCGGTGTGCAGCTCCTCGCGGCCGCGCCCGAGCCGCCGCTCCCCGAGGGTACGGAGTACTACCTCTGCGAGGGGTGCTCGGTGAACGAGTGCCTCGAGGACGCGCACGTCCTCGCGTCGGGCCCGGGCAGCGGGCCGAAGGCCCTGCCGAGGGAGGCGGTCTGCGACATGGTCGACCACCTCTGCCACCGCCGCGAGCAGCGCGAGCGGTCGGCGCTCCTCCCGGTCCGCGCGCGCTAGCGGCCCGCTCAGCAGATCCGCGGGAGCTGGTCCCCGGTCAGGAGGTCGACGACGCGGCGGCCGCCGACGCGGCTCCTGAGGACGACCTTTCCCGGGTGCTCGCCCGTCACCTCGCCCACGATCGCGGCCTCGCGCCCGAACGCGTTTGCGCGCAGCACGGCGAGCGCCTCGTCGGCCCGCTCGCGCGCGACGAAGGCGAGGAGCTTCCCCTCGTTCGCCACGTAGAGCGGGTCGAGGCCGAGGATCTCGCAGGCGCCGCGGACCTCTTCCGCGATCGGGAAGGCCGTCTCCGTGACGTCGACGCCGACGCCCGCGGCTTTCGCGATCTCGTTCAGGACCGAGGCGACGCCGCCGCGCGTCGGGTCGCGCAGGACGTGGACGTCCCGGCCGAGCGCGCCGGTGAGCGACGCGACCATGCCGTGGAGCGGCGCCGAGTCGGTCGCCACCGTCGTCCCGAACTCGAGCCCCTCGCGGAGCGCCATGATCGCGATGCCGTGCTGGGCGATCGCGCCCGAGACGAGGAGGACGTCGCCCGGCGCGGCTCTCCGCGGCGAGACCTCGACCCCTTCCGGCACGACGCCGACGCCGGAGACGTTCACGAAGATGCCGTCCCCCTTGCCGCGGTCGACGACCTTCGTGTCGCCCGTGACGATCGGGACGCCGGCATTACGCGCGGCCTCGGCCATCGAGCGGGTGATCCGCCAGAGGTCCTCCATCGGGAGCCCCTCCTCCAGGATGAGGCCCGACGAGAGCGCGAGGGGGCGCGCCCCGCACATCGCGAGGTCGTTCACCGTGCCGTGGACGGCGAGGGAGCCGATGTCGCCCCCGGGGAAGAAGTAGGGGCGGACGACGTACGAGTCGGTCGAGAAGGCGAGGCGCCCGGCAGGGACCGCGACGACCGCGCCGTCGTGCAGCTCGGAGAGCGCCGCGTTGTCGAACGAGGCCGCGAACATCCGCTCGACGAGCATCTGCGAGAGGCGCCCGCCGCCGCCGTGCCCGAGGAGGACGGTGGGGTAGTCCGCGACCGGGACGGGGCAGGAGAGCGCCTGGAGCTTCTCGCCGAGGTCGTCCGACATCGCTCTCACTCCCGCCCGTACGAGTAGTAGGCCGCGCAGGCCCCTTCCGAGGAGACCATCGGCGCGCCGAGGGGCTTCGAGGGCGTGCACTCCTTCCCGAAGGCGGCGCAGTCACGGGGCCTGGCGAGCCCCTGGAGGATCGACCCGGCGATGCAGACCGCCGGCTCGACGGCGGTGACCGTCTCGACGTCGAAGCGCTTCGCCGCGTCGAACCGCTCGAACCGCGGCGTCAGCGCGTAGCCGCTCCGCGGGATGACGCCGATGCCGCGCCACGGCCGGTCGCACGGGTCGAAGACCTCTGCGAGGAGCTTCTGCGCCGGGAGGTTCCCGGCGGGGGAGACGCAGCGGGAGTACTGGATCTCGACGCCGTGCCGCCCCTCCTCGAGGGCCGCGAGAGTCATCCGGATGCCGACCATCAGGTCGAGCGGCTCGAAGCCGGTGACGACGACCGGGATCCGGTACCTCGCCGCGATCGGCTCGTACTCGTGCGTTCCCATGACGGTGCAGACGTGCCCCGCGGCGAGGAAGCCCTGCACGCGGTTCGACGGCGAGGAGAGGATCGCCTCCATCGCAGGGGGGACGAGGACGTGCGAGACGAGGACGGAGAAGTTCGGGAGCGCGAGGCGCTCCGCCTCGAGGAGGGCGCCGGCGATCGCCGGCGCCGTCGTCTCGAAGCCGACCGCGAAGAAGACGATCTGCCGCTCGGGCGACTTCTGCGCGAGGCGGACGGCGTCGAGCGGCGAGTAGAGCATCCGCACGTCGCCGCCCCGCGCCTTGACGGAGAGGAGGTCGACCCGCGAGCCCGGGACACGGAGCATGTCGCCGAAGGAGCAGAAGGTGACGTCGGGGCGCTCCGCGATTGCCACGGCGCGGTCGATCAGCTCGAGCGGGGTGACGCAGACGGGGCAGCCGGGGCCGTGGACGAGGGTGACGAGCTCCGGGAGCATCCGGTCGAGCCCGTACTTGATGAGCGTGTGGGTCTGCCCGCCGCAGATCTCCATCAGGGTCCAGGGGCGGGTGACGAGCGCGCGGATCGAGTCGGCGACCTTCCGGACGTCGGCCTCGTTCCGGTACTCGTCGACGAACCTCACGGGGCGTCCGGCTTCGTCGGGCTCTCGGTACCCTGGAGCTCGCCCATCGTCTCGAGCGCCTCCCAGATCTCGTTCGCGTGGGCCTCGTCGATCTTCGAGATCGCGAACCCCACGTGGACGAGGACGTAGTCGCCGACCCGGGCCTCGGGGACGTAGGCGAGGCAGATCTCCTTCGTCACGCCGCCGAAGCTGACGACCCCCATCGTCATGCCGACGGGGCTCTCGTCGATGCGAACGACCTGTCCGGGAACGCCGAGGCACATGGAAACCTCCCCTTCGGAGGGGTGAGTATAGGGCGCGGCGGCTAGGCTTCCGAAGGGGCCGCGACGGCCGCGGGCGACGCCTCGGCGGGCTCGCGGTCGAAGACGCGGGCGAAGTGCGCGACGAATCGGGCCGCGACCTCGGGCACCGACGGCACGTCGAGGTCGGGTCGGGCCTTCTCGAGCGACGTGACGCCGCCGTCGGGGATGCCGCACGGGACGAAGAGGCCGAAGCGGTCAAGCCGTGTCGTCACGTTCAGCGCGACGCCGTGCGTCGTGACCCAGTCGGAGAGGTGGACGCCGATGGCGGCGAGCTTGTCGTTCCCGACCCAGACGGATGACCAGCGGGCGGGCACGTCGCTGCGGCCGGCCGTGACGCCGAAGTCGCCGGCGGTGAGCGCGAGGACCTCTTCCAGCCGCCTCACGAATCCCCTCACGTCGCGTTCGGCCCCCTCGAGCCTCAGGATCGGGTAGGCGACGAGCTGCCCCGGGCCGTGGAACGTCAGCTTCCCGCCGCGGTCGGAGGGGCGGAGCGAGACGCCGAGGCGTGCGAGCTGCTCGGCGGAGACGTGGAGGTCGGCCGTCCCGGCGTTCCGCCCGATCGTGATGACGTCCTCGTGCTCGAGGAGGAAGAGCGTTTCGTGCCCTCCGTTCCGGGCCCGGGCCCCCGCCTCCTTCTGGAGGGCGACGACCTCGTCGTAGGGACGCGGTCCGAGCGGGAGGAGCGAGACGACGTCGAGCGGGCGGCGCATTCAGCCGAGAATGTAGCAGCTCGCGAGGATCCGCTTCACCGAGAGCGCGGCGAGCTCGCCCGCCCCCTTCGGCGCCTCCGGCTCCTCGGGCGGGCGGCCCGTGGAGGTCGCCGCGAGCCGCCCGTCGGCGACGGCCGCGGCGACGGCGGCCTCCAGGTCGTTCATCGTCCGTGTCCCGTCGAGGAGGGGGAGGACGACGCGGTCGAGCGGCTCGAGGTCGAGCGACTGGTGGAAGAGGTTCGTCACGAGGTCGCCGCGGAGCGCCTGGTGGCGGGCGACCGGCGTCGCCCGCGGCCTTTCCGGCGCCTCGGTCGCGATCGGGACGTTCAGGAGGTGCGTGGAGACGAGCTGCGCCAGGAGCGCCTGCTGGAGCATCCGCGCGAGGGCGTGAGTGGGAGGCGCCTCGCCCCCCGCGGTGCGGCGGACGGCCTCGGCGAGGATGTGGGTCGTGGCGGCGAAGTCGAGGGTCCCGGGCCAGACGTCGTAGAGGACGTGGAGGAGCGTCCGGAGCCTCATGTCCCCCGTCGTGAGCGAGAGCCCGCCTTCGCCGACGAACGCCTCCTCGCCCGGGGCGAGCGGGTCGGCGGCGGGGTCGACGGGGCGGACGCGCGTCCGGAAACGGCACCGCTCCAGCCGGTCCGGGACGGGCCCGGAGGCGATCTGGAGGCCGGCGTGGCAGAAGAGGCTCCGGCGGAAACGTCCGTTGCGCAGGAAGTCGAGGTACTGCTCTCGCTCGACGCGGTCCGTGGCGAAGCGGTCGAGGATCTTCCAGACCTCGGGCGACAGGACCTCGTCCGGCGTCCCCCAGCGCTCCTCGGTCACGTACTGGAGGCCGTGCCGCGCGGCGCGCTCGACCATCTCGGAGAAGTAGACCGGGTTGTTCTCCGTCTCGAGGTCGTCGTGGAGGAGGTACCAGTCCGTCGCCTGGTCGACGTAGTCCGCCTGCTCCTTCAGGAGGACCGCCCAGAGGCTCTCCGCGGGCTTCGCGGAGTCGGCGAGGAAACGCATGAACCCGCGCGCCTCGCGGAGGCGCTCCTGCGGGTCGGAGATCTTCCGGATCCGGTAGAGCATCATGTCCCGGAACATCACGCTCACGTGCCAGCCCGGGAAGGTGTTGTAGCTGAGGTAGACGATGCCGTTCGGGGAGAGGCGGCGGGCGCAGACCTCGAGGATCGCCTCCTGGACCTCGGGCGGGACCCACGAGTAGAGGCCGTGGCCGACGACGTAGTCGAAAGACCCGAAGCTCTCGTCGAGGTCGCGCAGGTC
This sequence comes from Thermoanaerobaculia bacterium, assembly GCA_046331465.1. Classification (GTDB taxonomy): domain Bacteria; phylum Acidobacteriota; class Thermoanaerobaculia; order UBA5066; family UBA5066; genus UBA5066. Next base: position 1,103,376 of record JAXLQV010000002.1, read on the forward strand.
CATCGCGTGGAACGTCACGTTCGGGGCGCCGACGGCCGCCGCCGTCTCTCGCGCCTCCTCGATCTGCCGAGCCGAGAGGTCGACGCCGACGAACTCCGCGCCGGGGAGGGAGGTCGCCATCGGGACGAGGTTCGCGCCGCGCGCGCAGCCGAGCTCGAGGACGCGGGCGCCCGCGAGCGGGGGCGGGTCGAGGCCGCGCAGGAGCGCCGTCACCGCGAGGATCTCGGGGTGCGTGTTCGAGAACGAGGCCGCCATGTACGGCACCTCGTCGTAGGACGTCCCGGCGAATCCCTTCACGCGTCCCTCCCTGCCCCGTCGTGCGTCGTCCCGGAAAGGGAAAGGGGGGCCGTCAGGCCCCCCGTGGAGTCGTCGTCCCGGTGGCGGCGTGCGCCGTCTCCCGTCAATCGAGCTCCGAGAAGCTCCCGTTCTCGAGCGTCGCCTTGACGACGCCCATGAAGGCGTCCGCCTCGGCGCCGTCGACGATCCGGTGGTCGAACGAGAGGGCGACGTAGCCCATCGTCCGGACGGCGATCGCGTCGCTGCCGTCCGGCAGCTCGACCACCTTCGCCCGCTTCTCGATCGTCCCGACGTTCAGGATCGCGACCTGCGGCTGGTTGATGATCGGCGTCCCGAAGAGCGACCCGTAGACGCCCGGGTTCGTGATCGTGAACGTTCCCCCCTGGACCTCGTCGGGGAGGAGCTTCTTCGTCCGCGCCCGGTTCGCGAGGTCGTTCGCGGCGCGCGCGAGGCCGACGAGGGAGAGGTCGTCGGCGTTCTTGATGACCGGGACGATGAGGCCCCAGTCGAGCGCGACGGCCATGCCGAGGTTGATGTCGCGGTGGTAGACGATGTCGTCGCCCGACACCGAGGCGTTCACGGCCGGCCGGGCCTTCAGCCCGGCGATGACCGCCTTGAAGATGAACGGCATGTACGAGAGCTTCGTCCCGTGCTGGGCGGCGAAGCGGTCCTTCACCTTCTCGCGGAGCTTCGCGATGGCGGTGTAGTCGACCTCGAAGACGGTCGCGACGTGGGCCGAGGTCTGCTTCGACTCGACCATCCGCTGCGCGATCTTCTTCCGCATCGGCGACATCGCCTCCACCGTCACGTTCGCGCCGGCGGGGAAGGAGATGACGGGCGCGGCGGGCGCGGCCGGGGCGGCCTTCGCCGGGGCGGGAGTCGGAGCGGGTGCGGCGACGGCCGGGGCGGGGGCCGCGGCGACGGGGGCTGGCGCGGGCGCCGGCGCGCCCCCCTTCTCGACGAACGCGACGATGTCGGCCTTCGTCACGCGCCCGGAGATGCCGGTGCCGGGGACCTGCGCGAGGTCGACGCCCTTCTCCCCGGCGATGTTCCTCACGACGGGCGAGGAGCGGCGCTTCTGGAGCTCTTCCTTCGACTCGCCGGGCTGGGGCGGCACCGTGTACGGGGCCGTCGCCGGGGCAGCAGGGGCCTGCGCGGCGGGCGCCGGAGCAGGAGCCGGGGCGGGAGCCGCGGGGGGCGCGACCTCGGCGACGGGGGCCGGGGAGGGTTCGGAGGCTGCTTCCGCGGCCGGGGCGGAAGCGGTCGCCTCGCCTGCCTCGCCGATCCTCGCGACGACGGTGTTGATCGGGACGGTCGTCCCTTCCGTCACGAGGATCTCGAGGAGGACGCCGGCTGCGGGGGCGGGGATCTCGGCGTCGACCTTGTCGGTGGAGATCTCGAAGAGAGGCTCGTCGCGCTTGACGCTGTCGCCGATCTTCTTCATCCAGCGGGTCAGGGTTCCTTCGGCGATCGACTCGCCCATCTGCGGCATGATCACGTTCGTCGGCATGGTCCGATTCTCCGTCAATCCGTCGTCGGGTCAGTAGGCCGCGAGTCTACGCGCGGCGGAGAGCAGGGTTGAGAGGCTCGGCAGGAACGCCGCCTCCAGGGCGGGGGCGAACGGCACGGGCGTGTCGGGGGCGGTGACGCGGACGACCGGAGCGTCGAGCCACTCGTACGCCTTCTCGGCGAGCGTGGCGGCGACCTCCGCCCCGATCCCGAGCGTCCGGGCGTCCTCGTGGAGGATCAGGGCCTTCGAGGTTCTCTTCACGGACTCGAGGACCGTCTCCTCGTCGAGCGGGAGGAGCGTCCGGAGGTCGACGACCTCGGCCTCGATCCCTTCTTTCGCGAGCTCCGCCGCCCCGTCGAGGGCGAGGCCGACCATCGCGCCGTAGGTGACGATCGTCAGGTCGCGCCCCGCGCGCCGGACGGCGGCCTTCCCGATCGGGACGACGCCGTCCCCCTCGGGGAGGACCTCCTTCGCCCGCCGGTAGAGGAGCTTGTGCTCGAGGAAGAGGACCGGGTCGTCGTCCCGGATCGCGGCCTTCAGGAGGCCGCGGGCGTCGGCCGCGGTCGACGGCGCGACCACGGCGAGCCCCGGCGTCCGCGCGTAGTAGCCCTCCGGGCTCTGCGAGTGGAACGGCCCCGCGTGGACGCCGCCCCCCGAGGGGCCGCGGACGACGATCGGGACGCCGAGCCCCGTCCGGTAGCGGTGCTTCGCCGCGAAGTTCGTGATCATGTCGAACGCGCGCGCGGCGAAGTCGAAGAACTGCATCTCGACGACGGGGCGCAGGCCCCGGAGCGCGGCGCCGATCGCCGCGCCGACGATCGCTTCCTCGACGACCGGCGTGTCGATGACCCGGCTCGCTCCGAAGCGCTCGAGGAGGCCGGAGGTCGCCTTGAAGGCGCCGCCGTAGACGCCGATGTCCTCGCCCAGGAGGACCACCCGCCCGTCGCGCTCCATCTCCTCGGCGAGGGCCGTGCGGATCGCGTCGACGAAGGTGACCTCGGCGTGGACCGGGCCGCTCACGCGAGCCCCCCGACGAAGGTGTCGCGGCGGCGCCGCACGACGTCCTCCTCGTCGGCCCGCACGCCCCGGAACTCCGGGTCGGGGACCGGCGCGGGGGAGGCCTCGGCCTCGGCCACCGCGGCGTCGAGCTCTCCGTCGATTTCCGCGTGCACGGCGGCACGTGCGGCCGCGTCCATCACGCCGCTCGCGTCGAGCTCCCGCTCGAAGCGCGCGACCGGGTCGCGGCGCGCCCACTCGGCGAGCTCTTCCGCGTCGACGTAGTGCTGACCGTCGTGCTCCGCGTGCCCCTTCCTCCGGTACGTCTTGCATTCGAGGAGGAACGGGCCGTTCCCCTCGCGCGCGTGCGCCACGGCGCGCCGCGCCGCCTCGACGACGGCGAGGACGTCGTTCCCGTCGACGATGGCGCTCGCGACGCCGTAGCCGGCCGCCTTGTCGGCGAGCGTCGCGGCGCCGCACTGCATCTCGGACGGCGTCGAGTAGGAGAAGCGGTTGAACTCGAGGACGACGACGAGCGGGAGCTTCTGGACGGCGGCGAAGTTGATCCCCTCGTGGAAGGCGCCTGTCGAGGTGCCCCCCTCGCCGAGGTAGGTCATCCCCACCGTCCTCTTCCCGAGGAACCGGTCGGCGAGGACCATCCCGGCCACGACCGAGACGGCCGTCCCGAGCATCGCGATCCCCGAGTAGAGGCCCTTCTCCGGCAGGCAGAAGTGGAGGAAGCCGTCGCGTCCGCGCGCGGGGGAGTTCCCCTTCGTCATCACCTGCCGGAGGATGTCGACGGGGCGCGCGCCCCTCACGAGCGTGGCGCCGAGGTCTCGGATCACCGGGACGAGGAGGTCCCCCTCCTCCAGCGCGAACGCCGTCCCGACGGCCGTCGCCTCCTGCCCGAGGCAGCGGTAGAGGCCGCCGGTCATCTTCCCCTGCCGGTAGAGGCTCACCATCCGCTCCTCGAGGAGGCGGGTGAGAAGGAGGTGCCGGTAGAGCGTCCTCTGCTGTTCGGGAGAAACGATCATCGCGTCGGGCGGGCGCCCAACCGTCGATTATCCGCACCGGTTTCGCGATGCGTCAAACTCATCCCCCATGACCCGCCGTCCCCCGAAGACCACGCCCTTCGGCCGGCTCCTCGAGCTGGGCGGTCTCGCCGTCCGCGCCGGGGCATCGACCGCGGCCACCTACGTCTCGAGCCTCGGCAGGGCGGCGCCGCGGAAGGAGGCGCTCCGGACGGCGGAGCTCGTGAAGAACGCCCACCGCCTCGTGACGACGCTCGGCGAGATGAAGGGGGCCGCGATGAAGGTGGGGCAGATGCTCAGCCTTCACGACGAGGTCCTCCCGCCCGAGGTGGCGGCCGTGCTGAGGAGGCTCCAGGCCGAGACGCCGAGCCTGCCGCTCGAGATGGTCGAGGAGCAGCTCGAGGCGGAGCTGGGCGACCCGCTGCAGCTCTTCGCGAGCTTCGAGCCCGAGGCGTTCGCGGCGGCCTCGATCGGGCAGGTCCACCGGGCCGTGCTGCGCGACGGGCGGCGCGTCGCGGTGAAGATCCAGTACCCGGGGATCGACCGGATCGTCGAGGCCGATCTCGGGAACCTCCGGCGCGTCCTGAAGTCGGTCGTCGCCCTCGTCTCGAAGGTCGACTTCGAGCCGATCTGGCAGGAGCTGCGGGCGCGGCTGCGCGAGGAGCTCGACTACCTCCACGAGGCCGAGCGGATGCGCCGGATGGGCGAGCTCCACGCGAAGGTCCCCGAGGTCGTGATCCCGCGGGTCGTCGAGGAGGCGACGACGACGCGCATCCTGACGACGGAGTACGAGGAGGGGCTCTCGCCCGACGAGGCCTGCTCCGACGCGACCCCGCAGGAGCTGAAGGACCGCTGGGGCCTCGTCCTCTTCGAGTTCCTCCTGCGCGGGCTCCTCGAGCACCGGCTCCTCCACGCCGACCCGAACCTCGCGAACTTCTCCTTCCGGCGCGACGGCCGGGTCGTGGTCTACGACTTCGGCTGCGTGAAGGAGGTTCCCGTGAAGCTCGCCCGCGGCTACCGGAGCCTCTGCCGGGCGGCTCTCGACGGGCAGTCGGCGGAGATCCCCGGCCTCCTCGCGAAGATGGGCGTCCACCGGGCTGACGGGAGGCCGCTGGAAGAGGCGCTCGCGACGCCCTGGCTCGGCCTCGTCTTCGAGTTCCTGCGCCCCGCGCCTCCGTACCGCTTCGGCGCCGACGGCACGTTCTACGGCCGCCTCTTCGACGCGGCCCGCGGGAGCATCGCCGAGTCGGACGACCTCCGATTCCCGGCCGACGTCGTCTTCGTCCACCGGACGGTCGCCGGCCACCTCGGGAACCTGACGCGGCTCAGGGCCGTGGGGCCGTGGCGGGAGAGGCTGGAGCGGTTCGCTCCCGCGGGGCGCTGAAGCGGCCTACCGGAAGCTCTCCACGAGCATCAGCTCGTGCGCGTCCACGTCGAACTGCGTGTAGAGGATCGACCCGTCGACAGGCGAAACGGCCACTCCGAAGGAGGGCCGCTTCTCGACCGTCGCGAGCACGGAGTCGCTGCCGTCGCCGAAGCGGAAGAACCGGATCTTCGCCCCGGCTCGCCCCGAGTCGATGTAGGTGATCCCGGCCTCCGTCACGTCGAAGTCGCCCCACGTGCCGATCCTCGGTCCGACCGCGACCTCCTCGCCCCCCTCCACGGGGACCTTCCAGATCCCCCAGGGCGTCGACTCGTCCCGCTTCGTGTAGAAGAGCGTCCGGCCGTCGACCGACTCGATCGCGAAGTACCCGCCGCCGCGCGTCACCTGCACCGGGGCACCCGCACCCTCGACCGGCAGCTTCCAGACCTGGAAACTGTCCTTGCGGTTCGAGGCGAAGTAGATCCACTTGCCGTCGCGCGAGAACGAGGGGGCGCTGTCGTGCGCCGGGTCGTTCGTCAGCCGCCGCGGCGTGTCCCCGTTCGGGGTCGTGAGGTAGATCTCCATCTGGCCCTCGGCGTTCGAGATGAAGGCGATCCTCTTCCCGTCCGGCGAGTAGCGCCCGCCGCCCGTCGTGGTGCCCTTCATGGACGTCACCTGGACGGGTTCCGACCCGTCGGCGTTCGCGGTCCAGATCTCGTGCGACCCGGAGCGGTCGGAGGCGAAGACGATCCGCTTCCCGTCCGCGGAAAACCGCGGCTCGACGTCCCGGCGCGTCGAGGCGACGAGCCGCTCGGGGGCGCCTGCCTTTCCGTTCGCCACGGGGAGGCGCCAGACGTTCTCGTCGCGGAGCCAGCGCTGGTAGACGAGCCGTCCCTGGCGGGAGAGGTTCGGCGAGTCTCCGCCCTCGGTGCCGGGCACCATCGCGGCCTTCTGGCCCGACGCCGAAACCGGCAACTCCATCAGGCTCGGGGCGGAGTCCGCTCCCCGCCCGCCGGAGGCGAAGAGGACCCTTTTCCCGTCCGGCGTGAAGACGGGCTGGCCGGACGCCCGGTTCTCGAAGGTCAGCCGGCGCGGCTCGCCGGCCGCGTCGAGATCCGCGGTGAGCGGCAGCAGGTAGATCTCGCTGTTGGCGCGCGTCAGGGAGCGGGCGAACGCGAGAGTTCGGCCGTCGGGCGAGAGGGCGGGGGAGAGGTCCCCGGACCACGCCCCCGCGGGAGGCTCCGTGAGCCGTTTGCGACTCCCCGAGGCGACCGAGATCGTGTGGATCGCGGCGGGCGTCTTCTGGTCGTTCCTCCACGCCGCGAGGAGCGACTGCCCGTCGGGCGACCAGGCGAGGCCGAGCCCTGCGGCGGTGCCCTCGGCCACGATCCGCTCGGGGCCACCGAGGGCGGGGATGACGACGATTTCGGACTGGCCGACCAGGGTCCGGACGAAGGCGATCTGCCGCCCGTCGGGCGACCAGGCAGGGGAGAACTCGAGCCCCGGGGCATTCGTCAGCCGGATCGGCGCGCCCGGGCCGACGAGCTTCAGGTAGAGGTCCGGGTTCTCGCCCTTCTCGCCCGTCCAGACGAACGCCACCTGGTTCCCGTCCGGGGAGAGGGCCGGGTCCGTGATGACGCCCGCGAAGCTCGTGAGCGGGACGGCCTGCACCGGCTGAGGTCCCCTCGCGCTCTCCCCGGGGACGAGCCTCAGGACGACGAGTGCAGCGGCGACGGCGACCACGGCCCCGCCGGCGACCGGCACGACCCGGCGGCGACGCGACGCTCCCGCCTCGACGCGCCGCGCGCCCGCGAGCTTGCCCGAGTCCGACTCCTCCTTCAGCTCGGCGAGGGCCACCTTCAGGTCGGCCATCGTCTGGAAGCGCCGGGCCGGGTCCTTCCGGAGGCACCGCAGGATGATCCGCTCGAGCTCCGGCGGCACCTCCTCGCTCAGCTCCCGCGGGGGCGTCGGCTCCTCGCGGAGGATCGCGGCGAGGGTGGCGACCTTCGAGTCCCTCCGGAACGCCCGCTGGCCGGTCACCATCTCGTAGAGGACGAGGCCGAAGGAGAAGATGTCCGACCGGGGGTCGACCGGCCGACCCTCGGCCTGCTCCGGCGACATGTAGGCGCAGGTCCCGAGGATCGTCCCGTCTTTCGTCTTCACCTTCTCGGTCGGCTCGTCCTCGCGGGCCGGGCCACCGTGGTCTCGGAGCTTCGCGAGGCCGAAGTCGAGGACCTTCACGCGCCCGCTCTCGGAGACCATCAGGTTCGCAGGCTTGAGGTCCCGGTGGACGATCCCGGCGGCGTGCGCCGCGGCGAGCGCGTCGGCGATCTCGACGGCGTACCCCAGGGCTTCGCGGAGGCGGAGGCCCTTCCGGGGAATCAGGGCGTCGAGCGTTCGCCCCGGGACGTACTCCATCACGATGAAGTCGACGTCCCCCTCGCTCGCGATCTCGTGGACCGTGACGATGCCGGGATGGTTCAGCGCCGAGGCGGCCTTCGCCTCCTGGACGAAGCGGCCCCGGCGGTCCGCCTCGGCCTTCAGGTCCGGGGAGATGACCTTGAGGGCGACGAAGCGGTCGAGCCGGGTGTCGCGGGCCTTCCAGACGACACCCATCCCCCCCTCGCCCAGCTTCTCGACGACCTGGTAGTGAGAGAGCCTCTCCATCCTGTCCGGCTCGGCCCGATTCTAGACGCCCGGGGCCGGCCCGGAGCGTGTCCTTGCCCCCGCCCCGGACGCTCCCTATGCTTCGCGAATGCTCGCCGTCTTCGTCCTCTACATGGTCGCGACGGTCTCTCTCGCCTGGTGGTACTCGCGCGGCGCCCGGTCGCACAAGGAGTTCGTCCTCGGGGGAGGCCGCTTCGGCGGCACGGCGCTCGCCCTCTCGGAGCGGGCGACGGGGGAGTCGGCCTGGCTCCTCCTCGGCCTGACGGGGCACGCCTACGCCGACGGGCTCAGCGCGGTCTGGGTCGCGCTCGGCTGCGTCGCCGGGATCCTCTTCATCTGGATGGTCATGGCGCGCCGCCTTCGCGACGAGACGGAGAGGTCCGGGGCGATGACCGTCTCGAGCCTCCTCGCGCGCCGCTTCCCGGGCGCCGAGAAGCCGATCGCCCTCCTCTCGGCGGCGATCGTCATCTTCTTTTTCCTCCTCTACATCGCCGCCCAGTTCAGCGGCTCGGGGAAGGTCCTCCAGGAGACGTTCGGCCTCGACCCGCTCTGGGGAATCGTCATCGCGTCCGTCGTCGTGACGATCTACTGCGGCCTCGGGGGCTTCATCGCGGTCGTCGTGACCGACGTCTTCCAGGCGGTCCTGATGATCTTCACGCTCGTCGCCTTCCCAATCGTCGCCCTCGTCCTCGCCGGGAGCCGCGGTCTCGACCTCGGGGCGGCCTTCGCGGCGGCCGGCCCGGGCTACCTCTCGCTGACGGGCGGGAAGACGGGGGGCGCCGCCGCGATCCTCGTCCTCTCCGGCCTCAGCTGGGCGCTCGGGTACACCGGGCAGCCGCAGCTCCTGACGCGCATGATGGCGATCCGGAGCGAGGCGGACGTGAAGCGGGCCGTGCGGGTCGCGACCGTCTGGACGCTCTTCGCCTACGCCGGGGCGATCGCGATCGGGATGATCGGCGTCGCGTTCGTGAGGAGCGGCCTCGTCGGGGGCGGCGTGGAGAAGCTCTCCGACGCCGAGAAGATCCTCCCGGCGATGGTCCACACGCTCGTGAACCCGATCCTCGCGGGGGTCCTCCTCTCGGGCGTCATCTCCGCGATGATGTCGACCGCGTCGTCGGAAGTGACCGTCTCCTCGGCCTCGTTCAGCGAGGACGTCTTCGCGATGCTGCGGAAGAAGGCCGCGACGCCGAAGGGGATGCTCGTCGTGAACCAGGTCGCGACGCTCGTCGTGGGGGCGGTCGCGATCGTCCTCGCCCTGACGATGCGCGACACGGTCTACAGCCTCGTCTCCTACGCCTGGTCGGGCATCGGCTCGTCGTTCGGCCCGGCGCTCATGCTCCTCCTCTTCTGGAAGCGGTTCTCGCGGGCCGGCGTCTTCGCCTCGCTCGTGACGGGGACCGTCGCGACGGTCGTCTGGAAGAACCTCTTCGAGCAGCCGACGGGCGTCTCCGAGCGGCTCGCGAGCTACGTCGTCGCCTTCGCGATGGCCGTCCTCTTCTCGCTCCTCTTCCCGGAGAAGGCGCCGGCCGGGGCGAAGGATTCCGCCGATCGGTTGACACCGACCCGCCCGGTCTCCTAGAGTCCGCCGCCAATGAGAGCCGTGCCTGGACGAAAGCGGTCGAAGACCACCATCAAGCGCACGCCGCGGGGCGGGCCGGCGGGGGACCGATCGATCGTCTAGCTCACGGTCGAACGGAACCGAAGAAGACGCAGGGCCCGCCGATACCGGCGGGCCCTTTGATTTCCGGCCTCCGGCCGGAGAAGAGGACGAGATGCAGACGGTAGGCAAGGACGGCCGGATCCCGGTGGCGATCCTCGGGGCGACGGGGGCGGTGGGGCAGCGGATGGTGCAGCTCCTCGCCGGGCACCCGCGGCTCCGGCTCTCGGAGGTCGCGGCCTCGGAGCGCTCGCAGGGGAAGACGTACCTCGAGGCGACCCGCTGGATCCTCCCGGGAGACGTTCCGGAGGAGGCGCGCGGCCTCGTCGTCAAGGCCGTCGACGGGCCGCTCGAGTCGCGCCTCGTCCTCTCGGCCCTCGACGCCGCCGTCGCGGACACCGTCGAGCCGCTCCAGGCTTCGCGGGGGAAGCTCGTCGTCTCGAACACGAAGTCGTTCCGGATGCACGACGACGTGCCGCTCCTCATCCCCGAGGTGAACGCCGACCACCTCGCGCTCCTCGACCGCCAGGAGTGGAAGGGGGCGGGGGGAGGCATCGTCACGAACCCGAACTGCGTCGTCGTCGGCCTCGCGATGGCCCTCGCGCCGCTCCACCGCGCGTTCGGCCTCGAGGCCGTCTGCGTGACGACGATGCAGGCTCTCTCGGGCGCGGGCTACCCGGGTGTCCCCTCTCTCGACGCCCAGGGGAACGTGATCCCGTTCATCGACGGGGAGGAGCACAAGATCGAGGTCGAGCCGGGGAAGATCCTCGGCGCGCTCGTCGACGGCCGCGTCGTCCCGGCGGCGTTCCCGATCTCCGTCTCCGTCAACCGCGTCGCCGTGCGCGACGGGCACACCGAGTCGGTCTTCGTGAAGCTCTCCCGGAAGGCCTCGCTCGCCGAGATCCGCGCGGCGCTCGAGGGCTTTTCGGGCGAGCCGCAGCGGCTCGGCCTTCCCTCGGCTCCGCCGCGGCCCATCGTCGTCCGCGACGAGCGCGACCGCCCGCAGCCGATCCGCGACGTCGATGCTGGGCACGGGATGGTCGTCACCGTCGGGCGCCTCCGGCACGACCCGGTCTACGACGCCCGCTTCACCCTCCTCGTCCACAACACCGTCCGCGGCGCGGCGGGGGCGGCGCTCCTGAACGCCGAGCTCCTCGCGGCGACGGGCCGGCTCTGAGAGACGCGCCATGCTCGTGATGAAGTTCGGCGGCACCTCGGTGGGAACCGGCGAGCGGATCGCGGGCGTGGCGGAGCTCGTCGCGGCCCGGCTCGGCGAGGAGCCGTTCGTCGTCGTCTCGGCGATGGGGGGCGTGACCGACGCCCTTCTCGCCCTCTCCCGCGCGGCGCGCGAGGGAGACCGGGAGGCGGCGTCGGCGGCCCTCGTGACGCTCGGGGAGAAGCACCACGCCGCCGTCGAAGGTCTTGCGCTCGAGCCGGCCACGGCGTCCCGGCTCCGGCGGGAGATCGAGCGCGAGCTCGCCCGGCTCGACGCGCTCGCCACCGGCGTCGCCCTCCTCGGCGAGCTCTCGGCGCGGACGACGGACGCGATCTGCGCCGCGGGGGAGCTCCTCTCGGCCGCGCTGACGGCGGCCGCGCTCGAGAGGCGGGGCGTTCCGGTCGCCCTCGTCGACCCGCGGGAGTGGATGGCGACGGACGCGACCCATGGCGCCGCGACGCCCGACGAGGCCGCCCTCGCCGCGAACGCGGCGCGGCGCCTCCTCCCGGAGCGGGCCGTGGGGAAAGTGGTCGTGACGGGGGGCTTCGTCGGCGCGGCCCCGGACGGCACGACGACGACGCTCGGCCGGGGCGGCTCGGACTACTCCGCCGCCCTCCTCGGCGCGGCGCTCCGCGACGCAGGCGGCGTCGTCGAGGCGATCGAGATCTGGACCGACGTCGACGGCATCCTGTCCGCCGACCCGCGGATCGTCGCGGGGGCGCGGATCGTCCCGGAGGTCGGCTACGACGAGGCCGCCGAGCTCGCCTTCTTCGGCGCGAAGGTCCTCCACCCGGCGACGATCCGGCCGGCAGTGGCGCGCGGGATCCCCGTGCGCGTGAGGAACACGTTCCGGCCGGAGTCGCGGGGCACCACCGTCACGGCCGAGGCCCCGGGCGCGGGCGTGCGGGCGGTCGCGATGCGGACCGGCGTCGCCGCGCTCTTCGTCGGGAGCCCCCGGATGCTCCTCGCCCACGGCTACGCGGCGCGCGTCTTCTCGGTCTTCGAGAGGCACGCCGTGCCAGTCGACGTCATCGCGACGAGCGAGGTCTCCATCTCGATCACGGTCGACGGGAAGGCGCCGCTCGAGGCGCTCGTCCGCGACCTGTCGGAGTTCGCGGAGGTGTCGGTCCTGCGCGACCTCGCGGTCGTCTCGGTCGTCGGGCGGAAACTCCGCTCGACTCCGCGCGTCGCCGCGAGCGTCTTCGCGGCGCTCGACGACATCAACGTGGTCCTCATCTCGCAGGGGGCCTCGGAGACGAACGTGACGTTCGTCGTCCAGGCGTCGGACGCCCCGGAGGCGGTCCGCAGGCTCCACCGCGAGCTCTTCGAGAAGGAGGCGGCGTGAAGGCGCTCATCGTCGGACCCGGGAAGATGGGGCGGGCCATCGAGGCGGTCCTCGTGCAGCGCGGGCACGGCGTCCGCGCGCGGGTGGGCCGGCGCGACGACCTCGAGGCGCTCGAGCCCGACGTCGTCGACGTCGCGTTCGAGTTCACGTCGCCGGAGGCGGCGCCGAAGACCGTCGCGGCCCTGCTGATGCACCGCGTCCCGGTCGTCTGCGGCACGACCGGGTGGGACGTCGCCGCGGCGAGGCGGCTCGCCGGGGAGCGGAAGGTGCCGTTCCTCCACTCCCCGAACTTCTCCATCGGCGTCGCGGCCCTCCGCCGCGCGGCGATGGTCCTCGGCGGCGCGCTCGCGCGCTTCCCCGAGTTCGAGCCGGCGATCGTCGAACGCCACCACTCTGCCAAGAAGGACGCCCCCTCGGGGACGGCGAAGGCGATCGCGGAGTCGGTCGGCGTCGGCCGCACGCCGGGCGAGGAGATCCCGATCGTCTCGCTCCGCCACGGCGGGCAGCCGGGCGAGCACGTCCTCCTCTTCGAGGGGCCCGACGAGTCGATCGAGCTCGTCCACCGCGCCCGCTCCCGCTCCATCTTCGCCCTCGGCGCCGTGCAGGCGGCCGAGTGGCTCGTGAAATCGGGCCTGAAGGGCCCCGTCACCTTCGACGACTTCCTCGACAGGAGGACCGGATGAAGCCGCAGGAGCCGACGCACGTCCACCTCACGGGCGTCTTCACGGCGCTCGTCACCCCGTTCACGGAGAAGGGCGACCTCGACGAGCCGGCCCTCCGGAAGCTCGTGCGACGGCAGGTCGCGGGCGGCGTCGCCGGCGTCGTCCCGTGCGGGACGACGGGCGAGGCGGTCACCCTCGACCCCGACGAGCACGAGCGCGTCGTCGCCGTGACGGTCGAGGAGGCGCGGACGGCGCGGCGGCCGATCCGCGTCATCGCGGGCTGCGGCTCGAACGACACGCGGAAGTCGCAGAAGCTCGCGGAGCGGTGCCGGAAGGCGGGGGCCGACGCGCTCCTCGTCGTCACGCCGTACTACAACAAGCCGACGCCGCGCGGCCTCGTCGAGCACTTCCGGGCCGTGGCCGACGCGGGGCACCTCCCTCTCGTCGCCTACAACGTCCCCGGCCGCACCGGCCTGAACATGCTCCCGGAGACCGTCCTGCAGCTCGCCGAGGACCCGCGGGTCTGCGCCGTGAAGGAGGCCTCGGGGAGCCTCGACCAGGCGTGCGAGATCCTGAGGCACCGGCCGGCGGGCTTCTCCGTCCTCTCGGGCGAGGACTCGCTCGCGCTCCCGATGATCGCGTGCGGCGCCGACGGCGTGATCGCCGTCGTCTCGAACGAGGCGCCGGCGCTCCTCGTCGCGCTCGTCGAGGCGGCGCTCACGGGAGAGCGCGACGAGGCCGCGCGGCTCCAGTTGAAGCTCTTCCCGCTCATGCGCGCCAACTTCCGCGAGTCGAACCCGATCCCGGTGAAGTGGGCGCTCCACAGGCTCGGGCTGATCCACGACGTCCTCCGCCTCCCGCTCGTCCCCCTCTCGAAGGGCCTGCACAGGCCGGTGGAGGAGGCGCTGAAGGAAGCCGGCCTCCTCGACGAGGCCGGGAACCCCGCCGAGGAGGCGCCGTGAGCGGAGAACTCTCGCGGGAGGAGGTCCTGGCGTTCCTCGACCGCCTCGAGCGGGGCGAGCTGCGCGCGGCGGAGCCGGACGGCGACGGCTGGCGCGTGAACCCCGAGGTGAAGGAAGGGATCCTCCGCGCCTTCCGGCTCGGCGTCGACACGGACGTCCCCGCCGCGCCGTTCGCCTTCCGCGACCGCGACACGCTTCCGCCGCGCGGCGACCTGCCGCCGGGAGTGCGCGTCGTCCCTGGGGGCTCGGCGATCCGCCGCGGCGCCTACGTCGCGAAGGGGGTCGTCGTCATGCCGCCCGCCTACGTGAACGTCGGGGCGTACGTCGACGAGGGGTCGATGGTCGACAGCCACGCCCTCGTGGGGTCGTGCGCGCAGGTGGGGAAGCGGGTCCATCTCTCCGCGGCCGCGCAGGTGGGCGGCGTCCTCGAGCCGGTCGGCGCGCTGCCGGTCGTCGTCGAGGACGACGTCTTCGTGGGAGGGGGCGCGGGGCTCTACGAAGGGGTCCGGGTCCGCGCCCGGGCGGTGCTCGCGGCGGGCGTGATCCTCACCGGCTCGAGCGTCCTCTACGACGTCGTGAACGAGCGCGAGATCCGGGCCCGGGGCACGGAGCCCCTCACGGTGCCGGAGGGGGCCGTCGTCGTCCCGGGCTCGCGCCCGGCGCCCGGCTCGTGGGCCCACGTGCGCGGCCTCTCCCTCTCCGCGGCGATCATCGTGAAGTACCGCGACGGGAAGACGGACGCGCGGACGACGCTGGAGGGAGCCCTCCACCGCCCGTCCTGAGCGGGCGTCCTACGCGACCGGCCCGACCCGCTCGTGCCCGGCGGCGGTGAGCGCGGCGACCGCCGCCTCGAGCGTCTCGCGCTTCACGAGGACGTGGTCCGTGTCGAACGTGCTGAGCGCGAAGATGCTGACGCCCGCCTCCGCGAGCGGCGCGAGGACCGACGCGAGGACCCCGACCATCGAGAACGGGAACGGCCCCACGAGCGAGAGGAGCGCCCAACCCGTCTCCGCCCGGGCCCCGGCGGGAACCGCCTCCTCCGGGCAGACGAGCGAGAGCTCGGCCGGGGTGCGGGTGACGGAGTGGAACGGGGGGACGAGGGCGCTCGCCGGGATCGTGGCGTCCGGCGCGAGGCGGACGACGGCGTAGCTCCCCGGGACGAGGGCGAAGCGGAGGCGGCTCATTCCCCGAGTCTCGCAGAGGCGCCCGGAACGCCCCGAAGGGTCCTAGAATCTCCGCACGCACCCCGGGAGGAATGGTCGGGTCCGGCCGCGTCGGCGCGGGCTCGTGAGAGGAGAGGGCGACATGAGGAGAACGATCCCGGGACTGCTGCTTTCCCTGCTGCTCGTCGGCTGTGACGCCGTCTGGACGCCGGAGCAGCAGCTCACGAAGCAGGTGCTCGTGGACACCCAGATGGTGCGGGCCGCGGCCGCCTACCAGGTCGAGCGCTATTCCGAGGTCCTGAAGGCGGCGGCCACGGCGGCCGACCCCGCCCGGCAGAGCGCGCAGGACCTCGCGGCCTATTTCGCCTCGCCGGAGAGCCAGGTCGTGGGGAAGCTCCTCGCGGAGGTCCTGAAGCCGACCCCGGCCGACGCCTCCTTCAAGAGGGCCAAGGAGATCGACGAAGTGAAGGGGGCGATGGCGGCGCTTGCGGCCCTGGCTCTCCGCCCCCAGGGGTCGTGGGACGGCTGGACCCGGCAGGTGGACGGCGCCCGCTCGCGGCTCGACCGCGCGGCAGCCGCTCTCGAGGCCGGCCAGAAGAGCTACGTGATGATCGACGTCCGCCAGGAGGCGAACATCAAGACGGCCGCGTTCACGGCGAGCCTCGGCAAGGCCCGGTCGGGAGCGGAGGGGGCCCCGAAGGCCCAGTAGCTCCGGTTCGTCAGGGCTCGATGACGACGGGCGTCCCGACCGGAATGCGCGGGTAGAGCTCGCGGATGTCGTCGTCGTCGAGCGCGACGCACCCCCACGTCCAGTCCGTCGCCGAGCCGCTCCCGTGGATGAAGATCTCGCCGCCGAGCGGCGTGTCCCACGGGGGGCAGCTTCCCGACTGCGCGCTCTCCACGATTCGCGCGTGCTGTGCGGAATTGATGAGCCCGGCCTTCAGGCCCCGGTCGGCGTCCGCGGCGTTCGGGTAGCTGAGCCCGAGCGAGAGCGTGAACTCGCTCGCGGGGTTCTTCATGCAGACGACGTAGGTCCCCTCGGGCGTGGCCCGGTCGCCCTCGCGTTCCTTCGGCGGTACCGGCTTCAGCCCGAGACCCACGCGGTAGGTCTTCAGGAGGTCGCTCCCCGAGTAGACGAGGAGCTCCCGCCGCGCCTTGTGAACGACGAGCCGCGGGTTGGGGATCGTCGGGGCCGGCACGGGCCCGGACGGGGTCCCGTCCGGGCGGCGCTCCGCCTTCAGGAGGCTCCAGCCGCCGCGGACGGTCGTGGCGTTGCAGTAGGTCTTCAGGCACTGCGTGTTGTTCAGGCACGCGAGGATCTCCGTGCAGGCGGCGCGCGGCGAGAGCTTCTGCGAGACCTTCTCCGTGACGCCGCAGGGCCCCGAGTAGGCGGGATTCGCGAACGTGCACTCCACCGTGTACGTCTCGCCGGGCGGGGACTGGGCCTTGTCCGGGGACGGCCCCGCGGCGGCCTGCGCGCCGAGAAGGAGCGCGACGAGGAGGAGGTCCATGGCAGCTCCCTTCTACCTCACCTGAGCACCGGGATCCGGCCCCCCCTTCCGGAACCAGATCAGCTCCACGGGGGCGCCGTCGTGGACGATCATCGCGGACCTCACCCCGTCGGAGGGGGAGCCGGGCGGGTGGATGACGCGCTGCCCCACGAGGGCCGCGTCGAGGTCGTCCACCTCGAACGCCACGTGCGGCACGGTCCGGATCAGCTCGTGGACCGGGCTGTCCTCCTCCCAGCGCATCCACTCGACGCCGTACGGGCTCTCGCGGAAACCGGAGACGTGGAGCCCGTACGCCGGGAGGTGCGTCTCGCCCTCGCGGGGGCGGTCCGTCGGGATCCCGACGTGGTGGTAGCGCCAGCCGAGCCGTGCCGCGACGGGCGGCGGCTCGTGGTCCTGCCTCGGGGCGGGGTCGAGGCCGGCGGGGAGGGGGTCGCGCGGGTCGGGCATCGTCGTCGTGAGAGCGTCCGTCAGCGGTTGTAGGGCGGCTTCGGAACACCCGGCCGGGGCATCGCCATCGTGTCCCGCTTCACCGGGGTCGTGACGTCGCGTTTCACCGGCGTCGTCGCCGCGGCCGTTGCGGGCGCGCCGGGAGGAGTGAGGGCCGCCCAGTGCGTGACGGTTCCCGCGAGGGGGGGCTGGACCTGCCATGACCCGCCCCGGTAGTGCCCCAGCGCGAACTGGCGCAGGCTCGCCACGTAGACGACGACGAGCTGCTCGGGCGGTGGGAGCACGGGGACGGAGAGCTTCGGGTGGACGGTGGCGTTCCATTCCATGGGTATCGTCTCCTGCAGGTCAGGGGCGGGAGAGGACCACGAGGGCCAGGGCGAGCGCCGCCGGCATCGCCTGGATCCAGAGGATCGAGCGCTTCGCGGTGGCGGCGCCGAAGACGCCCGCGACGAGGACGCACGAGAGGAAGAAGACCTTCACGCCGAAGCCGTCCGGACCGAGGAGGAGTCCCCAGGCGAGGCCGGCCGCGAGGAAGCCGTTGTAGAGCCCCTGGTTCGCGGCGAGGCTCGCCGAGCCTGCCATCACTTCGGGCGGAAGGCCGAAGACGCGCCGGCCGACGGGGCCCCTCCAGAGGAACATCTCGAGGACGAGGAAGCCCACGTGCAGCAGCGCGACGACGGCGACGAGGAGGTCCGAGGCGATCTTCACGGCGTCTTCGCGGCAGGATAGCTCACGCCACGCTCGCGACGAGGAGCCAGGCGCCGAGCGCCCCGAGGAGAAGCGCGGACGCGGCGACGAGGAGCCGGTGCGCCCTCGGCGGGAGGAGGCGCGCCGAGCTCGCGACGACGATGAAGGCCGCGAGACCCGTCACCATGACGCCGTAGAACGCCCCGACGAGGGCGAAGGCGCAGGCGGGGCTCTCCCGCCACGCCGCGAGGAGCGCGGGCCCCATCACGAGGGCCCAGGCGATCCAGGGATTCGGGTTCAGGAGGTTCACCGTCGCGGCCTCGAGGAGCGTCCGCGGCGCGGACCGCCCGGCCGGCGCGGTCGCGGCGGCTCCCTGGCGCAGCCGCCGCAGCGTCGACACGGCCAGGGCGACGAGGAGGACGCCTCCGGCGGCCCGAAGGACGAGCTGCCCGGTCTCGGGAAGCCGGCCGACGGCGAGAAGGACGACGAGCGCGATGGGGCCGTCGCTCAGGAGGGGTGAGAACGCCGCGGGAAGCGTCCGCCTCCACCCCTCCGCCGCCGCGCGCGACAGGAGGAACGCCTGGAGCGGCCCGGGCTGGAGGACGGCGGCGAAGGCGAGCCCGCCCCCGAGGACGAGGTACTCGAGCCCTGCGGCCACGCCCGTCACCCGGCCGGCTTCGTCGCCAGGAAGAGGGCCGTGATCGGCGTCGCGGCGCGGACGGCGTCCGCCGTCGTCTCGTGGACGTCGAACGCCGAGGGAGCGAGGACCGTGGGGAAAGGGGACGAGAAGTCGGGGTGCGGGCCGGGACCCTTGAAGACGTGCGCGTGGAGGGAGAGCGTCCACGGCAGGGAGGAGAGGAGCGCGAGCCAGGAATCGACCGTCCGGTTCGACCGGTGGTAGTGGATGCCGCGGTGGAGGGCGGCGGTCTCCTCGGACGTGATCGGCGGGAGGGCGATCAGCGCGCGTCCCCCGGGCCGAAGCCCACGGAAGGCGCTCCGGACGAAGAGCTCGGGGTGCTCCAGGTGCTCGAGGACGTTCGACGCGAAGACGAGGTCGTACGAGCCCTCCTCGAGCGTCAGCCTCTCGCAGTCGGCCCGTGCGAACGAGATCGCGTCGGAGCCGTAGTGCCGGCGGGCGTAGGCGACGCTCCGGGGGTCGACGTCGACTCCGTGCACGTGGGCCGCGCCGTTCCGGACCAGGATCTCGGCGCCGTACCCGGTCCCGCACCCCGCGTCGAGGACGCGGGCCCCCCGCGCGAAGCGGGATCCGAACTCGTAGATCGAGGCGTGGGCGACGAAGAGGTCGTTCCTCACGCCGGGCCAGACGGACTCGCCGAACGGCCGCAGGCCGGCGCCGACCTTGCGGACCCCGTTGAGGAGGCGGCGCGCCCAGTACGCGGCGCGCGTCGCGCCGCGAGGCGACCCGGGGTGCGGGCCCCGCGGCTCGCTCACGCGGCAGGTCCGGTCCGGCCCGAAGGCGACCCCGGGGTCCGGAGCCACGCCGCGAGGAAGAGCGCCGCCAGGACGAGGTCGATGAGCCCGGCTCCCAGCATGAGAGGGTGAAGCCTCCCGGCGAGGAAGAGGACCACGGCGGCCCCGCCGAACGCGACCTTCTCGAGGACCGCCACGGGCATCACCGGCCGGAGCCGGGCGGGATCGCGGGCGACGACGAAGAAGAGGACCTGCCACGCGAGCGCGACGCCGACGAAGCCGTAGAAGTGCTCGGGGTGGGTGATCGGAGGCGGGAAGTCGCGGCCGATCCTCGCCTCGAGGAAGTACTGCGGGACGAGGGCGAGAACCCCGTAGACCGCGGCGACGAGGAAGACGCGTCGGGCGAACGTCACGTGAGGACCTCCGGCGGGGAAACGATACCCCGCGCCAGCCCGGGGCGGCTCCCGCGGCTTCAGCCGGCGGCGTCGCCGGTCGCGGGGAAGACGTGGCGGACGTGGGCGACGAACGCCTCGGGCGCCGCGGGGGTGACGACGACCGTCCGTTCCGGCAGGACGAGGACGACCGAGCGGGCGAGGTCGGTGGCGAAGAGGCGGAAGCGCCCGAGGCGTCCGTTCTGGTAGAGGCCGGTGAAGCCGTAGAGCCCGGCGTTCCCGATGATCCGTTTCGCGCCCTTGCAGACGGCCGCGTCGGGGAAGACGTCCCGGAGCCCGGCGAGGGGGATGCGGGTCGACCAGAAGAGCCGCTGGACGAGGAGCTCGTCCGGGGTGACGACGTAACCGGTCACGATGGAGAGGAAGCTGAAGACGACGAGGACCGGGAGGACCATCGAGATGGCGAGGCCGAAGTCGTGCGTGAAGCCGCTCGGTACGGGGATCGCCCGGTAGGAGGCGATTCCGACGACGACGAGGAGGACCGTTCCGAGGGCGGAGCTGACCTTGAGGCCGGTGGGCCAGGGGGCGGCGGAGAAGTGGCGCGTGCCGTCCATGCGCGTTCGTTTCCCTTCCCGACGTGCGCCGTCGGAGGCGTTCAGTCGGCTGCGGCGTTCCCTACCCGGGAACGGCCGGAACCGGGATGCGGAGATCGGGCTCCGAGTGGACGAACGTGAGGTGGATGCTCCCCGGGACCGGGTCGGGGAGCTCCCCGGCGGAGTCCTGCTCGAGCGCTGCGAGCTCTTCGACGCTGCCGCGCGAGAGGGCGACCGGCAGCTCCGCGAGCGCCGAGCGGAGCCGCGGGGCGTTTCGCGCGGCCACCTCGAACCGGACGGCCAGGGCGGAGTTCGAGAACTGCGAGAAGTCGAGGACCCAGCCGAGCTCGTTCAGGACGGCCGCGAGCCTCGCGACGACCGAGTGGCGCGGCTCGGCCGTCACGCCGGAGAGCTGGAGGCGCATGGGGTTCACGGGACCTCCAGATTACGCCCGCCCAGGAGCCGGACGTCCTTCCCCGTGGGGCGAGGAACCCGTCGAGGCTCGCGGCCACGCTGGAGCGGGGGCGCTGCACCGCTCGATCCTCGTGTCGCGGGACGCCCGGGCGACGTGCGGTCCAGGCCGTGCCGCGCTACCTCTTCGGGCAGTCCCAGAGATCGAGCGCGACGCGCTGCGGGTTCGCCGGGTCGAACTTCACCGGCACGACCCGGCCCGGCTGGACGGCCGGGACGTCGAGGCGCGACACAAGGCCCCTGGTCCGGGCCTCCCAGGGCTCGCGTCCCTCGGCGGCGACCCGGACGACGAACTCGACGACGGGGTCGTCGTTGATCGTCGTATGGGTGTCCTCGAGCCGGACGATCGTCCCGGTGGCGGCCGTGCCGATCGCGAGGATCTCGCATGCCTCGCTCCGTCCGCTGAAGCTGTCGACGATCGAGCTGCAGCCCTGGCCTGCCAGGACTGCCGCCAGCGCCAGCCCGACCGCGGATGCGCGAAAGCGCCGCGTTCCGTCCGCCACGGTGCACCTCCTCCGCCGGGCCGAGTCTAGGCGCCGGAGAGCTTGCACGGGGAGGAGCCCCTCCCGGGCCCGGCAGCCGGCCGGGTCAGGCCCCGTCGGCGGCCTTGTGCGGCTGCCCGGGGACGGCATAGGAGAGCGTGTGGTGAGCCAGGAGCAGGCCGTCGGTCGAGTGGCACTCCGCGGTGCCGAAGGCGGTCCGGCGGGCGAGGCGGAGGACGACGGCCGTGCACGTGAAGGGCCCGGTCCGGGCGCTGCGGAGGAAGTGGGTCTGCATGTGGCTCGTGACCGAGGGGTCGTCGAGGCCCCGGAGGGTCTTGATCGCGAGCCACATCGCGACGTCGGCCGCGGTCATGAAGACCTGGCCGCTCACGATCCCGCCCGGACGCTCGAAGCGGGGAAGGGCCGGGACGGCGAGGGTGCAGGATCCGGAGGCGATGCGGGAGACGACGAAGCCGTAGGTCTTCGTGAAGGCGGCGTCGTCCGAGAGGAGAACCTGGAGCTCCTCCGCGGTGACGAGGGGATGCGCGGGGTGCGTCACGGCGTCTTTTCCTGCGAGCGTCGCCAGGCGCCCGGCGTCCCTTCGGTCACCCGAGGGCGCCACCGATACCGGTCCAGGGACAGGACACCCTGGAGCGAGAACCGAACGCCTTCGCGACGGAGCATGAGGCGCTGGAGCTGGTCGTGCCCCATGCCGTCGGATCGGGGGCTCGTGCGGCCCTGGGCGTTCACGACCCGGTGCCACGGGACGTCGCTGCGGTCGGGGAGCGCGTGGAGGGCGTAGCCGACGAGCCGGGCGTGACGAGGCAGTCCCGCGAGGGACGCGACCTGGCCGTAGGTGGCGACCCGTCCCCGGGGGATGCGGCGGACGACCGCGTAGATCAGGTCGTGGGTGGAGGTGCAAGGCCGCATGAACGCTCGGTCAGCGGGGGGCTTCCGCGGGCGGGCGAGTCCGGCGACGGAGCAGGGCGCTGGCGAGGAAGAGGGACCCGACCGCGAGGAGCCCGCCGGAGATCACCGCCAGGGCGCTCCAGCGGACGAGACGGGCCACTGCCACGGGCGTCATCGGACTCACCTGCTCCTCGAAATGATACAGGCGCGAGGAGCCCGGGATCTCACGCGAGGCGGCTACGGGTCGTGGTGCTGCAGGATGGATTCGACGTCGCCCATCGTGAAGAGGTTGAGCTGAACGACCTTCGCCTCGCGACGAAACAGGGGCGGCACGATGCCGCGTGCTTCCTCCTTGTTCCCGACCTCGACCAGGATCCACGCCTTGTGCTCGCCGTCCTTGCACCCCCAGTCCGCGTGGGTCAGGAAGTGCGACCCGGTCCTGAGGAAGACCTCGACGGCCCGGGCGCACGCCAGCGTCGTGCTCTCGTGGGGGACTTCGATCAGGAACCGGGAGGTCACGGCTGAGACCTCCCCCGAGGAAGGCACGCCGCACCTCCCGCCCTCGGCGCGCGATGGACGCGCGGCGAGGCGGCGTGCCCGCGAGCCGGGACGGCTTCTTCTCCGGCGGGCGGCCGCTGGATCAGCTTCGCACGGGAGCTCTGCTGCGGGGACCCCGGACTTGCCATCTCGAGCCTCCTGACCTGCACCATAGAGCCCGGAATGGCACCCGAAGTTGGCGCGCCTCCTGCGTCCGTCGTCGGCCGCGGCCGCCCGTCACGCGGGTGCCGGGGAGGAGGTCGACCCGGGTGCCCGACCGCTCGGCGAGGGGCCTTCTGGGCCGACGGGAGGCTCGAGGGGGGAGGGAATCGAGGAAGCGGAGAGGTCGGTGAGGTGCGTGTAGAGGGCGGTCGTCTCGAGGCTCGCGTGGCCCAGCAGGGTCTGGATCCGCCGGAGGTCGCAGCCGCGCTCCAGGAGATGCGTCGCGAAGGAATGGCGCAGGGTGTGGGGGCCGACCCGCTTCCGGAGACCGGCACGGATCGCGGCGCCCCGAACCGCCCGTTGCACGACAGAGGGGTCGAGATGCCAGCGGCCGCGGAGGGAGGTGC
This sequence comes from Thermoanaerobaculia bacterium, assembly GCA_046331465.1. GTDB lineage: Bacteria > Acidobacteriota > Thermoanaerobaculia > UBA5066 > UBA5066 > UBA5066. Next base: position 1,126,274 of record JAXLQV010000002.1, read on the forward strand.
GGGGGTCGTCGATCAGGCGGGACCCGGGGAAGAGGTACTGCCAGCGGAAGTCGGCGGACGCTCCCGGGGCCTTCCGGGCGAAGGCGTTCGGAAGAGGCACGTGACCGTAGCCCCGCAGGAGGTCCTCCTGGTGCAGGACGAGAAGGCGCGAGAGGTGGGCCTCGAGCGGATCCTCGAGGCTCGGCGGGATGACCGTGAGCCTGTCCTTCTGACCCTTGCCGTTGACGACGACGATCGTGTGGCGATCGAAGTCGAGGTTCTGGACCCGCAGGTCGAGGCACTCGGACAGGCGGAGACCGGAGCCGTAGAGGAGCTGGCAGATGAGGCGAAGCGTCCCCTGGAGGCAGCCGAGCAGGGCCAGCGCCTCTCGCTGGCTGAGAACGGTCGGGACGTGCCACGTCCGCCTCGCCCGGCCGAAGCGGAGGGGGCGCGGCAGGTCGTTGAGGAGGACCTCGCGGAAGAAGCAGAGCACCGCCGCGAGGGCCTGGCCCTGCGTGCTGGCCGAGACGTTCTCGACCGTGACCAGGTGGGTCAGGAAGGACTCGGTCTCGGCCGCGCCGAGCGCGGACGGGGCGCGACCGGCGTGGAATCGAAGGAAACGGCGCGCCAGTGGGTGTAAGCGTCCGCCGTGCGCGGCGACCGCCCGCGGAGGGCGAGGCGCTCGCGAAAGAGCTTGAGGAGGTGGGGAGGAAGGTCGATTGCTGTATCGGTGGACATCGAGGGAGCGTAGAGGGATGTCTGGCGTCGCGCCCCCCCGGGAGACGAGGAGCGATGCGGAGAAGTCTTCGGTCCGCGCACGGAGAGGGCAGGAGGCCACCGGGATGGCGGGCAGGAGGAGGCCGACCCTCGCGCCGAGAAGCTGAAGTGCGGCGCGAGCCTGCGCGGGACGTCACGCGGGGGCGGACACGGCGTACGGCCAGGGCCTCTCTTCCGCGGCGGGTGCTGCGAGCCCGTCACGTCCCGGGTCGCCGTGCCAGACACCGGGTTGCCGTCCGCGTCGACCCACGGAAATGCGTCGCCGCCCCGCTCGCGAACGTCCGTCCGGAGATGCTCCTCGTACCAGGTTCGCGGGGCGACGGGATTCCGGGTCTTGCAGGAGACGAGGCCCGGGGTCTCGCGTCAGCAGCGCGCGCCGCGAGTCCGCCGTGCACGGTCGCAGGGCGAGAATCGACAGCCCGGCTCAGAGGTCGGATGGCTCGGAGCGACCCGGAATGAGCCAGTACGGTTCGAACGTGTCCGGGTCGGGCGCGAGCAGGTAGCAGACGGGAGACGCCAGGGCGGACCCTTCGGAACGCGGATGCTCGGCTGGGCGCAGCGGCCGCCAGGCCGCGTCTCGGATGAAACCGCCCGTCTCCTCGAGGCCGATGGGGTAGTCGGCGAGAACGGCGCGCTGTGCCTGCCGGAGAGAGACGCCGGAGTTCCGACCGACTGTGAAGTCGGGTTGCGCCAGCTGCAGGAGATCGTCCACCCAGTGGCAAACGGGGCACGTGTCGGAGGAGCCGTATCGGCGGCTGAAGACGAGGAACCCGCATGCCGGGCACGCGAGCGGGGGTTTGAGGTCAGCAGCCATCTGGAGGTCCTCGCGGAGCGTCCGGGTCAGGCGGCGTCGCCGATCTGGCCCCTGGCGAGGGCGACGCCGATCGATGCGGCGGATACGAAGACCGCGAGAAAGACCGAGACGATGAAGATGCCGGCCGGCGCGGTAAGCCCGAGGCTGTAAGGCACGCCCGCGATCCCGATGACGACCCAGAAGAGGCCGATGCCGATGCCGGTCGCGACGGGCCGGGGAACGGCCGCTCGAAGGAGAACGGCGGGGACGAGCCCGACGGCGAAGCCCAGGAGCGCCAGTGCGCAGAGGAAGGGCGCCGTGATGAAGAGGTGACGCGCGAAGGCAGCGGCGTGGGTCGGAGCCTCGCGGATGTCCCGGTCGGGTGCGGAGGCGAGGCGGTAGGAGACGACCGACAGGGCTGCGAAGACCGACAGACCGAAGCCGAGGAGCGACTTGAGGAAGGATGCGTGCCGAGCCTTCAAGCTGCAGTCTCCGACGGCAACGACGAAGCGTACCCGGAGCAGCCTTCCGCGGTCTGGCGGGCGCCAGGTCCGCCGGCACGGTGAGGAGAGCAATGGGGCCAGGCGGGCTGCTGCTCCATCGGCAGTACGATTTCACGGGCGGAGACGCACGGTCAAGGCAGCGACCGTCACGACCGGGGGACGGAATGAACGACCGGGCCGTCAACCGCATCCGGCGGTCCGCAACGCTCTTCCTCGCTCCGCTGCTCATGTTCCACGAGGCCGAGGAATACGTGCTCGCACCGCTCGGCTTCAGGGAGTTCTTCAACCTCGAGAGCCCGATTGGCTCGAAGACCGACCCGAACCTGCCGCTGGACGACGCCTACGTCTTCCAGGTCAACATCGTGACCGCCGACCCCATCGTGATCGTCGGTGCGCTCCTGGCGAACGTGGCGCCGTGGCTCGGGTTTTCGATGGCCTGGTTCGAGCTCATCGTCCCCAACGCGATGCACGCGATCATCGTCCAGCCGGCCAAGCCCTCGTACAAACCCGGTCTCATCACCAACTCGTTCCTGCTGTCGCCGCACGGCATGGTCACGCTGCCCGTGGCGGCGGGGTTCTTCACCCCGGCCGACTGGGCGCTCTCGCTCGTCATCGGGGTCGGCGTGTGCACCGCGCTGGCCATGAAGACCCGCGGCCGGCTCGCCCGGTTCAAGGCCTCGCAGGCGGCCGAAACAGGGACCGCCGGGCGGGCGTAGCCGGCCTCCCCTTCCTCCTGCCGTCTTGCCTCGGCGGCGGGCGAGGCGCAGCGGAGCGGGTCGGTTGCACGCCGGGTTGAGGCCACGAGCGGGATCCGGAGCGGGGTGCTTCGGGGAGCCAGACCTCTGAGAAGGCCACAAGCCGGGTGATGAAAGCGGCACCGGTGACGGCGCCTCGAACGGAAGATGCGGTTACGAGGCTGGAGACGATGACCGAAGTGACTCCGGCGACGGAGAAGACGACGAGCCACCCACGGCCAGCCGTCGGGGCAGGCGCCGGTACCCGGGGCGACGAGGAGCTTGGAGACGGAGTGAGCAGCGGCGGAGCATAGGAGCGCAGGACCGCTGCGGTGGGCCTCGAGAAGAAGCGGGGGAGCCGCCCGGAAGCGCGTTGCAAAGGGGAGACTCCTGCGCACGAGTCAGCCGACGACACTCGAAATGAGGAGGGCCGCTGCGGCAGAGGCCGGGCGTCTGGCGTCCGCGGCCAGCGTAGCGAGTCCGCGAGACGCCGGGGTCAGGCGTCGACGAGTGGAGCCCGTTGACGGCGCATCGTCCGGCTCATTTGGAAGCCATTGCGATCGGGGCAACGGAAGGCGCCGATCATGGAACAGCCACCGTTTGTCTTTCCGAACGGCTTCCAAGAACCGTGGGAGGTTCCGGCGCGCCTCGGCGACCGCGTTGAGCCGCTCGGGGGCAGGGAAGTCGATGGACTGAGATTCGAGCCCGGGCCCGTCGTCGCGAAGCCAGCGCCAGCCCGCGAGGATCATGGCGAGCGGAAGGAGGAGCTGAAGGACGGAGCGAGTGTGAGCCTTGAACTCGTGCGTCGGGCTGAAGAGGTCGTAGACGAACCATCCGATCAGGATGGCCTCGAACGCCAGAGAGACGAGCCCGAAGAGGCGCTTTACAGGGTGCACGTGTCATCTTCGCGAGGCCTGGCGTCCGATGTCAGCGCCTCGCGGCGCCGGGCGCGGCGAGCACGCGGCACGCGGGGTTCAGGCGGTTGGCTTCGCGACGGCGTACCGGAGTGTGCTGGGATCGGTGCCCGGACCGAGGAGGGAGAAGGAGGCCCGCTCGAGGACTTTGATGGAGCCGACGTTCTGAGCGGTCGTGTGGGCGACGACCTGGAAGACGCCGGGAGCAGCGAACGCATGGGAGACCAGAGCCCGAACGAGCTCCGTGGCGAAGCCGAGGGCACGGAAGGCAGGCACGATGGAATAGCCGACCTCGACCGTACCCGAATCGTCTGGGGGACCGAAGTAGCCGCCCGAGCCGACGAGAACAGGACGTGGCCGCTCGGCGGGACGGTGGATGGCGTACCAGGCGTACCAACCGGCGGCGTCGGGACGCTGGAGGAGCAGCGCGCGAAAGAAGTCCATGGCGGGACGGTCGTACTCGCCGGGGGGCCAGCCGGATGGAACGTCGACGCCGAGGAAACGCTCAAGGGCTTGAACAGACTCGAGGTCGGCCTCGATCAGGGCGGCCGTCGCCGGGACGAGAACGAGTCGGGGCGTGTGAATGGTCTGCATGGCGAGGACGTCAGGGCAGTTGCCCAAGACTCGGCCATCAGCGGCGAGCGCAGCGAGTCCGCTGCAAGCCGGGTCAGGCCATGCTGCGAATGAAGGACGAGACTGTCGGCGGCCCGAGCGTTCGGGACGCTGAGGGCGGCCCGCGAGGGGAGCGGGGCTGCCCCCCGTTCAGCCCCGGCGGAACGGTGTGACCGTGAGGACGCCGGCGGAACTGAGGCGAAGGCGTGAACTCACGCGGCTGGCGCCGCCCGTGAGCGCGATCGCTCGAATGCAGGGAGCCTTCGAGCCTGTCACGAGGTGCAGCGAGGCGCGATCGCGCTGAAGCTTGCGCCAACTGAGCGTGTTGCGCATCCGACGTTCATGGCGCTGAGGAAGGTGGGGACAGGACGAACCTCCTCGGCCGCGCTGGTTCGCGACCGCGCCGGTCAGCTCTCGGGGTCGAACCCGAACTCGCGGAGTTCCTGCGAGCACCTGCAGGCTGTGGCGATCTTCGCAGCCCATTGAACGGCTGCTTCGCGCGACGGGAGGTCCAGGACACAGAAGCCGCCGCTGAACTCCTTGGTCTGCGGGTAGGTCTCGTTCGTGACGGTGCCGTCGGCGGCCACGAGCAGCGGCGCGATGTTCTCGTTGATGCCACCGCTGAACACATAGACGCCGGCATCTTTCGCCTCGCGTATGACCGCATGCGCCGCTTCGCCGACGGCAGCGATGTCTTCGCCGGAGATGTCCATCGCCGATCCGGGGAAGGAGACAAGGTACTTCGTCATCTTTCGGCCCTTCGCGTGCGCCTTCAGGAATCGAATGTGAGGCCTATTGTCTGGCGTCAGGGGCGAGCGGAGCGAGCCCACTGCGCGCCGGGGTGAGGCGACGGGAGGGGCGTGCCGGGGCTGAGGCCAGGGACGCGAACGTGCGCACGGGCAGATAGACCGTCAATATCGGTCGGGCTGCGTGACGGTCAGGGGCCCCCCGGCGTTGCCCGTGTTGAGGGTGGACGCGGGCTCGAACAGGAGAACGTGGACCTCTTCGGCTGCGACGGGGCGATGCTCCACACCGTGAGGAACGATGAGGAACTCGCCCTCGCGAACCGAGACGGAGCGGTCGCGAAACTCCATGGTGAACGAGCCCTTGAGAACCATGAAGAGCTCGTCCTCCGCCTCGTGGCTGTGCCAGACGAAGGGCCCCAGGAACTTCACGAGCTTGACGTGCTGGCCGTTGAGTTCGCCGACGATCTTCGGGTCCCAGTGTGTGGAGAACAGGGAGAGGCAGTCTTGCAGATTGACGACGTGCATCGTGGGACCTCGATGGGCTGTGGACGCTGGCGCAGGTGGGGACGTCGACGCCGGTGCCTGGGGTCAGGCGTCCGCGGCGAGCGAAGCGAGGCCGCTGCACGTCGGGGCGAGGCGGCGTGGGCCGTTGGGTCTGCGCCGGTGTGCTCTGGATGAGAATGACCGTGACGCGAAAAGGCCTGGCCGCGCCCTGACGACTGAAGCCCGCCTTGCCGGCCGCGTGGACGGGAATTACGACGCCACCTTCCGGGAACAGGTTGAGATGCCGAGTACGGTGTAGAGCGGGCAGAGGCCCGTAGCCCCGGTGAGCAGAGGAATGAGACCGAACCAGCCCCAGGCCGACTTCGGTCCGACGAAGACGAGGCTGATACCGAACAGGCCGATGACGACGCGCAGGACCCTCTCGACAGGGTGCTCGGTGACGACCAGGAAGTTCTTCACGCGACCTCCTTCGGGCCGGTGCGCCCTGGACTTCAGATTACCGCGGTTGAAGGACCCGCAGGTCACGGCGAGGGGGCGAGGCTGGCCGAAGGGCGAGCCGGGCCTGTGCTGAAGGGATCGTGCATGCGCGCGCAGTGTCTGCGTGCCGGGGAGGCGTGGATCGGTGAGGAGACTGGCCGTGACGACGCGACCTCACCTTCCTCGAAGCGGGTCATACGAGGAGCTGGGAAAGGGGGGAAGAGAAGGGAGCTACAGGTAGGCTATGACACGGCCGCGGAAGCGTTCGTGGTCCTTGGCGACGGTGAAGGCGAGACGTTCGGCGCTGGATGGATCGCGCTCGAACTCCGCGGCCTCCTCGGCGGTGAGGCGCATGCGGACGGTAAATGAAGCGATGCCGCCACAGAGGACGTCGAGAAGATAGCCTTGCGCGTCGGTGTCGTAGAGGACGTCACAGAGCCACGGCTTGTAGTGACGGCGACGAAGCATGATGTGTGAAGGCGTCGCCTAACGTCTGGCGTCAGCGGCGAGCGTAGCGAGTCCGCTGCACGCCGGGGTTAGGCTGGCTTGGTTCGACCGCGGCGGGGGGATGGGACCGAGGAGCGTGCCGCCGCGACGAGAGTCCGGAGGGCCTCGTTGACAGACTCGGAGGTGGGGAAGACCTTCGACAGGTCCGGGTCGAGAAGCACGATGCTGGCGCTGGCCCGCGCGCGCTGAAGGTACTTGCCGCGGACGCCGCCCTTGAGCTTCGAGAGGTCGTACTCGGAACGGAGGTCGTCGGAGGAACGCTTACGAGCCTTCTGTATAGCCATGTGCTTCTCGTTTCGTGGCCCGACGGGCACTGATGATGCGAACCTCGGCACCGACATCTGCGTGGGCGACTACCAGGACGCTGCCGCGAGCGGACATGCCGAATGTGAGGAAGCGCTGCTCGAGCGTGGAATGGTCTGGGTCGGGGTAGGTCAAGGCGAGTGGGTCGTGGAAGACCGTGACAGCTTCTTGAAAGCTGACGCCGTGCTTCCGAAGGTTTGAGGCGGCCTTCCGCGGATCCCACTGGTACACGACGTGAGTTTAGCGGATGGGCGAGCCAGCCTAACGTCTGGCGTCAGTGGCGAGCGAAGCGAGTCCACTGCACGCCGGGGTTAGGCGGCCGTTTGCGAGCCTTACTGGCAAGGGGCCTCGGGTGGAGGAGGAGCAGATAAGGCGACTGACTCGGGTACGGTCTGAAGCCATGACCAGAATGCGGTGCCGTCGTAGAACCCGCCCACAGTTGAATCGATGCCCTGCTCGACTCTCAGAAACGCGACTCCGTTGAGTGAGGGCCGTGTGCCAATGAACATGGAGAAGTGACCCTTCTCGCCGCAGTCGAGCGTGAGGAGGCGCCAGCGAAGCCACTGGCTGCGCTCGCCGATGGTGCGGGCGGACGTTAGGTGAGAGACCTGCGCGAGGAGCGCCTCGACTGACTGAGGTGTGAGGGCGACCGGCTGACGGGGGCAACGGTCGAGATCTACGGTTGCGGAGCGGACGTCGGCGGGTGTCAGCAGCGCGAGTGCCTGAGCGATGCGCGGGTTGCCCCAGTCTGGCTCCGGTGGCCAATGTGCGGGGAAACGCCCGCAGCCAAGAAGGAGGGCGGAGGCCACAAGACTCGATGCGAGGCGAAGCAGGATACTTCTCATAAAGACGATGCGTGCTGCGGCCGCCTAACGCCGGGCGTCAGTGGCGAGCGAAGCGAGTCCACTGCACGCCGGGGTTAGGCGGCAGATGCACGCGAGCGCCCAGGCCCTGCGAGGACGAGTAGAAGCGGGTTCGGTGAGACCCGTGCCTCTGGAGCGCGAGGGCGAAATGGCCGCGATCCTACGGGGTGGAAGGGCCCGAGGGCGGGCCGGCCGAAGGAAGCTGCGAGCTCGAGGTGGGACGTGGAGTGGCGATTGAGCGTTGCTTTCGATCGTCGCGGAGTGCGCCGAGTACGAGAACGAGAACTACCACTGGGCTTGAAAGGAAGGCCCACAGGCCAAGGCCCAGACCGTTGTTTCCGGCAAACAGGCCGAAAGACCATTGAAGGAGCACGAAGACTATGAGCGGGCCGAGGGCAACGCCAAGGCAGCCGAAGCCGAGGTACAGGCCTGCGTTCGAGCGTGAGCGTTGCATCAGGAGCCTAGGAATCGAGGCGTTGCCGTGAGATGCGGGGGCTGCCGCCTAACGGCTGGCGTCAGGGGCGAGCGGAGCGAGTCCACTGCACGCCGGGGTTAGGCTTCGAGAAGGACCTACCACTACCGCAAGAGCTCCCGTAGAACGAGGAGCGCGCCGTAAAGCAGAGAGCCGAGAACGGGAAGAAGAATGAGAGCGGCGACCCACTTGCCGCTAGATGTGGGGCGCGCCTGAGATGCAGGGTGGATGGGCTCGTGTGGATCTTCAACTGCAACAGAGCAGTCCGCAGGCGGAAGAGCCTCGAGCACGGCCCTTGCGCTTGCAAGGGAGACAGATGGCACGAGGACAACCCGGTCCTGACCGGGCGCCCAGTGTGTTTCGACGGCAGTGAGGGTAAGACCGCCATGGAACTGTGGCCGAAGAACTGTTTCGATACCTGCGTCGGCCAGGAGCGCAGCGGCCATTTCGGCCTGAAGTGGATCGGACGTGCGAAACACCTCTTCGAGCGACGCCGATGCATGGACGTCGGAAGGCTCTCGGTGAGGCGGCGTGCCGTCGGAAAGGGCGGCGCCGCAGTCAGAGCACGTTACAAAGCCGGTTCTGTATTCGGTGAGGCAGGTTGGACAGTGCATGGTGTTTGATGCCGAAGCCTAACGTCTGGCGTCAGTGGCGAGCGTAGCGAGTCCACTGCACGCCGGGGTTAGGCTTCGGCCAGGGTGAGGGCCATAGGAACGTGAACGATGCCGTTGACAGTGCGTGCGGGGCCGCTGTCCTTGAAGCCGAGACGCTGATAGATGGCATTGGCGTAGAGGGACGAGTTGACGGTCAGGGCGGCCAAGTGGGGTTGCCGGGCACGACACTCGATGATGGCCATGCGAAGGAGCTCGCGGGCGATGCCACGGCCCTTGAGGGAGACGAAGAGAAGGGCCAGGTGAGAGCCACCGCGAACCTCGAGAACGCCGACGAGTTGACCGTCGTGTACGGCGACGACGAGAACCTGCTCGGGACCTGAGCGCGCCGCCATGGCCTGAGGGTTGGCGAAACGGAAGAATTCGGCGATGCCCTCCGGGCCGAGGTCAGATGCGACGTACTGGTCGAAGACGGCCTTGACGAGTGCGCAGGCCGCGACCTCCTCGCCGGGACGCATGAAACGGTATTCGATGTCCGAAGAAGGCATGAGCGCGGAAGCTGGGTGCCGAAGCCTAACGTCTGGCGTCAGCGGCGAGCGCAGCGAGTCCGCTGCACGCCGGGGTTAGGCTCCGAACGAGAGCGTGCGAGAGAGTGCGAGAGAGTGGCTCTGACGGCCGGAGGGGCAGTCGGCGGGGAGCCGGGCGGCGGAAAGGAGCTCGGAGCGATAGCTACACGCTCCAGAAGCGTTGAGCTTCCACCGGAAGTGAAGCGAGAAGGGAGTCAAGTGCTGGGGAGGCGACGTGGCGTCGAAGTGCCGCCGCAACGTCCTGAATGCATGTGTCTGGAGCGAAGTTGTGAAGAGGCCGAAGTGCCTGAACCTCCCGAGTCATGCGTTCGCGTGAGGCAAACGGCAGCTGAACCGCGTCGGGGTCCCACTCGTCGACGAAGAGAGCGCGGAGGCCGGGAGGGAGGATGCACGCGAACCGAATGGCATCTGGGAGACTGAGGCGGCGGCGGAACACGAGGAAGACTCCCTGGGCCATCGTGAACGCTTGGTGGGTCGAACTCAGACCGGCGATGTCGCGAGCGGTGAGGAGGAAGTCCGTGAAGTCCTGTGTAGCCTGCTGGTACTCGGAGGGGACTGGCACGGAATGAACGCCTCCTGAAAGTGCGACCGGCAGCCTTGAGGAGCCTAACGTCTGGCGTCAGTGGCGAGCGTAGCGAGTCCACTGCACGCCGGGGTTAGGCCGGCGCGCCTACTGCCGACGCCGTGGTTGTAGGGCTGAATCGAAGAGGAGGGTGGATACGCGACCGGGTTCGGCGTGGTTGTCCTCGAAAGTGACTTCGGCCTCGCAGGTGGAGGAGGTCACCAGCACGATGCGATAGCTTACGAACGCTGAGCCTTGAAGGTAGAGGAGCATGCCAGGGCGCAGACCATGTTTCGACCCCCGGTTAACGAGGACCCGCTTCGGGTTGATGACCCGCGTGACTGCGCCACGAACGGGAGAGGGCAGGAGCGCACACGGAAGGGCTGGAGGAAGTTGAGGACGGCCCTTGACGGGCCGCTTCCAGTCGCCTTCCCGGAGGAAGACAAGACCGTGAGCATTATCGCGGGGCTCAGTGCCGCCATTGATGAGGTTACAGAACTCCTGGGGTTCGTCCGGATCGGCCAGATAGACGCGCGAGCCCCATGCGACTGGAACGAGCGCTAGCGCTAGGCTTTCAGGCATGCCGTTCGGCGTCTGCTTAGCGACTGAGAGGCGAACGACGCCGTCTGCGAGGCGCCAGGTGCCTGACTTCTCGTCATAGGTGCCCATGCAACCCTCCCAGCGAAAGAGGAACGCGCCGTCCGCCCGCAGCTCGAGGCGCCAGTTCACGCCCAAGCCGTCGCCTTGGTAGTACGAGCCGGCGAGAGGCGGAGTGGCCAGGGCGGTCGCTGCGAGGATCAGCGGGAAGAGCATTTCATTCACCGTAGACGCGTTTTCCGCCGGCCTAACGTCTGGCGTCAGCGGCGAGCGAAGCGAGTCCGCTGCACGCCGGGGTTAGGCCGCCGCGCGCGGATGGCACCAGGGACGAACGGAGAGAACGGATGCAGCACTGAAGATGAACATGCCCCCGGCCGCGACCGCTATGGACGATGTGGTGTACCGCCCCGAAGAGAGCCCACGGTAGAGGAAGTACACGGGATCGAGCAGCAGAAAGGCGGCGGAAAACCAGGCCAGGCGGTGTTCGCGTTTGAGTGTTCGAAGAGAGAAGAAGAGGAATGCGAGACCGAGAATGGTTACCTGCGAGACTGCGACCGCATTCTGGTAGGACTCCGATGGTGCCCACGTCTCTAGATGGCGTGTAGTGAGGACCATCTCGAGGAGAGCCAACGCAGTGAGCCAGAGACCCGATACGCGGCGAAGCCATGAGCCCGTACGGCCGGAAGGAACGGCCACGACGAATGACTTAGAGGGCACGATGGACTCCTGCGGATGAATGAGTGCAAGAAGGCGGCACAGTCGTTCTGACGGCGGCCTAACGTCTGGCGTCAGTGGCGAGCGAAGCGAGTCCACTGCACGCCGGGGTTAGCTGGCGAGGAGCGGAGCCGAGAGTAAGGGCAGGAGAGGTGGAACAGGGGCAGAGTGCTGCGAGAGATTCGGACAGCCCGGTGCTCCGGTGTTGAAGGAGCGTGAGTGAAGTGGTTGACGGGGCTTGGAGAAGAGGGGAGACGCGGCGGGAGGTAGGGAAGAGGAGACGAGGGGAGGCCAAGACACGGTGGAGCGCCTGTTCGCGCGCCGCGGAGAAGTGCGGGCGTGTAGGAGGCCGCGAAGAGGGGCCGGAAGCCGTGGTGGCGCTGAAAGAGCAGAGACGCGGGACGTTCAAGCTGTAACCGGCTCGAGTCCCTGCCGCGGGCGAGGCTCTGGGAACGGGCCGTAGAGGAGCGACGAGGCTGAGTTCGAGACAGCTAACGTCTGGCGTCAGTGGCGAGCGGAGCGAGTCCACTGCACGCCGGGGTTAGCCGGCGCCGGCGCCGGACGGTGGTAAGGCGACAACGACAGTTTCGGCGATGCGGTCGTGAACGGTCTGACGGTTGGGGTGAATGAAGAACTGAAGGAAGCCGAAGCCGCCCTCGAGAGCAGAAGCGCCGTAGCCCAAGGCGCGTTCGAGCGAGTGCCAGAGGGACAGGTGATCGTGAATAAGGGAGACCACGCGAATGCGGAAGAGGCGCTTGCCGAGGGTCTGACCGTGGCCGAAGTAGGTGGCGAAGCCGAAGTAGAGGACGAGAGCGAGGAGCCCCCAGAGGCCGTGAAAGGGGTCGAAGTGGACGACGACGTTGCCGGTCTGGATGCGGTGAGCGAGGGCGGCTGGAAGACCAGCGAGGATGGTTGCGAGAAGGACGATGCCGAGGTCGACGACGAAAGCGCCGGCGCGGGCCCGGAATGATGCGAGAGGCGTGCCGTCAAGTGCGGAGGCGCGAGACACACCGAGTGCGCGGAAGGTTGAGTTGGCGCGGAGTGTGAGCGGCGAGCGTGTCATTCGGGTCAGCGACGGCTAACGTCTGGTGTCAGCGGCGAGCGGAGCGGAGCGACGCGAGTCCGCTGCACGCCGGGGTTAGGCAGCCGGCAATGTGGGGACGAGGCCGATGGAGACGGGTGCGGTGCTGACTGGATGGTCAGGCTGCGGTCGTAGCTCTGTGCTCGAGAACAAAGAGGCGAAGGAATGCGAGGGAGAGAAGGAGTTCGAGGGCAACGCTCACGAGCATGCCGGGTCCAACGAGGCCAGTGAAGATGGCATGGAGGCCGGTAGTCGCGAGGAGAAAGCAGGCCACCGCCGTGCCAGCGGACAGAGCCTTACGAGCGGGCGAGGAGGGCGCGGACCGGGCGAGGAAGAAGATGACGGAAAGGCCAAGATAAAGAGCCCCGACGCGACGTGCGAGAAGAAGAGCGCTGGCGTCTGGTAAGAGTTGCCATCGAGAGAGGACCAGAGGACCGGCCAGAGCGTAGGCAGCGCCGAGGAGGAGTGTGATGACGGATGTCACGGTGGCGGTAGCACGGAAGTTCAAGAGACCACCTCGCGCGTTCTGTGACCTGTGTGGGCGGTTTCTGTGGCCGAGGGCGAAGGGCTCGCGGATGAACCGTGCGCGACGAACCCGGGGTGAGGCTGCCTAACCGTGGCATCAGCGGCGAGCGCAGCGAGTCCGCTGCACGCCGGGGTTAGGCCGCGACGAAGTGTGCGGGACTGGTGACCCGAAAGACGAGGTGCGGAAGACCCTTGAAGAGGACCTCGGACTCGGGGGACATGCCGATCCGACGGGCGACAGCCTGTGAGGGCAGGTTCACGGGGCGGATCAGAGAGATGACCGACCTCTTCCGAAAGGCCGAGAAGGCGAGGTCGCGGACGGAAAGGGCAGCTTCCGTAGCGAAGCCGCGGCGCCAGAAGGGCCGATGGAGCAGATAGCCGATCTCGGGTTCGAGGACGCCGTGAACGTCCTGAATCGCCAGACCGACCTGACCGATCGGCTGCAGATTGAGGCGATCGAGGACGAGCCAGAGTCCGTGGCCGTGTTCGGCATAACGCTGAAGTTGGCGGGCGATCCACGACTCGGCCTCGGCCCGGGTAAGAGTCTTCGGGTAGAAGCGCATGACTTCGCTGTCGCCGAGCATTTCGGCCACGAAGTCGAGGTCCGCCGGGACGAGCTGACGCAGGACGAGGCGTTCGGTTTCTGCGATGACGTTCATGAGAGCGGCCTAACGTCTGGCGTCAGTGGCGAGCGCAGCGAGTCCACTGCACGCCGGGGTTAGGCTCCGGCGGCCCTCGAGAGTTCCTGCTGCAGGCGCTCTGCCAGGAACTGCTTGAGGAGAGACTGATAGGGGACGTCTCTCTTGTTGGCGAGGACCTTGAGTTGCCCGATCATGGCTTCGGGAAGGCGAAGAGAGATGGTGCGCAGGGTAGGCTTGAGGTTCGGGAAAGAGCGCCGCTGCGCCATTGACCAGTCGACATAGTCGGACGAGTCGTGCGTGGCCCAGAAGGCCCGCTCCTGATCCTCGGAGCCAAAGGAGGGGAGAGGCTTACGCTTTGAGGTGGGCATAGTGGACTGCCTCCTTTCGCGTCATATCGCGGGCGGAGATGACCCGGATGAGATGGCGCCGGGCCGTGAAGCTGATGAAGAGAAGGCGGCCGGCGTCGGTAGTGCCGAGTGCCATGTGACGGAGTTCGGGTCTTGAGTGGGCCTTGTCAGGGCGAATGAGAAGAGGTTCGTTGAAGAAGACCTCTTCTGCCTCCCAGAACGTGACGCGGTGGGCCTCCCAGTTCTTCTCGACGTTCGCTTGGTCCCAGTCGAAGCCGGTGCAGCCGTCAAGTGGATCGGGCGGGCTCATGAGGACAGTATACGCCAGCGATATACGCGCGATGTTCCCGGCCGGAGCCTAACGTCTGGCGTCAGGGGCGAGCGAAGCGAGTCCACTGCACGCCGGGGTTAGGCCCACCGAAGAGGAGTGGCTATTTGGGCCGAATGTGGGTGGGGGCGGCGACGACGGTGGTTTGAGCAACGGGCGTCTGGGACGACGGCTGCCCGAGCTTGATCTGGTGCCTGACGAGGAGGGCGGCGTCGATGACGATCGGGGAGAGCAGGAAGAGGACGTACCACGTGACCTCGAGGGCGGGATAGGCGCCAGAGGTGGCGACGGAACTAGTGAGGTATGCGAGGCTGCCGAACGCGAGAGCGCTGACGAGCGCACGGGCGGGGCGCATGACGAGGAAGAAGCTGAAGACGTGCAGGAAGAGACCGGCGAGAGCGACGGCGCGAATGTTCCAGGAGCGGCCATTGAAGATGCCACAGGAAGGGCAGGGAACGAGGAACCCGTTGAGCTGATCCCAACGAGAGACGGCGAAGTTCTTCGCGCAGTGGGAGCAACGGACCAGAGGAGCCATGAAGCGGCCTCCTTGCCTTGAGATGTGCGGAGTGGGCCTAACGTCTGGCGTCAGCGGTGAGCGAAGCGAGTCCGCTGCACGCCGGGGTTAGGCGGGCGGCCTTGAGGGCGGTAAGGGTTGTGTTGAGGAGCGACGTGCGTCGATGAGCATCGCGATCAGGGCGAGGCTGACGAGGGCGAGGCCGATGCCGAAGTAGAGGAGCTGCATGACTCGGGCGGGGCCTGGGGGAGACCCGATGGCGAGGACCTCGACGAACTCGAATGACATGACGATGACGCCGGCGAATGCCGCACTGAGGAGACTGAAAGGGCTGCGGCGAATGAGAAGCACCGTTGCGAGGACAGCGCTGCCGCCGACGGCGAGAAGCAGTGCCAGGCCGGGAACTGTGAAGTCCGAGAAGACGGAGCCCTTGAGCTGCTCCACGGGCGGCGCATGGAACCCGACGAGCAAGGTGATACCGCCCGGAACAGCTGAGAGTCCGAGGACGCCTGCAAGTGCGATGAGCAGAACATGGATGGCGCGACTGCAATGCGACATACGTGTGATGTGGGTGCGCCCGCCTAACATCTGGCGTCAGGGGCGAGCGGCGCGGAGCGACGCGAGTCCGCTGCACGCCGGGGTTAGGTGGCGCGGTGGTACCGGCGCGCGATGTGCGTGTGTGAGGCCTACCCGTAAGAGTAGGAGACCTGTACGCATGCCTCGCCGGTGGATTCGTTGATGGTGAGGAGAAGGTATTCGAAGGCCGAGCCACTGGGGAGCCGGAGAGAGGTGGGGCGACCGGCGATACCGAAGGCTGCGAGGGGCACGGAGGCGCTCGCCACACAGCTGGGGCCAGCATGAGCGACAAGGCGCGCGAGGGGAGACGGGGATTCCGACGACGAGTGGATGCTCGCGAGCGCGAAGGTGCGAATGACAGAGGCGGTTTCCGTCGGGGTCATGCGAAGGGAGCAGGAGGCGTTTCGTGTAGTGCCGACCATGCGGCATTCGAGATGCTGCGGCATTACCGCCGCTGTCTTGAGGATGTGCCGTACATCGGCCTCGAGACGGGAGCGATTGGCGGCGCTCCAGAGAGGTTCGCAGCCGATGAGGAGAAGGCACTGTAGCGCGCTGGAAAGGCGAAGCACGTTCAATGTGTCAACTCCGGACGCCACCTAACGTCTGGCGTCAGCGGCGAGCGTAGCGAGTCCGCTGCACGCCGGGGTTAGGCCGCCGGAGGCGGATGGCTGGCCCTTAGGCGGACGAGGCCGCGGACGAGCTGTTCGATCGGGTCGTGAAGGAGTTTGTTCGCGGAACCGGACAGGAAGGCGAAATGTGTTCTGGGAGTCGGGCTCCCGATGCCGGAAGTGCGAGACGGCCGAGAAAGGACTGCGACCCAGCCCCAGTCCTGAGCGTGGGATGGTGCGGGGATGTCACACTCCGGGCAGATGACGTCGTCCGACTCGGTGTAGGAGACGATGAGGTCGGCTTGATCGGGCGACGGACTGAGCGCAACCAGGGGAAGCGCCGTGGCAAGTGCTCTGGCGAAACGCTGAGCCAGGAGAGGTGTGTCCCGCTGGGCGGTCTGTACCTCGAAGTAGACGGACCGAAAGCCGGAGAACTCCGCCGTGGGGACGCCAGTGCCAGTGAACGCGGCCTCGGTTGCGCACCCACAGGCGAAGAACGTGAGCGCCGACAGGGCGATGGTGCGAAGGACGTGCATGGGAGGCGGCGGCGGCCTAACGTCTGGCGTCAGTGGCGAGCGTAGCGAGTCCACTGCACGCCGGGGTTAGGCCGGCGCGCCTACTGCCGACGCCGTGGTTGTAGGGCTGAATCGAAGAGGAGGGTGGATACGCGACCGGGTTCGGCGTGGTTGTCCTCGAAAGTGACTTCGGCCTCGCAGGTGGAGGAGGTCACCAGCACGATGCGATAGCTTACGAACGCTGAGCCTTGAAGGTAGAGGAGCATGCCAGGGCGCAGACCATGTTTCGACCCCCGGTTAACGAGGACCCGCTTCGGGTTGGTGACCCGCGTGACTGCGCCACGAACGGGAGAGGGCAGGAGCGCACACGGAAGGGCTGGAGGAAGTTGAGGACGGCCCTTGACGGGCCGCTTCCAGTCGCCTTCCCGGAGGAAGACAAGACCGTGAGCATTATCGCGGGGCTCAGTGCCGCCATTGATGAGGTTACAGAACTCCTGGGGTTCGTCCGGATCGGCCAGATAGACGCGCGAGCCCCATGCGACTGGAACGAGCGCTAGCGCTAGGCTTTCAGGCATGCCGTTCGGCGTCTGCTTAGCGACTGAGAGGCGAACGACGCCGTCTGCGAGGCGCCAGGTGCCTGACTTCTCGTCATAGGTGCCCATGCAACCCTCCCAGCGAAAGAGGAACGCGCCGTCCGCCCGCAGCTCGAGGCGCCAGTTCACGCCCAAGCCGTCGCCTTGGTAGTACGAGCCGGCGAGAGGCGGAGTGGCCAGGGCGGTCGCTGCGAGGATCAGCGGGAAGAGCATTTCATTCACCGTAGACGCGTTTTCCGCCGGCCTAACCGCAGCGTCAGCGGCGAGCGGAGCGAAGCGACGCGAGTCCGCTGCACGCCGGGTTAGACGGCGTCCTCTACGAGGAAGGACTCGAAGAACCGGCGAGAGATGGCGGGCATGTAGGACTTCTCTGATGGAGGGTACTCCACCATGAGTTGGTAGCCCCGTCCGCGAACCACGAATACCTCCATCTCGAAAACGGCATCCGGGCGTTCGATCGAGACTCTGGAGCCTGATAGACCCCCTCGAGTAAACGGCGACGGCGCTGCCGGCGCAAGCCCACTGAAAGCCGAGGTGGCGTAGTCGCTCGGAACGGTCTCGTCGTGCCTTGCCATGCATGTGACCGTGAACCGAACGCCTTCGGTCGTCTTCAGACCCACGACGGAAAGGCGAGCGCCGACGCCGTCCGTTGTCGGGATGTCTTGAGTGAAGTCCACGCCGGGGCCAGGGAGTGCGACCTTGAAGTGCCCGTGTGCGGAGGACACAACGTACCAGCCGGAGGAATCGGCAACGCCAGCCGACTTGCTGTGAAGTGTGACTGCGAGGCCGGTCTTTGCGTCGGTGAGAGTCTCGCCGACAGACAGGCTCTCCATTTTCTTCTTGAGATCGTCCGCCACCGGGCCGCCTGCCCGAGGTGTGAAGGCACCCACGAGTTCGAGAACGCCGAACACGACCACGAGAGGCGCCAAGATGCGCATCGGCCGGCCGAAGCGGGTCATCCAACGGACGTACGCCGGGTTCTCGGGCCTCGCATTCACCTTGCCGCTTGCGTAGAGCCAGAAGTAGCCACCACACGCGATCGATAGAAGACCTCCCAGGCTCACGGCCGCTCCTTTCAGAGAAGGCGGTTTCGCGCGAAAGTGCTCATGCGGCCTCGTCGCCGTCTAACCGTGGGCGTCAGCGGCGAGCGAGCGTAGCGAAGCGAAGTCCGCTGGACGCCAGGTTAGACGGCCTATCGCCGGTAGATCCACTGGAACGAGCCGGAGGTGCTGCCGCAGCAGTTCGGGTTTGAGCCGTTGGCGACGCCCGCGAAGGTGGCGACCACGTTCCCGTCGGCGTATTCGAATCGGCCGGTTGCGGAGCCAGTGCACCCCCACCAGGCAAGAGTGACCGTGCCTGTGCTTCCGACGGCGGTGAGGGTGACCCGCGCCTGCAGCTTTGCATCGTCAGCCTCGAAGACGCATGGCGCCACTTCACGCACGTCGGGCCCGCCAGCATGGCGGAGGCCGAGACAGGTGGAGTCCGCGATTCCCCGGAAGTATGAGCCGGCAATCTGAGCGCAGGCGGGGGCAGGGACGGCTGTGGGTGCCGGAGTCGGTGTCGGGGAGGCCGACACCAGTGGTTCGGTCGGGGAGGAGCTGTCATGACATGCCGGCGACAGAACCACGGCGGCGAGACAAAGGCTGGCGAGTGCCAGCGTCTGGGGAGGTCTCATCGGTATGGAGTGACGGTGACCCGGGTCCGTCTAACGTCTGGCGTCAGCGGCGAGCGAAGCGAGTCCGCTGCACGCCGGGGTTAGGCACCGGCTGGACTGGCACCGGCGGCGAGGAGACCTCGGACGGTTGACACGATCAACGCGCGGTCGAGGGGGCCACGGTTGTCGAGCTCGGCCGTCCACGGCAGCACGACCGTATGAGCGATGGCGTTGATGCGCTCGATCTGATCGTCAGAGACGGGGATGTGGATGGACGCGTCACGCGTGCGGATACGTGTGAGGCACTGGTCAGGTGCGGCCAAGACGCGAACAAGCAGCACGCGTGCCTCCTGGCGAAGTGCCTCGAGGAGCCAGGAGAGATGGGCAGAAGCGCCGGTAGTCTCGAAACAGATGATGTCGTGCTGGCCGAGGGATTCGAGAATGGCGCTGAGGACAGCCTGAAAGCCCGCCTGCTCGAACTGCGAGTGGGAAGCACCGAGTTGTGACCGGACGTCAAGAAAGATCGGCTCGGCGCGCAAGAAGTGGAGGCCGAGGTCGGCCGCGAGAATGTGGCCGATGGTCGATTTGCCAGCGCCCTTGGGGCCGACGAGCACGAGAACCTGCTTCATGGACGTGTGATGTGAGGGCACCGGTGCCTAACGTCTGGCGTCAGCGGCGAGCGTAGCGAGTCCGCTGCACGCCGGGGTTAGGCGCCGGTGCGATTCCGTAGGGGTCGCTTGTAAGGACGAGGAACGTGGCCTCGGCGATGCCGATCTCGCGCAGGGACTTGAGGATGTACCGGACGGTGCGAAAGGGGGTAGTGCGATCGAGGCGGAGGAGGACGCGAGAACCGGGGTGGGAATAGGTGCGACGAAAGATGGACTGGAACATGGCGGGTAGCTCAGGGTCGGGAAACCACTTGCGGTCGAGAAAGACGGTGCCGTCGCACTGCACGACGAACTCGGAGTCCTGCGGGGTGGCGCCCACCTTTGGGGCCCAGCCGACGATCGGCAAGAGCACGGGCCTACCCAGGCAGACGATCCCATGAGCACCGCCCGAGAGCATGAGGGCCATGCAGAGAAAGGCAACGAATACGGGAAGAATGGCGACGACGAAGTCGAACCTAATGGGCGTCGGTCGCGCGGCGAGGTACATAAGACATTGGACCTCGAAAGTGCGAAGGAGTTCCGAGGGCCGGCGCCTAACGTCTGGCGTCAGCGGCGAGCGAAGCGAGTCCGCTGCACGCCGGGGTTGGGCCGCGTGTGTGTGAGCGCAGAGAGCTTGCTATGCGCCGGCGCGGAGGGCAATGGCGAGGTACGGGGCGAGGACCAGGAAGATGAGGCCGTACAGAAGGTAGTTGCCCCGGCGCGGAGAAGTCCTCGGGGATGGAAGCCCAGGAGCGCCTCATGAGCCACCGAGCGACGGCGATGTCGAAGCTGGCCATGAAGACGGAAAGAAGGGCGCCCACGAGAAGAAGATGACGAGGCGCGCGAAGCCCGAGTGTTGGAACGAGAAGCCAGCAAACAGTGAACGCGAGGGCAGAGCCGGTGAGGATGCTGATTCGTTGAGCGGCCTGCCTGCCGACACGGGGCACGAGAAAGCGCACCCGAACAATGCCGTGCAGCATCTCGACGCCAGCCAGGGCGATGCAGATGCTAAGGATGCGTGCAGCGAGTTCCATCGGGAGTAGCGCTAATCGTATCGAGCGCGTCAAACGGAGCCCGGAAAGGGCTCGGCGCGGCCCAACGTCTGGCGTCAGCGGCGAGCGCAGCGCAGCGGAGCGAGTCCGCTGCACGCCGGGGTTAGGCACCGGCTGGACTGGCGCGGGCGGTGAGGAGACCTCTGACGGTTGACACGATGAACGCGCGGTCGAGGGGGCCACGGTTGTCGAGCTCGGCCGTCCACGGCAGCACGACTGTATGCGCGATGGCGTTGATGCGCTCGACGTGGTCGTCAGAGACGGGGATGTGGATGGACGCGTCACGCGTGCGGATACGAGTGAGGCACTGATCGGGTTCGGCCAAGACGCGAACGAGTAGCACGCGTGCCTCCTGGCGAAGTGCCTCGAGGAGCCCGGAGACATAGGCAGAAGCGCCGGTAGTCTCGAAACAGATGATGTCGTGCTGGCCGAGGGCTTCGCGAACGGCGCTGAGGACGGCCTGAAAGCCCGCCTGCTCGAACTGCGAGTGGGAAGCGCCGAGTCGTGCCCGGACGTCAAGAAAGATCGGCTCGGAACGCAAGAAGTGAAGGTCGAGGTCGGTCGCGAGAATGTGGCCGATGGTCGATTTGCCAGCGCCCTTGGGGCCGACGAGCACGAGAACCTGCTTCATGGACGTGTGATGTGAGGGCACCGGTGCCTAACGTCTGGCGTCAGCGGCGAGCGTAGCGAGTCCGCTGCACGCCGGGGTTAGGCGGGCGGCTGAACGGTGCAGGTTGGGCTGAAGAGAGCACGGCGCGAGAAGGACCCGCGAGCCCGGTGCCCCTGTCTGGTTCGCAGGAGTGTTGTTGACCTTATGCGTTCGCCGAAGCCGCACGGGCCCGAAGCTGGGCATTGCAGGACCTCGGTGGGTCAGGGGTGGTAGATCGCCGGAGCTGGTGTGAGGAGACGCGGCGCGTCCGACTGACGACGATCCGAGACCACGAGGCGGGATGCAGGCCGCGGGGGCGAACGGCGAGACGTAACGAACCGCGAATGCGGTGGCGGGCGGCATGCGAGAACGGTCAGCGCGAGGAGGCCGCCGGACGAAGAGAAGGACGCGGACGAACAGAGATCGTGCTCCCGAGGAGCGACCGGCTGGTTGAAGCCGGGCTATGTGTCTTGAGCAGTCTGTACCTCGAAGCCGTTTGGGGCGCAAGCCCGCCTAACGTCTGGCGTCAGCGGCGAGCGAAGCGAGTCCGCTGCACGCCGGGGTTAGGCCCCGCTGTGTGTGCGAATTCGGCGGTTGAGTATGTGGTACAGCCCGAGGGAGAGCCGCAGCGCCAAAAGCCACACGAACGTGTTGATGGCAGCGATGAAGAAGTGGTTGTTCTTCTGCGCGGCTTCTGTGGCGTTGCCGAAGGGCGTGAGGAACTCAAAGCTCCAGCGGGCCCAATGCCCGGGAGCTTGGCGATCCGCGAAAACGAGGAACTGCTGGAGCGGAAACTTGAGGGCTCGAAACACCGGATAGATGGACAGAACGAAGGGCCGGGGTAACGGTATGTATGCGTAGAACGCGGAGTAGGGAAGGGTGTCGCTGAGGGGCTGGTAGATGGTGACGCCTGTGTTCGAGACGGCCAGGTACTGAGCCAGGTAGAGCGCGAGAACGCCGACGATGGCGAAGGCGAGTGGCCGCGAACGCAGAGTCATAGAGGCTGCGGAGTACGGTTCACGATCAGAGAAGCCTGCGGGGCCTAACGTCAGGCGTTAGGGGCGAGCGGCGCCGCGCGCCGCGAGTCCGCTACACGCCGGGGTTAGGGCCGGAGCGAGAGAGCGCGAAACTGGGCGACGAAGCGGAGAGTGAGGGCACGGACGGCAGGAGGGATCGGGCAGCCGCGTGCTCTGGTGGGCGTAACGAGCGGTGAGGAGCGGGACGACCATGACGCCTCGAGTGGGGCGGCAGAGTGCCGACGGACGAAAGGCCTCGGGAGCGGGACGGCGAGAGAAGGCCACGGGTGGGCGAACAGGGACAGAGCGGACGGAACCCGATGACACCGAACGCCTGGAACGTGTGAGGGCGGCCGAGCGGCACTGAGCCGAGGGCCAGCGTGAGGACGAGAGGACGGTGCCGGTGGAACGGGCGGGGTGGAGACGTAAGGCCCCGCGTTGAATACCGCCGTGCTCTGGAGGAGCCACTGTGCCGAGATGCACGCCAGACGTCAGATCGACGGGCCTAACGTCTGGCGTCAGTGGCGAGCGCAGCGAGTCCACTGCACGCCGGGGTTGGGCGGCGACGTGGTGACGCTACGGGTGGGGTAACACCACGCTACTCCGACGGGCGTTCCGGAGGGATGCGGAACCACTGGACAAGGCCACAGCGGGTGCATGCGAGGACGGTCGCGCCCTTGTCGAGAGAGTCGAGGCCGAAGAACGTGAGCCCGCGAGTGTTGACGACTGCTGACTGCGAATCGAACTGGTCGTGACCGCAGTGAGGGCAGAGGACTGCCTTGCCGGCGGCGGTGTAGCGACTGGGCGAGAACGCAGAGGCGACGCCCTGCCCGAAGGCGCGGAGGGCGGTGCCGATGTTGGCACCGCCCGGCCTGGCTTCAGGGACGGTTGCTTCGATGGCGAGGTCTCTCCGTGCGGCCTCGGCACGGGCTATTGCGAGTGCCTCGTCGCGATACTGGTCAGCCTCGACGGTGAGGAGACGGACGAGTTCCTCGTCGCTGAGAGACCCGATACGGAGCCGAAGCGTGTCAGTCATGAAGGACCCCTGATAGAGCCGCCCAACGTCTGGCGTCAGCGGCGAGCGGCGCGAAGCGCCGCGAGTCCGCTGCACGCGGGGGTTAGGCCCGGAGTGAGAAAGCGTGAAGCTGCGAGAAGGAGCCGAGAGTGAGGGCACGGACGGTGGGAGGGATCGGGTAGCCCCGTGCTCAGGTGGGCGTTACAGGCGGTGAGAAGGGAGAAGGCCTTCACGGCTCGAGAGGGGCAGTAGGGGAGCGACGGACGGGAAGCCTCTGGGGCAGGACCGCGGGGCAAGGCGGCAGGCTGGGGAATGGGACGGTGCCGAGGGAACCCGATGACGCGGAGTGCACGAAACGTGCGAGGTGGGCCAAGGGGCAAGTAGCCGAGGCGGAGCGGGAGGGCGGAACGGAGCCGCCGGTTGAACGGGCGGGGTGAAGACGTAAGGCCCCGCGTTGAAGACCGCCGTGCTCTGGAGGAGCCACTGTGCCGAGATGAGCGCCAGACGTCAGATCGACGGGCCTAACGTCAGGCGTTAGGGGCGAGCGGCGCCGCGCGCCGCGAGTCCGCTACACGCCGGGGTTAGGGCCGGAGCGAGAGAGCGCGACACTGGGCGACGAAGCCGAGAGTGAGGGCACGGACGGCAGGAGGGATCGGGTAGCCGCGTGCTCTGGTGGGCGTGACGAGCGGTGAAGAGCAAGACCACCTTGACGCATCGAGTGGGGCGGCAGATGGCCGACGGACGAAAAGCCTCGGGAGCGGGACGGCGAGGAGAGGCCACGGGTGGGCGAACTGGGACAGAGCCGATGGAACCCGATGGCACCGAACGCCTGGAACGTGTGAGGGCGGCCGGACGGCACTGAGCCGAGGGCCAGCGAGAGGACGAGTGGGCGGCGCCGTTTGAATGGGCGGGGCAAAGACGTAAGGCCACGCGTTGAAGACCGCCGTGCTCTGGAGGAGCCACTGTGCCGAGATGCACGCCAGACGTCAGATCGACGGGCCTAACGTCTGGCGTCAGGGGCGAGCGCAGCGCAGCGGAGCGAGTCCACTGCACGCCGGGGTTAGGCGGCGCTGGTGATTGCGAGTGAGGCGTGAACCAAAGCCCGAAAGCTGGGTGCTAGCTCGGAGACCACGCGGATACGACCGCTGCACAGGACCTCCTCGTGGTCGAGTTGAACTACGGGGGCGTCGTTGCCGGCGACGCCTCGTTGCGTTGCGAAGCAGACGGGATCGTAGTTGCCGCCAGCGCCGCGGGCGAACGGGATGTAGCCGCGCGGGTGAAGAACGTCCGTGAGGCCGGGGTCTCGGAAGAACTGTGCGAGGAGGCCGGTAAGACCCGGACCAGGCGGGTTCGCGAGGAGTGCGCAGGGCCCGACCTCGACTTCGGCCCATCGATAGCTGGTGATCAGGCGCTCATAGAGCGACGGCAGCCGGGCGGGCACACGGCGGTAGAGGCTGTCGAGGGCTCTGTGGCCGAGGCGGACGCGTTTCGGGCGCCAACGTTCGCCGTACCGGCCCGGCTTCCCAAGACGGAGGGCATGGGCATGAGGGGAGAGCGCGGGAATGACGGCGAGCATGTCGTCATGCCTGCCGAATGCCGCGACGAAGGCTGCGAGGAGCGCGTCGTCAGTCATGTGTCGGCGACCGCCTAACGTCTGGCGTCAGCGGCGAGCGTAGCGAGTCCGCTGCACGCCGGGGTTAGGCAACCGAGCTGGTTTGCGGAGGCGGTGGAGGAGTGAGCGGCGGGGGCAAGGGAAGCGGAGGTGCCGAAAAAAGGGATTGAACCGAGGGGCGACCGAGAACATTGAAAGTGAAGATGCCGAGGAGCGTACCGAAGGGTATGTAGAGACAAGAGAGCCCGGCGGTCACAAGGCATAGCGTGCGCGACCGCCGCATGCGCAGAGAACGGGCAGTAACGAAGGCGAGTGCCGCATAGGTGCCGGCCAGGATCATGAAGAGGAGGCCGAAGCCGACGAAGAACCATGCGAAGAGCTCGGGCGGCGGCTGGCCGGGCCCCTTCGGAGGAATGCGCATGACAGAAGCCATGACGGCGCCCATGAAGACGTAGAACAGGCCGAAGAGGCCCGTGAAGGCTGCGACGCCCCCCATCGTCAGATAGCCGATGCGGAGGAGGCGCAGGTGCTCTTCGTCGAGGACGCGCTGGCGTTCGAAGCTATCCATGAGGGCCTTTCGGTTGCCTAACGTCTGGTATCAGCGGCGAGCGAAGCGAGTCCGCTGCATGCCGGGGTTAGGCTCAGCGGCCGATAGCGCGAAGGCGGGCCGTGGCCAAGAGTGCCAAAAGAGAAGTGAAGGCGAACAGGCCTCGGGAGGAAAGCACAGGCACTGCGGGGGGGGCGTCGTTGAACTGAATCGAGACTGAATACTGGGACGCCGTGGGTTGGACGCAGGCGGCCGTGATGGGAACGTATGCGCCCGCACGGAACTGAAGCGGAAACTCACCGACAGTGCCGCCAGCGCGAAACGTGACGACGATGGTCGCTTCATCTTCGGTTGTCAGGCGGAGAGCTTTGGAGGACACGATACAGAAGCGTTGAAAACCGCTCGCTGGCGGCGGGGAGACGAAGATACTGTCGCACGCGTTCAGCACGCCGTCACCCGACACGGGCTGGCCGGCGAAGAGCCCGGAGAAACGTGCGGCGTCGAACTGCCAGTCAGATGGAACGTCGGCGACGAGCACACCCAATCCAATGAAGTCCGTGAAGGAGCCGCATTCGGAGCCGCGGGCGTGGATGGAGTAGGAGAGGCTGGCGTATGGGCGGCCGGACGAGGGCCCAGTGACAGAGTCGATGGCGCAGGCTATGGTCATGAAAGCGATGGCGGGCAATAGCAAAGTACGGGGACGCATCGAGAGGAGTCTCCTGAGCCTAACCGTGGGCGTCAGTGGCGAGCGCGGCGAAGCTGCGCGAGTCCACTGCACGCCGGGTTAGACGGTGTCATCGGTCGTTGGCCGAGACGGCCGTGAGCCGGGCGATGCATGCGTCGCGAAGGCTCCGGAGGCGCGGATCCTGGACCGACCGTAGCGCGTTGAGGCGTTTCTGGAGTTCCGAGGCCCGCTGCGGCTCCGTGAGGTCGGGGTCGAACCACCTGACGACCTCGAGCGGATCGGACGCCGGGTCGCGCGTGGGGCGGACTGAGGCAAGCGTGTGTAGGAATGCCGTTGGCCGAGCGGTGGCAATGGAGCCCAAGCAGACCGCGAGGTCTTCGGAGAACGCTGCGTCGGCGAAGTCCTGGAGGCGGAAACCGAGCTGGATGGCCGTGAAGTCTCCGGCTCGGCCTCTCCGCTCGATGGTGTCTAGAAGAGACCAGAGGAGTTCTGCGACGTCGCGAGGGGGAGGGCCTTGTTCGTTCGGGAGAGCACGAATGAGGCTACGTGCAGTGGCATCGCCCGGCGCTGCCAGATAGTCGCGAGCGGCAGCCGTCACGGTGGGCCAGTTGGATGGGGAGGGGCTGGCCTCAGGTGGACCCGCCGTGACGAGCGATGAAATGAAGGCGAGTGAGAGAAAGGCGTTCATGTGGGGAACCGTCTAAGGCCGGGTATCAGCGGCGAGCGAAGCGAGTCCGCTGCATGCCGGGGTTAGCTGGCGAGGAGCGGAGCCGAGAGAAAGGGCAGGTGAGGTGGAACAGGAGCAGAGTGCTGCGAGAGATTCGGGCAGCGCCGTGCTCCGGTGTTGAAGGGGCTTGAGTGAGGGGCAACGGGCCTGGAGAAGAGGGAAGACGCGGCAGAAGACTAGGAAGAGGAGACGAGGGGAAGCCGAGACGCGGTGGAGTGCCTCTTTGTGCGCCGCGACGAACTGCTGGCGTGAATGAGGGCGTGAAGAGCGGCCGAGAGCCGGGTAGCGTTGAAGTAGCGGAGACGCGGGACGTTCAAGCTGTGACCGGCTCGGGTCTCTGCCGCAGACGACGCTTTGGGAACGGGCCCTAGGCGAGTGACGAGCCTGAGTTCGAGACAGCTAACGTCTGGCGTCAGCGGCGAGCGCAGCGAGTCCGCTGCACGCCGGGGTTAGGTGGCCCGATTGGAGGCCGAATTCTAGCGGCTGGAGATGAGGGGCTGGTAGCTGACCGAGGTGGCCGGGGCACCGACCGCGAGTTGAGGGTCAGATAGCTTGATGAAGGTGACCTGTTCGCCGGTGGTCCCCCACACGAGAAGCTTGGTGCTCGGGTCCTCGTGCCCGGAATAGGGCTGGCCATACTGGCGTTCGAGAAGCGAGAGAAGCTTCGCATTCGAGGATGCCGAGGCGTTCTGAAGCTCGAGAGTGACGCTTTCGAGCAGACCATCGGTTGGCCCGAACGCGTAGTAGGCCATGAAGCCGAGTCCTTGCCAGGTCACCGGAGCCTTGAGGAGCACTCGGTTGTCGCGGGACCTGTCATGGGCTTGATCGGATGCGTCGGCTGTCTGGGCCTTGCCGCCGGATGCCGTCCGGACCTCCGCGGCGGTCATGTGCCACTTGGTGTAGCGCCAGTCCACGACAGGCTCTGCCTTCTGGCAGGCAGAGAGAAGAGTGGCGGTGAAGAGCAGAAGAGCGGCGGCAGAAGGAGTGATTCGCATGATGTGTGAAAGGCCACCTAACGTCTGGCGTCAGGGGCGAGCGCAGCGCAGCGGAGCGAGTCCGCTGCACGCCGGGGTTAGGCTCGGCGGCGATTACGGCTGAAGCAGGGCAGAGGCCTTAGCGAGGACCTCAGCGATGACGCCTTCGGGGGCCTGGCAGATGAGAGCTGCCTCGCGGACGCGCCAGTCGAGGCTGCGGAGCTGGTCGGCGAGGATGACACCCACAATAGGAAGCCCCGACGGAAGAGCGACCTCGAACGGATAGCCCTTTGCGTGGCTCGTGACGGGACAGGCGAGGATGAGACCTGCCTTGCCGTTGTAGGCCGCGGGGGAGAGCACTACAGCCGGACGGCGACCGGCCTGCTCATGACCAGCCTGAGGGTTGAATGTAAGCCAGATGACCTGGCCGCGGTCAGGGACGAATGCCACAGCGCTACCAGGCCTCGCGACCAGCCGCCGGACCAAGATCGACTTCGGTGTGAATGTTTCGGCGGGTGATACCCGAGATGAGATCGGTGAGGTCGAATACCAGGGCCTTCACGGGAGCGACTACGAGATGGCCCTGCCGTACGGAGACCTCGACGGCTGCGTCCTCGCGGAGGCCGACCTCCAGGGCGAAGGCCTTGGGGATGCGAAGGGCGAGGCTGTTACCCCACTTCTGGACCTTGGAATGCATGGCGGCCTCCTCACGTAGCTACGTTGAGGATACCATGATGCTTGATCGACGAGCCTAACGTCTGGCGTCAGCGGCGAGCGTAGCGAGTCCGCTGCACGCCGGGGTTAGGCCACGGGACGGTTGTGGGGTTGGTGTGCGGTGGCGACACGACGGGGGCCGCGCGAGGGGCTCTACGTGCTGCTGGGCTGGAACGACGAGAAGGTCCAGGGATGGCCTTCAGGATCGGAGACATGGAACTCGAGATAACCGACATCGGAGATAGAGGGCGGGGAGAGGACGTGAGCCCCAGAGGCCTGGGCGCGCCGAAAGACTGCATGAACGTCCTCGACGTGGATGCAGAGTGCCTGCGTGGGTGCGCCGGTGATGGCGGGGCTGGAGAGACCCTCGTCAGGCCGGACGGAGCCAAGCATGACGATGCTGCTGCCGAGTTGAAGCTGGGCATGCCGAACGTACGGGCCTGACTCGGGCACGGAGAAGACGAGAACGAACCCGAACGCATCAGTGAGCCACTGAATGGCGGCGCGGGCGTCGGCGTAGCGGAGGATCGGGAAGATGGTCTGCACTGATGAGGTCTGCGACGGGCGTGAGGGAACGAAGGCGCTATCGGCCGTGGCCTAACGTCTGGCGTCAGCGGCGAGCGCAGCGAGTCCGCTGCACGCCGGGGTTAGGCCGGCGGCGGTCGATGAGATGAAGTGCGCCTGCCCGCGGAAAGAAGATGAAGGCCTCGCGAGGGAGGAGGAGTAAGCGCGACGTCACCAGAAGCGCCACCAAGGCCTCGGTTCTGGGTGAACGGAGATCGTGGAGATGAGGGCCTGCGCCTCGAGAACCTCGGCGGCGTCGGCCTGAGAAGCGCAGGAGTGGCTAATGACGAGTATGTCCTGCCCGTTTGAAAGGGCCCAGAGCTGGACGCGGGGAAAGCCGGTGGCCGCACCTGTTACTGATGCATAGCTACCCATCTGACACGTACCATTAGAGGAGACCGCAATGTTCACGCTGGTGCTCTCGGCAGCATGGGTGGCGAGAGCCAACAGGTGCTGCGGCGTGACGTTCGGCTTCGAACCGCGGCGGTAGAAGGCCTGCGTGTGAATCTGAAGGCGTCCGGGCTTCGCGCTGGTCTCGCGAACGAAGGTCGGCGGGTCGTCTGAGCCGGTGTCAGGCGCGGGGATCCAGCCAGGCGGAAGTGAGATGTGGAGGCGGCTATTCATGTGCTCCGACGGCCTAACGTCTGGCGTCAGTGGCGAGCGTAGCGAGTCCACTGCACGCCGGGGTTAGCTGGCGAGGAGCGGAACCGAGAGTAAGGGCAGGAGAGGTGGAACAGGGGCAGAGTGCTGCGAGAGATTCGGACAGCCCGGTGCTCCGGTGTTGAAGGAGCGTGAGTGAAGTGGTTGACGGGGCTTGGAGAAGAGGGGAGACGCGGCGGGAGGTAGGGAAGAGGAGACGAGGGGAGGCCAAGACACGGTGGAGCGCCTGTTCGCGCGCCGCGGAGAAGTGCGGGCGTGTAGGAGGCCGCGAAGAGGGGCCGGAAGCCGTGGTGGCGCTGAAAGAGCAGAGACGCGGGACGTTCAAGCTGTAACCGGCTCGAGTCCCTGCCGCGGGCGAGGCTCTGGGAACGGGCCGCAGAGGAGCGACGAGGCTGAGTTCGAGACAGCTAACGTCTGGCGTCAGTGGCGAGCGTAGCGAGTCCACTGCACGCCGGGGTTAGGCAGGTGGTGCGAGTGGCGGCGGTGTGGGAAGGGCCAGGACGCCAAGAAGTGCATGGAGGGCGCCCTCGGGGTCGGCGGTGATCAGGAATGTGTCTGGACGGGTGTGAGGCTCGAAGACCCTGACCTGAAGGCAGTCGGTGGCAATGAGGAGATCTACGGGGCCGGACGGGGTGTCGGCATGGAGGCCATAGCGCGGATAGAAGCACGCAGCCTCGAGGCCGTCGTTTGATTCGTGAGCCTGCCAGAGGCCGGACACGATGGGCAGTGCGAGAGCGGGTGGCACGCAGGAACTTGCGATGACACGGACGCCGCGAAACCGCAGCCGGTCGTTCTCGAGCGATGGCCACGGGTCGAGGCTGTAGATCTCGAACGAGGTGGCGTTGATGAGGTCGGCGAAGAGGTCGAGCCTTGGATGCGGGACCGAGGGCTCTGGGGAGGCCGTGGGCGCCTCACGCGACTGCGCGGATAGCGGGCGCTCTGTGCCGGGCCGACACGCGGTGGCAATCAGTAGAGCCACGAGTGCTGCGAGGATACGCATGACGCGGAGGGGCACCTGCCTAACGTCTGGCGTCAGTGGCGAGCGAAGCGAGTCCACTGCACGCCGGGGTTAGCTGTCGAGGAGCGGAGCCGAGAGTAAGGGCAGCTGAGGTGGAACAGGAGCAGAGTGCTGGGAGAGATTCGGACAGCCCCGTGCTCGGGTGTTGAAGGAGCGTGAGTGAAGTGGTTGACGGGGCTTGGAGAAGAGGGGAGACGCGGCGGGAGGCAGGGAAGAGGAGACGAGGAAAGGCCGAGACACGGTGGAGCGCCCGTTCGTGCGCCGGCCAGAAGTGCTGGCGTGTAGGAGGCCGCGAAGAGGAGCCGGATGCCGTGGTGGCGCTGAAGGAGCAGAGACGCGGGACGTTCAAGCTGTAACCGGCTCGAGTCCCTGGCGCGGACGAGGCTCTGGAAACGGGCCGTAGAAGAGCGACGAGCCTGAGTGCGAGACAGCTAACGTCAGGCGTCAGTGGCGAGCCGGCGGAGCCGTGCGAGTCCACTGCACGCCGGGGTTAGGCGATGCCGTGAAAGTGAGACGAGGCGTGGAAAGACGAGAGCGGCAAGAAAGCCCTGAGGGGGGTGCCGCGGGGGGAGCGGGGCTCCCCCGTGCCGCCCCAAAGGAGACGCTGGCCGAAGACGTTCGTGCCCTGGAGGCGTGACGAGCGAGGGTGGCAAGGGGCTGAAGCCGTGGGGGGCCTGTTATGGGAGCGAGGAGGCGACAGAAGGGCCCGAGAGTTCGGAGTGCCGGGATCTGTGATGGCGGCCGCGAGGAGTGCGAGCGGCCAGGCGCAGGTCGCGCAGGCCGCGTGAGTGTCTGGACGACTTTTCCGGGAACGCTGAAAGGCCGAGGACGTGTCAGCCGGGCCTTGGAGCGCTGCGGTACCCCGTAGTTGAGGCATTGCCTAACGTCTGGCGTCAGTGGCGAGCGCAGCGAGTCCACTGCACGCCGGGGTTATGCGGCGACGTGCGGGCGTCGTGGCGTTGATGGCAGATGAAGCGAGCCGGAGTACGTCGCGTCAGGACTCGGCAGCGACCGCGAACGTGGCGTGTGTGAGCACGGAGCCGACCCGATGGAAGACCTTGAAGTGGTCGGGGTCGACGCGGAACGCCAGAAGGAACGGCTCGTCTTCATGGGCACCCTCAGACGCCCAGCGAATGGCGATGGGTTCGACGGCCTCGGAGGCAGGTACACCTTCGAGCACGATGACAACCTTTCGTGCGGGATAGAGGACTGTAGGGAGAAAGCCGTCAAAACCGTCCCGGGCGATGACTCGCCGGGTAATGGCGGCGAATGAGGCGATGGACGGCTCAGCAGGCACCCGACCGCCCCTGCACTGACGCGGAAGCCGAGCGTTTCCGCCGACCATCCACGACGATGCCAATGATGAGGGCTAGGACGGCGAACGGCGTCGTGGCGGCGAACCAGAGGCCGAGTCCGAGACCGTTGTTGCCGCGGAAGGCGCCGAACGCGGTCTGAAGAAGGACGAATACGAGGAGCGGACCGACCGAGAGGAGAAGGCAGCCGGAACCGACGAAGAGGCCTGCGTGTGCTAGGCGTGCGTTAGATGGGCGCATCGGAATGAACTCAGGAAGACGCATGGCCGAGCCGCATAACGTCTGGCGTCAGTGGCGAGCGAAGCGAGTCCACTGCACGCCGGGGTTAGGCAGCCGGCCGCTACGGAATGCCCTCACCGGCGACCACAACGACGTGAGTGGGGAGTGTCGGGACAAGTGTGAGAACAGGAAAGCGTTCGAGTCCGGTGTGGGCGTGTGATGGGGCGCCGGTGTAGTTGACGTAAAGAACCGAACCGCATGCTGTGACAGTGAGAACACCGTCAGGAGGCACCATGCGAACGGCGCGAAGGAGCAAGGGCACGCCGGCTGGAGGACCGAGAGCGGCGCCGCCGAGAGCAAGCAGCTGAACCGCGGAGAGCGACACGAATGAGGTAGCTGCGAGGAGTGAGATGGCCTCGGCGCGAGGGGATGCGGGCGTGAATTCCAGGGGCTGAGACTGACGGAGCGGGCAGAGTGCGCGCAGTTGCTCGGATGTGGCGGGAGTGACGTCTGTTATCCATGGCTCTGCCTCGCGCGTGTCCGCACGAGACGATGCACAGCCTGCGCATAACGAACTCGCAGCGAAGGCGAGTAGGAAGATGCGTGGAAGCAGCAAGGCCATGTCTGGGAGGCTGCCTAACGTCTGGCATCAGCGGCGAGCGTAGCGAGTCCGCTGCATGCCGGGGTTAGGCAGCGGTTGTTGCGGAAGACGGCATGAGCCTTCGCGCTAGGGTCGACAGGACGCCAACGAGAAGGGCGTATGCGAGAAGCGAGGTGACGACCCGAAGCCAGGAGGACAGGTGTGAAGAGGCTGGCAGGAGTGACGACTCGAGAGCTACTGGCACCGACAGCGGCAGAACAGCGGAAGCTATGAGAAGGAAGTGCCACCAGCGGGGCCGTGGAAGAAGACGAGCGCCGACAAGAGCGACCAGGAGAAAGACTGCGGGCCATAAGACGAACCGGTCGAAGGTGACGCTCTCCTCTGCGGCCTTGAACCACGCTTGTGAAGCCGCCTCGTCGTAGGTGCTCATGGCACCCGAGGTGACAAGACGCATGGCGCGGCCGAATGGACCGATTCCAGCGAATGTGAGGCCGGCAAGCACTGCGAAGTGGAGGACGGCGGCCGCCACGGCGAGAAGTAGTGCGCGGAGGGGAGGCTTCATGTGTGAAAGCT
Source organism: Thermoanaerobaculia bacterium (assembly GCA_046331465.1). GTDB lineage: Bacteria > Acidobacteriota > Thermoanaerobaculia > UBA5066 > UBA5066 > UBA5066. The sequence goes on from JAXLQV010000002.1 coordinate 1,159,497, forward strand.
GGTGAAGCTGCCTAACGTCTGGCGTCAGGGGCGAGCGGCGCGGAGCGACGCGAGTCCGCTGCACGCCGGGGTTAGGCCGCAGCTGGACTGTGGAGAGGCGGATGAACAAGCCGTGCGAGCCGCAGCAAAGAGGGGAGCCTGGGTGGCTCTACCTGGCCCCGCGCCGGAGGAGTGGAAGGCCGGCTTCATGGTGCTGGCGTGAGGAGCGCTGGGTCGAACCAGACGTCCTCGTGGCCGGGCGCGATGAGAAAGCGCCATCCCGGAGGTAGCGCGAGGTATGGCAGAACCGCCGGAAGAATGGCGGGGATGTGATGGGCGCAGGTCGGCTGGAAGAAGTCTGGGTCGGTGGAAAGGTCGCCGGACCAGATGAACCAGCCGTTCAGGGCGCCGTTCGGAGGATGGCGAAGGCCATGGAGTGGGAAGAGCCCGGCACGCGCTCCTGCGGAGACGCCCAGCCGCGATTCGGGCGGGGGCAGCATGGGTTCAGCGCCGACGCGTGCGCAGATGGCGATGTGTGCGGTGACCTTTGATGACATCGACGGAGGTAGCGGCTGGGCGACTGCGGCCTAACGTCTGGCGTCAGTGGCGAGCGAAGCGAGTCCACTGCACGCCGGGGTTAGGCCGTGCTATGGATTGCGTGGGGCGGGCGCCGCTGGGACCATGGTGCCGAGGAGTTCGACTTCGCTCTCGAGAACCGCGAGAAAGTCGTCGCGACCTAAGGGCTGGAAGCCGACCATGCGAACACCGCGGACCTCCTCGGCTTGGATCAAGATGCCGGGCGTGCGCTTGCCGGACTCGTCGATGTGGTAGGCGTACTGCGGCACGGTAAGAGCGAGGGGCTTGCCGATGACTGCGTCTCCAGCCTGTGCAGAGAAGGCGGCGCGGCCGGCTGCTGCGTCCTCGCTCGTGGCGGCGCGGCCCGAGACAAAGCCGGATGTCGGAAGTGGCGGCCACTTCACGGGCGCATCCGTGGGGACAGACGGCGCCGGGTGAGAGGGCTGCTGCTGCGGAACAGGCTGTGCGCAAGCGACAAGGAACGAGAACGGCAGAAGCGCGAGAAGGCGTGTGTGATGCATGTGAAGTCCTTGGGCAACGGCCTAACGTCTGGCGTCAGCGGCGAGCGCAGCGAGTCCGCTGCACGCCGGGGTTAGGCCGCGGAAGTGAGTGGGGAGAAGGGGGCAGTGATGTAGATAGGCGATTCACGCAGGCCGAGGGCGGTCCGCGGGGTCGTTAGGAGAGGCGGTGGAGGCATAGGTGCTGTCTTCTGGTTCAAGGACGAAGTTCGAGTTCGGTCGGCGCCAGTTGTACCAGGGTGGCCGGGACAACTCGGTAACGGTAAAGGTGGCGTCGCGGAGCGCCTGAGCGCCAAGGTCCTTAAGGAGTTCCGTCTGAACTCGGCGCAGACCCTGAGTGAGTGCCTCGCGTGGACTGCCTGCACGGACGGTTCGGACGGCAAGGATGCGCCGTGGGGACGCGGCGAGGTCTACGGGCATGACGCGTACGAAGATGAAGTACCGAGCCATGTCAGTGCCGTGAAGGTGTGAATGCCGTGAAGGCGTACGTGAGAAGGCGAGATCTAAAGGACGCGGTCGCCATCGCAGCAAGACGGAGGCAGAAGGACAAAAGGAACTGGGAGCCGCGGCCTAACGTGAGGCGTTAGGGGCGAGCGGCGCCGCGCGCCGCGAGTCCGCTACACGCCGGGGTTAGGTGCGGAGTGCGAGAGCGCGAAGCTGGGCAACGGGGCTGGAGTGAGGGCACGGTGGGTAAGAGGGATCGGGTAGCCCCGTGCTCAGGGCGGCGTTGGCGGGCGCTGAAGAACCGAAGAGCGGCGACGCTGCGGACGAGGGCCGAAGAGCTACGAGGAGAACAGCCCTGGTGACGGGCATAGGAACGGACAGAGGCGCTCGAAGGCATAGGCGTGGACTGAAACGCGTTAGGGAGGGGAGGCGGATGGAACCTGGGACCTCGGGAAGGGGTGCCGGCCAAGGCCAACGCGGCTGTGGAGACCTGAAGCTCAGGGCGCGATGGAGGAGGCGCGGCGACCGACGGCATGGGGAAGGGCGCGAACTCTGGGTGAGCCACTGAGCTGTGATGCGCGCTGGACCGCAGTTCGACGCACCTAACGTCAGGCGTCAGTGGCGAGCCGGCGAAGCCGTGCGAGTCCACTGCACGCCGGGGTTAGGCGATGCCGTGAAAGTGAGACGAGGCGTGGAAAGACGAGAGCGGCAAGAAAGCCCTGAGGGGGGTGCCGCGGGGGGAGCGGGGCTCCCCCCGTGCCGCCCCAAAGGAGACGCTGGCCGAAGACGTTTGTGCCCTGGAGGCGTGACGAGCGAGGGTGGCAAGGGGCTGAAGCCGTGCGGGGCCTGTTATGGGAGCGAGGAGGCGACAGAAGGGCCCGAGAGTTCGGAGTGCCGGGATCTGTGATGGCGGCCGCGAGGAGTGCGAGCGGCCAGGCGCAGGTCGGGCAGGCCGCGTGAGTGTCTGGACGACTTTTCGCGGAACGCTGAAAGGCCGAGGACGTGTCAGCCGGGCCTTGGAGCGATGCGGTACCCCGTGGTTGAGGCATTGCCTAACCGTGGGCGTCAGCGGCGAGCGAGCGCAGCGAAGCGAAGTCCGCTGGACGCCGGGTTAGGCAGGTTGCCGAATGCGATAGGAAATGGTGGCCCGCTCACCTGCCTGCGGGTTGCCGCTTAGGTGGCACTCGCGAACACCAAGGAACACGGCTGGCGGGACTGGGACACGGGCCAGCGGGTTGTGGATGAGAAGGAAGTCGTCGCCTGTTAAGCGCCCGGGATTCGCCACGTCGACTGAAGAGTAGAGGACTGCCGAGACGCTGGAGTACTCGGGGTCAAGGAAGACAGCGGTGGAGACAGTCGCTCCCGACGACCGGGACGCGGTCGGTGCGAAGGCGTGAAAGGTGTCGACGATCCCAGTCTGATCGAAGACCAGCATGCCGCAGCCCTTTCCGAAGAGCACGTGGAGGATGGCAGTACGGTCGTGGTCATCTCGGCCGTCCGGGAAGCCGCCGCCGTTGAGGGCGATTACATACGGTTCTGACGCAGCGATGATGCCGGCGGCGAGGTGTCGCGGGTACTGAGCGAGGGCCTTCTCGCGGACAGCTTGCGAGTACCGCAGCGCCGCCCTTCTATCGGGATTCGGAAGGGACCGCTCGGAGTTGATCTCGGGCTCAGGGACGGTGTCTGGAAGACCGGGCGTTCCGGGGCCCGGCGCGGTGGCCTCGAGCCAAACGCGGGCCGGGCCAGCTTGCAACGCAATGTCCGGCCCGGCTGCGGCTGATGTGACGCGTTCGCCTGACGCTAACAGCTGACATGACAGGAACATCTCCCAGTACCGGGAGTGAAGGGACTGCGCAAAGCCGGATCGGAAGCCGGGATGAGCACGAGGCTCGTGAATAGCCCAAAGCTCCTCGACATGCGCCCGAACATCCCGCTGAATGGGATGCGTACCGTCGCGCAGTGCGACAAAGAGCGGGTCAGGCCTCGCCGGCCACTGAGCGAAGAGGTCCATTCAGCTCGAGACCTGCCTAACCGCGGGCGTCAGTGGCGAGCGGCGCGGAGCGACGCGAGTCGACTGCACGCCGGGGTTAGACCGCAGGAAGAAAGGGATGGACGAGGCGTAGGAGGAGAAGGGGGGACCGAACTGGCGATGGCACGGCGGAAGGAGCGAATGAAAGCAAAGGCGTGCCCTGGGAGACGGAACGGGGGAAGCAGGGTCTGTTGAGCGCGCCTCGGAAGAGCGTTGACGAACCTCGACGGCTGATGAAGCGTCGCGACCTTTCCGATGTGAAGACGTGGAAAGGCTGCGGTCTAACGTCTGGCGTCAGCGGCGAGCGAAGCGAGTCCGCTGCACGCCGGGGTTAGGCCCGACTGCTTACGGCGAATGGTTAGGAGCCACCTGCGGGCTGGCGGGTGGATCTTACGGGTTGGAAGGGACGCCAGCGGACGGCTGAGGCAACGGAGAGTCCGAATCGCGCGCCTGCTGCTGCAGTTGTTCGGCAGCAGTCGTGGACCGATACCAGGTGTAGAAGGCGTCGCCCTTCCCGACCTCGTATCGTCCCTTCCTCGGCAGCCAGTACACGGTCACGAACACGCGATCCCCGAAGCGTTGGGACCATGTATCGAAGTCGATGTAGAGGTCGGAGGCATCAGGGAACGTGACGATGAGACGGCCTTGAAGATCCCAGGGCCCTGGGACGGCTTCGGGGGCTGGCGTGAGCGCGAGGAGGCGGCTCTTGATCTCGGGCCAGAGTTGCGTGGGGAGGGCCTCTGCCTCTCGATCGCCGGCGCAGCGACAGTAGCGCAGCTGCCGTGGTTCCAGTCCGTCAAGGCCCTCGACCGCCTTGGCGAGCGGCTGCTGTCGCTCGGGAAACGGATAACAGCCGGACAGCGCCAGGATGAGCAGTGACATGAGGGCGTGCTTCATCGAACTGCTCCTGAGAGGGCCTAACGTCTGGCGTCAGCGGCGAGCGTAGCGAGTCCGCTGCACGCCGGGGTTAGGCTGGCCGAAGGGGGCCCGGCCTGGGGGAAGGTGAAGGGGCTGGAACCAGCACGTGAGGGGAAGAGGCGTAGGGGAGGCGGAGACCGGTGTGGGAAGTGGCTGTGACGAGACGAAGCGCTGCCTTCGGACAGATGGCAAGCAGAGCCGAAGAAGGGAGGAGAAAAAGGCGCTAGAGGTAGGTGACGATACGGTCGCGAAATCGTTCGTGATCCTTGTCGACTGTGAAGGCAAGAGGTTCGACGCTGGATGGGTCGCGCTCGAATTCCGCGGCTTCTTCGGCAGTGAGGCGAAGGCGCACTGTGAACGTCGCGACGCCGCCACAGAGGACGTCGAGCAAGTAGCCGGGCGCCTCGGTGTCGTAGAGGACGTCACAGAGCCAGGGCTTTGAGTGACGGCGATGGAGCATGAGCCGCGATGGCGCTCTGGGCGGACAGCCTAACGTCTGGCGTCAGGGGCGAGCGAAGCGAGTCCGCTGCACGCCGGGGTTAGCTGGCGAGGAGCGGAGCCGAGAGTAAGGGCAGGTGCAGGTGAGGTGGAACAGGAGCAGAGTGCTGCGAGAGATTCGGACAGCCCCGTGCTCCGGTGTTGAAGGAGCGTGAGTGAAGCGGTGGACGGGGCCTGGAGAAGAGGGGAGAGGCGGCAGAAGGCAGGGAAGAGGAGACAAGGGGAGGCTGAGACACGGTGGAGGGCCCGTTCGGGCGCCGCGGAGAGGTGCTGGCGTGTACGTGGCCGCGAAGAGAGGCCGGAAGCCGTGGTGGCGCTGAAGGAGCAGAGATGCGGGACGTTCAAGCTGTAACCGGCTCGAGTCCATGCCGTGGACGAGGCTCTGGGAACGGGCTGTAGAGGAGCGACGAGGCTGAGTTCGAGACAGCTAACGTCTGGCGTCAGCGGCGAGCGCAGCGAGTCCGCTGCACGCCGGGGTTAGGCGGCGACTGACTTCTTCGTGAGGAGATGAACTAGGCCGATGCCGGCGAAGATCACGAGTGCCCACGACGTGGTGCCGCTGAGGAAATACGCGGCGTAGTCGACGAGACGAATGTCGTCAGTGGTGCCTATGAGATGCAGGAGAAGCCCGCCGGGAGCGGCAAGGACCGTGCTGAGCCCAGGTACGTACCAGATCGCCGGTTCTACGGCGAGAAGTGCTCCAGCTATGAGGGCGATGGAGATGCGACGTTTCATTGCCTGTGTCCACCCACCGTGAACGCGAATAGCCGGCGAGAAGCCCGAGAACGGGCACTCGGCCGCCGCCGAGAGTTGAAGACTGCGCAGAGTGGGAGCGGCCGTGGCGGCCCGTAGTCAGATGGCGAGAGGGAGCAGAGGGGACCTGAGAAGAAGGCGAGGGACCGCTGACAGCGGGAGGACGAAGTGGCGCGATACCGCGACGTGGGTGCTGTGCTGCGCGTGGGGGTGTCGCTGCCTAACGTCTGGCGTCAGCGGCGAGCGAAGCGAGTCCGCTGCACGCCGGGGTTAGGCCTGGCGTTGGTCGGTCTCTCGGGTGGGGACGGGTATGACTGCTTCGGCTTCGATTTCGACGAGGAGCGCGGGGTCGATGAGCTGGCTGACCTGGACGATGGTGACGGCAGGACGGATGGCGCCAAAGAACTCGCCGTGGGCGCTGCCGACCGCCTGCCACTGGGAGATGTCGGTTACGAACATGCGGGTACGGACAACGTGCTGGAGCGATGCACCCGCCTGCTCGAGCGCGGCCTGGATAGTGCGGAGGGCTTGAATGGCCTGTAGGTAGGGGTCGCCTGGACCGACGATTCCGGCTGGCGTGACCGCGGTTGTGCCGGCTACGAACACATGCTGGCCGATGCGAACGGCGCGGGAGTAGCCGACGACCGCCTCCCATGGCCCGCCGCTGGAGACGTTGATGCGCGTGTCAGTCATGCGAAGAGCCTAAACGGTGAGGGAAGACGGACGCCTCGGCGCCGGGCCTAACGTCTGGCGTCAGGGGCGAGCGAAGCGAGTCCGCTGCACGCCGGGGTTAGGCCGCGTGGGAAGGTGGAGTGACGACGGTGTGGAGGCGCGGACGCGACAAGAGGCCCGCGGGCCGGCGGTACTCGTAGACGGGCTGACCGTACGAATGAGTGGGGAACGTGCAGAAGCTCAGGTAGGACCGGTCGTACCCCAAGCCCGTGACGTGCCAGTCTGAGACGGGCGGGAGGCTGCGGACGAACCCGCGTGCCTTGAGCTGAGATTCGAATGCCGTGTGTGCGTCGCTGAACTCGCCGGCGTCGACTGGCATAGGAAGCCACATGTGATTCTCGGCGGGATTGCAGATCAGGGCCCAGAAGAAGACATTCGTGAGCGCGACGACGTCGGTTTCGTGGACGGCGCCGACGCGCGTGATGCTCGCCCACGGGACGAAGACGTGAGGGTCACCGGGATAGCCGAAGCCGTCCTCGCGGGTAGCGACGGTTTCAAACCACGTAGCGCCAGGAAACAGCACGTACATGAGTGAGGAGTGGCGGCAGCGGCCTAACGTCTGGCATCAGCGGCGAGCGTAGCGAGTCCGCTGCATGCCGGGGTTAGGCCTGGCGTTGGCCGGTCTCGAGGGCGGGTACGGGAATGACCGCTTCGGCTTCGATTTCGACGAGGAGCGCGGGGTCAATGAGCTGGCTGACCTGCACCATGGTGGCGGCAGGACGGATGGTGCCGAAGAACTCGCCGTGGGCGCGGCCGACCGCCTGCCACTGGGAGATGTCGGTGACGTACATGCGGGTGCGGACGACATGATGAAGGGACGCGCCTGCCTGCTCGAGTGCGGTCTGGATAGTGCGGAGGGCTTGAACGGCCTGAAGGTAGGGGTCGCCTGGGCCGACGATGCCCGCTGGCGTGACCGCGGTTGTACCGGCGACGAAGACATGCTGGCCGATGCGAACGGCGCGGGAGTAGCCGACGGCCGCCTCCCATGGCCCGCCGCTGGAGATGTTGATGCGCGCGTCAGTCATGCAAAGAGCCTAACCGTTGAGGGAAGACGGACGCCTCGGCGCCGGGCCTAACCGCAGCGTCAGCGGCGAGCGAAGCGAAGTCCGCTGCACGCCGGGTTAGACGCCTTAGGGAGGGGTTGGCGGCGGTTCCTGGTGTACGTAGCGGCCGAGGCCATGTGCCTCACGTGATCGCTGAATGAGCTCGAGGGCGTAGGCCGCCGTCGCATCGTTAAAGCCGCGCCACATCTTGTGCGAGACACGCACCCGAGCTCCTGCGACGAGGCCCAGCCATGGGCACGCCTCTAGCAGACGCCGATCAGCCAACCCTCGGCGATGGATGATGTTGTGACGGATCTGCGAGAGCTCAAACAGCGTCTTCTGGGTTTCGGGCTCAACGGTGCCGTTGAGCGAGAAGGGGGCCAGGAGCGACTCAAACCGAGTGATGCCCGCACGGAGGGGCCCACCGATATCCTGATCGAGAAGGTCAGTTACCCAGAGACAACGATCGGCGGTCTCTAGCGCTTCATAGTCGCCGAGGCGCACCTTGAGACGTTTGACAGCGTCGGCCTGCCACGCGTCGGGACGATTCGCGAGCCAGCCGGCAACAAACGAGCGGACAAGGGCTTCGAGGGACGCCCAGAGAGCGACCGTCGCTTGCTCATGCAGAAGGGGGAAGTCGTCGTCGAGTTCGGACTGAGCGAGCTCGCGTTCCTTCTCTGCGCGCGCCAGCTGAGCGGCCGAGGTTTCGGTCGGGCCGTCGACTTCGGTCAGGACTTTGAGCGCGGTGTAGCGACCGCGGAGCATCGAAATGCCGTTGATTGAAAGGTGAAGCACGCGGGCCAGGTCGTCGTGATGGTTGAGGAACTGGTTGAAGAGCTCAGTCACCCACGATGGGAGGCCCTGGGACTTCGCGTTGCTGTCGGCTGTCATCGTGTCCTTCTGAGGCGTCTAACCGCAGCATCAGCGGCGAGCGCAGCGAGTCCGCTGCATGCCGGGGTTAGGCCGCTCGGCTTTAGGTGCTGCGGCGGGCCGTGGCGAGCGCTTACCGGCGGAGTGTATGCAGGGAGAGCCCTAGCGGTATGGCCAGTAGGGCGACCAAGGCCAGAGAGAAAATCAGACCCGCCATTGCAGGTCGAGCTGTAGAGGATGGGACGGGAGGAGAGATGAGCCATAGGAGAGCGGCGAGAAAGGGCGGAACGGCAAGGTGCCAACCTTTGAGGGAAGCTTCGGTGAAGTAGTCCCAGCCGCCTCCTCGCGTGCCGAAAAGGACGAGAGGTCCGAGTGCCCAGACTTCCTGCCCGACTGCAGACAGCACTGTAACGACTGTGCAGATGGTGTTGAAGCGATCGGACCGAGGAGAGTTGAAGACGACAGCGTAGCCGAACGCGAACGCAGGAAGTCCGAGGCCGAGCGCCCAGACGGAGTAGAAGAGAAAGCCGAGGGGAGCCATCTGTTGTCCGAAGGAGAGAGCCCAAAGAGCGAGGAGAAGATAGCTGATTAGAGCCGTCGTAAGGGCCAGAGCAATTCGGAGCGCGCGCCAACGCGAAGGTGGGGGATGTGCCGTCATGAACGCCTCCTCGATTGTTGCGCCAAGCGGCCGAACGTCTGGCGTCAGCGGCGAGCGTAGCGAGTCCGCTGCACGCCGGGGTTAGGCCGCTGGTCCTGACGGCCGGGGCCGGGGGATGGGTCACGGAGCCGGGGGGCCGAGCGCTACGCTTGATGGCCAGTACTGGGGATGAGTAGGGCTGATCGCGCCGTCGATGATGGAATACGCGAAGAGGCCACCCAGAACCGCGATGAACGCGGAATACACGACCCGCGACTCCTCCGCCAGGTGAGAGTGCTGCAGTGGCACTTGGGCATTCAAGTGATGGTAGTCATTCCGGTGCCTGTGTATGCGGACGAAGGCGCGGCGAATGTCTCGCGGCAAGCCGTGGCTTCTCGCGAGGTGCCGGACTCGCGTTAGGTGGTCACGTTGGAACGGGAGGGCGAGACGCTCGTAGATGTGCTTCGTGATGCCCTCTGCTACGACCTGGCAAACGCAGATGCATGCGAAGAAGTGACCTGCGACGTAGAGCGCGTGACACTCGAAGGTCACGTGCGCGAACGGGGCGACGGGCAGGATTCGGGCAGGCTCGATTTCGAGAGTGCGATCGACGCGGGCAGAAAGGGACGTCTCGAACTGAGCGCGGAGCTGGGGCTCGAGAAGGGCGCGTCGTAGAGCATCAGGGAGTTGGCTCATGAATAGTCCGCCTGCGGCCTAACGTCTGGCGTCAGTGGCGAGCGCAGCGAGTCCACTGCACGCCGGGGTTAGGCAGCACCGGCGAATGGCGGATGCTGTCGGCTACAGGGGCCGATAGAACTGGAGGCCATTTCCGGCGGGATCGTGGAGGTGGAACTCGCGCGTGCCCCATGGCGTGTCGCCTGGCGTGGCCCAGGGGCTGGCAGAAGGGGCGGCCGGAGGAACGAGGCCGAAAGCCTGAAGCTCTTGAAAGAAGAGGTCAACATTGGCGACGAGGAACCGGTAGGTGGGGCGATCGCGTGAGCCCTGCCACTGCGCTGGGTCTTGCCACTGAAGATGGAGCTCGCAGCCGTCCCGGGCAACGATGGCGTAACGAGGGGCGGTCGGGACATCTGCGAAGACGAGCCGAAACCCGAGCTGGCCGAAGAACTGGACGGACGACTCGACGTCGCGCGCCATGAGTACGGGGTGGACGGCCTGAATCATGACCGCCTGCATACGCCGAGGAGTGCTTTGAGGGCAAGCGCGTGCTGAAACAGTGGAAGACGACGGGAACGCCGGAGCGTGGGGCAGTGCTGCCTAACGTATGGCGTCAGCGGCGAGCGTAGCGAGTCCGCTGCACGCCGGGGTTAGGCACGGCCTATGGTTGACGGAAGAAGCCGAGAAGTGTGCCGGCCGCTAGGAGGATTGTGGCTAGGACGGCGAGGTCCCATGCGATACGTCTGGCGAGGGGAAGAGCCCGGAGTGGAGGGCCGGTAATGAGCCACCAGACGATGAAGCATGGATGTGCGAGACCAGCGATGGCTGAGAAGTAGAGAAGAGCACCGTAGCCGCTGTGGATGTTGAAAGTGGTGGGTCGGTACTGAGCGCCGAAGAAGGCGAGGGCAGTTTGGAGCTGAATAGGGACTGAGAGGAGCCAGAGACCCAGCCAGAGGCGCGGGGGCCGGCGGGCCTTTCGCTGGAGCGCGGCGGCGGCTGCTGCAACTGCCGCCTGGGTCGACGGATCGAGCCGGGCGCCGCACTCGCACAGGATTGGAGGCGGCCACGGTTGAGGGCGACCGCATGCGGCACATGCATCCGATCCGACGGCGGCGTTTGAGGAAGGGTGGGCGTTCAAGACTGGGGGCCGTGCCTAACGTCAGGCGTCAGGGGCGAGCGGCGCGGAGCGACGCGAGTCCGCTGCACGCCGGGGTTAGGCCGCAGCTGGACTGTGGAGAGGCGGATGAACAAGCCGTGCGAGCCGCAGCAAAGAGGGGAGCCTGGGTGGCTCTACCTGGCCCCGCGCCGGAGGAGTGGAAGGCCGGCTTCATGGTGCTGGCGTGAGGAGCGCTGGGTCGAACCAGACGTCCTCGTGGCCGGGCGCGATGAGAAAGCGCCATCCCGGAGGTAGCGCGAGGTATGGCAGAACCGCCGGAAGAATGGCGGGGATGTGATGGGCGCAGGTCGGCTGGAAGAAGTCTGGGTCGGTGGAAAGGTCGCCGGACCAGATGAACCAGCCGTTCAGGGCGCCGTTCGGAGGATGGCGAAGGCCATGGAGTGGGAAGAGCCCGGCACGCGCTCCTGCGGAGACGCCCAGCCGCGATTCGGGCGGGGGCAGCATGGGTTCAGCGCCGACGCGTGCGCAGATGGCGATGTGTGCGGTGACCTTTGATGACATCGACGGAGGTAGCGGCTGGGCGACTGCGGCCTAACGTCTGGCGTCAGTGGCGAGCGAAGCGAGTCCACTGCACGCCGGGGTTAGGCCGTGCTATGGATTGCGTGGGGCGGGCGCCGCTGGGACCATGGTGCCGAGGAGTTCGACTTCGCTCTCGAGAACCGCGAGAAAGTCGTCGCGACCTAAGGGCTGGAAGCCGACCATGCGAACACCGCGGACCTCCTCGGCTTGGATCAAGATGCCGGGCGTGCGCTTGCCGGACTCGTCGATGTGGTAGGCGTACTGCGGCACGGTAAGAGCGAGGGGCTTGCCGATGACTGCGTCTCCAGCCTGTGCAGAGAAGGCGGCGCGGCCGGCTGCTGCGTCCTCGCTCGTGGCGGCGCGGCCCGAGACAAAGCCGGATGTCGGAAGTGGCGGCCACTTCACGGGCGCATCCGTGGGGACAGACGGCGCCGGGTGAGAGGGCTGCTGCTGCGGAACAGGCTGTGCGCAAGCGACAAGGAACGAGAACGGCAGAAGCGCGAGAAGGCGTGTGTGATGCATGTGAAGTCCTTGGGCAACGGCCTAACGTCTGGCGTCAGCGGCGAGCGCAGCGAGTCCGCTGCACGCCGGGGTTAGGCCGCGGAAGTGAGTGGGGAGAAGGGGGCAGTGATGTAGATAGGCGATTCACGCAGGCCGAGGGCGGTCCGCGGGGTCGTTAGGAGAGGCGGTGGAGGCATAGGTGCTGTCTTCTGGTTCAAGGACGAAGTTCGAGTTCGGTCGGCGCCAGTTGTACCAGGGTGGCCGGGACAACTCGGTAACGGTAAAGGTGGCGTCGCGGAGCGCCTGAGCGCCAAGGTCCTTAAGGAGTTCCGTCTGAACTCGGCGCAGACCCTGAGTGAGTGCCTCGCGTGGACTGCCTGCACGGACGGTTCGGACGGCAAGGATGCGCCGTGGGGACGCGGCGAGGTCTACGGGCATGACGCGTACGAAGATGAAGTACCGAGCCATGTCAGTGCCGTGAAGGTGTGAATGCCGTGAAGGCGTACGTGAGAAGGCGAGATCTAAAGGACGCGGTCGCCATCGCAGCAAGACGGAGGCAGAAGGACAAAAGGAACTCGGAGCCGCGGCCTAACGTCTGGCATCAGCGGCGAGCGTAGCGAGTCCGCTGCATGCCGGGGTTAGGCGGAACTGGTCTCTTCGAAGGTGGCGAGTTGACGCCTGGCCTGGCTCGACAGGCGAAAACCGCGTTCTTCGACAATGGCTCGCATGGCGCGGATGGAGTAGCCGCCCCGGGCCCGCGAGGCGTCGATCTGCACCTGCCAGTCCTCAAGGACGCCCGACGAAACGGAGAACCGAGCCTCCGTGATGTCGAGGTCCTGAATGGGCTCGTCAGCCAAGGAGACGACGAACTGATCGCCGACGACGGTATGAACCGTAACCCAGATGTGCTCGGTGCTGCCGCCGGTGGTGCGAAGCGGGACCTTTGCGCTGCAGTCGTATCTGTTCTGCAGCACGAGAGCCCGGAACGCGGGCAGCGACTGCTGAGCTTCAGCAGCGGCGGCCGCGAGCCGGGGGTCGTTGGGGTCGACCGGCAGTGCATCGAGATCAACGATGCGAAGGAGCCATCGATAGCCGACGAACAGAAAGAGGGTGCCCATTAGGAGGCTGCCGATAAAACGACCGACAGAGAAGCGATGAGAAGCATCGAGCCACGGATGGCCGACGGCCCAGAGAAGCATCGCTGCACCAAACAGGAGCGCGAGGAGACCGAGAAGACGCTTGAACATGGTGGGGTTCCGCCTAACGTCTGGCGTCAGCGGCGAGCGAAGCGAGTCCGCTGCACGCCGGGGTTAGACGGCGGGCGATACCTGAGAGAAGAGCGGCTCATGCAAGCCACGGAAGGGTACCCGATCTGTGCGCACGGGGAACGCTCGACCGTACCCACGACGAGAATGATTGCCATTCGTTATCCGTGGCGAAAAGACCAGGGGACAGGATGTGGTAGTCCGTTGATGACCGGTACAGGAGGACCAGATCAGGTAGGACCTTCGCCTGATGGAAGCTGGTCCACGCATACTCTGAAGTCGCGTTCGCGGGCAGGAGCCGAATGCCGGTTTCGGATGCTTCGCCTTCTGTTGTCCTCTGAATGGAACTGCGTGCGGACCGCCGCACAAGGAACGGAAGGGCAACGAGGACGGCCCCGAAGCAAACGCCGACGGCCGCAAGCACTGCCTGCTCGGGCACGATCGCGACGCCAACGCCTGACATGACACACAGTGCCATTCCGGCTAGCCGAGGCCCGGCAAAGTGAACCCTGAGCGCTCGGTCAATGGCTGCGTCATCCAGAACTCCGGAGATTCTTATCATCGTGGGCTCTTGTGTCTCGCCGTCTAACGAATGGCGTTCAGCTGCTGGCGCGCGCTTGGCGGCGCGAAGCGCCGAGAGCCAAGCGCGTGCCAGTCTGCTGCAACGCCGGGTTATGCGGCCGCGGGCCGCATGAACGCGGGTTCCCGCGGAGATTCGACGATGGCAAGGAGCGTGGCCGGGAGGCGAGACCGAAGAACCCGGGGAAAGCCCCGGGCCGGGAGGGGTGGATCGAGAGGCGATGAGCTGGAGGGCTCAATAAGAGCAGCGAGAAAAGGGGCGTGAGAAGGGCCCGGGGCGGGTGCGCGAAAAGGGAGGCGCGGTGGTGGCCCCTCAGCGAATGGCCGGGAAGAGGGCAGGAGCAAGGGAAGCCGAAGGAGCGAGGACGTGTCTTCCCGCGACTCCTCGCGGGGCGAAGCCCCGTGGCGCATGGCTCTGGGCCGGGGAGTCCCCGGTCTTGAGAGAAGGAACGGGAGCGATGGGATACGTGGCGCCGTGAGGTGCCACGTTCCCTCTCTGGGAAGCGCACCCCCGGGTTCTGAGGTCTCGTTCGCAGAAGCGGCCCAGCGGGCCCGGACGGACCAAGGTGCACGAGCAGGCGACGCGATCGATGAGTTCTGCTCTTCGGCCGCATAACGTCTGGCGTCAGTGGCGAGCGCAGCGCAGCGGAGCGAGTCCACTGCACGCCGGGGTTAGGCGGACGCTAGGGTTGGGAAGCGCTGTGAGATAGACCCGGCGCCATGTAGCAGCGAGGGGCGACCCGGACCTTGACGGACTGACGGGCGATGACGGCAGGAAGTGGGGAGCGGGGAACCGCACGACGGTGGGGAGGGGAAGCGATCCGAGAGGGCCAGACTACAGACGCAACGCTACAAACGAACGTGGCCGGAGAAATAGCGAACGGCTAACAAGCCCGCCGCTACGACGAGGCTGCCGATGGCGAGGTAGACCGTGACGGGGGCCGGCAACAGCCAGGCGAACCACCAAGGTGCGCTATGCGGCACGGTGCCTTGCGCGGCGATGTAGTTGCTGCGAAGGGCGCAGACGATGTGTGTGCTGGCAGTTGCGAGAACCGGGATGAGGACGACGTGTAGAGGCCGCAGCTTCATTGGCTTTCGGGAGGACGTTGACCTCAGATGCACCGGGCGGCCGCCTAACGTCTGGCGTCAGCGGCGAGCGTAGCGAGTCCGCTGCACGCCGGGGTTAGGTTGCGGACGAGAGGTGTGGTGCGGGTTCCGAGGGCGTTTCAGGGGCGAGAGCGTATTCGGCCTGGTGGCTGCGGAACATGAGACCGCCGCAGAAGTCGCAGGTTTGCGGGCCGCCGTCGACCAGGAAGGCCGATGAACCGCAGGACCGGCTACAGACGGAGTAGGCGATGGTGATGCGGGTAGGAAAGACCGGTGTCGGAGCCTCTGGGTAGTCGACCGGTTCGTCCGAGCCTGCGAGGTTGCGAAGACGTGCGAAGAGCGACTCCTTGTGGCAGGAGTTGCGTGTGGCAGCGAGATTGGCTCGGATAGCTGCGAACAGGGGCTCAAGTGCGTCGTTCATTCGGTGGTCCCTGGCGGACGGGCGTGAAGGTGAAAGGGTGGGCGGCGTTCGCTTGCCCCCGGTCAAGGCGTCGATGGGAGCCGTAGGCGATCACGACGCAACCTAACGTCAGGCGTCAGGGGCGAGCGCAGCAAAGCTGCGCGAGTCCGCTGCACGCCGGGGTTAGGGCCGGAGGGAAAAGGCGTGAAGCTGGGCAACGAAGCCGAGAGTGAGGGCACGGACGGTGAGAGGGATCGGGTAGCCCCGTGCTCAGGTGGGCGTGACAGACGGTGAGCAGGGGGAAGGCCTTCATGGCTCGAGATGGACAGTAGAGGAGCGACGGACGGGAAGTCTCGGGAGGAGGACCGTGGGGTAACGCGGCGGGTCGGGGAAAGGGATGGTGCCGAGGGAACCCGATGACACCGAATGCTCGAAAGGTGCGAGCTGAGCGAAGCGGCAAGGAGCCGAGCCGCAGCGGGAGGATGGAAGGAAGCCGCCGGTCGGCCGGGCGGGTTGAAGACGTAAGGCCAGGCGTTGAGAACCGCCGTGCCTTGGAGGAGCCACTGTGCCGAGATGCACGGCGGACGTCAGATCGACGGACCTAACGTCTGGCGTCAGCGGCGAGCGTAGCGAGTCCGCTGCACGCCGGGGTTAGGCCCCAGGAGCGAGAGCCTGGGTGGTGGGCTGCGATGGGCGCTGGGACGGCGTGGAGTGTGACGAAGCGGTGCAACGCCGATGACCTACAGGGCGGCGACTCGGGCGAAGCCCGCCGCGAGAAGGAGGCAGAGTGGGGAGAACAGGCGTGTGTCCCAGATGGCGAAAGGAGTGCCGCGGACACGCTTGAAGAACCCGACGAGCCGGAAGTCGCCGACAGCGCGAATGAAGAAGATGAGCGCCAGGAAGACCGCCGACCACTGAGACAGCGACGGGGGCACCGCGAAGGGAAGCGCGCCGGCGCGAACGAGAGGGAGCACGGCGGCGGCAGCGAGGCCAAGAGCGACGAGGAGCGTGGCAAAGCGAGACGGGGTGAAGGCCGGACGCCCGTCGACCTGCGGAATGGCTGCGCCCCAACCCCACCGGCCGCCAAGGGCCCAGTAGATGTGCAGGCCCGAGAGGAAGGAGAGAACGAATGCGAGTGCGAAGGCCGTCATTTCAACCGGGATCTTGGCACTGGGGCCTAACGTCTGGCGTCAGCGGCGAGCGAAGCGAGTCCGCTGCACGCCGGGGTTAGGCGGGCCCTGGCGCCTGGAACGGTCGGTTGAAGTCGGGGCGGTTACCGATACTGTGGGGAGACAGTGATCGTGAGATAGACCGCTACCGGGCGGCCCCGATAAGTGGCTGGCTCGTATTGCCACTGCGAAAGGGCCTCGCGAACCGCCGTCTCGGCCTCAGGACAAGAGGGCACGGCAGCTACGGTGCGAAGAGTGCGGAGATCAGAGATGCGACCGGAGGTGCTGATGACCGCCTCGAATATGAAGGGACCTTCAAAACGAGACGAGGAGCAGCGGTCTGGAAGTATTGGTTGAACGCGTCGTGATTCGATAGGGGCTGTGACGGCACCGCCCACGCGGTAAGGCTCCGAGGAAGGCGATGCCGAGGTGTCCCGGGGCGTGAGATCGAGAGGCGCATGTACGGCGCGGGGCTCGAACGTGGGTGGCGGCACTGCACGCGGCGATGGCGCGGGGAATGCCGGCTCCTCTGTGGGGGCGCCACAACCGACGACCAGGACGGCTGCGAAGGAGAGCACGAAAGACCTCATAGACATGGTGAGGCCCGCCTAACGTCTGGCGTCAGCGGTGAGCGAAGCGAGTCCGCTGCACGCCGGGGTTAGGCGGGCGGCCTTGAGGGCGGTAAGGGTTGTGTTGAGGAGCGACGTGCGTCGATGAGCATCGCGATCAGGGCGAGGCTGACGAGGGCGAGGCCGATGCCGAAGTAGAGGAGCTGCATGACTCGGGCGGGGCCTGGGGGAGACCCGATGGCGAGGACCTCGACGAACTCGAATGACATGACGATGACGCCGGCGAATGCCGCACTGAGGAGACTGAAAGGGCTGCGGCGAATGAGAAGCACCGTTGCGAGGACAGCGCTGCCGCCGACGGCGAGAAGCAGTGCCAGGCCG
Source organism: Thermoanaerobaculia bacterium (assembly GCA_046331465.1). Classification (GTDB taxonomy): domain Bacteria; phylum Acidobacteriota; class Thermoanaerobaculia; order UBA5066; family UBA5066; genus UBA5066. The sequence continues at coordinate 1,176,836 of JAXLQV010000002.1, forward strand.
GGAACTGTGAAGTCCGAGAAGACGGAGCCCTTGAGCTGCTCCACGGGCGGCGCATAGAACCCGACGAGCAAGGTGATACCGCCCGGAACAGCTGAGAGTCCGAGGACGCCTGCAAGTGCGATGAGCAGAACATGGATGGCGCGACTGCAATGCGACATACGTGTGATGTGGGTGCGCCCGCCTAACGTCTGGCGTCAGCGGCGAGCGCAGCGAGTCCGCTGCACGCCGGGGTTAGGCAACGGGCAGGACGCGAAGGAGTTGAGGCAAGGAACGCGGGTCGCGGCATGGCGTGATGGGCCGTCAATACCGGTCTGGCTGCGTGACGGTGAGAGGCCCGCCGGCGTTGCCCGTGTTGAGGGTGGACGCGGGCTCGAACAAGAGAACGTGGACTTCCTCGGCTGCGACGGGGCGATGCTCTACGCCGCGAGGAACGATGAGGAACGCGCCCTCGCGAACCGGGACGGCGTGGTCGCGGAACTCCATGGTGAACGAGCCCTTGAGGACCATGAAGAGCTCGTCTTCTGCCTCGTGGCTGTGCCAGACGAAGGGCCCCTGGAACTTGACGACCTTTACGTGCTGGCCGTTGAGTTCGCCGACGATCTTCGGGTCCCAGTGCGTGGAGAACCGAGAGAGGCAGTCTTGCAGATTGACGACGTGCATGGGTGGACCTCGATGGGCTACGGACGCTTGAGTACGCGAGGACGCAGACGCCGTTGCCTAACGTCTGGCGTCAGTGGCGAGCGCAGCGAGTCCACTGCACGCCGGGGTTAGGCCCACGCCCGGATTGAACCGTTGAGGTGTACGACTCGCCCGTGTTCGATGGTGATGCCCTTGGTGTGGTCCGGGTCCCACGCGACGTCAAAGCCGAGTTGTGACGTGTCGGCGACCCCGTATGGTTCCATTTCGACGTGAACGAGCGTGACGTGCGCCGAGATAGCTGAGGGACCTTGAACGGATACGAGTGCGCCTTCCGTGGCCTCGCCAGCCGACACGGCCTCGCGGTAGGCGAGATAGTCGGACCAAAGCGACTCCTGTACCGCCGGCAAGAAGGACTGGTACTGATCGCGCAGAGCCTCGAAGGCCGCGAGAGCCGTTGGCGAGGGGCGGAAAAGGCCGGGAAGCTTAACGAACACGCGCCGATGGGCGCCGACGGTCGTGAAGGCATGCCAGCCACGAAACAGCGACCATGAAGGCATGACGTTTGACATGGGGTGCGTGGGCCTAACGTCTGGCGTCAGCGGCGAGCGAAGCGAGTCCGCTGCACGCCGGGGTTAGGCACCGGCTGGACTGGCACCGGCGGCGAGGAGACCTCGGACGGTTGACACGATCAACGCGCGGTCGAGGGGGCCACGGTTGTCGAGCTCGGCCGTCCACGGCAGCACGACCGTATGAGCGATGGCGTTGATGCGCTCGATCTGATCGTCAGAGACGGGGATGTGGATGGACGCGTCACGCGTGCGGATACGTGTGAGGCACTGGTCAGGTGCGGCCAAGACGCGAACAAGCAGCACGCGTGCCTCCTGGCGAAGTGCCTCGAGGAGCCAGGAGAGATGGGCAGAAGCGCCGGTAGTCTCGAAACAGATGATGTCGTGCTGGCCGAGGGATTCGAGAATGGCGCTGAGGACAGCCTGAAAGCCCGCCTGCTCGAACTGCGAGTGGGAAGCACCGAGTTGTGACCGGACGTCAAGAAAGATCGGCTCGGCGCGCAAGAAGTGGAGGCCGAGGTCGGCCGCGAGAATGTGGCCGATGGTCGATTTGCCAGCGCCCTTGGGGCCGACGAGCACGAGAACCTGCTTCATGGACGTGTGATGTGAGGGCACCGGTGCCTAACGTCTGGCGTCAGCGGCGAGCGTAGCGAGTCCGCTGCACGCCGGGGTTAGGCCCCGACGGCGATTGACCGTTCCCTCGGTGGGCGCGTGAGCGCCGGCAGGAGGAAGCTGGAAATGCCGCAGGAGCACTGGCTGGGCGTAGAGGGCACCGGGGCGGACTGAGCGGGCGGCCGGCCGCGGAGCATGAGGTTTAGCGAACAACGGTCGCGTGGCGCCGTGTGAGGAGCGAACGCCACGCGGAGAACGAGAGGATGCCGGGGAGCGACAGAAAGAGGTAGGGAAAGACGCCGTGGGCCGGCCCTTCAGTTCGAAGGTCGAGAAACAGGCCGATGACCACGACGAGGGCGGGCAACGCGAGTTCGATCAGGCGCCGCAGGGGATGGCGAAGGAGCTCGACGAGATAGGCGAGGGCTATGCCGGCGAGGAGTGGGCCGAGTAGCGCAAGGTAGAGGGCGATCGTGTCGGAGTCAGGCATGACGTGGATCAGAGGGGCCTAACGTCTGGCGTCAGCGGCGAGCGTAGCGAGTCCGCTGCACGCCGGGGTTAGGCCGCTGGTCCTGACGGCCGGGGCCGGGGGATGGGTCACGGAGCCGGGGGGCCGAGCGCTACGCTTGATGGCCAGTACTGGGGATGAGTAGGGCTGACCGCGCCGTCGATGATGGAATACGCGAAGAGGCCACCCAGAACCGCGATGAACGCGGAATACACGACCCGCGACTCCTCCGCCAGGTGAGAGTGCTGCAGTGGCACTTGGGCATTCAAGTGATGGTAGTCATTCCGGTGCCTGTGTATGCGGACGAAGGCGCGGCGAATGTCTCGCGGCAAGCCGTGGCTTCTCGCGAGGTGCCGGACTCGCGTTAGGTGGTCACGTTGGAACGGGAGGGCGAGACGCTCGTAGATGTGCTTCGTGATGCCCTCTGCTACGACCTGGCAAACGCAGATGCATGCGAAGAAGTGACCTGCGACGTAGAGCGCGTGACACTCGAAGGTCACGTGCGCGAACGGGGCGACGGGCAGGATTCGGGCAGGCTCGATTTCGAGAGTGCGATCGACGCGGGCAGAAAGGGACGTCTCGAACTGAGCGCGGAGCTGGGGCTCGAGAAGGGCGCGTCGTAGAGCATCAGGGAGTTGGCTCATGAATAGTCCGCCTGCGGCCTAACGTCTGGCGTCAGCGGCGAGCGTAGCGAGTCCGCTGCACGCCGGGGTTAGGCACCGACCGGCATGAACGCGACTGGTTGGGCACGACGATGGGAGCAGCAGGGTCAGGCCTCGTCTGGGTGTGCCCGTTTACGGGCTTTCTCGCGAAGGCCGTAGATGACGCCCGCGAGATTCGAGACAACGACTGTGCCGAGGGCCAGGTAGGCGTGAAACGGATAGGCGGCGCCGGCCTCGCTCAGGATCGCTGGACCGACGACGGGGTCGTGGAACTCGAGGATGGCGCTGAGCGGACCGAGGATGGAAATGGGGAGGCAGGCGAGAACAAGCCACCAGCGGAAGCGCGTGAAGGCGAAGCTGAGCCACGACGCCAGGAGGCACCACGCCCAGATGTGGACCGCCGTCGGCTCCTTGTCCATGACCTCGGCAAGCGCCGCGGAGCTAGGCACGAGGAGGGCGCCAAGGGCTACGAGAAGCAGTGGCGTACGAGTTGGCATGTGAGGATGGGAAGGAGGAGCCTAACGTCTGGCGTCAGCGGCGAGCGTAGCGAGTCCGCTGCACGCCGGGGTTAGCCTGCGCCGCGTCGGAATGCGGACGTGGACTTCTATTCGCGACGGACGTCATGAATGGCGGGGTTTGCCGTAAGAACGGACTCGACGAGACGTGCCAGTTTGAGGAGCTGATCGGATGGCGGCTTCTTGAACCACGACCGGATGCCATTGAGCGGCTTCTCGAATGCCACAGTGACGGACCATTCCGCTGGCACGGCACCTATGGAGTCGTCCATTACGCCGATCGCCAGAGTGAAGTAGTGACCTTCGAATGGGACTACGAGGGCCCAGCCGAAGTCCTCAGCGATCGGGTCGGGGCGATCGAGCCCGGCCTCCGAAAGACGGTCTGCCAGCCAGGTGGCGAAGTCCCGGCCGAAACACCGTGGGTTGATGAACTCGGGTTCTGGTGTCGTGACCTCGAAGAGGCCAGTCGTTAGCGTGATCGTTTGTTGAATCATCGGATTTGGCGCGGCCTAACCGTAGGCGTCAGCGGCGAGCGAGCGCAGCGAAGCGAAGTCCGCTGAACGCCCGGGTTAGGGAGCACCGTGGGCTATGGGACGGGCTTCGCATAGTAGCGGAGCCCACTGAGGATCTCCGGACGCCTGATTCCGACGATGTTTCCAAGCTTCGCGCCGCTACGAGAAACAACGAGGAGAGCCGGCGGGTTCTTGACGCCGAAGCGGGTGGCAACAGAGCGGGCTTCACGAGTCTCCGGGGTCTTGTCCGTGCCGCCCAGATTTAGCACCAGATGGACAGGCACGTAGGACTCGGAAATGAGTTCGGCACCGCTCTCAGTCATGAACAACACCCCTTCGACAGCACGACAAGGGCCGCAATGGGGGTTGGAGAAGAGGAGAAGGACGTTCTTGCGCGAGGCAGAGGCGCGATGCAGTGCCTCGGCGTAGGAGTGAAGCGGCGTGACCCCTGCCACTGGCGACGGCGTAGGTCTGAACGGCGCGGCCGCGGTTACCGGAAGCGAAAGCAGGACTGACAGAAGAGTCGCGAACACTCGCATGGCAGAAATGAGAGGCATAGTCATCCCGAGTGCTCCCTAACCGTGGGCGTCAGCGGCGAGCGAAGCGAAGGGAACTTGCTCCGGTTTAGTTGACACCCACGTGGATAGGGGACCGAGCTTCGAATGCGACCGGGGGAAGGTAGTCGAGCGATGAGTGGAGGCGTCTGCGATTGTAGAAGTGTACGTACTCGAGGAGTGCGACTCTGAGGTCGGCCTCGGTGTGGAAAGTCATGCCGAAGAGCCATTCGGTCTTCAGGGAGTGGAAGAACGACTCCATGTGGGCGTTGTCGTTCATGTGGCGGGGACGGTTCATGCTCTGGAGCAAGCCGGCGCGGGAGAGGTCCTGGCCAAGATCGAAGGCAGCGAACTCGATTCCGCGATCGGTATGGAAGGTAAGACCTGGGGCGGGTCGGCGCCATCGGAGGGCGTGAGCGAGTGCGCGGCGAGTGAGGGCGGCGTCGCGATTTCGGCCGAGGCTCCAGCCGAGGATCCTTCGGGAGTGCCGGTCCATGACCACGGCGAGGTAGCTCCAGCGGCCTGCGACGCGGACGTAGGTGACGTCGGCGACCCAGAGCTGGTCGGGGCGTGTGGTTGTGAGGCCCTGGACGATGTTCGGGTGGGCCCGGTAGAACTTCTTCTGGCTGACCCTGGAACGGCGATAGAGACGCGCCGAGCGGCCCTGCAGGCGCGCCAGGCGCATCAGGCGGGCGACGCGACGCCGGCCTACGAGGACGCCCCGAGAAAGGAGCTCTCGTGTGACTCGAGGGCTGCCGTAGAGGCCGTGAGCCTCCTGAAACACCTCGCGGACGCGCTCGGTCATGGCGGCGTCAGACATCGATCGCAGGCTCAAGGCGCGCTTGCGCCAGGCGTAGAAGCCGGCGCGGGTCACGCCGAATCTTCGGCAGACGAGGGTCACCGTGAAGACGGTCCGGTTCGCCTCGAGGAACGCGAAGACGTCCCTCGCAGCTCGCGGGCGAACCGGATCGCTCGTTTTAGGAGTTCGTGCTCCGTCTTGAGCCGCTTGTAGTCCCGTTCGATCTCTCGCAGACGCTGCAGCTCACCGACGGCCTTCAGATCCAGGGCGGGAAGCCTTCCGCGTAACTCCCCGTCCCGGGCCTGCTTTCGCCAGCGAGAGAGCATGAACGGGTGAATAGAGAGGGACTCGGCCACGTCCCGGATAAGGACACCGGGCTGCTGGCTGAGTTGGACGGCCCGTAGCTTGAACTCCGGGCTGTAGCTGCGAACTCTTCGGGGACCCGACCTTGCCATCGCGACCTCTCTAGTTAGCTGAGAGTGTCAACGATACCGGAGCAACCTCCAAGTCCGCTGCACGCCGGGTTAGACGGCCGAGTGTGAGGGCGATGACACGGGCTCCATTGTGAAGGATGGGTCCTGAGAGGGGCGGATGATCGAGTAGACGAAAGCGTCTTGGAACTGGCCGTGGACGAGGAACCTACAGCGGAGGCGGCCCTCAAGAGTCGCGCCCGCCTTGAGTGCGACGGCTTGGCTCGCGAGGTTCTCGACCGCGACGAGCAGCTCGAGACGGTGAAGCGCAGTGTTCTGGAACGCCCAGCCCGCAGCCCGTCGCGCGGCCGCAGTGGCGACGCCACGAAGGGTGGCCGAGGACCGGACCCAGTAGCCGAGGTTGCCGAGGCGGAAACCCGCGTTGATCTGGTTGATGCCGCAACAACCGAGGATACGGGCGTCGTCGTCAAGGATGACGAACTCGAAGGCTGTGCCGGCTTCGCGTGCGGCGGGCTGCTGCTCGACCCAACGGGCAGCATCAGGGAGGCCATAGGTGAGGGGACACCAGGGAGCCCAGGGATGGAGCTCTTGGATGGACTCTCGAACGGCTGCAAAGAGCGGCTCGATGTCGTGAGGTTCGGGAAAGCGCAGTGTGATGTTCACGAGTGCTTGCGTTCGGACCGTCTAACCGTGGGCGTCAGCGGCGAGCGGCGCGAAGCGACGCGAGTCCGCTGGACGCCGGGTTAGGCTTCGGAACGGGCGCGCCACTACCGAAACAGCTCCTGTAGGACGAGGAGCGCACCGTAGAGCAGGGAGCCGAGAACAGGCAGAAGGATGAGTGCGGCGACCCACCTGCCGTGCGATGGTGAAGTGACCTGAGGAGTGGGATGTAGCGGCTCGCTAGTGCCTTCAGATGCGACATTGCCGTCAGGAGGCGGAAGGGCCGCGAGGACGGCCCGCGCGCTCGGAAGAGAGACGGAGGGCACGAGGACGATGCGCTGTTGCCCTGGCGCCCAATGTGTCTCGACGGCCGTGAGCGTGAGGCCGCCATGGAACTGCGAACGAACGACGGTTTCGATACCTGCATCGTCCAGGAGCGCCGCGGCCATTTCGGCTTGCAATGGATCGTCGGTGCGAAGGACCTCTTCGAGAGAGGCGGGGGCATTGACACCGGAGGGCTGACGGTGTGGAGGCGCCCCTTCGGCAAGGGCCGCTCCGCAGTCGGAGCAAGTCGCGAAGCCGGCACGGTACTCGGTAAGGCAGCTGGGACAGTGCATGGCGTTTGGCAGCGAAGCCTAACGTCTGGCATCAGCGGCGAGCGCAGCGAGTCCGCTGCATGCCGGGGTTAGGCCACACCCGTTGTTCCAGGAGGACGAGGCGCTTGAACCACCGCGAGAGCAGGGAGTGAAGCGCGCCGGTGCGTGGCTGGCGCGGGCGAAGCAGAACCGTGTGATGGGAAGCCGAACGACACTACGACCGCGAACCCTGAAGAGGCGCTGAGAGTCGGCGACGTGCCCGCCTAGCGAGGAAGAAACCGAGAACGAGGCCGAGAAGCGACCAGACGAGTAGGCCCAGGATGTGAAAGGCGGGGTCGCGCGAGTCGACGACGCCAAAGGAGAACCGCGGGCTTAATGTGCTGTAGAGCAGGAAGGCCAGGACGGTGGGAACGTCGAGGAACAGGAAGAAGCCGCTGCCTTCCCACGGCTGAATGAGGGCGCAGATACCCAGGAAGGCGAGCCGGAGAAGCACGAAAGCTATGACGACCGCCATCCAAAGGCGAAGGGGATGCCTCAAGAGCCTGCGGAGAAAGTGCGACATGAGTGAGAGGTTGTGTGGCCTAACCGACATGCGTCAGCGGCGAGCGGCGCGCAGCGCCGCGAAGTCCGCTGCACGCAGGGTTATGCGGCCGGCTTCGGTCCTTGGGCGCGGTTGGCAGGGTGAAGTGCGGCCGGGGATGTCTGGTCGAAGGCAAGGTGGTGAGGGTGGGCCGCCGAACCCTGGCCGTGTCGCTGATGGCCATGGAGACCACGAGGCTTGGCGGAGTAGACGAGATTCCGGGACGTGGCATAGCAGAACAACACGGCCGGGGTGTCCCCCTGCGGGTTGAGCGCGCGTCAGACGCGGGAGGCACGAAGACCCTGCCGAAAAGAGACGCGAGCGATGAACCGGCCGAGGCCCGGAGCGCTCTCTCCGGAGAGGCGCATGCGTGGTGCCTGTAGACAAGCAGGTTCAGCGTCGGAGAGGAACGATGAGGACGAACGGAACGACTTCGAGCGCCTCGGAGGTGCCGCAGGGGGCGGCGGTCCACCCGGCTGGCGCGCCGGATGAGTTGACCGCGCGGCACGGCACTCGAAGCTGGTGATCTGTAATGGCACGACCCTAGAAGCCGAGCCCGCATAACCGGGGGCGTCAGTGGCGAGCACAGCGAAGCTGTGCGAGTCCACTGCACGCCGGGTTAGACCCCTACTGCGGGTGTGATTCGGGTGCCTCGGCGGCGTCGAGAAGAATGGAGTCCTCGAAGTCCTTGGTACGCCGGGCCGCCTCGTCGTCAGACACGAGGTAGCGATGCGGAACTTCAATCTCGGTGGGGGCGATGAGCAGACCGACGTTGAAGGTGAAGTCGGTGCAGTCGAGTGCCGCGACCGCGGGTAGGGAAACATCGAGAACGGTGGGCGCGACATGGGCCTCGCGGAGGAGCCTGCGCTGCTGAGAGGGCGTGAGGACAACTACGCGCTTGGTTCGGGCGGTCAGCGCCTGCTGCGCCGTAAGTGTGAGGAGGGTCGCCTTGCCGCCGCTATACCGACCCGCGACTATCGGCATGGCGTCTCCGCGCACTGGACGAGGAGCGACGAAGAGCACAAGGAGGAGAAGCGGGGCGAAGCGAATACGCATGAACGGTGCTCCGTAGGGGTCTAACGTCTGGCGTCAGTGGCGAGCGCAGCGCAGCGGAGCGAGTCCACTGCACGCCGGGGTTAGCCCGCGCACGTTGAACCCGGAGTGAGACCGTGGTTGGTGCGACTGGCCTTGTGACGCAGAGTCCGAGAGGCGGGAGCGGGAACGGGCGGGGCTATTGCGGTGAGCAGGACGAGCGAAGGTCGACGAACCCGCTGTACTCGAGTAGAGGCGACTTGTTCTGGCTGATGGAAAGGGTCCAGGTGAGAACGTTGAAGTCCCTCGCTAGACCCACACTGAGGATGGCGATGCGGCCTTTGGAGTCGATGGGCGGGTAGTAGTACACGGGGGGCTTGTTGCGCCCGAGAACGACGGGAGAGACGGCGATGCGATCGTCGGCGGTCAACGACTTGACCGTAGCGTCGCATCGATACTCGACTGGCGAGACGTTTAGGGGCTCGCAGTGCACTGACACGGACCACGCCTCGCGAGGAGTCTGCGTGGGCTGCGCGGGCGCGTGGGCACAGGCGGAGAGGAACAGCGCGATAGCCGGGAGGAACGGGAGGTGAAGGGAGCGAAGACGCATGCGTGGTCTCTCGAGAGCGGGCTAACCGTGGGCGTCAGCGGCGAGCGCGGCGAAGCAGCGCGAGTCCGCTGCACGCCGGGTTAGACCGCGTCAGGGCAAGACCTTGAAACTGAAGGTGGAAAAGGAGGCGGGACGCGCTGGATCGGAGTAGGTGCTGATGGCGCTGGCGTAGGCGAGGAATGGCTGCGATGCGGATACAAGTAGTGCTCGTACGGGCTGATCAGCGAAGATGTCGTTGAGCTGGATTGTCTGTCCGGGGCGGAGGCTCACCTCGAGTGGGGGCGCCGCCGAGCTTTGCGGAGTAATGGCGAACACTGCGTCCGCGTCTCCGGCATTCAGTAGCGTCACATTCAGGCGGCGAGCTACCGGGGCAATGTCAGGCGCACAGGGGGTTGGTTCCGGAGGCAGCGGTATCGCACCCCCAGATAGCGCGACGGAACCCGCCGGGAAGAGAGCCGTATAGACCGGAAGTGGCGCCGAGGCGAGGAGTCGCTGTTCCCAGCTGCCGCCACATCCGGGAAGTGCCCTGAGATCGATGGCGCTGCCTACAACGAGACCGCGCTCCAGGGAGAGATGAATGAATGCGACGCCGGGACCCCAAACAATGCAGAAACTGAGGGGCAGGTCGTCGAGCCGAAGCGATGAGTGCGCCGGGACGATGGCTTCGTTCGTTTCGCTCGGGCAGCCAGGGTAAGGTGGGAGGGCGCCAGTTCCCGTGTACGCCCCGAGATACCGGACCGACAGAGGGCGATCGGTCGGGTTGTGGACGTAGTGACTCGTGTACCAGACCGCGTCTACGGATCCGCCGTCTAGCTTGAGATGGGCTAGTGCGAACGGGGCAAACGCGTCATCGGCGCGGCCGACCGCGGGCAGCAGGAGCGTAATCGCTGTGAGAAGGTTCAGCATCTTCATAAAGTGAGCCTCTGTAGGTGCGTCGGTCTAACCGACATGTGTCAGCGGCGAGCGAGCGAAGCGAAGCGAAGTCCGCTGCACGCAGGGTTATGCGGCAGCGTTGGCCTACCGAGGGCCAAGGAGGGAGACGCCGAGGGAGAAGGAACGCGGCATCTCGGGGGCGGTGGTGTTCTCTTGAGGGGCAGGGCCGATGGCGGTGATAAGGAACGGCAGGGGCGGATCCTGGACAGCGAGAACGGCGACGTGAGGTCCGGGCGTGACGATGGCGCTGGAGGGAGCGACTGCGCCGAGAGGAACCGTGCCGATGAACTCGGCCCTGCGGGCGTGAGAAACCTCCCAAGCGAGACAGCCGGTTTGAACCGCGAGTTCGTCGGATGACGAGGCCGGGGCCGACAGAGTGCCAGAAGGCGCAGCGTCGGGGGCGTGTACTTGAGTGGCGAAAGCGGCGACGTGAACCGGGCGGGTCGGAGGTGGAGCACACGGATCGCTGGCAAGGGCGGCGGCGCTCGTGACCCCCAGGGCGGACGCGAGGATGAGTGAGGAGAGACGCATACGTGCCCTTTCGCGCGAGTTCAATTCTGCCGCATAACCGTGGGCGTCAGCGGCGAGCGAGCGCAGCGAAGCGAAGTCCGCTGCACGCCGGGTTAGGCCGCCCTACGTTACGTATTCGCCGCCGATGGCGACGACACGCCAGACTCCGGCGATGAGCCGCAAGTGAACGAGATAGCCCCAGCCGCAGCCGGCGACCTTGGGATGCGCGGAGACAGCGACGAGAGCCTCGGTCCGATCTGCGGAGAAGGCGGGACGACTGACGGCGATATACGACGAGGCGTCGGGGTCAGGCTGAGCGCGATGGCGAAGCGCACGCGGAATGCTGACGCCAAGCCGATTGGCGGGCTTGAGTGCGGCCAGGAGGGCAGTCGGGGTGGAGGCTGGCGATGAGTGCTGGCCGGGGGCATGGAAGTACGGCTCGCTGGCGATAGCCGTGAAGGTGAAAGGAAGGTCAGTGAAAGTGGCGAGATCGCGGGCCTCGAGCAGCGGGTAGCCGGGACGAGCCGGGTCCTCGGCAAGAACGACCTCCAAGACGGCGCGGTCTTCCGCCTGGAGCGCGAACATCGAAACGCACCCGCCGGTCAACGAGGCGAGAACCAGAGCTGGGAAGAGTGAAGTGAGCATGATGAACGGAAAGGGACGGCCTAACGTCTGGCATCAGCGGCGAGCGTAGCGAGGGAACTTGCTCCGGTTTAGTTGACACCCACGTGGATAGGGGACCGAGCTTCGAATGCGACCGGGGGAAGGTAGTCGAGCGATGAGTGGAGGCGTCTGCGATTGTAGAAGTGTACGTACTCGAGGAGTGCGACTCTGAGGTCGGCCTCGGTGTGGAAAGTCATGCCGAAGAGCCATTCGGTCTTCAGGGAGTGGAAGAACGACTCCATGTGGGCGTTGTCGTTCATGTGGCGGGGACGGTTCATGCTCTGGAGCAAGCCGGCGCGGGAGAGGTCCTGGCCAAGATCGAAGGCAGCGAACTCGATTCCGCGATCGGTATGGAAGGTAAGACCTGGGGCGGGTCGGCGCCATCGGAGGGCGTGAGCGAGTGCGCGGCGAGTGAGGGCGGCGTCGCGATTTCGGCCGAGGCTCCAGCCGAGGATCCTTCGGGAGTGCCGGTCCATGACCACGGCGAGGTAGCTCCAGCGGCCTGCGACGCGGACGTAGGTGACGTCGGCGACCCAGAGCTGGTCGGGGCGTGTGGTTGTGAGGCCCTGGACGATGTTCGGGTGGGCCCGGTAGAACTTCTTCTGGCTGACCCTGGAACGGCGATAGAGACGCGCCGAGCGGCCCTGCAGGCGCGCCAGGCGCATCAGGCGGGCGACGCGACGCCGGCCTACGAGGACGCCCCGAGAAAGGAGCTCTCGTGTGACTCGAGGGCTGCCGTAGAGGCCGTGAGCCTCCTGAAACACCTCGCGGACGCGCTCGGTCATGGCGGCGTCAGACATCGATCGCAGGCTCAAGGCGCGCTTGCGCCAGGCGTAGAAGCCGGCGCGGGTCACGCCGAATCTTCGGCAGACGAGGGTCACCGTGAAGACGGTCCGGTTCGCCTCGAGGAACGCGAAGACGTCCCTCGCAGCTCGCGGGCGAACCGGATCGCTCGTTTTAGGAGTTCGTGCTCCGTCTTGAGCCGCTTGTAGTCCCGTTCGATCTCTCGCAGACGCTGCAGCTCACCGACGGCCTTCAGATCCAGGGCGGGAAGCCTTCCGCGTAACTCCCCGTCCCGGGCCTGCTTTCGCCAGCGAGAGAGCATGAACGGGTGAATAGAGAGGGACTCGGCCACGTCCCGGATAAGGACACCGGGCTGCTGGCTGAGTTGGACGGCCCGTAGCTTGAACTCCGGGCTGTAGCTGCGAACTCTTCGGGGACCCGACCTTGCCATCGCGACCTCTCTAGTTAGCTGAGAGTGTCAACGATACCGGAGCAACCTCCGAGTCCGCTGCATGCCGGGGTTAGGCTCCGGCGCCGTGTGCGCTCGAGCTTGGCGCGCAGGACGCTGCCCACGTGCGGGTTGGGATGAAGCCGTTGAATCGCTGGTAGCGGCGGAAAGCCGGCGCGAGGCGAAGGAACGGCCAGATGGAGCCAGGAATGGTGCGTGCGAGAGGCAAGGGCGACCGAACCGAGACCTTCAGACCCTGGGACCAGCCCTGAGCCTGCTCGTCGGGCAGGTGGGGATACCACACCGTTGCGCCGACGAGCCCGCCAAACTGGATTGTGGCGACGACCTCGACGAGACCGCGCTGGCTGCCTGCGACGTAGACCTGTGAGGCTAAACGTAGGTTGTCAGCGTGTAATGCACGTGTGACAAAGGCGCGGTCGTAACGGAGGAACCATACGTCCTCGCGGAACAACCAGGCGACGCGTGTAGAGAGAGTAAGGCTCGCGAGGAGCTGCTGGAGCTCGGCCGTCGCGGCTTCAAACGAAGGCACAGAGGACATGAAACGGAGCCTAACCGTGGGCGTCAGTGGCGAGCACAGCGAAGCTGTGCGAGTCCACTGCACGCCGGGTTAGGGGCGGAGTGGAGAAGGGTGAAGCTGGGCAACGGGGCTTGGCGTGAGAGCACGGTCGGCAGGAGGGATCGGGTAGCCCCGTGCTCTGGGCGGCGTCGAGGGGCGGAATGGGTACGCCGATGCGGTGGGAACGAGTGCGACGGATGGTGAACGCCGACGGGGGCACAACGGTGGAAAGGCGCCGTGTGCCGACGGAGGACGACGTGCGCGACGAACTGCGCGAGTACGGACGGATAGGGCCGTGGGCGTGGAGCGATGAGGCGAGGGACCGAGGCACGTCGTGGCAATGAGGATGGACTGGCGTCGAGAGCGCCGGGGCGATGGTGCGAGTGTCGGCCGGAAGCCCGGTGTGCTCTGGGTGAGCCACAGTCCTGAGATGCACGCTGGAGAGCAGACCGACGCACCTAACCGGGGCATCAGCGGCGAGCGCAGCGAGTCCGCTGCATGCCGGGTTAGGCTTCGCCGGACCCGCCGTTGAAGAAGTCGGTATCAATGCGCTTGAGGTTGTAGCTGATCGTTCCGGATACCCCGACGTCGTGATCGATCATGAGCTGCGCTAGGGCTGGGCCGTCGATGAGAATGATGCGGCTCGGGAAATCGCTGACGGATCGAAGAGCCTCCGATGTGAATGTCGATGTAGTGATGAAGACGCCCTTCTGTGCCTTCTTCTTCTGCAACGCGCCCGCGAACTGGTCGATGTGGGGCGACCCGACGGGCTTGTCATCCCAACGCTTGGCTTGGAGGAAGATCTTGTCGAGGCCAAGTTTGTCTTCCTTGATAACGCCATCGACGCCGCCGTCTCCGCTGCGTCCTATGGCCTCGCCTGCGTCTTGAAGAGTGCCGCCGTACCCCATGCGAACGAGCAGGGTGACGACGAGACGCTCGAAGAACTGCGGCGACGTTGCCTTTACTGCTTCGAGAAGCTGTGCCGCAAGTGCCTTTCGCTGGAGATCGTACTGAGATGCCATGACCTCCTCGGGTACGCCGGCACTGCGCGCGGGCACAAACGACTCTGTAGGCCGCGAGGGGTCTTTGGCCGGGCGCGTCCGGAACTCCCGAAACTCCTGAAACTGCCCGAGGTACTCGTTATCGATCGCCTTCGGTTTCGACTTAAGGACCTTCAAACCTCTTTCGGTGATGCGGAAGAAGCCCCTGCGCGTGGCATTCAGAAGCCCGGCCTTCTTGAGGTACGTGCACGCCCAGCTGACGCGACTGGAGAAGACGAACGTGCCGCCGCTGGGGAGAAGCGCGGTCCGGTCTTCCTCGCTCAACCCGAGTTGTTCCGCCAACGTGCGTGCGGCGTCGGGCGCGGACACCTCTGCCGCGGCATCGCGCGCGGCGAGCATGAGGAGCGGGAGCATGAGGGACTCGTAGTCAGGAATCACGCGCGGGCCTCCGCTGTCGGGATCTGCATAGGATAAGCGACGCCCTTTCTAGCGATGCCTAACGTCTGGCGTCAGTCGCGAGCGCAGCGAGTCGACTGCACGCCGGGGTTAGGCACGGCCGAATGGAAACGGGGCGGGTTGAGGACGACCGGGGCCGCTGAACCACGCTGGAATGCCCTGGGCGGCTTCGCGGGTGCGCTGAGCAGGTACTCGCCGAGCCGGATGGCGGCGGTGTCTTGAAGCTGGGCGTTGCGAGGTGCTCGGCGTTTCTCGATGTGGCGGAACGCCGAGGCTGTGCGTGAGGTGAGGGGTCCGGACACGATGACGAGAACCGGATGCCCCGGCGGCGATACCGCGGGGGACGGCGAGCCAAGGTGGGCGAGCCGTCAACGGCGTTGGATGCGCGACGTTGCTTCGAGGGAAGACGCTGCGCCTCGCAGGCGAATGACTGACGACGAACGGCGCGCGGGTCATTGGCGGGCGACGCGGTGAGCCTGCGACGGTGAGGCTGAGCGCCAGGGGCGTACCGGTTCGCGAGGCGGAGTGATTGTGGCGAAAAGGTGTCAGTGCCGAGGCCTGCGCCGCGCAGCCGTGCCTAACGTCTGGCGTCAGCGGCACGCGAGCGCAGCGAAGCGTGTCCGCTGCACGCCGGGGTTAGGCGGCGCCTCGACTTGATGGGCGTCACGGGTTCAGAGTGGCTGAAGAGGCGAACCGAAGCGAAAAGGTGGAATACGGCTGAACGACCCGGCGTGGCGCGAGCGATGCTTGCCGCGCGTGGCCGACGTCAGGCGGTGCGGACGACCCACGGAGCGTGGAGTGAGGCCCGGATGGCCGTGGCGCCCAGTGGAAGTGAGGCGAGTTCAAGAACTGTAGGGTCGAGTGCCACGATGGTCGCGAGACGCACCAGCCGAGCCGCGGACATGGAGAAGTCTGGCTCGGCGTGGAACTGCCATGTGGTTTCGCCGTCCTCGTCGAGGTCGCGCGAGACGTGAACGATGGGCATACGGTCATCGGTGACGTAGCTCGTGGTGACGGCGGCCGAATCGGGGGGTTCCGGAAAGGGCCAGTGAGTCATCGGCTCTGCGGTCTTCATGTCGGAAGTGCGACGGAGGCGACGGAGTGCAGGGCTGGATGGGAGGCCCGGCGCCGCCTAACCGTGGGCGTCAGTGGCGAGCACAGCGAAGCTGTGCGAGTCCACTGCACGCCGGGTTAGGGCCGGAGTGAGGGAGCGTGAAGCTGGGCGACGGGGCTAAGCGGGAGGGCACGGTGGGTATGAGGGATCGGGTAGCCCCGTGCTCTGGGGGGGATGGATGGCGGTAGCGAACGGGAAAGGCTTGCCGGCAGGGCACGGGCACAGAGGCGCGACGGACGGAAAGCTCCGGCCCGGCACTGCGAACCAGACCGGCGCGGCGGTGGCTGGGAGGGCGCCGAGGAAACGGTGCGAACTGGAGCGGTGGAAACGCGCGAGCTCGACAGGAGGGCTGTGACGGGAGCACCAGTGGCGAGATGAGGAGGAACCACGACGCGCCGTCGAATGAGCACGCGTGGGCGTGGACGACGAACGACCGAGCCCGGGTAGTGCCACTGTGCGGGACGAACGCGGGACATCTGATCGACGGGCCTAACCGTGGGCGTCAGCGGCGAGCGAAGCGAAGTCCGCTGCACGCCGGGTTATGCGCCCTGGTCACGATGGTTAACCGCACCCGGTGGCACGTATGAGGCCGCCGCGGAGCGTGGGTGAGGCCGACCGGGGAATCCCCGGCGGCGACCCGGGCCGTTGTCGGGGCGTTCATCGAGGGGACGATTGTGGAAGGTGCAACAAGAACAGCGAGAAACCCGCCGCTGGACCGGCCCGGGGCGTGGGCGCTGCTGGGCCGCGCCGGAGACGGCACCTGGATAGAACCGAAGGCGAAGGAGCGGGTCTGCACCCTCGATGACGTGGTCGCCGAGAGAGGCGCGGCTCGGTGAGCGAAGCGATGGGGCGCCGGACCGGACGGAATGGCGATGACGGAGCATTGGCCGGGATGCACCGACGCTGCGGCTAACACGATGCTGTCGGCGCCAGTTCTCTTCTCGCAGCGCCCTCGCCGGGGTTCCACGGTCGTTCGCAGGACCGACCCTGCGGGCCCAGGCTTCAGCGAATGCACGACCATTCGAAGCGGCCTACAGACGTGTCTGGGTGCGCATAACGTCTGGCGTCAGTGGCGAGCGTAGCGAGTCCACTGCACGCCGGGGTTAGGCGGCACTGAGGCTACGACAATGTGCCTTCGGGAGGCGCGGAGGCGACCGGAGAGAAGATGTGCCAAGCCTCCTTGAACGCCGTGAGGTCGCTCTTCTCGACGTACCACCACGTGCTGGCGCGTGCCTCTTGTTTCTTCACGAGCGGGGCCAGAGAAACGCTTGGGACGACGTAGGCCTCGAAGTTGCCGCTGGCGTCGAGGAGGTTAACGAGGACGTAGATGTGGCTCTCGGCCTTCAGGCGGCGGGCATGCTCCCCGACGAGCCAGAAGTTGCTCTTGCTTCGATTCGTCTTGACTTGGACGGAGAAGGCATGAAGGCACTCGTCGTCGGTGACGAGGAGGTCGGCGCCCTTCGCGTTTCGGGCCGTTGGCGAGACGATGAGACCTTGCCGAGAAAGGGCTGCGGCGGCAAGGTACACGCCCTGCATTCCGGAGTTCTGCGCCTTCGTGGCCATATCGAGGTCCTTTCAGAACGGGTTGGATGTGAGCGGCGCGGCGGGTGCCGCCTAACAGGCTGCTGAAAAGCTCGGGTTGAGGCTGTTGACAGAACGGCCACTGGCGACGACCTTGTCGGCGTGCGCGGAGACGTCGAAAAGCAGCCCGACCTGATCGTCACGGTGAGCCCCGAGGACCTTGTCCCCCGGGATCACCCGATCCGTCTCGTCAAGAAGGTCGCCGACGAGGCCCTCCGAAGGCTCGGGCCGAGGCTTGGGGAGCTGTATTCGGAGCGCGGCCGCAAGTCCGTCCCGCCCGAGATGCTTCTGAAAGCGCAGATCCTGATCGCGCTCTACAGCGTTCGAAGCGAACGCCTCTTCTGCGAGAGGCTCCAGTACGACTTCCTGTTTCGCTGGTTCCTGGACCTGCCGGGCGTGGGGACGGCCTTCGACGCGACGACCTTCTCGAAGAACCGCGAGAGGCTTCTGAAGGCCGACATCTACCTGGACTTCTTCACCGAGGTCGTCGAGGAGGCCCGGCGCCGAAGGCTTCTCTCCGACGATCACTTCACGGTCGACGGAACGATGATCGAGGCCAACGCGTCCATGAAGAGCTTCCGGTCCCGGCAGGGCGGCGGCAAGCCGCCCGCCTCCGGGGGCCGCAACGCCGAGGTCGACTTCAAGGGGGAGGAGCGGAAGAACGACACCCACGCTTCGACGACCGACCCCGACGCGAAGCTGTACCGCCGCGGAAACGGTCAGGTCGCTCAGATGGCTTTCCTCGGGCACGCGCTCATGGAGAACCGGAACGGGCTCTGTGTCGGTGCCACCGTGACGGAGGCCGATGGGTGGGGAGAGAGGATCGCGGCCCTGGAACTGGTCGAGGCCGTCCGCGGCAAACGGCGGATCACCCTCGGAGCCGACAAGGGGTACGACACCCATGACTTCGTCGGTGAGCTTCGGGAGCGAAACGTCACGCCTCACGTCACGCAGAACATCAGCGGACGCCGTAGCGCAATCGACGGCAGGACGACACGCCACCCCGGATACGCCGTCAGCCAGGTCCGGCGGAAGCGGGTCGAGGAGATCTTCGGCTGGGTGAAGGCCACAGCCGGCAAGGCGAAGACCCGATTCCGAGGGATACGCCGCGTCGCCGCCGACTTCCTCTCCACGATGACCGCCTACAACCTCATACGCATCGCGCGTCTGGAACCCGCCGCCGCCTGAGGGACCACGCTCCCGAAGCGCCTCCCGTACGGATCGGGAGGCCAGAGAAGAACCCTCGAGCGTCGAATCGAAGCAACTCTGTGGCTTTACGTCGGCCCCGACACGTCCTTCGCCGATGCTTCCTCCGAAAAGGGGCATCTCTTCAGCAGCCTGCTAACGTCTGGCGTCAGTGGCGAGCGCAGCGCAGCGGAGCGAGTCCACTGCACGCCGGGGTTAGGCCTGGCGTGGGTTCGTTTCCTCGGTGGGGATGGGAATGACTGCTTCAGCCTCGATTTCGACGAGGAGGTCGGGGTCGATGAGGCGGCTGACCTGAACCATGGTGGCGGCGGGACGGATGGTGCCGAAGAACTCGCCGTGTGCGCGGCCGACGGCCTGCCACTGGGAGATGTCGGTGACGAACATGCGGGTACGGACAACGTGATGAAGCGACGCACCTGCCTGCTCGAGCGCGGCCTGAATGGTGCGGAGTGCCTGCAAGGCCTGTAGGTACGGGTCGCCGGGACCGACGATGCCGGCTGGGGTAACCGCGGTCGTGCCGGCAACGAAGACGTGCTGGCCGATGCGAACGGCACGGGAGTAGCCGACGACGGGCTCCCATGGCCCGCCGCTGGAGATGTTGATGCGCGCGTCAGTCATGCGAAGAGCCTAACCGCTGAGAAAGGACGGACGCCTCGGCGCCGGGCCTAACCGACAAGCGTCAGCGGCGAGCGAGCGTAGCGAAGCGAAGTCCGCTGCACGCGGGGTTAGGCCGCGCTGGCCCGAGGACGCCTCTGGAGAAGGCCGCAGTGCTCGGCCGACCCACCCGAAGAGGACCATGATCCGTCGGCTTGCCGATGGAGGCGGACGGTGAAAGTGGTGCCGCACGCGCTACGACTCGCGGGCGTGCCGGGAAGGGGCACGGGACCGAGGATGCCCCGGAAGACGGCGGTGTCTCCGCTAGCGACGAGGGAGAGAGGCTGGAGGAATCCGGGTGGAAGGGTGTAGGTGTCGAGTTCCGGGAGGTCGTAGTCGAACACGGTGTGGCGAACCGCCATGCAGGCGCGGCGGAGCTCAGGCGGGACTTGGCTGGAGACGACGAGGGTGACGGCCCGGGAGGGTGTGTCCAGGCCGCGGCGGGATGGTGGAGTCTCAATTGAAGCGACAGCTGCAGCGAGGGCGGCCTGGTATTCGGCCTCGCGGGATGGATGAGGGGTAGACGCGCACGAAAGGGAAGAGAGGATCGCAGCGGCGAGAAGTAGCGAAGGGAAGCGAAGACGTGCGATCAAGCGATGTCCTTTGACGGCGACGGCCTAACGTCTGGCGTCAGCGGCGAGCGAAGCGAAGTCCGCTGGACGCCGGGGTTAGGTGGCGCGGAGGAAATGGCCGCCGTCAGTTCTCGGTGATGTCGAACTGCAGTTTGTAACCGTCCTTGGGGGATACGGCTACCTTGTACGGCGTGCCAGGCTTCAGCGTGGCCGACTTGAAAACCGCGGCCCCGCCGCCACCCCTGGCCTTATGAAACGACCAGACCTTGAGTTGGCCGGTCCCGGGGGGAGCGTCAACAGTAAAGACGAACGGTGCAGCCCCCGAGTGCGCCTCTGGCACCTCTCTCTCGAACAGCGGCTTCTCGAGCCAGTACGCCATGACAGTTACGCCACTTTGGACGCCCAGGACGGTCACGGTGAGGATCGCCGGACGTTCGGATGTGGCGGCGGGGTAGGCGGGCACGAGAAGGACGGCAAGGAGGAGGAGTGAAGGGCCGGAACGCTTCAGCATCGGGGACCTCCGTTGCACCGCAGATGAGAGGACGGAAGGACATGGGGCGGCGCCACCTAACCGTGGGCGTCAGCGGCGAGCGAAGCGAAGTCCGCTGCACGCCGGGTTAGACAGCACAGATTACGGCGCGGGCGGTGTGTACAGGCGAAGACCGCCGAAGAGTTCGGCGCGGGTGATTCCGACCAGGCGCCCGAGCTTCGTGCCACTTCGTGACACGATGAAGAGGGCGGGTGGATGAACTACTCCGAAAAGCGTTGCCGTGGCACGCGCTTCGGCCGTCTCCTTCGTCTTGTCCGTGCCGCCGAGGTTGAGTACGAGCACGACCGGCACATAGGAGGCGGCAACAAGCTCTGCTCCAGCCGGGTTGTGAAACAGCACGCCTTCTATGGCACGGCAGGGACCACAGTGAGGATTCGAGAAAAGGAGCAGAACGTTCCTGCCCGTCTCTGAGGCCTTTCGCAGTGCCTCTGCGTACGAGTTCAGAGGCGTGATGGCTTGAGGCGACTCGGCCATGCCGGGCGGCGCGGACAGAACCGGCTGCGTGAGACAGAGAATGATCAGGCTGACGGCTATACGCATGGTCGATGTGAACCGAGGGCGTCCCCGGTGCTGTCTAACCCCTATTAGACCGCGGGGGGCGGGGAGGATAGAGGGCGGGAGGCGAGATGTAAGCGGGGACTGGGGTGGGGATGGACTGCTGGGGGCGAGGGAAAAGGGGGAAAAGGATGGACAGCGGCTGAAATCGGAAGTAATTGCAGGGACTCGAGATGTGGAGGGAGGGTCTCGGGGCCGCCGACACTCCGTGCCCTTGGGTGGCAGGAGCGCGGTGCGTTGCCATCTCCATGCTTATGAGGGTGGGGCCGGTACCGAGTTGACCGCCGGGGCGGAAAAAAAGTTCCAGCAGCGACCTCGTCGCGAATTGGCTCGCTTCTCGACAATCGGATTGGACGGCGCGGATCCTCCGCAGGGCGTCAGGTCATGCGATCCAACGGGCTCCGGACCCCGCGCCCCCCTGACTTGTTGAGCACGTGAGTGTAGACCATCGTCGTCGAGACGTCGCTGTGTCCAAGCAGCTCCTGGATGGTCCTGATGTCGTAGCCGTCCTCGAGAAGGTGCGTCGCGAAGGAGTGCCGCAGGGTGTGGCAGCTCGCGGGCTTCGCGAGGCCGGAGGCGACGACGGCGTTGTGGACGGCGCGCTGGAGGATGCTCTCGTGGAGGTGGTGCCGGCGGAGGGCGCCGGAGCGCGGGTCGCGCGAGAGGGAGGCGGCGGGGAAGACCCATTGCCAGCTCCAGGCGGTGGCGGCGCCCGGGTCCTTCCGGAAGAAGGCGTCGGGGAGCCAGACGCGGCCGTTCCCCTCGGCGAGGTCGCGGCCGTGGAGGCGGCGGACCTCGGAGAGGTGGAGCGCGAGCGTGCCGCGGACGGCGTCGGGGAGCATGGTGACGCGGTCCTTCTGCCCCTTGCCGTCGCGGACGACGAGCTGGCCGAGGCCGAAGTCGACGTCCTTGACGCGGAGGCGGAGGACCTCGAGGAGGCGTAGGCCGGCGCCGTAGAGGAGCGTGGCGGCGATCTTGTGCGGGCCGTCGAGGCGCGAGAGGAGGCGGTGGACCTCGTCGCGCGTCAGGACGGTCGGGAGGCGGCGCGGCTTGCGGGCGCGGACGAGCCCGTCCTCGCGCGGCAGCGGCATCCGGAGGACCTCGCCGTAGAGGAAGAGGAGGGCCGAGAGGGCCTGGTTCTGGGTGCTCGCGGCGACCTTCGCCTCGACGGCGAGGTGGGTGAGGAAGCGGTTGACGTGGAGGGGGCCGAGTTCGGAGGGGTGGCGCTTGCCGTGGAAGAGGATGTAGCGGCGGGCCCAGTCGACGTAGGCGCGCTCGGTGCGGAGCGAGTAGTGCTTCGCGCGGAGGGCGTACGCCATCCGGTCGAGGAGCTTCGGCTCAGTCGTAGACGCCGTCGGCGTACCAGCGGCCGGTGGGGCGGTCGCGGTAGACGCGGTAGAGGCCGCCGCCGTCGAGCTCGACGTCCCAGTAGTCGCGGGCGGCGGGGGCGTCGGACCACCAGCCGTCCTCGAGGGTCCAGGGGCCGGCGGCCACGCGGATGCGGCCGCGGACGGGCGTTTGAGAAGAAGGGAGGGCGCTGAGGGAGACGGGCGCGTCGTCATGGGTGAGGACCTCCAGCTCGACGGCGGGGCGGAGCGCGCGGACGGAGAGGAGGCCGCGCGCGGGGCGGAGGGGGGGCGTGAGGAGCGGCGCGGGGGGCGGCGCGTAGGGGACGAGGGCGAAGCGGCCGGGGACGTGCCCGCCGTCGGGGCGGGGCGAGCCGACGCGCCCCTCGCCGAGGAGGGCGAGGAGGCGGGCGAGGGTGCCGGCGAGTTCGTCGGGCGAGACCTCGGGGGGGCCGAAGAGGGTGAGCTGGCCGCGGCGCGGGCGGTCGGGGTGCGCGGCGAGGACGAAGCCGGTGACGGGGGCGCCGGGGGGGCGCGCGTCGAGGTTCTGCCGGAGGAGGGAGAGGAGCGTCTTCGTGTCGCGCGTGGGGCCGGGGAGGTCGATGGCGCGGACGTCGCACCCCTCGGGCTCGAGGTGGAGCGAGAGCTCGAGGCGCGCGCAGCCGAGCGCCTCGGCGGCGAGGCGGCGGACGAGGCGCTCGAGGGCGGCATTCGCGAAGGCGAGGAACGGCTCGAGGGCGACGACGGGCCAGTCGAGCGAGGCCCCCTCGGTGAAGGCGAGGGCGGGGAGGCGCGGGACGAAGGGCTCGGGGTCGAGGCCGCGGGCCGCCTCGTGGAGCCTGCGCCCCGGCTCGCCGAGGCGCGTGCCGACCTCGGCCGCGGGGAGGCGCGCGAGGTCGCCCGCGGTGCGGACGCCCCAGCGCGAGAGGGAGACGGCGAGGCCGAGCTCGGGGGCGAGGCGCTCGACGGGGAGCGGGGCGAGGAAGCGGGCCTCCTCGCCCGGCGGGACGACGACGGGGGTGCGCGGGAGGCCGGCGGCGATGCGGGCGGCGCGCTTGCTCGACGCGACGCCGGCGCGGGCGGGGAGGCCGTCTTTCTCCGCCGCGCGGAGGAGGTCGAGGCCGAGGTCGCGCTCGAAGGCGAGGAGCGCCTCGGGGGTCGCGGCGGAACGGGGCGCGAGGCCCGCGAGGTCGAGGAAGGCGAGCCCGTCGCCGGCGTCCTCGACGCGCGGCGAGAAGCGGCCGGCGGCGTCGAGGAGCGCTTCCTGCGCGGCCTTCTCGGCGTGGGGGTCGCGGCCGCGGGCGAGGAGGCGGGGGACGAGGGCGCGGGCCTGGGGAAGGGTCATGCCGGGCTTCACGCCGGCGGCTCGCGCGGGGCGCGTGGCGGCGACGACGCGTGCGGCCGAGCCGTTTCCCTCGGTCACGGCGAGCGCCTCGTCGCGGAGGGGGGGCTCGGCGCGGAGGCGGGCGGCGAGGGGGAAGAGGGGGACGGCGAGGGCGAGGAGACGGGGCGGGGCCACGGGACGTTCCTCACGCGCCTCACGCGCAGGTGGCGGCTCGGCGCGGGGGGGCGGTGAACGGAACTGCCGGTGAGAGCTCCGTGAGGAGGCGCCGGGCGAGCGGCGCGGAGAGGGGGGAGAGCGCGAGGGGCGGGGCCTCGGCGGGGCGGCCGCCGCGGACCTTGAGGAGAGAGAGGCGCGCGGAGGCGCCGGCGAGGAAGCGGGCCGAGCCGGCCACGCGGAAGAGGCCTCGGGCCGAGACGCCGACGAGCGCCTCGGCGGCGAGGCCGGCGAGCGGGACGGGGCTCGAGAGGAGGAAGGCGACGCGGCGCGGGGCGGCGGCGCGGGCGAGGCGGAGCCAGGGAGCGGCGTCGCGGAGGCGCGATGAGGGGAGCGCGAGGCCGGCGTCGAGGACGACGAGACGGAAGCCGGCGGCGGCGACGGTCTCGGCGGCGAGGAGGGCCTCGCGGAAGCGGCGCGGGCGGACCCAGAGGAGGCGGGCGAGGTCGCACCCGGCCTCGGCGGCGGAGTCGGGGTCGAGGTGGTCGCCGAGGTCGAGGAGGGCGGCGCTCTCGCCCCGCGAGGTGGCGGCGGCGAGAACGGCGAGGACGAGGGCGAAGCGCCCCCCGGCGCGGCCCGTCAGCTCGACGAGCGCCCCGCGCGGGAGCCCTCCGCCGAGGAGGGCGTCGAAGGGGGCGACGCCCGTGGCGAGGAGGTCGGCCGCGCGGAGCGAGGCGCCGCGCCGCGGGAGGTCGGCCGCGCGGACGAGGCGGCTCGCGACCTCGGCGGGGAGGAGGGGAGAGGGAGAGACCATGGCTGAGGAAAGAGTGGGCGTAAATGAGGCGTAAGTCAAGGAGCCCGTGCCCGGGACCGAGAACGGGGAGCGGGGAGCCGGGGGGCCCGCGAGCCCGGGGCTGCCGGCCGGGGAGGGGAGCCCCGCGGTGGCCCCATCGGACGATGAGTCGCGGCTCATTTTTCGTGCCGCATTGCGGCGTGACGTGATACCGTCCTCGAGGTCGCCCGTATCCCGAAGCCCCAAGAACCGCGAGAGGAAAAA
Organism: Thermoanaerobaculia bacterium; assembly: GCA_046331465.1. Classification (GTDB taxonomy): domain Bacteria; phylum Acidobacteriota; class Thermoanaerobaculia; order UBA5066; family UBA5066; genus UBA5066. The sequence continues at coordinate 1,201,613 of JAXLQV010000002.1, forward strand.
CGGATGAATCACGTCGTCTGCATCGCATACGTTCCGGACACCGAGACGAAGATCAAGATCGGCGCCGACGGAAAGTCGATCGACGAAGCCGACGTCAAGTGGATCGTCTCGCCCTACGACGAGTTCGCCCTCGAGGAGGCCATCAAGGCCAGGGAGGCGAAGGGCGGGACGGTCACGGTCGTCACGTACGGGCCGGCGCGGGCCGACGTGGGGCTCCGCGAGTGCCTCGCGCGCGGGGCCGACGAGGCCGTCCGCGTCGCCTCCGACGGCCTCGCCGAGATGGACTCGCTCGGCGTGGCGCAGGCGCTCGCCGGGGCGGTCAAGGCGCTCCCGTGCGACGTCCTCTGGCTTGGCAACAAGGGGGTCGGGACCGACGCCCAGGCGATGGTGCCGATGCTCGCCGAGCTCCTCGACCTGCCGCACGCGAACCTCGTCACGAAGATCGAGTGGAAGGACGGCGGGGTCGTCGCGTACCGCGAGATCGAGGGGGCGCGCGAGGTCGTCGAGATGCCCTTCCCGTGCGTCGTCGGCGCGCAGAAGGGGCTGAACGAGCCGCGCTACGCCTCGCTGAAGGGGATCATGGCGGCCAAGAAGAAGGTCATCGCCGTGAAGAAGCCCCAGGACGTGGGCGTCGACCCGGCCGCGGCGACGGGAGAGAAGGCCGCCGTCCGCTGGACGAAGCTCGAGCTGCCGCCGGCCCGCCAGGCCGTGAAGCTGATCCCCCCGGACGACCCGGCGAAGGCCGCCGACGAGCTCGTCCGCCTCCTCCGCGACGAGGCGAAGGTCCTCTAGGCCTCAGGCGAGACAAGGAAGAACACGATGAGCAACGTCCTCGTATTCATCGAGCAGCGCGACGGCAAGATCCGCAAGGCCTCCTTCGAGGCCCTCACCCTCGGCCGCGAGGTCGCGGCGAAGACGGGCGGCGCCCTCGCCGCCGTCGTCGCCGGGTCCGGCATCGGCGGCCTCGCCCCCGAGCTCGCCGCGTACGGCGCGGCGAAGGTCTTCGTCGCCGACAAGCCCGAGCTCGCCCTCTACTCCTGCGAGGGGTACACGGCGGCCCTCGACGCCGCGGTCGCGGCGTTCGCGCCGTCGGTCGTCCTCGTCCCGGCCTCCTCCATGGGCAAGGACGTCGCCCCGCGGCTCGCCGCGCGGCGGAAGGTCGGCCTCCTCTCCGACGTCATGTCCCTCGAGGTCGAGGGGGGCCGCCTCGTGGCGACCCGCTCGGTCTACTCCGGCAAGGCGCGCGCGACCGTCGCGGCCGACCCGGCCGCCTCCCTCCAGATCGCCACCCCCCGCCCGAACGTCTTCCCGGCGTCGAAGGGTGCCGCGGGCGCGGGCGAGGTCGTCGCGCTCGACTTCGCCGTGAACATCCGCGCGAAGGTCGTGAAGCTGGAGATGCCCGAGGCGGGCGAGATCGACGTGGCCGAGGCCGACAAGATCGTCTCCGGCGGCCGCGGCATCAAGGGCCCCGAGAACTGGCCGGTCTTGAAAGCGCTCTGCCACGAGCTCGGCGCGGCGCTCGGCGCCTCGCGCGCCGCGGTCGACGCGGGGTGGATCGGGCACGAGCACCAGGTGGGGCAGACGGGCAAGGTCGTCTCGCCGACGCTCTACATCGCCTGCGGCATCTCGGGCGCCATCCAGCACATGGCGGGGATGGGCTCCTCGAAGGTGATCGTCGCGATCAACAAGGACCCCGAGGCGCCGATCTTCAAGGTCGCCACCTACGGCATCGTCGGCGACCTCTTCCAGATCGTCCCGGCGCTGACGGAGAGCGTGAAGAGGGCGAAGGCGTAACAGGAATCGTTGGGGGGTCCGGGGGGCGCGTCTCCCCGGATCCCCTCCGGAAAAGAAGAAGGGCGGCCGCGAGGCCGCCCTTCTTCTTTTCGTTCCTCGCGGGAGACGTTACGGGAGCGACGCGCCCGTGACGCTCGAGGTGAAGTCGGTGTAGCCGATGCCGCAGCCGTTCACCCAGAGGAACCGGATGCGGTCGACGCCCGAGTACGGCCCGGCCTTGTAGCGGTAGAGGCCCGGCGTGTTCGGGTCCGCCGAGAAGGTGAGGCCGCTCTGGTTCTGGAAGACGGTCCACCGGACCCCGGAGAGCAGCGGCACGGAAGCCGGGTCGACGTTGATGTAGACCACCGTCCCCGAGTTCACGACGGCCGAGCCCGGGTTCAGGATCGGGACGTAGAGCTGCGGGTCGACCGGGACGGTGACGGTCCCCGTGTCCGTCGAGCGGTCGGCGCCGATCGCCTCGACCGTGAAGGTCGTCGTCCCTGTCACCGTCGCCTCGACGCCGCCGTTCGCGACGAAGAAGTCGTCGAACCCGCTCACGCTGACGCCGATGGCGTTCTCGGTCTGCCAGGAGATCAGGACGTTCGTCGACGGGGCGCAGCCGCGGGCCGGGGTGGCCTCGAGCCGGACGATCCTCGGCGCCCCCGGGAGGACGACGGTGGCGGTGAACTCGGCGCTCGCCGGTCCGCAGGAGCCGGTCGCCGTGAGCCTGACGACGTCGGTCCCGGGCACGGACCCGGCCGTGTAGATGAAGGAGGTCCCCTCGATCGTGAAGGTCGACCCGGTCGACTCGTGCTTCGTGAACTCGACGGCGAGCGGGCCGGTCCCGGCCGGGAGAAGGCCGGTGAGGACGCCCCCCGTCGGGACCGTCGCGGACGCCGGGACGGGCGCCGGAACGGGGGTCGACGGGGTGATCGTCACCCGCTGCGGCTGCGTCGACGACTGCCCGGTGAGGGAGGTGGCGGTGAGGACGTAGTCGGCGGAGGCGCCGACGGTCGCCTTGACCGAGCCGTTCGCCGGCAGGTCGTTCCCGACGCCGGTGATGCTGACCTTGGCCGCGCCGGTCGTCTGCCACGCGAACGTCGTCTCGAGCGGCGCGCAGCCGCTGGCCGGGCTCGCCGTGAAGGAGACGATCACGGGGGCCGTGGAGAAGGCGCCGCGCTTGACGGCGAGGGGAATCGACGTCCCGTCGCTCGTCTTGTTGTCGTTGCGGATCGCGTAGGGGAGGCCGGAGCCGGAGAGGAGCCGCAGCCGGAGCGCGAGGGAGGGCTTGTCGACGGCGGCCGGGACGAGCGCCTCGAGGGAGGACTGGCTCGCGCCTCCCGGGATCGACTCGACGGTCCCCGTGCCGGCGAGGGCGCCCGCCGAGAAGACGGCGACCTCGAGGCGGCAGGCCTGGGTGGCGGCGGCGGCGCAGACGACGCCGACGTTCGTGCGGCCCCGGCCCGGGTCGGTCGAGGCGGAGACGTCCGCCCCGCCCCCGGTCGCCTCGTCGCCCGGGGCGAGGAGCTCGGCGGGGAGGACCGCGGCGAGGCTGACGCCGAAGCGCCCGCTGGAGGTCTCGTTGTACGTCTGCGACCAGGCCGAGACGGCGGCGTCGGCGTGCACCTGGTAGGCGAAGGCGCCCTTCTGGGCGAGGACGTCCGGGGCAGGGATCGTGGCGACGCCGTTGGCCACGACGGAGAAGGGCGCGGTGGCGACCACGCTCCCGCCGACCCAGAAGTCGACGGCGCCGGTGGCCGCAGAGGGGCCGGTCACGTAGACGGTCGTGTCGAAGCGGGCCCCCTGGGCGCCCTCTCCCTTCGCCCCCGGCCCGCCCCAGAGCTCGGTCCCCTGCGACGCGGCGAGCGCCGCGGCCCCCGCTCCCGGCGACGCCGAGGCGACCGCGGCGAGCGCGAGCAGGACGGCGATAACGAGGAACGACGATGTCTTTCTCATCAGCCTGGCTCCGATCCCGTCGGATTCGTTGGGGCTTCGAAACTTAGCCGACATGATACACCCCGGCACGAGGGTCCCGCGCGCCCGGGTTCGCCGGCTCGGAACGGCTCCCCCTGAGCTATCCTTTCCGTTGATGATGCCGACCGAAGCCACCTACTTCGGGGTCCCGGGGACCCTTCTCTTCGCTCTGGTCCTCATCGGCGCGGTCGCCGCGTTCGCGTACACCGCCACGCGGCGCTGGCAGCTCCTGACGATCGGCGGGCCGCCGGAGGTCCGCTGGGACCGCCCGCTCGAGCGCGTCGGCGGGCTCCTCGAGCTCGGGATCTTCCAGAAGAAGATGTGGTGGGACGGCTACGCCGGCCTCTACCACATGCTCATCTTCAGCGGCTTCGTCGTCCTCTCCGTGCGGACGACGTCGCTCGTCCTCGAGGGGCTCTTCCCGAAGGCGGGGATGCCGTTCCTGCCGGCGGGCGCCTGGCAGGCGTACCTCCTCCTGAAGGACGTCGTCCTTGTGACGACCTTCGTCGGGGTTCTCCTCGCCCTCGCGCGGCGCTACCTCTTCCGCAAGGAGCGGCTCGACAAGTCGTTCGACGCGGGCCTCATCCTCTGCCTCATCGGGTTCCTCATGGCGACCGACCTCGTGGCCGGCGCCGCGAAGTTCGCGATCGAGGGGGCGACGTCGGCCTGGGAGCCGGTCACCGCGGCCCTCTCCGGCCTCTTCGCGGGGGCGCCCCACGCGACGCTCGAGTCGGTCTTCCACGCCTGCTGGTGGCTGCACCTCGTCGCGATCTTCGTCTTCCTGAACTACCTCCCGTTCGCGAAGCACTTCCACGTCATCACCGCGCTGCCGAACATCTTCCTCCGGAAGCTCGACGCGCCCGGCCGGCTCCCGATGGTCGACATCGAGAAGGCCGCGGAGGCGGAGAAGTTCGGCGTCGCGAAAGTCGAGGACTTCACCTGGAAGCAGCGCCTCGACATGTTCACCTGCACGGAGTGCGGGCGCTGCCGCGAGGTCTGCCCGACGCACCTGACGGGCAAGCCGCTCTCGCCGAAGGGCTTCATGAAGGACCTCCGGAGCGGGCTCTACGCGATCGCCGGCGACCTCGTCGACGTCTCGACGGGGCGGGCCGACGAGGCGGCGAAGAAGCGGCTCGAGGAGCGCAAGCCCCTCATCGGAGGGTGGGTCGACGAGGAGACGATCTGGGCCTGCACGACCTGCCGCTACTGCGAGTCGGCCTGCCCGGTGACGATCACGTACACCGACAAGATCGTCGAGATGCGCCGCCACCTCGTCCTCGAGAAGAGCGAGTTCCCCAAGGAGGCGCAGACGGCCTTCAACGGGATGGAGCGGCAGGGGAACCCGTGGAACCTCGCGGCGGCCGACCGCGACGCCTGGACGGGCGAGCTCGACTTCGAGGTCCCGGTCCTCGGCGCGATGGAGGAGGCCGACCGCGCGGCCGTGGAGGTCCTCTTCTGGGTCGGCTGCGCCGGCTCGTACGAGGACCGCGGCAAGAAGGTCTCGCGCGCCCTCGCGAAGCTCCTCCACGAGGGTGGGGTGAAGTTCGCGATCCTCGGCTCGGAAGAGACCTGCAACGGCGACTCGGCCCGGAGGCTGGGGAACGAGTACCTCTTCCAGGTGCTCGCGCAGCAGAACGTCGAGACGATGAACGGCTACGGCGTGAAGCGGATCGTCACGAACTGCCCGCACTGCTTCAACACGCTGAAGAACGAGTACCCCGACTTCGGCGGGAACTTCGAGGTGATGCACGGCGCCGAGCTCGTCGCGCGGCTCGTCGCCGAGGGAAGGGTGAAGCTGACGGGGCGGGTCGAGAAGTCCGTCTCGTTCCACGACGCCTGCTACCTCGGGCGGCACAACGAGGTCTACGCGGCGCCGCGCGAAATCCTCGCGGCGATCCCGGGCGTAACCCTCAGGGAGCTCCCCCGGAGCGGGCGGAACGGCATGTGCTGCGGCGCCGGCGGCGGCCGGATGTGGCTCGACGAGAAGATCGGGACGCGGATCAACCAGGCCCGCTACGAGGAGATCGAGGGCGCCGGGACCGACCTCGTCGGCGTCGCGTGCCCGTTCTGCATGGTGATGCTCGGGAACGCGCAGACGGAGATGGCGGGGAAGACGCAGCCGTTCGACGTGATCGAGCTCGCGGCCCAGGCGCTCCCGGCCCACCCGGGCCCGGCGGCGGCGACCTGACGGGGAGAGACGAGGAGGCAAGGTGACGGAGCCCAAGAAGCCCGAGCGGAAGCCGCCGTCGAGCGCGCCCGTGACGGGGCCGACGCGGAAGGTGGACGTCACCCAGGCCACGGCGCCGCTCCGGCGGGGCGTGCCGGAGACGACGCGCCCCGTCACCCGGCCCGAGCTCGTGACGGACGGCATGAAGGCCCACCGCCGCGAGATCGAGCGGAAGAAGCGCCAGGCGGCGATCGAGAAGCTCCAGGTCGAGCAGCAGGCGGCGGACGAGCGGAAGTCGATCTGGAAGTGGACCGCGCTCGCCGTCTTCATCCTCGTCGTCGGGTTCGGCTACAGGAGCCTCCAGGACGCCTACGGGAACCAGTGGCCGATGTGGGACGTCTGGCTCCTCCTCGGCGCAGGGCTCATCGGCAGCATCGCCTGGATGCTCTGGTACTTCAACCGCCCCGAGCTGTGATGAACGCGGGGGAACGCCGCCTCCCCTGATACGGATCGGAGATCGAGGTGGGGGTCCGGGGGGCGCGCGACACGGACCTTTCGGATGGGCGAAGACGCTAAGGACAGGGCAGGGGTCCGGGGGGCGCGCGCAGCTCAGCCCCCCGGCGAGGCAGACCCCCGGCGGGCCGCGACCCCCCCGCGCCTCCCACGAAGGATGAACGCGGGGGAACGGCGCTTCGCCTGAAACCGGCTCAGTCGTCGTCGAACGGGCTGCGGGGGCGGCTCACCGGCTCCTTCTGGGCCTTCTCGAGCGCCTCGCGGAACGTCTTCTCGAGGATCTCGCTCTTGTGCTTCTCCCGCTCGACGGTGGCGGCGAAGAGGTCCTGGGCCCTCTCCTTGCGCCGGGCGTTCTCGGCGGCGGCCTCCTCGAGGGAGCCGAGCTTCCTCTTCAGGGCGGCCGGCTCGTGCGAGAGGACGGCGCCGGTCGCGCGGTCGACCTTCAGCGTGGACTCGCAGTCGGGACACTGGATCACGAGGACGTCGTCCATGCGTCGATTATCCTCGACGCGTGTCGTCCTCGTGGAAGGAGCGGCTCTCCGGCCTGGGCCTGACGCGCCGCCGTCGCACGGGGCCGGCCGGCGCGCGTCCCGCGGGGCCCGGGCGGCCCCCGACGACGCCGAAGGGGCGCGCCGGCGAGGAGGAAGCCGCGCGGTTCCTCGAGGCGCGCGGCGTCTCGGTCCTCGCGCGGAACGTCCGCGCCGGGGGCGGGGAGATCGACCTCGTCGCGGCCGAGGGGCGGGTCGTCGTCTTCGTCGAGGTGAAGTGGCGGAGGGACGCCTCGCGTGGGGCGCCGGCGGAGGCCGTCACTCCCGGGAAGCGGCGGAAGCTCCTCTCGGCGGCGCGGGCCTGGCTCGCGGAGAACCCGGCCGCGGGGAGCCGCGACGTCCGCTTCGACGTCGTGGCGATCGAGGGGGAGACCGGCAGGACCGACTGGATTCGAGGTGCGTTCGATGCGACGTGAGGGAACGGGGATCTGGCGGCGGATCGCGGGAGGGGCGGCGCTCCTCCTCGCCCTCGGGCTCGGCCCGGCGGCCGAGGCGGGGCTGCGGCTCGTCCCCGACGCCGGCTACCCGCTCGGCAGCGACGTCCGCTCCCTCGCGGTCTCGGCCGGGACGTACTGGGCCGGGACGGCGAGCGGCGTCTTCCGCGGGACGGACCTTTCGGGCGCCTGGTCCCTCGACGGCCTCTCGGGGAAGCCGGTCTCTTCGGTCGCTCTCCAGAACGGCGAGGTCTTCGCCGCGACGGGAGAGGAGCTCTGGCGCCGCGCGGCCGACGGGACCTGGACGCGCGAGACGCTGCCGTCGTCCAGCGCCTTCCCGGCGACGGTCGCCGTGGACGCGGCGGGGACGCTCTGGGCCGGCGGCCTCGGCGCGTGGCGGCGGACCGGCGCCACGTGGACGGCGGCGCCGTCGCCCGGCGCCGGGATCGTGACCTCGATGCTCGCCGACCCCTCGGGCCTCGTCGTCGGCCTCTCCGCCGGGAGCGCGGCGCGCTGGACCGGAACGAGCTGGGCGCCGCTCTCGGGCGGCGTCGGGCCGGCCGAGGGGATTCGCGCGCTCGCGTCGTTCGGCGGCACGCTCTGGGCCGGGACGAACATCACCCTCTACGCCTGGAGCGGAAGCGCGTGGGTCGCCGACGCGGCGTTCGGCGGGCACGACGTGCGCGCGCTGGCGACGTGGGGCGGCACGCTCCGCGCCGCGACGGCCGACGCCGGGGTGCTCCTCCGGAGCGGCACGGCGTGGGCCGCCGACCGGAGCGGCCTGCTGCCGCGCGGCGGGCAGGCGTTCCTCGACGTCGGCGCCGACCTCGTCCTCGGGACGGCGGGCGGCGGCCTCTACCGGAGGCTGGGGAGCGGCTGGACGGCGATCACCGGGCCGAGCCCGGCTGGGGTGGTCACCGACGTCACGAGCCTCGACCCGTCCGGCTCGGCCTACTGGCCGGCGGCGACCGCGCTCGGAGGCGGTGCGGCGAGCGCGATTTCTCCCTGGGGCGGGCCGTCGGGCAACCCGCTGCAGCTTGCCCGCCTCCCCGACGGCTGCGGCGAGGCGACCGCCCTCGCCCGGACGACGGGCCCCGCGCCCGAGGCGCTCGTCGCGACGAGCTGCGGCCCGTTCGTCGTCACGACGGGGACGGCGACCGCAGCCTCTGCCGGGCTCGCTTCCGCGAGCCCCCCCACGACGCTCGCGTCGCACGCGGGGACGATCTTCGGCGGGACCTCGACGACCGGTCTCTGGCGCTTCTCGGGGGCGGCCTGGTCGGCCGAGCCGGTCGCGGGCTACACGGGGACCGGGACGGTGAACACGGTCCGCTCGTTCGGCGGATCGCTCTGGGTCGCGATGGCCGAGGGGCTCTACGCGCGGGGGACGGGGACGTGGTCGGACGTCTCGGCGGGACTGCCGTCGGGGAGCCTCGTCGTCGCGCTCGGGGGCGACGCGGCCGCGGCGTTCGCCGGCCTCGCGACGGGCGGCGTCTACCGGCGTCCCGCCGGGGGCCTCTTCCGCAAGGACGCGGCCGGGCTCAACGCCGCGCAGGTCTTCTCGATCGACGTCGCGGGAGGGCGTCTCTGGGCCGCGGCGGGGAAGCGGGGCCTCGCGCTGAAGCGGAACGGAGCCTGGGGCGCCGAAACGGCGGGTCTTCCCCCGGGGGCGTCGGTCACCGTCGTCCGGAACGTGGGCTCCGACGGGGCGGGGGGGGAGAACCTCCTCGTCGGCACGGCGGGGCACGGGACCTACCGCGCCTCCGCGCGCCCGGCGGTCCGCACGCTCCCGGTCGTCCTCGACGTCTTCGGCTCCGGCGGCGCGCACTTCCTCTCCGAGCTCGTCGTCGGCTCGCGCGCGGCGGCGGAGACGACGTTCCCGATCACGTTCACGCCGTCGCCCGGCTTCGCCGGGGCGGGCGGGAACCTGGCGCCGAAGTCGGCGACCGTGACGCTCACCGCGGGGCGCGAGCTCCGCGCAGGCGACGCGCTCGCGTTTCTCCGTTCGCTCGGGATGTCGATCCCGATCGCGACGGCCGACGCGCCCGTCGCCGGGAGCGTGACGCTCGGGAACGGGACGAAGCCCGTCGACGACGCCTACCTCGTCGCCCGCACGTACACGCGCGGCGCCGCGGGAGGGACGTTCGGGCTCTTCTACGACGCCCCGTCCGAGCTCGACGCGGCCGAGGACGAGGCGACGGTCTACGGCCTCCGCTCGGTCTCCGGCGAGTCGCGCTCGAACCTCGCCGTCGTCCACGTGCCGGGGCGCGGCACGGACCCGATCGAGGTCTCCGTGCAGGTCTACTCCGAGACGGGCGTCGCCACTGGGGCGCCGCTCGTGAGGAGCCTCGCGCCGGGGGAGTGGACGCAGTGGAACGGCGTCCTCGGCCTCGCCGGACTGCCCGACGGCGCGTTCGGCTACGCGAGGATCCGGAGGACGAAGGGGATCGGCGCGTTCGGGGCCTACGGCGTCGTGAACGACGCGATGACCTCGGACGGGAGCTACCTCCCGGCGTACCGGCCCGGCGGGCTCGCGGCGGCGCGAACGGTGGTCGTCCCGGTCGTGCTCGACGTGTACGGCGAGGCGGGCTCGCACTACACGACCGAGGTGACCCTCGCGAACGACGGCACGATCGCGACGCCCGTCGACCTCGTCTACCGCCCCGCGCCCGGCTTCGGCGAGATCGGCGGGGCGCCGGTCGTGACGGTCGAGCTCGCGGCGCGCCAGCAGGTGACGATCGCCGACGTCCTCGCCTACCTCCGCGCGCACGGGATGCAGATCCCGGAGGGGACGGAGGGGGCGCAGGCCGGGACGCTGACGGCGACGTTCCGCTACGTGGCCGAGCTCGACGCGCCGTCGACGGTCGTCCTCGCGCGGACGACGACGCCGAACACCGACGCGGCCACGGGGGGCGCGTTCGGGCTCTTCTACGCGGGGGCCGCGAAGGGGGGCGGCGCGCGGACCTCGGCGCTCGTCCCGGGGCTCGCGCAGGACGAGACGGTCCGCTCGAACCTCGCCGTCGTGAGCCTCGGCGGCGGGTCGGAGCTGCCGATGACGCTCGAGGCGCGCCTCTACGACGCCGACACGGGGGCCGCCGCCGGGACGCCGCTCACCGTGAGCCTCCGTCCCGGCGACTGGTACCAGTGGTCGCGCGTCCTCGCCGCCGCCGGGGCGCCGGCCACGGTGAAGCGGTTCAAGGCCGTCGTGACGCGGCTCTCGGGCGACGACACCTTCCTCGCCTACGGGGTCCTGAACGACGCCGTCACCTCGGACGGGAGCTTCCAGACGATGATCCCGTCGGATACGTATTGACCTGGGGAGGTAAACGGGTGCCGGAGAGACGTCGTCTGGAGGATCGGGCGGGGGGACGCCCCCCGGGCGAGGTCGCGGAATGACGGAGAAGGGCCGCCGGCTCGGCCGCTACCGGCTCGACGAGCTCCTCGGCCAGGGGGGGATGGCGGAGGTCTGGCGCGCGACGGACGAGCGGCTCAACCGGACCGTGGCCGTCAAGGTCATCCTCGCGAACCACGCGCGCGACGCGCACTTCCGCCAGCGCTTCCAGAAGGAGGCGCAGCTCGTCGCCTCCCTCGACCACCCGAACATCCTCCCGGTCTACGACTACGGCGACGAGGAGGGGCTCCCGTACCTCGTCATGCCGTTCCTCGAGGGGGGAACGCTCCGCGACCGGATGGTCGGCTCGCCCGTTCCCTTCGCGCAGGCCGTCTCCTGGATCCGGCAGCTCGGGGACGCGCTCGACGCGGCGCACGCGGCGGGGATCCTCCATCGCGACGTGAAGCCGGCGAACGTCCTCATCCGGAAGGACGACCGCCTCGCCCTCGCGGACTTCGGCATCGCGAAGATGCTCGAGGGGTCGACCGGCCTGACGGCGACCGGGATGGTCGTCGGAACGCCGATCTACATGGCGCCCGAGCAGGCCCAGGGGAGGCCCGCGACGCCCGCCTCGGACCGCTACGCCCTCGCCGTCCTCGCGTACGAGCTCCTCTCGGGCAAGCCGCCGTTCGACGGGGAGAGCGCCCTCTCGCTGATGCACCAGCACGTGACGTCGCCGGCGCCGCGGCTCTCGTCGGCCGTCTACGGGCTCCCCGCGGGCCTCGACCCGGTCTTCGAGAGGGCGCTCTCGAAGGAGCCGGAGCGCCGCCCGGCGACCTGCCGCGCGTTCGCCGACGAGCTCCTCGCCTTCGTGCCGACCGGCGCGGGGCTCGAGGTCGAGCGCGCGACGACGCCCTGGGCGCGGATCGACGCGACCGCGCCGACGGTCTACGAGGCGACTCCGAAGCGGCTCTCCGGGCGCGCCGCGACGCGGGGATCCGCGCTGACGAGCGAGCCGACGATCTCGACCTCGCCGCAGCCCGCCCGGCGGACGCTCTTCGCGGCGGCCGGGTCCGTCGTCGCGGTCGCCGTCCTCGCGGGGGCCTGGTTCCTGGTACCCCGGAGGGTCCCCTCGACGGCGACGCCGGCGGCGGCGCCCGCTCCCGCCCCGGCGCCTGCCCCTTCGCCGGTCCCGACGGAGGCGCCGGCAGGAGACGTGAAGGTCGTCGACCTCCCGCTGCCGACCGCGCCCGTCCCGGCGGCGACCACCGCGCCCCCTCAGCCTTCCCCGGCGACAGGCGTGCCCAGGGCGGCGGCGACCCGGCCCGCGGCCCCCGCGCCTCCCGGGGCCTCCGAGCCCTCCGCGCCTCCTCCGCCGGACGAGCCCGCGTCCGACGCCGCTCTCCGTGCCGCGCGCGGAAGGCTGGACCCGGTGGCGCGGGGCGGGACGCGCCCGACGCGCGGCGACTTCGAGGCGGCCGGAAAGGTGGCGCGCGCCGTCCTCGAGCGGGAGCCGGACAAGGCGGGGGCCGAGGCGCTCGAGCTCTACGCGCGGGGCGGGATCGCGTACCTCGAGCACAGGGACGACGAAGCCGTCCGCCAGGTCCTCGCCGCGCAGGCCGCGGCGGGAAAGACGGGGACGTGGGACTACCGCTTCTCGCGCGGCCTCGCCGAGCGCCTCCGCGGCGGGAGCGGCCCGGAGGGCTGGGAGCTCGCCCTCGCCTACGGGGACGCGCGGCACGAGGCGGAAGCGCTGATCGCGAGGGACCTCGCGCGCGACGCGACGGACCCGCGCGCGCTCCTCGGGCGCGCGGCGCTCCGGCGGATGGAGCGGAAGAGCGGGGAGGCGATCGCCGACGCGACGGCCGTCTGGCAGTCGCATCCCCCGGCCGCCCTCGCCGCGGCCGCGGCGGAGCTCCTCGCCGACGAGCACGCGACGCTCGGGGCGTGGGAGGCGGCGGCCCGCTGGTACCGCTCGGCCGCGATCCCGCAGAGCCCCTTCACGTCGCGCGCGGGCTGGGAAGGGGGCCGGATTCTCCAGGAGAAGCTCGGGCGGGCCGACGAGGCGCACGAGCTCTGGGGCGTCGCCTGCCGCGCCGGGAACCGCAAGGCGTGCCTCGCCGCGGGCGAGCCGGAGACGCGCCCGCGGCCCTTCGCGCGGCGCCGCGGTCCTTGACGAACGGACCCTTCTTCGCTATCTTCCGCCGGTCCCGTGGGCGGGACTAGCTCAGTGGTAGAGCGCTACCTTGCCAAGGTAGATGTCGCGAGTTCGACCCTCGTGTCCCGCTCCATCGAACTTACTCTCCCGCAAGTCCTTACAGGGTTTGCGGGAGATTTCGTTTCCGGGGCCGCGGGCCCGGGGAACGTCGCGCGGGAGCCCCGGGCGATCGGCCTCGTCAGCGGAGTTCTGCGGGAAGGTGATCCGGCGGGACCGTCGCAGTTCCGGCCGCACTCCTCCACGTCCCCGGAGCCTGGCCGACGAGCTTCTTGAACGCTCGGCTGAACGCCGCTTCCGAGCCGTAGCCGACGGCGGAGGCGACCGCGGCGACCGGTTTGCCGTCGGCGAGCAGGCGGGAAGCGAGCTGCATCCGCCAGAGCGCCAGGTAGTGCATCGGGGGCTGGCCGACCATCTCCGTGAACCGCTCCGCGAAGCCCGAGCGCGAGAGGCCGGCGAGCCGGGCCAGCCGGTCCACCGTCCACTGCTCTCGCGGCTCGCCGTGGAGGGCGGCGAGCGCCTGCCCGACGACCGGGTCCCTGAGGCCCGAGAGCCAGCCGGTCTGCGCGGGCGCGAGCGTCTCGATGTGCCGCCGGATCGCTTCGACGAACATCAGCTCCGAGAGACGCGACAGGACGTTCTCGGTGCCCGGGCGGGCGCTTCCCGATTCCGCGGCGGCGATCGTCAGCAGCATCCCGAGCCACCCGGCGGCGCGTGGGTCGGCCGCGGGGAGGTGAATGACGGCCGGCAACGCGGCGAGCAGCGGGTTGTACGGACGCTCGTCGCAACCCAGGAAGCAGCAGACGATCCTCGCGCGCTCGGTTCCGCCCCCGCCGGTTTCGCAGGTCACGGGCAGCGGGCCCGACGGGCGGGCGAACATGGACAGGTCGGCGGCTCCCCGCATTCCGGGCGCGCTCGAGAGGACGTGCGGATCGCCCCTGGGGAAGAGGATGAGGTCTCCCTCGGTCAAACGGAGCGGATCCTGACCGACGGCGTGCCCCCAGCAATCTCCCCGTGCGACGAGGTGGTACTCGATCACGCGCTGGGCGCCCGGCATCACCTTATCGGCGATCTCCCGCGAGGGCGGCGCCTCCACCACCCACGGAGAGCTCAGCTCGAAGTCGAAGTAGACGGCGCCGGTCAATCGAACCGCGCGAAGGACGTCCGAGAGGACGTCAGCCTTCACGTCGACCGCTCCGGAATCGGACGCTCGAGCATCCGACGTGGACGACCGGGCAGACCGGCGATCGATTCGGACGAGCGGCAAGGTGAATCGGACGGAGGCTCATGGCGAGGTCCCGATCCTCCCACCAGATTGGGGGCACGCCGGGCGACGAAGCGCCGGCGGACGAAAGGATAAGTTCATGTCGAGTGTCCTGTCTCCTGATCCCGTGACCCGCGCGAGCCGCTCCGGCCGGCTCGCCGAGGCCCTGGCCGTCCGCCTCGAACAGGGGGCCCGCGCGCTCTCCGACTTCGCGAGCTCCCTGTCGGCCGGGGAGTGGCAGACCCGCGTCCCCGGGGACGGCCGGAAGATCGGCGTCGTCGTGCACCACGTCGCGACCATGTACCCGCTGGAGATCCAGCTCGCCCAGCTGCTCGCCGGCGGCAAGCCGGTGACCGGCGTGACCTGGGACGACGTCCACAGGATGAACGCGGCGCACGCCAGCGAGCACGACGCCGCCACGAAGGGCGAGTCGCTGGAGCTCCTCGGCCGAAACAGCCGGGCGGCCGCGGCGGCGATCCGGGCGCTGAGCGACGAGGAGCTCTCCCGGGCGGCTCCGGTGTCGATGTACTCCGATGCCCCGCTCACCTGCCAGTTCATGCTCGAGGATCACGCCGTCCGGCACAGCTACCACCACCTCGCTCGAGTCCGGAGAGCCTTGAATCGATAGCGCGATGATTCACCGGCAGCGTTCCGGAAGGTCTCCGTCGCTTGCGGGACTTCCGGCTCTCCCGATACGCTCGACGCCCTTCGGGACGCTGCCGGATGAACCACGACGGCTCCGCCGGGACCGCCCTGCGCAGGGCGCCTACGCGGCTCGCACGCGTCGGCTTCGTCGCGCGCTTCCGTCCGCCGCACCTCGGCCACGCCGCGATCCTCGAGGCCCTCGCGCGGAACGCGGAGACGGTCGTCGTCGGGATCGGGAGCGCGAACCGGTACGACCTCGACAACCCGTTCACCGGGGAGGAGACCGCGGAGCTCCTCCGGCCGCTCCTTCCCGGGGGGCGCGTCGAGCTCCACCTCCTCCCGGACCTCTTCGACGGCCCGCGCTGGGCGGAGATGGTCCGCGAGCGCTTCGGCGCGCTGGACCTCTTCGCCACGGCGAACCCCTACGTCCGGTCGCTCGTCGAGGGCTTCTGGCGGGTCGTCCCGACCCTCTCGCTCCTCGAGCCGGGAGAGAGGGTCGCCGTGGACGGGAGGGCCGTGAGGAGGGCGATGGCGCGCGGCGAGGCGTGGGAGAGGCTCGTGCCGCCGGAGGTCGCCCGGGAGCTGAGGGCGCGCGGCCTCGCGCGGAGGTTCCGCGAGGAGTTCGGCCTCGAGACGATCGCCCGCGAGGCGCCGCGGATGCCCGCGGAAGCCGGGGGCGACGCGCGCTGACGGCGGGCACGGGAAGCGGGGGCCCGCGGGGACCCTCCACGGCGGCGCGCCCCGCGAATAGACTCCGCGCCACGCCAGGGAACGAGACCGGGGTCGGAGGGCGCGATGTACGCCTGGAGCGACGACACGTCGGACTGGTACGGGGCGCCGGGGTACTCCTTCGGCGCGGACGGGAAGGACGCCCGCGAGGAGGCCGCGCGCCGCGCGGCGGCGGCCGGGCCCAGGGCCTACGGGGCCCACCACGCGCCGAACCCGGCGATCGTCGACCCGCGCAAGCGGATCCGGACGGAGTCGAAGAACCCGCTCGTCGTCGCGGTCGACGTGACGGGGTCGATGTCGACGTGGCCCTTCGAGATCTTCGACCGGCTCCCGCTCCTCTACAACACGCTCTCGCAGTACCGCGAGGACCTCGAGATCTGCTTCGCGGCGATCGGGGATGCCGGCGTCGACCGCTGGCCGCTGCAGGTGACCGAGTTCGCGCACGGCTACGACCTCGAGCAGCAGCTCAACGCGCTCTACGGCGAGGGGGGCGGCGGCGACGCGCCCGAGAGCTACGGCCTCTTCGCCTGGTGGGTCGAGCACCACGTGGAGGTTCCGAAGGCGAAGAAGCCGTTCCTCGTCGTCTTCGGCGACGCGCCGATGCACAGGACGATCCCGGTCGAGCAGGTCATGAGGCTCCTCGGCGAGACGGCGCCGCAGGAGGGGAGCTCGACGTGGAAGGGGAAGCTCGCCTCGCTCCTCTCCGCGGAGGATGCCTTCGACGCGATCGCGGCGTGGCGGCGGATCGCCGAGACGTGGGACGTCTGGTTCCTCCGCCGCCCGACGGGTCGGAAGGGGGACGCGGTCGACCTGCAGTGGGCCGAGGCGATCGGGAAGGAGAAGGTCTTCCGGATCGACGACGAGCAGCGCGCCGTCGACTACGCGATGGGGCTCGTCGCCCGCGCGTGGGGCCGCTTCGGGGACTTCCAGGAGAACATGCGGGCGCGGCAGGCCGAAGCGAAGGTGAAGAGCGTCGCGGAGCGGATCCGCTCCGACGGTCCGCGCGTCCTCGCCTGCCCGGCCTGCGGCGGGAAGATCCCCGCCGACGCCTTCGGGAGGACGACCTGCGCGTTCTGCGGCTCGACGCTCGAGCTCTGATCCCGTGAGCGGAGGCGGGGGTCCCGCGCGGGGGGCGGTCCGCGCGATCGTCACGCTCCCGCCCTACGCCTCCTTCGCGGAAGAGGTGGCGCGGCACCCGCTCTTCGCCGGGTTCCGACTGAACACCGTCATGCCGCTCGCGGAGGAGACGCCGCGCGGAGCGCTCGCGCGGCTCGCGCGACTCGGGCCGCCGCTCTGGGTCGACCTGAAGGGGCGCCAGCTGCGGGTCGTCGAGGCGGCCGTCCCGCCGTTCACGGCGGTCCGCGTCTCGCACCGTCTCCGGGTGCCGACGCCGTGCGACGTCTTCTTCGCCGACGGTCGGGAAGCGGCGCGGCTCGTGGCCGTCGACGGCGACCGCCTCCTCCTCGAGGAAGGGCCGCGCCGCGTCGTCGGCCCGGGGGAGTCGGTGAACGTCGTCCACCCCGGGCTCGAGGTCGAGGGGACGCTGACGGACGGCGACAGGGCGTACCTCGCGGCGATGCGCGACCTGGGGCTGACGAAGGCGATGCTCTCGTTCGTCGAGCGGGAGGAGGACGTCGCGGAGCTGCGCGAGGCGCTGCCCGGCGTCGAGCCGATGCTCAAGGTCGAGAGCCGGCGCGGCCTCGCCTTCGCGGGGCGGAACGGCGCGCGGCTCGGGAGGCTCGTCGCGGCGCGCGGGGACCTCTACGTCGAGGTGCGCGAGCCGCACCGGATCGTAGGCGCCCTGCGGGACGTGATCGCCGCAGACCCCGACGCGGTCGTGGCGAGCCGCCTCTTCCCGTCGCTCTCGCGGACGCCCGTCCCCGTCGCCGCGGAGGTCTGCGACGCGGCGTTCCTCCTCGCGCTCGGCTACCGGACGTTCCTCCTCGGCGACGAGGTCTGCCTTCGGCGCGAGCCGCTCCTCGCGGCGCTCGACCTCCTCGCTTCCGTCGCGCGGGAGATGGCGTGAGGGTCGCGCTCGCCCAGGTCGAATCGCGCGTCGGCGATTTCGCCCGGAACCTCGACCGGCTCGCGGCGGCGCAGGCCGAGGGCGCCGCGGGGGGCGCGGACGTCGTCGTCTTCCCGGAGATGTCGCTCGTCGGCTACCCGCCGCGCGACCTCCTCCTCGACCCGGGCTTCGTCGCGGCGGCGTTCGAGGCGGGGCGCGAGGCGGCCCGGCGGACCGCCGCGGGGCCGCCCTGTCTCGTCGGCGGCCTCGCGCGGTCGCCCGAGCGGCTGCCGCAGCACCCGTCGCTCGCGAACGCGGCGCTCCTCCTCTCGGGAGGCGCCGTCGCGCACGTCCAGCCGAAGCGGCTCCTGCCGTCGTACGAGGTCTTCCTCGAGACGCGCTGGTTCCTGCCGGGGAGCGCGAGCGAGCCGTTCGTCGTGGCCGGGCGGCGGTGCGGTGCGCTCGTCTGCGAGGACGTCTGGGACGAGGGGTACCCGGCGCACCCCGCCGCGAGCCTCGCGGCGAAGGGGGCGGAGGCGCTCCTGGCGCTCGTCGCCTCGCCGTGGCGCGCGGGCATTCCGGCCGAACGGCTCCGCGCGGCGCGGAGGCACCGGAAGCCGATCGCGTTCGTCAACGCGGTCGGGGTCCGCGACGAGCTGGTCTTCGACGGCGGGAGCTTCGCGCTCTCGGGGGACGGCGACGAAATCGCGCGGCTTCCGCGCTTCGCCGAGGGGCTCGAGGTCGTCGACCTCGGCGCCGTCGAGCCGGTCGCGCCCGCGGCGGGGACGGAGCCGGAGGCGGACCTCTTCGCGGCGCTCGCGTTCGGCGTCCGGGGGTTCGTCGAGGGGAACGCCCTCCCGTCCGTCGTCCTCGGCCTGTCGGGGGGCGTCGACTCGGCGCTCGTCGCGGCGATCGCCGTCGAGGCGCTCGGGGCCTCGCGGGTCGTGGCGATCCACGTGCCGTCCCGCTTCACCGACCCGCGCTCCACCGAGGCAGCCCGCGAGGTCGCCGCCGCGCTCGGGATCCGCCTCGAGGAGAGGCCGCTCGGGCCGCTCCTCGCGCCGTTCGAGTCGGAGCTGGCCGACCTCCTCGACGGGAGCGCCGCCGGGCGCCGCGGGCACGAGAACCTCCAGGCGCGGCTCCGGATGTCGGTCCTGGCGGCTCACGTGAACCGGCACGGCGGGCTCCTCCTGAACGCGAGCAACAAGACCGAGCTCGCCCTCGGCTACGGGACGCTCTGGGGCGACCTCGCGGGGCTCCTGTCGCCGATCGGGGACCTCCCGAAGACGGAGGTCGTCCGCCTCGCGCGCTGGGTCGCGCGGACGCGCGGGACGATCCCGCCGTTCGTCCTCGAGCGGGCGCCGTCGGCAGAGCTCGCGGAGGGGCAGGTCGACCCGTTCGACTACGACGCCGTCGCGCCGCGCGTCGAGGCGCTCGTCTCGTACGCGGGCGGGGGAGACGAGGCGCTCCGCGGGGCGGTGCGGCGCGCGGAGGGGAAGCGGGTCGTCCACGGGATCGTCCTCAAGGTCTCGCGCGTCAGCTTCGGGAGCGGGCGTCTCGTTCCCGTGACCCGCGCATACTGAGGGCGAGCGTGCGGGGTCGCCCCGCGCGCCGGAGGCCGCGATGAAGGCGATGCTCCTCGACGCCCCGGGCCGACCGCTCCGCGCCGCGGAGCTCCCCGACCCCGTCCCCGGCCCCGGCGAGCTCCTCCTCCGCGTGAAGGCCTGCGCCGTCTGCCGGACCGACCTCCACGTGATCGACGGCGACCTGCCGAATCCGAAGCTCCCTCTCGTCCTCGGGCACGAGGTCGTCGGCGTCGTCGAGGCGGTCGGCCCGGGCGCGACGCGATTCGCGGCGGACGACCGGGTCGGCGTCCCCTGGCTCGGCTCCACCTGCGGCCGCTGCCGCTTCTGCTCGGAAGGGCGCGAGAACCTCTGCGACGAGGCCCGCTTCACCGGCTACGACCTCGACGGCGGCTTCGCGGAGCTCACCGTCGCGCGCGAGAGCTTCTGCTTCCCGGTCCCGGCGGCGTTCGGCGACGTCGAGGCGGCGCCCCTCCTCTGCGCGGGGCTCATCGGCTACCGGACGCTCCGGATGGCGGGCGAACCGCGGACGGTCGGGATCTGGGGCTTCGGCGCGGCGGCGCACCTCGTCGCGCAGGTGGCCCGCTTCGAGGGGCGCGGCGTCTTCGCCTTCACCCGGCCGGGAGACGTCGCCTCGCAGGAGTTCGCGCGCGCTCTCGGCGCCGCGTGGGCGGGCGGGTCGGACGAGCTTCCGTCCGAGCCGCTCGACGCGGCCCTCGTCTTCGCGCCGGTCGGCGCGCTCGTCCCGGCCGCGCTCCGCTCGGTGAGGAAGGGGGGCGTCGTCGTCTGCGGCGGGATCCACATGTCCGACGTCCCGTCGTTCCCCTACGCGCTCCTCTGGGGCGAGAGGGTCCTCCGCTCCGTCGCGAACCTGACGCGGAGGGACGGCGAGGAGTTCCTCGCCCTCGCCGCGCGGGCCGGGATCCGCAGCCACGGCCGGCCCTACCCGCTCGCCGGGGCGAACGCGGCGCTCGCCGACCTCCGCGAGGGGCGGCTCGAAGGGGCCGCGGTCCTCGTCCCGTGAGGGACGGTCGCCGCGGGCCTAGGGCTCGCGGGGGAGCAGCGCGCGGCAGGACGCGCAGAACGCGGGGTTCTTGAGGTCGACGCTCTCCGGCCAGAGGGAGCGGTGCATCGCGCAGTCGTTCACGACGCAGTGGACGAGCCCGGCCGCGTGGCCGAGCTCGTGGGCGACCTCGACGTCGAGGCGGCGGAGGAGCACCTCCTCGGAGGAGAAGCTCTCCTCCGGCGGCTTCAGGCGGGCGAGGGAGAGGACGCCGCGGCGCCCGCCGAGGTGCGAGAGGCCGAAGACGTAGGTCAGGGCCGGGACGAAGAGGTCGACGCCGACGAGGAGGAGGTTCATCCACCCCGCCTCGGGCTCGGGGACGGCGTCGAGGACGCTCGCGGCGTCGTACTGCGCGCGTGGGCGGTCGTAGAACTTCGCGAGCGAGACGCGGAACGCGGTCGACTCGCCGGCGACGAGGGGCGGCGCCAGGCCGCTGAAAGCGCTCCTCACGTGGCCGGGGGGGACGTCGGCGGTGTGGAGGAGCCGGACCTTCACGGCCGGTCGATGCCGAACTTCTTCATCTTGTTGTAGAGAGTCACCCGGTCGATCTCGAGCGCGCGCGCGGCCTGCGCCACGTTGAAGCCCGTCGTCGCGAGGACCTTCCGGATGTGCGACTCCTCCGCCGAGGCGAGGGTCATCGACGGGGCGGCGGCGGCGTGCCCGTTCGAGGTGAACGGGAAGTGCGCGGCCTCGATCGTGTCCCCCTTGCAGAGGACGACGGCCCGCTCGATGGCGTTCTGCAGCTCGCGGACGTTGCCCGGCCAGGGGTAGTCCGTCATCGCGGCGAGCGCCGCGGGCGAGAAGCCTCCGATGCGGCGGTTCATCGCGGTCGCGAAGCGGGAGAGGAAGTGCTGGGCCAGGACCGGGATGTCGGCGACGCGGTCGCGGAGCGGCGGGAGCTCGATCGTGAAGACGTGGATCCGGAAGAAGAAGTCCTGCCGGAAGCGGCCGGCGGCGACCTCGTCCTCGAGGTCGCGGTGGGTCGCCGTGACGAGCCGGAAGTCGACCGGGACCGGCTGGTTCCCGCCGACGCGGACGACCTGCTTCTCCTGCAGGACGCGGAGGAGGTCGACCTGGACCTTCGGCGGGACGTCGCCGATCTCGTCGAGGAAGAGGGTCCCCTCGTTCGCGAGCTCGACCTTGCCGCGCCGCCGGCCGGCGGCGCCGGTGAACGCCCCCTTCTCGTGCCCGAAGAGCTCGCTCTCGAGGACCCCTTCCGAGAGGGCCCCGCAGTTGACGACGCTGAGCGGCCCGAAGCGGCGCGGGCTCCTCGCGTGGACGAGGCGCGCGACGAGCTCCTTGCCGGTGCCGCTCTCGCCCGTGACGAGGACGCTCGTGTCGGTCGGGGCGACCTGGTCGACGAGCTCCATCACGCGGGCCATCGGCCCTCCGCCCGCCGTGACGAGGGCCGGCTCGGAGGCCTCGAGGCGCGCCTTCAGCTCGCGGTTCTCCGAGAGGAGGGTGTATCGCTCGGCGGCCTTCTTCACGAGGCGCGAGATCGCCTCGGGGTCGAACGGCTTGACGATGTAGTCGTAGGCGCCGTCCTTGAGGGCCTGGATCGCCGTCTCGACGGAGGCGTACGCGGTCATGATGATGACGGTCGTCTCGGGCGAGGTCTCTCGGACCTTCCGGAGGACCTCGAGGCCGTCCATCCCGGGCATCTTGATGTCGACGAGCAGGATCTGCGGCGCCTCGCGCGCGAGCGTCGCGAGCGCCTCGCGGCCGCTGCCGGCCGAGAGGACGTCGTACCCCTCCTCGCGGAACCAGAACGTGAGCGAGGTTCGGAGGTGGGCCTCGTCGTCGACGATCATCAGCTTGACGGGCGTGGACATCAGGACTCCTCTCCCGGGGCGGAGGTCCCCGGCAGGGTGAGGACGAAGCGGGTCCCGGCGCCGGGGGCGCTCTCGACGTCGATCGCGCCGCCGTGCCGCTGGACGATTCCGTAGACGACGGCGAGGCCGAGGCCGAGCCCCTTGCCGTCGCCTTCGCCCTTCGTCGTGAAGAAGGGCTCGAAGATCTGCCTCTTGACCTCCTCGTCCATCCCGACGCCCGAGTCGGCGACCTCGATCCGGGCCCCGTGCTCGCCGTGCGGCGCCGTGACGATCGTCAGGGTCCCCCCTTCGGGCATCGCCTCGATGCCGTTGATCGCGAGGGCGAGGATCGCCTGCTCGACCTGGGAGGGGTCGCAGAGGACGTTCGGGAGGGAGGAGTCGAGGAGCTCCTCGGCCCGGACCTGGGCGAGGTCCATCTTGTGCTTGAGGAGGAAGAGGGAGCGGTCGACGAGCTTGTTGACGTCGGTCGGCTCCATGCGCGAGCCGGTGCGGCGGGCGAAGAGGAGGAGGTTCGAGACGATCTCGCCGCAGCGGGACGACTCGGAGGCGATCGCCTCGAGGATCTTCTCGGTGTCGTCGCCCGGCTTCGGCCCCCCCTTCGTCGCGAAGCGGCGGAGGAGGAGCTTCGAGTAGGTGACGACGCTCGCGAGGGGGTTGTTGATCTCGTGCGCGACGACGGCCGCGAGCTTCCCGAGGGAGGCCATCCGCTCGACCCGGAGCATCTGCGCCTGGGCGGCCTTCAGCTCGCCCGTCTTCTCCTCGACGCGCCGCTCGAGCGTCTGGGCCCAGTCGACGAGCTCGGCGTTCGCCTTCTGCAGGTCGTTCGCCATCCGGTTCACGTGGTGGCCGAGGAAGGCGAACTCGGCGATCGGCTCGTCCTCGTAGCGGGCCGAGTAGTCGCCGCCCCCGAGGGCGCCGAGCGTCTCGGCGAGGGCGCGGACGGGCCGGTGGACGTTCCGGCGGACGACGAGGACGACGACGACGGCGACGAGGACGAGCGTCGCGAGGCCCGTCGCCGCCATGAGCGCCATCGCCTGCCGGCGCGCCTCGTCCTGCTTGACGAGCTGGATCGAGACGTCGACGACGCCGAGGAGGCGCTTCGCCGGGGGGTGGGCGTGGCAGGAGGCCGTGGAGCAGGACGGCTCGTTCTCGATGGGGCGGATGACGCCGACGGTCGGGACGCCGTCGAGGGTGAAGGTCCGCGTCCGGTCCCCGGGGGGGAGCTTCTCGATCGGCTGTCCCGCGGCGTGGCACTTGAAGCAGGCCTCGGAGGTCGTGTCGACCCGTGTGCCGGCCTCGGCCGGGATCGACGAGTAGACGATCGAGCCCTCCTTGTTGAAGACCCGGACCCGGATGTTCGGCTGCGTCCTCGCGATGGTCCGGACGGAGGTCTCGAGGCCGGCCCGGTCGTTCGCGAGCATCGACCCGTGGAGGCCGCTCGTGAGCGTCTCGGAGAGCGCGAGGGCGCTGTAGCGCGCGGTCGTCTCCGAGAAGCGACGCTGGGCCGCGAGGGAGACGAACCAGGAGAAGAAGAGGAGGGCGGCGAGGGCGGCGACGAGGGTCCCGGTGAGCCGGACCGCGAGGGAGTTGCCCCGGAGACGTTGCATCGCCGCCCTTCCGTCCGCCTACTGGCCCTTGTGGCAGGGAGAGCAGTCCGCGTCGATCGCGAACGCCGAGGTGCCGTCGTGGCAGCCGCCGCAGTGCTTCGCGTCGTGCATCTGCCCGGCGGGCGGCGCCGTGGTGCGGCCGAGGAAGGAGGTCCCGTCCCCGTGACAGCCGACGCAGTCGGGGGCGGAGGCGTCGACGTGCTTCGCGTGCGGGAAGGTCACCGGGCCCGGGCTGTCGGGCGCCTGCGGGAAGACGACGTCCTTCGGCTGGAAGCTCGCGAGGGCCGCGGCGACCGCGGGCTTGCCTTTCGGCGCGGGCGGGCCGGGCGCGACCTCGCGGCGGCGGACCCCGTCGGCGCCGAGCGCGGCGGCGCCGACGAGGGCGATCGCGACGACGACGAGCGCGGCGGACGGGAGCGTCCGGATCGGCTGGCCGACGACGTTGCCCCCCTCGGGGACGACGATCGGGCGCGCCTCCTTCATCTCGTGCTCCGGGAAGACCGGGAGGAAGTTCACGGCGAGAGCGAAGATGAGGAACCCGGCGCCGACGACCGAGAGCGTGACGAAGACCTCGGTGAGGGCCGGGACGTACGTCGTCCCCGACGAGCGCTCCATCCCGGTGATGGAGACGTTCATCCGGTTCATGACGACGCCCATGACGACGAGGAGCGCGGCGAGGAAGAGCCCCGTCGGGTGCTTGAGGACGCGCGGGATGGCGAGGAGGATCGCCGGCGCGAGGACGCCGATGAGCATCTCGGCGAGCCAGAGCCGCGACTCGTAGGTCGCCTGGAAGGGGAGCGCGAGGATCCCGCGGTGCCGGAAGTCCGCGAAGCGGATGATGGCGGTGACCCCGAGGAGGAGGAGCGCCACGCGGCCGAGCGGGACGAGGAGCTCCATCTCGAGGTGCTTGCCGAAGGCGCGCCGCGAGAGGAACGACTCGACGATCGTCATCGTGCAGCCGAGCGTCAGCGCGGTGAGGAAGAAGTAGAGAGGGATGAGCGGCGAGTACCAGAGCGGGTGGAGCTTCGTCGGGACGATCAGGTAGAAGGACCCGAGCGAGGACTGGTGGAGCGTCGAGAGGAGGACGCCGAGCACGACGAGGATCGGCATGATGACGTGCAGGACGTGGAGCGTCTTCGTCATCTTGAACCGCTCGAAGACGATCGGGCTGAACTCGAGCGCGAGGACCGTCGTGTAGAGCGTGACGCACCAGCCGACCTCGAACATGACCGAGTGCGGGTTCCACATGACGAGCGGGTGCCAGATGTTCCACGGGCGCCCGAGGTCGAACATCAGGGCGACGATGACGAGGCAGTACCCGAGGAACGCCGTCAGGATGGCGGGGCGGACGATCGGCCGGAACTTCTCGAGGTTGAAGATGTAGACGGTCGCGCTGATCGTGAAGCCGCCGGCCGCGAGGGCGACGCCGCAGAGGACGTCGAACCCGATCCAGAGCCCCCACGGGAAGGAGTCGGAGAGGTTCGTGGCGGCGGCGAGGCCCCGAAAGAAGCGGATGACGGTGGCGTAGGTCCCGAGCGCAAGGATGACGAGGAGGACCCCGCGCCAGAACGTGAAGCGCGGGACTTCGAGCTTCGGCATGCCGTTCACGTTCAGTGCTCCTTCGGCGGCTCGGCGTGCGAGCCCTCGGCCGCCTCGACCTCGTCGCGGCGGTTGCGGATCCAGTAGATGCCGCCGAGGAGGACGGCGCCCGTCATGACGATGTCGGGGATGATGTTCAGGACCCGCCAGGTCAGGAACGCCGGCGCCGTCCCGTCGAGGCCGGCGGGGTAGCCGAGCTCCTCGGCCTTCGCGTCGGAGATCAGGAGGACCGAGGTCCCGCCGACCTCCTCGACGCCGTAGACGTGCTCGTTGTACCGGCCCGGGTTCTGGCGGAAGCGCTCCTTCGCCTCGGCGATGAGCTCGTCCCTGTCGCCGAAGGTCGTCGCGCCGGTGGGGCAGGCCGTCGCGCAGCCCGTCTTCAGCCCCTTCTCGAGCCGGTCGGCGCAGAGGTCGCACTTCCTCACGAGAGGGGTCAGCTTCTCCCACTCGTACTTCGGGACCCCGAACGGGCAGGCGATCATGCAGTAGCGGCAGCCCATGCACTTCGACTCGTGGTAGATGACCGGCCCTGCCGCCGTCTTCTCGAACGCCGCGACCGGACAGGCCGAAGCGCACGACGGCGTCACGCAGTGCATGCACATCCGCCGGACGTAGCGCGAGCCGACCTGGTTCACGACCGAGTAGGTCTTGTCGGACAGGTGGTCCTTGAGGACGTCGTCCGAGGTCTTCGGGAGCTTGTTGCGTTCCTTGCACGCCAGCGCGCACGCGCCGCAGCCGATGCAGCGCGTCGTGTCCAGGAGCAGTCCCTTCGTTCGCGGCTTCAACATGAGCCTCGGTACCCCCCCGGGCGAACTTCAGGTCCGCCCCGTTGAGAAACTCGCAAGGTCGAGGCCAGAGTGTTGAGAAATTCCTATCTCATTCCACCAAAGGAGTTTAAGCCTGCGTGTCCGCCCAGGGGAAGGCGGATGTGTAGAAAATTTCATCGGACGCCGGTTCCGCACCGGAGTGCAAGTTGTTGAATTCGAATGACTTGTTGTTGTAGCGGGGATCGTGTGGAGAAATCCCGATTTCGTTGAGATTTTCATCGTTGAAAGGACCGGATCCGATCCCGCGCCTGCAGCTTGTCGGAAATCTCCACGTAGAGGAACTCGCGAGGAGGGGGAGTGCCGGAATTCCCACCGCGCCATTCGTCCGGAGGACGTGCCCGTTATGTCGACGCTTGTCGGCGGCGGGCCGGGGATCGCCGCACGACCCGGAGAGCGATCGTCGCGCGGGCAAGCCGCCGCGATCCGCCACGAAGCCGCGAGCACCTTCTGCGCGACGGGACCGGCTGCGTCGCCCGGCGCCGGTCCGGCCGGCGCGAGGGGGGCACGGCGTTCCGCCCGCGCCGGAAGCGAGACGTGCGTCACCGGAAGGGGCGAAGGACGCGCGGGCGTCCTTCCGATTTACGTAGTTCTGGTCCATCATCCCCTGAAATCCCGAGAACCTCAGCGAGGCGAAATCGATGGCTTTTCTGAAAGTCCTGGAATCGCCGGACCCTGCCCTCAAGGACCAGACCATCCCGATCACGGGGAAAGAGATCCTGATCGGGCGCGGCAAGGAGAACACCCTCGTCCTCGAGGACCACGCGGTCTCGCGGCACCACGCCCGGATCGTCGAGGAGCCCGAGGGGCACCTCCTCGTCGACAACAACAGCGCGAACGGGAGCTGGGTGAACGGCCAGAGGGTCACGGAGGTGCGCCTGAAGCCCGGAGACCAGATCCGGCTCGGGAAGTCGCTCTTCGAGATCCAGGGGGTCTACGACCCGGAGGGAACGGCGCTCCTCGACGTGCAGGGGATGGGGATCCCGGTCAAGGCGGCTCCGGCTCCGGCTCCTTCGCCGGTGGCCCCGGCGCCGCCGCCTGCCCCGGTCGCCGCCCCCGCGCCTCCTCCCCCCGCGCCGCGCCCCGCGCCCCCCGCGTTCGAGCCCCCGACGACGCCGGAACCGGTGCCGATGCGCCGCCCGGCGCCGCCGCCTGCGCCGATCGCGCCGCCGCCACCCGTCGCCGCGCGCCCCGCGGCCCCGATGCCTCCCCCGGCGCCGGCCCCGGCGGCCCGCCCGGCGCCGATGCCTCCTCCCGCCCGCGTCGCCGCGCCCCCGCCGCCGGCCTACGCCGAGGAGGGAGCGATCGAGGGAGAGCCGGCCGGCTTCTGGATCCGCTTCGTCGCCTACCTGATCGACAGCATCATCGTCACGCTCCTCATGGCCGTGATCTGGGCCCCTTCGGTCTTCGTCACGATCCGCGCGGCGACGAGCGCCGAGGGCCCGGGCCCGCTGGCCGCGATCCTCCCGTTCCTCTCCTTCCTCATCGGCACGGCGGCCGCGCTCGGCTACATCCTCTGGTTCTGGGCGAACCGCGGCGCGACCCCCGGCAAGAAGATGCTCGGCCTGAAGATCGTCCGCGAGGACGGCGAGGAGCCGATCGGCTGGGGCACCGCGTTCATGCGCCTCGTCGGCTACATGGTCAGCGGCTTCGTCCTCTACATCGGCTTCCTGATGATCGCCTTCAACGCCGAGAAGAAGGGCCTCCACGACATGATCGCGAAGACCCGGGTGCTGAAGATCCGGTAGCTCCCGTTCCGCTCGACCGGAAGAAGAAGGCCGGGCCCGAGGGCCCGGCCTTCGTGTTTCGCGGGCAACAGAAGCCCTTCAGCGCTTGTCGAGCTTCTCCCGGACCTGGAAGAGGACCTGGACCCCTTCGAGGATCGTCCGCATCAGGGCGAGGTAGAAGAGGGCGACGACCGGGCCGATGACCATCATCACGATGCCGGTGACGATCATGAAGAACATCCCGAAGCGGAGCCCGTTCACCATCGACATCAGGCCGGAGAGGATCCCGCCGACGGCGCCGAGGCCGCAGAGGACGACGAGGACCGCGTAGAGGAGGCGGATCAGCTTCGGAGCGATGAACGTCTCGAACTTGAAGTCGAGGAGCCCCTTCAGCGCGCCGGCGTCCTCGGCGACCGCGGCGCCGATCGCGGCGCCCGTGGCGGCGGCCGCCGCGACGGCGGGCGCCGGCTCGCGGGGCGCGGCGGGGTGTCGGGCCGGGGCCGGCGCGGGCGCCGGAGCCGGGGCCGGCGCGGGCGCCGGAGCGGGCGCCGGGGCGGCCGCGGCCCCCACGCGGAACGACGGGAGCGTCTTCGGGTCGGTCCACGACCCGAGCGCCTCGTTCCAGACCATCACCTGGCGGCCGGCGTACTGCGTGCAGATCTGCCGGACCTGGCTCATGTCGTGCTCGCCGTCGAGCTGGCGGCCGTCCACGGCGACGAAGTAGGTCTCTTCGGGCATCTCGTCTCCTTTCAGCGGGCGAAGACGTCGGCGACGGGGATGATGCGGACTCGATCGGGGGTCAGGCCGAGCTTCCGCGCCCCGATGACCTTGTCTTCCGAGAGAACCTCCGGGGGTTTCGGGGCATCGTACGCGATCGTGGAGGGCTCGGTCGAGAGGAGCTGCTTCTTCAGCCCCTCGGCGTCCTTCGTGACGGCGACGACCGTCAGCGTCTCTGCGGAGAGGTGCTTCCGGATCGCCCTGTTCACGTCGGCGCGGGTCAGCTTCGCGAGGCGTTCCCTCATGTACGGGACGTAGTCCCCGATGCCGTACCACCTCGAGTCGAGTGCCGCGCCGAGGTCCTGCCCCTGCGTCGAGGTGAGGAGGTAGACGTTCTTCATCAGGTAGTCGCGGGTCGCCTGGAAGTCGGCCTCGGAGATCCCGTTGCGGACCATCCGGTCGAGCTCGTGGAGGGCGATCTTCAGGGCCATCGGCGCGTTCGCCGGGACGACGGGCCGGATCCAGACCTCGAAGAGCTGGGCCCGGCGGGCGACGTTCGGCTCGGGGAAGAAGCCGTACATGCCGCCCGGGAAGGCCTCGATGTAGGCGTAGTCGCCGTAGTTCATCCCGCGCAGCTCGCGGATCCGCTGGTAGAGGTGCGACATCGACGAGCGGTGCTCGCCGAGCCAGGCGCGGGCGACGGAGAGCGCGGCGAAGTCGGGGTGGGCGCGCGTGACCTCGATCGGCATCCCGAACGAGATCGCGGTGGCGCGGGTCTCCTTCTGGACGATCTCGACCTCGAGGGCCGACGGTTTCCGCCCCTTCACGCCGGCCGGGACGGGGAGCGCGGGTCCGGCCGGGAGGAGGCCGAGGCGGCCGAGGAGGCGGGCCTTCATGTCGGCCGGGACGTCGCCGGCGAGGCCGACGGTGAGCGCCGCGCGGGTGTAGGCGGCCTTCCAGAAGGCCTTCACGTCGTCGAGCGTGATCGCGTCGATCCCGGCGAGCGTGCCGAGGGACGGGTGGGCGTACGGGGTTCCGGCGAAGACGACGGACTGGAGCCGCTCCTTGCCGAGCTCTTCGTCGTTGTTCGCGACGAGGTCCTGGGCGAGCGCGTTCCGCTGGGCGTCCTTGAGGCGCCGGAAGTCCTCCTCGCGGAAGCCGGGCTCGAGGAGCTGCGGCAGGACCGTGTCGAGGTAGGCGCCGCCGTTGTCGCGGTGGACGCTCCCGGTGAAGACGGTCATCTCGCGGTCGACCTGCGTCGAGAAGCTCGCGGCCATCGGGAAGAGGGCCTTGCGGATCTCGTCGATCGCGGTCTCCTTCGAGCCCGCCTCGGCCACCATCGACGCGGTGAGGGCGGCGAGCCCCTCCTTCCCCTTCGGGTCGTGCGCGGAGCCGGCGGCGAAGAGGAGCTGGAACGTGACCTGCGGGAGGGGAGAGGGCCTCTCGACCACGGAGAGCCCCTCGGGGATCCCGGCAGCCGGCGCGAACGTCGCGAGGGCCGGGACCTGGGCGAGGGCCGGCGGCGGAGCCTCGTGCGAGAGCGTCGTCAGGACGAGGCCGGCATCGACGACGTACTTCTGCGCCGCGGCCCGGAGGTCGTCGGGCGTCAGGGCGTCGTAGAGGCGGTAGAGCTCGTTCAGCGTGCCGTACTCGCGCCGGTGGCGGACGTACCGGGCGAGGGTCCCGGCGATCGCCTCGGTGTTGTCGAGCCGGCGGACGAGGCCGTAACGGGCGTTCGCCTTGGCGTCGGCGAGGCGCCGGGCCGCGACCGGCTCGGTGCGGAGGGTCGCGAACGTGCGGAGGATCTCGTCCCTCACGGCGACGGCGTCCTCGAGCTTCTTCACGCGCGCGCCCGCCGAGACGAGCTGCGGGTCGGCGCTCGCGGGGACGTTGGGGAAGAGCTGGTCGACCTTCTGCTCGGTCTCGACGAGCTTCCGGTACGCGTCCGACGTCGGGCCGAAGGCGAGGTCGAGGAGGAGGTCGAGGGCCGCCCAGTCCTTCTCGGTCGTGGAGAAGGCCGGCCCGTGGAAGGAGACGACGACCCAGGGGAGCGTCGGGGTCGCCCACGGGACGTGGACCGTCTTCGGTCCCGTCGGGGCCGGCTCCGTCGGGATCTCGACGGTGTACGTCCCCCGCTTCCAGGAGCCCCAGTACTTCTCGACGAGCGGGAGGACCTTCGCCGGGTCGACGTCGCCCGCGACGATGACGGTCGCGTACTCGGGCCGGTACCAGCGGTCGAAGAAGGCCTTCGAGTAGGCGAACTGGTTGGGCATGTCCTCGATGTCCCTGAGGAAGCCCATCGTCGTGTGCTTGTAGGTGTGGGTCGTGAACGCCGCGTCGCGCGTCGCCTCGAAGAGCTTCGAGATCGGGTTCGCGCTGTTCTTGTTGTACTCGCCGAGGACGGCGCGCGACTCGGTCTTGAACGCCTCCTCGGGGTAGAGGAGGTTCTGGAAGCGGTCCGCCTCGATCTCGAGGACCTTCTCGAGGTCCTCCTTCGCGAACGTCGTGTGGTAGTTCGTGTAGTCGTCGGTCGTGTAGGCGTTCTGCCGCGCGCCCGCCTTCGTCAGGATCGCCTGGTACTTCTCGGGCGGGTACGCCTTCGTCCCGCGGAACATCATGTGCTCGAAGAAGTGGGCGAAGCCCGACTTGCCGGGCTCGACCTCGTTGCGCGAGCCGGTCTGGACCGGGATCTGGAGCGAGACGAGGTTCGGAAAGCCGGTCGGGACGACGATGACCCTGAGGCCGTTCGGCAGGGTCGTCTCCGTCGCCTTGAAGGGGAGGAGGTCTCGGCTCATCTCGGGGCCTTTCGGTGCGGCGCCGGCCGCGAGGGCGCTCGCCGAGAGGGCGAGGGCCAGGGCGGAAACGATCGGGGCGGAGCGTCGGTTCATCGGTCTCCTCTGCGGCGCGCCTCGGCGCGCCGGTGGTCGTTCGTCGGGGTCCGGGAGCGCGGGCGCGCTCAGGAGCCTTTCTTGTAGAGGTACGCGGAGTCGAGCTGTCGGACGCCGTCGGCGTCGCCGACGACGTACGTCGAGTCGCTCCAGATCGCGGCGCCGGCGGCGCGGCCGGCGGCGTCGACGCAGTAGAAGTTCACGTTGAACGACGGGCGGCCCTTCTCGTCGCGGTGCCTCGGGACGTGGTGGGTCTTCTCGGCGATCCGCTTCAGGGCCCGGAGGCAGGCCTCCTCGGGGGCGAGGCCGTCGCGGAGGTACTCGACGACCGTATGCGAACCGCAGGTGAGGAGGTTCGCCTCGCCCCGCCCCGTCGAGCCGGCCGAGCCGACGCCGTTCTCGGAGTAGAGGCCGGCGCCGACGACGGGGGAGTCGCCGACGCGCCCGGGGATCTTGAAGAAGAGCCCCGAGGTCGTCGTGACGCCGACGAGGTCCCCCTTCGCCGACCTCACGGAGAGGTGGATCGTCCCCTGCGGGCGGAAGATCCCCTTACCGTACTTCTCCACGAACGCCTTCACGTCGGGGTCCTCGGCGTCCTTCGCGGCCTCGATCCAGTCGTCGAGGTCGGAGAGGCGGTCCTTCCAGAAGAGCCAGATCTTCCTCGTCTTCTCCGTGAGGAGCTCCTCGTCGGGGAAGCCGTGCGCGGTCGCGAAGCGGCGCGCCCCCGCGCCGACGAGGAAGACGCGGTCCGTCCGCTCCATGACGAGGCGCGCGACCTTCGACGGCGTCTTCACGCCGGTGAGGGCCGCGACGGCCCCGGCCCGCATCGTCCGGCCGTCCATGACGGCGGCGTCGAGCTCGACGACCCCTTCCTCGTTCGGGATGCCGCCGTAGCCGACCGTCAGGTCGTCCGGGTCGAGCTCGACGACGTTGACTCCCGCGATCGCGGCGTCGAGCGGGTCCTTCCCGTCGAGGAGCGCCTGGCGGGCGGTCTTCGCGGCCTCGAGGCCGTTGTGGGAGGTGACGATCCGGAAGCCGCCCGCGGCGGGCGCGGGCGCCTTCGCCGGGGTCTGGGCGTCGAGCTCGCTCGGGAGGAGCGCGGCGGCGCCGGCCGCGGCCGCGGCTCCGAGCAGCTCGCGGCGGGAGAGACCCGTGTCGTTCATGTCGCTTCCTTTCGCGGCGCGCGGCGGAGCGCCGGGAGGATCGGGAAGCCGCATTCTCACCCCGGCGGGCGTCCCGCGCGGCGGCGCGGGCTATTCTCGCCGCACCGGAGGGTGAGTGATGGACGAGCGGGCGAGGGTGGTCGTCGTCGGCGCGGGCGTCGTCGGGTGCAGCGTGGCGTTCCACCTCGCGCGGATGGGGGAGACGGACGTCGTCGTCCTCGAGCGCGAGGCGGTTCCGGGCTCCGGCTCGACGTCGAAGGCGAACGGCGGCATCCGCGCGCAGTTCACGACGGAGGTCAACGTCGCGATGTCGCTCCTCTCGATGGAGCTCCTCGACGCGATCGAGGACGAGATCGGGGAGCCGCCGGTCTACCGGAAGGCGGGCTACCTCTTCCTGACGGACGACCCGGAGAAGCTCGCGGCGATGGAGCGCGCCGCGGCGTTCCAGCGGGAGCGCGGGGTCTCCGTCGAACTGCTCGACGCGCCCGGGGTGCGGCGCCGGGCCCCGTACGTGGCGGGAGAGAGACTGGCCGGCGGGACGTTCGGCGCCCGGGACGGGTTCATCGACCCGGGAGGCCTCTGCAACTTCTACCTCTCGGCCGCGAGCCGCGCCGGCGTCCGCTTCCGCTACGGCGCCGAGGTGACGGGCGTCGCGCGCGGCTCCGCGGACGAGTGGGTCGTCTCGACGGCGAAGGGGGAGGCGCGTGCGCCCATCCTCGTGAACGCCTGCGGCGCGTGGGCGGGACGCCTCGCGGCGCTCGCGGACGTCGACCTCCCTGTCGTCCCGGTCCGCCGGCACCTCTTCCTGACCGGGCCGCTGCCGGACCTGCCGAGGGTCATCCCGATGACGATCGACGCCGACACGGGCGTCCTGGTGAGGCGCGAGGGGGACCGCGTCCTCGTCGCCTTCTCGAACGCGGACGAGCCGGCCGGCTTCGTCGAGGCGCTGGACCCCTCGTTCGTCGAGCGCTTCGCCGAGCCGCTCGAGCGCCGCTTCCCGTCGATCGCCGCGGCCGGGATCGACTTCCGCCGCAGCTGGGCGGGACTCTACGAGGTGACGCCCGACCACCACGCCGTCCTCGGGGACGTCCCGGGGCGCCCCGGCTTCCTCCTCGCGAACGGTTTCTCGGGGCACGGCGTCATGCACGCCCCGGCCGCGGGCCGCTGCCTCGCCGAGCGGATCGTGCGCGGGCGGGTGGAGAGCGTCGACGTCTCGGCGCTCGCCTTCGACCGCTTCGAGAAGGGCGCGCTCGTCCACGAGACGATGGTCCTCTGACGGGGGAGAAACCCTCCAGTTTAGACCTCGCCGTCCCCTTCGCCAAAGGCGCTTCCGGCCTTCCGCCGAGCCGGTGAGACGAGGTCGCGTGCTAGCCTTTCCGGCGTGATTTCCCCCGGAATCGAACGCTGAGAGCGGCCCCCGAGGGGCCGCTCTTTTCGTCTTCGGGGGCGAGGAGAAAGATGACACCGGAACCCGCGAAAGGAGCCCCCGCGCCGAAGGACAACCGGTGGCGCCTCGTCGAGGCGACCATGCGGCGGCACGGGCACAAGTCACACGCGCTCATCGAGGCGCTGCACAGCGCCCAGGAGGCGTACGGATTCCTGGAGGACGACGTCCTCCGGATGGTGGCGAACGAGCTTCGCATCCCCCTGTCGAAGGTCTACGGGGTCGCGACGTTCTACAACTTCTTCACCCTCAAGCCGCAGGGTCGCCACACCTGCGTCGTCTGCACCGGGACGGCCTGCTACATCAAGGGGGCCGACCAGATCATGAACGTCCTGGAGAAGAAGTTCGACCTGAAGCCCGGGACGACGTCGCCCGACGGCGAGGTCTCCGTGCTGACCGCGCGCTGCATCGGCTCGTGCGGCCTCGCCCCCGCCGCCGTCCTCGACGGCGAGGTCGCGGCGAAGCTGTCGCCGGCCCAGCTCGTGGCGAAGGTCGAGAGGTGGATGGGCCATGATCAGCATTGAAGACCTCGCCCAGATCTCCCAGGCCGAGAAGGAGGCGCGGGAGGCGGTCCCGCACCAGATCAACGTCTGCGTCGCCGCGAGCTGCCTCTCCCTCCAGAGCGACAAGGTGAAGGAGGAGCTCGAGAAAGCGGTCGAGGCGAAGGGGAAGAAGGACTGCTGCAAGGTCCGCGGCGTCGGCTGCATGGGGCTCTGCGCCGCCGGGCCGCTCGTCGCGGTGGAGAAGGAGAAGGTCCTCTACCAGGGGGTTACGCCCGAGGACGCGCCGGCCATCGTCGACGCCCTCGGCGCCGAGCCGGTCTCCCGGATCCAGGGGGACCTCGAGGCGCCGTTCTTCGCCCGCCAGCAGAAGATCGTCCTCGAGAACTGCGGCCGGATCGACCCCGAGCGGATCGAGGAGTACGTCGCCGCGGACGGCTACCTCGCGCTCATCGACACGCTGACGGCGATGACGCCGATCGGCGTCGTCCAGCAGGTGACCCGCTCCGGCCTCCGCGGCCGCGGGGGCGCGGGCTACCCGACGGGGCTGAAGTGGGCCACCGTATCGAAGGCCCAGGGAACGCGGAAGTTCGTCATCTGCAACGGCGACGAGGGCGACCCCGGGGCCTTCATGGACCGCGCGGTCCTCGAGAGCGACCCGCACCGGATCCTCGAGGGGATGGCCCTCGCCGGCTACGCGGTCGGCGCCCAGCAGGGCTTCATCTACGTGCGGGCCGAGTACCCGCTCGCGATCAAGCGGCTGAAGACGGCCATCAAGCAGGCCGAGAGGATGGGCGTCCTCGGCTCGAACATCGGCGGCACGACGTTCAGCTTCGGCGTCGACATCCGCCTCGGCGCCGGCGCCTTCGTCTGCGGCGAGGAGACGGCCCTCATCGCCTCGGTCGAAGGAGGCCGCGGTACCCCGAGGCCGAGGCCCCCGTACCCGGCCGAGTCGGGCCTCTGGGGCTACCCGACGCTCATCAACAACGTCGAGACGCTCGCGAACGTCCCGACGATCCTGCGGAACGGCCCCGAGTGGTTCTCGAAGATCGGGACCCCGAAGAGCCGCGGGACGAAGGTCTTCGCGCTCGCCGGGGCGATCGCGAACACGGGCCTCATCGAGGTGCCGATGGGGATGCCGCTCCGCGAGATCATCTTCGACATCGGAGGCGGCGTTCCCGACGGAAAGGCCTTCAAGGCCGTCCAGACCGGCGGGCCCTCGGGCGGCTGCATCCCGGAGTCCGGGCTCGACATGCCGTGCGACTACGAGTCGCTCGCGAAGCTCGGGTCGATCATGGGCTCGGGCGGCATGATCGTCATGGACGAGACGTCGTCGATGGTCGACGTCGCGAAGTTCTTCATGGAGTTCTGCATGGACGAGTCGTGCGGCAAGTGCGTCCCGTGCCGGGTCGGCACGGCGCAGATGCACGAGCTCCTCCGCCAGATCTCGGCCGGCGAGGCGACCGCGCGCGAGCTCGCCCTCCTCGAGAACCTCTGCGAGGTCGTCAAGTCGACGAGCCTCTGCGGGCTCGGGCAGAGCGCGCCGAACCCGGTCCTCTCGACGCTCCACTACTTCCGCGGGGAGTACGAGGCGAAGATCGCGGCCGGCGAGGCCGCCGCGGCGGGCCATGCGGCACCGGCGGGAGGTGGCGCGTGAGCGCCCGCCCGCCCGTCAAGCCGGCGGCCCCGCAGCCGTCGAGCAAGGTCAAGACCCTCACCATCGACGACCGGCTCGTCTCCGCCCGCGAGGACGAGTCGATCCTCGAGGCCGCCCGCGACAACGGGATCCAGATCCCGACGCTCTGCAACCTCGACGGGCTGACGCCCGTCGGCGCCTGCCGCCTCTGCGTCGTCGAGGTGAAGGGGTCGAGCAAGCTCTTCGCGTCGTGCGTGACGATGGTCGCCGAGGGGATGGAGGTCGTCACCGACTCCGAGCGCCTCCAGCGCTATCGGAAGACGATCGTCGAGCTCCTCTTCTCCGAGCGGAACCACGTCTGCGCCGTCTGCGTCTCGAACGGCCACTGCGAGCTCCAGAACCTCTCGCAGGAGCTCGGCGTGACGCACCTGACCGTGCCGTACCGCCACCCGAAGCTCCCGGTCGACGCCTCGCACGAGCGCTTCGTGAACGACCACAACCGCTGCGTCCTCTGCCAGCGCTGCGTCCGGGTCTGCGGCGAGGTGGAGGGGGCGCACACCTGGGACATCAACGGGCGCGGCATCGGCGCCCGCGTCATCACCGACCTGAACCAGCCGTGGGGCTCCTCCGAGACGTGCACCGGGTGCGGCAAGTGCGTCCAGGTCTGCCCGACCGGGGCGCTCACCGAGAAGGGGAAGTCGGTCCGCGAGATGTCCAAGCGGACCCGCTTCCTGCCGTACCTGACGATGATGAGGGAGGAGCGGCATGAGTAAGGTCAGGCTCGCCACGGTGTGGCTGGACGGCTGCTCCGGCTGCCACATGTCCTTCCTCGACATGGACGAGCGGATCATCGAGATCGCCGACCGCGTCGAGCTCGTCTACAGCCCGCTCGTCGACCTCAAGGAGTTCCCGGCCGACGTCGACGTGACGATCGTCGAGGGGGGCGTCTCCAGCGAGGAGGACCTCCACAAGATCCGGATGGTGAGGGGCCGGACGAAGGTCCTCGTCGCGCTCGGCGACTGCGCCGTGACGAGCAACGTGCCCGGAATGCGGAACACGTTCAAGGTCGACGAGGTGACGAAGCGGGCGTACTTCGAGAACGCCGACCTCAGGCAGCAGGTGCCGTCCGAGGTCATCCCGAAGCTCCTGCCGAGGGCGACCCCCGTCCACGAGGTCGTCCCGGTCGACGTCTTCCTCCCCGGATGCCCGCCGCCGGCCGACGTCATCTTCGGCGCGCTCGTCTCGCTCCTCGACGGGACGGCGCCCGACCTCTCCGCAACGCGGTTCGGACGCTAGGACACGCCATGGGAAAGACGATCACCATCGACCCCGTCACCCGGATCGAAGGGCACTCGAAGATCACCCTGAAGCTCGACGACGCCGGCCACGTCTCCGATGCCCGCTTCCACGTCACGCAGTTTCGCGGCTTCGAGAAGTTCTGCGAGGGGCGCCCGTTCTACGAGATGCCGTCGCTCATGGCGCGCATCTGCGGGATCTGCCCCGTCAGCCACCTCGTCGCCTCGGCCAAGGCGTGCGACGCGATCCTCGCCGTGCGGATCCCCGAGACCGCCGCGATGCTCCGGCAGGTCCTGAACCTCGCGCAGATCGTGCAGTCGCACGCCCTCAGCTTCTTCTACCTCTCCTCGCCGGACCTCCTCCTCGGCTTCGACTCCGACCCGGCGAAGCGGAACATCTTCGGCGTCCTCGAGAAGCACCCGCAGGACGCGCGCGACGGCGTCCGCCTCCGCCGCTTCGGGCAGCAGGTCATCGAGACCCTCGCCGACAAGCGGATCCACCCCGCGTGGCTCGTCCCCGGCGGCGTCGACCAGGCGCTCACGGCCGACAAGCGCGACCTGATCCTCTCGTGGCTCCCCGAGTGCTACGAGATCGTCGGGAGGGCCCTCGAGAAGACGAAGCAGTCGCTCGAGGGGTTCCGGGAGGAGATCCGGACCTTCGCGAACTTCCCGAGCCTTTTCCTCGGCCTGACGACGGCCGAAGACAAGCTCGAGCTGACGGACGGCGTCCTCCGGATGGTCGACGCGAACGGAAAGGTCGTCGTCGACAACGCCGACCCGTCGACCTACCGCGAGCTGATCGGCGAGGCCGTCGAGCCCGACTCGTACCTCAAGAGCCCCTACTTCAAGCCGGCCGGCTACCCCGGGGGGATGCTCCGCGTCGGCCCGCTCGCCCGGATGAACGTGATCGACGGGATCGACACGCCGCGGGCGAACGAGGAGTGGGCCGAGTTCCGCGCCCTCGAGCGCGGCGCCGTCCTCTCGTCGTTCCACTACCACTACGCCCGGCTCATCGAGGTCGTCTTCTGCCTCGAGCGGATCGAGCAGCTCCTCCACCACCCCGCGATCCTCTCGAAGCAGGTCCGGGCCCACGCCCGGCCGAACAACTTCGAGGGGATCGGCGTCTCGGAGGCCCCGCGCGGGACCCTCATCCACCACTACCGGATCGACGAGAACGGCCTCATCGAGTGGGCCAACCTCATCATCGCCACCGGGTTCAACAACCTCGCGATGAACCGCGGGATCCTCCAGGCGGCACGGCACTACGTCAGCAGCCAGGAGATCCACGAGGGGATGCTCAACCGCGTCGAGGCGGTCATCCGCAGCTTCGACCCCTGCCTCTCCTGCTCGACGCACGCCGTCGGCGCGATGCCGCTCCTCGTCGAGCTGCGGGACGCCGACGGCCGGCTCCTCGACCGGAAGGGGCGCTGAGGGCGCGCGGCGCCCCGCGGACGGCCCCGGGACGGGCGCGGTCGGGACCCTCCCGCCCGCGCCCGTCATCTTTCGGGCCGCCCCCGGGTCGGGCGGGGCTCCGGCGCGTGCCGGAACGCGGGCGCGCTGCTAACATCGCGGGGAGCACCTGATGACCCGTCCCGGCAGCGAGACTTCCGTTCCGACCGCCCCGGAGCTCGTGTGCGAGGTGCGCGCGCTCGCCGTCACCGAGCACGAGCGCTTCGAGCGCGAGGTCTGGTCCCGGCTCCCGGAGGCGGCGGTCCCCGGGGTGTCGCCGAACCCCTCGTACCACAACGAGCGGCACGTCGCGGCGGTCTGCGACGGCATCGAGGCGGTCTTCGCCGCGTTCCGGGAGGGGGCGGACCCCTTCGGACTCGGGGGAGGGGCGCGGCGGTGGGCCGGGGCGACGGGGGCCCCCGAGCCCCGACCCGAGACGCTCCGGACGGCCTTCGGGGTCGCCTTCGCCTGCCACGACCTGGGGAACATCTCGGCCTCGCCGCGGCTCTCCGTCGACGGGGCGGGGCTGGGCCTCGAGCTCGGCCGGATCTACGACTCCTCGGCCCTCTACGCCACCCCGGCCGTCGAGGCCCGGAGCGCGGAGATCGCCCGCGGGCTCCTCCTCGCCCGGACCGGGAGAGGCGCCGACGCGGAGGAGCTCGCCCGGCTCGTCGAGCACCTCGTCCTCCAGACCGTCTTCCACTTCGAGAAGGTCGCCGACGACGCCCCGTTCTGGACCCCGATGCAGGTCGTCGACATGATCGGGTCCTACTTCTTCCTCTCGGCGTCCCGGGTCGAGGCGATCGCGGGCCTGTTCGCGGAGATGCGGGTGCAGCGCCCCGGCTCGATCCCCGTCCTGCCGTTCCTGAGCTCGCTGGAGGAGCGGTTCGAGAAGCTCCTCCCGGACCCGGGAGCCCGCCGGGAGGTCCTCGGGATCTTCGAGAGGAACGCCTACGGGCGGACCCGCGAGACGGTCTTCGCCGTCCCCGAGCGTTTCCGCGCCATGGCGCGCCCCGTTCCCTACGAGGAGGCGATCGCGGCGCTCCTCGCCGAGGGCTGAGCCGGGCGAAAAGGCTTCCTCCGGCCGTTCCCCGCCCCTACACTCGGCTTCCGCGCGTGAGCGAAGACCGCCGTCTCCAGAATGCGCAGACCACGGAGGAATGATGGAGATTTCCTCGTCGAAGTCCCTCCCGGAGAACGCCTACCGTCCGCTGAAGCCGGGCGAGAGCTACGAACCGATCGTCCCCGCCGGGTCGGCCAT
Source organism: Thermoanaerobaculia bacterium (assembly GCA_046331465.1). GTDB lineage: Bacteria > Acidobacteriota > Thermoanaerobaculia > UBA5066 > UBA5066 > UBA5066. Next base: position 1,241,796 of record JAXLQV010000002.1, read on the forward strand.
GCAGGAGTTCACGCCGCGCTCCGTGACGCTCGGGATCGTCATGGCGGCCGTCTTCTCGGCAGCGGCGGCCTTCCTCGGGCTGAAGGTCGGACAGGTCTTCGAGGCGGCGATCCCGATCGCCATCCTCGCGGTCGGCTTCGGCTACGCGTTCAAGCGCCGGTCCACCGTCCTGGAGAACGTCATCGTCCAGTCGGTCGGCGCCGCCTCCGGGCTCGTCGTCGCGGGCGCGATCTTCACCCTGCCGGCGCTCTTCATCCTCGGGCTGCCGGTCGACCTCTTCAAGCTCTTCCTCGTCTCGCTCCTCGGCGGGGCGCTCGGCATCGCCTTCCTCGTCCCGCTCCGGAGGCACTTCGTGAAGGAGATGCACGGGGAGTTCCCGTTCCCGGAGGCGACGGCGACGACCGAGGTCCTCGTCGCCGGCGAGGCGGGCGGGCAGCAGGCGAAGGTCCTCGTCTCGGCCGCCCTGATCGGCGGGCTCTTCGACTTCCTGATCCTCCACCTGCAGGCCTTCGCGGAGGTCTTCACCACGCGCTCGGTCTGGCTCCTCGACCGCCTCGCCGAGCGGTCGAAGATCGTCTTCAAGATCGACGTCCTCTCGTCGGTGATGGGGCTCGGCTACATCATCGGCCTCAGGTACTCCGCGGTCATCTGCGCCGGCTCGTTCCTCTCGTGGTTCCTCCTCGTGCCGATCGTGGCGCACTTCGGCGCCGGGTCGACGAGCGTCATCCCGCCGGTCACGGGCGACGCGCTCATCTCCGGGATGGGCGCCGAGGCGGTCTTCCGCGGCTACGTGCGGCACATCGGCATCGGCGCCATCGCCGCGGCCGGCATCCTGGGGATCCTCCGGAGCTGGCGCGTCATCGCGAAGGCGTTCTCGTTCAAGGCGATCTTCGGCGGCGCGAAGCTGGCATCGGGCGAGTCCGAGCGGACCGACCGCGACCTCCCGATGACGGTGATCCTCGCCGGGCTCGTCGCCGTGGCCCTCGTCGCCTGGGCCTTCTTCCGCTTCGGCGTCCTCGACCCCTCCGCGAAGGTCACGACGCAGTCGCTCATCGCGCTCCTCGTCGTCATCGTCATCTCGTTCCTTTTCACGTCGGTCGCCGCGCGCGCCATCGCCACGGTCGGGACGAACCCGGTCTCCGGGATGACCCTGATGACGCTCATCCTCACCTCCCTCTTCCTCGTGGAGGCCGGGCTCTCGGGGAAGGCGGGGATGCTCGCGGCGCTCCTCATCGGCGGCGTCGTCTGCACGGCGCTCTCGATGGCGGGCGGGCTCATCACCGACCTGAAGGTGGGGTACTGGATCGGGGCGACGCCCGCGGTGCAGCAGCGCTCGAAGTTCCTCGGGACGATCGTCGCGGCGCTCTCCGTCGGCTCGGTCCTCCTCCTCCTCAACAAGGTCTACGGCTTCGTGCCGGGGCCCGACCACCCGGCGGGGCAGGTCCTCGCGGCGCCGCAGGCGAACGCGATGGCGGCCGTCATCAAGACGCTCATGTCGGCCGAGCCGGTCCCCTGGCTCCTCTACGGTACGGGGGCCCTGATCGCGATCTCGATGCAGATGATCGGCGTGCCGGCGCTCGCCTTCGCGCTCGGCATGTACATCCCGCTCGAGCTCAACACGCCCCTCCTCGTCGGAGGCTTCATCGCCCACCTCGTGACGAAGAGCGCGGGTCCGGACGAGAAGCTCGCCTCCGCGCGGAACTCGCGCGGCATCCTCATCGCCTCGGGGTTCATCGCGGGAGGCGCGGTCATGGGGGTCGTCGCCACGGTCTTCAAGTACCTCGCGACGGACGAGAAGTTCGCGAGCGCCGTCGGGACGGGCATCCCCTCGTTCTTCGCCTGGAACTTCGGGTTCGGGGAGGGGAAGGGATCGGAGCTCCTCGCCCTCGGCGCCTACGTCCTCCTCGCGGCGTACATGTACTGGGACGCGCGCCGGACGAACGGGGAGGCCTGAGCCGTGGACGCGCTCGACCGAAACGTCGCGACCGCCGTCCTCGGCCTCGACACGCTCTGGGGCGGCGACGTCCTGAACCCCTCGGGGACGGGTCGGTTCATCGCCGACTCGTGGTTCTCCGACGAGCCGCTCCCGGCCGCGTACGTCTGCGCCGAGGCGGCGCGCCTGCGCGAGCTCGGGGGCGTCTCGGCGAAACCCGAGACGCTCGCGGCGCTCGACGCCTACCTCGCCGCCGTCGACGTGAGGGGCGCGATCGGGAAGATCCGCGACGAGGCGGGACGGGGCGAGGGGCTGCGCGCCCGCTACCTCGAGGGCCTCGGCTTCTGCTTCGAAGTGATGCTCGACCTCGCGCTCGAGGTCGCGGGGCTGGGCGCGCCCGTCCCCTACGAGAAGTGCATGCGGGCGATCCTGGGCCGGCCCGGCTCGCCGTCGGACCCGGCGGCGAGGCGCGAGCGGGTCCGCGAGCTCCTCGCGGCGGCGGGCTTCCCGTCGCACGACGGGGCGTCCCTCCTCTCCGCCGTCGACGCCTGGCGGGCCTCCCGGAGCGTCCCGAAGGCGGAGATCCCCGCCCTCTCGGCCCGCCTCGTCGCCGAGCTCGACGCGCTCTCGGCGCGAAACGTGATGCCCTTCCTTCCCCAGGGGCTGGCGGGCGTCCCCCGGGCGAACGTCACCTTCCTTCCGATCGAGAACGCCTGGTTCTCGGGCTCGATGAACTACCTCGGCCGCGCTCGGAAGCCGGACGGCACGCCCGAGTACGAGGCGACCTACGAGCTGAACGCTTCGCTCGAGATCTCCCGCCCCGAGTTCGCGCAGCTCGTCAGCCACGAGGTCGTCCCGGGGCACGTCACGACGTTCGCGTTCCTCCAGGCGCTCTACGTCGCCGGGCTCGTCGGCTTCGAGGCCTCGGTCCTGACGATGAACACGCGCCCCGCCGCCCTCTTCGAGGGGATCGCGAACAACGCGATCCTGATGGCGCACGGCGTCCTCTCGCCGGAGGAGCTGCCGGATCGCGAGCTCGAGGCGGGATGCCTCCTCGCGCTCCTCCAGGACGACGCGAAGAACCAGTCGTCGTGGCTCACCTGGAACGAGGGGTGGCCGAAGGAGGAGGTCGCGAGGGTCCTCCGGAACGACTTCCTCGTCTCGGAGGAGCGGGCCGACAAGCTCTCCGGGGCCTGGGGGCGCCACCCGCTCCTCGGGAGGATGTACCTGCCGGCCTACCGCGCGGGGACGGAGAAGGTCGCCGCGCTCCGGAAGGCGCACCCGGCCGCGAAGGTCCTCCCGGCGCTCTTCGGCTGCCGCGGCGTCGTCGACCTGACGACCGTCGAGGAGGCGATCGAGGGCTGAGAGGCTCCGCCCCGGCCTTCCGGCGCGGGTCCTGCCGCGGGGTCCGGGTCCGGGCCCCGCGGTCTACTCGCCCCTGAGGACCTCCAGCGGCCGCACGCGGAGGGCGCGGACGCTGACCGCGAGCCCCGCGGCCGCCGCGAGGAGCGTCACGGCGAAGGGCGTCGCGGCGAGGAGCGCCGGGTCGGGGCGGAACGAGACCTCGAACGCGGCCTTCAGGACCGCTCCGCTCAGGAGGAGCGCCCCGAGCGTCCCGACGAGGCCGGCGACGAGGCCGACGAGGGCGTACTCGAGGCCGAGCGCCGCCGCGGCCCCGGCCCGCGTGACGCCGAGGACCTTCAGGAGCGCGACCTCGCGGGCGCGCCTCGCCGACCCGGCGCTGACCGAGCCGGCGAGGATGACGAGGCCGGCGAGGACGGAGAAGGCGCCGAGGACGCGGACCGCCTCTCCCATCCGGGCGGCGATCGAGGCGACCCGCTCGAGGACCTCGCGCGTCCGGATCAGGACGACGTTCGGGAACTCGCGCGCGAGGAGGTCCTGGATCCGTCCCTCGCGCTCCTTCGGGAGCCGCGCCGCGGCGAGACGGAGCTGAGGGGCCTTCTCGAGGACTCCCGGCTCGACGACGAGGAAGAAGTTGATCCCGAACGTCCGCCAGTCGACGGTCCTGAGGCTCGTCACTCGAAGGCGGAGCGGGACCCCTTGGACGTCGAAGTCGAGGAGCGAGCCGACGCGCGCGCCGATCCGCTCCGCGAACTCCTTCTCGAGGCTCACCTCGGCGGCCGACGGGTCGGACCAGAGCGCTCCCTCCACGACGCGGTTGTCGGGCGGGAGCGTCGCGAGGTACGTGAGGCGCTGCTCGCGCGTGAGCGCCCAGCGCTGGCGCCGCGGGTCTCCCTTCGCGCGGGCCGCGAGCGTCGCGGTGTCTGTCCCGTCGATCGCGGTGAGGCGCGCCGTGACGACGGGGACCGAGTCGACGCGTGTCGCCCCCTCCGCCGCGAGGAGCGCCGCGACGCCGGACCACTGGTCGGGCTGGACGTCGAGGAGGAACGCGGTCGGGGCGTTCTTCGGCAGGTCGGCGGCGAGCTGCCGCGAGAAGTCGCGCTGGACGAGGGCGATGTGGAGGACGACGAGCGTCCCGAGGCCGAGCGCGAGGATCGAGCTGACGGTCCCCGCGCCGGGACGCGCGAGGGCCGCGAGGCCGTGGCGGAGCGCGAAGGGGAGCCTCTCGCGCGGGACGTGCGTGACGAGCCAGAGGAGGCCGCGCGCCGCGAGGGCGAGGACGAGCGCCGAGGCGGCGAGGCCGCCCGTGAAGAGAGCGGCGACCCGCGGCAGCCCCGACTGGACCCAGGCGGTCGCCGCGACGCCCGCGAGGAGGAGGAGCCCGCCGAGGAGCTGCAGCGGGCGCGACGGGGGGATCGGCTCCGCGTCGTGCCGGAGGACGCGTGCGGGCGGGACGCGGCGGACGGCGAAGAGCGCGGGGACGCCGAAGAGGAGGGAGACGCCGAGGCCGAGGCCGAGGCCGCGCAGGAGCGCCTCCGGCTGCCATGGGTCGAGCCCGCCCGGCGGGAGGAGGTCGGCGTAGGCGCGGCCGACGGCGGCGACGAGGCCGAGGCCGGCCGCGGCGCCGAGGAGGCTCCCGAGGAGCGCGAGCCCCGCCGTCTGCGCCGCGTAGAGGAGGATCGCCTCGCGCGAGGTGACGCCGAGGCAGCGGAGGATCGCGAGGGCGTCGAGCCGGCTCGCGACCCAGGCGCGCACCGTCTGCGCGACGCCGACGCCGCCGACGAGGAGCGAGGTGAGCGCGACGAGCCCGAGGAATCGGGAGGTCCTCCGGATCGCCTGGCGGAGCTCGGGCTGGCCGTCGAGCCAGCTCTCGACGCGGACCCCGGGGAACGGCTCGAGGCGCGCCTTGAGCGCGCGGACGGCCCTCGCCGCGGCGGCGGCGTCGGTCCCTGCCGGGAAGTTCAGGAGGAGGCGGCGCGTGACGCGGCTGCCGAAGCCGGCGAGCGACGTCCGCGCGAGCCCCTCGCGGGAGACGAAGACGCGGGGGCCGATCCGGAAGGAGCCCGCGATCCGGTCCGCCTCGGAGGCGACCGTCCCGGCGATCCGGAAGAGCCGGCCGCCGAGGGAGACCTCGCCCCCGACGGCGACGTCGAGGCGGCGGAGGAGGTCGGGATGGACGACGATCGCGTCGGGCGCCAGGAGCTCCGCGAGCGGGCGCGGGGGCTCGACGCGCAGCTCGCCGGCGAGCGGGAACGGCGGCTCGACCGCCTTCAGCTCGACGAGGAGGCTGCGCGGGGCGGAGCCGGCGGCGGCCGCGGCGGCGCCAGGCTCGTAGACGACGGTGACGAGGTCCTCCGTGCGGGTCCGGGTGCCGGGGAGCGCGTCGAGGGCCTGCGTCACGGCCGGCGGGAAGGGCTGGAACGACTCGACGGAGAGGTCGGCGCCGAGGAGCGGCCGCGCCTGGCTCCGGATCGTCTCCTCGAGGGCACCGGAGAGCCCGGCGACGGCGACGACGGCCGCGACGCCCGTGCCGAGGCAGGCGGCGAAGAAGAGGAGGCGCCCGCGCGACCCGCGGCTCTCGCGCGCGAGCTGGCGGGCGAAGAGCCCGGCGTTCACGACGACGTCTCGTCCCGCTCGACCTTCCCGTCGCGGAGGTGGATGCGGCGGCCCGCGAGGGCGGCGACGGCGGGGTCGTGCGTGACGAGGACGAGCGTCGTCCCGCTCTCGCTCCGGAGCCGGACGAGGACGTCGAGGATCGAGGCGCCGGTCGCGCTGTCGAGGTTTCCCGTCGGCTCGTCGGCGAGGAGGAGGGGAGGGTGCGGCCCGAAGGCGCGCGCGAGCGCGACGCGCTGCTGCTCGCCGCCGGAGAGCTGCGCCGGGTAGTGGTGGCCCCGCTCCGAGAGCCCGACCGCCGAGAGGAGGTGCCCCGCGCGCGCGCCGGCGTCGGGGTGACCGGCCAGCTCGAGCGGGAGGAGGACGTTCTCGCGGGCCGTCATGTTCGAGAGGAGCTGGTACGACTGGAAGACGAAGCCGACCGTGCGCCGGCGGAGGAGGGCGAGGTCGTCCTCCGACATCGCGTGGACGGGCGCCCCGTCGAGGAGGACCTCGCCGCGCGTCGGGCGGTCGAGGCCGGCCATCAGGCCGAGGAGCGTCGACTTGCCGCTCCCGGAGGGGCCGAGGATCGCGACGAACTCGCCGGCGCCGATCGCGAGGTCGACGTCGTCGAGGATCCGGAGGAGGCGGCTGCCGGAAGGGAGCTCCTTCGTGACGCCGCGAAGCTCGAGGAGGGGGCTCTTCACGGGTGGGAGTCTCGCATTCCCGTAACATCCGCCGCCGTGCGACGCGCGGTTTTCCTCGCCCTCCTCGTCGGGTTCTCTTTCCTCGCCGGGTGCGGGAAGGAGCGCGACGGCGAAGGTCCCTCCCGGCGGGACCTCGTCCCGACGAACCCGGGGGCGACGGCGGGGGAGGGCGCGGGCCCGGCGGCATTCGCAACGGCGGCGCCCGTCCCTGCGGACGCGCCCCTCGTCGTCTTCCTCGGCGACAGCCTGACGGCCGGCCTCGGCCTCCCCGTCGACCAGGCCTACCCGGCTCTCGTCGCGCGCGAGCTCGCGCGGAAGGGGCGGCCGATCCGTGCCGTGAACGCGGGGGTGTCGGGCGACACGACGTCCGGGGGGCTCCGGCGCGCCGAGTGGGTCCTCTCCCAGCGTCCCGCCGTCGTCGTCCTCGCGCTCGGGGCGAACGACGGGCTCCGCGGCCTGCCGCTCGACGAGACCGGCCGGAACCTCCGCGCGATCGTCGCGAAGGCGCGCGCGTCGGGGGCCCGCGTCCTCCTCTGCGGGATGCTCATCCCGACGAGCTACGGCCCGGAGTACGAGGAAGGGTTCGCGGGTCTCTTCCCGCGCGTCGCGAAGGAGGAGGGGCTGCCGCTCGTCCCGTTCCTCCTGGAGGGGGTCGCGGGGAGGAAGGAGCTGAACCAGGAGGACGGCATCCACCCGAACGCCGAGGGGCAGCGGATCGTCGCCGCGAACGTCCTGCCGTACCTCGAGCCGCTCCTGCCGGGCCCGGCCGCGAAGGCCCGCTGAGCCCCCGGGATCAGTCCGTCGAGCTCGTGTAGAAGCGGTTCTGCGTGCCGCGGAAGAGAGCCGTCATGTCGAGGCTCGCCGCGTGCCGCTTCGTCGCGAGCGCGACGTAGCTCGACGCCATCGTGTCCTTGCAGACGCCGAGGACGGTGCTGACGAGGCCGAGCGCCTCCGCGAGGCCGTCGGGCGGGATCTCCTTCACGACGCGGCGCCAGACGGCCTCCTCGAGGACGTTGATCGCCGACTGGACCTCGGGAAGGTCGACCCCCTCGTCGAACCGCCGGGCGGCGGTCTCGCGCGCGTAGGAGAGGACGGGATCGAGGTCGCGGTCGCGGACGGCGGAGACGAGCAGGGCGAGGAGACGGGCGAGGCGGCGCCTCACCTCGTCGGCGCCGGCCGCCTGGTACTGGACGAGCCGGCAGCGGGACATCCCGTCGAAGGACTCGGAGAGGATCCCGGCCTCGTGGCGCTGGAGGAGATCGAGGAGCGGAGAAGGGGAGGTCATGCGGTTCCTTCCCGGGCCGTGGCGGCCCCGCGGGACATGATACGGGCTCGCGCGCGTCGCGGAGGCGGCCCGGGGACGAACGGCCCCGGGCGGGCCGGCGGAAACATCTTGACTCTCCCCGTGGCCGGGCCGACACTCCGGTCGTGGTCAGACCTCTTACCAGTAAGCCCCGCTCGCCCGCGCTCCGCGCGCGGCTCGTCGCCCGGCCCGCCGCCCCCCCGCGTCCCGCGACGGCGGAGGCGCCCGCGCCGCGCCGGCCGGGGGCCCACGTCGAGCGGGAGCTCGTCTCGGCCCTCCTCTCGGGCCGCTGGGCGCCGGGAGAGGCGCTGCCGGCCGAGAGGGAGCTCGCCACGGCCCTCGGCGTGACGCGGCCGACGCTCCGCGAGGCGCTGAAGAAGCTCGACCGCGACGGCTTCGTGACGGTGCGGCACGGCCTGCCGACCCGCGTGAACGACCTCTGGACCGAGGGAGGCCTCAACGTCCTCGCCTCCCTCGCCGAGCACGGCGAGATCCCGAAGGGGTTCGTCAAGCAGCTCCTCGAGGTCCGCGAGGTCCTCGCACCGGCCTACGCGCGCGAGGCGGTCCGCCACGCCCCGGACCGCGTCGCCGCGTTCCTCTCCGCGGCGGAGGACCTCGGAGCGACCGCCGCGGAGTGGACCCGGTTCGATTGGGAGCTCCACCACCTCCTCGCCGTCGCGTCGGGGAACCCCGTCTACGCGCTCATCCTGAACGGCTTCCGCGGCCTTTTCGCCCGGATGGCGACTCTCTACTTCGAGAGGCCGGCCGCCCGGGAGGCCTCGCGGGCCTTCTACGCGGCGCTCCGCGACGCCGCCGCGGCGGGGGACGCCGCGGGCGCCGAGCGGGTGGCTCGGGACGTCATGACGCGGAGCGTCGAGCTCTGGAGACCGCTCGAGCGGCGGCTCGCGAAGGGGAGGGGACGATGAGGCGCTGGAACGGCTGGGGAGACGACACGGTCTCCGCTTCGCTTCCGTCGAGGGCCACCGAGGCGCTCTCCGCGTGGGTCGGCCCGGGGACGAGACCCCGGGACGCGACGCGCGAGGAGGCTCTCGCGCCGGTTCCGGCCTCCCGCCTCGCGCCGCGGGACGGCCTCTCGACGGACCCCTGGGAACGTCTCCTCCACGCGCGCGGGCAAAGCCTCCCCGACTGGATCGCCCTCCGCTCGGGGCGCGTCGGCGCCGTCCCCGACGCCGTGGCCTTCCCGGAGTCGACGGACGCCGTCGCGGCGCTCCTCGCGTGGGCGAAGGAGAGCGGCGCGCGGCTCATCCCGTACGGCGGCGGGACGAGCGTCGCGGGGCACGTGAACCCCCACGCGTCGGATTCGCCCGTCGTGACGGTCGACCTCTCGCGGCTCTCCCGCCTCCTGGCCCTCGACGAGACGAGCCGGCTCGCGACGTTCGGCGCCGGCGTGAAGGGGCCCGACCTCGAGGCGGCGCTCCGCGCCCACGGCTTCACGCTCGGGCACTTCCCGCAGTCGTTCGAGCTCTCGACGCTCGGCGGCTGGGTCGCGACGCGCTCGAGCGGGCAGCAGTCGCTCGGCTACGGCCGGATCGAGCGGCTCTTCGCGGGGGGGCGCGTCGAGACGCCGTCGGGGCGGCTCGACCTGCCGTCCTTCCCGGCGTCGGCGGCCGGCCCCGACCTGCGCGAGCTCGTCCTCGGGAGCGAGGGGCGGCTCGGCGTCCTGACCGAGGGGACGGTCCGCGTCTCGCCGCTCCCCGCGAAGGAGGAGGTCCACGGCGTCTTCCTCCCCGACCTTCCGTCGGCGGTCTCGGCGGTCCGCGAGCTGATCGCGATGCGTCTCCCGCTCTCGATGCTCCGCCTCTCGACCCCCGAGGAGACGCGGACGACGCTCCTCCTCGCCGGGCACGCGCGGCTCGTCCGCGCCCTCGAGGCGTACCTCTCGTTCCGCGGCGCGAAGGACGAGAAGTGCCTTCTCCTCCTCGGGGTCTCGGGGAGCGAGAACCTCGTGCGGCAGACGCGCCGGCAGGCGCTCGGGACGCTCGCGATGCGCGGCGGCGTCGCGGCGGGGAAGGCGTTCGGGAGGGAGTGGCACCGGAACCGCTTCCGCGCGCCGTACCTCCGAAACTCGCTCTGGGAGGCGGGCTGGGCCGTCGACACGCTCGAGACCGCGGCCCCCTGGAGCCGCGTCCCGGCGCTCCTCTCCTCCGTCGGAGCGGCCCTGCGGACCGGGCTCGAGGCGGAAGGGGAGAAGGTCCACGTCTTCACGCACCTCTCGCACGTCTACCTCGACGGCTCGAGCCTCTACACGACCTACCTCTACCGGCTCGCCGCCGACCCGGAGGCGAGCCTCGCCCGCTGGCGGACGCTCAAGGCGGCCGCCTCGAACGCGATCGTCGCGGGGGGAGGGACGATCAGCCATCAGCACGGGGTCGGGGAGGACCACGCGCCGTGGCTCGCCGCGGAGAAGGGAGAGCTCGGAGTGAAGGCCCTCCGCGACCTCTTCCGCTCGTTCGACCCCGAGGGGCTCCTGAACCCCGGAAAGCTCGTGCCGTGAGCCGCCCGGGCGAGCCCTCCCGCATCGGCCCCTCGTACGACCTCCTCGTCGTCGGCGGCGGGATCACCGGCGCCGGCATCGCGCTCGAGGCGGCGCGGGCGGGGCTCTCCGTCCTCCTCGTCGAGCAGGGGGACTTCGCCTCGGGGACGTCGAGCCGCTCCTCCAAGCTCGTCCACGGCGGCCTCCGCTACCTCGCGGAGGGGAACGTGAAGCTGACGTGGGAGGCGGTGCGCGAGAGGGACCGGCTCCTCGCGGAGGCGCCCGGCCTCGTCGACCCGGTCGGCTTCCTCTTCGCGCTCCACAGGGGCGACCGGCCGGGGCGGGCCCTCGTCGGGACGGCCCTCGTCGCCTACGACCTCCTCGCGCGCGAGGGGCGCCACGTGCGGCTCTCGCGCGAGGAGTTCCTCCTCCGTGCCCCGCACGTCGGCGCGCCCGGCCTGACGGGAGGCTTCGCCTACGCCGACGCCTTCACCGACGACGCGCGCCTCGTCCTGCGCGTCCTCGCGGAGGCCGAGGCCGAGGGGGCGCTCGTCCGGAACTACGTCCGCTGCGAGGGGCTCCTGCGCGAGCGGGGGACGGTGACGGGCGCGGTCCTCCGCGACCTGGTGAACCGCGAGGAGCGGGAGGTCCGCGCGACGGTCGTCGTGAACGCGACGGGCGCCTGGGCGGACCGGCTCCGCGGCGAGGTGGGGGGACGGCCCAGGATCCGTCCGCTGCGCGGGAGCCACCTCCTCTTCCCGGCCTGGCGCTTCCCGGCGGCGCAGGCCGTCACGTTCCGCCACCCGCTCGACGGCCGCCCCCTCTTCGCCTACCCGTGGGAGGGTCTCACGCTCCTCGGGACGACGGACCTCGACCACCCGGCGCCGCTCGACGTCGAGCCCTCGATCGCGCCGGCCGAGGCCGCGTACCTCCTCGACGGCGCACGTGCGGCGTTCCCCTCGCTCTCGATCTCGGCGCGGGACGCCGTCTCGAGCTTCTCCGGGGTACGCCCCGTCGTCGGGACGGGGAAGGCCCGTCCCTCCGACGAGAGCCGCGACCACGTCCTCTGGGAGGAGGCGGGGCTCCTGACGGTGACCGGCGGGAAGCTGACGACGTTCCGGCTCATCGCGCTCGCGGCGCTGCGGCTCCTCCGGAAGCGCCTCCCGGCGCTCGCGCGCCTCGGGGCCGACGCGCGGGTCTTCAAGCCGGGACTCGCGCGAATCCCCGAGGCGGCCGGCCTCGACGTTTCCGCGGCGCGCCGCCTCGCGGGGCGCCACGGCGCCGCCGCGGCGGCCGTCGTCGCCGCGGCCCGGCCGGGGGAGCTCGAGCCGATCGCCGGGACGTCGTGCCTCTGGGCCGAGCTGCGGCGCGCGGCGCGGGCCGAGAAGGTCGTCCACCTCGACGACCTCCTCCTCCGGCGGGTGCGCGTCGGGCTCCTCCTCCCCGACGGCGGCGCCTCCCTCCTCCCGCGCGTCCGAGAGGTCTGCCGCGGGGAGCTGGCGTGGGATGATGGCCGCTGGTCGATGGAAGAGCACGACTACCTTGCCCGGTGGCGCGCGAGCCACACGGTCCCGGTCGCGCCGTCCACCCCCGCGCTCTGCGCGTGAGCGCCGACCGCCTCCTCGCGATCGACCACGGGACGCAGAGCGTCCGCGCGCTCCTCTTCGACCTCGCCGGGAACCTCCTCGCGCGGAGCCGCGTCCCGGTCGAGCCGTACGTCCCGGGCCCCCCCGGCTGGGCCGAGCAGGACCCCGAGCTCTACTGGCGTTCGGTCTGCGAGGCCACGCGCGCCCTCCTCGCGCAGCCCGGCGTCGCGCGGGAGTCGATCGCGGGCGTCGCCGTGACGACGCAGCGCGCGACGATGGTCGCGACGGACGCGAAGGGGACGCCGCTCCGCCCGGCGATCGTCTGGCTCGACCAGCGGAGGACCGAGGGCGTCCCGCCCGTCCGTGGCCTCTGGGGGCTCGCGTTCCGCCTCTCGGGGATGTCCGAGACGGTCGCCTACTTCCAGGCCGAGGCGGAGGCGCACTGGCTCGCGCGCCACGAGCCCGAGACGTGGAAGAAGACGGCCCGCTACCTCTTCCTCTCCGGCTTCCTCGCGCACCGGCTGACGGGGCGCTTCGTCGACTCGTCCGGCGGGCAGGTCGGCTACGTCCCGTTCGACTACAGGGGCCTGAAGTGGGCCGGGCGGCTCGACTGGAAGTGGGACGCGCTCCCGGTGCGCCGCGAGCAGCTGCCGGAGCTCGTCCCGCCCGGCGGACGGCTCGGCGAGCTGACGGCCTCCGCCGCAGAGGCGACGGGCCTGCCGAAGGGGCTCCCCGTGATCGCGGCCGCGGCGGACAAGGCGTGCGAGGTCCTCGGCGCCGGGTGCCTCGAGCCGCACGTCGCCTGCCTCAGCTACGGGACGACCGCGACGATCAACACGACTCACCGCCGCTACGTCGAGCCGCTCCCGCTCCTCCCGCCCTACCCGTCGGCCGTGCCCGGGGCCTACAGCCTCGAGATCCAGATCTACCGCGGCTTCTGGATGGTGACCTGGTTCAAGGAACAGTTCGGACAGCTCGAGGAAGCCGAGGCCCGCGAGAGGGGGCTCCCCGCCGAGGCGCTCTTCGACGACCTCGTCGGGAAGGTCCCGCCCGGCTCGATGGGGCTCGTCCTCCAGCCCTACTGGTCCCCTGGCGTCAAGAAGCCGGGCCCCGAGGCGAAGGGGTCGGTCATCGGCTTCGGCGACGTCCACACGCGGGCGCACCTCTACCGGGCCATCCTCGAGGGGCTCGCCTACGCCCTCCGCGAGGGGAAGGAGCGATCGGAAAAGCGGAGCGGCGTCGCCATCACCGAGCTCCGCGTCGCGGGCGGGGGCGCGCAGAGCGACGCGGCGATGCAGATCACGGCCGACGTCTTCGGCCTGCCGGCCGCGCGGCCGCACGTCACGGAGGCCTCGGGCCTCGGCGCCGCGATCGACGTGGCGGTCGGCCTCGGTCTCCACCCGTCGTTCGAGGCGGCCGTCGCGGCGATGACGCGCCTCGGGCGCGTCTTTACGCCCGAGCCGGCCACCTCCGGCCTCTACGACCGCCTCTACCGGCGCGTCTACCGGCGGATGTACGAGCGCCTGCGGCCGCTCTACGAGGAGATCCGCGACATCACCGGGTACCCGCCGTGAACCGCGGGCATCGCCCGGCGTCCGGCTGCCTTATGCTCGCCGGACGATGATCCCGCCCGAAGGCCTCCTCGCACGCAAGGGGGCGATCCTCGTGAAGTGGGGCTTCGAGAAGTACCGCTCGGGCTTCCGGAGGATCACCCGCCGCTCCGCGCTCCACTTCGAGTTCTCCGACTGGCACGGCGTCCAGCAGGACAAGGTCGACCGCCTCGCGCTCTACACGAACGTCGTGAGGCGCGTCGTGTCGGAGCTCGAGGAGGTCTTCGGCGCGTCGCAGCGCTCGCCGGAGCTCTGGACGGCGATGAAGCGGGAGTACTCGTGGCTCATGGGGGGGCACGCGGACCTCGAGCTCGCCGAGACGTTCTTCAACTCGGTGACGCGGAAGGTCTTCACGACCGTCGGCGTCGACCCGAAGAGGGAGTTCGTCCACTTCGGGAGCGACACGGGCCTCCCGCCGCCGGGCGCGGTCCCCGTGAGGACGTACCCCGGCGCGCTCTCGACGCGATCGGTGGTGAGCGGGATCCTCGAGGACTACTCCTTCGCGATGCCGTGGGAGGACGCGGAGCGCGACGCGGGCGTCGTCGCGCGCGCCGTCGACGAGGCGACCTCGGCGGCGTGGGGGGACCCCGGCTTCGACTTCGTCGAGCTCCTCGAGCCGGTCTTCTACCGGAACAAGGGAGCCTACGTCGTCGGCCGCGTCGTGAAGGGCCGGAATCACCTCCCGTTCGTCCTCGCGCTCGTGAACCCGGGCGGGCAGGTCGTCGTCGACGCCGTCCTCCTCGACGAGGACGAGATCTCGATCGTCTTCGGCTTCGCGCACTCCTACTTCCACGTCGACGTCGAGGCGCCGGCGGGCGTCGTCCGGTTCCTGAAGTCGATCCTCCCGAAGAAGCCGGTCGCCGAGCTCTACATCTCCCTCGGCTACAACAAGCACGGCAAGACGGAGCTCTACCGCGACCTCCTCCGGCACCTCGAGCGCTCCGGCGACCGCTTCGAGACGGCGCGGGGGGAGAAGGGGATGGTGATGGTCGTCTTCACCATGCCCGGCTACGACGTCGTCTTCAAGGTCATCCGCGACCGCTTCGGGCCGTCGAAGACGGTCACCCGGAGCGACGTGAAGGAGCGGTACCAGTTCGTCTTCGAGCACGACCGCGCCGGCCGCCTCGTCGACGTCCAGGAGTACGAGTTCCTCGAGTTCCCCCGGAGCCGCTTCGAGCCCGGCCTCCTCGAGGAGCTCCTCGGGGAGTGCGCGGAGACCGTCGCCCTCCAGGGGGACGACGTCGTCATCCGGCACCTCTACACGGAGCGCCGCGTCGTGCCGCTGAACCTCTACATCCGCGAGGCGCCGGAGGAGGCGGTCCGCGAGGCGGTCCTCGACTTCGGCCGCGCGCTCCGGGACCTCGCCTCGACGAACATCTTCCCGGGCGACCTCCTCGTGAAGAACTTCGGCGTCACGCGGCACGGTCGGGTCGTCTTCTACGACTACGACGAGCTCTGCGCCGTGACGGACTGCGACTTCCGCGAGCTCCCGGACGACGACGCCGGGGGCGCCGAGGGGCCGTCGTTCTACGTCGGCCCGCGCGACGTCTTCCCCGAGGAGTTCCTGACGTTCATGGGGTTCCCCGCGCCGCTCCGGCGGCTCTTCGCGGGGGCGCACGGAGACCTCGTGCGGCCGGAATTCTGGAACGAGATGAAGCGCCGGCACGCCGCCCGGGAGGTGCTCGACGTATTTCCCTACCCGGACGCCCGGAGGCTCCGCCGGGCCGGGGCCGCCTGAGGCGGGGCCCGGGGAGCCTCCCGTCCCTCGGTTTGTCGAAGCGGCGAGGCGCCGCTAGAATCCGCCGCTCCGGAGGTTCGTGATGGCCGAGACCAAGAGGACCGCCCCGCCGAACGGCGAGAAGATCCGCATCGTCGACGGGAAGCTCGTCGTTCCCGACAATCCCGTCATCCCGTTCATCGAAGGCGACGGCACGGGGCCCGACATCTGGCGCGCCTCCGTCCGCGTCCTCGACGCCGCGGTCGCCAAGGCCTACGGCGGGAAGCGGAAGATCGAATGGATGGAGGTCCTCGCGGGCCAGAAGTCGTACGACAACCTCGGCACGTGGCTTCCCGACGAGACCGTCGAGGCGTTCAAGGAGTACCTCGTCGGCATCAAGGGGCCGCTGACGACTCCGATCGGGGGCGGCATCCGGTCGCTGAACGTCGCCCTCCGGCAGCTCCTCGACCTCTACGTCTGCCTTCGCCCGGTCCGCTGGTACAAGGGAGTCCCCTCCCCGGTGAAGCGCCCCGAGAAGGTCGACATGGTCATCTTCCGGGAGAACACCGAGGACATCTACGCCGGCATCGAGTTCGAGTCGGGGACCGAGGACGCGAAGAAGGCGCTCGAGTTCCTGAAGGCGGGCTGGCCGGCCATGTACAAGAAGATCCGCTTCCCCGAGACGGCGGCCCTCGGTTTCAAGCCCGTCTCCAAGGAAGGGACCGAGCGCCTCGTCCGCGCCGCGATCCGCTACGCGATCGCGAACAAGCGCAAGAGCCTCACGATCGTCCACAAGGGCAACATCATGAAGTTCACGGAAGGCGCCTTCCGGAACTGGGGCTACGAGCTCGCCGAGCGGGAGTTCGCCGCCGAGACCTACACCTGGGACCAGTGGGAGCGGACGAAGAAGGCCTCCGGCTCGGCCGCGGCCGACGCCGAGCAGAAGGCGGCGCTCGCGTCCGGGAAGGTCCTCGTCAAGGACGCGATCGCCGACATCACGCTGCAGCAGGTGCTGACGCGCCCCGAGGAGTTCGACGTCATCGCGACGCTGAACCTGAACGGCGACTATCTCTCCGACGCCCTCGCGGCGCAGGTCGGCGGCATCGGCATCGCGCCGGGCGGGAACGTGAACTACGTCACCGGCCACGCCGTCTTCGAGGCGACGCACGGCACGGCGCCGAAGTACGCCGACCTCGACAAGGTCAACCCCGGCTCGGTCGTCCTCTCGGGCGAGATGATGCTCCGCTACATGGGGTGGACCGAGGCGGCCGACCTCGTCATCCGCGGCATGGACGGCGCCATCGGCGCCAAGAAGGTGACGTACGACTTCGCCCGGCTCATGGACGGGGCCACCGAGGTGAAGTGCAGCGAGTTCGGCGACCGGCTCATCGCCCACATGGACTGACGCCTCCCCGATCGGGGTTGGGGAAGGGGCGCTCCGGCGCCCCTTTTCTTTTCCGGCATCCACCGACCGCCTCGGCGCGCCGGATCGCCGGGCTCCGCGCGCCCGCTCGCCCGGGTTAACCTCGGCCGATGCGCTCCTCGCTCCGAACCGCCGCCGCGGCCGCCGCCCTCGTCCCCGCCGCCCTCCTCCTCGCCCCCGTCCTCCGCGCCGCGCCCGCCGCCGTCCCGCCGACCGGCCGGTGGTACGCGGTCCTGGCGCCCGCCGAGGGCCTCGAGATCGCCTTCGGGCTGAGGGTCGACGGGAAGGCCGGCAAGCTCTCGGGGGCCCTCGTGAACGGCGCCTCGGAGAGCCGGTTCACGTCCGTCTCGTGGGACGGCGAGACGCTGACGCTCGGCCTCGACCACTACGACGGCAGGCTCGCGGCCCGCGTCGAGGGCGGGAGTCTCGTCGGGACCTTCACGCGCGCGACGCCGACCGGGAAGTTCGAGCTCCCGTTCCGCGCCGTGCGGACCGCTCCGGCGTTCCCGAAGCCGGCGAAGGGGTCGCCCTCCGTCGCGGGCGACTGGGGCGTCGAGATGGGAGAAGGGGAGAAGTCCGAGCGGCTCCTCGCGACGTTCCGGCAGGACGGCGGCCGCGCTGCCGGGACGCTCCTCGGCTCGACGGGCGACTTCGGGCCGATGAACGGGACCTGGGACGGGAAGGCGCTCTCGCTGACCGTCTTCGACGGCGTCTTCATCTACCGCCTCGACGGGACGCTCGACGCCGCGGGCGCCTTCACCGGGACCTTCCGGAGCCGGAGCGGCGTCCCGACGCCGTGGAAGGCCCGAAGGCTCGACGCCGCGGGCGCGGAGGCCTGGCTCCCGGGAGGCGGGTCGATCGTCCGCGCGAAGGACCCGGAGGCGCAGGTCCGGTTCGCCTACCCGTCCGCTCCCGGAAAGCCGGTCTCCCTCGACGACCCCGACCTGAAGGACAAGCCGGTCGTCGTCTCGATCCTCGGCTCCTGGTGCCCGAACTGCCACGACGAGGCCCCGGTCCTCGAGGAGCTCTACCGCCGCTACCGGGGGAAGGGGCTCGCCGTCGTCGCGCTCGCGTACGAGTACACCGAGGACGAGGAGCGGAGCTTCCGGCAGATCGCCCGCTTCCGGGAGCGGCACGGGGTCACGTTCCCGATCCTCTTCGCGGGGACGACGAAGAAGGCCGCCGGGACGGAGCCGATCACGCGGCTCGACGGCTGGAAGGGGTACCCGACGACGCTCTTCCTCGACCGGGGCCACCGGATCGTGAAGGCGCACTCCGGCTTCGACGGTCCCTCGACGGGCCCGCGGTTCGCGGTGCAGAAGAAGGAGCTCGAGGAGGCGGTGAAGGGACTCCTCGCACGCTGACGGGCCCCCGCCCCGCCCGCGGGAGATCCCGCGCGGCCGCTACCCTTCCTGGCGGTAGTTCGGGGCCTCCTTCGTGATGATGACGTCGTGGACGTGGCTCTCCTTGAGCCCGGCCGACGTGATCCTCACGAACTTCGCCTTCTTCCGGAGCTCGGGGAGCGTCCGGGCGCCGGAGAGGCCCATGCCGGCCCGCACGCCGCCGACGATCTGGCCGAGGAGGACGGAGAGGGGGCCCTTGTGGGGGACCATCCCCTCGATCCCTTCCGGGACCATCTTCCGCGGCTCGTCGCCCGCGTTCTGGAAGTAGCGGTCGGCCGACCCCTTCGTCATCGCGCCGAGCGACCCCATGCCGCGGTACGCCTTGAACGTCCGCCCCTGGTAGAGGATCGTCTCGCCCGGCGACTCGTCGGTGCCGGCGAAGAGGCTCCCGATCATCACGGACTGCGCCCCGAAGGCGAGCGCCTTCGTGACGTCGCCCGAGAACTTGATGCCGCCGTCCGCGATGAGCGGGACCTTCGACTTCCCCTTCCCCTTCACGCACTCGAGGATCGCGTGGATCTGCGGGACGCCGACGCCGGTGACGACGCGGGTCGTGCAGATGGAGCCCGGGCCGATGCCGATCTTCACGGCGTCGGCGCCGAGCCGCACCAGGTCGCGCGTCGCCTCGGCCGTCCCGACGTTCCCGGCGATGACGGGCATCGACGGGAAGGTCTTCTTGAGGGTCTTCAGCGCCGCCAGGACGCCCTCGCTGTGACCGTGCGAGGAGTCGAGGCAGAGGATGTCGACCTTCGCGGCGATCAGCTCCCGCGCGCGGTCGACGAGGTCCGCGCCCGCCCCGACCGCGGCCCCGACGCGGAGCCGCCCGAGCGAGTCCTTGCAGGCGTGCGGGTACTTGATCTGCTTCTGGATGTCCTTGACGGTGATCAGGCCCTTGAGGGCCCCCGCCCTGTCCACGACGAGGAGCTTCTCGATCCGGTGCTCGTGGAGGAGCTGCTTGGCCTGCTCGAGCGTCGTGCCGGGGGCGCAGGTGACGAGGTGCTCCTTCGTCATCCGCGCGGAGATCGGGAGGTCCATGCGGGTCTCGAACCTCAGGTCCCGGTTCGTCAGGATGCCGACGAGCTTGCCGGCTCCGTCGACGACGGGGACGCCCGAGATCCGGAAGCGGGCCATCACGTCGAGCGCCTCGGAGATCTTCTGGTCGGCCCGGCAGGTGACCGGGTCGACGATCATCCCGCTCTCCGACCGCTTCACCTTGTCGACCTCCGCGGCCTGGCCCTCGATCGTCAGGTTCTTGTGGACGATCCCGATGCCGCCGTTCTGCGCGATCGCGATCGCGAGGGGCGCCTCGGTCACCGTGTCCATCGCGGCCGAGATCACCGGGACGTTGAGGGTGATGTCGGCCGTCAGCTGGGTCTTCAGGTCCGCCATGGAGGGGTGGACCTCGGAGCGCGACGGGACGAGGAGGACGTCGTCGAAGGTGAGGGCGAGGGGGATGGCCGGGACGCTGGACGCCATGCGGATTCATAGCACGACCGGGGCGCGCGATCGAGCGCGGCCCGGCCGGCGGTAAAAAGGCGGGGAGGAAAGGGGGATTCCGGCGGGTCAGGCGGCCGGGGAGGCCCCGTGGCACTTCTTGTACTTCTTGCCGGAGCCGCAGGGGCAGGGGTCGTTCCGGCCGACCTTCGGTCCCGTCGATTTGACGGTGTCGACCCGGAAGTCGCCGCCGGAGGTGGGGTCCGAGGTCCCCTGGAACGACATCTCGCGCCTCTGCTTCTGGGCCCTCCGCTCGAGCTCGGCGGAGGCGCGTGTGGAGAGGGACGGCGCGGAGACTCCGCCGGAGGAGGCGCCCTCCTCCGGACCGCCCGTCGGGGGCGGGGCGGAGGGCCGGGCCTCGGTCTCCTCGGGCCTCACGACCTCGAACCGGAAGAGGTTCTGGAGGATCTGCTCCTCGATCGCCTCCTTCACGGACTCGAAGAGCTGGAACGACTCCTTCTTGTACTCGATGAGGGGGTCGCGCTGGCCGTACCCGCGGAGGCCGATTCCCTCCTTGAGGTGGTCGAGGGCGAGGAGGTGGTCCTTCCAGAGCGCGTCGACGCTCTGGAGCATGAAGAACTTCTCGAAGTCCTTCATGACGTCGGCGCCGAGCCGCGCCGTCTTCTCCTCGTAGTACTTCCGGAGGGACGCCTTCAGCTTCTCCTTGAGGGCGGCGTTGTTGTCGCTCTCGTGAGAGAGACCCGCGTCCTCGGGCGACATCCCGAAGGACTCGCCGAGGATCGAGGAGAGGGCCTTCCAGTCCCACTCCGAGCGGTCCTTGCCGGCGGGGCAGTAGCGGTCGACGTAGTCGTCGGCGACGTCCTCGGCCAGGTTCACGACGTACTCGTGGGAGAGCGAGCCGGTGAGGATCTCCTTCCGGAGCCGGTAGATCTCCTCCCGCTGCTTGTTCATGACGTCGTCGTACTCGAGGAGGTGCTTGCGGGTGTCGAAGTTCCGCGCCTCGACCTGCTTCTGGGCCCGCTCGATCGAGCGCGTGACCCACCGGTGCTCGATCGGGACCCCCTCCTCCATCCCGAGCCTCTTCATGAGGCCCGAGAGGCGGTCGGACCCGAAGATCCGCATCAGGTCGTCCTCGAGCGAGAGGTAGAAGCGCGAGGAGCCGGGGTCGCCCTGCCGGCCGGCGCGGCCGCGGAGCTGGTTGTCGATGCGGCGCGACTCGTGGCGCTCGGTGCCGATGATGTGGAGGCCGCCGGCGGCGATGACCGCCTCGTGCGCCGCGGCGCACTCGGCCTTCGCCTCCTCGAGGAGCTTCTCGTACTCCTCGACGGTCTTCCCCTTGCTCCTCTGCCTGGCGAGGAACTCGGGGTTCCCGCCGAGGAGGATGTCGGTGCCGCGGCCCGCCATGTTCGTGGCGATGGTCACGCGGCCGGGCTGGCCCGCCTGGGCGACGATCGTCGCCTCCTGCTCGTGGTACTTCGCGTTCAGGACGACGTGGGGGACGCCGCGCTTCTTCAGGAGCGCGCCGAGGTGCTCGGACTTCTCGATCGAGATCGTGCCGACGAGGACCGGCTGCTGGCGCTCGTGCAGGTCGACGATCTCCTCGACGACCGCGTCGAACTTCTCCCGCTCGGTCCGGTAGACGACGTCGTGCTCGTCCTTCCGCACCATGTCCCGGTTCGTCGGGACGACGACGACGTCGAGCTTGTAGATCTTGTCGAACTCGGCCGCCTCGGTGTCCGCCGTGCCCGTCATGCCGGCGAGCTTGTCGTACATCCGGAAGTAGTTCTGGAGGGTGACCGTGGCGAGCGTCTGGTTCTCGCGCTCGATCTTGACCCCCTCGCGGGCCTCGACGGCCTGGTGGAGGCCGTCGGACCAGCGCCGGCCCGGCATGAGCCGGCCCGTGAACTCGTCGACGATGATGACCTGCCCCTCCTTGACGACGTAGTTCACGTCGCGCTTGTAGAGGGTGTGGGCCCGGAGGGCCTGCTGGCAGGCGTGGAGGACGTCGATGTTCGTCGGGTCGTAGAGGTTCTCGACGCCGAGGAGCCGCTCGCACTTGCCGACCCCCTCCTCGGTGAGGGAAGCCGTGTGGGCCTTCTCGTCGACGAGGTAGTCGCCCGTGGTCGTCTTGTTGCCGTACTTGTCCTTGACCTCCTCGCCCCGAACGAGCTTCGGGACGATGCGGTCGCAGCGGTAGTAGATGTCGACGTCGCCCTCGGAGGGGCCGGAGATGATGAGCGGCGTCCGGGCCTCGTCGATGAGGATCGAGTCGACCTCGTCGACGAGCGCGAAGAAGTGGGGGCGCTGGACCATCTGCGTGAGCTCGAACTTCATGTTGTCGCGCAGGTAGTCGAAGCCGAACTCGTTGTTCGTCCCGTAGGTGATGTCGCAGGCGTAGGCCTCGCGACGGGCGGCGTCCTCGAGGTCGTGCTGGATGCAGCCGACGGAGAGGCCGAGGGCCCTGTAGATCTGCCCCATCCACTCCGCGTCGCGGCGGGCGAGGTAGTCGTTCACGGTGACGACGTGGGCGCCGCGTCCGGTGAGGGCGTTCAGGGTGACGGGGAGGGTGGCGACGAGCGTCTTCCCCTCGCCCGTCCTCATCTCGGCGATCTTCCCCTGGTGGAGGACGGCCCCGCCGCGGAGCTGGACGTCGTAGTGGCGCTGGCCGATCGTCCGCTTGCCCGCCTCCCTCACGAGGGCGAAGACGCGGGGGAGGAAGGGGTCGACGACGGCGCGGGTGCGGGCGCGGCGCGCCTCGAGGTCCTTCGGCAGGTCCTTCAGCTCCGACTCGATCCGCTCCCGGATCTCGCCGATCCGGGCTTTCAGGAGGTCCAGGGGCAGGTCGACGAGCTCGGGCTCGAGGCGTCCGACCTCCTCGACGAGAGGCGTGAGCGCCTTCATGTCGCGGTCGTGCTTCGTCCCGAAGATCTTGGAGAGTGCCTTGTCGATGATCATCTTTCGTCCATGGGCGCCGTGCGAGGGCGCGAACCCGGAATCCTAGCAGAGCGGCGCCGAAGCGCCCGGCGCCCGGCGGAGCCGCTCAGAAGGCGTTCAGGACGTAGTCGAGCGGGTTGACGGGCTTCCCGCCGACCTGCACCTCGTAGTGGAGGTGCGGCCCGGTCGAACGTCCGGTCGACCCGATGAGCCCGATGAGCTCTCCGCGGCGGAGGCGCTGCCCCTCGGTGACCCGGGTCGACTCGAGGTGGGCGTAGAGGGTGCGGATTCCGAAGCCGTGCGCGATCTCGACGACCCGTCCGTAGCCGTTCTCCCAGCCGATCCGGACGACGGTGCCGCTCGCGGGGGCGACGATCCGGCCGCCGGTGGGGGAGGAGATGTCGATGCCGGGGTGGAATTCCTGTCTCCCGGTGAACGGGTCCGTCCGGAGCCCGAAGCCGGCGGTCAGGACGCCGACGGCGGGCGCGAGGGTCGGGGTGAGGGCGAGCTGGTCGGCCTGGAAGGAGAGCTTCTCCTCGACCGCGCCGAGGCGGCTCGAGAGGAGGAGCCCCCGCCGGGAGGTCTCCTCGAGGACAGCCTCGGTGTGGCTCGCGTCGTCGGCCGGGAGGGCGGTGAGACCGCCGACGCCGCCCGTGCCCGGGTCGTGGACTCCGGAGAGGCCCGCGACGATCGAGAGGCGGCGGGTCCGCTCCTCGAAGTCGGCGAGGAGCTTCTCGAGCGACTCCAGCTTCGTGTTCAGGACCTTCGTCCGCCCCCGGAGGTCCTGGTTCTCGGCCACGAGGGTCGAGACCTCGCGGTTCTTGCGGACCGACTGGATCCAGAGGACCCCGAAGACGACGCCCAGGAGGAGGCCGAGGGAGACGGCGGTCGCGATGCTCCAGAGAAGGCGGGACGTCACCTGGAACTGGCGAAATCGCGCGCGCGCATGCGGGACGACGATGATCGTGTGCTGCTTTCGCGTCAACGGTCTCTCCGGGCGCCCCGGGGCCTCGAAGGCCCCCGTTCCTGTGACGAGACGCACGGAAGTCTATCGACGGGACGCGGCGCGTCAAGCGAAAGATTCGATCCGCGTAAGGGTCTCACCCGGTCCGGTTTACGCGTTCTCAGAGGCCTGCGGGAGCAGCCTGGGGGCGGTAACGCAGCGCCTCGGCGACGTGCGCGGGCGTCGTCGCCCCCGCCCCCTCGAGGTCGGCGATCGTCCGCGCGACGCGGACGACGCGCTGGTGCGCCCGGGCCGAGAGCGCGAGCCGGTCCATGGCTTTCGCGAGCAGCGCGGACGCCTCCGGCTGGAGGGCGGCGGATCCCTTCAGCCGCGCCGGCGAGAGCGCCGCGTTCGTGAGACGGGCGTCGCCGGTCCTCTCCGCCTGGCGCTTCCGCGCGGCGACGACCCGCTCCCTCACGCCCGCGGACGGCTCCGCTTCCGCTCCGGGGGCCAGGTCGCCCGCCGGAAGGGCGGGCACCTCCACGTGGAGGTCGATCCGGTCGAGGAGCGGGCCCGAGACCTTCCGCCGGTATCGCGCCACGTCGTGCTCCGAGCAGGTGCACGCCTTCCGGAGGTCTCCCAGGAACCCGCACGGGCAGGGGTTCATGGCCGCGACGAGGAGGAAGCGCGCCGGGAAGGAGCGGCTCCCCGCGGCGCGCGTGACGCGGACGATCCCCTCCTCGAGCGGCTCGCGGAGGACCTCGAGCGCGTCGCGGCGGAACTCGGGGAGCTCGTCGAGGAAGAGGACGCCGTGGTGGGCGAGCGAAAGCTCGCCCGGGCGCGGGTCGGCCCCGCCCCCCGAGAGGGCGGCCGCCGAGGCGCCGTGGTGGGGAGAGCGGAAGGGCCGCGTCCGCATCAGGCCGGCGCCCGGGGGGAGCCTCCCGGCGGCGCTCCAGATCCGCGTCGTCTCGAGCGCCTCCTCCGGGGAGAGGGGCGGGAGGACCCCGGGGAGGCGCCGGGCGAGCATCGTCTTGCCGGAGCCCGGGGGCCCGGAGAGGAGGAGGTTGTGCCCTCCGGCGGCGGCGATCTCGAGCGCCCGCCGCGCGAGGGCCTGGCCCCTCACGTCGACGAGGTCCGGCTCGTCCGCGGCGACGGGCTCCGTGGCGGGACGCGCGACCCACGGTGCGAGGAGCTCCTTGCCGGCGACGTGCGCGACGACGGCGCCGAGGTGCGGCGCCGCGAGGACCACGACGCCCGGGACCGAGGAGGCCTCGGCGGCGTTCTCCGGGGCCACGATGAGCCGGGTCCGGCCCTCCGCGCGCGCGCACTCGGCGATCGAGAGGACGCCGGGAACCGGCCGGATCTCGCCGTCGAGGGCGAGCTCCCCGGCGAGCAGGACGCCGTCCAGCCCCTCGGCGGGGACGTCGCCGTTCGCCGCCAGGATCGCGAGGGCCACGGCGAGGTCGAAGCCCGTGCCGCTCTTCGGGAGGTCGGCGGGAGCGAGGTTCACGACGAGGTTCCGCCCCGGCAGGGGAAGGCCGATCTGGCGCAGGGCCGAGCGGATCCGCTCCCGGCTCTCCCGCACCGCGGCGTCGGGGAGGCCGACGACCGTCAGGCCGGGAAGACCGTTCCCGAGCGCGGCCTCGACGACGACGGGCCGGGCGTCGAGCCCGACGAGGGCGGCGCTCCAGGCCCTCGCGACGGTCATGCGCGCGCGCTCAGCGGCTCTCGGCGTCGGGGACGGAGAGGCGCTGCCCGACCTGGATCGAGGCGCTCCGGCTCATCCGGTTCGCGCGGCGCAGGTCGTCGACGCTGACGCCGTACTGGTTCGCGATCCGGTAGAGGGTCTCGCCCTTCCGGACCGTGTGCGTCCCGGCGCGGCGCGCCGAGCCCTTCGCGGAGGACGCCTTCGCCGCCTTCGTCTCGCGGGCTGCGGGCTCGAAGCCGCTCGCCGGGATGTCGACGCGCGACGGCAGGGGAGCCGGCGTGACGACCGGGCGGACGGTGACGACGCCGTGGCCGAGCGACGCGGCGTCGGTGACGGCGGCCGACGGCGTCGGGAGGGCGCGGACCTCGCCGCGGAGCGGCTCGGCGACGAGGGGAGCCTCCGCCGCCTCCGCGAGCGCGGGCGCGGCGGCGCGGCCGGAGACGCGGACGGGGACGACGAGGACCATCCCCTTCCGGAGCTTCGCGTTCGGCCTGAGGTCGTTCGCCGCCCGGATCTCGGAGACGCTCACCTTGTTGCGCGCGGCGAAGCGGTCGAGCGTCTCGCCCTTCCGGACCGCGACCCTGCGCTCGGCGTACTCCGGCGCGGCGGGGATGGCCGACAGGCGCGCCTCGAGGAGCGCGCCGGCTCCCTTCGGGAGCCTCAGCGGGTAGGAGGAGAAGCCCCGGGGCGTCGAGCGCCCGCGGAGCTCGCCGTTGAGGGCCTGGATCGTCTCGACGGAGACGCCGAGCTCGCGGGCGACGCGGGCGATCTCGACCGGCTTCGGGAGCTCGACGACGTCGAACTCCAGGGGCGGGTCGGGGACGACGTCGAAGCCGAAGCGGGCGGGGTCCTTCGAGATGAGGGCGGCCGCGATGAAGAACGGGACGTAGTCCTTCGTCTCGCGGTGGAGGGCGTTCGCGTCGCAGAGCTCCCAGAAGCTCGTCGCGCCGGTCCGCTGAAGGCCGCGCAGGACGCGCCCCTCGCCGCCGTTGTACGCCGCCATGGCGAGGTACCAGTCGCCGAACATCTCGTAGAGGTCGCGGAAGTAGGCGGCGGCGGCGCGGGTCGACTTGACCGGGTCGCTCCGCTCGTCGAAGTCGCGCCCCTTCTTCAGGCCGTAGCGCCTGCCGGTCCCGTCGATGAACTGCCAGTAGCCCTT
This sequence comes from Thermoanaerobaculia bacterium, assembly GCA_046331465.1. Classification (GTDB taxonomy): domain Bacteria; phylum Acidobacteriota; class Thermoanaerobaculia; order UBA5066; family UBA5066; genus UBA5066. The sequence continues at coordinate 1,268,125 of JAXLQV010000002.1, forward strand.
CGCGGCGGCCCGGGAGCTCGCCTGGAACTTGAACGCCGACTCGATCATCGCGATGTAGACGAGGTCCTCGGGGAGGCCGCTCTCGCGGAGGATCGAGCGCATGAGGGGGAGGTAGCGGCCGCTCCGCTGGAGCGCCGCGGCGAAGGCCTTCGGGGTCCGGAACTGGTAGAACGCCACGGCGTTCAGGACGGCGTCGTTCACGACGATCGGCACGTCGAACGAGGCGGACGACCCGGCGGCCTCCAGCTCGCGCCGGGCCACGGCCAGCTCGTCGGCCGTCGGGACCGTCGTTTCCTGCGCGATGAGGCCGTCCCTCTGGCCCGGGGCGACGGGGCGTTCGTCGTCGTCCCCGGACGGGAGCGACTCGTAGAGCCGGACGCTGTCCCAGAGCTGGCCCGCGAACGCGAGGTCGGCGGAGTCGCCGGGACGCATGGCCTTCCGGAATCCTTCGAGGGCCGCCTCGAACTCGAGGCGCGCGCAGGCGGGGTCGCCGGCGAGCGCGTAGACCTTCCCCTGGTGGAAGCGGTCGCTCGCCTCCTGGCGGGGGTCCGTCGCGGAGGCGGCCGCCCTCGCCGCATCGGAGGAGTCGACGCGCGCGGAGGCCGGGGGAGCCGTGGTCGAGCAGGCGGTGGCGAGGAGGGGGAGAAGGCCCATGGCGAGGACGCGTCCCCGAACTGCAGATCGGGAGCGGTCCCGTCCGGTCGTCTCGGCCGTCACTTGGGTCTTCACTCCGCCTGGACGTTGAAACGGAGGGACAGCAGGAGCTTCTGGAGGTCCGTGGGGCTGGAGATGTCGATGGAGAAACTGCTGTCGGTGAGGAGAGGGCTCCCGGAACCGTCGGAGAACTTCAGCTCGATCGTCACCTGTCGGCTCCTTCCCAGCACCTGGCGCGGGACGGTGAGGTCGAAGGACCGGGTGACGTCCTTCTTGTGATTCAGGTTCGAGGCGAGGAGGTCGTCGATCGAGGGACCGGCGGCGCGGGGCCTCAGGGCCTCGGCGCGCGGCGCGGGCGCCCCGGCGGGCGCCTTCTGGGTGGAGAGCTTCCGCAGCTTGTCGAGCTCCGAGAGGATGTCGACGCTCGACCGGACTTTGACGTGCTTGACCGCCGGCTCCGCGGGGGCCGGCGCGGGACCGGCCGACTCGCCGAAGCTGATGTCGGCGGCGGTCTCCTCCGCCGGCGGGGGCGCGACGGGGACGGGCGGGGCCGCGGCCTCGGGGAACGGCGCCGACGCCGCGGCCGGGGTCTCGGGCGGGGCCTCCGGCACCTTCGCCTCGACGGCCCCGAGGCGCGCCATCTCGGAGAACTTCGCGAGGCGCTCGAGGGTCCCGGAGGAGGGAGGCGCGACCCGGTCCTGCGCGCCGACGGCGGGGAAGGCGCCGGAAGGAGGCCGCACGGCCGGCACGGCCCCGACGGACGGCGCCGCCGCGGCGGAGGTCGCCACCGAGGCGGAGGGGGTCGCCGGCGCGGCGAAGACGGCGGGGCGCCGGACGTCTCCCGACATCCTCGACCGCAGCGCCCGGAGGGTCAGCTTGGAGATTCCCTTGAGGGTCTCGAAGACGCCCGTCCCGTTCGCAGCGGAGGACTCGAAGTGCTCGAACCGCCCCTCCGGGTTCAGCGAGGCGTTCAGCTCGTCGACGGACAGGATGTTCGAGAGGTCCCTCTTGTTGTACTGGAGGACGAGGGGGACCTCCTCGACCGAGAGGCTGATCTCGGCGAGGTTCTCCCGCAGGTTCCGGAAGCTCTCCCTGTTCGGCTCGAGCATCGGTCGCTGGGAGTCGGCGACGAAGACGATGCCGTCGACCCCCTTGAGGACGAGCTTGCGCGTCGTGTTGTAGAAGACCTGCCCGGGAACCGTGTAGAGCTGGAGGCGCGTCTTGAACCCGCCGATGACGCCGACGTCGATCGGGAGGAGGTCGAAGAAGAGCGTCCGGTCGGTCTCGGTCTCGAGGGAGACCATCTCGCCGCGGGCCGTGGGGGCGGTCCGCCCGTAGATGACGTGGAGGTTGGTCGTCTTCCCGCAGAGGCCCGGACCGTAGTAAACGATCTTGGCAGCCATCTGCATGGTGGCGTAGTTGAAGAAAACCATCTCTCCGCTTTGGCCTTGCGGGCCTCCTCGTCAGTGAACGGAGGATTTTAGCATCCGGGTCCCGCGGGCCTCCGGCGGGCGAGGCGGCCCTGCTCGCGGAGGAGCGCCTCGAGGAGCGCTGCCCGGGAGGCGTCCCACGCGAGCACCTCCCGGCGGTGCCGTTCGAGCGTCGCGACGTCCCCGCGCGCCGCGGGCCCGGTGAGCGATGCCTCCGGGCCGAGACGGAGAGCCTCCTCGAGCGCCGCGCGGAGGAGCGGCCCGAGGGCCTCGAGCGCCTCGGAGGCTTCGAGGCCGGCGCCGACGAGCGCGTCCCGCGACGCTCCCACGAGGGCCGTCAGGCCGTTCGCGCCGAGGGAGGCCGCGAGGTGGTAGAGGCCGCGGCGACCCGGCGGCACCCGGACCGGCCGGCCACCGAGGAGGCCGACGAGGCGCTCCGCGGCGGCGAGCCCCTCCCTCTCGCCGTCGACCGCGAAGGCGCTTCCCGCGAACCGGCCCGCGTCCCCGTGCGACCCCGAGAACGTCTGGAGCGGGTGGCAGGAGCCGACGGCGAAGCCCTTCCCGGCGAGCGGGGCGAGCGCGTCGACGCCGAGGGCCCCCGAGAGGTGGAGGACCGCGGGCCCGGGGGGGACCCCGACGGTCGTGCCGGCGAGGGTCGCGGCGACCGTTGCGATCGCGTCGTCCCGGACGGCGAGAAGGACCAGGGCCTCCGCACCAGCCCGGCGGACGGCGTCGAGGACGACCGCGGGAGCGGCGAGAGCCTCGCGCCCCGAGAGGTGCGCGAGCGTCCGGCCGGAGAAGGCCGGGGCGGCGGCCAAGGCACTGCCCAGACGGCCTTTCCCGACGACGACCGGGACGGGAAGGAGGGGTCTCGCTGCTATCATCGCTCGACTTCAGCGGGTTGGTCTGGAGCGCCCGCCCGTGGTGGGGGTGCAGGGGCTCCGGCGTACGTTAGCTCAGGAGGGGACTCGAGGGGATGAACGGCGGCGTCTGGAGCCAGCTCGACCAGCGGTCGCGGGAGGTTCTCGCGTCCGTCGTCGGGGCCTACATCCGGAGCGCGGCCCCGGTGTCGTCGCGTCAGCTGGAGAAGAGCGGGGGCTTCGGGCTCTCGTCCGCGTCGCTCCGCAACGCGATGGCCGACCTCGAGGACCTCGGGTACCTCACCCACCCGCACGCCTCGGCGGGACGGGTGCCGACGGACCTCGGGTACCGCGTCTACGTCCGGGAGCTGATGACGGCCCGCCCGCCGGGCCTCGCCGAGAAGGCGAAGATCGCGAGCGGGCTCGGCTCAGAGTCTTTCGAGCTGGAGAGGTTCCTGCACGCCACCTCGCGGGTCCTGACCGAGCTGACGGGAGAGGTCGCCGTCGTGGCGGCACCCGATTCGGCGCACGTCGTCCTCCGCTCCGTCCATTTCACGCGGATCGCCGAGAGGAAGGTCGTCGTCGTCACCGTCTCGGGGGAGGGGCTCGTCGGGAGCCGGCTCATCGAGACCCGGGAGGACTACACGCCCGAGGCGCTCCAGGAGGTCTCGAACCGCCTCACCGCCGAGTACGCCGGCCGGACGCTCCTCGAGATCCGGGCCCAGCTCCTCGCGGGCCTGCAGGAGGAGAAGGTCCGGTTCGACGCCGAGATCGCCCGGGCGCTCGAGCTCGCCCGGCGGGCGTTCGGCGACGAGAGGCCGGGCGGGGAGACCCTCGTCGTGGAGGGCGCCGGGACGATCCTCGGGAAGCCCGAGTTCCAGCGGGACGTCGAGTCGCTCCGGCGGATGTACCGGGCGCTCGAGGAGGAGGCGCGGCTCGTCGACCTCCTGACCGACTGCCTCGCGGACGGCGGGCAGGCGACGGTCCTGATCGGCTCGGACTCCGCGTTCACCGAGGAGACGCAGACGGCCGTCGTCGTCACGTCCTACCGGAGCGGGGGCCGGATCCTCGGCGCGCTCGGGGTCATCGGCCCGAGGCGGATGGAATATCCTCGCGTCGTCCCGCTCGTCGAGGAGCTCGGTCGCTACGTGACGAAGCGTTTGTCGGAGGGGGTGTGATGGCGGAGAAGGACGGGCGCGTCCCGCGGGAAGACGAGGTCGTCTACCTCGACGAGGACGGGGGTCCGGACGACGTGGCGCGCGCGCTCGAGGCGGCGGAGCGGGCGGTCGCCGCGGTGGAGGAGCGCCACAAGACGGCCTCGCACGGGATCCGGCCCGCGTCGCCGGGGGCCGCCGAGCCGGAGGCGGAGGCCGCGCCGGAGGAGGAGCCCGCCGTGCCGGCCGGCGCCCTCGCCGAGGAGCGCGAGCGGGCGATCCGCGCCGAGGAGGAGGCGGGGCGCCTCCGCGAGGCGCTCCTCCGGAAGGTCGCCGACTTCGAGAACCTCAAGAAGCGCGCCGAGCGCGAGAAGGCCGACTACATCCGCTTCGGTCTCACGGAGACGATGCGTGACCTCCTCGGCGTCCTCGACAACCTCGAGCGCGCCCTCGCGCACGCCCCGGCCTCGGGCGTCGAGGACTTCCGGGCGGGGGTCGAGATGATCGCGCGGCAGCTCTCCGACGTCCTCCGCAAGTACGGCGTCGCCGAGGTGCCGGCCCTCGACACGCCGTTCGACCCGCAGTTCCACGAGGCCGTCATGCGCGAGGAGTCCGCCGAGGTGCCCCCGGGAACGGTCCTGCAGGTCTTCCAGAAGGGCTACGTCCTGAACGACCGGCTCCTCAGGCCGGCCATGGTCAAGGTGTCGGCGGCCCCGGCCGCGCCCGCCCTCGGGGCGTGAGCGCGGGTCGGGCCGGGAGGTAGAGAGTGGGCAAGGTCATCGGAATCGACCTCGGCACGACGAACTCGTGCTCGGCCGTCATCGAGCTCGGAGCGCCGCAGGTCATCCCGAACCGGGAAGGGGCCCGGACCACCCCCTCGATCGTCGCCTTCACCGAGGACGGCGAGCGGCTCGTCGGCCAGATCGCCAAGCGGCAGGCGATCACGAACCCGACCCAGACGATCTACGCGGTCAAGCGGCTCATCGGCCGGAAGTGGGACGACGCCGAGATCCGCCACGCGCGGGAGCACCTCTCCTACCCGATCGTCCCGGCCCCGAACGGGGACGTGAAGATCCGGGTGCGCGACCGCGACTTCGCCTCGGAGGAGATCGCGGCGTTCGTCCTCCGCGAGATCAAGGAGTTCTGCGAGGAGGCGCTCGGCGACGAGGTCCGCGAGGCGATCATCACCGTCCCGGCCTACTTCGACGACTCGCAGCGCCAGGCGACGCGCGACGCGGGGCGCATCGCCGGCCTCGAGGTGCTCCGGATCATCAACGAGCCGACGGCCGCCTCGCTCGCCTACGGCCTCGAGCGGGGCCGCAAGAACGAGACGATCGCGGTCTACGACCTCGGCGGCGGCACGTTCGATATCTCCATCCTGAAGATCGACCAGGGGATGTTCGAGGTCCTCTCGACCTCCGGCGACACCTACCTCGGCGGCGAGGACTTCGACCGCGCCGTCATGGACTGGCTCCTCGCCGACTTCCTCGTCCAGACCGGCATCGACCTCCGCCAGGACCGCCTCGCCCTCCAGCGCCTCAAGGAGGCGGCCGAGAAGGCGAAGTGCGAGCTCTCGACGACGCAGGAGACGACGATCGGCCTGCCGTTCATCGCCTCCGACGCGGGCGGGCCGAAGCACATCAACCGCGTCCTGACGCGCGACCAGTTCGAGGCGCTCGTGGCGGGCCTCATCGAGCGGACGGCCGGGCCGTGCCGCAACGCCCTCGAGGCCGCGGGGCTGACGCCCGACCAGGTCGACAACATCATCCTCGTCGGCGGGCAGACGCGGACCCCGAAGGTCCAGGCGATGGTCGAGTCGATCTTCGGCAAGCCGCCGAACCGCTCGATCAACCCCGACGAGGTCGTCGCGATCGGCGCCGCGATCCAGGCGGGGGTCCTGCAGGGCGAGATCAAGGACGTCGTCCTCCTCGACGTGACGCCGCTCTCCCTCGGCGTCGAGACGCACGGCGGCATCTTCGTCAAGGTCATCGAGCGGAACTCGACGATCCCGACGAAGAACTCGATGATCTTCACGACCGTCAGCGACAACCAGTCGACGGTCGAGATCCACGTCCTGCAGGGCGAGCGCGAGATCGCGCGCGAGAACAAGTCCCTCGGCAAGTTCGACCTCGTCGGCATCCCGCCCGCGGCGCGCGGCGTCCCGCAGATCGAGGTCACGTTCGCGATCGACTCCTCGGGGATCGTGAACGTCTCCGCCCGCGACATGGCGACGGGCCGCGCCCAGGGAGTGCAGATCAACCCGGCGGGAGGCCTGTCGCAGGGGGAGATCGACCAGATCATCGCGGAGGCCGAGGAGAACAAGCAGGCCGACCAGAAGCGCAAGGTCGTCCGCCAGCTGAAGAACAAGCTCGAGGGGCAGATCACCGGGAACGAGCGGGTCTTCCGCGAGTTCGGCAAGCTCCTCGGGAGCGACGAGCGGGACCGGATCGCCCGGACGCTCCAGCACGCCCGCGAGGTCCTGACCTCGGAGGAGCGCGGGGAGATCGACAACGCGCTGCTCGACATGCAGGGGGTCTCGCGGCTCCTGACCGCCGCGATGCTCTACAAGAGCGACAAGCCGGAGAAGGAATAGACCCGAGAGGCCCGAGGTGAGCACGACATCCCGCGACCTCTACGAGGTCCTCGGCGTCGCCCGCGACGCCACGAACGACCAGATCAAGTCGGCCTATCGCAAGCTCGCGCTGAAGCACCACCCGGACCGGAACCCGGGCGACAAGGAGGCCGAGCAGACGTTCCGCGAGGCGGCCGAGGCCTACTCGGTCCTCTCTGACCCGGAGAAGCGCGCCCGCTACGACCGGTTCGGCCACGAGGGCCTGCGCGGAAGCTCGGGCGGCTTCGACCCGAACGCCTTCGTCGACTTCGCGGACATCCTGGGCGACTTCTTCGGGTTCGGATTCGGGGGCGGACGGCGCGGCCGCCAGACGTCCGGCGAGGACCTGCGCGCCGACCTGACGCTGAGCTTCGAGGAGGCGGCCTTCGGCGTCGAGAAGAGCCTCCCGATGCGCCGCTTCGAGCGGTGCGACGCCTGCCACGGGACGGGCGGCAAGGGGGGGAGCGGGGCGGTCACGTGCGGCGTCTGCCGCGGCCGCGGCCGCGTCCAGTTCCGCCAGGGCTTCTTCGCCATGGAGCGGCCCTGCCCCGAGTGCCAGGGCGCGGGCGAGAAGCTCAAGGACCCCTGCCACGACTGCAGGGGCGAGGGGCGGGTCCTCAGGGAGCGGACGCTGACGATCGCGATCCCGGCGGGCGTCGACACGGGCGCCCGTCTCCGCCTCTCGGGCGAGGGGAACCACGGGAAGGCGGGCGGCCACGCGGGAGACCTCTACGTCGTCCTCTCCGTGGAGGCTCACGAGCAGTTCCGCCGCGAGGGGTACGACGTCATCCTCCCCTGGGCGGTGCCGTTCCCGGTGGCCGTCCTCGGCGGGCACTGCAAGGTGCCGACGCTCCACGGGGAGGAGGACCTCGAGATCCCGGCGGGGACCGCCGCCGGCAGGGTCTTCAGCCTCCGGGGGAAGGGGATCCCGCGCGTCGACGGGCGAGGGAAGGGGGACCAGCACGTCGTCGTGACGGTGCGGGTCCCGAAGAAGCTCACCTCCGAGCAGAAGAAGGCGGTCCAGAAGCTCGCGGACGTCCTGAAGGAGGAGGCGGGCAGCCCGACGCGCGAGGAGAAGGGCTTCCTCGAGAAGCTGCGCGACTTCCTCTCCGGCTGAGTCGGCCGTGCCCTCCGCCATCCGCCTGACGCTCGACCCCGCCGCGGAGCCTGCGCTCGAGGAGGTCCTCGCCGGGCTCTCGGTCTCCTGGAGCCTGCAGGCCGGGCGCCTCTCGGTGTGGGTCTCCGGGGAGGAGCTCGAGGAGGCCGAGGCCGCGCTCCGCGGGGCGGGTCTCGAGGTCTCCTCGCGGGAGATCGAGCCCGAGAGGGACTGGGTCGCCGAGGCCGCGGCGCTCCAGCGCCCGGTCGCCGCCGGCGGGATCGTCCTCGACCCGCACGAGCCTCCCTCCTCGGACCCCGGCCGCCGGCCGCGCCTCTTCCTCCCCGCCGAGCGCGCGTTCGGGACGGGTTCGCACGAGTCGACCCGGCTCGCCCTCCGGCTCCTCCTCGAGGCCCTGCCGCCGGGAGGACGGGTCCTCGACGTCGGGTGCGGCGCCGGGACGCTCGCGCTCGCCGCCCGCGTCGCCGGCGCGCGCAGGGCGTTCGGGTTCGACCTGGACCTCGAGGCTCCCTTCGCCTCGCGCCTGAACTCCCTCCGGAACCGCGTCGACGGCTGCGCCTTCTGGGGCGGACTCCTCGAGAGCCTCTCTCCCTCTGCCCGGTTCGACCTCGTCGTGGCGAACATGCTCCAGGAGGAGGTCGGCCCCCTCCTTCCGGCGCTCGCGGGGCTCCTCCCGGCGGGAGGCCTCCTCGTCACGGCGGGGCAGCTCGTCGCGCGCGAGGAGGAATTCCTCGCGCTCCTCGCGGGGGCGGGCCTCCGGCCTCGGGCCCTCGCGTCCGAGGGGGAATGGCTCGGCACGCTCTCGGTGCGGCCGTGAGCGGCCCGCCGCGCGTCCTCGTCCCGGGCGCGCACCTCGTCCCCGGCGAGACGGTGACGCTGCCGGGCGAGGAGGCGCGCCACCTCCGGGTCTCCCGCGTCGGCCCCGGCGAGGAGGTCGTCCTCCTCGACGGGACCGGGGGCCGGGCCGCCGCGGCCCTCTCCGCCTCCGGCCGCGAGGCCGTCGTCCGCGAGGCCCTCCCCGTCCGCGGCGAGCCGCGCCTGCGGGTGACTCTCCTCCTCGGCGTCGGGGAGCCCGCCCGCGTCGAGTGGGCCGTGGAGAAGGGGACCGAGTGCGGGGCGGCGCGGTTCGTCCTCGTCGCCGCCGCGCGGTCGCAGCGGGCCCACGTCGCCGCCGCCTCCGCACGGATCGGGCGGCTCCGGCGGATCGCCGCGGAGGCGGTCAAGCAGTGCGGACGGACCGTCGTCCCCGGGGTCGAGCCGCCCCGGCCCCTCGCGGAGGCGATCTCCCTCGCGGGGGGAGCGCTCCTCGTCGCCCGCCCCGGAGCGGCTCCCCTCGCGGGCGGCGCGGCGCCTGGGGAGGAGGTCTCCGTGGCGATCGGGCCCGAAGGGGGATTCGACCCGGTCGAGGAGGCGCTCCTCGACGGCGCCGGGGCGGTCGCGGTCGGCCTCGGGAGCCGGGTCCTCCGCCTCGAGACCGCGGTGGTCGCCGTCCTCTCGCGCCTGGTCGACGACGACGCTTCCTGAGCCGCCCGGCCCGAGCGCGGCGGATATCATCCGGCGGAGGAGGGGTCGATGGCCTTCGAGGACGTCAAGAAGATCTGGATGAACGGCACCCTCGTGGACTTCGCCGACGCGAAGGTCCACGTGTTCACCCACGCTCTCCACTACGGGTCGGGAGTGTTCGAGGGGATCCGCTGCTACCGGACCGCCCGCGGCCCGGAGGTCTTCCGGCTCGACGAGCACCTCGACCGTCTCTTCTGGTCCGCCAAGATGTACCGGATGGAGATCCCGTGGACGGCGGCCCGGCTGAAGGCCGCCACGCTCGAGACGATCCGGGCGAACGGCTTCGACGCGTGCTACATCCGTCCGCTCGCCTACCGCGGCTTCGGGATGCTCGGGGTCAATCCCTTCCCGAACCCGGTCGACGTGATGATCGGCTGCTACCCGTGGGGGAAGTACCTCGGCCCCGAGGCGATGGAGAAGGGGGTCGACGTCTGCTGCTCCTCCTGGACGCGGCTCGGCGCGAACACGATGCCCGCGATGGCGAAGTCGACCGCGAACTACGCGAACAGCCAGCTCATCAAGATGGAGGCGATCGTCAACGGCTACGAGGAGGGGATCGCGCTCGACGACACGGGGCGCGTCTCCGAGGGGTCGGGCGAGAACCTCTTCGTCGCCTGGAAGGGGCGGCTCTTCACCCCGCCGTTCGCCTCATCTGCGCTCCCCGGCATCACGCGGATGACGGTCCTCCAGCTCGCGGCCGACCTCGGCGTCCCCGTCGAGGAGAAGGTGATCCCGCGCGAGATGCTCTACGCGGCCGACGAGCTCTTCTTCACCGGCACGGCGGCGGAGATCACGCCGATCCGCTCGGTCGACCGGATCGTCGTCGGCGAGGGCCGGCGGGGCCCGATCACCGGGAAGATCCAGGCCGCGTTCTTCGAGGTCGTCGAGGGGAAGGTCGCCGACCGCCACGGCTGGCTGACGCCGCTCGGCCCGGCGTCTCCCGCCTGATCCTCCGGCCGCCCCGGGACCCGTCGACGGCCGGCCTCGCGCCGGCCGTCGCGCTTCCGGCGGCTCAGCCGGCTGCTGGGAGGTCCGACGGGACGTCGACGTCGCGGAGGATCCCGGGCCCGAAGCCCGGCTGCTCCCGAACGGCGACGCCCGGTTCCCGGAGGAGGTCCGAGAGGCGCCGTGTCGGCTCCCACGAGAGGACGCGGGGGACGAGCGCGGAGGGGAGGACGATCGGGTGCCCTCTCCGCCCGCCGCTCGCCGGGACGTCGACGGAGGAGGGCTCGGGCGGCGGGAGCGCGGCGAGGAGGTCGCGGAGGACGGGGGCGGTGAGCCCGGGGATGTCGGCCGGCGTGAGGGCGACCCGGTCGAAGCCGGCCGCGAGAGCCGCGAGCCCGGCCTGGGCCGAGGAGAGCATCCCGTCGCCGGGCCTCGGGTTGACGACCGTCCTCGCGCCGAGGCCGTGGAGGGCGCCGTCGACGCCCGAGGCGCCGGGCGCGAGGACGACGACGACCTCCGAGAAGCCGGCCTCGACGAACGCGCGGGCGACGCGGCGGACGAGGGGCTCCCCGCCGATGGGCGCGAGCATCTTCGGGCTCCCGAAGCGGGTGGACGATCCCGCCGCGAGGAGGACCGCGGCGACGCGTCCGGACGGGGCGGACATCGAGGCCCATCTTAGCTCCGCGAGCGGGGCGCGGCCCGCGCGTCCGATCGTTGACCGAGCCATTCCGCGAGCCTATCCTCGGCACAGAACCCCCTCGTCGGGTCGCGGGTAGAAGGGAGACTCCGGGCATGCACATCAACGACCTCCTCAAGATCGCGGTCGAGCGCAAGGCCTCGGATCTCCACCTGAAGGTCGGGGCCCACCCGATCATCCGGGTCGACGGCGACCTCATCCCCCTCGTCGACATGAAGCGCCTGATGCAGGAAGACACGATCGCGATGGCCTTCTCGATCATGTCGTCCCGGCAGAAGGAGAAGTTCAAGAACAACTTCGAGATCGACATCGCCTACTCGGTGCCGGGGCTCGGGCGCTTCCGCTGCAACATCTTCCAGCAGCGCGGGACGGTCGGGCTGGTCTGCCGCGTCATCCCGGCCCGCATCCTGACGGTCCGCGAGCTCCTCCTGCCGCCCGTCATCGAGAAGGTCTGCGAGGAGACGCGCGGCCTCATTCTCGTCACGGGAACGACCGGGTCGGGCAAGTCGACGAGCCTCGCCGCGATGATCGACTTCATCAACGCCTCGCGGGCCGAGCACATCATGACGGTCGAGGACCCGGTCGAGTTCCTCCACCGCGACAAGAAGTCGATCGTGAACCAGCGCGAGCTCGAGGTCGACACGCGCTCGTTCTCCTCCGCGCTCCGCGCGGCCCTCCGCCAGGACCCCGACGTCATCCTCGTCGGCGAGATGCGCGACTTCGAGACGGTCGAGACGGCGCTCGTCGCGGCCGAGACGGGGCACCTCGTCCTCTCGACCCTCCACACGATGGACGCGACGGAGACGATCAACCGGATCATCGCCGTCTTCCCGCCGCACCAGCAGAAGCAGATCCGCCTCCAGCTCTCGGCCGTCCTCAAGGCGGTCATCTCGATGCGCCTCCTCCCGCGCGCCGACGGCCTCGGCCGCGTGCCGGCCGTCGAGGTGATGATCGCGACGAACTACATCCGCGACTGCATCGAGAACAAGGAGAAGACGAAGTACATCGTCGACGCGATCAAGGCGGGCACGTCGCAGTACGGGATGCAGACGTTCGACCAGTCGCTCTACCAGCTCTACCGGTCGGGGCTCATCACGCTCGACGAGGCGATCCGCCGGTCGACGAACCCGAACGAGTTCAAGCTCCGGATCCAGGGCGTCCAGTCGACGTCGGACCTGTCGCAGGAGGTCATGGACGCCGCCCTGCAGGCCCCGGACCGCCTCAACCCGCTCGGCGAGGAGTCCCCCTTCGACTTCTCGAACCAGCCCTAGGCGCTCCGCGGCGGCGGTCGACCATGCGCTCCGCGCACCGGGGGCGGAGAAGGCGGCCGCGGGCGGCCTTCCCGTGAGCGACGAGCCGCGCCGCCGCCCGCGCCGCGACTGCCGGACGGCGGCGCTCGCGTTCCTGGGCCGCCGCGCGCACCCGAGGCGGGAGCTCGAGCGGAAGCTCCTGCGGGCGGGGCACGAGCGGGCCGAGGTCGCGAAGACCCTCGACGCGCTCGCGTCGGCGGGCCTCCTCGACGAGGCGGCCACGGCCGCCGAGCTCGCGCGCGCCGAGGCCGCGCGGGGGCGGGGAAGCCGGCGCGTCTCGGCCTCGCTCCGCTCCCGCGGCGTGGCGGACGCCGACGCGACGAATGCCCTCGCTCCTCTCGGCGGGGAGGCCGAGGCGGCACGCCTCGCGGCCGCCCTCGAGAAGAGGCGCCGGAGCCTCCCGGCGGGTTTGACGCCCGTTTCGAGGTCGAGGAAACTCTTCGACCATCTCGTGCGCCGCGGCTTCGATCCCGGGGCCGTTCGCGAGGCGCTGCGGGAGAAAGGCGACCCCACGGATGACGACCCCCTCTGACTGGACCTCCCGGAAGGTCCGCGAGACGTTCCTTTCCTATTTCGAGGAGAAGGGGCACCGCCGCGTGGCGTCCTCCTCCCTCGTCCCCGCCGAGGACCCGACGCTCCTCTTCACGAACGCCGGGATGAACCAGTTCAAGGACGTCTTCCTCGGGCGGGAGAGCCGCCCCTACGCGAGGGCGGTCTCGGCGCAGAAGTGCGTGAGGGCCGGCGGCAAGCACAACGACCTCGACAACGTCGGCTACACCGCGCGGCACCACACGTTCTTCGAGATGCTCGGGAACTTCTCCTTCGGCGACTACTTCAAGGAGGAGGCGATCGCCTTCGCCTGGGAGCTCGTCACCGACCGCTACGGCTTCGACCCGAAGCGCCTCTGGGCCACCGTCTACACCGACGACGACGAGGCCGCGAAGCTCTGGGAGCGCTACCTCCCCGCCGCGCGGGTGCTCCGTTTCGGCGAGAAGGACAACTTCTGGTCCATGGGCGACACGGGGCCGTGCGGGCCCTGCTCGGAGCTCCACGTCGACCAGGGCCCCCACGTCCCGGGCGACGCGACGCCGAACGGCAGGGGCGACCGGGTCATGGAGATCTGGAACCTCGTCTTCATGCAGTACGAGCGGGACGCCGAGGGGAAGATGACCCCGCTCCCGAAGCCGTCCGTCGACACGGGCGCCGGCCTCGAGCGGATCACGGCGCTCCTGACCGGGAAGAACAACAACTTCGACACCGACCTCTTCACGCCCCTCATCCACAAGATCGAGGCGATCTCGGGGAAGACCTACAGGGGCGGGATGGCCGAGGAGGACGCCCCCTTCCGCGTCATCGCGGACCACCTCCGCGCGGCGACGATGCTCATGGCCGACGGCGTCATGCCGGCGAACACGGGGCGCGGCTACGTCCTCCGCCGGATCCTGCGCCGCGCGGCCCGCTACGGGCGGCGCCTCGGCATCGAGGGGCCGGAGCTCTGCGGGCTCGTCGAGCCGGTCTTCTCGGTGTTCGAGGGGGTCTACTTCGGCGACCCGCACCGGACGCTGAAGAACGAGGTCTGGGAGCTCGTCCGCTCCGAGGAGAGGAGCTTCGCGAAGACGATGTCGGCCGGCGCGGACCGCGTCGGGGAGGCGATCACCGAGGCGCGTCGGAAGGAGGAGACGAGCCTGACGGGGAAGACCGTCTTCCGCTTCTACGACACCTACGGCATCCCGCTCGAGCTCATCGAGGAGCTCGCGCAGGACGAGGGGCTCACCGTCGACCGTGCCGGCTTCGAGAAGGAGCTCGAGACGGCGCGCGAGCGCTCGAAGGGGGCCTCGAAGTTCGAGGCCGACGAGGCGCTCCTCCCCGAGGAGCTCGCCGACCCGTCGTGGGAGACCGTCTTCCGCGGCTACCCCGAGGACGACTTCACGCGCCTCCAGGGGGCGAAGGCGCTCGGCGTCTTCACGCTCGCGGGGGGCGCGCCTTCCGCCGTGGAAGCCCTCGCGGCCGGCGCCGAAGGGCTCCTCGTCACGGACCGCACCGTCTTCTACCCCGAAGGGGGCGGCCAGGTGACCGACACGGGCTCCGTGACGTGGCCCGGCGGCCGCGCGGCGGTGACGTCGGCGCGGAAGTCGGCGAACGGCCGTTTCGTGCAGCACCACGTGAAGGTCGAGGAAGGGACGCTCGCCAGGGGCGCCCTCCTGACGCTCGAGGTGCCCGAGTGGACGCGCCGCCGGACACAGGCGAACCACACCGGGACCCACCTCCTCCACGCCGCGCTCCGGAAGGTCCTCGGCGAGTCGGTCCGGCAGATGGGCTCCCTCGTCGCCCCCGACCGGCTCCGCTTCGACTACGCCGCGACCCGCGCGACGACCGCCGACGAGATCGCCGAGATCGAGCGGCTCGTCAACGAGCAGGTCCTCCTCGACACGCCGGTGACGAAGGTCGTCACTTCCATGGACGAGGCGAAGGAGAAGGGCGCCATGATGTTCTTCGGGGAGAAGTACGGCGAGCGCGTCCGCGTCGTCGACGTCCCCGGCTTCTCGACCGAGCTCTGCGGCGGCTGCCACGTCGCCCGGACGGGGGAGATCGGGGCTTTCAAGGTCCTCTCCGACCGGGGGCTCGCGGCCGGCGTCCGCCGGATCGAGGCGATCACGTCGCTCGGCGCCGTCGAGCGGCTCACGCGCGACGAGCACCTCCTCGGCGAGCTCTCGGAAGCGGCCCAGGTCCCGCCGGAAGAGCTCCCCGGCAAGCTCCGCGAGGTCCTCGGCCGCCTCCGCGAGAGCGAGAAGGAGATCGCGAAGCTGAAGGTCCAGCTCGCCTCGGGCGGCCGCGGCGGCGCCGGGGCGGCGGAGGACGAGGGGGTCCTCGACGTCGCGGGGACGAAGGTCCTCGCGCGGCGCGTCCCGTCTCTCCCCGCGAACGAGCTCCGGAACCTCGCCGACACCTTCCGCGGCAAGCTGAAGAGCGGCGTCGTCCTCCTCGGCACGGAGGCCGAGGGGAAGGTGACGCTCCTCGCCGCGGTGACGTCCGACCTCCTCTCCCGCGTCTCGGCCGACGACCTCGCGAAGGCGATGGCGCCGATCGTCGGCGGCCGGGGAGGCGGCAAGCCGGACCTCGCCCAGGCCGGAGGGAAGGACCCCGAGAAGATCGACGCCGCGCTCGAGGCGGGGGTCGCCCGGGCGAAGGAGAAGCTGGGGGCTCCGGCCTGATCGGGGCGCCCGCGCGGGCTATACTTCCCGGGAAGATGGTGCGTCGTGTCGTCCTCTGCGCCGCGGGGGCTTTGCTCGCCCTCGCGGGAGCGTCCCGGGCGGACGTGAAGCTCATCCGCAGGGCGGACGGCGGCGTCGTCATCTTCAACAACGTCGGGAGCGGCTGGACGGTCGGCGGGCACGCCCCGACCGACGCCTTCCTCCTCGCCCGGAGGGACGCTGCGACGGACTTCGACGAGACGATCCGGGGTCACGCGGCGCGCGAGCGGGTCGACCCGCGGCTCGTCAAGAGCGTCATGCTCGTCGAGTCGAACTTCAACCCGCGCGCGGTCTCGCCGAAGGGGGCGCGCGGCCTGATGCAGCTCATGCCCGGGACCGCGAGGCGCTACGGCGTGAAGAACTCGTTCGACCCGCAGGAGAACATCCGCGGCGGGACGGCCTACCTCTCCGACCTCCTCGACATGTTCGGCGGCGACCTCGTCCGGACCCTCGCGGCCTACAACGCCGGGGAAGGGGCCGTCCAGCGCTACGGCGGCGTCCCGCCCTACCCGGAGACGCAGGAGTACGTCCGTCGCGCGATGCTCGTCTACGGCGGCTCGAGCGGCTCCGCGCCGGTCCTGGCCGGCGGCTTCAAGGGGATGCCGACCGCCCCCGTGGCGCGCGCCTCGTCCGCTCCCGTGAAGCTCCACCGCGCCAGCGGGGAGCTCCTCATCTCGAACCTCGGCGACCTTCCCGGGAAGGGGAGGACGGCGCCGGTCCTCGGGCGGGTCGCGGCGAACCGATGAGCACGCGCGCTTCCGAGCCGACTCGAAGCGCCCCCTTCTTCGACCACGGTCTCTTCCTCCTCCACCTGAACCGCGGCAAAGAGGACCTCCGCAAGGGGCTCCACGACGACGCCCGGCGGGAGTTCGAGGAGGCGCGCCGGTTCCGGGCGAACGACCCCGAGGTCCTCTCGAACCTCGCACTCGCGATGTTCCACCTCGGGCACCTCGAGGAAGCCGAGAGGATCACGCGCGGCCTCCTCGTCTCCCACGCCGACTCCGTCCCGCTCCTCTTCAACCTCGGCCTCATCCTCTTCAAGGCCGGGCGGTCGGAGGCCCGCGAGCCGCTCGAGAGGGTCCTCGCGCTCGCCCCGGGGCACCGCAAGGCCCACCTGACCGTCGGCCTGATCCTCCAGCGCGAGGGGCGCCTCGACGAGGCGACGAAGCACTTCGCCGCCGCGGGCTCGGAAAAGAAGGTCGAGGTCGACGGGGACGACACGATCACGCGGACCGCGCGGGCGGCGGCCTCCGGGAGGACGGCCCCCGGGACGCCGGCCCCCTCCGTCAAGCCCGAGTCGTTCGACGACTCCGCGGCCCGGCGCCGCGAGCCGGCCACCCAGCCGATTCCTCACGTCGCGGCGGGTCCGGCTCCCCACGAGGTCCCGCTTCCGCCGCCCGTGGCTCCGCTGGAACCGCCTGCCGCGTTGCAGACGGCCCCGGTCGTCGCGGTCCCGGTCGTCGCGGCCCCGGCCCACCCGGCGCCCGCTCCTCCCGCGGCGCCCGCCCCGCCCGCTCCGCAGCCGGCGTTCTCGCCGCGGCCCGGAGGCCTCGTCGCGGCGGACGCGCGCCGCGGCGTCCTCGTGCGGCGGACCGCCCTCACGGGCCGTTCCGGCGTCGCCGAGCTCGCCGCCGACGACCGCCTCTCCGGCGCGCTCGCGCGCTTTTTCGTGAGGGCGGCCGGGAACGGCTCGGTCCTCCTCCTCGACCCGAAGAGGGCGCTCCACCTCGTCCACCTGAGGAACGAGTTCCTTTCGGCCGATCCCTCGCGGGTCCTCGGCTTCGACGCCGCGCTGACCTACCGGGAGGACCCGGCGTTCGAGTTCCGCCGGCAGATCGCCCTCCCGTTCGTGAAGCTCTTCGGCACCGGGAGCATCGCCTTCTCGGCCTCCGCCGAGCCGGCGCGGCTCGAGGTGACCCCCGAGACGCCGCTCACCCTCGCGGCGCGGTCGCTCCTCGCCTACGGCGGCGACGTCGCGGTGGACCTCGTCGAGGACGCCGACCCGCTCGCCGACCTCGGCGGCGGCCCGGTCCTCAGCGTCTCGGGCGCAGGCTACGTCCTCATCGAGGCCTGATCGACCTCCGAGGTCCCGATCGAGGCCCGGAGCGCCTCGTCGGTCTCGTCGAGGAGCCTCGCCACAATCCCGGGGTCCTCGTGCTCGGCGTAGACCCGGAGGATCGGCTCGGTCCCCGAGAGGCGGTGCAGGAGCCAGCCCCGGCCACCGAGCAGGAGCTTCACGCCGTCCATCGTCTCCACGGCGGTGACTTCGGCTCCGGCCCGCCGCGCGGGGGGCGAGGCGAGGAGGCCGTCGACGAAGGCCCGAAGGGCCGGCATCGGGAGCCTCACGTCCCTTCGGCCGTAGGCGAACGAGCCGTGCTCCCTCTCCTGCCGCGCGAGGAGCTCCGCGAACGAGACCCCGGAGAGCGCGACCGCCTCGAGGACGAGGAGGCCCGAGAGGACGCCGTCGCGCTCCGGGAGGAAGAACGAGACGCCGAGCCCGCCCGACTCCTCGCCGCCGATGCCGACCTCGCCCGCGATCATCTTCTCGGCGATCCACTTGAAGCCGATCGGGGTGACGTGGAGCGGGACGCCGAGCTTCGCCGCGACGCGGTCGAGGAGGAGCGAGGTGGAGAAGGTCTTCGCGATCCCGCCTCGGATCCGCCCGCGCCGGGCGAGGCTCTCGGCGAGGAGAGCGAGGACGCGGTGGGGCGTCACGAACGTGCCGTCCGGGGCGAGGACGCCGAGTCGATCCCCGTCGCCGTCGCTCGCGAGGGCGACGTCGAACGGCTCGGCTGCCAGGAGCGAGACGGAGGCCCCGAGGTGCTCGGGGATCGGCTCGGGGTGGACGCCGCCGAAGGAGGGGTTGATCTCGGAGCGGATCGTCGTGACCCGGGTCGCGTGGGAGTCGCCGAGGATCCGCGCGAGGAGGTCGCGAGAGGAGCCGTGCATCGCGTCCCAGAGGACCCGGAGCCCGGCCCGGCGGATCGCGTCGAGGTCGACGCAGGCGGCGATCGCGGCGGCGTACGGGGAGAGGAGGTCTCCGGTCTCCACGGCGCCCCCGGGACGCTCCGGCAGCGGCGCGTCGGCGCAGGCGGCGATCGCCGCGTAGGTCTCGGAGGTCGCGCTCCCTCCGAACCACGACTTGACCTTGACCCCGTTCCACTCGGGCGGGTTGTGCGAGGCCGTGACGGCGATCCCGGCCCGGAGCCCGCGCGACTTCACGTGCCAGGAGGCGCAGGGGGTGGGGACGGGACGGTCGGACAGCAGGACGCGGAACCCCTTCGACGCGAGGCGCGCGGCGCTCTCGGCCGCGAGCTCCCGCGAGAGGAAGCGCGTGTCGTGGACGAGCGGGAGGGTCCGGCCGTCGCCGGGCTCGGCGTTCCCGGCGCCCGCGCTCCAGGCGGCGACGGCGTCGACGACCCGCGCGACGGAGTCGAACGTCAGCTCGCGCCCGATCCGGCCGCGCCATCCGTCCGTGCCGAAAACGATGGGAGAAGGCATGGGACGGGGATTCTCGGCGGGACCGGACCTTCCGGCAAGGGGCGGCTAGAATGCGGCGCGGTGCTCAACCTCCCCAACGCGCTGACGCTCTTCCGCATCTTCCTCGTCCCGCTCCTCGTCGTCGTCCTCCTGACGGGAGCCCCGGCGAAGGAGTACCTCGCGCTCGCCGTCTTCCTCGTCGCCGCCCTCACCGACTTCCTCGACGGCTGGATCGCGCGGAAGTTCAAGAAGGTGACGACGCTCGGGATGCTGCTCGACCCGATCGCCGACAAGATCCTCGTCTCGGCGGCGCTCATCTCCCTCGTCGACCTCCAGGAGGCGGACGCCTGGGCGGTCTGCATCATCGTCGGGCGGGAGTTCGCCGTCTCGGGGATGCGCGCCATCGCCGCCGGCGAGCAGATCACGATCGCCGCCTCGAAGCTCGGGAAGTGGAAGATGACGGCCCAGGTCGTCGGGATCTCGCTGATGATCCTGGGCGCGAGGCTCGACGACATCGGCCTCTGGCGGAAGACGGGCAGGGCCGCGCTCTACGTCATGACGGCGATGGCCCTCGTCTCCGGCTTCGACTACTTCCGGAAGTACCTCCCGATCCTTCTCGCGCGGGAGGCGAAGCGGGCGGCCGAGCCGGAAGCCGGCTCGGCCCCTCCGGCCGGAACGCCCTGACGCGCCCGTCGCCCGGCTCTCAGGCCGGACGCCGCGCCCGCCAGATGCCCCGGGCCATCGGCCTCCCTTCCTTCTCGTACTTCCGCTCGTAGTCCGTCCCGGAGCTCCAGCCCGACTCGCTGCCGGGGACCTTCTCGAGTCCCGGCTCGGCGTCGAGGACCTCCCGGATCGCCTCGAAGTAGGGGAGGTTGTCGGTGGCGACGCGGAGGACGCCGCCCGGGGCGAGGACGCGCGCGGCCGCGCGCGCGAAGTCGGGCGAGAAGAGCCGCCTCTTGGCGTGCCGGTTCTTCGGCCAGGGGTCGGGGAAGAAGACGTGGATCGCCGCGAGCGACGCGTCGGGGACGCGCGACAGGACGAACGCCCGGCCGTCGAGGCGCGCGAAGCGGACGTTCGTCAGGCCCATCCTGTCGGCGCGCGCCTGCGCGATCCGCGTGTACTCGACCTCGATCTCGGCCCCGAGGAACGAGGTGCCGGGCCGGGCGGCCGCCTCGTCGGTCAGGAAGCGGCCGCGGCCGCTCCCGATCTCGACCTCGACGGGGGAGACGCGGCCGAAGAGGGCCGCCCAGTCGACGGGCGTCGCGGTCCCCGGCAGCTCTCCGGGGAGCGCGATCCGCGGGGGCTGCGGGGTCCCGGGCGCCGTGACGAAGTCCTTCGGCGCGGGCGAGAGACCGGCGCGCTTCAGGGCGCGCCGCACGGCGGGGCGGCTCAATAGAGCACCGCCTTCGGGATCTTCACGACGCGGAGACCGACGTCTCCGAGGATCCGCGCCTGGCAGCCGAGGCGGACGCCGGGTCCCATGTCGTACGCCTCCTCGAGCGGGTCGATCGGGGAGAGGTTCTGGGGATTGACGACGCACTCGACGCGGCAGGTGGAGCAGGTCCCCGCCCCGCCGCAGATCGAGGAGATCGTGGCCCCGAGGCGCTGCGCGGCGGCGAGCGGGGTCGTCCCCTCCGGGATCTCGCCGCGCAGGCCCTGGTCGAGGAAGACGACCTTCGGCATTTCAGCCCTTCTCCGCCGCGGGCTCCTCGGGAGCCCGGGCCCTTCTCGTGATGCGGATCCTCTCGATCGCGCGGGGCGAGGCCCTCTCGACGACGAACTCGGTGTCGCCGAGCCACGTCCTCGCGCCGCTCCGGGGAATCCGCCCGAACCGCTTGAGGAGGAAGCCGGCGACGGTCTCCATCTCGGGCTCCTCGAGGGAGAGCCCGAGGTCGCGCTCGAGCGACGCGACCGGGTACGAGCCCTCGATCAGGACGGAGCCGCCGTCGAGGACCGGCGAGGCGGCCTCCTCGTCGTGCTCGTCGGAGATGTCGCCGAGGACCTCCTCGATCAGGTCCTCGAGGGTCACGAGGCCGGAGACCGCCCCGAGCTCGTCGACGACGACCGCCATGTGGAACCGCCGGCGGCGCATCTCGCGGAAGAGGTCGCCGGAGCGCTTCTGCTCCGGGACGAAGATCGCCGGACGGAGGTACTTCGAGAGGTTGAAGGCCTTCTCCTCGGCGTCCGTGACGTCGAAGAGGTCCTTGACGTGGAGGATGCCGACGATGTCGTCGGGCGTGTCCCGCCAGACGGGGAGGCGGCTGTAACGCCAGACGCGCCCGATCGCCTGGACCTTCTCGAAGGTCGCGTCGGCCGGGAGGAGGACCATCTTCGCGCGCGGGACCATCGCCTCGGAGACGGGACGGTCGCCGAAGTCGAGGACCGCGTGGAGGATCTCCTTTTCCTCGCGCTCGAGCTGCCCGTGCTCGTGCGAGAGGGAGATGAAGCTCTTGACGTCCTCCTCGGTCACGTCGGCCTGCACCGCGGTCCGCCCGCCGAGCGGCCGGAGGAGGACCGAGGCGATGCCCGAGAGGAGCTTGGCGAGCGGGGCGAAGAGCGTCACGAGGAGCTCGATCGCGGGGGCGGTGAGGCACGCGACCCGCTCCGCCTGGCGCGAGGCGAGCGTCTTCGGCGTCACCTCGGCGAAGACGAGGAGGAGGAGCGTCGTCGCGACCGTCGCGGTCACGACGCCCCACCGTTCGCCGAAGGCCTCGATGGCGAGGACCGTCCCGATCGAGCCGGCGGCGATGTTCACGAGCGTGTTCCCGATCAGGAGCGTGCTGATCGTCTGCGCGAGGTGCCCGCGGAGCCGCTCGAGGCGCAGCGCCTGAGGGTGCCGCTTCTCCTTCAGGCGGAAGACGGCCGCGTCGGAGAGCGTCGTCAGCGCCGTTTCCGAGCCCGAGAAGAACGTCGAGGCGAGGATGGACGCGACGAAGAGGACGACGAGGAGGGTGTCGTTCACGTCCCGGCTCCGGTCCCCTCGGTCCCGGCGAACCCGCCGTCGCCCTCGCGCGCGAGGCGGTCGACGAGCGGGCGGTCGGCGGGGAGGAGCGGGAGGAGGGCAGCCTCGCCGGGCGTCGCCCAGCGGACCTCGGCGACGGTGGCGGGGCGGGGCTCCCCGTCGACGGCACGGACGAGGAGGACGAGGAGCGTCACGTGCCGTCCGTTCGAGGCGAAGGAGGAGAACGTGAAAGGGGAGGAGGAGCCGACGCCCACGCCGAGCTCCTCGCGCCACTCGCGGTCGAGCGCCTCCTCCGGCGTCTCGCCCGCCTCGACCTTCCCGCCGGGGAGCTCCCAGAGGCCCGCGTGCGCGTCGCCGTCCGGGCGCCGGGCAAGGAGCAGCCGGCCGCCGCGCGCGAGGGCGCCCGCCACGACGAGCGTCGTCCCGCTCACGCGATCTCCCTCGCGAGGGCCGCGCGGGCGTTCCGGCGGAGCCCGTCGGGCGTCGCGCGTCTCACCGCGGAGCGCGCGAAGAGGACGCCGAACGCGACGTCGTCGAGCGCCGCCGCCTGCCGGGGGTCGAGGTCGGCGGCGGGCTCGCGGGCGGGTTCGCTCCAGCGCGGTCCGGCGTTCCACGGGCAGACGTCCTGGCAGTCGTCGCAGCCGAAGAGCCGGCCTCCGAGCCACGACTCCTCCTCCGGCGTGAAGGGGGACCGCTTCTCGATCGTCAGGTACGAGAGGCACCGGCGCGCGTCGACGACCCGCGGCGCCAGGATCGCGCCGGTGGGGCAGGAGTCGAGGCAGGCCCGGCAGCCGCCGCAGCGGTCCCACGTCGCGTCGACGGCGGTGGCGGTCGGCGCGAGGGCGAGGTCCGTCAGGAGCTCGCCGAGGACGACGTGCGAGCCGACGCCGGGGACGATGAGCATGCCGTTCTTCCCGACGAAGCCGAGGCCGGCCCTCGCCGCCCACTCCCGCTCGAGGACCGGCGCCGTGTCGACGCAGACGCGGAAGCGCGCTCCTCCCGCCGCGGCCTTCCGGAGGACGCCGGCGACCGCCTTCAGCTCGCGGCGCACGACGTCGTGGTAGTCCTCCCCCCGCGCGTAGCGCGCGACGTTTCCGGGGCCGCCGGGGGGCACTTCCCGGGCGACGCAGAGGGCCGCCTTCGTGTACGGGAGGATCGACGCAAGGCTCCGCCGGGCCTCGGAATCCCTCTCGAGGAATGCCATCTCGCCCTGGAAGGCGCGGTCGAGGAACTCCCGGAAGCCCGTCCAGCCGTCCGCGACGCTCCCGGAGACGACGCCTGCCGCGGCGAAGCCGTGGTCGAGCGCCGCGCGGACGGCGCGTCGCGAGAGCCCGACCGGGTCGTCCGGCGGGGGGGACGGCGGGAAGCGGGGCCCCGACCGGCGGGAGCGGAAGCCGGGCATCGTCCGCGAGTCTAGCAACGGGACGACTATGATTTCCGGCGGTCGACGAGGAGCCCGCATGCCCGACACCACCGCCTCGCGCATCTACCCGATCGCCGTCTTCGCGCTCGCGGCGACGGGGATCGGCGCGCTCACGCTGAAGATCCTCGCGCCCTTCGGAACGGCGATCGCGTGGGCGATCGTCCTCTCCGTCGGCTTCACCGGCCCCTGGGGCTTCCTCGAGAGGAGGATGCCCGGGCGGCGGGGCCTCGCGGCCGTCCTGATGACGCTCGCGATCGGCCTCCTCGTCCTCCTCCCTGCGGCCTCCCTGGTGGGAGTCCTCGCGAACGAGGCGATCGGGGTCGTCGAACGGGCCTCGGCGGCGCTTGACGCCCAGCACGTCTCAGGCCTCGAGGACGTCGTCCGGATCCCGGCGGTGAAGAGCGCGCTCGCCGTGATGCAGGCGCGGGGCGGGCTGACGGAGGCCGAGCTGACGGCGAAGGGGAAGGAGCTGGCGGCCGGGGTCTCCGGCCTCCTCGCGCGGTTCTCCGGAGGCGTCGTCCGGGGGCTCTTCGAAGGGGTGCTCACGTTCCTGGCGACGCTCTTCGTCCTCTTCTTCCTCCTGCGCGACGGCCGGGTGATGGTGCGCGCGCTCCTCGACCTCGTCCCGCTCGAGGAGGAGCGCCGCGTCGCCGTCCTCGCGTCGTTCCAGGGGATGCTCCAGTCGATCTTCCGGGGATCCCTCCTCTGCGCGCTCATCCAGGGGACGACGGGCGGCATCGGCTGGGCGATCGCCGGCCTTCCGTCCGCGTTCCTCGCCGGGGCCGTCATGTCGGTCCTCTCGCTCCTCCCGATCGGCGGCACCGCCCTCGTCTGGGGCCCGGGGGCCGTGGCGTGCTGGCTCAGCGGGCGGCACGGAATGGCGATCTTCCTCGTCGCCTGGGGGGTCGTCGTCGTCTCCACGCTCTCCGACAACGTCCTCAAGCCGCTCCTCATCGGGGGCGCGACGAAGCTCTCGACCCTCGTCGTCTTCCTCGGGGTCTTCGGCGGCCTCGCCTCCTTCGGGCTCCTCGGCGTCTTCATCGGGCCGATGGTGATCGCCTTCGGGCTGACGCTCCTCCGGATCCTCCGCGAAGCGACGCGAACGAACGAGCCCGCGGGGGAAACGGCCGACTGACGGGCGGCCGCGGGCTCAGGGAACCCAGTCGGCGACGAAGACGTTCGTCTCGCCCGGCTTCCCGTTGTGGCGGTTCGAGCAGAACGCGAGACGGCGCCCGTCGGGCGAGAACATCGGGAAGCCGTCGAACGTCGGGTTGTAGGTGATCCGCTCGAGGTCGGTCCCGTCCACGTTCACGGCCCAGACGTCGAAGTCCCGCCCCTTCGGGTCCGCGAAGTTCGAGACGAAGAGGAGCCTCTCGTGGCTCCCGCGGAAGAAGAACGGGGCGAAGCTCGCGGCGCCGAGGTTCGTCACCTGCCGGTCGTCCGAGCCGTCGGCGCGCATGACGCGGATCTCGAGCCGGCTCGGCCGCACGAGGTTCCGCTTCAGGAGGGAGCGGAACTCCTCGACGGCCTGGGGCGTCTCGGGACGCGAGGCGCGGTAGACGATCCACCCGCCGTCGTCGCTGAAGAAGGCGCCCCCGTCGTAGCCCACCGTGCGCGTCAGGCGCTTCACGTCGCCCCCGTCCGCGTTCATCGAGTAGAGGTCGATGTCTCCGTCCCGCACCGACGTGAAGACGATCCGCTTCCCGTCGGTCGAGATCGTCGCCTCCGCGTCGTAGCCGGGGGTCGCCGTGAGGCGCCGGAGGTCCGACCCGTCGGCCCGGGCGCTGAAGATGTCGTAGTCGGGGTAGAGCGCCCACGTGTAGCCGTGGGACATGTCGGGCGCGGGCGGGCACTCCCGGCCGCCGAGGTGGGTCGACGCGTAGAGGATCCGCTCCCCGTCCGGGAACCAGTAGGAGCACGTCGTCCGGCCCTTCCCGGTCGAGACGAGGCGCGGCTCGCCGGGGGAGTCGACGTCGACGACGAAGATCTGGTCGCACCGGTGCGGCGGCCTCGTCGCCTGGAGGATCAGCTTCCTCCCGTCGGCCGACCAGTACGCCTCGGCGTTCTCACCCGAGAACGTCAGCTGCCTCACGTTCGCGAGGTGCCTCTCGCCGGGCCAGACGACCGGGGTGAGGGTCCCCTCGTACGGGTTCGCGCGCCGCGCCCCGGCGGTCTCCGCGGCGGGCGTCGGCGCGGTGGAGGTCGACGCCGCGGGCGGGCGCGACGTGTCGCAGGCCGTCGGGACGAGCAGGGCGAGGGCGGGGAGGAGGCGGCGGAGAGCGGCGCAGGGCATGAGCGGGCCGTAATATAAGGCGGATGACGAACGACCGACGCGGCGACGCGGCGGGTCTCGCGCGCGAGCTCGCCGCTCAGCTCGCGGCGCTCGCGACCCCCGGGCCGAACGCCCCCACCGGATCCCCCGGGAAGCCCCGCGCGGGGCGCGGGCGCGGCCCGAGCCTCGCCGGCCCGCGCGCCACGCTCGAGAACGCCTCCCGCTTCGTCCAGCCGGTCCTGCCGGCCGACGCTCCGTTCCGGAGCCTGAAGGCCCTCGTCCTCCGAGCCCTGCGGATCGTCACCCGCGACCAGGGGGTCTTCAACTCGGCCGTCCACGAGGCGCTCCGGACGGCGCTCCTCGAGACCGAGGCGGCGCTGGGCGACCTCGCCGCCGCCCAGCAGGCGGCGAAGGACGAGCTCCGGGGCGAGGTCGACGCGGCGCGCGAGGAGGCCGGAAGGAGGGCGGACGCGGTGCGGGCCGCGCTCGACCGGAGCGAGGCGACGCTCCTCGACCGGACGGCGAAGGTCGCGGGCGCCGTCGACCGCGAGGCCGCGGCACGGGACGCGCTGGGCCGCGAGCTCCTGGGGAGCCAGAAGCGGATCGACCTCCTCGAGGAGCGCTCCGAGGCGGCGGGGAGCCGGCTGGAGGAGGCCTCCGCGCGCCTCGCCGGCGCGGAGGCGCGGCTCGAGCGCCTCCAGGGCGACCTCCTGCGCGCGAGCGAGGACCTCCGCGCCGCGCGGCTCGAGTGGACGACGCTCCGGACCGAGCTCCGGTCGGGCGGGGGCCTCGCGGCTCCGGCCGACGTGGCGGGCGTCGGCGTCCCGGAGACCCGCTCGGCGGCCGACCCGCTCTCGGCGGGCCTCTACGCCGACTTCGAGAGGGCGTTCCGCGGAGCGGAGGACGAGATCCGCGCGCGGCAGGAGGGCGACGTCGCGCTCTTCGTCGGGTCGCGCGGGCCGGTCGCCGACCTCGGCTGCGGGCGGGGGGAGTTCCTCGAGGCCCTCGCCGCGCGCGGCCTCGCCGGCCGCGGCTGCGACACGAACCCGGTCATGGTCGCGCGCTGCCGCGAGAAGGGGCTCGCCGTCGACGAGGCCGACCTCTTCTCCTGGCTCCGGGCGCAGCCCGAGGGCTCCCTCGGGGGCGTGACGGCCTACCAGGTCGTGGAGCACCTGCCGGCCGACGCCCTGCTCCCGCTCGTCGAGCTCGCGGTCTCGCGCCTCGCGCCGGGAGGGCGCCTCCTCCTCGAGACGGTGAACGCCGAGTCGGTCTACGCGATGAAGTGGTTCTGGATGGACCTCACGCACGTCCGTCCCGTCCCGGCGCCGTCGCTCGGCCGGCTCATGGAGGCGTGCGGCCTCCGGGAGGTGACGACGGCCTACCGCTCGCCCGTCCCGCGCGAGGTCTCCGGCGGCGGCACCGAGCCCGCGGACCCGATGGTCGCGGCGCTCGCGCGGCTCGTCTTCGCGCCGCAGGACGTCGCGGTGACGGGCGTGAAGTGATGGCGAACGTCCTCGTCTGCACGGCGCAGGTCCCGTTCGCGTCCGGAGGCGCCGAGAGGCACGCCGCCGGGCTCGTCCGCGAGCTGAAGGCCCGCGGGCACCGCGTCGACCTCGTGCAGCTGCCGTTCAAGTGGTACCCGCGCGAGGAGATCCTCCTCTCCGCGGCGGCGTGGCGGCTGGTCGACGTCACGGAGGCCGACGGGACGAAGGTCGACCTCGTCGTCCCGATGAAGTTCCCGTCGTACATGGTCCGCCACCCGAACAAGGTCGTCTGGCTCATCCACCAGTTCCGCCAGGCGTACGACCGCTTCGGGACGGGGCAGAGCGACTTCACGGCGAGCCCCGAGGACACGCGCTGGCGCGAGCTGATCGCCGAGGCGGACGCGACGGGGCTCGGCGAGGCGCGGAAGGTCTTCACGAACGCGCGGAACACCGCCGACCGGCTCGCGCGGTTCAACGGCATCGAGGCCGAGGCGCTCTACCACCCGCCGCCGCTCGCGGGGCGCTACCGCGACGACGGGCCCGGCCGGTACGCGCTCGTCGTCGGCCGCCTCGACCCGTGGAAGCGGATGGACCTCGCGATCGAGGGCGCCGCGGCGGGAGGCTTCCCGCTCGTCATCGCGGGCTCGGGGCCGGACGAGGAGAGGCTCCGGAAGATCGCGGCGAAAGCCGGTGCCGACGTCGACTTCCGCGGCGCGGTCTCCGACGAGGAGCTCCTCGCTCTCTACGCCGGCTGCGGCGCCGTCCTCTTCACCCCGGCCGACGAGGACTACGGCTACATCGCCCTCGAGGCGTTCCTCTCGAGGAAGCCGGTCGTCACCTGCACCGATTCGGGCGGCCCGCTCGAGTTCGTCTTCGACGGCGAGACGGGGCGTGTCACCGCGCCGGACGGCCGCGCCGTCGGCGCGGCCGCGGCGGAGCTCCTCGCGTCGCCGGCCGCGGCCCGCGCCCTGGGCGAGAGGGGGTTCGAGTCCGTGCGCGGCATGACCTGGGACGCCGTCGTCGAGGCCCTCCTCCGCGCGGGCGGCCTCGCGTGACCGCCGCGACGCTCGGATTCGTCAGCCCGCTCCCGCCGGTCCGCTCCGGCATCGCGGACTACTCGGCCGACCTGCTCGCCGCGCTGCGCGGCGAGGTCGACCTCGTCACGTACGCGCCCGCCGAGGCGCGGCAGGCGTACGCGGCGGGGCACGCCGCCGTCCTCCTCCAGGTCGGGAACGACCCGCTCCACCTCCCGTCCCTCGAGGCGCTCCGCGACAACGCCCGGCGCGTCCCGTCCGTCCTCGTCCTCCACGACTACTCGCTGCACCACCTCTTCGCCGCCGGGTACCTCGACACGGGGCGCGTCGAGAGCTACGCGCGGGAGCTCGAGCGCGCCCACGGCGCGCGGGGGAAGGCGCTCGGCGAGAGGGCCCTCGCGGGGGAGAGGGTTCCCGTCTGGGACCTCGCGCCGTGGACGTGGCCGATGTCCCTCGCCGCCGTGGGAGACGCCTCGGCCGTCGTCGTCCACTCGCGCCTCGTCCGCGGGGCGCTCCTCAGGGAGCGGCCCGGGGTCCCGACGTTCGAGATCCCGCACCTCGTGGCGCCGGCGCCTCTCCACGAGCGCGCGGGGGCGCGCGCGGCGCTCGGCCTCCCGGTTGACCGGGTCGTCGCGGCGTCGCTCGGCATCGTGACGCCCGCCAAGAGGATCGGGAAGCTCGTCGAGGGGCTCGCGCTCCTCCCGCCGGAGCGGCGGCCGCTCCTCGTCGTCGGGGGCGCGGTCGCCGCGGACGACCCCCTCCTCGCGAGGGTCCGCGAGCTCGGCCTCGAGGGCGACGTCCGCTTCACCGGGTACCTCTCGGAGGACGACTTCTGGCGGCTCGCGCGGGCCGCGGACGTCGCCGTGAACCTCCGCTTCCCGACGGTCGGCGAGACGTCCGGAGCCGTCTGCCGCCTCGCCGGGACGGGGCTCCCGGTCGTCGTCAGCGACGTCGGCTGGTTCCGCGAGCTGCCGGAGAGCTTCGCCTCGAAGGTCCCGGTCGGCGACGGCGAGGCCGAGGCGATCGCCCGCGAGCTCGGCGCCCTCGCCACGGATGCCTCGATCCGGGCGGCCCGCGCCTCCGCCGCGCGGGCGTGGGGCGAGGCGCGGAGCCCGGCACGGATCGCCGCGGCCTACGCGCGGGTCGTCCGGGCGGTTGTCGAGGGACGGGCGCCGGCACTCTCGCTCCTGGGGCGCGTCGCGGCGGCCGTGGCCGCGGTCGGCGCGGGCCGGGAAGGGGTCCACGGCTCCCGCGACCGCGGCCCCGACGGTCTCCTCCTCGCCGAGGTCGCGGCCCGCGGCGCGGGCGTCCTCCCGGCCCCGCTCACCCCGTTCCTCGAAGACCTCCGGGACTGAACGCCTCCCGGGCGTCGGGGAGCGCCGCGCTCTCCTCGAGCCTCTCGCCGAGGAGGCGCGCCCTTTCGGCGAGCTCCCGGGCGGGCAGGCCGCGGAGGTCGTGCGGGGCGTCGGCGAGCTTTCCGGCCGCGAGCGCGAGGAGCCGGACCGCGGGATCCCTCCGCCCCTTCCCGAGGTGGACGCAGGCGGCCGCGACCTGGATGAGCCCCTGCAGGTGGCGGCGCTCGGCGCCGGACGAGCCGAGCCAGACGGCCTCCCACTCCTCGTGGGCCTCGAAGAAGCGCCCGTCGCGGAACGCGCGGAGCCCCCGGGCGAGGCTCTCCGCGCCGGGAGGAGAGGTCCCGCTCAGGCTCTCGGCAGCGCGGCGAGGATCCGGAGCAGCTCGTCCGCGTCGACGTAGCCGTCGATCCGCTTCACGACGTTCCCGGAGCCGTCGACGAAGAGGATGGTGGGGTAGCCCTGGACGTCGTAACGCTCGGCGACCTTCTCGCCCCCCTTCTCGGCGTTGACGCGCACGGCGAGGAGGCTCTTCGAGGCGGTGGCGACACGTGCGTCGGAGAAGACCTCGCGGTCGAGCTTCTTGCACCAGCCGCACCAGTCCGTGTAGACGTCGACGAGGACGATCCTCTTCTCGGCGCGGGCGCGCGCGAGGGTGTCGTCGAAGCTCCCCGAGGCGAAGGCGATGCCCGCGCCGTCACCTGCCGGCCCGGAAGCTCCCGCCTCCGGGCGGGGGCAGCCCGTCAGGGGCAGGAGGAGGATCAGGGCGGCCGTCAGGATTCGGGCTCTGGGCATGGGAGAGGTCCCCTTCGGTCAGGATAGCCGAACGTTCGGAAGGCTCCCCGAATTCCCGGCGGCGGGGGAGAGCTCTCCGGTCAGCCCGCAGCGGGCGAGCCCGTCCGCGAAGGAGCCGGGACCCGCCACGACGAACCCGGGGATTCCCCGCGCGGCCGCCGACGCGACGAGCTCCGCGCGATCGTCGGCGTAGAGGCACTCTCCGGCCGCGCACCCGGCGGCGGCGAGGGCCGCCTCCCAGAACGCGGGCTCGGGCTTCACGGCGCCGACGCGGAAGGAGAGGACGACGTCGTCCAGGAGGCCGCGGGGGTCGAAGACGCGGAGGACGCCTTCCCAGTGGAGCTCGTTCGTGTTCGAGACGAGGACCCTGCGGACCTTCCGGTCGACGCGGGCGAGCGCGGCGATCGCGTCCGGCAGGGGGTGGAAGATGTCCCGCCAGGCGCTTTCCCAGAGGCCGTCGGGGAGGCGGGGAAGGCCGGCCCGCTCCTCGCAGGCCCGGAAGAACGCCGCGGGCCCGAGCCGGCCCCGGTCGAATTCGGCCTCGAGGTCGCCGAACAGGACGGGACGGAGGCGGCCGGCCGGGACGCCGGTCGCCTCCGCGAGGCGGTCGCACGTGACCTGGTGGTCGAACGCGACGAGGACTTTGCCGAGGTCGACGAGGAGCGCCCTCGTCACGGCCTCATGGCCTGCGCGGGAACGAGGTACGGGTCGCCGGTCCGTTTGTCGGTGACCGTGGCGTAGCCGAGGATCCTCGCGCCGTTGCCGAGGTTGACGAACATGTTCAGGCGGTACGGGCCGCCCGCCGGAGGACCGAACGAGGCGAACTCGGCTCCGAAGACGTCGTTGAGCTGGAACATCGAGTACGGCGGAACGGTGTAGATCCGGCGGCCGTAGACGATCCCCGTCGCGTCGACGAGCTCGACGCCCGCCTCCAGCGAGACCTCGGACGGGTTCATCACGACGGCGTTCGTCCGGAGGTTGGAGTCGTTCGTCAGCCCCGTGACGTAGAGGTCGCCGAAGACCGAGTCGTCGAACCCGAGCGAGCTCCGGTACGGCTGGCCCGGGGAGTACTGGCCGAACGTCCCGGGCGCCTGCGGCCCGGCGACGTTGTACGTGTTGCTCGTGACGAGGAGGTTGTACTTCCCGCGTACCTCGAGGAGCCCGTACGCCTCGGTCCGGCCGAAGTAGGTCCGGACGATGTCCTTCAGCGTCACCGACTCGCGCGGCGCGAGCGGGGGCGTGATCTTGATCCCCTCGAGGTTCGTGCCGTCGACGCCCGCGGGCGTGAAGTAGAGCGTGACGTCGTTCTCGAGGCTCGTCTCGGGGTTGAAGATCCAGACGTCGGTCCGCCAGGTGCCCGTCGCGCCCGTGATGTTCACCGCCGGGAGGAAGGAGTCGGTCGAGGCGATCGTGTCGGCTCGGGAAGGCGTCGCGGCGATCGTGGCGACGGCGAGGATCCCCGCAGCGAGGGTCGTGACGATCCGGGTCATGTGCACCTCCGGCCCTAGGGGCTGCCGTAGTTTCGCAAACGCCCTGCCAGCCGGGTGTCTCCCCGCGGGGACGCGAAAAAAGAAAAGCGCCCCGCTCGCGCGGGGCGCCTTCCAGGTTCGTTCTCGAACCGCTTACTTCGCCGGGGCGGCGGCCGGGGCGGCCGGGGCGGCGGCGGAGGCGGCCGGGGCGGCCTCGGTCGTGGCGGGGGCGGCCTCGGTCGTGGCCGGGGCGGCCTCGGTCTTCGCCGGGGCGGGCTGCTCGACGACGGCCGGAGCCTCGGTCTTGGCCTCTTCCTTCTTCTCGCCGCCGCAGGCGACGAGCGAGGCGGAGATGGCGATCAGGGCGACGACGGAAAGGGTCTTCTTCATGTTGTCTCCTTCTTCCTTACCGGGACATGTGTTCGCTGCTTCTCAGCGATTCTGGTTTCGATCGAGTGTGGGGACCTGGGTTTCGCTTCGACCGGCCCGGCGGGCCGGGACTACTTTCGGTGCCTTCCGGAGCTATTTCTATTCAGCACACCTAGAGCGTCGACGAGTTTCCTCGCCCGAGCTTCGGGAAGAAGGATAGGGAAATCCGTCGCTTTGTCAAGCCCCGGGTCCCGGGGAGGTCCGGCGCGCGTCCCGGCGAGGTCCGGCGCGTTGACCGGTCCTCCCCCGACGGCTAGACTGCGCGACTTCGGGCGATGTTCGACTCACTGTCCGACCGTCTGCAGCGCGTGATGAAGGGGCTCCGGGGCGAGGGGCATCTGACGGAATTCCACGTCGACGAGGCCCTCAAGGAGCTCCGGACGGCCCTGCTCGAGGCCGACGTCCACCTGGACGTCGTCAAGGGCTTCACGCAGCGGGTCCGGGAGAAGGCGGTGGGCCAGGAGGTCCTGACCGCCCTCGCCCCGGCCCAGCAGGTCCTCAAGATCGTCCAGGCCGAGCTCGTCTCCCTGCTCGGAGGGTCGGCTGCGACGCTCGCCCTGAAGAAGAGGCCCTCCGTCATCCTCCTCGTCGGCCTCCAGGGCTCGGGCAAGACGACGACCGCGGCCAAGCTGGGAATCCACCTCAAGAAGAAGCTCGGCAAGCAGGTCCTCCTCGTCCCGGCGGACGTCTACCGCCCCGCCGCGACCGAGCAGCTCCGGACGCTCGGCAAGGAGAACGCGATCCCCTGCTTCGACCCGAAGGGGGAGACGAACGCCGTCGCGCGCGTGAAGGCCGCCGTCAAGGAGGCGAAGCTCTTCGGCTGGGACGTCGCGATCGTCGACACCGCGGGCCGCCTCCACGTCGACGACGCCCTCATGGACGAGGTCGCCCGGATCCGCGAGGTCTGCGAGCCCGACGAGGTCCTCTTCGTCGCCGACTCGATGACCGGGCAGGACGCCGTCCTCTCGGCCCGCGCGTTCTCCGACAGGCTCCCGCTGACCGGCGTCATCCTGACGAAGATGGACGGCGACGCGCGCGGCGGCGCCGCGCTCTCGCTCGCGACCGTCGTCGGCAGGCCGATCAAGTTCGCCGGCGTCGGAGAGAAGCCGGGCGACCTCGAGGCCTTCCACCCCGACCGCGCCGCCTCCCGGATCCTCGGGATGGGCGACGTGATGACGCTCATCGAGAAGGTCTCGACGGAAGCCGACCAGAAGGCCGCGCAGCGGGCGGTCGACCGGCTCCGGAAGAACGAGTTCACGCTCGACGACCTGAGGGACCACTTCCGCCAGCTCAAGCGGCTCGGGCCGCTCTCCACGCTCGTCGGGCACCTGCCGAAGGTCGGCCCGTTCAAGCAGCTCAAGGACCTCCAGATCGAGGACGACGCGACGAAGCACCTCGAGGCGATGATCGACTCGATGACCGCCGCGGAGCGGAACGACCCGAAGCTCCTCAACGGGAGCCGCAAGCTCCGGGTCGCGCGCGGCTCGGGCACCTCGGTCCAGGACATCAACCAGCTCCTGAAACAGTACCTCGAGATGAAGAAACTGATGAAGGGCGCCTCCCGGATGCGCTTCTGACCCGGAAGGCCCCGTCCGGACACCACGCCGAAAGGAAACCGATGCTGACAATCCGACTCCGCCGCACGGGCGGCACCAACGCCCCCGCCTACCGAATCGTCGTCTCCGACAGCCGCCGGACGCCGACCGCCAAGGTCATCGAGGAGCTCGGCTACTACGACCCGACGAAGAACCCGCCGCTCCTGAACGTCGACGTCGAGAAGGCCAAGGCCTGGATCGCCAAGGGCGCCTCGGCCTCCGCGACGGTCCAGAAGCTCCTGGTTCCCCCGAAGGCCTGACGAGCGGATCGGCGTGGCGCCGGAGGACCTCGTCGTCGTCGGCCGGCTCGCGCGGCCCCACGGCCTGCGCGGCGAGATGAGCGTCGAGGTCCTCACCGATTTCCCCGAGCGGTTCGTCCCGGGCCTCGCGGTCGTCGCGACCGGCCCTTCGGGCGACCGCCGGCGGGAGCTCGTCGTCGCCTCCGTCCGCCCCGCCGGCGAGCGGCTCCTCGTCTCGTTCGAGGGAGTCTCCTCGCGCACGGAGGCCGACGGGCTGCGCGGCCTCGACATCGCGGTCCCGAAGGGGAGCGAGGTGCCGCGCCCCGAGGGCTTCGTCTACCACTTCGACGTGGAAGGGTGCCGCGCCGTCGACCGTTCCGGGCGGGAGCTCGGCGTCGTGGCCGCCCTCGAGGAGGTCGGCGGGCGGTCCCTCCTGACGCTCCGGACGCCCGCCGGCGAGCGGGACGTCCCGTTCGTCGAGCCGATCGTCGTCTCCGTCGACGTCGCGAGGAAGCTCGTCGTCCTCGACCCGCCGGCAGGGCTCCTCGACGAATGAGGTTCGACCTCCTCACGATCTTCCCCGGCTACTTCGCGTCGCCCCTCTCGGAGGCGCTGGTGGGGAAGGCGATCGACGACGGGCTCCTCGACGTGCGGATCGTCGACCTCCGGCTCTTCAGCGACGACCCTCACCGGAAGGTCGACGACGAGGCGTTCGGCGGCGGCCCGGGGATGGTCCTCGCCGCCCCGCCGCTCTTCTCGGCGATCGAGGCGCTGAAGGCCGAGGAGGGGGCGCCGCCCCCTCACGTCCTCTACCTCTCCCCGCGCGGCCGCCGCCTCGACGCGGCGTTCGCCCGCGAGCTCGCGGCGCGGCCGCGCCTCGTCCTCGTCTGCGGACGGTACGAGGGGGTCGACGAGCGCGTCCGGGAGGCGGGTCTCTTCGACGGGGAGGTTTCCCTCGGCGACTTCGTCCTCCCCGGAGGGGAGGTCGCGGCGCTCGCTCTCCTCGAGGCCGTCTCGCGGTTCGTCCCGGGCGTCGTCGGCGAGGAGGACAGCGTGCGGCTCGACAGCTTCGAGGACGGCCTCCTCGACCATCCCCACTACACCCGGCCCCGGGAGTTCCGCGGCCTCGCCGTTCCCGACGAGCTCCTCTCGGGCCACCACGAGCGGATCCGCCGCTGGCGGCGCGAGAAGCAGTTCGAGGAGACGGCCCGCCACCGGCCCGACCTCCTCGACCGATTCGTCCCGGCGACCGCCGAGGACCGCGAGCTCCTCGCCCGGGTTGCCCGTCCGGCCCGGACTCCGTAGAATCCGCGATCTGGTCGTCCATCCGGGGAGGGGAAGGTGTCCCCTCCGGATGGGACGGGCAAGACGTCTTCGGAGGTTCCTCGAAATGGACAAGCTGCTCGAGGCGGAACGCCATGCTCTGCGCGGGGACATTCCGCCGTTCGCCCCCGGCGACACCGTGAAGGTGCACGTCAAGGTGCGCGAGGGGGAGAAGGAGCGGATCCAGGTCTTCAACGGTCTCGTCATCGCCCGGAGCGGCGGCGGCGTCCGGGAGACCTTCACGGTGCGCAAGGTCTCCCAGGGGATCGGGGTGGAGCGGACGTTCCCCGTCCACTCGCCCGTCCTCGAAAAGATCGAAGTCGAGCGCCACGGCGTCGTCCGTCGCGCGAAGCTCTACTACCTCAGGAAGCTCCGCGGCAAGGCCGCCCGCATCGCCGAGAAGCGGGACGCCTGATCCCCCGGGGCCATCGGCCCCCAGGCGGCGCGGACGGCGCGACCGCCGGACGAGGAGAGGGATGGACCGTAGACCGGGCTCTCCGAGATCGTCGAATCGCGCCGCGGCGCCGGAGCACCGGGTCGGACGCTCGTCGTCCCTCCGGGCCGAGCGGGACCGCGTGGCCGCCCTCCTCTCCATGGAGGAGGCGGCCCGCGCCGCCGGCGCCCGGGCCGTGGCCGGTGTCGACGAGGCGGGGAGAGGGGCCCTCGCGGGCCCCGTCTTCGCCGCTGCGGTCGTCCTTCCTCCCGCAGCCCTGATCCCCGGCCTCGACGACTCGAAGGCCCTCGCGCCGGAGGTCCGCGAATCCCTCGCGCCGAGGGTCCGCGCGATCGCCGTGGCGTGGGGCGTCGGCTCGGCCTCGGCCGCGGAGATCGACGACCTCGGCATCGCCCCGGCGTCGTTCCTCGCGATGCGGAGGGCCCTCGCGGCCCTCGCGGCGTCCGGGACCGCTCCGGACCTCGTCCTCGTCGACGGCTTCACGATCCCCGGGCTCGGGCTCGCGCAGAGGGCCGTCGTCCGGGGGGACGCGACCGTCGCCTGCATCGCGGCCGCGTCCGTCCTCGCGAAGACCGCGCGGGACGCCGTCCTCCGCGAGCTCGACGCGTCCGCGCCCTGGTACGGGTTCGCCGCGCACAAGGGCTACGGGAGCGCGGCCCACCTCGCGGCGCTCCGGCGCCACGGCCCCTCACCCGACCACCGCCTGAGCTTCGCGGGGGTCCTTTCCACGGGCCGGGCCGCATCGCCCGTTGCGGCGGCCTGAGGAATCGGGCGAAGATCAGCCGTGGCCAGCAAGCGGGAAGCCCTCATCGCTTCTGCGGAGAAGTCCCTGCAGAAAGGGAAGCCCGACGCGGCGCTCAAGGACTACGTCAAGGTCCTCGAGGAGACGCCGGCCGACATCAACATCCTGAACAAGGTCGGAGACCTCTACGTCCGGCTCGGGCGGAACGACGAGTCGATCCCTTTCTTTCTGCGCATCGCCGAGCACTACGCCAGGGACGGCTTCTACGTCCGCGCGATCGCGATGTACAAGAAGATCAACAAGCTCGACCCGGCGCGCCTCGACATCTACGAGAAGCTCGCGGAGCTCTACGTCAAGCAGCAGCTCTGGATGGAGGCGAAGAGCAACTACCAGGTCCTGGCCGACTACCTCCTCAAGCAGGACAACCTCCAGGGCGCGATCGGGATCTACCAGAAGATGGTCGCGATCGAGCCGCAGAACCTGCAGCTCCACGTCAAGCTCGCCGACCTCTTCACGCAGGGCAAGCGGATCCCCGAAGCGCTCCGCGAGTACGGAGTCGTCGCGGCCGCCCTCTCCGAGCGCGGCGCGCACGAGGAGGCGATCCGGGTCTACGAGAAGGCGCTGAAGCTCGCGCCCGACAACGTCGACATCCTGAGGACGCTCGTCCCCCTCCTCCTCTCGATCAACTCCGTCGAGCAGGCCCGCATCGTCCTGCGCAAGGGGCTCGAGGCGAGCCCGCGCTCGGTGCCGCTCTTCCTCCTGTCGGCCGAGGCGGCCCTCGCCGCGAACGACATGGCCGAGGCGCGGAGCTACACCGAGAAGGCCCGCGCCGTCGAGCCCGAGAACGAGGAAGCCCTCTCCGCCGCGGTGAGGATCCAGCTCAAGGGGCGCCGGCCCGACCTCGCGTGGGCCGCGGCCGCGCCGCTCGCCGACGCCGCCCTGCGGAAGGGCGAGGCGAAGAAGGCGCTCGGGCTCCTCGTCCCCATCGCAAGGGCCGCGCCCGACATCGACGAGCTCGTCAAGAAGATCGTCGACATCGCCGCCGGCGTCGGCGACGAGGCGACGGCCCTCCCGTTCCGGTCCGCGCTCGCGGAGCTCTACCGGAAGAAGGGGAAGCTCGCCGAGTCCGCGGACCTCCTCCGCCACTGCGCGCGCCTCCAGCCCGACAACGCCGAGTTCCGGGCACGCCTCGCCCAGCTCGAGCCGCAGGTGCCCGCCGTGACGGTCGCTCCCGCGCGCGTCCCGCCCGCGAGCCTCGAGCGGAAGATGGAAGTCACGCTCTCGGGGCTCGAAGGCCAGCCGCTCCGGCCCGTTGTCCCGCCGCCCGCGCCTCCGCCGGCTCCGCCGCCCCCCGCGCCTCCCGAGGAGACGCTCGAGGCTGCCCAGGAGTTCGAGTTCGACCTCGACGAGGTCGAGGTCGTCGAGGCCGAGCCCGCGCCGCCGCCCGTCGAGGCGCCCCGCGCGCCGCCGCCGACGCCGCCGCGCGGTCTCGCCGTCCCCCGCCCGGGGCCGGAAGCGGAGGCCGAGCCGGCCTGGAACTCGCTCTCGGCGCGGGAGGCGCTCGAGGCGTGGGAGGCGAGTCACGCCGAAACGCCGGAGGCGGCGCCCGCGCCCGCCGCGTTCGAGATCGAGGAGATCGAGGAGCTTCACGCGGGGGCCGAGCTTCCCGCCGCCCCCGTGCCGGCCCCGTCGGTGCCCGATCTCTCCGCCCTCGACCTCTCGCTTCCGACGCCGGAAGGGTTCGGCCCCGGCCTCTCCCTCGGAGACGCCTCGTTCCAGGTTCCTCCTGTCGCCTCCGTCGAGCTCCCCGAGCCCGCGTGGCCTTCCACGGCCCTGCCGCCGCCCGACCTCGCCGCCGGCGAGCCACCCGAGTACCTCGGGATCTCCGGCGCCTTCCCGCGCCCCGTCTCGGCCGACGCCGAGCTCGAGGACGCGCTCGTGGAGGCCGACGTCTTCCGCCGCTACGGGCTCCTCGAGAAGGCGGTCGACCAGCTGAGCCCGTGGCTCGAGAAGGCCCCGGCGAACCTCCGGATCCGCGAGCGCCTGTTCGAGATCCAGCTCGAGCGCGGCGACCGCGAGCAGGCCCGCGGGCACGCCGCGATCCTCGCCGAGGCCTACGCCGAGGAGGGGCGCGAGGACCGGATCCGCGGCCTCGAGGCGCTCCTCGGCGAGCCCCTCCGCGCCGCGCCGCCGCCCGAGCCCGTCGCGGCCGAGGCCGAGGCCCTTCCCGCGGAAGCCGCCGCGGAACCCGCGCCCGAAGCGGAGGAGCCCGCGGCGGTCCCGCTCCCGCCCGTCGAGAGCGCCCCCGAGGCCTTCGCCGAGGAGTCGCTCGAGGAGTTCCCGCCCGCGGTCGTCGAGGAGGCGCCGGCCCCGGAGGCCGGGTTCCCCGTCCCGTTCGGCCTCGAGGAGCCCGCGACCGAGGTCATCCCGCCGCTCCCCGCGCCGCTGCCGTCCGTCGCGGAACCGTTCGCCGGGGAGCCGGCGGCCGCCGCGCCCGAGGCGCCGTTCGGGTTCGACGAGGGTCTCCACGCGGCCCCCGAGCCGCCGGTCGAGCCGCCCGCCGCACCCGAGCCGGCTCCGCCCGCGGCGCCCGCGGCGACGCCCCCCTCGGGCTTCCCGACGCCGAGGACGCGGCTCTCGGCCGAGGACCTCCTCGGCCTCGGAAAGAAGGGCCCGGCCGCCCCGAAGAAGAAGGTCAAGGCCGTCCGTCCCGAGGACGTCGAGCTGGACCTTCTCGGCGAGAAGGGGGCGAAAGCCGCGCCGCGGCCGAAGGCGCCGGCGAAGTCGGAGCCGGTCCTCCCGGCCGACCTCCTCGCGTCGATCCGGAAGCCCGCTCCCGCCCACCACGCGCCGCCCGCGGGCGGGGAGCCGTCCGTCTCCGTCCCCGGCGCCGGGGAGACGCCCGCGGAGCTTCCGCCGCCCGTCCCGTTCGTTTCGGCGTTTCCCGAAGCGGTTCCCTCGCCCGAGGAAACCCCGGCCGCCCCGGCCGGCGAGGCCGTGCCGGGCGCGCAGCCCTCCCCGGACGAGCTCGCCGGCCTCGATTTCTGCCTCGACCAGGGGATGGTCGTCGACGCCGCCGAGCGGCTCCAGTCGCTCGAAGGGCGCTTCCCCGGGGACCCGGAGCTCGCGGCGCGCCGGCTGCGCCTCGAGGGGGGGCGTGGCCCGGGCGAGGCGCCGCGCGCCGCGCTGCACGACATCCTCTCCGACGACCTCGACTCGGTCCTCGACGCCCAGCTCGGCCGGGCCCTCACCGAGGACATGGTGCGCGAGTCGCCCCCGCCGTCCGCCGCCGTGCCGGCCCCCCACGCGGGCGCGCCCGTCCTCGACGAGTCGGGCCTCTTCTCCGACGAGCAGGAGTTCTTCAACTTCGCCGACGAGCTCCACACCGAGCTGAGGGGCGAGGCCGAGGTCTCGGCGGGCGAGGAGGGGAGGGAGGTCTCCCTCGAGGAGATCTTCCGCGACTTCAAGAAGGGGGTCGAGCAGCAGCTCTCTCCCGAGGACTTCGAGACCCACTACAACCTCGGGATCGCCTACAAGGAGATGGGCCTCACCGACGAGGCGATCGGCGAGTTCCAGCTCGCCGCCAAGGACCCGCTCCACGCGGTCGAGTGCTGCGCGATGCTGGGGCTCTGCTTCCTCGAGAAGGGGCTGCCGCCGCTCGCCGTCAAGTGGTACCGCAAGGGACTCGAGACGGTCGGCGTCAAGGACGACGACCGTCTGGGCCTCCAGTACGCGCTCGCCGGCGTCCTCGAGCAGATCGGGGACCGGGACGCGGCCTACCGCACCTACGTCGAGATCTTCGGGGCGAACGCCCAGTACCGCGACGTCGCCGAGCGGATCAAGGAGCTGAAGCCCTTCGTGGCGTCCTGACCG
This sequence comes from Thermoanaerobaculia bacterium, assembly GCA_046331465.1. Classification (GTDB taxonomy): domain Bacteria; phylum Acidobacteriota; class Thermoanaerobaculia; order UBA5066; family UBA5066; genus UBA5066. The sequence continues at coordinate 1,308,643 of JAXLQV010000002.1, forward strand.
CGGCCGGATCGCCCCCGGACGGCGCTTTCCTCCGTCAGCCCTTCTTCGTCCCGCCGAAGGCCGAGTGCGCCCGGAAGCCGCCGTGAGCCTTCTTCGCGGGACCGTCCTCGCGGAGCTTCGCGTGGTAGTCCGTCGGGGCCCGCTTGCTGAGGCCCTCGCCGCGACGGGCCGCCTCGAAGGCCGACCGGAGCGTCGCCATGTTCTCCTCGCGGCGGCGGTAGAGCCGCTTCAGCGGGCGCGGCGCGTGGCGCGCGAGGGCGTAGGCCGTGAGCAGCGGGAGCGCGATCGTGGCGTCGCAGTAGCAGACGACGGTGTCGGGGAGGGCGTTCGGGTCGATCTTCCCCCACGAGACCGCCTCGGAGGGCGTCGCGCCGGAGAGGCCGCCCGTGTCGGGGCGGGCGTCGGTGAGCTGCAGGAAGAAGTCGTGCCCCGCCTCGTCGATGCCGAGGACCTCCTGGATCTGCGGCTCGGTCTGCAGGAGGAAGTTCTTCGGGCTCCCGCCGCCGACGATGAGGACGGCGCTTTTCCCGCCGCCGCGCTTGGCGCCGTAGACGATCGACGCGGTCTCGTTCACGTCCGCGGAGACGTCGAACGAGAAGCCGCCCCCCTCGAGGGCGCGCCGCGCCACGTTCATGCCGATCGAGGAATCGCCCGGGGAGCTCGTGTAGATCGGCACGTCGTACCGGTGCGCCGACGCGAGGACGGACTGGTCCGCCCCGACGCCGAGCGCCTTCTGCCGCGCCGCGAGGAAGCGCCCCGCGAGCCAGTGGAACTCGGCCGTCGACATCGGCCGCTGGAAGTCGGGAGCCTTCAGCATCTCGCGGAAGAAGGCGTCCGTGTCGAGGAGGACCTCGTAGGGGAAGACGATGTCGTAGATCCGGATGACGCCGTCGTTCCGAAGGGCGACGTCGTCGAACGTCGGCCGTCCCTCGTGGATCGGCATCCCGAGCCCGTGGTGGACGTCGTGGTAGAGGTTCGCCCCCGTCGAGATCATCCAGTCGACGAAGCCCGCCTTCATGAGCGGGATGAGGCAGGCGAGGCCGAGGCCGGCGGGCGTCAGCGCGCCCGTGAGCGAGACGCCGACCGTCACGTCCGGATCGAGCATCCGCTTCACGAACAGGCCGCACCCCTCGCGGAGGCGCGCGGCGTTGTACGCCGAGAAGGTCTGGTCGATCAGGTCGGCGGCGCGGACGTTCCCGCGGACGGCGCGGGGCGCGATGCGGCGGCCGGAGAGGAACGGGCTCTTCGCTTTCGGCTTGGCCATACGGCCGGGAACCGTAGCAGGGCCGGGTGGAAACGGAAAGGGGCCTTCCGCCCGGTATCATCGGCCTCCCGATGAGCCGCGCCCCCTCCGCCGTGAGCGACGCGCCGCTGCTCTCCATCCGGTCCCTCGCGGTCGCCTTCGACGGGACCCGCGTCGTCGACGGCGTCTCCTTCGACGTCGCGCGCGGCGAGGTCGTCGCCCTCGTCGGGGAGTCGGGCTCCGGCAAGACGGTCACCGGGCTCTCGCTCCTCGACCTCGTCCCGCCTCCGGGACGGCGCGTCGGCGGAGAGGTCGTCTTCGAGGGGCGCGACGTCGCGTCCCTCCCACCCGACGGGCTGCGCCGCCTCCGCGGCGGCGGCATCGGCTTCGTCTTCCAGGAGCCGGGCGCCGCGCTCGACCCCGTCCGGACGATCGGGAGCGAGCTCCTCGCGGTGCTCAGGCGCCACCGCGGGCTCGCGGGGGCCGAGGCGCGGCGGGAAGCCGTCGCGTGGCTCGCGCGGGTCGCGCTCCCGGAGCCCGAGGCGCGGATGGACGACCTCCCGCACCGGATGTCGGGCGGCATGCGCCAGCGGGCGATGATCGCCCTCGCGCTCGCGGGCGGGCCGCGCCTCCTCGTCGCCGACGAGCCGACGACGGCGCTCGACGTGACGATCCAGGCTCAGCTCCTCGAGCTCCTCGGCCGCCTCCGCGACGAGCTCGGCCTCGCCGTCCTCCTCGTGACGCACGACCTCGGCGTCGTCGCGGAGGTCGCGGACCGCGCCCTCGTCATGTACGCGGGGGAGATCGTCGAGGAGGCGCCGGTCGAGCGGCTCCTCGCCGCTCCCGAGCACCCCTACACGAAGGCCCTCCTCGCCTCCCTCCCCGAAGCCTCCGCGGCCACGGGACGGACGATGCTCCGGGCGATCGGCGGGGCCGTCCCCGAACCGGGCGCGTGGCCGCCCGGCTGCCGCTTCGCGCCGCGATGTCCGGTGGCGTTCGACCGGTGCGCCTCGGAGCACCCGGGCGCCGTGGCCCGCCCCGGGGGCCGGGTCGCCTGCCACCTCGCGCCGGGGGACCGCCCGTGACCGGCGCGGCCGCGCCCGTCGGCGGGCGGGCGGAGCCGCTCCTCTCCGTCCGGGGTCTCGCGAAGGCCTTCCGCGCGTCGCGGCCGGCCTTCTGGGGCGGGACGAGGCGCGAGGTCCGGGCCGTCTCCGACGTCTCCTTCGACCTGGCGCCGGGCGAGACGCTCGCGCTCGTCGGCGAGTCCGGGTCGGGGAAGAGCACGACGGCCCGACTCGTCCTCCGCCTCCTTGCGCCCGACGCGGGCGAGGTCCGCTTCGGCGGGCGCGACTGGCTCGCCCTTTCCCCCTCCGAGCTGAACCGCGCGCGTCGGGACGTCGGCGTCGTCTTCCAGGACCCCGGCAGCTCGCTCGACCCCCGGATGAGCGTCGGCGCGATCGTCGGCGAGCCGCTCGCGATCCACCGGATCGGCAGCGCCGCCGAGAGGAAGGAGCGCGTGGCCGGGCTCCTCCGCTCCGTCGGCCTCGGCGAGTCGGCCGCCGGCCGGCGGCCCGGGGAGTTCTCGGGAGGGCAGCGGCAGCGGATCGCCATCGCACGGGCGCTCGCGACCTCCCCGAAGCTCGTCGTCCTCGACGAGCCGGTCTCGGCCCTCGACGTCTCGGTGCGGGCGCAGGTCCTGAATCTCCTCCTGGAGCTCCAGGAGACGACGCCGTCGAGGCCCGCCTACCTCTTCATCGGCCACGACCTCGGCGTCGTCCGCCACCTCGCGGACCGGACGGCGGTGATGTACCTCGGCCGGATCGTCGAGGAGGGGCCGACGGACGAGGTCCTCGGCGCGCCGAGGCACCCCTACACCGCCCTCCTCCTCGCCTCGCGCCCGGGAGGGAGGAAAGCGGACCCCGGGGCGGTCCGCCGGCGCGGGGTCGCCGGGGAGCCCTCCTCGCCCGCCAGCCCTCCGCCCGGCTGCGCCTTCCACCCGCGCTGCCCCCGGGCGGGGGAGCGCTGCCGGACCGAGCGCCCGGCCGACACCGTCGAGGCGGCCGGCGCGGCGCGCCGGTACGCCTGCCACGACCCGGAGCCCCCTCCCGCGGGAAACTTTTTCGCCCCTTCTTCGTAAGGGATTGGCGTGGATAGACCTGGCAAGGAGGACGCCTTGAAGATCGACCATCGGGAGCGCCTGTTCCCGCGGCGCGCGGCCGCGGCCGCGCTCCTCGCCCTCAGCCCGTTCTGGAGCGGGGTTGCCCTCGCGGCCGGACCGGCCGCCCCCGTCACGGTTCCGATCGAGGCCGGCAAGCGCCAGGCGCAGCCGCTCCCCGAGGGGGACAAGATCGAGCTGAGCCTCTCGCAGGCGATCGAGCTGGTGCTGCGCAACGCGCTCGACCTCGACGTCGCCTCGCTGACCTACCAGCGGACCGGCTTCTCGATCGGCTCGGCCGAGGGCGCCTTCGACCCGAACCTGACCGCGTCGCTCGGGGCCGACGGGAACAAGACCCCGCCGACCCGGAGCTTCCAGGCGCTCACCTCCCAGACGCAGAGCTACAGCTTCGGCGTCGACGGTCTCTCGAAGATCGGCACGCAGTACAGCCTCGGCTTCGGCGGGACCCGGAACGACTCGCCGACCACGACGACGATCCCCGGCTACGTCGAGATCAACCCGACGTTCTCGAGCGGCGTGACGGCGACCGTGACCCAGCCCCTCCTCCGCGGCTTCGGCAGGGACGTGAACACGCGCCTCGTCGTCCAGAGCAGCCTCGCCCGCGACTCGCAGGCGTGGAGCTTCGTCGCGAGCATCCAGAACGCGGTCCAGCTCGTCGAGAACTCCTACTGGGACCTCGTCTACGCCCTCGCGAACCTCGACGCGAAGAAGGAAGCCCTCGACCGCGCGAAGGACGTCAACCGGATCACGAAAATCAAGATCGACGTCGGGGCCCTCGCCCCGATCGAGATCGTCCAGACCGAGGTGACGATCGCCCAGCGCGAGCAGGAGATCATCCTCGCCGAGGGGCAGATCGGCGCCGCGCAGGACCAGCTCAAGCGGCTCCTGAACGTGACCGACCTCGCGGTCTGGAACCGGCCGATCGTCCCGACGGACCGCCCCTCCGAGGAGAAGGTCACGCTCGACGTCGAGGCGGGGATCCAGACGGCGATCGAGGGCCGGCCCGAGGTGAAGCAGGCGATCGTCGACATCGAGTCGAAGAAGGTCAGCGTCGCCTACAACCGGAACCAGCTCAAGCCCCGCCTCGACGCGAAGGGCTCCTACGGCCTCTCCGGCGTCGGCTTCAACAACGACGCCATCCGCGACGGCTCCAGCTACTCCGACGCCTACGAGCAGGTCCTGCACGGCAACTACCCGAACTGGTCCGTCGGAGTGAGCTTCGCGGTTCCGATCGGGAACCGGACGGCGAAGTCGAACGCCGCGATCGCGGCGACCGACCTCGACCTCGCGCGGACGAACCTCGCGCTCCTGAAGCAGAACGTCGCCGTCGAGGTCCGCGGGGCGGCCCGGAACGTCGACACGGCGCGCCGCTCGGTGGCCGCCGCGAAGAAGGCGCGGGAGCTCGCGGAGCGGAACCTCGACGCCGAGCGGAAGAAGTTCGACAACGGGATGACGACGTCCTTCACCGTCGCCCAGGTCCAGAACGACCTGACGACGGCGCGCTCGAACGAGCTCCAAGCGATCGCGGGCTACCTCAAGTCGATGGTCTCCTGGCACAAGGCGGTCGGCGACATCCTCGCCGTGAAGAACGTCCAGGTGGCCGGCCTCCCGGAGAGCGTCGGCCAGCCGGCGCCTGCGCAGGGGGAGAAGCCGTGAACGACGCTGCGCCCGGCGCCGCCCCCGCGGCGCCGGGAGCTCCGGAACCCGGTCTCTCTCCGTTCTCCGCCCTCGCCGGAACCTTCACGAGCCCCGCGGCGACGTTCGCGGGGCTCGTCCGCCGCCCGACGTGGTGGCTCCCGTTCCTCCTCTGGGTCGTCGGGATCACGGTCATCGTCCTCGTCTCGACGCCGAAGATCGACATGGAACGGACGATCCGCGAGATGTTCGAGAAACGCGCCGCCAGGACCGGGCAGTCGATGTCCGACCAGCAGATCCGCGAGATCGTGGCCCGGTCGGAGACGACCCCCGCAAAGGCGGCGACCAAGTCCGTGCCGTTCTTCGCGGTGACGTTCTTCCTCGTCGTCCTCCTCCTCTGGGGAGGGGCCCGCGCCATGGGAGCGGAGGCGACGTTCGGCCAGACGACCGCCGTCTGGGCGCACGCGAACCTCGTGAACGTGGTCGGCCTCGTCGTCTCCATCCCGATCCTCGCGTCGCTCCCCGACGCCTCCGAGACCCAGTTCTCGATCCAGCACGCGCTGAAGTCGAACGTCGGGGCGTTCCTCTCGCCGGAGGCGCCCGCGTTCCTCTCCTCGATCGCCTCCTCGATCGACGCCTTCAGCCTCGCCACGCTCGCGCTCCTCGTCGTCGGGATGAAGAAGCTCCCGGGGCTCTCCCCGGCGGGGGCCGTCGGCGTCCCCGTCGTCCTCTGGGCTCTCTACGTGCTCGGAAAGGCGGCCCTCGCGGCCGCGTTCCTGGGGTGACGCCGTGTCCGTGCTGATCGAGATGAAGGAGATCGAGAAGACCTACGTCGTGGGCGAGGAGAAGGTCCGCGCCCTCCGCGGGGTCTCGTTCTCCATCGCCAGGGGAGAGTACGTCGCGATCATGGGCCCGTCGGGCTCGGGGAAGTCGACGCTGATGAACCTCATCGGCTGCCTCGACACGCCGACGGGCGGGACGTACCTCCTGAACGGCCACCTGGTCCAGGACCTCGACGACGACGAGCTGGCGCGGATCCGGAACAAGGAGATCGGCTTCGTCTTCCAGACCTTCAACCTCCTCCCGCGGACGAACGCCGTGCAGCAGGTCGAGCTCCCGCTCGTCTACGCGGGCCTCCCGCGCAAGGAGCGGCGGGAGAGGGCCGACAAGGCCCTCGCGCACGTCGGCCTCACCGACCGCGCGCACCACAACCCGAACGAGCTCTCGGGCGGGCAGCGGCAGCGCGTCGCGATCGCCCGGGCCCTCGTGACGAACCCCTCGATCCTCCTCGCCGACGAGCCGACGGGGAACCTCGACTCGCAGACGGGCGAGGACATCATGCGGCTCTTCCGCGAGCTGAACGACCAGGGGAACGCGATCGTCCTCGTCACCCACGAGGAGGACATCGCCGCGCACGCCAAGCGGATCATCCGGATCCGCGACGGGCTCATCTTCGACGACCGCCCGAACGACACCGCCCGCGCGGAGGCCTTCTCCCGCGCGAAGAAGGTCGCCCTCGAGAGCTGAAGGTCCGCGGGGGGACCCTGGCCCTTCGGGCCTGCGGCCGGTCCCCCCGCACCCTCTCGGTGCCGGCGGGGGCCGGCGCCGCCGGCGCTCGGGCGCCCGCGGGCTGGGCGCTCAGCCCTTCACGGGAAGCTGGATCGCGAGCGTCTCGAGGGAGAGCGTCAGGTCGACGTTCCTCACGGTCGCGCCGGGGAGGGCGCCGATCGTCGCGGGGGCGAAGTTCAGGATCCTCCGGATCCCGGCCTCCGCCAGGGCGCGGGCGGCCCCGGCCGCGCTCTCGGCCGGTACTGTGACGATCCCGATCTCCGCGCCGAGCTCCTCGACCGACTCGCGGAGGGTCTTCGCATGGAGGATCGGGATGCCCGTCCGCGACCGCCCGCCCACCTTCCGCCCGTCGACGTCGAAGAGCGCCCCGACGCGGAACGACTCCCCGTTGAAGTTCCTCGAGTCGGCGAGCGCCTGCCCGAGGTGCCCCGCGCCGACGATGACGACGACGCGGACGCGGTCCAGGCCGAGGATCGAGCCGAGGCGCGCGCGAAGGTCGGAGACCCGGTAGCCGACGCCGCGCACGCCGAACTCGCCGAGGTGCGCGAGGTCCTTCCGGATCTGCGCGGCGTTCATCCCGAAGCGGTGGGCGAGGCCGAGCGACGAGACCGTGCCGACCCCCTCCTCCTCGAGCTGCCGGAGCCCCCGGAGGAGGAGCGAGAGGCGGTGCGTCGCCGCCTCCGAGACGGCCCCGTCGCGCCGCGGCCGGGCCGCCGGGTTCACGGGAGGGCCTCCGCGGGCCCTCCCGTCTCCGCGGGAGGCGTGCGCATCGACGTTCAGCCGGGGAGGGACTGGACGGCGGCCCGCGCCATGTCGAGGAGCGGCCGGGGGAGGACGCCGAGGACGAGCATCGCGGCCGAGACGAGGATGTACGCGGCGCCGGAGAGGACGTCCTCCTCGGCGGCGGCGACCTCGCGGCTCGGCTCCTTCATCCAGAGGTAGTAGACGACCCGGAGGTAGTACCCCGCGGAGACGAGGCTCCCGAAGATGCCGACGAGGGCGAGCGTGATGAGACCGGCGTCGACCGCGGCGCGGAAGACGAGGAGCTTGCCGATGAACCCGACGGTCGGCGGAAGGCCCGTCAGCGAGAGCATCGCGAGCGTCAGGACCGTCGCCGCGAACGGGCGGCGGCGGCCGAGTCCGGCGAGGTCGGCGAGCGGGTGCGGCTCCTTCTCTCCGTTCGAGAGGGCGGCCACGGCGAGGAACGCCGCGACGTTCGTGGCGAGGTAGCCGGCGAGGAAGACGAGGATCCCCTCGAAGGCCTTCCCGTCGAACGTCGCGAGGCCGATCGCGACGTAGCCCATCTGCGCGATCCCCGAGTAGGCGAGCATCCGCTTCAGGTCGCGCTGGGCGAGGGCGACGACGTTCCCGAAGAGGATCGAGAGGATCGCGAGGAGCGAAAGGAGCGGCCGCCACGGCTCGCCGAGGCCCGCCGGCGCGAGCGCCGCGAGGACCTTCACCGCGACGACGACGGCGCCCGCCTTCGGGGCGGTCGAGAGGAAGGCGACGGCGGGGGAGGTCATCCCCTGGTAGACGTCCGGAGCCCAGGAGTGGAACGGGACGAGCGCGATCTTGAACGCGAGGGCCGCGAGGATCGCGAGGATCCCCACCTGGAGCATCGGGTCGGAGAAGCCCTCGCCGGTGGCGAGCGCTCCCTTCAGAGTCGTCAGCCGGGTCGAGCCGAGGCGGCCGTAGACGGTGGCGACGCCGTAGAGGAGGAACGTCGAGGCGAGCGCCCCCATCAGGAAGTACTTCATGCCGGCCTCGGTCGCCTCCGGGACGTCCCGGTACCAGGTCGCGAGGACGTAGAGCGCGATGGACATCAGCTCGAGGCCGAGGAAGACGACGAGGAGGTCGTTCCCCTTCACCATGAGCGTCAGGCCGGAGGCCGACCAGAGGAGGAAGGCGTAGAACTCGCCCTGGTTCCGCTTGTCGCGCGCGAGGAGCGCGTCGGCGCCGAGCGTCGCGAGCGCGACGGCGACGATCGCGAGGAGGTCGACGAAGCGGGTCAGCTCCGAGCCCTCGACCGCGCCGGCGAAGGCGCTCCCGGGGGCGTAGCCGCCGAGGAAGTTCGCGGCCGCGAGGCCGGCGAGGGTGACGTACGGGAACGCGGGGCGGGCGCCCTTCGCGAACGCGTCGAGGAGGACGAGCGCCGTCCCGAGGAGGCAGAGGAGGATCTCGGGGGCGACGACGGCGAGGTCGGCGGAGGTGACGTGAAGGAAGCCGGGCACGATCAGCAGCTCCTCTCGGCGGCGGACGTCACGGGACCATCCGGACGGTCGCGATCTGGACGACCGTCTCGACGGAGTTGCGGACGAGGTCGAGGACGGGCTGTGGCCAGACCCCGAAGACGACGACGAGGACGATCATCGGGAACGCCCCGGCGAACTCCCAGGCGTTGATGTCGGTCAGGCCGAGGTTGGCCTTCACGCGGTTCGGTCCCCAGAAGACCTTCTGGACGAGCGTCAGGAGGTAGATCGCGCCGAGGATCAGCCCCGTCGCGGCGACGGCCGCCCACCAGACCTTCGCCTTGAAGACCCCGGCGAGGATCAGGAACTCGCCGACGAAGCCGTTCAGCCCGGGGAGGCCGACCGAGCCGAGCATCGCGATCATGAAGAGCGTCGTCGTGACCGGCACCTGGGACGCGACGCCGCCGTAGTCGGCCATCTCGCGCGTGTGGCGCCGCTCGTAGAGGACGCCGACGAGGAGGAAGAGGAGGCCGGTCGTCAGGCCGTGTCCGACCATCTGGATCACGGCCCCCGAGACGGCCGTGACGTTCCCCGCGAAGATCCCGAGGACGACGAGCGCGAGGTGGCTGACCGAGGAGTAGGCCACCAGCTTCTTCATGTCCTTCTGGGCCGCCGCGACCCAGGCGCCGTAGACGACGCCGATCAGCGCGAGGATCGCGATGAGGGGCGTGTAGCGCGCGGCGGCGCCGGGGAAGAGCGGGATCGCGAAGCGGAGGAGGCCGTACGTCCCGAGCTTCAGGAGGACGCCCGCGAGGATGATCGAGCCGCCCGTCGGCGCCTCGACGTGGGCGTCGGGGAGCCACGTGTGGAGCGGCCAGAGGGGGACCTTCACGAGGAAGGCGAGGGCGAAGGCCCAGAAGAGGAGGGCCGACTGCGTCGCGGTCAGGCCCCAGGCGCCCGCGGAGGCGGCCGGGATCCAGTCGAGGAGCGAGAACGTCAGGATGCCCGTCGTCCTCGCGTGGACGCCCGACGCGAAGAGGATCGCGACGAACATCAGGAGCGAGCCGGCGAGCGTGAAGAGGACGAACTTCATCGTCGCGTAGATGCGACGCTTCCCGCCCCAGATCCCGATGATGAAGTACATCGGGACGAGCATCACTTCCCAGAAGACGTAGAAGAGGATCGCGTCGAGGGCGACGAGGCTCCCGAGCATCCCCGTCTCCAGGACGAGGAACGCGGCGACGTAGCCGCGCAGCCGCTGGACGTTCTGGCCGAACGAGAAGACGAGGACGCAGAGCGTCAGGAGCGTCGTCAGCAGGACGAGGACGAGCGAGATCCCGTCGACGCCCATCAGGTAGCGGATCCCGAACCGGGGGATCCACGGCCTGTCGACGAGGAGGGGGCGGAAGGCCTCCATCCCGGCGACCGACGGGTTGAACTTCGCGAGGAGGAGGATCGAGACGGCGAAGGTCGCGCCGCTCGCGAGGAGCCCCACGGCCCGGATCGCGTTCTTCGCCCCGTTCGAGAGGAAGAGGAGGACCAGCGCCCCGAGCGACGGCAGGAAGACGAGCGTCGTCAGGATGTCGGCCCCGAGCCACTGGATGGAGGTGCTGGAGTCGAGCATGCTCTCCTACCGCAGGAAGACGTAGACCGCGAGGACGAGGACGCCGAGCGTGAAGCTCAGCGCGTAGTTGCGGACGTTGCCGGTCGTGAAGAAGCGGACGAGGTCGCCCGTCAGCTCCACGAGGAAGGCCGACGCGTTCACGATGCCGTCGATGAAGAGGGCGTCGAACCCGCGCCAGAGGAAGGTCCCGATCTTCCGGAACGGCGAGAGGACGGCGGCCTCGATCCCCTCGTCGACGAACCACTTGTTCTCGACGAGGCGGCCGAGGGTCCCGCTCTTCTCGTAGAAGGCCTGCGCCGCGGCGCTCGGGACCTCCGGCGTGGCGCCCGCCTGGCCGTACCAGCGGATCGCGAGGACGATCCCGACGGCGGCCGCGGCGACGGAGAGGAGCATGAGGCCGATCTCCGTCGTCTGCGGGACCTCGTGCGGGTGCATCGCGGCGAGCGACGGGGCCAGGAACTCGACGAACCGGTTCCTCCCGCCGAGCGCCTCCGGGACGCCGAGGAAGCCGGCGACGACCGAGAAGAACGCGAGGACGATCAGCGGCACCGTCATCGTCGCGGGCGATTCGTGGACGCGGGCCTCGGCCCCCTTCGGGCCGCGGAACTCGCCGAAGAACGTCATCCGGGCGAGCCGGAACATGTAGAAGGCGGTCATCCCGGCGGTGAAGAGGCCGACCGCGAAGAGGACCGGGTGGCCCGCGCCGAAGGCGGCGCCGAGGATCTGGTCCTTCGAGAAGAAGCCGGCGAGCGGCGGGATCCCGGCGATCGCGACCGTCGCGAACATCATCGTCAGGAAGGTCCGCGGGATCCGGCGCCGGAGGCCTCCCATGACCCGCATGTCCTGCTCGTGGTGCATCGCCATGATGACCGAGCCCGAGCCGAGGAAGAGGCAGGCCTTGAAGAAGGCGTGGGTGAAGACGTGGAACATCCCCGCGCCGAACGCCCCGACGCCGCAGGCCAGGAACATGTAGCCGAGCTGCGAGACGGTGGAGTAGGCGAGGACCTTCTTGATGTCGTTCTGGGCGAGGCCGATCGTCGCCGCGAAGACCGCGGTGCCGGCGCCGACCCACGCGACGAGCGTCATCGCGTCGGGCGCGAGGACGAAGACGGCCGAGCAGCGGGCGACGAGGTAGACGCCCGCGGTGACCATCGTCGCGGCGTGGATGAGGGCCGAGACGGGGGTCGGGCCGGCCATCGCGTCGGGGAGCCAGACGAAGAGCGGGACCTGCGCGCTCTTGCCGACGGCGCCGAGGAAGAGGAGGAGGCAGACGGCGTAGACCGTGACCGGCGCCGTTCCGTTCATCGCCCCGTGCCGGGCCATTTCGACGAACGAGAAGTCCGTCGTGCCGAAGAGGGCGAGGATCCCGAAGATCCCGAGCACCATCCCGAAGTCACCGATCCGGTTCGTGACGAACGCCTTCTTGCCGGCCTGGTGGGCGAAGTCCTTGTCGTAGTAGTAGCCGATGAGGAGGTAGGAGCAGAGCCCGACCCCTTCCCAGCCGATGAAGAGGACCGGCAGGCTGCTGGCGAGGACGAGCGTCAGCATCGCGAACATGAAGAGGTTCAGGAACGCGAAGTAGCGGCCGTACCCCTCCTCGTCCTGCAGGTAGCCGACGCTGTAGACGTGGATGAGCGTCCCGACGAACGTGACGAACGACAGCATCATGGCCGACAGCGCGTCGAGGCGGAACGCGAGGTCGACCGAGACGTGACCCGCGGCCATCCACTTGTAGGCGGTCTGGACGACGGGCGCGAGGCCCCCCTCCGTCGCGAGCGAGCCGAGGACGTAGGGGACGACGTTCGCGAAGGCGACGACTCCGGCGAGGCCGACCGAGGCGACGCCGACGACGCCGTAGAAGAGCCGCTCCCAGTAGGGGAGGAAGGGGCCGGCGTGGCCGTGGCCGTGGTCGTCGTGGCCGTGGGCGTCGCCGTGGCCGTGCTCGTGGTCGTCGTGCCCGTGGGCGTCGTTTCCGTGGCCGTCGTGGCCGTGGTCGTCCGGGTGCGCGGCGCGCCACGCGGCGTTCGCCTTCGCGGCGCGGCGCGAGCCGCAGACGAGGGCGACGAGGCCGTTCAGGAGGAAGCCCGCGAGCGGGAGGGCGGGGACGAGCCAGAGGGGGAGCGTCATGTCGTCGTCTCCCTCACCACTTCAGGAGCGAGGCCCGGTCGAGGTCGATCGTGCGGCGGGCCCGGAAGAGGGCGACGAAGATCGCGAGGCCGACCGCGGCCTCCGCCGCCGCGACGGCGATGACGAAAAAGACGACCATCTGGCCGGTGGCGTCCCCCCGCATCCGGGCGTAGGCCAGGACGAGGAGGTTCACGGCGTTCATCATCAGCTCGATCGAGAGGAAGACCGAGAGGGCGTTCCTCTTGAGGAGCGCCCCGGCGAGCCCGATGACGAAGAGGATCGTCCCCACCGCGAGGTAGGCGTTCAGGGGGACGGTCATCGGGACGACGGCGTTCATCGCGGCGCCCTCCATCTCAGTCGAACCTCCGCTTGGAGAGGACGAGCGCGCCGACGGCCGCGAGGAGCAGCAGCACCGAGAGCGCCTCGAAGGCGAGCAGGTAGTCGGAGAAGAGGAGCCTCCCGAGGATCGGGATCTCGTCGTTCGCCGGGATGGGACCGCCGGCCGCCGGCACCGGCGGCGCCCCGGCCCTCAGCGTGACGCCGAGGAGGAGCCCGCCGAGGGCGACGACCGAGGCGAGGCCGAGCCATCTCTGGATCGGCCGCTCGTCCTTCTCCTCGGCCTCCTGCTGCAGGTTGAGGAGCATCACGACGAAGAGGAAGAGGACGAGGATCGCGCCGGCGTAGACGATGACCTGGAGCGCCGCGATGAAGGGCGCGGCGAGGAGGACGGAGAGGACCGCCAGCGCGAAGAAGGTCAGGACGAGGGAGATCACGCTCTTGACGGGCGTCTTCACGACGACCATCGCGAGGGCGGAGACGATCGCGAGCCCCGAGGCGATCGCGAAGACGACGAGCTCGAGCGACATCGGCTTCAGTCCCTCACTTCGCGGCGACGAACGCCGCGACGGCGATCAGGTGGAAGAAGGAGAGGGGGAGGAGCACCTTCCAGCCCAGGTCCATGAGCTGGTCGTAGCGGAAGCGGGGGAACGTCCAGCGGACCCAGATGAAGAGGGCGATGAACGCGAGCGTCTTCGCGAAGAAGACGGCGATCGAGGCGAGGCCCCCGAGGACCCCGGTGAACGCGATCCCGGGGAGCGACCAGCCGCCGAAGTAGAGGGTCACGACGAGGCCCGAGGCGGCGATGATGTTCGCGTACTCCCCCATGAAGAACATGCCGAACTTGAACGCCGAGTACTCCGTGTGGAAGCCGGCGACGAGCTCGGCCTCGGCCTCGGCGAGGTCGAACGGCAGCCGGTTCGTCTCGGCGAAGACGGCGATCAGGAAGATCAGGAAGCCGACGAACTGGGGCACGACGTTCCAGACGTGCGCCCGCTGCCACTCGACGACGGCGGGAAGGCGGAGGGAGCCGGCCACCACGAACGTCGACGCGGCGGCGAATCCCATCGCGAGCTCGTAGCTGATGATCTGCGCCGAGGCCCGGAGGCCCCCCATCAGCGAGTACTTGTTGTTCGACGACCACCCGGCGAGGACGATCCCGTACACGCCGAGGGAGGCGAACGCGAAGATGTAGAGGATCCCGATGTTCACGTCCGCGATGACGAGCGGGACGTTCCGGGTGACGCCGCCGAGCGTGACGGGGACCGTCGAGCCGAACGGGATGACGGCGAACGTCACGAGGGCCGGCATCATGGTGATCCACGGCGCGAGGTTGTAGAGGAAGCGGTCGACGTAGAGCGGCGTGACGTCTTCCTTCATGAAGAGCTTGATCACGTCCGCGACGGCCTGGAAGAGGCCGAAGGGCCCGACCCGGTTCGGGCCGGGGCGGTCCTGGATCATCCCTGCGCCGCGCCGTTCGGCCCAGACCAGGTTCGGGAGGAGGGCCGCCAGGGCGATGGCCCAGACGAGGAGGATCTTCGCGATCGCCGCGACGACGAGGAAGGTGGCGTCGCTCACTTCGTCCCTCCGGCCGCGGGAAGGGTGCCGGCCGCGGCGAGGACCTCGGCGGGGTTCGAGAGCCGCCGCTCGAGGAGGACGTCGTACGCCGAGGTCGGGGACGCCGACGCGTCGTTCCCGCGGAGGGCGGGGGAGTCCCACTCGAGGCCGGGGTACCCGGGGACGGAGTCGCGCATCCGCTCGAAGACGTGCTTCGCGGTCCATTTCGTGTCGAACGCGCCCCACCGCTTCCCGAGGTGGAGGAGGACCTCGAGGTCGGTCCTCACGATCGGCGGCGGAACGATGGCGAGGTCGAAGCGCTGGACGAGGCCGAGGACGTTGACGAACGTCCCCTCCTTCCCGGCGAGGCTCGCCACGGGGAGGAGGACGTCGGCCGCCTCGGCGAGCGGGTTCGTCCGCCGCCCGTGGACGACGAGCGTCTTCGCCCGCCGGAGCGCCTTCACGAACTCCGGGTCGGCCGTGCGCGAGGTGAACTCGGCGTCGGCGACGTAGAGGACGTCGGGCGTGTACGAGCCGTCGAGGAGGCGGGCGAGGGCCGAGCCCTTGCCGGCGCGGGCGACGCCCGCGGCCTCGGCGCCGCGCGAGTTCGGCGCGGCCTCCTTCCCGATCAGCCATCCGCCCGGGACCGCCGGGTTCTTGATCTTCCTCTCGGGGCCGAGGTCGGGGTGGAACTCGACCTGCGGGGCGCCGGCCGTTCCCCTGAAGAGCTGCGCGAGGAGCCAGCTCTCCTCGGTGGCGAGGCGCGCCGAGCCGAGGACGAGGACGGAGGCCGGGTCCTTCGCGACGGCGGCGTCGACGGCGGCCTTCACGGCGTCGAGCGCCTCGCCCCAGTTCGTCTCGCGGGAGCCGCCGCCGGAGCGGAGGACGGGGCGCAGGAAGTCGTTCCCGTTCAGCTCCTCGGCGCGGAAGCGGCCGTAGTCGCACATCCAGAAGTCGTTCACCGCGAGGTTCACGCGGGGGAGGAAGCGGTAGACGGTCCGGTCGCGGTGCTCGATCGAGACGTTGCAGCCGATCTCGCAGCCGTCGCAGACCGAGCGGGCCTTGTCGAGCCACCAGACGCGCTTGCGGAACCGGAACTCCTTCGTCGTCAGCGCGCCGACGGGGCAGACGTCCGCGGCGCAGGCCGACCAGGGGTTGTCGAGCTCCTTCCCCTCGTGGGTCCAGACGATGGCGTGCCCGCCGCGCTCGATGAGCGAGAGCTCGCCGGTGCCGGCGATCTCGCTGCAGAACCGGATGCAGCGCGTGCAGTGGATGCAGCGCGTCATGTCGGCGATGACGTGCGGGCCGATGCTCGTCCGGTCGTAGCCGGGGAACTGCCGCCGCTTCTCGACCGTCCGCGAGACGGGCAGCCCCGCGGAGACGGCGTTGTCCTGCAGCTTGCACTCGCCCGCCTGGTCGCAGATCGGGCAGTCGAGCGGGTGGTTGACGAGCAGGAACTCCATCGTCGCGTTGCGCGCGGCGAGGGCCTTCTCGGAGCTCGCGTGGACGACCATGCCGTCGCGCACCGGGACGGTGCAGGAGGCCTGGACCTTCGGGACCCCCTCGATCTCGACCATGCACATCCGGCACTGGCCGACGACCGAGAGGCGGGGGTGGTAGCAGAAGTGCGGGACGTCGACCCCGGCCGCCCGGCACGCCTCGAGGACGTTCGTGCTGTCGGGGACGTCGACCGTCCGCCCGTCGACGGTGACCTTCGCCATCAGGAGTGCATCCCTTCCGCCATCCGCTCGGCGAGCTTCGGTGTGTTCTGGGCCGGGGCGGGCACCGCGAAGCCCGGTGCGGCCGACTTCGCGACGTAGGCGTCGAACTCCGTCCGGAACTTCGGGATCGCCGAGAGGACCGGGGCGATCGCGGCGTCGGCGAAGACGCAGATCGTCATGCCGTTCCCCATCTGTCCGGCCACCTGGAGGAGGAGCTCGACGTCGGTCGGCTTCCCGTGCCCGGTCACGATCCGCTTGAGCATCTTCAGGAGCCAGGGGGTCCCCTCGCGGCACGGCGTGCACTGCCCGCACGACTCGTGCGCGTAGAACTTCGCGATGTTCGTGAGCGCCCTCGGGATGTCCGTCGTCTCGTCCATGACGATGACGGCGGCCGAGCCGAGCATCGACTTCGCGGCGGCGACGCCGTCGAAGTCCATCGGGACGTCCATCATCTCGTCGCCCGTCAGCATCGGCGCCGAGGAGCCGCCCGGGATGACCGCCTTCACCTTCCGCCCCTCGCGCATCCCGCCGCAGAGGGCGAGGAGGTCGCGGAAGGGGATCCCCATCGGCGCCTCGTAGACGCCCGGCTTCACGACGTGCCCGGAGACGCAGTAGAGCTTCGGGCCGGTGTTCCGCTCGTTCCGGCCGATCCCCTTGAACCACTCGGGGCCCCGGTCGACGATGTGCTTCACGCAGCAGAGCGTCTCGACGTTGTTGACGACGGTGGGCGCCGCCCAGACGCCCGAGACGGCGGGGAAGGGGGGCTTGATGCGCGGGTGGCCGCGCTTGCCCTCGAGGCTCTCGATGAGCGCCGTCTCCTCGCCGCAGATGTAGGCGCCGGCCCCGCGGTGGACCGTCAGGTCGAGGTCGAGGCCGCTCCCGAGGACGTTCGTTCCGAGGAGGCCGGCCGCGTAGGCCTCGTCGATCGCGGCGTTCAGGATCTCGGCGCCGTGGACCATCTCCCCGCGGATGTAGATGTAGGCGTGCTTCACGTCGAGCGCGAAGCTCGCGAGCATCATCCCCTCGAGGATCTGGTGCGGGTCCTTCTCGATGAGGACGCGGTCCTTGAAGGTGCCGGGCTCGGACTCGTCGGCGTTGCAGAGGAGGTAGACGGGCTTGCCGCCCCTCTTCTCCTTCGGCGGGACGAAGGTCCACTTCATCCCGGTCGGGAAGCCCGCGCCTCCGCGGCCCCGGAGCCCCGAGGCCTTCACCATGTCGGTCACCCTCGCCGGGGTCCACTCGCCCGTCTTCGACCCGGCGAGGACCTTCTTCCACGATTCGTAGCCCCCGTCGGCGACGTAGGTCGCGAGGGCGCAGGAGTTCTTCTTCCCAATGCGGGCGGAGAGGACGGGCTGGAAATCGCTCATTTCAGCTCGGCGAGGAAGGCGTCGAGTTTGTCCAGGGTGATCCGCTCGTGGTCGTCGCCGTTCACCATGACGGCGGGCGCCTTGTCGCACTGGGCCAGGCACTCGACCTCGACGACGGTGAACTTCCCGTCGGCGGAGGTCTGGCCCGGCTTCAGGTCGCCGAGCTTCTTCCGGCAGGCGTGGTAGACCTCCTCGGCCCCGTTCAGGTGGCAGGAGATCGACGTGCAGACCTGGATGAGGTGCTTCCCGACGGGGGCCCGGTTGTACATCGTGTAGAAGGTCACGACGCCCCAGACGAACGCGGAGGAGAGCTCCAGGCGCGAGGCGACGTAGTCGACCGCCTCCCGGGAGATCCAGCCCCACTCCCCCTGCGCAATCCAGAGGGTCGGGAGGAGGGCGGCCTGCTTCGTCGGGTACCGGGTCAGGAGCTTCTGGAAGCGCGCCTCGGCCGCGGCGGAGAAGGAGAGCTCCTTGCCGCAGGAGAGGGCGCCGTGCTCGCCCACGGGGGGCGTGCCGGGCAGGTTTTCCACGGGGGTGTTCGCGCCGCCGCTCATTCCCAGTCGAACGCTCCCTTCTTCCAGAGATAGGCGTCCGCGAGGGCCAGGACGGCGAGGAAGACGATCATCGGCCAGAACACGGTCCAGCCGCCCTCGTCGAGGACGGTGGCCCATGGCCAGAGGAATCCCGTCTCCACGTCGAAGAGGATGAAGACCATCGCGACGATGAAGAACTTGACGGAGATCCGCTTCCGGTTGTCGTCGAGGAGCGGCAGGCCGCTCTCGTACGGTCCCAGCTTGCGGAGGGTACGGACCTTGCGGCCCATCACCCCGTTCAGGAACAGGAGGGCGGCCCCGATGATCGCGGCCGCCGTGAGCATGAGGAGGATGGGGAGGAAGGCGTCAGGTGTGCCCATTCGGCGCTCGTGCTAATTTTCACAAAGTTGCGGGGCACGTCAACCTCAGAAAGCCTCTTTCGGCCCGCCGCCCTGGTGCCCGCTTTTCGATGCGAAAAGTGGGTCGGTGACGTGGTCCGCGGTCTCCTCCGGCACGTCCCGGAGGTCCTCGTCGTGGACGACGGGAGCGAGGACCGGACCGCCGACGTCGCCCGGGAGGCCGGCGCGAAAGTTCTCCGCCGGGAGGCGAATGGTGGTAAGGGGCGGGCGATGCGCGACGGGATCGCCGCCCTCCTCGCGGGGGAGTGGACCCACGTCGCCTTCGTCGACGGCGACGGCCAGCACGATCCCGACGACCTCCCCGCGCTTCTCGACGCCGCCCGGCGGGGCGCCGACTTCGTCGTCGGGAGCCGGCTGTCCGACCCCGAGGGGATGCCGGCGAAGAACCTCCGGGCCAACCTCGCCGGGGACAAGGTCCTCTCCCGGATGACCGGGCTCCCCGTGGAGGACGGGCAGTCGGGCTACCGGGTCCTCTCGACGGCGCTCCTGCGGCAGCTGCGCCTCACGGCGAACCGCTACGCCATCGAGAACGAGATGCTCATCAAGGCCTCGCGGCGCCTCCGGAAGTTCGAGGTCGTCCCGATCCGGACGATCTACTCGACGGGCCACCGGCACTACCGGCCTTTCCGCGACACCTGGGTGACGTCGTGGCTCTCGGTCCACTACAAGACGACCGGCTCCGACGAGTCATAATCGGCGCCGTGCCGGGTTCGAGGCTCGTCCTGACCGTCGACGTCGAGGAGTGGTTCCACGTCTGTGGCCACCCGACCTACGACGTCCCGGAGCGGTGGTGCTCGTTCCCCTCCCGGGTCGCCCCCGCCACGGGGCGGATCCTCGACCTCCTCGCGCGCACCTCCTCGCGGGCGACGTTCTTCGTCCTCGGCTGGGTCGCCCGCCGCCACCCCGCCCTCGTCCGCGAGATCGTCGGCGCCGGGCACGAGGTGGGCTGCCACGGCGACCTCCACCGGAGGGCGAACACCATGACCGGACCGGAGTTCCGGGCCGACCTCCGGGCCGCGCGGGCCTCGATCGAGGACGCCGCGGGGAAGCCCGTCGCCTCCTACCGCGCCCCCGAGTGGTCGCTCCGCACGACGTCGAGCCCGCACCTTCCGACGCTCGTCGAGGAGGGTTTCCGGCTCGACTCCTCCCTCCTCGCCGTCCCGCCGATCGGCGACGTCGCGAACCCCGTCCGGCCGACGCTCCTCCACACGTCGGCCGGCGATCTCCTCGAGGTCCCGCCGCTCGTCGGCACCTTCTTCGGCCGGCCCGCGATGCTCGGGGGGGGGTGGACGTCGCGCCTCTCCCGCGAGGCGCGGGTGACCGCGGCCGCGGAGGAGTCGCTCGCCCGGGGACAGAGCCCCGTCTTCTACCTCCACCCGTGGGAGGTCGACGACGAGCACCCCCCGATGGACCTCCCCCCGGTCGCCCGCCTCGTCCACTTCGGCGGCCGGGGGCGCGTCGTCCCCCGCCTCTCGCGCCTCCTCGCGCGCTTCCCCTCCGTCCCGCTCGCCGAGGCGTTCCCCGCCGGGGCGTTCCGGGAGGGGGTGGCGGCGTGAGGTTCGCGGCGCTTTTCCCGGGACAGCTTTCCGAGAAGGCGGGGATGGGGGAGGCGCTCGCGGCCGCCCACCCGTACGTCCGGTCCTGGTTCGACGAGATCGCGCGGCGGACCGAGGTCGACCTTCCGTCCGTCTGCTTCGGCGAGGGGCTGCCGTCCCTCCACGACGACCTCCCGGCCCAGGTCGGCGTCTTCGCGGTCTCCGTCGCCGTGCTCGACGTCCTCGCCGAGGAGCACGGCCTCGAGCCGTCGGCCTCGGCCGGCTACAGCCTCGGCACCTACGCGGCGTACGTCGGCGCGGGGGTCCTCGACCGGTGGGCCGCGCTCGACGTCCTCCTCGAGGCCGAGCGGCTTCTCCGCGAGCGGGCCCCGGCCGGCGCGATGGGCTTCGTCATCGGCCTTCCCGAGACCGAGATCGCCGGGGAGGTCGCCCGGCTGGCGCGCGACCCGCACGAGGTCTCGATCGGGAACGTCAACGCCGCCCAGCAGGTCGTTCTCACCGGCCGGCGGGAGCCGGTCCTCCGGGCCATCGACCACCTCTCCCGCCGGGCCCTCAAGGCCGAGGCGCTCCCCCTCGCCTGGCCGATGCACTCCCCGCTCCTGACGCCGGTCACCGACGCGCTCTTCGCCTTCGTCGGGCGGAACGTCCGCCTGTCCTGGCCCGGCCGCGCGGCCCTCTACGCCCCGATGCTCGGGCGGCTCGTGAGGACGGAGGAGGAAGCGCGGCAGGTCCTCGCGACGCAGATCTCGCACCCCTCGCGCTGGTCCGACGTCCTCGCGTCGATGGCCGAGGCGGGGGAGACGCGTTTCGCGGAGGTCGGTCCGGGCGACGCCCTCTCGAAGATGCACCGCTGGACGCTCCGGCGCTCGAGGGCCGACGTCCTGGAGGAGCCGGTCGGCATCGCGCGGTTCGCGTCGGACCTCGGCGCGGTCGCCGAGCGGCCCGCTCCGGCCGCGTCGCGCGAGGAGAGCGCGTGAGCGCGCGCCGGAAGGTCGCCCTCGTCACGGGCGGCTCGCGCGGCATCGGGAGGGCCATCGCCGAGCGGCTCGCCGCCGACGGCTTCCACGCCGTCGTCACCTTCCGATCCGACGAGGCGGGGGGCGCCGAGACCGTCCGCCGGATCGTCGAGGCGGGGGGCACGGCGGAGGCCGCGAAGGCCGACGCCGGCTCGAAGGACGAGATCGTCGCCCTCGCCGACCGGCTCGACTCCGAGCTCGGGGGGGTCGACGTCCTCGTGAACAACGCGGCCGCGCTGAAGAACGGCCTCTTCGCCCTGATGCCGGAGGCGCACTGGGACGAGGTGATCGACACCTCCCTCGGCGGCTCGTTCCGGGCGACGAAGGCGGTCGTCCGCGGGATGCTCCGGCGCCGCTGGGGGCGGATCGTGAACATCTCCTCCCTCGCGGCGCTCATGGGCTCGGCCGGGCAGACGAACTACGCCGCGGCGAAGGGGGCTCTCGTCGCCTTCACGAAGTCGCTCGCGGCCGAGGTGGGGCCTTACGGCGTCACCGTGAACTGCGTCGCGCCCGGCTTCGTCGAGACCGAGATGATCTCGTTCATGACGAAGGAGGCCCGCGAGGACTTCACGAAGAGGATCCCGGTCCGCCGGTTCGGGGTCCCCGAGGACATCGCCCCCCTCGTCTCCTTCCTCTGCTCCGACGGGGCGGCCTACCTCTCGGGCCAGACGATCCGCGTCGACGGCGGCTTCGTCGGCTGACGGCCCCGCCCGCCCCGCGCGTCCCGCCCCCCGATATACTCCCTCGCGACGCCCGGAAGGAGGCGGAATGGAGCAGGTTGAAGAGCTGAAGGAGCGCGTCAAGGCGCTGATCGTCCGCCAGCTGAAGCTGGAGATCGACCCGGCGACCATCAAGGACGCGGCCCCCCTGTTCGGGGACGACCCGAGCGGGCTCGGGCTCGACTCGATCGACGCCCTCGAGCTCGTCCTCGGCATCGAGAAGGAGTTCGGGATCAAGGTCCAGGACGAGGAGGTGGGGGTCAAGGCCTTCGCCTCCGTGAACGCCCTCTGCGAGTTCGTCCAGTCGAAGGCCGCGTGAATCCCCTGACGGAGGTCCTGCCCCACGCCTGGCCGTTCCGCTTCGTCGAGCGGACGGTGGAGAAGCGCGGACCGGCCGAGGGGCGGGTCCGGGCGCTCGTCACCGTGAACGGGCGGCGGACGGAGCGCGGGGAGGTCCTCCCGCCGCTGACTCTCGTCGAGGTCGTCGCGCAGGCGGCGCTCCTCCTCGAGGGGGGCGACCCGGGCATCGGCCGGAGCGGTTTCCTCGCCGGGGTCTCCGACTTCACGTTCGAGAGGGAGCCCGAGAGCGGCGATCTCCTCGACGTCGACGTGAAGGTCGCGGGGGTCCTCGGGCCGATCGTCAGGTTCGAGGGGACCGTGACCGACGGCGAGGGGCGGAGGGTCTGCTCCGGCGCCGTCACGGTGAAGAAGGGGGGCGCGGCGTGACGGCCTCCGCGGCGCACCGGCACGTCGTCCTCGCCGGCCCGTTCGGCGGGATCCTCGCGCGGGCCGAGGAGATCCTCACCGAGGCCGGCTACGCCGTCACGCCGGTCGGCACGCTCGAAGGGCTCGACGCGCTCCCGGCCTCGCCGGCCGTCGACCTCGTCGTCCTCGACGAGGCCTTCGGGCCCGAGGGGGGCGTCCAGGCGGCGATGCACCTCCGTTCGCTGTCGCGCTGGCGGGGCGTCTCGATCATGGTCGCGGTGCCGGCGGGGTCGAGCCACCTCGAGGAGTGCCTCGTCTCGGGAATCAACGACTTCCTCCTCGCGCCCTTCCCGGACGGCGAGCTCCTCGACAAGGTCCGGCGCCTCACCGAGGTCGCCGCCCGCCGCGAGGTGAACACGATGGTCCGGGTCCACGAGGTGAGGGCGGAGGGCGTCACGGCCCGCGGGAAGACGCTCAACGTCTCGGTGAACGGCCTCCTCGCCGAGTTCGACGCCGAGCTGAGCGTCGGCCGGGTCGTGGACGTCGAATTCTTCCTCCCCGACGACGCCGACTCGGTGCGGAGCCGCGGCCAGGTCGCGCGGCGCGCCTACGAGGCGTCGTCGTTCCACCCCGTCTTCGGCCTCCGCTTCCTCGAGCTCTCCGCGCGCGACCGCGAGCGGATCGGGCGCTACGTCTCGTCCCGCGAGCGGGCCGCCGGGGGAGGCAAGTGATCATCTTCCGCGAGCGGCGCGAAGGGGCGACCGTCCTCCGGATCCAGGGCGTCGTCAAGCTCGGCGAGAGCGCGCGGCAGTTCTCGGAGTTCCTCGAGAGGGTCCTCGAGGAGGACGAGGGTCCGGTGCTCCTCGACTTCGAGAAGATCGACACGCTCGACTCGACCGGCCTCGGCGAGCTCATCGGCTACCTCCAGCGCTTCGAGGAGCGCGACCGGAAGATGGCGATCGTCCGCCCGAAGGACCGCGTGGTGGCGCTCCTGAAGCTCACCCGGCTCGACACGCTCATCCGGATCTTCCCGGACGACCAGGCCGCCCTGGCGTACCTCGCCGGGTGACCTCGAGGGGCGCGCGCCGAGCCGCGTTCCGAAGGGCCTCGCGTGTTTGACGCCACCCCCCCCGCGTCGTATCCTCCCGCTCCCCGCTCGTGCGAAAGTGGCGGAACTGGTAGACGCGCAAGGCTCAGGACCTTGTGGCTCTTAACAAGCCGTGGGGGTTCGAGTCCCCCCTTTCGCACCACTCCTCCCCGCCCCGCGCGGTGGAGGCCCGTCCCGGCGGGGCGCCCCGAAAGGACACCGTGACCACTGACACCCCCACGAGCCGCGTCGTCGCGGCCCTCTCCCCGCGCGGACAGCGCATCCTCTCCTTCCGCGACCTCGCGAAGGGGCTCCTCGGCCCCTCGCCCGACGAGGCGGCCCTCGCGGCCCTCCAGGCGGAGGTCGACGCCCTCGAGCGGAAGGGGGTCGTCGTGAGGACGCGGGGCGAGAAGCTCTCGCTCATCGAGTTCACGAACCTCAAGGCCGGCCGCATCGCCGTCCGCGGCGAGGGACGGGCCTGGCTCCTCTCGGGGGTCCCGGGCGTCCCCGACCTCCCCATCGCGAGGGGAGGGGCCGGCTCGGCGCTCGACGGCGACGTCGTCCTCGTCCGCGTCGAGAAGACGAAGGGCCACGGCGGGTACCGCGGCCCGGCCGAGCTCGGCGTCGTCACGAAGGTCCTCGTGCGCCGCCGCGAGAACGTCGTCGGCCGGATCGCGCGCGGGATGGACGGCACCTTCATCGTCCCGTACGACACGAAGATCGACGCCCACCTGAGGGTCCCGGAGGGGATGGACCTCGACGCCCCCGACGGCATCTACGTCGACGCGCGGATCACGTCGTGGCCCGACGAGAAGCGCCTCGCGCAGGCCGAGGTGACCGAGCTGATCGGCTTCCCCGGCGAGGCGGGCGTCGACGTGGAGGTCGTCGCGCGGAAGTGGGGGATCCCCCGCGAGTTCACGAAGGCGACGCTCGACGACGCCAAGCGCGCGATCCGCGAGGTCCCGGCGGCCGAGCGCGCGACGCGCCGCGACCTGACGCGCGAGGTCGTCGTCACGATCGACGGCGAGACGGCTCGCGACTTCGACGACGCCATCTCCGTCGACGAGCTCCCCGGCGGCGGCTTCCGCCTCGGCGTCCACATCGCCGACGTGTCCCACTACGTGAAGCCCGGCACGGCGCTTGACGCCGAGGCCTTCGAGCGCGGCACCTCGGTCTACTTCCCCGACCGGGCCGTCCCGATGCTCCCGGAGCGCCTCTCGAACGACCTCTGCTCGCTCCGGCCCCACGAGGAGCGGCGGACGGTGACCGCCCTCCTGACGCTCGACGAGAAGGGCGAGACGGTGAAGGCCGAGTTCTTCCGGAGCGTCATCGACTCCAGGGCGCGCCTCACCTACACCGACGTCGCCGCCTTCTTCTCCGGCGAGGAGCCGGGGGAGGAGAAGGTCCCCGCGGCCGTCCGCCCGATGCTGCTCGTGGCGCGGAAGGCGGCCTTCGCGCTCCGCTGGATGCGCCGCGACCGCGGCTCGCTCGACTTCGACCTCCCCGACGCCGACCTCGTCCTCGGCGAGAAGGGGGACGTCGTCGCCATCGTCAAGGAGGTGCGCAACGAGGCGCACCGCCTCATCGAGGAGTTCATGCTCGCCGCGAACGAGGCCGTCGCGAGGCACCTCCTCTTCGTCCCCAGCCCCGCGATGTACCGCGTCCACGACCGCCCCGACGAGCGGAAGCTGAACGACCTCCGCGCCGTCCTCGAGCCGCTCGGGTACGACATCCCCGAGGACGACGAGCTCGTCGGCCCGACGGTCTTCCAGAAGATCATCGACCAGGCGGAGGGGAAGCCCGAGGAGCGGTTCGTCTCCGACCTCGTCCTCCGCGCGCAGAAGAAGGCGCTCTACGCCGCCGAGTGCCGCGGCCACTACGCCCTCGCCGCGAAGTACTACGCCCACTTCACGTCGCCGATCCGCCGCTACCCCGACCTCGTCGTCCACCGCGCCCTCTGCGAGTGGATCGCCTCCGGCCGCCCGCCCGCGGCCGCCGAGGCCGAGAGCCGCGAGCGGTGGCTCGTCGACGCCTCGGCGCAGTGCTCCGAGAGGGAGCGGCGCGCGGAGTCCGCCGAGCGCGAGGCGCAGTCGTGGAAGAAGTTCGTCTTCCTCTCGAAGAAGGTCGGCGAGGAGTTCGAGGCCTACGTCTCGGCCGTCGTCTCTTTCGGCCTCTTCATCACCCTCGAGGGGGTCTACGCCGACGGCCTCCTCCCGATGGACGCCCTCGAGGACGACTACTACCGCTACGAGGACGTCGAGCACCGGCTCGTCGGCGCGTCGACGGGGCGCGTCTACCGCCTCGGCGACCACCTCCGGGTCAAGCTCGTCCGCGCCGACTTCGACAAGCGGCTCCTCGACTTCCGCCTCGTCGGCGTTCCCGCCCCGTCGCGCGACGCCCGCGACGCGGCCCCGGTCTGGAGGCACGCGCGGCCGGCGCCGCGCCCCGCCGCCGGCCGCGAGGCGGCGCCGAAGCGCGGCCCGTCGCACGGGCCCTCGCGCGGGCCGAAGCGGGACGAGCCGAAGAAGCCGGACGGCGGGGCGCCGCGCCGGAGGCGCCGTTGACGGCGAAGGCCGCCCGGCCCGCCGGCCCCCGCACGTTCGCCGTCGCCCTCGTCGGGCGTCCGAACGTCGGCAAGTCGGCCCTCTTCAACCGCCTCTCCGGCACGCGAAAGGCGCTCGTCCACGACCGGCCGGGCATGACGCGCGACTCCTTCGCGCTCGAGCTCGCCACCGAGTCGGGCCGGCGCTGGAGGCTCGTCGACACCGGCGGCCTCGACCTCGACGCCGTCGGCGGCTTCGCCGCCTGGACGAGCGAGAAGGCCCTCGACGCCGTCGTCGACGCCGACCTCATCGTCTTCGTCCTCGACGGCGCCGACGGCGTCCTTCCCGAGGACGCGCGGATCGCGGGGCGCCTCCGCGCCCTCGGCAAGCCCGTCGTCGTCGCCTGGAACAAGGTCGACCGCAAGGAGGCCGAGCAGGCCGTCGAGCAGGCCTACGAGCTCGGCTTCGAGGACGTCTTCGGCGTCTCGGCGATCCACGGCCTCGGGAGCGAGGAGCTCCTCGAGGCGATCGAGAAGCGCCTCCCCGAGGACCTCGACCCCGAGACGCGCGTCGAGGGGCTCCCGGTCGCGATCGTCGGCCGGCCGAACGTCGGGAAGTCGTCGATCGTCAACCAGATCGTCGGCGCCGAGCGGGTCATGGTCTCGGAGATCGCCGGCACGACGCGCAACCCCGTCGACGTCGTCCTCGAGCGGGGCGGAAAGAGCTACGTCCTCGTCGACACCGCCGGCATCCGCCGGAAGGGGAAGACGACCGACTCGGCCGAGCTCCTCTCCGTCGTCGCCGCGCGGAAGGCGATGGAACGGGCGCGTATCGCGGTCATCGTCTTCGACTCCTCCGAGGGGATCACCTCGCAGGACGCCACGATCGCCGGCTACGCCGAGGAGGCCCGCCGGAGCCTCGTCCTCGTCGCGAACAAGTGGGACCTCCTCGAGAACGACCCCGTCGCCCAGAAGACGCTCCGCGACGACGTACGGCGCCGCTTCGTCTTCACGAGGGGCGCCGCGTTCCTCACCGTCTCGGCGAAGACCGGCGCGGGGGTCTCGAAGATCCTCCCCGAGGCCGACGCCGTCGCCCGCCGTTCGCTGCTGAAGATCCCGACCGGCGAGCTGAACCGCGTCCTGAAGAAGGCCTTCGAGGCGCAGCTCCCGAAGGGGCGCTCCGGGCGCGAGCTGAAGATCCGCTACGCCGTCCAGATCGCCTCGGAGCCGCCTCTCATCCGCCTCTTCTCCGACCGCGACGAGCCGCTTCACTTCTCGTTCGAGCGCTTCCTCCAGAACCGCCTCCGGGAGGTCTGGGACCTCGCCGGGGTGCCCCTGAGGTTCGTCGTCCGCAAGAGCGACTAGGGGGCATCGCGCGCGGCGAGCGGGGACGCCGGCCGCCTCACAGGCAGGCCTTCGTTCTCCGCTTCGCGTGGAGCCCCTTCGCGTCGGCCCAGACGGTCACCGTCTCCTCCTCCTCGGTCCCGTGGTCGCCGCAGGCGTACTGGTCGAGGACGACCCTCCCGGTCGCCGCCCTGACCTTCTCCCAGTCGGAGGGCCGCTCGAGGACGAGCGGCTTCCCGGGCTCCTCGACCGTCGAGAAGGCGTGGAGAGTCCGGCTGCGGCGATCGAGGCCGACGAGGAGCGACGGCCGGTGGCCGCAGGGGCCTGCCGAGACCTGCAGGACGAACTCGGTCGCCTCCCCGTCCCGGTCGTAGTCCGCGAGCTCCAGGATCGGCGCCGGCGGACGCGCCTTCACGGACGCGGCGAAGCCGGGCTTCCCGGAGGCCTCGGCGTCGCCCTTCTTCACCGGCCATCGCCTCAGCACGGCGCCGGGGACCGGTGTCTCCCCGTCGGCGAAGAGGGGAGCGAGCGCGAGCCGCTCCACCGTTGCGCCGGGGCGCTCGCGGACGAGGTCGAGCTCTCCCGCCTCGCCGAACTCGAAGCCCGCGCACGGGCAGGTCGACCACTCCTCCGCCTCGGGCGCGCAGACGGCGGCGGGCGGCGTCCGCCACTCGAGCCGCCACGTCTCGTCGACGCCGCCGACCCTCACGACCCGCTCCTCGCGGACGACGCCCGGCCGCGGCGGCCGGCCTCCGGGCGTGCCCCCTCCCGTCGCGCCGACGGCGTGCCCGGAAGCGAGAACGAGGGCGGAGGCGAGCAGCGGAGGGAGCCCGGAACGCGGCGGTCTTCTCATGCGCGGCCGGATTCTCGCGCGGCGCGCCCGCGGCGATCCGTGACGCCGCTCGCGGCCCGGGAGACGGCATCGACTAAACTCCGCGGGACTCCCGAGGAGGTAGCGCACCGCGTGAGCGACATCGAGGCGACTGCGGAAGCCCGTTACAAGGTGGCCGAGGTCTGCCGCCTGGCCGACGTCCAGCCCTACGTCCTCAAGTACTGGGAGAGCGAGTTCCCCGTCCTCGCGGCGCCGAAGGGGGGCGGGCCCCGCGTCTACACCGGCCAGGACCTGAAGATCATCGAGCGGATCAAGAAGCTCCTCTACGACGAGGGGTACACCATCGCCGGCGCCAAGAAGCGCCTCGAGGCCGAGCTGAAGGAGCAGTCCGCCCCGACGGCCGAGCCCGAGCCGCTCGTACTCACGGCGCCCGCGCCGGAGCCGGCCGAGTCGACCGGCACGCGCCGCCGCCGCGCGAAGGCGGCCCCGCCGCCGTCCCCCGAGCCCGAGCCGGCCCCGCCGCTCGAGCTCGCGGATGCCCCGGTCTTCTCGGTCCACGCCGAAACGCCCGAGCCGGAGCTCTCGAGCCCTCTCGAGATCGACGAGAGCCCGTCGCCCGCGGGGGACGTCGACATCGCCCCGCCCCCGGTCGTCGTCTCCGCGAAGACGGCTCCGGTCGTCCGCAAGATTGACCCTGCCCCGGCTCCGATGGCACAATCGCCGGACCCCCGGGTGGCAAGGGCCCTCGCGGAACTCCGGGAGATCGCAAGCCTCCTGTCCCGCGAAGAAGCCTGAGCCCCCGTCGTTTTCGTCCAGGGTCGGGACGTGGCGCAGCCTGGTAGCGTACTTGAATGGGGTTCAAGGGGTCGCGGGTTCGAATCCCGCCGTCCCGACCACTTAAGATACTCAACACAAAGGATTTAGCAGGCAGCGTCGAACAGGCGCCCTGCGAGTTTTTTGGGGGGTATCTAACAAAGTATCTAATTCTCGATTCGAGGACGGTGATTTCGACGCCGTCCATGGTCGTCATGCGACGTCCGCGGATGCTTCGCGCGGAGGTGTTCCATGGCGATCAAGGCATCCGAAGTTGCCCGGCGAATCGGGGTCAAGACGGGGACGCTCGGGAAGTGGCGCCGGCAGGGCAAGGGCCCGAAGGGCTGGTACGCCCTCTCGGCCACCGTCGTCGTCTACCCGGAGACCGAGGTCCAGAAGTTTCTGCGCGAGCAGCAGGAGGCGCTCGAGCGGCGCGAGCAGGCCGCCGTGTCGCCCGTGAGGCCGGAGGAGCCGAAGCGGTAGCGCTCGCCGGGGGTGCCCGATGAAGCTCCCCGGCTTCTCGTACAACGCCGGCCGCCGGGTCGCGACGTTCTACTGCTTCGTCCCCGGGACGGACGGGCGGAAGCGCCGGAAGCGGACGCTGACGAACGTCCCGTCCCGGTCCGAGGCGATCAAGCTCTGGAACGCTTTCCGCGAGGAGCTGGAGAACGAGGCCCTCAACCCGGCCCTCTTCGCGAAGCGTCCGACGCTGAGGGCGTTCGTCACCGAACACTTCGAGGACATGACCGCCCGGATCAGGCCGGCGACGAAGGAGCACTACACCGCATTCCTGCGGCGGCACCTCCTGCCGAAGTTTGGGGACGTCCCGATGGACCAGCTGACGAGCCAGAAGATCAACGCGTTCATCGGCGAGATGCTCAAGGGGGGCTACTGCCCGAAGCGGGGGAAGGGGCGAAAGCCTCACGGCTGCACGCCCGAGTGCGTGAAGAAGCCGTACTCCGGGACGACGATCAACGACGCGGTCCACGTCCTGCGGGTCGTCATCGGGTGGGCCGTCGAGCTCGACGTTCTCGACGGAAGTCCGGTCAAGAAGAAGGTGAAGTGGGCCGCGCAGAACCTCCCGGAGCTGGAGCTCTCCCTCGACGAGCGCCGCCGGTTCCTGAACGCCTTCGAGGACGAGGCTCTCTTCCGCACCTACCTCGCCCGCATCCGGACCCGGCCGAAAATCGTTCCGCACCCCTCGGGCGGGATGAAGCGTGTTGGCGGCGGACGGCTCCCGGACGGGAAGGCCGCGAAGGAGATCTTCCGCCGCCTCCAGCACTACCGGCCGTTCTTCTGGATGCTCCTCGACACTGGGCTCCGCCTCTCGGATGGCTTGAACCTCCGCTGGTCCAGTGTCTCGCTCGAGGAGAACGTCATCCGGGTCGTGACGCAGAAGAAGAACAAGCCGGTGACGCTGCCCCTGTCGGACGTGGTCCGGACCGCGCTCGAGGTGCTGAAGAAGCGCCCCGTGATCTCGGAGTTCGTCTTCCTCGACGAGGACGACAAGCCGCTGACGAAGGAGAAGGTCGCGCGGAAGTTCTCGATGGCGAAGGCTGTGGCCGGAATTGACCGGCGGCTCAGGATCCACGATCTCCGCCACACGTTCGCGTCGACCCTCGTCTCCTCCGGCGTTAACCTCAAGGTCGTCTCCGACCTCCTCGGTCACACCGACATCGCGACCACGGCTCGCTACGCAAGGGGCGACCATCGGGTTCTCGCCGACGTGGCGAGCGTTCTCAACCGGGTGAACGACTCGGCGAGCGGGCGGTAGGCAGATCGGGGACGCGCCACGGGCGGCGTGTGCCGCCCGTGGTGCGGGGCTGGCAGCCTCCCGGGTACGTCGTTGAAACCTCTATTGTAGAGCGAAGGCGACGAATCGGCATCCCCGGCTGAAGTGCGATTCGCTCACGTACCCAACCGACCGCCCGGCCTCGCCGACCCAAGCGCTTCGGCGCGTCCGCTCACACTCAGGCCGCGCCAGCCGGTACGATCTCCCTCGGGGGGCGCTTGAAAGAAGAAAGCAACAGTAGTTTCGGGCCCAGTCGATCGGACGCTGAGACCGAGGAGAGGCGGCAGCTCCAGGTGGCCATCGAGAGGACGACCGCGTTGCCTCGTTCGGGCGGCTCTGGTCGAGGCGAATCCGCTCTGGCCGCGCGAAAGGCGATACGGGCACCCGAAGTCCTCAACGAAGCCCCTGACTATCCGCAGCCTGTCTCCTTCTCGAGGGGGCTCCGAATAGACTTTACGACCCCCGTCGCGCATATCTTCCTCAGTGGCACCGCGAGCGTCGGGACGGGTGGAGAGACCCTCTACCCCGGGGACTTCCGCGCGCAGTGCCTCCGAACGTATCGGAATCTAACCCAGCTCCTAGCCGCCGCGGGGGCGACCTGGCACGACGTGATTCGGTGCACGTGCTACCTGCGAGACATCGAGCGGGACTACGAGGCTTTCAACGAGATTCGAACGGAGGTTTTCGAGACCCTTCGCCTCGATCCGCTTCCGGCGTCGACAGCGATCCAGGCGAGGCTGTGTCGTTCGGATCTGCTCATCGAGATCGAGGCTCACGCGGTCATTCCAACCCCCCACTGAATTCAACTCGCCCGAGGTGCTCGAGCCTTCGCAGCGTTGCTGGGGTGGTCGGATTGCACCGGACCGTGGATCGCGGCACTGCGGATGTTCAGCCGGGGACGCGGCTTGTCCTAGACTCGGCATTGGAGAAGAGACACGTGATCGCGAAACGGCCTCAACTGCTCGTCGCAGCGGCGCTGCTCGCTCTGGTGTTCGTGCCGATGGGGCTCGGCGCACCCGACGGGCCGTTGCTCGCGATCACTCGGCCCATGGAGGGGACGCTCTTCCCACGGGACCTGGCACCGCCGATGTTCCGCTGGCGCGGTGACTCCCGGGGCGGGCGATGGCGAGTCGCGGTCGAAGCCCCTGTCGGGCATCCTCTCCTTGACCACGAGTGCACGACGACGTCCTGGCGGCCGACCGCCGAGGAATGGATGCGCATCGTCAACGGCGCGGTCGGGCGAATTGGCCGCTTTCGCGTGCGGCTCGTCGGCACCCATGGCCAGGGCGGGGGCGAGACCGAAGCCGCCGTGTCATTCAGCGTGTCGTCGGACCCGGTCGGCGCCCCGATTTTCTATCGGGAAGTTCCATTGCCCGTCGGATACGCCATGGATCACAAGCCGCTCATCCGCTGGAAGGTCGCCGACCTGTCCTCTGGGGATCAGCCGAGGGTCGTGCTCTCGGGAATGACGACCTGCGCCAACTGTCACTCTTTCTCGGCAGACGGCAGAACGCTGGGGATGGACCTCGATTTCGCCTCGGACAAGGGGGCGTACGCCATCGCGCCGGTCAGCGAAGTCACCCGGATCACGTCGGCCGAGATGATGTCGTGGAACGACTACCGCCGGGAGGATGGCGAGAGCACGTTCGGCCTGCTCACCACGATCTCGCCCGATGGCCGGTATGCCGTCAGCACGACGAAGGAGACAATCTTCCTCAAGTTCCTTCCCGATCCGGACTGCTCCCAGCTCTTCTTCCCGATCCGCGGAATTCTGGTCGCGTACGACCGCCTGTCCAGGGCCTTCCGACCAGTTAAGGGCGCCGACAGGCGGGAGCTCATCCAGACGAACCCGGCGTTCAGTCCTGATGGACGCTGGCTGGTGTTCGCGAGGGCACCAGTGCTGGACCTCCCTCGCTCCGCAGGCGTCGTGACACCGGACACCGTCGAGAACGTCACGCCGAGCCTCGTCGAAGGCACTCGCCGGGTCTGCTTCGACCTGTTCCGGCTTCCGTTCAGCGAAGGCAGTGGCGGGGACCCGCTGCCGATCCTGGGCGCTTCGTCGAACGGCCGGAGCAACTTCTTCCCGCGCTTCTCTCCAGACGGGCGGTGGATCGTCTACTGCCAAGCGTCGAGCATGATGCTGAACCGGCTCGACAGCGCGCTCTACATCATCCCGGCAGCGGGCGGAGCGGCCAGACGGCTGAGGTCCAACTTCGACGACAGGATGAACTCCTGGCACAGCTTCTCGCCGAATGGGAAGTGGCTCGTCTTCGCGTCGAAGGCGACCGGACCGTTGACGCAGTTCTGGCTGACGCACATTGATCCAGACGGCTCGGACAGCGTTCCGTTCATGCTCGAAGGCCTCGTGGACGAGGACAGGGCGGGGAATCTCCCGGAGTTCGCAGACCCTTCCGTTGGCCGGCTGAAGGAGATCTCGGTCTCCAGCGTGATCAAGTTCTCCGGTCCACCATTGCCCCGCCCTGCGAAGTAGCGCCTCAGCCCGAGGCGTCATCGAGGACGGCCGGGTCGCCTGCACTGGTGGGCTTGACGTGGCGACGATTCGCCACGCGAGCGAGACGCAGGCGCAGAAGGAGGTTTGTTCGGCGAGCGCTGTAGTAATTCCGGGCCCTTCGTGCAGCCTTGCATGTGATGGGCGGCGTCCTGGAGATCTCGGCCGAGATCCCGAGGAACATACCGATTGTTCGGTTTGATGTCGTTCGACAAATATCGGCTCATTCGGGTACGGATTGGTCTGCCGCGCATAGCGACACCGTTCTTGAATTGACACCACGCGCCGCCGTCCGTAGCCTTCCGAGGACCCTGCGGGGCCACAAGAGAAATGAAGGACTTTCGCTCGCACGCGACTCTGTCCTTGGCGTGTCTTGGAAGGCGCGAATGAGCCGATTGCGCGGCGGCGCAGCAATGAAGCAGTTGGCGGGCAAATCGGAACTCGGGCGATTGGCTTTCATGGGAGAAGCATGCGGTTCGTAGACAAGACCTCAGCCCTGATCATTGCGGCGGCGTGCTTGACGGGCGCGAGCGGTGACGCGAGGGGCGAATCTCTAGTCGAGAAGGTGAGCGCGGGGCCGGCGAGCATCGCTCCAACGCTGGGACAGCGGGCCCGACTCAGCTTCAGGCTTCGGAAGGCGGGAACCGTGAGCGTCCTCGTCGTTGACCGGGACGGCTACCTCGTCCGGACGCTAGCTCGCGACGAGAAGCGACGAACGGGTCCCATGGCACTCGAGTGGGACGGTCGCGACGACGCGGGAGTGGTCGTCGCGGACGAGGCGTACTCGTTCCGGATCAGCGCGTCTGCCGGAAAGACGAAGGAGCTCTACTTTCCCGCCGACTCGGAGCCCGCCGTCCTGTCGGCCGTCGTCCACTCGTACGATCGAGCGGGCGGGACCTACAGCTACGATCTCCCGAGGGCGGCCAGGGTCTACGTTCAGGCTGGTACAGCCAAGCTCGATCCGGCCAGGAATGTCCGGCACGGCCCAGTTCTCAAGACGCTCGTGAACCGCGAGCCCAGGGTCGCGGGCAAGGTCGTCGAAATGTGGAACGGATTCGACGAGTCCGAAACCATCTATCTCCCCGACCTGCCGGACTTCGTGACAGCGGTTCTGGCGACAGAACTCCCGGAGAACTCGGTCATCGTCGTCGGCGGGAGGGGCGAGAGCTTCGCGGAGCGGGTGGCGAAGCGGAGCGGATCCAGCCTTTTCGCGTTCAAGCCCTCGGATCACCAGCAGCACCGCGGGCTCTCGGCGCAGGAAGACGTGTCGCCGAAGCTGCATCTCGACGTTTTCGGAGCGAGCCAGATCGCGGGGAGCGGCGTGTGGCGCCTCGACGGCGACTCCGTCGAGGCGACCGTGCGGCCCGTCGGGCCGACAGCCGACGGTTTCGCCGGCCTGGCAGGAACGCTCATGGTCTTCAGAGGGTCCACCGAGATTCAAAGCGAGCCGATTCTGGGGCGAGAGGCGAAAGCGCGGATCGCCCGAGACTCCTTGCCGGCTGGGAATCACATCGTCGCGATCTGCTGGACGACAGACAGCGGACCGACGGCCACGATCGCATTCCGCCTCGAGGTGCCAGCGAGCCCGACGCCCCAAACGATGGCTGGAGGATCGAAATGAGAGCGAACCTAGAGCGCCTCGGCCGCCTGATGAACCCGGCGATCATCGTCGCGCTGGGGCTTCTTGGCGTAGCACCGCAGGCGAACGGCGGAACCGTGTCGGGGACCGTCAAGGACTCCGTTACGAGCGCGGGGCTGTCCGGCGTCCTGGTGAAGGTGAACCAGCAGTCCGGCAAGCAGGCGACGTCCGGTACCTCGGGGACTTACTCCATCGCGAGCGTCACGGCCGGTACGGTCACTCTGAACGCCTCGAAGACCGGCTACATAGCTCAGAACACGGGCAACGTTGTCGTACCCTCGTCGGGAACGGTGACCGCGCCGACGATCCTCCTCGTGAAGATGGGGACGATCACGGGAAAGGTCGTGAACGCCACCGGAGGGGCAGCCGTGGCCAGCGCGACAGTTACCGTC
The DNA here is from genome assembly GCA_046331465.1 of Thermoanaerobaculia bacterium. Taxonomy (GTDB): domain Bacteria; phylum Acidobacteriota; class Thermoanaerobaculia; order UBA5066; family UBA5066; genus UBA5066. The sequence continues at coordinate 1,344,085 of JAXLQV010000002.1, forward strand.
ACAGGCACGTCGAACTCAGCGACGACGGACACTTCCGGCGGTTTCACGCTTTACCAGCCGACGGGCACGGTCACGCTGACGGTGACGAAATCGGGCTGGGTCACGAAGGTCACGAGCAGCCTCGCGGTCACGAATAGCCAGACGACGAGCGCGGGGAACATCCAGCTGACGCAGAACGGCACGCTGTCGGGCACGGTGGTGAATGCCCTCGGCGGAGCCGCCATCAGCGGCGCGACGGTGACGGCGAGCCCGGGAGGCGCCACGGCCACGACGAATGCCAGCGGGGCGTTCAGCTTCTCGATCGCCCCGGGCGCCTACACGCTCACCGTCACGAAGTCCGGCTGGATCAGCAGGACGACGTCGTCCTACACCGTGACGGCGAACACGACGACGAGCGCAGGCAGCATCGCGCTCTCGCAGTCGGCCATAACCGGCAAGGTCGTCAACGCCTCCGGCGGCGCCGCCGTCGCAAGCGCGACGGTGACGGTCACGGGGACGTCGAACTCGACGACGACGGACGCGAGCGGGAACTTCGCGCTGAGCCTTGCGCCGGCCACAGTGACTCTCACGGTCACGAAGACCGGCTGGCAGAACACCGTCACTGGAAACCTGACGGCGACGGGCGGCCAGACCACGAATGCCGGGAACATCCAGCTGTCCCAGGCCGGGACGCTGTCCGGGAAGGTCGTCAACGCTCTCGGCGGGACGGCGGTCGCGAGTGCGACCGTGACGGCCAGCCCGGGCGGTGCCACGGCGACGACGAACAGCACAGGCGACTTCAGCCTGACGCTCGCGGCAGGCAGCTACACACTCGCCATAACGAAATCGGGCTGGATCACGACGAATTCCCCTGCCTACGCCGTAACTGGTGGACAGACGACTTCGACTGGCAACATCGTGCTCTCCCAGTCCGCTATCACCGGCAAGGTCGTCAACGCTTCGGGCGGGGCGGCGGTGGCCAGCGCCACGGTGACAATCACTGGCACCTCGAACTCCACCACCACCGACGCGAGCGGGAACTTCACGTTGAGTCTGGCGCCAGCCACGGTGACCTTAACGGTTACGAAGACCGGCTGGCAGACGAAGGTCTCGGGCAACCTGACCTCCACCGGGGGGCAGACAACGAGTGCCGGGAGTATCCAGATCGCGCAGGTCGGCACACTCTCGGGGAAGGTCGTCAACGCGCTCGGCGGGACCGCGGTCGCAAGTGCCACGGTCACGGCCAGCCCCGGAGGGGCGTCGGCCACCACGAACGCCTCCGGCGACTTCAGCCTGAGCCTCAGCGCCGGCAGCTTCACGCTGGCCATCACGAAGTCGGGATGGATCACCGCCGGAACGGCGGCCTATTCCGTGACCGTCGGACAGACGACGGCGGCTGGCAGCATCGCGATGTCGCAGTCGGCGATTACCGGCAGGATCGTGGCGGCGGCCGGGGGCGCCGCAGTCACAGGCGCGACCGTCAAGGTGACCGGCACCTCGAACTCAACGACAACAGACGCCGCCGGGAACTTCTCTCTTAGTCTCGCGCCGGCGACAGTGACGCTGACCGTCACCAAGACAGGGTGGCGGAATCTCGTCTCCGCCAACATCACCGCGACCGGCGGCCAGACAACGAACACGGGAAGTCTCGCACTGACAGAAGTCGCAACCGTGACGGGCGTCGTCAAGGACGCTGCGACGAGCAGCGGGATCTCCGGGGCCGTCGTGACCCTCCACGGCGACGCCACCGCGACCACCACGACTTCCGGCACTGGGAGCTTCTCGCTCGGAAACGTCCCGATCGGTACCCAGAGCTTGGACGTTTCGGCGGACGGCTACCAGAGCCAGACGACGTCCGGCTTCGGCGTCGTGTCAGGCTCCAACAACGTGGGCGACATACTCCTGGGGTCGAGCTTCGGAACTATCGTTGGTACGGTCGTCGATTCAACAACGGGATTCCCGCTCGTCTCGGCCACGGTGAGGCTCTCGTCCGATCCGGGCAACGCGACGGATACCGACATCTACGGCGCCTTCCAGCTCTCGAATGTCCCGGTCGGCACGCAGTCCCTGTCAGTGTCGAGGGACCTGTATTCCTCGTTCGACTCGACCTCCTTCAGTGTCGGTGGCGGTTCGCCCACCGCGGCGCCGGCCCTCGCTCTGTCGCCGTTACTGGCCAGCCTCTCCGGCCACGTCAACCTCGACGGTACGAGCGACCCGCTCGTAGGAGCCACCGTCCTTCTCGCAGGCAGCGGCGCTACTACGATCACGGGCGGCGACGGGGGGTTCACCTTCACCAATGTCTCTCCGGGATACGAGCTTGTCGTCGTAACCCGTGACGGGAATCGACCAGCCGCAACGGAAGAGATCTATGTCGACCCGGGGGCGATCATCGAGAGCATCAACATAGGGGCTCCGCCGATCGACGCCGGATACCAGGCCGGCGTGATCCACGGAATCGTGAGGGACGGGGCCGGTGTCCCCCTCGCCGGCGCAACCGTAACGGTCGTCGGCTTCGGGACCGTCGCGTCGGGCCCGGACGGGTCATTCCAGATCGTCGTGCCAGCCGGGAGCTATGTCCTCCGCGCGGAGAAGGCGGGCTACCTCACTCAGCTTTCGCGGCGGCTCAACGGGCCGGGATATTTTGGGTCTCTCTGGCAGGCCATTCACGACTTCGTCCTGCCCCTCCAGGGCGCGACGGGAACCCTCACCCTTACCACCGTCGAACCCATCCTGCGGACGCCCGGGCCGGGCGAGCAGGCCTTCCGGACCAGGAACGGTCTCTACATCGTCCGTACGCCTTCTTCCGGGTCCAGGTCGATCAGCTCGTTCCCGGCTGGCGTCATCCTGGACGGTCGTTTCCAGATCTCCTCCGTTCCAGCCGGCGGCTCGGTGAGCCGGACGCTCGAGGCGTGGCCCGTGCTTCCGAATGTCACGCCGCACTGGGCGGCGGCCGGCGTCGTCCTCCGGGCTCGCTCGCGAACGCCCGTCTCAGGCGCGACGGTGACGATGTCGAACCCCGGAGCGTCGTTCTCGACCATTCTCGCGACGGACGCCGACGGCTTCTTCAGCCTGGCGGGAGCGCCTCTCGGGGACTACACGGCCGTCGCCACGGCCGGAGGAATGCCTGCCTCGGACTCGTGGACGTTCACCGGCTCGGACGACTCGTTCCTGGGGGCCGGCTTCTGGCTGCGCGACCCTGCCGAAGATGGGGCGCTCTCCGTATCTACGCCCTCTTCGGGGGCGACGCTGCCGAGCGGTCGTTGGAGTGTAACGGCGACCGCGTCGAACCTGGCCGCGACGGACTACGTCCTGAACGCGGCCATAGAAGTCAGTGGCTGCTCGACGGGCCCTCTCATCCCAACCTATGCAGCAGACGGGCGAAGCTTCAGCGTCGCCTTCGACGTCTCCTGCACGAGCGGTCCGCACGATCTCATCGTCTCGGCTGTCAGCCCGCTCGGGGCGGTCTTCTCGAGCACCATCCCGCTGATCGTCGCGAATACACCCCAGATCCAGCAGCTCAGCGTGAGCCCGGCGACCGTCGTGGGCGGCACCCCGGCCATCGGCACAGTGCAGCTCGTCGAATCGGCCCCAGCGGGCGGCGCTGATGTGACCCTGTCGAGTAGCCGGCCGGACGCAGCCTCCGTTCAGGCGAGCGTCAAGGTGTTCGAGAGCCAGACGACGGCCTCGTTTCAGATCGCCACGACGCCTCTCATTCAAGAGGCCTCAGTCAACATCACGGCATCAACGGCAGCGAACTCAGTGTCGCAGAGCCTGACCGTGAGGGGCACAGCTCCCGCAGGGGAGCTCAGCGAAGCGAACTCTGCGAGCTGGGCCGCCGTGGCGACCGATGGTGCGGCGGCCACCGTGGCCGACGATTCCTCCCGCGCAGCGGTGGGCGCCGTTTCACTTCGGCTCAATTCGTCGAGTACGGCCGAAACCGGCTGGGCGTTCCCGGCATCCGGGAGCCTTCACTGGGATCTCTCTGCACACCGCTTCCTTACCTTCTGGCTCTATATTCCAGTCGGTTCCCCCACGCTTTCGGCGGGGCAACCGATAGTCGTCGTCACGACGACAGGTGGAGCTTTCCGCTACCAGGCCGCGTCGCCTTTCATCTCAGTCGGCTCGTGGAGACGGTACGACGTTCCGCTGGGACCGTCCGAATCGACATGGGGACGAACTGCAGCGGGATCCCCGTCGTTGACCGACGTCCTCAGCCTACAGATACGGCTCTCGTCGCCCGGTCCGACCCTGACGGCGTGGCTCGACGGCGTGCGCGTCTCGAAACGCCTCGATGGCGACCTGACAGAGGGGAACGCAGCGGACTGGGCGACTTTTTCAGCGGATTCTCGCTCCACTTCGGTTCGGGACTCGACCCAGGGACTGCAGACCGGAGCGTCCAGCCTGGAGTTCCTGTCGTCGAGCGGGTCGGATTGCGGCGTCGCCTACCCGCTGGATGGGCTGGCCCACTGGAGCCTGTCCGAGACGGACTCCCTGACATTCTGGATCTACGCGCTCAGCTACCTCGGGTTCGAGGGAAACCAGCCCATCGTCGTGGTCAAGACGGGGACCGGCTCGTACCGGTACGTGCCGTCAGGAGTCCTTGTGTCGCACGGAACGTCCCGCCTCTACCAGGTTTCCCTCTCAGGAGGCGGGCCATGGACACGGACGGCTACCGGCAGCCCGGACCTCTCCGACACGAACCAGATCGAGTTCCACTTCGATCCGATCGGGGTGGGGAACACGATTACCCTCGACATCGACGGCGTGACGGTCGGGCGGGAGCTGCCTGGTCTGACTCTGGCGCCGCGAAGCATCACGGCAGGAGGGCAATCCACGGGGACCGCCAGGCTCGGGAAACCTGCACCAGCTGGAGGTGTTGCGCTTGCGCTGGCGTCATCCGATGTTGCGGCGAGCGTCCCGGCCTCAACGGTCGTGCCGGAGGGAGCGAGTGCGGTCCAGTTCCAGGTCGCGACGCAGAACGTCCTGAACGACACGGCCGTCCGGATCTCCTGGTCGGGAAATGGTGAGAGGGCTGAGTCCCTTCTGTCCGTGACTCGAGCGCCGGGTTCGTTGACGGGCACGGTCGTCAGCGCGACGAGCGGTCAACCTGTTCCCGGTGCGACGGTCCTGCTCTCGAGCAGCGGTGGGACGGCGGTGACCGACGCAGGGGGCGCTTTCAGGGTCACCTGTGTCGCAGGGACCTACACGATGAGCGTGTCGAAGCCGGGTTGGGTCACGGGCGCCGCCGGGCCGGTCACCGTGGTCGCAGGCCAGGCGGCGGACACGGGGCCAATTGCCCTGTCCGAGTTCGGCACGCTGACGGGAGCCGTGGTGAGCGCCGCGACCGGCCAGCCGGTATCAGGCGCGAGCATTGTGCCGACGCCCTCGTGCGGGACGGCCACTACGAACGCTGCTGGCGCTTTCTCGATCGCCTGTGCGCCGTCCACCTACACGGCTCAAGTCTCGAAGGACCGCTTCCTGAGCCGCGTTATCGGGCCGTACAACCTCACTTCCGGAGGGACCACTTCGGCCGGGACCTTGACCCTGACCGGATTCGGCACCCTAACAGGAACGGTGAAACGAGCGGGTGATGGGTCGCCGATCACCGGCGCAATCATCTCGTCGGGGTCGAACAGCGCGACCTCGGACGCTCTCGGACGATTCGCGCTGTCGATCGCGCCGGGAACGGTGATCCTGACTGTCCAGAAGACCGGAATGTCAAGAGTGACCACAGGGAGCATCGCCGTGCAGTCTGAGGTCACGACGGACCTGGGCGACATACTCCTCTCAGACGTTGGAACCGTCACGGGCCTGGTCACCAACGAGACCACGGGCGCGCTTGTCGCGAGCGCGACGGTTGCCGAAGTCGGGACCTCGGTTTCGACGACGACGAACTCTGCGGGCCGATTCGTGCTGGCTGGTGTATCGGCCCCGTCGACCTCGCTCAGGGTGAGTGCAACGGGATTTGCGACAGCGACTAGGACGGTGGCTCCGGTGAGCGGGCAGACGACTGATGTCGGCGTAATAGCACTCGCGCCGTTCGGGAGCGTAACGGGCGTCGTGAAGTCGGGCGGTATGTTCCTGTCGGGCGTCTCGGTTTCGGCGGCCGGAGGCGGGACTGCAAACACGAGCACAGCCGGCGAGTACGCAGTACAGGCGCCGCCGGGAGACGTGACACTGTCCTTCTCTCGCGGAGGTTTCAGGTCGGAGCAGATCACCGTGCACGTCGTGTCCGGGCAAACGACGAACGCGCCGACGGTCCTGATGAGTGCGCTTGTCACGGTCCGCGGCCGGGCAATCGACCCCGCTGGAAACCCCGTGGCTGGAGCGACCTACCAGAGCCTCTCGATGCCCGAGTATCAGTGCGTGACCTCGGAGACCGGCGACTTCTCTTTCTCGGTATCGGAAGGAAAGCACGACATGAAGTGGAGCAAGGCGGGCTACCGGCCGAAGCTCGATCTTGCGAAGCTGATTTCTCGTCCGACCTGGTCCACGTACCTGGACCTCGGGAACGTGAGGCTGACGCCGGGACCGGGAACGGATCTGGGCGGCTCTGTCAGGACGCAGTTCACTCTGCAGCAGGCCGGTAGCCCGTGGCAGATCTCCTGGCTGTCGGTCGAGCAGGGGGCGGTTCTGACGATCGAGGAAGGCGTGACGGCGCGATTCGAGAACGGCGCGACCCTGTCGGTGAAGGGCGTTCTCTCGGCCGCGGGCACCCCAGAGAACCCCATTCTCCTGGCCGGTCTCGAGAACTCGCCTTCAGGAACGCTGTGGGGCGCGTCGTTTGAGGCCACGAGTGCCCCGACGGTAGCGTGGGCTCGGATTGAAAGTGCGAGAACGTACTTGATGGGCGGAACGGTCCGGTTGAGTCACGTTACCGCGACGCAGTCTTCCGATTCAGCATTCGTTCTCTGGAACCTGACTGGGCCAGTGCTCCGGAACGGGGACCTGTCTGGCAACCCGACAGGAGCGAGCTGCTCGGGCTGGGCTACGTCGAAAGTCGACTTTCGCTTGAACTACTGGGGTGCGAGCGACGGGCCGTCCGAGTCGGGACCAGGAACGGGTAGCGCTGCCGGTCCGTGTGTCGACTTCGAGCCCTGGCTCATGTCCGCTCCGGGATCGGGGCACGAGTTCACGTCCGGGAGCATTCGAAACGCGACGTTCAGCCCTGCGGATGGGACGTGGGCGCACCTCTTGTTCTCGACGAACGCCTCGGGGGCTTGGTCGGTCTCGGTTCTGGACGGGTCCTCGACCATCATCAGGAGCTTCTCGGGAACGGGACCTGCCGGGGTGGTTGATTGGGATGGCAAGGACGGTGGCGGAAACAGCGTTCCAGACGGGCAGTACTACTTCGAGGCGAGTAGCAGTTCCGCGGGCAGCGCTGCGCCGCATCTGAAGGGGCGAATTTGGAAGACCGCCAGCCGTGGTCTCACGGTCGACGGACTGACGGCGACGCCGGCCCTGTTCAGTCCGAATGGCGACGGGGTAAGCGACACGACCAGCTTCTCTGCCTCAGTGACGTACCCGGACGCGACCTGGTCGCTGGCGGTCAATAGCCCGGGAGGGACCACGGTAAGGTCGTTCAGCGGGACGGGGGCAGTGTCGGCGACGTGGGATGGCCGAGATTCGGGTGGTGCGCTCGTCTCGGATGGCGTCTACACGGTCGTCGTTACCGCAACGAACGACCTCGCGTCGGCGACACAGTCGGTACAGGTCGAGGTAGATGCTTCAGCGCCCACCGCTACGATTACGGATCCGCTCCAGGGCCTGATCTCGAACCTGTACCGGAGCGGCTCGACGACGGTTGATGTCTCAGGCGCGGTCACGGACGCACATCTCACTTCGTGGGCGCTGGACGTCGGAGTTGGAAGCGCGCCGACGAGCTGGACGGCGCTGGCGAGCGGGACGTCGTCGGTGAACTCGGGACCTCTGGGTACATGGGTCGAGGGCGATTCACCGAATGGCGACTACACGCTTCGCCTCCGGGCCGTGGACGCGGCCGGCAACTCCACGACGACGGTGCGGCTTTTCACGCTCGCGAACATCAGGGTCACTCAGTCAGCCTCGTCGCTAAGCGTTGCAGCAGGCGGGACGGTGACCCTGTCGTCGATCCTGCCTATGCCGGTCTCGGAGACGATCGAGATTCACGACGAGTCGAACGCCCTCGTGAGGAGGCTCGTCACGAGCGCGGCTCGCGGAGCCGGCAACTTCTCAGATCTCTGGGACGGAAAGGGGGATGCCGGTGCACGTGTCCGCGATGGACAGTATCGGTGGGTGGCCGCGTTCACCGATGGCTCCCATTCGATGATGATCGACCTGTCGGCCGAGATGCAGACCGGGTACCAGCTGTCAGCTCACCCGGGCTATCTGGAGTGGGACCCGTTCAACAACAAACCGCTCACTTTCACGCACAACTTCGACTCGCCCGGTCGTATCGGCATGGTGTTCACGACGGGCAACTGGCTCTGGTTCTGGAGCTGCGACGCGCCGAACTTCTGCAAGTGGATCGACGAGGTCCAGCCGGCGGGGAGTCAAGCGTTCGAGTGGGCAGGGGTCGACGACAGGGGCGCGTATCGCCCCGACATTCGCGGCGTTTACGTCTTCTCGAACCGGGTCGAGCTCTCCAAGAACTGCATCGTCGTCTACGGAGGGCGCCCCAAGGTCTCAGGCGTGAGGGTGACGCCGGCCTTCTTCGAGCCGGAGCGCGGTCCGCAGCAGGTCTCGTTCCAGCTCGCCGCTCCGGCGGACGAATCGCTGAGCGCGACGATCCGGTTCCTGAACCAGGAATCTCTCTCCGTTCTGCGAACGGTCACGTTGACGGGAATCCAGCCCGGGACGGTGGCGGCTTCGTGGGACGGCCGCGCCGACAATGGCCTGCCATTGGCTCCGGGCGCCTACACGGTGACGGTCCAGGTGACGGACACGCACGGCCACGCGGTTGAAGGGCAGATTTTGACGACGGTCGAGTATTGAGGCAGGAATGAGAGCTGATCGTCTCGGAGTGGTGCTTCTCCTGATTGGGGCCGTGTGGTCGTTGCCTGTTGCGGGCCAGCCGTACTGCAGCGAGCCTGTGCCGGACCGCGGGGAGGGGACGCCGAGGCAATCGCCGCACCCGCAGTGTTCTCAGTGCCAGGGAGCGAGCTGCACGGGGTCGCCGTGCTACGCGGGCAGCGGGGTCTACACGGCGCGTGCGACGGACCTGAGCGTGAGCGGGACGGGCCTGGCGCTTGGGGTCTCGAGGACCTACCTGAGCTCGAAGGTGTCGGACGGAGCGGTGGGCATCGGCTGGTGGAGCAACCTGACGGCGAGGGTCCAGGTGGGCAGCTACCTCTGGGCGGCTCCGGACGTGACGCGGACCCTGGCGACGGTCCTTCTGGCCGACGGGAACCGGCGCGTCTTCAAGCGGGAGGCCGACGGGGCGTGGACGGCGCCGGAGGGGAGCCGGGACGCCCTGGTGAGCCTCGGCGACGGCAGCCTGGAATTCCGGCCGGCGTGGACCACTGACACCTACCGATTCGGGCCGACGGGGCGCCTGGAATTCGTCCGGGACGAGCAGGGACACCAGAGGACCTACACGTACGGCACAGGCGAGCGTCTCGACAGGGTCACGGACGAGACGACGGGCGTCTACCTCGAGCTGACCTGGGGGGCGGACGGACGGATCGCGAGCATCAGCGACTCCCGGGGCCGGCAGATCGCCTACACCTACAACGGCGACGGGACGTTGAAGACCGCCTCCGACCCGGCGCAGCGGCTGACGCGGTACTCGTATACGGCGGGACGCTTCGGCCCCGTGCTCACGCGCATCGCCGACCACTGGGACCGGACGCTCTCGACGATCGCGTACGACGGCAAGGGGCGCACGGCGAGCTTCACGGAGAACGGCGAGACCTACACCTACACCTACGACAGCCCGACCCAGACGACGAAGAGAGACTCGGCGGGCAACGCCTGGGTCTACGGCATCGGCTCGGGGGGCTGGCTCATTACGGCGAGAAAGCAGCCGACCGCCGTCGGGGGCGCCAGCACCACGGCGACCTACAACGACGACGGCACGACCCAGACGACCCTGGACGAAACAGGGGTCCAGACGGCGTACACCTACGACGGCCAGGGGAAGGTGGCGACCGTCACGAAGGCGGCCGGCACCCCGGAAACGGTCCGGTGGGATTACGCCTACGACGCGGCCTTCCCGGAGAAAGTAGCGGCGGTCACGCCGAAGCGGCCCTCGGACCAGGCGCAGCTGACCACCTGGCAGGCGTGGCAGTACGAGTACTGGCCGACGGGGAGCCCGAGCCCCGGCTCGCTGAAGACCGTCAAGCGGGTCCGGACGGACGGCGCGGCGGAAGTCACGGCCACCTACGAATACGACACCCAGGGACGCGTCACGAGGCAGACCGCAGGCGTGGCGCAGACCGACTATGCCTACGACGGCCAGGGCAACCTCCAGAGCGTCACGGCCCCGGCCAACGCCGACGCCGGCGCGCGACCGGCGACGACGTACGGCTACGACAGCCTGGGGCGCGTCCAGACCGTGACGGACCCGCAGGGGCACGTCACCAGCTACACCTACGACGCCCTCGGCCGTGTCCTCACGGTCACCCTCCCGAAGCCGAGTGTCTCCTCTCCTCTCACCTTCACGACCACCTACACCTACGACAACTGGGATGCCGCCACCGGCCTCCTCTTCACCCACGTCACCGACCCGAACGGGAGGCTCACCAAGCTCGGCTACGACCAGCACGGGCGCCTCGCGAAGTCGATCGACGCCGCCTCAGGCGCCACCACCTACGCGTACACCCGGGACGTCCTCACCTCGATCACCGACGCCAACGGCAACGTCACCGGCTACGAGTACGACGCCCTGCGGCGGCTGACGAAGACCACCTTCCCCGACGGGGCCACGGAAACCTACACCTACCGGGCAGACGGACTCCTGTCGACGAAAACCGACCGCCGGGGCGTCACCGTCACGTACACCTACGACCCGCTCAAGCGCCTCACCCAGAAGGCCTACTCCAGCGGGGGCTCGATCACCTACACCTACACCGGCCAGCTCCTGAGCCAGGTCCTCGACACGACGACCACCCCCCAGGAGACCCACACCTTCACCTACGACCCCAGCTACCGCCTTGGCAGCGTTACCCAGGGCCCCCGCGGGACGGTGACCTACACCTACGGTGCGGGCGACCGCCTCGAGGGCCTCGACCTGCCCGGCGGCGTCTCGGCCGACTACGGCTACTACCCCGACGGCAGCCTGAAGACGATCGACTGGTCGCCCGTGGCGGGCACCTTCCGATGGGACTACACCGCAACGGGCCAGTACCAGCAGGTGAGCTTCCCGAGCGGCCAGAGCCGCTCGTATGCCTACGACGACCAGGGACGGCTCCTGCAGCTGACAAGCGCCCTCGGCGCGACCCCCCTGGCGAGCGTCGGGTACAGCTACGACGTCGACCACGCCACGGGCACCACGACGATGCTCGGGCAGAGGACGGGGCAGACGACCACCCTGCCGGCGCAGGCGCTGAGCGGGGCCCTGGCGAAGTACCAGTACGACGGGCTCTACGAGCTGAAGAAGGCGGAGTACCCCGCGGCGGCCCCCTTCAACGGCGCCGTCGAGTCCTGGACCTACGACGCCATCGGCAACCGGCTGACGGCCACGACGGGGACCACGACGCGGAGCTACGGCTACTACCGCAACGGCGCCAACCCCCAGAACGGCCAGCGGCTGCAGAGCGACGGGGACGCCACGTGGGGCTACGATGCCGCCGGCAACGCCACGAGCCGCCAGGGGAGCGATGGGTCCTTCGCCTTCGCCTACGACCCGGAGAACCGGATGAACGGGATCTCCGGGGCGACCTCGGCGAGCTACACCTACGACTACCAGGGGCGCCGGACGAGCAGGACGGTCAACGGCGTGACGACGACCTGGCTCTACGACGGCCTGAACCTCGTGGCGGAGACGACGAACGGGCAGACGACGTACTTCCTGAACGGCCCGGGGATCGACGAGCCGCTGGCGATGTCGAAGGCCGGGGCGGTCTCCTATTTCAGCGTGGACGGCCTCGGCTCGGTCCTCGCCACGAACGACCCCTCGGGCACCGTGACGCACTCGGTGGTCTTCGATGCGTGGGGCAACGTCAAGGCGGAGACGGGGACGCGGAGCCATCCCTTCACGTACACGGGGCGGGAGACCGGGGAGGCCGGCTTCCACTTCTACCGCGCGAGGTTCTATCAGCCGGGGATCGGGCGCTTCTCGCAGGAAGATTCGCGGGGGAACCCCGACGGCGAGAACACGCCTTACACCTATGTGGTCAACAACCCAACAAGGTACTACGACCCGCTCGGGCTCTTCGCGGTCAGTGACCGGCGCAGGTGGCACCGCAGTCTTTCGATGGATTCCGTCTGCAAGAATAAGAACAACGCTGGTGAGTGTGTGAACGGTGCCACCGCTTGGGTTTCGTGCGACTGTCAGTGTAGTAGCGGCGGCTTCAAAGCCAACCCGACGCTGAACTACACGGGGGACATCTACATCTATGCGGGGCCGTTTTCGAACTTGCATAAGAAGCCGTTAACGGACAAGTCGGTCGTCGACTTCGAGTCGGCTAGAGCGCACGTGGACAAAGTGCACTTCAACCCGGCTCTGGCGGAGGTCTCCCCGCTCGTTCAGTCGCTAGAGGAGATGATCTACGGTTCTGAAGAAGCGTGCCGCTTCGGGTGTGACCTCATCGGGAAGGAAGTCAGCGAGCGCTTTGTTCAAAGCATGAGGGATACTCAATGGGACGAGAATCATGGATGGATTCCCCGGTGACAATGCCTCGTGTAGGTCTCGTTGCGGTGTCTCTTGTCGCAGCTGCAGCATGTTCGCTCGCAGGAAGAAGGGGGGGGTGCGACCATCCATCCTTGACCGTTGCGGCGGTAAAGGGTCTTGCAGAGCGGGATTGGGAGAAGCTCGATTCAGCGACTATGCAGAAGGAGTGGCCTCGGCCGCTCAGGCGGGAGACGGTTCCGGATAGCGTCCAGGGCGCCTCAGGGAAGAGCACCTATCTCCGTTCAGTTCGGCAAGAAACGGACGGCGATTGCGCTTGCTGTGAGACTCTCGTGTTTGGAGAGGGAGGGACGGGTGAGCAGCTGCAGGCGGTGGTCGTGTTCTTCACGGCGGATTCGCGGGATGCAGCTCTGGCCGTCGCGCGCGAGCTTGTGGCGGCCATGAGGCCCGCTGGGCAGATGGCAGACAGCGCTGATGACTGGAGCGCCGGCACCTCGAAGAGCGTCGAAAAGACGTTCCGTTGGCTCGATCGAGGCGCGAGGCGGGGCACGACGGTGGATGCGGAGCTCCAGTCGAGACCTGAGGGGTGGCGAGCATATGTGCATATTTCTCGGTTTTCGATGGAGTGACTGACTCGCACGTTACCGAAAGCGCTTGACCGGGGTCAGATCTACTGTCTACACCTTACGAGGCCCCCGGCCACGCGGTTGAGGGGAAGATTTTGACGACGATCGAGTACTGAGGGAGAGATGAGAGCTGATCGAAAGGTCCTGGCGCTCCTGTTCGTGGCCCTTGCGACGGCGTTACCTGTTGCGGGCCAGCCGTACTGCAGCGAGCCGGTGCCGGACCGCGGGGAGGGGACGCCGAGGCAATCGCCGCACCCGCAGTGTTCTCAGTGCCAGGGAGCGAGCTGCACGGGGTCGCCGTGCTACGCGGGCAGCGGGGTCTACACGACGCGTGCGACGGACCTGAGCGTGAGCGGGACGGCTCTGGCGCTTGGGGTCTCGAGGACCTACCTGAGCTCGAAGGTGTCGGACGGAGCGGTGGGCATCGGCTGGTGGAGCAACCTGACGGCGAGGGTCCAGGTGGGCAGCTACCTCTGGGCGGCTCCGGACGTGACGCGGACCCTGGCGACGGTCCTTCTGGCCGACGGGAACCGGCGCGTCTTCAAGCGGGAGACCGACGGGGCGTGGACGGCGCCGGAGGGGAGCCGGGACGCCCTGGTGAGCCTCGGTGACGGCAGCCTGGAATTCCGGCCGGCGTGGACCACTGACACCTACCGATTCGGGCCGACGGGGCGCCTGGAATTCGTCCGGGACGAGCAGGGACACCAGAGGACCTACACGTACGGCACAGGCGAGCGTCTCGACAGGGTCACGGACGAGACGACGGGCGTCTACCTCGAGCTGACCTGGGGGGCGGACGGACGGATCGCGAGCATCAGCGACTCCCGGGGCCGGCAGATCGCCTACACCTACAACGGCGACGGGACGTTGAAGACCGCCTCCGACCCGGCGCAGCGGCTGACGCGGTACTCGTATACGGCGGGACGCTTCGGCCCCGTGCTCACGCGCATCGCCGACCACTGGGACCGGACGCTCTCGACGATCGCGTACGACGGCAAGGGGCGCACGGCGAGCTTCACGGAGAACGGCGAGACCTACACCTACACCTACGACAGCCCGACCCAGACGACGAAGAGAGACTCGGCGGGCAACGCCTGGGTCTACGGCATCGGCTCGGGGGGCTGGCTCATTACGGCGAGAAAGCAGCCGACCGCCGTCGGGGGCGCCAGCACCACGGCGACCTACAACGACGACGGCACGACCCAGACGACCCTGGACGAAACAGGGGTCCAGACGGCGTACACCTACGACGGCCAGGGGAAGGTGGCGACCGTCACGAAGGCGGCCGGCACCCCGGAAACGGTCCGGTGGGATTACGCCTACGACGCGGCCTTCCCGGAGAAAGTAGCGGCGGTCACGCCGAAGCGGCCCTCGGACCAGGCGCAGCTGACCACCTGGCAGGCGTGGCAGTACGAGTACTGGCCGACGGGGAGCCCGAGCCCCGGCTCGCTGAAGACCGTCAAGCGGGTCCGGACGGACGGCGCGGCGGAAGTCACGGCCACCTACGAATACGACACCCAGGGACGCGTCACGAGGCAGACCGCAGGCGTGGCGCAGACCGACTATGCCTACGACGGCCAGGGCAACCTCCAGAGCGTCACGGCCCCGGCCAACGCCGACGCCGGCGCGCGACCGGCGACGACGTACGGCTACGACAGCCTGGGGCGCGTCCAGACCGTGACGGACCCGCAGGGGCACGTCACCAGCTACACCTACGACGCCCTCGGCCGTGTCCTCACGGTCACCCTCCCGAAGCCGAGTGTCTCCTCTCCTCTCACCTTCACGACCACCTACACCTACGACAACTGGGATGCCGCCACCGGCCTCCTCTTCACCCACGTCACCGACCCGAACGGGAGGCTCACCAAGCTCGGCTACGACCAGCACGGGCGCCTCGCGAAGTCGATCGACGCCGCCTCAGGCGCCACCACCTACGCGTACACCCGGGACGTCCTCACCTCGATCACCGACGCCAACGGCAACGTCACCGGCTACGAGTACGACGCCCTGCGGCGGCTGACGAAGACCACCTTCCCCGACGGGGCCACGGAAACCTACACCTACCGGGCAGACGGACTCCTGTCGACGAAAACCGACCGCCGGGGCGTCACCGTCACGTACACCTACGACCCGCTCAAGCGCCTCACCCAGAAGGCCTACTCCAGCGGGGGCTCGATCACCTACACCTACACCGGCCAGCTCCTGAGCCAGGTCCTCGACACGACGACCACCCCCCAGGAGACCCACACCTTCACCTACGACCCCAGCTACCGCCTTGGCAGCGTTACCCAGGGCCCCCGCGGGACGGTGACCTACACCTACGGTGCGGGCGACCGCCTCGAGGGCCTCGACCTGCCCGGCGGCGTCTCGGCCGACTACGGCTACTACCCCGACGGCAGCCTGAAGACGATCGACTGGTCGCCCGTGGCGGGCACCTTCCGATGGGACTACACCGCAACGGGCCAGTACCAGCAGGTGAGCTTCCCGAGCGGCCAGAGCCGCTCGTATGCCTACGACGACCAGGGACGGCTCCTGCAGCTGACAAGCGCCCTCGGCGCGACCCCCCTGGCGAGCGTCGGGTACAGCTACGACGTCGACCACGCCACGGGCACCACGACGATGCTCGGGCAGAGGACGGGGCAGACGACCACCCTGCCGGCGCAGGCGCTGAGCGGGGCCCTGGCGAAGTACCAGTACGACGGGCTCTACGAGCTGAAGAAGGCGGAGTACCCCGCGGCGGCCCCCTTCAACGGCGCCGTCGAGTCCTGGACCTACGACGCCATCGGCAACCGGCTGACGGCCACGACGGGGACCACGACGCGGAGCTACGGCTACTACCGCAACGGCGCCAACCCCCAGAACGGCCAGCGGCTGCAGAGCGACGGGGACGCCACGTGGGGCTACGATGCCGCCGGCAACGCCACGAGCCGCCAGGGGAGCGATGGGTCCTTCGCCTTCGCCTACGACCCGGAGAACCGGATGAGCGGGATCTCCGGGGCGACCTCGGCGAGCTACACCTACGACTACCAGGGGCGCCGGACGAGCAGGACGGTCAACGGCGTGACGACGACCTGGCTCTACGACGGCCTGAACCTCGTGGCGGAGACGACGAACGGGCAGACGACGTACTTCCTGAACGGCCCGGGCATCGACGAGCCGCTGGCGATGTCGAGGAGCGGGGCGGTCTCCTATTTCAGCGTGGACGGCCTCGGCTCGGTCCTCGCCACGAACGACCCCTCGGGCACCGTGACGCACTCGGTGGTCTTCGATGCGTGGGGCAACGTCAAGGCGGAGACGGGGACGCGGAGCCATCCCTTCACGTACACGGGGCGGGAAGTCGGCGAGGCCGGCTTCCACTTCTACCGCGCGAGGCTCTATCAGCCCTCCATCGGGCGCTTCTCTCAGGAAGATCCGATTCGATCAAGCCAACCGTTTGTTACCGGGGGTTACTTGTATGTAGTCTCGAATCCGATCCGGTATCGGGATCCGCGAGGCCTCTGGATGGTGGATCCGTCCGGTGCCCTGTTCCCCGACGAGAACACAGTCATCTGTGACGGGAACGGGCACGTGATTCCCTGGATCGGTGCTCCCGGGACACAGGAACAGCGACAGTGCCTCGCTGGCTGCATCCTCGAGCACGAACTGAGTCACGTGGCTGACATTACCGTCTCACAACCGTGGGTATGTGAAGGAAGACCGCGGGGCATCAAGGTGGGATCTGGGTTGGGAGACTTCAGGGGAGAGACAGCGCCCTCAGAGAGGCGCGCGTACGACGTAGAACGCGACTGCTTGAAACGACTGAAGGTTGCGGACCCAGGGGACCGACGCTGCTGCAAGAAGTTCATCGAGCCACGGCTTAGCCAGCTGGCCGCCGAAAGAAAGCAGTATGAACGTTAGGCTCTTCGTGCTGTTGGCTGCGGTCAGCATGCAGCGAGCGGAAGCTGTCTCGGCGCCGCCCGCGACTGCCGAGCCGGTCACGGTGTCAGCGACCATATCCGGGAAGAGCGTTCTTTTCACTGTGACGAACCGGGGCGGAAGACCAGTAGAACTGCTGGAGGGGTCGCTGCCATGGCGGACCCGATACGCCGCGACTATCGCGGTGATTGAACTCTCGCCGGAGGCTAGGGCCCTAACGCAGAAGTTCCTGCCAATCTCGGATCCAGGTCCGATGATAGTTGTGCTTGGTCCTGGGGGGGCGCTTAGCGGGACGGTCGATATCGAGGCTCGGTATCCGGGATTCTCGGAAGCAGCAAGCCGGACCGAACTGCTAGTCGCTTGGAGTTGCAGGCTGAGTCTTGGAAGCGGTCGGCCACTGAGGCGCTACTCGGGCGCAATAGCAATCGAGAAGCGGTGACTATCTCCTATTGAGCTTTCGAAAGTGGTCGTGTCCGATCAGTCGTGTCGAGGCCAGGATCAGTCGGTCAGGTCTACCGTCTGCACCCTACGAGGACCCCGGCCATGCCGTCGAAGGGCAGATTTTGACGACGATCGAGTACTGAGGGAGAGATGAGAGCTGATCGAATCGCTCTGGCGCTCCTGTTCGTGGCCCTTGCGACGGCGTTGCCTGTTGCGGGCCAGCCGTACTGCAGCGAGCCGGTGCCGGACCGCGGGGAGGGGACGCCGAGGCAATCGCCGCACCCGCAGTGTTCTCAGTGCCAGGGAGCGAGCTGCACGGGGTCGCCGTGCTACGCGGGCAGCGGGGTCTACACGACGCGTGCGACGGACCTGAGCGTGAGCGGGACGGCTCTGGCGCTTGGGGTCTCGAGGACCTACCTGAGCTCGAAGGTGTCGGACGGAGCGGTGGGCATCGGCTGGTGGAGCAACCTGACGGCGAGGGTCCAGGTGGGCAGCTACCTCTGGGCGGCTCCGGACGTGACGCGGACCCTGGCGACGGTCCTTCTGGCCGACGGGAACCGGCGCGTCTTCAAGCGGGAGACCGACGGGGCGTGGACGGCGCCGGAGGGGAGCCGGGACGCCCTGGTGAGCCTCGGTGACGGCAGCCTGGAATTCCGGCCGGCGTGGACCACTGACACCTACCGATTCGGGCCGACGGGGCGCCTGGAATTCGTCCGGGACGAGCAGGGACACCAGAGGACCTACACGTACGGCACAGGCGAGCGTCTCGACAGGGTCACGGACGAGACGACGGGCGTCTACCTCGAGCTGACCTGGGGGGCGGACGGACGGATCGCGAGCATCAGCGACTCCCGGGGCCGGCAGATCGCCTACACCTACAACGGCGACGGGACGTTGAAGACCGCCTCCGACCCGGCGCAGCGGCTGACGCGGTACTCGTATACGGCGGGACGCTTCGGCCCCGTGCTCACGCGCATCGCCGACCACTGGGACCGGACGCTCTCGACGATCGCGTACGACGGCAAGGGGCGCACGGCGAGCTTCACGGAGAACGGCGAGACCTACACCTACACCTACGACAGCCCGACCCAGACGACGAAGAGAGACTCGGCGGGCAACGCCTGGGTCTACGGCATCGGCTCGGGGGGCTGGCTCATTACGGCGAGAAAGCAGCCGACCGCCGTCGGGGGCGCCAGCACCACGGCGACCTACAACGACGACGGCACGACCCAGACGACCCTGGACGAAACAGGGGTCCAGACGGCGTACACCTACGACGGCCAGGGGAAGGTGGCGACCGTCACGAAGGCGGCCGGCACCCCGGAAACGGTCCGGTGGGATTACGCCTACGACGCGGCCTTCCCGGAGAAAGTAGCGGCGGTCACGCCGAAGCGGCCCTCGGACCAGGCGCAGCTGACCACCTGGCAGGCGTGGCAGTACGAGTACTGGCCGACGGGGAGCCCGAGCCCCGGCTCGCTGAAGACCGTCAAGCGGGTCCGGACGGACGGCGCGGCGGAAGTCACGGCCACCTACGAATACGACACCCAGGGACGCGTCACGAGGCAGACCGCAGGCGTGGCGCAGACCGACTATGCCTACGACGGCCAGGGCAACCTCCAGAGCGTCACGGCCCCGGCCAACGCCGACGCCGGCGCGCGACCGGCGACGACGTACGGCTACGACAGCCTGGGGCGCGTCCAGACCGTGACGGACCCGCAGGGGCACGTCACCAGCTACACCTACGACGCCCTCGGCCGTGTCCTCACGGTCACCCTCCCGAAGCCGAGTGTCTCCTCTCCTCTCACCTTCACGACCACCTACACCTACGACAACTGGGATGCCGCCACCGGCCTCCTCTTCACCCACGTCACCGACCCGAACGGGAGGCTCACCAAGCTCGGCTACGACCAGCACGGGCGCCTCGCGAAGTCGATCGACGCCGCCTCAGGCGCCACCACCTACGCGTACACCCGGGACGTCCTCACCTCGATCACCGACGCCAACGGCAACGTCACCGGCTACGAGTACGACGCCCTGCGGCGGCTGACGAAGACCACCTTCCCCGACGGGGCCACGGAAACCTACACCTACCGGGCAGACGGACTCCTGTCGACGAAAACCGACCGCCGGGGCGTCACCGTCACGTACACCTACGACCCGCTCAAGCGCCTCACCCAGAAGGCCTACTCCAGCGGGGGCTCGATCACCTACACCTACACCGGCCAGCTCCTGAGCCAGGTCCTCGACACGACGACCACCCCCCAGGAGACCCACACCTTCACCTACGACCCCAGCTACCGCCTTGGCAGCGTTACCCAGGGCCCCCGCGGGACGGTGACCTACACCTACGGTGCGGGCGACCGCCTCGAGGGCCTCGACCTGCCCGGCGGCGTCTCGGCCGACTACGGCTACTACCCCGACGGCAGCCTGAAGACGATCGACTGGTCGCCCGTGGCGGGCACCTTCCGATGGGACTACACCGCAACGGGCCAGTACCAGCAGGTGAGCTTCCCGAGCGGCCAGAGCCGCTCGTATGCCTACGACGACCAGGGACGGCTCCTGCAGCTGACAAGCGCCCTCGGCGCGACCCCCCTGGCGAGCGTCGGGTACAGCTACGACGTCGACCACGCCACGGGCACCACGACGATGCTCGGGCAGAGGACGGGGCAGACGACCACCCTGCCGGCGCAGGCGCTGAGCGGGGCCCTGGCGAAGTACCAGTACGACGGGCTCTACGAGCTGAAGAAGGCGGAGTACCCCGCGGCGGCCCCCTTCAACGGCGCCGTCGAGTCCTGGACCTACGACGCCATCGGCAACCGGCTGACGGCCACGACGGGGACCACGACGCGGAGCTACGGCTACTACCGCAACGGCGCCAACCCCCAGAACGGCCAGCGGCTGCAGAGCGACGGGGACGCCACGTGGGGCTACGATGCCGCCGGCAACGCCACGAGCCGCCAGGGGAGCGATGGGTCCTTCGCCTTCGCCTACGACCCGGAGAACCGGATGAGCGGGATCTCCGGGGCGACCTCGGCGAGCTACACCTACGACTACCAGGGGCGCCGGACGAGCAGGACGGTCAACGGCGTGACGACGACCTGGCTCTACGACGGCCTGAACCTCGTGGCGGAGACGACGAACGGGCAGACGACGTACTTCCTGAACGGCCCGGGGATCGACGAGCCGCTGGCGATGTCGAAGGCCGGGGCGGTTTCCTATTTCAGCGTGGATGGCCTCGGCTCGGTCCTCGCCACGAACGACCCCTCAGGCACCGTGACGCACTCGGTGGTCTTCGACGCGTGGGGGAACGTCAAGGCGGAGACGGGGACGCGGGCGCACCCCTTCACGTACACGGGGCGGGAGACCGGGGAGGCGGGATTCCACTTCTACCGCGCGAGGCTCTATCAGCCGAGCATCGGGCGCTTCTCGCAGGAAGATCCGGTACTCCGAGGCGGCATCCCAAACGCGTTCAGCTACGTCGCCTCGAATCCCGCGATGATGAGTGACCCCTTGGGGCTTCAGGCTTGTCCTGCGCCGGCACCAGCACCAAGTGGTGGTGGCCCGTTGATCCTTCTGTTGTGGGCGTTGTCGCAGAAGGACCGAACACGGCCGCCCTACCTCAGACCCGTTCCGCCGTTGGCCCCGGACGAGCCTCACTGCACGAAGTGCGAGCTTCCCCCGGAGAACGAGTGCGAGAAGAGGTTTGAGAGAAGCCGGGAGTGGATTCAGTCCAACGTCTTCCCGGACTCGGTGGCCTTCGAAATGTGGATGTTCGCTAAGGACCAGTTTACGAAGTGCATGCTTGGAGAGTTCGTGGTGTTCCCGGGCGAAGGGCCAATGCTCGTCCCCAATGCGCCGAAGCCACCGATGCCGAAGCCAGGAGCCTGAGCATGCCGTCACGCGACGCAGCCAAGGCGAGTGAGCTGAAGTTCCTTCGCGCCCGAATGGAGATGGCGTCCAGCGTGGAATGGCGCTCGTTCTGGGAAGCGCAGGTGCTCATTCTCGAAGGAGACGTCAAGGCGGGGTTTGAGCGCTTACGCGAGCTTGAGACGGCTTCGGATGCCGAGCTAGCCGCGGCGGTGCTTATCGTACTGGCGGATGACCTTCGGGAACACGGAGACGTTGCCAAGGCGGCGGCAGCTTACAGAGCCGCAGCCGAGAAGAACCGAATGTCCTCTCTCGCGATGCTTCGCCTTGGTGAATGTCTGATGGGTCTCCGCAGCTATGAAGAAGCGCAGCTCGCTTTCGAAGATGCGGTGGCGCGGCTGCAACCGAGCCGCCTTGAAGGGCTCGAACCTATCGTTGAAGGCTATGTGAACCTCGTGCTTCGGTCGCAGGGCCAGGAGGCAGCGCAAGTGCTCCTTCAGCGATTCATCGACGAATACCCGGATCGTCCAGCACTCGAACGGCTTCACGAAACGCTGCGAAACCCGGACAAAGATCACTAGACCTCTCAGGGTCTTGATTCTCCATCGTAGGAGGCGGCCTCCCACTTCCTTGTGAAGCACGACGCCCCCGAAGGAGCCGCCGAGGGAGAGCCCGACAGGGCGACCCCGGCGGCTTCGGCGCGTGGGGCGAGGAAGGTGCTGGCGCCTACACGGCGCGCGCAGGGGGCCCCTCCTCGGACCTCCCTCCGTCGCGCGCCGATGCAGGGCCCCGCGAGCCCAAACGCGTTTGGGCCGCGCCGGCTGAAATGAGGCGCTCCGCTCCGCTGCGCGCAGGCCCCGCGCGCCTCCGGGGCATCGCCTCCGCTTCTCTGACGCTCGCAGCGGCGAGCCCTGCCGCCTAACACGTTAGGTGGACACCGCCCTGGTCGTGCGGTGCGCGCGTCGCTCGGTCGCTAAAGGGCCTGTCAACGGGTCTCGCGATTGCGCCGCCGCACGCGCCCGTGGTGCTCGCGAGCCGCGCTCCTCGGCCCGGCGGCTTCGCGGGCGAGAGCCGCGCTAGGCCGCTTTTCAGCGGAAGCGTCGGCGATGCTGACGCGGCGCTGAGGCGCTGGCGCTGCGGGCCCGGAAACCGGGGCGCGGACCTCTGCGCTCTTCGCTTCGCTGCGGTGCTCGAGCACCGCGCCCCGAGCGCCCTCGCGCCAGCGCGGCCGGAGGCCGCCCGGGGCCGGCTAAAGAAAGAAGCCGCGCGGCTCTCCTCACCGAACGTCCTCTGCATCGAAGGGCTCGCAGGCAGACAAGGTCCGTCCCGAAGGCCACCCGGAGCCCCGTGCGCCCCGGTCCTCGCCCGAAAGGCACGGCTCTTCAAGCCTCTCGCTGCGCTCGGCCCTGACGGGCTTCGGCACCGGAGCGCGGCGTCCCTGATATCGCGGAGCCCTTGCGGTCTCCGGGTCGACGATGTCGCCGCGGGAGCTCGACGAGGACGGCACGCTCGAGCTGCTTATGTCCTCTCGCTGCCGCTCTCGGCGGTCCCGTCGTCGTTCTCGCGCGTGGCGCGAGGCGTGCCGGGCGCGCGACAGCGCGCCCACAGGCACGTCTCGTGCCACGCCGACAGCGGCCGCGCCGGCCGTGCCGGCGCCGGAACGGCCCGGCGCGCCGCGTTCGTCCTCGTGCGCCCGCCGTGACCGGCCTTGGCCGCCGCGAAGAACCGGCGGCGCGGCCCCTTGCGGGCCGTGCCGGAGGCCCGGAGCCACCTTGCGACGCCTTCGGCGTCGGCCGGAGCTCTGCTCGGCCGCAGGGCGCGCGTTGCGCGCCCCGGGGGGGAGCCGCCCCCACGCGGCGCTCAGGGGCTTCAGGCGGCGTGACGGCGACGGGCGTACGAGCCTCCGCCGGCGCGACCCGCGAAGAGCCGCGCCCCATCGCCCCTCCGCCCGAGCCGAAGGCGACGCCTATTTCTTCGGCTGGCTCGTCTCTGTCGTGCTCTCGATCCGGCGACGGACTGCGGCGATTGCGGACACCAACGCCTTGTCGGTGTCGGCGCGACGATGGACCTCCTTCACGAGCCTGTCGTAGTAGGCCTTCGCGGTCTTCGTCAGCTCATTCCCGACCGTCACGCCGTAGCGCGAGCGTGCCTGCCGGTGCAGCTCTTCGTGGGCCTTCTGGACGCGCGCGAGCGCTCCCTCAATGCGGGCCGCTTGTGCGTGGAACTCGGTGACGTAGTTGCTCCGTTTCCGCTCCAGCTCGTCAGCAGTCCAGTCGGTACGGGCCTCTACGCCCGTCCTCTCGCGCTCGAGCCATGCGATCGACTCGCCGATTTCGGTCAGCACTGGCTGATAGGCGGTGATCAGGTCCGCGAGAGCCTGCTGGATAACGGCTTCTTTGCGAAGGCCCACGACGGCGATCTGTACCTGGCTCTTCGCCTCAGCCGGTGAGAGCAGGTCGAGCGCCACGCCCCTGCGAAGAGACTGGAGCGTGTCGATAAGCGGAACCGGCGCCTGGCACATCAAGAGCATCTCGGCGAGGACGAGCGCGACGCAGACGAGGGCGGCCGAGCGGGCCGTCTCCGCCATGACCGTCGGCTGCTTCGACAGGACCTCGGTCCAGAGCCAGGCGGCGGGTACGCCGCTGAGCCCGACCAACAGGAAAACGAGGATGGAGGATGGGACTCTGGAGGCTTCCGCCTCGACGCTCTTCGCTTCCGTCAGCATCGTGATGTGACCGAACAGAAGCGACATGGCAGCCAGTAGAAACCTGAATCCGAGGACGGCGGCAAGAACGAACAGGAGGGTCCGCGAGACGCTCGCTCGTGTGACCCAGAGGCAGAAGGCGAAGCCGATGGACGTGAGGAAGAAGAGGACGGCATGCGGCCGTGTGGGCCGGAACAGCTGGTCGAACGGAACGAGCAGGTCGACACCGGGGACGGGCCGAACCAGGAGTCGGTACGTCGTGAAGAGGCCGGCAATGGCCTGGTAGGTGAAGCTGATCCCGAGCAGGAGCAGGCAGAACATCGGCAGCTCGGACCACTCGTGCTGACGGGACGACAGGAGCCAGAGCGTGCCGGCGAGGGCGGCCGTAATCGTCCAGGCCGTCGCGCCGAGGACCGTCCGTCTCGAGCCGAGGACTTCCAGCTCCCAGTCGATAGCGGCGAGTACCTCCTGCTTGTCGGTCGAGGTCGGGGAGGTCGCGGCCAGCTCGCTCACGTCGCTCGTCAGCTCGCCTTGGCGAGGAAGTCGTCGATGATGCGGATGAGGGCCCGCTGGTCGCGCCTGACGGTTTCGGCTACTTCCGGAGCGCTCATGAAGAACCGACCTCCTGATCGAAGCTATCTCGGCAGAGAAGCACCGAGAGTGTGAAGGTGACGATAACTCGCTCGTCGCTACCCGAGAGCCGAATGACGGAACAGGGGACGTTGACGCTCTTGCGGAGGCATCGATGTCGGCCGCACTCGAACTGCCGCAGTGCCGCCCATCGGGGATTCAGGACCAGGTCCCGAGACGGCGTTTCGTTGGAGCATCGGCGGCATCGGCTTCACGGTTCACGCCGATGCCGGCCGGATATCGGGCTCCTCCCGGGCTACCGCGTGCTCTTCGGCGGCATGCGCTCGTGCCAGGAGACGACAGCGTTGCGCGTCTCCTTTGCCTTGTACATAGCGGTGTCGGCCCGCCTGCAGAGTTCTTCCGGCGGCGTCTGGGGGGACGTCGCGATCGCTACCCCGATACTCAGCGTCACCGGTCGCTTGATCTCGGGAATGACATGGGCTTCGGCCGTCATCCTCACGCGCTCGGCCAGGGCGACGGCCTCGGCCTCGGACGAATTCGGGAGCAGCAGGATCAGCTCCTCGCCCCCGCAGCGGTATGCCTTCCCTCGACTAGCCACGGCAACCTGGAGCTGACGGGCGACCGAGAGGAGCGCCGCATCTCCCGCGTCGTGCCCGTGCTCGTCATTGACGTCCTTGAAGTGGTCGATGTCGATGAAGAGGAGCGCGAGCGGCTGATCTGGGCTGGCGTCGACGATGCCCCGCGCCACGTCCCGGTCGTACGCCTTCCTCGTCGGCAGAGGGAGCAGGCCGTCATGCTCCTGCTCGGGATCGTCGAGCCACCATCGCGTCGTCGCCCCGGAGTCCTGAAGGTCTCTGCGCGCGACCCAGATGTCGAGCTCGCGGCGAAGGCCCTGGGCGACTCTCTCCGCCTCGCGCGCCAATTCGACGAGGATCGGCCCTGGAAGGTCGGCGCCCGTCGCCTGCACGGTGCGCCTCGCCTTCTCTGACCCGGCACCGGCCCGAGCCCTGGCTGCCGCCGTGATGTGCTCGCGAACCCTGTCGAGGTCTTCCGGGCTGGGGGACGAACCCTCGGTTTCGATGGCCTCGATGAAGCTCTGCAACCAGGAACGGCCGAACGCCTCCATGCTCTCGCTGTAGACGCCAGGGATCCACGCGAGCGGAGAGCCCGGGGTCTTTCTCCGTGCGGCGGCCTCAGTGGCCGAGAGCGATGCGTGGAGCGGTGAGGTCTTCTGTACGAACAGCTTCTCCGCGAACTCCCACCCCTTACGGCTCAGCGCCATGGCTATGCGGTGCGCTGCGCGCGGGCAGGCCCAGACTCGGCGAGGCAAGCGGTAATCAAGAATTCGAGGTACTTGCGGGCCAAGGCCCCGTCGGCGTGGAGAAGCGTCTCAAGGCCGGAGGAGCGGTCGAGAAGGGGCGCCGTGCGGACAGGTGTCTCGGGGGAGTCGCCCGGCTTCAGACTGGTGGCGACTTCGTCGAGCCTTAGGAGCAGCGAGCGTACCGGAGCTATGAGGGTGTCCACACCCGGTAGGCCGGTCCGAGTCTCTTAGCGAGAGATCGGCATCGTCTTGCGGCCGTCCAGCTCGGTGGGCGCGCGATAGCTCCTCCGAGCTTGACGGGCATCTTCATGCCTGGCTTCCGTGCCTCGCGCCATCTCGTCCATTCTTGAGTCCCCGTCCTTCTCCAGAATACTCGTGCCCCAGCCGGTCCGAGAGCCGGTACGTTATTGGGGTGCGATCCTGGCTACGCCAGCGACCTCCGGGCGGCCGACAGGCCCTGGCCGCCGTAGAGGTCGGAGCGGGCTCGAAGTGCGGGCGATCCCTCCGACGCGTGAGCACTTCTCGTTGGCGGATTGACCACGGCGGCGAGTGTGGCGGTTCGATAGACGTCGACGACGCTCTTCCGCACGTACGAGGACAAGGTCCAGTACCGAAGCCTCTGATCGGCAGTCGCTGCTCGGGTGCTCAGCGTACGTCCCCACGCGTCCACTATTCCGGGTGCGCTCGGTAATCGAGAGCGAACCCTCGCTCCTCGGCGGCACGCTTTGGGCGGCTCGACCGCGGCCCCGGCCGGAGCATCCCGCCGCTGACCGCTCGCCGCTGATCCCGCTCGGCGAGCGTCTCCGCCCGGGACTCGAGGCGGGGGTGGCTGTGGATCCACTCGAAGAAGGAGACCGTCCGGACGAGGAAATCCCGACCGGGCAGCCGCAGCCCGGCGTCCTCGAAGTCCGGTGTAAGGGCGTAGGTCGACCGGATCGTCCTCCCGAGGATGGCCGCGATCTGCCGGGCGCCGAGCCGGGGGGCGACGGGGAGCTCGTACGGGGCCCGGACCCCCGCGGGGGTCAGCCCCGTACAACCCTCCTTCTCGCGGCTGCGGTCTCGGAGGGGAACTGGCCCTCCTGAAGGAGCGCCACTGCGACGGCGTCAGCCGGCGCCGCGAAGCGCGAGAGGCTCTTCCCTCAGCCGGAGCGACGCTTCCTCGAGGTGCGTCGCCAGGAGCGTGGTATCGAGTCGGTCGGCAGCCAGCACGGCTTCGAGTGAGTCGAGGAGCCTTGAGCCGGCACCGGTTTCCCGTTCGAGCCTCGCTCGGACGCGGCCGAGCGTCCTTTCGGCTGCGATCGCATCCCCCCCACGAGCACGGGCCTCGACTTCCCCGAGCATTGCGATCAGGCCGTCGACGATGGCCCCCTGCGCGAAGAAGAGCGAAGCCGCTGAGGAGAAGCCACGGGCCGCGTCATCGGTCCGGCCGGCGGCGAGGAGCGTCTTGGCCAGATTGGATCGGACGAAGGCGTGGACGGCCGGGTTCTCGGTCC
The DNA here is from genome assembly GCA_046331465.1 of Thermoanaerobaculia bacterium. Lineage (GTDB taxonomy): Bacteria > Acidobacteriota > Thermoanaerobaculia > UBA5066 > UBA5066 > UBA5066. The sequence goes on from JAXLQV010000002.1 coordinate 1,371,791, forward strand.
GCGACACACGTCGCAGAGCGCGTGCGTATTCACGCCGGGCCTCCTCCAGCCTCCCAAGCTTCAGGAGCGAGTAGCCGGCGCCATTCAGGGCGGAGACCCATCCGTTCCAGAGCGCGAGCCGCTCGAACTCCCCCTGCGCCCTGCGAAACTCGGCCACGGCCTCCTCCTCCCGGGCGAGATAGGAAAGGGCAAGCGCCCGTGCGGTCCACGCCCGAGCGGAGAAGGCGTCCAGGCCGAACTCCAGAAAAGTCCCGGCAGCACGATCGGCGAGCCGGAGTCCCTCGGCGGGCCGTCCGACGAAGCTCCTCCGTTGAGCCTCGGCCATCTCGACCTGCGCAAGCCGTGGCTCCAGCCCGAGGCCGTGTCCGAAGGCCCGAAATGCGCGGGCCAGCGCTCGTCCTCCACGACTCAGATCGCCAGTCCAGTTGCATGCGGAGCCGGCGACGAGGCTTGCAGCACCTTCTACCTCTTCCAGTGGGCAGAGCGTCTCCGTCTCAGAAGACAAGGCTCGGCCATTCCTGCGTTCCAGCCGAGCTCGAGTGGCGGCGGTCTCGCCGAAGACCAGCCAGCAAGCGGGGCGTTCCACCATCCGCTCCAGTGCTTCATCTAGGGCGTAGATGAGGCCGAGCCGGTCCTCGGTTCGCGAAAGCTGAAGCCCTTGGAGCGCAGGACGAAGCGCCACCACGCCGTGGACGGCTGCCTGGACTAGGGGCGGCGCGAGAACCTCGGCCGATCGCGAGACCTCGAGCGTTCGCTCGGGCTTCATGGCCGCCCGCTTCGCTGGCCCGGCAGGGCGCGGGGGGCGAGCTCGAAACGGATCCCGAGGCGAGAAGACGAGATCCTCATCGTCAGCACAGCGGAACGTCGGCGTAATGTCGCGGAGTCCGGTGTCGATGGAAGAGAGCTCCTCGAGGGCCTCGCGACACTCGACGCATGCCCCGGCGTGTCGTCGGATCCGTACCCGCGCTACCTCGTCCAGGTCTCCTCGAACATGAAGAAGCAGCGTCAAGTCGTCGGGATGCGCCTTCATATGCGACCTCCCCGGAGTCGATCCCTGAGCCTCTTCAGGCAGCGACTGGCGGTGCTCGAGACGACCTTAGGCGACGCCCAGCCCCCGGCCTTCGCCAGCTCCTCCAACCTCGCCCCCTGGAGGTAGATGGCCAGGACGAGCTTCCGGCAGGTGGCGGACATGGCCTCAAAGGCTTCCCTGAGGAGGACGCGTTCATCGGGAGCCCGCTCGCGTCCCTCGTGTTGTGAAAGGACCGATTCCAGCCCTGTAGCTTCCGGCCGCCGCTTTCGCGACCGGAGGCGCTTGCCGCAACGGAGCGTGAAGATCCGAAAGGCAAGCCCTTCCCGGCTCCGGACGAGGCCGCGAAGCTGCATCAGGTCGATGCAGGTCTCCTGGATCACCTCGTCGACCTCGTCCTGCGAGAACCCGTACCGCCTGTGGGCCCATACCGCAAGCTTCCTTCGTTGCCCGGGGTCCGAGGCGAACTCTTCAGCGGCCTCAAATCCGCCGAGGGGCTGATTGTGATCTTCATCCATGGCTGAAGTGCCCTTCGGGAGGAGAAATCCAACCGCAGGATATCCGGAAAGCCCCTGAAATGTCCGACGGCCGGTGCCTCGCTGAAGGTCCAGGTCGCAGTGCCGGACCAGTGCTACTCGCCGACGACGAGTGCGCCGATCGCGATTTCAAAGGGTTGTCGAACGAGCCCCGCCGGGCACTTCAGTGACGATCGAGGATCGGTCTGAGAGTCCCTCCACCCCTTTGCCCCGGCATTGCCCGCTCGCCGCGATCTCGCGCCGCGCAAGCAGCCAGAGTGTCTCGATGCGGCAGTCACGTCCCTCGCGCTCCGCCGCTCGTCCGAAGACGGCGGGCCCCGGGAGATTAGTCACTGTAGGCAAGGTGTTGTTGTCCGCAGACGGACGAATGCCACGGGAGGACCCGACGCCCGCCGTCCCCGCCTTCTCGCAACAGCCTCAGTGCCAACAGAACAACGAGAGAAAGGAGAGGTCGACGCCATGTCCCGTGATCTCCTCAGTAGAAGCGCCATACTCGCTGTCGCGATCTTGTTGCCGACGCGGCCAGCGTGCGGCTCCCCGGAAGTCCCCGGCCAGGTCCTGTATCTCCGGAAGCCCATCGCCACCACCTACGAACCGGTTGGGGAGGACTCCCGCCAACGCCTCCTTGCAGCCGGGGCCAGGTCCGTCGAGGATTACGGCCCACTCATTCTGGTCACCGCTTCGACTGGAACGCCGGCGTCTGCTCTCGAGAAGGCCTCAGGGTTGAAAGGGCTGCCTTACCCAGGCGCCTTCGATCTCGACCTCGGGGGTACGGTGATCGATTACCGAGGCTCGGACCGCGAGCGGTCCGAGAAAGCCCCGGACCTCTTCATCAAGGACTATCCCAAGGACGGCCGTGGTCTGTACGTCGTGAAGTTCGTCGGCCCGCCAAGACCTGAATGGCTCGAGGGCCTCGCCCGGCTTGGCCTTCGCGTACTTCAGTACGTCCACCGGGACGCCTACATCGTCGAAGCACCGGCGAATCTCGCCGCACTCCGCGACTCGATCGCTTACCCGGTAGTTCTTATTATGCCCTACCATCCCTTCTATAAGGTGGCACCGGACCTCAGAGACTCCCCGGATTCGTCGCGCGATCGTCGCGTCGTCGTCGTTCTTGATGCGAAGCAGGACACTGTCGCTGCTGTCACCTTGCTGAGAACGCTTGACGCGGCATTCACGCAAGCGCCGCTTGCGGCGGGCGAGACAGCGGCGACCCTCGCTACGACACGCGAAGGGTGGATGGCGCTCGCGGCACTACCTGCGGTGATCCGCATAGAGCCCTACCGCGATGCAGCTCCGTCGGACGAACGGGCCGATCAGGTCGCGGCCGGCCGAATCGATGCGCAGAACCTGCCTACGAACCCTGGAGAGTACCGGTCCTGGCTCGCCGGGCTCTGTGGCGGCTGTCTGACGCCGGCGAACCTCGCACTGGAGACCGTCGAGGTCATGGATACTGGACTGGCGAAGAACCCATCCCATCAGGATCTCAACAACGCCTTGAATACGGCGAGGCTGAAGTGGGAGATCGCAGAGTTCGGGCAGGGAGGAGGGGACCCGGACGATGTTTCCTACCACGGCACGTTCGTCACGGGCCTTCTCGCAGGAGACCCACTGCAATCAGGTGGAACCGGACTTCGTGATGACGCTGGGACAGGTTTCTTCTACGGCCTTGGAATAGCGCCCGGCCTGAGCTTCGGAGTGCGGAAGGTCTTCAATCTGACGTACTCGTTCCCGACCGGCCTTTCCGATCCAGCACAGGTGAACCGAGTACTGACAGATGCGTACTCAAGGGGTGCGCGCTTCCACAACGACAGCTGGAACTACAACGACACGACCTATTCCGTGAACTCTCGTGAATTCGACCGCCTCGTCCGGGACGGGAACGGAACCTACTCGAGCGCCTCACGCGGGTTCCCCATCTTCGTCTCCGCTGGGAACGCAGTAGACAACGACTATCGGGTGCGTGCCCCTGGAACGGCCAAGAACGTCATAACGGTCGGGGCCTCGGGTCTTCCGCGGGCAGGCCTCGCGGGAAACTGCAACACACAGATTTCGATCCGAGATCTTCCGTCGAACAGTAGGCAGGGCCTGGCCTCGGACTACAATCGCTACAAGCCGGATCTGGTAGCGCCCGGGAGAACAACGACGTCGGCTCGTGCCGACGGGAATCAACAGTGGGACTGCGGCGTCGACAGCTCCAACGCTCTCCCGCCCCCGCTGAATCCGTACATGGCAGGTCACGGCACAAGTTTCTCGACGCCGCAGGTCACGGGTGCCGCGGCCCTGCTGACGCGGCGCCTCTTGGCAGACGGTATCGCGAGGCCCAGCCCCGCACTCATCAAGGCGGCCCTAGTCGGTGGCGCCGCGAGCGTGCAAGGTGGCTGGAATTTCGTCCTGGGAAGCTATCTCGGGTGGGAGCCTTCGGCTCAAGGCTGGGGCCGACTGGGCCTTAGCCGTGTTATCGAGGACTCGACGCCGCGCCGTCTGATCGACGAGGATCATGCGAGTACGCCCGTTAGGCGCTTCGTCTCTTCAGGCGGCTACAAGAATTTCACATTCTCTGTCGCAGACTCCGCGAAGGAGATCGTTATCGTAATGGCGTACACGGACACTCCGGCACAAGCCGGGGCCTCTGTCGCGCTGGTCAATGACCTCGACCTTTACGTGCTTCAGGGCGGGTCTGTGTACTGTGACGGTGTGTACGGTTATCAGTTCACGCCGCGGAGCACGGGCTGCTGGCTCCCCGACTGGTACAACAACGTCAAGCGTATTCGAATCGCGCCCAACAGCTTCTCGGGAAACTTCACCGTGCAGATCGTGGCCGGAAGTGTGACGCAGAACGCGGTCCCCGGCCTGGACGGGAACGGCCCTAACCAAGACTGGGCTCTCTATGTCTACAACGCCTACTAGCCGGCTCCTCCCCATTCTGCTGAATGCTGTCCTCCTCGTCGGAGGTCACTCCTCGTTCGCAGAGACGATCGTCCTGCCGAACGTGACCGGGTTCGCGCTCGGGCAAGAGAATGCCCTTTGGAGCACGGAATTTCGCTTCACGAATACTTCGAACGAGGCCAAGACAGTCCGTGTCGTGGACTGGCTCGGCGTGAGCGGGGCGCTCCAAGAGATCATCGTGCCGCCGGGTGAAACAAAGATCGTAAGCGGCTGGGAACTGATCTATGGAGGTCATCGCGGCGCGCCCGTCCGTCCGGAGGAGGACGTATTCGGAGCGGCGATCTGCGAAGTCGACTCCGGGCTCCTCGTTCAGTCGTCGATCCAGACGTACACCTACACGCCGCCAGGAGGAGGGAACGGCACCGGTGGCGATATCTCGTGCTGGAGCTGGATGGGGGGATACGAGATCGATGACGTCTTCTCGAGCTGCAATCCCGGAACTGGCCCAGTCAGCGTCCACGACCAGGGCTTTTTCCCGCCGGGGAGGGAGTTTTCAATCCCGTGGCTCTTCGCGTCGCCGGGCTTTCGACGCCAGAACCTCGTCATATTGAACCCCGACGATCGGCCGTCGACCGTGAGGATCTCAATCACGAGCGCCGACGGGAGGGTGACGCAGACCAATGCGATGTCCCTCGCCGCGCGATCCTTCGTGCAGATCAACGATCTCTTCCGGCAACCTGAGTGGGCGGCCTTCATGGCGGCGATCGGTGACCAGCAGTTCAAACGCCCGGCCGCGCGGGCGAAGCTCAGCGCAGACACCCGCGTCTATGCTGTCGGCTACGTCATTAGCTGGGAAAACAATACCGTCTCCGTAAGCCTTCCGAGATAGACGGAAGATCCCTACGACCGCACTGCGGAGACCGGGAGACCAGCCCCGGGGCGCCGGCGACGAAGCGCCCCGGGGCGACTTCAGTCAACGATGAGAATCGAGGCATCCGGCAGCGTTAGCCGACCGGGCAATGGCCTCGCTCCAGAGGAACGGGACACACCGTAGGTTCCTCGCCGCCTCCCAGTGATACCGGCCGCGGCTCCGGTTGGGGGGCGGGGGCAGGGCCGAGCCGGAGACCGAAGCGCTCCTCGATCCAGCGGACGTACTGATTGATCGCGCGTCGCGCATCCCGAGGTGTTTCGTCGAGGGACAGCGGATGCTCGAACCGAACCTCCTTCGCAAGTGCTGCCGGCGCGATACCGATAAGCACGACCGCGAGCGAAACTGTGCACAAGGACTTCTTCTTCACATTGCCTCCGTCGTTCCCGCGCGAGCACGGGTTCTTCGGAAGGTGATGGGGAGCGCTCGACGACCGCCTTCCACAGCTGAAGTGCCCGGGTGACACCGATTGCCAACTCCCGAGGGAGAAGAATGTTGGTTTTCAACAGTCGCGCGGCCGAGGGTTCTGGAACCGGATCAAACGAGCGGGAACGCTGATGGGGAGCGGCGCCGTTGCGGCGCCGCTCCCCATCAGCGACGTGTCACCGGCGGCGCGCGAGGTCTCTGAGCGGGCTCGAGGAGAATGAAGCGAACTCCCTGGGATCGGGCTGTTGCGGAGGCGGCCTCCGGACCTCCAGGCACTTGGAGGCATCGGCCCGGGCCGCCGCGAAGGAGTTCACGCGAAAGGACGGCTCCCTCGTGATGGTGCAGCTCTGGGTGAACCTCCCGGCGAAGTACACGATGTCGCCGCCGCGGTACGAGGACGTCCTCGGAGGGAGGACGCTGGTCGTGGCGCTCGCGCACGCTGGCAGGCGGGTCCGTGAGCGTCATCGGCGGGGGCTTCGAGACGGCGACAGGCCCAGCGGAGACGTGGACGCTGGTCGAGCCGTGGGACCTTTTCTCCGGGCCGGAAAGACGGTCCGGCTTCGCCTGCCGACGGAGCAGTCCGCAGCGCCCCTGTTCCTGCACGGGAACTGGAGGAAGACCCGGATGGCGGTGCGGAGCGGGAGCAGGCGTCCCGGGAGGGAACCGCGAACGGACGAAACGATGGCGGGGGCAGGGCGCTGACGGCGCGCGTGACAACCTCGATGCCCGGGAGGTCGTTACCTCAGGACGGAAGAGGGGGGAAGGCGTGAAATCAGAGGGCTGCGGGCACTTGAGAGTCAGGAGGAGCGAAACACCACCACGCGCAGACGGGAGACCCCGAACAGACAAGGAATGCGGCCCGCCCGAGGCTTCATGCGGTCAGGCGCGGGCCGCCATCGGCCGATGACGAGCCCCTCGGTACCGGTCAGCCTCGCGAGCGGCTAGGGCTGAGCCTGCCGAGCGCCTCGCCGGTGACGACAGCCTTTCTGCCCGCTGTCGCTGAGCGCAGGGCCGTCGTCTGAGCGCCAGCTGCAACGACAAGGAGCACACTGATGAAACGTCCAGGTAACGCGACTCTGAGAAACTCGGCCTCCGTGGCTGCGGCGCGCGCCAGCGCCGTCGGCGTCATCTCGATCCTCGCGCTGAATGCGAGCGCGGCGCCTCTGCCATCGTCGTCGCCGCTTCGCGTGCCTGCGCAAGTCCTCATCCTCTTGAAGCCGCCGGCGTACTCGTATGCGCCGCTCGACGCCGGCCGGGCTGAGGCCCTTCGGAGTCTGGGAGCCGTTCGCGTCGAGGATCGAGGCCCCTATGTGTACCTGGCGATGTCCGCGACCGTTCCCACGCCTTCAGTGGAGGCGGCCGCCGGGCTCCGGGCGTTCGACCTTCCGAACGCCTTCGACGTTGAGATCGGCGGTATCGTCCGTGACGTGAGGAAACCGTTCCCCGCGGCTGCCGCCCCCTCAGAGCTGTTTCTCGAGGACTACCCGGACCCTGGCATGGGACTCTACATCGTGAAGCTCGCGATGCCGGCGGAGAAGGGCTGGTTCGATCGCTTGCGTGGCGCCGAGCTTCGGCCCATCCAGTACGTGTCCTGGAATGCATGGATCGTCGCTGCCCCGGCGGGGCTGGGACGGGTCGCGACGATGCTGGCCGATGAGGCCATTCACATAGAACCGCTGCAGCCCTGGGACAAGCTAGCGCTCGATCTTCGCGCCGATCAGGCTTCGTCGAAACGACCCATGTCGCTTCTCTTCGATGGGAAACAGGACACCAAAGCCCTTCGGCAGGCCCTTGTCGCGATCGACCCGCGCGCGACGGTCAGCATCGACGCCCGCGGCGAGGGGAACGCTGACTTCGACGCCACGTCCGCAGAGGCGCGCGCTCTCGCAAGACGGCCGGAATCGGTCTGGCTCCAGCGAAGACCCCTTGGCGAGCCGTCCGATGAGAGGGCTGCGCAGGTCGCCGTGGGACACCACGAGAACAACCTACCAACGAGACCGCACGAGTACAAGGACTGGCTCGGGGACTCCAATCGCTGCGGCGGATGCCTCGGCGTCGCCGGTCTCCAAGAAGAGACCGTCTCGGTGTTCGACACCGGTCTCTCGGAATACAGCGGAGTACCCGGCAGCCGCGCGCATGAGGATCTCGAGCGCGACGGGAACCCCGCCCTCAGGCGGGCGTGGACGACTTTCGGCTGTTGCGGCCTCGAGAACGCGAACACGAACGACATCACGTATCACGGGACGGTCGTGACCGGTCTCATTGCGGGCGATCCGCAACCGCCCGGTGGCCTGGGCGTCACGGACCAGAGCGGCTTCCTCCTGGGAACCGGAATCGCGCCGGGCGTCCGCTTTGGAATGACGAGAATGGCGTACACGGGGAGTCTCGGGCCGAATGTGTCGGCCTCGACGCTCGCTGGCGCAACGATGAGCGTGTTCGATTCGGGGGCCCGGTACCAGAACAACAGCTGGAACTTCAAGCCGAATAGCCCGCAGACCGACCCTTTGACTCACTCGTCCTATACCTACGATGATGTCGCCCGAAAGTACGACATCCTCGTTCGTGACGCGAGGGTCGGAGTCACGGATGTACTAGCTGCGAGCCAGAACCCGATCTCCGTCGTCTTCTCTGTGGGAAATATCCGCAACCAGGATCCGAACAGAGACGATGCCCATACGGAAGTACGTGCTCCGGCGACGGCGAAGAATGTGATCTCAGTCGGGGCCTCGGGCCTCGCGACTTGGGATATCTCGGCGGTGCCGTGTCGGACTCAGATCTCGATCCGAGACATCCCGTCACTATCGCGCCGGCGCGTGGCATCGGCGCCGGAACGCATCAAGCCGGATCTCGTCGCCCCCGGTCGGTCGACGGTCTCCACCCGCTCCTACAGCGGAGCCAGCGCTGACTGCGCGTATGACAACGGGAACATCATCTACGAAGGTGGCGGGTCGTACCTCGCGGAGCACGGAACGAGCTTTGCCGCTCCTCAGGTCACCGGAGCTGCCGTACTGGTCAAGCGATTCGCCGGGGCTGAAAAGGGCGGTTCCCCGCCGAGCCCCGCCCTCATCAAGGCGGTTCTCATCGGTTCTGCAGAATCGATGCAGGGCGGGGTCGACTTCGTGACCGGTTACACGCTGGGTTGGGAGCCGGGACCACAGGGATTCGGCAGACTCTCTCTGAAGAGGCTCCTCGACGACCCGACCGCGAGGAGGTACCGGGACGACGTGGCTGAGCGGTTCACTTCGGCGGGAGGTACAAGAACTTCACCTACCAGGTCGCCGACCCTACGAAACCAATCATCTTGACCCTTGCATATACGGACGCTCCTTCGACTGCCGGGACGTCGGGCCTGCGCACGAATGGAATCGACATGTATGCCCTTCAGGGGGGCTACGTCTATTGTGATGGCGTCTACGGCTATCAGTACACCCCGAGAAGCACCGGGTGCTGGCTTCCGGACCTGACGAACAACGTCAAGCAGCTTCGGATCGCTCCAAACAGCTTCACGGGGACCTTCACGATTCAGCTCGTCGCCCAGGGTATCAACCAGCAGGCTGTCCCGCAGGTCGACGGCCTGGCCGCGCCGAATCAGGACTGGGCGCTTTTCGTATACAACGCGTACCAGCCATGAAGCGCTTCGCAGTCCTCGCCGCACTCGTTCTCCTCGTCGTGCCCGCTAGCGTGGGCGCCGCGGATGAGATCCTCATTCCGAACGTCGTCGCATTCGCCTGGGGGACGAACGACGCCTTCTGGGGCACGGAGATCCGGCTCATCAACCCGACGAACTCGCCGAAGACGTTCCGGGTCGTGGAGTGGATCGGATCACCACGAGCACGACCCTTCTCGAAGGTCGTCGGCTCCGGAGAGACCCTGGTCGTGGGAGGCTGGGAACTCTACACCGACTGGATTTGGAGCGGAGGTGGACTCTACCCGACCGGCCAGGCCGAGTACGGGGCGGCAGTGTGTGAAGCCGAGGACGGCCTAATCGTCGTATCGAGGACCCTGACGAGCACGGTGCGCGAGCCCGGGGGGGCTGATGGCCCTCGAACGTGCTCGGGCAACTCCGGTGGGTTCGTGTACGACCCGGACATGTTTCCGTTCAATACCTGCGACTGGGGAGTCGGTCCGATGCTCTACGCGGACCGTAGCTTTTTCGAGGCCGGGCGCCCTCAGCATCTCCTGATGCTGAACCCTCGTCGGAACCACTACCGAACGAACCTCGTCATCGTGAACGGAGACGCGGAGGATGCCTCGGTCTCGATCGAGGTCCTCGCCGCTGCAGGACAGAGCGCGACCATGACGCTTCGAGTGCCAGGCAAGACATACCACCAGCTGAACGACATCTACGCGCTGCCGGCGTTCGAGCCGCTGGAGCAGGCCTCCGAGAGTATCCGCTTCTTCGGTCAGCGGGGCGTCGTAACCTGCTCGACGCGCTGCTTCGCGATCGCCTACGCGATCTCGAACGAGAACAACACGGTGAGCATCGTCGAGCCGAGATAGCCCGTCGCCCTCGACGGGAGCCTCCCGACCACGATCATACGATCCTGCGGAGCGCGCCGGGCGGGGGCCGCGTCCCCCTCCCCGGCGTCTCGGCCGGATCAAGGTGTCTGGACTTCGGACTCCAGACGGGCCGGCCCGCGTGCGTTCCAGCCACTTCTGCCCGTTGGGGCACCCTCCGCTACGAACAACCGATGCCCGAGAGCTTCAGCGGCTCGTGCGTCCGCCGGCACGGGTGCCGTGGAGGTGGCCGCGAGATCCGCTCCGTGGTAGACGGGGTCGTTCGTGCCATTGTCGATGGTCGTGGCGTATGCAGCGAGCGAGGCGGACTGGTCGGTGGTGGAGATATGGAGGCGGATCAGGGCAGCCGTCGGGCCGTCCCCGAGACCACGAGCGTGAAAGAGATCGTCGATCTGAAGGCCCCTGCCGCTCAGAACGGACACCTCGAACGCGTCCGCGACAACGCCGGCAGGATCGACGATCTCAACGTGCACCGTGGACGGCGGCGCGTACTGATATCCCAGGTGCACGATGGACAGGTTCGTCCGGAAGCCGGTGCCGCCCGTCGGTCCCAGGATTTCGAGAACGTCGCCATCGCGGGCGGTCTGCAGCCATCCGAGAGCGGGGAGCGTCATTCCATGGGTCGACCCGTCCGACGCGAGGTCGTAGGTCCGCGAGGTGGCGCGGATGCCGAGCCTTCCAGTCCCAGCGCCGCTCAACGCGAGCCGAGCTACGCCGGACCTGCCGAACAACGTCCAGAGGACGTCCGGTATCACCCGGGACTCCCGGTTGGACAGAGTCAGATCCACATTCTGTTCGTTCTCGTCCCGGTACCAGTCCTTGACCGACAGTCGAACGCTCGCAGTGCTCTCGTCGGCGTTGAAGAGGAAGAGATCTGTACGGTACTGCGCGCCCTTCGCGCCTGCGGCGTGCACGACGGCGGGGATGATCGAGTGTGCCCAGATCGCGTCCGGTACTGAGTCGGGGCCGAACCATGCAGGATCGTTTGTTCGGTCGTCGATCGCGATGCTTCCCGCGAGAGCCCAGCCGGACTTCGGCGTGACCGTCAGGGATCCGACCGTCGAGGCCGGTGCTCTCGACAAAGCGGCCACGTCGTCGAGCTGCGTCTGGCCGTTCCCGGGCAATGAGACCGGAAGCGGGATCTCAGCGTTCCCTCCCGCCGTCGAGAGCAGCGCCTCCAGCTGCGCTCCCCGCCCTGTCGCATCGGTTACGACCAGGTTCGTCCGAAACCCCTCGCCGAGGAGTCCTGCCGAGAACGTGAGCGGAAAGGCCGGGCCGGCAGCGGTGAGCATGTCGACGGACCCGACCCCCATGCCGAACGTTCCTGTCGGGGATGTGGTATAGGTGCGACTCGTGGCCTCGATGGAACGACCCGCTTCGGGAACGAGATCGAGAGCACCGGATCCCTGCTCCAGGTGGAAGAGCGTGTCGAGGACGTCGGGGATGACCTGGATGGAGGCTCCGGCCAGCACGATGGCCGCGTCGGCTGCGGCGCCGGTCGTTTCGGGGTTCGGCAGGAGCCGAACGCTGAGCCGGACCGGCTCCTTTTCCGGGTTTCTGAGGACCAGGTCGGTCCGCCAGGTGGCGCCGAACCGTCCTGGCGCGCGGGCGGAGGCCGGGATCACGAGCTGCTGCCGAAGCGAGGCGCGGACCACGCCGCCGCTCTGGAACACGTCCGCTCCGCCGCCGCCCCCGCTCGCGGCTGAAGGACCGCTCGTCGGTGGGAGGGTCGCCCCGGCGTCGAAGAGGAAAGGAGCGCCCTCGTCCACGGCGTCCACGTCGAGGTGGACGAATCCCAGGCCTCCCAGCTCGGGTTGAACGACGAGCTCGTCGTACGACGAGGGCGGTGGCTCGCCGATGTGCCAGACGGCGAGCCCATTCCAGTATCGGTACCCTTGGAACCGCCTCGTTCGGATCAGCAGCCGGGAGCCGGACGCCGCGGCGTGCATCGACCAGAGGAAGGGCCGCGACGCATCCCGCCAGATTTCCCTCGCTGCTCCGCCGCCCGAGTGCGACAGGAGCACGGTCTCCGCCGCGCCCATCCTCGCGATCCAGGCGCCGGCGAAATCGGGCGTCGGAACGGCGAAGACCTCCGGCTGGGGCCACGAGTCCCCGGTGGACACCAGCTCCCGGAGGACGCCGTCCTTCCAGAGCGCGACGGACTGCATCGAAGGGAGGGGATCCATCGGTGTGACGATGCCCCCCCAGTACCAGGTCACGGTGAGGTAGGCCGCACCGTCCGGAGTGATCCACCCTTCGATCGCCGGCCACGTGTAGTTCCCTCCAAGAGGCACCTCGAAGAGAGGTTGGAGGGTTCCCGCGAGATCAAGGATGGCGACCTTCCAGGAAGAGTTCGTGTACGGGTCTTCGGGCCAGGGTCCGAAGAAGCGAGCTCCGACGAGGAATCTGGTCCCACCGAGATCGGCCCCGAGGAGCTCAAACCAGCCGGAGGCGATGCTCAGCATTCGAGCCGACCCGTCGGCCGCGATCACCCAGAAGCCGGACTGGCTGGGGTTGGAAGTCGCCAGGGCGAGGACGAAGGGGTTGCCGGCGTTCCCGAGGCGAAGGGCGGACGACGTCGCGCCGAAGATCGGGCCGCCGATATCCCAGTTCGATGATGAGAAGGCATCGTTGTGGTTGACGAGATAGGCCCCGCCCGGCAGAGAGACGGAGGCCCAGGTCACGCCACCGTCGGGGCTGTAGAGGAATCCGGAGCCTGAAGCGACGAGGATCCGAAAGGTGCCGTCTTCATCCTCCCGCGCAGCGACGATGCCAAGACGCGCTGGCGTGCCGCCGGGGGTGATGTCGCGCGGCGACTCCAGGCCCTGGGAATCGTGCACGACGAGGCGCCAGAGGTATCCGTAGTCGAACTCCGAAGGCCTCACGATGCCGGCTTGTTCCCGCAAAACGACGTGCCGTGCCGCGCGCTTCTGGATCGCCGGGACGGACTGGACCGGCGCGATGGGAGCGTACGAGATGATTCTCGCCGACGCAGGAACCTCGCCAAGGGCGGATCCGACGAGCACGAGAAGGATGTTCTTCAGCCAGGCTCGGTGCGTCATCGACTTCTCCAAGGCCTTACGCGGGCGGCATGACTCGCGAAAGACCGAGCGGGTATCGGCCCAGCATAGGGCCCTCGCCTGTTGGCTGCAAGCCCACGCGCTGCGTGGCCCGGCATCGACCGGAAGCGGAACCGTGACGAAGCGCAGGGAGGCGTGAAGTCAGCCGCGGCGCTTCTGGGACCTCACCCCACCTTCCCTCGCCACTGGATCCGCTCCGCCCTCCCGAGCAGGCAGGTCAGGATGTGCGCCGGGATCCGGAGGTACTTCGTTCGGTGGTCCGGGAACGTGGAGACGCCGAAGTCCTCGTTCCGCTTCGTCACGAAGTAGGCCCGCTCCACCTTCTCCTCTCGGCAGAAGGCGACCAGGCCGGATGTGGCATGAAGTGTGGCCGTGTCTCGGTACTTCACCTCGAACGGGATCGTGTACGACGGGCTCTGGACCACGATGTCGACTTCGAGGAGCTTCTCGTCGCCGCGCTCCTCGCCCGCCTTTGGCCGGCCGCGCTTGCCACCCGATGCGGCCGGGGCTAGCCAGTAGGAGACGCGCGGGGTGTCCTGGTAGTAGAAGGCGAAGACGTGACGCAGCACCGTCGTCTCGGCGACGAGGCCCATCTCGGCGGGATCGTCGAGAATCTGATCTCCCTTCAGGAGCACGGCGTTCCGGAGAGCGGCATCGGCGATGTAGATCTTGTCCTTTGCCTTCAGGATCTTCTTCCCGGAGATCGCGATGGGAGGAAGTCGGTAGATGAGATGGGCCTGCTCGAGGACCTCAAGGTGATTCTCGACCGTCGGGGCTGCCACGCCCAGCGCAGTGGCCACCGTCTTGACTGCGAAGATGCCCCCTGTGTGAAGGCAGAGATAGATAAAGAGCTGTTCGAATTCTCGGACTGAGCGCACGGCGTAGAGGGCCACGAGGTCCTTGCGAAGGACGCGCTCGACGACGTCCTCTCGGAGGATCTGCTGGGCGATCTCAACGCTCGCCTGCTGCGCGGTTTCCGGGAAGCCGCCGACGAGCAGGTACCGGCGAAATTCGGGGAGGAGGGGACGCGCTGCTTGGGAGATGCCACCGAAGGCGCCGGGCGCGGACGTGAAGAGGTCTTGGAGCTTCAGTTCCTCGAGCGGTTTCGGGATCCCTACATCACGGATCCGGAGGTACTCGTAGAAGGACAGCGTAGGGATCGGGACGGTGATCCAGCGGCCGACGCCGCTCTCGGCCTGCTTGCGCTTCGTCGCCACCGCCGCGGAGCCGGTCGCGAGAATCCGGTACTCGGGGTGGTGGTCAACGAGGGTCTTCACGTGGAGTTCCCAGTCCTCCGCGTATTGCACCTCGTCGAGCAGTAGGACCGCGGGCTTTCCCTCGGCGAAGATGTCTTCACGGTAGATCCGGAGCAGGTCGGTGAGGCTGGCGAGCTTGAGGAGGGGGTGGTCCAGGCTGATGTAGACCACGCTGACAGGTTCAGCCTTGCCCGCGAGCAGCAACTCGGCGACCTGCTTCAGAACGGTCGTCTTTCCCACCCGTCGAGGACCGCTGAGGAGAATCGCCCGCTTGAACTTCGGATCCTCCAAGAGCCGGACGCACTGGTCGAACGCGAGCCGGCGAAACGCGGGGACGTTCATGGGCAGCCCCGCCCACCACGGGTTGAAGCCGCGGAGGACGTTGAGGATCTGGGAGCGATCGAGTTCGAATGCCATCGGAGTCAGCTTAGGGGTTAAAGTGCGGGAAGTCTATAGCGTACATAGCATTAAATAGCTTTAAGGTCTCGTTCTGGTCCGTGAATGTGCCTCGGCGGGCTGCAGGACAAATACTCATCCGGCCGGTGCCGGACTATCCCAGCGCGACGACCTGCGGCGTTCTGCCCTTCGGGCCCGGCCGGAGGAACCCGCCGCTGGAAGCCCGCCTTTGGTCCCGATCGGCGAGCGTCTCCGCCCGGGACCGCAGCCGCGGGTGGCTGTGGAGCCACTCGAAGAAGGGGACCGTCCGGACGAAGAGATCCCGGCCGGGAAGGCGGAGTCCGGCGTCGTCGAAGTCCTGGGTGAGGGCGTACGTGGAACGGATCGTCCGCCCGAGGATCGCCGCGATCTGCCGGACCCCGAGCCGGGGCACGACCGGCAGCTCGTAGGGGGCGCGGACGCCGGCCGGCCAGACGTCGATCGTGACGGTTTCCGTCGTCCCGGGCAGGTCCAGGACCCACGGCAGGCGCAGGAGGTCCGTTCGGCACGACGGGCAGCGGAACCATGCATCCTCGCAGGTGGTGGTCAGCAGACGCGTGGGGCGGGAGCCGGACTGTCCGGCCGCAGTGGTCAGTTCCATGGCGCTCTCCTTCTCGCGTCTGCGGATGTCTCGGGACGTCCGCAGCCCGCTACCCCGTAGAGCGCGGAAATGGAGTCGTTTTTCTCGCGAGACGGACGAAATACTCGCTATTGGCTCGGGAGGGAGGCCTGGAGCTTCTCGAACCCGGCGCAGATGGCGGGCTTGGCCGCGAAGGTCCGGAGCGCCGTCTCGATGACCGACCGGGCTTCGTCCACGCGACCGGTCTTGATAAGCACCGCGGCGTAGACGTCCTGCACGTCCGCGTACGCCCGGTGGTCTGGCGGGACGCCGGTCTTCCCGAGGGCGGCGGTCGCCTCCTTCAGGAGCGCCTCCGCCTCGGAGTACTTCTTGAGCCCTGTCTTCGTCTGGGCCAGAGAGGTCATGTCGCGCACGAGGGCAACGTTCGGGGAGAGGAAGAACTTCCTGTCCCGGGCGAGGGCGTCCTCGAGGAGAGGTTCCGCCTTCGCGAACTCGCCTTTGTCGCGGTAGATCCCGCCGAGGTTCATGAGCGTGACGGGAATCTCCAGGCTGTCCTCGCCGTCCGCCGCCCGGGTGATCTCGAGCGACTCGCGGTAGCACGCCTCGGCCTCGTCGAGGTGCCCGCGGCGCTTCACGATGAGGCCGAGATTGTTGAGGGTCACCGCGAGGTCCGAGTGCCCTTTCGGCAGGACGCTCCGGCGCATCTCGAGTCCCTCGCGCGTCAGCGCCTCGGCCTCCTCGAGTCTTCCCTCGTCGAGGCGAAGGAAGCCGTAGTTGTGTAGCGTGAGCGCCGTCTCGGGGTGCGGTCCGCCGTAGATCTTCCGCTGGAGCGCGAGCGCCTCCTGGAAGTGTCGGTCCGCGTCCGCGTAGCGGCCAGAGTCCGTCTCGGCCCGGGCGATGTTGTTCAGAGCCAGCGCGACGTACGGATGGCTCTCTCCGTAGTACTTCCTCAGGTCGACGAGGTTCTGGGCGTGGAGAGCGATGGCCTTCTGGTAGTCGCTCGTCGATTCGATGAGGATGTTCGCGAGCTCGTTACGCGACTCGAGCACCGCGTCGCTCCCTGGGGCGACTTTCTCTTCGATCGCGAGCGAGCGCTCGATGAGCGAGATCGCCTCCCGCGTGTTCCCCTGGTCCTTTAGGACGATGGCGAGCGTCGTCATGCACTCGGCCACCGCCTTGTCGAACTCCCCTCGGTCCTTGATCCGCAGCGTCAGAGCCTCCCGGAGAACCGGCTCCGCTTCCTTGAGCTGCCCCCGCCGCTGGAGGGTCGCACCCAGTGCGATGAGGCTCTCCGCCCTCTCGGCGTGCGACCCGCCCTTCCGAAGTTCGACCGCTTCCCGGAGGAGCTTCTCGGCCCGATCGAGGTCCCCGAGTGACGAGTACGTCGTCCCGAGCGTCTCGAGGACCGCCCCTCGGACGAGCGGCTCGTCCTTCAGCTGGTCTTCCGCCTTTGCCGCGGCCTGATCCAGCAGGTCTCGCACGGTCACCGGGTTCTTCGCCACAGCCGCCGGGTCGAATCCCCGCAGGACGTCCCGAAACGCCGCTGCGATCTTCCGGGCGCGCGCCTGTTCCCGTTCGAGGCGGACGACGTGGAAGGTGCCGAAGCCGATGGAGAGGATGACCGCCAGAGCCGCCGTCGCCGAGATCGCCGGATGGCGCCTCGCCCAACGCCAGGAGCGCTCGAAGCCGCCCGGCGCCTTCGCCACGACGGGGCGGAGCTCCAGATGGGCCCGGAGGTCTTCTGCAAAGGAATTCGCGGACTCGTATCGACGGGCGGGGTCTTTCTCGAGCGCCTTGCCCAGAATCGCGTCGAGGTCCCCGCGGAGTTCCTTCGCGACGGACCTGACCTGCCCTGGGGCGGGTCCCGAAGACCGAAGCGCCCGCTGGCTCGCACGTTCGGCCGGCGCGTCACAGACCGCCCGCCGGCACGCCTCGGTGTCCTTCCGATCGACGTCGTAGGGCAGGGAACCAGCGAGGAGTTCGTAGAGAAGGACGCCTGCGGAGTAGATGTCGGTGCGGACGGTGAGGGGCTCTCCGCGGTACTGCTCCGGGCTCGCGTACTCGTACGTGAGCGGCCGGGGGCCGACCGTGACGGTGCCGGAGCGCTCCCACGAGACCTTCGCGATGCCAAAGTCGATGATGACGGGTTCGCCGTCCGCCCTCAGCACGACGTTCCCAGCTGAGAGGTCGCAGTGGATGACGCCGCGCTCGTGCGCAGCGCTGAGCGCCGAGAGGACCTTCAGGAAGAGCTCGATCCTTCGTCGGATCGTAAGGCTCGTCTCGGCGGCGGCGAGCGTGATCGGCCGGGCCCCATCCACGTAGTCCATGACGAGGAGCGGCCGGTCGTCCGGGCCGGGAACCACGTCGACCAGGCCCGCGATGTTCGGGTGACGGAGCTGGCTCAGGACGGCGATTTCGAGGCGGTAGCGCGCAACCTCCTCGGCGAAGGAGCCCCCGAGCGGCACCTTTACGGCGTACTTCCGCTCCTGCCCCTCGAACGACCGGGTCGCCAGGAACACGCGGGAAAACCCGCCTCTGCCGAGCAGCCGCTGGACGGTATAGGGCCCGAAGGCCTTTCCGACGAACCTCTCGGCGAGCTTCTCCTCGAGGGCAGCCTCGAGGTCTCCTGCCGGGGACGGCGTCGGGGCTCCGAGGTAGGGGAGAAGGGCCTCCACTTCGGCCCGGAGACCCGAATCGTCATTGCAGTTCTCGGCAAGGAGTCGGGGTCGGTCCTCGGTCGGCGCGAGGGCCAGCGAAGCCAGTAGATCCTGCTTCCTCACGAGGCGAGCGTCGGTCACGGGGAGAGCTCCTTTCGAAGGAACGCCTTGGCGTAGACCCATTTCCTGTGGACGGTCGGGACGGTCGTTTCGGTGACCTCGGCGATCTGCTGGAGCGTGAGGTCCGCAAACAGCCGAAGCGAAGCGACTTCGGCGGTCTTCGGATCCTCGGCGGCGAGCCGGTCGAGCGCCTGGCTCAGCACGGCGGCGGAGACGACGGAGGCTCCGGTCTCTCCGGGGATTTCGACATCACCCTCGGCGAGCGAGACCTCCGCCTGCACCGCCCTGGCACGCTTCCGGGCGTAGTCGACAAGGACGCGCCGCATGGCGAAACACGCCGCCCGGAGGAAGTGGGCGCGGTCGGCGTAGATGTATCCGTCCCAGCTCATGATCCCGGCGATGGCTTCGTTCACGAGCGCGGTCGGCTGGAGGGTGTGTCCGGGGCGCTCGTTGGCCATCTTCCGTCTGGCGATCCGGTAGAGGTCCTCGTAGGCCAGCGAGACCGCCTCCTCGAAGGCGGTCTCGTCACCGGTGCTCCACCGCCGGAGCAGCTCAGTCACACGCTGCTGTGGGGCGACCGGGCCGACGCCCATGGTTGTTCGAGCTACCTCCGCCGCGAAGCGCGCCGATTAGACCAGATTCCTCGGTCAGGCCGGGTTCAGCCGCCGGAGCACCGGGGCGCCGGCGTCGCTCGGCATTCCGAGGAATCTGCCTATTCGTGGCATTTAAGGTAAGTATATTTGCCTTAGCGTACCCGTGCATTCGTTCAGGATCGCCGTTCGTCGACTCGGTACTGTCCCGCTCCAGCCCTTGCCTGCCGCTCAGGTCCCGCGTATCAAGGAGATGCGTCGTTCCTTCACCTTCTCCGTCGAATGAGCACTTCGCGCACGCGCGAAGGCTCGCTACGAACGCTGAAGGTGACCCAAACGGCTTGTGCATGAGGAGTAGTCGCGCTGGCGGTTAGAGCGTCCGCCTGTCACGCGGAAGGTCGCGAGTTCGACCCTCGTCATCCCCGCCCGTTCCGGTCACCGCGCAGCAGGAAGCCACGAATCGTGGTTTCCACTGCCACAGCGTTCCGTTCCGTCTGAGCCTCCGCGCGTTTCGCGTGGAGGTTCCGTCGGTCTCATTCGCGGAGATGGCGGAGGGAAGCGCTTCCTTCCCCCCAATCCCCATGTTCCCCTCCACTTCCCAGCGAGCCTCCGCGTACGAGGACATCGACGACTCCTCCCGGAATCGCTTCGCTTCTGGACGCCATCGCGTGGCACTTCCGAAATCTCTCGAATCGTGGGATCGCCGCTTCCGGGACTTCTGCGACTACGCCGTCACCGCGCTCGGTCACAGCGCCGCGACGCTCCACGGATACCGGCACGCCTACCGGGACTTCCGGCGGTACGTCGGGGAGAGCGGCGCGCCGCTCCCGGACGCATTCCTCGATGTCGAGGGGTGGGTCCGCAGGAACCGGCGACGTGGACTCGGCCCTGTCACCGTCAACACCTACTGGCGGCAGCTCCGGCCGTTCTTCAACGACCTCGAGCGGCGCGACGGCGTCGAGAATCCCTTCCGACGGATGAAGGCGCCGAGCCAACCGTCCCGAATCGCGAAGGCATTCAAGCCTGCGGACTGTCGGAAGATCCTGGCGGCCGCAGAGAGCTTTCCGTGGCCGACATCCTTCCAGCGCACGCGTGCGGTCGCCGTGATCGCGACAATCCTCTATGCGGGACTTCGCCGGGGCGAGCTGCTGAGGCTCACGTACGGCGACGTGAGCCTCGACGACGGCACGATCCGGATCATCCGCGGCAAGGGTCGTGGCGGTGGGAGGGACCGGACCGCGTACATCGCCCCGGAGCTCAGAAGGATCCTCGAGGAGTACGTCCGGGAACGTCGCAAGCGGAACATCGTCGGGCCGGGCTTCTTCTCCTCCGAGCGAACCGGCCAGGGGATCTCCCTGGCCACGTTGCGGCGGATTCACAAGGCTGTCCGGCGAGCGTCCGGGATTGCCTTCTCCCTCCACGGACTCCGTCACTCGTTCGTGACCATGCTGCTCCGCTCCGGCGTGCCGCTGCACGTTGCACGCGAGCTGGCCGGACACTCGAGCATTACTACGACGGCGGGGTACCTGCGAGTGTGGGACGAGGACAAGCGTGACCAGATCCGCAAGGTCTCCTTCCTGTAGAGCCGGCCTGCTCCCGGGCCGGCCGGTCAGGTCAGGAGGTCGACGTCGAGTCGACCGACGATCTGACGCCGCTCTTCGTCGGTGACGTGCGAGTACCGCTGCAGCACGCCGAGACTCGCGTGCCCGAGCTGCTCCATGGCGAGACGATCCGGGATACCTGCCTGCCGAAGGAGGGTCGCGCAGGTATGCCGCAGCATGTGGGGCGCCACAGCCACCCCGGAAACCTCCTGCAGCGTCCGGCAGAGGCGACGGATCGTGGACACACCGATGGGGCGAGTACCGCGCGTCGAAAGGAACAGGCGACCCGTGGAGCCCGGTCGCGCTGCCCTCACGTCCAGGTAGCTCGACAGGGCCGTCCGGAGTCCTGGCGGCATGAAGACCACACGGTCCTTGCCACCGCTGCGACCCTTGCCGTGCCGGACCGTGACCGCTCCCTGGGTGAGGTCGATGTCCCGCACTTCCAGCCGGAGTACCTCTCCTCGGCGAAGACCCCCGAGTCCCATCATCGCGATGACGGCGACGCTCCGGTGGCGCTCGAAGGGGCCGCGAGGCCATTGGTAGTTGGCGGCTGCCCGGAGCACGGCTTCGAGGTCCGCTCTCGAGAGAAACCGGGGCAGAGGGCGTCCCGGTCGAGGAACGGGGAGGAACTGCGTGGGTTCAGCCATGCCGGCCCTCGCTCCGAGCCGCTTCAGCCCGGCATGGAGCATTCGCCAGTAGTAGTTGACGGTCGTGTGGTTGGCGCCGCCAGCGCGAAGCCATCCGAGCCACGCTTCGAGGGCGCGTGCCTGCTCCGGGAGTTGTCCCGACAGAAAGGCGCGTTCGAGGCGGCGCCCTCGAATGAAGTCGGTCAGCCGGCGGAGGCTGTACCGGATCCCGGCGACAGTCGGCGGCGAAAGGCCCTCCGCAGCAGCCGAGGCATGGAGCGCCTCTTCGAACGCCTCCTCGAAGGTCGAGAGAGACGGGAAGGTGAATGGCTGCGCGACCGGCACGACGAAATCAAGGTGACGAGCGCTTCGAGACACGACCTTGCCGGCCGACTCCGGCCAACGGGGGCCGGCCAGGCGGGCAGTATGGTCGGGACCGGGTGACAGAAGCTGGCCGCGGTTGTGGTTCATGGTCAACGTGAGGTAGTGAAGTGGATCTCGCTCGCCGCCATCCGGGCCATCGTGTCCTCGGACAGGCGGGCCGGCGGGTTCTCCGGCCGGTCCACCCGGATGCGGCGGGCCTTGAACCGCCGGCCGCGCAGCGCCCAGTAGCACGCCCCCCGTGGGAGGTCCGTGAGCTCGCGCATTCGAGCCGTGAGCTCTTCATGAGGATCGAGTAGGGGGTCCGAGAGGTCGTCGTACGGGCGGATCGCTTCTCGCCCGATGTTCCCGAGCGGCTCGAGGATGTCCGGCCCGAGGAGGCGCGCCTCTGCGTAGGGGAGCCGGAAGTAGAACTGCCGGGCCGTGTTCCCGAGGAGCAGCGGGCGAAGGTGCGCCGGGAAGAGCGAAAGGCCCTGAGAGGCGAGGGTCAGCGCGAAATGGAACTTTCGCCCCGTGACGAGGAGGTCCTCGAGGCCGCCTTCGGTCCCGGCGAAGGTATGCGCCTCGTCCACGAGCAGGGCGAAGTGCCGCCGGGTCTCGGGGACCGAGCCTGTCCGGCGGAGGGCTGAGAGCAGCAGCGTGTTCAGGAGGAGTCGGCCGAGGACGTCGGCAGCGGCGCCGAGTACCCCGCGGGCGAGGTTCACGATCAGGGCGACGGGCCGGTCCGGGAGGTCGAGGAGATCCACGGGCTCGCCCCCGCCCCCGAGGAATCGCCGCACGGCCGCCGAACCGAGGAACGGGGAGAGCTTGTTGACGACCGCCGAGACGTACATCTGCTCCTGGGGGCCGAACCGGTGCAGGAAGTAGTTCGTGGGCTCCGGTCCAGCCGTCGCGAGGGCCTCCTTTCGGTAGCGCGGGTCGAGCAGGAAGCGCTCCAGGTCGGCAAGCGTCACCGGGACTTCGCTCTCGATGGACCCGCGAAGCGCCATGCGCACGATCTCCTCGACCTTCACGCCCCAGGCCCAGGACGAAGCGCGCTCGGCGCTGTAGAGCCGTCGAAGGACCGAGACGAGGAGGTCCACCTGGCGCCCGGGGTCTACGCCGGCCATGGGGAGGAGAGGGTTCCACGACGGCAGGCTCTCCGGCCGGGTGAAGTCGAGGGAGACGACGCGAAGTTGACCGGAGATCCGCGCCCAACGCTCGACGCGGTCGGCGAGATCCCCGTGCGGGTCGATGACGGCGAAGGCGTTCGCGCGGGAGAGGAGGGCTCTCGCCATGGCTTCGAGGAGAGACGACTTCCCGCTTCCCGTAGCCCCGAGCGCGAGGGCGTGCTGGCGGAGGTCGGTCCCGGTGAGGCGGCATGCGACCCGCGACCCGTCCGCAGCGATGTACTCCCCGAAGCGGCGCCCCTCGCCTTCCCGACGCAGCATCTCGTGAAGAAACCGATCCTTGGCACGGTAGAAGTCGGCCATCGCGGTCCAGTAACGGCTCTGGCGGGTCCGGAACGTCAGCGTGAGCGGCATCTCAGTACTCACAGCAGGGCGAGGGTAGAGGCGAGGAGGAGCGGGAGGACGATGGTGGCGCCGAGAAGGGCGGCTCTCTCGGCCCGGGTCGGCGGAAGCGCTCCGACTTCGAGAAGCCTCAGGAATCGACGCTGGAGCGAGGTTGGCGGTCGGGGGTCGAGGACGGCATATCGCTGGCCTCCGACGGGAATGACGAGATGCTGACGTTTGAGGTGCCGGAGGACGCGGTGTCCTTGCCACTGCCAGCGCAGCCGGCAGGCACGCACGAGGGCGGAGACGAGGAGGGGCGGTGTAAGGCCGTCTCGCCGCTCGCGGCTTCGGAGGTAGAGGTAGGCGAGGAACGCTCGACGGCCAACGAGCGGGAGCACCTGCACGAACCAGTGGGTGGGAAGGGCATGGGTCGAGAACGGAGGGGTGTCCTCGGGGCCGAAGAGGGGACGGGCGCCGGGGATTTCGCCGACCACCTCGACGGCCACGACGCCACGCCCGGCCTCCTCGTGCCACACGATGGCCCCGGCGTCAGAGAGGCGTCGAAGCGCGTGGAGAACACCGCGCTGGCGCATGCCGAGCACCCAGCCGAGGTCGTGAAACGACACGGCGCCCCGACGCCGGAGCGCGAGTGCCCGCGCAGCGAGCAGCGCGAGGGCGGCGTCGGGACCGATTTCCCGGGCCGAAACGAAGAACGCCCCCAGATCGACTCCGAGAAGTGAGAGCCCGAGTGGGGGCTCGCGCGTCGGGAGGACGAGCGTGAGGCGGTCAGTGATTCGCAAGTGTGGTCGAGTTGAGAAGGAGCGGTCGGAAGCGGTCGAGCGGCGGACTCGGCGGGTCGCTGCCTTGGGGGCGCCAGATCGCGATCGTGAAGCGGGCGGTCTCCGCGCGCCGGGTCAGGACGTCGCGGACCGGTTCTCGCAGCGGCGAGGAGAGGTCGACGATCAGCAGTGGCGCGGCAAGCAGGGCGTGGCGGCGGTCGAGGCTCAGGCCGGCGCTCGCCCGTTCGCGCAGCACACCGACGCCGTGTGAGCGGACAGCGTCCTCGATGGCCGCCGCTACGCGGGCGAGCCGAGCCGCGTCGCCGTCCTGGAGGAGGAAGCCGCCGCCCGACACGAGGAGCGACGGGAGGCGCTGGACGAGGGCAGAGACCATGTTCCGGTCGGCGTCGTCGAGGGTCGCCTTCGGTACGGAAGGACCTCGATTCGGAATGTCGAACGCGAGATACCCGAGGAGGAGGCGGCACATCTCCGGGTCCGTAAGGTAGCGGGCCGCGACCTCGTGGACGGAGTCGAGGCTGAGACGGCCCGTGCCGTTACGGATGTGGACGAAGCGAGTCCGGTCCACGCCGAGCGTGGCCGCGATCTGGGAGATCGACAAACCCTGTGCGCGGCCACGCTTCTCGATTTCGCGGATGAGAGTCGGGAGAACCACTGGCGGGGGGAGAGGAGGAGAGACGCCTGCATGGTGGCCGAAATGGGGCGGCCACGGGAGAGCGTACGGGAGAGATGTGCGATTGGCGCACACGACGGCGGACGGGGGACGCAAAGACAAGCCCCGTCCGCGTGCGCGGTCTGCACAGGTAGTGGGGGGACACCTCGTAACGAGGCAATTCACGCAGTACTCTTCTCTTGCCCACCTGTCAAGACTATGGCCCCGTCATCGAGCTCGCCCAGTAGCGCGGAGGAGACGTTACGCGCCGGACGCGCGCAGGAGCGGCGTGATCGCGCGCAAGAGACCGTGAGCGAACCGCAAGCGGAAGCCACGCGTGCCGCCGCGACCGGTGCCCCTACGCGCAACAGGGTCCGCACCACCCCTCGAGAGAGCGCCTCGAGTGTCGCCGGCCAGGACCGACCCCTTCCGGTGTCCCTTCGAGAGCGCGCCGTTCTCGAGCTCGTCACCCGCCTCCGACTCGTCCCTTTTGTCCTTGTCCACGACGCCCTGTTCAAAGACGTCTCGCGGCAGGTCGTCGGGCGGTTCGTCAATCGGATGGTCGATCGCGGGTGGCTCCAGACCTGGTCGGAGCCCACGGAGAGGGGAGGGAACCCCACTTGGATTTACGCGACCGCAGCCGGCCGGACCGCCGGTCTCGGTCTCGTCCTCGGCGCCGCGGAGGGAACGGCCTTTCAGCAGCTCGTCGAAACGATGCTGCCGTCCGCGCGGACACGCCCCCTCGAGCTCGTACCTCGAATAGCACCCGCCTTCCTCCGTCACCAGCGGGAGACCGCCACCCTCCTCATCCGCCTCGCCGCGGCGCACAGTGCCCTCTGGTACTCCGCCTGGGATCGGCCGCTCCCCCAGACGAGCGCGGCGGCCCAGCTGCCCCAGCCCGACGGAGTCCTCGTTCTCCCAGGAGCCTCCGGCCCCGAGCTCGTCTTTCTCGAACACGACCGGGGTATGGAGTCGCCCGCGCACTTCGCCCGGGCAAAGGCCGCGCGCTACGCCGAGCTGGCCGTCCGCCCGGAGCTCTGCCAGCGCCTCCTCGGCTTACCGACGTTTCGCCTCGCCGTGACAGTCGAAAACGCCCGTCTTCACCGTCATGCTCTCGAGCGACTCGGGCTTCTCTCCCGACTCCTCCGCGAGGCCGGCGCGGCCCGGGAAGCGGTTCTCTCCCTGGCCGGCTGGGCGAACGGATGGCCGGGAGGGGCCGTCTGGTGCCGAGCGGAAGACCCCTTCCTGCCGGCATCCCGGCCCGCTGTCGAGCTCCAGGAGCCGGCTCTGTGCCACACCCTGCCGTGCCCACCGTCCGGTCGAGGGGAGCCCTGTGCGTGTTCCGCACAGCGCGACGCCGCACGCCTCCTCGAGGTCGACGCCCGCCGGCCGTGCGGCTGACGCACGTCCCCGGGACCGGCTCTCACGTTTTCGCTCCCGGTGTGGTCTCTTTCTGGCGTCGGCACGGCCGCAGCTCCTTCCCAACTCGGTTCGGCATCCGCCGGTCTCCCGGTTTCCGGGACCTCCTCGGCCGGCGGGTGCTCCCCGGCCCTCTGAGCTCTCTGGCGGCTGGCGTCTCTGCACCCGAATAGGTCCGCTCCTTTGCTTGGGACCTTCGGTCGAGACGTCAGCCGCCCGAGGGCGCCGAGGCGCCCGGGAATTCATCGAGGAGGTCCTGATGTGCCTGCTCACGCGAACCGACGCGATGCCGGGAAGCTCCTTCAGCCTCCCGGCCAAGCGCACCTGCCCCGGGGTCGTTCTCACGCCGACGTCGGTTTGTAGCGCTTGCTACGCCGATGAACGGAAGCGCTACAGGTGGCGAACCGTGAAGCTCGCCCAGGATAGCCGGCTCGCCTGGACTGTTCACGCCCTCGCCTCCGGACGCTTCGCCCCGGTCGTCACGGAGCTCATCTTCCGTCGAGACGAACGCCACTTCCGCCTCCACGATTCCGGCGACTTCTTCAGCCCACCCTACGTCGACGCCTGGTACGAGATCGCCCTCGCGCTTCCCGAGGTCTCGTTCTGGGCGCCGACGAGGAGCTGGGCCCTCCACGGCCAGCTTCGGCCTGACGACGATCCGCTCCTCTTCTCCCTACGCCGTCTCGCCTTCCTGCCGAACGTCACCGTTCGCCCGAGCGCGCTCCTGATCGACAACGACCCGCCCGTGATCCCCGGTCTGCACGCGGGGAGCTCCGTCACGACGGACCCCGCGCGCACCACCTGCCCGAAGTACCTCAGGAGCCCACCGGCGTGTGGCGACTGCCGCCACTGCTGGGCCGAGCCCTTGAAACCGGTGGTCTACCTCAAGCACTGACCTGGCCCGCCACCTCGACGTCGTGCCCCGGACGAAACACCGTCCCGGGCGCGAGGGCGTCCGGGACCTGACACACAAGGAGGTCCCTGATGTCTCCACCCGTCTCGATTCGCTGGGCGGAGCTTCTCGCTGACGCGGTCTCCCGCCCCGGCCAGATCCTGGAGGCGTACAGCCTCTTTCACGGCTACAGCCTCGGTAACCAGCTCGCGGCCATGTTCCAGTGCCGCGAACGGCGGCTCGCCCCCGGGCCGATCGCCACCCTCCAGCGGTGGAACGAGCTCAAGCGGCGCGTTCGGGCCGGCGAGAAGGCCATCGTCCTGTGCATGCCGGTGAGCGTCCGGGTGAAGGACGACGAGCGGAGCCGCGGGCCCGTGCCCGAAGGCGAGGCCCCGCGGTTGAAGACGATCTTCGTCTGGAAACCGAGGTGGTTCGTCCTGGCCCAGACCGACGGAGAGCCCCTCACGAACGCCGTCGAGATCCCGTCGTGGGACGAGGCGCGCGCCCTCGAGGCCCTCGCGGTCCAGCGCATCCCTTTCGACCTGCCCAACGGCAACGTCCAGGGATTCGCCCACGGGCGTTCTGTCGCGGTGAGCCCCATCGCCGCGCTCCCCGCCAAGACCCTCTTCCACGAGCTCGGCCACGTCCTCCTCAACCACACCGCCGAGCGCGGCGACGACCGGCCGGACCTCCCGAAGACGCTCACGGAAGCGGAGGCCGAGGCGGTCGCCCTCCTCTGCCTCGAGGCGCTCCACATCCCGGGCGCCGAGTACGCCCGCGGCTACATCCAGTCGTGGTACGGCGCGGGCAACCCCCTCCCGGAGCACTCTGCCCAGCGGATCTTCAAGGCCGCCGACACGATCCTCCGTGCCGGCCGAAACGAAGCCGTACGCGAGGCCGCGGACCGAGGTGCGGCATGAGGCTCGATCTCTCCTCCCTCCCGCTCTCGCCGGCCGGCGCCCACCTGGGAGTCAGACCCGATACCTGGTTCCGCGCGCCGATCGACATCGACGGCGTCCAGCACTTCCTCGACCTCGTTTCGGTCCGAGTCGGCCGCAACGGTGTCCAGCACGCCGTTTCGAAGGACCTCGACGCCATGGTCCGGCTTCACCACCTCGCCTGCGGGCCTACGGCCCGTTCGCCACGGTCACGTACGCCGAACGGCCTTTCGTCCTCTTCGTCACCCCCTCGTGCCAGCAGGGGAGAGCGTCATGAATGAAGCGACGTCGACCCTCTGCGAGGACTGCGGCGCTACCGGTAGCGTTCGAACCTACGACGACCCCGAGACCGAGCAGGAGGTTCTTCTCTGCCCGGCATGTGCCCGCGACCTTTACGCCGGAGTCGAGGACGTCACCGAAGGCCTCGCCTCCGCGGACGACGATCCCGACAGCGAGTTCGCCGACGCCTGCATCACCGCTGCCGACTACATGCGCGCCGACGAGGGTTACTGATGGCGACCCCGTGGTTCTTCATCCGCTGCCCTGCCTGCGGGAGGTACTGGGGGGAGCAGGGCCGGTTCCCGCCTGATGGGAGCCTGCTCACCCCCTGCCTCAACTGCGGGCGGGACATCTCGATCGAGTTCGTCGTCACCTCGAGCGGCGTCCTCACGATCGCCTCGGTCATAGACCTCGCGACGATGCGCCACGGCGACTGGTCCCCGCTCCTCGATGCTCGCGTCCACTGGAGGGAGGTGAACTGATGCTCGTCTTCCCGGAGTCCTTCCTCGAGCCCGACGGCCGCTTCCGCTCCGTCATCCCCGCCGACATGGTCCCGGTCCTCTACCTCACCGCAGACGGAGAGATGCGCTGCGCCTCGTGCATGAACGCTGTCTCGGCTTTCCTCGACCCGTTCTCCACCGACGAGCGGGCCTGGTTCGTGGTCGACTACGAGCTCCTCTACGAGGGGCCGCCGACCGAGTGCGAGCACTGTCACACGTCGATCACGTCGCTCTACGGCGAGAGCGACGAGGACCACGGTATCGACGGTACGTTCTGAGGACGCCCGTGGCACGCCTCGGGCTCTACCAGCCGTTCATCGAGGATCGGAACGTCCGGCGGCTCTACCGTCTGAAGGTACGGCTCCAGGAGCGGGAGGGACGCCGAGTCCCGATGACCACCCTCGTGAATCGCATCCTCGATGACTTCTTCGGTGGGGGCTCTGAGGATGGACGCCCCGTCTCCGGCCCGATCTTCCCGGAAGACTGGTGAGCCCTTCGCTCGCCCTCTCCCGCTGAGAAACTATCTCCATTATCCGCACCCCATCGGTTCCGATGAGGTGCGTATTCATGGTCGCGTCGTTCTCGGCGGCGTCGGAGCGGGACGAATGGGCTCCTGCAAGGGGGGGCGAGCGAGTGTGGTCGCTCCACGCCCCGAAACAAACCGAACACGTTCAGCCGGTTAGCTCCCTCGGGAGCGGGCCGGACCTGTCAAGGAATGCGGAGGCCCCTATAATCGATCCGGTGCTCAAAGAACGATGGATGATACGTCGCCGTGATGCGCCTTCAGGCGCCCAGCGCACCCGAGCAAGGGGAGGGAGAGGGCGCCATGCAAGTTGAGACGGCAGCCCCAGATGACCTGCACTTCGATCGGGAGAATCCACGGTTCACCGACCAGAGCTTCTCCACGGAAGACGAGATCATTCAGTACCTCTACGACCACGCGGATGTGGACGAGCTGATCCAATCGATCCTCTCCGCGGGGTACGTCGACTTCGAACCGATGATCGTCCTACGCGACGGCAACGTCGTCCTGGAAGGCAACCGGCGCCTGGCCGCGCTCCGGCTCATCTCACGAGAGGAACTACGCAAGAAGCTCCGGATCACGATTCCCGCTACATCCCGGCCGGATCCTGCGCCCACCTCGGTTCGCATTCACTTGGTTGATTCTCGTAGCGAGGCGCGAGGATTCATCGGATTCAAGCACATCAACGGACCATTCAAGTGGGATGCCCTGGCGAAGGCGAAATACGCCGCACAATGGTTCGAAGAAGGCGGCGACATCGCGACCATCAGCCGGACCCTGGGCGACAACCACAATACGGTTCGCCGCCTGGTCACAGGCTGGTATGTCCTCAAGCAGGCTCTGGCAGACGGCTTCGACCTTAACCAGATATCGAAGAAGACGTTTTCCTTCTCCCACCTGTATACGGCGCTCACGCGCGCATCTGTCCGTGAGTATCTCGGGCTGAGTGCCGAGGACCTCTCCTCCGCACCGCAGAAGGCTCCCATCCCTTCCACGCACCGCGAAGAGCTGACGCGAGTCATGTCGTGGCTCTTCGGCCAGGAACAGAAGGGCGAGCCCACATTGATTCAGAGCCAGAATCCGAACCTCAACGAACTGAGCAAGGTTCTCGGTCACGCGGAGGCCCGGCACATGCTGCTGGCCCGCCGTGATCTCAGAGTCGCGTATGACAGGGTAGAGCCAGCGTCGGCTCGCTTTGAAGAAGCGCTGATGAAGTCCGCGAAGCAGTGCGAGGACACCATGGCGCTCTCAGGCTCGTACGAGGGCGATCCGACTCTCCTTCGTGTCGCTGAAGGTCTCCAGAAGACGACGAAGACGCTCGTGGCGGCGATGCGAAGCGTGACCGAACGAACGTCGGATGGCGAATGACCATCGTTCTCCAGCCACCCTCGCAGGGAGAGTCTCGTAGCGACCTTGCCGACTGGCTTGAGCTGCACGCCCTCCAAGCGACTCGGCAGAAGATCTCCAGTGCGGCGCTCTCGAATGTGCTGGACTTTCTGGAGGACGACAAGAGTTCGACCACGCCCGACGACGATTCCGATCGGAGTTCGGGGGACAGAATCCTCGATGACGAGGAGAGGGACGCCACCGTGGCCGCGGCCTTCGAGGAGTTGCAGTACCGGCAAGAGCACCTGGGGGCTGCGTACCCGTTCACTGTCGACGCCCGTCGGCTAGTCCTCTCTCGAGCCAGCACAGCGCCCGGCGTCGATGTTGGCCGCACCGTATACCTGTTCTGCTTGTTCGCATCAGCGATTCGAGAGGCCCGGATACAACCAAAGGCGCTTATGGCGGGCCTCGAGAAGCGAATCGCGGATAACTTTCAGATCTGCGCCTGCCTTGCTGCCGGGGGATATCTGAACGGCGATGTGGTTTCCTTCGGCTTTCCACGCGCTACCGGTACAGGGTTTCTCCCGGCGCTCCGCGCCGCGTATGGGCGGTTCGGTGTCGGCGACGTATGTTCAGAGATCCCGGTCGGCTTGCCGCAGTCTCTGAAGGACGGCGGAATCGATGTGGTCGCTTGGCGCGATCATCCGGACAGAATGCCAAGCAAGCTCTATCTTCTGGGGCAGTCTGCGTCGGGGAAGGACTGGAAAGGCAAGTCCGTCGTTGAGTACATCGGCCAGTTTCACGGAGCGTGGTTCACGAATGCCCCAGCGAAGAACTGTCTACCCGCGATGTTCATTCCCTTCACGCTCCATGCTGAGCTGCAGGAGGAGGCGGGCCAACCTTTCTCGGACTTGATCCGAAGGCGATTCTGGTATGAGGAAATGAGGTTCGGGCTCATCTTCGATCGGCTCCGGATAGCTCACTATGCGAACTCGATCTCAAACGACGCGGGAGAGTTGCCTAGGCGAGTCGAAGGCAGCGACCACTTTCACAGAGTTCAGTCGTGGGTTACGGAAGCCATTAGGCTGGTGAGTCCTGCGGAAGCGGCCGCGTGAGACACCCGCTGCACTCGATCTGTCCGTACTTCGCCATGTTCCCGGAGGACTTCGTCGCGAAGCAGCTCTTCGCCTACACGCGTCGTGGCGACGTCGTCTTCGACCCCTTCTGTGGGCGAGGCACGACTCTCTTCGAGAGTCTCCTCAACGGGCGACGCGCGGCTGGAATCGACATCAACCCCGTCGCCGCATGTATCAGTGGAGCAAAGGCCGATCCGCCGACCCTTCCACACGTCCTGCGCCGCCTCACTCAGTTGGAGGAGGACTCGGCCAGCTCGGGACAGACACCACCGACGCTCGGCGACTTCTTCCGGATGTGCTTCCATGAGCGGACGCTCGGGGAGATTCTCTTCCTTCGTCGTTCTCTCAATTGGCGCGGTTCGAAGGTCGATCGCTTCATCGCAGCAATCGCGCTCGCCTGTCTTCATGGGGAATCTCACAAATCGCAGAACTGCCTCAGTAATCGAATGCCGCGCACGATCAGCACCAAGCCGGCGTACTCAGTCCGGTGGTGGGAGCAGAGGTCACTCTTGCCGCCTGAGCGCAAGACATTCGACATCCTGAGGACGGTCGCCAGGTTTCGCCTGTCCGAGCCCCTTCCGACCCTTCGAGGATCAGCTCGGCTCGGTGATGCCCGTCGCGCGGGGTCCCTTCTGCCGAGCATGAAGGAGACGGTTCATCTGATCGTGACGTCGCCGCCCTACCTCGACACGACCGACTACCAGGAGGACCAGTGGCTTCGGTTGTGGTTCCTGGGAGGCCCGGACTACCCGACGAGTTCAGGAAGCGGGGACAACCGGCACACGAACCGCGACTTCTACTGGGAGTTCCTCGCGGAAGCCTGGGCGGGCTGCAACGACTTGGTTCGACGTCGCTCCGTTGTCGTGATTCGCGCGGGAGGTGCGCGTATAGAGCGTGAGGAGCTCGCCGAGGGCCTCCAGCGCACACTCGAGAAGGGGTTCGCCGGTCGCCGCGTTCGCGAGATTACGCCGGTAAACACGTCGGAGATCAAGAACAGACAGACGAATGTGTTCCGTCCTGGGACCTCGCCAAGACGATACGAGCACGACTTCACCTACCAGCTGGGGTGAGGACGAAGGGACCGCTCTTCGGCGCCCGGCGGCGGGACAGGGCTCCGCGCAAGAGGGTCTATCGTCGCTCCGACAGGTGAAAGCTGAGCCCCTCGATTCCGTCACTGGACGAGACGAGGCCGAGCGCGCGTAAGCTGTCGAGGATCGACGATACTTCGCGAGCCTTGGCTCCGGAGAAGGCGGCTGTAACCGACGCGGAGCTCCATACGCTGCGAGATCGGAGGAGGTCTCGTACTGCGGCGATCCGATCAGGAAGCGCCTTCGGCCAGGGGCGGGCCGCCGCAGCGATCGATGCCGAGGTGACCGCCTCGGCATCCGTCGAGAACGCCTGCTGTGACTCCGCCGACATTCCGCCGGAGTTCTGGAACTCGGGCCGGATCCAGCGCACGAGGCCGCGTCGCTCCTCCGCGGAGCGCTCGGCATTGAGCGCCACGAGTCGCTCGAGGATCTCCTCGTCGGAGAGCGCCGCAGGCCACCCGTACGCGTCGAAGACCGCGGCGTCGAGGTGGTCGTGGAGCTCTTTCAGAACCGAGACGAGCCCTTGCTCGTGGATCGTCCTCTCCTTCGCCGTCAGCTCCTCGGCACGACGGAGCTTCGCGAGGACGTTGTACATGCCGGTGATCGTGAGGTCGGGGTGCAGGGCCTGCCGCCGTTTTCGGTGCGCGTCGAGCCGTTCCGAGATGCTCCGGATTCGCTGCTCCTGGGCTTCCGTGCAGGCGGGGAAGGGAAATGGCAGAAAGCAGGTCGTGTTCGTCCAGGTGGGCCGATCCTCGAGCGTCCCTCCCGCCGCCAGAGCCCACGCGAGGTGGATCCGCGACGAGAGAGCGCCGAGAACGAGAGCATCGTCTGAGGCGATCGCGTAGAGCTTGTGGTCCGGGAGCACGTCGGATGGTACAAAGACAAAGGGCTTGTGCTTCGACGTCTCGATTGTCACCACGTACCGCGTGAGGCCCTGCACCGCTCGGCGGAGCTTTGGAGCGTTCTCGCCGAAGAGCCACCAATTGCGACGACGGACGTCCCGGCGGTTCTGGTCGCGCTCCGGCTTTACGGTATGCAACACGTGTTGGTATAGGGCTGGGTAGAGCTCGCGGGCCTGCTCCGCTGTCAGCCCGAAGAAGTCAATCACGTATCGGGTTTCGGGTCGTTGAGCGATGTCGCGACCGATCAAGAAGGGACGAATCGCCTGCGGCAGTGCTTCAAGAGCGAAGCCGAGTGCCTCGACCCTCTCCCTATCGATCCGGAAACCATCCCCGAGGGGAATGACCCCCTGAAAGGAGAGGAGGGCGTTCGCCCGCAACGCGACGGCGGAAACAACGGCAGCACCGGCTGTGAGATCAGAGTGAATACTCCCGGTCTTGCCCTGCAGCTCGACCAGGACATCACCGTCGGATCCTACGGTCTCCCGAACGACTGTCCAGCGCTGCCCGGGCTCGTGGCCGAAGGCTCCGATCGTCATAGCGACGCGCACTGCAGCGCCGTCTGCCGACTCAACCCACGGGTGGTCCGGGACGGCGAAGACGATGTGGAGGGGCGGGGAGGCGTCGAGGTGACGCTGGACGATTTTGCGGTTAAACGTCTGCGTGATTGAGTTCGTCGTGATGAGACCGAACCGCCGGGTCGCACCGCTCCGCACCTGCTCGGCGGCCATGTCCCACCAGTACATGACGAAGTCCGCTGTCTCCGGCACGTCGCCGTGGACCTTTCTGAGCGCCTCGACGTAGCCGTCACCCAGGGTGGTCCGCATCCGCTTGTTCCCGATGAACGGTGGATTGCCGACAACGTAGTCCGCTACCGGCCACTCGGCGCGTCGCGGGTTCACGTAGCGGACGACCGGCGTACGCGCGGACTCGTCTGGGATCTGCACGCCGGTGACGGGGCTCCTCCTCGTAGTCTCGCCGTCCCAGCAGGTCACGGGTTGGCCGTTCCCGTCGAGGAGAGGCTCGACACGGTCGTAAGCGAGGACAGCGTCCCGGCACTCGATGTTGCCGTACTCGCGCAGCACCGGCTCCTGGATCACGCCGCTGTCGCCCTTCGAGCGGAGCTGCCACTGGAGGTATCCGATCCAAAGTACGAGCGCCGCGATCTCTTTCGCCCACGGCTTGATCTCGAGGCCGTGGAACTGGGCCGGGGTGACGGTGAGTCCTTGGAGCTCGAGGGGTGCCTGCTTCTCCCCGAGGTCGGCGAGGAGCCCGAGGACCTCGCTCTCAAGGCGCTTCAGGAGGTCGAGCGTCACGTAGAGGAAGTTTCCCGTCCCGCAGGCCGGGTCGAGGACCCGCACCTCGCAGAGCTTTTTGTGGAACGTCCGGACGGCGCCCTTTGCCGCCGCTTCCTTCCCGGCCTCGGCGAGGTGGTACGCCTCCGCCCGGGCGACGTCCCAGTCGGCCCGGAGTGGCTCTTCGATGGTTGCCCGGACGAGGCGCTCGACGTAGGCGCGCGGCGTGAAGTGCGCGCCGAGCGCATGGCGCTCCTTCGGGTCGAGGGCGCGCTCGAGAAGTGTGCCGAATATGGCGGGTTCGACGTCCACCCAGTCGGCCTTCGCGGCCTCATGGAGGAGTTGGAGCTGCCTCTTCGAGAGGGAGAGCGCCTCGGGGTTCGCGAAGAGCCCGCCGTTGAACTGGAGGATCTTCCCTACGCCGAAGATGGTCCCGCCCGCGTCCATAGTCTGCCAAAGCGAGGACGCCTCTGGCGGGAACCGCTTCGGCGTCGCGATCCATTCGCGCTCGAGGGCCTTCACGAAGAGACCTTCGGGCAGGAGCCCGACGTCCTCCGCGAACATCGTGAAGATGCAGCGCATGAGAAATGTCGCGATCCGCTCGCTGCTATGGCCGTCCGCC
Organism: Thermoanaerobaculia bacterium; assembly: GCA_046331465.1. Classification (GTDB taxonomy): domain Bacteria; phylum Acidobacteriota; class Thermoanaerobaculia; order UBA5066; family UBA5066; genus UBA5066. The sequence continues at coordinate 1,407,300 of JAXLQV010000002.1, forward strand.
TCGAGACCGCGGGCGAGCTCGGCGAGGTGGGCGGCGATCTCGCGGGTGACCTTCGCTGCATTCCGGGCCGGGTCGAGGCGGTGCGGGTCGGTGAAGATCGTCCGGAGCGTGTCGGCGTGCACGGGGAGATCCGCGAGGTAGATTCGGTGGCGTTTCGCGTCCGGGAAATGGCGGAAGTTCCACGAGCCATCGAACGCGGCGTAGAGGTCAAAGCAGTAGCCGATGTCGCAGACGACGAGAAAGGGGGGCGGGGCGTCGAAGGTCTGTGCGTACTGGCAGGCCTGGCCGTAGGCCGCCTGCATCGCGAAGCCCCACATTCCGGTTCCGCGCTTCGCCGTGCCGATCTTCTGGTCGCCAGCCTCGGAGCCCTGCTTCGCTTCGAGGAGGAAACATCCCTGCTTGTAGAGGTCGATCTTCCCGGTCGTCGTCCGGCCCCCCTCGCGCCGGGTCGGCGCGTCCTTCTCGAAGACGTAGCGGTCCTTCTCCGCGTCACCCGTTGTCGGGTTCGGCCGCGGCACGCCGAGGGCGTCGCAGAGCTCCGAGAAAAACAAGTCCTTGTTCGCCCGCTCCGCGCCGGAAGACGCCTGCCAGCGGGCTACGAAGGCGGCGAGGCCGAGTGTGGTTGATCGTTTCGAGAAGGTCACACACAGCAGGATAGCGGCGACGCAGGGCTCGCGTCGACTCGACAGGGGCCGAAAAGGCTGGCTCTCTGGGAGATTGAGGCTACGGATCGGCTGCCTGGGTGGCTTGCGATGGGTTCTCCAGTCCATGTCCAGAAGCTCGGGCTACGAGGTCCCGACCGCTACCTCGGCGTCCCCAAGCCGCAGCCGATCCCCGGGCGAGAGCAGGATCGGTGTCCGGTCCGGGAGCCGTACCCATCCGTGGCCGTTCATGCGCCACGTCCCGTTCCGCCCGCAGGACTCCACGAGGAGATCTGGGCCGATTTTCCTGAAGACCGCATGCGTGCCGCTCACCTTCATGCTGCCGCCCAGGAGCGCGCGTCCAACGCGAACAGAGGCCTCGTCGATCGGGATGACCCGGCCGTCACGGAGGCGAAGGGTCCAGTCCGGGAAGCCGCTGCCGCAGGCCGGGCAAGCGATCTTTGACGGGTCGACGAGAAAGGGCATGGAGCATCTGTCGCAGATGTGCACCGTCTTGAGGGCAGCCAGGAGCGCCTTCTCCCAGGTCCGGGTCGAGGGCCGCTGGTCGGGGTCCGGACTGAGGGAAAGGCGGAAGAGGCGCTGGAGGTCAGCGTTGATCGCCTCGCGGGGCACGCCGCCGGCGCTCTTCGGCCGGTTCGCGCGGGCCGGGTCGTGGACCCAGCCGCCCATCATGGCCTGCTCGAACATCTCCGGGGTCGCGTCGGCGCCGCCGGCCGGGTGGAGGAGGAGCACCACCTCGTGCATCAAGACCCCGAAGGCGAACCGGTCGGAGCGCAGGTCGGGGATGGCCGGGCGGCCGTCGCGCAGGGCCGCCCGGAGCTCTGGAGCGATGTAGAGGATCTGGCCGACCATTGGCGGGGGCGAGACTCCGGGCCCGGCGAAGTTGTCGAAGTCGATGATCCCGGGCCGGAGTGTGTCGCCCGCCACCGCGACGAGAACGTTCGAGCCGTGGAGGTCGCCGTGGGCGATGCCGCGGCTGTGGAGGGCATTGACCGCGTGGGCCAGGGCGACCGCAAGGGTGAGGGTGTGGAAGATGGTGAGGCCCGGATGGGAGAGGACCTCTTCGAGTGGCTCTCCGGGGAAGAGCTCGGCGACGTAGCCGACGCCCGACGGGCTGACGACGAGGTCTCGGGGTCCGATCAGGACCGGGCACAGTCTCTCGACGTGCTGCGCGATGAGGTACTCGAGGCGCCGTTGCGTCTCGACGGGGTCAAAACGGTCGTGGAAGAGCTTCAGGACGCCGGGTGTGCCGGTCCGTGACCGTCGGACGAGATAGGCGCAGCCCTGGCCGCCCGGCGTGAAGCTTTTCTCGATGGTCACCGACTCCCCGGAGGCGCACTTGATGACGGTTCCGGCGGCGAGCACGGATCACCTCCTGGCCAGGGCCGGCCGCTGGATGGTGACAGCCGGAACCGCCGCACGAGAGGCTGGAGTGCAGAGGACTGCGAAGCTGAGGTTGTCGTCGCAGACGAACATGGACCCGTCCTTGGCGGAAGCGAAGTCGGCGACGACGAGCGAGGCCACGGCCTGGGCATCGCCGTTGTGGGAGCTGAGGAGCCGTACGACGGAGGCAGCGAAGCCGTCGGGCACCCTGTCGAATACACCGTCTGTGCCGATGAGGAGGCTGTCGCCGGCGCGCCGCGGAAGCTTGCCGACGACTGGCGTCCCCTGAAGGACGGGGCCGAGGCTGCCGGCGACGACGTTGGCGATGCCGTCGGCCTTCTGCGGAACGAGGAACGCCTCGATCGTCCCCGACTGGCGGACCACGACGCCCCCGCCGTCTCCGAGATAGCAGTAGCCATAGGTTGAAGGGGTGCCGATGACGACGATCAGGGTCGAGCGAAAGCCGTCTCGCGGTTCGGCCCGTCCGGCGGCACGAGCCTGCCGGCAAAGGGCCGCCGCGCTGTCGAGGAGGGCCTGCTCGGCCACGAGCTCCGGGTGGGCGGGCGCAGCCGGCGACGTACCGAGCGCCTTGGCGGCCGAGAGGGCGGCGGCTCCCACCGCGAGCCGGGCGGCCTCTTTCCCGTGGGGGAGGCCGCCCAGGCCGTCGGCGACGATGAGCACCGCCGTGGAGTCGACCTCGAAGACGATCGCGGCGTCCTGGTTCTCCTTTCGTACGTTTCCGGTGATCGAGGCGACGCCAGCGCCCCAGTTGCGAGTGGCGGCTCTCGGCAGCGTCGCTACACCGCGGCGCCTGGCTTCGGCAATGAGGGCGCCGAGGGCGGCCTCGGGGCTCTCGGCGTTCAGGAGGGCCGGCGGCTCCGTGGAGCGGGCGGCCGGCGCCTCGCTCTCCACCGGCGAGATCGCCGGAGAGGTGGTTTGAGGTTCAAGCCCCAGGGCCGCCTCGATGCGTCCAAGCCGGGAGCCGAGCTTCCGGCGATCCCATGCGAGGTATCCGAGTCCCGAGAGGAATGCCATACCGACGACCGTCTCGATGCCGGGAGAGGACTTCTGCTGCGGCTGGCTCCCCGCGGCGAGTCGACCGGCCGGCGCCACGGGGTCTGTCGACGGCACGAGGGCCGGGGCCGGCGCCTCTGAGTCGTTCGGCTTCGCCGTTGAGCCCTCCGCGTGGGCGGCCGCCTCTACTGGCACCGTCGGCTCCGGCGGCGCCTGCGGCGAGGCGTTGACACGCTCGCCGTCAGGTGGTTTCTGGGACGGGGTCTTCGCCTTCTGCGACTTCGAGCTCGGGCGCTTATGCACGGCGGGCTGCTCCTCAGGAGAGGGGGAGGCGGAATTCGGTGCAGGGGTCGGGGCCAAGGGCTCCTGCGCGAGGACGCCGTTCGCCATGAGGAGCATCACGAGGAGAACGACGGCCGCTGCCACGGCGAGAACCGCGACGGTCCACTCGACGATCGGCCACCACGTGGGGAGGTGGCGCGGCGTGGCGGCGTGCCGCGGTGTGGGGATCAGGAAGGGACGGGCAGGCTTCCGCTCGGCCGGCCGACGGGCAGGACGCCGGCCGACCGAGACGGCGATGGGCGAGTGGGCGGGCGACGGCGAGGCAGGCGGCGGTGTGATAGATGCCGGGGCCGGTGCCGGCGCCGCGAGAGCACGCGGAGCAGCGACCGACAGGCTCGGCGAGTGGATGTCGACACCGATCTGCTGGAGGTAGTCCAGGTGTTCCGGCGGGGGGACGGCGCGGCTCACGGCGGCTCTCACCGGGTGATCGACCCGAGGGGACCGGCGGCCGGAACGCCGGCGGCGATGGAGCGGGAAAGGGTGGCTCCGACGGCTGCGAAGAACTTCCGGAGTTCCCGGCCGTCGCGGCAGCGGTAGGCGTGCGCCGGCGAGGAAGCGACCTCGCGGAGGAACGCCTCGTCGGCGTCAGAGCCGAACGCGACCGTCACCACGTCGGCCACAGCCTTCAGGCTGGTTGCGACCGTCCGGGCGTCGCCGCCGCAGTTGGGCCGGCCGTCGGAGAAGAGGAGGACGACCGGGCGCGCCGCGGCGAGGTCCGCCGGAGCGCCGCGGACGATCCGCTCGGCCTCGGAGAGGGCATCCGCGACGTTCGTCGAGCCGGAGGCGGCGAGCGGCGCGAGGTGCCCCACGAGGGTGTCGGCGGCTTCGGGCGGCTGGACGTTGGAGACGGACGTCGAGAAGTCGATCACCGCGATGGTGAAGACGCCGCGGTTTCCGGGAGCGGCGAGCTCGGTGGCGAGCGTGCGGGAAGCGGCGTCCGCCTCCCGCGCCTTCTCGCCCGACATCGACGACGACGCGTCCCGAACGAGGATCGCGAGCTGCTGCCTGCGGCACGCCGTCACGGGCCGGGCGAGCCCGCTGGAGAACGTGCCGACGCGCTGAAGGGAAGGGATGACGCTCTTCACCGCGCACCTCCCGGCATCGTCATCGGGAGCGTCCCGCCGGCGCCGGCGCCGATCGACGCGACAAGCGACGCGCTCACCTGGGCAGCAGCAGCCTGGAGCTCGGAGCGGTCGGGGGAGTTCGAGATCGGGATCGTGAGGCCGCCTGCGGCGGACACGAGTTCGTCGAGCGCCTTCGTCTTCTGGCAGACGGCGTAGAAGAGCAGGCCCTTGGCGCGAATCGCCTCTCCGATCTGCGTCGCGGTCGCCCCGGTCCGGTCGGGCTTCGTGTCGTCGGTGAGGAAGGCGACGAAGGCGCCGCGCGTCCGGTGGTTGTCCATCGGCCAGGGGACCGTCTCGAGGAAGTTGCGAATGCCGTCGAGGTGGGTTTCGGGAGCGTCGCCGCCGCCGCCGAAGGTGATGGCGCGGATGTCGGCCATCGCCTGCTCGCGCGTGCCGCCGGCGGTGTGGAGGACCGGCGCCTCGCCGCACTCCTCGTCGCCGTGCGTGCCGACGTAGACCGTGAGGCTCTTCACCTTCGCCGCGATCGTCTCGAGGAGCACCTCGGACGAAAGGGCGATTCCGGCCTGGAACGCGGCGGACGACCCGGTGCGGTCGATCTCGATTCCGAGCGTTACCTCGACGGGGAGCTTCGGCCGGGTGGCCGGGCGAATGGACGGCATCTTCGGGACGAGGAGGGAGCCCTGCTTCCGGTTGGCGCCGATCGACGTCCCGAGTGCGGCCCCGCAGGTGGGGCAGGTCGGCGGGAGCGTCCCCGTGAAAATGGACTGGCACGAGGGGCAGAGCGTCATGGGTCTCTTCGAGGGAGCAAAGGTGGTCATGTGTCTCTCCTTTAGGTGTGGTCCGGTGCGCCTGCGACCTTCACCCGAAGGGCCTCTCCTGCCCTGCACTCCGTCGAACTGACTCACTTCGGCGTGCCGCAGAGCAGGTGCAGCGTCCAGCGCTCTTTCGCCGCTCGCTTACTCGCTCGCGCCCCCTAAGCGCCGCGAAGCTGAAAGGTGCGAAATGTCTGTGGGGTGCGGGCTTACGCCGGACCGGGGTGCGAAGGCGACTCTGCACCCACCGTGAGCAGGGTCCGGAGGGCGGCGAATGCCGGCCGGCCGGCCGCTGGGGGCAGGGAGTCGACGACGACCGGAAGGGCGATCGAGGCGGAGGCCACAGCCTGCTGGATGGCCGCCACACGCCTGGAGCCCCGGGTCAGGACGGAGATGAAGGCCGGAGACGTCCCGGCGAACGGAACGAGCGTCTCGGCGAGGGCAACGAGCCTCGGGACGAAAGTCCGCCGGATCGCTTCCGTCCCGATGTCGATCTCGAGGGCCAGGAAGTGTCCGGGACCCTCCCGCGTCGGCCGCCAGATAGCCAGGACGTCCGGAATCGCGGCGGGCCGCGGGTTCCAGCGGCGCTCGAGCACCCAGGACGGTTGCGCCGAGGTCGGAGGGGCCGGGAGCCTCTCGATGATGAGGCGGCAGTCGACGACCCAGAGATGGTGGGCGACAGCCGACTGGGCGAGCGGGGCGCGAAGGAGGAAGAGCTCGTCGTCGCGGGCGCCCTTCCTCTCGACGACGGCATCGAGGCCGGCCGGCCGGAGGCGCAGCCGGTTGATGCCGACCTTGTTCCACCGCTCGATGGCGAGGAGGCCCCGGGCAGCGAGCTTCCGGATCCGGCGCGAGACGACGGCCTCGCCGAGTCCGGGGAAGACCGCTTCGTGAAGCTGGTACTGAGCGGCTTCCTGCGACCGGCCGATGAACGCGAGCGCGGAGACGTCGCGATCCGTGAGCGTCTCGGGAGGACGGCGCGGGTCGAGCGGCCCGATCGCCGCGGACCGGGGCCGCCCCGAACTTCCCGTTGCTCCGGAGAGGATGACGAGGTCGCTTCGAGCGCTGTCTCCTCGTTCCGGCGGTTCGTGCGGGGTCGGCCCCGGGTCGGCGCCCGCCCGGTCGGAAGGCACCATGGTCCTAGAACGCGACGGCTCGCGCCGGGAGAGTCTCGACGAACGTCGCCTGCTGCCTGAACTGGCGACGAACGTAGTGATCGATAGACGACGCCACGCGATCCGTGAGGTGCTCGGGGACGGTCACAGCGTACGACCGTGACCGGTCTCGCATCACGCGACCGTCGGGCGCCTTCCAGGCTCCCTCGACGTCGCCGCGGCGGGTGAATCCGCCGGCAAGCTGGACGAGGAAGTCCTCGAAGGTGGCGAAGGCCGCGTCGGAGAACGGGACGGTGTCGTTGTCCGCGAGCGGAACGAGGAGCTCGAGTCGGGTCGTGTCGCGCATTGGGGTGTGGGGAAGGAAATACCAGGCAGCCAGCGAGAGTCGCGCTTTCGGGCCGAGGGCCTCCTTCCGGGAGAGAGGTATTTCGGTGGAACTGAGATGCCTCGTGCCCCGCCAGCCGTGGACTGCCGTCCTGCCGATCCCGTCCGGGACGGACGTCTCTCGCTCGAGACGAACGGCAACGGTCGGGGGCGTTCTTGCAGGCCAGATGGCTGGCGGGGTCGAGAGCAACCTGAGCGAGACGACAGGAGAGCCAGAATGCGCGCCGGTCCCGGAGAGTGGGTCGGTGTCGGTGTCCGGTCTGGCAGTCAGTGCGGCCAGTGCACGTAGGCACTCCGCGCGAAGAAAGCAGCGCCGACGAGTAACCAGGCGAGTGGCTCGCGGACCGCTCGTTCCGCGAACTTGAGAAACACGAACAGCGCGACCGAGAGCACGCGCAGAACGCGGAGCGTGAGCCGAAGCCACACGGATCGGCGGCGCCGACGCTTCGTCGGCATAACCGGTGCGATCGAAGGGGTCTGGTCCATAGGGGTGACGGTTTAGAAGTAGGACCGGGATCAGCAGAGCGCATGGCTCGGGCGTCCGCCCAAGATTGAATTCTGAAGGGGCGACGGTCACTCCGTGCCCCGCCGGGACGAGGCCGCACTCCGGAGGTGCTGCGGGGGCCACGTCGACGTTCGCGCGTGGGGCCCGGCAGGTCTTTCGTGCAGCGTTCCGTCCCGGCGGGGCCGGTGGCGACGTCCAGGGGGAAGGGGCCGTCCGGTTGGTGCCGTCAGACGTTCTCGGTGTGGGTGTTCGCGATGCGGACGAGCTCCGGCTGAACGACGGTGGCGATGTCCTCGATCGGGTGCTCGGACCAGACGCGCACGAGGTAGACCGGGATCTCCACGACGCTCCCGAAGAGGAGGACGCGGAGACCGGTGTGCGTCGTGATCTCGATTCGCCCGTCGAGACGCTCGCGCACGATGGAGCGGAGGTTCTCCCAGTCGGCGTCGTGAAGATCGAGGACGCCTGTAGGCGGTTGGACGGCGGGGACGACGATTCCGAAGTGGTGCTGGGGCATAGGGGTGAGGTGTAGGAGGTGTAGCGGACGGCACCTTCCTTCCTGGCACGAGCGAAAGACGAGGTCGTCACGATCAGAAGACCTTCACGGTGGCGTGGCAGCGCGCGCAGTCGAACCAGCGCGTCACCTGCCGGCAGTTCGAGCAGTAGAGGCGACTCCCGAATTCCGTGACGCCGCAGCGGTGACAGGTCGAGAGCACGTTGATCGGATTGACGAAGGAGCAGTGGGGACAGGCGAGCGTTCCGCGCCGGACGATGGCGAGGCCGCGGGCGATCCGGCGCCACTGGCCGATCGCGCGGATCAGGTAGACCGGCGCGGCGAAGAGGTAGAGCGTCGCCAGCGCCGAGAGTCGGAGCGCGGTGCGGATCGCCGGGTCCACGTCTATGCACCTGTTCCCGGTGAGCCACCCATCATCCGAAGGAGGTCGGCGATTCCGCGGACGGGCGCCGCACCCTTGGGGGCGGCCTTCTTCGGTGGCGCCGGCGGGATAGTGGCGCGGTCGACGACGTCCGCCTCGAAGCGGGCGATGAGATCGGCCGCCGTCTTGGCCGGGATCATCGAGACGGAGGCGATTTCGCGGCGGAAGACCTCGAGGAGCTCGGCCTCGGATCGCTTCGCCATCACCGAGGGATCGTCCACAGTTGGGGCACGCATCGGCAGGGCCGGCTCGCCCTTCACGTGGAGGAAGTACTTCCGGGACGGGAGCCCAACCATGAGGCGGCGGAATTCCTTCTGCCTGTCGCCTTCGGAGAGCGCGGCGCCGGCCTCGTCGACGAGGAGGTGGGGATAGATCCAGTCCGCTTCCTCGTGGGAGCGGAAGATCGCCCACCACCAGGTGTTGAGCTGGATGGTCCGGACCATGGGGCCTGGAAGGGCATTCGCCACGTCCTGCCCGCAGAAGACGATTCCGAAGCCGACCGAGCGGAGCGTCCGGGCGGCGGTCGTCAACGGCTCGACGAGCTCGCTCCCGCCGGCCAGGAGTGTCGGCGCCTCCTCGAGAAAGAGGAGGCCTGGGCGCTTCGGGTTCCGGCGCGGCGCGCGGAGGAGGACGTCGGTAACCCGGTGGGCGGCGCGTTCCTTCCCGACGGAGGCGGGGAGCGCCATCCCGGAGCCGTAGTTCCCGAGTGTGATGCGCGGGGAGCCGGCCGGGAGAATGTTTCGGAGTGACGCGGGCGGGATGCCGATCGAGAGCCGGACCTCGGGGAACGACAGGTCGTGCTGGAACCGCCGGAGGAGAGCGTCGGCCGTGGGCCGCGCCATGTGGCGCTCGAGCTCGGCGAAGTAGTTTCGGAGATCGGGCTCGGCGACGTCGGTGATGACCTTCGCCCGGAACGCCGGGTCGGAGTAGAGCTTCGAGACGAACCGGAGGTTCGGCGGGAAGCCCTTCTCCGTGAGGAGCCACGAGAGCATGAACAGGGCCTGCTTCAGCGACTCCGTGTAGGTCTGCGGGCTGGCCTGGACCGTGGCGTCGGTTCGAAGGTGGGCGAGGTAGGCGTTCGAGACGATGCCGTCGGTGTTGTCGAAGGGCGTGACGGGGGAGACGGCTTCGCGTGACCAGTCGATGACCCGGACGCGCCGCCGTATCGCTTCCTTCAGAGCGGAGTCGCCGCCGAGGTAGAGGGCGGCGAGGATCTGGCAGGTGAGGCTGTAGGTCTCCGTCTTCGGATCGACGAGCTCGATCTCCACCTCGTCGCGGAGGGCCCGGGAGATCAGCTCGATCAGGAGCCCGAGGAGAAACCGAGTCTTCCCCGACCCGGGCGCCCCGATCACGAGGGCGCTCTTCATCGAGGTGTCGCCCTTCACGCGGACGATCTGGCCGGACGGCAGCCTTCCGAAGGTGAGCGCGCCAGGCCCGGCAAGCCGGCCGCGGACCTCCTCCATCACCTCGGAGGAGGGCTTCGGCGGAGCGAGCTTCGGCAGCTCGGCGGCGACGGCCATTTCGTAGGCGCGCTTCCGCTCCCGATGGAGGATCGACCCGACGAAGTCGAGGAAGGTCACGGAGAGCCTCCGAACGGGCCGAACGTCCCGCCTGGCAGGCCTGGTTTGGCCGCCTTCGGGTCCACGACCTTCTTCCCGGCCGCCTTCCGGTCGACGTAATCGGCCCACGGGTCGCGGCTCTTCGGGTTGAAGCGCTTGCGGAGCTGGAGGATCCCGTAGGCCAGGGGAGAGAGGATCAGGAACCCGAGGAGGGTCCCAAGCACGTCGACGGCGCTGCCACCTGCGCCGGAACCGACATGAGCCGGGCCGACCGCGCCGCCCATAGCGCCGACGAGGCCCACGAAGAGCGCCGGGGCCAGTGCCATGAGGAAGAGCACGCCGGCCCACCTCCGGAGCGTCTGCCCGGCCTTCGTCGCCGAGATCGGCAGCGACAAGACGAAGACGATGCAGGCCGCAGCGACGAGGAACGAGATCACCGGTTGCTCAGCGGTCGAGGTCGGTCGAACTGTCGGCGGTTCCGTTCCGCCCGGTGTCGCCGTTCTGGCCGTCAGCGGCGGCGGTGCCCGAGTCCTTTCGGGTCGCCCGCCGGGCTGCTCGAGTCCCGGCGAGGACCTCCTTCAGCTTCACGTAGACGGGAAGAGCCTGGTCGTCCGGGAGCTCGACGCTCGTCGAGTCGTTCGCGGCGCCCTGGATCGAGACGGTGATGGTGTGCATGGCGTCCTCCTTTCGATGGGAGGACGGTAGGCGGGGGAACCGGGGGGCTATTGCAGACGGTCGAAACCGGAAACGAGTGCGGTCGAGCGCCCAGTCAGGTCGAGCTATGGTTCAATCGATCGTCATGCAGCATTCAGACCCACGCGGATCGCTCTGGTACCGGTGGGACCCTCACGTTCACGCGCCAGGGACTCTCCTCAACGACCAGTTCAACGACGATTGGCCGGGGTTCCTCGAGGCTCTTGAAAGCCGCATACCTTCCGTGAGGGCGGTCGGAATCACAGACTATTTCTGCATCGCCACCTACCGCGAGGCGGTCACCTGGAAGAAGCAGGGGCGCTTGGCTGAGGTCGAGCTTCTGTTCCCGAACGTCGAGCTCCGTCTGGACCTGAAGACCGAGCGAAAGGGTGCGGTAAACCTACACCTGCTCTTCTCCCCGGATGGCTCGGGGCACGAAGACGAGATTGAGCGAGCCCTCAGTCACCTCTGCTTCGAGTACAAGAGCCGGCAGTACCGGTGCACGCCTCTCGATCTCGGCTCGCTGGGTCGCGCGTATGACGGAACGATTAGTGACGACCGTGCTGCGATTCGCGCAGGAGCCAATCAGTTCAAGGTCGACCTACAACAGCTTCGAGATCTCTTCCGGAGAGAGAAGTGGCTGCGCACAAACTGCCTTGTCGCGGTGGCGGCCGGCGCTGACGGAACCTCGGGTCTGTCTGCGAGCTCCTTTGACGCGCTGCGACAAGAGATCGAGGCCTTCGTTGACATTGTCTTCTCGGCGCTGCCTTCAGATCGAGACTTCTGGCTTGGCAAGAAGCCAGGCTTCGGGCGGCAGACTATCGAAGACACGTTCGGAGCACTGAAGCCGTGTCTTCATGGCTCTGATGCTCACGATGTGTCCCGCGCGGCCTCGCCTGACGGCCAGCGGTACTGCTGGATCAAGGGAGACCTCACGTTCGAGGCTATTCGCCAGGCCGTCATCGAGCCAGAGGAGAGGGTGTGGATCGGCCCGACACCTCCGTCAGCGGCGTCCTGCTCACGCGTGATCGATATGGTCCGGACGAGAGAGACCCCGTGGCTGCCGAGCGCGCCGGTTCAGCTGAATCCAGGGCTAGTTAGCGTCATCGGCGCTCGCGGCTCCGGAAAGACCGCGCTCCTGGACATCATCGCAACGGGAGCTGCTGCAATCGGCGAGAACCCTGGCGACTCGTCATTCCTAAAGAGAGCATCGACGCCGGTCGACCTCATCAGATCTGGTGAGGTCGAACTGGTCTGGGGTGATGGCACGGTCGACAAAGCCAGGCTGCGGCTCGGCTCGCAGAAGGGCGATGCCTTCGCGAGCCAGCCCGCTGTCTGTTACCTGTCCCAGCAGTTCGTTGAGCGACTCTGCTCCTCGGAGGGTTTGGCGAACGAGCTCCGCAAGGAGCTCGAACGCGTCATCTTCGACGCGACCGATCCGAGCGAACGGCTCGAGACGGACTCATTCGAGGATCTCGTATCGGTACTTCTGGAGCCGGTACTGGAACGTCGCACGGAGCTACGAGAACATGTTCGGTTTGCGTCGGGCGCCATCGTTCACGAGGAGTCACAGAAGGAGCGACTGCCGCAGCTACGAAAGGACGCGGAGTCGGCGCGCCAGTCGATTGAAAGAGCGAGAAAAGACCTGGAGGCTCTCCTCCCGAAGGGTCGCGAGGAACGCACGCGTCGTTTGTCGGAGCTGGAGCAGGCATGCTCGACGCTGGAGGCGAAGGTCGAGGCACTCCGGCGTCGAAAGAAGCGCGTAGAGGACCTCCGTAACGAGGTGACGCACGTCCGCAGCGTTATCGAGCCGACTCGACTCTCGGAGATGCGTCGGAGGTTCGTGGACGCTGGAATCGCCGAACCGGACTGGAAGGCGTTCGGGATGGTGTTCTCGGGTGACGTCGAGGGAGTGCTTTCTGCGGCACAGAAGAAGATCGATGCCGCAACGGCCGAGGCCGAAGGGGGGAAGGCGGGTGTCACGGATGAGCAGTGGACCGTTCAGCCTCTGACGTCGTGGCCGTTGAAGAAGCTCCGCGCGGAGCGGGAGGGCGTTAAGAAGGAGGTTGGGATCGATACGGAGAAGCAGCGGAAGTACGACGACCTGCAGAGAACGCTGTCCGGCCAGCAGAACGCGCTGCGACGAATCGAAGGCGATATCAAGACTTGTGAGGGGGCCGACCAGCGCCGGAAGGCGCTCGTGGACGAGAGGCGAGCGAACTACGCGAGGGTATTCGACACGTTTGCGGAGGAAGAGCGAACCCTGCGAGAGCTCTACAGTCCGCTGCGTGACCGACTCGTCGGCTCAACGGGTGCCCTCCAGAAACTCGAGTTCGTCGTTAAGCGTAGCGTAGACGTCGCAAGCTGGGCTCGAGCAGGCGAGCAGCTGCTGGACCTCCGCCGAGAGACAAGGTTCCGAGGACATGGTGGGATTCGGACGGCTGCCGAAGAGAAACTCGTGGAGGCATGGCGAAGCGGTGCTGCGGAGCAGGTAGCGGCGGCCATGGAAGTCTTTCTATCGGAATCACGCGAGGATCTGCTGAAGGCGAAACCGCCGGCTATGGGTCCACAGGAAGGACGCGAATGGACGCAGGAGGTCGCGTCGTGGCTTTACGACACGAGTCATATCAACGTCGCGTACGGCATACACTACGATAGCGTCGCAATTGAACAGCTCTCGCCAGGTACGAGGGGAATAGTCCTTCTCCTGTTGTACCTGGTGATCGACCGGCAGGATCTTCGTCCGCTGGTCGTTGACCAGCCCGAGGAGAACCTCGACCCGAATTCCGTGTTCGCGGAGTTGGTGCCACATTTCCGTGACGTGCGTAAGCGGCGGCAGGTCATCGTTGTGACGCACAACGCGAATCTCGTCGTGAACACGGACGCGGATCAGGTGATTGTGGCTTCCGCGAAACGTTCGGGTGACGGCCTTCCGAAGATCAGGTACGAGTGCGGATCGCTGGAGAACCCGTCGATCCGCCGGGCGGTGTGCGAGATCCTCGAGGGAGGGGAGCGGGCGTTTCTCGAACGCGAGAAGCGTTACCGGCTCCGGCTGGATGAGTCGCGTGCAGCAAGGTGAGGGAGGCCTGGCGAGGCCAGCCGGCGACGAAGGGGTCTCAGGTCGAGCCATGTGTCGAATGAACTCGAAGCGAAGTGATGTCAGAGGCGACCGGGCGATGAGTCTGCGCTCTTAGGAATAGGCGGCTGAAGGATGGTCGAGACGCCGGGATTCGTTCTGAAATGCGTGGCTGAGCACGAGGTCGAATGCGACGCGACAACCCTTGAGGAAGCGTTGACCGGCGATGATTGCCCGGAGTGCGGGGCAGCCATCGCATCTATAGAGCCGGCTTCTATTCCCTTGATTTGCGCCGATTGTGAGAACGAAGAGACGTCAGACTGGCGGGAAGCTTCGGTCTGGCTCTGGAGCGATTGCCCGCGGTGTCAGAGGAACACTGAAACCGCGGGAGAGTTTCACGTGGTCGGTAGCGCCCCTCAACGGATCAGGGAATACGAAGGCTTCAGTTCGAGCAAGCGCGAGTCAGAGTATCTGCATGAGGCACGGCCGGACGTGTGGGATCTCGTAATCCACTTCACGTCGCGAAGCAGTTTCGCCCGAATCCTCGACGCGAGTCGCATTGTCGCGGCGCCGACGGGGTATTTCAAAGAGAGCGCTGTGTGCCTGACGGAGGCCCCGCTGTCATTCAGCGCGGCCTTCAGAGAATCCTACGGGCCCTTCGGCGTTGTATTCCGAAAGACCAAGATCCTTGAGGTGGGGGGTGGGCCTGCTCTTCACTTCACAGAGGGTAGTCTGGCCGCCCAGAAGAGAATCGGCGTTGCACCGGAGGCAAAACCTTTCATCAACGTGATCCGCCGTGGAACGAGGCGAATGGACTTTCACCATGAACGTGAGTGGCGTGTACCTCACGATCTTGACCTGGAGAGCGTTCGCCCTGAGGCGCTTGTTCTGCCCCCTGCCCCTTCCGGCCAGAGGTTCGGAGGGGAGGGATGGGAGGAGATGTTGGATGCGGCCTGGTCTTGGGGCGAGATTCGGTAGGGCGCGAGGCGAGAGGAGAGTTGTCCCGTCAGGTGTTTCAGGGTATCTATTTCCGTTGTCCCATGCTGTCCCTGGATACCCGCGGAAAGAATCGCGCCAGTGTAAATCTCTGATATAGAGCTAGTTGTAGCTGTCCGCAGACGGAGGTGCCGAATGGGGTTCAAGGGGTTGCGGGTTCGAATCCCGCCGTCCCGACCATCTGATTCTAAAGGACTTAGGCTGCGGATGACCTCCGCGGCCTTTCCCGTTTTCGGGCCTTCCGCTCCATCTCCGCTCCATCGCGAACCAGATTCCGCACTAGCCTGGCGGGCTTCCGAAGTGGTCCCGGCAGGCCTTCGGTTCCCCTGAGCGGCTGAACGGTCGACGTTGCCGGCGAGGACTCAGGCGTGTCGAGTTCGTACGGTTCCTCGAAGTCAGTCTTCGTCAGCCTTGGCGCCAGGAATCGGTACGAACCTGTCCTCGGGCGTCCTACATGACCGAAAGTGGTCCAGAGAATTCGTCCCCCCGAACATGTCCCTCGCGCGCTGGAGCCTCTCAAGTACGCCTGGATCGGCAAGGTCCCCCTGTTTGTCGAGCTGCGTCCGGGCGTCAGTGAAGAACGCCTCGAGGTTCATCGCGCGCACCCAGCGGTCGACGACGGCGAGGAACTCTTCTCGGCTCTCCTTCAGAGCTACCTGTCGAAGCTCAGCAGGTTATTCACCCTGGAAGCCGGGGGCCGGTCTCCGAGGGAAGAGTGTCGCCGACGGAAGTTGTAGTAGTGAAGCCATCGGGGGAGGCGTCGGCGACGCTCGGCTGAGGAGCGGTAAGGACGGCGGTAGGCCCATTCACGGAGAAGGGTCTGTATGAAGCGCTCGGCCTTGCAGTTGGTGCGCGGACGGTAGGGGCGAGTGAAGCTTTGGCGTACGGCGAAGCGATCGCAGACGGCCCGGACGAGGTCGGAGCGGAAGACGCGGCCGTTGTCGGTCAGGAGACGGCGTGGAGTGATGCCGTTGGAGCGAAACCAGGTAAAGGCCCGCTTGAGAAAGGCCGCGGTGTCCTGCTTTTCTTCGGTATTCAACGGCTCGACGTAACCGAGCCGGGAATGGTCATCGACGCAGACATAGACGTGCTCCCAGCCGACTCGTCGGGCGCGGCGGGAGCGGTCTCCGGTGATCCGATGACCGATGAGACCTGGCGCGATCCGACCGAGCTTCTTGATGTCCACGTGGAGCAAGTCACCCGGGTGAGGCATTTCATAGCGGACCACGGGTTCGGGAGGCTCCAGAGACCTCAGGCGACCCAGGCCGGCCTTGCGGAGAATCCGGCCGACGGTCGATCGCGGCAGCCCCAGTACCTCGGCCACCTCCCGCCCCATCAGACGTTTACCTCGTAGCTCGCGGATCCGCTGCTGAAGGCGCTCGGGAGTCGAGCTCGGACTTCTTCGAGGACGAGAGGACCGATCCTGCAGTCCGGTCGGTCCTTCGAGCCGGTACCTCCGCAGCCACTTCGACGTGGTCCTTACGCTGATTCCCAGCCCCTCAGCCGTTTCCTGCCGGCTCCAGCCCTCCAGTAGGACCCTCCTGACGAGAAGTGCTCGACTTTCGGGGCACGTCTTTGCTCTCCTATGCACGTTCATCCGGGCCACCTCCGAAAGGGTCACTGTTGATTCGCACCACCAGTTTCCCCCGGAGACCCGGGTGAACAACCTTGTGGCCTCTACCCCTAGCCCGTACACCACTCGACAGGACGCGGCTCCCCCCGGAAAGCGCGGAGGAGGAGAGCGAGCGGAAGGGCGCGGGAAGCCTCGTACGGATCCCCGCGCGAAGCTCCCGGAGCCCGGATCGTCACGACTTCGCGGCGGAGGCGCCGGTCGCCGGCTTGTTGATCCTCTTCAGCTCGCGAATCAGGAAGTCGATGTCCGAGAACGGCTCCCCGCCGGTCCTCTTCCAGCGGACGCGCCCCTCGGCGTCGATGAGGATCGTCGAGTGCAGCTCGATCCCCTCGAAGTCGTCGTATGAGGTGAATCGCCGGGCCGAGGCGTGGTCGGAATCGGAAAGGAGCGTCATGGCGAGCTTGCCGAGCTTCAGCGACGCGCGGTTCTTCTCCGGCTTCGTGCTGCTGACGGCAAGGACCACCGTCTTCTCGGCGGCCCAGTCCGAGCCGTGGTCGTTGATCTTCACCAGCTGCTCGACGCAGTGGACGCACTCCTCGTTGAGGTAGAAGACGAGGAGGACGTTGCGGCCGCGGTAGTCCTCCAGGCGGACCCGCTTGCCCGTCGGGTCGACCACGGAGAGCTCGGGGGCGGGGAACGGGCGCCAGTCGACGGGCCCGAGGGCATCGAACTGCTCGGGCCGGTACGGGCGTTCGGGCGCCGGGGTGTCCGCGACCGGCGTGACCTCGAGGCCGAGCTTGTCCACCTCGCTCTTCCATCGGAGCCCCGCGTCGGCCCCCGACCAGACGTACGCGAGGCGGCCGGCGTCGCGAGCGGCTCCCTTGCGGTCCCCCGAAGCGAAGCGGGCCCGCGCGAGGCCGGAGAGGGAGAAGGCGTCGTTCGGCTCGAACTCGAGCGCCCGCTCGTACGCCAGGATCGCGAGGCGGAGCTCTCCCCGCGCGAGAAGGGCGTCGCCCAGAACGCGGTTGGCAGGCCACGGGTACGGAGGCGGGTCGTTGCGGTACGCGAATGCCTCGCGCGCCTTCCGCTCGAGCGCCGCGGCCTGCGTCAGAAAGCGGGTCGCCTCGAGGATGTCCCCCTCGGCGGCGCGCAGGAGCCCCTCGGCGGCGTCGGCCGCGATGGCGAGGTCGAGGTCCCGTTCCTTCCTCTTCGGGTCCTGCGCGGCGATGCCGGCGCGCAGCGCGGCGAGCCGGGCGCGGGCGTCGGCGACATTCCCCTTCCCGACGTGCGCCATCGTCTCGGCGAAGGCCCGGAGCGACGTGTCCGCGGACGTCTGGCGCCACGGGATCGCGCCGGCCTTCAGGATCTCGTCCCAGCGTTCGAACTTGACCAGTGCTCGGACCAGCGCCGTGAGTCCCTGGTCGTAAGCGCCGTATTCGCCGTCCTTGTTCCGCTCCGGGTCGCGCGGTGCCGAGAGGAGAGAGCGCGCGCCCTTCAGGGACGCCTGCTCCCGCCCGAGCTGCTCCTGGATGAAGCACAGGTAGTTCCGGTTGTGGGCGAAGTTCCAGGTCTCGAACGGGAGCGCGAGCCGCTCGTTCATGTAACGAAGCTCGACCCGGGTCGCCGAGTCCATCGAGATCGCCGCCTCGTGCCACATGCCGACCTTGCTGTAGTTGTGCCCCGGCATGTGGTTGGCGTGGCCGATGCCGGGCACCACCTGGCCGTACCGCCGGCAGCTGGCGAGCCCTTCGGCCGTGGCGACGTCGTCCCAGTTGTGGATGCGGTAGTGGTGCGCGCCGGGATGGTCGGGCTCCTTCTCGAGCACCTGCCGGAGGACCAGCTCGGTCGAGTAGGCGTTGGGGGCGTCCATCGAGTAGAGGGCGTAGAGCGCCTTCGCCTCCACGTCGTCGGGAAACGCGAGGACGATCTTCTGCAGGCGGCGGGCGAGGACCTTGCCCCGCTCCTTCGACTCGCCCGTGAACGCGTCGTCCCACGCCTCGATGAACATCCGCTCGCGCGGAGAGACCGACGCCTTCCTCTTCACGGCGTCCTTCAGGAACTCGAGACCCCGCTTCGCGTCGGGCTTGTCGAGCTCGGGTTCGGTGAACCAGTTGAGTCCGGTCTGCGCGAGTCCCCAGTACGCCATGGCGTTGTCGGGCTCGAGCTTCAGGCACCACCGGAACGAGCGCTCCGCCTCCTCGAACCAGAAGGAGTGGAGGAGCGTGTTCCCCTGGTCGAACCACTCCTGCACCTCGGGGACCTTCGTCGTGACCGGGAAGTGCGTGTGCCCGATCCCCTCCATCCGCCAGGGGCGCTGCCGGAGACCCGTGTCGAACGCCGAACCGTGATCGGAATGGCCGGGGCTTTCTCCCGCGCTGGCGGCGGAACCGGACAGCAGCACGGCCAGGACCATCGGGACGACGGCTCGCTTCATCGAGGCTCCTCTGCTCTCCGGACGTCGCTGGGATTCGCGAGTCCGCTGCGTAATCTGCGTTCGGCGCACGGCACCCGACAGGCCCTGGGGTGGACGGATGACGGTCGGTCGATCTCGAGTGAAGTTATCCTAGTTCCGACAGACATGGCTCGACCAGTGCTGAAGAGACTCGCATCCCTCGTCCTCGTCCTCCTTCCGGCGCTGGCCGGCGCGGGGGAGCCGTCTGTCCCGCCGACGAAGCTCCCCGAGCCGAAGAAGCTCTCGATCCAGAAGGTCTCCGCCCTCCTCGACGGGCGGCGTGGCGTCCACGTATTCGACAACAACGGTCCCGAGCGGTACGCCGCCGGCCACCTTCCAGGTGCGATCTGGCTCCGGTACGACTCGGTGGAGATCGGCAACCTCCCGCCGGACAAGGAGGCGACTCTCGTCTTCTACTGCGCCAACGAGCGCTGCTCGGCGTGCCACGTCGCCGCGAGGAGCGCCCTCGGGTTCGGCTACAGGAACGTCTTCATCATGCCGGCCGGCATCATGGGCTGGGAGAAGGCCGGGAAGCCGGTCGAGAAGGGGAGGCGCAGCCCTTCCTGACCTCGAGTCCGGGCTCCGGGGACAGGATGCGGATCAGGACCGGATCGCGCGCCTGGCTGACGATCTCGATTTCGAAGGACCTATGGTTCTCGGGCAGCTCCCCGGGAGCGCAACGCGGTCAGTCCGAGTCGTCGTGGGAGTGAATCACGCCTGCATACCGGAGAGCGCGACTCGCGACCTCGTAGCAAGCTGCCGACCCGGCGCAGCCCGGAGTCGTTTCCGTCTTCCTCGCGGCGGCGTCGCGGCGATACACCGTCCTGCCTTCCTTGATCGTCTCGACCACCCGGATCTCGGCGATCTTCATCGGGTCGGTCGCGAGCGGATTGCGTTCGAGCACGACGAAGTCGGCGAGCTTGCCGACCTCGAGCGACCCCTTGGACTTCTCTTCGAAGTGCTGGTAGGCCGACCAGAGGGTGTGCGACTTCAGCGCCACCAGGGGCGTGGTACGGTGCTCGGGGCCCAGGACCTGGCCGCTGCGCGTCACGCGGGTGACCGTGGCCGAGAGCACGCGCATCGGGTCGGGCATCGCCACGGGGGCGTCGTGGTGCGAGGTGAAGATCATCCCCCGCTCGATCGCCCAGCCGGTGGGAGAGATGTTGGCCGCGCGCTCGGGTCCCAGCACCGAGTCTCGGTGCCAGTCGCCCCAGTAGAACGTGTGCATCGGGAAGAAGGACGGGATGATGCCCAGCTCCTTGAACGCCTCGACCTGATCGAGGCGGGCGGTCTGGCAGTGAATTGCGACCGTGCGCCGGTCGGCCATCCCGTACTTCTTCTCGGCCCGGCGCACGGCCGCCACGAGCTGGTCGATGGCGGCGTCGCCGTTGACGTGCGCGAGCAGCTGCCAGCCGTTCCTGAAAGCGAGATCGACGAATCCGTCGACCTGGTCGTCCTTGAACTGGGCGTAACCACGGTAGTCGGGCGCCTGCCCCTCGGGCACCTTGAAGTAGGGCTTCGTGAGCCAGGCAGTCTTGCCCTGGGGCGAACCGTCGAGCGTGACCTTGGCGCCGCCGATGCGGAAGTGCTGCGCGTACTTCCGCGACCACAGCGGCGCCTTGATGACTCCCGGGTCCACGGCGATGTCGGGATACGCCACCACGTCGATGTCCAGGCCTCCGGCCCTGGCGACGGCGCTCATCGTCGCCACGGACCCGGCCGAGGCGCGCCCCTCCTGGGCCGTGGTGTAGCCGTAGCTCTTGTAGAGATTGACGCCGGCCTGGAACAGCGCCCGGTTCGCCTCGGGACCGAGCTTGCTGAAGAGCGTGAAGAAGGGGCCGAAGAAGGCCGCCTCCTCCAGAACGCCGTCGGGCTCCTGGCCGCCCGCCTTGCGGCGGACCAGCCCGCCCTGCGGATCTTTCGATGACGCGTTGATTCCCACCAGCTCCAGCGCCTTGCTGTTCATCACCCCCAGGTGTCCGGACTGGTGGACGATGACCACCGGCAGCTCCACCGACACCCTGTCGAGATCGTCGCGAGTGGGGTGCCGCTGCTCCTTCAGCTGGGCGTCGTCATAGCCGAAGCCGATGATCCACCCGTACTTGCCCGTGATTCCCCGGTTCTGCTCGGACCAGGCTCTCAATGCAGCCTGCACCTCGGCGATGTCGTTCACCTCACCGTCCGGGCGCGGCAGCAGGTTGGCAGAGAGGGCCTGGATGCCGGCATTGAACACGTGCCCGTGAGGGTCGACGAAGCCCGGAAGCAGCGTCTTTCCGCCCAGGTCCACGACCCGTGTCTCGTTCCCCTTGAGCTTCATCACCTCGTCGCGATACCCCACCGCGACGATCCGCCCGCCCCTGACGGCGACGGCTTCGGCCTGCGGCTGGAGCTCGTTGACGGTGATGATGTCGCCTCCGGTGAAGATCGTGTCGGCGAGGGGCGGCGGAGCGGCGACGGCAAGCGAATGCCCGAAGGTCGCGAAGATGGCAAGCGAGGCGACCGTGAACCGAGCAGACATCGATGACCTCATCGTCTGAACTCCTCCAGCCGGGTGCGTTGACGAGCCGGTGTCGCCCATTCTAGGGCGTTGGTTGCGGCGATGTTCCGCACGACGAAAGCTCGCTCCCGTCGCGCTAACATACCTGCCTTTCATCGAGCTTCGCCGCGCAACCCGTGGCCGTGCCACGGCTACGGAACGCCGGGAATCTCCGGACCCTTCGCGGAGGTAGGACCATGCGCCGTCTCACTGCTTCTCCCCAGGCAGTCCTGTGCCCGCTGCTCCCGGCACTGCTCGCGCTCGCTGGCCTGCTGGCCGCTCCGCCGGCGCGCGCCCAGGGCGCCCCCGCCGCGACTTCGCCCCCGGTGGCCGGACCGGTTTCGCCAGCCCCCACGGGCGAAGTGAAGGCCGGGAACCGCACGGTCGTCGTCCTGCGCGGCACGATCCTCCCGAACGCCCCGGCCGACCGGGCACGTATCGCGAACGAGAAGATCGAGGCCGCGATCAATGCCGGCGGGAGCCCGAAGGTCTCCATCAAGGAGGAGCCGGATGCGCGCCTGCTCCTGCTCGATGGCCGGGGAATGTTCGTGGTGACCGCCGACGACCTGGACGAGGCCGCGGGCAAGAGCCTCGATCAGGTCGCGACCGAGGCCGCGTCCCGGCTCGAGGCTGGCGTTCGAGAGGCGCTGGAGCAGCAGAGCCTGCCCGCCTTTCTCAGGGCGATCGGAGCGAGCACCGCCGCTTCGCTGGTCCTCGTGCTGGTCCTGGTCGTCCTGGAACGCCTTCGGCGCTGGGCCGCCAGCACGGTGGCGAGCGCCGCCCACCAGCGGCTCGGCGGACTGACGGCCGCAGGCCAGCTCCTCTTCGAAAAGGAGCGCGTTCAGCTGGTCACGGCGCGCGTGGTCTTCGTCCTGGTGCGGATCGCGGACGTCTTCGCCCTCTACGTCTGGCTCGCGTTCGTCCTCGGCCGGTTCGGCTGGACCCGGCCGTGGAGCGAGCAGCTGGGGTCCTGGCTCGTCCGCGAGGCGGGAGCGCTCGGCCTGCTGGCCGTGAAGGCGCTCCCGAACCTGGTCCTCGTGGCGATCATCTTCGTCGTCACGCGGGCCCTCGTGCGCCTCATCGACCTCTGTTTCACCGCGATCGAGGAGGGGCGGATCCAGGTCTCCGAGACCATCCGGGAGACGACCCAGCCGACCCGCCGGATCGTGAACGTCATCGTGTGGGTCTTCGCCGTCATCATGGCCTACCCCTATCTCCCGGGAAGCGGGAGCGAGGCCTTCAAGGGGGTCACCGTGATGGTCGGGCTGATGATCTCCCTCGGCTCGAGCACGCTCGTCGGCCAGCTCGCGAGCGGCCTGATGCTCATGTACTCGCGGACGCTGCGCGTGGGCGACTACGTGAAGGCGGCCGAAGTGGAGGGGACCGTGGCGCAGCTCGGACTCTTCACGACGAGGATCCTGACCCTGAAGAACGAGATCGTCACCATTCCGAACGCCGTCCTCGCGGGCCAGGTCACGAAGAACTACTCGCAGGCGCCGGGCCCGAAGGGCGTGGTGGTCGGCTCGACCATCACCATCGGCTACGACACGCCGTGGCGCCAGGTCGAGGGCCTCCTCGTCCTCGCGGCCGAGAGGACGCCGGGGCTGAAAAAGGTGCCCTCGCCCTGGGTGCACCAGCGCGCCCTCACCGATTTCTACGTCGACTACGAGGTCTGCGCCTACATCGAGGACCCGGGAACGCGGGTCCCGACGCTCACGACCCTCCACGCGAACATCCTCGACGCCTTCAACGAGTACGGCGTCCAGATCACCTCACCGAACTACGAGAACGACCCGGAGACCATCAAGGTCGTCCCGCGGGAGCAGTGGTACGCGGCCCCGTCCCGGCGACGGCCGGGCGAGGGCCTGCGAGATGAGACCGCTGAAGTGCCACGTTGATGCGGGCGCCGAGAGGAGGGAAGGGGGAGTGAAGGCTGGACGTCTCGCCAGCCCTCGTCCCCGGATTCATGGCCGGGCGTCCCCTCGGGGCGCCGCGGTCCCGGTCTCCCGGGCGTTCCGGCCGAAGGCGGCGGCGACCATCCGGGCCATGTCGCAGGCGTCGCCCCCCCCGTCTCCGTGACCGCCGTGCGCGAGCGACGGGGCGGGCGCGGCGCTCTCCCGGGCTGCGGCCGACCGGCGCGGAGTGGCCGGGCTCGGGAAGGGCCGTCCCTCGTAGACCGTGCCCCAGATCGGGATGTCCTTGAGCCTCATCGGCTCGACGGCGAACGGATCCTCCTCGAGGACAGTGAAGCTGGCGATCTTGCCGGGGGCGATGCTGCCGAGGTCGTTCTCCTTCCTCCACGAATAGGCGGCCTCGATGGTGATGGCGCGCAGGGCGTCCTCGACACCGATCCGCTGCTCCGGACCCGCAACGCGGCCGCTCGGGGTGACGCGGTTCACGGCGCACCAGGCGAGGAAGAGCGGATCGGCGGGGGCCATCGGCAGGTCGGAGTGGAAGGAGAGGGGGATGTGGCGCTTGAGAACGGATGCGTTCCGGGTCATCACGTCGGCGCGTTCGGGTCCGAGGCCGGCGGCGTACTTGTCCGCGAATCCGACCGGGTAGTACGAGTTCACGCTGACGATCGCGCCGAGCCGGGCGATGCGGCCGATCTGCTCCTCGTTCGAGTTGGCGAAGTGGACGATGACGCTCCGGTGGTCGGCGCGCGGGTTCTCGCGCATGCGGCGCTCGAGGGTGGCGATCACCACCTCGAGCCCGGCGTCGCCGTTCACGTGGATGTGGAGCTGATAGCCTGCGTCCCAGTACGCCTTGCTCCGCTCCTCGAGAACCTGCGGCGACATCATCCACTCGCCGTGGTGCGACGGGTCTGGCTTGCCGTCGGCGCCCAGGTAAGGGTCCTTCATCTGCATCAGCTGCGAGATGATTGCGCCGTCGGCGAAGAGCTTGATCTGCTTCGGGAAGAACGAGACCTTTCCCGCGGCGTTGGCGGCGACGACCTTCTCCCCGTCGGCGATCGCCTCCGCGGGAGGCACGCCGCGGTCCGTGTAGGCACGCCCGTCCACGATGAAGAAGCTGGAGAGGGGCGTCTCCTCGGCCCCGAGCACCCTGTGGTAGAGCTGCAGGATCTCGGGGGTGACCAGCGCACCGGGTTCGTTGAAGGCGGTGATCCCCCTGGACTGCGCATAGGCGACCATCTGCCTGAGGCCGAACTCGAACCGGGCCGGGGTCCCGAACACCTTGAGCAGCGGCATGATGACGAGGTTGGTGCCGGACTCCCACCAGTGCCCTTCCGCCCAGCTCATCATTTCGCTGGCCGCGCCCTTCCCCTTCATTCCGGCCTCGGTGAAGCCCAGCGCCTGGATCGCGGCCGTGTTGAAGTAGAACTCGTGGCACGACCTCTGCCACACCATGATCGGCCGCGTCGCACTGACGGAGTCGAGAAGCCTGCGGCTCATCGGGCCGTGCCACAGCTTGTGGTACCCCCAGGTGAAGAGCCACTCCTTCGGGTCCCGGATCCCCGCCTCGGCGGCCCTCAGCCGGGCGAGGTACTCCCCGGGGGTGGCGGCGGCCTTGAACGTCCGCGCAGGCATCTGCCACTCCTCGGGTGCGATCACCTCCGTCGAGAGAGTGAGCGCGCCGAGGAGCGGGTGGAGGTGCTGGTCGATGAAACCCGGCATGACCACCTTGCCCGCGAAGGACTCGTCCACGGTGACCTTCGCGTCGCCCAGGGCCGCTCTGACCTCGGCGAGCGAGCCGACGGCAACGATCCGCTTCCCCGAGACGGCCACCGCGGTGGCCACGGGGTTGCCGCGCTCCATCGTCAGGATCTTCCTGGCGGTGTAGACGGTAACGGTGGCCGGGGGAGGGCTGGCGACCATCTCCCGCAGAACCTCGGTCTGGGCCTCCGCTACGCCCGCCAGGGCCACGAGCCCGACCGCGATGGTGGCGAGAAGGCTCCAGACAATCGGGGCCGTGATCGCCTCCAGGGTCTGCCGACGGGAGAGTGGGCACTTTTTCATCTTCGACCTCCATCGGACAGCGAATGCCAGCACCCGGGAAGTCCGGAACCGCAGCCCTTTGGGAATCCTAACTGTAGGTGCTCAACAGGTTGTTGACCCTGGAAGCCGGGGTGGTCGAGTCGGAGGTCGGTCCGTGATTCTCGGGCCACACCTCTTCGGGTCCATCGGCCGGTGTCCCGTGACGGGTGCCTATACTCCTCTCCATGGCGCTTCCCCGATTCCACAAGCTCCCGGCAGAACGACGGCACCGCCTCATCGCGGCCGCCGCGGAGGAGCTCGCCGAGAAGGGATACGAGGGCGCGGCCCTCGTCGCGATCGCGGAGAGATCGGGCATCGGAAAAGCCTCCGTCTACTACTACTTCGCCGACAAGGCCGATCTCTGCAGGACGGTTCTCGAGGAGGCCTGGCAGATCCTCCGGCTCGAGGGACGCGTCGACCTGGGGGCGCTGACCGCCGAGACGTTCTGGTCGTCCGTGCAGGCCGCCGCGCACGAGAACCTCGCTCGCTGCGACCGCGAGCCGTGGCTCCTTTCGGCCTCGAAGGTGCTGAACCGGGCCGCGGCCGACCCGAGCGTCAACGGGGTCCTCGGCGAGTTCGCCGCGAAGCGGCGGGCCTGGGAGACCTCGTACGTCCGGAGGGGGCAGGAGCTGGGGACGGTGCGCGCGGACCTCCCTGCAGAGCTCCTCGTCACGGTGTCCCTCGCCGTGAGGCAGACCGCGAACCTGTGGATCCTCGAACACCTCGGGGAGAGTGCCGCCGGGACGGGTGAGGACCTGGCGGGTCACGTCTTCGAGATCTACCGCGCGGTCCTTTCTCCGCCCCCGGCCTGGGGCGGGCCCGTGGGCCCCGAAGCGCTCCGAGCCGAGGTGCGCGGCGACGCCGACCAGGTCCGGCCGATGCGCTGATCTGCGCCCGGGTTCCGCGCCGAGTCGCCGCGAGGCGACGGTGTGTCGCTCACGACCGGCGATCCCACGACGGGGTTTCCGGATTCCCCCTTGACAGTCGAAATTCTTCGACCCATGATTCCGACCGACGAGTCGAAAACAATCGGTTCGCCGAGGAGGACTGGCCATGAGGAGCGTTGGCTTGGCGCGTGGGTTGGTGATTCTCCTGGCACTCGGCCTGGTCCCTGAGGCCGTGGACGCGCAGGGGGTCGCGTCTCTCTCGGGAGTCGTCCGCGACTCGAGCGGAGGCGCGCTGCCCGGGGCGACCGTGCAGCTGGAGGCGGTCAAGGGCGGGCGGCGTTTCACGCAGTCCGACGTGCAGGGCCGCTATGCTTTCAAGGACGTGGTCCCCGGGGCCTACCGCGTGACAGCCTCCCTCAGCTCCTTCACTCCCGGAAAGGCCGAAGTGACCCTCGCGGCCGGCCAGTCGGCCACGAAGGACTTCAGCCTCGACTTCTCCTACTTCGCCAACGTCACGGTCACGCCGCAGAAGCGCGAAGAACAGATCCTCGACGTTCCGGCGGCGATTACGGCCGTCTCGGGATCGAACATCCAGGAGCAGGGAGTCACGGACCTGAACGAGATCGCCGCAACCGTCCCGGGCATGTCGATGGTCGAGAGCGGGGCCGGCTCGACCCGCGTCCAGATCCGGGGCATCTCGTCGCCACAGAACCTCCCGACGACGGGTCTCTACCTCGACGAGACGTCGATCGCAGGCGACTCCGCGGGGAGCGCTCTCGCCGTGCAGATGATCGACCTCGACCGCGTCGAGGTCCTTCGCGGGCCGCAGGGAACGCTGTACGGGGCCGGGTCCATGGGCGGCACGATCAAGTACATGACGAAGGACCCGAAGCTCGACGCCATGGGCCTCGAGTTCGACAGCGCCGCGGGTGCGGTCACGGACGGCGCGGCGACCGGTCGCGCTTCCCTGGTCGTGAACCTTCCGCTGATCAAGGACCAGCTCGCCGTCCGGGTCGTCGGTGGCTGGGAGCACAACGCCGGCTGGGTGGACTATCCGGCGACCGGGGGCAAGGACGTCAACGGGGGCGACACGAAGACGCTCCGCCTCAAGACCCTCTGGACCCCGAGCGAGAAGTTCTCCGCGTCGCTCCTGCTCATGGGACAGAACGGGGACTACAAGGGACCGAACTACGCCGACAAGGACCGCACGGCGCCGTTCGTCATCGAGCAACCGTACGAAAGCAAGTCGAAGATCGGGAACCTGATTCTCAACTTCGACGCCGGAGCGTTCACGATCCTGAGCTCGACGGGCTACGGCCACAACACCGGCAACTCGACGAACGACTTCACGTCGATCTTCGGCCCGATCTACGACTACTTCGGGTTCCCTCCGGGCACGGTCAAGAGCGTCAACTACTGGACCGACGGAGACGCCAAGCAGTGGAACGAGGAGCTCCGCTTCGCCTCGAAGGGCCTCGGCCCGTTCACCTGGACCGCCGGCCTGTACTACCGCAATGCCAAGACCGACGACGTCCAGGGAACCATCTCGACCCCGAATCCCCTGCCAGGGGTGGAGATCCTCGACCTCCAGCAGAACCAGAAATCCGAACAGTGGGCCGCGTTCGGCGAGATCAACTACGCCTTCACGTCGAAGTTCTCGGCGACGCTCGGCCTCCGGGAATTCAGCGACCACCGTGAGCAGTCCGGCTACGAGGTGGACTTCGGCATTCCCTCGCCTGCCGAAAGCCACAGCGCAACCTTCACGTCCTTCGATCCCCGGTTCGTCCTCTCCTGGCGCCCGGCCGACGGGAAGCTCTTCTACGCCAGCGCGGCCAAGGGATTCCGGAGCGGCGGGTTCAACAACCTCCCCGCGGGCTGCACGCTCCCCGAAGCCTACGACCCCGAGACACTCTGGACCTACGAGGTCGGCTCCAGCGTGAGCGTGGACCAGGGCCGCTTCGTGGCCCAGGGGGCGCTCTTCCGCAACCAGTGGACGAACATCCAGACCCTCACGACCTGCCCCGGTCTCCCCATCGTGCAGACGGCGAACGTGGGCAAGGCCAGCGGCACGGGTGTGGACCTGCAGCTCACGATCGCGGCGAGCCGGGCGCTGAGGTTCACAGTGTCGGGGAACTACAACGACTCGAAGTACGACAGCTCCGCCGTGGCGCACAACGAGGGGGACCAGATCGACTACGTTTCCAAGTACACCCTGGGCGTCGCGATGGACTGGAGCTTCCACTGGTCCCCGGACATGCCCGGACAGTTCCACGTCGACTACCAGAGCATCGGCTCCTACGCGATCAACCTCCGCAACTACGGGATTCCTCCGCTCGAGTCGGACGTCATCGGCGGCCTGAACGCGCGCCTCTCCCTGTCGATCGGGCAGGTGGAGTTCTCGCTGTTCGGCAAGAACCTGCTCGACCAGAACGACGCCGTGCAGCCCGCCATCCCGCTCGGCGGGGTGCCCTCGCCCGTCAGCCAGCAGCCGCGAACGATCGGCGCGGGGTTCGGCTTCAGGCTGTAGTCGCGCGCCTCGGGAGTCCACCGCCGCCCGGGCCGGGCGGCGGTGGATGACACAGCGGCTCGCATCGTGCGGATCGAGCCTCCGGAAACGGAGGGAAGGGTGCCGTCATGGTTCATCTCGTCCTGTCACTCCTGAGCCGCGACTGGGTCGGATTGCCGGTCGCCTCGGTCGTGGCGCTGTTCGGCGGTTGGTGCCTCCGCGTGGGCCGGGCGGGTGGCGCGACATGGATGGCGGGATTCGGCACCGCGGTGCTGGCCATCGCGGGGCTCCTGGCTCTCGGGTCCGTCTGGCACCTCGTTCACACGGCGCGGACGCGCTCGATGCATCCGCCCCCGGGCAAGCTCGTCGACGTCGGCGGCTACCGGCTCCACGTCGTCGCCGAGGGAGAGAGCGGGGGGAAACCTTCGGTGGTCTGGATGGCCGGGGGTCACATGGGCGGCTTCGCCCTCCACCACCTTCACCGGATGCTGAGGAAGGAGACGCGCTCGATCCTCGTCGACCGTCCCGGCACCGGCTGGAGCGACATCGGGCCGTTCCCGCGCTCGACCGTCCGGGAAACGGAAGAGGTCTTTGCCGCCCTCGACGGCGCTGGGGAGAAGGGGCCGTTCGTCCTCGTCGGCCACTCCTTTGGCGGCCTCCTCGTCGCGAACATGGCGCGGCGCCACCCGGAGCGCCTGGCCGGCCTCGTTCTCCTCGACCCGACGCCGACCGACACGATCATCTACGGTCCGCCGCTCCCGGGTCTCTTCCAGATGCGGTACGGCGCCGTCCTGAACGCGCTGCCGCGCCTCTTCGGGTTCCACGCCGACCTCGCCGAGAGACGCATGAGGAAGACGGCGCCTCCGGTGTTCAAGAAAGTGCTGGAGCTCGTCGAGGAGCGCCTCGGCGAGGCCGGTCGGGCCATGAAGGCGATCGACTGTGGCACGAAGGGCGCGTGCGCGAGCGCCTCGATCTACTCGGAGCTGACGCCGGCGGGCCTCGCGCGGGTCGGCTGGGAGACGTCCTGCTACGACGGCGACCTCGGCGGTCTGCCGGTCATCCTCGTGAACCCGGCCGACATGGCGGAGCAGGAGCTCGACTACGTCGTCAAGACGGTCGAGCGGCAGACGGGACGGCCGGTCGACGTGAACCGGCTGCGACGCTTCTACGCGGGCTCGATGGGAAGGTACCTCTCGTGCTCGAGCCGGACGGAGCGGGCCTGGGCCTCGGCCGGGACCGGGCACAACTTCCCGTACGTCGAGCCCGACCTCATCGCCGGAATCGTCCAGAGGCTGGTGTCTCGCGAGGTTGCCTCGTGAGCGCCGCGCCGCCTTCCGCCGCTCTCGCGGACCTCGCGGCACGCCACTGGCGCTTCCTCTGCCACGAGCTTCCGCTGACGGCAGTGCTCGCGGGCGAGTCGACCCACGAGTCCATCCTCTTCCGCGAGTCGCCCGCCGATCACGACCGCCGGTATCGCACGGCGGGAGTCCTCCTGGCCGAGGTCGAGGCGATTCCCGCCGACGGGCTCGAAGCCGAGGACCGAGCCACGCACGCGCTTCTCCGCCACGAGCTCGGGAGCCTCCGCGCTCTTCACGAGGTCGGGGCGCACCTCAGGCCCTCTCTCTTTCCGAACAGCCCCGCGCTGATGGCCGCGCACTTCGCGAATACCGCGAGCATCGACGACGCCGCATCTGCCGAGCGCTACGTCGATCGCCTCGCGACGCTCCCGGCGTACCTCCGCGACCTCCGGGAGAGCCTCGAGGAAGGGCGCGGGCGCGGGTTCCGCTACCCGCGTCTCGTCCTCGAGCGGGTTGCCGGGAGCACCCGCGGAATCGCGGGCGGACCGGTCGAGGCCCAGCCCTGGTCGAAGCCCTTCCTGCGCTCCGCCGCGGCGGGACGCGAGACGGTCCGGAAAGTCGCAGGGCGGGCGGAGGCTCTCGCGCGCGACGAGCTGCTCCCCGCCTTCGAAGCATTCGCCGCCTTCGTCGAAGGCCCCCTCGCCGAGGGCGCGCGCGAGGGCGTTTCCTGTACCGACGCCCCCCTCGGCCGTGAGCTCTACCGTGCCCTCCTGCGGGACCAGACGACCACCGGCCTCGAGCCGGAAGAGATCCATGAGCTGGGCCTCTCCGAAAGGAAGCTCCTCGAGAGCGAGATCGAGGCCGTCGCGGCGGAGGCCGGTTTCGCCGGAGACGTCGCGGGCTATCGCCGGTTCCTCGCGGGCGCGGAATTCCTCGTCCCCTCGAAGGAGGCGCTCCGGGAGAGGGCGCAGGTTCTCTGCAAGCGGATCGACGCGCGCATTCCCGCCTTCTTCGGGCGCATCCCGAGAATGACCTATGGCGTCGAGACGATCCCGGAGGCGGCCGCCGAACGCCTCCCCCCGGCCTACGCCCAGGCCAACCCCGCCGACCGGAGCGGGCCGGGCATCTTCCAGATCACGAGCCTCCCCTCGCGGCTCCTGACCTGGTTCCTTCCGGCGCTGACCCTGCACGAGGCCTGGCCGGGCCACCTGATGCACCTGGCGCTCCTCCAGGAAGCGGAGCACCTCCCGGCCTTCCGGCGCCACGGCGCGCTCCGCTATCTCGTCTGCCTCGAAGGGTGGGCGCTCTACTGCGAGGGACTCGGCGAGGAGATGGGGGTCTACGAGACGCCCCACGAACGCTACGGCCGGCTGGAAGGGGAGACGTGGAGGGCGCTGAGGCTCGTCGTCGACACGGGGATCCACTGGTACGGGTGGAGCCGCGACCGCGCTGTCGAGGAGATGGCGCGCCACCTGGCCCTTCCGCTCCCGACGATCGAGGCCGAGGTGGACCGCTACATCGCCTGGCCGGGCCAGGCGCTCGTCTACCAGCTGGGGAACCTGAAGTTCCGTGATCTTCGGCGCCGCGCCGAGGGGAGGCTCGGGGAAGGGTTCCGGATCCGGGCCTTCCACGACGCGCTGATGGCGGCAGGCGCCGTGACCCTGCCGGTCCTCGAGGACCTCGTCGAGGAGTGGCTGCACCGGGAGGAAGTTCCGACCGCGGGGGAAAGGAAGCTCCGATGACCTTCGATAGCGCCGGCATTCCCTCGAACCACATTCACTTCGAGGTCCACGGAGAAGGCGTCCCCCTCTTCCTCGGATTCCCGCTCATGGCGTCGCAGGCCGAGATCTTCGGCGAGGAGGGGGCCGCGGTCCTGCGCGGCTACCTCGACCGGCTGACGGATCGCTACCGCGTCCTCGTCGCCGACTACCCGAGCATCGGGAAGAGCGGCTCGATCCCGACCGCCGAGCTCACCGCAGATCGCGTCGGCTCCGACCTCCTGCGCGTCGCGGACGCCGCCGGTTTCGACCGTTTCGCCTTCTGGGGCTTCTCCTGGGGGGGTGCCGCGGGGCTGCAGCTCGCGTCGCGAACGGATCGGCTCTCGGCGCTCGTCTGTGGAGGCTGGCCTCCGCTCGGCGGGCAGTACGCGGAGATCCTCCAGGCGAGCCGCGAGGCGGCTGCCAACCCGCCGGCGGGGGTGATGGCCGTCCTGCGCGAGCCGGCGCAGTACGCGCAGTGGGTCACTTTCTACGAGAGCGTCGTCGACTGGCAGGAGGCGGAGGCGATCTCGCGCATCGCCTGCCCGCGGATGACGTACGTCGGCTCGGAGGGCGACCCGACGGCGGGGCACGAAGTCCCGATCTCGATCGCCTCGACGATCCGCGCCCGGCGGAGTGAGCTCGAGTCGATGGGCTGGTGCGTGAAGGAGATCCCAGGCCGCGACCACTCCGTCTGCCTCGATCCGGCGACGGTGGTTCCCGTCGTCCGGGAGTTCCTCGACGCGGTCCCGTGAAACGGCGCTGACGTGAAGGAGACGGTCATGACGCTCGACGACCCGAAGGCGGAACCCGCGCCGGCGGTGGCCTCGTTCGGGGCCGTGAGCTACGAGGACCCGTTCGCATGGCTCGAGGAGGAGAACGAGCGGGTCCTCACGTGGCAGGCGGAGCAGGACGCGCGGGCGACGTCCTGGCTCGCGGCGCGGCCCGGGTTCGCAGATCTCCGTGAGCGGATCGCGGCGCTCGACTCCAACCCGGCCGTGTCGGCGCCGCAGTACGGCGGTGGCCGCTGGTTCCGCCAGCGGGTGCCGGAGGGCGAGGACCTGGCCGTCATCGAGGTCGCCCAGACTCCGACGGGACCGGGCCGCCGGGTCGTCGATCTGAACGCCCTGCGAACCGGCGAGCCTCTGCTCATTCCCTGGTTCGTCCCCTCGCCCGACGGCCGCAAGCTGGCGTACTCGAGGTCCGCGGTGGGGCGGGAGCCCGAGTCGTTCCAGGTCGTCGACGTGGACACGGGAGAGCTCCTCCTCGCCGGCGTCCCGCAGGAGAAAGCAACGTCCCCCGTCTGGCTGCCTGACGGAAGCGGGTTCACCTACCGGGCCGTCGATCCGGCCGTCTCGAGGAGCGACAGCCTCATCTTCCACCTCACCCTGGGCGAGGCGCCGCCGACGAAGCCCGAGCCGCTCGAGCTGAGCCACCCGATGTCGTGGCCGGCGAGCGGGGCCGGCGGCCGCTACGTCCTCGTCTACTCCAACCACATGGAGCCTCGGCCCGACTTCATCCGTGAGATCGGCGGCGCCTGGCGTCCCTTCCTGAAGGATGTGCCCGGCATGTTCCGCGGCGTCGTTCTGGGAGAGAGGTTCATCGCGATCACGACGGACGGCGCCGCCCGCGGCCGCCTGGTGTCGATCCCGCTCGACACTCCTTCGGAGCGCGACACCTGGCAGGAGCTCGTCCCCGGCTCCGATGCCGTCCTCGCCTCTCTCGCCGCGGTCGGGGAGCGCCTGGTTCTCGTGGAGCTCGTCGACACCTATGCCCGGCTGCGCGTCCTCGGCGCCGACGGCACCGTCGAGGGAGAGATCGCGCTGCCCGGACGGGGGGTGGTGAACACCGTCAGCACGAACGCCGTCGCGATCGCGTTCCTGGATTCCGTCGTCGTCGGGGGGGACGACCACGTCCTGTTCGTCTACTCCTCGCTGACCCAGTCCCCGGCGCTCTATCGCGCGAGCGTCGTCGATCGGACGAGCGAACCGCTCACACCGCCCGCCGCCCGGCTCGACGCCCTCGTGGCCGACCACTCCGCCACGAGCACGGACGGCACCCGGGTCCGCTATCGCGTCGTGACGCGGAAGAACGACGACCGATCCGGGCCCCGGCCAACGATCATCCACGCGCACGGCGGGTTCAACGTCGCCTTCCTTCCCGGCTGGCCGGTCCCGTTTCTGACCGCCTGGGTCCGGTCAGGCGGCGCTCTCGTAATCGCCCACGTGCGCGGGGGAGGGGAGTTCGGGCCCGACTGGTGGCGGGCAGGGCAGCTCGCGCGAAGACAGAACAACTTTGACGATCTCTACGCCGTGGCCGAGGATCTCGTCGCCCGGGGCGCGACGACGCCCGAGCGATTGGGTGTCTACGGGATTTCCAGCGGAGGTACGCTGGCCGCCGTGGCTGCGGTCAAGCGTCCCGACCTGTTCCGGGCCGCCGTCCCCCAGGTCCCCATCACCGACCAGTTCGCGCTCGTCAGGGACCCCCTCACCCACATGATCGCGAAGCTGGAGGACGGGGATCCGAACGACCCGGAGATGAGCCGGGTCCTCCTCTCCTGGTCCCCCTGCCAGAACGTCGTCGACGGAGTGGCCTACCCGGCGGTCCTCCTGGACTGCGTGTCGAATGAACCGCGCTGTCCCGCGTGGCACGGCCGCAAGCTGGCGGCACGGATGCAGCGGGCGACGTCCTCCGGCTGTCCCGTCCTGCTCCGCGTCCGCCGGAGCGCGGGGCAGCGCGCCGTGGGGGAGACCGCGCAGTTCCTTCAGCAGGCCGAGCTGCTCGCATTCTTCGTCGACCAGCTGGGGCTCCCGACATGAGAACGACCGGCCGCCCGCGACGGCCGGGCCCTTCAGAGACGAAAGGCGACCGACGATGACGGAACCCGAGACGAAAGCTCCGGAAGCGTCCGCCGCCCCGAAGGGCCTCGGCTGGCGGGTCCTGGCCGCGTACGCCCTTCCGACGTTGCCGCTGTTCTTCCTCATGGGCCCCGCGAACTCGGTGATCCAGGGGATCTACGCGAAGTTCTTCGGGCTCGGCCTGGCGCAGATCGCCCTCGTGCTGCTGATCGCGCGGACCTTCAACGCGGCGAGCGATCCGGTCATCGGCTACCTGTCCGACCGCTACCGATCCGGGCGCGGTTCCCGGAAGCCCTTTCTCCTCGGGGGTTCCCTGCTCGCGGTGCTCGCCTGCTGGTTCCTCTATGTCCCCGTCGGCAAGGTCACGACGCTCTCGTTCCTCGGCTGGTTCCTGCTCGCGGACATCGGCTGGTCCATGTGCGCCGTGCCGTACTACGCCTGGATGGCGGAGCTGACGGAGGACTACCGCGAACGGACGCGGATCGCGAGCTGGCGAGCGATTGCCGGGTACTTCGGATACCTCGCCTTCTTCGGCATGCCGCTGGCGGCCGGGCGCTTCCTCGGGACGACCGAGTTCACGCCGGTGACGCTGCGCTGGTGCGCGATCTTCGCCGCCATCGCCCTGCCCGGCGCGGCCCTCGCAGCCGCGCTCGTCGTCCCGAACGGGACGGTTGCCGGGCCGCCCGCAGCCAACCCGTTCCGGGGGGCGATGCGGGCGATTGCCGAAAACCGCCCGCTCTGGAGGTTCATGGCGATGTACCTCGTCGGAGGCCTGGGCGCAGGCATGGCCTGGGGCGTCGTGTTCTTCTACATCGACAGCTATCAGAAGCTCGGCGCGAAGTTCTCGGGGCTGCTCGTCCTCAGCATACCGGTCGCCATCCTGGCCACGCCCGTCTGGGGCTGGCTCTGCAACCGGTTCGGAAAGCAGCAGGTGTGGGCCGCCGGCTACGTCGGCGCAGGCATCGCCTCGCTCGGCTACATCTTCATCTCGCCGGGACCCTGGTCCGCGGTCTGGGTGGGGATCACGCTGCTGCTCCTGAATGCCATGGTCGTCGTGGATCCGGTCGCCGGGCCGGCGATGCTGGCGGACGTCGTCGACTATGGCCGCTGGCGGTTCGGCACCGACCAGGGGGGGACCTACTACGCCCTCTACGGGATGATCCAGAAGATCAACATCGGGATCGGAGCGGGGGCCGGGCTCGCGCTTGCCGGTGTGTTCGGCTTCGACGCCACGGTCGCGAAGCAGAGTTCCGGCGGGCTCATCGGGCTGTTCCTCTCGCTCTCGGTGATGCCGGCCGTCTGCTACCTGGCCGCGGCCGTGATGATCTGGCGTTTCCCGATCAACCGGAGGCGCCAGAAGGTCATCGTGAAGGCCATCGAGCGAAGGGAGCGGCGGCGCGCCGCGGCCGCGGTCGAGGCACAAGTGGAGGTCACCCCATGAGTTCGACCACGCCGACCGAGACGAGCGACGCCAGCGCCTTGCTGCGCGATTGTCTGGTCTGGGACAACCATGGCTGCATGCCGGTGGGACGCC
Organism: Thermoanaerobaculia bacterium; assembly: GCA_046331465.1. Lineage (GTDB taxonomy): Bacteria > Acidobacteriota > Thermoanaerobaculia > UBA5066 > UBA5066 > UBA5066. The sequence goes on from JAXLQV010000002.1 coordinate 1,443,257, forward strand.
CGAACGACACGTCGTTCCTGCCGCAGCTCCAGCGCTACCGTTCGGCGGGCGTCGACGCCGTGATGCTCAACGTCGGCTTCGGCGAGATGGGCGTCGAGGAGCACCTGCGCACGCTGGCCGACATGCGCCACTGGCTGAAGGCGCGACCCGCCGAGTACGTGCTGATCGACACGGCGGACGACGTCGAGCGGGCCCGCGCGACCGGCCGCCTCGCGGTCGGCTTCGACATCGAGGGTGCGAACGCGATCGCGGACCAGCCGAGCCTCATCGAGACCTACTACGACCTCGGTGTCCGCTGGATGCTCCTCGCCTACAACCGGAACAACCGGGTCGGAGGCGGGTGCCAGGACGAGGACACCGGCCTCACGGCCTACGGACGCGAGGTCATCGACGAGATGGAGCGCGTGGGGATGCAGGTCTGCTGCAGCCACACCGGGTACCGGACCGCGCGAGACGTCTTCGAGGTTGTCACGAAGCCGGTCATCTTCTCGCACAGCAACGCGAGAGCGGTTCACGCGCACCCGCGAAACGTCCCCGATGACCTGATCCGCGCCTGCGCTGCGACGGGGGGCGTCGTCGGCCTCAACGGCCTGAGCGTCTTCCTCGGCCCGGGGGAGGACCTCGTCGAGACCTTCGTGCGCCACGTCGAGCACGTCGTCGGGCTCGTCGGCCCCGAGCACGTCGCCCTCGGGCTCGACTACGTCTTCGACCGGCAGGAGCTGGACGAGATCCTCGTGAAGATGCGCGCGACCTTTCCGCCGGGGCTCGGCTACGACGAGCCGCTGCGGTTCGTCGAGCCGGAGCAGCTGGAGCGGGTCGTCGACGTGCTCCTCTCCCGCGGTTACCGGACGGCGGACCTCGAGGCGCTCCTGGGCGGGAACCTGATGAGGCTGGCGAGGTCGGTCTGGAAGTCTTCGCGGCAGGCGGCGGAAGCGGCCGGCGACCCGTCGAAGAGCCCGGCTCAATGAGCTCTCTGCGCGCCGTCTTTCGCGACTACGCCGAGGCGGGGCGCGCCTTCTCGCTGCCTGCGAGGCTGCTCGTCGTCTCCATCTTCCTCGTCTGGGTCGCCCGGGGAATCCAGGGGGTCCTCTTCAACCTCTACCTCGTCGAGGCCGGTCACCAGGCGCCGTTCGTCGGCCGGGCCCTCGCGATGACAGGAGCCGGCCTCGCCCTCGGGGCCCTTCCTGCGGGATTCCTCGCGGAGCGCTGGGGCCGGCGCCGGTGTCTGATGCTCGGCCTCGCCGCCGAGGGGATCGGCCTGATGGTCCGTGCCCTCGTAACGGATCCGGGGGCGATCTCGGCCCTGTGCTTCCTCGGGGGCGCCGGCCAGTCGCTCTACATGATCGCCGCCCTGCCGTTCCTCACCGAGCACTCCGGGCCCCGCGAGCGGACTCACCTCTTCAGCGTCGTCTTCTCGGCGGCCCTCCTGGCCGGCGTCGTGGGGAGCGCCGTCGGCGGCCTCCTCCCGGCCGCCCTGCTCTCTCTTCCCGACGCGCTCCGGCCCGGGTCCCTCGGGGCGTACCGGGGGGTGCTCGTCCTGGGCGGGCTCGTCGCCTTCTCCGCCTCCCTGCCGCTCCTGCGCCTGCACGGCCTGCAGGAGGCCTCGGCCGCACAGCAGCGGGAGGAGCAGCCGCCCGGGTCGGGACGGCTGCTCCTCCCGATCGCGTTCAACTTCCTCCTCGTCGGGTGCGGGGCCGGCCTCGTCGTCCCCTTCATGAACCTCTACTTCAGCGACCGCTTCGCCTGCTCGGCCGCGCAGATCGGGGCGTACTTCTCGATCGCTTCGGTCGTCACGGCGATCGCCGGCCTCGCCGCGCCGGTCGTCGCGCGCCGGTTCGGGACGCTCCGGACCGCCGTCGCCTTCGAGCTCCTCTCGCTCCCGTTCCTCGTCACGATGGGCGCGGAGAGCCGGCTCGCCATCGCGGTCGGAGCCTTCTGGCTTCGCGCGATGCTGATGCAGGCGGGGACGCCGCTCCTCCAGACCTTCGTCATGGAGACCCTCCCGCCGGGCCTGCGCGCCCGCTCGACCAGCGTCAACAACCTCCTCTGGAACCTCGGTTGGGCCGCGAGCGCCGGAGGCGCCGGAGCGCTGATCGCGCGCTGGGGCTACGCTGTCCCTTTCTACCTGACCGCCGCGCTCTACGCGACGGCGTCGATCACCTTCTACCTTTCGTTCCGGCGCTTCCCGCCGCGCGCGATCGAGCCGCGCATCGGAGAGGTCGCCATGAGCCTCGCGGCTCAGGAGGTCAACTGACATGAGAGAGAGCGTCTTCGAAGTCCTGCGTGCCGAGGGGCTGAACCGCCTGCGGATCCACTACGACTGGAGGCGCGACGCCTTCTCGCTCTACGCGGCCCGAGAGTGGGACGCCGACACGCCGTTCGGAAAGTACAACGCGGCGTTCACCGCCTGGACCCTCTGCCCGTCCGACGGGCGGTATCTCAACCACGCCGAGACGGAGGCGGCCTTCGAAAGGCACGGGATGTCGGCGCACCTCGGCAGGGTCAAGGAGCTGATGCGCAAGGGGAGGCACATCCTCCTCGATTGCTACTTTCACGAGAAGCTCGACATCCGCTTCGTCAACCACATCCACAGCGACAGGCGAGGCGTCAACAACCGGCGCTCGTCGCTCGTGATGGGCGGCATCCGGCGCCACGAGCCGGGCGAGGACGAGATCGAGGTCTTCGTCGACGGGATGAACCTCGGCCGGGGGATGACCTTCAAGAACGTGGCGGCGGGAGTGCCGATGGGGGGCTGCAAGACCACCGTGCAGATGGTTCCGGTCGATCTCGGGAACCTGGACCAGGTCGGCTTCCTGGCCTACGCGACGGACCGGACCCGGAACACCGCGGGGCCGGACATGAACTTCCCGCCGGATCTCGCCGACGTCGTGAACGAGCACTTCTCGCTGCACATCCTGGGCGGGCGCAAGGGCCCGGTGGGGCCGACTGGCACCCCGACCGCGTTCGGCGTCTACATGGCCGTGAAGCAGGCGGCGAGGTTCCTCTGGGGCTCGGAGTCTCTCGAGGGGAAGACGATCGCCGTGCAGGGGCTGGGCGCCGTCGGGTTCCACCTGGCGGGCCTCTACCTGAAGGAGGGCGCTCGCCTTATCGTCTGCGACCGCGAGCCGGCCGCCGTCGACGCGTTCCTGAAGGCGCATCCGGGCGCTCCGATCCAGGTCGTCGATCCGGGGGAGATCCTCGGCGTCGAGGCGGACGTCCTCTCTCCGGCCGCGGCGGGCGGCATCCTGACGGAAGAGAACATCCCGGGCCTTCGCTTCAAGCTGATCATGGGAGGCGCGAACAACGTTCTCCGTGCCTCCAGCCAGGAGGAGGAGTGCGCACTGGCCCGGCTGCTGGCGAAGCACGGGATCCTCTACCAGGTGGACTGGTGGCACAACGTTGCCGGTGTGATGGCCGGCTACGAGGAGTACGTGTACCAGCGCGAGGCGAGCGTCGACCGCCTCATGGAGAAGGTCGGGAAGCTCTGCACCGAGACGACGTGGGAGAACCTGAACGAGGCCCGGCGCGAGGGAATCACGCCGACCGAGCGCGCCTACCGCGTCGTGGAGCGCGAGGTCTACGGGGAATAGGAGCCGGCCCAGGTGAATCGCTTCGTTGCGGCGTCTCCGCCCCGCGGGAGGAAGACCTCGTGACACGGGTGTTCTCGTCCGACTATCGCGATCACGGGACCAGGTACCCGGACCCCTTCCCGGTCCACCGGCTGAAGCGGGTCGATCGCCCGACCACCTGGATCAACGAGGCGGAGATCCGGAGGGTCGACGAGCGGGATGGCGGATTCCATAGGGCCGGCCGCGGGGAATACGGCCCGCACATCCAGAAGGAGTACTCCCGCTTCCAGGAGAAGTTCCCGCTCTCGGAGGCGCTCTTCGAGGTCACGCATCGGCTCGGCGAGCCCGGCGCGGTCTCCGGCGGCCCGAGACGAGGCCCGGCACCGGGCACGAGCGACCCGGCGGCAATGGCGAGGCACATCAAGGAAACAGGCTACTTCCTCAGGGCCGACATGATCGGGATCTGCAGGCTGCCGCCGTACGCGGTCTTCACCCACGGCCGCAGGGACGACCAGCCGATCGAGCTGGACCACGAGTACGCGATCGCCATCCTGGTGGACCAGGACTACAAGACCTCGGCCGCGTTCAACGGGCGCGACTGGATCAGCAACTCGATGAGCCTGGTCGCCTATTCCCATTCGGCGTTCATCGCCTGCGCGCTGGCGGAGTACATCCGCTCGCTGGGCCACGAAGCGCGGGCCCACCACGCGACGAACTACCAGGTGGTGCTTCCCCCGATCCTGCTCTGGGCGGGGCTGGGGGAGATGAGCCGGATGGGGGACGTCGTCTTGAACCCGTTCCTCGGCCCTCGTTTCAAGGCGGCGGTGGTGACGACCAGCATGCCGCTGGAGGTCGACAAGCCGATCGACTTCGGGCTGCAGGACTTCTGCGACAAGTGCGGGAAATGCGCGAGGGAATGCCCTGTCCAGGCCATCTCCCACGGCGGCAAGGTGCGGGAGAAGGGGTACGAACGCTGGCCGGTGAACGTGGAGAAATGCACGTCCATGCGGGTCGGGAACCGCCTCGGATCCGGCTGCGGCACCTGCGTCAAGGTGTGCCCCTGGAACAAGCCCTTCACGCCGTTCCATCGGATGGTGAACTGGAGCCTGCGCCACCTGCCCCCGACCCGCCGTCCCGCCATCTGGGCCGACGACTTGTTCGGCTACGGCCGGCCGGACCCGAAACGGAAGTGGTGGCTGGACCTCGAAGTAGTGGACGAAGAGTGGACCATTCCGCGAAGTGGACCCTCGTCACAGCTCCCGGTCCGGGAGGAGCCCTGACATGACGCAGCCGAGCACAACCGAAGTGGAAGCCCTCCTCGCGCCCTGGCCCGGTCCCTACGGCGGCCTTCCGCCCTTCGACGTGGCGACGCCGGCCGCGATCGAGCGCGCGTTCGGGATCGCGCTCGAGAGGAAGCGCGCCGAGGTGCGCGCCATAGCCGACAACCCGGCGCCCCCGACGTTCGAGAACACCGTGGAGGCGCTCGAGGACTCCGGGAGGGAGCTTCGGCGCGTCTTCGTCGTCTACCAGGTCTTCGCGTCGACGATGGGGACGCCGGAGATGCGCGAGGCCGAGAAGAACGTCGCGCCCCTCCTCCCCGTCCTGGAGGACGAGATCGCGCACGACGACGCCCTCTTCGCGCGGATCGAGTCCGTCTGGCAGGGGAGGGAGATCGCAGGCCTCACGAAGGAACAGGCGCGCCTGACGGAGCTCCTGCGCGACCGTCTGAAGCGACGCGGGGCCGGGCTCGGGCCGGAGGCGAAGAAACGCCTCGGGGAGATCAACGCCCGCGTCGCCGCGCTCCAGGCGCGCTTCAACCAAAATCTCGTGACCGACCAGGACGGCCAGGCCGTCTTCATCGAGGACGAGGGCGGACTCGACGGCCTCGGCGAGGAGCAGCGCCTCGCCGCCGCGCAGGCGGCGACCGAGCGCGGCCGACCTGGGGCGTGGGCGATCCCGAACAAGCGCCCTGCGGTCTGGCCCTTCCTGACGAAGTCCACCCGGCGCGACCTCCGCGAGAAGGTCTGGCGGATGTGGACGATGCGCGGCGACAACCCCGGCGAGAGCGACAACAAGCCGGTGATCGCCGAGATCCTGAAGCTGCGCGGCGAGAAGGCGCGGCTGCTCGGCTTCCCCAGCTTCGCGCACTTCGCGACGGCCGACCGGATGGCCCGGACGCCGGAGGCGGCGCTCGACCTGATGACCAGAACCTGGCAGAGCGTGATCGGGCCGACGCGCGCCCTCGTGGCGGACCTCCAGGCGATCGCGGACGCCGAGGGGGCCGGGATCCGGCTTGCGCCGTGGGACCGCCTCTTCTACTCGGCGAAGCTCCGCAAGGCCCGCTTCGACCTCGACGCCGACGCGGTCCGGCAGCACCTCGAGCTGGAATCGGTCCTGTCCGCGATCTTCTGGGCGGCGGGCCGCGTCCACGGCCTCGCGTTCCGGCAGCTCCCCGACGCTCCGGTCTGCCACCCGTCGATCCGCGTCTTCGAGCTGAGCCGGGCCGGCGAGCCGATCGGCCTCCTCTGGCTCGACGTCCTCGGCCGGCCCGGGAAGATGCACGGCTCGTGGCAGGCCGAGTACCGCCCCGCGGAGTCGTTCCGGGGGCGGGTGCTGCCGATCTCCTCGGTGAACTCCGGCCTCCCGGCGCCGCGTGAGGGCGAGCCGGTCCTCCTCCCGTGGGAGTACGCCAACGTCCTCTTCCACGAGTTCGGTCACGCCTTCCACATGCTCCTGAGCGAGGCGCGCTACCCCTCCCTCGGGAGCGTCGCCGTGCCGTGGGACTTCGTGGAGCTCCCCTCGTTCCTCAACGAGCGGTGGCTCCTCGACCACGAGCTCCTCGCCCGCTTTGCGCGCCTGCGCGGGACCGGCGAGCCGATCCCCGAGGCGCTCGTCGACAGCATCGAGCGGGCGCTCCGCTTCGACCGGGTCCTGACGCTGAACCTCGACTTCCTCGGCGGAGCGATCGTCGACATGCAGATGCACCTCCTGGCCGACGGCCGCGACGTCGACGCGGTCCGGCTCGAGGAGGAGACCCTCGCGGAGCTGGGGATGCCGGAGGCCTGGGACCTCATCATGCGGGTTCCGCACTGCTGGCACTCCATCTCGGACAGCTACCCGGCGGGTCTCTACAGCTACCTCTGGTCCGACGTCATGACGGCCGACGTCGCCGAGGCGTTCCTCTCCTCGCCCGGAGGTCTCTACGACGCCGACACCGCCGAGCGGTGGCGGCGGACGATCCTGAGCGTCGGGACGAGCGTCCCCGCGGAGGAGGCGTTCCGGAACTTCATGGGGCGCGACCCGGACCCGGGTGCCCTGTTCCGGCGGTTCGGGCTGGAGACGGTCCGGTGACGCGACGCAGCGAGCGAGATCGCCAGTCGGCTTCCGCTGCTCCCGCACCGGGGGGCGAGCCGCCCGACTCCACATTCGCGCGGTGGGCCCGTGAGAACGCGCACGCGGTCGAGCACCTGACACCCGGCGGCCCCGATGGCGACCTCGAGCCGCTGCGGGCGATCATCGGCCGCGCTCCCGTCGTCTCCTTCGGCGAGGGACTTCACGGCGCCGCCGAGCCGCTTGAGTTCCGGAATCGCCTGTTCCGGTTCCTGGTCGAGAAGATGGGCTTCACGGCGCTCGCGATCGAGTCGGGCATCACCGAGGGATTCGTGGTGAACCGCTGGGTGCTCGGCGGCCCCGGAGAGCTCGGCGAGGTCGTGGCGCGCGGCTTCACGGCCGGATTCGACCAGATGCCGCAGAACGTCGAGCTGGTCCGCTGGATGCGCGAGTACAACGCGGACCCGGCGCACCGCCGGAAGGTGGAGTTCTACGGCATGGACGTGCCGGGGAGCCCGGACGACATGCAGGGCACGCTCTTCGTGGCGCTCGACTACCTCGGCGCTCGCGATGCGGAGCTGGCCCGCTCACTGCGTGCCCGGATCGAGGACCTCGCCCCGAAGCTGAAGCTCGATCGCCGGTCCGACGCGCCCGGCCAGTACACGGAGCTCGGCCAGCCGGAGCGCGACCGGCTGACCGGGATGATCGCCGACGTCGTCGCGGCGCTCGCGATCCGCGAGAACGAATACGCGCGGGCGACCTCCGGCCACGAGTTCGAGCTCGCTTACCGTGCCGCCGTCGCGGCACGGCAGGTCGACGATTACCTGCGCCGGCTGCCGATCGGCTGGAAGCCGGCGGACGGCGTGCAGGGCCTTGCCGGAACCGTCGCGTCGGCGGACCGCGCCAAGGCGGACAACGTCGACTGGATCCGCCGGCAGCTGGGCCCGGAGGGGCGCCTCCTCCTCTTCGCCCACCGCGACCACCTCGCCGGCTCGATGTCGACGATCCGAATCCCACCGCGGATCGCCGCCTGGACGCTGCCGCCAATGGTCGGCATGTACCTCAGGCGCCGCTACGGCAACGACCTCGTGACGATCGGCCACCTGTTCGCCAGCGAGGCGCTCCGCCGGGGGGAGCCCGGCACCTGCGCGTCCGCGGGCTCGATCGAGGCTCTACTGACGGAGCTTTACCCGAGCACCTTCGTGCTCGACCTGCGCACGGCGCCGCCTCCGGTGGTCTCCTGGCTCGCGACGTCGCACGAGCTGTTCGGCGTCGTGCCCTACAACACGACGATTCCCGGCGAAGCCTACGACGCCATCTTCTTCTCGCGGCAGGTGGGGCCAGCGATCGCATGGACCGAGGACCAGGACGACCTCGAGCGCCAGAAGCAGCTCTCCCACAAGAATCCTGCATAGGAGAGCCCCGACATGCCGACCAGCAAGGCCCTCCCGCGATCCCTCGACCTCCTCGATCCCCGGCTCGAGCTCCTCTGCGACGCCTACCTGCAGGCCGCCCGGGTGCCCGGCGCCTCGATCGCCGTCGTGGCGGGGGACCGGGGCTATCACTACTCCTACGGCGTCAAGTCCATCCTCACGGGCGAGCCGGTGACGGCCGAGACGAGCTTCAACATCGGCTCGTGCTCCAAGGCGTTCGTCTCGGCGACCGTGGCGTCGCTCGTAGCCGCAGGCGAGGTGTCGTGGGACGACCCGATCTCGCGATTCGTGCCCGAGCTCCAGCTCTACGACCCGGAGGTCACGCGGCAGGTGAGCCTGCGGGACCTGAGCGCCAACCGGCTCGGCATTCCGCGAGCGGGCCTGACCGAATTCGGGCTCGACCCGTCCCTGCCCGCGGAGTTCGTCTTCGAGAACCTGCGGCACACGCCGCCGATCCACCCGTTCCGCAGCCGGCACACGTACGTGAACGCGGGTCACACGGCGAACGCGGTCGCGGTCGGCCGGATCACGGGCAAGGGCTTCATCGGCACGCTGCGCGAACGGATCCTGGAGCCGCTGGGAATGAGGGCGACGTCTGGCGGCGCCGCGGCGCGCACGGAGCTCGCGGATCAGGCCGGCTGGCACTGCGTGGCCGACGGCGAGGTCGTGGCGATCGACACCGTCTTCAGCGATCAGTACCTCGGCGGCGGAGGCATGGTCGTCTCCGGAGCCGACGCTCTGCAGTGGCTCCGCCTGCACCTGGGCGGCGGGACGGTCGACGGGAAGCAGGTCATTCCCCGCGAAGCCCTGCTCGAGACCCACACGCCGCACACGGCGGCCCGGCCCGGCAAGGACATCCTGAGCCTGTTCCACCCGACGGCGCACATGGGAGCCTACGCGCTCGGGTGGGCCGTGACCGACCTCGAGGGACACCCCATGGTGATCCATTCGGGGGGTGACTTCGGGATCGCGGCGATGACGCTGATCTTCCCCAAGGCGGGCATCGGCATCACCAGCTACTGCAACACGTCCGGCCGCGGCACGATCGCGCTGCCGTACGCCCTCGCGGCCTGCCTGCTGGGCCTCCGGACGCGTGACTGGAAGGCCTACTTCGAGGCGGCTGCGCCGTCGCCGGCTCCCGCCGACGAGACCGCGACGCCGGAGGCGCCGCTCGATCTCTCGCCCTACGCCGGCGCGTACGTCCATCCGGCCGACGGGCCGCTCGTCGTCGAAAGCTCGGCGGAGGGCCTGCGGTGCCGCATGGACCGCGGCTACCGGATGGCGTTCACGGCCGTGCCCGCGGGCGAGCACCGCTTCGCGATGCGGTTCGACAGCCCCGAGTGGCGAGGCCTGATGGCGAACGTCCGCCCCGTCCTCGCGTTCACGATGGAGGAGGGGCGCGCGACGAAGGCCGACTGGGTCGTCGACCCCGTGCACCGCGAGTTCCACCGCACCGACCCCGGGAGCGCCCCATGAGCCGGCCGCCGGAGCCCGATCCCTGCGTCCTCGAGCCCCTTCCCGACTACCGCGAATACCCGGTGGAAGAGATGTGCGAGCGCGCACGGTGGTTCTACCGCGACGTAGCGCGTCGTCGCACGGTGCGCGAGTTCGACCGGCGCCCGGTCCCCCGGGAGGTGATCGAACAGTGCCTCCTCGCGGCGGGCACCGCGCCCTCGGGCGCGAACCAGCAGCCGTGGCACTTCGCCGTCGTCACCGATCCCGAGCGCAAGAAGAAGATCCGCGAGGCTGCCGAGAAGGAGGAGCGGGAGTTCTACGCCGGCCGGGCGCCGCAGGCGTGGCGGGACGCTCTGGCGCCCCTCGGGACCGACGAGAACAAGCCCTTCCTGGAGGACGCCCCCGTCCTCATCGCGATCTTCGCGCAGCCTCACGGCGTCCGGCCGGACGGGGAGCGACTCAAGCACTACTACGTGCACGAGTCGGTCGGGATCGCGACGGGGTTTCTGATCGCGGCCCTTCACCATGCCGGTCTCGCGACGCTGACCCACACGCCGAACCCGATGGGCTTTCTCAACGAGTGTTGCGGGCGACCGCCTTCGGAGAGGGCGACGATCCTCCTCGTCGTCGGCTATCCGGCACCGGGCTGCCGGGTCCCCGTGCACGGCGGGATCAAGAAGCCGCTGGAAGGGATCGCGAGCTGGCTCGAACCCGAAGGCGGCCGAACGGAGCCGACTCCATGACGGATCGCGCGGACGACCAGCCAGCGCCCCTCACCCTCGACCTCTCGCCGGCCGCGGAGGCGCTCCTCGCACCCTGGACCGGCCCTTGCGGCGGCACGCCGCCGTTCGACGCGGCGGAGCCCGCGTCGATCGAGAGCGCCTACCGGGTCGCCATCGCTCACAAGCGCGAGGAGGTCGCGGCGATCGCCTCCAATCCGGAGCCGCCCACGTTCGGGAACACGATCGCCGCGCTCGAGGACGCCGGCCGTGCGCTCCGCCGTGTCGAAACGCTCTTCCGGGTCTTCTCGTCGACGCGGAACACCGGGGAGATGCGCGAGGTGGAGACCAGACTCAAGCCGCTCCTTCCCGCTCTCGAGGACGAGATCGCCCACGACGACGCCCTCTTCGCACGGATCCGCGCGGTCGACGAGTCGGCCGAGCAGGTGGGACTCACGCCCGAGGAGATGCGCCTGACCCGCGTCGTTCGCGATCGGCTCGCGCGCCGGGGCGCCGGACTCGAGCCGCGCGCCAGGGCGCGCCTCGCGGAGATCAGCGGGCGGATCGCCGAGCTTTCCGCCGCCTTCAGCCAGAACCTCCTCGCGGACGAGGAGGGGCAGGCGATCCCACTCGACGACGAGGCGGAGCTCGAAGGCCTCGGCGAGGAGCTCCGTGGCGCGCTCGCAGCCGCCGCCGTTTCGCGCGGGCTCCCGGCCCGCTGGGCCGTCCCCAACACGCGCACCCAAGTCATGCCCGTCCTGGCCTCCTCGGCGCGCCGCGAGCTCAGGGAACGGGTCTGGCGCATGTGGGTGGGGCGCGGCGGGAATCCCGGCGCGCACGACAACAGGCCCGTCGTCGCCGAGATCCTCCGCCTGCGCGGGGAAAAGGCCCGGCTCCTCGGCTTCCCGACCTACGCCCACCTCGCCACCGCCGACCGGATGGCGGGGACGCCGGAGAACGCCCTCGCCCTCGTGAAGAGGGTCTGGGACGGCGTCGTCGGCGCCGCCCGCGACCGGCTCGGCGGGATGCAGGCGCTCGCCGACGAGGACGGCGTCCACCCGATCGCGCCCTGGGACCGGCGCTTCTACGCGAACCGGCTGCGCCGGGAGCAGCTCGACCTCGATGAACGGGAGGTGAGCGCCTACCTTCCGGTCGAATCGATCTGCCAGGGGGCGTTCCGGGCGGCCGGCCGGCTTCACGGTCTCGACTTCGAGGAAGTCCACGACGTCGCCGTCTGCCACCCGGACGTCCGCGTCTTCGCCGTGCGGAGGGAGGAGGATCCGGTCGGTCTCCTCTGGCTCGACCTCTTCGCGCACGACGGCAAGGTCTCGGGCGGCTGGATGGACGAGTACCGGCCCGCGGAATCGTTCCGCGGAGAGGTTCTCCCGCTCGTGTCGATCAACATGAACGTCGGGAGGCCGGCGGCGGGAGCGACGGCGCTCCTCTCTTGGTGGGACGCTCTCACCGTCTTCCACGAGCTGGGCCACGCGCTCCACATGCTCTGCTCGGAGGCGCACAGCCCCTCGCTCGGCAGCTTCGCGGTCGCCCCCGACTTCCTCGAGCTTCCCTCGATCCTGAACGAGCGATGGCTCACGACGCCGGAGGTGCTCGAAGGCTACGCGCGGCACCATCAGACCGGGGAGCCGATGCCGAAGCGTCTCGTCGAGAAGATCGAAGAAGCCCGGGTCTTCGACCCTCCCGAAGGGGCGACCGCGCGGCTCGACTACCTCGCGACGGCCGTCGTCGACATCGCGGTCCACCTGGGGGCGGACGGCGGAGAGGTCGACCCCGTCGCGGTTGAGGAGAGGGCGCTTGCGGACCTCGGCCTCCCCCCCGCCGCCGAGCCGCTCCACCACGTGACCCACCTCCGTCACGCCTTCGCCGGCATCGTCGAGGATCGGTACGCGGCCGGCTACTACTGCTACCTCTGGGCCGACGTCCTCGCGTCCGACGTGGCGGAGGCGTTCCTCTCGTCGCCGGGAGGGCTCTACGACGCCACGACGGCCGAGCGGTATCGGCGCACGATTCTCGCCGTCGGTCACGGCGTCCCCGCGGCGGAGGCCTTCCGGTCGTTCCGGGGCCGCGACCCGGACCCCGAGGCCCTGACGACACGGTTCGGACGGGAATCCGAGCGTGCCGCACGGAGTGAGCGATGACGCAGATTCTCTTCCGCGGCTTCCACCTTCTCGATCCGGAGCTCGACGAGCCCCGGGCAGGCTGCGAGCTCCTCGTCGAGGGCGACCGGATCCGCGAGGTCTCAGACCGGCCGATCCACGCGTCCGGGGCCGAGGTCGTCGACGGCGCCGGCGCCTTCCTCATGCCCGGCCTCATCGACGCCCACGTCCACGTGACGCTCTCGGAGGTGGCGCTCCGGCGGCTGGAGGAGGTCCCGCTGACGCTGATGACGGCCCGGGCCGCCGTCCAGATGCGGGCGATGCTCGACCGGGGCTTCACCACGGTGCGCGACACGGGGGGCGCCGACTGGGGCCTGAGGGCTGCCGTGGAGCAGGGGCTCTTCGCAGGACCGCGCCTCTTCATCGCCGGACGCGCCATCGGGCCCACGGGCGGCCACAGCGACATTCGGCGCCGGACCGACATCGGGACCCGATGTCACTGCTGCGACGCGCTGTCGTTCGCCCTCGTCGTGGCCGACGGCGAGGCCGAGGTCCGCAAGGCGGTCCGCGAGGAGCTGCGTCAGGGATGTGACCAGGTCAAGATCATGATGTCGGGCGGGGTCGCCTCGCCCTTCGACCCGATCGACAGCCTCCAGCTGTCTCCCGGCGAGGTCGCGGCCGCGGTCGAGGAGGCCCACGCGTTCGGCCGGTACGTCTGTGCTCACGCCTACACGCCGGCCGCGATCACGCGCGCGGCCCACGCGGGGGTCCGCACGATCGAGCACGGGAACCTGGTCGACGACGCCTCCGCGCTCCTCATGGCTGAAAAGGGAATGTTCCTCGTCGCGAACCTCGTGACGTACTTCGCGATGCGCGAGCGCGCGGCCGAGCTCGGCATGAACGCGGAGATGCTCGCCAAGAACGAGGTCGTCATCGAGGGCGCGCTCCGTTCTCTCGAGATCTGCCGACGCGCTGGCGTCCCGGTCGCCTTCGGCAGCGACCTTCTCGGACAGCTCCAGGAGGAGCAGTCGCGCGAGTTCACGCTGCGTGCGCAGGTCGTCAGCCCCCTCGAGGCCGTCCGTTCGGCGACGACGATCGCAGCGCGCGTCCTCCGGCGCGAGGGCGTCCTCGGGTGCCTCAGGCCGGGCGCCCTCGCCGACCTGATCGCGGTCGACGGCGACCCGCTGAAGGACCTCTCCCTCCTCGAAAACCAGGGCCGGCACCTGACCCTGATCATGAAGGGCGGCCGGTTCCACCGTCGCCCCGGAGGGCCGTAGAGGTGGGTTCTATCGGACGAGGCTGTGGGGCTGAGGGCCGCATGACCCTCGAGATGGCCCTCGCGGACTGGGCTGGGACCGTGGACCGCACGCACACGGAGCGTGCCCGCGCGCTCTCAGCCCACGCGTTCGACTACGACGACAACCTGGCGCTGGCCGCCGACGCTTTCGCGGCGTTCACCCGGACGGGCGAGGTCTTCGACCAGGGGACGGCGCAGGCCTTCCGCGAGCTGCTTTCGAGGAGCGGCGGTGAGGACCCGGCGGTACTGTACCGGCGTTTCCGGGGGCGCGACGTCGACCTCGGGCCCCTGCTCCGGAGGCTCGGCTTCGACGACACGGCCCCTGCCGCGGAGCCCGTCCCCTCGCTCCGCGCGACGCCCGGGAGTCCCCGGCCGTGAGGCTGATCGAGTCGATCGTGGCGGAGGCCGCCTCCATGGCTGCGCTGCGGCGCGACCTCCACGCCCACCCCGAGCTGGCTTTTCAGGAGCGGCGTACCGCGGACGTGATCGCCGTGGCGCTGACCGAATCGGGGATCCCGATCCACCGTGGTCTGGGCACGACGGGCGTCGTGGGCGTCATCCGCAAGGGGAGCTCGGACCGGGCCGTGGGCTTTCGGGCCGACATGGATGCGCTGCCGATCCAGGAGGGGAACGCCTTCCCACACGCAAGCCTCGAGCCCGGCCGGATGCACGCCTGCGGCCACGACGGTCACGTCGTGATGCTCCTGGCCGCGGCGAGGCACCTGGCGCACCACGGCGATTTCGACGGGACGGTGGTCCTGGTTTTCCAGCCCGCCGAGGAGGGGACAGGGGGCGCGCGGGAGCTGATCAAGGGGGGCCTCTTCGACCTGTTCCCGATGGAGGCGATCTTCGGCATCCACAACCTCCCCGGCCTGGGAGTGGGCCAGGTCGCGCTCCGGTCCGGGCCCTGCTTCGCCTCGAGCAACACGTTCCGGATCACCCTCGAGGGGAAAGGCGCGCACGCCGCGATGCCGCACCTTGGCGTCGACCCGGTTCCCGCGGCGTGCCAGCTCGTGCAGGGCTTCCAGACGATCGTCTCGCGCAACGTCCGGCCGATCGATGCCTGCGTGGTCTCGGTGACGAAGATCCACGCCGGCGAGGCGGCCAACGTGATCCCCGAACGCTGCGTCATCGAGGGAACCGTACGGACATACACGCTGGAGGTCCTGGACCTCGTCGAGCGCCGCATGAAGGCGATGACCGAAGCCACGGCGGCGGCCTTCGAATGCACCAGCCGGTTCGAGCTCCGCCGCATGTGCCCGCCGCTGGTCAACCACGAAGCCGAGGTGGTCTTCGCGCGGAAGGTGCTGGGGGACGTGGTCGGCCCGGAGAACGTCCTCGACTTCGAGCCGACGATGGGCGCCGAGGACTTCTCCTTCTACCTGCTCGAGAAGCCGGGCTGCTTCTTCGCCCTCGGCGCGGGAGACGGGTCCCATCGCGGCGAGGGGCACGGCCCGGATCCGTGCACGCTGCACAACCCGAGCTACGACTTCAACGACGACCTGATACCGATCGGCGCCAGCGCCTGGGTGCGCCTCGCCGAGGCCTGGCTCGAGCGGCCGCGCGCGATCCATCGGCACCCGGAGGAGGGCCACGGCGAGGGACCGCCGACAGCGCACGGGCTCGGACCGTGAGCTCGAGCCCGGGCATCCTTTCGATCCAGCTGGCGATCCTGCTGCCCATCGCCCTCGGATACGTCCTGCGACACCTCCGGGTCTTCGACGAGACCGAGGTGGGCGGGTTGCGCAAGTTCGTCATGAAGGTCGGCATCCCCTTCATGGTCTTCAACAACCTGCTGCGCGCCGACGTGCAGAGCCTCACCCAGGCTGCGCCGATCATCGTCAGCTTCGCCCTGATCACGGTTCTCTTCACCGTTGCGGCGCACTTCACGGCTCCGCTGGTCTCGGTCGACCCGCGGCAGCGGGCGGCCTATTCCTACTCCGTCTTCGCCGGCAACTACGCGTTCCTCGGCTGGGGCGTGATCGCCTCCTTCTACGGGGAGCAGGCGCTGACCCGGGCGGTGTTTTTCACGATGTTCTTCTGGCCGGTGTTCCTCCTGACGGGCTTTTGGCTCGACCATCATGCGAGGACGAACCTCGATCCGGGAGGCCGACGGCCGTTCCTGCCGCTCCTGATCCGCAACGCAGGTGTCCCCCTTTCGGCGAGCGCGGCCGCGATCCTCCTGAACGTGCTCGGCGGACGTCTGCCGGTCGTGCTCGACGACTTCGTCAGGAGCGTCGCCGCCATCGGCGTCCCCTTGATCCTTTTCTCCATCGGGCTGTCTCTGCGGGTGAAGCTGCCGCGGGCCAAGGTCCGGATCGTCGTCCTCGCGTCGGCCGCCCGGCTGATACTGGGGTTCGTTCCCGGCCTGCTCGTGGTGGCGGCGGTGCGAGTGCTCTTCCTGCTGGATCCGTTGTCGCAGAAGGTCGTCCTGATGCAGGCCGTCATGCCGACCGCCACCATGGCGACCTTCTTCATGGAGTACGTGCCGCTCGACGGCGAGCTGCTCTCCGCGGCGATCACCTTCTCGACGATCGCGTCGCTCTTCACCTGCCCGTTCTGGTACTGGGTCATCCAGAGTCTGGTGTGAAGAAGAGGCCTCGCGTCAGAGGAGCGGAGGCCGGACGGCAGCTGGGTCGCAGCGGAGGAACTGCCCGGGATTTCAGGAGGGTTGGCGGAATGATCTCGAACGCACCCAGCGGCCCGCGTGACACCACGGATCTCCTCTCGAAGGAGGAGCTCCAGAGCATCATCGAGTTCCTCGCCGACGACCTCCTAGAAGGCCGTGCCCCGGGGACCCGGGGCGGCCGGCTGAGCGAGCTCTACCTGCAGAGCCTCTTCAAGCTCCTCGGGTTCCGGCCGGGGATCGACGACGGCTACCTGCAGCCTTTCCGGATGAAGGGCTACACGAGCCGCGACGTGACGGTCGGGGTCCCCGGCCTCGAGCTCGGGAGCCCGGACGACGTGATGGGCGTTCAGGTCCGCGACGTATCCGACTTCTCCGTGGAAGGCGAGGCCGTCTTCGCCGGGTTCGGGATCCGGACGCCCCTCTTCGGCTGGGACGACTTCAAGTCGCACGACGTGAGGGGGAAGGTCCTGATCGTCCGGGCGAACGATCCGGGCCACTACGATCCGTCGCTCTTCGAGGGCCCCGCCCTGACCTACTTCGGACGGTGGAGCTGCAAGATCGAGGAAGCGCGGCGTGCGGGAGCCCGGGCCATCCTGATCGTCCACACCGACGAGAGCGCCGGGTACGACTGGGGGGTCGTGGAGCGCTCCTGGGGCCGGGAGAACGTCTTCCTTCCATCGTCCCTCGAAAACGGCCTCGAGTTCCAGGGATGGATCAGGGAGGAGAGCCTCCGCCGGCTCCTTGCGACCAGGGGGCTGAGCCTCGAGGAACTCTACCGAGACACGCTGAAGGAGACCTTCGAGCCCGTCCCCCTGGGCGTTTCAATCCGGATCAGGGGCGAGAACGAGTTCCGCACGCTCGAGGCTTCGAACGTCGTCGCCGAGATCCCCGGCAGGAGCGCGCGTCGGATCGTCCTCTCCGCGCACATCGACCACATCGGCCACCGGCCAGACGAGCCGGGAGACAACGTCTTCAACGGGGCGATCGACAACGGCTCCGCCGTGGCCGCGCTCGTCCTCGCCGCGAAGGCGCTGAACGCCTTCCGGGAGGAGCTCCCGTACACGATCACGCTCCTCGCCTGCACGGCCGAGGAGGGAGGGCTCCTCGGTTCGTACTACTACGTGCAGAACTCAGACCGCTCGAAACTCGTGGCGAACGTCAACTTCGAGTCGACGCCAGTCTGGGAGAGGAGCCGGAGCGTGATGGGAGTCGGCGCGCGCTACTCCACGATGGAGGACCACCTGAAGGAGATCGCGGCCGAGGAGGGTCTCCTCTACTCGGAGTTCTCGCGGACGGACCAGGGCTTCTTCTACCGCTCCGACCAGTTCCCCTTCGCCCGGCACGGCATCCCGGCGGTCTGGATCTCGGCCGGCGAGGACTTCGAGAGCGGCCGGGACCACTTCGGGGAGTTCCTCCGGAACACGTACCACACGGTCCGCGACGACTTCGACCCCGGGTGGGAGCTCGAGGCGCTGCGGCAGACAGTCCGGTGCGCCGTGATGCTCGTCGAACGGATCGGGCGGAGCCCGGAGCCGCCGCGGTGGACGACCAGGCTCCCGTTCCCGACCGAGACGAGGCGGATCGCCGTCGGGCCCTGACCGCCTCCCGGAGCAGGTATTCGCCCAGCCCGTTCACGCTCCGGAGTTCGTCCGCCGCCCACTCCCCGATATCGGTGAAAGGGACGGTGTCGATCCGGAGTAGGAAGGCCTTACGTCCCTCGGCGGGAGGTGGCGGTCCGGCGACGCGGCTCGGCGTCTCACCTCAGACGTCCCTTGTTCAGCGGTGCCGAGAGCTCCTCGACGTTCGAGCGGAGCGTGAGCTCGTCCTCTTGTCCGCGGAGGGATGGGGAGCTCCTTCCCGCCGGTTCGGTGCCGTCCGGCGGTGGGAAGGCGGCGAAGACGAGCGAAGGGGCGCGGCGGAGGCGGAGAGACGACCCATGGAGGGGCTGGGTGGGTACAGACGGGGGTGGGCCGTCTCGGGTGCGACGGGCGAGAAAGTCCAGGATGCACGAAGAGAGCCTCGCCGAGAGCCCGAGAATCGGGCCGGATGGAGGCGGCGCCTTCGTTGCGCGCGAGAACAGGCGTCCGACCATGGGAGCGGACCGCGGCCGACCCCGACCTCAGCGAAGAGCGCGCGACGCCTGGATCAGGTGATCGAGGCGCTCCAGGAACCGGGACCGATCCCGCTTCTCGAAGGGGGCGGGTCCCCTCGTGAAGCCGCCGATCTCGCGAAGGTGCGCGGCGATCTCTCGGCCGGCGAGCGCTTCACCGATCGAGTCCGGCGTGAAGACGCGGCCCTTCGGGTCGAGCACACGAGCTCCCCGGGCGAGGCAACGGGAGGCGAGGGGGATGTCGCCCGAGACGACGATGTCGCCCTCGGCGACCCGCTCGGCGATCCGGTCGTCGGCCGCATCGAGGTTTCCCCGTCCGACGACGACCAGCTCGAAGAGCTCGCCCTCGGGGATCGCCATCCGCGAGTTGGCGACGAAGTCGACCCGGAGGCCGTATCGAGCGGCCACCCGGGCGATTTCGGCCTTCACGGGGCAGGCGTCGGCGTCGACGTGGATCTTCATCTGAGAGGTCCCCCCGGGATCAGAACACGGGGGCCGGGAGCGGATCGGTCGATGCCGTCACCTTTCCTGGCCCTCGCGGCGGGGCTCACGGTCGTCTCACCCCCCACAGGCCCGCGAGGCCCATCAGCAGCGCGCCGTGGGCGGTGACGTCGTCGTCGCCCCGCTGCCCGTTCGTGAAGCGGGGCGTGATCGGATTCGTCCCCCGGGCTCCCGTCGAGCCGTCCCACTGAAACTCGTACCGGTCCGCAGCGGGGAAGCCCGGCCGAGCCCCGTGCTTCCAGCAACTGTTCGTCGCGGCCCCGGGCGGCAGGAACAGCTGCAGCGCCACGCTGCCGACGGTCGCTACGCCTCTCAGCGTGAAGGAGAAGAGGCCGTGGCCGGCATGCCGTCGTTGTCCGCGTGGCCTCCGGTGGTCAAAGGGAGACGAAGCCGACCCACGGGGCCCCAATCGAATCCCGCCGTCGCGGCCACTGCCGGATCGCTCCCCGGCGCCCGCCGCGGCCAGCCCGGCTCGGCAGGATTTTCATTTGAGACGGGATTTCAATATCCTCCCCGCCGATCCACTCGGCGAGATGAGGAGGAACGCATGGACGTGACGCTGAAGAGCTTCACCGACTCGGGCTGCGCCGCCTACCTGGTCGGCTGCGCGCGCACGGGCGAGGCCCTGCTGGTCGACCCCAAGGCCGGAAAGAGCTCGACCTACCGGGGGGCGGCGGCCAGCCTCGGCCTGAAGATCGTCGCGGTGTTCGACACGCACACGCACGCGGACCACCTCTCCGGCTCGTCGTCATTCGCGAAGGAGGGGATCCCGGTCTGGATGGGCGCGCGGACGCAGTGCGCGCGCCCGCACCGGCGCCTCGCCGACGGCGAGGAGGCCCGGGTGGGCGAGCTGAAGCTCACGGCGCTCGAGGTGCCGGGCCACACGGACGACTCGCTCGCGCTGGCCGGGCACGGCCTCGTCCTGACGGGCGACTCGCTCCTCGTCGGAGGCCTGGGGCGGGCGGACTTCCGCGGCAGCGACCCCGCGCGCCTCTTCGAGTCGGTGCGCGACCGCCTGATGTCCCTCCCCGACGCGACCGTCGTCCTTCCCGGCCACAACTACAACGACATCCTCTTCACGACGGTCGGGCACGAGCGGAAGAACAACCCGGCGCTCGGCTTCGAGAACGGCGCGGCCTACGCCCGGTCGCTCCGCGCGGTCGAGGGGGCCGGCAACTCGCCCCAGGTCGACGCGACGCTCGCGGCCAACCTGGAGGCCGACCCGGAGCTGCCGGAGGCGCCCGCCGTCGTCGCCGCGTGCTGCTCGGCCGGGGGATCGGCGGTCGACCTCGGCGCCCGGCCGGCCGAGCGGACGGTCGAAGAGGTGGCGCCTCGCCGCGAGGCGATCACCGCGGAGAGGCGCTGGTACGACGTGCGGGAGCCGTTCGAGTTCCGGGAGGGGCACATTCCCGGCACCGTGAACCGTCCGCTCGCCGCGCTCGGCTTTCACCTCGACGAGCTGCGGCGGGACGGGCCGGTCGTCCTCTCCTGCCGAAGCGGCGTCCGGTCGATGACGGCCGCGAAGACGCTCGCCTACCTCGGGGTCCTCGGCCAGCCGGTCAACCTTGCCGGCGGATTCCTGCGCTGGCAGGAGCTCGGGCTGCCGGTCGAGCACTGATCCCGGCCGGATCGGATAGTCCTCGCTCACGGCGACCCGCCGTAGCAGCCCGGGACGCTCGGCCGTGGAGGAGCGGCGCCGACCGTCGGCGCCAACCATCAGGGCAGGTGCGGCGCAAGCAGTGCCTCCACGCGGGGATGGGAGGGGAAGATCCCCGCGTAGAGCCGGTGCGAGCCGATCCGGGGGTCGTGGCGGTCCCGCGCCTCACGGAACCGGAGAAGAGCCGCGTCCGCCTCGCCGCGGACGAGATGAGCCGCGCGGAGGCGGCCACGGCGTGGCCCGGGAAGTGGCGGGGCATCCGGACGTGCGGCGTGGCGGCGACCTGTCTCTCGAGGATCGCCTCCCAGCGCTCGTTGACCTCCGGCTTGACGCTCCCGCGCGGTCCGGGTGCGCAGTGCGAGCATTCGAACGTCGGCGCGGTCCTCGGCCTCGCCGAGCTCCCGGACGAGCCCGGGCCCCGCGCGGTCGCGATCGACGCGAGAGTTCCCGTCTACGAGCCGGCCCGCGCGCGGTCGCGCGAGCCGACGAGCAGCGCCGCGATCGCCAGGACGAGCGGGACGACCCCGAGCAGCAGGAAGATCGTGTCGGCCGCGACGCGCGCCCACTCCAGCGCGTGGAACGTCCCGCCCATCAGGAAGGTGAGCCGTCGCGCGTGCCAGTAGCCGTTCTGGAGGACGTCCCGGAGCTGGAGCACGCCCGCCGGGAAGAGGTCGATCGCCATCATGAGAGCGAGCCCGGCGTTCAGGCCCCAGAAGCCCGTCCTGATCCAGCGCTCGGCGCGGTTCCACGCGGCGTCGTCCGCCAGCGAGCGAAGGCAGAAGAGGAGAACCGCCAGCGCCAGCATCCCGAAGACGCCGAAGAGCGACCCGTGGGCGTGGTTGTTCGTCAGCGAGGTGCCGACCTCGAAGTAGGAGACGATGGGGAGGTTGATGAGGAAGCCGAAGACTCCGGCGCCGACGAAGTTCCAGAAGCCGACGGCCATCAGGAAGTAGATCGGCCAGCGGTGACGGTCCGCGAACGCCGTCTGGCACTCCTCGCAGCGCCGTTCCCGGAGGCGGATGAAGTCCCAGGCGTCGAGGGTGAGAAGCGTGAGCGGCACCACCTCGAGCGCCGAGAAGCACGCGGCCAGGCCCATGTTGAGCGTTCCCTGGCCGGTGAAGTACCAGTGGTGGCCGGTGCCGACGATCCCTCCGGCCAGGTAGAGGATCGCGTCCAGGTAGATGACCCGCGTGGCCGTCCGCGTGGTGACGAGGCCCAGGAGGACGAACAGGACGGCGACGAGGACGGTGGCGAAGAGCTCGAAGAAGCCCTCCACCCAGAGGTGGATGATCCAGAAGCGCCAGTTGTCGATCACGGCGAAATTCGTGCGCGGCCCGAAGAAGAGCGCCGGCAGGTAGAAGAGCGGGATCGCCGCCGCGGCGTAGAGAAAGAGCGAAGCCAGCTCGGAGCGCTCGCGGTCGCGGAGCGCGGGGCGGAGCGCCCGGACCATGAGGCCGAGCCATCCCGCGAGCCCCGAGGCGAGGAGGAGCTGCCAGAAGCGGCCGAGGTCGAGGTACTCCGAGCCCTGGTGCCCGAGCCAGAACCAGAGCTTCCCCAGGTGGTCGTTCAGCCCGAGCCACTCGCCGCCGAGGCTCCCGAAGACGACGACCGCGAGGGCGGCGAGGAGCGCGAGGACGCCGGCCCGCTGTCCGCGGGGCTCGGCCCCGCCGACGATCGGCGCGAGGAAGAGGCCGCCGGCCACCCAGGCGGTGGCGATCCAGAAGATCGCCAGCTGCAGGTGGAACGTCCGGAGCAGGTTGTAGGGAAGGACCCGCGCGAGGTCGAATCCGTAGAAGGCGCCCGACTCGACCCGGTAGTGGGCCAGCGCGCCGCCCGCGAGCGTCTGCAGGAGGAAGAGAAGGGCGACGACGCCGAGGTAGAGGCCGACGGCCTTCTGGCTCGAGGTCGGGACCCAGCGGGCCAGGGGGCTGTCGTGGGCGTGCCCGCTGGCCGACGGGCCGTGCCAGCCGAGGTAGTCGAACCGGCCGACGGCGAACAGGACCGTTCCGAGGCCGGCGAGAAGGGTCACGAGGCTGAGCGCGCTCCAGAGGTACGTCGAGGCGCTGGGCCGGTTGCCGACGGCCGGCTCGAAGGGCCAGTTGTTCGTGTACGAGTAGTCCTTGCCGGGACGGTTGGCGACGGTGGCCCAGGCCGCCCACGCGAAGTACGAGGTGAGGGCCCGGAGCTCGCCCGGGTCGCGGATGTACCTCGGGGGAAGCCCCGGCGCGGCCACCTCTCCCGAGAAGTAGCGCGTCCACTCGGCCTGCTGGATCTCCCAGGCGGAAGCCTCGGCCGGGGTGAACCGCAGGACGCCGGTCTTCGGGTCGTAGCGGTTCTCCTTCAGGAGCCGGTGAACGGACGCGTCGACGCTCGCGGCCGCGTCGGGGTCGAGCGCGGCGTAGGCGAGGCCGGAGCGCCCCCGGGAGAGGGCGTCCCGCGCGATCTCGGCGAGCCGGTGCAGGTACTCCGCGCTGTAGTCCGGGCCGAGGTACGCGCCGTGGCCCCAGAGCGATCCATGCTCCATCAGGCCGAACCTGAAGAACACCTCCTGGCCGTGCTCGACGTCGTCCCGCGTGAACAGGGTCGCGCCCCTCGTGTCGGTCACCCGCTCGGGGACGGGTGGGGCGTTCGTGTAGGTGAGGACCGTGACCACCGTCAGGAGGCTGAAGCCGAAGGCCATCACGAGGATGACCGAGTGGCGCCACCAGGGCGAGAGCGGAGAGTCCGGGCGGGCGGACGACATGAGTGGCTCCTTTCTCAGGACTGCCGGACGGCGCGAAAGGTCCCCTCGGAGATGACGGGCCCTCCCCGCGAAAGCGTGCACCCCGCGATCGGGCGGTCGTACTCGGCGAGCGGACCGGGAGGGTCCTTCTCGAACCCGCAGCGGAGGAGCTCCGCCTTCAGCTCTGCCTCGGTCAGGGAGCACTGCGGCTCGCCCGCGAACCGGGTGAAGACGAACGGCTCTCCCGGGACAGGGCGGGCGTCGACGTCGAACGTGGCGCGGGAGAAGGTGAAGACGAAGAGGCTCGCACCCGGCCGGGCAACGCGCGCCGCCTCGAACATGGCCCAGGCCGTGTCGGTCCCGATCAGCGTGGCTCCCTCGCTCGCCATGGGCGCGGCGTTGCGGGCCGCCCCGTGCGCCGCCTGGCGGACGACCCGGGGAAACGGCACGTCGCCTTCGGGGCGAACGCGTTCGTTCCGCTCGCGCTCGAAGGCCTCGATGCCGAGGGAGCGGTGGGCCGCGACGCCGGCGATCAGGGTGTCGGGCGTGAGGCCCAATGGGCCTCCCTTCTCTCCGGCGCCAGGCCGCACGCGCCTGCTGCGGAACGGCGATGATGAAACACGGTCTCATTGTGCTCCTCCTGCCGCGGTGCGGATATGACGGGCGTCAGGAGGCCGGTCGGGTCGTTTCGCCTGGTTCCCTGCGCGAGACCCACCGGCCCTCGGGGCTGGAGGCGGCCGGGGTCTCGGAACTCGCCTGACCCGGCCCCGTGCGCTCGACCTGCCCGAGGGGGAGGAATCCGCTGCCGGGGCTCGCGCCTCGCATCGTCGCGCCAGACGGCACCCTCCCGGCGGACGCGTATGGCTTGCCGTCCATGTCGGGTGGGACGTCCGCGAGCGAACGGGAGGTCACGCCGATCGGCCTCAGGTCCGCGAGGACGACGCCGACGACCCCGTGGCGACCGCGACGAGGACCGACGCGAGTCCGCTCGTCGGCTGGTTCTCCGTCCCGTCGCGCTCGGGGCTACCTCTCCCGGTACCTCTTCGCGGCCGCGAGGTCCCTCCTCAGCTCTTCGGCGTTGCGCCGAGGGCCGTAGCCGGGCGTGTCGCGCTGGATACGCCAGCCTTCCTTCAGCGGCCCCGCGTCGACCGTGTCGAAGCCGAAGGCGTCGAGCATCGCGGCGACGGTCTCCTTCGCGGACGGGTCGTCCCCCGCGATGACGAGGGCGCGGCGGTTCGGGGTGCCGGCGGGCAGCCCGTGGGTCGTCAGCTCGGCGGCGTAGATGTGGTTGAAGGCCTTGACGACCTTCGACTCCGGCAGGTGCGCCTGAAGGAGCTCCGACGTGGTCGTCGACTCGTCGTCGAGCTCGGGGATCTGCCCGTCGCGCTGCGGGTAGTAGTTGTTCGTGTCGATGACCACCTTGCCGGCGAGCGGCTCCACGGGCACGCTGCCGATGTTCCGGAGGGGGATCGTCACGACGACGATGTCTCCCTGCCGCGCCGCCTCGAGCGGCGTCGCGGCGCGAGCCCTCGGCCCGAGCTCCTGCACGAGCGCCGCGAGCGTCTCCGGGCCCCGCGAGTTGCTGATCACCACGTCGTAGCCGTGCGCCACCGCGAGGCGCGCGACCTGGCTTCCGATGTGGCCGGCACCGATGAGTCCGATCGTCGTCATGGGCGGGATGCTGCCACAGGCAGGGCTCGGCCGAAGAGCGCCTGTCTCAGATCTCGGCCTTCGCCCGGAGCGAGGGGAGGTGCCAGGCGAAGAGGGCGGCGGTGGCCATGCAGACGCCGCCTCCGATGGCCACGGTGGCGGGGGCGCCGATGCGCTCCGCGAGGAACCCGGCGAAGAGCGAGCCGAACGGCGCCATGCCGAGGAACATCATCGAGTAGACGGACATCACGCGCCCGCGAAGGTCGTCCGAAACGAGCGTCTGCACGAGCGTGTTCGAGGACGCCATCTGGACGATCATCGAGAAGCCCGTCGGGACGAGGATCGCGACGGAGAGCCAGAGCGAGCGGGACGTGGCGAAGAGGACGAGGCCTGCGCCGAACCCCGCGGCGGCCATCGCCACCCAGCGCGAGAGGCCGCGCACGTCCGTCCGCGAGGCGAGGAGCACCGCGCCGGCCAGGGCCCCGCAGCCCGACGCCGACATCAGGAGGCCGAGGCCCCGGGCGCCGCCGTGGAGGATCCGGTCCGAGAAGACGGGCATGAGCACCGCGTACGGCATGCCGGTGAGGCTGACGACGCCCAGGAGGAGGAGGATCGCGCGGATCGGGGCGTTTCCCCAGACGAAGCGGAAGCCTTCGGCGATCCGGTCGGCGGTGGACTGGCCGTGCGGGCCGGTCTCGCGGGGCGCCACGTCCATCATGAGCAGGCCGGCGATGACGGCCACGAAGCTGGCGGCGTTCGCCGCGAAGCACCATCCCTCGCCCAGGGCCGCCACGAGGAGGCCGGCGATCGCAGGCCCCACGACGCGCGCCCCGTTGAACATCGTCGAGTTCAGGGCGATGGCGTTGACGAGGTCGTCCTTGCCCACGAGGCTCGGCACGAACGCCTGGCGGGTGGGCATGTCGACGGCGTTCACGACGCCGAGCGCGAGCGCGACGGCCCCGACGTGCCAGACGGTGACGGTCCCGAGGAGCGTCAGGAGGGCGAGGACGGCCGCCGCCAGGAGGGAGGCCGCCTGCGTCGTCACGAGGAGCCGTCGGCGGTCGACCCGGTCCGCCAGCGCGCCGCCCAGCGGGGCGAGGAGGAGGATGGGGATCTGGCCGGCGAAGCCGACCGCGCCGAGGAGGGCCTCGGAGCGCGTCAGCCGGTAGACGAGCCACGACTGGGCCACCATCTGGATCCACGTGCCGACGAGGGAGACGAGCTGACCGGCGAAGAAGAGCCGGTAGTTCCGGTGGCGCAGTGATCGGAGAGCCTGGCGGATCGACGGCGCCCTCGGGCGGGACCGGTCGGGCCGCTCCGGGAGGGGATCGGGCCCGGATGCTCGGGAGTCCTCGGCTGTTTGCACCGGCTCTTCGCGCCCGTACTCTAACGGACGTTGGACGAGAGCGGCGTCCCGCCGGTTGACGCGGACCGCGTCGACTCCCGCAAGGGGCCCTGGCCGGCGCTCAGGCGGAGGCCGCCGCGTCGCCCCGTCCCTCGCCGGCCGCGTACAGGGCGTCGATGACCTCGCGGTAGCGCTGCTCGACCACGCGCCGCCGGACCTTGAGGGTGGGCGTGACCTCTCCGGCCTCCTGCGTCAGCTCGCGCGGCAGCAGGGCGAAGCGCTTGATCTGCTCGTAGCCGGCCAGCTCTCGCGAGCGCTCGCTCAGGACCTGCTCGTAGAGGGCGACGACCTCGGGGCGCTTCACGAGCTCCTCGCGCGAGGCGAAGGGGATCCCGTCCTTTTTGGCGCGCTCCTCGAGCGCCGGGAAGCTCGGCACGATGAGGGCGCTGAGGAACGTGCGCCGGTCGCCGATGACGACGACCTGCTCGAGCAGGGGGTGCCCGGCGAGCATCCCTTCGACGCGCTGGGGCGCGACGTTCTTGCCCTGCGAGGTGATGATGAGGTCCTTGATGCGGTCCGTGATGCGCAGGTAGCCGTCCGGCTCGAGCACGCCGACGTCGCCGGTCCGGAACCAGCCGTCCTCGAAGGCGGCGGCGGTCTCGGCAGGCTTGCCCCAGTAGCCCTTCATCACGTTGTCCCCGCGCACCTGCACCTCGCCCGCGTCCGCGATGCGCACCTCGCAGCCCGGGATGGGGAGGCCGACGGTGCCGAAGCGGAAGGCGCCGGGCGAGTTGCACGTGACCATGGGCGAGGTCTCGGTGAGGCCGTAGCCCTGGCAGACGAGGAGCCCGACCGAGAGGAAGAACTCCTCGATCTCCTTCGCCAGCGGCGCGCCGCCGGCCGAGAAGAACCTCTTGTCGCCGCCGACGGCCTCCCGGACCTTCGAGAGGACGAGCCTGTCGGCGAGCGCGTGCTGCAGCCGGATCGCCGGCCCCACGCGCCGGCCGGTGCGGCTCGCGTGCTCGAAGATCGAGCCCACGCCGAGCGCCCAGCGGAAGAGGCTCCGGCGCACGGGCGAGCTCCTGGAGACGCGGTCCTGGATGGCGGCGTACACCTTCTCGTAGAGGCGCGGGACGCTCACCATGGCCGTGGGCCGGACCTCGGGCATGGCGACGACGGCCTCCTTGGGGTCCCGCAGGTAGACGTTGGTCGCGCCGGAGCGGAAGACGAAGTACGACCAGGCCCGCTCGTAGACGTGGCTGAGAGGCAGGAAGCAGAGGCTGCGGTCGTCGGGACCGAACTCGAAGCGCTCGTCGAGGGCGCGGAACTGCGAGGCGAAGTTGGCGTGGGTGAGCATGGCGCCCTTGCGGTCGCCGGTGGTCCCCGAGGTGTAGATGATCGTGGCGAGGTCCTCGGGCTTCGCCGCCGCCAGGCGGGCCTCGACCTCCGCAGCGCTCCCGGGCGTGGCGCGGGCGAGGAAGTCCGCGAGCGACGAGGAGCGCGGGCCGGAGAGGCGCGTGGCCGGGTCGAACGCGACCAGCGGGGGCGCGCCCGACTCGAAAGTCACGGCCTTGTCGTGTTGCTCCTGTCCGCCGACGAAGAGGAGCTTCGCGCCGGCGTCGAGGAAGACCTGCTCCGCCTGCCGGGCGGTGTCCGTCGCGTAGATGGGCACGCCGACGGCGCCGACCATCAGCACGCCGAAGTCGGCGATGGCCCAGTCGGGTCCGTTGGGCGCGAAGATCGCTACCCGGTCCCCGGCCGCGACGCCCGCGCGGACGAGGGCGCGCGCCATGGCCTCGACGCGCGTCGAGAGCTCGGCGTAGGTGATGGAGCGCCACTCCCGGCCGTCGCGGTAGCGCATCGCCTCCCTTGGGCCGAAGCTCTTCGCCGATTCCCGGATCAGGCGTGAGAGATGGTCGAGGGCCATGCTGCTCCTCCCTCCCCATGCTGCACTGCCACATGACACCACGATCGGTGGCGAACCGAAAGGTGTCTCCTACCCCCGGCTCACGCCGAGACTCCGGCGGACCTCCATCCCCGGCGTCGTGGCCCGACGTCTCCTGGCCGTTCGCGCCGAGGATCAGGACGCGGGTCGTCCGGAAATCCCCTCGTTGACGACCCGGATCGCGTTCAGGCCGCGCGGGTAGCCGATGAAGGGGAGGAGCGCCGTCACGGCGCCGAGGAGCACCTTCCGGTCGTTGCCGGCCGCGAGGTTCCCCGACACGTGCGCCGCGAGCTGCGGCTCGCACCCGCCCAGCGACGCGATCATCGAGAACGTCAGCAGCTCCCGAGTCTTCAGGTCGAGCCCCGTCCGCGTGAGGACGTCGCCGAAGCAGTTGGCGGAAAGGTAGCGCTGGACGTGACGCTGGTCCTCGGGGGCTTCCGCGTGCATCCGGTCGATCCGCTCCCCGAAGAGGCGCCGCTGCACCGCGAGCCCCTTCTCGAACCGGGTCTCGGGAGTCGACGTCGACTGCCCGGGGAGCGGCAGGGCGACGCCCCGGTCCAGCAGCACGTCGTTCGTCGCGTGGAGGACGTCGAAGACCCATCCCATCCCGACGTAGGCGACCGCCTGGTAGACGATCTCCTTCGCCTCGACGGGCGTGACGCCGACGTTCAGGGCCCCGTCGAGCATGACGCGGTACTCGGCGACCGCGTGGCACGCGATGAGCGCCGCGAGCTGCACCATGACGCGGGTCCGGGTGTCGAGGGCCGCGTCCGTCGGCACCTCGCCGAACGCCCAGTTGTCGAAGAGCTCGACCAGCTCGGGATCGGTGACCGCGAGGGTCGAGCGGTGGTCGGGGAACAGCTCGTCGTGGTTCCGCTGCGCTTCCTCGTGGATGGCCATGTCTTCAGCTCCCGATCCTCTCCCTGGGCGGGTGCGTGAGGCCCGGCAGGAGGCCCTGCGTGAAGGCCACAGGCTCGACGCGGCGAAGTCTCCGCGCCTGGGCGGGAGTGACGAGCGGCCGCACCGCGTGCAGGCCGATCCACTCGCTCAGGTCCCAGACGTCCTCTTCGGCGCGCTCCCAGTCCCGCCCGTCCCGGCGCGCGAGGTCGATGGGGCGCGAGATCGCGCGAAGGGTCTTCTCCGCGTCGTCGTTGTAGTAGCTCTCGAAGTAGCTCATCGCGAGCTCCCGCGGGGTGCGGAAGACCGGGTCGCGGAACCGGAGGCCCACGAACTTCGACTTCCCGATGGCGCCCCAGGCGCCGCCGTCCTTGCGCTCCCGGTAGAGGGCGAGGAGGTGGTGCTCGTCCCGGACGGCGGCCAGGAGGAGGACGAGCGGCCTGTGGCCGTGGAAACGGAGGGCGGCGGCCGCGAAGACCGCCGCCTCGAAGCACTGGGCGGTCCGGTCCCTCAGGACGCGACGCGGCGACCGGCACGTCTCGCCCGCGTCCTCCTTGTTGTAGGGAAGCTCGTCGACGAAGCGCTGGACGTCCTCGGGCCGGCGCAGGGTACGGAGGACCGACCGCTCCGCAGGAGTCCAGGTCGAAGCCGCTCGCACGGTCACGGCCTCGTCACCGGCCCGTCAGCTTCTGCAGGTGCTCCGGGTACCGGGCGCCCTGCACCGTGACCTTCGCGGAGGCCTCGTCGATCTCGCGGAGGTCTTCGGCCGTGAGAGGGATGTCGGCGCCGGCGAGGTTCTCGTCGAGGCGCTCGAGCCTGCGGGTCCCCGGGATCGGCACGATCCAGGGCTTGCGGGCGAGGAGCCACGCGAGCGCGACCTGGGCGGGCGTCGCCTTCTTCGATTCGGCGATCCGGCGCAGCATCCCGACGAACGCCTGGTTCGCCTTCCGGGCCTCCGGCGCGAAGCGGGGGAGGCCGTTCCGGAAGTCGGTGGCGTGGAACGTCGTGGTCTCGTCGATGGCTCCCGTGAGGAAACCCCGGCCGAGCGGGCTGTAGGGGACGAAGCCGATCCCGAGCTCCTCGACGGCCGGCAGCACCTCGGCCTCGGGCTCCCGCCACCAGAGCGAGTACTCGCTCTGGAGCGCGGTGACCGGCTGAATGGCGTGCGCGCGGCGGATCGTCGGCACGCTCGCCTCGGAGAGGCCGAAGTGCCGGACCTTGCCCTCGCGGATCAGCTCCTTCACGGTTCCCGCGACGTCCTCGATCGGGACGTCGGGGTCGACGCGGTGCTGGTAGAAGAGGTCGATCGCGTCGACCCTGAGCCGCCGGAGCGAGGCCTCCGCGACCTCCCGGACGTGCACCGGCCGGCTGTCGAGGCCCGCCCACGGCGACCCGCCCTTCGGGTCGATCCGGAAGCCGAACTTGGTGGCGACGACGACCTCCCCGCGGAAGGGCTCGAGCGCCTCCCCGACGAGCTCCTCGTTCACGAACGGGCCGTAGACCTCGGCGGTGTCGAAGAACGTGACGCCGCGCTCCACGGCCTTCCGGAGCAGGGAGATCATCTCCCGCTTCTCCGGGGGCGGCCCGAAGCTGAAGCTCATCCCCATGCAGCCGAGGCCGAGGGCCGAGACTTCGAGGTTGCCGTTTCCGAGCTTGCGTGTCTGCATCTCTTCCTCGTTCGAGGGGACCGGTCGTCGCCCTCGCGGATCTCAGCTCGCGGGCGTTGCGGCCCCCGGGCGCGGCGTCCGGCCCTGGAGCGCGCGCCACGCTCCGGGCGACGTGCCCTCCCACGCGTTGAACGCGCGGAAGAAGGAGTGGGCGTCCTCGTATCCCAGGAGGTACGCGGTCTGGTTGAGCTCGAGGGAGGAGTGGAGGAGGTAGTGGCGGGCCAGCTCGCGCCGCGCGTCCTGCATCAGCTGCTGGAACGTCAGGCCGGCCTCGGTCAGCCTCCGCTGGAGCGTCCTCGAGCTGAGGCGCAGCTCCCTGGCGACGTCCTCGATTCCCGGCCGTCGCCCGGCGAGAAGCCGCTTCAGGACGCCCTTGACCTGCTCGACGAGCTCCTTCGACGAGAGCGCCTGGGCCAGCTCGGCCTCGAGCTGCGGAGCGATCGCGGCGAGAAGGTCGGCGTTGTGCGTGACGAACGGGCGGTCGAGGTCGGCCTTCCGGAAGACGATCGTGTTGCGGCGCCCGCCGAACCGCGCGGGGCAGCCGAAGTGCGTCTCGTACATCTCGCGGTTCCTGGCGGCTCCGCGAAGCTCGAGCCGCTTCGGGGCGACGAGGGCGCCGGTCCCCCGGTGGGCGATGCGGACGACCGCGGCGAAGCAGAGGTCGATGAGGACGGGCGGCTCCGTCTCCTCCGCGAGGAGCCACCGGAATCGGACGAGGGCCTCGTCGACCCTTTCCTCCACCGTGAGCTCCTCGGGGCAGACGAGCTGCTTGTAGCGCGCCATCCGCTCGAGCGCGTCGCGGAGCGAGCGCGCCGAGAGCGCCGCGAGAGTGATCGGGTCGTAGCGCTCGACGCGGTCCTCGGCCCCGAGCCTGAGCCCGATCGCCGGGTCGTCGCTGGCCTCCGCGAGCCCCCGGTAGAGCGCGAACAGCTCCTCGGTGCTCACCTGGATCTTCTCCTCGTCGAAGAGTCCGGGCGGCAGGCCCGCGTGGCGCAGCACGAGCGCCGGGGAGACGCCGAGCTCCTCGAGCTTCCTCGGGAGCGTGGTGGGGACGCGGAAGAGGTTCAGCATGGTCGTGGTCGAATCCTATCCTCGTGTCGCGCGGGATCTCCCGGCTCGCGACGCCGTCGTCCTCTCCTTTTCCGGGCCTCCCTCAGCGGTCGATCATCCGCTGGGAGGCCTCGGGGTACCGCGCCCCCTGCAGCTCGATCCGCGAGGATTCCGTCCCGATCTCGCGGAGCTCGTCGGGCGTCAGCTCGACGTCTGCGCCGCCGAGGTTCTCCTCGAGGCGATGGAGCTTCGTCGTCCCCGGGATCGGCACGATCCAGGGCTTCTGCGCGAGGATCCAGGCGAGGGCGACCTGCGCGGGGGTCGCCCGCTTCGCCGCCGCGATCCGGGTCACGAGGTCGACCAGGGCCCGGTTCGCCCTCCGGTTCTCTGGCGTGAAGCGGGGGACGACGTTTCGGAAGTCCGTGGTGTCGAAGGTCGTGCTCTCGTCGATCTTCCCCGTGAGGAACCCCTTGCCCAGCGGGCTGAAGGGGACGAAGCCGATCCCGAGCTCCTCGAGCACGGGGAGGATCTCCTCTTCCGGCTCCCGCCAGAAGAGCGAGTACTCGCTCTGGAGCGCGGTGACGGGCTGGACCGCATGGGCGCGGCGGATCGTCCGCGCGCCGGCCTCGGAGAGGCCGAAGTGCCGGACCTTGCCTTCCCGGATCAGCTCCTTCACCGCTCCCGCCACCTCCTCGATCGGCACGGCCGGGTCGACGCGGTGCTGGTAGAAGAGGTCGATGACGTCGACCCGGAGCCGCCGGAGCGAGGCCTCCGCGACCTCGCGGACGTGCTCCGGCCGGCTGTCGAGGGCGGTCCACCGCTGCCCGGCGGCCGTGTCGGGCCGGAAGCCGAACTTCGTGGCGATCGCCACCTTCCCCTTGAACGGGGCGAGCGCCTCGCCGACGAGCTCCTCGTTCGCGAACGGGCCGTAGACCTCGGCGGTGTCGAAGAACGTCACGCCGCGTTCGACGGCGGTCCGGAGCAGCGCGATCATCTCCTGCCGGTCCGCCGGCGGACCGTAGCCGAAGCTCATCCCCATGCATCCGAACCCGATGGCCGAGACCTCGAGGCCGCTCTTTCCCAGCGCGCGCGTCTTCATCGTCGTCGTCCTCTACTTCAGGGAGGCCATGTCGATGACGAACCGGTACTTGACGTCGCTCTTCAGGAGCCGGTCGTAGGCCTCGTTGATCTTCTGGATCGGGATCACCTCGACGTCGGCCGTGATGCCGTGCGCTCCGCAGAAGTCGAGCATCTCCTGCGTCTCGCGGATGCCGCCGATGACGGAGCCCGCGAGCTGCCTGCGGCCGAAGAGGAGGCCGAACGCGGAAAGGGGAGTCGGCGCCTCGGGCGCCCCCACGAGGGTCATCGTGCCGTTCCGCTTCAGCAGGTTCACGTAGGCGTTCAGGTCGTGCTGCGCCGAGACCGTGTCGAGGATGAAGTCGAAGCTCCCGGCGTGCTTCTGCATCTCCGCGGCGTTCCGGGAGACGACGGCCTCGCGGGCTCCGAGGCGGACCGCGTCCGCCGTCTTTCCGGCGGACGTCGTGAAGACGACGACGCGGGCGCCGAGGGCGTTCGCGAGCTTGACCCCCATGTGCCCGAGCCCGCCGAGCCCGACGATCCCCACCTTCTGCCCCTCCCGGACGTTCCAGTGCCGCAGGGGCGACCAGGTCGTGATCCCGGCGCAGAGGAGAGGCGCCGTCCCGGCCGGGTCGAGGTTCCCGGGCACCCGCAGGGCGAAGGCCTCGTCCACCACGAGGCTGTCGGAGTAGCCGCCCCAGGTGACGCCTCCGAGGTGCCTGTCGGGGGAGTTGTAGGTGAACGTCGCGGGCCCGACGCAGAACTGCTCCTCGCCCTCGCGGCACGCGTCGCACGTGCGGCACGAGTCGACCATGCAGCCCACGGCCGCGAGGTCGCCTTCCCGGAACTTCGTGACGCGGATCCCGGCCTTCACGACGCGGCCGAGGACCTCGTGCCCCGGGACGCAGGGATAGGCGGTCGGCATGACGCTCTGCCACTCGTTCCGGACCTGGTGGAGGTCCGAGTGGCAGACGCCGCAGAAGAGGACGTCGATCTGGACGTCGTGCGGTCCCGGGGTGCGGCGCCGGATCGTCGCCGGCGCGAGCGGGGAGGTCGCGCCCGGGGCGGCAAAGGCTCGGGCCTCGTACGCAGGTGCTTCGGCGGCCGCGAGTTCCGCGGGATTGGCTTGCGTCGTCTCGGTCATTTCCGGGTTCCTCCTGACGCCGTGTAAGGTAGGGCCCCGGGGGTCCCGGGTCATTAGCAGAACACGCCAATGTGGTGGCAGAACGCGCCAGCGGCCGGGGAACCCTCCTTTCACCCTCCCGCCGTACCGACCGTGCCCGGCGACCACCTCCTCCGGCAGCCGCTCCTCGCGCCCGGTCCACGGTTGGAGAATGGCGGTGAGAGAGCGTGCGACGCACGCGGCCGGAGGAGAAGGAGCGATGGACGGGGAGACCGGGAGCGTGCGGTCGCGCTGCCGCGCATCGAGCCCGGGGAGGTGCGCCTGAACGGGGCCACGGCGCTCCTCGCCCCCGGCCTCGCGCGGCACCCGGAGAGGATCGCGTGCGTCTGCGGGGGAGAGAACGCCACGTTCTGGGACCTCGACGAGCTCTCGAGCCGCTTCGGCTCGGCCCTCCTCGCTGCGGGTGCCGCTCCCGGCGACCGGGCCGCAATCGTCCTTCCCGACGGCATCGCGTACGTCGCGGCCTTCCTCGGTTGCCTGAAGGCGGGCGTCCTGCCGGCCCTCGTCTCGACCGCGCTCGACGTGGAGGCGAGCGAGGCGATCCTGGCGGACTCCGGGGCCCGAATCCTCGTCGCCGACCCGTCGCTCGCGGCGTGGTCGGCCGAGTCGCGCGACCTGGCGTTCCGCCTCCCGGTCACCCCGGAATCGCTGCGGGAATTCCTCGCGAACGGCGACCCCGGGTTCACGGCGCGGGCGGCTCGCGACGACGATCCCGCCTTCCTGCTCTACACGTCGGGGACGACCGGGGAGCCGAAGGGCGTGCTCCACGCCCACGGCGCTCCGGCCGTCACGGCAAGAGCCTTCGGCGACGGCGTCCTCGGCCTCTCCCCGGACGACGTCGTCTTCTCGGCGAGCAAGCTCTTCTTCGCCTACGGCCTCGGCAACAGCCTCTCGTTCCCGCTCCGCGCCGGTGCGACGGCGATCCTTCACCCCGGGAAGGTGACGCCCGGGGAGCTCCTCCGGATCCTCGAGACGCACCGGCCCACCGTCGTCTTCGCCGTGCCGAGCCTCTACAACTTCGTCCTGCGGGTCGTCGAGAGGGCCGGGCCGCTCGCCATCCCGAGGCTCTGGGTCTCGGCCGGCGAGGCGCTTCCCGCCCCGCTCGTGACGGCCTGGACGGCCCTGACGGGGGCGCCGGTGATCGACGGCATCGGGACGACCGAGGCGCTCCACATCTTCCTCTCGAACCGGCCCGACTCCGTCCGTCCGGGGAGCTCGGGCACGCCCGTGCCGGGCTACGAGGTGAGGATCGTCGACGACGAGGGGCGGGACGTCGCCCCCGGAACGCCGGGGCACCTCCTCGTCCGCGGGGAGAGCGTCGCGAAGGGCTACTGGCGGCGGGACGGGACGCCCGCGGCGGCGGCGGACGGGGACGGCTGGCTCCGGACGGGCGACGTCTACGTCGAGGAGGACGGCGTCTTCGTCCACAGGGGCCGCTCGGACGACCTTCTCAAGGTGGATGCCCAGTGGGTCTCGCCGGTCGTCGTCGAAGCGGTCCTCTACGAGCACCCGGCGGTCGCGGAGTGCGCGGTCACCGGCGTGAAGGTCTGGGGGCTCGTCCGGGTGGGGGCGCACGTCGTCCTCCGCGACGGCGTCCCCGGCTCGGGCGACACCGTCGAGGCGCTCCGGCGGCACGTGCAGGCCCGCCTTCCCGCCCACATGGTCCCGGCCCGGATCACCTTCCGCCGGGAGCTTCCGAAGACCGCCACCGGAAAGATCCAGCGCTTCCGGCTGCGCGAGGGCTCTGCGCACGGGCTCGCGGCCTCGACGGCACGGACTCCCTGATCGACGCGCGTCAGCGCCCTTTTCGCCGCGCCGGTCCCCGTCGCGTCGGGGTGGCCCGCGCCGGCGTTCGTCTCGCGGCCGCCGGGGACCTCGCCGCCTTCCGCGCCGGCTTCACCGGCTCCCCGGCCGCGGCCGAACGCGCGCGCGCCGCGAGCGCCAGCTCGCGCACGCGCTCGATGTCGGCGTCGGAGAAGGGACCGTTGACGCCGGAGATGGCGGCAAGCTTCATCCCGTGCTTGAGGCCGAGGCGGTAGATCTCGCGGACCTTCTCCCACTCGATGTCGCGGCCGACCGTGAAGCTCTCGAACCTCCCCTCCAGCGCGAGGACGATCGTCTCGGCGAGGCAGGCGTAGGCGACGTTCTCCGGCAGGCCGATGTTCTTCATCTGCACCTGGCCCGGGAGCTGGATCTCGCCCGACTCGATCACGAGGACGTCCGGGCGCCTCGCGACCTCCTCCGGCGGAAGGTCGAGCGGGCGCGCCACGTCGGTGATCACGCAGCCGGGCTTGACCTTCATGATGTCGAGGACCTTCTTGCCGGCGCCCGAGGTCGCGGTGACGACCATGTCCATGTCCGCGATGTCCTTGTCGGCGCGCGAGGAGAGGAACAGCCGGGCGTCGGGAGTGTCCCTGAGGATCGACTCCTTGAGCGAGAGGAGCTTGGCCGTCTCGGGGGAGACCATGTAGACCTCGTCCGCGGCCATCGCGAGGAGGCGGGCGCAGACCGAGCCGATGGCCCCGGTGGCCCCCACGACCATCGCCTTCATGGCGATCTTCCCGCCGGGGCCCGGCGGCGGGACGAGCCGCAGGCGCAGGAGCGCGTCGCGCGCCGCCCAGAGCGCGCCCGAGGCGCTGTAGCTGTTCCCGGTCGTGATCGGGAGGGGCGCGCGCCTCGCGACGGTGGCGCCCGCGTCGCCGACGACCTTCGTGAAGGCGCCCAGGCCCATGATCTGCGCCCCCAGCTGGCGGGCGATCTTCGCGGCGTCCAGCAGGCGGCGGTACGTGAACTCCGGGTCGTGGCTCATGATCTCCTTCGGCGTCCCGCCCACGGAGATGAGCCAGCCCTCCGCTTCCACGCCGGTGGGCGACCTGATGCCGGTGACCTTCGAGTAGACGAAGGGGGGCAGGTAGGCCATCGCCTTCTCCAGCGTGTCCATGAACACCGGCGGCGACACGTGCGAGAGGAGCTCGATCGGCTTGACCTTCTTGAAGTACTCCTGCGAGAGCGGGTGGATGACGAAGGCGAAGCGGTTGATCCGCTTGAAGCCGCCGGGATAGATGACCCGCGGCTCGACCTGCAGCCGGGTGAGGATCTCCAGGTAGTCGTCCTCGAGGAGCTCCCCGGGCTTCTTTCCCGTCGCCGCGATGATCATCGCGTCCAGAAGACTGGGAGCCATCACGTGGTCGAACAGGAACGGCGAGCCGTCGACGACCATCGCGACGCCCTTGTCCTTCAGCTTCGCGATCCGCTCGTCGCTGACGGTGGAGGTGACGATCGTCTTCCCCTCGAGGTCGTTCCGGTCGAAGTCGTCGAGCTCGTGCACGGGAGCCACGACGACCGTGGAGCCCTGCATCGCCTTGCGCAGGAGGAAGCGGTTCCACTCCTTCACCGGGTCGGACGACATCACCCCGGGGAGCGCCCAGTCGAGGACGCGGTGGGCGCCCGCGGTGTAGAGCTGGAGCGCGTCCAGCGACGTCAGGAGCTTCGGGATCCCCAGCTGGAGCAGCGGGTCGGCGAAGCTGACGTTCTGGGTGTACTCGGACATCGTCTGCGCGAGCTTGAGGTTCGACATCCCCGAGAAGAAGAGGACGCTCGCGTTCGTGAAGAAGCGGCCGAGCGTGTTCTGGACGTGACGGATCGCCCACTCCTGAAGGATGTCGGCGAGGCGCGCCCCCGTCGTGACGGGGACGCGCGTCACGACGTCCGTCAGCTGCGAGACGTCCCTGTCGATGTCCCGTCGCGAGGGAAGCGCGTACTTGTCCTTCACGACCGCGATGCCGATCGCGTCGGCGTGCCTCTCCCAGGCCTTCAGGAGCTTGACGGTCTTGGTCGTGCTGGCGTCCGTTCCGAGGCGCCACACCTTGACGCGCTGCCCCAGGAAGTCCGTCTCGAACTCGAAGTTGTGCTCGCCCGAGCCCAGGCTGATGCCAACGGCTGTCTTCATCTCGTCCTCGCGCTCGCGGCGAATCCAGCCCCCGGTCGGCCGGGCACGTCGGATCGTCGCCTTGCCCCGACTGCACCGGGAATCGTATCGCGGGGCGGAGGACGGAGAGCCCCCGTCCCGGGCGTCGCCCGGGGCCGGGGTCCGCGTCGTCCCGGGCGGGATCAGAGCTCCAGCTCGATCCCCTGGGCCAGCTCGATCCGGCCGCTGAAGTTCAGGGCGCTCGTCTGGCGGCGCATGTAGGCCTTCCAGGCGTCGGAGCCGCTCTCGCGTCCGCCCCCGGTCTCCTTCTCGCCGCCGAACGCCCCGCCGATCTCGGCGCCGCTCGTCCCGGTGTTGACGTTCGCGATCCCGCAATCGCTCCCCTCCGCGGAGAGGAACAGCTCGCTCTCGACGAAGTCGTTCGTGATGATGGAGCTGGAGAGGCCCTGGGGCACCCCGTTCTGCAGCGCGATCGCCTCCTCCAGGGTCCGGTAGCAGGTGACGTAGAGGACCGGGGCGAAGGTCTCCTCCTTCACGATCGGCAGGTTGCCCTCCACCTCCACCAGGCAGGGGGTGACGTAGCAGCCGCCCGGGAGGTCCAGCTTCTCGCCGCCGCAGACCACGCGGGCGCCCTGTCCCTTCGCCGTCTCGATCGCCTGCATCATCGTGGCCACGGCCGCGCCGTCCACGAGCGGCCCCATGAGGTGCTCGTCGTCGAGCGGGTCGCCGATCGTCGTCGCCGCGTAGAGGGCCTTCAGCCTCTCCACGAACGTCCCGTGGATCGACTCGTGCACGATGACCCGCCGCGTCGACGTGCAGCGCTGGCCGGAGGTGCCGATGGCCCCGAAGTAGATCGCCTTCAGGGCGACCTCGAGGTCCCCCTTCTCGCTCACGATCACCGCGTTGTTGCCGCCCAGCTCCAGGATGAGGCGGCCGAAGCGCTCCTGCACGAGCTTCCCCACGTGGCGGCCGCCCGGGACGGAGCCGGTGTAGGAGACGAGCGCCACCCGCGGATCGGTGTTGATCAGGTCGCCGATGTCGCTCCCCCTGCCGATCGCCAGGCTGCAGATCGCCGGGTCGAAGCCGTGCCGCTCGAGCACCCGCTGCGCGAGGCGGGTGACGGCGACGGCGGTGAGGGGGGTCTTGCTCGAGGGCTTCCAGAGGACCGTGTCGCCGCAGACGAGGGCGAGGGCGGCGTTCCAGCTCCAGACGGCGACGGGGAAGTTGAAGGCGGTGATGACGCCGACGACGCCGAGCGGGTGCCACTGCTCCTGCAGCCGGTGCCGGCGGCGCTCGCTGGGCAGCGTGAGCCCGTAGAGCTGGCGGCTGAGGCCGACGGCGAAGTCGCAGATGTCGATCATCTCCTGGACCTCGCCGAGCCCCTCGCGGAGGGTCTTGCCCATCTCGAGGGAGACGAGCCGGGCGAGGCTCTCCTTGTTGCGGCGGAGCTCCTCGCCGATGGCCTTGACCACCTCGCCCCGCTTCGGGGCGGGGACCGTCCGCCAGCCGGCGAAGGCGCCGTGGCAGCGCGACAGGACCGTCTCGAACTCCTCCTTCGTGACGTTCACGACCGTCGCCAGGGTCCCGCCGTCCACCGGGGAGACCACGGCCTGCGCCTTGCCGCTGCCGAGCCACTCTCCCGCGAAGCCGCCGAGGTTCCGCTCTTCGATTCCCAGCCCGGACAGGATGCTCGCCGTCTTCGTCGTCGTGGTCATGGCCCGTACCTCCAGGGCGCCCGTTATAGGCGTGCCGGACGTATTTACAAAGCTCATTGTTTTCATGTCTCAAGTGAATATGATTCACGCATGTCCGACCCCCCGCTCGACCTCCAGCAGCTCCGCGCGTTCTACCTCGTCGTCCAGGCGGGGAGCTTCTCCGGCGCGGCCCGGCGCCTCCACCGGACGCAGAGCGCCGTCAGCCACGCCGTGCGCAAGCTCGAGGAGTCCGCTCGGGTGCGCCTCCTGGACCGGCGGAACCGCGAGGTCCGGCCCACGGAGGAGGGGAAGCGCCTCCACAGGGCCTGCGAGACCGTCTTCGCGACGCTGGACGCGGCCCAGGAGGAGCTCCGGCGCGACCGGGGCCGGGCGGAAGGACGGATCCGTCTCGGCGCGACGGTGGAGTTCGGCTGCAGCGTCCTCATGCGCTACATCCAGCCGTTCCTCGAGGCCCACCCCGGGATCGAGATGGACTTCCACCTGAGCCACGACCTCCTGACGCCGCTTCTGCGCGAGGACGTCGACCTGGCCATCGACTGCGTGGAGCACCCGCTCGCCGAGCTGCACCGGACGCCGCTCTTCCGGGAGACGTACGTCGTGGCCTCCGCGCC
The DNA here is from genome assembly GCA_046331465.1 of Thermoanaerobaculia bacterium. Lineage (GTDB taxonomy): Bacteria > Acidobacteriota > Thermoanaerobaculia > UBA5066 > UBA5066 > UBA5066. The sequence continues at coordinate 1,483,861 of JAXLQV010000002.1, forward strand.
GGCGTACCTCGCCGCCCACCGGATCCACGACCCTTCGGACCTCTCCCGCTGCACGGTCCTGTCGCTGGACAAGGAGGCCGCCTGGTGGGACCGGTTCCTCGCCGCCCTGCCGAAGACGCGCCGCCCCGCCTTCGGCCGGGTCATCGCCATCAACCACATCCGGGGCCTGATCACGGCGGCCGTCCACGGGCTCGGCGTCCTGCTCGCCCCGAGCTACAGCCTCCAGGGGGAGCTGGAACGGGGCGCCCTCCGGCCCCTCTTCCCGGCGATCCGCCCCGTGGAGGACCGGTTCTTCCTCTACGAGAAGTCGGCCAAGTCGCGGCTGGCGAAGCACCAGCTGCTGCGGGACTACCTGGTCGACCTCAATCCCGCCGAGCTCGGCGCCTGAGCCGGGCAGGGCCGGCTCCGTCCCGTCCGCCGGGAGGTGTCCCCCCGTATCCTCGAAGGGACGCGGACCCTGGCGCGGGTCTTGCGCAGGACCCCAGCGGGTCCGCTTCGAACGAGGCGTCCCGGCTCGGACTCATCGCAGCCGTCGTTCCTCGAGAGACACCGGACAGGCCCGGAGGACATATGGAATACCGGATGACGCGGCACCTCTTCTTCCTGGCGGCGGTTCTGGGAGTCCCCTCCGTGGCGTTTTCCCAGGGGGCGGCACCTGCAGCCGGTGCCGTGAGCCCGGCGCCGATCCAGGCCCAGAGGCTGACCTCGGCGCAGCTGGCCGACCTCGTGGCGCCCGTCGCCCTCTATCCCGACGCGCTGCTGAGCCAGGTTCTCGTCGCGAGCACGTACCCCCTGGAGGTCGTGCAGGCGCATCAGTGGCTGCGCAGGAACGGCCGCCTGAAGGGACAGGAGCTGATGGACGCCGCCCGGCAGCAGCCGTGGGACGCCAGCGTCCAGGGCCTCGTCGCCTTTCCGGACGCCCTGGCGACGCTGAACGAGGACGTCCAGTGGATGACGGACCTGGGCAACGCGTTCCTCGCCCAGGAATCGGACGTCATGTCCGCGGTGCAGAGGCTGCGCGCGCGGGCGGAGGCCAGGGGCACGCTCTCCTCGACGTCGCAGCAGACGGTCACCGCGGTGGCGCAGGAGGGACGGACCGTCATCGAGATCGCGCCCGCCGACCCGCAGGTGATCTACGTGCCGCAGTACGACCCGGTCTACGTCTGGGGAGCCCCGGCGTGGAGCGCCTATCCGCCGCTCTCGTACGGCTACGGCTACGGCTTCGGCCCGGGAATCGACGTCGGGTTCTGGTTCGGCGGCTGGGCCTGGGGCTGGGGGTGGGGCTGGGGACCGAACTGGTACGGCGGGTCGGTCTACGTCAACGACGCGTTCTTCCACCACTGCGGCTACCACTACGGTCACCACGGCGACGGCCACGGCGGGCACCACGGCGGGTACGACGGCGGGCACCACGGCGGAGGGCACTACGGCGGTGGGCACTACGGCGACGCCGCCGGAGCGCATGCCGGCCGGGAGACGTGGCAGCACGACGCGAGCCACCGCCTGGGGGTGCCCTATTCGGGCGGCCGGGGGGCCGCGCAGACCCACGCGGGCATGCAGGCTCCCCGCGGCACGACGGGGGGGAACGGGTCCTGGCGGACGGCAGGGCTCTCGGCGTCCACCGCCGGGCCCCGGGATGCGACCCCGGGCTCGCGGGGTGGCCGGACGGACGAGGCGTGGCGTTCCGGGACCCGGACCGAGGCGTGGTCTTCCCGCGGCGGCGGGGTGGATCGTGGGTGGAGCGCGGGGAACCGGTCGGCGGCCCCGGGCTCGACCACGGGAGGAACGGACCAGGCGTGGCGCTCCGGGAACCGGGCGGACGCGTGGAGCTCCCGGGGCGGCGGGGCGGACCGAGGATGGAGCTCGTCGGGAGACGCGTGGCGCCGCACGGATTCCGCCCCGCAGAGACAGGCCTCGCTGTTCCGCGACTCCGCCGCGTCGCCCCGGTACGAGCCGTCTTCGCCTCGCGGCTTCGCGTCCTCGCCCCGCGCCTCGGCTCCTTCGGCCGGCGGCTCGGCACCGACGCGTTCGTTCTCGTCCCCGGCCCCGATGCGCTCGTACCCCTCGTCGGGTTCGACGCGGGGATTCCAGACGGCGCCGCGGATGCCCACGTCGAGCGGCGGCGGTCGCAGCTCCGGTGGCGGGGTATCCCACGGCTCGAGCGGCGGCAGCTCGCGTGGATCGGGAGGAGGCCACGGCTCGGGAGGCGGCTCGCACGGCGGCGGCGGCCGCCACTGAAGTGCGACGGCGGGCTCAGACGAGGCCGAGGTCTTCGGCGAGGAGCGCGTAGTCGACCGCTCCTCGCGACGTGGAGTCGAGCTCGTAGATCGTCTTTCCCGTCCGGGGCGCCTCGGCGAGCGCCGCGTTGATCCGGATCGGCGTCAGGATCTTCGTGAACCTCTCGCGGATCGCGTCGAGCGTCTCGTCCGAAACGCGGGTCCTCAGGTCGTAGAAGGTCGGGAGCACGCCGTCGATCCGGAGCGGTTTCGCGCGGTCTTCGTCGATCGCGGCCACGAAGCGCTTCGTCCGCTCGAGGGCCGGAAGAGAGAGCGGGTCGAGCTTGGCGGGCAGGACCAGCTCGTGGGAGGCGAGCAGGGCGTTCTCGAGGAGGAGGGAGGCGGAGGGGGGGCAGTCGAGGAGGACGACGTCGTAGCCCTCGCCTTCGAGGACCGCGAGACGCCGCTCGAGCCGGTGGCGGCGCTTCTCCCGCCCCTTCTCGCGGAGCTGCTCTTCCGCCGCGAGCAGCCGGGCTCCCGCCGCCACCACGTCGAGGTTCGGCCTGTTCTCGCGCGCGACGACGTCCTCGAAAGCCGCGTCGCCGGAGAGCCAGGCGTCCAGCCCCGTCTCGCCGGGGAGACCCATCGCCGTGCCCACGCATCCCTGCGGGTCGACGTCGACGAGCAGCACCTTCCGCCCCGCGCGCGCGCAGGCGGCCGCCAGGTTGACGGCCGTCGTCGTCTTTCCCACGCCCCCCTTGAGCGCGGAGACCGCGAGGATTCGTCGTTTCCGGGTCACCGACGGCGGGGATGATGGCACGGCGTCAGGGCCCGGGCGTCTTCCCGGCGCGTCCCGGCGGGGAGGCCCCCCTCTCGGAGAGCGCCTTCGCGAGGAGGGCGTACTCCTCCGCGCCGTCCTCGCCGTCGAGCGGCGGGTCGGCGTCGCGGAAGATGCGGGCGAGGCTGCCGTCGCCGGGAGGGTCGGTCAGGGGAGCGCCGTGCTCGACCAGGATCCGGGCCATCTTCCAGAGCCGTCTCTGCACGGCGAAGCCGAGGGGCGCCGGGATGTCCCTCTCGACGTTCCGGGCGTCGAGGCGCGCGCCGGCGGCGAGGATCAGCTCGAAGTTCCTCTCGGCCCTCGACCCGATCGCGCTCTGGAGGATGGGGAGGCCGTCCCAGGCGAAGCTCGGATCGGCGCCGCGCTTCAGGGCGGTCTCGAGGAGGCCGGAGTACCTGTCGGAGGTCGCCATCTCCGCCAGGGGAGGAATCCAGTCGCGGGACGACCGGGTCGGGTCGGCGCCGAGCTCGAGGAGAAGCTGCGCCGCGTCCCACCTCTCCTTCCGGAACGCGAAGGTGAGAGGCGTGTGCCCGCTCGGCCCGGCCTCGTTCAGGTCGGCGCCGGCCGCGGCCAGCCGCCGGATGCGCGCGAGGTCGCCGAGCTCGATCGCCTCTCCCAGCTCCCGGCTCTTTCCGCCGGCGAGGAGCTGCCCGGGCGACTCGCGGTGCCGCTCGATCAGGTACCCGAAGCGGGCGAACCCGAACAGGACGGCGAGGAGCAGCAGGGGGACGCCCGCGAGGAGCGTCCCGAGGAGCTTCGGGGTCGCCCCGCGCGTCAGGAGGAAGAGGAGGAGGCCGAGGCCGACGAACGGGAGGGTGACGACGGCGTAGGCGCCGCCGATCCCGCGGCTGGCCGGATCGCCGGACCGGTCGAGGGCCCACGCGGCCAGGAGCAGGGCGCTCAGGCCGAAGACCACCCAGAAGGCGATCGTCACGGGCATCCGCCACCTCGTCCGCGAAGGAGCTCCCGTCTCGGCCACTTCGAATTCCGCGGCGGGATTCTATTCGGCGGCCGCGGGTCGATCTGCCCGATCCCGCCGAGAGGCGGGCGCGCCCGAGCAGGACCACGGGCTCCGGCGCGCCGGGTACGATGCGGCGTTCGAGAGCGCGTACCGCGCGGAATCGGGCGCGAAGCGCGGCGGCCGCGGACGGGGGAGGAGCGATGAGCGAATCGAACGCACCCGCCGAGTCCTGGAAGCCGACGGCCTGCGTCCTCTGCTCGCGGAACTGCGGGCTGGAGGTCGTCGTCGAGGCCGGCCACCTGACGCGGATACGGGGCGACAAGGCGCACCCGCTCTCGCGGGGCTACATCTGCCAGAAGGCGACCCGGCTCGACTACTACCAGAACCACGCCGACAGGCTCTCCTCGCCGCTCCGCCGGCGCCCGGACGGCTCTTTCGAGGAGGTCTCGTGGGACGTCGCGATCGCGGAGATCGCGGGCCGGATCCGGCGGATCCGCAAGGAGCACGGCGGCCGGGCCCTCGCCTACTACGGCGGCGGCGGCCAGGGGAACCACCTCGGCGGCGTCTACGGCCGCGGCCTCGTCCACGCGATGGGGACGCGCTACCACTACTCGGCGCTCGCGCAGGAGAAGACGGGCGACTTCTGGGTGAACGGCCGGCTCTTCGGCCGCCAGACGTGCCACGTGGCGGAGTCCGTCGAGGACGCCGGGCTCGTCCTCCTGATCGGAACGAACCCCTGGCAGGCGCACGGCATCCGAAACGCGCGCGAGACGCTGAAGAAGCTCGCGGCGGACCCGGCGCGGAAGCTCGTTGTGATCGACCCGAAGCGGACGGAGTCGGCGGCCATGGCGGACCTGCACCTCCAGGTGCGGCCCGGCACCGACGCCTTCCTCCTCGCCGCGCTCCTCTCCGTCCTCGTGCGCGAGGGGGGGGAAGACCGGGCCTTCCTGGAGCGGCGCACCACGGGGTTCGAGGCGGTGCGCGCCGCGCTCCTCGAGGTGCCGGTCGCAGAGTACGCCGAGCGCGCGGGCGTCCCGCCCGACGACGTCTCGCGCGTCGCCCGGTGGATCTCCGGGGCGAAGAGAATGGCCGTGCGCGTCGACCTCGGCCTGCAGCAGAGCCTCCACTCGACGCTCAACTCGTACCTCGAGAAGCTCCTCTCCCTCGTGCCCGGGCACTTCGGGCGCGAGGGGTGCAACGCGCTGCACACCGCGTTCCTGCCGCTCGTCGGGCACTCAGGCGCGGCCGAGCCGGAGGGGACCGCCTGGAAGACGATGGCGACCGGCGTCGCCGAGATCGGGAAGCTCTTCCCGCCGAACGTCCTGCCCGCCGAGATCGACAACGACCGGCCCGACCGGATCCGCGGGCTCGTCGTCGACAGCGCGAACCCGGCCGTCAGCGCCGCCGACACGCAGGCCTACCAGGCCGCCCTCGCAAAGCTCGACCTCCTCGTCGTCGTCGACGTCGCCCTCACCGAGACGGCGCGCCTCGCGCACTACGTCCTTCCGGCGGCCTCCCAGCTCGAGAAGTGGGAGACGACGTTCTTCAACATGGAGTTCCCGACGCAGGTGGTCCACCTCAGGAGGCCCGTCCTGCCGGCCCGCCCGGGGACGCTCCCCGAGCCGGAGATCTACCGGCGCCTCCTCGTGGCGCTCGGAGAGCTGCCTGCGAGCGGGTTCCCGGTCCTGCGCGTCGTCGCCCGCCTCGACCGCCGCTGGAAGAAGCTCCGGCTCTTCCCGGCCGCGCTCGCGTCATTCCTCAGGTGGCCGGTCGTCCGCCCGTACGCCGCGTTCGTCCTCCAGGACACGCTCGGGCGGGCGATCGCCGACACCGCGGAGGAGGGGCCGGATCGGTCGTCTTCCGCCGCGGCCGCGGCGCCGCTCTGGGCGGCCGCGCACCTCTACGCGCGGAAGCACGGCGAGGCCGTGCGGCGCACGGGCCTCCGCGGCGACGGTGCCGAGCTCGGGGAGGCGCTCTTTACGAGGCTCCTCGAGAGCCCGTCCGGAGCGCTCCTGAGCACCCACACCCACGAGGAGATGTGGGGCTTCGTCCGCACCGCCGACGGGCGCGTCCACCTCGACGTGCCGGAGATGCTCGAGGAGCTGCGGCGGCTGAAGGACGAACCCGCGGCGGGCGAGGACGATGAGTTCCCGCTCGTCCTCGTCGCGGGGGAGCGACGCTCGTGGAACGCGAACCAGATCTTCCGGGACCCCTCCTGGCGCCGTGCCGACCCCGACGGCGCCCTGCACGTCCACCCCGAGGACGCGCGCAAGCACGGCCTGGCCGACGGCTCCCGCGCCGTCTGCGAGTCGTCCCGGGGCTCGATCGAGGTGCGGGTGGAGCTGAGCCCGGCCATCCGGGAGGGGGTCGTCACGCTCCCTCACGGGTACGGGATGGACTACCCGGACGCGTCCGGCCTCAGGCGGGTGCAGGGACCTCTCCTCAACCGGCTCACCGACGCGGCGCACCGCGACCCCCGGACCGCGACGCCGTATCACAAGAACGTTCGGGTCCGGCTGCGCCCCGCGGAGGACCTCGCGACCGCCAGGTGACCGCTCGCCTCACTTCGCCGTCGAATCGGCCCTCTCCATCGCCGCGACGAGGTCCTTCGCGCCCGATCCCCAGCGCGAGACGACCCTGAGAGCCTCCGTGAACGGGACGTCGAGCGGGTGGACCCGTCTCCGCTCGAGGACCATGACCGCTCCGGCGAGCGGCGTGGGGATCGACGGGATGAAGACCGTGTAGCGCCCGTCCGCGAGCTCCTCGATGACGAAGGCCGGGACGAGTCCCTCGTCGGTCTGGACGAGGGCCGGCTTCCAGACGTTCTCGGCGCTGCTTCCCGCGAGCTGCTGGGTGAGGCTTCGGATCACGGAGTAGCCCGGGATCCTCTCGAAGAGGGAGCGCTCCGCCTTCTCCCGGGCGGCCTGGCCCGCCCGCGTCCGGACGAGGACGCCGGCGAGGAAGCAGACGAGGAGGACGAGGAGCAGCGAGAGGAGCGCCTCGGCGGGAATGGAGTCCGGGAGAAGCGCCGCGACGGGCCGCACGAGGCCCACGACCGATTTCATCCCCTTGAGGACGAGGAGGACGGCGAGGTAGACCGGGACGACGATCAGCAGCCCGGTGACGAGCGTCCGCGCGACGTACGAAAGTGCCTTCTTCATGCGCTCCATCCTCCTCGTTCCCGGCCCGAACCGGGCGAGCGGTTCTCGAGCCGGCGATTCTCGCTCCGAAGCGGACCGGGCGACCTCCGCTGCGCGGCCCTTCCCGGGGCCGGCGCGGGCGCCGCGTCGCACTAGAATGGCCGGAGCCGGGGTGGGTTGCACTCTTCACGCGCTCCGAGCCCGAAGGAACGGATGCGACGAGCTCTTGCCTCCGCGCTTCTCCTGACGCTCTGCGCGCTCGGAGTGAGGCTCTTCGTGGCGCTCTTCGTCGCGAACGACGTCTCGGGGGACGGCCCCGTCTACCGGCAGATCGCGCGGAACGTCCTCGCCCGCGGGGTCTACTCCGCCGAGTCGGAGGCGCCCTTCACCCCCACGTTCATCCGGGTGCCGGGCGTGCCCCTCGCCCTCGCCGGGCTCTTCGCCCTCTTCGGCGGCGAGAACGTGGACGCCGTCCACGCGGTGCAGGCCGTCGTCGACACGGGGACCTGCGGGCTCGTCGCCGCCCTCTGCCTGCTCTCGGCCCCGGCGGCCTGGGACTCCTCGCGCCGGCGACGGGCGGCCCTCGGCGGCTTCGTCCTCGCGGCCGCCTGCCCGTTCACGATGGTCTACGCGGGGACCCTCCTGACCGAGACCTGGGCGCTCTTCTTCGGGACCCTCTGCGTGACCGCGGGAGCCTGGGCGCTCTCGGCCGAGGGGCGCGGCCTCGCGCGGTGGGCGGTCGCCGGTCTGGCCGGGGGTGCAGGCTGCCTGTTCCGGCCCGACCTCGGCCTCCTCCTCGCCGCCCTCGGAGCCCTCCTCCTCGGGACCTGGCTGGCGGAGCTGCGCGCGGACGTGCGGGCCGCGGGGACGTGGCGGGGCGCGCGCCCGGCGACGGGCCGCGCCGTCGCGCGGGGCCTCGCGCTGTCGCTCGCGTTCGTGACCGTCCTCCTTCCGTGGACCGTCCGGAACGCCGTGGTGTTCGGGCGGTTCCAGCCGCTCGCCCCGGCGACCGCCACCATGCCGGGGGAGTTCGCGGCGACCGGCTACGCCAGGTGGGTGAAGAGCTGGATCACGCGGCCGAAGGACGTGGAGTCCTTCCTCTGGAGCCTGGACGAGAGGGCCCTCGAGCCGGCGCAGCTCCCCGGCGAGGCCTGCGATTCGCCCGAGGAGCGCGCGCGCGTCGCCGCCCTTTTCGACCGCTACGACCGGGAGGGCGTCACCGACGCCGGCTTCCGGATGACGCCGGAGCTCGATGCCGGGTTCGGGGCCCTCGCGGGGGAGAGGATCCGCAGGAACCCGCTGCGATACGGGCTCCTCCTTCCGGCGCGACGGGCGTGGAACATCTGGTTCGACACCCACTCGGCCTTCTACCCGTTCGACGGCGAGCTGCTGCCGCTCTCCGAGCTCGACACGGGCGCCGGGCAGCACGTCTTCCTGCCCGCCTTCTACCTCCTCACGTGGCTCTACACGGCCGCAGGCGTGGCCGGACTCGTCACGTGGTGGCGCGCTCCCGGGTGCCGCCGGTGGGCCGTCCTCCTCGCGCTCCTCTTCGTCCCGCGGCTCGCTTTCCTCTCCTCGATGCCGAACCCGGAACCGCGCTACATGGTGGAGCTCTTCCCCTTCCTCGCGGCGGCGGGCGGGGTCGCGCTCGCGGCAGCGGCGCGGCCCGCCGCGACGGAGGCCGGTCCCTAACTCTGACCGGCGCACGGTCCTGCCCGCTTCCGGTTGTTATCATTCCGCGCAGCACGGGGACACTGCACATCGCGAGGGGGAGACGCGGGGCTCCCCACCGGGACCGCGGGGAGGACGGCATGGCGAGCCTGCTGCCGGGGACAGGCCAGGGCGACGGTCCGGAGCCGGTGGTTTCCCCGCCAGGAGCTCCGGGCGACGAAACCCCCGGCGTCGAGGAAGGGGAGGACATCGTCGTCCTCGCGAGGGTCGAGACGCTGCGCCGGCTGCCGCTCTGGGAGGGCTTCTCGACGGAGTTCCTGCGGCCGGTCGCCGAGGCGATGGAGATGATCACCTACCCGCCGGGCGAGCCGATCATCCGGCGCGGGGAGCAGGGGCGGCACTTCAGCGTGATGCTCGCGGGGCGGGCCGAGGTCCGGGTCCCCGCGCAGAACGGAACGGTGGCCACGGTCGCGACGATGAAGCCGGGGGACAGCTTCGGCGAGATGTCGCTCCTGAGCGAGGAGACCACCTCGGCGGACGTCGTGGCCGTGGAGCGGTGCGTGACGTTCGCCCTCGGGCGGAAGGCCTTCCAGGAGCTGATCTCGGAGAACCCGGTCCCGCTGCGCGAGTTCGTGAGGCTCCTGTCGCGGCGCGTGAAGACCTCGGACGTCACGATCAGCGTCGCGCGGCAGAAGGAGGAGGACCTCACGCGCTTTCTGCAGGAGCAGAAGTCGGATCAGTACGCCGTCCTGGTCGGCCGGACGAAGGCGATCACCGACCTGCAGAAGGAGGTCGTCGCGAAGAGCCGGCTCTCGACGCCGCTCCTGATCCGGGGGGAGAAGGGGGCCGGAAAGGAGCTCATCGCGAGGCTGGTCCACCTCCACGGCCCGCGGAAGGACGCCCCGCTCGTCGTCACCGACTGCGGCCAGCTGACGGAGAGCCCGTGGGGCGACCAGCTCTTCGGCCTCTACGACGAGGGAGCCGCCGCCCACGCCCGCGGCCTCAGCTACCTCGCTCTCGCGGAGGGCGGAACGATCCTGCTCCAGAACGTGCAGGCGATGCCGCCGGGCATCCAGCAGCGCCTCGTCCGGCTCCTGGCGGGCGAGCCCCTTCCGGCCGGCGCGCGGCCCGACGTCCGCATCGTCGCCACCTGCCGGGTGAACCTCCTCGAGGAGACCGTGGCGGGCCGGTTCTCGGCGGAGCTCGCCGCGCTGCTGCTCGCGGACGTCCTCGAGGTACCGTCCCTCCGCGAGCACAAGCGCGACATCCCCGAGCTCGCGGCCCACTTCGTGAAGAAGCACGCCCGGAGACAGGGGAAGCCGGTTCCCGTGCTCGAGGACCGGGCGCTGACGAGGCTCGTCTCGTACGACTACGCGTTCGCGAACGTCCTCGAGCTGGAGGAGGCGATCGAGCGCGCGGTGATCATCGCGGACGGCGCGACGATTCCGCCGGAGGCGATCTTCCTCGGGCCGCCTCCCGTCGAGAGGCCGGGCGGGTTCGACCTCCTGAGCCTCCCGAAGCCGTTCGTGGAGGCCGCGCTGCGGCTCTTCCCGGGCGGGGTGCGCGCGGTCACGCTGCTCGTCTTCGCCTTCATCCTCTTCGCCTGCGTCGCGGTCGAAGCCGGGCCGAAGGGGAACGTCGGGACCGTCCTCGTCTGGGCCGTCTGGTGGCCCACGCTCATCGCCTCCTTCTTCCTCGCGGGGCGCGCCTGGTGCGCGATCTGCCCGATGGCCGCGTCCGGGGACGCGGCGCAGAGGCTTCTCCGGCGATTCGAGAGGACGGAGCGGCGGGTCCCGGACTGGCTGAAGGAGCACGACGCAACGATCGTCTCGGCCGGCTTCTTCCTGATCGTCTGGGTGGAAGAGGTCGCGGGCATGCGCCACTCGCCCGTGGCGACCGGGCTCCTGCTCCTCGCGATCGTCTCCGGGGCGCTCGTCACGAGCGTCCTCCTCCCGCGGCGATCGTGGTGCCGGCACCTCTGCCCGATGGGGGGCCTCGCCGGCCTCTGCTCGACGACGTCGCTCCTCGAGCTGCGCCCGACGCCGGACATCTGCTCGGCGAAGTGCAAGGGGCACACCTGCTTCAAGGGGGACGGGAAGACGGACGGCTGCCCGATGTCCCAGCACGTGATGTTCGTCGAGTCGAACCGCGACTGCGTCCTCTGCCTGAACTGCGTCCGCCTCTGCCCGAACGGGTCGCCCCGGCTGAACGTGAGGATGCCGGCCCGGGAGCTCTGGCTCAGCATGGGCGCGCGTCCTCAGGTGGCCCGGTTCGTCGTGATGCTCCTCGGTCTCCTCGTCGGCCAGGCGCTCGTGCAGTACTGGGAGTCGGGCCCGGCCGGGTGGAGCTGGCTGCGGTCGGCCCTCGAGGGCCACAGGTTCCTGACGCTCACCGCCCTTCTCGGCCTCGCGGCCGCGCTCCCGCTCGGCGCCCTCCGGCTCGAGGAGAGGCGGTGGGGACGCAGTCCCGGCGCGGTCCCCGAGGCGCTGCGCTGGAGGAGGGTGAACGCCTGGGCGCCGCTCGTCGCCGGGGGGTACGCCGCCTACCAGTTCGGGAACGTCCCGGGGCTCGACCGGCTCCGGCTCGCGATCGGTGGGCTCGGGGGCTTCGGGCTGCCCGACCCGCTCCTCTCCCTGCGGCTGCTGCCCGCCGTCCAGGCGACCATCCTCGTCACGGGCCTCGCGCTCACGGCCCTGACGCTCTGGAAGGTCCGGCCCGTGGACGAGCGGAGCCGGGGGATCGGATGGGTCCGGGGAGAGGCGTTCAGCCTGGGCGCCGCGACGGCGTACGCGGCGCTGCTCCTCCTCCTGCTGGCGGTCCGGCCCTCCTGGCTGGCGATCTGAGGGGCTTCAGGCCCGGGGAACGAGCGGCGCGACGCGCCGCGTCGCCGCGCGGCGGGCCGCGAGCTCCTCCAGGGTCGAAGGGTCCTCCCGGAGCGCGGCCCAGAGACGCCGCCCCGCCTCGGTCGCCTCCGGGTCGTCGACCTCGCCCGTCGCGAGGTCGACGACGACGTGCTCGGAGGTGTCGGCGTCGGCCGCGAGGAAGTCGAGGGCGACGTCGTTGCAGGGGCAGCCCGGCGCGAGACACCAGAAGTCGACGACCCAGTACTTCCGTCCCTCGAGGAAGACCGAGAGGTCCCAGCGGCTCGGGAAGATCTCGAGGAAGGGGACCATCGCCTCCAGGTCGATCTCGTCCCAGTCGGTCTCCTTCCACTCGTCCGGGTCGTCCTGGCGGCGCGCGCGCCGCCAGCGGTCCTGCAGCAGCTCGAGGGGCTCGCCCTGCAGGAGCCTCCGGAGGCGGCCGAGGAGGACGGCGTGGTCGCTTCCCGGCGCGGGCTCCTCGTCGACGGAGAGCGTCCCCGATTCCGAGTCGAGGAGCGCCTGGAGCGGCGCGCCTTCGCCTTCCTGCAGCTCCCCGTCGACGAGAGTCAACGGCTGGACGAGGAGCTCCACCTCGTGGCAGAGGCACTCGGTTCCGGTGCAGCTCGCCGTGTCGATCGCGACGATCGCGGCCGACGTCCCGTCCTCCGGCTCGTCGCGAAAGACGAGCCGCTCGCCGTCGTCGAAGGTCCGCTCGAAGGCGATCGTCTCGTCGGAGGGGTCGCCGCCCGGGTTCTCGTCGTGGGTCGTCATGTCGTTCTCCCTCGAGCGGCCCGCGGGGCGAGCCCGGATTTCCGTTCCGCCGCATTGTCTCCCGGGTCGAAGGGATGGGCGCCGCGCGGTGCCGGACTCGACAGCGCAGGGGAGTTCGCGGTGGCAGGGACGTCATCTGTCCGCGCGCGTCCGCATCCTGTGGGGGCGTCCGCTCGGACGCGATCTCCACCGGCCGGAAGTGCCATCGAATTGCGGGAGGAATGATGAAAGTGACGTCCTGTTTCTCGACCCTCGTTCTCCTCGTCTCCACCGTGTCGGCGTTCGCGCAGGAGGATCCCCGGGAGGCGAGGGAGAGGCTCCTCAGGCAGATCGGCGAGGAGCGCGTCGAGCGCTCCGCGACGGGCGTGGAGCCGCTCGGGACGACGGAGCTCCTCGCGGACGGCGGCTTCGAGGCGGGGCAGGCGCCGGGGCCCGGGATGGGCTACTCGGGAACGTCCGGCGCCTGGAGCTGGACGACCTCGGACGGGATGCTGAACCCGGTCTGGACCGACCCTGCCTCCCACACGGGCGATCCGACCCCGCGGACGGGCGCCTGGTGCGTCTACTTCACCCCGTTCGGCCCGGCGTCGAACACCATCAGCCAGCAGGTGACGATTCCCCCGGGAAGCACCGCGACGCTCTCGTTCTGGGTCAGGATCGGGACGCTCGAGACGTCCTCCTACAGCACGTACGACACGCTCTCGGTCCGCCTGACGAGCACCTCCGGCACGACGCTGGCCACGCTCGCCACCTACTCCAACCTCACCCCGACGCCGGGCTTCACCTACGTGCAGAAGAGCTTCAACGTCTCCGCCTGGGCCGGCCAGACGGTGCGCGTCCACTTCGCGAGCTACAACGACTCGACGAGGTCCACGGTCTTCCTCCTCGACGACGTCTCCCTCACCGCGACGTCGTCGGGCGGCGAGCCGCCGAGCGGCTTCGCGGGGACGTGGATCCTCCCGTCGTCCGCCCGGACGCCCGGGGCGAACGCCTTCTGGACGACCGACCTCTCCGTCACGAACACCGGCGCGACGCCGGCGAGCGTGAACGTCAAGTTCCTCGGGCACGACGGGAAGGGGGCGAGCGGTCCCGAGCGCGTCTACACGATCCCGGCCCGGTCGACGTCCACCTGGCCCGACGTCCTCGCGCTCATGTTCGGCCGCGAGACGGACTGGGGGCCGATCCTCGTCCGTTCCTCGGTGACGGCCCTCGTCGCGCAGGGCCAGACGTGGACGCCCGCGGCCTCCGGCGGAGGCTACGGCCAGAGCGTTCCCGCGCTCGACGCGTCCGAGACGGTCGGCGCGACGGCGCGCACCCTCTCCGGCGTCAGCCAGGACGCCCGGTTCCGGACGAACGTCGTCCTCGCGAACATGAAGGAGACGGAGGCCGTCGTCACGCTTCAGGTCTTCCGGGCCGACGGCTCCGCTGACACGGCGTACACGACGACCGTCGGTCCGCTCGGCTTCGTCCAGCTCAACCTCGCGAACAACTTCGGCGTGACGAACCTCTCGGGCGGGAGCGTCGTCGTCTCGAGCCCGACCGCGGGGGCCGCGGTCGGGGTCTACGCCTCCGTCATCGACGCGTCGACGGGCGATCCGAGGACGATCCTGGCCCGGTAGGCGCGCTCGAGTAGGGGTACGAGGTCAGGAGGTGCCGCCCGACGATCTGCTGGATCACGACGTCGGGCTTTTCCTGGCGGACGACCTCCTCGTCGAAGTTGTCCTGCCAGAGGTAGACGACCCGCGAGAAGTGCTCGGAGAGGAACGGCGCGAGCCGCGAGGTGAAGGAGTCGCGGAAGACGACCGCACGAGGAAGCGTCGAGCCGGGGATCTCGGTGACGATCCGTCCGTTGCCCCACCAGGGTTCGCCCCCCTCGGGCTCGACGGTGCGGGCGAGGCGGGGGCGGCGGGGGACGAGGAGGAGCCGCTCCTCGCGCAACACGTCCTTGAGCCCGATCATCCCGGCGAGGTCCATGCCGGCCTCGTCGCGCGAGACGGCGTCGAAGTCGGAGCGGGGGAGCGCGGGCGGGACGGCGGGGACCTGCTCGCGGACCGCGCGCACGAGCTCCTCGTAGGCGAGGTACGCACCGCGCTCGTTCCAGTGGGTGTCGGTCTTCTCGAAGAGCCTCTCGTTCGGCTTCGCCGCGAGGAGCGCCCCGCGGACGTCGACGGCCGGCACTCCCGTCCCGTCGAGCGCCCGGAAGAGCTGGTCCATCCGGTAGGTTCCTCCCACGGGTCGGATCGTCTCCGGGAGGTACTCGGGGTAGACGACGTGCTTGTCGGGGGAGATCGTGAAGACGAACGCGACCCCCTGGCGTCGCAGCCACTCGCGCGAGCGGACGAGCGTCTCGCGCCATTCTCCGAGAGCCTTCGCGTCGAACGGCGATTCGCGGACGTAGTCGTCCATCCCGGAGTCGCCCGCGTAGTAGAGCCAGCCCTCCTTTCCCCGGACGACGGTCGTCGACGGCGACACCCCGAGGCCGAACCAGCGGAGCTCGCCCGACCACCGGACGAGCGTCGAGCGGAAGCCGAAGTTGTCGTCCCACCAGGCGGTGAAGGCGTCGGGGTAGGCGGCGAGGGAGGCGAGGCGGGGCTCGAGCTTCGGGAGCTCGGCCATGCGGCGGTTCTCGGCCTCCGCGTTGGCTCCGCTGAAGCCGGCGAGGTTCGCGGCCGCCGGGAGGACGAGGGCCCCGAGGAAGAGGACGACGAGCGCGTTTCGGGACTTCATCAGAATCGGAAGTAGATGAACGGGTTGTAGGTCCGGGCGGCAACCTGGAGGAGCGAGGCGACGAGGAGGAGCGTGAGCGCCGCCGTCGCCCCGAAGTCGAGCGCCCTCGGCAGGAGGGGCCGCGCTCCGCTCGCGGCGACCCGCTGGCGCCATGCCGCGACGGCCGGCACCCACGGAATCGAGCCGACGACCCCGGCGGCGAGCGCGAGCCCGAGCTCCGGCGTCAGGTACCAGGCGACCGAGTACGGAGTGGGCTGCGCGGCCCCGAGGGCTGCCATCGCGGAGAGGAAGGCGATCGCCTGCGGGAGCGTGTCGGCCCGGAAGAAGACCCAGCCCACCATCACGACGAGGAGGAGGTAGGCGTGCCGCAAGGGCGCGGGGACCCTGCGGAGCCGGGTGGCGAGACCCGCGCGCTCGAGGACGAGGAACGTCCCGTGGAAGAGCCCCCAGATGACGAAGTTCCAGCTCGCGCCGTGCCAGAGGCCGCAGAGGAAGAAGACGATCAGGAGGTTCCCGTACGTGCGGGCGGCAGAGACGCGGTTGCCGCCGAGCGGGACGTAGAGGTAGTCGCGGAACCAGGAGGAGAGCGAGACGTGCCAGCGGCGCCAGAACTCCTGGACGCTGTCGGCGACGTAGGGGTGCCGGAAGTTCTCGGGGAAGCGGAAGCCGAACATCGCGCCGAGCCCGATCGCCATGTCGGAGTACCCCGAGAAGTCGAAGTAGATCTGGAGCGTGTAGCAGGCGATCCCGAGCCAGGCGTGGCCGGCGTTCCACTGCGACGGCGGCATCGCGAAGATCCGGTCGGCGGGACCCGCCACGACGTTCGCGACGAGGAGCTTCTTGGCGAGGCCGAGGACGAAGCGGCGGATGCCGTACGCGAAGCCGTCGAGCGTCACGACGCGCCGCGCGAGCTGGTCGGCGAGGAAGCGGTAGCGAATGATCGGGCCCGCGATGAGCTGCGGGAAGAGGAGAAGGTAGAGCGCCGCGTGGACGGGGCTCTTCTGCGCCACGGCGTCCCGCCGGTAGACGTCGACGACGTACGAGATGGCGTGGAACGTGTAGAAGGAGATGCCGATCGGCAGGAGGACGTGAGGGAGCGCGAGGGGGCCCAGTGAGAGCGAGCCGAGCGCGGCGTTGGCGTTCTCGACGAAGAACGTCGCGTATTTGAAGACGGCGATGACGAGGAGGTTCGCGCCGATCGCGACCGCGAGGAGCGGCCGGCAGGCCCGCGTTCCCCGGAGGCGGTCGACCCCGATCGCCATGAAGTAGTTGAACGCGATCGAGCCGAGCATCAGCCACGTGAACGAGCCGCCCCCCTTCGCGTAGAAGAGGACGCTCGCCACGAGGAGCAGCGCGTTGCCCCACGCTCCGTGCTCCCGCGAGAGCGGCGCGAAGTAGAGCGCCAGCACGATCGGCAGGAAGAGGAAGAGGAAGACCGGTTCCGTGAAGAGCACGCGACCCCCTGCGCTCCCGCGTCGGAGGCTCGCGGCCCTCACGAGAGGCGGGGGAGTCTAGCCCATGCCGCGGGCCTTCCGGCTGGTCGGGATCGGGAGCCGGGCCCTCCGTCAGGGCGCGAGGCGATAGCCCACGTGACGCACCGTCACGATGTGGCGCGGCTCCGCCGGGTCGGCCTCGATCTTCTGCCGGAGCGAGCGGATGAAGTTGTCGACGGTCCTTGCGGTCCCCTCGAAGCTCCAGCCCCAGACCCTCTCGAGGATCGCCTGCCGCGTGAAGGCCCGGCCGGGCGAGCCCGCGAGGAGGCAGAGGAGGTCGAACTCGCGCGCCGAGAGAGCGACCTCCTCGCCGCGGACGGTCACGCGCCGCGCCTCGCGGTCGACCCGCACGTCGCCGAACTCGATCGCGCTCGCGGCGCGCCGCTCGGCGCGCTGGCGACGGAGCATCGCCTCGACGCGCGCCATCAGCTCCGGGAGCTGGAACGGCTTCGTGAGGTAGTCGTCGGCGCCGACCTCGAGGCCGCGGACCTTGTCGTTCAAGCGGTCGCGCGCGGAGAGGATGAGGACGGGGACGGCGACCTCGCGGCCGCGCAGCTCGGAGAGGATCTGGAGTCCATCCACGCCCGGGAGCATGAGGTCGAGGACGACGAGGTCGGGCCGCTCGTCGAACGCTGCGCGCAGGCCCTCGTCGCCGTCCGCGGCGGTCACGACGCGGTAGCCGCGGAGGCGGAAGTTCATGGCGAGGCCGTCGCGGAGAGAGCGGTCGTCCTCGACGACGAGGATCGTCTCCCCGGGGCCGTTTCGCTCGGCGGACGTGCTCACGTTCCGCTCTCCATCTTCGCCGCCGGGAGCGACACGGTGAAGACGCTCCCTCGGCCGGGCTCGCTCGAGGCCTTCACCTCGCCGCCGTGGAGGTGGACGAGCTGCCTCACGATCGCGAGGCCGAGGCCGGCGCCCGCCGCGCCGCCGGGGGCACGGGAGTCGACGCGGTGGAACGGCTCGAAGATCTGCTCGAGCTCCGCGGCCGGGATGCCGATCCCGTTGTCCTCGACGCGGATCTCGACGCGGCCGCCGACGTCGCGGACGGAGACGTCGACCCGCTTCTCCTCGCCCGTGTACTTGTAGGCGTTCACGAGGAGGTTGAGGACGACGCGGGAGAGGGCGTCGCGGTCGTGACGGACCGGGAGCTCGGATGCGACGTCGACGCCGAGCGCGACCTCGCCGGGGACGACCATCCGCCGGAGGCGGGCGACGGCGTCCTCGACCGCGCCGACGACCGTCGCGATCCGCAGGTCGACGGCGCCCTGGTCGCGCGCGAGCGAGCGCCAGGTGAGGACGCGCTCGACCGTCGCCTCCAGCCACTCGGTCTCGCGGACGATCGTGGCGAGGCTCTGCCGGGTGCTCTCCGGGTCCTTCTCGAGGAGGCCGGATTCGAGCGTCTGGGCGTACATCCGGATCGCCGCGAGAGGGGTGCGCAGCTCGTGCGAGACGTTCGCGAGGAGGTCGGACTGCAGGCGGGCGAGGCGGGCCCGGTGGCCGAGGAGGACGACCGAGACGACGGCGCCCCCGGCCGCGGCGGCCGTGAAGCAGACGACGAGGATGCCGATCAGGAGATCCTTGGTGCTCGTCCCGATGACGAGGGCGATGATGCCGACCGTCGTCGAGAGGATCACCGGGACGAGGACACCGACGGAGAGCGTCACGATCGCCGCGCGGAGGCTGAGGCTGGGTCTCCTGAGGCGCGGGCGGGGGGCGTCGCGGCCGCTCATGCTCCCGCCATTCTCGCCGTTCGCGCTCCGGGCGGCGCTACGCCATGGCTCCCGCTGCGCCCACGGCCTCCCGCGCTGCCACTTCGAGAGCCGCCGGCCGGAGGGTACCGGTCGGGAACAGGGCCGGAGCGACCGGGACACCGACTGCCCGGCGACCGCTGGCCGGGTAGCGGGTCACGATCGTCGCGGGCTGGATCCCGTCGCCGAAGTGCTGCAGGCGGAACCGCCACGCGGCCGCGAGGGCCCGGACGGCTGCGCCGAGCGCGGCGCGGCGGAGCGGGGAGACGTCGAGCGCCTCCGCGATCTCGTTCTCGAGGCGCGCGGCGCGCTCCCTCTCGAGGGCGTTCACGCCGCTGCGCGAGAGGATGGCGAGTGGCGGCATCCACTCGAGCGTCCGGCGCGCGAGGCGGTGCATCCGGTGCTCGAGGCAGGCGTCGCGATCCGGCATCGCCGCGAGGCGCTTCCAGCCGCGGAAGGCGGTCTCGACGACGCGGTACATCGAGCTGGAATTCGCCTCGTGGTCGGCGCGGAAGGCCTTCTCCATCCAGCGGGCCGGCGCGTCCCCCGGGAACGCCGGGTGGCTCCACGAGAGCTCCTTCTGGCCGTGCCACTCCTCCCACGGGAGGTCTTCGCGGAGGAGGCCCTTCTGCTTCATCTCGCGGTAGAGAGCGGTCGTCGGCAGGGGAGTGAGGAGCATGAACTGCACGAGGTCGGCTTCGAGGCCGACCATGAAGTCGATCTCGGCCTGCATGTTCTCGGGCGTGTGGTGCTCGGCGCACAGGATCCCCGAGGCGAGGACGGTGATTCCCCGGTCGCGAAGCTCCTGCGTCAGCCGACGGGCGTCGACGCCTTCGTTCTTGGCGTAGTTGCCGGAGCGGGTCGCCGACTCGAAGCCGATCCAGACGAAGCTGACGCCGAGGCGGACCATGTTGTCGAGGCCGAACGCCCGGATCGCCTCGGCCGACGAGAAGAGCTGGAAGCCGAAGAAGCGCTGGTGCCGCTCCATTTCGTCGAGGAGATCCAGAGCGCGTCCGGTGTCCTTCAGGAAGTTCTCGTCCATGACGAAGAAGTCGTCGGTCCCCGTCCTGTCGGCGATCGCCCGGGCGGTCTCGAAGAGCTCGCGGCCGGTGCCGAGGAACGGGCGGTAGGCCTTGCCGAAGAAGTGCGAGGTGCTGCAGAAGCGGCAGGCGTTCACGCAGCCGACGCCCGGGACGAGCAGGTTCGCGGGGCGCCCGAGGATCGGGATCCCGAGGATGCTCTCGCGCTCGGCGCTCGGAAGGACGGGGTGGACGACGGGCGCCGCAGGGTCCTGGCCGAGGATCGCGCGGAGGCCACGGATCCCCTCGCCGCGGACGACGTCGTCGCAGTCGACGAGCTCCTCGATCCCCTCGATCGCAGCTCCGTGCCCGCCGAGGACGATCCGCGCGCCCGGGGCGTGGAGGCGCACCAGGCGCGCCATTTCCTTCGCCTTCACGAAGTTCGGCGCGATGAACGAGATTCCGACGAGGTCCCAGCCGCGCTTCAGCTCCTCGACGAACCGCTCGCGGCTCGGGAAGTCGAGGACGGTGACGTCGGCGTCGACGTTCTCGGCGAGGAAGTAGAGCCCGAACGAGCGGTGGTGGAACCGGAACGAGGCCGCCCCCTGCGCCTTCGTCACCTGGTTGTGGAAGAGCTCCATGATGTTCTCTTTCCGGCCCCAGGCGTCGTCGACGCCGAAGGGGCCGAAAACCCCGGAGAGCAGGACGCGGCTCGGCTTCCCGGCGCTGCCGCTGGACATGGTTGTGCCTCCGATCTCGACCGGGCCGCGGGACGTGGGCCGCCGCGGCTCGTCGACCCGGCGAGGATCGCTACCTCACGTCACGGTCGTGTCACGGAGCGGGAGCGAAAGGGCCTTCGGGAGAAGGGCCCCGCTGCAGGCGAACCTACCCCCGCACGAAGTAGACGATCGAGATCGCGACGCCGATCGTAACGACGACCCGGCGCAGCGTGGCGGGCTTCACCTTCCCCGCGAGCCTGCCGCCGAGCGTCCCCCCGAGGAGCGCGCCGACGGCCATGACGACCGCCATCGGCCAGACGACCTGGCCCGAGAAGAGGAAGAAGACGGCGGCCGCGACGTTGACCGCGAACGCCACCGCCTGCTTCAGGGCGTTCAGCCGCGTGAGGGAGTCGTGCACGGTCAGCCCGAGCGCGGAGAGGACGATGACGCTCAGCCCCGCGCCGAAGTAGCCGCCGTAGACCGAGGCGAGGCCCACGGGGAGCAAGGTCGCCTTCTCGAGGCCCCCGCTCGCGTGGTCGGCACCCATCCGGCGGACCAGCCAGGCGCGCACCGGCTCCTGGATCGCGAGGAGGCCCGAGGCGAGGAGGATCAGCCACGGGACGAGGCTCCGGAAGAGCTTCTCGCCGGTGTGAAGCAGGAGAAACCCTCCCACGACGCCGCCGACGACGCTGGCGGGGAGGATCAGCCAGAGTCGCTTCCGCTGCCCGCGGAGGTCGCTCCGCTGGGCGAGCGTGCCGCCGAGGTAGCCGGGGCAGAGCGCGACGGTGTTCGTCACGTTCGCGCCGACGGCCGGCACGCCGAGCGCGACGAGCATCGGGAAGGTGATGAGCGTTCCGCCGCCCGCGAGGGCGTTGACGGCGCCGGCGGCGATCGCGGCCATCGCGGCGAGGAGGAGCTGGAGGAGCGTGTACATCTCGAGCCTTCGAGGATAGGGAGCGCAATCCGGGCTGGCAATCGCCGTCGGCGGGCGCCGTCCGGCTCGCCCGCGGGAAAGCGAAGGGCCCCGGACGCCACCTGGCGGCCGGGGCCCGGGAGCGAAGGGGAGGAAGGTGTCAGTCGTTCGGGGTCGCGTCGGAGAGCGCGACGAACTCGCGGGCGAAGGAGTCCCAGCCGTTGTCGTCGAGGCGGGCCGCGGACCCGGTGCCAGGGAGGCCGCCGTCGGCCATGACGGGTACGCGGGCCATCCCGCGGGAATGGACCATGAAGTCGGCAAGGCGGTGGAGCTCGTTGCGCAGGAAGTGGGTGGCGGCGGCGCCGATGCGGAGCTCGGAGATGGCGGCGTGGTGGTCGCGAGCGGAGAGAGAGGCGACCCAGCCGGCGCCGTAGGGGTCCCTGGCGAGCGAGGAGGGGTCGCGCAGCGCCTTGTCGTTGGCGGACATCACGGTGCCGATGGCCGGGGAGGGGACGACGAGCCTGCGGCCCCTGACGAAGAGGGTGAAGAGCGGGCTGCCGCGCTCGACGGTGGTGCCCTGGGCGGGGACTTCGACCTTGTCGACAGGACCGACGGCCTCGGCGAGGAAGTCGTCGATGCCGACGCGGAGGCGGCCGTCGGAGGTGATACGGAGCCAGGTGTGGGCCGTGTCGAGGAAGACGTCCTGGGGAGGCTGGGGGACCTTCATCGCCACGATCGGCTGCGGCCCGGCAGCGGCGACGGCCTTTCGCTCGCGGACGCGGAAGAAGGCGTCGATGGAGAGCGCGACGACGACGGTGAGGAGGATGAGGAGTGCGACCATGGCGGGCCTCCTCGGGGCTTCCGTTTCTTCTCGGCCCCGTTCACCGGGAGACGTCGCAAGGCCGCTGCCAACCCCGCCAGGCAGGACTAAGTCGCTGGAAACGAGGGCGCTTGCGCTCGCTGCCCTCGGAGCGCCTCTCCGGAACCTGGTGAACTCCTCAACGTCCGGGGGTGTCGGGGCTGCTGAGAATCACAACGCGCTCGCGACAGGGTTTGGGGTTCCGCGAGCGCACCGGCCCCTTCACTTCACGATTCGGAACTCGTCGAGGACCCGTCCGCTCTTCGCCTCCCGGGCCGTGAAGCGGAGGGCCCGGCCGTCGATCTCGAGGAGGCCGTGGTGGGGCGTCGACGCGGAGGCCTCCGTGAAGGGGCCGCCGAGGACCTGGTGCGGTTTGCGAACGCTCCCTCCTCCGCCGCCGGTCATCACGTAGCGGATCCCGCTCACCTGGCTCCGCTCGTAGGCGTGGTCGTGGCCGGAAAAGACCACGTCGACGCCGTAACGCTCGAAGAGCGGGACGAGCGCGTCGCGGGCGTCGAGGTTGGGCCCGTGACCAGAGCCCGTCTCGTACGGGCCCCAGTGCATCGCGACGACCCGGAAGAGGATGCCGGGATCGCGGTGGAGAGAACGGAGCGTCTCCTCGAGCCAGAGCCCCTGCTCGCTCTTCGCGTCGATCGGCTCGTTCGTGTCGAGCGCGACGAGGGCGAGCGGACCCTGGAGGACGAGGTAGTACGCCTCGTCGCCGGCGTCGCGCGGGCGGACGAAGAGGTCGATGAAGCGGCCCCCGCCCCCGTCGTGGTTCCCGAGGACGGGGACGATCGGCACGGAGCGGAGGAGAGGGCCCTCGACCCGGAAGAAGTCCGTCTCGTCGCCCCCCTCCTTCTTCCCTCGTCGGAGCGAGAGGTCGCCCGTGTGGAGAAGGAGGTCGGGACTCTCGGCGGCGATCTCCCGGACGATGCGGGCGTGGACGCCGCCCGTGCTGTGCGTGTCGCCGACGACGGCGACCCGGACGGTCCGGACGGGGTCGGGGAGCGTGCGGACCGGGATCGGCTCGCGGGCGGCGGCGCCGTCCTCGAGCCGGTACCAGTAGCCGTGGCCCGGGAGGAGCCCCGGGACGAGCGCCTCGTGGTGCGTGACCGGCTCGGGGTCCTCGACGAGCGAGGGGCAGCTCTCGTCCGGGCCCCAGCGGAGGCGGGTCGGCGACGGCGCCTCGGTCTCCCAGACGACCCGGAACCGGCCCGGTCCCACCTCCCCGAGGTAGGGTCCGAGGACGACGCGAGCGTCTTCGCGCGGGGCGGGGCCGGGAGCGGCCGACCGGCACCCCGAGGCGAGGAGGAGCGCGGCGGCGAGGAACGGGAGGACGGGGCGAGCGCGGGTCCTGATGGGTTCGGTCCTTTCGGCCGGCGGGGCGCGCGGATTATCCCCCCGGGTCCGGGCGCGACGCGACGGCGTTCCGGAGCTAAGCTTCTCCGAGCGGCCTCGGGGAGGTCACTCCCGCGAGAGGAGAGCAAAGATGGAAGACACGCTGACCTTCGTGATGGCGGGTGGGCAGGGCGAGCGCCTGCGGCCGCTCACCGACGTGAGGGCGAAGCCGGCCGTTCCATTCGGCGGAATCTTCCGCATCATCGACTTCACCCTCTCGAACTGCGTCAACTCCGGGTTGCGCAGGATCTTCGTCCTCACGCAGTACAAGTCGTACTCCCTCTCGAACCACCTCAAGACGGGCTGGAACATGCTCAGCGCGCGCCTCGACCACTTCATCGACGAGGTGCCGGCGCAGCAGCAGCGCGGGAGCAGCTGGTACCAGGGGACGGCCGACGCGATCCGCCAGAACGCGAACTTCGTGGAGAACAAGCGGCCCCGCCTCGTCCTCATCCTCTCCGGCGACCACGTCTACAAGATGGACTACCGGCTGCTCCGGGCCTTCCACGACGAGAAGGAGGCGTGCCTCACGGTGGCGTGCGTCCGGCTCCCGGCGGAGGAGTCCGCGGGGAACTTCGGCGTGATGGAGGTCGACGCGGCGGGCCGGATCGTCGGTTTCGAGGAGAAGCCGAAGGAGCCGAAGACGATCCCGGGCACCACGGACTGCCTCGCGTCGATGGGGATCTACCTCTTCGACGCGGAGTGCCTCCAGAGATCCCTCGACAACGACCACCTCGACTTCGGCAAGGACGTCATCCCGATGCTGATCCGGCAGGGAGAGCCCGTCTTCGCCTACGACTTCACGCGGCGGAACGAGATCCCCGAGTGGGAGTTCATCAAGCACGAGGGGGTGCGGCGGAAGGAGCTCGTGCCGAGGTCGAGCGACTCGGACTACTGGCGCGACGTCGGGACTCTCGAGCAGTACTGGCTCGCGAACCTGGACCTCGTGCAGCCCCACCCGAGGTTCAACGTCTACGGCGAGAACTTCCCGCTCTTCTCGGCCCCGGGGCACTTCCCGCCCGCGAAGTTCGTCCACGAGATGCCGGGGCGGGCGGGGATCGCGATGAACTCGATCGTCGCCGACGGCGTCATCGTGAGCGGGGCGACGGTCCGGGAGTCGGTCCTCGGGAGCGGGGTCTACGTCCACAGCTGGGCGCTCATCGAACGCTCCGTCCTCCTCGGAGGGGCGATCCGCGGCGGCATCCTGACGGAGACGAGCATCGGCCGGCGCTGCCGCGTGAGGAACGCGATCATCGACAAGAACGTCCACCTGCCCGAGAACACGACCATCGGCTACGACCGGGGCGAGGACGAGCGGCGGGGACTGAAGACGGCGTCGATCACCGGCAGCAACGACCACATCGTCGTCGTGCCGAAGGACTTCACGCTGTAGGACGGGCGCGGGAAACCCGGTCCGGTGGCGGCGGGAAGGAGGCCCCTCCCGCCGCGACGTCGCCTGGTTCGAAGGTCAGCCGGCGACGAGGAACGGCGCCGCCGCGGCGATGCCCGCGGCCGGATCGACCTTGCCGCCGAGGGCCCGGAGGCTCTCGCCGAAGGCCTTCAGCACGGCGACGACCTCGCCCGCGCCGATGTTCCCCATGTGCCCGAGCCGGAACGCCTTGCCGGCGATCGGGCCGAGGCAGCCGGCGATGACGACGCCGCGCGAGGCGACCTGCTTGCGGAAGGGGAGGTCCTCGACGCCGTCGGGGTAGCGGACGACAGAGAGCGTGTCGGCGAGGGCGTCGGCGTCCGTGAAGAGCGGGAGGCCGAGCGCCGCGAGGCCGGCGCGGATCGCGCGGGCGTTCCTCGAGTGCCGCGCGAAGCGGGCCTCGAGCCCCTCCTCGTGGACGATCCGGAGCGCCTCGGCGAACGCGACGATCTCGTTCACGCAGGGCGTCGCGAAGTACTTCGACGGGTCTTCCATGACGGGGAGCCAGCGGAGGAGGTCGGCGTAGTAGGCCGGCACGGAGGCGCGCGCGCGGCGCTTCGCGACGGCGCGGGGAGAGAAGAGGTCGAGGGCGAGCCCCGGAGGGGCGCCGATCGCCTTCTGGGCGCCCGTGAGGAGGACGTCGAGCCCCCAGCGGTCGAAGGGCTCGTCGACGCCGCCCGTCGCGCAGACGCCGTCGAGGATGACGAGCTCGTCGCGGCCGTGGAGGAGGTCGACGTAGGCCTCGACGGGGGCGCACGTGCCGGTCGACGTGTCGACGTGCGTGATCGTCACGGCCGCGTACTTCTCCGCGGCGAGCTTCCCGGCGAGCGCCTCGGGGGCGACGGCCTTGCCCCACTCGGAGCGGAGGACGTCGCACGGGATCCCGAACGCGGCGGCGAGGTCGCCCCAGCGGTCGCCGAAGTAGCCCTGCGAGACGACGAGGAGGCGCTCGCCCGGCGCCACGAGGTTGACGAGGGCGATCTCCATGGAGAGCGTCCCACCTCCCGCGACGATGAGCGGCTGCGCGCTCTCGCTTCGCGCGAGCGCGCGGAAGTCCGCGAGCGCCTTCCGGAACGTCTCGACGAACGCGGGGAAGACGTGCGAGACGGTGGGACGCGCGAGGGCGTCGAGGATTCGCGGGTGGACCGGGGTCGGCCCGGGGATCATCGTCAGCGTTTCGTCGATCACGGCGTTTCCCTTCTCGGCTGCGGGCAGGTGCAGAGGGGGTGATGTGCCCGCTCCGGCCAGGTCCGGTCGTTCAGTTTATGCGATGGGAAGAAGGGGCGGCCCGCGGCGGAGCCTATACTTTTCGGGAGCCTGCAGGACCTCCCACGCACCGGGCGACGGTCGGGCGGGTGGCCGCGCGGGAGGAAGGGGAGACCTGTGCGCAAGAGTGTCATCGGTCCGGAGCCCGGCGCGAAGGTCGATCTGGAATCGTTCCTCGACCTCGAGCGGGTCGCCCGCGTCGAGATCACCTCCGAGGAGCCCGATCGTCCCATCGAGGCCGCGCTCGTCCCCGGGGCGGGGAACGGCTGGCAGGCGGCGGCGCCCGGTCCGCAGAAGGTCCGGATCGTCTTCGACGAGTCGCAGAAGGTGCGGCGAGTTCGCCTCGTCGTCGAGGAGCCGCGCGTCGAGAGGACCCAGCAGCTCACGCTCTCGTGGATTCCCGCGGGAGAAGCGGGGAAGCGGGAGCTCGTGAGGCAGCAGTTCACCTTCAGCCCGGGCGGCGCGACCCGCGAGGTCGAGGACTACGCGTTCGGTCTCGACGGAGTGGCGGCGATCGAGCTGGAGATCGTTCCCGACATCGGCGGCGGAGAGACGCGGGCTTCCCTCGCGTCCCTCCGGGTCGGCTGATCGGGGATTCCCCGGCTACGCCGACGCGCCCTCCAGCCGCTGCACCTCTTCCTCTCCGAGGCGGAGCGCGACCGCCGGGAGGAGCTCGGCGAGCTGTTCCGGCGTCCGCGCGCTCGCGATCGGTGCGGCGACGGCGGGGCGCGCGAGGAGCCAGGCCAGCGCAACGGCGGCGTCCGTCGTGCCGCGTGCGGCGGCGATCGCGTCGAGCGCCCCGAGCAGGCGGAGCCCCCTCTCGTCGAGGTACTTCGAGGCTCCGGCGGCGCGGGCGCTCTCCACTTTCGCCCCGGGGCGGTACTTCCCGGCCAGGAACCCGCTCGCGAGGGCGTAGTAGGGGAAGCAGGAGAGCCCTTCGCGCTCGCAGACGCCGGCCAGCTCGCCCTCGTACTCCCGGCGGTGGACGAGGTTGTAGTGGGGCTGGAGCGCCTCGAAGCGGGCGAGACCGAGGCGCTTCGAGACGTCGAGCGCCTCGGAGAGCCGCTCCGCCGTGTAGTTCGAGGCCGCGATGGCCCGGACCTTCCCCTCCCGGACGAGGGCGTCGAAGGCGCAGAGCGTCTCCTCGAGCGGGGTCGCGGGGTCGTCCGCGTGGGCGTAGTAGAGGTCGATCCGGTCCGTCCCGAGCCGGCGGAGGGAGCCCTCGGCGGCGGCGCGGATCGTCTTCGCGGAGAGCCCCGAGAGACCCGGGAGCTTCCCGACCTTCGTCGCGACGACGATCCGGTCGCGGTTCCCGCGCGCGGCCATCCACCGGCCGAGGATCGTCTCCGACTCGCCCCCGGAGTTGCCGGGGACCCAGGCGGCATACACGTCCGCCGTGTCGACGAAGTTCCCGCCGGCCGCGGCGTAGGCGTCGAGGACCGCGAACGACTGCGTCTCGTCGGCGGTCCAGCCGAAGACGTTGCCGCCGAGGCAGAGGGGGAAGACCTCGAGAGGGGTGGAGCCAATTCTCGCCATGGGGTCTCCTTCGTCCTAGGGTTTCGGGGCGGCCGGGCGGGGCGCGGCCGGGTAGGCGATCGACTGCGCGGCGATGATCCTCTGGTCGGGGCGGAGCTTCATCTTCTTCGCGAGGACCTCCCGCTCGACCCACGACCGCACGCCGGTCGCGAGCCCCTCGGAAGCGCACCAGAGGTAGACGTTCTGCGAGACGAAGCCGGTGTCGAACGAGGCGGTCGCCTCCTTCTCCGTGGCCGTCCCTTCGGACATCCTCGCGAGGTCGGCCACGTAGACGAGCGTCACCGGGGCGTCGCGGACGAACTCCTGCGAGCTCTGGACGGTCCGGAGGTCCTCGGCGACGACCGGGACGAGGCGGTGCTCCTTCGGGTCGTAGAGCGAGACGCCACGGGCCTCGAGGACGTAGACGTCGAGCTCGCGCCGGTCGCGGGAGGAGGGGGCGGTCCGCTTGCCGTCGGGGCGGTTGATCCCGATGGCGGCCCAGAGGACGTCGGAGAGCTGCTGCGACGAGAGGGGCTTCGGGTCGAACGCGCGCGAGGTGGCGCGCCTGGCGAGGGCTTCCTTGAGCGGCATGCCGCCGCTCTTCCGGGGGGCGGGGAGCTTCCCGTCCTGGGCCGGGGCCTCACCGAGGGCGAGCAGGGCGGCGAGGAGAACGAGGGTCTTCTTCACGGGTCCTCCTTCGGGGCCTCATCTTGCCTCACGCCCCGTGCGGCGGAGCGTCCGCCGGGGGACTCCTCTTGACACCGGGGTGTCCGGGTGATGTCGTTCCCCTGGGCGGTGGCGAGAGGAGGCGCGCTCGTCATGGCCAGGACCGGCATCAGGATCCTCGAAACGCGAGTGGCGTTCGTCGAGGCGGTCATCGCACTTCACAAGGGCTGGACCCGGACGGGAATGGACGCGCAGCGGCGCGCGCAGGCCGTCATCGACGCGGCGAACACCGCCCTCGGAACGTACAAGGTCCCGAAGGTCACGTTCGGGTTCACGGGCCAGTCGTCGGCGTTCGCGGCGGAGCTGGACCACCGGGACTGGAGGATCGACCTGGACCGGCGAGCCTTCGACAGCCCGGGTCCCCCCTCGAACGCCCACATGTCCGAGCTCGTCGATTCCGTCTACCACGAGAGCCGCCACGCGGAGCAGTGGTTCCTCGCGGCGCGATACCGCATCGGGGAGGGCTGGTCCACGGACCAGCTGATCCGGAACGGGCTCAAGCGCTCCGTCGCGGTCGCGGCGGCCTTCGCCCCGATGGTGACCGGCTCGCCGGAGGAGGGGCTTGCGAAGCGGCTCGCCGAGAGCCTGATGACCGACGCGGGCTTCAAGCGGCTGGCCCAGACCCAGAAAGACATGGAGGTGCTCGCGGACGGCTCCACGGCGACGGCGAAGGAGAAGGAAGACGCGTTCAAGCGCCTCCAGGCGCTCGGGTATCTCAAGGGGAAGTACGACCCGGGCGCGCTCCAGTGGTACGCGCACAAGGCCTACCAGAGCCAGTTTCCCGAGACGGACGCCTGGGACACCGGCCGGCTCGCCGCAGAGCTCTACCTGCGCCTCGCCCACCTGAAGATTCCCCCCCAGCCGGTCCAGGTGCTCGTCCACGTCTAGGCAGCGTCGCTCCTGCCGGGGCAGGTGACCCTAGAATCCCGCATGGCGGTCCGCGCGACGGGTTACCGGGAGATCCCGTTCAACTACACGTCGGCGGACGACGCCCGGGTCGTGGCGCTCCTCCTGGGCGACGGGACCTGGGCGAGGCTCGAGGAGCTCCGGGCCCGAAGGGTGACGGGCCGGAGTGCGCGCCTCCTGATGCGCTTCCTCGGCGAGGTCTTCATCCACCGGCGGAACGCCTACCTCTTCGAGGAGCTCCTCGCGAGCCCGAAGCGGCAGGCGAAGCTCCTCGGTGGCCTCGAGGCCGACCTCGGCGACATCGAGGCGAAGGCGGCCGGCGAGCCGGTCGTCGGCGAGATCCTCGCCGCCTGCCGGGGGCTCCTCGGCCGTTTCGTCGCCGAGATTCGCGAGACGCCCGTCCTGCGGAGCCGGGCGAGGCAGGCGCTCTCACCGATCGTCGGCGCCGCGAACGTCCAGTTCGACCCGTTCACCCGCGTCGCGCACGCGACGGACGCGACGGACTGGCGCCTCCACCTCCCGTTCGCCGTCGTCCGGCCCTCGGAGGAGGCCCAGGTCGCGCCGCTTCTCGCCGCGATCGGAGGGCTCGGCCTCCACGCGATCCCCCGGGGGGCGGGGACGGGGCTCACGGGCGGGGCGGTCCCGCTCGCGGAGCGCTGCGTCGTCGTCAACACGGAGGCGCTGAACCGGATCCGGAGGATCGCGACGCGGACGTTCGCGGCCGACGACGGGACGCCGTTCGAGGGCGCCGTGATGGAGCTCGAGGCGGGCGTCGTGACGGAGCACGCGATGGAGGAGGCCGAGGGGCGCGGCCTCGTCTTCGCGACGGACCCGACGAGCGCCTGGGCCTGCACGATCGGCGGGAACATCGCCGAGAACGCGGGAGGGAAGACGGCGGTCCTCTGGGGGACCTGCATCGACAACCTCCTCTCCTGGCGGACGGCCCTTCCCGACGGGCGGGTCGTCGTGACGACGCGCGAGGGGCACCCGTTCCGGAAGATTCTGCCGACCGACACGCTCCGCTTCACGATCGCCGACGCCGCGGGACGGCCCATCCGGACGGTCGCGCTCACCGGCGAGGAGACGCGGCGCCCCGGCCTCTGGAAGGACATCACGAACAAGCTCCTCGGCGGCCTCCCGGGCCTCCAGAAGGAGGGGACCGACGGGATCGTCACGTCGGCCGAGTTCGTCCTCCACCGGCGCTACCCCGAGAGCCGGACGCTCTGCGTCGAGTTCTTCGGCCCCGACTTCGACGAGGCGAGCCGCGTCATCCTCGAGCTCGCCGACGCCTTCCCGAACCGCGGCGAGGAGGTCCTCCAGGCGCTCGAGCACTTCGACGACGAGTACGTCCGGGCGATCGGCTACCGGACGAAGGCGGCGCGGGCCGAGACGCCGAGGGCGGCGATCCTGATTGACGTCGTCGGGAAGAGCGCGGAGCAGGTGGAGCGCGGGATCGCGGCGATCCGCGGGATCGCCTCGCGCCACGGCGGGATGGAGGTCTTCGTCGCCTCCTCGCCCGCGGAGGCGAAGCTCTTCTGGAACGACCGGAAGAAGCTCGGGGCGATCGCGCGCCGGACGAACGCCTTCAAGCTGAACGAGGACATCGTCCTCCCGCTCACGGCGCTCGCGGAGTTCGCGCGGTTCTGCGACGCCCGGAACGCCACGGAGGAGCGGACGGCGCAGCGCGACTTCGCGGAAGGGGCGCTCGAGGCGCTCGCCGCGGTGCCGCCGAAGGGGCGCCCGGAGCGGTTCGAGGAGAAGACCGACCGTGCCCGTGCCCTCGCCGCCGAGGCGGTCGCCGCGCTCGACGCCGCCGACGCGGCGACCCTTCGTGCTCTCGCCGTCGCCGAGCGGCTGCGCGCGGAGCTGCTCGGGCTCGTCCGGGGCGCCCCCGCGCTCGAGGCGGCGGTCGAGGCGGCCTGGAAGCTCGCGCGCGAGCGGCGCATCGTCCTCGCGACGCACATGCACGCGGGCGATGGGAACGTCCACGTGAACATCCCGGTCTTCTCGAACGACCTCCGGATGATGAAGCGCGCCGAGGAGGCCGTGGACGACGTCATGGCCGAGGTCGCGCGCCTCGGCGGCGTCTGCTCGGGCGAGCACGGCATCGGGGTCACGAAGCTGAAGTACCTCGAGCCGGAGCGGATCGCCGCCCTCGACGCCTACCGGAAGGTGGTCGACCCGGCCGGGACGATGAACCCGAAGAAGCTCTCGGACCTCGGGGCGTCCCTCTCGGTCTTCACGCCGTCGTTCAACCTCCTCGAGCTCGAGGCGCGGATCCTGCAGCACGCGCAGCTCGGCGAGCTCGCCGAGCGGGTCGCGACGTGCGTCAGGTGCGGGAAGTGCAAGCCCGACTGCTGCGTCTTCTACCCGCAGAAGGGGCTCCACTTCCACCCGCGCAACAAGAACCTCGCGGTCGGCGCGCTCGTCGAGGCGCTCCTCTACGACGCCCAGCGCGAGCGCTCCGCGCGCTTCTCGCTCCTCCCGTGGCTGACCGAGGTCGCCGACCACTGCACGCTCTGCCACAAGTGCGCGAAACCCTGCCCGGTCGACATCGACACGGCCGACGTCTCGATCCTCGAGCGGCAGATCCTCGCCGCGCGCGGCGCGAAGGCGACGCCCCCTCCGACCCTCGCGGCGCTGACGTACCTGTCGACGACGTCGCCACTCGGGAACCGCATCCTGCGCGGCGCGATCGTCTCGGCCGGCGGCACGGCCCAGCGGCTCGCGCACGCTGCCGTCTCGCCGCTCCTCCCCGCGTTTCCGCCCGTCACGGGGCCGCTCGGCGTCCTCCGGTCGCCCGTCCCGAAGGCGGACGCCGGGACTCTCCGGGACCTCCTCCCGGAGTGCGGCCCCGACGAGGCGATCGTCCTCGAGCCGGGGCGCGACGCGGCCGCCAACGTCTTCTACTTCCCGGGCTGCGGCAGCGAGCGGCTCTACTCGACCGTCGCGATGGCGGCCACCCACGTCCTCCTCGAGAGCGGCTGCCGCGTCGTCCTCCCGCCGCCGTTCCTCTGCTGCGGCTTCCCGCACCGGGCCAACGCGAAGGAGGAGGCGCACGGGAAGATCGTCCTCAGGGACGTCATCGTCTTCTCGCAGATCCGGGCGATGCTCCGGCACCTCTCCTTCGACGCCGTCGTCGTCACCTGCGGCACCTGCATGGAGGCGCTCGAGAAGATGGAGGCCGGGAAGGTCTTCGGCTGCGACGTCGTCGACGCCGTCGCGTTCGCCGGGAGTCGCGGGCTCGCGTTGCCGAAGGACGGCACGGCGCTCTACCACACCCCCTGCCACGACTCGTTCGACGGCGCGGGCCTCGCGGTCCTCGGCGCGGCGCTCGGCGTCGCAGCGACCGAGATACCGCACTGCTGTTCCGAGGCCGGGACGCTCGCGCTCTCGCGCCCCGACATCGCCGAGGCGATGCGCCACAGGAAGCGCGAGGCGCTCTCCGAGGCGAAGGGGACGGCCACAGGGCGCCCCGTCGTCCTGACGAACTGCCCCTCGTGCCTGACGGGGCTCAAGCGGAACGAGGACCTCGGCGTCGAGCCGAGGCACGTCGCCGTCGAGGCCGCACGTCGTCTCTCTGCCGACTGGCGCACGCTCTTCGCCGAGAGGGCGCGAAGCGCCGCCGTGGTCCGGTTCTGAAAGCTCGTCCCCGAGGAGTCGAAATGAAGCCGTTCCCGAATCGCCTCGTCCTCGCCCTGCTCGCACCCGCCCTCGCCGCGCTCTCGCTGCCCGGCGCCGCACTCGCGCAGGGGGCGAAGAAGAAGGAGGCCGCGCCGAAGCCCACGAGCGCGGGCCTCCCGAGCGAGACGCCCGAGAAGTTCGCCCCCGTCACGGAGAGCTGGGACCACGTCCGGCGCGAGGTGATGATCCCGATGCGCGACGGGGTGAAGCTGAGCACGGTGATCCTCGTGCCGAAAGGGGCCAAGGGGGCGCCGATCCTCCTGACGCGGACCCCGTACGACGCGAAGAAGCTGACGAGCCACGCGCGGAGCGCTCACCTCGCCCCGATGCTCCAGGGATACGACAACGCGACGGACGTCATCGTCGAGCGGGGCTACATCCGCGTCGTCCAGGACGTGCGCGGGAAGTACGGCTCCGAGGGGGACTACGTCATGAACCGGCCCCTCCACGGGCCGTGGAACCCGACCGCCGTCGACCATTCGACGGACACGTGGGACACGATCGACTGGCTCGTGAAGAACGTCCCGGAGTCGAACGGGAAGGTCGGGATCCTCGGCATCTCGTACGACGGCTTCCTGCCGCTCATGGCGCTCGTGAACCCGCACCCGGCGCTGAAGGTCTCCGTCCCGATGAACCCGATGGTCGACGGTTGGATGGGCGACGACTGGTTCCACAACGGGGCCTTCCGCCAGCAGAACCTGCCGTACATCCACGACCAGGAGGCGTCGCGGGGAAACGACGTCCTCTGGTGGACGACCCACTACGACGACTACGACATGTACCTCAAGGCGGGCTCGGCGGGAGAGCTGGGGCGGCAGCGCGGCCTCGAGCAGGTCGGCTTCTGGCGGAAGATCCTCGCCCACCCCTCCTACGACGCGTTCTGGCGGGAGCAGGCGATGGACCGGATCCTGGCCGCCCAGCCGCTGAAGGTCCCCGTGATGATCGTCCACAGCCTCTGGGACCAGGAGGACATCTACGGCGCGATCGCCGTCTGGAAGGCTCTCGCGCCGAAGGACACGGCGGGCGACAAGGTCCGCCTCGTCCTCGGCCCCTGGTACCACGGCCAGTCGATCGACGACGGCAGCGCGCTCGGCGCGATCCGCTTCGGGAGCGACACGGCGCTCGCGTTCCGCCGCGACGTCCTCGGGCCGTTCCTCGACGAGCACCTCAAGGACGGGGCCCCGAAGGCCGACGTCGCCAGGGTCACGGCGTTCGAGACGGGGACGAACGTCTGGCGCCGCCTGCCCGACTGGCCGGCGGGCTGCGCGACCGGCTGCCGAACGAAGGCGACGCTGCTCTACCTCCGCGCGGGGCTCGGCCTCGCGTTCGAGGCGCCGAAGGCCGGGGATGCGGGCTACGAGGAGTGGGTCTCCGATCCCGCCAAGCCGGTGCCGTACCGGCTGCGCCCGGTCCAGGCGATGGGCTACGACGACTTCAAGAGCTGGTCGCGCTGGCTCGTCGACGACCAGCGCGAGGCGTCGGGACGCCCCGACGTCGTCGCGTTCGTCTCGGACGTCCTGACCTCGCCCATGAAGATCAGCGGCGCGCCGGTGGCGAACCTCGTCGCCTCCACGAGCGGCAGCGACTCGGACTGGGTCGTCAAGCTGATCGACGTCTACCCCGACGAGGTGGCCGCGCAGCCGGAGATGGGCGGCTACCAGCTCATGGTCTCGGCCGACGTCTTCCGGGGGCGCTACCGCGAGAGCCTCGAGACGCCGAAGGCGCTCGAGCCGAACGCGCCGCTCCTCTACCGCTTCGCCCTCCCGACGGCGAACCACGTCTTCAAGCCGGGGCACCGGGTCATGGTGCAGGTGCAGTCGAGCTGGTTCCCGCTCTACGACCGCAACCCGCAGACCTTCGTCCCGAGCATCTTCGAGGCGAAGCCGGGGGACTACCGGAAGGCCGTCCAGCGCGTCCACCACGCGCCCGGTGCGGCGAGCTACGTCGAGCTGCCGCTCGTGACGGCGGACTGAGGAAGACGGAAGGGCGGGGCGCTCAGCGGAGCGCGCGGGCGCCCTCGCACCCCTTCTCGTATTTCTGCGCGCAGGCCTTCTCGAAGAGGGCGAGCGCCCGCGCCCGGTCCTTCGCCACGCCCCGCCCGTCGCGGGCGAGAGCGCCGAGCCTGTAGCAGCTCTGGCCGTCGTCGCTGTCGCACCCTGTCCCGAACCAGCGGGAGGCCTCGGCCGGGTCCTCCGCGACCCCCTCGCCGTTGTCGTAGAGCGATCCCACCATGCCGCACGCCCACGCGCTCTTCAGGCCGCACGCCTTCCGGTAGGCGGCCATGGCCTTGCCGAGGTCGACGGCGACGCCCTCTCCCTTGTGGTACGCCCACCCGGACTGCCCGCAGTCGAAGCGCTCGTCGAAGCCGCAGGCGAACTCATACCGGGCCGCATGGACCGCTGCCCAGTCGGCGGGACGCCCCGCCCGGAGGAAGCGCCCGTACCAGGTCTCGCACGGTCCGCCCGGGGAGAGTGCGGCGACGACGCTCGCGCGTCCCTTCCGCATCGTCTCGGTGTCGTTCCGGATCCGGTCGGGAGTCATGACGCGCTGGAGCGCCTCGAGAGGCTTCTCCCCGGCCTCGTTCGCGAGGCGCGGGTTCGCGCCGCTGGCGCAGAGCGAGAAGATCGAGCCGAGCTCCGTGCAGTTCGCGGCCTCGTGGAGGGGGGTGTCGCCAATACGCTGTCCCGGGAAGGCGCTCGCCGAGGCCACGCTGCGGGCATTCGGGTCGGCTCCCGCCTCGAGCAGCACCTCGACGGGGCGGGCCCCGCAGCTTCCTGCGGCCGCGTGCATGGGCGTGAGCCCGCGGAAGTCGGCGGCACCGAGCGCGGCGGCGTCCGAGGCGAAGAGACGCAGGAGAGCTTCGTCGTCGACGCTCAGCCTGGGCGAGTAATTCAGGGACAGGAGAGAAGACATCGTCTCGCCGGTGCGCGCCCAGGTGCGCGGGGAGAGCCGCGCTCCGTGGGCCACGAGCGCCTTCGCGAGAGCGAGCGTCGTCCCGTCGCGCGGTTCGACGCGGACGAGGATGTCGAGGGGGACCTCGCCGGACTCGAGGGCGAAGTTGGGGTCGGCCCCCGCGGAGAGGAGGGCCTCGACGGTCGCTCCGTTGCGGACCCTCAGGGCGGCGGTGAGGGCGGTGTCGGTGAGGGCGCGCATCGCGCCTTTTCGCTTCCCCGTGGTCCAGCGCTCTCCGTTCGCGGCCTGCGGGTCCTTCGCGAGGATCGCCTTCAGCGCCTCGACGTCGCCGCGCTCGGCGGCCAGCACGGCCTCGAGCCCCGCCGCATCGTGCTTCGAGGCCTCGCGGGCCTCCTCGATCCAGCCGCAGGAAACCACGAAGAGAGAGAGGAGCCCCGTTCCGAGGAGCCTTGTCCTGCGCATGGCGGAACGATTCTAGGACTCCGGTCGCGAGCGGTCGGTCCCGAATCGTTCAGGAGACAGCGGGTCTTCCGGCGCCACGCCAGGCGAACGAGACACTCATCGACGCGGGCGCGGCCGAGCGGAGGGCCGCCGCGCCGAGGAGCGGCACGACGGAAGGGGACGGGTCGTGCGTGAGGCGGATCCGGACGATCGACGCCGGGTCGAGGCGCGCGAGCGCCTCGTGCAGGCCCGCGTCGAACGACGCGGCGTCGTCGCCCGGGTCGAGCTCGAGCTCGACCATCGGCCGGACCGGCAGCTCGCGGAACGCCCACGTCGCGAATCCGCCGGGCGCGCCGTTCCGGCCGAGCTCGAGAAGGAACGTCCCCTTCGGCTCGTTCCGCTCAGCGAAGGAGGTCCGGTCGGTCGACCCGGCGAAGAGGACGGGCGAGGCGAGGGGGCGGCCTGCGAGATCGCGGACGAGGACCTGCGCGCGGTGGATGTGCCCGGAGAGGACGGCCGCGAAGCCCGGCGGGACGTCGCGCCCGCGGACGACGTCGGCCCCGTCGCGGAACGTGAAACCGACCGGGCCGACCTTCGATCCCTCGACCGCCTGGTGGAGGCAGAGGAGGCGGACGTCGGCCGCGACGTCCGCGTGCCCCGTCGCCCCGAGGAGGGCGGGGAAGCTCGTCCGCACGTCGGGCGCGAACGGGATGCCGGAGATCGCGAAGTCGAGGCCGTCGCGGCGGACGACGAAGGTCCGCGGGCGGTCGAAGACGCGGATTCGCGGGTGCGTCAGGAGGAGGCCACGCGGCAAGCTCGAGCGCTCGTGGTTCCCGGGGACCCAGAAGAGGTCGACGCCGGCGTCGGCGAGCTCCGCGAGGCGCGAGAAGACCCTCTCCGCGAGCCAGGCCGGGATCCGGCTCCGGTAGAAGAGGTCGCCGCCGTGGACGACGACGCCGGCCTCGCCGCTCACGGCCGGCTCGAGCGCCCGCTCGAAGCTCTCGAAGAGGTCGTCCCCGCGCCGGCGCCGCTCGACCCTCGGCCTCGACGGGAGGTCGAGGCCGAGGTGCGTGTCGGAGAGGAAGAGGACCCGGA
Source organism: Thermoanaerobaculia bacterium (assembly GCA_046331465.1). Taxonomy (GTDB): domain Bacteria; phylum Acidobacteriota; class Thermoanaerobaculia; order UBA5066; family UBA5066; genus UBA5066. Next base: position 1,521,173 of record JAXLQV010000002.1, read on the forward strand.
GCGGCATCGCGCCCGAGCCTACACGCCCGTCCCTCCGTTCGTGCCGCCCGCTCCTCCTTCGTCCTCAGTCGGCGGCGGGGAGAAAGGCCCCGTCGTCGCTCCGCTGCTGTGGGACTCCTCCGTCGTTGATGACGGCGTACGGGACGAAGGGGTTCGACCCGGCGGTCCGCCGGATCCGCGCGTAGCCGCTCGTGACGCCGCCGGCCCACTTCGCGAGGACGTTGTTCACCTGGGTCCAGCGTCGGGCGCCGAGCGTCACGCCCTCCTCGGTGTGGACGAGCCGGCCGGTGGCGCCGTCGAAGAGGTCGACCGCGAAGACGTCGTCGCTGCCGTCGGTCTCGCCGGTGTTCACGAGGGCGAGGTTCGTCCGGTTCGCGGAGTCCTGCCGGAGCCCGTAGAGCCAGGCCGAGTCGGTCGAGGCGGTCCCGAACGGCGTCGCCGGGTAGAAGAGGCCGTAGCGGCCGCCGCCGCCCGGAGCGGAGGTCCGCGCGCCGACGACGATCCCGGAGAGGTCCCCGTCGGACGACGAGACGAAGAGCGCGCCGACGTAGCCGCTCCCTGCCGGCCCGATCCCGGGCGTCGCCCGGTCGCGGAAGTACTGGAAGACGTTCGGCAGGATCACCTGGGCCCCGGCGGCGAGGACGAGGCTCGTCGCCGCCGTCGCGTCGGGGCGGTCGACCTGGTCGGAGACGAAGGAGAGCGTCAGCGTGCGGGAGCGGCCGGACCAGTTCGTCGCGACGAGCTCGCTCGTGTAGACGCTCGCCTCGAGGACGACGGGGACCGTGAGGCCGGTGACGGCGGCGGTCGACGCGGGCTGCGGCGGGACGAACGATCCGTCGGAGTTCGCCTGGTCGTTCACGACGCCGTAGGCGAACCAGGGGGCCGTTCCGCCGACCCGCTCCACCTTCACGTAGCCATTCGTCATCCCGTGCTCTCCGAGGATCCCGCCGACCTGCGTGAAGCCCCCCGGCGGGAGCGACACGTCCGGCCGGACGACGCACGCGACGGAGTCGCCCGAGCAGACGGTCACGCGCAGGACGACGTCTCCCTCCCCGGGCGCGCCGGCGTTCTGGAGCGCCAGGTTCGACCGGTCGCCGTCGTTCTCGCGGAGGCCGCAGATCCATGCGGGCCCCGAGAGCGCCTTCCAGGCGGGAGTTCCGCCGTAGGCGAGGCCCGCCTGACCGTTCGCCACGGCCGTCGTCGTCCTCACCGTCGCGGCGACCTCGGAGAGCGATTCGACGCCGCTCACGCCGATCGCGAGCGTGCCGCCGCGGTTTCCGCTCGCAGGGATCGGCGCGCCGAGGCGCGCGAGGTACGCGAGCGCGTCGGGCTCGACGACCTGGTGTCCGGCCGGGAGCGTGACGCGCGCCGTCCCCGATCCGCCCCCGAGCGTCGCGGCCCCGGTGTAGGAGAGCCGGACCGCGGCGTCGCGGTCGGAGCGGTTCGTCAGGGTCAGCCCCGACGTGTAGTGCGAGCCTCCGACGCCGTGGACGTCGAGGACGATCGGGACGAAGACGACCCCTTCGGTCGCCGAGGTCCCTGCCGACTGGTCGACCCGGAACGACGTCGTGCCGACGCGAAGGGTGCCGGAACGAGGCGAGGAGTCGAGGTTCGGCGCGACGGAGTAGGTGACGGTACCGGGTCCGCTGCCGCTCCAGCCGGACGTGATCGCGATCCACGTGCTCTCGGAGACGGCGGACCACGAGCAGCCGCCGAAGGGCGACACCTCGAGGGCCCCGCGCCCGCCCGCCGCGCCGAACGACTGGGAGAAGGGGGGCGTCAGGCCGATGAACCCGCAGGTCGTGATCTCGAAGGCCGCGTCGCTCGTGTCCGATGTCGTCCCGGCGGCGTCGCTCACCCGCACGTAGCAGACCTTCGAGAGGGCCTGCGGCACGGTCCACACGAACGAGCCGGTGTTTGGCGTGCTCGCCACGACGGTCTTCGGGTCGACGAGCTGCCCGTCCCAGGGAGAGGTCGTCGAGTACTCGATCTTCACGTTCGCGATCGGGCCGGTGGCGCTCCAGGTGATCGCGTGGACCGTCCCCGCCTGCCAGACCTCGCCCCCGTTCGGAGCCGTGACGTGGAGGGTCGGGTTTCCGCCCGAGCCGACCTTCATGGCGAAGACGCCGTCGCCCATCGTCCCGGCATAGATCCGGGAGTGATCCGCCGGGTCGATCGCGAGCGCCCGGACGTCGGTGTTCGTGAGCCCGGAGTCGAGGTGGTTCCAGGTCGCCCCTCCGTCGGACGAGAACGCGACGCCGTCGGAGCCCGACGCCCAGAACGTCCCCGGGGCGGCCCGGTCCGCGACGAGGGCGCCGCTCGACGCGTAGAGCCGCGTGACGCGGCCCCAGGTCGTCCCGCCGTCCGTCGTCCGGTAGACGCCGTCGAACGAGAGAGCCAGGACGGTGCCCGAGGTCGCCGGGTGGACGACGATCGCGGTCACGGAAATCGGGGCCGACGCGCCGGCGGAGCTCCAGGACAGCCCGCCGTTCGTGCTCTTCTGGAGGCCGCCGAACGTCATCGACGCCCAGACGGTCTGGGGGGAGAGCGGGTCGATCGCGACCGCCTTCACGAAGCTGTGCCCGGCGCCCGTGTAGACGGGGCTCCAGGTCAGCCCGCGATCGGTGCTTTTGTAGACGTGGTCCATCGTTCCGGCGTAGACGGTCGACGGCGTCGCCGGATCGATCGCGACGCACGAGGTGGGCTCCAGGATCACCGGCACGTACGTCGCGCCGGAGTCGGAGCTCCGCGCGAGGGCCGCCGACGTCGCGGCGTAGACGATCGAGGCGATCGAAGGGTCGAAGACGATCGCCGAGGTCTCGTAGCCGGTCGTGACGGGGCTCCAGGAGGCGCCGCCGTTCGTCGTGACCGAGTACCCGGACGACGTGCCCGCCACGAGCGTCGAGGAGGAGCCGGGCGAGACCGCGACGGCCTTCACTTCGGCGCCTGCGGGGCCGATGGGGCTCCACGAGCCGTCCCCCGCCTCGAGGCGGGGCGCGAAGGCGACGGCGGCGACCAGGACGAGAACGGCGGAGGCCGCGAGGACCCGGCCGGTCCGGCCGGGGCAGGCGGACCAGTGCCCGGAGCTGTACATCGGAGGCGTTCCTTTCCGAGTCGCGGGCCGTGCGAGGGCCGTCGCCTTTCCCGTGCCTCACCGCTGGCTGGCTTGAGGGCCGGAACGATAGGTGAGTCGTCGCTGCGCCGCAACAAAGAGGACCGCTCCGGGCCTCCTCCGGGCTCCGCGAAGCCCCGCGGCGCCATCCTGCAGGGCCGGTCCCGCCGCGAATCAGGGCTAAGATCCGCCCTTCGGCCCGGCCCGGCCGTGCGAGGAAGAAGCAATGAACTCGACAGTCCGTCGACCCATGCGGGGGAGGCTCGTCGCCCTCGCGATCTGGAAGTGCCGGCCGGCCCTCGGCCTCCTCCCGGCGATCGCGGCGCTCGTCCTCGTGGCGCGGCCCGCGGGAGCCCAGAAGATCACCGAGGTCGTCGCGGACCACGCGGGGAGCCCCGATGATCACGAGTACATCGAGGTCGCCGCGAACCCGGCGAGCGTCCACCCGACCGGGAACTCCGGCACCGTCCTCGTGAATCTCTCCGCGTACACCCTCCTCGAGATCGACGGGACGACGGACCCCGGAAGGATCCTCCACACGTTTCCCGTCGGGACGACGAACGGCTCCGGCTTCTGGTCGACGGGCTACCTGACCGCGACGCTCGAGAAGCCGGCGTTCACGATCCTCCTCGTCTCCGGATACAACGACGCAGCCGCTGCCGCCGTCGGCTATGACCTCGACGCCGGCAACGACGGAATCCTGGACGTGGCGCCGTGGACCGCGGTCGCCGACGGCGTCGCGTTCTCGGACGGGAGCCCCGGCGCGCGGACCTACGCAGCGCCCGTCCTCGGGCCGGGCTTCGACGGCGTGGCGACGCCACCCGGAGGCGCGTCGCGTTTCCCGTACTACGGCGACACCGATTCCGTGACGGACTGGAAGCGGAACGACTTCGACGGCGACGGCCTGCCCGGATTCACCGGGACGCTGGCCGCAGGCGAGGCCCGCAACACGCCGGGCTCCGTGAACCGGGTCTCCCTCGCGGACTATTACGCCGGTGTCGACACGTCGAGCTCCGCCGCGCTCCGGGCCGCGCTCCACGCGCGGATCGCGAACCACATCCGGTTCCCCTACACGTCGAGCTCGACGGACACGTGGGACATCCTGAATGCCGCGGACCAGGACCCCACGGACCCGGGGAGCATCCTCGACATCTACAAGAACGCGACCTACACGAAGATCACGGGCGGGACGGGGGCCTACAACCGCGAGCACTCCTGGCCGAACTCCTACGGCTTCAACGACGCGACGGCGACCTCCGAGTACACGGACTGCCACCACCTCTTCGCGTCCGACACGACCTACAACGGCAACCGCGGCAACCAGCCGTACGGCACCTGCAGCTCCGGCTGCACGGAGAACACGACGAACCTGAACCACGGCTTCGGCGGAGGGAGCGGAACGTACCCCGGGAACTCGAACTGGTACAACGGCTCCGTCTACGAAGTCTGGAACCACATGAAGGGCGACCTGGCCCGGGCCAGCCTCTACATGGACGTGCGGTACGAGGGGGGGACGCATCCCTACACGGGGACGAGCGAGCAGAACCTCCAGCTCACCGACACGCTTTCGCAGATACAGACGAACCAGCCGTACATGGGCCTCCGTTCCGTTCTCCTCGCGTGGCACGCCGCCGATCCGCCGGACGACGCCGAGCGCCACCGGAACGACGTCGTCGAGAGCTTCCAGGGGAACCGGAACCCGTTCGTCGACCACCCGGAGTGGGTCTCCTGCGTCTTCGAGGGGACGGGGTGCTCGGGCACGATCAGCGCGCCGGCGGTGACGACGTCGGCGGCGACGGGGGTCACGACGACGGGGGCGACGCTGAACGGCACGGTGAACCCGAACGGCGTGGCGACGACGGCGTCGTTCGAGTGGGGGACGACGACGTCGTACGGGCAGACGGCGGGAGCGGAGTCGGTCGGCTCGGGGAGCAACGCCCAGCCGATCGCGGCGGCGATCGCCGGCCTCGCGCCCTGCACGACGATCCACTTCCGCGCGACGGCGACGAGCGTCGGGGGGACGGCGACGGGCGGAGACCTCTCTTTCACGACGACGTGCCCCTCGCCGGCGGTGACGACGTCGGCGGCGACGGGGGTCACGACGACGGGGGCGACGCTGAACGGCAGCGTGAACCCGAACGGCGTGGCGACGACGGCGTCGTTCGAGTGGGGGACGACGACGTCGTACGGGCAGACGGCGGGAGCGCAGTCGGTCGGCTCGGGGAGCAACGCCCAGCCGATCGCGGCGGCGATCGCCGGCCTCGCGCCCTGCACGACGATCCACTTCCGCGCGACGGCGACGAGCGTCGGGGGGACGGCGACGGGCGGAGACCTCTCTTTCACGACGACGTGCCCCTCGCCGGCGGTGACGACGTCGGCGGCGACGGGGGTCACGACGACGGGGGCGACGCTGAACGGCACGGTGAACCCGAACGGCGTGGCGACGACGGCGTCGTTCGAGTGGGGGACGACGACGTCGTACGGGCAGACGGCGGGAGCGCAGTCGGTCGGCTCGGGGAGCAACGCCCAGCCGATCGCGGCGGCGATCGCCGGCCTCGCGCCCTGCACGACGATCCACTTCCGCGCGACGGCGACGAGCGCCGGGGGGACGGCGACGGGCGGAGACCTCTCCTTCACGACGACGTGCCCCTCGCCGGCGGTGACGACGTCGGCGGCGACGGGGGTCACGACGACGGGGGCGACGCTGAACGGCACGGTGAACCCGAACGGCGTGGCGACGACGGCGTCGTTCGAGTGGGGGACGACGACGTCGTACGGGCAGACGGCGACGGCCCAGGCGATGGGGACGGGGTCCTCGCCGCTGGCGCTGACGGTGGACGTCTCGGGCCTGACGCCCTGCGCGACGTACCACTTCCGCGCGACCGCGACGAGCGCGGGCGGGATGGTGAACGGCGCGGACGCCACGTTCACGACGTCCTGCACGGGGCGATTCCATCCCCTCGAGCCGTGCCGGGCCGTCGACACACGGTCCGGCACTCCGCTCGCGGACGGGGTTCCTCGCGTCGTCACGCTCCTCGGCGCCTGCCAGATACCCGCCGAGGCGAAGGCGGTCTGCGCGAACGTCACGGCCACGCAGTCGACGCGCGGCGGGCTTGTCTCGGTCTACCCGGCGGACGTCGCCTCGACCGGGACGAGCGTCGTGCATTTCGGGTCGGGACGAACGCGCGCCTCCTCGACGATGATCAAGCTCTCGCCCGACGGCCGGGCCCGCCTCGAGGCGTCCGTCCCGACAGGAGGGACGGTTCACGTCATCGTGGACGTGAGCGGATACTTCGACTGATGGGAGACTCGACGACTCCGGGAGGCACGATGCGACGCGCGATCCACCGAATTCCCCTCCTCGCCCTCGTCGGCGTTCTCGCGGCGCCCGTCTGCTCCGCGGAGGTGGCGAAGGCGCCGGCCGGGACGGGGCTCGCCGGCGGATGGAAGCTGACGTCCACGCGGGACGACGTCGACATGAAGCCCGTGAAGGAGAGCTGGAACCCGCTCGGCGGCGCCGAGACGCCGGGAGGGACCGGGTCGCGCGGCACCGGCGGGGGCTTCGACATTCCGCTCGAGGTGATGACCGACGCCCGCCGTCTCGCGGTGACGGACGACGGGACGAGGATCGACGTGACCTATCCCTCGGGCCGGAAGCGGACCTTCGTCACGGACGGGACGAAGAGGCGCTTCGACGACGGCGACGGTCCGGCCGACGTCACGGGGCATCGCGCCGGGACGACGGTCACGGTCTTCTCGGAGTGGTTCCGCGGCTACAAGCTGAAGGAGACGTGGGAGCTTCGGGATGGGCCGCGGCGCCTCGTCGTCCGGGGGAAGCTGAAGGGCCGCGAGTCGCAGGAGTACGTGAGGAGCTACGAGCCCCTGCCGCCGGGAGAGCCCGTCTTCACCCCGACTCCCGCCCCGGCGTCGGAAGCGTCCGCGGGCGCGGAAGCGCTGGCCGCCGCGTTGGCGCCCCCGCCCCCGACCGTCGACCGGATGGCCGAGTGCACGATCCACCCGCCGAGGAACTCCCGTGAGGACGAGCTCACGCACCTCGCCCGGGTGCGGCAGGAGGAGGCTTCGAAGGCGGCGATCGCCTCGGTCGCGCCGGCGAAGCCGACCGACGTGATCTCGTCGGACGTCGAGGACTTCGAGGGCTGCCTCGCCTGGCCGTTCACGCTCCGCATTCCGGGACGGAAGGGCGTGCAGGAGATCTTCGTCGACGCGGGAGACGGGAAGGTCGTCCGGTCGGAGTTCATCCCGATGTCCTCCTCGGGCGAGCCGCCGAATCCCTGACGGCGATCGCCCCGCGGGTGCGACGCCGTGTGAGCGCGGAGTGCGACGTTCCGCCGCACCCGGTGTGCGCTCGTGACACGCTGCACCGCCGTCGCAGGCGGTTCGATCGCCGCGAAACGGGCCTGACACGTCAAAAAGCCGCTGTTCATGCGGGTTTTGCGAGCGAAGCGCGGATCGGGCACGGGTTGTGCTTGATGACGACCAACGGTCGGTCGTGCCGGACCCGACAACCGGACACGATCCGGACGAGAGAGGTGCAGAGATGAAGAAGCTCGTGAACTGCCTGGTCGTCGTGTCCCTCGCCGCGCTGGCCGCCTTCGTCGTCGCGCCGGTCGCGCTCGCGGACGGCGCGGAGTACGCCGCCGCGTTCTACGTCCCGGAGAGCCTGCAGGTGGGATCGACGAACCTCGACGCGGGGGTCTACGTCGTCCGCTCGATGAACTCGGGCTCGGCCCGGAACCTGCTCGTCGTGACGAGCGTCGACGGGACGAAGGTCCTCGCGACGCTCCTCGTCACGCCCCACCAGATCGCGCAGCAGGACATTCGCAGCACGAGCCGCCTCCTCTACGACGCGGCGGACGCGACCCGTCCCGCGGCGCTCCGGACGTTCCTCGTCGCGAACTCCTCCTTCGGCTACGACGTCATGAAGACGTCGACGCCGACGCGGGTCGCCTCCGCGGCGACGAAGGAGATCGTCGCGATCGCGTCCGTCCGCTAGCGCGACCTCCGGCCCCGCCGCTTCCCCCGGCGCGCGGCGGCCGACCCGGCTGCTACTCTGGGCCGCGGGAGGGACGGCGATGGTCCGCCCGACGGCCCCCGAACACGAAACGAGACCCGGGCGAGCCTCCGGACGCTTCCGCGCCCGGGGGCTCGTTCTTTCGGGACTCGTCGGCGCGCTCGCGGCGGTCCCGGGCGCGGCGCGCGCGGAGGAGGCGACGGTCGTCCGCGTCTCCCTCGCGGGCTACCGCCCGGACGCCCCGAAGGGCGCGGTCGTCCTCTCGAGCGGGCCGCTCGCGGGGACGTGGGCCGTCCTCGACGCCACCGGGCGAAGAGTCCTGGAGGCCCCGCTCCCGAAGGAGGAGCCGAAGGGCTGGGGCGCGTTCCCCCACGCGGCGCGGCTCGACGTCTCGGCGCTGAGAGGCCCGGGCCGCTACCGCGTCGTCCTCTCGCCTTCCGGCGCGTCCTCGCCCGTCTTTCGCGTCGACGACGGCGTCCTGCGCGAGGCCCCGGACGTCCTCCTCGAGTTCCTCCGGCAGCAGCGCTGCGGCTGGAACCCGTACCTCGGGGCGGCCTGCCACACCTTCGACGGGGCGACGGCCTATGGACCGCTCTCCTCGGGAACGTGGCTCGACGCGCGCGGCGGCTGGCACGACGCCGGAGACCAGCTGAAGTACCTCCTCACGTCGAGCACGGCGACGGCGCACCTCCTGCAGGCGTATCTCGTGAATCCCGGCGTCTTCGGCGACGCCTTCGACGCGCTCGGGCGGCCGGGGGCGAACGGGATGCCCGACGTCCTCGACGAGGCGCGATGGGGGCTCGACTGGATGCTGCGGCTCCACCCGGACCCCTGCAGCCTCTACCACCAGGTCGCCGACGACCGCGACCACAGGGGATGGCGCCTGCCGCCGGACGACGACGCGGACTACGGCTGGGGGCCCGGCCGCGAGCGGACGGTCTACTTCGCGGACGGGAAGCCGCAGGGGCTCGGGAGGTACGCGAGCGCATCGACGGGCGTCGCGAACCTCGCGGGCCGCTACGCGGCGGCGATGGCGCTCGCGCACCGCGTCTGGAAGGACGACCCGCGGCTCGGAGGATTCGCGGAGGAGTGCCTCCGCGCCGGCACCGAGGTCTACGCCCTCGGCCGCGCGCAGGAAGGAGTCCAGCAGGGGAACTCGTACGGCGCACCGTACCGCTACGCCGAGGAGAGCTGGGCCGACGACATGGAGTGGGGCGCGGCGGAGCTCTTCCGCGAGACGGGGGAGGCGCGGTACCTCGAGGACGGCGCGAGGTACGCGCGCCTCGCGGGCGCGGCGTCGTGGATGGGGAGAACGGCCGTCGGTCACTACCAGCACTACCCGTTCGTGAACCTGGGGCACTTCGCGCTCCACGCGGTCGCGCCGGAGGGCCTCCGGGGCGAGCTCGCGGCCTACGCCCGCGAGGGGCTCGAGAAGGCCGTCGAAGGCGCGCGCGCGGGTCCTTTCCGGCCCGGCGTCCCGTTCGTCTGGTGCTCGAACAACCTCGTGGCGGCCCTCGTCGTGCAGGGGTTCGTCCACGAGCGGATGACGGGCGACGGGCGCTACGGCCGGTTCCTCGCCGACCAGCTCGGCTGGCTCCTCGGCGAGAACCCGTGGGGAGTCTCGATGGTCACCGGCTGGCCGGACGGGGGACCGTTCCCGACGCAGCCGCACCTCCCGACGACGGACCTCTCAGGGCGGGCGGTGCGCGGCGGTCTCGTCGACGGACCGGTGAAGGAGGAGATCTTCCTCGGCCTGAAGGGGGTGCGCCTGACGCGGGCCGACGCCTTCGCGTCCTTCCAGTCCGAAGAGGCCGTCTGGCACGACGACGTCATGGACTACGCGACGAACGAGCCGACGATGGACGGCAGCGCGGAGGCCGTCCTCGCCTTCGCCCTCGCGACCGCGCCCCGCCCGCTCTCGGGCGCCTGCGCCGTCCGCGAGGGGGGCCTCGTCCGGGGGCCGGTCGACGCGAGGCGGATCGCCCTCGTCTTCACGGGCCACGAGTTCGCGGAGGGGGCGACGGCGATCCTCGACGCGCTCGCCGCCCGGAAGGCGGCCGCGTCCCTCTTCGTGACGGGAGCGTTCTGCCGCGACCCGGAGAACCGCCCGGTCCTCGCGCGCGCCCTCGCCGAGGGGCACCTCGTCGGGCCGCACTCCGACGCCCACCTTCTCTACGCCCCGTGGTCGGGGGAGAAGAGGACGCTCGTCTCGCGTGCCGAGTTCCGGAACGACCTCGCGCGGAACCTCGAGGAGCTCCGGAAGCTCGGCGTGGAGCCGGGCGCGGTGAGCGCGTGGGTGCCCCCCTTCGAGTGGTGGACGCCGGAGATCGCCGGCTGGAGCCGCGAGATGGGGCTCCGGCTCGTCGGCGTCACGCCCGGGACGCGCGCCGCCGCCGACTACACCGGCGAGGGGTCCGCGGAGTTCGTGTCGTCCGAGGCGATCGCGGAGAGCGTCCTCGCGCGGGAGCGCCTCGACCCGCACGGGCTGAACGGCTGGGTCCTCCTCATGCATCTCGGCGCCGGCCCCGGGCGGAGGGACAAGCTGTTCGAGAGGCTCCCGTCGCTCCTCGACGCGCTCGCCGCGCGGGGCTACACGTTCGTCCGGCTCGACGCGCTCGCGAGGGAGTGCTCGCCGGGCTGACGGTCAGTGCCCTGCCGGGGCCTTCTCTCCTCCCTCGACCCTGAGGGGAAGGACGTTCTTCGGGAGGGGGAGGGGGCAGGTCGCGTACGGAGTGAACGCGCAGGGCGGGTTCTGGGCGAGGTTGAAGTCGAGGACGACCTTCGTGTCGCCCGCCTTCGGGACCGGCGCGTAGAGGAAGCGGCCGGCGCCGTAGCTCCCGTCGCCGTTCGTGGCGTCTCCGAAGACGAAGAAGAACGTGTCGTCCGTCGGCGACTCGACGGTCGGCTCGAGCTCGAGCTTCTTCCCGCGAAGCTCGAACCGGACGACCCCGGGCGCGGTCGCCTTCTGGGCCGGGCCCTGGGCCGAGGGGACCTCGATCTCCCTCGGAGCGTCGTACCGCGCGAACGTCCCCTCGACCCGGAGGGCGGTGTCGACCGGAAAGTAGTCGAGGCCGGCGAAGGCGGTCCGGCGCGGGCTCTCCGGGTCGCGCGCCCGGAGGGCGAGGCGCCCGCCGCGCTCGATGACGGTCAGTCGCGCGCGGCCGACGGTGACGACGTCGGGCTTCCCGTCGCGGTCGGTGGCGAGAGGCGCGGCGGACGGGGGAGCGCCGTTCACGGCGACGGGTGCGCCGGGCTCGGCGTGGAGCGTCACGCGTCCGTCGGGGCCGAGGACGAACGCGCACGCCCTCGGCGGCAGCCCCGTCTCCCCGAGCGAGACCGCGGCGGCGGGGTCCGAGCCGACGAGGTTCTCGCCCGGTGCCAGCCAGTGAAGGGCGACGAGGGTGAGCCAGCCGTTCTCCGACCTGAGCCGCGTCTCGCGCAGCGCCCGGGAGGTCCCGATCTCGGCGACGTAGGCCGGGTCGACGGCGGGGGGCCGCCGGCATGCGGCGGGAGCGAGGACGAGGACGAGGGCGAGGGCTGCGCGGCGCATGCCTCCTTCTAGCACGGCCGCCGGGGAGGAGGGTCAGGGCTCGGTCTTGTCCGCGAGCGGGAGGCTGAAGGCGAAGACCGCGCCTGGGCCCGGGTGCTCGAGCCAGATCCGGCCGCCGTGCGCCTCGACGGCCAGGCGGCAGAAGGGGAGGCCGAGGCCGCTCCCGCGGCCCGCCTGGCTGCCGACGGCGAACTTCTCGAAGACCCGCGGCCGGAGCTCTTCCTCGACGCCGGGCCCGGAGTCCTGCACGTGGACCTCGACCATCCCGCCGTCGCGCCGGGCGGCGACGCGCACCGGGCCGCAGCCCGGCCCGCTGAACTTCACCGCGTTGCCGACGAGGTTCTCGAGGACCCTCGAGAGGAGGGCCGGGTCGACGTGGACCGGGGGCAGGTCTTCGGGGACCTCGGAGACGAGCTCGAGCCTGCGGGCTCCCGCGGCCGGCATCGCCCGGCCGAGCACCTCCTCGACGAGAGACGCGAGGGGGACGTGCCTCCGGAGGACGGGAAGGGCCCCCTCCTCGAGACGCGCCAGCTCGAGGATCCCCTCGATGAGCGTCAGCTGCCGGCGGACGTTCCGGTCTGCGGCATCGAGGAGCCGGCGCTCCTGCTCGGTGAGGCCCGGCGCCTCGGCAACGAGCTCGAGGGCGCCCATGACGCCGGAGATGGGGCCCCGGAGGTCGTGCACCATCATCCGCGTCAGCTCCTCGCGGGCCCGGGCGAGGGCGGCCTTCCCGAGGCCCAGGCTGACCGCCTCCCCGAGAGCCTCGGCGAGGGCGACGTCGTCCGCGTCGAAGCCGCGGGAGGCCGCGCTGTCGAACGTCGCGAGGCCGAGCGTCCGCCCGAGGTAGCGCAGCGGGACGACGAGCCGGTGCACAGGCTCCCCTTCCCGGGCGGGGACTCCGCTCTCCTCCGGCGGGGCGACCTCGCGCTGCGGGACGCCCGCCACGAGCGCCCGGCCGAGGACCCCCTCGTCGATCCGGGGCCTGAGCTCCGGCAGGTCCCCTGTCTTCCCGAAGAGCCGGAAGTGCCCGTCCTCTCCCGGGAGCGCGACGAAGACGCGCGGCCAGAAGCCGCATTCCGAGATCGCGGCCGAGGCCTCGCGCGCGATCCCGTCCGAGTCGGCGAGGCGGGCCGAGACCTCCAGCACCTCGTTGAGGACGGCCTGGCCCTGCCGCGCGCGGAGGCGGGCCTCGCCGATCTGGGCGGTCCGGAGCGCGAGGGCGATCTGCGCCGCGGTCGACTCGATGAGCTGCTTCTGGTCCTCGCCGAAGTGTCCGGCCGAGGTGTGGACGAGGGTGATGACCCCCGAGATCGCGGAGCCGCTCGCGATCGGGGCCGAGAGGGCCGCCCGGACGATCTCGTCCCGGCCGGGGAAGCGGTACCAGCGGGGATCCCGGGAGACGTCCGGGATCACGGCGGCGCGGCCGTTCCGGACGACCCAGCCGGCGAGCCCGTCCTCGAGGAGCTTCTCGGCCTCGGGGCGGCCCAGGACGAGGACCGACGGCCCTTCCGTGAACATCCCGTTCGTGAAGCGGCCCCGCTCGTCGATGACGAGGAGGCTCCCGCCGGTCGCGTCGGTGACGGAGCGGACGGCCTCGAGCACCTTCCCGAGCGTCGCGTCGAGCCGAGCCTCCGAGCCGGCGGCCCGGGCCACCTCGAGGAGGTTCGCGAGGAGGCCGTTCTGGGACTGGACGACGGCGGTGAGGCGGCGGCTCGTCGTCGCCAGGAGCGTCGTCGTCCAGACGACGGCGCAGAGCGTGCAGAGGAGCGGCGGGACCGCCATCCAGGCGCTCTCGTCGAGCACGTGGGCGCCGACGAGGCCGCTCGCGATCGCGACCGCGCGGGCCCAGAAGAGGAGGGCGCAGGTCGACAGGGCGATCGCCGTGACCTTCTCGAGGACCTGCGAACCGTTCCGCGGCCGGTGGTGCCACGCGATCCATCCCGCCGAGCCGAGGAGGGCGGCGACGAAGACGCTCGAGAGGATCGTCCTCGCGACGCCGTCCTCGCGGACGAGGGAGAACCAGCCGAAGGCGACGGTCGCCAAGCCGACGGTCCAGAGCGTCACGCGGCGCCCGGGCCGGAGGCCGAGGATCAGCCTCGCCCCCTCGAGGACGAGCGCGGCCCCGAGGACGATCAGGACGTTCGCGACCGTCATCGTGACGACGTCGGGGAGCTTCCCCCGGAGGATGAAGAGGACGAGGCCGGTGAAGAAGAGCGCGTAGCTCGCGGCGAAGCGCTCCGGACCCTTCATCGCGCGCAGCTCCCTCCAGGCGAGGACGACCGAGAGGAAGAGGCCCCCGAAGATGACGGCGCTCGAGACGAAGAGAGTTCCCGCGTCGATCCTCGGCAGCATCAGAAGAGGAATGATATCGGTTTCGGACGTCGATTGTCCCGGATCGGACCATCGGAACGGTGTACGGATTTGCTGCCCAGAGGACAAACAGGGCTCGCTGCCCGACGCCGAGCCGAATCGGGGTCCGGGGTCTTCCGGCGGCGGCAGGCGGGCGCTTCGTCCGGCGTCCCGGCGACGGCCGGCCCCGGGTCGTTTGAAGGTGCCTGGGCCCGCGTCCCCCTGTATCCTGCCAAGTGGTGCCGAGACCGGATTTCCGCGACCCGTCCCACGCCCCGCCACGGGTTCCCGGCGGGCAGGTGAACCCGGCTCCTGGCCCGTGAGGAGGAACCATGGAGTTTTCGATCAAGGTCGACCCGGCGACGTGGCAGCGCTACATATCGGTCCCGCGGAAGGGCGAATACGTCCTGACGGATTCCTTCCTGAACAAGGGGACGGCGTTCACGGCGCGTGAGAGGGAAGAGCTCGACATCCTCGGGCTTCTCCCGCCGGCGATCTTCACCATCGAGCAGCAGCTCGCCCGGGTCTACGAGTCGTTCAGCGCGAAGCCGACGCCGCTCGAGAAGTACATCTATCTCGCCAGCCTCCACGACCGGAACGAGGTCCTCTACTACCGGCTCATCCACGAGTACCTCGACGAGATGCTCCCCATCGTCTACACGCCGGTCGTCGGCGAGGCGTGCCAGAAGTTCTCCCACATCTTCCGGCGCGGGCGCGGCCTCTACATAAGCATCGACCAGCAGGACAACATCGAGCGGATCCTCCGCAACTACCACGCGACCGAGCCGTCGGTGATCGTCGTGACGGACGGCGAGCGGATCCTCGGCCTCGGCGACCAGGGCGCGGGCGGGATGGGGATCCCGATCGGGAAGCTCTGCCTCTACACGGCCTGCGCGGGCATCTCGCCCTACTCGACGCTCCCGATCACCCTCGACGTCGGGACGAACAACGAGGAGCGGCTCGCCGACCCGCTCTACGTCGGCCTCCGCCAGCGGCGGGTCCGCGGCGCGGAGTACCAGCAGTTCATCGACAAGTTCGTCGCGGCGGTGAAGAAGGTCTTCCCGAACGTCCTGCTGCAGTGGGAGGACTTCCTCAAGGACAACGCGATCTTCCAGCTCGAGCGCTTCCGCGACGAGCTGCTCACGTTCAACGACGACATCCAGGGGACGGCCTCCGTCGTCGTCGCCGGGATCTTCGGCGCGCTCCGCCTCACCGGCGGGAAGATGAGCGACCACCGGCTCGTCTTCGCCGGGGCCGGCGCCTCGGCGCACGGCATCGCCGAGCTCTTCGTCTCGGCGATGGTCGAGGAGGGGCTCCCGCTCGCGGAGGCGCGCAAGCGCATCTGGACCTGCGACACGAAGGGCCTCGCCGTCTCGGACCGGGAGGGGCTCGAAGGCTTCAAGAAGGAGTTCGCGCGCGACCGCGCCGAGGTCGCGGGCTGGAAGGTCGCGGACCCGGCGAAGATCACGCTCGAGGAGACGATCGAGAACGCCAAGCCGTCGATCCTCATCGGCGTCTCGGCGACCCCGGGGACGTTCACCGAGCCCATGGTGAGGAAGATGGCCGCCCTGAACGAGCGGCCGCTCGTCTTCCCGATCTCGAACCCGACGTCGAAGGCCGAGTGCACCGCCGAGCAGGCCGTGACCTGGTCGGACGGCCGCGCGATCGTCGCGACGGGGAGCCCCTTCGCCCCGGTCGTCCACAACGGGGTGAAGCACCGGATCGGCCAGTGCAACAACGCCTTCATCTTCCCGGGGATCGGGCTGGGCGTCTGCGTCGCCAAGGCGAAGCGCGTCAGCGACGGGATGTTCCTCGCGGCAGCGAAGGCCCTCGCGACGCACGTCACGGAGGCGGACATCGCCGAGTCGGCCGTCTACCCCCAGATCGCGACGATCCGCGACTGCTCGCACTCGGTCGCCTGCGCCGTCATCCGTCGGGCCGTGGCCGACGGCCTCGCCGATCCGGAGGTGCTCGTCCACCTCGAGGAGACCGTCCGTCGGGCGATGTGGTACCCGGAGTACCTCCCGATCCGGTACGAGCCGCTGGGCGGCCACGGCCGGAAGCACTGAAGTCCCCGGGCGGCGCCGCTCGCGCGGCGCCCGCTTTCGCGTGAGACGGTGAACGAACGGCCCGGCGCAGAAGCGCCGGGCCGTTTCCTTCTCGCGGCAGGCGGCCGGGGCGTTCCTGCGGTCAGGGGAGGAGGACGGTCGATCCGGTCGTTCTCCGCGACTCGATCGCCTCGTGGGCGGCCGCGGCCTCGCGGAGCGGCCAGGTCGCCTCGATCCTCACCATCACCGCGCCGGAGCGGATCACGGCGAAGAGGTCCGCGGCCGTCGAGAGGAGGTCCTCCCGCCGCGCCGTGTAGGCCATGAGCGTCGGGCGCGTCAGGAAGAGAGATCCCTTCTGCGAAAGGACGAGCGGGGAGATCGCCGGCACGGGCCCGGAGGCGTTCCCGAACGTGACCATCAGGCCGAGCGGCGCGAGGCAGTCGAGGGATCCCGCGAACGTGTCCTTCCCGACGCCGTCGTAGACGACCCGGACGCCGGCTCCTCCCGTGATCTCCTTCACGCGCGCGACGAAGTCCTCGCGCGACGTGACGACGACGTGGTCGCAGCCCGCCTCCCGGGCGAGCGCGGCCTTCGCGTCCGTCGAGACGGTGCCGATGACCGTCGCGCCCAGGCTCCGCGCCCACTGCGCGGCGATGAGGCCGACGCCGCCGGCCGCCGCGTGGAGGAGGATCGTCTCCCCCCTCTCGACGCGATGCGTCCTCCGGAGGAGGTACTGCGCGGTCATCCCCTTCAGCATCGCCGCGGCCGCGAGGCGGTCGTCGACGTCGGCGGGAAGGGGGACGAGGCGGTGCGCGGCGATCCGCCGCTCCTCGGCGTAGGCGCCGACGGGGCCCGCGTACGCGACGCGGTCACCCGGCTTCACCTCCGTCACGCCCGGGCCGACCTCCGTCACGATGCCGGCCGCCTCCGAGCCGGGGACGGCGGGGAGCGGGAGCGGGTAGAGGCCGCTGCGATGGTAGGTGTCGATGAAGTTCAGACCGACGGCGGTCTGACGGATGCGGGCCTCGCCCGGGCCGGGGGCGCCGACCTCGACCTCCTCCCAGCGGAGGACCTCGGGACCGCCGGTTTCGTGGATCCGGATGGCGTGGGGCATGGCGTACCTCGGGGGAGAGCCTAACCCCGGGGCGAGGCCCGGGGCGAGGGCCGAGCCCCTAGACTGCCCCGGGAAGGAGAGTCCACATGACCTGGCGCGTCACGGTCGCGGCCGTCGTGGAGCGGGACGGGAGGTTCCTGGTGGTGGAGGAGCGGCCGCCGGGGAGCGGCGAGGTCGTCTGGAACCAGCCGGCCGGGCACGTCGACCCGGGCGAGCCGATCCTCGATGCCCTCGTCCGGGAGACGCTCGAGGAGACCGGGCTCGCGCTGACGCCGACGGCGCTCGTCGGCGTCTACCAGCTCCGCGCCCGGGACGATCGCGACTACTTCCGCGTCTGCTTCGCCGGCACCGTTCCGGACGGCGCCGACGCCCGTCCCCGGGACCCGGTGATCCTCGCCTGCCGGTGGGTGACGCGCGGCGCGCTCGCCGCGGGCCCCGTCCGGTCCGGGCTCGTCGTCCGCTGCGTGGACGACTTCCTCGCCGGCGCGCGCCTCCCGCTCTCGGCCGTCGCGCCGCTCCTCGACGAGCGCGCCGGGAGATGACAACCGTTCGGCCCCCGCGGGAGTCCATAGGGAAGAGGACGGCGTCCGCCGCGGGGCGGAGCGCCGGCCGCGGAGGAACCATGCGTCTCTCCTCCTCCCGGGGTCCACTCCTGGCGCTCCTCGTCGCCCTCGCCTCCGCGGCAGGCGCGGCTCCGCCGTCGGAACGGCCGCGGGGCCGGGAGGAGTGCGCGACGTCGGTCGACCGGAGCGGAGACCCCGGGCGCCTCCTCGAACCCGCGCTCTTCGACCGCCTCTCGTCCGGCGGCCGGCGGCTCGCTCGCGCGCTCAACGGCCTCCCAGGGCCGGCACGGGTCGAGGCCGCACCGCCGGCGCGGCACGTCGGGCCGCTCGCCGCGCCGGAGGCCCGGCGGAACGTGAGGGTGAACGACCCCTCGATGGACCTCTACGGGCACACGAACAGCGAGTCGTCGGTGACGGCGACGGCCGACACGATCGTCGTCGGCTTCAACGACGCGGGCGAGGACCTCTCGGGCTACGCCTTCTCGACGGACGGCGGGGCCTCGTTCACGCACGTCCGGCTCCCGCCGCCGTCCGACGGCTACTTCTACGGCGACCCGGTCCTCGCGACGGGGCCGGCGGGGGAGGTCTACTACGCGAGCCTGATGTCGGTCGCCGGGAACTTCCTGTCGACGATCGGCGTCTCGAAGTCCACCGACGGAGGCCGGACGTTCGCGTACCCGGTCGACGCCGTGAACCTCTACACGACCTCCGACGAGGTCATGGACAAGCCCTGGCTCGCGGCGGACACCGGGGCGTCGTCGAAGTACCGGGGCAACGTCTACGTCACCTGGACGTTCTTCCTCTCGACCGGCGAGACGTTCGTCGCCTTCGCCCGCTCGACCGACGGGGGCCTGACGTTCTCGGCGCCCGGGAACCTCTCGCCGATCGACGCCGTCGGCGTCCAGGGCTCGGCGGTCGCGGTCGGGCCGGCGGGGGAGGTCTACGTCGCCTGGCTCGACGAGCACGTCGCTCCCTCCGGGATCTCGCTCCGCAAGTCGACGGACGGGGGCGCGTCGTTCGGCGCCCGGGTCACCGTCGCGTCGCTCGACGAGCTGACGATGCTCACCGGGGGCGGGGGCGTCCGCGCGAACAGCTTCCCGAGCCTCGCGGTCGACGGTGCCGGGCGGGTCCACGTGTCGTGGGCGGCCCTCCCCGCGTCGCCGGCGGCCGACAGGGCCGACGTCTTCTACAGCCGCTCCACGGACGGAGGCGCGACCTTCTCCGCGGCGCGGAGGCTGAACGACGACGCCACCGCGACGACCCAGGCGATGCCCGCCCTCGCGGCCTCGCCGGACGGGAGGGTCGCCGTCCGCTGGATCGACCGGCGGGACGACCCGGCGAACGACGCGCTCACGGGCGTCTCGATGGCGATCTCCGCCGACGGCGGCGCGACGTTCGGGAGGAGCTTCCGGGTCACCGACACGACGTTCGCCTACGGCCCGGTCGAGCCGGGGAACGGGCGCGGGTACCACGGCGACTACGACGGGCTCGCCTGGCGCGACGGGACGTTCTTCGTGACGTGGAGCGACGAGCGGGGAAGCGACCCCGACGTCTACTTTGCCCGGGTCCCCGAGACACTCGACCCGGAGAGCCCCGACCTCGTCGTGGCCGCCTCGTCCCCGTGGGCGTCGCTCCGCGCCGGGACGAGCGCGACGTTCGACCTCTCGACGGGCGCGACGGGCGCTGCGGCGGGCCCGTTCTCCCTCTCGCTCACGCCCCCCGGCCCGGGCCTCTCGTTCTCGTTCGCACCCGGATCCGTTCCGGCCGGCGGCTCCTCGCGCCTCACCCTCGCCGCGGCGGCGGACGTTCCGGGGGGCGACGTGCAGCTCACCGCGACCGCGGCGGGAGCAGACCTCGCGCGCGCGACGGTGATCCGCGCGACGACCTACCCCGCGAGCCGGCCGTTCGAGACCCCGGTGAACGCGACGCGGACGCGGGGCTTCACGGGCGGGATGGCGCGGACCGACGCGGCCGGGCGGATCCACCTCCTCTACGAGGACGACAGCGACTCCGCCGCCGGGTCGGAGGTCTACTACCGGCGGTCGCCCGCGGGAGACGCGGTCTTCACGGCCCCGCTGCGGCTCTCGCCCGCGGGAGGCGTCGGCTACGACGCGGTCCTCGCGACCGGCCCGGGCGACCGGGTCGTCGCCGCC
The DNA here is from genome assembly GCA_046331465.1 of Thermoanaerobaculia bacterium. GTDB lineage: Bacteria > Acidobacteriota > Thermoanaerobaculia > UBA5066 > UBA5066 > UBA5066. The sequence continues at coordinate 1,541,094 of JAXLQV010000002.1, forward strand.
TGGGGCGGGCGGGCGTCGGGCGACACGAACGACCGGGTCTGGGTGGCGCGATCGACGAACGGCGGCGAGACCTTCTCCGCCGCGGTCGCCGTCTCGCCCACGACGCAGATCGGCGCGCGCCCGGCCGTCGCCGTCGACGGCTCGGGCAACGTCGTCGTCGCCTGGTATGACTTCGCCCCTTCTGTCGCCCTGCTCTACACGGCCCGGTCGACCGACGGCGGCGCCACGTTCGGCGCCGCGGCCGCGATCAACGACGACGCGGTCGGGGTCGTGACGCGCCCGGGCCTCGCGTTCGACTCGAGGGGGGCGGCCTACCTCGTCTACACGCGGCAGTACACGACCACCTACGGGCTCGCGACGGCGGCCCGGATCGCGGTCGCGCGCGACGGGAAGACGTTCGCGGCGCCCGCGAGCCTGACCGACGTGAACAGCGTCGCCTCCTTCGCGCCCGACGTCGCCGTCGCGCCGAACGACGCCGTCCACGTCGCGTACTACGTCCGCCTCGTCACGTCGGTCGGGACGTACAACCGCGAGGTCGTCGCCGTGCGCTCGACGGACGGGGGCGCGGCGTTCACGGCCCCGGTGAACCTCTCGAGGAACAACGGGCAGTCGTGGTTCCCCACGCTCGCCGTCGAACCTTCCGGGGCCGTCACCGTCGCGTGGGAGGACGACACCGGACGAACGACGTCCGACGTCCTCCTCGTCCGGTCGACGGACGGCGGCGCGACGTTCACGGACCCGGTCGACGTCTCCGCCGACGTCGGCCTCTCCGGCAGCCTTGCGAACCCGCTCGAGGAGCCGGGCGGCTCGGGGCGCGTCGCGGTGAGCGCGAGCGCCGCGGGGCGCCTCCTCGTCTCGTGGCTCGACGACAGCCCGGCGAACCCCGACGTCTTCTTCGTCCGCCTCGACCCGAGGGCGCTCTCGAACAGGGCCCCGACCGCCTCGATCGCGGCTCCTGCCGCCGGGGCCTCGTTCGAGGCGGGAGCCGGCGTCGCGTTCTCGGGGAGCGGGACCGACCCGGACGGGGACGCGCTCTCGTACTCCTGGAGCTTCGGCGACGGCGGACGCGCGACCGGCGCGAGCCCCGCGCCGCACCCCTACGCGCGCCCGGGGAGCTACACCGCGGTCCTCACCGTGGCCGATCCGTACGGGGCCTCGTCGTCGGCCACCGTCGCCGTCACGGTGACCGCGCCGTCGACGACGGGGGCGAGCCTCCTCGTGCCGGTCGTCCTCGAGGCGGACGGCGTCGGCGGGAGCCGTTTCACCTCGGAGCTGACGCTCGCCTCGCGGGTCGCGGCGCCGACGGAGGTCCTCCTCTCCTACACCGCCTCGCTCGGCGAGGGGAGCGGCTTCGCGCGGCTCACGCTCGCGCCGGGCGAGCAGCGGGTCGTCCCCGGCGTCGTCGCCTGGCTGCGCGGGCAGGGCCTCCCGATCGCCGCCGACGGCGGAAGCCAGGCCGGGACGCTCCTCGTCACGTTCGCCGGAGCCCCCGGCGGGGTCTTCGCCGGCGCGAGGACGTACACGCCGGACCCGGCCGGGACGGGCGGCACGTACGGCGTCTTCTCCACCGCCGTACCGACGACCTCCGGCCCCGTCTCCGTCTACGGCCTCCAGCAGAACGCCGCGATGCGCTCGAACCTCGCGGTCGTCAACGGCGGGAACGGCCCGGTCACGCTCCGCATCGCGCTCGTCGGGCCGGCGGGGGAGGACCTCGGCCTCCTGCCCGACCAGACTCTCGGCCCGTGGGGCTGGGCCCAGCTCTCGCAGCCGCTCGCGGGAAGGGCCACCTCCGGTCGCGCGGTCGTCACGCGGATCGCGGGAGCCTCGCCGTTCACGGCGTACGGCGTCCTGAACGACGCCGTCACCTCCGACGGCTCGTGGCTCCCGGCGCTCCTCCCGGACGACGGCTCGGGGGCCGGCCGGCTCGTCCCGGTCGTCCTCGACGTGGAAGGGGTCGGCGCCCGCTTCCGGACCGAGCTGACGTTCACGAACGGCACCGGCGCCCCGCTGCCCCTGACGCTCGTCTACACCGCCGCCCCGGGCTTCGGGAGCGGTTCGGGCTCGGTGCCCCTGACGCTCGCGCCGTTCGAGCAGAGGATCGTCCCCGACGCGATCGCGTTCCTCCGGCAGACGCTCCCCATCGAGGCGGACGGCCGGAGCGTCGCGGGGTCGCTCTTTGTCGACGCGCCCGGGGGCCTCGCCTCCACGGCACTCGCCGTCGGCGCGAGGACCTACGTCCCGATGGACCCTGCAGGCAGCTTCGGTCTCTTCTACCCGGGCCTGACGGCCGCCGAGAGCGCCTCGTCCGAGCCCGTCTGGGTCCACGCCCTCCGGGAGGACTCCTCGCAGCGCTCGAACCTCGCCCTCGTGAACCGCGGCGACGCCGCGGGGCCAATCGTCCTCCGCGTCTCGTACTTCGGGCCCCTCGGCGCGCCGCTCGGCACGCCGGTCGACGTGGCGCTCGCCCCGGGCGAGTGGAGACAGCTCGGTCGGCCGCTCGTCGCGCTCGGTGCGACGGCGGGCTTTGCGAAGGTCGAGCGAGTCTCGGGGACGGCCCGCTTCGCCGCCTACGGGGTCCTGAACGACAACGTCTCGTCCGACGGGAGCTACGTGCCGATGACGCGGTAGACGCTCCGAGCACCTAAAGATTTAGGTTGACATCCGGCGTTCCGGGGCCTATTCCTTTAGGTGTGGCGAAGCCGGAGCGGGACGCACCCCTGACACCCCTCGAGCTCGAGGTGATGAAGGTCCTCTGGGAGACGGGCCCGGCGACGGTCCAGGCCGTGCACGCCCGCATCCGGGAGGTCCGCCCCCTCGCGTTCAACACGGTCCAGACGGTCCTCTCGATCCTCTTCCGGAAAGGGCAGGTGAGGCGGACGCTCCGCGACCGCGCCTACGTCTACCGGCCGGCCGTGACCCGCGACGCGGCCGCCGGGACGGCCCTGCGCGACCTCGTCGAGCGCGTCTTCCAGAGCCGGCCGGAGGAGCTCGTCCTCCACATGGTCCGGAGCCGGCAGCTCTCCGCGAGGCAGCTCGCCGAGCTTCAGAAGCTCGTCGAGGAGGAGGGACGCGATGGGTGACGTCGTTGCGGTGCTGTCGAACCTCGCGCTCAACGCGGCGTGGCAGGTCCCGGCCCTCGTCGGTGCGGCCGCGCTCGCCGACCTCCTCCTCCGCCGGGCCCCGGCGCGCAGGCGTCACGCCCTCTGGCGGACGGCCCTCGTGCTCGCGCTGGGGCTGCCGCTCCTCGCGTCCCTCCCGCGCCCGTCGGCTCCCCGCCGGAGCGCGGTGACTCTCCCGGAGGTCCCGGCCGTGGTGCCCGCCTCCCCGGGACCGGTCGCCGGGGCGGCCCCGGCGCGCATCACGCTCCGGGTCTCGGCGGCCGCGGGCCTCGCGGCCTTCGTGCTCGTCGCGGCGTCGGTGGCCCATCGCGGCTCGAGGCTCCTTCTCGCCCTCCGACGCGTCTCCCGATTCCGGCGAAGCGCCGTCGAGGAGACGGCGGGGAAGGTCCGCGCCCTCGCGGAGGAGTGCGCCGCGGCGCTCGGAGTCCGGCGTGTCCCGGTCCTCTCCGCGCCGGGGCTCGAAGGGCCGGTGACGCTCGGCGTCCTCGAGCCCGTCGTCCTCCTCCCGGCCTCGTTCGCAGCGGACCACGACGACGACGCGATACGGGCCGCGCTCGGACACGAGCTCGCCCACGTGAAGAGGCGCGACTTCGCGGCGAACCTCGTGCACGAATTCGCGCTCGTCCCGCTCTCCTGGCACCCCGTCATCCGGCTGCTCCGGCATCGCCTGGACGAGACGCGCGAGATGGCGTGCGACGAGCTCGCGGCGGGGAGCCTCCTCGGGTCGAGGCGCTACGCGAAGTCTCTCCTCGCCGTGGCCTCCGGGATCGCGGGGCCGGCGCCGGCCCCGGGCCTGGGCGTGAACGACGGCGACATCCTCGAGGAACGGATTCGCCACCTCCTCCGTCCGAGCGGGGGAATCGCGGGACGGACGCGTCTCGCGGTCGCCGCCGGGGTGGCGCTGCTCCTCGCCACGAGCCTCCTCGCCTCGTTCGCGGTGGTCGAGGCGAGACCGCTGCCGGCGAACGCGCCGGCGGAATGGAGGTCCGGTATGAAGCATGCCGCGCTCGCCGCGCTCCTCGCGCTCGGCCTCCCCGCGAGCGGGAACGACCTGGAGAAGGGAATCGAGGCGCTGAAGGCCGGCGACCTCAAGGTGGCGTCGGCGAGCGTCGAGAAGGCGATCGCCGCGAACCCGAAGGACCGCGACGCGCTCTACACGCTCGGCGTCATCCGCTGGACGGAGGTCTACAACGGCCTGGGCGAGATGAAGAAGACGGGAAGCGTGCCGCCCGCCGCGCGCGAGGCCTTCCGGAAGAGCCTCGCGTCGGGACACGACGCACTCGGAAAGGCCATCGCCGTCGACCCGGCGTTCGCCGACGCGTACCTCTACGACAACCTCCTCTACCGGCTCGACGGCGACCTCTCGACCGACCCGGCCGAGGCGAAGGCCTTCTTCGCGAAGGCCGAAGCGCAGCTCGCGAAGGGGAAGGAGCTCAAGGGCGCCCGTGCGTCGACGCCGGGCTCGAAATCTTCCGTGCCTCCTCCCCCGCCTCCCGCGCCGGCGAAGAAAGGCGCCCTGCCGCCGCCTCCTCCTCCTCCGTCGCGCTGAGCGTCGTCCCGTTCCATCGGGCGTCCCCGTCCCGGCTCACGGGACGGGGACGCCCGGGCCCGCCTTGAGTCCGCGATCCGAGGCTCCTATGCTGGGCTCCTCCAGAGGAGGAGCAGCCGGATGGGACGTCTCGCGACGCGACGGGCCGGGACCTCGCGGGGACCGTTGGCGGTCCTGCTCGGGCTCGTCCTCGTCCTCGGCTCCTCCGCGAGCGCGAACCTTCGGGCGCCGGTCGTCGTCCGCGAGTCCCCCTCGGCGGCGCTCTCTGCCCCGGACCCCCGCCTCACGGTCGAGCGGGAGTCGCTCCGCTTCACGTGCGGCTCGACCTCGTGCGACGTCACGGCGGAGTACGAGGTCGTGGCCGAGGCCGCGACCCGGGTCCGGCTCGACTTCATCCTCCCTTCGGAGTCGCCTGTGACCGCGACGGCGAACGGCGAGACGGCTGCCGCGACCGTCGTGCCGGCGCAGCCGCTTCGGCCGGAGGAGGCGCGCGGCCTCCCGCGCGGGGAGCCGGGGGCGCCGGCGCTGTTCCGTGCCGGCTTCGAGAGCGCGCTCCGCCCGGGGCGCAACAGCGTCGCCGTCCGCTACGCGCAGCCCCTCGGCGCCGAGGAGGTCGGCCACGGCTACGGGAAGAAGGGGAGGATGGTCCAGCTGTTCCGGTACGAGCTCTGGCCGCTCCGCGAGTGGAGCCGGGGCGACGGTTTCCGGATCCGCCTCGCCGTCTCGACGGAGCGGCCCGCGCCGGGTCTCTGGCAGCGCTGGTTCGGGACGTCGAGGTCGCTCACCTGCATATCGAGCGACCCGGCGATCCCGCTCCCGCCGGGACGGAAGGAGCAGAAGGGGGGCGAGCTCGTCTACGAGGTCGAGCTCGGCCCGTCGATTCCCGACCGGGTCACCTGCTACCTGGGTGACGAAGACCTGATGCCGAGGTACTGATGGCGACGTCGCGTGGTCCGGGTGCGATCGGCACGAAGGCGAACCCGGGGCTCCTCCCCGAGGGGATCCGGGGTCACGAGATGGAATTCCCGGGACCCATCGGGGGCGACGCCTGGATTCGCGCCGCGCGCGAGGCCGGGTACGTCCCCGGCACGCCCCAGAAGGCGGCGCCGTCGGCCCGGGAGCGGGCCGAGGAGATCATCCGGCGCTTCGCCGGGCGGATGGGAGGAGGCGTCTTCCGGTGCATCCTCCGCTCGGCCGTCGCCCGCGGGCTCCTCGAGCGGGTGCAGGTCCCGAGCGCGATCAACCAGAAGGGCTCCAGTCTTTGCGGCCCGGCGTCCCTCCTCTACGACGTCGCGACGCGCGGCCCGGTCGCCTACGCGGAGTACGTCATCGCCCTCTACGAGACGGGCGTCGGCCACATCCGGAAGCTCGAGGTGAAGCCAGGGACCGACCTGAAGAACCACGACCCGGGCGCGACGGTGGAGGCCTCCGACTGGATCGCCCTCGCGAGCCTCCGCGACTCGGAGAACTGGTTCTTCGACTACCAGGAGGCGAGCGACGAGTTCGCCGGGATCACGCTTCCGCACGAGCTCGAGGACTGGTTCCGGAGGACCGGCTACACCGACGTCGTCGACGAGGCGCGCGTGATCGTGGACCAGGAGGAGGAGAACATCGTCCGGGCCGACGGCTACCTGGGGCGCGGCTACCGGGTCTGCCTCTTCATCCACTCGAACATGCTCTACAAGGAGAAGCAGTCGAACGGCTCCGCGACCCCGGACCACTGGGTCGTCCTGACGTCGCGGGTCCGCTGGGGCTCGACGATGATCGGGTCGGAGGCGAAGCGGACGATCGCCTTCACGATCTACACGTGGGGCGAGGGACACCGGGCGGTCCCCCAGACCGGAGCCCTCACCGTCGACGACTTCCTCGACAACTACTACGGCTTCGTGGCCGCGAAGTACTGACGGCGACTCGCCGCCTTCCCCTTCGCCGCCGGTGTCACTCGGGAAGGACGTCGAGGTTCTGCTCGACCATCCGGTGGCCCGTCGGCCGGACCTGCCCTGCGGCCGAGACCTCCAGCTCCAGCTCGACGAGCGCGGCGTTCCAGATGGCGTTCGCCACGGCACGGAAGCCGGTCCCCTGGGGCTCGGTCGAGATCGGCCGGGGAGCCGTCCGCGGCGCCGGAGGTGCCGGCTCCTCGGCGCCGCGATGACGCCACCGGATCTCCGAGTCCCGCTCCACGATCCTCATCCGACGCTGGGCGACGGAGTCGAAGAAGAACCGGACGTACGGACGGACACCGTCCCGGGACAGCCGGAGGCCGTCGCTGTCGTTCAGCGCCTGCACGTGCTCCGGCCGCTCGCCGAGGCGAAGCACCGCGTCCCCGTGAAGGCCGTACCGGTAGCGGATGGTCCCGACCTCCGTCGCGACCTCCAGGTCGACGACGCGGGCGGAACGGTAGAACGGCGTCGCGACCTCGATGACCTCCGACGGAAAGGCCCGGAGGATCGCGGCCCGGTCGGGCTCGGCCGCGGCGATCCTCTCGACGAGGGCGGGGTCCTTCATCTCGGGCTCCTTCCCCTCACTTCCCGTCCCGGGACGCGGCCGGAATGACGACGGGCACGTCGATCCGGACCGGCTCGCTCTCGAGGACGCCGTACTCGGGGAGCTTCCCCCGCGGTCCGATCGGGAAGACGACCTCGGTCCCGCGGATGTCGCGTGTCTCCTCGCGGGTCCCCTCCGAGCGCCAGTAGAAGCCGAGCGTGAAAGTCACGTTCCGGTAGGTCGCCGTCTCAGGCGCTCCCGCCGGCGCCGGGCCCTTCATCGAGTACTCCCGGTACTCGAGGACCGGGAGAGGGACCGTCACCCGCTCCCTGAACGTCGCACCGGCCCTCAGGGGCGTCACGAAAGGCGCGACGGGGGCGGTGACGTTCACACCCCGGGGGAGGTCGTCGATCTTCTTCATCAGCCGGACGGTCGACGTCCCCGGGACGAGCTGGACGTAGACGACGTCCGGTCCCATCTTCCAGGCCGGCGACTGACGGTAGATGCGGTTCAGGAGGTAGGCGTCCCGGGACGTCCCGTTCCGGACCTCGTAGTCCAGGACGAGCTGCTCCCCGGCGATCGCGACGTGCACCGCGAGCGCGAGCCCGGCGTCAACGGCCATCTCTTTCCTCCTGACTCACCACGGCGCGCCGCCGGGCCAGTTGGACGGGTAGTACGTCGGTCGACGCGGGATCCCGAGGTCGTCGCGGAGCGAGTTCTCGGTCGGGTGCGACCCGCTGTAGTCGGGAACCGCCTGCGTCGTGCCGTCGGGAGCCGTCACCGACGTCCCGCCCTCTCCGACGGTCGACCGCTCCTCGCCCCGGGCCGACGAGCCGCTCTGGCTGTCGTAGCTGTCGTAGGGACCGTTGCCGTTCGTCCCCGTCGCGTTGTGCATCGCGTGGATGAGCTCGTGGCCGAGGATGACGGTCGAGCCGGGCGTCCCGCTCACGGGATCCGAGGCGTCCGTCGTCTGGTGGTTCGGGTTCCAGGAGACGGTGCTGTCCGTCCCCCGGCTCGGGTCCCGCGTGTCCGCGTCGGACCCGTTCGCCTGGCAGTAGCCGTTGGCATCGCCCGTCTCGCGGATCGTGACCGTGTGGCCGCTGTTCTCGATGTTCCGGAGGATCTCGCGCCCGGACGGGGTCGCGGCGAGCTCCGCGAGGGCCGCCAGGGTCCTCGCCCGGAACTCGGGGCTCCCCTCGATGACGATCGAGCTTCCGAACCGGGTCCGCTGTTCGTCCGGGCCGGCGAAGAGGTTGTGGAGGAAGTCGCCGAGCTGCTGGAGGAGAGAAGGAGAGGTCGGGACGAACCCGCCGCCTCCTCCCGCGCCCCCGGCCCCGCCGCTCCCGCTGTCGCCGACCATCACGGTCGGACAGCCCATGATGATCGGGTCGGGACCGCCGCATGCCTCGTAGACCTGGTCGCCCATCCGCGCCGCCGGGAGGTTTCCGATCTTGACGGTGTTGCTGCCCCGGGTCACGAAGCCGGGCCCGTGAGGCGGGATCGGCACCGGGAGCGGGCAGACGTGCATGTCGGAGAGGCTCGCCATGGCGGACATCACCGCGCTCGCGGCGGCCGCGGTCACGGCCTTGATTCCCTCCGTGTACGCGATGTTCGCCGCGGGCTGTCCCCCTGGGACGACCGATGCCGTCGTCCAGGTCGCGGTCAGCGCGACGTTGGTGGCGGTGATCGTGGCGACCATCCCAGTGGCGACCCCCGTCACCACGGGGTTCCCGCATCCGGCCGCCGCGGCGCCTCCCTGGATGAGCTTCTGCGAGATGTCGAAGAGGCTCGCCGTGGCGTCGGGGGGCGTCATCTGGGGCCTCGTCATGAAGGAGTTCATGGCGCTCGAGATCCCCTCGACCGCGCTCGCCATCGCGGAGGGGAGCGCTCTCCAGGCGGGCATGGCCCCGATCAGGACGTCCAGGCTGCCCGGGCCGGGGGCCAGGGGGGACCCGTGGGCCGTCGAGTCGGAAACGCGCGCGGCGAGGGGCATCGCGGCCTACCTCAGCACGACTTCTGCCCGGTCTTGGCGTCGTCCGCGACGGCCGGCTCCTTCGGGCTCGCCTCGGCCGCGTCGTCCGGGTTCGAGGGGGTCGAGCCGCTGCCGCTGCCCGCAGCGCCGCCACTGTTGATGAGGACCATGGTCCCCTGAATCGCGACACCGGCGGGGTTGATGTCGATGAAGCCCCCCGGACCCTTGAGCGTGAGCTGCATGCCGGCCTCGATGATGACCTTCATGCCGCCCTTGAGGTGGATCTCCTGGCCGGCCTCGTGGGCCCATTTCGTGCCGGTCTTCTCGTCCGTGTCGCCGCCGACGGTGACCGAGAGACCGCCGTCGACCTTAGTCCGCGCGTCTTTCTTGACGTGGAGGTCGTCTTTCCCGCCGACCATCGTCGTCCGGTTCCCTTCGACGGAAACGTCGAGCTTCCCGCTCCCTTCGTCGCCGCCGCCGACCTTCAGCTTCATGTCGCCGGCGACCTTCTCCTCGACGTGACGCTTCACCTGGGTGTGGCGGTCGCGGAAGACCTTCTCGAGGTCGTCGCCCCACTTCTTTCCGTCCTTTTCCCCGCCGACGACGAGGTGGTGGTCGTTGAGGATCGCCTCCCTCTCGTCGTTCTTCACCCGGACGTCCATGTCCTTCTCGGCGTGGATGAAGACCTGCTCCTTCCCCTTCGTGTCATCGAAGCGCCACTCGTTGAAGCCGACGCCGCCGAGAGTGGTGTTCGACTTCAGCCCCGTGAGCTTGTTGTCGTTCTTGTGCTTCCCGTCCGGCCCCTCGCCGAGGTAGGGGGGCATCTGCTCGGCGTTGTAGACGACGCCGACGACGAGCGGGCGGTCGGGGTCCCCCTCCTCGAAGGCGACGACGACCTCCTGGCCGATCCGCGGCCAGAACGAGGTCCCCCAGCGGCGTCCCGCGGCGAGCTGGGCGACGCGGATCCAGCAGGAGCTCTTCGTGTCGTTCTTCCCGTCGCGGTCCCAGTGGAACTGCACCTTCACCCGGCCGTACTTGTCCGTCAGGATCTCCTCGCCCTTCGGGCCGACGACGACGGCCGTCTGCGTCCCGGCGATCACGGGCTTCGGAGCCGTGCGCGGCGGGCGGAACGCGAGCCCCTCCGGGATGCAGGAGATCGAGGCGGTGAAGCGGAGCTCGGCGACGCCCGAGCGGTAGTCGCCGGTCTGCTGGGCGTCGAGCTCCGAACCGGTGACGACCCAGCCGCCGTTCGCGTTGAAGTGCCGTTCGAGCTTGAACTTGTGCCCGGCACGGAGGTGCTTGGCGTTGCTCTGGGCGCGGACCACGATCGACGGGACCGTCTCCTCGTCCATCCGGAGCTTCGTCGTCCTCTTGTTGTCCTGGAAGACCTTCTGGACGTCGGCGGGGCGCTCGCCGCCGCCCGGGTCGACGCCGTCGAAGCGCTGCGCGTACTCGCCTGGCCAGTCGTAGAGCTCGTACTCGTCGTTGCCGCCGACCTTCAGCTTGTGGGTCACCGTCCCCGCCGTGACGCTCGTCAGGATCGGCTCCTCGGCCTCGAGGTGCTTGTGCGGGATCTCGAACGTGTGGTCCCAGAGCGTCACCTTCCCCGAGCGCATCGCCTGGTGCTTCTCCCAGGCGAAGATCCGCTCGTCCTCGCGGACCCCTCCGGAGACCTCGTCGTAGACGAGCGACGTCTTGCCGGTCACGTCGCAGTGGCTCGACGGGGCGTCGGCGACGACCATCTTGTGGTTGCCGTCCTCGTGCTTGAAGAAGTAGTAGATCCCTTCCTCCTCCATCAGGCGGCTGGCGAAGTTGAAGTCGGTCTCGCGGTACTGGACGCAGTAGTCCCGCGGCTCGTACTTCCCGTTCAGCTCGTACGTGACCTCGAGCTTCTCGAAGACCTTCTTCAGGATGTCGGGGACGGTCTTCTGCTGGAAGATCCGGCTCCGCGCCGTCCGGGTCAGGATCCAGAGCTTCGGGACGAGGGTGAGCCGGTAGGTCGTGAAGTCCTCGTCGCGGCCCCCCTGGCTCACCTCGCTGCAGAAGCCGTTCAGGAAGGTGGGGGTCTCGTCGTCCCCCATCTTCATCTTCACGGTCACCTTCTGGCCGAGGAGCCCCTCGAACGCGACCTTCGTCTTGTTCTCGGCCAGGGCGAGGACCTCGAACCGGAAGAGGCGGGAGATTCCCTCCTCGCCGGTGAGGCCGCGGAAGAGGAGGACGTCCTTGCCGAGAGGCGTCTGGACCGAGAGCTTGCGTTCGTCCTGGGTGTAGGCCATCGCTGTCACCCCGTTCCCGTGAGGCGCCGACCCCGTGCCGGGGAAGTCCCGACGATCGGCCGTGCCGGCCGTGGACGGCCCCCCGAATCCCTTCCTGGCTCACCGTGCGTTAAGGCTCCGGGCATTCTAGACCCGGCCGGTGAAGCGGGCTGCTGCGGGACCGGAGAGCTGCCGTCGGTCCGGGGACCCGGGACGGGGAGCGGCGGAGGCCGCCGGAGGCGACCTCCGCCGCCCGGGGTCCGCTCAGTCGCAGGTTCGTTCGGAACTCTTCGAGGCGGCTGCCGAAGCCGGCCCGTGCGCACCCTTCCCGGCGTGGACGGCCTCGACGACCGCCTTCGTGTAGTGCATCAGGTCGACGTACGCGGCGACGTACGCCCTCCCCTCGGCCGGCGTCCCGCCGGCCTTCTTCTTCGCCTCGAGCGCCGTCGCGAACCGCGCCCTCATCCCGGACGCGGCGTGCTCGCCGACGAGCTTCGCGAAGTCGTCGACGGAGCCGGAGGCGAGCGCGGACTCGAGGTGGCCGATGAAGGGGGGCTGCGCGGCCCCCGCCTTCAGGCCGGTGAAGGGGAATCCCTCCGTCTCGCGGTGGAGCCGCACGAGCGTCTCGAAGAACGCCGTGTCGGCGAGCTGCTGCGCGTCCGCGCCGAGCTTCCGGACGGCGAGGGTCCGCCGGAAGAGCTCGCGGACCTCGGGCTCCTGCGCGGCGGAGATCCACTTCAGCGCCGGAGCGACGTCGCCCTTCGCGAGCGCGGCCTTCGCGTCGGTGACGACCGGGCCGTCGACCGAGTCGCAGTGGGCCGTGGCCGCCGGGGCGGGGAGGAGGAGCGCCGCGGCGAGCGCGGCGGGAGCGAGCAGGGAAGCGGTCCGTTTCATTGCGTCTCTCCTTCGGACCTGTCCTCTACGCGCTTTCCGGGAGCGCGTCGTCCGGGTCGAACGCCGGCTCTTCCGGCTTCTCGTAGCTCCAGCCGGTCAGGAGACCGACGAAGAACCAGAGGAGGAGCGCGACGCCGCCGAGGAATACGGTGTCGCCGAGGATCCGGAGCCACCGGAGCGTCTGGAGCGCGGGGAGCTGGAGGAACTCGGCGCTGCGGGCATACCAGAGGCCGCGCTCGACGCTCGCCCAGGTCTGCGCGAGGCCGATCGGGAGGAGGGAGAGGACGACCATCGCCGCGAGGCCGACGTTCATCGCCCAGAAGGCCCACTTCAGCTGCGTCTCCTTCCACGCCCGGTCGCCGGAGAGCTTCCGCGCGACGACGAGGACGAGGCCGAGCGAGAGGAGGCCGTAGACGCCGAAGAGCGCCGTGTGGGCGTGGACGGGGGTCGTGTTGAGCCCCTGCATGTAGTAGAGCGCCAGCGGCGGGTTGATGAGGAATCCGAAGACGCCCGCGCCGACGAGGTTCCAGAACGCGACGCCGACGAAGAAGCGGATCGGCCAGCGCCAGGCGGCCATCCACGGGGCGGCCGTCTGCAGCCGGCTCGTCTTCCACGCCTCGAGGCCGATGAGCGTGAGCGGGACGACCTCGAGCGCGCTGAAGCTCGCTCCGACGGCGAGGATGGAGACGGGCGTGCCGCTGAAGTAGAGGTGGTGGAACGTGCCGGGGATGCCGGCGAAGAGGAAGAGGGCCGAGGAGGCGATGACCGCCGCGCCCGCGTGCTTCTTGTCGACGAGGCCGAGCTTCGCGAAGAGGAGCGCGATCGCCGCCGTGGCGAAGACCTCGAAGAAGCCCTCGACCCAGAGGTGGACGACCCACCAGCGCCAGTACTCCATGACGGAGAGGTGCGTCCTGGCGGTGAAGAAGAAGCCGGCGCCGTAGAGGAGCCCGATGGCGGTCGTGGCGCCGGTGAACATCAGGACGAGCGAGCGGGCGTCGTCGCGGCGGCGCGCGGCCGGGAGGATCGCGCGGAGCATCAGGACGAGCCAGAGGACGAGGCCGACGAAGAGGGCGACCTGCCAGGCGCGGCCGAGGTCGACGTACTCGTAGCCCTGGGTGCCGAGCCAGAAGGAGAGGTCGAGCGGGAGGAGCTGGTGGATCGCGAAGTACTCGCCCGCGAGCGACCCGGCGACGACGAGGAGGAGCGCGCCCCAGAGGACGTTCACGCCGAGGCGCTGGTGCTTCGGCTCGTGCCCGCCGATGACGGGAGCGAGGAAGAGGCCCGCGGCGAGGAACGCCGTCGCGATCCAGAAGACACCCGTCTGGACGTGCCAGGTGCGGGTGAGCGAGTAGGGGAGCCACTGCCCGATCGGCAGCCCGAAGAGGCTCTGCCCCTCGACGGTGTAGTGCGCGGTGAGCGCGCCGAGGCCGACCTGCACGGCGAGGAGCGCGAGGACGGTGCCGACGTACTTGCCGCAGGCGCGCATCGACGGGGTCAGCGCGATCCCGGCGAAGGGGTCGGCCGACGGGACCGTGACGGCGGGCTCCGGCTTCTCGCGGAACGCCTGCCACCAGACGACGGCGCCGATGCCGCCGAGGAGGAGGACGATCGAGACGAACGACCAGACGACGTTCGCGCCGGAGGGGTGGTTCTCGACGAGCGGCTCGTGCGGCCAGTTGTTCGTGTAGGTGATCGCCTGGCCGGGGCGCTCGGTCGTCGCGGCCCAGCTCGTCCAGAAGAAGAAGGCCGTCAGGGCCTTCCGCCGCGCGGCGTCGGGGACGGTGACCTCCGCCATCGCGTAGTCCTGCCGGAGCGTTTTCAGCTCGGGCGCTCCGCCGAGGAGGGCGTCGAAGTGGGCGGCGACGCGCCGTAGGGCCTCGGCCCGCTCGGGCGAGATCGTCACGGTGCCCGTGGCGGCGTCGAACGAGTTCGCGCGCATCTCGCGGACGAGCGCGGCCTTCAGCGCGGCCTGGCGGTCCGCGGCGAGAGAGGCGAAGTCCTTCGCCCCTTCCTTCTCCGCCCTCACGTCCAGGAGAGTCGTCGCCTCGCGGTGGAGCTGGTCGGCGGTCCAGTCGGGAGCCTGGTAGGCGCCGTGTCCCCAGACGGATCCGAGCTGCTGTCCGCCCGCCGACTGCCAGACCTTCTGGCCGGTCAGGATGTCGTCCTTCGTCATCAGCGTCGTGCCGTCCGTCGTGGCGACGCGGTCGGGGATCGGCGGGGCCTGCCGGTAGACCTCGCGGCCGAAGAAGCCGAGGACGAGGAACGTGAAGAGGAGGACGCCGCCGAGGAGGGCCCAGCGGCGCGCGTCGTTTCCGGCGTGAGTCGTGCTCATGGTGTCCTTTCGGTTCAGAGCTCCGCGCAGAGCGCGCGGCGGAAGAGGACGTTGTTCTCGAGGTGGACGTGCTCCATCAGCTCCTCCTCGAGCGCGTCGAGGCGGAGGTAGAGGGCGCGCCAGGTCGTGCAGGCTTCCTCCGGGGGGACGAGGTCCGTCGTCAGCGCGCGCGTCTTCTGCAGCGCCAGGGCGACGTCCTCGTGCTCGCGCTCGAGGGCGATGATGGTGACGGCGGGAGCGCCGACGCGCCCGGAGAGGAGGATCGGGAAGAGCCCCTGCTCCTCCTTCTCGAGGTGGTCGAGGAGCTCGCGGGTCAGCGCCTCGAGGTGGGCGGCGAGCCCGCGCGGGACGCTTTCCTTCTCCGCGTGGACCGCCTCGACCTTCCGCGCCATCTGGAGGAGGAGCGGAAGCTCGGCGCGCAGCCGCGCGTGGTACCAGGTGACGATCCCGTCGACGATCTCGGGGAGGGAGAGCTCGAACCAGCGCGCGGCGCCGCCGGACGGGCGGGCTTCCGCGGAGATCTCGGAGAGAAGCGCGGCCGCGTCGAGGCCGCGCTCGACACAGGCCTCGGAAACGGGCCTGCGGCCGTGACAGCAATAGTCGAGGCCGTGCCGGCGGAAGACCCGGGAGGCGGCGGGGAAGGTGACCGCGAGGTCGGCGAGGGTCGAATCGGGCTGGAGCGGAGTGTTCATGTCGGCCTCCACCAGGGGAGGTGCACGCCCCGTGCCCGGAGACAAGGCCAGAAGACGCAGTGACTTGCGTGATCGTGTTATCAACCTCACAGCGGAGGGTGTCGTGGAAATCGCAACGCTGTCGTCAGGATCGCAACCGGACGCCCTCGAGGTCCTCCTCGACCTGGCGCGCGACCTCACGGCCTCGCTCGGAGCCCTCGACCGCTACGAGCGGCTCCTCGCCGCCGTGGGGCGGATCCTCCCGTTCGACGCCGCCTGCCTGCTGCGCCTCCAGGGGGACGAGCTCGTCCCGCTCGCCGCGCACGGGCTCGTCCCGTCCGCCCTCGAGCGGCCGTACCCGCGCCACGCGCATCCCCGGCTCGACGCGATCCTGAAGGCGCCGTCGCCGATCCTCTTTCCCCACGACTCCGTTCTTCCCGATCCGTTCGACGGCCTCCTGACCGTCGACCCCCACGCCCTCGAGCGGATCCACGCCTGCCTCGGCTGCCGGCTCACCTCGAGCGGCGAGGTCGTCGGGGCGCTCACGGCCGACGCCCTCGACCCTCACGCCTTCGACGGCCTCGACGGCCGCCTTCTCGCGACGCTCGGCGCGCTCGCCGGGGCCGCGCTCCGGACGGCGTCGCTCATCGAGGCGCTCGAGAAGAAGGCCGAGCGCGGGACGCGCGTCGCCCGCGAGCTCCAGCGGAGCGCGGACGAGACGAGCGGGGCGACGATCCTGGGGACGAGCCGGTCGGTCGCGGCGCTCCTCTCGGAGATCTCCATCGTCGCGGCGTCCGACCTGCCGGTCCTCGTCACCGGGGAGACGGGGGTCGGCAAGGAGCTCGTCGCGCGCCACGTCCACGCCGGGTCGCGCCGGCGCGAGGAGGCGCTCATCCACGTGAACTGCGCGGCGCTCCCCGAGTCCGTCGCCGAGAGCGAGCTCTTCGGGCACGTGACGGGAGCCTTCACCGGCGCGGTGCGCGACCGGGCGGGGAAGTTCGAGGTCGCCGACGGCGGCTCGCTCTTCCTCGACGAGGTGGGGGAGCTGCCGCTCTCGATCCAGCCGAAGCTCCTCCGGGCGCTCCAGCAGGGCGAGATCCAGCGGATCGGCTCCGACCGGCTCCACCGCGTCGACGTTCGCGTCATCGCCGCGACGAACCGCGACCTCGCGGGCGAGGTCGAGCGCGGCCGCTTCCGCGCCGACCTCTACCACCGTCTCGCCGTCTACCCCATCCGGGTGCCGTCCCTGCGCGAGCGGCGCGAGGACATCCCGCTCCTGGCGACGCACTTCGCCGACGCCGCGCGTCGACGCCTCGGCCTCGGGCCGCTCCGCCTGAGCGACGAGGCGAGGGCGCGCCTCGCCGCCGCGGACTGGCCCGGGAACGTCCGCGAGCTGGAGAACGTCGTCAGCCGCGCCGTCCTGCGCGCCGCGGCGGGAAGGCCCCCGGGCTCCCCGATCGTCGTCGGCCTCGCGCACGTCGACGTCGCGGCCGGGGGCGCGCCGGAGCCTGCTCCCGCGGCCGCGGCTGCGACGGAGCCCGTCGGCCCGCTCCGCGAGCAGGTCGACGAGTTCCAGAGGTGCGTCATTCGTGGGGCGATCGAGCGGAACGGCGGGAACGTCGCCGCCGCCGCGCGGGAGCTCGGGATGCACCGCGCGAACCTCCACCACCTCGCGCGGAGGCTCGGCCTGAAGGGCTGACGGACGGGCGTCAGTCCTTCGGCGCCCTCCAGCGGAGGCGGTAGACGGGAGCCGGCGCGAGCGCCGCCTCGAGCGCCCCGCGGATCTCGGCCGCCTCCGGGCGCGCCGCGACGCGCCGGCCCGGGGCGAGGAACGCGTCGACGTCCGGCGGGGAGTCCTCGAGCCGTTCCGCGCGACGGGCGAGCTCGGAGAGCGGGTCGGGCGTGACCCAGCGGGTCGAGAGGGCCGCGAGCGCGCCCGAGAGGGAGACGGACGGGATCCGGAGCCGCCCACCCTCCTCCGGGACGAATCCCGTCGACTCGAGGACGGTCCCCTTCACCTCGATCGTGACGGGGGCGGGGAAGGGGTCGTAGGCCTTGCGCGACAGCTCGTCGAGGCTCTCGCCGCGCCCTTCCTCGAGACGCAGGAAGTGCCACACGCCGTCCATCGCCTCGACGACCGTCTCCCCGAGCGTCTTCTCGAGCTTCGTCGCCTCCTCCGGCGCCGGGTCCTCGACCTTCAGGTCGAGGATCCCTGCGACGACGAACCGCTCGCGCGACGGGTGCTCGTCGAGGAAGGTCCAGAGGGCGGCGAGGGCCCGCTCGTAACGGGCCGTCGCCTCCGAGAAGCGGTCGAGCGCCTGGGCCACCTCGAGGCGCTCGGCGAAGTTCGCGCGGCCCCCCCTGCCGGTGTTGATCTCGAGCTGCGTCTCTCCCGCGACGCGGGTCAGGGAGACCGCGAGCGGCGCCCCCTCGAAGAGGCGCTCCACGGCCCGCGCGTCCGGGAACGCGGCCGAGCGGACCGACTCGCGCAGCACGCCGTCGCGGTAGCCGACCGACCGCCGGAGCGAAGCCGGCGCGAGGCGCTCGAGCTGGCGGGTGAACGCGTCGTCGCCGCAGCGGGCCGCCTCCCGCGCGTCCGCGAGCCGCTCGCGGGCCTGCGGGTTCTTCGGGTAGTCCGACTCGCTCTGGAGGCGCGTCGTCACGACGACCTCGAGGCCCCCGGCGGCGTCGAAGAGGAGGTTCATCGCCTCGCGGACCGGGGGCTCGAGGCAGCCCCACAGCGCGACGGTCAGAAGGGCCGCCGCGAGGCACGCGCCGAGCCTCCGAGGATTCACGGCGCCATCATCTCAGCTATCGCTATCCTCGGCGAGGAGTCCCGATGGACACGAGCTTCCTCTCCGCCACGATCCTCCTCGTCCTGATCACCGACCCGCTCGGGAACATCCCGTTCTTCATCTCGGCGCTGAAGCACGTCCGGCCCGAGCGCAGGCGCGTGGTCGTCGTCCGCGAGTGCCTCATCGCCTTCGCGGCGCTCCTCCTCTTCCTCGTCGCGGGGCGGCCGATCCTCCGGGTCCTCCACCTGAGCGAGGACGCGCTCCGCGTGAGCGGCGGCGTCATCCTCCTCCTCATCGCGATCCGGATGATCTTCCCCGAGCACGGCGCGGGCCTCGGCGAGGACGACGCGGAGGCGGCGGAGCCGTTCATCGTCCCGGTGGCGATCCCGCTCATCGCGGGTCCTTCCGCCATGGCGACGGTCCTCCTGATGTCGACGCCCGACCTCGCGCGGATGCTCTCCCTGGCCGGCGCGCTGACCGTCACGATCGCGATCACGGCCCTCGTCTTCGTCTCGAGCGCCCGGATCCAGAAGGTCCTCGGCGAGCAGGCGATCACGGCGCTCGAGCGCCTGATGGGCCTCGTCCTGACGGCGATCGCGGTGGAGATGCTCCTCGGCGGTGTTGCGAGCTACATCCGGAGGGTCCCGGGGTAGCGGCGGGAGGGGCCGCGGCCCCGCCCGCCCGCTCGCCTCATGCCGAAGAGTCCCGCGCCCGGGCCGCGCGCCTTCCGCGCGATTGATTCCTCGCGTTCGACGCGACAGAGTACCGCGCGACGAACGGGGTCCGCGCGTCTCGCGATTGCGACCCGCGCGCCAGGCGAAGGAGTAAGGCATGGAGATCGTGGTCCCTCCCCCGGTCCAGGCGCAGTGGTTCCTCGTGGGCCTCCCGGCGCTCGCGGTGGTCGTGGCTCTGCTTCTCCGTGGCAGACCGCTCGTCCACAGGGTCCTCCCGGTCCTCGTCGTCTCGGCGGCCTGCGCCGCCGCGTGGCACTTCGCGCTCCGGCCGATGCGCTTCGCCTGGGACCGCGAGGGAGTCCGGGACGGGACGTTCGGCGAGGAACGGGTCATCCGCTGGGCGGACGTCCGCGAGGCCCGCCTCGTCCGCGGGTTCTGGCGCTCGGACGTGAGGCCCGTCCGCCGGACGCACGGCACGGCCTACGCGGGCTGGTGCAGCGGAACCTGGCAGGTCGCGGACGGCCGGAGCCTCCGCGTCTTCATCGACCCCGCCGCGAGAGACGCCCTCCTCGTGACGGCCGCGGGGGACACCTACCTCTGGGCGCCCGGCTCCTTCGACCGGTTCGTCGAGGACGTGCGGCGGGGGACGGGGAAGCCGGCCGGACCCTGAGGCCGGCCGGCTTCCTCTCGCGGCCTCCCTATCGATCCAGCCGCTTCTCGTGCCTCCGGACGGGCGTCGGCGTCGGGTTCGGCGGGGCCTTCGTGGGAGCGGCGGCTCGCGACTCCACTCTCGTCGGCTCGGCGCGGACGGGCTTCGGCACGTCGCGCCCCTCGACCTCGCCGCGCCGGGGCACGTCGACGCGGGGCTCGTCCCGGGGGACCCGAAAGCGGACCGCGGTGGGCGTCGGCGGGGCGGGAGGCTCGGTCCGCTCGACGCGAGGCTCCCGGACCGGCATCCGCTCGCTCCTCGGCGTCGGCATCGTCTCGGGCCTGTCGAACGTGCGGGCCGGGGGACGGGTCGGCTCGGGCCACGCCGACCGCGGCGTCGGCGCGGCGCGGGTCGGCTCGGGGTTCCACGCTCCTCCGAGCCTCGGAGCGGCCGTCGGCCGCTCCGGCGCGACCTCGCGGGGCACGTCCGGTGCGGGCGTCGGCTTCCACTCCTCGCGGCGGGGCGTGGTGCGGTCGGCGGGAGCGCTCGGGCGCCCCCAGGACGGCGGGAGCGCCTGCGGCTGCCGGGAGGGCTCGACCTCGCCCCGTGGCGACAGGCCGACCTCGCTGCGACCGGCGGGGCGGGCGGGCTGCGCCGGCCCGGCGCCGCGGTGCTCGTCCACGGCGAGCCGGCGCGAGACCTCGACCGGGACCGGCTCGCCGCCCGACTCGCGGATCAGCTCGAGCTTCCGGTCGAAGGTCGGAGGAGGAGGCGGCGGTGCCGTCCGGGTGACGACCTCGCGTCGGCCGATTCCCTCCGGCGGCCGCGGGCCGCCTCGCGGCTCGCGGCCGATCTCGCCGGCCCGTATCGCATCGCGCGTGGGAAGGACGGGGATCGGCCCGTTCAGGACCGGCGCGTGCGCGACCTCGCGGACGACCGTCGACGTCCGCACGACGTCGCGGTCGATCCGCCGGCCTCCGGCGAAGACCTCGCGCGGGACGACGGTCGCCCGTTCCCGGTAGGCGAACCTGTAGTCGGGCTCGTGCCGCACCGGGTGCCCGTGACGCCACCACGGGGAGAACGGCTCCCCGGGGGCGAGCGGGAACCACCCGACGAAGCCGCCCCCGGAGACGGAGACGGACCAGCCCGCCCCGCCCCCGACGAAAGCGACCAGCGCCGGGGACCAGGCCGCGTGCGGGCTTCGCGGCCCGACGGGGACCCAGCACCAGCGTCCGCGAACGACGGCCCAGCGGCCGTAGTGGTAGGGCGCCCATCCCCAAGGCTCGGACGAGACCCACGTCCAGCCCCACGGGTCGCGCCAGACCCAGCGCCCGGCGCGGTAGGGCTCCCACCCCGAGGTCGCCACCGCGGGGAACCAGACGGTGCCGTACTCCGGCACGCTCTGCCACGCGCCGTACGCTTCGAGGTCCTCGGCGCCGTAGATGTCGGGGTGGACGTACGAGACCGGCCGGACCGAGCGGTACTTCCGGGCGCGGTTCTCGACCCAGCGGTCCCACGAGTCGGAACGCGCGAGGCCGACGACGTCGTAGTCGGGCCGGTCGAGGCCCCAGACCCGGATCTGGTCCCCGGACCGGAGCGCGACCTGCCCGCCGGCGGCGGCTGCCGAGGCGCGGCCGCTCGAGACGGAGACCCGCGTGTTGCCGTCCTCGTCCACGTCGACCCGGTAGACGCCGGGGCTCTCGAACGTCACCGAGACGTTCGGCGTCGCGAGCTCGAAGCGCTCGTCCGGGTCGAGCCGGTGGAGCCGGACGGTGGCCGTGCCGAGCGTGAGCGAGACCTGCCGCGCGTTCCGGGTCAGGTCGAGAGCCCCCAGCTCGGACTCCGGGGCCAGGTAGAGCGTCGCGCCCGGCAGCTGGAGCTCCGCGCGCGAGCCGCTCGCGGTCCAGAGCCGGTCGCCGGCGGTGACCGGGTAGTTGACCGAGGCGGGCTGCCAGTCGTCGGGGTCGTCTCCGCGGTTGAGCGAGACGTCTCCCTCGAACCAGGAGATGCGGGCGACGGCCTGGAGGGTCTCGTCGTCGAACGGCTCGCCCTCGTACTGGGCCGGGGCGGGGGAAGGCGCGAGGAGGATCGCCCCCAGGGCGAGGAGCGTGCGGAGTCCGGTTCCGGCTTTCATGGGACCTCCGCCCCGATCATCCCGCAAAGCGGGCCCGGAGGAGTGTGACGCGCGCCGCTTCAGGCGGCGATGCCGAAGAGGCTCCCGACGAGAGCCGTCGCGCCCATCGCGAGCGCGCCCCAGAGCGTCACGCGGACGACCCCGGTCCGGAGCGGGGCGCCGCCCGTCCTCGCCGCGAGGCCTCCGAGCGTCGCGAGGAAGACGAGGGAGGCGCCGACGACGAACGGGACGAGGAGCCTCGCCGGGGCGACCGCGAGCGCGAGGAGGGGCAGGCTCGCGCCGACGGCGAACGAGGCGGCGGAGGCGACCGCCGCCTGGAGGGGGCGGGCGGTCCCCGTCTCCGTGATGCCGAGCTCGTCCCGGGCGTGCGCGCCGAGGGCGTCGTGCGCCATCAGCTGCTCGGCGACCTGCCGGGCGAGCGCCGCGTCGAGGCCGCGCTTCTCGTAGATCCCGGCGAGCTCGTCGTGCTCGTGGTCGGTCTGCGTGGCGAGCTCGTGCCGCTCGCGGTCGAGGTCGGCGCGCTCGGTGTCGGCCTGCGAGCTGACCGAGACGTACTCGCCGGCGGCCATCGACATCGCCCCCGCGACGAGGCCGGCGACGCCGGCGATCCAGATCCCCGCGCGCGGGGCGTGCGACGCGGCGACGCCCGCGACCAGGCTCGCCGTCGAGACGATCCCGTCGTTGGCGCCGAGGACGGCCGCCCGCAGCCAGCCGATCCGGTCGGTCCGGTGGTCCTCGCGGTGGTGCAGCCGGCTCATCGGCCGCTACACGACGACCGGCTTGTCGGCGACGATCCGCGCGAGGACCGTCGAGAGCATGTCGACGTGCTCGCGCTCCTCGGCCTCGAGCTCGCGGTAGAGCCTCCACTCGTGCGAACCGGTCGGGAACCTCCGTCCGGCGTCGAGGAAGAAGGCCCGGGCCCGCTTCTCGAGGTGGACGGCGAGGCGGAGGAGCGAGGCCCCCGTGAAGTCCTTCACGTCGGCCCCGGAGTAGATCGCGACCTGGGAGGGCGTCAGCGTCTCGCGGAGGGCCTCCGGGGGCGCCTCGACGTGATAGCGGCGGGCGAGGACGTCCATGTGCCCGCGCTCCATCTCCGCGAGGTCGCGGAAGAGCTTCGCGAGGTCGGGGTCCTTCTCCTCCAGGTCCCGGGCGCCGCGCGAGTAGAACGTGATTCCGCCGAGCTCGATCTCGAACGCGTGGCGGATCGCCTCGACGGCGGCCTCGGAGTCGACCGCGGTGTCGTGCCCGAGCTCGAGCGTCCCGCCGCAGGCGGGGCAGAGGCCGTACGGGAAGGCGAAGCCCTCGGAGACCTTCTGGCAGGAGGTGCAGGTCCAGGCGATCCGCTCCCCGCCGCAGCAGATGTGGTCTTCCTCGCCCGGCTCGAAGGGGCGCCGGCACTTCGTGCAGGCGGCCGCCGCGGGAACGGCGACGGGAGCCGCACCCGGCGCGGCCTCCTCCTCGAGGACGACCGGCCACTCCTTCGTCTTCAGGTACTTCTCGATCGCCCTCGCGGCCCGGCGCCCGGCGCCGAGGGCCAGGATGACCGTCGCGCCGCCCGTGACGATGTCGCCGCCGGCGAAGACGCCGGGGAGGTTCGTCGCCTGGGTCTTCGGGTCGGCGTTGACGTACCCCTCGCCGCGGACGCCGAGGTCGGGCGCGGACCGCGCGATGACCGGGTTCGCGCGGGTGCCGAGCGCGTAGATGACCGTGTCGCACGGGAACGTCTCGGTCTCGTCGGTCGGGACGGGGCGGCGCCGGCCCGACTTGTCGGGCTCGCCGAGGACCATCTTCTGGACGACGACGGCCTTCACGTCGCCCTTCTCGTCGACCTTGATCTCCGTCGGGCTCATCAGCCAGTTGAAGTGGATCCCCTCCTCCTTCGCGTGGCGGATCTCCTCGATGCGGGCGGGGGCCTCGGCCTCGGTCCGCCGGTAGATGCAGTGGACCTCCTCGGCCCCGAGGCGCCGCGCGACGCGGAGGCAGTCCATGGCGGTGTTCCCGGCGCCGAAGACGGCGACCTTCTTCCCCATGGCGATCGGCGTGTCCTCGAAGGGGAACTTGTCGCCGTGCATCAGGTTGATGCGCGTCAGGAACTCGTTCGCGCTGTAGACCTGCCCGGCGTGCTCGCCGGGGATGCCGAGGAACATCGGGAAGCCGGCTCCCGTGCCGATGAAGACGGCGTCGTAGCCCTTCTCGCCGCGGAGCTGCTGGATCGTGAAGGTCTTGCCGATGACCTTGTTCGTCTCGAACTTCACGCCGAGCTTCTCGAGGGACTTCACCTCGCGGTCGATCGTCGTCCGGGGGAGGCGGAACGACGGGATGCCGTACTTGAGGACGCCGCCGACGACGTGGAGCGCCTCGTAGACGGTGACGTCGGCCCCCTTGCGGGCGAGGTCGCCCGCGCAGGCGAGGCCGGCCGGGCCGGAGCCGACGACGGCGACCTTCCCGAGCGTCCCGGCGTTCTCGGGCGGCTTCACGTCGGGAAGGGGAGCGAAGTCGCCCACGAAGCGCTCGAGGCGCCCGATGGCGACCGGCTCCATCTTCTTCTCGAGGATGCACTGGATCTCGCACTGCGATTCCTGCGGGCAGACCCGGCCGCAGACGGAGGGGAAGAGGTTGCTCTCCTGGATGACCGAGAGGGCGCCCGGGAGGTCGCGGACGATGAGGTGCCGGATGAAGCGGGGGATGTCGATGTTGACCGGGCAGCCGGAGATGCACGTGGGCCGGGCGCACTGGATGCAGCGCTCGGCCTCGACGAGGGCGTCGGCCATCGTGTAGCCGAGGTTGACCTCCTCGAAGTTCCGCGAGCGCTCCAGGGCGTTGCGCTCCGGCATCTTCACGGCGTGCTCGGCGAGGTCCTTGAACTTCTTGTAGTTCCGCTTGTTCATCTCGAAGAGCTGCTCCTCGATGGAGCAGACCTTCGAGAACTCGTCCTTCGCCTTCGACTCCTGCGGCCTGAAGCGCTCCTGCCGGAGCTGGAGCTCGGGGAAGTCGACGAGGTGGCCGTCGAAGTCGGGGCCGTCGACGCAGGCGAACTTCGTCTCGCCGCCGATCGTGACGCGGCAGGAGCCGCACATCCCCGTGCCGTCGACCATGATCGCGTTCAGCGAGACCATCGTCTTCACGCCGAACGGGCGGGAGGTCTCCGAGCAGGCGCGCATCATCGGGAGCGGGCCGATCGCGACGACGAGGTCGGGCTTCTCCCTCTCGAGGACCTCCTTCAGCGCCGCGGTGACGAAGCCGGGCTTGCCGTAGGAGCCGTCGTCGGTGCAGACGATCATGTCGTCGCAGTAACGCCGGAAGCGGTCCTCCCAGAAGACGAGGTCCTTGTTGCGGAAGCCGATGATCCCGGTCGTCCGGTTGCCCGCCTCCTTGAAGGCGCGCAGCTGCGGGAAGACCGGGGCGACCCCGAGGCCGCCGCCGACGAGGACGACGTGGCCGACCTTCCCGACGTGGCTCTCGAGCCCGAGAGGCCCGACGAAGTCGGAGAACGTGTCTCCTTCCTTGAAGTCCCGCATCATCTCCTTCGTCGTCTTCCCGAGGGCCTGGACGACGATGGTGACCGTGCCCCAGTCGGGGTCGTAGTCCGCGACGGTCAGGGGGATCCGCTCGCCTCCCTCGTTCAGCCGCACCATGACGAAGTGCCCCGGACGGGCCGACTTCGCGACGTCGGGTGCGTGGACGTCCCAGAGGAAGGTCACGTCGGAGAACTGCTCGCGCTTGACGATCTGGTACACGAATCCCCCTTGGCCGGCACGGCGGACGACCGAACCCGACCGGGGATGATGCCCGAAACGGGCTCGGTCTGCTGGAGGGGCCGGGGGAGGTCCTCGGGGGGGCCTCCGGGGAAGACCGAGACGGCTACTGGTTGATGATGAGACGCGGGTCGACGGTCTTGACCGTCCCGTTCTGCCGAATCACGACGACGGAGTAGCAGAACGTCCCCGTCATGCTCTGCTTCGCCTTGTCGAGAGTGCACTTGTTGCCGGAGCAAGTGGGATCAACCGGCGGCTTGGTGCTCGAGTCCGCTCCCTTGCAGAGGGTGGGCGCCTTGAATGCCACCTTGAGCGTCTTCACGTTCGGGCCGGCCTGCCAGATGAGCGTCGTATTCCCCGTCTTGACCTTGACGCAGTCCGGGTTCGCGACGGCCTCGTCGCTCACGGAAATGGTGAATACCTTCTCCTTGACCACCAGGCAGTCATCCTGCGCGTAGGCGGGCGTCGCGACGGCGACGGCAGCCAGGATGACCGGGGCGATGACTCCGACCACGAGGGCGCGTCGATCCATGGGCTCCTCCTTGGCGGATTTCTCCGCGGTGCCGTCTACCCGGGCTTGGTGCCGACGATTCTGACGAATCGGGGGTCCGATCTCAACGGGGTCAGCTCCGGGTCGCGCAGGATCTCGCCGGTCGGGTAGCCGGCCGCGACGGCGCGCTGGAGGAGGTCGAGGGCCGCGCGCGTGTCGCCTGCCGCGAGGCGCGCGAGGGCGAGGGGATAGAGGACGTAGGCGTCCTTCGGGTCGAGCGCGAGGGCGGCGTCCGCGTGCGCCCTCGCGCGGCGGTCGTCGCCGTTCCTTGCGAGAGCGAGGGCGAGGCTCGTCTCCTTGTCCGCGTCGCGGGGCGTCAGCGCGAGGTCCGCCTCGAGGAGGTCGATCGCGCGGCCGTAGGCGCGGGCGATCCGGTCTCGGGGGCTCGCGGACCAGCGGAGGGCGTCTCCGAGGTTCAGCCAGAGCGTCGCGTCGTCCGGGCTCATCGAGGTCGCGCGCTCGTAGGACTGCACCGCCTCGGCGTAGCGCCCGAGGACGAACATGCAGGTGCCGAGGTTCGAGAGCGCCGAGGAGGTGGGGCGGATCTCGATGGAGCGGCGGTACTCCGCGATCGCCTCCTCGTGGCGGCCGAGCTGCTGGAGAGCGATGCCGACGTTCTCGAGGGCCCGGGTGTTGTCGGGGGAGAGCGAGAGCGCCGTCCGGAAGCTCGCGAGGGCTCCCTCGAGGTCTCCCGTCGTCAGCAGGAAGACGCCGAGGTAGTTGTGGGGCGCCCACCATCCCGGCTGGGTCTCGACCGCGCGGCGATACTCCAGTCCCGCCTCCGCGTTCCGGCCGAGCTTCTGGAGCGCCGTGGCGAGGCCGAGCCGGGCCTCGACGGAGAGCGGCTGCGCCTTCAGGGCCCGGCGGAACGCCTCGGCGGCCTCGTCCGGCTTCCCGAGGAGGAGGTCGATCCGGCCGCGCGTCTCCTGGACCGGGGCGAGCGAGGGCTCGAGGCGCGCGGCGCGGCTGCTCGCGTCGATGGCCCGTTCCGCCCAGGAGCGCTCCCCGGTGATCGTCCGCTTCGCGAGGTAGGCGCGGGCGAGCGCGGCCTGGACGGCGCCGGACTCGCCGAGCTCCTCGAGGATCCGGATCGCGGCGTCGACCTCGGCCTCGTTCTCGTAGCGCCGGAGGTGGCCGAGCGCCTGGAGGTAGCGGTCCTCGGCGAACTCCGGCTCGGCGCCCCGGGGGACGGGCGGGGCCGCGGCGAGGCCGAGCGCCGTGGCGGCGCGGCCGGCGACGTCGTCCTGCAGGTCGAGGAGCCGGGCCGTCGTCCCTTCCGCGGCTCCCGCGGAGAGCTGCTTCCCGCCGGCCTCCAGGATCGCCCAGGTGGCGCGGACGCGGCTTCCCTGGAACTGCAGCGAGCCCCTCACGACGACCTCGGCACCGGTCCGCCGGACGACCGAGGCGAGATCCAGGCCGGAGCCCTCCACCGCGCCGGGCGGGAGGACCGCGGCGCCGCCACCCGAGGCGAGGAGCGCGCTGACCGTCTCGGCGAACCCCTCGCCGACGAGCGAGCCGGAGGCGGTCCCGCTCAGGTCGCGGAACGGGAGGACGACGACCCGCCGGCTGGCGGGGGCGTCCGCCGCGCGGGCGGAGGCCCGTGACGCGCGCCGCGCGAGCCAGAGGCCGCCCGCGGCGGCCACGAGGAGCGCGGCCGCGGCCACGGACGCGACGGCCCGCCGTCGCGCGGGGAGGGCGATGACGTGGGTCTTGTCGGTGACGAGGCTCCCCGACTCGGTCATGTGGTCCCGCATCGACGCGAGCTCGTGGGCGATGTCGAGGGTCGAGGCGTAGCGGTCCTCCGGGTCCTTCCGGAGACAGCGCTCGACGAGCCACGCGAGCGCCGCCGGGACGCGCGGGTTCAGCCGCGAGACCCCCTCCGGCTCCTGGGTCAGGATCGCGCTCAGGATGTCGGCCTGGCTCGCGCCGCGGAACGGCTTCCGGCCGGCGAGCATCTCGTAGAGGATCGTCCCGAAGGAGAACTGGTCGGAGCGGTAGTCGACGGGCCAGCCGCGGGCCTGCTCCGGCGACATGTAGCTGAGCGTGCCGACGATGTGTCCCGGCCCGGTGGCGGGGGAGGCGTCGACGGTCGTCTGGTCGACCTCGGAGAACGCGGGAGTCTGCTTGGCGAGGCCGAAGTCGAGGATCTTCACGAGCCCGGCCGGCGTGACGACGATGTTCTCGGGCTTGAGGTCGCGGTGGGTGATCCCCTTCCCGTGGGCCGCGGCGAGCCCGTCGGCGACCTGCGCCGCGACGTGGACGAGGCGGCGGAGCGACGAGAAGCCCTTCGCGATCAGCTCGCGGAGGCTTCTGCCGTCCACGAGCTCCATCGCGATCCACGGGTGCCCCTCGTGCTCGCCCGTGTCGTAGACGGTGACGATGTTCGGGTGGTTGAGGGCCGACGCGGCGCGCGCCTCGTGCTCGAAGCGCGCGAGGTACTCCTCGTTCCCGGAGTACCGCTCGGCGAGGAGCTTGATCGCGACCTCGCGTCCGAGGCGCGTGTCCCGGGCCCGGTAGACGCGCCCCATCCCGCCGGCGCCGACCTCGCCGAGGACCTCGAAGCGCCCAATGCGGTCTCCGGGCTTCATGCGGCGCCCGGCGACGCGGCAACTGCCCGGACCCGACACGGCGGGTCGAAAGGATTCACGCGCGAATCATAGGCGCCCCGGCGCCCCGTGATCCAAGCGCTCCGTCGCGGAGGGGAGCCCCGTGCCCGTCCCGGCCGGTCCGGCTCACGGGGCTCCCGCGCCTGGGGCGCATCCGGGCGGAGCGGCGCCTCACGCCGTCGCGAGCGCGGGCGTCCGGGCGACGGCGCTTCGGGCCGCGCCCGCGATCGCGTCGGCCTGCGGGACGAAAGCCTGCTCGAGGACCCAGCTCGACGCGGCGGGCGCGTCCGGCCCTGCGAGGCGGACGACGGGGGCCTTCAGCGCGTCGAACGCCTTCTCCGCAACCGTCGCCGCGACCTCGGCGCCGACGCCGCACGTGCGGCTCGCCTCGTGGACGACGACGAGGCGCCCCGTCTTCCGGACCGACGCGAGGACGGTCTCCTCGTCCCACGGCTTCAGAGTCCGGAGGTCGATCACCTCCGAGGAGATTCCCTCCGCGGCGAGCGTCTCGGCGGCGGAAAGGCAGCCGAGGACGGTCTTCGCGTACGAGACGAGCGTCACGTCGGAGCCGTTGCGGCGGATCGCGGCCTTCCCGAGCGGGACGAGGTGCTCGCCTTCCGGGACCTCGCCCGGCGCGTGGAGGAGCGCGACGTCGAGGAAGAACGCGACCGGGTTGTCGTCGCGGATCGCCGACTTCAGGAGCCCCTTGAAGTCGGCGGCCGTCGACGGCATGACCACCTTCAGGCCGGGCGAGTGGACGAACCAGGCCTCGACGTTGTGGTTGTGCTGAGCGCCGACGCCCCAGCCGGCGCCCGTCATCGCGAGCGCGACCATCGGGAACGAGAACTGGCCTCCGGAGAGGAAACGGAGCTTGCCGGCGCTGTTGACGAGCTCGTCCATCGCGAACGTGAGGAACGGGGCGAAGAGGAGGTCGACGACGGGGCGGAGGCCCGTCGCGGCCGCGCCGGCGGCGGTGCCGGCGATGATCCCCTCGGCGAGGGGCGTGTTCCGGATGCGGGCCGGTCCGAACTCGGCGACGAGGTCGTGCCGCTTCGTGGCGATTCCCTCGCCGAACGCGAGGACGGTCGCGTCGCGGCGCATCTCTTCGGCGAGGGCCTCTCCGAGGGCGTCGTAGGGCGTCATCGTCTTCATGTCGGTGTCCTTCTCAGGCGTAGACGTGGGTCGTGAGCTCGTCGAGGGAGGGCCAGGGGGAGTCGGCGGCGAAGGCGAAGGCGGCGTCGAGCCTGCCGGCGACGCGGCGCTCGATCGCGGCCGCGCCGTCCGCGGTGAGGGCGCCGCTCTCGAGGAGGCGCGCGCGGAGCGCGGCGATCGGGTCCCGCGCCTTCCAGGACGCGAGCTCCGCCTTGTCGACGTACCCCTGGTCGTCCGGCTCGAAGTGGCCGCGGAGGCGGTAGGTCTTCGTCTCGAGGAGGAACGGCATCCGCGTCGCGCGGACCTTCGCGACGGCCTCCGTCGCCGCGGCGAGGACCGCCTCCGCGTCGTTCCCGTCGACCGTCTTCCCCTCGATCCCGTACGCCGCGGCGCGGGAGGCGATGTCCTGCGTGAGCATCGTCTCGCGCCGGTGGACGAAGGCCTGCCACTCGTTGTTCTCGCAGACGAAGAGGACGGGGAGCTTCCAGACGGCCGCGAGGTTCAGCGCCTCGTGGAAGATCCCCTCGCAGGCGGCGCCGTCGCCGAAGAAGCAGGCGACGACCTGGTCGCCTCCCTTCATCTGGACCGAGAGCGCGACGCCCGGCGCGAGCGAGAGCTCGCCGCCGACGATCGTCGAGGTGAGGACGACGCCGAGCTCCTTGGCGGAGACGTGAAGCGTGCCGCTCTTGCCGCCGCAGTAGCCCGTCGCGCGCCCCATGATCTCGGCCATGAGCCGTCCGGGGTCGGCGCCGCGCGCGAGGAGATGCCCGGCGCTCCGGTGGTTCGTCAGGATCAGGTCGTCCTCGCGGAGCGCCGCGACGACTCCGACGGCGGAGGCCTCCTGGCCGACGCAGGTGCAGGTGCCGGGGGAGCGTCCCTCGGCGAAGGACGCGGCGCTCCGCTCTTCGAAAGCGCGCACGAGCTGCATCTTCTCGAGGAGCTCGGCAGGGCTCGGACGGGTCTGGACGTCGGACATCGTTCACCTCGTGCACGGCGCGGAGCGCCTGTCGTGCCGGGAGGCACGCGGCCGTCCCGGTGCCGTGAAGATGCGGCGAATTCGGCGGGCGCGCCACCTAAGAATCGCCTAAGCGATCCTAAGAAGTCCCTACGCGCGGAAGCGCCGGCGGGCCGGTCGCGCGGCATACTCTCGCGGTGCGGAGAGGGTGGGTCGCCCTTGTCCTCGTCTCGGCCCTCGCGGCCGGAGCGTGCCGGAAGGAGGAGGCCCCTCTCCGCGTCGCGATCCACAGCGCGCCGCTCAGCCTCGACCCGCACCTGCAGAACGAGGTCCTCACGCAGTCCGTTCTCGCGAACCTCTACGACGGCCTGACGGAGTTCGACCAGGAGTCGCGCATCCGCCCCGCGCTCGCCGCGGAGTGGCGCAACCCCGACGACAGGACGTGGGTCTTCCGCCTCCGCCCCGGCGTCCGGTTCCACGACGGCCGATCGCTGGAGGCCGCGGACGTCGTCTTCAGCCTCGAGCGGGCGCGGACTCACCCGAGGACGGGCTTCGCGAGCTACCTCGTCGAGGTCGAGAACGTCCGGGCCCTCGACCCCCTCACCGTCGAGATCCGGACGAAGCACCCGTTCGCGGCGCTCCTCGTGAAGCTCTCGCCGATCCTGATCGTCCCGCGCGGCTCGCCCGAGACGATCTCGCGGCCCGTCGGGACGGGCTCGTACCGGCTCGGGAGGGACGAGGAGGGAAAGGCGCTGGAGCTCGTCCCGGCGGAGTCGGGCTGGCGCGCCCCGCCCGCGCGCGCCCCGCTGACGTTCGTCGTCGAGCGCGACCCGAGACGTCGCCTCGAAAGGCTCCTCGCCGGGGAGGTCGACGTCGCCGCCGGGCTCCAGGAGGACGCCGTCGACGTCCTCCGGAAGAGCCGGGGCTGCCGCTCCGTCCTCCGGCCCGGCTCCGTCGTGGAGTACCTCCACCTCTCGCTCGTCGAGCCGCGCTTCCGTGACCGCAGGGTGCGCGAGGCGATCGACCTCGCGGTCGACCAGGCGGACTTCGTCTCCCGGGCGCACCACGGGCTCGGGCAGCCCGTGGGACAGCTCGTCGCCTCGGGCGTCTTCGGCTGGGCGCCCGACCTGAAGCCGATGCCGCGGGACCTCCCGCGCGCCCGGCGCCTCCTCGCGGAGGCCGGCTTCCCCCGGGGCTTCGACGTCGTCCTCGAGCAGCGGCTGGGTCGCCGCGGCGACGTCCTCGCCGGGCAGCTGGCGGAGGCCGGCATCCGCGCGACGCTCCGGGAGTCGCCGTGGCCGGAGCTCCACGAGCGACTGCGGAGGGGAGAGGTGCCGTTCTACTTCGGCGGCGTCGTGGCGCAGACGGGGGAGTCGAGCGACGTCCTCGACGGCTTCGTCCACACGCGCGACGAGGCGCGCGGCTACGGCATCACGAACCACTCGCGCTACTCGAACCCGAGGGCCGACGCCCTGATCGAGGAGGCCGCGACGATGCCGGTGATGCTCCGGCGGCGCGACCTCCTGCAGGAGGCGATGCGCGTCGTCATGGCCGACCTCGAGTTCGTGCCGATCGCGGGGCTCTACGACGTCTACGGCGTTCGCGACGGGGTCCGGTTCACGCCGAGGCTCGACCTGAAGCTCCTCGGGCGGGAGATCGCCCGGCCGTAGGAGGCCGCCGGGAGCGGCCCGCCGGGGTGTCCGCTGGCATACTGGGAGTGTGAGGTGCCACCGCGCGCTCGGGGCGCTCGGGCTCGTTCTCGCGGCCCTCGCCGGAGGCTCCTGCCGGAAGCCCGAGCCGCCCCTCCGGATCGCGGTCCACAGCGCTCCGATCGGGTACGACCCGCACCTCCAGAACGAATCCCTGACGTCCGCGATCCTCGCGAACCTGTACGACGCGCTGACGGAGTTCGACGAGGAGCTCGGGGTCCGCCCGGCGCTCGCCGTCGGCTGGAGGAACCCCGACGAGCGGACCTGGGTCTTCTCAATCCGCCCCTCCGTCCGGTTCCACGACGGCCGCATCCTGACCGCGGACGACGTCGTCTTCAGCCTCGAGCGGGCGCGGGAGAGCTCGGGGACGGGGATCGCGAGCTACCTCGTCGAGGTCGAGCGGGTCCGCGCCCTCGGTCCCCTCTCGGTCGAGGTGAGGACCTACCGTCCCTTCGCGCCGCTCCTCTCGAAGCTGGCGATGGTCTCCGTC
The DNA here is from genome assembly GCA_046331465.1 of Thermoanaerobaculia bacterium. Lineage (GTDB taxonomy): Bacteria > Acidobacteriota > Thermoanaerobaculia > UBA5066 > UBA5066 > UBA5066. Next base: position 1,573,839 of record JAXLQV010000002.1, read on the forward strand.
GTCCCGCGGGGCGCGCCGGAGACGATCACCACCCCGGTCGGAACGGGCTCCTACCGGCTCGCACGGTCCGACGCGACCCGGATCGAGATGGCCCGCGCACCCCGGACCTGGCGGGGCGACCCCCGGGTCGGGACCCTCGTCTTCGTCGTCGTGCCGTCGCCGGCCGAGCGGCTTCGCCTCCTTCTCGCCGGCGACGTCGACGTCGCCGCGGACCTCGACGAGTCGGCCGTCGCGGCGCTCGGCAGGGAGGACTGCTGCCGTTCCCTCGTCCACCCCGGCTCGACGATCGAGTACCTCCATCTCTCGGACGTCGTCGTCCCCTTCCGGGACCGCCGCGTCCGCGAGGCGGCGGACCTCGCCGTCGACCGGCCCCTCTACGTCGCCCAGGCCCACGGCGGCCTGGGGCAGCCGGTGGGCCAGATGGCGGCACCCGGGGTGTTCGGCCACGCGCCCGGCCTGCGCCCGCCCCTGCGGGACCTCGCCCGGGCCCGCGGGCTCCTGGCGGAGGCGGGCTTCCCGCGGGGGATCGACGTCGAGCTCGAGCACCGGCCGGGCCGGCGCGCCGACCTGATCGCGGCCCAGCTCGCGGAGGCGGGCATCCGGGCGACGCCTCGCGAGTCCCCGTGGCCGGACCTCTACCGCCGGCTCCAGCGCGGAGAGGTGGGGTTCTACTTCGGCGGCCTCGTCTCGCCGACGGCGGAGGCGAGCGACTTCCTCGACGGCTACGCCCACACGCGCGACGAGGCGCGGGGCTACGGGGCCTCGAACCATGCCCGGTATTCGAGCACACGCGCCGACGCGCTGATCGAGGAAGCCTCCGCCTGCTTCGACCTCGCGACGCGGAGGGACCTCCTCCAGCGGGCGATGGGCGTCGTGGCGGGCGACCGGAGGTTCGTCCCGGTGGCGAGCCCGTACCAGGTCTTCGGCGTGAGGCGCGGCGTGGAGTTCCGGCCGCGGTTCGACATGAAGCTCCTCGGAAGGGAGATCGCCCGGCGGTAACGCGGGGCGTACGATGAATCGATGAGCGCTCCGACACCCGCGGCAGCCGGATCCGCGACCCCGTTCCCGGCCGGGTCCGCGTCTTCGGCTCCCGCGGTCGAGGCGCGGCACGTGGCCCACGTCCTGGAGGAGAGGCTCGCGGCGCGGGGCGACGGGCCGGCGCTCCGCCACAAGGTCGGAGGAGCCTGGAGAGACGTCTCGTGGCGCGACCTCGCCGAGCAGGTCCGCGCCCTCTCCTCGGCCCTCGTCGACGCCGGGGTCGCCGAGGGCGACCGCGTGGCGATCCTCGCGCCGAACCGGCCGGAATGGACGATCGCCGACCTCGCGATCCTCCGCGTGCGCGGGATCTCGGTTCCGATCCACGCCACGAGCAGCGACGCGCAGGTCGCCTTCATCCTGCGGGACTCGGGGACGCGGATGGTCTTCGCCGGCGCCGGCGAGCCGGAGGCGAAGGTCGCCGCGGTCCTCGCCGGCTGTCCCGCGGTCGAGCGCGTCGTCGTCTTCGGCGGGAGATCTTCGGCGGACGGCCGCGTCGTCGCGTTCGACGAGCTCCTCGCGCGGGGCCGCGCGGCGAGCCGCGACGCGGAGGTCGCGGCGCGCCTCTCGCGCGCCGAGCCGTCCGACCTCCTGACGCTCCTCTACACGTCGGGGACGACGGGCGAGCCGAAGGGGGTGATGCTCCCGCACTCGGCGTTCACGGTCACCTGCACGTACCACGACCTGCGGCTGCCGTCGATCGGTCCTGACGACGTCTCGCTCTGCTTCCTCCCGCTGAGCCACATCTTCGAGCGCGCCTGGACGTTCTACGTTCTCTACCGCGGGGCGGTGAACGCCTACTGCGAGGACCCGAAGCTCGTCGCGGAGCTGCTCCCCGAGGTCCGGCCGACGCTCATGTGCGCCGTGCCGCGACTCTACGAAAAGGTCTACGCGAAGGTCCGCGAGAAGGTCGCCTCCTCCTCGGCGGCCCGGCGCGCGCTGTTCGGCTGGGCGGAGCGGACGGGTCACGCCGTGAGCCTCCGGAGGAGGGCCGGCCTCGACGTGCCCCCGCTCCTCGCGCTGCGCCACGCCGTGGCGGACCGCCTCGTCCTCTCGAAGGTGCGGGCGGGCTTCGGGGGCCGGCCGCGGCTCTTCCCGTGCGCCGGGGCGCCCCTCTCGCCGGAGATCGAGGAGTTCTTCCACTCGGTCGGCGTCTTCGTCTGCCAGGGGTACGGCCTGACGGAGACGACGGCGACGGTCTCGTGCCACGACCCGGCGCGGTTCCACGTCGGGACGGTCGGGACGCCGCTGCCGGGAATCGAGGTGCGGATCTCGGAGGAGGGGGAGGTCCTCGTGAAGGCGCCGACGGTGATGAAGGGCTACTGGAACCGGCCGGACGAGACGGCGGCGGTCTTCCGCGACGGGTGGTTCCGGACGGGGGACGCCGGGGAGCTCTGCGAGGACGGGACCCTCCGGCTGACCGACCGGATCAAGGACCTCATCAAGACGGCGGGAGGGAAGTACGTGGCCCCCCTGCACGTCGAGACGACGATCGGCGCCGACCCTCTCGTCGAGCAGGTCGCGGTGATCGGCGAGGGACGGAGCTACGTGACGGCGCTCGTCGTCCCGGCGTTCGAGGCGCTCGAGAAGTGGGCGCGCTCGGTCGGCATCGCGTTCTCGGGACGCGAGGACCTCGTGAAGGACGAGCGGGTCGTCGAGATGCTCCGCCGGACGATCGAGGAGCGGACGAGGGACCTCGCGCCGTGGGAGAGGGTGAGGAAGTTCGTCCTCCTGGCCCGGGAGTTCTCGGTCGAGGGGGGCTCGATGACGCCGACGATGAAGGTCCGCCGGCGCGCGGCGGCCGAGCTCTACCGCGACGAGATCGAGAAGATGTACCGGGAGGAGTGACCGGCGCGCGGGCCGGCGTCTCCTATACTCGCCGGTCGTGCGCCGCGCCTGCCTCCTCCTCCTCGCTCCCCTCGCCCTCGGCACGCCCGCCCGGGGAGCCGACGTCCCGCCCGTCTCGCCCGCCGAGCTCGGCGCGCACCTGAGGTTCCTCTCCGACGACCTGCTCGAGGGGCGCGGCCCCGGCACGCGCGGCGACAGGCTCGCGCAGGGCTACATCGAGGCGATGTTCCGGGCCGCGGGCCTCTCGCCCGCGTTCGGCGGGAGCTTCCGGCAGGAGGTCCCGATCCGCCTCGTGACGCCCGACCCGAGGACGACGCTCGACTTCACGGGCGCGGCGGGGAACGCGACGGCGGGCCGCTTCGGCGACGACTTCGTCGTCGGCTTCCCGAGGCCGGAGGCGGCCGGCCAGGTCTCGGCCGAGGTCGTCTTCGCCGGCTACGGCATCGAGGCGAAGGAGTGGAGCTGGGACGACTTCAAGGGCGCCGACGTGAGGGGGAAGGTCCTCCTCCTCCTCTCCGGCGAGCCCGGGGGGGACGACCCCGCGCTCTTCGCCGGGAAGGCGCTGACGGCCCACGGCCGCTGGCGGACCAAGCTCGAGGTGGCGGCCCGGCACGGCGCGATCGGCGTCGTCTTCGTCCACACCCGCGAGAGCGCCGGCTACGGCTGGGAGGTCGTCCGCAACGGCTGGACGCGCCCCGTCGCGAACGACCCGGCGAGCGCCGCGCTCTCCCTGGAGGGCTGGCTCACCGAGGCCGCCGCCACGCGCGTCGCGAAGGCCGCCGGGACGTCTCTCGCGGACCTCCGCGCCTCCGCGGACCGGAGGGACTTCCGGCCGCAGGCGCTCCCGCTGACGGTCGAGGCGCGCGGCCTCGCGAAGTACGAGACGGTCGTCTCGGCGAACGTCGCGGGCGTCGTCCGCGGGAAGGGGCCTGCCGACTCGGCTCCCGTCGTCGTCGTGAGCGCGCACCACGACCACCTCGGGATCGCGGCGCCCGAGAACGGCGACGCGATCTACAACGGCGCGATGGACAACGGCTCGGCAATCGCGATCCTCCTCGCGCTCGCCCGGAGGATCGGCGCGCGGGCGGGGGAGCTCCCGGTCGACGTCCTGTTCCTCGCCCCCGCGGCCGAGGAGGCAGGGCTCCTCGGCTCCGGGAAGTTCGTCGCCCGGCCACCGATCCCGCTCGCGAGGATCTCCGCCTGCCTCAACCTCGAGATGTCGGCCGTCTGGGGGCCGGCCCGGGACCTCGTCGCGATCGGCGCCGCCGACGGCCCGCTCGGGCCGGTCTTCGAGGCCGTCGCGAAGAAGGAAAACCTCCGGATCTCGCCGGAGCCCGCCCCCGAGCAGGGCTTCTTCTTCCGCTCCGACCAGTACTCGTTCGCCCGCGCGGGGATCCCGGCCGTCTGGATCGACCTCGGGGACGACCTCGCCGGGGTGCCTCCCGGCACCGGCCTCGCGCGGCGCGAGGAGTACCGGGCGAAGCGCTACCACCGGCCGAAGGACGAGTTCGACCCCTCGTGGGAGCTGACGGGGACGGCGCAGCTCGCCCGGATCGTCGAGCTCGCGATCGAGGAGATCGGGGCCCGCGGCGAAAAGGCCCCCTCGAAGGCGGGGGGCTCCCGGCCGCGCTGACGGGCGGCGTTCCCGCGGCGGGCCGGGGCGTAGCATGGGGGCGTGAGCGACGCGCCCGAAAACCCGACCCCCGACGACCCGACCGGCTCCGGCTTCGCCCCCCTCGGGCTCGACCCGCGCCTCCTCGCGGCGCTCGCCTCCCTCGGCTACGAGGAGCCGACGCCGGTCCAGACGCAGGCGATCCCTCCTCTCCTCGCGGGACGCGACCTCCTCGCGCAGGCCGCGACGGGAACGGGGAAGACCGCCGCGTTCGCGCTCCCGATGCTCGACCGGCTCGTCCGCGAGGGGGGCGATCGGACGGCCGTCTTCGGCCTCGTCCTCGTCCCGACGCGCGAGCTCGCGATGCAGGTCGCCGAGGCGGTCCACCGCTACGGACGCGGCACCGGCGTCCGCGTCCTCGCCGTCTACGGCGGCTCGTCGATGGGCCTTCAGCTCCGCGCGCTCGAGCGGGGCGTCGACGTCGTCGTCGCGACGCCGGGCCGCGCGCTCGACCACGTGAAGCGGGGAACGCTCGTCCTCTCGGGCGTGAAGCTCGTTGTCCTCGACGAGGCGGACGAGATGCTCGACATGGGCTTCGCGGAGGACCTCGAGGCGATCCTCGACGCGACGCCGGCCGGCCGGCCGATGGCGCTCTTCTCGGCGACGTTCCCGGCCCGGATCTCGGGGCTCGCGGGGCGGCGCCTCTCCTCGCCGGTCGAGCTCCGGCTGGGTCCGTCGCGGGACGCGGGGGCGGCCGCGGAGGGCTCGGGGAAGGTGAAGCAGACGGCCTACGTCGTCTCCCGCGCGCACAAGCTCGCGGCGCTCTCGCGCATCCTCGACCTCGAGGACCCCGCGTCGGCGATCGTCTTCTGCCGGACCCGGACCGAGGTCGACGAGATCTCCGAGAAGCTGAACGGGCGCGGCCGCCGCGCCGAGGCGCTCCACGGAGGCTTCTCTCAGGAGCAGCGCGACCGCGTGATGAAGCGCTTCCGCTCGGGCGCCGCGGACCTCCTCGTCGCGACGGACGTCGCGGCCCGCGGGCTCGACGTCGAGCAGATCTCGCACGTCTTCAACTACGACGTCCCGAACGAGCCGGAGGCGTACGTCCACCGGATCGGGCGGACGGGGCGCGCCGGCCGGGCCGGCACGGCGATCACGCTCTTCGAGCCGCGCGAGCAGTGGCTCCTCGCGAACGTCGAGCGGCTGACGAAGAAGAAGATCGAGCGGGCGACGGTGCCGACGGTCGCGGACCTCAGGGCCCGGCGCCTCGAGCTGACGCGCGCCTCTCTCCGGGAGGCGATCCTCGGCGGCGGCCTCGACACGTTCCGCGTCGCGGTCGAGTCGCTCGCCGACGAGTTCGACCTCCTCGACGTCGCCGCCGCGGGCGTGAAGATGGCGCACGAGGCGGCGGGCTCCCCGGGCGAGGAGGAGGAGATCCCTCCGGTCTTCGTGCCGCAGGAACGGCCGCGGTTCGCGCCGAGGGCCGAGAGCGGCGCCCTGACGCGGCCGATGAAGCGCGGCCCGCGGATCCCCGGGGCGGTGAGCCTCTTCATCGGCGCGGGGCGCGACGCCGGCGTCCGCCCCTCCGACCTCTTCGGCGCGATCACGAACGAGGCGAAGCTCCCGCCGCGCGCCATCGGCGCGATCGAGATCGCGGACCGCTTCTCGCTCGTCGAGGTCCCGGGGGAGTCGGCCGACGCCGTCATCGAGGCGCTCCGCCGGACGACGCTCCGGGGCCGGAAGGTCCTCGTCCGCCGGGAGCGCTTCCCCGCGCCGCGGAAGTAGGCGCGCGCCGGCCCGGCCGCGGCGGACGGCCCGGGGGGACTCTGCTATGTTCCCCGCGAGAACGGAACGGCGTCGGGCGGGCCTCGTGCGCGATACGCGATTCCACGCCGGCCGCCGGATCGGGGAGACGGAGCCGGGCCAGGCCCGGAAAGTGGAGGGGACGATGGCGACGAAGAAGGAAAAGCCGCTCGCGGAGAGGTTCGCGGAGGCGAAGGGGCGGGTGGAGAAGCTCCCGAAGCGCCCGACGAACGACCAGCTCCTCGAGCTCTACGCCTTCTACAAGCAGGCGACGGACGGGGACGTCTCCGGGTCTCGGCCGGGGATGCTCGACCTGAAGGGGCGGGCGAAGTACGACGCCTGGGCGAAGGCGAAGGGGACGGGGAAGGACGACGCGATGAAGAAGTACGTCGCGCTCGTCGACAGGCTCGAGGCCGAGCTCGGCTGAGAGGTCCCGTGCGGTTCCTCGAGGAGCTCCGGGCCGAGCACGTGCTCATCGACCGCGTCGCCGGCTCGCTCCGGAGCTTCGCGGCCGCGCGGGCGAGGGGAGAGTGCGGCCCCGCCGACGGCGCCGCGTTCCGCCGCTTCTTCCGGCTCTGGGCCGGCGCCTGGCACCATGCCCGCGAGGAGGAGACGCTCTTCCCGGCGCTCGCCGCCAGGGCGGAGCTCTCGCCGGCGCACGGCCCGATCGCGGCGTTCGTGGAGCAGCACCGCGACATGGCGAAGGTCCTCGACGGGCTCGACCCGCTCCTCGACCGCGACCCTCTCGCGGCCGGGGAGGGGAAGCGGCTCGTCGCCCTCGTTTCCGACTACACGCGCGAGCTCGGGCGGCACATCGACGCCGAGAACTCGGTCCTCCTCCCCGAGAGCGAGGTGCGCCTCCGCCAGGCGAACGTCCTGGACCTCGAGGGGCGGGCGCCCTCGCCCGAGGAGCTCGGCGCGCGCGCCGACGGGGAGAGGCTCGCCGCCGCCTGGCCGTTCGCGGAGGACGCCGGGGGCGTCCGCGGCGAGGGGTGCGTCGTCTGCCCTTCGTACGGGACGACGTGCCGCGGCGTCGAGGCGGAGTGGTGGAACGAGAGCGAGTGGGAGGAGTTCTCGGACCACCTCGGCTGAGGGGCCGCGCCGGCCTCCTCCGGGCGAGGCGGAGCCCCGGCCAGCTCGCGTCCGCGGGCGGGGCCGATGCCGGGCACGGGGCGAAGGTCCGGCTAGCGTCGGCCGGGGTGCCTGGACGTCGATTCACCCCGCGTCCGGGAGGACGAGCCGGGCCTCGACGCGCGGAGGTGCCTTGCGGACGTCGCGAGCTCGAGGGGCCGGAGGAGGGCGCCGTCCCAGAGCCCTCGCGAGGCCTCCTCGCGGAGCGTGCCCAGGGCCCTCTCGCGCGAGATTCGGGGCCCTCGCGGACCCGCGGCGGTCATCTCGTCGTAGGCGTCGGCGATCGACAGGACCTGCACCGCGAACGGGATCTCGGCGCCCGAGAGGCCGTCGGGGAACCCGGAGCCGTCGATCCGCTCGTGGTGGCGGTGGACGAACGGGAGGATCGGCTCGAGGGACGGGACACCCTTCAGAAGCGCGTAGCCGACGACGGGGTGGGCCTGGAACGCGTCGAGCTGCGGCGAGCGCGCGATCGCCGCGCCGGAGAGGACGCGGTCGGGGAGGACGAGGGTCCCGATGTCGTGGAGCAGCGAGCCCCGGCGGATCCGCTCCAGCGCCTCGGCTGAGAGCCCGAGCTGGAGGCCGACCGCCGCGGCGATCCGCGCAACGCGGGCCCCGTGCTCGAAGGTCCCGGGCACCCGCGACTCGAGCGTCGAGACGAGGTTCCCGAGGAGCCTCTCGAACGCGGCGACCTCGAAGCGGAGCCGCTCGATCCGCTCCAGGCCCTGCAGGAGGGCGCCGAAGTCGCGGCCGCTCACGGGCCGCGGCGGGAGCCCGAGCCTCCGGTCCTTCGCCGCGCCGGCCGGGTTCTCCGGGGCGATCCGCCCGAGAAGGAGGCCGGCCCCCGGGGCTCTCCTGGGCGGAGGGGGAAATGCCGGCGGATCGTCGATTCGTCGCGAGTCCGACCGCATCCGTCGTCTCCTCTCCATCGCGGCCGCTCCTTGCAAGAAGACTGCCCGCCGCCGAGCGGCCCGCCGGGGCCGCGTTCCGGAACCGGCGGCCTCCCGCGTGTGTCTCGCGTGTGCCACGTGAAGTGTCCTGGCACAGCGCGGGAAGCGGCGCGATGTCGGCGCCGAAGCCGATTCCGGGGGCCGGGCGGCTGGCCGCGCGGCTAGAATCGCGCTCGTCGATGAGCGCTTCTCTCCCGGCTACTCCCTCGCCCGCTCGAGCCGCCGCGACCGGCCCTTCCCGCGAGGCGGAACGTCCTCGGATCCTCGTCGTCGACGACGTGCCCGAGACGCTCCTCCTCTTCTCGTCCTGCCTCGCCTCCGCGGGGATGGACTCCGTGACCGCGGAGTCGGGAGAGCGGGCGCTCGAGCTCCTCGGGTCGGACCGGTTCGACGCCGTCCTGACGGACGTGCAGATGCCCGGCATGAACGGGGTCGAGCTCCTCCTCGCGACGCGCGAGCGGGACGTCGACCTCCCCGTCGTCCTCATCACGGGCTGCCCGGAGGAGGACCTTCCCGACGGCGCGATGGAGCTCGCTCCCGGCGGCCTCCTCCTGAAGCCCGTCGATCCCGACCAGCTCGTCCGGGCGGTCACCAGGGCCGTCCGCTTCTGCCGGCTCGCGCGCGTGGCCCGTCGCCAGGAGCGGCCGCCTGGGCCGCGCCCCGGCCTCCCCGGGGGCCCGGCCGCGGCTCCGGCGTTCGCGCGCGCGCTCTCCGAGCTCTACCTCGCGTGGCAGCCCGTCGTCCGCGCCGCGGACGGCTCGGTCCACGGGCACGAGGCGTTCGTCCGGACGCTCGAGCCCTCCCTGGGAGATCCCGCGGCCTTCCTCTCCGTCGCCCGGGAGCTCGGCCGGACCGCCGACCTCGGCCGGGCCGTCCGGCGCGCCGCCGCGTCGGAGTCCCTCGCGTTCCCGGGGGAGCTCCTCTTCGTGAACGTGAGCCTCTCCGAGCTCGACGACGAGGAGCTCTACGCGTCCGCAGCGCCCCTGACCGGGTTTTCCCGCTCCGTCGTCCTCGAGGTGAGCGAGGAGGCCGCGCGGCAGGGCGGCCGGACGCTCGTCGAACGCGTGAGGAACCTCCACCGGCTCGGCTTCCGGATCGCCGTAGACGACTTCGGCTCGGGGGGCGGCGACGTCGCATCGGTCGCGCGTCTCGAGCCCGACGTCGTGAAGCTCGACCTGCCGCTCGTCCGCGGCCTCGAGAGCGAGCCCGGACGGCAGACCCGGGTCCGCGAGGTCATCCGGGCGTTCCACGACCAGGGGATCGAGGTCGTGGCCGAGGCGATCGAGACCCCGGGCGAACGGCACGCCGCGATCGAGCTCGGGGCCGACTTCCTCCAGGGCTTCCTCTTCGGGCGGCCGAAGCCCGTCGCGTAGCGCGCCCCGCCGAGGCCCGCCGGAGCCCGGCGATCGCGACCGTATACTCGCCGAAACGCACCCCGGACGGCCCGTCGGGGAACGGGAAGATCGTACGTTCGTCGTGGGGAGGCGCCCGCACGTGTCGCAGAAGGAGCCCTACCTTGCAGCGATCCTCGCGGGAGACCGCGAGGCGGCGGTCTCGGCCGCGCTCCGGGAGGTCGAGCTGGGCCTGGACGTCCGCGACGTCTACGTCGACGTGCTCCAGGAGTCGCTCTACGAGGTGGGGCGTCTCTGGGAGCGGAACGAGATCTCCGTGGCGACCGAGCACCTCGCGACGGCGATCACGCAGCGGGTCGTGGCGCGGCTCTGGGAGCACCTCCCGCGGCCTACGGCCTCGAGAGGACGCATCGTCCTGGCGGGCGTCGAGGGGGAGCTTCACCAGGTCGGGGGGCTCATGGTCTCCGACGCGCTCGAGGCGGACGGCTGGGACGTGATGTTCCTCGGCAGCGGCGTCCCGGCTTCCCGGGTCCTCGAGGCCGTCTCCGCGCACCGGCCCGTCGTCCTCGGGATCACGTGCACGCTCTCCGAGAACCTCCCAAGGGTCTCGTCCCTGATCGCGTCGCTGCGGGCCACGCTCGGGGACGCGGCGCCCCGCGTCGTCGTCGGGGGCGGGGCCTTCCGCGCCTCGCCCGGCAGGGTCGCCGACGTCGGGGCCGACGGCTGGGCGCCCGACATCCGGGCCGCGATCGAGGTCGTCCGCGAGCTCGCGGCCCTCTCGCGGGGAGGCGCCGCGAACGAGGCCCGGCGCACGCCTCTCACGGCGGAGATTTCCGGAGCCGTGTCGCCGATCCTCCGGCGCCTCGGCGGCCTGCCGTTCTTCGAGGCCCTCCGCGGACGCACGCTCTCCCTCGAGCGCTACGTCGACGCGCTCCGCGGGATGGCCGTCGTGACGGCCGCGCTCGAGAGCGCCGCGGCCGAGGTCCGGGACCCGGCCGTCCGGATCGTGGCCGCCGCGGTGCCCGCCCGGCTCCCTCTCCTCCTCGAGGACCTCGCCGCCCTCGACCCGCTCGCTCCCCGCCCCGACGATCCGGAAGCCGCCGCGGCCGCTCTCGCGCTCGCCCGGGAGGTCGTCGGGACCGTCGCGGAGACGCCGGTCCGCCTCTTCGGCCTCCTCTGGGTGGCCGGTGAGATGGCGATCGGCAACAAGGTCCTCCTCGAAGAGGCTCGGGCCACGGCCGGCGGCGCCGCCGGGACCGCGTGGTACGCGTTCGGCGGTTCCGGCGAAGAGGCACCGACGCTCCGAGAGAGGCTCGACGCCCTCGGGGCCTCCTCTCTCGACGGGAAGGCGCGGGCCGAGGTCGTCTCCGCGGCCGTCTCACTCGCCGAGGGGGTCGAACGCCTCTACCGGCTCCTCGATCCGCGCGCGCAGCCCGGGAGACGTCCCCTCGCGACGACGTACAACCCGGAGGCGGGCGTCCACGAGGTCGCCGACGACCCGGCGGTCTCGAAGGCCGCCCTCCGCGCGGGCGAGCGGTGCCTCGACGAGTTTCCCTACCTCCGGGAGCGGTACGGCGAGCGGGGCGAGAGGTACACGCGGAGCGACGTCTCCTGGCTTGCGGCGCTCTCCTCGCTCGACGAGGGCGAAGCGAGCCGCCAGCTCCTCTGGCTCACCGGTGTCCTCTCGCGGAGGGGAATGCCGACGATCGTCCTCGAGAGGCAGCTCCTCCTCCTCGATGAGGAGCTCGCGGCGGCCGCCACGTCCGCTCCCCGGCCGGCCTACCGCGAGGTGGCCCGAGAGCTCGCCGCGCGCCGGGAGGCGGCGCTCCCGGCGCGCGCGGCGAAACCGATCGGGGAGCGGTTCGTCGCCTCGGCCGGGCACGGGACGGAAGGAGAGAGGCAGGCCGCAGCGCGGGTCCTCCTCGCGGCCGCGGCCGACGAGATCGCGGGATGGGCCGGGGCGCTCGCCGCGGTGACGGAGTGGTACCGCGGCGAGCGGGTCTCCGAGCCGTGGACGAGCGCCGTCGACGCCCTCGTCCGCGACGCCCTCGCCGCCGGCGCGGGGCCGGCCCTCCCGAGGGCGCGACCGTGACGGGAGACGCGGCCTCGGAGCTCCTCGCCTCGCTCGCCGCGCTCGCCCCGGAGGTCCTCATCGTCGTCGCGGACGCCGACGGCCGGATCCTGGAGATGAACGAGACGGCACGGCTCGGCGTCGGCGGACGCGGGACGGCCGGTCTCGTCCTCTCCGACCTTTTCGCGCGGGGGGACGCCCCGAAGATCGCCGCGCTCCTCGAGGGCCCGCCCGGGCGGAGCGGGCCCCGCCTCGTGAATTTCGTCGACGCGGCCGGCGACCCCTTCACGGTGCGGGCCGTGGTCGAGACCTCCGCGGGCGGCCTCGTCCTCGCGGGCGTCCGGATCGTCGAGGACGAGGGCCGTCTCGGGAACGAGCTCGTGCGGCTGAACAACGAGCTCGTCGCCGCGGACCGCGAGTCGGCGCGGCGCGGACGGGAGCTGGAGAGGGCCCTCGCCGAGCTGCGCCGGCACCGCGACGCCCTCGAGGAGCTCGTCGCGGAACGCTCCGCCGAGCTCGTCCGGGCGAACGCGGAGCTGGCACGGGCCGCCCGGCTCAAGGACGAATTCCTCGCGAGCGTGAGCCACGAGCTGCGGACCCCGCTCGCGGCGATCCTCGGGATGGCGACGCTCCTCCGGGACGGGGCGCACGGGGACCTCCCGCCGGAGGCGCTCCGCGACGCGGAGGTCATCGAGGCGAGCGGACGAAAGCTCCTCGGGCTCGTCAACGACCTGCTGAGCGTGGCGCGGATCGACGCCGGGAAGGTGACGGCACGGCGGCGGCCGTGCCGGCTGGCGGACGTCGGCGCCGCCGCGACCCGCGGGATCGGGCGGGCGGCGGCGGAGAAGGACCTCGCGGTCTCCCTCTCGGTCGACCCCCCGGAGCTCGTCGTGGAGACGGACGAGGACCTTCTCGCCCAGCTCCTCGGGTGCCTCCTCGACAACGCCGTCAAGTTCACCCCCGACGGCGGGCGGATCGGGGTCGAGATCGTCGGCGACCGCGCGGCGGGCGCCGCCCGGATCGCCGTCCGGGACACCGGGATCGGAATCGCCCCCGGCAACCTGGACCGCCTCTTCGAGACGTTCGTCCAGCTCGACGGCCGGACCGAGCGGAGCTACGGGGGAACGGGGCTCGGCCTCGCCCTCGTGAGGAGGCTCGCGGCTCTCCTCGTCGGCACGATGGAGGTGACAAGCGAGGCCGGGAAGGGGAGCCGCTTCACCCTCAGCCTCCCGTGGGAGGCGCCGGCGGGGGCGGCCGTGGCCGCCGTCCTGCCCCGGGCGGGGCGAGCGAACGAAGCCGCGCCGACGGCCGCCGCGGAGCCCGCGGCCGCCGGGACGCGGGACGTCCTCAGGGACCGGGTCCCCGCCGATCTCCGGGAGCCGCTCCGCGCGGCGGTCCTCCGGGCCGACCTGGAGGAGATCGCGGAGCTCGTGCGGCGCCTCGAGGAGCGGGACGCCGCCGTCGCACGCCTCGTGCGCGAGCTCTCGGACCGCTTCGACTACGAGGCGCTCCTCGCCGGGCTCGGGGAGGGAACCGGACCGGCGAGCTGATCCGTCGGAGCCCTACGCCGGGACGCTCGTCACCGCCTCGGCGACCTCCCGCGCGAAGCCCGAGCAGGACGCCGGGGTGATCCCCGGCGCGGCAAGGTCGGGAGTGCGAAGCCCGGCCGAGAGGACCCGTTCCACGGCCGCCTCGATCGTGGCCGCCGGCCCGGGGAGGCCGCAGCCGTCGCGCAGGAGCATCGCCGCGGAGAGGATGGCGCCGACGGGATTCGCGACGTCCTTCCCGGCGAGGGTCGGCGCCGAGCCGTGGACCGGCTCGAATAGGCCCGGGCCGTTTCCGAGGCTCGCGGAGGGGAGGAGGCCGAGCGAGCCGACGAGGGCGCCGGCGAGGTCGGAAAGGATGTCGCCGAAGAGGTTCTCGGTCAGGAGGACGTCGAAGCGCGCGGGGGCGAGGACGAGGGCCATCGCGCAGGAGTCGACGTACTGGTGCTCGAGCTTCACGGAGGGGTGGCGCGCGGCGACCTCCGTGACGACCCGCCGCCAGAGGACCGACGTCTCGAGGACGTTCGCCTTGTCGACGGAGGTGACGAGGCCCCGGCGCCCCTCCGCAGCGCGGAAGGCGAGCTCCGCGATCCGTTCGATCTCCTCGCGCGCGTAGGGGAGCGTGTTCACCGCGCGGCCTCCTTCGAGGTCGAGGGAGCGCGGCTCGCCGAAGTAGAGCCCTCCCGTCAGCTCGCGGTAGACGACGAGGTCGAGCCCCTCGGCGAGCTCCGGCTTCAGCGGCCCGGCCGCAGCGAGAGAGCGCGCGGCCTTCGCGGGCCGCACGTTCGCGAAGACGCCGAGCGCCTTCCGGAGCCGGAGCAGCCCGGTCTCCGGCTTCCTCGACCGCGGCTCCCCGTCGAAGGCGGGGTCGCCCACGGCGCCGAGGAGGACGGCGTCGGCGGCGAGGCAGGCCGAGAGCGTCGCGTCGGGGAGCGGCGACCCCGTCGCGCGGAGCGCGGAGCCGCCAACCGGGTGCTCCGTGACCTCGACGTCGATCCCCTCGGGGGCGCACGCGGCGCGGAGGACGCCGAGCGCGGCACGGGTCACCTCCGGGCCGATCCCGTCGCCCGGAAGGGAGGCGATGCGGAGCGCCACGGGGAGCTAGACGCCCCAGCCGTAGCCGGACATGTCGCGCAGCTCGTCGTCCTCGGCGTTCCGCGCGAAGGGGAAGACGGGCCGCGTGTCGGCGGCCGCCGCCTCCGCGGCGCGGCGGGGGGACGGGCTCGCCGCGGCGGGAGCCTTGCGGGCACGGCGGGCGGGGTTCTCGTTCGACGGGGTCCTGGCCATGGGGTCCTCCTTCACTCTCTCCGTGGTGCGTTTCAGGCTGCGGCGTCGAGGGCCGCCGCGCGGGCGGCCGAGACGGCCGTGAGGTACGACTTCAGGGCGGCGTCGATGGAGTCGGTCGAGGCGGCGTGGCCCGCCGCCTCGTTGCCGCCGTGCCGGACGCGGACGACGACCTCGGCGAGGGCGTCCTTGCCGCCGGTGACGGCGCGGGTCGTCAGCTCGAGGAGCTCGACTTGGAGCCCGAGCGCGGCGTCGCAGGCGTTCAGCGCCGCGTCGAGCGGGCCGTTGCCTCCCGCGGAGGCGGAGCGCCGCTCGCCGTCCACCTCGATCTCGACCGTCGCCATCGGCAGGAGCTGGTTCCCCGAGAGGCTCTGGTAGCGGACGAGGCGGACGTGCCGGTCGGGGACGCAGTTGACGATGGCGAGGAGGTCCTCGTCCCAGACGTACTTCTTCCGGTCGGCCAGCTCCTTGACCTGGGCGGTGACCTCCTCGACCTCGTCCCGGCCGAGGGAGAGGCCGAGGGCCTTCAGGCGCGACTCGACGGCGTGCTTGCCGGAGTGCTTGCCGAGGACGAGGCTGCTGTCTCCCGCGCCGACGGACTCGGGGGTCATGATCTCGTAGGTGAGCGGGTTCGCCAGGACGCCGTGCTGGTGGATCCCCGCCTCGTGCGCGAAGGCGTTCCGGCCGACGACGGCCTTGTTCGGCTGCGGCCAGATGCCGGTGATCGAGGAGAGGAGGTGGCTCGCGCGGGTGATCTCCTCGGACTTCACGCCCGTGGTGAGCCCGATCGCCTCGCCCCGCACGCGGAGCGCCATGACGAACTCCTCGAGCGACGTGTTGCCGGCCCGCTCGCCGACGCCGTTGATCGTCGCCTCGACCTGCCGCGCGCCGTTCTTCACCGCCGCGAGGGAGTTCGCGACGGCGAGGCCGAGGTCGTCGTGGCAGTGGGCCGAGAGGGTGACGCCGGGGACGTCGCGCGAGAGCTTCGCGAAGATCTCGCCGTACTCGTCGGGGAGGGCGTAGCCGACCGTGTCGGGGATGTTCACGACGGCGGCGCCCGCCTCGTGGACGGCCGCGACGACCTCGCGGAGGAAGCCGTAGTCGCTCCGGGAGGCGTCCTCCGCGGAGAACTCGACCTCCGGGAAGAAGGTCTGCGCGAGCTGCACGGCGGCGACCGCCTGCCGGAGCGCCTCGTCGCGGCCGATCCGGAGCTTGTGCGCGAGGTGGAGGTCGGAGGTCGCGATGAACGTGTGGATGCGGGGGCGGGCCGCGCCCTCGAGCGCCTTCGCCGCGGCGCGGATGTCCTCCTCGCGCGTCCGGCAGAGCGCCGCGACCGTGCAGGAGACCTCCGCGGCGACCGCCCTCACCGACTCCCGCTCGCCCACGGAGGCGGCGGGGAAGCCCGCCTCGATGACGTCGACGCCGAGCCGCTCGAGGGCGCGGGCCATCCGCACCTTCTCGAGCCCGTGCATCGAGCAGCCGGGCGACTGCTCGCCGTCGCGGAGCGTCGTGTCGAAGACGAGGACCCGCCCGCTCATACCGTCGTGCTCGCCGGTACGGCGACCGGGGAGCCCTCCGTCGCGGCCGGTGCCGCCGCGGTGGCCTTCACGACCTCGCCGTCGGGGGTGACGGAGACGGCGTCGAGGAACGGCATCATGCCGCGGAGCCGGGCGCCGACCTCCTCGATCGGGTGCTCGCGCTCCTCCTTGCGTCGGGCCTCGTACCCGGCCCGGCCCGTCTCGTTCTCGGCGATCCAGCGCGCGGCGAACGAGCCGTCGCGGATCTCGGCGAGGAGGCGGGCCATCGTCGCCTTCGTCTCGGGCGTGACGATGCGCGGGCCGGCGGTGTAGTCGCCCCACTCGGCGGTGTCCGAGACGGAGTGGCGCATGTAGCCGAGGCCGCCGCGGTACATCAGGTCGACGATGAGCTTCAGCTCGTGGAGGCACTCGAAGTAGGCGACCTCGGGCTGGTATCCCGCGTTCACGAGCGTGTCGAAGCCCGCCTTCACGAGGGCTGAGACGCCGCCGCAGAGGACGGCCTGCTCGCCGAAGAGGTCGGTCTCGGTCTCCTCGGTGAACGTCGTCTCGAGGACGCCCGCGCGGGTGCAGCCGAGGGCGCGGGCGTAGGCGAGGGCGTTCGCGAGGGCCTTCCCGCTCGCGTCGCGGTGGACGGCGACGAGGGCCGGCGTCCCCTGCCCGTCGACGTAGAGCTCGCGGACGCGGTGGCCGGGGGCCTTGGGCGCGACCATCGTGACGTCGACCCCCTCGGGCGGGTCGATCGTCCCGAAGCGGATGTTGAAGCCGTGCGCGAACATGAGGGTCTTCCCGGGCTTCAGGGCCGGGGCGATCTCCTCGCGGTAGAGCTTCGCCTGGCGGGTGTCGGGCGCGAGGATCATGATCACTTCGGCCCGCTCGGCGGCCTCGCGGGGGGTGCCCACGGCGAGCCGCTGGGCGACGGCCTTCGCGCGGGAGCGGCTCCCGGCGGGGAGGCCGACGACGACGTCGACGCCGCTGTCGCGGAGGTTCAGCGCGTGTGCGTGCCCCTGGCTCCCGTAGCCGACGATGGCCACCGTCTTCCCCTGGAGGTCCTCGATGCGTGCGTCTCGGTCGTAGTAGATCCGGGCCATGGCGTCTCCTTCAGGCTTTCTCTGGATTCAGCTGGCGAGCTCGAGCGGGTCGGTGTCGGCGTCGTGGTCGGGCGCGAAGGCGCGCCGCGCGGAGGCCCCGCGGGTCATGGCGACCTTCCCGGTCCGCACCATCTCGACGATGCCCCGCGGGCGGAGGAGCTCGACGAGCCCGTCGACCTTCTCCGGGTCGCCGGAGATCTCGACGATGACGGAGTCGGAGGCGACGTCGACGATCCGGGCGCGGAAGATCGAGATGAGGTCGTTCACCGCGGAGCGCTCGCCCTCGGCGCACCTCACGCGGATGAGGGCGAGCTCGCGGGCGACGGCCGGGACGTGCGTCACGTCGTGGACGTCGAGGACGGGGACGAGCTTGCGGAGGTTCGCCTCGACGAGCTTCGACGTGACCCGCGAGGTGTCGACGACGAACGTCATCCGCGAGACGCCCGGCGTCTCGCTGTGGCCGACGGCGAGGCTCTCCACGTTGAACGCTCGACGCCGGAACATCCCGATGACCCGGACGAGGACGCCCGGCTGGTCGACGACGCTGGCGATGAGGGTGTGCTTCACGCGGACACCTCCGTGGAGGACGCGGCCGGGTCGGCCGGGGGCGCCGCGGAGACCTTCTTCGGGCGCCGGATCATGGCGTGGAGGTCGGCCCCGGCGGGGACCATCGGGTAGACGGCCTCCTCGGCCTGGACGACGAAGTGGATGAGCGCGGGGCCGGGCCGGCTCCGCACGCGCTCGACGGTCGGGATGACCTCCTCGCGGGTCGAGACGCGGTGCGCCTCGAGGCCGTAGGCCTGGGCGAGCTTGACGAAGTCGGGGGAGAGGAGCGGTGTGGCGGCGTAGCGGCGGTCGTAGAAGAACTCCTGCCACTGCCGCACCATGCCGAGGAACCCGTTGTCGATGATCGCGATCTTGACGTCGAGCTTCTCCTGCATCAGCGTCGCGAGCTCGCACTGCGTCATCTGGAAGCCGCCGTCACCGGCGACGACCCAGACCTCGGCCTCGGGGCGCGCGAGCTTGGCGCCGATGGCCGCCGGGAGCGCGAACCCCATCGTCCCGAGGCCGCCGGAGGTGAGGAGCGTTCGCGGCGCCTCGTGCGGGAAGTACTGCGCCTCGAACATCTGGTGCTGGCCGACGTCGGAGACGACGACCGCGCCCCCCTTCGTCGCCTTCCAGACGTCGTGGATGACGTGGGCCGCGTAGAGGTTCCCGTCGTCGTCGTGGTGGAGAATGTCGCGCGAGCGGGTCTCGCGGCGCCCGTCCTCGATCTTCGCCATCCACGCCCCGTGCGTCTTCGGCTCGACGGCCGGGAGGAGCGCCTCGAGGACCTGCTTCAGGTCGCCGACGACCCCGACGTCGACCGCGACGTTCTTCCCGAGCTCGGAGGCGTCGATCTCGACGTGGATCTTCTTCGAGCCGGGGGCGTAGTTCTTCAGGTTCCCGGTGACCCGGTCGTCGAACCTCATGCCGAAGGCGAGCAGGAGGTCGGCCTCCTGGATGGCGTGGTTGACGTACGCCTCGCCATGCATCCCCATCATCCCGAGGCAGAGCGGGTGGCTGCGCGGGAAGCCGCCGAGGCCGAGGAGCGTGAGGGCGACGGGCGTCCCCGTCTTCTCGGCGAAGGCCTGGAGGACCTGCGTCGATCCCGACTCGATGACGCCGTGCCCGGCGAGGATGACCGGGCGTTCGGCCGAGGCGATCAGCTCGGCCGCCTTCCGGAGGTCGCTCCGGCGGAGCGCGGGGAGCGAGCGGCGGCGGGTCGACTCGACCGCCTCGGGCCAGCGAAGCTCGATCGAGGCCTGCTGGACGTCCTTGCAGATGTCGACGAGGACCGGTCCGGGGCGGCCCGAGCGCGCGATCTGGAACGCCTCGACGAGGGCGGGGGCGAGGTCCTCGATCCGCGTCACGAGGACGTTGTGCTTCGTGACCGGCATCGTGATGCCGACGATGTCCGCTTCCTGGAAAGCGTCCGTGCCGAGGACCTTCGACGGGACCTGGCCCGTGATGAAGACGACCGGGATCGAGTCGAGCATCGCGGTCGCGATGCCGGTGACGAGGTTCGTGGCGCCGGGGCCCGAGGTCCCGAGTGCGACGCCGACGCGGCCGCTCGCGCGGGCGTAGCCGTCGGCCGCGTGCGCGCCCCCCTGCTCGTGCCGCACGAGGACGTGGTGGACCGGGTACTCGGTCATCGCGTCGTAGATCGGGAGGATCGCCCCGCCGGGGTAGCCGAACACCGTGTCGACCCCTTCCCTCACGAGGCATTCCCAGACGATCTGCGCTCCGGTCTTCTTCATGCGGTCCTCCCGGCCGTCCGGCCGACGGGCTGTTTCGAGTCGTGGGGCCGCCCCTCGCCCGCGGCGAGGAGCTCGTCGCCGTCCCGGAGGACGGCGCCGCGGGCGGCGTTCGTGACGAGGGCGCGGTAGCGCCGGAGCCAGGGGCTCGCGACGGTCCGGCGGGGCGGGCGCCCCGCCTCGCGGCGGCGCTCCATCTCCTCGGCGGAGACCTCGAGGTCGAGCGTCCGCGCGTCCAGGTCGAGGGAGATGACGTCGCCCTCGCGGACGAAGCCGATCGGGCCCCCCTCGGCCGCCTCGGGGCTGACGTGCCCGACGCAGGCGCCGCGGGTGCCGCCCGAGAAGCGTCCGTCGGTGACGAGCGCGACGGACTCGCCGAGACCCATCCCCATGATCGCGGAGGTGGGGGAGAGCATCTCCTGCATCCCCGGACCGCCGCGCGGCCCCTCGTTCCGGAGGACGACGACGTCCCCCTTCTTCACGAGACCGTCGAGGATCCCCTCCATCGCGGCTTCCTGGCTCTCGAAGACGACGGCCGGGCCGCGGTGGCGCCTCATCGCGGCCGTCACGCCGGCGGTCTTCACGACCGCCCCCTCGGGCGCGAGCGAGCCGAAGAGGACGGCGAGCCCGCCCCGGGCCGAGTGGGGGTTCGTCGCGGGACGGATCACCTCGTCGTCCGAGGCGGGCGCCTTCGCCACGTGGTCGCGGAACGTTCCGGCGACGGTCGGCCGGTCGAGGTGGAGGAGGCCGAGGCCCGCGAGCCGCTCGAGGATCGCCGGGACGCCGCCGGCGCGGTGGACGTCGTCCATGTGCCAGGGGCCGCTCGGAGCGACCTTCGCGAGGTGCGGGGTGCGATCAGCGACGTCGTTGATCCGGCCGACGGGGTAGTCGATCCCCGCCTCGCGGGCGATCGCGAGCGTGTGGAGGACCGTGTTCGACGAGCCCCCCATCGCCATGTCGAGGGCGAAGGCGTCGTCGACCGCCTCGCGGGTGACGATCTTCCGCGGGGTGAGGTCCTTCGCGATCAGGTCGACGATGCGGGCCGCGGCCGCCTTCGCGATCGCCTCGCGCTCCCCGGTCCGCGCCAGCGCCGTCCCGTTGAACGGCAGCGCGAGGCCGAGCGCCTCCATCAGGCAGTTCATCGAGTTCGCCGTGAAGAGGCCGGAGCAGGAGCCGCACGAGGGGCAGGCGTTCTTCTCGAGCTCGGAGAGGCGCTCCTCTCCGATCGTCCCGGCGCGGTAGGCCCCGACCCCCTCGAAGACCGAGATCAGGTCGATCGCCCTGCCGGCTCCGTCTCGCCCCGTCGCCATCGGGCCGCCGGAGACGAAGACGGCGGGGACGTCGAGGCGGACGGCCGCCATCAGCATCCCCGGGGTGATCTTGTCGCAGTTCGGGATGCAGACCATCCCGTCGAAACGGTGGGCCGAGACCATCGTCTCGACCGAGTCGGCGATCAGCTCGCGGGACGGGAGGGACATCTTCATCCCCTCGTGCCCCATGGCGATCCCGTCGTCGACGCCGATCGTGTTGAACTCGAAGGGGACGGCCCCGGCGGCGCGGACGGCCGCCTTGACCATCGCCCCGAACTCCCGGAGGTGGACGTGCCCGGGGACGACGTCGACGTAGGAGTTCACGACGGCCACGAACGGCTTCTCCCAGTCGTCCTCGCCGACGACGCCCGTCGCCCTGAGGAGGCTCCGGTGCGGCGCCCTCTCGAACCCCTTCTTGACTGCGTCCGACCTCATCGATGCTCCGTTCTTCCTCTTCGTTCGTCGTGGGTGGCCTGAGAAACGAAAACCCCCGGGTTTCCCCGGGGGTCTGTTGATCGTTGTTGCCTTCAGGCCTTGATCAACTGACCCCCGGCGGGCCAATAACAAGAACCAGAAGGACGAGGACCAGGAGCGAGAGGACGACCGTCCCGGGGACGAACCGCCTGTTCGTCTCGGTCTTCTCGGGGGCGGGGGTCTGCGTCTTTCGCTGCATGGCGGAAAAAGTTGGCGGATAGTGGGGGAACCGGCGGGGCGATGTCAAGAGGGAGACGTCGGACCCTCCCGGGCCGCGCGGCGGAGGCGTCCCGGCTCGGCCCCGGAACGGACGTGCCGGTGACGGGCCGCACGGCGGGCGGGCCGCGGCGTCCCTACATTCGTGAGTCGTCGCGCGGTCCGGTTGATCTCCGGGCTGCGAAAGGACACCCTGGAGAAGGAGAGAGACCTGCCATGGACGTCTCGAGCAACCTCGCCGCCGCCCGGAGCGCCGTCGCGTACGTGAAGGCGCGGGTCCCCTTCGGGGCCTCGAACCGCCCCGCGGACTACACGGAGAGCTACCGCAAGAACCACGCCGCGATCGAGGGGAAGGACCCGAACGTCCTCGACAGGACCCTCGGCCTGATGACGGCGTTCCTGCCGCTCCTGACGGGCGCGAACCGGGCGCAGCAGATCTGGAACGAGAAGTCGGGGAACGCGCCGAGCGACCCGATCTCGCGGTTCCGCCAGATCGCCGAGATCACGACCCGGACGAAGGCGGGGAACTGCACCGAGCAGAGCATCACGGCCTTCGTCTACCTCTACGACCTCGGCACCCGCCCGCTGGCCTGGATCAACATGATCGGTCGCGACCACGCGTTCGTCCTCGTCGGAATGGCTGCGATGAGCGGGGACGACCCGGCGAAGTGGGGCGACGCGACGGTCGTCTGCGACCCGTGGAACAACGAGGCGTACACGCTTCCCGCCGAGACGGGAGCGAGCATCCTCCAGACGAAGTGGGGCACGTCGAAGGTGCACGCGGTCTACGAGGTCGCGTAGCGGACGCGCCTGGCGAAGAGGCGCCGGGCGTGCGGCCGACGGGTCAGGGGAGCCGCGAGGCGACGGCGCGCACCTCCTCGAACCTCTCGAGGAGGAGGCCGAGGGAGTCCCAGCGGCCGGAGAGGAAGGCCTCGCGGGCCCCCTCGGGGACCGAGAAGGGGAAGCGGAGCGGGCCGGCCGCGACGGTCCGGTGCTCGAGGTCGATCTCGAGGACCGTCTTCGGCTCCTTCTCGACGAGCTCCTGCAGGGCCCGGGCGTCCTCGCGCGCGAGCGTGACGCACGGGAGCCCGAGGGCGACGGAGTTCCCGAAGAAGATCTCCGAGAAGCTCTCCCCGAGGATCCCGCGGATGCCTCGTCGGTAGAGGGCCTGCGGCGCGTGCTCGCGCGACGAGCCGCAGCCGAAGTTGCGGTTCACGAGGAGGATCGCGGCCCCCTCGAAGCGCGGGTCGTCGAACGGGTGCGCGCCGGCGAGGGCCCGGCGGTCGTCCTCGAACGCGTGGTCGCCGAGCCCCTCGAACGTGACCGCCTTGAGGTATCGCGCGGGGATGATCCGGTCCGTGTCGATGTCGTCGCCGCGGAGGGGGAGGGCGAATCCGCGGAGCGTCCGGACCTGGCTCACGGCCGGCCTCCCGCCGCCGAGGCGGCCCGCCTCACGTCGACGACCTCGCCCGCGACGGCCGCGGCCGCGACCATCGCCGGGCTCATCAGGAGCGTCCGGCCGGTCGGGCTTCCCTGGCGCCCCTTGAAGTTCCGGTTCGAGGAGGAGGCGCAGACCTGGCGCCCCTCGAGGCGGTCGGGGTTCATCGCGAGGCACATCGAGCAGCCTGCGTTCCGCCACTCGAAGCCGGCGTCCCGGAAGACCTCGTCGAGCCCTTCGCGTTCGGCGGCGGCCCGGACCGCGACCGAGCCGGGGACGGCGAGCGCCTTCACGTGCGATGCGACCTTCCGGCCGCGGACGATCTCGGCGGCGGCGCGGAGGTCGGAGAGGCGGCCGTTCGTGCAGGAGCCGACGAAGGCGACGTCGATCCGCGTTCCTGCGATCGGCTCGCCCCCCGCGAAGCCCATGTAGTCGAGCGCTTCGCCGACGGAGTCGCGCTCGGCCTCGGGGACCTCCTCCCGCCGCGGGACGCGCCCCGAGACGGGGACCGACTGGCCGGGGTGGATCCCCCACGTGACGTTCGGCTCGATGGACGCGGCATCGAGCCGGACCCGGTCGTCGTACGCCGCGTCCGGGTCGGAGGCGAGGGCGCGCCACCGCGCGACGGCTTCGTCCCACGCGGCGCCGGACGGGACGTACGGCCGCCCCTCGAGGTACGCGAAGGTCGTGTCGTCGGGATTCACGTAGCCGGCGCGCGCGGCCCCCTCGATCGACATGTTGCAGAGGGTCATCCGCTCCTCCATCGACATCGCGTCGACGGCGGAGCCGCCGTACTCGTAGGCGTAGCCGGATCCGCCGTTGACGCCGAGGACGCGGATCACCTCGAGAATGACGTCCTTGGCCGTCACGCCCGCGCCGAGCGTCCCGTCGACGTCGATTCGCCGCACCTTCAGCGGGTCGAGGGCGAGGCACTGCGAGGCGAGGACGTCGCGGACCTGGGACGTGCCGATGCCGAAGGCGATCGCGCCGAAGGCGCCGTGCGTGGAGGTGTGGCTGTCGCCGCAGGCGATCGTCTTCCCGGGCTGCGTCAGGCCGAGCTCGGGGCCGATGACGTGGACGATCCCCTGCGCCTCCGAGCCGAGGGCGTGGAGCGGGATGCCGAACTCGGCGCAGTTCCTCTCGAGCGCCGACAGCATCTCCTCGGCCATCGGGTCGGCGAAGGGCCGCTCCTGCGAGGCGGTCGGGACGATGTGGTCGACCGTCGCGACCGTCCGCTCCGGGAAGGCGACGCGGAGCCCCCGAAGGCGAAGCATGTCGAACGCCTGCGGGCTCGTCACTTCGTGGACGAGGTGGAGGGAGACGAAGAGCTGCGTCTGCCCCGTCGGGAGCGTGCGGACGGAGTGGGCGTCCCAGACCTTCGAGAAGAGCGTGCGGCCCATGAAGCGGGGAACGGTACCACCCGCGTCAAGCGGCCGGCCAGCCCGGGAACCTCGGCGTGCCCCGGCCCTACGCCGGCTGGCCCCTCTCCACGGCGAGCCGGACGAAGTCGGCGACGAGGGCCGCGAGCCGCTCCTCGCCGCGCGCCTTCGCCGAGGCGAGCTCCTCGCCCGCGCGGGGCGTTTCGCGGAGCTCGAAGTAGTACTTGATCTTCGGCTCTGTCCCCGAGGGTCGGAGCGTGACGCGCGAGCCCCCGTCGAGGAGGTAGGCGACGACGTTCGACTTCGGCAGGCCCGGGACGCCGGCCCGGTAGTCGCGCGCCTCGGCGACCGCGAGGCCGCCAACCGCGGCGGGAGGGGAGGCGCGGAAGCCGTCCATGATCGCCGCGATCGTCGCGGCTCCCTCGGCGCCCGGGATCGTCACGCTCTTCTGGGCCGAGAGGAAGAGGCCGTGGGCGCGCTGGAGCTCCTCGAGGTAGCCCCACGGGGTCGTGCCGCGGGCGCGGCACCAGCCGGCGAGGTCGGCGAAGACGAGCGCGGCGGAGATGCCGTCCTTGTCGCGGACGACGTCTCCGACCGAGTAGCCGAGCGCCTCCTCGTAGCCGAAGACGGTCTCCCACCCCTCCTCGCGCTCCAGCTCGAGGGCGCGGTTCTCGATCCACTTGAAGCCGGTCAGCGTCTCCGCGTACGCGGCGCCGAGGTCCCGCGCGATCGTCCCGAGCTGGCTCGAGGAGACGATCGTCGTCAGGACGAGCGGCCGCTCCGGCTTCGGGCTCCGTTGCGTCAGGGCGTAGGCCCCGAGGAGGACGCCGAGCTCGTTCCCCGAGAAGACCCGCACCCGCCCGTCGCGGTCGCGCGCGCCGGCGGCGAGGCGGTCGGCGTCGGGGTCGTTCGCGAGGAGGAGATCGGCCTTCGTCTCCTCGCAGAGGGCGAGAGCGAGGTCGAGCGCCCCCGGCTCCTCGGGGTTCGGGAAGGAGACGGTGGGGAAGGCGCCGTCGGGCTCGTTCTGCGCCGGGACGGGGTGGACTCGGGCGAAGCCGGAGCGGCGGAGCGCCTCGAGCGTGAAGCGCGCGCCGACGCCGTGCATCGCGGTGTAGACGATGCCGAGGTCGCGCCCCTCGCCGGGGTGGAGGACGAGCCGGTCGATGGCGTCGTGGTAGGAGCGGGCGAGCTCGTCGCCGAGGGCGACGAAGAGCCCTCGCGCCTCCGCCTCGGCGCGCCCGAGGAACGGGATCTCGCTCGCCGGTCCCGCGGCGGCGATCTCCGCCGCGATGCCGGCGTCGACGGGAGGGACGATCTGGGCGGCGTTCCCCCAGTAGACCTTGTAGCCGTTGTAGGCGGGCGGGTTGTGGCTCGCGGTGACGACGATCCCCGCGGCGGCGCCGAGCTCCTTCACGGCGAAGGCGCCGAGCGGCGTCGGCGCGCGGTCGACGAAGAAGAAGGTCCGGATGCCGTGCCCGGCGAGGACGCCCGCGGTGTCGAGGGCGAACTCCTCGCTCCCACGGCGCGCGTCGCGGGCGACGACGACGCCCCGCTGCGCCGCGTCGGGGACGGTCGCGAGGAGGTGCCGGGCGACGCCGGCCGTCGCGCGCCGCACGACGGCGCGGTTCATCCGGTTCGGGCCGGCGCCGAGGAGGCCGCGCAGGCCTGCGGTGCCGAACTCGAGCTCGGCGCGGAAGCGGTCGAGGAGGCCCGCCTCGTCGCCGGCGGCGAGGAGGCCGTCGACCTCCCGGGCGGTCTCGGTGTCGGGGTCGGAATCGCGCCAGGAGCGCGCTTTCTCGAGAAGCGTGGAGTCCATCCGGCGGATCGTAGCCGAGTCGCGCTATCCCGGTCCCGAAGGCCTCACCACGGCGAACCCGGCCTCGTTCCCCGTCTCGTCCCAGACGCCGACGCAGATCCGGGCGTCGGGGCCGCTCGCGGTGACCTCGATCTCGTAGGTGTAGTACCCCGACTTCGCCGTCGCGAGGTCGGCCTC
This sequence comes from Thermoanaerobaculia bacterium, assembly GCA_046331465.1. GTDB lineage: Bacteria > Acidobacteriota > Thermoanaerobaculia > UBA5066 > UBA5066 > UBA5066. The sequence goes on from JAXLQV010000002.1 coordinate 1,600,202, forward strand.
CGGGATCTCGAAGGGCTGGCTCCGGCGCGTCACCTCGCTGAAGTCCCCCTTCGGTCCGACCGAGGCGACGAAGACGGAGAAGGCGCCCGAGGACCCCTTCGCGTTCGGGAGAAGCGCGAGAGAGGCGATCGGGACCTTCACCTCGAGCTTCAGCCGGAACGGCTTCGTGGTCGAGGCGAGCGTCGCGTCGACCTTGATCGGGATCTTCGCCCTCCCGTCGGGCTGGAAGAGGTGGGCGAGGACGCGGTCGCGCATCTGGTCCGCGGCCGTCTTCTCGACGAGCGAGCCGCGGACGCGGACGTTCAGCTTGCGGTCCTTGACGCGGACCGTCACGGGCGCCGCGTTCCCGGCGCCGGGGGGCGCGGGGTAGCCGAGGGAGTACCAGGAGTCGAGGTCCGCCGAGACGCGGTCGACGAACTTCGGGAGGCTGCCGACGCCGACGGCGGCGACGCCCCCGGTCTTCTCGGTCACGAACGAGAGGGCCTCGAGCTCGTTGCTCAGCGCGAAGCGCTCGCGTCCGCCGAGGGGGTCCGAGTTGAGCTCGGGGTTCTGCAGGCGCGAGTCGGCCGCGGACGGCACGGGCGTCTCCATGCCGGCGGGGAAGACGGCGTAGACGGTCACCCCGTTCGCGTTCGCCGTCCGGGTCACCTCCTCGAGGAACTTCTTCGTGTCGAGCTTCTGGGTCCTCGGGTCGGTCAGGGCCGTCGGGTCCGCGCGGTCGCGGAGGAAGAACTCGAGGCCGGCGTAGCGCGAGAAGCGGTGCGAGACGAAGACGAGGACCTTCCGGCCGTCCATCCCACCGAGCGTCGCGGCGAGCCCCTTTAGGGCGGCGGTCTTCGCCTTCATCTCGAAGAAGGCCTGCTGCGCGTACATCTCCGCGGTGACCTGGAAGCCGCCGGAGTCGGTGCCGACGCGAGGGTCCGCCGCCAGCGACTGGAACCAGGCGTCCTCATCGCGGAGGACGTTGATGTCGGCCGTCTCGGAGGCCGTCCGGCCCGTCCCGTCCTCGAGCCGGTCGAGGATCGCCTCGAGCTCGTCGACGTGGGTCGTGAAGGGGAGGACCGTCCGGGTCGAGCGCTCCCAGGTCACGATCATCGCCTCGTCGTCCCCCTCGAGGCTCTCCGAGAGGAGGCGGCGGAGCGAGTCGAAGAGCTCGCGGCGGCGGTCCGGGTCGGGGATCTGGAGCCGGTCGATGAAGAGGACGATCCGCCTCTTCGGCCGGGGCTCCGCGGAGGGGGGCGCCGCCGGCTCGGACGGGAGGGCCGGCTTCGCGTCGGGCGGCACGTCGGGGGGCGGGGCGACCGGGACGACGCTGACGGACGGGAAGGCCGTCCCGCGCACCTCGTGGAAGTTCGTCACCTTGATGAGCTTCCCGTCGTGCCTCACCTCGAAGTCCTCGGCCTTCAGGCCGTGGACGGCGTCGCCCGCGGCGTTCGTCACGACGACATCGAGGTTGAACAGCGTGAGCTCGGCGGAGGCCGTCACGCGCGGGACCTCGGCGGCGGGCTTCTGGGCCGGCGAGAGCCCGGCGAGGAGGAGCGGGGCGAGGAGCAGGCGAGCAGTCTTCTTCATGCTTTTCCCGCAGGCACGCAGATCGCGTGCCACGAGGCGCGTCGCCCGCAGGATACGCTTGGAGGCCCATGATCTCGTTCGCCTCGCTCTTCGTCGGCCTCGTCTTCGGCATCGTGAACGTCCAGCTGATCGCGGCGGCAGGGGTCGACCGCGTCGAGCTCCTCCTCGACGGGAGCCGCGTCGCCGAGCTCCGCGAGCCGTTCCTCGCGCAGGTCGACCTCGGGTGCGAGCCGGCGCCGCACGAGCTCGTCGCGATCGCCCGCGACGCGAAGGGGAGGGAGATCGGCCGGGTGAGGCAGTGGGTCAACCGGCCGAGGGCGACCGCCGAGGCCTCGTTCGTCCTCGAGCCCGGGCGAGGAGACCGGGGCCGGGTCGCGCGCCTGACGTGGCGCTGCCTCACGGCCGAGAACCCCCGGTCGGTCGCGGTGACGTTCGACGAGAAGCCGCTGCGGGTGACCGACCCCGCGCGGATCGACGTCCCGCCCCACGATCCCGCGCAGGTCCACGCGCTCCGCGCGGTCCTCGAGTTCGACGGGAACGTCCGCGCCACGGCGGAGGCGGTCTTCGGCGGCCCGCGCAGCGCCGAGGCCGTCACCGAGATGACGGCGGTCGCCGTCGTCCTCGACAAGGGGCGTTCCCTCCCTCCCGCCGAAAGGCTCGCGGGCGCGTTCGAGGCCGACGGCGTTCCGCTCGAGGTGGCAGCCGTCGAGGAAGGTCCGTACGACGTCGTCCTCGTCTGCGAGGGGAGCGCCCTCGCCCCCTTCCGGAAGCTCTACGAGTCGCGGAAGGACCCCTTCGTCCCGGAGCTCCCGCTCGAGCTCGGCTTCCGGTTCCTCTGGCCCGTCGTCCAGATGGCCTCGCAGAAGACGATGGTCTCGAACATCTACCCGATCTCGTCGCGCTTCACGCCGGTCGACGGCACGGTCGGCTTCGTCGGCACGAGGCGCCTCGAGTGGCCCGCGTTCCACCGGAAGGGGCAGCGGATCGCCGACGCCGTCGCCGTCGCGGGGCTCTCGGCGGCCGAGGAGGAGCGGCGGCGGGCCGTCGTCCTCGTCCTCGGCCCCGACGCGGAGGACGGCAGCCTCCTCTCGCCGGCGGAGGCCGCGGGTTTCCTCGAGAAGCTCCGGGTGCCGCTCCAGGTCTGGACGGTCGGCCGCACCGCGTCACCCGAGGCCCGGCGCTGGCCGGCGGGGACGAGCATCCAGACCGCGCGGCAGTTCGACGGCGCCGTCGCGTCGCTCCTCGAGAGCCTGAAGAGCCAGCGCGTCGTCTGGGTGGAGGGGACGCACCTCCCGCAGGCCGTGATCCCGGCCGCGTCCGCGGCCGGGATCCGGCTGGCTCGGTGAGCTACTTCACCTCGCAGAGGCAGTGGGCGTAGATCCCGCGGGGGTCGTTCCAAACCGAGAGGCGGTCGGCCTCGTCGGCGACGGCTCGGAGGAGCGCCGCCCCGGCGCCGGCGGGTGAAGCCGGCTCCGGCGCGAGCGTGACGCCGAACGCCGCGGCGACCCGCGTCGCCCGCGCCGTCAGCCCGGCCATCACCTTCTCCTTCAGCGAGCGCTCCTTCTCGACGTACGTGACCTGGTACGTCTTGCCGAGCTTCGCCTTCTCGGCCGCCGAGGCGATCGCCTCCGGGAGTCCGCCGAGCCTGTCGACGAGGTTGCGCTCCTTCGCGTCGGCCCCGCTCCAGACGCGGCCGCGGGCGATCCTGTCGACGTCGTCGCGGCTCATCTTCCGGGCCTTGCTCACCCGCGCGAGGAACTCCTCGTAGCCGTGGTTGATCATCGCCTGGAACGCCTCGCCGACCTGGGGCTGCAGCTCGCGGTCGACCCGGAGCGCCCCGGCCCAGGGGGTCGTCCCGACGCCGTCGACGTGGATGCCGAGATACTTCGCGAGCGGCCTCTCGATCGTCGGGAACATCCCGAAGATGCCGATGGAGCCGGTGATCGTCTCGGGGCTCGCCCAGATCTCGTCGGCGGAGGTGGAGATCCAGTAGCCGCCGGAGGCGGCGACCGAGCCCATCGAGACGACGACGACCTTCTTCGCGTCGCGGGCGAGCTGGAGCTCGCGCCGGATCACCTCCGACGCGAAGGCGCTTCCGCCCGGGCTGTCGACGCGGAGGACGATCGCCTTGACCTTCTCGTCCTGCCGGGCCTGCCTCACGAGGGCGGCGGTCGAGTCGCCGCCGACGCGGCCGGGACCGGCCTCGCCGTCGACGATCTCGCCCTTCGCGACAACGACGGCGACCTTGTCCCCCTTCCCCTTCGCGCCGGGGCGGTCGCTCCCGAGCGCCTCGAGGTAGTCGGCCATCGCGACCTGCCGGAACGACTTCGACTTCTCGTCCTCGCCGGCGAGCTCGACCATCCGCTTCTTCACCTCGTCGCGCGCCGCGAGGCGGTCGACGAGCTTCGCCTCGAGGGCGACCTTCGAGGCGTCGCCCCCGGCGGCCTTCAGCCGCTCCGGGAGCTGCTCGATCATGGTCGTGATCGACTCCGGCGTCGTCTTCCGGGCCGTCGCGACGGCCGAGAGGTACGCCCGCCAGAGGTCGCCCATCCACTCCAGGTCCGCCTCCTTCGCCTCCGGGGACATGTCGTTCCTCAGGTAAGGCTCGACGGCCGACTTGTACTCGCCGACGCGGAAGACGTTCCAGGTGATTCCGAGTCGGTCGATCCCGTCGCGGTAGTACATGCGGTACCGGCCGAAGCCCTCGAGGAGGACCATCCCCTCGGGGTTCAGGAGGACCTCGTCGGCCTGGGCGGCGAGGTAGTAGGCCCGCGTGTCGAACGCGGAGCCCGCCGCGACGACCTTCTTCCCCGACTTGCGGAAGTCGCGGATCGCGGCCGCGGCGTCCTCGAGGACCGTCATCCCCGCGCCGCCCAGCTCGTCGAGGTCGAGGTAGACGGAGGAGATCCTCTTGTCCGCCTTCGCGGCGGCGAGGGCGTCGAGGACGTCCTTCAGGAGCGTCTCCTCGGCCTTGCTGCCGCCGGCGAGCCCCGCGACGAGGTCCTGAGGGGAGCGCGAGGAGAGCTGCTCGACGAGGACCCCTTTCGGGGCGATGACGAGCGCGGCCCCCTTCGGCACCTTCGGCCCACCCGCGAACGCCGCCGCGAGGAGGGCGACGACGAAGACGAGGAAGAGCCCGTTCACGAAGAAACGGCGGGACTGGTCGAGGCCGCGGCCGAGGGCGGAGAGGACGCGGCGGGGGAGGGAGCGCGGGCGCGGTTCGTTCATCGAAGGCATACCTCTTTCGGGGGGACTGTACGGCCGAACGGGGCGGCGGGTTTGGGAGCGTGTCTCAGGACCGGGCCCGTCCGGGGGTCGGAGCACGTACGAATCGCCGACAGCGGGTCTGTTTCGGCCGCGGGATTGACGATCCGGTCCCGGCGCCTCACGTTCTAGTCAGTCCGCACCCCGTGGAAGAGGGGGAGCCGTGAACAGCTGCCGGCAGTCCCCGAGGCGACTTGTCCCTCGCGAGCGCGAGGCCGCGGGGGAGACGAGGACGCGCTCCTCATTGTCAGGATTCCGGGAGACGTGTGGCGGATACGCAGGCGACGGGCGGTGTTCGCGGGCGCGACGAAGTCGTCCTCGGGCACCTCGCGACGAGTCACGAACGAACGGAGAGACGGTTCCGGGAGGGAGTGGTGCGATGAGATCACCGTTGTCCCGCTATGCCTGCCTTCTTTCAGCAGCCCTGGCCGCCGGCGCCTCGCTCCTCGGGGCCTGGGCGGCGCCTGCGCAGACGACGTTGGAGCGTTACACGTATGCGCGGTGGGGACTCTACGGTGCGCCCGACGAGCTCATGGTCTGCGAGACGACCGACATGACGGAGTGCCGCGGGACCACGACGGCTCCGGGCAAGAACTGGACGGTGGCCTACTTCTCGCAGCCGGGGAGGGCCGAGTTCGGAATCCTGAGCGGCCGCTCGTCGGTGACCGTCACCGGAGATTCTTCGCTGGGAAACCCGCCTCTCTGGACGTCCGGGACCCGCTCGGGCTTTCTCGACACGTTGACGTTTGCGGGCGGCACGGGGACGGGTACGGCGACGCTCTACTTCAAGGTGACGGGCCCGACCTCCCAGATGTCCGGCACCTCGGGGAGGGCCCAGTTCCAGTACCGGAACGCGCCGGGAGGCGTCCTGGACTGGGAGAGCGGATACGACATCGTCCCCGGGAGCGACGGCGTGGCCAGGCTTCCCATCCCCATCACCTTCGGCGTGCCCTCGACCTTCGAAATCCTCTGCTACTCCCTATCCCAGGTCTCGACCTGGACGAGCGGAGCCTCTGCATCTGCGGACATCACGGCGGAACTGACCGGGATCCTCGTGACGGATGCAGGTGGGACGCACGTCCCCTCGGCGACCGTCCTGGCGGAATCGGGGACGCCGTACAAGATCATGACCGTGAACGCCACTTCGCTGACACCTCCATACGGTGACGTGGCGGGCGGCACGGTGGTGACCATCATCGGGTCCGCCTTCGGTGCGGGCACTACGGTGACGTTCGGGGGCATCGTGGCCTCGAGCATCTCCGTGGACAGCTCGACGCAGATGACGTGCACGACCCCGCCGGGAACCGAAGGCGTCGTGGACGTGGTCGTGAGACAGCCTTCGGGCGACTCGGCGACGCTCGTGAAGGCCTATACGTACTCCCGGGTCCTGACCCTCGCGCACTTCGCGGGGCAGATCACGGGAACGAGGGGATTCAAGGACGGCAAGGGACCTGAAGCTCAGTTCTACAACCCGAACGCGATCGCGATCGATGGGATGGGAAACACATATGTGACTGACTTGGAGCTCAGAATGGTGACTCCCGACGGGACGGTGACGACGATCGCGAACCCCTCGCTTTGGGCCGTCGACGTCAAGCCGGGCCCGGGCGGCAACCTGGTGATCCTCTCGGACTCGGGACGGTCTGTCACACAGCTTTCGCCCACCGGGGACCGGAGCGTCCTCGCAAGATTCGGCAGCAGCACTTTCTACGACAACCTCGCTGTCGACCCGTCCGGCAGGATCTACCTGGTCAGCAGCGAGTCGGGGAGCCAGATCGACAGGCTGAGCCCGGATGGCACGACACAACTCTTGGCGGGCTCGACGGCTGCCTCGGGAAGCGCCGACGGGCAGGGCGATCAGGCCCGGTTTGGCGGTGCCATCTTCATCGCAGCGGACGGGAGCGGTGCCGTCTGGGTAGCCGACAACTGGAACAGCACACTCCGCAGAGTGGACCCAACGGGCAACGTCACGACGATCGCCGGAATGCCGGGGCAGCACGGAAGTGCTGACGGACAGGGGACTGAAGCCCGCTTCGACAGTCTGCTCGGTTGCCCGGCGATCGATCCCACAACCGGCGACATCGTCCTGGCCGATTCGTACAGGATTCGGAGAGTCACACCCGCCGGGCTCGTCACGACGGTTGCTGGTACCTACCTCTGGGGCGGAAGCGTAGATGGTTCGAGGGACGAGGCGCGGCTCTCTGGGCCGCGGGGCACTTCGGTGGACGCGGAGGGCAACGTCATCTTCAGCGACGTGGGCGCGGGAGCCGTCCGGCGGGTGAGCAAGGATGGGAGTGTGACGACGGTGGCCGGCGCCAAGATCGAGATCGACGCCCAGGACCTGCCGGGATCCGAGGCGCGGTTCTCGACGCCTCGAAGATCGGTCGTCGGCTCGGACGGAACTCTCTTCGTCACAGATCAAGATAACTACACGGTCCGGAGGATCACCCGCGGCGGAAGAGTGAGTACCTTGGCAGGGAAGCCGGGCATCTCTGGGCCGCTGCCGGGGGTACCGGAAGAGTCGCTCCTCAGCTGGCCGATCGGAATCGGCCTGGACAGTGCCGGCAACGTGTACGTGGGCGACTGTGGCGACCACACGATCCGGAAGGTGACACCGTCCGGCAACATGACGATCTTCGCGGGCTCGGGAGTAAGCGGGCACCGGGACGGCGTCGGCTCGGAGGCCCAGTTCGGCTGCGTGCCAGCTCTTGCTGTCGACAGTTCGGGCAACGTCTTTGCGGCCGACTACGCCTCGGGATTTAGCGGAATAAGGAAGATTGCGTCCGACGGCACGGTCACGACGGTGGTCGGGGGGGCCGCTGGAAGCTCTCCCGGCCGGTTCAGGAACAGCCGGACGACTGGTGTGGCTCTGGACGAAGCGAGGGGTCTCCTTTACGTTGCCGACACGAGCAATCGAAGGGTATCCCTCGTCGATCTGGCACGAGGGGTCGCAACGGTCTTTGCGGGGACGGGTGCGATGGGAAGCGCCGACGGACCGAGACTCGCGGCCACCTTCTATGGACCGACTGCAATCGCAGTCGGTCCGGATGGGAGTCTTCTGGTGGCGGACTACGGCGCCGTCATTTCCGGGTTGTACTTGGCTGCCGTCGGCGCCGTACGTCGTATCGCCGGCGACGTCGTCACAACGGTTGCTGGCGGGGTGACGATGGGTAATCGCGCAGGCTCCGGCGCGGAAATCCAGTTCAACGGTTCTCTTGAAGTCGCCTGCGGCCCGAACGGAGAGATCTACGTCATAGAGCCGATCCTCTCGACGATTTTCGGCCCCCCCTGCAGCCTCCCGAACGCCGCCGAGGCCGTGACGATCTCGAGCGGGAGCGTCCGGGGCGGGCCGTTGACCGCGACCGACCCGCTCCTCGTCTCGTGGAGCGATCCGTCCTCGGGATCCCCGCCACACTCCTACGAGGTGCGGATCAACGGAGGTTCGTGGACCCGCGCACTGGCCAACCAGGTCACGTTCCCTCTGACGGGCAGCCTGGACCCGGTCAAGGCCTACGTCCGCTGCTACGGCTGCTCCCCGACCCAGGGACCGAGCGCCGAGGCCTCGAGCCCGACGTACGCTCTTGCCCCGCCGGTAGCGTCGTTCCGCGCGTCGAAGACGGCCGTCACGGTGGGGGAGGTCGTCTCTTTCACGGACACGTCCAGCCCGCAGGCCACGGCGTGGTTCTGGTTCTTCGGCGACGGCGGATTCGCGACCGGGCAGAACCCGCAGCACGCCTTCGCGGCGTCGGGCACGTACGGCGTGCAGCTCATGGCGGTCAACGGGTCGGGTGCGAGCGTCTCGCCGGTGCAGAACGTCGTCGTCAATCCCGGCGCGACGGCGCGGACGGAAGCCGCGTCGCAGGCGTGGTTCGCGGGGCAGAAGTCCGGGCGGCAGGAGTTCCGGAGCGACGGCCGGGGAACGCTCACGCTCGAGAGCGCGGAAGAGGCGACGGTCTACCTGCGCTTCGTCCGCGGAGACAAGCTCGTCCTCGAGAGGCGGGTCGCCCTGGGCGCGTGCGAGGAGGCCCGGCTCGAACTCGGGGCCTACTTCCCGAAGGAGCCGCGCGAGGTCGACGTCCAGGTCGTCGCGGACCGGCCCGTGGCCGCGGCCCTCGAGGGGGAGGTGCGGCGATGAGAGCGCGCGATGGTCTCCGCTTCTCGGTGGATCGGCAGGCGCTCCGGGGTGCCCTCTCCGTCGGCCTGGCGGCGATCCTCTCGGCCGGCCCCGCGGTCGCCGCCGACCACCCGCCGACCTACAAGGTCGGGCAGAGCGACGTGCTCTCGATCGCGCACGACCCGCTGAAGTGCCTCGCCGAAGGCGTCCGCCCGGTCGTCGACGCGCGCGTGAGGCCGGGCGAGGAGAGGAAGGAGAGCCTCGTCTTCTTCCGCGCGGCCGGGAACGTCGACTACTACTACACGCAGATGACCGGGCCGGCCGAGGACGTCGTGGCGTTCCTGCCGCGCCCGCTCCCGGGGCTGAAGGGCGTCGAGTACTACGTGGAGGCGATCGACCGGAAGCTCCTCGGAAAGCAGACTCCGGAGTACGGAACGCCGGTCCTCCCGGAGAAGGACCTCTGCCTGGAGAGTCGGGCCCTCGGGCTGCTGCCGCCTGCCGAAGGGCTCACGATCGGCCTGACGCGCGAGGGCCAGAACCCCGTTCCGCCGGGCTTCGACGCGCGCGACATCGCGAAGGTGATCCTCGTGAGCGGAGCGACCGTCCTGCTCGCGACCGCGATCCAGTCGTTCTCCGCCTCCTCGGCGGCGGCCGGAACGGCCGGGGCCGGGAGCACGGGCGGGAGCGCGGGCGCGGCAGGAACGGTCGCCGCGGGAGGAGCCGGGGGCGGGATGTCGACGCTCGCCATCGTCGGGGTCGGCGTCGCCGTCGCGGGGGGCGTGACGGCCGTCGTCGTCGCGAACACCTCGTCGAACGAACCCCCCGTCTTCGGCGGCGCGTCGGTCACGCCCACGTCCGGCTCGCTGCCCCTCCGGGTGACGGCGACGGCGCAGGCGAGCGACAAGGACAACGACCCGGTCACCGTGACGTGGGACTTCGGGGTCCCGGGAGGGACGGCGACAGGCACGACGGCCAGCTTCACGTACCAGCAGGTCGGGTCGTTCACGGTACGGGCGACCGCGACGGACGGGAAGGGAGGATCGACCCAGACCACGGCGGGGACCGTGCAGGTGACCGCATCCACGCCACCCCGGTTCCTCGCGGCCTCGGCCACCTGGTCGCAGGCGGCCGACCTCGACGTCCGGCTCGTCGGGCCGGGAGGCCTCGACGTTGCCACCCAGGCCGGCGGTCAGCGGGTCGCTGCGGGCTGCGGCGTCGGGAGCCAGACCGAGGCGGTGACCTACCAGGGAACGGGCCTTCCGGCAGGCGCCTACACCCTGCTCGTCCGGCACGCCGGGCCGTGCGGGCAGGCGCCCGCCGCAGTGGCCTTCAGCTACTCCGTCCAGTCGGACAGTGCGAGCAAGTGCGGCGGGCTCGGCAGCGTGAGCCCCGGCGTCGAAGTCACGGCCTGCACCTTCACGCTGCCATGACGACGGCTACCCTCGTCGACCTCGTCGGGCGCCGCCTCGGCAAGTACCTCATCGAGGCCGAGCTCGGTCACGGCGGGATGGGCGTGGTGTACCGGGCCCAGCAGACCTCGCTCGGCCGGTGCGTCGCGCTGAAGGTCGTCACCGAGGAGCTCTCCGGCGATCCGGATGCCGTCGCCCGCTTCCGGAGAGAAGCCCAGGCGATCGCGCGCCTCAACCACCCGGGGATCGTCCAGGTTCACGACATCGAGGAGGTGGATGGAAGGCTCTTCCTGGTCATGGAGTGGGTCGACGGGGAGAGTCTCGACCGCTGGCTCGCGCAGCCGCTCCCGCTCGGGCGGGCGCTCGAGATCGGGGCCGAGATCGCCGACGCGCTCGACGCCGCTCACGAGAAGGGCGTCGTCCACCGCGACGTCAAGCCGGCCAACGTTCTCATGACGAGAACGGGGCACCCGAAGGTGGCGGACTTCGGGCTGGCGCACCTCCTCGACACGGAGAAGGGGGTCACGAAGACCGGCACGCTCGTCGGCTCGCCGGCCTACATGTCCCCGGAGCAGGCCCTCGGGCGGAGCGTCGACCGGAGGAGCGACGTCTACTCGCTCGGCGTCGTCCTCTTCCGGATGGTCACGGGAAGGGTCCCCTTCGCGGCCGAGTCGACCTACGCCGTCCTCAGGATGCACATCGACGAGGCCCCTCCTGACCCACGAACACTGAACACGAGCCTGCCCGGGACGGTCCGGGATGCCATCCTGAGGGCGCTCTCGAAGAGGCCCGAGGAGCGCTTCCCGACGATGGGCTCCTTCCGCGACGCGCTCCGCGCGTGCGCGAAGGGCCTCGAGCCCTCCGGCGAGCTCGCGGGAAACGACGCGACGAGAGCGCTCCCGTCCGGTGCGTCGCACCCGGCGGCGCCGGGCGCGACGGAGGCGACCGCGACGCTCTCGACCGCGACGTCGAGGGCCGTACGGGTCCGGCCGCACCGAGCGCTCGCGCTCGCGGGGCTCCTCGCGAGCGCGGTCATCGTCGGCGTCCTCGTCCTGGGGCGATCGACCGTCCCGTCGGCGGACGGGGGCCGCGTCGCGCCTGGCTCGAGCGCTGCTTCTCTGCCCCCGGCCTCTGCGATCGTCTCGGAATCGCCCCCGTCGCTGCCGGGGCCGGCCGCCCGCGTTCCGCCGGCTGAGGAACGGCGGGTCGGTCCCGAGCCGACCTCCGTTCCCCGGGCGAGTCCGACGCCCGTTCGCCTCGCCCGCGTCGCGCCGATGCCGACGTCTCCGGCGGCCGTCCCCGCCGCGCCTGCGGCGTCGTCACCCGACGTCTCCGCCCCGTTTCCGGACTCGGCCCCGGCGGGGGGCGCGGGGACGCCGATCCGCTACTGCGCTGCGTTCGGCAGCACGGCCTTCGTCCAGTCGAAGACCCGCGGCTTCGTTCCGGGATTCGGCACCGACACGGGGCCGCAGGGCCGCAGGATCCGTCCCGACTCCGGGCGCATCCAGATCGCGATGCGGCTCGACCCTCCGGACCCGGAGGAAGGCAGGGCCTTCGCCCTGACCGCGGACCTCGTGAACGACGGCCTCTTCGACGTCGAGATGGCGACGGTCGAGGAGACGATCCTCGGGAGCCTCACAACGTTCCGGACCTTCACCGGCTTCGCGAAACCCACGGTGATCCCGGCGGGCCGGCGGGAGCCGATCTACGCCTTCGAGGGAGAGCTGCACGGGACGTCCCCCTTCGTGAAGAGCCTCCGCGTCGTCGACGTGCAGGGAGACTCCTGGACGCGAATGGTCGAGATTCGCCCCTGCGAGTGAGGCTGGCCGGTCACCCCCGCGGCACGAGGTGGACCGAGGGCGCCTTGACGACGGCGACGACGTCGGCCCCCTCCTCGAGGCCGAGGTCGGTCCGCGAGGCGCGGGTGACGAGCGCCGAGAGGCGGACCTCGCCGCAGGCGACGACGACCCGGACGAGCGGGCCTTCCTGCGTCACCGCGGCGACGCGCCCCGGGAGGCGGTTCCGGGCGCTGCTCCGGACGCCGCCTCCCCGCTCGAGGACGACGTCCTCGGCGCGGACGAGGACCCAGACCTCCCCGCCGAAGCCCCGGTCGACGGCGGAGAAGCGGAGTCCGTGCGACTCGACGGAGGCGATCCCCTCCGCGACGGCGACGACGTGCCCCGCGAGGACCGTGTCGACCCCGACGCAGCGCGCCACGTCGCGGTCGGCGGGACGCTCGAAGACCTCGGCGACGTCCCCGTGCTGGCGGATCCTGCCGTCGACCATGACGGCGACCCGGTCGCCGAGGGCGAGGGCCTCGATCCGGTCGTGCGTGACGACGACGGCGGGGACGCCCAGCTTCAGGAGGAGGCCGCGCAGCTCCCCGCGGAGCTCCTCGCGGGTCGGCGCGTCGAGGGCCGAGAGCGGCTCGTCGAGGAGGAGGAGCCGCGGCGCGGGAGCGATCGCCCGGGCGAGCGCGACCCGCTGGCGCTCGCCCCCCGAGAGCTCGGAGGGGAGGCGGTGCCCGAGGCCGTCGAGCCTCAGGAGGGCGAGCGCCTCCCCGGCACGTCGCTCGCGCTCGGCCTTCGCTTCGCCCCGGAGGCCGAACGCGACGTTCTCCTTCGCGGTGAGGTGCGGGAAGAGGGCGTAGTCCTGGAAGAGGAAGCCGATCCGGCGGTGCCGCGCCGGGACGAAGAACCCCGTCCGCGAGTCGAGCCAGGTCTCGCCGGCGTGGACGAGGGTGCCCTCGTCCGGGCGGTCGAGGCCCGCGAGGGCCCTGAGGACGGTCGTCTTGCCCGAGCCCGAAGGCCCGAAGAGGACCGTCACCGGTCCGTCGTCGCCGGGGAGGACGAGGTCGGCGGAGATCTCCGGCCCCCCCCGGAGCCGCGTCACGAAGGTCGCTTGAAGGATCCCGGCCATGCGGCGGCGGTCCCGCGCTGGAGCGCGTAGGTGGCGGCGAGGACGGCGAAGGAGACGCCGAGGAGGACGAGGGACGTGGAGCCGGCCGAGGCGTAGTCGAGCGCCTGGACGTGGTCGTAGATCGCGACGGAGACGGTCCGGGTCTCGCCCGGGATGTTCCCGCCGACCATCAGGACGACACCGAACTCGCCGAGGGTGTGCGCGAAGGAGAGGACGACCCCGGTGACGACGCCGGCCCGGGAGAGGGGGAGGACCACCCGGCGGAACGTCCCGATCGGCGAGCAGCCGAGCGAGGCCGCCGCCTCGAGGAGCGTCCGGTCGACGGCGGCGAACGAGGCCGCGAAGGGCTGCACCGCGAACGGGAGGCTGTAGAGGACGGAGGCGACGAGCAGCCCCTCGAACGTGAACGGCAGGCGCGCGCCGAAGAGGGCCTGGGCGGCCCGGCCCGCCGGCCCGTGCGGCCCGAGGAGGAGGAGCACGTAGTAGCCGAGGACCGTCGGCGGAAGGACCACCGGGAGAGCGACGAGGGCTTCGACGAACGGCTTGCCGCGCGCGCGGGAGGAGGCGAGCCACGCCGCGAGCGGGAGGCCGAGGGCGAGGAGGACGGCCGACGTGGCGGCGGCGAGCTTCAGGCTGAGGACGAGGGCCGGGACGTCGACGCTCAGCGGCCGCCTCCGGAGAAGCGGAACTCCTCGGCGAGGAGCCGCCCGTCGAGGCGCGGGGTCCACGCGAGGCGGGAAGAGACCGCCCAGGCGTCGGGCTGGTGGAAGAGGGCGACGAGGGGCGCCTCGTCCGTCGCGATCCGGAGCGCCTCCTCGAGGAGCGCGAGACGGGGCGCCGCGAGGAATACGGAGTTGCACGAGTCGACGAGCCGGTCGATCGCGGGGTTCGTGTAGCCCGGGTTGAAGACGCCCATCGCGCCCCGCGCGACGCGGCTCCTCACGCAGTCCCTGAGGAAGCCGCCGGCGTCGGCCGCGTCGAAGCTCCACCCTCCGAGGAAGAGCCCGATCCGTCCCTCCCGCGACTCGACGAGGAGGTCGCTCCACGTCAGCGGGAGGAGCGTCACGTGGAAGCCGGCCTCGCCGAGCATCCCCGCGAGGTGCCGCGCCAGGCTCTCGTTCTGGGCGTCCGTGCGGTGGGCGAGCGTCACCTCGAGCGGGATCGGGTAGCCCGCCCCGGCGAGGAGGGCCCGGGCCCCGGCGGGATCGAACCGGGGGGGAGGAAGGGAGGAGGAGTGGCCGACGATCGTCGGCGGAACGAGCTGGACCGCCGCGTTCTCCTCGCTCCCCGTCGCCTCCAGCGCCAGGCGGGGGCGGTTCACGGCCAGGGCGACGGCGCGCCGGACGCGGACGTCGTGGAAGGGGTTCGGCCTGCCGCCGATCGCTTCCGGGCCGTTCATCCAGAGGTAGTACGTCGTCAGGCCCGGCGAGGTGACGATACGGACGCCGGCCGGCGGGTTCGGCCGGCTGGCGGTGACGGGGAGCTCGGCGACGGCGACCTCACCCCGTGCCACGGCCGCGACCGGGTCGACGCCGCGTGCGAGGGGCGCGATCCGTACGGACGGGATCGACGGCGCCCCGTCCCAGTGCCCGGGAAAGCCGACGAGGTCGAGCGCGCCGTGCCGGTCCCAGGCGGCGACCCGGTAGGGTCCCGTCCCGACGGGGTGGGATTCCACCGCGGCCCGCGTCGCTCCCTTCGCGACGAGGACGAGCGTCAGCTCGTGGAGGAGGAGGGCGTCGGGGACGGAGGTCCGGAGCGTGACCTCGAGGGGGCCGGTCCCCTCCACCCGCGTGACGGCCCAGAGCGCGCCGCGGACGGTGGAGTCGGCGGCGGTCCGCGCCCGCTCGAGGGCCTCCACGACGGCGTGGGCGTCGAGGAGAGACCCGTCGTGGAAGGAGACGCCGGGCCGGAGCGCGAAGACCCACGTCGTCTCGTCGGGCGTCGCCCAGCGCGTCGCGAGCGCGGGCGTGATCTGGAGGAGCGGGTCGTAGGTGACGAGCGGCTCGAAGACGTTCGAGAGTGCCGAGTAGGTCGTGCCCTCCGAGAGCGTGGGGTCGAGGGAGAGGACCGGCGTGCCGTGGGCGAAGCGGAGCGTGGCGGGGTCGGGCGCCGCGGGGGCGCGCCGGCAGGCGGCGCCGAGGGCGCCGGCGAGGAGGGCAGCGACGACGAGGGGCGCGCGGGTCACCGGGCCGGGATTATGGGGCCGCGGGGGGAGGGGTCGCGGGGGGCCGGCGCCGATCCCGCGAATCTCCCGTTGACAGGCGGCCCCCGGAAAAGATAACGTTTTCATGTAAACGGTTACATCGTCGATGCCGACGGATCGTCCCTCCGCCCCGGGAACCCGCAGGTCCGGACGAGGACCCTCGGCCGGAGGCGCCTCGGGCGTGACGATCCGCGAGGTCGCCCGGGCGGCGGGGGTCTCCGTCGCCACCGTCTCGCGCGTCGTCAACGCGACGGGACCGGTGAAGGACGCGACGCGGCGCCGCGTCGAGGACGAGATCGCCCGCCTCGCCTACGCTCCGAACGCCGCGGCCCGGAGCCTGATCACGAACCGGACGAGCACGATCGGCGTCGTCCTTCCCGACATCTGGGGCGAGTACTTCTCGGAGGTCATCCGCGGGATCGACTGCTCCGCCCGGCAGGCGGGCTACCACGTCCTCGTCTCCTCCTCGCACAGCGACGCCGACGAGACGAGGGACGTCCTCCGGGCCATGAACGGCCGCGTCGACGGCGTCGTCGTCATGACGCCGAACGTCCCGCCCCGGGCGCTCCGGGCGCACCTGCCGCAGGGCCTCCCGGCCGTCTTCCTGAACGCGTCGCCGTCGGGCGGAGCCGGCCACCCGGCGGTCGCCGTCGACAACCGGGGAGCGGCCCGCGCGATGGTCGCCCACCTCCTCGGGCTCGGGCACCGCCGCGTCGCGCTCGTGAACGGGCCGGCCTCGAACTCCGACGCCGCCGAGCGGCGCCGCGGCTGCGGCGACGCCCTCCGCGCGGCCGGGATCGCGGCGGACGCGGTCGTGGAGATCGCCGGGGACTTCAACGAGGAGTCCGGCGAGGCGGCGGGGGAGGCGATCGCCCGGCTCTCACCGCGCCCGACGGCCGTCTTCGCCGCGAACGACTCGATGGCGATCGGCGTCCTCATCGCGCTCCGGCAGGCCGGCGTCCGGGTACCCGGCGAGGTCGCCGTCGCCGGATTCGACGACATCCCCGTGGCGCGCTTCGCGAGCCCGCCGCTCTCGACCGTCCGCCACGACCTCCGGAACCTCGGCGAGAGGGCCCTCGCGCGGCTCCTCGCCGAGATCTCGGGAGAAGGCCCCTCGCACGCGGCCCGCGAGGTGCTCCCGTTCCGCCTCGTCCTCCGGGAATCCACCGGGGGGAGCGGAACGGCCGCGAAGCCCGGGCCGCCTCACGCCGCGTCCGTATCGAAGCAGGTCCCCAACGGTTCTTTCGATCAGAGGAGGAAGGCATCATGAGACGAAGCGCAGGGCTGAAGGCCCTCCTGGCCATCCCGGCCGTCGTCCTCGTCGCCGTGACCCTCGTCGCCCTGCCGGCATTCGGCCAGACGACGACGGCGCAGCTCCGGGGCACGGTCACCGACACGCAGGGTCCCGTCCCGGGCGTCACGGTCACGGCGGTGAACACCGCCTCGGCCGCGAAGTTCACGGCCGTGACCGCCCCGAACGGGACGTACGTCCTCGTCCTGCCGACGGGCTCGTACGAGATCGGCGTCGCCACCGGCGCCCACGAGCCGTGGAAGAAGGCGGTCAAGGTCGGGGTCGGGCAGGGCCTGACGTACGACATCGCCCTGAAGCCCGGCAAGATGAAGGCCGAGGTCGCCGTCGTCGCCTCGGCCGCCGAGGCGCAGGTCGAGCTCACCTCGACGGAGATGGCGACGAACGTCAGCGATCTCCAGATCCAGAGCCTCCCGCAGTCGAGCCGCAACTTCCTGAACTTCGCCGCCCTCGCGCCGGGCGTCCGCCTCTCGCGCGACGAGCTGCGTCAGGAGTACAGCTACGGGGCGCAGGGCGCCTCGAACACGAACGTCTTCGTCGACGGCACGAGCTACAAGAACGACGTCCTCCAGGGCGGAACGGTCGGCCAGGACTCGAGCCGCGGGAACCCGTTCCCGCAGAACGCCGTCCAGGAATTCCGCGTCATCACGCAGAACTACAAGGCGGAGTACCAGAAGGCCTCGAGCGCGATCATCACGGCGATCACGAAGTCGGGGTCGAACGAGGTCCACGGCGACGTCTTCGCCTACTACCAGAACAAGAGCCTCGTCTCGCAGGACAAGTTCGCCGAGGCGCGCAACGAGCCGAAGCCCGACTACACGCGCTGGCAGCCGGGCCTGAGCCTCGGAGGCCCGATCACGAAGGACAAGATCCACTTCTTCCTGTCGTACGAGGGGAACCTCCAGGACCGCGAGTACTCGGTCTTCCTCGGGCCGAACACGAACTGGCCCGCGTCGTTCCGCCAGAGCTTCAACCAGTACACGGGCCTCTACCCGAGCGAGTTCCGCGCGGCGCTCTTCTTCGGCAAGCTCTCGTTCACGGTGGCCGACAACTCCACGATCGACGTCTCGGGCGACTACCGGCACGAGACCGACGTCCGCGGCTTCGGCGACCAGACGAGCTACCAGTCGGCCGAGAACGTCAAGAACGACGTCTGGACGGTCCGCGGGAAGAGCACGGCCCTCTTCGGCACGCAGCTGAACGAGGCGACGCTCAGCTTCCAGCGCTACAAGTGGAACCCGGTCCCGGAGGACTCGAAGTACGTCGGCCAGAACTTCGAAGGGCTGATGCGGATCGGGAGCAAGGACACGCAGCAGAACTTCACCCAGGACCGGTTCGCCTTCCGCGACGACCTCTCCTTCCTGAACCTCCAGTGGGCCGGGGACCACGTCGTCAAGGCGGGCGTCGCGTACGACTACCTCAAGTACCACGTCATCAAGGACCTCAACGGCAACCCGCTCTACAGCTACCGCGACGCCACCTACGCCACGACCCCGGGGGACATGCCGTACAAGGCGGTCTGGGGCGTCGGGAACCCCGACCTCTCGACGTCGAACTCGCAGTTCGGCCTGTTCATCCAGGACGACTGGCGGATCAGCCCCCGCGTCACGGCGAACGTCGGCATTCGCTGGGACTACGAGAGCGACATGCTCAACAACGACTACGTGACGCCGCCGGACATCCGGGCGGCCTTCAAGAACATCTACCCCTCGAACTACTTCACCGACGGGACGCAGCGCGACCCGTACTACGGGATGTTCCAGCCGCGCCTCGGAATCTCGTGGGACGTCACCGGCCAGGGGAAGACGATCGTCCACGCCGGCTACGGGAAGTACTTCGACCGGACCCTCTACAACGACATCCTCGACGAGAAGTACCGCCTCCAGTACAAGGTCACGACGTTCTGGTTCTCGAAGGACGGCAGCCCGCAGGACGGCAACCCGGCGATCAAGTGGGACCCGCGCTACCTGACCGAGGCCGGGCTCGCCGCGCTCGTCGCGAGCGGCCAGGCCCCGCAGCCGGAGCTCTTCCTCCTGAACAACGACACCAAGCCCCCGTCGTCGGACCAGTGGAGCGTCGGCCTTCGGCACGACTTCGGGATGTTCAACGCGTCCGCGACCTACACCGGCGTCTACAGCCAGAACCAGCTGACCTGGACCTGCGGCATCAAGGCGGCGGACGGCAGCTGCGACTGGGGCGCCCGCCCCGCCCCGGGCTACGGCTTCTCGATGCTCTCCCGCGGGAAGGAGACCTGGTTCGACTCCGTCCAGGTCGTCCTCGACAAGCCCTACCGGAACGGCTGGTCCGCGAACCTCTCCTACACGTGGGGCGACGCCAAGCAGACGGGCAACGACCTCTTCAGCTGGGGCAAGCTCGACCCGGTGAACGGGGTGAAGCAGCGGAGCAACATCGCCCAGGAGCACCAGATCACCGCCTCGGCGATCGTCGACCTCCCGCTCCAGTTCCGGATCTCCACGCTCATCACCCTCGGCTCGGGCTATCCCTTCTACGTGACGGACTGCTCGGCGGGCTACGACAAGTGCGTCGAGATGATCGGCGGCGGCGACCCGCCGAAGTGGACCGAGAGCATCGACCTCCGCCTCGAGAAGCGGTTCACGCTCGGCGGGACGATGAACCTCGGCCTCTTCGCGGAGGCGATCAACGTCTTCAACTACACGAACCAGCAGGGCTACGACGGCTGGATCCCCGCGCTCCCGGACGTCAACACGAACTTCGGACAGCCCAACTCGGCGTACAACCCGCGGCGGCTGCAGCTCGGCGCCAACTTCAGCTTCTGAGGAGGAGAGGGTGATGCCGCGGCCTGCGCTCCGTTCCGTCGCGATCCTCCTCCTGGCGACGGTCGCCGCGGGCTGCGGAGCCCCCTCCTCCGCGCGCGTGCTGGAGGTCCCTCCCCCCGGCACGCGCGTCGTTCCTTCTCCCGGGGCGGAGCCAATCGGGGCTCCGCCCCGGACTCTCGATCCCCTCGTCGCGGACCTCGAGAAGAGGGCGTTCCTCTGGTTCTGGGACACGGCGAACCCGAGGAACGGCCTCGTGCCCGACCGCTGGCCCGCCCCTTCGTTCTCCAGCGTCGCCGCCGTCGGCTTCGGCCTCTCGGCGTACGTCGTCGGGGCCGAGCGGGGGTGGGTGAGCCGGGAGGAGGCGCGCGACCGCGTCCTCGTCACGCTCCGGTTCCTCTGGAACGCGCCGCAGGGCCCGGAGTCGACCGGAACGACGGGCTACCGCGGCTTCTTCTACCACTTCCTCGACATGGAGACGGGGAGGCGATGGGCGAAGGACGTCGAGCTCTCCTCGATCGACACGACCCTCTGCCTCGCAGGCGCCCTCTCCGCCGGACTCTTTTTCGACCGCGACGACCCGGCCGAGGCCGAGGTCCGCGACCTCGCGACGAAGCTCTACGAGCGGGTCGACTGGCGCTGGATGCAGCCGCGCCCCGCGCGCGTCGCGATGGCCTGGCTCCCCGAGTCGGGCTTCGGCCCGGCGGACTGGAACGGCTACGACGAGTCGATGATCCTCTACCTCCTCGCGCTCGGATCGCCGACCCACCCGGCGACGGACGGGGCGTGGGAGGCCTTCTGCTCGACGTACAGGTGGGCGAGCCACGAGGGGCAGGAGTACGTCAACTTCGCCCCGCTCTTCGGCCACCAGTTCTCCCACGCGTGGGTCGACTTCCGCGGCATCCGCGACGCCTTCATGCGGGAGAAGGGGATCGACTACTTCGAGAACTCGCGGAGGGCGGTCCTGGCCCAGCGCGCCTACGCCACGAGGAACCCCGAGGGGTTCCGCGGCTACGGCGAGAACGTCTGGGGCCTCTCGGCCTGCGACGGTCCGGCCGACGGCACCTTCACGGTCGAAGGGCGCGAGAGGAAGTTCGTCACCTACGGCGCGCGAGGGGTCTCCTCGTTCTGGTCGCACGACGACGGGACGATCGCGCCGATGGCCGCGGCCGCGTCGCTCCCGTTCGCGCAGGAGGTCGTCGTCCCGGCGATCCGCGAGATGAAGAGGCTCCACGGCGAGCACCTCTGGGCGACGTACGGCTTCCTCGACGCCTTCAATCCGACGTTCACCCGGGAAGACGTCCCGACCCCCCTCGGAAAGGTCGTCCCGGGCGCGGGCTGGTACGCGACGAACTACCTCGGGATCGACCAGGGGCCGATCGTCCTGATGATCGAGAACCAGCGGAGCGGCCTCTTCTGGAACCTGATGAGGAAGTCGCCCCCGATCGTCGCCGGCCTCCGGCGCGCGGGCTTCTCGGGCGGCTGGCTCGAGGAGGCGCCGGCGAAGAGGGGCGTTCCCGAGGGGGCGGCGGCCCGGTGAGGGTCCTCGCCGCGGGCCTGCTGCTGGCCGCGGCGACGGCCTGCGGTCGCGGTGGCGACCACGGCGGCGCGGTTCGCCTCTGGGCCTTCGGGCGCGAGGGAGAGGTCGTCCGCGAGCTCGTCCCCGAGCTCGAGCGGCGCCACCCGGGGCTCCGCGTCGAGGTGCAGCAGATCCCCTGGACGGCGGCGCACGAGAAGCTCCTGACGGCGTACGTCGGGCGGGAGCTCCCCGACGTGGCGCAGATGGGCAACACCTGGATCCCCGAGATGGCGGCGCTCGACGCGATCGAGCCGCTCGACGCGCGCGTCGCGGCGAGCGCGTCCGTCCGTCGCGACGACGTCTTTCCCGGCATCTGGGAGACGAACCTCCTCGACGGCGTCCTCTACGGGGTCCCGTGGTACGTCGACACGCGGCTCGTCTTCTACCGGAAGGACCTCCTCGACGCCGCCGGCGTCCCGGAGCTGCCGAGGAGCTGGAGCGGCTGGCGCGCGGCGATGGAGGCGGTGAAGAGGAAGGGAGGGCCGGGGCATTTCGGCCTCCTCCTCCCGACGAACGAGTGGGCCCAGCCGGTGACGCTCGCCGTCTCCTCGGGGGCCGAGCTCCTCTCGGGCGGGGGTCGGCACGGGGCGTTCCGCGCCGCCGAGTTCCGGAGGGCCGCGGAGTTCTTCGTGGGCCTCTACCGCGACGGCCTCGCCCCGCCGCTCGCGAACACGCAGGTCGCGAACCTCTACCAGCAGATGGCCGCGGGCGACTTCGCGATGTACGTCACGGGCCCCTGGAACCTCGGCGAGTTCCGCAGGCGCCTGCCGGAGAGCCTCCAGGGCGCCTGGACGACGGCGCCCCTCCCGGCGCCGGACGGCCTGCCGTGGCCCGGCGTCTCGCTGGCCGGGGGCTCGAGCCTCGTCGTCTTCCGCTCCTCGGCGCGGAAGGACGAGGCGTGGAAGGTCGTCGAGTTCCTCTCGGAGCCGGCGACGCAGAAGAGGTTCTGGGCGCTCTGCGGAGACCTTCCCGCGCGCCGCTCGGCGTGGGAGGAGCCCGCGCTCGCCGGCGACGCGCGGACCGCCTCGTTCCGCCTCCAGCTCGAGCACGTGAGGGCGACGCCGAAGGTCCCGGAGTGGGAGCAGATCGCGGCGAAGGTGTGGGAGCGGCTCGAGCCCGTCGCGCGCGGCGCCAGGCCGCTCGACGCCTCGCTCGCCGCGCTCGACGCCGACGTGGAGGTCGTCCTCGAGAAGCGCCGCTGGCTCCTCGACCGGAAGGCGGGGGGGCGGAAGTGAGCCGCCTCTCTTCCTGGAGGGCGCGGGAGGCGCGGGCCGGCCTCCTCCTCGTCGCCCCCGGCCTCCTCGTCCTCTCGCTCTTCCTCTTCCTGCCGGTCGTCGCCTCGTTCCTCCTGAGCCTGACGGACTACGACCTCTACGCCGTCGGGGACCCCTCGGCCGCGCGCGTCGTCGCGCTCCGCAACTACGCGCGCCTCCTGCACGACCCGGTCTTCTGGAAGGCGCTCGGGAACACCTTTTTCTTCGTGATCGTCGGGGGGCCGCTCACGGTCGCCCTCTCCCTCGGCGCGGCGCTCCTCCTGAACCACAGGCTCGTCCGCTTCGCCGGGCTCTTCCGGACGATCTACTTCGCCCCGGTCGTCACGACGCTCGTCGCCGTGGCGGCCGTCTGGAAGTACCTCTACCACCCCCGGTTCGGCCTCCTGAACGCCGCGCTCGGCCTCCTCGGGATCGGATCCGTCGACTGGCTCGGCGACCCGCGGTGGGCGATGCCCGCGATCGTCCTGATGGCGGCGTGGAAGAACTTCGGCGCGAACATGATCATCTTCGTTGCGGGACTGAAGGCGATCCCCGAGAGCCTCCACGAGGCGGCACGGATCGACGGCGCCGGACCGCTGCAGCGGTTCCGCCGGATCACCGTCCCGCTCCTGGCGCCGACCTTCCTCTTCGTCGGCCTGACGACGACGATCGGCTACTTCCAGCTCTTCGCCGAGCCGTACGTCATGTCGGGCGGCGACGGCGGCCCCATGAACGCGACGCTCTCGGTGGCGCTCTTCATGTACAAGCAGGGCTTCCGCTGGTGGAGCATCGGTTCCGCCGCGGCGATCGCCTTCGTCCTCTTCGCCGTCATCCTCGGGGCGACGCTGCTCCAGCGCCGGCTCCAGAAGGGAGGCGAGGCGTGAGGAGGAGGACGCTCGTCGCGATCGCCGTGCACGTCGCGCTCGTCGCCGGAGCCGTCGTGACGCTCGCGCCGCTCCTCTGGATGGTCTCCGCCTCGTTCATGGCCCCGGGCGAGGCGAACGCGACGCCGCCCCCGCTCCTCCCGGCCCGCGCGACGCTCGACCAGTACCGCGAGCTCTTCGTCCGCCTCGACATGGGACGAAGCTTCCTCAACAGCGCGGTCCTCGCGACCTGCGCGGCGCTCCTCTCCGTCGTCGTGAACGCGGCGGCGGGCTACGCCTTCGCCAAGCTCCGCTTCCCGGGGCGCGGGCCGCTCTTCGCGGGGCTCCTCGCCGCGATGGTCATCCCGGGACAGGTCGCGATGCTCCCCGTCTTCCTCCTCCTTCGCTCGCTCGGCCTCGTGAACACGTTCGCCGGCGTCATCCTCCCCGGCGTTGCGAGCATCTTCGGGATCTTCCTCGTGAGGCAGTTCGCGACGTCGGTCCCCGACGAGCTCCTCGACGCGGCCCGGATCGACGGGGCGGGGGAGCTCCGGATCTTCTGGTCGATCGTCCTGCCGCTCTGCCGGCCGATCCTGGTGACGCTCGGCGTCCTGACGTTCCTCGGGACGTGGAACGACTTCATGTGGCCGCTCATCGTCCTGACGGACGACGCGAAGTGGACCCTCACCGTGGCCCTCGCGAGCCTCTCCGGCGAGCACGTGCAGGACACCGAGCTGATGATGGCCGGGGCCGTCGTCACGGTCCTCCCGGCGCTCCTCCTCTTCCTCGCGCTGCAGCGCTCCTACATCGACGGCATCACCGCCGGGAGCATCAAGGAATGAACCGCCTCGCCCTCCTCGCCGCCTCCGTCGCGCTCCTCGGCGCGGCGCCCGCCCCGAAGACGACCCCGATCGCGACCGCCGACCCGGCGGAGTGGAGGGCTGCCCCGGCTCCGGGCGTCGCCCTCGCGATCTCGGGCGCGAAGTCCGCTCCCGGAGCGCTCCGGCTCGACTTCGACTTCCGGGGGAAGGCCGGCTGGGCCGCGGCGACGCGGAAGGTCGACCTCGTCCTCCCGGCGCGCTGGGAGATTCGGCTCCGGCTTCGCGGCGAGGCGCTCCCGAACGACCTCGAGCTGAAGCTCTCCGACCCGTCCGGCGAGAACGTCTGGTGGTTCCGGAAGCGGGACGCGACCCTCCCGCGCGACTTCGAGCCCCTCCGCGTGAAGCAACGGCAGGTGGAGTTCGCGTGGGGCCCGGCGGGCGGCGGGGCGCCGTCGCGGATCGGCTCGGTGGAGGTGACCGTGACCGCGGGCCGGGGAGGGAGGGGGTGGCTCGAGGTGGCGGACCTCGCGCTCGTCGAGCTTCCGCCGGAGCCGCCCGCCGCGCCGCCGTCGGCCACGGCCTCCTCGTCGGCGCCCGGCCACGAGGCGCGCCTCGCCTTCGACGGCGACGCGGCGACGTCGTGGCGCGCCGGGAAGGCCGGCCCCGCCGCGTGGACGGTCGACCTCGGCGCGCTCCGCGAGCTCGGCGGGCTCGTCGTCGACCACGGCGCCTCGTTCGCGAGTCGCTACGCGGTCGACCTCTCGGAGGACGGGACGACCTTCGCGACGGCCCGGGAGGTCGTCGGGGGGAACGGGGGCCGCGACTTCATCGCGCTTCCCGAGAGCGAGGCGCGGAAGGTGCGCCTCCGGCTCCTCGAGGGGCCGTCGAAGGAGCCGTTCGAGCTGAAGGAGGTGGCGGTGAAGCCGCTCGCCTTCGCGGCGACGAAGAACGCGTTCGTCGCGGAGGTGGCGAAGGACGCTCCGCGGGGCGCCTTCCCGCGGTACCTCGCGAACGAGCAGTCGTACTGGACGGTCGTCGGCGTCGACGGCGACCCGGACGAGGGGCTCCTCTCGGAGGACGGGGCCCTGGAAGCGGGGGCCGGGCTCTTCTCGATCGAGCCGTTCCTCGTCGACGGGCCTCGTCTCGTCAGCTGGGCCGACGTGAAGACGAGCCACGCGCTCCTCGACGGCGACCTGCCGATTCCGACGGTCGGCTGGGACGCGGGGGATCTCTCGCTGGAGGTGACCGCGCTCGCGACGGGGCTTCCCGACTCGTCCGCGCTCCTCGCGCGCTACCGGGTGTCGAACCGGTCGACGTCGGACCGGAAGGTCCGGCTCGTCCTGGCGATCCGGCCCCTCCAGGTGAACCCGCCGTGGCAGTTCCTCGGGACGCCGGGCGGGGTCTCGGAGATCCGGACGCTCGCGTTCGAGGCGCGACGCGCGCGCGTGAACCGGCACAGGGTGGTCGTCCCGCTCGTCACCGCGTCCGCGTCGGGGGCGACGACCTTCGACGCGGGGGACGTGACGGCCCTCCTCCGCTCCGGGTCGTTCCCGGGCTCGGTGAAGGTGGAGGACGCGACGGGCCTCGCCTCCGGGGCGTTCGCGTTCGACCTCGACCTTCCTGCGGGCGGAGAGCGCGAGGTCGTCGTGACGATGCCGTTCGACGACACGCGCGTCCCCCCCGACCTCGCCCCGTCCCTCGGGCCGGAGCCGTGGCACGGGCTCGCGCCGGCGGAGGCGTCGGCCCTCTTCGAGTCGATCCTCGCGCGGGAACGCGCCGCGTGGCGCGGCCTCCTCGACCGGGTCGCCTTCGACGTCCCTCCCGAGGCCGAGCGGTACGCGAAGGTCCTCCGGTCGCAGCTCGCCTTCGTCCTCGTGAACCGCGACGGGCCGGCGATCCAGCCCGGCTCGCGCTCCTACGCCCGCTCCTGGATCCGGGACGGCGCGCTCACCTCCGAGGCGCTCCTCCGGCTCGGGCAGGGTGCCGCCGCCCGATCGTTCCTCCTCTGGTTCGCGGGGTTCCAGGGCGAGGACGGGCGCGTTCCGTGCTGCGTCGACCGGCGCGGGGCCGACGGCGTCCCCGAGAACGACAGCCACGGGGAGTTCCTCTACCTCGTCGCCGAGACGGTCCGGTACACGGGCGACCGGGGCCTCGCGGAGAGGATGTGGCCGCGCGTCGTCGCCGCCGTCTCGTACATCGACGCGCTCCGGCAGAAGCGGCGGACGGCGGAGTACGAGACGCCGGGGAAGCGGGTCTTCTACGGCCTCCTGCCCGAGTCGATCAGTCACGAGGGGTACTCCGCGAAGCCGATGCACTCCTACTGGGACGACGCCTTCGCGATCCGGGGGCTGAAGGACGCGGTCTTCCTCGCCACGTACCTCGGGAAGGAGGGGCAGGCGAAGGAGTTCGCGCGGATCCGCGACGAGCTCACCGCGGACGTCCACGCCTCGATCCGCCTCGTCATGGAGCGGCACGGGATCGACACGCTCCCGGGCTGCGCGGAGCTGGGCGACTTCGACGCGACCTCCACGACCGCGACGATCGCCCCCGGGGGGGAGCTCGCCCGCCTTCCGCGTGAGGCGGTCGAGAGGACCTTCGACCGCTACCTCGCGAACGTGGCGAAGCGCGAGGCGGGCGAGGGGGAGCTCTACACGCCCTACGAGCTCCGGACGGTGGGGACGTTCGTGCGGCTCGACCGCCGCGACGACGCTTTCCGGCTCCTCGGCCTCTTCCTGCGCGACCTCCGCCCCCCGGAGTGGAACGCCTGGGCCGAGGTCGTCTGGCGCGACCCGCGGACCCCGAAGTTCGTCGGGGACATCCCGCACACCTGGGTCGGCACCGACTACGCGCGCTCGTTCCTCGACCTCTTCGCTTACGAGAGGGAGGACGACGCCGCGCTCGTCGTCGCGGCCGGCCTCCCGGAGGCGTGGGTCCGCTCGGCGCAGGGCGTCTCGGTGAAGCGCCTCGGGACGCCGTACGGGCCGCTCGACCTCTCCGTGGCTGCCGACGGGTCGGGCGTCCGCGTGCGGCTCGCCGGCCTCAGGAACGTCCCCCCGGGCGGCCTCGTGCTGAAGCCCCCGATCCCGCCCGGTCCCGTCTCGGCGACCGTCGACGGGCGGCCCCTCCCTCTCTCTCCGGGCGGCGAGGTCGTCGTCCGGTCCCTTCCCGCGGAGGTCGTCGTTTTTCCCGGCGCCCCTTCCGCGGCTCCCTCCACTCCTTCACGGAGGACACGATGAACGGATCTCCCCGACGCCCCGTGAACGCCGCGAACGCCTACGGCGAGTTCGCGGCGGACGGGCGCGAGTACGTCATCCGCGACCCGCGGACGCCCCGCCCGTGGGTGAACGTCATCGCGAACCGGCGCGCCGGCCTCGTCGTGAGCCAGACCGGCTCCGGCTTCACCTGGGTCGACAACTCGCAGCTCGCGGTCGTCACCCGCTGGGAGCAGGACCTGACGCGCGACGCCTCGGGGCGCTTCCTCTACCTCCGCGACGTCGACACGGGCGAGTCCTGGTCGCTCGCTCCCGCGCCGTGCCATCCGGCCTACGACCGGTTCGAGTGCCTGCACGGCCTCGGCTACACGACGTTCCGGAGCACGTTCCGCGCCGTCATGGCCGACTGGACGCTCTTCGCGGACCGCGAGGCGCCGGCGGAGCTCTGGCGCGTCACGCTCCGGAACGACCTCCTCTCGCCCCGGCGCCTCGAGCTCGTCGCGTTCGTGGAGTGGAACTGCGGCGTGACGCCGTCCCCGCGGCGCGAGTTCACGAAGCTCTTCCTCGAGTGCCGGAGGGACGCGGGGCGGAACGCCGTCTTCGCCCGCTCGCACATGTGGGAGGTCGGCTCGTCGCGGTGGGGGCACTGGAACACCGACTTCCCCTACGTGAGCGCGTTCGCCTGCACGGAGCGCGTCTCGGAGGCGGAGGGGGACAAGGCCGCCTTCCTCGGCCGCCTCGGCGACTTCGCGCGGCCCGCGGCGCTCGAGGGGAAGCCGTGGCCCGGCCTCTTCGGGCGGCACGGCGACGCGGTGGCGGCGCTCCGCGTCCCGGTCGAGCTCGCGCCGGGCGAGGCGCGGGAGCTCGGCTTCGTCCTTGCGACCGCGGAGACGGAGGAGGGGACGAACGGCCTCCTCGAGCGGTTCGGGAGCATCCCGGCGCTCGACGCCTCGCTCGCGGACGCGAAGGGGGCGTGGGCGGAGCTCCTCGCCGGGCACCGGGTCGAGACCCCCGACGCGCCGTTCGACGCCTTCCTGAACGACTGGGTGCGGTACCAGGCGATCTCGGCGCGCATCCAGGGGCGCTGCGGCTACTACCAGCAGAGCGGCGCCTACGGCTTCCGCGACCAGCTGCAGGACTCGCAGGTCTGGCTGACGGTCGATCCGGCCCGCTGCCGCGAGCAGGTCGCGCTCCACGCCGCGCACCAGTTCGCGGACGGGTCGGTCTACCACTGGTGGCACCCGCTCGCGGAGATGGGGCACGTCACGAAGATGACGGACGACCTCCTCTGGCTCGCGTTCGTCACGGCGGCGTACGTCCGCGAGACGGGAGACCTCTCGATCCTCGCCGACCGCGCGCCATTCCTCGACGACGCGCAGCCGGCGCCGCTCGTCGAGCACGTCCTGCGCGCGTTCGAGAGGGTCTTCCAGAGGACGAGCCCGCGCGGCCTCCCGTACATCGGCGCGGGCGACTGGAACGACGGCCTCTCCGCCGTCGGCCTCGAGGAGAAGGGGGAGTCGGTCTGGCTCGCCCACTTCCTCGCGGGGCTCCTCGGCGACTGGGCGGAGATCCTCGGGCGAAGCGGGGAGCCGGCCCGCGCGGCCGACTTCGCGAGGCGCCGGGAGACCCTCGTCGCCGCGGTCAACGAGCACGGCTGGGACGGCGCGTGGTACTGGCGCGCCACGCTCGACTCGGGCGGGAAGGTCGGGAGCCGGGAGAACGACCGCGGGCGGATCTACCTGAACGCCCAGACCTGGGCCGTCCTGAACGACGTCGCCCCGCCGGAGCGGGCCGCGGCCGCGATGGCGGCGGTGAAGGAGCACCTCGTCAGCGCCGCGGGCGCGCTCCTCCTCGCGCCGGCCTACGACCGCCCGGTGCGCGAGATCGGCTACATCACGCGGTACGCGGCCGGGATGCGCGAGAACGGGGGCGTCTACACGCACGCGGCGACGTGGGCGATCTCGGCGGCGGGGAAGTCGAAGGACCCCGAGCTCGTCGGGAGGCTCCTCGCCGCGATCGACCCGACGCGCAAGGACCCGGAGAGCTACCGGGCCGAGCCCTACGTCCTCCCCGGGAACGTCGACGGCCCCGACTCGCCGCTCCACGGCCGCGCCGGGTGGACCTGGTACACCGGCTCGGCGCAGTGGCTCCACCGCGTCGTCTGCGAGTGGGTCGTCGGCGTCCGCCCCGAGTGGGACGGGATCCGCTTCGACCCGTGCCTCCCGCCGTCGTGGGAGACGGCGCGGATGACTCGCCCGTGGAGGGGCGCGACGCTCGACGTGACCGTCGTCCGCGACGTGTCGCTGGCGTCGGGCGAGGTGCGCGTCGAGGTGGACGGAAGGCCGCTCGAGGGGACGCTCCTCGCGCCCCTCCCCGCAGGGACGACGGCGAAGGTGGGCGTCAGGTACCGAGCCTGAGGATCGCCCCGTTCGTCCGGATGACCTCGGCGTAGAAGCGGGCGCTTGCCTTGGGCGTCCGCTTCTGCGTCGCGAAGTCGACGTGGACGATGCCGAAGCGCTTCCGGAAGCCGTGGGCCCACTCGAGGTTGTCGAGGAGCGACCAGACGAAGTAGCCCCGCACGTCGACTCCGTCCGCGATCGCGCGGCGAACGGCGCGCAGGTGGGCGCCGAGGTAGCCGACGCGGAGCGGGTCGGCGAGGACCGGGACGTCGGCGACGGGGGGGTCGTAGAAGGCCGCGCCGTTCTCGGTGACGTAGAGGGGGACGCTCCCGTAGCGCCGCCTCACCCACGTGAGGACGTCGTAGAGGCCGTCGGGGTAGACCTCCCAGCCGGTCTCGGTGTAGGTCGCGTTGCGCTGGAAAGTGCGCCCCTCCATGACCGGGAAGCTCCGCGGGTCGTCGTGGACGACGGCGCGGGTGTAGTAGTTCACGCCGACGAAGTCGACCTGCACCTTCATGGCCGCGAGCTCGGCGTCCGTCGGCCCCTCCCACGCCTCGCCGAAGATCGCCGGGAGCCCCTCGGGGACCTTCCCGAGGAGTGCCGGGTCGAGGTACTGGCGGTTCATGTAGGCGTCGGCCCGCGCGACGGCGGAGAGGTCCTCGGGGCGGTCGGAGGCGGGGTACTTCGGCTCGAGGTTCACGACGAGCCCGACCTGCCCCTTCCCCTCGGCGCGGAACGCCGCGACTCCGGCCGCGTGGGCGAGGAGGAGGTTCTTCGAGGCGCGGGGCGCGGCGTAGGGGCTCTCGATCCCGGGGGCGAGGACGCCGTGGAGGTAGCCGCCGTCGGCGACGACCCACGGCTCGTTCAGCGTCGTCCAGAGGTCGACGCGGTCGCCGAGCGCCCGGAAGCAGGTCTTCGCGTAGTCGGCGAACCACCCCGCCACGTCCGGGTTCGTCCACCCCCCGCGGTCGTCGAGCGCGGCGGGAAGGTCCCAGTGGTAGAGCGTCGCCATCGGCCGGATCCCGGCCTCCCGGAGCGCGTCGACGAGGCGGCGGTAGAAGTCGAGCCCCTTCTCGTTGACGGCCCCGCGCCCCTCGGGCAGGACGCGGCCCCAGGAGAAGGAGAAGCGGTAGGCGCCGAGGCCGAGGGACTTCATGAGCGCCACGTCCTCGCGCCAGCGGTTGTAGTGGTCGCAGGCGACGTCTCCGGTGTCCCCGTCCCTCACCTTCCCCGGGATCCGCGTGAAGCGATGCCAGATGCTCGGTCCGGCGCCGTCGGCCAGGGGCGAGCCCTCGATCTGGTAGGCCGAGGTCGCGGCTCCCCAGAGAAAGCCTTCGGGAAACGGGGCGGTCTCGCTCATCGGTTCTCCTCGCGCGGCACGGGCCGCATCGCGCCCGGTGGGTTCCCGATTATCCGCGCCGGACGCAGAATCGCGGCATGAGCGACGTCTCCCTCCTCGGCACCGGGCTCCTCGGCGCCCCGATCGCCCTTCGCCTCGCGTCGACCGGCCTCTCCGTCACCGTCTGGAACCGGACCCCGTCGAAGGCCGAGGCGCTCGGAGAGGCCGGGCTGAGCGTCGTGCCGACGGCGGCGGAGGCTCTCCACGTCTCGCCCGTCGCGATCCTGATGCTCGCCGACGCCCCGGCGATCCGCGCGGTCCTCGCCTCTCCCGGCGCGGCGGACGCGCTCGCGGGACGGACGGTCGTCCAGATGGGGACGATCGGCCCGGACGAGAGCCGCGCCTTCGCCGTGGAGGTCGCCGCCGCCGGGGGCGAGTGGGTCGAGGCCCCCGTCCTCGGGAGCATTCCCCAGGCGGACTCGGGGACGCTGCAGGTGATGTTCGGCGGGACGGAAGGGCAGCTCGCCCGGCTCGAGCCGACCCTCTCGCGCCTCGGCCGGGACGTGCGGCTCGTCGGGCCGGTCGGGCAGGCGGCGGCGCTCAAGCTCGCCCTGAACCAGCTCATCGGCTCGCTGACGGCCGCCTTCGCGACGAGCCTCGCGTTCGTCCGGGCGAGCGGCGTCCCGCCCGAGCTCTTCCTCGACGTCCTCCGGCCGAGCGCGCTCTACGCGCCGACGTTCGACAAGAAGCTCGGACGGATGCTCGAGGGGGAGTACGCGAACCCGACGTTCCCGCTCCGGCTCCTCCGGAAGGACGTCGACCTCTTCTGCCGGGCGGCGCGCGCCGCGGGCGTGGCGCCGCGCGTCGCCGAGGCGGTGCTCGACGCCGTCGACGCGGCCGCGGAGCGGGGCCTCGCGGACGGCGATTACGCGGCTCTCGCGGAAGGGGTCCTCCTGGCGCCGCCGGGCGGCGCCGCGAACGCCTGACCGGCGGGCCGCCGGGCGGGCCGAGAACGCGTAAACGCGATTTGTCCACGGAGACGACGGCCCTATCATCCGCGCATCGATCCGGAAGAGGCCCCGCGCGCTGCGCGGGAGAGGAGGGGACGATGAGCGCGGAACCGACGGGGGGCCCCGGTGGGCCGAAGCTTGACCTGAGCGAGTCGCAGCAGGCGGCGATCTCGCGCCTCGCGACCGACGCGAACGTCATCCCGCCCCCGATCTGGCTG
Source organism: Thermoanaerobaculia bacterium (assembly GCA_046331465.1). Taxonomy (GTDB): domain Bacteria; phylum Acidobacteriota; class Thermoanaerobaculia; order UBA5066; family UBA5066; genus UBA5066. The sequence goes on from JAXLQV010000002.1 coordinate 1,632,481, forward strand.
GCGCGCCAGGCGTGCATCGGCAACGACGCCGTCGAGCGCGCGCACGCCGCGAGCGACCCGAAGGAGTTCTGGGAGGACAAGGCGAAGGGCGTCGACTGGATCGAGCCGTTCAAGGAGGTCTTCCGGTTCGACCTCCCGCGGCACGAGTGGTTCGTCGGCGGGAAGCTGAACGCGACGGCGAACTGCATCGACCGTCACGTCTACGGCGACCGGCGGAACAAGGCCGCGCTCATCTGGGTCGGCGAGGACGGCGAGGAGCACACCTACACCTACAGCCGGCTCTACCGCGAGGTGAACCGCTTCGCGAACGCGCTCAAGCGCCTCGGGGTCGGCAAGGGAGACCGGGTCATCGTCTACATGCCGCTCGTCCCGGAGGGGATCATCACGATGCTCGCCTGCGCGCGCATCGGCGCGATCCACTCGGTCGTCTTCGCCGGGATGGGGACCCAGGCGCTCCGCTCCCGCATCGTCGACTGCCAGGCGAAGGTCATCGTCTGCACCGACTTCACCTTCCGGCGCGGCAAGAAGATCGCCCTCAAGCCGACGATCGACGAGGCCGTGCGCGACCTCGTCTTCGTCGAGCACGTCGTCGTCCACCGCCGCGGCTCCCGCGTGGGAGACCCGCCGTACGAGTTCGAGAGCGAGCGCGAGCACGACTTCTACGACATCCAGAACGCCAACGAGATCCACTGCCACCCGGAGCCGATGGACGCGGAGGACCCGCTCTTCATCCTCTACACGTCCGGGACGACGGGGACGCCGAAGGGCGTCGTCCATACGACGGGCGGCTACCTGGTCGGCGTGACGTGGCTCTCGAAGGCCTTCTACCAGATCGGCGAGCGCGACATCTACTGGTCGACCTCCGACATCGGCTGGATCGTCGGCCACTCGTTCATCGTCTACGGGCCGCTCTCCGTCGGCGCCACCGTCTTCTGTCGCGAGGGCGTGCCCGACTGGCCGACGCCCGAGGTGACCTGGGAGCTCTGCGAGCGCTTCGGCGTGAACCTCCTCTTCACCGCGCCGACCGCCGTGAGGATGTGGATGAGCCACGGGCCCGAGGCCCCGTCGAAGTACGACCTCTCGCGCCTCCGCCTCATCGCCTGCGCGGGCGAGCCGCTGAACCCCGAGGCCCACCTCTGGAGCCAGAAGCACCTCGTCGGGCAGTCGGGCGGGATGGTCGTCGACAACTTCTGGCAGACCGAGATCGCCGCCCCCGTCCTCGGGACGCTCCCGACGTTCGAGGCGCGTCCCGGGAAGGTCGGCAAGCCGATCCCCGGCGTCGACGCCGCGGTCGTCGACGCGAAGGGGAACTCCCTCCCCGACGGGCACGGCGGGCTCCTCGTCCTCCGCAAGCCGGTCCCCTACATGCTCCGGACGGTCTGGGGCGACCACGCGCGCTACGAGAAGTACTGGCAGCAGATCCCCGGCTGCTACGCCGCGGGCGACATCGCCGTGAGGGACCACGACGGCTGGTTCGCCGTCCTCGGCCGGGCGGACGACATCCTGAACGTCGCGGGACACCGCATCGGCACGGCCGACGTCGAGGGCTCGCTCATCCGCCACCCGGCCGTCGCCGAGAGCGCGGTCGTCGGCCTCCCGGACCCGATCAAGGGGGAGACGATCAAGGCGTTCGTCGTCCTGAAGGCGGGGTACGAGGAAGGGCCCGGGCTCATCTCGTCGCTGAAGGACCACGTGCGGCAGGACCTCGGCCCGATCGCGCAGCCGTCGGAGATCGAGATCCGGACCACGCTCCCGAAGACCCGCTCGGGGAAGATCGTGCGGCGCTACCTGAAGGCGCAGGCGATGGGGGAGGACCCGGGAGACCTCTCGACTCTCGCCGACTGAGCGGCCGTCGACGGCCCGGGGCTCCACGGCCCGTCACGGAGCACGTGCTAGATTCCACGGAGGGCGCCCGGCCGGAACGCCGGGCGCCCTCGCCCCATCCGGGGCCGGAGCCGATCCCGTGACAGAGAACGACGCGGCGCGGCCGCTCACCCGCATCACCTCCAGCGCGAACTTCAGCGCGGCGCACCGCCTCCACAACCCGGCGAGGGACGAGGCGTGGAACCGCGCGACGTTCGGAAAGTGCAACAACCCGCACGGGCACGGGCACACCTACGGCCTCGAGGTGACGGTCGAGGGCCCGCTCGACCCCGAGACGGGGTGGGTCATGGACTTCGCCGAGCTGAAGCGGATCGTCAACGAGCGGGTCGTGAGGAAGTGCGACTGCCGGAACCTGAACGGCGACGTCGACTTCCTCAGGGGCGTGATCCCGACCGCCGAGAACCTCGCCGTCCGGATCTGGGACGAGCTCGCCTCGCACGTCGCGCCGGCCCGGCTCGTGAAGGTCGTCCTCCACGAGACGGATCGGAACAAGGTCGTCTACACGGGGCAGGCGCGGTGAGGGCGCTCGTCTCGAACGACGACGGGATCCACAGCCCCGGAATCGAGGCGCTCGAGCGGGCGGCCCAGGCGGCGGGCTTCGAGACCTGGGTCGTCGCCCCCGACCGGGAGCAGAGCGCGACCTCCCACGCGCTGACGCTCCACAGGCCGCTCCGCGTCGTGAAGACGGGGGAGCGGTCCTGGGTCGTCGACGGCACCCCGACCGACTGCGTGAACCTTGCGATCTGCAAGGTCCTGAAGGACGTGCGGCCCGACTTCGTCTTCTCGGGGATCAACCAGGGGCCGAACCTCGGCGACGACGTCACCTACTCCGGGACGGTCGCCGCCGCGTTCGAGGGGACGCTCCAGGGGGTCCCGTCGATCGCCTTCTCCCTCGACTACCGGCGCGACGCCGCCGACGCCCCGCCCGACTTCACGCACGCCGAGGCGGTGGCCGAGGAGGTGATCCGCCTCGCGCTCTCGCGCCCGATGGGCGAGGAGATCCTCTGGAACGTGAACATCCCGACGGGAAAGCCGGCGGGGATCCGCGCGACGCGGATGGGCCGCCGGCGCTACGGCGAGAGCGTCGTCGAGAAGATCGACCCCAGGGGGCGCCCCTATTTCTGGATCGGCGGGGCGCACATCGACACGCACGAGGACGGGAGCGACCTGACGACGGTCGCCGACGGCTACGTCTCCGTGACGCCACTTCACCTCGACCTGACGGCGTACCGCGCCCTCGAGGACCTCGCCAACCGGCTCGAGGGAAGCCGCGCGAACGGCGCGGACCGACGCTAAGATCGCGGCGTGAAGCCGGAGGACCCCGAGGTCGCGCGTGCCGCGAGGGCGGGCGCGGAGGCGCGGCGCGCGATGGTCGCGCGCATCGCGGCGGCCGGCCTCGTCTCCGACCCCAGGGTCCTCGAGGCCCTCGCGACCGTCCCCCGCCACCTGTTCGTCCCTCGCGCGCTCGTGACCGAGGCCTACGGCGACCACGCGCTCCCGATCGGCGCCGGTCAGACGATCACGCAGGCCGCGAACGTCGGCCGGGCCGCGGAGCTCGCCGCCCTCCGTCCCGACTCGCGCGTCCTCGAGGTGGGGACCGGATCGGGGTACCAGGCCGCCGTCCTCGCGCGCCTCGCCGGGCAGGTCTTCTCCCTCGAGCGGATCCCGGAGCTCGCCGCGGAGGCGCGGCGGGTCCTCGCGGCTCTCGGGGTGAAGAACGTGTCGGTGAAGGTCTTCGACGGCTCGTACGGCTGGCGCGAGCACGCGCCGTACGACGCGATCGTCGTCGCGGCCGCCGCGCCCGACGTGCCCGCTCCCCTCGTGACGCAGCTCTCGGCGACGGGGCGCCTCGTGGTCCCGGTCGGCTCGCCCGGCCGCCAGCGGCTCCTCGTCGTCAAGAAGCTGCCGAGCGGGCGGACGCGGACCGAGGACGCCGGCGACGTCGCCTACGTCCCGCTCGTCGGGAAGTTCGGCTGGGACAAGGGGTCCCTCGCGGAGCGGCGATGACCGACGGGTTCGGGACCGAGGCCCGCCGCTGGGTCGTCTCGGGAAGGGTGCAGGGCGTCGGCTACCGCGCGTTCGCCGCGCGGACGGCCCGGGGCCTCGGCCTTTCCGGGGGCGCCTCGAACCTGCCCGACGGGCGCGTCCTCGTCGTGGCGGAGGGCCCGGTCCACGCGCTCGACCGGCTGGAGGCCGCGCTCTGGGAGGGCCCCCGGTTCGCCCGCGTCCAGACGATCGAGACCTCCGCCGCCGGCCCCGAGGAGGCCCGGGGGGCGTTCGACGCCGAGTTCCGCGCGAGCTGGTAGGCCCGCGGCCTTCCGGCGTGGCGGACCGCCGAACGGAGACCGCGGGAAGAATCTGGGAAGAATCCGGGGCGAATCTGGGGCGACCTCCCGGCCGAGGCGACACATGTGGAGGTGAGGCGCTGCGGAGACACCGCACGAGATGCCTCAGGAGGTCGGGCAATGAACAGGCTCCCCAAGTTGCCGATCGTCGGCGTCTTGCTTCTTCTCGTCTTCGTGGCCCTTCCCGCGGTCTCCCAGACGGAGACCCTGGAAGGGACCTGGCTGCTGATCCAGGACCTCGACCGCGGCCTGCCGGCCGGTCACGTCTCCGGTCTCGGGGCTCCCCTCGCGTACGAGCTCCTCCACCTCGACGCGGACACCGAGGTGCGGGAGCAGTCGAGCCTCTTCCAGCCCGGCAACTGCGGCCGCGAGGCGTACCTCTCGTTCGGCGTGCCGATGAGGGTTCCCTTCACGGCGAGCCCTGGAATCGGCCACTGGGCCCTCGCGGACGACACCGTGAAGATCTCCGCCTACCATCTCCTCTACGACTGTCTCGGAAACGCCATCGGCATCGCGTGGGCCGTCCGGGAGGGGAAGGCCGTCTACGGGGAGCTCACCGGCGCGGAGGCGCAGCGGAGCGTCGTCGCCTGGGAGGGGACGACCACGATCCGCTTCTTCACCCTGACCGGTGATCCCCTGCCGCTCCCGATCTTCCTCATGCCGATCCTCCCGGGGACGGACGTCGGAGTGACGACCCTGTCCGGGTCCTTCCGAGCCCAGCGGGCGTTCGGGGAGCCAACCCGCTAGGACCATTGGGATCGGAGACGGATCCGGGCCCGCCCCGCCTCTCTCGAGCCAGCGGCTCCGGGGGCGGGGCGGATTCCTCGCCTGCCGAGGAAAATCCCAGAAGAACCTCGGGATTCCGCTGTTGCAGCGCAGCAGCAGGGATTCGAGAATGCGTGCAGGAAGCCATGAGCAGCCTGGCGCTCGACACGATGCCGCTCGTTGCCGGCTTCCGCCTCGGGGAATGGGAGGTGGAGCCCCGGTCGGACCGCGTCGTGCACGCGGGCGCCGAGGTCCGGCTCCGCCCCAGGGTCGTCGACCTGCTCGTCTTCCTCGCGAGCCGGAGCGGTCAGGTCGTGACCAAGTGAGGAGATCCTGGACGGTGTCTGGTCGACGCGGATCGTCTCGGAATCGGTCCTGAGCAGCGCGATCGCGGAGGTCCGCGAGGCGTTCCGCGACGAGGCGGATCGACCGTGGCTCATCGAGACGATCCCGAAGCGGGCGTACCGCCTCCTCGTCCACCCGCTTCCGCTGTCGCGGCCGGGCTCCCGGGCGCCGCACCCGGACGCGGATCCGTGGCCGGAAGGGCCGGACGCGGTCTTCGTCGGGAGGGCCGAGGAGATGCGGAGGCTCCGGGACGCGCTTCGGTGAGGTGAAGGAGGGGCGCTGGACCGTCGCCCGGCCGATCGACTGGTCGGCGATGCCCCTGCGCGTGGAGTCGCTCGTGCGCGACCAGGTCGACACCCTCGACGAGGCGGCACGGACCGTCCTCGAGGCAGCCGGCATGAAGGGAGAGGAGTACTGCGTCGAGACGGTCGCCGCGGCCCTCGAGAGGCCCGTCTGGCGCGTCGTGGAGGTGCTCGCGGCCGTCCTCGGCCGCCGGAGGCTCCTCGTGACGCCGTCCCGATCGCGCGTTCTCGACGGCCGGCGGCTGAGCCTCTACCGCTTCCGCCACGCGATGGTGAGGCGCTACGTCTACGGGCGGCTCGACGACGCCGAGCGCACGCTCCGTCACGACCGGGCGGCCGCGGCCGTCCGGGCCGTCTGGGGCGACGCTCCGGAAGGAGAGGGGCTCCGCGCCGGCCACCTCGCGAGCGGAACGCGCCCCGGCCTCGCGGGGCCCCCTCTCCTCCCCGACGAGGAGCGGCCTTAATCCCGGCAGGAGCGGCCGCTTCCGTGCATCATTCGGGCGAGGAGCGCGCCATGACCGAGAACGAGGACGGCGGACCGGAGCTTCCCGAGGGGTTCGAGGCGGTCGAGGCGACGGTCTGCCGCCGGGGGGACGAGCTCCTCGTCTTCGGCTCGCTCGAGCCCGAGGGGCCGTTCGTCTTCCACCTCCGCCTCGCGAAGAAGGAGGAGGACTTCGGCCCGCCCCCCCCCGGCTTCGAGTGGACCGGCGAGGAGCGTCCGCCGAAAAAGGGGGAGTGGTTCTGGTCGGAGCTCCGGGGACGCCCGATCCAGGCGATCAAGGACGAGACGGGCGTGAACCAGCTCGGCGAAGCGACGGGCGGCCGCCGGATCCTCCGCCCGGTCGGCTCCGCGGGGCGAGGCCCCTCGGCGCCCAAGAGGGGCCTTCGCCTCGTGAAGGACGACGAGACGGGCGGCTGATCAGGCCGAGGCGGCCGGGGGCGTCCCCGAGGGGGGCTCGCTTTCGTCCTCGGCGTGGCGCGTCACCGCGAGGTAGACCCTCAGGTCGTCGAGGACGGCCTCGAGGGCCGCCTCCTTCGACGAGGCGAAGAAGGGCTCCTCGGTGACGAACCCCCCGGGGACGGACCAGGGGACGAGGACGGTCTCCCAGGCGGTCTCGAGCCCTTCGTCCTCCGTGTAGAGGCCGGGCGGGTGGAGCCCGTACTCGACGAGCCTCCACGTGCGGCAGCGGTACTGCCCGGGGTTCGCGGCGTCCTCGAAGACCTCGATCCGGATCTCGGCCGGGTCGCCGTCGACGAGCGTCTCCACCTCGGCGACCTCGACGAGGCGAAAGACGGAGAGAAGGGGGGGCGTCGGGCTCATCGTTCGGGGCGAGTCTACGCGCCGGCGCGCGCCGGCCGGCTCGGGGGAAGGCGGAAGGAGTGGTGGGCCCGGCGTGACTCGAACACGCGACACACGGTTTAGGAAACCGTTGCTCTATCCACCTGAGCTACGGGCCCGTTCCGACGGCGCCGCCCGGGGGCGGTGGGAGGCGGAGTGTACCGGACTCACTCCTCGAACGGGACGACCTGGACGTGGCGGACCAGGAGGACGCGGTTCGACCGGACGGCCTCGGAGGCGCCGAGCGGGAGGAAGTTGTCCTCCTGCCTCGCGATGTAGCGGGCGCAGGCGTCGGTCGCCTGGATGACGTCGTCGCTCTCGAAGGGCATCAGGAACTCCTTCGGCCCGGCGAGCCCCTCGACGACGAGCTCGAAGGTGTGCAGGTGCTTTCGTTCCATTCGCTCCTCGTGGCGCCGACGGTCATTCCGGGAGTCGGCGTCCGTCGGCATCGTATCCTCCCTCGCGCAGTGCGTCCTCCCCTCCGCATCGCCCTGGCGCTGGCCCTCGCCGCGGCGGCGGTCTACGCCCTCGCCGCCTTCTCGCGGGACTTCTGGGCCCCCGACGAGCCCGACTTCGCCGACGCCGTCCGGGAGATGAACCTCCGGGGCTCCTGGCTCCTGCCGTACCAGAACGGGAAGCCCTACTCCGAGAAGCCGATCCTCTACTACTGGGCGCTGGCCGCGACGACCCCGCTGACCGGCGGCGACGTCGACCCCGGGGCGCTCCGCATCCCGTCGATCGTCTCGGGCGCCTTCCTCGTCTTCGGGGCCTCCCTCCTCGCGGGGTGGCGGGGAGGCCGTCGGGAGGCGCTCCTGGCGGGCGCGGCGACGGCGGTTGCGCCCCTCGTCTTCTGGCAGGCGCAGTTCATCCAGATCGACGCCCTCTTCACGGCCCTCCTCTTCGCCGCGTTCGTCGCGCAGATGCTCGCCGACGTCGACGCCGGCCGGCGCGAGCGCTGGGTGTGGGCCTTCCAGGTCCTCATGCCGCTCGCCGTCCTGACGAAGGGGCCGCTCGCCATCGTCCTGACGGGCCTCGTCGCAATCGCACGGTGCGCGCTCACCCGGAGCGTCCGGCCGGTGCTCGACCTCAGGCCCGTCCGCGGCGTGATCGTCTTTGCGGCGATCGTCGTCCCGTGGTACTGGCTCGCGACGCGGGCCGGCGGGCCGGAATACGCGTACGGGCTGATCGTGAAGCAGAACTGGACCCGCTTCTTCGACGCTTTCGACCACGTGAAGCCCTGGTGGTTCTACCTCCAGAAGATCTGGGACGACTTTGCCCCGTGGACGTTCCCGGCCCTCGTCGCTCCCTTCACGCTCCGCTCGGCGGGCACGTTCCGGCGCCGTCCCGAGCTCTCGTGGGCGCTGACCGTGATCCTCTCCGCCCTCGTCCTCCTCTCCGCCTCGGAGTCCAAGCAGGGGAAGTACTTCCTCGTCGCGTACCCGTTCGCGGCCGTGCTGCTCGCGGCGGCGGCGACGGAGTGGGAGAGGTCCGCCGGCCGGGGCCTCCGGTTCTTCCGCGGCTACCTGGTCCTCCTTTCGGGCATCCTCCTCGGCGGGGCTCTCGCGCTCTGGCCGGTCGCCGCGCGGAAGGCGCCGGGCTACTCCGGCCTCGCACCGTTCGTCGCGGCGCCGCTCGTCGTCGGCGCCCTCGGAACGTTCTGGGTGCTCTGGAAGCGGCGGGGCGAGGCCGTCCCGGCCGCCCTCGCCCTCGCGGCGACGCTGGCGGCCACCGAGGCGGTGGGCGGCCCGATCGTCTTCCGGGCCATGGACGTCGCCAAGACCGGGAGGCCCTTCTACGACCGGATCCGCCCCCTCGTCGGCGACCCGGGCGTTCCGCTCCTCTACTGGGGCGACCCCTACCGGAGCTACCCGATGCTCCAGCTGCGAAGGCACACGGCCCACGCGGTGACGGAGGACGCTCTCGTCGACTGGCTCGCCGCGAACCCGGACGGATACGTCCTCGTCAACGAGATCGAGCTGAAGAAGTGGGCGGATCCGGGGCTCGTCCGCCTCCGGGTCGTCGACTCCCAGCCGATCGGGCACGGCCGGATCTTCCTGCTGAGGCGGCCGTGACGGGGCTGTCGTCCCGCCTCGAGAGCGTTCCGGACGCCGCGAGGCTCCCCGCGCGGCACGACGTCCGGGAGGCCCTCTTCGAGCTCGGGGAGGCGAGGGTCCCGGTCGTCGTGAAGAGGTCCCGTCGCCGCCTCGCGCAGCGCCTCGGGAAGACGCTCGGCGAGCGGGCCGCCGAGACCGCCCGGTACCTCCTCGCGCACGGCATCGACACGCCGGAGCCGCTCGGCGTCGAGGTGACGCCCGGCGAGAGCGTCCTCGTCGTCCGGAAGATCGAGGGGGCGGTCCAGGTGAGGGACTTCTTCCTCAGGCACGACGACCCATCGCGGGAGGAGCCCGCCGTGAAGGCGACGTTCGAGGAGGTCGTCTCGGCCCTCGGCCGGGTCGCGCGGAGGCTCCACGACGCGGGCGTCTTCTACCGCGACCTGACGGACGGCAACGTCCTCGTGACCGAGGGGGAGGGGGGACCCCGGCTCTGGCTCGTCGACCTCGACCGGGCGCGGGTCAGGAGCGGTCCTCTCGGGACCCTCGACCGGCTCCGGGACCTCTCCCGCCCCGGCCTGAACGACCCGGCCGCCCGCAGGCTCCTCCTCGGCGCGTACTACGCCCCGGGACCGGTGCCGCCCCTCGCGCCGCCCCTCCTCGACGCGATGAGGGGCCGGATCCTCCTCTGGGACCGGCTGAAGAGGGCGCTGAGGCCCTGGAAGCGCTGAGGAGCTATCCTCGGCCCGGGTAAACCTCCGGCACGTCCCGTGCGTCCGTCCCGGTGTGACGAAGGCCGCCGCGACCCGGTTCGTGAGGTTCGAGGGATTCCCTCGAGGGAGGAGCGCGAACGTGGTGAATGAGCTCCCGGGCGAAGGCTCCCGGGCGGCGGAACCGGGCCTGAAGGAGCGGGAGGCGGAGATCCTCGGGCGCGTCCGGTCCGGCGAGCCCGACGCCTTCGAGTACTTCGTCAGGACCTACCAGCGGAAGGTCTTCCGCCTCGTCTACACGCTCGTGAGGAACGCGGCCGAGGCCGACGCCCTGACGCAGGACGTCTTCGTGAAGGCGTGGAAGGCGGTCCCCGACTTCAAGGGCGAGGCCGCCTTCGAGACGTGGCTGAACCGGATCGCCGTGAACGCCGTCCGGGACTCGGTGAGGCGGCGCAAGCCGGTCGTCTCCTTCGCCGACCTCGCCGCCGCCGAGGACGCCGACGGCCAGGAGCTCCCGCGGGCGGCCGACCCCACGGACGGCACGTCGCCCGAGCGCGACGCCCTCTCGCGCCAGATCCGGCGGCGGATCGGGGAGGCCCTCGAGGCGCTTTCCCCGCGGCAGAGGGCGATCTTCGTCATGAAGCACTACGAGGAGCGCTCGATCTCCGAGATCGGCGCGGCGACGGGCCTCGACGACGGGACGGTCAAGTCGCACCTGTTCCGCGCGGCGCGCAAGCTGCGCCAGAAGCTGGAGGACCTCCGATGAGCGGCCGGCACCTGACCGACGAAGAGATCGTCAACCGGGTCTTCCCGGTCGAGGAGGGGCCCGCGCCCATCCCGATCCACCAGGCGGTCTGCCCCGAGTGCCAGGAGAGGGTCGCGAAGCTCCGGGAGGCGTTCCTCCTCGACCGCGGCGCCGTCTCGGGCGTCGTCGAGTCGCTCCCGCCCGAGTTCTGGGCCGCGCAGCGCCGGTCCGTCATGGGGCGCGTCTCCGAGCTCGCAGCCGTCGAGGCCGAGGAGCGGGCGACCCCGTTCCCGGCCCGGTTCACGCGGTCGATCCTCCACCGCCCGGCGCTCGCCTTCGGGAGCCTTGCCGCCGCCCTCGCCCTGGTCGCGGGGCTCACCGTCCTCCGGCGCGCGCCGGAGCCGGTTCTCCAGGTCGGGAGCGTTGTGGCCGTCGCGACGCCCGTGAACGGCTCCGCCGAGCTCGCCGCGGCCGACCGGGAGGACGACGAGCTCCTCCGGGCGGTCGACAGCGTCCTTTCCGCCGAGGCGCCTCAGGAGGCGCTCCTTCCGGAGGCGATGAGATGAAGACGTCCCTCACCGTGGCCGCGCTCGTCGCGGCGTCCCTCTCCGGCCTCCCCGCCGCCGCCCAGATGGTGGAGATGCCGGGCGGCAAGTGGTGGAAGCGCCCTGCCGTCGTGGAGAACCTGAAGATCACGCCGGAGCAGCAGGAGCGGCTCGACGAGGTCTTCGCGAAGAACCGGCGCGCCTTCGTCGACCTGAAGGCCGACGTGGACCGCCGGACGATCGACCTGGAGGACCTCCTCGGCGCCAAGGACGTCGACCCGAAGAAGGTCGCGGCCGCGTCCGAGGCGCTCGAGCAGGCCCGCGGCCGTCTCGGGAAGGCCCGGACGATGATGGTCGTCGACATGCGGGGCATCCTGACCGAGGCGCAGTGGAAGCAGATCGTCGACCGCCGCGACCAGTGGCGCGGCGAGCGGGAGAAGGAGATGCGCCGGCGCAACGGCGAGCGGCGCGGGGCTCCGGGGAACGCGCCGATGCGGGCTCCCGCGGCCTCCCCGGCGCCCGAGGCTCCCGAGGCGCCCTAGCTACCGCGCCGCCCGCCGCCGGGCGAGGACGATCCAGCGGGTCCCTTCCGGCTGGAACGACAGCCAGCCGGAGGCGTCGGCGAAGAGGCGGACGGAGAGGCCGGCCGCTCGGAGCGCCCTCAGGACCTCGCCGCGCGTCCAGGCGATCTCGCGGTAGAGCTCGCGAAGGCGCCGGAAACGGCCGGGGGCTCCCGGGAGGGGGAGGAACCAGTCGCGGGTCACGGTCCCGACGCCCGTGGGGGGGTCGTAGGAGCCCCTCTCGGCCGAGAGCCCGCCGCCGTGAAGGTGCGTCACGCGGTGGTGGTCGGGGAACGCCTCGACCGTCTCCGGCGTGTTCAGGTCGAAGAGGAAGTGCCCGCCGGGCCGGAGCGACCTCGCGACCCCGGCGAGGGCCGGGGCGAGCTCCTCGTGGCGGTCGAGGTGGTTCAGGACGTCGAACGTCGCGAGCGCGAGGTCGAACGACTCGCCCTCGCGGAGGGGGAGCGAGAGCGCCGACCCCTTCCGGACGTCGACGGCGACGTGCTCGCGCCGCGCGGCGGCCCGGAGCGGCGGCAGGAACGGGGAGGCCGGGTCGACGGCGACGACGCGGGCCCCGCGCCGCGCGAGCTCGAGGCTCTGCCAGCCGCTCCCGCAGCCGACGTCGAGGACGCTCCCGAACGTCACGCGGTTCGCGCGGAGGATCTCGTCCCGGGCCGGGGAGAGGAGGTCGCGCCAGAGGCCGTAGACCTCGTCGTAGTACCCCGCGAGGACGGCGTAGGGGGGGCGGGACGAACTCACGGCGCGGGACTCCCGAGCGCCTTCGGCGCGCCGCCGCGGGACGAGGCGAGGGCCAGCGCCGCGAGCGCGACGAGGCCGGGGAGCGCGAGGAAGAACGCGTAGGGGAGGCCGAGGCCACCCGCCTGGAGCCGGTACTGCAGGGCCGTGACGCCGCCGAGGAGGAGCGCCGCGGGGAGGAGCGCGAGCGGCTTCCACCGCGCGAAGACGACGAGCGCGAGCGCGAGAAAGCCGCGCCCCGCGGTGATCCCCTCGACGAACGTCGGCGAGACGGTGAGGACGAGGAGCGCCCCGCCGAGCGCGCCGAGGACGCCCGAGGCCGCGGCGGCGCCCGTCCGCACCGCCACGACGGAGACGCCGAGCGAACGGAGCGCCTCGGGGTTCTCGCCCGCCGCCGTCAGCCGGAGGCCCGGGCGGGTCCTCGCGAGCCAGGCGTGGAGCGCGACCGGGGCGAGGAAGCTCGCCGCGACGGCGTCGGGAAGGCCGAGGACGCCGCGCGGGAGCGTCGCGACCTCGAGGACCGAGCCCGTTTCGCCCGCGGCGAGGCGGTAGGCGAACGCGGTCGCGCCGAGGGCGAGGAGGTTCCAGACGGTCCCGACGAGGATCGGGTCGGCACGCCGCGCGACTGCGAAGAGGGCGAAAAGGAGGCCGGCGAGGAGGCCGGCGGCCGCCGCCGCCACGAGGCCCGCGGACGGCCCGAGCCCCGCGCGCCCCGCCGTGAAGGCGACGAAAGCCCCGACGAGCATCGTCCCCTCGAGGCCGATCTGGATCGAGCCGGCCCTCTCGAGGAGGAGCTCGCCCGTCGCGGCGAGGAGGAGCGGCGCCGCGAGGAGGAGCGCGATCTCGACGAAGCCGTTCACGCGGCGTCCCCTCCGCGTCCGCGGGCGAGGAGGAGGCCGAGGACCGCGAGCGCCGGGACGATCGACGCGAGGGCCGAAGGGACCCCCGCGTCGCGCTGGAGCGCGCTCGACCCGGCACCGAGCGCCGCGAAGAACGCTCCCGACGCGGCGGCGCCGACCGGTGTCATCCCGCCGAGGAGCGCCGCGGCGATGCCGGTGTACCCGACACCCGCCGTGAACGGGTCGTAGAGGCGGCCGGTGAGGGCGAGGACCTCGAGCCCGCCGGCGAGGCCCGCGAGCGCCCCCGAGGCGAGGAAGGCGCCTGTCCGGAGGGAGACGTCGGGGAGGCCTGCGGCGCGGGCCGCGCGCGGCGACTCGCCGACGGCGCGGAGCGCGAGGCCGAGGGGCGAGCGGACGAGGAGGAACGCCGCGACGGCCGCGAGCGCGAGGGCGACGAGGACCGCGGCCGTCGCGCGCGACCCGGGCACGAGCGGGGCGAGGGCGACGCCCTCCGCGAGGGCCCGGCTCTGCGGGTAGTCGCCCGACGGGTCGCGCAGCGGGCCCCGGACGAGCCACGTCACGCCGGCCGCCGCGACGAGGTTGAGGAGGATCGTCGAAAGGACGGCGGGGACCTGCCTCCTCTCGGCGAGCCACGCCGCCGGCGCGGCCTGGAGCGCGCCGGCGAGCGGCGCTGCGAGGAGGACGGCCGCGCGCGCGGCGTACGGGAGGCCCGGGAAGAGCGGGCCGACGGCGGCGGCCGCCGCGGCCCCCGCCAGGAACTGCCCCTCGAGGCCGATGTTGAGGACCCCCGCCCGGAAGGCGACGACGGCGCCGACCGCCGTCAGGACGAGCCCGGTCGAGCGCGCGAGCGTCTCGCCGAGCGCGGCCCTCGACCCGAACGCGCCGCGGACGAGCGCCGCGAACGCCTCGACGGGCGAGGCGCCCGCGAGGAGGACGAGGAGCGTCGCCGCGGCGAGCGTGCCGACGGCGACGGCGAGGGAGGTGCGGGCCCTCACGCCGCGAGCCCCGCCATGTGCCGCCCCAGCTCGGGGAGGCGGGTCGACGCGGGAAGCGGTTCGGACAGGGCGCCGCGGTAGACGACGCGGATCGGCGCGCCGAGCTCCTGCGCCTCCTCTGGGTCGGACGTCACGACGAGGACACCGGCCCCCGCGCGTGCGGCGTCGAGGAGGCGGGCCCGCACGTCCTCCGAGGAGGCGATGTCGAGGCCGCGCGTCGGGTGGATCGCGACGAGAAGGCGCGGCAGGGGCTCGAGCTCCCGCGCGAGGAGGAGCTTCTGCTGGTTCCCGCCGGAGAGCTCGCGGGCACGGGCGCCCGGCCCCGAGGCCCTCACGCCGAAGCGGCGAAGCCGGTCGGCCGCCCCGGCGTCGAGGGCGGCGCGGTCGACGGTGAAGCGGCCGGGCGGTCGCCTGAGGAAGAGGTTCTCGGCGAGCGTGAAGCTCGCGACGAGCCCTTCCGTCCGCCGGTCGGCCGGGATGAAGGCCCCTCCCGCGCGGCGGAACGCGCGCGGGTCCCCGGTCGGGACGTCGCGGCCGCAGAGCGAGAGGCGCCCGCGCGCCGCGCGCGCCCCGGCGACCGCGGCGCCGAAGAGGTCGGCGCCGTTCCCGTCGATCGCGAGGAGCGTGAGCGCTCCGCCCGCGCCGATCGCGAGCGTGACGGGGCGCGCCGCGGGGCCGGCCGGCGCGAACCCTTCGAGGGCGAGCGCCGGGGGAGCATCTCCGGCGCCGGGCGGGGATGCGAGCGCCACGGGGCGGGAGGTCGCCTCCGCGCCGCCGAGGAGGAGCGCGGCGACCGCCTCCGCCGTCGTGCCGGCGACGGGCGTCTCGAGGAGCGTCCTCCCGCGGGAGAGGAGCGTCAGCCGGTCGGCCCCCTCGAAGACCTCCGCGAGGCGGTGCGTGATCAGGACGACGGCGTGGCCCTCGTCCACCCTCCTGCGGAGCGCGCGAAAGAGCGCGGCCGTCTCGTCGGGGGAGAGGACCGCCGTCGGCTCGTCGAGGATCAGGACGCGCGGGTCCGTCTGGAGCGCCCCGGCGATCTCGATCCTCTGGCGCGTGCCGACGGGGAGCTCGCCGACGCGCGCGTCGGGCGTCCCGAGGTCGAGGTCGAACGCCCGCGCGAGGCGCTCCACGCGGGCGCGCCGGCCGCGCGCGCTCTCGAACGCCGGGGCGAAGGGGTCGAGGAGGGCGAGGTTGTCGGCGACGGTCGCGGCCTCGACGAGGAGGTCGTGCTGCGGCACGAGCGCGACGCCGGCCTTCCGCGCCGCGCGCGGGTCGGCGAAGCCGACGGGGACGCCGTCGCGGCGGATCTCGCCGGCGTCCGCCCGGAGGCGGCCGGCGGCGATCCCGACGAGGGTCGACTTGCCGGCGCCGTTCTCGCCGAGGAGCGCGTGGATCTCGCCCGCGGGGACGCCGAGGCCGGCCCCGTCGAGGGCGACGACGGCCCCGAACGCCTTCCGGACCCCCGAGAGCTCGAGGGCGAACGGCCTCAGAAGTTTCCCCGCGGGACGACGAGGGCACCCGAGACGATCCTCTCCTTCGTCCGTTCGACCTCGTCGACGACCGGCGCCGGGACGCGGCCGAGGAGGGCGGGGTTCCAGACGAACGAGACGACGCCGCTCGCGAGGCCGTAGCGGATCGGCTGCCCGTCGAAGCGCCCTTCCTTCACCGTCCGGGCGGCCTCGACGAAGGCGCGCGGCAGGTCGATGACGGCCGAGGCGAGGACGCTCGGGGCGAGGGAGTTCTGGTCCTTGTTCGACCCGAACGCGTAGACGCCCCGCTCCGTGGCGGCGCTGAAGACGCCGAGCGCCGCGGCGTTCGCGTTGTGGAAGAGGAAGTCGTTCCCCTGGTCGATCAGGGCGAGCGCGGCCGCCTTCGCCCCGGCGACGTCCTCGAACGAGCCGGTGAAGACCGCCGTCGCCTTCGCCCCCGGGTTCCCGGCGACGAGCCCCGCCTCGAAGGCGAGGAACGTCGACTTGATCGACGGCAGCTCGACGCCGCCGACCATGCCGGCCTTCGCCGTCTTCGACATGCGCCCCGCGACGAGGCCGCAGAGGTAGGTCGCCTGCTCGAGCTCGAAGACGAGCGGCGCCTGGTTCCTCGAGGTCCTCGAGCCCGAGGTCGTGATGAAGACCGTGTTCGGGTAGTCCTTCGCGACGCGCGCCGCGGCGTCCTGGAACTCGAAGCCGTGGCCGAAGCAGAGGGAGTAGCCGTCGGCCGCGTAGGCCCGGAACTGCTCCTCGAACTCGGACGGCGTCTTCGCCTGGACGTGCGAGACCTTCGCGCCGAGCTGCTTCTCGATCGCCTTCAGCCCCTCGTACGCCCCGGCGTTCCACCCGGCGTCGGAGACCGGCCCGGGTGTCAGGAGCGCGACGCGGAAGCCGGCGGGCGCCTTCGGCGCGGCGGCCTTCCCGCAGGAGGGGAACGTCGCGAGGAAAGGGGCGGCGAGGAGGGCGAGGAGGAGGCGCCGGGTCGTCATGCGCGCCGAGTCTAATCCGCTCAGACAACCGACCGGCCGGCGTCGACGGCGAGGACCTGGCCCGTGACGGACTGGTTCGCGGCGAGGAAGAGCGCCGCGGAGACGAGGTCCTCGACCGCGACGGCGCGCGCGAGCGGGGTCCTCTCCACGAGCCTCGCGACCTCGGCCGCGGGGAGGTCGTCCGGCGGGAGGACGACGCCGGGCGCGACCGCGTTCACGCGGACCCCCGGGCCGAGCGCCACGGCGAGGTTCCTCACGAGCGCCTCCACGGCGGCCTTCGCGGCCGCGTGCGGCACGTGCCGCGGCCACGCCTTCGTCGCGGCGACGTCGGAGACGAGGAGGATCGAGCCCCCCGAGCGGGCGAGCGCCGGCGCCGCCGCCTGCGCCAGGAAGAAGCCGGCCCGCGGCCCGACCGAGAAGACGTCGTCCCAGTCCGGCTCGGTCACCTCCTCGACCGCCTTCTCCAGCCACGGGGAGGCCGAGTGGAGGAGGAGGTCGAGCCGCCCGAACCGCGCGAGGACGGACTCCACGAGCCTCCGCGGGGCCCCCGGCTCCCGGAGGTCGGCCGGGAAGGAGGCGGCCGCCGCGCCGAGCGCCGCGAGGGCGTCCGCGACCTCCCCCGCGGCGGCGGGGTCGCTCCGGTAGTGGACGGCGATGTCGTGGCCGGCGCGCGCCGCCCCCTCGGCGAAGGCGCGCCCGAGGCGGCGGGAGGCACCGGTGACGAGGGCGACGGGGCGCACGGACCGAGTGTCTCACCGGAGGGGGCTTCGCTGCGCTGCACCTATAATGCTGCGTCGCGTTCAGGACCGTTCCGGGGAGGGTGAGATGACGACGCCGCGCACTCTCGTGGATTTCTTCCGCAACCTGGAGACGCTCGGGAAGCCCGATCTCCTGCTGCACAAGAAGGACGGGAAGTGGCTGCCGGTCTCGAGCGCGGCGTTCGCGGCCGACGTGAAGGCCGTCGCCGCGGCGCTCGGGAGCCTGAGCGTCCCCGACGGGGGCGCCGTCGTCCTCCTCTCGGAGAACCGCCCCGAGTGGCCCACGATCGACTTCGCCTGCCAGTGCCAGGGCGCGGTCCTCGTCCCGATCTTCCCGACGATGGTCGCCGACCAGGCCGAGTACATCGTCCGCGACTGCGGCGCGACGGTCGCCTTCGCCTCGACGCCCGAGCAGGCCGCGAAGCTCCTGAAGGCCCAGGCGACCTGCCCGAAGCTGAAGCACGTCTTCGTCTTCGACCACGCGGGGGGAGGCGGAAAGCCCTTCGCGAAGCTCCTCGAGGAGGGGCGGAGGGCCCACGAGGCGTCGCCGGCGACGTTCGACGAGCGGGCCGCGGCGCGACAGCCCTCCGACCTCGCCACGATCATCTACACGTCGGGGACGACCGGGGAGCCGAAGGGGGCGATGCTCACGCAGGGCAACTTCGTCTCCAACGTCCTCTCGGGCTGCACGATCCTCCCGTTCGACGGCTCCGCCGTCGCCCTCTCCTTCCTCCCGCTCTCCCACGTCTTCGAGCGGCTCGTGGAGTACTGCTACTACCACCGCGGCGCGACGATCGCCTTCGCGGAGTCGATCGACAAGCTGCGCGAGAACCTCGTCGAGGTGAACCCGCACCTCTTCGTCTCCGTCCCGCGCGTCTACGAGAAGGTCTACGCGCGCGTCATGGACAGGGTCGAAGCCGGCTCGCCCGCCAGGAAGAAGCTCTTCGCGAGCGCGATCGCCGTCGGCAAGGAGGTCCTCGCCCTCCGCGCCGAGAAGAGGACCCCGGGCGGCGCCCTCGCCCTGCAGCACTTCCTCTACGAGCGGCTCGTCTTCCGGAAGGTCCGCGAGGCGCTCGGCTCCCGCTTCCGCTTCGCCGTCTCAGGCGGCGCGCCCCTCTCGAGGGACCTCGCCGAGTTCTTCTGGGCGATCGGCGTCGAGATCTACGAGGGGTACGGGCTCACCGAGACGAGCCCCGTCATCTCCGTGAACGGTCCCGCCGCCTGGAGGCTCGGCACGGTCGGGCGCATCCTCCCCGGCGTCGAGTGCCGCATCGCCCCCGACGGCGAGATCCTGACCCGGGGGCCGCACGTCATGAAGGGCTACCACGGCAAGCCCGAGGCGACGGCCGAGGCGATCGACCCCGAAGGCTGGTTCCACACGGGCGACATCGGGATCATCGACGGCGACGGCTTCCTGAAGATCACCGACCGGAAGAAGGAGATCATCGTCAACTCGAACGGGAAGAACATCGCCCCGGCCCCGATCGAGAACGCGCTGAAGGCCGACCCGTTCGTCTCGCAGCCCGTCGTCATCGGCGACCGGCGGAAGTTCCTCTCCTGCCTCATCGTCCCGAACCTCGAGAAGCTCCGCGAGTGGGCCGGCAAGAACGGCCTCTCCGGTCTCCCGGACGAGGACCTCCTGAAGGACACCCGCGTCCTCCAGATCTACCAGGGGATCGTCGACCGCTGGAACATGGGCAAGCCGCACGAGCAGGTCATCAACGCGTTCAAGCTCCTCCCGGCCGAGCTGACGATCGAGGGGGGCGAGCTGACGCCAACGCTGAAGGTGAAGCGGCGCATCGTCGACCAGAAGTACAAGTCGGTCATCGACGAGCTCTACAAGGGGGACTGATCGGACCCGCTGCGGCGCCCGGGGCGCCGCAGCGACGACCGTCCCCGGGTCCGGGAGCGTCCTTCGCCGGCCGGCTCAGGCGGCGGCGTGCCTCTCCCAGAGGTCGATGCCGGCGGGGGAGAGGCGGAGCGTCCCTTCGGCCGTCTCGACGACCCCCTTCGCGCCGAGGTAGGCGAGCTCGGCCCGGAGGCGCGCCTCGCCGAAGAGGACGAAGCGGGCGAAGAGGTCACCCTGCGCCAGGCCGCCGCCCGTCTCCTTCCACTGCCCGTACAGCGCGGCGACGACGGCCGTCCTCACGGAGAGGTCGACCGGGGGCTTCGCGGTGTTCCGGAAGAGCGGCCCGCCGAGCGGGAAGACGCGGCGGCCCGTGACCGGGTTCAGGAGGAGCGCGAAGGCGATCCAGAGCGAGATCGCCGCCAGACCGACCGTCAGGAGCGCGATCGGGAGGGCGAAGGCGCGCGTCCCGAGGAGGTGCCCGAGCACCTTGAAGACGAAGAGGAGGTCGATGTCGAGGAGGAAGACGAAGAGGAGGCTCGAGAAGTGCCCGAAGCCCCAGCTGATGAGGACGAAGATGACGAGGAAGCAGACCTCGGTGGCGAAGACCACGCCCCCGTCGGGGACGACGCCATTCGCGAGGGAGTGCAGCGACCACCCGTTCAGGACCCAGTTGAACGCGAACGTGAGGAAGAGCGTCCCGCCGTAGAGGTTCCGGTTCACGAGGTTCAGGAGGCCGGCGAAGAGCTGGCAGCCGGCGCCGAAGAGGAGGCAGAAGACCGCCGCCGTCTCGAGGCCGGCGGGCGTCAGGCTCTTCCCGAACGCGATCGGCGTAAGGGCCGCGCAGCCGATCGCGAGGCCGAGGAGGCCCATCGGGGTCGGGTCGGCGACGACTTCCTTCCCGTGGAGAGAGACCGGGGCGAGCTGGACCATCGAATTCCTCCGCGCGCGGATCGTCGCACGGAGGAGGAGGGCGCACGAGGTGCCCCTTGACGGCACGCCGCACTGCAACATAGGCTATGAGTGATGGCTCATTCAGCCGTGGCCGCCGGCGCGGGGACGAAGCCCCGCAAGCTCCCCGTGCAGGACCGCCGGGCCCTTCCCGCCGCCGACCCCGAGAAGCGGAAGCGCCTCCTCGGCGCCGCCGTCCAGACCTTCGGCCGCCGGGGCTTCCACGAGGCGAAGATCGCCGAGATCGCCGCGGAGGCGGGCGTCGCCGAGGGGACCGTCTACCTCTACTTCCGCAGCAAAGAGGACCTCCTCGGCTGCGTCTTCGACGAGACGATGGACGGGGTCCTCGCGGAGGGGCGCGCGATCCGGTTCGGGGAGGCGCCGGCCTCGGAGAAGCTCCGGCGGCTCGTCGGGCTCCACCTCGCGTTCCTCGCGCAGGACCGGGACCTCGCCTCGGTCTTCCAGATCGAGCTGCGCCGGAGCGCGCGGCTCGTCGAGCGTTTCTCGAGGAGCAAGCTCACCGAGTACTTCCGCCTTCTCGACGGGGTCCTGAAGGAAGGGATCGCGTCGGGGGAGTTCCGGAAGGACCTCGACCCCCGCCTCGCGGTGAGGATCCTCTTCGGCGCGGCCGACGAGATCCTCTCCGAGTGGCTCCTCTCCGGGGACGGCAAGCCCGCGGCCGACGCGGAGAAGCTCGTGGGGACCCTCCTCCGCGGCTTCCACGCGTGCCGCAACGAAACGACGGAACGGCGGGCCCCCCGCCGCAGGAGGACGACGAGTTGACGCGAGCCGCCTACATCCTCAACGGAGCCCGGACCGCCTTCATGAAGGCCGGGTCCGACTTCAAGGCCGTGACCGCCACCGACCTGGGCCGCGCCGCCGCCGTCGAGGCGATGGCCCGCTCGGGCGTGGAGCCGGGCGAGGTCGACCAGTCGGTCTTCGGGAACATCGCCACGCCTCCCGACGCCGCGAACATCGGGCGCGTCGTCGCGCTTCGCGCCGGGGTCCCGAAGGAGAAGCCGGCCCACTCGGTCTCGCGCAACTGCGCTTCGGGGATCGAGTCGATCGTCCAGGCCGCGCGCCTCGTGCAGACGGGGGAGGCCGACGTCGTCCTCGCCGGCGGCACCGAGAGCATGTCGCTCATCCCGTTCCTCTACCGCGAGGACGTGAAGGCGGTCCTCGTCGAGGCGGGGATGGCCCGGTCGGCGGGAGCGCGGCTCGCCGCGTTCAAGAAGCTGCCGTGGAGCCAGCTCCTGAACCCGGTCATCGGCCTGAAGCTCGGCCTCACCGACCCGGTCTGCGGCCTGAACATGGGGGAGACGGCCGAGCTCCTCGCCAAGGAAGGCGGGATCACGCGCGAGATGCAGGACGCCTTCGCCCTCCGCTCGCACCAGCGCGCGCAGGCCGCGCGGGAGAAGCTCGCCGAGGAGATCGTCGCCGTCCCGCTGCCGCCGAGGTACGACAAGGTCGCGGCGGCCGACAACGGCGTCCGCGAGGGGCAGACGATGGAGGCTCTCGCGAAGCTGAAGCCGTTCTTCGACCGGAAGTACGGCTCGGTCACCGCGGGGAACTCCTCGCAGATCACCGACGGCGCGGCCGCGGTCGTCGTCGCCTCGGAGGAGTTCGTCGCGAAGCGGAAGCTCCCCGTCCTCGCGCGCGTCGCCGGATGGGGCTTCGCCGGGCTCGAGCCCGAGCGGATGGGCCTCGGCCCGTCGCGCTCGACGCCGGTCGCCCTGAAGCACGCGGGCGTCCCGTTCTCGAAGGTCGGCCTGCTCGAGCTGAACGAGGCGTTCGCGGCGCAGGTCCTCGCGAACCTGGCCGCGTTCGAGAAGGACCCGGCGCTGGGCCGGGTCGACCCGGGGATCCTGAACCCGAACGGCGGCGCGATCGCGCTGGGGCACCCCGTCGGCGCTTCGGCGACGCGCCTCGTCCTCACCCTCCTCCTGGAGATGCGGAGGCGGAAGGTCTCCTGCGGCGTCGCGACGCTCTGCATCGGCGGCGGCCAGGGGGCCTCGATCGTCCTCGAGGGGGCGGCGTGATGGAGATTTCCACCGGAGTCGACTTCCACCTCGTCGTCGAGCCGGACGGCCTCGCCGTCCTCACGTTCGACTGCCACGGAGAGAAGGCGAACAAGTACTCGACTCCCGTCATGGCCGAGCTGGAGCTCCTCGTCGGGGCGCTCGAGAAGCGGACCGACATCAAGGCGCTCCTCCTCATCTCGGCCAAGCCCGACATCTTCATCGCCGGCGCCGACGTGAACGAGATCGCGAAGGCCTCGGGCGCCGAGGTGGTCGCGAAGGGGGTCCGGAAGGGGCAGGAGGTCTTCGGCCGCCTCGCGAACCTCCCGTTCC
The DNA here is from genome assembly GCA_046331465.1 of Thermoanaerobaculia bacterium. Classification (GTDB taxonomy): domain Bacteria; phylum Acidobacteriota; class Thermoanaerobaculia; order UBA5066; family UBA5066; genus UBA5066. The sequence goes on from JAXLQV010000002.1 coordinate 1,655,065, forward strand.
CGACCGTGGCCGCCATCGAGGGGGCCTGCGTCGGGGGCGGCTGCGAGACGGTCCTCGCGATGGACTGGCGCCTCGCCTCCGACTCGAAAAAGACCCAGATCGGCCTCCCCGAGATCAAGCTCGGGATCCTGCCGGGGTGGGGCGGGACGACCCGCCTGCCGCGCGTCGTCGGCCTCGCCGCGGCGCTCGACGTCATCCTCGTGGGGAAGGTGGTCGACAGCAGGCGCGCGAAGAAGATGGGCCTCGTCGACGAGGTCGTCCCCGCGCCGATCCTCCTCGACGTGGCGAAGGCGTTCGCGCGGGCGAAGTTCGGGACGAGCAAGCGCGCGAACGCCGCGCCCGACGGCGGGCCTCTCCGCGTCGCCCCCGCGAAGGCGATGGACAGGCTCCTCGAGGGGGTCGGGAAGCCGGTCGTGTTCCGGAAGGCGCGCGCCTCCGTGATGAGGGAGACGCACGGGAACTACCCGGCGCCGCTCGAGGCGCTCGCGGCGATCGAGAAGGGCTTCGGCCGGCCCCTGAAGGAGGCTCTGGAGCTCGAGGTCGAGGCGATCGGGCGCCTCGTCGGGACGCCCGCGATGAAGAGCCTCGTGAACCTCTTCTTCCGGATGGAGGAGGTCCGGAAGGAGACCGGGGTCGCGGCGGGCGTCTCCCCGCGCGCCGTCGGGCGGGTCGGCGTCCTCGGCGCGGGAGCGATGGGGGGCGGCATCGCCCAGCTCGCCGCGGACAAGGGATGGCCCGTCCGGATGAAGGACATCCGCAACGAGGCGCTCGCGCTCGGCTACGCGCAGGCGGCGAAGATCTGGCAGGAGAAGCTGAAGAAGCGCCGGATGACCCGGACCGAGTTCGCCGGGAAGATGTCGCTCCTTTCGGGCGGCCTCGGCTGGGAGGGCTTCGACGGCTGCGACGTGACGGTCGAGGCGGTCCTCGAGAAGCTCGCGGTGAAGCAGGCGGTCCTCAAGGAATGGGAGGCCGTCGCGCGCCCCGACGCCATCTTCGCGTCGAACACGTCGACGCTCCCGATCACCGAGATCGCGAAGGCGGCCGCTCGCCCGGGGCGGGTCGTCGGGATGCACTTCTTCAACCCGGTCCACAAGATGCCGCTCGTGGAGGTCATCTTCGGCGAGAAGACCGATCCCGAGGTGACGGCGACGATCTTCGACCTCGCCAAGAAGATGGGGAAGACGCCGGTCGTCGTGAAGGACGCGCCCGGCTTCCTCGTGAACCGGATCCTCTCGCCCTACCTCGGAGAGGCGGTCCGCCTCCTCCTCGAGGGGGTCCCCATGGAGGCGATCGACAAGGGGATGAGGAAGTTCGGGATGCCCGTCGGCCCGATCGAGCTCCTCGACGACGTCGGGATCGACGTCGCGGCGAAGGGGGCCGAGACGCTCTCGGCCGCCTGGCCGGAGCGGATGCCGATCGACCCCGCGTTCGGGAAGCTCGTCACGTCGGGCCGCCTCGGCCGGAAGACGAAGAAGGGCTTCTACCGCTACGAGGGAGACAAGCGGGTCGGCCCCGACCCGCAGGCCTATGCCGACCTCGGCGTCGCCTCGCCCGGTTCCGCGAGCCTGTCGCAGGAAGCCCTCGAGGCGCGATTGATCTACCCGATGATCAACGAGGCGGCGTACTGTCTCGCCGAGGAGATCGTGCCGGGCCCGGACAAGCTCGACCTCGCGATGATCTTCGGGATCGGCTTCCCGCCGTTCCGCGGCGGCCCCTGCGCCTTCGCGGACTCCCGCGGCGCCTCCGCCGTCGCCGACGCCCTCTCCCGCCTCGCCTCGGAGAAGGGCCCCCGCTTCAACCCAGCCCCGCTCCTCGCCGACATGGCGAAGCAGGGGAAGACGTTCTTCGGGAAGGAGTAGCCATGTCGACCGTGAAGACCGAAACCGAGGCCCCGTCGTTCCTGAAGTCGCTCTACCAGGGGCGCTTCGACGAGTCGCTCGTCTTCCCGTACCCGGAGATCCCGGAGGACACGAAGGAGCTCGTCACGGCGTTCGCCGACGCCTACCGCGACTTCGACGCGGCGAACATCGACTCCGAGAAGATCGACGCCGAGCACTTCTTCCCGCGGGACGTCGTCAAGGGGCTCGGCGACCTCGGCGCCATGGGGATGGCGATCCCCGAGGAGTACGGCGGGAGCGGGTTCAGCGCGACGGCCTACTGCAAGATGATGGAGGTCATCGGGCCGCTCGACGCCTCCGCCGCCATCGTCGTCGGCGCGCACCAGTCGATCGGCATCAAGCCCCTCCTCCTCTTCGGCACCGAGGAGCAGAAGAAGAAGTGGCTCCCCGACCTCGCCACGGCGAAGCTCGTCGGCGCCTTCTGCCTCACCGAGCCCGAGGCCGGCTCGGACGCCGCCTCGCTCAAGACGACGGCCGTCTACGACCCCGCCACGGACGAGTACGTCCTCACCGGGACGAAGCAGTGGATCTCGAACGGGGGCTTCGCGAAGTTCTTCACGGTCTTCGCGCGGGTCCCGGAGGCGGGGGTCGAGGCGGGGTCGCACAAGGAGATCGCCTGCTTCGCCGTCGTCGCGAACGAGGACGGGACTCTCCCCGGGCTCTCCCGCGGCGTGGAGGAGAAGAAGCTCGGCCTCTGCGGCTCCTCGACCTGCCAGATCATCCTCGACGGCTGCCGCGTCCCCGCCTTCAACATCATCGGCGGCAAGGGGAACGGCTTCCGCGTCGCCGTGGAGACGCTGAACACGGGCCGGACGTCGCTCGGCGCCGGCGCCGTCGGCGGCTGCAAGCAGATGATCAAGCTCGCCGTCGAGCACGCGACGCAGCGCAAGCAGTTCAAGACCCGGATCGCCGACTTCGAGATGATCCGGGAAAAGATCGCCGAGATGACGGCGCACACCTACGTCCTCGAGTCGATGGTCTACATGACCGCCGGGCTCGTCGACAAGAAGGTCGACTACTCGCTCGAGGGCGCCTGCTGCAAGGTCTGGGGGACCGAGCTCCTCTGGAAGACGATCAACGAGTCGCTCCAGATCGCCGGCGGCAACGGCTTCATGAACGAGTACCCGTACGGGCGGGGCCTGCGCGACAGCCGCATCAACATGATCTTCGAGGGGACGAACGAGATCCTCCGCCTCTTCATCGCGCTCACCGGGATGAAGGAGGCGGGCGACGTCCTGAAGGACTTCCAGGGTGCGCTCGCCAAGCCGGTGTCGCAGTACGGGGTCCTCGTCGGGCACGCCCAGAAGTGGATGCGCGGCACGGTGACGAGCTACAAGCTCGACAAGGTCCACCCGTCGCTCGCCCCCGAGGCGGACCAGGTCGGCAAGTACGCGGCCGTCCTCCGGAACGCCTGCGAGACGATGGTCTACCGCAACAGGAAGAACGTCGTGAACCGGCAGTTCCTCCTCCACCGGATCGCCGACGTCGTCATGGACCTCTTCGCCCAGATTGCCGCGCTCTCGCGCGTGACGGCGGCGATCGAGAAGAAGGGGGAGGAGAAGGCGAAGCCGGAGATCGAGATCGTCCGGTGGTTCTGCTTCCAGGCGCGGCACCGGATGGTCGCGAACCTGAAGGCCCTCGACCGGCACAAGGACGCCGAGGCGACCGCGATCAGCAACGCGGCGTACGAGGCGGGCGGCTATCCCTTCGACCTCTGGGGCTGGTGATCCGCGGGCGGGGGGCCGGACGTCTCCGGCCCCCCGCCGCGCCCCTCACTCCCCGCGACACCCTTCCGCGGCCCCGCGCGAACGGGGAGCCGCGGTTCCCGTCTTCACGATCCCGGTCCCGACGCCGTTCCCGGTCGGCCCGGTCAACGTCCACCTCGTCGCCCGGGAGCCGTTCACGCTCGTCGACACGGGCCCGCTGACGGACGACGCCTGGGACGCCCTCCGGCAGGGGCTCGCCCGCCGCGGGCTCTCGGTCGGCGACGTCGAGCGTGTCCTCCTGACGCACGGCCACCAGGACCACTTCGGCCTCGCCGCGCGGATCGAGCGGGCGGGGAAGGCGCGGCTCCTCGGGGGGCGCCTCGACCGGCGGCACTTCCAGGGCGTCCGGAACGGGCGAATGCTCCTCGAGGCGCTCACCCGCGCCGGGTTCGGCGGGGCGTCGCGGCTCACGATGGTCGCGATGACGGCCGCCGTCGACCACTTCGCCGAGCCCCTCTCCTCCTGGGACGAGCTCGCCGGGGGAGAGGTCCTCCCGGGCGACGGGTACTCGGTCGTCGTCCGCTCCGTTCCGGGCCACACCCCGGGAAGCCTCACGTTCGAGGTGCCGGAGGCGGGAGTCCTTTTCACGGGGGACACCGTCCTCCGCGACATCACGCCGAACGCGATCGTCGACGAGGACCCGGAGAGGCCGGGGGAGGCGTTCCGGAGCGTCAGCCGCTACTTCGACTCGCTCGACGGGATCGACGCCGGCGACGCGCACATGCTCACGGGTCACGGCCGCCGCATCCCCGACTTCACGGCCCACCGGGCGAAGCTGGAAGGGAAGTACCGCTTCCGCGTCGCGCAGATCGAACGGGCGCTCGAGGGGAAGCCGCAGACCGTCGCCGAGCTCTGCGAGAGGATCTTCCCGACGGTCCGCCCGATGGACCTCTACCTCGCCTACTCCGAGGTCCTCGGCTTCCTGATGTACCTCGAGGACCTCGGCCGGGCCGTCCCCGTCCGCGAGCGCCTCCGCGACCGCTGGCGCCT
>JAXLQV010000003.1:0-1536485 GCA_046331465.1 Thermoanaerobaculia bacterium
TACTGGAACGGCCTTCGTCCGGACTAGTGAGCCGGACCGCACCGCTACCCCTCACCCATCTGGGAGACCGTTGAGTCCCTGCCCCTCGCCCCCTCGTAGATCCTCTTCGCCAGCTCCCGGAATGCAACGTTCTGGAACTCCGGTTCGTTCATGTAGCGGGCGACGAGCCCGTCGTTCTCGTCCAGACGCTCGATCATCAGGTCGAGGAACCGCTCGCGGATCGACAGCGCGAAGTTGTCGAAGGCGTTCGCTCTCGCCTTCTGGACCACTTCCTCGTCACTTCCCGCCTTCTCCGTGAGCTGATCGAAGAAGAGCTGGTCGGCCTTCGTGAAGTTCGTTCCAAACCGGTCGTTGAGGATCTCGATGATCTCGGACAGGGGGGCTTCGTCATCCTTACCCTTCCTGCTTCCGACTTCCATCGGTCCATAGATCGGTATCGCCTCGGCCATGCTGAGGTTGATCCCGCCCTCGCTGTACTTGTCGAGCCGGTAGTAGTTCAGGGCGACCTCCCCCTGAAGGTCGAGAGGGTCTTTCCTCGGGTCCAGCGGCAGCTTCAGCTGTAGGAACCGGGCGAAGGCGTAGAGCTTCTCCAGATCCGGGTCCGAGAACGGCATGACCTGTGAGAGGAACGAGTAGAGTCCGACGTACCCCTTCAGGGCGCTCCGGAACTCCTCCTGCTTCTCCTCGTCCAGCGCCACGAACCGGTCCACACCCGGATTCAGGTAGCCGTACATCTGCGCCTGATCCGTGACGGACTTCTTCTCCTTCGGAGCGAAGAATACCTTGCAGAAGCCCTCGACCTCGGCTGAAGAGAAGACCTGCGCCGCCTCCAACTGGTTCTGAAGCTCGTAGAGTCGATTCGGGTCGGCTGTCTCCGCCACGATGGTCTGCTCGTAGTAGGGCTGGAAGGACCGCTGGATCTCCTCGGCCTCGTTCACGAAATCGAGGACGAAAGTGTCTTCCTTGCCGGGAGCGATCCGGTTCAGGCGGGAGAGGGTCTGGACGGCCTGCACCCCCGAGAGCCGCTTATCGACGTACATCGTGTGAAGGAGGGGCTGGTCGAACCCGGTCTGGAACTTGTTGGCGGCGAGGAGAATCTGGAACTCGTCCGACGCAAAGCGCCCCGGTAGCTCTCCTTCCTTGATGCCCTTGTTCATGCCGACTTCCGTGTAGCTGAGAGTCTCAACGTCCGGGTCCTGCACGGCTCCGGAGAAGGCGACGAGGACGCCGATGTCCTTGTAGCCCTTCTCAGCGAGGTACTTCTGGAACGCCTGCATATATCGGACAGCATGGAGGCGAGAGCTGGTGACGACCATTGCCTTCGCCTTGCTGCCGATCCGGTGCCTGACGCTGGTCCGAAAGTGCTCGACCATGACTTCGGTCTTCTGGGCGATGTTGTAGGGGTGGATGCTCAGGAACCGGGCGAGCTGTCGAGTCGCCTGCTTCTTACTGACCTTCGGGTCGTCCTCGATGGCCTTCGCCAGCTTGTAGAACGTCTTGTAGGTCGTGTAGGTCCGGAGAACGTCGAGGATGAAACCTTCCTCGATGGCCTGCCGCATTGAGTAGAGGTGGAAGGGAGCAGGCTTTCCATCTGGTCCCTTGTGCCCGAAGACCTCCAGCGTCTTGGCCTTGGGGGTGGCTGTGAAGGCGAAAAAGCTCAGGTTCTTCTGGGGACCCCGAGACTGCATGACCCTTACGAGACGGTCTTCGTAGGTCTCCTCTCCGGTGTCGGCCTCTTCCTTCTCGGCTTCCTCAAGCGTCTTCGCCCCGAGGACCTCCTTGAGCTGCCGCGCCCCCTCGCCACTCTGGGAGGAGTGCGCCTCGTCAACGATGACGGCGTAGGACCTCTTCGGGAGCTGACCGATCTTCTCCGTGACGAAGGGGAACTTCTGGAGGGTCGTGATGATGATGGGGGTCCCAGCGGCAAGGGCCTCAGCGAGTTGGGTCGAGTTCTCGTCAATCCGGGCGACGACGCCAACCTTGTGTTCGAACTGGAAGATCGTGTCCTGAAGCTGCCGGTCGAGGACCCTCCGGTCGGTGATGACGACGACGGAGTCGAAGACCTTCTCGTCGTTCGTGCCGTGGAGCGTCGAGAGCCGGTGGGCGAGCCAAGCGATGGAGTTCGACTTCCCTGACCCTGCGGAGTGCTGGACGAGGTAGCTTTGGCCGGGGCCTTCCTTCCGAGCTGCCGCTTCCATCTTCCGGACAGAGTCGAGCTGGTGATACCTCGGAAAGATGACGATCTCTCGGGTGACGACTTTCCCAGCGACCTGCTTCTCCTCGGTAAAGACGTGGGCGAAGCGGCCAAGGATGTCGAGGAAGCTGTCTCGCTGCCACACCTCCTCCCAGAGATAGGCCGTCCGATAGCCACCGGGGTTCTCGGGGTTACCTGCGCCGCCATGGTTCCCACGATTGAACGGGAGGAAGACGGTGTCCTTCCCGGCAAGCCGGGTCGTCATATAGACCTGATCGGGATCGGCTGCGAAGTGAATGAGAGCCCGCTTCTTGAACTGGAATAGCCGGTGCTTGGGGTCTCGGTTCCGGTACTGGGCGACAGCGTGCTCTACGGTCTGGGCCGTCAGGGGATTCTTCAGCTCCACCGTGGCCACCGGAAGGCCGTTGACGGAGAGGAGCATGTCAATCGACTTGTCCTCGCCCACGGCGAACTTCACCTGCCGGGTGAGCGTCAACCGGTTCATGCCGTAGCGGGTGAGGATGTCGGGGTTGAGACCGTGAGCTGGTCTGAATGTGGCGACCTCGATCTTCTTCCCGAAGAACTTGAACCCGTAGCGGAGGACGTGGAGGGTCCCCTTCATCTCCAGATGCTTCGTGAGGGCATCGAGGATTCCGGATTCAAGGTCGCCCTTGTGCTGGGTAGAGAGGATCTTCCAGAGATCGGGCTGACTCTCCTTGATGTACCCGAAGAGGTCCTTCGGGATCAAGGCCAGTTCAGCGTTGAAGTCGACAGGGTCGCCCTTCTTCCAGCCGTCCGAGGCAAGCATTGCCGCCTCGATGCCGTCCTCGAACGCCTTCTCCAGATGAGGGGAGGTCACGCAGCCTCCTCGGCAGGGATCTCGATCTTCCCGGTCACGGCAGCGGAGATGAGGGCCTCACGATATTCGCGGAGGCGGAGAATCTGTCGTTCGCAAGCAATCGTGGTCTTGTGAAACGCATCCCTGATTTGAAGTAGGGTGGCGATGATCGCCCGAGCTTCTTCATCGGGTGGTCGTGGGCAGACGAAGGAACGAATGTCCTCCATCGAGAGATTAGGCTGTGCCGCTTGCACAGCGTTCAGCCAGACTTGCTCCTGAATCAACCGGGAGGAGAGCCAAGCTTGAAGGTACGCAGCCAGCGGCGGACTCTTCAGGCGGACGAAGCACACGGCTTGATTCGTGTTCGCTGGAATAAGGCTTCGATCAAGAACCGCCGTCTTTCCCGTAGTGGCACCGGCAATCACAACCAGAATGTCCTCTGCTTGAAGTCGGGAGCGTGAGAGCAGGGCGTCAGTGTCAGCGTCAATAAAGAACTCAGGGAGAGGCGCAACGAAGCCTTCTGCCTCGACATTCTCGGCCTTGATGAAACGGACTCCCTGATCGGCCATCTCACGTCCGACCGTAGACGGCGTGGTCCCCTTCGACACTGTCAGGGCCTCGTATCGGATCTTGCTCACCTGCCAATGGGCGGGGATCTCCCCCATCCACGACACTCCCGAGTCTTTCATCGGCGCCTTCGCGTCGAGCCCCTTCGTGACCGCCTGCGTAATGAGGGCCTGCCGCTTCTCCTGAAGCAGTTCGATTTGCCGCTCTTTCTTCTGGATGAGGGCGTCGATGGCGGCAGTCTTACGGTCGAGGAAAGCGGCGATAGCCCTCTGCGCTGAGCGAGGAGGATGGCAGAGCCCTAGATCGTAGGCTTTCTCGCGCGACAGGCCCGGTACGCCTGTGTCCTGCGTGAAACCGTCAAGGCCGAGGTCCTGAAGCGCATAGAAGAGCCACCGGAGGTCTGCGTTCGTATACCGGTCGTCCACGAAGAATGCCGTATCAATGCAGAAGCATGGCTTCTCGGAATAGGTGACTTTCCCGAACGACCCCTTGCGTCCAACAATGACAGCAGGTCCGAGCGTGTTCGCGTGACTATGAACAGCGAAACTGCCGTTAGATCCCATCATCGGTACGTCACCCTCGAAACGGGCATTCGCGGGCAGCGCCTCGCCGTAGACCAGCCGGGCCACGTAGCGGAGTCGGGTCACCTTCCAGCCTCCGCCCGGAACATCCAAACTCCGAGATGGGGGGGCCGTCACCCCAACACCTCTCCGAGCATCCCCTGAATTTCCGCCTCCAGCGTCCGGATCTCGGCCTCGATCTCGGCCAGCGGGCGAAGGGGCTTGTAGCGGTAGAAGTGCCGTGTGAAGGGAATCTCGTAGCCGATCTTCGTCTTCTCCTCGTCGATCCACGCATCGGGAACGTGAGGAAGGACTTCCCGCTTGAAGTAGATGTGGATGTCTTCCTTCAGCGGCACGTTCTCGTTGTCTCGGAGGTCAGCATCGGGCTCAGGGCGACCCTTGGCGTCCGTGCAGACCTCAGCAGTTTCGTCCCGCTCGGACAGGGCCGAAATGATCGCCCTCAGGATCGGAGCCGGTGCAGCCACTCCAGCGTTCCTCAGCGCCCCGTGGAGAGCCTTTTCGAATTCGGGGCGGCACTTCCACACCGTGGCCGGGTCGAGGCTCCTGAGGGCCTTCAGAATCGCTTCTTGAGCTGCCTGCCCCTCCTCGATCTCCTTCTTGGCGGCAACCCCCTTCTTCTTCGACTTCACGAGGTTCTGGAAGGCGGTTCCCTCCCGGAGCCGTTCCAGCCGCTCGGGGGAGGCTTGGAAGCTCAACCGGAGGGGCCGTTCCACCGTAATGCGGCGAAAGCCGAAGTCGTCGTTGTCGAAGATCTTCGCGTTCTCCCCCACGGCGAAGTCCCCGTAGAGCTGGGCGAGCGTGGCGACGTGGTCAGCACCCAGCTCGTTCCGCTTGTTCCCGAGCGACTTTCTCATCTTCAGGAACATCTCCGCTCCGTTGATGAGCTGGACCTTCCCCTTCCGGGCCTTCGGCTTCCGGTTCGTGACGACCCAGATGTAGGTGGATATCCCCGTGTTGTAGAAGAGCTGGTCTGGGAGAGCGACGATGACCTCCAGCCAGTCGTTCTCGATGATCCACTTCCGGATCTCGCTCTCCCCCGACCCGGCGTCCCCCGTGAAAAGGGGTGACCCGTTGAAGACGATAGCGAGGCGGCTCCCACCCTCCCCGGTCTTCGGTTCGTAGGGCTTCATCTTGGAGATCATGTGAAGAATGAAGAGGAGCGCTCCGTCGTTGATCCGGGGAAGGCCGGGTCCGAATCTCCCGCCGTACCCCTGCGTTTCGTGCTCGTCCTCGACGACCTTCTGGACCTTCTTCCACTCCACACCAAACGGCGGGTTAGACAGAAGGTAGTCGAACTTCTTCCCGACATGCCCGTCCTCGGAGAAGGAGTTTCCCCGAGCGATGTTCGACGGGGTCTGCCCCTTGATCATCATGTCGGCCTTGCAGACGGCATAGGACTCGTCGTTCAGCTCCTGCCCGAACACGACAAGCTGGGCAGCGGGATTCAACTCCCGGAGGTACTCCTCTGCCACGCTGAGCATTCCGCCCGTTCCACACGCCGGGTCGTATAGGGACCTCACGACTCCCGGCTTCCTGAGCACGTCGTCGTCCTCGACAAACAGGAGATCGACCATGAGGCGGATGACATCTCGGGGGGTGAAGTGCTCTCCGGCTGTCTCGTTCGACTGCTCTGAGAACCTCCGGATCAGCTCTTCGAATATGGAACCCATTACGTGGTTCGGAACCTTCTCCGGGTGGAGGTCCACCTCAGCGAACTTGGAGTGGACCTGATAGAGCAGGTTCGCGCTGTCGAGCTTGACGACCTGATCGGAGAAGTTGAACCGCTCGATGATGTCGCGGGCTCCGGAGGAGAAGCCCTTGATGTAAGCCGTGAGGTTGTGGGCGAGGTGGTTCGGATCGCCCTTCAGCTTCTGGAAATCGAACTTCGACACGTTGTGGAACGGAACTTTGGCGGCACGATTCAGGATTTCTTCAGGGTCCTTGAAGCTGGAGCCCTTCAGTGACTCCGCTTTCTTCCAGACGGCTTCGCGGGTATCAGCGAGGACGCAGTCGAGGCGCCGGAGGACCGTGAAAGGCAGGATCACCTTTCCGTAGTCGGACTGCTTGTAGTCGCCTCTCAGGAGGTCGGCCACGGACCAGATGAACGACGTGATTTCGGAGAAGCCGTTGAAAGCCCTGGGTTCCGACTGTGCCTTGAACGTGTCCGCCATGGGTTGCCGCTTCCCTTCAGATCATTCGATCCGGGCCTGCCCCGCAGGAAGAGTAGTCGAGGAGATCAGACGCTGGGGACCCGCCAGTCGCATTGCGCCCTCGTTCCCGCTGGGAATTCCGGTCGGACGTCATTCGTCCGGGCTTCTGTGTCAGGGGAGTGCCGTTCGGCCTCAATCTGGATCGTCGTGGGCACATTTCGTTTGCGCCGAGTCGATCCCTGATCGCTTGACCGGGGCGGAGGGGACCAGCCGCGATCCGCGCGGGCTAACAGCGGGCTAACAGTAAGAAAGCGAAAGGGCCGCTCTCGCGACCCTCTTGCAACCCTTTACGGGAGAATAAGTAGATGGAGCCGAAAGGCGGACTTGAACCGCCGACCTACTGATTACGAATCAGTTGCTCTACCGACTGAGCTACTTCGGCCCGCTCCCTGGCAAAGAACGCGGCGACCACGCCGCAAGGGACGCGCATTCTAGGAGTCCGCCCCTCTGGCGGTCAAGCGATCAGGGATCGACCCAGGGGAGGGACGGGAAGCAGAGAGGGCCGATCTTCCGCTCGAGGTCGTAGACGATGTTCTCGCGCGCGTCGATGGTCCGGTCCATCAGCTCCTTGCGGAGCGTGGAGTCGGGGACCCTGCGGATGGCCGCCTCGGCCTCGTCGAAGAGCGGCCACGTCAGCGCGTGGAGAACCTCGTGGAACGCGTGGCGGCGAAGGGCCGAGAGCGACTCCTGCGAGACGAGCTCGGGGTCGAAGCTGACGATCCAGGTCTTCCGATCCTCGGTGCCGCGCTGGGAGCGCTCGATGTCGAGGAGGCCGAACTGCTCGTGGACCTCACCCGGCTCGACGACGAACTCGAGGTCGAGCTTGAGCCGCTTCTTCACGTACTCGAGAGCCTTCCGGACCCGAACCGCCTGCGTCCTTTTCACGACGTACCCCCGTGGCAGGCCCATTCTGCCCGATGGGAGGGGTCTCCGGTCGGCGAATCGAAATGCCATGCAAGTTATTCAAAATAAATAATTTGCACGGCATGCCCCGGCCCGGCTCCGGGCGGCGGGGCTACGGGAGCCGGACCTTCACGTCGACCGAGCCGGCCGCCCGCGCCGCTTCGACGGGGACGAAGGCGAGGCCCTTGAGACGCGGCTGGAGGCCGGCGGGCTCGACCCCCGAACCTCCGAAGAGGCGGACGACCTCGGCGACCATCCCCGAGCCGTTCAGCTCGAGGCGGTACGACCCTTCGAACGGCCCGGAGAGGCCGTCGAGCGACGCGGGAGCGGAGAGACGAAGCGTTCCCGCGCTCTTCCCGACGACCTCGACGGAAGCGGCGGCGCGCGTCGCGCCCACGGAGGCGGGAACGGGCGCAGCGGGCCGGACGGCTCCGGCCACCGCGGGGGCCGGAGCGGCGGCCCGGAAGCGCGCCTCGTCCGCGGCGGCCGACTTCTGGAGAACGACTCCCTCGGCGGAGCTCTCGGCGGCGACGTCGTTCCGCGACCGGGCCGCCTGCGGCTCGGGGGCCGCCGCGGCGAGGGCCGGCGCGTCGCGCTCCGGGGCGAAGGCGGCCTCTTCCTTCGCCTTCTTCGCCTCGACGGAGGCGACCTGAACGGGCTCCTGCCGCCGCGCGCCCCCCTTCGCGTCGTTCGCGAGGGCCTCCGCGGGGTAGGAGGCCGCGGGCGCCGCGGGCGCGGGCCCGGCGGCGCGCGACGGGGCCGCGTCCTTCTTCGCCGTCTCGCCGAAGAAGACCGACACGCGCCCGTCGTCGGCCGGGGCGGGCTGCGCCTTCGACTCGGCGACGACGGCCGCCGGTTTCCTGGGGTTCATGACGGTGTAGGAGATCGCGACCGCGACGATTCCGGCCGCGACGACGCCGAGCGTCGCGGGGCGGAAGTAGAAGCCGAAGCGGTGGAGCGAGGCGGCGAGGCCCCGGGTGTCGTCCTCGACCTGCGCGCTGACGCGCGTCGCGAGGGCGAAGGGGGTCTCCGGCTCGGGGAGCTCCTCGAGGCGGCCGACGAGCCGGGCCATCGCGTCGTAGCGGGCACGCGCGGCGGCGTCGGAGGCGAGGAGGCTCTTCAGCTCGCGCTCCTCCTCGGGCGGGAGGTCCCCGTCGAGAGATCGCGAGATCAGGAGGTCGAGGTCTCCGGTCACGAGGGGCCGGGGCTGGGGATTCGCGCTCACGACAGCTCCTCCAGGAGGGCGGCCCGGCCACGGGCGATCCGGCTCCTCACCGTCCCGATCGGGACGCTCAGCACGCGGGCGATGTCGTCGTAGGAGAGTCCTTCGAGGTCGCGCAGGACGACGGCGTGGCGGAACTCCTCGGGGAGGTTACGGATCGCCTTCCGGAGCCGCGCCCGCTGCTCGAGGGCGACGGCCTGCTCCTCGGGGGAGGCGGACGGGTCGGGAGCCTCCTCGCCGGGCCAGGGCTTGTCGTCCTCGGCGGAAGCCCGGGGCGAGGCGAAGACCGTCCGCATCCGCGCGAGGGTCCCCTGGCGCGCCTTCGCGCGGTTCAGGGCGATCGTGTAGAGCCACGTCTTCAGAGAGGACTCGCCCCGGAACGACTCGAGGCCGCGCCAGGCCCTCAGGAACGTCTCCTGCACGACCTCCTCGGCCTCCCAGGGGCCGACGAGGCGGGCGGCGAGCGCGAAGACCATGCCCGAGTAGTGCCGCACGATCTGCTCGAACCCGGTCGGGTCGCCCCCGAGGAAGCGGGCGACGGCCTTTTCGTCCCCGGGCCAGTCGCGGCCCTCGCTGGCGGTGTTCACCGGCATGATCACGGCCGGGATTCTCCCATGTCGGCCTCCCCCGGGACCGGGGTTGAAGGCGAGGATGCGAGCCGTCACGAGGCGTCCTCCACGCCCGGTGAGACCCGGGCGTGGGGAGGGAAGTTCCCGGCTCACCGCCTCCCGAGGAGCCGCTGCGCCGTCGCCTGGTGCCGGAACCGGAACATCCGGCGGACGTCGGGCCTCACGACGGCGAGGTCGACGAGGCGCCCGCCGGCGAGCGCGAGCGGGACCTCGTAGTCGACCCGGTCGACGAGCGCCCCCTCCTCGAAGAGGTGCTCGTGCCTCCAGCGCCGGAACGGCCCCTTCTCCTGGACGTCGACGAAGCAAAAGGGGGGCTCCCACGCCTCGATCCGGGAGACCCAGCGGACGGGGACGCCGAAGGGGGTCACCTCGATGACGATTCGTGAGCCGGCCCCGATCGCCGCGGGGCGCTCGACGACGCGGACCTTCTTCTCCGGCGGGGAGAGCCACTCGAGGACGCGCGGGTCGGCGTGGAAGGCGGCGATCGCCTCGCGCGGGACGCCCGGCAGCTCCAGGCGGAACTCGAGGAGGGGCAAGTCGGGACGCCGTCAGCTCGCCGGCGGTCCGGGCACCGGCGTCGGCGAGGGGGTCGGCAGCGGCGGGAGCGCCGGGATGACGATCGCGCGCTTCTCCGGCGCCCGAGCCGTCAGGATGAAGCCCGGCGGACCCATGCCGCGCGTGGCGGCGGAGGCCGCGTCGTTCCCGATGGCGAGCTGCAGCGGAGCCGGGGCGGGCGCCTCCCCGATCGTCAGGACGTCCCCGTCGCCGAGCGAGAGGATCTTCCTCGCCTTCGCCTCGGGCTTCTCTCCCCCCTCGGGGATCGGCTCGGCGTAGCCGAAGACGTCGATCGCCTCCTTCAGGCCGACGAGCTTCGGGGCGTTCACGAGCGAGCCGCTCGCGACGACGAACGGCACCGAGCTGCGGGCGACGACCTTCCCCGCGACGGAGGCCTCGACGAACGCGCTGGAGATTCCCTCGGGGACGAGGAAGCTCGGGTGCTTCCCCGGCTCGACGAAGAGCGGCACCGGGCGGGTCCCGAAGCGGACGACGGCCCCCTTCGGAAGCGGGCTCGTGATGGTGACGCGCGACCCGGTCGTGCCCACCTGCGGCTCGAACTCGAGCCGGGCCTCCTGGGCCGTGGCGGCGAAGGCGAGCGCTAACGCGGCAGCGCAGGAGAGGACCTTCATGCCGTCACATTAGACCCGCGCTCGAAGGCCCGCAACCGATCGTGAGACGATCCCGCCCGCATGTCGCGCCGGAGCCGACGGACGTGAAGGAGCTGCCGGTGGCCCTCCTGGCGGGCTTCGCCGCCGGCCTGGTCGGCGCGATCCCTCCGGGGCCCGTGAACTTCAACGTCATCCGGAGGGCGTCCCGGTACGAGACGCGCGAGGCGCTCCGCCTCTCGCTCGGCGCCGCGCTCGTCGACGCGGTGATCTGCGGGTTCATCGCGATGGGGTTCGGCTGGGTCCTCGAGAAGGTCGTCACGAATCCCTGGACCCGTCTCTTCCTCGCGCTCTTCCTCCTCGCGGGAGGGCTGAAGATCCTCTTCGTCGACCGGAAGGCGGACTCCTCCCGGAACGGGGCTCCCCCCCTTCCGGCGCCGCCGGGGGGCGTCGCGGCGTTCCGCTTCCCGCTGCTCGTCGGCTTTCTCCAGGGAGCGGCGAACCCGTCCCTCTTCGTGAACTGGACGCTCCTCGTCACGTTCCTCGTCGGACACAGGCTCCTTCCGACCGGCCTGCTCCCGGGCCTCGCGTTCGGCGTCGGCGTCGGCCTCGGCGTCTTCGCCTGGTTCCTCGTCCTGATCGAGCTCGTCGAGAAGCTGCGCGGGCACCCCGCGGGGGAGTGGATCCGGAACTCGACGGTCGCCGCCGGCCTCCTCCTCCTCGGCTTCGGCCTCTACTTCACGTGGAGGACGGCGGCGGAGTTCGTCTCGGGCCGCTGGATCCCGTAGGCGCGCCCGGCTACTTCCCGGGGCTCTCGCGGCGCGACAGGGCGATCCGCACCGCCGCCTCGAGGACGACGCCGCAGCTCCCGGCGGTGTGCTCGACCCTGTGGATCTCCGCCCGCATGGCCCAGAGCCACGGGAGCTCCTCGATGAGCTGGGACACCCGGCCGAGGAGCTCGTCGACCCCGCACTCCAGCGGGAGGCCCGCCGTCTCGACGATCTCCCGCACGTCGTGGTCGGTCAGCGGCGTGATCCTCACGACCGGCGGGAGACCCGGCCGCGAGAGGCGGATGAGGGGGCCGAAGCTCGGGTCGGAGACGACCTCCACGAGGGCGTGGTCCGCCGCGGCCGAGGTCCCCGTCTCCCTCACCGCGCCCGTCGAGATTCCGAAGAGCTTCAGGAGGGACCACGCCCTCTCCCCTTCGAGCCAGACGACGTCCTCCGCCGACTCGGAAAGGAGGGCCGTCACCTCCTGGCGGGCGGCGCCGGCATCGACGTCGTCGTACCAGACGAAGTGGCCCCCCGGACGCTGCCGGTGGGCGGCGTACTGGACGGCGCGCGAGAGGGCGAGGGCGGCGGACTCGGGGAAGCGGTACGACGGGAAGACGTGGCGCGACGGGGCGCCCGCCGGTTCCGCCGCCCCTTCGCCGTGCAGCCGGACGATCCCCGCCTGGCCCATGAGGCAGAGGAGGACCGGCTTGGCGACGCCGGTCTTCCGTTCGCCGCGGAGGACGCCGCGCCGGATGCCGCGCCCGACGACCTTCGGGTCGCAGCCCCCGATGCAGGCGAAGATGACGACGAGGGCGTCGACGCCGTCGTGGACGACCGCCGACTCCACGGCCCTCTCGTACTCCTCGACCGTGGCGAGGGCCCCGAGGTCGACGGCGCCCGTCCCCTCGACCGAGAGGCCGTTCGCGTCGCAGGCGTCGGCGCAGATCGTCAGGACGCCCCCCGAGTTGCTGATGATGGCGACCCGGTTGCCGCGCGGGAGCGGCTGGTTGGCCAGGAGAAGGGAGACGTCGAACATCTCCTCGAGCGTCTCGGCCCGGATCACCCCCGCCTGGCGGAAGAGGACGTCGACGTTCGTGTCGCTCATCGCCGCCGCGCCGATGTGGGCGCGCGCAGCGGCGGCGCCGGCCCGGCTCCGGGCGCTCTTCACGCAGAGGATCGGCTTCTTGTACGAGAGGCGCCGCGCGACGCGGGCGAAGCGGCGCGGGTTCCCGAAGGTCTCGAGGTAGAGGAGGGCGACGTCCGTCGCGGCGTCCTCCTCCCAGTACTGGAGGAGATCGTTCCCCGAGACGTCGGCGCGGTTCCCCGCCGAGACGAACGTCGAGAAGCCGAGACCGCGCTCGGCGGCGTAGTTGAGGATGACGAGGCCGAGGGCGGCCGAGTGCGAGAAGAAGCCGATCCTTCCCTGGGGGACGAGGTCCGGCGCCAGGCTCGCGTTCAGGCGGGTCTCGGGGTGGGTGTTCATCACGCCGAGGCAGTTCGGGCCGACGAGCCGGGCGCCGTGCGAGCGGACGAGGGTGACGAGCTCGCGCTGGCGCGCCGCGCCGTCGGGCCCCGTCTCGCCGAAGCCCGACGTGACGACGAGGAGCGCCTTCGTCCCGGCGTGGAGGGCCTCCTCCGCCGCCTCCAGGACCTTCGTCGCCGGGACGGCGACGACCGCCAGGTCGGCGCGCTCGGGGAGCTCCGTCACCGACGGGTAGGCGCGGACGCTCTGGACGGAGGTCGTCTGGTTGTTCACGGGGTAGACCGTCCCGGTGAAGCCCCCGCGGAGAATGGCGCTGAAGATCATGCTCCCGACGGCCGCCGGGTCCCGCGACGCCCCGACGACCGCCACGGCGCGGGGCTTCAGCAGCGGGACGAGGGAGTTCGCCGCGGCGATCCGGTCGCGCAGCTCCACCCTCTCCCGGAGCGACGCGAGGCCCGAGACGGGGAACTGCACGTGGATGCAGCCGCCCCCGCCCTCGGCCTGGCAGACCTCGAACCCCGAGTCCTTGAAGACGTCGATCATCGCCTGGTTCTCGTAGAGGACCTCGGCCTCGAACCCGATGAACCCGTACCCCGCCGCGATCCCCGCGAGCCGCTCGAGGAGGAGGGTGCTGATCCCCCGCCCCTGGAACTCGTCGTGAACGAGGAAGGCCACCTCGGCCTTGCCGCCGACGCCGAGCGAGATGTAGTTGCCGATGGCCATGACGCGCTCGCCGGGCTCCTGCCCCGCGATGGCGAGGAGGCTCAGCCGGTCGTGCGGCTCCCCCGCGCACATGAACTCGATCGCGCTGCGCGACACGTAGGCGACGGC
The DNA here is from genome assembly GCA_046331465.1 of Thermoanaerobaculia bacterium. Lineage (GTDB taxonomy): Bacteria > Acidobacteriota > Thermoanaerobaculia > UBA5066 > UBA5066 > UBA5066. Next base: position 13,395 of record JAXLQV010000003.1, read on the forward strand.
GCCCATGAAGCGCATCTGGAGGCTCTCGCGCGAGACGCCCCGCATCAGCGCCTCGACCGCGGGGACGTCGTCGGGCGTGGCGACGCGGAGGAGGACGCTCTCGCCGTCGCGCAGGAGGGCGTACTCGCTGAAGCTCTTCCCGTCGGGAATGATCCTGAACATCCAGCGGACAATTATAGGAGTCGGCTCGGTTCCGGCCGCTCCTCAGAGCCAGTAGGGGCGCGCGACCTCGAGGAGACGATGCGCCACCTGGAGGTTCCGGTGGCGGATCTCCTCGCGCTTCGGGATGTCGACGCGGAGCGGCGAGGGGTCGTGGAACTCCAGCGGAGGCTTCGGGCCGAGGACGTGGCTCCAGCGCCAGACCCAGTCCGGCGGCAGGTCCTCCGGGACCGGCAGGTCGTTGAGGACGAGCCAGAGGAGCGCCCAGACCCGCGGCGTGGCGCGGAGCGAGTAGCCCCCGCCGAGCGTGAAGAGGACGCGCCCCGCGGTGAACTCCGCCGCCCAGTCGAGGATGCGGCGGAAGATCCTCTCGAAGTCGCGCGTCCCGAGCATCAGGTCGGCGAGCTGGTCCTCGTAGTGGGCGTCGGCTCCCGCCTGCACGACGAGGACGGCCGGCCCGAAGTGCCGGAGGGCGGCGGGGACGACCTCCTCGAGGACCTCGAGGTAGCTCTCCCCCTCGGTGAGCGGCTCGAGCGGGACGTTCAGCTTCAGCCCGCGGCCGACCCCCGAGCCCAGCTCGTGGACCTCGCCCGTGCCGGGGAAGAGGTACCGCCCCGACTCGTGGAGGCTGATCGTCATCACGCGCTTGTCCTCGTAGAGGATCTGCTGGACGCCGTCGCCGTGGTGGACGTCGATGTCGAGGTAGGCGACCCAGAGGCCGCGCCGGGTCAGCGAGCGGATCGCGATCGCCAGGTCGTTGTAGACGCAGAAGCCCGACGCGAAGTTCCGCCGGGCGTGGTGCAGCCCGCCCCCCAGCTGCAGGACGCGCTTCCCGGTCCCCTCGAGGATCTGGCGCGCGCCGAGCAGCGTTCCGCCGACGTGCCACCGGGCCGCCTCGTCCATCCCCGGGAAGGCCGGGGTGTCGGGGGTGTCGAGGCCGTAGCTCCGCGCGTCCGGGACCTTCCGCCCCGCGCTCAGCGCCTCCACGTGGTCGACGTAGTAGTCGTCGTGGACCGAGAGAAGGTCCTCGCGGCGAGCGGGGTCGGGGGCCGTCGCGTCGACGCGGTGCCCGAGCGACTCCAGGAGCTCCAGGGCCATCCGGACCCTGAGCGGGCTGAAGGGGTGGTCCTCCCCGAACGAGTACCTCGCGTACTCGGGACGGTAGATCAGCGAGGGCATGGCTTGTCGGGGGGCCAGACGACCTCGAACCCCGCCTCGCGGAGCTCCCGTGCCAGCGGGCGCGTCTCGATCGAGCCGACGCGCAGGACGGCCCGGATGCACTCCGGTCCCTCGGGGGACGTGAGGATGGAGTGGATGTTGAGCGCCCGCTCGCCCATGAAGGCCGTGAGCCTCGCGAGCTCGCCCGGCCGGTCGGGGAGGCGGACCTCCAGGCGGCCGGAAGGCTTGTCGACCCCGGTCATCCGGATGAGGGCGTCGAGGAGGTCGATCCCCGTGATGATGCCGATGACGCGCCCGTCGTCGACGACGGGGAGGCACCCGATCTTCCGCTCGCGCATGACCCGGGCCGCGTCCTCGACGGCGTCCTCCGCGCTGGCGGTCAGCGGTTCCCGGCACATGACCGCGGCGACGGAGCTGCCGGCGGGGAACGGGACGGGCGCGAGCGCCGAGGTCGCGAGGCGCAGGTCCCGGTCGGTGACGACTCCGACGAGGCGCCCCCCGTCGAGCACGGGCAGGTGCCGGAAGGCCTTCTCCCTCATCGTCCGGTAGGCGTCCTCGAGCGTCGTCTCGGGCGGCACGGCCACGACGGGGGACCTCATGATGTCGCGAACGAGCATGTCTCGGCCTCGCTTCCTCGGCCGCCTCCCGGAGGAGGGCCCCGTCCGGCGGCGGACGCCGGAAAGTCTAGACCCGCGCGGCCGCCTCTCCCCGAAGGGGAGGAAGCCGCGCGGGTCGCGCCGGAACCCCTACTCTTCCTTCCCGAACAGCCTCAGGTCCTCCGGGCCGTCCTTCGTCGCGACCTTCGCGTCGCCCTGGACCGTCTTCCGGATCTGCTCGACGACGTCCGGGTTGGCGAGCGTCGTGATGTCCCCGGTGTCCAGGGTGTTCGAGATGGCGGCGAGGACGCGCCGCATGATCTTCCCCGACCTCGTCTTCGGCATGTCGGCGACGATGTGCACCGCCCGCGGCCGCGCGATCTTGCCGATCATCAGCTCGATCGTCGTGACGATCTTGTCGGTGATCTCCTTCGTCGCCGCGTAGCCCGGCTTGAGCGAGACGTAGATCTCGGGGACGCGCCCCTTCACCTCGTCGACGACCGGGACGACCGCCGCCTCGGCGACCTCGACGACCGTAAGACAGGCCGACTCGAGCTCCTTCGTCCCGAGCCGGTGCCCGGCCACGTTGATGACGTCGTCGACGCGGCCGAGGATCCGGAAGTAGCCGTCGGCGGCGTGGAGGGCCCCGTCTCCCGCGAAGTACGGCCAGTCCTGCCACCTCTTGCTCGTCTTGTCCTTGCAGTACTTCGAGTAGTACTGCCGCGCGAACCGGTCGTGGTCGCCCCAGATCGTCTGCATGATCCCGGGCCACGGGTTCCGGATGCAGAGGTTTCCGGCCCGGCCCGTCCCGGGGCTCATCTCCTTCGCGTTCTCGTCGAGGATGACGGGGTAGATGCCCGGCATCCCGGGGCCGGCGCTGCCCGGCTTCATCAGGTCGAGCGCGGGCTTGGTCGAGCAGAGGAAGCCCCCGGTCTCCGTCTGCCACCAGGTGTCGACGATGACCGCCTTCCCCTTGCCGACGACCTCGTAGTACCAGCGCCAGACCTCGGGCTCGATCGGCTCGCCGACCGTCGTCATGTGCTTGAACCTGTAGTTGTACTTCCCCGGCTCGTCGGCGCCCGCCTTGCGGAGCATCCGGATGGCGGTCGGCGACGTGTGGAAGATGTTCACGTCGAGCCGCTCGGCGATCCGCCAGGGCCGGCCGGCGTCGGGGTAGTTCGGCGTCCCCTCGAAGATGACGGCCGACGCGCCGACGGCGAGCGGCCCGTAGACGATGTACGAGTGCCCGGTGATCCAGCCGATGTCCGCCATGCACCAGTAGACGTCTTCCGGGTGGATGTCCTGGATGTACTTCGAGGTCCCCGCCGCGTAGGCGAGGTAGCCCCCCGTCCGGTGCTGGCAGCCCTTCGGCTTCCCGGTGGTGCCGCTCGTGTACATCAGGAACAGCGGGTGCTCGGCGTCCAGGGGGACCGGCGCGACGCGGGCCCGGTGGAAGTCCTTCAGGACCTCGTCGACGAAGAAGTCGCGCCCCGCGACCATCGGCGTGGCCGACGTGTACTTCTCGGGGTAGCGCTTCCAGACCAGGACCTTGTCGATCTTCTGGCCTTCCTTCTCCGCGGTCGCCACGGCGATCTCGGCGCTCGCCTTGTGGTCGATCATCTTGCCGCTGCGGTAGTAGCCGTCCATGTAGATGAGGACGCTGCTCCCGGAGTCGGCGGCGCGCAGGCCGCAGGCCTCGCCGCTGAAGCCGCCGAAGACGACCGAGTGGATGATGCCGAGCCGGGCGCAGGCGAGCATGGTGATCGGGAGCTCGGCGACCATCGGCATGTGGATCGTGACGCGGTCCCCGGCCTTGAGGCCGGCGAAGTCGCGCAGCAGCGCCGCGAACTCGTTGACCCTCGCGTAGAGCTCCTGGTAGGTGATCGCGGTGGGGTCCTCGTCCTCCGGCTCCGGGACGAAGATGAGCGCCGCCTTGTTCTTGTACTTCGCGAGGTGCCGGTCGACGCAGTTGTACGAGGCGTTGATCTTGCCGCCGACGAACCACTTCCAGAACGGCGGGTCCTGCGTGTCGAGGACGGTGTGCCAGCGCTCGTACCAGGTCAGGAGCTCGGCGTACTCCTCGAAGCACTTCGGGAAGTTCTTCTCGGCGAACCGTTCGTTGATCTCCGGGTCGGCCATGTTCGCCTGCGTGACGAACGTGACGGGAGGCCTGTAGTAGTCCTCTTCCTTCCAGTGGGACGCGATCTGGGCCTCGCTCGTCTCCGTGACAGCCGGTGCCTTCTTCTGCTCGCCGTCGCTCATGGGCCGATCCTCCTCACGTGTCCGTGGAGCCTGCATTTCTATCCGAAGCGACCGGTGCGCGTCTACCGCGATAACGCGTTTCGGGTGTCTCGGACGCGTCGCGGCAGGAACCGCGGGCCGGGGCGCCCTGGGAGGCCCCGTCCGCCCCGATCGTGTTTACGCGTTCTTCGCATTTTCGAAACAAACGGTTGACACGCGCGCGGCGCGTCCTATTCTTTCGCGCTCAGGTGACCAGCACGAACGCCCCCGCGGCGCGCCCCGACGGCGCGAGTCCGGACCCGTCCAGCAAAACGCCGGCTCCGTGCCGGATCTCACAGTCCGTTCGCGAAAGGAGAGGAAAGACGATGAAGCAGCTCCTCCGGCCCGGGGCGATCGCCGCGCTGGCGCTCGCGCTCCTCCTCCCTGCGGGGCTCGCGCCCGCGCAGGCGGTGATCAAGGTGAACGACGACGTCAACTTCAAGTTCGGGTTCCTCCTCCAGGGCCAGGCGGACTGGCTGGAGAACCCGGCGACCGACAACACCGCGCAGAACCTCTACCTGCGCCGGGTCCGCCTCCTCGTCGGCGGCAACCTCGCGAAGAACGTCAGCTTCTTCTTCGAGACGGACAACCCGAACCTCGGCAAGGTCAACGCCGGCGCGAAGACGATCTCGAGCGGCCTGACCGTCCAGGACGCGTTCATCTCCTGGAAGCTCGACGACGCCTTCACCCTCGACGCCGGCCTCATCCTGACCGGCATCGCGCACAACTCGCTCCAGAGCGCGGCGAGCCTCGTGCCTATCGACTACGGCCCGCACTCGTTCCTCTACTCGGCGCCGGAGCAGAACGTCGTCGGCCGCGACACGGGCTTCCAGGCCCGCGGCTACCTGGCCGAGAAGAAGCTCGAGTACCGCGTCGGCGCCTGGCAGGGGAACCGCGATGCCCAGAGCCAGAACGCCTTCCGGGGCACCGCGCGCGTCCAGTACAACTTCCTCGACGCGGACACCGGCTTCTTCTACACGGGCACGAGCCTCGGGAAGAAGAAGATCTTCGCGATCGGCGGCGGCTACGACTTCCAGAAGGACTACAAGTCCTACGCGGCCGACGCCTACTACGACCATCCGCTCGGGCCCGGCGCGCTCAGCGCCCAGCTCGACTACATCCACTACGACGGCGGCACGTTCGTGAAGACCCTCCCGAAGCAGGACGTCATCTACTTCGAGGGCGGCTACTACATCGCCAAGGCGAAGCTGATGCCGTTCTTCACCTACTCCGACAAGAACGTCTCCGGGACCGACTCCGGCGACGAGGTCCGCTGGTCGATCGGCCTCGGCTACATGGCCATCGGGCACAACCTCAACCTGAAGGCCGCCTGGGGCGAGATCGACCCCAAGGTCGGCAAGACGGCCGACCAGTTCACGATCCAGCTCCAGGGTTTCTACTTCTGACGGGCGGCGGAACGCCGCGTTCGGGAAGGGCCCGCCGCCTCCGGGCGGCGGGCCCTCTTGTCTTAGGATGAGCACGGAGGGAACGGACCGGATGCTCCTCGGCCTCCTCGCCGACGTCCACGCGAACCGCGAAGCCCTCGAGGCCTGCCTCGCCGACGCCCGCGCGCGGGGGGTGAGGGAGTTCCTCTTCCTCGGAGACTACGTCGGCTACGGCGCGGATCCCGAGTGGGTCGTCCGGACGGTCATGGAGCTCGTCGCCTCCGGCTCGCGCGCCCTCCTCGGGAACCACGACGCCGCCGTCGTCGGGTCCGTGAACGGCATGCACGACGGGGCCGAGGACTCGATCGAGTACACGCGCAACGAGCTCGGGCGCGAGGAGCGGTCGTTCCTCGCCTCGCTGCCGCTGAAGATCGAGGACGACGGCCGCCTCTTCGTCCACGCCGACGCGGTCGCGCCGGCCCGCTGGACCTACGTGAGGGAGGCCTCCGACGCCGTCCGGAGCATGCGCGCGACGGACTGCCGCGCCACGTTCTGCGGGCACGTCCACCGCCCCGCGCTCTACAGCATGTCCGAGATGTGGAACAGCGTCTCCGAGATGTGGAAGGCGACCCCGTTCCGGCCGGCGACGGCGGTCGGCATCCCCCTCGTGCGGCAGAGGCGCTGGCTCGCCGCGCTCGGCTCCGTCGGCCAGCCGCGCGACGGGAACCCGGCCGCCGCCTGGGCCGTGCTCGACACCGGACGGAACGAGGTCACCTTCCTGCGGACCCCCTACGACGTCGAGAAGGCCGCGGCGAAGATCCGGGAGGCGGGGCTCCCGGAGGTCTTCGCGGAGCGGCTCTTCGTGGGGAGGTGACGCGTGGTCGTCACGAGCCTGACGCGCGGGATGGTCCTCGACGGGTTCGTCGTCGGGGAGCTGATCCACGAGGGGGGGATGTCGACGCTCCGGACCGTCACGCGCGCCGACGTCGACTTCCCCGTCCTCATGAAGGTGCCGAAGCTCCTCGAGGGGATGGACCCCGCTGCCATCGTCAGCTTCGAGATGGAGCAGATGATCCTCCCGCGCCTCACCGGGCCGCACGTCCCCCGATTCGTTGCGAACGGCGACTTCACGAAGCAGCCGTACGTCGTCATGGAGCGGATCCCGGGCAAGTCGCTCCTCTTCTGCCTCGAACGGCTCCCGCTCCCGTACGACGAGGTCGCCGCGATCGGGGCGAAGGTCGCGAACGCCCTCCACGACCTGCACGGCCAGCACCTCGTCCACCTCGACGTGAAGCCCTCGAACATCCTCTTCCGCCCGACCGGGGAGGCGGTCCTCGTCGACTACGGCCTCTCCCACCACACCCAGCTCCCCGACCTGATGCAGGAGCAGTTCCGGCTGCCGTACGGCACGGGCCCGTACATGTCGCCCGAGCAGATCGTCGGGAACCGGCGCGACCCGCGGAGCGACTTCTTCTCCCTCGGCGTCCTCCTCTACTTCTTCTCCACCGGCGTCCGCCCCTTCGCCGACCCGAAGAGCCGGCGGGGGCTCCAGCGCCGTCTCTGGCGCGACCCCGTTCCGCCGCGCCGCCTCCGCCCCGACTACCCGCCGTGGCTCCAGGAGATCGTCCTGCGCTGCCTCGAGGTCGACGCCGGGCGCCGCCCGCCCACCGGCGCGCAGCTCGCGTTCGACCTGACGCACACCGCCGAGCTCAAGCTCACGGGGCGCTCGGAGAAGCTCCGGCGCGACCCGTGGCGGATCGCGCTCCGGCGCCGCTTCAAGGAGCGTCCGACGGCGCCCGCGCGGCGCGCCGACGTCGCCACCCAGATCTCGACCGCGCCGATGGTCGCCGTGGCCGTCGACCTCGCCGAGAGCTCCGAGCCGCTCTTCGAGGCGATCCGGACGACGCTCCGCCGCGTCCTCGAGACGGTCCCCGACGCGCGCGTCGCCTGCCTCAACGTCCTCCGGCACCACCGCATCGCGCTCGACCAGACGCTCGACGAGGAGGGGCGGAACAAGCACCTGCACCGCCTCGTCCAGCTCCGCCACTGGGCGCAGCCCCTCGGGCTCGACGACGACCGGATCACGTTCCAGGTCCTCGAGGCGACCGACGTCGCCGGGGCCCTCCTCGAGTACGCCCGGACGAACCACGTCGACCACGTCGTCCTCGGGGCGCGCACGAACTCCCTCAAACGCGACCTCCTCGGGAGCGTCTCGGGCGAGGTCGCCGCGCAGGCGCCGTGCACCGTCACCGTCGTCCGCCCGCCGCGCGGGCCCCGCGCGTCCGCGGCCGCGGACGCCGAGGCCGCGCCGGGCGGGGCGAGCCCGCGCGACGACGACGGCGCAATCTCGCGATAACGCACTCTCCCCGAACAGGTCCGTTGCGTAAACGCGACGGCCCCGAAATCACATCTGCCGCTTGACTTCGGGGTCCCCGTCAGGAATCCTTCGCGCCCAGTAGAAAAGTTGAGCCTCGCGCGTCGGACACGTCGTCCGAGGAGGTGAGCGGACATGGAGTCGAGTCGGGGTCGTTCCGACGTTCCGCAACAGGCCGCATGGTGGCCCGGCTGCGGTGCGTCCGCCCCCCGTCCCGTCCGCTCCCGAACGCGCCCCGGCGCCGGCCCGGCTGCCGCCCGACCAGACGACCACGGCGAGGCGTCCGCCCCCTGACCGGGGGGCGGCGCGGCACGACGAGAAGGAGGAGGAGCACCGTGAGTGAACTGAATCGGGTTGCCCCGGGGATGCAAAGGACCAGGAGGAGGAGCGCATGACACAGATCTCCGCAGCGGCGTCGGACGGCCACCCCCCGATCTCGGCGGCCGCCGAGCGCCGCGTCATCATCGCGTCGTCGGTCGGCACCGTCTTCGAGTGGTACGACTTCTACCTCTACGCGACGCTCGCGCCGTTCTTCGCGGCCCTGTTCTTCCCGAAGGGGAACGACACGGCCGCCCTCCTCTCGGCGTTCGCGACGTACGCCGCCGGCTTCCTCGTCCGGCCGTTCGGCGCGGTCTTCTTCGGGCGCATCGGCGACCTCGTCGGGCGCAAGTACACGTTCCTCGTCACGATCCTCGTCATGGGCTCGGCCACGGCCGCGGTCGGCATCCTGCCGACCTACGAGAGGATCGGCATGGCGGCGCCGATCCTCCTCGTGACGCTCCGCTGCCTGCAGGGCCTCGCGCTCGGCGGCGAGTACGGCGGCGCGGCGACCTACGTCGCCGAGCACGCCCCGGACGGGAAGCGCGGCTACTCCACCAGCTGGATCCAGACGACCGCGACCGTCGGCTTCTTCCTCGCGCTCCTCGTCATCGGCGGCTGCCGGGCGACGATGGCGCCGGACTACTTCAAGACCGTCGGCTGGCGGATCCCCTTCCTCATCTCGCTGATCCTCCTCGGCATCTCGGTCTACATCCGGCTGAAGCTCGAGGAGTCCCCCGTCTTCCTCCGCATGAAGCGGAAGGGGAAGGCCTCCCTGTCGCCCATCATCGACAGCTTCCTGAAGTACCCGAACAACAAGTACGTCGCGCTCGCGCTCTTCGGCGCGACCGCGGGCCAGGGCGTCGTCTGGTACACGGGGCAGTTCTGGGCGCTCTTCTTCCTGACGATCACGCTCAAGGTCGACTACCTGACGGCCTACACGCTGATCGCCGCGTCGCTCGTCCTCGGCACGCCGTTCTTCGTCGTGTTCGGGGCCCTCTCGGACAAGATCGGCCGCCGGAACATCATCCTGCTCGGCTGCCTCATCGGCGCCCTGACCTACTTCCCGCTCTTCAAGGGGCTGACCCAGTACGTGAACCCGCCGCTCGCCGCCTACCAGAAGGCGACGACGATCTCGGTCGCGGCCACGGACTGCAGCTTCCACGTCTTCGTCACGCCGGGGACGAAGTTCACGCCGTGCGACAAGGCGAAGGACTTCCTGACGAAGAACGGCCTCTCGTTCGAGTCGGTCCCGGCGGAGGGCGGCACCGACGTCGTCACCCACATCAAGACGGCGACCGCCGAGAAGACGCTGACGGGCTTCGACGAGAAGGCCTACAAGGAGGCGCTCAAGGAGACCGGCTACCCGGACAAGTTCGACAAGTCCCAGCTCAACTGGTTCATGGCGATCCTCATCCTCTTCATCATGATCATCTACGTGACCATGGTGTACGGCCCGATCGCCGCGTACCTCGTCGAGCTCTTCCCGACGAGCATCCGCTACACCTCGATGTCGCTTCCCTACCACATCGGCAACGGGTGGTTCGGGGGCATGCTCCCGCTCTTCGCGACGGCGATGGCCGCCGGGGCCGGGAACATCTACTACGGCCTCTGGTACCCCGTGATCGTCTCGCTCATGACCGTCGTCGTCGGCTTCCTCTTCCTGCACGACACGAAGGGCGTGAAGTTCCACGAGGACGAGTAGCCCCCGCGAGACCGCAACGTTCCGGGAGGGGAGCCGCCGCCGGCGGCTCCCCTTTCCTTTTCCGCCGTGCCTCGGGCGTACGATCCCCCCGGGGCCGCGCGCCCCGCCGAAGATGCCGAACCGCCTCCTCCACGGACTCGGGCTCTCCACCCGCCTCGGCGTCGCGTTCACCGCGATCCTCGTGTCGGCCGCCGTCGCGCAGACCGTCATCTACCGGCGCTCGCAGGACCAGATGCTCACGGAGGCCGCCGCCTCCTACCAGTCGCTCGCCGACGCGATCCAGGTCGCCGCGACGCGCATGGGCCCCGGCGGGTCGAAGGACCCCCAGGCGATCGAGGAGTTCCGCGAGCGGCTGAAGCAGAAGGGGCTTCGCGAGATCCGGATCATCCAGGGGGGCGAGCTCGTCCCCGAGGAGACCGCCACCGGGAGCGCGGCACCCCGCGTCCGGAAGGTCCCGAGCGCGAAGAAGCCCGGAGGGCTCGAGATCGAGGGGGTCGTCGGGAGCGGCGAGACGCGGCAGACGCTCGAGGTCCCGCTCGTCATCGAGGGACGCCTTCTCGGGTACATCCGGATCAAGTACTCGCTCGAGAACATCCGGGCCGAGCTCGAGGACAACTTCCGCGGCGGGCTCTACTCGCTCCTCTGGGTCTTCGCCGTCGGCCTCGTCGTCATCCTCGTCGTCACCCGGAACGCGACGCGGCCCGTCGAGACGGTCGCCGAGGCCGTCCGGCAGGTCGCCGCCGGGCGCCTCGACGTCGTCGTCCCCGTCGACCGCGCCGACGAGGTCGGGCAGCTCGCCGTCGCCTTCAACCGGATGACGTCCGCGCTCCGCGAGCGGCAGGAGCTCCTCGCGCGCCTCTCGGCCGCCGAGAAGAGGGCCGAGATCGCGCACCTCGCCGCGGGCCTCGCCCACGAGATCAAGAACCCGCTGAACGCCCTCTCCCTCGGGCTGGACGTCCTCAAGCGCCGCCACCGCCCCTCCGAGGAGGCCGCCGCGAGCGACCAGGCCGGCCGGATCGAGGCGCTGCGGGGAGAGATCAACCGCCTCGCGGCCCTCATCAACAGCTTCCTCGCCTACGGCCGGCCCCTCGCGCTGACGATCGCGCAGGTCGACGTCGTCACGCTCGTCCGCGAGACGCTCGCCGAGCTCTCCGAGACGGCCGAGCGGGTCCGCGTGACGATCGTCTCCGACCTCCCGGCCGACCTGCCGCGCGTCCCGGCCGACGGCTCGCTCCTGAAGTCGAGCGTCTGGAACCTCGCCCAGAACGCGATCCAGGTCATGGAGCGCGAGGGCGGGACGCTCTCCGTCTCGGCGCGCCTCTCGCCCGCGACGCCCGACGAGGGTCCGCGCCTCGTCCTGACGTTCGAGGACGAGGGCCCCGGCATCGACCCGTCGCACCTCCCCCGGCTCTTCGAGCCCTGGTTCTCCGCGAAGGAGGGAGGCGTCGGCCTCGGCCTCGCGATGGTGAAGCGGATCGTCGAGGAGCACGGGGGGCGCGTGGAGGCGGCGAACCGCGACGGGGCGCGGGGCGCGGTCTTCCACGTCCGGCTCCCCCTCGTCTCCTCGCCTTCGGAGTAACCTCGCGGAATGAGCGACCGAGCGCCCCGCGCGACCCTCCTCGTCGTCGACGACGAGAAGCACCAGCGCGAGTCCCTCCAGATGATCCTCGAGGACGAGGGGTACCGCGTGACGGCCGCGGCCGACGGCCGCCAGGCCCTCGCCCTCGCCGGGGAGACGCACCCCGAGGTCGTCCTGACCGACCTGAAGATGCCGGGCCTCTCCGGCATGGACCTCGTCCGCGCCCTCGCGGAAGGGCCCCTCCCCCCGCGCGTCATCCTGATCACCGCCCACGGCTCGGTCGAGCGGGCCCGCGAGGCGCACCGCCTCGGCGCGTTCGACTACATGAGCAAGCCCGTCGTCGCCGACGAGCTCCTCTTCCGCGTCGAGCGGGCCGTCGAGAGCCACCGCCTGAACGAGCGGGCCCTCCGCCTCGAGCGGCGCCTGAAGGGGGACGGGCTCGAGGCGATGGTCGGCGAGAGCGCCGCGATGCGGGAGGTCTTCCGGCTCGTCGAGAAGATCGCCCCGACGCAGTCGACCGTCCTCGTGAGGGGAGAGTCGGGCACCGGCAAGGAGCTCGTCGCCCGCGCGATCCACTCCCGCTCGACCCGCGCGGCCCGGCCGTTCCACGCGATCAACTGCGCAGCGATCCCCGAGAACCTCCTCGAGAGCGAGCTCTTCGGGCACGAGAAGGGGAGCTTCACGGGCGCCGACGCGCGGAAGACGGGCCTGTTCGAGGCGGCTTCCCTCTCGACCCTCTTCCTCGACGAGATCGGCGACCTCTCGCTCCCGCTCCAGGGGAAGATCCTCCGCACGCTCCAGGAGCGCGAGCTGCGGCGCGTGGGAGGCAACGAGACGATCCCGGTCGACGTCCGCGTCGTCGCCGCCACGAACCGCGACCTCGAGGCGATGATGAAGGCCGGGCAGTTCCGGGAGGACCTCTTCTACCGGCTGAACGTGATCCCGATCGTCCTCCCGCCGCTCCGCGAGCGGTCGAGCGACATCCCGGCGCTCGTCCTCCGTTTCCTCGAGAAGGCGAACGCCACGCACGGCACGTCGGTCGCCGAGATCGACCCCGCCGCCCTCGACCTCCTCGTCCGCCACCCGTGGCCCGGGAACATCCGGCAGCTCGAGAGCGTCGTCGAGCGGGCGGTCCTCCTCTGCGAGGGGACGACCGTCAAGCCCGCCGACCTGCCGATCGAGATCCGCCTCCAGACCTCCCCCGCCGCCCGCCCCTACGGCTTCGAGATCCCCGCCGAGGGGATCGACATCGAGGACCTCGAGCGGCAGCTCATCGTCCAGGCGATGGAGCGGTCGGGATGGGTCATCGCGCGGGCCGCCCGGCTCCTCGGCCTCACCTACCGGACGCTCCAGTACCGCCTCGAGAAGTTCGGCATCCGGAAGCCCTGAGACGCCGGGTGGCGCCCGACGTACGATCCGGAATCCCGACCGGGCGACGGAGGCGTAGAGCGTGGAGATGACGTACCGACCCTCGACCCTCGGCGAGCTCGTCGAATCCGGCTACCGCCACCGCTCCGTCCGCGACGAGATGCGCGAGAACCTCCTCGCGATCCTCGGGCGCGGGGAGAACCCCTTCCCCGGCATCCTCGGCTACGAGAGGACCGTCGTCCCGGCCCTCGTGAACGCCGTCCTCGCCCGGCACGACCTGATCCTCCTCGGCCTCCGGGGCCAGGCGAAGACCCGCATCCTCCGCGCCCTCGTGAACCTCCTCGACGCCGAGACCCCCGTCATCGCCGGCTCGGAGCTGAACGAGTCCCCGTTCGCGCCGTTCACGAAGTACGCGCGGAACCTCTCCGCGACCGCCGGCCCCGACGTCCCCGTCGCCTGGCTCGGGCGCGAGGAGCGCTACCGCGAGAAGCTCGCGACGCCGGACGTCACGATCGCCGACCTGATCGGAGACGTCGACCCGGTGAAGGCCGCGACGCTGAAGAAGACGTTCGCCGACGAGGAGGTCATCCACTTCGGGATCGTCCCCCGGACGAACCGCGGCATCTTCGCGATCAACGAGCTGCCGGACCTCGCACCGCGCATCCAGGTCGGCCTCCTGAACATCCTCGAGGAGCGCGACCTGCAGATCCGCGGCTTCCCGGTCCGGATCCCGCTCGACCTCGTGATGGTCTTCTCCGCGAACCCCGAGGACTACACGAACCGCGGGAACATCATCACGCCCCTCAAGGACCGGATCGCCTCGCAGATCATGACCCACTACCCGCGCGACGTCGCGACCGCGAAGGCGATCACCGACCAGGAGTCGTGGAGCGAGCGGCCGCTCGACGGCGTCGACGTGCGCCTCCCCGACACGTTCAAGACGCTCGTCGAGGAGGTCGCGTTCGCGGCCCGCCGGAGCGACCTCGTCGACCAGGGCTCCGGCGTCTCGGCCCGGATGCCGATCGCCATGCGCGAGCTCCTTGTCTCGAACATGGAGCGCCGAGCCGTTCTCGCGGGCGAGAGGGTCGTCGCCCCGCGCCTCGTCGACCTCTTCGCGACGCTCCCCGCGATCACAGGGAAAGTCGAGATGGTCTTCGAGGGGGAGCAGCAGGGGGCCGAGATCGTCGCCCGAAGGCTGATCGGCGACGCGGTGAAGGGCCTCTTCGCCGCCACGTTCCCGGCCGTCGACGGCCCGCGCGCCCGCGGCGAGCGCGCCCGGCGGCGCGACGCCGCTCCCGACGACGAGGAGCCGGGCCCGTTCGGCCGGGAGCGGCCGCAGGCGCCGCTCGCCGGCCCCTACGAGAGGATCGTCGCCCACTTCACGAAGGAGCGGACGGCCGTCCTCTCCGACGAGACGCCGTTCGCCCGGCACCTCGCCGACCTCGACGCGATCGACGGCCTCGCCGAGCTCGTCGCCTCCCACGCGAAGCCGGCCGACGACTTCGAGCGCGCCTTCCTGATGGAGCTCGTCCTCGAGGGGCTCGTCCAGAGCCTCCGGATCGCGCGCGAGGACCTCGACTCGACGGTCACCTACGCGGAGATGGCGCGGCTCAACCTGATGCGGGGGCGGGGGTAGCAGGGCCTCAGCTCTTCGGACCCCCGTCCCCGGTCAGCCGGAACGTCCTCGGCGGGTAGACGCGCCGACGGTCTTCCGTCTCGAAGACGACCTCGAGGACGTGGCGGCCCGGCGCGACGGACCTGGGCGGGAGGACGGCCTCGTACCCGGCCCGCGAAGCGTCTCCGACCCCCGGGATCGCCGCCGCGACGTCGGGACGCGCCGTCCGGACGAGGCTCGCGGGGACGACGCTCCGCCCGTCGACGCGGAACTCGACGGGGACGACGACGACGCCCCCGCGCTCCTGGCACCAGCCCCGGACCCGCAGCGGCTCGCGGACGGCGGAGCCCTCGATCGGCTCGTCGACGGACGAGAGGAGGTCATCGGCCGTCGCCTTGAAGCGGCCTCGGGAGACTTCGGGCGCCTCCGGCTCCTGGATGGTGACCGAGAGGTAGCGCGCCCGGCTGACCTTCCCGAGCAGCCCGCTCTCGTAACGGAACGAACGGACCGAGCGGAACCCGGCGAGCGCGGAGTCGTGCGTCACCGCGAGAGAGCCGGGCGGCGCGCCGGCCTCCCGGCCCCGTTCCAGCTCACGCCACGGGACGGCCGGGCCGAGCTCGGCCCAGTGGACCCGCAGCGCGGGCTCGAGGAGGACCGGTCGCCCGGCGAGGGCGGGATCGGTCCGGAGCGCGTTCATCGCCGCCACGGGCGGGCTGGGGCGGCGAGCGACCTCCACGATCGCCGGCACGGCCGGCAGGGCGACGACGAGCAGGACCCCGGCGGCCAGCGCCGCGGCGAGCCGGCGACGGCGAACGCGCAGCCACGTCAGGCCCAGGGACGCCGCGAGCGGAGCGGCCGCGAAGAGCGGGAGCCCGTACCTCGGCGCCGTCGCGGGATTGAGCGTCACGACGGAGAGCGCGAGGAGCGGACCGAACGCGAGGGAGAGCCGCTGCGCGGCCCGAGGCGCGAGGACCGCGCCGGCGACGGCCGCGATCCAGGCGAGCGCGGCCGGGAGGGTCCCGCCGAACGGGTCGACGAGCCACCTCTCCCAGAACGCCGCCGTGATGAGCGCCGCGGGGGAGGGCGCTTCGGAGCGCTGGACGTAGGCGGCCACCGCGTGCGCCGCGGCGAGGTAGCTCCGGACTCCACCGGAGGCCGCGACGACCGGCACGTACGGCAAGACTCCGGCCGCGACGCCCGCTCCGGCGGCCAGGGCCGCCCAGCGGCGGCCGAAGGGCCTCCCGAGCACGTCCCGCGCGGCGAAGAGCGAGATTGGAAGGAGCGCGAGCGCGACGTGCGGGCGCACGGCGAAGGCGGCGCCGACGGCGAGCGCCGCCGCGACGAGGCTCTTCCCCTCCGCGACCCGCGAGGCACGCAGGACGAGAAGCGCCGCGAGGAAGAACGCCGCCGCTCCCGGCGCATCGGAGAGGGGACGGACGGAATGGAGCCAGACCGCGGGGACGCACGCCCAGACGATCCCCGCCCAGAGCGACTCCTCCTGTCCCGCTCCAAGCTCCCGCGCCAGGAGGACGACGAGGACGGCGGCCGCCACCCCCGCGACCGCCGCGATTCCCAGCGTCGCGCCGAACGGGGTCGCCCCGAGCAGGACGAGGAGGCGCGCCGGCAGCACGAAGAGCGGGAAGCCTGGGGCGTGCGGGTGGTTGACGCGGACGTCGATGCCGTTCCGGGCCGCGGCACCGAACAGGATCTCGTCCCACTCCCACGTGTCCGGAGCGAGCGTCAGCGCCCGGAGCGCGACGACGACGGCGAGCGCCGCGAGGCCGAGCGCCCCCGTCGCTCCCGGAGGAAGGAACGACCCGGCCCGGATGCTCCCTGCGGTCGGTGCTGCCGGAACGGCTCCGGGCTCGCTCACGGCCCGTCTCCCCTCCGCTCAGTCCCGGCCCGCCGGCACGGGTCGCACGACCTTCGCCGCGAGGAGCCCGAGCAGGAGAAACGTCCCGAACGAGCCCTGGACGAGGAAGCGATCGAACGTCG
Organism: Thermoanaerobaculia bacterium; assembly: GCA_046331465.1. Classification (GTDB taxonomy): domain Bacteria; phylum Acidobacteriota; class Thermoanaerobaculia; order UBA5066; family UBA5066; genus UBA5066. Next base: position 29,948 of record JAXLQV010000003.1, read on the forward strand.
TGTCGGCGAGGTAGACCGGGTCCCAGTGGACGAGGTATGCGACGAACCCGAGGCCGATCGGCGCCAGGAGGAACCCGATGGCGGCGAAGGAAGCCCGCGACCGCAGGACCCGCGGCCGGACGAGCGCCAGGAGGCCCAGGAGCGGGAAGAGGAGCCCCCACGTCCGGATCGTCCCGAGCTTCGCGGCGAGGTGCGGCAGGACCGTGGCCGCCTTGCCTGCGAGGACTGACGGCGTGAAATCGCCATGCCGGACGATCGACGCATAGTCCTCGTCGTAGCGGTTCGGGATGACGGAGCGGTACGCGCCGAGGAGGAGGGCCGCGCACGCGACGAAGCCGATCAGCGGGACGGCGCCGCGGACGAGCCGCCGGATTCTCGGCCGTCGCGTTCCGGGGCGGCGCCGCAGGTCGAGCAGGGCGACGACGAGCGTCACGAGAAGGAGCGCCGCGACGAGCGGCAGCCCCTCGTTCTTCGTCAGGACGGCCCCGGCGAGGAGGAGTCCCGCGACCGCGCCGGTGCGGATACCGGCCCCGCCGCAGAGGAGGACCGCGAGGCTGGCGCCCAGCATCGCTCCCAGCGGCAGGTCGGAGTAGGCCCCGGCCGCCCCGCCGTGGTTCTCGAACGCGAGGAAGGGGGTCATCGCGGCGAGGGAGGTCGCGACTGCCGCGGCCGGCGCGCTCCGCGCGAGGACCCGGACGGAGCGGTAGAGGACGGCGAGGAGCGCGAGGAAGAAGAGCGGGTGGACGCCGCGCCCCGCACGCTCGTCCTGCGGCGCATCGACGAGCTCGAGGCCCGTATCCTGAACGAGCGCAACGAGCGGCGGATACTGCGGGTGAGAGGTCCAGACCCACGGGTCCGTGAACGACGCCGGCGTCGCCGTCCGTTCCATCCGGATGAGGCGCGCCTGCGGGCTCCAGGTCATCCGGCCGTCCCAGTCGAGGACGGGCGTCGTCAGGGCGCCGACGAGGAGGACGGCCCCCGAGATACCGGCGATCACCCCGGCGCCGGTTCCGGCCGCCGTCGCCCGACGCGCCGGGCCGGGTGAGAGCGAACGACGGTGGGCGAGGGCGGCGACGAGCAGGGGGAGAAGGACGATCGGCAGGAAAGTCGTCCGGCCGAGGGAAAGACCTCCCGCGCGCGAGGCGGCGAGCGCGGCCGTCCCGCACCACGCCGCACCGAGAAGCCACGCCGCGCCGAGACGGGAGACGAACGAGCGACGAAGGGTCCAGGGAAGGAGGCCCGAGATCGGCCACCCCGCGATCAACGGAACGGCGGCAGATGCGAGCCCCGCGATGAGTGGGGCGTCTCCCGCCAGGAAGGGCATCAGCGCGACCTCCGCGCGAACTGCTCTGGGTAGATCCGCCACCGCCCGTCCACGGTCCTGAAGATGGCCTCGACCGAAACACGATCCCCCGTAGCCACGCCCCTCGGGAGCGTGAACCTGTAGCCGGCCCGGGGACAGGGACCGACCCTGGGGAGGGCCGCCTCCACGTCGGGGCGCGGCTCCCGGGTCACCTCGGAGAGGGGCGCGGGCCTCCCGTTCACGAGCACCGCGGCGACGTCGCACCGTACCGCGTCGTCCCCCTGGCACCACCCTCGGACCCGCACGCGTCCATCCGGGTCGAAGTGCACCTCGTCCACGCTGCCGAGAAGCGAGTCGTCGCGGGTGCCGAGCGCGCTCGGGTCGAACCGCTCGACGAGACCGGTCCACTCCAGGACGGAAGGGGCGGTCTCGTCGTCCTCGACGAAGACGGTCACGCGAGGGCGGACCGCCGGCTCGCCCTTCAGCTCGACGTACCGCTGGAGGAGAATCGGCTTCCTCGGCAGCACGGCGTGCCGGAGCGCGATCGCGGTCAGCGACCCCCTGCCGTAGGGGTCCACCTCGAGGATGTAGGAGCCCTCGGGCGGCACGGACGCCCGGACCTTCTCGACCGCCTCCAGGAACCCTGGTCCCCTCTCCTTCGCGATCCTCTCCACGAACGGCTCCTTCCGCGCGCTGCGGAGCTGCTTTCGCGCTTCTCCGATGGCCGTCAGCCAACCAGGCACGACGACGAGGACGGCTGCGAGAATTGCGACCCGCGCGAGGAGAGTCCCGAGTCGATTTCGGGATCTGTTCGGGGAGGTATCGAGCCTGCCGCTGGTCGAGGACGTCATGGCCGTCGTGGATTCTCGCAGCAGTCGGTCTGGAGAGCCCGCATCGGGTCGATCGTCCCTCGCGCTGGCGAGAACAGGCGAGAATCGAACGATGCGCCCTCTCCGCAGGCTCCTCGCCGACGCGGCCCTCGCCCTCGCCGCGACCCTTGCCTGGACGTGGCCGCTCGCGCCTCGGCTCGGCGAGGTCCTCCGCGACCGCTACGACGGCCGCACGCAGGCGTGGGTCGTCTCGTGGGTCGCGCACGCGCTCCGGACCTCGCCCCTCGACGTCTTCCAGGCGAACGCCTTCGCCCCCGCGCGCGACGTCCTCGCGTTCTCCGAGCCGCTCGTCGGCTACGGGGCGGTCGCGGTCCCCTTCTCGCTCCTCGGCCTCGGTCCCGTCGCGCTCCTGAACCTCATCTGCATCCTCGCGATCGCGTTCGGCGCGTTCTCCCTCGCGCGCCTCGCGACGGAGCTCGGCGCCCCGCGCGACGCGGCCGCGCTCGGGTCGGCCGCCGCGACGTTCAGCGCGATCTCGACCGTCCAGCTCGGCTTCGTCTCGTTCACGGCGTGGGGCGGGATCGCCTGGTGCGTCCTCTTCGCCCTCCGCCTCCTCCGCGGCGAGGGGAAGGCGCGCGACGCCGTCCTCCTCGCGCTCACGACGGGCCTCCTCGGCTGGTTCTCGCTCCACCTCCTCGCGTTCGCCCTCGCGGCGCTCCTCGGCCTCGGCCTCTTCCACCTCGCCCGCGACGCGCGCGGCACGCTCCGCCGCCTGCCGCCGCTCGTCCTCGCCCTCGCCGCCGCGGGGCTCCTCCTCGCGCCGCTCGCCCTCACGATGCTCCGCGTGAAGGCGCGCGAGGGGTTCGTCACCTCGGCCGACGACGCGGCTTCCTACTCCGCGCTCCCCGCGAGCTGGATCGCGACGACCTCGTGGAACCCCGGGCAGAGGTTCCTCCCCTACCGGAGCGACTCGGAGAAGGCGCTCTACCCCGGGACGGCGGCGCTCGCGCTCGCGCTCGCCGCTCTCGTCCTCCGGAAGCGCCCGCCGTCGGGCACCCTCCTCGCCTCGACCGGCGGCGTCCTCGCCGTCGTCGGCCTCCTCGGCTCGCTCGGGCCGCACGGCCCGCTCATGCCCGTCCTCTCGCGCGTCGTCCCGCCGCTCTGGGGCGGCATCCGCGCCGCGGCCCGCTTCGGCTTCGTCACGCAGATCGGCGTCGGCCTCCTCGCGGCGCTCGGGGCCGCGCGGCTCCTCGGGCTCGTGAAAGGCCGCGGCGCGCGCGCGCTCCTTTCCGCCGGGCTCCTCGCCGGGATCGCGGTCGACGTCCGGCAGACGTACCCGTTCGACTACCACCCCGCGCCGACGCCGCCGGTCGAGACGTTCCTCGCCGCCGCGCGGACGGGCGGCCCGATCCTCCACGTCCCGGTCACGTTCAGTGCCTCCGAATCGGAGGTCGTCCTCGATTCCGCCTCCCACTGGAAGCCGATCGTGAACGGCACGCTGAGCCACATCCCCGCGCGCTTCTTCGGGCTCGCCGACGCCTTCGGCGCCACGCCCGTCCCCGCCGACCTCGGCGCGAGGCTCGCCGCGTGGCCCGTCGGCGTCCTCGTCGTCCACGACCACCGCCTCCCGCTCGAGCGGCGGGGCGCGCTCGCCGCGTGGCTCCACGCCGAGGTCCGCGCGGGCCGCCTCTCCGCGCCGCTCGTCTTCCCGCACGGCGCCGGGGCCGACTGGCTCTTCGGCGTCACGGCCGTCCGGGGCGACGCGCCGTGGGGCGTCCCCGGCGGAGGCGACCCGGCGGCGAACGCCGCGGTCCTCGCGCAGGCGTCCGGCCTCGGCGCCGTCACCTTCCCGGAGGACTCCCTCGACCTCCTTTGCGCGATCGACGAGCCAGCCGAGGGGTCCGTCGTCGGGGGCGAGCTCCGAGCCCGCGGCTGGGCGCAGGACGAGTCCGGGCCGGCGGAGATCGTCGACGTGTCCGTCGACGGCGACCGGCGGCCCCCGGCCGGCCTCGTGCGGACACCGCGCCCCGACGCCGCCGCGGCGTTCCCGAAGCTCGGCGACACCTCTTCCGCGGGGTGGGAGATGAAGGTCCCGCGCCTCCCTTCCGACATCGGCGCGGCGACTCTCTCCGTCCGCTTCCGCGCGAAGAGCGGGCGGGTGAGGACGCTCACCCGGCCGATCGTCTTCCGCTGAGCCGAGAAACCTCAGTTCAAGCGGGAGCGAGAGGGCAGTAGCGAAGGAAGCCGGCCGGGATTGAAGGGTGGTTTCGCCAGGGTGGTGGAAGGTCAAGGTTGAGGTGCGCCACAGTTGGCGGGATCGCCGCAAGGCGCAGCAGGAGCTGTTTGAGGTGGTATCGGGTTTTCTGGGTGAGGAGGCCGAGGAAGAGCCGGGAGCGCCGGGCGGAGGCGCGCAGGAGGCCACCGAGGACGAAGAGGGAGTGGCGGAGGGTTCCGAGGGTCGGGGAGGGATCCTGGAGGACCTCGTCCTTGAAGGCCATCAGGAGATTGAAGAGCAGGCAGTTGAGCTGCAGGACGGCCTCGGTGCCCTGGAACGAGCGCAGACAGAAGCCGTCGGCAGCGAAGTCGAGCTTGAGCTCCTTGATGCGGTTCTCGCAGTCGGCGCGGCCGTTGTAGAAGCGCCAGATTTCTTCGGGGGCCGCCACCGAGAGGTTGGTAACGACGGCGTGAAAGGTGTAGCCGGGTAGGTCGAAGAGGCGCCGGCCGGCAGCGTCGGGACGTTCGCGCAGGAGCTCACGGACGACGACGAGACGGCGAGGGGCCGTCCAGCGGAAGGGCTGCCAGGGCAGCTCGCAGACCTCCACGCCCCGTCCGAAGGAGCGCCAGCTCTGCACGCCCGCGATCGCCCTGCGGATGGGCGGCTGCATCCGCACGGCCACGGCGTACTTCAGGCCGCGGGCCTCCAGGTGCGCGAGGAAGTCGGAGATGAAGAAGCCCGAGTCGGCGCGCACCGTCTGCACCTTCGTGTGAGCGGCAAGACGATGGAGAGCCTCGTCGAGAAAACCCTCGGCCCCGCGCGCCGTGCCCGTGTTTCCGCTTCGCAGCCAGGCATGGAGGACCCTCTTGCTGCCCGCCAGCATCGCCAGGATCGGGTGATGCGAAGGGCGCCCGTGCTTGCGGGGGTTGTGCCCCTTCAGGCTTCCCTCCTGTTGCCCGTAGCGCTCGAAGATCGTCGAGTCCAGATCCAGCACGGCTACCGGGTCCGCCGGGATCAGCCGCTCCCACAGGGCCTGCCCCACGGCCTCCACCAGATGCTGGACGTGGCGCTTCGTGAAGCCCCCGAAGTAGCGCGTGATCGTCATCGCCGACGCCGTGCGCGACAGATCGAACATCTTCGGAAGGACCGGATCGGATCGAAACCGTTCCACGTGCGAGAAGCGCCGTCCGCCCATCAGGATCGTCACCAAGAGCGCCATCGCCATGTCCACGACCGGCACCTGATTCGGTGACGTCCGCCCGTCCGGCAGCGCTTTCGCCAGAACTTGCCTGACCCCGAGTACCTCGAAGAACCGGGCCACCAACGAAAGCCCGCCCCAGCCGGTGATCGGCTGGTCCGTGAAGGCGATCTCGATACCGTTCGGCCCGCTGTAGACGCTATCCTCGGCGTGCATCGTTCTGTTTCTCCCTCGGCGCCACCTTCTTGCTCGCAACTCGATGGTACGCAGAGGCTTCAGAACGATGCTTCTGTTTTCAGCGCCCCCCTACTGAGGTTTCTCGGCTGAGTCGATCCCCGACGCTCGCCTCGCGGCGCGCGCGAGCCACCGCTAGGACTCCGGGGCCGATCGCAGCTCGTCGCTCCAGAGGAGCTCGCGGAGGAGGTGCGTCCGCGTGATCGATCCTCCCGCGAGGGCCCGGATCGCGCTTGCGAACCCCTCCTCGTCGGCGGCCCGCCCGAGGACGACCTCGTAGGCCCGCTCCACGAATGCCGCATCGTCGAAGGAGGTCGCCTCCGCGAGGAGCGCGCGGGCGGCGCCCGCCTCGCCCGGGAACGACTCGCGCGAGAAGGCGAAGCCCGCTGGCGGAGGCGCGAGGACGCGCGCCAGCAGCTCGGCGGCCCGCGCCTCCGGAACGGGCGCCGGGATCGGCCGGGAGTCGAGAACGCTTGCGAGCGCGTGAAGGAGCGTCGAGAGGTGCGTTCCGCCCGCCGAGAGGCCTCGCGCCAGCTCCTCGACGGCCGCTCCTTCCGGTGCCCAGCCGGTGGTCCAGAGGAGCGCGAGACGGGCCTGCTCCTCCGCGGGGAGCGGGGCGAGCGCCTCGGCTGCCGCCTGGACGAGGGCGGCGTACGAGGCCACGCGCGGCGCCGCGCCGCTCCGCCCTGCGACGCCCTCCTCGAGACCGGCGACGCGGTACCACGGCATCGGCGCCGGCTCGCCGGAGACGACGAGCGAGACCCCGGCGAGGGCCGACCCGAGGTCCTCGAACCAGGAGAGGTTCTCGGCCACGAGGTCGATCTCGATGCGGTACGCCCCCGGCTCGAGCGGGAGCGCCGCCGCGAGGTCGATCTCCGCAGAGCCGCCGGGCGGCACGTCCGAGGTGAGCGCGGTCCGGCACCAGACCCACTCCACCTCCTCGTCGCCCCGGAAGAGATGCGCGCCGAGCGCGACGCGCCCCGTCGCGTCCTCGCCCCCCCGCGCGCTCCACGCGCTCCGGCCGGTGTTCGTCGCCCGCACCGAGAGCGTCGGCGCCTCTCCGAGCCGGCAGGATCGCGGCGCCGACGTCACCTCGAGCCGCGCCGCGAGGTCGGGGAGGACGTGGGCGCCGGAGCCGGCCCGCTTCCGGCAGGCGAAGACGGCCCGGTCGCCCGGCGTCGCCACGCAGCGGACCTCGTCGAACCCGGCGTCCCCGAGCATCGACGCCATCGCCCCGACCGACGGCACGAACCAGTTGAAGACGGCCTCCTTGGCGTCGGGGGAGTTCTTGACGTAGCCGATCGGGTGGAGGTCCCGCGTCAGCCGCCCCGTGACGTAGGGAAAGGGGCCGGCCGGGAGGAGCTCGGGCAGGAGGACCGCCGTCTCGAGGACGAGGAGGTCTCGCGTGACCGAGTGAAGCCGCTCGAGCCCCTGGACGAGGTGTTTCAGGTGATAGACGAGCCCGAGCGCGAGCGTCACGTCGAAGACCCCGACCGTCTCCGGCGAGAGGTCGTAGACCGACATCCGCCGGAACTCCATCGGGAGGCCGAGGGCCCGCGCGACGAACGAGGCCTGCCTCACCTCGCGGCGCTGCGCGTCGATGCCGAGGACCCGCGCGGCGCCCCGCCGCTTCGCCTCGACCGAGTAGAAGCCCGCGTTGCACCCGACGTCGAGGACCGAGAGTCCCGAGAGGTCCTCCGGGAGCGCGGTCGAGACGACGGCCCAGGTCGGGAGGGGATGATCGTCGGCCTCGCCCGCGACGCTCCTCTCCTTCGTCACGACGCCGTCCCCGAGGTCGATCCGGTGGAACCAGGGCTTCAGCCTCTCGACGCCGGCCCGCTTTTCGTCGGGTGTCATCGCCCCTCCTTGGCGGGGCGCGTCCGGGGTCTCGCCCACCGCCACCTCGAAAGAGTGCGCTCCGGGGCGTTCGTCCCACGTGGAAAGTCCGCTCCGGCGCCCGGGACGTAGGATCTTCCGGATATGGACGTCCGCTACGAGGAGCTGCCTCTCGACCTCCTGCGGTCGCTCTTCACGTTCGAGGAGCTGAGGAAGCTCTTCCTCGACCTCGTCACCCGGCTCGGGGGCGACGTCGAGGAGGCGCTCGACGTCATGCGGCGCCTTCAGGAGAGGGGGATCCTCGACCCGAACCTCGACCTCGAGTCCTTCCTCGCGGCGCTCGAGGAGGAGGGGATCGTCGGGCGCGACGCGAACGGCGCGCTCACCCTCGCCGCGGCGGGCGAGCGGCAGATCCGGCGGGCCGCGTTCGAGGAGATCTTCACGTCGCTCCAGAAGTCGGGCGGCGGCCTCCACGCGCTCCCCCGCGCCGGCACCGGGACCGAGCTCCTCGAGGAGACGCGCCCCTGGGAGTTCGGAGACGACCTCGCGCGCCTCGACGGCATCCGGACCGTGACGAACGCCGCCCGGCGAGACCCGGAGGCGCTCGCGATCGCGCCGGAGGACTTCGAGGTCCACGAGGTCGAGCACCAGTCCGCCTGCGCGACGGCGATCGCGATCGACATCTCCCACTCGATGGTCCTCTACGGCGAGGACCGCTTCACGCCCGCCAAGAAGGTCGCCCTCGCGCTCACCGAGCTGATCCTCTCGAAGTACCCGAAGGACACGATCGACGTCGTCCTCTTCGGCGACGACGCCGTGCAGGTGCCGATCGACTCGCTCTCGAAGGCGCAGGTCGGCCCGCACCACACGAACACGAAGGCGGGGATCGCCCTCTGCCGCGGCCTCCTCCAGGCGCGCCGGTCGCGGAACCGCCAGCTCTTCCTCGTCACCGACGGCAAGCCGTCGTGCATCCGGGAGAACGGGAAGCTCTACAAGAACCCGTTCGGCCTCGACCTGAAGATCGTGAACCGGACGCTCGACGAGGCGGAGCGCTGCCGCCGCGAGGGGATCCAGCTGACGACGTTCATGCTCGCGACCGACCCCGGCCTCGTCGACTTCGTCGACACGCTGACGAAGGTCGCCCACGGGCGCGCCTACTACGCCGCCGGGGGCGACCTCGCGACGTTCGTCTTCCGCGACTACATCCGGAACCGGCGCAAGCTGTTCCGGTAGGAGGCGCCGGAACGGCCCGGAGCCCCGCGGCGGTCAGGAGTGGAGCACGCGGCCCCGGAGCGCGAGGAGTCCCGCAGCGAGGACCGACAGCGCGCTCAGGGCGAGCCCCCAGGGGCCGAGCGCCGGGATCACCTGGGCCGTGGCCGCGCCGGCAATCGAGAACTCCCCGATCGCGAACCCGTCCGCCGCGCCTCCCTTGGTGATCGTGACCGTCGAGATCGTCTCGCCGGCGGTGGTGTAGAAGCCGAAGCCCGTCGCCCCCGAGGAGAAGTTGACGACGATCGGACCGGACGTCGTGCCGTCGTTCGTCACGGCTTCGATCGTCGGCGAGAGGTTGTTCGGCTCCGCGTAGAACCCGAAGGCCGTCGTCCCCGGCGGGAGCGTGAGCGTGCACGTCGCCGCGACGCCCGTGAAGAAGACCGGGCCCGTGTAGCCGTGGCTCCAGCTGCCCCATCCCCCGGACGGCACGGTGCGCTTCGAGAGCGAGACCGACGACGTCAGGCTCCCGGAGATCGGGGAGCCCGGGATCACCGTGACGTCCGTGAAATTGGCGATCGCGGCCTGCTGCGCCACGTCGAACGCCGTCACCGCGGTCGGCCCGACGGCGCCCGTCGGCGCCCCGGTCCCGAGGTTCTGGAAGACCACCGCCCCGCGGGCGGGCGAAGCGCCGAGAGACACGAAGGCCACGATGAGCAAAATCGAGCGGTTGGTTAGTCTTGCCATCTTCCGTGCCTCTCTTCTCCCCGACTCCGGGTCCAGGGCAATGACGGCCAAGATGGGCACCCGTGGAGCCGTTCGTCAAGGGAGCCCGCCCCCGCGGGGCCGTCTTCGCCCTCAGCCCTGCAGCAGGAACGGCACGGTCCGCGAGGCGAGAGGCGCCGGGAGGCGGCGCGCGATCGTCCGGCGGAGCTCCTCGGGCGTCCCGCGGAGCGTCAGGTGCGTCAGGACGAGCACCTCGTTCGCGAAGAGGTCGGCCCGCTCCGCGACGTCGTCGAGGTGGAGGTGGCCGTAGTTCCGGGCGCGCGGGACGTCCTCCGGCTCGACGAAGGAGCACTCGAGGAGGAAGACCTTCGCCTCGAACGCCTCGCGCGGCGCGGTCGCGAAGAACTCGACCCCGGTGTCGCCCGAGAAGGCGACGAGCGGCCGCGGCGTGCGCCTCGTCAGCTCCTCGCCGCGCCCGATCGCCTCGCGGATCTCCTCCTCGGGCCTCCCCTGCCACTCGGGCACGAGACGGCGGCGGACCTCCGAGGCGACGAAGCCGAGCGCCGGGACGCGGTGCTCGGCGCGGAACGCGGCGACGGCGAGGTCCTTCCGGAGGTCGACCGAGGCGCCGGGCGCCAGCCCCTCGACGGAGACGTGGTACCCGACTCCCTCCAGCCGCTCGTGGAGGGCGAGGATCTCGCGCCACGGGGCGACGACTCCCGGGTCGGTGAAGACGCGAGCGAGCGGGAGGCGGAGGAGGCGCCGCTGCGACGCCCAGTAGGCGAGGCCCCCCGCGTGGTCGAGGTGGGCGTGGGAGAGGAAGAGGCTCGGCGCGGGGACGACGTCGGCCGGGCCGCGGCCGACGTCGAACGCGAGGTCGAGGGACGGCACGTGGAACCAGGTCTCCCGCCCCGCGATCGAGACCCCGCGGAGCGGGATCCCGGCCAGCGTCATCGACAGGGGCGCCCAGCGGTCGCGCTCGCTCACCCGGTCAGGATACCGCCCCGTGAAGCGCCGCCGGCCGGCCTATACTGCCCTTCCGAAGCCCGACCCGAACACGACGAGCGGGGGAACCGAATGGTCCTCTTCAATCACTCGACCCGCGAGCTGACGGCGAAGATCGTCTACTACGGCCCCGGTCTCTGCGGGAAGACGACGAACCTCCGCCTCCTCCACGAGAAGCTCGACCCCGCCACGACGGGGCGTCTCCTCTCCCTTTCGACGGCGCAGGACCGGACTATCTACTTCGACCTCCTCCCGGTCGAGCTCGGCAACGTCAAGGGCTACACCGTGAGGTTCCAGCTCTGCACGGTGCCGGGGCAGGTCTTCTACAACGAGACGCGCAAGCTCGTCCTGAAGGGGGCCGACGGTATCGTCTTCGTCGTCGACTCGCAGTGGTCGATGCTCTCCCACAACCTCGAGTCGTTCCAGAACCTGCGCGACAACATGCAGGAGCTCGGGCAGAGCTTCGACGAGGCGGCGGTCGTCATCCAGTACAACAAGCGCGACCTGCCGGGCGTCCTCTCCGTCCAGGCGCTCCAGGAGTCGCTCGGCTTCCAGGAGTTCCCGTTCGTCGAGTCGGTCGCGGCGGACGCGAAGGGGGTCGTCGAGACCTTCAAGCTCGTCTCGAAGCTGACGTTCGTCCAGCTCCTCAAGCGCCTCCAGCGCTCTCCCGACGGCGAGAAGCTCGGGCCCGACTGGGTCTCCCAGGCCCCGCCGAACTCGCAGCAGACGGCGCGCATCCCGGCCGTCGGCGCCGAGCTCCTCGCCCTCACGAGCACGGTCGGCCCGGCCCCCGCGCCGCCCGTCGAATCGCCCTTCGAGACGACCGGCTCCTGGCCGGGCCTCGCGAAGGGCGAGGTCTTCGGCGACACGACGATCCCGCCGTTCGTCGTCGAGCCGCCGCCGGAAGCGGAAGCGCCTCTCGGGCCGGTCCCGGAACCTTCCCCCGCGCCGGAGGCCGTGTCCGCCGCGGAGGCGGACGACACGCTCACCGAGCCTCCGCCCCCGCCCGAGCCGTTCGGCGCGCGCGAGCCGTTCGCCAAGCCCGAGCCCGAGCCGGTCGCCGTTCCCGAGCCGCTCGCGGCCCCCGCGGCCGAGGCGCCGCCGACGCCCGAGGCCCTGCCCGAGCCCGCGGCCGCCGCTCCGGAGCCGCCACCTCCTGCTCCCCCCCTCGAACCCCCTCCGCCTCCTCCCGCCGCCCCCGTCTGGGCCGAGGCTTTTGCCGGGCTCTCGGTCCGCCTCGACGAGATGGCCCGCCTGCGCGCAGAAGAATCGACGACCCTCTCCGCGCGACTCGATCAGATCGCCCGCCTCCGCGCCGAGGAGACCTCGGACCTCTCGGCGCGGCTCGAAGAGATGGCCCGCGCCCGGGCCGAGGAGAACGGCCGCCTCGAAGCGCTCGCCCGCGAGACCCGGGAGGCCGTCGCGGCCGTCCCCGACACGGTGAAGGAGGCGGTCGCCGCCGCCTCGCCCGCCCCCGCCGTCGACGCGGTGAAGGAGGCCCTCGCGGCCCTCGCCCCCGCCGCCGCCGTCAACGCCCTCCGCGAGGCGCTCGACGCCCACACCGCCGACGTGACCCCGAAGCTCCTCGAGCTCCTCAAGCAGATGAGCCGGCAGCGCGACGCCGCCTTCGAGCGCGAACGCGAGCAGGACGACGCGGCCCGCGACGCCGCCCGCCGGCACCGCGAGGAGATCCGCGGCGACGTCGAGCGCGCCGCCGCCCTAAACCGCGAGATCGTCGAGGGGCTCGTGGGGCACATCGACGGGCTGAAGTCGTCGCTCGACGCGAGGCTCGCCTCCCTCGAGGCCGCCGTCGCGCGGCTCGAGGGGTCCGATCGGCTCGACGAGCTGAAGCGCGAGACGGCCGAGGTGAGACGCCTCGTGGAGACGAAGCTCGACGAGGCCGGGGGGCAGAGCCGGAGGCTCTCCGGCTTCCTCCGCCGCGCCCTCGAGGAGCTCGAGCCGCCCGAGAAGGGCTGACGCCGGCGCGTCAGCCGTTCAGCTTCGCCTCGAACCGCCCGGCGCCACGGCCGTCGCCGAGCCACGCGCCGAGGCGCGCCTGGTGTTCCGGGTTCTCCCAGAGGAACTCCGCCCCGGCCTCGTAGACGAGGCTCCGCCCCGATGCCGCGCCCTTCGGGGCCGCCGCCGCGTGGCAGCGCGTGACCCGGATCGGCACCGAGAGCGCGTACCCGCCGAGGTCGACGTGGAAGGCGTAGGTCGAGCCGGGCCGGACCGCCGCGGACGGCTGGAAGCTGACGCCCGTCTCCGAGATGTCCCCGACCTGCACCTGGATCGTCGACCGGATGACGCCTTCGGCCCCCTCCGGCGCGCGGACTCTCGGGGAACGTCGCCTTTCCGCCGTCACGGGATCCTCCGTCCTTGGAACGATCCGGCGAATGCCGTCTCGCGTCAAGTCAGGAGTTGGCCGCGGCCTTCCTTTCCAGCCAGCGGCGGAGCGCCGCGGCGTCGCCCTCGTCCCGCCAGAGGAACTCGGCGCCGGCCTCCCAGCCGGCCTCGTCCCCGTCTCCGCCGTCGGCCGACAGGGCCTCGCAGCGCGTGATCCGGACCGGCGTCGCGAGGGAAAGGCCCCGGAGGAGCGCCGTCAGCGGGCAGATCGCTCCCGGGTCCAGGGAGGAGCGGAGGCCGAGGCGAATCCCCCCCGAGGAGATGTCGCGGACGTCGACCGGCAGAGCGCCCCTGACGAGGGCGTTCGACCCGTCCTCCACGAGGTCCACGCGGAGGCTCCTGCGCCTCTCCCGGGTCATCCACACCTCCCTCGGCTGCCCTACCGGGAAAGGTGGGCCCGCCGGGACTCTGGTCAAGGGTACGCGCGTCAGCTCGACAAGGTTCCGAGGAACCGTGGGTCCTCCCGCCAGCCGGGGCGGGCGACGACGTGGAGGTCGAGGAAGAACCGCCTCCCGAACGTCTTCTCGATCTCGAGCCGGGCGGCCGTCCCCGCGTCGCGGATGAGCTGCCCGCCGAGGCCGATGACGATCCGCTTGTGGTTCTCCTTGTCGACGACGAGCGTCGCCGTCACGCGCGTCAGGTTCTTCGTGTCGTCGAAGACCCACTCCTCCACGACGACGCCGAGGCCGTAGGGGATCTCCTCGCGCGTCCTCTCGAGGAACTTCTCGCGGATCAGCTCGGCGACGCGCGTCTTCTCGTCCGACGTCGTCACCGTCTCCGCGGGGAAGAGGTCCTCTCCTTCCGGCAGGTGCGAGAGGATCAGCTCCGCGAGCCCGGCGAGGCCGTCCCCCGTGACCGCCGAGACCGGGACGATCTCCTCGAAGAGGCCCGTCTCGTGGAGCGCCGCCATCCTCGGGAGGAGCTTCGGCTTGGCGACGAGGTCGACCTTGTTGAGGAGGGCGATCCGCGGCGGGCTCGCCTTGGCGACGAGCTCGAGGGCGTGGCGGTCCCCCGCCCCCTCCTTCTCGGCCGCGTCGATGACGAGGACGACGACGTCGACGTCGAGGATCGCCTCCATCGCCTCGTCGACCATCGCGCGGTTCAGGCGGTGGAGCGGCTTGTGGAGCCCCGGCGTGTCGACGAAGACGACCTGGCCGTCGGGGCGGTTCAGGATGCCGAGGACGCGCCGGCGCGTCGTCTGAGGCTTGTCGGAGACGATCGCGACCTTCGTCCCGACGAGCGCGTTCACGAGCGTCGACTTCCCCGCGTTCGGCCGCCCCGCAACTGCGACGGTCCCGGCGCGGCGGCTCACGCGACCCCCGTCGGACGCATCACCTTCACCCTGTGGACGCGCTTGCGGTCCGCGTCCTCGACGACGAACTTCAGCCCCCCCTCCTCGACCTCCTCGCCCGGCCTCGGGATGTGCCCGAGCCTCGCCGAGAGGAGCCCGGCGACCGTGTCGTAGTCGCCCGGCGGGAGGTCCGCGTCGAAGAGCTGGGCGATCTCGGAAACCCGGACGCGCCCGGCCACGGTGAAGGCCCCGCCCGTCAGAGGGATCACGGGGTCGATGGAGTCCTCGTGCTCGTCGGCGATCTCTCCCACTAGCTCCTCCAGAAGGTCTTCGAGCGTCACGACGCCCACGACCGCGCCCCACTCGTCGACGACGATCGCCAGGTGCTGGCGGCGCCGCCGGAAGTCGGCGAGGAGCGTCGTGATCGTCTGCGTCTCGGGGGCGAAGAGGACCGGCCGCGCCATGGACCGGGCGTTCGCCGGCGACACCGGCGCGCGGAGCGCCGAGAAGACGTCCTTGACGTGGACGACGCCGATCGGCTTCTCGACGCCCCCCTCCACGAGCGGGATCCGCGTGTGCTTGGTCCGCTCGAAGAGGTCGGCGACCTCGCCGAACGGCAGGTCGGCCTCGGCGACGACCATGTCGGGGCGCGGCGTCATCACCTCGCGCACCGTCCGGTCGCCGAAGTCGACGGCGCGGGAGACGAGCTCCTCCTCGTGCTTCTCGAGGATCCCCTCCTCGCGGGCGACGTCGAGGAGCGCGCGGACGTCGGCGCCCTTCTCGGCCTCCTTCTCCGCCGCCGAGACCGGCTCGTCGTCCTCTCCGCCGTCGACCGGGGTCACGAGGCGGGAGAGGAGCGGGTAGAGCGGCGTCGCGAAGAGGAGGACGACCGGGATGAGCCACGAGAAGTCGACGAGGAGGTCCTCGGCGCCGCGGCGGGCCACGCTGCGGATGACGACCGTCTCGACGACGATCCAGCCGAGGAGGATGGAGACCGCCGAGACGAGGAACGGCTCGGGCACCGAGAGGCCCGAGAGCGCCGACCCGAGCGAGAGGAGCCCGGCGAGGACGGCCCCCTGCGCCGTCAGCCGGACGGCGACGCGCGAGATGAGGACGTTCTCGGTCGCGAGGAGCTTCCCGAACTTCCGCTCCTGCCCCTCGAGGAGCGACTTCCTCTTGATGGAGGAGAGGCTCTCGAGCGCCTGCGCGAACGCCGAGAGGATCGCGTAGAGGCAGACGAACCCGAACGAGAGGAAGAAGGCGAGGCCCGAGCCGATGGTGAAGCCTGTCACGCGTCGTCCTCCGGGACCCCGTCGGGGCCGGGACCGAAGACCTTCGCCACGAGGCGACGCTGCAGGCGGAACATCGTGCCGTCGTCCGTCTCGTGGTCGTGCCCGAGGAGGTGGAGGACGCCGTGCGCGAGGAGGACCTGCACCTCGCGGTCGACCGCGTGCCCCCTCTTCCGCGCCTGGCGCGCCGCGTAGGGCACGTCGACCGCGACGTCGCCGAGGAAGCCCGGCTCCTCCGCGGGGAACGAGAGGACGTCGGTGGGGCGGTCGAGCTTCCGCCAGTCGCGGTTCAGGCGCCGCATCCGCCCGTCGCCGCAGAGGAGGACCGAGACCGTCGCCCTCGACCTCGGGTCCGCCGCGGACAGGACCGCCTCCGCCCACGCCGCCGCGCGGCGGGGGGAGGGGCCCGTCCGGACCGACGACGTCAGCTCGACGCGGGGCGCAGGACACGGGGCGCGGGAGGCGCGCCGCGCTGGAGGCTCGCTGCCCACGGCCGCCCTACGCCTCTTCCGAGGCGGCGCGGACGCGGCCCAGGACGTCGGGAGCCGGCCTGCCGCTCTCGAACGTGTCGTAGGCGTTCACGATCGCCTGGACGATCGGGTGCCTCACGACGTCGCGGTGGTCGAACCGGATGAAGCGGATCGCCTCGACCCCCGAGAGGATCCGCGCCGCCTCCTTGAGCCCCGAGACCCGTCCCGCGGGGAGGTCGATCTGCGTGACGTCTCCCGTGATGACCGCCTTGGCGCCGAAGCCGATCCGCGTGAGGAACATCTTCATCTGCTCGGAGGTCGTGTTCTGGGCCTCGTCGAGGATGATGAAGGCGTCGTTCAGCGTGCGGCCCCGCATGAAGGCGAGCGGGGCGATCTCGATGATCTGCCGCTCGAGGAGCCGCCCCACCTTCTCGTAGCCGAGGATGTCGTAGAGCGCGTCGTAGAGCGGGCGGAGGTAGGGGTTCACCTTCTCGGCGAGGTCGCCCGGCAGGAAGCCGAGCTTCTCGCCCGCCTCCACCGCGGGGCGGCAGAGGACGATCCGCTTCACGTGCTTCTCGAGGAGCGCGGCCGCGGCCATCGCCACGGCGAGGTAGGTCTTGCCCGTGCCCGCCGGGCCGATCGCGAAGACGACGTCGCGCTCGCCGATCGCCTGCAGGTACTCCTGCTGCCGCACGTTCCGGGGCGTGACGACCTGGCGGAGCGCGGCGCCGACGGAGCGGTTCTCGAAGAAGTCGACGAGCGAGGCGGTCGGGTCGTCCTTGACGATCCGGATCGCGCTCGGGATGTCGGCCTTCTTCGGCACGTAGCCCCGCGAGATGAGCTTCGAGAACTCGGAGAGGAGGTGGGCCGCCCGCTCGGTCCCCTCGGGGCCCCCGCTCAGCGAGACGACGCCGCCGCGCGCCGAGATCTCCACGCCGAAGGCGTCCTCGAGGAGCCTCAGGTTTTCGTCGTGGACACCGAAGAGCGCGCTGAGCCCGGACTCGGGCAGGTTCAAGGGGATCGGTCCGTATTGGATAGCGCGTTCTCCTCGCCGAAAGGATAGCGGCCGGCCGGAGGCCGGGTCAAATGGGGGCGGAGGCCCATAAGATCCCCCCGTGCTCCGCCTCTACACCGTCGTCTTCCTCTCGGGAGCAGCCCTCATGGGGCTCGAGATCGTCGGGAGCCGCGTCATGGCCCCCGTTTTCGGCACCTCGATCTTCGTCTGGGGCGCCCTCATCACGACGTTCCTCGCCTCCCTCGCGGCCGGCTACGCCCTCGGCGGAAAGGTCGCCGACCGCCGCCCCAGCGCCGCCGTCCTCGGCAGCCTCCTCGTCGCCGCCGGGCTCCTCCTCTGGCTCCTCCTCGCCCGGCCGGCCCCGCTCCTTTCCCTCTGCGCCGCCGCTCCCGTCCCCGAGCGCTTCCGCTCCCTCCTCGCCGCCCTCCTCCTCTTCGCCCTCCCGAGCGTCCTCATGGGGACGATCTCCCCCTTCGCCACGCGCCTCGCGGCGCGCGAGGTCGGCTCGATCGGGCGGACCGCCGGGAACCTCGCCGCCATCTCCACCGCCGGCTCGATCTTCGGCACGTTCGCGATGGCGTTCCTCCTCATACCGGCGTTCCCCATCGAGCCGATCCTCTTCGGCCTCGGCGCCGTCCTCGTCGTCTCGGGTGCCCTCGCCGCGCCGCAGGGGCTCGTCCTCCGCCTGACCGTCGCCGTCGCGGGGCTCCTCGGGGCCGCCGGCGTCTTCCTCGCCCTCCCCGAGCGCGTCGCCTCGCCCCTTCCCGGCGGAACCGTCGTCTTCCGGAAGGAGACGGCCTACCACCGCCTCCTCGTCGTCGACCAGGGGCCGCGCCGCGCCCTCTACTTCAACGACCTGGCCCAGGGCGCCGTCGACCGGAAGACCGGGCGGACGCCCGAGTCGCTCTACCCCGACGGCCTCGCCGCCGCGCTCCTCTTCCGGAAGGAGCTGCCGCGGAACGCCTTCGTCATCGGCCTCGGCGCCGGCATGCTTCCCCGCCTCCTCTCCGAGAAGGCGCCGGGCGTCGCGACGACCTCCGTCGAGATCGACCCCGAGGTCGTCCGCGTCGCCGGGACGTACTTCGGCTTCCGCCCCGACGCGAACGACCGCGTCCTCACCGGCGACGGCCGCGCGCTTCTGGAGCGCGAGAAGGGGCCGTGGGACGCCATCTTCCTCGACGCCTACTTCTCCGACAGCGTCCCCTTCCACCTGACGACGCGCGAGTTCTTCGAGCTCTGCCGCGCCCGCCTCTCCCCCGACGGCGTCTTTGCCGGCAACTTCGTCGGCCGCGTGATGGGGCGCGACCAGCGCCTCTTCTGGGCCGTCGTCCGCACGGCGCAGGAGGTCTTCCCCACCGTCGTCGTCCTCTCGCGCGAGCTCGCGGAAGGGAAGTCGACGTTCTCGGGGAACGCGATCCTCGTCGCCACGGCCTCGCCCGACCGCCTCTCGCGCGAGCGCGTCTACGCCGAGGGAGACCGCCTCGCCGCGGCGCTCGGCCACCCGCCCGTCGCCGACTGGGCGCGGACGTACCACGAGGGGGAGCTGAAGACCGCGGACGTCCCGGTCCTCACCGACTCCTACAGCCCGACGGACGCGCTGCAGCACCTGGGGAGGTAATGGGAAGCGGGGTTTTCGCGTTTCGCGAATCTAGAATATAGTGACTTCGTGCCGCTGAAGCCGCAGGACCTCCTCGTCGCCCTCAAGCTCTGGACCGGGCGCAACCAGCGCTGGACGTACCCCCTCCTGGCGACCTCTCTCGGCATGAGCGTCTCCGAGGCGCACGGAGCCGTAAAGCGCGCCGTGGCGGCCGGGCTCCTGACGGGGAGCGGCCTCGACTCACCGCCGAACGCCGACGGGCTGCGGGAGTTCGTGATCCACGGCGTGAAGTACGCCTTCCCGGCGCGGCCCGGGGAGATGACGCGGGGAATGCCGACCGCCCACGCCGCTTCACCGCTCCGAGCGCTCCTCGTCCAGGCCGACGAGCCTCCCCCGGTCTGGCCACATCCCGAGGGCTCGGTCCGGGGCCAGCGGCTCGACCCGCTCTTCCCGTCCGTCCCCGGCGCCGCCTCGAAAGACCCGGCGCTCTACGAGCTGCTCGCTCTTCTCGATGCTCTTCGCGCCGGACGGGCTCGCGAGCGCCAGCTTGCAGCTCGAATCCTCGCAGAGAGGCTGAAATGACACGCGACCCGAACGTCTTGATGGTCGAGCGGGTCGCCCGGGCGCTCGGGCCCCTTCGCGAGCGGATGGTCTTCCTCGGAGGGTGCGCCACGGGCCTTCTCCTCACGGACGCCGCCGCTGCCGCGGTCCGTGCGACCCGGGACGTCGACCTAATCGTCGAAGCGGCTGACAGGAATGCCTTCCACCGGCTCGAGACACGCCTCTCGAAGCTCGGCTTCCGGCACGATACGAGCGAGGGAGCGCCGCTCTGCCGCTGGACGTTCGAGGACGTCGTCGTGGACGTCATGCCGACCAATCCTGACCTCCTCGGCTTCAGCAATCGGTGGTATCCCGAGGCGGTCCGGTCGTCATCCCGTCGAACGCTCGAGAACGGCCTCGAGATCGCGCTCGTGGCGCCGGCCTGCTTTCTCGCGACCAAGCTCGAGGCCTTCCGCGGACGAGGCAGGGCAGACTTCGCAGCCAGCCACGATCTCGAGGACTTCGTCTGCGTCGTGGATGGCCGGGCGGAGATCGTGAACGACGTGAAGGGCGCCTCGGCCGCGCTTCGGGACTACCTTCGTCTCGAGCTTGGAAAGCTCCTGCGCGACGAGAGGTTCCTCTCCTCTCTGTCAGGTCATCTGGCCTCAGACGCGGCGGGCCAGGCCCGCCTTCCTCTCGTTCTCAGGCGGCTGGCCTCCATCGCCGGAGTGGAATGAAGCCACCAGCCTACGAAAAGACAATCTCGCCCGAAGTCTGAAGGGCGCTACACGCCGATTGCCGGGCGCGGGCCGAACGGCCACTCGCCCCGCAGGCGGGAGCGGAGGACGAAGGCGATCGTCCCGGCCGCGAGGACGGCGAGCCCCATCGCCTGGAACCCCTTCCCCGGGGAGAAGAGGATGTAGAGCCAGAGCCCGAGGGCGACGAGGGCCGGCAGCGGGTAGAGCCACATCCGGAACGGGCGCGCGGCACCCGGGAACCGGCGCCTGAGGACGAGCGCCCCCGCGATCTGCGCCACGAACGGGACGAGCGCGCGGATCGAGAGGATCGCCTTCAGGACTACGGAGAGCGGCAGGAAGCAGAAGAGCGCCGCCGCGCCCCCGAGCGCCGCGAGCGCGACCGTCGGGTAGCCGCCCGTCGGGTTGAGACGCGCGAAGACGCGGAAGAAGTTCCCGTCCCGCCCGGCCGCGTAGAGGACGCGCGAATAGCCGAGGGTGAGCGAGAAGACCGAGCCGAACGCCGTCAGGAGGATCAGCCCGGTCGCGAGCCGCGCCACGCCGAGCCCCGCGACCGCCTCCACGGCGTCGGCCACCGCCGAGCGCGAGGTCATCGCCCTCTCCATCGGAAGGATCGAGACGACCGAGACGTTCATCAGGACGTAGAGGACGGCCACGAGGACGATCGAGACGACGATGACTCGCGGGATCGTCTTCGTCGGCTCGATCACCTCCTCGGCCACGTAGCAGATGTTGTAGTAGCCGAGGTAGTCGTAGACCGCGAAGGCGAGCGCCACGCCGAGGCCGCCGCCGAGCCCGGCGGGCGACGGGTGGAGCGGCGCGTCCCAGAAGCGGAAGGCGGAGAGCGAGACGTGCGGCAGCCCGACGCCGATCACGAGCGCCATCGTCGCGAGGACCCCGACCCAGAGGACGACGGAGAAGCGGCCGATCGTCCCGATGCGGCGGAGGAGGAGCCCGACGACGGCGAGGCAGAAGAGCGCCGCGACCCACGACTCCCCCTTCTCCGGTACGCCTGCGTAGCGCGCGAAGCCGAGCGCCCCCGAGGCGATCGAGAGCGGCGCCGAAAAGACGATCTGGAAGAGGAAGAGGAACGACACGAGCCGGCCCCACCGGTCGCGGCCGTACGCCTCCCGCAGGAACGCGTACGACCCGCCCGCCTCGGGCAGCGACGCCGAGAGCTCCGCCGTGACGAGCCCGTCGCAGATGGCGAGGAGCGCCCCGAGGAGCCACGCCCCGAGCGCCCGCTGCCCCCCCATCGCCGCGAGGATGAGCGGCAGTGTGACGAACGGCCCGACGCCGACCATGTCGATGACGTTGAGCGCGGTCCCCTGCCAGAGCCCGATCTCGCGCTTCAGGCCGGAGTGCCCTCCCGGGACCGGGGACGCAACTCCGTCCGCCTTCACTTCTCGCCTCCAACCACGCCGGACGGAGTCTACGGGTCCGGCGCTCGCGGGGCGTTCGCCGTGTTGCGCCCCGCGTCACACCGCCGCCTTCCCCGCCTGCCCTACCATTCCGCCCGGAGGCCCCCATGCGTCGTTCGCACCGCGCCGTCCTGCCGCTCCTCGCGGCGCTCGTCTCCGCTCCCGCCTTTGCCGCCGACGCGAAGGGCGGCCCTTCGCGCAAGGCCGAGAAGGGGTGCGCGTGGGAGAAGCTCTCCGACGCGCGGCTCGGCCTCGAGGCGTGGGTGTCGAAGTGCGACTTCGGCTTCCGGAAGATCGACCTCCTCGTGAAGGGCGACTCGCTTGCCCAGCGGTGGTCCGACGGAGGCGAGCCCGAGCCGGTCGTCGACGTCTTCGCGCTCGGGAGCGGCGAGACGCCCGAGGCCGCGATCCGCCGCGTCTTCGGCGCGAAGACGGAGAAGAAGCTCGCCACGCGGTGCGTCCTCGCACCCTACCGGCGCGTGAAGGCGCGGCCGGGCGTGAAGCTCTTCACGTTCGTCCCCGACGCGAAGTACGCGAAGGAGGTCGCCCGGAAGGCGAAACCCGACGAGATCGGCGACCCGCCCTGCGGCGAGTGGGGCGACGGGCCGGAAGGGGTGCAGTACTTCGAGGTGCAGGAAGGGGCGCCGCGATTCCTCTTCGTGCGCGTGGGCCAGGAGGAGCCGCTCTTCGACGAGAAGACGCTCCGGGTCCTCCCCGCGCGCTGACGGCGCGCCTCCCGTACCATCCGCGGCGGAGGCCCCATGCGTCTTCGCCGCCTGCCCGTCCTCGCCCTCCTCGCCACGCTCCCGCTCGCGGCCGCCGAGATCGCCGCGAAGCACCCGCTCACCGTGGACGACATCTGGTCCGTCGTCCGGGTCGGGCGCCCCGTCGCCTCGCCCGACGGGAGGTCGGTCGTCTACCCGCGGACGACGTACGAGGCCGCCAAGAACCGGAGCCTCACCGACCTCTGGCTGCAGCCCGTCGCGGGCGGGCCGGGCCGGCGGCTGACGGCGCACGAGGCGGGCGAATCGTCGCCCGCGTTCTCGCCCGACGGGGCTCGCCTCGCGTTCGTCTCGAAGAGGGACGGCGACAAGGAGGCGCAGCTCTACGTGATGCGCCTCGACGGCGGCGAGGCGGAACGGTGGGCGGAAATGCCGCTCGGAGTCCTCTCGCCGCGCTGGACGGCCGACGGGAAGCGGATCGTCTTCGTCTCGAGCGTCTTCGGCGAGAGCCTCGAGACGACGAAGGCGGAGCTCGCCCGGCGCGAGAAGGAAGAGAAGACGCGGGTGAAGGCGACCGTCTCCGAGAGCCGCCTCGTCCGCTACTGGGACCGCTGGATCGAGGCCGACCAGTGGGCGCACCTCTTCGCCGTCGACGTGGCGACGCGCGCGGTGACCGACCTGACGCCGGGGATGAAGCGCCTCGGGAACCTCGAGGACGGCGGGCTCGCCTTCGACGTCGCGCGCGACGGCTCCGTGGTCTTCGCCGCGAACGCGACCGAGCCGCCGTACCGGACGCTGAACTCCGACCTCTTCCTCGTCCCGGCCGCCGGCGGCGCGCCGAGGGACCTGACGGCCGACAACCCGGCCGAGGACTCTCACCCCGTCTTCTCCCCGGACGGGAGGACGATCGCCTACGGGCGCGAGGTGAGGGGAGACGGCTGGCCCGACCGGACCCGCCTCGCCCTCCTCGACCTCGCGACGGGGAAGCCGAGCGTCCTGACCGAGGCCTGGGACCTCGTCCCGGAGGACTGGAGCTTCACGCCCGACGGGAAGACGCTCGTCTTCCGCGCCGAAGCCCGCGCGCGGACGAACGTCTACGCGCTCCCCGTCGCGGGCGGGACGCCGCGCCTCGTCTGGAAGGGAGGACGCGCGACGAGCCTCGCGCTCGCCGGGGCCTCCGAGCTCGTCTTCGGCGCGACCTCGCTCCGGAAGCCGACGGAGCTCGCGGCCGTGAAGCTGGACGGCACGGGGCTCCGGAGCCTGACGTCGTGGAACGACGCGCTGATGTCGGGGATCGCCTTCGGCGAGGAGCGCGAGGTCGTCTTCAAGGGGGCGGGCGGCGACGACGTGCAGATGTGGGTCGTCTACCCCCCGGGCTTCGAGAAGGGGAAGGCGTACCCGCTCGTCCACGTGATCCACGGCGGGCCGATCGGGACCTCGGGCGACGAGTTCCACGCGCGGTGGAACGCGCACGCCTTCGCGGCGCCGGGCTACGTCGTGGCGATGGTGAACTTCCACGGCTCGTCGAGCTTCGGGCAGGCGTGGGTCGAGTCGATCCTCGGGGCGCCGGGCGACAAGCCGTTCCAGGACGTGATGGCCGCGACGGACCTCCTCCTCGCCGAGGGGAGCGTCGACCCGAAGCGGATGGCGGCGGCCGGCGGCTCCTACGGCGGCTACCTCGTGAACTGGATCGCCGGGCAGACCGACCGCTTCGCGGCGCTCGTGACCCACGCCGGGATCTACAGCCTCATGGGGCAGTTCGCGTCGGACCTCGCCTACGGCCGGCAGCACTCGTACGGCGGCTATCCCTACACGAACCCGTCCGGGATCGAGCGCTGGAGCCCGAACCGCTACGCCGCGCAGCTGAAGACGCCGATGCTCGTCGTCCACGGCGAGAGGGACTTCCGCGTGCCGATCACGCAGGGGCTCGAGCTCTACGGCGTCCTGACGGCGAAGGGAGTCCCCGCGCGCCTCGTCGCCTACCCCGACGAGAACCACTGGGTCCTCAAGGGGAACGACGCGAGGCACTGGTACGGCGAGGTGCTCGGCTGGCTCGCGAGGTGGCTGAAGTAGGGGCTCTCAGGCCCTCCCGGTGACGCGGTAGGCCGCGAAGCCGAGGAGCTCCCAGAGGGCGTCCTGGGTCCTCTCGAGCGCCTCGGGCCTCGGCACCCAGTCGAAGGCGCCGCGCGCCTTCTGCGACTCGACGCGGGCGTCGCAGGGGGACGGGACCGCGTCGACCCCCTCGGCGCGGAACGCCGCGAGGGCGCGGCACATGTGGAGCGAGGAGGTGACGAGGAGGACGCGCCGGACGCCGCGGGCGCGGAGGAGCCTCGCCGTCTCGACCGCGTTCTCGGAGGTCGTCCGGGCGTTCTCCTCGAGAGCGATCGCCTCGCGCGGGACGCCCCACTCGGCGAGGAGGTCGGCCATCTCGGCCGCCTCGCTCCGCGCCCTCGCCGACCAGGGGACGCGCCCGCCCGTCGGGACGACGAGGGGCGCCTTCCCGGCGCGGAAGAGGCGCGCGGCGTGGAGGACCCGGTCAGAGGCCTCGACGAGCTCGGGGCCGCGCCGCGGCGGGAGGCCCGGCGCGACGGCGCCGCCGAGGACGACGATCGCCCCCGCCTTCGGCGCCTCGGCCGGATCGGACGGCGGGAACTCCCGCTCGAGCCGCGCGACGAGGGCGTCGCTCGCGACGGGGAGCGAGGCCGTGCCGAGGATCGCGACCGCGAGGAGGCCGCAGGCCGCGGCCGCTCCCCCGCGGTGCCGCCGCGCCAGGATCAGCGCGGCGAGGCCGAGGAGGAGCGAGAGGTTCAGCGGGAGGAGGAGCGACGCCGCGATCTTGGAGGCGAGGAGCACGCCCGATGATCGCAGGGGCGGGGCGTCAGCGCTTCGCGTTCTCCTTCAGGAAGGCGACGACCTTCTCGGGGTCGTGCCCCTTGCCCGCCTCGAGGACGCCCGTGTCCTGGACCTTCACGGCCTTGCCGTTCCCGTCGAGGACGACGAGGAGCGGGATCCCCTTCTTCGGGTCGGCGCCCCAGGAGGCCGCGAGGTCGAGGTTCTGCTTCAGGCGGTCGCTGTCGGGCTTCATCCGGCCGACGTCGACCTTCACCGGGACGTACGCCTTGCCGAGCTCGGCGGCGACCTTCTCGTCCGTCGTGAAGGTCTTGTCGAGCGAGCGGCACCAGCTGCACCAGTTCGCGCCGAGGGTCACGAGGACCCGCTTGTTCTCCTTCTTCGCCTTCGCGACCGCGGCGGCCACATCGGCCTTCGCGTCGGCCGCCTCGTCGTAGACGGCGGGCTCCGCGGCGGCGTTCGTCTCGGAGGCGGGCTTCGCCGACGCCGGCTTCGCCGCGGCGGGCGCGGGGGCGGCGTTCCCCTCGAAGCCGAAGCCGGGTCCCGGCTGGCGCTGGGTCGCGGCCGGAGTCGCCTGCGGTCCGGGCGCGATGCCCGGGCCCGGCTGGGAGAGGGCGGGGAGGGCGATCAGGGCGGCGACGGCGAGGGGAAGGAGGACCATCTTCATCACGGGGAATTCTACGGAGGCCGGCGCCGCCCCGTTGCGGTGAGGGGCGTCACGAACGTGGCCTCCGGACACTCCCGGACGGAGGCCCCATGCGCACGACCCGAAGCTCCCGAGCCCGCGGCCCGGCCCTGCCCGTCGTCCGCGCGGCCCTCCTCGCCGCGCTCCTCGTCCCGGTCCTCCCTGCGGCGGCGCAGCCCGTCCGGAACGGGACGCTCCCCTCGCCCCTCTTCCCGGCGGACAACTGGTGGAACGCCGACGTCAGCGCGGCGCCGCGCGACCCGAACGAGGCGGCGATCCTCGCGTTCATCGGCGCGAGCAGGGGGCTCCACCCCGATTTCGGGGGCGACGCGTCGTCGTCCGGCCCCGACATCTACGGGATGCCCTACCTCGTCGTCCCCGGCAGCCAGCCGCTCGAGCCGGTCGCCTTCGACTACGCCGACGAGAGCGACGACGGAGCCCCCGGCCGCCCCGCGGGCTACCCGATCCCGGCCGAGGCGAAGACGCAGGCGAAGTGGATCGAGGGGGGCTGGCCGGGGAACTCGGGCGCGGAGGGAGACAAGCATCTCCTGATCGTCGACCGCGACAACCACCTCCTCTTCGAGACGTGGAACACGCGCTGCGAGCCGCAGGGCTCCGCGTCGTGCACGTGGCGCGCCGGCTCGGGCGCGGTCTTTCCGCTCGACGGGAACCTCCGCCGTCCCGACGGCTGGACGAGCGCCGACGCCGCCGGGCTCGCGATCCTCCCCGGGCTCGTGCGCTGGGACGAGGCGTTCGGGAGCGAGCCGATCCGCCACGCCTTCCGCTTCACGGTGCGGGCGACGAACGGCTACGTCTTCCCCGCCTCCCACCGCGCCGGGTCGACGTCGGGCGCGCCGCCGATGGGGACGCGCCTCCGGCTGAAGTCATCGAAGGACATCTCCTCGTATCCCGAGGCGCTGCGGCGGATCTTCCAGGCGATGAAGACGTACGGGCTCATCGTGGCCGACAACGGCTCGGACATGTACGTCCAGGGGACGTACGACACCCGCTGGGACAACGACGTCCTGAACCCCGCGTTCGGGAGCCTGAAGGTCTCGGACTTCGAGGTCGTGCAGCTCGGCTGGCAGCCTTCGGGCGCGCCAACCGACCCGTGCGCGGCGGGCCCCGGCCCCTCCTGCAACGAGTGGCTCCTCCCCTCGAGCGCGCGGGTCGGCGGAGAGGCGGGCGCGCTCTGGACGACGGACCTGACGGTCGTGAACACCGGGACGACCGACGCGACGCTCTACGTGAGGTTCCTGGGACACGACGCGGACGGGCGGAACGGGCCGGACCGGACGTTCCTCCTCGCCGCGGGGCGCTCCGTGACGTGGGCCGACCTCCTCGGCTCGCTCTTCGGGCTCGGCGAGGCGTGGGGCGGCGTCCAGCTCCGTTCCGCGAGCCCCTCTCTCGTCGCGACGAGCCAGACCTCGACCCCGGGCGGCGGCGGCACGTTCGGGCAGTCGGTGTCGCTCGTCCCCGAGACGGAGCTGGTCCGGAGCGGGACGAGCCGGACGATCCCGGCCATCCGCGAGGACGCCTCCTTCCGGTCGAACCTCGTCCTCGCGAACGGCGGCACGTCGGCTGTGGACGTCGACGTCGCGCTCGTCGCCGAGACGGGGACGACGCTCGGCGCGCGCCGCTTCTCCCTCCTCCCGCTCGGGATGACGCAGGTCTCGCACGTCGTCCGCGAGCTCGGCGTCTCCGCGGACGTCTCGGGCGCGCGCCTCGTCCTCTCGACGCCGACCCCGAGCGGGGCCTTCGCGGCCTACGCCTCGGTCATCGACGCCCGGACGAACGACCCGCGGACGCTCCTCGCGAGGTAGGGACGCGAGAAGGCCCGCCGGGGTCTCCCCCGGCGGGCCGCTTCGCGTCGATTCGCCCGTCGCGTCAGTCGTTGAACATGACGAGGAGGACCTTCTCCCCGGACCAGAACTTCGCCGGGTCGAGGACCTTCAGGTTCGAGCTCTTCTCGTCCACGGCGGTCAGCGTGTAGCTGTCGGCCGGGTGGGTCGAGAGGACCTTGACCTTCTTGAGCGGCGCGCCGATGGCGAACTCGCTCTCCTTCGTGACGTCGATCTCGCGGAAGATCTCGGGGTCGAACTTCCCGGTCTGCACCCAGCTGCCGCGCATGCCGAGGAAGGCGCCCTTCTTCTCGATGATCCCCTTGGCCTCGAGGGCCTTCTTCCCCGCGATGCCGACGTGTGCCGTGTTGATCGTCTTCGTCTGCCCCTCGATGACCGTTTCCTTCTCGGTGATCGTGGCGGCCTGCTGCTCGACGGTCTGCGTCAGACCGAGGACCTTCGCCTCGAGCTCGGTGATCATCACCGTCTTCTCCTCGAGGGAGGCCTTCATCTCGTTGACGAGGCGCTCCATCGAGGTGAGCTTCCCCTCGAGCTCGGTGACCTTCTGCCCCGAGGCCTTCGCCTTCGCGAGGGCGTCCTTCTTCTCCTGCTCGAGCTTCGCGAGCTTCTGCAGGTTCTCCTGGATCGCCTTCTTGATCGTGTCGATCTCGGTCTTCAGCTCGTCGCGCTGGGTGCTCTGGGGCTTCCCTTCCTGGACGACGGCGATCGAGCTCCGGACGACCTTGAGCTCCTTGGCGCGGAGCTCCTCGAGGCTCTTGGCGACCTCGTCGAGCGTCGCCTGCATCTCGGTCGACTCGACGCCGGCCGAGGTGAGCTGCCCCTCGAGCTGCTGCTTCTCCTGCGAGAGCTTCTGGTTGTCGGCCTTCAGCTGCTCGATCTCCTTCTTCCATCCGCAGCCGCCGAGGGCGAGCGCGGCGGCGAGGATCCCTGCGAAGGCGAGGCGCGTCGCGGTGATCCCGTGAGTCATGGTCTTCCTCCTCTGAGAGAGCGGTGATTCGTCCCGGACGACCGGAAAGACTACCGCAGCCGGCGGCCCCGGGGTGGGAGAGCCGGCCCCCGCGCCCCGCCGGCATCCGGAAACGGCTCGACCCGAGAGCGCAAGCGACGAGAAACAAAGGCGTTACCGCCCGGGGCCGGGCTCCCGACCCCGGTGAGATGATCCGGGCCTCAACAGGAGCAGCTGAAGATGTCGAACGTGCAGACGAAGAAGGGGACGATCGGGATCCTGACGGGGGGCGGAGACGTCCCCGGCCTCAACCCCGCGATCCGGGCGGTCACCGTCCGCGCCCTCCGCGAGGGCTACCGGGTCATCGGGATCCGCCGCGGCTGGGCGGGCCTGATCGAGCTGAACCGCGACCGGACCGAGCTCGACGGCGACTGCGTCGTCGACCTCTCCGAGGAGATCGTCAACAAGGTCGGCCGGACCGGCGGGACGTTCCTCCACACCTCGCGGACCCGCCCCTCCCACGTCCCGAAGGCGAACGTCCCCGAGCACCTCCGCGACCGGTACGCGGACGAGATGAACGACCTGACGCCGGAGGTCCTCGCGAACATCGGCCGGCTCGGGATCGACGTCCTCATCCCGATCGGCGGCGACGACACGCTCTCGTACGGCGTCCGCCTCCACAAGGAGGGGGTCAAGGTCGTCGCCCTCCCGAAGACGATGGACAACGACGTCCCCGGGACCGACTACTGCATCGGCTTCTCGACCTGCGTCACGCGGACGATCGAGATGACGCACGCGCTCCGGACGTCGGCCGGGAGCCACGAGCGCTTCCTCGTCATCGAGGTCTTCGGCCGCTACGCCGGCTTCACGGCGCTCCTGCCGACGATGGCCGGCGCCGCGAACCGCTGCGTCATCCCCGAGCACCCGTTCGAGATGGACCGGCTCGCCGAGCTGATGGTCGCCGACCGGACGACGAACCCGAGCCGGTACAGCGTCGTCCTCGTCTCGGAGGGGGCCAAGATCGCGGGGATGAGCGAGATGGTCTTCTCCGACCAGGAGAAGGACGCCTACGGGCACAAGAAGCTCGGCGGGGTCGGCGACGTCATCGCAGACCGGCTCAAGCAGCTCTCGCCGAAGTACGCGGGCGGGCGGCGGGTGAACACGATCGCCCAGAGGCTCGGATACCTCGTCCGCTGCGGCGACCCCGACGCCCTCGACTCGATGGTCCCGATGGCCTTCGGGAACCTCGCGATGGACCTGATCCTGAAGGGGACCTACGGGCGCCTCGTGAACGTGAGGAACGGCCGGTACGACAACGTCCCCGTCGACGTCGTCACGAGCCGGAAGAAGACGCTCGACGTCCACAAGTACTACGTGGCCGACCGGCTCCGCCCCCGCTACGAGGACTTCGAGAACAAGCCGCTCTTCATCATGACGAGCGACTACTGAGGGGACGGGTGGCGTTTCTCCCGGGGGGCGAGAGGAAGGGCTCCCTCCTCCGCCCCGTCCTGGCCCTCGCGGCGGCGCTCGCCCTCCCGTCGTGCGACTCGGCGAAGGACCCGGTCGCCGCCGCGGACGTCTGGACGGTCGTCTACGCCGTCGAGCTCGTCGGGTCGGGGACCGTGACGGGGATCGTCTACGAGAACGGCAGCGGCGGGACGGTCCCGGTCGCCAGCCCGGGCGCCGGCTGGAGCACGACGCTCTTCCTCCCGCCCGGGTCGACGATCGGCCTGCGCGCCCAGGCCGCGCTCGGGGAAGGACGGTTCCGGGTCTACGTCGACGCCCGCTCGCCGAGGCTCCCGCCCGTGATCCGGCTGAAGGACTGCACGGGAACGGCGACCGCCTGCGACCTCGAGATCTCGAAGGAGACGCTCCCCTAGAGCCGGCGCTCAGCCCTGGCGCTTCAGCTCCTCGACGAGGCGCCGGAGCGCGGCGTCGCCGTCGTCGGGCGGGAGCGGGCAGGAGCCGGCGCCGCGGTGCCCGCCGCCGCCGAAGAGCGACATCGTGTGGCCGATGTCGCTCCAGCTCGACCGCTCGAAGATGTTGTGCCCGACGGTCGCCATGACGACCTCGCGCCGCGGGCCCCACTGGAGGCGGACGGAGACCGTCGCCTCCGGGAAGAGGGTGTAGACGAGGAAGCGGTTCCCGACCGGGATCTCCGGGAGCCCCCGGAAGTCGGTGACGACGACGTTCGCCTCGACGCGCGAGCAGGCGAGGAGGGCCGCCCGGAACTTCTCGTCCTCGGCCTTCATCCGCTCGACCCTCTCGACGACCTGCGGCGCCTTCAGGACCTCGTCGAGCGGCATCGACCGGAGCGCCATGCCGAGGAAGAGGAAGTAGTCGCGGAAGCCGCCGAGGCTCGTGCGGGAGTCGATCGTGAAGCCGAGGAGGATGACCCGCTGCGGGTGGAGGACGTCCTGCCGGGTCAGGTTCGCCGAGTCGAGCCGGTCCGTCCCCTCGAGGAGCTCGCCGTAGCGCTCGAAGACCTTCGGCCCCTTCTTCTCGACGTAGTAGTCGTGGACGAGGCGCGCCGTCGAGGGGGCGAGGCCGTAGCGCCCCTGGAAGGCGGCGGCCGGCCGGGGGTTCGCGTCGACGAGCTCGTGGTGGTCGAACCAGAGGGTGCAGCGGGGGTGGTAGGGGAGGTTCGCGAGGACGTCCCCCTCGCGGACCTCGAAGCGGCCGTCCGTCAGCTGCTGCGGGTGGACGAGCTCGATCGCGTCGATCCGCTCGACCGACGTGATGAAAACGGAGCAGGTGAGGCCGTCGAGGTCTCCGCGCGTGACGAGGCGCATCGTTCGGCCTGCCATTCTCTCGCGGACGGGCGCCGGCGTCCAAGGAGCGGTCCGGCCGCCCCCCCCCGCGGCCTCCCGGAAACGTGAGGCGGCGCCGGCCCCGAGGGCCGGCGCCGCCGGGATTCCGCCGGAGGGTGACCTAGACCCGCTCGAAGACCGTCGCCACGCCCTGGCCGAAGCCGATGCACATCGTGGCGACGCCGGTCGTGGCGTTCTTCGCCTTCATGAGGTGGAGGAGCGTCGCGCAGATACGGGCGCCCGAGCAGCCGAGCGGGTGGCCGAGGGCGATCGCGCCGCCGTTGAGGTTCACCTTCTCGTCCATGACGTCGAGGAGGCCGAGGTCCTTGAGGACCGGGAGCGACTGCGCCGCGAAGGCCTCGTTCAGCTCCCAGAGGTCGACGTCGCCCGTCTTCATGCCGATGCGCGCGAGCGCCTTCTTCGTGGCCGGGACCGGGCCGTAGCCCATGATCGACGGGTCGCAGCCGGCCGCCGACATCGAGCGGATCCTCGCCATCGGCGCCTTGCCGAGCTCCTTCGCCTTCTCGGCCGACATGACGAGGAGCGCCGAGGCGCCGTCGGAGATGGCGGAAGAGTTCCCCGCGGTGATCGTCCCGCTCTTCGGGTCGAACGCGGGCCTGAGCTTCGCGAGGCCTTCCAGCGTGGTCTCGGGCCGGACGACCTCGTCGAAGTCGTAGAGCTTCAGCGCCCCGTCCTCGTCGTGGCCGGGAAGCGGGACGATCTCGCCCGCGAACGCCCCGGAGCGCATCGCCTCGGAGGCGCGCATCTGGGAGCGGTACGCGAACGCGTCCTGCTGCTCGCGGGTGATGCCGTGGAGCCGGCCGAGGTACTCGGCGGTGAGGCCCATCGCGCCGGCGGCCTTCGCGTTCCGCTTCGTGTTCGCGGGGTTGAAGTCGACGCCGTGGGTCATCGGGACGTGCCCCATGTGCTCGACGCCGCCGACGACGAAGAGGTCGCCGTAGCCGGCCATGACGGCCATGGCGGCCGAGTGGAGGGCCGTCATGGAGGAGCCGCAGAGGCGGTTGACCGTCTGCGCGGGGACCTGCTTCGGGATCGGCGTCATGAGCTGGACGAAGCGGGCCACGTTGTAGGCCTGCTCGAGCGTCTGCTGGACGCAGCCCCAGATCACGTCGTCGACCTCGGCGGGGTTCACCTCGGGGTTCCGCGCGAGGAGGGCGTTGACGAGGTCGGCCGACAGGTTCTCGGCTCTCACGTTCCGGAAGATGCCGCCCTTCGAGCGGCCCATCGGGGTGCGGACGGCATCGACGATGACGACGTCTCTCATCTCATCACTCTCCGTGGAAGCCCTTGCCCTGGGCGGCAAGGTCGCGAAGCTGCTGCGTGGGGGCGTAGAGGGCGCCGAGGGCCGCGTTCTTCTCCGCGGCCGCGAGAAGCGCCGGGGCGCCGGTGGCGTCGGCCCAGCGGAAGATCCCGCCGCGGAACGGCGGGAACCCGAGGCCGTAGACGAGCGCGAGGTCGACCTCGGTCGGCGTCGCGACGATGCCGTCCTCGAGGCAGCGGGAGCACTCGAGGAGCATCGGCAGCATCATCCGCTCGACGATCTCGGCGTCGGAGACCTCGGGCCTCGCCTTCGCGTGCGCCGCGAGGAGCTCCTCGGTGAACGGGTCGACGGCCTTCTTCGGCGGCCCCTTCTTCTGGGGCTCCCAGCCGTAGAAGCCCTTCCCGTTCTTCTGCCCGTAGCGCTCCGCCGCGACCATCTTCTCGATCGCGCTCTGCCCCTGGTGCGACATCCGGTCGGGGAACGCCGCGGCCATCACCTTGTCAGCGTGGACGCCCGTGTCGATGCCGACGACGTCGAGGAGGAGGGCCGGGCCCATCGGCCAGCCCCACTTCTCCATGACCTTGTCGACCCTCTTGTAGTCGACGCCGTCGAGGAGGAGCGCCTCGAAGCCGGAGAAGTAGGGAAAGAGGACGCGGTTCACGAGGAAGCCGGCGCAGTCGCCGACGACGATCGGGGTCTTCCCCATCGCCTGCGCCCAGGCGACCGTCGTCGCGATCGCCTCGGGGCTCGACTTCGCGCCCCGGATGACCTCGACGAGCGGCATCCGCGGGACCGGGTTGAAGAAGTGCATCCCGCAGAAGTTCTCGGGGGCCGAGAGCGCCTCGGCGAGGCGGGTGATCGAGATCGTCGAGGTGTTCGACGCCAGGATCGTCCCCGGCTTGACCGCCTTCTCGAGGTCGGCGAGGACCGACTTCTTCACCTTCTCGTTCTCGACGACCGCCTCGACCACGATGTCGACGGCGCCGAAGTCGCCGTACGAGAGCGTCGGCGTGATCCCGGCGAGGACCTGCGCCATCTGCCCGGGCTTCATCTTCCCGCGCTCGACCTGCTTCTCGAGGAGCTTGGCCGCCTCGCCCATCCCGAGCGCCAGCGCCTTCGGCGCGATGTCCTTCATCAGGATCGGCGTCCCCTTCGACGCGGACTGGTAGGCGATGCCGCCCCCCATGATCCCGGCGCCGAGGACGGCGGCGCGCTCGACCGGCTTCGCCCCCTTCGACGCCTTCCGGCCGATCTTCTTGACGAGCTGGTCGCCGAGGAAGACCGACACGAGGCCGTGGGCCGTCGGGGTCTTCGCGATCCTCGCGAACGTCGCCGCCTCGATCTTCAGCGCCTCGTCGCGGCCGAGCGTCGCCCCCTTCTGCATCGCCTCGATCGCGGCGACCGGCGACGGGTAGTTCGGCCCGGCCTTGCCGCCGACGAACGCCTTGCCCCCCTCGAAGACCATCCCCGCCTCGACCTTGTTGAGCGCGAGCGGGGCCTTCTTCTCGTCGCGGCGCTTCTTCCAGTCGAGCTTCCCGTCCGCCGCGTCCTGCAGCATCCGCAGCGCGACCTCGCGGAGCTTCCCCGGCTCGCAGACGGCGTCGACGGCGCCGATCTTCAGCGCCTCCTCCACCGGGTACTGCTCGCCCGTCGCGATCCACTCGATCGCGTTGTCGGCCCCGCACATCCGCGAGAGGCGGACCGTGCCTCCCCAGCCGGGGAAGATGCCGAGCTTCGTCTCGGGGACGCCGACCTTCGCGGCGGTCGAGGCGGCGCGGAAGTGGGCCGAGAGCGCGAGCTCGAAGCCGCCGCCGAGGCAGAAGCCGTTGATGGCGACGACCGAGGGGCACGGGAGGTCCTCGATGCCGTTGAACGTCGCGTCGGCGTCGAGGAGCCACCCCGCGAGCTCCTCCTCCGAGCGCCTGAAGTGCGTCAGGAACTCGGTGACGTCGGCGCCGACGATGAAGACGTCCTTGCCGCTCGTCACGAGGAGCCCCTTCGGGGGCGCCTTCTTCAGCCCCTCCACGACCTCCTTCAGCTCGCCCAGAGTCAGGCTGTTGAACTTGTTGACGGAGTCGCCCTTCAGGTCGAACTTCAGCTCGACGAAGCCTCCGTCCAGCGGAACGGTCTGGATCGCCTGCCCTTCGTAATTCATCCGTCTCTGCTCCTTCCTCCGGGTCGTCGCGAATCGGGTCGGGATCGGTCCGCGATCATATCCGCCGCGACGCAGCATGGAAGCCCGAAAGAAGGGGGTCTGGTCTGCACTCTACACTCTGCTCGGAGCCCTGCCGGGGCCGGGCCGCCGCCGGTCGTGTCCCCCCGCCGGGCGTAGACTTCGAATCGTCCCAGGACCTTCGTGGCTCGCAAGGAGGCACGCCATGACCTCTGAGTCGACCGAAGCCCGGACCCTCGCCTTCATCGCCGCGAACCTCGGCGCCAACCCCGACGGGCCGCCGAAGGCGCGGCAGAAGAGGCGCCCGGTCGTCACCGTCTCGCGGCAGACGGGGGCCGGGGGCAGGACGTTCGGAGAGGCGCTCTGCGCCTACCTGGAGAAGGCGCAGCCGAAGGGGAAGGGGCCGTGGGCCCTCGTCGACAAGGAGCTCGTCGACAAGATCCTCGAGGACGACGCCCTCCCCGACCGGCTCGCCAGCTGGTCGCCCGAGGACCACCTCTCGGGCGTCTCGTTCGTCATCGAGGAGCTGCTGGGGCTCCACCGCGCGACGTGGCGGCCGATCCAGGAGACGACGGAGACGATCCTCCGCCTCGCCGAGATGGGGAACGTCGTCCTCGTCGGACGCGGCGCGAACGTCATCCTCGCCCACCGGCCCCAGTCGTTCCACGTCCGCCTCGTCGCCTCGATCGAGAGCCGCGTCGAGAACATCGCCGAGCTGCGCGGCACGACGAAGAAGGCGGCGCTCGCATACATCGCGGCCGAGGACAAGGCGCGCCAGAGGTTCATTCGCCGCTACTTCCAGGTGGAGGTCAACGACCCGCTCCTCTACAACCTCGTCGTGAACGTCGACCGGACCCCGATCGACGAGGCGGCCCGCATCGTCGGAGACGCGGTCCTCGCCCGGCAGGAGGGCTGACGCCGGGCTGCGCGGCCGCTCGTCCCTTCCGTCCGTTCAGTAGTGCCCGCACTTCGGGCAGAGGTCGGCGTAGAGCTCGTCGAGCTTCCCCTCGGACTCGGGGCCGGCGAAGCCGCACTTCGGGCAGTGGAAGGAGAACCAGCGGATCCTCCCCTCGCGCGCGCAGCGGGCGCAGTCGACCGTCCCCGTTCCCCGGCAGTACCCGCAGAGGATCCAGTGCTCCTCGTTCCCCTGGAACCGGATCCGCCCGAGGGAGTTGCAGCGCGCGCAGGGCCCCCCGAGGCCCGTTCCCTTGCACGTCGGACATTTCGCGAGCCGTTCTCGGGCGAGCATGACCACCTCTCCCCCGGCCCTCGGGGCCGCGGAACCGTCTCTCGGACCGGGAGTACCTGGCGAAAGTCTACGCTGGGATCGGCCGCTCAGCGCTGGAACGCGTAGGAGACCTTCAGGAAGAGCTGGCGGTTCTCGGGCGGCAGCCCCCCGTCCTCCGCGAGCGTCCGGCTGTCCCCGTAGCCGAGGAAGACGACGCTCTGCCAGTTCAGCCGGTAGGCGACGAGGGCCGACGCCGAGAACGACCCCGACCTCTCCTCGACGGGCTCGGCGTAGAGCGCGGGGTTCGTCCGCGTCTCGACGTACTGGCCGATGGCGCGGACGTAGCTCCGCGCGGTGAGCGTCCAGGTCGCCTTCAGCCGCTCGACGAAGGCCGTGAAGAGCCGCTTCGACCCGGACTCGCCCTCGGGCGTCAGGTTCATCCACTGGATCTCGCCGCGGAGGTCGAGCTCGAGGTGGTTGCCGGGCCGGACGATGACGCTCGCCGCCGTCCGTCCGCCGTGCCCCCGTCGCGCGCCGACGAAGTCGATCTCCTCGCCGATCGCCCCGTCGACGGTGATCCTCCCGAGCCAGCCGACCGGGGCCGTCTGCAGCGTGTAGACGACCCGCGCGCGCGGGAGGACCTTGTCGACCGCGAGGACCTTCTCGCTCCGGAGCTCGAACCGGGCGAAGCTGTTGTACTTCGCGTCGAGCCCGAAGCCGGGGGCGACGACCTGGCTCAGGAGCTCCCCCTCGCGGTCGGCGACGTAGTCGGCGAAGAAGAAGGTCCGGATCCGCGAGAAGAACCCCTTCGGGCGGAAGGTGTAGCCGCCCTCTCCGTACCCCTCGCGGAAGCCGACCTGCGGCACGAACCCGAGGTCGGCCCGGAACTCGTCGGAGAAGTCCTTGTACTCGGCGGCCCAGTCGACCTCCGCGGTCGAGTGCGCCCACCAGACGTCCGCCCCGTGGCCCGAGAGGGTCTGGCCGTTCCACTCCGCGGCCAGCTCGGGGCGGTCGGGCGTCTCGCTCCGCGAGAAGAGGAGCTGGCCGGTGATCGTGTCCGCCTCGGTCGGGCTGAAGCGGAAGTCGGGTCCGAGCACCCGGTTGTTCCCTCCGCCCTGGATCTCCTTGTCCGTGACGAGGAGGGAGACGAAGGAGCGGCCCAGGTCGTGTCGGGCGCGGCCGACGAAGTCGAGCGAGGAGAAGTCCTGGTCCGCGAGCTCCGACCCGTTCGGCCCCGGGAGGATCACGCTCCCGCCTCCCCGGTCCTGCGCAACGAGGGCGGTCCAGCTCGTCGAGTCGAGCTTCCCGGTCCCGCGCAGCCCCCATCGGGGGGAGGTGATCGAACGGGTGTAGACCGCGGGGACCGGCGTCGACAGGAGGTCGACCCCCTCGAGGAAGAAGGGGCGCTTCTCGGGGTAGAAGAGCGCGAAGCGCTCGTTGACGCCGATCCGGGCGACGTCCGACTCGATCTGCGAGAAGTCGGGGTTGAGCGTGGCGTCGAGGGCGACCGACGCCGAGGGGGTCCACTTCACGTCGAGGCCGGCGTCGAGCTTCGCCGGCTTCCCCTCGAGGCCGCCTCCCTCGCGCGGGACCGATTCCTTCGAGGCCGTCGCGTAC
Organism: Thermoanaerobaculia bacterium; assembly: GCA_046331465.1. Taxonomy (GTDB): domain Bacteria; phylum Acidobacteriota; class Thermoanaerobaculia; order UBA5066; family UBA5066; genus UBA5066. Next base: position 67,460 of record JAXLQV010000003.1, read on the forward strand.
GGGGCCGCCACGAGGTTGCCGCCGGGCGGCAGGCCCGCGAGGCCGGTGAGCGAGTTCTCGGAGCAGACGAAGCAGTTGCGGCCGCGCGGGAGCCTCGCCGAGAACATCTGGTACCGGAAGTCCCGCGGGCGGTTCCGGTAGACGAGGATTCCCCAGGTCTGGGGGTCCTTCCCGTCATAACGGAGCGAGGAGAACGGGATCCGGATCTCGAGCGTCCAGCCCGTGGGGGTGATCTTCCCCGCCGAGTCCCAGAAGAAGTCCGGCGAGGAATCCTCATTCCCGTCGTCCGTCACCGCGTCGTACTGGATGCCCCGCGGGTTCGCGAGGAAGAGGATCGCCGTCCGGCCGTCGTTGCGGGTGTCGAGGATGATCCCGCCGTAGTCCGTGTCGCCGCCCAGGACGTCGCGCTGCGAGAACGGGGCGCGGATCTTCCGCGGCTCGGGGTCGTCGCACTCGAGGGCCGCGTAGAGGAAGCGGTCGTCGTACGCGAGGCGGGCGACCGTCCTCACCTTCGGCGGGAGGTTGTCGCCCGGGTTCGTCTCGTAGAACGTCTCGACGCGCGTCGCCCCGGACCACTCCTCGTCGCCGACGTCGCCGTCCACGTGGATCGGCCTCGCGACGCGCGAAATACGGATCTCGGCCCCGCGCAGGTCGTCCGCGGAAAGGGGCCGGGAAAGGGCCGGGCTGGCCGCGACGGCCAGCCCGGCAAGGAGGAGGAGGGAACCGCGGGCTGTCACCCGCACACTTCTACGGGCGGGGAGGCCGCTGGTTTCGCGCGGGTCGCGGGGGCCTTCCCCGAATGTGGACGATCGGAGTCGGGTCCGACTGGCGGGGAGCTTGCTTCCGAATCCCCGGAGGCTCCGGATGAGAACGAAGTGGACGGTCGCGGCGATCGCCGCCTCTGTGCTGGTGCTCCCGGCGCCGAGGGTCGCCGGCGAGATGCCGGGCATTCGCGAGGCCGACTCCTCCCCGGCGCCGACGCCCGAAGCGTTCTCCGCCTCCGTCCCCGCCGGCATGGCGCACCCCGGCCAGTTCCTCCCGTTCGTCTTCGTCGTCGACCGCTGGACGAGCCGCGAGGAAGGGCTCGCCCTCGCGGCCCTCCAGGCGGAGAAGGGAACCGACGCCGCGTTCGCGCGCCTCGCCGCCTCGCCCGCCGGCAGAGTCCGCGCCCCCGGATTCTGGCCAGAGGACTACGGCTCCGGCGAGATCTACGCCGCGTCGGCCCTCCCGTCGCCCCTCGGGGGACGAACCGTCCGCCTCCTGACCAGGATGCGCTTCGTCCTCAGGGACGGCGGCTGGAAGGACGGCGCGAAGCGCTTCGGCGACCAGCCCGGCCTCCTCCAGCTCGAGCTCGACGAGAAGGGCGAGGGCGTCGGCGGCACGCTCATCCCCGCGACCGTCATCCCGCTCGACGCGGAGGGGCGCCTCACGTTCGATCCCACCCCGTTCCCGAAGGAGACCTACGAGCTCGTCGGCGTCCGGGCGGCCGGCGGAAGGTAAGAGGGCCGCCGGCACCCGCGGGTGCCGGCGGCCCCGAGCCGCTCCGGCGTGGGCCGGCTACTCCGGGTCCTTCGGCTCGTTCTGGAGCTTCCGCGCCTTGAGGCGGTCGCCGCCGTCCTTCGCGATCGCGCGGTACCACTCGTCGGGATACCGCGGGTGCGTGACGTTCCCCTGCGTGTCGCGGACGTTCCCGTCGAGGTACTTCCACATCAGGAACTCGCCGAGCTTCTTCCAGCGGGCGACGACGGCCTCGCCGGACGCCACGGAGTACCTCGTCAGGTAGTCGCGCGCGGCGGCGGGCGAGTCGGCGTAGAGCTTCAGGGCCGCCTTCTCGATCTCGGGCTGCTCGGCGAGGAAGCGCCCCTCGAGCTCGCCCTGGACGCGCCGCACGTCCTGGATCATGTCGCTGTAGCGCGAGTAGGCGAAGTTCGAGACGAAGTTGAAGACCCAGAACGCCGAGTCCCACGAGAAGGCGCTGAAGTCGGCCGTCCCGACGGCGAAGCTCCTCGGCACCTCGCGGATCGAGGCGTACATCGGCGTGTAGACGGTCGAGTAGGTGTCGTCGACGCCGAACCAGAGGACGCCCCCGACCGTGGCCGGGAGGAACGAGCGGAGCTGCGCCACGAAGGAGTAGCCCGTCTGCTGGGTCGAGATGGCCCGCTCGTTCACGTAGTCGACGCCGTCGACCCTGAAGCCCATCGGCCGCCAGCGGTACGGGAGCTTCCACGGCCCGGCGCCGATGTCCTTCGTCATGTCGAGCTCGGTCCCCTCGTAGTGGTCCCGCATCAGCTCCATGACGTCCTTCACCGTGAGCTTCCTGTCGGGCTTGACCGCGAGCGGCATCGGCTTGGCCCCGGGGACGGCGAGGATCCAGTCGGAGGAGAGGTTCAGCGACGGCGCCGCGCGGCGGAAGACGCTCCAGACGCGCGCGTCGCAGCCCCTGAGCGTGCCGCCGCGGAGCGGCGAGTAGACGTCGGCGAAGGAGAACTCCTCGTCCTTCCCGGAGAACCACCCCTTCTCGCGCGCGAAGGAGATGACGTCCTTCGAGAAGACGGCGTTCTTCGGGTCGTTCAGGGGGAACTGCCGCACGCGCGGCTGGTTCGCGTGGCCCGAGATCGTCCCGTCGGGGAGCTTCACGGCGACCCAGAGGGCCCCCTTCTGCTTCTCGCCCCTGCCGACGATCTCCATGATCCACGCCTCGTTCGGGTCAGCGATGGAGAGCGACTCCCCGGTGGAGGCGTAGCCGAACTCGTCCGTCAGCTTCGTGATGACGTCGATCGCCTCGCGCGCCGTCTTCGAGCGCTCGAGGGCGATCCACATGAGCGAGCCGTAGTCGAGGATGCCCGAGGGCCCCTTCAGCTCCTTCCGGCCGCCCCACGTCGTCTCGCCCACCGCGACCTGGTACTCGTTCACGTTGCCGAGGGTCTGGTAGGTCTGCGGCGGCTGCGGGATCCGGCCCAGGGTCTTCCCGGTGTCCCACTCGACGATCTCGCGCATCGCGCCGAAGCCGTGGACGGCCGCGGGGGTGAAGTAGAGCTCGCCGTAGAGCTCGTGGCTGTCGGCGGCGTAGGTGATCATCGTGGAGCCGTCGGCCGAGGCTCCCTTCGTCACGAGGACGTTCGTGCAGGCGAGGGCGTCGGGGGCGGCGACGGCGAGCGCCGTCGCGAGGGCGAGACAGGCGGCAGGCTTTCTCATGGGGGGTACGCGGCTCCTTGCGGGGCCGCCCTGCCCGCGCCGTGCGCGGGGGCCGCCCCGGCTGAGGATCCTACCGGAGGCGGGGGGCCGGTGTCTGCCGAGGGGCTCCCGGGCGTGGGCGGGCTACCTCGAGAAGAGCGTCCAGGCGCCGATGGCGACGAAGCCGACCCCGGCGACCGTCTTCAGGACCTTCGGCGAGACGAACCGCTCGAGCTGCGAGCCGAGGAGGACGCCGATGCCGGCGGCGGCCGTGAGCGCGAGCGCGGCGCCGGCGAAGACGGCCCACCTGCTCACCTGCCGGTCCGCCGAGAAGAGAAGCGTCGCCAGCTGGGTCTTGTCGCCCATCTCCGCGACGAAGACGGTGACGAAGACCGTCGCGAACGTTTTCCAGTGCATCGCGTCCCCTCTCTCGGCGGCCCCGGGGCCGGAACGCGGGAGGATAACGGAACCGCTCGCCCCGGCGGCGCCGCCCGCATACGATGGCGCCGCCGTGAGGCCCTCCCGCGTGGACCGTCCCGCCGCGCTCGTCGTGATCGCCGCCGTCGCCTGCTCCGCGGTGCTCGTCGCCGGGGGCTCCCGGGCGGGCGGGCAGGAGCTCCCGAAGTGGGGGGTCATCTCCCGGCCGAAGGGCTTCTCGTCGATCCGGGTCGTCGCGCAGCCCGGCCTGTCGGTCTTCCTGGACGAGCAGCCCGCAGGGACGACGGACCCGCTTCGGCAGGGGCTCGTCATCGAGGACCTCCCCGCCGGGACCTACACGCTGCGCGTCGAGAAGGCGGGCTTCGAGCCGAAGGTCGTGAAGGTCGTCGTGGCGGAGGGGGACACGAAGGAGGTCCGGATCCTGGGGCTGAAGCCGAAGGCGACCCCGACGCCGACGCCCCCGGGCTGGACGCCGCCGGCGAGCGCGGCGCCGGCCCCGGCGCCGACGCCGTCCCGCCTCGTCGTCCTCGACCGCCAGCCGGTTCCCGGCGGGACGCTCGTCTCCGGCCTCGCCTCGGGCGCGACGGACGTCCTCCCGTTCCTCGACCGGATGAAGGCCGAGTGCGGCTGCACCCCCGCGCTCGAGTCGATGACGAAGCGGAAGGACGGGCTCTACGAGTTCCGCGTGAAGCTGCCGGGGAAGTGAGCTTCGCTAGACTCCCCGACATGTCGCGCCTCCGCCTCCTGACCGCCGGCGAATCGCACGGTCCGCTCCTGACGGCGATCCTCGAGGGGCTCCCCGCGGGGCTCCGCCTCGACGTGGCCGCGGTCGACGCCGACCTCGCGCGCCGCCAGCACGGCTACGGCCGGGGCGGGAGGATGAAGATCGAGAAGGACCGCGTCCGGTTCACGGGGGGGCTCCGCGGGGGGGAGACGCTCGGCGGGCCGCTCGCGATAGAGGTCCCGAACCTCGACCACGGCGTCTGGGAGAAGGTCATGGGGCCTCTCGAGGTCGACCCGGAGGCCGCGGCGAAGCGGCGCCTCTCCTCGCCCCGGCCGGGGCACGCGGACCTCCCCGGGGGCCTGAAGTACGGGCGCCACGACCTGCGCGACGTCCTCGAGAGGGCGAGCGCGCGGGAGACGACGATGCGCGTGGCGGCCGGCGCCGTCTGCCGGCAGCTCCTCGGCGCGTTCGGCGTCGAGGTGCGGAGCGGCGTCCTCTCCGTCGGCCCGGTCGCGACCGAGGAGCCGCGCGAGGGGTGGTCCTTCGCGAGCCTCGCCGCCGTCCGCGAGGACTCCCCGTTCCGCGCGGTCGAGCCCGCGCTCGAGGAGAAGATGACGCAGGCCGTCGACGCCGCCGCGAAGGCGGGCGACACGCTCGGAGGGACGATCCTCGTCGCCGCCCGCGGCGTCCCGCCCGGGCTCGGGTCGCACGTCTCCTGGGACCGCAAGCTCGACGGCGTCCTCGGCCAGGCGATCCTCTCCATCCCCTCGGTCAAGGCGGTCTCGATCGGCTCGGGCGTCTCGAACGCCTTCGCCCCCGGCTCGCTCGCCCACGATCCCGTCGAGTGGAGCGCGGAGCGCGGCTACTTCCGCCCCCGCAACCGCGCCGGCGGCCTCGAGGGGGGGATCACGAACGGCGAGGACGTCCTCGTCGTCGTCTTCCAGAAGCCGATCGCGACGCTCCGCGAGGGGCTCCCGTCCGTCGACCTCGACACGAAGGCGCCGCACCGCGCGCAGTACGAGCGCTCGGACGTGACCGCCGTCCCCGCCTGCGGCGTCATCGCCGAGGCGATGCTCGCGTTCGTCCTCGCCGGCGCCCTCCTCGAGAAGACGGGGGGCGACTCGATGGACGAGGTGCGCCGGAACCTCGACGCGTTCCTCGCCGCCCAGCGGAGCTTCTGAGATGGACTTCACGCGCGAATCGCTCGACCGCGAGTTCCCGTCCCGACTCGGGACCGTCCAGATGAACCACGCGGCCGTCTCGCCGCTCCCGGCGCGGACGGCGGCGGCGCTCGGAGAGTACGCGGCGCTCCTCTCCGCGCGCGGGCCGCTCGCCTTCCCCGAGCTCGAGGCCCGCGTGAAGAGGCTCCGCGAGGCCGGGGCGCTCCTTCTCGGCGTGACGGAGGAGCTCGGGGGCGCGTCGTCCGTCTCCCTCGTCCCGAACACGACGTACGGTCTCTCGCTCGTCGCGCAGGGGATGGACTGGAGGGCCGGCGACGTCGTCGTGACGACGGAGTCGGAGTTCCCCGCGAACCTGGCGCCGTGGCTCGACCTCGCGCGGCACGGCGTCGAGGTGCGCCGGGTCCCGACGCGCGACGGCGCCTACGCGGCCGGGGAGATCCTCGCGGCCTGCGACGGGCGGACGCGCCTCGTCTCGCTCTCCCTCGTCGCGTACCACACCGGCTTCGTCGCGCCCGCGGCCGAGGTCGGCGCGTTCTGCCGCGCGCGCGGCATCGCGTTCGGCCTCGACGCGATCCAGGCCGCCGGGGCGATCCCGGTCGACGTCGGCGCGCTCGGCGCCGACTTCCTGTCGGCCGACGGCCACAAGTGGATGCTCGGGCCCGAGGGGTGCGGGCTCTTCTTCACGACGCCGGAGTTCCGCGCGCGCCTCCGGCCGCCGTCGGGATGGCTCAACCTGAAGCGCTCGCACCCTTCGCAGTACGCGCTCGGCGAGCGGCCCGAATACGTCGACGACGCCGGCCGGTTCGAGATCGGGGCCCTGCCGATGCCGGGGGTCTTCGCGCTCGACGCCTCGATCCGCCTCCTCCTCGAGATCGGGAGCGAGGCGGTCGGGCGGCGGATCCGCGCCGTCCTCTCGCTCCTCGAGGAGGGGCTCCCGAAGGTCGGGTGGGAGCCGGTCCTCCACGGGCAGGAGGTCCGCTCCGGGATCCTCGCGGCGCGTCCGCCGGCGGGAAGCGACGCCCGCCGCGCGATGCGGCACCTCGAGTCGAACGGCGTCGCCTGCTCGGCGCGCGCCGGCTTCCTCCGCCTCTCGCCGCACGTCGCGAACGAGCCGGACGACGCGGTGCGTGTCCTCGACCTCCTCGCGCGGCCCTGACGGCGCGGCCGCCGCGGCGGGTCAGCGGAAGGCGGCGGGGAGCTCCGCGTCGCGCGGGGGCGTGGCGGGGCTCTTCACCTCGGGCGCGGTGATCCACTCCGCGTCGAGGACGTGGAGGCGCGGGTCGACGGGGAACCAGCGCCTCCCGTCGCTCTTCCAGACGCCGTAGTGGAGCTGCGGCGTCGGCGAGAAGCGGTTCGCGCCGACGACGGCGATCGGGTCGCCGCGCAGGACGAGCTGGCCGCGGCGCACGCGGACGTTCCCGAGGTAGCCGTAGAGGGTCCGGGTCCTCTCGTCGTGGGCCAGGACGACGACGGTGCCGAACGACCTCCAGGCCGCGCCCGCGGTCCCCGGCACGCGTCCCGCGAAGACGACGCGCCCCTCCGCCGGGGCGAGGACGACGGTCCCCGCGAGGGCGGCGAGGGCGAGCCCGGCGTGGAACTCGGGGCGGTGCGTGAGCGGCGAGATGCGGGGGCCGAAGGCCGAGATCGGGACGGCCGAGGTCGGCTCGATCGGCGACCGCGAGGGGATCCTCGACGGTTCGGGCGTCCGGGCGGAGGCGACCTTCCGCCGGAACGACTCCATGGCGCGGAGCCTCCGGGCGAGACGCTGGACCTCCACCTCGAGGTCGGTCGGCGTCGCCCCCTCGGAGCGGAGCCCCTCCTCGGGGAAGCCGTCGGGGAGCGGGAGCGAGAGGACCGCGGCGACCCGCGCGAGGAAGAGCTCGTCGGCGGCGACGCGCTTCTCGAGGCGCTCGAAGCGGAGCCGGACGGACTCGAACGCGAGGAGCCCCCGCTCGGCCGTCTGGCGGAGCGCGATCCGCTCGGCCGACCGGACGACCCACGCGGCGAGGTCGGGGGCGCCGAAGAGCCCGATCGTGACGAGCGTCCCCGCGAGGACGAGGAGCGCCGCGGCGACGCGCCCCTGGCGTTCGTCGAGCGCCCAGGCCCGCGGCCGGCGCCGCGGGTCGCCCGAGTGGAACCGGATCTCGGTCACGGCAGGACGACGGGCGGGCCGGTCTCGATCCCGAGGCGGCGGGCGTCCGTTCGCGAGAGAGGGAGGATCGTCCTCTCCGGGACGACGCGCAGGACGCCGGGGCCGTCGACGGCGAGCCGCACGGCCCGCCAGCCGCCGTGCGGCAGCTCGACCGTCCCGCGACGGACGTCGTTCCAGAAGACCGCGACCGCGACGGCGGCGCCGTCGGGGCGCGCGTTCCGCACCGGGAGGTGGAGCTGGGAGCGCCGCCCGGCGGGCGCGTCGACCCTGAGGGCCGCGGCGGCGGCCGTCCAGCGGAACGGGCGGCCGTCCGGCTCGCGCTCGGCGCCCCAGAGCCCCGCCGTCGGGCTCCAGCGGAAGGCCTCGTCGGCCCCCCAGGACTCGACGCCCCTCGAGATCACCCCTCCCGCGAGGAGGACCGAGGCGCCCGCGACGACGACCGGGAGGAAGTGGCCGAGGACCCGCGACGAGCGCCCTTCCGGCGGCGCCGGGAGGCGCGCGGTGAGGAGCCCGGCGAGTGCGGCGATCTCCGCGTAGACGAGGTGCGAGCCGAACAGGAAGATGACGAGCATCCCGACGAGGGCCGAGGCCGCCCCCGCGGCCCGGAGCGACTCCTCCGACTTCTCGGACCGGAAGGAGAGCGCGCCGCCGAGGGCGGGGACGAGCCCCGCGAGGAAGAGGACGAAGACCGCCGCGCCGGCGAGGCCGTTCTCCGCGAGGACGCCGAGGTAGAGCGACGGCGGGTGGTCGGTGAACGTCACCGTCCTGCCGAGGAGGTCGTGCGCGGCGTCGGGGAACTCGACCCGGAAGGAGCCGAGGCCGCGGCCCGTGACGGGATGCTCCCTCGCGAGGGCGAGCGCCCCCTGGTAGAGGAGGAGCCGCTCCGGCTCGCCGAGGGAGGGCGACTCCTTCTTCCCGAACGACTCCGACATCCGCGCGAGGAGGGCGCTCCGGCTTCCGTTCGCGGTCGGCCAGGCGAGCGCCGCCCCGAACGCGAGCGCGACCGCGATCGAGATCGTCCCGGCCGAGAGGGCGACCCGCCGGCGGACCCCGGGGCGCTGCCCGGCGAGGGCCCGGGTGACCGCCCAGAGGACGAGGACGAGGGCCGAGACGAGCGCCCCGATGAAGCCGCCCCGCGAGCCGGCGTCGGCGAGGAGGACGAGGAGCCCGCCGGCGCCCGCGCCCGCCGCGATGCGGAGGAGGGGCGGCCCCGACACGACGAGGGCGAGGCACGGGGCGAGGAGGAGCGCGGCGGCGACTCCCGCCGCGGAGGGGTCCGTGAAGGTGGACTGGGCGCGTCCCCAGAGCTCCCAGTGCGCGGCCCGGAGGTGCGGAAGGAGGCCGAGCTTCTGGAGGACCGCCGTCCCCCCGCCGACGAGCGCGACGACGACGAGCGCGACGTCCGCGAGGCGCGCGCCGCGCGCGTCCCGCCCCGCCCGCACCCCGAGGGCGTGGTAGCCCGCGGCCAGGAAGAAGGCGGCGAGGACGGCGACGGTCCCGGCGAGAGCCTGCTCCACGTCGAGGCCGAGGCGGTTGACGACGCGCGGCGGCGGGACGTCGCGGAGGAGGAGCCAGGCCGTCCGCGCCCCGACGTACGTCGAGAGCGCCGAGACCGCGAAGACGGCCGCGACGGCGCGCCAGAGGGGCGTCAGGCCGTGGCGGGCCGCGGGCCGCTCGACGTCGTAGAGCGACCGGAGCGCCGAGCCGGCCAGGTACGCCGCGAGGGGGACCGGTGCGACGACGGCGGGCTGGCCGAGGCCGAACGCGAGCGACGAGACGCCCGACACGGCGACGGCGAGCCCGGCGAGCGGGAGGGAACGGAGCGGAGCGGCGACCGCGGCGGCGAAGAGGACGACGGACGCCCCCCAGACGACGGTCTTCAGGAGCGGGTGCGCGGGCAGGAGGACGACGGAGCAGAGGACGGCGAGCACGATCCAGCCGGCGAACGACGCGACCCCGGCGAGCGGGCTGGGACGGTTCACGGCGGGGTCGCCCCCGCCGGCGTCACGGGGGGACGCGCGAGCTGCATCGAGAGGACCCGGCGGTCGGCCTCCCCGTCCCGGGCCGGGCAGAAGGCCCGGCGCGAGTCGATCCGGAGGAGACCCCGCTCGCCCCCTCCCGCGTCGCCTCCCTGCCGCAGCGGTCCCCGCTCCACGACGACATCCTGCCACGCCTGGTCCTCGAACGAGACCGTCCGGGCCGGGCCGCCGTCGAGCCGGATCGAGGCGTGGTACGGCTGCTCCTCGACGTCCGGGAGCATCCCCCGGATCCGGACGCGCACGGCGCCCCCTCCGGGGAGGTCGACCGGGACGAGCGCGTGCGGGCCGACCCAGAAGTAGCGGCTGGAGCCGCTCGCGCCCCACTCGCCCCAGCCGAACCGCCCCCTCTCGCTCCCGGGCGCGGAGAGGAGCCGGGCGGCGGCCCAGGCGGCGAGGAGGGCCCACGGGAGGAGGTGTCGCGTCCCGCGCGCCGCCGGCGGCCCCTCCTCCTCCGTCGGCGCGGGAAGGAGAGCCGCCGCACCCCAGAAGAGGAACTGCATCTCGGGGAGGAGCCACGGGTGCGACGCGAAGCCCGTCAGCGCGAACGCGAGGAGCCCGGGCGCGAGCGCCGCGGAGGGCGACGAGAACGCGTCCCCCGCGAGGAGGAGGCGTCCCGCGAGGAGCGCGAGCGGGACGAAGGGCCAGAGGACGAGAAGTCCCCCCGGGACGCCGTTCTCGGCGACCGCCTGGAGGAAGTAGTTGTGGACGTTCTCGGCCGCGACGGGGAACCCGGGATCGCGGAACTCCGCGAAGCGGGCCGGGACCCTCCCCGGCCCCACTCCCGCGAGGGGATGCGCGACCGCCATGCGGACGCCGGCGCGCCAGAAGCCGACGCGCCCCGCCTTCACGGCGTCGAGCGAGGCGCCGGGGTCGACGAGCGTCGCGGCCCGGCGCCGGAGGAGCGCGCCGACCTCCCCGGGCCACGCCGCGAGGGCCCCGAGCGCGACGCCGAGCGCGAGCGCGGCGCCGAGCGCGACGCGGCGGCGTTCGCGCCGGGGTTCGCCCGGGCGCGCCCGGAGAGCCCCGGCGAGCGCCGCCCCCGCCGCGGCGAGCGTCGCGAGCCAGGCGCCGCGCGAGCCCGAGAGGAGGAGGCCGGCGAGGAGGAGCGCGGCGCACCCCGCGAGGGCCAGCCGGCGCGCGCCCCGGGCCTCCCGCGCGAGGACGAGCGCGGGGAAGAGCGCGAGCGCCATCGCCGCTCCGGTCGCGTTGTAGTCGGGGAGCGTCGAGGGGACTCGCAGGCCGTGGGAGTAAACCTCGTAGAGCGCCGCGCCCCAGAGCTTCAGCCCGGCCGACGCCTCGACGATCGCGTAGGCGCCGACGAGCGCGAGCCCTCCGACGAGCGCGAGGAGGAGCGTTCGGCCACGCTCCCGGCCCGTGCGCCGGAAGAGGAGGAAGCCGAGGAGGCCGGCCGCGTGGACGAGGGCCGCCCGGAGCGGCAGCGCGGCGTGCCCCTCGCCCGGCGAGAAGAAGGCCCGCGCGAGCTCGCGCACCGCCGGCACGAGCTCCGCCGGCGCGAGGGCCGCGAGCGTCGCCGCGACGCCCCCCGCCGCCATCGCCGCGGCCGAGACCGCGAGCGCCCGCTGCAGCGGGGACGCGGGGGTCTCCGCGTGACGGAGGAGAGCGGCCGCCGCGAGGAGGAGGAGGAGGAGCTCGGCCGGGGCGACCCAGGGCCCGGCGAGGAGGTTCCCCGCGACGGGGAGGAGGGCCGCCGCGAACGCCGCGGCGACCGTGGCGGCGGAGGGGCGCGCGAGCGCCGCGGCGAGGACGAGCGCCGCGGCGGCGAGGAGCGGGAGCGGGCTCCGCTGGTACGGGGCGTCGACCGCGGCGACGGCGAGCGCGAGGAGCGCCGCCGCGAGCGCCGCGCGGGCGAGGGGTGCGGCGATGGTCGAGGAGCGCCCGGGGCGCTCGTCCACTACAGCGCCGCCTCCTGGAGCGGCGCGACCGCGATCGGTCCGCCGCGCCGCGCGCGGATCGCCTCGAGCGCCGCCGCGGCGGCCGTCAGCGTCGTCAGGCACGGGATGTCGCGCTCGAGGGCGTTCCGGCGGATCGCCACCTCATCGAAGAAGGAGTCCCTCCCGAGCGGAGTGTTCACGACGAGCTGGACCTCCCCGTTGATCATCCGGTCGACGACGTTCGGCCGCCCCTCGTTCACCTTGAGGACCGTCGTCGCCTCGAGCCCCGCGGCGGCCAGGAACGCCGCCGTCCCTCCCGTGGCGTAGAGCCGGAAGCCGAGCGTGGCGAGCTCGCGGGCGATCGGGAGGAGCGCCTTCTTGTCGCCGTCGTGGACGGAGCAGAAGACCGTGCCCGACTCGGGAAGGCGGATCCCCGCCCCGGCCGCGGCCTTCAGGAACGCGAGGCCGAAGCTCCGGTCGCGCCCCATGACCTCGCCCGTCGAGCGCATCTCGGGGCCGAGGATCGTGTCGACCCCCTCGAAGCGCCGGAACGGGAAGACCGGCGCCTTGATCGAGACGCCGAGGACCGGCGGCTCCTTCGTGAGGCCGACCTGCTCGAGCGTCTCGCCGAGGCAGAGGCGCGCCGCGATCCGCGCGAGCGGCACGCCCGTCGCCTTCGCGACGAACGGGACCGTGCGCGAGGCGCGCGGGTTCACCTCGAGGACGTAGAGCTTCCCCTCGCGGATCGCGAACTGGACGTTCATCAGGCCGACGACGCCGAGCGCCTCGCCGAGCTTCCGCGTCGCGTCGCGGATCTCCCCGATCGACTCGCGGGGCACGCGCCGGTACGGCGGCATGACGGCGTAGGAGTCGCCGGAGTGGATCCCCGCCTCCTCGATGTGCTGCATGACCCCCGCCACGACGACGCTCTTCCCGTCGCCGACGGCGTCGACGTCCAGCTCGAAGGCGTCCTCGAGGAAGCGGTCGAGGAGGACGGGACGCCCCGGGAAGGCCTCGAGCGCCTCCTCGAGGACCCCGCGGAGCGCCGAGTCGTCGTAGACGATCCGCATCGCCCGGCCGCCGAGGACGTAGCTCGGGCGGACGAGGAGCGGGAAGCCGAGGCGCGCCCCGACGGCCAGCCCTTCGCCGACGTCGCGGGCCGTTCCCCAGGGCGGGGCCGCCAGCCCGGTCTCGGCGAGGAGCTCGCCGAAGCGCTCGCGGTCCTCCGCGCGGTCGATCGCCTCGGGCGAGGTGCCGAGGATCGGCACCCCCGCCTCCTGAAGCGGGTGGGCGAGCTTCAGCGGCGTCTGCCCGCCGAACTGGACGAGGACGCCGGCCGGCTTCTCCCGGTCGATCACCGCCATCACGTCCTCGAACGTGAGCGGCTCGAAGTAGAGACGGTCGGACGTGTCGTAGTCGGTCGAGACGGTCTCGGGGTTGCAGTTCACCATGACCGACTCGCAGCCGGCCTCCGAGATCGCCTTCGCCGCGTGGACGCAGCAGTAGTCGAACTCGAGCCCCTGCCCGATCCGGTTCGGGCCGGAGCCGAGGACGACGACCTTCTTCCGCTGGGTCGGCGCCGCCTCGCACTCCGTCTCGTAGCAGGAGTAGAGGTACGGGGTCGACGACTCGAACTCGGCCGCGCAGGTGTCGACGCGCGAGAAGACCGGCGCCACCCCCGCGGCGAGGCGCGCGGACCGCGCCTCGCGCGCCGTCTTCCCCGTCAGCCGGGCGAGGTCCTCGTCGGAGAAGCCCTCGCGCTTGGCCCGCCGGAGGAGGCCCGGGGAGGCGAGCGCCTCGGCGCCGGCGGCCTTCAGCTCGGCCTCGAGGGCGACGACCTCGCGGAACCGGTCGAGGAACCAGGGGTCGATCGCCGTCACGTCGTGGAGGAACTCGACCGAGGCCCCCGAGCGGAGGGCGTCGAGGACGGCGTGGATCCGCTCCGGGCGCGGCACGCGGAGCGCCTCGGCCCGCGGCATCGCCGGGGAGGGGGAGGACGTCCAGCCTCCGCGCCCCGTCTCGAGCGAGCGGAGCGCCTTGCCGAACGCCTCGGGGAAGGTCCGCCCGAGGGACATGACCTCGCCGACCGACTTCATCTGGACGCCGAGGACGTCGGAGGCGCCGGGGAACTTCTCGAACGCGAAGCGCGGGATCTTGACGACGACGTAGTCGAGCGACGGCTCGAAGCAGGCGGGCGTCTTCCGGGTGATGTCGTTCGGCAGCTCGTCGAGGCGGTAGCCGACCGCGAGGAGGGCGGCGATCTTGGCGATCGGGAAGCCGGTCGCCTTCGAGGCGAGCGCCGACGAGCGCGAGACGCGGGGGTTCATCTCGATGACGATCCGCCGTCCCGTCCGCGGGTTGACCGCGAACTGGATGTTCGAGCCGCCCGTCGCGACGCCGACCGTCCGGATGACCGTCTTGGCGTCGTCGCGCATCGCCTGGTACTCGACGTCGGTGAGCGTCATCTGGGGCGCCACCGTGATCGAGTCGCCCGTGTGGACCCCCATCGGGTCGAGGTTCTCGATGGAGCAGACGACGACGCAGGTGTCGGCCGCGTCGCGCATCAGCTCCAGCTCGAACTCCTTCCAGCCGAGGACCGACTCCTCGACGAGGACCTCGTGGACCGGCGAGAGGAGGAGGCCGCGCTTGACGATCGCCTCGAAGTCGTCCGCGTTGAAGGCGATGCCGCCCCCCGTGCCTCCGAGGGTGTAGGACGGGCGGACGATGACGGGGAAGCCGAACGGCTGGGCGATCTCGCGCGCCTCGTCGACCGTCCGGGCGAGGCCGGAGCGGAGGACGTCGACGCCCGCCTTCTGCATCGCCTCCTTGAAGAGGAGGCGGTCCTCGCCGAGCTCGACGGAGCGGGCCGAGGCGCCGAGGAGCTCGACACCGTACCTCGCGAGGATCCCCTCCTTGTCGAGCGCGACGGCGAGGTTCAGCGCGGTCTGGCCGCCGACGGTCGGGAGGAGGGCGTCGGGCCGCTCCTTCGCGATCACCCTCTCGACGGTCGGGACGTCGAGGGGCTCGATGTACGTCGCGTCGGCGAACTCCGGGTCCGTCATGATCGTGGCGGGGTTCGAGTTCACGAGGACGACCCGGTACCCCTCCCGCCGGAGGACCCGGCAGGCCTGGGTGCCCGAATAGTCGAACTCGCACGCCTGCCCGATGACGATCGGGCCGGAACCGAGGACCAGGATCGACTTCAGGTCGGCTCTCTTCGGCACGCGCCGGAGTCTACGGGAACCGGCCGGCGGTGCAGGATTCCCTTGACGCGGCGCGTCCCGATTCCCGATCATCCGCGATTGGTATCCATCCCCGGACCGATTCCCCTGCCGTCCTGCGGAGGTCCATGAAGATCCGGCCGGGTCTCAGCATCGACCACGTCCCCGAGCTCCAGTCGCTCTGGGCGGAGCTGTCGGAGATGAGGCTCGTCCTCGACGGACTCCCGGTCCTGGTGAGCGCGGTGGACAAGGGCGGCCTGTTCGCCTTCTGGAACCGGGAGTGCGAACGGGTCACCGGCTACACATCGAAGGAGGTCCTCGGAAACCCGCACGCCTTCGAGCTGCTCTATCCCGACCCGGTCCACCGCGCCCGCATGGGCGAGCTCTGGCAGGGCTCCTCGCGGAGCTTCCGGGACGTCGAGACCGAGCTGACGACCCGGTTCGGCTCGGCGAAGACGGTCTCCTGGTCGAGCCTCGCCCTCACCTACCCGGTCGACGGCTGGGACGTCTGGGCCGTCGGGGTCGACCGGACGGAGGCGAGGCGGAACGAGGAGGTCCTCGCGCTCCTCGCCGAGGTGAACAGCCGGCTCCTCCAGCGCGAGCCCCTCGACTCCATCCACTCCTTCATCTGCCACCGGGTCGCCGACGTCTTCCGGTTCGCCCTGGTCTGCATCGGCCAGAGGCAGCCCGACGGGACGGTCCGGATGAGCGGCATCGCCGGCCCGAACGCGTCCGCGGCGAGCGCCCGGGAGATCCGCTGGGACATCCCCTCGCCGACGGGCGGGATCACCGGGGCCGCGATCCGGACCGGGCTCCTCCAGAGGGCCGAGGCCGACCGGGACTCCTCGTTCGGGAGCGCCTGGAGGAACCGCGACGCGGGCCGGAGGATCGGAGCGTCGATCGCGTTCCCGCTCACCGCGCGCGGCGCCGTCCTCGGCGCCCTCACCGTCCACGCCCGACGGGCCGACGCCTTCGACCAGAAGACGGTCGACCTCCTCCGACGCCTGACGCAGCAGGTCTCCCTCTCCTTCGACCACGCGACGGACCTGACCGAGATCCAGCTCCAGTCGCTCGCCCTCGGCGTCGTGAAGCACTCCGTCGCCATCACGTCGCGCGACGGGACGATCGAGTGGGTGAACCCGGCGTTCTCGGCCCTGACCGGGTACTCGAGGGAGGAGGCCGTCGGGAAGACGCCCCGGATCCTCAAGTCGGGCCGTCACGACGCCTCCTTCTACGAGGACCTCTGGAGGTCCCTCCTCGCGGGCCACACCTGGGAGGGGGAGACGACGAACCGCCGCAAGGACGGGACGCTCTACCTCGAGGACCAGACGATCACGCCGGTGACGGACGAGTCGGGCGCGATCACCCACTTCGTCGCCGTCAAGCAGGACGTCACCGAGAGGCGCCGCCTCGAGGAGACGATCGTCCACCTCGCGCGTCACGACCCCCTCACCGACCTCCCGAACCGGCGCGTCGTCGAGGAGGACCTCGTGAGGCTCATCGCGCGGGCCGAGCGCCGGCTCCCGGCGGCGCTCCTCCTCGTCGACCTCGACAACTTCAAGGAGGTCAACGACCGGTCCGGGCACGCCGCGGGGGACGACGTCCTCCGCGCCGTCGCGCGGCTCTTCCTCGAGGCGGTCCGGCCCGGCGACCTCGTCGGCCGGATCGGAGGGGACGAGTTCGTCGTCCTCCTCGAGGGGGCCGGCACGGAGGAGGCCCGCGCGGTCGCCGAGCGGGTCCGCGAGCGGATCTCGATGATGCCCCTTCCCGAGGACTACGACGGGCCTCCCGTCGGGGCGAGCGTGGGCGTGGCGATGGTGGCCGGTCACCGCGATCCGCACGGGGTCCTCGCGACCGCCGACGCGGCCCTCTACGACGCCAAGGCCGACGGGAAGGGCGTCGTCCGGATCCGGACGACCCCGGCGCCCCCGCGCAGCGGCGTCTGGAAGCGCTGAACTCCTCAGGAGCGCCGCCGGGCGGCGCCGGGACCTTCAGGCCCGGGAGAGGAGCGCCCCCGTGAAGATCCTCCCCGCCTTCGCCCCGTTCCTCCGGTAGGAGGAGAAGCGCTCCGCCTCGCGGAACGTACAGAGGCGGGGGCGCACGATCCGCCCCGGCGGGACGCCCCGCCGGAGCAGGGCCGCCTCGTTGCAGGCCGCGACGTCGAGCCAGCTCCGGTCGCCGCGCCCCGGCACGGCCGCTCCCGGCGGGAGCGTCCCGTCGAGGGCCGCGAGGACCTCCGGCCCGACCTCGTAGGCCTCGCGCGAGATGGAGGGGCCGAAGAGCGCGTGGAGGCGCGCGGGGCGCGCCCCGCGCGCCTCCAGGGCGTCGAGGGCGGCGTCGACGACCCGCGCCGCCGTCCCGCGCCAGCCCGCGTGGATCGCCGCGAGGGCCCCCGCCTCGACGTCGAAGAGGACGACCGGGACGCAGTCGGCCGTGGCGATCGCCACGACGAGGCCCGGCTCCGTCGTCACGACCGCGTCGCCGAAGCCGGCGACGGCGACGCTGCCCGGGCCGCCGCTCCGCGCCTCCACGACGGTGGCGCCGTGGACCTGCTTGAGGCGGGCGACCGGGGCCTCCGGCGCGCCGAGGAGCTCGGCGAGGCGGCGCGCCCCCGGGTCGGCCTCGAGGTCGTCCGGGACGAGCTCGAGCGTCGTGAAGCCGGCGGCGACCCCCGCGGGGAGCCCGGTGAAGAGCGCACCGCCCCCCCCGGGCCAGGAGAGTCCGGTCACGCGGTCCCCGCGGGGAGCCGGGGGAAGCTGAGGCTCCGGAGGGCGACGTCGGGCACGGCGGCAGGATAGCAAGCGCCCCGCGCCGGGCGGCGGCGGGCGGGCGCTACGGGTGCGCGCCCGGCCGGGTGCCCGGGTCGGTGCCGCGCCGCGAGGCACGCTCGAGGTGCTGGACGAACGCGCCGCACGACTCGAACCGGTCCGCCGGCCGCTTCTCGAGGACCTTCAGGAGGACGTAGTCCGCCGACCGGTGCAGGACCGGGTTCAACGTGGAGGGGAGCGCCGGCTCCTCCCGGAGCGTCCTCTCCATGACGACGAAGACCGAGTTCGCCTCGAACGGCGGCGTTCCGGTGAGGAGGTAGTAGGCCAGGACGCCGAGGGCGTACTGGTCGGAACGCGGTCCCGCCTGCTCGCCCCGCACCTGCTCGGGCGACATGTAGACCGGCGTCCCGAGCACCGTCCCGGCGACCGTGAGGCTCTCGCTGCGCGCCTCCCGGGCGAGGCCGAAGTCGGCGAGGAAGAGCCGCCCCGTCTTGTCGAACAGGACGTTCGCCGGCTTCACGTCGCGGTGGACGACCCCCTCGCCGTGCGCGTAGTCGAGGGCGGAGGCGAGGGCCTGGAGCCACTCCATCGCGAGGAGCGGGGGCACCCCGTCCCGCGCCCGGTCGCGGAGCGTCCCTCCCGGGAGGAGCGGCATGACGATGAAGAGGAGCTCGTCGACCTGGCCGAAGTCGTAGATCGGGAGGATGTGCGGGTGCTCGAGGCGGGCCGAGAGCTTCGCCTCGCGGAGGAAGCGGGGGACGAAGGACGGGTCCGAGGCGACGGTGTCGAGGGACATCACCTTCGCGGCGACGTGCCGCTCGAGGCCGAGGTCGAGCGCGCGCCAGACCTCCGCCATACCCCCCGCGCCGATCCGCTCCTCGAGCCTGTACCGGCCGAGGATCGTCCCGTTCCCGAGAACCACCACGAACGCCTCCGTGCGCCGTTCCCCGGAGGGAGCTCCCCCCGGAACGGGCTGCCCTGCCGAGAAGCCGATACGGCAGTATAGCTTCCGGCCTGCGGCCGCCCGGGCATGGAAATGATGCGCACGGATCATGGAAGCGCCCGGCGGCGCGGCGAATCATCCGTTCCCGAGGAGCGGACGCCCACGTGCGATACGGCTACGACCCCGGCTGCTCGCGGCTCACCGGCGCCGGGAGCTCGGACGCCTCGGTCCGCGACGTCGCGTCCGCCCTCGGCCTCGCGCTCGAGGAGATCGAGGACCCGTTCGACTCCGCCACCGGCGCACTCGCCATGAACGGGATCCCGGCCTACGCCCGCGTCGGGAGGCTGCTGACGCTCGCGGCGCGGCAGCTCGCGGGAAGGGCGGACGCGTGCGTTCCCCCTGCCGTCGTCAGCCCGTGCAGCGCCTGCTTCCGGACGCTTTCCCGCGCGGCCGAGTCGCTCGCGGCGCACCCGGACCTCCGCGAGACCGTCGCCGAGGAGCTCGCGGCGGGCGGCCTCTCGCTCGAGCTCCGCCCGGTCCGCGTGAGGCACCTCCTCGACGTCCTCCTCGAGGACGCGGGGCTCGACGCGATACGCGCGCGGGTGACCCGGCCGCTCGCGGGGCTCCGCGTCGCCCCGTACTACGGCTGCCTCGCGACGCGCTCCGGCGCGCCGGGAGCCGGGGCAGGCGCCGGGCGGCGGCTCGAGGAGGTCGTCGCCGCGCTCGGCGCCGAGGTCGTCGACCTCCCGCTCCGGGACCACTGCTGCGGCGGCCGCGCGGCGGAGGTGAGCGAGGACGTGGCGGCGTCGCTCCAGCACAGGATCCTCCGGAGCGCCCGCGACGCCGGGGCCGACGTCGTCGCCACCGTCTGCCGGCGCTGCCTCCGGAACGTCGAGGCCGGGCGCGAGCCCGTCGCCCGCGCGTTCCGCGTCCGCTTCGCGACCCCCGTCCGCTACTTCACCGACCTCGTCGCCGACGCCTTCGGCCTTGGGGTCAGGTCTTGATTTTCTACTATACCGGATGACCCGGGGCCGGGGGCGGACCCTCTATCTCGTCGCGGCCGGCGCGACCGCGAGCGCCGGGTAGCCGACGAAGTGGTAGAGGTTCGCGGGGGCGGTCTCGCCGAGGCCGTCGCCGCGGACCGGCAGCTCGGGAGCGCCGACCGACGTCGCGTACGCGAGCGGGACCGCGGCGGGCGGCGGGCCGCCGAGGTCGCGCGCGAGGCGCGAGAGCGTGACGAGCCCCATCGGGATCGAGAAGCGGCCGCACCAGGTGACGCGGTAGTCGGCCGGGCTCTCCGGGTTCACGCACGTCTCGTAGAACGCCCGAGCCTTCGCCAGATCGAGCGGGCCGCCGAGGGCGCGGAGCATCGCGACGTCGCGCGCCGTCGCCTTCTGGTAGGCGTCGATCCCGCCGTCTCCGAACGGGACCTGCCTGAAGTCGGCGCCGTAGTGGATCGCGTCGGCCGAGACGACGACGGCGAGGTCCCTCCCGAGGACGAGCCCCCTCGCCTTCGCGGCCCCGGCAAGCGCGGCGCCGAGCCGGTTCCCCAGCTCCTCGAGCCGCTCCCAGCGCATCTGCGGGACGATCACGGGGACGATCTCGACGTCCTTCCGGAGGTGCTTCAGCCAGTAGACGAGCGCCTCGACCGAGTGCTCCGAGTCGTGCATCGCCGCGTCCGCGACGGCGTCCCCCTTCGGCAGGCGCGCGAGGACCTCCTCCCGGAGCGGCGAGACGGGGACCTCGCCGTCCGGCGCCCGCCACGCCCGGTAGGTGTCGAAGACGAGGACGTCCTTCGCGTCGAACTTCCGGAAGCGGTGGAACACCCCGACGACGACGACCGTCTTCGCGGTGACGAGAGGGAGGACCTCGCGGTAGACCCGCCCCGCGTAGAGGTAGTCGTCGTGCGGGCAGACGGCGCCCGCGACACCGGGGGCCGGGGCCGCCCCGAGCCGGTCGGGGGCCGGCGGCGCGGCGGAGAGCTCGAAGACCTTCTTCATCTGCTCCGCCGTCCGCGCGAAGCCGACGCCGTCGAGCTGGCCGCGCAGGTCCCCCGCCGACGGGATCGCCATCTCCTTCCGGACCTCCTCGAGGGTGGGGGGCGCCGCGGTTGCCGCGGCCGCGAGCGCGAGCGCGGCGAAGAGGGCCGCGATGGCGCACGGGGCCTGAACCCGGTATCGCTCCCGCGGGCGGGCGCCCCCGCCCGGCCCTTCGGTCGTCCTCTTCATCCTCCCGCCTCCTCTCGCCCGCCCCCGGCCCGGCGCCCCTCGAGGAGCCGGCCCACCTCCTCGCGGAGCGCGTCGAGCGCGAGCGGCTTGGCCATGTAGGAATCGGCGCCCGCCGCGAGGATCCGGTCCCGGTCGCCGACCATGGCGAGCGCGGTCAGAGCGAGGACCGGCACGCGCGGGGTCCGGCGCGACCGCAGCTCGCGGAGGACCTCGAGCCCGTCCATCCCGGGGAGCTGGATGTCGAGTATGAGAAGGTCGGGGGCCCCCGCCGCCGCGCGTTCGAGGGCCTCCCGGCCGTTCGACACGGCGTCGACGACGAAGCCCTGGGCGACCAGGAAGTCGGAGAGGATCGTCCGGTTGTCCGTGTCGTCCTCCACGAGGAGGATCCGCCCCGAGGCCGGGGCGGTGGGCGCCGCGGCCGCCGGCGCGCCCTCGCGGTTCCGGGCGGGACGGCGCTCCGGAGCCTTCCAGGGAAGGACGACCGAGAAGCGGCTCCCCTTCCCCGGCTCGCTCTCCACCTCGATCCGGCCGCCGTGGAGCTCGACCATGCCGCGCGCGAGCGAGAGGCCGAGACCGCTCCCGCCGTGCTCCCGCGCCAGGCGGGCGTCGAGCTGGGTGAAGGGGCGGAAGAGCCTCGGGAGGTCCTCGGGGGAGATCCCCGGCCCCGTGTCGCGGACTTCGAGCCGGATCAGCCGCTCGTCCGGGTCCGCGGAGGCGACGACGTCGACCCTCCCCGCGGTCGGCGTGAACTTCACGGCGTTCGAGAGGAGGTTCGCGAGCACCTGCCGGAGGCGGCGCGGATCGGCCACGAAGCGGACCGGGGCGGGCGGGCCGTGGAACGTGAGCGCGACCTCCTTTCGGCGCGCCTCCGTCCGGACGAGGGCGAGGGCGAGCTCGCAGATCTCGTCGAGCGTGCAGGCGTCGGGCTCGATCGACAGCCGTCCGGCGCCGATCCGAGCCAGGTCGAGGACGTCGGAGAGGAGGGCGAGGAGGTGGCGACCGGCGTTCTCGAGGATCCCGAGCGTCCGGAGCTGCCTCTCGTTCAGCTCCCCGTGGACGCCCGCCCGGAGGAGCTCGGCCGAGCCGAGGATCCCGGTCAGCGGCGTCCGGAGCTCGTGGCTCATGCTCGCGAGGAACTCGTCCTTGGCGCGCGAGGCCCGGGCGAGCTCGACGTTGAGGCTCGCGAGCTCGGCCGCGCGCGCCTCGGACTCCGCGAGGACCTTCTTCTCCCCGGTGATGTCGTGGGCGACCGTCGAGACGTACGGGACGCTTCCGTCCGGCCGGACGTGCGGGATGACGAGCTGTCGGGCGGGGATCTCCCTCCCGTCCAGGGACCGGAGCAGCGTCTCCCCCTCCCAGACGCTCCCCCCCCGCGCCGTCGGCGAGATCTCCTTCAGGAAGGTCTCGCGGAACCCGGGCGGGTGAAGGTCGTCGACCCGAAGCCCCTCGATCGACTCGACCCCGAGAAGGCGGCGGCCCGCCGGGTTGATGTAGAGGACGCGGCGCTCCTCGTCGGCCATCCCCACGAGGTCGGGCGTCGCCTCGAGGATCTCGAGCTGGCGATCCCGGACGGCCTCGGCCTCCTTGCGGGCCGTGATGTCGCGAACGAACGTGATGTACCGACCGCCGGCGGCGTCCTCCCAGTTCACGGTCGCATCGACGTCGACGAGCCGGCCGTCCTTGCGGCGGTGGCGGGTCTCGAAGGACGCCGACCCCGTCTCGCGGAGCCGCTTCCCGGCCTCGGCGAGCTGCTCGGGCGTGAGGCCCACGTCGACGTCCCGGACGTTCATCCCGAGGAGCTCTTCCCGCGAGTAGCCCACCAGCCGGCAGTACGCGTCGTTCACGTCGAGGAAGCGTCCCCCGAGCTCGAACAGCGCGAAGCCGTCGTGCGTCGACGCGAGGATGGCCTGGACCTCCTCGCCGCGCTGGGCGACCCTCTGCTCGAGGCTCGCGTTCAGCTCCGCGAGCGCGCCGAGCGCGTGCTCGCGCGCGGTGACGTCGGCGACCCGGATCGAGACGGCGACGACCTCGCCGTCGACGTCCCGCACCGGCGAGTAGACCGTCTCGAAGTGGTGGCCGTTCGCCTCCGTCCGGTGCGTGTGCGCGTCCCCCGCGAAGGCCCGGCGGAGGCTCTCCCGCACGCCGGCCTGGTTGTGCTCCGAGATGAAGGAGTAGAGGTCGTCGCCGAGCGCGACCTCCTGGCCCCGAACGGCGAGGATCACGCGACGTCCCGCCGCGTTGAAGGCAAGGATCCGGCCCTGCCGGTCGACGAGGCCGACGGGCTCGGGGATCGACTCCAGGATCGCGTGGGGGTCGAGGCGGGCGGCCGAGGCCGAAACCTCGCCCGTCTCGTGCCGACGGGTGCGATCGCCGTGGTCGCTCACGCGGTGAGTGTAGTGCCGCATCCCGGAATCGCAGCGGCGCCGGCGCGGAGGGTCTCGTCGGTTGCGGTGCCCTGCCCGCGGAGCGGGTGTAAATTGCTTCCCACCATGCTGACCGTCTACCTCGCGGCGCTGGCCTTCGGCCTCGTCCTGATCGGCGCGTCCGTCCTCCACGGCGACGGAGGCGGGCACGACTCGGGCGACGGCCACGGCGGAGACGCCGACCACGGCGCCTTCCTGACGAACCTCCTCTCCCTCCGCTTCTGGACCTACGGGCTCGGGGCCTTCGGGATGGCCGGGACGGCGCTCACGCTCCTCGGCGTGAAGCCGGGCGTCCACGTCCCCGTCGCCGTCGTCCTCGGCGGCGTCGTCGGGGCGGGCGTCGCCGCCCTCTTCCGCCAGCTCGGGAGCGGCACCGCGACGGCTCCGGCATCGACGGAGTCGTTCCTCGGCAGCGAGGGGGAGGTCGTCCTCCCGCTCCTCCCCGAGACCCTCGGGAAGATCCGCCTGCGCGTCGGCGAGCAGGACCTCGAGGTTCCCGCCCGGACGGGAGGCCCGCCGATCGAGATCCGCGAACGCGTCGTCGTCGTCCGCTTCCGGGACGGGGTCGCCGAGGTCGAGCCCGCGCCCTGGAAGGAATAGACCCGGAACCGTCTGCCGCTGGAGGTGTTCGTGCTCGACTCTCTCGCCGGAATCGGGGCGGGCGTCGTCGCCGGAGCCGTTGCGCTCGGCATCCTGTCGATCCTCGCCCGGTCGATCCTCGTCATCTGCCCGCCGAACCAGGTCGTCATCTTCTCCGGGCGCAAGCGGAAGCTCGCCGACGGGAGCCAGGTCGGCTACCGGGTCGTCCTCGGCGGGCGCAGCGTCCGGATCCCGCTCCTCGAGCAGGTCGACCGGATGAGCCTCCTCTCGATCCCGATCGACCTGAAGGTCGCGAACGCCTACTCCAAGGGCGGCATCCCGCTCCGGGTCCACGCGATCGCGAACGTGAAGATCTCGTCGGACCCGAAGATCGTCGGGAACGCCATCGAGCGCTTCCTCGGCCGCGACCCGGCCGAGATCGCGAGGGTCGCCAAGGAGAGCCTCGAGGGGCACCTCCGCGGCGTCCTCGCGAACCTGACGCCCGAGGAGGTGAACGAGGACCGCCTCAAGTTCGCCACCGGCCTCGTCGACGAGGCCGAGGCCGACTTCCGAAAGCTCGGCCTGACGCTCGACACGCTGAAGATCCAGAACGTCTCCGACGAGGCGAACTACCTCGCCTCGATCGGTCGCGCGCGGATCGCGATGGTCCTGCGCGACGCCGAGATGGCCGAGTCGCTCGCGCGGTCCGAGGCGTCGCAGGGCGAGGCCTCCTCGCGGCGCGCCGGCGAGGTCGCGAACCAGCAGGCGGGGACGGCGATCGCCAAGAAGGAGAACGAGCTGAAGACGCTGAAGGCCCAGCTCGAGGCGAAGGCGAAGGCCGCCGAGGAGACGGCCACCCAGGCCGCGCTCCAGGCCCGCGCCGAGGCCGAGCAGAAGCTCCAGGCGATCCGCAAGCAGCTGGAGGAGACGCGCCTGCAGGCCGAAACGGTCCTCCCCGCGCAGGCCGCGCAGCAGGCGGCCGCGCTCGCGGCGCGCGGCGACGCCGCCACGATCGAGGAGAACGGCTGGGCCCTCGCCGAGGTGCTCAAGCTGATGACCGCGGCCTGGGCGAGCGCGGGCCCCGACGCGAAGGACATCTTCCTGATCCACAACCTCGAGCAGATCCTCCGGACGGTCGTCGAGCGGGTGAAGGCGATGGAGGTCGGCGAGACCCAGCTCCTCGACTCCGGCGACGGAACCGCCCTCGCGACCTACGTCGCGTCGTACCCGGCCGCCGTGAGGAGCGTCCTCGCCGAGGTGAGCCGGACCACGGGGGTCGACGTCGTCGCGCTCCTCTCCCCGGTCCGTGCGGGGGTGGCGAAGTGATCGGCGACCTCGGCTCCGTCGTCGGCGTCGCGATCGGCGTCGTCCTCTTCTTCGGCGCGGCGGCGCTCGTCGTCGTCAAGCGCCTCTTCCACATCTGCAGCCCGAACGAGGTCCTCGTCTTCTCGGGCGGGAAGTCCCAGGTCGACGGGCGGTCGGTCGGGTACCGGATCGTCAAGGGGGGGAGCTCCCTCCGGACGCCGCTGCTGGAGCGGGTCGACCGGATGGACATCACGAACATGACCGTCGACGTCGCCGTGAGCAACGCCTACTCGAAGGGGGGCATCCCGCTCACCGTCGCCGGCGTCGCGAACCTGAAGGTCGCGGGCCACCAGCCGCTCCTGAACAACGCGCTCGAGCGCCTCCTCGGCAAGGGCCGGCCGCAGATCATCCAGGTCGCCAAGGACACGCTCGAGGGGAACCTCCGCGGCGTCCTCTCGCAGCTCACCCCCGAGGAGGTCAACCAGGACAAGCTCCGCTTCGCCGAGAAGCTCCTCGAGGAGGCCGAGCACGACCTCTCACGCCTCGGGCTGATCCTGGACGTCCTGAAGATCCAGAACGTCGCCGACGAGGTCGGCTACCTCAACTCCCTCGGCCGCAAGCAGACCGCCGCGCTCGACAAGAGCGCCCGGATCGCCGAGGCGCAGGCCCACGCCGAGGCGACGATGCGCGAGGCCGAGAACAACCTCAACGCGCGCCTCGCCCTCATCGACGCCGACGGCGCGATCGCCACCGCCGAGGCGCAGAAGCGGATCACGCAGTGCGAGACGGGCCGCGAGGCGATGATCGCCGAGGAGGTCGGCCGCGTCACCGCCGCCATCGCGAAGGCCGAGGCGGAGCTGAAGGTCCAGCAGGCGCGGCTCGAGCAGGTGCGCCTCAAGCTCGAGGCCGACGTCGTCGCCCCCGCCCGCGCCGACATGGAGAAGAAGCAGGCCGAGGCCCGCGGCAAGGCGGCGAAGATCGTCGAGGACGGCCGGGCGACGGCCGCCGTCCTCGTCCAGATGATCGAGACCTGGAAGGCCGCCGGCCCGAACGCCCGCGACATCTTCCTGATGCAGAAGCTGCAGACCGTCATGTCGTCGCTCGTCGAGACGATCCAGAGCGTGAAGGTCGACCGCGTCTCCTACCTCCCCGCCTCCGCGAAGGTCGCGCAGGGGATCCTGCTCGTCGAGCAGGTGAAGGCGGCCTTCGGTGTCGATCTCGCGAAGGTCGTCGAGAGGCTCGGGGCGCCGGAGAAGGAGTAGCGCCAGGAAGGGTGGAAAGGGCCGGGCCGTCACCGCCACGGACGCGGGGGATGCCCGGAACGTCTCTATGATCCGGTCGCCGATGACGGACGCGCGGATCACCTGTCCGCAGTGCGGCTCTGCCTTCGAGGCCGAGGAGGAGGGGGCGTTCGCGACCTGCCCCTCCTGCGGCTCGAAGCTCCACCTCGGGACGGCGGAGGCGATCGGGCACGAGATCCTGATCCCGACGCTCGCGGAAGCGGAGACGCCCGAGCGCCTGGGACGCTGGCTGAAGGAACGGGAGGTCACCGCGAAGCCGACCGAGCTCGCGACCCGCCTCTTCTGGTTCCCGTTCTGGTCCCTTCCCTCCGGCGCGCTGTTCCCGGCCGCGCCGCTCCTTGCGATCCATGCCGGCGATTTCCGCGCGCCGTCCGGCGACCGGAAGGCGTTCCGCGAGGAGCTGACCCGTTCCTCGGAGGTCGTCCCCGCCAGCGTCCTCGCGGCGAGCCTGCCCGTCTCCGACGAGGAGCAGGGAACGGCGCGACTCCTTCACCTCCCGTTCCGCGAGGTGCGGTTCAGGCTCCTCGGCCGCGACTACCGCGTCTGGATCGACGCGGCCTCCGGCCAGGTCCTCGCGTTCGAGCTGCCGCCGACGTCGGAGCGGCGCCTCGACGCGACCTACGGCGTCCTCCTGGCCGTCCTCTTCGCCGTCGTCCTCTTGGGCGTGCGGTCGCTCTTCGGGCACGGCCACGGGACGCTCTTCGGGCTCGCCCTCCTCGTCGCCGCCGGGCCGCTCTTCTGGCTCCTCGCACGGAAGGCGATCGGCTTCTCGGAGGAGCGGTGAACGCCGCGACCGCCCTCTCGTGCCCGCGCTGCGGGGCGCGCCTCCCCGCGGCCTCCCCGGCCTTCCTCGACTGCCCTTCCTGCGCCTCGCCGCTCGTGGTCTTCGTCGAGGGCGAGCCGGTGCGAGAGGCGATCCTCCCCACCCTCTCGCGGGAGCAGGCGGTCGCGGCCGCCCGCGCCTCCTGGGCGGTGAAGTGGGTCCCCCGGTCCTTCGGGGCCGACGGGAGCCTCGAGGAGCCGATCCTCGTCTTCGCGCCCTTCTTCGAGTTCGAGACGACGGCCTCGTCGGGCCGAAAGGGCCCGAAGGGGAGCGTCGACCGGCTCGTCCGCGCGCCCGCTGTCTCCATCCCGAGCGTCCCGCTCTCCGCCGTGGACGCGGAGGCCGTGCTCGGCGGGGCGCGGCGCGTCCCGTTCGACCCCCCGGCGCTCCAGCGGCGCGGCCTCGTCTTCGACCCGGGCCTGCCCCCGCCCGCACGAGGCGAGGGCGTCGTGGAGGAGCGGCTCGCGGTCGTCTGGGTTCCCGTCTGGCTCGTGAGATGTCGCTTCGCGCGGAACCTCTACGAGGCCGCCGTGGACGGCACGACGGGAGCTTTCCTCTCGGGCCGGGCGCCCACCGAGCGGTCGGCCCGCCTCCACGAGGCGATCGGGTTCGTCTACCTCCTCGCCTTCCTGATCGGCATGCCGGTCCGGGCGTGGGGTGCGCTCTTCGAGCTCCTGTCGAACTTCGACCAGGCGGGCTTCGTGGCCGCCCTCTTCATCCCGGGGCTCCTCGCCTGGCTCCTCGTCTTCGCCTGGGACCGGACGAGGTTCCGGTACGAGTGGTGCCGCGACGGGCGCACCGTGAAGCTCGTCGCGATCAACCGGCCCGCCAGGACGCTTCCCGAGAAGGTCCGCGACGGCCTCTTCAAGGCCGCCGCGTGGGTCGTGTCGAAGTGGTGAGGACCACGTGAAAGTCGCGCTCCGGCTCTGTCCCGCCTGCGGCGGGGAGCTGCTCGGGAGGCCCGGCCTCCCGTGGATGACCTGCCGCGGCTGCCCGGTCGCGTTCGACCCCTTCGCCTCGCCGGCCGAGCGCCTCGCCACGTACCGGCCCGAGGGCGAGGCCGGGAACGCTTCCCTGCGCCTCGCGTTCTACGTCTTCGACGCTGCCCCGGACGGGGGCCCGGGACCGATCTGGATCCCGGCCTTTCGCGCGACCGACACGAGCGGGCTGGACGTCGGAGAGGTCCTGACGCAGAAGAAGCACGCGCCGCGTCTCGCGCTGGCGCCTCTCGGCGCGGGCCTCGCGCGGACGCCGGGGGAGGCGCTGACCCTCCTGAAACTGCGCCGGGGCACCACGGGCGTCGGAGCGGAAGCGCCTCGCCCCCGGCTCGTCTCGCTGCCGTGCCGGCTGTTGGGAGAACGCCTCACCGAGCCGGTCTCCGGCGTCTCCTTCTGGCTCAAGGGACTCCGGCCGCCGCCCGGACCGTGACCCGGGAGCGTCCCGGGCAGGAACTCGGCCGCGAGGGAGCCTCCGGCCGACCTCGGGGAGCCGCACGTCAGCCGCCGGGCGGGGCGGGCGTCGGGCCGGGCCATTTTCCGGACAGGGGCCAGACGTCGTCCGGGTGGTTCTGCCGGACGAAGGTGTTCGGGTGGATCGAGACGCCGGAGGGGTCGCCCTCGACGAAGATCCCCCCGCCCTTCCCTTCGGCCGACCCGTTCCCGGTGATCACGCTCCCGCCCAGCTCGATGCGGCCCGGGTCCCTGAAGTAGATCCCGGCCCCCTCGCAGAGGCTCGCCCGGAGGGCGTTGTCGGTGACCCGGCTCCGCCACATGCGCATCGAGCTCTCCCCGCACCAGATTCCGCCCCCGCGCGCCCGGGTGCCCGAGTAGCACGCGTTCGCCTGGAGGGTGCAGCCGGCGATCTCGATCGAGCAGCCGTGGAACCAGAGGCCGCCGCCCGCCGCCTCGGCCTCCGTCCCGGCTCCGGGCTCGACCGTGTTTCCCACGACCACGGACTTCTGGAGCCGCACCGACGAGCCCCGGCAGTCCATCCCCGCGCCGCTCTCCGCCGTGCGGTTCCCGGCCACGACGCACTCCTGCAGGCTAACCGTCGAATCCCGCACGGCGAGACCCCGGAGCCGCCCGTTCGACCGCACCTCGATCCCGCTCAGACTGAGCGTGGAACGCGACACGGAGAAGACCCCGTGACCGGCGTCGCCGCAGACGACGACGCCGCGCCGCGAGAGGCGCGAGCTCTGGATGACGACGGACTCCTTGTCCGCGACGACCACGCTCTCGTCGTACGCGCCCGGCCAGACCACGATCGTCGTCGGCCTCACGACCGCGTCCACGGCGGACTGGATCGTCGGGAACTGAGCGGGGACGAGGAAGATGTCGGGGGACGACGCCACGCGCGGCTCCCTCGCCTAGTACCCGCGCGCCCGGTCGACCGCGTCGACGACGGGCCGCCCCTCCGCGAACCGCCGCAGGTTCTCGAGGACGTCGGGGACCATGGCGCGCAGCGTCGAGGGCCCCGAGTGGTGCGGGGTGACGACGACCTTCGGGTGGATCCAGAGCGGGGAGTCCGGCGGGAGAGGCTCCTCGGCGAAGACGTCGAGGACGGCCCGCTCGAGGCGGCCCGCGTCGAGCGCGGCGAGGAGATCGGCCGTGACGACGAGCGCGCCGCGCGCGACGTTGACGAGGAGGAGGCGCGGGTGGCCGGCGGCGAGGAGCTTCGCGTCGACGAGCCCGCGGCTCTCGGGCGTGAGCGGGGCGCAGAGGACGAGGAGACGGGCCCGCGGGAGCCAGGCGCCGAGGTCACCGACGCTGTGGAGCGGGAACTCGGCGTCCTCGCGGGGCGTGCGGACGAAACCCTGGACGTCGAGCCCGATCTCGCGCAGGGCCCGCCCGATCTGGCGCCCGATGCGGCCGAGGCCGAGGACGAGGGCCACCTGGCCGGTGAGGTCCTCGGGGAGGAGCCGGGCCGCCCAGTGGCGCTCCCGCTGGGCCTCGCGGCACTCGTCCAGGAGCTGGGTGGCCGCGAGGAGGTGGCCGAGCGTGTAGCGGGCCATCCAGAGGCCGAACTGCCCGTCGGCCCGGGTTATGGGAATCCGCACCGGGATGGAGGGGTCGGCGAGGAGGTGGTCGACCCCGGCGCCCGAGCTCTGGATCCACGTCAGCGCGGGCATTCGCGCGATCAGCCCGTCCGGGACCTTCCAGACGAAGAGCCCCTCGGCGCGCGACAGGAAGGAGTCGTCGAGCGGGTCGCGCGGGTGAAAGCCGCGGATCTCGAGGCGGGGCTCGGCCTCGCGGAGCGCGGAGACCCATTCCTCGTGGCGATGGTGGACGACGGCGAGCAGGTGCATGCGCCCGCGATGATGCACCGCGCGGGGGGCGCGGAGGAGAGCGCCGGCCTCAGGAGCCGAGCAGCCTCCGGCCCAGCTCCGCGAGCCAGCGCCCCTCCGGGGTCTCGTCCGCGGCGAGGGAGGCAGCGGACGGAGCCGCGAGAAGCCGTCGGACCTCGTCGCCCGGTCCTTCCAGCTCCGCGAGGACTTCGCGCAGCGTCGCGTGCTCGTGCGAGACGCCGCGCCCGGCCTGCCAGGCCCGGACGCGCCCGTCGAGGTCCGGGTCGCCGGGGAAGGGTCGCTCCGCGGCGTTCGGGACCCCGAGGCCGTTGATGGCGGAGATGACCAGCTCCTTGCGGGCGCCGTAGTGGAGTGTCGCGAGACGCTCGGGCATCAGCGGCTTTCCGAGATGGATGTCCTGGTGGCCCATGCCGAGCGGGAACTCGAGCCGCGTCTCGAGCGGGTCGGCCGGGAGGCCGCCGACGAACCGGACCGGGACGACGGGGGCGCCGACCGCGAGAGCCATGTCGAGGAAGGCTCCGCTCATCTTCTCGACCGGCGCGCGGCAGCTCAGCGAGCGCGTTCCCTCCACGTGGACCATCACCGACCGGCCCGGCCCCTTCATCTCCGCGGCGAGCTCGCCGATGACGCGGACGAGGCTCGCCTTGTCCTCGCGGTCGAAGAAGGTCATCACGCGCGGGTCCGTCACGCCCGGGTACGCGAAGGAGTGCGCGATGAGCCGCCCGAGCCACGTCTCCCGGTGCTCGACCTTCGCGAGCGTGACGGTCGGGACCTCGTTCAGCGCCGAGGCGACGATCGAGAAGAGAAGCGACTCGACGCCCGTCTGGTGGTTCGCGAGGTAGAGGACGCTCCGGCCGCGAAGAGCAGCGTAGGCGGCCGGGTCCTCGACGACGACGCGGCCGACGAAGCGGCCGACGAGGCCGTAGTAGAGGTCCTCGACGGGCCACGGCCCGCGGTCGAACCAGCGCGTCCAGAATCGCCGGAGCGGCGTGAGGTCGAGGCTCCCCCGGCCATCCCCCGAGACGCGCATCTCGCCGCCCGTCCGCTTCGCGTCGAGGTCGAAACGCGTGAGCGGGAGCTGCTCGAAGACCCGACCCGGGTGGAGAGAGTGAGCGGCGGCCGCGTGCTCGGCGCGAGCGATCGCCTCCGTCTCGCGCGAGCCGTAGACGGCGGCGACGGTGCCGGGGAGCCAGTCGGTCGCCGCGACCTCCGCGTCGGTCAGGAGCGTGACGCCCTCCTCGGCCCGCGAGAGACGAAGACCTTCGACGGGCGCCCGGTCGCGCAGGAAGGCGCGGCGCGAAGCCGGGTCGGCCGAGCCGAGCGGCCCCTTCGGGAAGCACGACTCGACGAGACGGAGCTGGCACCAGACGCCGTCGGGCCCGATGAGCTGGACCAGGAAGACGGGGTAGTCGGGGCTCCCGAGGAACGGCTGCTGGCGCACCTCGCAGCGGACGGTCCCGGTCGTCGGCGTCGGGCCGAAGAAGTCGATCTCGGGGAGGAAGGCCGGGAAGGCGACCTTGCCCGGGTCGGAGGCGTCGTTCCAGGTGTGGAGCTCCGCGTGCGGGATACCGTGCGTCGCGCCGTCGAGGAGGCCCGGGTTGAGGAGACCGGCGGGGACGCCGCTCGCGGCGCGGAGGACGCTCGAGGATTCGCCCTTCCCCATCACGAGGCGCTCGAGCACCTGGAATGCCGGACCGTGGAAGAGCGCGCCGCTCGCGTACGGGAGCGGAGCCTCGACGCCGCGCGCTTCGGGAAGCGGCTCGGGACGCGCCGCCCAGCTCCCGCGCAGCACCTTCGCCCGGGCGACCTCCTTCTCCCCTTCCGGCGTGACGGCGAGGAGCTTCACCGTCCCGTTCGTTTCCTCGCAGCGGAGCCGACGCGGTTCGGCCGCGAGGAGCCAGCCGGCGACGCGGAGGTCGCGCAGGCCGGTCACGGGTCCATCGCCCGTCGAGCCGCCGGCGAGGAGGTCGACCATGCTCATCATCGGGAGCGCCGGCACGGTCCAGGTGGGACGGTGATCGAGGAGCCAGCGGTCGCGCTCCGGGTCGAGGACGATCTCCCGCGAGCGCGTCGCGTCCGCCGGCCGGCCCGGGACGATCCGCATGCCGAGGTTCGTCGCCTCGTAGATCCGCTGCCCGTCGGCCCAGAGGCTCGCCTCGCACGTCGCCCAGGCGCCCCGCTCGTCGCGGCCCCTCGCCGTGATCTCGATCGTCGTGTGGACGGTCCGGTGGTGCGCGAGGACCTGCCCGCGGTACTTCCACGTGAGGGCGGAGTCCGTCGCGAGCGGTTCGAAGCGCGGCTCGGCGATCCCCTCGTCCATCCGCGCCTCGAGCATGAAGAGCTGGAGCGCCTGGATCATCGCCTCGATCCCGAGCGAGCCGGGCTGCACGGGGTCCTGGAAGAAGTGGGCCTTGAAGAACCACTCGCCCGCGTCCACGTCCTTGACCGCCCGCATCTGCCCGAGACCGGCCTTCCCCGCCTCGGGCCAGAGGCCGTCGACCCGGTCGATCATCCGGAGCATCGGCCCGGCAAGCCGCGGGCGGCGCGGGTCGAAGTACGCGGAGGGCGAGGCCGTCAGATCGACGAGGACGTTGCCCGGCCGCTCCAGCAGCTCGCGCTGCGCGTCGGGAACGGGGAGCCCCGCCTGGCTCGCGAGGGCCACGGGCGGGAAGAAGCCGAAGACGGTCTTCATCTCGTAGACCGGCCGCTCTCCCACGGAGCAGGTCACCTCGAACGACTCGATGACCATCGCGCCCGTGGCCGAGACGCTGTTCAGCTTCACGCGCGTCGTGAGCACGCCGGAGTCGGGGAAGACCTCGCCGAGGAGGCGGCCGGTGCCGTCGAGGTTCCGGAAGCCGAGCTCCTCGTGGACGCTCAGCGCCGAGCCGACGTAGCTCGAGAGCCAGCCGCACGGCTGGAGCGCCGCCTCGAGGAGGACGGCGAAGGGCATCGTCCGCGCACCGTTCGCGTCGAAGTACCAGGCGTCGGGAGGGACGTCGTACTCGACGGTCATCGTCGCGCCCGGCTTCATCACGCCGAGCGCGCCGTCGACCTCCCTCACGCGGCTCATGAAGAGGTACGGCGGGCCCGGGAGTCGCGCCACGCGCGTCGGCCCGTCGAACCGCTCGTAGATCGGGCCGAACGCCTTCGATGGCTTCCCCCACGCGCAGGCGAGGAGGCTGGCCCGGTCGAAGCGGAACCCGTCGATCTCGGCCGCGGGCCGCGTGTCCGCGGAGACTTCTGCGAGAAGGGCTGGCATCGCCTCGAGGGGCCAGTCGGGAACGAGCTCGATCGCCACACGCCGCGCGTGGAACGCCTTCAGGCCGTCCACGGTGCAGAGGAGGTCGGCGAAGAGCGTCGGGACCGGGCCGCCGACGACCTCCTCGACGAAGACCTCCGTGACGAGACGGCGCGACGAGGGGGTGACCTGGCCGCGGCACTGGAGCTGGTACGGCAGCTCTGGCACGGGCCGGAACCGCCAGCCGTCGCGCGGGAGCGTGAAGCCGAGCGCCGCGAGGTAGAACGACATCGCCTGCAGGCAGCCGTCGAACATCAGCGTCCCGGGCATGCACGGGTCGTTCTTGAAGTGGCCGTCGAAGAACCAGAGGCCGGGCTTCACGTCGAGCTCGGCGCGGAGGTACCCGCGGCCCCACGGCCCGCCCGCGGGGTCGAGCTCGGTGACGCGGTCCTGCAGGAGCATCCGCCCCTCCGGGATGCGCGGGCTGCGCGTGTGCGTCTTCGCCCTCTCGAAGCCCGCGCCGAAACAGGCGAACGCGTCGCCGCGCGCGAACGCCTCGAGGTCCTCCCTCTCGAAGCGGCTCTTCTCGCATGGGACGGCGGGCGGCGTGAGGCGCGGCTCCGGGACGATCTCCTGCTCCTCGGGGCTCCAGAGGCAGCCCGCGGATTCGGCCAGCTCCGCGTCGGTGAAGAAGCCCGCCTGGCCCTTGCGGACGGTGAGCTGCGGGCGGCCCCCGTTCGTGCAGTCGTAGTGGAAGAACATGAGGCGCACGGGGCCCTGCGCCGCGTGGCCGTCGAGGTGGATGCCGAACCGCAGCGTGTCGCCGGCCGTCGGCAGGTCGCCGTGCCAGGTCAGCTCGCATCCGAGGAGCCGGTAGACCCGCTCGCCCCGGTTCAGGAGGTCGACGCCGAGGTACGAGATGAGCATCAGGTCGGCCTGGCCCGCCTCGATCATCAGGCCCGGCGGCATGCGGCCCTGGTGCAGGTACCAGGAGTCCCACGTCACGTCGGTCTCCGTCCAGATCGTCCCCTTCCCCATGCTCGCCGGCTCGGCCGCGAGGCCGACGACGCGGTCGGCGAGGAGGAGCGGCGGGAGCGGCATCCGCACCTGCCGGTGGTACCCGTCCTGCGCGGCGAACTGCGAGCCGAAGATCTCCGAGATCCGGCCGCCGGCGTGGATCTCGAGCTCGTGGCGATCGAAGCCGGGACCGACGGGCTCCCCGTCGCGACGGGGCGCGCCGGCGGGCGGAGGCGCCGTCGAGACAGCGGGCGCCACCGCGGGCGTGGGAGCCGTCTCGGTCTCCATGACCGCGAGCGTCGTCGGTACGGCGGCAGCCGCAGGCACCGGGGCTCGCTCCGCCGTCCCCGCGAGCCGCGCGGCGTGAAGGAAGGTCTCGACGGCGGCCCCGCGCAGCGAGAGGAACCGCTCGTGAAGCGCCTGTTGCGCCAGGACGTGGTCCTGCTGGATCTGCGAGAGGCGGGCCACGTGGGCGCGGAAACCCTCGAGGACGGCGGACGGAACGACGGCCGCGGACGCGACGGCGACGGGCTGCGGGGCGGGCGCCGGCCCGACGACGGTCGCGGGCGCGACGGGCGGAGCCGCGAGGACGACCGGGACGGCGGGGAACGGACGAACGGACAGGCGCGGCCGCGCGCCCCAGTCCTCGTCGAGAACCGGCGGCAGGACCGGAGCGGCGGCCATGAGGCGGGCTCCCGCCGGGACGGAGCCCGCGCCGGGCGCCGGAAGGGGCGGGATCGCGACGGCCGGAGGGTGCGACGGGAAGGCCAGGCTCCGCCCGCTCCCGGTCGAGGGGACGGCTCCCCGGAGCAGCGCGTCGAGCTTCTCGAGTGCCCCGTCGCGAAGCGGAACGCCCGCGGCGACGAGCGCCGCGAGCGCGTCGAGCGTCGCCTCGATCCCCTGCCCTTTCCGGTCGAGGCTGACGACGAGCGCCTCGCGCCCGCCGAGGATGGCGCGGATCCACCGGCCGCACGCGGCCTGCGGCCCGTGCTCGACGAAGACGCGGACGCCGTCCTCCCACGCCCGGAGAACGGTCGGGCGCAGGTCGAGGGTCCGGTTCGCCTGCCCGAGGATCGCCTCGGCGCAGCTCTCGGGCGTCGGCGCGTAGGCGCGCCCCGTGGCGTTCGTGTAGAAGCGCGCGGGGGGCCGCATCGAGTCGCCCGCGGGGGGCGTCGTCGCACGGCGGTGGAGCGCGAGCCACTTCTCCTTCACCGCGTCGAGCTCGGGGACGTGGACCGCGAGCGGGTATCCGAGTCGCACGCCGCGGCCCCGGCCGAGCGCCGCGACGACCCGGGCGCAGCCGTCTTCGTCGCCGGAGACGACGCACTCCTCGTCGCCGTGGACGATCGCGAGGTGGACCCTCTCCTCGGAGGAGAGAGCCGCCGCGACTTCGGCGACGGGAGCGAGGACGGTCCAGGAGGCCCAGCGGACGGGGCCGCCCCACGCCTTCTCGACGGCGGCGAAGGTCCCGCCGAGCTCCCGCGTGAAGATCCCCGAGCTCTCGCTCTCCTCGACGAGCGCGTCCGCGTCGGTCCAGGATCCCGAGGCGAGGAGCGCGTTCGTCTCGCCCGACGAATAGCCGAGCCAGGCGTCGGGCTCGATCCCGAGGAGCCCCCGGGTCAGCTCGGCGTGGAGCTGGCAGAGCGCCGAGGCCCCCCAGAGCTGCTCGAGGACCTCCGGCTCGCGGGAGTCGTCTTCGAAGGACCAGGCGAGCGCGCGGGGAAGCCTCCGACTGCGGCGCGCGAGCGCGTCGGCAAGCCCGGGGAGGCGCTCGAGGAGGTCTCGCCCCATGCCGCGATAGGCCGCCCCGGCGCCGGTGAAGACGAACGCGACCTCGCCGTCGACGGGCCGCTCGCGGAAGTGAATCCCAGGGCCCGCGGGAGCCCCCGACTCGAGATGCGCCAGGGCTCGCGCGCGCACGCTCCCGAGGGAACCGTCCGAGGCCACGAAGACGAGGCGCGCGGCCCCTTCGTCGAGCCCTTCGCGGCCCGAGAGGAGCGCGTCGATCACCGCCGCGCGATCCGCTCCCGAGAATCCGCGCAGGCGCGGGGCGTCGTCCTCGGCGCGGCGCGCGTGCCCCGCGGCTTCCGCGAGCCGGATCGGCGGGCCGCCCGGAGCTTCGACGCGCGCCTCGCGGGCGGAGACGCCGGACGGCAGCCAGGGCTTCCCGCCCGGGAGCCTCCGGTGGTGGAGGCTGAGCGCCGCGGCGGCGACGTGGACGAGGCCCGACGCGGCGTGGGAATGCCCGAATCGCGAGGCGAGGCTCGTCGGGCGTTCGCCGGAGAGGTGGAGGGGCGTCCCGTCTTCTCCTCCTCCCCTTTCTTTCTCTTCTTCCCGTACCTCGATCTGCGCGAAGACACGATCGCCGTCCCGTTCGGCGTCTTCCAGGCGCTTGAGGACGAGGACCACGGCGGCGTCTCCGGGCAGGTTCGCTCTTCCGCCGTCGAGGTCTTCGATCGCGCTCCTGTGGACGCCCTCGCACGAGAGGTCGACGGCGCCGACGAGCGCCGCGTCGAGCTCGCCGCTCCGGAGCGCCCTCGTCGCGAGGGAGAGCGCCACCGTTCCCGAGGCTTCTCCCGCCTGGACGGTGAACGCGCGCCCCCCCAGGTCGAGCTGGGAGCTGAGCCGGTTGGCCGGGATGTTCGGCATCGTGCCGACGACGGCCGCCGCCTCGAGGACGGGGACGACCGCGTCGCGCGCCCTCTCGAGCCATTCCGCGGAGGCTCCGGCCTCGCGGGCCGTGCGCGCCAGGCGCCACCGCGTCCCCCACCGCGCGACCTCGGGGTCGGGCTCCATGCCGACGAAAATCCCGGTTCGTTCCCGCGGCAACGCTCCGCATCCCGCGAGCGCCTCGCTCGCCGCCCGGAGCGTGGCGAGCTGCTGCGGGAGCGTCTGCCCGAGGTCCTTCGGCGGGAATCGGAGCCCTTCCAGATCCAGCTCGACGGGGCCGAGGCGCCCTTCGCCCCTCGCGTCGAGAAGGCTCGCGTCCGAGAAGAGCGCCTCGGCAAATCGTGGCCGGTCCGGCGCGCTCGCCACGGCGCAGCCGAGCCCGACGACGGCGAGGATCGGGGCCGGAGCCGGTTCGGGGTCTGGTCTGCACTCTACACTCTGCGGTTTCACGCCAAATGCAGGGTGCAGGTGGTCCAGCTCCTCCGACTCTTCCGAGACGACGAGGTGGGCGTTGTTTCCGCCGAAGCCGAACGCCGAGACCGCGGCGACCCTCGGCCCCTCCGACGGCCACGGCTCGAGCCGCTCGACGAGGCGGAAGGGCGAGCGGGCGAGCGCGTCGAGAGGTTCGGACGCGTGGAGCGTGGGCGGCCGCATTCCAGCCTTCATCGCCCCGAGGACCTTCAGGAGGCCGGCGACGCCCGCGACGGTGATCAGGTGCCCGAGGTTCGACTTGAGCGACCCGAGCGCCACGCCGCCGAGCCCCGCGAAGACCGCCCCGGTGCTCCGGATCTCCGCGGCGTCGCCGACCGGCGTCCCCGTGGCGTGCGCCTCGAGGAGCGAGACCCGCTCGGGTCCAAACCCCGCCTCTTCGTAGGCCGCGCGGATGGCCCGCTCCTGCCCCTCTTCGGACGGGGCGAGGAGCCCCTTGCCGCGCCCGTCGTTCGAAAGCCCGACGCCGCGAATCACGCCGTGGATCGTGTCGCCGTCCCGCCGCGCATCCCCGAGCCGCTTCAGGACGACGAAGGCCGCGCCCTCCGCGGGGACGAGGCCGTCCGCCTCCCTGTGGAAGGGGCGCGACCGGCCGCTCCGGCTCAGCGCGCCGAGCGCGGAGAAGCCAACGTGCAAGAAGAGGTCGTCGGCGCGCTGGACGGCTCCCGCGAGCATCACGTCGGCCTCGCCGTCGTGGAGGCGGTCGCAGGCGAGCTCGATGGCGTAGAGCGAGCTCGCGCAGGCGGCGTCGAGGCAGAACGCGCCCGCGCCGAGGCCCATGGCGCGGCGCAGGAGCGCGGCGGTGCCGCCGCTCATGAAGCGGTTCCTCGCGTCGACGGTCCCGTCTTCGCGACCGTTCCCGATCCGCGTCCAGACGCTCCGGGCAAATGCGGCCATCCCCTCCGAGGGGAAGCCGAGGTTGCCGAAGACGGCACCGGTCCGGGGCCGCGACACCGAACCGGATCGCCCGTCTCCGGAGTCCCTCAGCGCCTCCCGGGCCGCGTGGAGGACCCAGTGAACGAGCGGGTCGAGGCCCTCGAGCTCCTTCGTGCCGACACCGAACCCCGCGGGGTCCCAGACCTCCTCGAACCCCGAAACGTAGCCGCCGCGGTCGGACCACGCCCCGTCCCGCGCCGTGCCGCCCGGCTCGCAGAGGACCTCGCTCCGCTCGAGCCCCCAGCGCCCTTCCGGCGCGGGGCCGACGAGGTCGCGGCCCGCGGCGACGAGCTCCCAGAGCGCGGACGGGTCGAGCGCGCCGGGCAGGACGCAGGAGCGCCCGACGATGGCGATCGGGGCGAAGGGCACCGGCTACCCCTGGCTGCCGGCCGGGTACGCGTGGGTCTCGACTCCCAGGAGCGCGGCGAGGCGAAGGCCCTTCTCGTCGGTGAAGTGGATGTCCGTCGTGACGCCGAGGCTCCCCACCTTCCGGCGATAGGCGGCCACGTTGACGACGCCCGGCGCCGGAGCGGAACGGTATGGCCGCAGCTGCCCGATCGTCGTCGGCAGGTTCTCCTTCCCGAGCATCCGCTGCGCCCAGAGGACGGCGACCTGGAGCCCGCCGTCGAGGGCCGCCACGTCGAGCTGCCACGGGTTGGCCGTGCCGTTCGGCCAGCCCGCCCGCTCGACGCCGAGGACGCGGCCGCCCGCTCCGTGGTCGGAGATCCCCTCGACCTCCTCGATCAGCTCGAAGGCGCCGCGGTGGAAGAGGAGGTCGCGATAGATCGGCTCTCCGGACCACGCCCCGAGCTCGAGCGCGGGAAGCGCCGGCTCCGGGGAGTCGAGCTCGGGGACGAGCTCGGCGCGCGCGCTGTAGTGGTGCGTCCCGGCGGATCCGCGGACGTCCAGCTGCAGCCACGTCCCGCTCTCGCCCGCGAGCGGCCGGGCCTGGATGACGAACCGGTCGCCGCCGTTGTCGAACCCGCCGAGCCGGATCCCCTTGAGGACCCGGATGTCGTGCAGCGCGGCGAGCGCGAGGCCGGGCCGGAAGGAACGCGCCGCGCGGGAGAGCCACTCGGCGGCGAGGACGACCGGGACGACCGGGGTCCCCTTGATCGAGTGCCCCTCGAGCCAGCCGTGGCTCCCCCGCTGGACCTTCAGCTCGAGCTCCTGGATCCGGGCCTCGGCGCCCGCGAAGAGGAGCGCCTCTGCCCGCGGCTCTCCGCCGAGGACGAGCTCGAGCTCCGCGGCCTCCGCGCCACGGACCTCGTCGACGAACATGCGGGCGCCGACGGCGAGCGGGATCATCGGGACGCCGAGCGAAGCGAACCGCTCTTTCAGCTGGGGCGTCACCATCCCGCCTTCCCACGGCCCCCACCCGAACGACTTCACGAGCGTCCCGGGGCGGCGGCGCGACTCGGCCCAGGCGACCTTCGCGAGGACTTCGTTCGCCATGGCGTAGTCGGCCTGGCCGTTGTTGCCGCAGCGGGCCGAGACGGAGGAGAAGACGCAGAGGAGCTTCAGCGGGTCGTCCGCGGTGGCGTCGAGGAGCGCGCGGAGCCCCTTCACCTTCGTGTCGAAGACCCGGTCGAACTGCGCGTCGGTCTTCTGAGCGATGCTCCGGTCGGCCAGGACGCCCGCGGCGTGGACGAGCCCGACGATCGGGCCCCACTCCGAGCGGACCCGGGCGAAGAGACCGTGCAGCGCGCCGCCGTCGTCGACGCTCACGGCCTCGTACCGCGCCTCGCCGCCCGCGGCCGCGATCGCCGCGAGCGTGCGGCGGATCTCGCGGTTCGAGAGGACCTCCTGGACGCGAGCGCCGAGCTCGGCCGGGGAGGGGCTCCGTCCTTCGCCACGCGCTTCGGCGAGGAGCGCCTTCTTCAGGCCCGCCTCGTCCGCGACACCCGCGCAGCAGGCCGGCTCCGCCGCAAGCGGTGTCCGTCCGAGGAGGACGAAGCGCGCGCGGCTCTCGCGCGCCCACTCCTCGACGCACGCGGCCGTGACGCCCCGGGCGCCGCCCGAGACGACGACGACGTCGCCGGTCGCGATCACCGGCGAGCCCGTCGCGACGGGCCGCGCCATGCTGCGGAGGGTGAAGCGGCCGCCAGCCGCGGGGAGCGCCACCTCCGCCTCGCCGCCCCCCTCGAGCAGCTCGGCGGCGAGGGCCTTTGCGAGCGCCTGCGGCTCGCGGCCTCCCCGCTCGAGGTCGACGGCCTTCAGCGAGGCCTTCGGCCACTCCTGGCCCGCCGTCTTTACGAGGGCCGGCAGGCCCGCGAGCCACGCGCGCCGCGCGTCCATCGGGGCCATCCCGAACGCGGCGCCCGTGTCCTGCACCGTCACGAAGAGCCCGCGTTCCTTCTCGAGCTTTCTCGCCAGGATTCGCGCGACAGCGAAGGCCTCGCGGTTTACGGCGATCGCCTCGTCGACGTCCGCGATCTCGCGGAGGCCGCCGAGGAAGACGCAGGCCGTGGCTCCGTCGGGAAGGCCCGTCGTCGCCTTCGCGTTCACGCCGCGGGCCCGCAGCTCCGCGGCGAAGGGCTCGTCCAGCTCGGCCGAGCCCGTGACCCAGACTTCGCCGCCGCCGAGCAGCCCGGGCTGCGCGAGACCGGTGACCGGGGCCTCGATCCTCTCGAGGACGAATCGACCGAGGGCGGGCACGACCTTCGCGGGGCGCGCCGGGGCCGCGGTGGGCGCGGCCGGAGTCGCGACGATCGCGGCCGCGGCGGGCACCGGCTCCAGTGCGGCGAGCCCCGGCTGCCCGATCCCCTTCATGTAGTCGACGATCGCCCCGAGCGTCCGGAGCGACCCCATGTGCCCCATGTCCACCGACCGGAGCTCCGGCGCCTGGTCGGCAACCGCCGAGAGGATCTCCACCCTCTTGATCGAGTCGATCCCGAGGTCTCCCTCGAGGTCCATCGCGAGGTTCAGCATGTCGGCCGGATAGCCCGTCTTCTCCGCGACGACCGCGAGCATCAGCGCCTGCAGGTCGACGGCGCGGGACGCCGCGACCGGAGGGGGAACCTTCGCGGCGGACGCGCCCGCGACCAGCCCCGGCTGCCCGAGGCCCTTCATGTAATCGACGATCGCGCCGAGCGTCCGGAGCGACCCCATGTGCCCCATGTCCACCGACCGCAGCTGGGGCACCTTGTCGGCGACGGCCGACAGGATCTCGACCCTCTTGATCGAGTCGATGCCGAG
Organism: Thermoanaerobaculia bacterium; assembly: GCA_046331465.1. Taxonomy (GTDB): domain Bacteria; phylum Acidobacteriota; class Thermoanaerobaculia; order UBA5066; family UBA5066; genus UBA5066. Next base: position 109,503 of record JAXLQV010000003.1, read on the forward strand.
GTCCCCTTCGAGGTCCATCCCGAGGTTGAGCATGTCGGCCGGGTAGCCCGTCTTCTCGGCCACGACCGCGAGCATCAGCGCCTGGAGGTCGGCGTCGGCCGTCGCGGCGCCCGGCGCAGGGACGCTGGCGGCAGGAAGGACGGGAGGCGCGGGGCGCTCGACGACCGGTGCTGCGGACTGCGGTGCGAGCGCACTCGGAGCCTCAATCGGCGGGACGACCGGAGCGGGTGCGGGTGCCGGCACCGGAGAGGGCATCGGCGCCATCGCCGTCGCCGGCTCCGGGGCGTATCGCGGGCTCGCCGTCGTCGCCGCCTGCGGTGCCGGCATCGGGAGCGGCTGCCCCGTCACCATCGCGGTGAGGCCGAGCATTCCCGACTCGGCGACGCGGAGGAACGACGCGTGGCTCTCGGCCATCGCCCGCTGGTAGACGGCGTGCGCCTCGGCGGTCTGCCGCTGCGTTTCCTGGAAGGCGAGGACCCATTCTGAGGGAGAGCCGGCGAGGGGACGGGCGGGCACGCCGGAGGACGCGGGGGGAGCGGGCGCGGCGGTCTCGGTTTTCATCGGGGTCTCCCGTGGGGCCTCGGCGACGGGGGCCGCCGGGGCCGGGGCCGTGTGCAGCGGGGCCTGCACGGGGCGGGGGGGATTCGGACGGGGGAGCGACGCGGCGCCGCCCGGCGGGGGATAGAGCTTCCCGTAGTTGCTGCCGTTGATCGGGACGGCGAGCTTCGAGGCGGAAGACGCCTCCTCCTGCCGGGGAAGGCGGCAGTGGGCGAAGAGCTTCGCGGGCGACATCGGCACGCCCGCGGCGACGAGGCGGGCCAGCGCGAGCTGGAGCGACTCGACGCCGTCCCTCCCCTTCCGGTCGAGGCTCACGGCGAGGTGCGGGCGCCCGTCGAGGATGCGCCCGAGGAGGCCCGTGAGGACCGCCCCGGGGCCGACCTCGAGGAACGTGCGGGCCCCGGCGGCGTACATCGCCTCGACCATCTCGACGAAGCGGACCTCGCTCGCGATCTGGCTCGCGAGGACGGAGCGGAGGCGCTCGGGGTCTTGCTCGTGCGGCGCGGCGGAGACGTTCGAGAAGACGGGGAAGCTCGGGGCGGCGAACGGGACGTCCGCGAGGAAGCGGGCGAACGGCCCGCACGCGCCCGCCACCAGGCTGGAGTGGAACGCGGTCGCGACCGGCAGCCGCTGGAACGTGATCCCCTCGGCCTTCAGCGCCGCCTCGAGCTGGGAGACGTCGGCCGTCGAGCCCGAGACGACGACCTGCGCGGGGCCGTTGTGGTTCGCGACGACGACCCGCGGCGCGAGGCGCGCGAGGAGCTCGTGGACCTTCGCGACCGGCAGGCTCAGGGCCGTCATGGCGCCCGGGGTCGCGGCCGCCTCGGCCATCAGCTCGCCGCGGCGCCGCGCGACGGCCAGGAGGTCCTCGTCGTTCGCGAGGACGCCCGCCGCGCGGAGGGCGACGACCTCGCCGAGGCTGTGCCCTCCGACGAGGCCGGGGCGGATCCCGATCTCTTCGAGGAGCGCGAGCTGCGCGAGGGAGACGCCGGCGATCGCCGGCTGCGCCCACTGCGTCGCGGTGAGCCTCGCGAGGTCGCCCTTCGCCTTCTCCTCGCCGAACCCGGGCCTCGGGAAGACCACTTCGTGAAGCGCGGTCCCCGCCTCGAGGTCGAGGTCCGCGGCGCGGTCCCACGCGGCGAGCGCCGGAGCGAAGGCCATCGCGAGGTCCGCGCCCATCCCGACGTACTGGCTCCCCTGCCCCGGGAAGAGGAACGCGAGCCCGCCCTCGCCTCGGCCCGCTCCGTACGCCGTGCCGTCCGGCAGCGCGAAGGACTCGCCGGGCGCGGCTTCGATCCGCCTCGCGGCCTCGAGGAGAGCCGCCGCGAGGCCGGCCTCGTCCGCCGCGAGGACGGCGAGGCGCGCGGGCGCCTCGGCGCGATACGCCTCCTGGCTCTCGCGCGCGAGCCGCGCGAGCCCGCCGGTGCCTCTTCCTCCCGCGCCGTCGTGGGCGAGCGCGCGCGCCTTCGCCACGACCTCGGCCGCGTCGTCGCCGCAGACGACGACCATCTCTTTCGCGTGCGACCGGAAGCGCTCCGCGCGCGGAGCAGGGCCCCGGTATTCCTCGAGGGCGACGTGGAAGTTGGAGCCCCCGAAGCCGAAAGCGCTGACCGAGGCGCGGCGCGGGTGGCGGGCGTCGCGCACCCAGGGGCGCGCCTTCGTGCTCAGGTAGAAGGGGCTCTCTTCGAGCCCGAGCTTCGGGTTCGGCGCGTCGACCTTGATCGTCGGGGGAAGGACCCCGTGGTGGAGCGCCATGATCGCCTTGAAGAGGCCTGCCGCGCCCGCCGCCGCCTTCGCGTGTCCGATCTGGCTCTTCACCGAGCCGAGAGCGCACCACTGGCGGTCGGTCCGCCCGGCGGCGTCGAAGACGAGGCGGAGCCCCTCGAACTCAGCGACGTCTCCCGCCTTCGTCCCGGTCCCGTGCGCCTCGACCAGCTCGACGGTCCCGGGGCCGTAGCCCGCGAGCTCGTAGGCGCGGGCGAGAGCCTTCGCCTGGCCCGCGGGGACCGGCGCGTAAACGCTCTTGCTGCGGCCGTCCGAGGAGGAGCCGATGCCGCGGATGACCGCGTAGATCCCGTCGCCGTCGCGCTCGGCGTCGTCGAGGCGCTTGAGCGCGACCATCCCGAGCCCCTCTCCGAGCATCGTGCCGTCGGCCCGGTCGCTGAACGGCCGGCAGTCGCCGCTCGGCGAGAGAGCCGGCGTCTTCGAGAAGCAGAGGAACATGAAGATGTCGTTCAGCGTGTCGACGCCACCGGAGAGGACGAGGTCGCTGTGCCCGAGCTGCAGCTCGGCGACGGCCATCGAGAGCGCGCTCAGCGTCGAGGCGCAGGCCGCGTCGGTGACGCAGTTCGTCCCGCCCAGGTTCAGGCGGTTCGCGATGCGCCCCGCGACGACGTTCCCGAGGAGGCCGGGAAACGTCGACTCCTGCCAGGGGACGTAGTGGTTCGCGATCCGGTCACAGATCGCCGTCACCTCGTCCTCGGGGAGGCCCGCCTCGCGGAGCGACTTCACCCAGACCGGCCGCTGCAGGCGGCTCACCATGCTGGAGAGGAGCTCCTGCGCGCTCGTCACGCCAAGGATCACGGAGGTCCGCGAGCGGTCCGCCGTCTCGAACTGCCCGCGAAGCGCGTCCTCGAGGACCTTCTGCGCGACGACGAGCGCCAGGAGCTGCGACGTGTCCGTCGCCGGGATCGTCGAGGGGGGGACGCCCCAGCCGAGCGCGTCGAAGTCGACCGGGTCGAGGAACGCACCCCGCTTCGCGTAGGTCTTGTCGGGCGCGGCCGGGTCGGGGTCGTAGTAGTCCTCGACGAGCCAGTGGCTCGGCGGAACGTCGCGGATGAGGTCCGTGCCGGCGAGGATGTCCTTCCAGAAGCCGCCGGCGTCGTTGGAGCCGGGGAAGAGCGCGCTGACGCCGACGACCGCGATGGGCTGCCGGTTCGGGGAGGAATCGTGGGTCATTCGTGCCTCGACATCGGACGATTCGGGAGCGGCTGGACGGAGGGTCAGGCGAGGGGACGGGGGCGGAAGTCGAAGGCCGAAGGCGGGACGGCGAGGCCCGCGGCGCGCAGCTGCTGCGCGCGGGTCACGGACGCGGCCCCCTCCATCAGGTTGCGGGCGACCTGGACGGCGGAGCGGTTTGCGGGCTTCTCCAGGAAGCTGTCGCGGACCCACGAGTTGAAGGCGCCCATCGCCGGCCCGCACCAGATCTGGTAGTCGGTGCCGCGGCCCGGCTCGCCCGCGACGGCCCAGCGGCTCGAGAGGCCGAGGTACGAGCGGAAGACGAGCGCCATGAGGTGCCTCGGGTCGGCCTCGGCCCTCGCCACCTCGCGCGGGTCGCGGGCGGCCCAGAACGCGCGCGTCGACGCCCACGCTTCGCCGAAGGTCGACCGGAGGAGCTGGCTCTCGACCTTCTCCCGCTCGGCCGCGGGGATCGCTTCGAGAGACGGATAGGTCCGGTAGAGCTCGTAGAGCTTCTTCGCGCGGACGGCGAACATCGTCCCGCGGCGCAGGACCTGCACCGTGACGCCGAGCTCGAACATGTCGGCCGCGGGCGCCATGATCACGTCGGCAATCCCCGCCTCGGCGAGGAGCGCCCGGCCGCTCTCGTGGAGGCCGCTCTCGACGCAGGCCTGGTTCACGGAGCCGGTCACGACGTAGGAGGCGCCGAGGGCGAACGCCGCCGCCACCGAGGAGGGCGTTCCCAGGCCGCCGCCCGCGCCGACGCGGACCGGCTGCCGGTAGCCCCGCTCGGCGACGACGCGGTCGCGCAGCCTGAGGATCGCGGGGAGGAGGGCCGTCAGCGGCCGGTTGTCGGTGTGCCCTCCCGAGTCGGCCTCGGCCGTGACGTCTTCCGCGACCGGCAGCGCCTCGGCGAGCCGCGCCTCCGCCGCCGTCAGCTGGCCCCGCTCCACGAGCGTGCGGAGGATCTCCGCCGGCGGCGGCTCGAGGAAGCGGATCGCCACCTCCTCGCGCGAGATCTTGGCGACGAGGTGGTTCTTCCGCCGCGTCTTCCCGGCCGGGTCCGTCGCCAGGCCCGTGGCGGCGTAGCGGACGACGGCCGGAGTCAGCGCCATGTAGGCCGACGCCTCGACGCGCGCGACGCCCTTCCTCAGGTAGAGGTCGGCCACGGCCTCCTCGAGCGCCGGCTCGTTCGGGCTGTGGATCAGGTTCGCGCCCCAGGGAAGGCCCTTCGGTCCGAGCTCTCCCTGAAGCTCGTGGAGGGCCGCCTCGACGCGCGCCGGCGAGAGGCCCGCCGCGCCGAAGAAGCCGAGACATCCGGCGCGGGCCATCTCCGAGACGAGCCGCACCGAGGCGATCCCGTTCGCCATCGAGCCCGTGACGTAGGGGAAGCGGGTCCCGTGCGTCTCGCAGAACGTCCGGTCGCCGAGCCATTCCGGGTAGAGGGACGGCAGCGAGGCGAGGTGCTCGTACGTCCCCGGGGCCCCGCCGTTCGCGCCCGGCGCGGCCAGCTCGCCCCCGAGGCCGAGGCCGACGCGGCCGTCACGGTCCCGGACGACGTGGGCCGTCCGGCGGACCTCCTCGAGCGCGGTCCCGATCTCGGCCGGCGTGAAGGCCGGCGGGAGTCCGTCCGGACACCAGCGGGTCGGACCGGCCGGCGGGGTCACGAAACGGGTCCTTCCATAAAATGGCACTGAGTGACATTTTTCACTGAGGCGCAGTTATATCCTTAACCGCGTGAAATCTCCAAGGCCCCTGCGGGAGAGGAAAAAGGAAGCCACCCGGAGGGCCCTCTTGGAAATCGGGAACCGCCTCTTCCACCGCAAGGGATTCGAAGCCACCACCATCGACGAGATCTGCGAGGCGGCGGGAATCAGCCGGCGGACGTTCTTTCGCTATTTCCCGAACAAGGAAGCCCTGGTCTTCCCGCACCGGAGCGAGCGCCTCGACCGCTTCGTGGGCTTCCTCCTGAGCGCCCCGCCGGACGAGAGGCCGATCGCGACGCTCCGCCGCACCGCGGCCGTCTTCGCGCGCGAGTACATGGAGCACCGTTCCCAGCTCGTCGCCCAGCAGAAGCTGATCCAGACGTCGCCCGCCCTCCTCGCCCGCGAGCGCGAGATCGACCGGGACTGGGAATCGGCGATGTCGCGCGTCTTCCGCGAGCGCGCCGGGCCGGGCCACGCCTCGGAGCTGCGGGCCCGCGTCCTCGCGGGGGCCGCGATCGGCGTCATCCGCGCCACGATGCGGCACTGGTTCGCCACCGACGGCAAGGAAGACCTCGCCCGCCTCGGCGAGGAAGCCCTCGCCTGCCTCGACCGCGGCTTCTCCCTCGAGTGAACCCGCCGGGCGCGGCCCGGCGCCGCGCTCAACGCGCGGCGGGCCCCCCCGCTCCGTCGAACCGCCCCCCGGCGAGGAGCGCCTCGACCGTCGCGAGGGCGTCGGTCACCACCTCGGGAGGGAACGAGGCGCACGCGAGGAGGGCGATCGCGTTCCGGGTCGACGAAGGCCCCGGGCGCAGCCGGTAGTCGAAGGAGAGCACGCCCTCCTCGACGCTCTCGCGGAAGTGGTACGGCGCGTAGGCGCCGTGGAGGAGCGGCACGAGCTCGAGGTCGTGGCTGGCGACCGCGGCGAGGTGCGGGCCCCCGGACAGGCGGGCGAGGACGGCCTTCGCGGCGGCGATCCGCTCGATCGTGTTCGTCCCGCGGAAGAGCTCGTCGAGGAGGAAGAGGTGCGGCGCCGCGCCGCCCGCCGCCCGGAGCAGCGCGCCGACGCGCCGGACCTCCGCGAAGTAGTAGCTGGTTCCCTCCGCAAGGCTCTCGCCCCGCCCGATGGAGGTGAGGACCGCGAACGGAGGGGCCTCGTGGCGACGGGCCGCGCAGGTGGCGAGCGTTCGGGCGAGGAGCGCGTTGACGCCGAGCGCCTTGAGGAACGTCGTCTTCCCGGACATGTTCGAGCCGGTGACGAGGAGCGAGGTCCCTTCGAGGGCCAGCGAGTTCGGGGCGGGCGCGTCGAGGAGCGGGTGGAAGACGTCGTCGAGACGAACGGGCCCTCCCGCCGCGACGAACCTCGGCCGGCACCAGAACGGGAGCGACGCGCGGAACGCGGCCGTCGAGAGCGCGCCGTCGACCTCGCCCACCGCGTCGAAGAGCTCGCCGAGCGCGTCCCGCCGGGTGGAGAGGAGCCCGAGGCTGAAGAGGAGCGCGTTGACGTCGAGGAGGAAGACGAGGTTGACGTACTCGTAGAAGATCCGGCTCAGCTCGTCGGTCCGGTCGGTCTCGAAGGCGAGCCACGCCGTCGTGCGGAGGAGCCCGCGCAGCGGCGCGGCCGCCGCCTCGAGGCGGGCCCGGGTGACGGCCGGGAGGCCGCAGCGCGGAAGGGCGAGTTCGCGCCCGGTGAAGACGAGGGCCCGGGCCGCGGGAAGCGAGCCGAGGATCGCCTCGACTCTCCTCCGGTACGAGAGCCGGACGACGATGTTGACCGCGCAGATCGCGACGAGGGCGAGGACGCCCGGGACCCCGGTCGTCAGCGCGGCGACGAGCGCCCCCAGGGCCGCGACGGAGAGGACGGGGGTGAGCCGGTAGGCGGCGGGCCGGTCGGGCAGCTCCCCGTAGATCAGGTACGGCAGGAGGTAGGCGCCGGGGCCGGTCAGGCGCGCGAGGAGGCGGCGGGTCGCCTCGCGCGAGACGCCCGGGCCGTCGACCGCCTCCACGAGCCCGTCGAACGCCTCCACGTCCGCCGGCTCCACGAGGGGCGTCCGGAGCCGGGTGTAGAGCCACTGCTGCCCGACGGCGCTCGCGGCCCGGTCGATCCGCGCGAAGAGCGCGTCGAGGTCGAGGTCCGACGCCGTCCGGTCGTCGACGCCCGACGGAAGGCCCGCCGCGACGCGCCGGTCGAAGTGGAGGCGAACCTCGTCCAGGCCGCCGCACGGGCGGGGAGGGTCGCGGCGCCAGAGGGCGGCGAGCGCGTCTACGAGGAAGGAGATGTCGGAGCCGCCTTCGCCTTCCGGGCCGGCCGCTTCTCCGCGTGGGCGCACATCGCCTCGACCGACTTCGGTGCCGCCGCGGTCAGGACGCGGTGCCCCTGCTCCGTCACGAGGACGTCGTCCTCGATCCTCACGCCGATGCCGAGGAACGGGGAGGGGACCTTCTTCTCGTCGGGTCGGACGTAGAGCCCCGGCTCGACCGTCAGGACCATCCCCGGCTCGAGGAGGCGCCACTCCCCCTTCGCGTCGTGGTAGCGCCCGCGGTCGTGGACGTCCATCCCGAGCCAGTGCGACGTCCGGTGCATGTAGAAGCGGGTGTAGTCCCCCTTCTCGATCACCTTCTTCCGCTTTCCCGAGAGGAGGCCGAGCTCGAGGAGGCCGTCGACGAGGACCTCGACCGCCGCATCGTGGACGTCCTGGAAGCGGCCGCCCGGCCGCACCTTCGAGGTCGCCGCGTGGAGCGCCGAGAGGACGATCCGGTAGATCGCCTCCTGCTCCGGCGCGAAGCGCCCCGAGGCGGGGAAGGTCCGCGTGATGTCGGAGGCGTACCCCTCGACCTCGCAGCCGGCGTCGACGAGGACGAGGTCGCCGTCCTCGATCCGCCGGTCGTTCTCGACGTAGTGGAGCGTCGTCGCGTTCGGCCCCGAGGCGACGATCGTCTCGTAGGACGGCCCCGCCGCCCCCTCGCGCCGGAAGCGCGCGCCGATCGCCGCCTCGACCTCGTACTCGAAGCGCCCGGGGCGCGCGAGGGCGCGCGCCTCGTCGTGCGCCGCCGCCGCGATCGCCGCGGCCCGCTCCATCAGGACGATCTCCTCCGGCTCCTTGCGGAGGCGCATCTCGTGGATCACGTCGGTCACGTCGTTCACGGCGACGGGCCCGCGCTGCGGGTTGCGCGCCTCGCGCCGGAACCGCCCGAGGATCGACGCGACGAGGAGGTCCCTCTTCTCGTCGACGCCGAAGGCGTAGTGGAGGCTCGAGGAGCCGCGGATCAGCTCGGGGAGCTTCTTCTCGAGCTCGCCGACCTCCCACGCCGCGTCGGCCCCGTGGAGCTTCACGGCCCCCTTCACGCCGGCGCGCCGCCCCTCCCAGGTCTCGCGCTCGCGGTCCTTCGGCCGCACGAAGAGGAAGAAGGCCCGCGCCCCGGCGTCGAGGACCGCGACCGCCTCCGGCTCCGCGAACCCGGTCAGGTAGAAGAGGTCGGGGTCGGGCCGGTAGCGGTACGTCCCGTCCCAGCTCAGGTTCTGCTCGGGCGTCGCGAAGAGGAGCGCCACGCCTTCCTTCACGCGGTCGAAGAAGCGCTCGCGGCGGCGGGCGAAGAGGTCGTTTCCGACGGTCGGCATGGCGGCGAGTCTACCCGCGCTGCCGTGAGACGATCCCGCCGATGGAGCCGATCCGCATCGTCCGCCGCCTCGCGGCCCTCTACCCGGAAGCGACCGCCTCGCGCCTGAAGCGGGCCGTGATCGAGGGGCAGGTGACCGTGAACGGCGCCCCCGTCGACGACCCCGGCGCGCTCGTGACGGAGGACGACGCCGTCGTCTTCGACCCGAACCGGAAGGTGAGGCGGAAGGTCGACACGTCGCTCGTCGTCCTCCACGAGGACGAGGACACCGTCGCCGTCGTCAAGCCGGCCGGCCTCCTGACGCACCCGACCGAGGCGAAGGAGAAGGACACGCTCCTCTCGCGCGTCTCGACCTGGGCGGCGAAGGTCGGGAAGGGACGGCCCTACATCAGCGTCGTCCACCGGCTCGACAAGGAGACGTCCGGCGTCCTCGTCTTCGCCCGGAGCCGGAAGGGGCTCGTCAGTCTCCAGGCGCAGCTCCGCGCGCACACCGTCGACCGCCGCTACCTCGCGGTCGTCGAGGGGAACCTCGAGGGGGAGCGCGGGACGTTCGAGTGGTCCATCTTCGAGGAGGGCGAGCGGCGCAAGCGCGTCGTCCGCGAGGGCGAGACCGGAATCCGGGCCGTCACCGACTGGAAGGTCCTCGAGCGGTTCGGCATCGCGACGCTCGTCGAGGTCCGGCTCCGGACCGGCCGGACGCACCAGATCCGGATCCACTTCTCCCACGCGGGCCACCCGCTCGTCGGCGACGCCGTCTACGGCGAGCCGAGGAAGCTCCCGTTCCCCGTCCCGTTCCGGCGGCAGGCGCTCCACGCCGGCCACCTCGGCTGGGAGAAGCCCGACGGAGGGAAGGTCACCGTCTCGACGCCCCCGCCGCGCGACTTCGAGGAGCTCCTCGCGGCGCTCCGGAAGCGCCGGGACAAGGCGAAAGCGGGCCAGCCCACAGCCTCTCCAATGCCGCGTGGCGGCGGCGCCCGGCCGCGGCCATATTGAGGAGAGGAGGCGCTCGAAGGGCCGGAGCGTCCTCCCTCGGAACGGAAGGCCCGGCCGGGCGCCGGCGCGATCGAGCACCCGGCAGGCGTGTGTCGTCGAAGAGACGGAAAGGGGGGAGAAGCCGTGAAAGCCGCTCTCATCTTCACCGGTTCGGGGCCGATCGTCGTCCTCACCACGCACGAGTCCCTGACCGATCCCGACCTCGTCGCGCGCTTCGCGGCGAAGGGGATCCGGAAATTCCTCGCGTTCGAGGTCCCCGTCGAGGCGGTGAAGGCGCAGTACCGCGCGCACTACGACCACGTCCTCATCGACCTCAAGCAGGAGGACGACCTCCGGGTCGTGGACGAGGACGGGCACCGGGTCCTCGCGGCTTTCTCGCTCAAGGCGCTCGGCGCGCCGATCGCCTGGGAGACGTAGCCGCACGCCCGGGAGCGGCCCCGGCCGCTCTCGCGCCCCTGGCCTGCGCCGTCCCGAAACGAAAGGGCCGGGCGCGCCCGTCGGGGCATGCCCGGCCCTTCGGCCGTGATTCCGTGAAGGCCTACTCGAGGACGACGAGGACGACCCGGCGGTTCGCGGCGTTGGCCTTCCGGCCCTTGCCCGTGTCGGCCGGGAGCGTGTCGCCGTAGGAAATCGTCGACATCCGCTGGAGCGGGAGCTGGTGCTTGCGCGCGAGGTAGCGACGGACGGCTTCGGCCCGCTTCTCGCCGAGGGCGTCGTTGATCTCGGCGGTGCCGGTGGAGTCGGTGTGCCCCTGGATCTCCATCCAGACGGGGCGCTTCAGGTCCTTCACCTTCGCGGCGAACTCGTCGAGGGCGGACTTGGCGCCGGCGTCGAGGTCGGCGGAGCCCGTCTTGAACTTGATCCGGTCCTCGGAGAACGTCTGCTCGAAGACGACCTTCCCCTTCGCGAGGATCCCGGCCTCCTGGGCGCGCTTGAGGGCTTCCTGCGCCGACTGCGAGACCTTCGCGAGTTCCTGCCCCTGCGCGTCGATCTTGGCGTCGGCCGCCTTCTGCTTCGTCTGGAGGTCCTCGACCTGCGTCTCGACCGTCTCGATCTTCTTGTCGGTCTTCGCCGACGCGGCGGCGATCTTCTCGTCCACCTGGCTCGAGGTGGCGCACCCGAAGGCGCTCGCCGCGAGGACGGCCGCACCGACGAGGGCGACCCGGTTGCGATTCTTCATCTGGTTCCTCCTCAACGTCCGACGGACGGCCTCACCGTTCGCTCATTTGGCTCCGGACCGAGACGGCCCGTGCGCGGGAGGGTCGGTTCCGCGGTACCCGGCCCTCACGCGGACGGGGCGGGCCGGTCCGGCCACCCTCAGGGTGAGGCGGCGGTATCTTACCGGACCGTTCCCCGTCGGCGAGAAACCAATCAGGTACTGGGATCGCAAGTCCCTCTGGATGTCCAGGATCCGCTCCGGCAGGAGGGCCGGGTCGTCGACGACGGCCATCCGCCCCCCGGTGATCCGGGCGACGTGGGCGAGGACGTCCAGGTTCAGGAGCCACTCGACGGTCATCCCCGGGAGAGGCCGCATCAGCGCGCCGGGCGAGCGGATGCCGAGCGGGAAGACCGGGATCTCGACCCCTTCCATCAGCTTCGAGAGCTCCGCCTCGCTGATCTCCGAGTCGTTGTCGATGCCGTCGGAGAGGAGGACGATCGCCCGCGAGCCGTTCTTCCCCTGGAGGCTCTTCTCGGGCATCCGGGCGAGCGCGTCGCGGAAGGCGGTCTTTCCCCACGGCTTGACCTGCCGTGCCGCGGCGACGATCTGCCCCGCGTCCTCCGTGAAGGGGACGACCTCCCGGACCTCTCCCTCGGCGAAGACGTAGAGGGCGAAGTCGTCCCCGGAAACCCGGCTCGACGCGATCGCCTCGATCGCCGCCCTCGCCCCCTCCATCTTCCCGGCGAGCCCCATCGAGCCGGAGCCGTCGAGGAGGATCGCGTAGGAGACGGGCGCGTCGGAGCTCCCCTGGAAGAGGTCCCAGGCGACCGGGACGCCGTCGGCGAGGAGGGTCACGTCCCCCTCCTTCAGGTTCGCGACGGGCCGCCCCTTCCGGTCCGTGACGACGAACGGGACGAGGACGTAGCCGACGGAGACGTCGGCCGAGGCCCGGGCCGGCGTCCGGGCCGGCCGGGGAGCGGGCGTACGGGTGGGCGCGGGAGGGGACGGGAGGGTCCCGGCCGTCGCCACGGGCCGGGGAGCCGGAGTCGGAGTCCGTGTCGGGGTCCGGGTCGGCGTCGGGTGGCCGAACCCCCCGCGCAGCTTCGGGGGCTCCTCGCCGGGCGCGCCGAGGGCAGCCACGAGAACGAGCGCGGCGAACGCGACGGCCTTCCCCTGCACCGCCGGATTGTCGCAGGGGGGGGCGCCCTCCCGGGGCGCCGCCGGCGCTCATTCCGCGCGTGCGTATTGCTGCGTTGCAGCGTATCCTGCGGGAATGAGCCGAAAAGCGACTTCAGCCGTCGTCGCCCCCTCGCCTCGCCTCGAGGAAGCGGACGCCGCCTGGGCCGGCCGTGCCGAGGGCAGCCAGGGCGGACGCGCCCGCCCGGGGCCCGTGAGGCGGGTCATCGCGCTCCTCCGCGCCGAGCTCGCCGCGGAGCCGCGCTCCGTCGAGGCCCGGTGGCGGCTCATGCGGGCGCTCTACTTCGCCGGCGAGTACGCCTCCAGCAGCGAGGCCGAGGCGAAGGCGAGCTTCCTCGAGGCGACGACGGTCGCCGAGGAGTGCCTCGCCCTCCTTCGCGCCCGCGCCGCGGAGGGCTCCTCGCGCGACTTCTCGCGCGCCACGCCGCTCGAGCTCGTCCCCCGCTTCGCGGGCGACCCCGAGGCCGTCTCGGCGTTCGAGTGGGGCGCCGTGGCGTGGGGGATGTACGCGCTCGCCAAGGGGATCCTCGCCGCCGCCCGCGAGGGAGCCGTGGCCCGGATCCGCGACTACGCCGAGGCCGTCAACCGGCTCGCCCCCGCGCTCGACGACGCCGCGGGCGACCGGACGCTCGGGAGGCTCCACCACAAGACGCCGTCGATCCCGCTCCTCACCGGATGGGTCTCGGGGAAGGAGGCCATCCGTCACCTGCGGCGCGCGGTGGCCATCGCGCCGACGAGCCTCGTGAACCGGCTCTTCCTCGCCGAGGCGCTCCACGAATTCGAGCCGTCGCGGCTCGACGAGGTGATCTCGATCGCCGAGGGGGTCGTCGACGACACCCCGGACCCGAAGTGGCTCGTCGAGCACGAGCACGCCCGCGTCGTCGCGAAGGCGCTCCTGAAGAGCTGGCGGGCCGCCCGCCGCTGACCCGGTCGCGCGGGCGGGAAGGCCCGCGCGGGCGCCGCGCCGTCGCCGGCACGGCGTCCCGCGGCGGCCTGCCCGCCTAGAGCAGCTCGGCCTGGGAGAAGAAGAACGTCACCTCGCGCGCGGCGTCGGCGGCGTTCGCCGAGCCGTGGGCGGCGTTCCGCTCGATCGACTGGCCGAACTCCCTGCGGATCGTCCCTTCGTCGGCGTTCGCCGGGTTCGTGGCGCCCATGACGGCGCGCCAGTGCGCGACGGCGTTCTCGCGCTCGAGGACGGCGACGAAGACCGGGCCCGAGGTCATGTAGGCGACGAGGGAGCCGAAGAAGCCCTTGCCGGCGTGCTCGGCGTAGAAGCCCTCGGCCTCGGCCTTCGTGATCCGGTGGAACTTCATCGCCACGACGCGGAAGCCCTCGGCCTCGATCCGGGCGAGGATCTTCCCCGCGTTCTTCGCCTCGACGGCATCCGGCTTGATGATCGCGAAAGTCTTTTCCATAAGGCGCGGGAGTTTACGACAGGCAGGTCCGAGCTCAGAAAGGCGCCGTCTCCTTCGCCCGCCAGGCCGCCGCCTCCTCCGGGCGGCCCCACGCCTCGTAGAGCCGCACGATCCGCTGGCGCGCGGCCTTTTTCCTCCACGGCGAAGCCGCTGCGCTCTTCCTCAGGCCGTCGTAAGCGGGGAGGAGGAGCGCCTCGGCCTCGGCGAGCTTCCCCTGCCCGGCGAGCGCCTCGCCGAGGAGGCTCTGCGCCTCGAAGCGCGTCCAGTGGCCCGCGGGCAGCTTCTCCTCGCGGATGGAGAGGGCGTCCGCGGCCAGCGTCCGGGCCTCCTCGAACTTTCCCCGGGCGCTCAGCGCCTGGGCCAGGTCGGCCTGGGCGACGGCCGTGTCGACCTGGCGTGGCGGGAGCTTCTCGACGCGGATGGCGAGCGCCGTGCGGAGCACCGCCTCGGCCTCCTCGAGCTTGCCCCCGTCGAGGAGGATGGGGCCGAGGGGGCCCAGGGTGCGGGCGACCTGGAGGCTCCCCTCGCCGTAGACCTGGACCCGGATCGCCAGAGCCTCGCGCTGGAGAACCTCGGCCGCTGCCGGGTCCCCCTCCTCGTGCAGGACGAACGCGAGGTTGCTCGCCGCGCTCGCCACGTCGGGGTGCTCGTTGCCGAGCGCCTTCCGCCAGATCGCGAGCGCCTCTCGCTGGAGCGGCTCGGCCTCCGCCAGCTTGCCCTCGACCCGCAGGTACGCCCCGAGGTTGTTGAGGGCCATGGCGAGGTCCGGGTGGTTCTCGTCGAGCGTCCGCCGCCTCACCGCGAGCACCTCACGGGCCAGCGCCTCGGCCCCCGCGACGTCCCCCTGCGCGAAGAGGTTCGCGCCGAGGTTGTTCAGGCTGGCGAGGACGTCGGGGTGCTCGGGACCGAAAAGGGTGCGGCGCATGGCGAGCGACTCGCGGTGGAGCTCCTCGGCTCCTTTCAGGTCCCCGCGGGCCTGGAGGAGCTGCGCCATGTTGTTGATCGCCTGCGCCAGATCCGCGTGGACCTCGCCGAGGGCTCTGCGTTTGATCGCGAGCGACTCGCGGTACATCGCCTCGGCGCCGTCCAGGTCACCCTGCTGCTTGAGGAGGAGGCCGAGGTCGTTCAGGGTGGCGGACGTCTCGACGTCTCCGGGGCCGAGGGTCTTTTTCCGGATACGGAGCGCCTCCCGGTAGAGCGGCTCGGCCTCCGCCCGCTTCCCCCGGTCGTGGAGGAGCGAGGCCAGGTCGTTCAGGCTGGCGGCCACGTCGGGGTGCTCGGAGCCGAGGACGCGCTTGCGTATCTCGAGAGCCTGCCTCAGGTGGGGCTCCGCCTCGGCGAGGAGGCCGAGGGCCTGGTAGGTCTTCCCCAGCGTGGTCCGGACGGAGGCCTCGACCTCGGGCTGCTCCCGGAACGAGCCGCCTCCGATCTTTCCAGCCGCCTCGTCGAGCACCCGCCGGACGGTCACGTCCTTCCCCTTCATCTCCGACGGGTCGACCGACGAGAGCATCTCCTTGAGGAAGGCGTTCACCGCCGCGGCCTTCGCCGCCTCGCTCCGGGAGTTCCGCTCGCTCGCCTCGGCCGCGGCGCGCTGGGCCCCCTCCGCGGTCCGCGCCCGCTCGGCCTCGGCCTTGCGGCTTTCCGCCTCCGCCTTCCTGCTCTCCGCCTCCGTCCGCCTCTCCTCGGCGAGGCGGCGGGCCTCCTCGGACTCCTCCCGCCGCCGCTCGGCCAGGGCTCGCGCCTCCTGGGTCTGGGCGAGCCGCGAGGTGGCGAGCCCCTCGGCCCGCCGAGCCCGGACCGCCTGCCACGAGCTGACGCCGACCCCGGCGACGAGCGCGAGGACGGTGGCGGCCGCCCCGGCCACGAGGGTCCGGTTGCGCCGCGCGAACTTGCCGAGCTGGTACGCCGCGCTCGCGCGGTGCGCCACGATCGGCTCGTGGGAGAGGTGGCGGCGCACGTCCGAGGCGAGCTCCGCGGCCGACTGGTAGCGCCGCTCCTTCTCCTTCTCGAGCGCCCGGGCGGCGATCGTCTCGACGTCGCCGCGGAACTCCCGGCTCACCGTGCCGAGCGGGCTCGGGTCCACCTCGCGGATGACGCGGATGCACTCGGCCAGGTGCGCCTTCTTGAGGTCGTAAGGCAGGTGGCCCGCCAGGACGAGGTAGAGGAGCACCCCGAGCGCGTAGACGTCGCTGCGGGTGTCGAGCGCGAGCGGGTCTCCCAGGACCTGCTCGGGACTCATGTACGGGAGCGTTCCGACGATCTGGCCGAAGTCGGTCTGCATCGTGGCCTGGATGTCCGAGTCGGTGACGCGCGCCAGGCCGAAGTCGAGGACCCGGGGCTGGCCCGAATCCTCGACGAAGATGTTCCCGGGCTTCAGGTCGCGGTGGATGATCCCCTTCTGGTGGGCGTGGTGCACGGCGTCGCAGATGCGGGCGACGAGGTCGAGCCGCTCGCGGACGCCGGGATTCCTCTCCGTCACGTACTGGTCGAGGGGGAGCCCCGTCACGAGCTCCATCGCGAAGTACGGCTGGGGGCCGTGCCCCGCGTCCGCCATCCCGGCCTCGTAGATCTGCGCGATCCCCGGGTGGCTGAGCCGCCCCAGCGCCTGCGCCTCCAGCTCGAACCTCCTGAGCAGGGCGGCGGTGGCCAGGCCTGGCTTGATCATCTTGAGGGCTACGATCCGGCGCGGCTTCTCCTGCTCCGCTTCGTAGACCGTCCCCATCCCCCCCTCGCCGATCACGCGGAGAATCCGGTAGCCGGCAATCAGGACGTCGGGTCTGTCAGCGCGGGCTGGAACGGCCTGCCCGGGAAGTGTCTCTTCGGTGTCCGTGTCCGGCGTATCCGACCTGGAGGACGGCAGCGCCATCGGAGGGTCGCTTTGCTGGCCCGCAGACATGCTGCCGCCGCCCCCCGTCGGGCTCCGTTTCCTCTCCGCCGGCCCGGACATCGACGCGGATCTTACGCGGGCGGACGGTGCCCGCATTGCACGTCTCCCCAACCCTGCAGCATCGATGGAGCCTCCCCTCCATCGAGGAAGGACCGGGGAAAACGAAAGAGCCCCGGCCGGGCGGCCGGGGCTCGAAGAGGTCCGATCCCTGAGGGCTCAGCCCTTGATCGCCTTCACCAGCGTCTCGCCGATGAGGGCCGGGGAGTCGGCGACGAGGACGCCCGCGGCGCGGAGCGCGGCGACCTTCTCGGTCGCGGTCCCCTTGCCGCCGGAGATGATGGCGCCGGCGTGGCCCATGCGGCGGCCGGGAGGGGCGGTCCGGCCCGCGATGAACGAGGCGACCGGCTTCTTCAGGTTCGCCGCGATCCACTCGGCGGCCTCTTCCTCGGCGCTCCCGCCGATCTCGCCGATCATGATGACCGCCTCGGTCTCCGGGTCGTCCTTGAACATCTTCAGGCAGTCGATGAAGTTCGTGCCGTTGACCGGGTCGCCGCCGATGCCGACGCAGGTCGACTGGCCGAGTCCGAGCGCCGTCGTCTGGCCGACCGCCTCGTAGGTGAGCGTCCCCGAGCGGGAGACGATGCCGACCTTGCCGGGCCGGTGGATCCGCGCGGGCATGATCCCGAGCTTCACCTTCGCCGACGGGCGGATGACGCCGGGGCAGTTCGGGCCGACGAGGCGGACGCCCGGGCACTGGGCGAGGAACGCCTTGACCCGGATCATGTCGTTGACCGGGATCCCCTCCGTGATCGCGATGACGAGGGCGACGCCCGCGTCGGCGGCCTCCATGATCCCGTCGGCCGCGGCCGGCGGCGGGACGAAGAGGAGCGAGGCGTTCGCCCCCGTCTTCGCGACGGCCTCGTGGACCGTGTCGAAAACCGGGATCCCCTCGACGCTCGTCCCCCCCTTGCCGGGCGTCACGCCCGCGACGACCTGCGTCCCGTAGTCGCGCCCGGCGAGGGCGTGGAACTTCCCCTCGCGCCCCGTCAGGCCCTGGACGACGACCTTCGTGTCGGTGCTCAGCCAGGAGGCCATCTCAGTTCTCCCCCTTCTTCACCGCGGCGATGATCTTCTCGGCGGCGTCCTTCATCCCGTCGGCCGGGATGACGGCGAGGCCGGAGTCCCTGAGGATCTGCTTCCCCTCCTCGACGTTCGTCCCCTCGAGGCGGACGACGACCGGGACCTTGATGCCGATCTCCTTGACCGCGTTGACGACGCCGTTCGCGATGATGTCGCACCGCATGATGCCGCCGAAGATGTTGATGAGGACGCCCTTCACGTGCGGGTCCGAGAGGATGATCCGCATCGCGTTCTTGACCTGCTCCTCGTTGGCGCCGCCGCCGACGTCGAGGAAGTTCGCGGGGCTCCCGCCGGCGTACTGGATGATGTCCATCGTCGACATCGCGAGGCCGGCGCCGTTCACCATGCAGCCGACGTTGCCGTCGAGCTTGATGTAGTTCAGGTTGAACTTCGACGCCTCGACCTCGAGCGGGTCCTCCTCGTCGAGGTCCCGGAACTCCTTGATGTCGAGGTGGCGGAAGAGGGCGTTGTCGTCGAAGTTCATCTTCGCGTCGAGCGCGACGACGTCGCCTCCGGCCGTGATCATGAGCGGGTTGATCTCGGCGAGGGAGCAGTCGGTCTCGACGTAGGCCTTCGCGAGCGCGAGGAGGAACGGCACCGCCTTCTTGTGCGTGTCGCCCGTCAGCCCGAGCGCGTAGGCGACCTTGCGGGCCTGGAAGGGCTGGAGGCCGGCGATCGCGTCGAACGGCTCCTTGAGGATCGCCGTCGGGTCCTTGTGGGCGACCTCCTCGATCTCCATGCCGCCGAACTTCGACGCCATGAGGACGGGCTTGCCGATCGCGCGGTCGAGCGTGATGCCGAGGTAGAGCTCCTGGGCGATGTTGGCCGCCTCCTCGACGAGCACCTTCTTGACCTTGCGCCCTTCCGGGCCGGTCTGGTGCGTGACGAGCTGCATGCCGATGATCGCCCTGGCGTGCTCGAAGGCCTCGTCGGGCGTCTTCGCGAGCTTGACGCCGCCCCCCTTGCCGCGTCCGCCGGCGTGGATCTGGGCCTTCACGACGGCCTTGCCGCCGAGCTCCTTCGCGATCTGACGGGCTTCCTCCGGGCTGTCGGTGACGTGCCCCTTCGGGGTCGTGACACCGTAGCGACGGAGGATCTCCTTCGCCTGGTACTCGTGGACTTTCATCTCGGAGGCACCTCTTCGGATGTCGTTCGCCCGGACGGGCGGGGCGGATTCTAGTCCGGGGCCGAACGGGGGGCCATTTCCGGATCCGAGGGAACTCCCGGCGGCCCCGTCAGCGGGCCGCGGCGAGGAAGCGGCGGACGTCGGAGCGGATCCGCTGGGCCTCGGAAGCTCGCCCCACCGCCGCCGCGGCCCGCGCCGCCCGGTCGCTGGCGAGCTCGAGGTGGGCGCGCGCGGTGATGTCGCGCGCACGCCGGCCCCAGAGCGCAGAGAACGCGGGAGAGGCGAGCTTCCAGGCCTCCTCGCCCCTTCCCGTCCGGAGGAGAAGCTCGGCCTCGAGGAGGTCGAGGAGCTCGCCGTCCCCGGAGCTGCGTCCCCTCTCGGCGGCCACGTCGGCGTGGAGAGACTCGGCGTCGGTCCCCTCCGCGAGGCGCTCCTCGAGGAGCCAGGTCCGGCGAAGCGAGGTCGAGGGCTCGCTCCAGCGCCTCGGCGGCAGCGGCCGCCCGGCGCGCCAGAGGACGAGGGCCCGCGTCTCCTCCTTGAACGTCCAGTCCGCCTGGGCCCCGTCGATGAGCGCGAGGGCGTCGTCGAACCGCCGGCGCTCGCAGAGGGCGAGGAGGCCGTCCGTGAGCGCGTCGCCGACGATCCAGAGCTCCTCCCGGTTCCCCCGTCCGAGGACGGCCTCGCGGTACCAGGGGACGGCGCGCGAGAGCTCGCCGCCGAGGTGAAGGGCGCGCGCGGCGTCGATGGCGATGGAGGTCCGGGCGACGGCCTCGCGGGAGATCTCGCGGAAGATCCGCTCCCCGTCCTCTGCCTGCCCCGCGGCGACCCGGAACCGCCCCTCGCACCGGCGCGCCCACTCGAGGACGGACGGGTCCCCGGCAGGGGCAACCGTCGCGGCGGCCTCCGCCGCCACCGAGGCCGCCGCGGCGGGGTGGCCCCCGTCCGCGAGCCGGGCGGCGCGCAGGAGCAGCTTCCAGGCCGAGGTCCGACGGGCCTGTCGGGCCTCCGCGCCGACCTCCGCCGGGCTTCCGACAGGGAAGCCGTCGAAGCCGAGCTCGAACGGCTCGAGGGAGAGGCCCGTGAACCGGAGGACCCGCCGTTCCTCGTCGACCTCCATTCTCCGGGCGACGCCGGACCGCCACGCGGGCCCGAGCGCGTACCAGGCGAGGAGCGGGAGGCGGTCCTCGAACACCGGGAGGTCGGGGGTGGCCGCGGCGAGCGGGCCCGCGACGCCGATCGAATCCCGAAGGGTGGCGAAGGCGGCCGGGCGGACGGCGGCGACCGCGGCGTACTGCCCGAGGCGGTTCGCGGCGGACGCGAAGAGGAGTTCCTTCCTCCCGTCCCGGTCGAGGTCGACGGACCCGAGGAAAACCTGGTGCCCGCTCCCGAAAAGGAGGGGCTGCGAGACCCCGGTCTCCGGGTTGACGAGGACGACGACCGACGGGAAGGACTCGGGGTTGGCGAAGGAGAAGACGAGCTCGTCCCCGTCCACGCCGTCGGTATCGACGGCGTCGAGGGCCCCGAAACCCCAGCGATTCGGAACGCTCCAGCTCCCCGCGCCGTCCGGGCTCGCGACGAGGATCTCCTTCCGGACGACCCCCGACTCGGGGTCGAGGAGGAGGAGCCTCGCGCCCGTGTGCTCCATTCCGGTGGCCTCGCCGACGACCGCGGCGACGCCCCGCTCCCCCCCCGGCCTCCGGTAGAAGCGGACGGCCGAGAAGTTCGGCACGTCGGCCCGCTCCCAGAGGGCGCGGCCGTCCGCGTCGAGCGCGACGACGCCCCTCGCGTTCGCGTGCGGGGCGAGCCGGACGGCCCCGGACGGCTTCGCGAGCTGCCGCCCGACGACGGCGACGGCGAGGGCCGCGACGGAGAGAAACGTTGCGATCGCGAGGGCCCGGCGACGCGCGTTCCGCGGCGTCCCCTCCGCCTTCCGCGCCCGCAGGTCCGCGAGCGCCGCCTCGGCCGTCGCGTAGCGCTCCCCGGGGTCCTTCGAGAGGAGGCGCGCCACGAAGGCGTCGAGCCACGCCGGCACGTCGGGACGGACGGAACGGAGCCGCGGCGCCGCGTCCCTCACGTGCGCGAGCGCCGTGCTGATCGCCGAGTCACGGCGGAACGGGAGGCCGCCCGTCAGCATCTCGAAGAGCGTGACGCCGAAGGAGTAGAGGTCGCTCCGTCCGTCGAGGTCGTGGCCGAGTGCCTGCTCGGGAGAGAGGTACTCCACCGTCCCGACGACCGCGTCGATCGACGTGGCCCGCGTCTCGTCGATCTCGAGGCGGCGCGCGAGGCCGAAGTCCGCGAGCTTCACCGAGCCCTCCGCGTCGAGGAGGACGTTCCCCGGCTTCACGTCGCGGTGGACGATCCCGAGGCCGTGGAGGACGGCGAGCCCCTCCAGGACCTCCCCGGCGACCCGGAGCGTCTCCTCGAGAGGAAGCCGGCCCGCCGCGAGCCGCTCCTTCAGCGATCCGCCCGGGACGTCCTCCATCGTGAGGAAGACCGATTCGACCGACGTGTCGATGTCGAAGACCCTTACGAGCCGCGGGCTCGCCGCCTGGCGCGCGATCGCGACCTCGCGCTTCATCCGCACGAGCGCCGCCGGGCTCGTCCGGTCCGCCCGGAGGACCTTCAGCGCCACGGCCTGCCGGAGCTCCCGGTCGAACGCCGAGTAGACGACCGCCGAGCCGCCGACGCCCCGGATCGACCGGATCTCGAACCGCGTCCCGACGTCGCTGCCCGGCGCGAAGAGGCGGATCCCGGGCGACTCGTCCGCCAGGGGCGAGCGCGGTGTGGCCTCGGCCTTCCGGCTGCCGTCGTCCAAGCACCCTCCGCGACCCGCCATTCTAGGACCACCGCACCACCGTGACTCCGTCGAGTACGATCGCTCCGACCCTCGAAGGCACAGGAGACGGATCGATGCTCAGCGGAAAGCGGATCGCCATCATCGGCTCGGGGACCATGGGACGCGCCCTCGCGGGGGGACTCCTCCGCTCGGGCAAGGTCCAGGCCTCCCAGCTCGCCTGCACGGCCCGGACGCGCCAGACCGCCGAGAAGCTCGGCGCCGAGCTCGGCCTTCGTTGCACGACGGACAACGCCGAGGCGGCCCGGGACGCGGACCTCGTCGTCCTCTGCCTCAAGCCGAAGGACGTGGTGAAGGTCTGCGACGCTCTCCGCGCGAAGGGGGTCCTCGGTCACGTGCCCCTCGTCGTCTCGATCGCCGCCGGCGTCTCGACCTCCGCGCTGGAGGAGGCGCTCGGCGCGGGAATCCCGGTCGTGCGGGCCATGCCGAACACCCCCTGCTTCATCGGGAAGGGAATGACCGTCGTGTCGAAGGGGGCGCACGCCACCGACGAGCACTCGGCCGTCGCCCTCGACATCTTCTCCACGATGGGCCGGACGATGGAGCTCGAGGAGAAGCACATGGACACGGTCACCGCCCTCTCGGCGAGCGGCCCGGCGTTCCTCTACGTCGTCCTCGAGTCGCTGGCCGACGGCGGCGTCATGCGCGGCCTGCCGCGCGCGGCGGCGATCGAGCTCGCCGCGCAGGCGGCGCTCGGCGCGGCCGAGATGGTCCTCCAGACGGGCCGCCACCCGGCGGCGCTCAAGGACGACGTGACGACGCCGGCCGGCTGCACGATCGCCGGCATCCTCGCGATGGAGGACGGGCGGATCCGCTCCGTCCTCGCCCGTGGCATCGAGACGGCCGCCCGCGCGGCCGGGGAGCTTGGAAAATGAGCGCGCTTCTCCTCGCTGGCATCCTCCTCGCCGCGAAGGCCGCGGTGCCGCCGCCCGCACCGGCCCTCCCCGCGACGCCCCCCGTCGCCCGGCTCGCCGCCCTGAAGGCGCGCTCGATCGGCCCCGCCGTCATGGGCGGGCGGATCGCGGCGATCGCCGTCGACCCGGAGGACCCCGCCGTCTTCTACCTGGGCCACGCCACGGGCGGCCTCTGGAAGACGACGAACGGGGGCACGACCTTCTCGCCGCTGATGAAGGACGAGCGGGTCTTCTCGATCGGCGACGTCGCCGTCGCCCCGTCCGACCCGCGCGTGGTCTGGGTCGGGACGGGCGAGGCGACGGACCGCAACAGCGCCGGCTTCGGGAGCGGCGTCTACCGCTCGACGGACGGCGGGGCGACGTGGGCGCGCGCCGGTCTCCCGGCGAGCCGGGCCATCTCCCGGGTCCGCGTCCACCCGTCGAAGCCCGAGGTCGCCTTCGTCGCCGTCTCGGGCGACCTCTGGACGAAGGGGGGCGAGCGCGGGCTCTACCGGACGGCCGACGGCGGGAAGAGCTGGACGAAGGTCCTCTCGGCCGCCGCCCCCGACGACGCCGATACCGGCTGCGTCGACGTCGTCCTTTCCCCCGCCGACCCGAACGTCGTCTACGCCGCCCTCTACGCGCGCCGCCGCACGCCGTACTCCTTCACGTACGGGCCGTCGCTCACCGGGGGACGCGACGCGGGCGGGGTCTTCCGCTCGACGGACGGCGGCGCCACGTGGAAGAAGCTGACGAACGGCCTCCCGCCCCAGGCGGGGCGCATCGGCCTCGCCGTCACGCCCGCGAACCCGAAGGTCGTCATGGCCGTCGTCCAGAGCGACGCGGGAGGGACGAGCGGGATCGACGAGATCGAAAGCCGCGCGGGGGGCGTCTTCCGCTCGGAGGACGGCGGCGACACGTGGGTCCGCGCCTCGCGCCTCGATCCGCGCCCCTTCTACTTCAGCCAGATCCGGATCGACCCGGTCAACGACGCGCGCGTCTACGTCCTCGGCTACGCCCTCGCCGTCTCGGACGACGGCGGGAAGAGCTGGCGCGAGGACCTCTTCGGGAAGGTCCACCCTGACTGCCACGAGCTCGTCGTGACCGGGACCCCCGCGCCGCGCCACCCCCTCCCGCCGAAGGAGGGCGAGCCCCCGGAGCCGGAGAGGAAGCCGGTCGCGCCGCGCCTTCTCCTCGGGACCGACGGCGGCGCGTACCTGAGCGCCGACGCCGGCTCGACGTGGGACCACGTCGACACGATCCCGTCCGGGCAGTACTACCGGATCGCGCTCGACGACTCCACCCCGTACCGGATCTGCGGCGGCCTCCAGGACAACCTGAACTGGGTCGGGCCGTCCCGCACCTTCACGAAGGACGGCATCGTGAACTCCGACTGGATCGACGTCGGCGGCGGCGACGGCTTCTGGTGCGTCTTCGACCCGGTGGACCGGAACCTCGTCTACGCCGAGTCGCAGGAGGGGTACGTCCACCGGATGGACCTCGGGAGCGGGCAGGTGAAGAACCTGCGCCCCGAGCCGACGGAGGGTCAGGCCGCGTTCCGCTTCCACTGGAACTCTCCGCTCGCCTCGAGCCGGCACGAGAAGGGGACGATGTTCCTCGCCGGGAACCGCGTCTTCCGCGTGACGGAGAAGGGGGAGAAGTTCACCCCGATCAGCCCCGACCTCTCGACGCAGGAGCTCGCGAAGATGCGCACCGTCGGGAGCGGCGCCGAGAACTACGGCGTCGTCTACGCCTTCTCCGAGTCGCCGAGGAAGGCCGGCCTCCTCTGGGCCGGGACCGACGACGGGAAGGTCTGGGTGACGGAGGACGGCGGCGCGAAGTGGACCGACCTGACCGCGTTCCTCCCGGCGGAGGCAAAGGGACAGTGGATCGCGCGGCTCGAGGCGGGGCACCACGACGAGAAGGTCGCCTACCTCGCCGTCTCGGCCTACCGGAGCGGGAACCACGCCCCGCTCGTCTACAGGACCGCGGACCTCGGCCGGACCTGGACGTCGGTCGCCGGCGACCTCCCGAAGGACGAGCCGGCCGACGTGATCCGCGAGGACCCGCGCAACCCCGACCTCCTCTACGCGGGGACGGAGTACGGCCTCTACGCCTCGCTCGACCGCGGCAAGAGCTGGACGAGGCTCGGCGACCTCCCGACGGTGCCGGTCGACGACGTCGCCATCCACGAGCGCGACCGGGACGTCGTCGTCGCGACGCACGGGCGGAGCCTCTTCGTGATCGACGACGCGACGGCGCTCCAGGAGCTGACCCCCGAGGTGCGCGGGAAGGCGCTTCACCTCTTCCCGCCCCGTCCCGCCGAGGCGCGCCACCTCCTCCCCGGCTGGGAGGACTCCGCCGGCAAGGGCGACTTCCGCGGCGAGAACCCGAAGGAAGGGGCGCTCCTGACGTTCTGGGTGAAGGAGGCGACGGGCGACCCGGTGAAGGTCTCGGTCGAGGGCGCCGACGGGCAGCCCGTCGCGAGCTTCGACGCCCCGGGGGTTCCGGGTCTCGGCCGCGTCGCGTGGGACCTCCGGCCGACGAAGGAGTTCCGGACGGAGTACGGCGGCGTTCCCGCCACCCGGCACGTGAAGCCCGGCGACTACCGCGTGACGGTGTCGTACGGCGAGGCGAAGAGCTCGCAGACGCTGAAGGTCACGGCGGCGGTGGGGGTCGAGACCCGGTAGGCGCCCCGACCCCCTCCCGGAGACCTCCCCCTGGAAACCTTTCCCTTGCGGCCTCGTATTTCACCGTGATATCACGGCGAAAGCAGCCGAAAGGGAGGATTCCGTCATGCAACCCAGAACCGTGAGCGTCAACCGGGAAGTGGCCGGGGGGGTCTGGAACGGGTGGCCGATGCTCGCCTTCGTCCTCGCGTTCCTCGCCGGGGACGTCGGGCTCTTCATCTGGTCCTTCGCGGCGGGCATCGAGGCCGTCGGTCACCCGCTCGTCCTCCCTCTCGTCGCCTCCCTCCTCGCGTTCCCCGTCTGGATCATCCTGCTCATAGGCTTCTTCACCCTCCAGCCGAACGAGGCGCGGGTCCTCGTCCTCTTCGGCGCCTACAAGGGGACGGTCCGAGAGAGCGGATTCCACTGGGGCAACCCGTTCTACACGAACGGGCCGGGGGCCTCCGCACCCGGCGCCGCGTCGTCCGAGGGACACGCCACCTCCTCCGCGGCCGCCGCCTCCCAGGCCTTGGCCGCCGCAGCCCGCCACGCGAAGCGCAACAAGATCTCCCTTCGCGCCCGCACCCTGAACGGGCAGCGGCTGAAGGTGAACGACAAGCGGGGGAACCCGATCGAGATCGCGGCGGTCGTCATCTGGCGAGTCCAGGACACCGCGCAGGCGATGTTCGACGTGGACGACTACGAGAAGTACGTCGAGACCCAGAGCGAGTCGGCCCTCCGCCACATCGCGAGCCTCTACGGCTACGACCACGGGGAGGACGACGAGATCACCCTCCGGAGCAACGTGGAGGAGGTCTCCGCCGCCCTCCGGAAGGAGCTCCACGAGCGGCTCGCCAAGGCGGGCGTCGTCGTGGAGGAGGCGCGGCTCACCCACCTCGCCTACGCCCCCGAGATCGCCCAGGCGATGCTCCGCCGCCAGCAGGCCGAGGCCGTCATCGCCGCCCGGCAGAAGATCGTCCACGGGGCCGTGAGCATGGTCGAGATGGCGCTGAAGGAGCTCGCCGAGAAGAACGTCCTCACGCTGGACGACGAGCGCAAGGCGGCCATGGTGAGCAACCTGATGGTCGTCCTCTGCGGCGAGTCCGAGGTCCACCCGGTCGTCAACGCCGGGACTCTCTACACCTGAGGGAGGGAGATGCCGAACCGCGCCGCCGCAGGACCGCCGCCCCCCGCTGAGGGACGCAAGGCCTTCCTCCTCCGGATCGACCCCGCCCTCTTCGCCGAGATCGAGAAATGGGCCGCGGACGAGCTCCGGAGCGTGAACGGGCAGGTCGAGTACCTCCTCCGGGAGGCGGTGAAGGTCCGGCGGCGGTCGCGGAGCGGGGCGTGAGCCGGGCGGCCGGCGCCAGGGCCGGCCGCGCCGCGAGACGCGGACCTATGATCCGCGAAGAAGGAGGGACCCCATGAAGCGCACCCTGTTCCTGGCCGCCGTCCTCGTCGTCGCCGCCTCCACGACGCTTGCACAGGTGCCGGTCACCGCCCCGGCCGCCCCGGCTCCGGCCCAGGCGGCGGCCGCTCCCGCCCTCACCGTCGAGAACTCCGCCAATCCCGAGCTCGTCGGCTCCCTCGTCAGCAAGCTCGGGGTGACGCCGAAGCAGGCCGAAGGAGGCGCGGGAGCGCTCCTCGGGCTCGCCAAGGGGAAGCTCAAGGCCGACGACTACGCGAAGGTCGCGACCGCGATTCCCGGCACGGAGAAGCTGATCGCCTCGGCTCCCGCCGCGGACGCCCCGAAAGCCGGCGGTGCGCTCGGCGCGGCGGCCGGTGCGATGGGCACGCAGGCCGCCGGGCTCGCCGGCCTCGCACCGGTCTTCGGCAAGCTCGGGCTGAAGAGCGACATGGTCGCGAAGTTCGCGCCGGTCGTCGTCGACTACGCCCAGAAGAAGGGGGGCGACACGGTCGGGAAGCTCCTCGGCGGCGTCCTCAAGTAGGGCCCCGGGGCCGCGCGGCGGCGCGACGGCGACGCACGGGCGTCGCGCCCCGGCGCGGCTCGTCGGCGTTCCGAGCGCCCGATCGAGTCCGGGCCCGGTGAGGATGCCTCCTCAGAGCCGCCTCCCGAGCCAGCGCACGACGTTCAGGGCCAGCCGCGCGTTGTCGTTTCCCGGGACGTTCATGCCGAACGGCTCCCACGCGGCGACCTGCGCGGTGAGCATGCCCGCTTCGCCGAAGACGACGACGCGCCCCTTCCCCTGCTCGAGCGCCAGGCCCTGGGCCTCGCCCGCTCGCTCCTCCACGAGCGCGTCTCCCCTCGGGACCGCCTCGACGGCCGTCGCGGGGAGACGCAGCAGGACCGTCGCGCCGGGAGGCCCGTCGAGGGACTGGCCCGTGAACGTCATCACGCGCCTCACCTCGTTCTCCGGCCCGCTCCCGCGCAGGATCGGGTGGTCTCCGAGCCGGCCGTTCTCCGCCGAGAAGAGGAGCGGGTCGGACTCTTCCGAAGGCACCCCGGCGAAGCCCGCGTGCATCTTCACGCCGAACGCCGCTGCGAGGCCTGCCGCGGCGGACCCGAACGGGGCGTGGTCGGCGACGAGGAGGAGCGAGCCTCCGCCTTCGACCCAGCGCTTCACGGCCGCGATCTCCGACGGGGTGAAGGCCGGGTCGCTCCTCTTCCCGTCGGTGCGGACGGGGAGGTTGATGCCGAAGAGCTGGGGCTTCGGCGCGCCGGCCGCGTTCGCGACGACGAGGATCGACACGCCCGAGAGGCTCCCGGCGGTGAACGGCGCCTTCCCGCGCCGGACGTCGCAGCCGTCCGCCCGGAGGAGCCGTGCGAAGGGCCAGTAGC
The DNA here is from genome assembly GCA_046331465.1 of Thermoanaerobaculia bacterium. Classification (GTDB taxonomy): domain Bacteria; phylum Acidobacteriota; class Thermoanaerobaculia; order UBA5066; family UBA5066; genus UBA5066. The sequence goes on from JAXLQV010000003.1 coordinate 137,473, forward strand.
GGCCCGCGATGCTCGCCGTCGAGGCGTTGTCGTGTGCCTCGTCGACGACGACCAGGATCGGACGCGACGCGAAGACCGGATCCCGGACACGCGGACGCCACCCGTAGTCGGCCCGCTGCGCCCGGGAGCCCCAGACGCCGAGGCCGAGGAGGGCCGCCGCGAGAGCGCCGCAGGCGACGAGGGGGCGCGACTTCACCGGGACGTCTCCACGACCCTGTAAACGAGACCGGCGCGCCCTCGGTTCCCGCGGCCTAGAATGCCCGATGGCCCGCGCATGCCGCGCGGGCCATCTGTCGTCTTCGCCGGAAACCACCGAGGAGGAGCCATGACCGTCTTCCGAGGCCGCGTCCTCGCCGCCCTGATCGCCGCGGCGACGTCCCTCGCGGCCCCCCTGTCCGCCCAGGAGCTCGACGTCGTCGAGAGGACCCTTCCGAACGGGATGAAGGTCCTGATGGTCCCGCGGCACGACCAGCCGACCATCTCGTGCGGGTGGCTCGCCCGCGTCGGGAGCGCGAACGAGCGCCCCGGCATCACCGGCCTCGCCCACATGTTCGAGCACATGATGTTCAAGGGGACGAGGACGATCGGCACGAGGGACGCGGCCCGCGACCTCGAGCTGAACCGCCTCCAGGACGAGGTCCAGGCCGGCATCCGCGAGGAGATGTCGGTCCTCCGCGAGAAGCAGCGCCGCGGCGAGATCGCCGACATGATGTCCCCCGCCGCCCGGACGCCGCGCCTTCAGGAGCTCCTCGGGAAGTTCGACGCCCTCGTGAAGGAGCAGCACGCGCTCGTCGTCAAGGACGAGATGGACAAGCTCTACCAGGAGCAGGGCTCGACCGGCCTGAACGCCTCCACGAGCGAGGACCGCACCTTCTACATCGTCGGCATCCCGTCGAACAAGCTCGAGCTCTGGATGTGGCTCGAGTCCGACCGGCTCGGCAGCCCCGTCTTCCGGGAGTTCTACAGCGAGCGCGACGTCATCCTCGAGGAGCGCCGCCAGACGCTCGAATCGCGCCCGGGCGGGACGGTCGACGAGGCGTTCAACGCGATGACCTGGATGGCCCATCCCTACAGCTGGGAGGTCATCGGCTGGCCGAGCGACATCTCCCAGGTGACGCGCGAGCAGGCGAACGACTTCTTCGCGACCTACTACGCCCCGAACAACATCACCGCGATCCTCGTCGGAGACCTGGACGTCGAGAAGACCTGGGCCCTCGCGCAGAAGTACCTCGGCCGGGTCCCCGCGAACCCGAAGGGGGTCCCCGAGGTCATCACGCTCGAGCCCACGCAGCCCGCCGAGCAGCGGATGGTCGCCGAGGTCGAGCGGACTCCCTCCGTCGAGGCGGACTACAAGGCGGTTTCCGCCGTCCACAGGGACGCCGCGGCGCTGCAGGTCCTCGGCGTCGTCCTCGGCGGCCCGCCGATGACGGGCCGCCCCGGGATGGGCGGGCCGATGCGGCCGCCTTCGGGCCGGCTCCACAAGGCCCTCGTCCTCGAGAAGAAGGTCGCGACGCGCGCCTCGGCCTCGTTCCGCGGCCAGAAGTACGGCGGCCTCTTCTACGTCTCCGCGACCCCTGCGCCCGGCAAGCGTCCCGACGAGATCGAGCCGCTCCTCTACGCCGAACTCGACAGGGTCGTGAAGGACGGCGTCACAGACGACGAGCTCGCGCGCGCCAAGAACGCGATCCGCGTCGCCTACTACACGCGGCTCGAGAGCAACGCCGGCATCCGCGAGTCGCTCGCGCAGGCCGAGAGCGCCGGCACGTACCGGGACCTCCTCGACGCCCCGAAGAAGGTCGAGGCGGTGACGCGCGAGGACGTGCAGCGGGTCGCCAGGCAGTACCTCGTGAAGGAGAGCCGCAACGTCCTCATCACGACGCGAAAGGGCGGAGGAGAGGGGACGCCGCGGCGCCGGCCCGGCGGACCGCCGCCCGGAATGGCGCCCGGAGCTCCTCCCGCGGGGATGCCCGGCACCGCCCCGATGCCCCCCTCCGCCGCCCCGGCCCCGGAGGTGAAGGGATGAACCGCCTCGTGAAGAACGCCGCGCTCGGCGTCGTCCTGTCGGCCTCCTGCGCCTTCGGCCAGGCGATCCCCGACCGTCCCGAGAAGCTGGCCTACCCGCCGCTCACCTTCCAGGTGCCGAAGGCGAAGGACGCGAAGGTCCTCCTCAAGAACAAGGTCCCCGCCTGGCTCGTCGCCGACCCCAAGGGGGTCCCTCTCGTCCGCGTCACCGTCTGGTGGCGGGGCGGCGCGTACATGGACCCCGCCGGGAAGGAGGGCCTCGCGAGCCTCTTCGGCTCGCAGCTCGCCGTCGGCGGGACGCAGAAGAAGGACGCCGCCGCCGTCGAGGACCGTCTCGAGGCGCTCGCGGCGACGCTCTCGTCGAGCTGCGGCCCGACGAGCGGGAGCCTCTACCTCCAGGTGCAGGAGAAGGACCTCGCCGAGGGGCTGGACCTCCTCGTGCAGGCGCTCACGCAGCCGGCCTTCGCGCAGGATCGGCTCGACCTCGCGAAGAAGAGCGCCCGGCAGGCGCTCGAGCGGAGGAACGACGCCGTCACGTCGATCACCCAGATCCAGTTCCCCGTCCTTCTCTTCGGCGAGACGTTCTTCGCCACGGAGAGGACGACCGCCGCGAGCCTCGACGCGATCACCCGCGACGACCTCCTCGCCTTCCACGCGGGGCTCCTCCACCCCGCGAACCTCGCCGTCTCCGTCTCCGGGAGGTTCGAGAGGAAGGCGATGGTCGACCTCCTGAACCGGACGGTCGGCGCGGTCGCGGCGGGCAAGGCGGCCCGCCCGAGCCCGAAGGTGCCGCAGCCCGACTTCGCCCGCAAGCCGGGGCTCTACGTCTGCGACAAGGACGCCCCGCAGGCGATGCTCCAGTGGGCCTTTCCCGGGATGCGCCGCTCCGATCCCGACTGGTATCCCGCGATGGTGATGAACCACGTCCTCGGCGGCGGCGGCTTCACCGCACGGCTCATGAAGAAGATCCGTTCCGACGAGGGGCTCACCTACGGCGTCCGGACGATGCTCGGCGAAGGGCCGTACTGGCGGGGCGACCTCGTCGGGAACCTCCAGACGAAGAACCGCTCCGTCGCGTACGCGCTCCGCCTCGCCCTCGCCGAGATGCAGCGGCTGAAGGACGAGCCGCTCACCGAGGCCGAGCTGACGTCGGTCAAGGACGGGCTCGTCGAGTCGTTCCCCGCCCAGTGGGGGAGCCGCCAGGCGATCGCGAACCGCTTCGCCGAGGAGCAGCTCGCCGGCTGGCCCGAGGACTGGTGGGTCGACTACCGCGAGAAGGTGAAGGCGGTCACCGCCGCCGACGTCCAGAGGATGGCGAAGAAGCTCCTCGACACGGAGAAGATGGTCGTCCTCGCCGTCGGCAAGGCCTCGGAGATGGAGCCCGGCGACCCGGACCACGCGGGGTCCCTCCCGGACGCGGCGAAGCTCCCGCTCTCGAAGCTGCCGCTCCGCGACCCGCTCACGCTGAAACCCCTCCCCTGACGCCCGGCCCCCCCCGGGGGAGCCGCGAGGCTCCCCCGGGGGATAATTTCTCCGCCGAGCGGACGGAGAGATGGAACCGACGACGAACCTGACCTACACCGTCGACGCCTCCGACCGCCTCGTCGCCGTCGACGCCGCCTTTCGCGAGTTCGCGCTCGCGAACGAGTGGCCCGAGGGGGCCGGGAGCTCGGTTCTCGGACGCGAGCTCTGGAGCTTCTTCGCGGACCCCGAGACCCGCGTCCTCTGGCAGTCCCTCTTCGCCCGGGCGCGCGCGGGCTCTCCCGTCGCCGTCACGATCCGCTGCGACGCGCCCGAGGCGCGGAGGCTCTTCGAGCTCCGCCTCTCCTCGTCGCCGAGGGGCGACGTCACGATCGAGTCGAGGACTCTCTCGGAGACGGCGCGCGTACGCGCGGAGATCTGGAGCCGCGCCGTCCCGCGCGGGACGGATCCGCTCCGCGCCTGCAGCTGGTGCAAGCGAATCCGTACGGGCGACGGCCGCTGGCTGGAGGTGGAGGAGGCCGTCGAGGCGCTCGGCCTCCTGCGCGGCCCGGCGCTCCCGCTCGTCTCCCATGGGATCTGCCCCGACTGTGACCGGGAGGTCCGAAGGGCGGCCGGGCTCGGGACGAGCGGCCCGGGCTGACGCGCTCCCGGCGCGGCGGAGGGGGAAACGTGAACCGGCCTCCCCCGCCGCTCACCAGGAGACGTGGACGGCGAGGCCGTGGGGTATGGCGACGAGGGTGACGCGCGCCGCCGGCGCAGGGCCGTCGGGAGCAGGCCGGTGGCGGGAGACGACGAACCGGCCGACGGTGACCCCGAGGACCGCGCCCGCGAAGACGTCGCTCGTGAAGTGGTAGCTCTGCTCGACGCGCGAGACTGCCACGAGGGACGCCGTCGTGTAGGCGAGGGTCGGAACGACCCACCCCTCGCTGCGCATCGCGATCACCGAGGCCACAGCGAACGCCTCCGTCGCGTGCCCCGAGGGGAAGGACGGGTCGTGCGAGAAGGGGTCGAAGACCGTCTCCCCGTTCGAGACGTACGGTCGCTGCCGCCCGATGACCGGCTTCAGGACGACGTTCGCGATCACGAAGCTGAGGATCGACGCCTCGAGGGCGTCGCGACCGGTGTCCCGGGTCCCCGGTGCCGCGAAGACGAGACCCCCGGCGAGGAGCCCGACCGAGAGACCGAACGCGTACTCCTGCCCGAACGGGGTCACCGCCCTGGCGAAGCGGTCGCCGGCCTCGGTCCGGTGCTCCTCGACGTACCGGTAGACCGACTCGTCCACGAGGAAGAGCCCACCCAGGCCGGCGCTCAGGAGCCCGAACCGCTCCCAGTCCGTCCCATCCCACGAGGCGGGCGCCTTCGCGAGGGCCACGGAGTCGGAACCCCAGCGAGAGACCTCCGCGCCGACGAACGAGTAGGCGCTGCGCCGGGGAGCATTGGCGTCCCCGGTCGCGGCGTCTTCGGCAGCGGCCGGGCTCCCGAGCGCCAGGGCCACGGCGAGCAGGGCCGCCCGGCGGAAGCCCCGGCCTCGCCGCGCGGCGCGCAACGGGGACGCTTCGTTCCTCCTGCGGGGGCGGTCGGCCTTGCGTGCTTCCAGCATGGCGATCCTACCGGGAGTGCCAGGAGACGAAGACGCTCCCCTGGGTGTGCGTCTTCGTGACGGCCGGAGCGGCGGGGTAGGAGGAGGACCTCTCGTACCAGGACCAGGCCGCTCCGAGCGTGAGCCTCGCGACGACGGGCCACCGCCCCTCGGCCCGGGCCCACTGCACGCGCGTCGAGGACGTCGCACCGTTGGACGTGTCGAGCCACGCCGCGGCCCACGAGAGGCGGACGAGGTCGATGCCGTCCCTCGTCAGTCGGGCGTCGAGGCGCGGACCGCCGCCGACGCTGTAGTCGTGGGTCCGGCCCTCCCCGCGTGCCGCGCGCCTCGGGCAGAACGTCTCGAAGGCCGCGATCGGGAAGACGACCGCCTGCGCCTCGGTGCGGACCTCGAGGCCCTTGCGGAGCGGGTACCGGGAGAAGAGGCCGAACTCGAACGACTCGCCCGCGAACGACTCGGAATCGGGGGTCAGGTAGTCGTAGCGCATCCCGACGCCGAAGAGGTGCTCCGGGCCGTCTCCCGCCTCGCCGAGACGCCAGGCGCCGAGGACGCCGCGGACCGATGCCGTCGTCACGGCCGTCCGCGCGGGGGCGGCGACCCGGAGCGCGAGGTCGAAGGAGTCGAAGGGCTTCTTCACCGGAGATTCGAACGGGTCGCCCCAGCGGAGCTGCAGCGCGGCGAACCCCTGGTCCTCGTGATGCGTGCCGCGGCTGCGCGCCCCTCCGACCGCGACCTCGGTGCCGAGGCGGTCCGGGAGACGGTCCTCCGGGTTCGGGCCCTTTCTCCAGGCCTCCCCGGTCACGAGCCGGTTGATGCCGCTGACGGGGTTGACGAGGGCGCCGGCCAGCTCGCGGAAGACGCGGGTCGTCCCGGTGGAGGTGTTGTCGAGGAGGGCGCGGGAGATCCGGAAGCCGGACTCCCCGAGGACCGAGCCGCCGAGGACCGTGTTCAGCATGTCGTTCCGCGACGGGGCGGTGTTCTCGAACCCGTACTCCCAGGCGAGGCTCCCGAGCGTCGCGACGAGCGTCGACTCCCAGAAGGTGAACCCGTTCGTCCTGCCGGCGTTGAAGTACGCGCTCCCGTGCAGCGGGTGGCCCATCTGGTTCATCAGGAGGTCGTCGTCGTCGTAGCAGAAGCCCGCGCGGACGTTCCCGCCCAGGGTCCGCATCGAGATGTGGGACCACTCGTCGTCGGCGACGTAGCGGTCGAGGGCCCACGGGACGGCGAGGGCCGCCGCCAGGTCGGCGGCCGCGAGGCCGAAGCGCTTCCGGGGCACCTCGCCCCTCTGCGCGTCGCCGGTGCCCTCCCTCACCGTGTCGGCCGCCTCCGCGGGAGCGTCGGCGTCGTCGGCCGCGAGGACGGCGCGAGCGGGAGCGAGCGGGGCCAGGACGAGGAGGACGAGCTCCGCGACCTCGCTGAACCGGATCCAGGAGAAGCCGCCCGGGCGTCCCTTCCGTCCGGTCGCGGGCGAGACGATGCAGAGGGTGTTGCTCATGGCGGCCTCCTTCGGGTGGGTTCACCCTCGGGAAGCGCAAGCGCCGGGCCACCGCGGCCCGCCGACGGCCGTGACCCTCCAACCGATTCGTGGCGAACGGGTTCCGTGCGGGGGACTGCGCGGAGAGGGATCCCCGACGACCGACCGTCTCACCTCGAGGTGAGACGGCGAAACGTTCCGGCGAGGAGCAGGTCGACCGGGTGGGGCGGCCGCTCCCCGGCGGGGCGTCCCGCGCCTACTTCGGCGGGGGCAGCTTCGACCAGTCGATCTGGGAGCCCCAGGCGCTGTGGGGGACCATGAAGACGGCGAGCGTCACGACCGCCGCGACGATCACCGCCTTCCGCGCGTCGCGACCGCCCCGGGCGAGGAACGCCGCGACGGCCCACGCGAGGACGGCGACGGCCGTCTTGTTGTCGGTCATGTCCCCGCCGAAGGGCCATCCGGTCCAGTAGGCGTCGAAAGCCTGTTTCTGGACCAGAGGACCGAGGACGAGGCCGCCGATCGAGAGGAGGACGACGGCGAGGAGGGCGATCCGGAAGAGTTTCCGCTCGCCGCGGAGCGCGAGGAGCCCGGCCGCGTTCGCGACGAGCATCCCCGTGAACATCGTGAAGACGTGCGGGACGATGACGACGTTCGAGACCGCTCCCTTGAAGCGGGCGACCGCCGGGCGCTCCGGGAAGAGGACGGACTTCCCCTCGCGCTCGAGGCGGACCTGGTACTCGAGCTTTCCGGCGGGCGGCTGGTGAGGGAGAGCGGCCTTGAGGGTGTCGCCCTCGCGAACCAGCGGGAGGACGGCGAAGGGGTCGTTCGTCGGGTAGCGGCGCCACGCCACGCTCCCGGTGACCTTCGGGTCCGGCGCCGGCACGGCGATCGCGAGGTCGCCTTCGCCGGCCCACGAACGGAGCAGCCGGAGCTTCACTTCCGCCCCGCCGACCGAGACCGTGCCGCGGGCGGGCCGGGTCGGCCCGGTGAGCCGCTGGTAGACGGCCGAGGAGAGGGTGACGAGGAGGGCGAGGAGCCAGAGTCCGATCCGTCCGCGCATGCGGCGCGGAGGATAGCGCGCCTGCTGGCATCATCGCCGGCATGAGCTCCTCTCCGCGGGCCCGCCACCGTTCCGTCCTCCTCCTCGCCGTCGTTCTCGTCGTCGCCGCCGCCCTCGCTCCGTCCGCCGGCGCCGGCGACGCGCCGAAGGCCCAGGCCGTCGTCTCGGGCGAATGGCTCCAGGCGAACCTCGACGCGAAGGACGTCGTCCTCCTCGACGCCCGGCCGATGCGGGACTTCCTCCAGTCGCACGTTCCCCGCGCGCAGAGCGTCACGCCGGAAAACCTCCGGTCCTCGTCGGGCGGAGTCCCCGCCACGACGTACCCGCCGGAGGTCCTCGGCGCGGTCTTCGCGCGCGTCGGGGTCGCCCGCGGGTCGCACGTCGTCGTCTACGGCGCCGAGAGCGACAACGACGCGACGTACGTCGCGACGGCGGCCCTCGTCGCCGGGGCCGGGAAGGTCTCCGTGCTCGACGGCGGCTTCTCGCGCTGGACGGCCGAGGCCCGCGCGACGACGAAGGACCGGCTGCTCTCGCCTCTCGCCAGCCCGAGCCTCCAGGGCAACTCCTCGCTCCTCGTCCCGATCGAGGAGGTGAAGAAGCGGGTCGGCGACGGCAGGACCGTCTTCCTCGACGTGCGGGCGGAAGAGAGCTGGGCGGCGGGACACATCCCGGGGGCGAAGAACCGCTTCTGGAAGAAGGACGTCGACGGGGGTTCGTTCCGTCCCGAAACCGTGACCCGCGCCGAGATGGAGGCCGCGGGCGTCTCCTGGGAGAAGCCCGTCGTCGTCTACTGCAACAGCGGCCACCAGGCCTCGGAAGGCTTCTTCACGCTGAAGTACAGGCTCGGCCACCCCGACGCGAGGCTCTACCAGGGCTCCTGGATGGAGTGGTCGATGACGCCCGGCACGCCCCGGGAGACCTCGGCGCCGGAGGCGCCCGCCCCGAAGTGACCCCCGCCGGGATCGCCGCGCTCCTCGCCTCCTCGTTCGGCGCGGGCGTCATGAACGCCCTCGCCGGGGGCGGGACGATCCTCACCTTCCCGACGCTCGTCCTCCTCGGCATTCCGGCGATCCAGGCGAACGCCACGTCGACGGTCGCGCTCCTCCCGGGCGCGGCCGCGAGCATGGCGGGCTACCGGCGCGAGGTCGCCACGCACCGCGCCTGGCTGAAGACGCTCTTCCTCCCGAGCCTCGTCGGGGGCGCCGTCGGCTCGGTCCTCCTCCTCCGCACCCCCGAGAAGATCTTCGCGAGCCTCGCCCCGTACCTCGTCCTCTTCGCGACGCTCCTCTTCCTCCTCCAGATCGTCCTCTCGAAGAGGAAGGGGGAGGTCGAGGCCCACGCGCCGCACGGCCCGACGACGGCGCGCTGGGGCGTCGCGACGGCCGCCCAGCTCGCCGTCGCCGTCTACGGCGGCTACTTCGGCGCGGGGATCGGGATCCTGATGCTCGTCCTCCTCGGCTTCCTCGGCCTCACCGACATCCACGCGATGAACGGGCTGAAGAACTTCTTCGGGATCACGATCAACCTCGTCGCGGCGACCTGGTTCGTGATCAACGGCGCCGTCCTCTGGCCGGTCGCGCTCGTGATGGTCGCGGGGGCGACGGCGGGAGGCTGGGCCGGCGCGCACTTCGCGCGCCGGATCGGCAAGGAGAAGGCGCGGGCGGCCGTCGTCGTCATCGGCCTCGGCGTCACCGTCGTCCTGCTGCTCCAGCGCGCCTGACGCGCCGGGTCAGGGCCCCTGCCGGGTGAAGGCGACGCGCGAACCGTTCGGCGCCACGAGGGCGATCCGTCCCGCGGCAGCGTCCACCTCGAGGCGCACCGCGGGGTCCGGCGGGCCCCCGCTCATGTCGAACCGGAGGAACGCGCCCGCTCCCACCGGGACGAAGGCGGCCCGCGCGAGAGGCCGCGCGATCCGGTCGCGCAGGTCGCCGTCGGGGCCCCAGACCAGGACGTTCGAGACGACGCCACGCTCGAAGTCGAGGCGCACCGTGCTGACGAGGATCCCCTGCTGTCGCGGAACGGTGCCGAGGAGGGAGACGTTCCGGAGTGCGCCGAGACGCTCGGCACGGTCCGCGGCGAGGCCCTTCAGCTGCGCGGTGAGCTGGTCGAGCGGCTCCTTTCCCCCGAGAGCGTCGTAGAGCGGCTTCGCGTCTCCCTTCGAGGCCGCCTGCCAGATGGCGAGCGCCTTCGCTCCCAGCTCGCGGCCGCGCGCCGACTGCTCCGTCTCCCCGACCCGGAGCATCAGCCACGCGGCCGGCCCGCCCGCGCGGAGCATCAGGCGCCCGTCCTGCGCCTCGACGTCGAGCGGCTCGCCGTCCGGCGCCTTCCACCGGCCGGCGAGCGCCGCGAGCGCCTTCTCGTCCACGGCCACGACCGCCGGCGGCAGCTCCACCTCTCCGCCGAAGACGATGGTCTCGACGGCGTCGACGACGGGCGACGCGCTCAGCTCGGCCACGCTCGAGGTGACGAAGATCGTGATCTTCTCGTCGACGAGCCGGCGGAACTCCGCCACGTAGATGCCGTTCCCGCCGTTGTGCTCGACGACGCGCGTGCCGCGCGCGCTCGGGTGCACCGACCAGCCGTAGGCGTACATGGAGTCGCCCGGCCCCCCCTCGCTCACGTACCCGGTCATGAACTTCCGGCGCGACGAGGAGGTGAGTACGGCGTTCGAGGTGAGGGCGTGCTCCCAGCGCGTCATGTCGGCCAGCGTGGTCTGCAGCCCGCCGTTGCCGCGCAGCGCCCAGAACGGGGCGCCAGGCACCTTGAGCCGATCGACGATCGTCCCCCAGTCGCGGCCGTCCTGGGTGCCGTGCGCGATCCGCTCCGGCGCCCAGCCGGGCCGGAGGTAGCCGGTCTCGGTCATCCCGGCGGGAGCCAGGACGAGTTCGGCGAGGGCGGCCTCGTACTCCTTCCCGGTGACCATCTCGATGATCGCGGCGAGCATCGAGTAGCCCGAGTTCGCGTACGAGTGCTCGGTGCCGGGAGGCGACTGCAGAGGCGCGGCGAGCATCTTCCCCATGTATTCGGCGCGCGTGTTGGGGACGTAGTCGCCGGGCGCGTAGTCGGACTCGAAGCCGGCGGTGTGCGTCAGGAGCTGGTGGATCGTGATGTCGCGCTTCGGGCCCTGGGCCTGGGGGAACCAGCGCGTGATGCGGTCGGTGGTGCGGAGCTTCCCCTGCTCCTCGAGCCGGAGGATGGCCGCGGCCGTGAACTGCTTCGTGATGGAGCCGAGGTTCCAGGCGGTGCGCGCGTCGGCCCGGATTCCCTTCGCGCGATCCGCGAATCCCCACGCGCGTTCGAGGACCGGCCGGCCTTCGCGGAGGACCAGGACGGCGCCCGAGTAGCCGAGGGCCTCGAGGCGGTCCATGTGGGCCCCGACGCGGGAGCGGACGAGCGCGTCCGGGATGGCGCGGGGCGCGTTCGAGGCGGTCTGCGTCGGCGGGGGAGCCGACGCGGCCACGCCGGTCAGGGCTCCCACGAGGGCGAGGAGAATCGCGCGTGCCATGGTCCGGATGATGACGTCGCCGACGGCGATCGGGAAGGAGCTCCCGGCGTCAGCGCGCTCCTGCCGCGACCGGAGGCCCCACCCCGAGCTTCCGCGCCCTCTCGGCAACGAGGTCGAGGTGGGAGCGTAGGACCGTGTCCGTCGCCGCGCCGCGGCGGCAGCCGTCGAGCGCCGCGGCCGCGAGGCTCCGGGCCTCGTCCTTCCGTCCCAGCGCGGCGAGGAGCTCGGCCTCGAGCGAGTCGAGGAGCGGGCCGACGTCCGTCGTCGTCCGGCGAAGCCTCGCGACGGCCTCGACGAGGGGACCCGGGACCTCGCCGAGCGCCCTCCGGCACTCGAGGGTCCAGACCTTCCAGACGTCGAGGTCGCCGGGCGTCGGCCGCGGCGGCTCGACCGGCCTGCCGCTCCTCCAGAGCGCGTAGGCGCGGTACCACGAGGCCGACAGGCCGTCCTCCGGGTAGGCGGCTTCCATCCGGTCGCACTCCGCCAGGACGTCGCCCCAGCGCCGCTGCTCACCGAGGGCGAGGATGATCCCCTCGGAGAGGTCTCGCGGGCTCCGCCCGATCTGGAGGCGCGCCGACTTTCCGGCGAATCCTCGCCGGTACCAGGCGATCGCCCTCGCCGGGTCCCCCGCGAGGTGGAAGGCCCGGCCCGCCTCCCACGCGACGTTCGCGGTCATCGTCGTCCTCTCGAGGATCCTCGCGAACACCGCTTCTGCCTCTTCGAGCTTCCGCGACGAAGCGAGCAGGCTCCCGCGGACCCGGTCGATCCACTCCGAGAGGAGGTCGTCCTGCGCCGAGGCCGCGAACGACTCCGCGAGAGCGGCCTCCTCGAGGGCCGTCTCCGGCGTCCCGGTCGAACGGAGCCGCTGGGCCTCGCGGAGCGCGACGTAGGCCTTCTCCCGGAAGCCGTTTCGCTCCGCCGCGGCGAGGTTCGAAGGAGGACGGACCGCGAAGCCGTCGAGGGTCCACTCCGCGTTCCCGCCGCCGACGAGGGGAAGCCGGAGGACCCGGCGCTCCGGGACGAGCGACGGCATCGTCTCCGCGTAGACGCCGGCCACCGGGACGAGCGAGTACCAGAGGAGCTCCTCCCGCCCGTTCGTCGACGGCACGCGGTCGGGCGAGCGGACGACGACGCTGCCGAGGGCCGCGCCCGGAGCGGGCGCCCTGAGGCTCGGCACCCGGAGGGCGGCGAGGGCGCCGTTCATCCCCATCCGGTTCGCGAAGCCGCGGAAGAGGACCTCCTTCCTGCCGTCCCCGTCCACGTCGACGGCGGCGCACGGCCTCACGTGTCCCGACGACTCGAACGCGACGGCCGTCCGGTCGCCCGCCGCGTCGTAGACGAACGCGACGCTCGGCCACAGGAGCGCGTGGGCGAACGAGAACGCGACCTCGTCCCGCCCGTCGCCGTCGAGGTCGTACGCGGCGAGCGCCGAGGCGTGGAAGGTGTCCGCGATCGGGACGAACGCGTTCGGGTCCCAGGCGAGGGGACGCCGGCGGAGCATCCTGCCCGTCTCGGGGTCGAGGAAGAGGAGCGCCTTCTCCGTCCCTGGCGCGCCGCCTTCGAGGGCCACGACCTCGGGCGCCCCCTTCGGCCCCGTGCGCGCGACGACGACGTCGACCCCTACGGCCGAGCCCTCGCGGCTCCAGATCGTCCGCCCCTCGGGGTCGAGCGCGCGCGTCGTCCGGCTCCCGTCCGAGACGAGCCGCGAGAAGCGGGGGCGGTTCCACGGAAGGGCCGGCACGAGGGCGGCGGCCAGGACGAGGAGCCCCGCCGCCACGCCGGCGGCCGCCGCGACGCGCCGCCACCGGCGCGGCCCGTGCGTCGCGCGCCGCGCCGCGAGGTCGGCGAGGACGTCCGCCGCCGTCGCGTAGCGCCGGTCGCGGTCCTTTGCGAGGAGGCGGGCCACGACCGCCGCGAGCCACGCGGGCGTCTCCGGCCGCAGCTTTCTCACGTCGGGAGGTTCCTGCCGGATGTGCGCGACGATCGTGCCGATCGCCGAGTCGCCGCGGAGCGGCACCCTTCCCGCGAGCATCTCGAAGAGGACGACGCCGACGGCGTAGAGGTCGCTCCTCGCGTCGAGGACGTCGCCGAGCGCCTGCTCCGGGGAGAGGTACTCGACCGTCCCGACGAGCCCCTCGGTCTCGGTGACGCGCGTCTCGGTTCCCTCCCAGTGGCGCGCGAGGCCGAAGTCGGCGAGCTTCACCGCGCCCTCCTCGGCGAGGAGGACGTTCCCGGGCTTCACGTCGCGGTGGACGATGCCGAGCGCGTGGAGGTCGGCGAGCGCGCGGAGCACCTCCGCGGCAACCTCCGCCGCGCGCTCGGGCGGGAGGGGACCGCGCTGGAGGAGCTCGCGGAGAGACTCGCCTTCGACGAGCTCCATCGTCAGGAAGACCGTGTCGCCCGCCTGCCCGATGTCGAAGACGCGGACGAGGCGCGGGCCCGCCGCGTCCCGCGCGACGGCGACCTCCCGCCGGAACCTCTTCAGCGCCGCCTCGGAGGTGCGGTCGGTCCGGAGGACCTTCAGCGCGACGCGCCGCTTCAGCTCGCGGTCGAACGCCTCGTAGACGACGGCCGAGCCTCCCGTCCCGAGGACGGCGCGGACCTCGTAGCGGCGGCCGATCTCGGTGCCGGGGGCGAAGAGCCGGACGGAGAGGCTCCCGCCCTCGCGGGCCGCGGATCCCGCCTCGCCCGGGTCGGGTCGGTCGTCGCTCGGTGGGACGGGATTCTCCTGCCGGGAATCATAGGCGCCCCTGGCGCGCCGGACCGCGGCCGGGGAACGGGCCTTCGCGTCAGAAGAGGAAGTCGGTCGAGAGGAAGCTCGACCTCCGGTTCCGGAGCACGTCCTCGAGGATCGCCGTGTTCGCCGGGGTCTGCTTGGCCGCGACGAGCGTCCGGATCGTGAAGACGCGGAGCGCGTCCGTCACGGAGAGCGTCCCCTCGGCCGAGTCCTTCCGCCCCGTGAACGGGAACGCGTCGGGGCCCCGCTGGCACTGCGAGTTCAGGTTCACGCGGCAGACCTGGTTCACGAGCGGGTCGACGAGCCGCGCGAGCGCGGCGGGGTCGTTCCCGAAGAGCGAGACCTGCTGGCCGTAGTCGGACTCGGTGATCGCGCGGACCGGCTCCTCGACCGAGGAGAACCGGACGACGGGGACGACCGGCCCGAACTGCTCCTCGCGGAAGAGACGCATCGCGGGAGTGACCCCCGAGACGACGGCCGGGAAGTAGAGGCTTCCCGCCGTCGCCCCGCCGCTCCCGTTCGCGACGACGGCTCCCTTCTCCACGGCGTCGCCGACGAAGGCCGCCATCGAGGCAGGCTTCCCCGGCTCGGGGAGCGGCGTCACGCGCACCCCCTCGTGCCACGGCATCCCCGGCTTCAGCGCCTCGACGGCCGCGGCGAGCCGCGCGGTGAAGTCGTCCGCGACGCTCTCGTGGACGAAGACGACCTTGATCGCCGTGCAGCGCTGCCCGTTGAAGGAGAGGGCGCCGAGGACGCACTCGGAGACGGCGAGGTCGAGGTCGGCGTCGGCGAGGACGATCGCCGGGTTCTTCGCCTCGAGGCCGAGGACGCAGCGGAGGCGGTGCGGCTTCGGGTGCTGGGCGCGGATCAGGTCGGCGACGCGGCTCGTCCCGATGAAGGCGAGGACGTCGACCTTCCCGGACGAGATCAGCGGCGTGACGACCGTCTTCCCCTCGCCGTGGATCGATCCGACGACGCCCGGGGGGAACGACTCGGCGAAGGCCGCGAGGAGCAGCGCGTGGAGGAGGACGCCGAACCGCGGCGGCTTGAAGACGACCGGGTTCCCCATGAGGAGCGCCGGGATCAGCGTCGTGTACGTCTCGTTGAGCGGGTAGTTGAACGGGCCCATCGAGAGCGTCACGCCGAGCGGCGCGCGCCTCACCTGCCCCGCGATCCCCTGCTCGAGGACGAAGCGCGACGACGAGCGGTCGAGGTCCTTGAGCGCCTCGGCCGTGTCGCGGACGTAGTCGACCGTCCGGTCGAACTCCTTTTCGGCATCGGGGAGGCTCTTGCCGATCTCCCACATCAGGAGCCGCACGACCTCGGACCGCGCCGCGCGCATCCGCCGCGCGAACTCCCCGAGGCAGCGGAGCCGCGCCGCGACCGGCATCGTCGGCCACTCGCCCCGGCCGAGGTCCCACGCCTTCACCGCGGCGTCGAGAACCTCGCGCGCCTCGCCGGCGCCGAGCGACGGGGTGCGGCCGATGACGCGCGGCCGAAGGTCTTCGGGAGCCTCCCAGACCGGGGAGACGACCTCCTCGAACGGCCCGCTCCAGGTTCTCAGGGCACCTCCGCAGAGGTAGCGGTCCTGGACGACGGGCCCGTCGAGCCCGTGCGGGACGGGAACGCCGTCGGGCCCGGGGAAGAGACCGGAGAGCTCCGCGGAACGCGTCATGGCAGCTCCTTCGGGCCGGCGAGGGCCCGCGCCTCAGGCTACCGCGTCACGGCGTGGACGAGCCAGCCCGCCGCGGCCCCGCCGAGGACGACCCAGGTCGCGTTCGGCCGGAAGCGGACGAGGACGGCGGAGCTGGCGAGGAAGACGACGACCGCCGGGACATCGACGAGCGACGACCGCGCGAGCCACCCCGTGACGACGACCATCAGCGCGAGCGAGGCGACGTTGACTCCCGAGAGAAAGGCGCCGGCGCGCGGCGAGCGGCGGAGGCGCGGGACGAGCGGACCGCTCAGCGCGACGAAGACGAAGGCCGGGAGGAAGATCCCCGCCGTCGCCGCGGCCGCGCCCGCCGGCCCGAGGAGGAGGTAGCCGACGAAGGTCGCCGAGGAGAAGACCGGCCCCGGCGTGATCTGTCCCGCGGCGACGGCGTCGACGAGCTGCGCCTCGGTGAGCCAGCCGAGGCGCGCGACGAGGTCGGCCCGGAGGAAGGCGAGGAGGACGTAGCCGCTCCCGAAAAGGACCGAACCGATCTTCGCGAAGACGAGGAAGAGCGAGAGCACGGTCGGCCCCGCGGCGGCCGGGAAGGCCGGGAGCGCCGCCGCCGGCAGCAGCGGACCGAGCGCGAGGAGCGTCGTGCCGCCGCGTGTCCCGGGGCTCTGCGCGAGGAGGAGGGAGACGACGCCGGCCCCGAAGAGGACGACGAGCTCGTTCACGCCGATGGCCGCGAGGAGGACGGCCGCGAGGCCGAGGAGCCGGAGGCGGAGGTCGGGCGCCGCCTTCGGGGCGAGCGAGACGATCGCCTGGACGACGACCCCGAGGATCGCCGGCTTCACCCCGTAGAGGAGCCAGCCCGCCGCGGGGAGCTTCCCGTACGTCACGTAGGCCCGGGCGATCAGGCCGGTGACGAGGACCGCCGGGACGAGGAACGAGAGCCCGGCCACGACGAGGCCGGCCCACTTCCGGCGCTCGTAGCCGATGTGGATCGCGAGCTCCGTGGAGTTCGGCCCCGGGATCAGGTTCGCGGCGCCGAGGAGGTCGAGGAAGCGCTCGGGCGTCAGCCAGCCGCGGCGCCGCACGACCTCCTCCTCCATCATCGCGACGTGGGCCGCGGGCCCGCCGAACGCGGTCGCGCCGAGCTTCAGGAAGAGGAGCGCGATCTCGCGGAGCGAGGTCTCGCCGGCGCCTCCACCGGCCCGCTCCCCCTCCGCCACGTCACCTCCGCGCGAGGACGACCGTGTCGGGCGACGCCGCGGCGTCCCACTCCTCGCGGCGCATCCCGCCGAAGACCTCCTCGACGCGGAAGCCGGCCGCGCCGAGCGTCGCCTCGAGCTCGGCGCGGCGCCACCCCTTGAGGAGGACGTTCTTCCCGGTCACGACCTCGACCGGCGGCTCCTCGCCGGGGCGCCAGCGGAGCGTCGTCGGGTTGAAGAGGACGGAGCCGTCGGGGCGCGGGTCCATGAGGCGGAGGAAGACGACCCGCTCGGCCTCGTCCTCGCGGACGTTGAGCGGGAGGCTCGTGACGCGCCCGTCGTGGATCCGGTCGTAGTTGAGGAGCTGGAAGAGGACCGGCGCGCCGGGGAGGAGGAGCTTCGCGAGGCCCGCGAGGAAGCTCGCCATCGGACCCTCGAAGAGGTGCGGGAGGCCGTTCCCGACCGAGATCGCCGCGCCGAAGGAGCCGGTCACCGCCTCGCCGAGCGCCGCGAGGTCCCCCTTCACGAACTCCGGCCCCGGCCCCGCGTCCCGCGCCTGCGCGAGCTGCGCCTCCGAGGCGTCGACGCCCGTGACCTCGAAGCCCTCCTCCTGGAGGAAGCGCGCGTGCTCGCCCGTCCCGCAGCCGAGGTCGAGGAGCCGGCGCGACGGCGCGCCGGCGAGGACCTCGCGCAGGAACGGCGCCTCGCGCGTGATCCGCGCGGGCCAGGCGATGAGGCGGCGGTAGGAGAGGCGGGCGTAGGGGTCGTTCGGGTCCGGGGCGTCGCTCACGCGGGGAGTCTCGCACCGCGGCGGGGGTCGCGTCGCCGGGGGCCCGGCGGGCGTCAGTCTTCCTTCAGCCGACCCGACTTCTTCAGCCAGCGCGCCGTCCCCCAGAGGACCGCGATGACGGGGATCGCGGCGACGCAGGCCGCGTGGTAGACGGGCCGCGCGTCCCACGGCTGGTGGGAGAGAGACTCGGCGAGGAGGAGCGCCGCGGCGCCCGCCGTCCAGTAGGCCGCGCTGCCGTACTCCTTGATGACGAGGCGCGCCCAGTTGAAGCGCATCCCGGCGAGGGAGGCGCGGAGCCCGCGGAAGTCGGGGATCCAGCGCGGCACGCGCGCGCAGTACGCGTCGAACTCCGCCCCGAACTTGCCGCGGAGGAAGCTCTCCTCGGCCGCGACGATCGCGACGTAGCCGACGAGGAAGAACGGCACGCCGACGGCCCAGGCGAGGACGCCGTTCCAGATCGTGAAGAGCCCGAGGAGGATGAGGATGTTCCCGACGTAGAGCGGGTTGCGGCAGTGGGCGAAGAAGCCGCCTGTGACGAGCCCCTCGGCGTAGACCTTCCGGTCCTTCCCGCCGCGGATGATGTAGACGGTCCCGACGACCGCGGCGCGAAGGACCTGCCCTGCGAGCGCGACGAGGACGCCGACGAGGTCGAGGAGGTCGTCGGCGCTCTGGCTCCCGCCGGGCCACTGCGGCCTCGAGAGGAAGACGAGGAGGACGAGGACCGCCGGGAAGAGCCCGTCGCGGAGCTTGAAGAGGACGTTTCCCCAGCCGACGAGGAGGGGGTTCGCGGGACGCGGAGCCCCCGCCGCGGCCTCGGTCACTTGACGGCCACCACCCCGGCGAAGTTGTACCAGCGGAAAAACTCCTGGACGTGCGAGAAGCCGTTCTCGAGGAGGAGCGCGCGGTTCTCGTCCATCCGATAGGGGACGAGGACGTTCTCGAGCGCCTCGCGCTTCTGCGAGATCTCCATCTCGGAGTAGCCGTGCCGCCGCTTCATGTCGTAGTAGTGGTCGATGAAGAGGCGGTTGAACATCGTGTCGCTCTCGATGACCTTCTCGACGAGGATGAGCGCCCCCTGGTGGCGCAGGCCGTTCGCGATCGTTCGGATGACCCGCTCCCGGTGAAGGGGCCGGACGAACTGCAGCGTGAAGAGCATCACCGCGACCGAGCCCCCCTCGATCTCGAAGGGCTCGTGGAGGTCGAGGAAGCGCACCTCCCGCGAGCGGGGGCTGGGCGAGGCGTCCAGCTTCCGGCGGGCGCGCTCGAGCATCTCGCGCGAGTTGTCGAAGCCG
The DNA here is from genome assembly GCA_046331465.1 of Thermoanaerobaculia bacterium. Lineage (GTDB taxonomy): Bacteria > Acidobacteriota > Thermoanaerobaculia > UBA5066 > UBA5066 > UBA5066. Next base: position 156,303 of record JAXLQV010000003.1, read on the forward strand.
ACGAAGCCGACGCCCGGGTGGACGGTCTGCTCCATCGCGAGCATCGTCGTCGCCGTCGAGCAGCCGAAGTCGAAGAGGGTCGTCCCCGGGACGCCGAAGTCGCCCGCGAGCTCGGTCGTCATCCGCTGGATCTCGCCGTAGAACGGGACCGAGCGGTTGACCATGTCGTCGAAGACGCCCACCGTCCGGGCGTCGAACTTGAAGTCCGAGGTCTTCTGGTTCGCGGCGAAGATGTCGTCCGTCGGGACGCCGCCGGGCGTCACCGGGACCGGCATGGCCCCGATCCCGGCCGCGGCCTGCGCGGCCGACTCCGTGAGGCCCTCTTCGACGCGGGTCTTCCCGCTGCTCATGGTTCCTTCTCCTGGCTCGACCGCGCGAGGGCGATGAGCCCCCGGACGACGAGCCTCATGTGGGCCTCGTCGAGGCCGCACCTCTGCGCGTACTCGAGGACGCGCTGCTCGACCTCCCGCTCGCGGTCGGGGTCGAAGACCGGGATCCCGGCGGCCCGCTTGATCCGGCCCGCCTCGAGGGCGAGCTCGACGCGCCGCCGGACGACGTCGACGAGGGCCCGGTCGTTCTCCTCGATCTTCCCGCGCAGGCGGGTGAGCTCCGGCAGCTCGGGGTGCTCGTGAGGGACGCGTCCCTGGGTCACGGCGTCCTCCTCTTCACCGGGGGGGGCGGCAGGCGCCGCCCGGCCGCCCGGGCGAAGGCATCGAGCCGCGTCATCAGCTCGGCGAACTGGGCCGGCTCGAGCGCCTGGTCGCCGTCGGAGAGCGCCGCCTCCGGGCACGGGTGGACCTCGATGATGAGCCCGTCGGCTCCCGCGGCGATCGCCGCGTAGGAGAGGGGCGCGACGAGGTCGGTCCGCCCCCCGGCGTGGCTCGGGTCGACGATCACCGGCAGGTGCGTCTCCCTCTTCAGGACGGGGATCGCCGCCACGTCGAGCGTGTTCCGGGTCGCCGGCTCGAACGTCCGGATCCCCCGCTCGCAGAGGATGACGTCGCGGTTCCCCTGCGCCATGACGTACTCGGCCGCCATGAGGAGCTCCTCGATCCGCGCCGAGAGCCCGCGCTTGAGGAGCACCGGGCGCCGGGTGCGCCCGATCTCGGTCAGGAGCGGGAAGTTCTGCATGTTGCGCGCGCCGACCTGGAGGACGTCGACGAGCTCGGCGGCCCTCTCGACCTGCCGCGTGTCCATCACCTCGGAGACGATGGGCATCCCCGTCTCCTCGCGGACCCTCGCGAGCATCTCGAGCCCCTCCTCGCCGAGCCCCTGGAAGGAGTAGGGCGAGGTGCGCGGCTTGAAGGCGCCGCCGCGGAGCATCACGGCGCCCGCGGCGCCGACCGCCCGCGCCGTCCCGAGGAGCATCTCCTCCCCCTCGACGGAGCAGGGGCCTGCGATCACAGCGAGAGCGCTTCCACCGACCTCGACCGGGCCAGAGGCCGCCGGGACGCGGACGACCGTCGGGCCCGCCGCCGACTCCCGGGCCGCGAGCTGGTACGGCTTCCGCACGGGGGTGACCGACTCGACCCCCGGCAGGACCATCAGCGCGGCCATGTTCATCGGCGAGACGTCCCCGATGGCGACGAGGACGACCCGGTCCTCGCCCCTCGAGACGTGCGCCGAGAAGCCCTCGAGGGCGACGGCGGCCCGGAGGTGCTCGAGCTGCTCCTCGGTCGCGTCGGGCCAGGTGCCGACGATCACGACTCCCCGTTTCGAGTGCGCGCGCGGATCGCTCAAGTCAGCCGTGGATTCTACGTGCCGGGGCTCGTCCCGGCCACACGCCCCCGTCCCGCCGGAAAACGTGCGGCCGGGGTCGCCCCCGGCCGCACGGTCTTCCGTTCCGTCGTCGCGGGTCGCCGGCGGGGATTCCCCGGGCGGCTCCCCGCGCCGGCTCAGCCGGCCCCGCCCTTCTCGGCCCCCTTGGGCCGCTTCGTGAGCTGGGCGCCGATGTAGTCGCGGTTCATCCGCGCGATGACCTCGAGCTTGATCTCCTTCGGGCAGGCCGCCTCGCACTCGCCCATGTTCGTGCAGCCGCCGAACCCCTCGGCGTCCATCTGCTCGACCATCTTCAGGACGCGCTCCTTCCGCTCGGGCTGCCCCTGCGGGAGGAGGCCGAGGTGCGAGACCTTCGCCCCGACGAACAGCATCGCCGAGGCGTTCGGGCAGGCCGCGGCGCAGGCGCCGCAGCCGATGCACGCCGCCGCGTCCATCGCGAGCTCGGCGTTCTCCTTCCGGACCGGGATCGCGTTCGCGTCGACCCCGACGCCTGTGTTGACCGCGACGAATCCGCCGGCCGCGATGATCCGGTCGTAGGCGGAGCGGTCGACGATGAGGTCCTTGATGATGGGGAACGCCTTCGCCCGCCACGGCTCGACGGTGATCGTCTGGCCGTCTTTGAAGCTCCGCATGTGGAGCTGGCAGGTCGTCGTCGCCGAGCGCGGCCCGTGCGGGACTCCGTTGATGACGAGCGAGCAGGCGCCGCAGATCCCCTCGCGGCAGTCGTGGTCGATGGCGATCGGCTCCTCGCCCTTCTCCATGAGGCGCTCGCTGACGAGGTCGAGCATCTCGAGGAAGGACGAGTCGGTGCTCACGCCGGGGACGTCGTAGGCGACGAGGCTCCCCTTCGTGTCCGGCCCCTTCTGACGCCAGATGCGGAGCTTGATGTTGATGTCCTTGCTGCCGCTCATCACTTGTAGCTCCTCGTGGCGAGGTGGACGGACTCGAACCCGAGCGCCTCCGTGTGGCGCTCGGGCGTCGCGCCCTCCCCCTTCCACTCCCAGGCCGCGACGTGGCAGAACTTCTCGTCGTTGCGGAGCGCCTCGCCGTCCGGCGTCTGGTACTCCTCGCGGAAGTGCCCGCCGCACGACTCCTCGCGGGCGAGGGCGTCGCGGCAGATGAGCTCGTCGAGCTCCAGGAAGTCGGCGAGCCGCCCCGCCTTCTCGAGCGAGACGTTCAGCTCCTCGCCGCTCCCCGGGACGAAGACGTTCTTCCAGAACTCCTCGCGGATCTCCGGGATCCTCGCGATCCCCTCCTCGAGCCCCTTCCGGTTGCGGCCCATGCCGCACTTCTCCCACATGAGGAGGCCGAGCTGCTTGTGGAGGGAGTCGACGGTCCGCTTCCCCTTGATCGAGAGGAGCTTCTTCGTCCGCTCGGTGACGTCGGCCTCGGCGGCCTTCACGGCCGGGTGGGAGCCGTCGATCTTCGCGGGCTTGCCCTGCGCCAGGTAGTTTCCGATGGTGTACGGGATGACGAAGTAGCCGTCCGCGAGCCCCTGCATGAGCGCCGAGGCCCCGAGGCGGTTCGCGCCGTGGTCGGAGAAGTTCGCCTCGCCGAGGACGAAGAGCCCCGGCAGGTTCGACATGAGGTTGTAGTCGACCCAGAGGCCGCCCATCGTGTAGTGGACCGCCGGGTAGATCCGCATCGGGACCTTGTACGGGTTCTCGTCGGTGATCCTCTCGTACATCTCGAAGAGGTTCCCGTACCGCTCGCGGATGACGTTCTCGCCGAGCCGGCCGATCGACTCCGCGAAGTCGAGGTAGACGCCCTGGCCGCCCGGCCCGACGCCGCGCCCCTCGTCGCAGACCTGCTTGGCCGCGCGGGAAGAGATGTCGCGGGGGGCGAGGTTCCCGTAGCTCGGGTACTTCCTCTCGAGGTAGTAGTCGCGCTCGGCCTCGGGGATGTCGGCGGCCCTGCGCGTGTCGCCCTTCTTCAGGGGCACCCAGATCCGGCCGTCGTTGCGGAGCGACTCGGACATGAGCGTCAGCTTGCTCTGGTTCTCGCCGTGGACCGGGATGCAGGTGGGGTGGATCTGCGTGTAGCAGGGGTTCGCGAAGAATGCGCCGCGCCGGTGCGCGCGCCAGATGGCGGTCGCGTTGCAGCCCTTCGCGTTCGTCGAGAGGTAGTAGCCGTTGCCGTAGCCGCCCGTCGCGAGCATGACCGCGTCGGCGAGGTGGCTCGAGACCTTCCCGGTGACCATGTCGCGGACGACGATGCCGCGCGCCACGCCGTCGACGACGATGAGGTCGAGCATCTCGGTGCGCGGGTACATCTTCACCTTGCCGAGGCCGATCTGCCGCTCGAGCGCCTGGTAGGCGCCGATGAGGAGCTGCTGCCCCGTCTGGCCCCGCGCGTAGAACGTGCGCGAGACCTGCGCGCCGCCGAACGAGCGGTTCCCGAGGGTCCCGCCGTACTCGCGGCCGAACGGGACGCCCTGCGCGACGCACTGGTTGATGATGTCGTTCGACACCTCGGCGAGGCGGTGGACGTTCGACTCCCGGGCGCGGAAATCGCCCCCCTTCACCGTGTCGTAGAAGAGCCGGTAGACGCTGTCGCCGTCGTTCTGGTAGTTCTTGGCGGCGTTGATCCCGCCCTGCGCCGCGATGGAGTGGGCGCGGCGCGGGCTGTCCTGGTAGCAGAAGCAGGAGACGTTGTAGCCGAGCTCGGCGAGGCTCGCGGCGCCCGAGGCGCCCGCGAGGCCGGAGCCGACCATGATGAGGCTGTACTTCCGCTTGTTGGCCGGGTTGATCAGCTTGATGCTGGCCTTGTGTCGCGTCCAGCGCGACTCCATCGGGCCGGTGGGGCACTTGCCGTCGAGTTCCATCTTCGCTCCCTCCTACTTCACCAGCCCGGCGAGGACCGCGATCGGGAAGGAGATGTCCACGACGACGATCACGGTGCAGAGGACCGCCATGACGAACTTGATCGGCTTCTCGTACTTCGGCGTGCGGAGGCCCAGCGTCTGGAAGAGGCTGAAGCCGCCGTGGAAGAGGTGGAAGCCGAGGGCGATCATGGCGACGATGTAGAAGAGCGAGACGGCCGGGTCCGAGAAGCCGACGACGACGTTCCGGTAGACGTCCTCGTGGCTGAACCTCGGGTGGACCGAGCCGACGGTGAAGTGGAGGAGGTGGTAGATCACGAAGAGGCCGATGATCGGCCCCGTCCAGATCATCGTCCGCGAGGTGATCGACGCGGCCTGGAAGTCCTGGCTCTCGTAGCCGACCGGGCGGGCCGCCCTGTTCCGGCCCCAGAGGATCCAGTACGCGACCGCGTGGAGGACGACTGCCGCGAGCAGCGTGATCCGGGTCCCCCAGAGGAGCGGCGGGAGCGACTTGAGGAGCGCCGCGTAGTGGTTGATCTTCTCCGGCCCCTGGTAGAGCTGGATGTTCCCGACCATGTGGACGAAGACGAAGCCGTAGAGGACGATGCCGGTGACCGCCATCAGCGCCTTGAGGGCGATGGAGCCGACGGCCGGCCTCTCCGCCGTTGCGGGGATCGCGCTCATCGTCCGGTCAGCAGGTCAGCAGCCCGCAGAGCTCGGCGACCGAGGCCGCCGACTTCTTCAGCGCGGCGTCCTCCTCCGGCGTCAGGTTCAGCTGGATGATCCTCTCGACGCCGTCCTTGCCGAGGACGACGGGGACGCCGACGTAGAGGCCGTTGATCCCGTACTCTCCCTCGAGGTAGGCGGCGCAGGGGAGGATCTTCTTCTTGTCGTTGAAGATCGCGTCGGCCATCTCGACGGCCGCGGCCGACGGCGCGTAGTAGGCCGAGCCGGTCTTCAGGAAGTTGACGATCTCGGCGCCGCCGCCGGCCGTCCGCTTCACGATCGCGGCGACCCGCTCCGGGGTCAGGAGCTCGGTGATCGGGACGCCCGCGACGGTGGAGTACCTCGGGAGCGGGACCATCGTGTCGCCGTGGCCGCCGAGGACGGTCGCGTGGATGTTCGTCATGGAGACGTTCATCTCCATGGAGATGAAAGCGCGCATCCGGGCCGAGTCGAGGATGCCGGCCATGCCGACGACCTTGTTCTTCGGGAGCTTCGAGACGCGGCGGGCGACCTCGCACATCGCGTCGAGGGGGTTCGTCACGACGACGATCGTCAGGTCGCGGGAGTAGCGCGTCACCTTGGCGATGCAGTCCGCCACGATCTCCTCGTTCTTCTTCAGGAGGTCGTCGCGCGACATGCCCGGCTTGCGGGCGAGGCCGGCCGTCATGATGCAGAGGTCGGAGTCGGCGGTCTCCTCGTAGGCGTTCGACCCGACGATCTTCATGTCGAAGCCTTCGACGGCGCCCGACTGGTACATGTCGAGGCCCTTGCCCTGGGGAACGCCGTCGACGACGTCGACGAGGACGACGTCCGCGAGCTCTTTCTCGACGATTCTCTGGGCGGTGGTCGCGCCGACGTTCCCGGCGCCGATGACAGTGACCTTCCGACGCATGTTTCTCCCCCTGCTCTCGAAGATGCCGGCCCCCGCCGGGACGAAACCGGTCCGATCGGGGAGCGTATCAGGGGGCCGGAGCCCACGGAAAGAGGATCCCGCACCCGAACGCCGTGCCCCGGCCGTCCGTATATGCTTCGGACGAGAGATGGACGTGCGCGAGACTCCGGCATGGCGGAAGGCCATCGGCCTCGCGCACGAGGTGTGCGCCGCCCTCGAGGGCGCGGGCGACCTCGCGGGCGATTCGGGGCATCGCCTGCGCCGGGCCGCGCTCGCCGTCCCGTCGCTCGTCGCGGACGCCTTCCTCGACACCGGCGCCGCGGACTGCCGGGAGCGGCTCTCCGACGCCGCGGCGCGCGTCGCCGAGCTCCGCCGCCTCCTCCGGACCCCCGAGCTCCAGCGCTGCGTTCCCGGCCCGGAGGCCGACGCCCTGCTCGCCGAGGCCGAGGCCCTCGCGATGGAGATCCGGGCCCTCGGCGGCCGCTGCCCCGAAGCCTGACCCTTCCCGATTCCGCGGCCTCCTGCTAGCGTTCCCCCGTCGGAAGGAAAGGAGACCCGATGACGCTCCGCCCCCTCGTCGCGACGCTGGCCGCCCTGGCCCTCCTCGCGGCCCCCTGCGCCCTCGCCCAGGCCCCCGCCGCCGCCCCCGCCCCGGCCACGACGGCCGCCGCCCCGGCACCCGCGACCGCGCCGGCGACGACCGAGGCCGCCGCCCCGACGACCGAGGCCGCGCCCGCCGCCGCCCCGGCGACGACCGAAGCCGCCCCCGGGCACGCCGCCGAGCACGCGGCCGCGCCGACCGCGCCCGCCCCGGACGTCCCCGCCGGGACCTCCCAGACGACGACCATCGTCATCGGCCTCATCGTCCTCCTCCTCCTGATCGTCCTCGTCATCCTCGGCACGAAAAAGCAGGAGTAGGGAAAGCCACCGGTCGACCGACCGGGAGCCGGACAACCAGACCGGGGCACCGTAGCACCGGAGCACGGGTACACCGGAGCACGAGGGCACCGGGGAGGGAGCCTCGCGACGGGGGTGGTCTCGCGGCAGCCTGCTGCGCGCGGCCGACCCGCTTCCGCTCCCTCTGCGGCCGGGCGGGGCGCCCGCGCGAACTCCTCGCTTCGCTCGTCAAACAGCGCGCGGGCTTCTCCCCCGCCCGGTCCTCGCGGGCGCGAGCGGGTCCCCGGCCGTGCTCGGGGGCTGCTCGCAGGACCACCCCCGCCGCTCGGCCCACCAGGGCACTCCTCGCACCCCAGTGGGGTCTGGTCTGCACTCTACACTCTACACTCTGCGCTCTGCGTTCGCCCTTACTGGTCTCCGGAGAGGTCAGCCTTCAAGCCGGAAGCATGGGGTCCGTTCTGCGTTCTGTGTTGCTTTCCGGGCCGATGGGCTCGGCACCGCATCTTCTGCCCGGCTCCTACTCGAACCTGCCCGCTCGGGCGGTCAGGCGAAAACACAAGACGCAGAACTGACCCTGACGACTGACGAACGTGAATTACGCCGCGTCGGCCCGACCACGCGATTCCTTGCGGTCCAGGTATTTCCTGAATCGCGCAGACCCGTGGAGAAGCGCGACAGCCATCGACAAGGGCACGGCTGCAAGGACGAGAGAGCTGATGCGATTGTCGCGCCGCAGGTGGAGCGTCCTCTCGGTGGGCGTCGCCACGAAGCGGGTGACATCCTCGACTTGCCCTCTCATCTCTCCCGTCGCGATGCCGGTCGCGTAGCCCATGAACGGAACGGGTCCCGTCCGGGTCAGGAAGACGACTCGGAGGGCAGGCTTCGACCCTGGCTTCGTGTGCGACCTCGGAAGTCGCGCGAGCTCGGCGCCGGTCAGGTCCACGACCGGAAACGAGGCCCGCTGCTCGCCGTATACCTTTTGCCGCACGACGCTGCACGTGCCGATGCCACGATCGCAGTCGGCGACGTCGACCTCGGAGACGAGGACGTAGCACCCCGAACTGAACAGGATCAGGAAGGCAGCGAGGACCCGCTCGAAGCTGAACATCGTCGGCTCGATTCGCTTGTCCGTTCAGCGTATGCCCCGTTCGCGAGTCGCGTCAACGAAATCGTCGAAGGAGAGAGAGGCGGGCCGTTCCCCATTTCTGGCGCTCGTCCGTGCCAAGGGCGAAGGACCCGGCCAACTCTGGATCCCGGTCTCCTCCGCAGCGCGGAATCACGCCGGCCGCGGGAGGGGCGGGGCGTCTCGCGAGCCGACTCGAGCACGGCCGGGGACCCGTCCGACTCGCGAGGATCGGGCGGGGATGAAGCCCGCGCGCTGTCTGACGAGCGAAGCGAGGAGTTTGCGCGGGCGCCCCGCCCGACCGCAGCGAGGTCGTTAGCGGGTCGGCCGCGCGCAGCTGGAGGCCGTGAGACGCACCGCCCCGACCAAGGCCCCCCGCGGAATCGACGAGAGCGTGAAGCTTGAAGGCTCTCCGGGCTCTCTCCCCCCGTCAGCTCACCCAGGCGACGCCGACGCCGAGAATGTCCACCCCGGTCTTCGTCGGGACGACGTCGACCTTCTCGAAGCGGGCGGGGTCGGGGGCGGCGACCTTGGCCTCGAGCTCGGCGAGCTCGGCCTTCAGCGTCTCGATCTTCGTCTCGGCGGCGTCCTCCATCCTCTTCTTGCTGAGGACGGAGCCGACCTTTCCGACCTTGAGCGACTTGCGGCTGCCGAAGAGGCCGCCGAGGACGTCGAGGGCTGCCGTGCCGATGGAGGCCATCGTCTCCATCGAGCGGGCCTTCTCGGCCTGCTCGGCGGCGGCGAGGTCGCGCTTCTTCTTCTCGATCCTCTCGAGAAGCGCGGCGGAGGGCTTCGCCTTCTCGCCGACGCGCGCGGCGAAATCGTCCTCGCTCTCGCCCGGGTTCGAGAGGATCCCGGAGAGCGGGTCGCGCAGGAGCGTCGTCGCGAGGAGGTCGGGGAGGCGCTCCTTCAGCGCCTTCTCGGCTTCCTTTACCCCCTTCGTCCCGAGCCAGGACGGCAGGTCGCCGTAGGAGAGCGGGCGGGGAGGCGCGGAGAGGAGCTCCTTCCCTTCCAGCCCGAGGGCGTCCCCCTGCACGACCTCGCGCGGCGTCTCCGCTTCGAGGGGGAAGAGCTTCGTCTCCGTGATCTCGTCCGAGGTCCCCTTTCCGCTCTTGTAGCGGACGGCCGCCTTCACCCAGAGGTACGGCGTCGCGCGGTCGCCGCCGCGGCGGTCGAGCCAGCGTGCGGGCCAGTCGGCCGGGAGCATCGGCGGGCCGGCGGGTGTGGCGGGCTTCGCGGCCGCGGGCGGCGCCGCGGAGGGGGCTGCGCCCGCCGGCGCGGACTTCTTCAGCTTCGCGAGCTCGTCGCGTGTCATCGGGCCGCGGAGGTAGCTCATCGCCCAGCGCGTCTCGAAGAGCTCCGGCGCCTTGCGGTGGACGTCGTGGAGGAGGAAGACGCGCTTCTTCGTCTGGTTCAGGAGCGCGTCGACGTCGGTGAGGCCCGCCGCGTCCGTCAGGCCGTCGGCGAGGCGCCGCCGGTCGCGCTCGGTCTGCAGCGTCCCGACCCACCAGCAGCCGCAGTTCGCGAGCCCCTTGTAGTCGAGGTCGACCGGGTTCTGCGTCGCGAGGACCGTCCCCACGCCGAAGGCGCGCGCCTGCTTGAGGAGCGAGAGGAGCGGCTTCTTCGTCGGCGGCTCGCCCGACGGCGGGAAGAACCCGAAGATCTCGTCGATGTAGATGAGGGCGCGGAGCGTCGTCGATCCGGGCTGCGAACGGAGCCAGGAGCGGACGCGCGAGAGGAGCGTCGCGACGACGAAGAGGCGCTCGGGGTCGGAGAGGTGCGCGATCGAGAAGATCGAGAGCCTTGCCGGCTTTCCCCCGCCGAGGAGGGCGTCGACGTCGAGCGGCACGCCCCCGCGGAACGCCGCCGTCGCGGGAGAGGCGAGGAGACCGTTCAAGGCGAGGACGAGACCGTCGCGCTCCTTCTTCGGGAAGAACGTCTCGAGCGGCAGGGCGCCGATCGCCGAGAAAGGAGGCTGCGCCGCCGCGCCGACGAGCGACTCGAGCGTCGCCGTCTCGCCGCGGCCCCATATCTCCTCCACGCAGCGGGCGAGGAGGATGAACTCGCGCGAGGAGACCGGGTCGGCGTCCCGCCCGAGAAGTCCCAGGAGGCCGCAGAGGAAGGCGGTCATCAGGTCGCGCCCCTCCTCGCTCTCCGGCCCGTCGGGCGGCGGGGCGAGCGCCCCGAGGAGGTCGACCTGGACGCCGGAGGTCGAGCCCGGCGTGAAGATCGTGACGGCACGCGAGGCGGCGTAGGAGGCGACGTCGGACGCGGAGAGCCCCCAGCCGGCGAGCCCCTCGCTCCACTTCTTCGCCTCGCCCTCGGCCGTCGCCTCGCCCCCCGCGGGGAGCCACGGCGCGAACTCCTCCGGCGCGAGCCGCGGGAAGGCGAGCGCGAGGTTGCCGATGTCCCCTTTCGGGTCGATCGCCAGGACGGGAATCCCCTGCTTCAGCAGCTCCTCGATCAGGACGATCCCGAGCGCCGTCTTGCCGCTCCCCGTCATGCCGACGATGAGGCCGTGCGTCGTCAGGTCGTCCCGGTCGAGGGAGAGCGGCGCCGGGGCCTTCGTGACGGAACGTCCGAGGAAGAGGTCGTTGCCCATGGGGAACCTCGCGCGTGGAATCCGGAGAGCAGCAGGAGTCTACCGGCCCGCCGCCATAATCGGCCCATGATCGACGGACGCAGCCCCGCCATCCGCGTGACGCTCATGCCGAAGGACACGAACGCCCACGGCACGATCTTCGGGGGCGTCCTCCTCTCCTACATCGACCTCGCCGGCGCCGTCGCCGCGCGCGCCCACTGCGACTCCATGGTGACCGTGAAGATGACCGAGGTCGTCTTCCACGAGCCGGTCTTCGTCGGCGACCTCGTCTCCTTCTACACCGACGTCGTTCGGATCGGCAGGACGTCGATCACGGTCAAGGTCACCGTCGAGGCCCAGCGCCGCACGGGGGCGGGCCATCCGGTGAAGGTGACGGAGGCCGAGGTCGTCTACGTGAACGTCGACGAGGAGCGCCGCCCGACGCCGATCACGCGCCGGGAGATCGAGGGGGCGTAGCCGCTACTCCTCTCCGCGCGGCGCCGAACGGTTCTTCTTCAGCCTCGCGAGCCGCTTCTTGAGGACGAGGCGCGCCTCGCGCGAGCCGGCGGAAGGGCGCGTCGGCCGCCTCTTCCGCGGGACGACGAGCGCCTTCGCGACGAGCCCGCGCACCTTCTCCCGCGCCGTCTCGAGGTTGCGGTGATAGTCCCGGCTCTCCCCCGCCGTCACGCGGAGGCGCCCCTGGGCGTCGCGGCGCCCCTCGGCGAGGGCCTCGAGCCGCGCCCGCGCGCCGTCGTCGAGCCCCTCGACGAGGGCGAGGTCGACGAGGAGCTCGGCCCTCGAGGCGACCTTGTTCACGTTCTGCCCGCCGGGGCCGCCCGAGCGGACGCCGCGCGCCTCGAGGGCGGCCTCGGGGACCCTCACGCCGGGGGCGACGTCGATCGGCTCGGGCATCTCTCCCCGAATCGTGACACAGGCGCCGCCATGACCGCCGGGAACGCCCGCCCTATGATGGAGCCCGGAGGTACCCCCTGGGAGGAACGATGGAGGCCCTGCGCTCGCTTGCGGGCCGGCTCCGGGGTCCGCTCGCGGACGTCGCGCTCGCTCTCGCCGCCGTCGGCGCGACGACCACCGCCGCGCGGGTCGCCGGCCTGAACTCGACGACGATCGGCCTCGTCCTCCTCGTCGCCGTCCTCGCCATCGCCCTCGCGCGGGGCCTCCGCGCCGCGGTGATCGGGGCCTTCGCCGCGACGCTCGCCTTCAACTTCTTCTTCCTCCCTCCGCTCCACACCTTCACGATCGCCGAGCCCGCGAACTGGGTCGCGCTCTTCTGCTTCCTGGTCGTCGCCGTCGTCGTCAGCCGGCTCGTCCTCCGGGCGCGCGAGGAGGCGGCGGACGCGCTCCGGAGACGCCGCGAGATCGAGGTCCTCTACGACCTCTCGATCGACCTCTTCACCGCGACGAACCGGGTCGGGAGCCTCGGCGAGGCCGCGGCGCGCGCCCTCCGTTCTGTCGGCGCGGAAGGGGGAGGGCTCCTCGAGGTCGACGACGGGTCCGGCCGGCCGCGGGTCGTCTCCTGGGCCGGCCGCGATCTCGCGCCGGAGCACGAGCGCCTCGTCCGGGTCGTCCTCGAGCGGGGCGAGGCGGCCGAGGTGCCGGCGCCCCTCGGGACGCGGGACGCCTACTTCCCGCTCCTCGTCGGCGGCAAGGCGAGCGGGGTCCTCGTCGTCCTCGGCGCCCAGGCGGGCCGCACGATCCTCGAGCCCGTCGCCCGGCTCGTCGCGCTCGCCGTGGAGCGGGAGCAGTTCCTCGCCGAGAACGCCCACCTCGAGGCGCTCCGCCAGAGCGAGGGACTGAAGACGTCCCTCCTGCGCGCCGTGTCACACGACCTGCGGAGCCCCCTGACGGCGATCGCGCTCTCGATCGAGGGGCTGAGGCGGCGGCTCGCGGGACAGGCCGAGGCGGGCGCCGCGCTCGACGACCTCTCGCGCGAGAGCAGCCGGCTCGCGCGCCGGATCGACAACCTCCTCGCCCTGGCCCGTCTCGAGGCGGGCCGGAGCGTCCCCCGCGCCGAGCCGACGCCTCCCGCCGACCTCTTCCGGGCCGCGCGCGAGAGCCTCCCGCTCGTCCTCGACGCGCACCCGGTGCACGTCTCGGTCGCGTTCGACTGCCCGGACGTCCTCGCGGACCCGTCGCTCGTGGCCGAGGTCCTCGTCAACCTTGTCGAGAACGCCGCCCGCGCGGCGCCGGACGGCACGGCGATCGAGCTGACCTCGACCCGGCACCCGGTCGACCCGCTCCTCGTCCGGCTCGAGGTCGCCGACCGGGGCCCCGGGATCGCGCTCGAGGTCCGGTCGGGCGACGGCGGCGATCCCGCCGACGGGGGCCGCCGGGGCCTCGGCCTCGAGATCGCGCGCGGCCTCGCGAACGCGAACGGCGGGCGCGTCTCGTTGCATCCCCGGCCCGGAGGCGGGACGATCGCGAGGTTGGACCTGCCCGCCGCGCCGCCCGTCGAGGAGCCCACGCCGTGAGGCACGCGCACGCCTGCATCCTCGTCGTCGAAGACGACCCGACCATCCGGAGGGGACTGGCCACCGAGCTCGCTGCCACCGGCTACGAGGTGCTCGAGGCCGCCGACGGCCGCCAGGGGATCGCGCTCTTCGCGAGCGGCGCGCCCGACCTCGTCCTGACGGACCTGGCGATGCCCGTCTCGGACGGCTTCGAGCTCATCCGGGAGGTGCGCCGGGCGGGTGCGACGCCGGTCGTCGTCCTCTCGGTCCGGGGCGCGGACGTCGACAAGATCCGGGCGCTCGACCTCGGCGCCGACGACTTCGTCACGAAGCCGTTCTCCGTGCCGGAGCTCCTTGCCCGGATCCGGGCCCAGCTCCGCCGGAGCGGCGTCGCTCCCCTCCGGACGGTCCTCGAGTTCGACGGCCTCTCGATCGACCTCGAGCGGCGCCGCGTCGTCCAGGGGGAGCGCGAGGTGAAGCTGACGCCGACCGAGTTCGCGATCCTCGAGCTCCTCGCGTCGAACGCCGGCAAGCCCGTGACGACCGCCCGGATCATCGCGCGCGTCTGGAAGGGGGCGCCCGGCACGACGGTCGACGTCGTCCGCGTCCACGTCGGCACGATGAGGAAGAAGCTCGAGCCCGACCCGGCGACCCCGCGCTACGTCGTCACCGAGCCGTGGGTCGGCTACCGCTTCGTCGCCGAGCCTCTCCCCGACTGACGCCCCTCAGATCTCCGCCTGGATCGGCATGATGACGGAGTGCATCCCCTCCATCTGGAGGCGCCGCTGCAGCGCGAACGGCGTCTGGTTGTGGAGGAGCCGGTTGAGGGCGTTCTCCTTCGGGAAGACGAGCTTCGACATGAAGAAGATCGGGCGGTCCCAGTCCTCGCGCACCTTCCGGCAGAGCCCGAAGAGCTCGTCGAGGAGGTCGTTCCCGACGGCGAGGTGGTGCTCGGCCGCGAAGCCGTTCCCGCGCGCGAACTCGACGTAGCGGACGAGGTCCCGCTCGGTCTCCCTGCGGAGGTTCTCGATCTCCTTCGCCCCCTTGAAGCTCGCCGAGTCGACGACCCCGACGGAGAGGAAGATGCAGTGCTTGAAGTAGCCCGGGAAGTAGCGCTGCACGTTCAGGAACGAGTGCATCCCGAGGCCGTTGAAGCCCGAGACGAGGAAGACGGCCGTCGGCGCCCCGCGGCTCGGCGGGTCGATCTTCGGGAGGACGCCCGAGTCGCGCTTCGGCGGCTTGAGCGTCGTCAGGACGTCGTCCGTCCGCTTCAGGTAGAGGCGGATCGAGCTGTAGTGCCGCCGCATGAGGACGCAGGCGCCGACGAGCGTACCCGTGATGAGGACGGTGACCCAGCCCCCCTCGCGGAACTTCATCATCGTCGTCGCGACGAGGAGCGTCGCCGTCAGGATGAGCCCGAGGCCGTTGATCGCGAGGTGGCGCTTCCAGTCCCTGTCCTCGTCCCTCACCTTCCACCAGTGGACGCACATGCCGAGCTGGGAGAGGGTGAACGTGAGGAAGACGTTGATCGAGTACATGACGACGATCACGTCGATGGAGCCGCCCGTGTAGAGGAGGATCCCGATCGCCGCGCCCCCCATGACGAGGATCCCGTTCTGCGTGACGAGCCGGTCCGAGAGGAGGCTGAAGCGGTGCGGCACCCACGAGTCGATCGCCATGTTCGAGAGGACGCGCGGCCCGTCGAGGAAGCCCGCCTGCGCCCCGACGAAGAGGAGCGCCCCCTCGGCGATCAGCGTCAGGAGGAGGAACCCCCCCGCGAGCGAGCCCGGCCCGAAGGCCTCCGTCGAGAGCTTGCTCGTCAGGACCGCGTTGAGGGTGCGGCCCGGCATCCGGTGCACCCCCGCGAGGAGGTAGCAGAGGATGAGGCCGCCCGCCGTGACGGAGAGCGACGTCGCGATGTAGACCATCGTCCGCCGGCCCGTCTGGACGCGCGGCTCGCGGAGGATCTGGAGCCCGTTCGAGATCGCCTCGATCCCCGTGTAGGTGCCTCCTCCCATGGAGAAGGCCCGCAGGAGGAGCGCGAGGGTGCCGAAAGCCCCGAGCGCCCCCCACGTCGCGTGCGTCTCGCGGACGGTCGTCGCCACGAGCTCGGGCATGGCGGCCGCGTGCCTCCCGATGCCGAAGGTGATGAGGAGGGCGTGCGTCACGAGGAAGAGGACGAAGATCGGGAGGAGGACGAGGACCGACTCCTTCACCCCGCGCAGGTTCAGGACGATGAGGAGAACGACGAGGACCAGCGAGACGAGGAGCTGCTGGTGCTGCGGGATGACCCGCGGGGAAAGGGAGCAGAGGGCGGCGACGGACGCCGCCACCTGCATCGCGATCGTCATCGCGTAGTCGACGACGAGCGCCGAGCCCGAGACGACGCCGGCTCCCTTCCCGAGGAGGCTCGTCGCGACGAGGTAGCCGCCGCCCCCCGACGGGAAGAGGGCGATGATCTGGGAGTAGGACGCCGAGATGACGACGATCGTGACCGTCATCGCGAGCGCCAGGAAGACGGCGAGGTGGGTGTGCGTCCCGAGCGTGACGAACGCCTCCTCCGGGCCGTAGCAGGAGGAGGAGAGGCCGTCGGCGCCGAGGCCGACCCAGGCGAGGAACGCCGCGAGGGAGAGGTGGTGGAAGACCCGCGGGTCGAGGGGGTCGCGGCTCTTCCCGATAACGAGTCGCTTGACCGATTCGAGCGTCGACATGTCCAGGCCGTCACTTTACCGACCATGTCCGGCCTCGTGGAGGTTTCCCCCGTCGCGCCGGTTTGCGGTCCCCGGATCTTTATCCTTTCTTTATGCGTCGTCGAGCGGTCCAGGCCGAGGCGCACCGTTCTTTAGGCTTTCCTTCGTCCTCCTTCCGGACTTCCTCCGGACTCCGGCGGGAGATTTTCCCAGAAGGAGAGCCCGTGACACCCATCCTGCTCGGCATCGCGGCCGCCGTCCTGGTCGCCGTGGTCGACGCCTTCCGCACGAAGCCGGGCGACCGGCTCTGACGCGGAGGCCCCCTCCGGCGGGCACGACGCCGGACGGCGGGAGGGGCTTTCCGTGCGGGGGGGACGTGTCGCTGCACGGATCCCCGTGCGGCTCGTCGCCTGAAGGCGGCTCTTCCCCGGAGGCCCCGGCGCACCGTTGATCCCGGGCGCTTTCAGGTTTCTTTCGGCGGCCTTCCGGACTTCCTGTGGCGCGGGGCGGCAGATTTCCCTCGGGAAAGGGAATCGCTCATGACCACCTTCGCCGTCCTCGTCGCCGTCTTCGTCCTCCTCTTCCTTGGAGACGCCTACCGGACGAAACCGGGCGACCGGCTCTGAGGAGCGCCCCGATGTCGGATCTCCTCCTGCTCGGCGCGACGCTCCTCCTCGGGGCGATCGCCCTCCTCTGCGTCCGCGGCTGTGCCGCGCTCGTCGACGGGAAGAACGATGAGCGCTGAGTCCGTCGCCGGCCTCGTCCTGTCGGGCCTGGCGCTCGCCTACCTCCTCTTCGCGCTGCTGAAACCGGAGAAGCTCTGAAGTGACGACCTTCGCGTTCCTGAAGATCGCGGTCTACTTCCTCCTCGTCGTCGCGGTCACGAAGCCGATCGGCCTCTACATGCGCCGCGTCTTCTCGGGCGAGCGGACCTTCCTCGACCCCCTCCTCCTCCCCGTGGAGAGGGCGATCTACCGCCTCGGCGGCGTCGACCCGAGGAAGGAGCAGGACTGGAAGGCCTACGCCTCCTCGATGCTCGTCTTCAGCGTCCTCGGCGTCCTCGGCGTCTACGCTTTCGAGCGGCTCCAGCACCTCCTGCCGCTGAACCCCGACGGCCTCCCGGCCGTGCCCCCCGCCCTCGCCTGGAACACGGCGATCTCGTTCGTCACGAACACGAACTGGCAGGCCTACACGGGCGAGGCGACGATGTCGCACCTCACCCAGATGGCGGCCCTCGCGGTCCACAACTTCCTCTCGGCCGCCACCGGGATCGCGATCGCCGTCGCCGTCATCCGTGGCATCGCGCGTGCCGAGGCGAAGACGATCGGGAGCTTCTGGGTCGACCTGACCCGCGCGACGCTCTGGGTCCTCCTGCCGGTCTCGCTCGTCGCGGCGGTCGCCCTCATGTCGCAGGGCGTCGTCCAGAGCTTCTCCCCGTCGGCGAAGGTGACCACTCTCGACGGGACGACGCAGACGATCCCGCTCGGGCCGGTCGCCTCGCAGGAGGCGATCAAGGAGCTCGGGACGAACGGCGGCGGCTTCTTCAACGCGAACTCCGCCCACCCCTTCGAGAACCCCACGCCGGCGACGAACCTCCTCGAGATGCTCCTCATCTTCGCCATCGGCGCCGGGCTGACGTACACGCTCGGGTCGATGACCGGCAAGACGCGCCACGGCTGGGCCGTCTTCTGGGCGATGGGGCTCCTCTTCCTCGTCGGGGCCGGCGTCGCCGCCTTCTCGGAGACGCAGGGGAACCCGATCCACCAGGCGGCCGGCGTCGATCCCGCCGCCGGGAACATGGAGGGGAAGGAGGTCCGCTTCGGGCCGGGCGACACCGCCCTCTTCGCGACGATCACGACCGCCGCCTCATGCGGCGCCGTGAACGGCATGCACGACTCCTTCACGCCGCTCGGCGGCCTCGTCCCGCTCGTCAACATCCAGCTCGGCGAGGTGATCTTCGGCGGCGTCGGCGCCGGCCTCTACGGCGCGTTCGTCTTCATCGTCCTCTCGGTCTTCATCGCGGGGCTCATGGTCGGCCGGACCCCGGAGTACCTCGGCAAGAAGATCGAGAGCGGCGAGGTGAAGCTCGCGATGCTCGCGGTCCTCGTCCTCACGTTCTGCATCCTCGTCGGGACCGCCGCGGCCGTCACGACGAAGGAGGGCCTCGCGAGCCTCTCGAACGCGGGCCCCCACGGGCTCTCTCAGGCGCTCTACGCCTTCACGAGCGCCGCCGGGAACAACGGGAGCGCCTTTGCCGGCCTGAACGCGAACACGGGCTTCTACAACCTCCTCCTCGGCTTCGCCATGTTCTTCGGACGGTTCCTGATGATCGTCCCGATCCTCGGGATGGCCGGCTCCCTGGCGGCGAAGAAGAAGCTCGCCGAGTCGGCCGGGACGTTCCCCGTCGACGGCCCGCTCTTCACCGTGCTTCTCGCCGGCGTGATCGTCGTCGTGGGGGCGCTCACCTTCTTCCCCGTCCTCTCCCTCGGCCCGGTCGTCGAGCACCTGCTCATGGCCGCGGGCCGCACGTTCTGAGGCCGAACCGATGACCAAGCACGCCGAGATCAAGCTCCTCGACCGCGCCCTCCTCACGCGCGCCGCGGTCGACTCCTTCCGCAAGCTCCACCCGCGACACATGCGGAAGAACCCCGTCATGTTCGTCGTCGAGGCCGGCGCCGTCCTCGCGACGCTCGCCCTCCTCGGGATCGGGACGCGCGGGTCGCTCTCGTTCCAGATCCAGGTCGTCCTCTGGCTGTGGGCCACCGTCCTCTTCGCGAACTTCGCCGAGGCCGTCGCCGAGGGGCGGGGGAAGGCGCAGGCCGACGCGCTCCGGAGGACGAAGAGCGACGCCGTTGCCCGCCGACTCGTCGGCGCCGAGAGGCGCGAGGAGCAGGTCCCGGCCTCAGGCCTGCGCAAGGGAGACCTCGTCGTCGTCGAGGCCGGCCAGCTCATCCCGGGAGACGGGACCGTCGTCGAGGGGATCGCCTCCGTCGACGAGTCGGCGATCACGGGCGAGTCGGCCCCCGTCATCCGGGAGGCGGGAGGCGACCGGTCGGCCGTGACCGGCGGGACGAGGGTCCTCTCGGACCGGATCGTCGTCGAGATCACCTCCGAGCCCGGCTCGACGTTCCTCGACCGGATGATCAAGCTCGTCGAGGGGGCCGAGCGGCAGAAGACGCCGAACGAGATCGCGCTCGACATCCTCCTCGCGGGTCTGACGATCGTCTTCCTCTTCGCGACCGTCACGCTCCGTCCCTTCGCGCTCTACTCGGGGAGCGAGGTCTCCCCGACGGTCCTCGTCGCGCTCCTCGTCTGCCTCATCCCGACGACGATTGGCGGCCTCCTCTCGGCGATCGGCATCGCCGGGATGGACCGCGTCCTTCGCCACAACGTCCTCGCGATGTCGGGGCGCGCCGTCGAGGCCTCGGGCGACGTGAACGTCCTCCTCCTCGACAAGACCGGGACGATCACACTCGGCAACCGCCAGGCGACGTCGTTCTTCCCGGCGCCCGGCGCTTCCGAGCGGGAGCTCGCCGAGCTGGCCCAGCTCGCCTCGCTCGCCGACGAGACGCCCGAGGGGCGGTCGATCGTCGTCCTCGCCAAGGAGCGATTCGGCCTTCGCGGCCGGGAGCTGCGCGAGCTCCGCGCCCACGTCGTCCCCTTCACGGCGCGGACCCGGATGTCGGGCCTCGACTTCGAGGGGGGCCGGAAGGTGCGCAAGGGGGCCGCCGACGCCGTCGACGCGTTCGTCCGCGACCTGGGGGGGCACTTCGCCGAGGAGGTCCGGCGCGACGTCGCCCGGATCGCCGGCGACGGGGGGACGCCCCTCGTCGTCGCCGACGGCGGAAGGGTCGCCGGGACGATCTACCTCAAGGACGTCGTGAAAGGCGGGATGAAGGAGCGGTTCGACCGGCTCCGCGCCATGGGGATCCGGACCGTGATGATCACCGGCGACAACCCGCTCACCGCGGCGAGCATCGCGCGGGAGGCGGGGGTCGACGACTTCCTCGCCGAGGCCAAGCCCGAGGACAAGCTCGCCCTCATCCGGAAGGAGCAGGCGAACGGGAACCTCGTCGCGATGACCGGCGACGGGACGAACGACGCCCCCGCGCTCGCCCAGGCCGACGTCGGGATGGCGATGAACACCGGCACGCAGGCCGCGAAGGAAGCCGGGAACATGGTCGACCTCGACTCGAACCCGACGAAGCTGATCGAGGTGGTCGAGATCGGCAAGCAGCTCCTGATGACGCGCGGCGCGCTGACGACGTTCTCGATCAGCAACGACGTCGCGAAATACTTCGCGATCCTCCCCGCGCTCTTCGTCGCGACGTTCCCCCAGCTCCAGGCCCTGAACGTCATGAAGCTCGCGACGCCCGAGAGCGCGATCCTCTCGGCCGTCGTCTTCAACGCCCTCATCATCGTCGCCCTCATCCCGCTCGCGCTCCGCGGCGTCTCGTACCGCCCGCTCGGCGCGGGGCGGATCCTCCGCCGCAACCTCCTCATCTACGGGCTCGGAGGCCTCGTCGCGCCGTTCGTCGGGATCAAGGCGATCGACCTCCTGCTCGTCGCGCTGAAGCTCGCCTGAAGAGGAACGCCGTGAAGGACCACGTCTTCGTTTCGTTCCGCCTCCTCGTCGTCTTCACGCTCCTCCTCGGCTTCGCGTACCCCGCCGCCGTCTGGGCGGTCGGCCGCGTCGCCTTCCCCGCCGCCGCGGGCGGCTCCTTCGTGACGCACGGGGGAAGGGTCGTCGGATCGGAGCTCATCGGGCAGGCCGTGACGTCGCCCGGCCTCTTCCGGCCCCGCCCGTCGGCCGCCGGGAACGGCTACGACGCGACCGCATCGGGCGGCTCGAACCTCGGCCCCACCTCGAAGGCTCTGGCCGACCGCGTCTCCGCGGAGGCCGCGAAGGCCCGCGCCGAGAACGCGGGCGCGAAGGGCCCCGTCCCGGCCGACGCGGTCACGGCCTCCGGCTCGGGCCTCGACCCTCACGTCTCGCCCGAGTTCGCGCTCTGGCAGGTGCCGCGCGTCGCGCGGGAGACGGGCCTCCCCGCCGCCGACCTCGAGGCGCTCGTCGCGAAGCGGACGGAAGGGCGCTACCTCGGCCTCTTCGGAGAGCCGCGCGTGAACGTCCTCCTCCTGAACCTCGATGTGAGGGCGCGCTCCGGCGCGGCGCCCGCCGCCGCTTCCGCGGCGCAGCGGTGAAGGACGACGCCATGGACGAATCCAGGCGTACGACGGGTCTCCGCGCACTCCTTCTCAGCGCCGTCGGGGTCTTTGCGCTCCTCGGGGGCGTGGCAGCGGCCTCGGCCCTTTCGCTCCCCTTCGGGGCGCGGCTCGTCATCGCGCTCGCGGGCTTCGTCGGCTACGTCCTCCTCCTCGGGACCGCACTCGACGAGCGCTTTCGCCTCGACCGCCGCTGGCGGCACGAGCCCCCCTCGAGGGGGAGCTGGGGCGGAACGCGCCCGCCCCGCGGCTCCGGCGACGGAGACGTCCCGCCCGCGCCGCTTCTCTGCGCCGTGGCCGTCGCCGGCGTCGTGGCGTTCTCTCCCGCGGCGTCCGCCGCCGAGATCGAAGGGACCGAGGAGCCGGCGACGGCTCCCGCTCCGGCCGCCGAGGCGGAGAAGCCGGGGTTCCTCTCCGGGGTGAAGCTCTCCGGCTTCGTCGACGTCTACGCCGCGTACAACGCGAATCGCCCCGCGAGCCGCGACAGCTTCCTCCCCGGCACCGGCTCGACGGCGAAGAAGGCGAACCAGCTCGGCCTCAACCTCGTCGAGGTCGAGGCGGTGAGGGACCCCGAGCCGCTCGGCTTCCGGGTGGCGCTCAACTGGGGGACGGCGACCGACGTCATCCACGCCGGCGAGCCGACGGGGACGGGCGTCGGGCCCGAGGTCTGGAAAGTCGTCCAGTACGCCTCGATCTCCTGGAAGGTGCCGGGGAGCGAGGTCCTCCTCGAGGGAGGGATCTTCCCGAGCCACGTCGGCGCGGAGGCCTACTTCTCGAAGGACAACCCGCACTACACGCGGTCGTTCGTCGCCGAGTACACGCCCTGGTACCAGGCGGGCATCAAGGCGACGGCCCCGCTCGGCAAGGGGTTCACGGGCCAGCTCCACCTCCTCAACGGCTGGCAGGTCGTCGGCGACAACAACGACGGGAAGACGATCGGGGCCGGCCTCGGCTGGTCCTCGGGCAACGTCGACGTCGGTCTGAACGGCCTCGCCGGCCCCGAGCTCCCCGACGACACCTCGCACTGGCGGACGTTCGGCGACCTCGTCGCCACGTGGCGCGCGACGCCGACTCTGACGGTGACGGGGGAATTCGACGCCGGGAGCCAGAGCCGCCCCGGCCTCGACCCGGCGACCTGGTGGGGCGCCTTCGTCTCGGCCCGCGCGGCCCTGGGGGAGAAGAGCGCCGTCGCCCTCCGCGCCGAGCGCTTCTCCGACCCGGAGGCGGGGATCTCCGGCTTCGAGCAGAAGATCTGGGGCGTGACCGCGACGTTCGAGCACCGGCCCGTTCCCCGGCTCATCCTGAAGCTCGACGTCCGCTACGACGAGTCGACCGCGCCGCTCTTCGACGGACCGGTCGAGGGCGAGGGGAGGGAGAGCCAGTTCCTCGCCGTCGTCGGCGCCGTCGCGACGTTCTGACCGGGGAGACGCGGGGGCGACCCGCCTCCCCCCCGATAGACTGGAGACCGTGTCGAGGACCCAGGACGACCGGCGGCCCGATCCCGAGGCCTTCCTCCGCCGCGCCGCGCGCGACGCGCGACCGGGGAAGCTGAAGGTCTACCTCGGGATGGCCGCCGGCGTCGGCAAGACCTACAAGATGCTCGACGACGCCCACGGCCTCCGCAAGCACGGGACCGACGTCGTCATCGGGTACGTCGAGACGCACGGGCGCGCCGAGACGGAGGCCCGGATCGGCGACCTCGAGGTGGTCCCGCGAAAGCAGGTGAGCTACCAGGGGGTCGTGCTGCCCGAAATGGACCTCGACGCGATCCTGCGGCGGCGCCCGGACGTCGTCCTCGTCGACGAGCTCGCCCACACGAACGCGCCCGGGTGCCGGAACGACAAGCGCTGGAAGGACGCCGAGGAGATCCTCGCCGCCGGGATCTCCGTCATGGCGGCCGTCAACGTCCAGCACCTCGAGGGGGTTCAGGACGTCGTCGGGTCGGTCACCGGGATCGAGGTGCGCGAGCGCCTCCCCGACCGGATCGTGAGGGACGCCGACGCCCTCGTCGTCGTCGACCTCCCCGTCGAGGAGCTCCGGGAGCGGATCCGGGGCGGGAAGGTCTACGCGGCGGAGAAGGCCGAGCAGGCCCTCGCGAACTTCTTCACCGAGGAGAAGCTGACGCGCCTCCGGGAGCTGACTCTCTTCCAGACCGCGGACCACATCGAGGCCGACGCACACCCGTCCGGGACCCTCGAGGCCGCCGCCCCGCAGACCCGGGTCGCGGTCGCGATCCCCCTCGAGCCCGACACCGGGCGGAAGCTGATCCTGCGGGGCTCGCGCGTCGCCGGCCGGATGAACACGCGCTGGTTCGCCCTCCACGTGCGGCGCACCCGCGAGCGGCCCGAGCACCTCTCCGCGCGGCAGCACCGGGCCCTGACGGAGAACGTCGAGCTCGCGATGACGCTCGGCGCGACGGTCGTCGTGCGGGAGGCGGAGGACGTCGCGAGGGAGATCCTCGCGTTCGTGAAGGAGGAGAGTGTCGGCGTCCTCATCGTCGGCCCGCCGTCCCGGCGGGGGCTCGCGGCGCGCCTCCTCCCCGGGACCGTCGACCGCCTCCTCGGCGGCGCCGACGGGTTCGACCTCCTCGTCACCGACACCGGCGGCGACGAGGAGGGCTGAGCCCTCCTCTGCGATGATCCGCGCGTGAGCGGGCGCGTCGTCTGGTCGAGCGGGAAGGGGCGGATCTGCCCCACCTGCGGCTGGCCCGCGGACGACTGCCGCTGCTCGAAGAAGCTGGACCAGCCGGTCCCCGCGAAGGTCACCGCGAAGCTCCGCCTCGAGAAGGCGGGGCGGGGCGGGAAGAGCGTCACCGTCGTCGACGCCCTCCCCGACAACGGCCCCTTCCTCGAGGAGCTCGCGAAGGCCCTCAAGAAAGCCTGCGCCGTCGGCGGCACCGTCCGGCCCGGGGCAATCGAGCTCGCCGGCGACGTGAGGGAGCGGGTCCGCCCGCTCCTCGCCGCGCGGGGGTTCGTCGTCAAGGGCTGAAGACCGGCAGGAGCGGGCCTCCCCTCACCTCCCGCAGCGCGCCTCGACCCGGAGCGTGATCTCCCAGGAGGAGGGAGGGTTCTCGGCGAGACCGAGCGTGTGGAGGGCCTCGTGGATCAGGACGTTCGCCGCGAAGCCCCGCTCCGCGCGGCGGTATTTCCCGAAACCGACGGGGCAGACGAAGACGACCGGGCTGCCGACGGGCGTGTAGGCGAGGGTCTCGGGGCGCGCGCAGCCGGCGTGGCCGTTGCCGCTCACGAAGTAGATCGCCCGGAGCCAGGAGGCTGGTTCGAGGCCGTTCCCCGCGAGCGTCTCGGCGAGAGGCCGGCCCGTCCTCGAATCGGAGAAGTCCCGCAGCACGGCCGAGCAGGCCGGATCCTCGAAGCGCGCGGCCGCCTGGGCGAGGACGCTTCGCAGGCCGGGCGCGATCCGGGGGTCGACGTTCGGCCAGTCGGAGGAGCGCTCGGCGGCCGCCGCGGTCGCGACGAAGAGCGCCGGGAAGGCCGCTCGAAGGACAACTTGCACGGAGTGGCGCATCGGCTCCCCCTCTCGGCCCGGCCGCCGCTGTCTCGTCTCTGCTCAGGAGCGATCTGGTGGGGCTGCCCTCAAGTTGGAGCGAAAGGGGGTGCCGTTCCTTTCGACGGAGTTAGAAAATGGTTCCGGACCCGATGAAGCTCCACCTCGGCGACCTGATCGTCGATCGCGACCGCCGCGTCCTCTGCCGTCGGGACGAGGCCGTGCACGTCTCGCCGCGCGCGTACCGTCTCCTCGAGCTCCTCCTCGACCGGAGGCCCAGGGCCGTCTCGCAGCAGGAGATCCTCGACACGCTCTGGCCGGACACCGTCGTCTCCGACGGCAGCATCAAGGTCCTCGTGCACGAGCTGCGTCACGCGCTCGAGGACGACGCGCGGAACCCGACGTGGATCCGGACCGCGCCGGCCTGGGGCTACGCGCTCGAGGGGCCCGTGCGCGAGGAGGAGGGGCCGGCCACGGCCGCACGGCACTGCATCGTCTGGGCAGGGAGCGTCGTCCCCCTCTCCGAGGGAGTGAACGTCCTCGGGAGAGACCGGGAGGCGGCCGTCCTCGTCGGGCACCCGTCGGTGTCGCGCCGGCACGCGCAGGTCCGGATCGACGGCCGGACCGCCGTCCTCGAGGACCTGAGCAGCCACAACGGGACGTGGGTCGGGTCGAGGAGGGTCGACGGGCCCGTGCCGCTCTTCGACGGCGACGAGATCCTCCTCGGCACGGCGACGCTCACGTACCGCGGCCCGGCCGTCGGGCCCTCGCTCGCGACGCGCTCGGCCTCGTAGCCGTACGACGGCTTCGCGGTCCGAAAGGGCTGACGGTCAGCGGGAGAGGGGAGGCCCGGAATGCTCCGCGGCGCCGGCGGCGAGGCCGGCGGTGCGACCGGTGGCCCAGGCCCACTGAAAGTTGAAGCCTCCGATCGGGCCGAAGGCGTCGAGGATCTCGCCCGCGAGGTAGAGGCCCGGGACGAGCCGGCTCGCGCCGCTTCCCGGGTCGACCTCCTCGAGCGCGACGCCCCCGGCCGTGACTTCCGCGGTCCGGTAGCCCTCCGTCCCGACGACGGGGAGCGGGAGCGCCGTGAGCGCCTGCACGACCTCGCGCCGCGCTTCGCGCGTCAGGCGGTGGAGCGGCGTGTCGGCCGCGACGCCCGCCACGGAGAGGACGAGCGCGGCGACGCGGTCGGGCAGCGCGCGACGGAGGGGTGCGAGGACGGGGCCGGAGCCTGACCGGAGCGCCTCGTCCCACCCGGCCTCGCTTCCTCCGAGCGAGACGCTCACGGCGAACGGGCACGCCTCGGCGAGCGCTCGTGCGACGACGTGCGAGACGTCGAGGACCGCGGGGCCGCTCCAGCCGCGGTGCGTGAAGAGGAAGCCGCCTCGGGCCGTCGCGGCGTCGCCGCCGCTCCGCGCCGTGACCGTGGCCTCCATCGAGACGCCCGCGAGCGCCGCGTGCGCCGGTGCGTTTCCCGTCAGCGGGACGAGCGCGGGGACGAGGGGGCGGACGGCGTGGCCGAGGGAAGCGGCCCAGTCGAAGCCCGCGGCGTCGGCGCCGCCCGCGAGGACCGAGCGCCCCCCCGTCGCGAGGACGACGGCCGCGGCCGAGAGCGACCCCGCGTCGAGCCGGACGTCGAAGCCGCCGCCGTCCCGCCGGACGACCTCCCGGACGGGCGCTCCCGCTCGGATCTCCGCGCCTTCGCGCCGCGCGCTCGCGACGAGCGCGTCGCGGACGTCGCGAGCGCGGTTCGACGGGGGAAAGAGCTTCGCGCTCTCCTCCTCCTCGCGGAGCGCCCCCCCGAGGAGCTCCTCGAAGAAGGCGCGCTGCGCGGCGAGCGGGAAGCGGTCGAGGAAGCGGTCGACGAGGCGGCGGGGCGACGAGGAGACGAAGCGGCCCCGCGCCTCGTGCGCCGGGAGGACGTTGCAGCGGCCGCCCCCGGAGACGAGGAGCTTGCGCCCCGCTTCGCGCGCGGCCTCGAGGACGAGGACGGGAGCGTCGCTCCCGGAGGCGCGCAGGCGGGAGGCCGCCGACGCCGCCGCGACGAGCCCCGCGGCCCCTCCCCCGACGACGACGACGCCCGCGTCCATCGCGGGGATAATGCCGCTTCCCGGGAACGGGCCGCATGACGCACCTCCTCCTCCGCTGCGTTTACACGCTCCACTTCGTCGCCGCGTCGATCGTCGGGGGCCTCCTCCTCCTCGTCGTCTCGGCGGCGTCGCTCGCGGTCGCGCTCGTCCGCGGGCCGGCGGGGCACGCCGCGGTCTTCGCCGCGAGGACCTACTCGCGGGTCATGCAGAAGGTCCTCGGCTGGCGGGTCGAGGCGGCCGGGACGGAGCGTTTCGCGGAGTGCGCGCCGTCGGTCGTCATGGCGCGGCACCAGTCGAACCTCGACGTCGTCGTCCTCGGCGAGGTCTTCCCCCCCGGCGCGATCGCGATCGGGAAGAAGGAGCTCGAGTGGATCCCGCTCTTCGGGTGGCTCTGGACCGCGACGGGGAACGTCCTCATCGACCGCCGCAACGTCGGCGCCGCGATGGAGGCGATCCGCGCGGCCGCCGGGGCCGCGAGGACGGCGGCGGTCTCCGTCTGGGTCGCGCCCGAGGGCCACCGCAACATGAACGCCGAGATGCTCCCCTTCAAGAAGGGGGTCTTCCACCTCGCCGTCGACGCGCAGTTCCCGATCCTCCCGATCGCCGTCTCGCCCCTTTCCGCCGTCATCGACGCGCGGCGATGGGCGGTGCGCCCCGGGACGGTCCGGCTCCGGGTCCTCCCGCCCGTCCCGACCTCGGGCCTGACCGCCGCCGACGTCCCGGCGCTGATGGCGCGCGTCCGCGAGGTCCTCGACGAGGGGCAGCGCGACCTCGCCTCGGGAGCCCCCGCGCCGATCCTCTCCCCCGCCCCCGGGGCGGCGGCGTGAGGGGTCCCGCGCGCCGCGCCGTCGCGCGGCTCCACTTCCTCCTCGCCTGCCTCGTCGGCGGGCTCGCCTTCGTCGGGCTCTCGCTCGGCGGCCTCCTCTACGTCGCGCTGCGCGGCGGAGGGGGGAGCGCCCCCGTCCACATGGCGCGGACGCTCCACTGGATCATGAGGGCCGTCCTCGGCTGGCGGATCACGATCGAGGACCGGGGCCACGTCGCCGAGTCGGCGCCCGCGATCCTGATGGTCGCCCACAAGTCGAACCTCGACATCATCGTCTACGGCGGCCTCTACCCGAAGCACGCGGTCGTGATCGGGAAGAAGGAGGTCGCGAAGATCCCGGTCTTCGGCTGGTTCTTCCGCGCCACCGGCAACATCCTCATCGACCGGAAGGACCTCCAGAGCGCGATCGCCTCGATCACGGCCGCGGCCGCGCGGGTGCGGGAGAAGCGGATCTCCGTCTGGGTCTTCCCGGAGGGGCACCGGAACGACAGCCCGACGCTCCTGCCGTTCAAGAAGGGCGCCTTCCACCTCGCCCTCGCGGCGCAGGTCCCGATCGTGCCGATCGTCTGCTCGCAGCTCGACGGCGTCGTCGACGGCCACCGTCTCCTCATCTATCCCGGCCGGATCCGGATCCGCGTCCTCCCGGCGATCCCGACGGAGGGTCTCGGGGAAGCGGACCTCGAGCCCCTGATGGAGACGGTGCGGGGCCGCATGCAGGCGGCTCAGGACCAGCTCGCTTCCGAGGCCGGCTGAGAGATCCCCACACGGCGAGTTGCGCTTCCGTCGCAACGCCTTAAGATGGCCGCCCCTCGGCCCCGTCCGCAGGCACTCGTTTTTCCGGAACAAGGACCTTCTCCGATGACGTCGCCCGCCCGCCCCCGCATCCGCCCCGCCGCCGCCTTCGGGTTCGCCCTCGTCCATGTCGCCGCTCTCGGCGTCCTCGCCCTGGACTTCTCCTGGGAAGGGGTCGCGCTCTGCCTGGGGTCGTACTACCTCCGGATGTTCGCGATCACGGCGGGCTTCCACCGCTACTTCGCCCACCGGACCTACCGGATGAACCGGTTCTGGCAGTTCGCGATGGCCTTTCTGGGCCAGACCGCTGCGCAGAAGGGGGTCCTCTGGTGGGCCGCGCACCACAGGCACCATCACCGCTTCTCGGACCAGCCCGAGGACATCCACTCCCCCGTGCAGAAGGGGTTCTGGTGGAGCCACATGGGGTGGATCCTCGCGGACGACTACGAGGAGACGCCGCTGGAGGCGATCCGCGACTTCGCGAAGTTCCCCGAGCTCGTCTGGCTCGACCGGAACCAGTTCCTCGCGCCGATGCTCTACGGGCTCGCGCTCTGGCTCGCCTTCTCCTGGACCGGCCTCTTCTGGGGCTTCTTCCTCTCGACCGTGCTCCTCTGGCACGGGACGTTCGCGATCAACAGCGTCACGCACGTCTTCGGCAAGCGGGTCTTCGAGACGAAGGACACGAGCCGGAACAGCTTCCTGATGGCCCTCGTCACGATGGGCGAGGGGTGGCACAACAACCACCACCACTTCCAGGCCGCCGCCGCGCAGGGCTTCCTCTGGTGGCAGGTCGACCCGAGCCTCTGGCTCATCCGGCTGGGACGCCTCCTCGGCATCGCCCGGGACGTCCGCCCCGTCCCGGAGCGCGTCGTCGCCCTCGCGCGCGAGCGGGCCGTCTGGCACTTCTCCTCCCGGACGTTCGAGCGGGCGCGCGAGGCGTTCGACGGCGCGCAGGCCGCCTGGGACGCCCGCGCCGAGCAGCTCTCCGCCCGCTGGGCCGAGCGGCGCGAGACGGCGCTCGCCTCGGCGTCGCAGCGGCTCGCCGAGCTCGAGGCCTCGCGCCAGCGCGCCGCCGGCCAGCTCGAGAGGCTGAAGGCCGACTACGCCGCCGCGCTCGCCGCCGCGGCCGAGGGGACGCGCGTCCGCCGCCAGCGGGCCCGCGCCCTCGCCGAGATCCGCGTCGAGGAGCTGAGGGCCGAGATCGAGAGGACCCGCCGGAGCCTCGTCGAGGCGCTCGAGCGGCTCGTCGAGGCGGCCGGGGGAGCCGAGGGGCTCCCGTCGCCGGCCTGACCCGGCATCCCCGCCGCGTCCCTCCCCGGGCCGCCCTCGCCGGGCGGCCCCTTTCGTTAACATCCCGCCCATGAAGAGCGCCCTCGCGGACCTCTACCGTGCCCACGTCGCCGAGCGCCAGCGGACGACGGAGCGAGCCCTCGCCGAGACCGGCTTCGACCGGCTCCTCCTCCACTCCGGCGTCCCCTTCACCTACTTCGCCGACGACAACGACGCCCCGTTCCACCCGACGCCGCACTTCGCGCACTGGGCGCCGGTCGAGGGTCCGGGGCACGTCCTCGAGATCCGCCCCGGGAAGAAGCCGCGTCTCGTGAGGTTCCAGCCGCGCGACTACTGGTACGCGCCGCCGCAGCCGGCGCCCGACTTCGTCGCGGCCGTGATCGAGGTCGTCGAGACCGAGACGCCCGAGGCCGTGTGCTCCGCGATCGGGGCGAACGGCGCGCGCACCGCGTTCGTCGGCGGCGCGACGGAGGAGGCTGCCGCGTTCGGCGTCGCCGCCGACGCCGTGAACCCGAGGGCCCTCGTCGCGCGGCTCGACTGGGAGCGCTCGTACAAGAGCGCCTACGAGGTCGAGACGCTGGCCGAGGCAACCGTCCCCGCCGCGCGCGGCTTCCGCGCCGCCGAGGAGGTGTTCCGCGACGGGGCGACCGAGATGGAAGCGCACCACGCCTTCCTCGCCGCCGCCGGCGTGATGGAGGAGTGGCTCCCGTACCCGACGATCATCGGCTTCGACGAGCGCTCCGCGACGCTCCACTACCACGGCAAGCGCGGGACGTGGGCCGCGCCGGGGAAGACGATGCTCGTCGACGCCGGGGTCTCCGTCCGCGGCTACGGCTCGGACATCACCCGCACGTTCACGGGCGAGGGGTGCGACCCGCTCTTCGTCGACCTCGTCGCCGGCATGGAGGCGCTCCAGAAGGAGCTCGCGGCCGCGCCGCGCCCCGGGATGAGGTACCTCGACCTCCACGTGAGGGCCCACGTCCTGATCGGCGACCTCCTCCACCGCGCCGGCGTCCTGAAGGTGGCGGGAGACGCCGCGGTCGCGAAGGGGCTGACGCGCCCCTTCTTCCCGCACGGCCTCGGGCACTTCCTGGGGATCCAGGTTCACGACGTCGCGGGACGCTTCGCCGACCGCGAGGGGACGCTCGCCCCGCCGCCGCCGGAATATCCGGCGCTCCGGACGACCCGGACGATCGAGGAGGGGATGCTCTTCACGATCGAGCCCGGCCTCTACTTCATCCCGATGCTCCTCGACGAGCTCCGCGCCGGCGCCGACCGCGGCCTCGTCGACTGGGCGCTCGTCGACCGCCTCACGCCGTGCGGCGGGATCCGCGTCGAGGACGACGTCTTCGTCGAGGCGGACGGCGTCCGCAACCTGACGCGCCCCGAACTTCCATGATCGCGGGGGTTTCTCGATCCCCCCGCGCCCCCCACGAGGGAGTTCGCCCTTCATGAGGCGTCCCGACGAATCCCCGCGCGAGGCGGGCTTCGCGCAGCCCGCGGAGTGGACCCCGCACGAGGCCTGCTGGCTCGCCTGGCCGAGCCACGGGGAGCTCTGGGAGGAGGCGCTCGGCCCGGTGCAGGACGCCTTCGTCGCCTTCGCCCGCGCCATCGCCGACCCCGGACCGGACGGACCGCGGGGCGAGAGGCTCGAGGTCCTCGCGCCGAACGCCGCGAGGGCGGAGGAGGCGCGCGCGCGCCTCGCCGGCCTCGGCGCCCGCGTCCACGAGATCCCGTTCGGCGACATCTGGATGCGCGACATCGCGCCGATCTTCGTGACGTCGGGAGCGGGCGAGGTCGCGGCGGCCTCGTTCGCCTTCAACGGCTGGGGCGGCAAGTACGACCTCCCGGGCGACAGGGAGGTCTCGATGCGCGTCGCGAAGGCGTCGGGCCTCCCGACGTTCCGCGACGAGCTCGTCCTCGAGGGGGGCTCCGTCGAGCCGGACGGCGAGGGAACCCTCCTGACGACGCGGCAGTGCCTCCTGAACCCGAACCGCAACCCAGGCCTGACGCAGGCCGCGCTCGAGGCGCGCCTCCGCGATGGCCTCGGCGTCGACTCGGTCCTCTGGCTCGGCGACGGCCTGATCAACGACCACACCGACGGGCACGTCGACACCGTCGCCCGCTTCGTCGCGCCGGGCGTCGTCCTCTGCATGGAGCCCTCGGGCGGCGGTGACCCGAACGCGTTCGCCCTGAAGGAGATCCTCCGCGACCTCGCTGCGATGCGCGACGCGAAGGGGCGGAAGCTCGAGGTCTTCACGGTGCCGTCGCCCGGCGTCGTCACCGACCCCGACGGGGAGCTGATGGCCGCGAGCTACGTCAACTTCTACGTCGCGAACACGACGGTCACGGTCCCCGTCTACGGCGTCCCGAACGACGGGCCCGCCCTGAAGCGGATCGAGAAGCTCTTCCCCGGCCGGCGCGTCTTCGACGTCCCGGCGCGCGAGCTCCTCCTCGGCGGCGGGGCCTTCCACTGCATCAGCCAGCAGCAGCCCTCCGGAGGTCGCGGATGACGAGCGAGCCCCTCCACATCGGGATCGTCCAGTGCGCGCTCGGCGGCAGCCGCGAGGAGAACGTGGACCGCGTGCTCCGCCTCGTCCGCGCGGCGGCGGGGCTCGGCGCGAGGCTCGTCGTGACCCCCGAGCTCCTCGAGGGGCCCTACTTCTGCCGCGAGGAGAAGGACGCGTTCTTCGAGTGGGCGCGCCCCGTCGAGGGGAACCCGACGCTCGCCCGGTTCCAGGCGCTCGCGAGGGAGCTCGGCGTCGTCCTCCCCTTCTCGTTCTTCGAGAAGGCCGGCAACGCCTACTACAACACCCTCGCGATGGTCGACGCGGACGGCGCGCTCCTCGGCACCTACCGCAAGAGCCACATCCCCGACGGCCCGGGCTACGAGGAGAAGTTCTACTTCCGCCCCGGCGACACCGGCTTCCGCGTCTTCGCGACGAAGGCGGGAAAGGTCGGCGGCGCCGTCTGCTGGGACCAGTGGTACCCCGAGTGCGCGCGGGCTCTCGCGCTCCTCGGCGCCGACGTCCTCGTCTACCCGACCGCGATCGGCTCCGAGCCGGCGAATCCCTCCCTCGACACGCGCGACCGCTGGCGGCGCGCGATGGTCGGGCACGCCGTCTCGAACGTCATCCCCGTCGCCGCCTCGAACCGCGTCGGCGAGGAGGACGGCCAGCTCTTCTACGGCTCGTCGTTCGTCGCCGGGACCGACGGCTCCTTCCTCGCCGAGATGGGGCGCGAGGAGGAGGGGGTCCGCGTCGTCACGGTCGACCTCGCGGCGGTCCGGCGCGAGCGCGCCTCGTGGGGCTTCTTCCGCGACCGGCGGCCGGAGCTCTACGGCGTCCTCCAGACGGCCGACGGGCGCGGCTGAGGGGGACGGCCCCGGGAGGTGCCGGATTCCGACAGAGCGGCCACGCGCCCGCTCTGGGTAGAATCCGCCGATGCGGAGAGCGGCCTGAACACGACCTCGACGCTGATCCCGGTGCCGGTGGACGCGGGGCCGATCGTCTCGCGCGCCCTCGAGGAGGCCGCCGGGCGTCCGACGACCTCGGACCGCGGCCGCGCGGATGGTCCGCGCGTGAGGCAGGTGAGCCGGCCCCTGACGGCCCTCGCGGGGAGGACGATGCTCGGCGTCACCTCCCGCCTCCCCCTGCGCGGCCTCCACGCGCTCGCCCGGCGGGTCGGGGACCTCGGGTCCGTCCTCCCCCTCCGCGAGTCGAGGGCCACCCGTGTCAACGTCGCCCTCTGCTTCCCGGAGCTGACGGAAACCGAGCGCCGCCGCTTCGAGCGCGAGAGCCTCGAGGAGGCCGCCTGCATGGTCGCCGAGCTCGGCCACCTCTGGCTGCGCCCGATCGACGAGATCCTCGACCGCGTCGTCGAGGTGCGCGGCGAGGAGCACCTGCGCGAGGCGATCGCGCGCGGCCGCGGAGTCGTCGTCGCGGGACCGCACCTCGGCGCCTGGGAGCTGCTCGGCCTCTGGATGGCCGTCCGCTACTCGATTACGTCGCTCTACCGCAAGCCGCGGGTCCGCCAGCTGGAAGGGATCTACTGGGAGGCGCGCAGCCGTAGCGGGGCACGGCTCCTCCCCGCCGACGCCTCCGGCATCCGCGCGTCGTGCCAGGCGCTCCGCCGCGGCGAGGTCGTCGGCATCCTCCCCGACCAGGACCCGGGACTGGGCTGGGGAGAGTTCGCGCCGTTCTTCGGCGTCCCGGCGAACACGAGCACGCTCGTGCCCCGCCTCGCCTCCCGGTTCGGGTCCGCCGTCCTCCTCGCCTTCGCCGAGCGCCTCCCCAGGGGGGAGGGCTACCGGATCCACGTCCGGCCGGGCTCGGCCGAGATCGCCTGCGGGAACTTCCTCGCCGGCGCCCGGGCGCTGAACCGGGACGTCGAGAGCCTCGTCCGGCTCGCGCCGCGCCAGTACCTCTGGAGCTACAAGCGCTTCCGCACCCGGCCTCCCGGGAGCCCGAGCTTCTACCGCGGTCCGGCCGAATCCGGCCGCGACTGAAGACCGTGGCCGGGCATCGAACGAGACGGTCGGGTTCCTTTCCCCTCGCGACGCTCCGCCTCCTTTCCGGGCTGCTCCTCGCCCAGCTCCTCCTGCCGGCTCCGCTTGCCGCGGCGGACGTGCCCCCGTCCCGCCCGCGGAACGTCGTTCTCGTCATCGGCGACGGGATGGGGCTCTCCCACCTGACCGCGGGGCTCGTCTCCGCCGGGGGGCACCTCGCGATCGAGGGCTTCCCGGTCGTCGGCCTCTCGAAGACGAGCTCGGCGGACAACCTCGTCACCGACTCCGCCGCGGCCGCGACCGCGATGGCCTGCGGAGTGAAGACGAGGAACGGCGCGATCGGGGTCGACCCCGACGGCTGCCCCGTCCCTTCGCTCCTCGAGCTCGCCCGGGCGCGATTCATGAAGACCGGCGTCGTCGTGACGAGCAGCATCACCGACGCCACGCCGGCCGCGTTCCTCTCGCACCAGCCCTCCCGGAAGCTGCAGGAGGCGATCGCGATCGACATCGTCGTCTCCGGGGCCGACCTCCTCGTGGGCGGCGGGCGCTGCTTCTTCACCTCCCGCCCCGACCGCCGGTACCTGCTCGGCGAGCTGTCCGCGCGGGGCTACGCGGTCGTCGAGGACGCGGCGAAGCTCGAGGCCGCCCCCGCCGGAAAGCTCGCGGCCCTCCTCGCGGAGGAAGACCTCCCCCGGATGACGACGGGGCGGGGGGGCCTCCTCCCGGCCGGCGTCGCGGTCGCGCTCCGGAGGCTGCCGGGGGACGAGGGCTTCTTCCTTCTCGTCGAGGGGTCCCAGATCGACTCGGCCGCGCACGACAAAGACGCCCGGGGCGCGACGGCCGAGGTCGTCGACCTCGACCGCACCGTCGCGCGGCTCCTCGAGTTCGCCGCCGAGGACGGCGAGACCCTCGTCGTCCTGACGGCCGACCACGAGACGGGCGGGCTGGCGCTGACCGGGGGCTCCGCGTCCGAGCGGAACGTCGAGGCCGGCTTCGTGGCGAAGTCCCACACCGCGACGATGGTCCCCGTCTTCGCCTTCGGCCCCGGGGCCGGCGCGTTCGCCGGCGTCTACGAGAACACGGCGATCTTCGCGAAGCTCCGCGCGGCGCTCGGCCTCTGAGGCTTCCGCGCCGTCAGGAGACGACGGCCAGCTCGTGCAGGTAGTCGACGAACGAGCGGACCGCGCCGTCCAGGCCCTCCACCTTCGGGTTCGACGACTCGACGACGTAGTACTCGTCCGGCGCGTGCGCGCCGCTGCCGTGCCCGAGGCCGAAGTGGCCGGAGGCGAGCTTCAGCGGGGCGTCCGTGAAGACCCAGCCGGGGTAGGAGCCGGCGTTGCGCGGCCAGAGGAACGGGTCGAGCTTCGCCCTCCCGTAGACCGCCATCTCCGCCCGGATCAGGGCCGCGTCGGCGCTCGTCTCCGTGGGGCCGTAGCCGCCCGTCGCGTTCACCTCGACGTCCCCGAAGCCGTGGCTCGCGAGGTGCGCCTTCAGCGCGGCGAGGGCGCCGTCGTAGGTCATGTCGGGGACGAGCCTCAGGTCGAGCTTGGCGACCGCACGGTGCGGGAGGACCGTCTTCCCTCCCGGGCCGGTGTAGCCGCCGACGAGCCCCTCGATGTTCACCGTCGGGCGGAAGCAGAGCCGCTCCAGCGATTCGCGCCACGAGGCGTCGCCGGCCCAGCGCGTCACCCCGAGGACCTTCTTCGCCGTCGCCTCGTCCATCCGCCGGGCCGCCTCGTCCAGCATCGCGCGCTGGGCCGGGGTCGGCCCCTTCGCCGCGGTCGCGAGACCCTCGATGGCCGGGTCGCCGTCCTTCGTCACGAGCGTGGCGAGCGCCTGCACGAGGTGGAAGGCCGGGCTGTCGAGCCGGGCGCGGTTCGCGGAGTGGACGTCCTTCGACGGCCCCCGCCCCCACTTCTCGCCGCTCGCGACGAGCTCCAGCTCGACGACCCCCTTGGCCCCGAGGCTGACGGTGACCGTCCCGTCCGGGTCCTGCGCGGCCGAGGGCATGAAGACGCCCATCGTCTTCGCCAGCGCGGCGCTCACCTCGGGCCGCCTCACGACCTGGTGGAAGTGGGGCGAGCCGATCTCCTCCTCCCCCTCCGCGACGAGGACGAGGTTCACCGGGAGCTTCCGCCCCGCGCCGCGGATGGCGTGGAGCGCCGCGAGGAGCGCCGCCTCGGGCCCCTTCTGGTTGACGGCGCCGCGGCCCATGATGACCTTCCCGAAGCCCGGCTTGTCGACGAGCCGCGCCTCGAACGGCGGCGACGACCACTCCGAGGGGTCGACCTGCTTCACGTCGTACATGAAGTAGAGCCCGACCGTCCGCTTCGCCCCGGCGTCGAGCGTCGCGAAGACGCCCGGCTTGCCGTCGGTCGGCACGCGCGTCACCTGCTGGAAGCCCGCCTCGCGCGCGAGCTGCATCATCAGCTCGCACCCTTCCTCCGAACCCCGGTTCTCCGCGGCGATCGAGGGGACGCGGATCCACTCCTGGAGCCGCTTGAGCGTCTCGTCGTGGCGCTTCGTGATCTCGGCGTAGACCCCCGAGAGTTCGTCTCCGGCGAAGGCGAAGCGCGGGAAGGCGAGAGCGGCCGCTCCGGTTGCGGCAGCGCCGAGGACGTCGCGTCGCGTGACGTAAGGCATGGCGGAGTCTAGCCCCCGCCGCCCCGCGGGATCGAGAGAGGGAGAGAGAGATCGAGACTGGCCGCGGCGCGGACGCGCCGCGGCCCGCCGGCCTCACGCCAGGTCGAAGACGAGGAGCTCGGCCTCGGCGCCCGCGCCGCGGAGCGTGAACGCCGACTCGTCCGAGGCCGCCAGGCCGTCCCCCGCCGAGAGGCGGTTCCCGTTCACGTCGGCCTCCCCGCGGAGGACCTGCACCCAGAGGTGACGCCCCTTCGCGATCTCGAGGGGGACGCTCTCGCCGTGGCGGAGGACGGTCGCGTAGAGGCTCGCGTCCTGGCGGATTGCGATCGACCCGTCGTCGCCCGTGCCCGAGGCGACGAGGCGGAGCTTCCCGCGCTTTTCGGACTCGGCGAACGTCTTCTGGCCGTAGCGGGGCGCGTAGCCGCGACGGTCGGGAACGATCCAGATCTGGACGAAGTGGACCGGCTCCTTCTCCGAGGCGTTGAACTCGCTGTGCCGCACGCCCGTCCCGGCGCTCATGTACTGGACGTCGCCGGGGACGATCGTCGAGCCGTTCCCCATGCTGTCCTTGTGGGCGAGCGTCCCCGAGAGGACGTAGGAGACGATCTCCATGTCGTTGTGCCCGTGCGTGCCGAAACCGGCGGACGGGACGACGCGGTCTTCGTTGAGCACCCGGAGCGCACGGAAGTTCACGTGCTCGGGGTCCCAGTAGTCGGCGAACGAGAAGGTGTGGCGGGTGTCGAGCCAGCCGTGGTCGAAGTGGCCTCGGTCGTCGCTCTTCCGGATCGTGATCATCGGGACCTCCCCGGGGCGGCCCCCTGGGGCGCCCCTCGCCCGGGACAATTGCAGGACGCGGGCCAGCCACGCCTGCCCGGAGCGCGGGGACTCGTTGGGATCAAACGATTTCAGTTGAACAGCTTACGACGACGCCGCATCCGGCAGGTGGCACCGTCCCGGTCGATTCGAGAGAGCCTTTCCTCTCGATTTGACATGATCCCGGCATGCGCGCCGACGACCTGACGCTCGAGGCCCTCCTCGCCGCCGACCCGAAGGGGGGCGTCTTCCGCTTCGCGGGCGAGCGGGCGGTCCTCCTCGACACCGCCGCGCTCGGCCTCCTCCGCAAGGAGCTCGTCGACACGCTTTCGCTCACCGCCGCCCGCGCGGTCCTCTACAGGTTCGGCTGGGCGCACGGCTTCCGGACGGCCGAGGCGATGAAGACGGCCTTCGACTGGGACGGCCCCGAGGAGTGGGTGAAGGCGGGAGGCCGGCTCCACAGGCTGAAGGGGCTCGTCACGTTCCGGCCGATCCCGCGCGGGCCGGGAGAGGCGCCGCGCCACTTCTCGCAGGCGATCTGGGAGGAGTCGTACGAGGCCGAGCAGCACCTCCTCCACTTCGGCGTCTCCGACGAGCCGGTCTGCTGGACGCTCACCGGCTTCGCGGGCGGCTACCTGACCGCGGCGCACGGGCGGCGGATCCGGGTGATCGAGGAGAGCTGCGTCGGGAAGGGGGACGCCGTCTGCCGGATGGCGGGCGAGCCGGAAGAGGAGTGGGACGAGGCGACGCGCCGGACGTTCGCGACGCTCGACGCGCACTGCCTCGAGGGGGAGCTCGCGAAGGTGAGGGAGTCTCTCCGCGCCACGGAAGCGAAGCTGAAGGTGAGGAAGAGCGAGCTGACGCGCCTCGACATCGAGGAGGAGCACCCGGGGGTCGTGGCCCGGAGCCCGGGTATGCGGCGCGCCTTCGACCTCGCCTGCCGCGTCGCCCGCGTCGACTCGACCGTCCTCCTCACCGGCGAGAGCGGGTCGGGGAAGGAGGTCCTCGCCCGCGTCATCCACGAGCGCTCGCCGCGCGCGGGAGGCCCCTTCGTCGCGATCAACGGCGCCGCGCTCCCCGAGAGCCTCCTCGAGAGCGAGCTCTTCGGGCACGTGCGCGGCGCCTTCTCCGGCGCCGCCTCCGACCGCGCCGGCCTCTTCGAGGCCGCGAACGGCGGGACGCTCTTCCTCGACGAGATCGGCGAGGTGCCGCTGGGCCTGCAGGCCAAGCTCCTCCGCGCGCTGCAGGAGCGGGAGGTGCGGCGCGTCGGCGAGAACCGGAGCCGGAAGATCGACGTCAGGGTCGTCGCCGCCACGAACCGCGACCTCGCGAAGGACGTCGAGTCGGGCCACTTCCGGCGCGACCTCTACTACCGGCTCCGCGTCATCGAGATCCCGATCCCTCCCCTCCGGGAGCGCCCGGAAGACGTCCTGCCGCTCGCCCGCGCGCTCCTCCTCGACGCCGCCCGCCGGACCGGCGCGAAGGTGAACGGGTTCACGCCGGACGCGGCGCGCCTCCTCGTCCGCCACCGCTGGCCCGGGAACGTCCGCGAGCTCGCGAACGCGGTGGAGCGGGCGGCCGTCCTCGCGGACGGGGCGCGCGTCGACGCGGAGGACCTCCCCGACGACGTCGCCCGCCCCTCCCGCGGCGGAAGCGCGAGCGCGGGCGACACGCTCGCCGAGGTCGAGAAGGCCCACGTCCTCGCCCTCCTCGGCGAGGAGAACGGGCACCGCGAGAAGGCCGCGAAGAGGCTCGGCATCGGCGTCGCGACGCTCTACCGCAAGCTGAAGGAGTGGGGCGAGGAAGGGCGATCGGGCCGCGGCGGCGGCGACGCCGGGGACTAGAATCCTCCGCGCAACCTCGCGACAACGAAGCGTCCATGGACGAGGGGGTTCCCGTGCGTCCCCCCTCGGGAAGGAGATCGAGATGTTCGACCGGCTCGGACGGAGCTACCGGCTCTTCACGGAATCGCTCGCGGTGCTGAAGCAGGACAAGGAGATCCTCGTCTTCCCCGTCCTCTCCGGGATCGTGGGCCTCGTCGCCATGGCGTCGATGGTCTTCGGCGGCTGGGCCCTGGGCCTCTTCTCCCGCTTCGCGGAGGGGAGCGGGCGCGACGTCCCCGGGGCCGGCTACGCCATCCTCTTCGTCTGGTACGTCGTCACCTGGACGATCACCCTCTACTTCAACGTCGCGACGATGGCCTGCGCGCGGATCCGTCTCGAGGGGGGCGACCCGGTCGTCGCCGACGGCTTCCGGGCCGCGAACGCGAACCTCGGGTCGATCCTGGCCTGGGCCGTCGTCTCGGCGACGGTCGGCGTGATCCTGCAGGTCGTGGCCGACCGCCTGAAATTCGTCGGCGTCCTCCTCCAGAAGCTCCTCGGCGCCGCGTGGTCCGTCGCGACGTTCTTCATCGTCCCCGTCCTCATCTTCGAGAAGCGCGGCGTCGGCGACTCGGTGAAGCGCTCGACGGCCATCGTGAAGGAGACGTGGGGCGAGGCGCTCGCCGGGACCGCCGGGATGGGCCTCTTCGGCTTCCTCCTCGCCTTCCCGGCCATCGCGCTGCCGATCGTCCTCGGGATGGCCTTCGGCGGCGGGGGCGTCGTCGCCGGCCTCGCCCTGATGCTCGTCTGGTGGATGCTCCTCGCCGCCGTCTTCGCGGCCCTCGGCGGGATCTACCGGACGGCGCTCTACCTCTACGCGACGACGAAGACCCCCCCGGCGGCCTTCAGCCCCGAGCTCGTGAACGGCGCGTTCGTCCCGCGCTGAGGACGGGAGGAGACGCGGCCGCGCCGCTCAGGTCGCGGCCGCGTCGTCCCGCCCCCCGAAGAGGGCGAGCTCGTCGGCGCGGGCGTCGTAGTCGAGGAGCTGCGCGAAGCGCCCCCAGTTCACGAGCGTCTCGAAGAGGGCGCCCGTCGCCTCGGCCGGGAGCCGCTCGGCGAGCATCTCGCGGACGGCCCCGCCGCGCGCGGAGGCGTCCTCCCTCCGGGCCAGGTCGCGGACGACCGTCACGAACGTCCCGAGGCCGAGGAGCTGGCGCCGGAAGAGGAGCGGCTTCTCACGCGGCGAGGCGGCGACGAACGCCCGCCCCGCGTCCGTGAGAACGACCCGGTTCTTCGGGGTGTCGACGAGGTCGAGGAGCTCGGCCGCCTTGACGACGGCGATCGTCCGGCCGAAGTCCCACTCGGTCAGGGCGTCGACGTCGAAGAGGTCCATCTCCCCGCCCTGGTCCGCGAGGATCTCGAGGAGGCCGAGCATCTCGCCCACCTTCGCCGGCGGGAGCGGGGCGAAGGGGCCGACGACGAGCCGGCCGGGCGCGACGAGCGCCGGCGCCTCCTCCTCCGTCAGGTGGACGCCCGCGACGACGTCGTGGATCCGCTCCACCATCCGGAGGAACTCGGGCTGCCTCGGCGAGCGGGGGTGCGGGAGCGGGACCGGGATGTCGCGCCGCACCGTCCCCGGGTTCGCGCCGAGGACGACGATCCGGTCCGCGAGCGTCACCGCCTCCTCGATGAGGTGCGTGATGAGGAGGACCGACGAGAGGCCCGTCCCGCCGTCCGACCAGAGGCGCGTCACCTCCGCCCGGAGGAGCTCGGCGGTCATGACGTCGAGGGCGGAGAACGGCTCGTCCATGCAGAGGAGCTCGGGCCCCGAGACGAGGGCCCGCGCGATGCCGACGCGCTGCTTCATCCCGCCCGAGAGCTCCTTCGGCATCGCCCGCTCGTGCCCGGAGAGGCCGACGCGGGCGACGACGTCGGAGACCCGCGCCGCGGCCTCGTCTTCCGGGACCCCGCGGCCGGTGAGGCCGATCCGCACGTTCTCCTCCACCGAGAGCCAGGGGAAGAGGGCGAAGCTCTGGAAGACGACGGCCGCCCCCGGGTGGATCGCGCGGAGCGGGGCCCCGTGCGCGAGGACCTCGCCGCCCGTCGGCGGGATCAGCCCGATGAGGATCCGGAGGAGCGTCGACTTGCCGCACCCCGAGGGGCCGAGGACGGCGACGAACTCCCCCTTCTTCACCGCGAAGTCGACTCCCTCGAGGATGACGCGCTCGCGCCCGCCCTCGTCGCGGTAGGTCTTCCGCACGCCGCGGACGGCGGCGATCGGGGCCTCGGCGGAGCTCATCGGTTCAGCGCGAAGCGGGTCGCCGCCAGGCGGTAGAGGCGACGCCAGACGGTGCGGTTCAGGAGGACGAGGGCGAGCGACATCGTGAGCACCCCCGCGGCCAGCAGCGGGAAGTTCCCCTCGTGCGTGGCCTGCGTGATGAGGGAACCGAGCCCGAACGTCGTCAGCTCGGAGCCCCGGAAGACGAGCGTCTCGGCGACGATGGAGGCGTTCCACGCGCCCCCGGCCGCGGTGACGAGCCCGGTGACGAGGAACGGGAAGACGGCCGGGAGGTCGAGGGTCCGGAAGCGGCGGATCCCGGAGAGGCGGTAGACGCTGGCCGCCTCGCCGAGGTCGCCCGGCACCGCGCTCGCGCCGGCGAGGACGTTGAAGAGGACGTACCACTGCGCCCCGAGGACCATGAGGACCGCCGCGATCAACGCGAAGGGGACGCGCAGGGCCAGGAGGACCGCGGTCACGAGCGGGTAGAGCATCGGGGCCGGGAACGACGCGACGATCTGGACGACCGGCTGGAGCCGGCGCGACCAGGTGGGCGAACGGCCGAGGAGGATCCCCGCGGGGACCGCCCAGAGGACCGAGAGCGCGAGGGCGCCCGCGGTCCGGAGGCCGGTCGCCCCGAGCGCGAGGCCGAGGACGCCCCACTCGCGGGCCGGGACGCGGAGGAGGAGGCCGGCGAGACGCACGGTCCCCCAGAGCGCGAGCGCCACGGCAGAGGCCGCGAGGAGCCCGAGCGCGAGCACCCTCGGCGACACGGGAGCGGCGGGGGCGGCGGGAAGGACCGGCCCCTTCCCCGCGGCGCGCGCGCGCGCCTCCTGCCGGCGGGTCCGGAAGCTGCGGCGCAGGCCGCGGAGGAGGTTCGACCCCTTCACGAGGGAGACGACCCACGAGCGGGGCTCCTCCCCCGAGCCGAGCTCCTCGACGCGGAAGCGCTGCGACCAGACGACGAGCGGCCTCCAGAGGAGCTGGTCGACCGCGACGATCATCGCCGTCATCGCGACGACGGCCCAGACCATCGCGCGGACGTCGCCGCGCTC
This sequence comes from Thermoanaerobaculia bacterium, assembly GCA_046331465.1. Lineage (GTDB taxonomy): Bacteria > Acidobacteriota > Thermoanaerobaculia > UBA5066 > UBA5066 > UBA5066. The sequence continues at coordinate 199,121 of JAXLQV010000003.1, forward strand.
GATCGCGACGGCCATGTACGACCCGACGCCGGGGAGGCGGAAGTCGCGCCCGCCGAGGACGAACGCCTCGTTGACGGTCAGGAAGAACCACCCGCCCGCCATCGACATCATCGAGTTCCAGACGAGGCCGATGACGGCGGACGGAAATTCGACGGTCCGGAACGTCTTCCAGCGCGAGAAGCGGTTGAGGCGCGCGACCTCGTACAGCTCCGCCGGCACGCCCTTCAGCGAGCCGTAGAACGAGAACGCCATGTTCCAGACCTGCCCCGTGAAGATCATCACGATGCAGGCGAGCTCGAGGCCGACGTTCGTCCGCGGGAAGAGCGCGACCATCCCGAGGACGAGGCCGGGGAGGAACCCGAGGACCGGGATCCCCTGCCCGATGTCGAGCAGCGGGATGAGGAGCCGCTCGGCGCGCCGCGAGTGGGCCGCGAGCGTCCCGACGACGAGCGTGAAGGCGAGCGAGAGGACGTAGGCGGCGAGGCCGCGCGAGAGCGAGAGCAGCGTGTAGACGGGGAGGGCCGACGGGGAGAGGTCGATCGGCGCCGCCTCGCGGAGCGGCGCGCCCCACTCCTCCGCGAGCGCGACGATCCCGGCGATGGAGGCCGCGAGGACGGCGAGGAGGACGAGGTCGACGGCGCGCGCGGCCGCAGGCGAAGCATCGGGGCGGCGCGGAGAGGTGGCCGCGGCGGACTCGGGCGTCACGGCGTGGAACCTAGCAGAGTCGCGTGAGCTCGACGCGGCGCGCCGCGAGGCGCCGTGCCCCGTCGCGGGCCGGACGGCCCGGGGCCGCTACGCGCCGGGACCGCGCCCGCGGGGGCGCGCGGCGCCTCGGCTCCCGCCCTTCCGGTAGGCCGCCTTGTCGACCCCGAGGCGGGCGATGAGGGAGTCGAGCGTGCTCGGGGGAACGCCGAGGCGCGCCGCGGCGCCGTCCGCTCCGGCGATCCGCCCGCCGGACGCCGCGAGCGCCTCCTCGACGGCCCGGCGCTCGGCGTCGCGGAGGGAGCGCGGCGGCTCGGCCACGAGGGCCCGCGCGCGCGCCTTCCCGAGGAGGCTCTCGTCGACCGTCAGCGTCTCCCCGTCTCCCAGGATGATCGCGCGCTCGACGACGTTCTCCAGCTCGCGGATGTTCCCGGGCCAGGAGTAGCCGACGAGGCGGTCGAGGCTCGCCGCCTCGACGCTCCGGACCCTCTTGCCGAGCCGGCGCCCGTGCTGCGCGGCGAAGTACTCGACGAGGATCGGGATGTCCTCGCGCCGGTCGCGGAGCGGGGGGACCTCGATCGGGAAGACGTTCAGGCGGTAGAAGAGGTCGCGGCGGAAGGCGCCGCTCTCGACGTCGTCGTGGAGGTCGCGGTTCGTCGCCGCGACGACGCGCGCGGAGGTGCGGAGCGTCTGGCTGCCGCCGACCCTCTCGAACTCCCCGTCCTGCAGGACGCGCAGCAGCGCGCTCTGCGTCTCGAGCGGCAGCTCGCCGATCTCGTCGAGGAAGAGCGTGCCGCGGGCGGCGAGCTCGAACCTCCCGAGGCGGCGCTGGAACGCTCCCGTGAAAGCCCCCCGCTCGTGGCCGAAGAGCTCGGCGGAGACGAGGGGCGTCGGGAGCGCGGCGACGTTCACCTTCACGAGCGCCCGCTCCGCGCGTGGCGACCCGCGGTGAATCGCCCGCGCGATCAGCTCCTTGCCCGTCCCGGTCTCGCCGGTGATGAGGACGGTCGAGTCGGTCGGCGCGACCTTCTCGACCTGCGCGAGGACCCGCCGGATCGCCGCGGAGGAGCCGACGACGTCGCCGAAGAGGGCGACCCGGTCGAGGTCCTCGCGGAGCGCCGTGTTCTCGTTCTCGAGAAGCGTCTTCAGCCGCGCGATCTCCTCGAAGGCGAGGGCGTGCGCGACCGACGCGGCGATGGGCCGGGCCACGGCCTCGAGGAAGTCGCGGTCCTCCTCGGTGAACGGCTCCACCTCGCCGCGGGGGTGGAGCGCGCTCCGCGAGAAGGCGATCGAGCCGACGAACCGGTCCCGCACCGACATCGGCGCGCGGACGTACGTGAGGACCCCGAGCTGACTCAGGCGCTCGTCCTCTGCGAACGTCTCGTCCTCGCCGAGCCGGCGGCAGAGGTGGGCGCGGCCCGTCCCGCGGACGTGCTCCGTGGCGGTCCCGGCGAGGGGGCGCGGGGGCGCGAGGCCGGGGCCCGCGCCGGGCGGGAGACCCGCGTGGCGGCGGAGCGCCTGGATCGGGCTCTCTCCCTCGCCCACGTCCACGCCGTGGACCTCCACGGCTCGAGCCTGGATCACGTCGCCCCGGAGCTCGACGACCGAGACCGCGTCGACGCGGAGGATCCGGTTCAGCGCCTCGAGCGTCGCCGAGAGGACGCCCGGCAGCTCGAGCTCGGCGCCCGCGGTCTCCGAGACGAAGAGGAGGGCACGGTAGCGTTCCTCGAGCGACTCCATCGCGGCGGATCTTAGGCGCGAGGGCCCCTTCGTCACGGGATTTCGTGACGAAATCTCGTGACCGTCGCGGGTCGCTGGTCGCCGCGGGACCGGAAGTGGCTTCCGTTAAAGCGGTTGGAGATCCGTGACCGCTGGCGCGCGGCTTGTAGGCAGGGAGACCGAGAGGCCTCACACGATGCTCCGGATCGAGACCGCCCAGACGACGCCCACCCGCATCCGCTACGCCCTCGTCGGGCGGCTCTGTCCCGAGTGCGTCGGCGAGGTCGAAAAGCTCCTCGACGGGGCGGCCCGGGAGGGCCTCGCGACGACTCTCGACCTCGCCGAGATCGAAACGGTGGCCCGCGAGTCGCTCCCGCTCCTCGCGGGGTGGCGCCGGCGCGGCGTCACGCTCGCGAACGTCCCGCCCTACGTCTCCTCCTGGCTCGCGGCGGAAGAGAAGGCCCCGGGACCGCTCGCGCGCCTCGCGATCCTCCCGCTCCTCCTCGTCGCCGCGTCGGCGCTCGGCGAGCCCGTCCGCCTCTCGAGGAGCGACGCCGTCCGCCTCGCGCTCTCGCAGGGGACGGCCGCCCGGATCGCCGCAGAGAGGGTCGAGGAGTCCCGCGCGGTCGCGGACCACGCCCGGGCCGCGCTGATGCCCCAGGTGAGGCTCGGCCTCACGCAGTCGAACCAGTCGCTCGACTCCGAGAGCTTCGGCTTCACGATCCCGGGGACCCGGATCCTCGGCCCGTTCTCCTACTCGGACGGGCGGATCACCGCCGCCCTCGCCGTCGTCGACCTCGCGGCGCGCGCCCGCTGGAACGCCGCGAAGGCCGGGATCGCGGTGACCGAGGCCGCCCGCGAGAAGGCCGAGAACGACGTCGCGGCCGCGGTGTCGTCGCTCTACGCCGCGCTCCTCGACGCCGAGGCGCAGGTGAAGACGCGCGAGTCGACCGTGGCGCTCTTCGAGAAGCTCCGCGACCTCGCGGAGGACCAGAGGAGGGCCGGCGTCGGCACGCGCCTCGACACGACGCGCGCGCTCGTGCAGCTGTCGCGCGAGAAGCAGGGGCTCGCCGCGGCCCGCGAGCAGCGGGACGTGGCGCGGCTCGCCCTCCTCCACGCGGCCGGCCTCGACCAGGGGAGCGAGGTCGTCCTGACCGACGCGCTCGTCGTCCCGGCGGAGAGCCCGGGCGTCCCGGAGGCGCTCGACGAAGCCCGCGCCCGCCGCCCCGAGCTGCGCCTCGCGGGGGAGAAGGCGGCGGCGGCGGACCTCTTCGCCCGCGCCGCGCGCGCCGAGCGGCTCCCGGTCCTCGGCCTGACGGCCCAGGGGGGCTACGGCGGCAACCAGCTGAACGACCTTGCGTGGACCCGGGCCGTCGGAGCGGGGGTCACCGTCCCGCTCTTCACCGGCGGCGCGCTGAAGGCGCGGATCGCCGAGGCCGACGTGAAGCGTCGCGAGGTCGAGACGGAGAAGATCGAGGCCCTCCGGCAGGTCGAGGAGGAGGTCCGGCGCGCCCTCGTCTCCCTCGAGACGGCGCGGAGCCGCGTGGAGCTCGCCGAGGAGAACCTCCGCCTCTCGACCGAGGAGCTCGAGGTCGCCGAGGACCGGTTCAGGAACGGCGTCGCGGCGAGCATCGAGGTGGACAACGCCCAGACGTCGTACTCCGCCGCGAGCGAGGCGCGGGTCGCCGCGATCGCGCGGGCGAGCCAGGCCGGGATCGACCTGGCCCGGGCGACGGGGCGGATCCGCGACCTCGTCCCGAGGGACGAGGCGGCCGCGTCCGCGGAGGCCGCGAAGTGACGCCGCGCCCGAACGACGCCCTGCGCGAAGAGACGACGATTCCCGAGGAGAAGAAGATGCCCGAGACCGCTCCCGAAACCGCCCCGCCTCTCGACTCCCGGGCCCGCCGGGCGCGCCGGAAGGCGCTCGTCTTGAGGACCGTCGGGGCCGTCGCCCTCGTCGCCGCGGCCGCGTGGGGCGTCACGACGCTGCGGTTCCTCTCGACCCACGCCGTCACGGACGACGCCCAGGTGGAGGCGCACGTCGCGCCCGTCCTGCCGAAGGTCACGGGCTACGTGACGGAGGTCCTCGTGGCGGACAACGAGAAGGTCGCCGCCGGGCAGACGCTCGTGAAGATCGATCCGCGCGAGCTCGCGACGAAGGTCGACACGGCGAAGGCGGCCGTCGAGAACGCGAAGGCGACCGTCGACGTCGCGCGGGCCACGGCCGACGGCGCGCGCGCCTCCGTGGCCGTCGCGCGGGCCGCCGCGGCGGCCGCCCGCGCCCAGGTCGGGAGCGCCCGCGTCGCCCTCCAGAAGGCGAAGGACGACCTCGACCGCCTGACGCCCCTCCGGAAGAAGGAGGAGATCTCCGCGCAGCAGTACGACGCGGCCGTCGCCGCGCGCGACGCCGCGGCGGCGCAGCTCGCCGCGGCGACGGCGCAGGCCGAGGCGGCCGAGGCCCAGGTCGCGACCGCCGAGAGGAACGTCGCGACCGCCGAGCGGCAGGTCGCCGCCGCCCTGACGCAGGTCGACCAGAAGAAGGCCTCGCTCGACGAGTCGGACCTCGCGCTCTCCTGGGTCGCGGTCACGGCTCCGGCGACCGGGGTCGTCGCGAAGAAGAACGTCGAGGTCGGGCAGCTCGTCCAGGCCGGCCAGCCCCTCCTCGCCGTCGTGAACGACGCCGAGCCGTGGGTCGTGGCGAACTTCAAGGAGACCCAGGTCGGGAAGATGCGCCCGGGGCAGCCGGTCGAGATCGAGGTGGACGCCTACCCCGGCCACGCCTTCCACGGCCGCGTCGACTCGCTTTCCGGCGCGACCGGCGCGAAGTTCGCCCTCCTGCCGCCCGACAACGCCACCGGCAACTTCGTGAAGGTCGTCCAGCGCGTCCCCGTGAAGATCGTCCTCGACGGCCCGGTCGACGCCGCCCGCCCCCTCCGCGCCGGGATGAGCGTCGTCGCAACGGTCACGCTCGACTGAAGCACGGGCGCGATGGTCGAGACGAACCCCCTCCGGAAGTGGCTGATCACGCTGACCGTCATCACGGCGTCGGTGATCGAGCTGATCGACACGTCCATCGTGAACGTGGCGCTCCCCGACATGATGGGAAACCTCGGCGCGACGCTCGAGGACGCGGCCTGGGTCGTCGTCTCGTACGTCGTCGCGAACGTCATCGTCCTGCCGATGACGGGGTGGCTCTCGTCGCTCTTCGGGCGACGACGTTACTTCGTCGGCTCGATCGTCCTCTTCACGGTCGCGTCCGTCGCCTGCGGTCACGCGTCGAACATCTGGGAGCTCGTCTTCTTCCGGTTCGTCCAGGGCGCCGGCGGCGGCGGCCTCCTCTCGACGTCGCAGGCGATCCTCGTGGAGACCTTCCCGCCGAAGGAGCTGGGCCTCGCAACGGCCCTCTTCGGTCTCGGCGTCGTCATCGGGCCGACGATCGGCCCGACGCTCGGCGGCGTCATCACCGACAACCTGTCGTGGCCGTGGATCTTCTACGTCAACGTCCCGATCGGGATCGCCGCGGTCGCGATGTCGCTCGCCTTCATCCGCGACTCGGCCCACGCCCGGAAGCGCGCGGCCGCCGACGGCTGGGGGATCGCCCTCCTCGCGGTCGGCGTCGGCTCGCTGCAGGTCGTCCTCGAGCGCGGGGACCACGAGAACTGGTTCGAGACCCCGTACATCACCGTCCTCGCGACGGTCGCGGCGGTCATCCTCCCCACCTTCGTCTGGCACGAGCTGCGGACCCCGCACCCGGTCGTCGACCTGAAGGTCCTGAAGGACCGCTCGCTCGCCCTCGGGACCGTCTTCACGTTCATCCTCGGATTCGGCCTCTACTCGTCGGTCTTCATCTTCCCCGTCTTCGCGCAGAGCATCCTCGGCTTCACCGCGACGCAGACCGGCCTGATCCTCCTCCCCGGGGGGCTCGCGACGGCGTTCATGATGCCGATCGTCGGCAAGCTCCTGCAGCGGGGCTTCCCGCCGCAGGTCCTGAACGCGGCCGGCTTCGTCCTCTTCTTCTTCTTCTGCCTGACGCTCTCGCTCTCGTCGCTCGGCTCCTCACAGGCCGACTTCTTCTGGCCCCTCGTCATCCGCGGCGTCGGGCTGAGCTTCCTCTTCGTCCCGCTGACGACCGTCGCCCTCTCGAACCTCAAGGGGCCGGACATCGCGCAGGGGACGGGCCTGACGAACATGATGCGGCAGCTCGGCGGCTCGTTCGGGATCGCCCTCGTGGCGACCTACGTCGACCGGCAGGCCTGGACCAACCGGGCGTCCCTCCTCCGGACGCTCAGCCCGTACGACACGGCCACGGCCTCGTGTCTGAAGCAGGTGACGGCCGGCTTCGTCTCCCGCGGCGTCGTCCCGCTCGAGGCGCAGCGGAAGGCGTACGCCGCACTCGAGGGGACGCTCTCGCGGCAGGTCGCGCTCCTGACCTTCATGGACGCCTTCCGGCTCGTGGGAGTCTTCTTCCTCTGCTGCATCCCGCTCCTCCTCCTCTTCCGGAGGGGGAAAGGGAGCGTGGCCGCGGCGCCCCTCCACTGACGCGCGGGGACGCCGGGCCGCCGCCCGGCTAGAGGCTCCGCCGGGCGAAGCGCGGGGCGAGCCCGGCGGCGGCGTTCCCGGTCGTCGGCGCCGTGGCCCGCGACGAGGGGACGTCCTGCGGGAGGAGCGGACGCTCCACGAGCGGGACCTCGAGGCGGAACGTGCTTCCCCCGCGGACGACCGTCATCCGGACCGTCTCGCCGACCTTCAGCGCGGCGACGGAATCCGCCATCTTCGACGGGTCCGACACGGCCTGCCCGTTCATCTCGACGATCATGTCGCCGCCCAGAAGGAGCGGCACGCCGGCGAGGACGACGTCCGTGTCGCCTCCCTGCAGGCCCGCCTGGGCCGCAGGGCTTCCCGGCTCGACGACCTCGACGAGGAACCCGTCGACCGGCGGGAGCCGGACGACCTCCTTCCACGCCGGCGGGACGAGCTGCCCCTGCACCCCGAGCCACGGGCGGATGACGCGGCCCTTCTCCGCGAGCTCGGGAAGGACGGAGCGGATGAGGTCGGACGGGATCGCGAAGCCGATCCCCTGGGCGTCGGGAAGCATCGCGGTGTTGATCCCGACGACCTTCCCGCAGCGGTCGACGAGAGGCCCGCCGGAGTTGCCGTGATTGATCGCCGCGTCCGACTGGATGAGCGGCTCCCGGAGCGACCACGAGGCGCCGGGGAGGATCCGGTTGACCGCCGAGACGATCCCGCGCGTGAGCGTCTGCTCGAGGCCGAACGGGTTCCCGATCGCGTAGACCTCGTCTCCGACTCGGATCCGGCTCGACTCCGCGAACGCCGCCTTCGGGAGCGTCCCCGTGTCGGGGACCGGGATCCGGAGGAGCCCGATGTCGTAGATCGGGTCGACCCCGACGATCCTCGCGGGAAGGACCGTGCCGTCGTCGAGCGTGACCGAGATCGCCTGCCGGCCGAAGACGACGTGGGAGTTCGTCAGGACGAGCCCGCCCTCGTCGATGAGGACCCCGGACCCCGCCTGCCGGTTCATCCGGTCGAAGGCGTCGTGCGGGTCGACCGCCATCGCCGTCACCGAGACGACGGCGGGGGCGACGGCCTCGTAGAGCTCGGCGGCCGAGGCGGGGCAGGGCGACGGCGACGGCTTCTTCGGCCCGTCGGCACGGAGCCCCGCAGCCGGCGCGAGGGCGAGCAGGAGCGCGGCCGCGGGGAGAAGGACCCCGGGAACGGACGTCGTGCGGGTCGGCGGTCTCGTCATCGTGCCGCGGCCAACGCAACCGAGGTGCCAGCCGGGGGTGCCGTTTCGGCCACGGCGACGACCGGCACCGATCTTGAGTGACGCGCCCGCGATGGCCGCCGACAGCGCTCCGAGGCCGGAGCACCGTCCCGGGCTCGGGAGGTCCCCCGTCGAAGCCCTGCCGTTCGGGCTGCCGTTCCTGTCGCGCAGGAGCCGCCTCTCGAGGGGAGCGCTCGTCGCGGCCCTCTTCCTCGGCCTCGCCGTCGTCGACATCGCGACGAGCCCGGACCTCTCGTTCTTCGTCTTCTACCTCCTCCCCGTCCTCCTCGCCTCCTGGCTCCTCGGCCGGCGGCAGGGGCTCCTCGTCTCGTTCGCGAGCGTCGCGGTCTGGACCCTCGACGACGTCCTCACGCGGGTGCTCCCGGGCGAGTCCTGGGTGCCGGCCTGGAACCGCGCCGGCCAGCTGGCGTTCTTCGTCTTCCTCGCGTGGCTCGCGGGCACGCTCAGGAAGGCCCTCGAGAAGGAGGTGCGGGAACGGACCGAGCACCCCGAGAAGGACCTCGGGCGGCTCGACGCCGGCAGGCTCTACGTCGCGGTCGCCGACGTCCCGGGGAAGGGGATGGCCGCGGCGCTCCTGATGTCGAGCTTCCTCGCCTCGCTCCGGCTGCTCCTCCCTCCCCGCTCCGGCCGCCTCGACCTCCTCGCCGGGCAGCTCTCCGAGCGTCTCCTCGCGTCGTTCGGGGCGCCCCGCTTCGTCACCGCCTTCGTCGGCGTCATCGAGGGGGGCTGGCTGCGGTACGTCAACGCGGGGCACACTCCCGGGTTCGTCCTCGGGCCTGCCGGGCAGGCCGCCCCGCTCGGGTCGACCGGCACGGTCGTGGAAGGGCTGCTCGCCGCGGCCTCGGCCCACTCCGCCGGCGAGCCCTTCGGCGACGACATCACGATCCTCTGCGTTCGCCGCGACGAGGGGGGCGGGGCCTGAGCTTGCCGATTCGCCACCGCTCCGCACGCTTCCTCGCCAGGCTGGAACGCCTGCCGAAGCGCATCGTGGTCGCCGGCTCCGGCCTCCTCGTTCTCGGCATCGCGGTTCTCGACGGCCTCGCGCCGGTCGAGCTCAGTCTCGCCGTGTTCCACGTGGTCCCGGTTTTCGTCGCGGCGTGGCTCGTCGGCCGTCGCGCCGGGCTCGCGTTCGCGGCTGCAGCCGCCGTCTCCTGGTTCCTCGACGACGCGCTCCACCCGGGCGTCACGCTTCGGCTCGGGCTGGCGTTCTGGGACCTCGCGACGAAGACCCTCTTCTTCGTCGTCATCAGCGGGCTCGTCACGGCGCTCCGGGCGGCGATGGAGCGGGCCCGCGAGGAGGCCCGCACGGACCCGCTCACCGGGCTCCTCAACCGCCGCGCGTTCTACGAGAGGGCGGAGGACGAGATCGCGCGGGCCCGGCGGTCGGGCTCCCCTCTCGTCCTCGCCTACCTCGACGTCGACGACTTCAAGGGCGTGAACGACCGGTTCGGGCACGAGACGGGCGACCGCGTGCTGGCCGCCCTGGGGCGGGCGCTGTCCGGGCACGTCCGCGGCGGCGACGTCGTCGCGCGCCTCGGGGGGGACGAGTTCGCGGTCCTCTTCCCCGACGCGGACGCCCCGGCCGCGGCGGCCATCGCGGCGCAGCTGGAATCGGCCCTCGTCATGGGGCTCGGGACGCTCGAGGTCACCGTCGGCCTCAGCATCGGCCTCGCGACCTGGACGGCCTCGTTCCGGGGGCTGGACGATTTCCTCCACTCGGCCGACTCCGGCATGTACCAGGTCAAGGACAGGAGGAGGGGACCGGGGGACTCTCCCCTCCTCCAGGACCGGCGCGCCGAGCGGGGCTGAAGGGCCGGGGAGGCTCCGGCGTCAGCGCGCGCCGCCGCGCCGCTCGAGCCGGACCGGCAGACGCACGATGAAGGTCGAGCCCTTCCCCGCCACGCTCTCGGCCTCGAGCGACCCGCGCAGCAGCTCGCAGTAGCCCCGCGAGATGACGAGCCCGAGACCCGTCCCCCCGTACCGCGCCGACGTCCCCGATCCCGCCTGGGCGTACGGCGTGAAGACGCGCGCGAGCTGCTCGGGCGTCATGCCGATCCCCGTGTCGCGGACGCGGATCGTCAGGGTCCCGTCCGCGCGGGAGGCCTCGAGCGAGATCGTCCCCTTCTCCGTGAAGCGTGCCGCGTTGCTCAGGAGGTTCAGGAGGACCTGGCGGAGCTTCCCCTCGTCGGAGAGGATCGTGCCGAGCCCGTCGAGGCCCGAGGTCTCGAGCCGGTTGTGCCCCTTCTTCACGAGCGGCCAGGCGGTCTCGCCGGCCTCGCGGAGGAGGCGCTCGACGTCGAACTCGGTCAGGTGGAGCTCGGCTTTCCCCGCCTCGATCTTCCCGAGGTCGAGCGCCTCCGTGACGAGCGCGAGCTGGTGTCCGGCCGCGCGCCGGATCTTGTCGAGGTCGACGAGGAGGTCGTCGAGGCCGCGTGCGGTGAGCTCCTCGGCGAGCATCTCCGAGTAGCCGACGATGGCGTTCAGCGGCGTCCGCACCTCGTGGCTCATGTGCGCGAGGAAGCGGCTCTTGCTCTCCGTCGCCGCCTCCGCCGCGTCGCGGGCGTCCTCGAGCTCGCGGGTTCGGAGCCTCACGAGCGCCTCGAGCTCCTCGGCCCGTCGGCGGAGAGCGGTCTCGCGGAAGCGGATCGCGGCGAGCCCGGCCGCCGCGGCGAGGAGGGCCCAGAGGACGAGCACGGCCGGCTGCTTCCACCACGCCTGCGTCACCTCGAGCCGGACCTCCACCGGGCCGCTCTCCGAGCCGTCCGCGTCGCGCCCCCAGACCCGGAAGGCGTAGCTCCCCGGCGGAAGGTTCGTGAACTCGCGGCGCGACGAGGCGCCCCACTCCGAGGGGGAATCCTCCCAGCCGACGAGCTGCGTCCGGTAGCGGATGAGCGACTCCCCGTGGAAGGCGAGGAGCGTGAACTCGAAGGCGACGGACCGTTCCGCCGGACCGAGGCGCAGCGGAGCTCCCCGGGGCCGCGCGGCCCCCGCGACCTCGACCTTCTCGACGACGAGCGGGTGGGGCTTCCGGGGACCGGCCGGCCCGCGCGCCGGGTCCAGGACCGCGGCCCCCGCCGCCGTCGAGATCCAGACGCGGCCCCCGGAGTCGACGAGGCTCCCCCAGTTGCAGGCGGCGCTCGGAAGCCCCTCGTTCGTCCCGTACGCGACGACCTCGAGGCGGTCCGCGCCGGCCCTCGTGAGCCGGGCGACGCCGTCGTTCGTCCCGAGGTAGACGCTCCCGTCCCGGCCCGGCGCCACGACGAAGACGTTGTTGTTCGGGATCGCGGGGGTCGTCTCCTCCGAGAGGACGGACCAGGTGGCCCCCGTCCCGTCGAGGAGGCGACGCGCCATGCCGCCGCGGGTCCCGGCCCAGAGCTCGCGCCGGCCGTCCGGCCGGGGGACCTCGGCCAGGGAGAGGACGTGGTTGTTCGGGAGCCCCGTCCGCCGGTCGTGGACGGCGACGACGCGTCCCCCGGCGAGCTCGGCGAGGCCTCCGCCGCGCGTCCCGATCCAGAGCGTCCGCCCCGGGGCGCCCCGCGTCGCGAGGAGCGACAGGACGGACTCGTTCGGGAGCCCCTGCGCGATGCCGAACGCGCTCCAGCGGCCGGCAGCGAAGCGACCGAGGCCCGCCCGCTCGCTCCCGACCCAGAGCACCGGGCGCCCCTCCCCGTCCTCGTCCGCGAGGAGGATTCCCGCGTCGTCGGACCGGAAGACGGGCCGGGCCTCCACGGTCTGCCAGCGCCTTCCGTCGAACCTCCAGAGCCCGGCCCCGATGAAGCTCGCCCAGACCTCGCGACGGCCGCCCGCCCCGGGGAAGGCGACGAGGGAGCGGACCGGCGCGGCCGGGATACCCGTCCCGGGGCCGTGGACGACGAGGCGGCCGTCCTCGAGGACGGCGACACCGCCGCTCGTCCCGAGCCAGACGGCGGGGTGGCCCGCGGGTCCCGGCGCCTCGAGAAAGCAGAAAACCTGCTCGCCCGGGAGGCCCGTGGCCGCGTCGAAGGCCGCCCACGGCGCCTCCTGCACGCGCGCGAGCCCCGCGAGCCTCGTCCCGACCCAGAGCGTTCCGGCGTCGGCGCCGACGCCGCTCGCGAGGGAGTAGACCTCGTTCATCGGCGCCCCGAGCGGCACCCGCTCGAAGGCGTCTCCGGAGAGGCGGAAGACGCCCGCGTCGCGCGTCCCCGCCCAGACGACGCCCGTTCCCGCCGGCCCCTCGGTCGCCACGAGGCTCGTCACGAGCCGGCTCCCGAGGCCGCCTTCCGGGCCGAACCGGGTGACGCGTCCCCTCTGGAGACGGAAGAGCCCCGCGCCGTAGGTCCCGACCCAGAGCGCCCGATCGGCGCCCGTCCCCGTCTCGAGGAGCGAGTTCGCGCTGTATCCCGCGAGGGGAGTCCCGAGGTCGATCGGGACCCATCGCTCCCCCGCGGAGAGCTCGGCCGCCCCCCCCTCGCACGCCGCGACGAGGGTCGGCGCCCCGGCCGCATTGCGCGTCTCGAGGAGGCGCCAGACGCGCAGGTCGGGAAGACCCTCGGAGACGGGAAGGAAGCCGGCTCCGGTGAACCGGGCGACGCCGCCCCCGTGCGTGGCGACCCAGATCCCGCCGTCGGCGGTCTCGACGACGTGGTTCACCCGGCTCGAGGGGAGCCCCTCGCTCCGGTCGAAGACCGTCGCCTTCCCTTCGCGGAGGCGGACGAGCCCTCCCTCCTCCCTCCCGAACCAGAGGCTCCCGTCGCGCGCCGCGAGGACCGACCGGACGAAGTTCGAGAGAGCCTTGTCCGGCATGTCGACCGGGGTCCAGGCACGGCCGTTGAAACGGGCCGCCCCGTCCTGCGTCCCGACCCAGAGGAAGCCGTCGCGGTCGAAGGAGATCGCGTGGACCGTCGCCTGGGGGAGGCCGTCCCGCTCGGTGTAGGTGCGCACCGAGGGACGGGCGAGGCGGAGCGGGTCGACGTCCGCGCCCGCGCCGGGGGAGACCGCTCCCATCGCGAGCGCGAGGGCTGCCGCAATCGACCGGTTCATCCGCGCCAAGTCTAGTGTCCCGGCGGCCCCGGCGCCGTGACTCGCGTCAACGGGGGCCGTCGCCGTCGCGGTGCCTCTCGGCCTCCCCGACGAACGGGACGAACCGGACCCCGAGGACGCTTCGCTCGCGGAGCCCTTCGGGGGTCCTCTCGATGACCTTCAGCTCCTGGTAGAACCCCCCCACCGGGATGACCATCCGGCCGCCCGGCGCGAGCTGCGCGAGGAGGGGCTCGGGGACCTTCTCGGGAGCGGCCGTCACGAGGATGCCGTCGAACGGGGCCTCCTCGGGCCACCCGTAGAAGCCGTCGGCGGCGCGGACCTCCACGTTCGACGCGCCGAAGGCCTCGAGACGGCGGGACGCCTCGGCGGCGAGCTCGGGGCGGATCTCGATCGACACGACCTTCCGCGCGAGACGCGAGAGGACGGCCGTCTGGTACCCGGAGCCCGTTCCGATCTCGAGGACCTTTTCGGTCCCCGTCAGGCGGAGCTGCTCCGTCATGAACGCGACGACGTACGGCTGCGAGATCGTCTGCCCGCTCCCGATCGGGAGCGGGTGGTCGTCGTAGGCCTGCCCCGCCTGGTCCGGCGGGACGAAGAGGTGCCGGGGGACCTGCCGCATCACGTCGAGGACCCTCGGGTCCTTCACGCCTCGGGCGGCGATCTGCCGCTCGACCATTCCGGCGCGCGCGTGCGCCGTCGGGTCGGCCTCGCCGCCGCCCGGGCACCCTGCGCCGACGAGCCCTCCGAGAAGCGCCACCACGAGCCGCATCCCTCCTCTCCCGGCCGATTCCGCGCGAGCGGTCGTCACGACGAACGATTCTAGCGAGCGGCGTGCCGCCGCCGGCGTCTCAAAACGGGGAGGGTCGCCCTTCCTTCGCCTCGGCCTCCTCCCGGAGGCGGCGGTCGACCGGCCTCTCGAGGCTCAGCGTCATCGTGGAGAAGCGGATCGTGACGTCGAAGTTGCCGAGGAAGGAGGAGCCGACGACGCCGTCCTCGATCCCTTCCCCCTCCTCCTTCACGATGATGTCGGCGTAGCGGACCATGTACTTCTCGACGCCGATCGTCACCTTCGAGACCTTTCCCCAGGAGACGCGGCTCTGGCCGATCCCCTCGAGCGTCATCGGGTAGGACGCCTCGCCGCGGAAGAGGTGGGCGCGCTGGATCCCGTTCCGCGTCAGCATCGTCGGCTCCGAGCCCGTGTCGAGGAGGAAGAGGAACCAGGGCTCCTGGTTCATCGAGGTCCTCACCATCGGCTTCAGGCGCCGGAAGAAGACGTTCTGCTCGCGCGACCCGCGGCGGAGGGCGTGCGGGAGGCGGACGGCCCGCACCTGGCGCGCCTCGTAGGAGACGAGCCAGTCGAGCTCCTTCAGGAGGTGGGCCCCGAGGACGCCGTCGAAACGGTACGGCGTCGTCGACGTCCCGAAGGTGAGCGCGTCGTCGGGGAGGATGCCGAACGGGACGTGCTCCAGCGTGAGCTCCCCGATCTTCACCGTCTTCGCCCAGCCGAAGCCCATCGGGATCTCGTCGCGGTGGAGCCCCGTCGCCGACGCCGTCGCCCCCTCGACCCGCGTCACCCCGAGGCGCGTGGCGGCGCTCTCCGTCAGGAGCGAGAGGGACGCTCCCGTGTCGAGGACCATCGCGTCCGTCTCGCGGTCGTTCAGGCGGACGAGGAGGCGCGGGATCCGCGGCTTGCCGTACTCCATCTTCACGACGAGGCGCGTCCCCTCCTTCGACCCGCCGTAGAGCGGCTCGGCCCCCGCCGATTCGAGGAAGGCGACCCACCCCTCCGGGATGAGGAGGCTCTCGGAACGGGCCGTCCTCACCCAGCGGGCCGAGGAGTCGAAGTTCCCGAGCCAGTAGCACGCCTGCGCGGCGGCCCAGGCCGTCTCGGCCCGCTCCTGCTGGCGCCCCTCCTCCGCGTGCGCCCGCTCGAGGAGCGGGAGGGCGCCGGCGAAGTCGCCCCTCTCGAGGAGGGCCCGCCCCGCGACCCGCGCCCCGCGCGTCGAGTCGACGGCCTTGCCGCCCGGGCCCGCGAGGAACTCGAGGACCTCGGGGATCATCCCCCGCTTGAGCTGCTCCTCCATGTTGTAGGAGTTCACCAGCCCGCCCGGCAGCGGCTTGAGGAGCTGGTGGGGGTGGACGGAGATCTCGCGCGAGAAGGTGCAGGCGGCGAGCCCCGCGGCGAGGAGGATCCCGGCTCGGGTCGGGCGCCTCACGACGGGCCTCAGGTGGGGCGGGCGACGAGGACCGTCTGGTCGTCGTACTGCGCCACGCCCCGCGTGAAGGTCTCGACCGCGGCGAAGATCCGGTCCTTGAGGACGTCCGGCGGGAGCGAGCGCCCCGCCTCGAGGAGGCTCGTCAGGCGCTCCATCCCGAACTCCTCGTCCTTCGCGTCGACGGCCTCGGTGATGCCGTCGGAGTAGAGGACGACGAGGTCGCCCGGGGAGAGGGCGACGCGGCTCTCGAGGTGCCGGGCGTTCTCGAACATCCCGATCGGGACCCCGCCGCTCGGGAGGAGCTCGACGGAGCCGGGCCGGACGAGGATGCCGGGGTTGTGCCCCGCGTTCACGTAGCGGAGGCTCCGGTCCGACGGGTCGTAGACCGCCATGAAGAGGGTCACGAACTTCCGCGTCGAGGAGAAGCGGGCGAGGTGGCGGTTCGCGCGCGCGACGAGACCCGGCAGGTCGCTCGCCCCGGCCTCGATGAGGAGGTGGATGCAGGCGTGGACGGTCGACACGAGGAGCGCGGCGGGGATCCCCTTCCCCGCGACGTCCGCCACGCAGAACGCGACGCGCCCGTCGGCGAGCGGGTAGGCGTCGTAGAAGTCGCCGCCCACCTGGCGCGTGGGGCGGTTCCCCGCCGCGAGGAGGATCCCGGGGACGGCGGGGAGCGTCGCGGGGAGGATCGTCCGCTGGATCGAGGCGGCGATCTCGATCTCCCGCTCCATCTTCTCCTTCTCGACCGCCTCGCGGTGGAGCCGCGCGTTCTCGAGCGCGATCGCGGCCTGGTTGCCGAAGAGGGAGAGGATCCTCACGTCGGCCGGGCCGAAGTCGTCGATCCCCCCCGCCCGGTTCTCCTTGTCGGCGACGACGAGGAGCCCGAGCGGCCTCCCTTCCGACGAGATCGGGACGGCGAGGAGCTTCTCGGCGGGCGCCGCCGCCAGGACCTCCGGCCGGTCTTCGCGCCGGTTGCAGACGAGGGCGCGTCCGACCGGGTCCGGGGTCGCGCCGTCGTCGACGAGCGGCGTCCCGATGCTCCGGATGAAGACCGGGAGCTCCCCGTCGGCCGACGCCCCGGGGCGGACGACGAGCGAGCCGCTCCGCGCGTTCAGGAGCGAGACGGACTTCATCAGGATGTCGTCCGCGAGCGACTCGAGGTCGAGGGTCCCGGCGATCGAGAGCCCGACGTCGTAGAGGCTCTCGAGCTCCCAGACCCGGTACTTCAGCTCGAAATCGGCCTCCCGGACCTTCTCCGACATCCGGACCCACGCCAGGAGCGACGCGGCGTGCGCGACGACGGAGGCGAAGCCGACCGGGTCGTCGGGCGAGCGCTCGAGGGCGACCCAGGCGAGCGTGTCGTCGCCCGCCGTCAGCGGCACGATGCGCGGGTCGGCCGGCGGCTCCGCCCCGGCCGGGGTCGCTCCGAACATCCTCGCGAGGAGCGCGTGGTCGTAGCTCGCGACGTGGGCGCTTCCCCGGGCGAGCCCGGCGGCGAGCTCGGCGAGCTCCTCGGGCTCCGGGGCGAGACCGCGGGCGGCGGGGTGGCAGCGGGCGGAGGCGTCGAGCGCGAGGCCGCGCGAGGCCCCCGCGCCCTTCAGGAGAGCGTCGAGGACCGGCTCGAGGAGCGCCGTGCCGGCTGCCGCCGGCTCGATCGTCGCGAGGCGCGCGTGGGCGCCCGGAACGTCGGCGCCCATCGGAGGACGCTACTCCGCCTCACCGCGGAGCCACGCCAGGGCCGGTTCGGGGGACGGGAAGATCCGCGCGTACTGCGCGAGGCCCATGATCTGGAAGGTCTTCTCGATCGTCGGGGTGAGGTGGCAGAAGGCGAGGCGCCCCCCCTGGTCGAGGACCTTCTCGAGGACCTCGATCAGGATCGAGATGCCGATCGAGTTGACGATCTTCGTCTTCTCGAGGTCGAGCAGGAGCCGGGCGGTCCCCTCGCCGAGGAGCGCGTAAGCCTGCCGGGCGATCTCCTCTCCGCCGGTGTTGTTGATGTACCCGTCCGTCCGGAGGATCGCGACCGTCCCGTCGGGCCTTTCCAGGGTCACCTTCAGCGTCTCGCTCATCGTCGCCCTTCAGCGGTACTTCCGCATCACGATCATCGTCCCGCGCTCGCCGCTCTCGATCCGGACGTCGTCCATCAGGCTCCGGATGATCCGGAGGCCCCACCCGCGCTTGTGGGGCGCGCGCAGCTTCTCCCCGATCTCGGGAGCCGTCACCCGGGCCGGGTCGAAGCCGTGCCCGTTGTCGAGGACGTCGACCTCGAGGTACGCACGGCCGCCGTCGGCGCCGGCGTCGGTCGCGACCCGGAACTTCAGCTCCACCTTGTGGTCGGGGGTCCCGCTGTGCTCGAACGCGTTGATGCACGCCTCGACGACGGCCATCTTCACCTCGTCGATCTTGTCGCGGCCGAGCTCCATCCACTCGCCGAGCGCGGCGACCTGCGCCGTCGCGGCGATCTCCATCTCCGGCGCGACCGGGATGGTGAGGTGGACCTCTCGGGGTGCGGCCGTCGACATCGACAAGAAGAGAGGCTCGTCAGAGCGTCAGGAGCGCTCGGTAGAGCACGGGAACGATCGCCGGCATGTTACCTGACGCCGCGAGCGCCGCGAACGCTGCGATCTCCCCGACGAGGAGGACGAGAAGGGCGACGGTCCGCCGCTGCTCGTCACCGGCCGCCGCCGACCCCTCGGCGATCTCCCGCGGACGCTCCGCCCGCGAGCCCGCCATCGGACGACCGACCCGATCCACGCTGCGTTCCATCGACTCCTCCCGCGACGGAATGACGCAACAGTTGCGCCAGATCGGCCAGCCCCGCGAAGACGTATCTAAGTTATTGAAATTCAGTTATTTGTGTGACGCGCCCGGATTCGCGCTCTCCAGGAACGTGACACATTGACACGATTCAGATGCGACAGAATATGAACACAGCACAAAAGCCTCAGGAAGAATAGGTTAGTGTCTTTGCGACTAAATGCCACAAAGCGTCAATTTGCCACGTTCTTCCTGTAGAGCGTGCGGCGGTTGATGCCGAGGATCCGCGCGGCCTCGCTCTTGTTCCCGCCGACCGAATCGAGGACCCGCCGGATGTGGTGGATCTCGAGCGTGGCGAGGTCGAGCGAATCCGCGGAGCCTTCCGCCGGCCTCGAGCCGCGCAGCTGGAGGTCCTCCGCCTCGATCGTGTCGCCCGGGACGAGGGCGACCGACCCCTCCAGGAGGTTCTCCAGCTCGCGGACGTTCCCGGGGAAGGGGTAGTCGAGGAGCCGCGCGACCGCCTCGCGCGTCAGCGACTTCGGCCGCCGCCCCTCGCGCGCGGCGATCCGCGTGAGGAAGTGGCCGATGAGACGGGGGACGTCCTCCCGCCGCTCCCGGAGCGGCGGGAGCGGGATCTCGACGACCCGGATCCGGTAATAGAGGTCCTCCCGGAAGCGCCGCTCCCGGATCGCCTTCTCGAGGTCGGCGTTCGTCGCGGCGACGACGCGGACGTCGACGGGGACGCGGCGGCGACCGCCGATCCTCTCGATCTCGCGCTCCTGCAGGACCCGGAGGAGCTTCGCCTGGATCGCGAGGGGGGCGTCCGCGATCTCGTCGAGGAAGATCGTGCCGCCGCTCGCGAGCTCGAACTTTCCCGGGCGCGCCTCCACGCCCGTCGCCACGCCGCGCTCGATCCCGAAGAGCTCGGCCTCCAGCAGCGACTCCGGGACCGCCGCGCAGTTGAGCGCGAGGAAGGGGCCGTCGCGCCGGGGCGACGCGGCGTGAAGGAGCTTGGCGACGAGCTCCTTGCCCGTCCCGCTCTCGCCCCGGATCAGGACGCCGACCCGGGAGGCGGCCGCGCGGACGACGATCTCCTTGACGCGGCGGATCCCGGCCGAGTCGCCGACGAGGAGCTCGTCGATCCCGAGCGAGCCCTTCAGGGCCCGGTTCTCCTCGCGCAGGCGGTCGACGTCGGCCTCGAGCGCGCGGAGCTGGCGAAGGGCGTCGATGGCCGGGGCGGCGAGCGCCGCCACCGACTCGAGGAAGCGGCGATCCCCCTCGTCGAACGCCGTCCCCGCTCCCCCGCGGGCCTCGCGGTCGAGCGCGACGACGACGCCGACGACGCGGTCCCGCGCGACGAGCGGCGCCCCGGCGACGCTGACGGCGGCCGTCCCGAGGACCGTCTCGCCGGTCCGGGAGAGCGGGCCGCGGGCGCGGCAGAGGTCGAGGACGAACGGGTCGGACGCGGCGGCGAGGGCGCCCGGGAAGGAGGGGAGCCCGACGGTCGAGACGACGGCGGGGCTCCCGTGCTCCTCGAAGACGACGCCGAAGCCCCGCTCGGCGTCGAGGAGGGAGACGGTCCGGGAGACGATCTCGTCGACGAGCGACTGTTCCTCGCGCAGGACGTTGAGCGCCCGGGAGACGTCGTAAAGCGTCTCGAGCCGGAGGACCTTCTTCCGAAGGTCGAACGACTCGCTGGCACGGGCGTCCCGGACCACCATGTCAGCGCCCGGCGGACCTCTTGGCGTCCGGGTCGCGCCCCTCGATGCGCGCGATCGTCGCGAGCGCCGGGGCGAAGCGGGGGTTGACGGCGAGGACCGGCCGCAGCTCCTCGCGCGCCTCGTCGGGCCGACCCAGCGAGACGAGGGCGTCCGCGAGTCTCACGCGGAGCCGGAAAAGCCCGGGGTAGTAGCCGAACTCGCCGCTCTCGCGGGCCTTTTCCTCGTCCAGGTAGGCCCGCAGGAGCCGGACGGCCTCCTCGCCGTCGCCCCGCGCGCCCGCGATCGCCGCCCGCGGGGCGAGGAGCCCCCTGTCGTAGGCGGCCTTCTCCTTCGCGTCGAGGTCGGCGGGAAGGGCCGGGAGGCGCTCCAGCTCGGCCTGGGCCTCGGCGGCGCGCCCCGCGAGGGCCAGGACGACGACGCGCGAGCGGGCCACCTGGTAGCGGAAGACGAGCTCCTCCTTCGGGGAGAGCGCGGGGGCGGAGGCGGCGGCCTTGTCGAGCTCGGCGAGGGCCTCGTCGGGCCGTCCGGCGTCGAGGAGGGCCGAGCCGAGCGCGCCGACGAAGTTGTGCTTGTCCTTCCAGGACTCCGTCAGCTCCGCGGCGCGCCGGAACCAGGCCACCGCCGCGTCGGCGTTTCCCCGCCCGACCTCGAGCGTCCCGAGGTGACCGATCGCCTGGAAGAAGTCGGGCTTGATCTCGAGGGCCCTTTTCAGGTTCTCCTCGGCCTCGTCGTAGCGCCCGGTGTTCGCGTAGAGCTCCCCGAGGGAGTCGTACGGGTTCGCCTGGTCGGGAGCGAGGAAGCGGTACCGCTTGAGGTAGTCCTCTCCCTTCACGAAGTCCCGCCGGCCGATGAAGTGGTAGCCGAGGAAGTTGTACGCGACGGCCTGATTCGGGTCGAGGGCGAGGAGCCGCTCGTACGTCGCGAGCGTCTCGTCCCCTTTCCCCTCGCGCATCAGGACGCCGGCGAGGCGGTAGTACCCCTCCGGGTCGTCCGGGAAGCGCCGGACGTACTCCCGGATGAGCTCGGCCGACTTCTTCATGTCCCGCGAGAGGACTTCGGCCTCGAAGATGGCGAGCGCGAGCTGCTCTCGCTCGTTCAGGGGACCGTGGTTGCGCGCCACGCTCTGGACGAGGGACCTCGCCCGCTCCCGGTCGTGGCCCGAGAGGATCCCCGCGAGCCGGAGCGTCGCCATCGTGAAGTGGGGGTCGAGCTCGAGCGCCTTCGCGTACTCCGCGAGCGCGTCCTTGTGGTAGAGCCTCCGCTCGTCCTCGAGCCCCTTCTCGTAGAGCCGGTAGGCCTCGGCGGAGGTCGTCGTCACCTCGCGGCCGCCCCGGGCGAGGACGGCCGCCGCCGCTCCGCCACCGAGCACCACGAGGGCGGCGACGGCGAGGACGACCTTCTTCGCGCGGGGATTCGTCACGGGCAGCTGCCTTCCCGGGCCGGTCGGGGCCCGAAAAACTATACGACTCCGGGACGACCGGGTTTCGTCCCCCCGACCCGCATCAGGACGAACGTCGCGTCGTCCGACTGCTCCGCCCCGAACGTGAACTGCCGGATGTCCTCGAGGATCTCCTCGGCCATCTCGGGGAGGGGCGCGTGGGAGTGGCGGACGAGCGAGGCCCGGAGCCTCTCGTCCCCGAAGAACGTGCTCTCCACCGACATCGCCTCGTTCAGGCCGTCCGTGTAGAAGAGGAGGAGGTCCCCTTTCCGGAGCCAGAAGCACTTCGCGTCGTACGTCGTGTCCTTGAGCGCCCCGAGCGGCAGCCGGCTGACGGGAGGCGGCAGCTCGACCGCCTCGCCCCCGCGGACGACGAGAGGCGACGGCTGGCCTCCGACCGAGTAGTGGAGCGTCAGCTCGACGGGGTCGTAGAGGAAGTAGCCGAGCGAGACGAACATCCGCCGCTTGATCTCGTAGATCCGCCGGTTCGACTCGCGGAAGACGGTGGACGGCTCCGGGTCCTGCATCGCGCGGGCGTAGACGATCTCCTTGGCCGCGACCATCAGGAGCGAGGCCGGGATCGACTTCCCCGAGACGTCCCCGACGACGAGCGCGACGCGCCCGTCGAAGGAGCCGTCGACCGGGAGGAAGTCGTAGAAGTCCCCGCCGACGACCTTGGCCGGGATGCTGACGCCGTAGAGCTCGATCCCGGGGATCCGCGGGAGCTCGCGCGGGAAGAGGCTCATCTGGATGTCGCGCGCGATCTCGAGGTCGCGCTCGACCTCCGCCCGGCGGGTCAGCTGCTCGTGGAGCGCCGCGACCTCGAGGCCGAGCGCCCCCTGGTTCGCGATCGTGGCGAGGTGGTCGAGGTCCTCCCGGTGGAACTCTTCCTCGGACTTCTTCGCGCCGGCCGCGAGGACGCCGAGGAGCCGGCCGCGCGTGGCGACCGGCACGAGGATCCTCACGCCGCGGCCGAGCTGCGTCTTCAGGAAGCCCTTCGAGACCGCGTCGAGGCTCTCCGACTCGAGGTCGCGCAGGGAGACGGGCGCGTCGCGCTCGGCGAGCATCCGGCCGAGCGCCGCGCCGACCGGCAGGGCCTCCTCCGGGCGCCGCGGGTCGGCGAGGGCGCCGTCCTCCGGGCGCGGCGTCAGGAGGTCGAGGCGCGTCAGCCGGAGGAGGTCCGCCGTCCGCTCGGTCAGGAGCTGCTGCATCTTCCCGCGGTCGAGCTGGGCGACGACCTGCCGGCTCATGTCGAGGAACGCCGCCTGGAAGTCGGCCCGGTCGCGGAAGAAGACGCGGTCGACGACCGCCTGCATCCGCCTCCTCAGCGGGTCGAACAGGAGGACGACGGCGAGGCCGAAGGCGAAAGCGAAGAGGGGCGAGGAGAAGAGCGCCTGCGAGGAGACGAGGGCGTTCCCGGCGACGACGGCGAGGGCGTAGAGGCCCGTGACGATCGCCGTCAGGATCGCGTAGACGATCGACTTGCCGACGATGAGCTGCACGTCGAAGAGCCGGAACCTCACGATCGCGTAGGCGAACGTGAGCGGGACCAGCGCCATCGGGACGACGCCCCAGGCGAGGTACCTCTCGTCGCGGAAGAGCGACGGGAAGTAGACCGCGAAGAGGACGAACGGGACGATCCCGCCGAGCGTTCCGAGGAGCAGGACGAGGATCGGCCGGCGGGTCATCTTCTCGCGCGCGGTCCACCACGAGTGGGCGAGGGCGAGGAGCCCCAGGACGAGGTAGTCGGCGAGGAGGATCCAGTTCGCGCGCGGCGCGCCGTAGACGAGCGCCGAGCGGTCGCCGGTCCGCCGGAGCGCCGCCATCTGGAGGGCGTAGAAGGCGGGCGGCAGGGTGTAGAGGAGGACGAAGAGCGCGGGCGAGCCGTTCAGGAAGCGCTGGAGGGCGACGAGCGCCGGCGACGGCGCCTCCTCTCCCGGGCGGGGGTCGGCGAAGCGGAAGACCTTGCGGCGCGGGAAGAGGAGGAAGAAGTGGAGGAAGACCGCCCCCAGGAGGAAGAGCGCGAGCGTGCCGGCGACCTGGACGAACCAGTCGATCCAGTAGTAGCTCGACGGCCGGAGCCGGCAGACGAAGAAGAGCATGAAGAGGACGCAGAGGAGGAAGAAGACCTCCGCGGCCTCGTCGCCGGCGCGCCTCGAGTAGACGAAGAGCCCGAGGCCGTAGAAGAGCCCGCCGAGGAGAGCGTAGTAGACGTACGCGGCCGATCCGAGCCGGTACGGCGAGAGGACGACCTGCACCTCGAAGACCTGCTCGCCCCGCTTGACGAGGTACGAGACGGTGTCTCCGGCGGCGTGCCGGCCGAGCTCGGAGGCCGCCTCGGCCGGGGTGTTCAGCATCCTCCGCCCGATGCCGAGGAGGCTGTCGGCGGGGCGGATCCCCGCCACGGCGGCCGGCCCCTCCGGGACGACGGCCCTCACGTGGATCCCGCCCGCGACGTAGGGGTCCGGGACGACGCCGTCCCACGCCTTCGGGAGGAACATGTCGGCGACCGACATGAGCGCGATGAGGGCGCCGACGGCCCCGAGCAGGACGATGGCCCGGCGGCGGGCTGCAGGCGGCGCGGGGGTCACGTCAAAGTCTTCCGTTCGGCGCTCGGGTGGCGGTCGCCAGAGTATACGGACGCGATCCCGGCCGGTTCGGCGAGGCCGGCGCGCTGCATGCGAGAATCGCGCCTCGTGATCGCCCGCAGGAAGCGGGGCCTCTTCGTCACCTTCGAGGGGATCGAGGGCTCCGGGAAGTCGACCCAGCTCAGGCTCCTCGCCCGGCGCCTCCGGCGCCTCGGGGTGCCGCTCCTCGCGACCCGCCAGCCGGGAGGGACTCCGACCGGAGCCCGGCTCCGCCGTCTCCTCCTCCATTCCGGTCCGCTCGACCCGAGGGCCGAGCTCCTCCTCATGTTCGCCGACCGCCGGCAGCACCTGACGGAGTCGATCGAGCCAGCGCTCTCCGAGGGGACGGTCGTTCTCTGCGACCGCTACACCGACGCCTCGCGCGCCTACCAGGGGGCGGGGCGCCGGCTCGGCGAGGAGCTCGTCGACCTCGTCCACGCGCGCTTCTGCGGCCGGGAACCCGACCGCACCTACCTGTTCGACTGCCCGCCCGAGACCGGCCTCGCCCGGGTCACCGCCTCCCGCGGGGCGAAGGACCGGATCGAGCGCGAGGCGCTCGCCTTCCACCGCCGCGTGCGGAGCTCCTACCTCGCGCGGGCCCGTCGCGAGCCGGGGCGGTTCCTCGTCCTCGACGGCACGAAGCCGCCCGGCGAGCTCGCGCTCCTCGTCGCAGCCGACTTCGACGCCCTCCGGGCCGCGACGTGATCGACGTCCCGGTCCAGCTCCTGACCGGGCGTGGCTCGAAGCGGCTCGAGGCGGAGGCGCTCGACGTCGCCGCGGGCCTCCTCTGCCGGACCGGCGACCGGACCGGCGCCTGCTCCGACTGCCGGAGGGTCGCGAGGCGCGAGCACCCCGACCTCCTCGTCGCGGCGCCGGAGTCGGGGCGTCGTGCGAACACCCCCCCGTTCGACGAGACGTCGGGCTCGAAGGAGACGACGATCCCGACGGCTCTCGTGAGGGCGCTCGCCTCCGACGCCTCCCGCGTCCCGTACGAGGGGGACCGGCGCGTCCTCGTCCTCCTCGACGTCGACCGGACGGAGGCGGCCGCGTTCAGCGCGCTCCTGAAGGTCCTGGAGGAGCCGCCGTCCCGCGCGCGCTTCGTCCTGACCGCGGCCCGCCCCCGCCTCCTGCCGCCGACGATCCTCTCGCGGCTCGTGCTCCGGCGGCTTCCCTCGCCGACGCACGAGACGCTCGTCGCCGCGCTCGCGGCCCGCGGGCTCTCCCCCGAGGAGGCGGCCGCGCGCGCCGCGTTCTGTCCGACCGGCGAGGAGGAAGCCCTCGAGCTCGACCTCCCCGCGGCGAGGACGACGCGCGACGGGCTCCTCGAGGCGGTCTCCGGCCTCCTCCTCTCGGGCTCGACCGGCTGGGCGCTCGTTCTCGCGTCCCGGCTCGCCGCCGAGGACGCGGCGGCGACCTCCGAGCGTTTCGGCCTCCTCGCCCGGCTCCTCAGGGACGCGGTGGCTGCCGCGACCGACCCGGCGGGGAGGACGGTGCTTCACGCGGAACGCTACCGGGACCTCGCCCGCCTCGCGGGAGCCGGGACCGGCGTCCTCCTCGAGGCCGCCGATCGTGCCCTGCGGGAGTCGGCCGATCTTCCCGACTCGCGCCGCAACCCCCGCCTCGCGGCCGAGGCCTTCGCCCTCTCGCTCCTCGCGGTCTGAGCGGTTCCCCGGCGCGCATCCGGACGGCGGGCCCGCGCGGCCCGGTCCCCTTCCTCCCGACCCCCCGGAAAGGGAAAAGGGCGGGGCGCGCGGAGTGAGGACGCGCCCCGCCCGGGCCTCGGGGGTGCAGGAGGTTACTTCTCGAGCTCGATGACGACGTCGATGGCCGCCCCGGGCTTCGCCTCGACGTCGATCGTCCTGGACTTGTACCCGGGACGGGTCACGGTCACGGTGTGCCTGCCCGGCTTCACCGCGAGGCCGCGCCGCAGGCCCGCGAGCTCCTCGCCGGTGCCGGCGTAGCGGTCGTCGAGGTAGACGACGGCGTCGTCCGGCTCGACCTCGAACCGCAGCCGCCCTCGCTCGGCGGGAGCGATCTCCTCGGGCGGGGCCGCGGTCCCGGCCCCCGGCTTCGCCAGGGCGGGCGGCAGGACGTCCACGTCCGTCGCGCGGACCTCGCCGGCGTCTTCGGAGTCCATCGCTCCCTCGGCGTCGAAGCGACCCGTCCGGTCGCCGGCCTGCCCTTCGGCCTTCGCCTCGGGCCTGCCGAAGACGCGGCCGAGCGGGGTCCCGCGCTCATTCGGGTCGACGACCTCGAGCTTCTTCTTGCCGGGGAGGAGCTTCATCTCGTCCTCGAACTGGATGCTCTGTCCCGGCTTCACGTCGAGCTCCTTGACGATCGTCTCGTAGAACGGGTGCCGGAACTCGAGCCGGTACTTGCCCGGCGCGAGGTAGAGGTAGTCGGGATAGCCGTCGAAGTCGTCCGCCGAGCCGATGTAGGTCCCGTCGAGGTAGACCTCGGCGGCCTCCGGGCTCACGTCCGTGTCGATCCGGGCGTACCGGTTCGGGGCGGGCTCGCCTTCGTTGATGACGTAGACGCCCCCTCCCCAGCCCCAGCCCCAGCCGGCGCCCCAGTACGGGCCCCAGCCCCACCACCAGTCCCACGGGCCGCCCCAGTACCAGGACGAGCCGGCCCAGTAGACGGGCGGGCAGTACCAGCCGTGGTAACCGCCGTGGTAGCCGCCGTGGTAGCCGCCGTGATAGCCGCCGTGGGAGTCGCCGCCGGAATGGCCGCCTCCCGGGTGGCCTCCGCCCGGGTTCCCGCCGGGGGTGCCTCCCGGGTGGCCGCCCGACGGGGGAGGTCCGCCCGACCCGCCGCGCGTCCCGGTCGCGGTGACGGAATGGGTTCCCCAGCTGCCGGACGTGCCCGACGACCCGTAGGCCCGGTCACCCGACGCGGTGCGGACGGGGGTCGAGGACGTCGAGGAGGAGCTCCAGCCCCTCCAGCCGGAGGACGAGGAGCGGGTTCCGCCCGAGTAGGAACGCGTGCCGCCCGAGGAGGAACGGGTCCCGGACGAGCTCCGCGAGCCGGAGGAGTAAGAGTGGCTCCCGCCGGAGGAGCTCCGCCCACCGCCCGAGTAGGAGTGCCCGCCCCCGGAGCCGCCCCGCGAGCCGCCGCTCGAGCCGCCGTGGGGTCCGGCGGCGCCGACCGGGAAGGAAAGGGCGAGGAAGCCCGAAGCGAGGAGCGCCGCGGAGAGGGAGAGACACCGGGATCGCGTCGTCCGGTGAACGGGATGCGTGGGATCGGGCCTTGCGCTCATGGCGTCCTCCGCTCGACCCCGGCCGTCCCCCGCGAGGGACCCGGGGTCAGCTCGATTCTCCATCAAGCAATCCGCTTGCCGCCGGCGGGCCGTCCTCGGACCGGGACGAGCGCCCCGGGACCGGCGTCAGCGGCCGGAATGGAAGGCCCAGGCGACGAGCCCGTGGTACGCCCGCAGGGGGAGCCGGACTCCGAGGAGGTCGAGCGGCGCGGCGACGCGGGCGGCCGCCCGGTAGACGAAGGAGAACGCCCGGTGCCGGAACCGGCCCCGCCGCGGCGGGAGCCAGGGGCTCCCCTCCAGCTCGGGATGGATCTCGTAGAGGACGTCGATCGCCCGGCCGACGTGCGCCTGCCGGGCGAGGAACTGCGACATCGTCTGCGGATGGACGTGGCGGGTCGCGGCCGCCTTCCGGTAGACGATCGGGAGACCCGCTTTCGAGAGGCGCCAGCCGAGCTCGCAATCCTCCCAGCCGTACGAGGTGAAGCGGTGGTCGAAGGGCTCGGCGCCGAGCGCCTCGCGCGGGATCGAGACGTTCGACGTGTAGAGCGTCGTGAACGGGACCTCCTGGCCGTCGCGGAGGAGGTCGAAGGAGAACTGGGGCCCGTGCCCGTTCACGAAGTCGAGGAAGGGGGTGACCCTCATCTTCTCCCGGTGCCACCCGGTGAAGCCGATGACGCAGCACGGCCCCGGGCGCTCCGCGTGGGCTGCGAGGTGCTCGGCGACGCAGGCGGGCTCCGGGATCGTGTCGTCCCCGAGGAAGAGGACGAGGTCGCCCCGGGCGCGGGAGACGCCGTTGTTCCTCGCCCGCCCCTGCTTGAGGTTCTGCTGCCTCACCGGCACGAGGTCGAGCGCGCCGCGGAGCTCCTCCCGGAGCGCGACGAGGAGCTCGTGCGTCCCGTCGGTCGAGCCGTCGTCGACGACGATCGCCTCGAGCGGGGGAACCATCTGCCGGGCGAGCGCCCGGATCGTCTCTTCCAGGACGTCCTTGCGGTTGTAGGTCGGGACGACGACGGAGACCGTCCCGGGCGCGCGACGCGGCTCCGGCTCGCGCGGGAGGAAGCGGACCCGCCGCACCGCCGCACCGAGCTGCCGGAAGTCCCAGTTCCCGATCGCCTCGTCCGGCACGCCGGAAGGGGACCTCAGGACGACGTCGAGGAGCCCGTCCTCCCGGGCGGCGGCCGGGACCTCCACCTCGTGCCAGCCTTCCCCGTCGATCGGCACGGCGGTCGTCGCCGGGCCGCACGTGACCCGCATCTCGCCCGACGGCGCCGCGCAGTTCCCCTTCACCTCGAGGAGGAGCCGCCCCGCCGCGCCCGGCCCGACGCGGAGAGCGAACCTCGCGTGGCCCGTCGTCCAGCGGAAGGGGCCTCCCCCGTCGTCCTCGCGGCCGTACCACCCCCAGCCGAGCCGGCTCTCGCCCGAGAACTCGCCGGGGAGGAGCTCGCCCGAGACGACCCAGCCGTCGCACGTCCCGCCTCGGAACCGCGGCGGGTCCGGCGGCGGAGGGGGCTGCAGCGCCCGCGTCACGAGGCCGGCGCGCCGGAGGTCCCCGGACGACCGTCTCCTCCGGGCGTTCAGCACCGCCCTCTGCCGCAGCGTGCCGGGGAGGTGCCGCACGTTCCAGGCGACGACGTGTGCGAGGAGGCGCCATGCCCCCGCCCGCGCGAGGAGGACGGCGTGCCACCGGAGCACCTTGGCCGCCTCGAGCGGCTCGACGTTCTTGAGGATCGAGCGGACCGCGTGACGCACCCCGAGCTTCAGCCTCCAGTCGAGCCCCTTCTCGACCTTCGAGGTCCCGCCGAACGCGTGGCGGACGACGGAGGCGCGGCAGACGACGACGCGGCGGCCCAGGAGCCAGAGTCGCCAGCCGAGGTCGACGTCCTCGTGGTACATGAAGAACGCGGGATCGAAGGCCCCGACGTCGAAGAACTCCACGCGGCGCATCGCCATCGCCGCCGCCGTCGGGAAGAGGACGTCGTGCGTCGGAGGCGCCCCGCTCCCCGGCGACCAGGGCTCGTACGGGAAGAGGTAGCCGTGGTCGAACGCGTAGGCGAGCCGGGTCATCCCGCCCCCGAGGCCGTTGAGGAGCTCGGGCGTCGCGAGGAGGCGGAGCGTCGAGCAGGTCGCCGCGACGGCGGGCTCGTCGCGGAGCGTCTCGAGGAGCGGGAGGAGCCACCCCTCCTCGACCTGGGTGTCGGAGTTGAGGAGAACGAGGTAGTCGCCGCGGGCCTCGAGGGCGCCGCGCCGGTTCGCCTCCCCGAAGCCGAGGTTCGCCCCCGCCTCGAGGACCTTCACGTCCGGGTGGTTCGCGCGGGTCCACGCGACGGAGTCGTCGGAGGAGCCGTTGTCGACGACGATCACCTCGCCGGGCGCGGGGCCGCACCGCGCGAGGGCCGGGAGGCACTTCTCGAGGTGGTGCCGGCCGTTGTAGTTCACGACGACGACGGAGGCCCGCGCGGCGAGCGCCGCCCGCGCGGCGAGCGCCGCGGCGGCCCGGCGCCCGGCATCCTCCCGCTCGCGCCGCAGGGCCTCGCCGGCGCGCGCGACGAGCGCCTCGGCCGCGGCCGTCTCCCGGCGGACCTCGCGCGGGAGGACCTCCCGCTTGACGTGGAGGAGGAGCCGCGAGACCTCCTCCGGCGCGTAGAGCGCGGCGTGCTTCCGGACGACCTCGACGCGGAACGGCTCCTGCGTCCGGGCCCCGTCGGGGTCGTCGATGAAGTGGCCGGGGAAGACGCGGTATTCCGCCACGGGGACGTCGACGAGCCGGAACGGGAGCGAGCGGGAGAGCCGGAGGAAGAGGTCCCAGTCCTCGAAGCGCCCGAGCGCCTCGTCGAAGCCGCCCGCGGCCAGGAACGCCGCGCGCGGGAGGAGCGGCGCGTTCAGCGGGATGAAGTTCTCGAGGAGGAGCGCGGTCGCGTCGAACGGCTCGGCGAACGACCGGAAGGGGGTGCGCACGCTCCCCTCCCCCGTGCCGCTCCATCGGGTCGCCTCGACGCGCCCGTAGACCACCTCGCCCTCCCCGGCGGCGGCGGCGAGCGCCGCGAGGCCACCCGGCAGGAGGAGGTCGTCGTCGTCGAGGAAGTGGAGGAAGCGCCCGCGCGCGGCCCCGGCCCCCGCGTTCGCCGCGCCCGCCCGGCCGCGCGGCGGCTCGAGCGGGACGTAGCGCGCCGACAGGCCCGGCACGGCGGCGACGACGTCGGAAACGTCCTCGCCGCCGTCGTTCACGACGACGACCTCGAGGCGGACCCCCTCCTGAGCCGCGACGCTCGCGAGCGCCTCGCGCAGGAGGCCGCGCCGGTCCTTCGTCCGGACGACGACGCTCACGTCGGGCTCCCCGCCGCGCGCGGGCCCGGCGGCGGGGGCCGGCGGCGGGGCAGGGGCCGCGGCGCGCGGGAGGACCTCGTCGGCGGGGAGCGTCGGCCCCATCGCGCACGCGAGGCGGAACGGGTCGACGGACGGAAGCGCGGCGAGCGCGACGACGAAGAGCCCCTCGGCCGCGCGGACGCTCCGCGGGAGGCTCATCCGGCGGAACTCGCCGATCCCGCGCGCGAAGGCCGCGTAGTCGTGCCCGCCGAGCTGCGAGGCGTGGGCGCGGATCGCCTCCTGCTTCCTCTCCGCGTCCGCGGTGACGTCGACGAGGACGTTCGGGCGGAAGGGCTGGGAGACCTCGTAGAACGCGGCCCGCGCCCCTTCCGGCAGGGCAGCCGCGAGCCGGCGCCCCGCGTCGCCCGCGAAGAGCCCGAGGAACGCCGCGGCGACCGCGCGGTGGTCCGGGTGGACCTCCACCGGCGACGGGACGAGGACGAGGTCCGGCACCCCCGCGAGGAGCGCCTCCTCGAGGAGCCGCGCGAGGTCGGGAGCCCGTTCCGAGAGCCCGCGGTCCGGGAGATGGGCGCAACGCGCCTCGCCCCCGCCGAGGACGCCGAGCGCGCGGCGCGTCTCGGCGAGGCGGAGCTCTCCGGTCTCCCGGCGCCGCCCCGGGTCGGGCTCGTCTCCGGCGCCGTCCGTCGCGACGAGGACCTCGACCGCGGCCCCGTCGCGGAGGAGCGCGGCGAGCGTGCCGCCGCAGCCGAGCGTCTCGTCGTCGGCGTGCGGCGCGACGACGAGGACGCGGCGGGCGGAAAGGCGCGTCGCCTCGTAGGGGAGGAGGCGTCTCTCGGGAGAAGGGTCCAGCGAGCCGGAAGCCAAGCCGCGCGATTCTAACCGCCGGTTCGCGCCCGGCCCGCGCCGTCAGGCGGCCGCGAAGCGGCCCTCGGCGAGGACGGAGCCCGTCTCGCGGGCGAAGACGCGGACCCAGAGCGTCTCCCCGCTCCGCGCGCGCGCGAAGTCCCCGGGCAGCCGCCAGCTCCGCACGCCGCCCGGGACGAGGACGAGCCCGAACGGCCGGAAGCTCGGGTAGGGCGAGACGGCCGCGGCGGCGGGCGCCGCGTCGTCCCAGCGGAGCTCCGACACGCGCGGAACGCCGCTCCCGTCGACGGGGGGAAGCCGGGCGAGGCGCTCGAGCGCGCGCGCACCGGCCTCGCCGAAGTGCTTCGTGAAGTAGCGCGCCTCGGACTCGGCGAACCAGGCCGCCGCGCGCGGCTCCGTCCGCGCGCTCTGCCCGAAGAGGTGGACGACGTGCGCGCCGCCGACGAAGAGGAGGCGGCCGCCGGCGAGGAGGAGCCTCCGCTGCCAGTCGTTCTCCTCGTAGTAGAGGCGGTATCCCTCGTCGAACGCGCCGACGGCCTCGTGCGTCCGGCGCGTCACGGCGACGAGCGCCCCGGAGAGGCCGCGGACCGACGCGACCCTGCCCTCGGCGGCGCGCGCGGCCTGCGCCGCCGCCCGGCGCGCCTCCCGGCGGAACGCCCTCGCGGAGCGCGCCGGGTCCGCGGCGAGCGCCCGCCGGGCGAGCTCCTCGGGGCGCGCCTCCTCGGCGGGAGGCATGAGGATCGTCCGCGCGCCGTCGGCCCAGAGGGCCGGTCCGGCTGCGACGAGCCGCTCCCCCTCGACCGCCGCGGCGAGCGCGGCGACGGAGCCTTCGCAGAACGTGAGGTCCGGGTTCGCGAGGAAGAGCGTCGCGCCGCGCGCGGCGGCGATGCCGGCGTTCAGCCCGCCGGCGAAGCCGAGGTTCCGCGGCGGCAGCAGGACAACGTCGGCGTGCGGCTCGAGCCCCGCTTTCTCCTCCGGGTCCTCCGAGTTGACGACGACGACCGCCTCCGCGTCGCGGCCCGCCCTGCGCGCGTCCTCGCGGAACGACGCGATCGCGCGCGCCGCGAGCTCCGCCGAGCGGTACGAGACGAACACGGCCGAAATCATCTGGTGCTAACCTCGCCGGCACGATGTCGGTTGAGTTCCGACCTGCCGTCAAAAGCGATCGGAACGCCATCTTGGAGCTCTTCGAGGCGGCGTTCAAGAGCCCGGCAGACCCCGCCGACCTCGCCTGGAAGTACGACGAGAACCCGCACCCCGCCGTCTCCGTGATCGCGATCGAGGACGGCCGCGCCGTGGGTCTCATCGGCGCCGTCGGGACCCGCTACCGCGGGCTCGGGATGGACCAGCGGGGCAACTCCCTCGTCGACGTGATGACCCACCCCGGGGCGCGCGCGCTCGGCAAGGCGGCCCTCTTCAAGAGGCTCACCGAGGCCTTCCGCCGGATCAACGCCGGGACGGGAGTCCTCTTCGACTTCGGCTTCCCGCACGAGCGGGCGCGGAAGATCGAGGAGCGCCTCGGCGGCTGCGTGACGGCCGAGCCGTGCGGCGAGCGCGGGCGCCCGCTCGACGCGCCGCCCCTCCTCGGGAGGATCCGGCGCCGGCTCCTCCGGGTCCGCGAGGGCGAGCCGTTCGGCCGGCCGCACGAGGCGCTCGCCGAGGCCCTCCACGCGCGGTCCGGCTGGCGGACCGACCGCTCCGTCCGGACGCTCGCCTGGCGCTTCTCGCGCCCCGGGTTCGTCTACAGGAGCGTCCAGCTCCTCGACGCGGGAGGCCGATCCCGCGCCTACGCCGTCGTCTCGATCCGCGACCGGAAGGCGCTCCTCGTCGACCTCCAGGTCCGCTCGGAGACGGACGGCACGCTCGCCGACCTCCTCGCCGCGGTCCACGAGCGGCTCGCCGGGGCTGACGCCGTCCGGATGGTCCTCCGCTCCCCGCAGGAGGGGCTCCTCGGGAAGCGCCTCGTCGGAGAGCTCGGTTTCGCCCCGGAGCCGTCGGACACCGTCCTCCTGATGCACCCCGTCGCGGAAGGGTTCGACTTCGTCGCCCCCGGGCGCACGTTCGACTACCGCTTCTCCGACCACGACGTCTTCTGAGCCGGCGTCCTGCCGGCCTCTCGTCACAGCGAGGCGAGGACCGACTCGACGACGTCGACGGCCCGGGACACCGAGAACGCCTTCGCCGCGGCGAGGCCCCGGCTCCTCTGCTCGCGCCAGCGCGCGGGATCCAGGAGCAGGTCCCGCGCTCCCTGCGCGAGGCCCCGGGCGTCGCCGACGGCGACGCGAAGCGTGGAGCCGCAGGGGAGCTCGCGCAGGGAGGGGATGTCCGTGACGACGACCGGAACGCCCGTCGCCATCGCCTCGAGAGGAGGGAGTCCCCATCCCTCCGCGGGCTCGGACGCGAAGAGGAGCACGTCCAGGCCCCTGTAGAAGCTCCCCATCCGCGCGACGGGAAGAGACCTGAAGTACATCTCGCAGGAGCCGAACTGCGCCTCGGCCTCCGAGCGTGGAGACTGGCTGACCCGGTGAAGGGCGGCACGGACTCCGGAGGCGCGGAGCAGGCGCACGGCCTCGAGCGCCACGGGGACCCCCTTCATCGCCGCCTCGAACGGCCCGACGATGCCGACGACCGGCGGCTCGGAAGGCCTGCTCCTCTCCGGGCCGGGCTCGAAGTCGGAGTGCCGGATCGCCTGCGGCACGACGTGGAACGGGCCCGGGAAGCGTCCCTCCAGCCACCGGAGGACGTGGGGGGAGATGACGAGCTTCGGTACCGGCGCGAGGTAGGCCGCCTCCACCTCCGGCGCGAGGTGAGCGAAGTGGGAGTAGGCCGCCTCGTAGCCCTGGGAGAAGTGGACGACGCGGCGGGCCCTCCCGGACGCGAGGGCCGGCAGCACGGTCGCGTACCACGTCGCGACGAAGACGTCGGCATCGGGCAGGTACTCGCGCGTCAGCTCGGGGACGAGGCGTACCGGAACCGCCACGTCGATCCAGTCGCGGTTCCAGCTCCTGGCGACGATGGAAACGTCGTGCCCCCGGGAGGCGAGCTCCGCGGCGTGCTCGACGACGACCTTGACGCCGCCCGCGACGTCGATGGCCTCGAGGACGTAGACGATCCTCACGGGAGGGCCTGCCAGCGCGCCTCGACGGGGACGAGGCCGCTCGTCCAGATCTCGCTCTCCACCCGGAAGCGGGCGTCGCTCCGGGCGTCGAACACGACGAGGGCCTTCTCGTCCCCCAGGAACGCGAAGACGACGAACTCGCCCTTGCTCAGGGGCAGGACGTCGAGAGCGACGCGGACGCGGTGGCGGGTCCGCCCCGAGATCGGGCCGAACCCGTCGAGCCGGGAGTCCAGCGAGAAGCACGTCACGTTGTCGGGCGTGTTCACGCCCACGTGCACGTGCACCGGCCTCGAGGCCTCGTCCACCGCGATCTCCAGCTCCACGCCCCACGGCTCGCGGGGCCGGAAGCTGCCGCAGCGGGCCCCCTCCGCGTCCACCGTGTGGACGCTCACGATGCGGGCGTGGCTTCCCTGCGCCACGGCCTCGGCGGCGGTCTCCCCGGTCGACGCCCGGCTGCTCCGGGCACTCAGGAACCTCTCGTACGCGAGGACGACCTCGTGGGCCGGGCCGCTGCCCGCCACCTTCCCCCCGTCGAGCCAGATCGCCTCGTCGCAGAACGTCGACACGTAGTAGAGGGCGTGCGTGCAGAAGAGGATCGTCCGACCCGAGGCCTTGAGGTCCCAGATCCGGTCGATGCACTTCTTCTGGAAGCGGGCGTCGCCGACCGCGAGGGCCTCGTCGAGGATGACGATGTCCGGGAGCACCGCCGTCGCGACCGCGAAGGCGAGCCGCATCGCCATCCCGGAGGAGTAGGTCTTCACGGGCCGGTCGAAGAAGTCGCCGAGGTCCGCGAAGGCCTCGATCTCGGGAAGGACGGTGGCGAGCTCCTCCCCCGACAGCCCCGAGAGGGCCGCCTGGAGGATCGCGTTTCGCCGGCCCGTCACCTCGGGGTGGAACGCGGCGCCGAGCTCGAGCACGGCGGCGACGCGCCCCTCGATGCCGACCTCGCCGGCGGTCGGGGTCGTCGTGCCCGCGAGGATCTTGAGGAAGGTGCTCTTCCCCGAGCCGTTCTCCCCGATGAGGCCCGTCACGGCCCCTCGACGGACCCGGATCGAGATGCCCCTGAGGGCGTGGACCTCCTCGTGGCGGGCGCGTCCGAGGATCACCTCGAGGAGCCGGTCCCGCCGCCTCGGGTAGATCCGGTAGCTCTTCGAGAGCTCCGAGACCGAGACGGCCCACGGGGAGGGGTCAGGCACGCGGGGAGCCCGGGCCGCCGACGGCGTCCAGGGGACCTGCGGCCGGCGCGTCGACCGCCGGCTCCTCGAACCCCATTCGTCCGAGCTGCAGGATGTCGTAGCAGTCGCAGAAGCGGGGCGTCGTGCAGCGGAAGGGGGCGGGGCGCGGCTCGAACCGCCTCTCCTTGAGGTTTCCGAGGCCGCCGAGCTCGCCGACCCAGGGGCACCCTTCGACGCGACCGTCGTTCCAGATGCGGAAGTAGCTCTGCCCCGCCGGGCAGAGGACGGCCTCGCGCCCGGCGAACGCACCCGCGAAGTCCGCGCTGTAGGAGCTCTCGATCATCGGCGCGAAGCGCTCGCGCAGGCGATCGTGCTCGGCGCGTTCGTCATCCGAGAAGGGGCGGTCGCAGTCGGTGACGAGCACGAGCTTCCGGCCCGTCGGGCCGAAGACCTCGCGCTCGAAGAAGGCGAGGCTCTCTTCCCACGTGCCGCGCTCGAGCGGCGAGAGGATCGTGTTCAGGTTCAGCAGCCCCTCGTGGAGACCGACGAGCGTCCGCGCGTTCCCGGCCCAGAGCTCCCGCGCGTTCTTCCGTCGGAGCTGCTCGTAGTGCATGGTCAGGTTCACGTGACGGACCTTCCGTCTCGCCGCCTCCGGGAGCTCGGGGTACTCGTGGAGGAGGAGGCCGTTCACGTCGAGCGCGACCTCCACGTCCCGCTCGAGGAGGCGGCCGAGGAGCCGCTCCTTCTTCGAGTAGCCGGCGAAGAAGTCCCCCTTGCCCGAGAAGATGAAGAAGACGGACGTCCCGACGGCCCGCATGAAGAAGTCGAGGTCCTCGTAGGTGAGGGAGGGATTCCGCTTGATGACCGGGTTCACGATGCAGTAGCTGCAGTCGAGCTGGCAGTGCCCGGAGGAAGAGCAGAAGACGATCGCCCCGCAGGAGGTGTCGACGAGAGCCATGCCGGTCGGATTCTAGTGGACGGCTTCCCCGGGGGAATCCGGACGTCGCGCTCAGTCGAGCGTGAACGTCGCCTTCCAGTCCTCCGTCTCGACGAGCGCCGGCTGCTCATCGCGGAGGAGCACGTGGTCCTCGAGGACGAGGGCGTCCATCGACGTCCGCATGAAGCAGCGCCAGGCGTCCTCGGGCGTGCAGACGATCGGCTCGCCCCTCACGTTGAACGACGTGTTGACGACGACCGGGCAGCCCGTGCGGGCCTTGAAGGCGGAGAGGATCGCGTGGTAGAGCGGGTTCGCCTCCCGGCGCACCGTCTGGAGCCGCGCCGAGTAGTCGACATGCGTCACCGCGGGGATCGAGGAGCGGGGGACGTTCAGCTTCTCGATCCCCCAGAGGGCGCTCTCCTCCGCGGTCATCCGCCGCCGGAGCGCCTTCCTCACGTCGGCCGTCAGGAGCATGTACGGAGAGTCGCCGTCGTGCTCGAACCACTCCGCGACGTCCTCGCGGAGGACCGAAGGCGCGAACGGGCGGAACGACTCCCGGAACTTGATCTTCAGGTTCATGACGGACTGCATCTTCGGCGAGCGCGGGTCGCCCAGGATGCTGCGGCCGCCGAGGGCGCGCGGGCCGAACTCCATCGGGCCCTGCAGGAGCCCGACGACCTTCTCCTCGGCGAGGAGGTCCGCGACGACGGCGGGGAGCTCCTCCCGCGTCACCGTCCGGAACGGCAGGCCGCGCCCCGAGAGCCACGCGGCGATCTCGCCCGGGCTGAAGGCCGGGCCGAGGCAGGCCCCCTTCATCCCGTCCGCGTACGGCGGCAGCCCGTCGCCCGGCAAGGCGGGCCTCCAGGTCCCGAGGCCCTCCGCGCTCGCGCGCGCGCCCCCCATCCGGCGGTGCCAGACCGCGAGCGCCGCGCCGACCGCGCCGCCGGCGTCGCCCGCGGCGGGCTGGATCCAGAGGTCGTCGAAGACGCGCTCGCGGAGGAGCGCGCCGTTCGCGACGCAGTTGAGCGCGACGCCCCCGGCGAGGCAGAGGTGGCGGGCGCCCGTCAGCGCGCGCGCGTGGCGCGCCATCTTCAGGACGATCTCCTCCGTCACGGCCTGCACCGAGGCGGCCAGGTCCATCTCGCGCTGCGTCAGGAGCGACTCGGCCTCCCGGGCCGGCCCGCCGAAGAGCCTCTCGAAGGCGCGCCCGGTCATCGTCAGGCCCCGGGCGAACTCGAACTTGTCGAGGTCGAGGCGGATCGAGCCGTCGGCGTGGACCTCGACGAGCTCCTTCCGGATGGCGTCCGCGAAGCGCGGCTCGCCGTACGGCGCGAGGCCCATCAGCTTGTACTCGCCGCTGTTCACCTTGAAGCCGCAGAAGAAGGTGAACGCCGAGTAGAGGAGGCCGACGGAGTGCGGGAAGCGGAGCTCGCGCAGGAGGTCGAGCGAAGCCCCCTTCCCGTGGCCGATCGAAGAGGTGGCCCACTCGCCGACGCCGTCCATCGTCAGGACGGCGGCCTCCTCGAACGGGGAGGGGTAGAACGCCGAGGCGGCGTGCGACTCGTGGTGCTCGGCGAAGAGGACCTCTCCCTCGAAGCCCAGCTCTTCCCGGATCCGCTCCTTCATCCAGAGCTTCTCGCGCATCCAGAGCGGCATCGACGCGAGGAACGACCGGAAGCCCCGGGGCGCGAGCTCGAGGTAGGTCTCGAAGAGGCGCTCGAACTTCAGGAGCGGCTTGTCGTAGAAGGCGACCGCGTCGATCCGGGAGACGTCGACGCCCCCGTGCTTCAGGCACCACCGCGCGGCGTGCGCCGGGAAGCCCGCGTCGTGCTTCTTCCGCGTGAAGCGCTCCTCCTGCGCCGCGGCGACGATCTCCCCGTCGACGACGAGAGCCGCCGCGGAGTCGTGGTAGTAGGCGGAAAGGCCGAGGATCCGCTTCGCCACGTCAGAAGAGGGTGTAGATGAAGGGCGCGAGGACGCTCTTCTCCGCGAGGACGAGGAGGAGCCCGATCAGGATCAGGAGGAAGAGGATCGGCGCAAGCCAGTACTTCTTCCTGTACTTCAGGAACTCCCAGAGCTCCGCGAGGACCTCGTGCCTGGCCATCAGAACATCTTCTCGAAGTGGCGGGGGTCGCGGTTGCGCTCGGGGTACGGGACCCACGTCGAGGCGCCCCGGCGGCGCCGGTCGAGCTCGTCGCGCCCCGCGAGCCGGAGGAGGAGACCGAGCGGGGTGAGGACGAGGAAGTAGACGAGCGTCAGGAAGACGACGGTGTTGACCCGGCCGAGCGCCCGGGAGACGGCGAGCCATCCGCGGTGGACCGGCGCGAGGGCCGCCGGCGCGGCCAGGGCGAGGACGACGAGGACGACGCCGAGCGCGGCGAAGACGGGAGCCGCGCGCCGCGACCCCGCGACGAGGAGGGCCACGCCCAGGAGGGCGAACGCTCCTCCCACGACGAAGCCGAAAGTCCTGTCTGCCGTCATTTCTTGCGTGTCGCCGCGGAGCCGGCCGCGGGCGGCTGGATGTTAGCAGCGGGAGCCGCGGCGCCCGGCCGCCGGATCCGTGCGACCTCCTCGCCGATCCGCCCCGCGAACTTCGCCGAGCCCGCGTCCGAGAAGTGGACCGGGTCGGCGAAGTCGTCGTCCGCGAAGCCCTCTCCGGCGAACGGGTCGACGAACTCCGCGCACCCCTCGGCGGCGAGCGCGCGGGCCGCCGCGTCGTAGCGCGCGACCCCATCGAGGTAGCCGTCCGCGGAGAGGCCCGGGGTCCAGCTCTCGAGGTACGTCCGGTCCCACGCCTCGCGCCCCTTCCGGAGCCGCGCGGCCTGCGCCACGAAGAGGGTCCGCGCCCCGAACGCGCGTGCCACGGCCGCGGTCGACCGGAGGTTCCGCGCGTAGACCTCGACCGCCTCCTCAGGCATCCGGCCGCGCCGGGTGCCTCCCGTCCAGTCCCACGCGGGGGCGTAGCCGTCGGATTCGACCGAGCTGCCGCGAAGACCGAGCGTCCCGCGGAGCCACTCGACGAGGACGGAGCGCGCCACGAGCGGCAGGGGCGCCGGCGTCGCGCCGAGGACGCGCGGCAGGATCTCGCCGTGGCCGACGGAGTAGTCGCGGAAGAAGGGGATGTGCCCCGCCGGCTGGAGGTCGTTGATCCCCGAGAAGACGACGACGAGATCCGGGGCGAGGTCGACGTCGCGCAGCTCGAGCGCGACCAGGCTCTGGACGCTCGTCCACCCCGGGAAGCCTCCGTTCACGACGTCCGCGCCCGGGCCGAGGAGGGCGCCGAGGCGGGCCGGCCACGTCGTCGCGTCGTTCGCCGCGAGCAGGTCGAAGGTCGTCGAGCCCCCCTCGCAGACGACGCGGAAGCGCCCCGGGGGCTTCGGCATCGCGACCTCAGGTCCCCGGATCCCGAGCGAGTTGAACCGGACCTCGTGCCCCGGGACGCGGATCACCGCCCCCGGCCGTCCCGCGACCGCGAGGAACGGGTGCGTCCGGTAGCCCTGCCCCACCCGCCGGGTGAAGCGCGTCGCGCTCTCCTGGGCCGTCACGGGCCAGCTCCCCGTCCGGAGCCGCCCGACGACCCGGCAGCTCCCCTCGAGGAAGGCGAAGAGAGCGACCGTGATCGCCGCGGGGACGAGGACGTTCGATCCGAGCCAGCGGAGGCCGCGCGCGAGCATGTCGGGAGGATGCCACCGGCGACGGACCGTGCGGTACCCTGCGCCCGTGGCGAGCCCGACTCCCCCGGCCCGAGGGATCTCGGCGCGCGGCGCCCTCCTCGCCGTCGCCGTCGTCCTCGCCCTCACCGCCGACGACCGCCACGCCGGGAAGATCTCCGACGGGCGGGAGGTGGTCGGGACCGCCGTCGCGATCGTCGAGACGGGCGGGATCGGGATCGCGAAGGGGGCCCCGCGCGCGGTCGACCGGGGCGACGACGCCGTCTCGCGCTACGGGATCGGCGCGAGCCTCGTCCAGCTCCCCGCCGCGTTCCTCGCGCCCCGCGTCGAGGAGGGCCTCGGGCCGGGCACGTCCCAGCCGCTCTTCCTCCTCGCCCCGTTCGCCGCCGTCCTCCTCGCCGCGGCCGCCGCCGGCTCCGTCGCCCGCCTCGCGGGGGGCGCCCCGGCGGCCCCGGGCCTCGCGGTCCTCCTCGCGGGCCTTGGCTCCCCGCTCGGCTCGTACGCGACGTCCGACTTCTCCGAGCCGCTCCAGGCCGCGGCCCTCGGCGGCGCCCTCGCGCTCGCCCTCGCGGCCGCGCGCGAGGCCGCGCCGGGGAGGTCCGCGCGCCTCGCGGCCTCGGCCGGCGCGTCGGCGGGCTTCGCCGTCCTCGTGAAGTCGAGCCTCGCGGCCGTCGCGCCGCTCCTCCTCCTCCCGCTCCTCGCCGCCTCGGCGCTCCGCGGGCGGAGGCTCGCCGCCGCCGCGGCCGGCGCCGTCGCTCCGCTCGCGGCGTGGCTCGCGTTCGAGATCGTCCGGTTCGGCGCCCCCTTCGCCGGCTACGGCGGCGAGGGGTTCACGCACCCTCTCGCCGACGGCCTCTGGCGGCTCCTCGTCGGCCCGAACCGCGGCCTCCTCCTCTTCTTTCCCGC
The DNA here is from genome assembly GCA_046331465.1 of Thermoanaerobaculia bacterium. Classification (GTDB taxonomy): domain Bacteria; phylum Acidobacteriota; class Thermoanaerobaculia; order UBA5066; family UBA5066; genus UBA5066. Next base: position 240,377 of record JAXLQV010000003.1, read on the forward strand.
GGCCGCGCTCGCCGCGGCGGGCCTCTCCCGCGCGATCGGCACGCGTCGCGACGCGCCGCTCCGTCTCGCCGCCGTCGCGAGCCTCGCCGCGGCGCTCGTCCTCCTCGTCACGGCCGCCGCGTGGTGGGCGTGGCACGGCGTCGGCGGCTGGGGGCCGCGGCTCCTCGTCCCGGCGCTCCCGCTCCTCGCCCCCTGGGCGGCCCTCGTCGCCGGCCTCTGGGACGACGGGCCGCGGCGCCTCACCGTCGGCCTCTCGATCGCCCTGAACCTGCCGCCGCTCCTCGTCCATCCGTCGCTCGTCGACACCTACGTCGCGAACGGCCGACGTCCGAGCCTCACGCCGCAGCTCGAACGCGAGGTCCCGGCGATCGCGATCGAGCCCGACGAGAGGGGTGTCCCGAGCGTCCCACCCGATCAGGTCCTCGCGACGATTCCCTCCGCGGCGCCGCACGTCGTCTTCCCGTGGTACTTCGCCGCCTCCCTCGCCGGCTCGCCCGAGGCCGTCGCGGCGCGTCTCGCCCGCCCCCCCTGGTACGAGCGGCATCCCGAGCTCGGTCCGCGCCTCGTGCCGTTCCCGCCGGAGCTCGCCGCGCTCGTCGCGCCCCCCCCGCGCTGGGGCTTCCTCGGCCGCTCCTTCCTCCGGGGCGCCGCCGACCCGGCCTGCGGCTCGGTCTGGCTGCAGTCCCTTTCCGACCAGGTCCGGCGGGCCCACGAGACGGGCCGGCTCGAGAAGGGGCTCGCGCTCGCCGAGCGCTTCCTCGCGATCGCCCCCGGGGAGGAGAGCGACGCCCTCTACGCCGAAAGCCTCCGCCTCGCCGGGCGCGCCGGGGCGGCGCAGGAGTTTCTCGCGTCGCTCCCGCGTGGGCGGGGCTCGTCCCCTTCGGTCCTCGCCGCCTTCGCGCTCGTCGCGAAGGACCGCGGGAACCCCGCTCTCGCCTCGCGCGCCGCCGCCCAGGCGGCTCCCTGGTTCCCGGCGACGCCGCTCGCCCGGTACGCGGCGAGCCCGGCCAGGTGGCCCCGGACGTTCGCCGCCTTCACGCGACGCGAAGAGGTGGGAGTGACGCCCGGCCTCCCCGCCGTCGGCGCGACGCGCTGAAGAGCTCAGCGCTCCGGGCCGAACGTCGCGCGGAGCCCGGCGGCCAGGAGCGTCTCCTCGTCCGCCGGAAGGCCCGCGGCGCGGTACGCGGCGACGGCGGCTCGAACCGCGGCCGGGAGCGCCTCCGGCCCTGCCGCCTCGACGCGGGGTCCCAGGCCGCTCCCCTCGAACCGGCGAACGAGGGAGGAGGGCGTCCACCCCGAGACGAGGCCCGCCGCGTCCCGCCCTGCGACGAGGCCACCCGCCAGGAGCGTTCCGACGACCGCCGCGTGAACCGCGTTCCGCACGGCGAAGACCGTCTCTCCCGCCGCGACGCGCCCCGCAACGGCGTCGACGGGGTTCTCTCCCCCGAGAGGCCCCTCGTCCTTCTCCGCGGCCGGGACGTCGATCCCCGCGGCGACCGCGGGCTCGGCGGTCCCGAGCCACTGCACCGCGTCGAGGTCGTCGGGCCCGAGCGCCGTCGACGCGAGGAGGGCGGAGCGGTCGGGGTCGGAGAGGGCCGTCCGCGCCGCGGCCGGGAGGAGCGACGTGACGCGGAAGCCGACCGCGGAGAGGAGCGACGTCCACCCCGCGCGCCCCGCGTAGGTCCGGTGGTCGTCCGCCACGATCCCCTCCAGCTCCCGGTCCCAGCGGCCCCGGAGCATCCCGCCGAGGACCGAGGAGTGCGTCGCGTTCGGGACCGAGAAGACGAGGATCCCGCCGGGAGCGAGCGAGCCCCGCAGGGCTCGGAGCACTCCGCACGGGTCGGAGAGGTGCTCGAGGACGTCCGCGAGGAGGACGACGTCGGGCCGCGCGTCGAGCGACGCGACGGCTTCCTCGGCCGGGAGGGCGACGACGCGAGAGAGGCGCCGCGCCGCGACGTCGGCCGCCGCGACGTCGAGCTCGACCCCCGTGACCCGCGCCCCTCGCGCCTCGAGGGAGGCGCCGAGAGCCCCCTCGCCGCAGCCGACGTCGAGGACCGTCCGTGCCGACGAGGGGACGAGCGACAGGACGTCGGGACGCGCGTGCGCCTTCCTCCCGGCGAACGAGTGCGCGAGCCAGGGCGAGAAGGCCGTGGCCGGACCGTGGCCCTCCCGTCCGCGCACCGTCGCGGGAGCGGCGCCGACCGCGGGGGCCGTCGCGGCCGGCGCGGCCGCGCGGCGCCGCGCCAGGAGCTCGAGCGCCCACGAGGCGACGTAGAGCTCCCGCTCGGGGAACGGGGCGCCCGCCCACCCGCCTCCCGGAACGAGACGCGCCGAGCCGTCGCGCGCCGCCTCCGCGATCGCCCGCGCGAGCCCGTCGATCGGCATCGCGGCCTCCGGCTCGGCGACGGAGACCTCGACGCCTCCCCCGGGCGCCACCCCCGCGCGCGAGAAGGCGGCGCGGACGGCGTCCCGGGTCCGGAACGCCGCGCGGCGGGCGTCGGAGGGCGAAGGGGCGGCGAGGGAGGGCGTGGAGGGCATCGGCGGTCCTGCGCCGATGTTAGGTGAGGTCCGCGGCGAGCGCCGTCCCTTCCGGCGCCGAGGCCGCGGCGGCGAGGTGCCGCCCGAAGGCCCGCATCACCGCGAGGTGCAGGACGGCCTGCGTCGCGACGTACAGCGGCCACGGGAGGCGGGGCTCGAAGTCGTGGATCGCGGCCAGGAGGACGCGCCCGCCGAGCGCCTCGCGGAACTCGAGCCGCCCGCGCTCGCCGGGGCGCGCGAGGAGGCCGCCGCGGATGTAGAAGAGGGCGCGCGATCGGGAGCTCCTCTCCGGGGAGAGCTCGAGGACGAGGAGCGGCGCGCGGAGGGGCCGGAACCGGAACGAGAAGCGCGTCCCGCCCTCGACGGCGACCTCGAGGAACGGCCGGAAGGCGCGCGGGAGCCAGGTCCCGTACTCGCGGGCGGCCCCCTCCGCGTCCCAGCCCCGCGGCAGCGGGAGGCGCTGCACCGACCGGACGACGCGGACCGAAGGGCGGGACCGCATCCGCTCGAGCGCCGTCGTGCCGGAGCCCGCCGCGAGGGCCACAGCGAGCGCCTGCCGGAACGGCATCGCCTTCCCGGCGAGGGCGGTCTGCAGTGCGCGGTCCCGCGCGACCATCTCGTGCGAGAGGCTCTCGACGAGCGGCGCCACGAGCGCGCGCGGGGCGCCCGTGAAGAGGCGGACCCAGAGCGTGGAGAGGCGGGGCGAAAAGAGCGACAGCGGGACGAGGAGGCGCTTCAGGCCCAGCTGCCGGGCCGTCTCGGCGAGCATCCCGCGGTAGGTCAGGACCTCGGGCCCGCCGACGTCGAGCGTCGCCCCGAGCGCCTCGTCGCGCGTGAGCGCGGCACGGATCGTCGCGACGACGTCGGAGAGGGCGACCGGCTGCGTCCGCGTCAGCGTCCACGCCGGGCAGAGCATCGCGGGAAGGCGCTTCACGAGCCGCACGAGCATCTCGAACGAGGAGCCCCCCGCGCCGACGACGAGCCCCGCCCGCAGCGTCGTGAGCAGGACGCCGCTCGCGCGGAGCGTCTCCTCCACCTCGAGCCGGCTCGCGAGGTGCCGCGAGAGCCCTTCCCCCGCGGGGAGGAGCCCGCCCAGGTAGACGATGCGCGCGACCCCCGCGGCCCGGGCCGCGCGGCCGAAGTTGTCCGCCGCGATCAGGTCGAGGTCCTCGAAGCTCCCCTGGACGAGGCGCGCCGAGGGGAGCATCGAGTGGACGAGGTAGACCGCGAGGTCGGCCCCCTCGAGCGCGCGCTCGGCGTCGAGGAGGGAGAAGAGGTCGCACGCCCGCCAGGCGACGCCCGCGGGAGAGCCGGCTGCCCGCCGGCCGGGGTCGCGCGCGAGGGCGACGACGTCGAAGTCGCGCGCGAGGACCGGGAGGAGAGCCTGCCCGACGAAGCCCGAGGCCCCCGCGACGACGACGCGGAGCTTCCGGGACGGCTGGGCGGCTTCTTCCTGCATCCCCCTCTCAACGCCCGGGACGACCCGGCGGATTCCCCGCGCCGCTGCCTTACACTTCGCCGCCGGAGAAAGGCCCCATGACCATCAGCACGCACAAGAACATGGCGATCCTCGTCGGCGGCGGTCCCGCCCCCGGCATCAACAGCGTCATCAGCGCGGCGACGATCCGCGCCGAGCTCGAGGGGGTCTCGGTCCTCGGCATCCGGGACGGCTTCCAGTGGCTCATGCAGGGGAACATCGAGCACGTCCACCCGCTCACGATCGAGGAGGTGAGCCGGATCCACTTCCGGGGCGGCTCGCACATCGGCATCGCCCGCGCGAACCCGACGAAGGACCCGCAGCTCCTCGAGAACGCCGTCATCTCGCTCCTCCGCCTGAACGTCTCGCGCCTCGTGACGATCGGCGGCGACGACACCGCGTTCTCCGCGATGAAGCTCGCCGAGAAGGCCGACGGGCGGATCGCCGTCGTCCACGTCCCGAAGACGATCGACAACGACCTCGACCTCCCCCCCGACGTCGACACGTTCGGCTTCCAGACGGCACGCCACGTCGGCGTCGAGATCGTCAAGAACCTGATGGTCGACGCGCGGACGACCTCGCGCTGGTACTTCGTCATCGCGATGGGCCGCAAGGCGGGCCACCTCGCGCTCGGGATCGGGAAGGCGGCGGGCGCCACGCTCACGCTGATTCCCGAGGAGTTCCAGGGGCAGAAGGTGAGGTTCCGGGCGATCGTCGACACGCTCGTCGGGGCGATCCTCAAGCGCCTCAGCTACGGCCGCCGCGACGGCGTGGCGATCATCGCGGAAGGGCTCGTCCTCGAGCTCGACCCCGAGGAGCTGAAGGGGCTCGCCGAGGCTGAGCGCGACGCGCACGGGCACCTCCGGATCGCCGACGTGAACATCGGCGAGATCCTGAAGGCGGCCGTCAACGAGGAGCTGAAGAGGCTCGGCGTGAAGGCGACCGTCACCGACAAGAACATCGGCTACGAGCTCCGCTGCGCCGACCCGATCCCGTACGACCTCGAGTACACGCGCGACCTCGGCTACTGCGCCGCCAAGTACATCCTCTCCGGCGGCTCGGGCGCGATGGTCTCGATGCAGGGGGGGAACTTCGTCCCGATCCCGTTCGCCGAGATGCTCGACCCGCAGACGGGGCGGACGAAGGTGCGGATGGTCGACGTCCACTCGACCCGCTACGCCATCGCGCGGCGCTACATGATCCGGCTCCGCAAGGACGACTTCGAGGACGCCCACGAGCTCGCCAAGTTCGCGGCGACGTGCGGCATCTCGCTCGCGGACTTCCGCGACCGCTTCGGCTACCTCGTCGAGAACGAGCTCCCGCCGATCGTCCTCGTCCCCGCGGGCCACCGCGACGAGAGCGGCCCCGGGAGCGGGTCGTACTTCGAGGGGGAGACTCTCTAGGACGGCAGGGCGGGCGCTCTCGGGCGCCCGCCCCCGAAGCTCTCCGGTCCGCCCGGCGCCTCCCGCGCGCCGATCGTCGTTCGCCCACGCTAACCCGGCCCGGACGGCGGTCTCTCCGTGGAAAGACCTCGCGGGCGCGTCCGCTCCCGCCGGGCCCCTCCGGGGCGGCACCGGCGGGGGTGCGTCCATCCGCCGGAAGGAGCACCATGAGAATGGACACGCCCCCGAAGAGCCGCCTTCTCCGGACGGTCCTCCTCCCCGCCGCGGTCGCGGTTCTCCTCTCGTGCAGCGACTCCGGGTCGCCCACCGAGCCTTCTCCGGTCCCGGGGACGCCGGCCGCGACTCCGGCTCCGACTCCCCTGCCGGGCCAGCCGGCGACCCTGTCAGGCACCGTCCGGTCGTACGGACCTCTCCTGCCGGGCACGGCTGTGGAATGCGAGGGGGCGTCCACGACGACGGCATCCGACGGCACCTACCTGCTGTCCGGGCTCCGCTCCGGCCAGGCGACGGTGACGGTGACGTATTCCTACGTCACGACGACCGGCGCGACCGCTACGGACACCATGACGGACCCGGTCTCCCTCGAGCCCGGATCGAACGCCCACGACTTCCTCGTCTTCTGACGCGCGACCGTCAGGCGCCCGCCGCCGGCCCCGCCTGCCCGAGGAGCCGCACGACGGGCTCGACGGCGCGCCACCACGGCTCCTTCGCCCGCTCGAACTCGTCCTCGACCTGCGCGGGGAGGTCGGCGAGCGGGAACGTCGTGAGGCGGCCCGCCTGGAACCCGAGGTAGCAGGCCGCGGGCTCCTCCTTGACGCTCTCCTCGAGGAGGACCTCGACCGCGCGGGCCGCCGAGCGGATCGCCACGATCCGGTCGAACGGCGTCGGGTCGCCCCCCTGCTGGAGGTGCCCGAGGATCGCCTGCCGCGAGTCGAAGAGGCCCGCCCCCTCCTCCTCGAAGAGGCGCCTCAGGAAGTCGGTCGTGAAGACCGGGCTCGCGTTCTCGTTCCGGATCATCAGCGCGAGCCGCTTCCCCTTCCGGAACCCGAGGGTGAGCCGCTCGAGGTCCCGCTCGAGCCCGGCCATCGTGATCCCCTCCTCGTGCGTGAAGACCCGCTCGGCCCCCGTCGCCAGGCCCGACATCACCGCGAGGTAGCCGCAGTAGCGCCCCATCACCTCGACGACGAACGCCCGGCGCCACGCGACGGCCGACTGCTTGATCTTGTCGACCGCCTCGACGATCGCGTTCAACGCGGTGTCCGCCCCGATCGAGAGCTCCGACCCGGGGAGGGAGTTGTCGATCCCCGCGGGAATGCAGACGATCGGGACCCGGAACGGCGCGTGCGCCGCACGCGCCCCCTGCATCCGGAACGCCGCCTGGTAGGCCGCCCAGCCGCCGACGAGGAGGACTCCCTCGACCTGGTGCGTCGCGAGCGCCGCGGCGAGGGCCGGGAAGTCGTCGTCCGAGGGGACCTTCCGGCTCGTCCCGAGCTCGGCGCCGCCCGCCGAGACCCAGCCGTGGACGCTCATCCAGTCGAGCGTCTTCACGTCGCCCGAGAGGAGACCGTCGAAGCCCCCGTGCGCGCCGAGGACGACGTGCCCCTGGTCGACGAGGAGCCGGACGGCCGCGCGGATCGCGGTGTTCATCCCCGGCGCGGGCGCGCCCGCGTGGAGGACGAGGAAGCGCCGCCGCCTCTGCCCGTCCCGCGGGCCGTGCGGGAAGGCGCGGACGAGCGTCTTCAGGATCCGGAACGCGTTGCGGAACCCGGTCCCGCGCAGCTCCATCGCCCGGTCGAAGTCCCCCGACCGGATCGCCTCGCCGACGGCGCGCGCCTTGTCGACGTTCTCCATCAGCGGCACGCGGGCGATCCGGTTCTCGCGCAGGCCGATCAGGCACGGGACGTCGTCCGGGCCGTAGCGGAGGACCTCCTCGATCGCCGCGTACCCGAGGAGCGACCCCATCGTCCGGTCGAAGGCGCTCGGCCGGCCGCCCCGCTGCACGTGGCCGAGGACCGTCGTCCGCGTCTCCGTGCCGAGCCGCTCCTCGAGGAGCTTCCGGATCCGCTCCGCCTCGATCGGGTTGCCGTGCCGGTCGACGGCCCCCTCGGCGAGGATGACCGTCGAGTGCCGGCGGCCCGCCCTCCTCCCCTCTGCGAGGACGGCGCACATCTTCTCCTCCCAGTCGTCCCCCTCCGGGGGCGCCTCGGGGATGAGGACCCAGCCCGCGCCCGTCGCGAGCGCGCTCATCAGGGCGAGGTAGCCGCAGTTGCGCCCCATCACCTCGACGACGAACGTCCGCTGGTGGCTCGCGGCCGTCGAGACGAGGGCGTCGACCGCCTCCACGATCCGGTGGAGCGCCGTGTCGGCCCCGATCGTCATGTCGGTCCCGGCCATGTCGTTGTCGATCGACCCGACGAGGCCGACGAGGGCGAGCGGCGCGGCGGCCTTCGCCGTCTCGGCCGGGATCTCCCCCTTGCCGGCGAGCTCCGCGAGGAGCCGCGGCCACTCGCGGCGGAAGAGGTCGGCGCCCGTCAGCGAGCCGTCGCCGCCGACGACGACGAGCGCGTCGATCCGCTCGCGCGCGACGTTCCGCGCGGCCGCGAGGCGCCCCTCGCGCGTCCGGAACGCCGGGCAGCGGGCCGTGCCGATGACGGTCCCCCCCTTCGCGAGGATGCCGCCGACGTCGTTCCACCCCATCCGGCGGATCCGCTCGCCGCCGTCGACGAGCCCCTGGAAGCCCTCCTCGACGGCGAAGACCTCGAGGCCCTTCTCGAGGCCCGCCCGGACGGCGGCCCTCACGACGGCGTTCATCCCGGGCGCGTCGCCGCCGCTCGTGAGGATCGCCACCCGCCGGGGTCTCTCGCTCGCCATGCCTCTCTCCTTCGCCCGGCCGCGCGCGGCGCGGGGCCGTCGAATTCTAGGAGCCCCGGCGGCCGTCAGGCGTCCGGGACGGGGTCGGGGAGCTCGGGACGGGGCTCGCCGAGCGCGAAGCCCTGGCCGAACTCGACGCCGAGCTCCCGGAGGACCTCGACCGCGCCGAGGTTCTCGACCTGCTCGGCGATCGTCTCCTTGCCGAGCGTGTGCGCGACCGTGTCGATCGCCTTCACGAGCGCGCGGTTCGCGAGGTTCGAGTCGAGCTCGCGGATGAACGAGCCGTCGATCTTCACGTAGTCGGCCGGGAGGCTCTGCAGGTACGAGAAGGACGAGAAGCCGATCCCGAAGTCGTCGAGCGCGAAGCGGCAGCCGAGGTCGCGGAGGCGCCGCATCCACTCGCGCGCGGCGATCATGTCCCTCACCGCGGTCGTCTCGGTCACCTCGAACGCGAGGCGGCCGGGGCCGACCCCGCTCTCGCGGATCCTCTCCTCGATCGCGAGGAGGTGCCCCTCCTCGCCGAGGCTCGCCCCCGAGAGGTTCACGAAGATCTCGAGGTCCCTGCGGCCCCGGAGGGCCGAGAGGACCTCGTCGACGACCCAGAGGTCGAGCTGCGGGAGGAGGCCGAACTGCTCCGCCGCGGGGAGGAAGGCCGTCGGGCCGACGAGGCCGCCGCCGTCGTCGCGGAGCCTGAGGAGCGCCTCGTAGTGCGCCGTGCGGCCCGTCTCGAGCCTCAGGATCGGCTGGTAGGCGAGGAGGAAGCGGCGGTCGCGGAGCGCGTCCTTGACGCGCGAGGCCCAGACGCTCGCCTCCGAGAGCGGCGTCGGCGTGACCGAGCCGTCGACGAGGACGACGCGGTTCCGTCCCCGCTCCTTCGCCGAGTAGAGCGCCGAGTCGGCCAGCGCGAGGAGCGCGGCGGCTCCGAGCCGCCCGTCGATCGGGACGACCCCGACGCTCACGCCGAGGTCGAAGCGCCGCCCTCCGACCTCGAAGCGGTGCTCGTGGACGGCCCGGCGGATCCGTTCCGCGACCATCCGCCCCGCCTCGGCCGGGATCCCCTCGAGGACGAGGACGAACTCGTCGCCGCCGAGGCGGGCGATCTCGTCGCCCGGCCGGCGGAGCGTCCCGAGGAGCCGCGCGAGCTCGACGAGGACCGTGTCGCCCGCCGCGTGCCCGAGCGTGTCGTTGACGACCTTGAAGTGGTCGAGGTCGAGGAGGACGAGCGAGCCGGGCGTGCCGCGGCGCGCCCGCGCCACCACGCGCTCGAGGCTCTCCTCGACGGAGCGGCGGTTGCCGAGGTCGGTCAGAGGGTCGTGGAGGGCGAGGTAGCGGATCCGCTCCTCCGTCCTCCGCCGCTGCGTGACGTCCTGCTTGACCGCGACGAAGTGGCGGATGGAGCCGTCCGTCCCCGTGACGGGGGTGATCGTCTGCTCCTCGACGTAGACGGTGCCGTCCTTGCGCCGGTTGTAGAGCTCTCCCCGCCAGACGTGGCCGCCGAGGATCGTCTCCCACATCTTCTCGTAGTAGAACTCGCTCTGGATCCCCGACTTCAGGAGGCGCGGCGTCTCGCCGAGGACCTCCTCGAGGGTGAAGCCGGTCAGCTCGCTGAACGCGGGGTTGATCCACTCGACGCGCCCGTCGCGGTCGGTGATGACGACGGCGTTCGCGGTCGCCTCGAGGGCCGCCGTCTGCAGCTCGATCCGCTCGAGCTGCTCGGACTCGAGCAGGGCCAGGGCGGCCTGGTCCGCGATCCGCGTCAGGGGGACGACGTTCGCCCCGCCGAACGCCCCGGGCCGACGCGCGTAGCACGAGAGGACGCCGAGGACCCGCTCTCCGACGACGAGGGGGACCGAGAGCGCCGCGCCGAGCCCGCACGCGGCGGCGTCCTCCTTCCAGAGGGAGACCCTCGGGTCGGCGAGCCCCTCGACGAAGACCGGCCTTCCCGACCGGACCGCCTCGCCCGACGGTCCCCGCCCTTCCGGGACGTCGTCCCACCGGAAGACCGAGCGCCGGACGAAGTCCGACGCCTCGCCCGCGACGGCGCGCGGCTCGATCCGCCCGTCCGGCTCCTTCAGGCCGATCCAGACGACCGGGAAGTCGTAGAGCGCCGCGACGCGCGCGCAGATCCGCTCGAGGATCGCCTCGACCCCCTCGCGGCGGAGGAGGCTCCGCTCGGTCTCGTGCTGGAGGCGGACGATCTCCTCGTCCCGCTTCTTCTCCGTCACGTCGCGGCTCGTGATGACGAGCCCCTCCGGCTCTCCCGCTCCGTCCCTCACGAGGGTCACGACCGAGTCGACCCAGAGCCAGCGGCCGTCCTTCGTCCGGAAGCGGTACGTGAAGGAGGAGGAACCGTCGCGAAGCGCCTTCCGGCCGAGCATCTCCCGCGAGAGCTCCCGGTCCTCGGGGTGGATGAACTCGAGGGCGTTCTGGCCGATGAACTCCTCCGGGGTCCACCCCGTGACGGCCTCGTAGGTCGGCGTCGCGAAGCGCACGACCCCGTTTAGGTCCGTCTCGGAGATGACGTCGAGCATGTTCTCGGTGAGGCGCTTGAGCTCCCGCTCCCTCTGCTGGAGCGCCTTCTCGCGCTCCACCCGCTGCGTCACGTCGCGGACGATGGAGAGGACGGAGTCGGTGTCGTGGGGGACGATGCGCCCCTCGAACGCGCGCCGCCCTGCCGGGACGTCGAGGGCATACTCGAGGACCTGCGGTCCCCCGCCGCCGAGGCAGCGGCCGATCGCCGTCATCCAGACGTCCGCCGCCTCCTTCGGGAGGACCTTCGGGATCGAAGTCCGAAGGAGCTCCTCGCGGGGGGCGGCGAGCGTCTCCGGCCGCGCCGCGTGGACGGCGAGGTAGCGCCCGTCGCGGCCGAGCACGAAGAGGAGGTCGGGGAGCGCCTCGAGGACGGCCCGGAGGCGCCGCTCGCTCTGCCGGAGCGCCTCCTCGGCCCTCCGGCGCTCGATGGCGAGCGCGACCTGCGACGAGACGAAGCCGAGGAGCGCCTCGTCCTCCTCGCCGTAGCGCACGTTGCCCGTGTAGCTCTGGACCGCGAGGACGCCGATCGTCCTCTCCCCCGCGCGGAGCGGGACCCCGAGCCAGTCGATCGACGCCGCCCCGATCGACTCGACCTCCCCCTGGGCGACGAGAGCGTCGAAGACCTCCGGCGAGGCGAGGAGGGGCTCTCCCTTCCGGAGGACGTATCCCGTCAGCCCACGGCCGACCGGGACCGGGCCCGCGGGGGGCTCGGCGTCGATCTCGTCCCGGAAGTAGGGGAACGTGAGGTTCCCCGTCACCTCGTCGAGGAGGGCGATGTAGAGGTTCCGGGCCTCCATCAGGCCGGAGACGATCCGGTGGATCCGGGCGAAGAGGTCGTCCAGCCCCTCGCTCGACGTCACCGCCTGGGCGATCGCGAACGTCGCCTCCTGGATGCGCCTCTGGCGCCGGTAGCGGTCCGTGCTGCCGCCGGCCGCGGTGTCGTCGCGCCTCATGAACCTCCCGGAGGGCCGTATGTTAGTCGCTGGCGGTCGCCGCGGCCGCAGCCGGGTTCCGGACGACGCGTCTGCCCCCCGCCCCGGGGCTTGACATCTCGCAATTACATAACTATATTTTCATATAGTCACGCATCAGGAGGGCGCCCGCGCCCTCGCACCCCAAGGAGGAGACATGAGAATCGGAGTGACGGCGGCGGTCCTGGTCCTGGCCGCGGGCGCCGTCCGCGCGGACGGCCCGCTCTCGCTCGGCGAGGCGATGTCCCGTGCCCGCGACGGGGCCCGCGAGGTGGCCGCCGCGAAGGCCCGACAGGAGGCGGCCACGGCCCGCGCGAAGCAGGCGTCGGCCTTCCGGCTCCCGTCGCTTTCCCTCTCGGAGACCTACGTGAGGACCGACTCCCCCGCCGAATCGTTCGCGCTGATGATGAACCGGCAGGAGTTCTCCTTCCCCGCGTTCGTCACGAGCAACCCGAACGAGCCCGGCTGGTCGGGGACGGCGATCACGCGCGCCGAGGCGCAGGTCCCGCTCTTCACGGGCGGCGAGCTCTCGGGGCGGATCGACCAGGCCCGGAGCGCGGCCGACGCCGCCGGGAGCCAGGCGCTCTGGGCGGCCGACGGCGCGGCCCTCGCCGCCGGCGAGGCCTGGGTGATGCTCGCTCAGGCCGAGGAGTACGTCGCCCTCCTGACGAAGGCCCGGGACACCGTCAAGGCCCACGTCGAGCTGGCCCGGAACTACGTCGAGCAGGGGATGCTCGTCCGCTCCGAGCTCCTCCGGGCCGAGGTCGAGCTCGCGCGCGTCGAGGACCTGCTCGAGGACGCGAAGGGGAAGGTCCGGGTCGCGAACGCGAACCTCGCCTTCCGGATCGGCGTCCCCCAGGACTCGACCTGGCAGCTCGCGCCGCTCCCGGCCCCGAAGGCGCTCGAGGGCGACGCGGCCTCCTGGGTCGCCTCGGCGGACGGGCGGAAGGACCTCGCCGCCGCGCGGAGCCTCCTGCGGGCCGGCGAGCTCGAGGAGAAGGTGAAGCAGGCCGCCTGGTGGCCGAAGGTGGGCGTCCTCGCCCGCTGGGACCTCCACGACAAGAACCTCTTCGGCGCGAGCGGCTCCGCCGGCGCCGTCATGGCGTTCGCCTCGCTGAACGTCTTCCAGGGAGGCGCCGACAAGGCCGCCGCCGCCGCGGCGCGCGCCGAGGCCCGCGCCGGCCGCGAGGACGTCGCCCGCTTCGCCGAGGGCGTCGCCCTCGAGGTGCGGCAGGCGTACGAGGAGGCCGTGACGGCCCGCGCCCGGCACGCGACCGCGGTCAAGGCGCTCGAGGCCGCCCGCGAGAGCGAGCGGATCACCGACGAGCGTTTCCGGAGCGGGGTCGTGAAGACGATTGACCTCCTCGACGCGGCGACCGCCCGTCGCGAGGCCGAGACCCGCGAGCTCGTCGCCCGTGCCGACGCCCAGGCGTCCGCGCTCCACCTCGCCGTCAAGGCCGGGAAGGCGCCGGAGACGGCGATCCCGTGACGGACGCCCGCCGAACCACCCCCCACAGCATGAAGAACAGGACGGAGGACCTGATGACCTCTCGGAAGACCCTCTCCCTCGTCGCGCTCGCCCTCGCCGGCACGCTCGCCCTCGCCGCCTGCGGCGGCGGCGGCAAGCCGGGCGAAGGCGCCGCCCCCGCCCCCGTCTCCGCCGCGCTCGCGAAGGCCGAGACGCGCGAGCTCCCGCAGCGGATCGAGCTCTCCGGCTCCGTCGAGGCGGGCGAGAGCGCCATGGTCAGCAGCCGCGTGATGGCGTCCGTCGTCGCCGTCCCGGTGAAGGAGGGCGACCTCGTCGCGAAGGGCCAGCTCCTCGTCGAGATCGACCCCCAGACCGCGAAGGGGCAGGAGTCGCAGGCCCGCGGCGCCCTCGCGCAGGCGAAGGCCGCGTACGCCCTCGCCGAGCGGAACTGGCAGCGCTTCCAGGCGCTCCAGAAGTCGGGCTCGGCTTCCGAGCTCGAGGTCGACATGGCCCGGATGCAGTTCGAGCAGGCGAAGGGCGCCGTCGAGCAGGCGACGGGCGCCGTCGAGGCCGCCTCCTCCGTCGCGAAGGAGTCCCGCGTCGTCGCGCCGTTCGCCGGCCGCGTCGCCCGCAAGATGGTCGACCCGGGCGACCTCGCCGCCCCCGGCCGGCCGCTCGTGGCCGTCGAGTCGACGGCGGGCCGCCGCCTCGTCCTCGCCGTCCCCGAGAGCGTCGCCGTCGAGGCGAAGCTCCGCCAGGGCGCGAAGCTCCCCGTCACCGTCGACGCCCTCCCCGGCCGGTCGCTCGAGGGGCGCGTCGTCGAGATGTCGCCGGGCGCCGACCCGGCGAGCCACTCCTTCTCCGCGAAGGTCGAGATCGGCGCCGAGGTGCCGACCGGCGTCACCGGCCGCGCCGTCGTCGAGACCGGCCGTCGCACGGCGGTCGTCGTCCCGGCCGCCGCCGTCCTCCCTCAGGGGGGCATGAGCCTCGTCGTCGTGAAGGACGAGAAGGGGAAGGCGCGGACCCGCGCCGTCACCCTCGGCGCCCGCGACGGCGATTCCGTCGAGGTCCTCTCCGGGCTGAAGGGGGGCGAGGAGCTCCTCGTCGGCCTCGCGCAGGCGCCGGCCGACGGCGCGGAGGTCCGGGGCGAGGTGGCGAAGTGAGCGAGCCCGCTGGCGACGCCGGCAGGAAGGCGTCGCTCGAGGAGACGAAGAGGGAGGCGCTGCGGCTGAAGATGACGCGCCGCCCCGTCGGCGCCTCCGGCCGGATCGCGAAGGCCTTCCTCGAGTCGAAGCTGACCCCGCTCATCGTCGTCTTCTCGCTCCTCGTCGGCGCGTTCGCCGTGATGATCACGCCCCGCGAGGAGGAGCCGCAGATCAAGGTCCCGATGATCGACGTCTTCCTCGGGATGCCCGGCGCGACGGCCCGGGAGGTCGAGCGCCGGCTGACGTCGCCCCTCGAGAAGGCGATCTACGAGATCCCGAACGTCGAGTACGTCTACTCCACGACCCAGCCCTCGGGCGGGATGATCATCGTCCGCTTCACCGTCGGGACGGACCCCGACCAGGCGGCCGTGAGGGTCCACACGAAGCTCTCCGAGAAGGCGGCCGAGCTCCCGCAGGGCGCCATGCCCCCGCTCGTCGTCTCCCGCGGCATCGACGACGTCCCCGTGCTCGCCTACACGCTCTCGTCCGCCGACGCCTCGCCGCTCGTGCTCAAGGAGGTCGCCGAGGAGCTGAAGGTCGAGCTGACGAAGCACCCGCGCGTCGCCCAGGTGACCGTCCTCGGCGGCGAGAAGCGGGCGGTGAAGGTCTCCTTCGACCGCGACCGCCTCGCGGCCCACCAGGTCTCGCTCCTCCAGGCCTACATGGCGCTGTCGGGGGCGAACTGGCGCCTCCCGGCCGGCAGCTTCGCGACGGCCGACGCCGAGACGCAGGTCGAGGTCGGCTCGCTCTTCCGCTCGGCCGACGAGGTCGGGAACGCCGTCGTCGCCGTCTGGAACGGCCGCCCCGTCTTCCTGCGCGACGTCGCGACGGTCACCGACGGGGCCGACGAGCCCTCCCAGTACGTCTGGATGATGGCCGGGCCCGGCGCATCGCACCACGGGCTGGCTCCCGGCACCGACTCCGCCGCCGTCACCGTCTCCGTCGCCAAGAAGCCCGGGACGAACGCCGTCGAGCTCGTCGAGGACCTCGACAGGCGGGTCGCCGGCCTGAAGGGGAAGGTCGTCCCCTCGAACGTCACGCTCACGAAGACGCGCGACTACGGCCACACCGCCGACGAGAAGTCGAACGAGCTCATCTTCCACATGGCGCTCGCGACCTTCTCCGTCGTCCTCCTGATGGCCTTCGCCCTCGGGCGGCGCGAGGCGGTCGTCGTCCTCGTCGCGGTCCCGATGACGCTCGCGCTGACGCTCGCGTCGTCCTTCCTCTTCGGCTACACGCTGAACCGGGTCACGCTCTTCGCGCTCATCTTCGCGATCGGCATCCTCGTCGACGACGCGATCGTCGTCGTCGAGAACATCCACCGGCACTACGAGCTCGGCTGGGGCCCGCCGCGCCTGACGACGATCTACGCCGTCGACGAGGTCGGCAACCCGACGATCCTCGCGACGTTCGCCGTCGTCGGCGCCCTCCTCCCGCTCGCCTTCGTCTCGGGCCTCATGGGGCCGTACATGCGGCCGATCCCGATCAACGCCTCGGCGGCGATGCTCTTCTCCCTCTTCGTCGCCTTCGTCGTCTCGCCGTGGCTCACCTTCAAGCTCTTCCGGAAGTACGCCGAGGAGCACGCGGGGAAGGCCGCGTTCGAGGGGCACGCCGAGACGAAGCAGGAGGACCGGCTCCACCGCTTCTACCAGCGGCTCTTCACGCCGCTCCTGACGAGCCCGGCGAAGAGCTGGGCGCTCGTCGGCGGCGTCGTCGTCCTCCTCCTCCTCTCGATGTCCCTCGTGTACTTCAAGGTCGCCAAGGTCAAGATGCTCCCGTACGACAACAAGAGCGAGATCCAGGTCGTCGTCGACATGCCCGAGGGGACGACGCTCGAGGCGACGAACGCCGTCGCCCGCGACCTCGCGCTCGAGGTGAGGAAGCAGCCCGAGGTGACCGACGTGCAGGTCTACGTCGGGACGTCCGCCCCGTTCAACTTCAACGGCCTCGTCCGCCACTACTTCCTGAGGTCCGGCCCGCTCGTCGCCGACCTGCAGGTCAACCTCCTCCCGAAGGAGGAGCGCAGGCGCGACAGCCACACGTTCGCCAAGGACGTGAGGACCGCGCTCCTCCCGATCGCCAAGCGACACGGCGCGAACCTGAAGGTCACCGAGGTGCCCCCCGGCCCGCCCGTCCTCTCCACGATGGTCGCCGAGGTCTACGGCCCCGAGATGGAGAAGCGGATCGCCCTCGCGGGCCAGGTGAGGAAGATCTTCGAGGAGACGCCGGGCGTCGTCGACGTCGACTGGCTCGTCGAGGACGAGGCGCCGAAGGCCGAGCTCGTCGTCGACCGCGAGAAGGCGCTCCGCGCCGGCGTCACGCCGGAGGTCGTCACGCGGACCCTCCGCGTCGCCCTGAACGGCGCCGACGCCGGGCTCCTCCGCGACGAGAGCTCCCGCAGCCCCGTCCCGATCGTCCTCCGCCTCGACCGCGCCCAGCGCTCGAGCCTCGACGGCCTCCTCCAGGTCGCCGTCCACGGCGGCACCGGGCGGCTCGTCCCGCTCCGCGAGCTCGTCACCGTGAAGGAGACGAAGAGCGAGCGGTTCATCTACCACAAGAACCTTCAGCCGGTGACGTACGTCCTCGCCGAGATGGCGGGCGTCGCCGAAGCCCCGGTCTACGGGATCCTCGACATGGGCGGGAAGATCGGCTCGCTGAAGGCCCCCGACGGCTCGCCGCTCCAGGTCATGTCGACGACCCTTCCCACGGATTCCACGAAGTACGCGATGAAGTGGGACGGCGAGTGGCACATCACGTACGAGGTCTTCCGCGACATGGGGATCGCCTTCGCGGCCGTCCTCGTCCTGATCTACTTCCTCGTCGTCGGCTGGTTCCGGAGCTTCGTGACGCCGCTCATCATCATGGCGCCGATCCCGCTCACGCTCATCGGCATCCTGCCGGCGCACGGCTTCTTCGGCGTCTTCTTCACGGCGACGTCGATGATCGGCTTCATCGCCCTGGCCGGCATCATCGTCAGGAACTCCATCCTCCTCGTCGACTTCATCAACCTCGAGCTCGAGATGGGGGAGAGGCTCGAGGACGCCGTCATCCGGGCGGGGGCCGTCCGCTTCCGGCCGATCGTCCTCACGGCCGCGGCGCTCGTCGTCGGCGGCGGCGTGATCCTCCTCGACCCGATCTTCCAGGGCCTCGCCGTCGCGCTCATCGCGGGCGTCGTCGTCGCGACCGCCCTGACGCTCGTCGTCATTCCGCTCCTCTACTACATGTACCTGAAGGCGGTCGGCGTCGAGAAGGCGCTCCCGCCCCGGGACGAAGCCGCCTGAGACCCGGCGCGCGGGGGCGCGCGCCCCCGGCGCCGCCCAACGACACCAAACGAGCTAGGAGAAAGACACCATGACCCTCAACGAGTGGCTCCGGGCGATCGCCGGCTTCTTCGTGATCCTCTCCGTCGTCCTCGCGGTGACGGTCGACCCGCGCTTCCTCTGGTTCACCGGGTTCGTCGGCCTGAACCTCCTCCAGTCGGCCTTCACGAAGTGGTGCCCGATGATCACGTTCCTCCGGAAGCTGAAGGTCCGGGAGGGTTGACCGTGCGGATGCTCATGATCGTCGTCGACGACGGGAAGAAGGAGGAGCTCGAGGTCCTCCTCCGGAAGGCCGGCGTCGCCGGCTGGACCGAGATCCCGGGCGCGCACGGCATGGGGACGACCGGCCCGAAGCTCGGCTCGGCCGCCTTCCCGAAGACATCCGCCGTCCTCTTCACGATCGTCGGGGACGAGAAGGCCCGGTCGCTCGCCGCCGAGCTGAAGTCCTACTGCGCGGAGTGCGGGGAGCGCCTGAAGATCGCTTCCTGGGCCGTGGAGGAGCTCCTCTGAACCGGCCCTTGACGATCCCGCCGCCGGACATTATATTACCGTATGGTGATATGGTCATGAGGAAGGCTGCCACGCTCCCGAAGGAGCAGCTCATGGACGGCATCGCGAGCTTCCTGAAGGTCCTCGCGGACCCGACGCGGCTCCGGATCCTCCACGCCCTCCAGGGCGGCGAGCGGTGCGTGAGCGACCTCCTCGCGGAGCTGCCGTGCACGCAGGCGAACGTCTCGAAGCACCTGGCCCTCCTCCGGACGGCGGGGATCGTCGAGTTCCGGAGGCAGGGGACGCAGGTCTACTACCGGATCGCCGACCCGGCGGTCTTCGCGATCTGTGGCGTCGTCTGCGGCGCGATGCAGCGGACGCTGGACGAGAAGAGGGACGGCCTGAAGGCCGGGAAGGCGGCCCTCGCCGCCGGGGCGCGGGCGTGAGCCCCGACCTCCTCCTCGCCGGCGGCTTCCTCGTCGTCTGGCTCCTCCTCCAGTACGTCGTGCTGCCGAAGCTCGGCGTCCCCACGTGAGCGGTGCCCACTCCGGCCGGCGGCCGGAGCTGCGCGACGGGAACCCGGAAGACGAACGAGACGGCCACCGCGCCCGCCGGGGAGACTCCCGCGGCCGGGACGACGGGAACCGGAACGGAACGAGAGAAGAGATGAAGGACGCGACCGCGAAGGAGCCCGCCTCGACCGAGGAGGGCCGCTGCACCCGCTGCGGCGAGGAGATCCTCCCCGTCCCCACGTGAGGGGGGATCTACCTCTGGCGTTGCCAGGGCTGCTGGACCATGTACCGCACCGACCAGGTCTACCCCTCCGGGATCCCGGCGCACGTCTGGGAAGCGCTGACCCGGGGCTGCTGAGGGAGGACGATGCCCCTCTACGAGTACCGATGCGACGCCTGCGGAAGGGTCTTCGAGGAGCTCCGCCCCTCGAGCGAGGCCGACGCGGCGATTCCCTGCCCCGCCTGCGAGTCCGACCGGACCGCGCGGAAGCTCTCGACGTTCGCGGCCTCCGGGGGCTCCTCCGGGTCCGCGAAGGGCGGGGGGGCGTGCGGCACGCGCTTCACGTGAGCGTCGTGACCCCGGGGACCCGTCGGGCCCCCTCCGCCACGCCCTGATCTCGCTTATCCTCCGCGCCTCCCTCGCGTAAGGAGAAGGTGATGAAGGACTCCCCCGTCGCGTTCCAGACGACGTCCACCCTCCCGTTCGACGCCGCGGTCGCCCGCGCCCGCGAGGCGATCGCGAAGGAGGGGATGGGCGTCCTGACCGAGATCGACGTCCAGGCGACGCTGAAGAAGAAGCTCGACGTCGACCGGCCGCCCTACCTCATCCTCGGCGCCTGCCACCCGCCCTCGGCGCACAGGTCGCTCTCCGCCGTCCCCGAGGTCGGCGTCCTCCTCCCGTGCAACGTGACGGTTTCCGTGGAGGACGGGAAGACGGTCGTCCGCGCGATGGACCCGGCGAGCGTGATGGCCCTCGTCGACTCCCCCGAGCTCGCCGCCGTCGGCGCGGAGGTCGGCGCGAAGCTCCGCCGCATCGTCGAGGCCTGCCGGGGCTGACGGCCCCGGGCACCGCCGACCGCCTCTCCCGGCGCCGAATCCGTCAGGGCAGGAAGAGGAACGCCGCCGCGACGACGGCCGTCGGGAAGAGCGCGCCGAGGAGGAGGCCGCTCGGCACGACGCCGTCGGGGAAGTAGCGGGAGAGGATCGACTGTCCTGCGGGGTTCGGGGCGTTCGCGATGACCGTCAGGCCTCCGCCCGCCACCGCCCCCGCCACGACCGCGTACTTCAGCTCGGGCGTGAACCCCGGGACGAGCGAGGCGAGGTACGTGATCGCCGCGTTGTCGTTGAAGGCCGTCAGGACCGTCGCCCCGACGAACAGCGGGACCTCTGCGAGCCGCACGAGGACGGGGGCGATCCACCACTGCTGGAGCGTCCCGTGGACGACGAGCCCCGCGAGGAAGAAGCCGACGAGGAGCGGAGGCCTCAGGTTCAGGGGGTTCTGGTACGGCGCCGTCGCCTGCGTGAAGGCGAGGAAGTAGAGGAAGCCCGCGACGAAGAGCGCCGGCGTGTGCGCCGTGAAGACGGTCCAGCCGAGGAAGAGGAGGTGCGCGACGACGATCCAGGCGGGGACGGAGCGCTCCGAGGGGCGCTCGGAGGGGTCGGAGAGGCGGGCCTCCTTCCGCCCCGCGAGAAGGGCGAACTCCTTCCGGAAGAGGGCCGCGTAGGCCGCCGTCGCGACGAGGATCGCGACCGCCGCCTTCCAGCCGAAGTGGCGAAGCATGAACGCCAGCCCCCAGCCGTACTTGCCCGCGACCATCAGGACGGGAGGCGCGGCGAAGTGAGTCAGCGTTCCGCCGACGGAGACGTTCACGAACAGGAGGCCGAGGGTCCCGTACTTCAGGCGCGCCGAGGGCTCGAGCTCGAAGAGGTGCCGGGCGAGGAGGAGCGCGCAGATCGTCATCGCGGCCGGCTCGGTGATGAACGAGCCGAGGAGCGGCCCGACCGTCAGGATCGCCGCCCACCAGGCGAGGGGCGTCCCCCCGCCGAGCGAGGCGACGGCCCCCAGGCACCGCTCCGCGAAGGAGAGGATCGGCCGGGTCGAGGCGATCGCCATGATGACGACGACGAACATCGGCTCCGTGAAGTGGACGTGGGCGACGTAGTCCTCCACCGAGCGCCAGCCCTTCAGCGCCGCCGCGGTCAGGAGAAGCGGGACGGCCCAGATGCCGAAGACCGCCTCCACCTCGCCGAGGAAGTGGAGCATCTCGACGCGGAAGCTGTGGCCGGGACCGCCCGTCTCCTTCTCGATCCGATGCTGGAGCCGGTGCGCCGCCGCCGTGATCCGCGCCGCCGCAAAGGTGTGCAGGATCGCGAGGAGGAAGATCGCCGTGGCGAGGAGGTTGACCGGGTCCTCCTGGACGCGGTGGAGGAGGAGCTGCCACAGGGTCATCCCCGCCTCTCCGGTGTAGGAGTCGAGCGGGAGAGGGAGAGGGCTCCCCTTCATCGCCGGCCCACCGAAAGCGAGGGCGTCCGGCGCGAGGAGGAGCGGCCCGGCCGCGAGCGCGAGTCCCGCCCGGAGGCGGCGCAGGTCGTTCACCTTCATCCCGGGTGGATTGTCACATCCGCCCGGGCCGGGCACATCCCGATCACGCGGCCGGGGCCCTTTGCCGGCGGAAGGCCAGGACCGTCAGCACGCCGAGCGTCACGGCGGTCAGGGGCAGGACGAACCAGACCATCGCGCCCTGGAGCGCCGGGAGGGAGGCCGAGCTCGTCGCCTTCATCACGAGGAACGCGGTGTAGGCCGCGTAGAAGAAAAGGAAGAGCCCCCCTTCCCAGCGCGCGATGACGTGCCCGGTGAAGAAGATCGGGAGGCAGGCGACGGCCACCGCGATCATCACGGGCGTGTCGAAGGCGAGGGCCTGAGGCGCCACGGGGACGCCGCCGGGCGCGACGAGGCCCGCGAGCCCGAGGACGCAGAGGATGTTGAAGACGTTCGAGCCGACGACGTTCCCGACGGCGATCTCGCGCTGGCCCCGGAAGGCCGCGAGGACCGAGGTCGCGACCTCGGGGAGCGACGTCCCCGCCGCGACGATCGTCAGGCCGATGACAAGCTCGGAGACGCCGAACGCCCGGGCGAGCTCCACGGCGCCGCCGACGAGCCAGCGGGCCCCGAGGACGAGCATCGCGAGGCCTCCGAGGACGAGGAGGACGTTGACGGCGGCCGGGCCCGTCGGCCCGGGCTTCTCCCCGGGGTCCGCCTCGCGCCGGGCCGCGGCCTCCCTCCGGCTCTGGACGACGGAGTAGAGCGTGTAGGCGACGATCCCGGCGAAGAGAAGGGCCCCGTCGAGCCTTCCGATCCGGCCGTCGAACGCGAGGGCGGGGAGGAGGAGCGACGTGCCGATCATGATCGGGACGTCGCGCCGCATCAGCTGCCGGTCGACGAGGAGGGGCGCGACGAGCGCCGAGAGGCCGAGGATGAAGAGGACGTTGAAGACGTTCGAGCCGACGACGTTGCCGTAGGCGATGTCGGCCTGCCCGGTCACGGCCGCCTTGACGCTGACGGCCATCTCCGGCGCGCTCGTCCCGAACGCCACGACCGTCAGGCCGACGACGAGCGGCGAGACGCCGGCGGCGAGCGCGAGGCGCGAGGCCCCGCGGACGAGGAGGTCGGCACCGACGACGAGGAGGACGATGCCGGCGAGGAAGAGGACGATTGTCAGGGTGGTCATGGCGGCTCTTTCCGGGACGGAAAACCGTCGGTCGATCTACGGTATTCCCCGGCCTGCGGATGGCGCCGGCGGACGGGCTTCAGGGGTCCGGGTCCGCCTCGCCCTCGCGGGCAGGCCGGTGCAGCTCGTTCACCCTCGTCCCGGGGAGTAACGGGGGGCGAGACGCACGGGGGCTTCCGGCGGGCCGAGGGCCCGCGCCGTCTCCGGGGAGGGCCGGGGCCCGCTCACGATTCGAGCCTGGCCCGCGGGTGGTGCGCCCTCCGAAGCGTTCAGAACCTCACCGCGAACCCGAGCGACCCCCGCGTGTCGGTCGAGAGGTCGCCGTCCGACCTCTCGAGGAGGAGAAGGAGCGAGACGCTCCGCCCGAGGTTGACGTTCCCGTTCAGGGAGAAGCGGTCCGTCTTCGGCCGCGTCTCGACCCGGATCCCGTCCGAGCCGGTGAAGTGGAGGACGGAGAGCGCCGAGGAGTAGTCGAGCGAGACGTAGACCCGGCCGCCGAAGCTCCGGCCGATCGAGGCGTACCAGGCGTCGTAGTTGCTCCCGTCGGGCTGGTCGATCCGGTTGTCCGACACGGACACGTCGATCCCGCTGCGGAAGACGTTCGCCGCGTGGAGACCGGCGGTGATGCGGCCCGTCGAGCCCTCCTCGCGGCTCCCCCGGTCGCTGGCGTAGCCGGCGTAGAGGCTCACCCCCTTCGCGACCTGCACCGTCACCCGCCCGCCCAGCGACTCGTAGAGGAACCCCTCGGCGAGCCGCGGGTCGATCGGCCGCCCGTCGAGCTGGTCCTGGGTGAGGGTCCGCGCGTCGTACGAGCGGCCCCGGTGGTAGAGACCCTGCAGCTCGACGCGGGAGGAGACGGCCCAGCGGGCATTGACGAGGGCGTAGCTGAGCCCGGTGTCGCCGACGCCGCCGGGCCGGGCGAGGTCCCATTCCCCGGCGACGTAGAAGAAGAGCGTCCTTCCCTCCGGGAGGAAGTTCGTCGTCGTGAGGACCGACCTCTCCGTCATCCCCGAGTTGCGGACCGTCACGAAGCCGAGGACGTGCCGCTGCGCCCCTTCTCCGTCGAGGGCGACGTACGCCCCGCCCTTCTTCACGCCGCTCACCCAGCCCGCTTCCCACCCCTCCGGCTCGGCGCCGGCGAAGACGCCGAAGCGCGGCATCAGCTTCTTCTTTCCCTTCTTCGCCTTTCCCCTCACCTCGACGAGAGCGCCGCCGACGGAGCCGAGCCCGCCGAGGTCGTTGAGCCACATCTGCCCGACCCGCACGCCCACCGTCCCGTTCGCGAAACGACCGCCGAACCACGCGTCCCAGAGCGAGAAGCGGTTCCTCCGGTCGGCGCCCTCGACGCCGTAGGTCGACCCGCGGCCGTCGAAGGCGTACTCGAGCCCGTTCGCCTCCGCCTCCGCCGACCGGACCGTCAGCGTCGCGATCGCCTCGTTCGTCGTGTAGGAGTCGCCCCCCTCGGGACGGTACTGGCCGCCGCTCAGGAAGAGGGAGAAGCGCCCCCACGCGCCCGACTGCGCGCGCGCCACGGGCGCGCCGCAGACGACGGCGAGGAGGAGGACGCGGGCGAGCGCCGATCTCACCGCCCCCCCTCAGCCGGCCCGCCCCTGCGGGTGGCACGAGTAGCAGGCGACCGAGTCGTAGCGATAGCCGGCGATCCCCCGGTGGTGACCGTCCGTCTCCGTGCGGCCGTGGCAGGTGAGGCAGGTGAAGACGGCGTAGTTCGAAGAGCTCGTGTGGCAGGCCGAGCAGGGATTCCCCGCGTGCCGGCCCGACGTGATCGGGAACCAGGTGTGGTTGAACGTCCCCTGCAGCCAGGAGGTGTCCGACGCCTTGTGGCACGTCTCGCACGTCGTCGGGAAACCCGCCGCCGTGTGGTTCGGGTTCGTCGTCGCCTGGTACAGGGACAGGTGGCAGGAGGCGCACGCCGACGGCAACCCCGCGTAGACGTTGCTCCGGTGGCACGTCGTGCAGGACTGGGACGCGTGCAGGCCGAGGAGCGGCCACTTCGTGTGCGCGTAGGTGCCCTGCGCGAAGGACGTGCCCGTCGCCTTGTGGCACGTCTCGCACGTCGTCGCGAATCCCGCCGCGGCGTGGTTCGGGTTCGTCGCCGCCTGGTACTGCGACAGGTGGCAGGAGCCGCAGTCGCGCGGCGTCCCCGCGTAGACCCCGTTCTTGTGGCACGCGGCGCACGGCTGCGTCGCGTGGACTCCCACCAGGGCGAACACCGTCGCGTGGTTGAACGTCCCCTGAAGCCACGAGGTGTCCGACACCCTGTGGCACGTCTCGCACGTCGTCGGGAATCCCACGGCCGCGTGGTTCGGGTTCGTCGTCTTCTGGTAGTCGGCCAGGTGACAGGAGGCGCACGTGGACGGGAGGCCGGCGAAGACCCCGTTCCGGTGGCACGTCGTGCACGCCTGCGAGGCGTGCAGCCCGAGCAGGGGCCACTTCGTGTGCGCGTAGGTCCCCTGCGCGAAGGACGTGTCCGTCGCCCTGTGGCACGTCTCGCACGTCGTCGCGAAGCCCGCCATCAGGTGGTTCGGATTCGTCGCCGCCTGGTACTGCGCGAGGTGACACCCGGCGCAGTCGCGCGGCGTCCCCGCGTAGACGCCGTTCTTGTGGCACGCCGCGCACGGCTGCGTCGCGTGGACTCCCACCAGGGCGAAGACCGTCGCGTGGTTGAACGTCCCCTGGCTCCAGGCGGCGTCCGACACCTTGTGGCACGTCTCGCACGTCGTCGGGAACCCCGCGGCCGCGTGGTTCGGGTTCGTCGTCTTCTGGTAGTCGGCCAGGTGACAGGAGGCGCACGTCGACGGCAGGCCCGCGAAGACCCCGCTCCGGTGGCAGGTCGTGCACGCCTGCGAGGCGTGCTGCCCGAGGAGCGGCCACCTTGTGTGCGCGTAGGTGCCCTGCGCGAAGGCCGTGTCCGTCGCCTTGTGGCACGTCTCGCACGTCGTGGCGAAGCCCGCCATCAGGTGGTTCGGGTTCGTCGCCTTCTGGAAGTCGGCGAGGTGGCACCCCGCGCAGTCGCGCGCCGTCCCGCGGTAGACGCCCGACTTGTGGCAGTCGGCGCACGCGGCCGTCGCGTGCCGGCCGACGAGAGCGAAGGCCGAGGCGTGGTCGAACTTCCCCTGCTGCCACGACGGGTCCGCCAGCGCGTGGCACGTCTCGCACGTCGTCGGGAACCCCGCCGCCGCGTGGTTCGGATTCGCCGTCTTCTGGTAGTCGGCCTGGTGGCACGAGGCGCAGTTCGACGGGAGCCCCGCGTAGACCCCGCTCCGGTGGCACGTCGAGCACGCGTTCCCCGCGTGCCGCCCCACGAGCGGCCACTTCGTGTGCGCCCAGGTCGCCCCCGTCCAGGCCGTGTCCGTCGCCTTGTGGCAGGTCTCGCACGTCGTGGCGAAGCCCGCCATCAGGTGGTTCGGGTTCGTCGCCTTTTGGAAGTCCGGGAGGTGGCACCCGGCGCAGTCGCGCGAGGTCCCGCGGAAGACACCCGACCTGTGGCAGTCGGCGCACGCGGCCGTCGCGTGCCGGCCGACGAGAGCGAAGACCGAGGCGTGGTCGAACTTCCCCTGCTGCCACGACGGGTCCGCCAGCGCGTGGCACGTCTCGCACGTCGTCGGGAAGCCCGCCGCCGCGTGATTCGGGTTCACGGCCTTCTGGTAGTCGGCCTGGTGGCACGAGGCGCAGTTCGACGGGAGCCCCGCGTAGACGCCGCTCCGGTGGCAAGCCGTGCACGCGTTCCCGGCGTGCCGCCCAACGAGCGGCCATTTCAGGTGCGCGAAGGTCACGCCCGTGAACGCCGCGTCGGTCGCCTTGTGGCACGTCTCGCACGTCGTCGGGAAGCCCGCGAGGACGTGGCTCGGGTTCGTCGCCTTCTGGTACTGCGTCAGGTGGCAGCCCGCGCAGTCGCGCGGCGTCCCGCGGTAGACGCCCGACCTGTGGCAGTCGGCGCAGGCGGCCGTCGCGTGGCGGCCGACGAGCGGGAACACCGCCTGGTGGTCGATGCGGGCCGTCCGCCAGGACGCGTCCGAGACCTTGTGGCAGGTCTCGCACGTCATCGGGAATCCCCCCGCGACGTGGTCCGGCGACTTCGCCCGCTCGTAGTCCGCCCTGTGGCAGCTTGCGCAGCCCGACACCGCGCCCTTCCGGAAGACGCCGTCCGTGTGGCACTTCGCGCAGTCGATCGTCGCGTGGGCCCCGGACAGGGGAAAGCCCGTCGCGGCCGCGTGGTCCCAGGTGACGGCGGTCCACGACTGGGGGCGGTGGCAGTTCTGGCAGTCGAGGCCGAGCTGCGTCCGGAACCGGTCGTCCTGCCGCCTGTACCAGTGGCAGTCAGCGCAGAGGCGGGGCGTCCCCTTCGTCTGCCCCTTGACGTGGCAGGACGCGCACGGCACGAGGAGGTGCTTCCCCTCGAGGGGCCACGAGGTCTTGTGGAACTCGCGCGAGGCCGTCTTCCAGGCCGCGGAGGGCGAGTGGCAGCCCTCGCAGGAGCTGCCGAGCGCCCCGCGGTGCGGGTCCTTGTGGCACAACGCGCAGGAGGACGCGAAACCCTTGTAGCGGACCGCCGTCCCCTTTCCCGCAGGGAACGCCGCCGTCTCGCTCTTGTGGCAGGCCGCGCAGGGCACCTGCGCGTGCCCCCCCTTCCAGAAGTCCGGCGAGCCGGGATGGGTGAACGCGGGGACCTTGAAGCTCTCGGGGGAATGGCACGTCGTGCACGTCGTCCCGAGCTGGCCGAGGTGCGGGTCCTTGTGGCAGCTCGCACACGCCGTCCCGAGGCCCTTCAGCCTCACGGCGGTCCCGCTCCCCGCCGGGAACGCCCCGGTCTCCTTCCGGTGGCACTTCTCGCAGGCGAGCGGCGCGTGCTTGCCAGTGAGTGGGAACGCCGACTTCGCGTGGTCGAACCCCACCGGGGCGAACTTCGCGCCCGTCACCGAGTGGCAGCTCTCGCACGACGTGCCGACCTGCCCGAGGTGCGGGTCCTTGTGGCAGGAGGCGCAGGCCGTCGAGAGCCCCCGGTACGTCCTCTCGCCGACCGGGACCGGCCTCCCGTTCGGCCCGGTCTTCGGGCCGCCGTGACACTTCTCGCAGGCGAGGTTCTCGTGGGCGCCGGCGAAGAGCTCGGGGAAGCGCGGGTGCCGGAACTCCTTCGGGTGGAAGCTCTCCGTGCCGTGGCACGTCGCACAGGTGGCGCCGAGGCTCCCCCGGTGCGGGTCCTTGTGGCACGCGGTGCAGTCCGCCTTCAGGCCCCGGAAGTCGACGACGCTCGGCGGACCGTTCGCCTTCGCGGCGCCGCTGGCGCCGTTCCCCTTCCCCTTCGCCGTTCCCGACGCCGCCCCCGCCTTGCCGCCCGCGGCCGTCGGGGCGTGGCACGACGCGCACCTCGCCGCCGCGTGCTTCCCCGTCAGCGGGAAGCGGGTCTTCGCGGCGTGGTCGAACGGCGCCCCGCGGAAGGCCTTCTCGTCGTGGCAGCCCGCGCAGTCCTGCCGGAACTGGCCTCGGTGGGGGTCCTGGTGACAGGCCGCGCAGGTCGCCGCCGCGAGCTTCACCTTCGTCGCGGGCTCCCGGTGGCAGGCGGCGCAGGCGAGCGCGGCGTGCCGGCCCCTCAGCGGGAAGGACGTCTTCGCGTGATCGACCTTCGTCGTCCGGAACGTCGCCGTCTCGTGGCACGAGGAGCAGTCCGCTCCGAACGCCTTCGCGTGCGGATCCCGGTGACAGTCGGCGCAGCTCGCGAACTTCACCCCGCGGAAGACGCCGTTCGCGTGGCACTTCGCGCAGGCCACCTTCGCGTGCGCGCCGGTCAGGGCGAACCGGGTCTTCGCGTGGTCGAAGGAGTTGACGGTCTCCTTGAACGGCACCGCGGCCGAGTGACAGGCAGCGCAGGCGGTGCCGAGGGTCCCCTTGTGGACGTCGGCGTGGCAGGTGACGCAGGTCGGGGAGAGCTTCAGGAAGGAGCGCGTCCTGTGGCAGGCCGCGCACTTCTCCGCGAGCGGGGCGTGCCGCCCGTCGAGCGGGAAGCCGGTCTCTCTCGCGTGGTCGAACCCCCTCGTCTCGAACGGGCGCAGCTCGGCGTCACGACCCGCGTGCTCGGCGTGGCAGGCCGCGCACTCGCCCTTCACGTCCCGGTGGACCCCCTTCTTCTGCGCGACCCGCGCGGCGACGTCCCTGTGGCAGGCCAGGCAGCGGGAGGCGGCGACCTGCTTCCCCTTCTCGTGGCACTTCTCGCAGTTCCCGAGCCCCTCGAGCTTCGCGTGGGCCCTCGAGAGCGGGCCGGGCGACACGAGCTCGCCGAGCTGCGCCGCGGCCGGCCTCGCGGCGAGGAGCGCCGCCGCCGCGAGGAACGCGAGACGCCTCACCGGCCTCCCGCCGCGTAGCCGAAGTAGATGGCGACGCCGACGTGGACGACGAAGACCGCCGCCAGGACCCAGACGAAGGGCTTGTGGAAGACGTGCCAGAGGGCGAAGAGGCGGCGCGTCAGGTCGAGCGCCGCCGCCCGGCGAAGGAGGTTGATCCGCTCCGCCTCCGCGAGGAGCGCCTCGCGGATCTGGTCCGGTTCGAGGCCCGCCGACCGGATCTCGCGTTCGATCGCGCGGGTCTTCCTCCAGACGGCGAAGCCCCCGAAGACGAGGCTCGCGACAGGGTGTCGGTCCCCCTCGCGGGGAAGGAGGCTCGTCTCCATTTCGTCGATCCGTCCGAGGAGCCGGGGAGGGACCTTCATCTCCGCGAGTCCGTGGCGGAGCTCCGCCGCCCGGGCCTCGATCGCCCTGCGGTCCATCTCGACGCCCCGGATCGTCCTCGGGATCCGGACGTAGAGGTACCGGCCGACGAACCCCGACGCCACGACGCCGAGCATCGACCAGTAGGCGACGGAGACGATGCCGTTGAAACGCAGCGACGTGTGGAGGGTGACGAGGACCGGCCCGACGATGCCGCAGAAGATGTGCACCTCGAGCCACGCCTTCGTCGTCCCGACGTTCGAGAGCACGCGGAGCTTCTTCCTCGCGATGTAGGCGAGGGTCCCTCCGAACATCAGCACCGAGCCCGCGATGCCGAGGGAACGCCCGACGGGACCCGCGGGCCGGAGGATCCGATGGGCGGGTGCGTAGGCGCGTACCCGGAGCGGGGTCCGGTAGTAGGAAAGGCCGTCGAGCTGAAAGAGAACAACGAGAACGGCGATCACCGCGGCCGCGGCCGCCAGGGAGACCACGCCGACCGGCTTCCGAATCCCGGCCCGGGCGGGCGGGTGAGTCTCGAATACACGTCCCATCGAGGTCCCCTGCGGGACCGAGCGGCTCTCGTTCATCTCCCTCCAGCCAGCGACCTGGGGGAGCGCCGCCGCTTACGGGCGGGCTCCTCGCCGGAATTTTGGGGAAGTGTCGCGGCTCCCGAAACCTAACGCGACGACGTCTCGGGCCTCTCTCCGTGAAGTCGGCGCCCGCCGGACCCGGATACACGGATGTCCTTGGAATCCATACCAGCCTAGAGACCGGCGGGACCGAAAAGTCAGCGGGAGGCTGGGGATCGCGACCGCGGCGGGCCCTCCCGGGCCGCGTTTACGCGTCGAGGACGCAGTCCCCGGTCGCGCGGGCGACGCAGGGGAGGATCCAACCGTTCTCGCGCTCGGCCGCGCTGAGCGCGGTGCCGGGATCGTGAACCTTTCCCGAGAGGAGGCGGGTCCGGCAGGTGCCGCAGTTTCCCGCGCGGCACATCGAGTCGATCGACGCCCCGGCCGCTTCGGCGGCGTCGAGGAGGCTCGTCGCCCCGTCGACGCTCGCCGTGAGGCCGCTCCGCGCGAGGCGGAGCGCGTGCTCGGCGCCGCCCCCCGCCTCCTCGGAAGCCGATGCGACGGCCGCCTCGAATGCTTCGAAACGGACCTGGCCGGGCGGGACGCCGAGGCCGGCGAGCGCTTCGCGCAGAGAGGCGATCATCGGCGCCGGCCCGCAGATCATGTGGATCGCCTTCGCCGGGTCGGGGACGAAAGTCGCGATCCGGCCCGCGTCCATCCGGCCGGTCAGGAAGCCCCGCGTCGGCTCTCCCCGCGTGAGGGTGACGTAGACGCGGACGCCGGGCGCGCGGCGCGCGACGACCGCGAGCTCGTCGCGGAAGGCCACGTCCGCCTCGGTCCTGACCGTGTAGAGGAAGGTGACGGGCCGGCCCGGGTCATTCAGCACGGCGTGGCGGAGCATGGAGATCATCGGCGTGATCCCGACGCCGCCGGCGTGGAGGACGATCGGCGTGTCCCGTTCCTCCGGGTAGACGAAGGATCCCCCCGGCCCGCGGATCGGGAGCCCCCCCCCGGCGCGGACCGTCTCGTGGAGCGCGCCCGACGCCCGGCCCTGGCGCCGCACCGAGATCTCGAGGTAGCCCGCGGCCTCGGGCGCGGAGCTGATCGAGTAGCAGCGGACCTCGTCCTTCCCCCCCGCCGCGACGCGGACCACCAGGAACTGCCCGGCGCGAAACGCGAAGCCCGCCGGCCTCTCCATCCGGAACGTCCGGATCTCGGGCGTCTCGTCGACGACGGAGAGGACCTTCACCGGAACGAACCCGGCCGAGGCCGCCGGCTTCACGACCGCGGCCGCGCGGGAGGAGGCCGCGGGCGCCGGAGCCGCAGCGGCCGGGCCGGCCTCGTCGCTCCCGCCCGCGAGGAGCCTCTCGCACGCCACGACCCACGCGAGCTGCGCCGCGAGGCCGGCCAGGAGCCACGCCGGCGTCGTCAGGAGCCAGGCGAGGACGGCGAAGGCGACAGTCGGGAGAAGGAGTACCCGGCGTCCCCGGCCGGCGCGCCGGTGCGAGAGAAGCAGGAACGCCGCCACGTGGAGCGTCGTGACGAACGACAGGACGGCGATCGAGGCGGGGGCGGACATCGGCCCGCGGAGGATAACGAACGGTCCCGAGCGGCCGGCTGCCGCGGGTCAGGCTCCCGCGACCCCCTTCGGCGGGACGAACGTCATCGCGCGCTCGGCGAGCGCCGTGATCGTGAGCGAGGGATTCACCCCCGGGTTCGCCGACATCGCCGAGCCGTCGACGACCCAGAGCCCGTCGTAGCCGAAGACACGGTGGCGGTGGTCGATGACGCCGTTCTCCGGCGCGTCGCCCATCGGGCAGCCGCCGAGGATGTGGGCCGTCGTCGGGATGCCGAGGAGCGTCTCGGTGAGCATGGTCCCCGGGAACCCCTCGAGGAGATCGCTCGCGCGCTGCGTCAGGTCGTTCGCCTCGGGGTGCCACGCCTTCGCCCCCGCGCCGCCGCCGGCGACGGAGGAGAGGCCGCGGAGGAAGCCCGTCCGCCACGAGCGCGCGAGCTTCATCCGGAGGTGCCCGTCGACCGTCCGCATGTAGAGGAGGATCATCGTCCGCTTCGCCCAGTCGGGGACGAGGAACGCCTTCAGCGCCCGCCACGGGTTCTTCGCGACCGTCCCGAGGAGGTGCGCGAGGCGCGCCCCGAGCGTGTCGCCGGGAGCGAACGGGAGCATGAGGAGGCGGAGGAACCCCGAGCCCTTCGAGTAGCGGACCGGCTCGAGGTGGGAGTGCTCGTCCGTGTGGAGGATCGACCCGATCGCGACCCCCTGCGAGAGGTCCTGGTCCTTCGAGGTGACGACGGCGACGAGGACCTCCGAGTTCGTCCTCACGAAGTCGCCGATCCTCTCCGAGATCTCCGGCAGCCCCGCAGGGCTCTCCTTCAGCTCGAGGAGGAGCTTGACCGTCCCGAGGGCGCCGCCGGAGAAGACGACGTTCTTCGCCGTGAAGCGGACCTTCTTCCGGAGCGCCGGGATGGGCGACGTCCCCTCGCGCGCGGCCAGCTCGTAGCCGCCAGAGGGGAGCGGCGTCACCCACGTCACCTCGGTGTCGGCCTTCACGACCGCGCCGAGCCCCTCGGCGAGGAAGAGGTAGTTCCGGTCGAGCGTGTTCTTGGCGCCGTGCCGGCAGCCGACCATGCAGCCGCCGCAGCGGTTGCAGACGGTCCGCTCCGGCCCCTTCCCGCCGAAGAACGGGTCGGGGACCGTGTCTCCCGGCTTGTCCCCCTTCCCCTCGCGGCCGAAGAAGACGGCGACGTTCGTCGACTCGAAGGCGTCCCCGCGTCCGATCTGCGTCCCGATCTCGCGGATGATCTCGTCCGGCGCCGTCAGGAACGGCGTCCGCGTCGCGCCGAGCATCCGGAGCGCCGTCTCGTAGTGGGGCGCGAGCTCCTCTTCCCAGCGGGCGAGCCGGGCCCACGACGGCGCCTCGAAGAACGGCCGCTTCGGGACCGGCAGCGTGTTCGCGTAGACGAGCGACCCGCCGCCGACGCCGACGCCCGAGAGCGCCGTGACGTGCGGGAGGAACGACATCCGGAAGATGCCGCGGCAGCCGAGGCCCGGGAGCCAGAGCCAGCGGCGGAGGTTCCACGTCGTCTTCGCGAAGTCGGGGCCGTTCCGCCTCCGCCCCTTCTCGAGGACGAGGACCCGGTAGCCCTTCTCGGCGAGGCGGAGCGCGCTGACGCTCCCGCCGAAGCCCGAGCCGACGATGACGAAGTCCCACTCGGCCGACATCTCGATCTCCTCCCGAACGCGCGGAGTCTACGCGGCAGGCGTGCGCCCGAGGAGTCTCCGCGCGCCCGGATCGTCCTCAGCCGACGAGGACGGTGAAGCAGCCCAGGACGATGACCCCTCCGTGAACGGTGCTGTCCCCCATCCGCGCCCCCGGGCGGCCGCCGACGAGGACGGTGAAGGCCCCCATGGCGATCGCGTCGGGCGGCCCGACGCAGACGGCCATGTCTCCGATGCACGCCGCGGGAAGCCCTCCGATCAGGACCGTCGGGCAGCCCGGCGGGAGGATCGGCCCGCCGACGTGGGGGATCGGGACGGGGACGGCGGGGGTCTGCATCGGGCAGGTGTGCATGTCCCCGACGCGTGCAGCAGGCTGCGGCATCGCTCAGGCCTCCTTCCCGCGCGCTTCCGGCCGGTCGGCCCCTGCCTCGCGCCTGGGCGGCCGGTAGCGCCCCTCGGCGATGTCGACGCCGAGCCAGATCAGCTCCCTCAGACGCCCGGCGACGTCGGGGGCCCCGGCCGCTCCCGCCATCAGGACTGAGCCGGCCGCCCCCCTTCCGGTGAGGTTCTCGGGCGGCGGGACCTTCGGCAGGTCCGGAAGGGAGAGGCTGCCGCCGCTCCATGTGGCGGCAGCGGCGGCCATGCCTGCCGCCGACTTGTACGAGAGGGCCTCGGCGGCCGCCTCGCACGCGCGCCGGCTCGGCTCGTCGAGCGCGGCCATCCAGCGCTCGGCCGCATCCAGCGCCGCGCGCTCCTTCGGCGGCGCCGGGCTTGCGAGGCCCTTTCGCGCAGCGAGGCAGGCCCACATCACGGCGTCGCGCTTGCCGAGCCACTGCCCGACGAATCCGGCCGCGTCGCCCCAGAGCTCCTTCTCGACGAGTGCCGCCACGAAGTCCGAGGCGCCGATGCCGGGAGTCATCAGCGCCGTCGCCTCGGCCGACGGCTCGAAGCGGGAAGCGATCTCTTCGGCGCCGGCCCTGGGACGGGGAGTGCTGCTGCTCATCGTCTCCACCTACCCGATCTTCGTCAGCGAGCCGCCGATCATCGCGATGCCGTCCGACTTCACGGTCAGCATCCCGTCTCCCTTCACGGTCGTCATCGGCGACTTCAGCTCGGCCATCGCGTCTCCCTGGACCGTCGTCGTGATCCCCTTCAGCGTCGCGCTCGCGGCGTCGAGCTTCAGCGACCCGGTCGCCGTCTTCAGCTCGGCCTGCATGTTGTCGATCTTCAGGGAGTTCGTGCCGAACTTCAGCTCGATCGCCATCGTGTCGAGCTTGATGGAGTTCATCCCCACCTTCAGCTCGATGGAGTTCGGCGCCTCGATCGTCACCTTGCCGTCGGGCATCGTGCCGTTCAGCTTGATGTCGAGGTTCCCCTTCTCGAGCGTCAGCTTGTCGTTCCCGCACGCGAGGGTCACGGTCCGGTCGTTCACGATCTCGACGACCTGGTTCCCCTGGTGCAGATCCATCGACGGCGTGCCCTTCCGTTGGCACTGGACCCCGACGACCAGCTTGTCGTTGCCCATGTTCAGGGTCGTCGTCCGGTCGTTCGCGATCCAGACCGTCTGGTTGCCCCCTTTCGAGGGGTCCTGCGCGGCCTGGTACGCGGGCCGCTCCTCGACCGCCGGCGCCGTCTGATCCGGGAGCCGCCCCACGTTCAGGGCGTCGTCCCCCTTGCTCACGTTCACCGTCCGGTTCATCCAGATCTCCTGCTTCTGGCTTCCGTCCCCCTTCTCCTTCGACGGCTTCGTCCCCACCTGCAGGAGGTCGTTGTTCTTCACGAGCCGGTGAAAGTCCTTCTGGGACTGGACGAAGACCTGCTCTCTCCCCTTCGTGTCGTCGAAGCGGACCTCGTGGAACTCGTCGGCCCCCCCCCTGAGCGTGGAGCGCGTCTTCAGTCCCGTCCGCACCTTGTTCGCGGGGAGGGTGTACGGCGGCATGTTCTCGGCGTTGTAGAGGGCGCCGATGACGACCGGCTCGTCGGGGTCGCCGTGCTGGAAGGCGACGAGGACCTCCTGCCCGATCCGGGGAAACGCGTAGCTGCCCCACTGCGCACCCGCGAGCGGCGTGGCGACGCGGAGCCAGGCGCAGCTGTCGACGTCCTTTTTCCCCTCGCGGTCCCAGTAGAACTGCACCTTGATGCGCCCGTACTTGTCGACGTAGATCTCCTCGCCCGACGGCCCGACGACGAGCGCGGTCTCCGGCCCCTGGGCCACGGGCCTTCTCGTCTTTCTCGCCGGCCGGTAGACCGCGTCCACCGGGAGGCAGGTGAACGAGTTCTCGTACCTCGTCTCCGTCTCGTCCGTGCGGAACATCCCGACCTGCCCGTCGTGCTCGACGTGCGTGACGAGGTAGGCGCCGTTTCCGTCGTGGTGCTTGTCGAACTGGATCTTGAAGCCGGGGACGAGGTGCCGGACGGTCCCCTCCCCGTCGATCTCGACGGCGCGCGTCTCCTCCCTCTCCATGACGACCCTCGCCCTCGTCTCGCCGTAGGGGAAGATCTTCTGGGTCTCCGATGCCCGCTCGCCCCCGCCGGGCGAGACACCGTCGTAGGGCTTGGCGTGCCCTCCCGGGAAGCCGTAGAGCTCGCGCTGGTCCGCGTCGGCGAGGCGAAGCTTGTGCGTGACCTCCCCGACGGTGACCGAGTCCTTGAGCTGGTTCACCTTCTCGAGGTTGTTCGTCGGGATCTCGAAGCTCCGGTCCCAAAGCGTCACCTTGCCGCGCGTGAGCGACTGCTTCTTCTTCCAGACCGAGATCCGGTCCTCGTCCCTCAGTCCGCCGATGACGGGGTCGTAGTGCAGGGGGCTGGGGCCGGGAAGGTCGTCGTGGCTCCCGATGTCAGCCAGGACGATCTTGTGGATGCCCGGGCCGTGCAAGAAGAAATAGCGGATCCCCTCCTCCTCCATGAGGCGGGACGCGAAGGCGAGGTCGCTCTCCCGGTACTGGACGCACATCTCCCTCTTGTCGTACGTCCTGGTGAGCTTGAGCTCCCTGTCGTAGCCGGCGAAGACGGTCTTGAGGATCTCCGGAACGGCCTGCTCCTGGAAGACGCGGCTCCGGTGGACGAGGCTCAGGACCCAGACCTTCGGGGCGATGCGGAGCCGGTACGAGGTGAACGTCTTGTTCGCCGCCTCGAGGGTCTCGCGGGACCCCTCCTCCAGCTCGATGCAGAGCCCGTTGAAGAAGCGGACGGGGCTGCCGTCCGGGGAGTGGACCGAGACGGTCACGAGCTGGCCGAGGACCTTGTCGAAGGCGACGTCCGCGTCGTTCGCTGCGAGCGCCTCGAGCTCGAGGTCGAAGAGCTCGGAGATCCCTTCGGTCCCCTGGATCCGGCGAAGGAGGAGGACGTCCGGGCCGAGAGGGGTGGTGAGGCGGAAGAGGTTCTCACCCTGGGTGTAGTCAGCCATCGGCGGGACTCCCTTCGCCGCGTGTCTCGTTCGGAGGGGGGGCCGACTCGGTAGCTTACGTCGATC
The DNA here is from genome assembly GCA_046331465.1 of Thermoanaerobaculia bacterium. GTDB lineage: Bacteria > Acidobacteriota > Thermoanaerobaculia > UBA5066 > UBA5066 > UBA5066. The sequence goes on from JAXLQV010000003.1 coordinate 276,889, forward strand.
GGGGGGAGACGGCGCGCCTGTCGGGCGGCACCGGGAGGCGGACCGTGAAGGTCGAACCCTTCCCCGGCTCGCTCTCGGCCGTGACGTCGCCCCCCATGAGGCGGGCGTAGTGCCGGCTGATCGCGAGGCCGAGGCCGGTGCCGCCGTAGTTCCTGGCGCCGTCCCCGCTCCCCTGCCAGAAGGGGGTGAAGAGCCGCCCCATCAGCTCGGGCGCGATGCCGATTCCGGTGTCGCGGACCGAGAGGAGGACCTCGCTCCCCGCGGGCGCGACGCGCAGCTCGACCGAGCCCCGCTCCGTGAACTTCGCCGCGTTCCCCAGGAGGTTGAGGAGGACCTGCCGGAGCTTTCGCGGGTCGGCGTCGAGCGCGACGTCCCCGTCGACGGCGACGTCGAGGCGGTTTCCGTTCCGCTCGACGAGGCGCCTCACGTCCTCCGCGGCTTCGCGCGCGAGCGCGGCGACGGAGAACCGCTCGACGTTCAGCTCCGTCTTCCCCGCCTCGACCTTCGACAGGTCGAGGACGTCGTTGATGAGGCCGAGGAGGTAGCGCCCCGCCGCCTGGATCTTCCCGAGGTCCGTCGCGACGTCGCCGGACGGGGCCGAGGCCCCCTCCTCGAGGAGCATCTCGCTGTAACCGATGATCGCGTTCAGGGGCGTCCGGAGCTCGTGGCTCATGTTCGCGAGGAACGTGCTCTTGGCGCGGTTCGCCGCCTCGGCCTCCGCCGTCGCCCGCTCGAGGTCGGCCGTCCGCTCCCTGACGCGCTCCTCGAGGGTCCGCCTCTGCTGCTCGATCTGCGAGTAGAGGCGGGCGTTCTCGACCGCGACGCCGATCGTCGAGGCGACGGCCGAGAGGAGCTCGAGCCCTTCTCCCGGGAGCGGCCTGCGGGTCACGCCGTTGTCGACGATGAGGACCCCGACGCTCCGCCCCCGCGCCAGGAGCGGGGCGACGAAGACCTCCTCGGAACCGAGGATCGGGACGAGGTGTCGCGTCGCGGCGCCGCTCGCATCGGGGAGGTCCCGGAGGCGGAAGCCGACGCCGTCGCGGACGGCCGGGACGAGCGGCGAGAGGGGGTCGTCGAGACGGACCGAGAGGCGGCCGAGGAGGAGCGCCTGCTCGGGGGTGACGCCCCGGCTCCGGGCCCCCGAGAGGGACCTCCGGACGTCGTCGACGAGGAGGACGAGCGCCCGGTCGTAGTCGAGGTGCCGCGTGACCGCCTCGAGGCTCCGGTCGACGACCTCGGCCGGGTCGAGCGAGGCCGACGCGGCGAGCGCCACCTCGCGGAGGGCGGTCAGCTCGGCGACCTTTCCCCTGAGGGCGAGGGTCGACTGCTGGACCTCGGCGTAGGCGGCCTGGACCCGGTCCACCTGCGTCTCGGCCGTCTCGCGCTGCTCCTCGATGAGACGGTCCTGCTCCTGCCGGTCCTTCTGGAGGCGGCGGAGCCTCACGAAGTGCCACGAGGCGGCGAGGGGGAGGAGGGCGAGAGGCGCGGCGAGGGCGGAGCCCGCCAGCCCCGACACGGCCCAGGCGGAGAGGGCGACCGTGAGGGCCGTCCCGCCGAGGAGGAGCGGCGTCCCCCTGGGGCGGGTGTCCTCCCAGGTGAAGCGCCACTCGCAGCAGTCGTCGCCGCGCGCCTGGCACTTCAGCTCGTCGACGACGGCCCACGGCTGGCCGGGGTAGATGAGCACAGGGATCGCGGCGTAGGAGCCCTGGTAGGCGGCGCAGGAGGAGACGAGCCACCGTTCCTGGAGCTCGTCGCGCAGGTCGTCGAGCTGCGACGCCGCGTACCACCTCACGACGGCCGAGCGGGCCGTCGTCTCGACGACGCGGACGTCCGTCTGGACGAACTTCTCCGTCGCCCGCGCGAGGAGCGCGTAGGCCTGCCGGAGGCCGAACGGGCGGAAGATCGCCGCGATCGTCGGCGGGACGACCTTCGCGCCGCGGGTGAAGTAGAAGTAGTCGACCCCGGCGAACTCGCGGCAGATCTCGTTCACGTAGAGCTCGAACTCGCGCGAGTAGTTGTTCCCCTCGACGAGCAGTGACTCGGACGTGACGTGGTAGCGCGGGTCCGGGACCAGCCCGTTCAGCCGCTCGACGAGCCGGGCCATCAGGCGCGCGGTGACGCCCTCGGCGCGCGCCGCGCGCTCGTCGGCGGCCGGGACGACGGGGAGCGCCTGGAGCTCCCGTTCGAGGGCGAGATCGGCACCGTGCCGGATCGTCCCGGCGATGAGCTTCCCGTTCACGTGCCGGATCGGCCGGCCGTCGGAGCCGCGTCCGAACGGCACCGTCGTCAGCGGCGGCAGGGGCGACAGCGGAGGGTCGGGGACCACGTGTCCCGGGACGATACGGCATCCGCGCCCGGCGACGGGGGCGAACCGGCCCCGGGGGCCGTCCCCGTGCCGACCGGGTTCAGGAGCCGCCGCGCGGCGCGAGGTCCCCGGGGGGGAAGCCCATCGAGAGACGGACGGCCGCGTATCCGACGGCGTGGCGGCCGTCGCGCAGCCTCACGACGAGGGGCGGCTCGACGAACGGGAATCCGTCCCGGCCGCGCGGCAGGCCGTCCGGCAGGTCCTCGGCCCGCGAGGCCGCGAAGAGGGCGACGAGCGGCGGCTCCCCCTCGCGGAAGACGACGTCGCGGCTCCGGAGGAGGACGAGCCCGTCCCTCCCGAGCGACGCCTCGGCCTCCGCCCGGCGCGCCGTCGGCCAGACGAACGCGAAGAGGCCGCCGGGCGCGAGGTTCCTCCGCGCGGCCGCGGTGTAGGCGCCGACCGCCCCGCGGACGGTGATCCGCGCCGGGACGGCCTGCGGGTGCCGCGCCTCCGTCGCCGACCCCGGCTCGAAGTAGGGGGGCGCGCCGAGGACGAGGTCGAACGGCGGCTCGCCGGCGAGCGCCTCCGGGTCGCGGAGGTCTCCCTCGCGGAGCACGAACCTCTCCTCGAGGCCGTTGTAGCGGACGCTCTTCCGTGCCAGCGCGACCGAGAAAGGCTGCGCCTCGAGCGTCACGACGCGCGCCCCGCCCAGCTTCCACGCCGCGGCCATCGCCACCGAGCCGATGCCGGAGCCGAGGTCGAGGATTCTCTCGACGCGCGGCGCGCACGCGACGCCGTACCAGGCCGCGAGGAGGTCGTCCGTGGAGAAGCGGTGCCCGCGCGCGGCCTGGAAGATCCGGAAGCTGCCGCAGAGGAAGTCGAGCGTCTCCCCCTCGCCGGGCTCGATCCCGCCGGGCGGCCTGGGGCCCGGCCGCCGCCAGCCTCGGAAGACGCCGTCGTCGCGGTCCGGTGCGCTCATCCCGCGGAGCGTCGCACGATCGCGCCGCGCGCGCGACGCCCGTGCGAGGATCGCCCCATGAACGGCACGGCCGCCACGTACGACGACCTCCCGTACGGCAGCCGCGCCGTCCGGGAGAGCCATCCCGCACACCTCGCCGCCGTCGCGCGCCTCTTCGGCGTCGACGCGCCGGACCCGGAGTCGGCCCGGGTCCTCGAGCTCGGCTGCGCCGAAGGGGGGAACCTCCTGCCGATGGCCCTCGCCTCGCCCGGGGCGACCTTCCTCGGGGTCGACCTCTCGGAGCGGCAGGTCGCGGCCGGCGAGAGGCGGCGCGCGGCGCTCGGCCTCCCGAACGTCTCCCTCCGCGTCGCGGACGTCGCCACCTTCGAGGCCGGCGCCGGCAGCTGCGACTACGTCGTCGCGCACGGCCTCTTCTCCTGGGTCCCCGAGCCGGTCGCCGGGGCGCTTCTCGCGCTCGTCGGGCGCGTCCTGGCGCCGGGAGGGGTGGCCTACGTCTCGTACAACACCTACCCCGGCTGGCACCAGCGCGGCCTCGTCCGCGACCTCCTCGTCCGCGGCACGCGCGGCGTCGGGAGCCCCGTCGAGCAGATCGGGCGCGCCCGCGACCTCCTCGCGTTCGTCGCCGCGAACGCCCGCGACCGGAGCCGCGCCTACGACGAGGCGGTGCGCGAGGCGCAGGCCCAGTTCTCCCGCTACGACGACGCGCGCCTCTTCCACGAGTGGCTCGAGGGGGACAACCGCCCCGTCTGGTTCCTCGACTTCGCGTCCCTCGCGGCGCGCCACGGACTCGTCCCGCTCGCCGACGCGCGGCTCGCGGCGATGCCGATGGGGCGCGTGAAGCCCGACGTCGACGACCTCCTCGCCTCGCGCGCCGCCGGGCGACTCGAGAAGGAGGAGCTCCTCGACGTCCTCCGGAACCGCGCCTTCCGCCAGACGCTCCTCGTCCGCGCGCCCGCGCCGGGCCGGGAGGAGCCCGATCCGGCCGCCCTCGACGGCCTCCTCTTCGCGAGCGAGCTCGCCCCGGTCGCCGGCGACGGCCCCGGGACGACGTTCCGCGGCCCGTCCGGCAGCCTCTCGACGGACGACCCCGCGCTCGTCGCCGCGCTCCGGTCGCTTCACGGGGCGCGGCCGCGGACGCTCCCGTTCGGGGAGCTCGCGGAGGGCCGGCCCGACGCGCTCCGCCCGACGCTCCTGCGCTGCGTCGCCTCGGGCCTCGTCGAGGCGCGCGCGCGCGGGGTCCCGTGCGCCCCGGCGGCGGGCGACGCCCCCGTCGGCTCCCCCCTCGCGCGCCTGGAGGCCGCCGAGGGTCCCCTCGTCACGTCGCTCTCCCACCGGAACGTCGAGCTCGACCCCGGCGCGCGCCTCCTCCTCCGCGAGCTCGACGGCCGGCCGCGCGAGGAGGTCGTCCGGAGCCTCGCCCCACGACTCGTCGAGGAGGGCCTCCTCACGACGGAGCAGGGAGGCCCGCCGCCCGAGGCGGACGCGCGGGCCGCCGTCGCCGAGCGCCTCGACGACGCCCTCGCGGCTCTCGCCCGGAGGGCTCTCCTCCTCCGCTGACGCGCCCGGGACGCGAAGCGCCCCCGGGGCTCTCGCTCCCGGGGGCGCCCGCGGGATAGCGCGCCCGAACGGACGCCGGCGGCGTCAGTCCTCTTCGCCCTCGCCTTCGGCGGCGTTCGGCTTCGGCGCCTTGAGGCACCCTTCCAGCTTCGCCTTCTGCTCGGGGGTCAGGAGCGCCTCGACGGCCGTGAAGAGCGTCTTCAGCTCCGCGCCGATCGCCTTCGTGTCGGCCTCGACCTTCAGGAGGGCGGCGCCGATCGCGCACGGGTCGGGGGTCGCGGCGGCGATCGCGGCGTGGAGCGCCTCGCGGTCGGCCTTCCGGGTCGCGTGGAGGGCGTCCAGCTTCGGCTTCGCGGCCTCGAGGAGCGCCTTCACGTCCGCCTTCTGGACGTCGGTCAGCCCGACCACGCCGAGGCAGCGGAGGTACCCGGCGACGGGCCCCTGCGGCGCAGCGGCCGGCGCGTCGGCGGCGAGGAGGGGGGCGGCGACCAGCGCGAGGACGAGGGCCGCGGCCAGGGGAACGAGTGACGTCCGGAGAGAGTGCTTCATCGGCGAGCTCCTTTTCCCATTCCGTTCTGGGCGGCGACGTCGCCGTCGGGCTCCGGCGCCGCTTTCGGTGGGCTGCCGTACCGACGCGCGACGGAGCGGCGCCGTTTACGCCGCGGTCCGCCCCGTGACGGACGTCACGAAGGACGGGGGCCCGGCGCCACGGCGGGGAGCTCGACGACGAACGTCGTCCCCCTCCCCTCGGCGCTCGTCACGGAGATGCCGCCCCCCATCAGCCGCGCGAGGTGCTGGGAGAGCGCGAGCCCGAGGCCGGTTCCGCCGAAGCGGCGCGTGAGCGAGGCGTCCCCCTGGAGGAACGGCGTGAAGACCCTCTCGAGCTGGGCCGCGCTCATGCCGATCCCGGTGTCGGCGACGCGGAAGACGAGCTGGTCCGCCCCCGCGCGCCGCTCCCTCTGGACCTCCAGCTCGACCGTCCCGTCCTCCGTGAACTTCCCGGCGTTCGAGAGGAGGTTGAAGAGGACCTGCTTCAGCCGGAACGCGTCGGAGGTCATCCGCCCCGCGCCCGGGTCGACGGTCACGACGAGGCGGTTCCGGTTCGCCTGGACGAGCTGCCGGACGGTCCTCACGACCTCGTCGACCACCTCGGCGACCTCGAACGGCTCGGCGACGACCTCCATCCGCCCCGCCTCGATCTTCGAGAGGTCGAGGAGGTCGCCGATGAGCTGGAGGAGGTGGCTCCCGGCCGCGCGGATCTTCCCGACGTCCTCGACCGCCCGCGGGCTCGAGGCGACCTCGCGCTCCTCGACGAGGAGCTCCGCGTAGCCGAGGATCGCGTTCAGCGGAGTCCGGAGCTCGTGGCTCATGTTCGCGAGGAAGCGGCTCTTGGCGCGGTTCGCCTCCGCCGCCTCGCGGAGCGCCCCCTCGGACTGCCGCCGCAGCTCCTCGGCCCTCTGGATCTCGGCGACCAGGCTCCGCGTCCTCTCGTCGACGAGGCGCTGGAGCTCCGTCTGCCGGGCCCTGAGGCCGCGCACCCGGAGCGCGTATCCCGTCCCGACCGCGACGAGGACCGCGAGGACGACCGCGAGGCGGAAGGCGGGCCGCTGGTGGAGCCCCGGCTCGATGCGGAACGCGAAGCGCGCCCCCGTCTCGTTCCAGACCCCGTCGTTGTTCGCGGCGACGACGCGGAAGACGAAGTCCCCCGGCGGGAGGGACGTGTAGAAGGCCGAGCGGCGGGTCCCCGCGTCGACCCACGACGGCTCGAACCCCTCGAGGCGGTAGCGGAATCGGACCTTCTCCGGGGCCTGGAAGCTGAGGCCGTCGTAGTGGATCTCGATCTTCCCCGTCCGGGGCGGCAGCTCCACGGGCGAGGCTCCCGCGACGGGACGGCCGTCCGCGAGGACCTTGTCGATGACGACGGGCGGAACGGTCGCGTTCGCGCGGAGCCGCGCCGGGTCGACGGCGACGAGGCCGCGGAGCGTCGGGAACCAGAGGCGCCCGTCGGCGTCGCGGAAGCCCGCGGGCCAGGAGGCCCCGTTGCACTGCGCGATCGGGAGCCCGTCGGCCCGCCCGAGCGCGAGCGCGGGGAACGGGGCCCGCTTCCCCTCGATCCGCGCGAGCACGTCGGCCCGCGCGACGCGGAAGACGCCGCGGTTCGAGCTGATCCAGAAGTCGCCGCTCCCTCCCTCGAGGATCCGGAAGACCTTCTCGTCGGGGAGGCCGTCGGCCGTGCCGACGGAACGGAGGCTCCCGTCGCGGCGGAGGACCGAGAGGCCGCCCGCCGTCCCGATCCAGAGGAGCCCCTCGGCGTCCTCGTGGAGCGAGAAGACGACGTCGTTCGCGAGGCCGTGCCGCGTGTCGAGGACCGTGAGGACGCCGTCCTTCAGCCGCGCGAGCCCGCCGGCGTCGGTCCCGATCCACATCGCCCCGTCGCGCGTCGGGCCGAGGCAGCGGACGACGTCGCGCGGGAGGCCGTGGGAGCGGTCGATCACCGTGAACCGCCGCCCGTCCCATCGCGCCACGCCGGCGCCGTAGGTCCCGGCCCAGACGTCCCCCTTCGCGTCGAGCGTCACGGCGTAGACGACGTCGGAGGGGAGGCCGTCCTTCCGCGTGAAGCGCGTCAGGCGGCCCCCCGCGAGGCGGAGGAGCCCGGCGCCGTTCGTCCCGATCCAGAGGACGTTGCCGGGAGCCGCCACGAGGGAGCGGACCGCGACGCCGCGGAGCGCGGCGACCTCGGGCGGCACGACGAAACGCTCGCCCCGGAGCGCCGCGACGCCGTTCGAGTCGGTCCCCGCCCAGAGCGTCCCGTCCGAGGTCCGGGCGACCGAGCGGACGTTCTCGTCGGGGAGCCCCTCGCGGGCCCCGTAGACGAGGACCTTGCGGTCGCGCAGGCGGTTCAGGCCGCCGTTCGTCCCGATCCAGACGCTCCCCTCGCGGTCCTCCGCAATCGAGCGGACGAAGGGGTGCGCGAGGCCGTCGGCCACGCCGAACGTCTCGACGCGCTCCCTCGAGATCCGCACGAGCCCGCCCCCGTCGCTGCCGACCCAGAGCGCGCCGCTGCGGTCCCGGAGGAGCGACCAGACGAGCCGGCTCGGAAGGCCCTCCTTCTCCCCGACGACGCGGACGGTCCCGTCCGCCTTCGCCTCGACGAGGCCGAGCGCGTAGAACGCCGCGGAGACGCCGCCGGGCGAAGGCGCCAGCGCATAGACGGCGCCCGGGGCCCGACCCTCCGCCGGATGAATCCGCCGGAGCGTCTTCCCGTCCCATCTCAGGAGGCCGTCCGCGGCCGTGCCGACGAAGAGCCCGCCCGAGGGGTCGGCGAGGAGGCTCCTCACCGCCGGCCGCTCGAACGGCGGCGGGAGCGCCACCGCCCGGAAGGTGGTCCCGTCGAAGCGCGCAAGGCCGCGGTCCGTCCCGACCCAGAGCGTCCCGGCGGAGTCCTCCGCCAGCGCCCACGCGTACTCCGACGGCAGCCCCTCGCGCCCGCCGTACCGCGTGAAGACGCCGCCGCGCGCCCTCACGACGCCGCCGCCGAGCGTCCCGACCCAGAGGGTGCCGAGGCGGTCCTCGAGGAGCGTCCAGGCGCTGTTGCTCTTCAGCGCCGTCGTGTTGCGCGTGTCGAAGACGGTGAAGGCGACGCCGTTGAAGCGGACGAGCCCCTCGTAGGTCCCGAGCCAGAGGTAGCCGTCGCGCGTCTGGAGGACGGAGTGGACGCTGTTCTGCGGCAGGCCGTCCTGCCACGCGTCGAGTCCGTACTGCGAGAGCGGCGTCGACGGGTCGAGCGCCAGGGCCCCGCCGCCGAGGAGGAGCTGTGCGGCGAGAGCCGCGGGCGCGAGGAGCCTCCGGGCCGGCATCGCCGCCATTCTGACCCCGGGCCGCCCCTGCGGCGCGCCGCCCCGGCCGCGGCCGGGCGGGAGGGCCCGCGGTCCTTCGCTCAACCCTTCGCCACGGGGCCTTCCGGGAGCTTCGGCCGCCGGGTGTGGAAGTCCGTCGCCCTCTGGAAGAGGTCGGCCACGGCGAGGAGGTCGCTCTCGCCCTGGAGCCTCCCGGTGAAGGTGAGGCTCGTCGGCGTCCCGTCGGAGAGCCGGAAGCCGTTCGGGACGACGACGGCCGGGTGCCCGGTCAGGTTCGTCAGGAGGAGGGAGCTCCCTCCGAACGTCGGCGCCACGAAGAGGTCGACCCCGGCGAGGCGCTCCTCCATCTCGCGCATCAGGAGCGTCCGCGCGCGCTGGGCGCGGACGTAGTCGACCGCGGGGATGAGCCGGCCGTGCCGGAAGACGTTGGGCCAGGCGTCGGCCGTCTGACGAACCATCGTCTTCACGCGGCCGTCCAGGACGAGCGCGTCGAACGCGGTCGCCGCCTCGGCGGTCAGGATGAGCGAGAGGGGCCCGACGGGCGTCCTCGTCGGGAGCTTCATGGGGACGAGACGCGCGCCGAGCTGCCGGAGGAGGTCGAGGCTCCGCTGGTCGATCTGCCGCCACTCCGCCTCCCGGGCCTTCTCCTCTTCGGTCTTCGCGTCCTTCCCCCGCTCCTCCTCGAAGAGCTCCGGGACGAAGCCGATCGTCAGCTCCTTCAGCGACCGCCGGGGAGGCCACGCGAAGGGGCCGCCGGCGGAGTACGGGTCGAGCGGGTCCTTCCCCTCGATCGCCGCGAAGACGAGGGCGCAGTCCTCCGCCGAGCGCGCGATCGGACCGACCTTGTCCATCGTCCAGGCGAGGGCCATCACGCCGTGCCGGCTGACGCGCCCGAACGTCGGGCGGAGCCCCGTCACGCCGCAGCGGGTGCAGGGGGAGACGATGCTCCCGAGCGTCTCGGTCCCGATCGCGAACGCGACGAGGCCGGCGGCCGTCGCCGACGCCGAGCCGGCGGAGGAGCCGCTCGAGCCCTGGTCGACCTTCCAGGGGTTCTTCGTCGTCCCGCCGAACCAGACGTCGCCCCACGCGAGCTCGCCGACCGCCGTCTTCGCGACGAGGACGGCGCCTGCCTCCTCGAGCTTCCGGTAGACCGTCGCCGTCTCGGGGCGCACCTGCTCGCGGAACGGCACGGAGCCCCACGTCGTGCGATAGCCCGGGACGGCGACGAGGTCCTTGGCGCCCCACGGGATGCCGTGGAGCGGCCCGCGGTCCCTGCCCGCCGCGAGCTCCTCGTCGGCCCTCTTCGCCTGCGCGAGCGCGAGCTCCGACGTCACGGTCACGGCGCACGAGAGGACGGGGTCGTACTTCGCGAGGCGCGCGAGCGAGAGCTTCGTCAGCTCCGTGGACGACACCTTGCCTGCTCGCAGGAGCCGGCCCAGCTCCTTCACCCCGGTGAACGCGAGCTCCTCGTCGGACGCGGGCCGGACCACCGGGCGCTCCCGTCGCGCCGGAGGCGGCGGCGACGGGGCGGCTTCCTGCGCCGGAGGGGCCAGGGGCGAGAAGGTGAAGGCGGGCGGGACGGAATTGTCGATCGGGAGCGAGCGGAGGAGGCCGATCTCCGAGGCGGACTCGTTGAGGTCGTCGAGCATCAGGGCACGCTCCTCGTCGGTGAACGAGACGCCCGACACCCACTCCGCGCGCTTCACCATCTCCGCCGTCACCTTCGGCGCCCCCTCGGCGAGCGCCGCGAGCGCACGCCCGAAGACGGCCGCCCCCGCGCCCGCCCCCGCGAGCAGCGTCACGAGCTTCCGTCGGCCCTGGTCCACGTCTCGCACGGAATCCGTCATGCACCCTCCCGTTGCCCGGGGGCGGAGCTTGGCTGCGCCCGGAACACCGATGCTAAATTAGGCCAGCTTCAGGGACCGAGCGCCGCCACCCGGGCAACCGTGTTGCGGGTGCATCTACGGCGTCCCGCCCCAAGGCCAGAAAGGACCACCATGCTGAAGGAATTCAGGGAATTCGCGATCAAGGGGAACGTCATCGACATGGCCGTCGGCGTCGTCATCGGCGGCGCGTTCGGGAAGATCGTGAACAGCCTCGTCGCCGACGTGATCATGCCGCCCATCGGCCTCCTCCTCGGGAAGGTCGACTTCTCGAACCTCTTCCTGAACCTCTCCGGGAAGCCGGTCGAGTCGCTCGCCGAGGCGAAGAAGGCGGGCCTCGCGACGCTGAACTACGGGCTCTTCCTGAACACCTGCATCGAGTTCCTCATCATCGCGTTCGCAATCTTCCTCGTCGTCAAGCAGATCAACCGTCTGAAGCGGGAGGCGCCTCCGGCTCCCGCCGCGCCGCCCGAGCCCTCGAACGAGGAGAAGCTCCTCGCCGAGATCCGAGACCTCCTCAAGAAGTGAAAGGACCCTCCGGACCGATGAAGAGACTCCTCCTCGCCCTTCCCCTCGCGGCGCTCCTCTCCGCCTCCTTCGCCGCGACCGCCGCCGACGAGCCGAAGCCGGGCTGGCACGGCAGCTTCGGCGCCGGCCTCTCGATGAGCTCCGGCAACAGCGACGCGAAGAGCTACAACGTCGGCTTCGACCTGAAGTACGACCCGAAGACGAACAACGTCCTGAAGTTCGCCGGCCTCTACCTCCGAAGCGACGCGAACGGCGACACGACCTCCGACAAGCTCACCGCCCTCGCCCGCGACGAGTACTCCCTCTCCGACCGCGTCTTCCTCTACGGGGAGGTCGCCTACCTGCACGACGCGATCGCCGAGGTCGACTACCTGGTCTCGCCGACCGTCGGCGCCGGCTACAAGTTCGTGAAGACGGACACCGTCACGCTCGAGGCCTCCGCCGGCCTCGGCGGCGCGTTCGAGAAGTACGAGGGGAAGGACTCCACCTCGAGCGGCGCCTACCGCGCCGCCGAGTCCTTCGGGTGGAAGATCTCGCCCACCGTCACCTTCACCCAGAAGGCCTCGGGCCTCTGGAAGATGGACGACACGGCGGACGCCTACTACCACCTCGACCTCGGCCTGACGACCTCCATCTCGAAGATCCTCGAGCTGAAGCTCGCCTGGCTCCTCGATAACAAGACCCGGCCGGCGCTGCCGACGCTCGAGAAGACCGACACGTCCTTCATCGCGGCGCTCGTCGCCAAGTTCTAGGCCCTCACCGGGGGGACCGGACCGGGACGGGGGGGCGGCGGATCGAGGCGCCCCTCCTCCTCTCCGGGGTCGTTGCGCGCACCGCCCCTGCCGTGCGGGCCGCGAGGCCGCACCGGGCCGGTCTCCCGGTGGCCGGCCGCCCGCTCAGCCCCGCGCGTCGCTCTGCACGAACCGGAGGATCGTCTCGACGGTGATCGCACCCTCCACCTGGTGGACCGCCCCGCGGCTCAGGACGGGCATCAGGCCGGGGCTGGCACGGAAACGTTCGAGGACGAGCTCGAGGGGATGGTCCGGGTGGACGTGGGGCGATTCCGGAACGACGAGCGACGTGACCGGGGCCTCCGACCGTCCCGAGCGGGCGCCCTCCTCGAGGTCCTGGCGCTTCACGAGCCCCACGAAGCTCTCCCGGCTTCCGACGAGGAACGCGCTCGCCGTGCCGCTCTCCACCACCCTCCAGGCCGCCCCGATCGAGCTCGTCTCGGGAATGAAGAGGGGATCCGGCGCCATGACGTCCCGGGCGCGCCAGGTCCCGAGCGCGACCCGGCTCGCCTCTCCGGGGAGATGCACGCCGTCCTGCTCGAGCAGGGCGTGGTAGACGGGCTTGGGCTGGAAGCGCCTCGAGATCAGGAAGCTGAGGAGGTTCGCCACCATGAGCGGGACGAGGATCTGGTAGTCCTGCGTCAGCTCGAAGATCATGAAGACCGACGTCATGGGCACCCGGATGATGCCGGCGAAGAGCGTCCCCATGCCGACGAGCGCGTAGGCGCCGGGGTCGCCCGTCGGGAACGGCGCCCAGGCGTGCATGACCATGCCGACCGCGCCCCCGGCCATCGCGCCGAGGAAGAGGCTCGGCGCGAAGATCCCGCCGGCGTTGCCGGACGCGTACGAGATGATCGTGGCGACGAGCTTCACCCCGCAGAGCAGGACCAGCGTCTTGAGCGCGAGGGAGCCCTGCAGCGCCTGGTCGACGTGCTCGTAGCCGACCCCCATGACCTGCGGGACGAAGACCAGGATGACGCCGATCGCGAGCCCTCCCATCGCCGGCTGGAAGGTCCTGGTCCGCGCCGGCATGCGGCGGAAGGCGCCGCGGGCCCGGAGGAGCAGCTTGCAGAACAGCACCGAGACGACTCCCCCGACGATGCCGAGGACGGCGTATCCGATCAGCTCCGCGGGGTGAACGAGGTGATAGGCCGGGACGCGGAACAGCGGCTCGTTGCCGAGGATCGAACGCTCGACGATGACCGCGGTCACGGACGCGACGACGGTCGACCCGATGAGCGCGGCGTTCATGTCCCCGATGATCTCCTCGAGCGCGAACAGGACGGCCGCCACCGGCGTGTTGAACGCCGCCGACAGCGCCGCGGCCGCGCCGATCGGGACGAGGCTCTGCACGCGGGCCGGCGACAGGCGCAGCCACCGGCCGAGGACCGACGCGATGCCGGCCCCGATCTGCACCGACGGCCCCTCGCGGCCCATCGAGTGCCCCGACCCGACGCAGAGGGCTCCCGTCAGGAACTTGCCGAATGCGACGCGCCCCGGGATCACCCCCTGGTGAAGGTGGTAGGCCGCCTCGGTCTGCGGGACGCCGCTGCCGCGGGCGTCGTTGAAGAACCTCGCCAGCAGGTACCCCGTGACGAGGCTGACGATCGTCGGGACGGCCAGGAGACGCCAGGTCGACGGGGCCGCCCCGAACAGGGCGTTCCGGGTGGCGTCGATCGCGAGCGTGAACAGCACCGCGGAAAGGCCGCCGAAAACGCCGAGCAGGATCGTCAGGACGAGGAAGACGTGGTTCTCGCGAAGGAGGAGCTTCTCGGCGATCGAGCGGCCGTCGAGGTTCAAGATCCCGCTCCTCCGTGCTTGCGCCCGATCAGGAGGAGAGCCAGGTCCAGGCCCGTGGGCTCTCCGCACGACCGGCTCGCCGCCTCCTCGACCCGGAAGACGAGCTCCGCGCCGTCCTGCACGAGGCCCGGGCCGCGCGGGCGTCCCTTGGCGTCGAGGAGGCCCCGCATCGACACGACTTCCGCGCGGAGCTGCTCGAGGCCGGGGCGTTCGGAGGCCGGCACGTCGCTCGGCCCCTCGAGACAGCCGTCGAGACGTCTCGCGGCCTGGTCGAGTCCGGCGAGGAGTCGCCTCATCCGCTCGTCGGACGGGAGACGCGGGGCCAGGGGATTCCCCGACTCGATCCGCCTCGTCGTCTCGAGAAGCCCCGCGGCTCTCTCGGCCCCGGGATCGAGCGCCAGCGCCCGCTCCAGGTAGCGACGCGCCGACCCGTAGTCGCCGAGCTGGAAGGACGCCTCGCCCGCGCCGGCGAACGCGGGGCCGCACGCCTCGTCCAGCCGGGACGCCTCGACGAACTGCCCGAGCGCGCGTGCCACGTCGCCGGCCTCGAGGAAGAGACGGGCGACCTCGACGTGCGAAGCGGCATCCGAAGGCGTGTCCGCGGCGAGGACGAGCAGCTCGGAGAGAGCCCTGCCACGGTCGTCGTGATCCAGGAGGAAACGGGCCAGCTCCACCCGGATGCGCCGGACCCTCCCCTGGGCCTCCGTCCCGGCCGGGAGCTCGTTGAGCGCCTCGTGGTAATGAAGCAGCGCTCCGGGAACGTCTCCGCCCCTGGCCGAAAGCCTCGCGAGCTCGAGGTGGATCTCGGGGTCGTTCGGGGAGGTGCCGCTCAGCCTCATCAATGCGGTCCGCGCCTCGGCGTCGCGGTTCTTCGCCGCCAGGACCTGGGCGAGGGCCAGGGCGATCTTCGGGTTGTCGCGGTCGCGGACGGAGGCGCGCCGGAGCGACTCCGCCGCCGCGTCCGTATCCCCCTCCCGAAGCTGCTGCTGGCCACGCCGATACCACTCGCCGGCGATCCGGGTGTCCGTCTGCCGGTTCCGGGCCGCCACGGCGCGGGTGAGGAAGTACGTCGGCACGGCCGCGACGGACACCACGACCAGGATCGCGATCTGCCGCCGAACGGCCCCGAGTTCGCGCTCGGCGCTGCAGGACCGGCAGACGCCGGACGCCATCGGCTCCCCGCACTTCGGACACGATCCCGGATTCGTCAAGGCGAGACGCCCCTCCGCCGGCGAACCGCGTCCTTCCGGTCCGGCACCTCCGCGAGCTGGCGGGTCAGCGCCTCGAGGACCTCGCGGGTCGCGTCCAGCTTCGCTTGGGGGAACCCCGCGAGGGCACGCGCGACCGACGCCTCGATCGTGCCCGTCGACGGGACGTCCAGCCTCTTCCCGGCCCTCGTCAGCTCGAGCACCGCCCGCCGCCGGTCGCGGTCGTCGGTCCGCCGGAGCAGGAGGCGGCGCCCCTCGAGCCGCTCCAGGATCCCCGTCAGCGTGCTCGGGTGAAGGTGGAGAACGGCCGCGAGCTCTCCCGCGAGGATCCGGGGGTACCGGCTGACGATGCGGATGACGAGCCGCTGGGGCCCCGTCAGGCCGATCGTGGTCCGCATCCGCTTGGACCTCGACTGGAGACCGTGGTCGAGGGCCCAGACGAGGCGGAGGAACTCGAGGGCCTCTCCGAGCCGTGGCGCCTCGCAGTCGACTCTCGCGGGCTTGGGGAGCGGCTTCGTCGCTCCCGGCCTTCGAGACGGAAGGGGCGCGCCCCGCCTCCGTGACGGTCCCACTGCGTTCCCCGCCATCTTCGCTTCTCGCATACGACGGGGAGTATAGGGCCGCGCGCACTCGTTTGAGGTCAAACCGTTGCGCGTCCCGGGAAGCCGGGCCCGGGCCTCCGGCCGGATCGAGCGGCCACCGTCACCCTTTCACGGCGCCCCCCGTCAGCCCGCCCGAGATCCGCCGCTCGAACAGGAGGACGAGCAGGACGACCGGGAGCGTGGAGAGGACGATGGCCGCGGAGAGCTGCCCCCACGGGACCTCGTAGAGGGAGGCCCCGGAGACGCTCGCGATGCCGGCGGTGACGGTCCGGCTCGTGTCCCGCGTCGTGAAGCTCAGCGCGAGGAGGAACTCGTTCCACGACGCGATGAACGTCAGGAGGCCGGCCGCGACGAGCGCCGGCGCGGCGAGCGGCAGCTGGACCCGGAGGAGCCTCCCGAGCGGCCCCAGCCCGTCGAGAGTCGCCGCCTCCTCCAGCTCCCGCGGCAGCTCGCGGAAGCTCGCCTCGAGGATCCAGACGGCGAGCGGGACGCCGAAGGCCGCATACGGGAGGACCAGCGCGAACGGGGAGTTCACCAGCCCGAGGAAGCGCACCCCCTCGTAGAGGGGGAAGAGCAGGAGGATCGGCGGAAAGAGCGAGACGAGGAGGAGCCCGAGGAGCCAGCGGTTCCGTGCGCGGGGCGGCATCCGGCAGAGCGCGGCGGCCGCTGGGGCGGCCACGGCGAGGGCGAGGAGCGTCGCGGCGAGGGAGACGCCGGCGCTGTTGGAGAGGTACCGCGCGAACGGCTTCCTCTCGAGGAGGGCGCGGACGTGCTCGGCCGTCGGCGGGCTCGGGAGCCAGACCGCCGGGGAGGACGTGATCTGCGCCTCGGGCTTCACGGCCGTGAGCGCCTGCCAGGCGGCCGGGAGGAGGCTCCAGCCCGCGGCGAGCGAGACCGCGAGGGAGAGGAGCGCGGGGGCGAGCAGCCGGCGCCTCACGCCGTCTCCCTCCGCGAGGCCAGCTTCACGACGACGGCCGCGAGGAAGAGGGCGACCAGCATCCCCTGCACCGCGATGGCGGCCCCGTAGCCGAAGTCGAGGTAGCGGAACCAGGTCTGGTAGGCGTAGAGGGAGACCGTCTCCGTGGAGCCGCCCGGTCCGCCCCCCGTCATCACGTAGACGACGTCGAAGGCGCCCCACGCCTGGATGGAGCGGAAGAGCGTCGCCACGACGAGCGACGGCACGAGGAGCGGCAGCGTGATCCGGCGCAGCCGTTGCCAGGGGCCCGCGCCGTCGACGCGCGCGGCCTCGAGGACGTCCGGCGGGATCCCCTGCAGCCCCGCGAGGAGGATCAGGGCGACGAACGGCGTCGTCTTCCAGGCGTCGGCGACGACGAGAGCCGCCATCGCGGTGGCGGGCCGGGCGAGCCAGGCGACGGGCGCGTCGACGAGGCCGAGGCGCGAGAGGAGGTCGTTCGCCATGCCGAACGTGTCGTGGAAGATCCAGGCCCACGCGAGCGCCATGACGGAGGTCGGAAGGGCCCACGGGACGAGGACGACGGCGCGGAGCGCCCCGCGTCCCCGGAACGAGCGGTTGAGGAGGAGGGCGAGCGCCAGGCCGAGCGCCGTCTCGAGGAGGACGGAGAGCCCCGTGAAGAGCGCCGTGTTGCGGAGGGCGGAGAGGAAGCGCCCGTCTCCGAGCGTCCTCTCGTGCGTCGCGAGACCGGCCCAGGAGGAGACGATGCCGCCCTCGAGCTCGGTCCGGGTGAAGCCGAGGAGGACGACGCGGAGCGCCGGGATGCCGACGACGAGGGCGAGGAGGAGGACCACGGGCAGGAGGAGGAGGACCCGCTCCCGGCGCGCGCGGCTCGAGAGGGCGCCTTTCACGGGTCAGCCCCGAGGACGAGGCGCGTCTCGCGCGCGGCGGCGTCGAGGGCCTCGCGCGTCGTCTCGAGCCCGGCGAGCGCGGCGGACAGGTGCCTCTGGAGCACGTCGGAAGCCTGCGGGTACCTCGCGACGGCCGGGCGCGGGGTGGCGCCGGCGTGGATCCGCAGGAGCTCGGCGAGGAACGGGTTCGCCGCCAGGAGGGTGGGGTCGGAGTAGGCGTCGAGGCGGGCCGGGGCGAAGCCCGTCGGCGCGCAGAAGAGGCGCTGGCTCTCGAGGCGGGTCGCGTGGCGGAGGAAGGCGACGGCCTCGGCCGGGTGCCGCGAGGAGCGGGCAACGGCGAGGCCCCAGCCGCCGAGGGTCCCCGCGCCGGGCGCGCCCGAGAGCGTCGGCACGGGGAGGACGCCGATCTTCCCGGCCACCGCCGAGCCTTCCCTCCGGGCGAGACGCCAGACGTAGGGCCAGCTTCGGAGAAACACGGCCCGCCCGCCCTGGAAGAGCTGGCGGGTCTCCTCCTCGCGGTAGGCCGCGACACCGGGCGGGCTGATGCCGCCCGGTGCCCGGGCCCGGACGAGGAAGGCGAGCGCCGCCTCGGCCTCGGGGCGGTCGAGGCCGACCCGGAGCGACGCCGGCTCGATCCAGAAGCCGCCGTGGCCGTGGAGGACCTCGAGGAAGACGCAGACGAGCCCCTCGTACTGCGCCCCCTGCCAGAGAAAGCCCCACCGGTCGGGCGGCGACTGGAGGCGTCGGGCCGTCTCCTCGAGCTGGGCGAAGGTCCGGGGCGGGGCGACGCCCGCGGCGGCGAGGAGGTCGGCGCGGTAGTAGAGGAGGCCGACGTCGGTCCGGAACGGGAGCCTGTAGAGGCGGCCGCGGTAGAACCCCGCCTGGACGGCCTGCGGCAGCAGCTCCGCCCGCTCCGCTTCTCCGAAGTCGTCGTCCAGCGGCCGTAGCCAGCCGGCCGCGGCGAGCTTCGGCGTCCAGGTGACGTCGAGGTAGACGACGTCGAAGGCGCCGTCGCCGGAGAGGAGGGCCGACGTCGTCAGGCTCTCGCGCAGGTCGGTCGGGACCGGCCCCTCGTCGAGCTCGAGGCGCACGCCGGGTCGGGCCCGCGAGAAGCTTTCGGCGAGCGGGAGCCAGAAGGGACGTTCGTTCGCGGGGACGAGCATCCGGAGCGTGACGCCCGCCCCGTCCCTCCCCGCGTCGCCGTGGCAGGCCGGGACCGGGAGGAGAAGGGAGAGGATCGCCGCGGTCCAGGCCCTCCTCCGGCGCATCAGGGCTCCGCCATCGCCGGAGGGCCGGCGCTCAGCCCCGGCCTCCGCCGACGGCCGCCGCGCGCGGCCGGAGCAGCAGGTGGTCGAGAGTCTGGAGGTAGCGGCCCGTCTCCTCGCGCTCGAGGCCCGAGACGAACTTCCAGAAGCCGTAGATCCTCGAGAACGTCATGATCCTCTCGGCGTAGCGCCTCCAGGTGTAGCGGGCGGCGACCCGCGCCACGGCCGCGTCCGACACGCGCGTCCAGGCGGAAGGGTCCGCAGCGCAGCGCTCGAGGAAGTCGGCGATCCGGGCGGCGGCCGCCGCCCCGTCGTTCGGGTCGATGTGGAACCCCGAGCGGCGATCCTCGATGATCTCGGAGGGGCCTCCGTGGCACGTCGCGAAGACGGGGAGGCCGGAGACCATCGCCTCGACGACCGTCAGGCCGAAGGCCTCGAAGAGCGCGGGCTGGACGAAGATGCCGCGGCGGTCCGCGATCCGGCGGTAGAGCTCGCCGGTGAGGTGACGCTCGAGCCGCCGCCCGATCCAGCGGACCTGCCCGTCGAGGGTGTGCCGGTTCATCAGGTCGTGCAGCCGCTGCGCCTGGTCGCGCTCCTCGCCGTCGGCGCAGAGCGTCGTGTCGACGTGTCCGCCGACGACGACGAGGTTCGCGAGCTTCCGGAGGCGCTCGTCGGCGGCGAACCACTCGACCAGGCCGGTCAGATTCTTGATCCGGTCGAGCCGCGCCATCGTGAAGACGATCGGGCGTTCCGGCGCGACGAGGCGGCCGCGGGCCGTCGGCCCGGGCTCGCCGAAGACGAGCTCCTCGATCATCGGCGTGAGGGCCGCGAGGCGGCGGTCCTTCTCGGTGAACGGGAAGTAGACGTCCTCGTCGGCTCCCGGGGAGACGATGTTGAAGCGGGGGTCGAAGACGTCGATGCCGTTCACGACGCGGTAGAGGCCGGGCATCGTGAACGACGAGTAGCTCTCGTACTGCCCGACCACGTCCCGGGTGCCGGCGATCTCCTGGTAGGTGCTCGTCACGATGAAGTCGGCGCTGTTCATCGCGAAGAGGTCGGCGGTGTACTGGACGGAGAACGCGTACTCGTCCTCGAGGTCCTTCCAGTGGAGGGCGGAGAGGAGGTACTTGGTCTTCTCCAGGGCATGGGCGATTGTCGCGTGCGTCACGCCGAGGCGCATTCCGATGAGGGCCGCGACGAGGTTGCCGTCGGAGTAGTTCCCGAGGATGAGGTCCGGCCGCCCGCCGAGCTCGGCGATGGCCTCCCGCTCGACCTCCCGCGAGAAGTCGTGGAGGTAGGGCCAGACGCGGAACCGCGGGATGAAGTGGCGGACGACGCTGCCGTCCGCGTGGCGGAATGGCACGCGCAGGATGACGGCGCTCCGGCAGCCGTCGATCCGCTCGAGCCTCCGGTCGCACCCCGTCGAGCCGGCCTCCGGGATGAGGCGGGTCACGACGACGATCCTCGGCTCGACGTCGACGCCCTGGACGGCCAGCCTCTCGCGCATCTCGCGTTCGAGCGCGCGGACCTGGTCGAGGATGTAGACGACCTGCCCGCCGGTGTCCGGCAGCCCGAGGACCCCCGACTGCCCGAACCAGCCGTGGGGGGAGAGGACGAGGACGCGGGAGATCATCGGCACGCGCGCGAGAAACGTCTCGAGGAGCTCGGCCGACGGCGCCTCCAGGAGGTCGATGAGGAGGCTCATCGTCTCGGCCGCCCGCCCCGCCGTCGCCCCCCACCCGGGGGCGAAGCCGAGGCCGGCGAGCCGTTCGTCGAGCTCCGCCCACGGGGTCGCGGGGTCCGCCGCGGAGAGAAGGGCGTGCGCCTTCCGGAGAGCGTTCCGGAGGGCGGGAGTGTCCGGGAAGGGCGCCCGAAGGAGGAGCGAGCGACCTTCGAGGGTGTGGAGACCGAGAAACGAGTGGATGCGGTCGGACCCCGCTCCCCCGTCGCGGAAGAGCCGGCTCGCGAGGTGGCGGTTGAGGAACGAGAGCCCCTGCCCGATCGAGCGGGTCTCCGTCAGGCGCGGGAAGCCCCGGGAGAAGGGGCCGAAATCGAGCTCCAGCGGCTCGTCGTCGCTCGGCCCGTCGACGAGGGCCTCCTTGAAAGCGTGGAACTCCCTGTCGCTCATCGGCTCGGGGACGAGCCGGTCGGCGTGGACCCGGCCGAATTCCCAGGTCCCCGGCGCGGTTCGGAACGCGAAGGCGGCCCACGGCGCCCGGAGCACGACTTCCTGCGCGGCCGCGACGGCCTCCGCCAGGACCGTTCCGGAAAGGTCGAAGGTGGCACAGGAGCCCTTCACGTCCTCGAAGCCCCGAACGAGGTCCGAGCTCAGGAGGACGTTCCGCCCTTCGGAGAGGTAGCGCTTCACCAGGAGGACAAAGACGTCGGGGTGCTGGATCGCGAAGTCCCTGAGTCGGCTCAGCATGGCCTCTCCGCGGCGAAGCGGTAGCTCGCGATCCCCTCGAGGATCCCGCCCGCGAACGGTGCCGAGGCGAAGTAGACCCGGTCCCGGCCCCGGAGCTCCTCGAGCTCCGGCTTGTGGTTGCCGACGACGACGGCCATCGTGTCCCCCACGAGCATCTCGAGGTCGTTCCCGGAGTCGCCCGCGACGAGGAAGGACTCGAGCGGAAGGCCGAGCCGGAGCGCGAGGAATCGGACCGCCAGCCCCTTGGAGGCGCGGACCGGAAGGACGTCGAGGAACTTCCCCTGCGAGAAGACGAGGCGCGCCGCGAGGCCCCGGGACCGGAGCTGGCGACGGATCGCATCGAGGTCGACGCTCCGCCCGGGGACGACGTCCCAGCTCGCCTTGTAGGGGCCGTCGTTCGCCTCCGGCTGCTTCTTCAGCCCCGCCGCGGACGAGAGCGCGCGGACGACCTCGTCGCGCCGCCACCCGTGGCGGATGTGGCTCTCCCAGGCGCGGTCGGGCTTCAGGTCCGACGCGAAACGGATCTCGGTGCCGACCGCCGTCACGAGGACGTCGGGGAGGGGCACCTTCCACGCGGAGAGGATCTCGAGGGTCCGCGGGAAGGAGCGCCCCGTCGCGACGCCGAACGCGACCCGCGGCGCGTTCGCCTTCCGCCACGCGAGGAGGCGTTCGAGCGCCTCCTCGTCCCCGACGAGCGTGTCGTCGATGTCGGTGACGAGGAGGAACGAGGCGTCGGCGAGGCGTGCGAGCGGGCTCGTCCGGAGCGCCGCGTGGCGGCGCCGCAGGGACTTCCGCTCGCGCCGGAGGAGCTTCGTGCAGAGGGCGAGGTACCGCTCCACGTGCCCGTCCCAGGAGTACGTGTCGTGCACGCGGCGGAGGCCGTTGCGCGCCCACTGGCTCCAGCGGGAAGGGTCGGAGAGCGCCTCGCGGAGGGCCCGGGAGAGGGCCTCGACGTCGCGCGGGTCGACGAGGAGGCCGTTCCGGCAGTTCGCGAGGATCTCCCGCGGCCCGCCGTCCGCCGTCGCGACGACGGGGAGGCCGCTCGCGGCCGCCTCGAGGAGCGTCAGGCCGAACGGCTCGGTCAGCGCGGCGTTGACGAAGAGCCCCCTCCGGCTCGCGGCGGTCCGGTAGATCCCGGGCACGTCCTCGGGAGCGTGCCGCTTCGGCAGCGCGATCGAGCCCCAGAGGTCGTGCCGGTCCGCGGCGAGGAGGAGCTCGGTGTAGACGGCCCGGGCCTCCTCCTCGGCCGTCGCGACGTCCTCCCGGACGCCCGCGAAGATGGCGAGGTTCGCGCGCCGGCGCAGCTCAGGGTCGCGCCCGAAGGCCTCCACGAGCGTCGGGAGGTTCTTCTTCGGGGCGGGACGGCTGACCGCGAGGACGAGGGGCTTGCGGGGGTCCCGGAGCCAGCGGTCGATCGCCGGGGACGACGTCCGGGCGCGGGACGGGACCGGCGGCGCGAAGCGGGACGTGTCGACGCCGGGCGGGACGACGGCGAAACGGCCGGGGCGGAAGTTCTCGTACTCGCCCCACTGCCCGTCCACCTCCTGCCGGGTGCTCGCGAGGACGAGGCGGGCGTTCTCGAGGATCTCCTCCTCCGCCGCGATCCGGCTCGAGAAGCGGAACTGCCTCTCGAGGTTCGACTCCGCACGTCCCGAGGCCAGGAGGCGCGAGAGCTTCGTGAGGCCGAGGGAGTGGCCTGTGTGGACGAGCGGGATGCCGAGGAGCTGGGAGAGGCGGACGCCGACGTAGCCCGCATCGGCGTAGTGCGTGTGGATGAGGTGCGGGAGACGCTCCTGCGCCCGCAGGAACTCGACGCAGCGGTCGACCAGGGCCGGCAGGTGCGGCCAGAGGAGCTCCTTGCGGAGGTAGCGCTTCGGCCCGAAGGGGAGCCGCACGATCCGCGCCCTGTTCGCGAGCGCCTCCTCCGGAGCCGCGTAGTCGGCTCCGGCCGCCGGGTCCTCGACGAGACGCGTCAGGAGGTCGACGCGCGCGACCTCCGGAGAGCGCGCCAGCGCCCGCACGAGCTCGAGGACGTAGCCCACCTGCCCTCCCGTGTCCGCGTCGCGGCCGAGCTCCGGCGCCGCTCCGCGGACGAGACCGTGAACGCTCAGGTGAAGCAGGTAGAGACCTTCCGTCATGCCGCCATCCCTCCCCAGTCCTCGAGGAAGGGGGCGTAGAAGCCCCGGTCGGACGGGACGGCGCCGGCGATCCGCGTCACGGCGCCGGCGAGGTCGACGCCGCGACGAAGGCTCTCCTCGGCGGTCCAGCCGCGGACGAGGCCGAAGAGGACCGTGGCGGTGAAGGCGTCGCCGGCGCCGACCGTGTCGACGACGGGCCCGGAGGGAACCGGCACCGGCGCCTCCGCGAGGCTCACGACCCCTCCGTCGGTCCAGGCGGCGACGTACGCCCCCTTCGCTCCACGCGTGACGTAGAGCGCCTTCAGGCGGAAGCGCCGGACGACGAAGGCCGCCAGCTCCTCCGGGTCGAGCAGCGGCAGGCACAGGAGCCGCCGCACCTCCGCGAGCTCCTCGTCGCTCACCTTCGCGACGTCGGCGGCCGCGAGGGCCCGGCAGACGACGGAGCCGTCGTACCAGGGGGCCCGGAGGTTGAGGTCGGCGAGGCGGACGCCCTCCGTCGCCGCGAGGAGCTCGTGGAGAGCGGCGCGCGAGGCCGGCTCCCTCTGGGCGAGAGTGCCGAACACGACGACCGAGGGCCTCCACGCCCGGGCGGCCCGGGCCGCCGCCGAGCCGTCGATCGCGTCGAAGGCCGCCCCCGCCGGGATCTCGAAGCGCGGCGCCCGCCCGCGCATCGAGACGACGGCCCGCCCCGTCGGCCGCCGGGCGTCCTCCTGGACGCCGTCGGGGGGGATGCCGGCCGCGGCGAGGCGCGCGCGGAGCGACGCCCCCGCCTCGTCGCTGCCGAGTCGCGTCACGAGGAGGGTCTCGAGGCCGAAGCCCGATGCGTGCACGGCGACGTTCAGCGGGGCGCCCCCCGGGACGGGTCCGCCCGGCATCTCGTCGACGAGGGCCTCGCCGAACACGCAGGCTCGCGGCGGCCTGGAGGGCCGGGGGCCGGGCTCTCGGGGCGGCGTCACGCCCCCATCCTACCCGGACTTGCTTTGAGGTCAAATCATTTGAGGCCACGACGCCGCGGCGGAACGAGACCGGAGCGGCCGGCGGGGCGAGAAGGAGGGCGTCCCCCGCGGGTATCGTTTGACTTCAAAGGATCCGGGTGCCAGAGTTGCGCCGGTGCGGACCTGCGCCATCGGGCGGGGCGCCGCACCGAGAACCTTTCAGGGGGTACCGCTCGTTGAAGACCACGATCACGAGGAGCCCGGCCTTCCTCGTCGCCCCGATCTTCCTGGTCTCGCTCGCCGCTCGAGGCCAGGCTCCCGCCCCCTCTCCGGCGGCGGCCTCGCCGGCGCCGGCCGTGTCGGCCGAGGGGCCGCTCACCCCGCGGGACCCGAAGTCGCCGGTCCCCGGGTTCCCGGACGGCAGGGGGCCGACCGGACCCGTCTCGCTGAAGATCCTGTCCCCCTCCCCGGGCGAGGAGATCCCGCTCCCCGGGGCCGTGGCCAACGGAGCCCCGGTCGAGGTGAAGCTCGAGCTCAGGAACTTCGAGACGTTCTACGATCCGGCCACGAAGTCGGGACAGGCCGTCGCGATCTTCCTCGACGGTCTCCCCTACTTCGCCCACTACGAGCCCTCCAAGCCCTGGCTCTTCCGGAAGGTGGCGCCCGGAACGCACACCCTGAGGGCAGTCCCGATCCGTCCCTGGGGCGAACCGATCCGCGAGGAGGGAGCCTTCGCGATGGTGACGTTCCGGATCGGCCCGAAGTCCGAGAAGAACGCTCCGGCGCCCGGGGAGCCCGTCCTGACCGTGATCGAGCCGAGGCTCCGGAAGAAGTACTCGGCCGCGGAAGCCGCCTCGCTGAGATTCACCTTCCTCGTCCGGGGGTGCCGCATCTCGGAGGGGAGCGATCCGGACGCCTGCCGCGTCCGCTACCGGATCGACGACCGGCACGAGGCGATCCTCACGAAGCCCGACGGCGTTCCGATCGAAGGGCTCGCCGTCGGGAAGCACGTCTTCGTCGCCGGTCTCACGCGAGACGGCAAGCTGATCCCCGGTGCGTACACGCTCGTCCAGGGGTCGTTCGACGTGACGGAGAATCCGCGCTAGCGCACCGCCGACCCCGGCCGAAGAGAAGATCCGAGAAGATGCCCGAGACCGCCGCCCGTCGTCGTTCCGAGCCCGGCCCCGCCAGGTGCGGCGGGGCGCCCGGCCGGCGCGAACGGCTGGCCGGTGTCGTCCTGCTCCTCGCCGCGCTCCTCGTCCCCGTCTGCGTCGCCGGAGCCGGGGAGCCCGAACGCGCGCACGGACCGGAGGAGTCCGCCCTGGTCTCGCCGGGAGCGCAGTCCGATGCCCCGGCGGAGACGGACACGGCCTCGGCGCCGCTGGGAGTCCAGTCCCCGGCCGGGCTTCCGGGCGAAGCGGTCACCCTGCCCGAGCCGGCCTGGACGCGGCTCGCGCCCGGAGACGTCGATCGGACCTCGGGCGACGCCTTCCGCGCCTTCCTCGCGCCCCCTCCCCGACCCGGACGGACGTAGCTGCACCGCGATCGTCCTGGCCCCGGCTGCAAGGAGGAGACATGTCGAAGAAGCCGGATGGCGCGAGCCCCGCGCCCGATACGCCCGCCGAAGGCGGTCCGCCCGAGAGCAAGGGGGACGGAAGGAAGGCCCTGCTCTTCTTCTTCGGAGCGATCGCGTTCATCCTCGCGCTCAAGTTCCTTCTCGGGTACTGAGCGCCATGCGGCCTGCAGCCGTCCTCACCGACCTCGACGGGACGCTCCTCGACCACGGGGGCGTCCTCGGCGAAGCGGCGCGCGCGGCGATCTGCGAGCTCCGGCAGCGTGGGATCCCGGTAGTGCCTCTCACGAGCAAGACCGAGGTCGAGCTCCGCGACCTCCTCGTGAAGCTCGACGCTGGAGGCATCGGGAGCTTCGAGAACGGCGCCGGGGTCGTCGGCCCCGGCGGTGTCGTCGTCTCGGAGAAGGCGGTGCCCGTCGCGGCGCTGACCGCACGCCTCGGGGAGCTCGCTCAGCTCACGGGCCTCCCGCTGACGCCCGCCGTAGCGCTGCCAACGGCGGAGGTCTGCCGGATCACGGGCTTTTCGGAGGACCGGATCCCGGCGATGCTCGCCCGGGGCTTTGGCCTGCCGTTCCTCGCGCCCGAAGGCGCCGCCGAGGTTCTCGGGCGCATCGCGAGGCGGCTCCCGGCCACGAGGCTGACGCGCGGTGGCCAGTTCTGGCACCTGTCGGGGGACCACGGCAAGGAGGATGCCGTCGAGCTCCTCCTCCGCACCGGGCTCGTCTCCCGTCCCCTCGCGGGTCTCGGCGACGCCCCGAACGACGCCGGCTTCCTCGCGCTCTGCGACGTCGCCGTCCTCGTCCCCCGCGCCTCCGGCGACGCGGACCCGGTCCTCCTTGCGGCGGTTCCGGCGGGCCGGGTCGCCCCGTTCCCGGCGGGACGCGGGTGGGCCGCGGCCGTCGCGGAGCTCCTCGAGGCGCACGGGTCATGAGTGCTCGCCTTCCGCCGCTCTCGGCCGAGGTGGTCGAATCGGTCGCCCGGATCGGGAACGTCGACCTCCTCGTCGGGATCCCCTCCTTCAACAACGAGCGAACGATCGGCCACGTCGTGCGGGCCGTCGTCGCCGGCCTCGCACGCCATTTCCCGGACGCAAAGGCGGTCCTCGTCAACTCCGACGGCGGCTCGACGGACCGAACGCGCGAGCTCGTCGAGCGGACCGAGGTGGGGAGCCTCGCCGAGATCCTCGTCGACGCCGTCCCGTCGGGAACGACGGCAAAGATCATCACCCCGTATCAGGGAATCCCCGGGAAGGGGAGCGCCTTCCGGACGGTGTTCCGGATCGCCGCCGAGCTCCAGGCGAAGGCCTGCTGCGTCCTCGACAGCGACCTCAGGAGCGTGACTCCGGAGTGGGTCGAGCTCCTCCTCGAGCCGATCGTGTCGCACGGCTACGAGTTCGTCGCGCCGCTCTACGCGCGACACCGCTACGACGGGACGATCACGAACACGATCGTCTACCCGCTCACGCGGGCGCTCTACGGCAAACGGATCCGCCAGCCGATCGGCGGCGACTTCGGCTTCTCCGGCGACCTCGCGGCGCGCTTCCTCGAGTTCGAGGACTGGGAGGGGCCTGTCGCGCAGTACGGCATCGACATCTTCATGACGACGACGGCCGTCGCCGAGAGGCGCAAGGTAGCGCAGTCGTTCCTCGGGGCGAAGATCCACGACCCGAAAGACCCGGGCTCGGATCTCGCGCCGATGATGGTGCAGGTCGTCTCGACGCTCTTCACGCTGATGGAGCGATACGAGAAGTCCTGGAAGGGGGTCTCGGGGTCGGAGCCGGTGCCGGTCTTCGGCTTTCCCTACGCCGTCGGGCTCGAGCCGGTGCCGGTGAAGCTCGACCGGCTCCTCTCTCAGTACCGCCAGGCGGCCCACGACCTGCCGCCGATCTGGGAGTCGTTCCTCTCGAAGGCGTCCCTCGCAGCGATCCGCGACGCGGCGCACGCGCCGGCGCTGGCGCTCGGGGACGAGGCCTGGATCCGGATCGTCGCGGAGGCGGCCTCCGGGTTCCGGCGAAGGGCGCTCCCGCCCGCCACGCTCATCCGGTCGCTCGTTCCTCTTTACCTCGGGAAGGTAGCGACGTTCGTCGCCGAGACGGAGGCGGGCTCGGCCGAGGAGGCCGAGACCCGGCTCGAGGCGCTCGCCCTGGCCTACGAGAAGGCCAAGGATGAGATCGAAACCCTGTGGGGCGCGACCCCCTGATGGAGACGACGATGGGAAAGAACCTCGGCCCGCAGATCGCCCTCGCGTTCGAACGCCTCCTCGACGCGTTCCTCTCCGTCGTCCCGGCGGCGCTCGTCCTTCTCGCCGCGCTCCTCGTCGGCGTCCTGACGGGGCTCCTCCTCCGGACGCTCCTCCGCCTCGCCATCTACCTCCGTCGACGGGTGCGCGGCGACGAGCCCTCGTCCTCGAGGCAGCTCCTCCGCGCCGCGGGCCTGAAGGCCGAGCCCGAGCGGGTCGTCGGGATCGTCTCCTTCTGGACCACGGTCGTCGTCGCGCTCGCGGTCGGCGTGAACGCGCTCGAGCCGGGGGCGCTCCGGAACGTCCTCTCAGAGGCGGTCGCCTTCCTGCCCCGCCTCCTCGGCGCCGTGCTCCTGGCCGTCGTCGGCGTGGGCGTCGGCGCGCTCGTGAGGCGGAGCGTCCTCCTGGGGGCCGTCAACGCCGGCCTTCCGTGGGCCCGTGCCGGGGCGCGGACAGCCTACGTCCTCGTCGTCGCCTCGTTCGCCGCGGCGGCGCTCGAGCACCTCGGCGTCGGCCGGTCGATCCTCGTCGCGGCCTTCACCATCGTCGGCGGCGCCATCGCGCTGACTCTCGCGCTCGCCTTCGGCCTCGGGGCGCGGGACCTGGCGCGCGGCTGGCTCGAGAAGAAGCTCCGCGCCGAGGAAGAGGACTCGGGAATCCGGCACGTATGACCGGGACCGCGTCAATCGCGGGCGAGCCGACGCTCGTCGTCGCGTTCGCCCTCCTGCTCCTACCCTGACGGTCCTCAGCCGTTCAGGATTCCCCCCTCGGCGACGACCGCCTCGAGGAGGAGGTCCCCGGCCTCGGGGACAGCGGAGAGGACTCGCGCCCAGTTCGGGATGAGCGGCGCGCCGAGCGGGTCGGCGACGAACTGCTCTACGGCGCTCTTCAGAGCCCCGGCGAAGGTCGCGATCGCCATCTCCTCCTCGTGCCGCGGGAAGGTGAGACCGTTGAACTTGGCGAGGGCGTAGAAGCTCGAGGCGGCGTCCTCGGCGCGGCGCTGGTACGAGGCGAGGAGCGACTTGAGGGTCCCGTCGCCGAGGACGGTGTCGGCGGCGGCGAGCGTCCGGAGGAGGTGCTTGGCGATGTCGGCCGCCATCCGGTGGAGGCCCTTCGTCGGGTCCTCCGGAGAGAGCGCCTGGTGCTTGTGATCGTAGCGATCGGCGATGTCGACCTGGCAGATGCGGCGCGCAGAGCGGTGCCGGTAGACCTCCGAGAGGGTCCCGATCTCGAGACCCCAGTCGGACGGGACCCGTATCTGGCGGAGGAGGTCCGCGGAAAGCGCGAACTCTCCCGCGAGCGGGTAGCGGAAGGCGGAGAGGAACTCTATGTAGGGGTTCGCACCGAGGAGAGCCCGGAGCGCCCCCAGGATCGGCCCGACGAAAAGGCGCGAGACGCGGCCGTTCAGGCGGTCGGTGAACCGGGCGTAGTAGCCCTTGCAGAAGTCGAAGTTCAGGATCGGGTCGGCGATCGGGTAGAGGAGCCGCGCGAGGACCGCACGGTCGTAGTCGAGGACGTCGGCGTCGTGGAGGGCGATGTACTCGACGTTTCCCTGCGCGAGGAGGTAGCCGAAGCCCATCCAGCAGGCGCGCCCCTTCCCGCGCTCGCCGAGATTCAGGTCCGCCTTCTCGAGCTTCGCGAGGAGGGCCTTCACCCCGGGTCCGTCGTTCCAGAGGACGACCGTGCGCCGTTTGAGGCGCTTGAAGTACTCGAGCGCACCCCGGTAGCCCGCCTCGTCCGCCCGGTCGAGGGAGACGAGGACCGTGTCGAGGTAGGGGGCCTGGGCGATCTCGTCGCAGATCCTGAGGAGTGCCGGGCGCTCGAGCTCGGAGACGAGGCACGGGACGAGAAGGGCCGCCCTGTTGCGGCGGGTGTTCCGGACGAGGGCATCCTCCAGCTCGACGAGCGGCCGGTTCCCGAGACGGGTGAGGGTCGTGATCGGGCCGGCCTGCGCGAAGTCGCTCATGCCCCATTCTAGGGCGCCCGACATGGGGGGTTCCGGGTCGCGTCCTGACGCTCCGCCTCGGCTTCCGACGCTGGGCCGCCAGCGAGCTCTCGATCCGCCGGGAATCGGAGACACACGAGAGAACGGGGCCGCTTTCGCGGCCCCGTTCGTCTTCCGGGTCGTTTCGGGAAGGACCGTCAGGTCACTTCTTGGCGGCCGGGGCGGCCGGCTTGGCCGCGGGTTTCGCGGCCGGCTTGGCGGCCTTGGCCGGCGGCTCCGGGGCGACCATGCCGCCCGGCGTGGCCGTCACGGGGCCCTGGTTGAGGATCAGCTCGACGCGGCGGTTCTTCGCACGCCCCTCGGCCGTCTTGTTGTCGCCGACGGGGTTCGCCGGGCCGTAGCCGGCGTGGGTGAGACGGTCGGCGGCAACGCCCTGCGCGACGAGGAAGGCGGCGACGGTGCGGGCGCGCTCGGCGGAGAGCTTCATGTTGAGCTCTTCCTTGCCGGTCGTGTCCGTGAAGCCCTCGGCGCGGACCTGGAGCTTCGGGAAGACCGAGAGGATGGCCGAGAGCTTCGCGAGCGCGAGCTCGGCGTCCTTCTTCAGCGTGTACTTGTTCACGTCGAAGAGGATGTCGCCCATGTTCAGGACGAGGCCGCGGGCCGTCTGCTCGACGCCCATGTACTTGCCGAGGGCGTCCTTGAGGCCGGCCTTCAGCTGCTCCTGCTCGGCCTTCAGGCGGTCGACCTCGACGGCCTTCTGGGCCGCATCGGCCTCGGCGGCCTTCGCGCGGGCCTTCTGGGCCTCGAGCTCCTGGCGCTTCCTCTCCTCGGCGGCACGGCGGGCGGCCTCGGCGGCGGCGGCCTGCTCGTCCATCACGGCCTGGACCTTCATGCGGATGGCGGTGCCGGCGCTGTCGAGCGCGCGGCGGGAGTAGTCCATGACGGCCTTGCTCGAGCCGCCCCCGGCGGTGGAGTTCTGGGCCTGCGCGAGCTGGCTCTTCGCGGTCTCCATCTCCTTCGGGGCGACCTTCGCGGCCCCGAGGGCGTCGGCGAGCTCCATGGCCTTCCGGGCCTGCTGCAGCTCGATCGGCTCACCCCCCTTGGCGGCGTAGGTCAGGTTCGCGATGGAGGGGTTGCCGGGCCGCATGAGCCCCGCGATCGGGTTCGTCACGTCGATCTGGAACGTGCTGTTCTTGGCGGACGTCTTCTCGTCCACCTTCCCCGAGACGAAGACGACGAGCTCGTTCGGCTGGAGCGTGCCGGGAAGCACCTCGGCCGACACGAGGATCGCGAAGGTCGGCTTGCCCGTGTGGAACGTGGCCTCGCCCGACTTCTTCTCGCGGACCGGCAGCTCGCCCAGGTTCTCGGGGCGACCGTCGACCGTGATCGCCCAGGCGGCGTAGGAGGTGATGTTCCCGGCGAAGAGGACGGCGGGCTCCATCTTCTCCCACTCGAGCGTGATCTCGGCCTGGCCCTTCTGCATCCTGACCGTCCCGGTCAGGACGGCGTTCTTCGGGGCGATCGCGGTCTTCACGAACGGGACCGAGATCTTCTTCCCCTCGGGGTAGGTCACGCCGACGAGGTCGAGCGTGTTTCCCGCAGAGGCCGTGCGGGGGAAGGCGAAGAGGGCGAGGGCAGCGGCCCCCGCGAGACAGGCGAAACGCTTCATCGAGATTCTCCTTGTCAAAATCGGGTCACAGACCCTTGAAACGACTTCTTTCAACCACCCTCCATGCTAACACCCGCGCTTTTCCTCGAACGGTGCCGGCCTCTGCCCAATGCTGATAAGACCCCGGTCATGGCGAGACACCTCCGCCCCTCCGACCTCCGCGAGGCCGCCCGGCTCGCGACGTCCGCCACTGCCGGCCTGACGGACCTCGTCGAGGCCCTCCACGGGGTGATCGCCGCGGGCCCGCCACCGCTGCCCCGGGCCCCGGACGGGAGGACCCGCGGCCTGACGCGCCTCGTCTACCGGAACGTGAGGGGGGTGACCCGGGCGGTGGGGTCCGGGGTCGACGCCCTCCTCGCCCGCCTCGTGCCGCTGCTGGAGGTCCCGGCCTCCACCCCGGAGCGCGACGCCGTCCTCGCCGCGCTGAACGGCGTCCTCGGCGACCATCTCGAGGAGACGGGAAGCCCTCTCGCCCTGCCGATGGAGCTGCGGTGCGAGGGGCGGCCGCTTCTCCCCGGGGCCGACGCCCTTCGGCGGGACGTCCCCGGCGCCCGGGGAAGGCTCCTCGTCCTCGTCCACGGCCTCTGCATGAACGAGCGGGCGTGGGACCGCACCGACGGCGTGAACCCGGCTCCGTTCGGCAGTCTCGCGGGCGAGCTCGGGGCCACCGGGCTGCGCCTCCGTTTCAATTCCGGGCTCCACGTCTCGACGAACGGCCGCCGGATGGCCGAGCTCCTCGAGGCGCTCGTCACGGCCTGGCCGCTCCCCGTCGAGGCGCTCTCGATCGTCGCCCACAGCATGGGGGGCCTCCTCGCCCGGAGCGCCGGGCACTACGGGGCCGCGGCCGGGCACTCCTGGCCGCGTCGCCTCAGGGACCTCGTCTTCCTCGGCACGCCCCACCACGGGGCGCCCCTCGAGCGGATCGGGAACCTCTCCCAGCTCGTCCTGGGGGCGACGCCCTGGTCGGCCCCCTTCGCCCGGCTCGGGAAGATCCGCAGCGCGGGAATCACCGACCTCCGCCACGGCAACCTCCTCGACGAGGACTGGGAGGGGCACGACCGGTTCGCGCACCGCCCCGACGATCGCGCCGTCGTCCCGCTGCCCGCCGGGGTCCGCGCGTTCGCCCTCGCGGCCTCCACGGGCCCGAGGCCCGTCGCGCACGGCGGGAGGATCCCCGGCGACGGCCTGGTCCCCGTGGCGAGCGCACTGGGCCACCACGCCGAGCCCGCCCGCTCGCTGCCGCTGCCGGATACCCGGACCCGGATCCTCTTCGAGACGGGGCACCTCGACCTTCTCTCGCGGCCGGAGGTCGCTGCACAGGTCGGGGAGTGGCTGCGAAGCTGAGCGGTCGGGCGCCCCGGCCTGGGCGGGCATTCCCCCGACGCACCTGAACCGGGCCGGCTCGCCGCCGCGGCGCTAAGATGCCCCGTTCGCCGCGGGTCGACGCGGCCCGCGAGCGGGAAGGGGGGCCCCGTGTTCCCGACCCTCGACTACGCTGAGGTGGGCTTCGTCTGCGGACTGGAGGTCCACCAGCAGCTCCTGACCCCGACGAAGCTCTTCTGCCGCTGCCCGGCGGGGCTCTACACGGAGACCCACGACGGGACGGTCCTCCGGCACATGCGGCCGACCCTCTCGGAGCTCGGCGAGTACGACGGCACCGCGCTGATGGAGTTCAAGACGAAGAAGAACATCGTCTACCTCCTCAACGTGAAGAACGTCTGCACCTACGAGATGGACGACACGCCGCCCTTCCTCGTGAACCAGGAGGCGATCGACGTCGCCATCGAGCAGTGCCTGATGCTCGGCTGCGACATCGTCGACGAGGTCCACATCGCCCGGAAGCAGTACCTCGACGGCTCGATCCCGACCGGCTTCCAGCGCACGGCCGTCGTCGGCGTGAACGGGAAGATCCCGTTCCGCGGCCGGACGCTCTCCGTCACGCAGGTGACCGTCGAGGAGGACTCCTGCCGAGAGGTGCGCGACCGCGGGCACTGCATCGTCTGGCGCGCCGACCGGCTCGGGATGCCGCTCATCGAGACCGTCACCGGGCCCGACCTGCGGACCCCCGACGAGGTCGAGGAGGCGATCCTCCTCGTCGGCCGCGTCTGCCGCTCGACGGGGCACGTGAGGACCGGCCTCGGCGCCTCGCGCCAGGACGTGAACGTCTCCGTCCGCGGCGGGCGGCGCGTCGAGATCAAGGGGGTTCCGAAGGCGGGCTGGGCGCCGCGCCTCGTCCACGGCGAGGCGTGGCGGCAGGTGAACCTCCTGAAGCTCCGCGACGAGCTGCACCGGCGCGGCTTCACGACTCCTGCCTCCCTCCGCATCGAGTCGCAGGACGTGACGTCGCTCTTCGCGACGACCGAGATCCCGTACCTCCACCCCGCGGCGTGGGAGCGCTGGGTCGAGGCCGAGAAGATGCGGCCCGGCTTCGAGCTCGGGAAGGGGCCCTACCGGGTGCGCGCGGCGCGCCTCCCGGGGCTCGCGGGGACGCTCTCCTGGCCGACGCAGCCCGAGCACGTCTTCGCGCACGAGCTCTCGGGCCGCATCCGCGTCATCGCGGGCCTCGACCAGCTCCCGAACCTCCTCCACTCGGAGGCGTGGCCCGACTCGCGCGGGACGCGCTCGGAGCTGAAGCGCCTCCGCGGGCGCCTCCGCTGCGGGCCGGACGACGCGATCGTCGTGGTCTGGGGCCCCGAGGAGGACACGGTCACGGCGTGCGAGGAGATCCGCCTCCGGTACGTCGACGCCATCAACGGGGTCCCGAACGAGACCCGGCAGCCGTTCGTCGACGGCTCGACCGACTTCGAGCGGATCCTCCCCGGCCCCGACCGGATGTACCCCGACACCGACAGCCCGCCGACGCGCGTCACGCGCGACCGGGTGGCACGGCTCAAGGCGGCGCTCCCCGAGCGGCCGTGGGACCGCGAGAAGCGCTACGCCGACGTGGGCGTTCCCGCCTCGACGGCGCACTTCCTGATCCGCCGCGGCGGCGCCGCTCTCGTCGACCGCCTCGCGGCGGAGGCGGGCGCCCCGGTCCGCGACGTGGCGTTCCTCTTCGGCGAGAAGCTGAAGGGGCTCCGGAGGGCTTCCGTCCCGGTCGACGCGGTGCCGGAGGAGAGGTGGGGGGAGCTCCTCCGCGCCTTCGTCGCGACGCCGGTCCTGAAGCAGGCGTGGGAGCCCGTCGTCCTCGCGATCGCCGCCGAGCCGTCGCGGCCCGTGTACGCCCTGCTCGCCGAGCGGGGCCTCGGCACGGAGCCGCCCGCCTGGCGTGCCGGTATCCCGGCCGCGTTCGCCGCGGCGACGGAGAAGGCCTACAGGAAGGACGACGCGGAGCTCGTCCGGCGCCTCGCCTTCGCGAGCCTGATGCCGGGCCTTCTCGGGCGCGTCCCGGCCACCGAGGTCGAGGCCGCCGTCCGCGGCGCGGCCGCGGAGGTGCTCTCGTGAGCGCGAACGGGATGAACGACCCCCTCAAGGGCTACAAGGGGCACGCCCGCGAAGCCCTCCTGAAGTTCGGCGTGAAGGTCTGGAGCGACGTCCGCGTCGTGAACGACGCCGGCTCGGTCTTCGAAGGGGTCATCCTCCCGCGGAGCGAGTCGTTCGACGACCTCCACCTCGTGATGAAGCTGAAGACCGGCTACAACGTCGGCCTCCACGTCGACCGGATCGAGCACGTCACCGAGGTCGGCTACAAGGAGGCGAAGTACAAGATCCCCGAGAAGGAGTTCCCGGCCCGGCCCACGCTGCCGAAGGTGACGCTCCTCGGGACGGGCGGGACGATCGCCTCGCGCCTCGACTACCGGACGGGCGCCGTCATCCCCGCCTTCACGCCGGGCGAGCTCTACGGCGCCGTCCCGGAGCTCGCGGACATCTGCAACCTGACGACGAAGAAGATCTTCGGGGTCTTCTCCGAGAACATGGCGATGGAGAACTACCTCGTCCTCGCGAAGGCGATCGGCGAGGAGATCGCCGCCGGCGCCGACGGCATCGTCATCGGGCACGGCACCGACACGATGGGGCACACGGCCGCGATCCTGTCGTTCATGGTGCAGGACTCGCCCGTCCCGATCGTCCTCGTCGGGTCGCAGCGCTCGTCGGACCGCCCCTCCTCCGACGCCGCGCTCAACCTGATCCACTCGGTGAGGACGGCCGCCTACTCCGACATCGCCGAGGTCGTCATCTGCATGTTCGGGCCGACCTCCGACCGCTACGGCCTCCTCCACCGGGGGACGCGCTGCCGGAAGATGCACAGCTCCTACCGCTCGACGTTCCGGACGATCAGCGACATCCCGCTCGCGATGGTGAGCCCGACGTCGTTCACCTACCTGAACGACGACTTCCGCCGCCGCGACAAGGCCCGCGTCCCGAAGATCGACGCCGTCTACGACGACCGGACGACGATCCTCTACTACTACCCCGGCATGAACCCCGACCTCGTCGACGCCCTCGTCGAGAAGGGGTACCACGGCATCGTCATCGCCGGGACCGGCCTCGGGCACGTCAACAAGCCGCTCTATCCCGCGATCAAGCGGGCCACGGACGCTGGCGTCCACATCGTCATGGCGGTCCAGACGATCTGGGGCTTCGCCCAGATGTACGTCTACGACACCGGCCGCGACCTGATGGACCTCGGCATCGTCCCGCTCGACAACATGATCCCCGAGACGGCGCTCATGAAGCTCTCGTGGGTCCTCGGCCACACGCGCGAGCGGGCCGAGGTGATGCGGATGATGACGACGCCGATCGCCCACGAGATCACCCCGCGCGAGCCGCACAACGGCTACCTCGTCATGCAGGGAGGGCTCCCCGAGACGGAGGAGTGGGTGAGGGGGCACTGGAAGTAGGAGAGCAGCCGGGCGGTCCCTCAGCTCCTTCGCCGGATCTCGTCCAGCGTCGCCTTCAGCGTCGGGAGGGCCGCGAGGTCCTTCGGGCGTCCCAGGCTCTCCTTCACGGCGATGAGCCGCGAGAGCTCCAGGACCGGGACGGCGAGGCCCGGGAGGTCGAGGGTCACGGTGTCGACGACGAGGTCCTCGTACGCGAGGCCGTCGCCGATCGCGCCGAGGAGGTCGAGCGGGCCGAGCGCCGTCGCGAGGAGGTGGTGTCCCGGGCCGCGCAGGAGCTCACGGGAGGGCTGGAGAGAGCGCGGGTCGCCACGGTAACGCGCCTCCATCTCCTCGAGGGCGCCGAAGAGCCGTTCGACGTTCTCCCCGGTCCGGCGGTGGACGACGTCGAGGTCGAAGGTCACGACCGGGGCCCCCTGGAGGACGGCGGCGACGCCGCCGACGACGACGAGCTCGACCCGGTGGGCGGCGAGCCGTTCGAGCGTGGAGAGGTAGCGCGGAATCACCTGACGGAGCCGTGCCGCATCCGGGCTCGCAGCGCCTCGACCTCCTGGGCGGCGGCGTCGGCGGCGGCGAGGCGCTCGGCCGGGCTCATCTCGAGGCACTCCCGGATGAGGGTCCGGTCCACGCCGGCCTCGTCGTATGCGTCGGGTGCGTTCCCGGCTTCCCGGCCCGTTTCCGGTCCCGTGCTCCCGGTCAAGACGGCCGCCCCGGCCCCGCAAGCGCTCGTGCCATCCACGCTTCGATCCTACGACAGCCGGCGCCGCGTCCGGCGGTCCCGAGAGGAGGACTCCCCGGGGCCGCAGAGGTCGTTCGGCGACGCAGGACGGACCGGTGCGAGCGGCGGCGCCGGGCGGCGCCGCCGCCTCGACCCCTAGAAGAGGTAGAGCGCGTTCAGGAGGACGGTCGGCTGCTGCTTCTTCGTGAAGGCGCCGTCCCGGTCCTCGAAGACGGGCTCGTTGGAGAAGTCGACCCTCAGATCGGCCCGGAAGACGAGGTGCGCGCCGGCCCTCAGCTCGGGCGTGAGCGTCACCTCCTCGAGCTTCTGGCGGGTGCCGGTCCGGACGCCGTCGGCGTCGTCGAAGTGCTCGGCCCGGAGCACGAGGGCGAAGGTCTTCGACAGGTTCGTCCGGAGATATCCCGTCACGCCCCACCACGTCGCCGTCTCGCCGCCGGGCGCGAGCCCCTGCTCCGTTCCCCAGTCGAGGTTGAAGCCGACCGTGACCACGTCCGAGGGCTTCAGGGTCGCGATGACGTTGAGGAGGCCGCGGTTGTCGGAGTTGTTGCCCGCCTGCTCCGGTCCGTAGAGATACGCCACGGAGAACGTCGCCGCGGGGCCGGGGGTCACCGTCAGCCCCGCGCCGAGCGACTTCGACGAGTTGTTGTCCTTCACGACGTCCCAGCCGTTCGCGACCAGGACGAGGGCCGAGACGGTATCGGAGAACGCGTAGCTCGCCTTCAGCCCGGTGTGGGTGACCGGCTCGGCGTACCCGAACTGGAACGACCGCGTCGCGTTGTCGTTGTACCCGTCCCAGCGGTCGACGAACTCGTAGCCGGCGATGGTGAAGAACTTGCCGGCGTCGAGGCGGAGCCCGTTGCCGACCGGGGCGATCCAGCTGACGTAGGCCTGCTGCAGGTCGAAGTCCTCCGCCTTCCCGGTGGCCGGGTCGCGGAAGAGCCCGCTCGCGGCGGTCATCCGCGGAATCGACGCTCCCGCGGCGGCGTCGACGCGGAAGCCCGCGTCGCCCGCCTTCGACACCGATTTCTGGACCACGAGGTCGACGACGTCCACCTTGATCGAGTTGTCGTCGAAGTCGAAGACCCTGTACTGGTTCGTCCCGGAGGCCGGCCGGTTGAGGTTGTACGACCAGCTCACGGACGCCATGCCGTTCACCGCGATCTCCTCGTACCACTTCGGAGGCGCGGCCGGAGCCGCCGCAGGTGGCGGGGCCGCGGGCGGCTCCTGGGCCGTCGCCCGGAGCGCCGCCCCGAGAAGGGCCGCGAGGATCGCCTTCGCGGCGGGACACGTCCGGGGTTCTCGTCTCGATCGATACATGCGCACTCCCTGCACCGGCCCCCTGCGACGGGGGCCGGCGCGCCATTCTCGGCCGTCCTTCGCTGCCTAGCTCTTCTGCCCGACGTGGACGGGAGTCACCGCGTCGCGGTCGACCTCCTTCGTCCGGATCCTCACGACCCGCTCGAGCGGGGTGACGAAGATCTTCCCGTCCCCCACCTCTCCCGTCGACGCGGCGGCGACGATGGCGTCGATCGTGACGTCGACGAAGGGCTCGGAGACGCCGATGTCGAACCGGATCTTGTCGTGGAACTCGTAGACGAGGGGCTGGCCGCGGTAGCTCTCGAGAACGGTCTTCTCCCCGCCGTGCCCGGAGACGCGCGAGATCGTGAGCCCTTCCACCTCGGCGGCGAAAAGCGCCGCCTTGACGGCCTCGAGCTTCTCGGGGCGGACGATGGCCGTGATCATCTTCATGGTGTCTTCTCCTTTCACTTCCCGCCCGCGGCGGGGGCGGCCGCGACGCGGACCACGGCAATCGGCTTGTCCGAGGGGGCCGCGAAGACCGGGAAGGCGACCGGGGAGCCGTCACCGGGGTAGGCGGGGGCCGAGACCTCGTGGAAGTCGAGCCCCTGCATCTCCTGCTCGGGGGTGACGCGCATCCCGACGAGGAGGTCGAGCGCCTTGAAGAGGGCGAGGCTCGTCAGCCCGACCCAGGCGAGGTTCGCGCCGATCCCGGCGAGCTGCGCGACGAGCTGGCTCGCGTCGCCATAGAAAAGGCCGGTGACGCCGGCCGCCGATCCGCCGTTCCAGCCGCCGCCGTACGTCCCGTCGGCGAACAGGCCGAGCGCGACGAGACCCCAGGCGCCGTTGACGCCGTGGACGGCGATCGCGCCGACGGGGTCGTCGATCTTCATCCGGTTCTCGATGAAGAGCGCCGCCTCGACGACGAGGACGCCCGAGATCGCCCCGATGAGGACCGAGACCGGCGCGTTCACGAAGGCGCACGGGGCCGTGATTGCGACCAGCCCGGCGAGCATCCCGTTCACCGCCATCGACGGGTCCGGGCGCTTGAACTTCTTCCAGGTGTAGAGGAAGGCCAGGAACGAGCCGGAGGCCGAGGCGAGCATCGTGTTCGTCGCGACGACCGCGATCCGCAGGTCGGTGCCCGCGAGCGTGGAGCCCGCGTTGAAGCCGAACCAGCCGAAGGCGAGGATGAAGCAGCCGAGGAACGCCATCGGGACGTTGTGCCCCGGGATCGCCTGCGCCTTCCCCTTGACGTACTTCCCGATCCGCGGTCCGAGGACGTACGCCCCCGTGAGCGCCATGACCCCGCCGGTCAGGTGGACGACGCCCGAGCCGGCGAAGTCGACGTACCCGTGGCCGAGGCCGGCGTACTTGCCGAGCGTCGCGAGCCAGCCGCCGCCCCAGGCCCAGCAGCCGAAGACGGGGTAGATCAGTCCCGAGGCGACGAGCGCGTAGATCACGAACGCCGACAGCTTCCACCGCTCGGCCATCGCGCCCGTCGGGATCGTCAGCGCCGTGTCCATGAAGACCATCTGGAACAGGAAGATCGCGAACGCGGCCACGTCGTACGAGACGCCCGTCAGGAAGAAGCCCGTGCCGCCGAAGAGGCCCTGGAGGTTCCCGCCGATCGTCGGGCCGAAGAGCTTCGACATCTCGGCGGGAACCGTCAGGGCCGCACCCATCGGCGCGCCCGAGCCGCCCATCTGGAGGGCGAAGCCCGTCGCCCAGAAGCCGAGGATCCCGAGCCCGTAGACCATGAAGTTCATGGTCATCGTGTGGGCGGCGTTCTTGGCCCGGGTGAAGCCGGTCTCGGCGAGCGCGAAGCCGGCCTGCATGAACATCACGAGGAAGCCCGCCATGAGCGTCCAGACGAAGTTGAGCGAGACGCGCGTCTGCCCCACGGCCGCGCCGAGTTCCTCGAGCGTCGGCTGGCCCGCCGTCTTCGCCGTGACGTTCGCGATGCCGCCTGTGCTCGCGCCCGACGGGTCGCTCGCGAGGAGCGACCCGCAGCCGAGGAGGAGCACCGCCAGGGCGAGAGCCGTCGTGAGCCGCCTGATTCGATCCATGTTCCGACCTCCGTTCCTTCGTTCTCCGGACCCGCCCGGGGCCTTTCCCCGGGCTCGCCCTCCGAGCGCAGGATTGGTGCCGCGCGCCGGATCGACCCGGCGTGGCCGCGCAAGTGCCTGAACGAGCGCCTCTTGAGCCCTTTCGATCGGGATCTGCCGGGACGAAAATGAGGCTACGTTTTCGTTATATAACATTGAATATTCGACAATATTGTCACAAACGTTTCTCCAGGGCGCCCGCAGCCGGGGCGAGGCCTCT
Source organism: Thermoanaerobaculia bacterium (assembly GCA_046331465.1). Lineage (GTDB taxonomy): Bacteria > Acidobacteriota > Thermoanaerobaculia > UBA5066 > UBA5066 > UBA5066. Next base: position 317,612 of record JAXLQV010000003.1, read on the forward strand.
GCGGGATCGAGTGGGCTGATCCGAAGGCGAGGGAGAATCCGGAAATCGTATGACAAAATTGTCGTAGTTGACACCAATGACAACATTCTTGTGGCAGCCACGGCCGACCGCCGCCGGCGTCGGGCGCCCGGAGCATCAGCCGGTTCGCCCCGCCGCGACGGGTACGATGCCCGTGACGGCCGCAGCCGGTCCGCGGCGTCGCGGAGGTCCCATGCGCGCCCTGACCTACGAGAAGCACGGCGACCCGCGCGAAGGCGTCGTGAAGAAGGTCTTCGACCCGCGGCCCGGGCCGGGGCAGATCGTCGTCCGGATCGTCGCGGCGGGGCTGAACCCGGCCGACTGGAAGATCGTCGAGGGGAGGTTCCCCTTCTTCGCCTTCCCGAGGAAGCCCTTCGTCCCCGGGTGCGAGGCGGCGGGCGTCGTCGAGGCGATGGACTCCCGCGTCTCGGGCTTTCGCGTCGGCGACGAGGTCGTCGCCTCGACCGGGCTCGGCGGCGCGCTCGCCGAGAAAGTCGCCGTCTCGGCGCTCCAGGCCGTGAGGAAGCCGGCCGCGCTTTCGTTCGAGGAGTCGGCCGCGATTCCCGCCTCGGGGCAGACCGCGCTCCAGGCCCTCCGCGACGTCGCCGCGCTCCGCGCCGGCCAGCGGCTCCTCGTGAACGGCGCGGGGGGCGGCATCGGGACGTTCGCCGTCCAGGTCGGCAAGCTCCTCGGCGCGCACGTCACCGCGGTCGCGAGCGCCGGGAAGCACGAGCTGCTCGCCGGGCTCGGCGCCGACACGCTCGTCGACTACCGGAAGACGGACTTCGCGAAGGCCCGGGAGGAGTGGGACGTCGTCTTCGACGTCGTCCCGAGCCGGAGCTTCGGGGAGTGCGTCCCCGTCCTCTCGCGCGAGGGGACCTACGTCACGACTCTCCCGGGCTCCGGGCCGTTCCTCGCCTCGCTCGGCGCCTCCCTGCGCGCCCCCTTCGGCTTCCGGAAGAGCTGCCGCTGGGTGATCCTGAAGTCGCGCGGCGAGGACCTCGCGTGGCTCCTCGACCGGGCCGCCGACGGGGCTCTGAAGGCCGTCGTCGGAAAGATGGCTCCGCTGGACCAGGCCGCGTGGGCCCTCGCCGACCTCTCGGCCGGGCACGTCACCGGGAAGACCGTCGTGAAGGTGGCCGGGTGAGCCGTCTCCCCGTCCTCTTCACCGCCCACGGGAGCCCGATGAACGCTCTCGGCGGGACGCCGTTCGCGGCGAAGCTCGAGACGTGGGCCGCGGCGTGGCCGAGGCCCGCTGCGATCCTCTGCGTCTCGGCGCACCGCGAGGAGACGCCGCTCTCGCTCACGGCGGCGGGCAAGCCTGCGACGGTCCACGACTTCTACGGCTTCCCGCGCACCCTCTACGAGCTCCGCTACCCCGCTCACGGGTCGCCCGCCGTCGCAGGCCGCGCCGCGGCGCTCCTCGCCGCCTCAGGACTTCCGGCGCGCCTCGACGCCGACGCGGGTCTCGACCACGGCACCTGGGCGCCACTCCTCCTCGCCCTCCCCGCGGCCGACGTCCCCGTCGTCCAGCTCTCGCTTCCCGCGCGCTCGCGCCTCGACGTCTGCGTCGCGATGGGACGGGCCCTCGCGCCGCTCCGCGACGAGGGGGTCCTCCTCCTCGGGAGCGGGAACCTCGTCCACAACCTCCGCGAGGCCGACCTCTCCGAGGTCGAGCTCCCCGTCGTCCCCTGGGCGGCGGAGTTCGACGGCTGGGTCGCGGAGCGGATCTCGGCGGGAGACGTCGACGCCCTCGCCTCGCTCGCGGGGGCCCCGAACGCCCGGCGCGCCCACCCCACGCTCGAGCACTACGCCCCCGTCGTCGCCTGCGCCGCGGCGGCGGGCGCGGACTCGGCCTCGTTCCCGGTGACCGGCTTCGAGCACGCGAGCCTGAGCCTCCGCTGCGTCGCGTGGTCATGAGGCGCTCCGCCGCGGCGCGCCCGGGAACCCGATCCGGGGTGCCCCGAGGGGCGCCCCGGATCGGGACCTGAGAGGAACGGTCGCGGTTCAGGCGACGGGGAACGACCTCCGCAGGAGGAGGACCCCCGCCGCCCCGAGGAGAAGGACGAGGACGAGCAGCCCGATTCCGGAGACGGTCGGGATGACGGCCTCGCCGACCGCGTCGAGCGGGGCCGTCGCGGTGTTGTTCGGAGGCGTCGGGTCGGCCTGGTCGAGAGTGGCCGTCGCGGTGTTGACGATCGTGCCGCTCGTCATCGCCCGGGCGCGCAGGACGATGTCGGCCTGAGCGCCGGGGACGAGGAGCCCGATTGCGCACGTCACGGTGCCGGTGCCCGAGCAGGCCCCCCGGGTCGTCGTCGCGCTGACGAGGAGCAGGCCCGCGGGCAGCGGATCGGAGAGGACGACGCTCGTCGCGTCGCTCGGTCCCTGGTTACGGACGGTGATCCGGTACTCGAAGTCCGATCCGACGACCACGCTCGTCGAGGAAGCCGTCTTCGTCACGACGAGGTCGGCCACCGCGCTCGCGGTATCCGTGTCGGTCGAGGTGTCGTTCCCCGGGTTCGGATCGGTGACGCCGGCGGGAGGCGCGACGGTGACGGTATTGACGAGATCGCCGCTCCGCCCGGAGGGGATCGTCATCGTCAGCGCGTAGGTGAGCGTTCCGCCGGAGCGGAGGGTGACCGTGTCGGTGATCGCGCCGGTGCCGTTCGCGGTGCAGGTCGAGCCGGCCGAGGAGGTGCAGGTCCAGGAAGCCGCCGTGATACCGGCGGGAAGCGGGTCGGAGACCGAGGCGCCGACGGCGTCGGACGGCCCGGCATTCGCGACGACGATCGTGTAAACCGCTGTTCCGCCCGGCGTGTAGGTCGGCGTGCCGTCCGTCTTCGTCACCGAGAGGTCGACGCGCGGGTCGATGACGTCGGTGTCGGTCGACGTGTCGTTGCCCGGGTTCGGGTCGGTGACGCCGGGGGGAGGCGCGACCACCGCCGTGTTGACGAGCGGGCCGGTCGCCGAGGGGGAGACGACACCCGCCAGGGTGAGGGAGATGCTCTGCCCCGCAGCGAGGCTGAGGCCGGTCCAGGCGCCGGTCCCGGAGTCGTAGGTCCCCGTCGAGGGCGTGAAGACGGCGCCGGTGAGTCCGGGCGGGAGCGGATCGGAAAGGGTCAGGCTCGTCACCGTGGAAGGTCCGTTGTTCGTGACGGTGATCGTCCAGGTCACGGGGCCGCCGGGGACGTAGGTCGCGCTCCCGTCCGTCTTCAGGACGGCGAGGTCGGCGAGGAACGCGAGCGGCGTCGACACCGTCGACGTGTCGTTCGCGGGGTTGCCGTCGGGGGTCGTCGACGTGACAGTCGCCGTGTTGAGGATCGGGTTCGGGGAGGCGTAGCCGCCGGGGACGGAGAACGTCGCGGCGACGGTCACCGACGAGCCCGCGGCGAGGGTGCCGAGGGCACACGGGAAGCCGCCCGCGCACGGGGCCGACGCCGAGACGAACGAGAGGCCCGCGGGCGTCGGGTCGGCAAGGGAGACGCCCTGTGCGCCTCCCGGCCCGAGGTTCCGGACCGTGATCTGCCAGGTCACCGTGCTCCCGGGAACCGCGTTGGCCGGTCCCGTCTTGACGACCGCGAGGTCGGCCGACTCGGCGCCGACACCGACCGTGGCGGTCGAACTGTTGTCTCCCGGGTTCGCGTCGGGCTCGGCCGACGAGACGGTCGCCGTGTTCGAGATCGGGTTCGCTCCGGCGTACCCCGCGGGGACGTTGAACGTCGCCGAGAGGTTCAGGGTCGCCCCGGCGGCCAGGGTGCCGAGGGCGCACGGGAACCCGGCTGCGCAGGGCGCCGAGGCGGAGACGAAGGAGAGCCCCGCCGGCGTCGGATCCGCGAGCTGGACGGAGGTGGCCGTGGCCGGGCCGGCGTTTCGGACGAGGAAGGTGAACGTCACGTCGCTCCCGGCGCTCACCGACGCGGGGCCCGACTTGACGACCGAGAGGTCGACCGGGTCCGCGCCGAGGGCCGTCGACGCCGATGAGCTGTCGTTCGCGGGGTTCGGGTCGGCCGTCGTCGTGGAGACCGTCGCCACGTTCACGATCGGGTCGGGACCGGTGTAGCCGGCCGGCACGGAGAACGTCGCCGACACGGGGACGCTCGCGCCCGCGTTCACGGTCCCGAGCGCGCAGGGGAAGCCGCCCGAACACGGAGCCGAGGCGGAGAGGAACGCGAGGCCGGCCGGCGTCGGGTCGGCGAGGGAGACCCCGGCGGCGTCGTCGGGGCCGTGGTTCGTCACGACGAGGGCGTACGTGACGGTCGACCCCGCCGAGGCCGTGGCTGGGCCGCTCTTCACGACGCCGACGTCCGCGGAGGGGGTGCGGCCGACCGCGGTCGAGGAGGTCGAGGTGTTGTCGGCCGGGTCCGGGTCCGGCTGGTCGCCGGCGACGGAAGCCGTGTTCACGATCGGGTCCGGAGCGGTGTACCCGGCGGGAATCGCGTAGGTCACGGTGAGGCCCACCGTGGCACCGCGGGCGAGGCTCCCGATCGTGCACGGGAAACCGCTCGCGCAGGGCGCCGAGGCCGAGACGAACGTGAGACCGGCCGGCGTCGGGTCGGTGACCGAGACGCCGGTGGCGTCGGACGGACCGTCGTTGCCGACGACGAGGTTGAAGGTGACGTTCGTCCCCGCGGTCGCTGACCCCGGGCCGGTCTTGATGACGTAGAGGTCCGCGTTCGGCGAGAGGGTGTCGGTGTCCGTCGCCGTGTTGTTGCCCGGCGTCGGGTCCGTCACTCCGACGGGGGCCGTGACGGTGGCGGTGTTGACGAGAGTACCCGTCGCCGAGGGCGAGACCGTTGCCGTGACGGTGTAGGTCGCTGTCGCCCCGACGGGGAGATTGACGGTGTCGGAGATGTTGCCCGGGCCGGAGGCCGTGCAGGTCCCGCCGCCCGCCGCGACGCAGGTCCAGGTGACGCCCGTGAGCGCCGCCGGGAAGGTGTCCGCCACCGTGGCGCCGGTGACGGCCGAAGGGCCGGCGTTCGTCGCGACGATGGTGTAGGTGACGTTGTTGCCCGGAATCACCGTCGTCACGCCGTCGGTCTTGGTGATCGTCAGGTCTGCCGAGGGCGAGAGGGTGTCGGTGTCGGTGGCGCTGTTGTTAGCCGGTGTCGGGTCCGTCACTCCGACGGGGACCGAGACGGTGGCGGTGTTGGCGAGGGTGCCGGTTGCCGTGGGCGAGACGGTCGCCGTGACCGTGTAAGTGGCCGTGGCGCCGACGGGGAGATTGACGGTGTCGGAGATGTTGCCCGAGCCGGAGGCCGTGCAGCTGCCGCCGCCAGCCGCGACGCAGGTCCAGGTGACGCCCGTGAGCGTCGCCGGGAAGGTGTCCGTCACCGTGGCTCCGGTGACGGCCGAGGGGCCGACGTTCGTCGCGACGATGGTGTAGGTGACGCTGTTACCCGGAATCACCGTCGTCACGCCGTCGGTCTTGGTGATCGTCAGGTCTGCCGAGGGCGAGAGGGTGTCGGTGTCGGTGGCGCTGTTGTTAGCCGGTGTCGGGTCCGTCACTCCGACGGGGACCGAGACGGTGGCGGTGTTGGCGAGGGTGCCGGTTGCCGTGGGCGAGACGGTCGCCGTGACCGTGTAAGTGGCCGTGGCGCCGACGGGGAGATTGACGGTGTCGGAGATGTTGCCCGAGCCGGAGGCCGTGCAGCTGCCGCCGCCAGCCGCGACGCAGGTCCAGGTGACGCCCGTGAGCGTCGCCGGGAAGGTGTCCGTCACCGTGGCTCCGGTGACGGCCGAGGGGCCGACGTTCGTCGCGACGATGGTGTAGGTGACGCTGTTACCCGGAATCACCGTCGTCACGCCGTCGGTCTTGGTGATCGTCAGGTCTGCCGAGGGCGAGAGGGTGTCGGTGTCGGTGGCGCTGTTGTTAGCCGGTGTCGGGTCCGTCACTCCGACGGGGACCGAGACGGTGGCGGTGTTGGCGAGGGTGCCGGTTGCCGTGGGCGAGACGGTCGCCGTGACCGTGTAAGTGGCCGTGGCGCCGACGGGGAGATTGACGGTGTCGGAGATGTTGCCCGAGCCGGAGGCCGTGCAGCTGCCGCCGGCGGAGGCGACGCAGGTCCAGGTGACGCCCGTGAGCGCCGCCGGGAAGGCGTCCGCTACCGTGGCGCCGGTGACGGCCGAGGGGCCGGCGTTCGTGGCGACGATGGTGTAGGTGACGTTGTTGCCCGGAATCACCGTCGTCACGCCGTCGGTCTTGGTGATCGTCAGGTCTGCGTTCGGCGAGAGGGTGTCGGTGTCGGTGGCGCTGTTGTTAGCCGGTGTCGGGTCCGTCACTCCGCCGGGGACCGTGACGGTGGCGGTGTTGGAGAGCGTTCCCGTCGCCGTGGGCGAGATCGTCGCCATGACCGTGTAGGTCGCCGTGGCGCCGACGGGGAGATTGACGGTGTCGGAGATGTTGCCGCTGCCCGAGACCGTGCACGTCCCGCCGCCGGCCCCGACGCAGGTCCAGGTGACGCCCGTGAGCGTGGCCGGGAAGGTGTCAGTCACCGTGGCGCCGGTGACGGCCGAGGGGCCGGCATTCCTGGCGACGATGGTGTAGGTGACGTTGTTGCCCGGGATCACCGTCGTCACGCCGTCGGTCTTCGTAATCGTCAGGTCCGCCGAGGGCGAGAGCGTGTCGGTGTCGGTGGCGCTGTTGTTAGCCGGTGTCGGGTCCGTCACCCCGACGGGGGCTGAGACGGTGGCGGTGTTGGAGAGCGTTCCCGTCGCCGTGGGCGAGATCGTCGCCATGACCGTGTAGGTCGCCGTGGCGCCGACGGGGAGATTGACGGTGTCGGAGATGTTGCCCGAGCCGGAGGCCGTGCAGCTGCCGCCGCCGGTGGCAACGCAGGTCCAGGTGACGCCCGTCAGCGTCGCCGGGAAGGTGTCGGCGACCGTCGCGCCCGTGACGGCCGATGGGCCTGCATTCCTGGCGACGATCGTGTAGGTGACGCTGTTGCCGGGGACGACCGTCGTCACCCCGTCGGTCTTCGTGATCGACAGGTCCGCCGTCGGGCTGATCGTGTCGGTGTCCGCCGCCGTGTTGTTGCCCGGCGTCGGGTCGGTGATGCCGCCCGGCACCGTCACCGTCGCCGTGTTCGTCAGAGATCCGGTGGCCGTGGCCGAGACCGTCGCCGTTACGGTGTAGGTCGCGGTCGCGCCCGCGGGGAGGTTGACGGTGTCGGAGATGTTGCCCGAGCCGGAAGCCGTGCAGCTTCCGCCGCCCGTGGCCACGCAAGTCCAGGTGACGCCCGTCAGCGTCGCCGGGAAGGTGTCGGCGACCGTCGCGCCCGTGACGGCCGAGGGGCCGGCGTTCGTCGCGACGATGGTGTAGGTGACGCTGTTGCCGGGGACGACCGTCGTCACCCCGTCGGTCTTCGTGATCGTCAGGTCCGCCGAGGGCGAGAGCGTGTCGGTGTCGGTCGCCGAGTTGTTGCCCGGTGTCGGGTCGGTGACCCCGACGGGGACCGAGACGGTGGCGGTGTTGACGAGTGTGCCGGTTGCCGTGGGCGAGACGGTCGCCGTGACGGTGTAGGTCGCCGTGGCGCCCACGGGGAGATTGACGGTGTCGGAGATGTTGCCCGAGCCGGAGGCCGTGCAGGTTCCGCCGGCGGAGGCGACGCAGGTCCAGGTGACGCCCGTGAGCGCCGCCGGGAAGGCGTCCGCTACCGTGGCGCCGGTGACGGCCGAGGGGCCGGCGTTCGTCGCGACGATGGTGTAGGTGACGTTGTTGCCCGGAATCACCGTCGTCACGCCGTCGGTCTTGGTGATCGTCAGGTCCGCCGTCGGGTTGATCGTGTCGGTGTCCGTGGCCGTGTTGTTGGCCGGCGTCGGGTCGGTCACGCCGCCGGGCGCCGAGACGGTGGCGGTGTTGACGAGAGTGCCGGTCGCCGTGGGCGAGACGGTCGCCGTGACCGTGTAGGTCGCCGTGGCGCCGACGGGGAGATTGACTGTGTCGGAGATGTTGCCCGAGCCGGAGGCCGTGCAGCTGCCGCCGCCCGCCGCGACGCAGGTCCAGGTGATGCCCGTGAGCGCCGCCGGGAAGGTGTCCGCCACCGTGGCGCCGGTGACGGCCAGCGGTCCTGCGTTCGAGGCGACGACGGTGTAGGTCACCGGGCTGCCCGGGACGACAGTCGCAACTCCGTCGGTCTTCGTGATGACGAGATCGGCCGCCGGAATGGGTGCCGTGACGGCGGATGCGTAGTCGTCTTCCGCCGGATTCCCGTTTCCGGGCGTCGAATCCGGGTCGGGAAGGCTCGAGGACGAGACCTCAGCGACGTTCGTGCCATAGGGTCCCGTGAGGTTCACCGTCGCCTCGACCGCGAGGGTCGGCGTCGCGCCCACGCCGACCGTGCCGACGTTCCAGACGCCCGTACCGGGGTTGTAGGTCCCCTGCGAGACGATCGCGTCGACGTAGGTGTAGCCCGCCGGAAGCAGGTCGGTCACCGTGACGCCGTCCGCCGGAGCCGGCCCGGAGTTCGTCAGGGTCACGGTGAAGCTGATCGCCGACCCGACGAAGGGGGTCGGGTTCGAGACCGTCTTCAGAAGCGAGAGGTCCGCCTGCGCCGAGACGGTCAGGCTCGCCGTCGCCGGGTTCACGCTGGTCCCGGCGTTCGTGCTCGTGAGGAGCGAGGACGTGTTCGCGTAGACCCCCGGCACACCTGCGGTGACCGTGACCGCGATCGTGCAGGTGCCGTTGGCGGGTATCGATCCGCCGTTCAGCCGGATCCCGACGTCTCCCACGTTGAGCGCTCCGCCGCCCGAGTCGACGACGGTGCCGCCGCAGGTGCTGGAGACCGTCGTGCTGGCGAGGGTCATCGCTCCGGGCGAGGTCGGGAAGACGTCGGTGAACGCCGGGCTGGCGAGCGCGGCGGCCACCGCGTTCGGGTTCGTCAGCGTGAAGGTGAGGACGCTGTTCCCGCCGCCGAGAATGGTCACCGGGAGGAAGGCCTTCGCGATCGCCGGCGGGCCGGCGAGGACGGTCAGGTCGACGGACGGGCTCGGCGAGCCCGGAGTCTGCGTCTGGTTCGTGAGGACCCCGGTGGTCGCGTTCGGGAAGACTCCCGGGTTGGGGGCGGTGACGACGACGGTGACCGTGCAGGTCCCGGGCGAGCCCGCAGGGATCGTCAGGCCCGCGAAGGAGAGCGCCGTCTGCCCCGTCACGAATGCGTTCGTCGCGGCGCCCGTGCACGTGCCCGCGGCATTCTGGTTGGCGCTGATCGCCATGCCGGCGAGCGTGTCCGCGAAGGACGCGCCGGTCATGCCGCCCGGGAGGAGCGCGTTGTTGTTCGGGTTCGAAAGCGTGAACGTGATCGTGCTCGAGCCGCCGGCCGGGATCGAGGCCGGGGCGAACGACTTCGTGACCGACGGCTTCGCGACGGCGCGAAGGGTGTCCGTAGCCGGATCGGGGTTCGTCGAGCCCTCGAGGGTGACGAGGGTGTTCGCGGCGATCGTGTTGACGTACGTCCCCGTGGCGCCGACCGTGACGGGCACCGTCACGGTGCAGGAGCTGGAGGCGGCGAGATTCCCGTTCCGCACGGTGATCGTTCCGCCGCCCGGCGGGGCGTCGACGGTCGTGCCGGAACAGGTCGTCGATGGGACGGGCGCAGCGGCGACGGTCACCCCCGGGGGGAGAGTGTCGACGAGCCCGGGGTTCGCGAGCGTTCTCGCGACGGTGTTCGTGTTGACGATCCGGATCGTCAGGGTCGAAGAGCCGCCGACCTCGACGACGTTCGGCGAGAACGACTTCGCGATGTTGACGTTCCGGAGGATCGTGAGCGTCGCCGACGGCTGGTTGTCGTTCGTGACCCCCTGGGCGCTCGTGAGAGCGCCGACCGGGATGTCGTTGACGTGGTTGCCGTCGACGAACGCCGTGACGTTGACGGCCAGCGTGCAGGTGGAGTTCGCGTTGATGGAGGCGCCCGAGATCCCGATCTGGGTCGCGAAGGGAACGGCCGAGATCGTCGCGCCGCTGCATCCCGCGCCGGTGAACGTGGCCGAGGGGACGGAGTAGACCTCGACGTTCGGCGGGAGGACGTCGACGAGCGAGACGTTCGTCAGGGCGATGGCGCCGGGGCGGTTGTTCGCGATGGTGATGCTCGCGACGGAAGGCGCGCCGCCGTTCGAGACGACGGGCGTGAAGGCCTTGTTGAGAGTGACGGAAGGAGCCGCCTGAAGGGTCAGGTTCGCGTCGGCGTTCGCGTTGTAGGTGAAGCCCTCGGCGGTCGAGAGGTTGTTCGCGGCGATCCGGTTCCGGTAGCTCCCCGGGGCCCCGGCCGCCGGCGTCTGGACGTCGACGCGGATCTGGCAGGCCGTTGCGCCGGTCCCGAGAGAGCCTCCAGCGAGGACGATCGAGGTCGTCCCTGCCGTGGCCGTCACGCTGCCGCCGCAGTTGCTGGAGACGTTCGGCGTGGCCGCGACGACGAAACCGGCTCCCATAGACGTCAGGAGGTCCGTCAGACCCATGTTCGTGAACGCGATGGCGCCGCTCGCGTGGGAGATGTTGATCGTCAGGCGGCTCAGCCCGCCCGAGAGGACCGTCGTCGGGTTCCACGACTTGGAGACCGCCGCCGCCTGGGTGACGGTGAGGGTTGCCGTCGCCGGGAAGGCGTTGCTCCCCTGGTCCGTCACGAGGGCGCCGGCGGCGATGGTGTTCGTCCGCGTGCCGGTCGTCGCGTTCGGGGCGACGGCGACGGGGACGGTGATCGTGCAGTTTCCTCCCGCCGGGATCGTTCCTCCGGAGAGCGTGATCGAGGTCGCGCCGGGAACGGCCCCGAGCGAGCCGCCGCAGGTCGTCGTAGCGGCGGGCGAGGCGGCCACGGTGAAGCCCGTGCCCATCGTCGTCAGGTTGTCCGTGAACGAGGTGATGGCGGCGTTGAGGCCGGCCGAGCTCGCGAGGGTGATCGTGAGGGTCGTGGCCTGGCTCTGGACGACGGTCGAGGGGCTGAAGCTCTTCGCCGCGGAGACGGAGGTAGCCGCCGGATTCACCGTGAGGGTCGCGCCGGTCGTCGAGAAGGCGACCGTCCCGAACGTACCGGTCGGGATGTTGTTCACCAGGCTCCCGATCGACGTCCCCTGGACCGTCGCCGTGATCGTGCAGGAGCCGAAGTTGCTCGTCGTCGCGCTCGACGCGGCGGGGATCGTCCCCCCGGCGAGCTGGACCTGCGCCGCCGTGAACGTCGCCGTCCCGCCGCACGTCGTCGAGACCGGGCCGACGACGGTGATGCCCGCGGGCATCGCGTCGACGAGGTCCGCCGGGAAGATCGCCGTGAGGTTGTAGTTGCGCAGCGTCAGCGTGAGGGTCGAGCTTCCGCCGACGGTCACAGTGCCGGGGGCGAAGGCCTTGACGACGGCGGCGCCCGTCTGGACCGTGACGTTGGCGTTGATGTTCGCGCTCGTCGTCACGCCCTCGGCCGTCGTGACCGTCCCGGTGCCGAGCGTGTTCGTCACGTTTCCGTTCCGGGCGACGTTCGCCTCCGAGGCGCGCACTCTCACCTGAACGGTTACGGTGCAGCTCCCGCCTGCCGCGAGGCTCCCGCCGGTGATCCGGAACGAGGTGTCCGCCGGGTCGAGGGAGCCGCCCGAGCCGTCCGTGAAGACGCCGCCGCAGGTGCCGCCGGTCGTCACCGGGGCGCTGATCTCGAGCGGGACGGGGAGGTTGTCGGTGAAGGAGACGTTCGTCAGCGGCAGCTGCGTGTTCGGGTTGTTCAGCGTGATCGTGACCGTGCTGACGCCGGACGGGTCGACGTGCAGGACGTTCGGGCTGAAGGCCTTCGTTCCGGTGATCGGAAGGAACGGCGAGACGGTCAGCGTCGCGCTCGCGGCCTGCGGGTTCGAGCCCTGGTCGGCCGTCGTCACACCGTTCGCAGGGATCGTGTTGACGTAGGTCCCCGGGATCGTCGAGCGGACCGTCACGACGACGTCGCAGCGGCCCGAGTTGATCCCGTCGCCCGCGGGGATCGCCCCGCCGGCCAGGGAGACCTCCGTGGCGGGAACGATCGAGAGGGTCCCGGCGCAGCTGTTCGAGACGACGGAGACCACCGTGACGTTCGCGGGGAGGGAGTCCGTGAACTGCGTTCCTCCCGCGATCGCCGTTGCCGAGTTGAAGAGGCTGATCGTCATCGTCGACGTCTGCCCGGGGACGACGTTGATCGGGGAGAAGCTCTTGTTCACGTCGACGACGGCAGCGGCGGGGCTTGCGAGGAGGGTCGAGAGGCCGGCCGCCGAGAGGAGCCACACGAGGGAAGCGCGGGGGCCCCTCGGAGCGCGCGTCCGGAACGATGCCTCCGCGACCGCTGCCCCGCCGCGAATGCCGATGCCGATTCTCATGGCCGACTCCTCCCGGCGCCCCGAGATCTCGAGGGTGGCGAGCCGACCCCATCACGGAATCACTCGTCGCCCCGTCCGTTCCCGCGAAACGCCGGGGCAGACATACGCAAACCGCGGTCCACTTTCGGGGAGCGCTCCGGCGTATCACCCCGTTCCGATTCGAGCGGGACCGTCCGCGGCGACCTGAGACTCCGTCCAGGCAGCTCCGCTTCGCCGGCCAGCTGTAATTCATTGCAGAACATAGCCTTACAGCAGCACTTCTTCGGCGGCGAAGGTCGCCGCCAGGAGCAGATGGCGGTCGGTGCGGGCTCCCTGACAGGCGGCGGCACGACGACGGACGAGCACGGAGGCGGAGCCCCGCGGCGACCGGTCGTCTCGATCCGCTCCAGCGGCCGATCGTCGCAGGAAGCATGGCTCGTTTTGGGACGCCCATCCCGGGCGCCGCGGTCCCGGATGCTACAGTCCGCCCCCTGCCGCCCGGGCCCGGCCCCCGCGGCGACCCACGCCATGACCGACCCGAACCACGCCCTCGCGGCCGAGATCGCACGCCGCCGGACCTTCGCGATCATCAGCCACCCCGACGCCGGCAAGACGACGCTGACGGAGAAGCTCCTCCTCTACGGCGGGGCGATCCACCTCGCCGGGTCGGTGAAGTCGCGCAAGGCGAGCCGCCACGCGACGAGCGACTGGATGGAGATGGAGCGCGAGCGCGGCATTTCGATCACGACGAGCGTCATGCAGTTCACGTACGCGGGGTGCCACGTGAACCTCCTCGACACTCCGGGCCACAACGACTTCAGCGAGGACACCTACCGGACCCTCGCCGCCGCGGACAGCGCCGTCATGCTCGTCGACGCGGCGAAGGGCGTCGAGCCGCAGACGATCAAGCTCTTCCAGGTCTGCCGGATGCGGAAGATCCCGATCGCGACGTTCGTGAACAAGATGGACCGCTCGGGCCGAGACCCGTTCGACCTGATGGACGAGATCGAGAAGGTCCTCGGGATCCCCTGCTCGCCGGCGACCTGGCCGATCGGCTCGGGCCCCGACTTCCACGGCGTCTACGACCGCTGGGGGAACGAGCTCCTCCGCTACGAGCGGGGCGAGACGAAGGGGGAGAAGCTCGCGGCGGAGACCCTCGACCTCCACGACCCCTCGCTCGTCGCGGAGCTCGGCGGGAAGGCCCACGCCCAGCTCGTCGAGGAGCTCGCGATGCTCGACGCGGCGGGGATGCCGTTCGACCGCGACCTCTTCCTCGCGGGAGAGCTGACCCCGGTCTTCTTCGGGAGCGCGCTCAACGACTTCGGCGTCGAGCCGTTCCTCGCGAAGTTCCTCCACCTCGCCCCCGGCCCGGCCCCGCGCGACTCGAGCGCGGGGGCGGTCGACCCGGCCGAGCCGCGCTTCTCCGGCTTCGTCTTCAAGATCCAGGCGAACATGGACCCGGCCCACCGCGACCGCGTCGCCTTCGTCCGCGTCTGCTCCGGGAAGTTCACGCGCGGCATGGAGGTGCGGCACGCCCGGACCGGCCGGACGCTGAAGCTGAACAAGCCGCTCCAGTTCCTCGCGCAGGAACGGACGCTCGTCGACGAGGCCTGGGCGGGCGACGTCCTCGGTCTCTGGGACTCGGGCGCGCTCCGGATCGGCGACACGATCCACGAGGGGCCCGCCGTCGAGTACGCCGGGATCCCCCGCTTCTCCCCCGAGCTCTTCTCGCGCGTCGTCCTCCTCGACCCGCTCAAGAGGAAGCAGCTCAAGAAGGGGCTCGACCAGCTCTCCGAGGAAGGGGCGGTGCAGGTCTTCTACGACCCCGTCCGCCTCGAGCGGGACCCGATCCTCGGCGCCGTCGGGGCGCTCCAGTTCGAGGTGATCCAGCACCGGCTCCGGGCCGAGTACGGCGCCGACGTCTCGTACGTGAGGCTCCCGCACCAGATCGCGCGCTGGATCGAGAACGACGACTTCGTCCCGCGCGACTTCGACGACCCGGGCCGGACCGAGCTCCTCGCCGACGGCGAGGGGCGGCCGCTCGTTCTCTTCGAGAGCGAGTGGCACTTCGAGCGGGCGAAGAAGACGAACCCGAAGCTCGTCTTCGCGGCCGCCGTCCAGCCGGCGCGCGCGAAGTAGCCGCCCCCCTCAGCCCGGGCGTCCCCGCGCGAGGCGGCGGACGGACGCGGCGAGGACGTCGAGCGGAACCGGCTTGGCGAGGTACTCGTCGACGCCCGCCTCCCGGCACCGCTCGCGGTCGCCGGGCATCGCGAGGGCCGTCAGGGCGAGGACGGGCGTCCGCGCGAGCGACGGCGTCGCCCGGAGCCGGCGCGTCGCCTCGAGCCCGTCCAGGCCCGGCATCTGGACGTCCATGACGACGACGTCCGGCCGGAACGCCACGGCCCTCTCGAGCGCCTCCTCGCCGTCGCCCGCCGTCTCCACGAGGAACCTGCGACCCTCGAGCGCCTCCGCGTAGAGAGCCCTCTGAGTGTCGTTGTCCTCCACGAGGAGGACCTTCAGGCCGCCGGAGCCCGGGTCGTCCGCCTCCGCGAGCGCCCGAGGCGCCTCGACCCGGCGATGGGCCCCGGTCGCTTCCGGCTCGCGGCGCACCCAGGGGAGGACGACGGTGAACCGGCTTCCGAGGCCGGCCTCGCTCTCGAGCTCGACGCGCCCGCCGTGGAGCTTCACGAGCCGGTCGACGAGGACGAGCCCGAGGCCCGCCCCCTCGTGCTCGCGCGCGAGCCGGCCGTCGAGCTGGACGAACGGCCGGAAGAGCCGCGAGCGGGCCTCGGCGGAGATCCCGGGGCCGTCGTCTCGGACGGAGATCCGGACCTCGCCGGGCGCCTCGTCCGCCCGGGCCTCGAGCTCGATCCTCCCGCCCGGCGGGGTGAACTTCACGGCGTTGCCGAGGAGGTTCACGAGGACCTGCTTCAGCCGCCTCTCGTCGGCCCGGAAGAGCGTGCGGGTCGTCGGCGCCTCGAGCGAGAGGACGTGCCGCTTCTGGACGGCGGACGGGGTGACGAGCGCGAGCGCGGACTCGCAGACGCCGCGGAGGTCCACCCACCCGAGCGCGAGGTCGAGACGCCCGGCCCCGATCTTCGAGACGTCGAGGATGTCGGTGATGAGCGCGAGGAGGTGGCGGCCGCTCTCCTGGATCATCCCGACGGCGCGGGCCTGGGGCTCGGGGAGCGGACCGCGCCCCCCCGCGAGGAGGAGGTCGGAGATCCCGAGGATCGCCGTGAGCGGAGTCCGCAGCTCGTGGCTCATGCTCGCGAGGAACTCGTCCTTCAGGCGGGAGGCCTGCGCGAGCTCCTCGTTCGCCCGCGACAGCTCGGCGGTCCTCTCCGCGACGCGCTCGGCGAGGTCGCCCCGCTCGCGGGCGAGCGACTCGGCCGCGGCCTTCGCTCCGGTCACGTCGTGCAGGAAGCAGACGAGGCGCCCCCCTTCGGACTCGAGGTGGCTGAGGCTCACCTCGACGTCGACGAGCCTCCCGCCGGCCGTCCTCACCCTCGTCTCGAACTGCGCGCTCCCGTGGGCGAGCGTCGTGGCGAGCCGCGCCTCGATGCGTCCGGGGGGCGCACCGACGACGAAGTCGGCGACGCTGCGGCCCACGACCTCTTCCCGCGGAAGCCCCAGCATCCGGCACGTGGCGTCGTTCACCTCGAGGACCACGCCCTCGACGTCGAAGAGGAGGAAGGGCGAGAGCGCGGTCGCGAGGATCGCCCGCGTCTTCGCCTCGCTCCGGAGGAGCGCCTCCTCGGTCCGCATGCGGGCAGTGAGGTCCGTGAACGATGCGAGCCAGCCGATCCGCTCGCCCCCGACGAGGAGGGGCGCGGTCGTCATCCGGCACGCCAGGCGCGTCCCGTCCCTGTGCCGGAGCCGGATGTCGTGGCCTCGCGGACCGGCCTCGCCCGAAAGGACGTCCCTGTAGATCCCCATCGCCGCCTCGACGCCTTCCGGCTCCCAGTACGGGAAGGGGGGCGTCCTGCCGAGCAGCTCCTCTTCGCTCCAGCCCACCATCCGGCAGAAGGCGGGGTTCGCGAAGACGAGCCGGCCCTGCGCGTCGATGGCCGTGAGCCCCGACCCGAGGCAGGTCGCGAGGGCCTCGCGGAAGGCGATCTGGGTCCGGAGCTCCTGCTCGACCCCCTTCGCGGCGGTGACGTCGGCCGAGTGGAGGACGGCGAACCGGACGCGCCCGTCCCGGTCCCGCACCGGCTCCATCCGGTTCGCGAGGAGCCTTCCTCCCCGCGCGTCCTCGAACGTGCGTCCCTGTCCCGTCCGAAAGACCTCGTCCGCGACCTCGAGCCGGCCGGCGAGGACCTTCCTCGAGGCCGGCGATTCGGCGAAATCGAGCGAGTGCCGCCCGACCATCGCCTCGGGCGACACCCCGAAACGCCTCGCCATCGCCTCGTTCGCCAGGACGATCTGGTACGAGCGGTCGAGGACCAGGGCCGCCCCGGGCGCCGCCTCGAGGAACGCCTTCAGGACTTCGTCCGGGACGTCCTTCCCGAGGCTCGCGGAAGGCGTCGCCCCTCCCGCAGCCATCGCCCCGTCCGCCGAAACGGAGGCACCTCGCGACTCGGTCCAATCGGTCATGCTGCGCGGCGATTATCCGCCGACGGAACGACGCGCTCTGAAGGGCCGGAACCCGCGGCCGTCCCGCTCCGCGCGTCAGGGTGGCGCGCCCGGCACGTAGAGCGAGCGGGCCGTAAGGACCCCGTGATCGAGCCCCGCCGCCCTGTCGAGGAGGGCCAGCCTCGGCGGGAGCGCGGAAGGGAACCGCCAGAGGTCGTCGCGCCCGCCGGCCTCCGCGAACGCCCGGGACCAGTCCGCCCACCAGGGGACGGGGCGCGACGCGATCGGCTCGACGACGAGGAGCCGGGCGCCGCGCCGCGCCGCCTCGAGGAGGCGCGGGAGGAGCTCGGCGCGCGCCGGGTCGGCGAGCTCGTTCACGGCCCAGCCGAGGACGATTCCCGCGCCGGCTCCCGGACACCGCTCGCGCAGGAGGTCGCCCGCGGTGGCCCGGCCCCGGAGGCCGAGCGCCCGGTAGGTCTCGCGCGCCTCCTGCACCGCCCAGCCGCTCCGTTCGACTCCCGAGACCTCGGCCGTCCCGCCCGCGGCGAGCGCCCAGGCGGCCCCGGCCGGCCCCGTGCCGCAGCCGAGGTCGGCGACCCGCGAGAGCGGGGCCGCGGCCGCGCCGACCGCCTCGACGACCTCGCGGACGACGAGGAAGTGGAGCGGCCCGAAGAAGAGCGCGAACGCGGCGCGCTTCCCCGCACCGTCGAACGCGGCCCCCGCGCCGATGCGCCCTCGCCTCTCGACGTAGAGCGACGAGAGCGCCTGGAGCCCCTTCCTGACCTCGGGGAAGGAGAGCTCCGCGAAGTGGCGTCGCTCGAGGTCGGCGAGCCACGCCTCGGGGACCGTCGCGCTCACGGCGACGATCTTAGCGTCGGCCCGTCGCCGGGGCCGTCCGGGGGCGGCTCGCCCTTGGCCCGCGCCGTCGGCGGTCCCGGCTCCCGCCCGCGCCCGAGGCGTGGCAGAGTCGCCGCATGAGCCGCCCCCGCCGCGAGACGTTCCTCCCCTTCTCCCGCCCGATGATCGGCGAGGAGGAGATCGCCGAGGTCGCCGAGACCCTCCGCTCCGGATGGATCACGACGGGGCCGAGGACGGCCCGCTTCGAGAAGGCGCTGGAGGCCTTCAACGACGTCCCCCGCTGCCTCGCCCTCCTGAACGCGACGACGGGCCTCGAGATGACGCTGGGGGCGCTCGGGATCGGGCCCGGCGACGAGGTGATCACGACGGCCCACACGTTCGTCTGCACCGTCTCGAACGTCGTCCTCCGCGGCGCCGTTCCCCTCCTCGTCGACGTCGAGCCCGACACCATGAACGTCGACGCGGAACGGATCGAGGAGCGGATCACGCCCCGGACGAAGGCGATCGTCCCGGTCCACTACGGCGGCCTTCCCTGCCGGATGGAGAGGATCTGGGAGATCGCCGCGAGGCACGGCCTCGCTGTCATCGAGGACGCGGCCCACACGATGGGGGCGCGCTACGCGGGGCGCCGCATCGGCTCGGACCCGCGCTCGGTCTTCTCGGTCTACAGCTTCCACCCGAACAAGAACATGACGACGATCGAGGGGGGCGCAGTCGCCTTCCACGACCCGCGTCACGAGGCGTACCTGAAGCTGCAGCGCTTCCACGGCATCGCCCGCGGAGAGGGGACGCCGTACGCCGAGGGCTCGCCCCTCTACGACGTCCCGATGCCGGGCCGGAAGTCGAACTTCATGGACGTGCAGGCCGCCGTGGGCCTCTGCCAGCTCCCGAAGCTCGACGGCTTCGCGGCGCGCCGCGGAGCCCTCGCCCGCCTCTACCTCGCGCTCCTCGCCGACGTCCCCGAGCTGCAGCTCCCGGCGGACGGCGACGACGTCCGCGAGCACTGCTGGAACCTCTTCGTCCTCCGCAACCGCCCCGAGGCGACCGGCCTGACGCGCGAGGAGCTGATGGCCGCGCTGAAGGCCGAGAACGTCGGCACCGGCGTCCACTGGCAGGGTCTCTTCGGCTTCTCCTTCTACCGCGACTACTTCGAGAAGCACCCGGAAGGGCTCCCGAAGGACGGCCTCCCGCACGCGACGCGGGCGACGGACAACCTGATGTCGCTCCCCCTCTGGCCCGGGATGACGGAGGACGACGTCCTCGACGTCGTCGCGGCGCTCAAGCGCGTCCTCTCCCGGCGCCGCTGAGAACAACGCGGGGTCTGGTCTGCACTCTACACTCTGCGCGCGGCCCGCGAGCCTTGCGCTCCGACCCGGCCGGTGCTTTGACAGGGAGCGCGCCCGGCTGGGACACTCAGGAGCTGAACCCTCGGGCCGCACATCCGGCCGAGCGGGGTTTCCGTAGCACGAACGGCCGAGAAGGACGCCCGGGACCCCCGACGCGGACCGGCCAAGGAGACACATGAGCACCGTCCTCGACCCGAAGGCCGCCCCCGCCGCCTCCGCCCGCCCGAAGTTCAAGGTCGCCGACCTCTCGCTCGCCGAGCTCGGCCGCAAGGAGATCCGCCTCGCCGAGCAGGAGATGCCCGGCCTGATGGCCCTCCGCGCCCGCTACCGGAGCGAGAAGCCGCTCGCCGGCGAGCGCGTCATGGGGAGCCTCCACATGACGATCCAGACGGCGGTCCTCATCGAGACCCTCGTCGAGCTCGGCGCCGACGTCCGCTGGGTCTCCTGCAACATCTTCTCGACCCAGGACCACGCGGCCGCGGCCGTCGTCGTCGGCCGCCCCGAGGGCGGCGGCACGGTCGCCGGGCCGAAGGGGACCCCCGTCTTCGCCTGGAAGGGCGAGACGCTCGACGAGTACTGGTGGTGCACCCGCGAGGCGCTCGAGTGGCCCGACGGGCGAGGCCCCACGCTCATCGTCGACGACGGCGGCGACGCGACGCTCCTCGTCCACAAGGGGCTCGAGTTCGAGAAGGCGGGGAAGGTCCCGGCGTTCGACCCGAAGAACGACCCCGAGGAGTGGGGCGTCATCCTCGACCTCGTGAGGAAGGAGCTCGCGAAGGACCCGAAGACCTTCTCGCGCCTCGGCAGGGACGTGCGCGGCGTCTCCGAGGAGACGACGACCGGAGTCCACCGGCTCTACCAGATGGAGAAGGACGGGACGCTCCTCTTCCCGGCGATCAACGTGAACGACTCCGTGACGAAGTCGAAGTTCGACAACGTCTACGGCTGCCGCCACTCCGTCGTCGACGGCCTCAACCGCGCGACGGACGTCATGCTCGGCGGGAAGGTCGCCGTCGTCCTCGGCTTCGGCGAGGTCGGCAAGGGGTGCGCCGAGGCGCTCCGCGGCCAGGGCTGCCGCGTCGTCGTCACCGAGATCGACCCGATCTGCGCCCTCCAGGCCGCGATGCAGGGCTACGAGGTGAAGACGCTCGAGGACGTCGTCGGCATCGCCGACGTCTTCGTCACCGCGACCGGCAACCTCGACGTCGTCACCGTCGACCACATGGCGAAGATGAAGGACAAGGCGATCGTCGGGAACATCGGCCACTTCGACAACGAGATCGACATGGCCGGGCTGAAGAAGTACCCCGGGGTCGAGCGGATCAACATCAAGCCGCAGTACGACGAGTTCCGCTTCCCCGACGGGCACTCCGTCATGATCCTGGCCGAGGGGCGCCTCATGAACCTCGGCTGCGCCACCGGCCACCCGAGCTTCGTCATGTCGTCCTCCTTCACGAACCAGGTCATGGCGCAGATCGCCCTCGCGAAGAACGCGGGCGAGTACGGGAAGAGGGTCTACGTCCTCCCGAAGAAGCTCGACGAGGAGGTCGCCCGTCTCCACCTCGCCCACCTCGGCGTGAAGCTGACCGAGCTCACGCCGAAGCAGGCCGGGTACCTCGGCGTCCCGCCCGAGGGGCCGTACAAGCCCGACCACTACCGCTACTGAAGCGATCCCGGGGAACCCGTTTCCACGCGGGTTCCCCGGACCCCTCCGCGGCGGGGAGGCGGCGGCCTGCGGCCGCAGCTGAGAAAACCGAGCCTGCGCGGACGGACCGCGAGTGGAGGAGAGGCCCGGGGGCGACCCCGGGCCTCTCCCTTTGCGGCGCGCTCCCGGGAGGCGAATGGCGCACGAGCGTGACGCCCCGCACGCTCCGGGCCCCCGGGGGCGCATGTCCATGCGCTACCGCGCGGCGGGAGCGCGATCTACGGTTCCCTCCAGAGATACGGGAAGCGTGCGGCGGTGGGTCGGGGGGTCCGGGCCGGCCGTCGGCCGCGTCGCCCTTCCGCGTCGAACGCCCCCAGGAGAGAGAACGCGCATGAAGCCTGCCGCCCGCCCGTCACCCGCCCTCCTCGTCCTCCTCGTCGCCCTGCCTCTCCTCGCGCTCCCCGCCGGAACCGCCTCGGCGGCGACGTACACGATCGACGTCGGGACCGACACGCACGACGTCAGCCCGGGCAACGGGACGTGCGCCGACGCGACCGGGCATTGCAGCCTCCGCGCGGCGATCGAGGAGGGGAACGCCTCCGCCGGCGACCACGTCATCAACTTCACTCCGGGGATCGTCGTCACGGTCGGCGCGTTCGGGTCGCTCCCGTCGCTCAACGCGAAGTACGTCGTCAACGGGAACCTCGCGACGATCGACGGGCAGTACGTCCAGGGGTCGAGCATCGGCTACGGCTGCCTCTCGCTCCAGGACTCGGGGACCGCCGCGCTCGGGCACGCCAACGGCGCGGCCGGCTCGACCGTCATGAACCTCTCGATCGTCCGCTGCAACGGAGACGGCATCAGCTCGAACGGCCACGGCTACACCTACCTGAACAACCGGATCGGCGTCGACCCGACCGGCCTCGTCGCGATGCCGAACTCGGGGAACGGCATCCGGGTCACGGCGAGCGCCTACTACCCCGACGGCACGACGCTCCAGGGGATCTACGACCTCCTCCCCCCCTCGCTCCAGCCGGTCGACTTCTCGCAGATCCACCAGTTCCAGATCGGCCTCGCGAACGCGCTCCTCTCGGTCGCCGAGCCGGTCAAGATCATCGGGAACGTGATCTCCGGGAACGACCACTACGGCCTCGAGATCCACGGCACGAACATGGCCGCCGTCTTCGTCTCGGGGAACCACATCGGGACGGACGTCGCCGGCGTCACCGCGGTCCCGAACGGCTTGAGCGGCGTGAGGATCAACGCGACGTCGTACGGGAACATGATCGGGCCCGACAACGTCATCAGCGGCAACGCGCAGCACGGCATCCTCGTCGACTCGGGCGACGTCCTCCTGCCGAACTTCGTCATGGGGAACCGCATCGGCCTCGGCGACGTCCCGGGCGTCCACGTCGGCAACGGCCAGTCCGGCATCTGGGTCGACACGAAGCCCGCCGGCGCGTCCCCCGGGCCGCCGAACCCGAGCGGGACGTCGCTCCTCGTCGGCCCGACGAACGTCATCGCCGACAACCAGGGGACGAACAACGACCCCTACCCCGACGACGTCTCCGCCGAGGCGAACGCCGGCATCGTGATCACCGGCTCGAGCGCGAAGGTGAAGGTCCTCGGGAACCTGATCGGCGTCGCCGAGTTCCCGAAGGGGACGCCCGACCCGTCGGCGGCCTGGGGCAACGCGGGGGACGGGATCCTCGTCACGACCTCCGACAACGTCATCGGCGGCAGCTCCCCCTCCGAGGCGAACGTCATCGCCGCGAACCTCCGTCACGGCATCGTCGTGAAGGGGAGCGGGACGGCGGGGACGGACGTCCGCGGCAACTCCATCGGCCTCTCCCCCTCGTTCCCGGGGCAGACCACCCTCGGAAACGGCGTCGACGGCATCCACGTCGACCGGGCGAGCGCGAGCGCCTTCGGCGGAGCGAACGCCGGCGACGGGAACGTCGTCGCGTACAACAAGCGGAACGGCATCGCCCTCCGGAACGGCTCCTCGAGCAGCGGCTGGGCGAACCTGATGCAGCGGAACCTCGTCTACGGGAACGGCAAGGGGGGCTCGGGGACCGGCATCGACCTCGAGCATCCGATCAACGCCCCGGACGACCCCTCGCACTCCGAGTACCCCGCGAACTACGCGAACGGCGACCAGGTCCAGCCGCTCCTCTGCGCCGGCCCCGCGGACACCGGCGCCTGCTCCGGCTCGCAGGCCCCCTCCTCCGTCGGCGGCGCCACGGCCGTCGACTGGACCCTCGCGACGCACGCCGGCGCGACGTTCCGGGTCGAGCTCTACTCCGTGAACGCCGCGAGCGGGAACGCGGCGACGAGCGCGAGCTTCCTCGGCGAGGCGTCGGTGACGACCGACGCGACGGGGAGCCTCGTGTCGGCCTCGGGGAACACGACCTGCACCGGCTCGCTCCCCGGCCGCTGCCGGACGACCGTCGCCGCGGACGCCGGCGGCTCGGCCCTCCTCCTGAACGTCACGGACGTGACGCAGCTCCCGAGCCCCGGGTCGCCCTGGTACGGCGCGCTCGCCTGCTTCCTCGGCCTCGTCTCCTGCCCGGCGAACAACACCTCCGAGCTCTCGAACGCGCTCGCCGTCCCGCTCCCGGCGGGCCCGGTCATGGCGACCGTCCCGGCGCAGGCCGGCAAGGTCGGCCAGCCCTTCTCCCTCGACCTCAACCCGTACGTGAACGCGAACGGCAGCCCGATCACGCTCTGGGCCGTGACGTCCGGGGCGCTCCCGAACGGCCTCGCGCTCGGCGCGACGGGCGTCATCTCCCAGACGCCGACCGCGGCCGGCTCCTTCTCCGCGAAGGTCGACGCGACGAACGCGAACGGGACGACGCACGCCCCGGCGATCTCGTTCACGATCGCCAAGGGGGACCAGGCGATCGCGTTCGGCCCGGCCCCGGCGCTCGTCGCGGGGGGCGCGACCAAGAGCGTGACGGCGACGGCGACCTCGGCGCTCGCGGTGACCTTCTCGAGCACGACCCCGACGATCTGCACCTCCACGGCCGCGGGCGTCGTGACGCCGCTCCTCGTCGGCACCTGCACGATCGCGGGCGACCAGGCGGGGAACGCGAGCTGGAACGCCGCGCCGCGCGCAATCCTCTCGATCCCCGTCACCGCCGTCGCCGGGCCGCCTCCGACGTGGACCGGCCTCCCCCCGACGCAGAACGCGAAGGTCGGCGTGGCGTTCTCGCTCGCCCTCGTGACCTTCGCGACGGAGAACCCCGCCGGCGACCCGATCCTCTCCTACGCCGTCTCCTCCGGGCCGCTCCCCGGGGGGCTCGGGCTCGACACGTCGATCGGGCTCGTCTCCGGGACGCCGACGGCCGCCGCCACGACGAACGTCTCCTTCACCGTGAGCGACAAGGACGGCGCGAGCGCCGCCGGGACGATCCAGTTCGTCGTCGCCAAGGGGGACCAGACGATCGGCTTCGGCGCGCTCCCGAACAAGACCCTCGGCGCGCCGCCCTTCCCGGTCTCGGCCTCCGCGACCTCGGGCCTCGCCGTCACGATCACGAGCCTGACGACCGGCGTCTGCACCATCTCGAGCGGCACCGTCACGCTCGTCGCGCCGGGCCCCTGCACGCTCCACGCGGTCCAGGCCGGCGACGCGAACTGGAACGCCGCGGCGCCGGTCGACCAGTCGTTCACGGTCGACACCGTCCCGGTGACCCACTACTCCGTCACGGGCGCCCCCGCCTCGACGACCGCCGGGACACCGTTCGGCGTCACGGTCAGCGCGCTCGACGCCGCGAACGCCGTGACGACGGGCTACCTCGGCACCGTCCACTTCACGAGCACGGACCCCTCCGCGCTTCTCCCGGCGAACTACACGTTCACCGCCGCCGACGCGGGCGTCCACACCTTCACCGGCCTCACCCTCACGACCGCGGGGAGCCAGTCCGTGACGGCGACCGACACGGTCCTCGCCTCGGTGACCGGCTCGACGGGAGCCGTCGCCGTCACGGCGGCCGCCGCGACGCACCTCTCCGTCACCGCCCCCGCGAGCGCGACCGCCGGCGCGTCGTTCAGCGCGACCGTCGCGGCGCTCGACGCGTACGGAAACGTCGCGACGGGCTACCTCGGCACCGTCCACTTCAGCTCGACCGATGCGGCCGCGAACCTTCCGTCCGACTACGCCTTCTCCGGCGCGGACGCCGGCGTCCACTCCTTCTCCGGCGTCGCGCTGAAGACGGCGGGGACCCGCTCGCTCACCGCCACGGACACCGTCACCGCCGCCGTCACCGGGACGACCTCCGGCATCGCCGTCTCGCCGGCCGCCGCGGCCTCCCTCTCCGTCACGGCGCCGGGAAGCGCCGGGGCCGGGACGCCGTTCACCGTCACCGTCACCGCGCTCGACGCCTTCGCGAACACGGCGACCGGTTACGCCGGCACGATCCACTTCACGAGCACCGACCCGGGCGCGACGCTCCCGGCGAACTACACCTTCACGGCCGGCGACTCCGGCGCCCACGCCTTCGCGAACGGGGTCACGCTGACGACCGGGAGTCGCACGGTGACCGCGACGGACACCGGCAACGCCGCGATCACCGGGACGACCGGCCCGATCGTCGTCGCCGCGTCCGGGAGCACGACGGCGCTCGCCGGGCCGGCCTCGAGCGTCGTCGGACAGACCGTCACGTTCACCGCGACCGTGACGCCCGGCGGAGCCGGCATGCCCACGGGCACGGTCGACGTCCTCGACGGCGCGGCGACCCTCTGCGCCGCCGCCCCGCTGAACGGCGCGGCCCAGGCCACGTGCGTCACGTCGGCGCTCGCCCTCGGCCCGCACACGCTCGCGGCGCACTACAACGGCGACGCGACGTTCGCGGCGTCGACGAGCCCCGGGTTCGCCCACTCGGTCGGTCAGGCCGCGACCACGACGACGATCACGGGCCACACCCCCGACCCGGCGACGACGCTGCAGGCGATCACCGTCACGGCGACCGTCGCGGTGAACCCGCCCGGGTCCGGCACGGCGACCGGGACGGTCTCCGTCTCCGACGGCACGGGCGACAGCTGCACGATCACCCTCCCGGCGACCTCCTGCAGCCTCTCGCCGACGAGCGCCGGCGCGAAGACGCTGACCGCGACCTACGGCGGCGACGCCGACTTCGCCGGGAGCGCCTCGGCCGGCGTCCCGCAGGTCGTGAACGCGGTGACGACGTTCAGCGGCTCGACCGCGACCGGGACGGGGACCGCGACGGCGACGCTCACCGGCGCCGGCTGCACGTTCACGGCGGCGCAGTTCATCGCCGTCTCGCCCCTCACCCCGCCGCCCGGCACGCTCTTCCCGCACGGCCTCTTCTCCTTCCGGATCGGCGGCTGCGGGGCCGGCGGCTCGGCGACCGTGAAGGTCGACTACCCGCAGGCCCTCCCGGCGGGGGCGCAGTACTGGAAGTACGGCCCGACGACCGGGCAGCCCGCGGATCACTGGTACGCCCTCTCCGCCGGCGCGCCGAACAACGCCTCTCTCTCGGGCGTCTCGGCGACGTTCACCCTCACCGACGGCGGGACCGGCGACGACGACCTCACCCCCGACGGCACGATCGTCGACCAGGGGGGGCCCGGCGCTCCGGACGACGGCGGCTCCGCGGCGGTCATCCCCGTGCTCGGCGCGCGCGGCCTCCTCGCGCTCGCCGCGCTCGTGGCGCTCGCCGGCCTCGCCGTCCTGCGCCGGATCGCCTGAGTCCGGGCCCGGCAGGGCGCCCCGGGGGCCGTCGACGGCTCCCGGGGCGCCCCGGGCCGGGTATCCTCCCCGCCTCCAGCCGGATGACACGCCGCTCCTCCCTCCCAGTCGCGCGCCTCGCGCTCGCCGCCGGGCTCGCGCTCGTCGCGACCGGGCCGCTTCGCGGCGAGCTCCTCCCGGTCCGGGCCTACTCCGCGCTCGACGGCCTGCCGCACGACCGGGTCAAGCGGATCCGGCAGGACCGCGACGGCTTCCTCTGGTTCTGCACGACCGAGGGGCTCGGGCGCTTCGACGGGCGCGAGTTCGTGACCTACGGGATGCCCGAGGGGCTCCCCGTCCCCTCGACGAACGACTTCCTCCCCGCCGACGGCGGCGCCTGGGTCGCGACGAACGGGGGCGGCGTCGCCTGGTTCGAGCCCGAGCTCCCGAATCCGCGGTTCCGCCCGGTCGCGGTGGGGCAGGACGGCGGCGCGCGCGTGAACGTCCTCCACCTCGACGCCGGCGGGACCCTCTGGGCCGGAACGGACGGCGGCCTCTTCCGGATGCCGCGCGCGCGGACGTGGCGGCCCGGAGGAGCGTTCGAGCGCGTCCCGCTCGGCGTCCCGGGCCAGCCCGAGGAGTCGGTCACGGTCTGGGCGTTCCTCGAGGGGAGCGAGGGGCTCCTCGTCGGCACGCGCTTCGGCCTCGCCGTCGTGAAGGAGGGCGCGACGGTCCGCCGCGTCCCTCTCGCGCCGACGGAGGTCGACACGGTCGCGGCGCTCGCCCGCGCCGGCGACGGGACGATCCTCGCGGGGCACCTCGGCGGCGGGCTCTTCACCCTCGAGCCGGGGACGCTCCGGGTCCTCCGGCGCGCCTCGACGGCCGAGGGGCTCCCGCATCCGTCCGTCACCGCGATCCTCGCCTCGAAGGGGCGCGTCCTCGTCGGGACCGAGAACGGCCTCGCGGCGATCGGAGCCGAGGGGGTCTCCTCGTGGGGCGCGCGCGAGGGGCTCGTGAACCCGAAGATCGCGGCGATCGAGGAGGACCGGGACGGCGACCTCTGGCTCGGGACGCCCGGAAGCGGCGCGATGCGCGTCACCCTCTCGGGGAACGCGCTCTACCGCGAGGGCGACGGGCTCGGCGGGATCGTCTCGGACGTCTTCGAGGGGCACGACGGCTCGCTCTGCGTCGCCAGCGCCGGTTGGAGGCTCTCCCGTCCCCGGGGGCGCGGCTTCGCGAGCGTGCGGCCGCGGCTCCCGGCCTCGTTCGCCGACGACGCGTGGCGCGTCTACCACGGCGTCCTCGAGGACCACGAGCGCGGCTTCTGGCTCGCGTCCCGGCGGGGGCTCGCCCGCTTCGCTCCGGTCTCGCGCCTCGAGGAGCTCAGCCGCGCCGCCCCGGTCGCGGTCTACACGACGCGCGACGGGCTCGCCTCCGACGACCTCTCGCACCTCTTCGAGGACTCCCGCGGCGACGTCTGGATCGGGACGTTCAACCCCGCGCGCGACCCGCTGACGCGCTTCCGCCGCGCCTCGGGGCGCTTCGAGAGGTTCGGCGCCGCCGACGGCCTCCCGGCGCTCGGCTCTCCCTTCCGCTTCGCCCAGGACGCGGCGGGGAACGTCTGGATCTCCTACCGCGACGGGACGCTCGCCCGGTACCGGAAGGGGCGCTTCGCCGTCGTGTCCGGGAGGAACGGGATCCCCGACGCGCCCGTCGGCGGGTTCGCGACGGACGGGAGCGGCCGCCTCTGGGCGACGACGTTCGGGAAGGGGCTCCTCCGCATCGACGCGCCCGACGCCGAGGAGCCCTCGGCCGTCCGGTACGGAACGGCGGAGGGGATCCGCGCCTTCCACCTCGGGCCGCTCCTCCTCGACCGGCACGGCCGGATCGTCTTCTCGACGAGCGGCGGGCTCGTCCGGCTCGACCCGGCCACGGGCGCGGTCGCCGAGGTCCGCGCCGCGCGCGGACTCCTCTCGTCCGACGCGACCGGCGCCTGCCGGGACCGCGAGGGCCGCCTCTGGTGGGCCTCCTGGAACGGCCTCGCGAGGCTCGACGGCGACGCGACGCCCTC
Organism: Thermoanaerobaculia bacterium; assembly: GCA_046331465.1. GTDB lineage: Bacteria > Acidobacteriota > Thermoanaerobaculia > UBA5066 > UBA5066 > UBA5066. The sequence continues at coordinate 346,105 of JAXLQV010000003.1, forward strand.
GCGCCGGCCGCCCGCCGTGCGCATCTCCCTCGCGCGGGTCTCCGGCGACCCGCGGCCGGTGCCGGGGACGGGGACCGCGGAGCTCGACCTCGGACCGCTCCCCTCCTCGGCGTACGTCTCGCTGGAGTTCTTCGGGCTCGGCTGCGCGGGAGAGCCGCTCCTCTACGAGCACGTCCTCGAGGGGCTCGACCGCGAGTGGTCCGAGCCGCGCAAGGACCGCTCCGTCCGCTGGGACCACCTCGCCGCCGGCCGCTACCGCTTCCTCGTCCGCGCGGTCGGCCCCGGCGGCGAGAAGAGCCCGCCCGCCTCGGTCACCTTCGTCGTCCGGCCCCCGTTCTGGCGCCGGTGGTGGTTCGTCACCGGCCTCGCGCTCCTCCTCGCCGGGAGCGGCTACGCGGTCGAGGCGGCGCGCTGGCGCCGCCGGCGCGAGGTGGACGCCGTCCGGGCGCGCATCGCGTCGGACCTCCACGACGACCTCGGGGCGAGCCTCTCGCGCATCTCGATCCTCGCCGAGGTCGCCGCACGCCGGGCGCGGGACGGAGGCTCGGCGTCGGCGATCGTCGAGCGGATCGGCGAGGCCGCGCGCGGCGTCGTCGAGAAGCTCGCGGACGGCATCTGGGCCGTCGACCCGCGGCGCGACGACCTCGCGAGCCTCGGCGAGCGTCTCCGGCTGGCGGCCGCCGACCTCCTCGAGCCGGCCGGGATCTCGTGGCGCGTCGCGGTCCCCGACGGGGCCGAGCGGGTCCGGCTCCACCCCGACGAGCGGCGCGACGTCTACCTCCTCCTGAAAGAGGCGATCGCGAACGCGGCCCGCCACTCGGGGGCGCGGAACGTCACGCTCGTCCTCTCGACGGCGCAGGGCCTCCTCGACTTCGAGCTCCGCGACGACGGCCGGGGCCTCCCGGCGGGCGGCCCGGCGGACGGCGAGCGGCTCGTCGGCGGCCGCGGGCTCGGGAACATGCGCGCGCGGGCCGCGGCGCTCGGCGCGGTCCTCCGGATCGAGAGCGCGCCCGGAGCGGGAACCGTCGTCGCGTTCCGGCTCCGCCCGCGGCCCCACGCATGAGCATGCGCGGCCGCGGCGGGGGCGCCCTGCCACAATCCCCGCGGGAGGGAGCGATGCCGCCGATCTCGATCGCGGTCGTCGAGGACGACCCGGACCTCAGGGAGAGCCTCCGCCTCCTCGTCGCGGAGTCGCCCGGGTTCCGCTCCGCCGGCGCCTTCGGCTCGGCCGAGGAGGCGCTCGCGCTCCTCGGGGGCGACCGCCCCGACGTGCTCCTCCTCGACATCCGACTGCCGGGCGAGCCGGGGAGCCGCGCGGTGCGCCGCTTCGTCGACCGCTTCCCCGGGCTCGCCGTCGTCATGCTCACGCTCTACGCCGAGGACGAGCACGTCTTCGAGGCGCTCTGCAACGGCGCCTCGGGCTACCTCCTGAAGAAGACGCCGCCGGCGAGGATCCTCGAGGCCGCGTCCGAGGCGATCTCGGGGGGCGCCCCGATGTCGCCCGAGGTCGCGCGCAAGGTCGTCCAGCTCTTCCGGAAGTTCCCGGGCCCTCCCGAGCCGGCCGACTCGCGCCTGACGCCCCAGGAGGTCCGCTTCCTCACCCTCCTCTCGCGCGGCTTCAGCTACCAGGCGGCCGCCGACGAGCTCGACGTCAGCCTGAACACCGTGCGGAACTACGTCCGGGCGATCTACGAGAAGCTCCACGTCCACAGCCGCTCGGAGGCGGTGGGCAAGGCGCTCCGCGCCGGCCTCATCTGAGCGCCGGCGTCAGCCGCTCGAGGCGGCGGAAGCCGTGGGCTGGCTCCGCTTCGACACGTCGATCCGCTCGTCGACGGGGCTCCGCGTCTCCGCGTCCTCGCCGTGGAGCTCGACGTAGGCGACCTTCGGGAGGAAGAAGCCTCCGCGGGCGATCTGGACGAAGACCCGCCGGAGGACGGCCGGGCGGCCGGCGATCGGCATCCGCGCCGTCGGGCACTCCTCGCCCGTCCGCACCTCGATCGGCCTCTCGCGGAGGGCGCGGACCGCGATCTCCACCCCGCCCCCCGCCCCCGTCCCGAGGACGTCGACGCCGTAGGCGAGGCGCCGCTCGATCGCGTTCAGCTCCTCGCGGTGCCCGTCCTCGGCCCACATGACCCAGTGACCGCGCACGGGGCGTTTCGGGTCGACGACGCCGCCCGGCGCCCGGTCCGCCTCGTAGACGACGACGTTCGCGTTCACGCTCCGCTCCACGACGAAGAGCGGCGCGCACTGGGAGGCCGCCGGGCGCGCGGACGCGGCCGCGAGGAGGAGGAGGACCGCTGCGTGTCGGGCGCGCACCACGGCGGATCCTGCCCGATCCCCCCCCGGACGGGAAGGGCCCGCGGCCCGGCGCCCGTGAACCCGGCTCCCGGCGCGCCCGTATGACGGGAAGGGAGGACCGCCATGCAGGACCCGAAAGTCCGCGTCGAGGAGTTCTCGGTCTCCGGCGAGAAGCTCGTCGCGACGATCCGCGAGATCGTCCGCCAGGGAAACGTCCGCCGCATCGTCATCCGCAACGCGAAGGGGATCACGCTGATGGAGATCCCCCTCGTCCTCGGGATCGCCGGCGCCGTCTTCGTCCCGGTCTGGGCGGCGATCGGCGCGCTCGCGGCGCTCCTCGTGAAGTTCACCCTCGTGATCGAGAGGGTCGAGGCCCCGCCGGACGAGACCGCCGACCCGGCCGGGAAGGCCGCCGCCCGCAAGGCGCCCCGCCGCGGGACGCCGTCCCGGAAGGCGTAGCGCGGACGGACCGCGCGCCGCGGCGGGCGGCCGGCCCCCCGGTCAGCCCCGCCTCGGCCAGTACTCCGTCTCGACGGCGTCCCTCACGACCGTCGTCCCCGCCTCGCCCCGGAGCATCCGGGCCGAGTCCTCGAGGGCGCCGATCGCGGCCGGCTTTCCCGTCGCCTCGGCGAACTCGCAGGCCGCCTGGACCTTCGGGCCCATCGAGCCGGCCGGGAAGGTGTACTTCCGGAGCTCGGCCGTCGAGACCGTCTTCAGCGCCCGTGCCTCGGGGGTCCCCCACCCGAGGTAGACCGCGTCCGCGTCGGTCGCCATGACGAACGCGTCGGCCGCGACCTCGCGCGCCAGCAGCGAGGAGGCGAGGTCCTTGTCGATGACGGCCTCGATCCCCGTCAGGACCCCGCCCGGGCCGTACATCGTCGGGATGCCGCCGCCGCCGGCGAAGACGACGACCGTCCCCTTCTCGAGGAGCCACTTCACCGGGCGGATCTCGAAGATCCGCTTCGGCCTCGGCGACGGGACGACGCGGCGCCACCCGTTCCCGTCGGCCTTGAACGTCCACCCCTTGTCGGCCGCCATCCGGTCGGCCTCGTCCTTCCCGTAGACCGGGCCGATCGGCTTCGTCGGGTTCCCGAAGGCCGGGTCGGCCGGGTCGACCTCGGTCATCGAGAGGATCGTGGCGAACGGTCGCTCGAACGGGAGGAGGTTCCCGAGCTCCTGCTCGACGATGTAGCCGATCATCCCCTCGGTCTGGGCGCCGAGGACGTCGAGCGGGTAGGGCTCGACCGCGGCGTAGGCCGACTGCTGGAGGGCGATGAGCCCCACCTGCGGGCCGTTCCCGTGCGAGATGACGATCTCGTTGTCGTTCGCGACCGGCGCGAGCGCCTCGCAGGCCTTCTTCACGTTGGCCCGCTGGTTCTCGGCGGTCATCGGCTCCCCGCGCCGGAGCAGCGCGTTGCCCCCGAGGGCGACGACGACTCGCATGTCATCGTCTCCTACGCGAGCGTCGCGACGAGGACGGCCTTGATGGTGTGGAGCCGGTTCTCGGCCTGGTCGAAGACGACCGAGGCCGGCGACTCGAAGACGTCGTCGGTCGCCTCCATCGCCTCGATGCCGAACTTCTTGTAGATCTCCTCGCCGATCTTCGTCTCGCGGTTGTGGAACGACGGGAGGCAGTGGAGGAACTTCGCCTTGGGGTTCCCCGTCGCGGCCATGAGCGCGGCGTTGACCTGGTACGGGAGGAGGAGCCGGATCCTCTCGGCCCAGACGGAGTCCGGCTCGCCCATCGAGACCCAGACGTCCGTGTGGACGAAGTCGACGCCGGCGACGGCGGCCTTCGGGTCCTCCGTGAGCGTCACCTTACCGCCGGAGGCGGCGGCGAGGGCGTTCGCCTTCGCCACGAGCTCGTCCACCGGCCAGAGGTGCTTCGGCGCGCCGAGCCTCACGTCCATCCCCATGAGGGCGCCGGCGAGCATGAGGGTGTTCCCCATGTTGTTCCTCGCGTCGCCGAGGTAGGCGTAGGAGACCTGCCCGAGCGGCTTGTCGCTGTGCTCGCGCATCGTCAGGAGGTCCGCCAGGATCTGCGTCGGGTGGAACTCGTCGGTGAGCCCGTTGAAGACCGGGACGCCGGCCCACTTCGCCAGCTCCTCGACGATCGCCTGCCCGTAGCCGCGGTACTCGATGCCGTCGTACATCCGGCCGAGGACCCGGGCCGTGTCCTTCATCGTCTCCTTCTTGCCGATCTGCGAGCCCGTGGGGCCGAGGTAGGTGACGTTCGCCCCCTGGTCGTAGCAGGCGACCTCGAAGGCGCAGCGGGTGCGCGTCGAGTCCTTCTCGAAGATGAGCGCGACGTTCTTGCCCGTCAGGCGCGGGACCTCGGTCCCCGCGTACTTGGCACGCTTGAGGTCGCGGGCCAGGTCGAGCAGGTAGAGGACTTCCTCCCGGGTGAAGTCGTGGATCGTCAGGAAGTGGCGGTTCTTGAGGTTGAACGGCATGGGTCCTCCGGCGACGGCCTTCCCCTGGCGGCGGCGGGACCGCTCCGGGCGCCTCCCGCGAGGCCCCTTCCGGACGTCCGTCGAGCACGCGCCGCCCCCCGGGGGCGAAACATGGATTTTAGCCCGTCCCGCCGTTTGACCGCCGCCCCTTCCGGAAATAGGCTTACCCGTTATGAAGCGGGATCTTGCTCTCCACGCGACGACCCTCCTCCTCGCCGGGACCCTCGGCGGCGTTCTCCTCACCCAGGCGGCCTGCAAGAGGAGCGGCCCCGACATCAAGATCGGCGTCATCGCCGAGCTGAGCGGCGACATCCCTGCCGTCGGCGACTCCTGCAAGAAGGCCGCGGAGCTGGCCATCTCGGAGATCAACGAGTCGGGCGGCGTCAAGGTCGCCGGGACGCACCACCTCCTGCGCCTCCTCATCGAGGACGGCCAGGGGAAGGGCGACGCCTCGGTGGCGGCCGCGCAGCGCCTCATCGACCAGGAGGGGGTCATCGCCGTCATCGGGCCGAACGCGTCGAGCGGCGCGGTCCCGGCGGCCGCGGTCGCCGAGGAGAAGAAGACGCTCCTCGTCTCGCCCTGGTCCACCGCTCCCCGGCTCACGCGGGACGACGGCGACAAGATGCGGCGCTTCGTCTACCGCGTCTGCTACTCCGACGAGTTCCAGGCGCGCTCCCTCGCGAAGTTCGCGACGGGCTACATCAAGGCGACCAAGCTCGCGATCCTCTTCAACCCCGAGTCGGAGGCGCCGAAGGCCCAGGCCGAGCTCATGAAGAAGGAGTTCGAGTCGCGCGGCGGCCAGGTCGTCGCGATGGAGACGTACGCGGCCGGGACGACCGACTACGCCGAGCAGATGAAGAAGATCGCCGCGGGGGCGCCGGACCTCGTCTACCTCCCGAGCTACTACGTCGAGGTGCCCGAGCAGCTCAAGCAGGCCCGCGCCGCCGGGATCAAGGCGCCGTTCCTCGGGAGCGACAACTGGGGGAACCCGGAGCTCCTCAAGAGCGCCAAGGAGATCGAGGGCGCCTACTTTTGCGCGCACTACAACCCGAACGCGATGGAGGACAGGGTCGGCACCTTCCGGGGCGCCTTCGAGAAGCGGTACTCCAAGGAGGTCCCCGACGACGTCGCCGCGCTCACCTACGACGCGATCTACCTCCTCCGGACGGCCCTCCAGCTCGCCGAGAAGGACGACCGCGAGTCGGTGCGCGACGCCTACGCGAAGATCTCGACGCAGGACGGCGTCACCGGGAAGATCGTCTACCGGGGCGGCTCGCCCGACCCGACGAAGAGCGTCGTGCTGAAGCAGTTCAAGGGGGGGAAGGTCACCTTCGTGACCAACATCGACCCCGACTGAGGCGTCGACCCCGACCGGGCGAAGGCGCTCCCGACGTCCACCGAAGGCCCGCGTGAGCGGGCCTTCGCCGTCTCCGGAGGCCCCATGAAGTACGCGAACCTCGGCAGCACCGGCCTCGTCGTCTCCCGCCTCGCCCTCGGCTGCATGAGCTACGGCGACCCGGGCTGGCGTCCCTGGGTCCTTCCCGAGGAGGCGGCCCGCCCCTTCTTCCGGCGCGCGCTCGAGGCGGGCATCAACCTCTTCGACACCGCCGACATGTACTCGCTCGGCGTGAGCGAGGAGGTGACCGGGAGGCTCCTGGGCGAGATGGGCCGGCGCGAGGAGCTCGTCGTCGCCACGAAGGTCCACTTCCCGATGGGGCCGGGCCCGAACATGGGAGGCCTCTCGCGCAAGCACGTCGTCCAGGCGTGCGAGGCGAGCCTGAAGCGCCTCGGCGTCGAGACGATCGATCTCTACCAGATCCACCGCTTCGACCCGGCGACGCCGATCGAGGAGACGCTCGAGGCGCTCGACCTCCTCGTGAGGCAGGGGAAGGTGCGCTACCTCGGCGCGAGCTCCGGCGAGGCGTGGCGGTTCCAGAAGGCGCTCGCAGCCTCCGACCGGAAGGGGCTCGCGCGCTTCGTCTCGATGCAGGACCACTACAACCTCCTCTACCGCGAGGAGGAGCGCGAGATGCTCCCCCTCTGCCGCGAGGAGGGAATCGGCGTCCTCCCCTGGTCGCCGCTCGCGCGCGGCCTCCTCGCCGGGACCCGCGCGACCCCGGCCGACCGCGAGGCGACGCCGCGGGCGGCCTCGGACGACTACGCCCGGCAGCTCTACGACCACCCGTCCGACGCCGACGTCGTCGAGGCGACGCGTGCCGTCGCCGCCGCGCGCGGCGTCCCGATGGCCCGCGTCGCGCTCGCCTGGCTGCTGTCCCGGCCGGGGGTCACGGCCCCGATCGTCGGCGCGACGAAGCCGGCGCACCTCGAGGAGGCGCTCGCCGCCCTGGAGCTGACGCTGACCGCCGAGGAGGTCGCGGCGCTCGAGGCGCCCTACCGCCCCCACGCCGTCCGCGGGTTCGCCGGCCCCCGGACCCCGGCCCGCTGAGCCCGGAGCGGCCTATCATCCCGGCCAGCCCCCGGAGGAGGTCCCCATGAAGGTCTTCGTCACAGGAGCCACCGGTTTCGTCGGGTCCGCGGTCGCCGCGGCGTTCGCGCGCGCGGGGCACGAGACGTTCGGGCTCGCCCGGTCCGCGGAGAAGGCGCGCCTCCTCGAGGCGGCCGAGATCGTCCCGGTCGAGGGGACGATGGAGGACCCCGACGCGTGGCGCTCCGCCGCGGAAGGCTGCTCCGTCCTCGTCCACTGCGCCGTCGAGTACTCCGAGAGGTCGTGGGACCTCCACCGCGCGGCGCTCGGCGCGCTCCGCGACGCGGGCCGGGACCGGGCCGGGAGGGTCCTCCTCGCGACGAGCGGCGTCTGGGTCTACGGCGACACGGGCGACGGCTCCGTCGACGAGTCGGCCCCTCTCGACCCGCCGACGTTCGTGGCGCCCCGGCCCGCCGTCGACGCCGCCGTCCTCTCGTGGAACGGCGGCGGCTTCCGGACCCTCGTGATCCGGCCGGGGTGCGTCTACGGCGCGTCGGGGAGCCTGACCGGCTCCTGGTTCGAGAGCGCCCTGAAGGGGGGCGCCGCACGCGTCGTCGGCGACGGGACGAACCGCTGGGCGATGGTCCACCGCGACGACCTCGCCGACCTCTACGTGAGGGCCGCGGAGTCGGGCCTCGGCGGCGAGGTGCTCAACGCGACGGACCGGAGCCGGGCCACGGTGAACGAGTGCGCCGCGGCCGCGAGCCTGGCGGCGGGGGCCGAGGGGCGCGTCGAGCACCTGCCGGTCGAGCAGGCCGTCGCGGCGATGGGACCGTTCGCGACCTGCCTCGCGCTGAACCAGCACGTCGACTCGTGGAAGGCCGTCCGCCGCCTCGGCTGGACCCCGCGGCACGGGGGCTTCGTCGACGCCGCCCCGCGCCTCTTCGCCGCGTGGAAGGCGGCACGGGAGAGGACCGCCTGACGGCGGCGAGGGGGGGCCGGCCCCTGGCCGGAGCCCTCGGACACCCCGTCCCGCTCGAGAGGGCCCGCGCGTTCTGGGTCGCGCGCCAGGGGCTCGCCTCGCCGCAGGAGGGTTCGCTCCACGACGTCGTCGCGCGCACCGGCTGGCTCCGGACGCTCGGCGGCGCCGACGTCTACCTCGCGCTCCGCGCCCGCGTCCCCGGCGTCTCCCGGGCGGCCGTCGACGCCGAGAGCGCCGCGCTCCGCCTGCGCGTCGTCCCCGCCGCCCGAGGCTGCATCTACCTCGTTCCCGAGGCCCACGTCCCGCTCGCCCTCCGGGTCGCGGAGGCCTCCTGGAGGCCGCGGACCGAGCGCGAGGTCGGGAAGGCGGGCGCCTCCTGGAAGGAAGTCGAGGCGTGCGCCGCCGCGATCGTCTCCGCGCTCGACGCTCCCGCGACGACCGACGCCCTCCGCAGGGCCCTCCCCGCGGGAGCCCTCCGCAGCCTCGGCGAGGCGGGGAAGAAGGTCGGGATCTCCTCGCTCCTCCCGATCGCGCTCCGCCTCCTCGAGCTGGAAGGGAAGGTCGAGCGGACGCTCGAGGGGGGACGCCTCGACTCGGAGCGCTACCTCTGGAGGCGGGCGAAGAAGAACGTCCTCGCCTCCGCGAAGGTCCCTTCGTCCCCGTCCGCGCGGAACGCCGAGCTCCTCCGCCTCTTCCTCTCGTGGTCGGGCCCGGCCACGCCGAAGGAGCTCGCCGCCTGGTCCGGCCTCTCCCTCGCCGAGGTGCGCGCGGCCGCCGCTCTCCTCGACCCCGTGACGGTCGACGTCGAAGGCCACGCCGGGGACGCCCTTCTCCTCCCCGGCGACGAGGAGGCCCTCCTCGGGGTGCGCGAGCCGGCGACGGTCCGGCTCCTCTCGTTCGAGGACAACCTGCTCGCGGCGCACGGCGGGCCGGGCGTCCTCGTCGCACCCGAGGACCGCGACCGCAGCGTGGAATCGTGGGGCTCGTCGAGGCCGTCGACGCTCGGCTCGGCCGCGCACCTCGCCCGCCGGACCGTCCTCGCGGGCAGGACTCTCGCCGGCTTCTGGGAGCTCGACGCCGACGGCGGCCGCGTCGTCACCTCGCTCTTCCGCCGCCTCTCGCGGAAGGAGGCCGACGCCCTCGAACGGCTGTCGGGCGAGACCGCCCGGTTCCTCCTCGACGAGGTCGGACACGGCCGTTCCTTCAGCCTCGACACGGACGAGAACGTGAGAGAGCGGGCGCGGGCCCTCACGCCGAGCTGAGAACCCGGATGGGCCGTACAATCCGCGAAACGGTTCTGCCTTGAACGTTCTCCTCAGGCCTCCCGAATTCGACCACTACCACGTCTCCCGCGTCCTCGGCGAGGGAGGGATGGGCATCGTCTTCCTCGCGGAGGACCGCCGGACCCACCTCCCCGTCGCCGTCAAGGTCATGTCGCGCAGCCTGACGGACCCCGAGCTCCAGGCCCGGTTCATGAAGGAGAACCAGATCCTGGCCTCGCTCAACCACCGCAACATCGTCCGCTGCTACGAGATCACCCGGTCTCGCGAGGGGCTGCCGACGATCGTGATGGAGTACGTCAAGGCGGTCGACTTCGGCGCCTTCGAGGGGAGGCCGTTCCCCGAGCTGATCCCGCTCATGGTCCAGGCGGCGATGGGACTGGCGTACCTCAAGGAACGGAACATCCTCCACCGCGATCTTTCGCCGAACAACATCATGGTCACCCTCCAGGACGACCGCCGGCTCGTGAAGATCCTCGACTTCGGCGTCGCGAAGGTCCTGCAGGAGGGGAGCGGCGGCGAGCTGACGCAGACGGGCGAGTTCCTCGGGAAGCTCGCCTACGCCTCGCACGAGCTCCTGACGTTCGGCCACGTCGACTTCCGGAGCGACATCTACTCGCTCGGCGTCATCTTCTTCCGCCTCCTGACGAAGAGGCGCCCGATCAACGTCCAGAACTCGAGGAACTACCTCGAGTGGGTCATGGCGCAGGAGAACCGGCAGCCGATCGACTTCGCCGCCCCGGAAGGGAACCCGCCGATCCCCGAGCGCCTGCAGGCCCTCGTCCTGAAGATGCTCGCCAAGAAGTCGGACGACCGGCCGCAGGGGTACGAGGAGATCATCGACGCCCTCGTCGCGGCGCAGGCCGAGGCGGAGGCCGCCGGCCTCGTCCCCGACCCGGAGAGCGTCTCGACGCTCCCCTCGACCGAGGTCAAGAAGTCGATCTCCGGCTCCGCCGGGACCCCGGGAGGCGCCGGGACGCCCGGCCCCGGCTCGGGCCGCAGCTCCGTCGGCGGGACCACGCCCCCCTCGTTCGGGGACGACGCCTTCCCGTTCACCGAGGCCGAGACGAAGGCGCCCTCCTCGGCGTCGCGCGTCAGCCCCGGCGCGATGGCCGCGATGACGTCGGCGCCGTCGTACGCGCCCGCCCCGGCCGCGGCGCCGGCCCAGCCCGCGAAGAGCTCCTCCGCGTCCCAGGTCCCCGACTGGCTCGAGCAGGCCGACTACAACGAGCAGATCCAGGTGCTCAAGGAGAGCCGGCAGGGGATCTCCCGTTCGCCGGTCCACCCGGTGATGGGCCCCGACACGCGCTCGAGGTCGGTGAAGCGCGACACGGAGTCGATCCGGATCAAGAAGAAGGCGGAGACGTCGCGGAAGGTCAAGGCCGCCGCGATCGTGATCATCGTCCTCGGGATCCTCGGCGGAGGGGCCTGGGCCGGCTGGACGTTCTACGTCAAGCCGAACATGCCCTCCGGCGAGCCGGTGACGCTCAACGTCCCGCCCCCGCCGCCGGTCGCGCCGGCCACGGCGGCCGACGCGACGCTTCCGACGGCCGTCCCCGACTCGAAGAAGCCGGTCAGCCGGGCCGCCAAGCTCGGGCCGGAGGAGCGGCGCCTCGTCGACGCGAACGTCCTCGGCTTCTTCACCTCGAAGGACGCGCAGGGGCTCATCGTCGTCGTCGAGTTCCGCCAGCCCGCGAACATCTCCGGCTTCAGTTCCGCGCAGATCCTCGGGGCCGTCGACGCGACCGGTCGCTCGATCGCCTCCCTCGCGGGTGCCGACGCGGAGATCCGGCGGAGCGGCAACGACGACCCGACCGGCGCGATGCGGATCCGCCTCTTCGTGCGGGGCCGGGAGGCGGCCGAGCTCTCGGGCGACCTCCTGACGATCACCGTCCAGATCGGGGCGGCGACGGTCCGCGCGAGGTACGACAAGGCGCTCTTCTCCCGCTAGCGGGACGCGGCGGTGGACGTCTCCATCCGGAGGGCCTCCCTCGCCGACGAGGCCTCCTTCGTTCCCCTGATGCGCGCGCTCTACGCGCACGAGGGGATCCCGTTCGACCAGGAGGCGCTCTGCGCGCCGCTCCGCGAGCTCCTCGCCGACCCGTCGCTCGGGGGTGCGTGGCTCGCCTTCGACGGCGAGGACGCCGCCGCGTACGCGCTCGCGACGTGGGGCTTCAGCACCGAGATGGGGGGCCGGTTCCTCTTCCTCGACGAGCTCCTCGTCGCCTCCCCGTTCCGCGGACGCGGCCTCGGCTCCCGGTTCCTCGCGCTCCTCGAGGAGTTCGCCCGGGACGGCGGCGCCGGCGCGCTCCGCCTCGAGGTCTCCCACGAGAACGGGCGCGCCCGCGAGCTCTACCTCGCCTCCGGGTACACCGACCCCGGGCGGGCGTTCCTCGCCAAGCGGCTCGCGCCCCGTTCGCGGGAGCGGGGCCTCCGCCCGGAGAGGGTCGAGACGAAGGTCCTCGTGAAGGCGCCGCCGGAGCGGGTCTGGCAGGCGATCGCGAGCGCCGAGGGGCTCGACGGCTGGTTCACGAGCGGCACCACCCTCGACGCGAGGCCGGGCGGCCGCCTCGCCTTCCGCTGGGAGCGGTGGGGCCCCGACGCGTTCACCGGGACGTTCGAGGGGACCGTCCTCGAGGCCGACCGGCCGCGCCGCTTCTCGTTCCGCTGGCCCGTCGACTCCGGCACGTACGAGACGACGGTCACGGCCGACCTCGAGCCCCGCGACGACGGAACGCTGGTGAGGCTCTCGGAGCACGGCTTCGAGGAGGGGCCCGCCGGCCTGCGCGACATGCTGAGCCGGTCGGCCGGCTGGGGCGAGGCGCTCGCGCTGATGAAGCTCTTCGTGGAGCACGGCGTCCGCGCCTGACGACACCTTCCGGCGCGCCGCCCGCGCCGCGCCGGCCCTACACTCCCCGGGAAGGACGCCCACGACCGTGCCGCTCCGTCGCGTCGAGATCGAGGGGTTCCGCGGGATCCGGCGGATGACGCTGGAGCTCGACGGGACGACCGCGCTCATCGGCGAGAACTCCTGCGGGAAGACGAGCGTCCTCGACGCCCTCGAGCTCGCGTTCGGGCACGGGGAGGCGATCCCGGCGTTCGGGCCTCTCGACTTCCACGTGCCGGGCGCGCCGGGCGCCGCGCCGGTGGCGCGGCTCTCCTTCCGCTTCACGTTCGTCGAGGAAGGGGGGCGCGAGACCGTCGCCGAGGTCTCCGCGTCCCGTGCGCCGGACGGCGCCCCCTCCCCGTCGACGGCGCGCCTCCTCGACCGCGACGGGAAGGAGCTCCACGCCGGCGACCCCTCCGCGTTCGAGGCCTTCCGCCGGCGCCACCCCGCGATGCGCGTCCGCTTCGCGCGGCACGCGCGTTCCTCCGCCGTCGAGCCCTCCGCGGAGCCCCGGGCCCCCGAGCCCGTGCCCACCTCCTCCGACCCCTTCGACGGCGAGGTGACGCGCGCCCTGAAGCGGACCGTCCAGACGGCCTACCGGAAGTTCTCGGAGTCGTGGCGGCCGCACCCCGACGAGCTCCGCGAGCCGACCCAGGCGGCCCGCGCGCTCGCCGAGCGCTGGAGCGTGAGGCTCGGCCTCCCGACCCGCGCGCCGGGACGCACGACGGAGCTCCTCGCCGAGACCCCCGTCGCCCTCGGCGCGACGGACCCGCTCCGCGCCGAGGCGCGCGAGGGGACCGGCACGCAGAGCCTCGCGCTCCTCATGCTCCTCGGCGCGATGCTCGAGGCGGAGAACGGCTCCCCGATCGAGCGCTCGGCCGAGCCGATCGTCCTGATCGAGGAGGCCGAGGCCCACCTCCACCCGATCCTCGCCGCGAGGATCTTCCGGCTCATCGAGCGGGTGCCGGGCCAGAAGGTCCTCACGACGAACTCCGGCGACCTCCTCGCCTCGATTCCGCTCCACGCGATCCGCCGCCTCGTGAGGAGCGACGCCGGCGTCGCCGTCCACGCCGTCCACGAGGACGCGCTCTCCGTCGACGAGATGCGGCGCGTCGGCTACCACATCCGCGTGAACCGGGCGACCTCCGTCTTCGCGCGCTGCTGGCTCCTCGTCGAGGGGGAGACCGAGTCGTGGCTCCTCCCGGAGGTCGCGCGCCTCGTCGGCTACGACTTCCCGGCCGAGGGGGTCCGCTGCGTCGAGTTCGCTCAGTGCGGCATCGCGCCCCTCGTGAAGCTCGCGCGCGGCCTCGGCCTCGAGTGGCACCTCCTCGCCGACGGCGACGACGCGGGACGGCACTACGTCCGCGCCGCGCGCTCGTTCCTGGCGGGCGAGCCCGACCGCGAGCGCGTCACCGGGTTCCGCGAGAGGGACGTCGAGCACCACCTCTGGGTCTCCGGCTACGCGCACGTCTACCGCTCCGCGGCGGAGCGGGCCGGCGTCCTCCCCGACCTCCACGGCCGCCGCCGGATCCCGCCCTCGGCGGTCATCGACCGCGCGCTGAAGGCCCACGGCAAGCCGCGGATGGCGCTCGAGGTCGCCGAGGCGATGGCCGCCCCCGGCTCCCCGGGCGTCCCCCGCCTCCTGGCGGCGGTCGTCGAGAAGGTCGTCCGGCTCGCGCGGTTCGGCGCCTGAGGCCGGACGCGGCGCCCGGGGCCCGGACCTCAGCGCGGGGCCGGCGCGACCTCGTGGAGCCGGAGGACGAGCGTCGGCGGAGGCGTCCAGGAGATCCGTCTCGAGAACGCGATCGTCTCGGGCATCACGACGAGGAACGCGGCGGCCCGGATCTCCCGGAGGCGTGACATCGCCGCGCGAAGGAGCCGGATCCGCTCCGCGATCTCGGAGGCGCGGGCCGCCCCGTCGACGAGGCGGTCGAGCTCCCGGTCCGCGAGCCCCTGGTGGTTCTGGTTCGGCGGCCGGCCGGAGACGGGAGAGCGGAAGGCGCCGTCGAGGGCGTCGTTCGCCTCGAGCGTGTCGCAGGCCCAGCTGAAGAGGTAGAGCTGCGCCGCGCCCGTCTCGAGGAACGGGAAGTACTCCGCCTTCGGGCGGGTCCTCACCGTGACCCGGAAGCCCGCGAGCTCCATCTGCCGCGCGGCCTCCCTCGCGAGCGCGGCGTCCTCGAGGTAGCGGTCGCTCGGCGCGTCGAGCACGACCCGGACCGGCGAGCCGCCCGCCGCGGAATCGAGGAGGCGCCGGGCCCTCTCCCGGTCGGCCCGCGTGACGGGAAGCGACTCCTCGTACCCGACGACGGTCACCGGAACGGGCTGCGACGCGGGGACCCCACGCCCGCCGTAGACGCGCGCGTTCAGCTCGTCCCGGTCGATCGCGAGATCGAGCGCCTCCCGGACGCGCGCGTCGTCGAACGGCGGCCGGTCGACGCGCGGGGCGAGGTAGAGGACGCGGATGCCGGGCCGCGCGAGGACGCGGAACCGCGCGTCGCGCGAGAGGGCGTCGACCGCGTCGAGGGGGACGGCCTCGGCGATGTCCGCTTCGCCGGCGAGGAGCGCCGCCACGCGCGCCTTCCCGTCGGGGACGACGCGGAGACGGATCTCGTCGAACGCCGCGCGCGGCTCGTGGTACGGGTTCCGGAGCAGGGTGAGGCTCCGCCCCGGCTCCCGGCCCGCGAAGGCATACGGCCCGGTCCCGAGCGGCGGGATCGGCGTCCCGGCGAGCGCCGCGCGGGAGAGGACGAACCCCGCGGTGAGGTACGACGGGAGCGACGGGCACTCCTCCCGGGTCGTCACGCGCACCTCGACGGGCGAGACCGTCTCGACGCTCCGGATCGCCGCGAGGAACGCGCCCGTCGGGAAGGGAGTCTCGATGGCCGCCCGGAGCGAGGCCGTGACGTCTTCGGCCGAGAGCGGCGTGCCGTCGGAGAAGCGGACCCCTTCACGGAGGCGGAAGGTCCACGTCTTCCCGTCCGCGTTCGACCAGCTCGTGACGAGCGCGGGCTTCACGGCGAGGGCGGAGTCGATCCGGAAGAGCCCTTCGAGGACGTTCGAGAAGAGGTCGATCGTGAAGGCCTCGTTGCTCGTCGGGGGGTTCGGGAAGACCCCCGTCACGTCGGCGCGGACGGCGACGGTCAGGATCTCCCGCCCTGCGGGGCGGCCCGGCGGCGCGCTCCGCGTGCAGCCGGCGGCCGGGGCCAGCGCGGCGAGGAGGGCGGCGAGCGCGAGGGCGGCCGGGCCGGCGGGTCTCACGGCTGCCCATCATCCTCCCGCGCCGGCCCGATCCGGAGCCGGCGTGTGCCTAGAATCCGCGGATGGACTCCTGGACCCCGCCGACCGGCGACCTCAAGTCCGACCGCACGCGCGCCCTCTTCCTCTCGAGCTTCTCGGTGATGGACGTCGCCGTTCCGCTCGTCTCCTTCGACGAGGAGGCGTCCGCGCCCGTCGTGAGGGAGTTCCTCGAACGGCGCGGCTGGAGCCTCGTCGGCGTCCGCCGGGCGGGCCTCGTCGAGGGCTACGCCTTCGCCTCGGACCTTTCCGGGGCGCGCCTCGGCGACCACGCCCGGGCGTTCGTCCCGGACGACCTCGTCCCCTCGAACGCCTCGCTCGTCGACACGATCGCCTCGCTCGACGCGAACGGCCGCTGCTTCGTCTCCATCCTCGGGCGGCCGGGGGGGATCGTCACGTTCCGCGACCTCGAGAAGCCCCCCGTGAGGATGTGGCTCTTCGGGATGATCACGATCTTCGAGACGTTCCTCTCGAGGAGGATCCGGTCGGAGTGGCCCGACGGGAGCTGGGTGGAGCTCCTCTCCGCCTCGCGGCGCGCGCGGGCCGGGCAGCTGGCCGAGGAGCGGCGGCGGCGCGGCCAGCCGGACGACCTCCTCGACTGCATCCAGCTCGCCGACAAGGCGTCGCTCCTCACGAGGCGGCCCCAGTTCCTCGAGGGGATGCGGTTCGCGTCGAAGCGCCAGGCCGACGAGGCGTTCCAGCGCGTCCAGGCGCTCCGGAACGGCCTCGCGCACTCGCAGTCGGACCTCGTCTCGGCGGACTGGAAGCTCGTCGTCCAGCTCGCCCACTCGGTCGACCGGCTCGCGCTCGTCGCGTAGCGGCGGGATCAGCCGGCGAAGGTCCCCGTCGGCGCGGCGGGGAGCGTGACGGTGATCGTCGTCCCCTCCCCGGGAACGCTTTCGAGGGAGATCGAGCCGGCCATCCGCTCGCAGAGCTCCTTCGAGATCGCGAGGCCGAGCCCCGTGCCTCCCCGCGCGGCGAAGACGGCCGCGTTCGCCTGCTGGAACGGGCGGAACGCCCGCTCCGCCTCGGCGGGCGTCATCCCGCAGCCGGTGTCGCGCACGTGGAGCGAGACGAAGCCGTCGCGCGCCGTCGCCCCGAGCGCGACGAGCCCGTCGCGCGTGAAGCGCGCCGCGTTGCTGACGAGGTTCAGGAGGACCTGCCGGAGGCGCGTCCCGTCGGCGAGGACGCGCCCCTCCGACTCGACCGCGAGGTGGAGCCGGTTCCCGCCCCTCTGCACGAGGGGGAGCGTCGCGGCGGCGACCTCCCCGAGGACCCGGACGGCGTCGACCGGCTCGATCCGGAGAGGGAAGCTCCCGTGCTCGAGCCTCGCGAGGTCGAGGGCGTCGTCGAGGAGCGCGAGCTGGTGGACGGCGAGCTCGCGGACCCTTTCGGCGTCGGCGAGGTGCGGCGAGTGGCCTGCGGCCGCGAGGCCCTCGCAGAGGATCTCGGCGTAGCCGAGGACGCAGTTCAGCGGCGTCCTCAGCTCGTGCGCGAGCCACGCGACGAGCCGGGCCTTCTCGGCCGCGAGCTCCCGCGCGACGTCGCACGAGCCGCAGGCGGCGGGGGCCCGCCCCCGGTCGCCCGCCGGCGTCTCCGGTTCCGTCGTCCGACCGTCTCCCGGTTCACGCGGCATGCCGCCCTCCCCCGGGACGGCCGCGCCGCGGGCGCGCCGTCCGTCCCGGACGGGGACGACTATCGGGGCGCGCGGGGCTCCGCGCATCCCCCGAACGGGTTAGGTCGCCGGGCGGCCCCTCCGCCCGCACGCCGTCGCGGCGCTCCCGGCTACGCGAGGAGCGGGACGGCGTCGACGAGGCGGGTGACGAAGAGGACGGGCGCGGGGAGCGCCGCCCTCCCCGGGTTGTAGAGGACGGGGAGCCAGCCGGCGGCCCTGGCTCCGAGGACGTCCGTCTCCCAGTGGTCGCCGAGGTAGAGCTTCCGGCAGCCGTTCCCGCCGTCGCCGCCCGTGGCGGCCCGCGTCGCGGCGTCGAAGATCGCGCGCGCGGGCTTCATCGCCCCGACCTCCTCGGAGAGGACGACGTGCCGCACCCACCGCCCGAGCTCGAAGCGCGCGATCTTGGCCCGCTGCAGCTCCCGGAAGCCGTTCGAGAGGACCCCGACCTCTCCCAGCTCCGCCGCCGCGGCGAGGAGCTCCTCGGCGCCTTCGTTCAGGCGCCAGGCCCGGCGGTACTGGCCGAGGTAGAAGTCCCCGACCTCCGCGGCCGCCCCGCGGTCGAGGCCGAAGGCGCCGAGAGGGTCCGAGAAGCGTCGCCGGTGGAGCTCCTCGCGGCCGATCTCGCCCCGGGCGTAGGCCCCCCAGAGGCTCCCGTTCGCCTCCCGGTACGCCGCGAGCCACTCCCCGCGCGGCACACCGGCGAAGAGCGCCGGGAACGCCTCGTACGTCTCTCCCTGCGCGACCTCCTCCGCGCCGCGGTGGTCGAGCAGCGTGTCGTCGAGGTCGAAGAAGAGGAGGCTCCGCACCCTTCCCGATCCTCTCACACGCCCCGCGCCGCTCCGGGACGGCCCGGCCCTGGAGCTGCGCGTGTTCCGGCGCGTCTCACGCCGGAGCCCACTCGCGGTCCCGGTGAGGCGGCCGGCTACGGGCGGCGGCCGAACCAGGCCTGCGTCTCGGGCTTCAGCCAGGAGACGAGGAGCGGGATCGACGCGGGGAGGGTGCAGCAGCTCGTCAGGCCGAGGGCGATCAGGACGAGGTGGACCGTCCAGGCCCAGGGGCGGCGCGGCAGGAAGAAGGCCGTGAAGTAGACCGAATGGAGGACGGCGCCCATGACCGCGAGGACGATGCCGTAGACGAGGAGGGTCTTCGGATCGTCCGCCGGCGGCCAGCCGGCGACCTCCTCCCGGAGGAAGAGGAGGACGATTCCGAGGGCGAGGCATCCGGCGTAGATCGCCGCCATCGCGCCGAGGTAGAAGCGGTACCAGAGGAGGACGGGAGGCGCGGCCGCAGGTGCAGCGGGAAGCGGGAGGACCGGGGGAACGAGGAGCGGAGGGACGCGGGGCGGGGGCGGCGGGAGGAACGGCGGAGGGGGCGGGCCGGACGACACGTCAGGCGAGGTCGACGCGGTCGAGGAACCCGACGACGACAGTCCGGACGGGAGCCGTCCCGGAGCCGACGACCTGGCGCGCGCCGTTCCCCTCGTCGAGGACGAGGACCGGGTCGCCGGGCCCGACGCCGACCGCGTCGATCGCGACGACGTAGTCGCCCGTCTCGGCGCCGTCGGCCCCCGTCCGCGCCACGACGAGCATCTTCTTCCCCTCGAAGAACGGGTGGCGGATCGTCGCCGTGATCTCGCCGATGACCCGGCCCGTGATCACGCCTTCTCCTTCGCGGGGAGGTGGAGCGCGTCGACGATGCCGACGATCGCGTGGTCGACCGGGACGAACCAGGGGTCGAGGAGGAGCGCCGCCTCGCGCCCTCCCTCGTAGGCGACGAGCTCGCCCTCCCCCGCCATCCGCGTCGGGTCGGCGGCGACGAGGGTCTTTCCCTTCGGCGCGCCGTCCTTGCCGAGAGGCTGCAGGAGGAGCATCGGGACCCCCTCGAGGCCGGGCGTCACCACGCACGGCACGACGCGGCCGATCACGCGCCCGAGGAGCACTACGAGGCCTCCTCGCCGCCGAGGTCGACGAACCGGCTCGCGGCGAACGCGGTGGACAGGGCGCTCTCGCGGGCGAGGGCGTCGTGGGGGCGCGCGAGGACGCGGAACGAGGCGCCCGCGGCCGGGGCGAGGACGGTGGTGACGATGTCGACCGCGGCCTCGAGCTCGTGGAGGTCGCCGCGGAAGAGGGCGAGCCCCTTCCCCGCGAGGCCGGCGTCGGAGAGGCGGACCTCCACGAGGTCGACGAGCGTTCCCTTCAGCGCCTTCTCGCAGGCGAGGACGATCGACGCGGGCGTCGACGTCTCGAGGACGAGGAGCCCTCCCGTCCCGTCCTCGCCGCGCCGCCCCTCGAGGGCGTCGAGGAGGCGCGGGTGGACGTCGGCGAGGTAGAGGTGGTCGAGGAGCTGCCCGCCCGCGTGCGCGAGCCCCTCGGCGAGCGCCTCCTCGACGGAGGCCGGCGTCCCTCCGATGAGCGTCAGGTATCGACCCGCCGTGACCGTCCCGGAGCGGAAGAAGGCGACGGGAGCCTTCTTCAGCATCGCGTCCGTCGCCTCGAGCCCCGCGGGGATCTGGGCGAAGTCGAGGACGGCGAGGGCGGCGGCGCGCTTCATCGGGGGCCTCAAGTGATCCGGAAGTTGTCGACGAGGACGCAGCGGCGCCAGCGCGAGAAGCTGCGGGGGCCGGTGAGCCCCTCGCCCGTCGGGCTCGCGATCGTGAACGAGCAGAAGCCCTCGCCGTCGAGGCCGAGGCCCGCCTGCGAGCGGCCGTTCTTGACGAAGATCGAGGCGTCGCACTCCTTGGCCATCCGCGAGAGGGCGTCGAGGTTCCGCGAGTGCATGACGAAGGTGTGCCGGTTGTGCCCCTCGACGGGGACGGCGAGGTCGATCGCGGCGTCGGCGCTCGGGACGCGGCAGACCGGCATCACCGGCATCATCTGCTCGGTCCAGAGGAGCGGGTGGTCCTGGTCCACCTCGACGACGACCTGCCGGACGGAGTCGGGGGCGGAGATCCCCATCCTCGCGAGGATGACGTTCGCGTTCTTCCCGATCAGGTCCCGGTCGACGGTCGCGTGCCCGCGCGGCCCGGCCATCTTCGAGAAGATCGCCTTCTCGAGCTCCTTCAGGCGGTCCTTCCCGATCACGACGGCGCCGGCGGCGACCATCGCGCGGATCAGCTCGTCGGCGACCTTCGCGACGACGAGGACCTCCTTCTCGTCGACGCAGATGACGTTGTTGTCCGTCGAGCCGCCGAGGACGATGTCGCGCCCCGCCTTCGCGAGGTCGGCCGTCTCGTCGACGACGACGGGCGGGTTCCCCGGGCCGGCGCAGATGGCGCGCTTGCCGCTCGCCATCGCCGCCTTCACGACCGCCCCGCCGCCGGTGACGACGAGGAGCCGGATGCCCGGGTGCTTCATCACCTCCTGCGCCGACTCGAGCGACGGCGCGGAGACGCCCGTCACGACATCGGGCGGGCCGCCCGCCGAGACGATCGCCTTGTTCAGGAGGGCGATCGTCTGGATCGAGCAGGACTTCGCCGAGGGGTGGACCGAGAAGACGACGGCGTTCCCCGCCGCGAGCATCCCGATCGCGTTGCAGATGATCGTCGACGTCGGGTTCGTCGAGGGGGTGAGGGCGCCGATGACGCCGAACGGCGCCGGCTCGATGAGCGAGAGGCCGTGGTCGCCCGTGACGGCCGACGGGTAGAGGTCCTCGAGGCCGGGCGTCCGTTCCGTGACGAGGGCGTTCTTGACGACCTTGTCCTCCGCGCGCCCGAGCCCGGTCTCCTCCCACGCGGCCTTCGCGAGGGCGGCCCCGTTCTCGCGCATCGCGGCGCGGATCGCCTCGATGACCTTCGCGCGGACCCGGAGCGGGAGCGCGGCGAAGCGGGGCTGGGCCTTCCGCGCCGCCTCGACGGCGGCGTTCACCGTCGGGTGGATCCCCAGCGGCGCGGCGGGAGACGCCGCGTCGCCGGAGGCGGCGGGCGGGGCCGCGGGCTTGCCTTCGAGGTCCGAGACGATGCGGCGGGCGATCGCCTCGATCTCGGCGTCCGTCAGTCGCGCGGCCACGTCACTTCCTGTACTTCACGGCGCCGCCGACGTCCCAGGAGTCGACGATCGCCATGACGACGGCGTCGACCGGGCGCTTGTCGGTGGCGACGGTCTGCCGCGCGGAGCTCCCCGCGGCGATGAGGACGACCTCGCCGGGGCCGGCGCCGACGGCGTCGGCCGCGACGAGGACCGCCGCCCCCTCGCGGGCCTCCTCGTCCACCGGGCGGACGAGGAGCAGCTTGAGCCCCGAGAGGCTCTCCTCCTTGCGCGTCGCGACGACGCTCCCGACGACCTTCGCGAGCTGCATGGCGCGCTCGTGCGCCCGGGGCGCTACTTCGCCTCGGCGGCGGGCTTGCGGCCCAGCGGGAGGACGGCGTCGACGTTCGCGTGCGGGCGGGCGATGACGTGGACGGCGACCATCTCGCCGACGCGGCCGCCGGCGACCTGCGCCGCGTCGCAGGCGGCCTTCACGGCCGCGACGTCGCCGCGGACGATGACGGTGACGTAGCCGCCGCCCGTCTTCTCGTAGGAGACCAGCTCCACCTTGGCGGCCTTCACGGCGGCGTCGGCGGCCTCGACGACCGCGGGGAAGGACCTCGTCTCGATCATCCCGAGGGCTTCGGTCATGGCTCTTTCCTCTCCTCGGATCGTCGCACGGCGCCGACCCGTCGCGTTACCGCGTTCGTGATCCCGTTCCGGCCGCTACTCGCGGCCCTTCTTCGGCGCCCGGCCGGAGATCGTCTTCAGCGCCTCCTCGGCGGCCCGCCAGGCGACGTCGACGTCCTTCTCCTCGCCCCCGAGGTAGACGCGCCCGAAGCTCCCGAACGCCCTCACCTCGAGGACGTTGATGTGGGCCGCCTTCTCCGCCTCGTTCGCGGCGATCGCGGCGTAGCCCGCGGGCGCGCACTCGAGGACGTAGAGCGTCTCGCCCGGCACGATCATGTCGCCGTGCCGCGTCCGGTTGATGAGCTGGGTGTGGTAGTCGGAGATGTTCCGGATGACCTGGCTCGAGGTGATCTCGGGCTTGATCCGGTCCGACTCCTTCAGGTCGAGCGCCGCGAGGATCGCGGCCCCCGCCTGCCGCACGTCGGCCTGCGAGTCGGAGTGGACCTCGAGCATCCCGTAGAGCCGCTCGATGATCATCATCCCGGGCTTGACGTCCGTCGCCTTCAGCGCGACGTCGGTCACCTTCATGATGTCCATCCCCGGCGCGACCTCCACGAAGAGCGACGCCTGCCCCGGCACCGGCAGGAACCCCTGCGCGACCGTGCCGAGGAAGGAGGCGAACTGCGGCTGGAGGTTGTCGATGAAGCAGTAGCAGCGGAGCTCTCCCATCCCTCTCCTCACTTCCCCGCGGCCGCGCGGGCCTCTTCCAGGATCTTCACGCTCGACGAGGCGCCGACGCGCGTCGCGCCCGCCTTCACCATCTTCAGGAGGTCGGCGTAGGTCCTCACGCCCCCCGAGGCCTTCACGCCGAGCTTCCTCGGCGCGACGGTCCGCGCCATCAGGGCGATGTCCTCGGCGGTCGCCCCGCCCGAGGAGAAGCCGGTCGAGGTCTTCACGTAGTCCGCCCCGGCCTTCATCGAGAGCTCGCAGGCGCGGACCTTCTCCTCGTCGGTGAGGAGCGCCGTCTCGAGGATCACCTTCGAGAGGGCCCGGCCGTCCTTGCACGCCTCGACGACGCCGCGGATGTCGCGGAGGACGAGGGCGTCGTCCTTCCCCTTCAGGGCGCCGACGTTGATGACCATGTCGACCTCCTGCGCCCCTTCGCGGATCGCCTTCCTCGCCTCGAGGAGCTTGATCTGCGGGTCCTGGGCGCCGAGCGGGAAGCCGACGACGCAGCAGACCTTCACGGTCGAGCCGCGGAGGAGCTGCTTCACCTGCGGGACGAAGACGGGGTTCACGCAGACCGAGAAGAAGCCGTGCTGCCGCGCCTCGGCGCAGAGCTTCTCGACGTCCGAGGCCATCGCGTCGGGCTTGAGCAGCGTGTGGTCGATGAGCCTCGCGACCTCGGCCACGGAGAGGGCCGGCGCGGCGGCGGGCGCCGTCCCGCCCTTCCCGAGCATCTCCTTCACCTTCGCGGCGATCCGTTCGATGTCCTCCGCGGACAGCTCCGTCATCCCTCTCTCCTTCTCCATCTCGCGGATCATCGCGACGCGCTTCCTGTGCCTCTCGGCGGTGCACTCCGTCGCGAGGAAGACGTCGACGATCCGCTTCGCGGCGGCCTCGTCGACGTGCCCCGCGCCGAGGGCGAGGAGGCTCGCGTCGTTGTGCTCCCGGGCGTTCTTCGCGAGCGCCTCGGTGTTGCAGGTCGCCGCGAGGACGCCGGGGACCTTGTTCGCCGCCATCGCCGAGCCGATCCCGGCCCCGTCGACGACGACGCCGAAGTCGGCCTCCCCCTGCGCGACCCGGAGCGCGGCGGCGCGGGCGAAGACCGGGTAGTCGACCGGCTCCTTCCCGCTCGTCCCGAGGTCGGCGACGTCGTGCCCGGCCGCCTTCAGGTGCTCCTTCAGCCGCTCCTTGAGGTCGAAGCCGCCGTGGTCGGCGGCGAGGGCGATCCGGAGCCGCGACATGGGAGGGGGATTCTACGCGGAGCGCCCCCGGCCGCGTCCGCGCGGACCGACCAAAGCGTCGACCTCCGCACCCGAAAAGGGAAACGCCCCCGGGCACGGGGCCCGGGGACGCGGGTTTCCGTCAGGGCTCGGCGAGCCCCGGGGCTCAGACCTTGGTCCAGTCGATCTTGCCGTCGGCGCCCTTGGCGGCCTTGACCTTCTTGCCGAAGTCGTTCAGGCCGGCGGACTCCTTCTTGGGCATCTTCTCCGTGTGGCAGGAGGCGCAGTTGGCCTTGGCGTCCTTGGCCTTGTACTCCTTCTGGATGTCCATGGTGGCGAGCGCGGTGCTCCCCATGGCGAGGGCCGCGAGCGCGGCGACGACGGCGGTGGTGGTCTTCTTCATCTTCTGTCCTCCTTCTCGTGATCCGACGAACGGCGAATGGTAGCGCAATCCGGACCGCGGGAGACCGGGAAGCGCGTCGCCGCGACTCCATCTCGACGCGCGCCGTCGCGGCGGGCCTCAGCCCTCCCCGGCGCGCCGCGGCTACTTCGCGGCCGGGACCTTCGACCAGTCGACCTTGCCGTCGGCGCCCCGGGCGGCCTTGACCGTCTTGCCGAAGTCGTTCAGGTCGTGCTTCTCCTTCTTCGGCATCTTGTCGACGTGGCACGAGGCGCAGTTCGCCGTGGCGTTCTTCGCCTTGTACTCCTTGTAGATGTCCTGGGTGGCGAGGGCCGTGCTCCCGAGGGCCAGCGCGGCGAGGACGGCGAGCGCGGCGGACGTGGTCTTCTTCATCTTTCTTCCTCCTGTTCGGGGCCGTTCCGGCGGGATGCTACGCCGGACCCGCCCCCCACGGTCCCGTCTCGCAAACTCCGTGCCCCCGAGGGCCGCTACTCGTAGCGGAGAGCGTCGGCGGGAGCGAGGCGGGCCGCCCGTCGGGCCGGGAAGGCCGCGGCGGCGAGGACGAGGAGGAGCCCCGTGACCGCGATGGCGAGGACGTCGCGCAGGCCGGGACGGAACGGCATCCAGGAGATGTAGTAGACGCGCGCAATCTCCGCGGGGAAGCGGATCGCCTTCGTCGCGGTGAGGAGCGCGCAGATCGCGACCCCCGAGAGCGTCCCGAGGAGGACGCCGGCGGCCCCGACGGCGAGTCCGGCGAGACGGAAGGTGCGCGCCACGGTCCGCGGGCCGGCGCCGAGCGTGGCGAGGACGCCGATCTCCCGCGTCTTCTGCGCGACGAGGACGACGACCGAGGAGACGACCGTCCCCGCCGCGACCGCGACGATGAGGGCGAGGGCGACGAAGAGGAGCGTCTGCTGGACGAGGAGGGCCCGGAAGAGGTCGCCATTCAGCGCGCGCCAGTCGAGGACCGTGGCCGCGGAGCCGAGCGCCTTCCGCGCCCCGTCGACGACGGGGTCGGGCCGGGCCGGGTCGGCGAGCTTCAGCTCCCAGAGGCCGCTCCGGGCGTCGGGCGGGGCGAAGCGGTCGAAGGCCGCGATCGGGACGACGGCCCACCCCTCGTCGACCTCGGTGAAGCCCGTCGTGACGATCCCCGCGACGACGACCGGGGTCCGCCTCGGGGGAGAGAGGCCCCGGGCGAGGGACGTCGAGGCGGTCTCGAGGACGAGCTCCGCCCCTTCCGCCGCGCCGAGCCGCGCGGCCAGCCCCGAGCCGAGGAGCGCCGGGACGCGCGCCCCGGCCGGGGGCGCGGCCATCCGCGCGGCGAACGAGGGGTCGCTCCCGAGGAGCCGCGTCGTGGCGAGCCCCGGGGGGACGTCGAGCCCCTTCACGACCGCGTCGACGCCGGCGGGGACCTTCGGGCCGAGGAGGAGCCCCGGGGCGAACGCGGTCTTCGCGACGGCGGTGACGCCCGGCACCGCGGCGAGCGCCGCCCGGGTCGGCCCGTCGGCCGCGTCGGGCGGGGGGAGGACGAGGACCTCCGCGTTCGTCCCCGCGATCCGCTCGAAGAGCTCTCCCCGGTAGCCCGACATGAGCCCCATCGCGACGACGAGCGCGGCCGTCCCGAGCGCGACTCCCGCGAGGGCGAGCGTCGAGACCGTCCCGAGGAGGCCGCCCCGCCGCCCCGCGAGGAACCGGCGGGCGAGGAAGAGCGGGACGTTCACGTCCCCCTCACGCGCGGCCGAGCGCCCGCGCGAACTCCGCGAAGAGGGGGTCGGAGTCGTGCGGGCCCGGGGCCGACTCGGGGTGGTACTGCACGGCGTAGACGGGGCGCCCCGCGAGCCGGAACCCCTCGCACGTCCCGTCGTTGAGGTTGACGTGCGTCAGCTCGAGCCCGGCCGGGAGCGACGCCGGGTCGACGGCGAAGCCGTGGTTCTGCGAGGTGATCGAGACGGCCCCCGTCGCGAGGTCCTTCACCGGGTGGTTCACGCCGCGGTGGCCGAACTTCAGCTTGAAGGTCCTCGCGCCGAGCGCGAGGCCGAGGAGCTGGTGCCCGAGGCAGATGCCGAACACCGGCTTCCCCGTGCCGACGAGCGCGCGGATCGTCTCGGCCTGCGCGGGGAGAGCGGCCGGGTCGCCCGGGCCGTTCGAGAGGAAGAAGCCGTCGAACCCGGCGAGCTCGGACGGCGTCGTCGTCGCCGGGAAGACCGTGACGTCGAGGCCGCGGGACGCGAGGTGGCGGAGGATGTTCCGCTTGATGCCGTAGTCGAGCGCGGCCACGCGCGGCCGCCCCGCGGCGTGGGAGCCCCAGGCGTAGGGGGCGCGCGTCCCGACCTCGAGGGCGAGGGGGGCGCCCGTCATCGGCGGCTGCTCGAGGACCCTCGCGAGGAGGCGCGCCCGCCCCGCCTCGTCGACGTGCTCGGTCGAGACGGCGCCGCGCATCGCCCCGAGCGAGCGGAGGTGCCGGACGAGCGCCCGGGTGTCGATGCCGTGGATCGAGACGATCCCCGCCTCGCGGAGCGTCTCGCCGAGCCCCTTCTTCCCCCGGGCGTTCGAGAAGCGCTCCGGGAAGTGCCGCGCGGCGAAGCCCGAGACCTGGATCCGGTCCGACTCCGCGTCGTCGCCGGTGATCCCGTAGTTCCCGACGTGGGACGCCGTCATCGCGACGATCTGGCCGCGGTAGGAGGGGTCGGTGAGCGTCTCCTCGTACCCCGACATCGCGGTGTTGAAGACGACCTCGCCGAACGCCGTCCCCGCGGCTCCGAACCCGACGCCCTCGAAGGCGCGCCCGTCCTCCAGGACGAGGACCGCCGGAAGGCCGCTCACAGCGTCCGCCCCACGGCGGCCGCGATCGGCGCGAGGCGCGCCATCAGCTCCGAGAACATCGCCGGCGTCAGCGCCTGCGGCCCGTCCGAGAGCGCCTTCTCGGGCTGGTGGTGGACCTCGACGGCGACGCCGTCGGCCCCGGCGGCGACCGAGGCGAGGGACATCGGGGCGACCTTGTGGCGCCGCCCGGTCCCGTGAGAGGGGTCGGTGACGATCGGGAGGTGCGAGAGCCGCTCGACGGCCGGGACGACGGCGAGGTCGAGCGTGTTCCGCGTGAAGTCGCTGAAGGTCCTCACGCCCCTCTCGCAGAGGACGACGTTCGGGTTCCCCTCGGCGAGGACGTACTCGGCCGCGAGGAGGAACTCCTCGAGCGTCGCCGACATGCCGCGCTTCAGGAGGACCGGCTTGCCGATCCGCCCCGCGGCCTTCAGGAGCTCGAAGTTCTGCATGTTCCGGGCGCCGATCTGCAGGCAGTCCGCGTACTTCGCCACGACGTCGATCGACGACGTGTCGAGCGCCTCGGTGACGACCGGGAGGCCCGTCTCCTCGCGCGCCGCGGCGAGGATCTTCAGCCCCTCCTCGCCGAGCCCCTGGAACGAGTAGGGGGAGGTCCGCGGCTTGTAGGCGCCGCCCCGGAGGAGGTGGGCGCCCCGCGCCTTGACCTCCTTCGCGATCGTCACCGTCTGCTCGAGCGTCTCGACGGCGCAGGGGCCGGCGATGACCGCGAGACGCGTCCCTCCGACGGGGACGCCGCCGATCGAGACGACCGTGTCCTCGGGGTGGAACTCGCGGGAGACGAGCTTGTAGGGGTGGGAGACGACGATGACCTCGAGGACGCCCGGGAGGTTCTCGAACGCGGCCGGCTCGATCGTCCCCCGGTTCCCGGTGAGCCCGACGGCCGTCCGCTGCTCCCCGGCGATGGCGTGGGCCTTCAGCCCCATCCCCTCGGCGGTCTCGACGACCCGTTCCACGTCGGCCGGCGTGGCGCTCCTGTCCATGACGATCAGCACGGCGTCTCGTCCTCCGCAGCCGCTGTTTATACTTCATCGTGGCGCACCGGGCCCTCCCCGGCGGCGCCGAGGAGGCTCCCATGGCGATCCGGCGCACGCTCTCCCTCGCGGCCCTGGCCCTGGCGGGCTCGTTCCTCGCTTCGCTCCCCGCGTCGGCCTACATCATCATCCTGAAGGACGGCACCCGGATCGAGGCGGCCGCCAAGCCGGTCGCGAGCGGGAAGAACTACCTCTTCCACGACAAGCTCGGAGCCCAGAAGATGATCGCCGTGAGCGAGGTCGACCCCGCGAAGACGGACGCGGCGAACAAGGAGAACTACCGCGACGCCTACATCCTCGGGGAGCCCGAGCCGATGAAGAAGGAGACGGACACCACCGCGAAGGCCCCGTCCCTCTCCGAGTACATCAAGCAGAGCCGGAAGGCCGACATCTCGGCGCCGCCCGTCTCCGCGCCGGCCGTCCCGACGGAGGCGGCCGCGGCGGCGCCGCGCGCCGCCTCCTCGCGTCCGGCCGCCGGGTCCGCGTCGAACCCGCCGGCCGGCCCCGCCCCCGGGAACGTCCTCGACCCGATCGTCCAGGACGCCTTCCTGCGCGCCTACCAGTCGGCCCAGGTCCGCGGGGCGCGGATCACCCAGGGGGGACCCGGGACGATCCGGATCCAGGCGGTCACCGACACCGAGACGGTCGTCTTCGGCGCCCTCGTCGGGACCGCGCGGGGCCTGAAGGAGGCCCGGACCTCCGGCCGGCTCGTCGAGAAGGTGGAGCTCTACATGGCGACGAGCGCCGGGGAGAACGCCGGGAAGTTCATCCTCACCCCCGACGACGCCGAGGCGCTCCTGAACGGCACGATCCCCCCGGCGAAGTTCTTCGTCGCGAACGTCCAGCTGTGAGGCCCAGGTGGAGGCCGGGACCTTCGTCCTCGTCCACCTCCACTCCCCGAAGGAGAAGTACTGGGGCGTCCTCCGGGCCCTCTCCGCGGCCGGCGTGACGGTCCGCGGGATCGACGTCGCCGTCTTCGACGACTGGGCCCGGCAGTACGCGTCCGGCTCCGAGCCGGAGCTGGGGGTCGCGACGCTCTTCTTCCCGCTCCACCGGGTCGAGAAGATGTTCGAGGACGCCCGGATCGGCACCGTGGCCGCGTACCACGAGAGGTTCTTCGAGATGGTGGGCCGGGACGTCCGCGACGTCCTGCGCCTCGAGACCGGGCGGCCCGAGGGGCCGCTCCAGTAGGAGGATCCGTGGCCGAGCTCGTCTGGCAGCTGAGGAAGGGACCCGAGGGCGCCCCGTACGCCTTCGCCGCGTTCAACAAGGCCGAGAAGCGGACGAACTTCTTCGACAAGGCCGAGGACCTCCGCGGCTTCCTGATGAAGCGCGGCGCCTCCGCCGAGGACGCCGTGCTGCTCTCCGAGCGCGTCGAGGCGGGCGAGACGGTCTCGGTCACCCTGGCGAGGTAGCCCCGCCGCGCCCGCGGGGAGCGCGGGGCGGGCCCGCTCCTCCCCCGACCCTCAGCGCCGGGGCTGCGAGAGCTCCAGGAGGACTCCCCCCGTCGCCGCCGGGTGGACGAACGCGACGAGGCAGCCGTGCGCCCCCTCGAACGGCGCCTCGTTCACGAGCCGCACGCCCGCGGCCTTCAGCGTGGCGAGCGTCGCGGCGACGTCGGCGACCTCGAGGCAGACGTGGTGCAGGCCCGGCCCCTTCTTCTCGAGGAACTTCGCGATCGGGCTCTCCGGCGACGTCGGCTCGAGGAGCTCGAGGCTCGACTCGCCGACGGGCCGGAACGAGGTGAGGACCCTCTGCGAGGCGACCTCCTCCCGGTGCTCTTCCGCGAGCCCGAGGAGGTCCCAGAAGGCTCCGCCGCCGTCGACGGAGGCGACCGCGAGGCCGAGGTGCGAGATCCGCTTCACCCCTTCCAGCGGCGCGGCCGGCCCGCCGTTCCGCCGCAGCGTCTCGAGGAGCGCTTCCGCGGCGCGGAACGGGTCCTCGCTCCGCGCCTCGATCCGCCCCGCCCACGCGGCGATCGAGGCCTCGCTCCCGGAGAGGCCGTGCAGCTCGGCGAGGAGCTTCTCCTGGACGATCGCCTCGATCCGGCGGACGGTCCTCTCCCGGCGCCGCGAGCTCCCCGAGGGCCCCGAGAGGAACTCCCGGTGCCTCGCGAGCGCGCCGCGGAGGTCCGCGACGCCCTCTCCCGTCCGCGCGACCGTCTTCAGGACGGGCGGGATCCAGGCGCCGTGCTCCCCCATCTCGAGCATCTGGAGCACTTCGTGGACGGTCCGGTCGGCGCCGTCCCGGTCGGCCTTGTTGACGACGAAGACGTCGGCGACCTCCATGAGGCCCGCCTTGATCGCCTGGATGTCGTCGCCCATGCCGGGCGTCAGGAGGACGACGCACGTCTCGGCGAGCCGGAAGACCTCGACCTCGTCCTGTCCGACGCCCACCGTCTCGACGAGGACGTCGTCGAAGCCCGCCGCGTCGAGGACGTCGACGGCGTCGGCCGTGGCGCGCGAGAGCCCCCCGAGGTGCCCGCGCGTCGCCATCGACCGGATCATCACGCCCGGGTCGGTGTAGAGCTCCTGCATCCGGATCCGGTCGCCCAGGATCGCGCCGCCGGTGAAGGGAGACGAGGGGTCGACGGCGACGATGCCGACCTTGCGCCCCTCGGCGCGGGCGGCCCGGGCGAGCGCGGCGGTGAGGGTCGACTTGCCGGCGCCCGGGGCGCCCGTCAGCCCCGCCACGCGGGCCCGGCCCGTGCGCGGCCAGAGGTGGGAGAGGAGATCGGGGAAGCGCGGGTCCGACGTCTCGGCCCAGGTGATGGCCCGGGCGATGGCCGGCGGGACTCCCGCGAGGACGCGCTCGGCGAGATCTCGAACGTCCGTCATGGCCCGGGGAGTCTACGGGAGCCGCCCGGTAGAATGCCTCCTCCGTGTCCGCAGCCCCTCCCCGCCCGAGCGCGGCCGACCCGCTCGTCGGCGTCCTGACCGAGATCGCCCGGATCGTCGCGGAGACGCTCTCCCTCCCGGACGTCTTCGCGCGCGTCGCCGACGCCGCCCGGCGCGTCCTGCCGTTCGACGCGGCGGGGGTGGGCCGGCTCGTCGAGGGACCGGCGCTCCTCTCTTGGGGCTCGGTCCTCGCCTCCGCCGAGGCGGAGTGGCGGCTCGAGAAGGACGAGATCTCCCTCGACCTCTGGCCGACCGGCACCGAGACCCGGCGGTTCGACGACGCGCGGAAGTTCCTCGACCCGGCCCTCCGCGCCGACCGCAGGGTCCTCGAGGCCGGCGTCCGCTCCATCCTCGTCGCGCCCGTCGTCCGCGGGACGCTCCCGCTCGGGAGCCTCTGGTTCTCCGCCACCGCGCCGGGCGCGTTCGGGGCGCGCGAGGAGGAGGTCGCTTCCGCGATCGCCGCCATCCTCTCCGCGGCCCTCGAGCACGAGCGCCTCGCCGAAGTCGAGCGGACGAGGCTCCGGCGCCACCGCGAGCTCGAGGCCCTCGGCCCCGCCCTCGCGAGCGCGCTCGACGTCCGCGAGGTCTTCGACCAGGTCTCCGCGATCGCGCGGCGCGTCCTCCCTCACGAGAAGATGACGCTCGGGCTCCTCTCGGAGGACCGGACCGAGAACCGGCTCTGGGCCATCGCCGGGGACCGTTCGTGGGCTCCCGAGTCGTACCCGATCCCCGAGTCGGAGCGGGCCCAGATGGACCTCGACTTCCAGATCGTGCGGGACGCCGAGACCGACCTCCCTCCCGACTCCTCGCGGAGGGCGATCCTCCTCGGCGCCGGCCTCCGCTCGAGCCTGCGCGTGCCGATCCACCTCGAGGGGAGGACCGTCGGCGCGCTCTCGTTCCACGCGGGGGAGACCGGCCGCTACGGCGAGGAGGACGTCGAGATCGCGCGTCGCGTCGCCGACCAGGTGGCCCTCGCCTTCTCGCACCAGCGGCTCGCGGAGGAGGCCCGGCGGACCGAGGAGGCGCGGCGCGAGGCGGCGCGCCTCGAGGAGCGGGTCCGGGCGCTCTCCGACGAGCTCGAGTCGCGGGACGGCTTCGGGAGGGTCGTCGGCGCCTCGCCGGCCTGGCGGTCCGTCCTCGTCCAGGCCTCGAAGGTCGCGCCGACGGAGACGACCGTCCTCCTGACGGGCGAGTCGGGGACCGGCAAGGAGGTCGTCGCCCGGGCCGTCCACCGCGCCTCCGCGCGGGGCTCGGGCCCGTTCGTCGCCCTCAACTGCGCGGCGCTGCCGGAGCAGCTCCTCGAGTCCGAGCTCTTCGGCTACGAGAAGGGGGCGTTCACCGGCGCGTACGCCGCCCACCCCGGGCGGCTCGAGCAGGCCGCCGGGGGGACCCTCTTCCTCGACGAGGCGGGCGAGACGAGCCCGCTCGTCCAGGCCAAGCTCCTCCGGGTCCTCGAGGCGCGGGAGTTCCAGCGCCTCGGCGGGACGAAGGTCCTGAAGACCGACGTCCGGCTCGTCGCGGCCACGAACCGCGACCTCCACGCGGCGATCGCGCGCGGGGAGTTCCGGGAGGACCTCTTCTACCGCCTCTCCGTCTTCGAGATCCACCTCCCGCCGCTCCGGGAGCGGCCCGAGGACGTCCTCCTCCTGACCGAGCGCTTCCTCGAGGACCTCGCGCGGAACGTCGGCCGTCCCGCGCCGGGGATCTCGCGCGAGGCTCGCGAGCTCCTCCTCGCGTACCCGTGGCCCGGCAACGTCCGCGAGCTCCGCAACGCCCTCGAGCGCGCCGTCATCCTCTGCGAGGGGGGGCTCGTGCAGGCCGAGCACCTCCCGATCGCGGTCGCGCGGAGCGCGACGGCGCGGGTCGCCTCGGCGGCGACGGTCGAGCTCCCGCCGGGCGGCCTCGATCTCGACTCCCTCGAGAAGACGCTCGTCGCGCAGGCGCTCGAGCGCGCGAAGAACAACCGGAGCCGCGCGGCGAAGCTCCTCGGCCTCACGCGCGCCCAGCTCTACACGCGCCTCGAGCGCTACGGCCTCGCGTGAGCGGCCCCGCCCTCCCGGCGGCCGAGGCCGCGCGCCGCAGCCCGTTCGCGCCCTTCTGGCCCCTCGACCCGTCGGTCGCGTACCTCAACCACGGCTCCTTCGGGGCGTGCCCGAAGGCGGTCCTCGAGAAGCAGGCCGCCCTCCGGGCCGAGCTCGAGCGCGAGCCGGTCGACTTCCTCTGGCGGACGCTCCCGGCCCGCCTCGCCGAGGCGCGCTTGGCCCTCGGCGCCTTCCTCGGGGCGGACCCCGACGACCTCGCCTTCGTCCCGAACGCGACGGCCGGGGTGAACGCCGTCCTCCGCTCGCTCGACCTGTCGGCCGGCGACGAGCTCCTGACCACGTCGCACGTCTACCCCGCCTGCCGCAGGGCGATGGAGTACGTCGCCGCGAGGAGCGGCGCGCGGGTCGTCGTCGCCGAGGTCCCCTTCCCGCTCCGGGGCGAGGACGACGTCGTCGGGCCGGTCCTCGCCGCGGCGTCCCCCCGGACGCGCCTCGCGCTCGTCGACCACGTCACGAGCCCGACGGCGCTCGTCTTCCCGGTCGCGAGGCTCGTCGCCGAGCTGAGGGCGCGCGGCGTCGAGACGCTCGTCGACGGGGCCCACGCGCCCGGGATGGTCCCGATCGACCTCGACCTCCTCGGCGCGGCCTTCACCACCGGCAACGCGCACAAGTGGCTCTGCGCGCCGAAAGGGGCCGCGTTCCTCCACGTCCGCCGCGACCTCCAGGCCTCCGTCCACCCGACGGCGATCAGCCACGGCTGGTCTCCCGACGCGGGAGCGCGCTTCCGGGCCGAGTTCGACTGGACCGGCACCGCCGACCCGACACCGTTCCTCGCGATCCCGGCGGCGATCGCCTTCCTCGGCTCGCTCCTCCCGGGAGGGTGGAGCGAGGTGATGGCGCGGAACCGCACCCTCGCCCTCGAGGCGCGCCGGATCCTCCTCGAGGCGCTCGGCGGGTCGCCCGCGGCGCCGGCGTCGATGGTCGGCTCGATCGCCTCCGTCCCGCTCCCGGCGCCTGCGCCCGGCTCCCCCGCTGCGACCCTGGGCCACGAAGGGCTCATGAACTGGATCCGCGAGCGGGGCGTGGAGCCGTGGCTCTACCCGTGGCCCTGCGCGGGAGGGATGCTCGTCCGTGTCTCCGCCCAGCTCTACAACTCCCGGGAGGAGTACGTCCGGCTCGCCGCGCTCCTCCGGGAGGCCCTCGGCTGAGGGGGTTCCCCCGCTCCGCTCAGCCGGCGAGGAGGATCGCCGAGGCCGCGAGGAGGAGGGCGAGGACGATTTTGACGAGCCGGCTGACGACGTGGCCCGGGAAGGGGTCCGCGGGGAGGTCCGGTCCGGCGGCGGCGTGCGTCATCGAGGGGAAGTGACCCGGCCGAACGACGCCTCACGCGCCGGTGCCATCATCTGCGGCATGCCCGAGAGCGCCCGATGCCCCTGGGCGGGGACCGACCCGCTCTACGTCGCCTACCACGACGAGGAGTGGGGGGTCCCCTCCCGCGACGACCGGCACCTCTTCGAGATGCTGGTCCTCGAGGGGGCCCAGGCCGGCCTCTCCTGGATCACCGTCCTCCGGAAGCGCGAGGGCTACCGGAAGGCATTCGCCGGCCTCGACCCGGCGAAGGTCGCCCGCTTCGGCCCGGCCGACGTGGAGCGCCTCCTCGGGGATCCCGGCATCGTGCGGAACCGCCTCAAGGTCGCGTCGGCGATCGGGAACGCGAAGGCGTTCCTGGCCCTGCAGAAGGAAGCGGGCTCGTTCTCCGACTGGCTCTGGGCCTTCGTCGACGGCCGCCCCGTCGCGAACGCGTTCGGCGAGATGCGCGAGGTCCCGGCGAAGACGCCGCTCGCGGAGCGCATCTCGAGGGAGCTCCTCGCGCGCGGCTTCCGCTTCGTCGGGCCGACGATCGTCTACGCCTACATGCAGGCCGTCGGCCTCGTGAACGACCACCTCGTAGCCTGCCCGCGGCACCGGGCGGTCGCCCGGCTCGCGGAGCGGCGCTAACCCCTCTCGCGGACCCAGGCGTAGAGGAAGGCGTCCCTCGGCCCGGGGCCGAGGTTCGGCCGCGCGGCGTACCCGCGCAGGAGGCGCTCGCGCGCGAGCCCCGCCTTCTCGAGGACGCGCGCCGACGCCGCGTTCTCGACGTCGCAGGTCGCCTCGATCCGCCCGACGTGAGGGAGGCACCAGAGCCAGCCGACGACGGCGCGGGCCGCCTCCGTGCCGAGGCCCCGGCCCTGGGCGTCGCGGTGAAGGACGTAGCCGAACTCGACCGCTTCCGGTTTCGGCCGGCACGCGATCGCGCCGAGCGCCCGGTCGTCGGGACGCAGCGTCACGAGCCACGTGAACTCCGTGCCCGCCGCCCACCCGCGCGCGCAGTCCGCGAGGAACCTCCGGCTCGGCGCGATCGACGCGTGCGTCGGCCAGTCCATCAGCCGCGTCACGGCGGGGTCGCTCGCGTAGGCGAAGACGGCCTCGTCGTCGTCCGGCCTCGGACGCCGGAGCCGGAGCCGGCGGGTCTCGAACGCCCCCGGCGGGGAGAGGGGCCGCCGATCGCTCACGCGCGGACGATACCGCGGGAGCGGGGTCTGGTCTGCGCTCTACACTCTACGCGACCGGGGCGTGGAGGGCGAGCTCGTGGTCGGCGAGGGGCTCCGTCGGGAGGCCGGCAGCGAGCCAGGCGTCGAAGCCCCCTTCGAGGGGCCTCACGTTCCGGTAGCCGCGGTCGAGGAGAAGGCGTGCCACACGGGCCGCCGAGGCCTCGCTCGTTCACGTGCAGTAGAGGGCGACGTCCATCTCGAACGGGATGTCGCGGAGCTTCGCGTCGAGCTCGCCGAGGTCCGCGACGAGAGCCCCCGGGACCTTCCGCGGGTCGTCCCGGCGGGAGAGGCGGTGCCTCACGTCGACGACGGCGAGCGTCTCGTCGTTCGCGAGGAGGCGCTCGGCGAGAGTCGCGGGGGTCAGCCGCGCCATCCGGAGCGACGAGAGGGTCCGCTGCCTCCGCCAGAGGCGGAACGCGAGCCAGAGCGCGAGGGCGGCCGCGAGGAGGCCGATCGCGCCGGCGCCGAAGCGGCGGAGGAGGGCGAGGACCGCCTCGACCTGCTCGTGGAAGACGGCCCCGAGGCCGAGGCCCGATCCCGCCCAGACGAGCGTCCCCGCGAGGTCGTAGCCGAGGAAGCGGAGGAACGGCGCCTTCAGCGCGCCGGAGACGGGGACGGAGACGGCCGAGAGGCCGGGAACGAACTTCGCGAAGAGGAGGGCGCGGAGGCCGTAGCGGTCGTACGCCTCCGAGGTCTTCCTCACGCACGTGTCAGAGGAAAGCGAGAGGCCGCAGAGGAAGCGGAGGATGTGCCAGCCGTACCTGCGCCCGAGGAGGAACCAGAGCGTGTCGGCGAGGAGCGCCGCCCCGAGGATGGCGAGGAGGAGCGGCGGCCCCGCGAGACGACCCTCGGCGACGAGCGCCCCCGCGACGACGAAGAGCGGCATCGCGGGGATCGGCAGGCCGAGCTGCTCGAGGAAGACGTTCCCCGCCACGAGGAGGACGCCGTAGCGGACGAGCTGCTGGGCGAGGCCGTTCACGGTTCTCCTTCGCGGCGGACGAGGGCGGCCGGAGACTCCCCGGCCGCCCGTCCGGGTCAGCCTTCGGCGAAGGCCTCCTTCAGCGCCTCGCGGTGGGCGGCGAGGGTCTTCTCGAGGTCCTTGTCGGTGTGGGCCGTCGAGACGAACATCGCCTCGAAGGCCGCGGGCGCGATGAAGACGCCCCGCTTCAGGAGACCGTGGAACCAGCGGTTGAACGCCGCGCCGTCGCTCCTCTTCACGTCGTCGAAGTCGGCGATCGGGCCGGGGTTGAAAAAGAGGGTCAGGATCGAGCCGATCCGGTTCAGCGTGAGGCGGTTCTCGAAGCCGAGCTCCTTCGCGACCTTCCGCATCCCCTTCTCGAGCTTCGCGGAAGTCTTCTCGAGCTTCGCGTAGGCCGCCGGGGTGAGCGAGTCGAGCATCGCGATGCCCGCCGCCATGGCGAGCGGGTTTCCCGAGAGCGTCCCCGCCTGGTAGACCGGACCGTCGGGAGCGACGTGGGCCATCAGGTCGGCCCGGCCGCCGTAGGCGCCGACGGGAAGGCCGCCGCCGAGGATCTTCCCGAGGCAGGTCAGGTCGGGCTTCACGCCGAAGACCTCCTGCGCGCCCCCCTTCGCGAGGCGGAACCCGGTGATGACCTCGTCGAAGAGGAGGAGCGCCTTCTCGCGGTCGGCGATCTTCCGGAGCCCCTCGAGGAAGCCGGGCTTCGGCAGGACGACGCCCATGTTCGCGGCGACCGGCTCGACGGCGATGACCGCGATCCGGTCCGGGTACTGCGCAAACAGCGCCTCGACGGAGTCGAGGTCGTTGTACTTCGCCGTCAGCGTCGCCTTCGCGAGGTCGGCGGGGACGCCGGGCGAGCCGGGGATGCCGAGCGTCGCGAGGCCGGAGCCGGCGGCGACGAGGAACGAGTCGGCGTGGCCGTGGTAGCAGCCGGAGAACTTCAGGACGAGGTCGCGCCCGGTCACCGCGCGCGCGAGGCGGACCGCGCTCATCGCCGCCTCGGTCCCCGAGGAGACGAAGCGGACCTTCTCCATCGAGGGGACGAGGCGCGTCACCCGCTCGGCGAGCTCCACCTCGGCGCGGCACGGCGCGCCGTACGACGTCCCGCGCGGGAGGGCGCGGCGGATCGCCGCGGCGACCGCCTTCGGCATGTGCCCGAAGAGGTGCGGCCCGTACGACATGACGTAGTCGACGTAGCGGTTCCCGTCGGCGTCGACGAGGATCGAGCCCTTCGCCTTCTTCACGAAGAACGGCGTCGCGCCGACCGACTTGAAGGAGCGCACCGGCGAGCTGACGCCGCCCGGCATCTTCGCCTTCGCGCGGGCGTAGAGGCGGTCCGACTCGACCGTCCGGCGGACGCGGCGGCGGCGGGGGGCGGCGGGCTTCTTCTCCCTCTTCTTCGGGACGGGCGGCGCGGCCGCCTTCCGCCTCATCTTCCTTGCAGCCACTCGGCAGCCTCCTTCGCGTGGTAGGTCAGGATCAGGTCGGCGCCCGCGCGCTTCATCGACGTCAGGATCTCGAGCGTGACCCGCTTGCCGTCGATCCAGCCGCGCTCGGCGGCGGCCTTCACCATCGCGTACTCGCCCGAGACGTTGTAGGTCGCGAGCGGGACGTTCGTGACCTCCTTCGCCGCTCTCACGACGTCGAGGTACGAGAGGGCCGGCTTGACCATCACCATGTCGGCCCCCTCCTCGACGTCGGAGAGGACCTCCTTCACCGCCTCGCGGACGTTCGCCGGGTCCATCTGGTAGGCGCGTCGGTCGCCGAAGGCCGGGGTCGACTCGGCCGCCTCGCGGAACGGACCGTAGAAGCCGCTCGCGTACTTGGCCGCGTAGGAGAGGACCGGGACGTTCCGGAATCCGTTCGCGTCGAGCACCTCGCGGATCGCGCGGACGCGGCCGTCCATCATGTCGCTCGGCGCGACGACGTCGGCGCCGGCCTTCGCGTGCGCGAGCGCCTCCGCCGCGAGGATCGGGAGCGTCGCGTCGTTGTCGACGGCCTGGTCGACGATGACGCCGCAGTGCCCGTGGTCGGTGTACTCGCAGAGGCAGACGTCGGTCATGACGACGGTCGCCGGGCTCGCCTTCTTGATCGTCCCGACGGCCCGGCAGACCGGGCCGAGGAGGTCGGCCGACGAGGAGCCGACGGCGTCCTTGTGGTCGGGGATGCCGAAGAGGATGACGGAGAGGACGCCCCGCGCCGCGAGCTCGGCCGCGTCCTTCGCGGCGAGGTCGGCGGAGACGCGGTCGATGCCGGGCATCGAGGGGATCGGCTGGCGGATCCCCTCGCCCGGGACGACGAACATCGGGGCGATGAAGTCGGCCGGGTCGAGGGTCGTCTCGCGGACCATCGCCCGGAGCGATTCGGTCAGGCGCAGGCGCCGGTAGCGGTGGAGGGGGAACGCCATGGTCAGGCCTCCTTGAGGAGCGCGATCAGGTCGGTCAGGAGCGGCCGGTTCGGGACGACCGGCGCGGGAAAGCCGCGCTGGACGAGGAGCCGCGCCGTCTCCGGGCCGACGACGCCGAATCTTAACGGCGGGAGGTCGTCCGGGCCGGAGGCGTCGAGCGCCTCGAGGAAGACGTCGAGCGCCGCGAGGGAGCCGATCGCGAGCGCGCCGTACTCCCCCGCCCGGAACGCGCGGAGGAGGGCGACGTCGAGCGCGGGGAGCGGCTCCTTCACGTAGACGACGGGGGCCGTCACGTCGAAGCCGCCCGCGGAGAGCTCCTCGACGGGGGCGTCGTCCGCGTCGGAGCCGCGAGGCCAGAGGAGCCGGCCCCCCTCGCCGCGCCGCGCGAGCTCGGCGAGGATGCCGACCGCGCCCGGAGGCGCCGGCGTCACGGGCTCCTTCACCCCCGACTCGGCGAGCGCGTTCGCCGTCCCCGCGCCCGCCGTCAGGACGAGGCGGAACGCCGCGAGGGAGGAGGCCGCGCCCGCCTCGCGGAGGACGTCGACCGTCGTTCGCGAGGAGACGACGAGGACGGCCCCCGCAGCGTCGTACGTCCGCGTCGCCGCGATCCCGAACGGGGACGGGACGATCCGGTGGGTCACGAGGAGATCGGCGCCCGGCACCGGGTCGCCCGAGGGGCGGAGGAGGAGGACCCTCCTCATCGTGCCGCCGCGCGGGCCTCCGAGACCAGCTTCCAGGCACCGCGGGCGAGGAGCCGCTCCGCGAGGAGGCGGCCGAGGCCGAGCGGGTCGGCGACGGGACCGGACACCTCGTCCTCGAGCATCTCCGTGCCGTCGAGGGCGAGGACCCGCGCGCGGAGGACGAGCGCGCCCCCGTCGCCCGCCGTCGCGAGCGCGGCCACCGGCGCGCGGCAGCCAGCGCGGAGGGCGTTCAGGAGGCTCCGCTCCGCGGCGGCCGCGGCGCTCGTCGCCGGGTCGTCGAGCGTCTCGAGGGCGGCGGCGGCGTCCGCGTCGTCGCGCCGGCAGGAGATCCCGAGGGCCCCCTGGGCCGGGGCGGCGAGGAGGTCGTCGAGGGGGATCCGCTGCGTGATCCGCTCGCCGAGGGAGAGGCGGTCGAGGCCGGCGCAGGCGAGGACGAGCGCGTCGGCGCGCCCCTCCTCGAGGCGGCGGAG
The DNA here is from genome assembly GCA_046331465.1 of Thermoanaerobaculia bacterium. Taxonomy (GTDB): domain Bacteria; phylum Acidobacteriota; class Thermoanaerobaculia; order UBA5066; family UBA5066; genus UBA5066. The sequence goes on from JAXLQV010000003.1 coordinate 386,296, forward strand.
GCGCGTGTCGACGTTCCCCGCCATCGTGAGGGTCTCGAGGTCGGGGCGGAGGCGGAGGAGCTGCGCGACGCGCCGCGGGCTCGCCGTGGCGACCCTCGCTCCCTGCGGGAGCGAGCGGACGTCCTTCGCGCCGTGGCGCGAGGCGACGACGAGGGCGTCCCGCACGTCCGCGCGGACCGGGACGGCGGCGAGGAGGAGGTCCTCGGCGTACTCCGTCGGGACGTCCTTGAGGGAGTGGACGGCGAAGTCGATCTCGTTCCGGCGGAGGGCGTCATCGAGGGCCCTCACGAAGACGCCGACGGAGTCGCCGGCGGCGGGGATCCGCCCCTCGGTCGAGAGCTGGTCCCCCTCGGTCCGCACGAGGACCTCCTCGACCGCGCGGCCCGTCGCCTTCGTCAGCGCAGCAGCCACGTGTCCCGACTGCGTCCTCGCCAGGAGGCTCGCGCGCGTCCCCATCCGGAGGGGCCTGGCGTCGCTCATCGTCGTCCTTCCTTCGTCACGCGGGAGCGCCGGGCGGCTACTCCCCGTCGTCGAGCCTGAAGAGGGCCCTCACGACCGCCGCCCGGGTGAGGCGCTCCGAGGCGTCCCCCTCCTTCAGGCCGATCGTCGGGTTGTGGAGGATCTTGTGGAGGAGCGTCTCCGTCATCCGCTCGACGACGGCGCGGTCGTCGGGCGTCAGGCGCGAGAGCTTCCCCGAGTAGCGCTCGAGCTCGTCGAGGCGCGCCTTCTCGAGCCGTTCGCGGAGCGTCTTCAGCGTGTCGACGTGCGAGAGCCCCGCGAGCCAGCCGAGGAACTTCTGCGTCGACTCCTCGACGATCCGCTCCGCCTGGGGGACGTCCGCGATGCGGTCCTTCGCGTTCTCGCACGCGAGCTCGCCGAGGGCGTCCATGTCGTAGCGGTAGACGTCGGAGAACTGCTCGACCCTCGGGTCGACGTCGCGCGGGACGGCGACGTCGAGGATGAGGAGCGGCCCGCGCCGCCGGCCTCTCCCGAGGACCGGCCTCAGCATCTCGTGGGTGACGACCGGCTCCGTCGCGCCCGTCGCCGAGAGGACGATGTCGACGTCGGCGAACGCCTTCGCCCGCTCCTCCCACGGCACGGTCCAGCCGTGGAAGTGCGTCGCGAGCGCCTTCGCCTTCTCGGGGGAGCGGTTCGCGAAGAGGATCTGCTTCACGCCGTCGTCCGCGAGGAGGCGCGCCGTCAGCTCGACCGTCTCCCCGGCGCCGAGGAGGAGGACCTTGCAGGCGGAGATCTCCTCGAAGATCCGGCCGACGAGGGAGAGCGCGATGCCGGGGACGGAGACGGGGCGGGCGCCGAGCGTCGTCTCGGTCCGCACCCGCTTGCCGCACTCGAGGGCCGACTGGAAGAGCCGGCTCGTCACGGCGCGGGCCGTCCCCGCCTCGGCGGCGCGGCGGTGGGCCTCGCGGATCTGCCCGAGGATCTGCGCCTCGCCGAGGACCATCGAGTCGAGCCCCGAGGCGACGCGGAAGAGGTGGCGGACCGTCGCCTCGCCGTGCCCCGAGAGGGCCTTCTCCCGCAGGACGGAGACGTCGACGGCGTGGAAGCGCGAGAAGAACCCTGCGAGCGCCTCGAAGCTGTCGGGGACCTCGCTGACGCCGTAGATCTCCGCGCGGTTGCAGGTCGAGACGACCGCCCCCTCGGTGAGGATCCGCTCCCGGAAGAGCCCCTCGAGCGCCTCCCGCGCCTTCTCCGGCGTGAAGGCGAGGCGGGCCCTCAGGTCGAGGTCCGCTCCCTGGTGGTTCCAGCCGACGAAGACGATCTCGGGAGGCATCAGGTGAACGAGTGGACCTTCGAGAAGAAGAGGTTGACGGCGGTGTACGAGAGGAGGACGAGGACGAAGCCGACGACGGCGAGGCGCGCCGTCGTCCCGGGGGCGGCGCCGCGGTGGGCCCGGACGAAGACCCAGAGGTAGAAGGCGAGCGTCGCGACGGCGCCCCAGATCTTCGCGTCCAGGAGCCATTCCGGGTGCTCGACCTGCCAGACGCGGTAGGCCCAGAGGAAGCCCATCGTGAGCCCCGCCGCGAGCGAGACGACGCCGACGCCGATCGAGGTCCGCGCGGCCCGCTCGAGGTAGCTCAGCGACGGGAGGCGCGACACCGGCCCGTTCAGGACGTGCCGCTTGCTCTTCAGCCGCCGCCCGAGGACGAGGTAGAGGAGCGAGAGGGCGCAGGCGACCGCGAACGCCGAGTAGCTGAGCATGTTCAGCGTGACGTGGAACGCGAAGATCGAGCCGCGCAGCTCCGGCTTCGGGTGCGCCCCCCCCGGCAGGACGATCGAGTGGAGGAGGAAGAAGAGCGAGACCGGCATCAGGAACGGCGCGAGGGAGCGGTCGCGGTGGCGGGCCTCCAGGATGAGGCTCATCGCGGCGAGGAAGAGGCCGAAGAGGGCCATCGAGCCGAGGAGGTCGGCGTAGGGGACGCTCTTCAGGGCCCGGGAGCGGACGTAGAGGAACGCGAAGTTGAAGACCGCGCCGGAGGCCGCGAGCGCCGTCGCCATCCGCCCGGCCGTCACCTGGGGGTGCCGGAGCCAGAGGATGTAGAGGACCGTCGCTCCCGTGTAGCCGAGGAGGGCGACGAGGCCGAAGACGGTCTGGGCGAAGCCGGTGACGGGCATCCGAACCCTTGATTATACGGACCGGGGTGGTCCCGTTCTCCCGAGCGCGTCCCGGTATCCCCGGGCGAGCCGGATCGCCTCCTCGGCGTCGGCGCCGCGGACCGTCAGGTGCCCCATCTTCCGCTTCGGGGCGACACCGCTCTTGCCGTAGAGGACGACCTCGAGGAGGTCGGGGTTCCCCTCCCACGCGGAGAGGTCGAGGTCGCCCGACGCCCCCTGTGCCTGCCAGACCTCGCCGAGGAGGTTCGCCATGCAGAAGGCGCCCGGCCCGACGAGCCGGGGAGGGACGAGCGGCACCCCGAGGAGGATCCGGGCGAGCGCCTCGAACTGGCTGTAAGTGCAGGCCTTGCGGGTGACGTGCCCCGAATTGTGGGGGCGCGGCGCGAACTCGTTCGTGAAGACCCGCACCTCGCCGGGACGCCGCCGCGAGGAGCGGCCGACGAAGAGCTCCGTCGTCAGGAGGCCGGTCACGCCGAGCGCGCGCGCCGCCGCGAGAGCGACCGCCTTTCCCTCCGCCTCGAGGTCGACCGGGAGCCGGGCCGGGACGAGCGTGACGTCGAGGATGTGGTCCCGGTGCTCGTTCTCGAAGAGGGGGAAGACGACCTCGTCCCCGTTCCTCTCCCGCGCGACGAGGGCGCTCGCCTCGAGGACGATGTCGATCGGCTCCTCGAGGACCCAGCCCGAGGCGTCGAGGGCGGCGCGGGCCGGCGTCGCGAGGAGCGCCTCGAGGTCGGCCGGCGAGCCGAGCTTCCATTGCCCCTTCCCGTCGTAGCCGCCGCGCGCCGTCTTGAGGATCGCCGGGTAGCCGAAGTCCCGCGCCGCCGCCGCGAGCTCGTCCGCCGTCCGGCCGTCGGCGAAGTCGACGTGCGGGAGGCCGTGGTCCCGGAGGAACTCCTTCTCGAGCGCCCGGTTCTGCGTCGTCCGGAGGACGTCGAGAGACGGGAAGAGCTTCCCGAGGCCCGTCAGCTGCGCGAGCCCCTCCGTCTCGACGTTCTCGAACTCGTACGTCACGGCGTCGCAGGCGTCGAAGAACGCCTGGAGGCGCGGGACGTCGCGCCACGAGCCGCTCTCGCGGCGGGCCGCCCGCCGCAGCGCCGGGGCGCCCGGGTCGGGGTCGTAGACGTGGACGTCGGCCCCGAGGTCCTGGAGGGCCGGCGCGAGCATCGCCCCGAGCTGGCCGCCGCCGAGGATCCCGACCGTCGTCACGCCCGCTCCACGCCCGGAGGAGAGCCCCGGCGGAGGGCCTCGTTCCCCGCCTTCGCCTTCTCCCGCAGCGCCTCGCGGTGCGCGGCGAGCCTCGCCGCGAGCGACGGGTCGGAGAGGGCGAGGACCTTCACGGCGAAGAGGCCGGCGTTCGTCGCGCCCGCGGCGCCGATTGCGAACGTCGCCGTCGGCACCCCGCCCGGCATCTGGACGATCGAGAGGAGGCTGTCGAGGCCGGAGAGCGCCCGGCTCTGGATCGGCACGCCGAGGACGGGGAGCGTCGTGAGGGAGGAGACCATGCCGGGGAGGTGCGCCGCCCCTCCCGCGCCCGCGACGATCACCTTCAGCCCGCGGGCCTCGGCGGTCTTCGCGTACTCGAACATCTCCTCGGGCATCCGGTGCGCGCTGACGACAGAGATCTCGTACGGCACGCCGAACTCGCGGAGGACCTCCTCCGCCTTCGCCATCGTCTCGTGGTCCGAGGCGCTTCCCATCACGATCCCGACGAGCGGCGTTCCCATCGCGCGGCCTCCGCCCCGAGCTTAACGCGCGCCCCGGAGGGCCGAGGCGACCGTCTCGAGCCGCACGCCGCGCGAGGCCTTCACGAGGACGACGTCCCCGGGGCGGACCGCGGCGACGACGTGCGGCGCGGCCTCCTCTCCCGTCGCGTAGAAGGCGGACGGGATCCCGGACCCCTCGGCCGCCCGCGAGAAGCGCTCCGCCTCGCCGTTCACGGCGACGAGGAGCGCCGGCGCGGCCGCGACGGCCGCCCGCGCCACCTCGTCGTGCTCCTGCGGGGCGAGGGAGCCCATCTCGCGCATCTCGCCGAGGACGAGGACGAGGCGCCGGCCGAGGGTGTCGGCGAGCTCCCGCGCGGTCCGGAGGGACGACCTCGCCGAGCCGGTGTTCGAGTTGTAGGTGTCGTCGAGGAGGACCGTGCCGTCCGGGAGCGTCTCCGCGGCGAAACGGCCGTCGCGGACCGCCGCGACGCGGAGGAGCGCCTCGCGGAGCGCCTCCGCGGGCGCGGCCACGCCGAGGAGGGCCCGCGCGGCGGCGAGGGCCGCGAGCGCCGCGAGGGCGCCCGCCTCGCCCGGCAGGGGGACGGGATAGTCGACCGGCCCGGCGCCGTCCTCCGCGACGCGGAGGAGGCTCCCCCCGAGCCCGCGCGGCTCACGCGAGAGGGCCCGGAGCGTGCACCCCTCGCCGAAGCCGTAGAGGACCCGTCGCGCCGCCGGGCTCCGCCCGATCTGCGCCGCCACGCGCGTGTCGTCGCCGTTCCCGATCGCGCAGCCGTCCTCGACGAGCGCGGCGAAGAGGTCGCCCTCCTCTTCCGCGACGTCCTCCAGCGTCCCGATCCCTTCCGTGTGCTCGGGGGCGATCAGCGTGAGGAGCGCGGCGTCCGGCCGGGCCACCGCCGCGAGCCGCGCGATCTCCCCCCGGTGGCTCGTCCCGATCTCCACGGCGGCGAGGTGGTGGTGCTCGTCCAGGAGGAGGAGCGTCATCGGGAGGCCGACGTCGTTGTTCAGGTTGCCCGGGGTCGAGTGGACCTCGCCGGGACGGAGGACGTCGAGGAGCGCCGCGGCGGCCCGCGTCGTCGTGGTCTTGCCGGCCGACCCTCCGACGGCGAGGACCCGCCGGCTCCCGGCGGCGGCCCAGCGGTCTCGGTGGTACCGGGCGAGGGCGCCGAGCGCGGCGCGCGTGTCGGGGACGAAGACGACCGAGCCCGCCGGCGGGAGGTCCCCGGCCGTCGAGATGAGGACGCCCCCGGCGCCGGCGGCGGCGGCCTGAGGGAGGAAGCGGTGTCCGTCGAAGCTCTCCCCGCGGAGAGCGACGTAGAGGGCGCCGGGCGCGAGCGTCCGGGTGTCCGTCGAGACGCCGGCGAGCGGCCGGCCGTCGCGGACGAGCGTGCCGCCGGTGACTCGGGCGACCTCGGCAGGGGTGAAGCGGGCGTGGTTCTGAGGGATCGGCGTCGCCATGCGGGGCCGATGCTAACCTCGCGCGCCATGTCCGACCCCGGCCCCTCCCGCCAGCGCTTCGTCGACGCCGCCTTCGGCCGCCCCGTGGACGTCCCGCCCGTGTGGCTCATGCGGCAGGCCGGCCGCTACCTCCCCGAGTACCGCGAGGTGCGCAAGCGCCTGGCGTTCCTCGACCTTTGCGCCGACGTCCCGTCGGCCGTCGAGGTCTCGATGCAGCCCTTCCGGCGCTTCGGGATGGACGGCGTCATCCTCTTCTCCGACATCCTCATCCCCCTCCCGCCGATGGGGATCGAGGTGAAGCTCGACGAGGGGGGGCCGAAGCTCCCGACCCCGGTCCGGACCGCCGCGCAGGTCGACGCGCTCCGCGGCTTCGACCCGACGTCCGCGACCGGCTTCGTCCCGGCGATCCTCCGCGAGCTGAAGAAGGAGGTCGCCGGCCGCGCCGCCGTCATCGGCTTCTGCGGCGCCCCGTGGACGCTCGCGACCTACGCGGTCGAGGGGGGCGGGTCGAAGTCCTTCCAGCACACGAAGACGATGATGTGGCGGGAGCCGAAGCTCCTCGAGGCGCTCCTCGGAAAGCTCGCCGACGCCGTCGGCGACTACCTCGCCGCGCAGGTCGAGGCGGGGGCCGATGTCGTCCAGGTCTTCGACTCCTGGGCCGGCGAGCTCTCGAAGGCCGACTACGACCGCTTCGCGCGCCCCGCGACGGAACGCCTCCTCGCGCGCCTCCCGAAGCGGGGAGAGGTCCCCGTCATCCACTTCGCCTCGGGCTCCTCGCACCTGATCGACTCCTACGCGCAGATGCCCTCCGACGTCATCTCCGTCGACTGGAAGCTCCCGCTCGACGAGGCGCGCAGGCGCGCGGGAGGGAAGGCCCTCCAGGGGAACGTCGACCCGGGCGTCCTCCTCGGGAGGCCCGAGGACGTGAAGTCCGCCGTCCGCGCGGCGAAGGCCGCGGCCGGCCCCGGCGGGCACGTCGTGAACCTCGGGCACGGGATCCTCCCGCCGACGCCGCCCGAGTCCGTCGCGGCGTTCGTCGAGGCCGCCCGCGAACACGAGAGGTAATCTCAGGCCGTGCCCGCGATCCCGATCCGCCTCCGTGGCGAAACGCTCCCGATGACGACCGAGCTCCTGGAGAAATACAACGTCCAGGGGCCCCGGTACACCTCCTACCCCACGGCCCCCGAGTGGACCGACGCCGTCGGCCCCGCCGACTTCGAGGCCGCCTGCGAGCGGGCGAACGCGGCCGGGCGCCCGATCTCGCTCTACGTCCACCTCCCGTTCTGCGACGAGCAGTGCTGGTTCTGCGGCTGCTTCATGAAGGTCGTCCCGAAGCCCGACCGCCAGGGCGAGGAGCGGGGCGAGGTCGAGGGATACCTCGCCGACCTCCACCGCGAGATCGACCTCCTCGCCGCGCGCGTCGACCGCTCGCGGCCGGTCGTCCAGGTCCACTGGGGGGGTGGGACGCCGACCTACCTGACGCCGAGGCAGGCGGACGCGCTCGCGTCCCACCTCCTCGAGGCGTTCCGGCCGGCGCCGGGAGCCGAGATCTCGGTCGAGGTCGACCCGCGCGTGACGACCCCGGAGCACCTCGCCGTCCTCCGCCGCCACGGCTGGAACCGCGTCTCGATGGGCGTCCAGGACTTCGACCCGGAGGTGCAGGAGCTCGTCAACCGCGTCCAGCCCTTCGAGATGACGAAGGCGCTCGTCGACGCCTCGCGCGCGCTCGGCTACCAGTCGCTCAACCTCGACCTCATCTACGGCCTCCCGGGGCAGAAGCTCGCCGGGTTCGCGCACAGCGTCGAGCAGGTCCTCACGCTCCGCCCCGACCGGATCGCGATGTACTCCTACGCCCACGTGCCCTGGCTGAAGAAGCCGCAGCGCGTCCTCGCGGCGCACCTCCCCGAGGGGACCGAGAAGTTCGCGATCTTCGTCTCGGGGATCGAGAAGTTCTCCGAGGCGGGCTACGTCTACATCGGGATGGACCACTTCGCTCTGCCGCACGACGAGATCGCCCGCGCGCAGGTCGAGCGGACCCTCTGGCGCAACTTCCAGGGCTACACGACGCACGCCGGCGTCGACCTCTACGCCCTCGGCGTCTCCTCGATCGCGCAGATCGACGACTGCTACGTCCAGAACACGAAGGACTACGCCGCCTACCACGCCGCCTGTGCCGAGGGACGCCCGTCGACGATCAAGGGGTGGCGCCTGACTCCCGAGGACCACCTCCGGCGCACCGTCATCACGAACCTCCTCTGCCACTGCGTCATCAAGAAGCGCGAGGTGGAGGCGCAGTTCGGGATCGCCTCGTTCGACGAGAAGTTCGCGCGCGAGGTGGCGGCCCTCCCGGCGCTCGTCGCGGACGGCCTCGTCGAGCCGCGGACCGACGAGGTCCGCGTCACGCCGCTCGGCCGCATCTTCATCCGGAACGTCGCGATGCTCTTCGACCCCTACCTGCTGAAGCGTCCGGCCGACCAGCCGAAGATCTTCTCCAGGACGCTGTAGTGGCCGCCGGGAAGACCGGGATCCTCCTCGTCCAGCTCGGCGGGCCGACGAAGCGGGAGGAGCTGAAGGAGTTCCTCTACCGGCTCTTCGCCGACCCAGAGGTCCTCGGCATCCGGTTCGCCCCGCTCCGGAAGGCGATCGCCTGGACGATCGCGACGACGCGCGCCCCGGAGTCCGCGAAGACGTACGAGAAGATCGGCTGGTCGCCGATCCGCTGCTGGACGGAGAAGTCGGCGATGCTCCTCGAGGCCGCGCTCGCGGCGACGTGGCCCGGCGAGCCCCCCGTCGTCCGCTCCGCGATGACCTGCAGCGCGCCGCTCGTCGAGGACGTCCTCCCGGAGCTGCGCGCCGCGGGCGTCGCGCGCCTCTTCGTCCTCCCGCTCTACCCGCAGTACTCCGTCACGACGACGAAGGGCTCCTTCGCGCGGGTCGACGAGACGCTCGCGGAGATGGGCTGGGCGCCCGAGCGGTTGAATGCGCCCGACGCGTGGTACTCCGAGCCGCGCTTCCTCGACGCGCACGCGGCGCGGATCGAGGCGGCGGCGGCGACGCTCCCCGACCCCGACCCGTCGGCGACCGTCCTCCTCTACTCGGCGCACTCGCTCCCCGTCTCGACGGTCGAGAAGCGGAAGGACCCCTACCCGAAGCAGGTCGAGGAGTGCTGCGCCCTCATCGACGCGCGCCTCGGCCGCCGGTTCCGCTCGCGCCTCGGCTACCAGAGCAAGCTCGGGCCGGTCGCCTGGCTCGGCCCCTCGACGGGCGAGGTCCTCGCCTCACTCGCGAAGGAGGGGGTGAAGCAGGTCGTCGTCTGCCCCGTCGCCTTCGTCTCCGACCACGTCGAGACGCTCTACGAGATCCGGATGCTCTTCGCGGACCAGGCGAAAGCGCTCGGCATCCCGCACTACGTCGCCGCGGACGGCCTGAACGACCACCCCGCCTTCATCGCAGCGCTCGCCGACGTGTGCCGGAAGGCGCTCCTCCGCCCGGGACCGGCTTGAGGCGGATCGTCATCCTCGGCGGAGGGATGACGGGCCTCGCCCTCGCCTTCCGCAGGAACCAGAACCCGGCCCCGGGGGACGACGTCCTCGTCCTCGAGGAGGGGCCCCAGCCCGGCGGGAACCTCCGGACGCTCCACGAGGAGGGGCTCGTCCTGGAGGCGGGGCCGCACACGCTCCGGACGACGGCCGCGGCGGAGCGCCTCGTCTCGGACCTCGGGCTCGACGCGGAGGTCCTCGTCGCGGACCCGAAAGCCCCGCGCTGGATCGTGCGGGCCGGCCGCGCGCACGGGGTGCGCCCGGGACTCGCCGGCCTCCTCACCTCGGCGCTGCCGGTCGGGGCGAAGCTCCGCGCCCTGCGGGAGCCCTTCGTGGCGGCTCGCCCGGCCGACCTCGAGGACGAGTCGGCGCACGACTTCTTCTCCCGCCGCTTCGGGCCCGGCTTCGCCCGTCTCGCCGCCGCGCCGCTCGTCTCCGGCGTCTGGGCCGACGACCCGGCGACCCTCTCGGCGCGGAGCGCGTTCCCGGCTCTCTGGGAGGCCGAGGGGCGGTCGGGGAGCGTCGTGAAAGGCCTCCTGTCGCCTCCGAAGGGATCCGGCCCGCGATTCCGGTCGCGGACGATCAGCCTCCGCGACGGGCTCGGGACGCTCGCCGAGAGGCTCGCCGCGACGAGCCAGCGGGCCGGCGTCCGCGTCGAGCTGAACGCGGAGATCCTCGCGATCGAGGGTCCGTTCGACGAGGAGGCGGCGGGAAGCGTCTGGAAGATCCAGATCGCCGACGGGACCGTCTACCCGGCCGACACCCTCGTCTGCACGCTCGACGCCCGGAGCCTCGGCAGCCTCCTCGGCACCCGTCTCCCGCGCTCGGCCTCGCGCCTTGGGGCCCTCGAGTACTCGCGCCTCGCCGTCGTCATCCAGGCGTTCCGCCCGCAAGAGCCCGGCGGCGCGCCGCGAGGCTTCGGCGTCCTCGTCCCCCGCGGCGAGGGGTTCCACTCGCTCGGGGTCCTCTACCTCTCCTCGCTCTTCCCCTCGCGCGTTCCGGAGGGCGTCGCCGTGACGACGTCGTTCTTCGGAGGCGCCCTCGAGCCCGCCCTCCCCGACCGGACGGAAGGGGAGCTCCTCGCGCTCGCCGAGGCCGAGGTGCGGCGGCTCCACCCCCGGATCGGCCCGCGGTTCCACGGACGGGTCCTGAAGTGGCCCGCGGCCCTCCCGCGCCTCCCTCTCGGCCACCACGCGACGCTCGACCTCCTCGACCGCGACCTCGCGGACCTCAACGCCGGGAGCGCCCGGCCGCGCCTCGTCGTGACAGGCTCCTGGCGCGACGGCCTCGGGCTCGGGGAGCGGATCGCCCGCGCCGAGGAGTTGGCCCCTTCCCTCTGACCACGGAGGTCCCATGAGACGTCCCGTCCCGGGTTCCCTCCTCCTCGCCGCCCTCCTCGGGGCGGCCGGTTTCGTCGCCCGCGCGCTCCCCGACCGGGACGAGAGGCGCCTGCCGCCGCGGGAGGAGCACGAGGAGGGGCGGTACAAGCGCGCCCGCGCCCTCGGGTCGTCGCTCGCGCGAGCCTCCTCCGGACGGCAGGCCCTCTCGCCGGAAGGGACCGACCGGGGCTACGACGTCCTCACCTACGACCTGGCCCTCGACGTGAACCCGGCCGTCGTGGCGATCGAGGGAGAGGCGAGGATCCGGCTCTCCGCGCTCCGGAACGGCCTCTCCGAGGTCCGCCTCGACCTCGACGACGCGATGACGGTGAGGTCCGTGGAGCGCGACGGCAGGCCCCTGACGTCGTTCACCGCCGCGGCCGACGTCCTCGCCGTTCCCCTCGACCCGCCCCTCGGCGCCGAGGAGCGGACGACGCTCGTCGTCCGCTGGGGCGGCGTCCCCCCCTCTGGGCGCGCCCTCACGTACTGGACGACGCCCTCGAGCGGGCCGGCGCTCTCCTCCCTCGCCGAGCCGTTCGACGCGCGCTCCTTCTGGCCCTGCGTCGACGACCCGGCCGACAAGGCGGTGACGAAGGTCGCCGTCACCGTCCCCGAGGGGTACGTCGCCGCCTCGGCCGGCCTCGGCACCTCCGCGCCGGCCGGGAACGGGAAGGTGACCTTCACCTGGGTCCTCCCGCAGCCGATCTCGACCTACCTCGTCTCGGCCGCCGTCGCCCGCTACGAGACGATCACGGCCGAGTACCTCTCGCTCGACGGGAGCCGGAGGATGCCCGTCGTCGGCTACGTCGTCCCCGAGCACGTCGTGGCGAACCGGAGCCGCATCGCCGCGACACCGGGGCAGATCCGGGTCCTCGCGTCGCTCTTCGGCGAGTACCCGTACCTCGACACGAAGTACGGGATCGCGGAAGGGAGCTTCTCGGGCGGGATGGAGCACCCGACGATCACCCTCGTCGGCGCGACCCTCCTCGGCAACGCGACCCGCGACCTGACGAGCCTCCTCGTCCACGAGCTCTCCCACATGTGGTGGGGGGACGAGGTGACGATGAGGAGCTGGGACGACATCTGGCTCAACGAGGGGTTCGCCACGTACGCCGAGGTCCTCTACTTCGAGCGCGCGTCGGGCCTCGCCCCGGGAGCGCTCCTCAGCTCCCGCTACGACGACGGCCTCTACGCCGGCCAGCTCGGCCCGAGGGTCGTCGCCCCCGCCGCGGACCCGTTCCGCTCCTCCGGCGCGATCTACGAGAAGGGGGGCTGGGTCCTCCACATGCTCCGGCGGGTCGTCGGCGACGAGACCTTCTTCGCGGCCCTCCGCGAGTACCGCCGGAGGCACGAGCGCGGCAGCGCGACGCGGGCCGAGCTGCGCGCCGTCTTCGAGGAGCTCTCGGGGCGCGACCTGAAGCAGTTCTTCGACCAGTGGGTCGAGACTCCCTACCGGCCGGTCCTCCGGGCGACGTACCGGACGCTCGCCGACGGGCGCGTGGAGGTGGCCGTGCGGCAAACCCAGGGGCACGCCGTCGTCCACCCGGAGCCGGCCCCTTCGGACGCGCGCCACTACCGCTTCCCGCTCGCCCTGCGCCTCTTCTCGGCCTCGGGCGCGTCATCGACGACGACCGTCCAGGTCACCGAGGCGACGCAGACGTTTCTCCTCCCGGCCCCCGGGGGAGCCCCCGCGACGGGGCTCGTCCTCGACCCGGCGGGGGACCTCCTGAAGATCGTCGAGGCGGTCGGCCCCGCCTCCTGAAGGGAAGGGGAGCTACTTCCTCGCGGCGGGCGCGTGCGCGGCGCCGGCCGGCACGAGCGCGTCGAGGATCTCCTTCGCCGCCTGCGCCGCGTTCGCCGGGAGCCCTTCGCCCGTCCCGGGCCACTCGCCCCAGGTCAGCTTCACGCCGAGCTTCTCGAGGTTCTCGCGCCCCTTCTGCATCGCCCCGTAGAGCTCCGGCGGAGCGCCCTTGGAGACTCCGAGGAAGACCGGGATGCCGCGCAGGCCCGCGACGGCCGCCGCCCCTCCCGGGCCCGGATCGAAGGCTCCGCCGACGGAGCCGACCGCCGCGAAGAGGCCCGGCGTGCGCGCGGCGACCTCGAGCCCGAGCTTCCCGCCGCGGCCCGCGCCGACGACGACCACCGGGAGCGGCAGCTTCCCCGCCCGGGTCCGGGCCTCCGCCAGGGTGCGCTTGAGCGCGTCGAGCGCCCGGTCGGCGGAGCCCCAGCCGAAGCGCTTCTTCCCCGACCGCGACGGCCCTCGCGGCGCCGCGACGAAGAGGCCGCGCGCCTTCGCCTCTCCCATGAACGGACCGGCGACGGCCATCGGGTCGGAGTTGACCTCGTGGAGGAGGACGAGGATCGCCTTCGGCGCGCCCCCCGGCCCGACGAAGATCCCCTCGCCGACGACGGCCGCGTCGCCCGCGGCCCGGTTCTTCCGCGTCCCCTCGACGATCCGCGCCCACTCCGGCCGTGCCCGGAGCGAGGCGAGGTCGCCGTCCTTCGCGAGGGTCGCCTCGTCGTCGAACCCGGCCGCGACGGCCCGGTCGAGCTGGCGGAACGCCGCGTCGGGCTTCCCCTCCCGGGCGTCGAGGCAGGCGAGGTTGTACGGCGAGGTCGGCAGCTCACCCACCTTCCACGCGTCCTCGAAGAACTCGCGGGCCTTCCCGAGCTCGTTCTTCTGCACGGCCGCCACCCCGAGGCGCTCGAGCTGCCAGGCGTCCGCCGGAGCAGTGTCGAGGAGGATCCGGGCGTCCTTGATCTGCGCCGGCACCGCGCCGGGCGGGGCCTGCGGGTTCGTCCCGACGGAGGCGCCGCCGCCGGCGGGGGCTTTCGTGGGGGCGGGCTTCTTCGCCTGGGCCGCCGCGGGGAGGGCGAGCGTCGCGAGGAGCAGCGCCAGGAGAGCGCGGAGGGTCACCTTCATGGCGGCGGATTGTAGACGCGCCCTCCCGGGCGCCCTCCGGCCGTCCCCTGGCGTCCCCGTTCAGACGCCGCGGTAGAGGAGACGGACGGCCGCCCGAAGGAGCCGGAGGACCCTCCGGTCGTAGGGGAACGCCATGTGCTCCTGCACGAGCCGGTCGACCGGGGCGAGCGGAAGGCGGCGGACGTTGACGGCCCGCTGGCGCGTCCACGTCCGGATCCCCTCGACTCCGTGGCGGACCCCGACGCCGCTCGCCTTGACGCCGCCGAGAGGCGCCGCGACGACGAGGTAGTTGAAGAGCGCGCCGTTCACGATGACGTTCCCCGACTCGATCCGCCCCGCGACCCGGCGGGCCTCCGCCTCGGGGCCCCACACGGTGGCGTTCAGGCCGAGGTGCGAGTCGTTCGCGAGCCGGAGCGCCTCCCCGGCGTCCTTCACCCGCAGGATGGGGACGAGGGGCCCGAACGTCTCTTCGCGGGCGACCTCCATCTCCGGCGTCACGCTCCCGAGAACCGTCGGCTCGAAGAAGCTCCCCCCGAGGTCGGCCCGGGGCTTTCCTCCCGCGAGGACGCGGGCGCCCTTCGCGACGGCATCGGCGATCTGCCGCACCGCGACGTCGATCTGCCGCGGGAAGGTCACCGCGCCGAGGTCGTGCTCCCGCCCGCCGTCGGGGTCGGGGACCTCCTGGCGCAGGGCCTTCACGCGCTCGACGAAGAGCCGCTCGAACTCGTCGGCGACGCTCTCCTCGACGAGGATCCTCTCCGTCCGGATGCACGCCTGCCCGCTGTGGAGGAAGCCCGACCAGGCCGCCGACTGCGCCGCGCGCCGGAGGTCGGCCCCCGCCAGGACGAGGAACGGGGACTTCCCGCCGAGCTCCGTCACGCACGGGACGAGGCGCTCGCCGCAGCGCGCCGCGACCTTCCGCCCCGTCGCGACGGCGCCGGTGAACATCACGCCGTCCGCGAGGTCGACGAGCGCCGCGCCCGCGTCGCCGCGCCCCGCGACGACGCGGAAGACGTCGGGCGGGTTCCCCGCCTTCCGCCAGAGCTCCTCCATCCGGAGCGACGTCAGCGGCGTCACCTCCGACGGCTTGAGGACGACCGCGTTCCCGGCGACGAGCGGAGCGAGCGCGTCGGCCGCGTTGTTCAGGATCGGGAAGTTCCAGGGGCCGACGACGCCGACGACGCCGAGCGGGACGCGGAGGACGTCGGTCCGCCGCGTCGCGAAGAGGAGCGTCCCGCGCTTCTCGGTCGCGAGCGCCCGTCGCGCCGCTGCGCAGACGAAGCGCGCCAGCTCGCAGAAGTAGAGGATCTCCGAGCCGTCGACCTCGTGCCTCGGCTTGCCGCTCTCGCGGACGAGGATCCTCGGCAGCTCGGAGTCGTCGACGACCTCGCGGCGCCAGCGCTTCAGGGCGGCCGCCCGTTCCCGGCGCGGCAGGGCGGCCCACGCCGGGGCGGCGGCCCGGGCGGCGGAGACCGCCGCGGCGACCTCGTCCGGCCCGGCCGCCGGCAGCTCGGCGAGGAGCTCGCTCGTGGACGGGGAGACGACGCGGATCGGGGGGGAGGCGCTCACCCGCGGATGCTACTTCGACCCGCCCCGGCGCCCGGCCTGCCCGTGCGGCATCCGGGCCCCGGGCAGCCCCCGGACGGGGCTCCCGGACCCCGCGGGCTACAATGCGGTCGGATGTCCTCTTCTCCGCCGGACACCGGCGACTACCTCAGCGACGTCTTCTTCTCCGACCTCCCCCTCCCGCACGCGGTCCGGGCCGGCATCGCCGCCTGCGGATTCGTGAGGGCCACCCCCGTCCAGGCGAAGACCCTCCCCCTCCTCCTCGCCGGCAAGGACGTCGCGGCGCAGGCGCAGACCGGGACCGGGAAGACGGCCGCCTACCTCATCTCCATCCTGACGCGATTCGTCGAGGTCCCCCCGCCGGCGAACCGGAAGCCGGGCGCACCGCGGGCCCTCATCATCGCCCCGACGCGCGAGCTCGCCGTGCAGATCGAGCACGACGCCCTCCTCCTGTCGCAGTTCGTCAAGCCGAAGATCGTGACCGTCTTCGGCGGCCTCGACTACGTCCGGCAGCGGAGCCTCCTCCGCGACGGCTGCGACCTCCTGATCGGGACGCCCGGCCGCCTCCTCGACTACGAGGGCCAGGGGGCGACCTCCTTCGGCTCCGTCGAGTGCCTCGTCATCGACGAGTGCGACCGCCTCTTCGACCTCGGCTTCCTTCCGGACCTCCGGCGCATCCTCCGGCGCTGCCCGCCGCCCAGGCGGCGCCACTCGATGATGTTCTCGGCGACGCTCTCCTGGCGCGTCATGGAGCTCGCGTGGGAGCACATGAACGAGGCGGAGCGGGTCGAGATCGCTTCGGAGAGGGTGACGGCCGACCGGGTCGTCCAGAGCCTCTTCCACGTCGGGAACTCGGAGAAGCTCTCGCTCCTCGTCGGGATCCTCCAGCGGGAGGGCGAGGCGACGCGGACGATGCTCTTCGTCAACACGAAGCGCTTCGC
Source organism: Thermoanaerobaculia bacterium (assembly GCA_046331465.1). Lineage (GTDB taxonomy): Bacteria > Acidobacteriota > Thermoanaerobaculia > UBA5066 > UBA5066 > UBA5066. The sequence continues at coordinate 402,457 of JAXLQV010000003.1, forward strand.
CGAGAGGCTCGTCGACCGCCTCGAGCGGCACGGGTTCCGGTGCGGGGCGATCTCGGGCGACATCCCGCAGGCGAAGAGGCTGAAGATCCTCGCCGACTTCAAGTCGGGGAAGCTCCCGATCCTCGTCGCGACCGACGTGGCGTCGCGCGGCCTCCACATCGACGGCGTGACGCACGTGATCAACGTCGACCTGCCGATGGACCCGGAGGACTACGTCCACCGGATCGGGCGCACCGCCCGCGCCGGCCACTCGGGGCGCGCCATCTCCCTCGCCTGCGAGGACTACGTCCAGTCCCTCTCGTCGATCGAGAAGCTCATCGGGATGAAGATCCCGGTCGAGCACCCCGACGACGCGCTCTTCGTGAGGCGCGCGGCGCCGCCTCGGGAGCCGGTGCGCATCTCGGGCGGGCCGCGTCACGCCGTTCCCGCCGCCGGGGACGAGGACGAGGCCCCCGAGCCGGCCGCGGCGCTCGCGCTCTCCCCGCCCCCGCCCCCGCCGCCGCGCGCCGCCCGGCCGCCACGCCTCCCTCGCCCCGAGCCGCTCCGCGCGCCGGAGGCGGCGCCGGCGCCCCCGCTCCCGTCGCCGGTCGCGGTTCCGGCCGCCGTCGAGCCCGCCGCGGAGAGCGAGGCCGCCGCCCCGGAAGAAGCCGGCGCGGAGCCCGGCCCGCCGCCGGAGGGCCCGGCCGACTTCTGGACCCGCGAGGCCTTCGGCCTGGAGATCCCCGAGGGGGGATTCGGCGTCGCCGCCTCGCCCGCGATGCCGGCCGACCCCGCGCGCCGCAAGCGCCGCCGGCGCCGGAGACCGGCCGCGGGACCCGCCGCCCCGCCCGCCGCGTCCTGACGCCCCCGCGGCTTATCATTCCTCCTCCGGGAGGAACGCCATGCCGTACGCCGGGGTGAGAGGCCAGCGGTTCTACTACGAGGTCGCGGGCGAGGGCGAGTTCGTCCTCCTCCTCCACGGCGTCCTCGCGAACGCCGACATCATGGAGGCCCCCGCGACCGGCCTGGCGTCCGGCTTCCGCGCCGCCCGCCTCGACCGGCGCGGCTGCGGACGGACGACGCCCGCGACGGACGGCCCCGTCCCGCTCCACGAGGAGGCGGACGACCTCCTCGCCCTCCTCGACTGGTTCTCGATCGAGAAGACGCACCTCGTCGCGCACGACGAGGGGGCCGAGCTCGCCCTCGAGTTCGCGCTCCGGAACCCGGGGCGGACCGGGTCGGTCGCGCTGCTCGCCCCGTCGCTCGAGGGCTTCTCGGCGAGCCCCGAGGCCGCGGCCGCCGCCGCCGACCTCCGCGCCGCGCTGAAGGCCGACGCGGCGAAGGCGCTCGACGAGAAGTTCTTCCCCGCGCCGATCTTCGACGTCGCCCGGGAGCACGAAGGGGTCTTCGAGCGGATCACCGACATCTTCCGCCGCTTCCCGCAGAGCCCGGGGCGACTCGACCGCCTGCCCCGGGCCGGGGCGGCCCTCGCCGGGCGGCTCGGAGCCGTCTCCGCCCGGACGTTCGTCCTCGTCGGCGAGAGGGACGAGGAGGAGCGGCTCCGCTCCGCGAAGGCGATCGCGGCCGGCATCCCGGGCGCCGAGCTCGCGGTCGTCCCCGAGACCTCGCGCTTCCTCCACGTCGAGGAGAGCCGCGCGGTCATGCGCAAGCTGACGGACTTCTTCCTCCCCGAGCCCGAGATCGAGCGGTAGCCGCCCCACCCCTCTCCCCCGCCCACCACCCTCCTGCGCGCGCGCGGCCGGCGCGCGGGTCGTCGTGCCGATGGGAGAGGGGTGGGAGGGTACGGTCGAAAACGAGAAACGGGGGCCTCGCGGCCCCCGTTTCTCGTCCGTCGCGCCCCGGAAGGCGCCGGGTCAGGCGATCGACTTCAGGAACTCGGCGTTCTGCTTCGTCCGCGTCAGCTTCGAGAGGAGGAGCTCCATCGCGTCCATCGGCTTGACCGACGAGAGCGCGCGGCGGAGCTTGTGGATCTTCGGCAGCTCCTCGGCCGTGTAGAGCTTCTCCTCCTTGCGCGTCCCGGAGGCGGGGATGTTGATGCACGGGAAGATGCGCCGGTCGAAGAGGCCGCGGTCGAGGATGATCTCGCAGTTCCCCGTCCCCTTGAACTCCTCGAAGATGACGTCGTCCATCCGGCTGCCGGTGTCGACGAGGCACGTCGCGATGATCGTGAGCGAGCCGCCGTCCTCGTGGTTGCGCGCGCCGCCGAAGAAGCGCCGCGGCTTTTCCATCGTCCGCGCGTCGATGCCGCCCGAGAGGATCTTCCCGCTCCCGCGCTGCTCGTTGTTGTAGGCGCGGCTCATCCGCGTCAGCGAGTCGCAGAAGATGACGACGTCCTTGCCGATCTCGACGAGCCGCTTGGCCCTCTCGAACGTCGCCTCGGCGACGGCGATGTGGTGCGCGGCGTTCATGTCGGCCGACGAGGCGACGACCTGCCCGGTGATCCCGCGCTGCATGTCGGTGACCTCCTCGGGCCGCTCGTCGACGAGGAGCATGAAGATGACGACGTCGGGGTCGTTCTTGGCGATGGCGTTCGCCATCGTCTTGAGGAGGAACGTCTTCCCGGCCTTCGGCGGCGCCACGATGAGGCAGCGCTGACCGCGGCCGATCGGCACGACGAGGTCGAGGACGCGCCCCGAGTTCTCCTCGGGAGCCGTCTCCATCCGGAGGCGCCGGTTCGGGTCGATCGAGATCCCCTTGTGGAACTGGACGTACTTCGACCGGTACTCGGCCGGCGTCATCCCCTCGATCGAGACGATCTTCTGGACCATCGGGCCCTTCGGTCCGCGGACGACGGCCTCGGCCTCGACGAGGAGGCCGTCCTCGAGGTCCTCGGCCTCGACGAGGTACTTCGGCAGGAAGGGGTCCCCCTTCTCGGCGTAGAAGGTCTCCGGCGAGATGACGAGGCCCGAGTGGTCGCCGTGGAGCTTCACGAGACCCCGCACCGTGACCGCGGGAGCCGCCTGCGGCGCTGCCTCGCGGCGGGGGGCCCCTTCCGTGGCGGCCTCGGCCGTCCCGGCCTCCGCGCCGCCCTGGGCCTTGTTCCGGCCGCGGCGGCGGCGCCGGCGGCGCCGGCGGCGGGAAGGCTCTCCCGGGGCGCCACCCCCCTCGGCCGGTGAGGCCTCGGCGTCCCCCTCGCCCTCCTCGGGTCCGTCCAGCTCGTCGTCCGGACCTTCGGGAAGGTCCTCGGCGACGGCGTTCTCGACGGGCGGCGCTGCCGCTTCCTCGCGCTCTTTCGGGTCGAATTCGTCCAAGCTGTCCTCCGGAACGGTCGATCCTCGACCGCTCCGATTCCCGAGGCCGTACCGGCGGGCGATCACCCCCGCAGCACGGCACCGTGCCTTGTCAGGTCCGAGGGGGAGAGCGGGTCGTGATCCTCGCGTCTCCCTCGTCCGGCGCCCCGTTCGCGCCGCCCGCAACCGCAGGGCCGCGCCGCGCCGGACCAGACGAGCGGGATGCTAAGCCCGAAGGGAAGCGCCCGTCAATTCGGCGCCGTCAGGGCGCCGGAGCGGCGCGCGGGGCCCAGATCCCGGGAACCCTGTCCCCGCAGGCCGGGCAGGAGCCGTCGGGGCCGATCCGCCGCGAGAGGACGCGGAATCCGCGCCTCTCGACGAGAGGCTCCCGGCAGCTCGCGCAGAACGTCGTCTCGCCGTTCCCGACGCGCCCCGGGAGGTTCCCGGTGTAGACCCAGCGGAGCCCTTCCTCCCGGCCGATCTCCGCGGCCCGCAGGAGCGCGGCCACGGGCGTCGCGGCGGTGTCCGCCATCCGGTAGTCGGGGTGGAACGCCGTCACGTGCCACGGGAGGTCGCGCGAGAGGGAGGCGAGGAACCGCGCGGCGTCGCGGAGCTCCTCCTCCGAGTCGTTGTGCCCGGGAACGACGAGCGTGACGACCTCCACCCAGAATCCCCTCGAGACGAGGCCCGCCAGGGCATCGAGGACGACGGCGAGCCTCCCTCCCACCCGCCGGTAGCCCTCCTCGCGCATCCCCTTCAGGTCGACCTTGTAGGCGTCGACCCGCGGGCGCAGGAAGTCGAGCACTTCTCCCGTCGCGTTCCCGTTCGAGACGAAGCTCGTCATCAGCCCCGCCTCGCGGGCGCGGTCGAAGACGGCCGCCGCCCACTCGGCCGTGATGAGCGGCTCGTTGTAGGTCGAGGTGACCATCGCCGCCCCGGCGGCGACCGCCGCGGAGACGATCCCCTCCGGCGTCGCGGGCCGCGGGCTCGCCCACGCGTCGGCCCCGGGGTCCCGGATCACCTGGCTGATCTCCCAGTTCTGGCAGTAGGGGCACTTGAAGTCGCAGCCGAGCATCCCGAAGGAGAGCGCCGTGGCGCCCGGGAGGACGTGGAAGAACGGCTTCTTCTCGATCGGGTCGACCGCGACGGAGGCGACGTAGCCCCAGGGGACCCGGAGCTCCCCGTCGCGGACGAACCGGACGCGGCAGACCCCTTCCTTCCCCTCGCCCAGGAGACAGCGGTGCCCGCAGGCGAGGCAGCGGAACTTTTCTCCCTCGCGCTTCACGAGCGAGCCCTTCGCCGTCAGGGCGGCGAGCCGCTCGCGGACGGTCGCGGCGGCCATGGCCTCCATCATAGGCCCGGCTCGCGGGCGCGGAACGGATCCTGCATCCCCTGCCGTTAGAATGCGCCGCGTGACACGACTCCTCCGGATTGCCGCGCTCGCCGTCGCCGCGGCCCTGCTCCCCGGCACGCTCCTCGCCCAGACGCCGACCCCGACGCCGACGGAGACGCCGACCCCGACCCCGACGGCGACCCCGACTCCGACGCCGACCCCGTCCGTCACGGCGACGCCGACGGCGACGCCGACGCCCACCCCGGCGGTCTCCATGCCGGGCTCGGCCGGGACCATCGGGATCCCGAACGGGGGCCGCTACGACGCCTCGAACATGATCCTCGAGGCCGACGGGACGATCTGGACCGCGTCGGCGAACGAGAACGTCGTCTCCCGCATCTCCGCGGACAACACGAAGGTCCGGAAGTGGACGATGCCGCGCGACGCGGCCCCGAGCTACCTCCAGAAGGAAAGCGACGGGACGCTCTGGATCGCCGAGCTCGGCGGCTTCAAGGTCGCCCGCTTCAACCCCGACACCGCCGAGCTCACGGAGTGGGTCGACTCGGCGCGCCGCCAGACCGCCTTCGTGAAGAAGGCCGACGGGACGCTCTGGATCCCCGAGACGGACGGCATCCTGACGAACTTCGACCCGGCCACGGGGACGTTCGTCCACTGGAGGTCGTCCGACACGGCCAACCCGATCTACAGCCTCACCTATCCCTTCCTCGACGCCGACGGCTCGGTCTGGAGCGCCGACTTCCTGCTCGGAGCCCTCGTGCGGTTCTCCCCGGACGGGTCCCGGGCGAAGAAGTGGCTCCTGCCGAACTCCTACGCGCAGCCCTCGAAGATCATCCGTGGGCCCGACGGGGCGCTCTGGATCTCCCTCTACAACTCCGCACAGCTCGCCCGGTTCGACCCGGACTCGGGAGAGCTGAAGACGTACTACGTCGGGATCTTCGTCCTCCCGTTCGACATGAAGATCTACAAGGACCGGATCGCCTACACCGAGCAGCAGGGAGGCGAAATCGGGGTCTTCGACCCCCGCGGCGCCGTTCCGGACCAGACGACGACCCTCACGGCGACCGAGTTCGCCCTGACGAGCACGACCGAGACCGTCGCGCCGACGAGAACGACGCTCGTGACGGCCGAGCTCGACGTCAGCTACGGCGACCCCGTCACGATCGACGGGACCGGAACGCCGAGCCTCGCGCGCTATCCCGCCGTCGGAGGGGTCGCCTACGCGCTCGTCGTCGACGAGACGCGCAAGCGCTTCCTCGTCGGCGGCCCGGCCGCCCTGACCGAAGCCGGACCCCCGTTGCCGATCTCGGTCGACGACCACTACTTCCCCGCCGCGGCCTCGACCGCCGGGAAGGACGGGACGCGGTGGGCGACGCAGGTCGTCGCCTGGAACCGGGGCTCGGCCGATTCCACCGGGGCGACGGTCAACGCGACGGTCGCCGAGCGCCTCCTCCCGAACGACTGGATCCTCGGCCTCTCCCCCGGGGCCGCCCTCACCGTCGGTCCGGGGAAGCTCGTCTCCCAGGCGGACCCGATCGGGAACGAGATGGGAGGGCCGGACACCTTCGGCGCGCTCCGCTTCTCGACGACGGACACGACGACGAAGGTCGCCGACTTCTACTCGTGGATCCGCGTCTACCGGACGCGCGAGGACGGCGGGACCTACGGCTTCGCGAGGAACTTCGTCAAGGGAGGCCAGGCGATCGCCGCCGGCGAGACCGGGTTCGTCCTGACCCCCGCCGACGCCGCCGGCCAGAGGACGAACGCGGGGCTCCTCGTCATCGAGGCGGCCACGGGAACGGTCTCGATCGTCGACGCCTCCGGGACGCAGATCGCCGGCCCCTTCTCCTACAGGTGGCCGGCCGGGTACCGGACCCAGGCCTCGACGATCTTCGACGCCTTCGGGATCCCCGCGTCCCCGTCGGCGCGCGTCGTCTTCGGCGTGACGAAGGGGAAGGTCCTCCCGTTCGGGACCGCCATCGACTCCGCCTCCGGGGACCCGGTCGACCTCCCCTTCTTCGGCCCGAGGAGCGCGGCCCTCTACCAGTGGATCCTCGCCGCCGGCCGCGGCGCGGGGAGCCTCGGGGAGTCGACGCGGACCGACCTGCAGCTCTTCAACGGCGCCGCGACCGACTCGACGGTCACGATCGGGTTCCGCGTCGCGCGGCTCGCCGACGGCTCTCCCGCGGCCCAGGTGCCGACCGCGACGCTGACGGTTCCGGCTGGAAAGGTCGTCTCGCTTCCCGACGTCGTGAAGGGGCTCTTCGGCCTCGACGCGGCCGTCGGGAGCATGGACGTCGTCTCCGACCCGCCCGTCTTCGCCTTCGCGCGCGTGACGGCGGCCGACTCCGGAGGCGGGCGACACGGCTACGGGTCGGCGGCACTCCTCGGCGACTCCACGGCCGCCCCGGGCTCGCGGGCGGTCTTCATCCAGGCCACGGACGCCGGCTGGGACGTCATGGAGTCCGAGCTGCAGTTGACGAACCCGACCGACGGCGCGGCGCAGGTGACGGTGAAGGCGTTCGACACAGAGGGGGCGGCCGTCGGGTCGCCGCTCGCGCTCGCCGTCGGCCCGAAGGACGTCGTCCGCGTCCCGACGGCGTACTACGCCGTCGCCGGCACGGGCGCCCCGATCGGGAGGCTCGAGGTCGTTCCGGCCGAGGGCTCCCAGGCGGTCTTCGCGGCGCTCGTGAGGCAGGACAAGAAGACGGGGGACGCGGACGCCGTCGTCCCGTACATCGTCCCGTCGAGCTGACCCGCGGACCCCGTTCCCCGCCGCAGGACCCGAGGCCCCCTCTCCCGAGGGGGCCTCGTCGTTCCGGAGCCCCCGCTACCGCGCCGGGACCGTCGCCGAAGGCGCGGGCGCCCCGGCGGCCGGCTGCGGCGGCGCCCACGACATCCGGGGCGCCAGGGTCCAGTTGTCGTCCGTGACGGGGTCGACCTTCCCGAGGCTCCGCAGCCGGTCGACGAGGAGCTCGCGGATCTCGTCGTTGTAGGTCCGGAGGACCTTCGTCCCCTTCAGCGCGGCGTAGCCTCCGGAGCCCTGGGCGCGGTAGCTGTTGACGGCGAGGCTGAAGCGGTCGTCGTCCTTCACGTCGCGCCCGTGGAAACGGAGCTCCGTCACCCGGTGCCCCACCGGGGCGGTCGGGTCGACGCGGTAGCTCGCCCCCTGGAGGACGTCGAAGTTGTACGGCGTCATGCCGGGGTCGGGCGCGAGGACGAGCTGCCCGTCCTTCCACTCGGCCCTGCCGTAGTAGGTCGCGGCGTGCTCGAGGATCCCGCGGAGGCGCGCCCCGTCGACCTCGACGACGACGAGCTGGTTCTCGTACGGGTAGAGCGCGTAGACCTGCCGGACCGTGAGCGGCCCCGCCTCCCACCCGTCGAACCGGAACGGGAGGAGCGACGTGAGGGAGAGGTCCGCCTTCGTCGCCTCCAGCTGCGTCTCGTTGATCAGGTCGAGGAGCGCCGTGTCCTCGAGGCGCGCCCGCTCTCCCGGGAAGGGCCCGGTCGCGACCGCGACCGGCTCGTTCAGGTAGGCGAGCGCCTTCTCGTGGAAGGGCTTCGCAATCGCGGCGATCTCGGGGTCGGTCGCGACGGAGGCGTCGGAGGGGAGGAGCTCCCCCTTCGCCTCGACGACCTTCGCTCTCCCCCCGTCCTTCTCGACGACGAGGTCGACGCGCGCGAGGACCTCTCCCCAGCGTCCCGGCTGGACGAACGGGACACCGTGGACGCGGGTCAGGGGGATCTTCCGGTGCGCGTGGCCCGTCAGGATCAGGTCGATCCCCGGAACCTCCTGCGCGAGCGCGACGACGCGGTTCTCGTGGGCGGTGCCGTTCGGCTCCAGCGTCTCCGGGTCGGCCTCGAGGCCGCTGTGGAAGAGGACGATGACGACGTCGCAGCCGAGCTTCCCGCGGAGGAGCGGCACGAGGCGCTTCGCGGTCACGACCGGGTCTTCCCACGTCAGGCCGGGCCGGTTCGCGGCCGGCTCCCAGCCCGGGATGTTCGGCGTCGTCAGCCCGAGCACCCCGACCCTCACGCCGCCGACCTCCCGGACGAGATACTCCGGGAACGCGGCGCTCCCGTCGGAGGCCTTCCGGGTGTTCGCCGAGAGCCAGGGAAACCGGGAGTCCTTCTCGGCGCGGCGGAGGACCTCCAGCCCGAAGTTGAACTCGTGGTTCCCCACCGCCATCGCGTCGTAGCCGAGGGCGTTCATCGCCACGGCCATCGGGTGCGGGCCGCCCGAGGGGCGGCGCGCCTCGAGCCACCCGATGGGGGCGCCCTGGATCGTGTCTCCCCCGTCGAGGAGGAGGACGTTCGGCGTCGCGGCGCGGATCTCGCGGACCCTCGTCGCCACGCGGGCGAGGCCCCAGTCGCCCGTGGTCCCTCTCGCGTAGTTCCACGGCAGGAGGTTCGCGTGGACGTCGGAGGTCTCGAGGACGGTGATCGTGACCCGCTCGGCGGCGCCGGCGGGCGGGGCGAGGAGGAGGGCGAGGAGGAGGGCGGGGAGACGCGGGGCACTCACGCGCGGCGCAGTCTTCCATCCGGTCCCCGCGGAATCAAGGAGTTCCCGGGGGGCCGGCGGCGGTATCCTCCGCCCCGCATGCCAGCCCCCCAGAAGGTGCGTCCCGCACCGGCCGCCGACGTCCTCGAACGGCTCCGGGCGGAATACCCCGGCGCCGACTGCTCGCTCGACCACGCCGACGCGTTCCAGCTCCTCGTCTCGACGATCCTCTCGGCGCAGTGCACGGACGCGCGCGTGAACGTCGTCACGCCGGCCCTCTTCCGACGGTTCCCGACCGCCGCGGAGATGGCCGCGGCGGGGAGCGAGCTCGAAGAGCTCATCCGCTCCACGGGTTTCTTCAACGCGAAGGCGAAGTCGATCCGCGGCGCGTGCCGCGCGCTCGTCGAGAAGCACGGCGGCCGGGTGCCGGGGACGATGGAGGAGCTCAACGCCCTCCCCGGCGTCGGGCGCAAGACGGCGAACGTCGTTCTCGGGAACGCGTTCGGCGCACCGGACGGCGTCGTCGTCGACACGCACGTCGGGCGCCTCGCGCGCCGGCTCGGCTGGTCGCGCCACGCGGACCCGGAGAAGGTCGAGAGGGACCTCAACGCCCTCCTCCCGCGCGAGACCTGGGTCTTCGCGGGCCACGCGCTGATCCTCCACGGGCGGCGCGTCTGCCCGTCGCGATCCCCGCGCTGCGGCTCGTGCCTGCTCGCCGCGATCTGCCCGAAGGTGGGCGTCGCCGCCGCCGGCCCCGCGCCGTCGCGCACGGCACGGGCCGCGGGACGGACGGGCGCGGCGGCGCCCGCGGCGAGGAAGAGCGCGAAACGTGCCCCGGCTCGAGGCGCCCGGGCGACGGGAAGGAGGGGACGTTGAACCTCCCCGGCAGCGGTTCGATCGAGGTCATCTGCGGGTCGATGTTCTCGGGGAAGTCGGAGGAGCTGATCCGGCGCGTCACGCGCGCGAAGATCGCCCGCCGGCGCGTCCAGGTCTTCAAGCCCCTCCTGGACGCCCGCTATTCCGAGGTCGAGGTCGTCTCGCACACCGGGATGCGCCTGACGGCCCTCGCCGTCGCGACCTCCGCCGAGGTCCTCGCGCGGACCGACGACCGGACCGAGGTCGTCGGCATCGACGAGGCGCAGTTCTTCGACGCCGGCATCGTCGAGGTCGCGAGCCGGCTCGCCGACCTCGGCAAGAGGGTCGTCGTCGCCGGCCTCGACCAGGACTACCTCGGGCGCCCCTTCGAGCCGATGCCGACGCTGATGGCGCTCGCCGAGGAGGTCGTGAAGACCCGCGCGATCTGCGTTCTCTGCGGCTCGCCCGCGAGCCGGACCCAGCGCCTCGTCGCCTCGAAGGAGAGGGTCGTCGTCGGAGCCGCCGGCATGTACGAGGCACGGTGCCGGCGCTGCTTCGACCCGAACGTCACGGAGGTCGACGGGAACCTTCCTTTCCCCGAGGACGGCTGAGCGACGCAGAAGACGTTCCATCGGCGAGGCTTATCGCCTTTCCCAGAAGCGCTGTGCAAAAGCCTGTGAATTCGCCTGTCGAAAAGCCGGCGAACCCGCATGGCGAGCGGACTTCGCACGGAATGCACCCCAAGCGGTGCACTCGGGCCAAGTCTCTGGCAGTGAACGACTTGACACATTTCGGGAGTTGTGAGGACGACGTGAAGCCGCATTCCGAGCGGCCCGGAACGAATTACACAGGCGGGGGCCCGTTCTGGCAGCGGTTTTGCCCGGGATGAAGGGCCCCGTCAGTCCGGATTGGGCCCGTTCGCCCGGCGCCCGGACGCCCTCCCGGGACGCCCGGGCGCGGCGGCGACGGCCTCAGAGCCCGACGGTGTCCTTGTGGTCGCCGAAGACCGTCCGGAGCGACTCGACGACCTCGCCGAGGGTGACGTTCCCGTCCACCGCCTCGACGATCGGGGGCATCAGGTTCCGCCCGTCCCGGGCCGCGGCGACGAGGTCGGCGCGGAGCCGCTCCACCTTCGCCCCGTCGCGCCGCGCGCGGAACGCGGCGAGCCGCTCGACCTGCTCGGTCTCGACCTTCGGGTCGATCGACATCGTCGGGATCGGGCTCTCCTCCTCGAGCGTGAACTCGTTCACGCCGACGACGACCTGCTCCTTCGACTCGATCGCCTTCTGCGCCTGGTAGGCGGCCTCCTGGATCTCGCGCTGGAAGTACCCCGCCTCGATGGCGGCGAGGGCGCCCCCCATCCCGTCGATCCGCGCGATGAGCGCGGAGGCCCGCTCGACGATCTCGGCCGTCAGCGCCTCGATCGCCCACGAGCCGCCGAGCGGGTCGGCGACGCGCGCGACGCCGGTCTCGTACGCGATGACCTGCTGCGTCCGGAGCGCGAGCCGCGCGGCCTCGGTCGTCGGGAGCGCGAGCGCCTCGTCGCGCGAGTTCGTGTGGAGCGACTGGGTCCCGCCGAGGACCGCGGCGAGCGCCTGGATCGCGACCCGCACGACGTTCACGTCGGGCTGCTGCGCGGTGAGCGTCGAGCCGGCCGTCTGGGTGTGGAAGCGGAGCGCCTGCGCGCGCGGGTCGTCGATGCCGAAGCGGTCCGAGAGAAGGCGCGCCCAGAGCGTCCGCGCCGCGCGGAACTTGGCGATCTCCTCGAGGAAGTCGTTGTGGACGTTGAAGAAGAACGTGAGCCGCGGGGCGATCGCCTTCGCGTCGAGCCCGGCCTTCACCGCGGCCGAGAGGTACTCGACGCCGTCCGCGAGCGTGAAGGCGACCTCCTGCACCGCCGTCGAGCCCGCCTCGCGGATGTGGTACCCGGAGATGGAGATCGTGTTCCAGCGCGGGACGTCCTTCGCGCAGAAGCCGAAGATGTCGGTGATGAGGCGCATCGACGGCTTCGGCGGGAAGGCGTACGTCCCGCGGGCGGCGTACTCCTTCAGGATGTCGTTCTGGATCGTCCCCGAGAGCTTCGTCCACTCGGTGCCGCGCCGCCGCGCCACGGCGAGGAGGAGCCCGAGGAGGATCGACGCCGTCGCGTTGATCGTCATGGAGATCGAGACGTCGCCGAGCGGGATGCCGTCGAGGAGTGTCTCCATGTCCTCGATCGAGTCGATGGCGACGCCGACCCGCCCGACCTCGCCGCGCGCGAGGGCGTGGTCGGAGTCGAAGCCGATCTGGGTGGGGAGGTCGAAGGCGACGGAGAGTCCCGTCTGCCCCTGCTCGAGGAGGTAGCGGTAGCGGGCGTTCGACTCCTTCGCGGTGGAGAAGCCCGCGTACTGGCGCATCGTCCAGAGCTTCTTGCGGTAGCCGCCCGCGACCGCGCCCCGCGTGAACGGGAACGCGCCGGGCGTGCCCGGGTCCCAGCCCCCGGGGACGTCTGCCGGGGCGTACGCGGGGCGGACCGGGATCCCGGAAGTCGTGGCGGCGGCGTTCTTGGTGTCGGACATGGTCCCGATGCTAAATTGAAACGCCGTGAACCGACACACCGCGAGATTCCGTCTCGAACTGGCGGGCGCCGCGCTCGCAGTCCTCCTCGTCGCCGTCGCGGGAGCCGAGGCCCAGGCTCCCCCGGAGGAGGCTCCGATCCTCGCGACGTTCGCCGACGCGAAGAAGGCGTACGCCGCGAAGAGCTGGGACGCGGCCGAGGCTTCGCTCCGGCGGATGGCCGAGCTCCTGTCGGCCCCGGGGATGGACTCGGCGCGCACGCGCGCGCTCCCCGCCTACTACTTCTACTCGGCCGCCGTCGCCTTCCACAAGAAGGACGAGGAACGCTGCCGCGAGCAGCTCCTCCGCTACTTCTCGACGAATCCCGCCGCGGGGATCGACCCCGCCGCCTACCCGAAGCGGTTCGTGCAGATCTTCGAGGCGACGCGCGAGAAGGCCGCGGAGCTGGCGCCGCCGACTCCGGCCGGCGAGATCGCCGGCGGCGTCCTCCCGAGCTACGCGACGCGCGACGTCGACACCGCGGCGATCCCGGCGAACACGGGGGACGCCGCCTGGGCCCTCGGTCCGGTCTCGGCTCTCCTGACGGACGCGGAGAAGAAGGCGTACGCCGCGCTCCCCGACGACGACGCGCGCCGCTCCTTCGTCGCCCGCTTCTGGTCGGGCCTCGACCCTTCCCCGGAAACGGCCGACAACGAGCTCCAGATCGAGTTCTACCGCCGCGTCCAGTACGCCGACGCGAACTTCTCGACGGAGGCGACGCGAGGCTCGCTGACGGACCGCGGGCGCGTCCTCCTCATCCTCGGGCCGCCGAGCTACGCCGCCCGCTCCGCGATCCGCAGCGGGCAGGACGAGATGACCGTCCTCCGCGGAACGGAGACGTACGTGGTCACGACGGCGAACGGCCCGGTGACCGTCCAGGTCCCGTACCAGAAGGCGGCCACCCCGGGAGGGGTCGCCGGGGAGATGGAGGTCTGGTACTACCGCGGCGACCGCGTCCCACGCGGGGTCTCGTTCCGCGAGCTCCGGTACGAGTTCGTCACCCAGCGCGCCTACGGCACGGGCGTGCTGCAGAAGGAGCCCCGGGAGCTCCTCGCCCTCCGGCAGGCGGCGGCTCTCCTCCGGAAGAACGCCGACTGAAGCCCCTCTTCGTGTCAGACTGGGAGACGCGGTGCCGAAGACTCTGAGCGGGACGCTGGACACCTTCTCCCTCGGCGATCTCCTGCAGTGGCTCGAGATGAACCATCTCTCCGGGCGGGTGACGGTCTCGCTCGGGGACGAGCGCCGGACGATCGAGGTGAAGGCGGGCGCGATCGTCTTCGTCTCCTCGATCCGTCCCGAGGAGCGGCTCGGCACGTGGCTGACGTCGCGGGGGATCCTCGACGAGCCGATCGTCTACGAGCTCCTCGCCGACAGCTTCCTGACGGGACAGAGCCTGACGCGACTGATCTTCGAGTCCGGGCTCCTCTCGCGGGCCGAGCTCGCAGCCGCGGTCGAGGAGCTCGCGATGCGGATCCTCCTCGACCTGTTCCACTGGCGCGGGGCGACGTTCGTCTACGACCCCTCCGTGGCGACGGAGGACCTCCTCCAGATCCAGCTCTCGCTCCGGGGGCAGCTCCTCGCGCTGGAGGGGGCCCGCTCGCTCGACGACACCGCGCGGCAGAGCTCCCCTCCGCCCGCGGAGCGGCGGGCGGAGCCCGAGGAGTCGATCGACTTCTCGCCCGACGCGGTCGCGCGGGCCTTCTTCTCCGTCGCCGAGGGGCTCGGCGTCGAGTCTCCCCCCGCGGCCGTCTGGCGGGAGCGCTTCCTCGTCTTCGGGCGCTTTTCGGAGAAGGTCGCGGCGGCCCTCAGGCAGCCCTTCCGGCCGTTCCCCCTCTTCGCCGACACCGCCGAGCGATGCCGCGCCGCCCTCGCCGCCGGGGCCGAGGGCGAGGAGATCGTCCGCCTCGCCGCGACCGACCCGTTCCTCACGCTCGACCTCCTGTTTCTCGGCAACTCCCTCCGGACCCCCGCCTCCGGCCTCCTCTCCACCGCGGACGACGCGGTCGCCGCGATCGGCCCCGGGGCGCTGCGCCGATTCCTCGACCTCCTCTCCGCCGACGGGGTCCCCGCCGTCTCGGCGCGCGAGCGCCTCGAGCGGGCCCTGAGGCGGGCCGCCGTGTCCACCGCCGTGGCCGCGTCCCACCTCGCGCCGACCACGGGAGAGGACCCCGAGGCGGCCTGGACGCTCGCCCTCGTCGAGCCGCTCGGCAGCTACGAGCTCCTCAAGATCCTCCTGGCCGAGGACTTCGAGCCCGGTCCGTTCCGCGCCGCCGCGCTCGCCTGGTACCGCGCCGCGGGCGGCCGGCTGCTGGCACGGAAGGTGAATCTGCCCGGGACGTTCGCGGACGTGCTCGGCTCGAGCGGAGTCGTCTCGAGCCGGAGCCCGCTCGCCGAGCAGCTGCTCTTTTTCGCGAAGCAGATGGTCGCCGCCGAGCAGGTCGGGCGGGAGTGGACGAGCGAGGACCCGGCGCTCGCCGACCGCTACGCCGCGCTCGCCGTCGACGAACGTCTCTCGGAGAGGATCGCCGCGGACGCCTCGGCGCTCCGCGACGTCCTCGGGCTCTGATCCGCCGCCCCCGCCCTGAACGTAGTCCCGCACGGAGGTCACCGATGTCCACTCGCGCACGCGCTTCCGCCCTCGCCCTGTCGCTCCTCCTCCGGGCGCCCGGGTCCGCGGCCGATCCGCCCGCGGCCAGGCCTCCGCTGTCCACCGGCGTCCGGGCCGCCGTCGAGGTGACCGCGATGGACCTCGACGTCGTCGCGACGAAGGACGGCGTCCCGGTGAACGACCTGACGAAGGACGAGTTCGTCGTCCGGGTCGACGGCAAGCCGGTCCCGGTCGACTACTTCGCGCGGATCGACGCCGGAACGGTCCACGGGCCCGACCTCGCGAAGGCCTCCCCCGACTTCGTCCTCGAGACGCTCCGGACCGACGCCGGGGACGCCTACGTCCCGAGGCAGTTCCTCGTCTACTTCGACGACGAGAGGCTCCTCCCGCAGGAGCGGAAGCCCGTCATCGAGGGGCTCCGGGACTTCGTCACGCGACTCTCGCCGTCCGACCGCGCCTCGATCGTCTCGTACAACGGCTCGACCCGCGTCCTCGTCCCCTTCACGTCCAGCAAGGAGGAGCTCCTCGACGGCCTCCGGCGGCTCGAGCAGGCCTCGCCGAAGGCGCTCTCGTGGGAGGCGCAGTACCGGCAGACGGTCCAGGAGCTGCGGGTCTCCCGCGCCTCGACGCGCACCGGGATCATCCGGAGCTGGTCGGCGGAGACCTCCGCCCGCGACCGTTCCTCGCTCGCCGAGCTGGCGCGGAGCGTCTCGGCGCTCGCCGCGCGCTCCGGGAAGCGGACGCTCCTCCTCGTCACGAACGGCTGGGAATGGTACCCGGGCCAGACGCTGACCCAGGCCTACGGCCCCTCTCTCCTCCAGCAGTTCGACTACGACATCGGCGACGACCTCGGAAAGGTGATCGCCCAGGCGAACAGCTCCGGCATCACGATCCAGGTCTTCGACGCCAAGGGGCTCGTCGTCGGCGCGGACGCGTCCGAGAGGTACGCGCCGGCGCTCAGCCCGTACTCGAAGGTCCAGAACTACCGCGACTCGATGGCCGCGCTCTCCTCGGAGACGGGCGGCGTCCTCATCGAGAGCCGGAACACCTTCGGGGACGCGTTCGACCGCGTCTACCGGGAGTCGAGCAGCTACTACTCGGTCGGGGTGACCCTCTCCGGCGTCCCCGCCGCCGACCCGAAGAAGACCGGCGTGAGGAAGGTCGACGTCCGCTCGACCCGCCCCGGCGTCGTCGTCCGCGCGCGGACCGGCTTCGGCCCGAAGACCGGGGACGCGGCCGCCGTCGACCGCGTGGAGATGGCCCTCCTGACGCCGGGAGCGACGGGCGACTTCCCGGCGACCCTCCGCGTCGGCGCCCCCGAGAGCAAGTCGGGCGCCGGCCGCCGCGTCGCCCCCTACGAGGTCCTCGTCCCGATCTCCGAGCTGACGTTCCAGGACGAGGGCGCGGTGAAGACGGCGGTCATCGAGGTGACGCTCGCGGCCGTGGAGGACACCGGCGCGCGCTCCACGGTCAAGCCGGAACGGACGAAGGTGTCGATCCCGTCCGCGAGCTGGGAGAAGGCGAAGTCCGAGCCGTTCGTCTACCGGGGGCAGGTGAAGACGGGGAAGGGGAACCTGCGGTTCATCGCCGGGGTCCGCGACGTCGCCTCCGGCCGGATGGCCCTCGCCTCCGCGGACGTGAGGGTCGAGTAGCCTTCCGCCCGCCTCCTGAGACGGGAAAAGGCCCCGGCGCGAGCCGGGGCCTTCGTCGTCCGGGAACGGGAAGGGGACTACTTCTTCGGGGCCGGCTTCGCCGGGGCCGCGGGAGCAGCCGGGGCCGGCGGGGCGACGAGCGTGAACGGCGCCTTCGCCTCGACCGTCTTCCCGGCGACGACGTCCGTCACCTTCAGGATGAGCGTGAACTCGCCGGGCCGGAAGTACTCGCCGACGTTGACATCGACGATGGCGCCCGCGAGGTCGATGATGAGCGCGGCCGTCCCCCCCTGCATGTCGGGAACGCTCATCGGCTCGTCCGGCGGCTGCGGGACGTCGATCGTCGAGCCGCTCTTCGGCTTGATCTGGATCGTCCGCTTGAGGACGAGCTTCTTCGTCGCCGGGTCGACGGCGGGGTTGTAGAGGCGCGCCACGTAGGCGAGGCCGTCGGTCTTCGTGAGCTTGTTGTCGCCGCGCACGACGAACTTCCGCGCCGAGAAGACGAACGCGTCGTCCTGCTTCGAGCCCTCGGCCGGCATGTCGTTCCAGGCGATCAGGAGCGGCGAGAGGCCGAGCTCGGCCGGGAGCGGCGGGACGCTCGCCGAGCGGCGGGCGGCGGCCTTCGTGGCGCCCGTGCCGTCCAGGAGGACGACGGCGAGCTCGTAGTCGCCCGGCTCCACCGGGAGCGTCATGTCGAGGAACGACTCGCCCTTGGACTTCTGGAGGACCGCGGCCTCTTCGCGGCGCGCGGCGTCCTTCCCGTCCTTCGACTTGACGAGGACGGCGACCTTGAGGGCCGGCGCGGCGGCGGCGTCCGCGGGCGCGAGGGCGGCCGCGGGAACCACCATCTGGAACGTGAGGCGGGTCGCCTTGTCGCTGAACGCGAGCGGGAAGACGGTGACGTCTCCCTGGGGCTCCTTGGCGAGGAGCGCCTCGAGGGTCTCACGGACGGGGGCGGAGAGGACGGGCCCCCTCGCGGCCTCGGCCGCCGCCTCGGTGGCCGCCTTCTGCTCCGCCTCGAACTGCTCGCGCGTCTTGTAGACCGGGGGCTGCGTCATGTCGGGGTTGACGAGGGCGGCCGTGACCGCCTTCTTCCAGAGCCGCTTCACGTCGGCCGGCTTGTCGACCGACTCGGTGAGGGCGGTCTGGTCGGTCGTGAACGTCAGGACGAGCGTCTTCAGGCCGGTCCACTCGGGGAGCTGCGCCGCCTCGTACTGGAACTGGGTCCGGATCGTCGTTCCGCCCCCCGCGGTCGCCAGGAAGCGGCCGTCGCCCTCGCTGGCCGAGGCGCCCGCGCCTGCGCCGGTGTTCAGGGAGGACTCCACCTTGGACGGCATCGCCTTCGGGACGCCGAGGAGGATGAGGACCTTGCCGCGCTCGGTGAGGGCGCCCCTCTTCTTCCCGAGCGTGAAGTGCTTGTCGGCCTCGGCGACGAGGGCGTCGAACTTGAGCTTGAAGACGTTCTGGGCCTGGTTCTTGTAGTTCGGGTGGCGACGGCCCCAGAAGAGGTTGTAGAACTTGTCCGCCTCCTCGTCCGTCTTGATGGCCTGCCAGGCCTTCCGATCGTCGTCGGTGGCGTAGTAGGTGAACTCGGGGGACTTGTCCCAGTCCTTGAATTTCTCCAGCTCGGCGGCCGCGGGAAGAGCGAGCGCCACGAGCGGGACGAGGGTCGCGAGAAGCCGCAGCTTTCTCATCCACGTGGTCCTTTCAGGGGGGGTTCGCCGGAACCGGCGCATCCTTGGGACTATACCCCACGGGGGGCCGCCGCCCCCGCCGGCCCGCCTTCCCCGGCGGTCAGGGCTGGTCGAGGAGCGATCGGATCTGGACGTCGTCGGGCCGGAGCTTCTCGGCCTTCCGGAGCGCCCGGCGGGCCGCGGAGACGTTGCCGAGCGCGCGCTCGGCCCGGGCGATCCCCAGGAGCGCCTCGACGAGCGTCGGCGCCTCCCGGTGCGCCCGGTTGTAGGCCTTGAGCGCCCCCTTCGGGTTCCCGGCCGCGATCTCGAGGTCTCCCTGGACGACGAAGAGGAAGGCGGACGCGTCGTGCGTGTTCGCGGCGGCGAGCGCCGCCCGCGCCTCCGCCATCCGCCCCTGCTCGATGTAGAGGGCCGCGAGGTTGTGGAGGAGCGCCGGCCGGTGCGGGTCGATGTCGAGGCCGCGCCGGAAGACCGCGAGCGCCCCGTCGTAGTCTCCCTGCCGCCACTTCACGATGCCGAGGTTCGACTGCAGGTCCGGGAGCGTCGGGTCGAGCCTCGTGGCCCGCTCGAGGAGGGTGCGCGCCTTCTCGAGGTCCCCCTCCCGGAGGGCCTCGACGCCCCGGTTGCTCGCCGAGATCGCGGCGACGGCCACGTCGTCGACGAGGCGGAGGTCGACCGGCGTGTCGTCGCGCGTCATGTAGAAGTCGTAGACGGTGTTGTAGCGCCCCTTCGGGTGGACGGCGACCATGTGGTTGAAGACCATCACGAGGTCGCCCTCGCGCTCGCTCCGCGCCTTGCGGAAGAGGAGCGCGGCCTGGAGCGGGATCCCGATCGCGCGGCCGAAGGCGATGAAGAGGTTCGTGAACGACACGCAGTTCCCGCGCCGCGTCGCGAAGGCCTCCGACGCGGTGAAGGTCGCGGCGGACTCGTACTCGAAGGCGTACGACCTCCGGTCGAGGAGGACCGACTGGAGCCGCTTCAGCCTCTCCCGGTCGTCCCCCGGCCCGGCGATCTGCTCGGCGACACGGCGGGTCTCCGGGGAGATGTACATCGGCATCGGCACGTCCCCCGGGTCGACGCCCCGAGACGCGATGACCTTCCGCCACTCCTCCGGCGAGACGTTCAGGACCGTCCCGGGCGCGCCCGAGCGGCAGCCGGCGGCGGCGAGCGCTCCGACGAGGAAGGCGGCGACGCGGCGCAGGCGTCGCCGGTACGAAAGCGTCTTCACGGCATCCATGATTACGCCCGCAAGAGCCCCGGGGTTCAAGAACTTCCGCTTCTCGGCGCGGCGGACCCGCGGCCGGGCAGGATCGCGCCGGGCGCCCCCCGGCGGCCCGTCGCCGCCCGTCCTCAGCGCCCGGGGAGCTTCCGCCCTTCCTCCAGCCAGCCGCGCAGGTCCGCGAGCGACCGCTCCCACCCCGGGCCGAGGCCGGCCGTGTAGGCGTCCCAGGCGGCCCCGTCCCCGATCCCGGCCTGCTCCACCGTCACGCGCGTGCCGCCGTTCTCGGCCTCGAACCCGACCGAGAGCCGCATGCCGTCCCAGCTCTCCCCTTCCGGCGTCGAGAACCGGAGGTCGCCGACGACGAGGCGGTTCCCCGGCTCGTAGACCTCGAAGGTGCCGAAGACGTGATACCCCTCGTCGGACTCCTCGTCGGCGTACCAGCCGAGTCCCCAGTTCCCGCCGACGTGGCGGCCGACGACGGCCCCGTCCGCGAACCAGGCGAGAAGGTCGTTGATGTCGGTGAAGGCCGCAAAGACGCGGGCCGGGTCGGCCTTCACGAGGACGTCGCGGCGGACGGAGGCTTCCACGCGGCGATCTTAGCCGTGCCGGACGAGCGTGCGAAAATAGAGGGTTGTGCCCCGGGGTGTCTCCCGGGTCCGTCCCCCGGAACGCTCCCGAGCGAGGTACCCGTGATCCCTGGCCTGAAGAGAGACGTCGAAGCCGCCATCCAGGACGCCTGCCGCCGACTCTGGGGCATCGAGCCCCCCCGGCTCGTCCTCGAGACCCCGCCGAAGGTCGAGCTCGGCGACCTCGCGATCCCGATCGCCTTCGAGCTCGCGAAGGTCCTCCGACGCCCCCCGCGGAAGATCGCCGAGGAGCTCGCCCCCGCGCTCGAGCTCCCCCCGATCGTCTCCCGCCGGAGCGTCGAGGGGGGCGGCTACGTCAACCTCTTCCTCGATAGGCCGAAGGCGCTCGCGGCGATGCTCGCGCCGCCCCCCGAGACGCCCGGAATCCCCGGAAAGGTGATCGTCGAGCACACGAACATCAACCCGAACAAGGCCGCGCACATCGGCCACCTCAGGAACGCCGTCCTCGGGGACGTCCTCGTCCACCTCTTCCGGCGGCTCGGGAAGAAGGTCGAGGTCCAGAACTACCTCGACGACACCGGGGTCCAGGTCGCGGACGTCGTCGTCGGCCTCGAGCACCCCTCCGAGCTCGCCGAGCCGGAGCGGGCGGCCGCGCTCGGCGAGGAGATCCGGGAGATCCTCGCGGCGTTCCCCGACGACGCCCCGGGCACCGAGCCCCGGCGCCTCGGCGACCTGACGTGGGACCTCTACGCGCTCGTCACGAGGAGCTACGCGGCCGACCCGTCGCTCGAGGAGCGGCGGAAGGCGACCCTCCACGTCGTCGAGTCCGCCGCGCTCGGACAGGAGCTGTCCGGGGACGACCGCGCGACGGCGGCGCTCGCGTCGCGCCTCGCCGAGGCCGTCGTCCGCTGCCACCTGAAGACGATGGAGCGGATCGGGGTCTCCTACGACCTCCTCCCGCGCGAGAGCGACATCCTGGGCCGCCGCTTCTGGCAGAAGGCGTTCGACCTCCTGAAGGACGCCGGAGCGACGCAGCTCGAGACGGACGGGAAGAACGCGGGCTGCTGGGTCATGAAGCTCGAGGGGGCGAAGGAGTTCGAGGGGATGGAGGACGCCGACAAGGTCCTCGTCCGCTCCAACGGCACCGTCACCTACACGGGCAAGGACGTCGCGTACCAGCTCTGGAAGCTCGGCGACCTCGGCATCGACTTCGAGTACGAGCCGGCGCCCTACGTGAACCCGTTCGGGGAGGCCGAGTTCGTCGGCTCCGACGGCACCTCGCCCCTCTACCGGACGCGGCACGACGCCGACGGGGCCGACCCGGCCGCGCGCGGCCGGTTCGGCGGCGGCGACTCCGTCATCAACGTCATCGACGTCCGCCAGTCGTACCCGCAGAAGGTCGTCAAGGAGGCGGTCCGGCGGGCCGGCTTCCCGGAGGGGGCCGAACGCTCCGTCCACTTCGCCTACGAGATGGTCGCGCTGACGCCGGCGTCGGCCGAGCTGCTCGGCGTCTCGCTCTCGGACGAGGACCGCGGCCGCGCGTACGTCGAGATGTCGGGGCGCCGGGGCCTCGGCGTGAAGGCCGACGACCTCATCGTGCGCCTCGTCGAGAAGGCGCTCGAGCAGATCCTCTCGCGCGAGCCGGGGACCCCGCCGGACCTCTCGCGCGCCGAGGCGATCGCGATCGGCGCCCTCCGCGTCTACATGACCCGCTACTCGCGGAACAAGGTCATCGCCTTCGACTTCGACGAGGCGCTCGCCTTCGAGGGGGACACCGGGCCGTACCTCCAGTACGCCGCCGTGCGCACCGCGAACATCTTCCGCAAGCTCGAGGAGAAGGGGCTCCCCGGGTTCCTCGACGCCGCCGAGGTCGCCTCCGTCGCCGCGCTCGACGTCGCGCACCTCGACGACGGCCTCTGGGACGTCGTGAGGACCTGCGGCCGGACGCTCGACACCTTCGAGAAGGCCGCCGAGACGCTCGAGGTCTCGCTCCTGGTGCGGCACGCGCTCGCCGTCGGGGCCGCCTTCCACCACCTCTACCACACGCACCCGATCCTGCAGGCCGAGAACGAGGAGAGCCGGCGGGCCCGCCGGGCCGCGCTGCAGCTCGTCGCCTCGACTCTCGACGACGTCCTCGGCGTCCTCGGCGTGCCGGTCCCCGCGAGGATGTGATGCTGAACGGGGCGTCCGTGAGGCTCCGGCCCCTTCGGTCCGACGACCTCGACTGGCTCGTCGCCGCCGCGGGGAAACCCTCCGCCTTCGGCGAGTTCGAGCCGTTCTTCGTCGGCGAGGCCGAGAGCCTGCGGCGCCGGTTCGAGCAGGACGGCCTCCTCTCCGAGGACGCGACCCGCCTCGTCGTCGAGGACCGGGCGGGGCGCCGGGTCGGGATCGCCGGGATCGACGACGTCGACCTCCACTCGCGGGTCGCGCGGATCACGGCGACGATCCTCGACCCGGCCGAGCGCGGCAAGGGCCTCGGGACGGACGCGCACGAGGCGCTCGTCTCCTACCTCTTCCTGCACCGCGGCCTCCTCCGGATCGAGGCGTTCGTCGCTTCGGGGAACCTCGCCGCGCGCGCGGTTCTGCGGCGCCTCGGGTTCGTGGAGGAGGGAGTCCTCCGGAGCCGCGTCTTCGCGCACGGGCAGAGGCACGACGTCGTCGTCCACGGCCTCCTGTTCGACGACTGGTCGCGGCGGGCCCCGGTCTCCCTCCCGATCTGACGGCGCGCCCCCGGGGCGCCCCCGGAGGGCGCGTCAGGTCGCCCGGAGCTCCGTCTCGACGCGGAAGCGGCCCACCTCGTCCTCGAGAGAGCCGGCGAGCGTCTCGAGGGCGGCCGTCGCGTCCTCCACGGAGGAGGCCGACGCCACGGTCTCGCGGCTCATCGCCTCGACCTCGGAGAGGAGGCCGAGGAGCCGGTGGCTGTCGGCAGTCTGGCGGCCGACGGAATCCTGGATGTCGCGCATGAGGCCGAGCGAGCGCTCCGCGGCGACCGCGATCTGCCCCGCGGCCCCCTTCTGCTCCTGGACCGTCCGCTCGACGAAGCCGGCAAGGTCGCGGACCCGGCCGACGAGCTCGCGGATCCGCTCCGCCTCACGCGTGTTCCGCTGCCCTTCCTCGGTGAGGGCCCGGAGCCCCTCGCGGACCTCCGCGACGGACGCCGCCGTCCCCGCGACCGCGTCCGACTGGGCCTGCGCGACGGCCCGGATCGCGGCGACCGCCCCCTCGGCGCGCGCGGCCGCGGCCTCGATGGAGGCGAGCGCCTCCCCCGCGCGGGTCGCCGTCTCGACGCCGCGCGTCACGAGGCGCCCCTCCTCCTCCGCGGCCGCGAGGGCCGCCTCGACCTCGTCGCGCATCCCCGAGACGTGTCCGCCGATCCCCCGCGCCCCCTCCGACGTCCGGTCGGAGAGCCTCCGGATCTCGCTCGCGACGACCGAGAAGCCCCGGCCGTGCTCCCCCGCGCGCGTCGCCAGGAGCGAGGCGTTCAGCGCGAGGAGGTTCGTCTGCCGGGCGATCTCCTCGAGCATCTCGAGGATCCTCCCCACTTCCCGCGACCGGGCCTCGACGCGGCGGACGGCCTCGCGGACGGTGCCGGCCGAGCTCCGGATCGCCGTCACGGAGACGCGCGCCTCCTCCACGACCGCCCGCCCCGCCCGGGCCTCCGTCGCCGCCTGGGCGGCCTGCTCCGACGCCTCGCGGGCGGAGCCGAGGACGCTCCCGAGCGCCGCCTCGGTCCTCCTCGCGGCCTCCGCGAGCTCCCCGGCCCTCTTCGCGAGGGCCGTCAGCGTCCCGTCGAGGACCGCTGCCCCCTCGGCGAGCGAGACGGCGGCGGCCGCGCCCTCCGTCGATCCCGCGAGGAGGCCTTCGGAGCGCGCGAGGAGGTTCGAGAGGGAGCCGTCGACCTCGGCGACGGCCGAAGCCGTCTCCTCGGATCCCGCGGCGAGCGTCTCGACGCTCCCGGCGATCGCCCGGATCGTCCCGTCGAGGCCTCCAACCGCGGCGGTCGCGCTCGCGAGCCGTTCCCTCTCGTGCGCCGCCCGTTCGCGGTTCCGGATCGAGGCGGCACGGAGAACGGAGACCTGGCGGTTCAGCTGGGCGTGCTCGCGCCTCACGGACGAGAGGAGGTGCGCGCCCCTCCCGGCGACGGCGTTCAGGAGGCGCCCGACGCCGCCGGCGAGGTCGCTCCCCTCCGGAGCCCGCGTCGCGAGGTTCCCCTCCGCCATCTGCCGGGCGGAGTCGAGGATGCGTGCGAGACGGGCGACGGGACGCTGGAGGAGACTCGCGACGGCGACCGCTGCGACGAGGCCCGCTGCGGCCGACGCCGCGAGCCCGAGGTCGAGGACGACGACCCTTTCGAGCGGGTTCCCGAAGCCGGCGGCCGCCCACGCCGCCACGAGCGACGCCGCCGCGCCTGCCCCGAAGGCGACGCCCCCCGCCGCGAGGGAAACGGTCAGCACCAGCCGCTCGGGCTCGTCGCGCGGCGTCACGCGGGGCAGTCTAGAACAGGCCGATCAGCGCGTGGGGGCGCCGACCCGCGAGGCGGCGGCGACGACGTCGGCTGCCGGCACGCCGGCCGAGGGGCCGAGCGTCCGGACCGCGAGGACCTCGGCGATCTCCTGCCGCGGGAAGAGCCGGATCGTGACCGCGACCCTCCGGCCGGCGCACCCCTTCCGCGAGAGGGCCTCACCTGTCACCGCGCCGTCGAGGAGCGTGATGATCTCCCCGCTGTCCGTCCGGAGGACCGGCAGGTGCCGCTCGTCGACGACGGGCGTGCCGGGGAAGAGGCGCGAAAGGGCGCAGCGAAGGCAGAAGACCTCGCCCGTGACCTCCTCGACGACCGGGAGCCCGGAAAGGGGCGGCGTTCCGGGCGCGGCGTTCCGCCGGGCGACGAACGCGGCGAGGCCTCCCCCGACGAGGACGGCCGCGGCCAGGAGGGCCGGGAGCGCCCGGGCGGCCCGCTTCCGGGGCGGCGCCGCGCGCCCCACCTCGCGCACGAGGCGGGCCCGCACGGCCTCGGGAAGGCGGTCGACCGGGCGTGCCTCGCGAAGGGCGGACTTGCGCGTCTCGACGTCGCGACGGAGAGCCGAGCACGCCTCGCACGCCTCGAGGTGCGCGACGAGGCGGGCCGCGCTCGCGACGTCGAGCTCGTCGTCGCACAGGGGCTCGATGAGGGGGCGGGCGGTCTCGCAGTCCATCGCGGCGGCCCTCGAGGGGCCTCTCCGGACGGACTAACGCCGGCGGCGGGGCCGGTATTCCGCGGCCGTCTCGCCGGCCGCCCGGGCGAGCCGGGTGCGGCCCGGGGCCTCCCCCGAGCCGAAGTAGCCCCTGCGGCGTCCGTAGGACAGCAGGGTCTCCTCGAGGAGCCGGCGGCCGCGGTAGAGGCGCGACATCACGGTCCCGAGGGGAACGTCGAGGATCTCCGCGACCTCGCGGTAGGAGAAGTCCTGCAGGTCGACGAGCTCGACGACGATCCGGAAGTCCTCCGGCAGGGCGGCGAGCGCCCGTGCGACGTCGCCGTCGAGCGTCCTCGCGACGATCTCGTCCTCCGGGGTGGGCGCGGGGGGCGTCACCTCCTCGAGCGCCGCCTCGAAGGAGGCGTCCCGCCGCTCGAGGTCGACCTCACGGGGCCCGGCCTTCCTTTGCCGGTAGCCGTTGATGAAGCCGTTCCGGAGGATCCGGAAGAGCCAGGCCTTCAGGTTCGTCCCTTCCCGGAACGAGTCGTAATGGGAGAAGGCCCTGAGGTAGGTCTCCTGGAGGAGGTCCTCCGCGTCCTGCCGGTTGCGCGTCAGGCGCAGGGCCGTCCCGAACAGGGCATCCGCGTACGGGAGGTCCCCGGAGCGGAACTCCCATGCCTTCGGTTCCGGCGGGCGGCGGAGGTGGAAGAGGGCCATCCTGGCTTCTCAACGACAGTGGGCGCTCCGCGGATTCCTCCCCGATGGACGACGCGAAGCGGGGCGTTCCCGCTCGCGGTCGCCCGGAGCGGACGGGCGCCCCGGAGACGGCGAGGCCCCGGCGAGACGCCGGGGCCTCCGTGTCCCGACGGGCCCGGAGGGCCCGCGGGGCTCACTTCCCCTGGAGGAGGAAGGCGATGACGAGCGTGTAGATGACGAGGGACTCGATGAGGACGAGGCCGAGGAACGCGATACCGCGGATCTGGCCCGCGGCGCCCGGGTTGCGGGCCATGCCGTCGCAGGCGGCGACGGCCGTGCGGCCCTGGGCGGTCGCACCGGCGGCGGCGCCGATGGCGAGGACGAGCGCGGCCGACAGGTGTCCCCAGCCCACGCCGCCGCCCGTGGCCTTGGCGGCCTCCTGCGCGAGGGCGAGGTTCGGGAGCAGGAGGGCGAGGCCGACGACCGCGGCGGCGGGAAGAAGCTTCTTGATCATTTCGTTAGGGCTCCTTTCGAGTTCGATGAACTTCGGATCAATGCTCGTGGGCGATCGCGCCCCCGATGTAGACGGTGGTCAGGAGGGTGAAGACGTAGGCCTGCAGGAACGACGTGAAGATCCCCAGCGCGTTCATCGGCATCGGCACGAGGATCGGCACGAGCTGGACGAACTGGTTCGTCGCCGTGTGCTCGCCGTAGATGTTGCCGAAGAGACGCATCGCCAGGGAGAGCGCGCGGGCGAGGTTCCCGATCATCTCGATCGGGAAGACGAGGATGGCGAGCGCCATGCTCGGCCCGGCGAAGGTCCTCAGGTAGCCGAGCGCCCCGTGCGCCCGGACCCCCGCCCCGTTGAAGAAGACGAGGCAGGAGAGCGAGAGGGCGAACGTCGTGTTCAGGCTCGACGTCGGGGGCTGCAGGACGAAGACCTGCCCGACGAGGTTCGACGCGGCGATGAAGAAGAAGAACGCGCCGACGATGGGGAGGTACTTCTCGCCCGTGTGGGGGATGTTCTCCTTGATGAGGCCGCGCAGGAAGTCGACGAAGACCTCGAGGACGTTCTGGGACCCGGACGGGACGTCCTTCACGAACTTCCTCGAGAAGATCGGGAGCGCGATCGCGAAGACGAGGAAGACGAGGAACGCCATGATCACGTGGTCGGGCACCCACCCGACCGGCGCGCCGTGCTCGCCGTGCTCGAGGGGGGCGATGCCGGCGACGTGGAAGCCGCCGATCGTGACTCCGTGGACCCACCACGACGGCGCGTTCTCCGGCGAGCCGAGGAGCAACGCCAGGAGCGCGTTTACGGGGCCGAACAGGATCGAGTGGCTGTGCTCCATCTCACCCCCGGGGAGTCGTTCCGTCTTCCTCATCCTCCGGCTGGGACCGGCCGGTCGCGGCGCCCCGGAACCCGTCGGCGACGACCCCGAGGACGACCGCGGAGAGACCTCCGAGGAGCCACGGGACCTCCCCCGGGAAGAGGCGGACCGCACCGTACGCCGCGGCGCCGACGAAGGCGTAGCGGAGGACGGCCCGGGCCGCGAACTTCCAATCCATCCGGGCCGCCGCCCGTGGACGGGGAACAAGCAGTCTCCCGGCCACGTCCGACAACCAGAGGCCCGAAACGATAGCGATAGCGGCTCCGACCGTCAAGGCGGCGGCTTCCCGGAACCTCCCGAGCGCGCCGAGCGCGAGGGCCGCGCCGATCGCGGCGACCGCGGCGACCCGGAAGACGCGCTTCTCGGCGGGATGGAGGACGAGGCTCACGGCGGCCCGCCGACGGGTCCGCCCGGCCCCGGCGGCCCCCCTTTCCCGCGGCTCCCGTCCCTTCTCTTCCCCTCCAGCGCATCCGCTTCCCGGAGGAGCTGCCGGAGGCCGCCGGCGAAGCCCAGGAGACCGAGGACCGCCGTCGCCGCCGGG
Source organism: Thermoanaerobaculia bacterium (assembly GCA_046331465.1). GTDB lineage: Bacteria > Acidobacteriota > Thermoanaerobaculia > UBA5066 > UBA5066 > UBA5066. Next base: position 430,551 of record JAXLQV010000003.1, read on the forward strand.
AAGCTCCCGAGCCAGCGGTCGAGGAGCCAACCGAGCCCCCCGCCCGCCGCGAGGCAGGCGGGAAGGACCCAGCCGAAGCTCAGGACGTCGCCGAGGAGGCGGAGGTTCGGGTCGGGCTCCCTCCCCGGCTCGGGCATTCCCCGCCTACGGGAGGAGGCAGGCCTTCGCGAGCGCCACGAGCGGCTGGGGCATCACGCCGATGGCGAGCGTTCCGACGAGGCAGAGCCCGACCGCGACGGCGACCGCGGGCTCCTCGCGCCAGTGAAGCTCGCCCTCCCCTTCCACGAAGTACATCGCCCGGACGATCCGGAAATAGTAGAAGAGAGAGACGGCCGACATCAGGACGCCGAGGAGCGCGAGGGCGGGCCAGCCCGCCTTGAGCGCCGCCGAGAAGAGGAAGTACTTCCCGATGAACCCGGCCGTCGGCGGGATCCCGGCGAGGGAGAGGAGGAAGACGACCATCGCGCCGGCGGCGAGGGGATTCCGCTTCCAGAGGCCGTTGAAGTCGTCGACGCTCTCGCCCGCGTACCCCTTCGACTCGAGGAGGACGACGAGGCCGAAGGCCCCGAACGTCATCAGGAGGTAGGCGGAGAGGTAGATCATGATCGCCCAGAGGCCGAACGACTGCGGCTGCCCCGCGGCCCCGCCCGAGCGGTAGGCGAGGAGGCCGAGGAGGGCGTAGCCGGCGTGCCCGATGGAGGAGTAGCCGAGGAGCCTCTTGACGTTCTTCTGCAGGAGCGCGCCGACGTTCCCGACGACCATCGTCAGGGCGGCGGCGGCCGCGAGGACCGGCGCCCAGTCGTCCGCGCGCGGCCCGAAGCCGACGAAGAAGATGCGGGCGAAGATCGCGTAGGCCGCGAGCTTCGGGCCGACGGCGAAGAAGGCCGAGACCGGCGTCGGGGCCCCCTCGTACACGTCGGGCGCCCAGACGTGGAAGGGCGCCGACGCGATCTTGAAGAGCATGCCGCAGGCGACGAGGACGACCCCGACCATGAGGAGCGGCGAGCGGGGCGAGAGGGTGAGCGCACTCGCGACGCCCTCGAGGCTCAGCGTCCCGGTCGTCCCGTAGACGAGCGAGAGGCCGTAGAGGAGGATGCCCGAGGAGAACGCGCCCAGGACGAAGTACTTCGCCGCGGCCTCGATCGACTTCGTCTCGCGCTTGAAGTACCCCGCGAGGACGTACTGCGACAGCGCCATCAGCTCGAGCGCGATGTAGATCGAGGCGAGGTGCGTGCCCGACGCCATGAACATCATGCCGACGGTCGAGAAGAGGAGGAGCGCGTAGTACTCGCCGCCCGGGTAGGGCGACGTGCCGACGAAGCGGAGGGAGAAGAGGATCGTCACCGCGGCCGCGAGGATCGTCAGCGACTTGAAGAAGATCCCGAAGCCGTCGAGGGCGACCATCCCGCCGTAGGCCGCGCGCGGGAGGGCGCCCGCGAGGGAGACGGCGACGGGAATCAGGGCGGCCGTCACCGCGAGCGACGCGAGCGACGCCCAGGCGAGGACCTTCTCCCCCTCCCGCCCGACCACCGTCGCCCAGAGGAGGATCCCGAGCGCGAGCGCCGTCAGGACGAGCTCGGGCAGGATCACGAGGAGGTCCGAGAGCGGGAACGGGAAGGCCACGGCTCAGTTCCCCTTGACGGCGGCCGCCGGGGCCGCCGCGGGCGCGCCGGCGGCGGCCGGAGCGGCGCCGTTCGCGTCGGCCGCCGCGGGGACGGCTGCGCCGGCCGGCTCCGGGGCGGCGGCCGGAACCGCGCCCGCGGGGGCGGCGACCGGGACGGCCGCCGCGGCGGCCATCCGCGTCTCGCCGGCGCGGGCCTGCTCGACCGCCGCGACGATCTTCGCCGAGGCGGGGGCCGTCATCGCGAAGAAGGGCTTCGGGTAGACGCCGATCCAGACGCACGCGAGGATCAGCGGCGCGAGCGTGAGGACCTCGCGGAGGTTCACGTCCTGGAGCGCCTTGTTCTCCTCGTGCTTCACCTCGCCGAAGAAGACGCGCTGGTAGAGCCAGAGCATGTAGGCCGCGCCGAGGACGACGCCGAGGCTCGCGAAGAGGGCCCACTTCCAGCTGACGAGGAAGGTCCCGACGAGGATCGTGAACTCGCCGACGAAGCCGTTCAGGAGCGGCAGGCCGATCGACGCGAGGAGGATGACCATGAAGAGCGTCGCGTAGACCGGCATGACCTGGGAGATGCCGCCGAAGTCGACGATCTGCCGAGTGTGCCGGCGCTCGTAGATGATCCCGACGAGGAGGAAGAGCCCGCCCGTCGAGAGACCGTGGTTGATCGACTGGAGGACGCCCCCCTGCATCCCCGCGTTGTTGAACGCGAAGATGCCGAGCATGACGAAGCCGAGGTGCGCCACCGAGGAGTAGGCGACGAGCTTCTTGACGTCCTTCTGGACCATCGCGACGAGGGAGCCGTAGATGATGCCGATGATCGCGAGGACGACGACCGCGAGCTGGACCCAGGGGACCGACGCCGCGGCCGGGCAGATCGGGATCGAGAACCGGAGGAAGCCGTACGTCCCCATCTTGAGGAGGACGCCCGCGAGGATGACCGAGCCGGCCGTCGGGGCCTCGACGTGCGCGTCGGGAAGCCACGTGTGGAACGGGAACATCGGCACCTTGATCGCGAAGCCGAGGAAGAAGGCCCAGAAGAGCCAGAGCTGGAGGTCGGGCGGGATCTGGGCGGCGATCGCGTGGAAGTGGAGGATGTCGAACGACGGGGCGTTGCCGAGCCCCTTCCACCAGAGGAAGCCGGTCGTGTTGAAGAAGTAGAGGGCGATGATCGCGAGGAGCATGATCACCGACCCGAAGAGCGTGTACAGGAAGAACTTGATCGCGGCGTAGAGCTTGTTCGGCCCGCCCCAGACCCCGATGAGGAAGTACATCGGGACGAGCATGACCTCCCAGAAGACGTAGAAGAGGAAGAAGTCGAGCGCGCAGAAGACGCCGATCATCCCCGTCTCGAGGAGGAGCAGGAAGACGTAGTACTCCTTCTCCCGCTTCTTCACCGCCGTGTACGAGCTGTAGACCGAGATGACGGAGAGCAGCGTCGTCAGGAGGATCAGGAGGGCCGCGATCCCGTCGACGCCGAGGGAGTACCTCACGCCGAGGGACGGGATCCAGTCGAGGTCCTCCCGGAAGAGGAAGCCGGCCGACGTCCGGAACTCCTGCGCGAACCAGAGCGGCAGGGAGAGGACGAACGTCAGGCCCGCCGTCGCGGTCGCGAGGACCTTGATCGCCGCGGTCCGCTCCCTCGGGAGGAAGAGGATCGCGAGCGCCCCGACCGTCGGGAGGAGGATGAGGAGCGAGAGGAGTCCGTTCATTCGGCGTCCTTACACGTCACGCGAAGATGATGTAGATGCAGACGAGGGCGAAGACGCCCGCCGCCATCCCGAAGGCGTAGTTCTGGGTCTGTCCGGTCTGGAGCTTCCCGTATCCCCTGTAGCCGGCCTGCAGGGATTCGCCGACGCCGTTCACGGCGCCGTCGACGAAGGTCCTGTCGAACCAGCTCGAGACGTGGGAGAGGCCGACCGCCAGGTTGCGCGTCCCGTTCACGAGGCCGTCGACGACCCGGGCGTCGATCTCCCAGAGGATGCGGCCGCCCTTCTTCACGAAGCCGTTCACGAAGACCGCCTCGTAGAGCTCGTCGACGTAGTACTTGTTCCTCACCCAGCGGTAGGCGTTCGGGAACGCCGCGGCGACCTTCTCCGGGAGCGCGAACGGGGCCGATCCCCTGTAGAAGTAGGTCGTCGCGAGGAGTATGCCGACGCCCGCGATCGCGATCGACGCGAGCATGAGGGTCCACTCGAGCGAGTGGGAGACCTCGTGCGCGTGCGGAGTCCAGTCGGCGGGGAGGGCGGGGAACGACGGCTCGAGGAACGCCTCGAAGTTGTTCCCGCCCGGCACGAGGAAGTTCGGGATGCCGAGGTAGCCGACGAAGATCGCCCCGATCGCGAGGATCCAGAGCGGTACGGTCATCGTGGCCGGCGACTCGTGGACGTGGTCCCACGTCTCCTTCGGCCCGCGGTACTCGCCGAAGAAAGTCATCTTGATGAGCCGGAACATGTAAAAGGCCGTGAGGCCCGCAGTGAGCGCCGCGAGGACCCAGAGGGCCGGGTGCCCGCTCACGAACGTCTCGCCGAGGATCTGATCCTTCGAGAAGAAGCCGGAGAAGAACGGCACCCCGGCGATCGCGAGCGTCGAGATGAACATCGTCCGGAACGTGTGCGGGATCTTCGACCTCAGCCCGCCCATCGCCGTCATCTCCTGCTCGCCCGAGAGGGCGTGGATGACCGACCCGGAGCCGAGGAAGAGGCAGGCCTTGAACCAGGCGTGGGTGAAGACGTGGAACATCCCCGCGCCGAATGCCAGGACGCCGCAGCCGAGGAACATGTAGCCGAGCTGCGAGACGGTGGAGTACGCGAGCACCTTCTTGATGTCGGTCTGGGCGAGGCCGATCGTCGCGGCGACGAACGCGGTGACGCCCCCGACGACCGCGACGACGAACGAGGCGTCGTGGCTCAGCAGGGCCCACACGGAGGCGTTCTCGCCGAGCGTCTTCAGCGCCCACTCGTGGGAGATCCGGAAGAAGACGTTGCATCGGGCGACCATGTAGACGCCCGCGGTGACCATCGTCGCGGCGTGGATGAGGGCCGAGACGGGGGTCGGGCCGGCCATCGCGTCCGGGAGCCAGACGAAGAGAGGAATCTGGGCGCTCTTGCCCGTCGCGCCGACGAAGAGGGCGAGGCAGGCGAACGTCATCAGCCCGCCCGCGGCGTAGGTCGCCGGGCTCGCGGCCGCGGCCGCGAACATCTTCCCGAAATCGACCGTCCCGAACATCGCCACGCAGGCGAAGAGGCCCATCAGGAAGCCGGCGTCGCCGATCCGGTTCATGACGAACGCCTTCTTGCCGGCGTCCGCGGCGAAGTCCTTCGTCGTGTAGTAGCCGATCAGGAGGTACGAGCAGAGCCCGACGCCCTCCCACCCGACGAAGAGGATCGCCAGGTTCGCCCCGAGGACGAGCGTCAGCATCGAGAACATGAAGAGGTTGAGGTAGGAGAAGAACCTCCCGTACCCCTCGTCGTGCCCCATGTACCCGACCGAGTAGACGTGGATCAGCGTCCCGATGAGCGTCACGAAGAAGAGCATCAGGGCGGAGAGAGGGTCGATCCGGAAGGCGACGTCGATCGAGAAGTCGGGGACGCCGAACCAGCCGGCGTTCGTCCCCATCGGGATCCACGTCCAGAGCGTCGCGACGACCGGGTGGTGCCCGTGCGTCTCCGTCCACCAGGAGCCGATCGCGAGGAGGGCGAAGAGGAACGAGAGGCCCGAGGCGATCGGGCCGATCCACGTGTGGGCCGCCTTGAACGGGATGTCGTGGTGGCCGCCGTGGCCGTGGTCGTCGTGCCCGCCGTGGGAGGCCCCGTGGCCCGCCGCGTGCGCGTCGCCGTGCCCGTCGCCGTGGCCGTGCGCCCCGAGCGGCGCGTCCTTGTCCCCGAGCTTCGAGTGGGAGACGAGGTAGAGGAGGCCGTTGACGAGGAAGCCGAGGAGCGGGAAGACCGGGATCCAGGGGATGAAGTCTGCGGCGGTCATCGCGTCAGCCCTTCATCTCCGCCGCGTCGTCGAGGTTCACCGACGACTTCAGGCGCTGGAGCGAGATGATGATCGCGAGCCCGATCGCGGCCTCCCCCGCCGCGACCGCGATGACGAAGACCGTGAAGACCTGGCCGGTCAGGTCGCCGAGGTGCCGCGAGAAGGCGACGAGGTTGATGTTCACGGCGTTCAGCATCAGCTCGATCGACATGAGGACGGTGAGGAGGTTCCTCCGCACGAGGACGCCGACGACGCCGATCGTGAAGAGGACGAACGAGAGTCCGACGAAGTGGGCCAGGGTGATCATCTAGTCGAACCTCTCCATCGTCCTCTTGCCGAGGACGACGGCGCCGATCATCGCCACGAGGAGGAAGACCGACGCGATCTCGAACGGCAGGAGGTAGTCGCGGTAGAGCATCCAGCCGACGGCCTGCGTGTTCCCGGAGACCGCCACGCCGTTCGCGACGACCGTCGCGAGGGCCTTCGGGTCCGCGGCCGGCACCTTGGCGGCGAGCGACCGCGCCTCGTTGACGACGACACCGCCGACGACGAGGAGGAAGAGGAAGCCGAAGCCGAGCGCGGGGACGGCCTGGAGGTGGAGGTAGCGCTCCGTCCTCTGGCGGCGCACGTTCACGAGCATGATCGTGTAGAGGAAGAGGATCATGATGCCGCCGGCGTAGACGAGGACCTGGACGGCGGCGACGAGCTCGGCGCGGGCTTGCACGTACAGGCACGCCACGCCGAGGAACGAGAGGAGGAGGAAGAGGGCCGAGTGGATCGGCTGCCGCATCACGACGACGCCGATGGCGCCGATCACGGTCACCGCGGCGAAGGCCCAGAAGAAGAAGAGGGCGGGTTCCACGTCACTTCTCCTTGGCCGGGTTCACCGGCGCCTTGTCCGGGTCGACGCCGGGGTACGGCTTCACGTTCTCGTTCCACTTCGTGAGCTTGGCCTTGTCGAGGTACAGGCCCTCGTCCCGCTCGTAGACCCCGAGCTCGTACGTCTTCGTCGCGAGCCAGATCGAGCGCGGGTTCGTCGGGCACGCCTCCTCGCAGAGGCCGCAGAACATGCAGCGCTTCATGTCGAGGTCGAAGCGGTCGAGCTTCTTCTCGGCCTTCCCCTCGGGCGTCTTCTCGGTGTGCCAGTCGATGTAGATGATGTTGATCGGGCACTCGATCGCGCAGAGCGTGCACTTGATGCAGCGCTCCTCGTCGAGGCGGAACATCCCGCGGAACCGCTCGGAGGGCTCCTTGCTCTGCTCGGGGTACTCGACGGTGTCGGCCTTGCGCATGCCGTGCGTCGCCGTGACCCGGAGGCCGGCGAAGATGTCGAGGAGGAGGACGCGGTCGAGGAAGCTCACGCGCGCACCTCCACCTTCGCGGCCGCGATCGTCGTCGTCGTCCTCGGGCGGGCCGGGCGCACCCGGACGGCCGCGAGGCCGGCCGCCACCAGGACGAAGAGGACGACGCCGAGGACCTTCAGGCCCGCCGCGCCCCAGAGGGCGGCGACCGCCACGAGCGCGAGGTTGACGAGGGAGATCGGGATCAGGGTCTTCCACCCGAGCGCCATGAGCTGGTCGAACCTGTAGCGCGGGAACGTCGCCCGGAACCAGATGTAGGCGACGAGGAAGAGGAAGACCTTCCCGGCGAACCAGAAGAAGGCCGGGACGAAGTCGAGGAACGAGAGCCAGGCGACGTTCGGGAAGGGGCGGAGCCAGCCGCCGAAGAAGAGCGTCGTCGCGACGGCCGAGACGGAGATCATGTTCCCGTACTCGGACATGAAGAAGACGGCCCAGCGGAACCCCGAGTACTCCGTGTGGAAGCCGCCGACGAGCTCGCTCTCGGCCTCGGGGAGGTCGAAGGGGGTCCGGTTCGTCTCGGCGACGCCCGCGACGAAGTAGAGGAAGAAGGCGACGAGGCCGGGGAAGACGAACCAGACGCCCGCCTTCCGCTGCGCCTCGATGATCTCCACCATCGAGAGCGAGCCCGACATCAGGATCGCGGAGACGACCGCGAACCCCATCGGGACCTCGTAGCTGATGAGCTGCGCGGCGGAGCGGAGCCCGCCGAGGAGCGGGTACTTCGAGTTCGAGGCCCAGCCCGAGAGGATGATCCCGTAGACGCCGATCGTCGAGACCGCGAGGATCAGCAGGAGCGAGACGTTCAGGTCGGCCGCGGCGTGGAGAGGCGTCGTCACGCCGAACAGGGTCAGGTTCGGGCCCCAGGGGACGAGGCCGAGGACGACGACGGCCGGCGTGAAGAGGAGGAGCGGCCCGAGGAGGTGGAGGACCTTCTCGGCCCGCGAGGGGACGACGTCCTCCTTGAAGACGAGCTTGACCGTGTCGGCGATCCACTGGAAGAAGCCCTGCGGCCCGACCCGGTTCGGCCCCTTGCGGATCTGGAGGCGCCCGAGGAGGCGGCGCTCGATCCAGGTGAGGACGCCGGCGGCGAGGCCGACGGCGACGACGGTGACGATTCCCTTGATCAGGGGAATCAGGACGTTGTAGACGAGCGTCTCGGACATCGCGTTCCTACCGGTCGACTTCGCCGAGGACGATGTCGATCGTCCCGATGACGGCCACGAGGTCCCCGACGAGGTGGCCCTGCGCCATCTCCGGGAGGGCCTGGAGGTTGATGAAGCTCGGGGGCCTCACGTGCAGGCGGTACGGCTTGTTGCCGCCGCTGGCGACGAGGTGGAAGCCGAGCTCCCCCTTGGGCGCCTCGACGGAGGCGTAGGCCTCGCCCGCCGGCGGCTTGATGACGCGCGGGACCTTCCCGCGGAACTCGGTCCCCGGGTTCTTCTCGAGCCAGTCGAGGCACTGGAGGACGATGCGGCGGCTCTGCCGGATCTCGGCGACCCGGACGAGGTAGCGGTCGTAGGTGTCGGCGTTCTTCCCGACCGGGATGTCGAACTCCAGCTCGGGGTAGCACTCGTACGGGAGCGCCCGGCGGACGTCCCAGGCCTTCCCCGCCGCGCGGAGGACCGGCCCGGTCATCCCCCACTCGATGCAGCGCTTCTCGTCGAGGACGCCGATCCCGATCGTCCGTTCCTTCCAGATCCGGTTCTCGGTCAGGAGGTCCTCGTACTCGTCGACGGCCTTCTCGAACGGCTCGATGAACGCGCGGACCTTCTCGAGCCAGCCCGGCGTCAGGTCGACCGGGAGGCCGCCGATCCGCATGCAGTTCAGCGTGAGGCGGGCGCCGCAGTACTCCTCGAAGAGGTCGAGGATCACCTCGCGGTCGCGGAACGTGTAGAAGAAGGGCGTGATCGCGCCGAGGTCGATCGCGGCCGTCGCGAGCCAGAGGACGTGCGACGAGATCCGCTGCATCTCGTCGAGGAGGACGCGGATGTACTGCGCCCGCTTCGGCACCTCGATGCCGAGGAGCTTCTCGACGACGAGGACGTAGGCGTGGTTGTTCGTCGCCGAGGCGACGTAGTCCATCCGGTCGGTGTGCGGGACGACCATCGGGAAGGTCTCGGTCTCGAAGAGCTTCTCCGTCCCGCGGTGGAGGTACCCGATGTCGGGGCGGGCCGAGACGATCTTCTCGCCGTCGACCTTGAGGACGAGGCGGAGGACGCCGTGCGTCGACGGGTGCTGCGGCCCGAAGTTGAGCTCCATCTCGTGGAGCCCGAGGAGCGGCGGCCCGGCGAGCGGGGGGAACTGCGCGGCGGTGCCGGGGGTCGTCTCGCTCATGAGAGCACCTTCCGGTTCGGGTCCTTCGGCCCCGGCCCCCCCCCGTCGGGGTAGCGGTCCGGGTAGATCGCGGCCCCGGTGTCGATCCCCTCGATGGGGAAGTCCTTCCGGAGCGGGTGCCCCTGGAAGCCGTCCCAAGTCAGGATCCGGCGGAGGTCGGGGTGACCTTCGAAGCGGATGCCGTACATGTCGAAGGCCTCGCGCTCCATCCAGTTCGCCGTCTCCCAGACGCCCGTCACCGTCGGGCAGCTCTCGCCGACGGCCACCTTGAGGCGGAGGCGCTCCTGCCCCCTCGAGAACGAGTGGAGGAGGAGGAGGACGTCGAAGCGGGGCTCCCGGTCCTTCCAGTCGACCGCGGTGAGGTCGACGAGGAACGTGAAGCCTTCCTGCTCCTTGAGGTGGCGGCAGGCCGCGACGAGCGAGCCGGGTGCGACCTTCACGGTCGTCTCGCCGACGAACTCGTACGCCTCGAGGACGGCGCCCGGGACCGCCGCGGCGAGGGCCGCGACGAGCGGCTTGCCCGAGGCGTCCGTCGGTTTCGGGCCGGCGGGCTTGGGGGGAGCAGCCGGGGCGGCCGGCTTCGGCGCGGCCGCGGCGGGGGCGCCCTCCGCCGCCGGCTTCGGGGCCGCGGGGGCGGGCTTCGGGGCAGGAGCGGGCACTGCGGCGGGAGCGGCTTCCGCGGGCTCCGCCGGAGCGGCGGCCGGGGCTTCCTTCGGTGTCGCGTCCGGCGCGGGGGACTCGGGCGGGGTCGGCTTCTCGTCGGTCATCGCTCTCGCCCGTTCACGACGCGCGCCGGAGGGTGCGCGACTTCTGGATCTTCTTCTGAAGCTCCATGAGCCCGTAGAGGAGCGCCTCGGGCCTCGGGGGGCAGCCCGGGACGTAGACGTCGACGGGGATGAGCCGGTCGACGCCCTGGGTGACGGCGTAGGTCCTGTAGGGGCCTCCGCAGGTCGCGCAGGAGCCCATGGCGATGACCCACTTCGGGTCGGCCATCTGGTCGTACAGGCGCCTCACGATCGGGGCCATCTTCTCGGTCACCGTCCCGGCGACGAGCATCAGGTCGGCCTGCCGCGGCGAGCCGCGGAAGACCTCGGCGCCGAAGCGCGCCATGTCGTGGCGGCTGTCGACGACCGCCATCATCTCGATCGCGCAGCAGGCGAGGCCGAACTGGAGCGGCCAGAGGGAGTTCTTCCTTCCCCAGCCGATCAGGGCGTCGACCGAGGTCGTGATGATGTTGTCCGGCAGGTCCTTGATCAGGCCCACGAGAGAGCCCCCCTCTTCCAGACGTAGACGTACCCGAGGACGAGGATGTAGAGGAAGACCGCCATCTCGATCAGCCCGAAGAGGAGCAGCTTGTCGTACATGACGGCCCACGGGAAGAGGAAGACCGTCTCGACGTCGAAGACGACGAAGAGGACCGCGAGCAGGTAGTAACGGACCGAGAAGCGGTGGTCGTGGGCGTCCGTCGCCGACGCCACGCCGCACTCGTAGGGCGAGAGCTTCGTCGGGTTCGGCGCGCTCGGGCGCAAGAGGGCCATCACGACGAGGATGGCGATCGGGAAGAGCGCCGCAATCACGGCAAAGAAGAGGATCGGAATGTAGCTTTCCACAGCCTCGGGCCCCCCGTGGACGCACGTCGCCGGGGGCGTCGCCGCCCCTGGTTTGTGCGCGTCGTCACATGCGGCGGATTGTCTGTTCGCGATGTCTCGAAGTCAAACCAAGGCACCCGAGATCAAGGACTTACCCAGTCCCGTTTTTCGCTCCGCGACGAGGACCCGGATCGATTCCCCCATCCCTCCCGGCATGAAGAGCTTGGCAATGGCGTTCCGCTCGGCGGCCTCGGCGGCCGACCAGGTCCGGCCGGGGTCTCCGGCCAGCTCTCCGGCGATCCCGGCGGCCAGGAGGAGGCGCGACTGGGAGACGAGTCCGTGGACGACGAACCCCTCCTCCCGGAGGGCCTCTTCGAGCTCGCCGAAATCGACCCAGGCCGTGAGGTCCCTCTCTCCCGGCTCCGCCAGGACGTCCCGCGTCACGCGTTGCCCGACGAACGCCTCCAGCGTGCCGTTCACCCGGGCCGGGCCGTAGAGGGCCCGGGTCGGAGCGCCGTAGTCGAAGAGGAGGAGGAGGCCCTGCGAGAGCCGGGACGCGATCTCGCGGGCCAGCGCCGCGGCGCCGGGCCGCACCTCGAGGAGCTGGCCGGGCTCGAGGGCGGCACCCCGCCGCCTCAGGCTCGCGAGAAGCTCGGGACCGTCGGGACATGGGCCCTCGACCCAGGCGAGGCGTCCGGCGGCTTCCCGCCCGACCCGGCGTTCCACGAGGACGCCGTCGTCGTCGACGCGGAGAGCCCGCACCGGGAGCGCGTCGAAGAGCTCGTAGGCGACGACGAGGCCAGAGATCCCGCCCGGGAGCTCCCGGACCGAGGCGAAGAGCTCGGCCTGCGGGACGCGCGCCGCGGCCGCGGCGCGCCGGACGGCCGAGGCCTCCACGCCGGCGAGACGGAGGTCGACCCCGGGTGGTCGGGCCTCCGCCAGGAAAGCGAGGAGCTCGCCCTCGCCCGCCCCGACGTCGACGAGGGAGAGCGGCGGCGGGATCTCTTCCACGAGGCGGGCGGTGATGCGACCGAGGCACCGGGCGAACGCCGGGTGCCAGGAGGCTCCGGTGACGAAGTCGCCGGAACGCCCCACGCGTCCCGGCCTCTCGTAGTACCCGTCGTCCGGGTCGTAGAGCGCCGCCTCCTGGAAGACGTCGAAACGGAGGGGCCCCTCCCGCGCGATCCGGTCGACAAGCCGGTCCGAAAGGGTCGTTCGAGTCACGGCGCCATTCTCCCCGCCGCAGCGCCGCCGCGGCAGGGCTAAGATCGATGGCCGCGGAAGGAGGTCCTCGCGTGCCGCACGAACTGACGGAGAGTCCGGAAGCTGTCCAGGTCTCGGTGAACGCTCCCAGCCGGGAGGAGCTGTTCCGGGCCGCCCTGACCGGCGTCCTCGAAGCAGCCTACGGAGGGCCCGCCCCCGAAGGCTCCTACGACGGAAGGGTCGTTCCCGTTCAGGCGGCCGGAGGGGAGGACGACGTTCTCCTCGCGGACCTCGTCGACGACACCCTCCGCGCGGTCCGGGAAGAGGCGGGGACGCTGCGCCCGCCCCGCTGGCTGGCCTTCGACGAGAACCGGGTCACCGCGAACCTCCCGCTCCACTCGCCCCGCGCTCCGGGCCGCCCCCTCGAGCTCTCCCGCGCCGAGGTGGAGGCCGTCGACGGCGGCTGGGCCGCGCGCCTCGAGCTGCTCAGGTCCTCGGAGAGCTGACGGCTCCGACGAAAAAAGCCCCCGGGCCGGAGCCCGGGGGCTTTCGATTCTCCGAACGATCCGCGCCTTAGCGCTGGACGCCCTCCGGCCACTGGAGGAAGGAGCCGTTGGAGTAGACGATGTCCTGGTTGAAGTCGGTCGTCGGACCGGCCGGAGCCGTCGCGCCGTCCGCCGTCCCGTTCTTCGCGAAGGAGGCCATGGCGTAGGCGCTGCCGACCGTGTCGATCTCGTAGAGGAACCAGGAGTTCCAGCCGTCCGACAGGGGAACGGCCTTGATGTAGGTCGGGGAGACGTAGTTGGACATCGGGGTCATCGTGTGGGTACCGAAGGTGGTGATGCCCGCGGGAAGGGTGTAGGCGGCCGACGGCGGATAGCGGTTCATGTCGACCGCGTACGCCTCGATCGCCGTCGCGCTGGTGCGCATGTCGCCCATCGTCCGGCGCTGCTTGGCACGCTGGATCGCGTTGAGCAGGTTCGGGATCGCGATGGCGACGATGATGCCGATGATCGCCACGACGATCAGAAGCTCGATGAGGGTGAAGCCCTTGGCGTTCCTCTTCATCAGGAAAACCTCCTTGTCTCGTTCATAGCAAGATCCGGGCCGATTTGCGGCCCCAGTCATTTCTCGGCGCAGGACCGAGTTAGGTATGTCCCGAGCCACGTCACCGACAAAATTTGTCGCAGATGACCCGCCGTGCCTCGCGAAGAGTGTCGGTCGCGAACCCGACCCCGGCCTCACCGCTGGACCCCTTCCGGCCACTGAACGAACTGGCCGTTGACGAGGATGATGTCGTCCGTGAAATCCGTCGTCGGCCCGTACTGGGGGGCCCCCTGCGGCTCCCCGAGCCGGCCGTTCGAGCGGAGGGCGTAGTCCGTCTTGGTCGCCGTCGTCCCGTAGGTGAACCAGGAGTTCCAGCCGTCGACCATCGGGACCGAACGGATGTACGTCGGCTGGATGTACGGGCCCATCACCGCGAGGTTGTCGCTCGGGAGGGAGAGCCCGGGCGGCAGGGTGAAGGCCGACGACGGCGGGTAGCGCTCGAAGTCCGCAGCGTAGGACTCGACCGCCGTGGAGAGGCTTCTCATGTCGGCCATCGCGCGCCGCTGTCGCGCCCGCTCGATCGCGTTCCGGTAGTTGATGGCCGCGATGGCGACGAGGATCCCGATGATCGCGACGACCACCAGCAGTTCGATCAGCGTGAACCCGGAGGACCGACGGTGGGTCATCGGCTCAGGCTCCTTTTCGGAGCGGGGACAACAAGAATCGTGCCGCAATCGGCGCGGGACGCCTCTAGAATTCCCAGCAGTGATCCCGAGGCACCCGTTCGCGTCGGACCTGACGCTGGAGAGTGAGCTTGCCGAGTTCGAGCAGCTGAAGCCGCGGCTGAAGGAGGTGTGGGACTCGATCTCGATGCGGGACGCCGAGCCCCACACGTCGATCGTCGTCCCGTCGCTCACCCTCGACCAGGCGGAGCTCCAGAAGCTCGAGGGGTCGAGCTTCTACGAGGAACGCCTCCTCTTCCTCCTCATCCGGCTCCGGAACCCGAGGGCGCGGGTCGTCTTCGTGACGTCGCAGCCCGTGCACCCGCTCGTCATCGAGTACTACTTCCAGCTCCTCGTCGGGATCCCGGCGAGCCATGCCCGCTCCCGCCTGACGCTGCTCTGCGCCTACGACGACTCGCCCCGCTCGCTGACGGAGAAGATCCTCGAGCGCCCGCGGCTCATCGAGCGGATCCGGGCCGGGATCGCCGACCCCTCCCGGGCCTACCTCGCCGTCTTCAACTCGACCCCTCTCGAACGCAAGCTCGCCGTCCTCCTCGGCGTCCCCTTGAACGCGGTCGACCCTGCGCTCCGCCACCTCGGGACGAAGTCGGGCAGCCGCAAGGTCTTCCGCGAGGCGGGGGTGAGCCTGCCGGAAGGGTTCGAGGACCTCCGGACGCTCCAGGACGTCGAGGAAGGGCTCCTCGAGCTCCACCGCCGCCGCCCGGGGCTCCGGAAGGCCGTCGTCAAGCTCGACGACAGCTTCTCGGGCGAAGGGAACGCCCTGTTCCGATACCCCGAGAAGGTCGACCGGGCGACGGTCCACGAGGCGGTCGAGAGGCTCGAGTACGCCGTCCCCTGGGAGACGAACGCCGACTACTTCAACCGTTTCGAGCGGATGGGAGGGATCGTCGAGGAGTTCCTCGAGGGAGACCACAAGACCTCGCCGAGCGTCCAGCTCCGCGTCGACCCGCACGGCGCGGTCGTCCCGATCTCGACGCACGACCAGGTTCTCGGCGGGACGAGCGGCCAGGTCTTCCTCGGCTGCCTCTTCCCGGCGGCGAGCGAGTACCGGCTCCGGATCCAGGAAGAGGCCATGAAGATCGGCGCCGTCCTCGCGCGGCACGGCGTCGTGAGCCGCTTCGCCGTCGACTTCCTCGCCACCCGCCGCGAGGGCTCGGAGGAGTGGGGGATCAGCGCTCTCGAGATCAACCTCCGGATGGGCGGGACGACGCACCCCTACCTCGCCCTCCAGTTCATCACGGGAGGCCAGATCGACCCGGGCACCGGCCTCTTCTTCTCGCCCCGGGGGATCCCGAAGTACTACCGCGCGACCGACAACCTGAAATCCGACGCCTACCGCGGGCTCCTCCCGGAGGACCTCATCGAGATCCTCACCGACAACGGCCTCCACTACTCCCACAACACCGAGTCCGGGGTCCTCTTCCACCTCATCGGCGCGCTCTCGCAGTACGGCAAGATCGGGGTGACCGCCATCGGCAACAGCCGGGAGGAGGTCGAGCACCTCTACGCCCGGACGCTCACGATCCTCGACCGCGAAACCACGTACGGGCGCTAGGCGGGACCCCGGGCGGCCCCCGGGGTCAGTCGCGCGCCGAGAGGGCGGCGGGGACGAGGATCGCGTCGTTCGTCCCCTGGTCGATCGACGTCGCGTAGGCACCCACGAGCCCCCCCGCGGGCGAGATCCGGACCAGCGCGGCGGGCGGCCCGTCCCCGAGCCCGCGGGAGCGGAACAGGTCGTCGACCTGGATCCCGCCCGCCACGGGGACGTTCACGTCGAACGCGTCGAGCGCCGTCCCGCCGTCGCCGACGACCTCGACCCGGGCCCGGACGTTCTTCCCGTCGGCGAACGGCGTCATGTCGACGAGCGCGAGGTTCGTCCGGAACGACGGTCCCCCGAGGACGCCGAAGAGCTCGATCGACTCCCCCGCCCCGGCCATCTGGAACGAGTTCAGCGGCGGGAGAGGAACGCCGTAGGTCCCGCCGTCGGGCCGGACCGTGTAGGCGCGCGAGGTCACGCGCACGCCGGTGCCGGGGCCCGAGCCGTTCGAGACGAAGCGGAGGCGCGCGACCCCCTCCATCCGGAAGACCGCCGCGAGCGCGTCGCGGACGACCTTCGCCTCGCGGGCGAGGAGCGTCAGCGTGACGATGGCCTCGCTCCCGGTGGAGTCCCACGGCTTGGCGGCGAGGGTGACGCTCGTCGGGACGTCGGTGTCGTTGTAGAGGAAGAGATCGCTCCGGAAGCGGGCCCCGTTCTTCCCGTCGGCGTGGACGAGGGCCGGGATCGCGCGCGCGACCGAGGCGGGGAGGTCGGGACGCCACGCCGTCGGGTCGTTCGTCGTCTCGTCGATCGACGCGACGAAGGGGACGACCTCGCCGCGGGTCGGCGCGTACTCGAGGGCGCCCGCGCGCCAGGGCTCGACGCCGAGGAGGGGCGCCAGGCCGTTGACCTGCGTCGTCCCGCCCGGGGCCGCCTGGAAGGCGACGTCGTCCCGTCCGGCCCACCCCGATTCCGCGGCGGCCCGGAGCGAGACCTCCGCGCCCCGCCCCGCGACGTCGATCCCACCGACGTTCGTCCGGTGCCCGGCCCCCGGGAGGGCGCCGGCGAAGCTGAGGGGGAAGCGCGCGCTCGAGGACGCGAAGAGGTCGACGGCTCCGAGGGACATCCCGTAGGAGCCGTCCCCCGCCGCGGTGTACGTCCGGCTCGTCGCCGAGACGACGCGAGTCCCCTCCGGCGAGAGGAAGAGCGCGCCGGAGCCGTCCGCGACCCCGAAGAGCGCGGAGAGGACGTCGGGCACGACCCGGATTTCCGCCGGGGCGAGGCTCACGGTCGCCTCCCGCTCGGGGCCGCCTCCGCCGGGAACGAAACGGAGGTCGACGCGGAGCGGCCCGGCACCCGGGTTCCCGAGGAGGAGGTCGCTCTTCCAGAAGGCGCCCCCCGCCCCCGCGGCGCGCGCGACGGCCGGGACGACGAGCCGCTGCCGGAGGGATCCCTTCACGACGCCCCACTCCTGGACCACGTCGGCACCACCCGCGCCGCCGTCGCTCGACGGCCCGCCGGCGACGCAGCAGGGCATGTACGAGAACCCCGAGTCGAAGACGAACGGGGCGCCGTCGGAGGCCCGGTCGACGTCGAGGTGGACGAAGCCCTTGTCGTACTGCTCGTTCAGGAAGAGCTCGTCCCAGGCGCGCGGGGCCGGCTGCCCTTCTTCCCAGACCGCGAGCGCCGGGTCCTTGAAGAAACGCTGGTCCATCTGCGGCCGCGGCCTGTGGACCTGGACGAGGAGCGTCTTCCCCGACGCGCCCGCGTGGAGCGCCTCGACCTCCGGGGCGGTCGGGTCGGACCACTTCTCGACCAGCCCTCCGGCGGGCGTGTGCCGGGCGAGGACGGTGGGCCTGCCCGGCCCGCGGCGCAGGAGCCAGGCCCCGTCGCCGTCCGCGGTCGGTATCGCGAAGAGCGACGTGAGGTGGACGGTCCAGTCGAGCGTCGCGACAGACGACGCAGCGATCTCCCTCGCCTTCCCCCCCTCGACGAAGTAGAGCCCCCGGCTCGAGGTGAACGGGAACGGGGCCGGCGACCCGGCCCAGGCGGCGATCTCGAGGTACGCCGCGCCCCCAGACGTGATCCACCCCTCCATCGCGGGGACCTCGGCCCCGAGGTCGAGGAGCTTCTCGACGCCGCCGGTCGCGCCCACCCGGTAGAGCGCCTGGGCCGCCTTCGCGGGGCCCGCGAAGCCCGGAGGCTGGACCCGCCCCGCGACGAGGACCGAGCTCCCGTCCCGGCTCGTGCCGGCGAGACGCGCGCCTCCGCTCCCGTCGGGTTCCCAGGCCGAGAACTCCGCGACGACGCGGACGCCCCCGGCGTCGTCCACGGCGACGAGCGCTCCCGAGCCGTCCCGGGCCGACGAGGCAAGGAGCAGGAAGAACGGCGACGCGTCCGACCCGGGCCGGAGGACGGGGTCGCGGCCCCGGACGACCGGGCCGCCGAAGTCGTTGCCCGACCAGGTCGAGCCCCAGTTCGACGGGACGGCCGGAGCCAGCCCCTCGGGCGGCGCGAGCTCCTTCCAGGTCGAGCCGCCGTCGCGCGAGAAGAGGAGACGGAACGCGCTCCTCGGCAGGAGCCCGGTCGGATCGGTGTTCGTCAGCGCGAGGAGCCGGAGCGCGCCGTCGGCGCCGGGGCGGGCGGCCGCGGCGAGGAAGGCCGCTTCGGGGCCGCCCGTCGGGAGGACGACCCGCGCCTCGCGCCCCCCCGTCGCGTCGTGGACGACGAGCCGGCCGGCCAGCCAGGAGTACCAGGGGAGCGCGTCGACGACCGGTCCCCCGACGGGTCCCGCGTACCCTCCCTCCTTCGCCTCGATGAGGACGAAGTCCGGGCTCGTCCGGGATTGCTGCACCGGCGTCGCGATCCGGTCGGTGACCGGCGCGTAGGAGACGACCCGCGCGGCGGCGGGCGCGGCGAGGAGAAGGGCGAGGAGCGCCGGGGACGTGTGACGCACGCGAGCCTCCACGGCCCCCGCCGATCGGGCGAAGCGGCAGCGACGGGTCGGGGGACCTCTCGGGAGTGTCCTCCGGCCGGGTCACCTCACGCGGGCGCGAGCGCCTCCTCCCCGGCCGTGCCGGGCCCGGGGAGCTCCCTCTTCTTCCAGAGGAGGTAGATCGCCGGGTAGACGAAGAGCTCGAGGGCGAAGGAGGTCACGAGCCCGCCGACCATCGGCGCGGCGATCCTCTTCATCATGTCGGCCCCGGCTCCCGTCGACCACATGATCGGGAGGAGCCCGAAGAAGGCCGAGAGAACCGTCATCGCCTTCGGCCGGATCCGCTTCACCGCGCCGTGGACGATCGCCTCGACGAGGTCGGGAACGTCCCTCAGGAGCCCCTTCGCCCTCGCTTCCTCGTGCGCGAGGTCGAGGAAGAGGAGCATGAAGATCCCCGTCTCGGCGTCGAGCCCCATGAGGGCGATCATCCCGACCCAGACCGCGATCGACACGTTGTAGCCGAGGAGCCAGAGGAACCAGACGGCGCCGACGGCCGAGAACGGCACCGCGAGGACGATGAGGAGCGTCTTCGCGACCGACCTCGTGTTCGCGTACATGAGGAGGAAGATCAGGACGAGGGTGACCGGGACGACGACGGAGAGCCGCTCCCTCACCCGCACCATGTTCTCCCACTGGCCGCTCCAGACGAGCGAGGTGCCCGTCGGCAGCTTCACCCTCTCCGCGACGGCCGCCTTCGCCTGCGCGACGAAGCGCCCCACGTCCTCCTTCGAGGTGTCGAAGTCGACGTAGACGTAGCCCGACAGGAGCCCATTCTCGTTCCGGATCATCGACGGCCCCGTGACGAGCCGGATGTCGGCGAGCTGCCCGAGCGGAACCTGGGCTCCCGACGCCGTCGGGACGAGGACGCGCGAGAGGGTGGGGAGGTCCTCGCGCAGCTCGCGCGGGTAGCGGACGTTCACGCTGTAGCGCGCGCGCCCCTCGACGGTCGTCGTCACGGTCTCGCCGCCGATGGCCGTCATGATCACGGCGTTCGCGTCCTCGGCCGTGAGGCCGTAGCGGGCGAGGGCGTCGCGCTTCAGCTCGAAGTCGACGAAGTAGCCGCCGGCCACCCGCTCGGCGAACGCGGAGCGGGTCGCGGGGAGCGTCCGGACGGCCGCCTCGACCTCGGCGCCGATCCGCTCGATCCCGGCGAGGTCCGAGCCGAAGACCTTCACGCCGATCGGCGTCCGGATGCCGGTCGACAGCATGTCGATCCGCCCCTTGATCGGCATCGTCCAGGCGTTCGTCGAGCCGGGGATCCGGAGCGCCCGGTCCATCTCGGCGACGAGCTCCTCGTAGCCGATCCTGTCCCGCCAGGCGTGCCGGAGGACCGACGCGAGCCACCCGGGCGCCCACGACGAGTACCAGCGCTCCTTCGGCCGCCACGCGCTCTCCGGCTTCAGGACGACCGTCGTCTCCATCATCGAGAGGGGCGCCGGGTCGGTCGACGTCTCGGCCCGCCCTGCCTTCCCGAAGACGCGCTCCACCTCGGGGAAGCCCGAGAGGATCCGGTCCTGGGCCTGCAGGAGCTTCGCCGCCCCGGTGACGGAGATCCCCGGGAGCGTCGTCGGCATGTAGAGGATGGTCCCCTCGTGGAGCGGCGGCATGAACTCCGAGCCGAGCGACAGGAAGACCGGGACGGTCGAGGCGAGGAGGAGGAGCGAGGCCGCGATGACCGTCTTCGGGTGCCGGAGGACCGCGCGGCAGACCGGCTCGTAGAGCCGGAAGAGGACCCTCGAGACGGGGTGCTTCTCCTCCGCGTGGTAGGTCCCGACGGCGACCGCGTTGACGGCCTTCTCCGCGAGGCGCGCCGGGAGGCGGACGAGCCGCACGAGAGAGCCCCCCTCGCGGTGCGCGAGGCCGAACCGGAACGGGTCCATCCGCGCGAAGAGCATCCGCATCGCCGGGTCGAGCGTGATCGCGAGGATCGCCGCGAGGGCCATCGCGAGGTTCTTCGACCAGGCGAGGGGCGAGAAGAGGCGGCCCTCCTGGTCGACGAGCGTGAAGATCGGGAGGAACGAGACGGCGATGACGAGGAGCGAGAAGAAGACCGAGGGTCCCACCTCCGTCAGCGCCTCGAGCCTCACCGCGTGGAAGTCGCCCGGCCGCCCCGCGTCGTTCCAGAGCTGGAGCTTCTTGTAGGCGTTCTCGACCTCCACGATCGCGCCGTCGACGAGGACGCCGATCGAGATCGCGATGCCGCCGAGCGACATGATGTTGACCGTGATCCCCATCAGGTGGAGCGGGATGAAGGCGAGGAGGACCGAGACGGGGATCGTCAGGATCGGGACGAGCGCGCTCGGGACGTGCCAGAGGAAGATCAGGATGACGAGGGAGACGATGACGATCTCCTCGACGAGCTTCCCCTTCAGGTTCTCGATCGCCGACTCGATGAGCGCCGAGCGGTCGTAGGTCGGCACGATCGAGACGCCGGGAGGGAGCGACGGCCTCAGCTCCTCGATCCGCGCCTTCACCCGCTCGATGACGTGGAGAGCGTTCTCGCCGGAGCGCATGACGACGATCCCGCCGACCGTCTCCCCCTTCCCGTCCAGCTCCGCGATCCCGCGGCGCAGGTCCGGCCCGAGCGCCACGGAGCCGAGTTCCCGGATCGTCACCGGGGTCCCGCGCTCGTCCGTCTTCACGACGACCTTCTCGATGTCGGCGACCCCCCTGAGGTACCCGCGCCCGCGCACCATGTACTCGCGCCCCGAGATCTCGATGAGGCGTCCGCCGACCTCGTCGTTGCTCCTGCGGAGCGCGTTCGACACCGCCTCGAGCGGGATGCCGTACGCCGCGAGGCGGTTCGGGTCGACCGTGACCTGGTACTGCCGGGCCACCCCCCCGACGGACGCGACCTCCGCGACGCCCGGCACCGACTGCAGCTGGTAGCGGAGGAACCAGTCCTGGTAGGAGCGGAGCTCGTCGAGCGACGTCTTCCCGCCCTCGTCGACGAGGGCGTACTGGTAGACCCAGCCGACGCCGGTCGCGTCGGGCCCGATCTCCGTCCTCACGCCCTCCGGGAGGCTCCCTCCGATCTTGGAGAGGTACTCGAGGACGCGCGACCGGGCCCAGTAGAGGTCGGTCCCGTCCTCGAAGATGACGTAGACGAAGGAGTAGCCGAAGTCGGAGAAGCCTCGGATCGTCTTCACCTTCGGCGCCCCGAGGAGCGCGCTGACGATCGGGTACGTCACCTGGTCCTCGAGGATGTCCGGGCTCCGGTCCCAGCGCGAGAGGACGATGACCTGCGTGTCGGAAAGGTCCGGGATCGCGTCGAGGGGGACCTTCCGGAGCGCGCGGAACGCGAGGAGGACGGCGACGGCCCAGAGGGCGAGGACGAGGAACCTGTTCTCCGCCGAGAAGCGGATGATCCGCCTGATCACGCGCGCCTCCTCAGTTCCGGGAAGGTCCGGACGACGGCGTCGGGGCGGAGCCGGCGTGCCCGTCGTGCCCGGGCGCCGTCGACGGCGGCGAGCCGCCGTCCCGCATCCCCTCGAGCGCGGCGGCGAGGCGCGACTCGGAGTCGACGAGGAAGCTCGCGCCGAGGGCGACCTCCTCTCCCTCCGCGAGGCCCGAGAGGACCTCCCACGCGCCGCCTCCCTGCTCGCCGAGAGTCACCTCGCGCGGCTCGAGGAGCCCTTCCCCCTTCGCCACGAAGACGACCTTCCGCGTGCCGCTGTCGAGGACCGCGTCCTCGGGCACCTTCAGGGCGGTCCGGGGCGCGCTCTCGAGGACGACGTCGGCGAACATCTCCGGCTTCAGCTCCTCGCGCGGGTTCGCGAACTCGAGGCGGACCTTGGCCGTCCGCGTCTTCTCGTCGAGCGACGGGTAGACGTAGGTCACGCGCCCCGTGAAGGTCTCGCCCGGGCGGTAGGCGAGCGTCATCCTCCCCGTCTGCCCCACCCTCACGCGCGGCAGCTCCGACTCGTAGATGTCCGCGAGGACCCAGACCGACGAGAGGTCGACGATGTCGAAGAGGGTGTCCGCCGGCATCACCTTCATGCCGTGGAAGGCCGTGCGGGCCGTCACGTAGCCCGAGATCGGCGCGTAGATCGGGAAGCTGCGGAGCGGCTCGCCGCGCGTCTCGAGGGCCGTGATGTCCCCTTCCGCCACGTCCCAGAGCCGCAGGCGCTGCCGGGCCGCGTCGAGGAGCCGCTGCGCCCCCTCGCGGGCCGACGGGTCGGCGGACGGGCCGAGGGCGCGGACGGCGCGGAGCGCGAGGAGGACCTCCTGCTGCGTGGCGAAGAGCTCGGGGCTGTAGACGTGCGCGAGGACCTCGCCCCTGCGCACGTGCATCCCGGTGAAGTCCGCCTCGACGTGCTCCACGAAGGCCTCGTAGCGCGTGTGGACGTGGTGGACGCGCCGCTCGTCGTAGACGACGCGGCCGACGGTGCGGATCCCGGTCCGGATGCTCCCGCGCTCGACCCTCGCCGTCTTCAGCGAGAGGAGCTGGCGCCGACGGGCGTCGATCGTCACCGGCGCGTGGCCGGGGACCCCGGCGGCGGCGGGGGCCCCGCGCGGAGGGGCCGGCTCCGCCTCCCCCTTCGGGACGAGAGTCATCCCGCAGATCGGGCAGTCCCCGGGGTGGTCCTTCGCGACCTCCGGGTGCATCGGGCAGACCCAGGTCCTCGCGGCGGCCGCCGCGGGCGCCTTCGACCCGCCGCAACCCGTCGCCAGGAAGGGCGCCGGGGCGGCGAGGGCGAGAAGGAGCGCGGCGAGCGCGGTGCGGTTCTTCGTGCGGCTCATCGAGGTCCTCCTCACATCCCGCCGGCGGCGGTGGCGGCGGCCGGCGAGGCCGAGGCGGCGGACGCGGTCGGCATCGGCGCGCGGTCGAGCGGGCGCTCGCGGAGGTCGGCCTCGGCGACCCGGAAGGCGGCGAGTCGCGCGAGGGCCGCGCGCCGGTCGGCGAACTCGGTCGAGATCGCCTCGAGGACGGTGACGAAGGGAACGCCGCCGGTCGTGTAGCTCGCGAGGGCCGCCTCGACGGAGAGCCGGTCCTGGACGAGGAGCGCCTCGCGGTCGAGGCGCGCTTCTTCGGCGAGCTGGCAAAGGAGCGCGAGCTGCTCCTCGGTCCGCGCGCGGAGACGGAGGCGGACGTCCCCCTCGGCCGCCTTCACCGCGGCGAGACGCGCCTCGGCCTCGCGCACGCGCGGCGCCTGCTTCCTCCCGGAGAAGACCGGCACGGTCACGCCGAGGCCGACCGTCCACATCATCGGGAGGGAGCCGCGGTTCATGTAGCCCGCGGAGGCGACCAGGTCGGGCCTGAAGTCGCGGCGGGCGAGGTCGATCGCGAGCGTCTCGCGCTCGGCCTCCTTCCGCGCGACCTCGAGCTCGGGGCTCTCCGCCTCGGCCCGCGCGACCTCGGCGGCCTCCCCGGGCGCGGCGGGTCTCGCGTCGCGGAGGCGTCCCTCGACGGCGACGCGCGTGCCCGGCTCGCGGAGGAGGAGCCGCCGGAGCTCGGCCTCGGCGCCCCGCGCCGCCCCCTCGTCGCGCCGGGCCTGCTGGAGGAGACGCGTCCGCTCGGCCTGCGCGCGCAGGACGTCCTGCTGCGTCCCCATCCCGGCCGCGTAGCGGCTCCGCGCGACCGACTCGATCCGCTCCCAGGTCTCTTCCTGCTCGCGGGAGAGCTCGCGTGCCTCTCGCGCCTCGAGGAGGCGCGCGACGGCACGTCGCACGTCCGCCTCGATGCGGAGGCGGAGCCGGGCCGTCGCCGCCTCGGCGACCGCCGCGTCGGCTCCCGCGACCTTCGCGGCGAGGTCGAGCTTGCCCGGCCAGGGGATCGGCTGCTCGGCCAGGAGCGCGAGGCGCGTCATCGGCTCCTCGCCGAGCGAGAAGGAGGCCCCGTCGTTCTCGTACGAGACGCGGAGCATCGGGTCGGGAAGCGTCCCGGCGGGCGGGACGCGCTCGCGCGCCGCGGCGACGGAGGCGCGGGCCGCCGCCAGGGCGGGGCTCTTCTCGAGCGCCTCGGCGACGAGCGCGTCGACGGTCGGCGCGGGAGCGGGCGGACCGTCCCCCCGGGCCGGGAGCGCGGTCAGGAGCGCGGCGGAGAGCGCGCGGAGAGCCCACGAGAGGGACGGGCGGCACGAGAGCATGGTCACCTCGGGAAGACGGTCGTCGGGCCGTCCCTCGCGGGACGGACGAGAGCGCGCTCTCCCCGGGTCTCAGTTCCGGAACGTCTCGAGAAGCGCCTGGGTCGGCGCGGAGCGCGCCCTCGGCGGCGTCGGCGTCCGGGCCACCGTCGCCACGCCGGCCTCGACGACGACGCTCCCGGTCTGCTCGGCGGCGAGCGCCGGGGAGCCGAGCGTGTCGACCGAGGCGAGGACCGCGGCCGGGACGGGGACGGCCGGCGAGACGGAGCAGCCGCAGGGGGCGGCCGGAGCCTCCGGGTGGTCGGCGCCGCAGCAGCACGCGGAACGGCACGCCGGCGCCGAGACCGGGAGGAAGAGCCGCAGCCCGAGGGACGACACCGCCGCCGCCAGGAGGACGGCGACGACGGCCGGGGCCGGGGTGCGGCTCGCGCTCACGCGGCGTAAGTTAGGCCGATATCGGCCCCTGTCAAGTCCGGATTCCCGGCTCAGAAGTGGTACTTGATCCCGAACGTCAGGGTCGCGAAGCTCGAGGTCCGCCCGCCGGCGCTCCCGATGAACCGTCCCGCGAGCTCCCCCGTCAGCGACGTCCGGCGGTCGAGGAAGTACTCCGTTCCCGCGCCGAAATGGGCGCCGAGGCGCTGGGAAGGGCCCTCGCCCGGGGGGTCGACCGAGTGGATCCCGATCCCGCCGAGGACGAACGGGGCCCAGCTGCCGCGGCGCGCCGTGTAGACGGCCGAGGCCTCGAGACCGCCGATCGTCACGTCCGAGCCGCCCGGGGCCGAGCTCCCCGACCGGGCATAGGCGGCGGTCGCCCGGAGCGCGAAGTTCGGCGAGAAGTAGTACTCGCCCCCCGCCTCGAAGTGGAACCCGATGTCGTATTCCCCCTCGAAGGGAAAGGTGGGACCCACCGCCGCGAAGACCGCGACGGACCCCTTCTCGGGGATGACGGCGGCCGCGTCGCGGGCGGCGAGGAGCGAGGTCGCGGCGAGGAAGGCTGCTGGAACCAGCCGCTTCATGTATCCCTCCGGAGTCGAAAGTCGCGGGACGGAGGCGACGCCCCGGGCCGTCCCCGGCGGCAGGGTACCAAAGGGAACGGCCCCCGCCGGAGCGGGGGCCGCGGAGCTCCCGGTCGGGCCCGGGAGGCAGGGTCCGGGCGGAGGCCCGCGGTCAGGCGGGCGGCCCCTTCCGGAGGTAGATGGTCCCCGACGAGGCGCTGATCGTCACCTTCGCGCCGCCGCCGTTCAGCTTTCCCTCCGCCCGGACCGTCCCGTGCCGGGGGCTGCCGGTCCTCACGACCGAGATCTCCGGGAATTCCGAGACGACGTAGTCGCCGTCGGAGTCGACGGCCCGCACGGTCACCTCCACGTTCCCCCGGAAGTTCGCGGGAAGGACGAGCGTCACGTCGCCTCCCCCGGTGGAGAGCTCGACCGGCCCGGCGTCCTTCGACACCATCTCGCAGTAGACCTCGCCTCCCGCGGTCTCGGCCCGGACCTGCCCGCCGACGCGCAGGAGCCGGACGTCGCCCCCGGCGGTCTTCGCCGTGACGGGGCCCTTCGCGGAGCGAAGGCGCACGTCGCCCCCCATCGTCCGGAGCCTGGTCTCGCCCGAGGCGTCCCCGACGACGATGTCGCCGCCGGCCGTCGACGCGGTGAGCCCTCCCTCGACCCGGTCGATCCTCACGTCGCCGCCGGAGCTCGAGAGGTCCGCTCCCTTCCCCGCCGACGCGACGCGGACGTCTCCGGAGCTCGTCCGGACCGTCACCCGGCCGGAAACGTTGCCGAGCTTCACGTCGCCCGTCGGGAGGGCGGCGCTGAAGTCGCCGGTCACGTCCCCCTTCACGATCGAGCCCTCGTCGCCTCCCCAGCCATGGACCCGCACGGGCGGAACGGCCGGCACCGGGGGAACGGGGGGGACCGGCGGGACGGGAGGAACGCCGGCCACCGACACGCCCGCGGACCGCTTCGGCACGAGCGACTTCGCGTCGCCCTCCGAACTCCCCGCGGACAGGACGACGATCCCGCCGTTCACCGTCGAGCACTTCACCGAGGCCCCGCCCCCCTTCAGCGTCCCCTCGTAGGAGCGGTTCAGGCTGCCGTTGACGGAGCGCGAGATCTCTCGGCTGTAGCGGGCCATCTCGCGGCCGAAGCTCGCCATCTCGCGGCCGAACTCCTCCCACGACCGGTCCCACTCCTCGTCCTGCTCCTTCCCCTTCTCGTGGCTCTTCTCGGCCCTCGCGCGCGCCTTCTCGGCCTCGGCCCGCGCGCGGTCCGCCTGGTTCCTCGCGGCCTCCTCGGCCGCGCGGGCGTCGTCCACGCCGGAGTCCGAGACGCTCGGCGGGAGAGGGAAGGTCGACCGGATGCCGCCGTTGATCGCCGAGGCCTTCAGGTCGAACGCCGCGTCGGCCGGCAGGACGAGGCGGACGCCGCCGTTCACCGTCTCGGCGACGACCTTCGCCCCGCGCGGCAGCGCCGCGAGCGTCCCCTCGACGGCCCCGTTGACCGTCTTCAGCTCGACGTCCCGGCGCGCGTCGAAGGCGGCGACCTTCCCGTTCACGGTCGACAGCTCCTGGACGCCGTCGAGGCCCGTCGTCACGACCCCGCCGTTGACGACGGCGACGACGAGCCCGGCCCCGGGCGGCAGCGTCACGCGGTAGCGGGCCTCGACCCTCCACCTCCGCCCGCCGTCGCCGGAGACCCGCAGGCGCGACCGCCCCCCCTCGCGCGAGTAGCGCGCGCCGGGCTCGAGGGTCGCGAGGGAGAGCTCCCCGGCGCGGTTCTCGAAGGCGATCTTCGTCTGGCCGAGGACCTCCTTCGCCTTCGCGTCGCTCTCCGCCTTCACCGTGACCTCGACGGAGGCGGAGAAGGACGGCCCGGCCGTCACCTCCACGTCCCCGCTGACGCCGTCGACGGCGAGCGACTTCACCGTCGCGACGCCGCCGAACGTGTCGGTCCGGCTCGCGGACGCCGCGAAGCGGTCGGCCCGTGCCGGCCACGCGAGCGAGACGACGAGGAAGGTCCCGATGAGGAGGATCCAGAGGAGGGTCCAGCCACGGGAGACGGGGCGGGGCGGGGCGGTCGGCATCGTGGTCTCCGTGTTCATGCCCGTCTGACGGTCGATCGGGGAGAAGGTCACGCGGCCCGCGTCACAGCGGGATCTCGCGGAGCGCGGTGGCGGCCTTCACGCGGACGAAGCCGGGCTCGGTCTCGTCCGCGGCCTTCCGCCGGAGGGTCTCGATGCTGAGCGGGTCGCGCAGCCCCGTCGCGGCCTTGGCGAGCCCGTCGACCGCGATCATCCGGACGGCCGGGTTCGTGTCCTGCTTCAGCGCGAGCGCGAGCGCGTCGCGGATCGCGGGCGACGGGGGGAGCTGGACGAGCGCCTCGGCGGCCTTCTTCCGCACGCCCGGGTTCCGGTCCTCCCGGAGCGTCCGGACGAGGACGTCGACGATCTCGGGAGAGGAGGCGGCCTTCTCGCCGAGCTCCTTCGCGACGAGGTCGATCGCCCGGCCGCGCGCCCCCTCGGTCGCCGACTGCGCGTTCACGACGTAGGCGAGGAGCGACGAGACGGCGCGGTCCTCGGGTCGCCCGGTGACGACGTAGCGCGTCGTCACGTCGAAGGAGATCGAGAGGCGGCCGTCCGCCTCCGCCGGGCGGAAGGCGACGTTCAGGAGCCGGGGGTTCCCGGAGAGGTCGAGCCCGACGCGGGAGACGTCGAGCTGCCGCTCGGGGACGACCGCGAAGGAGACCGGGGTCGCCGCCGCGCCGGGGAACGGCCTCGCCTCGGGCGAGGCGACGCGGGCGAGGAGGAACCCTCCCGCCCCCGCGACGACGAGCGCCGCGGCCTGGAGCGCGGGCCGCCAGAAGGTGCGCGGGCGGAAGACGACGACGTTGCGGCGGGCGAGCGCCTCCTCCATCCGGCCGATCGTCCTCTCGCGGAAGGCGGGCGGGACCTCCGGGTCGGGGAGGGCGATCCGCTCCCAGGTCTCGTCGAGCGCCGCCGCCTCGCGGCGGCAGCTCTCGCAGCCCTCCACGTGGGCGTCGAATTCCGCCGACCTCGCGTCGGCGGCCTCACCCGCGGCGCGGGCCACGACGATCTCTAGGGCCTCGCGGCAGTCCATGACGATCCTCCTTCCTCGGCGAAGAGGGTGCGCAGCGTCTCCACGGCACGGAAGACGCGCGTCTTGACCGCCCCCTCGCTGATGCCGAGCGTCCGGGCAACCTCGGCGTACGGCATCCCGCGGTAACGGGCCAGGAGCAGCGCCTCGCGCTGCTCGCGGGTCAGCCTGTCGAGGGCCGCCCGGACGACCCTCCGCTTCTCTTTCTCGAGGAGCCCTCCCTCGATCGAGCTCTCGCCCTTCGGCTCCGGCACCGCCTCGAGCGGGACGGAGGTCGTCCGCCAGGCGCTCCGGAGACGGTCGCGGCAGGCGTTCGCGGCGATCGCGAAGAGCCAGGTCGAGACGGACGCCCTCCCGTCGTACTGCTCGCAGCGGGAGATCATCTTCAGGAAGACGTCCTGCGTGACCTCCTCGGCCTCCGCCCGGTTCCCGAGCATCCGCTCGGTGAAGCCGAGGATCGGCCCCGCGTAGCGGGAGAAGAGGGCCTCGGCCCCGGACGGGTCTCCCGCCTTGACCCGGCCCATCAGCCCGGCGTCGTCTTCGGGAACGGTGGTCACCGCCCGCAAGGGTCTCACGTCGGGTGAGACGGACGGGAGGGCCGGAAGTTTCGCGGCCCGGTTCAGAGCGCCGCGATCCGGGCCCTGAGGCGGTCGGCGACCCGACCCCCTTCCGTCAGGCCGCCTTACCGGCCTTCGCCGGGCACGTGGAGAACCCGAGGACGGTGTAGAGGGGGCAGGTCCCGAAGAGACCGGTGAGGAGCGGGATGGCGCCGACGTACCCCCACGCGCCGACCGTCCCGGCGGCCGCGAGGCCGATCAGGGCGAGGCCAAGGGCGACGCGCAGGCCGCGCTCGACGGGGTGCTCGTTGACGGGAAAGAGCTTGTTCATCGGGCTCCTCCGGGACCACTGCGGTCCGCTTTAGATTTCCGGTACCCGAGAGTCTGAAGGATCGCCGGGAGATTCGCTCCGGCGTATCGTCGGCGGATGGCGCTGCCGCTCTACCTCGTCGACGCCTTCACCGACCGCCCCTTCGCCGGGAACCCCGCCGGAGTCTGCCTCCTGGCGGAGCCGATCCCCGACGCCGTCATGCAGGACGTCGCCATGGAGATGCACCAGGCGGAGACCGCGTTCCTCCTCCCTGAAGGCGAGGCGTGGCGGCTCCGCTGGTTCACCCCCGAGGTCGAGGTCGACCTCTGCGGCCACGCGACGCTCGCCTCCGCCCACGTCCTGTTCGAGACCGGCCTCGTCCCGCCTGGGACTCCGGCCCGCTTTCACACCAAGAGCGGGCTCCTGACGGCCGAGCACGAGGGGACGTCGATCGTCCTCGACTTCCCCGCGACCCCGGCCGAGCCGTTCCCGCCGCTGCCCGACGCGCTCCGGTCGCTCGCGATCGCGCCCGTCTTCTCCGGCAAGACGCGCTTCGACCTCTTCTACGAGGTCGCGACGGAGGCCGAGGTCCGCGCGCTGAAGCCCGACTACGGCGTCCTCGACCAGGTCCCCTACCGCGGCGTCATCGTCACGGCGCGCTCCGCGGCCGGGAGCCCGAACGACTTCGTCTCGCGCTTCTTCGCCCCCTGCTGCGGCGTCCCGGAGGACCCGGTGACCGGCTCGGCGCACTGCGCGCTCGGGCCGTACTGGCAGGGGAAGCTCGGCAAGGACGACCTCGTCGGCTACCAGGCCTCGCCCCGCGGCGGGACGGTCCGGGTCGCCTGCCGCGGCGAGCGGGTCCGCCTCGCGGGGTCGGCCGTCACGGTCGTCCGCGGGGAGCTCGTCCTGCCGGCCTGAGCCCCCCTACGTCCCGTAGCTCCGGAGCCGGAGCGCGTTCGTCACGACGCTGACCGAGGAGGCGGCCATCGCGAGCCCCGCGAGCATCGGGTTCAGCGTCCACCCCGTGACGGGATAGAAGGCTCCCGCCGCGAGCGGGATCAGGACGACGTTGTAGGCGAACGCGAGGACGAGGTTCTGCCTCACGTTCCGGAGCGTCGCGCGCGAGAGGTCGAGCGCGGTCCCGATGCCGGAGAGCGCCCCGCCGACGAGCGTCACGTCGGAGGCGGCGCGGGCGACGTCGGTCCCGCTCCCGATCGCGACGCCGAGGTCGGCGGCGGCGAGGGCAGGGGCGTCGTTGATCCCGTCGCCGACCATCGCGACGACCGCGCCCGACGCACGGAGCACCCTCACCCTCTCGGCCTTCTCCGCGGGCGAGAGACGCGAGGCCGCTTTCGCCTCCGGGATCCCCGCCGCGCGCGCCGCCGCCGCGACGGCCGCCGGACGGTCGCCCGAGAGGAGGTGGAGCGACAGCCCGCGCGCGGAGAGCCCCGCGAGCGCCTCGCGCGCGTGCGGCTTGAGCGGGTCGGAGAGGACGGCCGCGCCACGGACCTGCCCGGAGACGGCGAGGAGGACGAGCGTCCCGTCGGCGAGGTCCGTGACGAGGCTTCCCGGGACGGCGACTCCGCGCGCCGCCAGGAACGCCTCGGAGCCCGCGAGCGCCGGGGCGCCGCGCAGCGTCCCGGTCACGCCTCCGCCCGGGACGGCGGTGACGTCGCGGGCCCTCTCGAAGGCGACGCGCCGGGCGCGCGCCTCCGCGAGGACGGCCTTCGCGATCGGATGCTCGGAGCCGCTCTCGAGCGACGCGAGCGCCGAGAGGAGCTCCGCCTCGTCCGCGCCTTCGACCGTGCGGATCGCGGTGACCGCGGGGCGTCCGGCGGTGAGCGTCCCCGTCTTGTCGAAGACGACGTCGGTCACCCGGGCCGCCTTCTCGAGGACCCCCGCGTCGCGCAGGAGGAGGCCGAGCTGCGCGCCGCGACCCGTCCCGACGACGAGCGCCGTCGGCGTCGCGAGGCCCAGGGCGCAGGGGCAGGCGACGAGGAGGACCGACGTCGCCGCGAGGAGGGCGCGGAGGAGCCTCGGCTCCGGTCCCCACGCCGTCCACCCGGCGAAGGAGAGGAGCGCGACGGCGACGACGGCCGGGACGAAGACCGCCGCGACGCGGTCGACGAGCCTCTGCACCGGGGCCTTGGTCGCCTGCGCCTGCCGCACGAGCTTCACGACCTGCGCGAGCGCCGTCTCCTTCCCGACGCGCGTCGCCTTCATGACGAACGCGCCGTTCCCGTTCACCGTCGCGCCGAGGAGCGGGTCGCCCGGCACCTTCTCGACCGGGATCGACTCGCCCGTCACGAGCGACTCGTCGACGGCCGTCGAGCCCTCGACGAGGACGCCGTCCGTCGGGACCTTCT
Source organism: Thermoanaerobaculia bacterium (assembly GCA_046331465.1). Classification (GTDB taxonomy): domain Bacteria; phylum Acidobacteriota; class Thermoanaerobaculia; order UBA5066; family UBA5066; genus UBA5066. The sequence goes on from JAXLQV010000003.1 coordinate 462,389, forward strand.
CGCCCGGCAGGACGCGGAGGAGGTCGCCCGCGCGGACCCGCTCGAGCGGCACCTCGACGTCGACGCCGTCGCGCACGAGGCGCGCCTTCTTCGCGCCGAGCCGCGCGAGGGCCCGGATCGCCTCGCCCGCCTTCCCCTTTGCCCGCTCCTCGAGGAAGCGGCCGAGGAGGACGAGCGCGACGACGACGACCGCCGCCTCGTAGTAGACCGGGGCGTGCTCCCCCTCCGCGTGGAGCGCGCGCGGGAAGAGCGTCGCCGCGGCGGAGGTGAGGAACGCCGCCGTCGTCCCGAGGGCGACGAGGGTGTTCATGTCGGGGGCGAGACGTGCCGCCGCGCGGGCCCCGGAGACGAGGATCTCCCGGGCCGGAAACGCGAGGACGAGCCCCGTCAGAAAGAGGAAGAGGACGTCGCGCCCGGGGAAGGACACGTCCGCCATCGAGAGCAGGGCGACGGGGGCCGCCACGGCGAGCGCGAAGGCGAGCTTCCTCGTGAGCGCCGCGAGCGAGGCCGCACGCTCCGCCTGCTCGGCGTCGACAAGCTCCTCGAGGCCGAAGAGGTCCGCGCTCGCGGCGGGCTTCGCCTCGTAGCCGGCCGCCGAGACCGCCTCGACGAGCGTCTCGACGGGGAGCGCCGGGTCGGCGAGGCGGACGCGCGCGCGCCCGGAGAGGAGGTCGACGACGGCGAGCGAGACGCCCGGCACCTTCCCGAGCGCCGACTCGATCCGGCCGACGCAGGAGGCGCAGTGCATCCCCGCGACGGAGAGCTCGACCTCGGGCCCGTCGGGGCGCGGCGCCGCGGCGGGCGGGGCGCCCCCGGCGACGGGGAGGGAGGGGAGCGACGGGAGGTTCACCGGTCACCTCTCCCGCGTCCGCTTCACCGCCTCGAGGACCTCGGCCACGGCGGCCCGTTTCTCCTCGGCGCTCCCGGAGTCGAGGACGCGCTTCACGCAGTGGTCGAGGTGGCTCTCGAGGAGCCGCTCCTTCACGCGCGCCAGTGCGGCCTCGACCGCGCCGACCTGCCGGAGGATGTCGGGGCACCAGCGCTTCTCCTCGACCATCCGGGAGACGCCGCGGACCTGTCCTTCGATCTTCGCGAGGCGGGCGACGAGGTCGGCGGGGGGCGAGCCGGCGGGCGGGTGAGCTACCATACCCCCGCAGGGTATTTGGCCCGCCCGGCCCCGTCAAGCGCCCGGCCCCGGCGCGCCGGGGCGCGACGGTCGCGGGGTTCCCGTCAGGGGCGGGCCTCCGGGAGCCGCGGGTGGGTCGCCGGGAGGTCCGCGACCGCGTACGCCGCCGCCGCGAGCGCGGCGGCCGCCCTGTCGAGCGAGGCGGGCTCGATCTTGTCGAACGTGTCTTCCGCGGTGTGGTGGTAGTCGAAGTAGCTCCTGGTCTCCTGCCGGAGCCCGAAGAGCGGGACCCCGGACGGCAGGAGGGGCGACGTGTCGGCCCCTCCGGCGCCCCCTTTCCGGAGCGAGCCCGCGCCGAGCGGCTCGAGGAGCTTCGCGACGGCTGCGAGCGCCGGCTCGAGCGTGTCGGCCGCGTTCCAGGAGAAGCCCAGCGGGGCCCCCGTGCCGCTGTCGGCCTCGAACGCCCCGGCGTGCTTCGGGAGCTCCGCGGCGTGCCGCGCGGCGTATCCCTTCCCTCCCGCGAGGCCGCTCTCCTCGTTCGCCCAGAGGACGACGCGGATCGTCCGCCGCGGCCGGCGCGGGCTCCGCGCGACGAGGCGCGCCGCCTCGATCGCGATCGCGCAGCCGGCCCCGTCGTCGATCGCGCCCCTCCCGAGGTCCCAGGAGTCGAGGTGGCCCGAGACGACGACGACCTCGTCGGGCTTCTCCCTCCCCGTCACCTCGCCGACGACGTTCGCGGAGGTGGCGTCGGGGAGGGACCGGCAGCCGAGGACGAGCCGCACCGTCACGGGGCCGCGCGCGAGGAGCCGCTCGAGGAGGTCGGCGTCGACGTTCGAGACGGCGGCCGCGGGAATGCGGGGCTTCCCCTCCTCGTAGTTCGTCGACCCCGTGTGCGCGAAGCGGCTCGAGTCGGTCCCGACCGACCGGACGAGGACGGCGAGCGCCCCGTGCGCGCCGGCCTTCGCCGGGCCGGACGTGCGCATCGGGACGTTCTTCCCGTACCCCGGTCCCGCCGGGTCCTTCACGGTCCGGCGGTCGAAGAAGACGATCTTCCCGCGGACGGCGTCGGGGTCCGCCTTCAGCGCCTCCTCGAGAGCCTCGAGGCTCGCGAGCTCGACGACGGGGGCCGCGATCCCCTCGGGCGGCGTCCCGACGCTTCCCCCGAGCGCGGTGACGACGAGCCTCTGCGGAAACGGCGCCACGACCTCGGCCGTCTCGACGCCGCGCTGCCAGACGGTCACGGGGACCTCCTCGGCGTGGACGTTCGCGAACCCGAGCTCGCGGAAAAGCGCGAGGCCCCACGCGACGGCGGCCCGGTCGCCCGGCGAGCCGGCGAGGCGCGGGCCGACCTCGTCCGTCAGGCGCCGCACCCACTCGGTGGCTCCGGTGGGCGCGGGGGAGGCCGCGAGTGCGGTCACGGCCGCGCGCGTCTCCGCGCCGAGCGGGTCGGCGGGGGCGTCCGCCGGAGCGGCGGAGAGGGACGACGCGAAGAGGGCGGCGAGGAGCGTCGGCGGGAGGGGGCGAAGCGCGGTCACGGGGCGGGAGTGTACGGAATGCGTCAGAAGCCGAGGGACCACTTCCCCGACGGCGTCTGCCGGAGGGCCCGGGCCGGGACACGGCCCCGCGCCGCCTCCTTCGCCTCGTAGAGCGCCCGGTCCGCGTCGCGGAGGATGTCCTCCGGCGTGCGGTGGCGCGCCGGTTCGAAGACCGCGGTGCCGATCGAGGCGGTCGCGAGGAAGCCTCCGGTCTCCTCGACGAGGGCCGCCCCGACCGCCTCCCGCAGGCGCTCCGCGAGCGCCGGGAGCGACTCGGCGTCGACGTCGCCGACGACCACGGCGTACTCGTCTCCCCCGTAGCGTGCGACGAAGTCCTGGGGGCGGGAGGCGTCCTGAAGGGCGCGCCCGGCGCGCAGGAGGACCTTGTCCCCGGCGAGGTGCCCGTGCGAGTCGTTCCACTCCTTGAAGCGGTCGAGGTCGGCGAGGAGGAGGCCGAACCCGCGCCCTTTGCCCCGACGGACAGCCCCGCCCCGCTCCGCGAGCTCCTCGTAGAGGGCGTCGCGGTTCCAGAGGCGGGTCCCGGCGTCGGTCAGGCCCGAGAGGCGGTAGCGCTTCACCTCCTCGGACATCCTCCAGAGGACGGTCCAGGCCAGGGCGGCGAAGAGGACGCCGAGGAGGCCGAGCCGCACGACCGGCTCGAGGTCGAACGGCCTCACTCCCGGCACGAGGTCGGCGAGACCGACCGCGGCGACGACGAACGCGGCGTGCCCCGCGAGGTCCGTCCGCGCCCAGCGCCGCCCGCGGATCGCGGCCGCGGAGAAGCGGACGAGGAGGTCGGCGAGAACGAGCGCGTAGGCCCATCCGAAGAGGCGCATCGGGAGGACGAAGCTCTCGACCCCGGGAAGGACCGGGGCGACGAGCCCGAGGAGGCCGAAGGCCGGGAGGAGGACGCGGTAGAGGAGCGGCATTCCCGCGCCGAGGAAGCGGAGCATCGACGCGGCGTAGAAGATCGCCGTCAACATCAGGACGACCACGGCGCCGCGGAAGAGGACCGAGAGCGGGACCGAGCTCTCGCCCCAGGCGGAGTGGCCCGACGTCAGGTAGAGGCCGAACCCCGCGGCGAAGCCGGCGAAGAGGAGGTAGTCGGCGGGCACGCGGGAGTGGAACGCGAAGAGGACGACGAAGAGGGCGAGGACGAGGGAGGCCCCTGCGAACAGGACGAGGACCTGGTCCTCGATCGACCGCTCGCTCGCGAGTCGGTCGAGGCGGTCGATCACGGGAGGTCCCCGGAAGACCCTTCCGTCCCTCTTCCCGTGCCAGACACGAAGGACGAGCTCGCGCGGCCCGGCGGCGTCGACGCGCTCGGTCGGGAGAGGGTAGAGGCGCGAGACGAAGTGGGCCGAGTCGACGTCGGGCGGGAAACGGCCGGTGCCGCCGATCCGCACCCCGTCGAACCAGGCCTCGTCGGCGTCCCTGAGGACCCGGGCGTGGAACGCGAGGGGCTGTCCGACGAACGGCGAGAGGTCGACGAGGATCCGGTACCACCTCACGCCGCCGCGGGGCGCCTGGTCCGTCAGCGGGTCGGCGGGCCGGAAATCGAGACGGTCGATCCCCGCGATCCCGTCGGGAGGGTCGCCGTCCGCCGCTCTCCAGCCGGTCGCGAGAGGCTGCGGGAGCCCGGCGGGATCCGCGCCCGGAGCCGCCCGCCCCGGCAGCGCGGCCATCGCGATCGAGGGGAGGAGGGCGAGGAGCGCCCGCCGCGCGAGGCGTGCCGGGCGCCGGGCCGTCATGCGACCGCGGGCTCCAGGAGCGCGAGCGTCCCCTTCGCGACGTCCAGCTCGGCGAGGACGCCGACGGGAAGCGTCGCGTTGTCCTTGACGTGTCCGAACCGCAGCCCGGCCAGGATCGGGACCCCGAGCTTCCCGAGCCGCTCCGCGACGACCGTCTGCCAGGTCCAGGAGCCCTGGAAGCTCCCCTTGTCCGGCGGGACGCAGTCCTTGAACTTCCCGAAGACGATCCCGGCGCACTTCTCGAGGCGCCCCGTCAGGACGAAGTGCGTCAGCCAGCGGTCGATCCGGTACGGCTCCTCGCCGACCTCCTCGAGGAAGAGGATCGACCCTGCCAGGGGCGGCTCCCACGGCGTCCCCACGAGAGTCGAGAAGACGCTGATGTTCCCGCCCACGAGCCGCCCGCGGCCGGTGCCGGGGACGATCCGCCGGAGCCGGTCCTCGCGGTCGACGAAGCCCTCTCTCGGCTCGACCGGCGGCGCCGCCGCGACGACGCCCGCGGGCTCCTTCGAGAAGACAACCCTCTTCAGCTCCGCGAGCGAGTACTCCGACATGTTCGACGAGCAGTTCGGCGCGTGGAACGTGACGAGGCCGGCCTTCGCGTAGAGGCCGTTCAGGAGCGCCGTGATGTCGCTGAACCCGAGGAGGGGCTTGGGGTTCTTCCGGATCGCCTCCCAGTCGAGGAGCGGCAGGAGCCTCCCGGAGCCGTAGCCGCCCCGCACGCACCAGACCGCGTCGACGGACGGGTCGCGGAACGCCGCGTTCAGGTCGGCCGCCCGCTCCGCGTCGGGCCCGGCGAGGTACATCGTCTGGCGGGCCGCCGCGGGCATCGTCTTCGGGACGAGGCCGAGAGAGCGAACGACCTCCTCGGCGATGACGACTCCCTCCGGCTCCTCCTCCGGGCTCGCGGGGGAGACGAGGGCGACGCGCGCCCCCGGCGCGAGCGCCTTCGGCCGGACCGGGCCGGCGGCGGGCGTCGCGGCGCGGGCGTCGCGCGGGAGGGCGAGGAAGGCCGAGGCCAGGGCGGCGTCGGCGAGGAGGCTGCGTCGCGTCTTCACGCGGAGATTCTATTCGGCGCGTCTGGACCCCGCCCCGGCGCGGCGTCAGAATCCGTCGACGTCCGATGAGAAACACCCCGCTCCCCGCGCCGTCTCCCTCCGCTCCCTTCGCGCCCCGGCTCCTCGGCGGGAGGAAGGGGTGACGCTCCGCGAGGGTCTCCTCCGCGTCCGCGCCGGCGAGGCGGCCCACCCGGCCGCGATCGAGACGTTCGGGCGCCTCGCGCGGGAGCACGGCACGCCCCTCTACGTCTACGACGCCGAGACGATCCGAGAGCAGGCCCGGTCGCTCCTCGCCGGGTTCGTCCCGCGCTTCCGGAGCGTGAAGGTCCGCTACGCCCTGAAGGCGAACACGAACCCCGAGATCGTGCGGCTCCTCCTCTCCGAGGGGCTCGCCCCCGAGGTCGTCTCCGAGGGGGAGATCCGGACGGCCCTCCTCGCCGGCGCGAAGGGGAGCGACGTCCTCTTCTCCTCCTCCTCCAAGAGCCCCGCCGAGATCGACTTCTCGCTGCGCCACGACGTCCTCCTGAACGTCGACAACCTCGAGGAGCTCGCCCAGGTCTCGGAGGCCGCGACGCGCCTCGGGACGACGGCGCGCGTCTCCTTCCGGATCAACCCCGGCGTCGACCCCGACACGCTCCACCAGATCAACACCGGCATCCCGGAGTCGAAGTTCGGCGTCCACCTCGACGGCGGGATCGCGCGGAAGGGGTACGAGACCGCGAAGTCCCTCCCCGGCCTCTCCATCGCCGGCGTCCACTGCCACATCGGCTCCCAGATCGTCGACCCCGCCGGCTACGAGGAGACGGCGCGGAAGATGCTCGCGTTCGTGAGGGAGCTGAAGGAGGACCTCGGCATCCGCCTCTCCTTCGTCGACCTCGGCGGCGGCCTCGGGATCCCGTTCGCGGACGGGCAGAAGGTGATGAGCCCCGCGGACCTCGCCTCCGCGCTGAAGCCGATCTGGGAGGAGGAGGTCGCCCTCCTAGGCTACGAGCCGGAGCTCTGGATCGAGCCGGGGCGCTTCCCCGTGGCGCAGGCGGGCCTCCTCGTCGCCCGCGTGAACTCGGTCAAGACGACGCCGGTGAAGACCTTCGTCAACGTCGACGCCGGCTTCAACACCCTCCTGCGCCCGGCGCTCTACGGCGCCGCGCACCGCGTCCGCATCGTCGGGAAGACGGGCGACCCGATGCTGCTCGACGTCGCGGGCGACGTCTGCGAGACGGGGGACATCCTCGCGGAGGGGCGCCAGCTCCCGAGGCCCGTCGCGGGCGACCTCGTCGTCTTCCTCGACGCCGGCGCCTACGGCTTCGTGATGGCGAGCGAGTACAACGCCCGCCCGCTCCCGGCCGAGGTCCTCGTGGACGGCGACGCGGTCCGCGTCATCCGGCGCCGCGGGACGTTCGAGGACCTCCTCCGGGGCGTCCCGGCGCCCGGCGCGTAGCGAAGCCCCGGGAAGAGGTACGGTCCGCGCTCCTCGCCGGGAGCGCCCGGGGCGGGCCCGGCGCCGGGCGTGCGAGTCCTCGCCCCGACGGCCTGCCCGGGGGCTATACTTTTTCGTTCAGGACCACAACGAAGCCCGGAAGGAGGGACGTCATGACGCGACGCCTCTGGTTCTGTCTCCGGACGAGCCTCCTCGTCCTCCCGCTCCTTTCGCCTCCCGCCGCCGCGATCTCGCGCGAGGTCCCTCTCGACGAGGTCTTCACGCGCGGCGAGGCGGTCTTCGTCGGGAAGGTCGCCTCCACGCGGACCGTCTGGGGCGAGGGGAAGAAGATGATCTGGACCGAGTACGCCTTCGAGGTCCGCGAGACCTGGAAGGGGGAGGCGGGGACCTCGAGGGTCGTCCGCGTCGCGGGCGGGACGCTCGACGGGAAGGCGATCGTCCTCTCGCACGTCCCGGTCTTCGAGGTCGGCGGGACCTACGTGGTCTCGGCGTACGGCAACGACCACCTCTACGCCTCCCCCGTCGTCGGGACGGAGCAGGGGATGTTCCGCGAGGTCGTCGACGAGGCGAGCGGCGAGGCGCTCCTCGTCGACGTCTCGGGGCGTCGGCTCGAGCGCGACGGGACCGGCCGCCTCCGCCGCGGGCGCCCCTCCGAGCCCGGCTCGCAGGCGGGGCTCGTCCGCCTCGTCCCCGACGCCGAGCTCGCGCGCCGGGTCGCGCGTTCGGCTCCCCCTTCCCTCGCCCCGCTCGTCTACCGCGACGCCGCGGGGAACGTCGTCGAGAAGGGACGGGCCCGGGTCGCGCCGCCGCGGAACGCGACGCCGCTCCGGCTCGACGGGGCCACGGTGACCGTCCCCGCCCTGAAGGAGCACGTCGCGGGCCTCCTGAAGGCCGAGGCGAGGTGACGCCGTGAGAAAGGCGCTCCCCGCCCTCGCCGCCCTCCTCCTCCTCGCCCCGGCCCCCCTCCTCGCCCAGGCGAGCGCGAGCGCGCGCTGGGTCGACAACGAGGGGTGCTGGTGCGGCTACCAGACCGGCCTCGTCCGCGACTACTGGGTCCGGGGGCGGAGCTCGACGACCGCCGACAAGCAGGCGACCGCGGACATGCTCGACGAGTGGAACCGATACGTGAAGCTCTTCAACGTGAAGATCGACTCGTCGACCACCCTCGGCTCGCACAACGGCGTCAACGAGGTGAACACCTTCATCACGTCGAGCGAGGCGAACGCGCAGTACGGCTTCACGATGGAGCCCGGCCTCTTCGGCCGGGCCGTCATGTACCCCGACGCGAGCTTCGGGGACTTCAACGAGTGCAAGGACTTCGCCGCGGCCGGCTGCGGCGCGTTCACGGAGACGGACGTCGTCGTCAACGCGGGCTTCGGGTCGGGCTGGACGCCGGACTGGTTCAACCCGGGGAACGACCAGCGCGGGGGCCTCGCGATGGTCCAGGCGACGGTCCTCCACGAGGTCGGCCACACGCTCGGGCTGCACCACATCTTCCGCCTCCCGGGGACGGGAGCGGACAGCTTCTCGGTGATGAACTACGCGAACGACGACGCGGCCCGCTGGGTGACGCGGATCGACTCGAAGACGGTGAGGACCGAGTACCCGGCGCGGTCGGGCGCCCTCGTCGACGTGGCGATCTACCCGCTCGCCTACGGGAACGACCAGTACGCGCAGGAGTACGCGACGCTCTCGAAGAGCTCGGTCTCGCCCGGCGAGTCGTTCACGGCCGACAGGTGGACGATCCAGAACGTCGGCAACCAGGCGGCCTCGAACGTCGTCGTCACGTTCTACGCCTGGCCCAAGAGCAGCGGACGGCAGTACCCGCAGCCGACCGACGTCGTCCTCGTCCGCGCCGACGCCGGGACGGTCGGGGTCGACGCCGAGGGGACGCTCACCGGCACGCCGCTCACCGTCCCCGCCGGGACGGCCGCCGGCGAGTACTACGTCGGCGCGATCGTCACAGTCGCGGGAGCGGAGGACCTCGCCTGGGTCGCGGGCAAGCCGTCGAACAACCGCTTCATCCTCGGGCACGACCCGCGGCTCGTCCTCCGGGTCCTCTCGAGCGGGAGCGGCGGCTCGCCCGTCACCGCGGACTTCTCGTGGACCCCGGTCAGCCCGCTCGCGGGCCAGCCCGTCGGCTTCGTCGACGCCTCGCGCGGCAGCCCCACGACGTACTCGTGGAGCTTCGGCGACGCCTCCTCCGGCTCCGCGAACACCTCCACGGCGAAGAGCCCGTCCCACACCTACGCGAACCCCGGCAGCTACACCGTCACGCTCTCCGTCTCCGGCAACGGCTCCTCGAACCAGACGCAGCGGACGATCGCGATCGCCGGCAAGCCGACCGGGAGCGGCACCGCGAGCCAGACGCTCTTCGTCCCGATCGTCCTCGACGTCGGGGGCGTCGGGGGCGCCCGATTCGGCTCGGAGCTCACGCTCGCGAACCGCGGCACCTCCACCGCGACCGTCTCGATGACGTACACCGGCTCGTATCTCCTCGGCGGCGGCGCCGGGAGCGGGACGGTCACCGAGACGCTCGCGCCGGGGCGCCAGCTCATCCTTCCCGACGCCCTCGCCTACCTCCGGAGCAAGGGACGCCCCATCCCCTCCGACGGCTCGAGCCAGGGCGGGACGCTCCGCGTGAGGTTCGACGGCCTCTCCTCGGAGGACGCCGGCTACGCCGTCGTCCGGACGACGACCCCCTCGGGCAACGGCCGGGCGGGCCTCTCGTACCCGGGCCTCACGCCGTCGCAGCTCCTCACCGGCGACTCGGTCATCGTCGGCCTGCGCGAGGACTTCGGCGACCGGAGCAACCTCGCCCTCGCGAATGCCGGGACGAGCGGGACCATCAGCCTGAAGGTCTACATCGTGAAGGGGGACGGGTCGGCCGCCGTCTACATCGACCCCGACTACGTGCTCGGGCCGGGACAGTGGACGCAGATCGGCCGGGTCCTCGACCTCGCGGGCTACACCGACGGCTGGATCCTCGTCGAGCAGACGGCGGGGACGGAGCCGTACACCGCGTACGCCGTCTTCAACGACAACGCGACGAACGACGGCTCCTACGTCCCGGCGGTCCCCGTCGAGAGCGTCGACGCCTTCGGCACGGTCCCCGTCCTCGTCGAGACCTCCGTCTACCGGAGCGAGCTCGTCGTCTCGAACCTCTCCGAGGAGCCCGGGTACGCGTTCCTCGAGTACTTCGAGTCCGCCGCCGCGGCCGGGGAGTCGACCGGCCTCTTCTACGTGGAGCTGAACTCGCTCGAGCAGGCGATCTTCCCCGACGTCCTGCAGGAGCTCCGCGGCGCCGGCGCGTCGATCGGTCCCCGCGGGCCCACCTACGCCGGCGCCCTCTCGGTCGCCTACGCGAGCGACACCTCGCTCCTCGTCGGCCTCTCCGGGGCGCGGACGGCCGCCCCGGCGCCGGGCGGAGGGCAGTACGGCCTCTTCTACACGAGCCTCGCCGGGGCCGAGTCCGCCGTCGACGCCTGGCTCTTCGGCCTGCAGCAGGGCACGTCGGCGCGCTCGAACCTCGCGATCGTCAACGCGGGGCTCTTCAACGAGCCGATCCGCGTTCGCCTCGAGGTCTACAACGGCCTGACGGGGCAGAAGGTCTCCGAGGAGATCCTCGACCCGCTCCAGCCGGGCCAGTGGACCCAGAAGAACGGCGTCCTCGGCGGCGTGGCGAACGGCTACGTCCACCTCACCGTCCTCGACGGCTTCGACGCCTTCTACGCCTACGCGACGGTCGTGGACGGGAAGGACAGCCTGAGCGGCACGAACGACGGGAGCTACGTTCCGATGGTCGTCAGCCACTGATTCCGCCGCGGCGGCCGAGCCTATGATCGGCCCGCCGTGACGCACGAACAGGGAACACGCAGGGAAGGCCGCCGGGCGACCGGCGGCCCTCTCCTTTTCTCCGCCTCGCTCCTCCTCGCCGCCTGCGCCTCCGCACCCCCCGCGACCGCACCGCGGGAGGCCGCCCCGGCGGCGGCGGCCCCGGCCCGACGCGCCCCGTCCGTCGCCTCGCTCTCCCTGCGCGAGAAGGCCGGTCAGGTCGTGATGGTCGGCTCCCGCGGCGTCTACCGGGCCGAGGACGACCCCGAGTACCTCGACCTCGCCCGGCTCGTCTCCGAGGAGGGGATCGGCGGCGTCATCTGGTTCCTCGGAACGCCGCTCGAGACGGCCGACCTGAACCACCGGCTGAACGCGAAGGCGAAGCTGCCGCTCCTCGTCGCCGCCGACCTCGAGTCGGGGCCCGGGATGCGATTTCCCGACCTCGTCTTCGGCCCCTCCGCGATGGCCGTCGCCGCGACCGGGGACCTCGACCTCGCCGAGCGCCGCGCACGGGCGACGGCCGAGGCGGCCCGCGCCCTCGGCATCCAGGTCGTCTTCGCCCCCGTCGCCGACGTGAACAACAACCCCGACAACCCGGTCATCAACGTGAGGAGCTTCGGAGAGGAGCCCGCCGCCGTCGGCCGCTTCGTCGCGGCGACGGTGAAGGGGCTCCAGGAGGGGGGCGTCCTCGCGACGCTCAAGCACTTCCCGGGGCACGGCGACACCGCCGTCGACTCGCACCGCTCGCTCCCCGTCCTCTCCGTCGACCGCGCGCGCCTCGACGCCGTCGAGCTCGTCCCGTTCCGCGCCGGGCTCGCCGCCGGAGCCCGGAGCGTCATGACGGCCCACCTCGCCGTCCCCGCGCTCGACCCGACCCCCGTGCCGGTCCTGGAGAAGCCCGTGCGGAACCCGGGCTTCCCGGAGGACGTGAAGGAGGCCGAGGCGAAGGGGACGCTCCCGGCCGTCGTCTCGCGCGCCATGACGACGAAGCTCCTCCGCGAGGAGATGGGCTTCTCGGGCCTCGTCTTCACCGACTCGATGGAGATGGGCGGCATCGTCGCCCACTTCGAGACGGGCGAGGCCGCCGTCCGGGTCCTCGAGGCGGGGGGCGACGTCGTCCTGATGCCTCCCGACCCGAGAGCCGCGATCGCGGCGATCGTCGCCGCGGTGGAGAGCGGCCGTCTCCCCGAGTCCCGTCTCGACGAGGCGGTCGGCCGCCTCCTCGCCGAGAAGGAGCGGCTCGGGCTCTTCCGCGGCGCGGAGATCCCGGACGAGGAGGTCTCCCGGAAGGCCGGCACGCTCGCGCAGAAGGCCACCGAGGAGGAGGTCGCCCGCCGCGGGCTGACGCTCGTCCGCGAGGCGCCCGGCGCGCTCCCGCTCCGTCCGGACGCGCGGCTCCTCGCCGTCGCCGTCCACGACGAGCGGACCGCCGTCGCGATCGACGCGACGCTCCAGGGCGAGCTGAAGAAGCGCGCGGCGTCCCTCGACTTCGTCCGCCTCGACCCGACCTCGTGCGCCGGCGAAGGGGCGACCGTCGCGGAGAGGGCGAAAGGGGCCGACGCCGTCCTCGTCGCCCTCTTCGTCAGGCCGAAGTCCGGGCGCGGGACGATCGAGATCCCGGCGGAGGGGAAGGCGGCGATCGCCGCGCTCCTCGCTTCCGGCAGGCCGGTCGTCGCGGTCTCCTTCGGCAGCCCCTACCTCCTCCGCGACGTGCCCGCCCTTCCGACGTTCCTCTGCGGCTACGGCCCCCAGGCTCTCGTCCAGGCGGCGGCCGCCCGAGCCCTCTACGGCGAGGCGGCGATCGAGGGGAGGCTCCCCGTCACGATCCCGGCCCTCGCGCCCCGGGGAACGGGTCTTCGAAGGGAGGCGGTGAAGTGACGACCAGGCCCCGCACCACGCTCGCGCCCCGCGCCGCGGCTCTCGTTCCGCTCGTCCCCCTCCTCCTCGCGAGCCTTTCGTCCCTCGCCGCCCCGCCGCCGCTCGAGACCGTCGCGCCGGAGGCCGTCGGCCTCTCGCCCGAACGCCTCGCCCGGATCGACGGCGTCATCGCGACGGCGATCGCGAGGAAGGAGATCCCCGGCGCCGTCGTCCTCGTCGGGCGGCACGGCAAGGTCGCGTTCCGCAGGGCGTGGGGCCACCGCTCCCTCGCGCCGACGGTCGAGGCGATGACGGTCGACACCGTCTTCGACCTCGCCTCTCTCACGAAATGCGTCGCCACGGCCGCGGCCGTCATGACGCTCGTCGAGGACGGGCGCCTGAGGCTCGGCGACCCCGTCGTGGCGCACCTCCCCGCGTTCGGCGCCGGCGGCGGCGAGCGCGAGCAGGTCACCGTCGAGCAGCTCCTCGCCCACCGCGGCGGCCTCGTCGCCGACGACCCGATGGAGCTCTACCGGGGGACGCCCGAGGAGATCTTCGCGAGGAAGCACCGGACCCGGCTCCAGAACCCTCCCGGGAAGCGCTTCCTCTACTCCGACGCCGGGTACGAGGTCCTCGGCGAGGTCGTCCACGCCGTCACCGGCGAGACGCTCGACGTCTACGCGCGGAAGGCCGTCTTCGAGCCGCTCGGGATGACCGAGACCGAGTTCCGCCCCGCCGGAAAGGGGAGGATCCCCGCCGCGCGGATCGCGCCGACCGAGAAGGTCGACGGCGTCTTCCTCCGCGGGGAGGTGCACGACCCCCGCGCGCGCGCCGTCGGCGGCGTCGCGGGGCACGCCGGCCTCTTCGGCACCGCCGACGACCTCGCCCGCTACGCCCGGGCGCTCCTCGGCGACGGCGGAGGCTGGCTCTCGCCGGCCGGCGTCGCGTCGATGACGCGGGTCCGCGACTTCGGAGACGGCGACCTGCGCGCCCTCGGCTGGGACGTCGACACGCACTACTCGACGAGCCGCGGCGACCTCTTCCCGCTCGGCTCCTTCGGCCACACGGGGTGGACCGGGACCTCGATCTGGCTCGACCCCGCGACGGACGCCTTCGTCGTCCTCCTCTCGGCGCGCAACCACCCCGACGGCGCCGGGAACGCCATCCCGCTCCGCTCGCGCCTCGCGAGCCTCGTCGCCGCGGCCGTCACGGACGCGTCCGTCGCGGAGCTCCGGCTCGTCTCCGAGCGCGTCACGCGCCTCGCCGCCCGCCCCGCCGCGTCCGCCTCGGCGCCGCGAGGGGCGGCGCCCGCCCTCCCGTTCGACGTCCGCGCCGGCGTCGACGTCCTCGAGTCGTCCGGCTTCGCGGCCCTGAAGGGGAAGCGCGTCGCCCTCCTGACGAACCCCACGGGCGTCACCCGCGACGGGCGGTCGACCGCGTCGGTCCTCCTCTCGGAGAAGGCGAGGGCCGCCGGGGTGAAGCTCGTCCGGCTCTTCTCCCCCGAGCACGGCCTCGCGGCGGCCGCCGACGAGAAGGTCGCCGACGGCGTCGACGCGGCGACCGGCCTTCCGGTCGTGTCGCTCTACGGGGAGAAGCGCCGTCCCGACGCGAAGGACCTCGCCGGCCTCGACGCCGTCGTCGTCGACCTCCAGGACGCGGGCGTCCGCTTCTACACGTACCTCACGACGATGGGCTGGGCGATGGAGGAGTGCGCGAGGGCGAAGGTGGCCGTCGTCGTCCTCGACCGCCCCGACCCGATCGGCGGCGAGGTCGTCGAGGGACCCCCGGCCGACGAGGAGAAGCTCTCCTTCACGGCCGTCCACACGCTCCCCGTGAGGACCGGGATGACGATCGGCGAGACCGCCCGGATGCTGAACGCCGAGCGGAGGATCGACGCCGAGCTGACCGTCGTCGCCGTCCGCGGCTGGAAGCGCTCGCTCTGGTACGACGAGACCGGTCTCCCCTGGGTGAACCCCTCGCCGAACCTCCGCTCGGTGACCGCGGCCGCGCTCTACCCCGGCGTCGCCCTCCTCGAGACGACGAACGTCTCGGTCGGGCGGGGCACCGACGCGCCCTTCGAGCTCCTCGGCGCCCCCTGGGTCGACGCCGAGCGGCTCTCGCGGACGCTCAACGTCCGCGGGATCCGGGGAGTGCGCTTCGCCCCGGTCGAGTTCACGCCCGCCTCCTCGAAGTACGCCGGCGAGCGCTGCCGCGGGATCCGGATCACCGTCACCGACCGGGACGCCCTCCGCTCCGTCACGCTCGGCGTCGAGATCGCGACGGCCCTCCGGGACCTCCACCCGTCCGACTGGAAGCGGGAGCGCTTCGGCGACCTCCTCGCGAACGGCGCCGCCGTCATCCGCTTCGAGCGGGGGGAGCCCGCCTCGCAGCTCGTCTCCGGCTGGGCCGCCGGGCAGATGGAGTTCGAGAGGCGGAGGGCCGCGTTCCTGATGTACGAATGACGCGGAACGGGAATAGACGGCGCGCGGGCGCGTTCTGGTAAAACGTCACGGCGAGCCCCCGCCCGAATCCGACCGAGGAGGACGACCCGATGGCCGAAACCCGCCCCGCCTCGTTCCGCGCCCGAAGCAAGGAAGACGAGTATTTCCTCCGGGCCGAGGCCGAGCTGCTCGAGAGGATCCGCGCCCGCGCCGAGAAGGACGCCGAGCGCCGCGCCCTGGGCGAATACCACGGGGTCCAGGACGAGGTGATCCTGAAGGCCTTCGAGGACGCCGGCTACGACCGCGAGACGGTCCAGATCCTCCACCTCGTCCCGATCCTCCAGGTCGCCTGGGTCGACGGGGAGGTCGCGAAGGCGGAGCGGGCCGAGATCCTCAGGATCGCCGCGGCCCGAAACGTCACGGAGGGAAGCCCCGCGCACGCGAAGCTCCTCTCCTGGCTCGACTCGCCGCCGTCCGCGCAGTTCTTCGAGAGGACGATGGACATCGTCTACCGCCTCCTCGAGCTCTTCCCCGAGGAGAAGCGGGCGTCGCTCCAGAGCGACATCATGACCGCCTCCCTCGCCGTCGCCTCCGCCTCCGGCGGCTTCCTCGGACTCGGCAGCAAGGTCTCCGCCGCCGAGCGGGCGCTCATCGAGAGCTTCGCCGCAGGGTTCGAGAGGGCCCACGCGGCCGCCCTCGCGAAGGCCGCGAGGGCGGGCTGAACCGGCCTCCGCGGAGGGATCCTCCCGGGACGCGCGAGAATCGGCGGCGATGAAGGTCGCTCTCCTGCAGCTCGACATCGCATGGGAGGACGTCCCCGCGAACCACGCGCGGGCCGCGCGCCTCCTCGGGCAGGCCGCCGCGCTCGGCGCCCGGCTCGCGATCCTCCCGGAGATGTTCGCGACGGGCTTCTCGATGGACGGCCGGCGGATCGCCCAGCCCGAGGGGGGGCCGACGGAGACGTTCCTCCGCGGGCAGGCCGCTGCGCTCGGCCTCCACCTCCTCGCGGGCGTCGCCGAGACCGCCGAGCCTCTCCCGGCGAACCGGGCCCTCCTCGTCTCCCCGGACGGCAGCGTCCGCCGCTACACGAAGATCCACCCCTTCTCGTTCGCGGGCGAGGAGAAGGTCATGGCGAGCGGCGGCGCGGTCGTCACCTGGGAGGTCGAGGAGCTCCGCGTCACGCCCCTCGTCTGCTACGACCTCCGCTTCCCGGAGCCGTTCCGCCTCGCGGCGGAGGAGACCGACCTCTTCGCGGTGATCGCGAACTGGCCCGAGAGGCGGCGCCGCCACTGGAGCCTTCTCCTGAAGGCGCGGGCCGTGGAGAACCTCGCGTACGTGGCCGGCGTGAACCGCGTCGGCGAGGGAGACGGGCTCCGCTACCTCGGCGACTCGGCGCTCGTCGGCCCGTGGGGCGAGACGGTCGTCTCCGCGTCGGGGCAGGAGACGCTCCTCGTCGCCGAGGTCGACCCGGCTTGGGTCGCCGAGTCGCGTCGGAAGTTCCCCGTCCTCGCGGACCGCCGGCCCGGCAGCTACCGGCGCTGACGCGGCCGGCGCGCGAGGAGCACGAGCGCCGCGGCCGAGAGCGCCGCGAGGACGAGCCCGACCCGGAGCGAGAGCGGCCTGTAGGCGAGCTCGACGCGGACGCGTCCCGCCGGGACCGGGATCTCCTGCTTCCGGCCGACGCCTCCCCCCACCGCGACGCGCGTCCCGTCGACCCGCGCCTCCCACCCCGGGTAGTCGGCGTTCGCCACGACGAGCGTCCCGCCGGAGGGCGAGACGACGTCGAAACGCCAGAGCGCCGGGTGCGCCTCGAGGACCGCGACGCTCCCCTGCTCGCGGCCGTCGCGCTCGACCCGCGCGCGCGGCCGCACGCGCCGGTTCTCGAGGAGCTTCCCGTCCGGCCCGGCGTAGACCTCGACGAGGTCGAGCCCGAGCTTCGCGTTCAGCGTCGGCGCGGAGAAAGCGAACTGCGGGTGGAGGAGGAGGTACTTCACGTTCCAGGCGTCGAGCTCGCGCCCTCCCGGCGCGAGGTCCCACGGCGCGACGACGTCGGTGTGCGTCGGGACGCCCCGGAATCGCCCGACCTTCTCCCGCTCCGCGCGGAAGGCGCGCACGGCGAGGGCGTCGTAGCCCCGGAGGTCGTCGAGCCCGAGGGAGGTCGCCGTGTTCGCCGGGAGGAAGGTATGGAGCGGGAGGACCCGGAAGAGCGACCGGTCCGCCGCGAGGCGCTCGAGGATCGGCGTCTCGAGCCGCCGGTCGGCCGGAGCGATCGCGTGGACGCCGCGCGCCGCCGAGAGGAGCTCCGCCCCGCACCCCGCCGCGATCGCGAACGCGAGCGCGGGGGCCGCGCGCGCCGACGCCCGCTCGGCCCGCCGGAGGAGCTCGTCGAGGCCCCTCGCCGCGAGGAGCGCGAGGGGGATCGGCAGGAGGAGGAGCGTCCGGCTCCAGCGGACCGGCGCGGCCGCCGTCAGGAGCCGCGCCGCGGGACCGTCGTACGCCGCGAGGAGGAGGAGGAGCGACGCCGCGACGAGCGCCTTCGTCACGCGGTCGCGCCGCGTGGCGAAGGCGCCGAGCGCGGCGAGCGGCAGTACGGCGAGGGAGACGGTCGCGGCCCCCTCGATCGGGTGCGAGCCCGGGAAGGCCGGGACGACGAACCGGAGGAGGTCGCGGAGGGGCAGCGGGGCGAGGTGGCGGTCGGCGCCGGTCCACGCCGCGCTCGCGCCGAGGTACTCGAGGAACGGGAGGAGGAGCGGCGCCGCGAGCCCCGCCCCGAGGAGGGCGCCGGCGAGCGGCCGGGCCGCGTCGCGGGGCGCCGCCGACGACGCGGCGAGGAGGACGGCGGCGAGGAGGGCCGCGACGAGCGCGGTCTCGACGTGCCCTCCCGCGAGGACGAGCGCCGTCGCCGCCGCGACCGCGGCGACGGCCCGGCCCCCCCCTTCGCGCGCGCCCCGGCGGACGGCGAGGAGGAGCCACGGGACGGCCGCCGCCGTGAGAGTGTGCGGGTGCTCGAGCCAGGCGACGAACGGCGCCGAGAGCGAGCAGACCGCGGCCGCAAGGAGCGCGGCGGCGCGGGTGCGGCCGTCGTCCCGCGCGAGCGCCCAGCCCCCCGCGGCCGCGACGAGGAGGCGGAGGAGGAGCGAGAGGTTCCAGCCCGGGAAGAGCGGCAGCGCGAGGGCCGGCCAGAGGAGCGGCGAGCCGAGCGCCGACTGGCCGTTGCCGAGGAGCGGCTGCCCCGCCTCCTGGTGCGGGTTCCAGAGCGGCCACCGCCCCGCGCGGAGCTCGGCGCGCGCGAGCTCGGCCCACGGAACGAACTGCCAGACCGGGTCCGAGAGCGCGGACGCCGGCGGCGGGAGCGCCGGGCGCCCCGCGGACGGCGCCCAGGGCCAGAAGTGGCCGCGAAGGGCGTCCGACAGGACGAGGCCGCGGTGCATCCCGAACGAGAACGCGAGGAGCGCCGCGGCCGCGAGGAGCGCCCCGGCCCGCGACGCGGCCCGGGCGGCGAACCGCGGGGCGTCGGGCACGGCGCTTCAGCGCTCTCGGCGGCGGATCGCGTCGAGGAGGGCGCTCTCGCCGCGGGCGTCGAGGAGGTCGACGACCGTCTCCTCCTGCCGGAGGATCCGCGCGACCTGGGCGAGGAACTGGAGGTGCTCGACGGTCGCCGAGGCGGGCGAGGCGAACGCGAGGACGACGCGGATCCCGGAAGGGCCCGAGGCGTAGACGCCCTCCGGGTTCACACCGAGCGCGGCGACGATCCGGGAGAGTCCCGGGACCCTCGCGTGCGGCAGCGCGACGGAGCCGAACGAGGTCGAACCGGCCCCCTCGCGGTTCCGGATCCCCTCGAGCGCCCCCACGGCGGCCTGCGCGGAGAACCCCTCCGCGAGGAGGACGGGGCGGAGGAGGTGCTCGACCGCGTCCTCGGGGCTCAGCGCCCGGAAGCCGGTCTCGACCCGGCCGCGCGCGAGGATGGCCGAGAGCCGCGTCTCGACGGCCGGCTCGCGCAACGACACGCTGGCTCCTCCACGGCCGGATGATCGTTCCGGGGCGCGGGAGAGGCAAGTGGAAACGCCCCGCCCCCGCTAAGATCGCGGGCTGTCATGAGCGTATCCGTTCTCGACTGGGGAATCGTCCTCGCCTACTTCGCGCTGTCGATCGGCATCGGCCTGAAGTTCACGAAGAAGGGGGGCGAGTCGCTCGAGGAGTACTTCGTCGCGGGGCGCGCCGTCTCCTGGTGGCTCGCGGGCTCCGCGATGATCGCGACGACGTTCGCGGCCGACACGCCCCTCGTCGTGACGGGGCTCGTCGCGAAGCACGGCGTCGCCGGGAACTGGCTCTGGTGGAACATGGTCCTGAGCGGGACGCTCACCGTCTTCCTCTACGCGCGGCTCTGGCGGAGGGCGCGCGTCATGACCGACGTCGAGTTCGCCGAGATCCGCTACTCGGGCGGCCCGGCGACGTTCCTCCGCGCCTTCCGCGCCGTCTACCTCGCGCTCCCGATCAACCTCATCATCATGGGCTGGGTCACGCTCGCGATGGTGAAGATCCTCGGCATCGCGCTCGGGATCTCCCCCGTCTGGGCCGTCGGGATCTGCTTCGTCATCACCGTCGCCTACTCGGCCGCGGCCGGCATGTGGGCCGTCCTCTGGACCGACCTCGTCCAGCTCGTCATCAAGATGACGGCCGTCATCGTCCTCGCCGTCTACGCGGTCCGCGCCGTCGGCGGGATGGGCGCGCTCAAGGAGGGGCTCGCCGCCCACTTCGGCTCGCTCGACGCGGCGCTCTCCGTCGTCCCCCCCGCGGGCTCGCCCTGGATGCCCGCGATCGCGCTCTTCACGTTCCTGGCCGTCCAGTGGTGGGCCGCGTGGTACCCCGGCGCCGAGCCGGGGGGCGGCGGCTACGTCGCGCAGCGGATCTTCTCGGCCAGGAGCGAGAAGGACGGGATCCTCGCGACGCTCTTCTTCAACGTCGGCCACTACGCGCTCCGGCCCTGGCCCTGGATCATCACGGGCCTCTGCACCGTCCTCCTCTACCCCGGCGGCGTCGAGATCGCCGGGAAGAAGGACGTGGAGGCGGCCTACGTGCAGGCGATGGTCGACCTCCTCCCCTCGGGCTGGAAGGGGTTCCTCCTCGCCGGCTTCGCCGCGGCCTACATGTCGACGATCGGCACGCACCTGAACTGGGGCGCGAGCTACCTCGTGAACGACGTCTACCGGCGCTTCCTCCGGAAGGACGCGACCGAGAAGCACTACGTCCTCGCCGCGCGCCTGACGACCGTCCTCCTCTTCCTCGCTTCGATCGTCGTCACGCTGAACCTCGGGACGATCGCGGAGGCGTGGCTCTTCCTCCTCGCGCTCGGGAGCGGCACCGGCCTCGTCCTCATCCTCCGGTGGTACTGGTGGCGGATCAACGCGTGGAGCGAGATCTCGGCGATGGCCGCCTCGATGGTCGTCTCGCTCGGCGCGATGTGGTGGTTCAAGCGGGCCGGCGCGGTCGCGGCGGGGCCGGGGGCGGAGTTCGAGATCCAGGCGAGGACGATGCTCGTCACCGTCGTCGTCTCGACGCTCGCCTGGCTCTCCGTGACGTTCCTGACGAGGCCCGAGCCCGACGAGAAGCTCCGGGCCTTCTACGAGCGGGTCCGCCCCGGCGGCCCGGGCTGGGCCCGCGTCTCCACCGCGATGGGGCTCGGGCGCGAGGGGATCCCCGGCGGGGCGCTCTCCTTCGCGAACTGGGGCCTCGCCGTCGTCCTCGTCTACTCGGCGCTCTTCGGGATCGGCAAGGTCGTCCTCGGCGCCACCGCCGCGGGCCTCGGCCTCCTCGCGCTCGCCGCCGCCTGCTTCGCCCTCGTCATGCGCAACCTGCGGCGCTGAGCCGGCCGGGCCCGGCGCGCGCGGCCTCTCGGACGCGGCCCGGGGCGCTCACGGCGACGTGCGGGGAGGGAGCGCCCGTGTCCACGCCGCGACCGCGTCGACGACCTCCGGCGCGACGTGCGCCGGCCGCTCGCGGCCCGCGGCGGCCGGGGCGCCTTCCCCCTCGACGAACTGGTGGTTCAGCTTCGGGAAGAGGCGGAGCGTCGCGTTCGGCGCGGCGGCGAGGCCCGCCTTCCACCCCTCGAAGTCGATCGCCGTCACCTGGGTGTCGCTCTCTCCCTGGAGCACGAGCACCGGGATCCCCAGCGCCGCGGCCGTGGCCGCCGGGTCGTACCCCGCGAGGTCGAGCCAGTACGAGCCCGACTCGCCGAGGAAGAGCGCCCCGGCGGCTGGGGGATTCGCCGGCTCGAGCGCCCGGACCCTCGCCATCGCCTCCTTCATCGCGGTGGCCTGCTCCGGGGTCGCGGAGCCGGCCGAGACGAGGCGGTCGATCTGCTCCGGCGCCAGGACGTCGAGCGGGCGCGTGTTTCCGGCGAGGACCGCGAGCCCGGCCAGGGCCGGTTCGCCGGCGGCGATCTGGGGGCCCAGCATCCCCCCGAGGCTGTGCCCGAGGAGCGCCACCCTCCTCGCGTCGACCTCCGGCTGTGCCCGGAGGAGCGCCACGGCGGCGAGCGCGTCGTCGACGACCTCTTCCTTCACCGTGATCGAGCGGCCCGTCATCCGGGCCCCGTGGACCTTCGTCCTCTTCTCGTAGCGGAGGACGGCGACGCCCCGCGCCGCGAGGCCGCCGGCGAGGTCCCGGAAGACCTTCGTCCCGCCGACGCTCTCGTCGCGGTCGAGCGGGCCCCAGCCGTGGACGAGGACGAGGGCCGCGAAGGGTCCGCTCCCCTCCACGGGAAGCGTGAGCGTTCCCGGGAGCGCCCACTCCCCGCTCCCCACCGTCACCTCGCGCTCGCGCGCGCCCGTCGGGTCGGGGGGCGGACCGGGGCTCCCGTCGTCGGGCGGCGGCCCCGGGAAGATGCGGAACCCGGCGAGCCGCCCCCGGGCGTCGAAGGTCATCCGGAAGAAGACGCTCGACTTCTGGAAGGTGGCCTGGACCCAGGCGCACTCCACACCCTTCTCGATCCGGACGACCGGCGCGCCGAGGTCGTTCAGCGCGCCGAGCTGCGCGTGGAGCGAGTTCCAGATCTGACGGAACGTCTCCTCCGGGAGCGCGACCCCCATCTGCGGGGAGAAGCGGGCGATGACGCCCTCGAAGTCGCCCTTCTCGAAGAGCGCCGTCACCTCCCGCGCGAGGGCGTCGACGCGGGCCGAGGGGGCCTGCCGCGGGGTCGCCGCGAGAGCGGCGAGGAGGAACGCGACGGTCGGCGCGGAGTGAAGCATGGGATCTCCTCCCGGCTCGGTGACGAGTCCTGTCCCTGCTCAGGGATGCGCCGCTTCCGCCCTCCCGTCAACGATCCGGCCCGGTTCCCAGCAACACCCAAGCGTCCTCCAAGGGGGGGCGCCCGCGTGCCGGCCCTCCGGCCGCGTCGGCCGGGGCCCGCCTCGCCCTCCTCAGGCGGGGCCCGCCGACGCGAGCTTCCGGAAGAGGACGAACGAGTAGCCGACCGGGACGAGGACCATCACCACGAGCGGGGCGGCGAGGAGCACCTCTCCCGCCGTCCCCGGCACGAAGGCGCCGACGAGCTGGACGAGGCCCCCGGCCACCCAGATCGGGGCCGCGAGGCGGTGGGTACGGGTCCAGACCTCCTCGCTCGCGAGCGTCCAGGGGGTCCGGATGCCGATGAACCAGTTGTGCTTCAGCTTCCCCATGCTGTTGCCGAGGACGACGAAGACGACGGCGAGGACGACCCCGATCCCCCGGCCGGAGTCGATCGGCGCGCCGAGCGAGCCGAGGGCGACGACGAGGTGGAACGCGACGATCATCAGCGGGACGAGCCAGCGGAAGAGCTTCAGCGTCTCCGGGAAGCGGGCGTAGTTCCTCCGGAGCGGGTCCGCGAGCGGCAGGACGAGGAGGACCGCCCAGAGGACGATCGCGAGCGCGGGCATGAGGAGCGCGTTCTCCCAGGCCGCGCCGTAGCGGTCCGCTTCGCCGGCGAGGTTCCAGTGGACCGGGACCCGCTCCGGCAGGCGCGGGAGGACCCAGAGGCCGAAGGCGACGTCGGCGAGGAGGAGGACGAGGAGCGGCAGCTCGCCGCGCAGGAGCGTGCGGTCGACGCGGTAGGCGGGTTCAGGGGCGTCCATGGCTCTTCTTCCTTCGCTCCGTCATCCCGAGGAGGAACCGGAGCGCCTCCTGGAAGACGGTCGTGTCGAGCGAGTAGACGATGTTCTGGCCGTGCCTCGCGTCCTGCACGAGGCGCGCCTGCTTCAGCAGCGAGAGGTGGTGCGAGATCGAGGGCTTCGTCATGTCGAAGCGCTCCGCGATCTCGCCGGCGTTCAGGTCCCCCTCGCGGAGGTACTCGAGGATCCGCCGCCGGGTCGGGTCCGCGAGCGCCTTGAAGACGAGGCCCGGGTCGCTCACGGTCTCGCCCGCGGGGGGAGCGCGAGGGTCCAGGCCGCGATCGCCTCGACGACCTCGGGCGCGACGTGCCCCGGCCTCTCGTACTCTGCCGGCGTGGAGGTCCCTTCCCCCGCGACGAAGAGGTGGTTGAGCGCCGGGAAGAGCCGGATCGTCGCGCGCGGGTCGGTGCCGAGCGCCGCCTTCCACCCGTCGAGGTCCTTCGACGTCACCTGGTAGTCGCGCCCTCCCTGGAGGACGAGGACGGGGATGGCGAGCCCCTTCGCGGTCGCGGCCGGGTCGTACCCCCGGAACGCGAGCCAGTACGACGCCGGGGCGCCGAGGAGCGTCGCCGTCTTCGCCTCGGGCGCGCCGGGGGAGAGCGCCCGGAGCCTCGCGACGTCGGCCTTCGTCGCCGCCGCCGTTTCGGCCGTGGCGGCTCCGACCGCGACGAGGTGGTCCACCTGGTCGGCGACGAGCTCCTCGGGCGGCCGCGTGTTCCCCGCCATCACGACGATCCCGGCGGTTCGCGGGTCGAGGCCGGCGATCTTCGGCGCGAGCATCCCGCCGAGGCTGTGCCCGAGGAGCGCGACGCGACGCGGGTCGACCCCCGGCTCCCCGCGAAGGAGCGCGAGCGCCGCGAGGGCGTCGTCGACGACCTCCTCCTTCGGCGTGACGTCGAGCCCCTTCATCTTCGCGCCGTGCACCCTGGTCCTCTTCTCGTACCGGAGGACCGCCACGCCCCGCGCCGCGAGGCCGCCGGCGAGGTCGCGGAAGACCTTCGTCCCGCCGACCGTCTCGTCGCGGTCCTGCGGCCCGGAGCCGTGGACGAGGACGAGCGCCGGGAACGGCCCGCTCCCCTGCGCGGGGAGCGTCAGCGTCCCCGGGAGCGCCCACTCGCCGCTCCCCACCGTCACCTCCCGCTCGCGCGCCTTCGCCGGGTCGGCGTACGGCGCTGCGCTCCACTCCGCCGGGGGCGGCCCGGGAAGGACGCGGAGGCCCGCGAGCCGCCCCTCGGCGTCGAAGGCCATCCGGAGAGAGACGACCGCGTTCTCGTACGTCGCCGGCACCCACGCGCTCTCGACGCCCCCTTCCGACCGGACGACCGGCGCGCCGAGCGACTTCAGCGCCCCGAGCTGCGCGGGGAGGCCGTTCCAGACCTGCTTGAAGCGCTCGGCCGGGAGGGCGGCCGCCATCTGCGGCGAGAAGCGGGCCGCGACGGCGTCGAGGTCCCCCTTCGCGAGGAGGGCCGTGACCTCGCGGGCGAGCTCCGCGGTCCGCGGGGCTGCGAGCGCCGTCGCGGCCGCGGGCGCCGCGGCGGGAGCCGGCGCCGGCGCGAGGAGGAAGAGGAGGGAAGCGAGAGAGAGGGACGAGATCGCCTTCCGCATCGAGGGCCTCCAGATCTTCGATGATTAGATAACCATCTAAATAAAGATGGGGCCGCCGCCAGCCGCCGTCAAGAGTGGATATGATTCCGCCGACGTCCAGCGTCTCCCCGAGGAGGCCGACCGTGCTCAAGTGGGTCCAGTGCGTCCGCCGCCGCCCCGAGCTGACCGTGGTCGAGTTCCGCCGCCACTGGCTGGAGTACGGGGAGGAGATCGTCGCCCTCGGCGCCGAGATCGGGGCCGTGCGGATCGAGGTCAGCGCCTCGCTCGCGGTCGAGGCGAACACCGAGTGGCAGCTCCGCCGCGGCTCCGCGGCGCCGTTCGACGGCCTCGCCGAGGTCCACTTCGGCGGGAGCGCCCCGCAGTTCCTCGAGGCCCTCCGCCAGCCCGGGACGAAGGGGCGCGTCGAGAAGCTCCTCCAGCTCCAGGAGGAGTTCGTCGACGTGCCGCATTCCTGCTTCTTCCTCGCCTCCCAGGACGTCGAGGCGGAGTTCTCGCTCCCCCCCGACTGACCCCGGCTACTCCGCGGCCTCCATCGGCACGAAGCTGCCGTCGTGCGTCCCGGCCCCTCCCGGGACCGGCCCGTCGTTGACGACGGCGTAGGCGAGGAACCGCTCGTTCCCGGCAACCCGCGAGACCTTCACGTACCCCGCGTGGAGGGCCCAGCCCAGGAGGACCCGGTCCACCTGGAACCACTCTCCCGGCTCCAGGACGACGTCGCGCGAGGTGCCGATCTTCCGGCCGCCGACCGGCTCGTAGACCTCGTAGCGGAGCGTGATGGAGCCGCCGCCGGGACCGGCGTTCAGGAGCGCGAGGTTCGTCCTCACCTCGTCGTCCTGCCGGAGGCCGAAGAGCCACGCCTCCCGGAAGGCGCACTCGGCGACCGCGGAACCCGGCGTGAAGAGGCCGTAGGCACCGCCTCCGGCCGCGGGCGCGGCCGTCCTCGCGCCGGCGTACCCCTGCGCGGGGCGCCCCGACGCCCCCTCGAACGACACGAAGAGGGCGCCCGCGTACGAGCCGCCGCGCCCGCCGACCGGGAGACCCCGCGTCCGCAGGCGGTCGACGAAGCCGGGGAGGATCTTCTGCTCCCCCGCCGCGAGCGCCTCGGCCGCCTCGAATCGCCGGGGCGAGCCGGTCGCGAGCGACTCCACCCAGAGGAGGCGCGCGGTGACGGGCGCGCTCCCCGGGTTCGCGAGGACGAGCTCGCTCTCGAAGCCGGACGTCTCGACGACGACGGGGACGACCTGGGTTCCGACGGGGCGCACCGGGAGGGCCGGCGCGACGTACGAGCCGTCGTTCGTCCCGTTGTCGTTGAAGACGGCGTAGGCCCAGAACGGCCCCGGCCCCGAGACCCGCTCGACGACGGCCCAGCCGTTCGCAAAGCCGGCGCGGGAGAGGACCGAGTCGAGCTGGACCCACTCCCCCGGGCCGAGCGAGACCTCCGCAAGGGGGTACGAGCGCCCGGCCGACCAGAGCGTGACGCGGAGGGTCGTCGTTCCCGCGACGGCGCCGGAGACGAGAGCGACGTTCGTCCGGTCGGCGGCGTTCTCCCGGAGACCGTAGAGGACGGCCTTCTCGGCGACGAGGTCCTGCGCCCGCGGCGCCGGGTAGGCGAGCCCCGCGCGGCCGGTCCCCGACGGCGTCGTCGTCCGGGCGAGAACGACGCCGTCCGGGGAGGCGGAGAGACCCGTCAGCTCGACCCGGAGCGTCCCTCCCTGCGAGCCCTGCGCGGCGTCCGGGATCGCGAGCCCCCTCGACCGGAGCCACGCGAGCGCGTCGGGATAGCGCTTCTGCTCCCCGCTCCCGACGAGCTCCGCGATCGAGCCCCCCCCGGCCCCGCCGAAGAGCGCCGCCGGCGTGTAGGTCGCGTGGAGGGTCGCGACGCCCGTCCCCTTGTTCGCGACGACGAGCTCGGTCGAGTAGTGCGAGCCGTTCTTCCCGGTCGCGTCGAGGACGATCGGCACCTGCCGGGCCGAGGAGGGGGTCGTCGTCGTCAGCCGGAAGACCTCGCCTCCCGAGGGGTCCGTCACGTAGACGTCCCCCCGCGCGTCCTCCCCGATGTCCGTGACGCTCGAGATCGTCCGCCCCCCGGCGGGGATCCACTCCGCCGCGTGGTTCCGGGCGTCGGTCGCCGTCGTCCCGAGGCGCCTCACGCTCCAGATCTCGCCGGAGCAGTAGTCCGCGAAGAGGTAGCGCCCCGCGATCTCGGGAACGGCCGCCCCGCGCGACACGACGCTCCCCGTCACCGAGCAGCGCGGCGGGCTCACCGCGTGCGCGTACTCGAGGATCGGGAGCGCCAGGTCGGGCGTGGCGCAGCCGGAGGCGGGGTCGTAGCAGTGGAACCCCTCCATCCTCCGCCAGCCGTAGTTCGCGCCCCCGGCCGAGCCCGCCGGCTGGAAGTCGATCTCCTCCCACGCGGCCTGCCCGGCGTCGCCGATCCAGAGGTCGCCGGTGACGCGGTCGAAGGAGAAGCGCCAGGGGTTCCGGAGCCCCTTCGCCCAGATCTCGGGGAGCGGGCTCGTCCTCCCGGCCCACGGGTTGTCGGACGGGACGGCGTACTCCTTCCCGGGGTCCTTCGCGTCGACGTCGATCCGGAGGAGCTTCCCGAGCCACGTCCCGTCGTTCTGGGAGAGGTTCTGCGGGTCCCCCGCGCCCCCCCCGTCGCCGAGGCCGAGCGTGAGCGTCCCGTCGACCGGCGAGAAGGCGAGGTGGCCGCCGTTGTGGTTCGCGTAGGGCTGCACCTGGCGCAGGAGGACGCGCTCGCTCCCGGCGTTCGCGACGTCGGGGTTGGCGGAGACGGTGAACTCGGAGACGACCGTGTTGCCGGACGGGTCGGTGTAGTTCACGAAGAAGCGGCCGTTGTGGGCGTAGTCGGGGTGGAACGCGAGCCCCAGGAGCCCCCGCTCGCCGCCGGAGCTGATCCGCGACGAGAGGTCGAGGAAGCTCGTCCCGAGGAGGACGCCGTTCTTCAGGACCCGAATCCTCCCCCCCTGCTCGACGAGGAAAAGCCGGTCGAAGTCGCCCGCGGGGGCCGTCGTCCGGAGCGGCGCGACGAGCCCCGAGACGACGAGGACCGGCTCGACCGCGGCGGCGGCGGGCCGCAGGTGCGCCGCGACGGACAGCGCGCAGAGGACGACGACGGACCGGGCGGCTCTCATGGGCGGATTCTGTTCTGACGACGTCTCCCGGGCCAAGCCGGCGAAGCGCCCCGCGCGCGGGGGCGTCAGGCGCCGGGCGGGACGAGGAGCCGGACCTTCCCTCCCGCGGGGCCGACCGTCACCGGCGTCGTTCCGGCGGCGTCGCCGTCGACCTGCACCTCGAGCGGGTAGCCGGCGAGCGAGCGCGCCGAGAAGCTCCGCACCGCGAGCCGCTCGACGCCCCGCACGCCGAGCTGCCTCGCCTTCCCGCCCGGGAGGAGGCGGTAGAAGTGGAACAGGTCCCCGCGATCCTCCGAGGTGAAGAGGACGAGGTCGAGGAGGTCGTCGTCGGGATCGGCGAAGGGCGAGAGGATCGCGTCGCCGGCGTACTTGCGGGTGTTCGCCGAGAGGACGAAGGTCGCGCGGCGCGTGAAGGCCTCCCCGTCCGCGTCGATCCCCGTCACCTCGATCGGCGGGAACTCGTAGTTCCGCCACTCGACCGTGGCGACGTAGGAGAACCCGACGCGCCCGAAGAGCCGCTTGAGCGTCGGGTGGACGTTCGTCATGACGCGCGCGTCGAACCCGACCCCCGTCCCGATGAGCGACGTGCGCCCCGCCGAGGGCCAGGTCGTCAGCGTCCGGGTCGCCGGGGACGCGAGGAGCGCGTCGGCGGCCTCCTCCGGGCACTTCCCGAGGCCGTACTCGCGGGCGACGACGTTCGTCGTCCCCGCCGGGAGGATCGCGAGCGGGACGTCGCCCCCGGCGAGCGCGGCGGCCGCCTCGGCGACCGTCCCGTCGCCGCCGGCGACGGCGACGAGGTCGGGCCCCTCGGCGAGGTGGGCGCGGACGAGCTCCGTCGCGTGCCGCGGCGCCTGCGTCGCGAAGAGCGCGAGCTCGACGCCGCGCCCCCGCGCGCGCTCGGCGATCGCGGCCATCTGCGCCGTCCGGTCGCGCCCGCCCGAGGCCGGGTTGTAGACGAGGATCCCGCGCTTCACGACGTCCCGAAGAGCGGACCGTCGCCCGCGACCTTCGGCGGGAGGCCGAGGTGGCGGTAGGCGAGCGCCGTCGCGACGCGCCCCTTGGGCGTCCGCGTCAGGAAGCCCGACTGGAGGAGGAACGGCTCGTAGAGGTCCTCGAGCGTCCCCTTGTCCTCCCCGAGAGAGTGGGCGAGGGCGGAGAGGCCGACGGGGCCGCCGCCGAAGCGCTCGACGATCGTCCCGAGGATCCGGCGGTCGAGCTCGTCGAGGCCGAAGTGGTCGACCTCGAGCCGGTCGAGCGAGGCGCGCGCGCCCGCGGCCGAGATGCGGCTCTCGCCGGCGACCTCGACGAAGTCGCGGACGCGCCGGAGGAGGCGGTTCGCGATGCGCGGCGTGCCGCGGCTCCGCCGCGCGATCTCCCCCGCGCCGTCCTCGTCGATCGGGCAGCCGAGGATCTCGGCCGAGCGGAGGACGATCGTCTTCAGGGCCGCCGTGTCGTAGTAGTCGAGCCGGTGCGTGATCCCGAACCGCGCCGTGAGCGGCGTCGAGAGGAGCCCGGCGCGCGTCGTCGCGCCGACGAGCGTGAAGGGCTGGAGGCGCAGCTCCACCGTCCGCGCCGCGGGGCCGGTCCCGATGACGAGGTCGAGCTTCCCGTCCTCGAGCGCCGGGTAGAGGATCTCCTCGACGGCGGGCGGCACCCTGTGGATCTCGTCGATGAAGAGGACGTCGCCCGGGCCGAGGTTCGTCAGGATCGCCGCGAGGTCGCCCGCCTTCTCGAGGACCGGGCCGGCGGTGACGCGGATCTGCGCCCCCATCTCGCGCGCGATGATGTGGGCGAGGGTCGTCTTCCCGAGGCCGGGGGGCCCGAAGAGGAGGACGTGGTCGAGCGGCTCGCTCCGCCTCTTCGCGGCGGTCAGGAAGACCCCGAGCGTCTCCTTCAGCTTCGACTGGCCGACGAACTCGCCGAGCGCCCGCGGCCGGAGCGTCGCGTCCGGCTCGCGCTCTTCGGGCGCCGGGTCTCCCGCGAGGAGGCGT
The DNA here is from genome assembly GCA_046331465.1 of Thermoanaerobaculia bacterium. Classification (GTDB taxonomy): domain Bacteria; phylum Acidobacteriota; class Thermoanaerobaculia; order UBA5066; family UBA5066; genus UBA5066. The sequence goes on from JAXLQV010000003.1 coordinate 492,321, forward strand.
TCGTCCATCGTCCCTCCGTCCGCCTCAGCGCGAGAGGAGCCGGAGCGCCGCCGAGAGGAGCGCCGAGAGGTCCGCCGCGGCCGTCTCGCTCGCCGCCTTCACCGCGGCCTCGGCCTGCGGCTTGCGGTACCCGAGGTTCAGGAGCGCGCCGACGGCGTCCTCGAGGAGGCCGCCCAGGCCCGACCCGGCCTCGGCCGCGGGGGCCGCCCCGCCCGGGAAGATCCCCGCGACCTTGTCCTTCAGCTCGACCCCGAGCCGCTCCGCGAGCTTCTTGCCGACGCCCGGGATCGTGGAGAGCCGCTTGACGTTCTGCGCGGCGAGCGCGCCGACGAGCTCGGGGAGCGGGAGGCCGGAGAGGACCGCGAGCGCGACCTTCGGGCCGACGCCGGAGACGGTGATGAGCTTCTCGAAGAGCGCCTTCTCCTCAGCCGTCGCGAAGCCGAAGAGGAGGATCGCGTCCTCGCGGACGTGCGTGTGGACGTGGAGGCTCGCGCGCTCCCCGACGGCGGGGAGCGCGGCGAACGTCCCGAGCGGCACGTGCAGCTCGTAGCCGACGCCCGAGGCGTCGACGAGGGCCCGGTCGGGCCGCTTCTCCAGGACGATTCCCGAGAGGCGCCCGATCACGTCCGGGTCAGGCCTGGCCGGAGAAGCGGGCGAGGAGCTCCCGGTTGACCTCGATCTTCGACTCGGTGCGGAGCCTCTGGACGAGCGACTGGAAGAGCCGCCCGGCCTTCTGCTGGCGCAGCCGCTCCGTCGCCTCGGCCTTCTGCTTGTCGAAGGCGATCCCGTCGAAGGGGGTCACCTCGACGACGCGGAAGATCGCGGCGCCCCGCCCGGCGACCCAGACCGGCCCCTTCGTCTCGCCGGCGGCCGCCGCGAAGACGGCGTCGAGGAGCGCCTTGGAGGCGCCGAGGCCCGGCACCGGGCCCGCCTTCGGGAAGGCCTCGGGCGTCTCCACCTTGACGCCCGCCGCCTTCGCGGCGTCCTCGACCGTCGCGCCCGCTCCCATCGCCGCGCGGGCGGCGGCGAGGGCGAGCTCCTCCTGCTTCTTCCCGACGAGGTCCGCCTTCACGCGGGCCCTCACGTCGGGGAAGGTCGCGGGACCGGCCCCCTTCACCTCGACGGCCTTGACGATCGCCTCGCCGCGCGCGGTGGCGACCGGCTCGGAGACCTCGCCGAGCGGCAGGTCGAAGAGGACCTGCATGAACGCCTGGTTCGGGCCGATCCCCGCGGGGGCGTCGGACCGGGCGAGGAGCTCGGTCTCGTTGAACGTGACGCCGGGCCGGGTCAGCTTGCGGAGATCGTCGTCGGACGGCTTCTTGCCGAGCTTGGCGACGCGGTCGGCGAGCTCGCGCGCGAGGCGCCGGGCCTCGTCGCCGGCCCGCGCCTCCTCGAGGCGCGCGCGGATCGAGGAGGCGACCTCGAAGAGCGGCTGGACCCGCTCGGCGGTCTTCCCGGTCACCTGCAGGACGTGGAAGCCGAACGGCGTCTTGACAGGCCCGACGATCTCGCCCTGCGCCGCGCCGAAGGCGGCGTCCTCGAACTCCTTGACCATCCGCCCGCGGGAGACGGCGCCGAGGTCGCCGCCCGAGCCCTTCGAGCCGGGGTCCTCGGACTCGGCCTTCGCGAGGGCCGCGAAGTCGGCGCCTCCCTTGAGGCGCTTGATGGCGGACTCCGCCTTCGCCCGGGCGGCCGCGTCGGCCGCCGGCGTGCCGTCGGACTTGTAGAGGATGTGACGGACCGTGACCTCCTCGCCCTTCTTGTAGGTGTCGAGGTTCTTCGAGTACTCGGCCGCGACGTCGGCGTCCGTGACCTTCTTCGCCACGTCCGCCCGGAGCTGGGCGCTCTCGACGAGGAGGTACTTCGCCTTGCGCCGCTCGGGGAGCTGGTACGCGGACGGGTTCTTCTTGAACGCCGCCTCGGCCTCGGCGTCGGAGACCGCGTCGGGCGCGACGGCCGGGGCGGGGACGAGCGCGTAGGCGATCTTCGCCTTCACCGTCCGCCCCTCGAAGTCCGCCTTCAGCTCGTCGTCGGCGACGAACGCGGAGGAGCTGACGAACCGGTTCAGCTTCTCCATGAGGACCTGCTCGCGGGTGTCGGCCTCGAAGCCCTCGGGAGAGAGGTTCGCGCCGGCGAGCATCCGCCGGTAGGTGACCTCGCCGACGAACGCCCCGTCCTTGACGAAGAGGAGGTTCCCCTGCTGGTCGCGCATCCGGAGGATCCGCGCGGTGACCTCGTCGTCGGAGACGGTGAGGCCGAGCCGGTCGGCCTCCTCGCGGAGGAGGCGCCGGTCGACGAGGGAGTTGAGCACCTGCGAGGGGAGGTTCATCGCGCGGGCGAGCTCCGGGCTGAAGCTCTGCCCGTACATCTGCCGATAGCGGTCCTCGGCCTGGACGTACTCGCGCCGGAACTCGGCCTCGGTGATCTTCGAGGAGCCGACCTTCGCCGCGTAGTCGACGCCTCCGCGCCCGCTCCTCGTCGACCCCATGCCCCAGTCGACGAAGACGAAGACGACGAAGATCGCGATGACGAGCCACAGGACCCACTTGAGGTGCTTGAAGTTTTCCCTGAACGTCTTGAGCATTCCCTCTCCGAAGACGGCGCCGGACGGCGCCGCAAGCGCAGGAGGATAGCGCGGGGCGACCGGCCCGACAAGGCGAGCCCGGCACCGTGGTATAAATGGCGCTTGGCCGGTAAGCGGCTGAAGACGCGAAGGTTATGGTGGGAAAGAAGGACGGGCGCCGGTTCGAGGTCGAGCTCGACTGGTACTACGTCTCCAAGGAGACCCTCTGGCGGTGGGTGCTGCTCCTCCTCGGGGCGGCTGTGCTCGTGTCCGGCGGCATCTACTGGTGGCTCCACCGGGGCGAGGACGTCGCGGGGAAGGCCCGGAGCGAGATCGCCGCGGCCGAGGAGCTCCTCGCCAAGGGGAAGACGGCCCCCGGCGCCTCCCGAGCCCGGGAGGAGATCGCCGCCGCCGCCGAGAAGCTCGAGGCGGCCCGCGGCGACTACGCCGCCGCCCGCTACGCCGAGGCGCTGAAGGAAGCGGTCGAGGCCCGGCAGCTCGCCCTCCGGATCACCTCCGGGACGGGGACGATCCGCCACGACGCGGCGATCATGGAGCTCGGCGGGCGCGTCGAGGTCCAGCGCGCGAGCCGCGCCACCTGGGAGGCGGCCCGCGTCGGCATGAAGCTCTACGAGGGGGACTTCCTCAAGACGGGCGCCAACGGCCTCGCCGAGGTCATGGCCGTCGACGGGACCTTCTACCGGATCAAGCCGGAGACGCTCTTCGAGGTCCACCGCGGCCAGGCGATCGCGGGGTCCGGAGAGGGCGCGCCGACGAGGCAGTCCGAGATCAAGTTCATCGTCGGGACGGTCGACATCAACACGGGCGAGGGGTCCCGCTCGATCGTCAAGACCGACGCGGCCACGGCCGACATCGCCTCCCGCTCCACCGTCGGCGTCGACGTCGACCCCTCGAAGACGACCGGGGTCTCCACGTACCGGGGCAAGGTCACGCTCTCCACCGAGTCCGGCTCCGTCACCCTCGGCGACCGGGAGCGCGTCGTCGCGCGCCTCGGGGCCGGCGGGCTCGGCGAGAAGACGAAGCTCCCCGACCCGCCGCGGCCGCTCGCGCCGGACGACACGGCCGTCTACGACCTGAACCGCCGCGAGCCGGTCACCCTGAAGTGGACGCCGGTGCCGGAGGCGGGCAAGTACCGCCTCCAGATCGCGCGGAGCCGCCTCTTCATCCCCGACTCGATCGTCATCGTCGACGACCGCCCGCGGCCGGAAGCGGTCGTCACCGTCACGGAGCAGGGGGCCTTCTACTGGCGGATCGCGACGCTCGGCAAGGGGAACGTCGTCTCCGAGTGGTCCCCCACGCGGCGCTTCAAGGTCCTCGCGGGAGGCCAGCGCTCCGGCGGGCCCGACACCACGCCGCCCGAGCTCGTCCTCCAGCGGCCGCAGGTGAACGGCACGCTCGTCATCCTCATGGGCCGCTCCGAGCCGGGCTCGGCGGTCTCGGTGAACGGCGAGCCGGCCGACGTCGACGCCTCGGGGAACTTCAAGAAGGTGATCTCCTTCGACCGGGAGGGGGTCAACGTCATCACGGTACGCGCGGTGGACGGGGCCGGGAACGAGACCCTACGTCGCGAAACGGTCATGATCGATCTCTACTAGCCCCAAGAACCGCGCCCTCGGGCGCCCACTACCCGGAAAGGAAAGTCCCGTGGGTCTCCGATCTCTCTTCTCCTGGTTCTCCTCCGACCTCGCCGTCGACCTCGGCACGGCGAACACCCTCGTCTTCGCCGAAGGCCGCGGCATCGTCGTCCGCGAGCCCTCCATCGTCGCCGTCAACCGCGTCACGAACAAGGTCGAGGCGGTCGGCGGGGCGGCCAAGGAGATGCTCGGCCGGACGCCGGGGAACATCGTCGCCATCCGCCCGATGAAGGACGGCGTCATCGCCGACTTCGAGATCACCGAGAAGATGCTCGACTACTTCATCAAGAAGGCGAACGGCCGCTCGCCGTTCGTGCGGCCGAGGATCGTCATCTCGGTGCCGTCGGACATCACGCAGGTCGAGAAGCGGGCCGTGAAGGACTCGGCGCTCCAGGCGGGCGCGAGCGAGGTCTTCATCATCGAGCAGGCGATGGCCGCGGCGATCGGCTCGGGCCTCCCGATCACGGAGCCGACCGGCAACATGATCGTCGACATCGGCGGCGGCACGACCGACGTCGCCGTCATCTCGCTCGCCGGCATCGTCTACTCCAAGTCCGTCCGCGTCGCCTCGAACGAGATGGACGAGGCGGTCATCCAGTACATCAAGCGGAAGTACAACCTCCTCATCGGCGAGCGGACGGCGGAGCAGATCAAGATCGAGATCGGCTCGGCCTTCCCGCTCGACGAGCCGATCACGATGGAGATCAAGGGGCGCGACCTCGTCGAGGGGATCCCGAAGACGCTCACCCTGACGGACGCCGAGGTCCGCGAGGCGCTCGCCGAGACCGTCGGGATCCTCGTCGACGCCGTCCGCGTCGCCCTCGAGAAGACGCCCCCCGAGCTCTCGGCCGACATCATGGACAAGGGGATCGTCCTCACCGGGGGCGGCTCGCTCCTGAAGAACCTCGACCGCCGCCTGCGCGAGGAGACGGGCCTGCCGATCACGATCGCCGAGCTGCCGCTCGACTCGGTCGCGCTCGGGACCGGCGCGATGCTCGCGGACGTCGACCTGCTCCGGAAGATCTCCGTCGACTGAGGCCCCCGTGGCCGCGCCGCTCTCCCCCGCACGGCCGGCGCTCGTCCTCGCGGCGCTCCTCGGCAGCTGCGTCGTCCTCCTCTCCCTCCAGGTGAGGAGGACGGGCGGGGGGACCCTCGCCGAGGAGTGGCTCCTCGACGCGTCGTCCCTCCTCGTCCGCACGACGGCCGGGATCCGGTCCGCCGCGCTCTCCGTGCGGGAGACCTTCTCGACCCGCGCCGCGCTCCGGGCCGAGAACGACGCCCTGAGGGCCCGCGTGACGGGCCTCGAGGTGCAGCTCCACGCGCTCCGGGAGGCGGGGTTCGAGCGCGACCGGCTCGTCCGGCTCCTCGGGGCGATGCCGTCGCCGCCGGAGGGGACCCGTCCCGCCCGCATCGTCGTCGTCGAGACCGCCGGGCCGTTCCAGTCGGCCCTGCTCGACCGCGGCCGCGCCGACGGGGTCGAGTCCGGCGGCGTCGTCGTCGGCGAGGCGGGGCTCCTCGGGCGCGTCGTGGCCGCGGGGGAGCGCGTCGCGCGCGTCCAGCTCCTCTCCGACCGGACCGCGGCGACGGGGATCCTCCTGCCGCGCACCGGCCGCGCCGCGGTCGCGCGCGGCGACGGCGGCTCGGGGGCGATGCTCCAGTACGTCCCGGCCATCGCCGACGTCGCCGTCGACGACGAGGTCGTCACCTCCGGCACGGACGGCATCTACCCGCGCGGCCTCGTCGTCGGGAAGATCGCCGCCGTGAGGCGGCCCGGGGCGTCCCTCTTCCTCGAGCTCCCCGTCGCGGTCGCCGCCGACCCGATGCACGAGCCGCTCGTCTTCGTCTTCCCCCCCCAGAGAGCCGACGGCCCCGCGCCCCCGTCCGGCTCGCCGACCGCGGCGCGCCCCGCGCCGTGACCGCCGCCCTCGGCGTCGTCCTCGCGGCGGTCGGGACGCTGCTCCTCGGGGTCCTGCGCCTCCCGCACCCGCCCGACCTCTTCTTCCTCCCGGTCGGCTCGGTGGCGCGCCGGGGCCGCGCGGTCCCGGCGATGCTCACCGGGCTCCTCGCCGGCCTCGTGCAGGACGCCCTCACGTCGCCGGGCCGCCTCTACGGCCTGAACGCGTTCTCGAAGGTCCTCCTCGCCTACCTGATGGCGGCGGTCGGGGCGCGGGCCCTCGTCGAGAAGCCGGTCATGTTCGGGCTCCTCGTCTGGGGGGCGGTCGCCCTCGACAGCCTCGTCCTCGCCGGGCTCCTCTGGGTCCTCCGCGGGGAGCCTCTCCTCCCGGAGCCCTTCGCCCTCGCCGTGAGGGCCGCCGGGACGGGAATCCTCGCCGGCGTCCTCCAGGCGCTCGTTCGCTACCCCTGGAAGGAAGCGCGGGCGGCCCGCCGCCGGCGGAAGCTGGCATAGTCGGAGCCCCAGATGCCGTCGAGCGCCCGCGAGGACCGCCGCCCCCTCCTCCGCCGGATCGACCGGCTCGCCGTCGGCGCGTTCTCGCTCCTCGCGCTCCTCCTCGGGATCTACTGGGTCCACCAGGTCCTCCGCCGCGACGAGTACGCTCGGCAGGCCGAGAACAACCGGCAGCGGTCCGTCCCGATCAGCGCCTCGCGCGGCTTCATCCTCGACCGCAACGGCCGGCTCCTCGCCGAGAACGAGCCCTCCTTCACGCTCCTCCTCTACAAGAGGGAGACGAAGGACGTGGACGCCTCGCTCCGCTTCGTCTCCGGCCTCCTCGGGCGGCCTCTCGACGACCTCCGCCGCCGCCTCGAGCGCTCGCGGACGAGCTACGACTTCGTCCCGGTCGACCTCGACGACGACCTCTCCGTCGCCGAGGTCGGCGCGGTCGAGGCGCACGCCCTCGAGCACCCCGAGCTCGTCGTCCAGACGACCGAGAGGCGCGTCTACAAGCAGGGCGCGACGCTCGCCCACCTCCTCGGGCACCTCGGCGAGGCGACGCCCGAGCAGCTCGCCGCCCGCGCCGGCCGCGTCCGCTCCGGGGAGGCGATCGGGCAGAAGGGGGTCGAGGCCGCCTACCAGGACCTCCTCGCGGGGACCTCGGGCCTCCGGACGTTCGTCATCGACTCCTTCGGGCGCGAGGTCGCCGAGCTCGACCGCGTCGACCCGCTCCCCGGGAACACGCTCGTCCTGAACGTCGACCTCGACCTCCAGGAGATCGCCGACGACTACTTCAAGGACAAGGTCGGCACCGCCGTCGCGCTCGACCCGAAGACGGGCGAGATCCTCGCCCTCGTCTCCGCGCCGGCCTTCGACCCGAACGTCTTCTCGCGCCGCGTGAGCCGCACCGAGTGGGACGCGATCGTCGGCAACGAGGACCACCCGCTCCAGAACCGCGCGATCCAGAACGTCTACTCGCCCGGCTCCGTCTGGAAGGCCTTCGTCGCGTACGCCGCGCTCACGCACGGCATCTCGCCGACCGAGAGAGTGCACTGTCCCGGCTCCGCGACGTTCTACGGCCGCACGTTCCGGTGCCACAGCACGCACGGCGACGTCGACCTGCCGACGGCGCTCCAGGTCTCCTGCGACACCTACTTCTACACGATGGGCAAGAGGCTCGGCATCGAGGCCCTCGCGGAGACCGCGCGCCTCTTCGGCTTCGGCCGGCCGACGGGCGTCGACCTCGCCTCCGAGAAGGCGGGGACCGTCCCGTCGCCCGAGTGGAGCCTCGCGGTGCGGAAGCACCCCTGGTACCCGGGCGAGACGATCTCCGTCGCGATCGGCCAGGGTCCCGTCCTCGTCTCGGCGCTCCAGACGGCCCGGGCCTTCTCGGCGATCGCGAACGCGGACGGAGGCCTCCCGGTTCCGCACCTCTTCCGGATCGGCGAGCACGTCCGGAGCGGCTCCCGCGTCGCCTACCGCCCGCCCGTGACGGAGCGGGTCGCGTGGCCCGCCGGCACGCGGGAGATCGTCCTCGATGGGCTCTGGCGGGTCGTGAACCGCCCGGGCGGGACCGGCTACGCCCACCGGGTCGAGGGCCTCGACATCTGCGGGAAGACGGGGACGGTCCAGGTCGTCGCGCAGAAAGAGGCGAAGAAGACGCTCCTCCTCCCGGAGAAGCTCCGCGACCACGCCTGGTTCGCCGGCTTCGCCCCGCGCGACGACCCGAAGATCGTCGTCGTCGTCTTCGTCGAGAACGGCCTCCACGGCGCCTCCGCCGCCGCGCCGCTCGCGATGAAGCTCGTCGAGGCCTACCTGCGCCCCGGAAGCGTCCCGATCCCGACCCCCGCGACCGCCCCCCTCCCGGAGGCGACGCCCCCCGGGGGCTCCACGACGGCGAGGCACGACGCCGTCGCGCCCGCGCCGCGGCGGGGGACCTGAGTGTCGCGTCTCTCCGAGGCGCTCCCGCGGCGTCTCGACGTCCCCTTCCTCCTCGCCTGCCTCGCGCTCTCGGCGATCGGGATCGCCATGGTCGTCTCGACGACCTCGGGGACGCCGCGCGGCGGGCTCGGCGGACGGCAGGCCCTCTTCGTCGTCGCGGGCCTGGTGGCGGCGGCCTTCTTCGCCGTCTTCGACTACAGGCTCCTCCTCCGCTCCTCCCCCGGCCTCTTCGCCGTCTCCCTCCTGCCGCTCGTCTGGCTCCCGATCTTCGGCCCGACGATCGCCGGCGCGAAGTCGTGGATCCGGCTCTTCGGCGGCTTCCAGATCCAGCCCTCCGAGCTCGCCCGGATCTCGACCGTCCTCCTCCTCGCCTGGATCCTCGAGAACGACGACCGCCCGCTCCTCTCGCCGAAGACGGTGGTGACGCTGGTCGGGACCGTCGGCATCCCGATCGTTCTCGTCCTCCTCCAGCCCGACCTCGGCGTCGCGATCACCTACATCCCGTTCCTCGCCGCGGCGCTCTACCTCGGCGGCCTCCCTGCGCGCGTCTGGGGGGCCCTCATCCTCGCCGGGGCCCTCGCGACGGGCGCCTCGTGGTTCGTCCTGAAGGACTACCAGAAGGACCGGATCCGGACCTTCCTCGACCCCGACCTCGCCGCCCGCGGCGCGGGCTACCAGGTGCGGCAGGCGCGCATCGCGATCGGCTCAGGCGGGATCCTCGGCAAGGGATGGAAGCAGGGGACGCAGAGCCGGCTCGGCTTCCTCCCGGTCCGGCACGCCGACTTCATCTTCGCCGCCCTCGCCGAGGAGCGGGGGTTCGCCGGCGTCGGCGTCGTCGTCGGCCTCTACGGCCTCTTCCTCGCGCGCGGGTTCGCCGTCGCGCGCGACGCGCGCGACCGGGGCGGCTCCATGCTCGTCCTCCTCGTCGTCCTCAACGTCGTGGCCCAGGCCGCCGCGAACATCGCCATGAACGTCGGAGTCCTGCCGACGACGGGCATCACCCTGCCGTTCGTCTCCTACGGGGGATCGTCGATCATCGCCACCTGGGCGATGGCCGGGCTCGTCCTCTCCGTGGCCCAGCGCCGGTTCGTCAACGTCTGAAAGCCCGAGGCCGTCATGCAGAAAGAGCTCCTGATCTCCGCCAACGACCGCGAGACCCGGGTGGCCGTCCTCGAGGACGGCCGCGTCGCCGAGGTGCAGATCGAGCGCCGGAGGCAGCGCGGCGTCGTCGGGAACATCTACAAGGGGCGCGTGACTCGGGTCCTGCCGGGGATGCAGTCCGCGTTCGTCGACATCGGTCTCGAGAAGGACGCCTTCCTCTACGTCGCCGACGTCGGCGACGAGGTCGAGGACTTCGACCGCTTCGGCGGCATGGAGGAGAACGGCGCCGCCGAGGCCGAGGAGCCCGCCGAGGCCCCTTCCGCGACCGTCGAGGCCGAGCCGCCCGCGCGGGCCCCCCTCCCCTCCATCGACGAGCTCCTCCGCGAGGGGCAGGAGCTCGTCGTGCAGGTGACGAAGGACCAGATCGCCCACAAGGGCGTGCGGATCACGACGCACGTGACGCTCCCCGGGCGGACGCTCGTCTACATGCCGACGATCGACCACGTCGGGGTCTCCCGGCGGATCGAGAACGAGGAGGAGCGCGTCCGCCTCCGCGACATCCTCACCGCGCTCCGGAAGGGCCCGGGCGGCTTCATCGTGAGGACCGCCGGGGAGGGGCGCGCCTCCGAGGAGTTCGCGTCCGACAAGCGCTATCTCGGGAGGCTCTGGGAGCAGATCCGCAAGCGCGCCGAGCGCTCCGGGGCGCCGGCGCTCCTCCACCGCGACCTCGACCTGACGCTCCGCGCCGCGCGCGACGTCTTCGCCCAGGAGTTCTCCGTCCTCTGGGTCGACGACGACGACGAGTACCGGCGCATCGTCGAGTTCCTCGACCAGGTGCAGCCGAACCTCGTCGGCAAGGTGAAGCTCTACCGGAAGTCGAGCCCGCTCTTCGAGGAGCTCGGCGTCGAGGCGGAGATCGAGAACGCCCTGAAGTCGAAGGTCTGGCTCAAGTCGGGCGGCTACATCGTCATCAACCAGACCGAGGCGCTCGTCGCCATCGACGTGAACACGGGGAAGTACATCGGCAAGAAGCGGCTCGAGGACACGGTCCTCCGGACGAACATGGAGGCGGTCCAGGAGATCGTCCGGCAGATCCGCCTCCGCGACCTCGGGGGGCTCCTCGTCGTCGACTTCATCGACATGGAGGAGGAGGAGCACCGGAAGGAGCTCGTCACGGCCCTCGAGACCGAGCTGAAGAAGGACCGCTCCAAGAACCGGATGCTCCCCGTCTCCGAGTTCGGCCTCGTCGAGATCACCCGGAAGAGGCAGCGGCAGAGCCTCGAGCGGGCCCTCACGATGCCCTGCCCGTACTGCTCGGGCTCGGGCCGGATCAAGAGCGTCCCGACGATCCTCCTCGAGATCCGGCGCGAGATCCTGAAGCGGACCGCCTCCGGCGAGGGGCACGCCCTCTTCCTGAGGGTCCACCCGGAGATCTCGCGGGCCCTCTCCTCCGACGAGCGCCACCTCGTCGAGGAGCTCCAGGAGCACATCGGGATGCCGATCCACGTCCAGGTCGACGAGCACCTGCACCACGAGGGGTACGACGTCGTCGTGGAAGCGTGATGCGGCTCACCCCGGTGCCGTCCGGGCACCCGCTCCCGGGGGAGCCCGGACGGGTTTCGCCCCCGAAACGGGTCGATTTGGCACCGATCGGGCTGGCACGCCGGATGCAAGAGGGAGGACAGCGCACACTCCAGCCTCTCCTCCCAGCCGCCCCGAAGGGCGGCTCTTTTTTTCCCCGGGCGGCCTGATGGCGACGCCGGCCTACCTCGACCTCGATCCGGGCGACCTCGGGCTGAGGGCCTCCTTCGCCCGCCGGCTCCTCCACGGCTGCAACCTCTGCGGCCGGCGCTGCGGCGCCGACCGGACCGGCCCGTCGCGGGGCTCCTGCCGGACCGGCGAGAAGGCGGTCGTGGCGAGCTGGGGGCCGCACCACGGGGAGGAGGGGCCGATCCGCGGACGTCGCGGCTCCGGGACGGTCTTCTTCTCCTTCTGCAACCTCGCCTGCGACTACTGCCAGAACTTCGGGCTCTCCCGCCTCGGCGAGGGGCGCGAGACGTCGCCGACGGCGCTCGCGGCGATCTTCCTGGCGCTCCAGGAGGAGGGGTGCCACAACGTCAACCTCGTCTCGCCGACGCACGTCCTCCCGCAGGTCCTCGAGGCGCTCCGGCTCGCCGCCGGGTCGGGGCTTGCGATCCCGCTCGTCTGGAACAGCGGCGGGTACGACTCGCCCGAGGCGCTCGCGCTCCTCGACGGCGTCGTCGACGTCTACATGCCCGACATGAAGTACGGCGACGCCCAGACGGCGCTCCAGTACTCGCACGTCCCCGACTACCCCGCCGTGAACTGCGCTGCCGTCAAGGAGATGCACCGGCAGGTCGGCGACCTCGTCCTCGACGGGGAGGGCGTCGCCGTCCGCGGCCTCCTCGTCCGTCACCTCGTCCTGCCGGGAGGGCTCGCGGGGTCGGAGGAAGTCTTCCGGTTCCTCGCCCGGGAGGTCGGGACGAACACCTGGCTGAACGTGATGGGGCAGTACCGCCCGGCGTTCCGGGCGGGCGAGCTCCCCCCGCTCGACCGGGTGCCGACGGAGGCGGAGCTCGCCGAGGCGCGCTCCCTCGCCGCCCGCTACGGGCTGACCCGCGGCGGCTCGGCCGATCCCCGGGGCTGACCGGCGGCACGGAGCCCTCACGGCGCCCCGGCCCCGCGGCCCGGCCGGACGTCGACGGCCCCCCTTCGCCCGGTCCGTAGGAAAATGGCGCCGTGGCCCACGCCACGGCGCGCTCCGGATACGAGCACCTCGTCGAGCGGCTGAACCGCTTCCCGCAGGGCGCTCCCCCGTCCGACCGCCTTTACCGGATCCTCGCGCTCCTCTTCAGCGAGCGCGAGGCGGGCCTCGTCGCCCTCCTCCCGATCCGGCCGTTCACGCTCGCCACCGCCGCGCGGGCCTGGAAGACGACGGCGGCCGAGGCGGAGAAGACGCTCGACACCCTCGCCTCGCGGGCCCTCCTCATCGACGCGAGGAGGAACGGCGAGAAGACCTGGGTCCTCCCGCCGCCGATGGCCGGCTTCTTCGAGTTTTCGATGATGCGCGTCCGCGGGGACGTCGACCAGGAGGCGCTCGCCCGGCTTTTCTACGAGTACCTGAACGTCGAGGAGGACTTCGTCCGCGAGCTCTTCGCCCGCGGCGAGACGCAGCTCGGGCGGACCTTCGTGAACGAGGCGGCGCTCCCCGCGGACGACACCCTCCACGTCCTCGACTGGGAGCGGGCGTCCGAGGTCGCCCGGAACGCGGAGCACGCCGCCGTCGGCGTCTGCTACTGCCGGCACAAGATGCAGCACGTCGGGCGCGCCTGCGACGCGCCGCTCGACATCTGCCTGACGTTCGGGACGACCGCCGACTCCCTCTCCCGCCACGGCTTCGCGCGGGCGATCGACAACGCCGAGGCGCTCGACCTCCTCGCCGAGGCGCGCGGCCGCGGCCTCGTCCAGTTCGGCGAGAACGTGAGGGAGCGGGTCGCGTTCATCTGCAACTGCTGCGGCTGCTGCTGCGAGGCGCTCCTCGCCCACCGCCGCTTCGGCTCGCTCCGGCCCGTCCACACGACCGGCTTCCTCCCCGAGGTGGACGCCTCGCTCTGCACCGGCTGCGGAGCCTGCGCCGAGGCCTGCCCCGTCGAGGCGATGACGACCGTCCCGGCCGGCGACCCGCGCGTCCCGAAGCGCCGCGTCGCGCGGCTCGACGAGTCCGCGTGCCTCGGCTGCGGCGTCTGCGTCCCGGCCTGCGCGCGCGGCGGCCTGAAGCTCGCGCGGCGCCAGGAGCGGGTCATACCGCCGCGCGACACCGTCCACCGCTGCGTCCTGATGGCGCTCGAGCGGGGGAACCTCGCCGACCTCGTCTTCGACGACCGGACGCTCGCGAGCCACCGGGCTCTCGCGGCCGTCCTCGGCGCGATCCTCCGGCTCCCGCCGGTGAAGCGCGCGCTCGCGAGCGAGCAGGTCCGGTCGGTCTACCTCGAGCGGCTCATCGAGAGGGCGGAGGCGCGCGGCGCGACCTGACCGGGAATCGTCTTCGCGGCTCCTCCCGGCCCTCGCCGCCGCCGGGTTCGCGGCCACCGCCGCCCAGGTCCTCCTCCTGCGCGAGCTCGTCATCTCCGCCGCGGGGGACGAGGCGGCGATCGGCACGGGCCTCTCCGCGTGGCTCCTCGGCATCACGCTCGGAGCGCTCGCGGCGCGCCGGGCCACCCCGCACCGGCTCCCTCTCCTCGCCGCGCCGCTCCTCGCCTTCCTCGCGCTCGCGGGCGGGGGAGGCGTCGCCGAGCTCCGGCTCCTCCGGCTCGCGCTCGCCCCTCCCGCGGGCGAGCTTCCCGGCCTCGGCACCGTCCTCGCGCTCGCGGGCGCGACGCTTCTCCCCGCCGGCGCCCTCGTCGGCGCCTCCTTCGCGGCGCTCGCGGCCGCCTCTGCCCGGCACCTCGCGCCGGGGGCGGCCCTCGCGCGCCTCTACGTCGCCGAGTCGCTCGGCTCGCTCGCCGCGGGGTGCGCCGCGAGCCTCCTCGTCGGGACTCTCCTCGCGCCGTTCCCGGCGGCCCTCCTCGCGGGCCTCGCGGCCTCGGCCCTCCTCGCCGCTTCCGGCCTCCCCGGCCGGCGCTCCGCCGTCGCCGCGCTCCTCCTCCTCGCCGCCGCGCTCGCCGCCTCCCGCCGCCTCGACGACGCGACGGAGAAGGCCCGCTTCGCCGCCTTCGCCCCCGGGACGCCCCTCGTGGCGACGGCCGACACGCCTCACGCGCACCTCGCGCTCGGAGGCGCCGGCCCGCTCGTCCTCTTCTCGAGCGGGGCGTTCGCCGCGAGCTTCCCCGATCCCTACACGAGCGAGGGGCTCGCCCACCTCGCCGGATCGATCGCGGAATCGCCGCGCCGGATCCTCGCGACGTCGGAGGTCGCCCGCGGCCCGCTCCGCTTCCTCCTCCTCCACGGCCCCGGGCGCGTCGACCTCGTCGAGCCCGACCCGCGCGCCTTCGCCTTCCTGCGCGGCCACCTCCCGGAGGCGGACCGCCGCGCCCTGCTCGACCCGCGCGTCCACCTCGTCGAGGACGACCCGCGGCGCTTCCTCGCGCGCTCCTCCGCCCGCTGGGACCTCGTCCTCCTCCACGGCCCCGACCCGGTCACGCTCTCCCGCGCGCGCCTCCTGACCGGGGAGTCGTTCCGCGCGGCCGCCGCACGCCTCGCGCCGCGGGGCGTCCTCGTCGTCTCGCTCCGGACGGGCGCCGCCGCGCTCGCCGGCCCGACCGCGGCGCTCGGCGGGTCGGTCTGGGGAGCGCTCCGCGACGCCTTCCCGGTCGTCCACGCCACGCCGGGGCCCGACAGCCTCCTCGTCGCCGGCTTCGACGCGTCGGCCGTCACGCTCGATCCGGGCGTCCTCGCGGAGCGTTTCCGCGCGAGGCGGATCGCCGCCGACGCCTTCGCCCCCGAGCTCTTCCCGCTACTCCTCGAGCCGGGGAACGTCGCGCGCCTGGAGGCCGCGCTCGGCGAGGCCGCGCGGGCCGTCCCGCCGAGCCGGGACGACCGTCCCGTCTCGCTCCTCTTCGCGCTCGCCCGTCGCGAGCGCGAGACGGCGAGCCCCCTCGCCCGCGCGTTCGGGGCGCTGGGAGGTCTCCCGCCCCCTCTCCTCGCCACGCTCGTCCTCCTCCTCCCGGCCCTCCTCGCCGCGCGGGGCCTCCTCGCGCCGGTCGCCGCGGCGCGCGCCGCGAGGGACGCCGTCGCCGCGACGGGGGCCGCGGGGATGGCCGTCTCGTTCCTCCTCCTCCTCTCGTTCCAGACGCGCGAGGGGAGCCTCTACGGCGCGCTCGGCGCCCTGACCGCGGCCTTCATGCTCGGCCTCGCCCTCGGGGCGGCCTCGGCGAGGCGCGTCGTCGCCTCCCGCCCGGCGTCGCCGCGCCGGCTCGCCCTCGCCCTCGTCGGCATAGGCGCCACGTTCGGCGCGATCGCCGCCGCCCTTCCCGCGCTCGCGCGGCTCTCCTCGTCGCCGCCCACGGCCGCGTTCGGCGCGCACGCCCTCCTCCTCCTCGCGGCGGGGGCGGCCACCGGATCGCTCTTCCCCGTCGCGACCGCGGTCCTCCTCGCGGGGCGTGGCGACGCGGGCGCCTCGGCCGCGCTCTTCGAGGCCGCGGATCACCTCGGCGCGGCCGCGGCCGCGCTCCTCGCGGGCGTCGTCCTCGTCCCGGCGCTCGGGATGGGGTCCACCGCCCTCCTCGCGGCGGCGGTCGTCCTCCTCGCGGCGGCCGGCGCGGCGCGGGCGCGCTGAACGTCAGGCCCAGACGCCGGGGATCGAGCGGCCGCAGTCGGGGCAGGCGCCCTTCT
Source organism: Thermoanaerobaculia bacterium (assembly GCA_046331465.1). Taxonomy (GTDB): domain Bacteria; phylum Acidobacteriota; class Thermoanaerobaculia; order UBA5066; family UBA5066; genus UBA5066. The sequence continues at coordinate 508,324 of JAXLQV010000003.1, forward strand.
TCAGCCGGTTCTCGAGCGTCGCCATCCCGACGCGGCGGATGATCCGCGCCCTGCAGCCCGGACAGTACGTCGACTCCCCCGGGTGCCCCGGCACGTTCCCGACGTAGGCGAACGGGAGCCCCTCGGCGAGCGCGATCTCCCGCGCCTTCTCGAGCGTCGCGACCGGCGTCGGCGGGAGGTTCGTCAGCCGGTAGGTCGGGTGGAAGCGGGTGAAGTGGAGGGGCGTCTCCCGCCCGACCTCGTCCCTCACGAAGCGGGCGAGGGCGCGGACCTCCGCCTCCGAGTCGTTCACCGTCGGGATGAGGAGCGTGACGATCTCCGTCCAGACCCTCTCCCGGGCGAGCCTCCGGAGCGTGCCCTGGACCGCCTTCAGGTCGCCGCTGCACATTTCGCGGTAGGTCCTCTCCGAGAACGCCTTCAGGTCGACCTTGTAGGCCCCGAGGACCTGGCCGAGGTCGCGGAGCGGCTCCTCGCGGATCGAGCCGTTCGAGACGACGACCGTCTTCAGGCCCGCCTTCCGGGCCGCGACGGCGATGTCGAGGGCGTACTCGGCGAAGACGGTCGGCTCGGAGTAGGTGCAGGCGACGACGGGCGTCCCCTTCCTCACGGCGAGGGCGACGATCTCCTCCGGCGTCCGCGTCACGGCGGGGAGCTCCTCCGGCCGCGCCTGCGAGATCTCCCAGTTCTGGCACCAGCGGCAGTGGAAGTTGCAGCCCGCCGTCCCGAGCGAGAGCGCCGTCGCGCCGGGGAGGACGTGGAAGAACGGCTTCTTCTCGATCGGGTCGACGCCGAGCGCGACGGGGCGCGAGTGGACGAGCGTCGCGAGCGCCCCGCCCCGGTTCTCGCGGACGCCGCACTCGCCGCGCTCCCCCTCCGGGATCTCGCAGCCGCGGAAGCAGAGGCCGCAGGCGACCTCCCGGTCGGGGAGCGGCGACCACCAGCGCGCCGGGTGCGCCGCGGGACCCGCCCCGCGCGCGGCCGGCGTCCGGAGCGCAGGGGCCGCGTCCTCCTGGAGGACTCCCGCCGCGCGCGCGAGCCGGCAGGTCGCCGCCGCGCCCGCGGCCGCGAGCGCCGAGGCGAGGAGGTCGCGGCGGGTCGTCACCGCTTCGGGGCCGCGGCCGGCCGTTCCGCCTGCTCGTGGAAGACCTGCCCCGTGAAGACCGAGAACGTCGCCCCGCTCCTCCAGTCCCCACGCGCGAGCCCCGCCTTCTGCGCGAGGGCGTCGAGCGTCTCCTCGAGCGTCCACCCCTGCTCCGGCGCGACCTGCGGGAGGAAGAGCGCCCGGTGCCCTCCCTTCTCGAGGACGATCCCGTGCGTCCCGATCCGGATCTCCTTCCACGACCCGATCCGGACGATCGGCGAGAGGACGGTCACCTCGACGGAGAGCTTCGGCAGCTCCCACTCCTCCACCTCGGGGAAGCGCGGGTCCTCCAGCGCCGCCTCGCGCGCCGACGTCACGACGGCGAGGTCGAGCGGGTACGTCGGGACGACCTGCCCGATGCAGCCGCGCAGCTCCCCGAGCCGCGCGATCCCCTCGGGGTCCTTCCGCTTCAGCGTGACGAAGACCGCCTGGAGCGGGAGCGCGGCCCGCCCCTCCGGCAGCTCCCGGAGGGCCGCGTCGAGGAGCTCCGTGTCGCGCAGGAGGTCGGCCTCGAGCGCGCCGCGCGCGACGCGGACGAGCGCCCGGCCGACGGCCTCGGTCACCGGTGGGTCGTCCGCGGCCACCGCCGCGACGCGCGGCGGCGCGTTCACCGGCTCTCCGACCGAACCCTCCTCGCGCGAGAACGCGAGCGCCGCGTAGTCGACGGAGCTGTCGTCGCGCAGGCCGGGCATCTCGCCCGAGGCCCAGTGCGCCAGCAGCGTCCCCTTCGCGCCGGGCGCGATCCTCCGGAGGAGCTCGAGCATCGTGCCGAGCCCCGCCTCGCCGCAGATCGTCGCGTCCTTCTCGCGGACGAAGTCCCGCCACCCGTCGGGGTCGAGGCGCTGGAGGAGCCCGATCGCCGCGTCGTCGAGCGCGCGGATCTTCGTGCGCGCCCCGACCGTGGCGCCGAACGGCATGTAGTCGAAGCGGGGCCCGTAGTGCGTGAAGTCGGAGGAGAAGACGAAGAGCGTCTTCCCGTCGTCGAGCCTGGCGAGGCGCTCGGCGAAGGCCTTCTGCATCCCCGCGTCGACCCGGCCGGCGAGGACCGGGACGAGCGTGAAGGAGCCGAGAGCCGCCTGGAGGAACGGGAGCTCGATCTCGACCGCGTGCTCCGGCCCGGTCGCCCCCGCGACGACGCGCGCGAGCCCCGGCGCCTCCAGGTCCCGCAGGGCGGCGCGCGCGAGCGGGATCTCGCCGAGCGGCGTCCGGTAGGCCGAGACGTCGTCGAGGGCGTAGCCCGCGAACGCGGCGTGGTGCGACGGCGCCATCACGACGACGCGGGTGAACGAGGCCGGCCTGAGGATCCGGAACGCCGCCGCCGCGACTGGGCCCGAGTAGACCCACCCCGCGTGCGGGACGACGAGGGCGACGGGGCGGCCGTACGGCATCGGCGCCGCGCCCGCCTGGCGCATCAGGTTCCGCGCGGTCGCGAGGAGAAGGGCGGGCGATCCCGGGTACCACGAGCCGGCGAGGGCCGGCGGCCTCACCGGCCCGGCGACCGCCGGGGCCGCCGGCGCCGCTCCAGCCGGGCCCGTCATCGCCGGGCCTCCGATGAGGAGCGCGAGCGTCGCGAGACGCGCACGGCGGATCACCCTTCCCTCGTCTGGCCCTCCACCGGAGGGCCACCGGGAATTCTAGTCCCGCGCGGGGCGGAGGGGGTCACGGCGCGAGGAGGCCGACCCCCTCCTTTCCGGCCTTCTCCCGGAAGGCGGCCACGTCCTTGGCGTAGAACGCGTCGAGGTCCGCGAGGTACCTCGTCAGCCGCTCCTCGGCCTGCCGGAGCCGCTCGAGGTGCGTCGGGCTCGGCGGTTCCCACGACGAGGAGAGGCTGCCCGCGGCCTGCTGGAGGTCGCTCGCGATCCGGTTCGGCCCGACGATCCCCGCCTCCTCCGGCGGGGTCCAGAGGACGTTCTCCCTCTCCGTGAGCGCCTTCTTCAGCGCCGCCGCTTCCTTCGCGACGGGCGTCTCGTTCGCCTTCTTCCGCTCGGCCGGGTCGCGGAGAGCCTCGTTCTTCCTCCGGAGCCTCTCCTCCACGGCCGTCACGTCGTCGCGGGTCCTCCGGATCCGGACCGCCGCCTCCGCCGCCTTCTCCTGGAGCGCGCCGGCGCGCTCGATCGCCTCCCAGCGCTTCGCCCAGTCGGCCGCCGTGTTCTTCGAACGCGGGTCGGCGAGGACCGTCACCTTCCCGCTCGCCGTCGCGTCCTTGTACGTGAGCGTCACCGTGTAGTCGCCGGGAGGGACCTCCGGGCCCGATGAGAACCGCTCGGGGAGCGGCTCCGCGTCGGCCGCGCGCGGGAAGCGCCGCCACGCGTCGCGCGCGAGGTCCCACGCCGCCCGCTGCACGCCCTGCCGCGCGGGCGCGTCGAAGACGCGGACGAGCTTCCCCGCCCCGTCCGTCACCCGGATCGAGACGCGCGGGCGCGAGGGGTCGCTCCCCTCCTCGCCGTCGCGCCCCCCGCGGCCGCGCCTCGCCGGCGGTTCCTCCTCGCCCGCCGCCGGGAGCCCCGGGGCGTTCAGCGAGAAGGTCAGGAGCGCGCCGTACGGGCGCGAGGTCCCGGCGTAGTCCGCCGCGCCCGCGCCCCCGGTGCCGTCCATCGGCGCCTGCCAGTACTGCCGGGCCGGCGGCGGCGTGAAGAGCTGGAGCGGCTTGCCGAACGCCTCCTCGGTCATCTCGCGCAGCGGCGTCAGGTCGTCGAGGACCCAGAGGGCCCGCCCGTGCGTCGCGATGACGAGGTCCCCCTCCTTCGGGTGGATGACGAGGTCCATCACCGACGCCGTCGGGATCGCCTTCCTGAGGGGGATCCACGCCTTCCCGCCGTCGAGCGAGGCGTAGAGGCCGGTTTCCGTCCCGAGGAAGAGGAGCTCCTTCTTCACCGGGTCCTGGACGATCGCGAGGGCGTACCCCTTCACCGCGGGCGTCACCAGGCTCCGCCACGTCTTCCCGAAATCGTCCGTCCGGTAGACGTACGGCGCGAAGTCGCCCCAGCGGTGGTCGTCGAGGACGGCGAAGGCCGTCGCCGCGTCGTGGCGCGACGGCTCGATCGCAGCGACGTGCGCGTTCTTCGGCGCGCCCGCGGGGAGCGCCTTCTCCACCGACGCCCAGGTCGCCCCGGCGTCGCGCGTCACGTGGATCCGCCCGTCGTCCGACCCGGCCCAGAGCGTCCCCTTCGCGACCGGGCTCGGCGCGATCGTCACGAGCGTCGTGTAGTTCTCGGCCGCGGTCACGTCGAGCGTGATGCCGCCGCTCTTCTCCTGCTTCTGCCACTCCGGGTTGTTCGTCGTCAGGTCGGGGCTGACCGTCTCCCACGTCTCGCCCCGGTCCTTCGAGCGGTGGACGAACTGGCTCCCGAGGTACACGGTCGCCGGGTCGAACGGGTCGACGGCGAGCGCCGCGTTCCAGTTGAAGCGGAGCTTCGTCCCCGCGGGCGCCTGGGGCTTGGCGTCGCGCCGCTCGCCCGTGACGACGTCCCAGCGCATCAGGTTCCCCCCTTGCGAGAGGGAGTACCCCTTCGTCGGGTCCTGCGGGTCGGGGAGCGTCTCGAAGCCGTCGCCGCCGCCGACCGCCTTCCAGTGGTGCATCCGGATCCCGCCCCGCTGCCAGACCGACGACGGCCCTCGCCACGAGTTGTTGTCCTGCAGGCCGCCGTAGACGTTGTACGGCGTCTCGCCGTCGACGGCGACGTGGTAGTACTGCGCGACGGGGAGCGTCCCGACGAAGCGGAACGTCTCGCCGCGGTCGCGGCTCTCGTACATCCCGCCGTCGTTCCCGAGGAACATCCGCCGCGGCTCGCGGGGGTCGATCCAGAGGGCATGGTGGTCGACGTGGACGGTCTGCCGCCCCGTTCCGCGGAGGTTCTCGAACGTCTTCCCCCCGTCGTTCGAGACGCGGAGCTGCGTCGCGAGCGAGTAGACGCGGTTCGGCTGCGCGGGGTCGACGCGGATGTCGGCGTAGTAGAAGGGGCGCGGGTTGACCGTGGGCGAGTCGTTCACCGTCTCGAAGCGGCGTCCGCCGTTCTCCGACCGGAGGAGAGCGCTCTTCTCCGCCTCGACGACCGCGTAGACGACCTCGGGCTGCGCCTCGCAGAAGGCGAGTCCGATCCGGCCGAGGTTCCCCTTCGGCATCCCCTCCTTCTCGCCGAGCTTCGTCCACGTCTCGCCGCCGTCCCACGTCACGTGGAGGCCCGAGCCCGCGCCGCCCGAGCGGAAGCCGTACGGCGTCCGGCGGAAATCCCACATCGCGGCGAGGAGGTGGTCGGGGTTCCCCGGGTCGAGCGCGAGGTCGGCGCACCCCGTCTTCGCGTCGACGTAGAGGACCTTTTTCCAGCTCTTCCCGCCGTCCGTCGTCCGGAAGACGCCGCGCTCGTCGCCGTCGCTCCAGGCCGGCCCGACGGCGCAGGCCCACGCGACCCGCTCGTCGCGCGGGTCGAGGAGGATCCGGTGGATCCGTTCGCTCTTCCCGAGGCCGACGTTCGTCCACGTCTTCCCGCCGTCGCGCGTCCGGTAGACGCCGTCGCCGTGGGCGACGCTGTTCCGGACGTTCCCCTCGCCCGTCCCGACCCAGACGACGTCGGGCGTGCGCGGGTCGACCGCGACGGCGCCGACGGAGTGGACCGGCTGCTCGTCGAAGACCGGCTCGAACGTGAGGCCGCCGTTCGTCGACTTCCAGACGCCGCCCGAGGCCGCGCCGACCCAGACGATCCGCGGGTCGCCGCGGAAGGCGTCGATGGCGGCGATCCGGCCGCTCATCCCCGCGGGCCCGATGTTCCGGGCCTTCAGCCCCCCGAGCTTCGCGGGGTCGACCGCGGCGGGCGCGCCGAGGGCGCTGGCGAGGGAAAGGGCGACGAGGGACGCGCGGGCGAAACGACCGTCCATGACTCCTCCGTGCCGAGAGCCGGCGGAGGAACGTTAACAGGAGGGGCCGGCCCGCGGGCCGCGGTCCGCGCGCCGCCCGCCTCCCGGCAGCCGGGGGCGGGCGGGGGCGGGAGCGGGGGATGGCCTAGGAGACCGGGGTGGCCTTGGCGCGGGTGACCGACTCGATGACGACCGGCGTCTCGGGAACGTCGCGCATCCCGGCCTTCACTCCCGTCGGGACGGCCTTGATCTTCTCGACGACGTCCATCCCCTGGACGACCTTGCCGAAGACGCAGTAGCCGATCCCCTCGCGGGAGGAGTCGCGGTAGTCGAGGAAGGCGTTGTCCTTCACGTTCACGAAGAACTGGGCCGTCGCGCTGTTCGGCTCGCCGGTGCGCGCCATCGCGACCGTCCCGACCGTGTTCTTCAGCTTGTTGCCGGCCTCGTTGACGATCGGCGCGCGCGTCGCCTTCTTCGTCATGTTCTTGTCGAGGCCTCCCCCCTGGACCATGAAGCCGTCGATCACGCGATGGAAGATCGTCCCCGAGTAGAAGCCCTCGTCGACGTACTGGAGGAAGTTCTTGACGGTCTCGGGCGCCTTGTCGGGGAAGAGCTCGATCGTGAAGCTCCCCATCGACGTCTTCACGACGACCGACGGGTTGGCCGACTGGGCGGACGCCGTGAACGCCGCGAGGAACGGGAGGAGGAGGAGCACGCAGGTCAGCGTCTTCATGGGAAGGTGTTCTAGCACAGGCGCCCGCCTCACTTCTTCAGGTTCGCGAGGCCGGCCCAGCGGCGGTCGACCTCGGGCTTCGGCGGCTCCGGGCGAGCGGGAGGGCGCGGCGCGGGGCTCCCGCCCCGCGGCCCGTCCGGGCGGGGGCCCCCCGCGCGCGGCGCCGGAGCGGCGGCCGGCTCACCGAGCCGCATCGTGAGCGAGATCCGCTGCTTCGGAAGGTCGACCGAGAGGACCTTCACCTGGACCCGGTCGCCCGGGTTCACGACCTCGCGCGGGTCCTTCACGAAGCGGGCCGAGGAGAGCTGCGAGATGTGGACGAGGCCGTCCTGGTGGACGCCGACGTCGACGAACGCCCCGAAGTTCGTCACGTTCGTGACGATGCCGGGGCAGACCATCCCGGGCTCGAGGTCCTTCACCTCGTGCACCCCCTCGCGGAAGGAGAACGGGACGAACCCCTCGCGCGGGTCGCGGCCCGGCTTCTCGAGCTCCTTCACGACGTCCTCGAACGTGAAGGTGCCGAGCGACTCGCGGAGCTCCTTCGACCGCTTCACGATCTCGACCCCCGGCCCGAGGAGGTCGACGAGCTCCTTCCCGACCCCCTTCGCGAAGGCGCCAAGCGCCTCGTACCGCTCCGGGTGGACGGCCGTGTTGTCGAGCGGGTTCCCGCCCCCGGGGATCCGGAGGAAGCCGGCCGCCTGCTCGAACGTCTTCTTCGTGAAGCGCGGCACCTCGAGGAGCTCCTGCCGCGACGTGAAGAGCCCCTTCGTCTCGCGCCGCGCGACGATCGCCTTCCCGAGCGCCGGGCCGATCCCCGAGACGTGCGCGAGGAGGTGGGGCGAGGCGGTGTTCAGGTTGACGCCGACCTGGTTGACCGCCGAGTCGACGACCTGGTCGAGCCTCTTCTTCAGCGCGTGCGGCGAGACGTCGTGCTGGTACTGCCCGACGCCGATCGACTTCGGGTCGACCTTCACGAGCTCGGCGAGCGGGTCCTGAAGGCGCCGCGCGATCGAGATCGCGCCGCGGATCGTCAGGTCGAGGTCGGGGAACTCCTCGCGCGCCGTCTCGCTCGCGCTGTAGACCGACGCCCCCGACTCGTTCACGAGGACGACCGGGACGTCGAGACCCGCCCCCTTCAGCGTCTCGCGGACGAACGCCTCCGTCTCGCGCCCTCCCGTGCCGTTCCCGACCGCGATGCAGCGGATCGCCTGCGTCTTCACGCACTCCGTGATCGTCCGGCGCGCGTTCTCGAGCCCCGAGTCGCCCCGGAGGTAGACGACCGTCGAAGCGACGTACTTCCCCGAGTCGTCGACGACGGCGAGCTTGCAGCCGGTCCGGAGCCCCGGGTCGACGCCGAGGACCGCCTTCGGCCCGAACGGCGCGGCGAGGAGGACTTTCCGCACGTTCTCCGCGAAGACGTGGATCGCCGCCTCGTCGGCGACCTCCTTCAGCGCCTTGTGGACCTCCGCCTCGATCGAGAGGAGGACGTGCGCCTTGAGCGCGAAGCGGGCCGCCTTCTTCAGGAACGGCTGCGCGGGCGTCGCGGCGCCCGCCCCCGCGGCCCTCTCGAACTCCGCGAGGAGGCGTTCCTCGAAGCCGGGGTGCTTCGGCGCGTCGCCGAGCGAGAGGGTCAGCTCCTTCTCGAGCCAGCCGCGGCGCATCGCCAGGTAGCGGTGCGACGCCTCGGGCTTCATGAGCGAGGCGACGGAGTCGCGGAAGTCGAAGTACATCTCGTACTTGCTCGCGGGCTTCGGCTCCTCCCCCTTCGTGGAGGCGACGCCCCCCCGCTCGAACGCCTCGCGCCTCACGTACTGCCGGAGCTCCTCGGTCTCGGAGAGGCGCTCGACGACGATCTCGACGGCGCCCTGGAGCGCCGCGGGCGCGTCGGCGAATCCCGCTTCCCCGTTGAGGAACGCGGCCGCCTTCGCCTCCGGCGGCTCGGGCGCGGCCTGCCCGTGCCCGACGTCCCAGAGCCAGTCGGCGAGAGGCTGCAGGCCCGCCTCGCGGGCGATCACGGCCTTCGTCTTCCGCTTCTTCTTGTACGGGAGGTAGAGGTCCTCGAGCGTCGCGAGGTCGAACGTCGCGAGGAGCCGCTCCTTCAGCTCCGGCGTCAGCTTCCCCTGGGATTCGATCTCGCCGACGATGAACGCCTGCCGCTTGACGACCTCGTCCCACGCCTCCTTCGCGTCGAGGACGGCCTGCACGGCGACCTCGTCGAGGCCGCCCGTCGCTTCCTTCCGGTAGCGGGCGATGAAGGGAACGGTCGCCCCTTCCGCCGCGAGGGCGAGGACGGCCTGGGCGGAGCGGGGAGGGATGTCGGGGTGCTTTTCCTTGAGCCAGGTCTCGAAGTTCACGCCGGATGATCGCTCAGTCGCGCGTCGGCCGGCGGAGCCGCGCGGCGTCGCTCGATTCGGCGCCGCGCGGGCCGGCCGTCAGGGCTCGATCTTCGTCCCGAGGACCTTCAGGAACGCCGCGAGCCAGGCCGGGTGGGCGGGCCAGGCCGGGGCCGTGACGAGGTTGCCGTCGACGTGCGCCGCGTCGACCGGGATCGCCATGTACTTCCCCTCGGCGCGCGTCACGTCGGGGCCGCAGGCCGGGTAGGCGCTGCACTCGCGCCCGCCGAGGACGCCCGCCGCCGCGAGGAGCTGCGCGCCGTGGCAGATCGCCGCGATCGGCTTCCGGGCCGCGGCGAAGTGCCGGACGATCTCGATGACCTTCTCGTTCAGCCGGATGTACTCCGGCGCGCGGCCGCCCGGGACGAGGAGGGCGTCGTAGTCGGCGGCGCTCACGTCGTCGAACGACGCGTTCAGCGCGAACTGGTGCCCCGGTTTCTCCGAGTAGGTCTGGTCCCCCTCGAAGTCGTGGACGGCGGTCTTCACCTTCTCGCCCGCCTTCTTCCCCGGGCAGACGGCGTGGACGGTGTGCCCCACCATCAGCAGCGCCTGGAACGGGACCATGACCTCGTAGTCCTCCACGAAGTCGCCGACGAGGAAGAGGATCTTCTTCACGCTCATGGGGCCTCCTTCGGGCTCGGGTGTCGGGGCGCGGGGGGGCGCCTCTCCCGATCCTAACGCCGAGACTCCGGGGTGGAGGCGCCCCGCGCCCCGGTCACCCCTCGCGCCGGACGATCTCGAGGATCCGCGCGCCGTAGCGCTCGAGGCGCGACACGCCGATGCCGGAGATCGCGGCGAGCTCCGACTCGGTGCGCGGCCGGCGCGCGGCGATGTCGAGGAGCGTGAGGTCGGTCAGGATCCGGAAGGCGGGGAGGCGGTGCCTCTTCGCCTCCTCGAGGCGGAAGCGGCGGAGGGCGTCGACGAGCGCCGGGAGCGCGCCGGGGGCGCCGAGGCTCGCCTGGGCCCGGGCCGCGCCGGGTCGCGTCGCGGGGGCGGCGCGCGGCTCCTTCGACGGCTTCGGGATCGGGACGCGCCTCGTCGCCGCGGCCGTCCCGCGCCCCTTCTTCGCCGCGGTCGGCGGCGGGACGGCGACGCGGGCGTCGATCGCCGCGTCGGGGCGGCTCCCTTCTCCCGTCAGGAAGGCCCTGCGGAAGCGGATGACGCGCCCGTCCTTCTCGAAGTCGTCGTCCTCGAGCCTCACGAGGCCGGCCCGCACGAGGCCGCCGAGGAGGTCCTCGAACGCGCGCCTCTCGACCGAGGGGAACTGCTTCGCGACTTCCGCGTGGAGCTGCCCCGTCGTCAGCCCGTCGCGCTGCCGGAGGAGCTCGAGGGCGCGCCGGAGCGCGGCCTCCTCCATCGGGCTCGTCCGGCGCGTCCTCGTCACGAGGACGTCGCCCGGGGCGCAGACGTCGCAGAGGCCGCACGGCGCGCCGTCGTCCTCCTCGTCGCCGAAGTGGCGGACGAGCTGCTGCATCCGGCAGATCGGCCCCTCGGCGAAGCGGCGCATCAGGAGGAGTTGCGTCTTGCGGTGCTCGCGCTGCTCCTCGTAGGCCCGCTGCCAGCCGTCCTTCCCTCGCGAGACGTCCCCCTCCGGAGTGACGACGGCGCCGCCGAAGATCCAGAGCTTCTCGAGCGCCTTCTGGAAGACGTCCTCCTCGAGCGTCACGAGCTCCTTCAGCCCGTCCGTCGGGATCGGCGTCTCCCTCAGCGCGCGGAAGACGTCCCCGAGGACCGGCGTCTCCGGGTAGTCGCGCTCGAGGAAGAACTCGTGCGTCCGGATGTCGCCGTACGAGTGGAGGAGGATCGCGCGCGACGGGAGCCCGTCGCGCCCCGCGCGCCCGATCTCCTGGTAGTACCCCTCGACGCTCCCGGGGAGGCCGGTGTGAATCACGGTGCGGACGTCCGCCTTGTCGATCCCCATGCCGAAGGCGATCGTCGCGACGATGACCTCGGCCCGCCCCGCGAGGAAGCGGGTCTGGACGTCGTCGCGCTCGCGCGCCGTCATCCCGGCGTGGTACGCGACGGCCCGCAGCTCCCTCCCGAGGTCGGCCGCGAGCGCGGTCGCCTCCTTCCGCGTCGGCGTGTAGACGATCGCCGGACGGCGGGAAGGGTCGGCGAGGACCTCCCGCACGATCTCCCCCCTCCGGCTCGGCAGCGCCTCGGTCACCTCGACCGCGAGGTTCTTCCGCCGGAAGCCGTGGATGAATCGCCCCGGCTTCGCGAGGCCGAGCTGCGTCGTCACGTCGTCCTGGACGCGCGGCGTCGCGGTGGCGGTGAGGGCGATGACCGGGGCCGGGCGGAGGGACGGGAGGCGCGCGCCGAGCAGCCGGTAGTCGGGTCGGAAGTCGTGCCCCCAGTGCGAGATGCAGTGCGCCTCGTCGACGGCCACGAGGGCCGGCGTCCGCTTCGCGAGCATCTCGGGGAAGCCGGGCACCGAGAGCCGCTCGGGGGCGATGAAGAGGAAGTCGAGCTTCCCCGCGAGGTAGTCGAGGCAGACCTGCCGCGACGCCGCGCGGTCGCGCCCCGAGTGGATCCGCTCGGCGGCGAGGCCGAGCGCCTTCATCTTCGCGACCTGGTCTTCCATCAGCGCGATGAGCGGCGAGACGACGAGGGTCGTTCCCCCGCGCGCGAGCCCCGGGAGCTGGTAGCAGAGTGACTTCCCCGCCCCCGTCGGCATCACGAGGAGCGCGTCCCGCCCCTCGACGACCGCCCGGCAGACCGCCTCCTGGTACGGCCGGAACGCCTCGTGGCCGAAGACCCCCTTCAGGAGCTCGCCGAGCTTCTCGACCGGCACCGGCCCCCGCGGACGCCCCGCGGACCCGGAAGTCCCCGGATCGGGCCGAGTCCCCGGATCGTGCGGGGTCAGCCCCGCCGTCGGGGACCTCGGCTCCACGGCGCGCGGGGCGGCAGGGAGCTGCGGAGGCGCGGGACGGCGGAAGGCCTCGCCGACGACCTCCTTCACGTAGGTCTCGATGCCCGTCATGAAGGAGGCGAGATGGCCGTCCCCCTTCTGCATCCGGGCGAGCTCCGCTTCCCAGCGCCCCGTCAGGGCCGGGCTCTTCACGGAGGCGGGGACGAGGCCGATGAGGCGGATCCCCTTCTCCGTCGCGACGAGCGCCTTGCCGTCCCGCTCCGCGTAGCCGCGCGCGAGGAGCGTCTCGAGGGTCTCCGCGCGCGTCGCCGGCGTCCCGAGGCCGCTCTCCTTCATCGCGTCGGCGAGCTCCTTCTCGTCGAGCGTCTTCCCCGCGGTCTCCATGGCGGTCAGGAGCGTCGCGTCGGTGAAGCGCTTCGGCGGGCGGGTCCTCTTCTCGACGCTCGCGACGTCGACGACCACCTTCGCCTGCCCCTTCGCGAGGCCGGGCGGCAGCTCGGCCTCGTCGTCGTCCTCGTCCCTCTTCCGCTTCGGCGCGTCGGGCTCGGCCGCCTTCCACCCCTCTTCCACGACCATCGTCCCCGCGGAGCGGAAGCGGTCGACGACCCCGGCCCCCTTCGCGCTCGGCGGCGTCACCGCCGTGACGACGGTCGTCGTCGCGGCGACGTGGTCGTCGTGCCAGGCGGCGAGGAGGCGGCGGACGACGATCTCGTAGAGCGCCTTCTCGTCGCGCTCGAGGTCCCGCGGGACGTTCGGCGTCGGGACGATCGCGTGGTGGTCGCTCACCTTCGCGTCGTCGACGAAGCGGCTCCCGAGCGGCCGCTCGCCCGTTCCCGGTGCGAAGAGGCGCCCCCACGTGGGGGCGAGCGCCGCGACGACGCGCGGGAGCGTCGCGGCGACGTCCCTCGAGAGGTGGCGGCTGTCGGTCCGCGGGTAGGTGAGCGCCTTCCTCTCCTCGTAGAGGCGCTGCGCGACGTCGAGCGTCTTCTTCGCGCTCCAGCCGAGGAGGCGGTTCGCGTGACGCTGCAGCTCCGTCAGGTCGAAGAGGAGCGGCGGCGGCACCCGCCGCGTCTTCGACTCGACCGAGGCGACGGTCGCGACACCCTCCGCCACGCGCGCGACGACCGCGGCTGCCTCGATTCCGTCCTTCGGGAGGCGGCGCCCGCCGTCCTCCTTCTTCGCAGGGTCGAACCAGGTGCCGCGGTAGCGCCCGGTCTCCCCCTCGAACGTCGCGACGACCTCGAGGTACTCCTCCGGGACGAACGCCCGGATCGCCTCCTCGCGCTCGACGAGCATCGCGAGCGTCGGCGTCTGGACGCGCCCCACCGTGAGCGCCTCGCCGTGCGCGAGCGTGAAGGCGCGGGAGAAGTTCATCCCGACGAGCCAGTCGGCCCGGCTCCGCCCGCGCGCCGCGTCGGCGAGCCGGTCGTACTCCTTCGCCGGCCTCAGCTTCGCGAGCCCCTCGCGGATCGCCTCCGGCGTGAGCGACGAGATCCAGAGCCTCTTCACCGGCTTTCGGCACCGCGAAGCCTCGTAGAGCTGCCGGAAGATGAGCTCCCCCTCGCGCCCGGCGTCCGTCGCGCAGACGACCTCGGTCACCTCCGGGTCCGAGAGGACCCGCTTCACCGCCGCGAACTGCTCCTTCGCCCGGTCGAGGACGACGAGCGGCCACTCGCCCGGGAGCATCGGAAGCTGGTCGCGCCGCCACGTCTGCCACTCGGGGCGCATTTGGCCCGGCTCGGCGAACGCGACGAGGTGCCCGATCGCCCAGGTCACGACGTAGCCCGGCCCGGCGAGGCACCCGTCCCCCCGCTTCGTCGCGCCGAGCACCGCCGCCACGTCCCGGGCGACGCTCGGCTTCTCGGCGACGACCGCGACGACCCCGCCCCGGGGCTCGGGTCCGGGTCTCGGGCGGTCCGTCCCGCCGGCTTGCGCCTTTCTCGCGGCCATCGACGGAGTCTACCGGCCCGGCCCGGGACGGCCGCTCCACGGGTTTTAGATCGCGACACTTGACAAATACGACAGCGACTGTCACATTTATTCCGTGAGCGACGAACGGGAGCTCGGGATCGAGGAGCTGGCGGGACTGGGAGGCGTCTCGCGGCGGACCGTCCGGTACTACGTCCAGGAGGGGCTCCTCCCCGCGCCGCGCGGCGTCGGGCGGGGGCGCCACTACGGGCGCGAGCACCTCGAGCGGCTCCTCGCCGTCAAGGCGATGCAGGAGCGCGGCGAGAGCCTCGAGGCAATCCGGCGGGCCTTCGTCGCCCGCCCGCGCCCGGCCGCGGTCCCGTCCGCGCTCCAGGTCCCGAGGGAGGCCGTGACCCGCGTCGTACTGGGGCCCGGCCTCGAGCTCCTGGTGTCGGGAACGCGGCGGCTGCCGCCCCCCGGCACGCTCGCCGAGCTCGCCGCGTGGTGCGCCGAGCGCTTCCGGAAGGAGGAGGAATGAGACAGTCCCACCCCTGCGGTCTCCTGGTCGACGACACCCCCGTCCCCCTGCTCGGCGTCTCCGTCGAGGCCGAGCTGAAGGGCTTCGCCGCCCGCGTCACCCTCTCCCAGCGCTACCGGAACGACGGCGAGCAGCCGATCGAGGCCGTCTACGTCTTCCCGCTCGACGAGTCCGCCGCGGTCTGCGGCTTCGAGGCCCTCGTCGACGGCACCGTCGTCGTCGGGAAGGTCATGGAGAAGGAGAAGGCCTTCGAGGCCTACGACGACGCGATCTCGGCCGGCCACGGCGCCTACCTCCTCGACGAGGAGCGGGCCGACGTCTTCACGGCGAGCATCGGCAACCTCCCTCCCGGCGCCGAGGTCGTCGTGAAGATCACGACCGTCTCCGAGCTCGCCGCCGAGGGCGACGCCCTCCGCTTCACCCTCCCGACGACCGTCTCGCCCCGCTACGCCCCCTCCGAGGACCGCCGCGGCGTCGGCCGCACTCCCGCCGAGGCGCTCAACCCGCCCGTCTCCTTCCGCGTCCCTTACGGCCTCTCGCTCACGCTCCGTCTCGACATGCCTTCGGCGATCCGCGGCGTCGAGTCCCCCTCCCACCCGGTCTCGGTCGACCTCGACGGCGCGCGCGGCACCGTGACCCTCGGGACGACGGAGACCGCGCTCGACCACGACTTCGTCCTCCTCGTCCGCCTCGCCGGGGCGGACCGGCCCGCCGTCCTCGTCGAGAAGGCGCCCGACGGCGGGCACGTCGCGATGGTCGCCTTCGTCCCGCGCTTCGGCGAGGGGGGCATCGCCCCGGCGGACGCGGCGAAGGGAGAGGTCGTCTTCCTCGTCGACCGCTCGGGCTCGATGTCCGGCGAGTCGATCGAGGAGGCCCGAAACGCCCTCCAGCTCTGCCTCCGGAGCCTCCCCGCCGGCCTCCGCTTCAACGTCGTCGGCTTCGGGTCGACGTTCGAGGCGCTCTTCCCCGCGAGCCGCCCCTACGACGAGAAGAGCCTCGCCGAGGCGAGCGCGTACGTGAAGGCGATGGACGCCGACCTCGGCGGGACCGAGATCCTCCCCGCGCTCCGGGCCGTCCTCGAGGCGAAGGCCGACGGCCCCCGGCAGCTCTTCGTCCTGACCGACGGCCAGGTCTCGAACACCGACGCCGTCCTCGCCCTCGTCCGCGAGCACGCCGCCACGGCGCGCGCCTTCACGTTCGGCATCGGCGCCGGAGCGAGCCTCCACCTCGTGAAGGGGCTCGCGCGGGCCGGCGGCGGCGCGGCCGAGATGATCGCGCCCGGCGAGCGGATCGAGGCGAAGGTGATGCGCCAGCTCGCCCGCGCCCTCGCGCCCGCGCTCGGCGACGTCCGCGTCGACTGGGGCGGGACGAAGGTGCGACAGGCGCCCCACCAGCTCCCCCCCGTCTTCGAGGGCGGCCGCGTCGTCGTCTACGGCTTCCTCGCGGAAGGGGCGCCGGCCGACGTCGTCCTCCGCGCGAACGGCCCCGCCGGCGAGGTCGCGGTCCCCGCGCGGCTCGGGACGGCGGGCGCCCCGGAAGGCACGCTCCTCGCCACGCTCGCCGCGCGGACGCTCATCCGCGACCTCGAGGAGGGCGCGAGCCCGCTCCACACGCGGCGCGGCTCGCTGCAGGCCCGCGTCACGCGCGACGCGGTGAAGGAGGAGATCGTCCGCCTCGGCGTGACCTTCGGGCTCGTCTCGCGCGAGACGTCGTACGTCGCCGTCGAGGAGCGCGCGACCCCGGTGACCGGCGAGATGGAGCTGAGGAAGGTCCCGATCGCGCTGACGCGCGGGTGGAGCGGGGCGGACACCAGAGCCGCCGCGAACCTCGCGGCCCCCTCGCACGTCATGGCGTCGATGGCACCGGCCTCGTTCTCCCGGCGCGTGATGCCCGCCGGGGACGAGGACACCTGCTACGACATGGACCTCAGCGTGCCCCCGCCGACCGCGCCCTCCGGCCGGCAGCGCGAGAGCTCCCTCTTCTCCCGGGTCTCCGAGCCCGCACCGAAGCTCCGGAAGATGCTCAGCAGGGTCGTTCCCGCCGCCGCGCCCCCTGCGCCCTCCGTCCGCCCGCTCGACCGCCTCGTCTCGCTCCAGAGGGCGATCGGCTCGTGGGAGCTCGACGGCGCCCTCGCCGAGGCCCTCGGCGTCCCGCTCGAATCGCTCGAGGCGCCGATCGCCGGCGCCCCGGGAGACGCCGAGGTCCTCCGCCGCACCTGGGCCACCGAGCTCGCCCTCGCCTGGCTCGCACGGAACGCCGCGGAGGCGGAGGACGAGTGGCGGCTCCTCGCGCGGAAGGCCCGCGCCTGGCTCAACGCCTTCGGCGCCCCGCCCCTCGCCGGCCGCCCCTGGGCCGACCTGGCGGCCGCGACGCTCGGGGGCTGACCGTTCGAACGGGGACCCCCGGGAACGGAAGCTCCCGCGGGTCCCCGGGCCCCGTCCTACTTCAGCGTCCTGAGAATCCTTGGGGCGTCGGCCCAGGGGGTCCGCCCCGCCTTCTCGCGCGGGTACCCGCCGCCCGGGAACTCGATGTCGCTCGGCGCGTCGAAGGCGACGCCGAACCTCTTCCTCGTCAGCTCGCGCGACTCGGGGACGAGCTTTCTCGGGACGCCCGCGTCGTCGAGGACGTGGACCGTCGCCGGGCTGCACGTCCCGTGCGTGTCGTCGGACCACTCGCAGCCCCCCGCGTAGGTGACCCGGTCCCCCGCGACGTCGAGCTTCCCCTGCGAGGCCTCGATCGTCCCGACCGCCTTGCACGTCGCCGTGTCGTAGAGCTCGAGCTGCGCGCTCGAGCCGCTGAAGGCGACGAGCGCGAGGAGCTTCTCGTCGCGGCTCAGCCAGACCTTGTCGGGCGTCCAGTTGCCGCCGTCGACGCGGCACTCCCCCTTCCGGTCGAGGCGCCGGACGACCGCCGGCGGCGCCGTGAGGACCTCCGGCATCTTCTTCGCGCCCTTCTCGCGGAAGTGGACCTCGACCTGCGCCCCGCCCCCGACGAGCTCGTCGAACCCGTCCTCGTGGAGCGGCACGACCGGGAGCTTCTCGAGCGCGACGCCGCGCGGGGCCGGCCCCTTCGGGGCGGGCGCCGGCGCGCCGGCGGCCTCCGGCCGCAGCACCGCGAACGGGCGGCTCGCGGCCGAGATCGGGTAGTCCCGGTCGTAGACGACGTGGTAGAGCCGGAGCACGCCGTCCTTCCAGGCAAAGCCCGTGCGCCGGGTCAATCCCGGCTCGGAGGCGTCGGGCTTCTTCACGTAGTCGATCCCCGCCTCCGAGGAGTCGAGGTTCAGCTCGTAGCGGAAGGTCTCGCCCGGCCACTTCGCCTCGCCCGACTCGGTGAACTCCCACCTCCGTCCCTCCTCGTCGCGGTAGGCCCCCGCGAGGACGAGGCGGTTCAGGAAGGCCGCGCGCGGCCCGGGGAGGCGGCGAAGCGTGATCGGCCCCCCTTCGCTGTCCCAGATCTTCCCCGTGACCGTCTCGGGGCCGGACGCCCCCCAGGTCACCGAGACGCGGAGACGCGTGAGCTCCTTCGGGCTCGCGGGCTCGTGCTCCATCGGTCCGACGACGAGGGCGTAGGTCCCGTCCGGCTTCGCCTCGATGCCGGAGAGGGCCCGCCAGTAGCCCTCGTGGAAGTCCGTCGCGTGGAGCCGCCAGCCGTTTCCGTGCTTCTTGACGGTGAAGGCGAGCGGATCGGGCGCGGAGACGGGCGCCCGCGTCGCGCGGACGGCGTCGAGGAACTTCGCCGAGAGCCAGTCCCCTTCGAGGTCGGCCGGGGCGAGGGAGCGCGCGGGCGGAGCGGCGGCGGCCGGCACCGGGGCCAGCGCCGCGCCGACGAGCGCGGCGGCGAGGAATGCGGAGCGGAGGAGGCGCACGGCTCGGCGGAGCGGGCCGCGCGTCACGGCACCTGCGGGAGGTGCGACATCGCCTCCGCGACGGCGTGGTCGGGGTACTCGAAGTCCTCGAGGAGGCCGTGGTGGTAGCTCTGGTAGGCCGTCATGTCGAAGTGCCCGTGGCCCGAGAGGTTGAAGGCGATGACCTTCTTCTCCCCCGTCTCCCGGCACTTCAGCGCCTCGTCGATCGCGGCGCGGATCGCGTGCGCCGACTCCGGCGCCGGGATGATCCCCTCGGCCCGCGAGAACTGCACCGCCGCCTCGAACGTCTCGAGCTGGCGCGCCGTCCGCGCCTCGATGTGCCCGCTCGCCACGAGCGCGCTCACCGTGGGCGCCATCCCGTGGTAGCGGAGCCCGCCCGCGTGGATCCCCGGCGGCATGAACGTGTGCCCGAGCGTGTACATCTTGACGATCGGCGCCATCGCGGCGGCGTCGCCGTAGTCGAACGTGTACTTCCCCTTCGTGAGCGTGGGGCACGAGGCGGGCTCGACCGCCAGGACGCGCGTCTTCTTCCCCTCGGTGATGTTCCGGTGGACGAACGGGAACGTGAAGCCCGCGAAGTTCGAGCCGCCCCCCGCGCAGCCGATGACGACGTCGGGGTACTCCCCCGCCATCTCCATCTGCTCGAGCGCCTCGAGGCCGATGACCGTCTGGTGGAGCATCACGTGCCCGAGCACCGACCCGAGGCTGTACTTCTTCTTCCCGCCGCTCGTCGCGGCCGTCTCGACGGCCTCGGAGATCGCGATGCCGAGCGAGCCCGGGCAGTCCTCGTCCTCCTCGAGCATCTTCTTCCCGAAGTGGGTGTGCTCCGTGGGGCTCGCGAAGACGTGCGCGCCGTAGTTCTCCATCACGATCCGGCGGTACGGCTTCTGGTGGTACGAGACGCGGACCATGAAGACCTCGAGGTCGAGGTCGAAGAAGTTGCAGGCCATCGCGAGCGCCGTCCCCCACTGCCCCGCGCCCGTCTCCGTCGTCAGCGCCTTCGTCCCGGCCTCCTTGTTGTAGAAGGCCTGCGCGACCGCCGTGTTCGCCTTGTGCGAGCCGACGGGGCTGACGCTCTCGTTCTTGAAGTAGATGTGCGCCGGCGTGCCGAGCGCCTTCTCGAGGCGCAGCGCGCGGATCATCGGCGTCGGCCTCCAGAGGCGGTAGATCTCGCGGACGGGCTCGGGCACCTCGATCCAGCGCTCCGGCGAGACCTCCTGCATCACGATGTTCATCGGGAAGAGGACCGAGAGGAAGTCGGGCGTCACCGGCTCCATCGTCCCCGGGTGGAGGACGGGCGTCGGCGGCGTCGGCATGTCCGCGTTCACGTTGTACCAGGCCTTCGGGATGCGGGATTCGTCGAGCAGGAACCGGCTCCGGTCGGACATGCGCTCCTCCATTCGCCCGTGGTGGACGACGACGATAGGCCAAACGGGAGGGCGGAATCCAGAGCGCCCGCGTTTCAGGCGCCGCTCACCTCGACGCGGCTCCGGCCTCCCCCCATCGGCGTGACCGCCACGCGGACCCCGATCCGCTCCGAGAGCCCGGGGACGTGGGAGATGACGCCGACGCGCCGCCCCCCGGCCCGGAGGGTCTCGAGGACCGCCAGGGCCGTGTCGAGCGTCCGGGGGTCGAGGGCCCCGAAGCCCTCGTCGACGAAGAGCGACTCGATGCGCGTCTTCCGCGTCGCGAGCGAGGAGAGCCCCAGGGCGAGCGCGAGCGAGACGAGGAACGTCTCGCCCCCCGAGAGGCTGTGGACGCTCCGCGTCTCGCCCCCCATGTCCTCGTCCACGACCATCAGGTCGAGGTCCGCCTTCGGCACCCGCTCGAGGCGGTAGCGCTTCGCGAGCTCGGCGAGGTGGGCGTTCGCGTGCGCGACGAGGGCGTCGAGCGTCAGCCCCTGGGCGAACCGCCGGAGCTCCGCCCCGTCGTGGTGCCCGATGACCGCCCCGAGCTCTCCCCACACCTTCGCCTCGCGCTGCGCCGCCGCCAGCTTCTCGCCGTGCCCGGCCTTCAGGATTCGCGCCTCGTCGTCCTGCCGGAGGCGCAGCTCCGCCTCGGTCCGGCGGTCCAGCGCCGCCGCGGCGGCGTCGCTCGCGTCCGACCGCGCCGCCGCGAGGGCCGTCTCGTCCGGCAGGCCGGCGGCCGAGAGCGCCGCCGCGAGCGCCTTCGCCGCTTCCTCCTCGGCCCCGCGCGCCTCGGCCGCGAGCCGCGCCGCCTCCGCGACGCGCTGCTCCGCCCGCGCGAAGGCGAGCCCGGCGGCGTCCGAGGCCGTCCTCGCCCTCTCCGCCGCTTCCGCCGCCTCCTTCTCGCTCCTCTTCCGCTCCCCGTCGACCTCCGCCACGGGCCGCCCCGAGAGGAGCGCGCCCCGCTGGGCGGCGATCGCGGCGTGCGTCTCCGCCTTCCCGGCCGCCTGGGAGTCGGCGCGCCCGGCCTCATCCCCCGCGGCCTTCGCCTTCGCCTCGGCCTCGGCCGCCGCCGCGTCGAGCCCCGCCTGGACGGCGCGCCCCTCCGCGAGGCGCGCCTCCTCGCCCGCGTAGTCCTCCGCCTCGGCGGCGAGGGCCTCCCGGACGCCCCGCGCGTCGGACGCGACCCTCTCGCGCAGGGCCTCCCGCCCCCCGAGGACCTCCTCGAGGCGCTCGTGCTCCGCGCCCTCGCGCTTCGCGATCCCCTCGAGCTGCCGTCCGGCCTCTCCGGCGAGCGACGACGCCGTGAGGACCGCGGCTTCCGCCACCCTCCTCTCGCCCTCGAGCCGCTCCTTCCGCGCCTCGAGAGCCGCGAGCTCCCCGCGGAGGGCCTTCTCCCGCTCCAGCTCCGCGAGGCGCGGGCCGGGCCCGTCCCCGGCCGCGCCGGCTCCCGGCTCCCGGCCCGCCCAGGGGTGCTCCGTCGCGCCGCAGAGCGGGCACGGCTCGCCGGCGACGAGCGCGGCCCGCCGCGTCTCGAGGGCGAACGCCTCGAGGCACTCCGCGGCGACCCGCTCGTGCTCGGCCCTCTTCTCCCCGAGAAGGCGGCTCGACTCCGCGATCGCCGAGACGGCGGCGTCCACCTTCTCCCGCGCCCGGGCCTCGGCGCGCGCGGCGCCCTCGCGCTTCGCGCTCCAGGCCGCCCGCTCCCCGCCGAGCCGTTCCAGCTCCTCGAGCCCCCGGGTCCAGAGGTCTCGCCGCGCGACGAGCGGCTTCGCGGCCGCTCTCTCGGCGAGCCTCCGCTCCGACGCCTCGACCGACACCCGGTTCGACCGGGCGCGCTCCGCCGCGGCCGCGGCCTCCGCGCGCTCCGCGGCCGCCCGCTTCGCGGCGTCGCGTGCCGCGAGGCGCGCAGTCTCGAGCCCCCGCGCCTCCGCCGCGAGCGCGCCGTCCAGCTCGCGCGCCCGGGCGATCTCCGGCTCGAGCGCGAGGCCCGCCGCCGTCACGGCCGCGAGCGCCTCCGCCGCCTGAGCCTTCAGCGTCTCGGCCGCACCCCGGCGACCCGTCGCCTCCGCGAGCGCCCTGCGGGCCTCGGCCTCCTCCTTCTCGCGTGCCGCGCTCCGCTGCGCGAGCTCGCCCCTCTTCGCGGCGCCCCGCGCCAGCTCCTCGAGCGCCTCGAGCCGTCCCCGCGCCGCGACGGCCCCCGCGGCGGCCGCGTCGTGCCCGGCTTCGGCCTCGGCCCGCTCCTCCACGCCGAGGACCCGTACCCCCTCGAGCGCCGCCTCGGCCACCTTCACCGCCTCGGCCGTCGTCCTCCGCTTCTCGTGCGCCGCGACGGAGATCCGCGTGTAGATCTCCGTCCCCGTCATCCGCTCGAGGAGCTGCGCCCGCTCGTTCGCGTCTCCCTTCAGGAACCGGGCGAACTCCCCCTGCGCGAGGAGGACCGACTGCCGGAACTGGTCGAAGGTGAGGCCGACCTTCTCCTCGATCGCCTTCAGCGTCTCCGTCTTCCTCCCCGGCACCGGGTCGCCCGTGGCGAGGTCGACGAGGGCCACCGCCTGGTCCTGCAGCTTCCCCTTCGCCTTCCCTCGCGCGCGCCGCACGCTCCACGTCGCGCGCCACTCCCGGCCGTCGCGCCCGACGAAGTCGACCTCGGCCTTTCCCTCCGCCGCCCCGCGGCGGAGGAGCGACCTCACGTCGGACGAGCGGACCTTCTCGTCGTCCGTCTCCCCCTCGGAGCCGATGAGGACGCCGCCCCGCCCGTCGAGCCGGGGCGTCCGGTCGAAGAGGGCGAGGCAGAGCGCGTCGAGAAGGGTGCTCTTCCCCGCGCCCGTCGGCCCGGTGATCGCGAAGAGGCCTCCCTCGGCGAGCGGCCCCTTCCGGAAGTCGAGCTCGAAGTCCCCCTCGAGGCTCGCGAGGTTCCGCCCGCGGATCGCCAGGATCCTCACGGCCGTTCCTCCCTCTCGGCCGCCTCGAGGAGCTCGTGGAAGGCCGCGACGTGCTCGGGGGCGGGCTCGCCGCCGTGCTCCTTCGCCCACTTGCGGCGGAAGACCTCCTCGGGGCGGAGGTCGGTCAGGTCGGCGTCCGCGCCGCCCGAGAGGGGCGCGCCGGTCCCGGTGCCGGTCGCGGTGATCTTCACGAGCCGCGCGTCCTTCCCCTCGAGCGCCTCCTCGACGAGGGCCCGGAGCGCCGGCTCGGGCTTCTCGAGGAGGACGCGCACCTCGAGGTAGGGCCTCAGGTCGGGCCCCTCCCCGATCGGCTTCGCCGCGGGCAGAGCCCCGAGCCTCCCGAGCACCTCCTCGACGGGTCCCGGCCCCTCCTCGGGAATCCGCAGGATCCCGATCCTCCTCGGCACGCGCAGCTCGCGCACCGAGGCGAGCCGCCCCTCCTCGAGGTCGACGACGAGCACCTGGTGCGGGTAGGGCTCCTCGTCGAGCGCGAGCGGGATGACGGAGCCGGAGTAACGGACGGCGGGGCGCCCCGCGACCTTCTGCGGCCTGTGGAGGTGCCCGAGCGCCGCGTACGTCACGTCCTCCGGGAAGACGTCGTCCGGGATCGCGTTCAGGTTCCCGCCCAGGATCTTCCGCTCCGACCCGTCGCTCGTCGTCGCGCCGTGCATGAAGAGGTGCCCCGTCGCCACGAGCGCCTGCCCTTCCTCTCGCCTCGCGCGCGCGACCTCGAGGGCCCCGGCGTAGATCGCCCGCACTCCCTCCACGAGCCCGTCTCCCCCCTCCTCGTCGAAGCCTCCCGCGTCGACGACGCGCAGGTACGGCACCGCCGCGACCCACGCGGCCACGCTCCCGTCGGCCGCGTTCAGCGGCACCACGAGCGACTCCGCGTCGACGCCGCCGTCTCTCCTCGGGAGGAGCCCCACCACCCTCACGCCGAGCGCGCCGACGACGGGCGCCGGCGCCTCGAGCCGGGCCGGCGAGTCGTGGTTCCCGGCGACGACGACCGTCTGGAGCGCCGGCACCCGTCGCCGCGCCTCCGCCAGGAAGCCGTACCAGGCCGCCTGCGCCGCGGCCGAGGGGTTCGCCGTGTCGAAGACGTCCCCGCAGACGAGGAGGGCGTCGGCCCGCTCCTCTTCGATCCGCTCGGCGAGCCACGCGAGGAACGCGCGGTGCTCCTCCTCCCGCGGGAGGTCGCCGAGGGTCTGCCCGAGGTGCCAGTCGGAGGTGTGGACGATGCGAAGCCGGCGTGCGCTCACGGGGCGGATTGTCGCGGAAGGCCCCGGACAGATGGCGGGGGGGCCCGGGCGGCCGGGCGGGGCGCGCCGGCGGCGGCGCGCCCCCCGGCTTCCGTGACGCGGCGCGTCATCTCGTCCTGCGGCGAAATGACGAGATCGCCGGCCCCGTCCCGTCATAGGATGTCGGCGCGGGAGGGAGGAACCATGGCACGACTCGTCGTTCTCGGCGCGGGGATCGCCGGGCAGACGGCCGCGATGCACGCCCGGCGGAAGCTCGGGCGCGATCACGAGGTCGTCGTCGTCTCACCGAACAGCAAGTGGAACTGGATCCCCTCGAACATCTGGGTCGGCGTCGGCGTGATGACCCCGGAGCAGGTCACGTTCCCGCTCCGCCCCGTCTACGAGAAGACGGGGGTCACGTTCATCCAGGGGAAGGCCGTCAGCATCCACCCCGAGGGGGACGGCGAAGCCGGGAAGCCCTACGTGAAGGTGGAGCTGACCGAGCCGGGGAAGGCGGGGCAGGAGGAGCGAGTCCCCTACGACTGGCTCATCAACGCGACCGGCCCGAAGCTGAACTTCGACGCCACGCCCGGTCTCGGCCCCGCGAAGAACAGCCTCTCCGTCTGCACCTTCGACCACGCGGCCCACGCCTCCAGGGCGCTCGACGAGTGCGTGGCGCGGATGAAGAAGGGCGAGAAGCAGACGCTCCTCGTCGGCACCGGCCACGGCAACTGCACCTGCCAGGGGGCCGCGTTCGAGTACATCTTCAACGTCGAGTTCGAGCTGCGGCGGCGCGGCGTGCGCGACAAGGCCCGCGTCGTCTGGCTCTCGAACGAGCACGAGCTCGGCGACTTCGGGATGGGCGGGATGTTCATCCGGCGGGGCGGCTACGTCACGCACAGCCGCGTCTTCACCGAGTCGCTCTACACCGAGCGGGGCATCGAGTGGATCACCCGGGCGGCCGTGAAGGAGGTCGCGCCGGGCGAGGCCTCGTACGAGACGCTCGACGGCGACGAGCGCTCGCTGAAGTTCGACTTCGGGATGCTCCTCCCGCCGTTCTCCGGCGTCGGCCTCAAGGCCTTCGACAGGTCCGGCGCGGACGTCACCGCGACGATGTTCGCCCCGAGCGGCTTCATGCTCGTCGACGGGAACTACGCCGCGAAGCCCTACGAGGAGTGGTCGCCCGACGACTGGCCGAGCACCTACCAGTCGCCGAAGTACCGGAACGTCTTCGCCGTCGGCATCGCCTTCGCGCCGCCGCACGCGATCTCCAAGCCGATGAAGAGCCCGAAGGGGACGCCGATCTTCCCGACGCCGCCGCGCACCGGGATGCCGTCGGGGGTCATGGCGCGCGAGGTCGCCTTCAACGTCGTCGACATGATCAAGGGCAAGGCCTCCGAGCCGACCCGCAGGGCCTCGCTCGCCCACATGGGCGCGGCCTGCATCGCCTCGGCGGGCGCGAGCGTCTTCAAGGGAACGGCCGTCTCGATGACGATCTTCCCGATCGTCCCCGACTTCCGGAAGTACCCCGACACCGGCCGCGACCTCGACTGGACCTTCGGCGAGATCGGCCTCGCGGGGCACTGGATCAAGCACCTCCTCCACTACGGCTTCATCTACAAGGCGAAGGCGAACCCCCTCTGGGTGGCGGTGCCGGAATGAGCGACACGACGACCCCCGCCGAGACGCGGACCCCCTACGGCCAGACCTACTACCCGCCCGTCCCGACCCCATTCACGAAGAAGATGCGGACGAACTTCCTCTGGCAGCTCTTCCGGTTCGCCGTCATCAACGTGAAGATCCTCCGGATGGTCCGAAAACACTGAGATTTCGTCGCAAACGGGCTCCGGCGCCGCTATATTCCCCAAGAAACAGAGTCCGGGGGGAAGTCATGGCGCAGAAGTTCTATCCCTTCTACAACGTTTCCCAGGCCGTCGGTAAGAACTGCCCGAACCTGCCGGAAGACGTCATGCTCGTGCAGTTCTTCATCCGCGAGATCGCGAAGGACGCCTCCGTCGCTCCAGGCACCAGGCCCTCGACCCCCATCGCCGTCGACGGGACCTACACGCCCGCGCTCGGCGAGTGGATCCTCTGGGTCCAGAACGCCATGAACGCGCTGGCGCCCGGCCTGAGCCTCGCCGACGGCCGCGTCGACCCGGCGCGCGGGATGGCGAACGACCCGAAGTTCCTGAAGTCGACGATCTCGCACACGCAGTACACGATCGTCACGCTGAACGGTTCCTACAGGTTCCGGTACAAGAAGTCGCACGACGCGCTCGAGAACGACCCGAACCTCCCGGGCCTCCTGAAGGCCAAGTTCGCCGCCGACGACTACGCGTAGGCCGGAGCCCGTCCGGACACCAACTGTCCGCCCTGCGGGAGCACCTTTCCGAGCGGGTGAAAGACCCGCAGAGGAGGGTGCCCCGAGATGCCCGACAGTCCCGCCGACCTCTCCCTCGTCCTCCCCGCCGCCGGCCGGGCGGCCACCCGACGCGTCCGGGTCCTCGGCATCGACCTCGGCACGACGAACTCCACCGTCACCGAGGCGTCGGTCGGCCCGTCCAGAGGCCCGGGCCTCTCCACGCTCGAGGTGACGCAGCAGACGCCCGAGGGGGAGTACGTCCACGTCCTCGTCCCCTCCGTCGTCGCGCTCCAGGGCGGGAAGCTCTGGGTGGGCGAGGGGGCGAAGCGCCTGCGCGGGCGCGCCGCCGAGCTCGCGCTCGAGCAGAACCGCAACGTCTTCTGGGACTGCAAGAACGACATCGGCCTCCGGAAGACATACCACCGCGCCCCGGAGGGCTTTCGCTCCGCCTCCGAGATCGGCGCGCACGTCCTCCGCTTCCTCTCCTCGGCCGCGGCGGGGCCCGTCCCGCCCGACCGCGTCGTCGTCACCGTCCCCGCCTCCTTCCAGGCGGCGCAGCGCGCCGACACCCTCGCCGCCGCGCAGGCCGCCGGCCTCCCGGTCGCCGAGGGCGACCTTCTCGACGAGCCCCTCGCCGCCTTCCTCGACCACGCCGCCCGCAACGGCCTCGCCTCCCTCGGGAGCGCGGGCGAGACGAAGCACCTCCTCGTCTTCGACTTCGGCGGCGGCACCTGCGACACCGCGGTCTTCCGGGTCACCGTCCCCGGACCCGGCGACCCGCTCCGCGCCGCGACCCTCTCCGTCTCGCGCTACCACCGGCTCGGCGGCGGCGACGTCGACGCCGCCATCGTCCACCAGGTCCTCCTCCCGCGGCTCCTCTCCGAGAACGGCCTCGCGCCGCACGACCTCGACTTCGAGGAGAAGTCGCGGGCCGTCGTCCCCGCGCTCCTCGGCCTCGCCGAGTCGCTGAAGGTCGGCCTCTGCTCCGAGATCCGGCGGCTCCGCGGCCTCGGCCGCTGGGACGACGCGGACCGGAACGAGGTCGTGAAGAGCCAGCCGGGCGTCCACTCCTGCCGCCTCACCGACGGCCGCACGCTCTCGCTCACCTCCCCCTCGCTCACGGCCCGCGAGCTCGACTGGGTCCTTCAGCCCTTCCTCGACGAGGACGTCCTCTACCCGAAGGGGGACGAGTACCAGACCACGTGCTCCGTCTTCGCCCCCATCGGCGACGCGCTCGACCGGGCCGGCCTCGACGCGAAGGAGGTCGACGCCTGCCTCCTCGTCGGCGGGAGCAGCCTCGTCCCGCAGGTCGTCGACGCCGTCGCGCGGCGCTTCCCGCGCGCGGCGCTCCTCCACGAGAGGTCGGCCGAGGCCGTCCAGGCCGCCGTGGCGCGCGGCGCCGCGCTCCACGGCCTCGCCCTCGCGCTCACCGGGCGCGGCGTCCTCGAGCCCGTCACCGGGAACGCGATCTCCATCCGCACCACCTCGGGCCTCGTCGAGCTCGTCGGCCGCGGCGTGCGACTCCCGTTCCCGGCCGCCGGAGGGTGGGCCACCTGCGCCGACCTCTCGGTGCCAGAGACGTGCGAGCGCGAGCCGCTCCTCCTCCGCGTCGAGCTGCGCGACGCCGCCGACCACGCCCTCATGAACGCGCTCTGCCTCTTCCCGGCCCCCGTCCGCAGGGGCGAGCTGCTGAAGCTCCGCTACCGGGTCGACGCGAACCAGGTCCTCCACCTCCTCGTCTCCCTCGCCGCCCGCCCCGGGCACGGCGAGTACGAGCTGACGCGCGAGAACCCGCTCTCGAACGTCGTCAACCCGCAGCCGAAGCGCGAGCGCCTCCTCGAGATCGAGGAGAGCCTGAGGAGCGGCGCGGTCACGGGGCGGAAGGCCGTCGAGGCGACGGAGGAGGCCGCCCGCCTCTACGCCGACCTCGGCCAGCGCGAGAAGGCGCTCGCGGTCTACGTACGTCTCCTCCGCGCGCGCGGCGAGGCGAGCCCCGGCCTCCTCGTGACGATGGGCCTCCTCGCGGGCGAGCTCGGCGACCACGCGCGCGAGGAGAAGTTCTTCCGCGCCTGCGCCGCCGCCGACACGGCGTGGGGCGGAGCCCTCTTCAACCTCGCCCTTTCCCAGCGCCGGCGCGGCCTCTGGCTCGACGCGTTCCGCTCGGTGAACGAGGCCTTCCAGCGCGAGCCCGAGCCGCCGTACCTCGTCCTCCGGGCGCTCGTCTACGAGAGCATGGGCAACTCCCCCGCCCGCGAGGCGGACCTCTCCCGCGCCCTGGCGACCTTCGGCCCCGCCTCCGCGCTCGACGACTTCGACCTCGGCTGGCTCGTCACCGCCTGCCGGATGGCGGGCGACGCGACGCGCCAGGCCGCCGCCGAGGCCGAGCAGCGGAAGAGGCGGCAGGCGAGGCCGGAGGCCCCGCTCCCCGGCGGCCTCCTCCCCGACCTCGCCCCGGCCCTCGCGAAAGTGAACTGACGTGGCGGGCTGGCTCGTCCCCCGGGCCGACTTCACGCCCGAGCAGCTCCGGGCCGTCGAGATGCCGGCCGACCGGCACCGCGTCCTTTCCGGCGGCCCCGGCTCGGGCAAGACGCTCGTCCTCCTCCACCGCGCCCGCCATCTCGCCGACGCGCTCCGCGTCCGCGACGGCCGCTTCCTCGTCCTCGTCTACACGAACGCCCTGACCGCCTTCCTCCGCGCCGCGCTCGCCGACCTCGGGATCCCCGAGACGGCCGTCCGCACCTTCGACGACTGGTGCGCGGAGCACTGGGAGCGCTTCGTCTCGCCGCGCCGCCCCTTCCGCTCCTCCGGCCTGGCGCCCGACTTCCGCGCGATCCGCGACGGCGTCCTCGGCGAGGTCCGCCGGAACCCGCGTCGCGCTCCCCTCTACGACTTCGTCCTCGTCGACGAGGGGCAGGACCTCGACGCCCGCGCCTTCGAGACCCTCGCCGCCGTCTCGGCGCACGTCACGGTCGCGCTCGACCCGCGCCAGCAGATCTACGACGGCGGCGCCCGCGAGGCGGAGATCCTCTCGGCGCTCGGCATCCCCTCGCGCTCCGTCGCCCTCCTCGAGACCTACCGCTGCTCGCCGTACGTCTCCCGGCTCGCCGCGCGCCTCCTCCGCGGCGAGGAGGAGCGGGAGGCCTTCCTCCGCCAGGCGCGGGCCGGCGGGGGCGAGCGCGAGAAGCCGCTCCTCTACCTCGCCCGGGACGGCGACGACGAGCTCGGCCGCCTCGCCGAGGTCGCCCGCGCGCGGCTCCTCCGCGGCGAGCGCGTCGCGGTCCTCCTCCCGAGCCGCCGGCTCGTCGGGCGCTTCGCGGCCGGCCTCGACGCGCTCGGCGTCCCCGTCGAGGTGCCTCACCGCCACGGCGAGACCGGCTGCCCGTTCCCCGCGCTCGACTTCGCCTCCGACCTCGTCAAGGTCATGCCCTTCCACAGCGCCAAGGGGCTCACGTTCGACGCGGTCCTCCTGCCGCGCCTCCTCGAGGGCGACTTCTTCTCCCGCGGCGACGCCTCGCTCCGGCGCCTCCTCTTCGTCGGCGTCACCCGCGCGACGGCCTGGGTCTACCTCTGCACCCGCGAGGCCGACCCGCTCCCGCTCCTCGCCGAGGCGGGCCTCCTCGCCGGGGTCCCCGAGCTCGTCGTCCAGCGCGCCGCGACGCACGCGCCCGCGTTCCCCGCGCCGAAGGGCGCCCCGGCCGACGGCTTCGGCCCCGTCCTCTCGCCCGGCGAGGAGCTCACCGCCTGGACGTAGCCCGCCCGGGCCTCAGACCGGGACGTCGATCCAGCCGCCGCGCGCGAGGTGGCGGCCCGCGTCCTCGGCGGGCTCGGGGTAGGCGACGTAGAACCCCTGGGCGAAGTCGCACTTCATCTCGCGCAGCGTCCGCGCGCTCTCGCGGCTCTCGACCCCCTCGGCCACGACGCCGAGCTCGAGGCTGTGCGCGAGCTGCACCGTGGAGCGGACGATGGCGAGGCCGCGGTCGCCCGTCCCCATGTCGGCGACGAACGAGCGGTCGATCTTCAGGACGTCCACCGGCAGGCGCTTGAGGTACGAGAGCGACGAGTAGCCCGTGCCGAAGTCGTCGACGGCGAGGCGCGGCCCCGACGACGTGATCCGCTTCAGCGCCTCGAGGGCCGTCTCCGGGTCGGCCATGATCGCCGTCTCGGTCAGCTCGTACTCGACGACGTTCGGGTTCACGCCCACCTCGCGCACGATCTCCTCGAGCCTCTCGGGGCAGCCCCGGTCGAGGAGGTTCCGCATCGAGAGGTTGATCGCCATCGTCAGGCGCGGCAGCGCCCCGTTCCAGCGCGCGAGCTGCTCGAGGGCGTTCCTCACGACCCAGGAGGTGAGCGGCTGGATGACGTCCGTCGCCTCGGCGATCGGCACGAACCTCCCCGAGGCGAGGAGCCCGAGCCTCGGGTGCTTCCACCGCACGAGCGCCTCGAACCCCTCGATGAAGCCGTACTGGAGCGCCACCTTCGGCTGGAAGTGGAGGGCGAGCTCCCCCTCGCGGATCGCCCGCGCGAGCTCGGAGAGCATCGCGAGCCGCTCCGGCGTGTGCTCGTCCAGCTCGCGCGCGTAGGCCGCCACGCCGCCGGGCGTCTTCTTCGCCCGGTGGAGCGCGACGTCCGCGCAGCGGAGCAGCTCGTGGCTGTCGCGCCCCTGCCCGGGGAAGAGCGCGATCCCCGCGCTCGCGCCGATCTCGAGCCCCATCCCCGCGACCTTCAGCGGCCTCGCGAGCGCCGCGAGGAGCTCGCGCGCCGCCGCCTCGAGCACGGCGAGGCTCTGCGCCCCGGGCACGACGACCGCGAAGTCGTCCCCCCCGAGCCGGAAGACGTCCTCCCGGCGCCCCCCTCTCGCCGCGACGAGCCGGCCGACGACCTGCACGAGCAGCTCGTCGCCGACGTTGTGCCCGAGCGTGTCGTTGATCTGGCGGAACCGGTCGAGGTTCAGGAGGACGAGCCCGGCCCCCTTCGGGCCTCCGTTCCCTCCCCCGATCGCCGCGAAGCGCCGGTGGAGGGCGGCGCGGTTCGGGAGGCCGGTGAGGAGGTCGTGGAAGGCGAGGTGCTCGAGGTCGGCCACCAGGCGGGCGTTCGCGAGCGCGAGCGAGACGGCGCGGGCGATCCCCTGGAACGTGTCGAGCTCGAGCGGGCGCACCTCGCGATCCTCGGGGAACAGGATGTTCACGGTGCCGAGCGCGGAGTCGCCGTGGAGGAGCGGAATGCAGAGGCCGTTCGCGAGCCTCCGCTCCGCGAGCGCCCTCACGACCGGGTGGGCGTCCCCCTCCCCTTCGCGCGCCGGCCGCACCGCGACGATCCGCCCCTCCCTCACCGCGCGCCCGCTCGCGCTCCCGTCGAGCGCGAGCACCGCGCCGAGCGCCATCTCGCGCTCGTTGAAGCCGCAGCCCGCCACCATCCGGAGCGGCCCCTGCTCGCCGTCGAGGAGGTAGAAGGCGACGAGCGGCGCCCCGCTGTGGCGCGTCAGGACGTCCACCGTCTCGGCCGCGATCGCCTCGACGTCGAGCCGGCGCTGGAGCCGGTGGCTCAGGTCGTTCACGAGCTGGAGCGCCTCGTTCCGCGCCTCGAGCTCGGCCTTCGCGGCGAGGAGGTCCTGGAGGAGGGCGTGCGTTGGCCTGTCCATCGGGCTCTCCCTCCCCACGCCGGTGGACGCTGCACGTGCGCGAGTGCGTCCGCCCGGCCTGCTCTCTCCGGTGTGAGACGGATTCTATCGCCGGCGGAGGACGACGAGCGTCTTGTCGTCGGAGGGCTTCGAGCCGGCCTCGAACTCGGTGACGCCCTCTAGCAGCGCGGCGATCACCTCCGCGGGCGGCCGCCCCGCGACTGACGCCGCGAGCGCCTGGAAGCGCTCGTTCCCGAACTCCTCGTCCTCGGGGTTCGTGGCCTCCGTCAGCCCGTCCGTGTAGAGGACGAGCGTCGCGCCCTCCGGCACGACGACCTCGGCCTCCTTCCACGACGGCGCCGGCACGAGCCCGATGGGGACCCCCGTGCTCGCGAGCGTCGTCACCGCGCCGCCGGCGACGACGAGCGGCGGGTTGTGGCCCGCGTTCACGTAGCGCAGGCGCCCCGTCTCCGGGCTGTAGCAGCCGAAGAAGAACGTCACGTACTTCCGCCCCCCGGCCAGGTCGCGCACGAGCCGGTCGAGGCGCGCCGCGAGCCGCGCGAGGTTCTCGTCGAGCGGCGCCGCCACCCGGAGCGCCGCCTGCAGGCTCGACATGACGAGCGCCGCCGCGACCCCCTTCCCCGACACGTCGGCGATGGCGAGGCCGAGATCGCCCGAGGGGAGCCCGATGAAGTCGTACGTGTCGCCCCCCACCTCGTAGCAGGCGAGGCTCGTCGCGGCGATCTCCGTCCCGGAGATGCCGGAGGGCGGCTCGGGGAGGAGGCGCCGCTGGATGTCCTGCCCCAGCGCGAGCTCGCGCGTCATCCGGTCCTTCTCGAGGAGGCTCAGGTGGAGCGTCGCGTTCTCCATCCCGATCGCGGCGTGCTCCGAGACGAGCGAGAGGAAGTCGAGGTCGGCCTCGCCGAACTCCCCCTGCTTCTTGTTCAGGAGCTGCAGCACCCCGACGATCCGCCCGTTCCGGTTCCTTATCGGCACGCAGAGGATCGAGCGCGTCTGGAACCCCGACCGGCGGTCGATCGACCCGTCGAAGCGCGGGTCGGACGGCGCGTCGTGAACGATGACCGTCTCGCCCGTCGCCGCCACCGTCCCGGCGATCCCCCGCCCGATCGGGAGGCGGATCTCGTCGATCTCCCCCTCCATCGGGATCCGCGCCCAGATCTCCCCCTTCGCGTCGTCCACGAAGAAGAGCGTCCCGCGCTCCACCCCGAGCTGCTCCCGCGCGATCGAGACGATCGACGAGAAGAGGACCGACGGCTCGATGGACGAGTTGATGAGCTTCGACGCCTCCACGAGCACCCGGAGCCGCGCGAGCTCGCGGAGCTGGAGGTTCGCGGGGGCGGAGGGGGCCTGGGGGTCCAGCACTTGGCGGGAGGCTAGCACCCCGTCCCGGCGCGGCGGGGGCGGCGGCGGCGGGGTCGCCGGGAGCTGGCCCAACACGCCCTGCTTGGCGTCAAATAGACTTGCTCCGTGGACGTGAGCGCGATGGCCCGGGAGATGGGACGGCGCGGCGGGCGCGCCCGCGCGGAGCGTCTGTCTGCCGAGCAGCGTCGCAGGATCGCTTCGCTCGGCGGACGCGCCCGCCAGCGCTCGCTCCTCGCGACGCGGCGCCTCGCCGAGAACCTCCTCTACGCCGCGGCGGCCCAGGAGCTGCGGGGGGAGACGCGGAAGGTCCTGCGCATGAAGACCTTCACCGGCCGGTTGCCAGACGTCTCCGCACGCCGCGGCTCGCCATGAAGGACCCCTCCACGCACGCCTTCCTCGAAGCGCGGCTCGCGAAACGCCGGAAGTGACAGCTCGGGGCCGGGAGCGGACCTGCACGGTCCCCGACGCCTCCTCGGTAGGATCATGAGTATGATCCTACCGAGGAGCCGCTCATGAGCCTCGCCCGCGTCACCGTCACCCTCCCCGGAGACCTCGTCGCCGAGATGGACCGGGCCGCCCCCAACCGCAGCCGCTTCGTCCTCGAGGCCGTCACGCGGGAGCTCGGGCGCAGGCGGCGGGCCGCCCTCCGGCTATCGCTTTCGTCGCCCCACCCCGACGCGCTCGTCGTCGCCGAGGCCGGCGTCGGCGAATGGGGGCGCTCGCTCCCCGCCGAGGACGCCGAGGGCCTCCTCGAGCCCTCCCAGGGGAAGCGCCTCCGCTGGGCCCCGGGGAAGGGCTGGAAGGAGCGCTGACCGTGCGGCTCGAGCGCGGAACCGTCGTCCTCGTCGACCTCGACCCCACCGTGGGCCACGAGCAGAAGAGCGTCCGCCCCTGTGTCGTCGTGAGCGAGCCGGACGTCGCGAGCGACCAGCGCTACCCCCTCGTCGGCGTCGTCCCGCTCACCGGCACCGAGGGGCGCGGAGCCCTCTACCCGCGCATTCCCGCCGGGGCGGGCGGCCTTCGGAAAGACTCCTGGGCCCTGACCGACCAGGTCCGCTCCATCGACAAGCGCCGCGTCGTCTCCGCCTACCGTGTCCTCGACGACGCGTCGATGGAGGCGATCGACGAGGGCCTGAGGCTATTTCTGGGCCTCGGGCCGGCGGAAGAGTAGGACTCCGGGTCGAGCCCCGACCGGCCCGAATCCCGCTCGGGAGCGACTTCCTCTCCTTGGACACCAACTGACCCTGTCCTGACCCGACATTGGCAGCCGTGTGCGCGCGGCGCCCCGGCCCGGGCGAACGGCGCGCGAAGGAGGAGAGATGAAGTTCCTCGCGGCCGCCCTCGCAGTGTCCCTCGCCGCCCCGCCCGAGGCCCCTACCGCCCGGCCCGCCGAATTCCGGCTCACGGTCACGCCGCCCGTCCAGGCCGCCCTCGCGGGCGACCTGATGTTCTCGAGCTTCCCGAACATCACCTGGAAGCTCGACCTCTCGACGATGTCGGCGACGAACCTCTGCGTCTCGAACCTCCGGTCGACGCACGCCTACGACGTCAACGTCGAGGTCTGGGTCTCGAAGCAGATCCCGACCATCGGCGGCAACCTGGCCCACGCGACGGTCGCCACCTTCTACATGGGGACGGTCCCGGCGATGACCACCCGCTGCGCCGACACCGGCGCCGTCCCGATGACGCCGCCCCTTCCCGACGTCTACTGGGCGACGGCCGCGCTCTACGAGGGAACGGGAACGAACCGCACCCTCCAGCAGCTCTACACCCTGGCGGACCAGGTCGACTTCGGCGGCCCGTACTACGAGGGCAGCCTCTACTTCGACACGCCGGCGGCCTACTACGTCACCGACGGCGGGGCGCGCGCCTCGCTCCAGGTGCGCCGCATCGTGAACTCCGGGTACTCCGCCTCGCGGCAGCTGAGGCTGCGCCTCTGGGCTTCGCCCGACATCCCGCGCTACGGCACCACCGTCTCCGCGTACAACCTCATCGAGAAGGCCTACTCGCCCCTCTCCGGCGGCTACCAGTACTCCAACGTCGACACCGGCTCCCTCGCCGTCACGCCGCCGCCCGCCGGCACCTACTGGATCACCGCCGCGCTCCTCGAGCTCGGAACCGACGGGACCACCTGGTACTACACCTGCTTCTACACGTTCCCCACGCGCACCACCTTCACCGGCGCCGCCCCGGCCCCCGTCGCCGACTTCAGCTTCTCCCCCGACTCGCCGAAGGTCGGCGAGACCGTCACCTTCTACGACCTCTCCTCCGGCAGCGCCACCTCCTGGTTCTGGAACTTCGGCGACGGGCAGACCTCCACGGCCCGGAACCCCACGCACGTCTTCTCCAGCGCGGGCGTCTTCAACGTCACCCTCACGGCCACGAACGCGAGCGGCTCCACGTCGAAGACGAGAGGCGTCGGCGTCACCGCCGTCGCCGCGCCCTCCATCGCCTTCTTCAGCGCGAACCCACCCGCCGTCTCCAGCGGCCAGCGGACGATCCTCTCCTGGTCGAGCACGGGCGGCACCTCCGCCTCCATCAGCCAGGGGGTCGGCAGCGTCCCGACCACCGGCAGCGTCACCGTCACGCCCCTCGTCGGCTCGCCCTACACCCTCACCGTCACTGGCCCCGGCGGCACGGCCACAGCGAGCCTCACCGTCTCGGCCGTCCCCTCCACGTACGCGGGCACCTGGATCCTCCCCTCCTCCGCCCGCGTCGCCGGCGTGAACGCCTTCTGGACGACCGACCTCACCGTGATGAACAGCGGCTCGCAGCCGGCCACCCTCGCGCTCAAGCTCCTCGGCCACGACGGGAACGGCGCGGGCGGCCCCGAGCGGACGTACACCATCCCGGCGCGCGTCACCCTCACCTGGCCCGACGTCCTCGCCACCGTCTTCGGCCGCGAGACGGACTGGGGCCCCATCCTCATCCGCTCCAGCAGCACGACGCTCGCCGCGCAGGGCCCGACCTGGACCGCCTCGCCCACCGGCGGCAGCTACGGCCAGAGCGTTCCCGCCCTCGGCGCCTCCGAGGCCGTCGGCGCAACCCCGCGGTCCCTCGCCGGCGTCCGCCAGGACGACCGCTTCCGGACGAACGTCGTCCTCGCGAACATGAAGGAGACCGAGGCCGTCGTCACCCTCCAGGTCCTCCTCCCCGACGGCACCACCGCCACGAGCTACACCACCACCGTCGGCCCCCTCGGCTTCGTCCAGCTCAACCTCGCGAACAACCTCGGCGTAACGAATCTCGTCGGCGGCAGCGTCCTCGTCTCGAGCTCCACCCCGGGAGCCCAGGTCGCGGCCTACGCCTCCGTCATCGACGCGGCGACGGCGGATCCGAGGACGATCCTGGCGAGGTAGGACCAGTCCATGAGCCGCCCTGCCCCTCGCTGGGCAGGGCGGTTCGTTGGAAGGCGACGGCGAGCATGATGCGGCCTAGCTTCAAAGGACACCGTCCGCGCCGCGGCTGACTGCCTATCATGTGCGGGTCGGACCTGTTGACCGACTGACCTGATGCCATCCGTCTTCACGCAACGCCCGCGAAGCGAGTGGATCGCGAACAACTCACTGGCGTTCGCGATTCGCGACGGATTCCCGGTGAGCCCGGGCCACACGCTCGTCGTCCCCTTTCGCGAGGTCGCGACGTGGTTCGAGGCGAGTACCGAAGAGAGGGTCGCGATCTTCGCTCTCATTGACGAGGTGAAGGCTCGCCTCGACCACGACTTGCATCCTGATGGATACAACGTCGGCTTCAATGCAGGTCCAGCGGCCGGCCAGACCGTGCCGCATCTTCACGTCCACGTGATTCCCCGGTTTCTCGGCGACGTTCCCGATCCACGCGGCGGCGTCCGCCACACCATTCCGGGCCGTGGAAACTATCTCGTTCCGAAGGTGTCCCCGCTCGCGACGGGAGGGAGTAAGGACCCATTTCTCTCCCATATACGCCCTCTCTTCGAGACGACGACTAGGCTGTCAATCGTGGCCGCCTTCGTGCAAGACAGCGGCCTCGAGCTCATCCGGGAGGACCTTGCCGCACTTCGAGATAGAGGCGGCTCAGTCCGCCTGCTGACCGGCGACTACCTCGCGATCACTCAGGGTGTTGCTCTCGAGCGGCTCCTCGGATGGGAGGCTGTCTGGTCCGCACCGACTGGTGCCGAGCCGGAGGATCTTTCGCCCCACGGGCGGCTCGAGACCAGAGTCGTCGAGACAGCGAGGCTGACGCCCGCCGGCACGGCGTTTCACCCTAAGAGCTGGGTTTTCGAAGGGAAGGAAACTGATGTCGGTTTCGTCGGCAGCAGCAACATCTCCCGGTCGGCCCTGGACGGCGGAATCGAGTGGAACCTGCGAGTGGACAGGACCGCTTCCCCGGAGGCCTGGAACCGTCTTCTGCGCGGCTTCGACGAACTCTGGGCCATCGCAACGCCTCTGACTTCGGAATGGCTTTCCGGCTACGAAGAACGTGCTCGCTCCACACCGCAGGCGCTCCCGGCTGAAGAGGAGACCGAAGAGCCCGAAGGTCCCATCCCAGTTCCGCACGAACTCCAGGCGAAAGCGCTGGAGGCGCTCCGAACGTCAAGGGACGAGGGCCGCGGACGTGCGCTCGTCGTCCTCGCCACCGGACTCGGTAAGACCTGGCTCGCCGCCTTCGACGCCGCTGCAATGGCGCAGCAGCAGGGTTCGTTTCCACGGCTCCTTTTCGTGGCGCACCGGTCAGAGATCCTCGAGCAGGCTGCGGCCACATTCGGAAGACTGGCGCGCCATCTCGGCCATACGCCGCGCTTCTCCTGGTTCGTCGGCAGCAACGGAGATCTCGGGGGCGACCTCGTCTTCGCCTCCGTGCAGAAGCTCTCTCGGCGCGAAAGTCTCGCGAAGCTCGACGCGCAATCGTTCGACTACGTCATCGTCGACGAAGTACATCACGCCACGGCGGACAGCTATCGGCGCGTTCTCGATCACATTCGGTCCGCATTCGTGCTCGGGCTTACAGCGACGCCGGACCGGGCCGACGACGCCGACGTACGCGGTCTCTTCGACGATCACGTCGCCTTCGAGGCTGGACTCGGCGTCGGCGTCGACCAAGGCCTGCTGTGCCCCTTTCAGTACTGGGGGCTGAAAGACACAGTCGACTACGAGGACATCCCCTGGAGGAACAACCGTTTCGACCTGGAGGCTCTCTCCGAAGCCGCAGCCACCGAAGCCCGGATGTCTCGTTTCTGGGAAGCATGGCAAGAGCACGCCGCCTCGAGGTCGCTCGTGTTCTGCTGCTCCGTGCGCCATGCGACCTTCGTCCGAACCTGGCTGATGGAGCACGGCGTCAGGTCCGAAGTGGTGACCGCCGAGACGCCGATGGAGCAGAGGCGAGACGCACTGGAGGAGCTTCGGCGAGGGAATCTCGACGCAGTCTGCGCGGTAGATCTCTTCAACGAGGGCATCGACCTCCCGGGCATTGACAGGGTCGCGATGCTTCGGCCGACCGAGTCCCCGGTCCTCTTCCTGCAGCAGCTCGGACGAGGCCTTCGCAAGACGGAAGGGAAACCCCACCTCACCGTCATCGACTTTGTCGGAAACCACCGCGTATTCCTTGATCGGGTCCGGCTCCTGCTCACGCTTGGCCGGAAAATCGTCACTCTTCGCGGTTTCCTCACCGGCGCAGAAGTGCCCGATCTTCCCCCCGGCTGCTCCGTGAAAATCGAGCTGGAGGCCGTCGACCTCCTTCGCAAGCTACTCCCCAAAGGCGAGAGCGAGGTCATTCGCGCTTACCGGGAGCTGCGAACGCTTCGAGGCTCGCGGCCGACAGCCGGGGAGATGTACCGACTCGGCTACCTTCCCTCAAGGCTTCCGGGCTGGTTCGCTTTCGTGGCATCGGAGAACGACCTTGAGCCCGAGGAAGCGAATGCCTGGGGCACCGCGAAGTCTTGGTTCGAGGAGCTCGAGACGACCGCGATGGCGAAGAGCTTCAAGATGGTGGTACTGGAGGCCCTCCTCGAGGCAGACGCCTTGGCCACGGGCCTTGCCGTCTCAGACCTTTCGAGACGGTGCCACGCACTGATCGTTCGATCACCGGAGCTCCTGCGCGACATACAGGCCGTCACTCGATTTCCCGACCCGCAGCATCCGGATTGGACCGTCTGGCTCCGCTACTGGGAGGAGAACCCGATTCGCGCCTGGACCGAAGGCCCCCAGCGGCGGTGGTTCCGTTTGGAGGGCGACACGCTTCTCCCGACTCTCCCCGTGGCGAAGGGATGCGAAGCGGCCTTCGCCGCGATGACCCGCGAGCTCGTCGACTACCGCCTCGCGCAGTACCGCCAGCGGTACAAGACGTCCGGACCGGCCGGGTCCTTCACCTGCAAGGTCACCTGGAACCGGCGCGATCCAATCCTCAAGCTTCCGTCCAGAAACGAGCGCCCCGACCTCCCGCTGGGTGAGACGGACGTGAGGGCCCCGAACGGCACGATGTGGCGGTTCCGCTTCGCCAGGGAGTTCTGCAACGTCGCGAGGCCCGTCGGCTCAGATAGGAACCAGCTTCCCGACCTCATGCGCACTTGGTTCGGGCCTCGCGCCGGGAATCCGGGGACGAACTTCTACATCAGCTTCCGCTCGACGCCCGACGGTCTATGGGTAGAGCCCTCAGGCCAGATCGTTCACGTCCCAAGCCGTCTTCGTGTGCCGGCGTATCCGTCTCTCAGGGCGGCGGCAGGGGCTGCGCGGCGTGACACATGGGACGAGGGTGCGGCAACCGACTCCGAATCTGACACGGCAGACGAAGTCCAGCTGCCCATCGGCCGAGAAGACACCAAGCTCTTCGCAGTCCGCGCCTCCGGGACATCGATGGACGGCGGTAGCGACCCCATCCACGATGGCGACTGGGTCGTCCTGCGGTGGGCACGCGGCGAAGCGCTCAAGAATCTCCACTACACGGGGAGGCCCGCGCTGATCGAGAACCGCGACGCCTCGGGCGAAGCCGGATACCAGCTCAAACGCGTCGTCCGGGAAGGGGGCCGCTGGCTGCTCCGTTCGAACAATCCTGACGTCCCCGACTTCGAGGGCTCAGAGGAGACTCGGCCGATTGCAGTCGTTCAACAGGTGATCCGTCCGGAAGACCTTGCGCCGCCGGTCGGAGCGCTCATCCCGGATGCTGGTCTGGCCTCGGCGTTTGGTCTCGATGACGCCCCTCAAGAGGGCCACGTCGGTGGACACCTCTTCTTCTTTGTCGAGGGCCCCGGCAGTTTCACTGCACCCGACAGGTTGGCCCGCCCTGGCTCCGGCCGGCCTGCCGAGACCGCGTTCGTTCTCGCGCGAGCCGGCGCAGGCTTGCCCTGGCGATACTGCGGTGTCGGACGATGGCGGCCCGAAGAAGGCACGTGGGAGGTTCCTGAGCTTGATCTGTCCACGTGGAGAGCCGTGTCCTTGTCCCGAGGCGTCTCCCGGCGGCTTCCCGAAGCATTCAAGAGCGCGGCGGCAGCTCTCATCGCCAGGGCCCTTCAGCGAGCACAGGAAGGCGAGAGCGTTATCTCCTATGACGACAAGTCCATTCGCATCGTCGGGCCTTCACGAGATGGCGGCATCCGGATTGACGGTGGTCCCAGAGGCTTTCAGGAGAGAACCATTTCCTTGACCGATATCGCCTGGGTCCTCGCTGCCCATCAAGACGCAGTTCGCGAGGAGGGCCTGCTAGACGAGGCCCGCGTCAATCGTCTTCGCTATCTCGACGGTACGCCCCGGGAAGCCACCCGATGGATCGATACGAATCACGCGATCGCGATCGTTCGGACCGCCCTGGGAGCGGCACCAAAGTGACCTCTATCAACGCCCCAGCCTCGACAGGCCCACGGCAGTGCCTGCGGGGAGCGGCGACAGAAGAGGATTCCATCTCATGACTCAACGTACGCAGTGGGGCTGGGCCGGTACGGTCACCGAGTTCCTAGAGACACCTCGCGATCCTTGGCTGGGTTCGCTGAGAACACATCACGAAGGCCTCTTTGCGTCCGAGCCCGCCGGAACGCAGGTAGTGGCGTGGAAGGAGCAATACGAAGTCCTTCGTCTTGCCCTGCGAGAGCTCTGTGACGCTGATTCTTCCGCCAGCGGGTGGGGTATCACTTTCGAGTACGAGCTCCCTCTTGAGGGAGGCCGAAGACCGGATGTCGTAATTCTGACAGGCGCCTCGATCGCGGTCCTCGAATTCAAGTCCGGGTCCCGGCTTCATGCAGCATTCGGCGATCAGGTTGCGGCATACGCGCGAGATCTTTCCGAGTATCACGAGGGCAGCCACGGAAAGAAGATAGATTCAGCCGTTGTTTTGACACGCGCGAGGTTCCCGGGCGAAACCGCAAACGGCGTAGCGGTTCTTGACCCAGCCTCTTTGAGCGGCTTCATTCGAAAGACCGCAAGCGCCGGATCGATTCCGCTCGAGACGTGGCTCAACTCAAGATATGCGCCGCTTCCAACGCTTGTCGAGGCTGCGCGACGGATCTTTCGACACGAACCATTACCTCATGTGAAGCGCGCGCTTTCGGCGGGCATTCCGGAGGCGGTCGCGCTACTGAAGAAGCTGGCCGCGGATGCTTCGAGAGAGAAGGCGCGATACCTCATCTTCCTGGCTGGTGTGCCTGGGTCTGGGAAGACCCTGGCCGGCCTCAGATTCGTCTACGAAGCCTCCGTCGACGCTGCCGACGCCATGTTCCTCTCTGGAAACGGTCCCTTAGTCGAAGTTCTTCAGGACGCGCTTAAGAGTCGGGTATTCGTCCGCGATCTACATCGATTCATTCGCGAATACGGAATCAACGGCAAGACCCCGACCGAACACGTCGTCGTGTTTGATGAAGCTCAGAGGGCCTGGGATAGCGCCTACATGCTCAAGCAGAGAGGGGTGGACAGAGGCGAACCCGAGCTCTTGATTACTGCAGGAGAGAAGATTCGCGACTGGGCCAGCCTCGTGGGTCTCGTTGGTGATGGACAAGAGATCTACTCGGGGGAGGAAGGCGGACTGCAACAGTGGGCCGAATCCGCTCAACCCCCTATCGCCAAGAAGCTGTGGACCGTTCACTGTCCGCCGCGCTTGGCCGACGCCTTCTGTGGTCTGGCCGTCAAAGCGCACGCCCCCCTCGATCTCACCATCAGCCTTCGCTCTCGTCGGGCAGAGCAGCTTCATTCCTGGGTGGCCACGCTACTCGAAGGGAACCTCGGCTTTGCAGCGCGCCATGCCATGAGGATTCATGGGGAGGCTTTCCCGCTCCACCTCACCAGGAACCTCGATGAGGCGAAGACCTATGCGCGGCAGCGATACGAGGGTGAACCCGAGAGGCGTTACGGGTTGCTGGCTTCGTCTGGCGCACGATCCCTGCCGAGTTACGGCGTGGACAACTCCTGGGACGCTACGAGGAGGCTTCGGACAGCTCGGTGGTTCAACGCTCCGCCAACCGATCCTTCCTCGTGTTGCAGTCTCGAGGCTGTCGTCACAGAGTTCCAGTGCCAAGGGCTTGAGCTGGATCTCCCGATCGTCTGTTGGGGCGATGACCTGCTCTGGACCGGTACCGTGTGGAAGCTGATGCCCCCAAGAAGAAGGTATCAGCAGAAGGACCCCGAACAGATT
Organism: Thermoanaerobaculia bacterium; assembly: GCA_046331465.1. Lineage (GTDB taxonomy): Bacteria > Acidobacteriota > Thermoanaerobaculia > UBA5066 > UBA5066 > UBA5066. The sequence continues at coordinate 551,164 of JAXLQV010000003.1, forward strand.
CTCAAGAATGTCTACAGAGTCTTGCTTACGAGAGGACGAGATGGGGTTCTCGTATTCATTCCTCCGGGCGCTTCCTTTGATCACACAGAGCAGGCTTTGCTGGCCGCAGGAGTACGGCCGCTACCGGAGGAACTGGAACACGCAGCAATCGCCTAGGCGCTGACTGGAGTGTCTCGCTGGGAGCTCTTCCTAGTGGCCGTTCCGAGCTGGAGATCCTGGAGTATTTCCATGCCCACCCTCATCCCTGCCCTCCCACTCCCCCCACTCCCCATCGCCTCCGCTTCCGGCGAGGCCAAGGTCCTCCTCGCCCTCCAGGCCCTCCCCGACGACTACCGGATCTACCACCGCAAGACCTGGTACTCGTTCGACGGCGGGGTGCGCGAGGGAGAGGCGGACCTGCTGCTGCTGCATCCCGAGCTGGGGATGCTCGTGCTGGAGGTGAAGGGGGGCCGCGTCGCGTTCGACGGGCGGACGGGGACGTGGACGTCGACGGACCGCGGCGGGGCGGTGCACGAGATCAAGGACCCGTTCCTCCAGGCGCAGCGGAACGTGAAGGCCCTGGCCGCGAAGACCGCCGAGCTGCGCGTCGAGGGGCAGGCGATGCCGGAGTTCGTCCACGGGCACGCGGTCGTCTTCCCCGACTGCGACTTCCCGGCGGGGGTCGAGGCGGTGAGCGCGCCGCGGACGCTCGTGCTCGACGCGGGCGACCTCGCCGGCGACGTCGAGGCGCGGGTGGAGGCGCTCTTCAGGGCCTGGGGCGAGGGGCGGGCGGCCGAGAAGCTGACGAAGAAGTGGGTGAAGCGGCTCGGGCAGCACGTCCTCGCGCCGCACTTCTCGCTCACGCTGACGCTCGGGTCGGCGCTCGGGTGGGAGGAGAAGGCGCTCGCCCTCCTCCACGAGGAGCAGGACGTCTGCCTCGACTTCCTCGACCTGAACCCCCGCGCCCTCGTGCGCGGCGGGGCGGGGACGGGGAAGACGGTGGTCGCGGTGGAGCGGGCGCGACGGCTCGCGGCCGCGGGGAAGGGCGTGCTCCTCCTCTGCTTCAACCGGCCGCTCGCGCACCACCTGCGGTCGGCGTGCGGGTCGTGGGAGGGGCTGGCGGGGCGGGTGTGGGCCGGCTCGTACCACGAGCTCGCGAAGGAGCTGTGCGAGCGGGCCGGGGTGGCGTGGAGCGAGCCGCCCGACGACCTGAGCGACGCGACGCGGGACTTCTGGAACGAGACGTCGGGGCTCCTCCTGCTGGAGGCGGCGGCCAAGCTCGGCGAGGAGTGGGACGCGCTCGTGGTGGACGAGGCGCAGGACTTCCCCACGCCGTGGTGGGGCGTCCTCGCGGAGCTGATGCGCGAGGGCGCGGCCGCGCCGGCGGCCCTCTTCGCCGACCCCGACCAGGACCTCTGGGAGCGCGGCTCGGCCTTCCCCTCCGGGCTCCCCGTCTTCCCGCTCCGGACGAACTGCCGGAACACGACGGCGATCGCCGAGTTCCTCGGCACGCTGGTGGAGAAGCCCGAGGGCGCGCGGCCGCGCGTCTCGCCGTGGGCCGTGCGGGGCGAGGAGCCGAAGGTGGTCCGCTGGAAGGACGCGGCGGAGGAGCGGGCGAAGGCGGGCGAGCTCGTCGCCCAGCTGCTCCTGAAGGAGAACGTCGCGCTCGACAGGGTAGCGATCGTCGGGATGCGGAGGCTCGTGAAGTCGTGCCTCGCGGGGAAGCAGGAACTCGCCGGCTTTCCCGTCGCGGCGATCGGCGACGACGGGACGGCGGGGAGCCCCGGCGCCCTGCGCTACGCGACGCCCCACAGGTTCAAGGGGCTCGAGGCCGACGTGGTGCTCCTCCTCGACGTGGACGGGAGCGAGTGGGCGATGAAGCCCCGCAACCTCTACGTCGCCGCCGCGCGCGCGCGGCTGCGGCTGCACGTCTTCGCGAAGAACGGGGTGGAGCTGCCGGGGCGGGGGTAGGGCCGGGAGCCTCACTTCGGCCGGATCGCTGCAGACGACCGGGCCGCCCTGACGGCTGCGCGACCTCGTGGATGGCCGGCTGGGACGAAGGAGCAGGGATGGCCATTCCTTCGGCCCGCGCCGCCTCGAGCCGGAGGGTCCTGGCCCGGGTCAAGGTTGGGCCGGGTCGACGTACCGAATCGCAGTGACGGTGAAGGACACGGTTCGCGGGCTCACCGTCTCTCCGTTACTTCCGGGCTCGTCGGCGAAGAGATTGCCGGTCCGCTTGATGACCGCGTCAGCGCCGACGGCAGCGGCGGCTTCGCGGGTTCTGCGCTCTGCGGTCTCGTTGCTCGGAAAGCCCGATAGCCATGCCTCTATCTCGCCCAGCGTCACGTAGGGTCGATTCGGAGCGGAGGGGAGGAACAGGACGGAGTCCGGCGAGACGGATGGCCCTTGCCGGGCCTCGAAGCCCGGTGCCGGGTGAAAGGACGTGGAGACGCAGCCGGAGAGGGCGAGGATCGAAACGGCGACGGGGAGAAGGGAAGCACGCGACGAGCAGGCCATGACGGATCCTCCATGGTGCGACGGGAGCCTGGCATCGCCCTATCTCCCCTTCGCCCGGCGCTTCGACGCGCCGGGCGAAGGGTCAGGTTCTCGGGCGCCGGTCGCGCAGCCCGCCGTCAGGCGTGCGGCGTCAGCTCCTCGAGGTGGAGGTCGACGATGTCGGGCGGCTTCAGGGCCGCGATGAGCGGCGTGAAGAGCCCGACGAGGAAGAGGACGAGGCCGGCGCCGGCGACGGCCGCGAGGGCGAGGAGCCGCGGGACGAGCGCGAGGCGGTCCCGGTCGTAGTTGTTGAGCCGCACGGCGAGCGTCTCGGCGGCGACGGGGGTCTCGGCGCCTTTCTGCTTGAGCACGAGGGCCTGCCCCTCGACGAGCTTCAGGAGCGGCTCGCCCGCGAGGATGACCTCGAGGCGGTCGGAGGCCTGCGCGAGGGGCGGCGAGAAGGCCCCGACCGTCCAGTGGCCCTCGGCCGGGAGGTTCCAGAAATAGAAGATGCCGTAGCCCGCGCCACCGCAGACGAGCAGGCCGATCAGGATCGCAAACAGGCGAAAGTGGTTGTGCTTCACTCTTGTCCTCCCCGGATTCCCGGCTCGGCCGGTGGGAAGGGCCCGTTCGTCCCGGTGCCGTGGTGAGCCGGCGAGGCCAGCGGCGACCGAGGCGGGCAGGGCTGCCGGAAGGAGAACCGGGGCCCCGGCAGCCCTTCCATTCTAGGCCTCTTCGGGGCCGTCAGAACCGGAAGGACACCCCGCCGACGGCGTACGCGAACCAGGCGAAGCTGTAGACCTCGTCGTTGTCGGCGCCCCCTTCGAGCGTGCGCGCGCCGACGAAGAGGTCGACCTTCGGCGAGACCTTCGCCTCGAGGCGAAGGGCGACGTCCTCGGCGCGCCCCTGGCTCGCCGCGGCGGCGTCGAAGTCGAGGTCGAGCGCGAGGGCGTCGGTCATCTGCCAGCGGGCGCCGCCGTAGAGGAGCGGGACGAAGCCGGTGTTCGTCTTCGCGCTCGCGAGGCCCGCCTGCTCCAGCTCGATCTTCGCGTCGCGGACCTTGGCCGTGAGGCCCGCCCGGAAGGAGACCGGGCCGGAGGACTTGAAGCGGTAGACGTACGAGAGGCGGTACGAGTCGAAGACGTAGGTGACGTCGATCGGCCTCCCCGCCGCGAAGGTCGTGCCGTTGAAGTCGACGGGGGCGGACGACGCGACGGTGCCCGTCGCGCGGAGCGGAGCGGCGAGGAGGCGAAGGGAGCTGCGCGGGCCGAGGTCGTACCAGAGCGTGCCGCGGAAGGCGCCGAACGGGCCGCCGTTCCCCTCGTCGAAGGCGACGCGCGTGCCGGTGTCGCCCGGGACGGCGAAGTCGTTGCGGAGCTGCCAGGCGGCGCCCCCCTCGAGCTCGAGGCGGAATCGGTCGGCCGAGGCGGGGCCGGCCACGCAGGCGGCGAGGAGGAGGGTGGGGACGAGAAAGCGGAGGGATCGATGCACGACGCGGATTCCGTCCCGGGGCGGGATCCGGATTCCACGGGCGGGGCGAGGGCAGGCGCTCGCGCCCGCCCCTCAGGGCAGCGGGACGTCCTTGAGCGAGAAGCGGTAGCGGCGGACGGTGTTCGGCGGGAGGCGCTTCGGGTCGAGACCCGGGCCCGCGGCGGGGGCCGACGGGTCGGCGCCGGGGACGTAGAGCTCGATCTCTCCCGAGACCTCGCGGAGCGACGTCGCCTTTCGCGAGGCGACCTTCAGCGGGACGGCGAGGACGACGGGCGCCTCGCCCTCGCCCGCCGGCAGGGGCGCGAAGGCGGAGGCCGCGGCGTCGTCGGGGAGGAGGCTCGTGCCGAGGTCGTCGACGGCCGTCTTGACGACGACGCGCGCCGCGGCGATCTCGCTCCGCTTCGCGCCTCCGAGGGCGATCTCGACGGCGCAGGAGGCCTTCCCCGCCTCGCCCCGCGCGCGCTCCTCGCGGATCTTCACGAAGTCCATCGCGAGCGGCGGGACGGGGACGGGGGTCGGCGTCGGGACGACGGTCGGCGTCGGGCTCGGTGCGACGAGGGCCCGGACCTTCTCGGGAACGCCGCAGCCGGCCGAGGCGAGGGCGAGGAGGAGGGCGAGCGCGGCGCGCGGGGAGGGGATGGCGCTCACGGCAGCGGGACGTCCTTCAGCTCGAAGGGGACGGAGACGATCGACTTCTTCGTCGGGAAGGCGCGCGACGGGTCGCGCTTCGGAAGCCAGAGCTCGACCGTTCCCGAGACGGTGACGGCCGAGGCGCCGCGGGCCGGGCTCGCGAGGCGGATCCAGAGCCCCTCGCCCGAGGTGTGCTCCTCCCACGGGGCGGGCGCCGGCTCCTCGGGGAGGAGGGAGGCGCCCGTGTCGTCCTTCGCGCTCGCGACGCGGATGCGGAACGACTTCGCGTCGGCGAGCCCCTCCCCCTCGAGCCTCGGCATGAGGGTGAGCTGGCCCGACGTGTCGTTCGTCGCGTTCCGCTCGCGCGTCTCGGCGGCGCTGTCGACGACGAGCCGGAACGTCCCCTGCGCCGCGAGGGGCGGGGAGAGGACGAGGCCGAGGGCGAGGGTCGCGGCGGCGAGACCCGGGGAAATCGCGGCTCCGAGTCGTCTCATCGTCACCTCGCGGGGCGCTTGGAAGTCTACGCTGGAGCGACGCCGCCGCGGTCAGGCACCTCTCTTCGCCAGCGCCGCACCCGCCGCCGCGAGGGCCAGGGCGAGGAGGGCGAGACCGACCGGAGAGGCGGTCGGGATGACGGCCTCGACGGCCTGGACGGTGACGGCCGCGGGCGCGCTCACCTGGCGCGCGTTGTTCGCGTCGCCGCTGTAGGTGGCGTGCCACTGCCACGAGCCGAGCTCGTTCGCGGCGAAGCTGCCGGCCGTGGAGTAGGTGCCGTTGCCGGACGTCACCGGAACGGATTCCGTGAAGACCGGCGTGCCGGAGCCGGGCGGGAAGAGCTCGAAGAGGATGGTGCCCGTCGGGGCGGCGCCGCCCGAGAGGGTGGCGGAGGCGCGGAGGAGGCCTCCGATCGGCGCGCTCGCCGGAGTCGCGCTCGCGGAGAGCGCCGTGGCCGCCGCGTCGACGGTGTGGGAGAGCCCGGACGAGGTCGCGCCGGCGAAGCTCGCGTCGCCCGCGTAGGTCGCCACGAGGGTCCGCGCGCCGGCGGTACCGAGCGCGAGCGTGCAGCTTCCCGCCGCGACGGAAGCCGTGCAGCTGTCGACGCCGTCGCCGACGGTGACGTTGCCCGTCGGCGTCCCCGAGCCGGGCGGGTTGACGGTGACCGTGAACGTGACCGTCACGGTCTGCCCGGCGGCCGAGGGGTCGGGAAGCGCCGAGACGACGGTCGCGGTCGTCCCCGCCGCGTTGACGGTGTGCGCCGCGCCCGCGGAGGCGCTCCCGCCGAAATCGGCGTCGCCCGCGTAGGTGGCGACGAGGCTCCGGGCGCCCGGGGTGACGAGCGCGAGCGAGCAGCTCCCGGCCGCGACGGTGGCGGTGCAGCTGTCGACGCCGTCGGTGACGGTGACGTTGCCGGTCGGCGTCCCGGCCGCGGGCGGGGCCGGGGCAACCGCGAAGGAGACGCTCACCGACTGCCCGACGACGGACGGCGTCGACGCGAGGGTCGCCGCGTTCGTGATCGTCGTCGTCGTCCCGGCCGCGACGACGTCGTGCGGCGCGGTCGCGGAGGCGCTGCCGGCGAAGCTCGTGTCTCCCGCGTAGGTCGCGGTGAGCGTGCGGGCCCCGACGGACGTGAAGGTCAGGGAGCAGGTGCCGGCCGCCACGGTGCTGGTGCAGCTGATGACGCCGTCGGAGACCGTGACGTTGCCGGTCGGAATGCCGGCGCCGGGAGAAGTGACCGAGATGCTGAACGAGACGGCGACCGCCTGGCCGACGCTCGAGGGATCCGGGGTGTCGGCCGTGATCGTCGTCGTCGTCGCGGCCTGGTTCACGTCGTGCGAGGCCCCGGCCGAAGCGCTCGTCGCGAAGCTCGCGCTGCCGGCGTACGTCGCCGTGAGCGTGTGGGTGCCGACGGAGGTGAGGACGAGAGAGCACGACCCGGCCGCGACCGTTCCCGTGCAGCTCACGGCTCCGTCGGAGACCGTGACGTTGCCGGCCGGGGTGCCCGCGCCGGGGGGGGCGGCGGCGACGGCGTACGCCACGGAGAACGACTCGCCGACGACCGTGGGCGTCGCGCCGAGGACGGCGGCGTTCGTGATCGTCGTCGTGGTAGGCGACGGGTTCACGGTGTGCGCAAGCCCGGCCGAGGTGCTCGTGTCGAAGTTGGTGTCGCCCGCGTAGGTCGCGGTGAGGGTCCGCGGGCCGGGCGTCGTCAGGACCAGGGCGCAGCTCGTGGCGGGGAGCGTCGCGGTGCAGGCGTCGACGCCATCGGTGACGTTCACCGTGCCGGTCGGCGTTCCCGACGACGGCGGGTTCACCGTGACCGTGAACGACGCGGTCACCCCCTGGCCGACGACGGAGGGGTCGGGAGTCGCCGTGGAGAGCGTGGTCGTCGTGCCGGCCTTGTTCACGGTGTGCGGGAAGCCCGCGGAGAGGCTTCCGTTGAAGCTCGAGTCGCCCGAGTACGTGGCGACGAACGAACGCGTGCCGACCGTCGCCGGCGTCACGGTGCAGGAGGAGGCCGGGAGAGTGATGACGCAGCTGTCCACGCCGTCGGTGACGGAGATCGTGCCGGTCGGGATCCCGGTCCCCGGGAGGTTCACCGCGACAGAAGCCGAGACGGTGACGAGCTGCCCCGGGACGGAGGGCTCCGGGAGCGACGAGACGACCGTGGTCGTCGTGTCGGCCTTGTTCACGACGTGGAGGAGGGGCGCCGAGGTGCTGACGTCGAAGTTGGCGTCGCCGAGGTACGTCGCGGTGAAGCTCTTCAGCCCCGCGCTCGTCGGGGCGAGCGTGCAGCTCCCGGCGGCGAGCGGCGCGGTGCACGAGACGATGCCGTCGGTGACGGTGACGTTCCCGCCCGGGGCAGTGGGCACGTTCCCGAAGGCGCCGACGACGCCGAAGGAGACGCTCACGCCCTGCCCCGTCACGCTCGGAGCAGGGGCGGCACCCGAGATGGTCGTCGTCGTCCCCGCCTTGTCGACCGTGATGGAGAGGACGTTCGAGGCGGGAGGCGTCGTCCCGTCGGAGTCGATCACCGCGGCGGCCCGGTTCCCCGCGCCCGCGGCCGAGGCCGTGTAGGTGGCGGTGGCCGTCCCGGCCGGCTGGACGGTTCCCTGCGCGAGCGAGATCGCACCGCCCACGGCGCTGAAGGAGATGGGAAGGCCGAGGAGACGGTCGACGTTGCCGGAGACGCTCGTCCCCGCCGAGTTCGTGTTGACGCTCGCGGTGAGGCTGGTCGACTGGTTCGTGACGATCGTCGCGGCCGAGGCGGTCAGGCTGTCGCGCAGCCAGGGGTTCGACGTGACGACGCCCGAACCGCCCCCGCCCCCGCTCACGACGGCGGTGTCGCACGGCGCAGCCGACGGGCCGGTGCTGCAGCCCCACCAGTTGTTCGTCGCGTTCACCGCGCCCGGGTTGTTGTCCTTGTGGAGGCCGGTCCCCTGGTTCGCTCCCGCGTCCGGGACGCCGATGCTGTTCCCGACGATGCGCGAGAACGAGATGGTGACCGTCCCCGCGTTGCCGCCGACCGCGATGCCGCCGCCTCCCCGCTTGTCGGAGGTGGCGCCGAAGCCGTTCCCGGTGACGGTCGCCTTCGTGAGGGTGAACGTCGAGTTCCCGTTCCCGAGCGAGACGTAGAGGCCGCCCCCCTCGGCCGCCTGGCCGGCGCGGGTCCCCGAGGTGTTTCCGGTGAACGAGCTTCCCTGGTCGATCGTGAGGGACTGGACCGGGTTCGAGGCGTCGCCGAGCGAGTTGAAGACGAGGCCGCCGCCGCGGCTCCCGGCGGTGTTGTTCGAGAAGGTCGAGGCGTGGATCGCGGTCGTCTGGTGCCGGGTGGGGCGGATGTACATCCCGCCCCCCTCGGTGCCGTCGGCCGAGTTGGCGTCGAAGGTCGCCCCCGTCACGGTGAGGGAGTACCCCTCGCCGAACGCGTTCAGGCCGCCGCCCGTCGCCGTGTTCGTCGTGCTGAGCGTCCTGTTGCGGAGGACCTTGACGTTCGACAGCGTGATCGTCCCGGTGGAGGCGCCCACCGTGTCGAAGTTCATCCCGCCGCCGTAGCCGTTCACGTTCGTGCTGTCGGAGACGGTGGAGTTCGTGAGCGTGAAGCTCCCCGCGCCGAACCCGCAGAAGTCGAGGCCGCCGCCCGTGAAGCTGAAAAAGGGGTCGCTCGTCGGCTGGCTGTTCCGGCCGAAGCGGATCGTGACGCCGTCGATGGAGACGCTGACGGGGTGGTCGCAGTTCGGGTTGAGGCCGAAGACCTTGTCGATGCCGTTCGACGTGTTCGTCCCCGCCTGGAGGATCGTGTTCGTCTCGCCGTTCCCCTGGATCGTGAGGCTCTCCGTGACGTCGAGGTCGCCCGTCACCGCCGCGTTCTCGTCGACGCCGCCGACATTTGCCTGGGCCAGCGTGATCGGGTTCCCGTTCGTCGAGGCCGCGAACTGGATCACGGACCCTGGGGTCGCGTTCGACTTGATCACCGCCTCGCGCAGCGTGCAGTCGGTGCTCGCCGGCGTGATGCACGTCGACCCCGTTCCGCGGGGCGCGATGTCGTCAGTTCGGTTCACGACGAAGACCGCGGCCGCGGCGTCGCCCGCGAAAGACGTGAGGAGGATGGCAAGGGCGACGACGAGCGGGCGGACCCCTAGCTGGGACGCGTTCTCAATTTCTCTCACGGTGCGGCGGACGATACCCCCACCCGCTGCCAGTTCCTAACCCCGCGGGGGAAGGGGTTCAGGGAAGGGCGACGTCCTTCAGGGTGAACGTGTACCTCGCGAAGGTCCTGGGCGTCTTCAGGCGGACCTGCAGGCCCCAGTCGGGGCCGACCTCGCCCCCCTGCGCGCTGAGGGAGACGTACCCCTCCTCGCCGCCGCGGTTGATCCCCTCGACCTCGCCGGAGGGTTTCACGAAGACGTAGTCGAAGATCGCCCCCTTCGGGTCCTTCACCTTGAGGTAGGCGTTGACCCAGGAGGAGGCGAGGAAGTTCTCGGTCGCGAAGCGGACGGCGGTCTCGAGCGCCTCCCCCTGGAGGTACGTCTTCGCCTCGGCGCGCTTCTTCTCCCCGTACGCCTTCCTCTCGGCCTCGATCTGCTCCTTCGAGAGGAGGGTGATCTCGACACCGGCGGCCTGGAGGACGGGGTTCACGACCGGCTTCCCCGCCTCGCCCAGGAAATTCGGGATCGTGACGGTCGCCGCGGGGTCGACGGCCGGCATGTAGAGCTCGGCCTCGGCCGTGACCTCCTTCAGGAGCTTCGCCTTCCTCGGCGCGTTCTTCATCTTCACCGTGACGGCGAGCGGCCCCTCGTCCTCGCCGGAGCTTCCGTGCGAGACGGACTCGAAGTACGCCTCCTCGGGCTTCCCGGGGAGGAGGTCGGTGCCGAGGTCGTCGACGGCCCTCTTCGCGACGACGCGAACGGCCGCGACGTCGCTCTGCTTCGTGCCCACGAGCTCGGCCGTGACCTCGGCGCTCGGGCTCTGGCCCTCGCCCCTCACGCGGTCCTCGGTGAACTGGCGGAACTCCGCGGCGATCGGCTGCGCGGGCATCGGCGTGGGCGTGGGCGTCGGCTTCGGCGCGACGAGCTTCGAGAGGATCTGGTACGGGAGCTTGCAGCCGCCGAGGGGCAGCGCGAGGAGCGCGGCGAGGGCGGGGAGCGCGAGTCGGGCCGTGGTCGTCTTCATGGCGGCTCCTCTTCGTCCGCGCCTCACGGGAGGGGGATCGTCGTCTCGAACGGGGCGGAGAGGACCGCCTTGTCCGTCAGGAGGGTGAGGACGAGGGTCGCGTCGGGCGGGATGACCTCCCTGTGCCCGAGCTCCACCATCTTCGAGTCGCCGTCCGACTGGCTTCCCCACCCGGCCTGCTCGATCACGGTGCCGTCGGCCCTGAGGACGGTGACCTTGTGGATCCGCTCCATGTCGGCGATGGGGCCGACGAGGACGATGCTCCCGTCGTTCACGCGGTCGCGCGGGACGACCGTCACGCGGACCTTCGCGTCCTTCAGCGCCGGGGCGTCGATCGGCTTGCCGGCCTTCGGGTAGAACTTCTCGACCTTCACCTCGGAGGCGGGGTCGCGCGACGGGATCCACGCCTCGACCGTCCCCGTGAGCGTCACCGACGACGCCTCGCGGGCCGTCCCCTTCAGCTTCAGCCAGAGCTCCATGCCGTCCGGCTTCTCGGCCCACTTCCGCTCGCCCGAGTCGTCACCGATCGCGTTGCCGAGGTCGTCCTTGGCGGCGGTCAGTGAGATCCGGAACCCCTTGGCCTCCTCGAGCCCCGTCCCCTCCACCTTCGGGAGGAACATCATGTACGCCGACGGGTCGTTCGTCTGGTAGCGCGTCCGCGAGTCCTTCACGGAAGGGAACGAGACCTTGAGGTCTGCCTGGGCGGCGGCAGGACTCGGGGCGACGGCGAGAGCGAGGAGGGCTCCCGCGAGCGACGAAGACCGCAGGGCTCGGAGTGGTTTCATGGCCACCTCGCGTTGCGTTTTCGCCGAGTCTACGCCGCGGTGACGCGGTGCGTCGGGACGGAGCCGGGACGACCCTTCGGCCCGCTCCGGGCGCACACTCCGCGGCAGGCCCATGCCCTTCGTCGACCGGAAGAGCCACCGCCTCTCGTACGAGGTGCTCGGGCGCGCCGACGCGCCGCCGCTCCTCCTCGTCATGGGGATGAGCTTCTCGATGCGGGCGTGGGGGCCGCTGCCGCAGCACCTCGCCCGCGACTTCCGCGTCGTCTTCTTCGACAACCGCGGCGCGGGGGAGTCGACGGCGCCGCTCCGGCCGTTCGGGATGGGCGACCTGGCCGACGACGCGGACGCCGTCCTCGAGGCCGCGGGAGCCGGGCCGGCGTGCGTCTTCGGGATCTCGATGGGCGGGATGGTCGCGCTCGAGCTGGCCCTCCGGCACCCGGAGCGGGTGCGGGCCCTCGCGCTCGGGGCGACGTTCGCGGGGTGGAGGAGGAGCCGGAAGGCGTCGGCGGCGGTGATGGCGCAGCTCGTCGCGGGGGGCGCGCTGTCGCGCCTCGGCGCGCACCGGCTCATCGCGAGGGCGCTCGTCTCCCGTGCGCTCTGGAAGGACGACCTCGAGCGCTTCGGGGCCTGGGTCGAGAGCGCGGGGCGGGTGAGCCCGCGCGTCCTCTCGCAGCAGGTCGCCGCCGTGACGGCCTGGGACGCCTGGGAGAAGCTCGGCGGGATCCGCGTCCCGACGCTCGTCCTGTCCGGCGACGCCGACCGGCTCGTCCCGCTCGAGAACTCGCGGCGCCTCGCCGAGGCGATCCCCGGCGCCCGCCTCGTCCTCCTCCCCGGCGCGGGGCACTGCTTCCCGCTCGAGCGGTTCGAGGAGACCGAGCGGGAGGTGGCGGGGTTCTTCCGCGGCTGCGAGTCAGCGGCCGCCGCGACCTGACTCGTCCCGAGATCCCGGCTCCCCGCCGAGTGCCGTCACGACCGCGCCCAGGGCTGCTTCGAGCACCGCGACGTCCTTCGTCGCCGTCTGCCAGAGGATTCCGACATCGACGCCGAAGTACTCGTGTACGACGACGTTGCGCATGTCGGACATCTCGAGCCACGGCACTTCCGGGAAACGGGCCCGAAACTCCTCGGGTACGTTCCTGGCGGCCTCGCCGATGACAGTGAGGTTCCTCAGTACGGCGTCGAGAGTTCGACGATCGGAACGGAACGAGGCTTCGTCCATTCCCTCGACGAAGGCCCGGATCGCCCGCGTTGCGTCCAGGATGTCCCGTACTCGCTGGAGTGGATCTCTAGGCGGCACGAATCGCCTCGGCGAGGATTCGGGACCTCATGTCGTCCCGGAGCGCCGAGGGGGTCGCGAGGTCGACCCGGACACCGAGCGCCACCTCCAGGTGCCGGCGCAACCTCACGAACTCGAGAAGTCCGACCGGCTCCGAGAATTCGACGAGCAGGTCGACGTCACTCTCGGGGCTCGCTTCGTCGCGCGCGACCGAGCCGAAGACCGACAGCGACAGCACGTGAAAGCGGGCCAGCTCCCCTTTCAGCATGGCGAGCCTGGCAAGCGTCTCGGCCCGGGACATCGCTTCGATTATGCAGCCTGCAGCGGCTGGCCCGGCGGGCGCCCGTGCCGCCCCGCTCCCTCTGATTGCGGCCCTCCCGCCCCCGCGAGAGACTCGCGCGATGGACGAGCTCGAGATCGGCGAGGCGACGGCGGCGGAGCGGGAATGGTGCGCGCGGCTCATGGCCGCGAGCGAGCCGTGGATCACGCTCGGGCGCGGGCTCGACGTCCTCCTGCCGGCGGCGCTCGACCCGGACTACGTCGTCCTCGTCGCGCGCCGCGGCGGCGCGCCGTGCGGCTTCATCCGGATCCACCCGCGCGGCGTGGCGGGCTCGCCGTACGTCGCGAGCGTCGCCGTGGCGGAGAGCGAGCGCGGGCGCGGCGTCGGGAAGGCGCTCCTCGACGCGACGGAGGCGCGGTACCCGAAGGCGCGCTGGGTCTTCCTCTGCGTGTCGGATTTCAACGTCCGGGCCCGCGCGCTCTACGAGCGGCACGGCTACCGGCTCGTCGGCGAGCTGCCCGACTACGTCGTCGACGGGCACGCCGAGCTCCTGATGGGAAAGAGGCTCGCGTGAAGCCCTGGAGCCTCGTCTCGCTCCTCGCGGCGACGGCGACGGCGAGCTACCTCGCCCGCGTGAACGTCTCGGTCGCCGGGGCGCTCATGCGCGAGGAGCTCGCGCTCGACCCGGTCGCGATGGGGCGCGTCTTCAGCGCGTTCCTCCTCGGCTACGCGCTCTGCCAGGTTCCGGCGGGGATGCTCGCCGACCGCTTCGGCGCGAAGAAGGTGCTGGCGGTCGCGGCGTTCTCGTGGGTCGTCGCGCTCGCGGCGATGGCGGTCGTCCCCGCGGCCGCCGCGCTGCCGCTTCTCCTCGGCTTCCGGCTCCTCCTCGGCATCGGCGAGGCGCCGACGTTCCCCGCCGCGGCGCAGGCGATCTCCCGGCACATCCCGCCCGAGGCGCGAGGCCGCGCGAACGGGCTCGTCGTCGCGGCGATCGGCCTCGGCTCGGCGATCGCGCCGCCGCTCGTCGGCTGGGTGATGGTGCGGTTCGGCTGGCGCGCCGCGATCGCGGTCTCCGCGCTGCCGGCGCTCGCGGTGGCGGTCGGGTGGATCGCGGTGAAGCGGATGCCTCCCGAGCTCCAGCCGCACCGCGCCGAGGAGGGCGCGCCGCCCGCCTCGGAGGACGGCCGCCTCGCCTCGCGCTCCTTCGTCCTCCTGACGGCGAGCTACACGCTGCAGGGGTACGTCGGCTACATCTTCGTCTTCTGGTTCTACCTCTACCTCGTCGACGTGCGGCACTTCAGCCTCCTGAAGGGAGCCCTCCTCAGCAGCCTGCCGTGGCTCCTCTCCATCGTCTCGATCCCGCTCGGCGGCGCCGTCTCCGACGCGCTCGTGAAGCGGCTCGGCGAGGCCCGGGGGCGGCGCGTCGTGCCGATGACGGGCCTCATCGGCGGGAGCGCCTTCATCGCCGTCGGCGCGCACACGGGGAACGCCGTCGTCGCAGCGGTCTGCCTCGCGCTCGCGACGGCGCTCGTCCTCTGCGTGGAAGGGCCGTTCTGGGCCACGATGACCGAGCTCGCCGGGCGGAAGAGCGGCGCGGCCGGCGGCGTGATGAACATGGGGAGCAACCTCGGCGGCCTCGTCTCCCCCGCGCTCACGCCGGTCCTCGCGGCCGCGATCGGGTGGGAGAACGCCCTCCTCGTCGCGGCCGCGCTCGCGGTCGTCGGCGGCCTCCTCTGGCTCGGCGTCACGCCGCGGCTGGAAGAGGCCTGACCCCCTACTCGTAGCGGAGGGCTTCGGCGGGCTCGACGCGGGCCGCCTGCCAGGCGGGCCAGAGGCCGGCGCCGAGGGCGACGAGGACGGCGAGGGCGACCGCGAACAGCGCCTCGGAGGAGCCCACGTGGAGCCCGGCGAGGATCGGCTGCCGGAAGCTCTTCGCGAAGAGCGCCTCGAGGGCCCTGGTCAGCGCGACCCCTGCGGCGATCCCCAGCGCGGCGCCCGGAAGCGAGAGGAAGACCGACTCGAGGAGAAACTGCGCGAGGATCGAGCGGCGCCGGGCCCCGAGAGCGCGGCGCGTGCCGATCTCGCGGGTCCGTTCCTTCACGCTGACGAGGAGCGTGTTGAGGACGCCGCTCGCGGCGACGAGGAGCGAGAGCGCGGCGATGCCGCCGAGGATGGTCGCCTGAGTCCTCTCGGCCTTCTCGAGGTCGGCGAGGGCTTCCCGGGACGACTCGACTTCGAAGCACATGACGTCGACGCCGGGCTGCAGGCCGGGAAGGAGCGCCCTGACGGCAGCCTCCAGCGGCGCGACGCGGTCGCGGTGCCCTGCGGCGAGGTGGATCCGGACGTCCACGGGCGACATCCCGAGCCGTTCCATCGCCGCGCGGAACGGGACGAAGCAGGCCGCCTCCTCGTTGCCCCTCTCGTCCTCGACGGGCACGAGGACCCCCACGACCGTGAACCGCTGGCCCTCGATCAGGACCTCCCGGCCGAGCGCGCCCGACGCGCTTCGGTAGAGGTCTTCGGCGAGGCCGCTCGAGAGGACCGCGACCTTCTCGCCGGCGGCCTCCTCCGCGGGCGAGAAGAAGCGCCCGGCCCGGAGCCGCAGCGCAAGGAACCGCGGTGCCTCGGCGGAGACGCCTCGCACGGTCACGTTCACGGCAGCGCCCTCGCCTTTCAACGGGAACGCGGCCTCCGCGGCGAGCATCGCGGCCGTGACACCCGGAAGGGAGCCCCTGATCCGCGAGACGTCGGCGGAACCCAGGCGAGCCCTCTTCCGGATGCGCACCCACTGGCCGTCCCGAAGCGCTTCCGGTGGGCTCGCGAGCCGGACGACGTCCAGCGCGCCCGACTTCTCGAGGACGGCGATTCCCTGCCGGTGCGCCGCGTCGAGGAGCGCGAGCGTCGCCACGACCGAGCCGACGCCGACGACGAGTCCGAGGAGCGCGAGCGCGGAACGGAGGGGATAGCGCGCGACGCCGCGGAGCGCCTCGCCGGTCATTCGTGCCTCAGCGCCGTGGCGGGGTCGAGCCTCGAGGCGCGCCAGGCCGGGTAGGTCCCCGCGAGGGCCGTCGTGAAGACGGTCAGGCCGACGGCGAGGAGGATTCCCTTCCCGCCGAGCGCGACCGAGAACGTCTCCTGGTCGAAGAAGTCCCAGGCCGTCATCGACCGGCGGGTCATCGCGGCGAAACCGAGAGCCACGCCCTGGCCAGCCGCCAGTCCCGCCCCGCAGCCGATGCCGCAGAGGACGAGCGCTTCGAAGAGGAGCTGTCCGAGGACCCAGGCCCGCGAGGCGCCGAGGGCCATCCTCAGGCCGATCTCGGCCGTCCTCTCCGTGACCGACACGAGGAAGACGTTGAGGATACCGACGGCCCCGGTGAGGAGACACAGCAGGGCGACGACGTTGAAGATGTTCCCCTGCGCCTCGAGCGCCGAGAGGGCCTCACCCTGCCACTCCCCGGCGGAGCGGACCTGGAAGCTGTCCGGCTCTGAACCCGGATGTCGGAGGACGAGGACCCTCTGGATCGCGGGGATCACATCCGCCCAGTTCGCTCCCGGACGGATCTTCAGCAGGGTGCCGGAATTGCCCGGCTGGCGCCCGAGCCGTGCGACGCTCGTCTGGAACGGAAGGCTGAGGCGCCGCCAGATGTTCCGTTCCCCGATCCACCAGCGCCGGACGACCCCGACGACGCGAAAGCGCTGCCCGGAGACGAGGATCTCCTCGCCGACGACGTCCGTGCGCCCGAAGAGGTCTTCCGCGAGGACGTCGTAGACGACCGCCACCCTCTCGAGCCGGTCGTCCTCCACGGACGTGAAGTACCGTCCGTGGAGGAGCTCGAGGGGCCGGATGTGCAGGAAGTCGGCCCCGGTGCCGAAGGCTCGGACCGCGTCGAAGGAGACCCGGCCGTTTGAGACGCTGGCCTGTCCCCACCCCCAAGCACACTGCCACTCGATCTCGTGGAGCGACGCCAGGAGGAACTCCCGGTCCTCGAGCGTCAGCGGA
Source organism: Thermoanaerobaculia bacterium (assembly GCA_046331465.1). Taxonomy (GTDB): domain Bacteria; phylum Acidobacteriota; class Thermoanaerobaculia; order UBA5066; family UBA5066; genus UBA5066. The sequence continues at coordinate 567,771 of JAXLQV010000003.1, forward strand.
AACGGCTTCGCGAACCGGACCAAGCGCCCGTTCCGGTAGGTCCACTCCGCCGAGAAGACGAAGCCGGCCCGCGCCCCGCCGATCCTCTCGAACGAGCTCAGGAGGTTCCGGGCCCGCGCGTCGGCCAGCGTCGTCGAGCCGATGACCGTCGCGACGCCGACGGCGATCCCGGAGAGAGCGAGGCCCGTCCTGAGCCTGTGGCTCACGAGCTGCCGGAGCGCCTGGCGGATCGCGTCCGGCCCCCGGGCGAGGAGGAGCGCCCTAGCGCCCACCTCCCGGCCCCTTCTTCCCGTCGTCGAGCGGGTAACGGGCGAGGATCACGTCGCCGACCTTCAGCCCTGCCGTGACCTCGACGAAGCGATTGCCCCTCAGGCCCAGCGTGACCTCCCGGTCCGCGGGAGTCCTCGGCTGCTCCTTCCCGCCCATTCGGACGAACGCCTTCCCGTCTTTCTCGGCGAAGGCGAGGATGGGGATCCGGACGACGAATGGCCTCTCCTCCCGCGTGATGTCGACGCTGGCCGACATCCCCTGCAGCAGCTCGGCCGGCCTCTCCGGGAGGCGAAGCGCGACGGGAAAGACGATGACCTTTCCCGAGTCGGGCGTCGCGTTCGCTTCCACGAGCGGGGAGACCGCGACGCGATCGACGACGGCGGCGATCGGCGCCCCGGGCGCCGCCGCGAGCGTCACCTTCGCAGGCATGCCGGGCCTCAGCTTCGGGACGTCGATCTCGTTGATGTTCACGACGACCTCGAGCTGCCGCTGGTCGGAGATCTCCATCAGGAGCGCCCCCTCCTGCGAGAAGCCCGTCGTGCCGGAAGTCGCCATCTCGCCCGGCTTCACCTTTACGGAGGAGACGACTCCCGCGAGAGGCGAGAGGATCCGGTAGTCCGTCACGCCGCCGGGCTCGGTGAGCGACAGCGCCCCGTCGGCCGTCAGCTCCTGGTTCGCCTCGGTCTCGAGGAGGTTGAGAGCCGTCCGGGCCTGCAGGAAGAGGTTCTGCGCCACCCGGAAGTCGCGCTCCGCCTCCTCGGCGAGCTCGTCCGAGACGAGGCCTTCCCGGGCGAGCTGCGCCTGCCGCTTCCAGGCCCGCTCCTTCTGGTCGAGCTCGACCTTCAGCCGCCGCAGCTCCAGCCTCTTCTGCGAGAGCGTGAGCGAGGCCTGCGCGTCGGGGTCGACGACCGCGAGCAGCTGCCCCTGCCGGACGACGTCCCCCTCGGCGACGAGGACCTCCCGGACCTTCCCCGAGACCTTCGACTTCACCGCGACCGACTGCCGCGGACGGACGACGCCCGTCTCCTTGAGGAGGACCGAGACCGGGCCCGAGTCGACGACGACGGTCTCGCTCCCCGACGCGTCGGACGCGGCCGGAGCGCGCCCCCTGCCCAGGTATCGGAAGGCCGTCACGGCCCCGACGAGGAGTACAGCCACCGCGAGGAGCAGTGCCAGTCGTCTGATGAGGAGACGATATTCCTCTCCTCGACGCGCGTAAACGGAGGACAGCCGCTTCTCCGCCCGGCGGAGGTGGCGGAACGCGCCGCGCTACGGCTTCACGTCCTTCACCGCCCCGAAGAGCTCGAGCTGCGGGCGGACCGCCTTCGCGTCGCCCACGACGACGACGGACTGGCTGCCCGAGAGGAAGTACTTCCACCCCGCGGCCTGCACGCCCTCGGCCGTGACCGCGTTCACCTTCGTCACGAACTCGCCCAGCGCCTCGGGCGGGAGGCCGTTCACCCAGTTGCGCGCGAGGTTCGCCGCGACGCTTCCCTGGACCTGGTTACCGAGGAGGTAGAGGCCGCCCTGGTACCGCTTGGCCCCGGCGAGCTCGTCGGCGGTCGGCTTCGTCGCCGCCATCCGGTCGAGCTCGTAGAAGACCTCGAGGAGCGTCGCCGCGGTCACCTCGTTGCGGACGTCCGCCTGCATCTCGAGGAGGCTCCCGGCGCGGCGCGTCGTGAAGCTGCCCGAGGGGGAATAGGTGTAGCCCTTGTCCTCGCGGATGTTCCTGACGAGGCGGCTGCCGAAAGCGTCGGCGTAGATGGTGTTCGCGACGAGGACGTCGTACCAGTCGGGGTCCGACGCGGCGGGGCCAGTCCGCCCGGCGACGATCGTCGACTGGACGGAGCCGGGGCGGTCGACGAGGCGGATCTCGCGGCCGCGGGCGTCGGGCGACGGGGGCGCCGGCGGGAGCGGAGCCCCTTCGCCCTTCCACGCCCCGAACGCGCGCGCGATTGCAGCCTTCGTGACGGCCTCGTCGAGGTCGCCCGCGACGACGAGGAGCGCCTGGTCGGGACGGAAGCGGCGCGCGTGCTCCTTCCGGAGGAGCTCGGGCGTCGTCTTGTCGATCGTCTCGCGGCTCGCCGAGACCACGTGGTAAGGGTGGTCCCCGTAGACGGCCGTGGCGAACGCCTTCGAGGCGAGGTAATCGGGCGTCGCTTCCGCGGCCTCCAGCTCCTGGATGGCGTTCTCCTTCGCGAGCTCGACCTCGGACGCGGGGAATGCGGGAGTGAGCGCCACGGCACCGAGGAGGCCGAGGAGCCGGTCCGCACCCGAGGCGAGCGCGTTCGCCCGGAGGTAGAACGCGTCGGGACGCGAGGAGACGGTCAGGTCGCCGCCGATCGCCTGGAGCTCCTCGGCGATCTGGCGGGACGTCTTCTTCGCCGTCCCTTCCTTGAGGGTCGAGGCGAGGAGCTGGGAGACCCCTTCCATTCCGGCCGGGTCGACGACGCCGCCGCCGCGGACGACGAGGACGGCCGACACCTTCGGGAAGACCGGGCGCTTCACGAGCCAGAGGGTGAGGCCGTTCGGGAGGGTCGACTTCACGATGGCCGGTACGGGGAGCGGCTTGTCGGCCCCGAACGCGGGGAGGTCCTTCGGGAGCGGCGGCGGCTCGGTGGCGAGGGCCGCGGGCGGGACGAGCGCCGTCGCCCCGGCGAGGACGCCGGAGAGGACGAGGGGGGCGAGCTTCGAGCGCTTCACGGCAGCCTCCTCACTTCCCCGCCGCTTCGGGCGTCGCGGGCTTCTTCGCCTCGGGTCTCCGGTCGACGACGGTCCGGTTCGCGGCGGTCAGGTACGTCGAGGCGACGCGGGCGAGGTCGGCGCTCGTGACCGCGGCAATCTTCCGCGGCAGGTCGTTCACGCTCGCGGGGTCGCCCGTGAAGAGCTGCGCGAGGCAGACGGCCGTCGCGCGGTCGAGCGGCATCTCGAGCTGTCCGTAGAGGTCGGAGACCATCATCGTCTTCGTCCGCTCGAGCTCGGCCGGCCCGACGTTCCCCTTCGCGATCGACGCGATCTCGGCGTCGATCGCGGCGACGACCGCCTTCGCAGTGGTGTCGGGCTTGTAGAGGCCGAAGAGGGTGAGGAGCGTTGGCCCCTCGTACGAGAAGGCGTCGTCGAGCGGCCAGTTGAGGCCCCCGTCGATCTCGACGAGGAGCTCCTTCCCCTTGACGAGCCCCTGGTAGAGGCGCGAGGCCTCGCCGCCGGCGAGGAGGTGCCCGAGGACGGCCGCGGGGACGTCGTCCTTCGTGCCGCGGGCCGGGAGCTTCCAGCCGACGGCGACGGCCGGGACGTTCGCGAGCGGGTCGGTCTGCGAGAGCGTCCGCTCCTTCGTGTTCGCCTTCTCGGCGACGTCGGGCTTCGCGGGCGTCGGCCGCGCGGGGATCGAGCCGAAGTACTTCTCGACCTTCGCGAAGGCCTCCTCGGGGGTCACGTCGCCGACGATGGCGAGGACCGCGTTGTTCGGCCCGTAGTAGCTCTCGAAAAAGGACTTCACGTCGGCGACCTGGGCCGCGTCGAGGTCGGTGAAGGAGCCGTAGCCGTCGTGGGCGTTCTCCCACTTATCGAAGGCCGTCCCCGCGACGTCGGTCCAGAAGAAGAGGCCGTAGGGCTTGTTCTTCACGTTGACGCGGATCTCCTCCTTGACGACCTCCTTCTGGTTCGAGAGGTTCTTCTCGGAGAAGTCGAGCGCCTTCATCCGGTCGGCCTCGAGCCAGAGGACCGGCTCGAGCGCCGAGACGGGGGCGCTGACGATGTAGTTCGTGTAGTCGTAGCGGGTCGAGCCGTTGTTGACGCCGCCGCCCCCCTCGATGACCCGGTCGTAGGTCCCCTTCGGGGCGTTCGGCGTCCCCTGGAACATCATGTGCTCGAAGAGGTGGGCGAAGCCGGTGCGCCCCTTCGGCTCGAGGCGGAAGCCGATGCGGAAGGCGAGGCAGAGGCCGAAGGTGGGGGACGAGTGGTCTTCCGAGACGACGACGGTGAGGCCGTTCGGGAGCTTCTTCACCGCGGTCGGGATGCGCCACCCCGCCTCTTTCGGCGCGGCGGCGGCGGGAAGGGCGAGGGCCAGGGCCAGGGCGACGCCGGCGGCGGCCCGGCGGGGGATTCGGGAACCGGAAGTCATCGTTCCTCCTTGCACCGGGGAAGGCACCCTAGACGACTACGGGGCCCGGCGCGAGGAGGTTTCCGGGCGCCCCGGCCTTTCCGGGCGGGTCGTGCGAGAATCCGCCCGCCCGCGGCGCGGCCGCGCGGTTCTTTGAGCAACTGGCGGCCCTGCGCTTCGGGCTGCCGGCATGAAGAGAGGCGGAGAGAGCACCGGCTCGACGACCCGCCCGCCAGACCGTAGTCCCTGCGGTGGCAAGGCCGGCCCGATCCTCCCCGGACCGGGGCCCATGCGCGATCGAAGCGTGGCTTTCCACGGCGAAAGGACTCTGCTGATGAGCACCGAGAGCCAGGACTTCCTCCTCACCTCCGAATCCGTGACCGAGGGGCACCCCGACAAGGTGTGCGACCTCATCGCCGACGCGATCCTCGACGCGAACATCGGGCCCGACAAGGGCGCCCGCGTCGCGTGCGAGGTCCTCGCCAAGGGGAACCGCGTCGTCCTCGCAGGCGAGATCACCTCGAAGGCCGGGCTGAAGAAGCCCCGGTACGAGGAGATCGTCCGCGAGGTCGTCGAGGGGATCGGCTACGTCGACCCCGCCGAGCCGTTCAACGCGAAGGGGCTCAAGGTCCTGAACTTCCTCTCCCGGCAGTCGAAGGAGATCGGCGGCGCCGTGACGAAGGCGACCGACGCGAAGAAGAAGGACCAGGGCGCGGGCGACCAGGGGATCATGTTCGGCTACGCGACGAAGGAGACCGACGAGCTCCTGCCGCTCCCGATCGTCCTCGCGCACCGGCTGACGCGCGGCCTCGCCGAGGCGCGGCGCGACGGCGTGTCGTGGCTCCGCCCCGACGGCAAGTCGCAGGTGACGGTCGCCTACGAGGCGGGCCTCCCCGCCCGAGTCGAGTCGGTCCTGATCTCCACCCAGCACGCCCCGGACGTGACGCGCGAGGAGATCGCCGTCTGGGTCGAGTCGACGCTCGCGCCGAAGGCGCTCGGGGCGTGGATGCGCGCCGGGATCCGCTTCATCGCGAACCCCTCCGGCTCCTTCGTCCTCGGAGGCCCCGCGGCCGACGCGGGCGTGACGGGGCGGAAGATCATCGTCGACAGCTACGGCGGCGCGGCCCGGCACGGCGGCGGCGCCTGGAGCGGCAAGGACCCCTCGAAGGTCGACCGGAGCGGCGCCTACTTCTGCCGCTGGGCCGCGCGCCAGGTCGTGAAGGCGGGCCTCGCCCACCGGGCCGAGATCCAGGTCTCGTACGCGATCGGCGAGGCGAAGCCGATGTCGGTGACGGTCGAGACGTTCGGGACCGGCGACGCGAAGGCGGCCGCAGCGCTCGTCTCCTCCTTCGACTTCCGCCCCGCGGCGATCAGCGAGCGGCTCGACCTCCGGCGCCCGATCTATCGCTCGACGACGAACTACGGGCACTTCAAGAAGGGGCTCCCCTGGGAGGAGTGATCCGCTGATGCCGGGCCGCGGCGCGAGGTGTGCCGCGGCCCGACGCCGCGCCCGGGCGCTACGATTCCCGCCATGGCGGTGAAGGACAGGCCCCTCTTCCGGCGCATCCTCGAGTTCGACGACCTGATGCGGCGCAGGCGCGCCGTCAACGCGACGTCCCTCTCCACGCGGTGGAAGACGTCGACGAAGACCGTGCAGCGGTTCATCGGCTTCATGCGCGACGAGATGGGCGCGCCGATCGTCTTCGACCGGAAGAAGGGGTCGTTCCGGTACGCCGACCCCGCCTGGCACCTGCCGTGGATCCCGGTCGAGGGGCCCGGCCTCTTCGCGATCGGCGTCGCGAGCAAGGTGCTCGACCTCTACGAGGGGACGCCCGTCGCCGAGGGGCTCCGCGAGGCGTTCGAACGGATCTCCGACGTGATGCCGCCGGAGATCCGCGTCAGCCCGGGCGCGTTCGTCGAGCGGCTCTACATCCACCCGCAGCCGATCCGCCTCGTCGACCCCGCCGTCTGGAACGCCGTCGCGACGGCGATCCGCGAGAAGACGGTGCTCACGGTCCGCTACCAGAAGCCGGCCGGCGAGACGAGCGTGCGGAAGCTGGCGCCCTACGGCCTCGTCCTCGCGGCGGGAGACTGGCTGGTGGCCGCGCAGGACCGCGAGGACGACCCGGGGACGGTGAAGACGTTCTACGTCGCGCGGATCCGCGAGGCCGAGGGCTCATCCGAGGTCTTCTCGATCCCGCGCGACTTCGACCTGAAGCGGCACTTCGGCGAGACGATCGGGATCTTCGTCGGGAGCGAGCCGTTCCGCTTCCGGGTCCGCTTCACGAAGTCGATGGCGGCGTGGGTGGCCGAGGTGCGCTGGCACCCGAAGCAGAAGGTCACGCAGCTTCCGGGCGGGGAGCTCGAGCTCGAGCTCCCGGCCGGCTCGCTCTTCGAGGCGCGGCGCTTCGTCCTCTCGTTCGGGCGCGAGGCGACGGCGGTCGCCCCGCCCGCGCTCCTCGAGGCGCTCCGGGCCGAGACCGAGGAGATGGCCGCCGCGTACAGGCGCTGAGGATGGCCGAAGCCCGACCGGCCGCCTCCCCGGCCTGGGGGCTCCTCCTCGCGATCGCGGGAGCGAAGCTCGCCGTCCACGTCGCGCTCGCGAACCGCTACGGCTACTTCCGCGACGAGCTGTACTTTCTCGACTGCGGGCGGCACCTCGGCTGGGGCTACGTCGACGCGGCGCCCGCGATCGGCCTCTACGCCAGGGTCGCGCTCCTCCTCGGCGGCTCGCTCCCGGTTCTCCGCATCCTCGCGGGCCTCGCCGGCGCGGGCGTCGTCCTCCTGACGGGACTCCTCGCCTGGCGGCTCGGCGGGAGCCGGGCCGCGCAGGGGCTCGCCGCGACGGCGGCGCTCGCGACGCCGATCTTCCTTGCGATCGCGGGACTCTTCACGATGAACGTCTTCGAGCCGCTCTTCTGGACCGGCTGCGCGTACGTCGTCGTGCGGCTCGCCGACGGCGCCTCGCCGCGTCTCTGGCTCCTCTTCGGCCTCTTCGCGGGGCTGGGCCTCCTGAACAAGCACTCGACGGCCTTCTTCGGCGCCGCCGTCGTCGCCGGGCTCCTCCTCTCGCCGATGCGGCGCTCGCTCGCGACGCCGTGGCCGTGGGCGGGGGCCGGCGTCGCTCTCCTCGTCTTCCTCCCGAACCTCCTCTGGCAGGCCGCGAACGGCTTCCCGACGCTCGAGGACCTCCGCAACGTCGCGCGCACGGGGAAGAACGTCGTCCTCGGCCCCGGGGAGTTCGTCCTGACCCAGGTCCTGCAGCAGGGTCCGCACCTCCTTCCGCTCTGGCTCGGCGGCCTCGCCTGGCTCCTCCTCGCGCGGAAGGGGCGGTACCGCGCGCTCGGCGCCGCGTTCGCCGTCTTCTTCGTCCTGATGTTCGCGATGAAGGCGAAGGGGTACTACCTGACGCCCTTCTTCCCGGTCCTGATCGCCGCCGGCGCCGTGGGCCTCGACGAGTGGATGGAACGCCGGCCCCGGCACGCGGGGCGGAGCGGGCCGCGCCTCGCCGCGGCGGCGTGGGCCGTCGGCCTCACGCTCCCCGTCGCGCCGCTCGTCCTCCCGATCCTCGACCCGCCGGATTTCGTCGGCTTCACGAAGGCGATCGGGTTCACTCCGCCGAAGGCCGAGGTCGCGCACCGCGGGCCGTTGCCGCAGCCGTTCGGCGACCAGTTCGGCTGGCCGGAGCTCGTCGCCGACGTCGCGAAGGTCTGGAACGGCCTGACGCCCGCGGAGCGCGCCCGGGCCGCGGTCTTCGCGAACAACTACGGCGAGGCCGGGGCGGTCAACCTCTTCGGGCCGGCACATGGACTGCCGCCGGCGATCTCCGCCCACCAGAACCACTTCTTCTGGGGGCCCCGCGGCTTCCGCGGGGACGTCCTCGTCGTCCTCCAGGACGACCGCGAGAGCCTCGAGCGCGTCTGCGCCTCGGTCGAGGAGGCCGGCCGACACGAGCACCCGTGGGGGATGGCCGAGGAGAACGGGGCGATCTGGGTCTGCCGCGGCCTGAAGACGCCCCTTCCCGAGCTCTGGCCGCGGCTCAAGCACTGGAACTGAGAGCGGCTGGCGAAGCTGGTAACGTCTGCCGCGATGAGCAGGATTCTCGTTACCGGCGGCGCCGGCTACATCGGTTCGCACACCTGCGTCGAGCTCCTCGGGGCCGGCCACGACGTGGTCGTCCTCGACAACCTCTCGAACGCCCGGAGGGAGTCGCTCGCGCGTGTCGCGGAGCTGACCGGGAAGCGCGTGCCGTTCGTGAAGGGGGACATCCGCGACCGCGCGACGCTCGACGCCCTCTTCCGCGAGCACCGCGTGGACGCCGTCATCCACTTCGCCGGGCTGAAGGCGGTCGGCGAGTCGGTCGAAAAGCCTCTCCTCTACTGGGACAACAACGTCTGCGGGAGCGTGACGCTCGTCGAGGCGATGGCCGCGGCCAGCGTGAAGACGCTCGTCTTCAGCTCCTCCTCGACGGTCTACGGCGACCCGCCGTCCGTCCCGATCCGCGAGGACTTCCCGATGGGGACGCCGACGAACCCCTACGGGCGGAGCAAGCTCGTCGTCGAGCAGGTCCTCCTCGACGTCGCGAAGGCCGACCCCTCCTGGAGCATCGCCCTCCTCCGCTACTTCAACCCCGTCGGCGCGCACGAGAGCGGGCGGATCGGCGAGGACCCCCGCGGCATCCCGAACAACCTGATGCCCTACATCGCGCAGGTGGCCGTCGGCCGCCGCGAGGCCCTCAGCGTCTTCGGCGACGACTACCCGACGCCGGACGGCACCGGGATCCGCGACTACATCCACGTCGTCGACCTCGCGGCAGGGCACGTGAAGGCGCTCGGGAAGCTCGCGGAAGGCCCCGGCACGCGCGTCTGGAACCTCGGGACGGGGCGCGGCTGCAGCGTCCTCGAGGTCCTCCGGGCGTTCGAGAAGGCCTCCGGGCGGACGGTCCCCTACCGGGTCGTCCCTCGCCGCGCCGGCGACATCGCCGAGAGCTGGTGCGACACGACGAAGGCGGAGCGGGAGCTCGGCTGGAAGGCCGCCCGCGGCCTCGACGAGATGTGCGCCGACAGCTGGCGCTGGCAGGAGCGCAACCCCGAGGGCTTCGGGGACGCGGAGTGAGGGCCGGGAGGAGGACGCCTTGATTCTCGTCACGGGCGGCGCCGGCTTCATCGGCGTGAACTTCGTCCTCGACTGGCTCGCCGCCTCCGGCGAGCCGGTCGTGAACCTCGACAAGCTGACCTACGCCGGCAACCCGCGGAGCCTCGAGCCGCTCCGGGGAGACGCGCGCCACGTCTTCGTGAAGGGAGACATCGGCGACCGCGCCCTCGTCGGCGAGCTCCTCGCCCGGCACCGCCCGCGGGCGATCGTGAACTTCGCGGCCGAGTCGCACGTCGACCGCTCGATCCACGGCCCCGAGGACTTCATCCAGACGAACGTCGTCGGGACGTTCCACCTCCTCGAGGCGGTGCGCGCCTTCTGGAACGCGCTTCCCGAGCCGGAGAAGGCGGCCTTCCGGTTCCTCCACGTCTCGACCGACGAGGTCTACGGCTCGCTCGGCCCCTCGGACCCGCCGTTCACCGAGGAGACGCCCTTCGCGCCGAACAGCCCCTACTCGGCGAGCAAGGCCTCGTCGGACCACCTCGTGCGGGCCTACCACCACACCTATGGCCTGCCGACGCTGACGACGAACTGCTCGAACAACTACGGGCCGTTCCAGTTCCCCGAGAAGCTCATCCCGCTGATGATCCTGAACGCCTTCCGCGGCCGGCCGCTCCCTGTCTACGGCGACGGGATGAACGTGCGCGACTGGCTCTACGTGAAGGACCACTGCTCGGCGATCCGCGCGGTCCTCGAGAAGGGGCGCCCGGGCGAGACCTACAACGTCGGCGGCTGGAACGAGATGCCGAACCTCGTCATCGTCCGCACGCTCTGCGCCCTCCTCGACGAGCTGCGCCCGGACCCCGCCGGGCCGCACGAGCGCCTCGTCACCTACGTGAAGGACCGGCCGGGGCACGACCGCCGCTACGCGATCGACGCGCGGAAGATCGACCGCGAACTCGGCTGGAAGCCCGCCGAGACGTTCGAGACCGGCATCCGCAAGACCGTCTCCTGGTACCTCGACAACATGCCGTGGGTCGAGGACGTCGCGAGCGGCGACTACCGCCGCTGGATCGAGGCGAACTACGCCGAGAGGGGGTCCGCGGGGACCTGATCACGGGAGCCCCGAAAACAGGAACGCCGGGACTCTGCCCGGCGATGACCCTCACGAAAAAGGAAATGGTGGAGCTGAACAGGATCGAACTGTCGACCTCCTGAATGCCATTCAGGCGCTCTCCCAACTGAGCTACAGCCCCACGCTTTGAAAGACCGGCGGGGGCCCAGGCGCCTCCGCGGACCGCGGAACTTAGCATCCCCGAATACCACGGTCAAGGCGCCCCTCTTTCCCTATGATTCCCGCCATGGATACGCGGCCCGGCGACCCCCAGGCCTCCCGGAGGCGGGGAATCATCCAGAGGCTCCTGGGCGGCCTGAACCTCCGGTTCCCGGGGCTTTTCGCCCTGCTGGCAGCCGTGTTCGTGCTCGACCTCCTGATCCCCGACTTCATCCCCTTCGTCGACGAGATCATCCTGGCGATCCTCACGATGATCTTCGGGCTCTGGAAGGAGCGTCGGACGACGACGAGGGCCGCGGAGGCCGGCGGACCGCCGCTCCCTCCGGCCGCTCCCCCGCTTCCTCCGCCTCCCCCCGGGGGCTGAGCCCCGGAGCTGCCGCGGGGCGGCCTACCGCATCGCCCGGAAGGTGTCGCAGGCCCGGGGGTCGCCCGTCTCGAGCCCTTTGCGGAACCAGGCGACCCGCTGCTCGGACGAGCCGTGGGTGAAGGCGTCGGGTGAGACGCGGCGGCCCGCCGCGCGCTGGAGCCTGTCGTCGCCGATCGCCGCCGCGGCGCTCAGCCCCTCCTCGACGTCCCCCTTCTCGAGGATCCCGCGCCGGGCGGTTTCGTGTCCCCAGACGCCGGCGAAGCAGTCGGCCTGGAGCTCGAGGGCGACCGAGTACGCGTTCTTGTGCCGCGGGTCCGCGGCCTGCCGCCGCCGCACCGCCTCGTCGATGCCGAGGAGGTTCTGGACGTGGTGCCCGATCTCGTGCGTGATGACGTACGCCTGCGCGAAGTCTCCCGGTGCGCCGAAGCGCTCCTTCAGCTCCTGGTAGAAGCCGAGGTCGACGTAGACCTTCCGGTCGCCCGGACAGTAGAAGGGCCCGGTCGCCGACTGCGCGTAACCGCACGCCGAGTCAATTCCGTCGCGGAACAGGACGAGCTTCGCGTCGACGTAGCGTTTCCCCTGGGCCGGCAGGAGCTTCTCCCAGGTCGATTGGGCGTCGTCGAGAACGAACGACACGAACTCGACGAGCTCCTCCTCGCGTGGGTCATGAATGGCCCCAGCTTTCGGAAGTCCCTGTCCCGTCGAGACGTCGGCCCTCGGGGCGAGCCCCCCGCCGCCCCCGTCGACGAGCGCGAAGAAGTCCTTCTTGAAAACGAGGCTCAGGACCGCGAGGAGGAGGAACCCCCCGAGCCCGAGCTTCAGCCCCGGCCCGCGGCCCCCGCCGCCCTCTTCCCCCCGTCGGTCCTCGAGGTTCGCGCTGCGTCCGCCGCGGGTCCATCTCATGGCCGAGACCCTCCCCAGATTCTCGCGAAAGACTACCGGACAAGACGCCCCCGAGTGGATAAGATCCGTGACCTCTTGTCGCGCAGTTCCCTCCTCACCCCAACCCCCGCACACATCACTCCCGAAGGGAGATCTGTATGAACCGTCCGGCCCGGAGCGTCGCTTTCGTCTCGATCGTCGTCCTCGCACTCGCCGTCCTCGCCGCGCCGCCCGCGGCGGCGCTCTCGAGCGACGTCGTCATCAGCCAGGTGTATGGGGGTGGCGGGAACTCGGGCGCCACACACCGGAACGACTTCATCGAGCTCTTCAATCGAGGGACTACGACGGTGTCGCTCGCGGGCTGGTCGGTGCAGTACACGAGCGCGACCGGCACAGGGCTCTTCTCGGCGAACGTCACCAATCTGTCCGGGTCGCTGGCGCCGGGCCAGTACTACCTTGTTCAGGAAGCCTCCGGGGGGGCCGTAGGCGTCGTTCTCCCGACGGCCGACGCGACCGGCACGATCAACATGAGCGGCACGGCAGGCAAGGTCATCCTCGCGAACACGACGACGGGCCTCGCCTGCAACGGCAGCTCGACCGCATGCTCGGCCGCGCAGCTGGCTCAGATCGTTGACTTGGTGGGGTTCGGAACCGCGAACTTCTTCGAAGGAACCGCGGCCGCACCGGGACTCTCTAACATCCTTGCGGACTTCCGCGGCTCGAATGGCTGCGCGGAGACCGACCAGAACGGCGCTGACTTCGCGGCAAACACTCCGAATCCGCGCAACACAGCGACGGCGCTCGCGCCCTGCTCCGGCGGCGCGACCACGCTCAGCATCAACGAGGTCACGCTCGCCGAGGGCAACACCGGCACGACGACGTTCACGTTCACGGTTTCCCTCTCCGCGCCCGCCGGCGCCGGCGGCGTGACGTTCGACATCGCGACGGCCGACGGAACGGCGACTCAGCCTTCGGACTACACGCAGAAGTCGCTGACCGGCCAGACGATCGCGGCGGGCAGCTCCACGTACACCTTCGACGTCCTCGTCAACGGCGACACGACGACCGAACCGAACGAGACGTTCTTCGTGAACGTCACGAACGTCACCGGCGCGACGGTCGCGGACGGGCAGGGCCTGGGCACGATCCAGAACGACGACGTCACACTGACGAAGATCCACGACATCCAGGGCCCGGGCACCTCGTCGCCGCTCGTCGGCAACAGCGTCACGACGACCGGCATCGTGACGGGCGTCCGGTCGGCCGGCTTCTACATACAGGAGCCCGACGCCTCGGTCGACGCCGACCCGAGCACCTCCGAGGGAATCTACGTCTACACGAGCTCGGCGCCCCCCGCGGCGGCCGCCGTCGGGAACCTCGTCCAGGTCACCGGGACCGTCTCCGAGTACGTCCCGAGCGCCGACCCGTACCAGCCGCCGCTGACCGAGCTGGGCTCGCCGACGGTCGTGCAGCTGTCGACCGGCAACCCGCTGCCGGCCGCAATCGTCCTGACGGCCACGAACCCCGACCCGGCCGGCGCCTACGACCAGCTGGAGCGCTACGAGGGGATGCGCGTGACCGTGCCGTCGATGACGGTCGTCGCGCCGACGCAGGGGACGACGAACGAGGCGAATGCCACCGCGACCACGAACGGCATCTTCTTCGGCGTCGTCACCGGGGTCGCGCGGCCGTTCCGCGAGCCGGGCATCCAGCCGCCGGACCCGGCCCCGACCGGGACCATCCCGCCGATCCCGCGGTTCGATGGCAACCCGGAGCTGATCCGCGTCGACAGCGACGTGCTGACCGGCACGACCGCCGTCAACGTGGCCACCGGAGCAGTCATCGCGAACGTCACCGGGCCTCTCGACTACACGTATCGCCACTACACGATCCTCCCCGAGACGACGCTCCTTCCGACGGGCGGGATGACGCCGACCGCCGTCACGGCGCCGGTAGCCTCGGAGTTCACCGTCGGCTCCTACAACGTCGAGCGGTTCTTCGACACGACGGACGACGCCGGGGTCAGTGACGTCGCCCTGACGACCACGGCGTTCAACAATCGTCTCCAGAAGCTCTCCCTCGGCGTCCGCGACTACCTGAAGATGCCCGACGTCCTCGGCCTCTGCGAGGTCGAGAACCTGACGACGCTCCAGGCGATCGCGTCGAAGATCTCGGCCGACGCGGTCGCGGCGAGCGAGCCGGACCCGCAGTACGCCGCCTACCTCGTCGAGGGGAACGACATCGGCGGGATCGACGTGGGCTTCCTCGTCAAGACGGCCCAGGTCGCCGCCTCGACGCCGCGCGTCGAGGTCGTCTCCGTCACGCAGGAGCTGAAGAACACGCTCTTCGTGAACCCCGACAGCTCGACGGAGCTCCTGAACGACCGGCCGCCCCTCCGCCTCAACGCCGTGATCCACCACGCGAACGGCGCGTCGTTCCCCGTCACCGTCATCGTCAACCACCTCAAGGCGATGACGGGCGTGGACGACTCGGGGCCGGGGACCAAGGGCTGGGCGACCGCCGGAGCGCGCGACCGCGCCAAGCGGCAGAAGCAGGCCGAGGACCTCGCGAACCTCGTCCAGGCGCGGCAGCTCGCCGACCCGACGGAGCGAATCATCCTCGTGGGCGACTTCAACGCCTTCGAGTTCAACGACGGCTACGTCGACATGGTGAACGTCGTCGCCGGGACGCCGACGCCCGACGACCAGACCGTCGTCCCCGGGGACGGCGTCGATCTCGTGAATCCGAACTTCGTCAACCTCATCACGACCGCTCCGGCCGCGGAGCGCTACTCGTACTCCTACGACGGCAGCGCGCAGTCGATCGACCAGGTCCTCGTGAACGCCACCGTCGTCTCGGGCACCCTCGCCCGCCGCGAGGAGCACGCGCGGGTCAACGTCGACTTCTCCGCAACCGACCGCGGCGTCTACGGAGCCTCGGCCGCGACGCGACTCTCCGACCACGAACCGGTCGTCTCCTACTACCAGGTCGCCGCGTTCCAGACGGCCGACCTCGCGGTGACGAAGACCGACACGCCCGACCCGGTCACCGCCGGCACGAACCTCACCTACACGGTCACGGTCACGAACGCCGGCCCCGACGCGGCCGCGTCGGCTTCGTTCTCCGACACGCTCCCCGCGGGGACGACGTTCGTCTCGCTCCCGGCCGTCGTCGGCTGGTCGTGCACGACGCCCGCGGTCGGCGGAACGGGCACGGTCTCCTGCTCGAACCCGTCGTTCGCCGTCGGGAGCGCGGTCTTCACGCTCACCGTGGCCGTCGACCCGGCGGTCGCCGCCGGCACGCTCCTCTCGAACACCGCGACGGCGACCTCCACGACCGCCGACCCGAACGCGGCGAACAACTCCGGCACCGCCACGACGACCGTCGCGACGTCGGCAGACATCTCGGTCACGAAGGTCGACACGCCCGACCCGGTCATCGCCGGCTCGAACGTGACCTACACCATCACCTACGCGAACGCCGGCCCGAGCGTCGCCGCGTTCGCCAATCTCGCCGACGCCCTCCCGGCCGGCACGACGTTCGTCTCGCTGGTTTCGCCGGGCGGCTGGTCGTGCACGACGCCGGCGGTCGGCGCCTCGGGCCCCGTCACCTGCTCCATCGCCACCTTCGCGGCCGGGAACGCCCCCTTCACCCTCACCGTCGCCGTCGACGCCGCGGTCGCGGGCGGCACGGTCCTCTCGAACACGGCGACCGCTTCTTCCGGCACGATCGACCCGGTCCCCGCGAACAACTCCGCGACCGCCACGACGACCGTGAACGCCTCCTCCGGCGTCTCGATCGCCGTCGTCGCCTCGCCCGAGCCGGTCGCCCCCGGCGGCACGCTCACCTGGACGATCACGCTGACGAACGTCGGCCCGAGCCCTTCGAGCGTCACGTTCTCCGACCCGCTCCCCGCCGGGACGACGTTCGCGTCCCTCGCGCCCGCCGCCGGCTGGAGCTGCACGACCCCCGCCGTCGGCGTGAACGGCACCGTCAGCTGCTCGAACGCCTCCTTCGCCGCCGGGGCCGCGACCTTCACTCTCGTCGGCACCGTCGCTCCGGCCGCGCCGCTCGGCGGGACGCTCGCGAACACCGCTTCGATCGGCTCCGCCACGAACGACACGGACCCGGGCGACAACACCTCGACGTCCACCTCGAACGTCCTCTCCCCGGCGCTCCTCTCGGCGACGAAGACGGCGTCCGGCAGGCTCACCCCCGACAGCATCGTCACGTACACCATCGTTCTCCGGAACGCGGGCACGGCGGACCAGTTCGACAACGCCGGCAACGAGCTCGTCGACGTCCTGCCCGCCCCGCTCGTCCTCGTCTCCGCCGCCGCGACCTCCGGCACGGCCGTCGCGACGATCGGCACGAACACCGTGACGTGGAACGGGTCGATCCCGGCCGGCGGCTCGGTGACGGTCACGGTCACCGCGACGATCCCGGCGACGGCCACCGCCGGCACGACGATCTCCAACCAGGCCACGGTCTCCTACGACGCCGACGGCAACGGGACGAACGAGGCGACCGCGGTCTCCGACAACCCGGCGACCGGGGCGGCCGGCGACCCGACGGCCTTCGTCCTCTCCGCCGAGGCCGTGGTCATCCCGACCCTCCAGGGTCTCGGCCTCGGCCTCCTCGCCGCGCTCGTCGCCCTCGGAGGCGTCCTCCTCCTCGGGCGGCGCCTCTCCTAGTCCTTCCCGGAAACGGTCCGGCCCGAGGGCCGGGAGCCGCGAGGCTCCCGGCCCTCTTCCTTTGCCCGGGCCTCGCGGCGACCGTCGGTCGCCCGGAGGACGCGCCCGGCTCAACCCGCCTGTCGAGGCCTATGATGGGCGGTCGGGAATCGCCGGAAAGAGCTCGTCGACACGAGGAGGCCTTCATGCGTCGTCCTTGGTTCGTTCTCGGAGCCGTCCTGGTCCTCGCCGCCGTCCTGCCGGTCTCCGCGTCGACCACCTCCCCGGGAGCCGCGGACCGCCCCGCGGGCCTCGCCCAGGGGGCCTTCCAGGTCCAGGCGCTCGCCGGCGGATTCTGGCTTCCGGTCGCCGACCTCTGGTTCGGCGGGCGCTACACGGAGGAGTCCGTCGCGCTCCCCGCCGCGGCGCTCTCGGAGCCGCGCGTCCGCGTCCGCCTCGTCCAGAGGGGGGGAGGCGCGGCCCACGTCGACCGCGTCGCGCTCGGGGAGAGCGCCCCGCTCCGCCTCGACGGGGCGTCCGAGGCGGGGGCGCTCGGCCTTGCGCTCCGCGCCGACCACGACGTCCTCGACGCCTTCGGAAGGACGCTCGAGCTGACCTTCCCCACGGCCGGCGCCGGAGCCACGCTCCGGCTGAACGCCCGCGTGGAGGGTCCGGTCATCGCCGGCTCGCCCTTCGCGTTTCCGCCCGAGAACCAGTTCCGGCCGCTGGCCGCGACCTCGGCGTTCTACCGCTACCGGCCCGCTCCCGGCGGCCACGCCCCCGCGTGGCCCGAGGCGCTCGATGCCCGGGCCGCCCTCTTCGCCGTGCCCAGCGCTCCGACGACCGGCCACCCCGAGGGGACGACGTGGGGCTGGGTCGCGAACGACTGCGACACGCTCTACGCCGCCGTCGACTTCACGCCCGACAACACGTGCGACGGCGACAAGGACTGGGCCGGCGTCCAGGTCGCGACCGCATCGGGGATCCGGGAGTTCCGCGTCTCGGAGCGCGAGACGCGCTGGGGCGCTCCCTCGTTCGGACCGACGCCGCGCGCGCCGTGGCGCCACAAGCTCTACCGCTTCGCGATCCCGTTCTCCGAGCTCGGCGCCCGCGACGCCACCGCCGCCGGCGAGCTGAAGCTCGCGTTCTCCGCCTACGGGACCGCGGCCGTCTCCTGGCTCACGCCGAGCAGCTGGGACTTCGGCTCGGTCACCGTAGGAACGGCCTCCCCCGCCGCGACGTTCACGATCCGGAACGGGACGGGGACGCGTGCTCCCTCCCTGCCGAGCATGACGCTCGGGAGCCCCTGGTTCACGCGCGGGAACCCGGCCGCGAGCGCGTTCCTCGTCGACCCCGGGACGTGCGGGGACGGGGTCGTCCTCGCGCCCATGGAGAGCTGCAGCTTCCAGGTCACCTTCGGTCCCTCGTCGACGGGCCGCGCCGAGGACGTCCTGAGCTTCTACGCCTCGTTCGGCGGCGCGCCGCAGGTCGCCGCGCCGCTCCTCCTCGCCGGGAACGGGGTCGACGCGGCGATCCCGTCGCTCGGGAAGCTCGGCCTCGTCCTCCTCGGGCTCGTCCTCGCCGGCGCCGGCCTCTGGGCGCTGCGCCGCTCCTGAGGCGGGAATCGACGGCTCGAGGGCCGGGAGCCGCGAGGCTCCCGACCCTCCCCGTTTCAGGCGGCTTCCGTCAGAACGCCACGTCGAGGCCCGCGACGAACCGGACGCCGGGCGACGGGTAGCCCGCGACCTCGGAGTAGTCGCGGTCGAGGAGGTTCGTGACGCGGGCGAACGGGGCGAGGTGACCGAAGAAGCGCGGCCCCGTCGCCGCGAGGTCGACCCGGAAGTACGCGGGGCTCGTGACGCGGAGGTACGTCGTCGCGTCGACGTCGTCCCGCTCGCCGACGTACAGCCCCGTCACCTCGGCGCTCGCGCCGCGCCCGAGGTCGCCCGCGAGCGTGACCGAGGCGCGGTGCGCGGGCCGCCGGAGGAGCGGGAGGCCGGTGTCGAGGTCCTCGGTGTCGAGCCAGGTGTACGCCGCGCGGAGCTGGAGCGCGGGGCCGAGCGCGGCGCGTGCGGAGGCCTCGAGGCCCGTCATCCGCGCGCGGCCGACGTTCACGTTCCTCTGGTACGCGAAGTCGTACCGGATGAGGTCCTTCACGTCGTTGCGGAAGAGGCTCGCCTCGACCGCGACGCCCGGGGCGACCGTCCACTCCGCCCCGGCCTCGTACGAGGCCGCCTCCTCGGGCTTCAGGTCGGGGTTCCCCGAGAAGGGGTAGTAGAGCTCGCCGGTCGACGGCGCGCGGAAGGCGGTGCCGGCGCCCGCGCGGAGGCGGATCGCGGAGGAGACGGTCCAGGTGAGGGCGAGGCGGGGGTTCGTCGAGGCGCCGAACGCGGAGTTCTCGTCGCGCCGGACGCCGGCGGTGATCGCGACCCGGTCCTGCGCGAGGGAGAGGCGGTCCTCGGCGAAGACCGACCAGGTGTCCGTCGTCAGGCCGTCGAGCTGCACTCCGTACGAGTCCTCGTTGTCGACCTGCGTCCGCTCGTAGTCGGCGCCGACGGAGAGCCGGTTCGCCCCGGCGGTGTGCGAGACGACGAGGCGTCCGCCCGCGCGGCGGGCGCGCGTCTCCGAGAACGTGAAGCCGTACGGGTCGTCGGGGTCGGCGTAGGTCGGCGAGTCGGCGGCGTACGTGCCGGCCGCCTCGAGCGTCGTCCCCGCGCCGAGGGCGAGGGAGACCGGGACCGAGACGAGCGTCGTGTCCGCGGTCGTGAACCGGTTCGGCGTCGCGGTCGCGCCCGAGAAGGGGATTCCCGTGCGCGAGGTGTCGCGCCGGACCGTGACGCCCGTCTTCACGCCGGGGGCGACCTCGGCGTCGAGGGCCGCGGAGAGGTCGGTCCCCTCGAACGTCTCGTTCGGGAGGTCGCCTTCCGTCGTCGTGCGGCGGAAGCCGGCGGTCACGCCGACGGCGCCCTCGCGGAAGGCGGCGTTCACGCCCCCCTCGCGCGATGCGGCGTTGCCGAGGCCGAGGTGGGCGCTCCCCGAGAGGCCGCCCGCCTCGGCCCGGCGGGTGACGACCTGGACGACGCCGCCGATCGCCTCCGACCCGTAGAGGGCCGAGAACGGACCGCGGACGACCTCGATCCGATCGACGTTCGCGGTGCCGAGGGAGGAGAGGTCGACGCCGCCGAAGTAGGGGCTGTTCATCTTCACGCCGTCGACGAGGACGAGCGCCGAGTTCGAGTTCGTCCCGCGGAGGAAGAGCGACGTGACGCCGCCCGTGCCGCCGCTCTGCGCGACGTCGACGCCCGGGACGGAACGGAGGAGGTCGGCCACGGTCGCGGCGCGGGAGCGCTCGATGGCGGCGCGGTCGACGACGGTCACCGCGACGCCGAGGGAGGAGGCGTCCTCGGGGACCGCCTCGGCGGTGACGACGACGTCGGCCGCGACGGGGACCGGCCCCTGCGCCGGCGTTGCGGGCTGGGCCGCGGCGGGCAGGCAGAGAACGAGCGGGAGGAGGAGGGAACGGACGAGACGCATGGAGACCTCCGGTCTGCTGCACCCCGCCGTCCCATCGAGAGGGGGCGGGAGGCGCGCGCGGAGGCGTCTCCCGCGTCCTCTCGAGCCCCGGAGACGGCGCGGCGGGTTGCGATGGGCCCTGGGCAGGTCTCCTGGCTCCCGGATCGTCCGCGCAAGGACCCCTTCCCGGAGACGTGACCCGCGTTCGCGAATCGCCCGCCGCCAGTGGGATTCCGTCCTTCGCGTCCCCGGTCACAGTGGCGGGGGCCGCGCGGGATTCACACCCGCTTCCCTCTTTCGCCCCCCGGAGGTCGGGGGACCCGAGGTCCGTGGAAAAGATCCGAGCGGGGAGGATAGCACCGGGCCGCGGGGCGCCGGCGGGAGGCGCGCCGTCAGCGCGCGCGCGGCGGGCTCTGCGTCGTGCCGGCGAGGAGCTGCTTCGTCGCGGCGTGCGTCGGGTTCGCGAGGACCTCGCGCGCCGGCCCCTCCTCGACGACGCACCCCTCGGCCATGACGACGAGCCGCGTCGCGAAGTCGCGGACGAAGTCGTCGTCGTGCGACGTGACGACGAGCGTCCGCCCCTCGCCCGCGAGCCTCACGAGGGTCTCGCCGAGGTCGACCCGGCGCGCCGGGTCGAGCGAGGCGGTCGGCTCGTCCATCAGGAGGAGCGGCGGGTCGACGGCGAGGGCGCGGGCGATCGCGACGCGCTGCGCCTCGCCCCCGGAGAGCTGGCGCGGGAAGGCGTGCGTCCGGTGCGAGACGCCGAGGGACTCGAGGAGCGCGCCCGCCTTCTCCTCCGCCTCCCGCCTCGGAGTGCCGTGGACGTGGATCGGCGCCAGCGTGACGTTCCGGAGCGCGTCGAGGTGCTCGAAGAGGCCGTGCTGCTGGAAGACGAGGGCGACCTTGCGGCGGAGCGGCGCGAGGCGGTGCTCGCCGGGCGTCGGGCCGGGCCCGAGGCGGAAGCCGTCGACGTCGATCGACCCCGCGTCGAACGCCTCGAGCGCCGTGACGCTCCGGAGGACGGTCGTCTTGCCGCCGCCCGAGAGCCCCATGAGCGCGACGATCTCGCCGCGGGAGGCGGCGAGGTCGACGCCCCGGAGGACCTCGCGGCTGCCCCGCGAGAGCCGGAGGCCCGAGACGGCGAGGACGGCGCTCACGCCGGCCCCTTCCAGCGCTCCTCGAGGCGGCGGGCCACGCGCGAGAGGGGGAGCGACATCGCGAGGTAGATCGCCCCGCAGAGGAGGCCCGGGACGAGCCAGCTCCCGACGTTCACCGCGAAGATCGAGGTCTGCTTCGTCAGCTCGACGACGGTGATGACCGAGACGAGCGAGGAGTCCTTCAGGAGGGCGACGAAGTCGTTCGTCATCGGCGGCAGCGCGAGCCGGAACGCGAGCGGCCCGCGGACGAGACGGAGGACCTGAAGCTCGGTGAAGCCGAGCGTCCGCGCCGCCTCGAGCTGCGTCTTCCCCACCGCCTCGAGCGCGCCGCGGTAGATCTCGCTCTCGTAGGCCGCGTAGTTGAGCCCGAGGCCGAGGAGCGCCGCGAGGAAGGCGGGGAGGCGGACGAAGCCGGAGAGACCGTAGTAGAGGACGAAGAGCTGGAGGAGGACCGGCGTCCCCCGCGTCACCTCGACGTAGGCCGCGAGGAAGAACCGGAGCGGCCGCGGGCCGTAGATGCGGCCCGTGGCGACGAGCGACCCGACGGAGACCGCGAGCGCCATCGAGAGGCACGACAGCGCGATCGTGACAAGGGCGGCGCGGAAGAGCGCCGGGAGGTAGGCCTTCACGGCCGCCGCCGTCCGCGTCCGCCCCTCGGCTTCTCCCGTGGCGGACGGGGCCGGGGCCGTCCGCTCCGGCGGGCGCACGGCGTGCTCGGCGAGGACGCGCGCGCGGTGCGCCCGCTGCGCCTCGTCCTCGAGGCCCCAGGCCGTGTAGATCCGCGCGAGGGTGCCGTCGCGCATCATCTCGAGGAGGTGCCGGTCGACCTCGTCGCGCCCCGCCGCGTTCCCCTTCGCGAGGACGCCGACGTACCAGCCGGTCGCGACGGTCCCCGGGACGATCGCGATCCCCCCCGTCCTCCGGAGCGCCCGAAGCGCGAGGACGTGGTCGAGGAGGACGGCGTCGAGCCGCCCCTTCGCGAGGTCCTCGTAGGGGTGAACGTCGTCGTCGTAGGAGACGGCCACGACGCCGTGCTCCCTCTCCGCGGCGAGGAGGATCTCGTAGGCGATCGTCCCGCCGAGCGTCCCGACGCGCCGGCCCCGGAGCGAGGCGAGCGACGGGAAGCGCCCCTCCTCCCCCGCGCGCGTCGCGAGGACCTCGCGGAACTCGAAGTAGGGGATCGTCGCCGAGAGCGCGGCCCGGCGTCCCGGCGTGTCCTCGACGCCCGAGAGGCCGATCTCGAAGTCGCCGCGGGCGACGCTCTGGTCGATCGAGGAGTAGGCGACCTGGACGAAGCGCGCCACGCGCCCCGACCGGCGCGCGAGCTCGGCCGCGATCTCGACGTCGAAGCCGCGCAGCTTCGTCGGGTCGTTCGGGTCGGCCTCGACGAACGGTGCTCCCCCTTCGGCGTCGCCGCCCCAGCGGAGCTCGGGGGGCGCGGCCGCGAGGGAGCCGTGAAGGGCCGCGGCGAGGACGGGCCCCGCGAGGAAGCGGACGGCGCGCCGGCGGAAGACGGGACCTCTGTCGATGGCGGGGAGGGTAGCAGCTGCCGGACCCGTCAGGCGACGGAACCGAGCCTCTCGCCGACCCGGACCGGCCCGTGCGGGCGGCTCCAGGCGAACGCCTTCGCCCTCTCCCCGCCGACGACGAGGACGACCGTCGAGCCGAGCTCGAACGTGCCGAGGTCGTCCCCCGGCGCGCAGGCGAGGCCGGGGACATCGAGCCGGTCGCGGGCCGCGAGACTCCTCCCGCCGAGCCAGCGCGGGTCGACGACGACCCCCCCGACGTGCGTCGCGGCGACGAGGACGGCCGCGACGTCGAGACCGGCGTCCTCGCCCGTCCCCTCGGCGATCCAGTACGCCCGGCGGTTCCGCACGTAGAGGCCCGGGGTGAAGGCCGTCGAGGCCTCGTTGACCGGCCAGAGCTCTCCCTCGACGCGTCCGACGGCGAGGACGCGCCCCGAGCACGGGACGTGGATCCGGTGGTAGTCGCGCGGGGAGAGGTAGAGCGTCGCGAAGGCGCCCCCCTCGAACCGGGCCGCAAGCGGGTCGCCCGCGAGGAGCTCGTCGAGGCGGTACGGGAGCCCCTTGGCCTGGATGAGCGTCCCGGCCTCGACCCGGCCCGAGGCGATCAGCGCCCCGTCGACCGGCGAGTTCAGCCCGCCCGGGACGGGCGGGTCCTGGGGGCGGAGGCCCGGTTTCAGCCGTCGGGTGAAGAAGTCGAGGAACGAGGCGTACTCGGCGAGGGGCCTCTCCGCCTCGGCGAGGTCGACGCGGTAGGAGGCCGCGAAGCGCCCGAGCAGCGGCTCCCGGAGAGCCCGGGGAAGCCTCGCCCGGGCGGCGGCGCCGACGGCGGCGGAGCCGGCCTTCTTCGGGTAGAGGCCGAGGAGCTGCAGGCTGAGAGGCGGGTCCGGTTCGGACATCGTCCGATTATGATAGGAATCCGCGTTGGTCCCGATTCAGTCGTCCCCCGGGCAGGAGGAGAGCGTCATGAGCACAGCCACCGAGGCCGTCGTCGGCAAGGCCCTTTCCGCCAACCCGCACCTCCTCGCCTGGGTCGAGGAGTGCGCACGCCTCTGCAAACCCGAGCAGGTCGTCTGGTGCGACGGGTCGGACGAGGAGAAGGAGCGGCTGACGGCCCTGGCCGTCTCGACGAACGTCCTGATCCCACTCAACCAGGAGAAGCTGCCGGGCTGCTACCTGCACCGCTCCGACCCGGCCGACGTCGCGCGGGTCGAGCACCTGACCTTCATCTGCACGAAGACCAGGGAGGAGGCCGGGCCGAACAACAACTGGATGGCGCCCGCCGAGGCCTACAACAAGCTCGGCCAGCTCTTCGACGGGTCGATGAAGGGGCGGACGATGTACGTCATCCCCTACGTCATGGGGCCGATCGGCTCTCCGCAGGCGAAGGTGGGCGTCGAGCTGACGGACAGCGTCTACGTCGTCCTGAACATGCGGATCATGACGCGCATGGGGACGCGCGCCCTCCGGATGCTCGGCGACTCGGACGACTTCAACCGCGGCCTCCACTCGATGCTCGACCTGAATCCCGAGCGGCGGTTCATCTGCCATTTCCCCGAGGACAACACGATCTGGTCGATCGGCTCGGGCTACGGCGGGAACGTCCTCCTCGGCAAGAAGTGCCTCGCGCTCCGGATCGGCTCCTACCTCGGCCGCCAGGAGGGGTGGATGGCCGAGCACATGCTCATCATGGGCGTCGAGGAGCCGGGCGGCGAGACGACCTACGTCGCGGCGGCGTTCCCCTCGGCCTGCGGCAAGACGAACTTCTCGATGCTCATCCCGCCGCGCGGCTTCGACGGCTGGAAGGTCTGGACGGTCGGCGACGACATCTGCTGGATGCGCCCCGGCGCCGACGGGCGTCTCTGGGCGATCAACCCCGAGGCGGGCTACTTCGGCGTCGCGCCGGGGACGAACTACGCCACGAACCCGAACGCGATGGAGTCGATCAAGCGCGACACGCTCTACACGAACGTCGCGATGACGCCGGACGGCGACGTCTGGTGGGAGGGGAAGGACAGCACGCCTCCCGAGGAGCTGATCGACTGGCGCGGGCGGCCGTGGCAGCGCGGCTCGACGGAGAAGGCGGCGCACCCGAACAGCCGCTTCACGGCTCCCGCCGCGAACAACCCGGCGCTCTCGCCGCGCGTGAACGACCGGCACGGTGTTCCGATCTCGGCGATCATCTTCGGCGGCCGCCGCTCGACGACCGTCCCGCTCGTCCTGCAGGGGTTCAACTGGACGCACGGCGTCTACCTCGGCGCGACGATGGGCTCGGAGACGACGGCCGCGGCCGTCGGCAAGGAAGGGGTCGTGCGGCGCGACCCGATGGCGATGCTCCCCTTCTGCGGCTACGACATGGGGAACTACTTCGAGCACTGGCTGAACATGGAGGGGAAGGTCGCGGTCCTCCCGAAGATCTTCATGGTGAACTGGTTCCGCAGGGGGCCCGACGGCTCGTTCCTCTGGCCGGGCTTCGGCGAGAACATGCGGATCCTGAAGTGGATCATCGACCGCGCCCGCGGCCGCGCCGGGGCCTCCGAGAGCGCGATCGGCTGGGTTCCGAAGTGGGCCGACCTGCCGCTCAAGGACCTCGCCGTCCCGATGGAGGACGTCGAGGACGCGCAGACGATCGACTACGAGGAGTGGAAGCGGGAGCTCTCCGACCAGGACGCCTTCTTCGACCAGTTCAGGGGGACGATGCCGAAGGAGATCGTCTACGAGCGCGAGATCATCCGCTCGCGCCTGAGCCGGGTCACGGGGAAATAGGCGCGGGCCGCGCTCAGACGCTCCGGAGGCGCCGGTGGAGCGCCACGAGCCCCAGGGCGGTTGAGGCGATCCTCGCAAGCCTCCGAAGCGACGCCCTGTCGATCGACGGCCCGCCCCTGGGCGACCGGCAGACGACGTAGAGGAACGTCCGTTCGTTCAGGTTGACCGGGAGGACGACGACGTCCCCCGGGAAGCGCTCGCCGACGGACGCGAGGATCTGCCGGTTCGCCTCCGTGTCCGGGCAGGGCCCGGTGAAGACGTCCCTCGCGTTCCGCAGCGACGCGAGGAGCGAGCGCGCCGAGAGCGGGATCGAGAGGCGAAGAGCCTGGGCCGAAGCGGGCCACGTCCTCCAGAGGATGGCGTCGTCCCCGTGGACGAGGAAGAGCGCCGAAGGACCGACCGTCTCCTTCAGGAAATCGAGGAGCACGAGGGCGACGTGGTCGGGATTTCGCGCCTCGGACAGGGACTCCGTGAGCTGCGTCCAGGGGGCCGGCGCCGCGGGCGTCGGTGTCGGCGCCGGCGCCGCCACCGGGGCCGGCACCGGAGCCGTCGGGACGAGGGCCTGAGGCGCCGGTGCGGCCTGGGCCGCGGCCGCCACCCCGGGCGGCGGAGCGGGCCTCTCGTCGAGGCGCCTGGCGAGCGCCTTGAAGTGGGGAGCAGCCGGAACGCCGTAGTGCCTCTCGATGGCGAGAGAGACCCGGAAGGCGATCGCGACGTGCGGCACGACGGTGCAGCCCGTGAGGAGACCGAGCGACCGGATCGCGGTCCGGTCGTTCGGCCGCGCCATCGCCACGTGCAGGGTCCGGCCGACCTTGCGGAACGGGACGACGGAGAGCCTCTCCGCAACCCGGCGCTTCACGAGCGCCAGGATTTCGGTCGGGATCGACGCGAGGTCCGCCGCGGAGGCGCCGGGAACGGAGAACTGGACGGAGAGCGCCCGGAGGAGGAGCTGCTCGGACAGGGCGCCCGACTCGAGGAGGGCCGTCCCGAAGCTGACGCGGTTCCATCCCTGGTCCTCGAGGACGCGGTCGCGGGTCTCGACCGAGATCACGCCCGCGCCGACGAGGATCTCCCCGATCCGCTTCGTGCCCGACGGCTGCGGCCGTTCCGGGTTCCCGCGGGCCGTCGCGTCGGGAAGGAGCGGCCCGCCGGGCGCGGCCGTC
Source organism: Thermoanaerobaculia bacterium (assembly GCA_046331465.1). Lineage (GTDB taxonomy): Bacteria > Acidobacteriota > Thermoanaerobaculia > UBA5066 > UBA5066 > UBA5066. Next base: position 594,572 of record JAXLQV010000003.1, read on the forward strand.
CGCGACGTCCCGCCGTGGAAGACGTTCCAGGGATCCGGAGGCGAGACTGGTTCCCGGTGGTGATGGCCGGCTCCACGCATGGCACACCTCTCGGTGTCCCTCTTGCAGGTACGCTGCCAGCCTCAAGTCTCTGAGAAACAAGGGCTGCGCTCTTCCCGTCGTGTGTCTGGCGTGTCTCCGGCGTGTGTCTGCGGACGGTCAGGAGACACCGCGCGCGTTCCACGCGGCGAGGATCGGCCGCGTCCGCAGGGGCCCGAGAGCACGAAGGCGGGTCCCGCGACCCGCCTTTCCGTTCCCCGTTTCCGCGAGACGCCTCAGCCGCGCGTCTTCCACTCCTCCGTCGCGTCGACGAGGGCCGAGACGATCCCCGGCTCGTCGGCGGAGTGGCCGGACGCGGGAACGATCTCGAGGCGAGACCCGGGCCACGCCGCGTGGAGGTCCCACGCGGAGACGGCCGGGCAGACCATGTCGTAGCGCCCCTGGACGATGACGGCCGGCAGGTGCCGGACCTTTTCCACGTCGCGGAGGAGCTGGTCCTCCGACTCGAGGAAGGCGCCGTTCACGAAGTAGTGCGCCTCGATCCGGGCGAGGGCGACCTCGGCCGGGACGTCCTCCTCGGCGGTCGTCCCGAGGTGGGCGACGAGGTACGAGCCGAGCTCCTCCCACCGGTTCCAGGCGAGCGCCGCCTGGCGCCTCACCGCGGGGTCGTCGGAGTTCAGCCGGCGGTGGTAGGCGGCGAGGACGTCGGCCTTCTCGCCCTCGTCGAGGATCGAGAGGAACTCGGCCCAGCCATCGGGGAAGACGCGCTGGGCGCCCCCGCCGAACGTCCAGAGGACCTCGGCCTTCCGCGAGAGGAAGATGCCGCGGAGGATCAGCCCCGTGCAGCGCTCCGGGTGCGTCTCGGCGTAGGCGAGGCCGAGCGTCGACCCCCACGAGCCGCCGAAGACGAGCCATTTCTCGATCCCGAGCCGCTCCCGGATCGTCTCCGTGTCGGCGACGAGGTCCCAGGTCGAGTTCTCCCTCACCTCGCCGAGAGGCGTCGAGCGGCCGGAGCCGCGCTGGTCGAAGAGGATCACCCGCCAGTACGACGGGTCGAAGAAGCGGCGGTGGAGCGGGGAGACCCCGGCGCCGGGGCCCCCGTGGAAGAAGATGACGGGACGGCCGTTGGGGTTCCCGGCCTGCTCCACGTGGATCTCGTGGAGGCCGGAGACCTTCAGCCGAAAGGAGTCATAGGGTTCGAGGGGCGGGAAGAGGTCGGACACGGCGGCAGTTTATACGCGGCCCGGGCGGATTCGTTTCCGCTCCGTAACGTCGGGCCCCGCACGCCCCGCTCCTTACGTAAACTCCGTCGCCATGCCGACGGCCGCGCCCAAGAAGTCGTCCTCCCGCTCCGCCAAGAAGGGCCCGCGCGTCCCCGACCGCTTCTCGGAGGCCGAGGAGCTCTACGGCATCGACGCCTGGGGGAAGGGGTTCTTCTCGATCTCGGACGACGGGCACCTGCTCGTCCACCCGACCCGCGAGGGGCACCGGTTCGCCGACCTGAAGGCGATCGTCGACGAGGTCGCCGGGCGGGGCATCACGACGCCGATGGTGATCCGCTTCCCGCAGATCCTCGCGTCGTCGGCGCGGGAGCTGAACGAGGCGTTCGGGAAGGCGATCAAGGAGTACGAGTACGACGGCGACTACCGCGGCGTCTTCCCGATCAAGGTGAACCAGAAGAAGGTCGTCGTCCACGAGATCATCGAGGCGGGGCGGAAGTACGGCTACGGCCTCGAGGCGGGGAGCAAGCCCGAGCTCATCGCCGCCCTCTCGCAGGACCTCGGGCCGGAGTGCCTCATCACGACGAACGGCTACAAGGACGAGGCGTTCATCCGGCTCGCCCTCGACGGCGTCCGGATGGGGCGGAACGTCATCCTGACGCTCGAGAAGGTCTCGGAGCTCGAGCGGATCCTCGAGGTCGCCAAGAAGCGCGGCGTCCGCCCGATGATCGGGATGCGGGCCAAGCTCTACGCCCGCGGCTCGGGGAAGTGGGCGAAGTCGGGAGGCGAGGCGGCGAAGTTCGGCCTGACGACGACCGAGATGCTCGAGGCGGTCGAGATCCTGAAGTCGAAGCGGATGCTCGACTGCTTCGTCATGCTCCACTTCCACATCGGCTCCCAGATCACCGACATCCGGAAGATCAAGGACGCGATCCGCGAGGCGGGGCGCGTCTACGCGAAGCTGAACCGCTCCGGCGTCGAGATCTCGTACCTGAACCTCGGCGGCGGACTCGGCGTCGACTACGACGGCAGCAAGACCTCGTTCGACTCCTCGATGAACTACACGGTCCAGGAGTACGCGAACGACGTCGTCTACAACATCAAGTCGATCTGCGAGGACGAGAAGGTCCCGGTGCCGACGCTCGTCACCGAGTCGGGGCGGGCCGTGACGGCCTACCACTCCGTCCTCGTCTCGAACGTGCTCGACGTCGCCGACAAGATCGAGCAGGACAAGACCGTCACGCTGAACGGCGACGAGAACCACGTCGTCCGCGAGCTCTACGACGTCTTCAAGGGGGTCACCGCCAAGAACGTCCGCGAGAGCTACCACGACGCCCTCCAGTACAAGGAGGAGCTCTTCACCCTCTTCAACCTCGGCTACGTCTCGCTCGAGGACCGCTCGAAGGGGGAGATCCTCTTCTGGGACGTCTGCGACAAGATCCGGCGGCACCTGAAGGGGATGAAGGAGGTCCCGGAGGAGTTCGAGGACCTCGAGCGCGAGCTCGCCGACAAGTACGTCGTCAACTTCTCCGTCTTCCAGTCGGTCCCCGACAGCTGGGCGATCGACCAGCTCTTCCCGATCCTCCCGATCCACCGGCTCCGCGAGAAGCCGGGCGAGATCGCCACGCTCGCCGACATCACCTGCGACTCGGACGGGAAGATCGAGAAGTTCATCGACCTGCGCGACATCAAGGAGTTCCTCCCGCTCCACTCCTTCAAGCGCTCGCAGCCCTACTACCTCGCCGTCTGCCTCGTCGGCGCCTACCAGGACGTCCTCGGCGACCTCCACAACCTCTTCGGGGAGGCGCACGAGGTCCTCGTGGCCGTCGACGAGGAGAACCGGACCCGGATCCTCGACCTCCTCCCGGGCGAGACGTGCGAGCGGGTCCTCTCGTACATGAACTACGAGCGGGCCGAGATCCTCGACGGCGTCTGGAAGCAGCTCCGCAAGGCGCTCGACAAGGACCGCGTCCGCGAGGCGGAGGCGAAGGCGATCGCGAAGGACTTCGAGGTCGCGCTCTCGCACTACACCTACCTCGAGGAGTAGGCGCGCCCCCCGGCCGGGCGGTGGCGGCTCCGCCCCGGCCGGCGTACGCTTCCCCCGCCGTGGAAAGCCTGACCCCGCCCTACCTCCTCCTGGCGGCGCCGATCCTCTCGGACCCGAACTTCGAGCGGACCGTCGTCCTGATGGGGCACCACTCCGAGGAGGGGGCCGTCGGCTGGATCGTGAACCGGCTCGTCGAGGGGGGAGCGAAGGCGCTCCTCCCCGAGGAGGTCTCGCGGACGATGAACCCCGCGACGCCGCTCCGGATCGGCGGGCCGGTCGCCACGCCCGGCCTCATCGTCGTCCACCGCGAGACGATCGACGGCATCGAGTCGATCGCGATGGCCCCGGGCCTCGTCGTCTCGGCGACGCCCGAGGTGCTCCCCCTCGTCTTCGGGGGGGCGGATGCGCCGGGACCGGCCCGCGGTCTCCTCGTCTTCGGCTACTCGGGGTGGGGGCCGGGGCAGCTCGAGCACGAGATGGAGGAGGGCTCCTGGCTCGTCCTCCCCTACGACCCCGCGCTCGCCTTCCCCGACGACGTCTCCGGCCTCTGGGAAAAGGCGCTCGCGCAGCTCGGCGTCAGCCCGGCCCGCGTCTCGACGCCCCCCGGCGGCGTGAACTGACGCTCCGACCCCGGGGTCTGGTCTGCACTCTACACTCTGCGCGAAGCAGAGTGTAGAGTGCAGACCAGACCCCTACGCCCTAGACGTAGTCCTTCGCCCAGCCGCGGGCGTTCCGGTTCGCGAGGACGTGGAAGCGGCGGAGCTTCTTCAGGGAGAGCGACGCCAGCGAGCCGAGGGGAAGGTAGACGATCTTCTTCCCGAGGCGGGAGGCGAAGCGTCTGAGGAGCGGGCGTGGGGGCTTCGGGGCGACGTAGACGACGCGCGGCTCGCGGGCGTAGTCGAGGGCGGCGAGGAGGAGGACCTCGGGCGCCGTGAACGGGCCGCGGTAGTCGGGGTCGCGCCAGACGTCGAAGAGTCGCCCCGGCGGCATCGTCATCAGGAACGCCCCGTAGGTGCACTCCGAGATGCCCGGGCCGACGAGCTTCTCGCCAAGCGGCGTGGCGTAGAACGCCATGTCGCTCTCCTGCCCGTGCTCTCCGAGCCACGTCGTCTTCCACGGGTACTTCTCCGCCTCCTCGTCGAAGACGACGACGACCGAGCCCGCGCCCCCCCTCACGCGCGCCTCCTCGTAGACCCAGAGGCGCCCCTCGTGGTGGCGGCGGAGCGACTCGCGGACGTCGATGCCGTCGAGAAGGCTCGTCGTGAACGGGGCGACGCGCCGGGAGTCCTCGCCGAGGAGGCGGATCGCGCGGCGCCGGAGACGGTTCCCGAAGCGCTCGACGGCGACGTCCTCGGGAGGGAAGGAGCAGATCCCGTCGCCGAACTTCAGCTTCTTCCAGTCGCCCGGCTTCGGCTCCTTCGGGCGCCGCCGGAGCGGCAGGTCGCGGAGGCGCCGCTCCTTCCCCGGGAAGCGGCGGCGGAAGCGGACCGGCTTCCCGTCGAGGTGGAGGTCCTCGCCGGTGAGCGTGACGACGGGGAGGCTCGCCGTCCCGTCGGGCCAGGGCCAGGTCGCGCCGAGGTCGTAGACCTCCCACGCGTAGTCGTCGTCGACGACGCCGCGGGAGGCGACGACGAGCTCGTAGAAGCCGGGCGTCAGGACGTTCTCGAGGATCGCGAGGTTCCTCGAGAACTGCCGGAGGGCGCGGAAGGCGGTCCGCGGCACCTCCTCGTCGCGGCTCTTCCGGTAGCGCGCCGCCGCCTCGCGGAGGAGGCGGTCGACGACGCGGAGCGTGTCGGTCTCGCGGTCGAAGGCGAAGGCCCTCCCCGCCGCGCGCGCCCGCTCGAACGCCGCCGCGACGAACGGGATCTCGCTCATCACCTCCCGGCTCGATTCGTGCGAGAGCGCGGCGAGGCGGACCCCCTCGCGCTTCACCCGGGCGAACGGCTCGGCGAGCGGCCCGTCGAGCGCGCGGAGGAGGCCGCGGACGTGCGCCGCGCCCCCCACCCATAGGACCCGCTCGCCGGCCTCGGCGAGACGCGCGAGGCGGGCCGCCATCGCCCGCTCGCGGAGGAGGTCCGCGTCGTCGTCCGACGGCGGGAAGGCGTCGAGGAGCGCCCCGACGAACGGCGCCGGGCCGGTGCGCGTCATCGCGTAGGGGTCGGGCACCGCCTCGCGCCGGAGCGGGTACGACCCGTCGTCGCGGTCGACGAGGTGGAGGGAGGCGCCGTTCTCGAGCGCGAGGCGCGCCGTCTCGACCATCGGCTCGTGCGGCTCGACGAGGAGATAGACGGTCTCCTCGCCGTCGGGCCAGAGCGCGACCGTGAGGAGCGGGAGCCGGAGGACGGCCCTGCGGAAGGCGTCGGCGATGGTCGACGGGAGCTCGACCGCGACGGCCGTGGGGCGGACGGCGAAGAACGCGCGCCGCACGAGGACGGCGAACTCCACCGACTGGTGGAGCGTGGGGAGGAGGAAGAGCCTCTCGCCCGCGCGGACGACGCCCGTCTCGGGATCGGGCGCGGGGTACGGGGCGGTCGTCGTCACGTGCGGGTCGGGCTCGGCCGGGCGGCGGCCTCAGACGCGGTGCGGGCCCTGCGGGTGCGGGGAGTCCTCGCGCGGGACGGGGGCGTGGACGAGCGCCTCGTCGCCGAGGACGAAGCGGACGGCCTCGACGAGGCGCTCGCCCGGGTCGCCGCCCCCCTGCGCAAGTCGCTTCAGCGCGTAGCGCGCGACGTTGATGCCGTCGCGGACGCTGAACGGCTCGTCGGCGTCGTGCGCGCTCCGGAGGAACCGCGTCACCCAGCGGAGGAGCGCCTCGGGCGCGAAGGGGAGGTTCCCGGCGAGGATCTCGAGCTCCTCGTCCTCGTCGGGGAAGTCGACGAGGATCGTCGGCGTCAGGCGCGAGTTGACGTAGTCGGGGAGCTCGAACGTCGAGGCGTCGTCGTTCATCGTCGTGACGAACCGGAAGTCGGGATGGGCCCGGATCTTCACGCCGGCGACGATCGACTCCACCGTCCGCCGCGCGTCGAGGAGCGGCGCGAGCGAGGCCCACGACTTCTCGCTCATCCGGTTCCCCTCGTCGAGGATCGCGACGCCCCCCTTCAGCATCGCGGTGACGACGCCCGAGGCGACGTAGCGGATCTTCCCCTCGCCCGCGACGACGGGCGTGACGAGGAGGTCCTCGGGGCGCGTGTCCATCGTGGCCTGGAAGACCCACGCGGGGCGTCCGAGGCTCCTGGCCGCGGCATAGGCGAGCGTCGTCTTTCCGACGCCGGGCCTCCCGACGAGACGGGGGTGAAGCGGAAGGTCCCCCTCGTCGACGACGAGCCACGCCGCGAGGAGCTGGTCGAGGAGCTCCTTCCGCCCCTTCCATTCGAGCGGGAACTCGTCGGGGTGCGCGAGCGCGATCTCGACGCCTTCGATCAGGGCCTTTTCCATGGATCGATTGTAGGTGGACGCGCCGGGGGCCCCTTTTCCGGTGTCCGGCGTGTCCCAGGGCCCCGCGTCGGCCGCGATTCCGTGTCTCCGGACACACCGCGGACACGTCCCGGAGACACGGCCCTATTCCGGAATCGCGCGCAAACGACCACTGGACAGACATTTACGATCGCCGGTCCGCTGGCCCTGCGGTTGCGACAGGGGGGGCATGAAGCGCAGCAGCAACCCCGCCGCCCCGGTCCTCTACGGCGCCGTTCTCCTTGTCGCGGTCGCGACGGCCGGACCCGCCTCTGCGCAGAAGGCCGCGTTCACCGGCTCCGAGTACGCGACGGCCCCCTCGAGCTGCCAGGGGATGCCCCCGGCCGGCAGCTCGGTCAACGCGGGCGACGCGCGCTGCGGCGACTCGGGCTCCTGGGAGGCCCTCCCCGCGTCCACCGTGTCGTGCCTGCAGGACGCGACGCGGCAGCACCTCCTCGACCGCTTCCGGAAGGGCGAGATCGCGGTCGGCCCGAACGCCTCGACGGCGCAGGCCGAGTTCCGGCTGAAGAACCGCGGCGTGACCGTCCGGCAGTACGCCTGGCCGGTCTGGGTCGACGCGGCCTCCAGCCGGAAGGCCCCCTACGGCGGCTGCACGGCCGGCCTCGCCCTCCCCGGCGAGGTCCGCGTCAGCCTCCGGGAAGGGGAGCAGCGGGCGCGCACGCTCATCGCCCAGGAGACGGCGAACAACCTCCTCGCCTTCGCCCTCGACCGGGCCGAGCTCGGCGACGACGCGCAGGTCGTCGACGCGGCCGTGAGCCAGGCTCTCGACGCCTGCTCCTCCCTCCCTTACATCGGCAACTGAACGAGTCTCCCGTCCGGTGGATCGCGCCGGACGTTCCGCGAAGGGAGCGACTCGACCCTCCCTCGCCCCGGGGGATCCGGCAACGGATCCCCCGGTTTCTTTCCTTCGGGCGGATGTCGCGGACACGTCCCCGGCCCCGGCGTGTGCCGGGACACACGCGCGGACATGCTCCTGACACACGACGCGCGCGCCACGACCAGGGCAAGTAACTCTCCAACAACAACTTGCACGGGGGCCGCCCCTGGCCCTCCGGTTGCAATTCCAGGGGCATGAAGCGCAACCGGACCTCCTCCCCCGCCCTCCGGTCTCTCGGCGTCGTCTTCGTCTCCCTGGCCCTGACGGCCCGCAGCGCCGCCGCGCAGGAGGCCTACCGAACGGCCTCCCCCTCGGGCGACAAGAAGACGACGTGGAGCCCCGAGGCGCACGAGACGACCGCGAGCGAGCTCCCCTGCTCCAGAGAGTCCACCGAGTCCGAGCCGCCCGCGGTCGTGAAGCCGGGCTCCGACTCCTGCGGGGCCGCGGGGAGCTACGTCCCGGTCCCGGCCGCGGTCGTCAGCTGCATGCAGGCCGAGACGCGGCAGTACCTCTGGGAGCTCTACCAGCTCGGCGGGCTCAGGCCCGGGACGAAGCTCTCGGCGGCCCAGGTCGAGTCGCGGATCCTCTCGTTCCCCATCCCGGTCCAGATGTACGCGTGGCCGGTCTACCTCCAGCTCGGCGCCGAGAACGGCCAGCCGTGGTCCGGCTGCGCCGCGGGGATCGCCTGGCAGAACGAGATCTGGGTCAGCATGCGGGACGGCGCCGAGCGCGGGGCGAAGCTCGTGGCCTGGGAGACGGCGAACAACATCGTCGCGTGGGGGCTCGGCCGGCACGACCTCGGCGACAGCGCGACGGTCATCGGCGGCGCGACGAACCGGGCCTGGGCGGTCTGCACGGCGACCCCCTACGCGATGCGCTGAGCGGCGGCAGGGAGGAGGCCCCGGGTCCGGGGGAGGGGGCGCGCCGCGCCCCCTCCTTTCGTTTCCCGTAACCTCCGCGGATGCGACGCGTCGTCCGCCGGGCCCTCGCGGGGCTCCTCGCCCTCGCCCTCCTCCTCGGCCTCGCCCTCCTCGTCCTCGTGAGGCGGAACCTGCCGGGACGCGACGGCGGACGGATCGCTTCCCTCGACGCGGCGGCGACGGCCGACCTGGACGACCGGGGCGTCGCGACCGTCCGCGCGGCGACGGTCGAGGACGCGCTGCGCGTGCAGGGCTTCCTGACCGCGCGCGAGCGGGCGTTCCAGCTCGAGATCCTCCGCAGGACCGCCGCGGGCCGGCTCGCGGAGCTCTTCGGAGCCTCCGCGCTCCCGCTCGACCGGAAGCACCGCCTCTACGGTTTCGCGCGGGTCGCCGAGGCGGCCGTGCCGCTCCTCCCCGCGCGCGAAAGGGCCGACCTCGAAGCGTACGCCGAGGGAGTGAACGCCGGTTTCGCGTCGCGGCGCGGGCGGCTCGGACTCGAGTTCGCGCTCCTCCGGACGGAGCCCGGGACGTGGCGCCCGGCCGACTCGGTCTCGGTCCTCCTCCTGATGTACGAGCAGCTCACGGACGACACCGGGGCGGACACCGGGATGGAGGAGCTCGCGCGCCTTCCCGAGCCGATCCGGGCGTTCCTCGCCCCGAGGGCGACCGCGGACGACGTCCTCCTCGTCCCCGACGCGATCCCGCCCGGCCCGCCGCCGCTCCCGGTCCTCGACGCGGGCGCCCTCCGCGCTCTCCCGCAGGCGGCGCGCCTCGCGGCGCCGGAGGAGGAGGGCGTCGCCGGCTCGAACGCCTTCGCGATCTCGGGTTCGCTCACGAGGAGCGGGAAGCCGATCCTCGCGGGAGACCCGCACCTCGGGCTCGAGATGCCGGGCATCTGGCTCCCGATGCGCTTCGCCGTCGCCGGCCGGACGGCCGAGGGGGTGACGCTCCCGGGCCTTCCCGCGCTGACGATCGGCCGGACCGACCTCGTCGCCTGGAGCTTCACGAACCTCGAAGCCGACGTGCAGGACCTCTTCCGGGAGCGGATCGAGAACGGCCGCGCCCGCCGGGGAGAGGGCTTCGAGAAGGTCGCGGAGCGGACGGAGACGATCCGCGTCCGGGGCGGGAAGGAGGAGACGCTCGTCGTGAGGTCGACGTCGAACGGACCGCTCCTCGAAGGCGACCTCGCGCTCCGCTGGACGGCGCTCGACCCGGCGAACCTCTGCGTCCCGAACGGCGACTTCCTGCGGGCGGCCGACGAGGCCGCGTTCCTCGCGACGTTCGACGCGTTCACCGGGCCGCCGCAGAACGTCGTCTGGGCGTCGGCCTCGGGCGCGATCGGGTGGCGCCCCGCCGGGCTCCTCCCGCGGCGGCGCGAGGGGACCGACGGGAGCGTTCCGTACGACGCGGCGGACCCGGCGAACGGCTGGAGGGGCTTCGTGCCGATGTCGGACCTGCCGCGCGTCGTCGACCCTCCGGAGGGGTTCGTCGTGACCGCGAACCAGAGGACGATCGGGACGTCGTTCGGCACGGTCGTCTCCGCCGACTGGGGGCACCCGGGCCGGGCGCGGCGGATCCGCGACCTGCTCCGCGGGAGGAAAGCCGCGGGGACTCCGATGACGCGCGCCGACGCCGAGGCGATCCAGCTCGACGAGCGCTCGGAGACGATGCGCCGGACCGCCGCCGCGCTCCGGCCGTTCCTCCCGGCCGACCTCGCACGCCTCCTCGACGGCTGGGACGGCACGGCCGACGCGTCGAGCGCGCGCTACCTCGTCGCACGCGCCCTCCGCCGGGCTGTTCGCGAGAAGGCGCTCGCGGCCTGGAAGGCGCCCGCCGTCCGCTGGCACCTCGAGGGGGACAACTGGAACGACCTCCTCGAGGCTGGCGACGCGGCGTTCCGCGCCGCGGGCCTCGGCCCGAGGGACGCCTTCCTGGCGGGCGCGGCGGCCGACGCCGTTTCCGCGCTCGAGGAGCGCTGGGGAAAGGAGCGCGCGCGGTGGACCTGGGGAGAGGCGAACCGCCTCGCGGCCCGGCACCCTCTCGGGAGGGTTCCCGGCCTCTCGTGGCTCTTCGACCCGCCCCGGCCGCAGCAGCCGGGCGCGCCGGGGACTCCCCGCGCGGCGTCGCCTTCGTTCGGGCAGTCGCTCCGCTGGATCGTCGACTGGGGCGCCCCGGAGGAGGCGACGCTCGTCGTGCCGTTCGGCGTCTCGGGACACGTCGGCTCGCCGAACCGTCTCGACCAGCTGCCCTACTGGAGAGAGGGCGACCCCGGCGGCAGGGCGACGCGGCTGTCGCGCCCGCCGTCGGGGGAGCCGATCCGGTTCAGCCCTTGAGGAGGGTGTCGAGCGTCTCGGGATGGAAGCCGACGAGGAGCTTCTTCCCGACGCGGAGCATCGGGGCCCGGTAGTTCCCCGTCGGGCCCCTGAGGTCGTCGAGGGAGACCGCCTTCGCGGCGGACGTGACGGCCTTCTTCCCCTTCGCGACGACGACCTCGTCGACCGAGGCGAGGAGCGCCTTCACGTCCGCGTCCTGCATCGGCGCGGCCTTCGAGGAACGCTCTTCCGAGACCTTCGCCTTCGTCCTGTCGAGCACCTCACGGGTGCGTGCGCAGGACACTCACCCCGGGCGCTGGTAGTAGAAGCCGACGTTCGCCATTCCGCTCCTCCTTCTCCCCCCGTCACGGCTGCAGGGCGTACTCGCGGACGACCCGCGCCGTCCGGTCGACGCCGTCGAGAAAGGCGGGGAGGTAGATCCTCTCGTTGTGGCTGTGGATCGTCACGGCGTCCATCAGGTTCACGGCGAAGGGGGAGACGCCGTAGGCGCGGATCCCCTTGGTCCTGAGGTACGCGGAGTTCGTGTAGCTCCCCGTGAGGACGTACGGGCCGACGTCCGCCCGTTCGACCGGGTCGAGAGCGAGGACCGTGTGGAGCGTCTCCCAGGCGCGCCCCTCCCGGGCTGCGGGGACGCTGTCGGGCGTGATGTAGCGGAGGGCGAGGCGGACGCGTGCCGGCTCGGCCCAGGCCTGCATCTCCTTCCACCGGCCCTCCGCCGACCGGCCGGGGAGGAGCGTCGCGACGACGTCCATCGAGAAGCCCTTCCCCGAGGGGTCCGGTTTGATCTCGCTCCAGTAGTACATGTCGCGGAAGAGGGCGCGGTAGACCTCCGGGATCTGCTCGTCCAGCTTCCCGGCGCGGACGGCGGCCCGCGCGTCGGACATCTGGTGCCCCCAGAGGTCCGAGCGGGAGGGCGAGACGAAGGCGAGGAAGTCCTGGACCTCGTCGCCGACGTGGAACGGCTCTTCCCGCATCTTCCGCTCGAGGAGATTCGAGTACGCGGTGAGGTCCTCCCGCCGGTCCGCGAATGCCGTCCCGAGGACGTTCGCCTTCTGCAGCACCTCGATGCCGAACCGGCAGATCCGGTCCCCGAGGACCTCGTTCACGCCCCCCTCGGTGAAGACGTCCGTGACCCCTTCGACGAGGTCCGGCCTGTGGTCGAAGACCCAGCCGAGCCCGATCTTGGGCGTGTACGACTCCTCGCCCGGCTCGGCGACGAAGAGGATGTCGCGCTCCGGGACGATTCCGTCCCGCCGGAGCGAGGCGATCGCGAGGAAGTCGGCGATCCCCTGCCCCTTCATGTCGAGCGTGCCGCGGCCGCAGACGTAGTTCTGGAACTTCCCCTTCCCGTCGACCGCGCCGAAGGGGGGAACGTCCCACTCGGCGAGGTTGCCGGGGGGGACGACGTCCATGTGGTGGAGGAGGACGAGCGCCTCCCCGGGCCGCCGCCCCTTCAGGCGGGCCACGACGATCGGGTGCTCCGGGTCCGAGCCGACGACCTGGAACGGGATCCCCTCGCAGGCGAGCTTCTCCGTCCAGAAGGCCGCGGTCTCGACGGTCCGCCCCGGCGGGTTGGAGCTGTCGATGCGGACGTACTCGCGGAGGAGCCGGGTCGCTTCCCGCGTCCGGAGCTCCTCGATGTTGAACTCCGGCACCCTCACGCTCGGGGAGAACGTCCGGAGGAGCGGGGGAAGGCCGAAGACGACCGCCAGGATCGTCGCCGAGCCTCCGTAGAGGGCGAGGCGCCGCCGGGTGTTCCGGGAGAGCGTCATCGCTCTTCCGGGCCTCCCGGAAGGCCGCGGCGCAGGAGAAGGGTCAGGGCCGTCAGCCCGAGCACCGAGAGCACGGCCGGGATGATCAGCCATGTCCGGGAGGGGCGCAAACGGACGAGGTGCCGGCCCGGCGGGATCGCGATTCCCGTGAAGCCGGCGTTCGCGTCCTCGACCGGGACCCGGCTTCCGTCGAGGAGGGCCTCGCGCGTCGCCACGAGCGGCCGGCAGACGAGGAGATAGGACGGCCCGGGGCCGCGCCCCTCCACCTCGAGCTCGAGCGAGGAAGGCCGGTCCGAGACGCGCGAGACCCGTCCGGGGGCCGGCGCGGGACCCTCGCCCGCTCCGGCAACGAAGGCGCTCGACGCCGGCGCTCCCTCGCCGAGGAACGCCGCCGCGGCCTCGCGGGAATCGCGGGAACGGACGACCCTCTCGACGAAACGGTACGGCGGGACGGGATCCGCGAAGAGGCGCAACGCCGGGACCGGCGCTCCGCGGGGACCGGCCGCGACCTCCACGCTCCCGAGCGCCCCGGCGGCGCGGGCGAGCGCCGCCGGGGCCGGGCCGCCCCCGCGCGTCGACTCGAGGAGGAGGACCCACTCGAGCTGGGGGCGCGGGAGGGCCGCGTCGTAGTCCGGCTCGAAGACGGTCGCGGCCCCGAACCTCCCGGCCGCCCACGGGAACGCCCAGCGGGCCGACTCCGTCCCGGTCTCGCGCGGATCGTCCGTCGCGCCGGAGGAGGGCGGCCGGTAGGCGACGGCCGGGAAGTAGCGCGGCGGCGCTTCCCCCTCGCGCGGAGCCGGAAGCGCCGAGAGAACGGCGGGACGCTCGGCGAGGACCGACGACGGGGAGAGCGGGAGGAGCCGTGGGGTGACGGAAGCCCGATCGAGGACGAGCAGGAGCCCGGCGACGACGAAGACGGGAACGGCCCGCCGGGCTCCGGTCGCCCTCTCGAGCGCCGCCGCGCCGATCGCCGCGAGCCACGCGACGCCGAAGGCGAAGAGGACCGTGTACTTCTCCGGGTAGCGGACGGAGGCGGCGAAGGGGACGACGTGGAGGAAGAGCCCGAACAGGGGCGTCGCCGGGCCGAGGGCGAGGAGGACGCCGAGGAGCGTCGTCGCGAGCGGCCTCGCGGCCGCGATGCGCCCGACGACGAGGCCGAGGAGGGCGAGGGTCCAGGCGATCCGTCCCGGCGTGAGAGACGGGAAGTAGGGGTAGCCGGGAACGCCGTCGACGCGGAGGACGCGCGTCCAGTCGGCGACGACGCCGTCGACGAGGAGATCGGGGAGGCGCGAGACGGGGAGCGCGCCCTGCGCCGCGAAGCCGGGGAGGAGCGCGCCCGGGGCGCTCCTCACGCTCTCGAGGCCCGTCACGACCCAGGTCGCGAGCGCCGGCGCCGCGAGGAGGGCGCCGAGGAGACCCGCCGCGCCCCAGAGCAGGGCCGCGCCGAGCCTCTCGCGCCTCGCGGGCCGCTCGCCGGGCCCCGCGAGGAGGACGAGGGCGAGGAGAGCGGCGACGACGAGCGGTTCCGGGACCGACGCGACGAGAAGGAGCGCCGTCGCGAGCGCGAGGAGGGCGACGGAGCGCGCGCTCCGCTCGCGCCGCGCGCGGAGAAGCGCCGCGGCGAACCACGGGAGCGCGGCGTGCGCGGAGGAGAAGCCGAGAAAGCTCGCCGACGAGGCGGCGACCCCGCCCGCTCCCCAGGCGATCGCCCCGAGCGCCGAGGAGAGCGGCGGCAGCCCCGCGAGGCGGAGGAAGACGGCGAAGCCGGCGGCACCGGAGAGGACGCGCAGGAGGATCCACGCCTTCGCCGCGAGGGCCGTGGGGAGAAGGAGGAAGAGGACGTTCCCGGGATCGAACGCCGCCGCGCCGGGCCACGAGAGGAGCGGCAGGCCGCCCCAGCGGAACGGGTCGATCCACGGCATCTCTCCCGACCGGAGGGCGACGGCGAGCTGCGTCTTCAGCGGGTAGAAGTAGGGGACGAGGTCGCGCCCCGAGGGAACGCCCGGCCCGAGGAGCGTCCGGTAAGGGACGAGGAGGAGAACGAGGGCCGCGAGGAGCGCGAGCCCGAACGGACGCCGGGCGGCGAGCTCGCGGGGCGCCCTCATTCCCGCGCCCCGGAACGGAGGAGAAGCGCGGCGGCCGCCAGGGAGAGGAGCGTGACGGAGAGCCCGGCCGGGAGGAGCGGGTTCTCGTACGAGAGGACGACCTCGTGGCTCCCCGCCGGGACGCGCAGGGCGGTGAGGAAACCGTCGGCCCGCAGGCTCTCGACGGCGACGCCGTCGACGGTGGACCTCCACGACGGGTCGAACGTCCGCGCCACGACGAGGAGGCCGCCGGGAGGGTCGACGCGGACCCGGAGCCGGTGCCGCCCGTTCGTCCGCTCGAGGACCCAGGCCCTCCCGGCCCCGAACGACTCCGGGGCCGCGGCCCCCTCGAGGACCGTCTCCTCGAGCGGGTCGGGCGGCGCCGGGGCGAGGAGCCCCGGGGGCGCGAAGAGAGCCCTCCGGACGAAGAGGTGCTCCGGACGCGAGCGGCCGATCGCGACGATGCGGCCCCTCCCGAAGCGCGCCGTCTCGCGGACCCCGTCCGGGTCCGCCGACGCGTCGGTCCGCGCCGCCGTCACGCCGATCGTCCGGAGCCGCCGCACCTTCTCCTCTCCCCACGGGAGCCGGGCGAGCGCGGCCGCGAACGCGACGGCCGGCGTCGGCGACAGCCGGTCGACGTCGTTGTCGCCGCCATACCGGAGTCCGAACGCGGCGCCCGTGACGGGCCGGAGCGGGTCGAGCCCGTCCCGCTCGCGCGCGAGCTCCGTCGCCCGCGCCACGTCGTCCGCGCCGTCGGCGTGGAACCGCCCCCCCGCGGACGCCGAGAGGGCGGCCGTCACTTCGGGCGAAGGCGAATCGAAGAACCCGGGCGGGCCGGGCGGGGCCGACCCCGCGACGCGACGCGCCGCGTCGACGAGGAAGACCGCCGCGACGAGGAGCGCCGCGGCCCGCGGGGAGAGCCGCCCCGACCGGACGAGGCGCGGGAGGAGCGCGAGGAGGAGAGCGGTCGCGACGCCGGCGAAGAGGAGCGGCGCGAGGAGCGCCCCGGCGCGTTCCCCGCTCACCTCGTTTCCCGCGAGCCGGAGCAGCCGAAGGAGGGACGCCGTGCCGCGGGGCGAGACCGTCGCGAGGAGCGCCGGGAGGCCGAGGAGGGCGGCGAAGAGGCCGCCCGCGCGGGCGAGCCTCCGCGGCGCGCTCTCGTCCGTCCGGAGGGCGTCGAGGCCGACGGCCGCGGCGGCCGAGAGGCCGAGCGTGGCGAGGATCCACCACTTCTCCGGGTAGCGGAAGACCGGGAGCGCGCCGAGGAGCGCGCCGACCGGGGGGAGGAAGCGCCCGAACGAGAGGAGCGCCGCGAGGGCCGCGAGGGAGAGAGCGGCGCGGCCGCGCCGGTCGCCGAGCGCGGCCGCCGCGAGAGCGAGCGGCACAAGGCCGAGCGCGAGGTCGTGGAAGTAGGCGTTCCCCGCGTCGAAGGTCTTCGCGCCCCAGTAGTCCCGGTCGTCCTCGGCCTGCGGGTCGCCGGTCAGGCGCGGCTCGAGGAGCGTGAGGAGACGCGCCGGGCGGACCGACCAGAAGAGCGCCCCCTCCTCGGCCCGCATCTGCGCGGCGCGGGCGGAGCGGCGCAGCTCGCCCGCCGTCGGGAGGAGCTGGACCGAGGCGACGCCGGCCGAGAGGAGCGCCGCCGCCGCGAGGGCCGCGAGGCGCCGCCGCGCGGCGCCGGCACGGCCGGCCCGCCCGTCGAGGAGCGCCCGCCCGATCGCGAGCGCGGCGACGCCGGCCGCCCCGGTGGCGGTGACGACCGGCTCGCCGCCGAGGAACGAGACGCCGAGAGCGAGCCCGGCGACGGCGACCCGCCGCCGCGTCCCCCGCCCGTCCGCCGGGTCGAGCGTGCCGGCCGCGACGAGCGCGAGCGGGAGCGGCGCGAGCGAGGCGACCGTCGTGAAGAGGAACGGGACCGTCTGGAAGACCCCGGAGAAGAGGAGGACGAGCCCTCCCGCGAGCGAGGCGCCCCTCGTGACGCCGAGCCACCGGAGGGCGGCGTACGCGAGGAGGAGGACGAGGGCGACGTGGAGGAGGAAGAGGCCCGTCGTGCCGGCGATCGGCACGAGCCACGTCCCGGGCCAGAAAACGGCGGCGTTCGGGTTCGCGGCGAGCGCCCGCCCGGCGCCTGAGGCGTCGTTCCAGAGCGGGAGCTCGGCGGCCGAGAGGAGCCGCGCCACGAGACGCCGCAGCGGCACGAAGAAGAACACGGCGTCGCGTCCGACGACGCTCCCGCCGGAGAGGTAGCCGTGGAAGCGGAGGGCGGCGGCGCCGAGGAGAGCCGCCGGCGCGGCGAGGGGAGCCAGGCGGGCGAGTCGCCCCGACGTCACGCCTTCCGCGCCAGGACGAGGAGCGACATCCCGAACGACGGCTCGGCCGTCTCCTCGAGCTTGAGCAGCGGGAGCATCCACCGGAAGACCGCGAGCTGCCCCTTCGGGAGGACCGTCCGCTTGAGCACCCTCGAGTTCAGCCACCAGCCGAGGACGCCCGGGCGGTTGAGGAACCTCGCCTTCTCGACCTCGAACCCCGCTGCGGCGACGAGGCGCGTCAGCGCCTCCCTGTCGTAGCGGCGGTAGTGATGGAGGTGGACGTCGAGCGTCCCGTAGAGCGCGGGGAGAGCCGGGACGAGGAGGACGAGGCGTCCCCCCTTCGGGAGGATCGACGCGAAGTCGCGAAGCGTCCGGGCGTCGTCCTCGATGTGCTCGAGGACGTTGAGGCAGACGACCGTGTCGAGCTCCTCGCGGAGGAGCTCCTCGCGCTCGCTCTCGGCGAGCGGGAAGCGGAACGAGCCGGTCCTCACGTTCGGGGCGCTCTCGAACCGCTGCTTCAGCTCGCGGACGTAGTGGACCTCGACGTCCGAGGCGACGACGCGCTCGCGGTCGGCGAAGAACCGGGTCTGGTTCCCGACGCCCGACCCGACCTCGAGGATCCTCTTCCCGAGCGCGCCGTCGAAGCGGGCGTGGAGCCAGGCGTTGTACGGCGCGAGCTTCTCCATCCTCCGGAGCGTCATCGCGCCGACGTCGCCCCGGGGAGCTTCCCAGCGGAAGAACTTGAGGATGACCCAGACGGCCTGGAGGGCGTCCTTGAAGCCGATCTTCTTCCCCTCCTCGTACGTCCGGCCGTGGTACGAGATCGGGACCTCGAAGATCCGCGCCCGCATCCGGGCGACCTTGCAGGTGATCTCGGGCTCGATGCCGAACCGCTTCGACTGCAGGTCGAGCCGGTCGACGACCGAGCGCGTCATCACCTTGTAGCAGGTCTCCATGTCCGTCAGGTTCAGGTTCGTGAACATGTTGGACATGAGCGTCAGGAGGCTGTTCCCGACCGTGTGCCAGAAGTAGAGGACGCGGTGCCCTCCCGGGTGGCCGAGGAAGCGGGAGCCGTAGACGATGTCGGCCTCCCCCTCCAGGATCGGCCGGAGGAGGACGGCGTACTCCCTCGGGTCGTACTCGAGGTCGGCGTCCTGGATGACGACGAGGTCGCCCGTCGAGGCCCGCATCCCCGTCCAGACCGCGGCCCCCTTCCCCATGTTCTGAGGCTGGAAGACGGCCCGCACGCCGTTCTTGCCGTCCAGCTCGCGGAGGATGTCGCGCGTGCCGTCGGTGGAGCCGTCGTCGACGATCACGAGCTCCTTCTCGATCGGGCCGAGGTCGACGGCGAGGACTCTCCCGACGATCTCCCGAAGCGTCTTCCGCTCGTTGTAGGCGGGCATGATGATCGACAGCTTCACGGCAGCGGGGTCCTCTCCTCGGGGAGGCGGTACAGGAGGATCGAGTATCCCACGCGTCCCACCGGCGTCCCGCGCTCGCGGACGGTCCGGCGGAGCCGTTCGTAACCCGCCGCGCGGGCGACGTCGCCGCGGAAGAGCATCAGCTCGGGCCCGGCGGCGAGGAGGAACGAGGAGACGGCGTAGAGGCCCGGAGCGAGCTCCGTCCGCGCCGCGTCGAAGAGGCGGGCCTTCGGAAGGTGGTACGGCACGTACGCACCGCCGAAATAGGCGACGGTCGTTGCGTCGGCCTCTCCCCGGCGCTCGAGCTCGATCGCGAGGCGGTCGAGGTCCTGCCCCCAGTCGAGGTTCGAGTCGTTCAGCCAGAGGTGCCCATTGGCGGGTCCGCCGGCCGCGAGGTTGAAGAACGAGACCTCGTGAGGATGGACCGCGAGCGTCTCGGCGGCCTGGAGGAGCCCGAGGCCGAGGAGCGTGGCGGCCGCCGCACGCCCGGGAAGGCCGCGGACGACCGCGACGGCCGCGCCGACCGCGAGGAACGGCACCGCGGGGAGGACGTGCCGGACCCCGATGTTGTAGCTCGACGAGACGCTCGCGAGGAAGACGTAGGCCGGCGGCAGGAGGAAGACGAGGGCGCCGAACCGGGACCGTGCGCGCCGCGAGAGGGCGAGCGCCGCGGCGAGGAGGAGGGCGAGGAGGAAGCCGAGCGACGACTTCACGAGGAACGCGACGGGGAAGTAGGCCGCGAAGCCGTCGACGGAGACCTCTCCCCGGAAGACGTTCACCCCGCCGCCGCGCCGGTTCTGCTCGGCGATCCCCGCGAGGCCCGCGACGTAGTGCCCGGCGGGGGGGAGGAGGCGCGAGAGCGCGGCGACCCGCTCCACGGTCCCGGCCGAGACGAGCCGGCTCTTCAGGAAGAGCCGCGCCGAGCGCTCCGCCTCGGCGGCGTCCATGTTCCGCATCGAGGCCGCGTAGACGCCGAGGAGGACGGCGACGCCGACGGCGGCGGCGAGCGCGAGGCCCCCGAGCGGCGCGAGCGACATCCGGCCCGTCTCCCTCTTCTGCAGGAGGATCCACGCGAGGACGAGGACGAGGAGGATCGGGCCGAGGAAGACGGACGTGAACTTCGCGGCGAGGGAGAGGCCGAGGAGGAGGCCGGTCCCCGCCCAGCGGGGCCGCGACGGACGGCGGAGCGCCGCGTACGCCGCGGCAACCGTGGCGAAGAAGCCGAGCGCCGCCGCGACGTCCGTGTGGAGGAAGCTCGCGTGGGCCACGAGCGTCGGCTCGAAGGCGAGGAGGAGCGCGGCCCCGAGCCCCGCGAGAGGGCCCGCGGCCCGCCACGCGACGGAGGCCGCGAGGAGGACGAGCGCGACGTGGAGGAGCGGGAACGGCCGGCGCGCCGCGGCGAGGAGCCGGCCCGGCGGGATCGCGTTGCGGTAGAGGAACGGCTGCGGCGACTCGGCGGCCGCGAACGAGAACGGCTTCGGCAGGAGCGGGGGCCGGGCCCCCGCGAGCCCCGCCGAGGCGCCGGCGACGAGCTTGACGAGCGGCGGGTGCTCGAGGTTCGCCCAGTAGGTCCCCGAGAGGGCGTACTCGCAGCCGGCGAGCGCGTGAAACGGCTCGTCCATCGTGGCGCTGTCGAGCCTCTGGTGGTCGACGACGAGGCCGGCGCCCAGGAGGGCGAGGAGGACGATGCCCGCCGCCGCGGCTCGGCTTGCCGGTCGCGTCATTCCGCCGGGAGTGTAAGACTCCGGGGATGCCGGCCCGGCCGACGACGCGCGGCGAAGCCCTCCTCCTCGGCGCTGCCTTCGCGGCCGCCCTCGCCGTCCGGCTCCTCTCGTTCCCCGCCGCGACCGCCGACGGGCTGCGGCTCCTCTCGCCCGACTGCTACGGCCACCTCCGCCGCTCGACTTCCGTCACGAGGAACTTCCCGCGCGTCCCCGTCCGCGACGCCTGGCTCAACCACCCTGACGGCGGCGTCTTCATCTGGCCTCCCGGCTTCGACCTTCTCGTCGGCGGTACCGCCCGGCTCGCCTACGGGGCCGACGCGACGCAGGAGGAGGTCGCGCGCGTCCTCGCGACGCTCCCGCCTCTCCTCGGGGCGCTCCACGTCGTCCCGCTCTTCTTCCTCGCGCGGCGCGTCCTCTCCCGGCGGCGGGCGGCGCTCGCCGTCACGGCCTACGCGCTCCTCCCGGCCGCGGCGATCTGGAGCCAGTTCGGCCACGGCGATCACCACGTCGCCGAGGCTCTCCTCCTGCTCCTCCTCCTCCTCGCGCTGGCGCGGGCACGGGAGGCCGGCCTCGCGCCCGCCGCGGCCGCCGCCCGGGCCGTCGTCGCCGGGGCGGCCGTCGCCGCGATGGTCCTGACGTGGCAGGGCGCCGTCTTCGCCGCGGCGCTTTCGTTCCTCTGGGCCTCGCTCGCGCTCCCGCCGCGGAGGGCCGTCGTCTTCGCGCTCTCGGCGGCGCTCCTCACCGCCGCCGCGACGGCGCCGTTCGCGGCCGGGCTCGACCTCCCCTTCACGTTCGTCTCGTTCGGCTGGTGCCAGCCGGCGCTCCTCCTCGCCGGCTCGGCCGCCGTCGCGGCGATCGTCGCCGCACGGGCCGCCGGGCGCGACCGCCTCGCGTTCGCCGCCCTCGCGCTCCTCCTCGCGGCCGGGGTCGCCCCCGTCACCGCGCCGCTCGCCGCGACCGTCCTCCGCGGCACCCGCTACATGGCGACCCACGCCGCCGGTGTCTCGGCCGACGAGATGGACCGCGGCGGGTACCTCTCCTACCCGAAGGACTTCCTCGCCGTCGTCGCCGAGGCGCGTCCCCTCGTGGCGCCGCCGCTCGCCGCGTCGCTCCGCGGCGCTGTCGAGGAGCTCTCCCCCGGCTTCGTCCTCCTCCCCGTCGCCGTCGTCCTCTGGGGGCGGAGGCGCGCCGACCGCCGCCTCCTCGCGCTCTTCGGAGGCGCCCTCTTCCTGATGACGCTCTCGCAGCAGCGGAACGTCTACTACCTCGCCCCGTTCGCCGCCCTCGCGATCGCCGAGGCGCTCGCCCGCCTCTCCCCGCGCCGGGCGCTCCGTTCCGCGGCCGTGGCGCTCCCGGCCGCCGCGCTCCTCGTCGCGCTCCCCGGGCTGCCGCACTACGGGCGGATCGTGAACTACGCCGGCGCGCCGGGAAGCGACCTCCTCGAGACGCTCGCCCGCTTCCGGAGCCTCGCCCCCCCGCCCGCCGATCCCGCGCACCTCCCGCAGCCGGAACCCGGCTCGATCGAAGGCGTCTTCGCGCCCTGGTCCGCCGGCCACTTCGTCACGGCGCTCACGGGATGGCCGGCGGCCGCCGACCCGTTCGCCTACGGCTGGCGACGCCAGGCGCGGCTCTTCACCGCGATCGACGACGCCGAGGCCGGGGAGATCCTCGCCGCCGCACGCTGCCGCTGGCTCTTCACGACCGACCTGCGCGCCGTCCTCCCTTCCTACGCGGCCGCGGCCGGCCGCGCGGGAGCTCCTCCCGACGCGACCTTCTCGGTCCGCGTCCACGAGTCGTCCTCGCGGCGCCCCGTGCCGTTCCTCGAGCTCGTCCTCGAGTCGCGGACCGCGTACCGGGCGCCCGACGGGCGAATCGTCCCCCGCTTCCGCGTCTGGAGGGTCAGAACGGCCACGGAGAGGGAGGGAGCCTCTTCTCCTGCTCCTCCCGCGCCCGGAGGCGTGGCGGCACCCCGACCCCCGGCGGCATCGAGCGCTCGAGCACCCCGTCCCTCGTGAAGTAGACCTCCTCGACGTAGCCGCGCTGCACGACGAGGGGCGGCGAGAGGGGCGAGACGACGGGAAGGGCGAGCCCCGCCGCCGTCCAGAGGCACGCACCCGCGAGGAACGGGCCGAGGCGCCGCCAGCCGAACGCCGCAGCGGAAGCCCCCGCGACGACCGCGAACGGGACGACGAGCGCGAGAGGTTTCCAGGCGAGGTGGAGGAGGTTCGGCGCGACGAGCCCCTCGGCGAGCAGGGGCGCGGCGAAGCTCCCCCACGGGAGCGGGAAGCCGGGCGGGACGAACGGGAAGACGAGCGTCGTCAGCGCGACCGCCGCCGTCGAGGCGCCGGCGAGCGCCGTGGCGACGGCGCCCCACCTCGCGAACGCGAGCGGGAGGAGGAGGAAGGGAATCGCGGGGACGACGTAGCGCGCGCCGACCGTGAAGCCGCCGTGCCAGTCGGGGAAGCCGGAGTAGAGGAGGAGGAGCGAGGCCGGGACCGCGAGGAGGGTCCCTCCCGAGCGCGGCCCGAGGCTCCGGACCGTCGCCGGCGTCGCCGCCGCCGCCGCGAGGAGGACCGGGGAGAGGACGACGAGGCCCTTCGACGGGTCGAGGAGGAGGCGGAGGAGGTTCCCCGCCGACGGCCATCCGACGCCGTACGCGCCGTGCTCCCGGAGCTTCCGGAACGCGGCGAACTTCTCGTACGCGACGGGAAGGGTGAAGGGGCCTCCGAACGCCGCGACGTTGTAGCCGAAGAAGAGGACGGCGAGCGGGAGGGCCCCGAGCGCGATCCGGAGCGCCCGGGCCGGCGGCCGGCCCCAGGCCGCCGCGAGCGCGAGGATCGCCGCGGGGACGAGCGCCGGGTAGTCGGCGAGGACGGCGAGGCCGAGGAGCGCGCCCGCCGCGACGTCCCGTCCGGGCCGCTCGGAGCGGTCCGGTGGGAAGAGGAGGACCCAGCCGCCGAAGAGGCCGAGGGCGACGAGCGCGTGGCCGAAGAGGAGGAGCCCGTACGCGAGGAGCGGCGTCCCGAAGACGAGCGACAGGACGGCCGGCCCGGTCTCTCCCGGGGAGCCCCGAACCGACCGGACGGCCCCGGCGAAGAGGAGGGCGAGGAGAACGGCCGGCAGCGTCGACGCGCTCCACCGCATCGCCGTCACGGCGACCCGCATCGAGTCCCCGGAGGGCGGGCCCGCGAAACGGCGGGCCGCGAGGTATCCCGGGACGGCCGCGAGCCCGGCTCCCGGCGCCTTGTTCGGGTAGAGGCGCCCGTCGCGCTCGGCCACGTCCTCGAACCGGGGGCCGAGGAGCGCGGCGACCTCGGGGTCGAACGACAGGCGCCCCCTCTCGACGAGGGAGACGACCGCCGCCCAGCGCGTCATCTCGTTCGGCGAGACGAAGTGGGGGAAGACCGGGATGACGAGGAGCGCGAGGAGGGCGAACAGTCCCGTCACGGCGACCGTCCCCGTCTCCTTCGAAACAGTCGTCATAATCTCCGGATCATGCGCCATGGGCAGCGGGTCGCGGTCGTCATGCCGGCCTACAACGCGGAGAAGACCCTCCGGAGGAGCTTCGACGAGGTCCCGAAGGAGTGGGTCGACGACATCATCCTCGTCGACGACGCCTCCCGCGACGGGACGGTCGCCCTCGCGAGGACGATCGAGGGGCTGACGGTCGTCGTCCACCCGGAGAACCGCGGCTACGGCGGGAACCAGAAGACCTGCTACGCGACCGCCCTCGCGGCCGGGGCCGACGTCGTCGTGATGGTCCACCCCGACCACCAGTACGACGCCTCCGTCCTCCACGAGCTGATCGAGCCGATCGCCGAGGGGAGAGTCGACGCGATGTTCGGGAGCCGCATGCTCGGCGGACGACCCATCGAGGGCGGCATGCCGAAGTGGAAGTACCTCGCGAACATCTTCCTGACGGCGATCGAGAACGCGACGTTCTACCTCTACCTGACGGAGTACCACTCGGGGCTCCGGGCCTACTCGCGCCGCTACCTCGAGGCGGTGAACCTCGCGACCTTCTCCGACGACTTCGTCTTCGACACGGAGATCATCGCGGCCGGGATCTGGAAGGGGATGCGGATTCGCGAGATCCCGATCGTGACCCGCTACTTCGACGAGGCGTCGCAGATCGACTTCGTCCGCTCCTGCGTCTACGGCCTCTCGATCCTCGGCGTCATGGTCCGCTACAAGCTCCAGAAGTGGGGCTGGCGGAACGACCCGATCTTCCGGTGAGGCGTCTCCTCCCGGCGGCCGTCGCCGCGCTCGTCCTCCTCGTCGTCGCGCTCGCGAACGTCGACCTCCTCTCCGGCCGCTCGACCCCGTCCTTCCGCGACCTCGCGACGACGCAGCGCCCCGCCCGGGCGCTCGCGTCCTCGCTCGGCACGTCGGCCCTGAACCCGAGCGCCTCCTTCGGGCAGCCGTTCCACGGCAACCCGAACCTCGTCCTCGCCTACCCCTTCCCGGCCGCGCCACGGTGGCTCGGGGTCCAGCTCCTCCTCCACGCCCTCCTCGGCGGGCTCGGGTTCCTCGTCTTCCTCTCGCTCCTCGGGCGCTCGGGAGACGCGGCCCTCGCGGGGGCGCTCGCGTTCTCGTTCTCCGGCTACGCCCTCTCGTGCACCGCGTTCCTGAATGCCACGACGACGCTCGCCTGGATCCCGTGGCTCCTCGCCGCCGTCGCCGTCGCCCGGCGCGAGGGTGGGCCGGCGTTCCGCCTCGGCTTCCTGGGCGTCGCGGCCTCGTCGCTCCTCCTCGCGCACGGCGGGGAGCCGGCGCTCGGCCTCCTCGGCATCCTCCTCGCCTTCGCGTTCGCCCTCTCCGGCTTTCGCGGAGAGAGGCTCCGCCCCCTCGGAGCGCTCGCGGGAGGCGGCCTCGTCGCCGCGCTCGCGTCGGCGCCGTACCTCCTCGAGGTCCTCCGCGCGACGGAGGCCTCCTCCCGCCGGCTGCGCGGGTTCTCCTGGGGCGAGTTCGCCGCCGTCGGGTTCCACCCGCTCCGCCTCCTCGAGACCCCCTTCCCGTTCCTCTTCGGCGACCCGGCGCGGACCCTCTCGGGCGCCTTCTGGGGCTTTGCCGCGACCCAGGGGAACCCGCCCTACCTCGCGTCGCTCTCGTTCGGGGTCCTCCCGCTCGCGCTCGCCGCGACGTTCGCCGCGAGCCCGCGGCGGCGCGAGGGGCGATTCTGGATCGGCGCCGCCCTCCTCGCGTTCGGCGTCTCGCTCCTGCCGTGGATCCCCGGCGCCCGCGCCGCCTACGAGGCTCTCCCCTTCCTCCACGCCGTCCGCTACCCCGTGAAGGCGCTCCTCGTCGCGACGGTCGCGGTCGGCGTCCTCGCCTCCCTCGCGGTCGAGAGGCTCCTCGTCGAGGGGGCGCTTCCCCGCTGGCGTTCCCGGGCTGCGGTCGTCCTCCTCGTCCTCGCCGGAGCTCTCGCGCTCGCGGCCGTCGTCGCGCGCGCCCGCCCCGGGATCCCGCAGCGCCTCCTCCTCTCCCTCTGGGACCCCGCGTGGGCCTCGGACCCGGGCGTCGTCCTCGCCCCCGTCCTCGCACGCCTCCCGCGCCAGGCGGCCTCCTCCGCCGCGCTCCTCCTCGTCGCGGGGCTCCTCCTCGCGCGCGGCGCCGGCGAGGTCCGCGGCCGCGCGCTCCTCCTCCTCGCCCTCGCGGCCGAGGGGCTCACCCACGCCCGGTTCCACCTCCCGCGCGCCCCGTCCGAGTGGTACGACCGCCCCTCCCCCCTCGTCGCCGCGGCGAGCCGGATTCCCGGGCGCGTCTTCGAGCGGACCGGCAAGGACGTCGACGCCGTGAGGCGGGGCCTCGCCGGCCCGGTCCCCGCCGACGAGCGCTACGCCCTCCCCCTCGCGCAGGTCTCGCAGGGGTGGTCCCTCGTCGGCGCCCCGCACGGCCTCCGCTACGCTTGGGACCAGGACCCCGACGGGAGCTACACGCTCCTCGACCGCTTCGCGCGGAACGTCGTCACCTCGCACGACTGGCCGACCCGGCTGAAGTGGCTCCGGGCCGCCGGGGTCGGGAGCGTCATCGCGGGCGACGTCCCGCCCGGTCTGCCGGGCCTCGTGCCGGTCTTCACGGAGGGGCGCTACGGCCCCGCGGCGACCCTCTTCCGCGTCGCCGAGCCGCTCCCCGGAACCCGGCGGCTCTCCCGTGTGCGCGGATCGGTCTCCGTCACCGAGGCGGTCGCGGTCGTCGACTCGCCCGGGTTCGAGCCCGCCACCGACGCCGTCGTCGCGGGCCGGCCGCCGGCCGGCACCGACCTCCCCGACGCGGACCCGGCCGCCGTCGCCCACGTCGTCGCCGAGAGCCCCGTCGGGCTCGTCGTCGAGACGAGCGGGGCGCGCCCCGGTCTCCTCCTCGTCGACCGTTCCTTCACGCCGCGCGTCCGCGCGACGGTGAACGGCCGCGAGGCGACGGTCTACGCCGCGCAGCTCCACCTCGTCGGCATCCCGCTCCCTCCCGGCGCCGCGCGCGTCGAAGTCTTCCTCGCGGAGTAGGTCTTCCGGGAGGGTCCGG
This sequence comes from Thermoanaerobaculia bacterium, assembly GCA_046331465.1. Taxonomy (GTDB): domain Bacteria; phylum Acidobacteriota; class Thermoanaerobaculia; order UBA5066; family UBA5066; genus UBA5066. The sequence goes on from JAXLQV010000003.1 coordinate 621,308, forward strand.
GATCAGGAGGCGGGCTCGCCGGTCGTCACCGGGATCGCGCGCCCTCGGACCGTCGTGAAGCGAAGGGGCCGCTCGGGCAGGGGAGCGGCCGCCGACGCGGCGACGTCGGAGAGCGTCACGAAGGAGACTCCGTCGGAGGCCCAGGCCTCGAGCTGCCGCGCGAAGAGGCCGGCGAACGCGCGCCCCCCCTCGATCTCCGTGTGGACCGAGTGGACGCTCGCGCCCGGCGCCTCGACGACGGCCCTGCGGAGGAACGCGACCGTCCCTTCGCGCCTCTCTCCCCGGAACTCCTCGAAGGCGAGGAGCTCGTCAAGCGTCGGGAGGGTCGAGGGGACCTCGACGAGGCCGGCGGGCGCGCCGTCGCCGCGAAGCGGGCGGAAGGGGGCGCCGCCGCGCGTGTCGGACGAGACCCGGATCCCGCGCGCCTCGTACGCCTCGACGGAAAGGGCGTTCGCCGTCCAGCCGGGGGCCCCGGCGACCTCCGCGGGGCGCCCGAGGACCTCCGCGAAGCGGTCCGCGGCGCGGCCGAACGTCTCGCCGACCTCCGCCCGGCCCATCCCCGGCAGCCGGTCGTGCCAGTCGACGTGGTCCCAGGCGTGGACGCCGCACTCGTGCCCCGCCGCCGCCGCCTCGCGCATCCTCGCGACCGCCTCTCTCCTCTTCCCGATGTCGGGCGCGGGGAGGAGCGTCCCGTAGAGCATCGTCGCGAGGCCGTAGGAGGCGGCGGGAGAGGCGCTCAGCACCTTCTTCACGAAGCCGCGCCGGAAGACGCGCTTCACCGCCTTCCCCGTCGAGTCGGGGCCGAGCGAGAAGAGGAACGTCGCCCGCGCGCCGTGGCGCGCGAGGAGCTCGAGGAGCCGGGGGACCCCCTCGACCGTCCCGCGCAGGGTGTCGACGTCGACCTTGAGGGCGAGGCGCGGGGCGGGGACGCTACACCTCGGGCGTCGTCCGCCCGGAGAGGTAGAAGTCGAGCGTCTTCCGGAGGCCCGTCTCGAAGTCCGTCGCGGGCTCCCAGCCGAGGCACTCCTTCGCCTTGCGGATCGAGGGGACGCGCGTCGTGATGTCCTGGTAGTTCGCGCCGTAGTACTCCGCGGAGGAGACCTCGACGATCTTCGCCTCCTGCGCGAGCGGGGCGAACCTCGGGTACGTCCCGACGGCCGCGAGGAGCTTGTGCGCGAGCTCGCGGATCGAGAGGTCGGCCGCGGGGTTCCCGAGGTTGAAGATCTGGCCGTCGGCGCAGCCGGCCTCGTTCACGAGGATCTTCATCAGGCCGTCGATGCCGTCCTCGATGAACGTGAAGCAGCGCCGCTGGTGGCCGCCGTCGACGAGCTTGATCGGGACGCCGTAGAGGATGTTGTGGAGGAACTGCGTCAGGACGCGGCTCGAGCCTTCCTTCGGGGCGTCGACGTCGTCGAGGTGCGGCCCGTACCAGTTGAAGGGACGGAAGAGCGTGAAGCGCAGGCCGTTCGCGCCCCCCATGGCCCAGATGACGCGGTCGAGGAGCTGCTTGGAGGCGGAGTAGATCCAGCGCTCCTTGCGGATCGGCCCGTAGACGAGGGGCGAGGAGTCCTCGTCGAACTCGCCGTCGGGGCACATGCCGTAGACCTCGGAGGTCGACGGGAAGACGACCCTCTTGCCGTACTTGGCCGCCATCTTGACGATCCGGAGGTTCTCCTCGAAGTCGAGCTCGAAGACCGAGAGCGGGTTCTTGACGTACGTCGCGGGGGTCGCGATCGCCACGAGCGGGAGGACGACGTCGCACTTCTTGACGTGGTACTCGATCCACTCGCGGTTGATGGCGATGTCCCCCTCGAGGAAGCGGAAGCGCTTCTCCCCGAGGAACTCCTCGATCCGGTCGCTGCCGACGTCGAGGCCGAAGACCTGCCAGTCGGTCGTCGTGAGGATCCGCCGCGTGAGGGCGTTGCCGATGAAGCCGTTGACTCCGAGGACGAGGACGCGCATCGGGCCTTTCCGTCCGCCTCAGCCGCGGGCCAGGACCCAGGCCCGGAAGGCGGTCTCGTTCATGTCCGGCTGCCCCTCGGGGCGGGCCAGGAGGATCTCCACGGGGCGGTCGTCGCCGCAGTAGACGATGACGGACCTCTCCGTCAGCTCGATCTTCCCGGGGAACGTGTCGTGCCCGCCGTAGCCGGAGAGGCGGGTCTTCCAGATCATCACGCGCGGGCCGAAGACGTCGGTGAAGGCCCCGGGCCAGGGACGCGTCACGGCGCGGACGAGGTCGTGCACCTCGTGCGCCGGGCGGAACCAGTCGATCTGCCCGTCCTCGGGCTTGCGGCCGCCGAAGTAGGAGCCCTTCGAGAGGTCGAGCGGGATCCGCGGGGCCCGCCCCTGCTTCAGCGCCGGCCAGCAACGGGAGAGGACCGTGACCGCGGCTTCCGTGACGCGCCGGGCGACGGTCAGCGCCTCGTCGTCCGGGCCGATCGGGACCTGCTCCTGGTCGACGAGCGCGCCGGCGTCGGGCTTCTCGGTCATGTAGTGGAGCGAGGCGCCCGTCGCCGGGGCCCCCTTCAGGATCGCCCAGTTCACCGGCGAGCGCCCCCGGAAAGCCGGGAGGAGGGAGCCGTGCATGTTGAGGGCCCCCTTCGCCGGGATCGCGAGGACCCGGGCCGGGATCATCTTCCGGAAGTAGAAGGAGAAGAGGAAGTCGGGCTCGGCGGCCCGGATGACCGCCTCCTCCGAAGGCGCGTCGAGCGAGTCGACGAGCTTCACCGGAACGCCGCGCGAGCGCGCGAGGTCGGCGACCGACTCCCACCAGCGCTCCTCGCCCGGCGCGTCGGGGTGCGTGTAGACGAGCTTGACCGGCTCGCCCTCGTCGAGGAGCCACTTCGTGCAGCGGTACCCGACGTCCCCGTAGGCGCAGACGACGATTCCGCTCACGGCCCCTCCTTTCCCCCGTGGACGCGACGCACGAGGAAGCGCGGCCGGCCGCGCACCTGCTGGTAGATCCGGCCGACGTACTCGCCGACCATCCCCACGCCCGCCATGATGACCCCCATCACGAGGAACGCGAGCGCGAAAAGCGTGAAGACCCCCTCCACCTCGGCGCCGACGACGAGGCGCCGGACGAGGAGGAAGACGCCGAACGCGAGCCCGAAGAAGGCGGTCAGGAAGCCGAGCAGGCCGAAGAGCTGGAGCGGGACGACCGAGAAGCCGGTCATCAGGTCGAAGTTGAGCCGGACGAGGCGGAGGAGGGAGTACTTCGACTCCCCTTCCGCGCGCTCCTCGTGGGCGACGTCGATCTCGACCGGGTGCCGGGCGTAGAGCTGCGCGAGGGCCGGGATGAACGTCGAGGCTTCGTCCGAGGCGGTCATGACGTCGACGACGTCGCGGTGGTAGCCCCGCAGCATGCAGCCGTAGTCGCCGAGACGCATGCCGGTGAGGATCGCGGTCGTCCGGTTGACGAGGCGCGAGGCCGCCCTCCGGAAGACGGTGTCCTTCCTCTTCGCGCGGACCGTCCCGACGACGTCGTATCCCTCGTCCATCTTCGCGACGAGCTTCGGGATCTCCTCGGGGGGGTTCTGCAGGTCGGCGTCGAGCGTGACGACGTACTCGCCGTCCGTCTCTCCGAAGGCCGCCATGATCGCCATGTGCTGGCCGGCGTTCCGAAGGAGCTCGACGGCCTTCACGCGGCCGGGGCGCTCGAGGGCGGCCGCCTTCAGGAGCTCGAGCGAGCGGTCCCGGGAGCCGTCGTCGACGAAGACGACCTCCCACGGGCGCCCCATCCCCTCGAGGACCGGGACGAGCCTCGGCAGGAGCCGCGGCAGGTTCCCCTCCTCGTTGTAGACGGGGATGACGATCGACACCTTGCGGGCGACGGGAGAACGGTTCGTCACGCGGTCCGGATTCTAGGCGAGAGAGCCCCTCGCCCCGCTCCAGGGCCTCCCCGCCGCCGTCAGGGCCGGTTGGCGACGAGGAAGTACTTCCCGTTCCCGCTCTGCGCGAGGATCCGGGGGAGGGAGAGCCCCTTCGCCGGGTTCCCGAAGTCCCGCAGGTGCCCGAAGTGGACGACGCAGAGGACCCTCGCGGGCCCGTTCCACGTCCGGGCGAACTCCTCGTCGGAGAGGTAGAGGCCCCGGGTCCTCGCCTCCTCGCGCCCGAAGTCGAGCTCGCTCCACGGGAGGTCGGTGATCGGGATGAGCCGCTTCGCGTAGAAGGCCGGCGCCTGCACGTAGTGCCCCTTCTGCAGGAGGAGGTCGTCCGGCCGCAGCTCACGCTTCAGGACCGCGACGAGAGGCCACGGCGTGACCGAGCGGGCGACGGACGGGAGGGCCGCGACGAGCGACCCGACGAACACGAGCCACGGAACGAGCAGCGGGAGGACGAGCCGCTCCGTCGAGAGGGCCTGGCGCTGGGAACGGGAGCCGCTCCGCGCGGGGAGGAGGTTCGCGAGGGCGCCTGCGCCGAGGGCCGCGACGGCACAGGCGGCCGGCACCTTCACGCCGAAGCGGGCGGCGAACCCCGCGCCGAAGGCGGCGGCCGCGAGGCCGCCCGCGAGGAGACCGAGGAGGAGGCCCGCAGCCCACCGCTCCCGTCGGAAGGCGGCACCCCGCTGGCGCGCCCGCTCGAGCCCGAGGGCGAGGAGGACCGCGACGGACGGCCAGGCCGGAAGGATGTAGGGGACGAGCTTCGAGCGGGAGAGGGAGAAGAAGACGAGGACGAGAATCCAGAAGACTTGGAGGTAGGCCTCGGCGCCCCGCTCCCGCCACTCCCCGCTCCGGAGCGACGGGAAGGCCCCCGCGAGACGCCCCAGGAACGGGGTCCAGGGGACCATTCCGCCGAGGAGGACGAAGACGAAGAGGAGCGAGGACGCATCGCGCCGGTGCCCGCTCTCGAAGTAGCGCCGGAAGTGCTCGCCGACGACGTAGAAGTCGAACCAGTCGGCGTCGCGCCGCGCGATCGCCACGTGCCACGGCAGGACGAGGACGAGGAAGAGGGCGAGCGGCCCAGGCGAGAAGAGCTTCGGGACGATCGCGAGCCTCCGGCCGAGGAGCGCCCAGACGAGGATCGCCCCGCCCGGGAGGACGAGGCCGACGAGGCCCTTGAGCATCACGGCGGCCGCGCAGGAGAAGTGGAGGAGGTAGAGGGCGACCCGGGCCCGCGCCCGGTCCCCCGACCTCTCGTGCTCCTGGAACGAGGCGAAGGCGAATGCCGCCGAGGCGACCGCGAGCGACAGGGGCGTGTCGATGATGTTGAGGCGGGCGAGCGCGACGACGAGGAGGGAGGTCGCGACGACGAGCCCCGCGAGGAGGGCGATCCTCTCCCCGTATCGCCGTCGGCAGAAGAGGACCGAGACGAGGACCATCCCCGCGGCGGAGAGCTTCACCGGCAGGCGGGCCGCCCACTCCTCCTCGCCGAAGAGGGCCATCGACGCGGCGACGGCCCAGTAGTGGAGCGGCGGCTTCTCGTAGTACCTGTAGCCGTCCAGGTGGGGGGCGACGAGGTCGCCCGTCGCGAGCATCTCGCGGGGGATCTCGGCGTAGCGGGCCTCGTCGGGCTCGAAGAAGGGCGTGTGGCCCGTCTCGACGACGAGGAGCGACACGGCGGAGAGGAGGAGCATCCAGAGGACGACGCGCGAGACGACGGGGAGGGGCTCCGAGCGGAACCGGCTCCCGCTCGTCAGGTACGGACCCACGAGACCCCTCCCTCCGAAGTCCAGCTCCGCTCCGGCGACCAGACGCCCGCCTCGGTCCGGGGCGAGTCGACGCGGAAGCGGCAGGCGCCGCGCCAGTAGTCGTAGGGCGTCCCGTTCCGGGCGTGGACCGCGACGTCGAGGAGGTAGGTGCCCGGCCCGAGGTCGCAGCGCGCGAGTTCGAGGCGCACCCGCGCCGGGGCGTCGAACCGGGCCGGCGTCAGGCCGTCGATCTCCGTGTTCGACCCGTGGACGCACGCGTCCTCCGGCGTGAAGAGGCCGACGCCGAAGACGAAGTCGTCGAGCCGGCGCGCCGGCGTCGCCGCGATCTCGACGGTGACGGGCTCCCCCGTCCGGAAGGCGTAGCGCTCGAGGCCGTCCTGCCCGAGGAGGCGCACGCCGTCGATCGTGGCCGAGCGGTCTCCCCAGCGCCGGGGCTTCTCGGCGGGGGGCGGCTCGGGCGCGGCCTCCGCGTTCGCCGCCCCGGTAACGGTCACGGCGACCGGCGCGGGGGGCGTGTGGGGCTCCACCGCGCGGAGCGCCTCCTGCTCGACCGCGTGCTCCGCGAGCAGGCGCGTCCCCTCGCCGGCGGAGACGTCGAGACGGTACGCCGCGAGCATCTCGCGCGGCTCGCCGAGCCCGGCGACCTTCCCGCCCGAGAGGTAGAGGACGCGGTCGCAGAGCTCCTCGACGAGGGCGAGGGAGTGGGAGACGAAGAAGATCGTCTTCCCGCGCGCGGAGAACTCCTTGATCGTGTCGAGGCAGCGGCGGGCGAACGCCTCGTCGCCGACCGCGAGGACCTCGTCGACGACGAGCACCTCCGGGTCGACGTGGACCGCCACCGCGAAGCCGAGGCGCACGTACATCCCCGACGAGTAGGTCTTCACCGGCTCGTCGATGAACTCCCGGAGCCCGGAGAACTCGACGATCGACGGGAGCTTCCTCTCGATCTCGCGGCGCGTCAGGCCGAGCATGACGCCGTTGATGACGACGTTCTCCCGCCCCGAGATCTCGGGGTGGAAGCCGGCGCCGAGCTCGATGAGGGCCGAGACCTTCCCGTCGACGCGGAGGGTCCCCGAGGTGGGCTTGAAGAGCCCCGCGACGAGCTTCAGGAGGGTCGACTTCCCCGAGCCGTTCGCGCCGATCACTCCGAACGTCTCGCCGCGGCGGACGTCGAAGGAGACTCCCGAGAGCGCGGCGACGACCTCCGAGGGCTCGAGCGCCCGGACGAGGCCCTTCCCGAGGAAGGCCGACTTCAGCGTGCCGAAGGCGCGGGTCCGCCCCCAGCGGCGGTAGGCCTTCGAGAGGTCGCGCGCCTCGACGGCGACGGGAACGCGCGTGCTCAGACGGCCTCCGGGAAGGAGTCCCTCAGGCGGTCGAAGAATGCCCAGCCGACCGCGAGGGAGACGAGCGAGACGGCCGCGGCCGACGCCCACGTGCCGGGAGGCGAGAAGCGCCCGTAGAAGAGCGCGTCGTGCCAGGCCGAGAAGAGCGGCGCGAGCGGGTTCAGCGCGAGGAGCCCTGTCGCACGCGCCTTCGGCAGGTCCTTCAGCGTGTAGAGGATCGGCGTCGCGAAGAAGAGGACGGAGAGCGCCGTCTGGAGGAGGTCCTTCACGTCGCGGAAGTGCGCCGTCAGCGCGGCGAGGAAGAAGCCGACGCCGAGGAGGAGGAGCGCCTCGAGGAGGAGGAGGAGCGGGACCTGGAGGAGGGCCCAGCCGAGGGGAACGGGCAGGCCGAACGCGCCGAACGCCCCGGCGAGGAGCGCCGCGAGGAGGACCGGGAGCGCGAGGAGGAAGTGGACCCCCTGCGCGAGGACCGCGACCGCCGGCAGCACCTCCGCCGGGAAGAGGATCTTCCGGAGGAGCGCGCCGTGCGTCAGGAGCGACGCCGCCGAGTCGGTGACGGCCGAGGAGAACCAGTTCCACGGCAGGAGGCCGCAGAAGAGGAAGAGCGCGTACGGAGAGGTCGACGGGCTCCGGTTCGGGAGGAGGAGCTGGAAGACGAGGGTGTAGACCGCGAGCATCAGGAGCGGGTTCAGGAGGGACCAGAAGAAGCCGAGGACGCTCCCGCGGTAGCGCGCCTTCACCTCGCGCGCCACGAGGACGCCGACGAGCGCGCGGTGGCGCCAGAGGTCGCGGAGCCGCTCCATACCGGTCGCTGATGATACGCGCGCCCACGGGGTCAGGTCTTGATTTTCTACTATAGCTCGGGGGCTATAACAGAAAACCAAGACCTGACCCCGGGTTCTCCACCGGCCTCAGAAGCCGAGGTTCTTCGCGATGTCGAAGGCGAGGACGGAGACCATCAGGAGGACGAGGAAGACGAAGCCCGCCTGAAGGAGCCGCTCCTTGAGCTTTAGGGAGAAGTCGCGGCGGACGATCCCCTCGAGCGTCAGGATGAAGAGCTGGCCTCCGTCGAGGAGCGGGATCGGGAGGAGGTTCAGGAGGCCGAGCTGGAGAGAGAGGAGCCCCATGAAGCCGAGGAGCGTCGCGAGCCCCGTCCGGACCGCGTCGCCCGAGAACCTCGCGATGTCGACCGGGCCCGAGAGCTGCCGGATCGAGCCGGAGCCGGAGACCATCCGCTTGATCGTCTGGCCGACCGCCGTCGTCATCCTCACGTTCTCCGTCCAGGATGCCCGGAGCGCGTCGAGCGGAGCGAGCTTCACCTTGACGGTCTCGAAGAAAGGCGTGAAACCGATCCTCCAGTCGCTCCCCTCCTTCCGGGGAACGATCGGGATCGTCAGCTTCTTTCCGGCCCTCTCCACCACGACGTCGAGCGCGCGGGCTCCCTGCTCCGCGAAGTTGGCGGTCGCTTCCTTGATCTGGTGAACGACCTGGAAGTAGAGGACGACGGGCTTGCCGTCTATGGAGACGATCCGGTCTCCGACCTTCAGGCCGGCCTTCTCGCCGGGGTAGCCCTTCGCCAGCGCGTAGATCACGGCGGGGACGTTTGGAGAGAGACCCGTGTAGCCGATGTCGTACTGCTTCTGTTCCTTGGTCTTCGGGAGCGGCACGATCACCAGATTCAGGCTCTCTGGCCCACGCTGGACCTCGACGACGATCTTCTCTCGCGACGCGAGGCTGAGCCGCGGAATGACGTCCTCCCACGTGGAGACCGGATTGCCGGAGAGAGTCGTGATCCGGTCGCCGGCGAGGAAGCCGGCGTGCTCCGCCGGACTGCCGGGGTCGACCATCGTGACGATCGGAGGCTCCCCCAGGTACTTCGGAACCTCGCGCCCGATCGCGAACGCCGCCGCCGTCAGGAGAAGCGCGAGAACGAGGTTCACGGCCGGCCCGGCGAGGAGGACGAGGAAGCGCTGCCAGCGCGTCCCCTGCATCACCGGCGTCGACTCCCCTGCCACGACGTCGCTCTCGTCCGGCCCGAGGCCGACGATCTTCACGTAGCCGCCGAGGGGGACGAGCGAGACCCGGTAGTCCGTCCCGTTCCGCTTCCAGCCGAAGAGGCGCTTGCCGAAGCCGATCGAGAAGATCTCGATGGGGAACCGGAAGAGCTTCGCGACGAGGAAGTGTCCCGACTCGTGGAAGAAGATCAGGAAGGAGAGGACGAAGACGAAGGCGAGGATGTTCGTGGAGATGTGCATGGGGCCCTTTACCTACGCCGAAGCCGGCGCGACGGTTCCCGGGAAAGCAAGCGCCGCGCCGGGGGAGACGAGCTCGGCCGCGCGGATCCGGGCCGTGCGGTCGGCGTCGAGAACGGCGTCGAGGGACGTCGCCGGGGAGGCCTGGTGCCCCCCGAGGACCTTCTCCACGACCGGAACGAGGGAGCGGTACGGAATCTTCCCGTCGAGGAACGCGGCGACGGCGACCTCGTTGGCCGCGTTCAGGACCGCGGGGGCGGTCCCGCCGGCCCGGAGCGCCGCGTACGCGAGCGGGACCGCCGGGTAACGCCGCTCGTCGAGCGGCTCGAGCTCGAGCTTCCCGAGCGAGGCGAGGTCGAGCTTCGGCAGGGGCGTCGGGACCCGCTCGGGGAAGGTCAGCGCGTAGAGGATCGGGAAGCGCATGTCGTTCGGCGAGATCTGCGCGATGACCGAGCCGTCGACCCACTCCACCATCGAGTGGATGATCGACTGCGGGTGGATGACGACGCCGAGGCGCCCGGGCGGCACGTCGAAGAGCCACTTCGCCTCGATGACCTCGAGCCCCTTGTTCATCATCGTCGCCGAGTCGACCGTGATCTTCGGCCCCATCTTCCAGGTCGGGTGGGCGAGGGCGTCCTCGATCGTGATCGCGTCGAACGTCTCGAGGGGGCGCGTCCGGAACGGGCCCCCCGAGGCGGTCAGGACGAGCCGCTCGACCTCGGAGGGGCGCCCGGCGCGGAGCGCCTGGTGGAGCGCGCAGTGCTCCGAGTCGACCGGGAGGACCGCCGCGCCGCTCGCCGCGGCCGCCGCCATGACGGCCTCGCCCGCGACGACGAGGACCTCCTTGTTCGCGAGGGCGAGCGTCTTTCCGAGCTTCACCGCCTCGTACGCCGGCGGGAGCCCCGCCGCCCCGACGACCGCGCCGAGGACGACGTCGGCCTCCGGGTGCGTCGCGACGTCGACGATCCCCCGCTCGCCGTACCCGACGCGGAGGCCCGGGAACTCGCGCCGCACGCGGTCCGCCGCCTCCCTCTCCTTCACCGAGACGACCGAGGGCCGGAAGCGCGCGATCGCCGGGAGGAGCGTCTCGAGGTTCGACCCGGCCGACATCGAGACGACGCGGAAGCGCTCCGGGAAGGCCTCGAAGACCGAGAGCGCGGAGCGGCCGATGGAGCCGGTGGCTCCGAGGAGGGCGACGTTTCTGGGGGAGGTCATCGCGGGCGGAGCTCCGGGAGGAGGGTCAGGATCCCGAAGAGGATCGGGGAGGCGTAGAGGAGGGAGTCGAGCCGGTCGAGGAGCCCGCCGTGGCCCGGGAGGAGGCCGCCGGAGTCCTTCACGGCGCAGCTCCTCTTGAAGGTCGACTCGACGAGGTCGCCGACGACGGCGACGACGGAGAGGACCGCGCCGAGGAGCGCGCCCGCCGCGGCGGCGACCGGGGGCGTCCCCGGGACGCGCGGCAGGACGAGGGCGAGGAGGGCGCCGAAGACCGCGCCGGCGGCGATCTGCCCCCAGAAGCCTTCCCAGCTCTTCTTCGGGCTGACGACGGGAGAGAGCCGGCGCTTTCCGAGCTTCGACCCGACGTAGTAGGCCGCCGAGTCGCCGGCCCAGACGATGCCGAGGAGGAAGAGGACGGGCTCCCAGCCGATCGCGCGGAGCGCGATGACGGCCGCGCCCCCGGCCCCGACGTAGAGCGTCGCGAACGAGGTCGCCGCGGCCGAGCCGAGCCAGACCGGCTCCTTCGGCGCGGCGAGGAGGATCGCGGTCGGGAGGGCGATGAGGACAGCCCCGGCCGCCGCAACGAGGAGCGGCGCCGAGCCCAGGTAGGACGCGACGAGGATCGCCGCGAAGAGGACGAGGCTCAGGGCGCGCGGCGCGAGCCAGCCGGCGGCGCGGACGAGGCCCTGGAATTCCCAGAGCGCCGCGCCGCAGGCGATCCCGGCGAGGAGAGCCCAGCCCCAGAACGGCCCCTTCACGAGGAGGAGGAGGACGAGCGGGATGAGGACCGCCGCCGTGAGCTCGCGGGTCCGCTTCACGCTTCGAGCGCCGCCGGGGCCGGAGGGGCGCCCGGGGCGGGCGCGTCGGAGTCCGAGACGCCCCCGTAGCGCCGCTCGCGGCGCTGGTAGTCGACGAGTGCCTCGAGGAAGTGCCGGCAGCGGAAGTCGGGCCAGAGGACCGGCGTGACGTGGATCTCGGCGTAGGCGATCTGCCAGAGGAGGAAGTTCGAGATCCGCATCTCGCCGCTCGTCCGGATGAGGAGGTCCGGGTCCGGGAGGTCCGCCGTGTAGAGACGCCGCGCGACGGCGTCCTCGTCGATCGCCTCGGGGGCGATCCGCCCATCCACCGCGTCGCGGGCCAGGCGGCGGGCGGCGTCGGCGATCTCCGCGCGGCCCGAGTAGTTGAGGGCGACGCTGAAGACCATGCCGCGGCAGCCCGCGGTCGCCTCGAGCGCCAGGTCGAGCGCCGAGCGGACCGTGGCGTCGAGCCCGTCCGGGCGGCCCATGACGCGGAAGCGGATGTCGTTCTCGGCGAGCGTCCGGAATTCCCTCCTCAGGTACTCCTTGAGGAGGGTGAAGAGGGTCGAGACCTCGGCCTTCGGCCTCTTCCAGTTCTCGGTCGAGAAGGCGTAGAGAGTGAGCGCGTCGAGGCCGAGGCGGGCCGCGGTCTCCACCGTGTCGCGGACCGCGGCCGCTCCGGCGCGGTGCCCCTCGACGCGCGGGAGGTGGCGCTGCTTCGCCCAGCGCCCGTTCCCGTCCATGATGACGGCGACGTGCCGGGGGAGACGCGCCAGGTCGAGCGCGTCCAGGAGGGCGCGGTCGGGGGAGCCGGGCGCGGCGACGCGGTTCTTGTCGATCATGCGCGAGCGGCCGGCCGGGCGGACCCCGGGCCGGCGCAAAGCCTCATCTTACCCTGCCGGGTAGAAGACCTTCTCGAGCGTGAGCCCCTTCGCGGCTGCCGTCGGACCCGGGCTCTCGAACGCCCGGAAAGGGTCGGTCCGGGCGAGACCCGCCTCGAGGAGCGTCCCGACGAGGCGCCTCACCATGCCGCGGAGGAAGCCGTTCCCGACGGCCGTGACGACGACGAGGGGTCCCTCCTCCTCCACGGAGAGGCGCGCGAGCGTCCGGACCGTCGTCCTCCGGGGCGCGCCCGCGAGGCCGAAGGCGGCGAAGTCCCTCCGTCCCTCGAGGCGTGCCGCGGCTTCCCGCATCGCGCCGAGATCCAGCCTCGGCGAGGCGAGGGTCTCCCGGAGCCCTTCCCAGGGGGGAAGGTGGTCTCCCCGCCGGAGACGGTAGACGTAGCGTTTCCCCAGCGCGTCGAATCGGGCGTGCCAGCCGGGCGGCGCCTCCGCCGCCGCGACGACGCGGAGGTCCCACGGGAGGAGGGCGTTGAGCCCCTTCCGCAGGCCGTCGGGCGGGACGTTCGGCGCGCCGGGGGGCACGTCGACGTGGGCGGTCTGGCCGTCCGCGTGGACCCCGGCGTCGGTCCGGCTCGCCGCCTGGACGCGCATCGGGACGCCGTGCATCCGGGCGAGGGCGGCTTCGAGCGTCGCCTGGACCGTCCGAGGCGCGAGGCCCCCGTCCCGGACGACGTCCTGCGTCTGCCACCCTTCGAAAAAAGTGCCGAGGTAGGCCAGGTCGAGGCGGAGCCTCCTCCCATCCCGTTCCCGGCTGCCGCGGCCGTCGCTCACCCCCCGATGATAGGGGTCCTCCCGCGGTATCCTCGTACAGCAGGGCCCCGATGCGCGTCTTCCGTCTCTTTGTCGCCGCCTCGCTGGCGCTCGTGTCTCCGCTCGCGGCGGGCGCGGGACCGAAGGTCCATCGCTTCCAGGGCGGGGAGGCGTCGCGTTTCGGGAGCGCCTACTGGTTCCTCACGGAGCGCGGCAGCGTCCTCGTCGACGCGCCGTTCCTCGCGAGCGAGGGAGGCGCGTTGAAAGCCGAGATGGCGGCCTCCGCCGCTCTCCCGCTCGGCGCGGCGATCCTCACCGGCGGACGGCCGGAGGCGACCTGGGGGCTCGTTCCGCTCCTCTCTCCCGGCACCCGCGTCTGGGGCTCCCGCCCGACGCTCACGAGCCTCGACGCTTCCTTCGCGCGCGAGCGGGAGCGCCTCCTCCGCGCCGGAGTGCCGTTCGCCGAGATGCCGCGCACGCCGCCGCGCGTGACGAACCCGTTCACCGGGAGCCTCAACCTCGGATTCGAGGGGTACACGCTCCGGCTCTTCGAGGCGGGGGAGGCGGGAGGACCGTCCTCCACCGTGATCTTCGTCCCCGAGACGGGAGAGCTCTTCGCCGGGCGGCTCGTCTGGAACCGGGTCCACCCGGCCACGGGCGGAGCGGACCTCGGCGCCTGGCGCCGGACCCTCGCCGAGCTTCGACGTCTCGGTCCGAGGATCGTCTACCCCGGGTACGGGGAGCCCGGGACCGCAGAGCTCCTCGACCGGATGTCGGACTACCTCGGGGCGCTCGAGGAGGCCGTCCGGCCCCTCGCGTTCCGCCCCAGCCTTTCGGCTCGCGACGTCTCAACCCTCAGGCAGGGTCTCGTCCGGAAGAGGGACTGGGCTCTCCCGGGCGAGCTCGACTCCAGCATCCGGGCCGAGCACGCCCGCCTCCGCGCGCTCCTCGCCGGGCGGGACTGACCCTCCGCTAGCTGCGAAAGGAGAGCGCCGGCGGGGCGGGCGGGAGAACGAGGTTCACGATGGCGAGACCTTCGCCCGCCTCGTCGTCGGCCGCCGGCTTCGGGTCGCCCACGCGCAGGATCGCCAGACCGTCCGCCCTCTTCACGACCGCCAGCGGTCGCCCCGGGTAGGACCTCCGGAGCGCGTCGAGGGCGTCGTCCCCGTCCCGCGCCAGGAAGTAGAGGGTTCCATTGCGGTTACGGACCAGAATCATTCGAACGCAAGGTAGCTCCCGAGGGAGATCCTCCGCATCACCCGAACGGGTGACCCGAAGCATCCAGAAATCTACAGCGAAACTGTAAGCTGATACTTGACAAACAAAGGCGCAGATCATAAGTTAGATCCCGGAGACCGATGCGATGAATCCCGACCGCTACACCCTCAAGGTCCAGGAGCTGCTCCAGGGCATCGCCCGGGAGGCCCGCGGGAACGGGCATCCGGAGGTCACGCCGGAGCACCTCGCCGCCGCGCTCGCCGAAGAGCCGACGGTGGGTGTTCCGATCCTGACGCGGATCGGGGCGCCGGCCGGGCTCGTCTCCTCCGAGCTCGCCGCCCTCGTCGCGCGCCTCCCGAAGGTCCAGGGAGCCGGCGCCGAGACGCGCTTCTCCCCCGCCCTCGTGAAGCTCCTCGACCGCGCCGAAGAGGCCGCGCGCGAGTTCCGGGACGAGTACGTCGCGCTCGAGCACCTCCTCCTCGCCCTCCTCCGCGACGGCCGCTCGAAGGCCGCCGAGGTCCTGAAGAGGCACGGCGTCTCCGAGGCTTCGCTCCTCGCCGCGCTCAAGGAGGTGCGCGGGAGCGCCCGCGTCGACGACCAGAACGCGGAAGAGAAGTACCAGGCGCTCAAGCGCTACGCCCGCGACCTGACCGAGCTCGCCCGCCGGGGAAAGCTCGACCCGGTCATCGGGCGCGACGACGAGATCCGCCGCGTCATGCAGGTCCTGACGCGGCGGACGAAGAACAACCCCGTCCTGATCGGCGATCCGGGTGTCGGCAAGACCGCCGTCGTCGAGGGGCTCGCCCGGCGCGTCGCCTCGGGCGACGTCCCCGAGAGCCTGAAGGACAAGCGGGTCGTCGCGCTCGACCTCGGCGCGATGGTGGCCGGCGCGAAGTTCCGCGGCGAGTTCGAGGAGCGGCTGAAGGCCGTCATCAAGGAGGTCGAGGAGTCGGAAGGGAAGGTCATCCTCTTCATCGACGAGCTCCACACGCTCGTCGGCGCCGGCGCGGCCGAGGGGGCGATGGACGCCGGGAACATGCTCAAGCCGGCGCTCGCGCGGGGCGAGCTGCGCGCGATCGGCGCGACGACGATCGGCGAGTACCGGAAGCACGTCGAGAAGGACCCCGCCCTCGAGCGGCGCTTCCAGCCCGTCCTCGTCGGCGAGCCTTCCGTGGAGGACACGATCTCGATCCTCCGGGGCCTGCAGGAACGATACGAAGTCCACCACGGCGTGAAGATCACGGACGCGGCCCTCGTCGCCGCCGCGGTACTCTCGAACCGCTACATCGCCGACCGCTTCCTCCCCGACAAGGCGATCGACCTCGTCGACGAGGCCGCCTCGCGCCTCAAGATGGAGATCGACTCCCTCCCGACGGAGATCGACGAGGTCGAGAGGAAGGTCCTCCAGGCCGAGATCGAGAAGAAGGCGCTCGAGAAGGACGACTCGGCCCGCGCGCGCGAGCGGCTGGCCGCCGTCGAGAAGTCTCTCTCCGAGCTCCGCGAGAGGTCGCTCTCGATGAAGGCGGTCTGGAAGAACGAGAAGGACGCGATCGGGAGGATCCGCGACCTGAAGAAGCGGATCGAGGACGCGAAGGCGGACGCCGAGCGGGCCGAGCGGCAGGGCGACCTGAGCCGCGCGGCCGAGCTCCGCTACGGCGTCCTGAACCAGCTCGACCGCGACCTGACCGCCGCGACGGCGAGGCTCGAGGAGCTGCAGGCCGGCGGTGGCTTCCTCCGCGAGAAGGTCGAGGAGGAGGACGTCGCCGCCGTCGTCTCGCGATGGACCGGGATCCCCGTCTCGAGGATGGTCGAGGGGGAGACGAAGAAGCTCCTCGCGATGGAGGATCGGCTGCGGCTCCGCGTCGTCGGGCAGGACGAGGCGGTCTCGGCCGTCTCCGCCGCCGTCCGCAGGGCCCGCGCGGGGATGAACGACCCGAAGAGACCGATCGGCTCGTTCCTCTTCCTCGGCCCCACCGGCGTCGGGAAGACCGAGCTCGCCCGCGCCCTCGCCGAGTTCCTCTTCGACGACGAGGCCGCGATGGTCCGGCTCGACATGTCCGAGTACCAGGAGAAGCACACGGTCTCGCGGATGATCGGCGCCCCTCCCGGCTACATCGGCCACGACGAGGGAGGGCAGCTGACGGAGGCCGTGCGGCGGCGTCCGTACTCCGTCGTCCTCTTCGACGAGATCGAGAAGGCGCACCCCGACGTCTGGTCGACGCTCCTGCAGGTCCTCGACGACGGGCGGCTCACCGACGGGAAGGGGCGCGTCGTCGACTTCCGCAACGTCGTCGTCGTGATGACGTCGAACGTCGGCTCTCAGCTGATCCAGGAGGCGCAGGAGCTCGACGAGGCCGAGGTGCGGAAGGGGATCGAGGCCGAGCTGCGCCACCGCTTCCGCCCCGAGTTCCTGAACCGGATCGACGACGTGGTCGTCTTCCGCCGCCTCTCGCTCGAGGAGATCGGGAAGATCGTCGACCTGCAGCTCCGGCGCGTCGGGGCGCTCCTCGCCCCTCGGGGCCTCTCCCTCGAGTGGACCGACGCGGCGCGACGCCTCCTCGCCGCGCGGGCCTTCGACCCCGTCTACGGGGCGCGCCCGCTCAAGCGCAACATCCAGAAGCTCGTCCAGGACCCGCTCGCGCTCCGCCTCCTCTCGGGGGCGGTGCCCGGCGGCTCCACCGTCACCCTCGACGCCGACGCCTCCGGCGAGGGCGTCGCGTTCACGATCTCGACCCCGTCCCCCGTCCCCGTGGCGTGAGGGACGCGCCGAAGGAGGACGCCATGGCCGCCGTCCGTCGCTACGACCCCTTCCGGGAGCTCGCGAGCCTCCAGGAGAGGATGAACCGGATCTTCGACGACACGCTCTCCGGCACGTCGCGCCGGGACGACGAGGCGCTCGCCCCGGCCTGGACGCCCCCCGTCGACGTCCTCGAGAAGAAGGACCGGATCGTCCTGACGGCCGAGCTCCCGGGCTTCACCGAGGACCAGATCCGCCTCCGCTTCGAGGACGGCGTCCTGACGCTCGACGGCGAGCGCCGGTTCGAGAAGGAGCTGGACGAGGCCCGCTACCACTGCGTGGAGAGGAGCTACGGCCGCTTCTCCCGCTCGTTCCGCCTCCCGGCCAACGTCGACGAGGAGAGCATCTCGGCGACGTTCGTGAACGGGCTCCTCGTCGTCGAGCTCCCGAAGCGCGAGGAGGCGCGGCCGAAGAGCATCCGGATCACCGCGGGCGGCGCGAAGCCGATCGACGCGAAGTGACCGGGCGGGGAGGCCTGCCTCCCCGCCCGCCCCGCCTCAGAGGGCCGGCGCGGCCGCCGCGGGCTCGTCTTCCTTGAAGAGGTCGGTCGAGATGTACCGCTCGGACGTCGAGGGGACGACGAAGACGATCAGCTTCCCCGCGCTCTCCGGCCGCTTCGCGACCTGCAGGGCCGCGAGCGCCGCCGCCCCGGACGAGATTCCGGCGAGGATCCCCTCCTCCTTCGCGAGGCGGCGGGCGGTCTCGAACGACTCGTCGTTCGAGACCTTCACGACCTCGTCGATGAAGGGCGTCTCGAGGTTCTTCGGGATGAAGCCGGCGCCGAGCCCCTGGATCTTGTGCGGCCCCGGCGCGCCGCCGGAGATGACGGGCGAATGGACCGGCTCGACCGCGACGATCTTCAGCGCCGGCTTCCTCGGCTTCCAGTACCGGCCGACTCCGGTGAGAGTCCCCCCCGTCCCGACTCCGGCGACGAAGACGTCCATCCTCCCGTCGGTGTCGTTCCAGAGCTCGACGGCCGTCGTCGCCTCGTGCACGGCCGGGTTCGCCGGGTTCTCGAACTGCTGCGGCATGACGCCGTCGGCGCCGAGAGAGGCGAGGACCTCGCCCGCCTTCGCGATCGCCCCCTTCATCCCCAGCGGCGCCGGGGTGAGGACCACCTCGGCGCCGAGGAGCCGGAGGACCTTCCTCCGCTCCAGCGAGACCGACTCGGGCATCGTGACGACGAGGCGGTACCCCTTCGCGGCGGCCGCGAACGCCAGGCCGATCCCCGTGTTCCCCGAGGTCGGCTCGACGAGGACCGTCTTCCCCGGCTTCGCCTTCCCGTCGCGCTCGAGCGCCTCGATCATGGCAACGCCGATCCGGTCCTTCACCGAGTTCGCCGGGTTGAAATACTCCAGCTTCGCCGCGACGGTCGCGCCCGGGGCCGAGTCCTTCGCCATCCGGTTCAGGCGGACGAGCGGGGTGTTTCCGATGAGCTTCGTGATGTCGGACGCGATTCGCATGTCGACCTCCCAGTTTCCGGGTCTCCCCGGTTCAGATCTCCCAGTCGGGGACGTCTCTCTCGGCCCGCAGGCGACGGACCAGCTCGCCGACGGTCGTCCGCTCGTAGACGGCGCGCCGCGCGCCCGCCGCCTCGGACTCGAGGGCGTCGACGAGGCGCCCGAGGCCCGACCGCCCCTCCCCCGACGGGCGGGGGACCGGCCCGGAGAACGGGGCCAGGACCTTCGCGAGGGGTGTCTCGAGAAGCCCCTCGCCGGCCCGGTAGCCCCCCGTCCTGCCACGGACGGCGACGAGGAGCCCGGCCCGCACGTAGGGGGCGAGGAGCTGGTGGACCGATTCTCGCGAGAGGGCGAGGAGCCCTGCCAGTTCGGCAGCGCTCCGGTCCGTGCCCTTCAAACCGATCTCCACTATCGCCTCGATCGCCTTCCTCTGTCGTTGGGTTAAAATCTTGAAAACTCCATTCAACTATAGTAACTTTATTTTGAGGCCTTTTTCAGCGATGTCAAGACGCTTTCTCACCCCCGCCTTCGCCGCTCTCCTCCTCGCCGCCCCGCCGTCCCTCGCCCAGCGGAACGACGCCGAGGCGCGCCGGGGAGACGCCGACCTCCGGCGGAGCGCCATCGTCCGGGCCGTCGAGCAGATCGGCCCCTCGGTCGTGAACATCTCCGCCGAGCGGTTCGTCGGCCGCCGGCCGACCTTCTTCGACGACGACTTCCCGGGCGGGCGGAGCGGACGGTCGGAGTCGCTCGGGTCGGGCGTCATCCTCGACGCGTCCGGGATCGTCGTGACGAACGACCACGTCATCTCGGGGGCCTCCAAGATCTTCGTGACGACCTCCGACGGCCGGGAGCTGGAGGCCGAGCTCCTCGGCGCGGACGCCGACAACGACCTCGCCGTCCTGAAGGTCGACGGGAAGGGCCTCCGGCCGGTGCGTCTCGGCCTGGCGTCCGACCTGATGATCGGGGAGACGGCGATCGCGGTCGGGAACCCGTTCGGCCTCTCGAACACCGTCACCACCGGCATCGTCTCCGCGCTCCACCGGACCGTGAAGGGGGAGGGGCGCACCTACACCGACTTCATCCAGACGGACGCCGCGATCAACCCGGGGAACTCGGGCGGGGCGCTCTGCAACGTCCTCGGCGAGCTGATCGGCATCAACACCGCGATCGTCGGCGGCGCGAACACGATCGGTTTCGCGATCCCGGTCGAGCGGGTCCGGCGGATCGCGGACGACCTCCTCCGCTTTGGCGAGGTCAAGGCGGTCTGGATCGGCCTCCGCGGCACGACCGTCACGGCCGACCGCGCCCGGCCGAGCGCCCGAGGCCTCGGGATGCGCGTCCGCTCCGTCTACCCCGCCTCCCCCGCCGAGGGGGCCGGCGTCGAGCCGGGAGACCTCGTCGTCGCCCTGAACGGCAAGCCCGTCGAGTCGAGGGAGGACTTCGACACGCTCCTCTCCGCCGTCGCCCCCGGGAGCCTGGTCACGCTCGAGATCCGGAAGGGGGAGCGGAGCCGGAGCGCCACGATGAAGGCGGCGCGCGCCCCCGAGGACCTCGGGCTCGAGATCCTCCGGCGCGAGATCGGCATCTCGGTCGCGCAGGCCCGCGGCGGGCTCGTGGTCACCTCGGTCGCCCGGCAGTCGCCGGCGGACCGGAAGGGGCTCGAGAGGGGTGACGCGCTCCTCGCGGTGAACGGCCGGCGGGTCTCGACGCTCGAGGACGTCGCGCGCGCCTTCGAGCGGGACTACGGCCGGTCGGGCCTCGTCCTCGTCGTCGGCCGCGGCGGCTACGCCTACAACCTGACGTTCGGCCTCGAGTGAAGGGGATCTACTTCCGGAGGCGCAGCTCCGAGACGACGATCCCGAGGAGGACGAGCCCTCCTCCCCACCACTCGCGCGCCGAGAGGCGCTCGCCGAGCGTCACCGCCGCGAAGATCGCGGTGAAGACGGGCTCCAGGGCGAAGATGACCGCCGCGTGGACGGCCGGCATCCGCGCCTGCGCCCAGGTCTGGACGAGGGTGGTGACGACCGAGGCGACGATCCCCATCCAGAGGACGGCGAGGAGGAGCTTCGGGGTGAACACGAGGGGCCGCGCCTCCGCGGCGAAGAACGCCTCGGACCGGCCGAGGAACGGGGTCAGGAGGAGACGTGCCGCGAGGACGCCGAGGAACGCGAAGACGATCTGCCCGGCCGAGTAGGCCCGCACGTCGTGCTTCGGAGAGGCGACCCCGAGCTCCACGAAGATGACCGCGTAGACGACCGCCGTCAGGAAGACGAGGAGGTCGCCCGGGTCGAGGCCCTTCGCCCCGGTCGGCCACGACATGAGGCCGAAGCCGGCGGCAGCGAGGACGAGCCCGGCGAGGTTCGACCCGGACGGGACCTGCCGGTGGAGGACCCAGGCGGCGACGGCCGTGAGCGGCACGGAGAGGCCCGTGATGAACGCGGCCTTCGAGGCCGTCGTGAAGAGCTGCCCGACGAGCTGGCTGCCGATGCCGACGGCGAGGAGGACGCCGATGAGGGCGCTGTCCTTCACGAGACCCGGCGTGAATCGCCTCCCGCGGGCGAGGACGACGAGGATCGCCGCCGCGACCCCGTACCGGAGGGCGAGGAAGAGGAAGGGGGCCGTCTCCTTCAGGACGAGCTCGTTGACGACGAACGTCGAGCCCCAGATCGCCGTCACGAGGACGAGGGCGGAGTCGGCGAGGAGCGCCTCGCGGCGCGGGACGTCCAGCGAGCTCACGGCCGGCGGATGATACGGGTCCTCCGGAAGGCGGCAGTTATCATCGCAGGCCCATGACTCCGGCTCCCCGCGTCCGCTTCGCCCCCTCCCCGACCGGCTCCCTCCACGTCGGCGGCGCCCGCACCGCCCTCTACAACTGGCTCTTCGCCCGCCGGCACGGCGGGACGTTCATCCTCCGGATCGAGGACACCGACGTCGACCGGAACAGGCCGGAGCTCGTCGACCAGATCCTCGAGGCGATGACCTGGCTCGGGATGACCTGGGACGAGGGCCCGTTCCGGCAGAGCGAGCGCTACGACCTCTACCGGGAAGCGGCCGACAGGCTCCTTTCCGAGGGGAAGGCCTACCGCGCCTTCGAGACCCACGAGGAGCTCGAGGCGGCCCGGAAGGCGGCCGAGGCGCAGGGCGAGACGTTCCGCTACTCGGGCGCCGGGCGGGCGATCCCGAAGGCCGAGTCGGACCGGCGGGCCGGAGCGGGCGAGCCGTTCGTCGTCCGGCTGAAGATGCCCGACGAGCCGATCGTCGTCGACGACGTCGTCCAGGGGAGGGCCGAGTTCCCGGCCGGGTCCCTCGACGACTTCGTCCTGACGCGCTCGGACGGCCACCCCCTCTACCACTTCTCCGTCTGCGTCGACGACGTCGCGATGGGGATCACCCACGTGATCCGCGGCGTCGACCACCTCCCGAACACGCCGAAGCACGTCGCCCTCTTCCGCGCCCTCGGGGCCGAGCCGCCGACGTTCGCGCACCTCGGGATGATCCTCGGCCCCGACGGCAAGAAGCTCTCCAAGCGCCACGGCGCCGCCGGTGCCGAGGAGTTCCGCGCGCAGGGGCTCCTCCCCGAGGCGCTCGTCAACTTCCTCGCGCTCCTCGGCTGGTCGCCGGGCGAGGACCGCGAGCGGATGACGATGGACGAGATGGCCGCGCTCTTCTCGCTCGAGCGGATCGGGCCGTCGCCCTCGCGTTTCGACCACGAGAAGCTCGCCTGGCTGAACGGCCAGTACCTCCAGGACGTCCCCGACGCGCGCCTCCTCGAGCTCGTCAAGCCGTTCGGCCTCCCTGCGGCCTGCCCCGAAGAGACGCTCCTCCGCGCGCTCCCGCTCCAGAAGCCGCGCGCGAAGACCCTCGTCGAGCTCGCGAAGGGGCTCGCGGTCTACGGCGACGACCCGGGCGACTACGACGCCGCCGGGATGAAGAAGTTCGGCAAGGCGTCGAACGCGCCGCTCCTCCGCACGTTCCTCGAGCGGATCGCCTCCGTCACGCCCCTCGCCCACGCCGGGATCGAGGAGGCCGCGCGCGCTCTCGCCGCCGAGGCGGGGGTGAAGCTCGGCGACCTCGCCCAGCCGGTCCGCCTCGCGCTGACCGGAACCCTCGCCTCCCCTCCCCTCTTCGAGATGATCGAGGTCCTCGGCCTCGAGACGACCCGCCGGCGCGTCCTCGCCCTGGCGGAGCGGATCGAGAGCGGGGCGGCCTCGAGCTGAGGAACCCGATGGAAGAGACGACGACCCCCGCCCCCGAGACCGCCGGCAAGGACTTCATCCGCGAGATCGTCGAGGAGGACCTCCGCAGCGGGAAGCGGACGACCGTCGCGACCCGCTTCCCGCCGGAGCCGAACGGCTACCTCCACATCGGGCACGCCAAGTCGATCTGCCTCAACTTCGGCGTCGCGCGGGAGTACGGCGGGACCTGCAACCTCCGCTTCGACGACACGAACCCCCTCAAGGAGGACGTCGAGTACGTCGACGCGATCGAGGCCGACGTCCGCTGGCTCGGCTTCGACTGGCACGGGATGTACTACGCCTCGGACTACTTCGAGAGGCTCTACGGCTTCGCGGAGGAGCTGATCCGGCGCGGCAGCGCCTTCGTCTGCGACCTGACGGCCGACGAGGTCCGCGCGACGCGCGGCACGCTGACCGAGCCGGGGAAGAACAGCCCCTACCGCGACCGCCCCGTCGGGGAGAACCTCGACCTCTTCCGGCGGATGCGCGCCGGGGAGTTCGCCGACGGCTCGCGGACGCTCCGGGCGAAGATCGACATGGCCTCCCCGAACATCAACCTGCGCGACCCGGCGCTCTACCGGATCCGCAAGGCGACCCACCACCGGACGGGCGACGACTGGTGCATCTATCCGATGTACGACTACGCCCACGCCCTCTCCGACTGGATCGAGGGGATCACCCACTCCCTCTGCACGCTCGAGTTCGAGGACCACCGGCCGCTCTACGACTGGTGCCTCCTCGCGCTCGGCCTCGAGAACCGCCCGCAGCAGATCGAGTTCGCACGCCTCGCCATCACGTACACGCTCCTCTCGAAGCGGCGGCTCCTCCACCTCGTCACGGGCGGGCACGTCCGCGGCTGGGACGACCCCCGGATGCCGACGATCGCGGGGCTCCGGCGGCGCGGCTTCACGCCGGAGGCGATCCGCGACTTCGCCGACCGGATCGGGCTCGCCAAGCGCGACAGCGTCGTCGACGTCGCGCTCCTCGAGCACTGCCTCCGGGAGGACCTCAACCGCCGCGCCCCGCGCGGCATGGCCGTCCTCGACCCGCTCAAGGTCGTCCTGACGAACTGGCCGGAAGGCCGCGTCGAGGAGCTCGAGGCGGTGAACAACCCCGAGGACCCGGCCGCCGGCGTCCGGAAGGTCGCGTTCGGCCGCGAGCTCCTGATCGAAAGGGACGACTTCCGCGAGGTGCCCCCCCCGAAGTACCACCGCCTCTCGCCCGGCAACGAGGTCCGCCTCCGCTGGGGCTTCATCGTCCGGTGCGAGGAGGTCGTGAAGGACACGGAAGGGAACGTCGTCGAGCTCCGCTGCACGTACGACCCGACGACGCGGAGCGGCGGCGAGGGGGCCGCGCGGAAGGTCAAGGGGACGATCCACTGGGTCTCCGCCACGCACGCCGTCCCCGCGGAAGTCCGCCTCTACGACCGGCTCTTCACGAAGGAAGACCCGAACGACGCGCCCGACGGGCAGGACTGGCTCTCGAACCTCAACCCCGCCTCGCTCGAGGTGAGGCAGGGCTTCGTCGAGCCGGCGCTCGCGGCCGCTCCCGCCGGGGCCTTCTTCCAGTTCGAGCGGCTCGGCTACTTCTCGGCGGATCCCGACTCGGCCCCCGGCAAGCCCGTCTTCAACCGCTCCGTCGGCCTGCGCGACTCCTGGGCCAGGATCGAGAAGAAGGCCCGCCCCGCGTGAGCGCCCGTCCCGGACGGCCGGCCGGCCGGCGCCTCATCCCCTGGGCGCCGGTCGTCCTCCTCCTGGCGTTCGAGTTCTGGTCGTCGTCGCGGCCCCCCGTCCTCGGTCACGGGGAGGGGCAGCTCCCGCTCCCCGACAAGCTCGCGCACCTCGCCTTCTTCGGCCTCGTCGGCTTCCTGGCGGCCCGCGCGGGGCGCGTCGCCGAGGGGTGGAGCGCCCGGCGGACCCTCGCCACCGTCGCCGTCGGGGCGCTCCTCTGGGGCATCTCCGACGAGTGGCACCAGTCGTTCACGCCCGGCCGGGACTCCGAGGCGGCGGACGTCGTGGCCGACGTCGCCGGCACCCTCCTCGGCGTCGCCGCCTTCGAGCTCCTCGCGCGCTCGGCGGCCCGGGGAGGATCCCGCCCCGCCTGAAACGAGAACGCCGCCCGTGGGCGGCGTGTTTTCGTCAGGTTGGCTGGGGGGCAGGGATTCGAACCCCGATAGGCAGATCCAGAGTCTGCAGTCCTACCATTGGACGACCCCCCAACCTGGAGGGGCGGGCATTATGCGTGTGCCCGGTACCGCGGTCAACCGCGGGGATTCAGCGGGCCTTCGAGAGCGAGAGGAAGAAGCGCGCGAGGTCCTCGGGCGTGCCGCGCCCCTGGAACGTGACCGACACCTCTCCCTTGACCGGCCCCGGCACCACCACGGGCTCCGCCATCTTCGCCGCCCGGCCGCGCCCCTTCTTCGGGGCCGCGTCGACGACCTCGGGCTGCAGGACGGTCGGCCGGGCCGCGCGCCCGCCCTTCTTCCGCCCGTTCTTCCGGGGGCGCCGCGCCTCCTTCGGGCGGAGCCGCGTCACGTCGGGGGGGCCGACCCGGATGCCGAACTTCTCCGAGATGGCCTCGATGACGACGCGCGCCTCGGTCGTCGGCTCCCGGGAGAGGAGCGCCCGGGCCCAGGCGAGCGCCGAGGGGCGGTCGATCCCCATCTTCCGCCGCACCTCGCGGATGACCCCCGCGCCGACGTCGGCCGGCTTCATCTTGAGGGCCTTCGCCGCGGCGACCTTCACGTCGCGCTCGTTCAGCCCCTTGTTCTCCTTCAGCAGCGCCTCCACGGTCTGGCGGAGCTTCTCCGTGTCCGTTGCCATGAGGCCTCCTTCCGGCCCACCCGTGCTCGTGAGCAACCAAATTGTTGCCCAAAAGGGCGGTTGGATTCAACCGCCAAATTCGGGGGGCGGGAAATCCCGGGCCCCGCGGAGCTCAGCTCAGGCCGGAGCCGGTCCGCTCGCGGAGGATCTCCATCGCCTTCGTCCCCATGTCCCGGCGGAAGTGCCTCCCCTCGAACCGGATCTTCTCGGCGGCCGCCACGGCGCGGGCGAGCGCCTCGGAGAGGCCGCGCGCCCGGGCGGAGACGACGAGGACCCGCCCTCCGGCGGTCACGAGCTTCCCGTCCGCCGACCTCGCCGTGCCGGCGTGGAAGGCGAAGACCCCGTCCTCCGACGTGGCGTCCTCGATCCCCTCGATCGGCTTGCCGCGCTCGAACGGCCCGGGGTACCCCTCCGCCGAGAGGACGACGGCCGCCCCCGCCTCCTTCTTCCAGACGGGCTTGGCGTTCTCCTCGAACCTCCCGCGGGCCGAGCCGAGGAGGTACGGGAGGAGGTCGTCCTCCATCCGGATCAGGATGCACTGCGTCTCGGGGTCGCCGAACCTCACGTTGTACTCGAGGACGTACGGCTTCATCCCGTTCTCGAGCATCAGGCCGACGTAGAGGACGCCGCGGAAGGGGCGCCCCTCCTCGGCCATGCCGCGGAGCGTCGGGTTCACGATGTCGATCAGGATCTCGCGCGCCGTCGGCGCGTCGACGAAGACCGAGGGGCTGTGCCCCCCCATCCCGCCGGTGTTCGGCCCGCGGTCGCCGTCGAAGACGCGCTTGTAGTCCTTCGCCGTCGCGAGCGGGATCGCCCTCTCGCCGTCGCAGAGGACCATGAAGCTGACCTCGTCCCCGGTCACGTACCGCTCGACGAGGACGCGATCCCCCGCGCTCCCGAAGACCCGCTCGCCGAAGAAGAGCTTCAGAGCCTTGTCGCGGTCCGCCTCGTCGCGGACGATGACGACGCCCTTGCCGGCCGCGAGGCCGTCGGCCTTGAAGACGCAGGGGAGGCCGAGCGCCTTCACCGCCTTCTCCGCCTCGCCGCGCGTCGTGCAGACCTCGGCCTCGGGGGTCGGGATCTCGTACTTCCGCATGAACGCCTTGGAGAAGACCTTCGAGCCCTCGAGCTCGGCCGCGAGCTTGTTCGGGCCGAAGGCGAGGAGCCTGCGCTTGGCGAGCTCGTCGACGAGGCCGAGCGTGAGCGGGAGCTCGGGCCCGACGACGGTCAGGTCGATCTTCATCTTCTCGGCGAAGTCGGCCAGCTCCACGATGTCGGTGACGCCGATCGGAAGGCAGGTGGCGAGCTGCGCGATCCCGGGGTTGCCGGGGGCGCAGAAGATCTCCCGGACCTCAGGCGACTGCGCGAGCTTCCAGACGAGGGCGTGCTCGCGACCCCCCGAACCGACGACGAGGACTCTCATTGGACACGAAGTCTAAACCACCGCCGGGCGCCTCACGCGGAGACGTTTCGGAGGCCCGGAGCCGTCCGCCCCGGACGGCGCTCCCCATCCCGGGGTCCCCTCCACCCGGCCGCTTGACGGCCCGAATTCGGCTCCCGTAGGCTCCGGCCGGCTCTTTGAGTCCGGGTTTCATCACGAGCGGCGGAGGGACGGGCCCTGCGATGCCGCGGCAACCGGCACTTCCCGCTCGGCGCCCGAGGCGTCGGCGGGGGGCGTGGCAGGTGCCAATTCCCGCTCCGGCGCGGCCGGGGAGAGATGAAATCGAGGCCGAACGGAAGCGAATCGCACGAAACGCCCCTTCGTCCTCGGAGGGGTTTTTTCATGAAGCACGACATCCGCGAACGCCTGAAGACGGACGTCCTCCTCGCCGACGGGGCGATGGGGACGCTGCTCGTCTCGCGCGGCGCCGCTCCCGAGAGCCCCCGCTCCCCCCTCTCCCTCGCCCAGGCCGACCTCGTGAAGGAGGTCTACGACGACTACGTCGAGGCCGGGGCGCAGATCCTGACGACGAACACCTGGGACGCGAACCGCGTCAAGCTCGCCAAGTTCGACTGGGCCGACTCCCTCGAGAAGATCAACCGCGCCTCCGTCCGGCTCGCCCACGAGTCCGCCGGCGGGGAGTACGTCCTCGTCGCGGGCGACGTCGGCCCGCTCGGCCAGCTCGTCAAGCCCTACGGCCCCCTGACGAAGGCGATGGTCCGCGAGCTCTTCTCCGAGCAGATCCGGATCCTGCTCGAGGAGAAGGTCGACCTCCTCCTCTTCGAGACGTTCTCCTCGACCCTCGAGGCCGTCGAGGCGATCCGGGCGGCGCGCGACCTCTCGAAGGAGATCCCCGTCCTCGCCTCGATGACGTTCCTCGCCGACGGGAAGACCTCGTTCGGCACCGAGGTCGTCGAGGCGCTCTCGGCGCTCGAGGAGGCGGGAGCCGACGTCGTCGGCCTGAACTGCACGATCGGCCCGCAGGAGACGCTCGAGGTATTCCAGAAGGTCGTCTCGCGCGTCGGCGTCCCGGTCGCCGCGATGCCGAACGCCGGCTACCCGTGGGTCGTCTCGGGACGGACCGTCTACCCCGCCACCCCCGATTACTTCCGCGAGGTCGCGCGCGACTTCGTGAAGGCGGGCGCGGCGATCGTCGGCGGCTGCTGCGGCACGACGCCGGCCCACGTCGGCGCGATGGCGAAGGAGGTCGTGGGCCAGCGGCGCACCGGGATCGCCCGCGTCGCCCGCGCGTTCGTCGAGGCGCCGGCGGCGCCCGCCCCCGAGGCGCTCGAGACCTCCGTCCTGAAGCGGAAGCTCGCCGACCCGAAGGCGCTCGTCGTGACCGTGGAGATCGAGCCGCCGAAGGGGACCGACACCTCCGCCGCCCTCGACGGTGCGCAGCTCCTCCGGAGCTTCGGCGTCGACGCCGTGAACGTCACCGACAACCCGATGGCGCGCCTCCGGATGTCCTCCATCGCGGTCGCCCACATGATCCGGCACGAGACGGGCGTCGACACCGTCTTCCACTTCTCCCCGCGCGACCGGAACGTCCTCGGCATCCAGTCGGACCTCCTCGGCGCGGCGGGCCTCGGCATCAAGGCGCTCCTCGTCGTCGGCGGCGACCCGCTGAAGATCGGCGACTACCCGCAGGGGCGGCACGTCGGCGAGGTCGACACCCTCGGCCTCCTGCGGATCGTGAAGGGGCTGAACGCGGGCGTCGACATGGGAGGCTCGCCGATCGGCACCGCCACGTCGTTCGCGATCGCCTGCGCCGCGAACCCCGCCGCGCCCGACCTGGACGTCGAGATCTCGAAGCTCGCGGCGAAGATCGAGGCGGGGGCGACGTTCGCCCAGACCCAGCCCGTCTACGACGTCGCCGCGCTCGACCGCTTCTTCGCCCGGCCCGAGGCGCGCTCCATCCCGGTCCTCGTCGGGCTCATCCCGCCGAAGAGCCTCAAGCAGGCGCTCTACTTCGCGAACGAGGTCCCTGGCATGGTCGTCCCGGAGGCGATCCTCGCGCGGATGAGGAAGGCCGCGGAGAAGGGGCCCGAGTGGGAGGCCGAGGAGGGGCTCGCGATCGGCGTCGAGCTCGCGCTCGCGATCGCCTCCCGCGCGCGCGGCCTCCACATGATGCCGATGGCCCGGTACGACGTCGTGAAGAAGGTCCTCGCGGCGCTCCCGTCGCGCGAGGAGCCGCAGCGTGCCGCGGAAGCGGCCGGGGGCGTGAATTGAGGCCCCCCGCACCCGTTCCCGAAGCTCTCGCGAGGGCGCTCGCCGAGCGGATCGTCGTCCTGGACGGCGGGATGGGGACGATGATCCAGCCCTACCGCCTCGACGAGGCCGCCTACCGCGGCGCGCGGTTCGCGGAGCACCCGCGCGAGCTGAAGGGGTGCGCCGACGTCCTCCCGCTCACGCGGCCCGACGTCGTCCGCGAGATCCACCGCGCGTACCTCGACGCCGGGGCCGACGTCCTCGAGACGTGCACGTTCAGCGCGCAGGCGATCTCGATGGCCGACTACGGCCTCGAGAGCTGGGTCCGCGAGATGAACGCGGCGGCGGCGCGCGTCGCGCGCGAGGCCGTCCGGTCCTTCGAGGCGGACCACCCGGGCCGGACGGCGTGGGTCGCCGGGTCGATCGGCCCGACGAACCGGACCCTCTCGCTCGCCGTCGACGTGAACGACCCGTCCCGGCGGACGAACGTCTTCGCCGACTTCGTCTCCGCCTACGCCGAGCAGGTCCGCGGCCTCCTCGACGGCGGCGTCGACCTCCTCCTCGTCGAGACCGTCTTCGACACGCTCGTCGCCAAGGCCGCCCTCCTCGCCGTCGAGGAGGTCTTCGCGGAGCGGGGCGAGGCCGTGCCGCTCATGCTCTCGGTGACGATCACCGACCGGAGCGGCCGGACCCTCTCCGGGCAGCTCGTCGAGGCGTTCTGGAACTCCGTCTCCCACGCCCCGCTCCTCTCGGTCGGGCTCAACTGCGCCCTCGGCCCGAAGGAGATGCGCCCCTACGTCGAGGAGCTCTCGCGGATCGCCCCGGTCCTCGTCTCGGCCTACCCGAACGCCGGCCTCCCGAACGCCTTCGGCGGTTTCGACGAGACGCCGGAGTCGATGGCGAAGGACCTCCGCTCCTTCGCCGAGGCGGGCTGGGTCAACGTCGTCGGCGGCTGCTGCGGGACGAACCCGGCGCACATCAAGGCGATCGCCGAGGCGGTGAAGGGGCTTCCGCCGCGCGCGGCGCCGGCGGTCGAGCGCCTCACCCGCCTCTCCGGGCTCGAGCCGCTCACGATCCGCCCCGACTCCAACTTCATCGTCGTCGGCGAGCGGACGAACGTCACCGGCTCGCCGAGATTCGCGAAGCTCGTCGCCGCAGGCGACTGGGAGGGGGCGCTCGGCGTCGCCCGCCAGCAGGTCGAGGGGGGCGCGAACGTCCTCGACGTCTGCATGGACGAGGGGATGCTCGACTCGGTCGCCGCGATGCGGCGCTTCCTGAACCTCCTCTCGGCCGACCCCGACATCGCGCGGATCCCGGTCATGGTCGACAGCTCCCGCTGGGAGGTCCTCGAGGCGGGGCTCGCCTGCCTGCAGGGGAAGTCCGTCGTCAACTCGATCAGCCTCAAGGACGGCGAGGCGACGTTCCGCGAGCGGGCGCGGACGGTGCGCCGCCACGGCGCGGCCGCGGTCGTCATGGCGTTCGACGAGGCCGGCCAGGCGGACACGGCCGACCGGAAGGCGGAGGTCTGCCGCCGGGCGTACCGGATCCTCGTCGAGGAGGAGGGCTTCCCGCCGGAGGACCTCTTCTTCGACCCGAACGTCCTCACCGTCGGGACCGGCATCGAGGAGCACGCTGACTACGCCCTCGCCTTCTTCGAGGCGACCCGGCGCATCAAGGCGGAGCTGCCGCACGCCAAGGTCTCGGGGGGCGTCTCGAACGTCTCCTTCGCCTTCCGCGGCAACAACCCCGTCCGCGAGGCGATGCACGCGGCCTTCCTCTACCACGCGATCGCCGCGGGAATGGACATGGGGATCGTCAACGCCGGCCAGCTCGCCGTCTACGAGGAGGTGCCGAAGGAGCTTCTCGGGATGGTCGAGGACGTCCTCCTGAACCGTCGCCCCGACGCGACGGAGCGCCTCGTCGCGTTCGCCGAGGGGCTGAAGGCGAAGGAGACGGGAGGCGCCGCGCCGACGCACGCCGAAGGCTCGCGCTCGGGGACGGTCGAGGAGCGCCTCGCCCACGCCCTCGTGAAGGGGAACGCCGACCACGTCGAGGCCGACACGCTCGAGGCGCTCGCGAAGCTGGGCGCGCCGCTCGCCGTCATCGAGGGTCCGCTCATGGCCGGGATGAACGTCGTCGGCGACCTCTTCGGGTCGGGGAAGATGTTCCTCCCGCAGGTCGTCAAGAGCGCCCGCGTCATGAAGAAGTCGGTCGCGGTCCTGACGCCGTACCTCGAGGCGCAGAAGGCCGCCGGGACGGTGAAGGCCGCCGGGAAGGTCCTCCTCGCCACGGTGAAGGGGGACGTCCACGACATCGGCAAGAACATCGTCGGCGTCGTCCTCGCGTGCAACGGCTACGAGGTGATCGACCTCGGCGTGATGGTCGCGGCCGACCGGATCGCGAAGGCCGCGCGCGAGGCGGGGGCCGACCTCGTCGGCCTCTCGGGCCTCATCACCCCGTCCCTCGACGAGATGGCCCACACCGTGCGGGAGCTCTCTCGCGGGGGCGTCGACGTGCCCGTCCTGATCGGCGGCGCGGCGACGAGCCCCGCTCACACCGCGGTGAAGATCGCGCCGGCGTCGACCCAGCCCGTCGTCCACGTTGCCGACGCCAGCCGCGCGGTCGGAGTCGCCGGGAGCCTCCTCTCGGCCGACCTCCGCCCGGCCTTCCTCGCGCGCAACGCGGCGCTCCAGGAGGAGCTCCGGAAGGAGCACGCGGGGCGGCAGAGCAGGCCCCTCCTCCCGCTCTCCGCCGCGCGGGCCCGCCGGCGCTCGATCGACTGGGCCGCGGCCGACCTCCCCGTCCCCTCCTTCACGGGGGTCCGCGTCGAGCAGCCGCCCCTCGCCGATCTCCTCCCCTTCGTCGACTGGTCCCCGTTCTTCCACGCCTGGGAGCTGCGCGGCCGCTACCCGCAGATCCTCGACGACCCCGCGATCGGCGAGAGGGCCCGCGAGCTCTTCGCCGACGCGCAGGCGCTCCTCTCCGAGATCGTCGACGGAAAGCTCCTCGCGGCCCGGGGCGCCTGGGGCTTCTTCCCCGCGAACGCCGTCGGCGACGACGTCGAGCTCTACTCCGACGCGAAGGGGGAGCACCTCCTCGCCACGCTCCACACGCTCCGGCAGCAGCAGGAGAAGTCGGGCGACGCGCCGTACGAGGCGCTCGCCGACTTCGTGGCCCCCCGGACCTCCGGGCGACGCGACCACGTCGGCCTCTTCGCCGTCGCCGCCGGCCACGATCTCCCGGAGCTCTGCACGCGCTTCGAGAAGGACCACGACGACTACCGCTCGATCCTCGCCAAGGCCCTCGCCGACCGGTTCGCCGAGGCCTTCGCCGAGTGGCTCCACAAGCGCGCCCGCGAGGAGTGGGGGTTCGGCCGGGACGAAGGGCTCTCGAGCGACGACCTCATCCGCGAGCGCTACCGCGGTATCCGCCCCGCGCCCGGCTACCCCGCCTGCCCCGACCACACCGAGAAGCGGACCCTCTTCTCGCTCCTGGACGCACCGGCGAACGCCGGGATCACCCTCACGGAGAGCCTCGCGATGTTCCCGGCCGCCTCCGTCAGCGGCCTCCTCCTCGCCCACCCCGAGGCGCACTACTTCGCGGTCGGCCGCCTCGGGAAGGACCAGGTCGCCGACTACGCCCGCCGCAAGGGGATGGCGCTCCACGAGGCCGAGCGGTGGCTCGCCCCGAACCTCGGGTACGAGGTGGACGGGACGGGGAGCTGAAGGGGAGCCGGAGGATTCCCGGGAGCGCCTCGAGTTCCGGGCCGCACCCTCGATCCGATCAGGGCGGCGCGACGCAGGCGATCATCGCGACCTGCCGCGGGGGGACGCTCCCCGGCCGAAACCGGGAGGTTCCCGCCCAGCATCATCGTCGCGGCGGCCGTCCAGCACGTCTTCGCGTCGGGCTGGCTGGCCCCCACGATCGGGTGCATCCGCTCCGTGACGGGTCCCGGGCGCCGCGATGGGCCATCGGTCGGGCGGAGGCAACGATCGCAGGCCCGGGCACGGCCACTTCGGGCCCTGCACCCGATTCGAGAACGGCCGCGAGGACGACCCTCCGATCCTCGCCAGGGCGCTCGCCGACCGCCTCGCCGAGGCCTTCGCAGAGCGGCTCCACGGCCGCCCTCTCGGCAGCACGGCTGCCGAAGCCGTCCTCTCGGACCGCGGAAACTCGTCTCCTCGTGTGATCGAATCCGGCCGCGATGGGCCACGACGACCGACGGAACCGGGTGTTGCGGCCGAGCCTCGGGGTCGGCGCCAGCCTGCTCGTCGCCTTCCTCCTCGGCGAGGGCCTGTTGCGGCTCGTCCCCCACACGCTCACGGACTTTCGTTCTTCCTTCCAGTTCTCGGGAGATCGCGACCTCGGCTACCTCCCCCTTCCCCGTCAGGACGCCGCCTACAACCTGACCTGCCTTCGCAACCCGCACGTCCGGACCAACAGCCTCGGGTTCCGCGGCGGGGAATGGCACGCGGCCCGCAGCCCCGGGATCGCGCTGCTCGGAGACTCCTACATGCTGGCGCTCACCATCGACGAGAAGCGCCACCTCGCCAGCCTCCTCCGATCCAGCACGGGCGGCGAGGTCTGGAACGCGGGCGTCAGCGGTTACGGCACCTTCCAGGAGCTTCTCGTCTGGCGAAAGGTGCTGCGCGACCGGAAGCCCGACCTGACGGTGCTCTTTCTCTACCTCGAGAACGACGTTCGCGACAACCACTGCGGCCTGAGCCGGGCCGAAGGCCAGGTCTACAGTCCCTGCCTGGAGATCCAGGCCGGCCAGCCGCGCGAGCGGATGGACTTCGAGCTCCGCAGGCCGGATTCCGGCTGGAAGGCCTGGCTGAAGGCGAACTGCTATACCTTCCGCGCGATGAGCAACCTGTCGAGGAAAGGCCCGTCCCGACCGCCCCGGGGCCGGTTCTTCGACCAGGAGAGCTTCGCCTACAACGTCTACCGGCCGCACCTGAGCCGGCAGTGGGACGAGGCCTGGCAGGTCACCGAATGGGCGCTGCGGGAGCTGAAGGCCGAAACGGACGCGGCCGGTTCCCGGCTGCTCGTGGTGAACGTGCCCGGTCCGCTCCAGCTGGCCACGGACTGGCGGGCAGAGCTGACGGCTCAGATCGGTCCCGAACCTGCTCCCGCCGACTTCGACATGGATTACCCGCTGACGCGCCTGGAGGCGACCGCTGCGTCGGCCTCGATCGACCTGCTCGACCTTCGGCCCGCGTTCCTCGCCTATCGGGACCGCCACGCCCTGAAGGCGCCGTTCTTCGGCTGGTGCTGCGACGGTCACTGGAACCCGCTCGGGCACAGGCTGGCGGCCGACCTCGTGCACAACCGCGTCGTGGCACTGGGCTGGATCGGGAGCGAGGTCCTCCCCGAGACGGGAGCCCCGCTCGAGGTCCTCGGCGAGGCCCTGTACGCGGACATCTTCGAGTGCGGTACGGCGAAGCTGGAGTAGGGAGCCGGGGCAGGTCAGGGAGAGACGCCGCGCGACACCCCGGGAACACGCCGTTGCCGGGGATGACCCGGCCCTCGTGTTCGAACCGGGCAGTTCGGCCCGACGGGTGACGCTCAGGAGCAGGTCGCCGCGGGCTTCGAAGCCGAACGTCACCGGAGCGTCGTCGCCGATCCCCGCCGGGCCGATCGCCGTCACGCCCGCACGGGCTCTCTGCCCGGGCGCCGCGGCGGGCGAGGCCCGGATGCACGAGTCCTTCGTTCCCGCGATCTCCATCCGCGCGAGCCTGCCGGTCTCCGGGTCGGCTGGCCGCTCGAGGCCGTACGCGGAGCCCGGCCTCCGCCGAGGCTCCCGGGAAAGGAATGGCTCTTCGACGACGCTGCGGATGTCCGTCCCGCCGCCGATGCTCCTCCCCGCGGCACCCTTCCCGCCCCGCACGATCGGAGGCCCTCCCGGGCGGGGCCGCGGGGATAATGGAGGACGCGAACGCCCGGGCCTCGAGGAGGAGCGCTCTTGAGCCACAGGACGCGCGAGGTCGTCAACCTCGACACGACGACGCTCCTGTACAAGGAGCTCTTCGAGGTCACGACGCGGGACGACGTCCGGCTCATCGTCACCCGCAAGAGGCCGGTCGAGCGGGCCCGCGAACGGACCCCGGTCCTCCTCGTCCACGGGCTCGGCCAGAACCGGTTCAGCTGGGACCTGAGCCGGCGGTCGATGATGAACTTCCTGGTCGGCGAGGGCTTCGAGGTCTGGAACGCCGAGCTCCGCGGGCACGGCCTGAGCCGCGCGAACGGCTCGCCCTACCCGAAGGAGTTCGACGACTACGTCGATTCCGACCTGCCCGCGTTGATCGACTTCGTCCGTCGGCTGTCCCGGCACGACGAGGTCTTCGTCGTCGGCCACTCGCTCGGGGCGACCATCGCCTATGCCGCCGCGCACGAGCAGCAGCCGCACCTGAAGGGGCTGGTGTCGATCGCCGGTCCCTGCCACTTCGGCCGGGGCGTGCCGCTGCTCCGGGGCCTGGCGAAGGTCCTTGGGCCCTTGCAGAGGATCCTCCGGGTGGACGGCCTGCTGCCCGACTACTTCCTCGTCGACCTGATCGGGGTCCTCGCCTCGCCGGTGATCAACCTGATCGACCATCCCCTCAACAGGGTGCTCGACCACATCTGGCTCCCCGGCTCGATCGAGCGCGACATCCTCCTCGAGCGGGTCGGGCTCGGCTTCGACCGGACCGGCACCGCCGTGATCGGGATCCTGGTCCGCTGGGCCGATTCCGGCGAGTTCCACGACGCCAGCAGGGAGCGCGACTTCGAGGAGCGCCTCGGCGAAGTCGAGGTCCCGGCGCTCTTCGTGACCGGCGACCGGGACACCGCCGTGCCGTGGCCCTCGGTGGAAGGGGCGTTCCACAACCTGCGGGGCCCCGACAAGACGTGGCGCGAGTTCGGCAGGGAGAGGGACGGCGTCTCCTTCGGCCACTGCGACCTGATCTGCGGCCGCGAGGCGCCCCGGGTCGTCTGGCCGGTGATCGGCGCGTGGCTGAAGGAGCGCGACGTCGCCGACCGCGGCCGGGCGACGTTCCCGGAGGGGCCGGAGGAGGCCCCTCCTCGAAGCTCCGCTCGATGAACGAAGGAGGCGGGCCGGCGCGAGCCGGTCAGCCGAGGCGCACCGTGCCGAGCAGGCCCGTCGGGTCGAGCCGGGCCTTGAGAAGGCGGCAGACCTCCCTGACGAGCTCCGGCGTGTAGAGGTCGTAGAAGGCCTGGTTGTGGGGGCCAACGCCGTGCTCGGCGCTGTAGCTGCCGGAGAAACGGTTCACGGCGAGGTCGTAGAGGCGCGGCTGCAGCTCGGCCTTCAGCTCCGCCGCCGTCCGCGGCGCTTCCCCGGGATCCCAGATCAGGTTCACGTGGACGCCGCCGTCCCCCCAGTGGCCGTAGTCGCAGAAGCGGACGAAGGGCCAGCCGGCGGCCACCTCCTCGCGCGCGGCGTCGACGAAGGCGGCCATCGAGGAACGCGGCACGGAGATGTCGAACGCGAGCACCTCGCCCTCCTGGCGGAGGCTCTCGGAGACGATGTGGCGGATTTCCCAGAGCTCCGACGGCTTCCCCGGGAAGACGTCGGTGATTCCCGAGCCCCCCTCGACCTCGAGGAGCTCCTCCAGGGCCGACTCCAGGAGCTCGTCGAGCGCGAGCCGCTCGCGGCGAAGCGTCGAGGAGAGCTCCACGAGGACCGCGTAGGCCGGGGGCCGGCCCGCGAACGGGTCGCGCAGGCGCGGCTGGTGGCGGAAGACGGGGGCGAGCGCCCCGGCGCCGATCGCCTCGAAGGCGGTGAGCGCCTCGCCGAGCCTCCCCTCGAGGTGCGCGAGGAGGCCGAGGACCGCGGAGCCGGAGGAGAGCCCCACGAGCGCGGTCACCCTCTGGACGGGGCGCGGCACGACGCGCAGGACCGCCTTCGTGACGACGCCGAAGGCCCCCGACGTGCCGACGAAGAGCTGGCGCGCGTCGAACCCCGTGTTGTTCTTGCGGAGCGGGCGCATCAGGTCGAGGACCGTGCCGTCGGCCAGGACCGCCTCGAGGCCGAGCAGGTTCTGGCGGACGTCGCCGTAGCGCAGGAGACGGGTGCCGCCCGTGTTCGTCGCAACCATGCCTCCGATCGAGGGGTCGGCCCCGAGGTCGATCGGGAAGAGGAGGCCGTGCTCCGAGAGGGCGGTCTCTACCTGGCTCAGGAGGACACCGCCGTCGGCCGTCACCGTCCGGTCGACGGGGTCGACGACGATCGTCCGGCTCAGCCTCTCGAGGCTCAGGACGAGCATCTCGCCGCTCCCGTCGGGCGTCGACGCCCCGACGAGGCCGGTGTTGGCTCCCTGGGCCACGACGCGCAGGCCGCTCTCGGAGGCGTGGCGGAGGAGGCGCGAGACCTCCTCCGTGCTCGACGGCCTCACCGCGGCGAGGGCCTTCCCCCGGCCGTAGCGCCACCCCTTCTCGTAGCGCTCGAGCTCGTGCGGCTCGGCGACGACGGCGCCCTCGCCGAGGAGGGCGCGGAGAGAGGCGAGGACCCTTTCGCGCTCCACGGTCACGCGAGGACCGGCGCGGTCATCCGGAAGATCGCCTGCGCGTTGCTCGTGTCGAAGCCGAGGTCGAGCCGGCCGTCGTCGCGGCGGCGCCTCTCGATGAACTCGAAGAAGGAGCCGGGGACCGAGCGGAGGGCGAGCGTGCCGTCCGGCTCCACGAACGGCCGCTCGACGCGCGCGGCGCGGTAGGCCGTCTGGAGGACGCGCCCGCTCGCCGAGACCTCGACGCGGTCCTTCATCGGGCGCCCGAGCGCCCGCTCCCCGGCGGAGAGGGCGGCCACGTCGGCGACGCGGTCCGTGGCGTGGTTGAAGGCGTTCCCCTCGGTGGCGATCCAGGCGGCCTCGGCGCTCTCCTCGAGGAGCCGCTCGTAGTCGGCGAGCGCCGGCGCCGGGTGCGCGCGGTCGAAGGCGCCGGCGAGGTCGGGAAGGATCCGCCGCGCGGCCTCGACGGGGAGCTCCCCCTCCGCCGCGAGCTCCCCGAGCGCGGCGAGAGTCGCTTCGGGCAGCGGGTCGCGCGACGCGCCGAAGACCTGCCGGGCGCCCTCCCGGAAGCGGGGCGAGAAGCGGTCGACGTGGAGCTCGCTCACGAAGAACTGGGCGATCGTCTCAGGGAAGTCGTGGTGGCGCCAGGCCCGGCCGGTCATCCCGAGGCGGTCGAGCGGGTAGACCTCGCCGACCTCGTAGCCGAGCGGCGCGAGGATGCGGGTCAGCGCGCGCTCGCCCGAGGGCAGCGCCCCGGTCTCGCCGAGTACGGTGCGCACCGCCCCGTGGTCGTGGACGACCTTCCCTCCGCGGCGGACGCGGTCGAGGACGTAGAGCGCGCCCGCGGGAACCCGGCGGAGGAGGTCGTCGAAGAGGAGGAGGTTGAGGGTCTGCGCGAGCTCGGCGCGCGAAACCGTCACGGACGGCGGCCGGAGGAGGGCGGCGTCGATCTCGACCGACGCCACGAGCGCCTCGGCGCGTGCCCGCCCCACGATCGCCTCGACCAGCCCGATCACCCGCGACCCCGCCGGTTTCGTCGTCTCCATCGCGCCCTCCGTGCTTCCCCGGACCGGTCCGGGGCTCCTCGCGCGGATTATTGCAGCGCAGCACGCCGGTACGCCCCGGCCCTCGCGGGCCTCGACGGCGAGGCCTCCGCGGACCTCGGGTTCGAGGCGCAAGGAGTTGCCCCTTCCTCCGGCCTCGTCGATCCAGCGATGCGGGAGCGCCCGGAGGGCTGAGGGAGAGCGCCGCACGGGCTCCGGGCCCGATGGCACGACAGGCGGAGCTGACGTCTGGCCCGGAGGGCACCGAGAACGGACCCGAGGATCGCGGCGTCTCCTCCTCCAGGTCGTGTGTCATGGCACACGCCCGGAGACACCTGACACACGGTCGACGGGTGGTGAGAGCGCCTGAACTCCTGTCTTCATGCGGTGTCCTGCCGGCAGACACGCGGGCACGACACTTGCGGTGACACGGACCGAGGGGCCGAGACCATGAACGAAAACCGCAAAGAGAGACGTCTTAAGGTGCTCGTCATTGACGATTCCTCGTTCATCCGGAGGTTGACCCGGGCGATCTTCGAGGACCTCGGCTTCGAGGTCAGCACGGCGGAGGACGGTCCCGAAGGAGCCAGGCTCGGGCTCGAGGGACCGTTCGACGTCGTCGTCGTGGATGGAGTCCTGCCGGGCCTCTCGGGACCGGAAGTCTGCCGTCAGCTGTCGTCGCTGCCGCCCGAGCGACGGCCGATCATCATCCTGCAGTCGATCTCGATGAAGGGGTACACGGCACGCAGCCAGGCCCTTTCCGCCGGAGCGGACGCCTACTTCGAGAAGGAGGCCCTCAGCACCAGCATGGTGGCCTGGGTGCGTGAAACCCTGACGGCGCGCGAGCTGGCGGCGAGCGCCGCCTGAGGGCCCGGCGGGGACGGACGCGGCCACACCCCGGACGGGCACCGGTACGCCTTCACGGCCCTGCTGACCGTGCTCGGCTGCGCGCCCAAGCCTGTCCCCGCTCGGGCGCTCACGTATCCCGTGCTCGCGCTGGAATCCTGCGGTCCCGCGGTCTACCCGGACGAGGCGGCGTCTGCACGACGACCGAGAACGGACAGGACCGTTACAGGCACATGGTCGTCATGGAGACGTTCGGGGTTCTCGCCGGAACACCCCCCTCGTTCGCTGCCGCCGCGCTGAGAGCTCCCGTCGTCTCCGACGCTTCGGTTGAACGGGGCTCGCTTCCATGCAAAGGAGCCCGTTCACTCCGCCGAGCCGCGCTCCAGCCCCGTACAATCCGCCGGCCATGAGCGAGCCGGTCGGGGGGGCGCCGGAGGAGGCGAAGCGGGGGACGTTGTCGCGCGTGGCGGCGGTCGTCGCGCTGTCGTTCTCGTCGGGCCTGCCGCTCGGGCTCGTCTGGATCGCGATCCCCGACTGGATGCGCTCGATCGGCGTCGACATCCGCGTCGTCGGGCTCTTCACGCTCGCGCAGGCCCCCTGGTCCTTCAAGTTCCTCTGGTCGCCGCTCATGGACCGCTTCCGGCTGCCGTTCTGGGGACGGCGGCGGGGGTGGATCGCGGTCGCGCAGGTGGCGCTCGCGCTTTCCGGGCTCGCCCTCTCCGGCGTGGGGAGCCGTCCCGAGACGCCGTGGGTTGCGCTCGCCCTGACGCTCGCCGTCGCGCTCTCGGCCGCGACGCAGGACATCGCGATCGACGCCTACGCGGTCGACGTGCTGCGGAAGGAGGAGCACGGCGTCGCGGTCGGCCTCCGGACGGCCGTCTACCGGGCGGCCATGACCCTCTCGGGAGGTCTCGCGATCTGGGTGGCGGCGAGCCTCGGGTGGGGCGTGGTCAACCTCCTCCTCGGCCTCGTCTACCTGCCGCTCCTCCTCGTCACCTGGCGCTCGCCGGAGCCGGAGGAGCCGGCCGCCGAGCCGAAGACGCTGCGCGACGCGATCTGGCTGCCGTTCCTCGAGTGCCTCTCGCGTCACCGCGCGGTCGAGATCCTGGTCTTCGTCGTCCTCTACAAGCTCGCCGACGCGCTCTCGCAGTCGCTGCTCCGGCCCTTCCTCATCGACATGGGGTACGGCCAGTTCGACCGTGGCTTCGTCCTCGGCACCGCGGGCGTCGCGCTGACGATCGTGGGGACGTTCC
The DNA here is from genome assembly GCA_046331465.1 of Thermoanaerobaculia bacterium. Taxonomy (GTDB): domain Bacteria; phylum Acidobacteriota; class Thermoanaerobaculia; order UBA5066; family UBA5066; genus UBA5066. The sequence continues at coordinate 662,044 of JAXLQV010000003.1, forward strand.
TGGGCGGCGTCGCCTGCACTCGGCTCGGCCTCGGGCACGCGCTCTGGATCTTCGGCTTCTTCCAGACCTTCTCGAACCTCGGCTACATCCTGATCACCTACTGGCCGGGCGGACGCCCCGTGATGTACGGCGCGATGGCGTTCGAGATGATCACGAGCGGCCTCGGCATGGGGGCGTTCGGGGTGCTCCTCCTGCGGATCACCGAGAAGAGGTTCTCGGCGACCCAGTACGCGCTCTTCTCGTCGCTCTTCGGCCTCCCCCGCATCCTCGGCGGCCCGATCACCGGGCTGATCGTGGACGCCGCCGGCTGGCGCGCCTTCTTCTGGTTCACGATCGCCGCCGGCGTGCCGGGGCTGCTCCTCCTCCAGCGCTTCGCCCCTCTCGGCGTGCGCGAGCCGCGCTTCACGGTCGAGACGGCCGAGGTGAGGCGGCGGATGACCCGGCGGCAGATCGCCCGGCGCGGAGTGATCGGAGCGGTCGTCACGGCGGTCGTCAGCGGCGCCTGGATGATCGGGCTCGGCGCGATCAAGGCGCACCGGGTGAACGCGGCCGCCGGCTGGGACTTCGGCGCCGCGGCCGCGGACTTCTTCCGGCCCGCCTCGGTCGGAGGCTGGACGCAGCTCGTCGCCGTCCTGGTGGTCGGGGTCCTGGGCGGGCTCGGCACGGCGGCGCTCTTCACCGCGCGCCACGGCGACCGGGGACCGGACGGGGAAGGGAGCGGGGCGTAGACGTCCGATGGCTCGTCCGGCGCCGCCCTCCCGACCCTGCTCAGAGACCTGAGCGGACCCGCGCCTCGTAGAAGAGGACCCGGCCCGCGGCCTCCGCGGCGAAGGCGAGGACGAGGGCCGCGACGACGGGCCACGCCGCGTCCGGAGCGAAGCGGGTCGCGAGGCCGGCGGCGACGGCGAGCGCCGTGAGGGCGATCCGCGCGGCGACGAGCCGGCGCTGCGTGCGGCCCGTCCGCGCGAAGGCCTCGCGCTGGGCCCCGTTCCCTCCCGCCAGCCGCCGGAGCCAGAGGAGCCCCGATGCGAGGGCGACGACGAGGACGACGAGCCCCGCGGCGAGGAGCGGGACCGGGCCCCGGGCAGGGTCCGTCGGGCCGGGTCCGCGAAGCGCGAGCCCCGCGGCGACGGCGAGGGCGCCGAGTGCGACGGCCGTCGCGAAGAAGGCGACCGGCGTCGTGGGCAGGTCCCACGCCGGGACTGTCCGCAGGCGGTAGGCCCGCGCCATCGTCACGACGAGGCCGAATCCCGCGACCGCGGCGAGGCCGTGCGCGAAGCCGGCGGCGAAGCCCGCCGGGCCGGGCCGGACCCGGAGGAGGGTCGCCGCGGCGAGGGCGGCGGAGAAGAGCGCCGCAAGGAGGATCTCGCGGCTCAGCCACGAGGAGCGGAGGTTCCCGAGAGCGCGGACCGCGTTCCGGGGGTTCCCGAGGTGGAGGAACGACGCCGCGAGGCCGAGGAGGGCGGCGACGAGCGCGAACGAGAGGATCGGCAGCGCCGCCGACGCAACGGAGGCGCCCGCGCCCGCGCGGACCGCGCGCCCCTCGAAGGCGAGGAGGAGCGCGCACGTCCCGGCCGCCGCCTGCGTCAGGAGCGTGAACGCGACGAGCGAGCCTTCCCTCAACGCTCCACCTCCTCGACGTTCGCGATCTCGCCGTCCGTCTCCGAGCGCGGGGCGGCCGGGTGGGGCGTCAGGCGGAGCGCCGGCCCCGTGAGCCGCGGGTCGGGGAGCGGAAAGCCGGTGGCCTCCCCGTACCTGCCCAGCATCACCTCCCGCGGCCCGAAGTCGAGGGCGCGCATCGGGCAGGCGGAGACGCATGACGGCGCGAGCCCCTCCCCGAGCCGGTCGTCGCAGAGGGTGCACTTCGTCATGACGCCCCGCGCTGCGTCGAAGCGGGGGGCCCCGTACGGGCAGGCCCACTCGCAGTAGCGGCACCCCATGCACTTTCCGGAGTCGAGGAGGACGACGCCGTCCTCGCGCCGGTGGACGGCCCCCGTCGGGCAGACCTCCGCGCAGACGGGCCGCTCGCAGTGGTTGCAGGAGAGGGAGAGGTTCCACGCGAAGACGTCGTGCGTCCACGCGGCTCCCGCCCTCGTCCACCCTCCCCCCGAGACCTCGTAGACCCGCCGCCAGAGGATCCCCGCGGGGAGGTCGTTGTGGTCCTTGCAGGCGGCCTGGCAGGCCTTGCAGCCGGTGCAGGAGGAGGCGTCGAAGTGGACGACGAAGGGGCCGTTCACCGGCGCCCCTCCGCGCGGCGGAACGCCGCGGCCGCCGGGCGGGGCCGCCGGGCCCGTTCCCGTTTCGCGCCCCCTGTCTCCGCCCGTTCCACCTGCGCCATCGCGGTGTGCTGCGCGGTGCCGAAGGCGAGCGGCGTCCAGCGCTCGCTCGTCAGGACGTTCACGTTGCCGCGCCGGTCCTCGCCCCGCTCGTCGGGCGTCCACCAGGCCCCCTGCGGGATGTCGATCACGCCGGGCAGGATCCGCGGCGTCACCCGGCACCGGAGGCGAACGGCGCCGCGGCCGTTGAAGACGCGGACCTCGTCGCCGTCCTCGATGCCGCGCGCCCCGGCGTCGAGCGGGTTGAGGAAGACGCGCTGCGGGAACGCCTCTTCCAGCCAGTCGTTGTTGTCGTGCGTCGAGTGGACGCGGTGGAGCGTGTGGTGGCCGATCACCTGCAGCGGGTACGCCGCCGCCTCGGGGCCGAACGGGCTCTCCCACTCCTCGACGTACTTCGGGACAGCGGGGATCTCGTCGGGCCGTCCCTTCTCGTGGAGCGCCTTCGAGAAGATCTCGATCTTCCCCGAGGGGGTGTCGAGCGGGTGCCCCTCCGGGTCCCTCCGGAACTCCTCGAACGCCACCGCGGGGCGCGTCACCGGCTTCGCCCAGACGCCGGCGTTCCTCTCCAGGAGCTCCTCGAGCGGCGGCAGGTCGGGGAAGCGCGTCTCCCGGGTGCGGTCGAGGACCCACTCCACCCAGCCGCGCTCGTCGCGCCCCTCGGTGAAAGCGTCCTCCACGCCGAGGCGCCTGGCGAGGTCGGCGCAGATCCGGTAGTCGCTCCGGCACTCGCCGGGGGGCTCGACGACCTTCGGCATCAGGATGACCTCGTCGCCGTACTTCCAGCCGTCCTCGACGCCCCACGTCTCGAACTGCGTGCAGGCGGGGAGGACGACGTCGGCGAAGCGGGCCGTCGGCGTCAGGAAGTTGTCCTGGACGACGAGGCACTCCACCTTCGACTCGTCCGCGAGGATCCGCGCGGTCCGGTTCACGTTCGCGTGCTGGTTGACGAGGGCGTTCGTCGCGACCGCGTAGATCAGCTTCACGTCGGTCCCGAGGCGGCGGGGCGGAGGCGGTGGCGCCTCGTCACTGCCGGGGGGTCCGGGGGGTCGCGAACAGCACCCCCCGGCAAACAGTGCGGCGGCGTCGCGTCCCCGCGCGACGGTCCCCGAGAAGACGACGCCGTCCTCCTCCCCCATCTCGCGGCCCCTGAGGACCGCCTCGGTCCAGAGGAAGCACGGGACCGCCGCGCCGAACGGGTTCTCGCCGGTCGGGAAGACGGTCCAGAAGGGGCCACCGTCGGGCGCCTGGTTGCCGAGGCCCGAGGCCCAGCCGCCGGGCACGCCGACGTTCCCCGCGAGGGCCGCGAGGACGCAGCCGGCGCGGACGACCTGCTCGCCGTACGCCCGCCGCTGCATCCCGTAGCCCTGGTAGAGGACGCCAGGGCGGAGCGTCGCGTACTCGCGCGCGAGGCGCGCGATCGTCGCGCGCGGCACGTTGGTGATCGGCTCGGCCCACTCCGGAGTCTTCGGAATTCCGTCCCGCACGCCGAGGAGGTAGTCGCGGTAGCTCTCCTCCCCCTCGCACCCCGGCGCCATCTGCGAGGCGTCGAAGCCGACGCAGTGAGTCCTCACGAACTCCGCGTCGGTGAGCCCCTCGGTCACCATGACGTACGCCATCGCGGTCATGAGCGCGGAGTCGGTGCCGGGACGAATGGGGACCCACTCGTCGGCGAGCGACGCGGCCGAGAGGCTGTGCCGGGGGTCGATGCAAACGACGCGGGCGCCCCGCTCCCGCGCGAGCTTCACGAAGTAGTCGCTGTTCGTCCCGTCGCGCATCTCCGCCGGGTTCCAGCCCCACATCAGGATCAGCTTCGCGTTGAGCCAGTCCTGGCGCTGGTTGCCGGTCGTGAGCGTGCCGTAGACGGTCGGCGTCGCGACGTTGATTGCCGCCCAGGAGTAGCTGTTCCAGATCCCGAGGCAGCCGCCGGCGACGTTCATCAGGCGCCTCGCGACGTGCGAGCCGTTCGTCTGGTTGTACGAGCCGGTCCCGTAGGGGACGAAGAGGGCGCCGGGGCCGTAGGTCTCCCGCACCCGGCGCATCTGGGAGGCGACGAGGTCGAGCGCCTCGTCCCAGGAGACGCGGGCGAACTTTCCCTCCCCGCGCTTCCCGACTCGTTTCAGCGGGTGGAGGAGCCTGTCGGGGTGGTACTGCCGGCGGAGGTAGGCCCGCCCGCGGGCGCAGGCCCGCAGCTGCGGCGCTTCGAGGACGTCGGGCCGGTCGTCCGCCTCGAGGCGGACGATTCGCCCGTCGCGCACGGTGGCGAGGAGAACGCAGCGGCCGCCGCAGTTGTGGGCCGGGCAGCCGACGCGCACCATCCGGTCCGCGGCTCGCCCTTCCGCCTCGTTCTCGCGTCCCCGCCGGGACCGGCCAGACGACATCGGGCCGACCTCCAGCCGGTCATGGTACTTCGGACGAAGGTCCGGGCGCCGGACACGAAGTCATCCTGGCCCTCAAACGAGGGCCGTCTCGACCCGCGGGGGCACGGCGGGGCGCGGCTGCGCGGCCCGCCCTTCTGTGTCACCCTTGGCCGGTTGCGACGGACCGGATGAACGTCCCTTCACGCATCATCCTGAGCCGAACCGATGCGATCGGCGACGCCGTGGTGACGCTGTCCACCGCCGGCTGGATCAAGCACCACGCGCCGGGCACGCACGTCACCGTCGTCGCCCGGCGCTACGCCATCCCGGTCTGGGAGCACTGCGCCCACGCCGACCGCCTGCTCGTCCTCGAGGAGCTCCGGGAGGCGGGAGAGGAGGGCGCGATCGAGGTGCTGAGGACCTCCGGCGCCGGGGCGATCGTCCACGTCTTCCCGCGTCGCGAGGTCGCCCGCTGGGCGAAGCGGGCCGGGATCCCCCGCCGCATCGGGACGGGCCGCCGCTGGTGGCACTGGCTCACGTGCAACGAGCGCCCCGGCTTCAGCCGCCGGTGGAGTCCCCTGCACGAGGCCCAGCTGAACATCGGCCTGCTCGAGCCCTTCGGCCTGCCGGCGCCCGCGAGCCTCGGGGAGCTCGTCCCACACCTCGGCTTCCGCGTTCCCCCGCCTTCGGAGAAGGTCGGCGCGCTTCTCCGCCACGGGAAGAAGCGCCTCGTCGTCCACCCTCTCCTCGGAAGCGGCGTCGGCTGGGGCCTTCCGAACTTCGCGTCCCTGATGCGCCTCGTGGATCCCGGGCGCTGGCAGGTGCTCGTGACCGGGACGGCGTCCGAGGCGGCGCGCTACCGCGAGGCGCTGCCGCTCGACCTCCCCCACGTGACCGACACGGGCGGTCTCCTCGACCTCGAAGAGGTCATCCAGCTGATCGGCGCCTGCGACGCGTTCGTCTCCGCGAGCACCGGTCCGCTGCACGTCGCGGCGGCCGCGGGGATCCGGGCGATCGGCCTCTTCAGCATGCGGCGCCCCATCTTCCCGTCGCGCTGGGCGCCGCTCGGCACGGACGCCCACGCCCTCGTCCTCGACCCCGGCTGTGCCGCCTGCGCGGCCGGGAGGGCGTGCGACTGCATCACGCGCATCCCGCCCGGGCGGGTCCTCGGGCTGCTCGAGCCGCGAACCTGATCGAGGCCCGCGGGCCCGCCGTCAGAAGAGCTTGAGATTCAGGCCGACCGTCGCCGCCCAGAAGTCGCCGTTGTAGTCGGCCGCCGCCGCCCCGAGGGCCTCGTCGACGGTGTCCGCGTTGAGGAAGACGTAGCGGACGTCGCCGTTCAGGGAGATCGACTTGCCGAGGCTGATGTCGATCCCGGCCCCGGCGTGCGCCGACCACTTGTGCTGGGTCACGTCGCCGTTCGTCACGCTCGAACCGCTCACCGTCAGGCTGCTGTACGTCCCGCCGCCGAGGAGGTAGAGCCCGAACTTCGGGAGCTTGATCGGGTAGACCATCGCGGAGACCTGGAAGGGGACGTTCTTGACGTCGATCGAGCCGAGGGTCTTCGAGTCGACGGAGTCGGTGTAGACCGAGGCGCGCCCCTCGACCGCCAGGAGCCAGATGAGGTGGAAGCGGGCCTGCGCCCCTCCGACGAAGGTGCTTCCGTTCCCGCCGTCGGTCCCGACGGCGCCGCCGTGGATCCCGAGGTCGAGGCCGAACGCGTCGGCCGCGGCGGGCGGTGCGGCGACGGCGAGGACGAGGAGGACGAGGACGGGAAGGCCCAGGGACTTCTTCATTCGGAGAGACCTCCTTCTTCCGGTGCTGGAGGGAGGTTACACGGGGCGGGGAGCTCCCGGCCCGGCGCCGCGAGGTGAAGACCGTGCGCACGACGGACGACCGGGCTAACATGTCGGCTCGCGTAACCGTAGAAGGAGCAGATGCCCCCCCGGCTCGTGATCGTCGCGGGACCATCCCGCGGCGTCGAGGTCGCCCTCGAGGCGGGAGAGGTCGTGCTGGGGCGCGACTCCGCGTGCGGCGTCTGCCTGCCCGACGCCACGCTCTCGCGCCGACACGCGGTCCTCTCCTCCACGCCCGAGGGGTGGCGGCTGCGCGACCTCGGCAGCCTCAACGGCCTCAGGGTCAACGGCCTTTCCACGGCGGAGCACTTCCTCGCGCCCGGCGACCGGATCGAGCTCGGGTCGAGCGTCCTCGTCTACCGTTCCGCGGAGCCGGAGCCCGGCGAGGCCCCCGCCGGTCACCCGGAGCCTCAGGTCCTCTCGACGATCCGCCTCCCCCTCTCGGAGGCCCGTTTCGCGGGCGACGCCGCCGTGTCGGACGTCCGCCGGACCGAGCGGAGCCTCTCGCTCCTCGTCGCCGCGGGGCGGAAGCTCGCCGCCGAGCGGAGCGAGGAGGGGCTCGCGAAGGCGCTCCTCTCCACGGCCTGCGAAGCCGTCGGCGCGCTCTCCGGCGCCGTCCTCCTCGCGGAAGAGGGGAACGGGCTCCACGAGGTCGCCTCGCGGGGGAGCGCGGGCGCTCCGCGGGTTCCCCCCGGGCCCGCCGCCGAGGCGCTCGGGCGGCGGGAAGCGGCCGCCCTCCGGCTCGACGGCCACGGCGCCGCGGCCGTGCCGATCCTCCACGGCGAGGAGCGTCTCGGCGTCCTCTGCGTCGTCGGCGGCGAGACCCCTTTCCCGGAGGACGACCTCCAGCTCCTCTTCGGCCTCTGCGCGTCGGCCGGGAGCTCGCTCGCGCTCGTCCGGCACCTCACCTGGCTGGAAGGTGAGCGGAGGAGGCTCGAGGCGGCGACGGACGACGAGGAGCTGCGCGGGGACTCCCCCGCCATCGGGCGCGTGCGGGCCCTCCTCGCGAGGGCCGCCGCGAGCGAGGCGAGCGTCCTCCTCGCGGGGGAGAGCGGGACGGGGAAGGAGCTCGCGGCCCGCGCCCTCCACGCCCGCAGCTCCCGGCGGGACGGCCCCTTCGTCGCGGTGAACGCCGCCGCGCTCGTCGACACGCTCGTCGAGAGCGAGCTCTTCGGCCACGAGCGGGGGGCGTTCACGGGGGCCGTGGCGCGCCGCCGCGGCCGGCTCGAGTCCGCGCACCGCGGCACGCTTTTCCTCGACGAGGTGGGCGAGATGGCGCCCCAGACGCAGGCCAAGCTCCTCCGGGTCCTCGAGACGCGCTCCTTCGAGAGGGTCGGCGGGACCGAGAGCGTGAAGGTCGACGTCCGCGTCGTCGCCGCGACGAACCGCGATCTCCCCGCCGAGGTCCGCGAGAAGCGCTTCCGCGAGGACCTCTACTACCGCCTCGCCGTCGTGACGATCACCATGCCGCCGCTCCGGGAACGGCGCGAGGACATCCCCGGGCTCGCCTCGTTCTTCCTCGCCCGCCACGCGCAGAAGCTCGGCCGGCGCCTCGAGGGATTCTCCCCTTCCGCCCTCGCGCGGCTCGTCTCCTACGCCTGGCCGGGGAACGTCCGCGAGCTCTCGAACGCCGTCGAGCGGGCCGCCGTCCTCTCCGCCGGGCCGCTCGTCCGTCCCGAGGACCTCCCCGAGGCCCTCGTGGAAGGGCCGGCGTCGCGCGACGCCGCGGAGCTCCCCGCGTACCACGAGGCGGTGAACCGCGCGAAGCAGCAGGTCGTCGCGGCCGCGCTCGCGGAGAGCCGCGGGAACGTCACCGAGGCCGCGCGCCTCCTCGGCCTCCACCCGAACTACCTCCACCGGCTCCTGAACCAGCTCGGACTCCGCGAGGGCGGGGGGACGTGAGCCCCGAGCCGAGCGGCGTCCACCCCGGGATGCGCCTCGGCCCCTACGAGGCCGTGGAGCTCCTCGGGCACGGGGCGCGGGGCGAGGTCTGGCGCGCCCACGACCCGAGGCTCGGCCGGAGCGTCGCGATCAAGCTCCTCCTCGGACCCCGCTCCTCGCCGGAGGCGCTGCGCGAGCTCGCGCGGGAGGCGCGGACGGCCTCGTCGCTCTCCCACCCGAACATCGTCACCGTCCACGACGTCGCGCTCGACTCGATCCCGCCGTTCCTCGTCCTCGAGCTCGTCGCGGGACGGACCCTCGCCGACCTCCTCGCCGCGGGCCCGCTCCCCGTCCCGCGCGCCCTCGACCTCGCGGCGCAGGTCGCCGCGGGGCTCGCGGCCGCGCACGAGGCGGGGCTCGTCCACCGCGACGTGAAGCCCGCGAACGTCCTCGTCACGCGCGAGGGGCACGCGAAGGTCCTCGACTTCGGCCTCGCGCTCCTCTCGGCCCCCGCCACGTCGTCTCCCGACGACGCGACGATCCCCGGCCCGGTGGCGACCGTCCCCGGGGTCGCCGTCGGGACGCCCGCGTACATGGCCCCCGAACAGGCCGAGGGGCGCGACGTCGACTACCGGGCGGACCAGTTCGCGCTCGGGGCCGTCCTCCACGAGCTCCTGACCGGGCGGCGGACCTTCGCCCGCGGGTCGCTCGTCGACACGCTCGCCGCGGTCGTCCGGGACGAGCCCGAGCCTGTTCCCCGGCTCCCGGAGGCGGTCGACGGGCCGGTGCGGTGGATCCTGGCGCGTTGCCTCTCGAAGGAGCGGGAGGGGCGCTACGCGGCGACGCGCGACCTCGCCCGCGACCTGCGCGACCTCGCGGCGCTCGCGGCCGGCCGCGGATCCGCGCCGCCCGCCGCGCCCCCGCGCGCGACCTCCCGGCGGACGGTCGTGGCGGCCGCCGTGGCCGCCCTCGCGCTCGTCCTCGCGGGGACCGGGGCGGGGCTCCTCTCGCGCCGCGAGATGCTCCCGTCGTTCCGACAGCTCACCTTCCGCCGCGGAACGGTCTGGAACGCGCGGTTCACGCCGGGGGGCGAGGACGTCGTCTACGGCGCCTCCTGGGACGGCGGCGACGCGCGCCTCTACTCGACGCGCGTCGTCGGCGGGCCGTCGAACCCGATCGGCGACCAGACCGCGAGCCTCCTCGCCGTCTCGCCCTCGGGAGAGCTCCTCGTCTCGCTCGACGCCCGGCCGTGGCTCGTCTACAGCTCGGTCGGCACCGCCGCCCGGATGCCCCTCGTCGCCGGCGCGCCGCGCGCCGTCCTCGAGGGGGTCGCCTCCGGCGACGTGCTCGGCTCCTCCACGGACTTCCTCGCGGTCACGCGCAAGGAAGGCCTGACGCGCCTCGAGGTCGCCGGCCGGCGCGTCCTCTTCGAGACGCCGGGGTGGATCAGCCACGTCCGCGCCTCCCCCGACGGCCTCTCGGTCGCGTTCCTCCACCACCCGTTGATCCCGGACGACCGCGGGGACGTGGTCCTCGTGCCGGCTTCCGGCGGAGAGCCGCGCGTCCTCTCCGGCGGGTGGGTGAGCGTCGTGGGGCTCGCCTTCGGCCCCTCCGGCTCGGAGGTCTGGTTCACGGCGACCGGCGATTCCGGCGGGAGGACGCTCCGGGCCGTCTCGCCCGGCGGGCGTCTCCGCGAGGTCTACCGGATGCCGGGGAACATCACGCTGCACGACGTCTCGCGCAGCGGTGCCGTCCTCCTCTCCCACGACACGGTGCGGATCGGCGCGATGGTCGCCCTCGACGGGGCGGAGGAGCGCGACGCCTCGTGGCTCGACGCGACGCTCCTGACGGACCTCTCCCCGGACGGGCGGACGCTCCTCTTCACCGAGTTCGGTGAAGGGGGAGGGGCCCGCTACTCGGCCTCGCTCCGCCCCGCCGACGGCGGCGCCGCGGTGACCCTCGGGAGCGGCTTCGCGACGGCGCTCGCCGCCGACGGGAAGCGGGTCCTCGCCCTCGGGCCGAGCGATACGGTCGGGCTCGGCCTCGTCCCGACCGGAACGGGACCGACGACGCCCGTCGCGATGGAGCCGTTCGTGGCGCCTTCCTGGGCGGAGTTCCTCGCCGCCGACGACAGGTACCTCGTGGCCGGGGCGGCGGGCGGCGAAGGGGTCCGGCTCTGGCTCGTCGGCGGGAAGGGCGCCGGGCGCGCCCTGTCGCCGCCCGGGATCGACGCCCGCTTCTCCGCGGGCGTCCCCGCTCCCGACGGGCGGACGGTGGCCGTCGGCACGGACGACGGCGACCTGCTCCTCTGCCCCGTCGACGGGGGCGCGCCGCGGCGCGTGGCCACGTCTCCGTCCGGCCTCGTCCCGATCGCGTGGGTCGACGACGGCCGCCAGCTCCTCGCCTTCGCGCGCAACGGACCGGCCGCCGACGTCGTCCGCGTCGACCCGGCGACGGGGAGCTCCGTCCCCGTCCGGAGGCTCGCGCCCTCTGACCCGGCCGGCGTCATCGGGATCCCGACCGTCCGCGTCACGCCGGACGGCCACCGGTGGGCCTGGTCCTACGCGCGCCTCCTCTCGGAGCTCTACGTCGCGGAGGGGCTGAAGTGACCGGCCCCGCCCCCGCGGCCGCCTCACCGATCGGATAGGCCCCCTCGCCTCGAGGCGGGACCGCTCCGTCGTCCGAGCGCCGTGCGAGAGCGCCTGCAGCTGCCGAACCCTTCGCGTTCCAGCGGGATGCCGGAAACGCCGTCTCCCCGCGCTCTCCGGCTCGCCGCTTGCTCCTTCCGGGATGGCCCGGGCGAGCCCCGGGCCGGGAGGACCGAGATGAGCGCTTCCCCTCCGAACCCCGCCGCCGTCCCGGCTTCCATCGCCGCGTTCCGCAGGGACAGGTCGGGCGACCTCCTCCAGCGCTGCCGCGAATTCTCCGCGATGCTCGACACGCTCCGCGCGGAAGGGGACTACCCGACGCAGTACCGGCTCGAGCTCCTCTCGCCGCTCGACCACGAGATCGTCGTCCGCGACCCGCTCACCTCCGCGCCGAAGCGGCTCGTCTGCTTCGACTCGAACAGCTACCTCGGCCTCCACCTCCACCCGCGCGTGACGGCCGCCGCCCGCAAGGCCCTCGACGAGGCGGGCGCGGGGACGCCGAGCGCCCCTCTCCTTTCGGGGACGAGCCGCTGGCTCCGCGACCTGGAGGAGGTCGTCGCCGCGTTCCACGGCCGCGAGGCGGCGCTCGTCTTCCCTTCGGGCTACGCCGCGAACATCGGGATCCTGACCGGGCTCCTCCGCCCGGGCGACCTCGCCGTCCGCGACCGCTACGTCCACGCGAGCCTCCACGACGGCTGCCGCTTCTCCGGCGCGCGCGGCGGCGTCTACGCGCACCGCGACGCCGCCTCGGCCGCGCGGGCCCTCGCGCGCGACGAGGGAGGGGCCGGCCGCCTCGTCGTCACCGACGGCGTCTTCAGCATGCACGGGAGCGTCGCGCCGATCCCGGAGCTCGCCTCGGTCGCGCACGCCGCCGGCGCGCTCCTGATGGTCGACGAGGCGCACGCGACCGGCGTCGTCGGCGCGACGGGGCGCGGCACGGAGGAGCTCTTCGGCCTCCACGGCCGGATCGACGTCCTCATGGGGACCTTCTCGAAGGCCGCCGGCGCCGCGGGCGGCTACGTCGTCGGCCCGCGCGACCTCGTCGACTACCTCCGCTTCTTCGCGCACGCGGCCGTCTTCACCGCCTCCCTCCCGGCCCCGGTCTTCGCGGCGGTCGCCGAGGCGTTCCGGCTGATGGACGAGGACCCCGGGCCGCGCGAGAGGCTCCACGAGAATTCCCGCCGCTTCACCTCGGCGCTCGAGGCGCTCGGCGTCGCGCCCCTCGCCACCGGCACACCGATCGTCGCGGTCCGCGTCGGGCCGCAGGCGACGCTCCTCCGCGCCGGGCGGGAGCTGTACGACGCCGGGATCCGCTGCGGGAGCGTCTCCTACCCGGCCGTCCCGGCCGACGGCTGCCTCCTTCGCTTCACCGTGAACGCACGCCACACCGCGGAGGAGCTCGACCGGACGGCCGAGACTCTCGCGCGCGTCGCCGCGCGGCACGGCTTCCTCGGCAAGGCCTCCCATGCGGGCCCCGGCGCGGACTCCTTCGGAGAGCCGTCGTGAGCGCCGCCGTCCCTTCCCTTCCCGGGGCCTGCGCGGCTCCCGCCCCGGCCGGACCGATTGCCCGCCCCTGGGAGCGCCGGTTCTGGAGCGCGTTCCTCGTCACGATGCGCCCCTACCTCCTGCCGGTCTCGGGAGCCGCGGGGCTCGTCGGCCTCGCGATCGCTCCGCCGGAGCGCCCGGCCGCAGATGTCCTCGCCTTCGCCGCGCTCTTCTTCTCGTACGGCCTCGGGCAGGCGCTGACCGACGTCTTCCAGACGGACACGGACGCCCGCTCGGCCCCGTACCGCCCCCTCGTCCGCGGCGTCGTCGGCGGGCGCGACGTCCTCCTCGTCAGCCTCGCCGGCCTTCTCGGGTGCGGCGTCGCGCTCGCCGCCACGAACCCCTGGAACATCCTCCTCGCGCTCCTCGCCGTCCTCGGTCTCCTCGCCTACTCGCCGCTGAAGCGGACGGCCTGGGGAGGCCCGCCGTGCAACAGCGCCGTCGTCGCGCTCCTCCCCGCGATGGGCTTTCTCTGCGGCGAGCCGTCGCCCTCCCGCGCGTTCGCCGACCCGCTCCTCCTCCTCGCGATGACGAGCGTCTTCGGGTCCTACGCCGTCTTCGTCCTCCTCGGCTACCTGAAGGACGTCGAGGCGGACCGCTCCACGGGCTACGTCACGTTCCCGGTCCGCTTCGGGAGGCGGGCGACGGTCGGCCTCAGCCTGCTTCACGCGATCGCCTCCGTCGCGGCCTCCCTCCTCCTCGTCGTCCGCGGCGGGACGACCGCCTCCGCCGCGGCCTTCCCCCTCTGGGCCGCGGGCGCCGCCGGCCTCCTCGCGTCGCACGCGCTCGCCTTCCGGGTCCGGACCGACGCGGACGCGGGGCCCGCGATCGAGGCCTCCGTCCTCTCGTTCGTCGTCCTTCACCTCGCCGAGGCCGTCCTCCTCCGGCCGGCCTGCGGGCTCCTCGCGCCCCCCGTCCTCGTCTTCGCTCTCCTCGCGCTTCGCGCGCGCCCGTGCCGGGAGCAGGTGTGAGCCTCCCCGCCGCGCTCGTCGTTCGGAACCCCGCGGCGGGCCGCGCCGCCGATGTCCGCGCGCTCGCCCTCGTCCGGCGCGCGGTCGCGACGCGCTTCGAGGCCTCGGAGGTCGAGCTGGACGCGTTCGGCATGTGGAAGGAGGCCATCGACTCGGCGCTCGCGGGCGGCACGCGGACGTTCGTCGCCGCCGGCGGCGACGGGACGGTCCACGCCCTCCTCGAGGCGCTCGTCGACGGGCCGCGGAACGCCGCGCTCGGCGAGATCACCCTCGGTGTCGCCGCGCTCGGCTCGAGCAACGACTTCGTCAAGCCGCTTCGGCCCGGCGACGACCCGGTTCCGCTCCGGCTCGACGCGGCGCGCGCGACGCCGCACGACCTCGTCCGCGTCCGCACGGTCGACCCGTCGGGGACGGAGCGAACGACCCTCCTCGCCGTGAGCGCCTCGGCCGGCGTCGTCGCCGAGGGGAACGCGCTCTTCAGCGCGGGGCGCAGGCCGGGGCGAGGTGTCGCCACCGCCATTGCCGCGTCGGCGCTCCGCGCAGTCGTTCGACATCGCGACTTCTCGGCGCGCCTCCGGCACGACGGGCTGGACGAGGAGGTCTCGCTCTCCTCCCTCTCGGTCCTGAAGAGCCCCTGGCTCTCGGGCTCGCTCCGCTACGACCTCCCGGTCGCGCCGGCCGACGGCCTCCTCGGCGTCGCCCTCTGCGCCGGGATGGGCCGCCTGCGCCTCCTCTCGACGCTCGCCGGGCTCCTCTTCGGCCGCTTCCGGAACAGGCCCGGGACGCGCTCGTTCCTCACGTCCTCGCTCCGCGTCGCCTCCGACGCGCCGTTCCTCCTCGAGGTCGACGGCGAGGTCTCGCCGGCCCTCGAGGCGCACTTCGCCGTCCTCCCCGAGAGGCTCCGCGTATGCGCCTGACCGACGACGTCGTCGAGAACGCCCGCCTCACGCGGTGGGCCGACCTTCTCCCGCGCGCGCCGATCCAGCGGGGCGGCGTCCACGAGACAGACGCCGAGCTCGTCCCGCTCGGCGACGGTCGGCTCCTCGCGCTGACCGTCGACACCGTCTGCGAGGAGATCCGGCTCGGCCTCTACCGCGACCCGCGGACGGCGGGACGCCTTGCCGCGGCCGCCGCCCTCTCCGACCTCGCCGCCGTCGGCGCCGAGCCGCTCGGGCTCCTCCTCTCCGTGACACTCCCTCCCGGGAACGCCGACGCGGTCCAGGAGGCGGTCGCGCGCGGCGTCTCCGAGGCCGCGTCCGCCGCGGGGACGTTCGTCCTCGGCGGCGACACGAACGAGGGCGAACTCCTCTCCGTCGGCTGCACTGGCGCGGGAACGGTCCCCTGCGGCGCCGAGCTCCGGCGGCTCGGGATCTCTCCCGGCGACCTCCTCTTCGCCGCGGGGCCGCTCGGCCTCGGCGCGGCCGTCGCGGCCTCGTCGCTCTTCGCCGGCGGCTCGCTCCTTCCGGAGAGCGCGCTCGCGCCGCCGTCCCGGATCGCGCACGGCGTCGCGCTCCGCGGCGTCGCCTCGGCCGCGATGGACACGAGCGACGGCCTCGTCGCAACGCTCGACCAGCTGGCCCGGCTGAACGGCGTCTCCCTGCACGTGACCCGCCCTCCGGAGGAGCTCCTCGACCCGCTCGCCCTGGCGACGGCCCGCAGCCTCGGCCTCCCGCCCCTCGCCCTCCTCGCCGCGACGCAGGGGGAGCAGGAGCTCGTCTTCGCGGTCCCGCTGCGGAACCTCCCGGCGCTCGAGGAGGCCGCGACGCAGCTCGACTGGACGCCGGTGCCGCTCGGACGCGCCGCGACCGGCTCCGGCCTCTTCGTGAACAGCGCCCCCTTCGACGGCGCCCGCGCCCGGAACCTCCTCGCGTCCTCCGCGGGCGACCTCTCCGCCTACGCCGCGGCTCTGGTCGCGATGACGAGGTGACCGCGCGCGATCGCTCTTACCGTCTCGACGGCGTCGACGACGGGGCTGGCGCCGAGCGCGAAGTCCGCCCCGAGGTGCCCGAACGCGTGCTCCGTGCGACTCCTGCCAACCCGAAGAGCCGCGGGTCTCCGCGGGACGCCGGGACCCGGACCGTGAACTCGAGCGGCGCGACCTGGTCGTGCTCGAGGAAGGCGATGGCGTCGAGCGTCCGCTGTCCCCCTTCATCGGCCCACGCGGCAAAGACGGCTCCCGTCCGGAGTCCCGTGACGACGGAGAGCGCGACGGGGACTTCCGCGGCCGAGGGCGCCGGAGGCGCGTCCGCCGACGCGACCGGGAGCCGCTCGGGCAGGAGAGGCGTCGCGAGCGGGCGCACGCAGGCTCCGAAGCTGGAACCGACCCAGGAGGTGTCGACGGTCGGCTCCGAGCCCGGGGCGAAGCTCACTGGAAGGGGCGCCGCCCCGTGTCCCTGGCGCGCGTCCATGCCGAAGACGCCGAGCAGGTTGCGAGCGCGACCCTCGCGCCGGACGTCAGCGACATCCCGGTCTCTCCTTTCACGGTTCTGGGAGTCCCCGGGGGCGTCCTGTCCCCTGCGCGGCGTCGCCCTGCTCAGAACTCCCGCGTCACCGAGACGAAGAAGCCCGTCCGCCCCTTCTCGGCCCGGCCGTCGACCGTCTTCGCGAGCCCGAAGTTCCGCGAGGCGGCGAACTCCATCGCGAGGTTCCAGGGGAGACCGGACGTGAAACCGACGGTGACGGCGGGGAACGCCTCCGTCCTCGTCACGGTCCCGGCCGCGCCGTGGACCGGGACGTCGGCCCACGCGAGCGTCCCGCGCAGCTGGAGGTCGAGGAAGAAGACCGGCGTGTAGCGGTACTCGAGGTCGACCGTCGCGTAGCGCGCCGTCGCGATCTCGTCGACCCCGGCCGCCGGGAGGACGAGATGGGAGAGCGTCTCGAAGTCGCCCCATGTCGAGCCGCTCCCGAGGCGGAAGTCGGAGAAGCGGTCGAGGTCGGAACCGGTCCCCGCGTGCGCGCAGGCGACGAGCGTGTGCCGCTCCGAGAGCCCCGGGATCCCCGTCGCGGCGTAGGCGAAGGCGCTCCCGGCGAGCCAGCTCGCGCCCCCCGTCTCGAGCCCCTCGGACGGGAGGCCCCACGGGTCCCACTTCGTCCTTCGTCCCCAGACGCCGTCGGCGCCGAACGACCAGCCGCGGAACGGCAGCTCCAGGACGCTCCGCACGAGCGCGTCCGCGCGGACTCGCAGGTGACCCCGGTGCTCGAACGTGTCCGTCGGCACGACGAAGGTCGGGTCGGTGTGCGATCCCGAGTTGAACCAGAGGTTCCCCGTCTCGATCGTCAGCGCGACGTCGAGCGCGTTGTCGATCGCGCCCGGCCCGATCCTCCCGTGGCCGGCGAGGCCGACGCCGATCCGCGCCTGGTACCACTCAAGCTCCTGCGCCTGCAGCCTCTCTCCCTGGACGTACTCCGAGCGCGCCCACGGGGGCGTGAGGCTGTCGAGCGACGCGACGACCGCGAGGGCCCTGTTCTCCGACACCGGGAGGTCGTAGCGGATCTCATTCGCGATCCCCGCGATGACCGCTCGGAGCCGGCTCTCCCCGTTCTCGGGAGCCCGCCAGAAGTAGGCGCCCCCGGCGGGGCCGAAGCCGAGGCCGTCGGGGCCGTCAACGAGGAGGACGGCCCCGAGGTTCAGGTAGGTGATCTTCGTCCGGTCGCGCTGCGGGGCGCGCACCTCGTTCCCGAAGATCGTCCCGACCGCGACGTCCCCCGCGTGCGGCGCCTTGTAGTCGTCCGCGAGCGCAGCGAGGGTCGAGGCGAAGGCGAAGAGAGCGAGGAGCTTCGTGACGGAGCGGAGCGAGAGGGACATGGTGTCCTCCGCGATCGGCGCAGGGTGTCTTCCGTGAATCGAAGGTCCGACCATCGTACGCCTCGGCGTCAGCGCCGGCCGCCGACGCCGAGGGCGACGAAGGCGCGATGAACATCAGTGCGAGGGCCCGGCGAGCGCCCGGGACGACGGGTGGCCGCGAACGGGCGCGACGTCGCGGACGCGCCCGTCGGCCCGCGGGTCGACGACGCCGCCCATCCGCTCGACCGTCTCGAGGAGCGCCGTGTACTCGAAGGCGCCGGGGATCGGCGTCACGTTCGAGAGCGGGACGCCGAGGAGGTCGACGAGGAAGCTCGCGACCGCCGCGTTCGTCGTGAGCGTGTAGGTCCGCTCCGGGTCGAGCGGCTCGCCACCGACGCGGATGCTCTCGAAGGAGACCCTCTCGCCGGGCGCCCGGCGGGAGTCGTAGGCGAAGCGGAGTCCGGAGACGTGCGGGAAGAAGGCGTCCTCGGGCCCCGGGCCAGCGACGCCGATCTCGAGGACCGTCGCGAGAGCCACGCCGCTCATCTCGCTCGTCACGAGGCCGAAGCCGAAGCCCGTCTCCGGGTCGAACCCGTAGCTGACGACGCGGAAGAGGTCCGCCGGGACGAGGCGCCCCCGCGAGATCCCCTCGGAGAGGAACCCGGCGCTCGTGAACGCGACGTCGGTCCGTCCGGCGGCGCGGAAGGCGTCGGCGACGAGGTTCCCGGTCGGCGTGTCTTTCCAGGGGCTCCGTTCCCCGGGCAGGATCGGGAGGTCGCGCCGCGCGAACCCGACTTCGCTCGAGAAGACCGGGCCGAGCGACTCCTCGATCATCGCCTTGAGCTGCGAGACCATGCCCTGGACGGAGGGGTCGGGCCGGACGCGCTCGTCGACGGGGATCAGCTCGTACCCGGCGGAACGGACCTTGCCGTCGCGGAGCGCGAGGCGGAGGCGACCCACGTGCGAGAAGTGGGGACCCGCCTGGACGATCAGGACCGTCTTCCCCGAGGGGGAACGGACCTCGACCGGCTCGTCGAGCACGTAGTGGTCGTGCGCCCCGACGATGACGTCGATCCCGTCGACGGACTCGGCAACGTCCGTGTCGTACGAGAGGCCGAGGTGCGAGAGGAGGACGACGACCTCGGCCCCGGCGGCGCGGAGCGCGCCGACCTGCACGGCCGCCACGGCGGCGAGGTTCGGGTCGAGCGTCACCGGAAGGTTCTGGCACATCGGGTCGTCGGGGACGGTGAGGCCGAAGACGCCGACCTTCACGCCCCCCGCGTCCTTGAGAATCGAAGGACGCACGAACGGAGCGAGGCTCCCGAGGTTCCCGGCGTTCGCCGAAAGGAGCGGGACGGAGCCCTCCGCGAAGCCCTGCGCGAGGATCCCGGCGAGGGTCTCCGGGCCCGGGTCGAACTCGTGGTTGCCGACGGTCATCGCGTCGAAGCGCATCGCCGCCATCCACTGCAGCTCGGGGACGCCGAACGTGAAGTTGAAGAAGAGGTCGCCCTGGAGGACGTCGCCGCCGTGGAGGAGGAGGGCGTCCGGGTCCTTCGCGCGGGCGGCGGCGAGGACCGTCGTCGCCTTCGCGATCCCGCCGACGGTCCCCTCGAGACTCCGGTCGCGGGAGCCGGTGGCATCGAGGTGCGAGTGGGTATCGGAGACGTGGAGGATCGTGACGGTCCGGTCGGCGGCCGCCAGCGACGGCGCGACGGCGAGTCCGGCGAGGAGGACGAGGGCGGAGAGGGCGAGGCGTTTCATCGGAGTTCTCCTTCTGGCGCCTCCGGCGGGCGCACGGGTTCGAGGCGGAGGACGATTTCGTCGCGGGGAAGCGCGTACGTGCGCGGGGAAGCCCTGTCGACGGCGATGCCGGCAGCGGTGACGAGGAGGGCGGTGGCGGCGGTCGCGTAGGCGGCTTCCCGGCACTCCGGCCAGTTGATCGAGTCGCAGCCGTCCGCGGCCCAGATCCCGAGGCCGGTCACGACGAGCCCCGCGAACCACGGCTTCTCGGGGAAGCGATGGACTCGCGCGATCACGACCTCGCGCGTCTCGTAGCCCTCGAGCTCGACGCGGACCACGACGGCGTCGGTCTTCCGGCGCGAGATCCGGAGGGTCCCCGGAGTGACGACCCGTGTGTCGCCGCAGGTCGCGATCGCCCCGGGCGGGTCGGTGACGACCCGGACCTCGTCGTGGCTCGGGTAGTAGAGCGAGGCGCAGCTGGTGGAGAGGAGCGCCGCGACGAGGGGCCGGAGGAGCGCGGCGCGGCTCACCGGCCACCTCCCGAAGCCGCGACGGGGTCGACCGCCTGCTTCAGGACGACGGCGACCTCGCGTCGCTCGAGGCAGAACGTTCGGTTCGTCGACAGGTCGACGGCCGTTCCGGCGCCGGCGAGCGCGGCGCCGACGAGGATCGGCGTGGCGTTCGTCGTGGACGAGCCACCGAAGCCCAGGGAAACGTTGCTCGACAGCACCGTCCCGAGGGCGCCGAGCGCGAGCCATTCCGCGTTCATCCAGATGGCGCCGCTGCGCGTCCGCCTGAGCGGGATTTCCGCGGGCAGGTAGCCCTCCTTCGAGATCTCGACGACGACCGGCGAGCCGTCCCGCGGCACCTCGACGACTCCCGGCGTCGTGATGGCCTGTTCGCCGACGCGGGCAACGGCGCCGGGTGGGTCGGTGACGACCTTCAGGTCGTCGTGCGCCGACAGGAAGATCGACGCGCAGCCGGTGGAAAGGAGCGCCAGGGCGAGGAGAGGGGCGAACCGGAGCGGAGTTCCGTTCATGGCGGCCTCCTTCGGGGTGTTCGCCCTGTGGAAGCGCAACCCGGGTGCCGGGCCGGCCCCGAGGCGACCTCGAGCCGCCGTCCACGCCCAAGCCCCTCTGTCCGAAGGAGATCGCAATGGGAAGGCCCCGGAACGGAAGATCCCGTCCCGGGGCCCGTCTCACCTTTCGGCGAGAGCCTCTCACCGCGAGGCGAGAGGACGGGAGCGACCCGGCCCTCCTGCGCGGCGGCTCAGCCGGCCTGGAACCTCGCGGCCATCCTCGTCTTCATCTCCTCGGGGGTCACGTCCTCGACGTGGGTCGAGATCGCCCACTGGTGCCCGAACGGGTCGGTCACCTTCGCGAAGCGGTCCCCCCAGAACTCGTCCGTCGGCGGCATCGTGACCGTGCAGCCCGCCGCGACGGCCCTCTGGAACGTCGCGTCGCAGTCTTCGACGTAGAGCATGATCGTGCAGGTCGAGCCGCCCCGCGCGAGCGGGCCGAGCTGCCCCCAGTCGGGGAACTCGTCCGAGAGCATCAGCATCGAGTCGCCGATCCTCACCTCGGCGTGCATCACCGAGCCCCCCGGCCCCGGCATCCGGACCGTCTCGACGGCGCCGAACGCCTTCGCGTAGAACGCAAGCGCCTCGGCGGCCCCCTTCAGGACGAGGTACGGGGTAATCGTCCGGTATCCCTCGGGGATCGGGTTCACTTTCCCGGCCATGGTCGTCTCCTTTCCGAAGGACCCGCGAGGGGCACCTTCCCCGTCCCGTGGAACTCTCCCGCGGGCGGCATCTCCCTGAGATGTCTTCGCGTCTTCTACGCGGACCGCGTCTCAGGGTTTCGGGCGAGCGAGGCGCCCCTCATCCCGACGGCCGGAGCTTCTTGAGGACCTGCACCTGCCCGGCGTGGTAGAGGTCGTGAGCCGCGACGCCCCGGACGAGGTGAAGCGCCTTCGCGCGGGCCGCCCCCGCGAGGGCCGGCAGCCTCTCCGCCACCGCCGCGACGAGCGCGCGGTGCTCCGCGCCGAGGAGGGCGAGGTCGGCCTTCCAGGCGGCTTCGTCCGGCTCACCCGCGGGTCGCCGGAACCAGTTGCTCCCCTCGAGCGCGAACGATCCTCGCTTCTCCCCTGTCAGCTTCCGCCGCACGGCGTACTTCCAGTAGGCGGCGTGGAGAGCGAGCTCCCAGGCGTTCGGCCTCCCCTCGCCCGCGCGCCAGGCCGCCTCGGCGGCGGTCATCCCGCGGAACGAGCCGCGGAGGTTCGTGCCGTGCCACGACTTCCTCTCGTAGGCCTCGGCGAGGAGGTCGAGGAGGAGGGACGTCTCGGGGTCTCGGGCGGTTCGGGACATGGAATCACCACTGCCCCTTCTCGAACGCGACCCTTCCCCCGACGATCGTCATCACGACCTCCGTCCCCGGGATCTCCGCGTCGGGCACGGCCGAGAGGTCGCGCGAGAGGACGACGACGTCGGCGAGCTTCCCGGGGGCGAGCGTCCCCTTGATCCCCTCCTCGAACGCGGCGTACGCGTTGGCGACCGTGTAGGAGCGGAGCGCTTCCATCCGCGTCATCCGCTGCTCGGGGAAGAAGGCCGGGCCCGTCTTCGGCTGGCGCGTGACGGAAGCGTAGAAGGAGGCGATCGGGTCGACGTCCTCGACCGGGGCGTCCGTCCCGTTCCCGATGCGGGCCCCCGCGTCGAGGAGCCGCCGCCAGGCGTAGGCCCCCTCGCGGGCCCGCGTCTCGCCGAGGCGCGCGACGACGAACGGCGCATCGGAGGGGCAGTGGATCCCCTGCATCATCGCGAGGACGCCGAGCCTGCCGAAGCGGGGGACGTCGGCCGGGTCGAGGTGCTGCGCGTGCTCGATCCGGAAGCGGAGGTCCTTCTTCGGATACCGCCCGAGGACCTTCTCGTAGACGTCGAGGACCTCGCGGTTCGCCCGGTCCCCGATGGCGTGGACGCCGAGCTGCCACCCGTTCGCCGCGGCGAACTCGGCGGTCTTCTCGAGGTCCTTCATCGGGTAGGTGCAGAGGCCGGTCTGACCGGGAGCGTCCGCGTACGGCGCGAGGAGCCACGCCCCGCGCGAGCCGAGCGCGCCGTCGGCGAGCCGCTTGATCGCCCGGACGGTGAGGTGGTTCCGCCCCGCGCCGACGACGCGCACCCGCGCCGCCGCCTTCCCGAGCTCCTCGTTCGAGGCCGAGAGCATCGCGTAGACGCGGATCCCGAGCGTCCCCGCCTCGGCCCGCTGCCGGTAGCGGGCGACGACGTCGAAGGGAACGCCGGCGTCGTGGAGAGAGGTCACCCCCTTGCGGAGGCACTCCTCGACGGCGAGGTCGATCCGGCGGTCGAGGTCGGCGACGACCTGGGCGGGCGTCCGCTTCGCGAGGTCCGCTTCGAGGGCCCGCTCGACGAGCTCCTCGGCGTTCTCGCGGAGGAGCCCCGTCGGCTCGCCCGAGGCGTCCTTCAGGATCTCGCCTCCGGCCGGCGGTTTCGTGTCCCGCCCGACGGCGGCCTTCCGCAGGGCCGCGGCGTTCACGAAGACGGCGTGGCCGCTCGCGTGGGAGAGGATCACCGGGTTCGACGGCGCGGCGGCGCTCAGCGACGCGTGGAGCGGGAAGCCCTCGACGTTCGGCTCGGGGGGCGAGGCCCACTCCTTCTGGTGCCAGCCGCGCCCGAGGATCCACTCGCCGGGGCGCGCCTTCCTCGCCGCCGCCGCGACGCGACCGACGACCTCGTCCCAGCTCTTCGCCCCCCTCAGGTCGAGGGCGATCCGCGCGTCGCCGATCCCGAGAAGGTGCGCGTGCCCGTCGATGAAGCCCGGGCTGGCCGTCTTCCCGCCCAGGTCGACGACGCGCGTCTTCGGCCCGCGGAGCTTCGCGACGTCGTCGGCGGTCCCGACGGCGACGACGCGGTCCCCGGAGACCGCGAGCGCTTCGGCCTCCGGCCTCGCGTCGTCCATCGTCAGGACCTTCCCGTTCGTCAGGATCAGGTCCGCCGGCTTCTCTCCGGTTGCCGCCACGAGCGCACCTCCGGCGAGGACGATCACCCCGAGCCCGCTCCGCTTCCTCACGCCGTCACCTCCCCTTCGCTCCCGCGCCGCCCCGGCCCCCGACGCCCCGTCCGCGCGGGCCCCGGGCCTGCCCCTTGGCGGCCCGCCCGCCCCGCCGCGATTTCTTCTCCCCGGCGCGGGCGGCCACGGCGAGCGCCGCGTCGACCCAGCGCGCGAGGGCGTCGACGTCCTCGAGGACGTCGGGAGGGAGCTCCCAGTACCCCATCGCGGGCTCGTCGGGACCGAACGGCCGGAACGGCTTCATCCCGGCGGCCTCGAAGGCGGGGATCGTCTCCTCGTCGGCCTTCAGGTAGAGGACGTCGTCGTCGGCGAGGGCGAAGAAGAGGTCGCCCGCGTAGATCCCGAGACCGCCGAACATCCGGCGACCGTGGACGCGGGTCACCATCCCGAGCTGGTCGAGGACGAAGAGGCGGAACTCCTCCGAGACGGCCACGCGCGCATTCTCGCCCCTGAGGCCGGCCGCGGTGCGCTCCACGCCCCTCCCGTTCCGGAGCGTCCCTCGGGTAGCATCCGCCCACCCGATGAAAGCGCTCCTCCCGGCCCTCGGAACGGCGGCCCTCGGCGTCGCCGTCCTCCTGACGTTCCTCCTCGCCGTCACGACGAGCTTCTTCACGCTCCGCCCGCCGTCGGGACCCGACGCGATGGGGCTCTTCGTCGTCTTCCTCCTCCCGGTCGCCGCGTGGTTCCTCGTCCTCGCCGGCGCGCTCGCCGCCGTCGGCCGCGGGGGCTTCGACTGGGTGAGCCGCACGCCGGGGGTCCCGACGCTCGCCGTCCTCGGGACGACCGTCGGGCTCGGGATCCTCTCCTTCGCCGCAGCGGCCTTCTCGCTCGAGGTCCGATTCGCCGCGCGGACGCCCGTCGGCGTTGCGGGGGGCTTCCTCCTGCCGCTCGCCGTCGCGGGCCTCCTCGCGTTCCTCCTCTGGAAAGAGCCGGCCGCCGTCTCCGCCGCGCGCTGGGTCCGCCCCGCGGGCGCCGTCCTCGCGTCGCTCGCGGCGCTCGCCTTCCTCGGCGGCCTCGTCGCCCTCGTGCAGGGCTCGATGGAGGACGCGAAGCGGGCGGAGGAGGCGCGCGTCGAGGACGAGAAGCGCGCGGCCGAGATCCGCGCCGAGAACGCCGCTCTCGCGGCGAAGCAGGACGCCGAGCTCGCCGCGCTCCCCGACGACGCGCCGATCGAGGAGTTCCTCGCGCACCTCTTCATCGACAAGACCGAGGAGCACCACAGGAAGGCGATCGAGAGGATCCGGGCGCTCCCCGACCTGACGGCGCGCCTCGCCGCCCGCCTCGAGCACCCCGAGCCGCTCCAGCGCGAGTACGTCCTCAACTTCGTGAAGATGGCGGGAACGCCCGACCCCGCCTGGGAGCCGCTCGTGCGGAAGGCGATCGTCCGGCTCGCCGAGGACTACCGCGTCGAGGCGAAGGACCTCTCGATCGGGAGGATCACCCACGTGAAGGGGCTCTCGTGGGGCGCTCTCCTCGCGGCCCAGACCTTCGGGCCGAAGCGCTTCGAGGCGGAGGTTCGCGGGCTGCGCGAGGCCGTGGCGACCTGGCCGAACGAGGACCCGCGGAAGGACGCCCTCGAGGTCATCGACCTCTACCTCGCCGGCAAGCCCGTCCCGGATTCGTAGGTTCGCGAGGGCCCCGCCCGCGGCGCCCCGGGAAGGCGCGCATCCCGGACGCGGCCCGGCGTATCAGCGCGGCTGGAGGCCGAGCGCCTTCGGCCAGGTCCCCGTCGGCTCCCACGGGATCGGGTGGAGCGCCCGCTCGACGAGCGTCTCGGCCATCTCCGCCACGATCCAGCGGAAGTTCTCCTCGCCGACGGAGTGGAGATCGGCGTCCGGGGCGCAGTTCATGAAGTCGATCGCGTAGGGGACCCCGTCCCGCACGGCGAACTCGACCGTGTTCATGTCGTACCCGAGGGCGTCGCAGAGGGCGAGGGCGTCCTTCGTGACGCGGAGGGCCATGTCGTCGGGGACGGGTTTCCCGGCGACGGCGGAGTAGCGCGCCTCGTGCGGCTCCTTCGGCGCGTACGGCATGATCTTCACCTTCTGCCGACCGGCGACCCAGCAGCGGTAGTAGTCGGTGAAGTCGATCGCCTCCTGGGCCATCATCGCGAGGTCGCGCGTCTGGTCGTAGGCGTCGAAGAACTCCTCGCGGCTGTGGACCTTGTAGACGTCCTTCCAGCCGCCGCCGTACGCGGGCTTCATGAAGATCGGGAAGCCGAGGTAGCGGAAGACCTCGTCCCAGTCGACGAGGCTCAGGTTCCGGAACGACTTGTCCGTCGTGTTCGGCGGGTGCTCCTTGTGCGGGAGGAGGACCGTCCGCGGCACCGCGACCCCGACGGCCCGGGCGACGACGTTGTCGAAGAACTTGTCGTCGGCCGACCACCAGAACGGGTTGTTGACGACCTGGACGCCCCGGGCGGCGGCGCACTTGAGGAACGTCCTGTAGAACGGCACCTCGTGGCTGATCCGGTCGAGGACGACGTCGTAGGCGAAGGCCTGCTCCTGCGAGATGTGCCCGATCTGGACGGGCTCCCCCTTGACGGCCAGCCCGCGACGGCGCGCGAGCTCGTTGATCTCGTGGCAGAGGGCCCAGGGGAAGGTGTCCTCCATGCCGAACAGGACCCCGATCGTCTTGACGCTCACGCCGACCTCCACGCTCCCTGGGCTTCCGGGCGAGGGAATCCTAGCAGGCGGCCCGCCCCCCCGGTGCGCCCCGGTCCCCCGGCCCGATAGACTCCGCGGCATGAGGCGCGAGTACCACTCCTGGGTGAGCCACCACCTCGGCCGGCAGATGGAGTTCCTCTGGTTCGGGGAGCGCGGCTACCCGGTCCTCGTCTTCCCGACGTCGATGGGACGCTTCTGGCAGAACGAGGACTTCGGCCTCACCGGCGCGCTCGCGGACAAGGTCGACGCCGGATACATCCAGCTCGTCTGCGTCGACTCCGTCGACACGGAGAGCTGGTACAACAGGAACGCGCCTCCCGCCTACCGCGCCCGCCGGCACGACGACTACGACCGCTACCTCAGGCAGGAGCTCGTCCCGTACGTGCAGCACCGCTCGGGGCGCGGCGACCTCGGCGTCTGCGGCGCCTCGTTCGGCGCCTACCACGCCGCGAACTTCGCCGGGCGCTACCCGGGCCTCGTCACGAAGGCGGTCCTCTTCTCGGGGCTCTACCACGTCGGCCAGTTCCTCGACGGCTACTGGGACGACCTCTGCTACTACCATTGCCCCGAGGCCTACGTCTCGAACGCCGACGAGGGGCTCGTCCAGCGCCTCCGGCAGGTGGAGTGGTTCGTCGCCACCGGCGAGCACGACTCCCTCATCGGCGAGAACCGGCACTTCGCCGGGCTCCTCCAGGGGAAGGGGATCCCGGTCCACGCCGAGTTCTGGCCGGGCGTCTTCGGTCACGACTGGCCCTTCTGGCGGGAAGCGGTCCGACGGTTCCTGTGACGGCCGCGTCGGCCCGCTCCTGCAAGAGATTCTCAGCGAACGACATCCGGCCGGCCCGGGGAAACCCCGGCGCCGGCCTTCGCGTATCAGAACGCCAAGGTGAGGTGTCCATGACGATCCAGAAACGAACCCTCGTCGCCGCCCTCGCGGCCCTCCTCCTCGGGGGACCGGCGGCGGCCCAGGAAGTCCGCGGGAAAGAGCACGTCCTCCCGAACGGGATGAAGCTCCTCCTCGTCCGCCGCCCCGACGAGCCCTCCGTCTCGGCCGGCTGGGTCGCGAAGGTCGGCAGCGCCAACGAGCGCGTCGGCATGACCGGCATCAGCCACCTCTTCGAGCACATGATGTTCAAGGGGACGACGACGATCGGCTCGAAGGACCCGAAGAGGGACCTCGAGATCATCGCGGAGCAGGAGAAGCTGCGCGACGAGATGCGGGCGGAGGAGTCGAAGATGCGCGCGGCCTGGCGCCGCGGCGACGTCGACGACGTCACGAAGCCCGAGAACAAGACCCCGAGGTACAGGGAGCTCGAGGCGAAGTTCGACGCGCTCGTGAAGGAGCAGCGCGACCTCCTCGTCAAGAACGAGTTCGACCGGGTCTACACGAAGAACGGCGCGTCGGGGATGAACGCCTTCACGTCGAACGACATGACGTGCTACTTCATCACCGTCCCGAAGAACAAGCTCGAGCTCTGGTTCTGGATGGAGTCCGACCGGCTGAAGGACCCCGTCTTCCGCGAGTTCTACGCCGAGCGGGACGTCGTCTACGAGGAGCGGAGGCTCCGCGTCGAGTCGACCCCGACCGGGAAGCTCGACGAGGCCTTCGACTCGATCTTCTGGCACTCGACCCCGTACACCTGGCCGGTCATCGGCTACGCCTCCGACGTCGCGAACATCACGAAGGCGCAGGCCGACGACTACTTCGCGACGTACTACGCGCCGAACAACCTGACGGCCGTCCTCGTCGGCGACTTCGACGAGGCCGAGGCGCTGAAGCTCGCGAGCGAGTACTTCGGCCGGATCCCGCGCGGGAAGGTCGCGCCCCCCGAGGTCATCACGCTCCCGACGAAGTGGGAGTACGACCTCCTCTTCGAGGGAACGGCCGACACGAACCCGACGGCCGAGATCCGCTGGCACACCGTCCCCTTCCAGCACAAGGACTCCTACGCACTCTCCGTCCTCGCCGAGCTCCTGAACGGCCGGACCGGGCGCCTCTACAAGTCGATGGTCCTCCCGGCGGACGCCGTCGCCACGCAGGCCACGGCCTCGCACAACTCCTTCGTCGGCCCCGCGAAGTACGCCGGGTCGTTCGTCGTCGGCGCCGAGGCGAAGGAGGGGAAGACGCCCGCCGAGGTCGCCGCCAAGGCGCTCGCCGAGATCGAGCGGCTGAAGAAGGAGCCCGTTCCCGCGGACGAGCTCCAGAAGGTGAAGAACAACATCGCGGCGAACTCCTTCCGCCGCCTCTCCTCGAACTTCCCGATCCTCCTGCAGCTGATGGTCGCCGAGGCCTACGGCGACTGGAGCGAGATCAACTCCGGGCCGAAGAGGCTCGAGGCGGTCACCGCGGCCGACGTCCAGCGCGTCGCGCAGACCTACCTCGTGAAGGAGAACCAGGCGACGGCCCTCGTCTCGCGCAAGGCGGGCGCGGCCCCCTCGGCCGACGACGCCGCCCTCGCCGACGTCCCCGAGCAGCTCCGCCCGATGATCCGGCAGTCGCTCCAGAGGCTCTCCGCCGAGACCGACGCGGCGAAGCTGAAGGACGGCATCGCGAAGATGGAGGCCCAGGCGTCCCAGGTCCCCCCCGAGGTGAAGAAGGGCTTCGACCTCCTCCTGGCGAAGGCGAGGGAGCGCCTCGCCGAGCTCGAGCAGGCCGGGAAGAAGTGAGGAGCGGACGGTGAAGACGATGAAGAACCTCGTGCGGACCCCCGCCCTCGCCCTCCTCGGCGCCCTCCTCCTCGCCCCGGCGGCGCAGGGCGTACCGCCCCACCCGGACAAGCTCACCTACCCGAAGTTCGCCTACCAGCCGCCGTCGGCGAAGGACTACCGGACGGTCCTGAAGTCGGGCCCGGTCGCCTTCGTCGCCGAGGACCGCGAGCTGCCGATCGTCTCGATCACCGTGACGCTCCGCGGAGGCAGCTACCTCAACCCCGCCGGGAAGGAAGGCCTCGCCGAGCTCGCGGGCTACCTCCTCGCCCGTGGCGGCACCGCCTCGAAGACGGCCGAGCAGCTCGAGGAGCGGCTCGCGTTCCTCGCGGCCCAGCTCAACTCGAGCTACGGCGTCGACCGCGGCTCCGTCACGCTGAACCTCCTCGCGAAGGACCTCGACGAGGGGCTCGCGATCCTCCGCGAGGTCCTCACCGCGCCCCGCTTCCAGGACGACAAGCTGAAGCTCCGCAGGGACCAGCTCCTGACCGACATGAAGTCCCGGAACGACGACACCGAGGACATCGAGGTCCGGGAGCGGGGCTTCCTCGCCTTCGGCGATGGCTACTACGCGAACCGCTACCCGACGAAGGCCTCCCTCGAGGCGATCACCCGCGACGACCTCGTCGCCTTCCACCGGAAGTGGATCGACCCGAAGAACGTCGTCGTCGCCGCCTCGGGCGACTTCGGCAAGGGGGTCACGCGCGCGCAGATGATCGCCAAGCTCGACGCCCTCTTCGCGAAGTGGCCGTACAAGGGCGAGGAGGCGCCGCCCGTCCCGAAGCCGGCGCACGCGATGGCCCCGGGCCTCTACGTCGTCGACAAGGACGTCAACCAGGGACGCGTCTCCGTCATGCTCCCCGGCCTGGCGCGCAGCGACCCCGACTACTTCGCCGCCCTCGTCATGAACGACGTCCTCGGCGGCGGCGGCTTCACGAGCCGGATCACGAACCGGGTCCGCTCCGACGAGGGGCTCGCCTACTCGGCCGGCTCCGCGCTCCCCGGCGGCATCTGGTTCCCCGGCACGTTCCGCGCCTCGTTCCAGTCGAAGGTCCGCACCTGCGCCTACGCCACCCAGATCGTCCTCGAGGAGATGAAGAAGATCCGCGAGGCGGACGTGACCGACGAGGAGCTCCAGACCTCCAAGAGCTCGTTCGTCGACACGCTCTCGAGGAACTTCACGACCAAGGCGCAGACGATGGGGGTCTTCCTCGACGAGGAGTTCACCGGCCGCGCCGCCCAGGACCCGGAGTTCTGGCGGAGCTACGCCGCGCGGATCGAGAAGGTGACGAAGGCCGACGTGAAGCGCGTCGCCCAGCGCCTCCTCGCGACGGACAAGGTCGCCGTCCTCGTCGTCGGGAAGAAGGACGACCTCCTGAACCCCGACCCGAAGCACCCGGTGAAGTACGCCGACCTGACCGGCGGGAAGTCGACCGATGTCCCGCTCCGGGACCCCTTCACGATGCAGCCGATGGCGGCCGCCCCGAAGAAGTAGCTCTCCCCCGGTCCCGCGGGCCCCGGCCCGCTCCGGCGCCCCCCGGCCTCCGGGGGGCGCCTTCTTTTCGGCTATCGTTCCGCGCGATGCGCTCCGCCCTCGCCGCCCCGACCGCCCTCGTCCTGTCGATCGCGCTCGCCCCCTCCGCCGCCCGAGGCGCCGAGACGCCCGCGGCGAAGAAGCCGCTCACGCTCGAGCGGGTCCACGCGCCCGAGCCGCTCGTCGAGCCCGCGCCGACCGGCTTCCGCTGGCGGAGCGCGACGCGCTTCACCTACCTGAAGCGGGAGGGTGTCGGGCCGACGGCGAAGACGACGCTCGTCGAGGAGGACGCCGTCACCGGAAAGGTGGAGACGCTCGCCGAGCACGTCCCCGCTGGGGAGGTCGCAAAGAGCGGCGCACTGAAGACCTTTCCCCTCGCCGGCGCACAGTGGAACGAGTCCGGGACCGCCCTCCTCGTCGACGCCGAGAAGGACCTCTGGCTCTACGAGATCGGCGCGAGGGCGGCCCGCCGGCTGACGAGCGACGAAGCGGAGGAGGACGTCCCGGCTTTCTCTCCAGACGGCTCGAAGGTCGCCTACGTGAAAGGGAACGACCTCTGGTTCGTCGACGTGGCGACTGCGAAGGCGACGCGCCTGACCTCGGACGGGAGCGCCGCGGTCCTGAACGGGAAGCTCGACTGGGTCTACGAGGAGGAGCTCGCCGGGCGGAACGGCGGGCGGGCCTACGAGTGGGCGCCCGATTCCTCCGCGATCGCCTTCATCCGGCTCGACCAGTCGAAGGTCCCCGAGTACCCGATCGTCGACTTCCTCCCGACGAACGGGAAGCTGATGCCCCAGCGCTATCCCTGCCCGGGCGACCCGAACGCGACGCCGTCGGTCCACGTCGTCTCGTGGGACGCCTCCGGCGTCCTCTCGGCGAGCGCTGCCGGCTTCGACGGGAGCGAGGTCCTCCTCTCGCCCGGGCTCTCCTGGCTCCCCGACTCCTCCGCGGTCGCGTTCTCGCGGATGAACCGGACGCAGTCGGAGCTGGAAGTCCTCCTCCTCCCGCGCCGCGCCGGGACCCCGCGGAGTCTCCTGAAGGAGACGTCCGCCTCGTGGATCAACGCCCACGAGCCCCCCGTCTTCCTCCCCGACGGTTCCGGGTTCCTCTTCCTCTCCGAGCGGAGCGGCTTCCTCCACCTCTGGCGCTACCGGATGGACGGGACGGCCGTCGGCCCGCTGACCACGGGCGACTGGGCGATCACCGACGACCCGAAGCTCGACGCGAAGGCAGGCGCCGTTTTCTTCACGTCGACGAACCCCGACCCGCGCGAGCGGCACCTCTGGCGAATCGGCCTCGACGGCACCGGCCTCGCGCGGCTCACCTTCGACAAGGGGACGCACCAGGCGATCCCGTCCCCGGGAGGCCGCTTCGTCCTCGACACCTGGTCGAACGTCGACACGCCGCCGCGGGTCGTCCTCCGCCGCGAGAACGGGACGCTCATCCGGAGCGTCTTCGTCCCGAAGAGCTCCCTCGACGAGTACGCCCTCGCCACGACCGAGATGGGCTCGTTCCGGGGCTCCGACGGGACGCTCTTCTACACGCGCCTCGTCAGGCCGGCCGGCTTCGACCCGAAGAAGAAGTACCCCGTCGTCGTCTACGTCTACGGCGGCCCGCACGCCCAGGTCGTCCAGGAGCGGTGGGGGACGACCTCCCTCCTCGACCAGGTCCTCGCCTCGAAGGGGTTCCTCGTCTGGGCGATGGACAACCGGGGCTCGGGGGGGCGCGGCCAGGCGTTCGAGTCGCCCGTCCTCAAGCGGCTCGGCGACGTGGAGCTGAAGGACCAGCTCGAGGGAGTCGCCGAGCTGAAGAAGCTCCCCTTCGTCGACCCGGCCCGCCTCGGCCTCTCCGGCTGGTCCTACGGCGGCTTCATGACGCTCGCCCTGGCGACGCGCGCCCCGGAGACCTGGAAGGCCGCCGTCGCCGGCGCGCCGGTGACCCACTGGAAGTACTACGACTCGATCTACACCGAGCGCTACATGAAGCTCCCGAAGGAGAACCCGGAGGGGTACGAGGCGACCGCGCCGCTGACGCACGCCGGCAAGCTCGGGCCGAAGCTCCTCCTCCTCCACGGCACCGCGGACGACAACGTCCACATGCAGAACTCGATCGCCTTCACGGACGTTCTCAACAAGGCGCACAAGCCGTACGTCTTCACCCCCTTCGCCGGGATGAAGCACGGCCCGCGCGACCCGGCGACTCGAAGGGCGGTGAACGAGCGGATCCTCTCGTTCCTCGAGGAGAACCTGTAGGACGGGGTCAGGTCTTGATTTTCTACTATAGATCGGCTTTCCCCCGGCGGCCCGCGGCGCCGGGACACCCCGGCCCCCATCTGTCACGATGCGCGCGGAGGTTCAGATGGCCCACCCCGTGAAGGACCCCGTCAGCTGGCTCTACCCCGAGATCGAGCCGTACCGGACCGGCCGGCTCCGCGTCTCCGACCTCCACGAGCTCTACTTCGAGGAGTGCGGGAACCCGGCCGGCAAGCCCGTCGTCTTCCTGCACGGCGGGCCCGGGGGCGGGACGGACGGGAAGATGCGGCGCTTCTTCCATCCCGACAGGTACCGGATCGTCCTCTACGACCAGCGCGGCAGCGGGAAGAGCACGCCGTACGCGAGCCTCGAGGCGAACACGACGTGGGACCTCGTCGCCGACACCGAGAAGCTCCGCGAGCACCTCGGGATCGCGAAGTGGCAGGTCTTCGGAGGCTCCTGGGGCTCGACGCTCGCCCTCGCCTACGCCGAGACGCACCCGGATCGCGTCACCGAGCTCGTCCTTCGCGGCATCTTCCTTCTCCGCCGCAAGGAGATCGAGTGGTTCTACCAGGAAGGGGCCTCGATCCTCTTCCCCGACGCCTGGGAGCCGTACCTGGCGCACATCCCCGAGGCGGAGCGGGGCGACCTCGTCGCGGCCTACCACCGGCGCCTGACGAGCGACGACCCGGCCGTCCGCCTCGCCGCCGCGAAGATCTGGAGCGGCTGGGAGGGGGCGACGTCGAAACTCCTCCCCGACGCCGCGTTCACCGGCCACTACGAGGAGGACGAGTTCGCCCTCGCCTTCGCGCGGATCGAGGCGCACTACTTCCAGAACCGCGGCTTCTTCGAGGTCGACGACCAGCTCCTGCGCGACGTCGGGAAGATCCGGCACATCCCCGGCGTGATCGTGCAGGGTCGATACGACGTCGTCTGCCCCATCTTCAGCGCCTGGGCGCTCCACCGCGCCTGGCCCGAGGCCGACTTCGTCGTCACGCCCGACTCGGGCCACAGCGCCTTCGAGCCGCCGAACAGCCGCGCGCTCGTCGCCGCGACGGACCGCTTCGCGGCGCTCTGAGGCGGACGGCGTTCCTCCCCGGGCGGCGGGCCCGCCCGGGGAGCGCGGCCCGGGGCGTCGCTCGCGGCCCCGCAGAGTGTAGAGCGCAGACCAGACCCCGCCGGTGGGTATGATGGCGTCGTGCTCCCGGTATCCCTCGCGCTGGCGGCCGCCGCGCTCCTCTTCCGGCTCGTCTCCCCCTCCGAGATCCGGGCGCTCCTCGACCTCCACCTCCTCTCGCTCTTCCTCGTCCTGATCCTCGCGGTCGCGTGCCTGAAGCGCTCCGGCCTCGTCGAGGCCGTCGTCGCGAGGGTCCTCTCGCGCGTCCGCTCCGAGCGGGCGCTCGCCGCCCTCGCGATCCTGACGACGGGCGCCGTCTCCGCGATGGTGACGAACGACGTCGCGCTCCTCCTCGTCGTCCCGTTCACGCTGGCCTTCGAGAAGGTCGCGCCGGAGTTCGACCCGGTGCGGGTCGTCGTCCTCGAGATCCAGGCCGCGAACCTCCTCGGCTGCCTGACGCCGACGGGAAACCCGCAGAACCTCCTCCTCTTCTCGCGGGGAGGTTTCACGACCGTCTCCTTCTTCGCCGCCCAGCTGCCGTGGGTCGGCGGCATGGCGGCCGCCACGCTCGCGCTCGTCCCGCTCCTCGTCCCGCGCCGGCCGCTCCCCGCGCCGCCCGCGGCGGTCCGTCCCGTCGAGCCGCGCCTCGCCACGGCGGGCCTCTTCCTCCTCTCGCTCCAGCTCCTCGCGATCTCGCAGGCCGTCCCGAGGCTCGTCCCCCTCGTCGCCGCCGTCCCCGCGGCCGCGCTCCTCGGGAAGGGCCTTCTGGAAACGGACTTCACCCTCATCGGTGTCTTCTCGGCCCTCTTCGTCGGCGTCGAGGGGCTCCGCCGGTCGGCGCTCTTCGACGCGCTCGACCCGGTGGCCCTCCTGGGCGCGACGCCGGCCGGCTTCGTCGCCTCGGGGGCGCTCGTCTCGCAGGTCGTCTCGAACGTCCCGGCCGCGATCCTCCTCGCGCCGGCCGCGGCGAAGGCGGGAGGGGGCGCCCTCTTCACCGCGCTCCTCTACGGCGTCAACGCCGGGGGCTGCGGCACGCCGATCGCCTCCCTCGCGAACCTGATCGGCGCCGACCTCTACCTGAGGGGCCGCGCCCACCACGCCCCGTTCTGGAGGCTCTTCCTCGCCGTCTCCTTCGCGCTCCTCGCGGTCGCGGTCGCCCTCTCGCTCGCCCTCGCCTGACAGGGTCAGGTCTGCCTTCTACACTCTGCGCGCGGCGCGCAGAGTGTAGAAGGCAGACCTGACCCTGCGGTTCCTATTCCCAGCGGAGGGCTTCGATCGGGTCGAGGCGGGCAGCCTTGAGGGCCGGGTAGAGGCCGAAGAAGAGGCCGATGGAGAGGCTGACGCCGAGGCCGAGGAGGACGCTCCAGAGCGGCGTCGCGGTCCGGAGCGGCGAGACGGCGCCGACGACGAGCGCCGTCAGGAGGCCGAGCGCGACCCCGATCGCGCCGCCGAGCCCGGTGAGCGTCATCGCCTCCGTCAGGAACTGGAGGCTGATGTCGCGCCGGAGCGCCCCGACGGACTTGCGCAGGCCGATCTCGCGCGTCCGCTCCGTCACCGAGACGAGCATGATGTTCATGACGCCGACGCCCCCGACGAGGAGCGCGATCGCCGCGATGAAGACCATGACGCCGGAGATCGCGTTCGTCACCGCGGTCATCTGCGCGATCATCTTCTCGGCGGTGAAGATGGCGAAGTCGTTCGGCTTGTCGAACGGCACCTTCCGCCGGGCCCTGAGGATGTTCGTCCCCTCCTCGATCGCCGCCGGGATCAGCTCGGGCGACTTCGGGATCGTGGCGATGTGGAGCGTGTCCTCGCGGGAGTTCTTGATCTGCGGGAAGAAGACGTCGAACGTCGTGATGGGGATCAGGATGAAGTTGTCGGGGCTGCCGCCCATCTGGGAGCCCTTCTTCTCGAGGACCCCGACGATCTGGACCCGCCGCCCGTTGATCGAGATCGGCTGCCCGAGCGGGTCCTTCCCCTCGAAGAGCGACTTGACGACGTCGGACCCGACGACGGCGACGTCGGTGACGTGCTGGACGTCGACGTCGGAGATGTTCCGCCCGTCCTGCAGCGTCCAGTTGTTGCAGACGAGGTAGTTCTGGTTCCCGCCCGAGACGGTCGGCGAGTTCGCTTCCTTGCCGTTCCCCTTCACCTTCGAGCCCCCCCAGAGGTAGCGCTCCGGGGAGACGGCGGCGATCGAAGGGGCGAGGCGGGCGATCGCCTCGGCGTCCTCGATCGTCAGGTCCTTCCGGTTCCGCTCTTCCTCGGGAGGCCGGTGCCCGCCCCCGAAGAAGCGGGGCTCGTACTTCTGGAACTGGACGAGCGTCGTCCCGAACGACGAGAACGCGTCCACCGTCGACCGGTTGAAGCCGGTCACGAGCGCCACCATCGCGATGACGGTCCAGACGCCGATGACGATCCCGACGATCGTCAGGAACGCGCGGAGCTTGTGGGCGCGCAGGGCGATCGAGGCGAAGCGGAGGTTCTCGCCGAGGGTCCGGCGGAGGGCGTCGAGGAATCGCTCACTCATAGCGGAGGGCCTCGATCGGCGGGAGGCGCGACGCCTTGACCGCCGGGAAGACGCCGGCGATGAGGCCGGTGAGCGTGGCGAGGAGAAGACCCATCGAGATCAGGCCGGGGGTGACGAGAGTCGGGAGGGGCGTGAAGGCGTTGATCAGGCTCGAGATGATCCAGCCGAAGAGGACGCCGACCGCTCCGCCTCCGAGGGCGAGGAGCCCCGCCTCCAGCAGGAACTGGCGGCGGATGTCCCGCTTCCGGGCGCCGATGGCGAGGCGGATGCCGATCTCCTTCGTCCGCTCGACGACGGAGACCAGCATGATGTTCGCGATGACGATCGCCCCGACGACGAGGGAGATGCTGCTGATGAAGGCGAGGAGGGCGAACGCCCCCGCCGAGATGGATCGCCAGACGACCTGGATCGCCTCGGCCGTGACGAAGGAGACCGGGTCGGGGGCCGACGGAGCGGTCTTCCGCAGCGCGCGGAAGATGGCGCGCGCCTCGTCCATCGAGGCCGGGATCCCCTCGACGCCCCCCTTCGCCTTGACGTAGATCGACATGTTGCGCCGGGCGCCCCAGGCCTTGGCGAGCGCCTCGCGGGGGACGTAGACGATGTTGTCCTGGCTCTGCCCGAAGGCGGAGCCCTGCTTGACGAGGAGGCCGATGACGCGGAACGGGATCCCGTCGATCAGGATCGTCCGACCGACCGGGTCGACGCGCGGGAAGAGCTCGTCGCGGACCTCGGTCCCGATGACCGCGACGAAGGCGCGACGCTCGTTCTCCGGCTCGGTGAAGAAACGGCCCAGGTCGATGTCGAGGTTCGAGAGCTCGGCGATGTTCGCCGTCACTCCCGAGATCTGGACGTCGGAGAGCCGCTTGCTCCCCGACCGCACGGAGCGCGTCGTTCCCGAGCGGGCGCCGACCATGACCGCCGTCTTCGAGAGGCGCTGGAACGCCTCGAAATCGCTCTTCTGGATCCGCCGGCGCTTGAGCGCCTCGAGGAACTCGTCGCGCGACGTGATGATGCCGAATCGCTCGATCGTGTAGACGTCGGGCGAGAGGGTGAAGAGCTTCGTGGCGACGTAGTTGTTGAGCCCCTGAATGACCGACACCACGGCGATGACGGTCATCACCCCGATGATGACCCCGAGGAGCGTCAGGAACGACCGCAGCTTGTGGGCGCTGACGGCCCGCCAGGCGACGCGGAGGAGCTCCCCGTTCAGCATCGAGGCCCTACGAGCTCTTCTCGTCCCTCGGGACGCTGCTGTTGTCGATCTTGACCCGGTCGCCGATCCGGAGGGCGCGGAGCGCCCGGAACGGGCCCGAGACGATCTCGTCCCCTTCCTTCAGCCCCTCGACGATCTCGATCTGGAGCTCGGCCGTGATCCCGGTCTTCACCTTCCGGAAGTCGACCTTGCCGTCCTTGTCGACGACGAAGACCCCCTCGACGTCCTTCTTCTTCTCCTTGCCTTCGGCGGACGGGGTCGGGGTCGGCGTCGGCTTCTTCCCCTTCTCGGGGCGCTTCAGCGACGACTCGTCGGCGACGACGAGCGCCGGGATCGGGATGGCGAGCGCGCCGGAGCGCTTGTCGGTCTCGATCTCCCCCGAGACGGAGAAGCCGGGGCGGATCGCGGCCGGCGGGTCCTTGAGCTGGACCTTGACCTTGAAGTTCACCGCGGTCGCGTCGGTCCCGAGGGCCGACTTCGTGATCGGGCTCCCGCCGATCTCGGTCACGACTCCCTCGAACTTCTTCTCGGGCCAGGCGTCGAGCGTGAGCTTCGCCTTCTGCCCCAGCTTCACGTTCGGGATGTCGGTCTCGTCGACCTCCATCTCGGCCTCGACGACGGACATGTCGGAGATCGTCAGGAGGACGGTGCCCGGGTTGTTCATCGTCCCGACGACCGCGTTCTCTCCCTGCTCGACGGGGCGTGCCGTGACGATGCCGTTCATCGGGGCGAGAAGGGTCGTCTTCCCGAGGGAGTCCTTGCTCGCGAGGAGCTGGGCGCGGGCCTGCTCGATCCGGCGCTCGGTCGCGTTGAGCGAGGCGACGGCCGCGTCGAGCGTCAGCTTCGCCTTCTGCATCACCTGCTCCGACGTGATCTTCGACTCGTAGTTCTTCCGCTCGCGCTCGTAGTCGCGCTGGGCCTGGTCCACCGTGGCCCGGTCGGACTCGCGCTGGGCGAAGAGGGCGTCCAGGTTCGCCTGCTGGGCCCTGGTCGAGGCGTCGTACTGGGCCTTGTCGATCTGGAGGAGGAAGTCCCCCTTCTTGACGACGTCCCCTTCCTCGACGGCGAGGTTGACGATCTGGCCCATGACCTGGGAGGAGATCTCGACCTTCGTCTTGGCCTGGACGCGGCCGTTGCAGCTCACGGTCGAGACCAGGTCGGACCTCCCGACCTTCGCTGTGGTGACGCGGGTCAGGTTCCGGTCCTTTCCGACGACCGAGGCGACGACGATCAGGGCGACCACGACGACGGCGGCGACGCCGAGGATCCACTTCAGCCGGGAGCTCATCTCTGTCGCGTTCCTTTCGAAAGGGGGCGCTCTCTCGAGGCGCCAGAAGGGAATTACGCGGAAAGCGCCCCGGGAGTTTCCGGGGAACGGAGAACCGGAGCGGGAAATCCCCTGCGGCGAGCGGTTTGCCCCGGGACCGGGCTCAGCCCGAAGCGACCCGGTTCCGCCCCTCGGCCTTGGCGCGGTAGAGGGCCGCGTCGGCCCGCCGGAGGAGGTCGGCCGCGTCGGGAGGGCCGGGGGGATCCTCGGTCGAGGCAACCCCGACCGAGACGGTCAGGGGAACTGCGACGGTCCGCCCGAGCGGGCGGGCCTCGGTGGCCCGCCGGATCCGTTCGGCGACGAGGGCGGCCGGGAGGCCGCCGGTCGTCGGGAGGATCACGCCGAACTCCTCCCCGCCGATCCGCGCCCCGAGATCTCCCTTTCGGCACGCCCGTTTCAGGACCTGGGCGAAGCCCTCGAGGATCTCGTCTCCCACCGCGTGTCCGTGGGTGTCGTTGACCCGCTTGAAGTGGTCGAGGTCGACGTAGAGGAGGCTCGCCGGCCGGCCGTGGCGCGCCACGCGCGAGACCTCCGCCTCGAGCGCCTCCTGGAACGCCCGCCGGTTCGCGAGGCCCGTCAGGGGGTCGGTCAGCGCGAGCTTCTCGAGGATCTCGTTCTTGGCCGCGAGGTCGAAGAGGGCGCGCTGGAGCCGGAGCCCGACCCGGACCCGGGCGGCCAGCTCCACCGGTTCGACCGGCTTGACGAGGTAGTCGTCGGCGCCGGTCTCGAGCCCGGC
Organism: Thermoanaerobaculia bacterium; assembly: GCA_046331465.1. Taxonomy (GTDB): domain Bacteria; phylum Acidobacteriota; class Thermoanaerobaculia; order UBA5066; family UBA5066; genus UBA5066. The sequence continues at coordinate 701,325 of JAXLQV010000003.1, forward strand.
CACCTTCGACTCGGTCTCCCCCCGCGCCGAGAGCATGATGACGTGCGTGAACCGCGTCTCCTCGGTCCCCTTCAGGATCCGGCAGAGCGTCAGGCCGTCCATCACGGGCATCTGCCAGTCCGTGACGACGACGTCGGGGCGCTGGGCCCTCACCTTCCCGAGCGCCTCCTGCCCGTCCCCGGCCACCTCCACGGCGTAGCCCGCGGAGAGGAGGACCTGCTCGAGGAGCCGCCTCGAGAAGGGGTCGTCGTCGACGACGAGGACGCGGACGCGGGTCTCGGACACGGGATCGGGCGGATCTTCACACGGGGGAGATGGCGGAGGAGGAGGGATTCGAACCCCCGGAGCCTTGCAGCTCAACGGTTTTCAAGACCGCCGCCTTAAACCACTCGGCCACTCCTCCGGCGGAGGAACTGGCGGACAGGGGGGGATTCGAACCCCCGGTAGGCTTTTAAGACCTACGACGGTTTAGCAAACCGTTGGATTAAGCCACTCTCCCACCTGTCCGCACCTCGCGGGCCGGGGAGTTTACCTCAGCCCCGCCGGATCTCGGCGAGCCCCCCGCAATAGGGCCGGAGGGCGGCCGGGATCGCGACGGAGCCGTCTGCCCGCTGGTAGTTCTCGAGGATCGCCACGAGCGTCCTCCCGACGGCGAGGCCGGAGCCGTTGAGGGTGTGGACGTACTCGTTCCGCGACTTGCCGTCGACGGTCCGCTTCACGCGGATCGCGGCCCGGCGGGCCTGGAAGGCGTCGAAGTTCGAGCAGGAGGAGATCTCGCGGTAGGCGTCCTGGCCCGGGAGCCAGACCTCGAGGTCGTAGGTCTTCGCCGAGGAGAAGCCCATGTCCCCCCGGCAGAGGACGACCCGCCGGTACGGCAGCTCGAGCCGCTCGAGGACCGTCTCGGCATCGCGGGTCAGCTTCTCGTGCGCGGCCTCCGACTCCTCGGCGAGCGTGAACTTCACGAGCTCGACCTTGTCGAACTGGTGCTGCCGGATGAGGCCCCGCGTGTCCTTCCCGGCCGAGCCCGCCTCGGCCCGGAAGCAGGGGGTGTAGGCGCAGTAGGAGATCGGGAGCTGCTCTTCCCGGAGGACCTCGTCCCGGTGGAGGTTCGTGACCGGGACCTCGGCCGTCGGGGTGAGGTACCAGTCGGTCCCCTGGAGGCGGAAGAGGTCCGCCTCGAACTTCGGGAGCTGCCCGGTCCCGAAGAGCGAAGCCGCGTTGACGATGAACGGCGGGAGGACCTCCCGGTAGCCGTTCTCGCGGGTGTGGAGGTCGAGCATGAACGCGATGAGGGCGCGCGAGAGGAGCGAGGCCTCCCCGGAGAGGACGGTGAAGCGCGCCCCGGTCACCTTGGCCGCCCGCTCGAAGTCGAGGAGGCCGAGCGCCGGGCCGAGGTCCCAGTGGTTCTTCGCCTCGAAGTCGAACCGGGTCGGCTCGCCCCACGTCTTCAGGACGACGTTCGCTTCCGAGTCTTCACCGTCCGGGACGCTCTCGTAGGGGACGTTCGGGAGGGCCTGCTCGATGGCGAAGAACTCCCCCTCGATCTCCTCGACCCGCTTCTCCTGCGCCGCGACCGCCCCGCCGATCTCCTTCGCCCGCTCCATCTCGGCGGTCGCGTCCTCCTTCGCCCTCTTCTTCCTCCCGACCTCGGCCGAGAGCGTGTTCCGCTCGGCCTTCATCGCCTCGACGGCGGTCAGGAGACGGCGGCGCTCGGCGTCGAGCTCCCCCCAGCGGGAGAGCGCCCCGGCGTCGTACGTCCGGTTCCGGAGGAGGTGCGGCATCTCGGCGAAGTGGGTGCGGAGGAAGTCTCGGGCGAGCATGGGAGGCGGATTTTACGGCCGCCCCGATAATCCGCCCGATGGAGAGGCTCCCCGTCGGGGTCGTCGTCGTGAACTGGAACGGGGGGGCGCTCCTCGACGCCTGTCTCGACGCTCTCGACCCGCAGGGTGCCTCGCGGCTCCTCGTCGTGGACAACGGCTCGGAGCCGGACGAGGTGAGACGGCTCGCGAACCGGGACGGGGTCTTCGTCCTGCCGCTCGGGGCGAACCGGGGCTTCGCCCCCGCCTCGAACGCAGGGGCCGTCGACGCCCGCCTGAAGGCCCTCCCGTTCCTCGCCTTCGTGAACAACGACGCCGTCCTCGAGCCGGGCTACCTCGCCGCGTGCGTGGCGGCGCTCGAGGCCGACCCCGGCCTCTCGGCGGTCCAGGGGGTCGTCCTCGACGCGGACGGGACGAGGGTCGACGGGCTCGGGCTCGGCTGGAACCGGAGGCACGAAGCGGTGCAGCTCGGGCACGGCGAGGAGCCTCCCGCGGCCGGGGGGGCGCCGTTCCCGGTCGCCGGCGTCTCCGGGACGGCCCCCGTCTTCCGGCGCGCCGCGTTCGACCGGGCCTCGGGCTTCGCGGGCTCGTTCTTCGCCTGGTACGAGGACGCCGACCTCTCGCTCCGCCTCCGCCGCGCCGGCGGCCGCTTCGCCTGCGTCCCGGCCGCCCGGGCACGCCACGTGGGGTCGGCCACCGGGCGACGCACTCCCGAGCTGAAGTGGCGTCTCCTCCTCGGCAACCGCGTCCGGACGCTCCGGCGGAACCTCTCGCCGGCGGGCCGCTTCTGGGCGCTCCTCGCCCACCCCGTGCCGCTCCCCGCGCTGCGGGACGCGATCCGCGACCTCGGATTCCCGCGCGCGGCCCGGGCCGTGGCGGGAGCCGCCCTCGACGCGTTCGTCGCCCTCGGCGAGGACCGGGCGGCACGGCGGGCGCAACCCCTTCTCCCGGGGCTGTTCGGATGACGCCGGGCCTCGCCGGCGTCCGGGCCGTCGTCGTCTCCTGGAACTCGGGGGGGCTCGTCGGCCGGGCGGCCGCCTCGGTCCCCGCACCGGCGCGGGTCGTCGTCGTCGACAACGCCTCCGCGGACGGCTCGGCGGACGAGGCGAGGCAGGCCGGCGCGGTCGTCGTCCGCCTCCCGGAGAACTCCGGCTTCGGCCCTGCCTGCAACCTCGGTGCGGGGGCCGTCGACGGCCTCCCGCCCGCGCAGGCGTTCCTCTTCCTGAACCCCGACGCGGCGCTCGTCGACGGCGAAGCCACGCTCGGCCTCCTCCTCGACGCGCTCGACACCGACCCGGGGGTCGGCGCCGTCGCCCCGGCGCTCGAGGGGGACGGCCAGGGGCCGTTCCAGCTCCGGCGCCTCCCGACGCTCGGGTCGCTCGCCCGCGAGGCGTTCCTCGTCAACCGCCTCTTCCCGGGCAACCGCGGCTTCCTCCGCGAGCGCTACCTCGACCGGGACCGCTCCGTCCCGTTCGACGTCGAGCAGCCGGCGGCCGCCGCGCTCCTCGTGAGGAGGGACGTCTTCGAGAAAGTCGGCGGCTTCGACCCGGTGTTCGCCCCCGCCTGGTTCGAGGACGTCGACCTCTGCGCGAAGATCCTCGAGTCGGGGTACCGTATCCGCTTCGTCCCCGCGGCTCGCGCGAGCCACGTGGGCGGGACGACGATGCGCGCGCTCCCCTACGACGACTACCTCCCGCTCTACACGCGGAACCTCCTCCTCTACCTCCGCCGCCGCGCGGGGCCGGCGACGCGCGCCGGCGCGCGGGCCGTCCTCTTCCTCGGGGCACTGCTCCGCCTCGCTCTCCTCCCGCTCGTCCGGGGCGACCACGCCCGCCCCGAGGCCGCCCGGGCCTACGCCCGCGTCCTCCGCGGCCTCCTCGGCCTCGGCTTCGCGAGCGCGCTCCTGCCGCGGAGGGCCTGAGTGGCGCGCGTCGTCGTCTCCCTCGTCACGCACAACGAGTCGCGCGACGCCGAACGGCTCCTCCCGACGCTCTTCGCGCAGACGTTCCGGGACTTCGAGGTGGTCGCGATCGACAACCGTTCCGAGGACGGGACGCGCGCCTCGCTCGCCGCCGCGCAGAAGCTCGCCCCCGTCCCGATGGAGATCGTCGCCTCGCGCGAGAACCTCGGCTTCACGGGGGGCCACAACGTCGGGATCGCGCGGGCGGCGGAGCGGGGTGCCGAGTGGGTCCTCGTCCTGAACGCGGACGTCGTCCTCGCCCCGGACTACCTCGAGAGGCTCCTCGACGACGCCGCCCGCCCCGGCCGCGAGTGGGTCGGGGCGATGACCGGAAAGGTCCTCCGCGCCGAGGGCCCCGAGCTCCTGCCGACGAACGTCGTCGACACGGTCGGGATCCGGATGACGCGGAGCGGGCGGCACTTCGACGTCGGCGCCGGCGAGCCCGACACGGGGCGCTGGGACCGGCCGGCCGAGGTCTTCGGCGTCTCGGGGTGCGTCGCCCTCTACCGGGTCGCGGCGCTCCTCGACGTCAGGCTCCCGAACGGCTTCTTCGACGACGACTTCTTCGTCTACCGCGAGGACGTCGACCTCGCCTGGAGGCTCCGCGGGCGAGGCTGGTCCGCGCGCTGCGTCCCCTCGGCGGTCGCCTGGCACCGGCGGCGGAACCTCCCCGAGCGGCGCCGCGAGATGTCCGTCGTCGCGAACCTCCACTCGGTCAAGAACCGCTTCCTCCTCCGGATCAACAACGCCGGGCCCGACCACCTCCGCGCCACGTTCCCGCTCACGTTCGCGCGCGACGCCGTCGTCGTCGGGGGCTGCCTCACCGTCGAGCGGAGCTCGCTCGAGGCGCTCCGCTGGCTCGCACGGAACCGCGCGCGCCTGATGGCGAAGCGGCGCGAGATCCTCTCCCGCCGCACGGTCTCCGACCGCGCGCTCCTCCGCTGGTTCGGGGGAGACCCGGGCGGCGCCCGGATCCCGGACATCGACGCGTGAAGGTCGCCCTCCTCGGGACGCGCGGCGTCCCCGCGGCGTACGGCGGGTTCGAGACGCTCGCGGAGGAGCTCTCCGTGCGGCTCGCCGCCCGCGGCCACGACGTCACCGTCTACGCGCGGCGGGGCTGCGTCCGCGAGGAGGTCCCTTCCTTCCGCGGCGTCCGCGTCGTCTTCGCGCCGACCGTGCGGCACAAGTACCTCGAGACGGTCGTCCACGGCGTGACGTCCGGGCTGCTCGCGGCGGCCGAGGGGTACGACGCCGTCCTCGTCTGCAACGGCGCGAACGCCCTCTCCTGCCGGCTCCCGCGACTCTTCGGCTCCGGGACGCGCATCCTCCTGAACGTGGACGGCCTCGAACGGAACCGACGGAAGTGGAACCGCCTCGGGAAGGCCGTCTACGCCCTTTCCGAGCGGCTCTCCTGCGTCCTCCCCGACGTCGTCGTCACCGACGCCTCCGAGATCCGGCGCTACTACCGCGAGCGCTACGGGAAGGAATCGGCGTTCGTCCCCTACGGCTCCGACCTCCCCGCGCCGACGGACCTCGCCGTCCTCGACAGTCTCGGCCTCGAGCCGGGGAGCTACGTCCTCTACGTCTCCCGCTTCGAGCCGGAGAACAACCCCGACGCCGTCGTCCGCGCCTTCCGCGGCCTCCCGGGGGACCGGAGGCTCGTCCTCGTCGGCGCGGCCCCGTACGCGGACCGGTTCATCGCGGGCCTCCGCGCCGAGGCGGAGAAGGACCCGCGCGTCCTCCTCCCCGGCGCCGTCTACGGCGACGGCTACCGCGCTCTCCTCGCGCACGCGGCGGCCTACGTCCACGCGACCGAGGTCGGCGGGACGCACCCGGCTCTCGTCGAGGCGATGGGGTTCGGCCGGCCCGTCCTCGTCCACGACACGCCGGAGAACCGGGAGGTCGCGGGCGAGGCCGCGCTCTTCTGGGACGCCCGCCGCCCCGAGACGCTCGCCCGGCTCCTCGCGTCCCTCCTCCCGGACGCGGCCCGGCGCGAGGCCCTCGGCGCGGCCGCGAAGCGCCGGGCGGACGAGCGCTTCCGCTGGGACGACGTGACGACGGCCTACGAGGCGCTCCTTTCGGGACGTTCGCCGGAGGGGCTACGATCGGGGCGGGCATGCTGAAGCAGCAGGCGAAGGCCGTCGCCGCCTCGCTCTACGCCGCCGACCTCGCGTCCACCCTCGCGGCGCTCGCCGCGGCGTACCTCGTGAGAAGCGAGCTCCTCCCGCGCTTCTTCCCGGGGCGTCTGACGGCGCTCTACCCGTTCTCCGTCTACCTCGTCCTGGTCGGGCCGATCGTCGTCATCTGGACGGGGCTCCTGTTCCTCTCGGGCGCCTACCGGAGCCGGAGGACGTCGGGCCTGAAGGACGAGGCGCTCCTCGTCGGGAAGATCGTCCTCGGCGGAACCGTCGGCCTGACGATCCTCGTCTACGGCCTCAGGCTCGACTTCATCTCGCGGCCGTTCCTCCCGATCTTCGCCGTCCTGAACGCCCTCTTCCTCGTCGTCGAGCGGCTGACCGTGCGGATCGTGGCGCGCAAGGTGCGCGCGAGGGGCTTCAACTACCGGACCGTCGTCATCATCGGCGACACGCCGCGCGCGCGCTCGATGGCCCGCCTCATCCACGACCACCCCTGGTGGGGCCTCCGGCTCCTCGGGCTGGTGCGGGAGCGTCCCGCCTCCTCCGAGGCCGGGACGACCGCCGGGGGGCTCCCCGTCCTCGGCGCGCTCGAGGACTTCCCGACGATCCTCACCTCGTTCCCGGTCGACGAGGTGATCCTGGCCGTCGACCGGGGCGACATCGAGACGCTCGAGGACGTCTTCCTGATGTGCGAGGAGATGGGGGTGAAGACCCGCCTCATCCTCGATTTCTTCCCGCACGTCTTCGCGAAGGTCGAGCTCGAGGAGTTCGACGGGACCCCGCTCCTGACGTTCTCGACGACCCCGGAGGAGACGGGCGCCCTCCTCGCGAAGCGCGTCGTGGACGTCGGCCTCGCCTCCCTCCTCGGACTCGTCTGCCTCCCCTTCGCCGCCCTCCTCGCGATCCTCATCAAGGTGTCGTCGAGCGGGCCGGTCCTCTTCCGGCAGGTCCGCTGCGGCCTGAACGGGCGCCCCTTCACGTTCTACAAGCTCCGGACGATGGTCCAGGGGGCCGAGGGGATGCTCCCCGACGTCGCGCACCTGAACGAGCACGACGGCCCCGTCTTCAAGTCGGCGAACGACCCGCGCGTCACCGCGTTCGGCCGCTTCCTGCGCCGCTTCTCGCTCGACGAGATCCCGCAGCTCTGGAACGTCCTGAAGGGGGAGATGTCGCTCGTCGGTCCGCGCCCGCCGCTCCCGGAGGAGGTGGCCCGCTACGAGAAGTGGCAGCGCCGCCGCCTCTCGATGAAGCCCGGCCTGACGGGCCTCTGGCAGGTCTCCGGGCGGAGCGACCTCCCGAGCTTCGACCAGTGGATGGAGCTCGACCTCGCCTACATCGACAACTGGTCGCTCACCCTCGACATGAAGATCCTCCTCCGGACGGTCCCGACGGTCCTCAGCGGCCGCGGCGCGCGCTGAAGGGGAGGCCGCCCGAAGGCGGCCTCCTCCTCCCGGCCCGGGACGCTCACCGGCGGACGGCCCACCCCGGTTTCACACGCCGCCGCCGAGGACCTTGTAGAGCTCCACGAGGTTCGCCTGCTCGGCCAGGCGGACGCCGACCGCTCCCCGCTGGGCGTTGAAGAGCGCCTGCTGCGCGACGAGGACCCCGAGGTAGCCGTCGAGCCCCGCCTTGTAGCGGGCGTCGGAGAGGAAGAGCGTCGCGTCGAGGGCCTCGACGAGCGCCTCCTGCGCCTCCTTCTGCGCGACGAGGGTCGTCCGGAGCGTCAGCGCGTCGTTCACCTCGGCGAAGGCCGTCTGGATCGCCTTCTCGTAGGTCGCGACCGCGATCTGGCGGTCGACCTCGGAGACCTTCAGGTTCGCGATGAGCGACCCGCTCGCGAAGAGCGGCGAGAGGATCTGGGGCGCGAAGCTCCACACGCTCGTCCCGGCCTTGAAGAGGCCGTCGAGGTCGGGGCTCGAGGTGCCGATGCCGGCGGTGAGGGAGATCCGCGGGAAGAAGGCCGCGCGGGCCGCGCCGATGTTCGCGTTCGCGCCCCGGAGCAGGTGCTCGGCGGCGAGGATGTCGGGCCGGCGGAGGAGGACGTCCGACGGGAGGCCGGCCGAGAGCCCCTTCGGGTCCGTCACGGCGACGAGGCGGTCGGGCAGGAGGTCGGCCGGGACCGGGGTCCCGGCGAGGAGGTCGAGCGCGTTCCGCGAGACGCCGACGGCGCCCGTGAAGGCCGCGACGTTCGCGCGGGCCGCCTCCACCTGGCTCTGCGCCTGGCGGAGGTCGACGTCGGAGCCGATCCCGGCGTCGCGGCTCGACCGGATCAGCCCGTACGAGGACTGCTGCGCGGCGAGGGTCTCCCGCGAGAGCCGGAGGTTCTCCTCGTCGGCGGCGAGGCGCAGCCACGTCCCGGCGACGGCCGCCACGAGCGAGGTCTGGGCGCCGCGCCGGGCCTCCTCGGTCGCGAGGTACTGCTCGAAGGACCGGGCGTTCAGGCTCCGGATACGCCCGAAGAAGTCGAGCTCCCACGAGGCAAGACCAAGCCCGACCGTGTAGACCGAGACGGTGCTCGCCTTCCCGTCCTTCCCGATGCTCTCCGGGATCCGGTACTTGTCGCCCGTCGCCTGGACGCCGATCGTCGGGAAGAGCTCGGAGCGCTGGATCCGGTAGAGGGCCGCGACGCGCTCGATGTTGAGCGTCGCGACCCTGAGGTCGCGGTTGTTCGCGAGCGCGAGGTCGATGACCGACCTGAGGCGCGCGTCGGTGAAGAACTCCTGCCAGGGGACGTCCTTCGCGGCGGGAGGTGCCTCGGCCGCGGCGGGCGCAGCCGCGGGAACGACTCCCGCCGCGCCGGCTTCCGCATGGAAGGAGTCCGCCACCGGCAGCGGCGGGCGCTCGTACTTCGGGATCATCGTGCAGCCGCCGAGGAGGAGGGCCGCGGGGAGAAGCAGGGAGGCGCGCAGGAAGAGCTTGCGGTTCATCACTTTCCCTCCGCCGGGAGCGTGGCGTCGAGGGCGGGCGCCCTTTCGACGGCCTTCTTCCTCTCGAAGACCTTCACGACCAGGACGTAGAGGAGCGGGATCAGGAGGACGGCGAGGAACGTGCCGCTCAGCATGCCGCCGAGGACGCTCGTGCCGATCGCCATCTGCGCCCCGGCCCCGGCCCCGTTCGCGAGGGCGAGCGGAAGGACGCCGAAACCGAAGGCGAGCGAGGTCATGACGATGGGGCGGAGCCTCGTCTTCGCCGCCTGGAGCGTCGCCTCGATGAGGCCCATCCCCTTCTCGCGGTTCTGGACGGCGAACTGGACGATCAGGATGGCGTTCTTCGTGGTCAGGCCGAGGACGGTGAGGATGCCGATCTGGAAGTAGACGTCGTTCGACATGCCGCGGAGCGAGGAGGCGACGACGCCCCCGATGACGCCGAGCGGGAGGGCGAGGACGATCGAGATCGGAACGGTCCAGCTCTCGTAGAGCGCCGCCAGGACGAGGAAGATGACGAGGACGGAGAAGGCGTAGAGGAGCCCCGTCTGGGACTCCGACATCCGCTGCTGGTAGGAGAGTCCCGTCCACTCGAAGCCGACGTCGGACGGGAGCTTCCCGATGAGCTCCTCCATGGCGTTCATCGCCTCGCCGGAGCTCCGGCCCGGCGCCGGCTCCCCCTGGATCTCCATCGCCGGGAAGGCGTTGTACCGCTCGAGGCGCGGCGAGCCGTAGACCCACCGCCCCGAAGCGACGGCCGCGAGCGGGGCGAGCCCGCCCTGCCGGTTGCGGACGTAGAGCCGGTGGAGGTCCTCGGGCAGCATCCGGAACGGGGCGTCGGCCTGCGCGTAGACGCGCTTGACCCGGCCCCCCTGGACGAAGTTGCCGACGTAGGCGCTGCCGAAGGTCGCCGAGAGATAGCTCTGGATCGAGCTGACCGGGACGCCGAGCGCCCCCGCCTTCTCCCAGTCGACGTCGACCTTGTACTGGGGCACGTCCGTCATCCCGTTCAGGCGGACCCGGGCGAGCCTCGGGTCCTTCGCGGCGAGGCCGACGAGCTGATCGATCGCCTTCGTGAGCCCTTCGTGCCCGAGATCACCCCGGTCCTGCACCATCAGGTCGAACCCGGTCGCGGTGCCGAGCTCGACGACGGCGGGGGGCGGGAAGGCGAAGATGATGGCGCCCCGGACGCCCGAGAGGGCCCGCATGGCCTTCCCGGCCACGTCCTTGGCCCGGAGGCCCGGGCGGTCGCGGAGCTTCCAGTCCCTGAGCTGGACGAAGACCATCCCCATGTTCTGGCCGCGCCCGGCGAAGCCCGACCCGGCCACCGCGCCGCACGACTTCACCGCGTCCTTCTGGTCGACGAGGAAGTGGTGCTCCACCTGCTCCATGACCGCCTGGGTCTGCTCGAGGGTCGAGCCGACCGGAAGCTGGACCATCGCCATGAGGGTCCCCTGGTCCTCGTCGGGGAGGTACCCGGTCGGCATCCGGACGTACAGGAGCGCCATCAGCGCGACGATGGCGACGAAGACGACGGCGAAGAGGCCCCGCTTGCCGAGGACGTGGCCGACGGTCGCCATGTACAGGTCGCGCATGCGGTAGAAGACGCGGTCGAACCAGAGGAAGAACGGCCGGAGGAGGGGGATCCCGGTCTCGGCCGCCTCGTGCCCCTTGGCGACCGGCTTCAGGAGGGAAGCGCAGAGGACCGGCGTCAGGATGAGGGCCACCGCCACGGAGAGGAGCATCGAGGCGATGACGGTGACGGAGAACTGCCGGTAGATGACGCCGGTGGAGCCCGGGAAGAAGATCATCGGCCCGAAGACCGCGGAGAGGACGAGGCCGATCCCGACGAGGGCGCTCGTGATCTGTTCCATCGACTTCCGGGTCGCCTCGAAGGGGGAGAGCCCCTCCTCGCTCATGATCCTCTCGACGTTCTCGACCACGACGATGGCGTCGTCGACGAGGAGGCCGATGGCGAGGACCATGGCGAACATCGTCAGCATGTTGATCGAGTAGCCGAGGAAGCCGAGGACGCCGAACGTCCCGAGGATGACGACCGGGACGGCGACCGTCGGGATGAGCGTCGCCCGGAAGTTCCCGAGGAAGAGGTACATGACGAGGAAGACGAGGACGATGGCCTCGAGGAGGGTCTTGAAGACCTCGTCGATGGCGACCTTCACGAAGGGCGTCGTGTCGTAGACGTAGATCGTCTTCACGCCGGGCGGGTAGAACCTCGAGAGCTCCGCCATCTTCGCCTTGATCCGGTCGGCGGTCTCGAGCGCGTTCGCGCCGGCCTCCTGCCGGATCGCCAGGACGCCCGCCGGCCTCCCGTTGAACCGGAAGCTGATGTCGGGGATCTCCGTCCCGAGCTCGGTCCGGCCGATGTCCGACACCTTCACGACGGAGCCGTCCGGGTTCGTCCGGAGCGGGACCGCCGCGAACTCCTCCGGCGTCTTCAGGAGGGACTGCACCAGGATCGAGGCGTTGAGCCGCTGCCCCGGCACCGCGGGGGCGCCGCCGAGCTGGCCGGCCGAGACCTCGACGTTGTAGGCCCGGAGCGCCGCGACGACGTCGTCCGACGTCATCCCGTACTTCGTGAGCTTGTCCGGGTCGAACCAGACCCGCATGGAGTAGGCGGTGCCGAAGACCTCGACCTCGCCGACGCCGGGGACCCGGCCGAGGACCGACTGGATCTTCGAGACCGTGTAGTCGTTGAGGTCGGCGCTGTCCATGCTGCCGTCCTCGCAGGTGATGCCGGCGATGAGGAGCCAGTTGCGCGTCGCCTTGCTGACGGTGACGCCCGTCTGCTGGACCACGTCGGGGAGGGATGGCATCGCGAGCTGGAGCTTGTTCTGGACCTTCGCCCAGGCGATGTCCGGGTCGGTCCCCGGCGCGAACGTCAGCGTGACCGACGCGCTCCCCGAGGAGTCGGAGGTGGAGTCCATGTAGAGCATCCGGTCGAGCCCGGTCATCTTCTGCTCGATGATCTGGACGACGGAGTCCTCGACGGTCTTGGCCGACGCGCCGGGGTACATGGCCCGGATCCCGATCGAGGGCGGGGCGATCGGAGGGTACTGGGAGATCGGCAGGTTCACGATCGCCATGACGCCGGCCAGCATCATGGCGATCGCGATGACCCACGCGAAGACGGGGCGCTTGAGGAAGAAGGCGGACATGGCGCCCCCCTACTTCGCCGACGGCCGCGCCGCCGCCGGGTCGGCCTTCGCGCCCCCGTCCGTCTTCGGCGCGGCCCCGGCCTCGGCGACAGTGGCGAACGGAACCGCCTTCACGTCGGCGCCGGCGCGGATCTTCTGGAGGCCCTCGACGATGACGCGGTCGCCCGCCTCGAGCCCCTTCGTAACGATCCAGCGGTCCCCGAGGGCCCGGTCGAGCGTCAGCATCCGCTGCTCGGCCTTCCCGTCCGCTCCGACGACGAGCGCGAAGGCGTTCCCCTTCTGGTCGCGCGAGACGCCCTGCTGCGGGACGAGGATGGCCGTGGAGTTCACCCCTTCCTCGACGACCGCGCGGACGTACATGCCGGGAAGGAGGACGTGATCGGGATTCGGGAAGACCATCCGGAGCGTGACGGAGCCCGTCGTCGGGTCGACCGTCACGTCCTGGAACTTGAGCCTCCCCTCCTGCGCGTAGGTCGTCCCGTCCTCGAGGACGAGCTTCACCCGGCTCCAGGAAGCAGCGTTCCGCGTAAGGCCTCCCGTCCGGAACCCCTGCCGGAGGCGCAGGAGCTCGGCCGACGACTGCACGACGTCGACGTAGATCGGGTCGAGCTGCTGGACGGTGACGAGCGGAACGGGCTGGTAGGCGGTCACGAGCGCCCCGACGGTCACGCTCGACCGGCCCGTGCGGCCCGGGATCGGCGCGCGGATCGGCGTGTAGGAGAGGTTGACCCGGGCGCTCTCGACCGCCGCCTTCGCCGCCGCCACGCTCGCCTCGGCTTGGCTCGCGGCGGCCACGGCGTCGTCGTAGTCCTGCTGCCCCGCGGCCCGGATCGCGACGAGCCCCTTGAGGCGCTCGGCCCGCAGGCGCGCGGCCGGGAGGTTCGCCTCGGCCATGGCGAGCGCCGCCTTCGCCTGGTCGTACGCGGCCTGGTAGGGGGCCGGGTCGATCTGGTAGAGGAGCGCGCCCGCCTTCACGTCGGAGCCTTCCTCGAACGCGCGCTCGCGGATCAGGCCGTTCACCTGAGGACGGACTTCGGCGACGAGATAGGGCGAGGTCCGGCCCGGCAGCTCCGTCGTCAGGACGACCTTCTCGGGGGCGACCGTCACGACGCCGACCTCCGCGGGGCCGCGAGGGGGACCGGCCGGGGGCTTTCCGCAGGCGACGGTCAGAGCCGCGGCGGCGAGGAGCGAGAGGGCCGGGAAGGGGCGGAAGCGGTTCTTCATCGGTGTCTCCATCGAATTCATTCGGCTGATGTCGAGTCGGGGGCCCGAGTCGCGGCGACTCAAGGGCGGGGCATCCCGGGGGCCGGGCGCGCGGCCCACCCCGTCCCCGGGATTCGGGTCGGCGGCCAGTCGTGGTCGATCGACTCGAGGAGGGCGTTCATCTCGACGCCGGTCGAGACCATCCGGGCGCCGGTGCCGTGGATCAGGGCCAGGAGGTATCTCCCGGCGTCGTCGACGCGGTTTACGCCCGTGAGGTCGAGGCAGGACGCCTTGCCGCCGGAAGCGGAACGACTCGCCCGCCAGCACTCCTCGAGGTCGCCGACCCACGTCCCGGCGAGATCTCCCTCGAGCTTCATACGGACCTGGTCGGACTCTTCCTGGACCGTGATCTTCAGCATCCGCGCTTTCCTCGCAGGAAACGTAGAGCAAGGGCGATGCCTCTCGACCGGAGGTCGATGGAAGACTCGCAAGCACATAAAAGGAAAGCACTTGCTCGCGACCAACGTCGCGTCCCGGGCAACCCGATGCCAATATTCTGGCGCCAGCCGGCTGGCACTCGCCAACGGGCTGGCACCTCGCGCCGACGCCGGAAGCGCCCCGGACGGGCCGTCGGGCCTAACGCCCCGGGCGGACGATTCCCAGCTTCTTCATCCGGAACTGGAGGGTGGAGCGGTTCAGCCCGAGGCGCGCCGCCGCCCCGTTCACCCCGCCGAGGACCCAGCGGGTCTCCTCGAGCGTCGCGAGGACGTGCTCGCGTTCCGCTTCCTGCAGGGTCTGCCGGCGGGAGCTCCCCGCGGCGGGCGCCCCGTGCGCCTTCAGCTCGTCGAGCGGGACCCGGAGGACCGGGCCCGTCGTGAGGATCATCGCGCGCTCGACGAGGTTCTGGAGCTCGCGGATGTTCCCGGGCCAGTCGTAGCGCGCGAGCGCCGACATCGTCTCGGCCGGGATCGTCTCGACGGACTTCTTCATCCGGCGCCCGAGCAGCTGGACGAAGTGGCGCACGAGGAGGGGGACGTCCTCGGGCCTCTCGCGGAGCGCGGGAACGTGGATCGGAAAGACGTTCAGGCGGTAGAAAAGGTCGGCGCGGAACGTACCGGCCTCGACCATCGAGGCGAGGTCCCGGTTCGTCGCGGCGATCAGGCGCGCGTCGGTCCGGAGCGTCCTCGAGCTCCCGAGCCTCTCGAACTCCCGCTCCTGCAGGACGCGGAGCAGCTTCGGCTGCAGCTCGAGCGGCACCTCGCCGATCTCGTCGAGGAACACGGTCCCGCCGCTCGCGAGCTCGAAACGCCCCACGCGGTCCGCGATCGCTCCCGTGAACGCGCCCTTCTGGTGGCCGAAGAGCTCGCTCTCGAGGAGCCCCGCGGGGATCGCCGCGCAGCTCAGCTTCACGAACGTCCGGCCGTTCCTCTTCCCGCGGTCGTGGATCGCGCGGGCGATCAGCTCCTTGCCCGAGCCCGTCTCGCCGTGGATCAGGACGGTCGAGTCGGTCGGCGCGACGGTCTCCACCTGCTTGAGGACGCGCCGCAGCGCCTCGCTCCTCCCGACGATCTCGTCGAAGCTCAGCTCGCTCCGGATCTCGTCCTCGAGGTAGAGCTTCTCCCGGGCGAGCTGGTCCTTCAGCCCGGCGATCTCCCGGTAGGCGAGGGCGTTGTCGAGCGCCGTCGCGATCTGCCCCGCGACCTGCCCGATGAGGTCGACCTCGTCCTGGCCGAACGGCGTCCCCGAGCGCCTCATGACGGTGAACATGCCGAGGGCACGCCCCCGCGTGATGAGCGGGAAGGCGAAGCCCGAGGAGATCCCCTCCGCCCGGAGGATCTCCATTCCCGGGCCCGCGGGGACGGTCACGTCGACGGCCCGCGGCACGCCGGCCGCGAGGAACTCGGCGAGCCCTCCGCCCTCCATCGGAACGACGGTCCCTTCCTGGACGAACCCGCGGCTGTCGGGGAAGTCGAGGACGTGGAGGCGGGCCCGGGTCCGGTCCGGGTCGACGAGGACGACGCTCGCGAGGTCGCAGCGCAGGACGGTCCTCACGTTCGAGGAGATCGCCCGGAGGAGGTCCTCGAGGTCGAGGTTCGCGAGGACGCTCTGCCCGACCTCGAGGACGAGCCTCAGCTGCTCGCCGCTCCTCTCGAGCCTCTCGTGCGCGACGCGGAGGCGCTCGAAGCTCGCCGCTTCGTCGATCGCGAGCGCGACCTGGTCCGCGACGATGGAGAGGAAGGTCGTTTCGTCTCCCGCGTAGGCGTCCGCCTCCCGGCACGAGAAGGTCATCGCCCCGAGCGAACGGTTCGACGCCACGAGCGGGACGGCGTGCAGGGACCGGATGCTGTGACGCCCGAGCGCCTCCTCGAGCGCGGGGAATCGGGGCTGCCCCTCCGCGGCGGGCCAGGACGCCGGCCGCCGGTTCGCGGCGACCCACGCTTCGACCGTCTCCTCGAGCGGTATCGCCTCCGGGAGACGCACGGCGGCGCGCTCGTCGACGCGCCAGACGTTCCAGCTCGGGCCGGACTCGAGGACGTCGCCGAGGTAGAGGCTCAGGAAGTCGAAGCGGACGAGGCGCCGGAGCTCGCGCGCGAGCGCGGCGATCAGCTCCTCCGGGTCGCGGATCGCCCCGAGGACCTTCGAAATCCCGAGGAGCGACCGGTAGCGCTCCTCGAGGGGAATCGGTGGCATCTGGGCCGAGTCGCCGCTCATCCGCACGTCACGTCGCGCGCGCGAGCATAGCCGCTCCGGCCGCGCGGGGGCCTCTCGGCAGCCCTCCCGGCCCGGCGCCGGAATCGACGCCGGGAAGCGTCCTCAGGCGAGGCCGGCCGTCGATCGCCAGGAGTAGCGGCAGACCGCGGCGTAGGCGAGCGCGAGGACGCCGAAGACGGCGAACCCGACCCAGACCCCGAGGTAGGTCCTTCCCCAGAGCCAGAACTGGGCCACGTAGAGCCCGTCGACGAGGAGGAACCCGACGAACGCGGCCGGGAGCCAGTCCCTCCGGCCCGACATCAGGCCGGCCCCGGCGACGATCCATGCGACCCCGGCGAGCGCCCACGCGGCGACCTTGAGGTCGACGAGCGCCGGTTCCGCGTCGGGAGGGAGGTCCCTGTGGAGCTGCAGGGCGGCGGAGGCGTTGTCGAACAGGTAGACCTGGCCCACGAAGAGGAGACCGTTCGCGACCATCACGAGGCCGACGACGATCTTCCAGAAGGGAACGTGCACGGTCCGACCTCCCTTCCGCCGGCGAGGCGTGGCCCCGGGAGGGCACCGGCGAGGACGCTCCTCCCGGCCGCGACCAGATTACGCCCGCGGGAAGGGGACCGCGAGGCTCTCCACGCCTCCGCTCAGAAACGGAGGGTCAGCCCGGTGTGGGCGTCCCACTGGTAGAGGTAGTTCGAGTCGTAGTACGTGTAGCAGCCGTACCAGGGGTCGCAGTAGCCGTACCCGGTGCTCGTGGCGTTGAGGTAGACGGGCATGAAGCGGAGCCCGAGGCGGAAGCCGATCGCGTCGGAGACGTAGAACTTCGCCCCGCCCCCGATGCTGCCGGAGAACCGCGTCAGCGTGGAGAACTGGGGGGCCGGCGTCAGGATGCTCAGCCCGAGGAGGAAGTCGAAGTACGGCCGGACGGTGTCGCCCTCGAGCCCGAGCATCCAGAGCCCGCCGATCTGGAACGTGTCGACGTTCAGGTGCGTGAGGCGGTCGTCGTACCCGGCGGGGGGCGTCTCGCGGAACTTGAGCTTCAGCTCGGTGTCCTGGTGGCTCCAGATCAGCTCGAGGTTGAGGCTCCGGCGGAGGGCGTACTCCAGGGTCATCCCGAAGCTCATCGCCTGGGCCACCTTGAGGCTCTCGATGTACTGGCTGTGCGTGGTCGACGCCGTTCCCCCGAGCCGGTAGCCGGCGGTCGGCGTGACCTCGAGCCTCCGGTCGCTGTCCCGTCCGCGCCCCGGCGCGAAGGAGGCGTTCGCCGGCTCGGACGCGAGGAGGTCCCGCTGGGGGGCCGCGGCGACCGGCGCCTGGTAGTACGGCGCGGCCTCGTCCGAGACCTTGATCACGGCGTCGCGCTTGAGCTTGTCGAGGTACTCCGCGAGCTTCTTCTGGAACTGGGTCTCCTGCTCCTTCTTGAGGATCTCGGCCTTCACCTCGGAGTAGGGCTTGTAGGACGCCGGGATCTTCTCGACGACCTTCAGGACGTGCCAGCCCGACTTCGTCAGGATCGGGTCCGAGATCCCACCCACCGGGAGGGAGAAAGCGGCCTTGTCGATGTCGGCCGCGAGCTCCCCCTTCCCGACGGTCCCCATGTCGCCCCCCTTCGACCGGGTCGGGCCGTCGGAGTAGCGGAGGACGACGTCCTCGAACTTCGTCCCCCCCTTCGCGAGCCGGGCGGCCTCGCGGGCCTTCTCCTCGGACCCGGGGCCGGCCACGACGAGGACCTCGGCGACGCGGACCTTCTCCGGGATCGCCCACTGCTCCTTCTCCCGCTCGTAGGCGAGACGGAGGGCGTCGTCGGAGAGGTCGACCTTGCTGTTCACCTCGCGCCCGATGACGCGCTGGATCGTCGACGACCGCTTCAGCTGGTCGCGGAGCTTGTCGGGCGTCAGCCCCGAGGCCTCGAGCGCCTTCGTGAACTCCTCCTCGGACTTGACGTTGTTCTGCTCCTTGAGCCGCTTGATCTGCTCCTCGACCTCCTCGTCCGTCGAGACGACGTCGAGCTCGCGGGCGCGGTCCTCGAGCAGGGCCTCGTTGACGAGCTCCCCGAGCGCCGTCTTCCGGACCTCCTCCCGCCGGCTCGCGTCGAGGCCGGGAGGGGCCTCGCGGAGCGCCGCCTCGACCCGCGCGTCGAGCTGGGTCTGGGTCACGATGCGCGAGTTGACGTGGACGAGGATCCGGTCGATGACCTCCCCGGCCGCCGGGCGGGCCGCGAAGGCGAGGGGCAGGGCGAGGGCGATGCCGAAGAGGCGTCGGAGGACGGTCACGGCGCGGAGTCTAGCGAAAAGCGGGCCGCCCCCCGCCGACGTACGGGAACGGGAGGTGCTCCTCGAGGACGACGACGCTCCAGCGCCTGCGCGAGTCCGCGAGAAGGGCCGCGAGAGCCTCGGAGCTCCGCTTCTCGGCGAGGGCGAGGCGGAGCGCCGGCTTCGCCTCCTCGAACGGGACGACCCGGCCGTCCGCCCGCTCGTCGACCCGGAAGAGGTGGACCCCGTGCCCGGCCGGGAGGACCGGGCTGACGCCGCCGGCCGGGAGACCCCAGACCGCCTTCTCGAACTCCCGCGGCAGGTCGCCCTTCGAGAGCCAGCCGAGGCCGCCGCCCGTCGCGGCGTTCGGCGCCTGGCTCACCTCCTTCGAGACGGCGTTCCACTCCGCGCCGGCGAGGACCTTCCGGCGCGCCGCCTCCGCCGCCTCCCGGGTCGGGAGGAGCATCTGGGAGAGCCTCACGAGTGGCGGGTGCGACCAGCGCTCGGGCTGGCGGTCGTATTCGGCTCTCAGCTCGACGTCCGTGATGTCGTTCAGGCGTGCCGCCCTCTCGAGGACCTCCCGGCGGCGCTCCACCGCCGTCTCCCCCTTCGGCTTCGGCTCCGCGGCCCCGACGGCCTTCTCGAGGAGGCGCTCGTCGAGGTACTGGTCGAGGAGGCTCGAAGCGACCTGCGGGGAGACCTGAGCGAGCGGCGCTCCCGCCGCCGCGCGGACGTAGTTCCCGAAGTCCTCCTCCTCGACCGGCTCGTCGCCGATCATGGCGACGACCGACGCCCTCTCCGCGGCCCGCGGTCCCTTCCGGGCGCAGGAGGCGGCACCGGGAAGGAGGGCGGCGGCGAGGAGCGCGAGGGCGGGGAGCTTCACGGGACGCCTCACTTCGGACCTCCCCCGAACGCGGAGAGGAGGCCGGGGGCGACGAGGGCCCCGGGGCGCGCGAGCGAGACGAGGAACCGGCCCGCCGTGCCGCAGACCTCCTCGGCGTCGGGGGCGAGGCCGCGGAAGAGCTCCGGCACCCGGAACGCGTCGGGGCCGGAGGCCGTGATCGACTTCGCCCTCAGGCCCGTGAGGAACCGGTCGGGGTCGAGGCGGTGTCCCTTCTCGAGCGTCACCGCGAGCTCGGCGCCCCGGCGCTGGACCGAGCGGACGCCGAGGTCGAGCGCGACGAGGCGGAGCCGGGAGAGGCCGAGGAGCCGCGCGAACTCCGGGGGCGGCGTCCCGTAGCGGTCCTCCGCCTCCCTCGCGAGGTTGTCGAGCGCGTCGATCCCGTCGGCCGTGGCGAGCCGCTTGTAGAGTGCCATCCGGAGGCTCTCCTCCCCGATCCACTTCTTCGGAAGGCCGAGGGGCAGGCCGAGCTGGAGCGTCACCTCGCGCTTTTCCGCGACCGGCTCCCCCTTCAGCTCGCCGATCGCCTCCTCGAGGAGCGAGACGTAGGTCTCGAAGCCGACGGCGTCGATGTGCCCCGACTGCTCGCCGCCGAGGACGTTCCCCGCGCCGCGGATCTCGAGGTCCTTGGCCGCGATCCGGAAGCCCGCGCCGAGGTCCGAGAACTCCTGGATCGCGCGGAGGCGCCGCCGCGCGTCGTCCGTGAGCGGCATCCCGGGCTGGACGAGGAGCCAGCAGGAGGCGGGCTTGTCGCTCCGGCCGACGCGGCCGCGGAGCTGGTAGAGCTGCGAGAGGCCGTAGAGGTCGGCCCGGTCGATGAGCATCGTGTTCGCGGTCGGGATGTCGAGGCCGTTCTCGACGATCGTCGTCGCGAGGAGGAGGTCGGCCGCGCGCGTCGTGAAGGCGCGCATCGTCCGCTCGAGCTCGCCCTCGGACATCTGCCCGTGCCCGACGACGACGCGGCACTCCGGGACCAGCGCGGCGATCCGCTCGCGCCAGACGCCGAGCCCCTCGATCCGGTTGTGGACGAAGTAGACCTGCCCGCCCCGGTCGAGCTCGGCGCGGATCGCCTCGCGCACGACCTCGTCTCCCTGCGGGACGACGTGCGTCGCGATGGCGAGGCGGTCCTTCGGGGGCGTCTCGATGACGGAGAGGTCGCGGATCCCCCCGAGCGCCAGGTTCAGCGAGCGGGGGATCGGCGTCGCCGACATCGACAGCACCTCGACCGAGGCGCGGAGCTCCTTCAGCTTCTCCTTCTGCGCGACGCCGAAGCGCTGCTCCTCGTCGATGACGACGAGGCCGAGGTCCTTGAAGGCGACGTCCTTCGAGAGGATCCGGTGCGTCCCGACGACGACGTCGAGCGTCCCCTCGGCGAGGCGCCTCACGGCCTCCTTCTGCTCCTCGGACGAGCGGAAGCGGGAGAGGAGGTCGATCGTCACCGGGAAGGCGGCGAAGCGCCGGCGGAACGTCCGGTGGTGCTGGTCGGCGAGGATCGTCGTCGGCGCGAGGACGGCCGCCTGCTTGCCGTCGAGGACGCACTTGAAGACGGCCCGCATCGCGACCTCGGTCTTGCCGTAGCCGACGTCGCCGCAGAGGAGGCGGTCCATCGCCTTCTCCGACTCCATGTCGCGCTTGACGTCCTTGATCGCCCCGAGCTGGTCGGGCGTCTCGGTGAACTCGAACGCCTCCTCGAACTCCTTCTGCCAGGGGGAGTCCTTCGAGAAGGCGTGCCCCGGCGTCGTCGCGCGCCGCGCGTAGAGCTTCAGGAGCTGCTCGGCGATGTCCTTGACGGCCTTCCGGACCGACGCCTTCCGCTTCGCCCAGCCGGTGCCGCCGAGCCGGTCGAGGGGCGGGGCGGGCCCCTCGCCGCCGCTCTGGTACTTCTGGAGGAGGTCGAGCCGCTCGACCGGGACGAGGAGCTTGGCGTCTCCCGCGTAGCGCAGGTCGACCATCTCGCGCGCGACGCCGGCGTCCTGGATCGTCACGAGGCCCCGGAAGAGGCCGATCCCGTACTCGCCGTGGACGACGTAGTCGCCCGGCTTCAGGTCGCGCAGGTCCGAGAGGAACGCCTCGGACGCGGCCTTCCGGCGCGGGGCGGCGGCGCGCGGCTCGCCGAGGACGTCGAAGGCCGTCAGGAGGAGGAGGCCGCCGCCGCGGAAGAGGAAGCCCGAGGCGGGGCCGCCGTCGAGGAGGCGGCAGCCTCCCGGCGCGAGCGGCGCGGTCGCGTCCCCCTCGGCCCCCGCGAAGTCGATCTCGTACTCGGCGAGGATCCGCGCGAGGTGCTCGCGCTCCCCCTTCGTCCCGGCGGCGAGGACGACCGCGAGGCCGTCGCGGCGGGCCCTCTCGATCTCGCGCGGCACGTCGGGAAGGCGGTCCTCGAACGAGAGGACCGGCTCGGCGCCGACGGCGACGGCCTCGCCAGCCGGGACGGCCGCGGCGAAGGAGACGAGCGCGCGTCCCCGCACGAGCTCCGCCGTCCGGTCGGGGTCTCCCGCGAGGCGGATCGGGTCGGGGAGCGCCTTCCCCGCCTTCCGCACCTTCTCGTAGTCGAGGCGGAGGAGGTCCGCCGCGCGCGCGAGCTCGTCGGCGACGGCGTCGGGGTCGTCGACGGCGAGGGCGAAGGAGCGGGCGTGGTCGAGGATCGACGCGGGGAGCGCGCCGCCCGCGAGGAGCGGGAGGAGCTCCTCGAGCCCGTCGTTCTTCCTCGGGGCGTCGGGGTCGCGCGGCACCGGCGGCTCGTCGTCCTCCGTCCGGCAGGCGGCGAGGACCTCGAGGGCGAGGGCGCGGCTCCGCGCCGTGTCGGGCGTCGCGGCCATCGGCGGGAGGAGGACGCGCCCGAGGCTCCCGGTGGAGCGCTGGGTGTCGGGGTCGAACGTCCGGACCGACTCGACCTCCTCGAAGCCGAGCTCGATCCTCACCGGCTCGACGAGGTTGGGCGGGAAGACGTCGACGAGGCCGCCGCGAACCGCGAGGTCGCCGCACTCGGTGACGAGGTCGGCCCGCGCGTACCCCTCGGCGACGAGCGCGGCGACGAGGCGCCCGACGTCGACCCTCTCGCCCGGCGCGACGGAGAGGCTCCTCTTCTTCACGTCGTCGGGAGAGGGGAGGATCCGGAGGAGCGCGCGCGCCGGGACGACGAGGAGGTCGACGGCCCCCTCCGCGAGGCGGGCGAGCGCGCCGTACTCCTCGCGCCGCACCTTCAGCGACGACGGGATCCCCTGGTACGGGGTCAGCGACGGCGCCGGGAAGAACGCGACGCGCCCGGGGCCGAAGACCGCCGCCGCGTCGCGGTGGAGAGCCGCCGCGTCCCGCTCGTGCGCGCAGACGACCGTCCACTTCAGGCCGAGCGAGGCCGAAGCGGCGCCGAAGAGGTACGGGAGGAGGCCGGGCGGGGCGCCGACGAGCGACACCCCACCCGCGGCGTCCTCGAGGACCCGGGCCTCGAGGCGCGAGAGGAGGCTCGCCACGGAGGGCGCGGCGGCGACCTTGTCGAGGAGAGGGTCCCTCCGGCCCGTCACGCGCAGAGGTTACCGCGGCCGCGCGCCCGGGCCCGCTTCCGCCGCCGGCCCCGCGGTCTCCGGCGTATCGTTCCGGTTGCGGCCGGTTCGTCTCCGGCAGCGGGGGGCGGTCCCGAGGAAGGAGGCGGCCATGCTCGGAAGCGCCCCGTTCGCCCTCGCCCTCGTCCTCCTCGCCCCGCCCGATGCCCCCGTCGCCGCCGCGCCGGGCGTCGTCGTGGAGGAGGTCGCTCCGCGGAGCGCGGCCCGCGCGGCCGGCCTCGCGCGCGGCGACCTGCTCCTCTCGTGGAGCCGGGCCGCGGCTCCTCCCGGAAGCCCCGCGGCCTCCTCCGGAGAGCTCCGCTCCGTCTTCGACCTCCTGCTCCTCGAGGACGAGGATGGGCCGCGCGGCGCGGTCGCGTTCCGCGGGACGCGCTCCGGCGCGCCGCTCGAGGCCGCCGTCCCCGTCGGGAAATGGGGGCTCGTCGCGAGGCCGCCCCTCGGCGGCGACCTTCTCGCCGCGTGGGAGCGGGGGCGCGAGGCGCTCGCGAAGAGGGACCTCGACGCGGTCGCCGCCGCCTGGGGCGAGGCGGAGACGCTCGCGCTCGCCGCGGGAGAGACGACGACCGCGGCATGGGTCGCCTACCGGGCGGGCGAGGCGCTCTGCGGGCGCGGCCGCCACGAGAAGGGGCAGGAGGCCTACGCGCGGGCCCTCGAGAGGGCGCGCGCCGCGAAGGACCCGGCCGCCGAGGTCGAGGTGCTCCTCGGCTCCGGCCGCTTCTTCGTCCTGACGAGCGCGTTCCCGAAGGCGGCGGAGCGCTACGCCGAGGCGGTCGCCCTCTGCGAGAGGACGTGGGGCGAGAGCCTCGTCCTGGCGCGCGCCGTGAACTCGGCCGCAGAGGTCCCCTACCGGCAGGACGACCTCGCGGCCGCCGAGCCGCTCCGCGTCCGGGCGCTGGAGATCCGCCAGCGGCTCGCCCCGGGGAGCCTCGAGCTCGCCGGAAGCCTCGCGAACATGGGCCTCCTCCGCTCGGACACCGGCGAGCTCGCCGAGGCGCAGGCCTTCCACGAGAAGGCGCTCGCGATCCAGGAACGGGTCGCGCCCGGCTCGCTCGACGTCGCGATGACGCTCAACAACCTCGGCATCGTCGCGGGCCAGCGCGGCCTCCACCAGAAGGCGCAGTCCTTCTACGAGAGGTCCCTCGCGCTCAAGGAGGAGCTCGTCCCCGGCTCGCCGAGCCTCGCGAACACGCTCGGGAACCTCGCGCTCGTCCTGCGGCGCCGCGGCCTCTACGACAAGGCGGAGGAGTCGCTCCGGAAGGTCCTCGAGATCTACGAGCGGCTCGTGCCGGGGAGCCTCGACGTCGCGCGCGCCCTTTCGAACCTCGGCGGCGTCTTCGAGATGCAGGGGGACCTCGAGCAGGCCCGCGTCTGCTCGGAGCGGGCCCTCGAGCTCCAGCGGAAGCTCGCGCCACAGAGCGTCGGCGTCGCCACGGAGCTCCTCGGCCTCGCCGACATCGCCCTCGAGGAGGGAGACCTCGGGCGCGCCGGGCCGCTCTACTGCGAAGGTCTCGCGATCACGCGCGAGAAGGTCCCGAACAGCCCGAAGAACGCCGAGATGCTCTCGCGGATGGGGCTCTTCGAGCAGCGCAGCGGGAACCGCGCCGAGGCGCGGCGCCTCTACGAGGAGAGCCTCGCCCTCCGCGACCGGCTCGCCGGCGAGGGGGGCGAGCCGACGTTCGGCTTCTGCGGCGTCTTCGACCTCGCCGTCCTCGAGCGCGAGGAGGGGAACCTCGACCGCGCCGCCGAGCTCCAGTCGCGGTGCGTGTCGCTCCGGACGGCGTACGCCCCCGGCAGCTTCTGGCTCGCCGTCTCGCTCCACGAGATGGGGAGAATCGAGAAGGCCCGCGGGAACCTCGAGGCCGCGCGGCGCAACTACCTCGACGCCCTCGCGGCGCTCGAGGCGCAGGTCGGGAACCTCGGGGGCTCGGCGGAGACGAAGAGCCGGTACCGGAGCTTCTTCGGCGAGCTGACGGGAGAGGCGCTCGAGCTCCTCGTCGGGATGAAGCGGCAGGAGGAGGCGTTCTCCGTCCTCGAGCGCTCGCGGGCCCGCTCGTTCCTCTCGCTCCTCGCGCGGCGCGACCTCGACCTCCGCGGCGAGGTCCCCGCGCCGCTCGAGGAGCGCCGGCAGCTCCTCGCCGCCGACTACGAGAGGACGCAGGCCGAGCTCGCGAAGCTCGACGCCTCCGCGAAGCCCGGGGGGGCCGCGCTCCTCGAGCGGCGGCTTGTCGAGCTGCGCGGGCAGCAGGAGGCCCTGCGCTCCGAGCTCCGGAAGGCCTCCCCGCGCGTGGCCGCGCTGCGCGACCCCGTCCCTCTCGACGTCGCCGGGGCGCGTGCCGCCCTCGCGCCGCGCGAGCTCCTCCTCTCGTACAGCGTCGGCGAGAAGAGCACCTTCCTCTTCGCCCTGTCGCGGGAGGACGGCCTCGGGACGCACGTCCTCCCGGTCGGGCGCGCCGGGCTCGCGGAGAGGGTCGAGGCGTACAGGAGGCTCGTCCTCCGGCGCCGGTCGGGCCCGGCCCCGCAGCAGCCGGTCCTCGAGGCGTCGCGGGACCTCGCCTCGCGGCTCCTCGGTCCGGTGGAGGCCCGGCTCGCGAAGGCGAAGCGGCTCCTCGTCGTCCCGGACGGCCCGCTTCACCTCGTCCCCTTCGCCGCGCTCGCCGGCCCGGAGGGGCGCTACCTGGCCGAGGGAAGGCCGCTCTCCGCCGTCTCCTCGGCGACCGTCCTCGCGGAGCTCCGGAAGCTCCCGCCGAGAAGACCCGGGGAGCCCTCCTCCGTCGTCGCGTTCGGCGATCCCTCCTATCCCCGCGCGGACGGCCCGCCTCCCGCGGACGCGCGCGTCCGCGCCGCGCTGCGGAGCGGCGCCCTCTCGCCGCTCCCGGCGACGCGGCGGGAGGTCGAGGGGATCCGCGAAACCACGGAAGGGCTCTCCGCCTTCCTCGGCGCCGAGGCGACCGAGGAGCGGGCGAAATCGGCCGGCCGCGGCGCGCGGATCGTCCACTTCGCCTGCCACGGCCTCCTCGACGAGCGGAACCCGCTCGACTCCGCCCTCGCGCTCGCGATCCCCGAGGCCCCCGGGGGCGACAACGGCCTCCTGCAGGCGTGGGAGGTTCTCGAGGGGGTCCGGCTGGACGCCGACCTCGTCACGCTCTCGGCCTGCGAGACGGCGCTCGGGGCGGAGGAAGGGGGCGAGGGGATGGTCGGCCTGACGCGGGCGTTCCAGTGGGCCGGCGCCCGGAGCGTCGTCGCCTCGCTCTGGACCGTCTCGGACGAGTCGACGGCGACCCTGATGCAGGAGCTCTACCGGCGGCTCGCGGCGGGAACGTCGAAGGACGAGGCGCTCCGCCTCGCCCAGCTCTCGCTCCTCTCGGCGGGAGGAGACCTCGCGCACCCCTTCTTCTGGGCGGGGTTCGAGCTCCTGGGAGACCCGCGTTGAGAGGATTCCTCGCCTCCTGCGCCATCGGATTCGCGCGGGGGTGAAGGAACGGCGCGGCGCGACTAGAATCCCCGTCCGCCGCGGGCTCCGGACGGAGATTCACGCCGCCGCGCGCGGGAAGAGGTACACATGGCCGCCCTGATCGAAGCCATCGAGATCAAGCGAAAGACGTTCTTCGAGCACGAGGGCGAGCCGTACGCCTGCCTCGACGTCACCGTCTCCACGCCGACGGCGCGGGGAGGGCAGACGCTCGTCCGGATCAAGATGCGGAACCTGATGACCCGCGCCGTCTTCGACAAGACGTTCAAGGCGGGAGAGAAGTTCAGGGAGCCCGACCTCGGCAAGGTCCAGGCGACCTACCTCTACTCCGACGGCGACGGGTACCACTTCATGGACCAGGAGTCGTTCGAGACGGTGACGCTCCAGCCCGAGATGGTGGGCGAGAACGCGAAGCTCCTCGTGGAGAACACGGTCGTCGGCCTCCTGAAGTTCAACGGCAACCCGATCGACCTCGACCTCCCGCCGCACGTCGAGCTGACGGTCACCTACACCGAGCCGGGCTTCCGGGGCGACACCTCGAGCGGCGGCGTCACCAAGGCGGCGACGCTCGAGACCGGGCTCGAGATCCGCGTCCCCCTCTTCGTCAAGGAAGGGGACCGGGTGAAGGTCCACACCGAGACACGGGAGTTCGCCGGCCGCGCCTGACCCGGCCCGCCGGGCGCCGGGACGGACCCTTCAGGTCGAGACCCGGAGCCGGTCCGTCTCGACGCCGCGGGCGTCCGCGAGGATCCGGCCGTGGAGCCAGAGCGAGACGAACGTCGGGCCGAGGAAGGCCGCCTCCCCGATCCCTCCCGGGAGCCCGGTCGCGCGGAGGACGACGACGAGGGCCGCGAGGTTCAGGACGACGAGAAGGGCGGCGGCCGCGATCCGGGTCCACCGGAAGACCGCGCACACGAGGAGCGCGACGACGGCGAGGAACCCGAGAGGGAGGCCCCAGGCGAAGGCGATCGCGAGGTGCCAGAGGAGCGTGAAGACGTTCCGGGTCGCGATCACGTGCCCGAGCGCGAGGACCCCGAGCGCGAAGACGAGAAGCGGCACCGCACAGAGGAGCCCCAGGAGGTAGCCGAGCGCCGGCAGCGCACGGGCGACCCCGGTCGCCGCGGGTTCGGACCCGGCGCGGGACACGGCCGTCAGAAGCCCGCGCGGAGCGTGACGAGGAGCTCGTCGGGGTGGAGGACGCCGCCCTTCGTCTTCATGTCGTTCCGCGCGTACTCGGCGGTCAGGTCGACGTTCCTGACGATCCCGACGCGGACGCCGAAGTCGACTTTCGTCCAGTCCCAGGCGAACGAGGGAGCCGCGAAGCCGGCGGGGGCCGAGAAGTCGTTCTGGATCCGGGAGACCCGGACGGCGGGCTGCACCCAGTTGAACCAGGGCTGGTCGCCCACGGCGAAGAGGCCGTTCAGCGGGAAGCGGTAGCCCGCCTCCACCTCGTACCCCTTCCGGACGAGGCCCGCGAGGTCCTGGTAGACGTACTGCCCGAAGAGGGAGAGGCGCTCCCAGCGCGCCTCGACGTTGACGCCCCCCTCGGTCTTGTCGCGACCGTCGATCGGGAGCGAGCGCGGCGGGACGCCGTCGATCGTGTCGAGGTCGCCCGCGTAGATCGTCCCCTCGATCGGGACGCTGTCGGCGAGCTGGCGATGGTAGATCCACCCGAGGACGTCGATGCCCTTCTTCCCGTCGGCTGAGACGACGCGAAGACCGAGGCCGCCGCCGACCTGGGCGCGGCCGGAGAGCCGGGCGTCGTTCGCCTGCGCGTCGTAGAGGATCGGAAAGCCGGAGTTGTAGGGCGACTCACCGAGGCGCGCGAGGTCGGTACGGTCCGGCGTGCCGTTGTCCCCCGCGAGGGCGTTCGGGTCGCGCATGAAGACCGGGTTCCCGTTCGCCGCCGCCGCCCTCCAGTAGAGGACGTTCCCGAGCGTGCCGCCCGCCTCGACGCCGATCTCCTCGAACCGGTTCACGGCCGTCCCCCAGAGGCCGTAGCTCTCGAGGCGACGCGTCAGCTGCTTCGCGAAGCGGGGCGCCTTCCCCGCCTGGAGGTAGAACGACGTCCCGTCCCACGGCTTCAGGCCGTCGATCCGCTTCCCGAACCTCAGCCACGCCTCGCGGACCCTCACCTCGTCCGCCGTCGACGTCGGGTTGCGGTTGTAGAGGTCGATGAAGTGGATCTCGACCTTCGCGAAGAGGGACTTCGTCAGCTCTCCCTCCCCGATCAGGTTCACGGTGGAGACCTCGAACGAGCTGCCCGGGTCGGGCGTCCGCTCCGCGATCGGGACTCCCTGCATCTGGCCGACCGTGACGGAGACGTCCGTCGAGTCGCGGAAGTGGAGCTTGACGTCGCCCCTCAGCCGGAAGCGGCCGTCCGACGTCGAGAGGCCGCCCCCTTCCTGCGCCGCCGCGGGGAGCGGCGCGATCGCGAGGAGCGCGAGTGCGAGGGAGAGCGACGTTCGGCGAGCCCGGGCGCGCATCGGAAGCCTCCTGCGGGGAAGTGGGCGGATGCTAGCAGGGCGCCGCGCCGGCCGAGCGGTCCCCGTGCGCCCCGGCGCGGACCGCTCCCGGCCGCCGCTTCCCCGCTTCTTCCGGCTCCCGCTATGGCAGCTCGACGACCGTCCGTCCCCCTTCCGTCACGGTGAGACCCTTCGGCGCGACCCCGTCGACCGCGATCGTGTAGCTGCCGGGGGCGACGTTCGAGAGCGTCGCGACGCCGGAGGCGGGGAGGTAGACGCGCCCGTCCTCGCCGAAGGCGTGGAGCGGCTGCGGCTGGCCGGCCGCGTTCCGGAGCGTGGCGCTCCCCTTCCCCCGCGAGGCCTCGCCCGCGCGGAGCTCGACCGTCCCGCCGGGCGTCAACGCGACCGGGAGCGGCGCGCCCGGGACGACGATGCCGTCGAGCCGCTGCGCGGCGTACCCGTTCGACTCGAGCACGAGCGTGTAGCGTCCCGGCTTGAGCGAGGGGACCTCTCCCCTTCCGTCCCCGTCGAGCGAGACGTAGGTCGCGAGGACGTCTCCGCCGGAGGCGTCCCGCACGCGGACGCTGACGCCGCGGAGGGGTATCTGGTAGATCCCGTCCCTCGCCTGCAGCTCGAGCCCCTCGCCGCGCGTCATCTCGACGGTCCCGCCGTCTCCGCCGGCGTCGGACGCCGACGCGGTCCTCGTCTCCTCGAGGTACCCCTCGCGCCGGAAGACGAGGTCCCAGCTCCCCGGCTCGACGTCGTCGACGAACCAGCGTCCGTTCGTGTCCGTCGACGCGCCCCCGAAACGCCGCCCACCGTCCGTCGGGGCGCCCCCCTGGAGCGTCGCGCCCACGCGGACCCCCTCGAGGGGCTGCTTCGTCCCCGCCGCGACGACGACGCCGGAGAGGCTCGCCGTCGGGATCTCGAAGTCGACCGTCGTCTCCCCCGAAACGGTGACCGTCTTCGACACGCCGCGCCCTCCCGAGCCGGGCGCAGGCTGGACGCTCGCGGTGAACTCGCCGTTCTCGAGCCCCTCCATCCGGAAGGCGCCGGTGTCGTCCGTCCGCGCGGAGGCGTTCGCGCCCCCCCGGCGCGGGCCGGCGAAGACCATCGCGCCCGAGACGGGACGACCGCCCCGCGTCACCGTCCCGGAGAGGGCCGCAGTCCCCTCGAACACGATCGACGCCTCGGCCTCGAGCTGCCCTTCGGCGACCGTCACGCTCCCCGAAGCGCTCCGCGTCGCACCCGAGAGGAAGTCGCCCGCGGTCGCGCGGAGCGACGTCGTCCCGGCCGGGAGGCCCGTCAGCTCGAATCGCCCGTCCGCGCCCGTCCGCGCGGAGGCCGAGTACTGCTGCGGGCCGTTCGCGCTCACCTGCACCCCGGCCCGCTGCGCCTCGGGGAGGCCGCTCACGACGCCGCGGAGCGTCGCCCCTCCCGCGAGGACGAGGACGAGGTCCTCCTTCGACTCCCCGCCGGTGAGGACCGCCGACTGCGGCTCGCTCGCCTGGCCGGAGAGCTGCGCCGCCGCCGAGTAGCGGCCGGCCGAGAGGTGGTCGAAGCGGAACCGCCCGGAGGCGTCCGTGACCGCCGACTGCGAGGCGCCTCCGAGTGGCCCGCGCGCGAAGCCCCCCTCTCCCGAGACCTGGAGCGTCACGTCGGCGCCCGCCGCGGGCTGGCGCGTCGCCGAGACGACGACGCCGCCGAGCGCGCCTCCGCGCGAGAGCGCGACCTCGACCGTGGAGCCCCCCTCCTTCAGCTCGACCGTCTCGGTCCGGTCCTCGTAGTCGGCGTGGTCGACGCGGAGCGAGACCCTCCCGGGCGCGAGGCCCTCGACCTCGAATCGTCCGTCGGCGTCGGTCAGGAGGCCGCCGGCGTCGAGGCCGGCGAGGCCGGGGAAGCCGCCCGGCGTTCCGGCTGCGGTCGCGACGACGTTCGCCTCGACGACGGGCCGCCCCGTCTTCGCGTCGACGACGCGGCCCCTGAGGGCGGTCCCGGGCGGGACCTTCACCTCGACGCCGTCCGTCGTCGTCGCCTCCTCGACGGTGACGCCCCCGGCACGCGCGACCTGGTACCCCTTCGCCTCCACGACGACGGACCACTTCCCGGCGGGGACGTCCTCGAGCGCGAAGCGGCCGTCCTCGCTCTCGACCCGCACGCGATCTCCCGCCCCGCCTCGCCCGCCCACCCCGGCGCGGCGCGCCACGCGGAAGACCATTCCCCCCATCCGCTCGGGCTCGTAGGAGACGTCGAAGGCGACAAGGGGCTGGCCCGTCTTCGCGTCGACGGCGCTTCCCTCGATCCGGCCGGCCCCCGCGACGACGACCTCGACGCCGTCCGTCGGCGCGAGAACGCCCTTCAGGGCGGGGCCCGGGCCGAGGCCGCCCCCCAGGAAGACCTGCAGGTCGTAGGTGGCGCCGGCGCGCAGCCCGTCGAGAACGAAGGACCCGTCCGGGCCGGTCGCCGGGTTCTCGACCCCGGGGCGCGGGGGCGCCGCCGGGGCGCCCTGCACGCGCGCGAGGACGAACGCCCCCTCCACGCCCCCGGCCGTCCTCCGGCGGACGGTCCCCGAGATGGTCGCGCCGGGCGCGAGGACGACGTCCACGGGCGGGACCGCGACGTCGCGCGTCACCTTCACCGGGTCGACGGCCTCGGTCGCCCACCCCGGCGCCTTTACCCGGAGCGTGTAGTCGCCCGGGGAGACGCCGCGCAGCTCGAAGCGGCCGTCCGCGGCGCTCTTCCCGCGCGGGGAGTCGGCCGCGCCGCCGAGGACGTTCATCACCGCCCGTCCGCCGCCCCGCGACGCGCGGACCGTGAGCGACTGCGAGAGGGCGATCTCGGCACCCGGGATCGGCGTCCCCTGCGCGTCGCGGACGCTCCCCGCGATCGCGAGGCCGCGCCGGAGGGTGAAGGCGAGGCCCGCCCTCGTCCCGCCGGGTGCGAGGACGACGCCGCCGAGGACCGAGCGCTCGTACTCGGGATGCGTGACCGCGACGTTCTGGTTCTCGCCCGGAGCGAGGCGCCCCGCCGTGAACGTGCCGTCCGCACGCGTGCGGAACGCCGGCTTCCCGCCACGGAGGCTCGCGAGGAACCCGGCCACGCCTCCGAGGTTGCGCCCCACGCTCCCCCTCGCCTCCGCGACGGGCCGTCCCGACTCGTCGACGACGCGTCCGGTCAGCGTCGCCCCGAGGGTCAGGGGAACGTCGAGGAGCTTCGCCTCGCCGCGCGAGAGCTTCACCCCGTCGCGCGACCAGGGGACGCGCTGCGGCTCGTCGGCCGACACGTCGACCTCCCCCGGGCGGAGGCCGCGGGCCCGGTACTTCCCGTCGGGCCCGGAGCGTTCGACACGCGTCGCCCCGGCGACCCGGAACGTCAGCTTCACCCGCGGCACCGGCCGGAGCGTCTCGGCGTCGAGCGTCTTCCCCTCGAGGGAGGCCGGGGGCGCCAGGGAGAGCGCCACCGCGGGCGCGGACGCGCCGGGCACGACGGCGACCGATTCGGCCCAGCCGTCGTCCCCCGTGTCGGCGACGACGCGCCCCTTCCGGCTCGGGAGGCCGTCGAGGCGGAAGGCGCCGTCGGCCCCCGCCTCGACCCAGCGGGTCGCGAGCTCTCCCTCCTCGAAGCGGACGACGGCTCCCGCCGCGGGCTTGCCGTCGCGGCGCTTCACGCTCCCCGCGAGCGCCGAGCCCCGCGCGAGCGAGACCGCCGCGCGGAGCGCCCCGTCCTTCGACGCCTCGACCCGCTGCGTCGCGAAGCCGGCGGCCTCCACGACGAGGGCGTTCCGGCCCGTTCCCGCCGCGTCGAACCGGAAGCTCCCGTCCGCGCCCGTCGTCGTCGAGAGCCGGAAGGGGACGAGGTCGGACGGCTCTCCGGGGCGGATGCGCGGCGTCAGCGAGACGAGGGCGCCCGCCACGGGCGTGCCCCCGGGGCCGACGACCCTCCCGGCGAGCGGACCGCCCCGGAGAAGCCCCAGCTCGCCGAGGTCCTCCGTCTCCGCCGCCTCGAACGCGCCGGGGAGCTCGGCCCCGACGAAGCCCTTCGCCTCGAGCCGGACCCGGAAGAAGGCGTCCTTTCCGGCGGGGGGAACCGTCAGGGCGAAGGTCCCGTCCGGGCCCGTCGTCGCCGTCGCGGCCGGCTTCGGCGCTTCGACGCCGCGCGCCTCGCGGCGCGCCGCGTCGAGAGGCGCCTCGTGCGGGACCGCCGAGACGACCGCCCCGGCCACGGGCGCGCCGTCCGAAACGACGCGCCCGTTCAACGTCCCGGCCCCGGCCGGGAGGGCGAGGAGGATCGTGGCGGCGGGGAGGACGACGAGGCGCGAAAGGAGCACGGGGACCTCCATCGGGACCGATCCGGTCGGTAGGGGCCTTGCAAGAGACGAACCGGGGGCAGCCCGAGTTTACGGACGGAGCGCCTCCCCGTTCCGGGCCCCTTCTCCCGATTCGGGGAGCTCCGCCGGCGTCCGGTCCTACAATCGCGCCGTCAGACCCCGGAGGAGACGTGATGAGCCAGCCCGTCGTGGTCCGTAAGTACGAGAACCGCCGTCTCTACGACACCTCGTCGAGCCGCTACGTCAACCTGCCCGAGATCGCACAGCTCGTCCGCGAGGGGACCGAGGTGCAGGTCGTCGACGCGAAGTCGGGCGAGGACATCACGCGCGTGATCCTGACCCAGATCATTCACGAGGACGCCCGGCAGAAGAAGGGCGACCTGCCGCTCCCGTTCCTCCGCGAGCTCGTCGTCGCGTCCGACCGCGCCTTCCGCGACTTCGTGGCCTGGTACGCGGACGCGGCGCTCTCGGCGCACCGCGGGGCGCGCGAGGTCTTCCCGCCGCTCGCGCACGTCCTCCCGTTCCTCGAACGGACGCTCGAGACGCTCCGGCAGAAGGCCGTCCCCTCCGGCGCGGCCCGCCCGGAGGCGCCGAAGGGGGAGGACGTCGCGGCGCTGAAGGCGCGGATCGCCGAGCTCGAGGCGCTGCTTGCCCGGCAGCGGGAGCCGCGGCGGAAGGCGCCGCGGGCCGAGCCGGCCGCCCGCCGGGGCACGCGCCGCGCGGCGCGCTGAGTCGAGCCCGCCGCCCTAGGCCGCGACCCGCGTGAGCGCGGCGAGGATGTCGGCGGCGCTCGCGGGCCTCCGATCGGGGCGCTTGGCGAGACAGGCGGCGACGACCCTCTCGAGGTACTCGGGGACGTCGGGGCGGAGCGTGGAGAGGCGGGGCGGCTCGGCGGAGACGTGCCTCTTCATCACCTCGGCCGCGTCCTTCCCCGGGAAGGGGCGCTGCCCGGCGAAGAGCTCGAAGAGGACGACGCCGACGGTGTAGAGGTCGCTCCGCAGGTCGAGGTCGCGCCCGAGCGCCTGCTCGGGGCTCATGTAGTAGGGCGTCCCGACGGTCTGCCCGTCGAGGGCGGCGGAGTTCGTCCCTTCGGCCGCGCTCGCGATGCCGAAGTCCATCAGCTTCACGACGCCGTTCGGAAGGACCATGATGTTCTGCGGCTTGATGTCGCGGTGGATGATCCCGGCCTCGTGGACGGCGCCGAGGCCGCGGCAGAGCTGCTTGGCGATCTGAAGCCCGGGCGCGAGCGCCACGGCGCCGCGCCGGTCGAGCAGCTCGCGGAGGGTCGTCCCGGGGACGTACTCCATCGTCAGGAAGCGGACCCCGTCCGCCTCGCCGAGGTCGTGCGTCCGGACGACGTTCGGGTGGGTGATCTTCCGCGCGAGCCGGATCTCCTGCTTCAGCGTCTGGACCGCCTGCGTCCCCTCGGCGAACGCCTCCGGCGTGAGGACCTTCAGCGCGACCTCCTCGTCGAGCTCCCTGTCGAGGACCTGGTAGACCGCGCCCATCCCGCCCCTCCCGAGGACCGCGAGCACGTCGTAGCGCCCGGCGAACGGCGCGCCGACCCGTGGGCCGGCCTCGGTCGGCCGGACGGTCGCCGCCGTGACGGTGGCGGCCGAGGTGGCGGAGGTCGGGGCGAGGCCGCGCGTCGCGTCGGCGGGCCGGCGGCGCATCTCGGCGAGGAGCTCCTCGAGCTGCCGCTTCTCGCGCAGCTCTCCGACGAGCGCCTCGAAGGCGCGCGCGAGGAGCCCCACCTCGCCGCTCCCTCCCGAGGGGAGCCTCACGTCGAGGTTTCCGTCCCGGACGGCGATCGCCCCGGAGGCGAGCTGCTGGAGCGGGCGCGCGATCCGCCCGGCGAGGAGGAAGCTGACCGGCACCGAGACGAGGAGGACGCCGAGGCCGACGAGGAGGAGCGTCTCGCGGATCTTCCGGAAGGCCGCGGTCTCCTCCAGGCGCGAACGCGAGACGACGACCGCGCCGATCGCCTCGCCCGAGGCCGAGAGGAGCGGGACCGCCTTCACGACCCTCCGGTCGCCGCCCACGACGACGTCGAGCGGCCCGACCTCGGAGCGCTCCTGGATGAGCTTCGCCGGGACGGCCGGGTCCCGCCGCATCGCCGGCACGAGCATCTCGCCGCCGGACCGGTCCGTCGCCGCCGCGATCTCGAGGCGCGTCGGCTCGCCCTTCTTCGCCGTGTCGGCGACGAAGGTGACCTGGCCACCGGTCAGGTCGCGGAGCTCGCGCGCCCGCCCCTCGTCGAGGGGGATCGACGCCGCGACGACGCCGACGAGCCGCGCCTCCCCCTTCTCGGGGTCGCCGGCGACGACGGGTGCGGCGGCGACGACGGCGAGCGCCCTCCCCTCGCGGATCGTCGCGGCCGATTCCTTCCAGGAGTCGATCGGGTCGGCCACCCAGAGGACTCTCCGGAACGACCGGCGCTCCTCCTCGAGGGGGGGCCGGTCGCTGCGGGCGACGAGGACCCCCTCACGGTCGAAGAAGAAGAACGTCCGCGCGTTGAGGATCTGCGCCTTGTCCTTCGCGGTGTCCCAGATCGTGCCGGCCGGAGAGTCGAAGATCGCCTTGATCCCGGGCTCTTCGGCCACGGAGCGGAGCGTCGCCTTCAGCTGCGACTCGAGCCCGGCCCTGTAGACCGAGACGTCGCCCGGGATCTTCTCGAGCGCGGCCCGGATGCTCTCCTCGGCGATCGCGTTCGCGCGCCACGTCGCGATCGCGACTGCGAGTCCGAGAGTGACGACGACGAGGAGGGCCGCCGAGAGGAAGTACTGGGTCTTCAGCGGGAGCCCCGCCGACGCGAGCGACGCGTCCCTGAGGTCGACGCTCGCCGGGCCGCGGGAGTCGTCGCGCGGGGCGGCGACGGTCGGGGCCGACTCGGAGGCGGGCCTCTCAGTAGCGGTTCTCATCGTCGTCCGGAGGGGGGTAGTCCTTCCCGTACTTGTTCTTGTGGGGCTGCTCCTTCCACTTCGACGCGTCGAAGGGGACCGTGACCTCCGCGGTGGCGCCGGGCGACACGACGACCGTCCCGGTCCACTCCCCGCCCCGCTCCTCCCAGACCTTCAGGGTCTGCCTCCCTGCCGGCACGCCGCCGAGGAGCGCCGTTCCGTCCTTCCCGGTCTGCGCGTAGAGGCTCCCGTCGAGGACGAGGACGTACGCCGCCATCTGCGGGTGGATGTTGCAGTAGACGCGGACGACGCCCGGCGTCTCGAAGGTCGTCGTCTTCGAGGCTCCGTTCCGGTAGAGGCCGAGGTCGAACCGGGCGCCCTCGGAGAGGCTGAAGACGTTGTGGAAGATCTTGTCGTAGTTCGGGAACGTGACGGTCGATCCCTTCGGCACGGCGAGGACGCGGGGCTCGAAGCGCTTGTCGCGCGACGACATCCGGGGAGCCGGCGGGGGCTCCGCCGCGCGGAGGCCGGGGATCCAGGCGACGGCGTCGGCGGCGGGCTGGGTCTTCCCGTCCATCCCGGTGACGACCACCTTCACCCGCACCGAGCCGGCGGGGACGAGCGTCGCGGTCGGGGCCGCGACGGGCGCCGCCGCCGGCGTCGCGGCGCGCCGAGGCTCCTCGGCGGCGGGCCGGGGCTGGAGGACCATCAGCGCGGAGAGGGCGGCAGCGACTCTCGGGAGCATGGGAGCGCCCTGATTCTATTCCGACGAGCGCGACGCCATCTCAGTCCGCAGCCGGCGGACCGCCGCGACGACCGTCTCGGCCGCGAAGTCGACCTCGGACTGCGTCGTGAACCGGCCGAGGCCGAAGCGGATCGTCGCCTTCGCGAGCGCCTCCGGGACGCCGAGCACGCGGAGGACGTGGCTCGGCTCGGCGAGCGCCGTCGTGCAGGCCGATCCCGACGAGACCGCGAGGTCGCGGAGCGACGCGATGAGGCGGTCGCCGTCGACGCCGGCGAAGGAGAGGCTCAGGTTCCCGGGCAGCCGGTCGACCGGGTGACCGTTGAGCGTGACGCCGTCGAGCGCCCCGCGGATCGCCCCGTCGAGCCGGTCGCGCAGGGCGGCGAGGCGCTGCCCCTCGACCTCCGACTCCCGCCGGGCGAGCCTCGCCGCCACCCCGAAGCCGACGATCCCCGGGACGTTCAGCGTCCCCGACCGGAGCCCCCGCTCGTGCCCGCCGCCGTGGACGATCGGCGCGAGCGCGACCCGGGGCCGGGCCCGGACGAAGAGGGCGCCGATCCCCTTCGGACCGTGGAGCTTGTGCGCGCTGAGCGAGGCGAGGGCGACCCCGGGCCGGACGTCGAACGGCACCTTGCCGAAGGCCTGCGCCGCGTCGGTGTGGAAGGGGACGCCCCTCTCCGCGCAGAGGGCGCCGATCTCCGCGACGGGGTTCAGGGTCCCGACCTCGTTGTTCGCGGCCATGAGCGAAACGAGGACCGTCCGCTCCGTCAGGGCGCCTGCGACCGCGTCGGCGGAGACCCGGCCGGCCCCGTCCGGAGCGAGGACCGTCACCTCGAACCCCTCGGCCTCGAGCGCGCGGCACGGGTCGAGGACGGCCCGGTGCTCGACCGCCGAGGTCACGACGTGGTTCCCCTTCGCACGCGCCGCGCGCGCGGCGCCGAGGATCGCGAGGTTGTCCGACTCCGTGGCGCCCGAGGTGAACACGATCTCCCGCGGCTCCGCGCCGAGCGCGGCGGCGATCTCCTCGCGCGCCGCGGTCACGGCGCTCTCGGCGGCCCAGCCGTAGGCGTGCTGGCGGGAGGCGGCGTTGCCGAAGTCCCCCGTCAGCCAGGGGAGCATCGCCTCGAGCACCCGGGGATCGAGCGGCGTCGTCGCCTGGTGGTCCAGGTAGACGGGCCGCCGGCGGGTCACGGCGCGGCGCCTGCCGACACGCGGCCGGGAGGCGCCGGCGCGCGGAGGATGTCCTCGAGGGAGACGGCCTCGAAGGCGCCGTTCACGAGGTGGTTCAGCCGCCGCATCGAGTCCGTCGCCGCGCAGAGCGGCCGGGTCTTGCAGCGCCCGCTCGCCGTCCCGCTGGAGCAGAACGTGAGCGAGATGGGCCCCTCGAGCGCGGTGACGATCGCCCGGAGGGTGACCGCGTCCGCGGGCCGGGCGAGCCGGTAGCCGCCCCGGCTCCCCCGCTCCGACGTGACGAGGCCGGCGCGGGCGAGCTTCTTCAGGACCTTGGCGACGATCGTTGCGGAAACGCCGTACGCGGCAGCGAGCTCGGTCGTCGAGACGCAGGCGTTGCGGCGCGCGATCTCGGTCAGAACGAGGATGCCGTAGTCGACGATGCGGTTGAGCTTCAGCATCGGCGGGCCCCCAACAGGCCACTATAGGCCCGGAAAGGGCCGGGTTCAATTCCGGGAACGCGAGCGTCTAGACTCCGCGCGCGTGCCCCCGTTCCTCTCCCCCCCGCCCCGCGTGAGGCTCGTGAGCGCCTTCGCGCGCCCGTTCGACGGCGTCGTCGCCGCCGCCCGGACCTGCTACAGCCCGAAGGGGATCGTCACGGCGGAGGAGGTCGGGGGCGACGCCGTCGCCGACCCGGAGGAGAAGGAACGGCGCCGCGCCCGGCGCGACGCGCTCGCGAAGGACGTCTACCTCGCCGGTCACCACACGACGTTCCAGCACGCCCACCTCGAGTTCACGCTCGAGAACGTCAGCCGGCAGCTCGTCTGGTCGTTCCTCCACGCCCACCCCTTCTACAACTCCGAGCAGACCTCCCAGCGCTACGTCGAGGTGAAGCCGGGGACCTTCGCCGTCCCGCCGCTCGCCGGCGAGGCGCTCGAGGTCTACCGCGCCGGATGCGAGATGCAGACGGCGGCCTACCGGCGGCTCGGCGAACTCCTCGCCCCGGTGGCGGCCCGGGCGTTCTACGGGACGTTCCGGGGTCGCGCGAGCCAGCCGGAGCGCTGGGAGAAGGCGATCCGCAAGCGCGCGCTCGAGGTCGCCCGCTACGTCCTCCCCGTCGCGACCTTCACGACGCTCTACCACACGATCTCCGCGGTCACGCTCTTCCGCTACCGGCGCCTCGCCGCGACGTTCGACGCCCCGACGGAGCAGCGGCTCGTCGTGGAGGCGATGACGGAGGAGCTCCTCCGGCACGACCCGTCGTACGCCGCCGTCCTCGAGGAGCCGATCCCGCTCGAGGAGACGCCCGAGTTCGCCCTCGCGGAGCGGCTCTTCGCGGCGCCCCGGCGCGACCGCCCCGGCGACGGCTCCTTCCGGGAGCGCTTCGACGCACAGCTCGGGGGGCGGATCTCGAAGCTCGTCGACCGGAAGGCGCGGAACGAGGAGCTCCTCGCCGAGGCCGTGCGCGAGGTCGTCGGCGCGACGCCGGAAGCCCTCCCCGACGACGAGGCGATCGCGCTCGCGATCGACCCCGCCGCGAACACCCTCCTCGGGGAGGCCCTCAACCTGACCGACCACGGCAAGCTCGCGCGGACCCTCCACCACCCCGCCTACACGTTCCGCAAGAAGCTGTCGCACACCGCCGACAGCCAGGACCAGCGGCACCGGACGACCCCCGCCTCCCGCCCGACGCTCCACGCCTACCTCTCCGACGCGCCCGACTACGTCACACCGATGCTCCTCGCCGAGCCGGGCGAGGCGAAGGAGCTCTACGACGGGACGATGGCGCGGACGTGGGAGGCGATCGCGCGCCTCGGCGCCCTCGGCGTCCCCGACGAGTTCCGCGCCTACCTCCTCCCGAACGCCGTCGCCCTCCGCTTCACCGAGTCGGCCGACCTCGCCGGCCTCCGCCACAAGCTCGCGATGCGCCTCTGCTTCAACGCGCAGGAGGAGATCTGGCGCGCCTCGCTCGACGAGGCCGCGCAGGTGCGCGCCGTCGAGCCGCGGATCGGCCGCTGGCTCCTCCCCCCGTGCGGCCTCCGCGCCCGCGCCGGGGCGAAGCCGGTCTGCCCGGAGGGCGAGCGCTTCTGCGGCGTCCTCGTCTGGAAGAGGGACCTCGCGGAGTACCGGAGGCTCTTCTAGCCGCTGGTGGCCGGCGCGACGGGCTTCGGGACCAGCCTCGAGCGGTACGCCTCCGCGCGGTCGGGCCTGCCCCAGTCCGTGCAGAGCTTCACGAGGACCTCCAGCCCGCGCTGTGCCATCGCCGAGTCCGCCCCGTTCGCCTTCGCCAGGATCTCCACGGCGCGACGCAGCGGGACCTCGGCCTCGGCGTACTTCTTCTGCTGGCGGAGGGTGTCGCCGTAACCGAGGAGAGTGAGGCCGACGTCCGGGTGCTCCTCACCGAGCCTCTTCGTGAGGCGGTCGATCGCCTCGGGATACGCCTTCGCCGCGGCGTCGAGCTCGCCGGCCAGCTTGTGGACCGTCGCGACGTTCGCGAGGGACCGGGCCACGGGCTCCGAGTCGTCGCCCAGCGCCCTGCGCCGCGCGGCGAGCACCTTCTCGAGGAGCGCCGCCGTCCTGTCGAACCTCTTCATGCGGGCGTAGACGTTCCCGAGGTTCTCGCGCGCGCTCGCGGTCTCCGGGTGGTCCTCCCCGAGGAGCGCGACGTCCATCTCGACGACCTGCAGGTAGGTGCGTTCGGCCCCGGCGAGGTCGCCCGCGTACATCTGCCCCAGAGCGGCGTCGTTCATCGCGTTCGCGACCTCCGGGTGCCGCTCCCCGAACCGCTCCTTTAGGAGCGCGAGGCGCTCCCGCGCGAGCGGCTCGATCTTCGCGCTCTCGGTCTCGTCGCCCGTCGCCTGGACCCCGATCAGGACGAGCAGCGCGTCCGTCTCGGCCTTCGCGGCGGCGTCGCGCTCCTCCTTCGTCCCGCCGGCGCGGTGCGCGCGCGCGATCCGGAGGAGCTCTTCGGCCATCGCCTTCGCCTCGGGCGGCCGTCCGGCGCCGTGGACCGCCGTGGCGAGCGCGTAGAGCGCGGGCGCCGTCTCGAGGCTCCCCTCCCCGTGGAGGGCGCGGACGACGTCGAGCGCCTCGCGCGCGTGCCTCTCGGCCTCTCCGAACTCCTTCGCGTACGACTCGGCCGACGAGAGCGCCACGAGCGACTCGACGGCCTCCGCGCTCGTTCTCCCCGCGGCCGCCGCCCGCAGCTCCAGCGCGGCGCGCAGCGCCCGGTCTGCCTCCTCGGCCTCCGCGAGGTTCGAGAATGTCGTCCCGATCGTCTGCAGCACGGACGCCGCGACGAGGGGCTGCGTCTTCAGCGAAGCCTCGGCCTTCGCCCGCGCCTGCCGGAGCGCCTCGAGGAGCGTGACGTTCCGCGACCCCTTTCCCCACGGGTCCGCGGCGCCGAGCGCGTCCTGGAGGAAAGCGTTGATCGCGCCCGCCTTGGCCGCCTCCGCCGCCGCCCGGTCGCGCTCGCGCCTCACGCGCTGCGCCTGGACGGTCATCGTCGCCGCCAGGGCCACGACGAGGAACGCGATCGCGCCCGCCGCCGCGACGCCCCCCTTGTGCCGCGCCGCGAGCTTGCGCAGGTGGTACATCGTGCTCGGCGGGTGCGCGAGGATCGGCTGCCCCGCGAGCCAGCGCTCCACGTCCTCCGCGAGCGCCGCCGCCGTCTGGTACCTCTGATCCGGGTCCTTCTCGAGCGCCTTGGCGACGATCGTCCTCAGGTCGGCGTCGACCGCGCCCTCCTTCAACGGACGCGGCGGCTCCTCGCAGATCGTCCGGACGGCCTGGACGAGCGACCCCGTCTGCGTGTCGTACGGGAGGCGGCCCGAGACGAGCTCGTAGAGGACGACGCCGAGCGCGTAGACGTCGGAGCGGAAGTCGATCTCGCGGCTGTCGCCCCGCGTCTGCTCGGGGCTCATGTAGGGGAGCGTCCCCCAGATCTTCCCGAGCTCGGTCATCACCGTGCCGACCGCGACGTCGGCGTCCGTGATCCGCGCGAGGCCGAAGTCGAGGACCTTCACGTCGCCCGCTTCCGAGACGACGATGTTCGAGGGCTTCAGGTCGCGGTGGATCACGCCCCGCTGGTGCGCGTGGTTCACCGCCCGGCAGACGGTCTCGAAGAGGCGGACCCGCTCGCGGACCTGCTCCGGCCCCGGAGTCTCGCCGCCGAGGCGCCGCCGGGCGTACGCACTGAGCGTCTCGCCCGTGACGAGCTCCATCGTGAAGAAGTGCTGCCCGTCCTCGGTGCGCCCCGCCTCGTAGATCGCCGCGATGTTCGGGTGGACGAGGCGCGCGAGCGTCTCGGCCTCGCGGCGGAACATCCGCAGGTAGGTCTCGTCGACGAACTGGCCACCGCGAACGACCTTCAGCGCGACGCGACGCCTCGGGCTCTGCTGCTCGGCCTCGTAGACGATCCCCATTCCGCCCTCGCCGAGCTTGCGGAGGATCGGGAAGCCTCCCACTTCGCCCGGGAGGTTCGTGGGGACCTCGGGGGGCGTCACGCCGTCGGCGTCGACCGTGGGGGCACCGCTGAGCGGCGCTCCGTCCGTCGGGTCCTCGTCCATGAAAGCGGGGAGGCTACTCTCCCGCCGGCCCGTTCACAAACTGGGCTTCAGACCGCCTGCGCGCTCTCTTCTCACGACCCGTCGAGGGCAGCGGCCACTGCGACAACGGCGTCCTCCGCACGGTCCGCGGCGTCGACCACGACGACCGGAACGCCCCCGGGGATCTCCTCCCGGATCGCCGCCTCGACCTCCGGGTCGTCCGTCACGACGGCGTCGACGCGCGCGGAGCGGGCGAGGCGCTCGAGCGTGTCGTCGACGCCTCGCGCCGAGAGGAGGACCGTCCCGGGAGGCAGGAGCAACCGAAGC
The DNA here is from genome assembly GCA_046331465.1 of Thermoanaerobaculia bacterium. Taxonomy (GTDB): domain Bacteria; phylum Acidobacteriota; class Thermoanaerobaculia; order UBA5066; family UBA5066; genus UBA5066. The sequence continues at coordinate 743,903 of JAXLQV010000003.1, forward strand.
CCCTCGACGAGGTCGTCGTCCGCGGAGGAGACGAGGAGGTGGCGCACCCCCTACTCCGCCGTCACCATCGGCGTGGCGACGGGGTAGATCTTCTTTCCGGCCGCCTCCCCCTCGGCCGCGAAGACGACGAGGAAGTAGTGCCCCGGCCCGCGGTCGATCGGCACGCTCACCTCGATCCTCCCTCCCGCGACCGACGAGAAGTCCCCCTTCTCCCCCGACTCCCAGCGCGTCCCGGCGGGCGGGAAGGGGACGAGCGTGCGCCCGGCGGGCGGGAGGCCGTAGGCGCCCCGCGCGGCGACCTCGGCGCGAGAGAGGGCCTTCGGGAAGGGCTCCCAGGCGACCTCGATCGCCCCGACGTTCCACCCGCGCGGCAGCTTCATCGCGACGAGGGCCCCCTTCCCCGGCTTCACCGGCCCCGCGGGGAGCTCGGCCCACTCGAGGACCCGCCGGCTGTACTCCTCCGTCATCCGCATCTCGCCGCCGACGACGGCGAAGCCGATGCCGACGTGGGTCCAGATCGGGTCGAGGACGGTCTTCCGGTGGCCGTCGTTCGGCGGTCTCTCCTTCATGAAGGCCGCGTGCGACTTCTTCAGCAGCTCGGCGGCCGGCTCCGTGAACTCGAAGCCCTGCCGGCTCTCCGAGGCGAAGTTCTCGGCGTGGTGGTCGATTCCGCCCGCGAGCGTCCAGCGGAGGTAGGGGGCCCGGCCGGCGAGGTCCCAGTGGCCGATCGTCCGGTTCCGGGCCGCGTCCTCGCAGAACTCGTCCCCGACCTTCGCCCCGAGGAGGTCGTAGGCGAGGGGAGGCGCCCCGTGAGCCTTCCGCTCCTCGTTGATGACCGCGAGGAGCTGCGCCTTGGCCGCCGGCTCCCGCTCGGCGTAGGTCGGCGCGAGGCGCGAGATCACGACCCGGCGCGGCTCGGCGCCCCGGGCGCCCGCGAGCGGGAGGGCGACCGCGACCGCCAGCGCGGCGAACGCGCGCCGAATCGCTTCCGGGCGGAGGTTCCTCACGCTTAGAATCTTACGGGCCAGAAGGAGCCCGGTTGCGATGGTCCGGTTCGGAACATCGGGTTGGAGTGTCGTCCCCGGCGACCCGTTCGCCTGCGCGAACCGCCGCCGTCTCTTCCCGGAAGGCTGAGCTCCGCCGCCCGCGCGGCGGCAGGAAGGAAACCGCATGTACGCGATCGAAGAAATCCACGCCCGGGAGATCCTGGATTCCCGCGGGAATCCCACCATCGAGGTCGAGTGCCTCCTCGAGTCCGGCGCCTCCGGGCGGGCCGGCGTCCCCTCCGGCGCTTCCACCGGCACCCGCGAGGCCCTCGAGCTGCGCGACGGCGACCCGAAGCGCTACGGCGGAAAGGGGACGCTCAAGGCCGTCGAGAACGTCAACAAGACGATCGCCCCCGAGCTCCTCGGCTTCGACGCCCGCGACCAGGCGGGCCTCGACCGCCTCATGTGCGACCTCGACGGCACCGAGTTCAAGTCGAAGCTCGGCGCGAACGCGACGCTCGGCGTCTCCATGGCCGTCTGCCGCGCGGCGGCCGAAGGGTGCGACCTACCTCTCTTCCGGTACGTCGGCGGCACGGGCGCGGTCTCGCTCCCGGTGCCGATGATGAACGTCATCAACGGCGGCGCCCACGCCGACAACCCGCTCGACCACCAGGAGTTCATGCTCGTCCCCGCGGGGCTCCCGTCGTTCCGCGAGGCGCTCCGCGCCGGGGCCGAGACGTTCCACGCGCTGAAGTCGATCCTCAAGAAGAAGGGGCTCGCGACGGGCGTCGGCGACGAGGGGGGCTTCGCTCCCGCGATCGGGACCGCCCGCGAGGCGCTCGACCTGATCGTGGAAGGGATCGGCAAGGCGGGCTACAAGGCGGGCGAGCACATCTTCATCGCGCTCGACCCGGCCGCCTCCGAGTACTTCAAGGAGAGGACGTACGTCCTCGACGGCGAGGGGCTGAAGCTCTCCCCCGCGGAGATGGTCGCGTTCTGGGAAGCGATCGTGAAGGACTACCCCATCGTCTCGATCGAGGACGGCTGCGCCGAGGGAGACAAGGCCGGCTGGAAGCTGATGACCGAGAGGCTCGGGTCGAGGATCCACCTCATCGGCGACGACCTCTTCGTCACGAACCCGAAGATCCTCGCCGAGGGGATCCGCGACGGCATCGCGAACGGCCTCCTCGTGAAGGTGAACCAGATCGGCACGATCACCGAGACGCTCGAGGCGGTCCGCATGGCGCAGGTCGCCCGCTACGTCACGGCGGTCTCGCACCGCTCGGGCGAGACCGAGGACACGACGATCGCCGACCTCGCCGTCGCGACGAACTCGATGTTCATCAAGACCGGCTCCGCGTCCCGCTCCGAGCGGCTCGCGAAGTACAACCGCCTCCTCCGGATCGAGGAGGAGCTCGCCGACGCCGGCCGCTTCTTCGGCCTCGCGGTGAAGAAGGCCTGAGGAGAGACGGCGGGACTTGCGTTTCGAGCGGATCTCCGGCCCGAGGAAAGGCCTCGTCTCGAGGACGGGGGGGCGGCCCGCGCCGCCTCCCCGCCCCGCGCGCCGGACGGACGAGCCTCCCGCCGCCGGGCCCGCCGCACGCCCGGAGCGCCCGCACGTCCACCCGCTCTCGTACGTCGGCTTCTCGCTCGTCGTCTCGGTCCTCCTCTTCGTCTTCTTCCTCGCCGGCGACCGCGGCTTCCTCCAGGTGAGGAAGCAGCGGGCGCAGGTGGGCGCGCTCCAGGCCGAGGTCTCGGCGATCGCCGAGCGGAACGAAGCGCTCGAGAAGGAGGTCGCGCGGCTGACGAAGGAGCCCGCCGCGGTCGAGAAGATCGCGCGCGAGGACCTCTCGCTCGTCGCCCCGGGCGACGTCGTCCTCGTCCTCCCCCCCGGCTTCGAGGAGAAGGTCACGCCGAAGCGGACGCCGGTTCCCTCCCCGGCCGCCTCCGGCCGCTGACGCGTGATCACGCGCACCGACGCCGAGCGCCTCGACGCCGCCGACCCGCTCGCCCCGTTCCGCGACCGCTTCGTCCTCCCGGACGGGCTGGTCTACCTCGACGGCAACTCGCTCGGCGCGCTCCCGAAGGCCGCGGCGGCCCGCGTCGCGGACGTCGTCGCGCGCGAGTGGGGCGAGGGGCTCGTGAGGAGCTGGAACGACGCCGGCTGGATCGACCTCCCCCGTCGCGTCGGCGACAAGATCGCGCGCCTCGTCGGCGCCGCTCCGGGCGACGTCGTCTGCGCCGACTCCACCTCCGTCAACGTCTTCAAGGTCCTCTCGGCAGCCCTCGCGCTCCGCCCCGGTCGACGGACGATCCTCTCCGAGGAGGGGAACTTCCCGACGGACCTCTACGTCGCCGAGGGGCTCGTCCGGCAGCTCGGCCGCGGGCACCGGCTCCGGCTCATGCCGAAGGGCGACCTCATCTCCGCCCTCGACGACGACGTCGCCGTCCTCCTCCTGACGCACGTCGACTACCGGACGGGCGAGAGGCACGACCTCCCCGCGGTCACGCGCGCCGCGCACGACGCCGGCGCGCTCGCCGCGTGGGACCTCGCGCACACCGCGGGCGCGATGCCGGTGCACCTGGCGGCCGCGGGCGCCGACTTCGCCGTCGGCTGCGGCTACAAGTACCTCTGCGGCGGCCCCGGCGCCCCCGCGTTCCTCTGGGTCGCACCGCGCCTCCAGGACGGGTTCTCGCAGCCGCTCTCCGGGTGGCTCGGGCACGCCGAGCCGTTCGCGTTCGAGCCGGGCTACCGCCCCGCGGCGGGAATCGCCCGGTATCTTTGCGGCACGCCGCCGATCCTCTCGATGTCGGCTCTCGACGCGGCGCTGGACCTCCTCCTTGAGGTCGACCTCGAGCTCGTCCGCGCGAAGTCGGAGGCGCTCACGTCGTTCTTCGTCGACGCGGTCGAGGAGGCCTGCGGTGACGCGGTGACGCTCGTCTCCCCGCGCGACGCCGCGCGGCGCGGGAGCCAGGTCTCCTTCGCGCACGCCGACGGCTACGCGGTGATGCAGGCGCTGATCGCGCGCGGCGTCGTCGGCGACTTCCGGGCCCCCGACGTCCTCCGGTTCGGCTTCGCGCCGCTCACGACCCGCTTCGTCGACGCCTGGGGCGCGGCGAGGGCGCTCGCGGGCGTGCTTTCGTCGCGCGCCCACGAGCGCCCCGGGTTCCGCCGCCGCGCGGCGGTGACCTGACCTACCGGTAACGGACCCAGTAGCCGGGGACCCAGTAGCCGTACCGGTCGTAGTAGCCGTTCACCCAGACGGCGCCGGGGTACGGCGGGAGGATCCAGCGGCCCTCGACGTAGACGTAGCGGCCGTGCCCGTGCTTCCCGTAGTGCGTCACGTACCGGTCGTCGCGGTGGCGGTTCTCGTAGTTCCAACGGCCGTCGTAGTGGCCGCCGTCGTGTCGGGCGTAGCCGAACCCGACGACGGGCGGAGGCGGGAGCGGCGGCACCGGAAGGTGCTTGAGCACCTGGTGCGGCGAAGGCGGGAGCGGAAGCGACACGTGGATCCGCACGTCCGCCAGGACCGACGGTGCCAGCGCGAGGCTCGCGGCCGCAACGGCGGCGAGGGCGATGTTCCTGCGGGCGTTCTTCATGTCGGACCTCCTTCGGACGATCTCGGGAGCTCGTTGCTCCCGCACCGTCCGTTGCAGCCTCCATGCCAGGCGCGGCGCGCGGCAGGCGCGTGAGAAAGGTCACCGGCGGAAAGGAAAAGAGGCCCCGCGAGCGTTCGCGAGGCCCCGTTCCGCCCTCTCCGGAGGACGATTCTTCTACGCGGCGTGGATCTTGTCCTCGAAGGCCGCGAGCGCGGCCTTCGCCCCCTCGCCCATCGAGATGACGATCTGCTTCCACGGCACCGTCGTCACGTCGCCCGCGGCGTAGATCCCCTTCGTCGAGGTCCGGCACTTCTCGTCGACCACGATCTCGCCGAAGCGGTTCACGTCGACGAGTCCGCGCACGATTCCCGAGTTCGGGGCGAGGCCGATCTGGATGAAGATGCCGTCGATCGGGATCGTCTTCTCCGCGTCGTTGGCCCGGTCGACGACCTTGATTCCCGTGACCTTCGCCCCGTCGCCGAGGATCTCCGCCGTCCGGTGGTTCACGATGACGTCGGTGTTCGCGAGCTTCTTCAGGTTGTCGACGAGGACCTTGTCGGCCTTCAGCTCCGCCATGAACTCGACGACGGTGACGTGCGCGCAGATCCCCGCCAGGTCGATCGCCGCCTCGATGCCGGAGTTCCCGCCGCCGATGACGACGACGTTCCGGTCCTTGTAGAAGGGACCGTCGCAGTGCGGGCAGAACGCGACGCCGCGGCCGATGTACTGCTTCTCGCCCGGGACGTTCAGCTCGCGCCACTGCGCCCCCGTCGCGACGATGAGGGCCTTCGCCGTCAGCGTCTCGCCTCCCGCGAGGCGGACGGTCTTCATCTCGCCGTTCTCGATCGTCTCGACGCGGCGGTTGTCGAGGACCTCGACCGGGTAGCTCCTGACGTGCGCGAGCAGGTCGGAGGCGAGCTTCTGCCCCTCGGTTCGGACGGTGCCGATCAGGTTCTCGATGCCGACCGTCTGCGTGAGCTGGCCGCCGACCTCCTTCGCGACGAGGCCGGTACGGAGCCCCTTGCGCGCGGAGTAGATCGCGGCCGACGCTCCCGCAGGGCCACCGCCGACGACGAGGACGTCGTACGGCGCGCGGGTCGGGAGGTCCTGCGCGGCCTCCGACGGCTCCGAGCCGTAGCGCTCCTCGAGGGCGTCGAGGAGCTCGGCGAGACCCGCGCGCCCCACGGACACCTGCGCGTTCTCGTGCACCGGCGAGATCACCGTCGGCACGCCCTGGATCCCGAGCTTCTCGACCTCGCCCTCCGCGAGGCCGCCGTCCACCATCTCGTGGACGAAGTCGGGGTGGAGCAGCGCCATCTGGTTGAGGGCCTGCACCACCTCGGGGCAGTTGTGGCAGGAGAGGGAGACGAACGTCCGGAGGCGGATCGGTCCCTTGAGGTTCCGGATCCGCGCCTGGATCCCCTCGTCGGGCCTCTTGCCCAGGCCCGCGGTGTTGAGGACCGCGAGGACGAGCGACGTGAACTCGTGGCCTCCCGGGAGTCCCTTGAAGAGGATCGTCGCAGCCTTCCCCTCGACTCCGACCTCGAAGGCCGGGATCGGGCTCGGCTCGCCCTCGAAGCGGCGGACGATCCGCTGAGGATTCGTCGCCGCCAGGTCCTCGAGCATCGTCGTCAGCTCGGCCTGCTTGGGGTGGTCGGAGGGGCGCTGGCGAAGGACGACCGTGACCGGGAGGTCGCGGTAGATCTGCTGAAGCTGGGCGGACACCGAGGGTTCGAGCATCTGCGTTCTCGCTCTTCCGTTCTCTTCGCGGACGATTCCGGACGGGGTGAGGGACGACGGCCCGGGCCGAACGGCCCGGGCCTCATCGTCCTCGTATCTCAGCGATCAGATCTTGCCGACGAGGTCGAGGCTGGGCTTCAGCGTCTCGGCGCCCGGCGTCCACTTGGCGGGGCAGACCTCGCCGTCGTGGCTGGCGACGTACTGGGCCGCCTGGACCTTGCGGAGGAGCTCCTTGGCATCGCGGCCGATGCCGTTGTCGTGGATCTCGACGATCTTGATCTTCCCCTCGGGGTTCACGACGAACGTGCCGCGGTAGGAAAGGCCCGCTTCGTCGATGTGGACGCCGAACGCCTTCGAGAGGGCGTGCGTCGGGTCGGCGAGCATGACGTACTTGATCTTCTTGATCGTCTCGGAGGCGTCGTGCCACGCCTTGTGGGTGAAGTGCGTGTCGGTCGAGACGGAGTAGATCTCGACGCCCATCTTCTTGAACTCGGCGTAGTTGTCAGCCAGGTCGCCCAGCTCCGTCGGGCAGACGAAAGTGAAGTCGGCCGGGTAGAAGAAGAAGACCGACCACTTGCCGGCGAGGTCCTTGTTCGAGACCTCGGTGAACTTGCCGTTGGCGTAGGCCTGCACCTTGAACTCGGGAATCTGGCTGTTGATGATGCTCATAGCGCTTTCTCCTTGCTGCTTGCGGCGGAGGTCGTTGCCTCGCACTTTAGACTTCGTCTAATCTACATCAAACGGATTCGAAAGGGAAGTCCCGAAAGAAGAGAAATCAAACTGCCGGTCGCGAAATTTCCGAGAGCCGCCGGCTCGCCGGATTCGGCCCGCCCCGTCGGTCCATCGCCCCGTCGGCCCCATCGCTTGACTTCCTCGAACCTCCCCGGTATCTTCCCCCTCCCCTGACGCGGGGTGGAGCAGCCTGGTAGCTCGTTGGGCTCATAACCCAAAGGTCGCAAGTTCAAATCTTGCCCCCGCAACCAAACATAAGTCCGCGAGATGAAAGCGGTTAGAAGGCCCGGCGGAAACGCCGGGCTCTTCGTTTGCGGGCGAATCCCAAGGTCATCCCCGGGTTCGACTTCCCGGGGACCCTGTCGATGCGGTGTGAGGCTTCGCGGCCGCTACCGGAAGACGGGGCCTGAACTTCGCTCAACGGGAGGGGCGCTGAGGACGCGGGTCAGCTTCTCGGTGGGCATGGGGGAAAAGCCCTGCTCGTCCGTCTATTCTGAGCGGGAGGGAGTCCTTGCCCGACCTCGAGCAGGAAGACGAGTCCGCCCGGAAGGCAGGCGACGCGAGCCCCCGGCAGGAGCTCGTCGAGAGGATCTACGGCTCGCACCGCCCCTCGATCCGCTCGTTCTTCCGGCGCGCGCTCCGCTCCGAGCAGGACGCCGAGGACCTGACGCAGGACACCTTCCTCAGGGCCCATGGCTCGGCGCGCCTCGACGACCTCCGGAACCCCGGGGCCTTCCTGCTCCAGATCGCGCGGAACCTCCTCCGCGACCGCTTCCGGCACGAGAGGCTCGTCAGCTACTCCTCGGTCGAGGACCTCAAGGAGGCCGCGCTGCCGGACCCGTCGGGCAGCCCGGAGGAGATCACCCACGCCCGGCGCGAGCTACGGGCGCTCTCGCGGTCCCTCATGGCTCTCCCCGATCGAACGAGGCAGGCGGTCATCCTCCACAAGTTCCACCACCTCACCTACCGCCAGGTGGCGGCCGTCATGGGGACCTCCACGAAGACCGTCGAGAAGCAGATCGCAAGCGGCATCGCGGCCTGCCGCAACGCGGTGCGGGGAGGCGCCGCAGGCCCTGGCGCGGAGGTCCGCGCATTCCCGGCTCCCGGCCCCCGGCCGGGCGACGAGGCCGCCGGACGAGGACGACCATGAGATCGAGCAGAACGAACGAGAACGCCCACCTCCACGAGCAGGCCGCCGCCTGGGTGGCGCGCCTCGCGGCCGACGACGTCTCCGCGAGCGACCGGGCCGACTTCCAGGAATGGCTCTCGACCTCCCCGGGCCACCAGCAGGCCTTCAACGAGGCGCAGGAGACCTGGTCCGACCTCGACGCGCTCGCGGGCCTCGCAACGGCCGGCGAGAACCCTCTTCCCCCCGCGCTCCGCGCGGAGGTCGAGCGCTGCGGCGCGCTGGCGACCGCGCCGGCCGTCCCCGCGCGATCGTCGCGGAACCGCCGGCTCGCCCTCCTCGCGGCCTCCGTCGTCCTCGGTCTCCTCGGAGTCCTCTGGGCGACCCGGTTCCAGCGACCCGAGCCGGCCGTCGCCTCGGCCACGGCTCCCCAGCTGCGGACGAAGGTCGGCGAGCGGAGGGAGACGATGCTCGCGGACGGCTCCGTCGTCTGGCTCAACACCGACACCGAACTCCTCGCCGCGCTCTCCCCCACGCAGCGCTCCGTCCGCCTCGTCCGGGGCGAGGCGTACTTCGAGGTCGCGAAGGACCCGGCCCGGCCCTTCGTCGTCAGCGCTGGCGACAAGACCATCACCGCCGTCGGCACCGCCTTCAGCGTCGTGAACCGGGGAGACGAGGTCCGCGTCACCGTCGTGGAAGGGACCGTCGAGGTCGCGCGCCGTCCGGAGGCCGCCAGGGTGAAGCGCCAGGAACCGCGGGCCTCGTCGCCGGTTTCGCAAGAGTCCGTCGAGGCTCCCCGGCGCGTCACACAGTCGGAGTCGGCCGTCCTCTCCGAGGACGAGGTCCACGTTACCGAGCTCGCCCCGGAGACCGTGGAGCACGCGGCGTCGTGGCGGGAGGGGCGGCTCTACTTCGACGCGGTCACGCTCAAGGAGATGGTCGAGCGGCTCTCCCCGTACCTCGCGGTCCACGTCGTCATCGCGGACCCCAGCATCGAGGGATTCGTGGGGGGAGGCGTCGTCTACCTCGACGACGCAGAAGCGATCTTCACGGCGATCGAACGCTCGTGGCCCGTGGAGGTGACGCGGCCGGCCCCGGACCTGATCGTCCTGAAGCGCCGCGGCTGAGCACGAGAGACCGCCGAAAGGACGGCGGTACACCCCGGGGATGGGGGAACCGGCGCCCTCGCTCGTCTTCACCCGTAGCACCGGTCATCACGAACGAGGCGAGGGTCACCCGGGACACATCGACCGGGCGATCGGGGAGGGAGACATGGGCGAGAGGAACCTGTTCCGGACGGGATCGCGGCGCCACGGGGTGAGGAAGGCAATCGGGCTCCTCGCCACGGCGCTGGTGCTGGCCTGCGGCTTCGCGGCCGCCGCCGCCGCCGAGCCGGTGAAGTTCGACATCAGGGCGCAGGCCGTCGGCCCGGCGCTCCGCGCGTTCGGCGAGCAGGCGAAGGTGCAGGTCTTCTACCCGGAGGACCAGGTCGCCGGCCTCAAGACCGCGGGGCTGAAGGGGAGCTTCGAGGTCGAGGCGGGCCTGAAGGAGCTCCTCAAGGGCACGGGCCTCGGCTTCGAGAAGACCGATGCGAAGACGTTCGTCATCGTCCGGGAAGGCGGCACTTCGGCCGAAGGGCCGGCCGCCCGTTTCAGCAAGGACGTCATCGTCACGGCGAGCAAGCGCGAGGAAGAGGTGCGCGAGGTGGCGGCCGCCGTCACCCCGATCACGGCCGAGGTGATGGAGCAGAAGGGGGCCGAGAGCTTCGCCGACTTCCTCGCGGCCCAGCCGGGCGTCAGCTTCAACCAGTCCACGCCGGGGCTCTCGCAGATCGCCATCCGCGGCGTCGCGACGACCGCCTTCATCGACCAGGGCCAGCAGTCGACCGGCTACTACTTCAACGACATCCCGATGACCGAGCCCTACTTCTCGGTGGGCGTCCCCGACCTCGACACGTTCGACGTCGACCGGGTGGAGGTGCTGCGGGGGCCTCAGGGGACGCTCTTCGGCTCGGCGACCCTCGGCGGCGCGGTCAACTACATCACGAAGGGCCCGAGGGCCGACGCCACGGAGGCCCGCGTCGAGCTCGGGACGTCCACGACGACCCACACCTCGGGGGTGAACTGGGGCGCCAAGGGGATGTTCAACGTCCCGCTGATGAAGGACCGGCTCGCCCTTCGCGTCGTCGCGTCGACGCGCGCCGAGCCGGGTTACCTCGACAACATCGGCGTCGGGAAGGAAGGGAGCACGGACCTCACGGTCAGCGGCGTGCGGGGAGAGCTCGAGTGGCGCCCCACCGACCGCCTGACCCTGACGGCGCTCGGCCTCTACTCGAAGACCGACAACAAGGACCAGCCCTCGCGGTACACCTCCCTCGGGGAGTGGGAAAAGGAAACGGCCATCCTCGAGCCCTTCAGCCTCGCCACGACCGTCTACTCGCTCCGCGGCCAGTACAACTGGGACTTCGCATCCCTGACCGTGAACGCGGCCCACACGGACAAGCAGCAGAAAGTCGTGACCGACGTCACCCCCTACTTCGGCGCGCTCCTCGGAGGCCTCGTTCCCTACGTGGCCGGCCCGCAGGACGCCTTCGCGAAGGGGGACGTCTTCGAGGCGCGGCTCGCCTCTCTCACGGCCGGCCGGTTCGACTGGCTCGTCGGCGCGAGCTACTCGCACTACACGGAGGACTTCCCGAGCGCGTTCGGCGGCCCCGGCGTCACCGACGCCGTCGAGACGATCTACGGACCGATCTTCGGGGCGGGAATCGGCGAGGCGGTGGCGCCCAACGACACTCTCCAGAGCTTCGGCATGCCGACCGACGGCAAGGAGACGGCGCTCTTCGGGGAGGCGACCTGGCGGTTCACCGACAAGTGGAGGGTCACGGCCGGCGGTCGGTACTACGACACCTCGATCGACCTGACCAACGAGCAGTTCGGGTTCCTGACCTTTCTATCCTCGGGTGACCCCTCGAGCGTCAAGCAGAACGACCAGAAGGAGAACGGCTTCACGCCGAAGTTCTCCATCGCCTACGCCCCCGACAGGGACACGCTCTTCTACGCCCTGGTCTCGCAGGGGTTCCGCTTCGGCGGCCCGAACCTCGCCCCGCCGAACCCGGAGTACCCGACGCCGGAGACGTTTGGTTCGGACAGCCTGACGAACTACGAGCTCGGCGTCCGGCTGGCCTGGATGAACCGGCGGCTCACTCTCGACGTGACTCCCTACTACATCGACTGGAGGGACATCCAGCTCCGGCAGGCCCGACCCGACGGCTTCGCCTACGCGATCAACGCCGGGAAGGCGCGCAACATGGGGATCGAGGTCGCGGTCCACGCCGCCCCCACCCCGAGCCTCTCGCTCGACGGTGCCTTCGGCTACCTCGACGCGACGCTGCGGGAGGACGTCGTCAACAACTTCGGGGGCCAGACGGTGGTCGAGGCGGGGACGACCCTGCCGATGGCCGCGAAGTGGAACGCCATGGCCTCGGCGACGTACTCGTGGAAGAGCTCCCTCGCTCCCTCGGTCACGGCGAGCTACCGCTACGTCGGGAGCGCACCGGCCGAGTTCGGCGCCTCCGCCACCGTGGGGAACTACTCGCTCTACGACCTCCGCGCGCGCCTCGCGGCGCTCGGCATCCAGTGGGAAGCCTTTGGCGAGAACCTGACCGACAAGCGGGGCGTCGCGACGGGGGCGTTCGTCTACCCGCCGAGCTACGTGACCTACGTCCGGCCGCGGACGATCGGCCTGCGGCTCATCTACGACCTGAGGTAGCAGGAGAAGCGATGCTCCGCACGACGCGAGCGGCCGCGCGGGCCGCGTTCCTGGTTTCGGCCCTCCTCGCCGCCGCCCCGGCGCCCTGCGAGGAGATCGGGGAGTGGCAGTGGCTCGAGCCGCCCCTCGAGGCGCGCCCCCTCGCGTGGGCGAAGGCGCACACGGACACCTCGGCGAAGGCGCTCCAGGCGCTGCCGGGCTATGCCGCGCTCCGAGAGGAGGTCGCGAAGAAGCTCTCGGTCGAGCGCTCGACCCTGGACGGCGCGCCGGTCCTCCTCGGACCCCGCGCGCTCCGCCTGAAGCGCAACGCCGCCAATCCCGTCGGGCTCCTCCAGGCCACCCTGCGCCTCGAGGACGGGACGCTCGGCGAGTGGAAGACGATCCTCGACGTCGCCGCCCTCGGGAAGAGCGAGGGTAAGAAGCTCCAGCTCCAGTGGTTCGGCGACCCGGGGTGCCTTCCTCCGCGGTACGACCGCTGCCTCCTCCACCTCTCCGACCAGGGCTCCGACGAGACCGCGATCCGCGAATTCGACGTAGAGACCGGGGCCTTCGTCCCCGGCGGATTCGTCACGCCGCCGAGCCGGACCTTCGCCGCCTACCTCGACCGCGACACGCTCCTCGTCGTCCACGCGCTCGGCGACGCGCCGAAGACCGCGGCCGGCTGGGGCGCCGCGGTCCGCCTCTGGAAGCGGGGCGAGCCGCTCGAGAAGTCCCGCGTCGTCTACACCGCCCAGAAGACCGACGCCATCCTGATGGTCTCCGCAGTGGGGCCGGCATCGGCGCGGCGGGGCCTCGTCATGCGCGCGATCGACTTCTCGACGTTCCAGCTCCTGACCGTCGACCGGGAAGGCCGCGTCGAGGCGCTGCCGATTCCGGCGAAGCTGAAGGCGTTCGGCCTGCAGGCGGCCAGCGAGAGGCACCTCTTCGTCCAGCTCGCCGAGGAGGCCCCGGTCGGGGGCGCCACGGCTCCGGCCGAGTCGATCCTCGCGTGGGACCTCCGGGCGAAGGCGGCCGACCCCGCCGGCCTGCAGATCGTCTACACCCCGGCCGCGGGCGAGGTGGTCCCGGATTGGACCATGGCCGGCACGGCGACCCGGACGGCTGCGGTTTTCCCGCTCCAGAAGGGGCTCTCGCGCTCCCTCGCGGCCGCGCGGAGCGACGGGACGAAGTGGACGGTGAAGCCCTTCGTCGAGGCGCCCGCGGGAACGGACGTCCGGGCGCTCGGGGCCGACCCCGCCGGAGAGGACCTCGTCGTCCAGAGCGTCGGCTTCCTGCAGCCCGCAAAGCTCGAGCTCTACCGGCCGGGGACGCCGGCAAGGACGATCTCCGCCGACCCCGCTCTCTTCGACGCCTCGCGCCTCGTCGTGGAGACCCGCACGGCGAAGGCCGGGGACGGCACGCCGATCAGCTACTGGCTCGTGAAGCCCCGCCAGGCCGCCGCCCCCGGGGAGACGCCGACGCTCATGACGGGCTACGGGGCGTTCGGCGTTTCGTTCCCAATCGGCTACGCGGACGAGTTCTACGGCGGGGTGACGATGGCCTCCTGGCTCGAGCGCGGCGGCGCGCTCGTCGTCCCCGCGATCCGCGGCGGCGGCGAGGGGGGCGAGGCGTGGCACCGGGCCGCGATGCGCGAGAAGCGGATCGTCTCGTACGGCGACTTCTTCGCCGTGGCGGAGGATCTCCTCGCGACGAAGCTGACGCGGCGCGAGCGGCTCGGCGTCTTCGGGATGTCGAACGGCGGGCTCCTCGCGGCGGTCGCCGGGACGCAGCGCCCCGACCTCTTCGGCGCCTCGGTCGTCGACGTGCCGCTCACCGACATGCTCCGCTACCCGAAGATGGGGATGGGCGCCGCGTGGATGGACGAGTACGGAAATCCCGACGACCCCGCGATGCGCGAGGTGCTCCTGAAGTACTCGCCGTTCCACAACGTGAAGCCGGGGGTGACCTACCCGGCGTTCTTCGTCACCGTCTCGACACATGACAACCGCGTCGGGCCGGGCCACGCACGCAAGCTCGCCGGGCGGCTCGAGAGCGTCGGGACGGAGGTCTTCTACCTCGAGGAGCAGGAGGGGGGGCACGGCGTGAGCGACGCGCTCAAGCACCCCGACCTGATGGCGATGCGGCTCGCATTCCTCTTCTCGAAGCTGACGACGGCGAAGTGAAACGCGCGAGGGCCTCAAACGGCGCCGCGGGTCCGGCCCCGATCGCCTGCTCATAACCCAAAGGTCGCAAGTTCAAATCTTGCCCCCGCAACCATACGGAAATCGAAGGGCGCCAGTCACTTACGACCGGCGCCCTTCGTCTTTTCGGCACCGTGACGAGGATGCGGGCGGCGGGGTTCCCGCCGCCCGCATCCGGCCGGCGACCCGCCCGTCAGGAGCGGGGCCCTGGCATCCCCGACCCGGACGCCGGTCCACCCTGGGGTCCGCCCGCGGGCGGACGGAGCGCCTCGAGGACTTCCTTGAAGATCGCCAGGCGGCTCTTCTGCTCGTCGGTCAGGAGCGCCGCGAACTTCGCGTCGAAGTCGTCGTGGGCCGCCTTGACGTTCGCGTCCAGCGAGCGGCCTGCGATGACGAGAGCGCCGACCGCCGCCGCGTCCGGCTGCGAGGCCGCGAGCGCGGCGTCGACCGCTTCCCGGTTCGCCTTGAGCTGCACGTCGAGGGCGTCGAGGGTGCTCTTCATCGAGGTCGCGAGCGTTTCCGCGGCGGCCTTCTGGGCGTCCGTCAGCTTGAGGAAGGTGGCGACCGCTTCCTTCGGGGCTCCCGGGCCGCCCTGACCTCCCGGACCTCCGGGCGGGGGCGGCCCCTGCGCGACAAGGGGCGCGGCAGCCAGCAGGAAGAGGGCGGCCATCGTGGAGAGGAGGGTCTTCTTCATCTTCGTTTCTCCCTTCGAGGTACCGGTCGAGCCGGGTTTCGGGCGTCGTCTCGCGACGAACGAAATGTGGACTCCGCGCCGCTCCGAGTCCTCAGGCGGGGGTAAATCGTGTGTCAGGGCTTCGCGCCGGTTTGTCAGGGATGTAAGGGTTTGGTCCGCGCCGTTCCAACGGGCAGGTCCGGCGCTACGCTCGCGCGGTGAGAAGGCGCACCGGCAGAAGGCGTCCCGCTGGGACGCTCGCCCTCCTCGGCGCGCTCCTCGCCACGCTCCTCGTCCTCGCCTTTCTCCAGTACCGGTGGATCGCCCAGCTCGGCGACGCGGAGAAGGCGCGGGCGCAGGCTCGCCTCGAGGAAGCGTCGAGGGCCTTCTGCGACGACCTCGACCGCGAGCTGGAACGGGTCATCGCGTTCTGCGACGCCCCGCCCGCGCCCCCGGTCCACGAGGTCTCCCTCCTGTCGGCACGGCTGGAGCGCTGGAAGGAGTCCGCCCTCTTCCCGCAGCTCGTCTCGGACCTCTTCCTCGCGAGGCGGGACGCCGAGGGCGCGGTCGCGCTCTTCCGGATCGACGCCTCGAAGGGCGAGGCGCAGGCGTGCGCGTGGCCCGCCTCCCTCGAGCCGCTCCGCCGGCAGCTCCCGGGTCGTCCCGGGCCGCCGCTCCGGTCCGACATCCCCGCGATCGTCGTGCCGCTCGGCGGTCCGCTCCCCGGCGGCCCCGAGGCCGGGCCCGGCGGAGGGCCGTCGCAGGACGTCCTCATCGTTCTCCTCGACCTCGACTGGATCACGAAGACCTTCCTCCCCGAGCGCGCGAGGGCCCACTTCGGCGACGGACGCTCTCTCGCGTACCGGGTCACCGTCCTCGGCTCTGCCCCCGAGCGCCGCGTCCTCTTCAGCAACGGGCCCGACACGCCCCCGAGCGATCCCTCGACGGGCGACGTCACGCGGATGCTGTTCCTCCGGCGTTCGTTTCCCGCCAACCCGGGTCCGGGACCCCGCGACGATCCCGGCCGCCCGCCGCACCCCGCGCCCGGGGCGGGAGCTCCTCCCCGGCCGGGCGAGCCGGACCGGGGATCCCGCCCTCCGCGGCCCGAGGAGGGAGGCGCCTGGCTGCTCGTCGTACGTCACCCGTCCGGCTCCGTCGAAGCGCTCGTCGGGAGGTTCCGGGCGAGGAACCTCGCCCTGAGCTTCGGCGTCCTCGCGCTGCTCGGCACGAGCGCGCTCCTCGTCCTCGCCTCGAGCCGGCGCGCGTCGCGGCTCGCGCGCCAGCAGATGGACTTCGTCGCCGCCGTGACGCACGAGCTGCGGACTCCCGTCACCGCGATCCGCTCGGCCGGACAGAACCTCTCCGCCGGCATCGTCACGGACCCGGAGCGCGTCCGCTGGTACGGCGACATGCTCGAGATGGAGGGGAGCCGCCTCTCGGAGACGGTCTCCCGCGTCCTCGCCTTCGCCCGCATCGGCGCGGGAAAGCAGGAGTACGCGCGACGTCCGCTGAAGGTCGCGGAGCTCGTCGAGAGGACGCTCGCCGGCTACCGGCTCGTCCTCGGCGAGAAGGGGCTCCGGGTCGAAACGACCGTCGACGCGGGCCTCCCGCCCCTCTTCGCCGACGGCGAAGCGCTCGAGCTCGCCCTGCGAAACCTCCTCGACAACGCCTTCAAGTACGGCGCGGACGGCGGGTGGGTCGCCGTTCGCGCGAGCGCCTCGCCCGACGGGCGCGAGGTCCTCCTGACCGTCTCCGACCGGGGGCGCGGGATCGGCCCGAAAGACGTCCCGCGCCTCTTCGAGCCTTTCTTCCGGGGCGAGGACGCGAGCACAGGCGGGGTACAGGGGAGCGGCCTCGGCCTGGCCGTCGTCGAGCACGTGGCGCGCGGACACGGGGGCCGGGTCACGGTCCGGACGGAGCGCGGCAAGGGAAGCGACTTCACGATCCACCTCCCGTCCTCGCCGGGGACCGACGGATCCGGAGCAGCGTCGTGAGCGGGAAGTCGCCGTCTCCGATCCCGGGCAAGCCCCGCAAGTTGCTCGTCGTCGAGGACGAGAAGAGCCTCGCCGCCACGCTCTCCGACCGCCTCCTGGCCGAGGGGTACGCCGTCGAGGTCCGGCCGACGGGCGAGGCCGCGCTCGAGGCCCTCGCCGGGTCCTCATTCGACCTCGTCCTCCTCGACGTCATGCTCCCCGGGATGGACGGGTTCGGGGTCTGCATGGAGCTGCGGCGGCGAGGCCACGACCTCCCCGTCCTGATGCTGACCGCGCGCGCCGAGGTGCGGGAGAAGATCCTCGGGCTCAAGCTCGGCGCGGACGACTACCTCGGCAAGCCGTTCGACATGCTCGAGCTCCTCGCGCGCGTCGAGGCGCTCCTCCGGCGGCGTCCGCTGGCCCCGGGCGGCCTCGGCTCCCACGAGTTCGGGGACGTGACGGTCGACCTGCGCAGCGCCGTGGTCACGCGGGGAGGCCGGCCCGTTCCCCTCTCGACGATGGAGTACCGGCTCCTCGCCTGCTTTCTCGAGCACAAGGGAGAGGTCCTCTCCCGGGAGCAGCTCCTCGACGAGGTCTGGGGCTACGACTCCTCGGTCTACTCGAGGACCGTCGACGTCCACGTCGCGACGCTCCGGCAGAAGATCGAGGCGAACCCCTCGCGCCCGCGCTTCGTCCTCACCGTCCACCGCCTGGGCTACCGCTTCGACGGCTGACCGGCCTCGCGACCTCGGGCGCCCCCCCTTCCTTCCGCCAGGGCGTCCCGTCGCCTCCCGGGCGGGCGTCGAGCCTCCGTCACGGACCCGGGCCGAGCGTCAGGAGGTACGCGACGCAGGCATGAGCGCCGTCGCAGCCGTGGACCGCGCGCCCCGCCGACGCGAGGGCGTGGCTCTTCTCGCCGAGGTCGACGACGAGCCCGAGGTTGAAGTGGACCTTCGCGCCCCGCGCCCCGCGAGGGCGACGGCCCGTCCTGTACTCACCGTGTGTACACGGCCGAAGTGGCCGGCGCCACGCGGCGGATCGACGCCGCTCCCTCCAGCCGACCGCGCTAACGCGGTCGCGCCGCAGGTCGCTCAAGCGCTCGCGAGGCGGCCGGGGCTGGTACGCTCTCCCCGCGGCGCCCGGTCCCTCTCTCGCCTCGCCGGTGAGTCGCCGTTCCGGCCGAAGGTCCCGAGGGCAGCCGCCGTCCCGCCGCGGAAAGGGCAATCCATGACTCCGAAGCCCGAAGACGTGCTCGTGAAGGGAACCCCGATCCTCGGCCTCTGCCACTTCCTCGAGAAGGAGCTCTCCGCCGACGCGCGCGCGGGGGTCTACGGGCAGCTCCCGGAGCCCTACTCCCAGCGTTTCCTGAAGGCGTCCATCCTCGCCTCCGACCGCGTCCCGCTGTCGGTGGTGGACCTCCTCACCACGCTCGCCGCGAAGGCGAAGGGGGAGCCCGTCGACTCCTTCGCGGAGCGCGCGGGCACGTTCGGCGCGAAGGAGGGGATCTCCACCGTCTTCAGGCCGTTCTTCTACGTCCTGTCGGTGGCGAACGCGCTCGAGATCGCCCCGATGATGTGGTCGCGGATCTACAGCGCCGGGAAGCTGCACGTGGACGCGAGCGGGAAGCACGCGTCGATGAAGGCCACGGAGTTCCCGGGCGGCCCGGCGGTCTGCGGCCGGGTCACGGGCTGGTTCCGGTTCATCGGCACGCTCTCCGGAGCGCGGAACGTCCGATCCCGCCACGACCGCTGCACGTCGAAGGGCCACCCCGAGTGCGTCTGGGAGTTCGACTGGGAGTGAGGCGGCGCCCCTCCCCGGATCAGGGGGCCGCGGGAGTCACCGTGAACGCGTCGAACTCCGTGACGCTGTCGGTCTTGGACCAGAGGCCGACCTTGCCCGAGACGGGCCTGGTGAGCGTGTGCTCGAGGAAGAGCTTCCCGTCGAGGAACGCCCGGAGGCTCGTCCCGTGGACGTCGATCTTCAGGTCGTGCCACTCCTTCATCGGGAGCGTGATCTCCTCGGGGCCCTTCCTGACGAACTTCCTCTTCCCCTCGTTGAAGGTCCAGAGGACGACGTTCACGTCCTTGCGGTTGTAGCGGACGGTGAGGTAGTCGCCGTTCGGCTTCACGTCGAAGAGGATGCCGGCGCACTGGTCCATCTGCCCGTCGAGCAGCTTGAACCGCACCGAGATCTCGCCGTCGTGGAAGTCGTCGACCCCCTTCGCGATCGTGATCGGGAAGTAGGCGAAGGCCTTCACGCTGTCGAGGAAGTCCTCGTGCCGCTCGCCGTAGAGGGCGCGGGCCTTCTCAGCGAGGCCGGCGGAGGGCTGCCCTCGCTTCCACTCGCGCCCGTCGACGAGGAGGACCTTCTTCCCCTCGTCCTCCGCGACGAGCCAGTTGCCGACGGCCGAGAGGAAGAGGGTCGACTCACGGCCCGCCTGCTCGGCGGAGAGGTCCGCACGCGCCGGCGCCGGCGCCGCGGCGGGCGGCGCCGAGACCGCGACGCGGGCGCCGCCGGCGACGAGGGCGACGAGGAGGGGCCCGGAGAGGAGCTGCTTCATGAGGCGTTCCTTCCTTTCGGGGGACGACGAGAGCGCGGCGGACCGCCGCCGCAGGACGAGGAGGACGGCGAGGACGACGGCCGGCCAGCCGAGCGAGAGCGCCGCGGCGCCGCGCGGCGCCGCGTCGAGGGGATACCCGGGGTAGTCCGGCTCCGTGCCGGGCCGGGGCGGTGGGACCGAGCCGAGCTCGCAGAGGAGGGCGACGACGATCGGCTCCGTGACCGCGCGGCTCATCGCGCGCTTCCCGCCGACCTCCCACCAGATCTCGCCGTAGCGCTCGTCGGACCCCTCGAAGAGGCCGGTCCGGCCGCGGGACTCGAACGTCACCTCGACGTCGTCCCGGAGGCGCTCGAGCTTGCCGAGGACGCCGCGCGTCAGGTCCGTCAGGCGGGGGTCTTCCGCCGCGAGGCGGACGCGGACGCGGATCGGGGAGGGGAGCCTGCGGAGCGCGGCAGCGTCCGCGCGGGAGAAGGAGCTCCGTCGGTTCTCGCTGAGGTCCAGGCCCCCGTGGAGCCGGACGGCCGCGGCGAGCGCGGCGGCGGCCGCGACGACGACGGCGGCAGTGGCGAGAGCCCGCCAGCGCCGCGTCCGGCCCGGGGAGAGCCAGGCTCCGGCGAGGGCGACGCCCGCCGTCGCGAGGACCGCCGGGACGACGATGGCCGAGAGCCGCAGCTCGCCCTGCTCGAAGACGCGCAGGAGCGCGGTCGGCGTCAGCGACGCGAGGCTCCGGAGGCTCCCGCCGCGACCCGCGGCGACGAAGTCGAGCGCCCACGTCCCGACCGTGAAGGCGAGCGCCGCCACCGCCGCGCTCCCGGCCGACGGGGCCGCGGCCGCGGCGGCGAACGCGACCCCGGTCGCGACGAGCATCCGGAGGAGGTGGCCGAGGAAGAGGTTCGCCGTCTCGGGGAAGGCGAGGTGCCCTCCGTACGAGGCCCAGAGACCGAGGGCGAGGAGGCCCGGGACGAAGGCGAGGATCCAGCCCGCGACGAGGACGGCGACCTTGCTCGCGAGGAGCGCCCCGACGCGGACGGGGCACTGGACGAGGAGCTTCAGGGCGCCCGATTCCTTCTCGTGCGCCACCGCCCGGATCGCCACGAAGGGGAAGAGGAGCGTGGCGGCGAGGTCGTAGGCGCCCCACGTCGGGACGACGATCCCGTCGAGCGGGTTCAGCCCCTGCGCGAGCGCCCCGGCGCCGCCCGAGCCGCTCGCCTCGGCGTACAGCGCGACGGCGGACGCGAACGCCTGCCCGACGAGAGGGCCGACGAGGACGAGGAAGAGCCAGAAGGAGCGGGAGGCGGCGAGCTCGCGGGCGTCCTTCACGAGGAGGGGACCGAGCTCACGTGAGCGCAAGGAAGACCTCCTCGAGGCTCCCCTCCGGGAGCGCGGCGCGTTCGCGGAGGGACGCGAGGTCGCCGGTGCCCGCCTCGCGTCCCCCGCTCAGCAGGACGAAGCGGTCGCAGACGCGCGCCGCGTCGACGAGCTGGTGAATGGAGAGGAAGAGCGTCCTCCCCCGGGCGCGCTCCGAACGGAGGAGCGCGGCGGCCTCGCGGGTCTGCCGCAGGTCGAGCCCGTCGAAGGGCTCGTCGAGGAGGAGGAGCGGCTGCGGCGCCGAGAGGCCGAGCGCGAGGACGACGCGCTTGCGCTCCCCCTTCGAGAGACCGGAGAGGCGGCGCGCCACGAGCGGCTCGACGCCGAGCGCCTCGGCGACCTCGGGGAGGAGGCGCCCGCCCGACAGGCGCGCGAAGAAGCGGAGGACCTCTCCGACGAGCTGTTCGCCCCAGGGCGTGATCCCGTCGGGGAGGTAGAAGACGTGGCGCGACCGCTCCCGCGGCGTCAGCGGCCGTCCTTCCCACGCCACGCTCCCGCCGTCGGCCGCGAGGAGACCGGCGAGGCACTCGAAGAGCGTCGTCTTGCCCGCGCCGTTCGGCCCGATGAGGCCGAGCACCTCCCCCGCGAGGACGTCGAACGCGGCGTCGCGAAGCGCCCACTCCGCGCCGTAGCGCTTCGTGAGGCCGCGAACGGCGAGGAGCGGCTCCGTCCCGCGCTCGGGCGCCCCCGCGCCGAGGGCCCCCGCCCGCCTCTCCGTCCTCATCGCGATCGGGGAGTCTGCCGAGCGAGGCCGGCGCACGTCAACGAGAAACCCGAGTCGAAAGACCCGGGGCGAGGATCCGACACGGGGCTATGCCACGGCCGCGAATCATCGTGACGGGCGGGCCGCCGGCAACTACCATCCCGCATCCGGCCCGCCCTCCTCGCCCGCGCCCTCCTCCTGACGAGCCTCGCATCGGCGCTGCCCGTTCGGCCGGCCGGGGCGTCCGGCTTCTCGGCTCCGCCCGACGGGGCCGCGCTCCTGGCGGAGCGGAGCGTCGAGGTCCGGTGGGACCCCCTCCCGCGCGGAGTCGAGGAGGCCGAGCTCCTCCTGAGCTGCGACGGCGGGCGCCGGTTCGCCCGCGTCGCCGATCTCGATTCCTCGGCCGTCGCCCGTGCCTGGACGGTCCCGAACCTCCCGACGCGGTCGGCCGTCCTCGCCCTCCGGGCGAGGATCGACGAGCGCGAGGTGATCCTCTACCGGACCGCGCCCTTCTCGATCGAGCCGGTCCCCGGGCTCGGGCTCGCGCTCGTCACCTACCACGGTGGCGAGCTCTGGACCGACCCCGCCGGCGGCTCGGCTCCGGTCTCCGACGCCGGCCTCGACTCCTCCGGACCGGGCGCCCGCCGCTCCTTCCACGGCGAGAACGAGCTCGACAGGGACGACACGACGCTCGCCGCCCCGGCGCTCGAGGCGGCGAGCGGGATCGACGACGCTCCCCTGGCGGCCCCGGCGCCGCCGCTCCCCTTCCCCGGCTCCCGAGCCCCGGGTGTCTTCCCCAGGCGGGAATGAGACGACGCCGCTCCGGCGGCGCTCCCGCGCTCCAGGGAAAGACGAAGGACAAGGAGGAGGAGACAGGTGCGTCTCATCGAATTCGCGGAGGGGCGGAAGCCCCTTGCATCGCTTTTCACCGGATGCCTCGCGGGCATCCTGCTCGCCGCGGCCCCGGCGGCGGCTCAGTCCCCCCACAGCTCCACCCTCGTGGTCGTGGTCAGCGACCCGTCGGACGCGAACGTCCCGGGCGCCTCGGTGACGGTCACCGGCTCCGCGACCGGCGTCGTCCGCCGGTCCGTGACCGGCGCCGACGGAGCGGCGACCGTCGCGGCGCTCCCGCCGGGCGACCAGTACACCGTCTCGGTCGCCCTCCAGGGCTTCACCGCGCGCGACGTCTCGGGGCTCGCGCTGCGCGCCGGAGAGAAGGCCACCGTGAAGGTCCGCCTCGAGCTCGCCGGGCGGCAGAGCGAGGTGACGGTCTTCGGCACCGTCGACGGCGTCCGCGCCGATCCGCAGATTGGTCTCCGCCTCGACGGCCGGAGGGTCGACGAGACCCCGATCTTCGGGCGGAAAGTCTCGGCGCTCCCGCTCTACAACGCCGCGTTCCGGCAGGGGAAGGGGACGGGCGACGTCTACCTGAACACGAACTACGCCATCACCGGGGTCGGCTCCCGCCGCACGACCTCGACGACTCTCGACGGCGCGACGAACGACGAGTCGTGGGGACGGCAGGTCCCGATCGCGACGGTCCCCCTCGGGGCGGTCCAGGAGGTCACCTCGCTCTCGAACGCCTTCTCCTCGGAGTACGGCTGGACCTCGGGGCCCGCGCTGAACATGGTCACGAAGTCGGGCACCAACGAGCTCCACGGCGACCTGCTCTACACATTCCGTCCGGGGGGTCTGCAGTCGAAGAGCTTCTCGACGAAGAACTTCTGCCCCGACTCGACCCCCGGCTGCGTCACGCCGGCGACGCTCCAGTCGATCGTCCCGCCCGACGTCCCCGACACGCTGAGCCAGGGCTCGGCGTCGATCGGCGGACCGCTCGCGAAGGACAAGACGTTCTTCTTCCTCGCGGGCGACTACACGGCCCAGGAGCGGACGGTCCTCCTCTCGAGCTCGCTCCCGTCGTACGTCCTCCCGGCCGACGGCAGCCTCGACTACACCGGCGACTACCACCAGGCCCTCGTCGACGCCCGCCTCGACCATCGGCTCGACGACCGGCAGGCCCTCATGCTCCGCCTCAACTACGACCGCTTCCATGACACGAACCCGCAGGACACGGTTGGCGGCACGAACGCGCCGACCGTCGCCCGGACGTACACGCGCGGCTCCTTCACGGCCCAGGTCAACCACACCGCCGTCCTCTCGGCGGACGCGGTCAACGAGGCCCGCGTGGCGTACCTCGACGGCGACCCCGTCACGCTCTGGGAGGCGCAGAACCTCTCGACGACCTACACCCGCTCGGGCCCGGCACCCTTCACGATCGGCCAGTCGCGGGTCGCCGACCTCTACAGCCGCGCGCTCCAGGTCTCGGACACGGTCTCCCTCGCGGAGGGGAAGCACTCCCTCCGCGCCGGGTTCAGCGTCGTCCGCCACGCCTCCGGCGGGACCGGGAGCGAGTTCGGCACCGCGACCCTCGGGACCTTCACGTTCAAGAGCACGACGACGGCCCCCCCGGACCAGCTGACGCTCGCAGACGTGCAGAACTACACGCAGCCGATCGACTTCGGCATCGACAGCTACGACCTCTCGCAGTGGCTCGTCACCGGCTTCGTGCAGGACAGCATCCGGCTCCGCTCCGACCTCACCGTCGACGTCGGGCTCCGCTACGACCGGCAGACGATCACCGACGCGAAGACGAACTTCGCTCCCCGGGTCGGCTTCGGCTGGCACCCGGGCGGCGACGAGCGGACGTCGGTCCGCGGCGGCTACGGGATGTACTACACGCAGGTCCGCGCGAACGTCGTCGCCTCCTACCTCGTGAACGGGCTGGACGGGCTCGCCTCCTATACCGCCATCGCCGGGCAGACCGGCTTTCCGGCCTGCCTGACGGCGCCCTGCGTGCCCGTCCCCATCGACCCGGCGACCCTCCCGCCCTCCCAGATCCCGGCGCGCGACATCACGATCCAGGCCGGGCGGCGCGACTTCTACCGCGAGCAGTTCGCGCGGTACGGGCTGAACTTCGACCTCCTCCCGAACTACCCCGACGAGCTCGTCAATCCCCGGAGCCAGGTGATCACGATCGGCGCCGAGCGCGAGCTCGCCCGGGGCTTCTTCCTCGGGGCCGACTACGTCCACCAGCACCTCTCCGACATCGACCGGACTGTCGACCTGAACGCGCCGTCGCCGTTCGACCGGACGGCGCCCGGGCAGGTAAGGAGCGTCTCCGCCGCGAACGCGACCCGCCCGATCCTGCCCGTGAACGGCGGCGTGAGGCAGGTGAACGTCCTCATGAACCTCGGCGAGGCCGACTACGACGGCCTCCAGACGCAGCTCCGCTACAACACGACGAAGCTCTACGCGAGCCTCTCCTACACGCTCTCGAAGGCCACGAACACGACCGAGCCCGACGGCAACGGTGTCGCGCCGAACGAGGGGAACATCGCGCGCCTCGGGGACTCCGAGCTCGGGCCGAGCCTCGTCGACCAGCGCCACCGCGCCGTCCTCTCCGTCGCCTGGCGGCTGCCGTACGAGGCGAGCATCGGCGCCGTCGCGCAGGTCGCCTCCGCGCGCCCCTTCAGCGCGACGACCGGAGTCGACAACAACGGCGACGGCCTGAACAACGACCGCCCCGTCGTCGACGGCCGCGTCCTCGGCAAGTCGACCTTCCGCGGGACCGCGACCTCCAGCCTGGACGCCTTCCTCGAGGGCCCGGTGAAGCTCGGCGGCGGCATGAAGGTCGTCCTCCGCGTCGAGGGCTTCAACCTCCTCAACCACGGGAACTACCTCGGCCGGGCGCAGACCGTCTACGGGGACAAGGACGCGCCGAACGCGACCTTCGGCCAGCTCGTGGCCGTCGGCGCGTCGTCCACGGCGCTCCCGGCGCTCGCGAACGTCGACCCGCCCCGGATGTTCCAGTTCTCGGCCCGCCTCGTCTTCTGACCGCCGTCCGCGCGCGGGCCCCCCGGCCCGCGCGCGGACCTCTCCCGGCGGCGCCCTCCCGTTGACTCTCCGCCCGCACACGCCTACGGTTGCCCGTCGGAGGAGCCGCATGAGCCACCCGCGCGCCGGGAAGCCCGCCGAGGCCGCCGACCTGGTGAACATCCCCCGCCTCCTCGCCGCCTACTACACGGAGAGTCCCGATCCCGCCGAGCGCGGCCAGCGCGTCGCCTTCGGGACCTCCGGGCACCGGGGCTCGTCGCTGAAGTCGAGCTTCAACGAGGCGCACATCCTCGCGACGACGCAGGCGATCTGCGAGTACCGGCTGGCGCACGGCGCGACGGGTCCGCTCTTCCTCGGCCAGGACACCCACGCGCTCTCCGAGCCCGCGTTCCGCACGGCTCTCGAGGTCCTCGCCGGAAACGGCGTCACCGTCCACGTCGACGCGGAGGACCGCTACACGCCGACGCCGGTCGTCTCGCACGCGATCCTCGCGTGGAACTCCGCGCACGACGGCCCGCGCGCCGACGGCATCGTCATCTCGCCGTCGCACAACCCGCCCGAGGACGGCGGCTTCAAGTACAACCCGCCGCACGGCGGGCCGGCCGACACCGACGCGACGAAGGCGATCGAGGAGCGCGCGAACGCGCTCCTCGCCGCGGGGCTCGAGGGCGTGAAGAGGGTCCCCTTCGCCCGCGCGCGGAGGGGCGCGACGACGATCGCGCACGACTACGTGACGGCCTACGTCGACGACCTCGCCTCCGTCGTGAACCTCGAGGCGATCCGGTCGGCCGGCGTGAGGATCGGCGTCGACCCGCTCGGCGGCGCCGCCGTCGACTTCTGGCAGCGGATCGCCGAGCGCTGGAAGCTCGACCTGACGGTCGTCAACCCGCGCGTCGACCCGGCCTTCGCCTTCATGACCCTCGACTGGGACGGCCGGATCCGGATGGACTGCTCCTCGCCGTCGGCGATGGCCTCGCTCATCGCGATCCGCGACCGCTTCCAGGTCGCCGTCGGGAACGACGCCGACTCCGACCGGCACGGGATCGTCACCCCCGCGGGCCTCATGAACCCGAACCACTACCTCGCCGCCGCGATCCACTACCTCTTCGGCGCGCGCGACGGCTGGCGGAAGGACGCCGGGATCGGCAAGACGCTCGTCAGCTCGAGCCTCATCGACCGCGTCGCCGCGGGGCTCGGGCGGAAGCTCGTCGAGGTTCCGGTCGGCTTCAAGTGGTTCGTCCCCGGCCTCCTGTCAGGCGACCTCGGCTTCGGCGGCGAGGAGAGCGCGGGGGCCTCGTTCCTCCGGCGCGACGGGCACGTCTGGACGACCGACAAGGACGGGCTGATCCTCGGCCTCCTCGCCGCGGAGATCACCGCCGTCCTCGGGAAGGACCCCGGCGTCGTCTACCGCGAGCTGACGGCGAAGTACGGCGAGCCGGTCTACGAGCGGGTCGACGCGCCGGCGACGCCGGCGCAGAAGGCGCGGCTCGGGAAGCTCTCGCCGGAGGACGTGAAGGCGAGGGAGCTCGCCGGCGCGCCGATCACCGCGATCCTGACGAAGGCGCCGGGCAACGGAGCCGCGGTCGGCGGGCTGAAGGTCGCGACGAAGGACGGGTGGTTCGCGGCGCGCCCGTCGGGGACCGAGGACGTCTACAAGATCTACGCGGAGAGCTTCCTCGGCCGCGACCACCTGCGCCGGATCCAGGAGGAGGCGCGCGCCCTCGTCGCGGAGACGCTCGCGGCCTCGTAGCTCCCGGGAGCGTTGCGAATCTCACCGGCCCCGACACCCCGGGCGTTGAGGAGTTCACCAGCTCTCGACGCTTGTCTTCGAGGTCAGCGAGCGCCAACGCCATCGTTTCCAGCGACTTGACGCCGCGCGAGCAGGGTTGGCAGGGGCCTTGCGATATCTCCTGGCGAACGGGGCCGAGAGAAATCGGAACACCCCCCAGGAGGCTTCAGATGGTCGCTCTCTTCGTCATCCTCACCATCGTCGTCGCGCTCGCCGTCGACAGCGTCGTCCTCGCCCGCCAGCGCCGGACCGCCGAGGTCGCCGCGCCGCTTCCGATCGTGGCGATGAAGGTCCCCCAGCCTCCCCAGGGCGTCTTCCTCGACACGGCCCACACCTGGCTGCGCATCACCTCCGACGGCCGCCTCCGCGTCGGCATCGACGACTTCCTCGCCGAGGCCGTCGGCCCCGTCGACAAGGTCGAGGTCCCCCCCCAGGGCACCACGATCGAGCGCGGCAGCCCGCTCTTCACCCTCTTCGTCAAGGGCCGCAGGCTCGTCGTCCCCTCCCCCGCCTCCGGCACCGTCATGTCCGCCAACGACAAGGCCCTGCGCGACCCCTCCGCCCTCGCCAAGGACCCCTACGGCGCCGGCTGGGTCGCCTCGATCTGGACCCGCGACCACCACGCGGCCATCTCCCCGCTGCGCATCGGCGCCGCCGCCACCCACTTCCTGCGCGACGAGCTCCACCGCCTGGCCGACTTCATGGTCCCCTCGCAGACGATGGCCCGCGTCCCGGTGATGGCCGACGGCGGCCTGCCCGGCAAGGGCGCCGCGGCCAGCCTCGACGACAAGGCGTGGGAAACCTTCGCCCGCGAGTTCGTCACCCTCCCCGGCGAGACCCCGAAGGCCTGACACCCCCTCCCGGAATCCCCGTTCCAGGGCCCCGGCGCCGGGAGGCGCCGGGGCCCTTCGGCTTTCTGGGCGCACCGAGGGGGCGAGGTCTACCGAGCCCGGAGAGCGAGGAGCATCCCGATCCAGAAGAGGACGCTGAACGCCAGCGCGGTCTGCCCCGTGACCGCCAGCGCCTCGTTCAGCGGGCGCCCCTTCTGCGTCCCCACGACGCGCGCAGCCCGGAACGCGAGCGGAAGGGAGAGCCAGGCCGCGAGACCCGCCCACGGCGTGAGGCCCAGGAACGCCGCGAGCGGAAGCGCCAGGTAGGCGAGGACGAGGCAGAGGAGGTACTCGACCTTCGTCGCGCGCTCGCCGAGGCGCACCGCGAGCGTCCGCTTGCCGCTCCTCCGGTCCTCCTCGACGTCGCGCAGGTTGTTGACGACGAGGATCGCCGTGACGAGAAGGCCCGCCGGAACGCTCATCGCCCACGCCGCGACGGAGACGGAGCCGGCCTGCACGTAGTACGTCCCCGCCACCGAGGCGAGCCCGAAGAAGAGGAAGACGAAGAGCTCGCCGAGGCCGTGGTAACCGAGAGGGAACGGCCCCCCGGTGTAGGCGATCGCGGCGAGGATCGACGCGATTCCGACGACGACGATCGGCACGCCGCCGAGCCACACGAGGAAGAGGCCGGGAAGAACGGCCAGCCCGAACGCCAGAGCCATCCCGCCCTTCACCTGCGCCGGGGTGAGCAGGCCGGCCTGCGTCACGCGCGTCGGCCCCAGGCGCCCGGCGGTGTCGGTCCCGCGCTCGAAGTCGAAGACGTCGTTCGCGAGGTTGCTCCCGATCTGCAGGAGAAGCGCCGCGGCGAGGCAGGCGAGAGACGCGTCGAGCCGGAACCGGCCGTCGGCCCAGGCGACGGCCGAACCCATGACCACGCCCGCGGCGGACGCGGGCAGCGTCCTCGGACGGATCGCCAGGCCCCAGGACCGGACGTCGAACCTCGCGGCGGGTCTCAGACGCTCTTGTGGGTTCCGTCGCAGAAGGGGGCGTCCTTCGTCTGCTTGCACTGGCAGAGCCACGCCTCCTTCGTCTCCTCGGCCTTCCAGACGAGCGGAGTGAACCCGGTCCCCTTGTGCGAGCCGTCGCAAAAGGGCTGCCCCTTCGACGCGCCGCAGCGGCACCACGCGTAGGTCTTCCCGGCCTCGAGCTTCACGGCAGCGGGCTGGCGGGCGGCGATCACGGGCTCCGACATCGGGTCCTCCTTCGTCCGGCGCCGGGGCGGCCCCACGGAACAGGCACCGCTTCGTGGCCGGCGCCTTCGTCCTCCCCGGACCTCTCTTGAAGTCTAGGCCTTCGCCTGCGCCGTCTCCCGCGCGAGGGCCTCGATCTCCTCGCTCCCGAGGACCGCTTTCGGCGCGCCGTGGCGGACCACCGCGAGCATCGCGCGGCCGATCGTCTCGGTCGTCGCGACCTTTCCCGGGAAGAGCTTTCGCGCGAGCGGCAGGACCGGCCCCATCAGCGCATAGAGGACCCGATAGGAGGGCGTCCTCGACCGGGCGCCGTGGACGGGTTGGATGACGCCGGGGCGGAAGAGGTAGACCGCGCGGAACGGGAGGCGCGCGAGGGCGTTCTCCGTCCTTCCCTTCACGCGCGCCCACATGACGCTCCCCTTCTCCGTCTCGTCCGTCCCGAGCCCCGAGACGTAGACGAACGTCATCGCGGGGTTCCGGCGCGCGAGCGTGCCGGCGACGGCGAGCGTCAGGTCGTACGTGAGGCGGGCGTACTCCGCCTCGCTCATCCCGGCCGCCGAGACGCCGAGGCAGTAGAAGCACGCGTCGAACCCCGTCAGCTGCTCCTCGACCGGCGAGAGGTCGAAGAGGTCTTCGCGGACGACCTCCGTCAGCTTCGGGTGCGAGACGCCCGTCGAGGAGCGACCGACGGTGGCGACCGCCGCAACGCCCGGGTCGTTCAGGCATTCGCGGAGGACGCCCTGGCCGACCATGCCCGTGGCGCCGAAGAGGAGGACGCGGGAGGCTCCGGGGGAGTGCGACGGTTCCGGCACGTTTCTCCCTTCCGGGGCGGGCGCCGAATCGTCGGAAAGCCTCGCCCGCAATGAGCATAGGCCGTCGGCGCGCGCCGCTCGAGTCGGACAACCCGGGATTTCCTGTCCGCCGTGTCGATCCCGGTCTCTTTCATTCGTCCCGGGAGGAGTAGCCGGATCCCGTCGCCCCCGCCCGGGGACGCTCCACCCGCCGTCGGTCGGGGCGCGCGTCCCGTTGCCGGGGGGAAGCCAGAGGTGACGGACGGCCCGTTCCTCGAGGCGAAGGAGGTCCTCGGCGGCTGCTGGACGATCCAGGTGTGGTCGAGGACCGAGACCATCGACTGGGCGAAGCGGTGCTCCGGCGGGGAGAACGAGATCATCGAGATCCGCCAGGTCCACGAGATGGAGGACTTCCCGGCCGACGTGAAGGCGGCCGCGAGGAAGAGGCCGTCCTCAGGCCTCCGCCCGACCCGCGCCCCCCTCGAGGCGGGCGGCGGAGCGCGCGGCGGCCACGGCACGCGCGATCTCCTCGGCCCCGTACGGCGCCGTGACGACTCCCGCAGCGCCGACGAGCGCGAGCGCCTCGCGGAGCGCAG
Source organism: Thermoanaerobaculia bacterium (assembly GCA_046331465.1). Classification (GTDB taxonomy): domain Bacteria; phylum Acidobacteriota; class Thermoanaerobaculia; order UBA5066; family UBA5066; genus UBA5066. Next base: position 774,462 of record JAXLQV010000003.1, read on the forward strand.
AGTCCCCCTCGGCCGCCGTCACGAGGACGGGGACGTCGCGCAGCCGGTCGTCGGCGCCCAGGATCCGGCAGAAGGCGAGGCTCTCGAGCCCGGGCAGGGACGGGTCGAGGGACGAGAGGACCGGGTCCGATTCGGGATCGAAGGCGAGGCTGCCTCGGACGGTCCCGCTCACGATGACGACGGAGACCGGGTTCGCGAACGCGAGGGCGACGGCACTCCGCGTATCGCCAGCCTCGAGGACGTGGAGGCCCGACCGAGAGAGAGCCTCGGCACAGAGCGCCCGGGCGGGCGCGTCCTCCTCGACGACGAGAGCGATCGGGTCCTGCGTCCGCACGGTGAGGCTGTCGATTGCCATGATGGCGTTCACGCGGCCGAGGACCAGGGAGGCCGGCAGCGGGCGCGAACCCGGGTCCTTGCGGAGGAGCTCCGCGACGAGCTGGCGCGTCGGCGCGGTTGCGGCGGCGTCCGGGATCGGCTGCGGGGCGGTGTAGAGGTGAGCGTGCCGGAGGGGGACGTATCCACTCCACGGAAACGGGGGCCGCCCGGTGAGCATGAGCTGGAGGAGAACCCCGCAGGCGTAGAGGTCCGTCGCCTCGGAGGCGGCCATCCCGAGGAACTGCTCCGGCGCCATGAAGACGGGCGTGCTCCCCTGGATCCTCGGAACCAGCCGGGCCGGCGTCGCGAGGCCGAGGTCGGTGATGAAGGCGACGCGGTCCGCGTTCACGAGGACGTTCCCCGCCTTGAGCTCCCGGTGGAGGATCCCGAGGGCGTGCACCGCCCGGAGCCCCTCGAGCAGCTGACGGAGGATCCGGAGCGCCTCCGACTCGGAGAGGGCTCCCCGCCGAGCGAGGAGGGCCCACAGGTTCTCGGCGTCGACGTACTCCATCGAGACGTAGCACGCGTCCCCGGCGCGCCCGAGGTCGTAGGTCCGTACGACGTTTCGCTGCCTCACCCGGCGGGCGAGCTTCAGCTCGCGCTGGAACTGCTCGAGGAGCGCCTCGTCCCGTGAGTAGCGGAGCGAGAGGACTTTCAGCGCGAGGCGCTCGTCGATGATGCCGTCCTGGGCGATGTAGACGCGCCCCATCCCGCCCTCGCCGAGCAGCCGTTCGATCCGGTAGCGACCGGCGAAGCGCGCGCCCGCAGCGAGCATCGTCTCGGGGGGCTGGTCCGGGAGGGGGACCGACCACCTGGCGGTCCGGTCGCCGTGGCGGCCGGGCGTCGCATCCTCCCCGTGCAGCCGCAGCGGGTCGCGCTCCCCGCACTGGCTGCAGAACCGGTCAATCGGACGGCAGGCGTTCCCGCAGGCGACGCAGGCGAGTTCGGACATCATCGGCCCTCAGTCGATCCGCTCCAGGGCGACGAAGGCGGGCGAGAGCCGGGCGAGGATCGGGACGTTCGTGCGTTGCCACGTCACGCCCTCGTCGTACCGGAGCGTGACGCGGCATCCGGCGTTCTCCCCGGCCTCGTGGGGTCTCGTGATCCACCGGACGAGGGTCATGAGGCCGGAGCTGTTCATGAAGCTGACTCCGGACAGGTCGACCTCGGTCCGGGCGATCCCCAGCCGGGAGACGGAGGCATCGACGCTTTCCCAGAACGGGTTCAGGACCGCCCCGGGGTCGCGCATCTCCACGGCCCCCGTCATCGTGATTCTCAGGACGCCTTCCCGAAGCTCCGCGTCGATCCGGACGCCGTCCTCGGGGACGGGGGCGAGGTCCAGCCCGGCGCTCATCGGGCCTCCAGCGAGAAGACCGCGTGCACCGAGACGCGGTTGCCGGCGACCTGCAGGCGCAGCCGCGCCCCGGTCTCGTGGCGGATCCGGACGAGGCCGAGCCGGCTCGTCCCCTGCCCCTTCGCGGCTTCCTCCATCCTCCGAAGGTAGACCGCCCTGGCGTCGCCCGCCGTCACCAGCGCGAACTCCCGCCGGAGGATGTTGACCTGGTCGGCGTCCGATACGTTCGTCACGCAGACGTCGATCTCCCCGTGCGCGCTCGTGATCGAGATCTGGAGGGAGGCCTCCTCCTCGGACGCGTACTTGACCGCGTTCTCGAGGAGCTCCGACGCGGCCATCGAGATCTGCTCGGCGCGCGCGTCGTCCGCGAGGCCGATCATGAAGAAGCCCGCGACGAACCGGCGGACGCACCCGATGTAGGTCCAGCGGGGGCTGAAACGGAGGTTCACGCAGTCGGAGAGAGGAATCGGCGGGGGCATCTCAGCTCCTTCGGACGGCCATGAGGCTGATGTCGTCGTCGGGCAGCGGCGCCCACGCGCAAGCCGCCTGGAGGATGCTCGTCACCGTCTCTTCGGCGGAGCTGCCCGGCGCGGCGACGAGCCGATCGGCGACGCGGCGGATGTCGAACGGCTCTCCGTTCCGGTTCCTCGCCTCGGTCACCCCGTCGGTGTGGAACAGGGCGAGGTCTCCCCTCTCGAGGACGACCTCGTGCTCTTTCGTCGCCGGGCCGATCTCGGGGACGAGGCCGAGCCAGAGCCCGTCCGTCGCGTGACGCTCCACCGAGCCCGTCGCGTGCCGGTAGACGAGGAGGTCCGTGTGCGCTCCCGCGTAGACGAGCCGCCCGTCGCGGTAGAGCCTCGCGACGACCATCGTCATGAACCTCTCCTCGCCGAGGCGCGACTTCAGGTTGAAGAAGAGCGCGCGGTTGAGCTGGGCGAGGAACCGGGACGGGCCGACGTCTTCGGCGCCGCTCTCGGTCAGCGTCGTGAACATCGCCTGCGCCATCATCATGACGAGGCCTGCGGTGATGCCGTGACCCGTGACGTCACCGATGCCGAGCCAGGCGCCGCCGTCGGACGTCTTGCGGAACTCGTAGAAGTCGCCGCCGACCTCGGCCGCCGGCACCATCACGGCCGCGACGTCGAAGCCCCGGAGCGAGAGGTCGCGCGGAATGACCGAGGTCTGGATCGTCCTCGCGATCGCCATCTCGGAGTTCCGGCGCTCGAGCTCCTTCTCGCGCGAGGAGGCCTCCGCGAGGGTCCGCCGGATGAGCCGGAGGAGGAAGACGCCGACGGCGAGCGTCGCGGCGAGGCTCCCGAGGAGGAGCTGGCGCGCGATTCGTCCGGCTTCCCGGTCCTGGGAGCTCAGCCGCTCGACCTCGCGCAGGATCTCCTCGCGCGCCGCCGGGAAGTCGACCTCGAGGAGCCGGTCGGCGAGCGGCTCGAGGTCCCGGATGTAGAGGAGGGTCGCGTCATCGAACTCCCTTCGGGCGAGCAGCCCGTAGTAGCTCGAGATGCGCGCGACCAGGACGTCCGTCCCGGCGAGGAGGCTCGACAGGCCGGCCGAGCGCACGGTGTCGGCCTGCGTCCGGAGCCGCCGCGCCCGGTCCGTGAGCGGCTTCGTCGGCGGGAGCGGGGCCGCCGTTCCGACCGCCTGCGAGAGGCCGGTCGAGACCTTCATCTGCTTGACCCAGTTGTTCAGCGCCATGCCGAGCTCGTCCGTCCTGAGCCCGACCGATTCGCACTGCTCGACCCGATCGCCGGACCTTCGCGATGCGCCCAGGACGTAGAGACCGATCGCCCCCTCGACGCCGAAGAGGCCGAAGAGAAGGCCAAGGAGGACCGCGTAGCGGCCTCGCGGCCGGTCCGTCCTCATCGCCGCGGCCCGCCGCCGGGCGTGCCGCTACGGTACGAACCGGTATCCCGGCTCACCCGGCACCTTCCCGTCGATCCGGAGGACCCGGAGGGGGCCTCCCGGCGTCACGTCTCCCGCCCTCAGGAAGCCGATCGCGCCCGGCAGCCCGGTGACGAGCTTCTCCATCGAGGCGGGGGTCGAGACCGTCTTCGGCCCCGACGTCGCCTCCCCCTGGAAGACCTTCGCGATCCAGTGGTGGACGAAGTCGGCGTCCGACATCAGGAGCAGACGCTCGAGGAGGACCCGGCGCTCCTCGCGTCCGGCCGGGAGGAGGAGGATCGTGATCTTCGTCTTCCCGTCCCAGCGCGTCTCCTCGCCGAGATAGATCCTCCGGAGCTGCGCGCTCGTCAGCTCGGTGACCGCGTTGCCGGAGTTGACGACGAAGGCCACAGGAGAGCTCTTCTCCGGCCCCGAGGCCGGGGCCGGCCAGGCGAGGAGCCCGGCGACGGCCGCGAGGGCCCACCTCGAGACGACGCCCTGCATGCCCGATCGGTCGGCGAGGTCGCTCATCCGGGCCCTCAGAAGTTCGCCGCGATCTGGAACTGCACGACGCCGTCACGGCTCCCGCTCCCGATGGACTGCGACCGGAACTCCCCCTTCAGCGCGATCCAGCGGCTCACGTCGACGCGCAGGCCACCCGCGACGGCCTTCTCGTCCTGTACCCCTTCGAGGTAGGCCTCCCCCTCAGCGACGTTCTGCGCCTCGACGAGCACGTAGGGCCGGAGCCGCCGGAGCGCGCCGTCGAGACGGTACGACGCCAGGACGTACCAGCCCCGCGTGTTCCAGACGGCGTCACCGGTCTCGGGCGTGTGGTGGAGGAGGCTCCACTCCGCCTTCAGCTCGACGGGCCCGCGGAGGTACTCGACGGAGCCGGTCACGTCCCTCTCGCGGATCTCGAGACCGGGCGCGGGGATCCGGTCGAGGTAGCCGCTCCCGAAGAGCCTGAGACCGGGAACGGAATCGGGCGCAACGCCGACGGAGAAGACCCATGCTTTCGCCCCGTTCGCGTCGTTCTTCACCTGGACCTGGTCGAGGGTGGGACCTCGACCGTTTCCGACGCCCGCGGCGTAGCTCAACCCAAGCGCCCCCGGGACGCGGCCCGCGGCCAGGAGGCCGACGAAGTGGAGCGGCCAGGCGCCGGGCTGGTCCTCCCACCGCGCGATGATCGGGTTGTCGACGGGCGTCTGCATGAACTGGCCGTGGTGGTTCGTGACGGCCCAGCGAAGGATCGGGCTGTGGACCCGCCCGATCGAGACGCGCAGGGCGTCGGACTGCTCGTACGTCACCTGGAGCCGTTCGAGGTCCGCCGAGAACTCGGAGCTCAACGACTCGAGCACGATTTCCGCGAGGACGGACCACCGGTCGGAGAGACGGGAGGTGATGAACAGGTCGAGCGCTCCGTTGTAGAAGCTGCTGTGCTCGCCGGCGGGCGCGACGGCAGCGTAGTTCCAGTCGGCGAACCCCTGGACGGCGAAGGGCGTCCGGCCCAGCATCAGGTTCTCCGACGGGATCGTGTCGACGACGTCCGGCTCCTGCGCCGCCGCGCCGAATGGCCAGAAGATGAACAGGGCGAGAAGCAGCCCGAGGCGTGAGGTCCCGGTCGGTCTCATGGTTCGACACCTCCGTCTCTGCAGCCGCTCGCCCCGGGGGCGACCCACTCCATACCGACCTCCGTTGCCGACACGATGCCTCGCTCCGTGAGAGACCCCTGGGTAGGCGAAAGTTAGCGGCAGCCAGGAAAGAGCTGCTTCAAGTCCCGTGGAACGTGTCCTGAGCGGCGGACGCGTCGTCGACCGACTCTCCCCGGCCTGTCTCCGGAGGGAAACGGGCGAGACCCGGATTCCTCCTCCCGGCGCGCCTCCCCGCGCGGGCCCGGGCCCTCGTCAGCCTGCCGTAAGAGTGTTGCAAGAGATGTAAAGCGTTGATTCCCAGCGGGTTTTCCGGCCCTACACTGAGACGTGCGCCGGCCCTCTCCACGCCCCTGGCTCTCCCTCGCGGTGGGGACCAGCCTCCTCCTCGCGCTCGTCGCGCTCGCGATGCTGCAGTACCGATGGATCACGAGGGCGAGCGACGCGGAGCGGGATCGCCTGAGGGCGAGCCTCGATTCCTCCGCCACCCGTTTCTGCGACGGCTTCGACCGTGAGCTCGCCCGCGTCTACCGGTCGTTCCAGCTGGCCGACGGTCCCGCGGAGGGCGCCCTGGAGGGGGACCTCGCCTCCCGGCTCGCCGCGTGGCGGAAGACGGACGCCGCGGCCGGGCTCGTGCAGGAGATCCTCGTCGTCACCCGCCGGGGAAGGGACGAGCCGGAGCTCCGGAGGCTCGACGAGAAGAGCGGGGCCCTCGTCCCCGCCGGGTGGGAACCCGGGCTCGACTCTCTCCGGCAGATCTTCGAGGCGCGCGGCAAGGTCCCGGCGCTCGACGAGCGCCTTCCCGGGCTCATCTTCCCGGTCCTGCCCGCGCCGCCTCCCGCGGAGACCGGACCGGGAGGCGAGCGCCGGCCGCCGCGGGACGAGGGGCCGGCGGAGAACGCGAGGCGACCGTCGGACGGCCGCCCGCCCGCCCCGCCCCAGGCCGATCGCCCGCCACGGGAGACCGACGGTCCGGGCGCCGCGCGGCGTCGGCCGCCGCGGGACCACGTCGTCGTCCGGCTCGACGCGTCGTTCCTGGCGTCGGAGACGCTCCGCCGGCTGGCGGAGCGCGAGTTCGGGGGAGGCGAAGGGCTCGCGTACGGCGTCACGGTCGCCCTCGCCGCCCCGCCCCGCACGGTCTTCTACCAGGGCGGGCCCGTCCCGAAGACCACGGCCTCGCGCGAGGGCGACACCGTACGGACGTTCTTCGGCATGCCGCGCCTCGGCGACGTCCCGGAGCCCGGGAAGTGGACGCTCGCCATCCACCACCCGTCGGGCTCGCTGGAGGACGCCGTCGCCGGCGCCCGGCGCCGGAACCTCGCGGTGAGCCTCGCGATCCTCGCGCTCCTCGGGTCGACGATCGTCCTCCTCGTCGCCTCCACCCGCCGGGCGCAGCGGCTCGCCCGGCAGCAGATGGACTTCGTCGCCTCGATCTCGCACGAGCTACGGACCCCGCTCACCGCGATGCGGTCGGCGGGACAGAACCTCGCCGACGGGATCGTCGACGCTCCCGAGAAGGTCCGGAAGTACGGTTCGCTCATCGAGCGGGAGGGGCGCCGCCTCACGGAGATGGTCGGGCGGGTGCTGACGTTCGCCGGCATCCAGTCGGGCGCCCAGAGCTTCCAGATGCAGCCGGTCGCCGTCGCGGCGCTCGTCGAGGGGGTCCTGTCCGACTGCCGGTGGGTCCTCGAGGAGCGGGGCGTCCGCGCCGACGCGAAGGTTGCCGAGGGGCTTCCGCCGGTCCGCGGCGACGCCGCGGCGCTGCGGCAGGCGCTCGCGAACCTCGTCGACAACGCCCTGAAGTACGGCGGGGCGGAGAAGTGGATCGGCCTGACGGCGAAGGCCGTGAGCGGCTCCCGCGGCGAGGAGGTCGTCCTCTCGGTCTCCGACCGCGGCATCGGCATCCGCCGCGGCGACCAGCGCCACCTCTTCGAGCCGTTCTTCCGGAGCTCCGACACCGCTTCGGCCGGCATCACCGGGAGCGGCCTCGGCCTCGCCGTCGTGCGGGGAATCGTGGAGGCACACGGCGGGCGCGTCACCGTCGAGTCCGTCCCCGGGAAGGGGAGCACGTTCGCCATCCACCTCCCGGCCGACGCAGCAGCGGCCGTGCAAGGAGCGCGCCCGTGACGCAGGCCCCCTCGAAACGGATCGCCCCGCGCGTCCTCCTCGTCGAGGACGAGGAGAGCCTCGTCCTCACGCTCGTCGACCGCCTCGTCGCCGAGGGGTACAGGGTCGAGGCGCGCGGCGACGGCGAGTCCGCGCTCGCGCTCGCCTCGGAGGAGCCGTTCGACCTCGCGATCCTCGACGTCATGCTCCCGGGAATGGACGGCTTCGCCCTCTGCCGCGAGCTGCGCCACCGCGGGCTCTCGCTCCCCGTCCTGATGCTCACGGCGCGCGCGCAGGTCGTCGACAAGGTCGTCGGCCTGAAGCTCGGCGCCGACGACTACCTCACGAAGCCGTTCGAGATGATCGAGCTCCTCGCGCGCCTCGAGGCGCTCCTCCGCCGGCGCGGCGCCGGGGCGACGGCCTCGGACGTCTACGCCTTCGGCGACGTGCGGGCCGATTTCCGGCGCGCGGAGGTGACGCGCGGCGGCGAGACAGTCTCGCTCTCGAGCATGGAGCTGCGGCTCCTCCGCTACTTCATCGAGCACCGCGGCGAGCTCCTCTCGCGCGACCGGCTCCTCGACGAGGTCTGGGGCTACGACGCGACGCCCGTCTCGCGGACGGTCGACGTCCACGTCGCCTCACTCCGCGCGAAGGTCGAGCCGAACCCGTCGCACCCGGTCTACATCCTGACGGTCCACCGCCTCGGCTACCGCTTCGACGGGTGACCCGTGCGGTGTCCCGCCGCCGGTCACCCGGCCCGGTTTACATCGCTTACAAACAGCTTGCGTCCGCGTGAAGCGTCGTCAACCGGCGCCGCCTGGCCTGCGTCTCGAGGCACATGACGATGACACGTCCGATCGTCTCTTCCACGGCCCTCTTCGCCCTCCTCCTCGCGGGCTCCTCGCCCGCGCAGCCGGCCGCGGACGGTCGTCCCCCGAAGCCCCTCGTCGACCTCGCCCTCGACACCGACGGCGACGAGGTCCTCTCCGCCGCCGAGATCGCGAACGCCCCCGCCGCCCTGAAGAAGCTCGACACGAACGGCGACGGCCAGCTGACGATGGACGAGCTCCGGCCGAAGCGGCCCGACGACGGTGGCCCGGCCGGCGGCCCGAAGGCGCCCGACCGCTCCGGACCGCCGCCGGAGGCGGGTCGCCCGAAGAGGCCGCTGCCCCCGATCGTGGCGGCCCTCGACGCCGACGGTGACGGCGTGATCTCCGCCGCGGAGATCGCGAACGCGGCCGCGGCGCTCCGGAAGCTCGACAGGAACCGCGACGGAAAGCTGACGCCGGACGAGTACCGCCCGCCGCGCCCCGACGACGGCGTCGCCGCGCCCGGCGACAAGGGCGCCGCGAGAAAGCCGCAGTGAGTATTCCCTTCCGCCCGCCGGTCCTCCTCGCGGTCCTCTCCTCTCTCGCCACCGGCGCGGCGCCCTCCGCGACCTTCCCCGTCGTCGACACGGCGCAGGTCCGCTGCTACGACACGTCCGTCTCGATTCCCTGCCCGGCCGCCGGGCAGCCCTTCCACGGCCAGGACGCGCAGTTCGCCGGGCACGCCGCGGCGTACGCCGTGAGCGCCGACGGCCTGACCGTGACCGACACGACGACGGGGCTGACGTGGCAGCGGAGTCCCGACACGAACGGCGACGGGAGCCTCACGGCGGCCGACAAGCTGACCTTCGCGCAGGCGCAGGGCCGTCCCGCCGCGCTCAACGCCGCGCGGTTCGGCGGCTACGCCGACTGGCGCCTCCCGACGATCAAGGAGCTCTACTCGCTCATCGACTTCCGCGGGACCGACCCGAGCGGGCTCTCGGGCTACGACACGTCCGGCCTGACGCCCTTCATCGACACGGCGTACTTCCGGTTCGCGTACGGGGCCGCCCCCGAGCGCGTCATCGACTCGCAGTACGCCTCGAGCACGCTCTACGTCGGCCCCGTGGCCTCCGGTTCCGCGAAGCTCTTCGGGGTCAACTTCGCGGACGGACGGATCAAGGGATACGACCTCTCGATGCCCGACGGCTCGACGAAGACCTTCTTCGTCCAGTGCGTCCGCGGCAACCCGTCGTACGGCGTCAACGCGTTCGTCGACGACGGCGACGGGACCGTCACCGACTCCGCGTCGGGCCTGATGTGGACGCGCGCCGACAGCGGCTCCGCGATGACGTGGCAGGAGGCGCTCGCCTTCGCCGACGCGAAGAACGCCTCGGGCTTCCTCGGCCACTCCGACTGGCGCCTGCCGAACGCGAAGGAGCTCCAGAGCCTTCTCGCCTACTCGCGCTCTCCCGACACGACCTCCTCCGCCGCGATCGACCCGGTCTTCTCCGCGACGGCGATCACGAACGAAGGGGGACAGGCCGACTTCCCGTGGTACTGGGCCTCGACGACGCACGCGACGCACAACGGCATGGGCGCGTCCGGCGTCTACGTCTGCTTCGGGCGCTGCGGCGGCTGGCAGAAGACGCCCCCGTCCGCCTCCTGCTACACGTGGACCGACGTCCACGGCGCGGGGGCGCAGCGGGGAGACCCGAAGACCCCGGCCGGCCGCGTCCTGACCGGCACCGCCTGCAACGGCGGGACGGCCTGGGGCCTCGGCCCGCAGGGGGACGTCCAGCGCGGCGCGAACTTCGTCCGCCTCGTGAGGGACTCGGGGACTTCGACGACGGGATCGACGGCGACGCGCTTCCTCCCGATCGTCCTCGACGTCACGGGCCGCGCCCGGTACACGTCGGAGCTGACGCTCGCGAACCGCGGCACCTCGATCGCGACGGTCGAGCTCGCCTACACGCCGGCCCCCGCGTTCGGCGGCGCAGGTGCGGGTACGGTGACGCTCCCGCTCGCGGCAGGGCACCAGGTCGTCGTCGACGACGCCCTCGCCTTCCTCCGCACGGGCGACCTCGCGATCCCGGCCGGGAACCAGGGGGGATCGCTCCGCGCGACCTTCTCCGGACTCTCCTCCCCCGAGACCACCTTCGCCGGGGTGAGGGTCACGGCGCCCTCGGAGAACGGCCGGTCGGGCGTCTCGTACGTGGCGCCTCGGGTCGAAGACCTCCCGACGGGGACGTCGTGGCTCTTCGGCCTCCGCGCGACGGCCGACGACCGGACGAACCTCGCCCTCGCGAACGCTTCGGCGACGTCGACTCTCACCCTGCGCGTGACGCTCGTCAACGGGAACGGGACGCTCGCCGAGGTGAGGCTCCCCGACGTAACGCTCGCGCCCGGCGCGTGGACGCAGCTCGACGACGTCCTCTCGGGGACCGGGATCGGCCAGGGGTGGGCGAAGGTGAGCGTCGTCTCGGGCACGGGCCCGTACGCGGCCTACGCCGTCTTCAACGACGCCGGGACGAACGACGGCTCTTTCGTCCCGTTCGAGGTCGACCCGGTCGAGGCCGAGGCGCGGCTCGTCCCGGTCGTCGTCGAGACGGGGCCCTACGCGACGGAGCTCGTCCTGACGAACCCCTCCGCTTCGAGCCGCGACGTCTCGCTGACCTACGTCGAGTCGCTCTCGCCGTCGAAGGGCGCGGGCGGGACGACCGTCGTGACGCTCGGGGCCGGCGAGCAGCGGATCGTCGCCGACCTCTTCGGAGAGCTCCGGGGCCGGCTCCCGGGCACGATCGGCCCGAAGGGATACGCCGGCTACGCCGGCGCGCTCCAGGTGACGTTCCTCTCCGGCACGACGACGGCCGCCGGCTTCGCCGGGGCGCGCGTCGCCTCCCCCGCGAAGACGGTCGACGGGAGCTACGGCCTCTTCGCCCCCGGCCTCGCGGCCTCCGCAACGGCGACGGGCGAGGCCTGGGTCTTCGGCCTCCGGCAGGACGGGGCGGTCCGGACGAACCTCGCCGTCTCCGCCGCCGCGAACGAGGGGCCGATGACCTTCGCGGTCGAGGTTCACGACGGCGAGACGGGCGCGCTCGCCGGGACGACCGACGCGTTCACGCTCGCCCCGGGAGGATGGAAGCAGCTCTCGGGTCTCCTCTCGTCGTTCGGCGTCGCGCAGGGCTACGCCCGCGTCGCCGTCCGCTCCGGAAGCGGCCGCTTCGCGGCCTACGCCGTCGTCAACGACGGACCGGCGCCGGGAAGCCCTTCCGGCACCGACGACGGCAGCTACCTGCCCTTCTCGAACAGGTGAGGCGAGCTTGAGTCAGAGCCCCCTCCTCCTCGCGCTCCTCCTCTCGGCCCGGGCCCTCGCGATCGACTTCGGCGTCCCGGCCCACCCGCTCGACGTCGTCCTCGGCCGGCCGACGGATCACTCGGTCACCGTGAGCGTCGTCGCCTACCAGGCCGGCGACGGGTACGTGGAGTACGGGCCCGCCTCGGGAGGGACGACGGTCACGACCGCGACCCGGCCCTTCCCCGTCGAGACGGGCGTCGAGTTCGTCCTCGACGGCCTCCTCCAGAACGCGCCGTACACCTACCGTGTCTTCTGGCGGAGCGGGACCGACGGGACGTACGCGCCGACGGCCGCGAAGACGTTCCGGACGGCACGCCCCGCGGACGTGGACTTCACGTTCACGATCCAGGCGGACGCGCACCTCGACTCGAACACGTCGATGCCGCTCTACGCGCGGACCCTCGCGAACGCCCTCGCCGACGCCCCCGACTTCCACGTCGACCTCGGCGACACGTTCATGACGGACAAGTACGGCGCCACGTACACCGACGCGCGCCCGCAGTACTACGCCGAGCGCTACTACTTCAGCCTCCTCTGCGGCTCCGCCCCGCTCTTCTTCATCATGGGGAACCACGACGGCGAGATCGGCTACGCCGCGGACGGGACGGCCGACTCGATCTCGGCCTGGTCGGCGAAGCTCCGGCTCGGCCTCTTCCCGAACCCGCTCCCCGACGCGTTCTACTCGGGGAACCCGACGCCGGAGCCGGCCGTCGGCCTCCTGCAGAACTGGTTCGCGTTCACGTGGGGAGACGTGCTGATCGTCGCCCTCGACCCGTTCTGGCCCACGCGCCAGTCCGGGAACGGCACCGACAACTGGAACTGGACGCTCGGGACGGAGCAGTACGAGTGGCTGCGGCGGACGCTCGAGGGGAGCCGCGCGAAGCTGAAGCTCGTCTTCGTCCACCACCTCGTCGGCGGCTTCGGGAAGGACCGGCGCGGCGGGGTGGAGGCGGCGCACCTCTGGGAGTGGGGCGGCGCGAACGCGGACGGCACCTCCGGCTTCGCCGCGTACCGCCCCGGCTGGGCCGAGCCCCTCCACGCGCTCTTCGTCCGCACTGGCGTCGCGGCCGTCTTCCACGGCCACGACCACCTCTTCGCCAAGCAGGACAAGGACGGGATCGTCTACCAGGAGGTGCCGCAGCCGGGCTACCCGAAGCTCGACCAGACCGGGAGCGCGGCCTCCTACGGCTACGTGACCGGGACGATCCTCGGAAGCTCCGGCCACCTGCGCGTCCGCGTCGCCTCGGGGAAGGCGACGGTCGACTACGTCCGCGCGCTCCTCCCCGCCGACGAGACGGCGACGCGGAAGAACGGCGACGTCGTCTACTCCTACGTCCTCACGGGCCGCTCGACTCAGGACGCGCCCGCAGCGACCTGGCTCCTCCCGTCGAGCGCCCGGGTCCCGGGCGAGGGCGGCGCGACCTGGACGACGGACCTCGCCGTCGCGAACACGGGGAGCGCGGACGCGTCGCTCACCCTCAAGTTCCTCGGGCACGACGCGGACGGGACGGGCGGGGACGAGAAGAGCTTCTCCCTCGCGGCCGGGAAGTCCGTCACGTGGGGCGACGTCCTCGGCTCCGTCTTCGGAAGAGCGACGGGCTGGGGCGCGATCCTCCTCGCCTCGTCGTCGCCGTCGCTCGCCGTGGCGGGCCAGACGTACACCCCGCACCCCGGGGGCGGGACGTTCGGACAGAGCGTTCCGGCGTTCGCCTCGGCCGACCTCGTGAAGGCCGGCACGCCGAGGGCGATCGTGGGAGTGCGGGAGGACGGCGCCTTCCGGACCAACCTGATCCTGGCGAACGCGACGGCCTCGAGCCTCGACGTCGACGTCTCCCTCGTCTCCGAGGGGGGGGCCGCGCTCGCGTCGAAGCGCTACTCCCTGCCGCCCCTCGGGATGACCCAGGTGACCCGCCTCGTCCGCGACCTCGGCGTGAGCGCCGACATCGCCGGCGCGCGTGCCCTCCTCTCGACCCCCAGCGCCGGAGGCTCCTTCGCCGCCTACGCCTCCGTCATCGACGCCACGACGAACGACCCGAGGACTCTCCTTCCGCGATGACGAACATGACGACGACCGCCGTTCGCCGCCTCCTGCCCGCGCTCCTCGTCGCGACCCTCGGGTCTCTCGCCGCGCCGGTCGGGCTCGCGGCGGGCCCGGCGGTCACCATGGTCGCCGGCCAGCTGACCGACCGCTCCGTCACGATCGGGACGCGCGCCGACCAGGCGCTCGAGATCTCGTTCCAGTACGGGACCGCTCCCGGCGTCTACGCCGGCTCGTCGCCCGTCGCGGCGATGCCGGCCGACCCTTTTTCGAGCGGCTACTACGCCGCGCAGACGGTGATCGCCGGCCTCCAGGCGGACACCCGCTACTACTACCGGCTCCAGTACCGGTCCGCCGGGACGACCGGCGCGTTCGCCGCCTCCGCGGAGCGGACCTTCCACACGATGAGGCCGCCCGGGAGCACGTTCGTCTTCTGCGTCCAGGGCGACTCGCACCCGGAGCGGGCGAACAACATGTTCGACGCGGCCCTGTACGACCAGACCCTCGCCGCGGTCGCCAGGGACCAGCCCGACTTCTTCATCACGAGCGGGGACGACTTCAGCGTCGACAACCTCCCGACGCCGTACACCCAGGCCTCGGTGACCGGCCGCTACACGCTGCAGCTCCCCTGGCTCGACGTCCTCTCGCGCGGCACGACCCTCTTCCTCGGCACGGGGAACCACGAGCAGACCTCGCTCTGGAACACCACCCTCCCCTCGGACGGGACGAACGGCAACCAGGTCCCGCTCTGGGCCCAGAACGCGCGGAACCTCTACTACCCGATGCCGGCCCCGAACGACGCGGCGACCGGCACCTTCTACACCGGGAACCCGTCCCCCTTCCCCGGGATCGGGCTTCTGCGCGACTACTACGCCTGGCAGGACGGCGACGCCCTCTTCGTCGTCATCGACCCCTACTGGACGTCGCCGGTCCAAGTCGACAACGGGCTGGGGGGTCAGTCGGGCTCGGGCAAGACGCCCGACCGGTGGCTGATCACGCACGGCGACACCCAGTACCAGTGGCTGAAGCAGACCCTCGAGCAGAGCACGGCGAAGTGGAAGTTCGTCTTCGCGCACCACGTCATGGGGACCGGACGCGGCGGCGTCGAGATCGCCGGCCAGTACGAATGGGGGGGCAACAACGCGGACGGGACGTGGGGATTCCCCAGTCGGCGTCCGACCTGGCCGCTTCCGCTCCACCAGCTGATGGCGCAGAACCACGTGACGATCTTCTTCCAGGGGCACGACCACCTCTTCGCCCGCCAGCAGCTCGACGGCGTCGTCTACCAGTCGCTGCCGAACCCGGCCGACTTCACCTACACCGCCTTCAACGCCGACGCCTACAAGTCCGGGGACGTCCTCCCCAACTCGGGCTACGTCCGGGTGACCGTCGCCTCGACCGGCGTCCGGGTCGAGTACGTCCGGGAGTACCTTCCGAAGGACGAGAGCGCCTCGCAGGTGAGCGGGCAGGTCGCCTACTCCTACACGGTCTCGGGAGGCGCGCCGCCCCCCGTCGCGGCGACCTGGCTCCTTCCCTCGAGCGCCCGGGCCGGGGGAGTCGGCGGGGCTTTCTACACGACCGACCTGGCGCTCTCGAACCTCGGGACCGCGGACGCCTCCCTCACGCTCAAGTTCCTCGGGCACGACGCCGACGGGACGGGCGGGGCCGAGACGTCCTTCACGCTCGCCGGCGGGAAGGGGGTCACCTACGCCGACGTCCTCGGCTCCGTGTTCGGCGTCGACTCCGGCTACGGCGCCGTCCGCGTCGCCTCGTCGACCACCTCGCTGGTGGTCTCCAGCCAGACCTCGACGCCCGCGCCCGGGGGCGGGACGTTCGGCCAGAACGTCCCGGCCTTCGGCGACGCCGACCTGCTCCGCAACGGGTCGACCCGGACGATCCTCGGGGTCCGCGAGGACTCGGCCTTCCGGACGAACCTGATCCTGACGAACGCCACCGCGTCGCCCCTCGACGTCGACGTCGCGCTCGTCGCCGACACGGGCGCGACGCTCGGGAGCGGCCGGTGGTCGCTCCTTCCGCTCGGCATGACGCAGGTGACGCGGGTCGTCCGCGAGCTCGGCGTCTCCGCGGACGTCTCGGGCGCGCGGCTCGTCCTGTCGACGCCGACGGCATCCGGCGCGTTCGCGGCCTACGCCTCGCTCATCGACGCCACGACGAACGACCCGCGGACGCTCCTGCCGCGGTGAGAGGATTCGACGGGACGTGAAGACGACACGAGGCCGCGCGCCTCTCCGGCCCCTCCGTGCGCTCCTCCTCGCCGCCCTCGCGGCCGGCGCGGCGGCACCTCTCGGCCCGGGAGACGCCCGGGCCCAGGAGCGCGTGCCCGACGGGCGACCGAAGGAAGGGACGTCGCGCGACGGCGGCCGGATGGGGCGAGGACGGGACGCCCGCGAGATCGCCCTGCCGCTCCCCGAGGGAGCCTGGGGCGTCGCGTCGGTGATCGTCGCGCGTCCGGGCGCGACGACGGTGGACCTGAACGTCCTCGCGTTCCAGCCCCTCCGCGGGCGGGTCGAGTACTGGAAGGCGGGAAGCGCCGAGGTCCGGACGAGCGAGGAGCGCGCCTTCGCCGCGGGCGCTCCGGCCGTCGTCCGCCTCTCCGGTCTCGCCCCCGATACCGCGTACGGCTACCGTCTCGCCTTCGCGCGCGAGGGTGCCGGGGAGATGACCGCGGGACCGGAGTGGGCGTTCCAGACGCAGCGCGCTTCCGGCAAGCCCTTCGTCTTCGAGGTCCAGGGGGACTCGCACCCCGAGCGGCCCCACCAGAACGACCCGTCGCTCTACGCCCGGACGCTCCGGGCGGCCTCGGCCGACCGGCCCGACCTCTACTTCACGATCGGCGACGACTTCAGCGTCGACAACCTGCGAGACGTCACCCCGAACGCGGTCGACGCGATCTACCTCGGCCAGCGGCGCACCCTCGGCCTCGTCGGGCACTCCGCGCCGCTCTTCCTCGTGAACGGGAACCACGAGCAGGCGGCGCTCTGCAACCTCGACGGGACGCCGGAGAGCGTCGCCGTCCTCGCGCAGAACCGGCGGGAGAAGTACTTCTCCCAGCCGGCGCCGGAAGGGATCTACACCGGCAACACCGAGCCGGTGCCCCACGTCGGCCTCCTCCGCAACTACTACGCCTTCACCTGGGGCGACGCGCTGTTCGTCGTGATCGACCCGTACTGGCACACGCCGGAGCCGGTCGACAACGTCCGCGGCACGCGGGAGAAGGGGACGCGCGACCTCTGGGCGGTGACCCTCGGAAAGCGCCAGTACGACTGGCTCCGCGAGACCCTCTCGAAGAGCACGGCACCCTTCAAGTTCGTCTTCGCCCACCACGTGCACGGCACGGGCCGCGGCGGCGTCGAGCTGGCCGGGCTCTACGAGTGGGGCGGCCGCAACCGGGACGGGAGCTGGGGATTCGACGCGAAGCGCCCGGGCTGGGAGCTGCCGATCCACCCGCTGATGGCGAAGCACGGCGTCACGGTCTTCTTCCAGGGGCACGACCACCTCTTCTGTCGCCAGGAGCTGGACGGCGTCGTCTACCAGACGCTTCCGCTCCCCGCGGACCCGTCGTCCACCCTCTACAACAGGGAGGCCTACCGCTCCGGCGACGCGCTCCCGGGCGCGGGCCGCATCCGCGTGAGGGTCTCGCCCGGGAAGGCCGTCGTCGAGTACGTGCGGTCGCGCCTGCCGACGGATGGGACGCCGGAGCACCCGGACGGCGAGGTCGCCTTCTCGTACGCCGTCGCGCCCCGGCGCCCGGGCGGCGGCGAGAAGCCGGGCGGGGAGCCGCGACAGCCCGGCGCCTTCTTCACCGAGGTCCCCCAGGTCCGCGGCAACGTGATCCTCGGCCGCCCGACCGACCGCTCCGTCACGCTCAGCGTCCTCCTGCGCGCGGGAGGGAGCGTCCGGGTCGCGCACGGGCCGCAGGGCTCCGGGCTGAAGCTCCGGACGGCCGCCGTCCCGCTCGCGGCCGGGGAGCCGCGGGAGATCGTCCTCGACGGCCTCGAGCCGAACGCCGCCTGGGAGTACCGCGTCCTCGACGCGACGACGGGAGAGCCGCTCTTCCCCGAGACGGGGACCGGCTCCTTCCACACCTGCCGCGCGCCCGGATCGCCCTTCACGTTCACCGTCCAGGCCGACTCGCACCTCGACGGCAACACCGACCCCGCGCTCTACGCGGCCTGCCTCGCGAACGCCCTCGCCGACCGTCCCGACTTCCACGTCGACCTCGGCGACACGTTCATGACGGGCAAGCACGAAAGCCGGGAGTCGGCGGCGAGGCAGTACGTCGCGCAGCGGTACGACCTCGGGCTCGTCGGGCACTCCGCGCCGCTCTTCCTCGTCGTCGGGAACCACGACGGCGAGGAGACGAAGAACCCGGGCGCCGACGGGGCGGACGGCCTCGCGGCCTGGTCCTGCGCCCAGCGGAAGCGCTTCTTCCCGAACCCCGTCCCCGACGCCTTCTACGGCGGCAACCCGGAGGCGCGCCCGGGCGTTGGCCTCCCCGGGGACTACTACGCCTTCACGTGGGGAGACGCGCTCTTCGTCGTCCTCGACCCGTACCCGACCTCGCGCC
This sequence comes from Thermoanaerobaculia bacterium, assembly GCA_046331465.1. Taxonomy (GTDB): domain Bacteria; phylum Acidobacteriota; class Thermoanaerobaculia; order UBA5066; family UBA5066; genus UBA5066. The sequence continues at coordinate 792,629 of JAXLQV010000003.1, forward strand.
CGACGCGCGGCGGGACGGAACCCTGGAACATGACGCTCGGGAAGAGCCAGTACGACTGGCTGGCCCGGACGCTCCGGGCGTCGGGGGCGAAGTACCGGTTCGTCTTCATCCACCAGCTGACCGGCGGGCTGGGGAAGGGCGGTCGCGGCGGCGCCGAGGCCGCTCCCCTCTACGAGTGGGGCGGGCACGAGCCCGACGGGCGGGACACCTTCGCGGCGCACCGCCCCGGCTGGGAGAGGCCGATCCACGCCCTCCTCGTCGAGAACCGGGTCACCGTCGTCTTCCACGGGCACGACCACTTCTACGCCCGCCAGGAGCTCGACGGCATCGTCTACCAGCTCGTCCCCCAGCCGGCCCGCCGGAACGCCGACCGCATCGACGCGGAGGAGTACGGCTACCGGCAGGGCGTGCTCCTGCCGGGCTCCGGCCACCTGCGGGTGAGCGTCGGAGAGGACCGGGTCGTCGTCGACTACGTCCGCTCGGCTCTCGGTCAGGGCGAGCGCGGTGCGGCGACGGCGAACGGAAGCGTCGCGTACTCCTGGGCGATCCCGGCCCGGTCCCGGTAGCGAGCCTTACATCCCTTACGAACAACTTGCATCCGGGTGAAGTCCCCGCGGCCGGGCCGGCCTACCTTCTGGATGGAGGTCACGACCGATGAACGCTGGAACCCACTCGTCCCCGGAGAAGGCCGCGCGACTGCTCCTGGCGGCGTGCTTCGCGATGACCGTCGACGCGGCGGCCCAGCCGGTCATGGTCTCGCTGCCGGGCGGGACCTTCCAGATGGGCGACCACGCCGGGTTCGTCGATCCGAGCCACCCGAGCGACGAGGTCCCGATCCACGAAGTCCAGGTCAGCGCGTTCCAGATCGGGAAGACGGACGTGACCGTCCAGCAGTACCGCGACTTCCTCGCCGCGGCGTACGCGCAGGGAACGATCCGGGTCTCGGCCGGAACGGTCACCCTCGCGGGCGGAACGGACGTCCTCTTCCTGACGCGCGCGGCCGACCCGTACAGCCGGATCGGCTGGGACGGGAGCGTCTTCACCGTCCTCGACGGGCGCGGCGACCACCCCGTCACGAGCGTCCTTTGGTTCGGCGCCGTCGCGTACTGCAACTGGCTGAGCCTGCGCGAGGGGCGGACTCCCTGCTACGACACGACGACCTGGACGTGCGACTTCACGAAGGATGGCTACCGCCTCCCGACCGAGGCCGAGTGGGAGTACGCGGGGCGCGGCGGCCGCACCTCCCCGTACACGGTCTACCCGTGGGGCGACACGCCGGACAGGACGAAGGCGAACTGGCCGTCGTCCGGTGACCCGTACGAGGTTGGGGCGCTCCCCTGGACGACACCCGTCGGCTTCTACGACGGCACCCTGAAGCGGAAGGCCGACTACGGCTGGCCGGGAAGCGCCGAGACATACCAGACCTCCGACGGGGCGAACGGTTTCGGCCTTTACGACATGGCCGGGAACGTCTGGCAGTGGTGCCACGACTGGTACGGCAAGGACTACTACGCGAGCAGCCCGAGCGTCGACCCGAGCGGACCCGCGACCGGGACGCCGATGCCGGACGGCAAGCCCTACCGCGTCCTGCGCGGCGGCAACTGGTACAACGGCGACAACGTCGGTGGCGTCGACGACGGCCACTCGCGCGTCTCGAACCGCGACCCGTCCTACTACCGCGGCCCGCAGGACCCGAACCACCCCTGGTACCACGTCGGCTTCCGCCCGGCCCGGAGGGCGTCGAGCACGACGGGCGTCACGCGCTTCCTCCCGATCGTCCTGGACGTGACGGGGCGTGCGCGGTACGTCTCCGAGCTGACCCTGGCCAACCGCGGCTCCTCGAGCGCCTCCGTCACGCTCCTCTACACCGCCGCCTCCGCCTTCGGCGGCCAGGGCTCCGGCTCGGTCTCCCTCTCGCTCGCCGCCGGCCGCCAGCTCGTCCTCGACGACGCCATCGGGTCCCTCCGCTCCTCCGGCCTCTCCATCCCCTCCGGCAACCAGGGCGGGAGCCTCCGCGTCACCTTCGCCAACGTCTCCTCCGCGGACGCCGCCTACGCCGGCGTCCGCATCACCGCCCCCTCCGAGAACGGCCGCGCCGGGGTCGCCTACGTCGGGCCTCTCCTGGAGGCTCTCCCCTCGTCCACCTCCTGGCTCTACGGCCTGCGCTCCTCTTCCGAGGACCGCACGAACGTCGCCTTCGCCAACGCCTCCACCTCCTCTTCGGTCACCCTCCGCCTCACCCTCGTCAACGGCAACGGCTCCTCGGAGAAGCACGTCTTCGACGACGTGACGCTCGGGCCGGGACAGTGGGCCCAGCTGGACGACGTCTTCGTCGGCACCGGCTTCTCCCAGGGCTACGCCTCGGTGTCGGTCGTCTCCGGCTCCGGTCCCTACTTCGCCTACGCCGTCTTCAACGACAACGGGACCAACGACGGCTCCTTCGCCCCGTTCGAGTCCGAGCCCGCCCCCTCCGAGGCCCGACTGGTCCCCGTGGTCGTGGAGACCGGGACCTACTCGAGCGAGCTGGTCCTGGCGAACACCTCGTCGACGGCACGGACGGTCGAGCTGTCGTACGTGGAGTCGCTCTCGCCCTCGCAGGGCGCCGGGGGGACGACGACCGAGTCGCTCGCCGCCGGCGAGCAGAAGATCCTCCCCTCGATCCTCGACCTGCTCCGCACGAAGGTCGGCTCGATCGGACCCTCGGGCGGGAGCTACGCCGGGTCTCTCTCGGCCCGCTTCCTTTCGGGAGGGAATCTCGTCGCCGGCTACGCCGGAGCCCGGACGGGCTCTCCCGCCAGGTCCGGCACCGGCCGCTACGGCCTCTTCTACGCCGGCGTCGGGACCTCCTCGCGCGCCTCCTCGGCCGCCTGGGTCTACGGCCTGCGCCAGGACTCGCTGGTCCGCACGAACGTCGCCGTGGCCGCCTCGCCCGAGAACTCCTCGTCCATCACCGTCCACGCCGAGGTCTGGAACGGCAGCACCGGCTCGCTCGCCGGTACGACCGACAGCGTCACCCTCTCTCCCGGCGGCTGGAAGCAGTGGGCCAACCTCCTGCCCACGTACGGCGTCGCCCAGGGCTACGTCCGCGTCGTCAGCGACTCCTCCTCCGGCTCCTTCACCGCCTACGCCGTCGTCAACGACGGCCCAGCCCCAGGCTCCGCCAACGGCACCGACGACGGCAGCTTCGTCCCCGCCGTCAACGTCGCCGCGAGCGCGGGGAGCGCCAGCCTCACCCTCGAGAGCCCGGCATTCGCCACCGGAGGGGCGCTGCCCGTCGAGTACACGTGCGACGGCGCGGGGGCCAGCCCACCGCTCGCCTGGTCGGGCGTCCCCGCCGGGACCGCCGAGCTCGCCCTGATGATGACGACGCTCGCGAAGGACGGGGAGAAGTGGAACTGGGTCCTCTACGGGATCCCGGCCACGGTCACGGCCCTCGCGAGGAACAGCACCGGCGTCGGCACCGCGGGGCTCACGAGCGACGGGCCGCTCCTCGCCTACTCGCCCCCCTGCTCGCAGGGCCCGGGCGCCAAGACCTACACGTTCTCCCTCTACGCCCTCTCCTCGGCGCCGACGCTCCCGTCCTCCGCGAGTCCGGTCACGGGACCCGTCCTCACCGCCGCGATCGAGGACCTCACGCTCGCGACGAGCCGCCTCGACGTCACCTACGCGCGATGAACAGGAGCGCAGCGATGAACACGACTTCCACAGGTTTCGCGACCGCGAGGACGACGCTCCTCGCCGCGTTCCTCGTCCTCGCCCTCGGGGCCTCGGCCGGGACGCGGACCGTGGGCCTCTTCGTGAACGACACGCGGGCGTTCGCGGGGTACACGCTCTTCTCCCCGAAGCACAACACGATGACCTACCTGATCGACAACGCCGGCCGGGTGGTCCACAGCTGGACGAAGAGCACCTACGAGCCGGGCCAGTCGTGCGTCCTGACCGAGAACGGGCGCCTGATGCGGGCCTGCATGACGAAAAGCCAGCTGAGCACCGGCGGCGGCGAGGGGGGACGCCTCGAGGAGTACGACTGGGACGGGAACCTGACCTGGCAGCTCGACTGGTCCACGACCCAGTACATGCAGCACCACGACTTCCGCATCCTCCCCAACGGGAACGTCCTCCTCCTCCAGGTCGAGAAGAAGACCGTCGCGGAAGCCCTCGCGGCCGGGTTCGACCCGAGCAGGTTCCAGGCGGAAATCACGAGCAACGGGTTCCTGCTCCCGGACAGCGTCGTCGAGATCCAGCCGACGCGGCCGGTCGGCGGCAAGGTGGTCTGGGAGTGGCACGTCTGGGACCACCTCATCCAGGACTACTCCTCCTCGAAGGCGAACTACGGGAACGTGGCGGCGCACCCCGAGAAGATCAACCCCGCCGCCGACGGCAAGCAGATCCCGGCGTTCTGGAACCACATGAACGCCCTCTACTACAACGCGGCGCTCGACCAGATCGTCATGAGCGTCCGCGGCAACAGCGAGATCTGGGTGATCGACCACTCGACGACCACGGCCGAGGCCGCCTCGTCCTCCGGCGGGAAGCGGGGGAAGGGCGGGGACCTCCTCTACCGGTGGGGGAACCCGGTGATGTACCGCGCGGGCACCGCCGCGGACCAGAAGCTCTTCCAGCAGCACGACGCGCACTGGGTCGACGCCGACTGCCCGGGCGCCGGGGACTTCACCGCGTTCAACAACGGCCTCGGGCGGAACTACTCGACGGTCGACGAGTGGACGCCCCCGGTCGACGCCGAGGGCAACTACGCGCTGACCTCGGGCTCGGCCTTCGGCCCGAAGAGCTTCACCTGGAGCTACACGGCGACCCCTCCGACGTCTCTCTACGCGGAGGCCATCTCGAGCGCCCAGCGGCTCCCGAACGGCAACACGCTGATCTGCGACGGCACGAGCGGGAGGTTCCTCGAGGTGACGAGCGCCGGCGAGACGGTCTGGAAGTACGTCGACCCGGTCGTCACGACGGGACCTCTCGCCTACGACGCGGTGATCCCGCCGGACCCGGCGCGGCCGGCCGAGTTCGCGAACTCGGTGTTCCGGGTCCTCCGCTACCCCGTGACCTACGCCGGTCTTGCCGGGCGCGACCTGACCCCCGGGCCTCGCGTCGAGATCGACCCCCGCCCGTACGCCGGGTTCACCCTCGCCCCGTCGTCTCCGATGGCGGGCGGGACCGTGACGTTCACCGACACGTCGGGCAACGCGCCCACCTCCTGGAGCTGGAGCTTCGGCGACGGCGGGACGAGCACGCTCCAGAACCCCACCCACGCGTGGACCTCGGCGGGGACGTACACCGTCACGCTGACCGCGACGAACGCCTCCGGCTCCGACACGACGACGAAGGCCGTCACCGTGACGACCGCGGCGGGCGGCGTGAGCGTGGCGCGATTCCTCCCGATCGTCCTCGACGTGACGGGGCGGGCGCGGTACGTCTCGGAGCTGACGCTCGCAAACCGGGGGACGACGGAAGCGACCGTGACGCTCCTCTACACCGCGGCCTCCGCGTTCGGCGGCGTGGGGAGCGGCTCGGCGAGCCTCTCCCTCCCCGCCGGCCGGCAGGTCGTCGTGGAGGACGCGATCGGGTACCTGCGGACGAAGGGCCTCTCCATCCCGACGGGAAACCAGGGAGGGACCCTCCGCGCGACCTTCGACAACCTCTCGGCCTCCGATGCGGCCTACGCCGGGGTGAGGATCACGGCGCCGTCCGAGAACGGCCGGGCGGGCGTCGCCTACGTCGCCCCGCTCCTCTCGGAGCTCCCGACCGCGGCCTCCTCGCTCCACGGCCTCCGGAGCGACTCGCAGGACCGGACGAACGTCGCCTTCGCGAACGCCTCCACGACGTCGTCCGTCACGCTGCGCCTGACCCTGACGAACGGCGACGGCAGCGGGCGGACGGTCGTCCTCCCCGACGTGACGCTCGCCGCGGGGCAGTGGAGCCAGCTCGACGACGTCCTCGCCGGGACCGGGATCACGCAGGGCTACGCGTCGATCGCCGTCGTCTCGGGCTCGGGCCCCTACTTCGCCTACGCCGTCTTCAACGACAACGGGACGAACGACGGCTCCTTCGCGCCGTACGAGATGACGTCGCCGACGGAGGCGCGCCTCGTGCCGGTGGTCGTCGAGACCGGCCCCTACACGAGCGAGCTCGTCCTGACGAACCCGTCCTCGCAGGCGCGGACGGTGGAGCTGACGTACGTCGAGTCGCTCTCGCCGTCGGCCGGCGCAGGCGGCGTGGCGACGGAGACGCTCGCCGCGGGAGAGCAGAAGGTGATCCCGTCGATCCTCGAGGCGCTGCGCTCGAAGGTGACCGGGTCGATCGGGCCGGCCGGAGGGAGCTACGCCGGCACGCTCACCGCGCGCTTCCTGAGCGGCGGGAGCACGACGTCGGGCTACGCGGGCGCGAGGACGGGCTCGCCGGCGAAGACCGGGAGCGGCCGCTACGGCCTCTTCTACTCCGGGATCGGGACGACGGGGCGGGCGCAGGCGGCGGCGTGGGTCTACGGCCTCCGGCAGGACGCGACCGTTCGGGCGAACGTCGCCGTGGCGGCCTCCGCCGAGAACTCCGCGAGCGTGACCGTCTCCGTCGAGGTCTACGACGGGGCAACGGGGAAGCTCGCGGGGACGACGGACAAGGCGAGCCTCGCCCCGGGCGGGTGGAAGCAGTGGGCGAACCTGCTCCCGACCTACGGCGTGACGCAGGGGTACGTGCGCGTCGTCAGCGAGACGGCGACGGGGACCTTCTCGGCGTACGGCGTCGTCAACGACGGCCCGACGCCCGGCAGCGCCACGGGTACAGACGACGGCAGCTACGTCCCCGGCGTCCCCGTCTCCGGCGGAATCTGACGGACTCGACCAGTGAAAAGGGAGACAGCGATGAGAACGAGCTCGAGGCTCCTCGCCCTGGTCCTTTCGGTTTCCTCGGTCCCGGCCCTCTCGCAGGAGGCGCCGGGGCGCCCGCCCCGCGCTCCCCGGCCGCGCGGAGACGGTCCGCGCTACTCGATCGAGCAGGCCTGCTCCGACAAGGCGCAGCTCCACACGATCGCTTTCGACGGCCTCGCCTTCCTGACGGGCGACTTCGCCCTCGACACGTTCCTCCCCCCCGGGAAGGTCTCCGACTACTTCGGCTTCCAGTTCCTGCGCGACGTCGACGCCGCGGAGGGGGGGCACAACACGTCCTTCCTCACGCGGATCGCCGACAACGTCCTCGCCGTCCTGAACGCGGACCAGAAGGCGGCGCTCGTCGCCCTCGCGGGCGCCCAGGAGAACGACATCCGGCGGTTCGCCGAGATGCGCTTCCCCCTGATCCGGGCGTTCCGCCGGAACCTCGAGGGGGACCTTCCCGCCGGGAGCCGCGGGCTCGACCGGGCCGCGGTGGCGAAGGCCTCGGCCGACCTCTACGCCCTCGACGGCCTCCTCGCGTTCCAGCGCGCGAAGGTGATGGGCGAGGTCGTACGCGGCCTGAGCCCCGCGCAGAGGGAGGCCCTCGCCCGCCTGAAGTTCGGCGACTCGCGGACCTGGCCCGACCTGCCGGAACAGCTCGACCGGCGGAGCCTCTCCCACGAGGTCCACGTCGCGGTCATGACCTACGCGAGCGAGATGTTCTCGTGGTACGCCGGGTCCCTGGAGGCCGACACCTACTTCTGCCCCGAGCGGCACGGGATGTACTTCGGCGGCTTCGGGATGAAGACCGCCCCGGCGATGGGGAAACGGAACTACTCCATCAGCACGTCGCTCACCGGCGACAGCGGCGAGGCATTCCTCGGCGCGCTGACGGAGTCGCAGCAGAAGCTGGTGACCGACCTCGTCGACCTCCAGCGGAAGGACCTGCGGGAGATCGTCGACACCCGTCGCGCGATCGCGACCGAGCTGCGGCGCTTCCAGAAGGGCGAGAGCGCCGACCGGGAGAAGGTGCTCTCGCTGTCGAGGCGGTACGGCGAGCTGGACGGCGGCCTCTCGTACCTCTACGCCACGGCTTTCGCCGCGGTCGGCCGGTCGCTGACCGCGCCGCAGAAGATCGCGCTCGCCGGGATGAGGACGACCGACCCCAACGCCCCGCGCGGACCGTTCATCTACTCGTCCCCGATCCGGATGCCCCAGGTCGGGAGCACCGACTTCCTCTTCGAGGCGCCGGTGCGGGTGGGTGCACGGTGAGAAGCGCCGCGGCCCTCGTCCTCTCCCTCGGCCTCCTTCCCGTGCCGGCAGCGGCGGCGAGCTACGCGGCCCTCCAGCGATCGACCGAGCTGCAGTACTGGGACGCGTCCCGGGCCCAGAGCGGCTACACGTTCTTCGGCGTCGGCGGGACGACCTACCTCCTCGACATGGAGGGGCGCGTCGTCCACACCTGGCCGATCGGCACGAACCCGCACCTCCTCTCGGACGGCAGCGTCCTCGACGCCTCGACCGACGACCCGAGCGGCTTCGGGAGCTTCAAGCAGGTCGCCTGGGACGGGACGACCCTCTGGACCTACAAGGAGACCCGCTCGACCTACCACCCGCACCACGACTTCACGCGGATCTGGAACCCGAAGCTGAAGGCGTACACGACCCTCTTCATCGCGAACAAGGACCTGACGTACGCGCAGCTCGTCGCCGCCGGCGCCGACCCGTCTCGGACGCCGTCGACCGGCGGCCAGATGGACGCGATCGTGGAGGTCGACGCGACCGGAACGGTCGTCTGGGAATGGTGCTTCTTCGACCACGTCGTCCAGGACTTCGACGCCACGAAGCCGAACTACGTCGGGAGCGGGAAGACGATCGCGAGCTACCCGAACCGGCTGAACATCAACCTCACCGGGCACAACCTGAAGGGCGACTGGCTCCACTGCAACTCCCTCGACTTCAACCCGGCGCTCGACCAGGTCGTCGTCAACTCGGTCCAGGGCGAGTTCTACGTGATCGACCACGGGAACACGTTCGTCGCCGGGAACCCGACCTCGAGCATCGCGCTCGCCGCCACCTCCGCCGGCGACTTCCTCTACCGCTTCGGCGACCCGGCCCGGTACGGCCAGGGCGAGAAGCCGCGGATCCTCGACGACTGGACCCTCTCGACGACCGGGAACAAGCAGCTCGGCGGCTCTCACGACATCCAGTGGATCCCCGAGGGGCTCCCCGGCGCGGGGCACTTCCTCGTCTTCGACAACGCCGAGTACCTCTCCGAGCACACGTCGCAGTCGTACGTGATGGAGATCGACCCGTACCTCGACGCGAGCGGGAACGACACCGGCCACTACGTGAACCCGCCCGACGCGGGCTACGTGACCGTCACCTCCCCCGCCGTGACGGACAAGACGCCGAAGCAGGTCTCGAGGCAGGTCGTCTGGACCTACGCCTCGAAAAGCAGCCTGACGCTCTTCGCGACGATCGGCTCGAGCGCCCAGCGGCTGCCGAACGGCAACACCCTCGTCTGCGGTGACAACGACGGATACGTCTCCGAGGTGACGTCGGCGGGCGCGGCGGTCTGGGAGTACATCGTCCCGATCACGAAGAGCGGCAAGCTCCTCGTCCTCGGCGACCGGATCCCGATGACGAACTCGATCTTCCGGGCCTACCGGTACCTGTCGACGGACCCGGCCCTCGCCGGGCGGACGCTCACGGGAGGGACCACGATCGCCGGGCGGACGACGGTCGAGAACCCCTACGCCGGCGACGCCGGCTACAAGGCGCTCCAGCGCCCCACGGAGACGCAGTACTGGGACTCGACGAACGCGTACAACGGCTACACCCTCTTCGCCGCGCAGGGGAAGACCTACCTCGTGGACATGCAGGGGCGCGTCGCGCACTCGTGGAGCGGCGGGACCGATCCCCGGCTCCTCGAGAGCGGGAACCTCCTCGACTGGGCCACCGACGCCTCGGGGAACACCGGCCTGAGGGAGCGGGACTGGAACGGGAACACGGTCTGGTCACACTTCGAGACCCGCTCGGGCTATCACCCGCACGGCGACTTCCGTCGGATCCGGGACCCGAAGCTCGGGGCGTACGCGACCCTCTACCTCGCCAACCGGGACGTCACCGCCGCGGAGTGCCTCGCAGCCGGATGCGACCCGGCGGGCTCCCCGTGGGCCGGCGCGCAGGTCGACACGATCGTCGAGGTCGACGCGAGCGGGACCGTCGTCTGGGAGTGGTCGTTCTGGGACCACGCGGTCCAGGCCGTCGACTCCTCGAAGGCGAACTACGCGGGCGCCGGCAAGTCGATCTCCGACTTCCCGGGCCGGATCAACCTCAACCTGCCGGGGCGGCCGCTCCAGGCGAACTGGCTCGACTGCAACTCGCTCGACTACAACCAGGCGCTCGACCAGGTCGTCGTCAATTCCCGCCAGGGGGAGCTCTACGTCGTCGACCACGGCAACACCTTCGTCGCCGGGAACCCGGCCTCGAGCATCGCCCTGGCCGCCACCTCCGCGGGCGACTTCCTCTACCGCTTCGGCGACCCGGCCCGCTACGGCCAGGGGAACCCGCCGTCGGTCGGGACGAACTGGGAGACGGCCACGAGCGGGAACAAGCAGATCGGCGGGAGCAGCAACGCGCAGTGGATCGCGAGCGGCATCCCCGGCGCGGGGCACCTCCTCGTCTTCGACAACAACCAGTACCTCTACCAGCGGACGCCCCAGTCGTACGTCTTCGAGATCAACCCGTACCTGAATTCCAGCGGCACCGACACCGGCGCCTACGTCAACCCGCCGACGGCCGGCTACGTCACCTGGACGTTCGACAAGGACACGATGAAGGCGAACCAGCTCCTGTCGAAGCAGGTGGTCTGGAAGCACGGCTCGCTCTCGAACCTGACCCTCTTCAGCCACTTCGGCTCGAGCGCCCAGCGCCTCCCGAACGGGAACACTCTCATCTGCGCGACGACCGAGGGGTACCTCGTCGAGGTGGATGCGAGCGGGAACGTGGTCTGGGAGTACATCAACCCCGTGACCGACGCCGGGATCGTCACCGACATCGGCGACGACCTGCCGATGACGAACGCCGTTCCCCGGGCCCTCCGCTACGCGGCGACCTTCGCCGGATTCACGGGGCACGACCTGACGGCGACCGCGACGATCGCCGAGAGCGCCGCACCGATCGCGTCGTTCACGTTCTCGCCGTCGGCGCCGAAGGCGGGTGAGACCGTCACCTTCACGGACACGTCGGCCAACGAGCCGACGTCCTGGTCGTGGAGCTTCGGCGACGGCGGCACGAGCAGCGCCAAGAGCCCGACGCACGTCTTCGCGACCGCGGGGGCCTTCACCGTCTCCCTGACGGCGACGAACGCCGCGGGCCCGGGAACGGCCTCGAAGGTCGTCACGGTCTCGAGCGGTGGCGCGACCGTCAGCGTCACGCGCTTCCTCCCGATCGTCCTGGACGTGACGGGGCGTGCGCGGTACGTCTCCGAGCTGACCCTGGCCAACCGCGGCTCCTCGAGCGCCTCCGTCACGCTCCTCTACACCGCCGCCTCCGCCTTCGGCGGCCAGGGCTCCGGCTCGGTCTCCCTCTCGCTCGCCGCCGGCCGCCAGCTCGTCCTCGACGACGCCATCGGGTCCCTCCGCTCCTCCGGCCTCTCCATCCCCTCCGGCAACCAGGGCGGGAGCCTCCGCGTCACCTTCGCCAACGTCTCCTCCGCGGACGCCGCCTACGCCGGCGTCCGCATCACCGCCCCCTCCGAGAACGGCCGCGCCGGGGTCGCCTACGTCGGGCCTCTCCTGGAGGCTCTCCCCTCGTCCACCTCCTGGCTCTACGGCCTGCGCTCCTCTTCCGAGGACCGCACGAACGTCGCCTTCGCCAACGCCTCCACCTCCTCTTCGGTCACCCTCCGCCTCACCCTCGTCAACGGCAACGGCTCCTCGGAGAAGCACGTCTTCGACGACGTGACGCTCGGGCCGGGACAGTGGGCCCAGCTGGACGACGTCTTCGTCGGCACCGGCTTCTCCCAGGGCTACGCCTCGGTGTCGGTCGTCTCCGGCTCCGGTCCCTACTTCGCCTACGCCGTCTTCAACGACAACGGGACCAACGACGGCTCCTTCGCCCCGTTCGAGTCCGAGCCCGCCCCCTCCGAGGCCCGACTGGTCCCCGTGGTCGTGGAGACCGGGACCTACTCGAGCGAGCTGGTCCTGGCGAACACCTCGTCGACGGCACGGACGGTCGAGCTGTCGTACGTGGAGTCGCTCTCGCCCTCGCAGGGCGCCGGGGGGACGACGACCGAGTCGCTCGCCGCCGGCGAGCAGAAGATCCTCCCCTCGATCCTCGACCTGCTCCGCACGAAGGTCGGCTCGATCGGACCCTCGGGCGGGAGCTACGCCGGGTCTCTCTCGGCCCGCTTCCTTTCGGGAGGGAATCTCGTCGCCGGCTACGCCGGAGCCCGGACGGGCTCTCCCGCCAGGTCCGGCACCGGCCGCTACGGCCTCTTCTACGCCGGCGTCGGGACCTCCTCGCGCGCCTCCTCGGCCGCCTGGGTCTACGGCCTGCGCCAGGACTCGCTGGTCCGCACGAACGTCGCCGTGGCCGCCTCGCCCGAGAACTCCTCGTCCATCACCGTCCACGCCGAGGTCTGGAACGGCAGCACCGGCTCGCTCGCCGGTACGACCGACAGCGTCACCCTCTCTCCCGGCGGCTGGAAGCAGTGGGCCAACCTCCTGCCCACGTACGGCGTCGCCCAGGGCTACGTCCGCGTCGTCAGCGACTCCTCCTCCGGCTCCTTCACCGCCTACGCCGTCGTCAACGACGGCCCAGCCCCAGGCTCCGCCAACGGCACCGACGACGGCAGCTTCGTCCCCGCCGTCAACGTCGCCGCGCCCTGACGGGCGGCTCCCGTGTCCGCGTTGCCTTCGGTGGGAGAATCGGGGACGAGAGGAACCCTCATGACACGCAACCGTCGCGCTCTCGCGCTCCTGTCCGTCGCCGTCCTCGCCGTCGCGGCCCTCGCGGGCCCCGCCGTCGCCCAGAGTCCCACGCCCGACATCGCCGCCTACAAGCCCCAGCCGACGGTCCCCGAAGTCTTCAACATCATGGGGCAGTTCGTCCGCGTGGCTTACAACAACGAGGGCTACGTCACCCTCGGCTACCGCATCGCGAACGGCTCCGTCGGCGAGGAGTGGATGTACCTCCAGGCAGGCCTGACGCTGCGCGAGGGGGTGAAGTACCAGACCCTGAAGCGCGATGCGTTCTCGATCAAGACCCCGGACGGGAAGATCATCCCGCTCGCCACCCAGAAGGAGTACGGCGAGGCCCTCGGCCTCTCGGCCCTGAACGCCCGGATCAAGGTGCAGAAGGACTCCATCAACTACTTCCCGGCCGGCACGACGAAGGTCAACGCGTTCCAGTTCTTCGCCGACCTCGGCAAGGGCAACCCCCTCTCCTTCGACCAGGTCGACCTCGCCGACAACAGGGCGTCCGTCGGCCGCCTCTTCTTCAAGATCCCCGGCGGGATCCAGACCGGCCAGCACTGGCTCATCGTGAAGTTCGAGAAGAGCGAGGTCCAGGTTCCCTTCCGGATCCTCACGAAGGAAGAGAACAAGGAGTTCAAGAAGACCTGGGAGGACTTCGCGAAGGCGCTGGACGAGGCCCAGAAGTAACGGTCGGGCCCGCCCTCGGCCGGCACCCCGCGGCGTCGCGCTGGCGCCCGGGGTGACCGTCCCGCGGACGGCGGAAAGTCCGTATCCTCCGTCCTCCATGGACGCCGACCGCCCCACGCCCGGCTCGCCCGCGGAGCTCGCCCCGCAGGACGTCGTCCTCCGCTTCCTGGAGAGCACCGGCAGGCCGTCGGAGGCGCGGCTCTACCTCGACCTCTTCCGCTCCCGCCCGCGGGAGCAGTTCGCGGCAATCGCGGTCGACGCGAACGTCATGGCCGACGCCGCGGACGCCGTCGTCCAGGACCTCCGCTTCCTCGCCGCGCTCGACCTCTACCCGACCGTCGTCCTCGGGATCTTCCAGCCCGCCGAGGCCGTCCTCCACGCCCGGACGCTGCGCCGGCACCTCGAGGAGGAAGGGGTCCCGGTCGAGGTGCTCCGCGCGCGGCGGCGGAGCCTCGCGGTGCGGGTCGCGACCTGCGCCCGGGCCGGCGCCGTCCCGGTCGTCGTCTTCGAGCCGGCCCCCGACGAGCAGCCCGGCGAGCGGCTCCTCCGCCTCGGCGCGCTCCTCGGCGAGCTGGAGGCGCGCAAGCTCCTCTTCCTCCACCGCCCCGGCGGCCTCCGCCAGGGGGGCGTCCTCGTCCCGATCGTGAACCTGACGACCGACGTCCCCGGTCTCCTCGCGAGCGGCGAGCTCTCGCGCAAGGAGGCCCTCATCCTCGAGGGGGCGCGCCGCCTCTGCGACGAGGGCGCCCCGCCGTCGTTCTCGGTCGCCGTCACGTCGCCGCTGAACGTCCTCCGCGAGCTCTTCACGGTGAAGGGGGCGGGGACGCTCCTCAGGCGCGGCGCGCGGATCGCCCGCCACGACGGCTGGGAGGGGGTCGACGTGCCGCGCGTCCGCGACCTCCTCGCGTCGAGCTTCGGCCGGACGCCGGCCGAGGCCTTCTTCGAGCGGACGCCGAGCCGCGTCTACCTCGAGGAGGGGTACCGCGGCTGCGTCATCCTCGAGGAGACCCCGCTCGGCGCCTACCTGACGAAGTTCGCGGTCTCGGCGGAGGCTCAGGGCGAGGGGATCGCGCGCGACCTCTGGGAGGCGGTCGTGCCGGAGGTCCCCGTCGTCTTCTGGCGGGCCCGCCGCACGAACCCGATCAGCGAGTGGTACGCGAAGCTCTGCGACGGCCTCGTGCGGCTCCCCGCCTGGACCGTCTACTGGAAGGGCCTCGAGCCGGAGGCGATCCCCGCGGCGATCGCCTGGGCGGCGAACCAGCCCCTCGACATCCCGCGCGGCGACGAGTAGGCGGCCCCCCGCTCAGGCGTAGGTCTCCGTGTCGCCGGGCCGGCTGGCCGCGGGCCCCCGGTAGACGAGGCGGACCGCACCGACACGCAGCTCGTCGCCGTCCGCGAGGGCCACGCGCCCCGCGACCCGCGTCTCGCCTCGAAACGTCCCGTTCTTGCTCCCGAGGTCCTCGATCGCCGCCTGCTCGCCCGCGACCTCGATCCTCGCGTGCTCGCGCGAGACCGAAGGGTGCGGGAGGACGACCTCGGCGGGAGGTTCCCGCCCGAGGACGTTCGGCCCCTCCGCGAGGCGGATCTCCGTCCCCGCCCAGACGAGGGAGTGCCGCTCGGACGATGGCGCCGTCGGCGCCACCTCGAGGACCGTCCCCTCGAACGCGTACCCGTAGCCGAAGACGGTCCGGATGTAGGAGGGGGCCCGGGCGCTCTCGCCGAGCGCCTTCCGGAGGTCCTTCACGAGGGCGCTGAGGCTCCCCTCGGTCACGAACGTGCCGGGCCAGACGGCGTCGAGGATCTCGGCCTTCGAGAGCGCCTTCGGCCGGCAGGAGAGGAGGATCTCGAGGAGGCGGAGGGCCCGGGGCTCGAGGTGGACCGGGCGGGGGCCGCGCAGGACGAGCCGCCGGGCCGGGTCGAACGTGACGTCGCCGAAGCGGAGCGTCGGCCCGTCCTTCAGAGGATCGTCAGGAGTCCGCTGGGACATGGGAGGTCACCCGCCCGAGATTGGGAGTTGGACAGACCCGAAACCCTGAATACGGAAAGAGGTGGCTCCCATGTCCCTTCGCTGCCCGTCCGCCCTCCTCCCGAACCTCTTCCTCGCCCTCCTCGCTCCCCTCCTCGCCGGCAACGCAACCGCCCTCGAGCCCGAAGGCCGCGTGGCTGTCGACCCGTCGCTCGGTCCGCGCATCGCCGAAGCCGTCGCCGACGCGGCCGCGCGCCTCGACACGATGCCGTGCGCCCTCGTCCTCTCCGACTTCGTCGACTCCCGCACCGGCCTCACCCTCGCGGACAACCTCGCCGCGACGGGACGGACCGCGTCGGAGCACGTCGCGTCGCTCCTCTTCCGGGCCGCCCCGACCCTGAAGCCGTTCCCCGGACGCCGGGTCTTCGCGTTCACGACGCCCGAGAGCCCCGTCGTCCTCATCTGCCGCGACGACCTCCTGCGCGTCCAGAACCAGCGCCGGCTCGTGACGGCGATCGTCCTTCACGAGGTCCTCCACACCCTCGGCCTCCGGGAGGACAGCCCCTCCTCGCTGGCGATCACCGAGAAGGTGCTCGAGCGCTGCTTCTGAGCCTTCCCGGCACCCCGGTCTGTCCCTGTCCATTCGCGTGAATCGTACGCCGCGTCTACGGAATAGAATTTCCGTGGATATCGATGGACAGGCTGTCGCACTACGAGCTCGTGGAGCAGCTCGGCGAGGGCGGCATGGGCGTCGTCTACAAGGCGAGGGACGTCCGCCTGGGCCGCTTCGTCGCGCTGAAGGTGCTCGCCCCCGGCAGGGTCTCCGACCCCGAGCGCCGACAGCGGTTCGTGACGGAGGCGAGGGCCGCCTCCGCGCTCGACCACCCCAACGTCCTCACCGTCCACGAGATCGGCTCGGAAGACGGAGTCGACTTCATCGTCACCGAGTACCTGCCGGGGAAGACGCTCGCGAAGCTGATCCCGCGGCATGGCTTCCCGCCGGCCGAGGCGCTCCGCTACGCCATTCCGATCGCCGACGCCCTCGCGGCGGCCCACGCCGCAGGCGTCATCCACCGCGACCTGAAGCCCGCCAACGTCATGGTCACCGACGCGGGTCTCGTCAAGATCCTCGACTTCGGCCTCGCCAAGCTCGTCGACCCCGCTCCGGTGGAGGAGGGAGAGGAGACGCAGCCGATCCTAACGAGGGAAGGCGCCGTCCTCGGCACCTGCGCCTACATGTCCCCGGAGCAGGCGGAGGGACGCGAGGTCGACCCGCGCACGGACGTCTTCTCCTTCGGCGCCGTCCTCTACGAGATGGTGACCGGGAGGAAGGCCTTCGCCCGCGACTCGGCCTCCGCCACGATCGCCGCCGTCCTCCGCGACGAGCCGGAGCCGGCCCGCGAGGTCTCCGGAAACGTCCCGGCGGAGCTGGACCGCGTCATCCACCGCTGCCTCCGCAAGGACCCGGCGAAGCGCTTCCAGTCGATGGCCGACCTGAAGGTCGCCCTCGAGGAGATCCGCGAGGAGTCGGCCACGGACGGCGTCCGTACGGTTCGCCCGGGGCGGAGTCGCGCGATCGGCGCGATCGCGGCGTCGGTCCTCCTCGCCAGCGTCGGCGCCGGTCTCTGGCTGGCGCGCCGGGACTGGCTCGGCATCGCCGAGCCTTCTCCGCCCGTCCCGCTCACGAGCTTCGGCGGGACCCTGTCGGCGCCCGCGCTCTCTCCCGACGGCAGGCACGTCGCCTTCGCGTGGAACGGCGAGGACGGCGAGAACACCGACGTCTACGTGAAGCTCGTCGGACCGGGAGCGCCCGTGCGCCTGACGAACGACCCGGCCGTGGAGACGTCGCCGAGCTTCTCGCCCGACGGCCGGCAGATCGCCTTCACGAGGTACCCCGCGACCGGCCGTCCTCTCCTCGTTGTCCTGCCGGCTCTCGGCGGGGCCGAGCGGGTCGTCGCGGAAGGGGAACGTTTCGGGCCGGGCCTGGCGTGGTCCCGCGACGGGCAGTCGATCGTCGTCCCCGAACGCTCCTCGTACGAATCTCCCCGCGGCCTCTGCCGGGTGTCCGTCGCGACGGGCGAGAAGAGACCCCTGACCGCGCCCCCCGCGTTCTACCGGCAGGGGGACACCAACCCCACCCTCTCGCCGGACGGTCGGAGCCTGGCCTTCACGCGGAGGACGAGCTGGTCGAGCAGCGAGATATGGCTCCTCGACGTGACCAAGAACCTCGAGCCCGAGGGCGAGCCGGTTCCGTTGACCTCGGCGGGGCTCGGGGCGAGCGAGCCGGCGTTCACGGCCGACGGCCGACGCGTCGTCTTCTCGGTCGGGGCCGCCTACGGGAGCGCCGTCCCCAGCCTCATGGTCATCGAGGCCTCCGCCCGGGGAGGAAGGGCGCGCCGCCTCCTCGGCGGCGACAGCGCCGAGCAGCCGGCGTCGTCTCCGAGCGGGGGCCTCGTCTTCGTCCGAACGGTGAGAGACGAGAACATCTGGCGCCTTCCGCTCCAGGAGGGGCGTCCCGGGCGCCCGACGCTCCTCGTCGCCTCCACACGCCGGGATTGCGATCCGCATTACTCCTTCGACGGGAAGCGGATCGCCTTCACCTCGGCCCGGTCCGGGCCGAACGACGTCTGGCTCTGCGAAGCCGACGGCTCACGGCCGGTCCAGCTGACGTTCATCGAGAAGGCGAGCAGCTCCGGGGCGCGGTGGTCGCCCGACGGCGGACGGCTCGCCTTCATATCCAACCCCGGCGGAAACATGGACGTGTACCTCACGACGGTGAACGGGAGGAAGCCGCTGCGGCTGACCGAAGACCCCGCGCACGACACGGCACCGGCCTGGTCCCGGGACGGCTCGTGGGTCTACTTCGGCTCGAACCGCGAGGACGGCTTCCAGGTCTGGAAGATGCGTCCCGAGCCCGGCGCGACGCCCGCGCGCGTCACGCGGAACGGGGGCTATGCCCCCCTCGAGTCGACCGACGGGAAGACCCTCTACTACGTCCGCGCCGGGTCAGGGTACTCGGTCTGGAAGGTCCCGACCGCGGGCGGGGAGGAGACCCCCGTCGTGCCGAGGATCCTGAACTGGGGCACCTTCGACGTGACCGCCACCGCCCTCTACTACGTCGCCCCGGAGGGTCGGAAGCACGAGCTCAGGAGACGCCGGCTCGCGGACGGGAAGGACGAGCTCCTCGCGACGCTCGAGAAGCCCGCGGCCTTCGGCATCGCGGCGGCGCCCGACGATGGCGCGGTCCTCTTCACGCAGCTCGATCTCTTCACCACCGAGCTGATGTACGTCGAGAAGGTGGAATAAGCCCAAAGGTCGTCGATCGGCTCTCCGCCGAGCACTAGAATGGTTCTGGACCCGTCATGGACAAGCTGTCGCACTACGAGCTCGTGGAGCAGCTCGGCGAGGGCGGCATGGGCGTCGTCTACAAGGCGAGGGACGTCCGCCTGGGCCGCTTCGTCGCGCTGAAGGTGCTCGCCCCCGGCAGGGTCTCCGACCCCGAGCGCCGACAGCGGTTCGTGACGGAGGCGAGGGCCGCCTCCGCGCTCGACCACCCCAACGTCCTCACCGTCCACGAGATCGGCTCGGAAGACGGAGTCGACTTCATCGTCACCGAGTACCTGCCGGGGAAGACGCTCGCGCAGCTGATCCCGCGACATGGCTTCCCGCCGGCCGAGGCGCTCCGCTGCGCCGTTCCGATCGCCGACGCCCTCGCGGCGGCCCACGCCGCAGGCGTCATCCACCGCGACCTGAAGCCCGCCAACGTCATGGTGACGGAGTCCGGTCTCGTCAAGATCCTCGACTTCGGCCTCGCCAAGCTCGTCGACCCCGCTCCCGTGCCGGAGGGGGAGGAGACGCAGGCGATCCTGACGAAGGAAGGCGCCGTCCTCGGCACCTGCGCCTACATGTCCCCGGAACAGGCCGAGGGGCGCGAGGTCGACCCGCGCACGGACGTCTTCTCGTTCGGCGCCGTCCTCTACGAGATGGTGACCGGGAGGAAGGCCTTCGCCCGCGACTCGGCCTCCGCCACGATCGCCGCCGTCCTCCGCGACGAGCCGGAGCCGGCCCGCGAGGTCTCCGGAAACGTCCCGGCGGAGCTGGACCGCGTCATCCACCGCTGCCTCCGCAAGGACCCGGCGAAGCGCTTCCAGTCGATGGCCGACCTGAAGGTCGCCCTCGAGGAGATCCGCGAGGAGTCGGGCTCCGGCTCCCACGTGCGCGCCCCGGCGGCGGGCCGGGCCCGGCGCCGCGCGATCGGTGTCGCCGCCGGCGCGCTCATCCTGGCCCTCGTCGCGTGGGCCTGGCTCGTCCGCCGCAACGTCCCGGTCGAGGCCGAGCCCTCGAAGCCGGTTCCCCTCGTGAGCTTCGGCGGCCGGATCCTCTTTCCCGCTCTCTCGCCCGACGGGAACCAGGTCGCGTTCCTCTGGAACGGCGATCCCCCGGGCTCCGACGACCTCTACGTCAAGCTGGTGAGCGCAGGGACTCCCGTGCGGCTGACGAACGACCCGGACCCGAAGTCGTCGCCGGCATGGTCTCCCGACGGCCGGCGGATCGCGTTCCTCCGCCACCCGAAGGGGAGGCGGTCGGTCCTCGTCGTGATCCCGGCGCTCGGTGGGGACGAGCGGGTCATCGCGGAAGCCGAGCACTTCTTCAACGGCATCTCCTGGTCGCCCGACGGGCAGTCGCTCGTCCTCTCGGGACGCATCGAGCGGGAAGGGGGGATAGCGCTTCTCCGAGTCTCGGTCGCGTCGGGACTCGTGACGCCGATCGGCCGGCCTCGTACGGGCGAGTCGCGGGATTACGCCGCGTCGCCGGCCCTCTCCCCCGACGGCCGGTCGCTCGCCTTCGTCCGCTCGAAAGGCGTGTACGCCCACACCCTCTGGCTCCTGCCGGTCACCGCGGAGCTCGAGCCGGCGGGCGAGCAGGTCCGCCTCACGGAGGAGCTCTTCACGGCCACGCATCTCGCCTGGACCCCGGATGGGGCGCGGATCGTCTTCTCCGCCGGCGGTTCGGGATGGAGCGCGAGCCCGGGCCTCAAGGCGATCCCGGCGTCCCCCTCTCCCGGCGAGGCGTCCCGCCGCGTCCTGGGAGGCGAGGGGGGCGAATGGCCGACGTTCTCGCGGTCCGGGAGCCTCGCCTTCGTCCGTCCGATCCTCGACCTGAACATCTGGCGCCTCCCGCTCGAGAACGGACGCCCCGGGATCCCGACGCGGCTCATCGCGTCGACGCGGCAGGACGGGGGACCGAGCTTCTCGCCGGACGGACGGCAGATCACGTTCAGCTCGGACCGCTCCGGGAGCTCCCAGCTCTGGATCTGCCAGGCCGACGGATCCCACCCGGTCCAGCTCACCACGACGACCGCGACACACGTGTCGGCGAGCCGCTGGTCTCCCGACGGGAAGTCGTTCGCCTTCCTCTCGAACCCCGACGGGAACCTGGACGTCTTCGACACGACGCCCGACGGCCGCGAGCCCCGCCGACTCACGTTCAGCCCGGCTCACGACACCCATGCGACCTGGTCACGCGACGGCGCGTGGATCTACTTCGGCTCGAGCCGGGAAGATGGAATGCAGGTCTGGAAGATGAGGCCCGACCCCGAGGCGGTCCCCGTGCGCGTCACCCGCCGCACGGGCGCCTGGGGAGCGTACGAATCACGGGACGGCCGGACCCTCTACGTGGTGAGGCTGACCGGCCGCGCCGACTGGTCCGTCTGGAAGATGCCCGTCGACGGCGGCGAGGAGACCGAGGTCGTGAGCGACCTCGCCTCGCACTGGTTCATCGACGTCACGGCCACCGGGATCTACTACCTGACGTCGGCGCTCCCCGGAGGCCAGCTCCGGTACTACCGCTTCGCGGACGGGAGCAACACGCTCCTCCACACGCTCGAGAGGAGGTCCGGCTTCGGTCTGGCGGCCGCGCCCGACGACAGCGCCGTCCTCTACACGAGCTACGACGTCGACACGTCCGAGCTGATGTACGTCGAGAGGTTCCGGTAACCCGCGACGGCGCTGCCCTCGATCACATCTCGCCCGGGTCCTTCCCGGCAGCTGCTCCGGGGCCCGGGGGGCCGCAGGGCCGGAGGTCGGGGAGGAACGCCGTTCCCTCCTCCAGTTCCGGGAACGGCCGAAGCAGGAAGACCCCGTCGGAGAAGACGAGCTCGGACGGACCGGCCAGGACGCCCGCGGCGAACGGGTCGACTCCGGACATCGCAAGCCCGTGAAAATACGACTCCGGCAGCCGCGAGAACGCCTCGCTGCCGGCGGAGGCGAGGACGTAGTGGTCCCTCACCGGCCCCGTCTCGTAGCGCCAGGCATTTCCCCACGGGTCCTTCGTCGGGAAGCGCCGGATGTAGGTCGGGACGAGGCGTTTCCAGAACCCGGCGCCCGAGGGCGGGTAGACCTCGTGGTCGACCGCGAAGGCCTCGACCGCGACCGCGATCGTCCGCAGCTCCTCGACCGCCCGGCGCAGCTTCCGCGTCTCCTCGTCGTCGGGGGGCCGCACCGGGCTCGCCGACGACGCCACCTTCCACGTCCCGGGCGGCTCGTTCCACTCCTCGTCCATGGCCTCCGGGAGCCGCCACTCCCATTCGAACCGGGTCCTGAGGTCGGCCGTTTCGCTCCCCGGCAGCCGGAAGGTCACCGTCCGCGAGTCGGGCCTCTCGGCCGGCTCGTCCGGCTCGACGGAGAGGACCAGGACGTCGACCGCGCAGCCGATCTCCTTCCGGATCGCCGCCGCGGCGAAGGTCCGGGTGAGGGGCGGGAAGTCGTCCACGGACTGGGCCGCGAGGGGACCTTCGGCACCGAGGACCAGGGCGAGAACAGGCAGCGCTCTTCTCATGGTCGGCCTCCCGGGCGGTGGGACCCCTCGCGCCGGGGCCCGGTTCCCGGCCCGCCCGTCAGCCGACGCGCGCGACCGTCGTCCCGGGGTAGTAGTGCGCGAGTATCTCGCGGTAGCCACGGCCCCTGTCCGCCATCACCGCCGCCCCGATCTGGCAGAGGCCGACGCCGTGCCCCCAGCCCGCGCCGGTCAGGACGAAGCGGCCCGCGGCGTCGCGATCGACGACGAACGCGGAGCTGTAGAGGTGCGAGCGGGAGAGGGCCCGCCGGATCTCGAGCTCCTTGCCGACGACGAGGGTCGCGCGCTCACCCGCGATGCGGAGACGGAAGACCCGCCCCGACGGGCCGCGCGCGAGCGGCTCGAGCGCGACGATCGGGCCGAGGTCGACGCCGAGGCGCGCGGCGACGAGGGCGCCGAGCTCGGAGGGTTCGTAGGTCACCGTCCAGCGGAAGAAGTCGGTCGTCTCCTGGTCGAAGCCCGGGAGGATGCGCGCGAGGAGCGCCGCGTCGGCCGTGTTGCAGAACGCGGCCGGACTCGAGCGGATGAAGGACTCGAGGTCCGCCGGAGCCGGTTCCCGGAGGCCGTCGGGGAAGGAGACGAGGTAGGGGATCTCCTGGTCGTCCCACGCGGTCGCGTAGCGCTCCGTGAGGCCGCCGCAGCACTTCGAGAAGCGGGCGTCGCAGATCGCGCCGCCGAAGAGGAGCATCTCGCCGTCGGTCGCGCGGACGGCCGCCTCGACCGCGGGCGAGACCGCCTTCGTGATCCCCTGGTAGCGCTGGCAGTGGTCGTCGGCGCAGACCTCGAAGTCGGCGTGCGCCTCGCGGCCGTACCACCTCACGATCTCGCCGTCCGATGCGGCGGGGGGGGACGCGACGCCGCGGGCGGCCGGCCCCTTCAGCCAGCTTCGGGAGATGACGGCATGCGCCCTCAGGAGCTCGATCGGGCAGGTCGCGCTCATCTCGGAGGAGATGACGCTCGCGACGTACGCCTCGAGCGGCAGGTCGTTGACGACGGTCAGACCCCCGGGGCGGCGGAGCACGTGGAGAGCCCCGCGGAACAGCTGGCGCTCCTTTCGCTCCCAGTGGAAGCCGATCCCGATCGTGACGTCGTCGAGCGCGAAGGCGCACCGCGCCGGGTCGGACGGCAGGAGCGTCGCCTCCGAAGCGAAGCGGTGTCTCCCGGGCGCATACCGGTTCCCCGCGTCGTCCGCGTAGTCGCCGAGGAGCTCGACCTCGACCGCACCGAGCCCTTCCATCAGGCCGACCGAGACGTCCATCGCC
The DNA here is from genome assembly GCA_046331465.1 of Thermoanaerobaculia bacterium. Lineage (GTDB taxonomy): Bacteria > Acidobacteriota > Thermoanaerobaculia > UBA5066 > UBA5066 > UBA5066. The sequence continues at coordinate 816,261 of JAXLQV010000003.1, forward strand.
CGTCCCCCTTTCGCCGGCCGGCAACGAGCCCCCCCGGGGCGCCCGCTCGCGCCGGCACGCGATCGTAATCCGCGGTGCGGCAGCCGCCGCGCGCCACGCGTCCCGCCGCGCCCCGGAGACTAGAATCGTCGGGTATCGCTCGTGGCCGCCCCACGCCGTGGTGGGACCGGGTTCGGGGCCGAGGCCGGTGTCGGGATCGAGAACGGAGGGCGGCGAGTCGTTGACGACCCAGACGCGACACACCGGTCGGGAGGAACCCCGAGAGCCGCTCTCCGGGCCCGGGTTCGGACGCCGTTCCCGTCGGACACAGCGCCTCCTCGTCGCGGGCGCGGCAGGCTTCCTCCTCGCGCTCGTCTGGGCCGTGCTCCGGATCGCCGGCCGCCCGGCCGCCCGCGGGGGGACGGCGGAGCCGGTGCTGCTCACGACGCTCGACGGGTCGATCGTCTCCCCGTCGATCTCTCCCGACGGCCGCCAGGTCGCCTTCTCCTGGAGCGGCGAGGCGCGCGAGAACGACGACGTCTGGGTGATGCCCGTCGGGAAGGGCGCGCCCGTCCGAAGGACGACGGACCCGGCTGCGGACGTCTCACCGGCCTTCTCTCCCGACGGGCGCTCGATCGCGTTCCTGCGCCGCTCCGGTCGCGACCGGACCCTCGTCGTCGTCGTGCCGGCCGCGGGCGGCCCGGAGCGCGTCGTGGCGCAGCGGGGGCTCGTCCGCGAGGGGCTGGCGTGGTCCGCCGACGGACGGGCGCTCGTGCTCGCCGAACGCGAGTCCGTCAACCTCGCCTCGCAGCTCTTTCGCATGTCGCTCGAGACGGGCGAACGGCGCGTGCTGACCCGGCCGCCCCCGGTGTACGGCGGCGGGGACGCCGTGCCGTCGCTCTCGCCCGACGGCCGGACGCTCGCCTTCTCGCGTCGCGTCTCCGCGACGAGCGGCGAGCTCTGGCTCCTTCCCGTTACGGCCGCCCTCGGGACGGCGGGCGAGCCCGTTCCGCTGACGGCGGCGAGGTGGGACGTCGGCGGGAACGCGTGGACGCCCGACGGACGTCGGATCGTCCTGGCCGTCGGGAGGGGCTTCGGCGGCTCGGGCTCGGGCCTCGGCACCGTCGCGGCGTCCATCCCGCCGGGGACGGCCCTTCCGATCGCCGGGAGCGACGGCGGCAGCTCGCCGACGTGCTCGAGGGACGGCCGGCTCGTCTTCGTGCGCTCGAAGCGGGACGAGAACGTCTGGCGGCTCCCGCTCGCGGGCGGCCGCCCGGAGAGCGCGGCACCGTTCCTGGCGTCCCCCGCCAAGGACACGGAGCCCCGCTTCTCTCCCGACGGAAAGCTGGTCGCGTTCTGCTCCGACCGATCCGGCTCGAGCCAGGTCTGGACCTGCGACGCGAACGGCGCAGAGGCCGTCCAGCGCACGCTCATCCAGGCCGGCATCACGTCCGGCGCGCGCTTCTCTCCCGACGGCCGGCGGTTCGTCTTCATCTCGGACCTCTACGGGGACATGGAGCTCTTCGTGGTGGATTCGCTCGGGGGCGACCCGGTCCGCCTCACGACCTCGCCGTTCCACGAGACCGCGCCGAGCTGGTCGCGGGACGGGAAGTGGATCTATTTCGCGTCGAACCGGGAAGACGGCTTCCAGGTCTGGAAGATGCGACCCGAGGCCGGCGCCCCTGCCGTCCGCGTCACGCGCGGCGGAGGCTACGCCGCCCTCGAGTCGGCCGACGGGAAGACGCTCTACTTCGCGAAGGGAGCGGCCGGCTGGAGCGTCTGGAAGGTGCCCGTCGAAGGGGGGGAGGAGACGCTCGTCCTCCCCGAGATCCCGAACTGGGGCGCCTTCGACGTCACGGGGACGGCGCTCTACTACGTCCGGTCTGCAGACCGGAAGCACCAGCTGCGCCGTCTCCGGTTCGCCGACGGCGCCGACGAGCTCCTCCTCGCGCTCGAGAGGCCCTACGACTTCGGCGTCTCGGCGGCCCCGGACGACAGCGCGGTCCTCTTCTCCCGGCGCGACGTCGACTCGAGCGACCTGATGCTCGTCGAAGGCGTCCGGTAGCTCCGCCGTCAGGAAGAGCCGAGGCGCTCGACGACCTCGCGGAACTCCCGGGCCCCGAGGGTCACCTCGCGGTAGACGGCCGCGACGTCGTCCCCCGTGAGCCGCTCGAAGTCGCGCGGGAAGGGGACGACGAGGAGCCCCGACATGTCGAGCGTCGCCGGGCTCACCGTCAGCTCGCCGGTGTGGAACGCGTTGGGCCGGTGCTTGCTCCGGGGGTAGAGGACGAGCGCGAAGCTCCCGTCCTCCTCCTTCCAGGCGGCCGCGTTGCACCACGGCTCCCCCTCGCGCCCCGTCACCTCGGCGAGGTGCGCGAGGGCGCGCTCCGTCTCCCCGACGACGCGGGCCCTGTCGCCGCGGAGGAGGAGCGCCCGCATTCCGTACGCCTCGAGCGCCGGACCCGGCTTCCCCGCCGCCTCGCGGACGACCGGGAGAGAGCTCCGCGAGCCGGCCTGCAGGTGGAGGTGGTCGGGCGCCGACGCGCCGCACCGCGGCCCGTTGTAGACGGTGAAGGAGCCGGGGAGCGCCGACGCGAGGTCGAGCATCGCGCCGACGCGGCCGTGGATCGCCTGCGGGCGGTGCTCGGCGTGGACGACCGTCAGGTGCCGCTCGACGATCGGGAAGGGATTGCAGAGGAGCGTGAAGCCCTCCGCCCACTCGAGCCCCTCCTGCTCGGGAGGAAGGTTCGCGGCGCAGAGGAAGCAGGGGCGTTTCGCGATCGACGACGGGTCGACCGCAGCCGTCGTGCTCGCGACGCGGTGGGGGATGTGCCGCAGGAGGACCTCGGCCCCGTCGGCGACGACGGTGCGGGTGCGGGCGCCCGCGAGACCGTCGAGCCCCGCGCGCAGGAGGCGCCACGCCCCGGCCTGCCGCCGGAAGAGCTCCTCGACGCCGGCGGCGAGGGACTCGGTCAGGACGCGGCTCCCGTCGCTCTCTTCCGCGCCGCGAGCTCCACGGTCCGGAGCCAGTCCTTGTAGGCGTCGTAGCGGTTCCGGGTCTCGAGCGGGAGGGCGCTGTCGGAGTTCCCCTCCCACCGCCGGCAGAGGTAGACCGACTCCCAGATCCGCCCGATCTCCCACTCGCGGCTGATCCGGAGGCAGACGGCGTAGTCCTCGCCGTAGCTGACGTTCGGGAAGCCGACCTTCCGGAGGACGGAGACGTCGAAGGCGCGCGGCGCGCCGAACCCGTTCACGCGGAGGGCGTTGTTCCGCCCGTTCTCGCGCGTCCACTCGCGGTGGTCGACGAGGCCCGGCGGGATCTCGTTCAGCGCGAAGTCGACCATGGTGTACGAGGCGACGACCATCGCGTAGGGGCCGCTTTCCAGGCCGGAGACGATCCGCGCGAGGACCCCCTCGTTCGCGTAGAGGTCGTCCGAGTCGAGCTGGACGGCGTAGCGGCCGCAGCGCGGATGGAAGACCGCCTCGTCCCAGCAGCCGCCGATCCCGAGGTCGCGCCGCTCGGGGACGACGTGGACGAGGCGCGGGTCGCGGACGCCGCGGAGCATCTCCGTCGTCCCGTCCGTCGAGTGGTTGTCGACGACGACGACGTTGAAGGCGAACGGGGCCTGCTGCGAGAGGGCGCTCGCGACGGCGTCGAGGATCGTCCGCTCCCGGTTCCGCACCGGGATGACGACGCTCGCGACGACGGGAAACGGCTCGTCGCACGGCGGGACGGGCGCGAAGACGGGCGGGAGGAGGGCGCCGATCCGCCGGAGGTGCTCCGTGGCGATCCGTTCCATCTCGAGCTGGACGTCGCGGTTCCGCGGGTCGACGTAGTCGAACTGCGCCTCGCCCGTCGGGCGCGTCTCGAGCGGCCCGGAGGCGTAGAGCGGCTCGGGGACCCGGACGACGGGCGCGCGCTCCGAAAGGCGGAGGCGGAGGTCGTAGAGGGCGCCCCAGCGGAGGCTCGCGTCGAAGCCGGCGTCGCGGGCGAGCGGGACGGAGAGCGCGACGACGGGGCCGGAGTCGAAGGTGTCGCGGAGGCTCCCGGGGCGGTAGTCGATGCGCGCGTGGCCGGCCGAGTCCGAGTAGACCCACCCCGCCCCGGTGTCGCGCATCGCCTGCGCCATCCGCTCGAACATCCGCGGGCCGGGGGTCACCGCCACGCGGGGGTCGGCGAGGAAGAGGACGTCGCCCTCCGCCGCGGCGAGGAGCGCGGAGAGCCCCGCGGAGGAGACGGGGATCGGGTGGAGGAGGCTCACGCGGGCCCCGTCGTCTCCTGCGGCCGGGAAGCGAGGAGCCCCGCCATCGCGTTCGCGCGGAGGAACCCGGAGAGCTCCTCCTCGACGACGCGCCCTGCGCTCCGCGAGGCGTGCCGCAGCTTCAGGACGCCTCCCGAGAGGACGAGGAGGCCGCAGTGGAAGACGTCGAGGCCCGGCTTCGTCGAGACGAAGAGGAGGAGGTCGCCGTTCTTCAGGCGCGGCGCGTACGCGCGCAGCTTCGACTTCGGGACGGGGTAGAGGCTGACCTTCTTCGCCGGAAGCCCCGGGACGACGTTCAGGAGCTTCTCCTTCCGCACGCCGAGGCCTTCCGCCGCGACCGGCCACACGACTCCCGCCTTCCCGTTCCGGCGGAGCCAGTCGGTCATGTAGTGGTTGCGGCGCGCCCACTCGACGACGCCGCCCTCGTAGCGGATCTTCCGGAGCTCGTCGGCGAAGCCCGCCGGGTCGCCTGCGCGGGCGAGGGCGTAGACGCTCTCGACGTACGTCACGCAGTCGAAGCGGTCGAGCGGCGCGACGAAGAGCTCGGGCGTCTCCGCCGAGCCGACGAGCCCGTTCGCCTCGTACGGCGCGCCGAGGAGGAGCGCCGAGAGCGCCTCGACGCGCGCGGCGACCGTCCGGTGCGGCTTCACTTTCGCGAGGAGGGAGCGGGCGCGGCGGAGATCGGGGCCTCGGCGGCGGGTCGTCGTCATCGCGCGGCGATGTTACCCGTGCCCCGCCCCGCGGCGGGCGCTTCACCCGCACCGTCAGCGGCGGCCTTTCCCGGCGAGGAGGCGCCCGTAGGAGCCGACGGCCTGTCGCGCCACGGCCGGCCAGGAGAGATGCTCGTCGAAGTGCCGCCGCACGTTCCGTCGGGCGTCGCCGGAGAGTCGCCCCGCCGCCGCGACGATCGCCCTCGCGCACGCCCGCGGGTCTCCGACGCCGAACAGCTCCCCGGCGACGCCGTCTCCCGTCAGCGCGCGGTGCGCCGGGATGTCGCTCGCGACGGACGGCGTGCCGCAGGCAAACGCCTCGAGGAGAGCGAAGTTCGACCCTTCGGCCGGGCTGCTCGTCAGGAAGAGGTCGGCGGCGGAGAAGTACGCCGGCAGCTCGGCGTGCGCGACCTCGCCGGCGAGGTGAACGCGCCCGGCGAGCGCCGGGGTCCCCTCCAGGAAGGCCCTCACCTCGGGCAGGAGCGGCGCCTCGCGGAAGGCCATCGTCAGGTGCGCTCCCGGGAGCGCCTCGAGCGCCTTCGCGAAGCCGGCGAGCGCCGTCATCGGGTCCTTCTTCTCGTGCAGCCGCCCGACCCAGAGGAGGGCCGGCGAGCCCGGCAGCCCTCTCTTCTCGCGGGCCTCGTCCCGGGGAGCCGGGACGAAATCCGTCGAGGCCTCGACGACCTCGTAGACCGGCCACGACTCGTCGAGGATCTTGGCCCCCACCCACTCCGCGGCGATGCCGCGCGCCGTGAAGAGGAACCCGTCGGCGGCGCGGAAGAGGAGCCGCTGCGACGCCGGCCGCATCCGCCCGCCGGGCCGCTCGCCGTGGTGCTGGACGACGACGACGGGACGCCGCCCGAGGAACGCCCGCAGCGCGGCCGTCTGCACCGGGAAGAGGAGGCCGTGGACGTGGACGACGTCGGGCCGCAACTCTCGCGCCAGCCGGAAGAGCGAAAAGGGGATCGTCCGCCGCCCCGCGAGGAGCAGTGCGGGGTCGTCCACCCGGAACCGGTAGTCGACGCCGTTCCGGCGGAGGTCTTCGTCCCGGTCGAACCGTCCGAGCACCGTGACACGGACCCCCGGCACCCTGGCCGTCTCCTCGCAGAGCCGCGGCAGGACCGGGATCCGGTCGAGGAAGGCGCTCCCGTCCTCCGCCCGGACGAAGCCGAGGCTCAGGTGGACGACGTGCACGCGTGCCCGGCAGTTCTCAGAGCCCCTCGCTCTGCGGGACCTTCAGCGGGATGACGCGCCGGGCGAGCTCGAGCTCGGCGGGGCGCGCGTAGGCCGCCGTCGCCCAGCGCCACGAGGCGAGGCCTCGGAGCGCCGCTTTCCCCCACGAGGGAACGCGCGTGTCCTGCACGGTCGGAAAACGGCAGGCGAGGACGGTCGCGAAGTCGCGGATCCGCCGCCTCAGGCGCGGCGTGAGCCAGGGGGCGTCCTGGTGGCAGACGAAGTCGACCCAGCGCTTCTCCGTCCACTCCTCGGGGGTCGTCGGGAGGTCGATCTCCGTCTCCCCGTAGGACGTCCGGAAAGGGCGAACGCCCGGCCCGTCGCGGCGGACCCGCTCCGGGTCGCGCTGGGGCGTCGGCGTGTAGAAGTAGAGGATCACCTCGCACCCGGGGTGGATCGCCTTCAGCTTCCGGATGAAGCGGAGCGTGTTCTCGACCTCGCCCTCCGGGTCCTCGGGCCCGCCGAGGACGAAGGAGAACTCGGGGACGACGCCGTGCTCGCGGCAGCGCTGCGCGACCTCGAACGTCTGCTCGACCTTCGTCCCCTTGTGCATCGCGCGGAGGGCGCGGTCGCTCCCTGCCTCGGCGCCGATGTACGCCATCCGGAGGCCGCTCCGCCGCGCGAGGTCCCACGTGCGCGCGGAGAAGCCCGCGAGCGTGTCGGGACGCGCGTAGCACCAGTACGGGAGGCCCGCCTTCGCGAGCGCCTCGAGGACCGGGACCGACGACGCCTCGGTGTCGAAGAAGTTGTTGTCGTAGAACTGGACCGCGTCGGCGCCGCACCGGTCTCGGAGGCTCTCCACCGCGGCGAGCATCCGCGCGGGGCCGGAGAGGAGAGTCTTCCCGCCGAACATGGAGACGACCCCGCAGAACGTGCAGCGGTAGCGGCAGCCGAGGGCGGCCTGGTGGACGGCCGTGCGGCGGCCGAGGAAGGTCCGGGCGAGGTAGGGCGAGACGTCGCCGAGGCGCGCGTAGGGAAGGGGCGGGAACGCGTCGGGCTCGCGCCACGGGCGGTCGGCCTCGTGGACGATCGCGCCGTCCCTCTTCCAGGTGACGCCGGCGAGGCCGGCGAGGTCGAGGCGCCCCGCCGGGAGGCCGCCGTCGAGGCGCGCGAGGAGCTCCTTCAGCGTCTCCTCGCCTCCTCCCCGGACGACGACGTCGACGTACGGCGCGTGGATCGCCGCTTCCGGGTAGAGCGACGGGAAGTAGCCCCCCCAGGCGATCGGGACCCCGGGGAAGCGCGCGCGGACGGCCTTCGAGATCGCGATGGCCGGCGCGACCTGGGGCCCCGGCATGACGGTGAGGCCGACGAGGGCGTGGGGAGTCCGCCCGAGGTGGGCGAGGACGGTGCCGGCCGCTTCGGGATCGAGGTTGCCGTCGACGATCGCGTAGTCGCGCTCCCCTTCGAGGACGGCGCCGAGCGCGAGGAGGGAGAGGGGAAGGCGCGCGCTCCTCGGCGAGCAGATGCGCGGGTTGACGAGGAGGACGGGGCGCGGGAGGGGCCCGCTCACGCTTCGCCCCGCGCGCGGGCCGCCCACACCGTGAGCCGCTCGTTGAAGTAGTCGCGCCGCGCGTGGACGGAGAGCTCGAGCCCGGCGTCGCGGAGCGCTCCGCACTGCTCCTCTTCCGCCCCGTGGTCGGAGAGGAGGACGAGGGCCAGGCCTCCCGCCGCGAGGTGCCGCGGCAGCTCGGCCGCGAAGCGCTCGAAGACGCCGGTCGCGCGCCAGGCATGGTCGTGGAGGTCCGACGGCGTCCCGTCGAAGAAGGGGGGGTTGAAGGCCACGACGTCGAAAGGCCCTTCTCCCACCGGCGCGAAGAGGTCGCCTTCGCGGACGTCGACCGCGCGCTCGAGGCCGTTCAGGAGCGCGTTGATCCGCGCACAGCGGACCGCCTCGGGGTTCACGTCGACGGCGACGACGGAGAAGCCGGCCCGCGCGAGGGCGAGGGCGCCGATGCCCGAGCCGGTCCCCATGTCGAGCGCGCGGGCCGGCGTCCCGCCGGGGCGTGTCGGCCGCGGGAGCGCCGCGAGCGCGTCCGCGAGGAGGGTCCCCGAGCGGAAGACGACCGGGTTCAGGACGTCCGGCAGGACGAGGAGCGGGAGGCCGCTCCAGCGCTCGAGGACGAGGCGGCGGACGCGGCGCATCAGGAGCCTGCGGCGGATCGGGAAGGTGACCCGGTCGGCGGCGCGGAGAAGGACGTTCACGAGAGGGCCTGCGGGGGGAAGAGGAAGTTCGCGACCGCGCGCTCGAGAGGGAACCCGAAGGCGCTCCTCTCGCAGCGCCAGCGGGCGAGACGCTGGAGAGGAGCGAGGGCGCGACGCGGCGCGGCGTAGCCGAAGCGCTGGTAGAAGCGGTAGCGTTCGATGAGCGCCTCGCGCTCCGGCGTCACCCACGGGCTCGCCCCGTAGAAGTCGAAGTCGGCCCACTCCTCGAGGGTCTTCGGCAGCGGGTAGCCCGCGGCGACGGCCTCCGCGGTGAGCGGCGTCCCCGGGTAGGGCCTGAAGTAGAAGAGGGGCGTCTCGAAGCCGGGGCTCATCGCCCGGAGCTCCCGCGCCATGTCGAGGCTCGCGCGGATGCTCTCGTCGGTCTCTCCCGGGAAGCAGAGGATGAACGGGAAGTGGGCCGCGATGCCGTGCCGAAGGCACTTCTCCGCGCTCCGGAAGACCTGCTCGCGCCGGATGTCCTTCCGGATCCGGTCCATCATCTCCTGCGAGCCCGACTCGACGCCGATCAGGACCCTCCGGAGGCCCGAGCGGCGGCAGAGCGCGAACGCCTCCTCCGGCAGGCGGTCTCCCTGGTCGGCCCGCATCGTCGCGGCCCAGCTCACGTTCAGCTTCCGGTCGACGAGCTCGCGCGCGATCCCCTCGACCCTCTCGGCGTAGGTGAAGAAGGTCTCGTCCTGGAAGTTGACGTCGTCGAAGCGGTGGACCTTCCAGACCGCCTCGAGCTCCTCGCCGACGCGGGCCGGCTCGAAGCCCGCCCACGACCGGCCGAAGACGAACGGGTCGGCGCAGAAGGAGCAGCGGAAGTGGCACCCCTGCGACGAGACGTAGTCGAGCTGCCTCTTCCCCTTCAGCGCGAAGTACCGCTCGAGGGGGAGGAGGGAGTAGTCGTGCCGGCGGAAGCCGGCCACCTTCGCGAAGGCCCGGCCCGGGTTCGCGCGCGCGGCGCCGTCCTTCGCGCGGAAGCAGCAGCCGGCGCACCCTTCGAGCGACTCCCCCGCCTCGAGCCTCGCGAGGATCTCCGCGAACGTTTCTTCCCCCTGCCCCTGCACCGTCGCGTCGACGGACGACTCCTCGAGGCACTCGGTCCCGAAGAGGGACGGGTGCCAGCCGCCCCAGACGACGGGGAGGTCGGGGCGGACCGCCTTCGCGGCCCGTGAAGCCTGGATCGCGTCGCGGATCGGGGCGCCCGTCAGGACGGTCACGCCGAGGCAGAGCGCGCCCGGGAGCTGCGCGAGGAGCGCCGCCACCGGGTCCTTCTCGAGCCGGGCGTCGACGACGACGACCTCGTAGCGCGAAGGGTCGAGGTGCGAGCCGACCGCGACGAGGCCGAGCGGCAGGGTGAAGAAGACCGCCCTCGGGTTGTAGAGGACGACCTTCCGGCGTGCGCCGCTCTCAGGGGGCACGGCGCGCCTCCCCTTTCGGAGCCCCGGCCTCCGGCTCTCCCGCCGGCGCCTCGCGCTCCCTCCCGCGGCGCGCCGGGTGCGCGTCGGCCTCTCCCTCGCGGAGGTTCAGGTTGCAGACGCAGCGGCGGCAGACGGGGTCCGTCGCGACGTCGAGCGACGCGCGGAACGCCAGGGCCGCGGGCGAGTTCACGAGCGCCCCGAGGCTCCCCGCCGTCCGGAGGTTCCCGTAGGGGGCGTGGAAGAAGCAGGGACGGACGGTGCCGTCCGCCTCGACGACCGCCGAGACCCAAGGCGCGTTGCAGGTGAGGGGAGCGAAGTCGCCTTCTCCGGCCCGCGCCGCGAAGTGGCCGAGGACGCGGGCGCGGAGCCGCGCGGCCGACTCCGCGACGAAGCCGCTCGCGAGGTCGGCGGCGCACTCGCGCTCGAGGGCGTCGATCTCGGCGGCGAGCGCCGCGAGGTCGTCGGGCCCGAGCGAGACGTCGCCGGCGTCGGCCTCGCTCCATGCCGGGCCCCTCCCGAACGCCCCGGGCGAGACGTCGGCCGCGAGGAAGCTGATCCCGTCGAGGCCGATCTCCATCGCGGCGGCGACGGTCGCCCGCAGGTGACGCGCGTTCGCGCGCTGCACGGTGGAGCGCGCCGAGACGGGGAGCGCGGGCGCGGCCGCGCGGAGCGCGCGAACTCCGTCCGCCAGGCGTTCGAACGCGTGCGAGACGCGTCGGATCGCGTCGTGGACTTCCCTCGGCCCGTCGAGGCTGACGATGACGTCGTCGACGAGCCGGGCCACCGTCTCCGCCTCGCGCTCGAGGAGGAGCCCGGTCGAGAGGAGGGTGATCCCGATTCCCGACTCCCGGAGCGCCACGCAGAGCTCCGTGAAGCGGGCGTTGAGGAGCGGCTCGCCCCCGCTCAGGACGACGCGGCGCGTCCCGAGGCGGACCCACTCCCCGCTCCAGGCCCGCACCTCGTCGGGGGAGAGCTGGTCCCGTCCCGTCGCCTTCCAGATGTCGCACATGACGCAGCGGCAGTTGCAGCGCGCGTGCGGGAAGAGGACGAGGAGCGGGAGGCTCTCGATCGGGTCCCGGCGCGGGAGGAGGAGACGCCCGGCCATCTCTCTTCAGAGCCTCTCGAGCTCGAGGAGGACGTGGTCGGCGAGCGAGGGGAACGGGGGGACCGCCTCGAGGCGCCGCTCGAGGGCGTCCAGCGCCGAGAGGAGCCTTGCGTGTCCCTCGGCCCAGGGCTCGACGTAGGACGGGGGGACGAACGCGCCGATCGCGCGGGCCCCGCGGAAGCGGAACCGCGGGGCGAAGAGCCGGCGCAGCGCGCGAAGCGGCGGGTAGGAGACGCGGAGCCCGCGCCACTCGGCGCCGTCCGCCGCGAGCCGCCGGAACGCCCTTCGGCGGTCGCCGCGCGCGAGGAACCAGGCCCACTCCCACGGGACGTAGCGGCCGAGGAGGCAGAAGAGGACGCGCCCACCGGGGCGGACGTGCCGCGCGAGGCCCTCCGACACGGCGCCGAGGTCGGGCACGCAGTTCAGCGCGCCGAAATTCGAGAAGGCGCCGTCGAACGGGCCGCCGAGGTCGGTCGGCCCGAGGCTCGCCGCGTCGAGGAGCCGCGTCGCGACGAGATCCGTGACGCCTTCCCTCGCGGCCTTCGCGCGGGTCTCGGCGACCATCGCGGCGGCCGGGTCCGTCGCGAGGACCCGGACGCCGCGGGCGGCGAGGTGGACCGCGTCCTCGCCCGTGCCGCACCCGAGTTCGAGGACGCGGGCGGGAGCCGCGAAGGTCGCGTCGAGGCGGCGCCAGACGGCGCGGCGCATCGCGGCGCCGATCCGCGTCCGTGTGAACGTGTCGTCGTACGAGGCGGCGAGGGACTCGAACGGCGAGAGCGTCGACCCGTCCGCGGACCCGGCCTCCGTCGGCCTCCCCTCCGCGTTTCCGTCCGGCGTCATGGCGCGCGCGATTCTAGGGCTCCGCCCGTCGGCCGCCGCTCCGCCTGCCGCATTCGCCGCGCTCACGCGACGAGGCTCCGGAGGAGGGCGACGGCACCCGCGAGGTCCTCGGCTCCGTCGAGCCGCCACGAGGAGCTCCCCGCCCAGGCCGACGCGATCGCGCCCGGGTCGCCGCCGATCTCCTCCTGCGGGATCTCTCCCTCCCGGAACGCAGCGAGGAACTCCGCGCGGGAGAGGGCGACGAAGCGGGCCGGGCCCGGGACGCGGGAGCCGAGGAGGAGCGTGGCCGAACGCCGCGCGGAACGGTCCGCGGGCGTCGATCCCGGCAGGAGGTCGACCCGGCGCTTCGGCTCGCCGCCGGCGAACGCCTCCACCGTCTCGCCGTCGAGGGAGAGAAGGCTCGCCGCGTCGGGAAGAAGCGTCAGCTCGCGGACCGACGCGGCGAGGAGGCCCGGGTCCTCCCGCGAGACGAGGATGCTCTCGTCGGCGAGGACGCCGAGCCCGTCGCGCCACGCGGCCGCGACGAGCGTCGACTTCCCCGCGCCCCCCGCGCCGCGCAGGACGACCGCGCCCTTCGGCCCGACGACCGCGCCCGCGTGGAGCGCCGCGAAGCCGCGCCGGCAGAGGAGGACGGCCGTCGGCGCCTCGAGGAGCGTCCGTGTCACGAAGGAGGGATCCGCCTCGAGGAGCCCGTCGGAGAGCTGCGCGTTTACGCGCGCCTCGGGGAGGGCGATCCGGAGCGAGAGGACCTCCGCGACCGACGCCGCGTACTCCTCGTCCCCGAGGTCCCAGGAGATCTCCTTCTCCGGAAGCGGCCCGCCCCCGCCCCCGGGACGGACGTCGACGCGCAGGTGGATCGGCGGACCGCCCGGCCCTGCGGGGCCGCACCGCTCCCAGAGTTTCTCCGCGAGGCCGAGGACGCGAACGTCGTTCGTCTCGAGGCGGATCTCGTTCCGCGGAGCCGCGAAGAGGGCCGTCGCCATGCGGGACGATGGCACGGGGGGGCCTCCGCCGGACAGCGCCGATCCCGCCCCGCCGCGCGTAAAGCGCCCGGTCCGTAAGGTCCCTCACACTCCGGGGTCTCTCCTTTGCCAACCGGATTCCTATACTCTGTCTCAGCCGTTATGAACGTGGGACGAGTCCTCCTGGCGCAGCCTTACTTCCTCGCGCACGACCCGAAGCAGGTGCGGAAGATGCGGCCCTACCCGCCTCTCGCCACGCTCCTGACCGCGTCGATCCTCCGGGAGTCGGGGCGCGAGGTCGCCCTCTTCGACGCGATGCTCTCGCCCGGCGAGGAGGAGTTCGCCGAGCTCGTCGGGACCGAGAAGCCGGCGATCGTCGGGATCCTCGAGGACAACTTCAACTTCCTCACGAAGATGTGCACGACGCGCCGGCGCGAGGCTTCGCTCCGGATGATCCGCGACGCGAAGGCCTCAGGGGCGCTCGTCGCCGTCAACGGCTCGGACGCCGCGGACGCCCCCGACCTCTACATCTCCGCCGGCGCCGACGCCGTGATCCTCGGCGAGACCGACCGCACGTTCCTCGAGGTCGTCGAACTCTGGGAGAGCGACCGGCAGGCCGACCTCTCGGGCGTCGCGGGCCTCGCGCTCCCCGCGCACGCCGTCGGGGCGTTCGCGCCCGCGGTGAAGACCGCCCCGCGCCGCTTCGTCCACGACCTCGACGCCCTCCCCTTCCCGGCGTGGGACCTCGTCGACGTCCCGCGTTACCGGGCGGCCTGGCACGGCGCGCACGGACGGCTCTCGTGGAACGTCGTCACGACGCGTGGCTGCCCCTACCGGTGCAACTGGTGCGCGAAACCGCTCTACGGGACGCGCTACGCGCAGCGAAGCCCCGGGAACGTCGCTGCCGAGATGGCCCGGCTCAAAGCGGAAGTCGGCCCCGACCACGTCTGGTTCGCCGACGACATCTTCGGCCTCTCGGACCGCTGGATCGAGCGCTTCGCCGACGCCCTCGCCGCGCGCGACGCCGTGATCCCCTTCACGATGCAGTCGCGCGTCGACCTGATGACGCCGTCCGCCGTCGAGGCGCTCCGGCGCGCCGGGGCCGAGGAGGTCTGGATGGGGGTCGAGTCGGGCGCCCAGAAGATCCTCGACGCGATGGACAAGGGGACCACGATCGACCAGGTGCGCGCGGCGACGCGTCTCCTGAAGGAGCACGGCATCCGCGCGTCGTGGTTCCTGCAGCTCGGCTACCCGGGCGAGGAGTGGCCGGAGATCCTCGCGACGCGCGAGCTGATCCGCGAGGAGCGCCCCGACGACGTCGGCGTGTCGGTCGCCTACCCTCTCCCCGGCACCGTCTTCTTCGAGAGGGTCCGGAGCCAGCTCGGCGACAAGACGCACTGGAACGACAGCGACGAGCTCGCGATGCTCTTCGAGGGGACCTACACGGGTCCCTTCTACCGGCACGTGCGCGACCTCCTCCACGAGGAGGCGGTGGCCGCGAACGCGACCGGCGAGCTCGGAGCCGCGCGTCTCCGGCGGCTTCACGAGCGGTGGCGGGAGGCCGAGGCCCTCGAGCCGGCGGCCCGCACCGGGCCCGGACCGACGTCGCTCCCCGCCTTCGGTTCCTGAGCCGCGGCCGTGCGCGTCGGCCTCGTCGTCCCGGGCGGCGTCGACCGGAGCGGGCGCGAGCGGGTGATCCCGGCTCTCCTCCGCATCGTCGAGGCGCTCGCGCTCCGCCACGAGGTCGTCGTCTTCGCGCTCGGCCAGGAAGAAGACCCCGGCGAGTGGCCCCTCCTCGGCGCCCGGGTCGTCGACCTCGGCAAGCCGGCGCGTTTCCCCGTTCCCGGCCTCGGCATCCTGTCGCGCGCGCGGCAGCTCGCCGCCGCAATCCGCCGGAACGGCCCCTTCGACCTCCTTCACGCGTTCTGGGCGAGCCCCTGCGGCTTCCTCGCCGTCGCCGCCGCCCGTGGGATCACGCCCGTCGTCGTGTCGCTCGCCGGCGGTGAGCTCGCCGCGATCCCCTCGATCGGGTACGGCTGCGGTCTCGTCCGGACGGAGCGGGCCAAGGTCGCGATCGCCCTCCGGTGCGCCGCCGCCGTCACGGCCGCGAGCGGGCCGATGGTCCGGGCGGCGCGCGCCCACGGCGCGGCGGCGGTGCTCGTCCCGCTCGGGGTCGACGCGGCCGGGTTCCTCCCGAGCGCGCCGCGCGCCGGGGGCGACCCGCTCCGTCTCCTCCACCTCGGGAGCCTGAACCGCGTCAAGGATCCCGGCACGCTCCTGCGCGCCTTCGCCCTCGCGCGGAGCCGTTTCCCCGCCCTCCGGCTCGACCTCGTCGGAGAGGACAACCTCGCCGGCGAGGCTCAGGTCCTGGCCGCGCGGCTCGGCCTCGGCGACTCGGCGACCTTTCACGGCATCCTTGCGCAGGACGCGGTCCGTCCCTTCCTCTCGCGGGCCGACCTCCTCGTCGTCTCCTCGCTCCACGAGGCGGGCCCCGTCGCGCTCGTCGAGGCCGCCGCATGCGGCGTGCCGACGGTCGGCACCGCGGTCGGGCACGTGGCCGAGGGCGACGGGATCCGTTCGCTCGCCGTCCCGGCCGGCGACGCCGGGGCGCTCGCCGGGGCGATCGTCGCGCTCGCGACGGACGACGCGCTCCGGAGCCGGATGGGCGA
Source organism: Thermoanaerobaculia bacterium (assembly GCA_046331465.1). Taxonomy (GTDB): domain Bacteria; phylum Acidobacteriota; class Thermoanaerobaculia; order UBA5066; family UBA5066; genus UBA5066. The sequence goes on from JAXLQV010000003.1 coordinate 831,647, forward strand.
CGCCGCTCTCGCGTGGGCCAGGGAGAACGACGCGGCGCGCACGGCCGCGCGCTTCGAGGAGCTCTACCGCTCCGTCGTCCGCGGGAGCGGCGCGCTCAGTGAAGGAGCCCCGCGGCCCTCCGCGCCAGGACCCTGAGCCAGGCCACCTTGAGAGCGAGCCCTTCCGCCTCGGGAGCGACGTTCGCCTTCACCTCCCCGAGCGTCGGGAAGGCGCTCCGGAAGAGAAGGCGCGCCTTCACGGCCGGCCCCGGGGCGAGCCGCAGCGCCGTGCGGGTGAAGCCGCGCGGCGGCCTCGCGTGGCGGAGCACCGGGAGCGTCGCCGCGCGGGCGCGGAGGGACGCCGGCACGCGCGCGGCGAGGCGCTCGAGCGAGGCGGGCTCGAACGTCCCCGGGAAGAGCCGCTCGAGGGCGTCGGCGGCGTAGAGGAGTGGCGCCGCCGCCTGCGCGTCGGCCGCGGCGAGGTCGGCCGGGAGCGGCCCGAGCCGCCGCGCGCGGTCGAGGAAGTCGACCGCCTGGATCCCGCGCAGGCCCTTCGCGGCGAAGTCCTCCGCGGCGTGGTGCCAGAGGTGGCGGAACGTCGCGGCCGCCGACGGGAGCTGGAACCCCACCGGGACCTTCTCGGCACCCCGCACGAGCTCCGCGGTCGCGTCGAGGACGACGCCGAGGACCGGCAGCCGAAACGACCGGTGGAGCTCGATCCGGAGAGGGTTCCCGGCGTGCTCTCCGGCCGGCGAAGGGACCTGCTCGTCCTCCTCGGCGAGGACGAGGTGGCGCGGCGTGTCGAGGAGGGGGCGGTAGGCCGTCTCCTTCGCGAGAAGCGCCGCGGCCGCCCCGAGGCGGGACGGGTCGGCGAGGAGGAGGTCGAGGTCGCCCATCGGGCGGAGCCCCGCGGCCGCCTCGCCGCGCAGGACGAGCGCCGCGCCCTTGAGCGGGATCGCCTCGATTCCCTCTGCCGAGAGGAGGGAGAGGACCTCGCCGAGGCGCTCGACGATGCGCCGTCCCCGCTCCTCGCACCGCTCCGCCTCGAGCGCGAGGTGCTCGGCGAGGGCCCCGGGGAGCTTCGCCGTTCCCGGGAGGCGGGCGAGGCGCGGGGAGAGCCCCTGGACCGCCGCTGCGAAGGCCGCCTTCCTCTCCCGCGCCTCCGGCGGGGACGCGCTTCCTCCGTCGCCCAGGGCCTCGGCGAGGGGCTCGAGGGTGCCGTCCCGGATCGCGCGGACGCACGCTACCGAGAGCGACGCGACCTCGGCGTCGCCGAGGAGCGCGTCGACCTCCGCCCGCGAGAACGGCGCCGAGCTCACGTCAGGGGCTCCGCTTCGACCGGCCGCGCGCGCCGCTCACGGCTTCTTCCCGATCTCGAACTGGCGGACGATGTTGAAACCGAGGCGGATGTTCGACTCGACGACGCCTCCGGCGTAGTCGCCGGCCATGATCTGGTCGACGGTCGTCGCCGCCGAGTTCCCGATCCAGACGCCGAAGCGGTGGTGGAAGAGGCTCTTCTCGAGCGCGAACGACCACTGCCCGACGGAGCCGTCGAGGTCCTTGTTCCGGAAGACGTACTCGCCCGTCGCGTAGAGGCCCCTCGCCAGCTTCACCTGGAGCATCACCGGGACGTTGAAGACGTCGGTGAAGAGCGGTGTGTTCGAGACGTAGGTCGGCGCCGCCGAGATCGTGACGCGCTCCCCGAAGGTCCAGGCGACGAGCGCCTGGCCGAAGAAGCCCGTCTTCTTGTCGACCTCGTACTTCGTCAGCCAGTCCATCCCGGCCCGGACGCCGACGGCGAGAGGGCGTTCGTGCGTCGGCGGGACGAGCGTGTACTTCGCCGAGAACTCGTAGTCGCCCCCGGAGGAGGCGCGGTAGACCTCGACGGAAAGGCGGTCGACGGGGACGTAGCCGAGCCCGATGCCGATGTTCGCGCCCGAGTCGAGGCCGAAGAGGTTGTTGCCGCCGGCCTCGTTCACCGGCTGGTTGAAGCGGTGCGTGAAGAGGACCTGGAAGAGACCCTCGTCGTTCACGAGCGGCGACGGGGCCTGGAGGAAGCGGTCTCCGTAGCCCGGGTCCCACGTTTCCGCCTCCTGCGCGGCGAGCGGGGGCGGCACGGCGAGCGCGAGGGCGAGAAGGAGCGCACGTCTCTTCGTCATGGCGGCCTCAGTCGTTCGGGGCCCCGCGCCGGACCCAGTCGGCGAGGAGCGTGAGCTGTTCGGAGGTGAGCGCGCCGCCGAGAGGCATCCTGCTGCCCGTGATCGTCGCGTCGCCGTTCACCTTCGAGATGAGGTACGAACCCGCCGTGTCTCCCGGCGCGATCCGGAGGCGCGTCGACTCGACCGCGCGGACGTTGACGACCTGCCCGTAGCTCCGTCCCGCGGAGAGGTCCATTCCCTGCTGGGGGCTCGCGCCCGCGTGGCAGCCCGAGAGGGCGCACGACGGCGTGAAGACCTCCGCCTGGACCCGCGTGAACGTCGCGGCCGGGTCGGGCGCGCCGTCCGGTTCCGTGGGCGACTTGCGCGTCCCGCAGGCGGCGAGCGCGACACCGGCCCCGAGCAGGACGGCGATCCACGCTGTTGTCTTTCGGCTCCGAGACATCCGGTACCTCCTCTGGAGGAAACATCCTGCGACCGTTTCGCAAGAAGAGCGGTGAGGGGAATCACCTGTCTGTTTGCCCCCGCGGCCGCGCTAACCTCGTACGTTGGCCCGCCGGTGACGCTCCGAGGGGCGGATCTCCGCGGACCCAGGAGGAATCGAGATGGCCGGAAAGCTGACGGGAACGAAGACCGAGAAGAACCTCAAGGAGGCGTTCGCAGGGGAGTCGATGGCCCGGAACAAGTACACCTTCTTCGCGGGGGAGGCCCGGAAGGCCGGGCTCCTCGGGATCGCGAAGGTCTTCGAGACGACGGCGGACGAGGAGAAGGAGCACGCCAAGCGGATGTTCAAGTTCCTCGACATGCTCGCCGGGACCGAGGCGAACCTCGAGCAGTGCATCGCGGGCGAGAACATGGAGTGGACCGAGATGTACGTCCGCTTCGCCCGGGAGGCCGAGGAAGAGGGCTTCGCGCCGGTCGCGCGCTTCTTCACGCAGCTCGCCGAGATCGAGAAGCACCACGAGATGCGCTACAGGGCGGTCCTCGAGGAGCTCCGCGCCGGGGCGGTCTTCAAGAGGGGGAACGAGGTCTACTGGTACTGCACCAACTGCGGGCACGTCGAGAAGGGTCTCGAGGCGCCGAAGGCGTGCCCCGTCTGCGCGCACCCGCAGTCGTACTTCCGCGCGATGGCCCAGGGCGAGGTCTGATGCCACGCGCCGGGGCCGGGACGCGCGTCCCGGCCCCGGCCATTCCCCTCTCGAGGGGAGGCGCCGCAGGCGCCGCGGGGAGCCCTGCGCCGAGCCTCCCCGATCCATCTCCGGTGACTCCCTCGAGGGGAGGCGCCGCAGGCGCCGCGGGGAGGCTCGTGGCGAGCCTCCCCGATCCATTTCAGTTCGGTTCGTCGGCCGAGGGCCCGTACAGCGCCGGGACGGGAAGGTCCCGGAGGCGGAGGTAGACGCAGAGCTGGGCGCGATGGTGGATCAGGTGGTTCATCACGAAGCTCCTCACGACGGCGACGCGCGGCATCGTGAAGAGGGGCGTCCCGTTCTCGAGGAGCGACCAGCTCGAGAGGAACGTCCCGTCCGTCGCCGCCTCGAGGGCCGGGCGGGCCTTCGCGACCCCCTCGTCGTGGAGCGCGACGCACTCCCGCGCCGACGCCGGCTTCGGGAAGTCGACCGGGACGCCGCCGGGAGCGAAGTCGAAGCCCTCGTCGGTGAGCGTCGACGTCATCCAGCCCGCGATGCTCGCGACGTGCCCGGCGAGCTCGCCCATGGAGAAGGACTTCGCGTGCGGCTTCCAGGCGAAGTCGGCGTCGGGAACCCTCTCGAGCACCTTGCGGGTGTTCGCCATCTCGAGGTCGAACTCGGGGAGGAGAGACGCGGCGACGCGGTGCGATCCGTTGGTCATGGGTGCCTCCTTGTCGATAAGGCGCAAGTAAAGCGCAAGTCGTTTCCGAGCGCAAGGGCCTCGTTCTCCCGACGGGCGGGAGGCCCCGGCGAGCCCCGTCCGGCCGCTCCCTTCCCCGCGGTCCCGCCGGATGGCATAGCCTCTCTCCCGGCATGCCGCGGGTCGTCGTCGTCGGGTCGGTCGCCATCGACGAAGTCGTCGAGCTGCGCCAGGCGCTTCGCGCCGGCCTGCACCTCGACGGCCGCCCGCGCGGGCCGCGGGTCGGCGGGGGCGCGGCGAACACCGCGATCCCTCTCGCCTACGCGGGGCACGAGGTGACCGTCGTCTCCTGCGCGGGGACGGACCCGGACGGCAGCCGGATCCTCGCCCGCCTCTCCGGGGCGGGGGTCGACGTGTCGCAGGTGGTGCGCCGGCCCGGGCCGAGCACGCGCTCCCTCGTCCTCCTCGAGCCGGACGGGGAACGGACCGTCGTGAACCTCCACCGCTGCCGCGAAGACGGGCCGCCGCGCCGTCTCCGCGCCCTCCCTGCGGACGTCGTCTACGTGAGGAGCCGCGAGCTCGACCTCGCGCCGCTCCTCGCGGAACGGCTCGACGGGTGCCTCGTCGTCGCGCACGTCCCCCCGTCCGGCCCGCTCGTCCGCCCCGCCCACGTCCTCGTCGCTTCCTCCTCCGACCTCCGCGACGACGAGCGGAGCGCCCCCTGGGAGACGGGACGGAGGGCCGCGGGAGAGGCGCTCCGCTGGGTCGTCGTCACGCACGGGCCCGGCGGGGCCGAGGCGTTGTCCGCCGAACGGCGCCTCCACGTCCCCGCGCGCGAGGTCGTCGCCGTCGACAGCACCGGCGCCGGGGACGTCTTCGCCGCGGGCCTCGTCCACGCTCTCGCCGGCGGCGCCCCGATGGAGACGGCGCTCGCGACGGCGGTCGCCTGGGGGACGGCCGCGGTGGAGTGCGGCGGCATCCCGGCGCGCGAGAAGGTCCGCGCGCTTCCCTGAGCCTCACCCCCGGGGCGGGCTCACTCCTCGCGGATCCGGACCCTCCGGTAGCTCGCGCGGTGGAGGTCGCGGACCTCGATGCTGATCGCCCCGCGCCCGCCGGCGACGAGCTTCGGGTAGGCGCGGACGAGGACGTCGAGCGCGGCCTCGGAGAGCGTCGCCTTCACCTCGTCGGGACGGCCTTCGAGGATCGCGATCGAGAGGGCGACGAAGGACCGGTCCTCCGCGCCGTCGGCGACCGCGAAGACGTCGTGCCTCACGGCGCGGCTCTTCAGGTCCTTCCGCTCGAACGGGGCCGCGGAGAGGAGCGCCTCGTGGAGGTCGAGGAGGACGCGGCCGAGGTCGGGCCGGTCGGGGACGTTCGCGGTGTACTCGAGGACGAGGTGCGGCATGACGGGATTCTCCGCCCGGCCCGCTGCCCCGCGGGGGCGCGCCCGCGAAATGGGGGCCGCCGCGGTCTCCGCGGCGGCTCCCCGGGAAGGACCTCTACTTCAGCGAGGACATGTCGATGACGAAGCGGTACTTCACGTCCGACTTCAGCATCCGCTCGTAGGCCTCGTTCACCTTCTGGATCGGGATGATCTCGATGTCGGCCGGGGTGTTCTTTGCGGCGCAGAAGTCGAGCATCTCCTGCGTCTCCCCGATGCCGCCGATGAGGGAGCCGGCGATGCTCTTCCGGCCGAAGATGAGGTTGAAGACGCCGGGCGACGGGTGCGGGAGCTCCGGCGCCCCGACGAGGCAGAGCGTGCCGTCGCGGCCGAGGAGCGAGGTGTAGGCGTCGAGGTTGTGCGAGGCCGCGACGGTGTCGAGGATGAAGTGGAAGCTCCCCGCGTGCGGCTTCATCGCTTCCTCGTCCCGGGAGAGGACGACCTCGTCGGCGCCGAGCCTCTTCGCGTCCGCGGCCTTTGCGGCCGACGTCGTGAAGAGGACGGCGTGCGCGCCCATGGCGTGGGCGAGCTTGACCCCCATGTGGCCGAGGCCGCCGAGGCCGACGATGCCGACCTTCTTCCCGGGGCCGGCGCCCCAGTGACGGAGCGGGGAGTAGGTCGTGATGCCGGCGCAGAGGAGCGGCGCGGCGCCGGCCGGGTCGAGCCCGGCGGGGACCTTCAGGACGAACGCCTCGTCGACGACGACGACGTTCGTGTACCCGCCGTAGGTCATCCCGCCGAGGTGGGCGTCGGGGCTGTTGTAGGTGAAGACGCAGCCCTTGTGGCAGAACTGCTCGTAGCCGTCCATGCAGTTGGGGCAGTCGCGGCAGGAGTCGACCATGCAGCCGACGCCGGCGAGGTCGCCGACCGCGAAACCCTTCACCTGTGCGCCGACGGCCGAGACGCGGCCGACGATCTCGTGGCCGGGGATGCACGGGTAGGTCGTGCCGTGCCACTCGTTGCGGACGGTGTGGAGATCGGAGTGGCAGATGCCGCAGTAGAGGATCTCGATCCGCACGTCCTTCGGACCGGGGTCGCGGCGGTCGATCTCCATTCGGCCGAGGGGCGCGGTGGCGGCAGTGTTTCCGTAGCCGAGGGCCTTGATCATCGATGGTCTCCTTGCGGCGCTTCGGGGCGCGCGGGTGCAGCGTATACGACGCCTTCCGTGGCTTCGTAAAGCGCGGATTCCTTTCCGGCGCCCCTTCCCGAGCCTCTGCTAAGGTCGCCGCGTGCCGCCGCTCGTCGCCGCGCAGCGCCTCGGGAAGGCGTTCGGCGCCCGGAACCTCTTCACCGCGCTCTCCTTCGGGATCGAGCCCGACGAGCGGATCGGCCTGATCGGCCCGAACGGCGCCGGGAAGTCGACGCTCCTCTCCATCCTGGCCGGGGAGACCGTCCCCGACGACGGGGCCGTCGTCTTCCAGGGGGGCGTCTCGGTCGGTCTCGTCCCCCAGATCCCGCAGTTCGCGGAGGGGGCGACGGTCCGCTCGGTGGTCCTGGAGGGGGCCCTGGCCCACGTCTCCCACGGCGAGGAGGTCGCCTGGGAGGCCGAGCTGAAGACCGACGAGGCGCTCGCGAAGCTCTCCCTCACGACGGGCGGCATCGGCCCGGACAGCCTCGTCGCCACGCTCTCGGGCGGGCAGCGCAAGAGGGTCGCCCTCGCGCGCGAGCTCGTGAGGCAGCCCGACCTCCTCCTCCTCGACGAGCCGACGAACCACCTCGACGTCGAGAGCATCGTCTGGCTCGAGGAGCTCCTCTCCCGCGCCCCGTTCGCGACGGTGACCGTCACGCACGACCGCCTCTTCCTGACGCGCGTCGCGACGCGGATCCTCGAGCTCGACCGGCGGAACCCCGGCGGGCTCCTCTCGGTGCCGGGCGGATTCCCGAAGTGGCTCGAGGCGAAGGAGTCCCTCCTCGCCGCGCAGGAGAGCCGGGAGTCGTCCCTCCGGAACGTCCTCCGCCGCGAGACGGAGTGGCTGAGGCGGGGCCCGAAGGCCAGGGCGACGAAGCAGAAGGCCCGGATCGAGCGGGCCGAGGCGCTCGGCGAGGAGATCGAGACGCTCGCCGAGAGGAACGTCGCCCGGACGGCGAAGCTCGATTTCGCCGGCGCGGGGCGGGCCCCGAAGAGGCTCCTCGTCGCCGAGGGGATCTCGAAGGCGTACGGCGACCGGACGCTCTTCTCGGGCCTCGACCTCCTCCTCGGCCCGGGGAGCCGCGTCGGCCTGATCGGCCCGAACGGCTGCGGGAAATCGACGCTCCTGCGGGTCCTCCTCGGCACGGAGCGCCCCGACGCCGGGAAGGTCACGCGCGCCGATGGGCTCACGGTCGCCCTCTTCGAGCAGGGGCGCGAGTCGCTCGACCCGGAGGCGACCGTGCGCGAGACCGTCTGCCCCGAGGGGGACCAGGTCGAGTACCGGGGCCGCTTCCTCCACGTCCGCAGCTGGCTCGACCGCTTCCTCTTCGCGCAGGAGCAGGCGGAGATGAAGGTCGCCCGCCTCTCGGGGGGCGAGCAGGCCCGGCTCCTCATGGCGCGGCTCATGCTGCGGCCGGCGCAGCTCCTCGTCCTCGACGAGCCGACGAACGACCTCGACCTCGCGACGCTGAACGTCCTCGAGGAGAGCCTCGCGGAGTTCCCCGGCGCGCTCCTCCTCGTCTCGCACGACCGCGCCTTCCTCGACCGCGCCACCGAGTCGCTCCTCGCCTTCGACCCCGAGGGAGGGAGCGGCGTCACCGCGCTCGCCGGCCTCGACCAGTGGGAGAGGTGGCGGAAGGAGCGGCGCGAGAAGGCCTTCGCGGCGACCGCGGCGAAGGGACGCGTGGCAAAGGGCCCGGCGGCTCCCGGGACCTCCGCCGCTTCGCCGGCGAAACGCCGCCTCGGCTACCTCGAGCAGAGGGAGCTGGACGGGATCGAGGGGCGGATCCTGGAGGCCGAGGAGCGGCTCGCCGCGCGGAAGGCCGAGTGCGAGCGGCCCGAGGTCGTCTCCGACGGGCCTCGCCTCGTCGCCCTCGCGCGCGAGATCGGGGAGGCGCAGGCGGAGGTCGACCGGCTCTACGCCCGCTGGGCCGAGCTGTCGGGCTGAGCGCGCCACCGGGCCGTCGGTCCGGCCTCGGCCCCCCCTGCTGCCCGAACAGGACGTTGACACCGTCCCCCTCCCGAGTAGCCTCGCGGGACGTCTCCCGGAGGGGTGAACGAAGTGGACTCTCGGCTCGGTGAACCCGTGGCGCGGACGCGGCCCCGCCTCCGTCGCCTGCTCAAGGTCGTCCTCGGCGTCCTCGGCCTCCTGGAGGTCGTCTACGTCGGCGGCGGCCTCGTCCTCCTGAAGAGCGGCCAGGTCGAGCGGTGGATCAACGCGCATCCCGAGAAGACGAGGATCTCGTTCGATTCCGTCTGGCCCGTCTTCCCCGGTGTCGTCCGGATCTCGAAGTTCCGGATCGTGAACCAGGGGCGAGGAGACCAGCTCGAGGGAACGGTCGACCGGGTCTGGGGAGCCGTGAACCCTCTCGAGCTCCTGGGCGGGCGGCTCCACGTCGTCTGGCTGCGGTGCCGCGGGGTCGAGTTCCGCCTGCGGAGCCGCCCGGACTCGGCCGCCCGGGCCGCGGTCCTTCCGATCGGCTTCCCCGAGATCGAGGGGGTTCCCTGGCTTCCGTACGACGGGCCGCCGCCCGCAGCCGGGGCGAAGACGAAGGAGAAGAAGGGCCTCACGATCGTCTTCACGCGCTCCCTGCTCGAGGACGTTCGCGAGGTCTGGATCGGCGAGCGGCGCCTCCGGGGGAAGGGAACCGTCGTCGCGAGCGTGACGATCTTCGGCGACGGGCCGATCGCGATCCCGCACGCCGACGTCCGCTTCGACGACGCGCGGATCGAGAACGGGGCCCTCGAGACGTACTCCGGCGTGAAGATGCGCGTCCTCGGGGAGCTGGCCCGCTACGACGCGAAGGTGACGAAGGGTCTCGGCATCCTGACGCTCATCCGGGCGAAGGTCGACCTCGACGCCCGGATGCCGTCCGGCGCCGGTTACCTGAACGCCTACCTGAAGAACGCCCCCTGGATCCGATTCACCGGCGGCGAGGCCGGCCTCTCGGCGCACCTGACGGTCGGGGACGGCCGGCTCGCGCCGGGCGGCTCCATCGAGGTCTCCTCGAGCGACCGGCAGGCCGACTTCGCCGGGTTCACGGTCCGGGGAAAGGCCCGGGTGCGGCTCGACGTCGTCCCTTCTTCCGAAGAGATCGCCGACGCCCGCCTCGTCGTGGAGTTCGACGACTACGCCCTGCGGCGGGGTGCGGACGCGCCCGAGCCGGTGATGCTCGGCAAGGGGCTCCGCGTCGTGGCGACGTCGCCGGCCTCGCTCGAGACGATCCCCCCGACCGAGTTCGCGGGACGGCTCGAGCTGGGCCAGGCGGAGTTCCCGCGCCTCGACTTCCTGAACGCGCTCTTCCCGGCCGGCGGCGGCTTCCGCATCCGGGGCGGCCGCGCGAAGGTGGAAGGAGCCTGGGACGTCGCCGGGAGCGGCGCGTCGTGCAAGGGCTCGATGAAGGTCTCCGCCGAGGGCCTCTCGCTCGACACCGGGGGAGTCGCGATGAGGGGCGCCTTCACCCTCGGCGTCGCGGTGCCGCGGGGAGACCTCCTGCGCCAGGCGTTCGACGTCGACGCCACGCGCCTCACCCTCGACCGCTTCGCGTTCGACTCCCGGCACGGCGAGAAGACCGCCGCCGACTGGAACGCGAGCCTCGCGTTCCCCAAGGGGAGCCTCCTGCTCGGCGAGAGCTTCGCCGTCAGGGCGCGCATGGAGCTGCGCGCGAGCGACTCGCGGCCGGTCGCAGCCTTCCTCTCGAAGGAGAAGCCGCTCTCCGGCTGGAAGAAGAAGCTCGTCACGGTCGGGGAGATCAAGGGAGCGGGCCGCTTCGCCCTCTCGAGCGGGAAGCTCGACGTCGAGGACTTCAACGTCGGCTGGGAGGGAACCGAGATCCGGGCCCGCTTCCGGACGGACGAGAAGGGCGCCTGGGGGAAGGCCCTCGTCCGCTACGGGATCCTCAAGGCCGGCATCTCGCTCGAGGGAAAGGAGCGGAGCCTGAAGATCATCGGGCCGACCTCCTGGTACGAGAAGCCGTGAGGCTCTCCCGGGCCCCGTCGCGGTCGCCGGGCCCGTCCGCGCGGTGACGCCGTGGTAGAACGCTCCGTCCCGCGCCGGAGGGACGAGACCGGGCCGGAGACCGCCGGAGCCGCGAGAGGGGACGGATGAAAGAGCTCTTCGAGATCGTCAACCGGGTCTTCGCGTTCATCGTCCCGATCTCCGACTTCCTCTGGAACTTCCCGAAAGACATCGGCGCCTGGGCGCAGATCCCGGTCCTCGGCCAGTTCTCCTTCGCGATGCTGATCCTCGTCGGGTCCGGCATCTGGTTCACCTTCCGGACCGGGGCCGTCCAGTTCCGGCGGTTCGGGCAGAGCCTCCGGATCGTCATGTCCCGGAGCGCGTCCGACACCGGCATCAGCCCCTTCGCGGCCTTCATGCTCAGCTCGGCGATGCGCGTCGGCCCCGGGAACATCATGGGGGTCACGGGCGCGGTCTCGGTGGGCGGCCCCGGCGCCATCTTCTGGATGTGGGTCGCCGCCGCCTTCGGCATGACGACGGCGTTCGTCGAGGCGGTCCTCGCCCAGATCTTCAAGGAGAAGGAGCGGGACCAGTACGTCGGCGGCCTCCCGTTCTACGGCATGAAGCTCCTCGGGAACCGGCGGTGGGTCGGCGTCGCACTCGCCTCCCTCTTCATCGGCTACGCCCTCCTGAACGTCCCGAGCCAGACCTTCCACCTCCTCACCGCCCTCGGCTCCGTGGCGAGCACCGTCGCGGGGACGACCTACTCGAGGACTTCCGGCGTCTTCTACGGCATCGGCGCGTTCGTGATCCTCTACATCGCGGCGATCGCCCTCGGCGGCCTGAAGCGGGTCGTCAAGGTCGTGAACGTCTGGGTCCCGGTCATGGCCGTCCTCTACTGCGGGATCGTCCTGACGCTCGTCTTCGTCAACTGGCGGCTGATCCCGTTCTTCTTCGGCGCCGTCCTGAAGGGGGCGTTCACGCCCGCGGCCGTCTTCGGCGGGGCCTTCGGCGTCGCGCTCCAGCAGGGCGTCAAGCGGGGCCTGATGGCGAACGAGGCGGGGCAGGGGACGATCACGATGGCGGCGGCCGCCGCGAACAACCGGCACCCGGTCGAGCAGGGGCTCGTCCAGTCGATGGGCGTCTTCTTCGACACGATGATCGTCTGCTCGATGGCCGGCTTCGTCTCGGTCATGGCGCAGCTCTGGACCTCGCCGGCCGGAGTCTCGTGGCAGGCGATCCGCGACGACAAGCTCCTCGTCTTCATGACCGCCGCGAGCCAGCTCGCGCCGGGGACGGCCTTCGACGCCACGGTCCGCGGCCTCCTCTCCCTCTGCTACGCGCTCTTCGCCTCGATGACGCTGATCGGGATGATCACGTTCGCGGAGATCTCCGCGAACGTGATCACGCGCGACCACCGCTTTCTCTTCGGCCTCCGGGCGACCGGCGCCCTCGTCCTCGTCCCGTTCGGCGTCCTGACCGTCCTCGCCGACCTGCAGCTCGGGAACATCTGGTACCTCGCGGACATGCTCAACATCCTCGTCGTCTTCGCAAACGTCCCGATGCTCTGGATCGGGCAGGGGCTCGTCCTGCGCGCGCTCGAGCACTACGAGCGGACCGGCGGGAGGGAGGGCTTCGTCTCGAAGAGGGACATCGGCCTCGATTCCCCCTACTGGACCGAGGAGTCGCTTCGCGGCTGACGTGACCGCTCCCGAGGCCCGGCGCGTCGTCTCGCGGGTCGAGGTCCTCGCCCTCTCGCTGAACGACGTCGTCGGGAGCGGCGTCTACCTCCTCCCGGCCGCCGCCGCGGCCGCCCTGGCCGGTTCGGCGAGCCTCTGGGGCGTCGCGCTCGCCGGCCTCGCGGTCCTCCTCATCGTCCTCTGCTTCGCCGAGGCGGCGAGCCGTTTCGACGAGCCGGGAGGCGCCTACGTCTACGCCCGCGAGGCCTGGGGCGATCTGGCCGGGTTCGAGGTCGGCTGGATGACGTTCCTCACCCGCGTCGCGACGCTCGCCTCGCTCTCGGCCGGCTTCGCGCAGGCGCTCTCCTGGGCGTGGCCCGCCGCCGCAGGCGGCGCGGGCCGCGCCGCCGCCATCGCGCTCCCTCTCATCGTCCTGACGGCGATCAACGTCAAGGGCGTGAAGGAAGGCGCGCGGGCGTCCGCGTTCCTCCTCGTGGCCAAGCTCGTCCCGCTCGCGCTCTTCGTCGGCGCCGGCCTCTTCGCGGTGAGGTGGTCCCGCGTCGCCGCCCCTGCACGCGTCGACCCGGCCGGCCTCGGCGAGGTCGCGCTCCTCCTCCTCTTCGCCTACGCGGGATTCGAGAACACCGCGGCGCCCGCGGGCGAGTACCGCAACCCGAAGCGGGACGTGCCGTTCGCCCTCGTCACCCAGATCGTCCTCGTCACGCTGATCTACGCGCTCGTCCAGCTCGTCGCCCTCGGGACGCTCCCGGACCTCGCCGCGTCGAGGACGCCGCTCGCCGACGCGGCGCGGCTCTTCCTCGGCGGCTGGGGCGGAGCCCTCCTCACGGCCGGCGCGGCGGCCTCGATCCTCGGCACGGCCGGGAACACCGTCCTCTCCGGCCCGCGCTACCTCTACGCGCTCGCCGTCGACGGCTACGGCCCCGCGTTCCTCGGGCGCCTCCACCCCCGGTTCCTCACTCCCGCCGCGGCGATCGTCGTCCAGACGGCCGTCGTCCTCCCGCTCGCGCTGACCGGCTCCTTCGCCGGCCTCGCGGCGCTCTCGGTCGTGGCACGGCTCGCGAGCTACGTCTCGACCGCGGCGGCGATCCCGGTCCTCCGGAGGAAGCTCCCCGACACGCCCGCGACCGTGCGGCTCCCGTTCGGGCCGGCGATCCCGGTCGCCGCCGTCGCCGTCTCCGCGTTCCTCGTCGCGAGCGCCACGGCGCTCGACCTCGTCGCCGGGGCCGGGGCGCTCGTGGCGGGGCTCGTCGTCTACGCCCTCCGGCGGAAAGGGGCGGCAGGGGACGGCGGGGCCGCGGGCGTCTGACCCCCGGCGGCCCCGCCCGGAAGCGCTACTCCCCCTTCGCCGCGAAGGCGACGTCGAGGAGCTTGTTCTCGAGGACCTGCGGGGAGGCGGGAGCCTCCAGCCTCAGGTAGTGCTCGGCGGCGCCGACGAGCGCCGCCTGCGGGACGAGGCCGACGATCTCGGAGCCGACGACCAGGACGCCGAACCGCTCCGCCTCGGAGCGGACCGTCTCGAAGACGCGGTGGAGCGGCGTCTTCTCGTAGTTCGTCATGTTGATCGAGACCTGGACGATGCCGCGCGCCTCGAGCTTGACGCCCATCGCCTTGACGAAGCGATAGCCGCCGGAGAGATGGCGGATCGACTTCGCGATCCGGTCCGCGATGGAGAGGTCCGCCGTCCCGAGGTTGATGTTGTAGGCGATGAGGGGCGAGCGCGCCCCGACGACCGTCGCCCCCGCGGTTGGGTGCGGCGCGTCGGGGCCGAAGTCGGGCTTCCACTCCGGGCTCTTCATCTTCTCGGCGAGCCCCTCGAACTCCCCCTTCCGGATCGTCGCGAGGTTCCGGCGCGGCTCGCTCGTCGCGGCGTCCTCGTAGAGGTAGACCGGCAGGCGGTGCCTCTCTGCGAGGCGCGCGCCGAGCTCCTTCGCGAGCGCGACGCAGTCGGCCGTGCTCGCACCCCGGATCGGGACGAACGGGATGACGTCGACGGCGCCGAGGCGGGGGTGCTCCCCCTCGTGCTTCGTCAGGTCGACGTGGAGGAGGGTCTCGGCGACCATCGCCTCCATCGCGCGGAGGAGGCCGGGACCGTCGCCGAGGAACGTCAGGACGGAGCGGTTGTGGTCGGCGTCGGACGTCCAGTCGAGCAGGAGGACCCCGGGCCCGGCCGAAAGGGCCGCGGCCCGGATGGCGGCGACGACCTCGGGACGGCGCCCTTCGCTGACGTTCGGGATGCATTCGATGAGTGTCGTCATCTGAACCTCTCCCCGGTCGGGGGTCGAAGATCTTACCGCGGGGCAAGCCGGCGCTTGCCGCCGGTTGGACAGCTTGTTACGCTGACTTCGAGAGGTTCCCATGCCCGAGCCCGCTTCCTATCCAGGGAGTCCTTCCCTCTCCGCCGAGGCCCGCGAGAAGGTCCTCCAGACGTTCCGCCACACGCTCGAGATGGCGCGGGCGGGCCGGAACGAGGACGCGCTCCTGGGCTGCGACTTCATCCTGAAGATGGACGCGCGGTTCACCCCGGCGCGACGGCTGCTGGCCTCGCTGCGCGGCATCGCCGCCGGGACCGTCGTCGACCTCGCCGAGTTCGAGGAGTTCGCCTCGGCACCGTCGCCGGCGCCCCCTGTGGCCGCTCGCGCTCCGGCCGCCCCGCCCGTCAAGGCCGCCGGACCCCCGACGCCGGCCGCGGGGTACGCGGTTCCCGCGGCCGCGCCGCCCGCGCCCGATCTCTTCGCCCCGGGCGGCTCGAGCCTCGACGACCTCGCGTTCGACGATCTCGGCGCGAACCCCTTCGCGCCTCCGTCCGGCGGCGTCGCGGCGCCTCCTCCGCCGCCCGTGATGGCTCCCTCGGCCGGCTTCTCCTTCGGGGAACCGGCTCCGGACGCCTTCGGGTCACCGGCTCCCGACCTCTCGTTCGCCCCGCCGCCCGCGCCGCCGGCCCCCCCCTCGTTCCCCGACTTCCCCGCCGCCGCGGCCGACCCGTTCGCCCCCCAGGCGGCCGCGCCGGACCCCTTCGCCGCCGCGGAGCAGGCTCTCGACCCGTTCGCCGCCGCTGCGGCTCCCGCCGACCCGTTCGCCGCCGCGGCTCCTCCGGCCCCGGGCCCGGTGGCCGCCGGGCCGGCCGCCGCGGCCGTCGACCCGCGGATCTCCCAGTTCCTCCGGCAGGGAGACGACGCGGCGGCGCGGGGGCACCTCCAGGAGGCGATCGACCTCTGGAGCCGCGTCTTCCTCATCGACCTCTCGAACGAGGAGGCCTCCCGGCGGATCGACGCCGCGCGGGAGAAACAGAGCGAGGCCGCACGCCAGCTCGACGTCCTCCTCTCCGAAGGGGTGCAGCTCTACGAGGCCGGCGACCTCCCGTCGGCCCGGAACGCCTTCCTCAAGGTCCTGACGCTCTCGGAGTCGGACGCGACCGCGCGGAACTACCTGAACCAGATCGACGCCGCCCTCGCCGTCTCCGCTGGCCCGGCAGCCCAGTCGTCCTCCGAGGCCCTTCCCGACGAGCCGTACCTCCGCGACGAGCTCGAGTCGCCCGTCCGGCCCTCCTTCGCCGACGACCTCTCCTCGCTGGACGAGGCCGGCGGCGGACGCCGCGCGGACGAGGGCGCGCCCTCGCGCCGCGAGGCCGAGGCCCCGGCGCGGGGCGGCAAGGTCGACGCGAGGCTCCTGATCGGCGCCGCGCTCCTCGTCCTCCTCGCCGTCGCGGCCGGTGCCTGGTTCTTCTTCAAGCCGAAGGGCGAGGCCCCGCCCCCCGTCGCGGAGGTGCCCCGCGCCGCTGCGGCGCCGGCCCAGGACCCGCTCGAGAAGGCGCAGGCCCTCTTCAAGCAGGGCAAGGTCGAGGAGGCTCTCGGGATCCTGACCGCGATCCCGGCCTCCGACCCGAAGCACGACCAGGCGCTCGTCCTGATCGACCAGTTCAAGTCGTCCGCCGAGCCGCGGCCGTCGGCCGCTCCCGCGGTGAACGAGGCCCAGGTCGACGAGGCCCGCGTCGCCGGGCTCGCGAGCCTCTCCTCCGGCCGCTACATCGACGCCGTCAAGTCTCTCGACCTCGTCGTGAAGGCCCGCCCCGACGACACCGAGGCCTCCCAGGCGCTCGCCCGGGCGCGGGACGCCGTCTCGGCCCTCGGCTCGGCAATCCGCTCCTACAACGAGCAGGACTACGAGAGCGCCCAGCGCCTCCTCTGGGACCTCCGGAAGTCGGACCCGAAGAACCAGGACGTGGAGGAGTACCTCTTCAAGAGCTACTTCAACGACGGCGTGCTGAACCTTCAGTCGGGAAACACGAAGAAGGCGGGCGACGCGTTCAAGGAAGCCGCCGCCCTCCGCCCGCAGGACGTCGAGACGCAGAGGCACCTGAAGTTCGCGCGGCGCTACGCCGGCGGGACGGACGACCTCCTCGCGCGGATCTACATCCGGCACGTCTCTCCCCGCCCGTGACGGCCCGCCGATGACCGAGAAGAGCCGCGATCCCCTCGCCGAGCACCCGCTCGGGGGCGAGCCCGCCGCTCCCGCGAAGGGGCGCGGGAAGACGACGCTGAGCCTTTTCCCCGACGTCTCCGAGGCCCCGCTCTCGCCCTCCCCGGGCTCGCCGGCCGCGACGGCCGCGCCCTCGCAGGCCCCTTCCTCGCCGATGGCCGCGGAGGAGGTCGACGAGCCGGGAGACGTCGTGGAGGAGCCGGGCGCCGAAACCCCGGTCGCGTTCGCCCGCAGGTTCGCGGCCGGCCTCGCCGACGTCGTCATCCTCGGCCTTTTCGGCGCCCTCGAGCTCGCGGCCGGCGCGATCTTCCTCGACCTGAGGTTCCCGCCGCCGGCCCTCCTCGGCCTCGGCGCGTTCCTCTTCCTCGCGGCGCTCGTGCTCCTCGTCCTCGTCCCCTTCGTCTGGGGCGCCACGCCCGGGATGGCTCTCGCCGACCTGCGCGTCGCCGCCGACGACGGCGGCTCCCCGACCCTCGCGGCGGCCCTTCTCCGGTTCGTGGGCGCACTCCTGACCGGGGCGCTCGCCGGGGTCCCGCTCCTCGTGGCCGCCTTCGACCGCAGGGGCCGGTCCCTGTCGGACCTCATCTCCGGCACCTCGCTCGTCCCGGCCCGCTGAGGCGGCTCCGGGGCGGCGTTACCATCCGTCGAATGCGCCTCGCCCTCGGCCAGATGAACGCCACGATCGGCGACTTCGCGGGGAACGGCGCGAGGATCGAGGCGCTCTGGAAGGACGCCGAGGCGGCGAAGGCCGACCTCCTCCTCGTCCCGGAGATGGCGCTGTGCGGCTACCCTCCGCGCGACCTCCTCGACCGCCCCTCCTTCCAGGCCGAGGCCGCCCGCCTCCTCGCCACCCTCGCGCGACGCTCCGGGAAGACCGCCCTCCTCGCCGGGACCTTCGTCCCGAACCCGTCGGAGACCGGCAAGCCGCTCTACAACGCGGCCGTCCTCCTCCGCGGGGGGCGCGTCGCCGCCGTCGCGCGGAAGTGCCTCCTCCCCGCCTACGACGTCTTCGACGAGGTGCGGCACTTCGAGCCCGCCGAGAGCCCGACCCTCGTCCGTCTCGCCGGGAGGAAGGTCGGCCTGACGATCTGCGAGGACCTCTGGAACGACAAGGACTTCTTCCGGAAGCGCCGCCTCTACCGCGCCGACCCGGGCGAGACGCTCCTCGCCCGCGGCGCCGACCTGATCGTGAACGTCTCGGCGTCCCCCTTCTCCGAGGGAAAGCCCCGGCTCCGGCGGCGGATGCTCGCGCGGCTCGCGAGGGACGGCCGCGTCCCGGTGGCGTACCTGAACCTGGTCGGAGGGAACGACGAGCTCGTCTTCGACGGCGGCTCGATGGTCCTCGACGGGACGGGGCGCGTGCGCGCCCGCGCCGCGCTCTTCGAGGAGGACCTCGTCGTCGTCGACCTCGACGGGCCGACGGCCGCCGCGGTCTCCGGCTCCGAGCCGGCGGACCTCCCCGACGACGCGGAGGGGGAGCCGCTCGAGTCGCTCCGCCGGGCGCTCGTCCTCGGCATCCGCGACTACGCGAGGAAGTGCGGGTTCCGGACCGCCGTCGTCGGTCTCTCGGGGGGAATCGACTCGGCCCTCGTCGGGGCGCTCGCCGTCGACGCGCTCGGCGCGGCGAACGTCACCGGCCTCGCCCTCCCGTCGCGCTACTCCTCCGAGAGCTCGATCGCCGACGCGCGCGCCCTGGCGGAGGCGCTCGGCATCCGGCTCGAGGTCGTCCCGATCGAGCCGATGTTCGCCGCGGCGAAGGCGACGCTCGCCCCGCTCTTCGCCGGTCGCCCCGAGGACGTGACCGAGGAGAACCTCCAGGCGCGCATCCGGGGGCTGCTCCTGATGGCCTTCTCGAACAAGCTCGGCCCGCTCCTCCTGACGACCGGGAACAAGAGCGAGCTCGCCGTCGGCTACTGCACCCTGTACGGCGACATGTGCGGAGGGCTCGCCCCGATCTCCGACCTCCCGAAGATGCGCGTCTGGGCGCTCGCCAGGCACCTGAACCGGCGCGCGGGGCGGGAGCTCATCCCGGCTTCGACGATCGAGAAGGCGCCGTCCGCGGAGCTCCGCCCGGGCCAGACCGACCAGGACTCGCTCCCGCCGTACGAGCTCCTCGACCGGGTCCTCGAGGGGCTCGTCGAGCGGAACGAGCCCCCGGGGCGCGTGGCCCGCGGCGCGGGCGTCGACGAGGCCCTCGTCGCGGGGATCGCGCGCCAGATCGACCGCGCGGAGTACAAGCGGCAGCAGGCGGCCCCCGGGCTGAAGGTCTCGACGAAGGCCTTCGGGAGCGGGCGGCGCATCCCGATCGCGCAGGTGTCGAAGGCGTGAGGTACGGGGGTGAGCTGCCGCGCTCGCGGTACCCGTGGAAGGAGATCCCCGGCTCGTCCCACGACGTCCTCCTCTCGCGCCTCCGCGCCCTCGGGGAAGGGCTGGCCGTCCTCGACGTCGGCTTCGGCGCGGGCCACCTTGCCCGGAGGATCCGCCCGCGCTGCCGCTACCTCGCCGGGATCGAGCTCGACCCCGAGGCGGCCCTCGAGGGGTCGGCCTTCTTCGACGAGCCGCTCGTCGACGACGTCGTCCACGGCCTCGCCGGTCCCTGGAGGGAGCCGTTCGACGTCGTCGTCGCCGGCGACGTCCTCGAGCACCTCCCGGAGCCCGAGCGCGCGCTCGCGCTCCTGCCGCGGATCCTGAAGCCGGAGGGGCTGCTCCTCGTGTCGCTCCCGAACGTCGCGAACGTCACCGTCCGGCTCGGGCTCCTCGCCGGCCGGTTCACCCCGACGGACCGCGGCATCCTCGACCGGACCCACCTCCGCTTCTTCACGCGGAGGACCGGGCGCGAGCTCCTCTCGCGGAGCGGGTTCCGCGTCGTTCGGGAGACGGCGACGGCGATGCCCGTCGAGCTCGCGCTCCCCGCCCTCGGCCTCCCCCCGCTCGCCCCCCTCGTCCGCGGCGTCGCGAGGGCGCTCGCGGCCCTCTGGCCCGGGATGTTCGCCTACCAGTTCGTCTACGAAGCGAGGCTCGCCCGATGACCGCTCCCGCTCTCTCCCTCGTCATCCCCGCCTACAACGAGGAGAAGCGGCTCCCGGTCTCCCTGGCCCGGATCGCCGACTGGCTCGGCTCCCGGACGCCGGCGATCTCCGCCGAGCTCGTCGTCGTCGACGACGGCTCGGCGGACCGGACGGCGGCCGTCGCCGAGAAGACGGCCGCCGGCCTCGGGCTCACCGCCCGCGTCATCCGCTTCCCGGAGAACCGCGGGAAGGGGGCCGCGGTGAGGGCCGGCGTCCTGGAATCGGCGGGCGAGCACGTCCTCGTCACGGATGCCGACCTCTCGACGCCGATCGAGGAGGTCGACAAGCTCCTCGCGGCGGGAGCGCCCGTCGCCATCGGGTCGCGCGGCGTCGACACGACGCTCGTCAAGCAGCGGCAGCCTCTCTTCCGCGTCGCGAGCGGGAAGGTCTTCAACCTCCTCGTGAGGGTCCTCGCCGTCTCCGGCATCCGCGACACGCAGTGCGGCTTCAAGCTCTTCCGGAGGGACGCCGCCCGCGAGGTCTTCTCCCGCGCCACCGTCGACCGCTTCGCCTTCGACGTCGAGGCGCTCCTCCTGGCGCGGCGGCTCGGCTACGCGATCGCCGAGGTCCCGGTCCTCTGGTTCAACTCGCCCGACACGCGCGTCGGCTTCGGCGGCGGCCTCGAGGCCTTTGCCGCGCTCTTCCGGATCCGCTGGCAGGTGGCGCGGACGATCCGCCGGAACCCGCCCGCCCCGGCCGCCTGAACGCCGTTCCCCGTTCCTTCCCGCCCCCGCTCCCGATACGATCTCCGTTCGACAGCGGAGGTGCCTCATGAAACCGAAAGTCGGAGTCGTCCTCTCGGGCTGCGGCGTCTACGACGGCGCCGAGATCCACGAGTCGGTCCTGACCCTCCTCGCCCTCGACCGGGCCGGCGCCGAGGCGGTCTGCCTCGCCCCCGACGTCGCCCAGAGGCACGTCGTGAACCACCTGACGGGACAGCCCGCGGCGGGGGAGAGCCGGAACGTCCTCGTCGAGGCCGCGCGGATCGCGCGGGGCGCCGTGAAGGACCTCGCCGGGTTCGACCCCTCGGGCCTCGACGCGCTCGTCCTCCCCGGCGGCTTCGGCGCGGCGAAGAACCTCTGCGACTTCGCCTTCAGGGGGGCCGACTGCGAGGTGGACCCCGAGGTCGCCCGCGTCGTCCGGGCCGTCCACGCGGCCGGCAGGCCCGTCGGCGCCGTCTGCATTGCGCCCGTGATCCTCGCGAAGCTCCTCGGCGCCGAGAAGCCGAAGATGACGATCGGGACCGACCCGGGGACCGCCGAGGCGATCGGGAAGATGGGGGGCGAGCACGTCTCCTGCGGAGGGGGCGGCGCGGTCGTCGACGCCGCGAGGAAGCTCGTCACGACCCCCGCCTACATGCTCGACAGCCCGATCTCCGAGGTCTGGGCGGGCATCGAGAAGCTCGTCGGCGAGCTCCTCGCGATGACGCAGGGTTGAGGGCGAGACCGCTCCCGCTTCCCCGGCAGCGCCGTCGCCAGGTCAGGGGAGGAAGCGCTCCGCGATCCGGCGGGCGTCCCCCTCGCCGAGCCGGGCGAACGTGAGGTTCGCGAGGAGGACCACGGCGACACGCTCCTCCGGGTAGGCGAGGAGGAACGCCCGGCCACCGACGGTGTCGCCGCCGTGGTGGACGTAGCGTCGCCCGTGCCCGTCGACCGTGACCCGGAAGGCGAGGCCGACGTTCGTGGAGGTCCCGTCCGCCGTCCGGCCCGGCGTGAAGAGGAGCGACTGCTGCCGCTCCGGCGAACGCAAGACGCCGATGACGAAGCGGGCGAGGTCGGGAGCGGTCGACAGGTACCCACCCGAGGGAAGGCGGTCGCTCAGGTCGACCGGCGTCTCCTCGACGACCGCCCCGTCGCCGTCGCGCCCATAGAACGTCACGACGCGCGCGTCGTCCCCCCGCGCGCCGGCGAAGGTGTCGCGCATCCCGAACGGACGGAGGACCTCCCGGGTCACGAGGTCGGGGAAGCGCGTCCCCGTCGCGCCCTCGAGCGCCGCGCCGAGGAGGTTGTAGCCGTAGCTCGAGTAGAGGTACTTCTCGCCCGGCGCGGCGACGAGCGGCTCGCGGGAGATCGACGCGACCGCCTCGGCGAGGCTCGCGTAGTGCCGGGTGTTGACGTACTCGGAGCGGCCGTAGTGCCGCACGCCGCCCAGGTGCTGCGCGAGCTGCCGGAGCGTGACGCGCGGGTCCTGGAACGAGCCCAGCCAGCGTGAGACGGGGTCGTCCAGTCTCACGGCGCCGCGCTCCGCGAGGCGGACGAGCGTCGCCGCGGTGAGGAGCTTCGAGAGGCTCCCGATCCGGAAGACGCTGTCCGTGGCGGCCGCGCGCCCCGGCGTCACGGTCGCGAGGCCGAAAGCCGCCTTCCAGGCGAGCCGTCCGTCCTTCACGACCGCCACGGAGAGTGCCGGCGATCCGCACGAGCGGAGGATCTCGAGGGCGTCGTGCCGAGCCGCGGCCACTTCGGTCCGGGAGGCGGCCGACGACGCGCAGCCGGCCGCGGCCGCGACGAGGCACGCGAGGACGGCGCGGCTCCGTGGACGGAGACTCTGGGACATGGTGGCTCTCCGGGGGCCGGGGGACCCGGACGGAACCGGGTCCCGCTTCTCGCCGCGAGCGAAGCGAGCCGCCTCACCGCCGCGGAAGCGTGAGGGGGATGCGGGGGAGGCGGTTCGCGCCTCCCCCGACGAGTCGCCGGCGAAGCCCGGGCGGACCCCGGGTTTCCCGAGAACGCTAGTAGATCGGGAACGCCGCCGTCAGCTCCTTGACCTTCGCCTTCACGGAGGCCTTCACCGCGTCGTCCTCGGGCGCGGCGAGGACCTCGCCGATCCAGGCGGCGATCGTCTTCATCTCGGCCAGGCCCATCCCGCGCGTCGTGACGGCCGGCGTCCCGAGACGCAGGCCGGACGTGACGAGCGGCGGGTTCGGGTCGAACGGGATCGCGTTCTTGTTGACCGTGATGCCGGCGTGGTCGAGCGCCTTCTCGGCGACCTTTCCCGTCAGCTTCTTCGGGCCGAGGTCGACCAGGAAGAGGTGGTTGTCGGTGCCGCCGGAGACGATCCGGAAGCCCTGCCCCGCGACGGCCCCGGCGAACTCCTTCGCGTTCTCGAGGACGGCCTTCTGGTAGGCCGTGAACTCGGGCGAGAGCGCCTCGAGGAACGAGACGGCCTTCGCCGCGATGACGTGCTCGAGCGGCCCGCCCTGGAGGCCCGGGAAGACCGCCTTGTCGATCTCCTTCGCCCACTCGGGCGTGCAGAGGACGAGTCCGCCGCGCGGGCCGCGGAGCGTCTTGTGCGTCGTCGAGGTGACGAAGTGGGCGTGGCCGACGGGCGTCGGGTGGAGGCCCGTCGCGACGAGGCCCGCGATGTGGGCCATGTCGACCATGAGGAGCGCCCCGACCGAGTCGGCGACCTGCCGGAACCGCGGGAAGTCGAGGACGCGCGGGTAGGCCGAGGCTCCCGCGACGATGAGCTTCGGCTTCTCGGCCTCCGCGATCCGGGCGAGCTCGTCGTAGTCGATCGTCTCGGTCTCGCGCGTGACGCCGTAGGAGACGACGCGGTACTGCTTGCCCGAGATCGAGAGCGGGTGGCCGTGCGTCAGGTGCCCGCCGTGCGCGAGCGACATCCCGAGGAGCGTGTCTCCCGGCTTGAGGCACGCGAGGTAGACGGCCGTGTTCGCCTGGGAGCCGGAGTGCGCCTGGACGTTCGCGTGGATCGCGTCGGGGTTCCCGGGCGAGAAGAGCTTCTTCAGCCGCGCGATCGCGAGCGACTCGGCGACGTCGACGTTCTCGCAGCCGCCGTAGTAGCGCCGGCCGGGGTATCCCTCGGCGTACTTGTTCGTGAGGACCGAACCCATCGCCTCGAGGACGGCGCGGGAGGCGTAGTTCTCGGAAGCGATCAGCTCGAGGCCGTCGCGCTGGCGGGCGAACTCGGCTTCGACGGCGGCGGCGATCTCCGGGTCGACGGTGGCGAGGGACCGCCCCATCAGGCGGGGGCTCGTGGCGAGGGTCGTGCTCATCGGGGGTCTCCTTCGGGGCGCGGCGGGGGGGCGTCGAGCTTCTCGACGCGGCGCTGGTGGCGCCCGCCGGCGAACGGTGTCGCGAGGAAGGCCTCGAGGATCGCCATCGCGAGGGGGACGGCGGTGACGCGCGCGCCGAGGCCGAGGACGTTCGCGTCGTTGTGCTCGCGCATCAGCTGCGCCGAGAAGAGGTCCGTCGCGACGCCGGCCCGCACGCCGCGGACGCGGTTCGCCGCGATCGTGATGCCGATGCCGGAGCCGCAGACGACGACGCCGCGCTCGGCCCGGCCAGAGGCGACCGCCCCGCCGACGGCGAAGCCGAAGTCGGGGTAGTCGACCGAGGCGGTCGAGTCGGTCCCGAGGTCGAGGACCTCGTGCCCGAGCTCGGCGGCGCGGCGCGCGAGGAGCGCCTTGAGCTCGAAGCCGGCGTGGTCGGAGCCGAACGCGATGCGCATCGACGGATCCTACCCTGCCGGCGTGCCGGCGGGCCGGCGCGGGTAAGGGGCGAAGAGGGCATCGTACTCGGCGAGGGCGTAGCTGTCCGTCATGCCGGCGATGTGGTCGGCGATGCAGCGGAGGACCTGGGGCTCCTCCCGCCACCGGCCCGAGATGACCCCGTCGACCCTCTTCAGCGGCACCTCCCGGAGGAACGGGAGGCCCGAAAGCTCCGCGACCCTCCGGAGGACGGCGTCGGGGAGGAGCCGCGGGTTCTTCGCGTAGGCGTCGAAGAGGCGCGTCACGACGAGCTGAGCGCGGGAGTCGTGCTGCGAGACGGCCTGGCTGTGGATGATGTGGCGGTAGACGAACTCCTTCAGCTCGAGGTAGCGCTTCTCCCCCGCGCGGGAGGGGGCGACGAGCGAGCCGGGGAGCTTCCTCCGGTGCGCGGCGAACTCCGCCGGCGTCGTCACCTTCTGCGCCGTCAGCCACCTCTCGAGGGCCGCGCGCGAGGCGACGATCAGGTCGGTCACGAGGTGGTGGATCAGCCCGCGGATGAGGAGCGCGCGCTGGACGGCGGGCTCGGAGGCGTCCCGCCAGGCCGCGCCGAGCCCCTCCACGATCTCCCGCGCGAGCGGGATCTCGCCGACCCGGCCGATCCCGACGAGGCCGAGGCCGTCCTCGAGGTCGTGCGCCTGCTGGGCGATCTCGTCGGCCCAGCCGACGGCCTGCCCCTCGAGGTGGCAGCCCGAGTCGAGGTGGAGTCCCTCGGGGTCGAGGACCGGGAAGGGGAAGCCCCGCTTCCAGGTCGTGTGCTTGAGGATCCCCTCCCGGGTCTCGTCCGTCAGGTTCAGCCCCGGCTCCTCGTACCGCTTCTCGAGGACGTCGACGACGCGGACCGACTGGTAGTTGTGCTTGAAGGCCCCGACGCCCGCGACGGCCTTCGGCGAGAGCGCCACCGCCGGCTCGTCCCCCGTCAGGATCCGGTTCAGGACCTTCTCCCCGGAGTGGCCGAACGGCGTGTGCCCGAGGTCGTGCGCGAGGGCGCACGCCTCGGCGAGGTCCTCGTTCAGCCCGAGGGTCCGCGCGACCGTGCGGGCGACCTGCGTCACCTCGAGCGTGTGCGTCAGGCGCGTCCGGTAGTGGTCCCCCTCGAACGGGATGAAGACCTGCGTCTTGTGCTTGAGCCGGCGGAACGCCTTGGAGTGGACCACGCGGTCGCGGTCGCGCTGGAACTCGGTCCGGTAGTCGTGGCCGTCGGCCTCGGGCGGGATCGCCCGGCGACGGGAGGAGGACGCGGAGCGGGAGGCGTAGATCGCGAGGCGGGCGTCCTCGAACGCCTCGAGGTCCCGCTTCGTGAAGGCGACGGCCCGCGCCGGTGTCCCGCTCATCCGGTCCTCCGGGGGCGTCCGTCCGCGTCAGGGCTCCCGGCGCTCGACGAGGGCCAGGGCCTCGCCGGCGAGGACGAGCGACCCGGCGACGAGTATAGGGGGCTCGCCTTCCGGCCCCTCGAGCGCCGCGACGGCGTCCGAGAGCGTCGCGGCCCGCGGGAGGTCGGCGCGCCCGAGCCGCGTGGCGAGCGTCTCCGCCGGGATCGCGCGCGGAGAGTCCGGTGCGACGAGGACAACCCGCCCGGCGCGGGCCGCGAGCGGCCCGAACATCTCCTCGACGGCCTTCTCGCCGAGGGCGCCGAAGACGAGGTCGACCCGCCCCGCGAGCCCGGCCGCGTCGAGGTACGCCGCGAGGGCCGCGGCCCCCGCGGGGTTGTGCGCGCCGTCGACGAGGAAGGGCCGGCGGCCCGGGCGCGTCACGGTCTGCAGGCGCCCCGGCCAGCGGACCGCGGCGATGCCGCGGCGGACGGTCGCCTCGTCGAGCGGCGCGAAGGCCCGCGCCGCGGCGACGGCGAGCGCCAGGTTCGCGCGCTGGTGGGCCCCGGGCAGCGGCGACACGTCGTCCCAGGCGGAGGAGGGAGGGACCTCGACGAGCCGGGCACCCGTCCGCGCCGCCTCGGCACGGAGGACGTCGAGCGCCCCTCCCGTCGCCGCCGTCAGCGCCGGCCGGCCGCGGCGGAAGATTCCGGCCTTCTCGCGCGCCACGTCCGCGAGCGTCGGGCCGAGCGTCTCGAGGTGGTCCGCGTCGACGTTCGTGACGACGGAGACCTCCGGGTCGAGGACGTTCGTCGCGTCCAGACGGCCTCCGATCCCGACCTCCACGACGGCGACCTCGACCCGCGCGCGCCGGAAGAGCTCGCACGAGGCGACGACGAGCGCCTCGAAGTAGGTCGGGCGGAGCGGTCCCTCTCCCGACACCGCCGCGACGAGCCCGAGCGCGGAGCCGAGCGCGGCGTCGGAAACGTCGGCGCCGCAGAGGCGCATCCTCTCGTTCACGCGGACGAGGTGGGGCGAGGTCGTCAGGCCGACGCGGAGGCCGGCCGTCTCGAGGATCGACGCGGCGGCCGCGGCCGTCGACCCCTTCCCGTTCGTCCCGCCGACGAGGAGCGTCCGGAACGTCGACTGCGTGCTCCCGAGCGCGGCGAGGAGGGCACGGGTGCGGGCGAGGCCGGGCCGGATCTTCTGGGGCCCGAGCGCGTCGAGCCAGCGGAGGCCGTCCCCCGGGGTCACGCGGCGAGGAGCCGGAGGACGTTCGCGAGCGTCGCCTTCAGCTCCTTCCGCGGCACGACGACGTCGACGAAGCCGCGGTCGAGGAGGAACTCGGAGCGCTGGAACCCCTCGGGCAGGGTCTGGCGGATCGTCTGCTCGATGACCCGCGGGCCCGCGAAGCCGATGAGCGCCTTCGGCTCGGCGAGCGTGACGTCGCCGAGCATCGCGAAGGAGGCGGTGACGCCGCCCGTCGTCGGGTCCGTCAGGATCGTGACGTACGGAACGCGGGCCTCGGCGAGCCTCGCGAGCGCCGCGGAGACCTTCGCCATCTGCATCAGGGAGAGGATCCCCTCCTGCATCCGCGCTCCCCCCGAGGCGGTGACGACGACGAGCGGCACCTTCTCGTCGCGCGCCTTCTCGGCCGTCCGCGCGAGGACCTCTCCGACGACCGAGCCCATCGAGCCCCCCATGAACGCGTAGTCGAGCGCGGCGACGAGGACCCTGCGTCCCTCGACCTTCCCGTCCCCCGCGGCGACCGCGTCCGGGCGGCCGGCCCGGACCTCGTAGTCGCGGAGGCGGTCACGGTAGCGCTTCGTGTCGCGGAAGCGGAGAGGGTCGGTCGGCCGGACGTCGGCGAAGAGAGGCTGGAACGCGCCGTCGTCGAACAGGAGCTTCAGCCGTTCGTCGACCGAGAGGCGGAAGTGGAAGCCGCACTTCGGGCAGACGCGCTGGTTCCGCTCGACCTCCTTGGCGTAGAGGGTCTCGCGGCAGCCGTCGCACTTGACGAAGTGCCCCTCGCCGAGGGAGGTGGAGGTGCGCATGTCGCGCACGGCGCGGGGCGCCTTGTCCTTGCGGAACCAGAGGGCCATGGGGCGGGGATCTTACCCTCTCCCGCCCGGGAGTCCGCCCGGGGGCGTCCCGAGGGTGACGAGCGGGGTGCCGTCGGCGAGAGGGGTGACGCAGGCGGGGACGCCGAAGAGCTCGGAGAGCGAGCGCTCCGTGATGCTCTCGCGGACGGGGCCCGAGGCGTGGACCCTCCCGCGCGCGAGGAGCACCGCGTCGTCGGCCGCGCGCGCGGCGAGGTCGACCTCGTGGGTCGAGAAGACGCACGCGACGCCCGCGTTCGCCCGGCGGCGGAGGACGTCGAGGACGAGGAAGCGGTGGCGCGGGTCGAGGCTCGCGGTCGGCTCGTCGAGGAGGAGGACCCGCGGCTCGCCGGCGAGGACGCGCGCGAGGTAGACGCGCTGCCGCTCGCCCCCGGAGAGGCTCCTCACGTCGCGCTCCTCGAGGCCCGAGGCGTCGACCTCCGCGAGCGCGGCGCGGGCGACCTCGACGTCGCGGCGGGACGGGGACGCGAAAGCGCCGAGGAAGGGAGTCCTCCCGAGGAGGACGACGTCGAGCGACGTCGCGGGGAAGAACGGCTCGAAGCCCTGCGGCAGGTAGCCGACGAGGCGCGCGGCGGAGCGGCGCGGGACGCGGCCGATCGGCGTCCCCTCGAGGAGGACGTCGCCGCGCGACGGCGGGAGGAGGCCCGCGAGGACCTTGAGGAGCGTCGACTTCCCCGAGCCGTTCTCGCCGAGGAGGGCGACGAGGCGGCCCGCGCCGAAGGAGGCCGTGACGCCGTGGAGGACGTCGCGGCCCCGCGCGTAGCCCGCGGAGACGGCCTCGAGGCCGAGCGGCGTCAGGCGCGCCTCCGGAGGAGGACGAGGAAGGCCGGCGCTCCGAGGAGCGCCGTCACGGCCCCGATCGAGATCTCGTTCGGGGCGAAGAGCGTCCTCGCGAGGAGGTCCGACGCGACGAGGAGGATCCCGCCGCCGAGGAAGGAGCCCGCGAGGAGCGCGCGGTGGCCGTGCGTCACGCGCCGCACGACGTGCGGGACGAGGAGCCCGACGAAGCCGATGATCCCCGCGTGCGCGACCGCCGCCGCCGCGAGGAGCGAGGCGGCGAGGTAGGCCACGCGCTTGGCGCGCTCCACCGGGACGCCCAGGGTGAAGGCCGTCTCCTCGCCGAGCGTGAGCGCGTCGAACGCGCGCGCGAGCGGGAGGAGGACGGCGAGGCCGACGAGCGAGTAGGCCGCGAGGGACACGACCGCGTCCGGGGTCGCGCCGGAGAGGGAGCCGAGCATCCAGAAGACGAACCCGCGCGCCCCCGCCGCGTCGCTGAACGAGAGGAGAAAGAGGAGGACCGCCGACGCGAGGGCGTTGACGACGACGCCCGAGAGGAGGAGCCGCCCGCGGTCGAGCCTCCCTCCCACCGAGGCCCCGAGACCGACGAGGAGGACGGCGCCGAGCGCCCCCGCGAGCGAGGCGAGCGGGAGCGCGAAGGAGCCGAGGAGCCCGCCGGCTCCCGCGCCGAGGAGGACGCCCGCCAGCGTCCCGCAGGCCGCGCCCCCCGAGACGCCGAGGAGGTACGGGTCGGCGAGCGGGTTGCCGAGGAGCGCCTGGAGGGCGGCGCCCGAGAGGGCGAGCGCTCCCCCGACGAGGAGGCCGAGGAGGGCGCGCGGCAGGCGGAGGTCGCGGACGATCGTCACCGTCGCGGGCTCCCCGTGCCCCGCGAGCGCGGAGAGCGCGTCGGCGGGGGCGAGGCGGACGCTCCCGACGAGGAGGGAGGCGAGACACGCCGCGAGGGCGAGGAGGGCGAGGACGAGGAGGAACGGGCCGGTGCGCCTCAAGGCAGGACCTCGGCGAGCTTCGCGACGAGCGCCTCGAGCGCGTCGACGAGGCGCGGTCCCGGGCGCTCGAGCCAGGCTCCCGGCAGGACCACGACCCGCCCCCCGCTCACCGCGGGGAGGAGTCGCCAGCGGCTCCCGGGCGCGAAGGCTCCCTCGAACGCGGCGCGGTTCTCCGCCGTGTCGGGCCTCACGAGGAGCCGCGGGTTCCAGGCGACGAGGGTCTCGTGCGAGACGCGCGGCCAGTCTCCGGCCGAGGCCGGGACGACGTTCGCGAGGGAGGCGCGCGCGAGGAGGTCGCCGACGAACGTCGCCGGGCCGGCGACGATCGCGGGGTCGGGCCAGATGAGGGCGAGGGCCGTCGGGCGCGACGCGGCGCGTCGGGCCGGCGAGCGTTCCTCCGCCGCGGCGGCGCGGCGCTGCATCGACGCGACGAGGCGCTCCGCCTCCGCGGTCCGGCCGAGCGAGGCGCCGACCTTCCGGACGTCCTCGTAGACGCCCGCGAGCGTCGTGGCGTCGGTCACGACGAGGCGGATCCCGAGAGTGGCGAGACGCTCGGCGGCGCGGCGGTCCGTTCCGTCGCGGGAAACGACGGCGAGGTCCGGCCTCAGCGCGGCGATCCGCTCGAGGTCGGGCGCGAACCCCCCGAGGAGCGCCTTCCCCTTCGACTCGGGAAGGTCGGCCGCGAAATCGGAGACGCCGACGACGCGGTCCGCAGCGCCGAGGGCGTAGACGATCTCCGCCGCCGAAGGGGCCAAGGCCACGACGCGCCGCGGTGCGCCGGCGGCCGCGACCGCCGGGCTGGCGAGGAGCGCGACCGCGAGGGCGGCGAGGAGGCCTCGGGCGACGTGCACGGGCGGGGAGGACGGCGAAGGCCCCGGCACCATCTTCCGAGATGGGTGCCGGGGCCCGTCAGCAGCCGTGCGAGGACGACGGGCGCCGGGGGCCCGTCAGGACTCCTCGGACTCCTCGAGGTCGTTCTGGATGCCGAGGCGGAGGCAGGCTGCGGCGTACATCTGGCGGGCCGCCTTCTGGCCGTTCTGCAGCTCGGCGAGGCGTTCCTTCACCTTGGCCAGCTCCTCCTGGATCTGGGCCTCCAGGTCGCTGATCTCCTTCTTGGTGACGCGGAGCGTGTTCTCGTAGAACTTCCTCTGATCGTCGTTGAGACTCATGCGGAAACTCCTTCTCGGATTCCCTTTCTGGTTCTCTCAGGGCGCCACGGGCGCCACAACTCGGCTCGCGACTCCTTCGCCCGCCCGCCTCACGGCTTCACGGTGATGGCGAAGGTCTTCCACATCTTCACCTTGACGCCGCCCTTCGTGGCGGGTTCGATCTGCGAGGCCTTGAGGGCCACGACGGCGGCGTCGTCGACGAACTTGTAGCTCGAGGAGCGGACGACGCGCGTGTCGGTGACCTGCCCCTTCTCGGTCACGAGGGCCATGATCGCCACCGTGCCGAGGCCGGCCGGGTCGCCCCGCTTGGTCTGGATCTGCTTGGCCTGGGGCCCGAGGGACGGGAACGCCCCGAGCTTCACGAGGCGGGGCTCGACGA
This sequence comes from Thermoanaerobaculia bacterium, assembly GCA_046331465.1. Taxonomy (GTDB): domain Bacteria; phylum Acidobacteriota; class Thermoanaerobaculia; order UBA5066; family UBA5066; genus UBA5066. The sequence goes on from JAXLQV010000003.1 coordinate 862,647, forward strand.
CGCCCGGGCCGGCACCGACGAGGTCTCCCTCGCGGACGGGGCCGGCGGAGACGGGCGCGGCCGGCGGGGCGACGGGGGCCGCCACGGGCGCGGCCTCGGCAACGCGGACCGGTTCGGTCGGCTTCGGCGGGACGGGCGTCGGCTCGGGCGCCTTCGTCGGCTCCGGAGCCTTCGTCGGCTCGGGGGCCGGCTTCGGCGGCTGGAGCGGCTGGCTCGGCGCGAGAGAGACGGCCGGCGCGGCCGGCGCGGCGACCCCCGGGGCGGGCTTGCCCTGCTCGGCAGCAGCCTTCTGCGCCGCATCGCGAAGCTTCTTGGCCTCCTCGGCGGTCGCCTTCTTCAGCTCGGCCTCGAGCGCCTTCGGGTCGATCACCTTCTCCGGGGCGGCCGGGGCCGCCTCCGTCGAGGCGGGAGCCGCCGCGGTCGTCGCGGGGGCGGCGGTCGGGGCCGTCGGCGCGGGGGCCTCGGGGGCCTTGCCGCGCGTCAGGAAGTAGCCCGCGACGCCGAGGACGACCACGCCGACGGCGATCGCGGCGAAGAGGCCCGTCCGGCTCTTCGCGGGCTCCTCGCCGACGCCGAGGGCGGGCTCGGAGACCTCGATCGGCGCCGGGACCGGCGCGGGCGCGGGCTCGACGGCCTTCTCCTTCTTGGAGATGACGAGCCCCTTCCCCTTCTTCTTCTCCTCGGGGGCGGGGCCGGCGGCGACCTGGGCGAACGCGGCGTCGATCTGCGCGTCGGAGGCGATCGCGCTCGCCTCGACGAGGCGGTGCATGAAGATCGCGAGGTCCGCGGGGCCCGGCGCCGGCTGGAAGGAGTAGAGGACCGAGTTGATGTCCTTCTCCATCTCCGAGGCGTTCTGGTAGCGGTCCTGCGGGTTCTTCGCGAGGGCCTTGAGGACGATCTGGTCGACCTTCTTCGGGACGTCGGGGTTCTTGACCGACGGCGCCTCGGAGCGCGCGTCGCGCACCTGCTCGAGGATCGTCAGGTCGGTGTCGCCGCTGAAGAGCCGCTCCCCCGTCAGCATCTCGAAGAGGACGATGCCGAGCGAGAAGATGTCGGTGCGCCGGTCGACCTTCTTCCCCCAGGCCTGCTCGGGGGACATGTACTGGAGCTTGCCCTTGAGCGCGCCGGCCTGGGTCTGCTGGACCTTCGTCGCCGCCTTCGCGATGCCGAAGTCGCAGAGCTTGATGTCCCCCTCGAAGCTGATGAGGACGTTCTGCGGCGAGACGTCGCGGTGGACGAGGTTCAGCTCCTTGCCGTCGAGCCCCATCCGCCGGTGGGCGTAGTCGAGGGCGTTCGCGACCTTCGAGGCGATGAAGAGCGCGAGCTCGACCGGGAGCGGGTACCCCTTCTCGGTCGCCGTCTTCAGGATGGAGCGGAGGTCCTTGCCCTCGACGTACTCCATCGCGATGTAGTGGTAGGCGTCTTCCTTCCCGAGGTCGTAGATGTGGATGATGTTGTTGTGGGTCAGCTGGGCCGCCAGCTTGGCCTCGTCGATGAACATCGTGATGAAGTCATCGTTGTCGGCCATGTGCGGGAGGATCCGCTTGATCGCGACGATCTTCTCGAAGCCTTCCTCGCCGCGCATCCGCGCCTTGTAGACCTCGGCCATGCCGCCGGCCGCGATCTTCTCGAGGAGCTGGTAGCGGCCGAAGCTCCCGGGTCCGCCGACGACCGGCTTCGGCTTGGGGGCGGGGGCGGGAGCCGGCTCGGGCTTCGGGACGGGAGCAGGCTCCGGCTTCGGAGCCGCGACGGGCGCGGGCCTGGGCGCCGGGGCCGGCTCCGGCTTCGGAGTCGCGGCCGGGATGGGTCCGGTCTTCTCGGCGGACTTGATCGGCCGGAGGCCCGAGAGGGTGTCGGTGAGCATCCGGTCGACCGCCGTGTCGATCTTCGGCTTCGGCGCCGGCTGCGGGAGCGAGCCGGAGTCCACGCGCATCGTGCGGTCGGTCGGCGGCTCGGGGGCCGCCGCGGGACGGGCGGCCACCGGGGTCGGAGCGTCGACCTTCGGGAAGGAGCCCGTGGGAGCCTTCGAGACCGGGCGCTGGAGGATTCCGGAGAGCGTCTGCTCGAGCTTCTTGTTGATGCCCGGGTCCGTTCCGCCCGGCGCGTGGGCCGGGCGGGCCTTCTCCTCGGCCTCGACGCCGGAGATGACGTCCGAGAAGATGTCGTCGGCCGAGAGGAGCGGCTGGGAGCCGGCGCCCGGGAACGGGTCGTGGGCCTTCGACCCGAGGGCGGCGCCGATCTCCGCGAGGAGGGCTTCCTCCGCGAATGGCTTCTCGAGGATCCCGGTGGCGCCCTCGCGGGCCGCGTCGGCCTTCTTGTCCTTCCCCTTGTAGCCCGACGCCATGAGGAGGATGGGCGGGGTCGGCCCGTCGGCCTGCATGCCGCGGATGACGTCGCGGGTGCGGAGCTTCGGCAGGACCGTCGAGATGAGGACGAGGTCGGGACGACCGCGCCGGTACGCCTCGAGACCGTCCTCGCCGTCCTTTGCGACGACGAGGTCGAAGTCCTTCCCGGCCAGATACCCCTTGATCCTGTCGAGGTATCTCGGCTCGTATTCGATCAGGAGAATCGTCTTCGCCATACGTCGTGGGGCCTTCGGCCCGGTCCCCCCCGCACTCCGAAGTCTCCTCCGGAAAGTCACCTATTATCGCCCCGGAAGTGGGCCTGTCAACGAAGTTTACCGACACGGACCGCTGGCCGGGAGTCGCTCGCGGAGCCTACTCCGTCCACGTTCTCGGCTGCAAGGTGAGCCAGGTCGAGGCCGCCGTCCTCGCCCGCGCGCTCGAGCAATCCGGGCTCGCTCCCGCGCGTCCCGGAGAGCCGGCCGACGTCCTCGTCCTGCACGCCTGCACCGTCACCGGGCGCGCCGACCGCGACGCGCTCCGCCTCCTGCGGCGCCTCCGGCGAGAGAACCCCTCGGCCCGGATCGCCGTGACCGGCTGCCTCGCCGAGAGGGACCCGGACGCGCTCGCACGCCGGCCCGAGGTCGACGTGGTCGCGGGCCACCGGGCGGCGGCCGCGCTCCCGCGATACCTCGCCGAGTCGGCCGCCGGCCTCCTCCCGGGAAAGGTCGCCGCCGCGGCCGTCGCGCCGGATGAGGTCCTCCTCTCGCCGGAGGCTTCGGGCGGGCCGGGCCGAACGCGCGTCTTCCTCAAGGTCCAGGACGGCTGCTCCCGCCGCTGCGCGTTCTGCATCGTGCCGGCCCTCCGGGGGCGCGAGCGGAGCGCGCCGGCCGGGACCGTCGAGGAGGCCGTCCACGCTCTCGGAGAGGCCGGCGTTCCCGAGGTCGTCCTCTGCGGCGTCCACCTCGCGGCGTTCGGCTCGGACCGCGCGGAGAGCCTCGCCGGGCTCCTCGCGGCGCTCGAGGCGCGCCCGCCCCGGTGCCGCGTCCGCCTCTCCTCGCTCGAGCCGATGGAGGCCGGCGAGGAGCTCGTCGACGCCGTCGCCTCCGGCCGCGTCGTCGTTCCCCACCTCCACCTCCCGCTCCAGTCGGGCTCCGACGCCGTCCTCCGGCGGATGCGGCGCGGGATGACCTCCGCGCGTTTCCGCGCCCTCCTCGAGCGCGCCGCCCGCTCGAACCCCCGGATCCACCTCGCGACCGACGTCATCGCCGGCTTCCCGGGCGAGACCGAGGCGGAGGCCGCCGCGAGCGAGGGCTTCCTCCGCGACCTCCCCCTCGCCTCGCTCCACGTCTTCCCCTTCTCGCCCCGCACCGGCACCGCCGCGGCCGGCCTCGCGGCGACCTCCGCCGTCCCGCGCGCCGTCGTGACGCGCCGGGCCGGGCGCCTGCGCACCCTCGACGCGGAGCTCCGCCTCCGATTCGCCCGCTCGCACGACGGCCGGATGGCCGACGTCGTGGCGCTCCGCGGGGGCGTCGGGCTGACGGAGACCTACGTCGAGGCCGCCCTCCCGGGGGACGGCCCGCCGCCGGGAGCCCGATTCCGGGCCCTCCTCGCCCTCCGCGACGACGGGTCGCTCGAGGCCCGTCCCGAGACCGGCAGTCCTGCTAAACTCCGCGGCTCTTGAATCCTGGCCCGAGCGGCCCGCACTCCTCGAGGTGAGCCATGTCCGGACACAACAAGTGGAGCACGATCAAGCACAAGAAGGGCGCCGCCGACGCCAAGCGCGGCCGTCTCTTCACGAAGATCATCAAGGAGATCACGATGTCCGCCAAGGTCGGCGGCGGAGCGGTCGACTCGAATCCCCGGCTCCGCACCGCCGTCCAGGCCGCCAAGAAGGCTTCGATGCCGGCGGACAACATCGAGAAGGCGATCAAGCGGGGAACGGGCGAGCTCGAGGGCGTCACCTACGAGGAAGTGGTCTACGAGGGGTACGGGCCGGGCGGGGCCGCGATCCTCATCGAGGCGATGACGGACAACAAGAACCGGACGACCGCGGAGATCCGCCACCTCCTCACCAAGTACGGCGGCAACATGGGCTCGGCCGGATCGGTCGCCTTCCAGTTCTCGAAGAAGGGCTACATCGCCGTCGAGAAGGGCGGGGTCTCCGAGGACGCGCTGATGGAGGCGGCTCTCGAGGCGGGCGCGGAGGACTTCAAGGCCGAGGACGGCGACGTCTACGAGATCGTCACCGACCCGGGCTCCTTCGAGGCCGTCAAGGCGCAGCTCGAGGCGAAGGGGTTCACGCTCCAGACCGCCGAGCTCCAGATGACCCCCGCGAACACCGTCGCCGTCGGCGACAAGGGGCCGGCGCTGCTGAAGCTCCTCGACATGATCGAGGACAACGACGACGTCCAGAAGGTCTGGTCGAGCGGCGACATCGACGACCAGTACCTCCAGGACGCCTGATCCCGGCCGGGCGGTGAGGGTCCTCGGCGTCGACCCGGGGAGCCGCGCCGCCGGGTGGGCGATCGTCTCGTTCGACGGCCCGCCGCGGCTCGTCGCGGCGGGCGTCCTCCGTCCCCCCACGACGACGCCGTTCGCCGAGCGCCTCCTCGCGCTCCACGACGCCCTCCTCGAGGTCGTGCGCCGCGAGAGGCCGGACGAGGCCGCGGTCGAGAAGGTCTTCTCGGGCGTCAACCCGCAGAGCCTCATCACGCTCGGAGAGGCGCGCGGCGTCCTCCTCCTCGCCCTGGCCCGCGCGTCGCTCCCCGTCCACGAGGTGACGCCCGCCGAGATCAAGAAGACCGTGACCGGGACGGGACAGGCCGACAAGGAGCAGGTCCGCCGGATGGTCCTCGCGCTCCTCGGCCCGCCGTCCGGGTCGGGCCGCCTCGCGCTCGACGCCGCCGACGCGGCGGCCGCCGCAATGACGCACGGGTTCCGGACCGCGGCGGGACGGCGCTCCGCCCGCGCGGCGCCCGCCTCCTCCCCCGTCCGGCCGCGCGTGGCCGGTTGAGCAACCGGGGGGCGGGTGCTATCGTCCCGTCTCGCGAGACCGCGCAGAGATGTCGTTCCAAGGCTCCCTCAAAGAACTCCCGCTCGCGGACATCGTCCAGCTCGTCGCCGTTTCGGGGAAGACGGGAATGTTCTCCCTCACCCGCGGCAGCGAGAGGGGCGCCGTCTACATCCAGAACGGCCAGATCACGCACGCGACGGTGAACGACATCCAGGGCGAGGACGCGATCTACTCCCTCGCGCTCTGGAACGACGGCCAGTTCCAGTTCTCCCCCGGCCTGGAGGGGGACGCGCGGACGATCACGCGCTCCAACACGAACCTCCTGATGGAGGCGGCCCGGCGCAGCGACGAGTGGAAGATCCTCTCGAAGAAGATCCCCACGACCGACGCGGTCCCCCAGCTCGTCTGCCGCGAAGGGCTGAGCGAGCCCGTCACGCTGACGCCGATGGAGTGGCTCGTCGTGACGAACACCGACGGCGCCCGCTCCATCGAGGAGATCGCCCGCGCGGCCCGCGTCTCCGCGTTCGACGTCGCCAAGACGCTCTACGGGCTCATCACGTCCGACCTCGTCGAGATCCGCACGAAGGCCGAGGCGGCACGCGCCGCCGCAGCCTCCGCCGCGGTCGCTGCCCCCGCGGCGCCGGCCGCGGCCGCGGCCGGACCGGTCGTCACGACGCATAGCGGCGTCTTCAACGCCGTCACGCGCGGCGACGAGCGCCGGAGCCTCCAGATCCTCTGCACGAAGGTGAAGCAGGAGGCCGAGAGCGCCGCGCTCGCCCCGGGCGACCCGGCGATCGACCGCCTCTACCGCGCCGCGCTCGGCGAGGTCGACAAGGGGCGCGGGCTCGACGTCGTGCGCGAGCTGATCCGGAGCCTCGAGCAGACGGTCGCCGCCCTCCGCGGCCGCGAGGCGAGCCTCGCGTTCCGCGAGAAGATGGCCCCGCTGCTCTGAAGTGTTCTCGGGAAACCCGGGGCCGGGTTTCCCGAACCCTTCCGCGCCCCGGAGCACCTCACCTTCCCGCGCACGCACTCTCATTCGTCCCGATTGCTCCCGCCTCACCCGGGGCCGGGTTTCCCGAACCCTTCCGCGCCCCGGAGCAAGTCACCTTCCCGCGCACGCACCCTCGTTCGTCCCGATTGCTCCCGCCTCACCCGGGGCCGGGTTTCCCGAACCCTTCCGCGCCCCGGAGCACCCCTCCGGCGCCCTCCGGGCCGCTCGGCGAGCGGGCTCCGGCCGCCGGCGGCCGGCCCTCGGGGTCCTGCGCCCGGCCGCCCGCTCAGGAGGCGCACGGTCAATTGACTTTGCCGGGAAATGGCGTGCTGCTAGACTCTTGACAACTGATCCGAGCCTAGGACGCGGAGCCGCCTCACCTTCCCCGGTACGGGGGTGAATCGTCCGGTCCCCGGCTGGAAATAAGGAGACTCGATGCGACGGATGCGGACCGGACTCCTCCTCGCGCTGGTCGCGGCTCTTCTTCTCGCGGCCCCCACACTGAGCGCCCAGGTGGCTCCCACGCTCACTGGCGAGACCGGACTCTTCAGCATCTACGACGCCCAGACGGTCCCCCAGGGCCGCTTCGCGTTCTCCCTCTTCTACAGCATGTACGACCGGACGGCGGCGCCGATGCCGTTCGGCGCACCCCTGCCGGACGACCCGCTCCGGTACAGCTCCGACAAGATCGGGATGACGGTCGCCTTCGGCCTCCTCCCGACCTGGGAAGCCTCGTTCTCGGCCGGCCAGCGCTCGTACAGCGCGGACGACCGACTCTGGGCCGGCTACATCAACGGTCACGAGGCGTCCGGCAAGGTGAACCACGACGAGACGGACAAGTTCCGCATCGGGACGAAGGTGGTCCTCAACCCGAAGGACCCCGTGAAGGTCTCCGCCTTCGGCGCCGTCTACATCCCGACGCAGAGCCGGGACGACGCGCAGGCCCTCTCCACCTACCGCTCCGACTGGGAGTGGGGGTTCTCGGGCACGTACGGCATCTTCACCGGGCAGTTCTCCTACCTCTGGACCGGCGACCAGGGTGAGGAGTTCGACGTCGCGAACGAGATGCGCTTCGCGGCCGGCTTCAACGTCCCCCTCATCCCGAACCTCCTGCGCGGGATCTTCGAGATCGACCGGACGATGTACGACGGCGGCACGACGAAGCCGCCCGACTTCACCGACGCGGTCCTCGGCGCACGGATCGGCCTGGGCGACAGCGGCCTCGTCGCGAGCGCCGCGGTGAGGGCGAACGTCGACCGCTGGATCAAGGAAGGGAGCTCCCCGAGCAACATCGGCGGCGTCGTCCAGCTCTCCTGGGCGCCGCAGCCGCCGAAGCCCGCCGAGGCGCCGAAGGCGGCCCCCTCGCCCCACGAGCCGCCCCCGCCGACCCCCGTTCCGGTCCCGGCGCCGGCTCCCGTCGTCGCGCCCGCCCCCGCCCCGGTCGTCGAGGCCCCGCCGGCCCCGAAGCCGGAGACCTCCACGACCGACGAGATCCTCTTCGATTCCGGAAAGAGCCGCCTGACGAACATCGCGAAGGCGATCCTCGACGGCGTCGCCCTCCGGCTGAAGAACAACCTCTCCGCGACCTGCACGGTCGTCGGCTTCACCGACCCGAAGGAGAAGGGGGACCGCGCCGCCCTCGCGAAGGCGCGCGCCGACGCCGCCAAGGACTACCTCGTCAAGCGGCACGGCATCGACGCGACGCGGATCCAGGTCGACGCGAAGGGCGACGCCGAGGCCGGCGCCGACGCGACGCGGAACCGCCGCGCCGTCGTGACGGTGACGTTCCCCTAGTCCTTCCGTTCCCGCGAGCCCTCCCGAACGGCCGGCTCCCGCCGGCCGTTCGCGTCTCCGCCCGCCGCGCTAAACTGGCCCTGCTTGGACAGCAGCGGCGCCTTCACGACCGGAACGAGCCCCGCTCTCGGCGGGGCTTTTCGTTCCCGCGAGCTCGTCGTCCTCGCGACCGCGGTCGTCGTCGGGCTCCTCTGGGCCGGCAAGGTCCTCTTCGTGACCCTCTTCTTCGCGCTCTTCCTCTCCTTCGCGCTCCACCCGTTCGTCGAGCTGCTCGAGAAGATCCGCGTGCCGCGGGGCCTCGCCGCGTTCGTCGTCATCCTCCTCCTCTGCGCGCTCGTGACGTTCTTCATCGTGAACGCCCTCGACCAGGCGCAGGCGTTCTCGCGCGACTGGCCCGACTACGAGAGGAAGATCCAGGCCCTGACCGCGCGGGCGCGCGGCGTCTTCTCGCGGATCGAGGAGGGGACGCGCCGGCTCCTCTCCGAGGGCGAGCGCGCCGGGGTCCGCGCGGTCCGGCTCGAGGAGGGGATGCTCGACTCCGTCGCGCGCGTCGTCCTCCAGGTGCGGACCGCCTTCTCGCTCGCTCTCTACACCGCCGCCGTCCCGATGCTCGCGTTCTTCATGCTGAAGGACCGCGAGAAGTACGCCGGGGCGATCACGCGCATCCTCCGCCGGAAGGGGGGCCGGGCCGCGTCCGACTTCGCCGTCAACGTCGCCCACGTCCTCTCGGGCTACGTCCTCGGGGAGCTCTTCGTCGTCCTCATCACGGCCTGCATCACGACGGCCGGGCTCCTGATCCTGCACGTCCCCTACAGCTACGTCCTCGGTCCGCTCGCGGGTCTCTGCGTCCTCCTCCCCTACGTCGGCGTGATCCTCTCGACGGCGCCCGCGATCTTCGTCGCCTTCCTCGGGACCGACGAGCCGTTCCTCGCGCTCAAGGTCGTCCTCTTCTACTCCGTCGTCCAGTTCCTCGAGGGGAACGTCCTGACCCCGTTCATCGTCGGGAGCCGGGTGCGGCTCCACCCGCTCGCCGTCCTCGTCGCCTTCCTCTTCTGGGGGATCCTCTGGGGGCTCCCCGGCGCGATCCTCGCCGTGCCGCTCACGGCGACGATCAAGGTCGTCGGCGAGCGCTTCGAGCGCTTCGCCCCCTGGGCCGCGCTCCTCGGCGAGAGGACGCCCGACCCGGAGCCGGAGCCCGAGCCGGACTCCAGGGACAAGAAGGAGACGGACGAGAAGGCCTCGGGGTGACGCCGTGTGCGGCCGCTACGTCCAGACGAGCCCCGCCGACGCCCTCGCGACCCGCTTCGGCGCCCGCCTCCCCGAGGGGATCGCCTGGAGCCCGCGCTGGAACGTCGCGCCTTCGACGCGCGCCCCGCTCGTCCGCGACGGAGCGCACGGCGTCGAGATCGCGCTCCTCTCCTGGGGGCTCCTCCCGTCGTGGGCGAAGGACGAGGCGGGCCTCCGCCCGATCAACGCCCGCGCCGAGGGGATCGGCGGCAGGCCGATGTTCCGCGACGCGCTGAAGCGCCGCAGGGCGCTCGTCCCGGCCGACGCCTTCTACGAGTGGAAGCGCGACGGGAAGGCGAAGACGCCGTGGCTCTTCCGGCTCGCCGGGGGAGCCCCGTTCGCCTTCGCCGGGATCTGGGAGCGCCGCGAGGCGCCCGGCGCCGCGCCGATCGAGAGCTTCGCGATCGTCACGACGGCCGCGAACGCGCTCGTCCGCGACGTCCACGACCGGATGCCGGTGATCCTCGACGCCGAGTCCGAGGCGATCTGGCGTCGGCCCGGCCCCCTCTCGGCGGCGGAGCTCGAGAGGTGCCTCGCCCCGCACGACGCCGCCGCGATGGAAGCGTGGCCGGTCTCGTCCTGGGTGAACGTCCCCGCGCACGACGGCCCGCGCTGCGCCGAGCCGGCGGGCTGAAGCGGATCGGGGAGGCTCGCCACGAGCCTCCCCGCGGCACGGCAAGGCGCACCGGGCTGCGAGGCCGGGCCAGGGAGGCTTCGCGTAGACTGCCTTTCGATGCATCCCGCGCACCGCGACGCCTTCAACCGCGCGTTCTCGGACGAGCTCTACCTCCGGCAGACGGGCGACCTCGCGCGGCGGGCCGGGGCCCTCGCCGGCTTCCGTCTCGCGGAGACGCCCGTCTTCCTCACGCAGGAGCTCGAGGAGCGGCTCGTCGCCGCGGCGCACGGCATCCTCGCGCAGATCTCGACGCCCGCTGCCCTCGCGAAGCTCCGGCGATTCGTCCCGCCCGAGTGGGACGCGCCGGGCATGGACGCGCTCCCTTCGCTCGCCCAGGTCGACCTCGCCGTCGTCCGCGCGCCGGACGGCTCCCTCGAGCCGAAGCTGATCGAGCTCCAGGGCTTCCCGTCGCTCTCGGCGTTCGAGGTGCTGCAGGCCGACGCCTGGAGCGCCGCGATGGAGGGGATAGCGGGCCTGCCGGACGGGGGATGGAGCCCCTTCTTCTCGGGCCTGACCCGGGGGAGCTTCCTCGACCTCTTCCGGCGGACCGTCGTCGGCGACCGCGCCCCCGAGAACGTCGTACTCCTCGACCTCCACCCGGAGAAGCAGAAGACGTACGTCGACTTCGCCGCGACCCGCACCCTCCTCGGCGTCGATCCCGTCTCGGCGACGGAGGTCGAGAAGGAGGGGCGCCGTCTCTACCGCCGGAAGGACGGGCGTCGTGTCCCGATCGAGCGGATCTACAACCGCGTCGTCTTCGACGAGCTGATCCGCTCCGGCGAGACGCTCCCCTTCGACTTCCGCGACGACCTCGACCTCTCCTGGGCCCCGCACCCGAACTGGTTCTGGGCCTGGTCGAAGGCCGCCCTCCCGCTCCTCGACCACCCCGCCGCGCCGCGGGCCCGGACGCTCGACACGCTCGACGCCCTCCCCGCCGACCTCGCGGCGAACTGGGTCCTCAAGCCCCTCTTCTCCTTCGCCGGGGGCGGCGTCAACGTCGAGCCGACCGCGGAGGACGTGGCCCGTGTGCCGGCGGCCGAGCGGGACGCCTGGTGCCTGCAGGAGAAGATCGTCTACGCCCCGTGCCTGACCGCCGCCGACGGCGGCGGGGTGAAGGTCGAGATCCGGATGATGTTCTTCCGCCCCGAGGGAGAGTCCGCCTTCACGCTCGGCCTGAACCTCTGCCGGCTCTCGCGCGGCAAGATGCTCGGCGTCGACTTCAACAAGGACTTCACCTGGGTCGGCTCCTCCGTGGCCCTCCGGCCCGCCGCCGGGTGGTAGGAGCTCCCGCGAGAGCTTGACACCGGGGCCGCCTGCGCGGATCGTGCGGCAAACGCCACGGGAGGGTCACGTGCCGCAGAACCTCAAGGGTCTGAAGGTCCTCTTCCTCGTCGCACAGAAGGGTTTCCAGGACGAGGAGCTCGAAAAGCCTCGCCGGATCTTCGAGGCGGCGGGCGCCGAGGTCGTCGTCGCGTCGATCGCGGCCGGGCCCGCCTCCGGGCAGGGCGGGGCTGCGGTCGAGGCCATCTCGATCGTCGAGGCGCGCCCCACCGAGTGCGCCGGTGCCGTCGTGGTCGGGGGCCCGGGGGCCGTCGATTTCTGGGAGAACGGCATCGCGCAGAAGTTCTTCCGAATGGTCGTGCACGACGGCAAGCCGATCGGGGCCCTCTCCCTCGGCGTCGGCCTCCTCGCGAAGGCGGGGCTCCTCGAGGGGAAGCCGGCCACGATCTGGGTGACGCCCGACGGCCTCCGGGCCCTCAAGAACGGCGGGGCCCGCTTCGAGAAGAAGCCGGTCGTCATCGCGGGAGGGATCGTCACCGCGGACGGCCCCGCCTCCGCCGACAGCTTCGGCAACATCTTCGCCGAGCTCCTCGACGGCTCCCGGACGAAATCGGGGCGCCTGACCCGCTGACGGCCTCCCGGCCCCGGTTCCTCAGAGGCGGGCGAGCGCGGCGCCCCAGTGGAGCCCCGCGCCGAGGGCCGTGAAGCCGACGAGCGAGCCCGGCCCGAGCCTGCCGGCGGCGACCGCCTCGTCGAAGACGAGGGGGAGCGTCGCCGCCGTCGTGTTGCCGTACTTCTGGATGTTGTTGAAGACCTTCTCGTCCGAGAGCCCGAGCATCTTCTGCACCGACTCGTTGATGCGGAGGTTCGCCTGGTGCATCAGGAGGAGGTCGAGCTCCTCGAGCCGGTGACCCGTCTTCGCGAGGACGTCGCGCACGGCCTCCGGCATGAGCAGGCTCGCGAGGCGGAAGACCTGCCGCCCCTCGACGATCGGGATCGTCCCGAGGCTCTCAAACATCTCCGGCGTGAAGTAGGGGCGCGACTTGCACCCGCCGCCGGGGACGTAGAGCTTGTCCCAGTGGTTCCCGTCGGTCTTCATGACGAAGCCGAGGAAGCCGCGGCCGTCGCCCGACTCGTTCGCCTCGAGGACCATCGCGCCGGCGCCGTCGCCGAAGAGGACGGCCCGGTCGCGCATGCCGGAGGCACGCTCGTACCAGTACGGGTCGCACGGTCCCTCGCTGAGGCCGAGCATGACGTCCCACACCGACTCGGGCCACGGCATGAGGCCCGAGTGGACCTCGGCGCCCACGAGCAGGATGCGGTCGTACGTCCCGGAGCGGATGAACGCGTCAGCCGTCTGGAGTCCCGAGAGGAACCCCGCGCACTGCATCCGGATGTCGAGGGCGTGGGTCGTCGACATCCCGAGCCGCGCCGCGAGGAGGCCGCCGCTCCCCGGGAAAAAGTGGTCGGGCGTCATCGTCGCGAAGACGACGAAGTCGACGTCCGCGGGCGTCAGGCCCGCCTTCTGAAGGGCGGCCCGGGCGGCGTGCTCGGCGAGCTCGGCCGGGCCGACGCCCCGCTCCACGAACCGCCGTTCGCGAATCCCGGTCCGCGGGACGATCCACTCGTCGGTCGTGTCCATGATCCGGGAGAGCATCTCGTTCGTGACGATCTGCGGCGGAACGTAGCTTCCGGAGCTGCGGATGACGGTCGTTCTCTGTCTGACGCTCATGCGGGGAGGCCGAGTCTAGCCCGGCGGGTCGGGAGGCGCGAGCGTGCCCGGCCCGTCCTCCCGGAGGCGGACGACCGTCGCCCCCCACCCTCCCGCCTCGGGCGGGGCGTCGCGGAACTCCCGGACGAGAGGCGAGCGGGCGAGGACGGCCCGGACCGTCCTGCGCTGAGCGCCGATCCCTCGGCCGTGGACGATCCGGACCTCCCGGAAGCCCCTCGCGGAGGCCTCGACCAGGTATTCCTCCACGACGGAGGCCGTCTCGGACGGCCGGAAGGAGTGAAGGTCGATGGCGTCCCCGATCGGGACGGCGACCGGATCGTCCCCTTCCGTGCTCACGAGCACAGTGTAGGGCCGACACGGCGGTTGAATGGTCCGGCGCGCGGGCGGAGAATCCGCGCGTTACGGAGGAACGACCGATGAAGAAGTCTCTCGTCGCGGCACTCGGCCTCGCTGCGGCCCTCGCCCCGTCCGCGGCGCTCGCGGCCAAGCCCCGCGTCGCCATCCTGGAGTTCAAGGACAAGACCTCGCACTACTACTCCTGGTACGAGGCCGGGAGGGCGGCGCAGGACATGTTCGTCACCGAGCTCGTGAAGAGCGGGAAGTACCGCGTCATCGACCGCGAGCAGCTCGCGTCGCTCATGCAGGAGAAGAACCTCTCCCTCTCCGGCGACATCGACCCGAAGACGGCCGTGAAGGCGGGCAAGCTCCTCGGCGTCGAGTACTTCGTCACGGGCGCCCTCACCGAGCTCGGCGTCGCCAACCGCGGCGCGCGCGTCCCCGGCTTCGGGGGGCTCCCCTCGGTCCGCGTCGGCTCCCAGAAGATGGACGCCTCCATCGACGCCCGGCTGATCAACACGACCACGGGCGAGATCGTCTGGGCCGACACCGCCAAGGAGGAGACCTCCGACGCGAGCGTCTACGTCGCGGGCGCCGGCGGCGGCGTCGAGGACCAGCGCAAGCTCGACCGCGTCCTCCGCCCCGTCGTCGTCAAGCTCGCCGCGTCGATGGCCAAGGCCGAGACCCCGACCTCCGGCCTCGGCGGCTCGGGCGACGCTTCGGGCGTCGCCGGGAAGATCGCGAACGTCGAGGGGGGCTCCGTCTTCCTGAACGTCGGCGCCGAGGCCGGGGTCAAGGAAGGCGACACGTTCGACGTCTACCGGGTGGGGAAGGTCATCAAGGACCCCGACACCGGGGAGGTCCTCGGCGCGGACGAGACGAAGGTCGGCAAGGTGAAGGTCACGAAGGTGATGGGAGCCCGCCTCTCGACCGCGTCGGTCGTCAGCGGCTCGGGCTTCAAGCCGGGCGACACGATCAAGAACTGAAAGCCGGCGGGAGCCGACGCGCGGCGACCCGCGCGGGGAAGCGGCGTTCGGTGACCGGCGAAGAAGGGCGCGGCGGAAGACCCTCCGCCGCGCCCTTTCCCTTTTCTCCTACCGCGCGCCGAGGAGCTCGCAGGCGTCCTTGATCCCCGCGTCGCACCCCTGCCGGAGGAGCGACGCCGCCCTGCGCGAGTCCCGGACCTCGATTGCCCGGAGGGCGCGGGCGTAGAGGACCGCGTTGTTCCGCGGCGCCCGCTCGGCCGCGGCGGCGAGCTCCTCGTCGAGGTCCCCGCGGACGTCGCCGAAGGCGAGGCCGAGGATCCAGTTCCCGTCGGCCCCCGGGTTCTTCCCCTTGTTGCGGACCAGGGTCCTCACGAAACGGAGGACCCGCCCGCCGGCCGCTCCCGCCGTGTCGACCTCGAAGGCGCGGCCGAGCTGCTGCCAGGCGGTCGCGTTGTCGCCGTTCAGGAAGGCGCTCCCCGCCCTCGTGTAGAGGTCGATGAAGCGCGCCTCGGGCTCGTCGCTCGTCGCGGCCACCTGCCGGGCCTCGCCGCCGGCCTCCGCGAGCGCCTCCCGCGTCAGCGTCCCCTTCGTCCGCGTCGTGTCGAGCGCGACGTACGCCTTCTCGACGCGCGTGTCGAGCGACCAGCTCCCGCCGTCGACGAGCGCCTCCCGCGGAGGGAGGGCGATCTCCCCGCCGGATGCCGGTCGCTCCGGCGCGCCGCCCGGCGCCGGCGCCCGGCCCGATCCCGCGGCCGAGGCGCCCCCCGGGTTCGACCTCGGCCGTTCGCGGGGTCCCGTGGCTCCCGTCGTGCCGACCGGACCGACCGGCGCGCTCCCGGCGGCCGGGCCTCCCGCCGCTTCCGTCGCGCTTCCGGACGGGGGGGCGCCGACGTTTCCGACCGGGTTCCCGTCCGGGTTCGCGCTGGCCGCGGCGGCCGCGGTCTCCGCCGGCGCCGCCTCCGTCGAAGGCGCCGGGGCCTCGGTCGGAGCGACCGCCGGGACGTTCGCGAGGGGGGCCGGCGTCGCCGGAGGCGCGCCGCCCGCCCGTGCTGGCGCGAGGCGCGACCAGGCGAACCAGCCGCCTCCGCCGAGGACCGCGAGGAGGAGGACGGCCGCCGCCGCGAGGGCCGCGGGGTTCGCTCCCTTCCTCGGCGCAGGAGCGGCCGGCGAGGGGGGCGGGGGGACCGAGGCCGCGGCGGCCATCTTGGCCTCGGGCGAGGAGATTCCGCCCGAGACGACCGCGGCGTGGGCCGTCGGCACCGTCGGGTGGTTCTCGACCGCGCCCGGGCCCTCGAGGACGGTCGGAGCAGCGTGGATCGTCGGGGCCGGCGGCGGCGGCGGAACCGCGCGCGAAGGGGCCGAGGCCGTGACGGCGCTCCCGAGGGAGAGGCCGAAGACCGCGGCGAGGGCCGAGACGAGCTCCGTGCAGCTCGCGTAGCGGTACTGCGGGTTCTTCGCGAGGGCGCGCGCGAGGACGTCGTCGACGGCGGGCGGCAGGCCTCCGACGAACGACGTCACCGGGTCGGGCGGGACGGCGACGTGCTGGTGGAGGACGGCGAGCGGCGTGTCCGCCTTGAAGGGGACGCGCCCCGTCAGCATCTCGAACGCGATGCAGGCCAGCGCGTACTGGTCGGCCCGCGCGTCGAGCGCCTTTCCCATCGCCTGCTCGGGCGCCATGTACGACGGCGTCCCCATCACGGTCCCCGTGGCCGTGAGGCCCGAGACGGAGTCGGCGCTCCGCGCGAGGCCGAAGTCGGCGAGGAGCGGCCGCCCGGCGGCGTCGAGGAGGACGTTCCCCGGCTTCACGTCGCGATGGAGGATTCCCTTCGAGTGCGCGTGGTCGAGCGCCGCCGCGATCGCCGCGAGCCACGGGACGGCCTCGGCGGGCGGGACGGGGCCCCGGATCCTCTCCTTCAGCGACCCTCCGGAGACGAGGGGCATGACGAGGTACGAGACCTCCTTCCCCTCGAGCGGCGCCGTCCCGAAATCGTAGACGGCGAGGATGTTCGGGTGCTCGAGCCCCGCCACGAGCCGGGCTTCCCTGAGGAAGCGCTCGGCGAACGTCGGGTCCGCCGCGATCGGGTCGTGGATGACCTTTACGGCGACGGTGCGGTGGAGCGTCTGGTCCTCGGCCCGCCAGACTTCCGACATTCCGCCGGCGCCGGCCCGCTCGAGGAGGCGGTATCGACCCAGGAGGGTTCCGGGGGTTACGGCCATGGCGTCCTCGTTTCTCTCCCGTAGGATACGACCGGGATGGCCCCGCCGAGTGAGAAGCGCGTCACGGACCGGCACGACCGCGGCAGCGCCGGGAGGCGATTCGTCTACGTGGTCCGGTCGCGGCGCACGGGCGGGATCTCGGTCGGCGTCAACCTCGACCCGCAGAAGACCTGCAACTTCGACTGCGTCTACTGCGAGGTGATCGACCGGCGGGCGATCGCCCGTCACGCGCGGCGGCCGCCGATCCCGGCGCCCGTCGTCGCCGCGGAGCTCTCCTCCGTCCTCTGCGAGCTCCGGGGCGCCGCCGAGCCGCCGTGCAGCATCGCGTTCGCCGGGGACGGCGAGCCGTCCACCTTCCGCGGCTTCCTTCCGCTCGCGCGGCTCGTCTTCGACGCCCGCGACGCGGCGGGGCTCGCCGGCGCCCGGGTGATCCTGATCACGAACGGCTCCGGCCTGTCGCGGCCCGAGATGCGGGAGGCGCACGACCTCTTCGCCTCCCGCGGCGGCCGCTTCTGGATCAAGCTCGACGCCGGCACGGAGCCGTTCTTCCGCGCCGTCTGCCGAACGGCGGTCCCGTTCGAGCGCGTCGTGGCGAACCTCGCCGCGGCCGCGCGGCGCCACCCGGTCGTCGTCCAGTCGATGTTCTTCCGCTCGGACGCGCTCGGCGCGCCGCCGCCGGAGGAGGTCTCCGCCTGGGCCGCGCGGCTCGCCGCCGTCGTCCGCCGGGGCGGGTCGCTCGAGGCCGTGCAGGTCTACACCGTCGCGCGCGACACGATGGAGCCGGGTGTCCACCCTCTCCCGCCCGAGGCGCTCGCGGAGATCGCCGAGGCCGCGCGGGCGGCGCTGCCGGGGGTGAGCGTCCGGGTCTACCGGTGAGCGGGGCGGCGGCCGCGCCGTCCGGCGAAGCCGCCCGGGACCGCCCGCCGGATCGCTAGAGCTCCTCGGCCAGGTCGGCCCCGGCGAGCGCGCCCCACAGGGCGATCGTCCCGGCTCCGCCCCTCGACGCGTCGTCGAGCGCCTCCTCGGCCCGCGAGAGGAGGCTCGCCGTGTCGAACGCGTCCTCGGGGTAGGCCGCGAGCCCGATCGTCAGCGTGAACTTGAGGCCGGTCGCCTCGAGGCGGGGGTCGAAGGCGGAGATGAAGTTCTTCTGGATCGCCTCGGCGGCGCGCTGCGCCGTCGCCTTGTTCGCCTCGAAGATCAGGATCCAGAAGCGGTCGCCCTTCCCCCGGCCGACGATGTTCACCGAGCGCGTCGCCCGGACGAGCTGCGCGGCGATCTTCGGCAGGAGGGCGTCGCCGTAGTGCGCGCCGAACCGCTGCCCCGCCTCGGCCAGACCGTCGACGCAGATGTGCGCCACGGAGAGCGGCTGCCCGCTCCGCTCGGCGCGCTTGAGCTCCGACTCGAGCCGCTTGAGGATCGCCCCCTGGTTGTAGAGGCCGGTGACGCCGTCGCGCTCGGTCTGCTGCTCGATGATCTTCATGAGCCGCGAGTTGTGGAGAGCGACCGCGGCCGAGTCGGCGAGGAGGGAGAGCCGCCCGCCGAGCTCCGAGGGCCACCCGTCCCCCTGCGAGCGGAACGCGAAGGTGAGGACGCCGATCTGCTCGTCCTGGTAGAGGAGGGGGACGGCCGCCCCGCGAAGCCCCGCCGGGACGGCCCCGCCGTGGCCGGGCGGCACGAGGGAGGCGATCTCCTCCTCGCCGACGAGGACGAGCGTCTTCTCGAGCCACGCGCGGACGACGGGGTGGTCGCTGCTCTCGGTCGGCACGACGCGGGGCCCGTCCGGGCCGTTGTCGGCTCCCCAGCTCGCGAGGACGCGGAGCGACTTCGTCTGCGCGTCGGCGTCCCAGAACTGCGCGCTCTCGCCCGCGAGGAGCGCCACGGCCTGCTCGCAGAGCGTGTGCTTGATGCGCGGTCCGTCGAAGGTCGTCGTCAGGGAGCGTCCCACCTCGCGCAGCCGGTCGAGGAACCGGTACGAGTCGCGCTCCCTCCGGAGGAGGCGCGCGGAGGTGACGGCGAGCGAGACCTCGACCGAGAGCGCCTGGAACGACCGGAGCATCGGCGGGCCGAAGGCCCACGGGCGGCCGGCGCCGATGCCGACGAGGACTCCGAGGATCTCGCCGCGCGACGCGAGGGGAACGGCGACGAGGCCGATCGGCCGGGGGAGGTCCTTCAGGGCGCCCGGCACCGGCACGAGGCCGAGCCCCTTCTCGTCGGCCGCCACGTCGGGAAGGAGGGCGTAGGAGCCCTCGGCCGAGAGGAGGTCGAAGAGGGCCCGGGGGACGTCGTCCCTCGTGCGGCCGTGGGGAGCGCCCCCCTTCCAGTAGAACGACGCGGGGCCCGGGAGCTGGTCGAGGGGCCGGAGCTGGACGGCGCAGAGGTCGAGGTCGAAGTGGGAGCCGATCTCCGAGACGGTCCGCTCGAGGATGGCGTCGATCTCCGTCAGCCCCCCGAGCGCCGCGTGGACCCGGTTCACGAAGGCGACCCGCTCCGCGTTGCGCCGGTCGGCCTCGATGAGCCGCGCCTTCTCGAGGGCACCCGCGGCGAGCCGGGCGAGCTCCTGCACGAGCCGCATCTCCTGCGGCGTCAGGACGAAGGCCCCGCGGCGCGACATCGTCAGGAAGCCGAAGACCGTGTCGCCCTGCTCGAGC
Organism: Thermoanaerobaculia bacterium; assembly: GCA_046331465.1. Lineage (GTDB taxonomy): Bacteria > Acidobacteriota > Thermoanaerobaculia > UBA5066 > UBA5066 > UBA5066. The sequence continues at coordinate 881,953 of JAXLQV010000003.1, forward strand.
GGGATCGCGAGCCGGCGACGGCGGCGCGGCCCCCGGGTGTCGTCCATGTCGTCGTCGTCGAACGCGGGCCCGTGGGCGCCGAGCGCGCGCACGAGGATCTCGTCGTCGTCGAGCGGCCGCCTCTGGCCGGGGACGAACCCGCCGCCCGAGCCGGGCGAGGTCCCCTGCCCGAGGATGTGCTCGATCTCGCGCGAGTCGGCGTGGAACCGGAACGCCTGGACCTGGTCGAACTCGAGCTGACGCTGGAGGGAGGCCGCCGTGAGGCGCACGACCTCGTCCGCGTTCAGCGTGTGGAGGGCCCCGGAGGCGAGCTCGAAGAGCGCCACCGCCTCCTCGCGCCGCTTCACGAGCGTCGCGACGTTCCGCTCGCGCTCGAGGATCCTCGCGAAGATCTGGGCGAAGAAGCGGATCCCCTCGTCGACGTCGACGCCCTTGCCGGCGGACTGCGGGAGGGAGACGCCGAAGGCGCCGCTGACGTGCTCGCCCGTCTTCACGGGGGCGCAGACGAAGACGAGGCCCGACTCCACGACGCGCTTCTCTCGCCCCTCCCCGAGGAGCCCTTCGAGGACGCGGCCGAGGCGCTGCTCGGCCGCCGTCGCCACGATGGAGGTTCCCGCCCGGCTCATCGGCGGAGCGCCGCCGGCCGGCAGGAGGGCGACGGCGACGGCGTCGAAGAAGCGGAGGGCCGTGTCGAGGACGATCCCTATCGACTCGTCGAGGAACCGGCCCTCGGCGAGGATCGCCTCGAACGCCTTCAGCAGGGCGAGGTCACGGGAGGTCGGCACAGCAGCTACGTTCTCCGGGCGTTGCTCGGATCCGGATCATAGCCGGGATCGCCGCGACGCGGCAGGAGGTTGCTAGGCCGTCTCGCGCTGCTCGGCCCGGGCCGCGCCGGCGAGCCCCTGCGCGACGAGGAGGAGCATCCCGACGTCGCGGACGACGACCATCCTCATGTCGTGGAGACGCTCCGCGACGCTCTTCCCCGCTTCGGCGACGTCGAAGCAGCCGCAGTCGATCGCGTTCCCCCTGAGGAGGTTCACCGAGATCGCGACGATGAAGACCGCGAGGAGGGTCCCGACGACGATCACGGCCGTCCGCCTCCAGATGCCGCAGATCAGGGCGATCCCGGCCAGGAGCTCCGCCCACGGCATGACGAGGGCCGAGACGTTCACGAGCGGCCCCGGCAGGAGCCGGTAGTTGTAGACCATGTGGGCGAACGCCGGCGGATCGGCGATCTTCGGCAGGGCCGCGACGACGAAGAAGACCCCCAGCGCGATCTGGGTCCTCACCGTGAGCCAGGGGTGGGTCAGCGCCTCCCGCAGCGTCACGAGGCTCCTCCGGCCGCGACGGCCCCGCCCCGCTTCACCCAGTCGGGGAATCCGTCGCGGTAGACGAGGAGGTTCTCGAATCCCGCGCCGAAGAGCATCTGCGCGAGCATGTGGGAGTCCTCGCAGTCGCCGCCGGAACAGTAGAGGACGACCGGGACGGAGCCGTCGCGCCCCTCGCCGACGAGGGCCTCGACCCGCTCGCGGACGAGGTCCGCCTCCCAGACCGGGAAGGAGCGTGCCCCGGCGACGTGCCCCTGGGCGTAGTCCTTCGAGCGGCGGGCGTCGAGGAAGAGGACGCCCCGGGCGTGGAGCCAGGACGCCGCGTCGCCGGAGATCTCGACGAAGGGCTGGCCGTGCCGCGGGAAGCGGCGGAGGACCTCGGCCGGGTCGACGCGTTCCTTCGCAGGCACCGGCCGGGAGGGCGAGACCGCTCCCGCCGCGGCGTGCGCCGGCGTGGAGGACTCCGGCACCGGGGAAGCCGCCGGGGCCGGGCCCGGCGCGGCCGCAGCCGGAGAAGGGGCCGAAGCCGTGGAAGGGGCCGCCGCCTGGGTCGCCGCGGGAGCGGGGTCTGCCGTGAACGGGGCGAGCGGTGCCACCTCGCCACGCTCCGGGACGCGCGTCGCGTTCGGGTAGCCCCCCGGAAGCGGGAGGCGGCGCTCCTTCCCGGCGAGGGCGTTCGAGACGAGCGCGCAGGCGACCGCGAGGCCGACGAGGACGGCGGCCTCGGCGAGGAAGCGTCGGAAGTTCATTCGGTGTCTCCGTCGGGGGCGCGTGGCCCGCCGGGGATTCTATGCAAGCCTCTCGCCCCGTCCCGGCCGCGCCGTTCCGGCGCGGTCGTTTCGCTGGCGAAACAGGCCCGGGAGAGGTCTAGAATTCCCAGTCCAGTCCAGCGTGCGCCAAGGAAGGGGAAGAGGATGAGCGAGAACACCCTGACGATCCGGGACAACAGGACCGGCAAGGAGTACGTCGTTCCGATCGAGAACGACACGATCAAGGCGATGGACCTCCGGAAGATCAAGGTGAACCCGGAGGACTTCGGCATGATGACGTACGACCCCGCGTTCCTGAACACGGCGTCGTGCAAGTCGAAGATCACCTTCATCGACGGCGACAAGGGGATCCTCGAGTACCGCGGCTACCCGATCGAGCAGCTCGCCGAGAAGTCGAGCTTCCTCGAGGTCGCGTGGCTGCTCTGGAACGGCGAGCTGCCGACGAAGTCCGAGCTCGACGAGTTCACCCGCCACGTCACGCACCACACCTACCTCCACGAGAACATCAAGAAGTTCATGGAGGGGTTCCGCCACGACGCGCACCCGATGGGGATGCTGCAGTCGACCGTCGGCGCGCTCTCCACCTTCTACCCCTCCGCCAAGCTGGTGAACGACCCGCGCCAGCGCGCCCACCACACGATCCGCCTCCTCGCGAAGATGCCGACGATCGCGGCCTTCGCGTACAGGCACACGATCGGCTTCCCGTACGTCTACCCCGACAACGAGCTCTCCTACGTCGGCAACTTCCTCTCGATGCTCCGGAAGATGTCGGAGCCGAAGTACAAGGTGAACCCGGTCCTCGAGCGGGCGCTCGACGTCCTCTTCATCCTCCACGCGGACCACGAGCAGAACTGCTCGACGAACGCGATGCGGGCGATCAGCTCCGCGCAGACCGACCCCTACTCGAGCCTCTCGGGCGCCATCTCCGCGCTCTACGGGCCGCTCCACGGCGGCGCGAACGAGGCGGTCCTCACGATGCTCCGCGAGATCGGCACCATCAACAACGTCCCGGCGTTCGTGAAGGAGGTCAAGGAGGGGCAGGGCGAGAAGAAGCTGATGGGCTTCGGGCACCGGGTCTACAAGAACTACGACCCGCGCGCGAAGGTCATCAAGGGGCTCGCGGAACAAGTCTTCGAGGTCACGGGGAAGAACCCGCTACTGACGATCGCCGTCGAGCTCGAGCGGATCGCGCTCCAGGACGACTACTTCGTCAAGCGGAAGCTCTACCCGAACGTCGACTTCTACTCGGGCCTCATCTACGAGGCGATGGGCTTCCCGCCCGACTACTTCACCGTCCTCTTCGCGATCGGGCGGACCGCGGGCTGGATGGCGCAGTGGCACGAGATGGTCAACGACGCCGACCAGAAGATCGCCCGTCCCCGCCAGGTCTTCCTGGGGCCGGCGCGGCGCGACTTCGTCCCGATCGAGAAGCGCTGACGCCCGGCAGGTCCGGACGACGAGGGGGAGGCGGAATCGCCTCCCCCTTTCTTCGTTCCCTCGTACCCGCGCACCCGGGGTCCCCCGGGTCACTTCACCCGCAGTCGGTGCAGACGCCGTCGAGCGTGAGCGCGAGCGTCCGGACGGCGCGGCCGTCCGGGAGGACGCCCCGCTCGGCGACGCCGAAGTCCGCCCACGGCACGTCCTCGACCCTCCCGCAGGAGCGGCAGACGAGGTGATGGTGCGGCGCGACGTGCGCGTCGTAGCGGGCCGCCCCGTCCGTCACGCTCATCCCGGCCACGAGGCCCGCGCGCGCCAGCGAGTGGAGGACGTTGTAGACCGAGGCCCTGGAGAGGATCGGCCCCCCCGCGTTCACCGCTTCCTCGACCTCCTCGGCCGTCGGGTGCCGGTCCGTCGAGGCGAGGTAGCCGAGGACGGCGACGCGCGGCTCCGTCACCCGGAGCCCCCGCTCGCGGAGGAGGCTCTTCAGCTTCTCGGGGTCAGCCTTCACGAGATTTAGAATAAGTCCAGACGAGCCGGGACACAAGCCCCGCCCGGAACGGCTCCGAGGAGGCCGGTCAGGGTTTCGCGTCGGTCGCGGAGGTGATGAAGGGGCGCCCGAAGCGGGAGAGCCTCGGCCCGTCGGTGAACGTCGGGCTCCAGCTCCACATGACCCCGACGGCCCTCCCGAGGAGGTCGATGACCGGGCGCGTCCCGAAAAAGCGGGCGTCGCGGCTCTCGTCCCGGTTGTCCCCCATCAGGAAGACCTCGCCCTCGGGCACGGTGATCGGCCCGAAGTTCCGCAGGGCCGGCTTCTCGGGAAGGACGCGGATCGGGTGCGTCCGCGCCCCGAGCGACTCCGTCCCGAGGATCTCCACCTCGCCGTCGTCCAGGGTCCTCGGCGGGAGGAACTCGAGCTTCTGGGGCTTCCCGTTCACGAAGAGAGCCTCGTTGCGGAGCTCCACGACGTCGCCCGGGAGGCCGATGAGGCGCTTGACGAACGGCACGCTTCCGCCGTCCGGGTTCCGGACGACGACGACGTCGCCCCGCTTCGGCTCGCCGGTCCGCATCAGCCGCACCTTCGTGAACGGCAGGCGGATCTGGTAGGCCGACTTCCAGACGAAAACGCGGTCCCCCTCCAGGATGGTCGGCTTCATCGAACCGGTCGGAACGACGTACCAGTCGGCGAGGACCGAGCGCCCCGTCAGGATGACCGCGGCCATCAGGACGAGCTGGCGGACGTCCTTGAGGATCTGCTTGCGTTTCTCGGGCGAAATGGCCATCGGGCGCGGAGTGTCGCACATTCCGTGCCGGGGGCCGCGCGGGCTATCCTCGCGCCATGACGACCGGCTACACGGAAGACCACGCCGCCGCCGGGACGAAGGCGGCCCTCCCGGAGATCGAGACCTGGCCCTCGCAGTACGCGGAGGAGTACGAGGTGACGATCACGGTCCCGGAGTTCACCTCGATCTGCCCGAAGACCGGCCTCCCGGACTTCGCGACGATCACCGTCACCTACGTGCCCGACCGCCTCTGCGTCGAGCTGAAGTCGTTCAAGGAGTACCTGACCGCCTACCGGAACCTGGGGATCTTCAACGAGAACGCCGTGAACCGGATCCTCGCCGACCTCGCCGCCGCGACGCGGCCGCGGAGGATGGCCGTGCGCGGCGCCTTCACGCCGCGCGGCGGGATCCAGACGACGGTCGAGGCGCGCTGGCCGCGGGCCGTTCCGGCTTGACAGGAAAGCCCCGGAAGCCCACATTTTCAGCGGGTTTCGAGGTTCTTTCCAGCGAGAGAGAGTTCTTTCCGGGGCGACACGCGATCGCTCCCGCGAAGGAAAGACGGGCCGCGGACGCGGCTCAAAAGGAAGAGGGCGACTGCGAGTTCGGAGGACCCATCGCCCTCCTGTTCCCGTCCCGGCCGGCCTGATCAGCCGGCCGGGATTCTCGTTTCCGGGAAGCCCGGGGCCTCAGCGGGGGGCGGGCGCGGCCGCCGGCCTGGTGGCCGGGGCGGCTGGCTTTACCGGCGCGAACGTCCCGTCGGGCTGCATGCGGCGGTAGAGCGCGAGGACGTTCGCGTTGTCGTTCGCGACGGGGCAGTAGTCCGCGATCTTCTGGATCGAGAGCTCCGCGGCGACGCGCGCCTCGGGCGCGTTCTTGACCTTCTGCTCGGCGAGGAAGCGGGTCACCCGGTCGAGGTAGAGCCGCGTCGCCTCGAGCTCCTGGAAGACGAGCTTCGTCGGGTCGCCCCGCGTCGCGACGAGGCCCGCGGGGCTCAGCTGGCGGATCCGATCGAGCATCGCCATCCAGTTCGCCGGGTCGGAGGCCGGGCCGAGGAGGTTCGGGCAGCGCGCCGGCGTGACGAGGTCGCCGACGAAGGCGAGGCCGCTGTCGTTGCAGAGCGCGACGAGGTCGTACTCGGAGTGGGCGGGCCCCGGCGCGGCGACGAGCTCGACGCGCCGTTCGCCGGCGTGCACGACGAGCTGGTCGGTCACGCCGACGACCGTCGGGTGCTTCTGCCCGGGAACGGGACGGAAGAGCCCGTTCGAGAGGATGTCCGCGGCGCGGGCGTGGACGAAGATCGTCGCGTCGGTCGGGAGGAACGCCTCGATCCCGCCGTTGGAGTCGACGTCCGTCTGGGTCATCACGATCCACTTGACGGGCTTGCCCTTCGTCTTCTCCCGGATCTGCGCCTTGAGGTTCTCGGCGTCCTGCTTCGACCAGCCCGTGTCGACCACGAGGACGCCGTCGCCCATGTCGACGAACGCGCAGTTCGTGTAGCCGAACCGGCCGTACCAGGTGAACGAGTTGTACTGCGCGACCTCGAACGCCGGCACGTCCTTGGGAAGCGGCGGCGGCGCGGTGGCGGGAGCCTGCGCGAGGGCGGACCCCGCGGACGCGGCGAGGAGGAGGGTCGCGGCGAGGAGGTTGCGGCGGATCTTCATGCGGTCTCCGGGGCCTCCCCGGCGGAGAAAGCCGGGAGGGCGTGTTCGCGTCCTTCGCCGCGCCCGCTCCGGCGGGACGCGCGCCCGCGCGCCGCGGCGAGGAACTCGGTGAAGAGGGCCTTCTGCTCGGCCCGGTCGACGAGGTTCTCGGGATGCCACTGGACGGCGGCGAGGAACGGCCCCGACGCTCGCGCGAACGCCTCGACGAGGTCGTCCGGAGAGGCGACGAGCGGGACGAGCCCCGGGGCGAGGTCCTTCACCGCCTGGTGGTGGCGGGAGTTGACGCGGACCCCTTCGGCCGCCGCGAGCGTCTCCCCGAGCGGGAGGCCGGTCGCGGCGCCGAGGGTCCTGCGGACGGTGTGGGCGGGGTGGGCCGGGTCGTGTCCGGCCTTCCGCGGGAAGGAGTGCGGCACGCCGCGCGGGCGCTGGGTCGGGAGGTCCTGCCAGAGCGTCCCGCCGAGCGCGACGTTCACGACCTGGAGCCCGCGGCAGATCCCGAAGACGGCGGCGCCGATTCCCTCCGCCCGCGCGAGGAGCTCGAAGTCGATCGCGTCGCGCCCCGCGTCCGGCTCGACCGTGTCGTTCCAGCACGTCTCGCCGTAGCGGGCCGGGTCCACGTCGAAGCCCCCCGAGATCAGGAGACCGTCGAACTCGACGGGAAGCAGGTCTCCCGGCTGGACGACCTCCACCTCCTCCGGGAGCGCCCCGGAGGCGAGGAGGGCGTCCCGGTAGACGGCGACCGGCTGCCCGGGGTCGATGGCGAGGACGATCTTCACGGTGCGAGAGGAGCCTTTCCGGCGGAGTCCGCCGGCGGGGGCGGAGTCTAGCAAGGCACGTTCCAGCGGCCCGGTCACCTCAGACGGGGGGCTCCCAGAACCGGCTGAAGGTGTACCACTGCTCGCCGTGCTCGCGGAGCGTCCGCTCGAGGATCGAGACGAACTCCTCCATCGCGGTCCGCTCCGCCTCCTCCCGCCCGGCGCGGGAGGCCGCGACGACCCGGATCGGCGCCTCGACGACGGTCCGGTAGGTGCCGTCCTCCTCTCGGAGGATGAAGACCGGCAGGAGCGGCACCCCCGCCGCCGCGGCGATCCGGAACGGCCCGACCGGGAACGACACGGTCCGGCCGAGGAACGGGAGCTTCCGCCCGGTCCCGGCGTAGTCGCGGTCCCCCTGGATCGCGACGAAGTACCCCTCCTCGAGGCTCCGGAGGATCTTCACCGCCGAGAGCTCCGAGGTGACCGGGAGCGACCGGATGCCGAGCCGGTCGCGCGCCGCCTTCCGGTCGCGCTCGACCACCGGCGAGGGGTCGGGGAGATAGACGACCGCGACCTTCAGCCCGACCTCGGTGAGGAAGAAGCCGCCGATCTCGAAGTTCCCGACGTGGGCCGTCAGGAGGATCGCCCCGCGCCCCGCGTCGCGGGCCGCGGCGAGGTGCTCGGTCCCGACGCGCCGGGTCACGACGGCGTCGAGGTCGCGCGGCGGGCGCGCGGAGAAGCGGAGGAGGTCGATCCAGGCGCGCGAGTGGTGACCGAGCATCGCGAGCGCCGACTCCTCGACCTCGCGGCGCCACGGCGGGAGCCCGAGCAGGGCGGCGTGGTTCTCGAGGATCGCCTCGCGCACCGGCTCGCGCGCCCAGATCGCCCTCTCGACCGTCGCGGCGGCGAGGCGCGCGACCCACTCCGGCGGCACGCGGAGGACGATCCAGCGGAAGAACGGGAACCAGAGGCCGAACGTCGCGTTCGAGATGCGCGAGACGATCGGCGGGGCGTCCGCGCGCCTTCCCGGCGCGTGCGGCTGGGGAACGGGAGGGCTTGCCATCGGAGGGAGCGCCTCGCGGCGCCGGGACCGGTGATTCTAGACTCCCCGCCGGGCAGGCCCCCGCTCGGCCCGTTCGGCATCCTGAACCCCGGGGAACGTCTTCCCGTGAGCCCGGCCCATCCCCTCCGCGCACGGAGGCGGCCCCGCGCTCGGCTAGACTCGCCCCGTATGTCCGCTCCCGCGCTCGAGCCGGTCATCGGGCTGGAGGTCCACGCGCAGCTGAAGACGCGGACGAAGTCGTTCTGCGGCTGCCCTGTCGTCTTCGGCGCCGAGCCGAACAGCGCCGTCTGCCCCGTCTGCCTCGGCTACCCCGGCGCGCTGCCGGTCCTGAACCGCGAGATGGTGACGCTCGCGATCCGCCTCGCCCTCGCGACGGGCTGCGAGGTGCACGGCTCCTCCGTCTTCGCGCGGAAGAACTACTTCTACCCCGACCTCCCGAAGGGGTACCAGATCTCGCAGTACGACCGCCCGCTCGCCACCGGCGGGCGCGTCGAGGTCCGCGGGGAAGGGGGCGCTCCCCGCGCGATCCGGCTCAACCGGATCCACCTCGAGGAGGACGCCGGCAAGTCGATGCACGAGACGCCGTGGGACGACGTCCCGTCCGACGTCTCCCTCGTCGACCTGAACCGCGCCGGGACGCCGCTCGCCGAGATCGTCACCGAGCCCGACCTCCGCTCGCCCGACGAGGCGTACGACTTCCTCGTGCGGCTCCGCCGGCTCGTCCGGTGGGTCGGCGCCTCCGACGGGAACATGGAGGAGGGCTCGCTCCGCTGCGACGCGAACGTCTCGCTCCGCCCGGCCGGCTCGGAGACGTACGGCACGAAGGTCGAGATCAAGAACCTCAACTCGATCGCCCACGTGAAGAAGGCGCTCGAGCACGAGATCGCGCGGCAGGCGGAGACGCTCCGCCGCGGCGGCGAGGTCGTCCAGGAGACCCGCCTCTTCGACCCGGGGAGCGGCGCGACGCGCCCGATGCGGTCGAAGGAGGAGGCGATGGACTACCGCTACTTCCCCGACCCCGACCTCGGCGCGCTCGTCGTCGACGCGGCGTGGCGGGACGAGGTCGCCGCGGCGCTCCCCGAGCTGCCCGAGCCCCGAGCCGCGCGCCTTTCGGCCTCTCTCGGCCTCCCCCCCTCCGACGCGGCCACCCTCTGCAGCGCGCGCCCGTTCGCCGACGCCTTCGAGGAGGCCGTCGCCGCGCACCCCGCAAACCCGAAGGGGATCGCGAACTGGTTCCTCGGCGACCTCCTCGCGCGGATGACGGACGCGGACCGGCAGGAGGGGAGGCTCCCCGTCGCGCCGGCCGCGCTCGCGCGCCTCGTCGCGAGGATCGACGACGGGACGATCTCGGGGAAGATCGCCAAGGAGCTCCTCCCGCTCCTCTGCGAGGGGGCGGGCGACGTCGACGGGCTCATCCGCGAGAAGGGGCTCGTCCAGGTGACGGACGAGGCGCCGATCCGCGCCGCCGTCGACGCGGTCGTCGCGGCGAACCCGGCGCAGGTCGCGGCCTACCGGGGCGGCAAGGCCGCCACGCTCGGCTGGTTCGTCGGCCAGGTGATGAAGGCGACGGGCGGGAAGGCGAGCCCCGCCATCGTCAACCGCCTCCTCCGAGAGACGCTCGACGCGTGATCGAGTTCTACGGCGTCTCGAAGGAGTACCACGGGCGCCGCGTCCTGAAGAACCTCTCCTTCAAGGTCGCCCAGGGCGAGTTCGTCTTCCTGACCGGCCCCTCCGGGGCGGGGAAGACGACGGTCCTCAAGCTCCTCTACCGGGCCGAGGCGCCCGGCGAGGGGCAGATCCTCGTGAACGGCCGGAACGTCGGCGCGATGTCCGCCTCGCGCGTCCCCGAGCTCCGGAGGACGATGGGGATCGTCTTTCAGGACTACAAGCTCCTCCCCTCGCGGACCGTCTTCGAGAACGTCTCCTTCGTCCTGAAGTTCCTCGGCGTCCCGCTCGCCGAGCGGCGCCGTCGCGCCTACCAGGTCCTCCGCCTCGTCGAGCTCCACCACCGGGTCAACGCGTTCCCCGAGGAGCTGTCGGGGGGCGAGCAGCAGCGGGTCGCGCTCGCGCGCGCCCTCGTCAACGAGCCCGAGCTCCTCATCGCCGACGAGCCGACGGGGAACCTGGACCACCGCCTCGCGCAGGAGGTGATGCGGCTCTTCTCCCAGATCAACGTCCGCGGGACGACGGTCCTCGTCGCCACGCACGACGTGGCGCTGATCCGGGAGACGGGCCGGCGGTGCCTCACGCTCGACCGGGGCGGCGTCCTCGAGGGGCTCGTCGAGGCGGCGCTCCCGCCGCAGGCCTCGTGGCGCCGGGAGTCGGGCGTCCGCCTCCCGCCGCGGGACCAGGACGTGCCGTGAAGCAGGGGGCCGCGTTCGCCTCGCTCCTCGACGAGGCGGTCTCGGGCCTCTGGCGCGCCCGCCGGATGACCTTCGTCTCGGTCTTCCAGATCTCGTTCTCGCTCTTCCTCGTCGGGCTCTTCCTCCTCGCCGCGGAGAACCTCGGCGGCGTCGTCGACACGCTCCGCCGCGAGACCGCGGTCACCGTCTTCCTCAAGCCGGGCGCGGACGAGGCGGCGAAGGGGGCGCTCGAGAGGAGGGCGATGGAGTCGAAGCTCGTCGCCGCCGTCCGGCGCGTCTCGCCGGAGGACGCCCGCGCCCGCTTCGCCCGCTCGTTCGCGAGCCTCGCGGGCGCCGCGGGAACGCTCTCGGGAAACCCCTTCCCCGAGTCCGTCGAGCTCGACCTCCTCCCGGGCGCAATCTCCTCGGCCGCGCTGCGCCCCTTCCTCGCGAACCTCGCCGCGAGCCCGTCGGTCGACGAGGTGCAGTTCGACGTCGACTGGATCCGGCGCCTCCGCGGCGTCGTCCGCCTCGTCGCGGCCTCGGGCCTCGCCGCCGGCGTCCTCCTCGCCCTCGGCGCCGCCTTCACGATCGCGAACGTCGTCCGCCTGACGATCCTCCTCCACCGCGACGAGATCGAGATCCTGCGGCTCGTCGGCGCCCCGGAGGTCCTCATCCGCGGCCCGTTCCTCCTCGGCGGCGTCCTGCAGGGGCTCCTCGGCGGCCTCGTGGCGCTCGGCGTCCTGGCCGGCGCGTTCCGCGGGCTCCTCTTCTTCGTCGCCTCGACGGAGAACGTCCTCCTCGGCGTCTTCGTCGTGAGGTTCCTCTCCCCGGCCACCTGCGCCGTTCTCGTCCTCGGCGGCGTCGTCGCCGGCCTCCTCGGCGGCACGATCGCCTCGCGCCGCGAGCACGTCTGAGGGGCGCGTCGGCTCAGGCGGGGTTCGCGCGCTTCAGCCGGGAGAAGACGGCCGCGCCGATCCGCGGCGGGAGGGTCCGGGGGACGAGGCGCCCCGTGAAGATCCAGGCCGAGTCGAGGAGGTTCGGGACGACGATCGCCTTCCCGCGCTCGAGCCCGCGGAGCCCCGCCTCGGCGACCGTGGCCGCCGAGAGCGACGGGAAGCGGACGCTCGCGCCGGGCGCGAGCCCCGCGACGCGGTGGAAGTCGGTCCGGGTGGTCCCCGGGCAGAGCGCGGTCACGACGACGCCCCGCCCGAGCAGCTCCTCGTGGAGCGCCTGCGAGTAGGAGAGGACGAACGCCTTCGTCGCGGAGTAGACGGCCATGTAGGGGACGGGGAGGAACGCGGCGGTCGACGCGACGTTCAGGACGTAGCCGCCCCTCCGCGCTCTCATCGGCCCGACGAGCCGGTCCGTCAGCTCGACGAGCGCGGCGACGTTCAGCCGCAGCATCCGGAGCGTCCGCTCGAGCCCCTGCTCCTCCTGCGGCCCGTAGAAGCCGAAGCCCGCGTTGTTGACGAGGAGCCCGACGGGCTTCCCCGCCCCTTCCGTCGCGGCGACGAGGCGCTCCACCGCGCCGTCCGATGCGAGGTCGAGGGCGATCGTCTCGACCGCGGCGCCGGAGACGGCGCGCAGCTCGACCGCGAGCGCCTCGAGCCGGTCGGCCGAGCGAGCGACCAGGACGAGCGGGACCTTCCGCCGCGCGAGCCCCCGCGCGATCTCCTCGCCGATGCCGGCCGAGGCGCCCGTGACGAGCGCGAAGGAACCCGCGGGGAGACCGATCACCCGATCAGGTCCTCGGTCCCGTCCACGCCGAGGACGTTGCCCGTCAGCCAGGCCGTCTCCGGCCGGGCCATCGCGACGATGACGTTCGCGACGTCCTGCGGCGTCGTGAGGCGGCCCGCCGGGTGGACCGCGAGGACGCGGTCGATCATCTGCGCGTTCCCCGGGATCTTCCGGAGCGCGGGGGTGTCGGTGACGCCGGCGCGGATCGCGTTCACCGCGATCCCCTTCGCGACGAGCTCCACCGCGAGCTGCCGGCAGTGGCTCTCGAGGGCGGCCTTCGCCGCGGAGACCGCGCCGTAGGACTGCCAGATCCGGTGCCCGCCCGCGGACGTCATCGCGAAGACGTGCGCCCCGGAGGCGAGGAGGCCGGCCGCGACGAGGTCCTGGGTCCAGTAGACGAGCGAGTGGGCCATGACGTCGAGCGTCATGTCCATCTGCGCCTGCGTCATCCGCTCCTTCTCCTCGCCGAGGAACGGCTTCAGCGTCCCGAAGGCGAGCGAGTGGAGGACGACGTCGACCGCGGGGGACTCGGGGTCGGCGGCGATCGCCTCCCGCATCCCCGCGACGACCTCCGCGCGCTTCCCGGCGTCGGCCGCGTTCACGTTCCAGAAGATCGAGCGACCGCCGGCGTCCTCGATCTCGCCGACGATCCGCTCCACGTTCGGGAGCGTCGCGCGGCGGTCGAGGTGGACGCCGAAGACGTTCCGCCCGGCCTTCGCGAGGGCGATCGACGCCGCCTCGCCGAAACCTGAGGACGCGCCGAGGACGAGGGCCCAGTTCCGCTTCGGGTGAGACATGGCGCGGATTATCGGCACCGCCCTCCCCGCTGTATAGTCGCCCGCGGGGGCAGGTCCGATGCGTTTCGAGGCGGTCCGGAGGCTTCTCGAGAGGCTCCAGACGAGCGGCAAGAAGACCCTCGAGGCCGAGGAGTACGCCGGGAACTACACCGACAGCGAGCTCGCGTTCGGCCGCCTCGTCCTCCCCCTCCTCGAGGACATGGACGCGATGAAGAAGCTCCTCGAGGACCTCTCGCGCCGCGCCCGCGCGATGCAGGTCGTCCTCGACAGGCTCCCGGTCGCCGCGCTCGTCCTCGACGCGGAGGGGGCCCTCCTCGCGATGAACTCCGCCGCCAAGTCGCACTTCGGCGGCGCCGCGATCACGTCGGCCGTCCTCCGGGCCGCCCGGCGCGCCCTCTCGGGGGACGAGGAGTCCGCCTCGACCGTCGACGACCCGAGGCGGCGGGGCGGGACGCTCCGGCTCGTGGCGGCCGACGTCGCCGAGGAGCACTCCGGCGGGCACGCGGAGAAGCCGTCCGTCGTCTTCGTCGTCTCGAACGACTCGCCGCCGCCCGTCGACGAGGCCGACCTCGTCGCGCGCTTCGACCTGACGAAGGCCGAGGCGTCGATCGTCGCCCTCGTCGCGCACGGCTTCGCGAACAAGGAGGTCGGCGAGGCGATGGGGATCTCGGTCGAGACGGTGCGGACGCACCTCTCGAGCGCGTTCCGGAAGACGGGGGCCCGCAACCGCGCCGGCCTCGCCGCCCTCGCCTACGGCGCCCGCTTCGGCCAGGGCCCGATCTCGGGCGCCTTCCCGCCGATCGAGGAGTGAGCGCGCCCCTCCTTCGCGCGCGGCTCGCGGAGCGTCCTCTCCTCCTCGACGCCGCCCTCGGCACCGAGCTCGCGCGCCGGGGCGCCCCCTCCGGCCCGCCGCTCTGGAGCGCCCGCGCCGTCCTCGGGGCGCCCGAGCTCGTCCTCGCCGTCCACGCCGAGAACGTCGCCGCCGGGGCGGACGTCCTCACGGCGTGCACGTTCCGGACGCAGCCCCGCCTCCTCGGGGGGGCCGCGGTCGTCGCGACGCGGCGCGCCGTCGCCCTCGCCCGCGAGGCGGCCTCGGCGCGTCCGGGAGTCCTCGTCGCCGGCTCCGTCGCGCCCGTTGCGGACTGCTGGCGGCCGGACCTCGTCCCGGGCGACGCCGAGCTCGACCGCCTTCACGCGCTGCACGCCGAGGCGCTCGCCGGCGCGGGCGTCGACCTCCTCCTCCTCGAGACGTTCGGGACGGCGCGCGAGTGGGTCGCCGCGGCGCGCGCCGCGACGGCGACCGGCCTCCCCGTCGTCGCCTGCGCGACGACGCGCGAGGACGGCGCGCTCCTCTCGGGGGAGCCGCTCGCCGGGGCGGCGCGCGCCCTCCTCGACCTCCCCGCGCCCCCGGTCGCCGTCGGCGTGAACTGCGTCCCGGCGCGCCGGCTCGGCGCGAGCCTCGCGATCGTCGCGGCCGCGGCGCCGGGGACCCCGCTCGCCGCCTACGGCAACACCGGGCTCCCCGTGGACGAGCCGGCCGGCCTCTTCACCGAGCCGATCGCCCCCGCCGCGTACGCCTCCGCGGCCCTCGCCTGGCTCCCGCTCGGCGCCCGCCTCGTCGGCGGCTGCTGCGGGACGCGTGCGGAGCACGTCGCCGCGCTCGCGGCGCGTCTTCGCGGGGACGACGCCTCCCCGGCCGCGACGGCCTGACCGCGTCGCCCGGGGCCGGCCAGCAGGGTGCTGAAGAACTCGAGTGAGTCGCGCTGGAGTTCTTCAGCACCCTGCTAGGGGAAGTAGCCCCGGATCGTCTTCGCGCGGAGGCCGGGCTTGCCCATCTTCACCTCGATGAGCCGGTACTCGTCCTCCTTCTTCTTCGACTCCGTGAGGTAGCTCAGGAAGTACTGCGAGCGGACCTCCGACTCGATCTTCCTGTAGATCGCGGGCAGCTCCTTCGCCCCGCCGACGAAGAAGGCCTCGCCCCCCGTGTCCTCCGCGAGCTCCTTCAGGCGCCCCTTCAGCCCCATGTCGAACATGGAGAGGTCGAGGCCGATGACGAAGATCGGGACCCCGGCGGTCCGGGCGTAGCGCTTCAGCGTCGGCCAGTCCGTCGAGGAGTGGTTGTCCTTGCCATCGGTGAGGACGACGAGCGCCTTTTTCCCCGCGAGGGAGCGGAACTGGTAGAGGCCGAGGACGACGGAATCGTGGAACGCCGTCGCGCCCCCGGCCCGCGTCTCGCCGATCGCCCGGATCAGGTCGGACCTCTTCGACGTCATCGCCGCGAGGAGCGTCGGCCGCTCGCGGAACTCGATGACGAAGCCCTTGTCCTTCTCGCCGACGAGGTTCGTCACGAACTCCGTCGCGGCCTGCTTGACGAGCGGCATCGCCTTGTCCATCGAGCCGGAGCCGTCGATGACGAGGCCGAGGGCCATCGGGAGCGACTCGGCGAACTCGAACGAGCCGACGCTCTGCGGGACGCCGTCCTCGAGGACGGTGAAGTCCTCCTTCGAGAGCCCCTTCGCGAACCGCCCCGCCTCGTCGAAGACCGAGACGTTCAGCTCGACGAGGTCCACCTCGACCTTCGCGAGGAGGCGGTCGTCCCCCTTCAGCATCTTGAAGTCGGAGTACTCCTTCCCCTCCGCGTCCCACGCCGAGGCGCGCATGAGGGTCGCCTTCGCGACCTCGGAGGCGAGGAGCGTCGCCCTGTACGGGGGCGACGTCCACTCGGCGACCTTCCGGTCGTCGAGGTAGAGCTCGACCCGCTTCGCCGTCGCCCCGGCGATCGACTGGACGGCGACCTTCACCTCGGCGTCCTGCTTCCCCCTCCCCTTCGGCAGGTCGAGGACGCGGACGGCGAGCTTTGCCTCCTTCTCGTTCAGCGCCCAGGCGTCGGCGTCGACGAAGTTCCCGAGCCTGTCGAAGCCGAGCGCGCGGAGGGTCTGCTTCCGCGCGATCGTCCCGAGGTCGAGCTCGACGGTGTACGGCGGGCGGTTGCGCGCGAGGATCAGCTTGTCGCCGAGGTGGAACTCGACGCGGGTGATCGGGGGCTTGGCCTCGCACTCGATCCGGAGGAGCCCGACCGGGACCTCGCGGTCGGGAGGGAGGAAGCGGAGGAGGCTCTGCGCGGCCGGCGTGGCGTCGCGGTTCGCCTCCTCGAGGAGGATCGCCGAGGCGCTGAGCGTGCCGGCGTCCTCGGCGCGGAACTCCGAGGTCATCTTCGGGACGGTCAGCGTCACCGCGCGGAGGGCGACGGCCTTCCCGGTCGTCGCCTCGAGCCGCAGGTTCAGCGAGATCTCGCCGGGCGGGAGCGAGCGGAGGAACGAGGCCGTCAGCGGCTTGCCGAGGTCCGCGTCGCCGAGGTCGACGTCCACCGGTTCGCGGAACGTGTCGACGACCTCGCCCGAGGGGCCCTTCGCCTCGCCGGCGACGAAGAACGGGTAGGTCCGCGGCGCGAGCTTCGCCTTCTCGCGCAGGTCGGCGCGGGAGAAGGAGAGCGTGAAGCGGACGACCGTCCTGCCGGCGCTCGAGCCGAGGAACTGCTCGCGCAGCTCGAGAGAGACCGAGACGCCGAGCGCCTCGCCCGAGGTCTGCTGGGCCGGCTGGGCCGGGGCGGCCGTCGGGAGGGCGGCGAGGAGGAGCGGGAAGAGGAAGACGACACGTCGCACGAAGTGGACCTCCCGCGGAGTGTTACGCAAGAACCGGGCTGGAAGGTGCGGCCCCGGGGACCTCCGGGGTGGACACCCGACCGTCCCGCTCGTCGATCCGGAGGGCGAAGAACGACTCGACCGCCTCGAGGAACGCCTCGGGGGTCGGGAGCGACTGGATCCTCCGGCGAAGCTCGGTCCCCTTCGGCACCCCGTGCGTGTACCAGCCGGTGAACGTCTTCAGCTTCCCCATCATCCGCTTCGGGACGTCCTCCTCCGCCTCGCGGATGAGGCGGAAGTGGTGGAGGATGACGTCGCGCCGCTCCTCGAGCGTCGCGACGCGGTAGGGCCGCCCCTCGAGCAGGTCCGCCGCCTGGCGGAAGATCCACGGGTTCTTCATCGTGGCGCGGCCGATCATCACCGCGTCGCACCCGGTTTCCCGGAACATCCGGACGACGTCCTCGGGCGTCTCCACGTCGCCGTTGCCGACGACGGGGACCCGGACCGCTTCCTTGAGCCGCGCGATCCGGCTCCAGTCGGCCCGCCCCGTGTAGAACTGCTTC
Source organism: Thermoanaerobaculia bacterium (assembly GCA_046331465.1). GTDB lineage: Bacteria > Acidobacteriota > Thermoanaerobaculia > UBA5066 > UBA5066 > UBA5066. Next base: position 899,333 of record JAXLQV010000003.1, read on the forward strand.
GCGGTCCTCGGGTGGAGGGCGACGGCGGCGACGCCTTCCCCCTCGCAGATCTTCCCGAGCTCGACGAAGTTGACCGTCTCCTCGTTGATCCCGGCGCGGAACTTCACTGTGAGGGGCGTCGTCGGGAGCGCCCTGCGGCAGGCCTCGATGATCCCCCTCGCCCGGCCGAGGTCCCGCATGAGCCCCGCGCCCGCGCACCCTTTCAGGATCTTGTTCGCGGGGCAGCCCATGTTGATGTCGCAGGCGTCGACCCCCTCCTCCTCGACCCTCCGCGCCGCCTCCGCCATCCGCGTGGCGTCGGAGCCGTAGATCTGGATCGAGAGCGGGCGCTCTTCGGGGTGCCAGCGCATGAGCCTCTCGGTCCTGCGGGCCCCGCGGGTCAGCCCTTCCGAGGAGATGAACTCCATCGTCACGAGGCCGACGCCGCCGATCCTCCGGAGGAGGAGACGGTAGGTCCCGTCCGTGATCCCCGCCATCGGCGCGAGGACGAGCGGCGGGTCGACGGCGCAGCGGCGCGTCCCGGGGCTTTCGTAGTGGAGCGGCATCGCGTGGCGGGCGCGGGGAAGGGGCTCCCCGCGCCCGGCGCCGAGATTACGTCAGCTGGCCGGCGGCGCCGCCGGGGCCGGGGCGGGCGGCGGCGCCGGCTCGTCGACGACCTCGAAGTAGCCCTGAGCGAGCGCGAACGGGGCCTCGATCCGCTTCTCCCCCCTGTAGAGGGCCGCGATGAAGCCGTGCTTGCCGACCGGGACGTTCTCGAGCCAGGCCGGCTCCCAGGCCGTCAGGACCTTCTGCGGCTCCTGGTCGAGCCGGTAGACGACCTGGCACGCCTCCGGGTCGGCCGCCGGTCCGACCTTGCAGCCGGTCACGAAGAAGTCGAAGAGGATCTTCGCCGCCTCGTCCTTCCGGAACTTCCCGCGCGGGCCGTTCACGGTGATCGCCGGCTGCGTCGCGTCGAACGCGGGCTTGCCGTCCTTCTCGCCGACGACGAACGTCACGGCCGCGAAGGCGCCGTGCTCGCGGATCGACTCCTGCCAGGGGCGCTGGACGAAGGCGAGGATGTTGTGCGTCCCCTTCGGCAGCGCCGGGAAGACCCAGGGCTTGTCGATCTGGTACCAGGCCGGCAGGGCCCTGCCGTCGAGGACGAGCTGGACCTGCTGCCCCTTGCCCGTGGCCGGGTCCTTGAAGATCTCGAAGTTCTCGACCGAGACCCGCACTTCGACGCGCGCGCCCTTCGGGGCGGGCTGTCCCGGGGCGGCGGCCGGCATCGGGATCACCTCGCCCGGCGTCGGCGAGAGGATCTTCACGACGACCGGGCCCTTCGGGCCGCGCCCGTCCGGGTAACCCGGCACGGGGGACTTCGGATCGACCGGCGTCTGGGCCGAGAGCGGAAGCGTTGCGGAAAGGGCGGCGGCGAGGAGTGCGGCGTACGGCTTCATCGGCTCTGGCTCCTGGAGAGTTCGTCCCTGTTCTCGGTCGACCCGGAGGGAACGGAATCTACCAGAGGCGCCGACGGAAGGAAGCCGGAACCGCGGAGCGCGTTACTGCGCCGGCGCACCCTCCCGGCGGTACCCCTCGGGAACCCGGAAGAGCGACGGGTCGACCCCGACGCGGATGAGCGTCAGCTCGACGAACGACTTCTCCTCGGTCCCGTCCGCCTTCGGCACGGCGCGCTCCTTCCTCACGACGATCCCGTCGAGGGCCGGCGTCATCCAGTAGGTCGTCGACGGCGAGCCCTGCGCGTCCGGCCGGTCCTCGAAGCGCCAGATCGCGCAGGCGTTCCCCGCGAAGACGGCGTCCGACTCGCGGTGGTACTCCTCGATCCCCCTGCGGTGCGCCTCGGCGGCATGGTTGAAGTCGGGGCCGAGCGGGAAGTCGTCGAGCTGGGCGAGGAGCGCGCCGCGCGTCGCCTCGCGCCACGTCTTCGTCGCGGGGTTCACCTCGACGACGGGGCCGTCGGCCTTCTCGCGCGCGAACCACGTCGCGTCCTCGGCCTCGCCGGTGCTCCGGCGCACGGCCTCGCCGCGGACCCAGACGCGAAACCGCGCGAGCTCGGTGTCGCCACCCCGGACCGTCACGAGGCCGGAGTAGCCGTCCGTCCGGGGACGCGGGGGCGCCGTGATCAGCTTCCCGCAGCCGGCGGGGAGGAGGAACGCGCCGGAGAGGAGGAGGATCGCCGGGCGCGTCGCCCTCATGGAGCCCCCGTGATCGTCAGGCCGAGGAAGTGCTGCATGACGCCGAGCGCGCGGAGCGTCACCCAGCGGGAGAGGTCCCCTTCGCGTTCGAGCGGCACCGGCAGGCGCACGCCGATCGGGCGCTCCAGCTTCCACCGGGCCCGGTGGTCGGCGCGGGAGGCGAGGCGGGCGAGCGCGTCGCGCACCGGGGCCGAGCGCGGTGCGCCGGCCGCGGCGAGCGCGCGGAGGAGCTCGAGGAGGTCGGAGGGGTCGCCCACGCCGATCCCGGTCCGCGCCGATTCGTCCGTCGCGGCGGGGAGCTCGACGCTCTTCGCCCGCTCGACGCAGAACGAGATCGCGCCCTGGACCGCCGGGGAGCGCTTCTCCTCGGGGACGGAGGCGAGGACGAGGAGGTCGCCCGCGACGCTCGCGGCGGCGTTCTCCGACGTGACGCACCGCCGGGCGAGGTGCTCGGCCGCCCCGAGGAGGCGCGGGTCGTCGGCGAAGCCGAGGAGGGCGAGGGCGCGGCAGGCGGCCACGAAGGCGCCGCCGACGGCCGGGCTCTCGCCCCTCTCGATGTCGACGAAGACCATCTGCCAGCGGGCGAGGAGGAGGTCGGCCGCGTGCTTCAGCTCGGGCATCTCCGCGTCGCACCCGAGCTCGAGGAGGAGGAGGACGAACGCCGTGCCCGGGTCGACCGCCGCCGCGACGTCCGCGGGCGCGCCCGTCGGGAGCATCCCGCGCAGCTGCGGGAGAACGTCGCGCAGGAACGCGTCGCGCGCGAGGACCTGGCGGGCCTTCCTCCGCTCGATGTCCTTCGGGGGGCGGTGGAGGAGGTCGCGGAGCGCGACGTAGCGCGCGGCGGCGCTCTCGCGCGAGAGGAGCCAGTCGAGGGTCGAGAGCGGCACCGGGAACGCGCCGGCCGGGAGGGGCTTCGAGGCGCGCGGCCGGATCTCGCGACGGACCGCCGCCGGCATCGCGTCGGCGACGACCTCGGTCCGCGGGGCGGCGGGCGGCCGCGGGCTCGCGTCGCGCGGGGTGGGCGCACCCTCCTCCCGACGGAACGGCGGGCGTTCGGCCCGGGGCTCGCCGGGGCGTTCCGCGCGCCGGAACGGAGGACGCGCCGCGCGGGGCCTCTCGGACCGTTCGTCGGGCCGGAACGGCGCGCGGTCCGCCGCGGGCCTCTCCGCGCGCTCGTCGCGGCGGAACGGCGGGCGCTCGTCGCGCGGCCGGAACGGGGGCCGGCTCGGACGCGGTCCCGCGGGCCGGTCGTCCCGGCGGAACGGAGGACGGTCGGGACGCGGTCCGCCCGGGCGATCCTCGCGGCGGAACGGCGGACGCTCCGCACGCGGAGCGCCTTCGGCCGGGCGGAACGGGGGACGATCCGCGCGCGGCCTCTCCGGGCGATCTTCCCGCCGGAACGCGGGACGGTCGTCCCGCCCGCGGAACGGGGGACGGTCGGGGCGGGGTCCGGCCGGGCGATCCTCGCGACGGAACGGCGGGCGCTCGTCCCTCGGGCGGAACGGCGGACGGTCGGGGCGCGGCCCGGCGGGACGGTCGTCGCGGCGGAACGGCGGGCGATCCCCCGCCGGCCTCTCCGCGCGGTCGTCGCGACGGAACGGCGGGCGCTCGTCTCTCGGGCGGAACGGCGGGCGGTCCGGCCGGGGCCCGGAGGGGCGGTCGTCGCGCCGGAACGGCGGACGGTCGTCCCGTGGGCGGAACGGCGGGCGGTCGGCGCGCGGCCCCGGGGGCCGGTCGTCCCGGCGGAAGGGGGGACGATCCCCTCTCGGCGGGCGCGGGCGGTCGCCCGGCGCGAAGCGGGGCCGGTCGTCGAAGCGGCCGGGGGCACCCCCTTCGGCTCGCGGCGCGGGACGGTCGTCGGGCCGGAAAGGAGGACGGGCGCCGGGACGGGCCGGCGGGCGTCCGGTGGGCCGCCTCGGCGGCCCGGAGCGTGAGCCCCCTCGCGGTTTCATCATCGGCGAGGATAATCCCTCGCGGGATGAACGTCTTCCGCTCCGACCGAACCCTCGTCGTCGCGCGTCGCGGCTCGACCCGCGACGCCGTCGAGAACACCGTGGAGGCGTTCGACCGCGCCGAGGCCGACGGCGCCGACGCCTTCCACCTCGACGTCCGGCTCTCCGCCGACGGCGAGGTCGTCGTCTCGGCCGATCCGGAGGTCGTCCTCGGCAACCAGCGGCTCCCCGTCGCGTCCCTCGCCGTCCCCGACCTCCTGCGCGTCACGGTCACGCGGGGGGAGCGGACCGGCGCCGTGCCGCTCCTGCGCGACGTCCTCCTGCGCTACCGGGGCGAGGGACGGTTCCTCGTGGAGCTCAAGCCGGGCCCCGCGCCGCGTCCCGGCCTCCTCGAGTTCCGCGTCGCCGCGCTCCTGACCCAGCTGAACCTCCTCGAGAGGAGCGTCGTCGCGAGCCCCGCCCCCGAGCCGCTCCGGCGGACGCGCGAGGCGCAGCCGGCCGTCGAGACCGCCTTCTGCTACGACGGCACGGTCTACCGCCCCGAGGGGCGGCTCTGGCCGAACCTCCCGGCCGGCTGCCGCGGCATCGCCCCCGCCGTCGCGCTCGCCTCCGAGCGCCTCTTCGCCGACGCGAAGGCCGAAGGGATCGCGGTCCACGTCTCGCCGGTGAACGACCCCGCCGAGGCGGTCCGCTTCGCCCGGCTCGGCGCCGCCTCGATCGTCACCGACGACGTCCCCGCCGTCGTCGCCGCGCTCCGCGAGGCGGACCTCGCCCTGCCGAACGCGATCGCGGTCTGATCGCTCCGTCTAGCCGCTCTCGCGCACCTCGAGCGCGATCTCCCCGTCGACCTCCAGGGCGAAGCGCCCGCGCCGCACCGGCGCGATCCGCACGTCGGGGCACTTCGCCTCAAGCCTCTTGCGGAGGAGGATGAGGCGCGTCTCGAGGTTGTCCTTCACGGCGGGCAGGCCGAGCGTCGGGTCGAGGCGGAGCTCGCGGTTCGTGAACTCGCGCCGCCCCTCGTCGCGAAGGGCGCTGAGGAGCTTCCAGAGGATCTTCCCGGGGACGTTCCGGATCAGGTACTCGCCGTCGACGAAGACGCAGTCGTCGGCCGGGTAGTAGACGAACGTCCGCCTCGGCGCCGCGGAGGCGGGCTTGCCGGCAGCCGCGCCCGCCGGCTCCTCGTCCTCCGCCGGGACGGAGAGGCGGTCGATGCCGATGGCGATCTGGTTCGCGAGGACGAGGAGGAACTCCTCGTGCCACTCCTCGAAGGCGAGCGGGTCGCGGCTCTCGAGCGCGAGCACGCCGATGAGCCGGTCCTCGACGAGGAGCGGCAGCGCGAGCTGGCTCTCGGCGTCGGGGAGGCCCGGGAGCGGGATCTCCCTCCGGAGCTCCGCCCCTCCCCCCGAGGCCTCCACGGTCGCGCGGACGGCGCGCGAGTAGCGGAGCAGCGATTCCATCCCCGAGAGGCGGAGCGGCGCGCCCGTTGCCGCGACCGTCCCGATGAGCCCCTGCGCGATCGAGACCTCGGCCCCGACGCCGCTCCCGCCGTAGCCGTGGCTCGAGATCGTCACGAGGTTCCGCCCGCACTCGTCGAGGAGGAGGATCATCGAGTTGCGGAAGCCGAAGACCTCGTCGAGCGCGGCGAGGACGTCGTAGAGGAGCGTCTCGAGGTCGACGGCCCGGTTGATCCGGCACGAGACGAGCGAGAGCGCCCGGATCTCCGTCATCGGGCCGTCCGCCACGACCTTCCCGGGGCACTCCCCCGGCGGGGCGGGGACAAGGAACCCCGCGACGGGGTGGATCCACTCGACCTCGCAGACGTCCGCGGAGAGGAGCCGGAAGATCCCCTTCATCCCCGTGTGCGAGGCGATCGCCTCGATCCGGAGCGCCATCTCGGCGAAGAGCGGCGTGTCGGTCTCCGACCGCACGTAGCGGAGGCCGAGCTTCCACTCCTCGAACGTGACCGGGTCGATGACCGCCGCCGTCGCCCGAGGGTTCGCCTCGAGGTTGCGGCTCGTCTTGTTGAAGAACTGCCGCGAGATCGCGACGTGGCGCTCGTCGACCTGGCGGATCTGGCTCAGGTAGGTGACGTTCGGCGTCCCGTCGGGGGCGCACGTGGCGAGCGTGCCGGGGATGATCCCCTGGAAGCAGCGCGCGAGCGCCGCGAGCCTCCCGGTCACGACGCGCCTCCGTTCCGGATCGGCTCGCCGGCGCGCGGGCCCGGCGTCTGCTCGTAGGCCTCGGCGACGGCGAACGTCACCGCGTGGCAGGGCCACTTCGCGCGTCGCCTCACGACGTCGGGCGGCAGCCCGATCGCCTCGACCTCCGCGTCGAAGCCCGCCGCGTGCCGAAGGACCGCGTCGCGCTCGTCCTCGCGCGCGGGGCGGATCGTCTCCGCGCGCCCCTTCAGCTGCACGGTGCGGTGCGTGAGCGGCTGCGAGAGGGCGACGGCGACGGCCCCGTTCCCGCGCAGGTTCGCGACGCTCGTCTCCGACGTCGCGACCGGGAGGTAGACGGTCAGCTTCCGCCCTTCCGGGTCGAGGAGCGCGGCCGAGGCCATCACCTCGTCTGGGACGAGCGCGGCGTCGCGCGTCGCGACGTGGATCGCGACGAGGCCCTCGAGCAGGGCATGGAGATCGTCCTGGATCACGACGGGCGGAGGGTACCGCAGCCCCCAGCGCTTAGTGAATTCTTAGGAGGCGTTAGGTTCTTCTTAGGTGGTTGCCCTGCAGCCGGCGCCCCATCTTTCCGGCGACAGGAGGCTCAAAGAGCCATGGACGCAACACTTCGCACCTCCCCCGACGTCGCCGTGATCCGCGGCGCCGAGCCCGTTCCCGGCCTCGGCGTCCTCCCCGTCCGGTCCTTCGTCCTCCTCGGCCGCGAGCCCGTCCTCGTCGACACGGGCGTCGCGCGGGAGAGCGAGGCCTTCGTCGCCGCCCTCGAGACGGTCCTCGACCCGGCGGACCTCCGCTGGATCGTCGTCACGCACGCGGACGCCGACCACGCCGGCGCCCTCCCCGCTCTCCTCGGGCGCGCGCCGAAGGCCCGCGTCGTCCTGAACCAGATCTCGACCGGCAAGCTCTCCGGCACGGTCGCGCTCCCGATGCCGCGCGTCACCTGGGTGAACGCGGGGCAGGCGCTCGACGCGGGCGACCGCGTCCTCCGCTTCCTCCGGCCTCCGATGTACGACTGCCCGTCGACGGTCGCCCTCTTCGACGAGAGGACGCGCGTCCTCTTCGCCTCCGACGCCTTCGGCGCGATCGTCCCCTCCGACGTCCCGACGTTCGACGACGCGCACGAGTCCTCGTGCCTCGAGGGGATGTCGTTCTTCTGCCGCGCGAACTCGCCCTGGCTCTCCGACGTGCGGCCCGAGCGATACGAGGCCTCCCTCCGCGAGGTCGCCTCCCTCGGGGCCTCGTGGCTCCTCTCCTCGCACCTCCCCGCCGTGCCGGCGGCGAAGGTGGGCCGCGTCCTCGCGCGCGCCGCGAAGCTCCCCGCCGAGGGCCCCGTCGCCCTCGCTTCCCAGGACGCCCTCGACGCCGCCCTCGCGCGGGCCGCGTAACTTCACGACGAACCGTCCGTACCTTCCCCGTCCGGACACGACCGCCCCCAAGGGAGACGCCATGACGACGACCTCGCCCGCCGCCCGCTCCGCCTCTTTCCGCGCCACCACGGGGACCGCCCGCCGAGCCGCCTTCGCAGGCGCCGCGGCGGCGCTCCTCGCCTCGTCGACGCTCCTCGGGGCCGAGCCGCCGAAGAAGCCCCTCACCTTCGGCGCCTCGCCCGAGGTCGCGCGCGGCGCCTACCTCGTCGGCATCATGGGATGCGACGACTGCCACACGCCGATGAAGATGGGGCCGAAGGGCCCGGAGCCCGACATGTCGCGCCGCCTCTCGGGCCACCCCGCCGAGTTCAAGGTCGCGAGGACGTTCGCGCCCGACCCGAAGGGGTGGATCTGGGCCGGCGCCGCGACGAACACCGCGTTCGCCGGGCCGTGGGGCGTCAGCTACGCGGTCAACCTGACCTCGGACCCGACCGGGCTCGGCTCCTGGACGGAGGCGAACTTCGTGAAGGCGCTCAAGGAAGGGAAGCACCTCGGCGTCGGCCGCCCCATCAACCCGCCGATGCCCTGGCCCGCCTACCGCAACGCGACGGAGGAGGACCTGAAGGCCGTCTTCGCCTTCCTCCGGACCGTTCCTCCCGTGAAGAACGTCGCCCCCGAGTACCAGCCGCCGATGGTGGCGAGGAAGTAGCGCGCCACGGCCCGGGGTCGCGGCTCGTCCTCCCGCGAGAGCCCGGCGCGGCGGGAACGCCGCGCCGGGCCGTTTCGTCTCGACGCGAAGGTCCCGCTCTGCCAAGATCCCGCGCCAAACGCGCGAACGCCTCGGCGCGGGGCGGGAGAGGCCGGCGGGATGCGTCTTCGGGAGCGGAGGTGGGAAGGAGTGGTCGGGGCGGGCGGATTTGAACCGCCGACCTGTTGCTCCCAAAGCAACTGCGCTACCACTGCGCTACGCCCCGGCGCGCCGGATTCTCGGCCGGCGCCGCAGGGATGTCCACCCGCGCGAGGGGCCGCGTGAGCCGGACCGCGCTCCTCCTGCACGGGCTCGGCGGCTCGGCGGAAGACTGGAAGGACGTCGCCGCGGCGCTGCCGAAGAGCCTCACCCCGCTCGCCCTCGACTTCCCCGGGTTCGGGAAGGCGTTTCGCCCACACGACAGCTACGACCCCGGCTCGCTCGCGCGCTGGGTCCTCGGCGAGATGGACGACCGCGACGCCGAGACGGCGATCGTCGCGGGGCACTCGCTCGGGGGCCGCGTCGCCGGGGAGCTCGCCCTTCTCGCGCCGAAACGCGTCCTCGCGCTCGCGCTCGTCTCGCCGCTCGGCGCGGCGTCGTACGGCTTCACCGACACGCTGAAGTGGAAGGCGATGTCGCGCGCCTCGCTCGTCGGAGCGGCGCCCGAGACCTCCCTGAAGAACGCGCTCGCCTACGGCTTCGCCGTCGACGGCCCGGGAAAGAAGGGCTTCGTCGCGCGAGGGATGGCGTCGCGGACCGGCCCGCACGCCGCGGCCGCGCTCCGGGCGCTCGAGCGCTCCGTCGACGGCATCCTCTCCGCACCGCCCCTTTCGAAGCGCCTCGCGGGGACGAAGGTCCCTCTCCTCCTCCTGACGGGGGTGCAGGACCCGCTCGCCCCGCCGAAGGACGTCGAGGCGATCCGCGCGGCGCGCCCGGACGCCGACTACGTGACGCTCCCGGGCGTCGGGCACTACGCCCCGCTCGAGGTTCCGAAGGACGTCGCGAAGAGGCTCGCCGAGCTCGCGAAGAGGGCCTGAGGCCGGCCGTCAGGCCGGCGGGAGCCACTCTTCCGGCACCCGCCCCGCGAGGGCCCGGGCCTGCGCGCGGAAGAGCCGGCGGAGCCCCTTCTTCCCGGCGGTGAGCATCTCGCGCAGGCGCCGGTCGTCGAACGGCTCGCGCTCGGCGGTCCCCTGCACCTCGACGTAGCGCCCGGTGGAGGTGCCGACGACGTTCAGGTCGACGTGGGCCGTCGAGTCCTCGGCGTAGTCGAGGTCGAGCGTGACGACCCCCTCGGGGCGCTCGCGGTCGGGCATGACGCCGACAGAGATCGCCGCGACCGCCTCGCGGAACGGGCGCCGCTTCAGGCCGCCGCGCTTGCGGAGCGTGTCGAGGGCGAGCGCGAGCGCGACCCACGCGCCCGTCACCGAGGCGCAGCGCGTCCCGGCGTCGGCGACGAGGACGTCGCAGTCGAGCGTCACGGTCCACTCGGGGAACGCGGTCCGGTCGGCGACGCCGCGCAGGGCGCGCCCGATGAGGCGCTGGATCTCGAGGGTCCGGCCGGCCTGCTTCCCCTTGGCCGCCTCGCGGGGCGTCCGCTCGAGCGTCGCGCGCGGGAGCATCCCGTACTCGGCGGTGATCCACCCCTCGCCCGTGTCCCGGAGGAAGGGCGGGGTCTTCTGCTCGAGGGTCGCGGCGACGAGGACCCTCGTCCGGCCCTGAGTGATGAGGCAGGAGCCCTCGGCGTGCGGAACGACGCCGCACTCGAGGGAGAAGGGGCGGAGCTGGAGAGGGGAGCGACCGTCGGGACGAGGCATCGCGGCGGAGCTTACGGCAGGTCGACGAGCTCGAGGGCGGCGGCCTCCCGGCCGAGGAACCGTCCCGCGACGCGGCGAAGCCGCTCGGAGGCGTCGGTCACGAGGAGGTGCGTCTCGCCGGGGCCCCCGTCGCGGCGGGCGTTCGGGCCGAGGAGCGCCTCGACCTCGACGGCCGTGGAGGCCGCGGAGTCGACGAGGAGGGTCCCCGCGGGGAGCGAGGCGGCGATCGTCTCCGAGAGGAGCGGGTAGTGCGTGCAGCCGAGGACGACGACCTTCGCCCCCGCCTCGACGACGGGCGCGAGGTAGAGCCGGGCCGCGGCGCGCGCGACGTCGTTCTCCGTCCACCCCTCCTCCGCGAGCGGGACGAAGAGCGGGCAGGCGACGTTCATCACGGTGCGGAACGGGTCGAGCGAGCGGATCGCGCGGCCGTAGGCGTCGGAGGCGACGGTCGCCTCGGTCGCGAGGACGGCGATCGGCGCCTCGGCGGCCGGCCCGGTGAGGCCGCGGGCGCGGGCGAGCGCGGCGCGGGCGCCCGGCCCGACGACGCCGACGACGGGGACCTCCCGCGCCTCCTCGACGATCGCGTCGAGGGCGAGGGCCGAGGCGGTGTTGCATGCGACGACGAGCGCCTTGACCCCGCGCGTCAGGAGGAGCGAGACGGCGCGGCGCGCGTAGCGCCGGACGGTCTCGGGCGACTTCGTGCCGTAGGGGAGGCGCGCGGTGTCGCCGAGGTAGAGGAGGTCCTCCGCCGGGAGGCGGCGGGCGACGGCGTCGAGGACGGTCAGGCCGCCGACGCCCGAGTCGAAGAGGCCGATGGGACGTTCGTCCGTCATGTCAGCAGGGTGCCCTTGGAGGGACGCGGGGTGGGGCGGGGCGTGGCCCGCGGTGACGGGGAGACCGCCGGGGAGGGCTTCGGGGCCGGCGAGGCGGAGGCCTCGGCGACGGGTTCCGGCGACGGCGGCGGCGTCGGCATGGGGGCGACGAGCGGGGCTTCGTCGGCCGCGCGCGAGAGGTCGGGGAGGAGCGGGTGCGTCAGGTCGACGTGCCCCGCGAGCGTCTCCGCCGGCTCGCCCCCGACGAGGAGGATCACGTGGGTGACGGCCGGGAGGTTCTTCGTGACGGTCAGGACGAGCGACTGCGCCGCCCCGACCTCCTCGGAAGCGCCCGTCTCCCAGCGCTTCGGCGGCTCGGTGGCGACCGGGACGGGCGTCGACGTCGGGGTCGGCGTCCCCTTCTTCGCCTTCCCCCCGGCCGGCGTCGGCTCCGGCGACGGCTCCTCGGTCGGGACGGGCGTCGGCGGGGCGGGCGGCGCGAGGTCGAGGACGGCGAGGCCGTTCGCGAGGCGGAACGCGGCGCGGAGCGTCCAGCCCTGGGGGAACGGGGCGAGGAGCGCGGGGTGGCGCGGCCCGGCGAGGACCGCCGCGCCGAGGCTCCGGAGGAAGGCGACGTCGTCGACCGCGGCCGGCACCTCGCGCGCCTCGGGATGGAAGAGCCCGTCCTCCGCCGACTCGAACCAGATCGAGACGAGGCGCGCCGGGATCGGGGTCGGCGGCGGGGGGATCGTCCGCGTCGGCGTCGGCCGCGCCGCGGCCTGCATCTTCTGCCGCGACTCCTGCACCCTCCGCCCGACGAGGAGCCCGACGAGCAGGAGCACCAGGAGGGCGAGGAGCGCGAAGGCGAAGCGGCGCGGCATCGGGAGCGGGTCAGCGGCGCCCGCTCTGCGGCGGCGCGAACGGGATCGGCGCGACGCCGTCGGCCGCGGCCCGGAAGAAGGTGTCGAGCGACCCGGCGAGCGTCGTGGCGACCGACTTCCGGAACTCCTCGGAGGCGATCAGCTTCTCCTCCTCGGGGTTCGAGATGAAGGCGACCTCGACGAGGACGGCCGGGGCGTTCACGCCGATCAGGACGCGCAGGGGGGCCTGCTTGACGCCCCGGGTCGTGATGCCGAGGAGGCGGTTGAAGTCGCCCTGGATGATCTCGGCGAGGCGGCTCGAGGCGGTGAGGTGCTGGTTCTGGGCGAGGTCCCAGAGGATCAGGTCGAGGTCGCGCAGCGCGGCGTTCGTCTCGGCGGACGGCGTCGCGGTCGGCTCGGCCTTGTTCTCGGTCTCCGCGAGCGCCGCCGCGGCCCGGTCGGAGGCGTCGAGGGAGAGGTAGTAGACCTCCGTCCCGTGCGCCGAGGCGGCGCGCGAGGCGTTCATGTGGAGGGAGAGGAAGACGTCGGCCTTCGCGGCGTTCGCGGTCGCCGTCCGGTCCTGGAACCCGACGGAGGCGTCGCTGTCGCGCGTCGTCACGACGCGGTAGCCCCGCGCCGTCAGGACCTCGCGCACCGTCCGGGCGAGCTGGAGGACGACGTCCTTCTCGAGGAGCCCGTCCGGCCCCTTCGCCCCCTCCTCGGTCCCGCCGTGACCCGGGTCGAGGACGACGACCCTCGGCTCGGGCCGCGGGGGCGCCGGCGGGACGACGAGGGCGCCCGGAGCCGGGCTCGCGGCCGGGGGCGCGGCGGCGGCCGGGGGCGGCGGCGCGGCGCGCGTCACGTCGACGACGACGCGCGGGGGGTTCGCGAGGGTGTAGACGTTCGTCGAGAGGTTCTTCCCCTTCAGAACGACCGCCAGCTCGGCGGGGCGCAGGAGGAGCCGCGCGACACGGGCGTCGTCGACGGCGACCTCCGGCACGTTGGGGACGAGCTTCACGCCGGGGAAGCGGAGGACGATCTGCTCGTCCCCCTTCTCCGCCTTCACGGGCGGCAGCTGCGTGAAGCGGAAGACGACCTTCGTCGTCCCCTCGGCCGCGGAGACCGTCGCCTCCACGCCGATCTCGAGTGTCTCGACGCGCCGCGCGGCGAGAGCGCGCGCGCCCTTGTCCCAGGCGAACGTGACGCCGAAGACCGGCGAGAGGACGCGCGAGAAGAAGTCGGCGTCGGCGAAGGCGGTCGAGCCCTCTCCGCGGACCGGGGCGGTCAGCTGGACCAGCCGGGTGTCGACGACCGCGATCGGGGTCTCCGTCCCGAAGACCGCCGTGTGCGCGCCGATCTTCAGCTCGTAGGAGCCCGTCGCCGCCTCGTAGGCGAGCGTCCCCCCGAGCGCCGCCGCGACGTCGCCGACCGAGACGAGCGTCTTCCCGTCCGCCTCGGTCGCCCGCACGACGATCGACGAGCCCGACGGCGGGACGAACGTCGCCGGCGGCGCTGCGGCGACGACCCGCGCGGCCGCGAGGAAGGCCGCGAGGGCGAAGCGCGGGAAGAGGGCGAGGCGGGCCACCTCGGGGGATTATCCACGCGGGCGCCCGGGGGCCGGGCGCCTAGAATCCTTCCAGCACCCGGGAGGACGTCATGCCCGACACGATTCCCCGGCGGACGACGACGCCCTGCGCCGCGACCGTCCGGCTCGACGGCGGCACCCGCCTCGACGTCACGTTCTGGCTTCTGCCCGACCCCCACCGCGAGCGGGGCGTCACCCCGCTCCACGCCCTCCTCGAGGAGAGACGCCGCTTCCTCCCGGTCGGGCTCGGCGAGGCCGGGAGCTGCCTCCTCTCGCGCGACGCGCTCGTCACCGTCGAGATCGACGCCGCGGGACCGGGGGCCGAGGAGGCCGCCGCCGAGGGGACGACGCTCGACCTCGTGACGCTCCACCTCGTCACCGGGGAGGAGCACTCGGGGATCCTCCGCTCCGTGGCGGTCGAGGGGCACGCGCGGATGTCCGACGTCTTCAACGCGGCGGGGCGCTTCGTCGCGATCGGCCTCGGGACGCGCCTCCTCTTCGTCGCGACGCCGTACATCGCCCGCGTGTCGTTCTGAGGAGGCCGGAGATGTCGTCCCGCATCGACCTCCTCGTCGCGAACCTCCTCCAGACCGAGGGAGAGGCCCTCTACATCGTCCCGGGAGAGCGGATGTTCATGACCCGCGGTCCCTCGCGCGCCGTCGTGGGGCGCGAGGCGGTCGGCACGGACTCGTTCCGGGCCGTCGCCGCCGAGGTGGCGCCCGGCCGCGCCGCCGAGGACCTCGCGCGGGCCCGGCACCGGATCCCCGTCGAGCTCGGCCCCGGCATGGAGCCGATCGAGATCCGGTTCGGGTTCATCGGCTCGGCCCCGGCGCTCGTCATCTGGCGGACGTCGAAGATGTCGATCGCCCCGCACCTCGCCCCGGAGCCGCGCCAGGCCGCCTCCCAGGCGCCGGCGGCCGCACCGTCTCCAGCTCCCGTTCCGGCGCCAGCACCGGCGCCCGTCCCGGCTCCCGCGGCCGTCCCTCCCCCGTCGCCCGTCCCGGCGCCGCTCGAGGAGATCCCCTATCCCGTCCCCGCCGGGAGCCCCGAGCCCCTGGCCGACACCTCGGTCCAGAAGGAGCGGCCCCTCGACGCGCTCCTCCTCCGGATGCTCCAGAAGAAGGCGTCCGACGTCCACCTCTCGTCTGGGACCCGCCCCGTCTTCCGGATCCACGGCGACATGGAGGTCCAGGACGACGAGCCCGTCCTCGACTCGAAGGAGATCGAGAGGCTCCTCTCGGCCGTCTTCCCCGAGGCGAACCGGACCGAGTTCCTCGAGCGGAACGACACCGACTTCGCCCACGAGATCCCCGGGGTCGCGCGGTTCCGGGTGAACGTCTTCCGCGACCGCCACGGCGTCGGCGCGGTCTTCCGCCAGATCCCGATCGAGATCCTCACCGCGCAGCAGCTGAACCTCCCCGAGGCGGTCGTGAGGCTCGGCGACCTCTCGAAGGGGCTCGTCCTCGTGACCGGCCCGACCGGCTCGGGCAAGTCGACGACGCTCGCCGCGATCGTCGACTACGTCAACGAGACGCGGACCGACCACATCATCACGATCGAGGACCCGGTGGAGTTCGTCCACCGGAACAAGAAGTGCCTCGTGAACCAGCGCGAGGTGCGGAGCCACACGCGCTCGTTCAAGGACGCCCTCCGGGCCGCGCTCCGCGAGGACCCCGACATCGTCCTCGTCGGCGAGATGCGCGACCTCGAGACGATCGCGATCGCCATCGAGACGGCCGAGACGGGCCACCTCGTCTTCGGCACGCTCCACACGACGACGGCCACGTCGACCGTCGACCGGATCGTCGACCAGTTCCCGGCCGACCGGCAGCAGCAGATCCGGACGATGCTCGCCGAGTCGCTCAAGGGGGTCGTCGCGCAGACGCTCCTCAGGAAGATCGGCGGGGGGCGCGTCGCTGCGCTCGAGATCCTCCTGACGAACAACGCCGTCGCGAACCTGATCCGGGACGGGAAGACGTTCCAGCTCCCGTCCATCCTCCAGACGTCGAAGGCCCAGGGGATGCGCCTCCTGAACGACTCGCTCCTCGAGCTCGTGAAGAACGGAGTCGTCGAGCCGCGCGAGGCCTACCTGAAGGCGGTCGACAAGGGCGGGCTCCTCGCCGCCTTCCGGAGCAACGGCATCGCGCTCCCGACAGAGGCCGCCCCGCCCGAGGCGGCGCCGGCCGCGCCGCCGGCGCCCGCCGCCCCCGCGGCGCCGGCCGGGACCCAGCGCCCCGCAACCCCGCCCGCGCCGGGGCGGCGACCCGGGGCCTGAGACGGAAGGGGGGCGGCGGACGGCCGCCGCTACGTCGGTCCCGCTCTCCCCTCACGGCCGAGCCGCCGGCTGGCGGCCCTTGCCCTTCCTGAACCGGGCCGTCACGTCGGTGCGGTTGTAGCGCGCCGGGATGGCTCTGAGCTGCAGGAACGCACGGAAGATGCTCTGGGCGTCCCTCAGGGTGAGCACCTGGCTGGAGTCGACGCGTTCCGTGGAGTCGGGCCCGCGAACGACGGCAGGCTTCCCGGTGAGCGGCCCCCTTCCGATCACCCAGTGCGTGAACGCTCCACCTGCACGGCACTCACGGATCTCGACGGTGAGGGCCGCCTTCGAGCCGAGCCACCGGGCATAGCCACCGTCCGGCAGAGAGAGGACCTCGGTGCCCGGAAGGCGCGTGATCGTTTGCCCGAGCAGACGGTTCACGGTGTCCCAGTCGTCGATACGCTGCGAGGGCCAGCCGTCGCCCGAGAGACGGTGAACATGCCACGGGACCTTCCCATCGGTTTCCCTGGAGGACCGACGGGGTCGCTTCTCGCCGGGCGCCGAGAGATCGTTCGCGGCGATCCGCCCGAGGATGCGCTGGACGGTCCCTGCCCAGTGCGCGACGACCTCTTCGAGGGCGGCCCAGTCGGACTTGACGGCCATCCAGAACGCGACGTGCGGGTCTTCGTCGTCGTCGATGTCCGCGTAGATTTCGTTCCTTCGCTTTTGAGACAGGTCGAACCGGCGAGCCGTGCCCTTGTGGATGAGCTTGCTGGCTTCCTCGCTGTCGGGCATCACCCAACCGTGGACGAAACAGAGCCGCGGGAACCGGGCCGAGAGCCCGACGAGGAGCTCATCGGGTTCGTACCGGGCTTGCTCGAATCGGTAGATCCGCCGGACCATCCCTCGCTCCAGGCGCTCTCGGCGTTCGACCGTGACCCCCCACGGTTCCGTGACGTCCTCGGCGCAGATCACGCACCCGATGGCCAGGTACTCGCTGAGCGCCTTGAACGATAGATCCAGCCGGCGAGAACGCGACCCCGCCGCCTTGACCGGCGTCATCGCCCGTTCGACGGCCGCCAGGTCCTTCGGCGGGCCGCTGATCTCGAGTCGGTTGATCCAGGCGTCACTCATGGCACCTCCTGCGTCGCGTTTCTGCCGTCTCTCGGCTCCCGGTCAGCTGCCGTCGCTCTCGCCCCACTCGAACCCCATCGAGGCGATTCGGCGAACGAGATCGGCGTCGCTCATTGGCGCACCGGACAGGCTCTCCCGGATCACCCGCAGGACGGAGTCGAGGGCTGTAGCTCCCGAGTCGCCGGGCGCGTGGAAGACGAGCCGGTCGACACCCGCAGCTCCCGCCGCAATCACCTGCAGCATCGCCATGAGTATCCGGTTTCCGCCGAACGCCCCGCACCCCCAGAAGCCGGTGTGGATCGCGACCGGGGCCGTTCCGCTCTCGTGTACGGCGGAACGGAATCCCGTCCAGGCCGTCGTCAGGACGTGGACGATCTGCCCGCTCGAGTACGGGCCATATCCGCCGGAAGGGGCGGCCATCGCGATGACGTTCGTCGTCGTTGCAGGCTCGATCCGCTTCGTGGCGCGCCTCACGACCTCGGCCGGTGCCCGGCCGAATTCGTTCCCGTAGAGGCCCCTCGGGCGCCCCTCCGCCGGGTCGGGATCCGTCGCGACGTGGCAGCGCCGCTCGACCCCCGCCACCAGGACCGGCGTCGGCCGGCCCTGCTCGACGGTCAGGGCGGTAGAACAGTAGGCCTGCAACGCCTCCCTGAGAGAGCCGAGGATCGGGTGCTCCGCGACCTGGATCTCGTCCTGCGCGAAGAGAGGACCGCCGTAGGCGAAGAAGAGCCGGGGATCGGCGAAGTTCACGTGCCACTCGACGGCCCCCGGCGCCGAGAGAACCGGCCGGTAGTCGTAGAAGCCGTCGAGCCGGACGACCTGCTCCGCCGCCCGCTCGGGGGCGAAGGTCTCCGGCAGCGGCATCGCGTCCCACCTCGAGTAGACGATCGTTCCCCGGTGAACCGACCCGGGCGGGCACGCGATCTCGTGGACGACCTTCTTGTTCGGGCTGCGGAGGACCGGGGGATGCTCTTCGAAGAGACGCTGGGCTGCGAGCTCGCGGCGCTCCATCGGCTGCTCGGACGTTCTCATCTTCGGATCTCCCCCTCGGCCTCCCCGGCCGGTGCCCGCCGCTCCACCCCGGCGAGGACCACGACGTGCCGCGCGAGGCCGGCGAGCTCGCCGCCCCTCTCTCGCCGGCTCGTCAGGGCGACGCCGAGGATCGTCTCACCGAGCGTCTCCCTCTCCATCGCGCCGATGGGCCCCACCTCCCCGTCGGTCACGATGACGGCCCGGCGCACTCCCCTGGCGCGGATGTGCCGGGCCACGGGAACGATGCTCGTCCCGCCCGTCGTCGGGCAGGACCGCTTCGCCAGGTCGACAATGGGAACGTCCACCACGTCGGCCGAGAAGAGGTGGACGACCGGGCAGACGAAGCGCGCCACGCCGCGAACCGCCGCGTAGAGCGGCCCGAGGAACGACTCCACGCTTCCGGAGACGTCGAGGTAGAGGTGGACGGCCGTCCCGGACCGGGGCCCGCTCCCTCCGATCCTTCGGACGAGACGTTCCAGCGACTCCACCCGTCCCGGTTCGTCATCCCGCCCGCTCTGGGACCGCGTCACGCGAAGGACGTTCCGCTCCACTCTCGGACGGATGGAGTCCGAGGGTCAGCCCGCCGCGTCCCCGTACATCGCGGCCAGCGCCCGGACGTGTTCCTTCACCTCCGCGACCAGCTCCGGCGGCCCGAGGACCTCGGCGTGCTTCCCGAACGAGAGGACGAAGCGGCGCGCCTCGAGGCGTGCGCTCGCCGGGAGCTCGAGCTCCACGCCGCCGTCCGGCAGGCGCACCAGCTTCTGCTTCTCGTGCCAGCGGACCTCGGTGATCCACTCCGCGACCTCCCGGTCGAAGCGGACGCGGAACCGGAAGTGCGGCTTTCCCACGTAGATGCCGATCGTCTCGCCGAAGTGCTCCTCGGGCCTGAACCCCTTCGGTGGCGAGAAGCGCCGGCTCCCCACCCGGGCCGCCTTCATCCGCGAGAGGTAGAACGTCTTCACGACGTCGTCGCCGGGGTCCTTCGCGAGGAGGAACCAGTCCATGCCGTAGAGAACGAGGTGGAGCGGCTCGATCTCCCGCTTCCGGAACTCCCCCGTCGGCTTCTTGTAGTCGATCGTGAGCGCGACCTTCTCGCGAAGCGCCGTCGCCACCGCGTCCCACACCTTCGGGTCGACCGGCCGCTGCGCCTGCTGGCGGATGTAGAGCTTCTCGACGAACGACGACGGCGCGACCCGCACCTCGGGAGGCATCAGCTTCGAGAGCCGCTCGAAGATCGCCTTCAGGTCCTTCGCGGCGGGGGTCCCCTCGTAGAGCTGCAGCACCTTCATCGCCACGCCGACGGCGAAGAGGTCGGCCCCCTCCATCGCGAGCCACGGCAGGTGCCAGCCCGGCTCGGAGTAGAGGTACGTCCCGCGGCGGGCGTCCCACTCGAGCGGCGCCCGGAACTCGTCGCGGAAGTTGTCGATGAGCCGCTGGACGGTCTTCGTCGACGTCTCCCACCTCTCCGCGAGCGTCGTCGCCGTGACCTTCTTCCCCTGCCGGAGGACGTCGTCGAGCTCGAGGATCCGGCGGAAGTACGGGCGGTCCTTGAAGGCCATGAGCTCCTCCCGCCCCCAGTATGCGCGCTCCCCGGAGAGTTGGACACCGTCCGTCCGACCCCGTGCCTATCTTGGGGAGGAGAGGAGGACGCGATGACCCGAAAGACCACCGAGGCCAGGGACGCAGCCCCCTCGGCGCCCGTGCCCCCCGGGCCGCCTCCCGCCGCCTTCCGCGACGGGAAGGAGTGCCTCGACGCCTGGTTCGCGGCGCTCGGGCCGATGAGCGGCAATCCGTCGACCACCCACGCCGCTCTCTTCCAGCCGGTCGCCGAACGGATGCCCGCCCTCCGCCTCCTCGCGGAGCGCACCCGCCTCACCCGCGCGGCCGGCGTGAGGCCGGGCTTCCTCGACGCCTTCGACGCCCTCGGTCTCGACCTCCTCGACCGGCTCCTCGTCCTCGCCCTCCTGCGCGAAGCGGCCGACGTCCGCACCGGCCGCGGCCTGAACCTCGGCCAGCTCTGCGACGCCGTCGGCGCGGCCGACTGGAGCCACCAGGACGCCGTCCGCCAGCGCCTTGAGGTAGCGGGCGCCCTCCGCCGCCTCCGCGTCGTCCAGTCCGACGCGGACAACGTCGTCCCGGAGCGCTGCTACCGCCTCGATCCGCGCTGGAGGACCTCGCTTCTCGCCGGCCGCACGGAGCCCGGAGAGGAGAGCCTCCCCGAGGCGGCCAGCGCCGCGAGCCGGCTCCAGCTCATGCTTCACCGCGCCGGGCGCCTCCTCGCCCTCGTCGGGCCGCTGCCGACCGAGCGCCTCCAGGCGTGGTCCGACGCGCGCCCCGACGCGCCCGGCTGGGACTCCCTCTCCCCGGCGCGCCGCGACCTCTCCCTCGCTCTCTCCTGGCACCTCGCTCCGGGCCGCGCGGGCTCGTCCGACCCCCTCGCCGTGGCCCTCCGCGAGGCGGGCGCCACCACGGCCGCCGAGGCCGCGCTCCTCGCCACGCTCCTCTCCCGGAGCCCCGACGACGAGCCCGTCGCCTGGGCGCTCCTCTCCGAGGCCCTCGAAGGCCTCCCCGGCCTCGGCACGAACCCCGCCGCCCTGGCGGGGCCGGAATCGCCGCTCGGGAGCGCCGGACTCGTCGAGGGAGCCGCCGGCGACGGCGACGTCAGGCTTCGCGCCTCCCGCGCCGCGCGATCGCGCGTCGTCCCCTCGGGCCTCGCGCTCGTCCGCCCGCGGGAGGGAGAGCCCGCGCCGAAAGCCGAGGGAGACGACGGCGTGGAGAAGGTCACGCCGCGCCTCACCCTCTCCGGCCTCGTCCTCTCGCCCGACGCCCGCCTCCGGCTCGCCGAGGCGCTCGCCGTCCCGCGCGCCCTCGCGGCCGCCGCCGAGTGGGGCGCGTCCGAGAGCCTCCTCGGCTCCGCCGGCGTGGCGCTCCTCCTCTACGGCCCTCCCGGCACCGGGAAGACCCTGGCGGCCGAGGCCATCGCCGGCGAGCTGGGCCGCACCCTCTGGCGCCTCCGCACCGACCAGATCCTCGGCAAGTACGTCGGCGAATCCGAGAAGAAGCTCTCGGCCGCCTTCCGCGCCGCCCGCGCGGCGGGCGACGTCGTCCTCGTCGACGAGGCCGACTCGCTCCTCTCGTCGCGCAGCGCCGACCGCCAGCGCTGGGAGATCTCCCTGACGAACCTCCTCCTCCAGGAGATCGAGCGCTTCCCCGGCGTCGTCGTCCTCACCACGAACCGCGACGCGGCGCTCGACCCCGCGCTCGAGCGGCGCCTCCTCGCCCGCCTCGAGATCGGGATGCCCGGCCCCGAGGAGCGCACGCAGCTCTGGAAGAGGCACCTCCCGCCGCGCGCCCCGCTCGCGGGAGACGTCGACCTCGCCTCCCTCGCCCGCGCCTACCCGCTCAGCGGCTCGCACATCCGCACCGCCGCGCTCTTCGCCGTCGCGAAGGCCGCCTCGAGGCCCGAAGGCCACCGCCTCCTGACGCGCGCCGACCTCTGCGAGGCCGCCGGCGCGCAGCTCGCCCGCTCCTCGGAGACGAAGCCGGCCGTCGGCTTCCGGCCCGCGTCCGTCCCCGCCCCGCGTCTCGCCCTCGTCGCCGCGCAGCACGGCGACGCGAAGGAGTAGCCATGCCCGACTTCCCCACCCTCTCCGACCTCGGCGGCGACGACCCCTCCGCCCAGGCCCCGGCCGAGAACCGATCCTCCGCCCCGCCCTCGCGCGCCCGGCAGATCCTCGACTGGCTCGCCGGCGAGGGCTTCCGCTGCGACGTCGACGACGACGGCGACATCCACCTCCGCCACGAGGGGCGCGACGTCTTCGTCCTGCTCGACGCGGACGACCCGGCCTACGTCCGCTTCCTCGTCCCCGACGTCTGGAAGTGCGACGACGATTCGGCCGAGCGCTCCGTCGCCCTCGTCGTCGCCAACACCCTCAACAGCAGCCTGAAGGCCCTGAAGGTCTCGCTCCGCTCCAACGGCTCCGTCTACGCGACGGTCGAGCTCTTCCTCGACGGCTTCGACGCGTTCCGGAACGTGGCACCTCGCTGCCTCGACCTCCTCGGCGCGGCGACCTGGGAGTTCCGTTCCCGGATGAGGGAGGCGCGTCAGAAGGCCGACGACGAAGAGGCGGCCGGGAGGGCGCTCGCGGAGGCCGGAGCGGACGACGACGGCGAGCAGCCGTAGCCCCGGCTCCGTCTTCTCAGCGCGGCACGTTCGCCAGTCGCCGGAGCAGCTGACCCTCCGTGACGAGCCGGCAGAAGCGCAGCGCGACGGGGACGGATCCGTCGAAGTGGGTCCCCTTCTCGTACCAGTCGATCAGCGACAGGAGGCCCGCCTCCGTCCGGAAGAGGACCCGGGCGGGCTGCATCCCATGCCATTTCCCGGCCAGGGTCAGGCGCGGCCCGACCGTCCACGTGTAGACGCCTCCGAGGTACGGATTCGCCCTTCGGACCTCGTCCTCGAAGACGGCTCGCGCCGAGAAGGGCTCCCGGTAGGCATGCCCGGTCAGGTACAGAGGCGGGAGCACCAGCTCCGCCGGTTTCGCCACTCCCGCGAGCCTTCCCCGTGCCCGAAGGAGACGATCCCACTCCGGGGACTCGAGGAAGGCCTGGAACGCGGGCGCCGCCTCCTCCGCGGCCTCCCGGAACGACGGCCGCAGGGCGTCCCGGGCCGCGAGCTTCTCGCGATCCGCCTTCTCGACGGCCTCCTCCGCCTCCGCCGCGAGCCGCTCCCGATCGGCCTCGGCCTGCCGGGCTCTCGCCTCCAGGCTGGCCAGGATCTCCTCATCTTCTTCTCGTGTCATACCGACCTCCAACACCGCCGAGGGTGCCACCAGGGGTCGGACGTGCAGCGTCCTACCCACATGGCGGAGAGCCCGAGAGGTCGTAGTCCCCTGGTCGATCTCGCGAGGCTCGGACCTCACATGTCTGACCCCATGCCCGATCTTCACTCTTGGAGCCGATGCTCGAAGGTCGGCCCCGGAAAGAGGAGATCGATCATGGGCGACACCCCCTGGGACGAATTCCCCGACAACGGCTTCCTCCGCGACTCGGAAAACCAGTTCGTGGGCCGGCTCGAGCGCCGGAGCGACGGCAGCGAGTGGATCACCCAGTACCCCGACAACCAGTACGTCGGCCGCTACGACCCCAGCACGAACCAGACCTGGGACGTGTACGGCAACTTCGTCGGCTTCGGGAACCTGCTGACGGCCCTTCTCCGGCGCCGCTGACCCTCTCGGGAGACCACCCGCCTCGACCCTCGTCCGACCCCGGCGCTAACTTCTTCCGGAGGAGAACACGATGACCGAGACACCGAAGGAGTCCGCGCCGGGGTTGCCGCAGACGAGCCGCACCGCGGCGCATCGCGACACTCGCCTGGCTCCGATCCACCTGACCGCCTCACCCGACCTCGTCGACCTCGCTCTCGCCTACGTCACCGACGGCTCCATCTCCAGGCCGGAAACGCCGGCCCTCCTTCGCCGCATCGCGTTCGAGCACCTCGCCGCGGTGGCGGCCTGCGGCGCGGCCGTCGACTGCACCGCTCCGCCCCCGCTCCCGATCCCCGAAGGCTTCGTCCTCGTGGACTACGAGATCCGGCCCGGCGTCCGCAGCTACCGGCTGGCGAAAGTCCCGGAGAACGTCGCGTGGCGAATCCGCATCGGCGCCTTCGAGCGCCACGTTCACCGGACGTTTGTCCTCTTCGTTCGCCGCCTCGTCCGGTTCTTCACCGCCCAGATGGTCCTCGCCCAGGAGTGGAAGGCCGGCCTCCTCGCGCGGAGTGCACGCGCCAGTGGCTGAATCGCTCCTCGGACCATATTCGCGGGGCCCTCTCGAGCATGCCCGCGCCATTGAGCCTTTCGGATAAGGAGACGGAATGAGAACCGCAACGAACCACTTCAGCCCCATCTACGTCGTCACCGACCCCGAGTCTTCTGCGTCCGAGTCGCGCATTCGCCAGCCGAGCATCGTCATTTTCGTCGGCCACGGCGATCGGGCCTGGATGGAGGCGCGCGTTCCGGAAGGCAGGCTGCGGCCACTCGGCCGCATCCAGGCCATCGTCCCCGAGAGGCCCGACTTCGACGCCGCACTCCTCGACGCCTTCCTCTGCTTCTGGCCCGAGCGCTTCCGCTCCTGCCCCTCGCTCGCCGCGGTCGCAGGCACGCTCCAGCACGTGGAGACGCTCGATTTCAACCTGGGTGCCGACGGGATACCCGCGGAGTGGGCGGCCCTGCGCCGCGAAGCCCAACCGATCTTCGAGCGGCTCGAGATCGTCAAGCTCGGCGGAGAGCTCCTGACTCCGATCGACCTGGAACGTAACCCACGGTCGTGACGCGTCGAGGCCGCGAGAGGGACAGGGGCCTCTCACGGCCAATTCCGATTGCCGCTCTGGCAACATGGGCCCGGACGCGGAATCCGACTCAATTGGGGGACTCGTGAGAATCGTCTTCGACCCCGACTTCGACTCCGGCTCCTGGCCCGGCCCCCTCGAAGGGCGTACTGCCGTCGCGGGTGAAGCCTGGGTGGGCGAATCGGGCTTCCTCGCTCTCCTCGAGACCGCCCTCGGGCTCGGGGGGCCCGCGATTCCTCCCTCGCGTCGCGTCGCCTCGCTCGTCCCGACGATCCGGAGCACCGAGGGCTTCTGGAGCGCGTCGGCCTCCGTCGATCCGCTCTCGGCCGCCCGCCGCCTTCTCGCCTGGCGAGACTCCCTCTTCCTCCAGGGATGGCGGGGCGAGAACGTGCCGAGGGCCGCCCGTCTCTCGGCTCTCTCGGCCGTCACGCGCGAGGCGCTGCCGGGGACGGTCGACCGGCTCCTCGCCGTGGAGTCGGCTCTCACGCGTCGCTCCGCCGGCGTCGCCGAATTGCGGCTTCTCTCCTCTCCCGACAGCTTCCCCGTCGCCTGGCAGCGTCTCTTCGCCGCGCTCGGGAAGCGCGGTACGAAGGTCGGGCTCTTCGACCCGACGCCCGCGCCGGCCCGGGGCGACCTCGCCTCGGCTCGCGAGCCCGGCTTCACCCCCGCGGGAGACGGCTCCCTCCAGCTCGTCCGCCCGGGCGGCCCGCTCGAGGCCGCCGAGGCTCTCGCAGCCTGGCTCGCCGCGCAGGACTCGCTCGACGGCACGGTGGTCATCTCCCCCGAGCCCGTCCTCGACGCGGCGCTCCGGCGCCACGGCCTCCCGACCACGGGCTCCGCGGCCGCGCGGGCAGACGACGCGCTCCTCCCCGTCGTCCCGCTCGTCCTCGCGCTCGGCCTTGACCCGGCCGACCCCCAGCAGGCACTCGACCTTCTGCTCCTCCCCGTCGGCCCCATCCGGCGGAGCGTGGCCGGCGCGCTCGCGAATGCGCTTCACGACGAGCCGGCCGTCGGCAGCCCAAAGTGGGCGTCGGCCCTCGAGCGGGCCCTCGACCGCATCGAGGACGAGGTGCAGCGCAAGGCGACGGCCGACCGCCTCGAACAGCTCTTCCGGCCGGGGGCCATCCGCGAGCGCTACAGCGCGGAGGAGGCCCGCCGCAGGCTCGCCCTCCTCGAGCGCTGGCTCCGGGGCCGCATCAAGCGCGAAGACGAGCCCGAGCCCTTCGAGCGGGCGCTTTCCTTCGCCCTCGCCACGGCCGACGTTCTCGACCGGAGCGGCCTCGACGAGCTGACGGAGACCTGGGTCGGGCGCGTCGTCGCAGAGGCCGCTTCCGAGATTCCCCCGACCGCTCCCTTCCCGCGCGAGGCTGGCCTCGGCGTCGTCGGCGCCCCGGGCGGCGTCGGCGGCCCGGCGCGATGCGTCGCCTGGTGGAACTTCCGCCGCACCGAGTCTTCGTCCTCTACCGGCTTCCCGGCCACCCCCACGGAGAGGGCCGCCCTCGCGGCCATCGGGGTCGTCCTCGAGCCGCCGGGCGTCGCTTCCGTGCGGCGCGCCCTGCGCTGGAGGCGCCCGCTCCTGATGGCGTCCGAGGCGCTTCTCTTCGTCGCTCCCCAGCGGGACCCCTCCGGCGAGCAGCTCCACCCCCACTCCCTCTGGGACGAGATCACCGCCTCCCTCGCCGAGGGCGGGCGACCCGACGTCCTGCAGCGTCCGGCGCCCTTCGGGCTGCGGACCCCGCGCACATTCGCCCGGGAGATCCGCCCGCTGCCCGAGGCCCGCCTCTCGTGGACCGGTCCTGCCGTCTCTCTCCGCGAGGCCGAATCGCCGTCGTCGCTCGAAACGCTCCTCGGCTGCTCGTTCCGGTACGCCATCACCTACGCGGGCGGGCTCCGGCCCGGCGGCGCCGGCACCCTTCCCGAAGGGGCGCAGCTCCTCGGCAGCGTCTGTCACGCCGTGCTCGAGCGCGTCCTCTCCCGCACGGGCCTCACTCCCGACGAGGCCGCGGAAGAGGCGGAGCGCCTCTTCGACTCGACCGGTCCCTTCCTCGGCGCCGCCCTCTTCCTCCCGGGCGCCGAGCGCGACCGCGCGGTCGCCCGCCGCGCCGTCCGCGACGCGGCCCGCCACCTCGTCGACCTCGCGCGCCAGCTCGGCGTCGCGCGGGTGGAGGTGGAGCGCAGCCTCGAGGCGCCGTGGGCCGGCGGCATCCTCCGTGGCCGGGCCGACCTCGTCTTCACCTTCCCCTCGGCCATCGTCGACCTGAAGTGGAGCAGCGGCGTCCGGCGCGACCTTCTGAGGAACGGCGGCGCGCTCCAGCTCGCGGCCTACGCGAAGCTCCTCGCCCACGAGGACGGCCTGCGCCGGCTCCCGCCGGTCGCCTACTACATCCTCCGCTCCGCGACCCTCCTCGCCCAGTCGGAGCGCGACTTTCCGACGGCCGAGGCGCTCAAGGGCCCGCCGCCCGAGGCCGTCTGGGTTGCCGTGGAGCGATCCGCGCTCGCCTCTCGCGACGCCCTCTCCCGAGGCGAGCTTGCCTCGCCCGGCCCCGGCCAGGACGACACCAAGGCCCGGACGGAGCTCCTCCCCGACGGCTCGCTCGTCGTTCCCGCGCCCTGCACGTACTGCGACCACGGGGCCCTCTGCGGCCGCGCCTTCGCGGCGGAGGAAGCATGAAGCCCGTCGACGTCATCTCCGCGAGCGCCGGGAGCGGCAAGACGACCCGCCTCGCCACCTACCTCGCCGCCGAGATCGGCGCGGGGCGCGTGCGGCCCGAGGCGGTCGTCGCCGTCACCTTCACCGTCAAGGCGGCGGCCGAGCTGGCCCGCCGCGTCCGCGAGGAGCTCCTCCGCCTCGGCAGGGTCGACGAGGCCCGTCGTCTCGGCGCGGCCCGCATCGGCACCGTCCACTCCGTCTGCTCGCGGCTCCTCTCCGACTTCGCCTTCGATCTCGGCCTTTCCCCCGACCTCACGGTCCTCGACGAGGAGGGGGCCGCGGCTGCGCTGAAGCGGAGCCTCTCGGGCGCCTTCACCCGCGAGGACGAGGAGGCCCTCTCCGACCTCCAGTCGCGCCTTCCCGACCTCGACCTCGCGGAGGCGGCCCGGAAGATCCAGGGGGCCGCCCGCGCGAACGGCGTCGACGCCGCGACGCTCGAGGCCTTCGCCGAGCGGAGCGTCGCGGAGCTGCTCGACGTCCTCGCCCCATGCGGGTCCGAGATTGACGGCGCGAAATGGGACGCCGAGCTCCTCGCGGCGCTCGACGCCTTCCTCGCGAGCGTCGACCTCGAGCTCGACACGACGGACGTGACCGCCAAAGCCTGCGACCTCGTTCGCAGCGCGAAGGCCGCCCTTGGCGGCGGCCGCCGTCCCGCCTGGCAGCTCTTCTTCTCCCTGTCGAGCCTGAAGCCCGGAAAGAAGTCCTCCCCCCTCGCCGACCCGATCCGCAGCCTCGCCACCGAGCACGACCGCCACCCTCTCTTCCGCGCCGACCTCGCCCGGGCCACGCGCCTCGCTTTCTCGCTCGCCGCCCGGTCCCTCTCGGCCTACGCGACCTACAAGCGGGAGCGCGGCGTCGTCGACTTCGCCGACCAGGAAGCCCTCGCCCTGTCGCTCCTCGAGCGGCCGGCCGTCCGCGAGCAGCTCGAGGCCGAGGTCGACCTCGTCCTCGTCGACGAGTTCCAGGACACGAACCCCCTCCAGCTCGCCCTCTTCCTCTCCCTCGCCCGCCTCGCGAAGAGCGCCTGGGTGGGCGACCAGAAACAGGCCATCTACGGTTTCCGCGGGACCGACCCCGCCCTGATGGACGCCGCGATCGACGCCCTCCTCGGCGGCCGCGAGCCCGAGACGCTCCGCGAGTCGTGGCGCAGCCGCCCCGCCCTCGTCCACGTCGCCTCCGAGCTCTTCGCCGGCGCCTTCGGCAGCCAGGGCCTCCCCGAGGTGCGCGTCCGGCTCGTACCCGGCAGGCCCGACGAGCCGCCGGGCCTCGGCCCGGTCGTCGAGCGCTGGAGCCTCGACGCGAAGAACAAGGACGGGGACGCCGCGGAGATCGCGGCGCGGGTCCGCGCCCTCCTCGACGACCCCGAGACGCGAATCCGCGACCGTGCGACCGGGGAGGTTCGCCGGCCCCGGCCGGGCGACGTCGCCGTCCTCTCACGCACGAACAAGGAATGCCTGGCGATCGCGGCCGCCCTCGGCGGCCTCGGCCTCGAATCGACGCTCCCGCGCGCGAAGGCCGCGGATTCGCTCGAAGGCCACGTCCTCGTCGCGGGCCTGCGCCTCTGGGCCGACCCGAAAGACTCCCTCGCCGCCGCCACGCTCGCCCGCCTCCTCGAGCGGGCCGGCGACCCCGACGCCTGGCTGAGCGAGGTCCTCGCCACGCCCGGCGCCGCGGCCTTCGACGCCCTCTCCTCCGTCTCGCGCGTCCGCGCCGCCCGCGAGGCCCGGCCTCTCCTCGGCCCGGAAGGCGCCGTCGACGCCGTCCTCGACGCGCTCGACCTCCGCGAGGCGTGCCTCTCCTGGGGCTCCGCCGGCACGCGCCTCGCCTCTCTCGAGGAGCTGCGCGCCGCCGCCGTCGCGTTCACGGCGCGAGCGCTCTCCGAGGGGAGGCCCGCCACCGTCCTCGGTTTCCTCGACGGCCTCGACGAGGCAGAAGCGCCCGAGAAGCGGCCCGAGTCGCCCGATGCCGTCGTCGTCTCCACGCTCCACGGCGCCAAGGGCCTCGAATGGCCCGTCGTGGTCCTCGACCTCCAGCCCGTCCGCCGCGAGCCCTCGGCGTTCGGCGTCCACGTTCTCTCCGGGGCGGCCATCGACCTCGAGCGCCCCCTCGCCGGCCGCCGCATTTCCTTCTGGCCCTCCCCCTACACCTCCTCGACGAAGAAGTCGCGCCTCCACGGCCTCCTCGACTCGAGCGAGCGCAAGCGCCTCCTCGCCGAGCGCGACGACCGCGAGGGCCTCCGGCTCCTCTACGTCGGCTTCACCCGCGCGCGCGACCGCGTCGTCCTCGCCGCCCGCCCCGGAAAGCTGACCGAGTCGCTCCTCCGGCACCTCGGCCCGGCCGTGGACGACATCGGCCCGACGGTCGCTGTCGAAGGCCGGCGCGTCGAGACATTCCAGCGGCCTGCGGCCTCGGCCGCCGCGGCCCTCGCGCCCCGCACCCCCGGCTCCGCGCCCGTCCCGGCTGGTCCCCGGCCGCATCCCGCGGCCTTCGTCTCCGCCTCGAAGGTCGAAGCCACGGGCGCCACCGGCGAGCCGATCACCCTCGGCCCGCGCCTCCCGCTCCGATCCGGCACCGACATGGAGCTGCTTGGTGACGCGCTCCACGCCTTCTTCGGCGCCGACCGCCCCGACCTCTCACGCACCGAGAGGCTCGAGCTCGCCGAAGGGCTGATCCGGCGCTGGGGCGTCTCCGGCGCCCTTCCCGCCGAGTCGTTCCTCGCCGCTTCCGACGCCCTGTCGGCGTTCGTCGCCTCCCGCTGGCCCGAGGCCACGTGGTGTCGCGAGCTTCCTCTCCGGCGCCGGCTGCCCGACGGCTCCGTCCTCTCCGGCACCGCGGACCTCGTCCTCGAGACGGCCGACGGCCTCGTCGTCGTCGACCACAAGAGCTTCCCCGGCTCCACGGCCGAGTCCCTCGCCCGAGCCGCAACCCACGCCGGCCAGCTCGCGGCCTACGCGCAGACTGTTTCCGAGGCCTGGGGCAGGCCCGTCCTCGGGACGTTCATCCACCTTCCGATCGGAGGGATCGTTGTTCCGGTCGTCGTCTCGTAGGAAAGGGCGGAGGTCGCGATCGCGGCGTCTCCCTCAGGACGGCGAAGCGGCTCTCTTCCTTCCCCTGCCGTGGGCGCGAGCCGGCTTCGGCTCCGACGGAACTCGCCCCCCGATCGCCTTCACGAGGCTCTCGGGCAGCTCGCTCGCGGCCGAGGCGATCGCCATGAAGCTCTCGACGAAGTGCTCCGGCACGAAGGGCTCCCCCGGCAGGTCGATCACGACGAGGACCGTCCCCTCGTCGAGGACGAACCGGGCGTGGCGCCCCTCGAAGTTGAGGGTGTTCAGGAGGCCGAGCGCCTCGGCCTCGTTCGTGACGTCGAGGAGAACGGGTGAGTAGAGGCGGACGCAGGGCGGGTCGGCGAGGAGGAGCGCGAAGACGGCCTCGCCGTCGGCCTCGAGGGCGAGGAAGCCCTTCTTGTCGAACCGGGCGTCCTTCGCACCGAGCCCGTCGCACACGACCTCGAGGACCTGCTCCTCGAGGCTCGCGGGGGCGTCCGCGGCGACCTCCGCGGACGGCGCCGCATAGCGGCCGAGACCGAGGGTCGGCAGGAGGATCTCGCCTCCCTCGCCCTCGAACGCGTGGTAGCGGAGGGACGCCGGCCTGCGGAAGCCGTAGACATCGCAGAGCGTCTGCACCGCGATCGTCGCGGCGGCCGCGAACTGGTCGGCCCCCTTAAACCGGCCCTGGAAGTTCGGCGACCCGCTCGCTCCCCGAGGCGACCGTCTCCCTCTTCTGTCGTCCGCCGGAGCCCGCCAGCCGAGCTCCACCAGGGTGTCCTTCTGCGCCTTCCCGAGCTTTCGTCCCTTCGGGAGGAAGGCGTCGCTCACCGCCTCGGCCCAGAGCAGCGAGTCCGCTTCCATCGCGAACTGCACGTAGTACGGGCTCCTCGCCCCCGAGAGGATGAGGTACTGCCCTGCATCCAGCGCGCCGAGAGCCTCGGCGAGCCGGTCGCGGAGCGTCGCCCAGGCTCTGGAGAGATCCGCCGCCTGCACTCGCTTGGTGCCTTTCGCGTTCCGCATCACTCGCCTCATGTTTTTCCCTCCGTCATGGTCCGTCCTCCCGCGAGTATCCGCCCCTCGCTCCCGGGCAGGAGCGCCGCCTTCGCGACGGAGTTCATGAACTCTCTCACGTGGCTGCTCACCTTCAGGACGTCGTTCGGCCAGATCTCCGTCGCGAGCGTGATCCCCTCGAGCGTCGGGCAGCGGCTCAACGCCACGTAGACCTGCCCGTGCTCGAAGGCGCCGCGGCCGAGGTCGACGACGATCCGCTCGAGCGTCTGCCCCTGGCTCTTGTGGATCGTGATCGCCCACGCCGGCCGGAGCGGGTACTGCGTGAACTTCCCGACGACCTCGCTCGTGATCTTCTCGGTCTTCGGGTCGAACGTGTACTTCCGGCTCTCCCACGTCTCGGGCTCGACGCGATACGTGTGCGAGTAGCCGTTCGACGTCACCTCGACCTCGACCACGTCCTTCGCGAGCGTGACGACCCGGCCGAACGTCCCGTTCACCCAACGCTCCTGCGCGTCGTTCTTCACGAAGAGGACCTGCGCTCCCAGCCGCAGCTTCAGCTCGGCCTCCGCCGGGAGGTTCTCGCCGTCGAAGGCCTTTCCGCTGAACGTCGCGCCGAAGACGTGCTCCGGTCCCGGGAGGCGGGCCAGCCTCGCGGCGTTGATCTGCGCCGCCCGAGCGTTCGTGGTCGTCAGCCAGGGCCGGATCTCCCCCGGGTCGGTCTCGAAATCCGGGTCGCACCGCGAGTTCAGGAGCGCCTGGTGCTCCTCCGCCAGCTCGCCCAGCCGGATGCCATTCAGGACGTCCATGAACTCCAGCTCCTTCTGGCGGTAGTTCTTCCGCAGCTCGACGACCGTGATCGGCAGCTGCTCGAAGACCTTCGCGTCCCAGAAGAAGGGGCTCCGGTAGTGGTACTCCATGAACTTCGCCTCGTCCTCCCGGCTGAGGACGGGCGGGAGCTGGTAGGGATCGCCGAAGAGGACCACCTGCGCGCCGCCGAACGGCTTCCTCTCGTCGCGCCCGTTCAGGCGGAGGAAGGCGTCGATCGCGTCCATCAGGTTCGCGTTCACCATCGAGACCTCGTCGATGACGAACGTGTCGACCTTTCGGATGAGCTGCCGCTTGTTCGAGTCCCAGATCTCCTTCACGTCCTCCCTGTTCATGAGGCCCCAGGGAAACATGAAGAAGGAGTGGATCGTCTGCCCGCCGACGTTCAGCGCCGCGAGCCCCGTCGGCGCGAGGAGGACGATCTTCTTGTGCGTCTTCCGCGCGAAGTAGCGAAGGAGATACGACTTCCCCGTACCGGCACGGCCGGTGATGAAGACGCACGGCTCCTTCCCCTGCAGCAGCTGAAAGGCCTTCTCGGCGTCGAGGTTCTCCGGGTCCGGGCCCGGCACGTGCGGCGGAGGAGCGGATCCGAGCTCCCGCCGCAGTGTCTCGAACTCCGCCTTCGTCACCACCTCGAGCTGCGCGTGGGAAAGGCTCAGCGTCTTCTCGCCTGCCGCGTGAAACCGGACGCGTACCTTCCCTGCGACCCCGCCCGCCAGGATCTCTCCCGGGCCCCACGAGGGCTGTCCGGGGTGCTTCACGAGAGTTCCGGGGACGAGAATCACGCAGGCGCCTCCAGCGCTTCCGCCGCCACCGACGTCGTTCTCAGTCGAGTTTCGCGCGCCGAACGCCCGGGATCCGGTCGAATCCTTCGTCGAACGTCGCGATCTTCGAGATGCCGTTCGTCAGCATCACGGACGCGTGAATCGCGTCGCGGACGCTCACGCCCTTCAAGCCCGGCAGGAGAGCGCGGGCGCGATCGGTGTCGGCCAGCGTAACGGGCAGAACGCGCGAGCAGATCTGCACGAAAAGGTCGTAGACCTCGAGCCCGACCTCGAGCTTCCCGAGACCGGCGTACCGGAACAGGATCTCCTGGAGCACCTCGGTGCTCGTGACCCCGTCCACCACTCCGGCCCGGACCCGCTCGAGGAACCGCATCGACGGTTCGCGATTCGGGTGGTCCCGCCCGGCGACGTACATCGGGATGTTCGAGTCGATGAAAACCGTCACTTCCGGCCCGCCTCGATCTCAGTGAGCATCTGGTCGATGTCCCCCGTCGGCGCTCCGAGCGACGAGAGCCGAGCGAGCGGGTCCTCCCCCGACCCCTCCTGGTCGAGGGCCGCCTCGAGCACCTTCCGCACCCAGGCGCCCTTCGACAGTCGGCGTCGGCTCGCCGCCTTACCGATCCGCGCGTCAAGAGGTTCTGGGACAAGGATTTGCAGGCGGTGACTCATATGAGCATGCTCCCGGGTGCGATTATATGGCCCGTGGAGGAATCCCGGCGACCGCCGTCCGAAACTGCTGAAAGCTCGTGAGCACGTTGGCCATCGACTCGGCAACGAGGACATAGGCCAGCCGGCAGTCCGGCTTCGCGAGGCTCGCGCCGTCGAGGGCACCCACGACCGGGCCGATCCTTCTCAGCTCGGAACCCATCCAGGCCTCGATTCGCGCAAGGCGCTCCTGCGCCGCCGTGACATTTCCGCCCGACTCAAATGCCTCGGCCACCTCCGTCAGCTCCGACAAGGTGTCGTGCTTCAGACCGATCAGCGACTCGCAAAGCCCTTCCACCCGCGAAAGCAGCTCGGCAGGGAGATCCACGTTCGGCAGCTCTTCCTTCATGTACAGGACATTCCCGAGCAGCTCCCTCGCGAGCTCGCCACCGGCTTCGAGGGCGGCTTCCACTGCCTCCCGGGTCATTCCGGACACCTGCGAATCACTTCCATGGCCCTCTCGTACTTCGCGAAACGGGCTTCGTCCTCTGAAGTCGGATTCGGCAGCCGGCTCCGATCGGTGTTGTCCGCGAGATCCGCGAGCTTCACCCTTCGGCCGATGGGGTTCCCCGCAGCGCGACGGACGAACGGCTCGTAGTCCTCACCCACCCTCTTGGTCACCGAATCGAGCGCCTCGATAACCGCCTCCCCGAAGCCCTCCGCCCGCAGTTCCTCGCGAGTGATCGTCGTGTCCTCCAGGACGTCGTGAAGCACGGCCACGATCCGCTCCTCGGGAGTCGCCAGCCGCAGCATCACGCGCAGCGGGTGAAGGATGTACGGCTGCCCGGCCTTGTCCACCTCGCCCGAGTGGGCCTCCGCGGCAATGGCGATGGCGCGCTCGAGAGTGCTCACACGGGGCCTCCATTCCGCCGAGCTGCCAGTCGCCGATTCCTGGCTTTCAAGCTCTCCCTCAGTCTTCCGGCGCCAGGAAGTAGATCGGCTGGATCGGGAAGCGCCGTCGGGCCGGTTCGTCCAGTTTCGGGTAGTACTCGACCCAGAGGTCGAATAGTCGTTCGAGGTCGATGAGGGTGACCTTTCGCCGCTCCTGGGTCCGGGCTTCCTCTTCCGCGTCCTTCGTGAAACCGCCCGTCGTCACGAAGATGCCGACGTCGTCCTCGCCGAGGACGGCCAGGAACGACCGGAGATCCTGCACCCGGATGTTTTCCTCGTGCCTCTTCACCTGGATCTTGATCCGGGGCGGCCTTGTCCCGAGCGGGTCGCTCCAGGCGAGGATGTCGATTCCCCTGTCCTTCCCCGGCGGAGCGACCCATGCGACGTGGTAGCCCATGGCGCGAAGAAGGGATGCCACGAGCTCCTGGAACTCGTACGGGTGCATCCCCTTGAGATGCGCGGCGATAGCCGACCACGCCTGCTCGCCGGCCTGTTCGAACGTGATGCTCGCGTCGTTTCGCTTCTCGCCGTCCTCGACAGGGACCTGATCCTCGTCGGCCTCGGCAGCGTCTCGCTTGTTCTTCCACACGTTGTAGAGGCGGCACGCCTCCTTGTAGAAGGCTTCGGGATCCTTGAAGTCCGCGTATGCCTTCCGGCCGACTTCCGTGACGGTCCAGACCCCCTTGTGCTTGACGAGCCAGCCGGCCTTCACGAGGTCCACGGTGGCGAAGCGCACGACCTTCTCGAATCGAGTCCCGCCGCTCTGGTAGTTCGTCTTCTCGAAGTCCGTCGGCGGAACGAGGTTCGCGACCTCCAGAAGCGCCTCGCGGGCCGGAAGACCGTCCGGCTGCTTCATCAGGAGCCCTACGAGCGCGCGAACAAACTCCCCCGTTCGCTTTCGGGTGATTTCAGCCATCGCATCTCCCTCTCGTTCGGCCAGTCTTCACTCCACATCCTCCCCCGTCAGATGCGCCTCCAGCAGGTCGCAGGCCCGGGCCAGCGCCCGAACGCGTTCCCTGAGCTCCTCAGGGGTAAGCCCGATCTTCGGCACCGTCGCCTCTCCGACAAGCGCTCCGTTCGCGTCGAGACGAAAACCGCAGAGCCGGGCCGTTTCGTTGCGGCGCCAGGCGCGAAGGGCCAGATCGAGGCGCTTCGAGTCTTCGTCGTCCGTGTGGGCGGAGACCGCATCTACGGAGAGAACGACACCACGAAGCTGCCAGGCCTCGTCCTCCTCCGTCACCCTGACCTGGTGCGTCCGCTTGTTCGGGAAAGAGACCTTCACGCGGCTCCCGGTGACTCGAAAGTCGACGTCCGAAAGCAGCTTCGACAGGTCAGGCATGGGCATCCCCCTCGTGGCGGGCGCGTCCCTGGTGCTTGCGCGCGTCGAGCATCTCGTCGAGGCCGCCGTCCTTCTCTCCGAAGAGGTCCATCTCCAGGTCGTCCGCCTTCCAGACGACCCGCTCGACGAGCCAGGCTAGGCGCGCGGCGTCGTGTTCCTCCTCCGCGAGGAGGACGTCCTCGGCGACGCTGACGAGCCATTCGCCCTTCTTGCCGACCTTGAGCACGTGGATGCGGCCGCCGCCCTCGGCCGCGGCAGTCATCAGCTTCTTCTGGTCGGCTCGGAGGCCGAGCTGTCCCACGTGGCTCGAGCAGCGAAGCAGGAGCCGCTCGTCCCGTCCCTGCATCTCCAGCACGAAGGGCTGATGGCGGGTCCCGAGGCGGGCGTTTCCTATCTTCTGGCCCGTCGGAGCGTTCACCTGCCACTCGACCTCGAGTCCGCCGACGCTCGGGGCGCACATCCGGTCTAGCCGTTCGAGCGCCTTCCGTTCCGTCTCCGCGTCGACGACGAGCTTCTTCCCCTTCCCGTTGAGGTGGACCTCCTTCTTCACCGGGAAGGCGCTCTCGAGCGGGGTCGAGATGGGAACCGGCGGCACAGGAAGGCCCATGATCTCGTGCGAGACGGAGAGCCTCTTCTGGTCGAACTCGGGAAGGGCCAGGTCCTCGTGCATGAGACGGAGGAAGGTGTCCATCCGCTTCAGCACCCTCACCACTTGGAGGACCTCGACCGTGTCGGAGAGGTAGGGGTAGTAGACCTGCAGCTTTTCTACGCCCTCCGGTTTCCGGTCGGCCTCCCGCAGCCGCCTCTCGGTCAGGGACCGCACGCGGTCCACCCGGCCGATCCGCTGCTCCATGGCCGACGGGGTCCAGGAGATGCCGTAGTGGAAGACGTCGGAGCAGAAGGTGTGGAGGTCCTCGCCCTCCTGCAGGAGGTCGGTGCTCACGAGGACGAACGGGTAGCCCGGCATCCGGAACTGCTGCACGAGGGTCATGTTCACCTGGCCCGACATCCCGGCCACCGGCTGCTGCTCACCAAGGAGCGTCCCGAAGCGCGTCGCCGTCGCCGCGAGGGGCAGCTCGGCGATGTTCGGGAGGTTCACGTCGACGATGAGCGGGAAGTTCCGGCCGATCGCCGAGAGCTCGTCATACGCCCCGAACCACCCGAATCCCGGCGGGAGCGTCCGCTGCCCCTCGAGAAGCCGCAGGAAGTCGTCCACAAGCGAATCGTCGTCGGGCTCGGGCGCAGCGTCAGCGGGCTCCGTGGTGCCCGCAGCCTCTGCCCCGAGGCCGGCTGTCTCTTCACGCTCGTCCACGTCCTCGTCCGCGCGGCCCGGGTTCAGGTTCCCGCGGCGGGTGACGGCGAGGATGTAGAGGTCGATGAGCGAGTGGCCCAGCCGCGCGGCGGTCGCGAGGAGCTGGGCCCGCTGCTCCCTCTCCCGAACCCGGCCGAGCAGGTCGAGGCCCGCGGGAGGCTCGGGCCAGAGGTCGGCGCGGAGGGTCTCCTGCTTCAGCAGCTCCGAGAAGAACGTCCGCTCCTCGAGCCGGCTGGCGAAGTCCGATCCCTCCCGCACCCTTCCGGCGGAGCGCGGCGCCGGGAATTTCTCGGCGAGGAGAATCTGCGCCTCCAAGGACAGGTCCCCGCCCCGCTCGGCGAGGAGCCGGAGCGCCCCAACCTGCGCCGCCTCGAACAGGTAGAGCCTCTGGGCCTTGCCGCGCAACCGGTCCTTGCCCAGCGCATTCACCTGCGCCCGGGTCTCCTCCGGCGTCAGGCTGACGACCTCGGCCAGCTTCGCGAGCACCTGCCCCGATGGCGCGCCCAGCATCCGCCCGACGTCGTTCACCTCGAAGAACGTCGCGTTCACGCTCCCCGGCCGGGTGAAGCTCCTCTGCAAGAGCGCCCCGCTGAAGACGCCCTTCTTCGGCTCGCCCCGGAAGAACCAGGAGAAGAAGGTGTCGGGGCTCGAGGGCTCACCCGTCTCCTGCCCCTCACCGGCGCCCTTCCGGGTCCGGGCCTTCTCTCCCCTGTAGGTCTCCCACCACCGATCGAGCGTCGCCATCGCCTCGGCCGGCAGGCGCCTCTGGAGGCGTGCCATCAGCCAGCCGTCGTACTCCGCCTCCAGCTTCGCCTTCAGCTCCTTGACCGACCCGATGCGGCGCACGAAGACGAGCGCCTTTCGGCCCGATGTCCAGCGCTCGGCCAGCGTCCGCACGAGGGCGTCCATCTTCGGGTGCGGCAGCTCGGCGTCGAACTGCTTCCGGTAGTCCTTCGCGAGACGGTTCAGGGCGTGGACGTCGAGCCCTTCCCGTTCGAGCGGGTCTTCGGTCTGGTCGGCGTCGTCGAAGACGACGACCTTCGTATCTTCTTCTTCGCCCTCCGTCGCCGCCTTCTCCTTCAGGCGCGACGTCTCGAGAAAGCTCTCGAACGACGCGAGCATCCCGATCTGGAAGCTCGAGTTGAACTTCTCGCTCCCGAGCAGCTCCATCACCTTCTTCTGGACGAGTGCGACGACGAGCCGGCCCTTGAGATCGCTCACCTCGATCGGGGTGTCGTGACGTTCGACCCCTCCGTATCGCCATTCGCGGCGATAGAGGTTCTTCGTGTGGCGCTCGCCTCCGACGTGGATCTCGGTGACGCGGCGAATCAGGAACTTCCGTGCCTCGTCCCGCTTCTTCGCCTCCCCGGCCTCCTTGTCGGCCAGGAGTGCGAAGGCATCCCCCTTGCCGAAGACGTCCAGCTGGTTCCAGAGGTGCCGGTAGCTCTCCTCGACGGGCGTCGCCGAGAGGAAGAGCACCTGTTTCGCCTTCGGGCCGTAGCCCGGGAAGGGCCCCGGGTCGGGCTGGGCGGACGGGTGGCCGAAGACGAGCCCCATGACGCGGTTGCGGGCCGAGACGTTCTCCGAGAAGCCGTGCTTGAGGTTGTGCCCCTCGTCCACGATGACGAGGTCGAACTCGGGTAGGGCGCAGCAGATGGCCTGGGCGACGGCATCCTTGAAGCCCGCCTTGCCGAGGCGGAGGTCCAGGGCCGAATCCGAAATCCAGGGAATTGCCTCCTGCACCTGGGCCCGCAGCTTCTCCTTCGCCTCCCGGGAGGCTTCCTTCGCGTCGCCCGTCAGGCCGATCGAGAAGCTCGTCATCCGGGCGAAGAAGTCGCGCCGCGGGTCGAGGCTTGCCTCGCGCACCAGCTCGGCGAGGTTTCCGCACATCACGAGCGGGCGCGACGGGCTCCCGTCCAGCTCGCGCACGCGCAGGTCGGCGTGCCGCACGTTGTGGCGGATGAAGTTCCGGGTCTCCTTCATCCACTTCCGCTGAATGTTCTCGCGCGGGGCGATGACGAGGACCCGGAGCGCCGGGTCGAAGTGCCTGAGCAGCGCGACGACGCCGAGTGCGACGTAGGTCTTCCCCAGGCCCACCTCGTCGGCCAGGTAGGCGACCCCGTGCGTCTTCAGGATGTTGTGGAGCGCCACCGCCCCTTCGAGCTGCTGCTCGCCCCGCCCGCTGTTGTCGTTCGGAAGGCGGGCCGAGAAGTCGAGGAGCTGGCGCGCGGTTTCGACGTCGATCATGCCGCCTCCCCGACGGGCGTCGCCCGCTTCAGGAACCACCTGTCGAACCAGTCGAGGAACTTTGCCCCATCGCTGCCGATTGCCCCGGCGATCTGCTGCCGCAGGCCCCCGAGCGGCTCCTCGACCTGCGCTTCCAGCTCCTTCAGCGCCGGCCCGTGCCTCTCGAGGAACGTGCTCCCGAGGACGGCCCCGGCCTCTTTCCTCACCGTCGCGACGAGCTGCTTCGCGCAGAGGTACGAGACGTAGACATTGACGAGCGCGTCCTGGTCGAGACCCTTCTCGATCTCCTCCTCCTTCTCCTTCTTCAGGAACGTCGCGAGCGAGTTGAACGTCGTCCCGAAGAGGAGGTAGGCCGCCCCGTCGTCGTTCTTCCCGTTCAGCTGCTCGACGAGGCGCTTCTCGAGCGAGGTGAAGCCGTGGAAGATCCCCGCGAAGCGGTCGAACAGGCTCTCGACCGGGACCAGCTCCTCTTCCGGCCGCCATGGGTCCGTCTCGGCCGCGTCCGTCGGTATCGCTTCCCCGCCGTCGAACATCTCGATGCGCCGGTCGTCCGAGGGGGCCGCCCAGTCCTTCAGGATGTCGGCCGCCGTCCGCTCGGGGGCGAGCGAAGGCTTCCGGAACATCCCGATTTCCTGCACGAGCAGGAGCCCCGGCTTCTCGTCCTTCGTCTCCCCCGTCACCTCGAAGATCGACGTCGACTTCAGCCTCTCGGCGAGCGCTCTCGAGTCTTCCGGCGAGAGCACCTGCCAGGAGCGGCCCGGGAGCCCCGCCACCCGGAAGACCTCGACCCCGTTCGACGAGACGACGAGCGCGGGCGAGGCTTTCGGGCCGTCCCAGAAGACCTTCGTCTCCCCTGCCGACCAGTCGTGCTGCACCTGCAGGCGCGTTCCGCCCGAGGCGGCTGGCTCGTCGGGGTCCGTCCCGATCTCGAACTCCTTCGGCTTCCTCTCGTCAATGTCGAGCCAGAACTCCAGGGGCCCTGGCGGGATGTCGTCGAGCTCCACCAGGAAGCCCGTCTCCCGATTCGCCGTCCCGCTGAAGGCAGCCCGGGTCAGGTTCGCCGACCCGACGAACCAGACCTCCCTCTTCGGCCTCAGCGAGAAGAACCGCACGACCTTCGCGTGGACCGTCCGGAGAGCGACGTCCTCGGCCTTCCCCATCTTTAGGAGGTCCGTCGGCAGCCGGCCCCACGCCGCGCCGCGGTCGACGACGTCCTCCCAGATGCGCGGATCCACGCCACCCTTCCCGTCGCCGGACTGCGGAAGGAAGACGGCCGTCGTCGCGGGATCGAACGCCTTCATCAGCTGCGCGAGCGGCTCGCACTCCTCCGCCTCGTCGAAGTAGGGCGAGACGATCTCCATGCGCATCCC
This sequence comes from Thermoanaerobaculia bacterium, assembly GCA_046331465.1. Lineage (GTDB taxonomy): Bacteria > Acidobacteriota > Thermoanaerobaculia > UBA5066 > UBA5066 > UBA5066. Next base: position 939,851 of record JAXLQV010000003.1, read on the forward strand.
CTGCAGCTCGCGCTTCGTCGTCCGCTTCAGGAACTGCACGACCGACTCCGTCGTCCCGTCGTCCGACCGCCCCCAATAGAAGCGCGTCGGGAGCGCTTCCTCGCGCCTCCGCCGCGCCGGGGCCGCGAACCGACCCGACCGGGCGTCGAGGAACGTCCGGATCTCCTCCAGCGCCTTCTGCGGCGCCTGGGTGGCCGGCTGCTCCCGGAGCCACTTCAGGAACGGGCGGAGGTCGTCCGCCAGGAACGTCTCGGCCCCTTCCTCGATCTCCTCGATGTGCGCCGCCTCGAGGTTCCGCCACCAGCCGGCCTGCGTGAGGTTCGCGGAGAGGCACGCCGCGAGGAGCTTCCGGGGGCGATTCCCGTCCGCGTCCGGCTCGTCGGCCTCGACGAGGGCGAAAACGTTCTTCGGGTGGAAGATCCCCCGCTCGAGCCGCACCGGGAAGCGCCCCACGTCGAGGCGCGCCGGCTCCTCGCCCCCCTTCAGGCCGTTCGCGTCGTAGTAGACCGCCACCGACCCGGGCCGGCCCTGCAGCACCGCCTCGAGCTGCGCGAGCTTCACCTTCGGGTCGTTGCTGAACGGCCGGTCGAAGAAGGCGGGCAGGACTTCCTGCTCGAAGAATCCCGGGTCGAACCTGTAGGTGAGAAAGACGGCCGCCACGAGCCGCTGCCGCGACATGGCTTCGTGGAACGCCTCGGTCAGGGCAACTCTCTTCGGACTCCCGGCCACGGCTATTCCTCCCCCAGCTCGAGCGCGATCGCCCGCAGCGCGCCGAGGAAGTAGGGCGACACCCAGTACGAGGCGAGCTGTTCCGCCGAGGGGAGGCGCCCGCGCTCGTCGGCGAAGTGGACGTCGAGCTTCCCGTTCGTCACCTGCACCCAAGGGGACGCCTTGTCCCGCTTCCACATCACGTCGCGGTTCAGCTCCACGAGCGTCTCCACGAGGCCCCCGAAGTCCCCCGCGCCCATCCGCCGTCCCGCCTCCAGCCAGAGGTCGGCCGTCTTCGGGTCGCGGACAGCCCGGAGAACGTCGTCCTTCAGCGCCCCGAAGCCGGCCGCGTCGGCCCGCTTCTTCAGCGCCGGCCCCCACTGGTCGCGGATCTCGCCCACAACCGTCGCGAGGTCGGCCCCGTCGCGCGAGAGGACGTACTGGTACGCCGCCGTCGCCGGGGCGATGACGCTCTCGGCCGAGAGGATCTGCTCCAACCGGGTCCCGAGCGCTGCGTGCCGCTTCCTGCCGGCCTCCTTCGCGAGGGCGCGAACGTCGTCGGCGTCGAGGCTGACCCGCAGATCCCCGCCCTTCGCCACGAGGAGGTGCGCCAGCTGCTTCTGAAGGCCGTTCGTCCGCTTCGTGTCCCCGGGGCCGCCCCAGGCGAGCGTCTCCCGGAAGACCGTCATCTCCAGCTGCGCCCGCTTCCTCTTGATGCCGAGCGCCTTCGCGATCGCCCCGAGGAGCTTCTCGTCGCCGTTCGAAGGCCTGATCGTTGCCGACCGCTTCCCGAGCAACTCGACGATCTGCCCCACCGTCTCCCGGCCCAGCAGGTCCCGGTAGACCTTCTCGGCCAGGTCGCGCGCCGCCGGGGTGAGCCGGGGCTCCTTCTCGTCCAGGAGGCCCGAGCTCCGCGCCGCCTGCGTGTAGAGGCCCCAGAGGCCGTAGATCTTCTGGTTCGCGAGAATCTGGTACGCCGGCTGGGCCGAGATCGTGACTTTCGGCCCGTCCTCGAGAAAGCGGCGCGTCCGCGTCGTCCCGCGGAAGCCCGTGTCGCCCGCCTGGAACCGCGCGTACGAGGCGAGCTGCTCCCACCGGATGAAGACCGGCAGCGCCTCCTCCCGCGACCCCGCCTCGTCGAGTTTCTCGATGAACCAGTGCCCGAGAAGCAGGACGACGAAGTCCCGGACGGACGTCGTGTTCGTCGTCAGCCCGCCGACAACGTGCCGGCCGAGCAGTGTCCAGATCGCCTGCGCACCAAGGGGGTCACGGGAACCCCTGATCGCGGCACGGGAGTCGATGTCTGTGAGAAAGGGCATCAGCATCCTTGCTTGGGCAGTCTGGTCGTCCACACTCGCCCGAAACCGTTCACTCCACGTCTACGCGTTTGGAGGCCAGAGACTCGCATTCTGGAAACGGCCCGAGGCGCCAGGGTCCGTTTGCGATCGCAGCCGGTGCTCTTCGTGGCACAGTCTTCAACTTCCGAAGAGCCTCATCGGCAAGTCTGCTCGAAGGCTGAAGCCTCACGAACTCGTCGATACAGTACGCTTCCTCCTCGGCCGTCTCCGCGTATCGCGCGAACACGAACCACATCGTCGAGTGGTCCCTGCTCTCCCGGACCACATTCGCGGCAAGGGCTCTGATCCACCTCCTCCACCTTTCCCGCTCCTCCCTCTCCCGTCCGAAAGCCCCATCCGTGCGGCGGGTGGCCATCCGCTCGACCATTCGGGCATAACGATCGTGGTCGATCTTCGTCCTCGGCTCTCCTTTGTAGAAATCGTCGCCCTTTGTGTACAGCAGATTCCGCGCATCCAGCGTCTCGTAAACGTCTGGAGGAATCTCGTCGCCGTCACCAACGCCGGCCTCTGCGAGGACCTGCAGGCCGCCCTCGCTCACCTGATAGGTGAAGTGGACGTCGTGTTGCATGCCACGGACGTACGCATGCCCGTCCCGTGCGGAAATGTGAAAGAGCGCCATTCACGCCTCCCCTTCATCGCCCCGATCAAGCTCTGCGCGCCTGCTCTCGCAGGCGCTTCGCCCGCTCCGGGTCCGCCTTAACACCGAAGAGGCCATGGTCGAGAACGTCTGCCAGCTCCAGTGTGGCTGCCTTGTGCCCGGCTTCAGCTGCCTTCCTCAGGGTCTCAAGGCCCTTCGCTTCCTTCCCCGACCTCTTCCAAATCTTCCAGGCGAAGTACTCCGCGGCCCCGGGCTCGGACTGAGGGGGCGGCGTGCCCCCCGGCCGGACTTGCTTGCGTGGGATCGGCGTCGGTAGCTGCGCCGGGCGAGCCACACGCCTCGCATCCTCGAAGAGCCGGGCCAACTCCGACGCAAGACCAGTGTGTCCGAGACGCGGCAGGTACGAATTGATCAGATTCCGTTCCAGCGCAGGGAGGTCACCTGCACTCCGTATCGAGTCACGCAAGGCCTTCGTCCCCGCGAGAGAGGAAAGATCCCCTGTAACGGCATCGAGGACCGCCCTTGTCTCTGGCAGAGCGAGTTCGCGTACGAACCGGGACGGTGCGGGAGCTCTGGATCGACCCTGCTGGCCTTTCCTCGGCGCGATTGCCGTCCCTATGAAGGCAGCCTTCCTCGCCCGTGTGACAGCAACGTAGAAGAGACGCCGCTCCGTCTCGAGAACCGGGGACGTCTGCGGGTCGGGGACCACCTCCTCCGTGTCAAACGTCTCTACGACGTTCTCCCGAAGAAGAGGAGTCAGGCCCTCGACACATTCCGGCAGAAACACGTAGTCAAACTCGAGGCCCTTCGTTCGCATGATCGACGTGAGCCGCACCTGCTTCTTCGTGTCCGGCTCTCCCTGCGTCGGGTCGAGCGTTGCGACGAACGCGCGTAGTTCTCTCGCCGGAATGCCCAGGCCGGTGGCGAAGCGAATGAACTCGTCCACCGTGTGGATTCGCTCCTCCGAGTTGATGCCCTCGCCATGGAAATCCCGGAAATGGTCTCGGTACTGCGTCCCGGCCGCGATCAGTTCGACGACATCGCCGGCGTCACTCCCTAGTTGCGTCGAGATGGCCTCGATCACGCGGACCAGGTCGGCGAGCGCTTCGCGCTGTGCGGGGAATAGACCGAGCGCTCTAGACTCGGCGAGATCGAGCAGCACCTTCCCCGTCGCCACCCGCCCCCGACCCAGGCGCTTGAGTTCGGCCGCGACGCGGTCGCGTCCAATCTGCCGATTCGGCTTGTTCAGGACGGCGAGGAATGCGTCTTGCGTCTCATCAGACCAGTTTTCCGACCATGCTTCTCCGAGAGCAAGATACCGAAGCAGGCTAGCAACCTCCTCCCGCTCGAAAAAAGGCTTCGGGCCGATGATGCGATAGGGGATCTTCCGCGTCAGGAGTTCACCCTCGAAGCCACCGAGTTGTGCGAACAAGCGGCCCAGGACAATGATGTTCACGGGCGCTACGCCCTCGTTCAAGAGGGCCGCCAGTTCGTCCACCATCGCCTTCGTGCAGTCTGTCGGCTGCTCGGAGGAATTCTCCCAGACGAGGATGCTCGCGGTTTGGCGCAGGTCGTGTGGCACGAGGTCTTTCTGAACCCGTACCGCGTTTCTGGCGATGACGTTCGCTGCACACTGTGCCGTCAAAGAGCCCAGCCGAAAGGACCGGGACAGGGTGTAGTCAACGTACGCCTTTCGCCGAAGGACGCGACCGAACTCGCGCATGTACTCCGGTCGAGCCCCTCGCCATTCGTAGATCGTCTGGTCGTCGTCGCCCACAACCATGACGTCCGCTCGCGACCCGGCGAGGAGTTCCATCAACCGCTGCTGGCCGTGATTGACGTCCTGGTACTCGTCGACGATCAGGAACCGAGGAGCACCCACGAGGTCTTCCACCGCTGAAGGTGAGGCTTCGAGTGCGCGTACGGCATCGGGCACGAAGTCGTCGTAGGTCACGGCGGATTCCTTTCGACGAACCCGCTCAAAGGCCGCGTATACACGCGCGAGGGCAGGCAAGGACCGATGCCCGGCCCTCTCGGGCGGGATGAGCGCGCCTTTCCACTGACTGATTGCCTCAACGGCCGTTTCGGCTTCTATCTTGTTTTTCGGAATCTCGCCTTTCTTCTCGAGGTCCCGGATGACCTTGACGATGTGGTACGTCGCGGCCTCGAAGCCATCGTCGGTCCAGACTTTCGTATTTCTCGCGCTCAGTCCGCTCGCCTGGAGGCGCCTGGTGATTCCGAATGCGAACGAATGGAATGTGTGGACTCGCGGTCCGAACTCCCCACCGCCCTCGTCCTCGAGCTTCTCTTGGAACTGTTCCCGAGCCAGCCGGTTGAACATGAGGACGAGGACTTCGGCCGGCGCCACGCGAAAGGCGTCACGAAGATACAAGAGCCGGTGGACCATCGTCGTTGTCTTGCCGGAGCCGGCCACCGCCAGGACGCGGGCGTGCTTACCCGGAGTGTGTCGAACAACCGCGACCTGCTCGTCAGTTAGTGTTCGGCTTCCCATCGTTTCCACCTTGCGTTCATCAAGCTGATCTCAGCCGTTCGCCGCGCCGCCTCCGCCGAGGCGAAGAACCGCCGGGCGGCCCTCACTCTGACCCCGAGCATTCCCCGGATCGGTCCCATCTCCGATAGTCTGTCGACTCGTGGATCCGTCTCACGACGGAGACGCACTCGGTGAGTCGGGGCACGAAACGGTACTTCCACCGTGCATACAGGTCCGGGTCGGCCGGTCGGAAGGCGCGTGGCACACGATGGCCATGGGAGAGAAGGAAGAGGGTGCGGAAGGCCTTCCAGTACCGGCCGTCCTTCGGCTCGTGCTCGAGGCCCCACTTGTCGAGGCCTCGCTGGAGGATGAAGAACGTCGTCATCTGTTCCAGCGGGCTCAGGTTCCACCGGCCCGTCTCGAAGAACCGCTGTAGGGGCCCTTCTTCGTCGAAGCCCGCCATCTCCCGGTACTTGTAGCCGTCGAACCGGAGAGCGCAGGTGATCAGAATGTCGTCCTCTTCGAGAGTCAACGGTGCCGGCCTCTCTTCGAGAAGTCGCCTGGTTTCGTGCCACTCGCCGAGCTCTGCCGTCGCGCGGGCCAGAACCGCCTCATAGGCCGGAATGTCGAGACCGCTCTGATCCTTCTCCCAGACCCAAGAGGGGAGATGGTTCAGCGCAGTGTGGTTCTTCGTGAGGAACCAGACGAGTTGCTGGAGGGCGGCCGCGGTCGCTTCGTAGGTTTCGGGGGAGAGCGGAACGCCCTTCATGGCGCACCGTGCGCCGCGCGGGATTCACCCGGGGGCGGGTCGAGGCGGGAGACGAAGGGCGTGCCGGTATCGATGGCGCGCTGGAGTTCGTCGTAGATCTCGAGGATCAGGCTCTTCGTCCGGTAGTCACCGTACTTCTGTTCGTCGTTCCGGCGGACGATCGGGAAGGTGTCCATGATGTAGTCGACATCAGCGCGGGGGATGCCGTAGAGGTGGAAGAAGGTGGCGTCGAGCTCGCAGCGGAGCAGCAGCCGTCGTTCCGTGTCCCAAGAGAACGGCGGTCCAGAGCAAGCCAGATCCGCTGCGAGCGGCTGAAGGTCCCAGGCGGTGTACGACAGCTCGAGGACCCTCGGGAGAACGAATTCCATCACCGCCCTGCTGTCGCGGAAGTAGCCGCCCGGCAGCTGGGAGTCGTGGAGCCGGATCACCGGCAGCTCGTTCAGTGCATTCCCCCGGAGGTGCATTCCAGAGACCTTCTGTCGTGCCGCGAAGTCGACAGCGAACGAATTCAGGTTCGCGAGGAGGAAGGCTGCTGCCGGCCCATCAAGCTCCCCAGCGAGCCAAGGAACAGAGTCCGTCAGCGCCGCGAACGGCACAAGTGAGGCGATGGCCGTTCTCTCGTTCGTTGCAGACGTCACGTCCTTCACGCAGAGGAGCCAGGGGAAGTCACCTCCGCATCGTCGTCGAACGTCCGCTAGATTGACCCAGAAGAGAGGCTGGGCGTACTTCTTCGGGTCTCGATGGTCTTCGTCGGAGAACGGATCAGGCTGGTTTCGTCGTACAGGGTTCGTCGGATCGAAACGAACACTCGCGGAACGGTGGTCATACCCGGCCACCATCTTCCCTTCGTAAAGAGGCAGCCAGACTTCACCCTGCCCGACAAACCTATTCCCGTCCAGAACAAGCCCTCGCTGTGCCAACTCGGGCCCCGTGCGATGAAGGGCCATCGCTGCGTTCATCATGAACATCAGGTTGGGCTGTACCTGAAAGTCGTCGGCGTCCATGGCGACGGTCAGGGCCCGTCCCTTGCCGCAAAGAGCCCTGAGGATCGAGAGGTCCCGCTCCGATCGGACCTGGGGAGGGGCAAGGGAGATGGGGCTAATGGATTCCGTGTCCGTCGGAGCCAGCGAGAGTGTCCGGCCCGGCTCCCGCAGGTCAGCCTTCGACGTCGCAAAGAAGAGGAAGCGCGAGTCGCTGCGAGAACCGGAGGAACCGAGGCCAGTCAGGAGCCCGAAGCGCTGTCTACTGTCTACGCCCGGGAAGAGGCCCTCGCGGTTCTCAAAGTCGTAGAAACTCTCGAGCTGCTTTCCCTGGAAGATTGCTCGGAAGAATGGCTGGGAGAAGGAATCAAAGACAAATCCCGAGGGAATCACGAGGCCAAGTCGGCCTCTCTTTCCGACGGTTTGAAAAGCCGTCTCTGCGAAGAGGCGGTAGACATTGACGCGACCGACGGCTCCCAGTGGGAATCGGCCTGAACTCGACGTGAAGGCGGCCTCTGCGTTCATGCGCCGGACGTACTCGACGTACGCTCCCCAGAGATCCGGCTGTAATGCTCTGACCCGAGCCAGCAGACGAGATTTGTCCTTGGCGCTGGTCGCAGTGCTGATCTCAGGGAAACTCGAGGCAAAGAACTCCGTGTCCTTGACCTCCTGCATCTCCCACGGCGGATTCCCCAGCACCACGTCGAATCCGCCCGACCACCCGAGCGCCTCGCTCTCCGGCTTCTCGCCCATCCCCGGCACCCGGAACACCTCCGGGAACGCGAGGTGCCAGTGGAAGAACTGGTACTGCTCGCGGAGGCGGACGACCTCCTGGCGGACGGCCTCGGGGACGGAGGCCGGACGGGCGGCGAGGCGGCGGAAGGTCTCCTCGGTGACAGGCTGGGGGGCGTTCGGGTCGGAGGTCTTCCTCCAGACGAAGGCGGCGCACCAGGAGTCGGCGAGGAGTCGGGATCGGGTGTAGGCGTCGGAGGCGAGGAGCCTCTGCCAGCGCTCTTCCTTGGCGCGGACGGCGTCGGGGCTCGCGTCGGGGGCGGCGTCGAGGCCGGCGCGCTCGGCCGCGAGGTGGCGCACGGCCTCCCACGGCTCGGGGGCGGCCTCGGCGAGGCCCATCTGTGCCCGCTCGGACTTGTTCCGCTTCTTCCAGGCCGAACAGGCGGCGCGGTCGTCCCCCTCGATGGGGGTGAAGGCCTCGTCGGGGATCCCCTTCGCGAGGAGGGCCGGGGTGGTGCCGAGGAGGCTGTTGCCCACCTGGACGTGATGGTCGAGGAAGGAGAGGGGCTTGCCGGGCTCGAGCGACTCGATCCAGAGGGCGACGCGGCAGAGCTCGGCGGCCATGGGGTTGAGGTCGACGCCGTAGAGGCAGTGGCCGATGACGTCGCGCAGGGCGGTGCGGGTGGCGGAGGGGTCGGGCTCGTCCTCGCCGGTGCGGACGGAGGCGAGGCGGCGGGCCAGGCGGTGGGCGGCGGCGATGAGGAAGTGGCCGCTGCCGCAGGCCGGGTCGCAGACCTTGAGGGCGAGGAGGGCCTTCTCGGGGTCGGCGGCCCTGGCGGCCTCGTCGAGTACCGGGTCGAGGGCGCTGTCGAGGAGGCACTCGATGAGGCTCGTGGGGGTGTAGTAGCTGCCGGTCGTCTTCCGCTCGCTGCCGGCGGCCGAACGGAGCTCGAAGCTCCCCCGCCCTTCCTCGTGGATGGCGGGGTGCAGCTCGAGGAGCGACTCGTAGACGCTCCCCAGCTCCTCGGCGCCGAGGTTGCGGAAGTCCACCGGGCGGAGCCAGCCGTCGCGCAGGGTGAGGGCGATCTTGCGGACGGCCTCGAGGAGAGAGGCGTTCGAAAGGGAGGCGGCGGCGAGGTCGGGCATCGCCTCTTCGGAGAAGAGGAAGCCGCCGAGGGCGGGGAGGGCGAGGTCGGGGCACCCCTCGTCGCTCCCGAGCTTCCTCATGACGAGGGAGAGGCCCGCCCAGAGGTCGCCGTGGCGCGAGCCGCGCCGGCTCGCCGCGAGGGAGCGGAGGCGCGAGAGGCCATAGTAGCGGAGGTACCTCTCGCGGGCGAGGGGCGGGGTGCCGGGGGCGAAGAGGAGGTCGCGGTCCTCGGCGACGAGGAGGAACAGGAGGCGGTAGACGAGGCGGAGGAGCTGGCGGTAGTAGTCCTGCGCGGTCAGCGTGCCCGCGGCGAGGCGCTCGCGGAGGGCCCTGTTGACGGGCTCCTCGAGGAAGCCGCGGCCGAGGACGTTCAGCGCCTCCTCGACGCCGTCGCGGAGGGTGTCGAGGGCGCGGAGGCCCTCCTCGCGGGCGGCCTTCGTCCAGGTCTCGAGGACGCAGTCGGCCGGCTTCTCGGCCTCGACGCGCGAGACGTGGAGGAGGAGCCAGAGGAGGGTGAAGTCGGAGTAGAGCTCGCCGTCCATCATCGCGGCGAGGTCGAACTCGACGTAGGCCTGGCGCGAGAGGCTGGCATTGTCGCGGAGGAGGCGGAGGACGAGGCCGTTGCTGACCACTCCCCAGAGGTGGTCGTCGGAGCGGTTGAGGAGCTCCTGGACGAGGCTGTGCGGGCTGCTGCGCTGGGCGCCGGAGACGCCCTGGCTCTTCCTGTCGAGGTCGGCGCGGAAGGAGACGAGGTGGACGGGGGTCTTCTGCCAGAGGTGGGAGACGCCGTACTCGCGGTCGCCCGCGGGGATGGGCTTCGTCGTCGGGACGCGGCCGTAGCCGAGCTCGGCGAAGAGCGGGAGGAGCCAGCGCTCGCGGGTGAGGGTGGTGCCGGCGTCGCTCTCGGGGAGCTTCTCGCGCGCGGCCCGGAACGACGCCCACGCGGCCACGAGGCGGCTCCAGCTCCTGCTGATCGCCTCGTTGAGGCGCTCGCCGGGGGGAAGGTGGTAGCTGGCGGGGGTGAGGGCGGAGAGGGCGTTCCGGTTGCCCGCGGCGGCTTCGCCCGCAGCGATGCGCTGGAGGGTCTCGGCCGGGAGGAGACCCCCTTCAGTGCGGACGGAGGGGAAGGGGTTGGAGAGGCGGCGGGCCATGGTCAGGACCTCCCGCCTTGCCCGGGGCCCGGATGTCTACTAATCTGTAGACATGAAGTCGGCATCGACCACCATCCGGATTCCGACCGAGATGCACGAGGAGCTTCGTGGCTTCGCGGAGGAAGAGCACTCGACGCTGACGGGCGTCCTCGTCGAGGCGCTCGAGCTCTATCGGCGTGAGCGGTTCGTGGCCCGCGTGAACGCGGGCTACTCCCTCCTGAGGGAAGAGACGGCCGCGTGGAAGGATCACCTCGCCGAGCGGGACGCGTGGGACACGACGCTGGAAGACGGCCTTCCGAAGGCTGCGAAGAAGGCACGGAGCCGCAAGCGGTGAAGGCCGCGTTCCCCCGCCGAGGTGAGGTCTGGTTTGCGGACCTGAATCCGACCCGTGGGCACGAGCAGCGGGGCACGAGGCCGGTGCTCGTCCTCTCGGTCGACAGCTTCAACAGCGGCCCGGCCGAGCTCGTGACGGTGCTTCCCGTCACGTCCACCGTCCGCCCGATTCCGTCGCACGTCGAGGTGCAGGCACCGGAAGGTGGACTCGAGATCCGGTCGGCAATCCTCGCCGACCAGGTGCGGACGATCGCGCGGGAGAGACTGGTCCGACGGTCGGGCGCCGTCTCGAGGACCACATTGCAGCGGGCCGAGGAAGTTGTCCGGTTCCTTCTCGGGCTCTGAGCCGGGTTCATCGCAGTCGCCCTCACGCCTTCGCGTCCGGCAGGAAGACGTAGACGCCGAGGACGTCGACGGGGGGCTGGGGGGCGACCTCACGGGTCTTCACGCGGGAGTTGGCGGCCTCGCGGACTCGTTTGTGAGCGGCGTGGAGGGCGGCGGCGCGGCCCTTCGCGGCGGCTGTGAGGTAGGCGTCGAGCACCGGGAGATCGGCCACGACCATCTGAACGGCGTCACGGGCGAGGCCCGTGTCGAGGTTGCTGGTGGGGGCGGCGTCGAGGAGAGCCTCGGCCGCCGCAGGGTCGAGCCAGGTGGGGGTGGCGGGGGCGCCCTCGAAGGCGAGGAGGCCGGCTTCCTCGGCGAGGAGCTCGCGGCGCGCTTCCCTTCCCTTCTCGGTGATGACGTGGAAGCGGAAGCGAAGGAGGAGGAGCGTCGTCCGGCGCGAGACGGCGCGGGTGCGGATGGCGCCGCAGCGGCGGGCGACGCCTTCGGCCTTCGGGTCGAGGGCGGTGTCGAGGACCCAGGAGCCGAGCGCCTGGACGACGGGGTGGGTGCGCGTGAGGAGGACGACGTCCTTCGCCGAGCGGCCGTCGAAGCGGGCGCGGAGGAGGTGCTTCGGAAGGCCGCTCGCGCGGATGGCCTCGGCGAGGCTCTCGCGAAGGGCGAGCGGCGACTCGGAGAACTCGGCGACGAGGGGGTCGGCCTCCTGCCGGATGACGGCCTTGTGGGCGGCGAGCGCCTCGCGGACGAAGCGGGCGGCGTCGGCGCCGGAGCCGACCGCCGCCTGCGCGGCCTTCATCTCGGCCTCCACCTCGGCGGTCTTGATCGTCTCCTGGGCGAAGAGGGTGCGCGAGCGCTTCTCGCGGTCGGCCGCGGCCTGCCACTCACCGTGGAGCTTCTCCTTCTTCGGCTTGAAGTACTCGTCGAAGCCCTCGAGGACGGGCTGGACGGCGGCGTCGGCCCGCCCGCGGAGGAAGAGCCCCTCGAAGACTGCCTTCATCACGTCTTCCGCCTCGCCGGGTACGGAGACGGAGATGCCGAGGTCGCTCCGGATCTTCTTGTGCTTGCGGAGGAGAACGTCGAGGACGATGCCGTCGATCCGGTTGTCGCGTCCGAAGAAGGTGACGACGCGAACTTCTGGGCTCTTCTGGAGGTAGCGGTCCACGCGCCCCTCGCGCTGCTCGTGCCGGGTGGGGTTCCAGGAGAGGTCGTAGTGGAAGACGGCGTTGAAGGCATGCTGGAGGTTGATGCCTTCGGAGAGGCAGTCGGTCGCGACGAGGAGGACCTTCTTCTCCTCGGCGGCCTTCACGGCGAGGGCGTCGATGCGGTCCTCGCGGTCTTCTGGCGGGAGGTTGCCGGTGACGGCGGCGATCTCGATGCCCTTCGGCAGGAGGCCGCGCAGCTCCTCGGCGACGTACTCGGCCGTGGGGATGAAGCGGCAGAAGACGATGGGGTTGTAGCCATCGGCGAGGAGCTGCTTGAGGAGTTTCGCCGCGGAGTGGAGCTTGGCGTCCTTTTCTCCCTTCAGGCCGTCGGCCAGGCGCGCGAACTCGCGGAGGCGGCGCCGGGCGGAGTCGTCCGCGCTCCCCTCCTCGGCCGGCTCGGCGCCGGGGGCGACGTCGAGCCCCTCGACGCCTTCGTCCTCGGTGAGGTCGAACGCGGCGCGGGCTCCCGCCTCGTCGAGCTGGGCGTCGTCGGCATCGGCCGTCTCGGCCCGCTTGCGCAGGGTCGCGGAGGCCGCGGCGGGGCTGGAGGCGAGGGAGCGGAGGAGGGCGATGGCCGACCACCAGCGGATCCGCTCGCGGCGGGTCCCCTTCTCCTCGCCCTGGACGGTCTCGCGGGCGTAGGCGAGGACGCGCTCGAAGAGGGTGCGGTAGTCGGGCGAGAGGTCGTAGGAAAGCTCCTTGTCCTTGCGCTCGGGGAAGTCCGTCTCGGCGTTGAGGTAGTGGCGGATGTCGCCCCGGCGGCGCTGGACGAGGTGCGCCGCGAGGCGGGCGCGGTGGGGGCGGTTCTGCTCGCCCGAGAGATCGTGCGGGAGGTCGAGGAACGAGCGGTCGAGAAGCCCGAGGATCGACCGGAACGCCTCTTCCTTGCCGCTGTGCGGAGTGGCCGTGACGAGGACGATGTGGCGGTCCTTCTTCTCGGCGAGGCCGCGGACGAGGGCGTGGCGCTGGTGGCTGCCGCCGCGCCCGTCGGACGGTGCCGCGCAGGTGTGCGCCTCGTCGACGATGACGAGGTCGGGGCAGGCGCGGAGGAAGTCGAGGCGGCGGGACTCGGACTTGATGAAGTCCATCGAGACGATGACGTACGGGTGCCGCTCGAAAAGCGAGACGCCCGGGCCGCAGCCCCTCTCAAGGCGCGACACGGTGCTCGGGAGGACGAGCTCGGCCTCGACGTGGAACTTCTCGCGCAGCTCGCGCTGCCACTGCTCGGCGAGGGCGGGCGGGCAGAGGACGGCGAGCCGGTCGGCCTCGCCCCGGGCGATCAGCTCGGAGGCGACGAGGCCGGCCTCGACCGTCTTCCCGATGCCGACGTCGTCGGCGATGAGGAGGCGGACGGGGTCGAGCTTCAGCGCCATGAGGAGCGGGACGAGCTGGTAGGGGCGCGGCTCGACGGCGATGGAGCCGAACGAGCGGAACGGTCCGGCGCTGGAGCGGAAACCGAGCCGGACGGCGTCGCGCAGGAGGCGGGAGGAGCGGAAGTCGCCGAGGCTCGAGGGGTTGGGCGGCGCGAACTGCGCGGGCTTGACGGGTTCGAGCGACGGGAAGACGCCCGCGACCTCTTCCTCGGTGCCGCCGAGGGGGCGCAGGACGAGGAAATCGTCTTCCGACTCGGGAAGGACGACCCACTCCCGGCCGCGCGCGGCAACGAGGGAACCGACGGCGAAGGTCATCGGAGGGCACCCTCCTGGCATCTGTAGTCCCCGGTTGGCACGGAAGGGGAAGGCCGCACGTCGTAGACTTCCGACATGGCCCTGCGATTGGAGCTCGACCCGGACGGCGTCAGCGCCTTCTGCACCCGGTGGAAGGTCGCCGAACTCGCCGTATTCGGGTCGGTCACCAGAGACGACTTCAGGGCCGACAGCGACCTGGACGTCCTTGTCTCCCCCGAGCCGGGGGCTACGTGGAGCCTCATGGACCTCGGGACCATGCGCGAGGAGCTCATCGAGCTCTCCGGGCGTCCCGTGGACCTGCTGGTTCGAAGGGCGGTCGAAGAGAGTCCGAACTGGATTCGCCGGAAGGCCATCCTGGACTCGGCCGAGGTGGTCTTTGCTGCCGGATGAGGCCGCGCTGCTGGACGCCGCCCGGGCGGCGAGACTGGCGATTGAGTTTCTCGGCGAAGCGGACGTCGCCGCGCTCAAGTCCGATCTGAAGACCCAGTCGGCCGTTCTGCACCAGCTCTTGGTGCTCGGCGAAGCGATCAAGCGCATTTCGCCGCAGTTCCGCGCAGCGCACCCGGACGTGGCCTGGAAGAAGGCCGCCGGCATGCGAGACGTGCTTATTCACGCCTACGACGAGGTCGATCTGGCCTCGGTGCACGAGACTGTCCGGCGCGACATCCCGGCGCTCCTCGCGCAGCTCACGGCGATCTCCCCGGAGCCGTAGTCCGGCTGCTGGCCTGCCGCGCAAGAGCGTCATGCCGCGTTCCCCTTCCCGGCCTCGAGGACCGGCGCGAGGAATCGGCTCGGCGTGCCCGACCAGAGGACGAAAGCTTCGTCGCGGGCGCGGGTGAGGGCGACGTAGAGGAGGTTGCGCTCGCGGACGAGGAGGGCCTCGAGGTCGGCCGGCTCCTTCGTCTTCGCGACGAGAGAGGCCGGGGGGATGACGGAGTCTTCGACGCCGAGGACGAAGACCGCCTTGAACTCGAGCCCTTTGGCCCGGTGCATCGTGCCGACGTTTACGCCGGTGACCTTCGAGAGGTCTGTGTCCTTCTCGAGCGGCGAGGCCTCGATCTTCGCGGCGGCGAGGGCGTCGGACGCAGCCGAGACGAGGGACCGTGAGTGGGCGAAGACAGCGATCTCCTTCGGGGCGAAGCCCTGGGCGAGGAGCCGTTTCGTCTCCGAGACGAAGTGCTCGTACATGGCCGGTCGGCTCGGGAAGCCCTGGAAGACGGGCTCCGGCCCGCCGAGGGGGCTGAGGGTCCCCTTGCGGTCGTCGGTTCCCTCGTCGAGGTCGTCCGCGCCGGAGAGAAGGAGAAGCTCGGAGGCGGCCTGGATCTGGCGGGTGTTGCGGTAGTTGAGCTTGAGAACCCGCGACCGGCCCCGGACCTCGATGCCGGCGCTCCGGAGGCTCGCGCCGTTCCGGTAGATGCGCTGGCCTCCGTCGCCAACGAGAAGGAAGTTGCCGGGGTCCTTCGCTGCGAGGGCGGAGAGGAACCGGAGAGCGGCCGGCGCCAGATCCTGGACTTCGTCGACGATCACCGCGTCCCAGCGGTTCGGGACCTTGCCGGTGCGGATCAGCTCCTCGGCCTTTCGAAGCCAGACGGAGTGTGGGAGCTGGCGGGCGGCCTCGAGCTGGGAGAGGACCCGCTGGAAGCACTCCCAGGCTTTCTTACGGTCGGCCGCGCCGAGGGCCCGGCCGCGGCCGCGCCGGTCGGCGTCGCGGTACTCGTCCCACGTGACGAGGGCCTGCGCGTCGATCACCTGCTGCCACTCGTTCCAGAGGAACTCGGCATCGCCGACGCTCGCCGCGTAGAAGGCGAAGCGCTCGATCCCTTTCTGGACGTCGTCGTCCGTGGCGAAGCCGCTCTTCGTGCCGGCCGCCTTGTGGACGGCGGCCGCGGCCGCGTCGACGGTGAGGACCTCGATGCGCGACTTGTCGTCCCCCTTGCAGAGGACGCCCATGCTCCTGTCCAGGTTCTTGCAGAGGGTGCCGACGAAGCTCGTGAGAAGGACGCGCTTCCCCTGTGCTGCGAGCGCCCGCGCGCGGTGCATGGCGACGACGGTTTTGCCCGTGCCTGCCGCGCCGGTGACTTTCGCCGGCCCCGAGAAGGTCGCCTCCACGAGGCTCCGCTGGCTCGGGTGGAGGTAGCGCATCCAGGCCTCGATCGGCTTGTCGCGCAGCTCGTCGATCTCGGAGGCGTCGTGGATGACGAAGTAGCGGCGGCGGGCCTCGGGGGTCTCGAGGGCGGCCGGGCCGGCCGGCGCAGGCGGCGGAGGCGTGACGAGCTCGCCGTGGGCGACGCGCTCGAGGCGCTCGGCGACCTCGTCGGGGAGGCCCGCCAGGGCGGACTCGAGCTGCCTCGCGTCCTTGACCTTGCGGATCGCCGGGAGCCATTCGGGAGGGAGACCGAGGCTGAGGAGGTAGTCGTCCTCGGCGTCGTCGAAGAGGCTCTTCGCCGCGGCTTTCGCCGCCGCTGGAGCGATCGCCGCCTCGACCACTTCGGGAATGACGACGACCTGCAGCTCGCCCGTGCGCGGGTGCGCTCCGACGCGGCGGTTCTCGGCCCACTCGTAGGCCGGGGCATGCCTGTCGACCCAGACGAGGACGTTCAGCCCATCTGACTTCTTGTGGAAGATCGCGCGAAGATCGTCGTTCACCCGTGCCGACCAGAAGCCGCGGAATCCCCTCTTGTCGACCTTCTCCACACTGAGCCCGGGCTGGCTGGGGTCCTTCATGAACTTCAGGACGAAATCGAGGACGAGCCCCTTCTCTTTGAGCGGGAGCCGGGACGAGGCCTGATCGAACGACTTCTCGAAGGCGACGCTCACTTGCCGTTCTCCTGCAGACGGGCGACGACCAGGGCGGGGGCGTCCGGGCCGGGGGAAAGCCGAATGGCGCAGAGGCCACTCTTCTCGAGGGCAGCCGCAGCTTCGTTGGCTCCGGGCGCGGCCTCGTCCAACAGCGAAAGCACGCCTCCTCCGCGGCGCACCTCGGCCACCGACCTGCCGACGACGAGCCCGTCGTCGAGAAGATCGCCCCCCGCTGCAACCGTGACGCCGTCCTGCGCGGCGAGGGTTGCGATCACGCTCCGCCACGCTTCCGGGAAGAGATCAAGGTCGAGACCTGCGCCCGCCTTCGCCGCGGTCGCCCCGGCCGGCTCCACCGGCGTCCCGAAGATGTCGGGGTACTTCGCGACGACGGCGGACCAGTCGTCCTTGTGGTGGAAACGTACGACGGACCAGCCGGCGTCTTCCAGCGCCGTCTCCTGGTTCCGGTCCCGCTGCTGACGCTCGGGGAAGTCGTGCGGCGGGCCGTCGACGTAGACCGCGAGGGCGTGGCCGTCGTAGAGGAAGTCGGGCCGCGTTCCCGCCTCGGCGACGAGGACCTGCCCGCGCGACGGGAGCCGAAGCTGGCGGGCGTGCATCCACTCCAGCCAGCGGCGCTCCAGCTCGGAGCCGGCCGTGCGCGAGAGGGCCTCCAGGTGGACCGTCGCGGGGACCCCGGCGGCGGACAGCTCGACGGTGGCGCGGGCGAGGCCGAAGAGCAGCTCGCGGATCGCCTGGCGATCGAGGACGCGGTGGTCGGGCTGGTTCGAGTAGCTGAGGAGGCAGTCGTAGCAGGCCGCCTCGCAGTCTTCGCGGGAGGTGGGGGCGCGCCGAAGGTCGGTGCCCGTGGCGGCGTCGAAGTGGCAGAGCTCGAGCGCCCGGCGGACGACCGCCGTGAAGGAACCGGGCTCGTCGACGAGCCGGCGGAGGACGCCGGCTCCCCCTTCCGCCGCCTCGTAGACGAGGAGGTGGCGCCGCTCCTTGCGCGAAGGGAGCGGCTCGGCGGCCAGCTCGCTCTCCTCGAGCTGGTAGTGGAGCTGGAGGGCGTTCTTGAGCGCGGCCTGGAGGGAGGCCATGACGTTCACGGGCTGGTCGTGCGCGAAGGTGACGAGGAGGCAGTTACGGCGGTCTTCCACGTAGGGGACGACGCGCTCGCGGCGGGCCGACATCGGGTCGTCGGTGTCGGTCGGGTCGATGTCGTCGTTCTTCGCCCAGTAGCCGCGCTCTACGTCGAGGACGAAGCCGTGCTGGTTGGGGTCGGTCCGCCGCATCCAGCCGAGGTTCAGTCGCCAGAGGGTCGCGGCCGGGCCGTAGTCGAGCCGGGCGACCTCGTCGCCGTCGACGCGGACGGAGGCGAATCGGGTGACGTGCTCGCCGTGGTCGGAGAAGCGGACGGCGGTCTTCAGCTCGTAACCGAGGCGGAGGCGTTCCTCCTCGTCGGAGTTGATCCGGTCCTTCCGTCGGGTCGAGACGTTCTGGAGGCGGAGCAGGCCCTTCATCCCGCCCGGCAGCTCGGCCCCGCAGCGCTCGCAGAGGTCGGGGCCGCCTTCGCCGGAGAGCGGGTGGAGGTAGCCGCACGTGCGGCAGATCTTCGCCTCGCGCGTGAGGCCGGCCTCCTCGCGGACCGGGAGGATGACCTTGTTGATCACGTACCGGGAGCCCTCGTGGTAGACGACGGCCCGCGGTCCGAACTCGGAGATGGCGAGGAATCGCGGGCGCGAGAGGAACTCGTCGGCCTCCCGCGTGCGGCGCCCCGGGATGAAGGCCGAGAGCGGCAGTCGCGGGAAGTTGTAGCCGGGGAGGAAGCCCTCGCTCGCGAAGTAGCGGTAGCTGTAGAAGTCGGACTGGACGATCTTGTCGACGTCGATGAGGAGCTTCAGCTGGGACTCGGCCTCGGCCCGGAGGCGTTCGGCCAGTCGACGGGCCTCGGGAGAGGCCGAGGCGTCGTGGACGATCCGGTTCTGGCTCTTCGCCTGGCCGAGAGCAGCCCGGTAGAGGCCGCGCCAGCGGGCGCAGGCCGCGTCGAATCGGCCGACGACCTGGTCCAGCTCGCGGTCGAGCCAGCCGTCGGTGTACCAGCCGGCACCTTCCAGCTCGGGACGGATGCTCTCGAAGACGGCGCTCGCGCGCTTGCGCGTCCGGTCGAGGGCGCCGGGGTTCTCGACGTCGGCCCGGATGCCCGACTGAAGGACGAGCGGGGGCTCGTCACCGGCGAGGTCGAGGACGTCCTTCAGCGATTTGCCGAGGGAGACGTGCGTCTCGGCGAGCCAGATGGCGTGGACGTGCGCCCGGACGAGGTCTTCGTTGGCGAGGTCGAGCCGGGGCGGGGCGACGGCGCCCGCGACCATCTGTGAAGGCCGGCGGAAGAAGTACTGGTCGTGCGGGCTCCCGGCCGCGCAGTAGCTGAAGACGAGAGCCGGCTGGCCGCTCCGGCCCGCGCGGCCGCTCCGCTGGGCGTAGTTGGCCGGCGTGGGCGGGACGTTCCGCATGTTGACGACGTTCAGCTCGGAGATGTCGACGCCGAGCTCCATCGTCGGCGAGCAGTAGAGGACGGGGAGCCGCCCCTCGCGGAACTCCTTCTCGCGCTTCTCGCGCTCGTCGGGCGGCACCTGGGCCGTGTGCTCGCGGGCGCGCAGGTCGTGGACGTCGAGGGCGATGGCCCGGTAGAAGCCGATGAAGAAGCGGTTCGTCCGCCCGCCGTCCTTCGGCGGGTGCGGGACGCGGATCGCGTCGTGGGCCGCGACCCCGCCCTCCCCCGCCGACCAGAGGAGGGCGCCGGCGTTGAGCTGGTAGCCGGGCACGTCGTCCGGCCCCTTCGCGTCGACGACCCGCTCGACGATTCCGGCGATGCGGAGCGTCTCGAGGAGGGCGAGGATGAGCGCTTCGCGGCCATCCTGGTCGAGGGCCTTCCAGCGGTCGCCGAGGACGGAGGGCCGCCCGAGGTACTGCCCGAAGCCGCCACGGGAGGAGAGGTAGACGGAGTCGCGGCGCTCGTCTTCCTGCACCGACCGTGGGTAGAGGATGCGAGCCTGCTCGAGGACGTCGTTCTCGTCGAACGCCCAGGGCTCGACGAGCCGCTGGTTGCTGAGCTGGCGGAGGGAGTCCTGCTTGTGGGGCTCGAGGAAGTCGACCTTCACGGCCAGCTCGCGCCGCATGAAGTCGAGGAGGGTCTTGAGGATCTGCTCCCGCTGTTCCGGGGCGAGGGACGCGAGCGCCGGGCCGGCACCCTTCCAGGTGGGCTCGTCGGCGACGAGGTCGGAGAGCGACTTGTAGCCGATGTGGAGGAGCCCGCACTGCTCGAGGTTCGGGAGGGTGATGCGCCAGCCACGCTTCAGGTCGCGGTAGATGCGGTAGCCGAGGACATCGCGGAAGGCGCGCTCCGTGTCGGTGCGCGCCAGGAACTTCACGTCCGGGTCACGGGCGTAGGCTGCGAACGGGAGGCCGAGCGCCTGGAAGACGCGCTGCGTCAGCTCGTGATGCTCGATGCCCGAGGGGCCGGCGTCGACGACGGCGCGGTAGAGCCCGGCACGGAGGACGCCGATCTCGATGAAGTCGTTGAAGTGGCCTGCCTGGAGGGAGGCATCCTGCCTGTTGTCGGTGAAGCTGAGGAGCTTCTGCGCCTTCTGGGGCAGCGTCTTCTGGGCCCGGATCTGGCGGATGGCCGACAGGCTGAGGATGGTCGTCGCGGTGCTCCGCCCCTCCGAGCCGAGCGCCCCGACTTTTCCGAAGTCGGAGACCTGGCGCGCCCCGTAAGCGACGCCGCACTGGAGGCAGAAGCGGAAGGGCGCCGTCACGAAGTGGCAGGCCTGTCCTTCGGCGCCTTCGGTGCCGTCGGGGTGGACGAAGACCGGACGTGGAAGGGACTTCCGCTTGTGCGGCTTGACCCGCCACCCGCTCGGCCTCTCCTCGACCCAGTCTTCCGGGAGGCGGTCGAGGACGGCCCCGTCGTCCGAAGGCCACGGGTTGTCGGCGCTGAAGAAGAGGAAGCCCGCCTCGGAGTGCCCGTCTTTCGCGCGATCCGACGGCTCACGCGGCTCGAAGGTGCTTGTCGAGGCCTCGTCCCGGCGGCGGACGCAGTAGTACTCCTGGCCGCACTCGCGGCAGAAGACGAGGGGCAGGAGAACGCGGCTGCGGTCTCCCGGCACGAAGCGCTGGCCGTGGACCGTGATGTGGCGCTCGTCCTCGGGCTCGACGGTGGCGTAGACGGTGTCGCCCCGGCTGATGAACTGGTGGATCCGGAAGGCGAAGGCCGGATCGCCCGTCTCGGGGTGCCGGGCCGAGTACCCGGCGAGGAGCCCGGCCTGGATCGCCTCCGCGCAGCGCTCCTCCGGATGGCCCGTGAGGGTGGCCAGCTCCGCAGCAGCCCCCGCTTCGCCGACGACGCTGCGAGGCGTGCGAACCCGGACGAGTCGGCCCGTTCCCTCCTCCTCGGAGGTGCCGAAGGTCGTCTCGAGCCACGTTGCGAGGGGATGCGCCAGGAACGAGGAGTAGTCCGTCGAGAGGCCGAGGTCAGGGCTCTCGAGGGCCTGGCCGAGGTCTGCCGCCCAGGCCGGGTCGCCCGCGGCGCGCGGGGCCGTGGCGCGGCGCAGCGTCTCGCCGAGGACGGATTCGGGGCGAACCGTCGTGCCGAAGAGGAGCGAAGCGACACGTGCCACCTCGGCGCTCTGGTCGGCCCAGGTGCCGCCCGCGGCAAGGGTCGCGGATGTGCCGACACACTGGAGCTGGGTCGCCGTCATCCGGTCGCGGACACGCCGGACGAGAAGCGCGACGTCGGCACCCTGGCGCCCGCGGTAGGTGTGCAGCTCGTCGAGGACGAGGAATCTCAGCCCCTGCGCGGCGTCGATGAGCTTCTGCTCGAACGGCCTCGTGAGGAGGAGCTCGAGCATGACGAAGTTCGTGAGGAGGATGTCGGGCGGGCTCTCGAGGATCGTCTTCCGCTCTTCTTCCGATTCCTGTCCCGTGTAGCGCGCGAAAGTGACGGGGCCGGCTCCGTTCGGGAACCCCTCGCAGACGAACTTCCGGAGCTCGCCTGCCTGGCTGTTCGCAAGAGCGTTCATCGGGTAGACGACGATGGCCTGGACGCCCTTGCCGCTTCCCCGCCGGAGGACGTGGTCGACGATGGGGACGATGTAGGCGAGGCTCTTGCCCGAGCCGGTGCCCGTCGTCAGGACGTAGCTCTCGCCCTTCCGGGCCGTGAGGATCGCTTCTTCCTGGTGCCTGTGGAGGCGGAGGCGCCGCCCCTCGCCCTTGACCTCCTCGCGGTCCTTGTCGCGCCGGAACACCTTCGCGCAGCCCGGGTGGAGAACGCCCGTCTCGACGAGGTCGTCGATCCATCGGCCCGGCTCGAAAGCGGGGTTCAGCTGGATGAGCGGCTGCGGCCAGAGGAGCCCTTCCTCGAGGAGGTGATCGACGTGCTCGCGGATCCGCGCGTCCCGGATCTCGATGAAGCTCCGGACGTAGGCCGCGTAATCGGCGATGAGCTGGTCCCGGTACTCGAAGACTCGCACGCCTGCCTCCTCGTGCTACCGGATGTCGCTGGCTCCGGGCCGCTCGTCGCGACCGCTGCGTGATCGATGCATCGCTGGCGTCGGGGGTCCCGGTCTCCGTCTCGAAGACCGTACCGCCGCAGGCCGCATTTTCCGTTCCCTCGCGCGGATTGAAAATGATGCGGAGGAATCAGAGTGATTCCGTCTTGAACTCACGAGATGCACACGTGACCGACACAACGCTCGAAGGCGGATCGGGGACGCGTCGGCCACGAGCCGGGACCTTCGCAAGCGCGGATCGTCAGGCCGATCCAAGACCGAGCGGATTCGCGGTGTTGCCGGATTCCGTCTCCATCAGGGTGGGTGGTCTGCCGATTTCCGACGGCTCCACCGCTGGAGCGGGAGGAGTCGTCGATTCCCGAATCCGTCGCACGTCTCCCGCGAGCCTCAGCAGCAACGCCCAGGTCTCGGCGAGGAGCCCGAAGATCCAGGCTCCGAGGATGAGGAAACCGAGCCCCGCGGTGAGGCCGGCGAAAGCCTGCCGCCACCTCGGCTCTCGGGCCGCCTCGCACCTAGCGACCTCTTGCCGCGCCGCATCGAGCGCGCGCTTCGCGGACGACGACTTCTCCTCCGCCTCGGCGAGGAGCCTCGCCGCCCGCTCGGCTACGGGAGTGCCGGTCACGGCAGCGAGCGCTGCCCGGTCACGGGCACGGGCGGCCCAGGCGTCGAGCCACTCCGCAAGCTCGTTGCGGCCCGCTTCATCGATGTTGAGGTTCGGAATGGCGTTTGCCGCTTCCTTTCGGACCGCCTCGACGTCCCCGGCCCATTCGAGTCTCTGGTTGAGCCGGAGCTCGAGATCGTCGACGGCCCCAACGTTCAGGCCGCCACGCGCCGCAATCCGGTTCCGCACGCTCGCGAAGGCCGCACCCGACGTCGTGAGCGCTCTGGTCGCCTCGGCCTTCTTCCGCTCGAACTCCGCCGCGAGCCGCTGCGGCCCTCCGGTCTTCTGCTCCTGCAGCTCGCGATCGGCCGCTTCGGCCGCAGTCGCGGCCGCCTGGGCCGCGCTGCGCGCTTCGGAGAGGACCTTCCCCGAGCCCGAGGGGGGAAGGATCGAGAACGTGAAGAACGTGAGGACGAGCGCGGACCAGAGGATCGCGATCGTCACCCCGGTGCCGAGCACGTAGAGGTAGGCGTGGCCGAGGAGGTACTGGTCCGACTTCCTCAGCTCGGCGTCACCCTCGTGGCCGTATCGCGCGACCTCACCCGTCGACTTCCAGAGGAAGACGAACGGCGCCGAGAAGTACGAGACCCCGAGCCTCAGGAAGCCCAGAACGGTCTGCCGTGGTCCGAAGACCGTGAGGAGCCCGAGGGCCGCCGCACAGAGGCAGAGGAAGACGATGAGTATTCCGAGACTGCTTGCGCCTTCCGGAACGAGACCCGAGAAGATGGCCGGTGCATTCGTCATGTTTCTCCTCCAAACGGACAAGATGCGCGGGACGTATGGACAGACGGCGTTCGGGGCTGGCCCTCACACCTGCGCCAGCGGCACGGTCCCGGGCGAGAGCGGCGCGCCACGCTCACGCTCCTGTCGAATGCAAGGGGAGAACCACTTCTCCCCGCGCGACAACTCGCTCTCCAGCCTGCTGTTCTTCCAGGAGCCGTCCGCTCGGCGAGTGTCCGGAGACGTGCCCGAGATTGCCCGGAGACACTCCTGCGACCGCCTCTCGCTCACCCGGGCGGCCGTGGAACGCCGAGGGCCCTGCCAGCCCCGGTGCGGCCACCTCGACCTTTCTCGGCCACGACGGCCGGCAGCTCCGCCTCGTCCCCGACCGTCTCGTAGTCGAACCCGTAGACGTCCGTGTACCAGACCGGGCCGCAGGCCATGCCGCCGTAGGTCACCTCGAGCGCGAGGAGCTTGTTGCCGTAGCCGATCCGCTCGAGGAGCTTGCGGAGCTTCACGAGGTCGAGGTCGTGGAGGCGCCTCCCCGTCGCCTTCTTGTCGAAGGCGGGAGAGCGGTACTCGAACTCGCCCACCTCCCCGACGAAGACGAACGCGAGGTGGGGGCAGGGCTCGGCGTGGGCGAGGCCCTCGTCGTCGACGCGGAGAACGGCCTGGCCGCAGACCGGGCAGTGGGGCTTCGGCGGCTCGCAGCCGAAGGGCTGCTCGACCGAGGCGAACTGGGGCTTGGATGCGGGTTTCACGGTTCGCTCCTCCTGTGTGGAATGCGTCTGCCTGTGGGCCGGGAAGACGCGATCACCGGGAAGAATGGAACCGAAGGCCGGACAATTGGTGTCCCTCCCGTGCGCGTGGACGCCATCTGTCCGGCGGTCGGGCGCACCTTTCGCAGCGGAGGCCGTGGATGACGAGAGAGCAGGCCGAAGGGACGGACAGGAACGCGATCGACGCGGTTCGCGCGGCGGCCGAGGCCGGCGATGCGGCCGCGCAGCTCGACCTCGGGAACCGTTACTTCTACGGCAACGGCGTCGAGCGCGACCCGGCGGCGGCCTACTCGTGGATGAGGCGGGCGGCGGAGGCCGGGCTTGCCGAGGCGAAGTCGAAGGTCGGGTACTTCCTCACGTACGGCGTGGGCGTGGCGGCGGACCCGAAGGCCGCGATCCCGTGGTTCCTCGCGGCGCTTCGCGGCGGCTACGCGAAGGCCGGGTACAACCTCGGGGAGGCGTACCGGAAGGGGAGGAAGGTCACCTTCAGCCCGAGGCGCGCCTGGTTCTTCTACTCGAAGGCGGTCGAGCTGGGGCAGGAGGCCGCGAACTTCGGCCTCGCGGCTCTCTGCTACGAGGGCCTCGGGGTCCCGAGGGACACGCGGAAGGCGCTCGAGCTGCTGCGGCGCGGGCTGCGCGGCGGCGACCCGGAGGCCGTCGTCGAGATGGGGCGCTTCTTCCGGGAGGGCGTCGCCGACCCCGAGGACCTCGCCGAGGCCGAGGCGCGGGCGCTCGCCTTCCACCGGCCCGGCAATCTCGACTCCCTCAAGCCCCTCTTCCTGCTCCGGCGCGAAGCGTGCGCCCTGCCGACTCCCCCTCCCGGTCTCGACGCCGTGAACGCGGAGCTGAACCGGCGGCAGGCGATCGGCAAGGAGCACGAGCCCCCGAAGCTGGACGAGGCGGGCCTCGCGGCGCTCCGGGCGAAGGCCGACGCGGGTGACGCGGAGGCGGGCTATCGCCTCGGACGAGTGCTTCTCCTGAGGGAGAGTTCCGCCACGGTCGAGGCGCTGGCACGGCTTCTTCGGTCCGCCGACGCGGGCCACACCGCCGCCGCGTTCCAGGCGGGGACGCTCCTCTACCACGGCTGGGGCGTCCCGCAGGACGTTCCTCGCGCGCTCGCGCTCCTCGAGAGCTCGGCGAACGCGGGGAACGCCGACGCGGCCCGCTTCCTCGCGCTCGCCTATGACGGCTTCGGAGGCCACGTCCCGAAGGACCCCGAGATCGCGATGCGCTGGTGGAACGAGGGCGCCCGCCTCGGCGACCGCCACGCCGCCTGGTTCGTCGGGCAGCTGCTCCTCGAGGAGGACGCCACGCCGGAAGGACGGGCGCGCGGGATGGAGCTGATCGAGCACGCGGCCGAGCACGGCTTCCCGCAGGCGTGCGGGTACCTCGGCTACCTGAGGGCGCGGGACTTCGGGCCCTGCGACGACCTCCTGGAGGAGTTCGCGTTCCCACTCCTCCGCCTCGGGGCGATCCGCGGCGACTACAACGCCGCCCGCTACCTTGCGAAGTCGCTCCGAAGGCTCGGGGGGCGGGAGCGGCTCGGCGAGGCGGTCTACTGGCTCCACGAGGCGTCCCGCCGGGATGCCGCGGCGGCCCGGATGCTCGGGGAGTTTCACGCGCGCGGCGTCGGCGTGCCTCGGAGCGATGCGACCGCCGCGGCGTGGCTCGCTTTCGCGGCCGAGGAAGGCGACCTGGAAGCGGCCGAGATGCTCGCGCGGGGCTTCCTCGACGGGATCGGCGTGCCGCGCGACCCGCTCCTCGCGATTCGGCTCGCGGAGCGCGCCGCCGGCGCCGGGTACGGCAGGGGCGCCCGGCTCCTCGGGCGGATCTTCGAGGACGGTCTCGGCGTTCGTCGCGACGATGCACGGGCCGCGGCCTGGTACGGCAGAGGGGCCGAGCTGGGCGAGAAGATCTCGATGTACTGCCTCGCGCTCATGCTGTTCGACGGGCGGGGCGTCGAGCCGGACCCTGCCCGCGCCGTCTCGTGGCTCGAGAAGGCCACAGAAGAAGGAGACGCCGACGGGCGCCACCTCCTCGCGCTGATGCTCTTTCGGGGCGAAGGCACGGAGCCCGATCCGGCCCGCGCCCGAGGCCTCTTCCTCGGCGCTGCCAGCGACGGGCACCTTCCCTCGCGCTTCACGACGCTCGAGGAGGAGGCGGTCCGCTTTCGGCCCGCCGCGACGCGGCCCCGGGACTTCGTGAGGCGGATCGCCGAGCTCGCGGCCGACCGCGACTCCCTCCCCGCGACCTCGGGTCTCGATGCCGGGATCCTGGTCTGGAACGGCGACGTGGGCCTCATCCACGACGACGCCCTGGCCGCGGAGCTCTTCCGCGCGGCGGCCACGAAGGGGAGCGCTCTCGCCGCGGCCTGCCTCTCTCACGTGCTCGAGGCCGCGGGCGAGGACGAGGAGGCGATGGAGTGGCTCGAGGCGGCCGCCCGCGCAGGCCTGGCAGGAGCGCAGCGGCACCTCGCCTTCCGGCTCGTCGAGACCGGGCGCGCGACCCGGGAAGACGACCGCGTCGTCCGTCTCCTCGAGAGCGCCGCCGAGCAGGGCGACGCCCTCGCCTGCGCCGAGTTCGCCCGTCTCCTGGAGGCAGGCGACCTGCCGGCCGACGCCCGCCGGGCCGAACGCGTCGGCGCGCTCCGGCGCTGCGCGGTCGAGGGCGGGTACCCGCAGGAGGCGATGGGTAGAGACTGACGCGATGCGGCCGAGACGCTCCGCGACGCTCTTCCTCGCCTTCCTCCTGGCGGCGATCGCGTTCTCCGGCTGTCCTCGCCGCCCGAGCCGCGAGCCCTTCGACGCGCGGGTCGTCGGCGTCACCGACGGCGACACGATCACCGTCCTCGCCGGGACGACGCAGGTGAAGGTGCGGCTGAACGGGATCGACTGCCCGGAGAAGGGGCAGCCCTTCGGCGCGCGGGCGAAGCAGCTGACGTCGGAGCTGGCGTTCGGGAAGAACGTTACGGTGAAGCCGGCCGGCGTGGATCGCTACGGCCGCACGCTCGGCGAGGTGCTCCTTCCCGACGGGCGCGTCCTGAACCAGGAGCTCGTCGCGGCGGGGATGGCGTGGCACTACACCCGCTACTCGAAGGACGAGACGCTCGCGCGGCTCGAGCGCCGCGCGCGGGAAGGGCGACTGGGGCTCTGGGCGGAGCCGAATCCGGTTCCGCCGTGGGAGTACCGGGCCGAGGCGCGCTGAGGTGGCCGGCATGGCGGAGCCCGTCATCGACCTCGACTTCCGGCCCAGGTCTCTCGTCCCCTGGCTGAGGGGCGGCCAGCGGCAGATCAGCCTGGGCGTGCCCGGCGGCGACGAGGGCGGCTACGTCATCACCTGTCCCCTTCCCAGGGTCCCGCGTGCGCGGCGCGCGCGGCGCTGCCCGAACGGCCGCTACTACCTCGCCACGTTCGCGATGGAGCCGAGTGAAACCGTCTACCCCTGCCGGGGATTCCTGCTGGCGCGCCCGGTCAAGGGGCGACGGTTCGAGATCGAGGACAGCAGGAACACGAGGAAAGGGGTCGAGTCGTTCGGCCGGGCCGTCGTGCCCAGGATCCCGTCGATGAGGGAGATGGTCGCCGTGATCGACGGCGCCCTGAATCTCGGCGGGGAGGAGTTCGGGCCGGCCCTCTCCACGTGGCAGGAGACGCTTCGCGGGCGCTACCGGAAGTACCCCGGGGAGTGGTCGTTCTGGGTCCGGTCGCTGAACTACCCACAGCTCGAGGCGTGGTATCGGCGCCAGTGGGAGGAGCTGGACCTGAAGGCGTAGGAGGGAACGACGCCCGGGGGGCTTCGCGGCGGCGAGTCCCCGACAGGAGGAGTCGATCCGTCCTACTTCACCTGCTGAACGAATCGGCCGTTGTAGAAGACGGTGTCCCGTCGCGGGTCCGAAGGCTGGACGAGGCCCCCTTCGTCCTCGGGGCAGCCCACCGGTCCCCGCTTCTCGAAGGTCCGGTCGGCCCCGGCGGAGGTGACCCGGTAATTCTGTCGGTCCTTCGTCACCTCGACCCGGTAGGGCGTGCCCCACGCATCCGCGCGGGGCATCACCCGAACGTACGCCGGGCTCAGGAGCTTCTCCAGCACATCGAGCGTCCCGGACGGGTACTCGTGGTTGTCGACCGCGAAGGCCTCCATCGCGACGGCGAGGGTCCGGATCTCCCCCTGCGTCCGCTGGACCTTCGCGGCCTCCACGGAGCGCTCGCGCTCCATCGCTTCAGGGTCGACGACGCTCTTCGGGTCCGACTCGCCCTTGAGGCCCGGGGCGGGCGAGCCCTTCGCGCCGGCAGGCTCCTTCGGGACGTCGGCGGCGAGCCCCTGTTCGTCGCGGGCGAGGCCGGCGTGCTGCGCGAGGAGCCCGCGGGCGGCATCGAGCCCCGGATTCGAAGGCGACGGCGCCGCCCCCGCTCCCGGCGCCTCGACGGCGAGGCCCGAGGAGAAGGCGACGAGGAGAGCCCATACGAGCCACTTCATCCGGACACCTCCTTGCAGTCTGCTGCCGCGAACCGTAGCACGCGCCGGCCAGCCTCGGGCTTCGGGGCAGGGACGGGGTCCGTTCGGAAAGGCTCCCGTCGGCGGGGTCAGAAAAGGTTCGGGGGAGACCCGTTTCCGGGTCTCCCCCGATATGGTGGAGGCGGGGGGAGTCGAACCCCCGTCCGAAGCGACCGTGCGTCGAGATTCTCCACGCTCAGTCCCGACTTGTTTTCTCGTCGCCGCGCTTCCGGGTCGGAACGGCCAGGCGCAGCGACCAGCCTGAAACGTCTCGGACCTCGCCTTCAGGTGGCGGGCTTCGGTCCCAGCCTGGCTTTCTCAACACGGCCTCGGGGCGCTCCAGGCTGGCTCCCCGAACCGCGTCACGGCTTAGGCCGCGAGAGCGAGTTCGCTGTCGTTGGCAGCTTTTGTTTACCGCTGTTTTTACGAGTCAGGCGGCGTGCTCGGCGTGCTCCTCGATCGCGAGATGCCCCGTCGAAACCGGGTCGCCCCCGTGATCGCCTTCATTGTACCGCCCGGGTCAAGGCGGACCGGCCGCGCGCCCCGCCCGGGCGGATCCTCAGGCGAGATCGCGGAGGAAGGCCAGGGCCGGTGCGACCCGGATCCCGTCGGGAGTGACGTAGTCCTTCGTCCCCGTCTCCGAGAGCTGCCAGGCTTGCGCCTTCGGGAAGCGCGCGCGGAGGTATTTCAGGCCGCGATCGACGTCCTGGTCCCCTCTCTTCGCCTCGACGAGGAGGATCGGGTTGCGGCCCTCCACGACGACGAAGTCGACCTCGCGCCCGTCGGTGTCGCGGAAGTAGCGCAGCTCGAGGTCGCGGCCCTTCGCGTCCTGCTCGAAGTGGACCCACTTCAGGAGATGCGAGGCGACGAGGTTCTCGAAGCGGGACGCCTCGGCCGGGACGAGCGACCAGTCGAAGTGGTAGTGCTTCTGCTCCTTCTTCACGGCCCGGAGTCGCGGCGCGCCGAAGGGCGCGAGGCGGAAGACCGCGTAGAGGCGCTCGAGGACGCTCACCCACCGCGCGACCGTCTTGTGCGCGACCTGGAGGTCCTCCCTGAGGGCGTTGAGCGAGAGCGGCGCGCCGACGAGCTCGGGGAGGCGCAGGGCGAGGAGCTCGAGGCTGCCGAGGTCGGAGACGCGCTCGAGGTCAGCGACCTCCTCGCGGACGAGAAGGTTCCGGTACTCGCGGGCCCAGCGCCGGGCCGCCACTTCGGAGCCGGAGAAGAACGGCTCGGGAAAGCCGCCGAGGGTCAGCAGGTCGCGAAGCTCCCCGGCGCGCCGGAGCTTCAGCTCGGCGACGGAGAGCGGGTGGAGGCGAAGCAGGTGGTAGCGGCCCTGCAGGGAGTCGCCCCCGTAGCGGTAGAGGTCGAGGCGGGCGCTCCCGGTCACGAGGATCCTCTGGCCGGCCCGGCGATCGTCGAAGAGCCCTTTCAGGAACCCCCTCCACTGGCGGTACTTGTGGATCTCGTCGAAGGCCCACAGCCTGCCGGGAGGGAGCTCGCGGCGAAGGATCCGCTCCCGGTCGGCGGCGACGTCCCAGCTCAGGTACCCGGCCTTCGCGCCGGGAAGCCCCTTCGCCAGGGTCGTCTTCCCCACCTGCCGCGGCCCCGCGACGAACGTCATCTTCTCGCGCAGGTCGTGCACGACCTGCGGGACGAGGTAGCGCGGCGTTCCGCTCACGTCGCGAGGCTACTGCGATTTTCGACCGTGGTCAAAAACACTCACTGTGAATTTCGACCCGGGTCGAAGACCGCGGCAGCACGCACCGTCCCTACGCGACGATCCCCTGCCCCTCCACCGCCTCCGAGCGGGCCTGCCGCCCGCGGAAGTCGAGGACGCGTCGGTCCATGACGCGGAACCAGAGGGGCGGGACGGCGGCGAGGAGGATCATCCCGGCGTAGCCGGTAGGGAGCTGCGGCGCCTCGGGGAAGTTGCGGAGCGTCTGGTAGCGGCGCGCCGGCCAGGCGTGGTGGTCGGAGTGGCGCTGGAGGTGGTAGAGGAAGCCGTTCGTCACGAGGTGGTTGCTGTTCCAGGAGTGGAGCGGCGTGACGCGCTCGTACTTCCCGTTCGGGAGCCTGCGCCGCTCGAGGCCGTAGTGCTCGAGGTAGTTCACGATCTCGAGGAGCGAGAAGCCGAGGACCGCCTGGACGACGACGACGAGCGCGGCCGTGGCGCCGGCGCCGATCCCGAGGAGGCCCGGCGCCTCCGGCGCGAGCACCGCGCCCGCGGCGTACGCGGCGGCCATGAGGGCGACGGGGAAGAAGACGTTCCGCCACGTCTCGTTCGCGAGGCCGACGGCGCTCCGGCCCGAGCGCGCGAGGCGCTGCCGCTCGAGCTCGAGGCTCTTGCGGAACGTGCCGATCACCGTCCGCGGGTAGAAGCGCCAGAACGATTCGCGAAAGCGCGCCGAGGCCGGATCCTCGGGCGTGGCGACCATCAGGTGGTGGCCGAGGTTGTGCTCCTGCGTGAAGTGCCCGTAGAAGGTCGGGTGGAGGAGCGCCTTCGCGAGCCGCTTCTCGAG
This sequence comes from Thermoanaerobaculia bacterium, assembly GCA_046331465.1. Taxonomy (GTDB): domain Bacteria; phylum Acidobacteriota; class Thermoanaerobaculia; order UBA5066; family UBA5066; genus UBA5066. The sequence continues at coordinate 970,877 of JAXLQV010000003.1, forward strand.
CCGGCTCGCCTTGTGCCCCAGCTCGTGCGCGACGACGATGCCGATGCCGGAGAGGATCCCCATCGACCAGGTGTTCCCCGCGTATTCGGCGAGGCTCCAGCCGCCCGCGATCGCGCCGCGAACGACGTAGACGAGGACGGCCCAGTAGACCGGGACGAAGGCGTACGTGACGAGCCGGTAGTAGCGCTCGCCGTCCATCGCCTTCTCCTCCTCGGGCGTGTAGTTCACGCGGTCCTCGCCGACGAGGAAGTCGAGGAGCGGGATCAGGACGAACGCGACGAACGGCGTGAGGTACGCCGCCGCTCCGCCGAACCGGACGCCGAGGACGACGAGCACCGGCACGACGAAGACGATGAGGTACGTGTACTTCTTGACCCTCTTCCAGACGCGCTGCACGTTCGCCCTCCGCTCGTCCCCGATCTTCGGTTCGCGCGCATTCTGGCGAATCGGCCCCGGCCGGTTCAAGGACGCCCCGGCGCCGCGTATCGCCGGCCCGCCCCGCCGCTGGTAGCGTTCCGGGCATGACGACTCCCGTGACGCTCTGCCTGACGACCGTCGGCTCCGAGGAGGATGCCGCCCGCATCGCCCGCCACCTCGTCGAGACGAAGGCCGCCGCGTGCGTCTCGATCGTCGCGCCGATCCGCTCGATCTACACGTGGAAGGGCGAGTTCCAGGACGAGCGCGAGTGGCTCCTCCTCGTGAAGAGCGCCCGCCCCGCCGAGGAGCTCCGGGACCTCCTCCGCGCCGTCCACCCGTACGAGGTCCCGGAGTTCCTCGCCTTCCCGGCGAGCTTCGCGGACGAGGCGTACGCGCGGTGGGTCGGGGAGGGGAGCGTCTAGACCTTCCCGAGCGCCTGCTCGACGTCGGCGAGGAGGTCCGCGGTCTCCTCGATCCCGACCGAGAGCCGCACGAGCCCGTCCGTGATGCCGCGGGCGGCGCGCTCCTCCGGGGAGAGGCTGCCGTGCGACATCGTGGCGGGGTGGCCGGCGAGGCTCTCGACGCCGCCGAGCGACTCGGCGAGCGTGAAGAGGCGGAGGGCGTCGAGGAAGCGCTTGGCGGCCTCGTACGAGCCGAGGTCGAGCGAGACCATCCCGCCGAAGCCCGACATCTGGCGCGACGCGAGCGCGTGCTGGGGGTGCGCGGGGAGGCCGGGGTAGAGGACGCGCTTTACCTTCAGGTGCGCGGCGAGGAGCCCCGCGACGGCGCGGCCGTTCGCGTCGTGAGCGCGCATCCGCACGGCGAGCGTCTTGATGCCGCGAGTGACGAGGAAGGAATCGAAGGGGGAGAGGATCGCCCCCGCCGCGTTCTGGACGAAGGCGACCTTCGCGCCGTCTTCGGCCGTCGCCGAGACGACCGCGCCGCCGAGGGAGTCGGAGTGGCCGTTGAGGTACTTCGTCGTCGAGTGGACGACGGCGTCGGCGCCGAGGGCGAGCGGCCGCTGGAAGAACGGCGTCGCGAAGGTGCTGTCGACGGCGAGGCGGACCTTCGCGCCGAGGCGCGCGGAGGCCTCGCGGGCGAGCGCGGCGAGGGCCTCGAGGTCGGAGAGCTCCATCGTCGGGTTCGCGGGGGTCTCGACGAAGAGCATCCGGGTCGCCGGCACGATCGCGGCGCGGACGGCGCCGAGGTCGGTCGTGTCGACCCAGGAGAAGGTGACGCCGAAGCCGGAGAGGACCTTCGTGAAGTAGCGGAACGTCCCGCCGTAGCTGAGCCGGCTGACGACGACGTGGTCGCCCGCGGCGAGGTGGGCGGTTGCGAGCGCGGCGGTCGCGGCCTGGCCCGAGGCGAAGGCGTGGGCGGCGGCGCCCCCCTCGAGGGAGGCGAGGAGCGTCTCGAGGGAGGTGCGCGTCGGGTTCTTCGACCGCGCGTACTCGAAGCCGGCGCGGGGGGAGCCGAGCGCGTCCTGCGCGTAGGTGGAGGTGGGGAAGATCGGGACGACGACCGCCCCGGTGGCCGGCTCGGGCTCCTGCCCCGCGTGGATGCAGAGGGTCCCGGGCCGAAGGTCCTTCGCGTCGCTCATCCGTCGCCTCCGCGGGGAGTCTCCGCCGGGAGGGGGCGCGCGTCGAGGGGCTGCATCGCGCGGTCCGCGCGCGGGCCCGCCCGAAAACGACAGGGGCGGGCCGAAGCCCGCCCCCGCGTAAAGCCCGTGTTCTGTCTTACGACCCGGCGATCAGCGGCCCATGCCGGTGCGGCGATCGCGGTAGCAATCGCGGCAGTAGACCGGCTTGCCGTTGGTCGGGTTGAACGGCACCTGGGTCGCCTTGCCGCACGCGTCGCAGGTGACGCTGTACAGCTGACGGGAGCCGCCGTCGCCCATGCCGGAGTTCTTCCGCTTGTCGCGGCAGATCTTGCAGCGCTTGGGCTCGTTGGAGAAGCCCTTCTGAGCGTAGAACTCCTGCTCGTTGGCCGTGAAGATGAAGGGGGCGCCACAGTCGATGCAGGGGATGGACTTGTCGGTGTACATGCCTTTTCTAACTCCGTGGTCTCCTGGTCTCAGGAGATCGAACACACGTGGTGCGGAACCCGTCGGCCTGTGGCGTCAGGGCCCGCGAACGGGGGACACGGGGAACTGTTTACCGGCTCCGGGACTTCGGGAGGCTGCGGTGGGGTCGTTTCCCCTACTTGACCCCGGCTACTGGGAATGGACTGAACCCTCCTCAAACGCGAGAAATCCTGGAGCCGATCGAGGGTTCCTGGGGTAGGACCAAGGAAGACCACGGGCTTTTCGGGACTCTAAACCCCTTCTGCAAGCCAATTCAAGCGGAAAGTGACAGACCGCCACACTCCCGCGAGGCGCGTCCCGGGTCGAGAGCCTTCCGAGACGGGGTGCCCTTCCGGATTTCCCGGCCCGCTCTCCCCCCAGCGCTTGCGGTCGTTCCGTCTCAGACCACTGCCGGGAGCGTTCCGGGTGTCTCGGACGTCTTCACCTCGACGATCCGGTTCCTCCCGTCGACGAAGACGAGGCTCGGCCGGTGGCGCTGGGCCTGCTCCGGGAACATCTCGCAGTAGGCGGCCAGGATGACGAGGTCCCCCGGCCCGGCGAGGTGGGCGGCGGCCCCATTGATCTCGATCGCCCCGGAGCCGGGCTCCCCCTCGATCGCGTAGGTCGCGAGGCGTGAGCCGCGGGTCACGTTGTAGATCTCGACCCGCTCGTACGGGAGGATGCCGGCGGCGGTCAGGAGGTCCCGGTCGATCGTGACCGACCCCTCGTAGTCGAGGTGGGCCCGGGTGACGGTGGCACGGTGGATCTTGGCCTTGAGCATGGTGAGCTTCACGGTCACCCTCCGAAGACGACGTTGTCGATGAGGCGCGTCCGGCCGACCTTCACGGCCGCCGCGAGGAGGACGGGGCGGTCGACCTTCTCGACGGGCCGCATCGTGGCGGCGTCGACGAGGTCGACCGAGTCGAGGGCGATCCGCGGCTCGGTCTCGAGGGCGAGGCGGAAGGCCTTGAGGATCTTCTCGGCCTTCTTCTCCCCGAGCTCGTGGACGAGCTGCGCGACGAGGAGCGCGCGGAAGAGGGCCGGCGCGGCCTTCCGCTCCTCCGGGGCGAGGTAGGCGTTCCGGGAGGACATCGCGAGACCGTCGCTCTCGCGGACCGTCGGCGCGACGAGGACCTCGACCGGCAGGCCGAGGTCCTTCACGAGGCGCATCACGACGGCGCACTGCTGGGCGTCCTTCTGGCCGAAGACGGCGACGTCCGGGAGGACGAGTCCGAGGAGTCTCGCGACGACGGTGGCGACGCCGTCGAAGTGGCCGGGGCGGCGGGCCCCTTCCATTCCCTCCGAGACGCCGGCGACGTGGACCGTCGTCGCGAACCCGTCGGGGTACATCTCGTCGACGGTCGGCGCGAAGAGGAGGTCGACGCCCGCCTCCCGGAGCTTCTCCGAGTCTCCCTCGAGGTCTCGCGGGTAGCGGTCGAAGTCCTCCCCCGGCCCGAACTGCCTCGGGTTCACGAAGACCGAGACGACGACCTTCCCGGCGTTCCTCCGCGCGTGCCCGAGGAGCGCGAGGTGCCCGGCGTGGAGGGCTCCCATCGTCGGGACGAAGCCGACCCGCTGCCCTTTCTCGCGGAACCCCGCCAGCGCGCTCCGGAGGTCGGCGACCCTCGTGACGGTCTTCACCGGCCCGCCGCTCCGGAAGCGTAGAGCGCGACCGGCCCCTCGGCGTCCGGCTCGGCCGCGAACGACTCGGCCTCCGAGGGGAAGCTCCCGCTCCGGACGTCGGCGACGTAGTCGGCCGCAGCCTTCTGGACGATCGCGCCGACGTCCGCGTAGCGGCGGACGAAGCGGGGCGTCCGCGTCCCCGGCGCCGAAAGGCCGACGAGGTCGTGGAGGACGAGGATCTGCCCGTCGCAGCCGGCCCCGGCGCCGATGCCGATCGTCGGGACCGGGACCGCCTCCGTGACCCGCGCCGCGAGCTCGGCCGGCACGCACTCGAGGACGAGCGCGAAGATCCCCGCGTCGACGAGCTTCTTCGCCTCGTCGAGGAGCCTTCGCCCTTCGCTCGCCCGCCGCCCCTGGACCTTGAATCCACCGAGGGCGTGGACCGACTGCGGCGTCAGGCCGAGGTGCCCCATGACCGGGATCTCGGCCGCCAGGATCGCCTTCACCATCGGGAGGCGCGCGACGCCCCCCTCCAGCTTCACGGCGCGGCAGCCCCCCTCGACGACGAAGCGGGCCGCGTTGCGCACCGCCTCCTCCGGCGTCGTGTGGTAGGTCAGGTAGGGAAGGTCGCCGACGACGAGCGCGCGCCGGGCCGCGCCGGAGACCGCCTTCGCGTGGGCGACCATCCGCTCGAGGGAGGCGCCGAGCGTGTCGGCCGCGCCGTAGACGACCATCTCGAGCGAGTCGCCGACGAGGAGGAGGTCGACGCCGGCCGCGTCGAGGAGCGCCGCGGTCGGCGCGTCGTACGCGGTCAGCGCCGCGATCTTCCGGCGCCCCTTGAGCGCGCATAGGCCGGGGGCCGTGACTCGAGGGGTTCTCGGCGTCCCGGGGCTCGCGGCTCCCGGCGCCGGGTCCGTCTTCCGTTCCGTCGTCATGGCGTCCTCCCGCACGGGAGGCGACGAGCGGAGCGGGAGCCCGCGCGCGCGGCGAATCGGGAGAGCGTTTCTCTCGGCGGGGGTCGGCCGTCCCTCTCGGGATCGTCCGCTGCGCCGGGTCCGGCCCTTCTCGCGCCTTCCGTGTCCGCCGTCGCGGTCCCTAGCGGGATCCGCGCGGCACGTAGAACTGGGTTCCGCGGAACGGGCGGGTCACCTGGCGGATCAGGTCTTCCAGGTCATCCTTCCGTTTCACGAAGTCGATCTGGTTCGTGTCCACCACGAGGAGAGGGGTCTCCCGGTAGTGGTGGAAGAAGTAATTGTAGGCCTCCGTCAGCTGCTTCAGGTAGTCGGCCGTGATCGACTTCTCGAAGGAGCGGCCGCGCTGCTTGATGCGCGAGAGGCAGGTGTCGACGGTCGCCGTGAGGTGGATGACGAGGTCGGGCTTCGGGAGCGACTCGGAGAGCGGGCCCCAGACCTTCTCGTAGATCCGCATCTCCTCGTCGCTGAGCGTGAGGTTCGCGAAGATCTTGTCCTTCGCGAACGTGTAGTCCGCGATGACGAGCTCCTTGAAGAGGTCCATCTGCGCGATCTCCTGCTGCTGGCCGAAGCGCGAGAGCAGGAAGTAGATCTGCGTCTGGAAGGCCGCCCCCTTCCGCCCCTCGTAGAACTCGGGGAGGAACGGGTTCTTCACGTCCTCGAGGACCTGCGTGCCGGAGAAGCGCCTGGCGAGGAGGCCGGCGAGCGAGGTCTTCCCCACTCCGATCGGTCCTTCGATCGCGATGTGGCGCAGCGGGAACTTTTCTGCGGAGGGAGCCCCCACGGGGGCGAGAGGTTACCGCAGGAGGACGTCGGCCGCGCCGAGAACGAAGACCGCGACCGAGAGCCACCCGTTCGCGGTGAAAAAGGCGGCGTTCACGCGGGAGAGGTCGGCCGGCGAGACGAGGCGGTGCTGGCGGACGAGGAAGCCCCCCGCGACGACGACCGCCGCCCCGAAGAGCCAGCCGCCGTGGACCGAGAGGAAGACCCCGTAGAGGAGGACGAGCGTCGCCCCGTGGAAGAGGCGGGCGATCTGGAGAGCCCGGGCGGCCCCGAAGCGCGCCGGGATGGAGCGGAGCCCCTCGGCCCGGTCGAACTCCTCGTCCTGGAGGCTGTAGATCACGTCGAAGCCGGCGACCCAGAAGACGACGGCGAGCGCGAGGAGGACCGGGGGGAGGGCGAAGCTCCCCGCCACGGCGACCCAGGCGCCGAGCGGGGCGATCGCGAGACCGAGGCCGAGGACGAGGTGCGCGGCCGCCGTGAAGCGCTTGGCGAAGGAGTAGCCGAGGACGATCGCGAGGGCGACGGGCGAGAGATACAGGCAGAGGCGGTTCAGCTGCGCGGCGGCGACGACGAGGAGGGCGGCGGAAAGGGTGCAGAAGATCGCGGCCGCCGCGGGCGAGACGACCCCCGCCGGGATCTCGCGCCGCGCCGTCCGGGGGTTCCTCGCGTCGATGTGCCGGTCGACGATCCGGTTGAACGACATCGCCGCCGAGCGGGCGCCCACCATCGCGGCGAGGATCCAGAGGAGCGTCCGCGCGTCCGGGACCCCGCCCGCCGCGAGGACGGCCGACAGGAGCGCGAACGGAAGCGCGAAGACGGTGTGGGCGAAGACGACGAGCGAGAGGAAGTCCCGCGGAGACGGCATCGGCGGGCGAGTCTAAGGGAGGCGTCGGGAGAAAAAAGAGGGGGGCGGTTGCACCGGCCCGCGCAACCGCCCCGTGCGGAGGAGTGAGAGTCCCTTCGGAGGAGTGCGAGGCTCCCGGCCTCCGGGACCGAGGGAAAGATGCCGCCGATCCGGCCGCGAGGCCACGCTCTCCCGGTCTAGACCGCGTCTCTAAATGGTCGAGACGTCGTCACGTCCGAAGGTCAGCGAGGACTAGACCGAGGTCTAGGCTGCGGGTCCGCCCGCGAGACCCGGCAGCGTCTCCGTCGCGAAGCGGGCGAGCTCGCGGCGATCGGCGGCCCCCGTCTTCTTCAGCAGCTTGCCGACGTGGAACTTCACCGTCGCCTCGGTCACGCCGAGCCGGCGGGCGATCTCCTTGTTCGAGAGCTCGTCCCGCACCGCCTCGAGAACGCGCTGCTCCGACCGCGTGAACGCGTTCCCGGGGCCGATCCCGAGGCGCGCGACGCGCTCGACCCACTCGGAGAGGACCGCGCGAGGCGTCCAGAGCGACCCCTCGCGGATGCAGCGGATCGCGTGCCGGAGCTCCCCCGCGCCCGCCGTGCTCGGGAGGACCCCCTTCACCCCCGCCATGAGGCAGGGGAAGGTCGTCCGCGCGTTCACCTCGCGGACGAACGCGACGACCTTCGCCTCCGGGTGACGGAGGCGGACCCGCTCGATGCGCGCCGTCGGCGAGCCGGGCTCGTCGCCGAGCCCCAGGAGGATGAACTCCGGCTCCGGAGCGGAAGCGGCGTCCTCCGTCGTCACGTCGAAGCCCTCGGCGGCGAGGAACGCGAGGAGGCTCTCGCGCCGCCAGGGGTCGCTCTCGAGGAGGAGGAGGCCCGGCCGGCCGCGCCGGATCACGCGCCGCTCCGCGAGCCACCGGGGCGTGCGGTCACCGCCTTACCCCTCCGCCGGGTCCCTGTCGGCACTCGAATCCTCCGCTCCAACGAGACCGTCGCATGTTAGCGCGGAGTCGGGCGGGGCCGGCGCGGTGCCGTGGAGTGACAGGAATTCCTGTCGGCTCCACCCCGATTCGTCGGACCGCTCCGGAACCGGCGACCCGCGTGGCTTCCGGTGCGATGACGGGAGCGCGGGCGACAGGCTTTCCTGCCGGCGCCTCGCCTGCCGATCTCGGGCTCGGGACGCCAACCGACTCGTCCCGATCGACTTGTCCTCCGGCGGCGGGGCAGGCAGCCCCCTTGCGAAGAACCTGGCAACACCGGACGGGACCGAAAAGGGAAGGAGGAACGGGATGAGGAAGAGACCGTAGCCGGTCGCGGCCGCCCGCACGAAGGAGAGACGCTCGAACAAAGCCCCGCCCGACCACCGCCCCGACCGGGGCAGACAGCCCGAAAGAGAAAGAAGGAGAACACCATGTTCGCTCGCAACGCTGCCCGCACGCTCGCCCTCGCCCTCGGCCTCGTCGCCGTCCTCGCCGCCGCCTCCCCCGCGCTCGCCGCGGACGAGGCCGCCGCGCCCGCGAAGAAGGTCGTCAACGTCAACACCGCCTCCGCCGACGAGCTCGCCCGCCTGCCGCGCGTCGGACCCTCGCTCGCCGGGAAGATCGTCACGCACCGCCAGCAGCACGGCCCGTTCAAGCGCGCCGAGGACCTGATGGAGGTGAAGGGGATCGGCGAGAAGATGTTCGCTTCGCTCAAGCCGTTCGTCTCCGTCGCCGGCCCGACGACGCTGACCGAGAAGGTCAACGCGAAGGGGACGCCCGCGAAGACTTCGGCGAAGGCCTCCTCGAAGTCGAAGGCGAAGGCCCCGGCCGCGGAGAAGACCGGCCGGTGATGCCGCGCGCGGGCCGGGAGGCCGCCCTCCCGGCCCGCGCCCGCTTCGCGAACGACGCCTCGCGACAGGTGACGACGTGCCGCGCCCCCTCCGCTCCTCCCGCGGGGTCACGCTTCCCGAGCTCCTGACGACGCTCGCGATCCTCTCCATCACGGCGGGCCTCTCGGCCGCCGGCGTCCACGCCTACGCCGGGATGACCTCGCTGCGCGCCGCCTCGCACGAGATCGCCTCGGTCTTCTCCCAGGCGCGCGGCCGCGCCGTCCACCGGAACGCCTACTCCGGCGTGAAGTGGACGGCGCACGACGGCGACCTGACGTTCGCGATCCACGACGACGGGGACGGCGACGGCGTGAGGAACGACGACATCGAGAGCGGAGTCGACCCGCTCGTCTTCGGCCCGTTCTCCGTGAAGGCCCGCTGGCCGAAGGTGAAGGTCGGCTTCATTCCCGGCTTCACCGCGCGCGACCCGAACGGGAACCCCGTCGGCGACCTGTCGGACCCGATCCGCTTCGGGCGCTCGGACATCGCGAGCTTCTCGCCCGTCGGCGACTGCTCTCCCGGCTCGGTCTGGCTCGGCGACGACCGGGGCCGACAGGCCCTCGTCCGGCTCACGCCGGGGACCGCGACGATCGGGATCTACGAGTGGGTCGCCGCGCGCCGGAGCTGGACCCGCATCTGGTGACGCCCTACGCGAGGCCCGCGGCGGCGACCGCCTCCTCGGCCGCCGCGAGCTTCGCGGGAGAGCCGAGGTCGAACCAGAGGCCGTCTTCCGGGAGGTACGGGACGAGCGCGAAGGCGCCGTCCCGTCTCTCGGTCGACGGGCGGAGGACGTCGCGCGCGAGCTCGGAGACGCCGGGCGGGATCCGCGGGACGAGCGCGGGCGAGGCGCACTGGAGACCGGTGAAGAGCCACGGCCCCGTCGCCTCGGCAGAGGGCTTCTCGTTGCCGAGCGAGACGAGCCGCCCCGACGCGTCGCCCCAGAGGGCCGTCTCGCCCGGGACCGCGTGCGGGAGGACACCGAGCGCGGCGACGACGCCGGGCGCGCCGAGCGCCGCGCGGAGCGGCGCGAAGGGGAGCGTCGTGAAGAGGTCGCCGTTGACGACGAGGAACGGCTCCTCGCTGAGGAGCCCCCGCTCGGCCGCGCGGCGGATCGCGCCGGCCGTCCCGAGGATCGGGTCCTCCGGAGACCAGGCGACCGGGATCCCCTCGCAGGAATCGCCGACGGCCGCCATCAGCGTCTCGGCGAGGTGATGCGCGTTCACGACGGCCGACGTGACGCCCTCCGCCTTCAGGTGGCGGAAGAGGCGGACGAGGATCGGCACGCCGAGGAGCGGGAGGAGCGGCTTCGGCGTCGCGAGGGTCGCGGGGCGGAAGCGCGTTCCGAAGCCGGCGGCCGGGACGAGCGCCTTCATCGGGCGAAGACCATGTCCTCGGGGAGGTCGGGGTCCTCCTCGCGCGCCGCGAGCCAGAGGCCCAGGTAGGAGGCGCGGAGGAAGGCGCTCTCCGGGACGCCGAGCTCCGCGGCGAGCGCGCGGACCGCGTCCGCCTCCCCCTCGATCTCGGCGAAGAGGCCGAGCGGCGTCTCGTCGACGACGACGAGCGGCCGGGCCGGGTCGGCGAAGCGCCACGGGGTCCGGCGCTTCTCGTAGCGGAAGCGGGGGCGGAAGCCGAGCGCGTCGAGGAGCGCGAGGACGGCCTCGGGCGCGTCGACGCCGCTCTCGAGCTCGAGGCGCGCCTTGACGCCCCCGTCGAACGACGCCGGCCCCTTGAACGTGAGGAGGCCCCGGCCGTCCACGGTCCGGACGCGGAGCGCCCGGCCGCCGGAACGGAGCGTGAGGGCGTCGTCGTCGAGGAGGAGGTTCACCTCGTCTTCGAGCGTCCCCTCCACAGCGCCGAGGGCGCGGAGCCGCGCCTCGAGCGCGGAGCGTTCCTCGACCCGGAACTTCGCCTCGATCTCGCGGGGGCCGCTCGCCACCTCCCTAGAATACCGGCCGTGCCGCGCTACCGTCTTTCGGGCGTGAGGCTTCGCGCCCCGCAGGCGCCCGACGAAGCCCTCCTCGCCCGCCTCCTCGGCGTCCCGCCCGGGGCCGTCTCGGCGATCGAGGTCGTCCGCCGCTCGCTCGACGCGCGGAAGAGGCCCGACCTCGTCTACGACTATGCCGTGGAGGTCGACCTCGCCGCGGAGCCGGCGCCCCCCCCCGCGCCGCCGCTCGCCCTCGAGCCGGCCCCGCCGAAGCGGGCCCCGGAGCTCCTCCTCCCGCCGCTCGAGAGGACGGCGCGCGTCGCCGTCGTGGGCACCGGCCCGGCCGGCCTCTTCGCCGCGCTCGCCCTCGCCGACGCCGGCGTCTCCCTCGTCGTCCTCGAGAGGGGCGACGCGGCCGAGGAGCGCTACCGGCACGTCATGCGCTTCTGGAAGGCGGGCGATTTCGACCCCGAGTCGAACGTCCAGTTCGGCGAGGGGGGCGCCGGGACGTTCAGCGACGGCAAGCTGACGTGCGGGAAGCGCCACGACAAGATCGCCGTCGTCCTCGAGACGCTCCACCGCTTCGGCGCGCCCGACACGATCCTCTACGACGGCAAGCCGCACATCGGGACCGACCGCCTCGTCGTCGTCCTGCGGAACGTCCGGCGGCACCTGCTCGACCGCGGCGCCGAGCTGCGCTACCGGGCAAAGGTCGCCGACGTCGTCCGCGACGGCGAGGACGGGCCGCTCCGCGCGCTCCTCCTCGAGAGCGGCGAGGAGGTGCCGTGCGACGCGGCGGTCTTCGCGCTCGGGCACTCGGCGCGCGACACGGTGGAGCGGCTCCTCGCGCGCGGCGTCGCGATGTCGCCGAAGGCGTTCGCGATGGGGGTGCGGATCGAGCACCCGCAGGACGACGTGGACCGGATCCAGTACGGCCGCGTCGCCTCCTCCTGCGGCGTGATGCCGGCCGACTACAAGATGACGGCTCAGACCTCGGGCGGGCGCGGCGTCTACACCTTCTGCATGTGCCCCGGCGGCGAGGTGATCGCCTGCTCCTCGGAGCCGGGCGGCGTCGTCACGAACGGGATGTCGCGCTACAGGCGCGCCTCCGGCTTCGCGAACTCGGGGCTCGTCGTCCAGACGCACCTCTCCGACTTCGCTGGGGAATCGGGACCGGAGGTCCTCCGCGGCGTCGCCTTCCAGCGGCGCGTCGAGCGGGCCGCGTTCGAGGCGGGCGGCGGGACGTACGCGGCCCCCGCGATCCGCGTGACGGACTTCCTCTCCGGCCGCGCGCCGCGCGCTCTGCCGCGCGGGACCTACACGCCCGCCTGCGTCCCGTGCCGGCTCGACGCCGTCTACCCGGCGCCGTACCTCGCGGCGCTCGCCGAGGCGCTCCGCGCCTTCGACGGGAAGATGCGCGGCTTCGTGTCGGAGGAGGCCGTCCTCATCGCCCCCGAGTCGCGGACCTCGTCGCCCGTCCGGATCGAGCGGGACGACGCGTGCGAGTCGCCCTCTCTCCCCGGCCTCTTCCCGGCGGGCGAGGGGGCGGGCTTCGCGGGGGGGATCGTCTCCGCCGCCCTCGACGGCCTCCGTGTCGCGCGCGCCGTGAGGGCGCGCCTCGCGGGAGACGCCCCGCCGCCGACGAACGCGCGGCCGGTGAACGCGCCCGAGTACTGAAGTCCCTACGCCGGAGCCGCCGGCCTCGACGAGGGGTTCCGCCTCGCGGCCTCGAGGACCTCGGGCCAGGAGAGCGGGACGGTCTCGTCGACGTCGTCGCCGACCGCCTCCCACTCCGCGTCGGAGAGGGGCGCGCGGACCGCGACCGGCTCGAGCGCCTCGCCGACCCTCCGGACGGAGAGGACGAAGTGGCTCGCCTCGCCCGCGGCGACCTCGAAGGAGGCCGCCGGGAACTCGCCCGCCTCCACGGCTTCCTCGAGGTGCGGGCCGACGAGGAGGACGACCGAGCCGTCCGCGAGGCGCAGGAACCAGTTCGTCCCGACGAGGCGCCCGGGATCGGCCTCCACCTTCACCGCCTCGTCCACGTCGTAGCGCGTGACGGCGACCCGCCCCGCCGCGAGGTCCGCCTCGAGCGCCTCGACCGCCTCCTTCGAGGGGCGGAGCATCTCGGCGTGCCGGGCCTCGGCCCAGCGCCCGAAGAGGGAGACGGCCCACGCGCCGATCGCGACCGCGATCGCCGCGCGGACGAACGCCGGCGCGGGGAGGGCGAGGTTCAGGACGGCGAGGGCCGTGATGCCGACCGGGACCCCCATGAAGAGACCCAGGAGGCGTCCCCGGTTCCGCCGGGGCGCGGGGTGGAGGAGGGCCTCGAGCCGGGCCCTCTCCGCCGCCGTGGCCTCCCGCGTCGTCGTCGTCTTCACCGGCGGCGGATCATGCCATCGCCCGCCCGCGGGCGGTTCCCCGCGGGAAGGGCGGGACTCCGTGGCTCCCGCCGCCCCGATCCCGGATACTCCCGGCATGGCGCGCGTCCTCGTCGGCACCGCGGGGCACATCGACCACGGCAAGAGCGCCCTCGTGAGGGCGCTGACCGGGACCGACCCGGACCGCCTCCCCGAGGAGAAGGCGCGCGGCATCACGATCGACCTCGGCTTCGCCCACGCGGAGTGGGACGGGACGGTCTTCTCGTTCGTCGACGTCCCGGGGCACGAGAAGTTCGTTCGGACGATGGTCGCCGGGGCGGCGGGGATCGACGTCGCGCTCCTCGTCGTCGCCTCCGACGACTCGGTCATGCCGCAGACGCGCGAGCACCTCGCCATCCTGCAGCTCCTCGACGTCCGCCAGGGGGTCCTCGCCCGGACGAAGGCCGACCTCGTCGACGACGAGACGGGAGCGGTCGTCGAGGCCGAGATCCGGGAGCTCGTCTCCGAGACGTTCCTCGAGAGCGCCCCGCTCGTCGCCGTCTCGGCGCAGACCGGGCGCGGCCTCGACGCGCTGAGAGCCGCGCTCTCGGCCGCCGCGAAGGCGGCCGTCCTCCGCGACCCGGCGGCGCGCCCGGCGCGCCTCTTCGTCGACCGCGCCTTCTCGATGAAGGGCTTCGGCCCGGTCGTCACCGGGACGCTCGACTCGGGGCGCGTCCGGCCCGAGGACCGCCTCGTCCTCGTCCCGGGCGGAGCCGAGGTCCGCGTGCGGCGCGTCGAGGTCCACGGAGAGGAACGCGAGGTGGCGGAGGCGGGGGAGCGGACGAGCCTGAACCTCGCCGGGGTCGAGACCGGCGACCTGGCGCGCGGGCTCGCGCTCGTGGCGCCCGGGAGCCTCGAGCCGGCGACGCTCCTGACGGCCGAGGTGACCGCGCTCGAAGGGCTCGACGCCCCGCTCGAGGACGGCCTCGCCGTCCGCCTCCACCTCGGCACCGCCGACGTCGGCGCGAAGCTCCACCTCCTCCCCGCGGGAGACGGAAGACCGCAGGCCTTCGCCCCGGGAGGCCGCGCCGTCGTCCAGGTCTCCTGCCTCGAGCCGGTCGCCGCGCGGCGCGGGGACCGCTTCGTCCTCCGGCGCCCGTCGCCGCAGGAGACGATCGGCGGCGGCCGGGTCCTCGACACCGGGCGGGCGCGCATCCGCAGGCGCGCGCCACTCTCCGCCGCTTCCGCCACGGTCCTCCGCGGCAACGACGAGCACGCCGTCGCGAGCCTCCTCCTCTCCGAGGCCGGGCTGGCGGGGCTCGAGACCTCCGCGCTCGCCCACCGGCTCGGGATCCCTGCGGAGGCAGCCGTCCGCCACCTCGACGCGCTCTCCTCCTCCGGCGCGGCCCTCCGCCTCTCCCCGACGCTCGCCGCCGCGGCCTCCGCCTCGGTCGAGATGGCGCGCCGCGCGGACGCGTTCTTCGCCGCGCAGCGGAAGGCCGGCGTCCCGACGCTTCTCGTCGGCCGCCGCGAGCTCCTCGGGAAGATCGCGCGGGAGCTGCCGGAGGCGACGGGAGAGGCGTGGCTCGCGACGCTCGCCGCCGCGAAGAGGCTCGTCGTCACGGGCGACCAGGCCGGTCCGCCCGGCTCGGCCGTTTCGGCCGTCGCCGACGAGGCCGGGGGATTCGCGCGGCGGATCGAGGAGGCGTGGCGCGAGGCGGGGTTCGACGCGCCCGGCAACATGGACCTCGCGAAGGCGCTCGGGACGAAGCCCCAGGTCGTCGTCGGCCTCGTCCAGCACCTCCTGAAGAGCGGCGCGCTCGTCCGGCTCTCGCCCGAGGTCTTCGTCCACGCCGAGGTCCTCGCCGGCGTCGAGGCGAAGGTCGCCGCGCAGAAGGGGAGGACGATGAGCGTCGCCGACTTCCGCGACCTCCTCGGCCTCTCGCGGAAGTACCTCATCCCGCTCCTCGAGCACCTCGACCGCAAGCGCGTCACGCGTCGCGTCGGCGACGCGCGGGTCGTGGAGTGACCTCCTGGACGGCGTGAGGCGGCTGCGCGTCGAGGTCCGGGGAGCTGTCCAGGGGGTCGGCTTCCGCCCCTTCGTCTTCCGCCTCGCGACGGAGCTCCGTCTCCGCGGCTGGGTGAGGAACGACGTCCGCGGCGTCGAGGTCGAGGTGGAGGGCGACGACCGCGCGCTCGAGACGTTCCGCGCGCGGATCGAGGCCGAGGCGCCCCCCCGGGCCGTCGTCCGCTCCGTCTCGGCCGAGTGGCTCGAGCCGGAGGGCTTCGCGGCGTTCGAGATCCGGAAGAGCGACGGGCGCGGCGAGAAGGTCGTCGCCGTCCTCCCCGACGTCGCGACGTGCGACGACTGCCTCCGCGAGCTCCTCGACCCCGCGGACCGCCGCCACCGCTACCCGTTCCTGAACTGCACGAACTGCGGCCCGCGCTTCACGATCGTCCGCGCCCTCCCCTACGACCGCCCGAACACGACGATGGCCCCGTTCGCGCTCTGCCCCGACTGCCGGCGCGAGTACGAGGAGCCGCGCGACCGGCGCTTCCACGCCCAGCCGACCGCCTGCCCCGCGTGCGGGCCGCGGCTCGCGCTCTGGGGCGCCTCGGGCGAGACGCTCGCGGAGGGGGACGAGGCGCTCCACGCGGCGGCCCGCGCTCTCCTCCGGGGCGAGGTCGTCGCGGTGAAGGGGCTCGGCGGGTTCCACCTCTGCTGCGACGCCCGGAACGAGGCGGCCGTGGCGCGCCTGCGCGAACGGAAGGTGCGGCGCGAGAAGCCGCTCGCCCTCATGGTCCGCGACCTCGCCGCCGCACGCGCCCTCTGCGAGGTGACGGCCGACGCCGAGCGGTGGCTCCTCTCGCCCGAGGCGCCGATCCTCCTCCTCCCGCGGCGCGCGGACGCCGCGGTCGCGCCGAACGTCGCCCCGGAGTCGACGCGTCTCGGCGTGATGCTCCCCTCGACGCCGCTCCACCACCTCCTCGCCGCGGTCGACGCGCCGCTCGTCGCGACGAGCGGCAACCTCTCCGACGAGCCGATCGCGATCGACGAGCGCGAGGCGCTCACCCGCCTCGGCGGGATCGCCGACCTCTTCCTCGTCCACGACCGCCCCGTGGAGCGGCACGCGGACGACAGCGTCGGCACGCTCGACGGCGCCGAGCTCCGGCTCCTCCGCCGCGCGCGCGGCTTCGCGCCGCTCCCGGTCCCCGTCGCCGCGACGCTCCCTCCGGTCCTCGCCGTCGGCGCGCACCTGAAGAACGCCGTCGGCCTCGGCTTCGGGAACGAAGTGGTCCTCTCGCAGCACGTCGGCGACCTCGAGACGCCCGAGGCGCTCGCGGCGTTCGAGCGCGTGATCGCCGACCTCCTCCGCCTCTGGGAGGCTTCTCCCGTCGCGATCGCGCACGACCTCCACCCCGACTACCTCTCGACCCGCTGGGCGCGCCGCGCCGCCGCGGGCGACGAGAGCGAGGGGCCGCTCCCGCCCGCGCTTCTCGAGGCCGCGCGCGCAGGGCGCCTCCGCCTCGTCCCCGTCCAGCACCACCACGCGCACCTCGCCTCCTGCCTCGCCGAGAACCGCGTCGCCGGCCCCGCGCTCGGCGTGACGTGGGACGGGACCGGCTACGGGACGGACGGGACCGTCTGGGGGGGCGAGCTCCTCCTCGGCGACGCGGCGGGATTCACACGCGTCGCCTCCCTCCGCCCGTTCCGCCTCCCGGGCGGCGACGCGGCCGTGAAGGAGCCGCGCCGCCCCGCCCTCGCGCTCCTCCTCGCGCTCTTCGGCGAGGACGCGCTCTCGCGCGAGGACCTCGCGCCCGTCGCCGCCTTCACGGAGAGCGAGCGGACGCTCCTCGCGAGGATGGTCGCGACCGGTACGCGCAGCCCCGTCACGACGAGCGCGGGACGCCTCTTCGACGCCGTCGCCGCGCTCCTCGGCCTCCACCCGAAGGCCGCGTTCGAAGGGCAGGCGGCGATGGCGCTCGAGGCGCTCGCCGACGCCGGCGAGCGGGGCGCCTACCCGTTCCCGCTCGTTCCGGCTGACGCGGCCGGCACGCCCGCGACGCTCGACTGGGGCCCGCTCCTCCTCGCCCTCCTCGAGGACGGCGCGCGGGGCGTCGGCGCGCCGGTCCGCTCCGCGCGCTTCCACAACGCCCTCGCCGGCGGGATCGTCGAGGCCGCGCGCCACGCCGGCTCGCCCCGCGTCGCGCTCTCGGGAGGCTGCTTCCAGAACCGCCTCCTCCTCGAGCGGACGTGCGCGCGCCTCGTCGCCGAGGGCTTCGAGGTCCTGACGCACCGGCTCGTCCCGCCGAACGACGGCGGCATCGCGCTCGGCCAGGTGATGGTCGCCGCGGCGGCTCCGCCCGCCGCGGGCTGAGCCCGGCGCCACGCCGTCAGGCCGGCGCGTCGTCCTCCTCGAACGTCACGTTCAGGACGTCGAGGTCGTCGCCCCCCTCGATGCCGAGCGGCCCCTCGCAGCGCGGGCACATCCGGAGCCAGCTGCCGGGGGCGCGCTCGGGGATCACGCCGCAGGTCGCGCAGGTCTGCTTCGCGGGGCGGAAGTCGACCTCAAGGCGCGCGCCGGCGTCGGGCGTGTCGCGCGTGACGGCCTCCCACGCGAACGCGAGGAGGTCGGGCTCGACGGCCGCGAGCTCGCCGACGGCGATCCGCACGATCTCGATCCGGTGCGGGCCGTAGCCGTCGACGGTCTTCCGCGCCGTCCGGTAGATCTCCGAGACGAGCGAGAGCTCGTGCATCAGCGCGCTCTCACGCGGCCTTCCTCCTCGAGCCTCCCGAGGAGGCGGAGGAGGCCGTCGAGGATCGTCAGCGGGTGGGGCGGGCACCCGGGGATGAAGAGGTCGACCGGCACCACGGAGGCCGCGCCGCCGAGCTGCTCGGGGCGATCCCAGAAGGGCCCGCCCGAGATCGCGCAGGCGCCGACGGCGAGGACGATCTTCGGCGGCGGGACGGCGTCCCACGTCTTCTTCAGCGCGAGCTCCATGTTCTTCGTCACCGGGCCCGTGATCAGGAGCCCGTCCGCGTGGCGCGGCGAGGCGACGACCTGGATGCCGAAGCGGCCGAGGTCCCAGCCGATCGTCGAGAGGACGTTCACGTCGGCCTCGCAGGCGTTGCAGCCCCCCGCGCTCACCTGCCGGAGCTTCAGCGACCGGCCGAAGAGGGAGAGGAGCTTCCCGTCGAGCGCCTTCGCGAGCGGCAGGGCCGCGCCCTCGAACGTGAGGTCCTCGCGGGAGCGGACCGCGAGCCGGTGGTCGGGCGTGAACGAGATCGCCTTCTCCGGGCAGGCCGCCTCGCACTCGGGGCAGAAGAGACAGCGGCCGAGGTCGATCGCGGGCTTCCCGCCGCGGAAGGAGATCGCCTCGGTGGGGCAGGCCTCCGCGCAGTCGCGGCAGCCTTCGGGACAGTGCGCCGCGTCGATCGACGGGAGACCGCGGAAGCGCTCGGGGAGGGCGGGAGGCGGACCGTCCGGGTACGCCATCGTCCGGTGCCCCTGGGAGATCCGCGCGAGGAGGGTCCTGATCATCGGCGCCGCCTCACAGGTCGTGCCCGCAGTAGGAGAGGTTGAAGCTCTTGTTGCAGAGCGGGAAGTCGGAGATCTCCTCGTTCCGGAGCGCCATCGCGAGGCCCATCCAGTTGTGGAACGACGGGTCGACGACCTTGTAGCGGCGGAGGCGCGCGTCCTCCCCGGTGACCGCGACGTGGCAGACCTCGCCGCGCCACCCCTCGACGAGGGAGACCGCGACGTGCTCCGGCCGGAGCTCCTTCGGCGCGTTCCGCACGCCCCCCTTCGGGAGCGAGGCGAGCTGCGCCTTCACGAAGTCGGCCGACCGCTGCGCCTCGAGCCACCTCACGAAGGCGCGGGAGTTCACGTCGCCGTCGTGGGCCGTCATGACGGGGACGTGGGCGAAGCGCCAGATCCCGGTCGGGTGGTCGCGCCGGACGTCCTGGTCGACGCCGCAGGCCCGCGCCGCGGGGCCGACCAGGCCGATCGACTCGGCGGTGGCCGGGTCGACGCGCCCGGTCCCTTCGAACCGCGCCGTGACGGTCGCCGCCCCGAAGAGGAGCTCGACGGCGCCGCGGAGGTCCTTCATCGTCTCGTCGAGGCGGCGGCGGAGCTCGTCCGCCATCGCGTCGTCGACGTCGAAGAGGACTCCCCCGGGCCGGACGAGGCCGCGGCCGAAGCGGCTGCCGCAGAGGAGCGCCGTCATGTTCAGGAAGTCGCCCCGGAGCCTCCCGCAGTAGGAGGCGGTCGGGAGGAAGCCGACGTCCCCCGCGAGCGCGCCGAGGTCGCCCGCGTGGTTCGCGAGGCGCTCGAGCTCGAGCGCGATGCCGCGGACCGCCTGCGCCCGCGGCGGGACGGACGTCCCCGAGAGCGCCTCCAGCGCCTGCGAGAAGGCGGTCGCGTGGCCGACGGTCGTGTCGCCCGCGAGCGTCTCCATCCGCGCGGCGGTGTGACGGTGCGGACCTCCGAGGAGCGACTCCTCCACCCCGCGGTGCTGGAATCCGAGCGCGATCTCGAGGTGGAAGACCCTCTCGCCGTGGCACTGGAAGCGGAAGTGCCCCGGCTCGATGACGCCGGCGTGGACCGGCCCGACGGCGACCTCGTGGACCTCGTCCCCATCGACGCGGAAGAAGTCGCCGACGGCGGGGAGGATCGGCTCGCCTTCCTTCCGCCCCCAGGCGTCGTGGCCCGGCCGCCACGAGGGGCGGTACCGCACCGGCTTCAGCCAGGGATGCCCCTGCGGCTTCAGGCCGAGCTGCTCGGCCATCTCGCGCTCGAAGAGGTGCGCCTGCGGCGCGGCGGGGGTGAGAGAGGGGAAGCGGTCGTCCGGAAGGAGGGTCCGCGCAACGCCGAGCGTCCCCGGGCCGTCGTCCGCGAGGACGGCCCAGAGCGAGGCGGCCGCCCCCTCCTCCGGCGCCGCGAAGAAGGCGACGAGACGCCGGCCGGAGGAGAGCTCGGAGAGGAGCGCGCCGCGGAAGGCGTCGAACGGCGCGACCGGGAGCTTCGCGAGAGGGAGCGCGGCGCCGTTGCGCGTCCGGCTGAAGACGGCGACGGTCACCGGATCACCTCCAGGCCCGCCGAGGCCCTCTCGAGGAGGCTCACGAGCGGCGCCGGGAGCCAGAGGCCGAGGAGGAGGACGAGCGCGGCCGCCACGAGGATAGGGAAGGTCCGCGCCAGGTCGTCGCGGTAGGGCGTCCCCGCGGAGGCGGTGCCGGGCCGGCCCTGGACCGCGGAGAGGACGGTCGACCCCATCCCGATGAAGACGATGCCGAGGAGGACGAGGAGGAGCGTCCCGGCGACGGGGTGACCGCCGCCGATCGCCGCGTTGACGATCGTGAACTCGCTCACGAACGGCCCGAACGGCGGCGAGCCGGTGATCGCGAAGAAGCCGACGAGGAAGAGGCTCCCGGAGATCGGCAGGCGCGAGATCGCGCCCGAGACCTCGTCGAGGTGCTTGCTGCCGTAGGCGCGGTGGATGTTCCCGGCCGAGAGGAAGAGGATCCCCTTCGTCAGGCCGTTGTTGATCGCGTGGAGGAGCGACCCGAAGACGCCGACCCCGCCGAGGCCGATCCCGAGGACGAGGATCCCGACGTGCTCGACGCTCGAGTAGGCGAGCATCCGCTTGATGTCGCGCTGCCGCACGACGAAGACGGCCGCCAGGGCGATCGAGGAGAGCCCCATGAAGACGAGGAGCTCGCGCGCGAAGGCCCCCTCGCCCGCCGCGTTCACGACCCGGTAGACGCGGAGGAGCGCGAGGAACGCGGCGTTCGTCATGCCGCCCGCCAGGAGGGCCCCGACGATGCCGGCCGCCTCGCCGTAGGCGTCGGGCTTCCAGGTGTGGAGCGGCGCGAGACCCATCTTCGTGCCGTAGCCGACGAGGAGGAGGACGAACGACGCCCGGAGCCAGGGGCGCGAGAACGCGCCCGCCCCCGCAAGGAGGTCGTCGAAGAGGAGCGACGGCTCGGCGCCGCCGACGTGCGCCGAGTAGGCGAGGAAGAGCGAGCCGAGGAGCGCGATCGCGATGCCGACCGACCCGATCATCAGGTACTTCCAGGTCGCCTCGAGCGAGCGGGCCGTCCGGTTGAAGTAGAGGAGCGGCGCCGTCGCGAGCGTCGTCGCCTCCATCGCGACCCAGAGGAGGCCGAGGTGCTGGGCGAGCGCGACGAGGGACGTCATCGCGAGGAAGACGAGGAGGCTCGCGCAGAAGACCCGGTTGTCGCGGTCGCGCCGGAGCGCGAGGTAGCCGGGGGCGTAGGCGGCCGCGATCAGGAAGAGGACGCTGACCGTCCCGAGGATCACGGTCGCGAGCGGGTCGAGTCGGAGCCAGAAGCCGCGCCCGGAGCGGACGTTCCCGAGGGCGAGGCCCGCGAGGAGCGCGAGGTGGAGGAAGCCCGCGACGGGGACCACGAGGGGGCGGCGCTCCGGCGAGCGGACGAGCGCCGCGACGACGGCGCCGAGGAGCGGGAGGAGGACGAGGCCGATCTCCATTCTCGACTCCTCCCCCTCAGTCCTTCAGCTCCGAGAGGAGGTCCGTGTCGAGCGACGAGAACTCCTGCCGGATGTGGTTGATGACGATCCCCATGATGAAGATGCCGACGAAGAGGTCGAGGAGGACGCCCGCCTCGACGAGGAACGGCATCGCCTCGATGAGGAGCTGGCCGAAGATGAAGACGCCGTTCTCGAGGATCAGGTAGCCGACGACCTGCGAGATCGCCTTCCGCCGCGTCGTCAGGACGAGGAAGCCGGAGAGGAGCGTCGCGAGCGACGCGGGGACGAGGAGCGTCCCGGCGTGCTCCGGGGCGAGCGGCAGGTTCCCCGCGAAGAGGATCGCGAGCCCCGTCCCGACGGCGCAGAGGAAGAGCGACGGGACGAAGCCGACGTACGGCTCGATCTCCTTCTTGATGTGGACGTCCCGCATCCCCTTCTCGAGGAGCCCCGGGATGAGGAGCCCCTTGAGCGCCATCGTCGCGACGGCGATCGCGGCGACCCGCCAGCCGAAGCCGCGGTGGACGAGGAGGGGGAGGGCCGCGAGGATCGCTCCCTGCACGGCCGCGGCGCGGATCGTCATCCGGAGGGCGGGCGTCCCGAGGACGAGGAAGTTCAGGAGGATGACGAGGACGAGGAGGATGTCGACCGGGTGCGTCATCCCGTCACCTCGCCAGGAGCAGCATGCCGAAGGCCGAGAGGAGGCAGGCCCCGACGAGGAGCTGCGGCACCTTCACGAGCCTCAGGCGGGCCATGACCGACTCGACGACGCCGATGCCGATCGCGACGAGGAGGATCCCCGCGACGAACGCGATCCAGTCGAGCGCCGGGTCGGTCGCGCTGAAGGGGACGACGACGCGGAGGAAGAGCGCCGAGAGGACGAAGAGCTTCACGGACGCCCCGTAGAGGACGAGCCCGAACGCGGGGCCGCCGTGGTCGAGGACCATCACCTCGTGGATCATCGTCAGCTCGAGGTGGGTGCTCGGGTCGTCGAAGGGGATCCGGCAGTTCTCCGCGAGGAGGACGACGGCCCAGCTCGCCGCCACGAGGACGAGCGGGGCGCCGGCGGTGACCCAGCCGGGGCCGGCGCCGAGCATCGTCGAGAGCGAGAGCGAGCCCGAGATCCGCGCGAGCGCGACGAAGCCGAGGAAGAGCGCCGGCTCGGCGAGGCAGGAGAAGGCGACCTCGCGCGCGGCCCCCATCCCCTCGAAGGCCGAGCCCGTGTCGAGAGCCGCCGCCGCCGTGAAGAAGCGGGCGAGGGCGAGGAGGTAGGCGAAGAGGATCATGTCTCCCGCGAACGAGACGGGGGCGGAGTGGCCGCCGAACGGGAGGAGGAGGGAGGCGAAGAGCGGCGCCGCCACTCCCGCGACGGGCCCCGCGAGGAAGACCCACCCGGAGCCCGAGGGGAGGACGCTCCCCTTGCGGAGGAGCTTGGCGAGGTCGTAATAGCCCTGCAGCACGGGCGGGCCGTTCCGGCCGGCGAAGGCGGCCTTCGTCCGCGCGATCACGCCCGTCAGGAGGGGCGGGAGCGCGAGGACGAGGAGGACGTGGACGAGCGTGTCGGTCATCGGATCTCCCCGGGTCAGACCTGGAAGAGGAGCGCGACGAGCATCGCGACGACGTAGAGGAGGTAGAGCTGGATCCTCCCCTGCTGGAGGACCCGGCCCCGGCGGGCGAGCCACGCGCCGGCGCGGAACGCGGGGACGACGGCGCGGTCGAGGACGGTGTCGGGGACGTGGCTCTCGAAGCGCGCCGCCGCGGGGAAGAGCTTCTTCACGGGGGCCCCCTTGTCGCGCGGGAGGAGCGCCCAGCGGAAGTAGCCGACGGGGCCGCGCGCGAAGGAGGAGGCCGTGTACTGCATCCGCGCCGTCGGCCGCGCGTAGCCGCAGTCCCACGTCGGCCCGCCCGACGCCGGGGCCGCCGCGAGCCGCCGCCCCAGGAGGAGGGCGACCGCGCCGAGGAGAAGGACGAGCGCGCCGGCCGAGAGCCCGACCGCCCGGAGCGAGGCGAGCTCGGCGAGCGGCACCCGCGGCGGCGGCCCGGGAGCGGCCACGGCGGCGGCACGGGCGAGGAGCGGCGCGAGGAGCGCGGGGGCGAGGCCGAGGAGGGCGCAGGCCGCCGCGAGGACCGCCATCGGCACGAGGTGCGCCGGGGGCTCGCCGCTGCCGTGCGGCTCGGCGGCGCGCGGGTTGCCGAGGAAGACGGCGCCGTGCGCCTTCACGAAGCAGGCGAGGGCGAGCGCGCCGGTCAGCGCGAGCGCGGGCGCGCCGAGGGCCGCGCGGAGCGCGTCGCCCCCCGAGGCGCGCGCCCGGTCGAAGAGGCCGAGGTAGACGAGCCACTCGCTCGCGAACCCGTTCAGCGGCGGGAGGCCCGAGATCGCGACGGCGCCGGCGACGAAGAGGAGCGACGTCTTCGGAAGGAGGCGCCCGAGCCCCCCCATCCGGTCCATGTCGCGCGTCCCGGCGGCGTGCGCCGCCTCGCCCGCCCCGAGGAAGAGGAGCGGCTTGAAGAGGCCGTGGTTCACGACGTGGAAGAGGCCGCCCGCGAAGCCGAGGAGCGCCCACTCCGGCCGCCCCGCGGCCCGCCCCGCGAGGCCGAGCCCCACGCCGAGCACGATGATTCCGATGTTCTCGACGCTGTGCCAGGCGAGGAGCCGCTTCAGGTCGTGCTGCCCGAGGGCGAAGGCGACCCCGAGGACCGCGGAGGCGCAGCCGAGGAGGAGGAGCGTGTCGCCCCAGGCCGCCGGCGGGTCGGGGACGAGCGACGTGATGCGGACGAGCCCGTAGATCCCCGTCTTGATGAGGACGCCCGACATGAGCGCCGAGACGTGGGCCGGGGCCGCGGCGTGGGCCGGCGGGAGCCAGACGTGGAAGGGGAGGAGCCCCGCCTTCAGCCCGAATCCGACGAGCGCGAGGAGGAAGAGGGCGGTCCCCGCGCGGGTTCCCGAGACGCCGGCCGGGAGAGGGACGAGCTCGGTCGAGCGCGAGAGGAGGCGGAGCTGCGCGAAGAAGCCGAAGAGGACGAGCGTCGAGACGTGCGTCGCGAAGAGGTAGAGCCGCCCCGCGTCGCGTGCCTCCCGCGAGGAGCCGTCGGCCGCGACGAGGAAGTAGGCGGAGAGGGCCATCACCTCCCAGGCGGCGAGGAAGAGGAGACCGTTCCGCGCGACGAGGACGACGGCGATCGCGCCCGTGGCGAGGCCGAAGAAGAAGCGCATCCGCCGGGCGTCGCCCGGGTGGGCGTCGTCGCCGAACGAGCGCGCGCCGCTGACGGCCGCGAGGCCCGAGACGAGAAAGAGCGGCAGGAGGAAGAGCGCCGAGAGGGCGTCGAGGCCGACGTGGAACGCGGCCCCCGGGAGGGGCCAGGGGCGGGCCAGGCTCTCGACGCGGCCGGTCGCCGCCGCCGCGCCCGCCCCCGCGAGGCCGAGGAGCGCGCCGGCGACGGAGCCCGCGGTCGCGAGGCGGCGCGCGGTCGCGCCGGGCGGAAGGAAGAGTCCCGGCACGCCCCCCGCCGCGCAGAGGAACGCCCCGCCGAGGACGAGGAGGAGGCTCACCGTGGCGGGAACCACCCGCGGAGGACGCTCCAGGTCAGGAGCGCGACGAGCGTTCCGAGGACGTAGACGAGGTAGATCGAGAGGCGTCCCTCCTGCAGGGCGTGAAGGTCGGCGAAGCGGCGGGCCCAGCGCCCGGCGAGCGGCTCGAGGAGCCTGAGAAGGAGCGGGTCGCGGGGCGGTGCGGGCGACGAGACGGCCGCCCCCCGCGGGAAGGTCCCCTCGGGGCGGCGGACCTCGAGGAGGGGCGCGGCGGCGCGCGGCGTCAGCCTCCCGGAGAACCACTCGCCGAACGAGCTCCCGGTGTACTGCATCCGCGCCGTCGGCCGCGCGTAGCCGCAGTCCCACGTCGCCCCGCGCGACGACCGGCCGCGGAGGAGGAGGGCGGCGACGGCCGCGGTGAGGACGAGAAGGGCGAGGAAGGCGGCGCTCCAGGAGGCCACGGTCGCGAGCGGGGCGACGGCCGCGAGCCGCGGGACGACGGGGAGCGCTCTCGCCGGCGACCCGGCCGCCACGGCGCGGGCGCCCGGCTCCGCCCAGGAGCCGATCGCCGCGTCGAGCGCGGGGGCGAGGAACGGCGAGAGGAGTCCCGCCAGGAGGCACGCGGCGGCGAGGGCGAGGATCGGGAGGCGCATGGCGAGAGGCGGCTCGTGGGCGTGGGCCGCCTTCTCCGAGCGCGGGTTCCCGAGGAAGACGATCCCGAAGAGCTTCACGAAGGCGGCGAGCGCGACGCCCCCCGCCAGGGCGAGCGCCGGCGCCGCGAACGCGGCGAGGAGCGCCTCGCCCGGCCCCGAGAAGGCCCGGAAGAGGCCGAGGTAGACGAGGAACTCGGAGAAGAAGCCGTTCAGCGGCGGAAGCGCCACGACGGCCGCGCAGCCGGCCGCGAACGCGGCGCCCGTCCCCGGCATCCTCCGGAGGAGGCCCCCCATCCGGTCCATCTCGCGCGTCCCCGTCGCGTGGAGGACGGCGCCGGCGCCGAGGAAGAGGAGCGGCTTGAAGAGGGAGTGGAAGAGGACGTGGAGGAGCGCCCCTCCGAGGCCGAGAGCGACCCACTCCGGCCGCCCGCCGGCCCGCCCGAGGAGGGCGACGCCGATCCCGGTCGAGACGATGCCGACGTTCTCGATCGAGGAGTAGGCGAGGAGCCTCTTGACGTCCGTCTGCCCGGCCGCGAGCGCGGCCCCGTAGAGCGCCGAGGTCGCGCCGAGGACGAGGAGGAGGGCGCCCCACCAGGAGGGGGGCGCGCCGTAGAAGGACGCGACGCGGAGGAGGCCGTAGATCCCGACCTTGAGCATGACGCCCGACATCACGGCGGAGACGTGGCTCGGCGCCCCGGCGTGCGCGCCCGGGAGCCAGAAGTGGAACGGGAAGAGGCCCGCCTTCGCTCCGAACCCGACGAGCGCGAGGAGGAAGACGAGGTGCGCCGTTCCCGTCGCGGCGAGGCCGCCGGCCGGAGCGACCCAGGCGAACGAGCCCGTCGTCGCTCGGAGGAGGGCCGTCATCCCGAAGAGCCCGAGCGTGCCGGCGTGCGTCGCGACGAGATAGATCCACCCCGCCTCGCGGACGGCGGGCTGGCGATCCTCCGTCGTCGCGGCGAAGAACGCCGCGAGCGCCATCACCTCCCACGCGACGAGGAAGGCGACGCCGCTCCGCGCGAGGAGGACGACCGCCATCGAGGCGGCGAGGAGGCCGAGGAAGAAGCGGAGCTTCCTCGCGTCGCGCCGGTGCTCCGCCTCGGGCCAGTAGCCGAGGCCGTAGACCGACCCGAGCGCCGGGACGAGGAAGACGGGAACGAGGAAGAGGGCCGAGAGCGGGTCGGCCGCGAGGAGGATCGGCCCGCCCGGGAGGGGGCTCGCGAGCTCGGCCGAGAAGCGGCGGCCGAGGAACAGGACGCCGAGGGCCGCGACGAGGCCGAGCGCCGAGCCGGCGCAGGCGAGGAGGGCCGCGAGGCGCTCGGCTCCCGCACCCCCCTTGCGCGCGAGGAGGCCCGGGACGCCGCTCAGACCGAGGAGAAGGACCGCGACGAGGAGGAGAGCCCCTTCGGGACTCGCACCGTCCATCAGCCCGACCCGCGCGGGGCGCGTGGGCCCGCGCCCTGGCGCTCCACCTCGGCCGCGCGCTCGAGGAGCGCCTCGGCCGGCGCGGCGGCGTTCACCGCCGCGTGGAACGCCTCGTCGCGGAGGAGGTAGGCGAGGGCGGCGAGGAGGTGGAGGTGCCCGTGGACGGTCGGCGTGACCATGGTGAAGAGGACCCGCACCGGCTTCCCGTCGACGGCGCCGAAGTCGACCGGCTCGGCGAGAAAGCAGAGGGCGACGATCGCCTCGGAGACGTCGAGGACGATCGGCATCCTCACGTGGGGGATCGCGATGCCGCCGCCGATCGCCGTGGTCGCCGTCTCCTCCCGCGCGAGGAGCACGGCGAGGAGGTCCTCGGCGTCGGTCCCCTCCGGCAGCGGGAGCCGTCCGATCGACTCCCGGAGGACCTCCCCGCGCGTCGTGCCCGGCACGGCGTGGTGGACGCCCCCCGCCCGGAGCGCCGCCGCGAAGGAGGGGAGCTTCTCAGCCCCCTCTTCCGCCGGCCGGAAGACGCGGGCCGAGACGGGGACGTGGTTCTCGGTCGCCCACTCGAGGACGGCCGCGCGGTTCAGGAGGGTCCGCCCGGCGATCCTCTCGGCCGGGAGGTTCCGCTCCTCGATCCAGCGGTAGACGGTCGACTCGTCGACGTCGAAGAGGGCGGCGGCGTCGGAGGCCGTGAGCTTCAAGGGACCGGCGTACCCCGGACGTTCTTCTTGATCGAGCGCTTCTCCCTCTCCTTCACGGAGTCGAGGGTGTACTCGATCGTCGCGTCGAGCGCGAGCCACGAGGAGACCGGGGCGTCCCCCTTCCTCGCGGCCGTCAGGGTCCACTTCTTCGCGTTCTCGCGGACCCACCGGAGCACGAGAGGCTCGGTGCCGCCGACCGGGACGACGCGCTTGACCGTCCCGAGGCCCGAGACCTCGACGAGGGCGAGGACCCTCGACTTGAGGTGGGTCGACTCGATCTTGAGGGGCGTCTTCTCCGGCATCGGGAGGAAGTCGACCTCCTCCACCGAGAGGACTCCCGGCTCGGCCGGCGTGACCGCCGCGGGATAGCGGGAGATCCAGGTGTCGCCGGGCATCTCCTTCACGACGACCGGGAGGGGGTCCTCCTTGCCGACCGGCGCGAGCTTGAAGACCGTCCAGGTCCCGTCCTCGAGCTGGACCTCCACGTCGACGCCGTAGGTCCCCCAGCACCGGATCGACTGGCCGTCCTTCTTCGCCGGCTTGAAGGTCCAGCGGGGCGCCTGCGCCTGGACGGCGGGGCCGAAGGCGCGAAGCGGGGGCTCGGGGACGACGGCGTCCGAGACCTTTCCCGTCTCGTCGATCCGGACCCCGACGATGAGAGTGGTCTTCGTCTCGAGGTCCTCGAGGCGCGGGGCCGGTCCCTTCGGCGCGGCGGGGGCGTCGAGGGGCTGCCAGAGCGGGTTGACGAACGGGACCTGGGCTGCCGGGAGCCGCACCGGGTCCGGGACCGCCTCGAGCGGCACGGGAGCCTGCGCGAGGAGAGCCGGCGCCAGCAGGAGGACCGGCATGAAGAGAGCAGAGAGCCGGGAGACCCGGCGGCCAACGAGGCCCATCTTTCGGATTGTAGCCCCCGCTATTTCGCCCCGGCCCAGTCGCGCCCCGCGGCCGTGTCGACCGTGAGCGGGACCGCGAGCGAAGCGACGCCTTCCATCGTCTTCTTCGCGAGCGCGGCGACGCGCGGCGCGTCGGCGGCGTCGCACTCGAGGACGAGCTCGTCGTGGACCTGCAGGAGCATCTTCGCCGAGGGCGCCTCCGCGGCGAGGCGCCCGTCGAGGTCGACCATCGCCTTCTTGACCAGGTCGGCCGCCGACCCCTGGAACGGCGCGTTCATCGCCATCCGCTCCGCGTTCGCCCGGACGGCGTGGTTGCGGTCCGCGATGCCGGGGATCGGCCGGAGCCGCCCGAAGATCGTCTCGGTCGCCCCCGTCTCGCGGGCCCTCGCGAGGATCCCGTCGAGGCAGGCGCGGATCGAGGGGAAGCGCTCGAAGTAGGCGGCGATGAACGACTTCGCTTCTCCCTGCGTGACGCCGAGCTGCCCGGCGAGGGCGAACGGGCCCATGCCGTAGAGGATCCCGAAGTTGATCGTCTTCGCCCCGCGCCGCTGGTCGGCCGAGACGAGGTCGGGGTGGATGCCGAAGATCTTCGCGGCGGTGGCCCGGTGGATGTCCTCGCCGCGCCGGAAGGTCTCGATGAGCGCGGCGTCGCCCGAGAGGTGGGCGAGGAGGCGGAGCTCGACCTGCGAGTAGTCGGCCGCGACGAGGAGGCGGCCGGGCGGCGCGACGAAGGCCCTCCGGATCGCCCGTCCCGCCTCGGTCCGCACGGGGATGTTCTGCAGGTTCGGGTCGTTCGAGGAGAGGCGCCCCGTCGCCGCGACCGCCTGGTCGAAGCGGGTGTGGATGCGGCCGTCCCGCGCGACGTGCTTCGGGAGGGCGTCGACGTACGTCCCCTTCAGCTTCGAGAGCTCGCGCCACTCGAGGACGAGCTTCGGGAGCGGCCCGAAGCCGCGGACTGCGAGCTCCTCGAGGATGTCGGAGCCCGTCGCGTAGCTCTTCGTCTTCGCCGTCTTCCCGAGGACCGGGTACTTCAGCTTCTCGAAGAGGACCCGCCCGAGCTGCGGCGGAGAGCCGACGTTGAACGCCTCGCCGGCGGCCGAGTGGATCTCCTTCTCGAGGGCGGCGAGGCGCGCGCCGAGGTCGACGGAGAGGGCCGCGAGCGCCGCCGGGTCGACGGCGATCCCGGCCCCCTCCATCCGCGCGAGGACCGGGACGAGCGGCAGCTCGATCTCCTCGTAGACGCGGAGCGAGGCCGGACGGCCCGCGAGGCGCGGGAGGAGCGCCTCGCGCAGCTCGAGCGGGAGGAGCGCGCGCGGGGCGAGGTAGGCGAGGCCCGCTTCCGTCGCGAGCTCGGCGGAGGTCTCGAAGGCGTCGCTCCCG
Organism: Thermoanaerobaculia bacterium; assembly: GCA_046331465.1. Lineage (GTDB taxonomy): Bacteria > Acidobacteriota > Thermoanaerobaculia > UBA5066 > UBA5066 > UBA5066. The sequence goes on from JAXLQV010000003.1 coordinate 1,000,815, forward strand.
GCGACGTCCTTCGGCGAGGGGACCACCGCCGGGTCGCGCCCGAGGAGGGCGCGGGCGTCGGCGGCGAGGTCGTGCGCCCAGAGGCCCGGGCCGTCGACATAGGCTGCGAGCATCGCGTCGAAGGCGCGCGCCGGGGGCTCGATCCCGAGCGCGGCCGCCGCGAGGTGGAGGCGCTTGCTCTCGTGGGCGACGACCTCGAGCCCGTGGTGGGCGAGGAGGCGCGCGAGGAACGCGCGCCCCGCCTCCGCCCCCTCGCCCGCGAGCGGGGCGGCGAGGCACGGCCCGCCCGGGACCGCTGCGGCGAGCGCGATCGGCTCGGGCGGGAAGGGGCGCCCCGGCGCGCACTCGACGTGGAGGCCGACGCGTCCGGCCGCGACCGCTTTCGCGAGGAAGGCGTCGAGGCGGGCGGGGGCGGTCTCCCAGGCGGGAAGGAGCCCGGGCGCGGACGCGCCCCCGGTGCCGTCTCCCGGCCGCACCGGTTCCACGGCCTCGTCGAAGAGCGGGCCGGCCTCCGTCTCCCGCGCGGCCGGCGTCGCCGCGGCCGGCGGTGCGGCGAGCCCCGCGGCGTCGAGCAGCTCCTTCTTCAGGCGCGAGAAGCCGAGCTCCCCGTAGAAGGCCGCGAGCGCGCCGATGCGCTCGGCGTCCTGCGGGGGGAGGCCGAAGGTCGTCACGAGGCTCTCCGCGCTCTCCCCCCCGGGAACGGGCGCGTCGCGCCGGACCGTCGCGAGCTCGCGCGAGCGGAACGCCTCGCCCTTCCCCGCCTCGAGCGCCTCGCGCTTCTTCCCCTTCAGCGCGTCGAGGTTCGCGTAGATCCCCTCGAGCGGCCCGAACGAGGCGACGAGCTCCTTCGCCCCCTTCTCGCCGATTCCCTTCACGCCCGGGATGTTGTCGGACGCGTCGCCCATCAGGCCGAGGACGTCGGTGACGCGCTCGGGGGGAGCGCCGAAGAGCTCCGCGACCCCCGCGGCGTCGAGGAGCTTCTCGTGGACCGGGTGCCAGACGGCAACCTCGTCGCCGCGGACGAGCTGGAAGAGGTCCTTGTCGGCCGAGACGACCTCGACCTTCAGGCCCGCCCGGGCTCCCTTCTCGGCGAGCGTCCCGATCAGGTCGTCCGCCTCGAAGCCCGGCTCCTCGACGACCGCGAGCCCCATCGCGCGGCAGAGCGCCTTCACGTCCGCCACCTGCGGGACGAGGTCGTCCGGCATCGCCGAGCGCGTCGCCTTGTAGCTCGGGTCCATCTCGTGCCGGAACGTCTTCTCGGGGCGGTCGAAGCAGACGGCGACCGCGTCGGGCTTCCGCTGCTGGAGGAGCTTCCTCAGCATCGTCGCGAAGCCGTAGGTCGCGTTCGTCGGGCGGCCGTCGGGCGCCGTGAGCGGGCGGATCGCGTGGAAGGCGCGGTAGAGGTAGCCCGAGGCGTCGAGGAGCGCCAGCGTCTTCGGATCCGGCATGGCCGGAGTCTATCGGGAGCCGCCGACCGTAAGATCGGGCGAGGCCCGGCCGTGTCTTCGCTCCCGATTCCCCCCGCCCCGCCCGTCACGAACGCCCGCGTGGCCTCGGCGCTCCTCGCGCTCGCGGACGCCGAGCCCCCCGGCGCCCGCCCCGCGACCGAGTACCGCTCGGCCGCGGCGACGCTCCGCCAGCTTCCCGAGGAGCTGCACGGGCGGAGGATCCACCTCGGGAGCCTCCCGCACGTCTCGCCCCGGGCTGCCGACGCCATCGCCTCGTTCCTCTCCTGCGGCTCCGACGAGTCGGTCGGCGACCGCCTCTCGGCCCTCCTCGACCGGGACGACCCGGCGGGGGAGCGCAAGCGCGAGTTCCTCTCCCGCGCCGACGTCGACCGGATCCTCGCCGCGCCCGACGGCGTCTCCGTCGCCGACCTGCGGGGCGACATCCACCTCCACACGGACCGCTCCGACGGGAAGGTCCCGCTCGCCGACCTCCACCGCGCGCTCGCCTCGCGCGGCGACCGCTACGCCCTCCTGACGGACCACGCCCGCGACTGCGCCGTCGCGGGCGGCCTCCACGCGGGCGACTTCGCCGTCCAGCGGCGCGAGCTCGACCGGCTGAACGCGCGGACCGGCGACGAGTTCGCGATGCTCCTCGGCGCCGAGGCGAACATCGCCGAGGACGGGACGATCGACGTCACGCCGGCGGGCGTGCCGGTCCTCGACGCCGTCGTCGCCTCGATCCACACCGACCTCCGCTCGGCGAAGGACCAGACGGCCCGCCTCGTGCGCGCCGTCGAGACGCCGGGCGTCGCCGTCCTCGGCCACCCGAAGGGGCGCCTCTACAACATGAGGACGGGCGTGCGGGCGAGCTGGGACCGGGTCTTCGCGGCGGCGGCCGAGCGGGGCGTCGCCGTCGAGATCAACGGCTGCCCCGAGCGGCAGGACCTGCCGCCGTCCCTCGCGCGGACGGCGCTCGCCGCGGGCTGCCTCTTCGCCCTCTCGAGCGACGCCCACGCGCACCGACACCTCGACTTCCAGCGCTTCTCCCTCGCCATCGCGCGCCTCGCCGGCATCCCGGCCGGGAGGATCGTGAACACCTGGCCGAGGGACCGCTTCGAGGAGTGGCTCGAGGAGCGGCGCGCGGGCTGAGGCGACCTACGCGGTCAGCTCCTTCGCTTTCGCGAGCGCGCGGACCTTCTTCATCGCCTCTTCCGACCGCGCCGCGGCCTGCGCGGCGTCGCCCCGGAAGCCCTCGGCGAGCCCCGGGTCGGGGACGCCGCCCAGGTTGATCCTCACGTTCGCGAGCGCCCCCTCGACCGCCGAGGAGAGGAGGAGCGCCGCGACGAAGGCGTCGGAGGCGCAGTTCGGGTTCCCCTTCTCGAGGACGACGGGCGCCTTCGCGATCGCCTCCGTGGAGAAGAAGGCCGTCTGCATCGGGACCGTCGTCGCGAGGATCGTCGCGTCGTCGATCGCCTTCTTCCGCGCCGCCTTCTCCTCGGGGCTCTCCTTCGGGAGCTTCCGCGCCGCGACGATCGCGTCGTAGGCGCGCGTGTCCTCGTCGACGAGGCCGAGGAGCGTCTCGCGGTGCCCGTCCATCGCGGAGGCGATCCGCTCGAGCTCCTCCCAGGCGTCGCGGTACTTCTCCTTGCCGAGCGTCAGCCGGCAGACCATGCCGAGGAGGGCGGCGCCCATCGCGCCGGCCGCGGCGGCCGCGGAGCCGCCGCCCGGGGCGGGGGCGTCCGAGGCGAGGGCGGCGCTGAAGTCGCGGACGGCGAGGGAGACGAGGTCGGTCACGGGATCCTCCTGGTTCTTTCTCGGGGCTCGCGCCCCTCCGGTCATCGGCGCGGACCGGTCAGACGGGCACGCGGCGGCCGTCGCGGACGACCGGGACGCCGGCCACGACGACGTCGGTCACCGGGTTGACGCCGTAGTGGTAGACGAGGTGCTCGATGTTCGGCCCGTCGACGAGGACGACGTCGGCCGCCTTGCCGGGCTCGAGGGAGCCGCGCCGCGCCGCCTCGCCGATCGAGGCCGCGGCGTTCAGCGTCATCGCGACGAGCGTCTCCTCGACCGTGAGCCCCATCCCGATCGCCGCGAAGAAGGCGACGGCGGGGAGCGACTCGGTGTACGAGGAGCCGGGATTGCAGTCGGTGCCGAGCGCGACGGCGACGCCGGCCGAGACCATCTCGCGCGCCGGCGCGTAGCGGTTCATCCGGAGGAAGACCGACGTCCCCGGGAGGAGCGTCGCCACGACTCCGGCCTTCGCCATCGCGTGGATGCCGTCGGGCTGGGCGAAGAGGAGGTGGTCGGCCGAGAGCGCGCCCACCTCGGCCGCGAGGCGCGCCCCGCCGAGGGGCGTCAGCTCGTCGGCGTGGAGCCGCGGGACGAGGCCGCAGGCCTTCCCCGCGAGGAGGATCCGGCGCGACTCCTCGAGGCCGAAGACGCCGTGCTCGCAGAAAACGTCGACGAAGCGCGCGCCGTCGGCCGCCAGGGCCGGGAGGATCTCGTCGCAGCACTCGGCGACGTAGCGCGCCTTCTGCGCTTCCGAGCCGCGCCGCTCGAGCGGGACCTCGTGCCCCGGCAGCGCCGTCGCGACGACGGCGACCGGGTGCCCCCCCGCGGCGGACTTCAGCGCGGCGAGCTGCTTCTTCTCGTTCGCGAGGTCGAGGCCGTAGCCCGTCTTCGCCTCGCAGCAGGTCGTCCCGTGGAGGAGCATCCGGTCGAGCCGCTCGCGCGTGGCGGCCGCGAGCTCCTCGACCGTGGCCCGCCGCGTCGCCGAGACGGTCGACACGATTCCGCCGCCGGCGGCGGCGATCTCGGCGTAGGTCTTCCCCTTCAGGCGCTCGTTGAACTCGCTCTCGCGGTAGCCCGCCCAGGGGATGTGCGTGTGCGGGTCGACGAAGCCCGGGAGGGCCGTCTTCCCGCGCCCGTCGACGACGACGTCGCCCGGCTGCGGCGCCTCGCCGTGGTCGCGGACGAAGTCGGCGTCGCTCCCGACCCAGGTGAGGAGCCCGTCCTCGGCGACGAGGGCGGCCCCTTCGACGCGGGAGATCCGTCCCTGGTCGGCGCCGGTCCGCGCGGCGCCCCCGAGGGGCGTGGCGAGCTGGGAGAGGTTGCGGACGACGAGGCGGCTCAGGGGGCCTCCCCCTCCTTCCGCTTCGGGCGGATCACCGAGACGGAGCTGTCGAGGTCCTCCTCCTCCTTGTCGAAGTTCAGGACCTGCTGGAACATGTCGAGCATCCCCTGGAGCTTCAGGTGGAAGTTCTTCCGTTCCACCCGCAGCTCGCGGATCCGCTTCTCCTTCTCGGCCGTCTTCTCGAGCGCCTGCTGGACGAGCCGGTCGGCGTGGCGGTTCGCGTCGGCGAGGATCCGGTCCGCCTCCCGCTCGGAGTCGAGGCGGAGCGACTCGGCGCTCCGCTGCGCCATGAGGAGCGTCTCCTTGAGCGTCGCCTCCGACTCGCGGTGCCGGGCGACCTCTTCCTTCAGGCGGTCGTTCTCGCGCTCGAGCTCGTCGAGGGTCCGCATCAGCTCCTCGAGGTCGTCGGCGACGAGGTCGAAGTACTGCGTCACCTCGTTCCGGTCGAGCCCGCGGAACCGGAGGGGGAACGTCCGCTTGCGGATGTCCAGGGGGGTGATGCTGGGTCTCATCGCATTCATTCTAGACCCTTTGCGGCCAGCGCTTCCCTCGTGACCCCACCCCTCGCCCCATTGAACCCACCCCTCGCCCCCCACCCACCACCCTCCGGAGCGCGCGCCTTCGGCGCGAGCTGCTCTTGAAGATGGGCGAGGGGTGAGAGTGTTCGGCAGGAACGCGCAGGCTTAGTGAACCCGGCCGCTGCGGTCTTCGACGACGGTGAAGCGGCGCCTCCGGAACGGATTCCAGCGGCGGCGGAACGGCCGGACGCTCCCGCCGCCGCCGCGGTGGATCGACCGGACGAAGAGCCACGCGACCGGGAGGCCGCCGAGGAGGAAGACGAGCTGCGCGAGCGACCGCGACGACTCGAGCTCGCCGAAGACGACGAGGACGAGGGCGAGGAGGGCGAAGCCCTTCCGCGTCATCGGGAGGAGCCCGAAGAGGTTCGCGGGGAGGCCCGGCCCGAGGAGGGCCCACGCCACGATCATCGCGGTGAGGAGACCCGAGAGTCCGGCCCCCGCCATGGCTCCCGCGCGAGGGAAGAGGAGCGCGACGGCGCAGCCGAGGAGCGCCGAGCCGACGACCGAGCAGAGGACGAAGAGCCCGAAGCGGCGGGAGCCGAACGTCACCTCGAGCTCCCACCCGAACATCCAGAGGATGAGGAGCCCGAAGAGAGCGTTGAAGATCCCGAGGACGACGAGCGGGTAGGTGACGAGCCGCCAGAGCTCGAGCGCCGGCCAGACCCGTTCCGGGAAGAGCGTCAGGAGGAGCATCGGCGCGAGGCGGAGGACGCCGGCGAGATAGCCCGCCGCCGCCAGGACGAGGAGCGCGCGGGTCACGTTCGGGAGGCGCGACCAGCCCGGGGGCCCCGCGAAGACGACGCGCCGCTCCGGCGTGTTCCAGCTCATCGCCGCGAGCGTAGCAGGGTCAGGAGCGGCGGCCGAAGAGGGCCGTGCCGACGCGGACGACGGTCGCCCCCTCCTCGATCGCGGCCTCGAAGTCGTCGCTCATCCCCATCGAGAGGCCGGGGAGACCGAGGCTCGCGGCGAGGCTCCTGAGCGCGACGAAGTGCGGGCGCGTGTCGCCCGGCGGGGGAATCGCCATGAGACCCCGGAGGTCGAGCTCCGGCAGGGCGCGGACGGCCTCGACGAGGGCGGGCGCGCCGGCCGGCGTCGCCCCCGCCTTCGTCTCCTCGCCCCCCGTGTTCACCTCGACGTAGACGGCGAGGCGCCGCCCCTCGTTCGCCGCGGCCCGCGCGAGGCGCCGGGCGATGTCGGCGGAGTCGAGGGCATGGACGACGTCGGCGAGGCGGGCCGCCTTGTTCGCCTTGTTCGACTGGATCGGCCCTATCAGGTGCCTCACGGCGTCGGCCGGCAGGTGCGGGAACTTCGCCTCGGCCTCCTGGACGCGGTTCTCGCCGAAGTGGCGGAGCCCCGCCTCGTACGCCGCGAGGACGTCCTCCAGGGGCTTCGTCTTCGTGACGGCGACGAGCGTCACCGAGGCCGGGTCGCGCCCTGCGCGCCGCGCCGCGGCGTCGATCCGCGCGCCGATCGCGGCGAGGTTCGCGGCGATCTCGGCGGCGCGGCTCACCGCCGGTCCCCGTCGAGCGCCTCGTTCGCGAGGCGGTCCGCCTCTCGGTTCTCCTCGCGCCGCACGTGGACGACGCGCAGGCGCGGGATCCGGCGGGCCTTCTCCTTCGCGTCGACGAGGTACTGCGCCAGGTGCGGGGCCTTGACCCTGTAGACGCCGTTGAACTGCTTGACGACGAGCTCGCTGTCGGCGCGGATCTCGACGTCCGTCGCCCCCGCCTCGAGCGCCGCGTCGAGGGCCGCGAGGAATCCCTTCCACTCGGCCACGTTGTTCGTCGTCCGGCCGACGAGGCCGGAGCGCTGGATGCCGGACGGCGACCAGACGCCCCAGGACGAGGGGCCCGGGTTGCCGCGACAGGCGCCGTCGAAGTGAAGGACGAGCCGGCCCGCCGTCACGGCAGGCCGTGGCCGTCCCAGTAGAGGATCCGCTTGCAGCTCTCGCACTGGAGGATCTCGCGCGAGAGGCGCAGGTCGGAGAGGAGCTGGGGCCGGAGCCGCACGTTGCAGGACGAGCAGGCGGCGGTCTGGCTCGCGACCATCGCGACGCGCGCGACGGCGACGCCGGCGCGCATCTTCGCGATCCGGTCGAACGTGGAGAGGAGGCGCTTGTCGATCGTGGCGCGGATCTGGGCGGCGGCCTTTTCGGCGACCTCCACCTCGGCGGCGAGCGTCGCCTGCTCGGACCGCCACTCGGCCATCTGCTCCTCGTAGCCGGCCTCCTCCTGGCCGGAGGTCGCCGCGAGGGTCTCCTCGTCGCTCTTGGCCAGGCCGAGGGCTTCCTCGACCTGGAGGAGCTCGTCCTCCCGGGAGCGGATCTCGCGCTGGGCGTGGTCGACCTCGGTGAGGAGGGCGGTGTACTCGTGCTGGCCCTTCACCGCCTTGCGCTTGGCCTCGGACTTCCTCAGCTGCTCGGCGAAGCCGGCGATCTGCTCGTCGAGCTCCTTCTTCCGCGCCTCGGCCCGCTCGCGCCGCGCCGCGACCTCCTGCCGTTTCCGCCGGAAGTCCTGCCAGGCCGCCTCGACGTGGACGAGGTGCTCGGGCGTCCTGTTGCGCCTCTCGGCCTTGGTGCGGGCTTCGAGGAGGAGCTCCTGAAGACGGAAGAGGCGCTCGAGAGCGCCGGAGGGCGATTTATCGGTCAAAGAACGGTCCCCCAAAAAAGTGAACGGGCGCCCAGCGGCGCCCGTCCCGTCACTCGGATAGACCCCCGGCGCGTCGATGCGCCGGAGGAAAGGTCACAGTCTCGTGGCACGCCCGTTTCTATCTCCCAAACCGGTGGGTCCGCCCGGATTCGAACCGAGGACCCGCCGGTTATGAGCCGGTGGCTCTAACCGCTGAGCTACGGACCCACTACCGAGGGCAGGATATCACGCGCGAAGAGACCGCAGGCGTGGAGGACCCGGCGGTCCGGGTTCCCTTCGATCCCGCGCGAGCGAAGCGCGCTTCCTCTCCGCGCGGAGGGGCGTGGGGGACCCGGCGGAACGGGTCCCCCACCGAAAACTAGACGTTCACGTCGATGAACGGCCGGAGCTTCTTGGCCCGCGACGGGTGGCGGAGCTTGCGGAGCGCCTTCGACTCGATCTGCCGGATCCGCTCGCGGGTGACGTTGAAGCTCTTGCCCACTTCCTCGAGCGTGTGCTCGGCGCCGTCGCCGACGCCGAAGCGCATCCGGAGAACCTGCTCCTCGCGCGGGGTGAGCGTCTTGAGGGTGCGGCGCGTCTGGTCGCGGAGGTTCGCCACGATGACCGCGTCGATCGGCGAGACGACGTTGCGGTCCTCGATGAAGTCGCCGAGGTGGCTGTCCTCCTCCTCCCCGATCGGGGTCTCGAGGGAGATCGGCTCCTGCGCGATCTTCATGATCTTCCGGACCTTCGAGGCGGGCATGTCCATCCGCTTGGCGATCTCTTCCGCGGTCGGCTCCCGGCCGAGCTCCTGGACGAGCGAGCGCTGCGTCCGCGTGAGCTTGTTGATCGTCTCGATCATGTGGACCGGGATCCGGATCGTCCGGGCCTGGTCCGCGATGGCGCGGGTGATCGCCTGCCGGATCCACCAGGTGGCGTACGTCGAGAACTTGTAGCCGCGGCGGTACTCGAACTTCTCGACCGCCTTCATCAGGCCGATGTTCCCCTCCTGGATCAGGTCGAGGAACTGGAGGCCGCGGTTCGTGTACTTCTTCGCGATGGAGACGACGAGGCGCAGGTTCGCGACGATGAGCTCCTGCTTGGCCCGGTCGGCCTCCTCCTCCCCCTCGCGGATCTGGCGGAGCGTCTTCTTGATCTCGTCGTGGGAAACGCCGTACTTCTCTTCCTGCTCCTTGATCGTGACCCGGTACTTGGAGACGCGGCGCTTGTAGAAGTCGATCCGGACCTCGTTCTTCTCCTTCTTGAGGTTGGCGAGGTCCTGGCGGATCTGGGCCTCCGGCATCGCGAACTGCCGGTCGATGTCGCGGAGGATGTTGATCATCCTCTGCAGGGTCGCGGGGGTGAAGTCGATCGAGTGGATCAGCCGCGCGATCTCGGAGATGCGCCGGTCGACGGCCGGGTCGACGGCCGGCTGCGGCTTGGCGACGGCCTTCTTCGCCGTCGCTTTCGCCGGTTTCTTCGCCGCCCTGGCCGCCTTCTTCTTCTCCTGGAGCTTCCGGAGCTCGCCGTCGAGCTTGGCGATCTTCTTGAAGTGGCCGAGGACCTCCTCGATCCGCTTGGCCGTCCGGGGGTCGACCTCCTCGGAGTCCTCGAGGGCCGCGGCGGCGAACTCGAGGAAGCCGCGGGCGACGTTCTTGTCCTTCTTGGCGGCCTCGACGATCCGCAGGATCTCCTCGAGGACGATCCGGTTCGTCGAGAGAGCCTGGTAGATCCTCGCCTCGCCCCGCTCGATCCGGCGGGCGATCTCGACCTCTCCTTCCCGGTCGAGGAGCTTCACGGTCCCCATCTCGCGGAGGTACATCCGGACCGGGTCGTTCGTCTTCTCGACGGTCGTCAGGTCGGGGAGGACGGCCTCGGTGGCGCCGACGATCCCTTCCTTCTTCGGCGTCGCCTTCTCGGGGACATCGACGATCTCGATTCCGAAGTCGCCCAGCCGGATGTAGACGTCGTCCAGCTCGTCGGGAGCGTTGGCGACGTCCTCGGGCAGAGCCTGGAAGATCTCGTCGTAGAGCAGGTATCCCCGCTCTTTCCCCAGGGCGATCAGCCCTCTCAACTCCGGGTGCTTCTCTTCGACCGTCACTTTTTCCCCTGTCCGCCCGGGCCTTGGTCCGGACGTCTTAGCTCTCTCTTCATACGATGCAACTCCGCGGAGAGCTTCTGTTTCTCCGCGGAGAGGGACGTCCAGACGTCCCGGTCACCCCGGGCTTCCGCGGCGAAAATCGCCGGCTGCAACTCGACCCCGCGCTCCTCGAGTCTTCTTATCTTCAGCTGGAGGAGTGGCTTGCGTAGCTTCTCCAGGTCGGGGGCGTTGGGGCTTTCGTCCGGACGCGACGGGTCCGACAGGAGGAGTCGGGCCGCCAGCACCCCCGCGCCGCCCCCAAGATGGGATTGAAGCTCGGAAAAATCAAGGGTATCCGGCTTCGAGGCCAATGACTTGAGGCCGTCGGCGAGCTCCCGGGCGTCGGGGTGGGAGAAGAGCTCCCCCGGGAGCTTTCCGGCGATCTCGGCCCCGGCGGGCCAGGACGCGAGCAGGATCCCGAGGACGCTCTCCTCGGCCTCGGGGACGGCCCGGGCCGTCGGCGCGGCGGTCTCCGGATCGGGCCGCCGGACCGGGCTCCTCCGGCTCCCCTCGTGGAGGAGCTCGAGCGGGACGCCGCTGGCGCGCGAGAACGCGGCGAGGAGCTCGTGCCGGTAGACCCGGTCCGGCGCCACGGTGAGGATCGCCTTCGCCTCGTTGATCCTCGCGGCGCGCTCGGCGGCGTCGCCCGTCGCGGGCGGGACGGCCTCCGCGAGGACGTCGAGGAGGGACTTCGCCTTCTCCACCGCCTCGCGGAGCGCCTGGGGGCCGTGCGCCCGGAGGAACGAGTCGGGGTCGTGCTTCCCCGGGAACGCGACGTGGAAGACCTTCACCCCTCGCTCGACGAGGAGGGGGAAGGCCTTCCAGGCGGCCGCGAGGCCCGGCGGGTCGCCGTCGTAGGCGACGACGACGGCCGGGACCTGCCGCGCGAGGAGGTCGGCCTGGGTCGGCGTCAGCGCCGTCCCCATCGAGGCGACGGCCCACGGGATGCCGGCCCTCTCGAAGGCGATCCGGTCGAAGTAGCCCTCGCAGAGGACGAGCTTCTCGCTCTTCCTCGCCCCCTCCCGCGCCCGGTCGAGGCCGTAGAGGACCTTCCCCTTCGTGAAGCGCGAGGTCTCGGGGCTGTTGATGTACTTCGCCGGGTCGTCGCCGAGGGCGCGGCCGCCGAACGCGAGGATCTCCCCCCGCGCGTCGCGGATCTCGAGCGTGAGGCGGTTGCGGAACCGGTCGTAGACGCGTCCCGTCTCCTGGTTCTTCTGGAGGAGGCCGGCGTCGAGGAGGACCTCCTCGGGGAAGGTCCCCGAGAGCGCCCGGAGGAGGCCGTCCCAGGCGTCGGGCGCGGCGCCGAAGCCGAGCGCGGTCCACTCCTCGCGCGGGACGCCGCGCCCCTCGAGGACCGCCTTCGCCGCGGCGCTCCTCGGGAGCTGGTCGCGGAAGAAGGCCGCGGCCGCGAGGAGCGCCTCCGAGGAGCGCGTCTCCTTCGCCCGGTCCGCCCGGGAGCCGGAGCGGCGGAGCGGGAGCGGGATTCCCGCGCGGCGCGCGAGGTAGGCGACCGCCTCGGGGAACTCGAGCTTCTCGGTCTCCCTCACGAAGGTGATCGCGTCCCCCTTCGCGCCGCAGCCGAAGCAGTAGTAGAAGCCGCGCTCCGGGTGGACGTGGAACGAGGGCGTCTTCTCCCCGTGGAACGGGCAGAGCCCCTTCCAGGAGTTCCCCGCCTTCTTCAGGCCGGTCACCGCCCCGACGAGCGCCACGATGTCCGTCGCCGCGAGGACGTCGTGCTTCAGGTCGTCGGTGATCTCGTAGGAGCTGTCCACTCGTCCTCAGCATCGCAACGGGCCGGGGCCCGCCGCGATTCCCTCAATCCCGGAGCTCCGCGATGGTCACGGCGTCTCCGCCCTCCGACGCGTCGCCGGGGCGGTGGGAGGAGACGCCGGGGTGGTCGGAGAGGAACTCCTTGACCGCCGCGGCGAGCCGGCCGGAGCCGAAGCCGTGGACGACCCGGAGGCTCCCCTTGCCCGAGAGGAGGGCGTCGTTGATCGCCCTCTCGACCTCGGGGAGCGCGGCGTCGACGCGGAGGCCGACGAGGACGATCTCGCCGCGCGGCGCGGCCGCGGGGGACGCGGCGGGGGAGGCGGGGGAGGACGTCGTGCGCGCGACCGGCGCCCACTTCGAGCCCTTCGGCGCGGCGGCGGCGCCGGTCGCGGGCCGGAGGTCGGCGAGGCCGACCTTCATCCGCTTCCCGCCGACCTCCACCTCGGCCTGCCCCTTCGCGTCGTCGACCGAGAGGAGCTTCCCGGTCGTCCCGAACGGGACGACCTTCACCCGCTCGCCGACGTGGACGGGCCCGGCGGGCTCCGGGGGCGCCGCCATCTCGAAGAGCGCCTCGGCGTCCTTGCGCGCCTCGCCGACGACCGTCATGAGCGCGCCGCGCGAGACGGCGCGCCCTGCGCGCGCCTCCTCGCGGATCCGGTCGAGCTCGCGGCGGGTCCGCTCGCGGAGCGCCTCGATCGCCCGGTCGATCTCCGTCTTCGCCCGGTCGCGCAGGCGCTGCTTCTCGGCGGCGAGCGCCGCGGCCTCGCGCTCGAGCGCGTCGCGCGACGATGCGAGGGCGGTGGCCTCGGCGCGGAGCCGCCCGGCCTCCTCCCGGGCCGCGCGCGTCTCGGCCTCGAGCCGCTCGAGCGCCGCGTCGGCCGCTGCCCAGCCGGAGCCGAGCCGCTCGCGCGCCGCGTCGAGGACGCGCCGCGGGATGCCGGAGCGCTCCGCCACGGCGAGGGCGCGGGAGCGGCCCGTCGCTCCGGGACGGACGCGGAACGTCGGGCGCCCGAGCCGCTCGTCGAACTCCATCGCGGCCGAGAGGACGTCGGCGCGGCCGTGCGCCCACTCCTTCACCGCGGCCAGGTGGGTCGTGGCGACGGTGAGGCCGCCGCGGCGGAGGTCCTCCTCCAGGACCGAGGTCGCGATCGCGCCCCCCTCGTCGGGGTCGGTGCCGCTCCCGAGCTCGTCGAGGAGGACGAGGCTCCGCGGCGTCGCGGCGGCGAGCGCCGCGGCCGTGCGCGTCATCGCGCCCGCGAAGGAGGAGAGGTCGCCGAGGAGGTCCTGCGCGTCGCCGGCGACGACGAGGAGGCGGTCGAAGACGGGGAGCGACGTGCCGGGGTCGGCCGGGACGGCGAAGCCCGACTGCGCGAGGAGCGCGAAGAGGCCGACGGTCTTCATCGCGACGGTCTTGCCGCCGGCGTTCGGGCCCGAGAGGAGGACGAGGCGCTGCCCCTCGTCGAGGACGAGGTCGAGCGGCACGGCGTCGGACGCGCGCTCCTCGGCCCTCTCGCCGAAGACCTCCTCGCGGAGGGGGGCGAGGCGCCGGTCGAGGAGCGGGTGGCGTGCCTTCTTCAGGACGAGCGGGCCGTCCGTCTCGGGGAAGACGCCCGCCGAGCGGCGCGCGAACTCCGCGCGCGCCTGGTAGCCGTCGAGCTCCGTGAGGATCTCGACCGCCGCGAGGAGCTCGCGCCTGCGGGCCGCGAAGCGCGCCGTGAGCGCGACGAGGATCCGGTGGATCTCCTCGCGCTCCTCCTCGAACGCCTCGGAGAGGGCGTTGTTCGCCTCGACGACCGCGAGCGGCTCGACGAAGAGCGTCTGCCCGGAGCCCGACTTCTCGTGGACGATCCCCGCGACGCTCTCGCGCCGGTCGGAGCGGACCGGGAGGCAGTAGCGCCCCCCCTTCTCCGTGACGTAGCCGTCGGCGAGGACGTCGGGGCGCGCTCGGACGAGCTCCTCGAGCCGCCGCACGACCTCGCGCCGGAGGCGGACGATCGCGGCGCGGATCGAGGCGAGGCGCGCCGAGGCGGTGTCGCGGATCCTGCCGTCGGGCTCGAACGTGACGTCCCTCTCGGAGAGGAGGTCCTCGAGGTGGCCGAGCGGCGCGAGGAGCGCGGCGAGGTCGGGGAGCTCGAGCCCCTCGACGGGGACGGCGACGCGCGCCTCCTCGGAGCGCTCGACGAGGCCGAAGAGGTCGAGGAGCTCCTCGGGCGGGAGCGCTTGCCCGGCCGCGCCGATCCGGAGGACGAGCGGGGCCGCCTCGTCGAGGCCGAAGATCCGGACGGGCGGGCGGAGCCCCGCGCGGGCGACGAGGTCGCGCGTGACGCCGGCGCGGCGGCGCACTTCCTGCGGGTCGCCGGAAGGGGCCGCGGCGAGGATCCGCTCGCGCCCGCGCTCCGAAGAACAGAAACGCCCGGCGAGCCGAAGCACGCCGGGCCAGTCGACTTCCGTGTGGATCATCGAAGGAAAATCGGGATCAGACTCCCGCGCGGCGCTCCTCGGCCAGCTTCCGCAGCATCTTCTTGCGTGCGGCGATCGCCTTCCGCTTCCGCTTGGTGGACGGCTTCTCGTAGTGCTGGCGCTTCTTGAGCTCCGACAGGATCCCCGACTTCTCGCACTTCCGCTTGAAGCGGCGCAGCGCGTTCTCGAAGGACTCGTCCTCCTTGACGTGGATCAACGGCACCTGAGAGTCACCCCTTTCGGGCCCGGAGTAGTGCGGCCGGAACGGCCGGACCGAGGCGGACCTGCGAGTCTACGGACCCCGGCCCCCCGAGTCAACCGGAACCCCGATCGGGGCCGGGGAGCGCCTCCGGACGTCTATAATGGCGTTTCGCGACCCCGAAGGCTCCCACGAGAGGCGTGCCATGCCCGTCGACCCCGTCGCCAACCGCCGGTTCATCGAGTCGCTCTCGACCCTCCTCGAGGACCACCTCGCGAGCTGGAAGTCCCAGCTGGCGGACACCCGGAACGAGATCAACGAGCTGATCTCGAAGGCCTCCGAGAGCATTCCCGCGCAGGCCAAGCACCTCTTCCCGGAGGACCTGGTCGCCGCGTTGCTCGAGGACGCCGTCCCGCCCCCCGAGCGGGTCGTCGAGAAGGTGGTCGAGAAGGTCGTCGAGACGGTGACGGTCACCGTCCCCGGCCCGGCGGCGAGCCCCGACTGGGGGCTCGTCAAGGGGTCCGTCGCCTCGATCGAGGGGGCGCGGACCCAGGTCGACGTCCTGACGCGCTTCCTGACGGAGGCGCAGGTCCACTCCTCGCGCGCCGCGCTCCTCGTCCTCCGGAACGACAGGCTCACGGGGTGGAAGGCCCTCGGCTACGACGCCTCGGGCAGCCGGGACGACGCCGTCAAGTCGCTCGACCTCGCGGTCGGGGACGACCCCTTCGTCGAGGCCTGCCTGAAGCTCGAGAAGCCGATGGTCGCCGCGCCGCCCCCCGAGGACGGCCGCCTCCGCAGGACGCTCGGCGGGAACGCCCCGACCCGGACGCTCCTCGTCCCGATGGTCATCCGCGACCGGATCGCCGGAATCCTCTGCGCGGACGAGCTGCCCGGGGAGGAGGGGCGCCTGAACGAGGCCGCCCTCGAGGTCCTCACGTTCGTGACCGGCCTCTCCGTCGACCTCCTCGCGGCACGCAAGAAGATCCCCTCCCCGGCGCTCACGCCGCGGGGCGAGGAGATCGCCCGGTTCCAGCCCGCCGGCGCGCCCGCGATCGAGGCCCCCGCGCTGGACGACAACCCGTTCGCCGCGCCCGCGGCTCCGCCGGCGCCGCCGCTCCCGCCTGTTTCGGCCGCGACGATCGCCGTCCCGCCGGTCACGCCGCCGGAGCGCGGTCCGCTCTCCGCGTCGATCCAGCCGCCGTCGGAACACGGCGCCCGGTCGCTCTTCGAGCAGACCGACCCGAGCAACGCCCGGAGGACCCGCCGGATCACCGACGCCGGCGAGGCGCTGCGGGCCCTCGAGGAGTCGGCAACCGCGAAGAAGAAGGGGGAGACCACCGGAGGCATCTCCAGCGCCGACCTCCTCTCCTCCGGGGCCCGCGCCGCGGCGGCGCTCGGCGTGACGCCGATCCCGCGCCCGTCGGCGCCCCCGCCGACGCCGCTCCCGGTTCCCCCCGTCCCGGCCCCGGTGGCGAGGCCGGCGGCCCCGCCCGCGCCCCCCGCGCCGCCTCCGGCCGCCGAGCCGGCCGCGAGCCGGGGCGACCTGACGATGGCCTTCGACCAGATCAAGGCCACGCTCCCGCCGCCGCCGCCCTCTCCTCCCCCTGCCGCGCCGGTCGCGCCCACGCCGGCGGCCGCCCCCGCCGCCGCGCCGCCCGCCGGCGGAGGCCTCGAGGCCGGAGGAGGCCCGTCCGCCACGCCGCTCGCGCCGCCGCCCGGCTTCGTCCCGCGCGCCCGGCTCCGCGGCGGCGACGACCCGCAGCGCGCCATCGACGACGCCCGCCGCATCGCCCGCCTCCTCGTCTCCGAGATCAAGCTCTACAACGAGCGGAAGGTGGCCGAGGGCCGCATGGCGGGGGACCTCTACGAACGCCTGAGGGACGACATCGAGCGGAGCCGTCAGGTCTACGCCGAGAGGACGCCGGAGCACATCCGGGCCACGTCGGACTTCTTCCACGAGGAGCTCGTCCGGATCCTCGCCGAGGGGAACGCGGACGCGCTCGGCCCGCGTCCCTCCTGACGTTCCGCCGCGCCACCGCCTTCCTCCTCGCCGCGGCGCTCGCCGCCGGGGAGGCGCGCGTCTCCGCCGCCCCGCCGTCGCCCGAGGACGCGCTCGCCGCGGCGCGCCGCGCGGCGCGCGAGGGCCGCGCCGAGGCGTTCGACGGCCTTGCCGCTCCCGGGCTCTTCACCGTCCGCGCCGCTCTCGCCCGCAGCGTCGTCGCCGCCGAGGCGGGAGTCCCCCCGCCTCCCGCCGCCGCGGACGCGGGCGTCCGGCTCGGCCTCCCCGACCTCGGGGCGTGGCTCGCGCTCGACGCCGAGGCGAAGCGGACGAGGGCCGCGTCGCCCGGCGGAACGCTCGTCGCGCAGCTCGTCCGCTTCTCCCGGGAGGCGCGCTCCGAGCCCTTCGCCCGCGCCGCCCTCCTCTCCGCCGCCCGCCTCGCCCGCACGCCCGCGGAGAAAGCGTCCGTCCGCCTCGGCTGGGAGGGCTGGGAGGCGCGCTCGCCCGGGACGGAGCGGGCGCGGGTCGCGGCGGCGCTCGGCCGGAGCCGCGCCGCGGCGACGCCGGCGGAGGCCGCCGGCAGGATGTCGGCGCTGGTCCGGGAGCTTCCCGGGGCGCCGGAGTCGGCGCCCGACCTCTTCGAGCCGGATGACCGCAGGCTCCTCTGGGAGACGGTCGCCCACGGCGGACCGGAGCTTCGCCTCCTGCGGGCCACCGCCCTGGTGCCGCGCCTGCCCTCGGCCGCGGCCGAGCTCGCGGCGCCCCTCTCGAAGACCGCCGGGTACCGTCTCGAGGCCGCCGCGATCCTCCTCGCCGGCGGACGGGCGAAGTCGGCGCGGGAGGCTCTCGCCGGCTCGCCCGCGCTCGCCGGGAGGGACGAGGGCGAGCGGCTCCGGATCGAGTCCCTCCTCCTCGCCGCCGAGCTGCGGCTCCTCGGCGAGCCCGCGCAGGCCCCGGCGGCCCGCCGGCCGAAGCGCTCGAAATCGACGACGCGCCCTCCCGAGCCCGGTGCACCCCGCCCCGCCCCGCCCGCGGAGTCCGTCCGGGAGCTGCGCTCTCTCGCGGCGAGGGCCGAAGCCCTCCTCGTGCGGCCGCTCGCGCCGCCGGAGAGGCTGCGCCTCCTGTCGGAGGCGGTCCGCGCCTCCGCGCGTCTCGGCCTCGCCGTCGAGGCGTTCCGGTTCCTGCCGTCGCTCGTCGCGATCGAGCCGGCGACGACGATCGGCGCGGAGGACCTCTTCCGCGCAACGTTCCTCGCGACCCTCGCGCGCACTCCGGAGACGTGGCGCGCCGCGGCCGCGGATTTCCGCGAGCAGGCGGGGACGTACCAGGACGTCTCGGTGCGGCGCCGCGCGACCTACTGGGCCGCGCGCTCCCTCGAGGCGCTCGGGAAGGAGCCCGTCGCCCGCCCGCTCTACGCCTCGCTCGTGTCGGTAGCGGTCCCCGACCTCTACGCCCGGTGGGCGGCGGGGCGCCTCGGCGTTCCGCTCGCGCCCCCGCTCGCGGCCGAGGCCGCTCCGTTCCCGTCCCGCGGCCCCCTCGCCCCCGACTCGCCCTCCCTCCCGTCGCGGGAGCTCCTCGCCGTCGGGCTCTCCTCGCTCGCCGAGGACGCCGCCGAGGTCGAGGGATCGGCGGAGCCGCTCTTCCTCGCGGCGACGGCCGCGGAGCGTTTCGAGTTCCGGCACGCCACGGCGATCCTCAAGGCCCGCTGGCCGGAGCTCGGCACGCCCGAGGAGGGGGCGCTCCCTCTCGCCGTGCGGCGCGCCTACTACCCGTTCCGGCAGGAGGCGCTCATCGTCCGCGAGGCGACCGCGAACGGCCTCCCGCCGGCGCTCGTCTACGGCGTCATCCGCCAGG
Organism: Thermoanaerobaculia bacterium; assembly: GCA_046331465.1. Lineage (GTDB taxonomy): Bacteria > Acidobacteriota > Thermoanaerobaculia > UBA5066 > UBA5066 > UBA5066. The sequence goes on from JAXLQV010000003.1 coordinate 1,019,026, forward strand.
AAAGCCTCTTCCAGACCGCCGCGCGCTCCGGGGCCGGCGCCACCGGCCTGATGCAGGTGATGCCCGGGACGGGGCGGTACCTCCTCCGCCAGGAGAAGCGGCGCGGCCGGCCCGACCTGAAGGACCCCGAGGTGAACGTGGCGCTCGGCGCCCGCTACCTCTCGATGCTCCTCCGGGAGTTCGACGGCGACCGGATCGCCGCGCTCGCCGGCTACAACGCCGGGCCGGGGCGGCCGAAGCGCTGGAAGGCGCAGGCCCCGGGCCTCGCCGAGGACGAGTTCCTCGAGGCGATGCCGCTCTTCGAGCCGCGCGACTACGTCAAGCGGGTCCTCTTCTTCGAGGCGGCGTACGCGGTCCTCCACGGCGTCGCCCTGGAGCCGCTCTCGCCGGACGGCCGCTGACCGAGCGCTCCCCCCGTCTCGCTCAGCGGGAGGCCCGGAGCGTCTCGAACGCCACGAGCGCCCCCGCGCGCGCGACCGCGTGGTCGACGAGGGGCGGGGGGTAGTCCGCCGGAGGGTTCTTCGACCTCCACGGAGCGTGGAGGTCCCTCCCGGCCCCTCTCCACGCCGCGAGCTCGGGGACCCAGCGTCTCACGTAGGCGCCGTCGGGGTCGAAGCGCTCTCCCTGGAGGACCGGGTTGAAGATCCGGAAGAAGGGCTGGGCGTCGGTGCCGCAGCCCGCGGACCACTGCCAGCCTCCGTTGTTCGACGCCGGGTCGCCGTCGGCGAGGCGCGCGCGGAAGAGCGCCTCGCCGCGCCTCCAGTCGACGAGGAGGTGCTTCGTCAGGAACGACGCGACGACCATCCTCACGCGGTTGTGCATCCACCCCTCGTGCGCGAGCTGCCGCATCCCCGCGTCGACGACCGGGTAGCCGGTCTTCCCGTCGCGCCAGGCGGCGAAGCGCTCCTCGGCGGTCTCGCCCGTCGCCCACGGGAAGCGCTCGAACTCCGGCCGGAAGCTCCCGGCGAGGACCCGCGGGAAGTCCGCGAGGATCGCGGCGTAGAACTCCCGCCACGCGAGCTCGCCGACGAACGCGTCGATCGACCTTCGGCCCGCGGCGTCCGCCTCGCGCCACTCCTCCCGCGCCTCGGCGAGCAGACGCCGGATGCCGAGCGTCCCGAAGCGGAGGTGGGGCGAAAGGCGCGAGGTCCCCTCGACGCCGGGGAGGTCCCGGTCGTCCGCGTACCGGCGGAGCGCCCCGGCGCGGAACGCCTCCCAGAGCCGCCGTCCCGCGCGCGCGCCGCCGGGCGGGTTCGCCGGGGCGCCCTCGAAGCGGAAGCCGCGCGGTCGCGACGTCGGGAGCGACGGGAAGGCCGAGTCGAGGACGGCGTCGGGCGTGGCGACGCGGCCCGGCTCGGGAACGGGCGCGGCCTTGTCGGCCTCGCGCCAGCGGCGGGAGAACGGCGTGTAGACGGTGAAGGGCTTCCCCGCCCCGGTCCGGAGGGCGCCGGGCGGGACGAGGTGCAGGTCGGGGAGGAGGCGGAGCCGCGTCCCCTGCGCCGAGAGCGCCCCCTCGGCTTCCCGCGCGAGCGCCGCCCCGTGCGGCTCGTGGTCGTCGTGGGAGTAGACCGCCCCGGCTCCCGTCTCGCGCGCGAGCGCCGCGAGCGCCTCTCCCGTAGGCCCCTTCCGGAAGAGGAGGCGCGAGCCCTTCGCCGCGAGCTCCGACTCCAGCTCGCGGAGGCTCTCGACGAGGAAGCGGAGCCGCGGCGGGGAGACGTCCTCCGTCACGTAGTGGTCGTCGAGGACGAAGACGGGGACGACGGACTCGTGGCCGCGGAGCGCGGCGTCGAGCGGGACGTTGTCGTCGAGCCGGAGGTTGCGGCGGAACCAGACGATCGCGGGGGCCATCGCCCCGGCTACGCCGTGGCTCCCCTCCCGGACTTCCCCTCGCGCGCCTGGCACTCCGCGCAGACGCCCCGGATCTGGTGCGAGTGCGTCGTCGCGGCGAAGGAGTACCGCTTGCAGACGGCCTCCTGCAGCTCCTCGATCCGCGGATCGACGAACTCGATGACGCCGCCGCAGGAGGTGCAGACGAGGTGGTCGTGGTGCTCCCCGACGAGGAGGCGCTCGTAGCGGTACTTCTCGTCGTTCAGCCGCACCCGGGAGACGAGGCCGCAGTCGTAGAGGAGGTCGAGCGTCCGGTAGACCGTCGCCCGGCTGACCTTCTTCCCCTTGCCACGGAGCCGGACGACGAGGTCGTCGGCGTCGAAGTGGTGGTGGGTCGCGAAGATCTCCTCGAAGAGAGCGGTCCGCTCGCGGGTCGTCTTGAGCCCGCGTCTCCTCAGGAAGTCGGCGAAAAGTCGGCGTTCCTCGACGGTTTCCGTCATGGCGGAGACGATATCGCAACCGGGGATCGGCCGGGAGCCCCCACGTCGGAGGGAATTTCGGGTCGCCCGGCCCTCGCGCCCGCCCCGGCCCCGGGTTAGCCTCTCCGCCCCCGGGACGGAGGAGCCGATGAAGTCGTACCGGAAAGAGCTGACCTTCCACCTTCCGAAGCGGATCGGCTTCGTGAACGTCACCCCCGAGGTCGAGGCGGCCGTCCGCGAGAGCGGGATCGCCGAGGGGCTCTGCCTCGTGAACCCGATGCACATCACCGCGTCCGTCTTCGTGAACGACGACGAGCGGGGCCTCCTCGCCGATTTCGAGCGGTTCTTCGAGGCGCTCGTCCCGCACGAGCCGGTCCGCTCGTGGAGGCACAACGACACGGGCGAGGAGAATGCCGACGCGCACGTGAAGCGACAGCTCATGGGGCGCGAGGCCGTCCTCGCCGTCACCGGCGGGAAGCTCGACCTCGGCCCCTGGGAACAGGTCTTCTACGGCGAGTGGGACGGGCGACGCGCCAAGCGCGTCCTGGTCAAGATCATCGGGGAGTAGCGGCCGCCCTCAGGGAACTCCCTCCGTCGTCCACCCTTCGACCGTCAGCCCCATCGCGATGAGCGACTCGGCGAGCTGCCGCGCCGACCGCTCGTCCATGCCGGGCGTGTCGAGGTAGCGCGCCATCACGGTCTCCTCCCGCGCGGCGTCCCGGAGCGGGACGCCTGCGGCCCGCTTCGCCTCCGCGACGCGCCGGCAGAGCTCGAGCCGCCGTGCGACGAGGCGCCCGATCTCGCGGTCGACCCGGTCGATCGACGTCCTCACCCTCTCGATCGACGGCGTCGCCCCCGGCAGGAGGCCGAACTCGTCGCAGAGGAGCTCGAGGTCCTCCGGGAGGAGCGCCTGCGGCCCGTCGCACCAGGCGGACTCCGGCGTGTCGTGCACCTCGACGATGAGCCCGTCGACCCCCGCGCCCCAGGCGGCTCGCGCGAGGCCGGGGACGAGCTCCCTCCGCCCCGAGGCGTGGGACGGGTCGGCGAGGAATGGAAGGTGCGTCAGCTCGCGGGCGGCGAGGAGGCCGCCGAGGTCGAGCGTCCCGCGCGTCGCCTTCTCGAACGTCCGAATGCCGCGCTCGCAGAGCATCACTCCCTCGCACCCGGCGTCGAGGAGGTACTCGGCCGCCGAGAGCCACTCGTCGACGGTCGTCCCGAAGCCGCGCTTCAGGAGGACGGGGCGCCCCGCCGCGCCCGCCTCCTTGAGGAGGTCGTAGTTCTGGCAGTTCCGCGCCCCGATCTGGAGGACGTCGGCGCGCGCGGCGACCGGCCCCACCTGCGCGGGGGCCATCACCTCCGTGACGACCGGGAGCCCGACGCTGTCGCCCGCCGCCTTCAGCCACTCGAGCGCGACGAGCCCGTGCCCCTGGAAGGCGTAGGGGCTCGTCCGCGGCTTGAAGACCCCGCCGCGGAGCGCCGTCGCCCCCGCCCGCGCGACGGCCCGGGCGAGTCGGCCGATCTGCTCCTCCGACTCGACCGTGCAGGGGCCCGCGATGACGGCGCGCGCCCCGCCGCCGACGCGGAAGCCGCCGACCGAGACGACCGTCGGCGGCCGCACGTCCGTCGCCTTCGGCAGGCCCTCGACGCGCGGCCGGCGCGCGAGGCCGGGCGCCGGCCCGAGCCAGACGGACCCCTTCGCCTTCGCCTCCTTCACCGCCGCCGTGGCGGCCGCCGCGAGCGGGTCGGGGACGACCGCGAAGCCGGCACCCGCGCCCGTCGGCAGGAGCTCGACGCCCGACTGCTTCAGGTGAGCGGCGAGGCGCTCCGTCGTGACCCGGAGGACGCGCAGCGGAGCCTCCGTCTCGTCCGCGGCCCCCTCGCGCGCGACGCGCCAGAAGCGCGTGCCGTTCGGCTTCACGTCGGAGACGTCCTCGAGGAGCGGCACGAGGCCTGCCTCGAGGGCCGCCTCCTCGGAGCAGACCGCGCCGCGCGGGCCGCCCTGCTGCGCGACCGCGGCCGCGGCCTGGGCCGTGTCCTCCGCCTCGACGGCGCGCGCCCCGAGCCGCTCGAGGAGGCCACCGCACTGGCGGAGGACCGGGGCCTGCGAGTGGACCTCGGCGATCGCCTCGAGGTCGACGCCGCGCGGCGCGGCGAGGACGAGGCGCATCGGGACCTCGACCTCGCCGAGGACGACGAGCCTGGCTCCCGCGTCGACGGCCGCCCCGAGCGGGACGAGGGCCTCCGCGACCGGTCCGATGACGCGGTCGACCGCCGGGAGGAGCGCCTCGTCGACGTCGCCCGAGCCGAGGGCGGCGAGGAGCGCCTCGAACGTCGGCAGGGAGACCGGGCGCCCGCATCGCGCGGCGGCGCGCGCGCCGAACGACCCTTCCCGCCCCTGGTAGCCGGCACGGAGGATCCGCCGGTCGCACCGGTCCTCGGGCACGTTCGTCTCGATCGGGATCGCCATCGGAGCCTCCTTCGTGTCGCCTCGCAAATTCAAAAGCCCCCCTTCGCCGTCTCGCGAAGGGGGGCTTCGGTGTCGCCCTGCTCTGTGGCCGTGACCTACACGCCCACCCCTCCGCCGGACGGCGTATAGACGCCGCCGAACGCCGTAAACGAGGGGAAGGTGGCGCGGACCATCACGACGGAGGGAACGATAACCCGGCTGTCAAGCCCCCTCAGCTCCTCTCCGGGTCGATCAGGATCCACGACAGGAGGACCGAGACGACCGAGACGACGAGGGCGCCGAGGAAGGCGGCGCGGAAACCCTCGACGAAGAAGTCGATCCCGAGAGCCCGGCCGAGCTTCGCGGTCAGGAGGAGCATCACGGCGTTCAGGACGAGGGTGAAGAGGCCGAGCGTCAGGACGAGGAGCGGGCACGAGAGGAGCTTGAGGAACGGCTTCACGAGCGCGTTCAGCACGCCGAAGACGAGCGCGGTGAGGAGGAGCGATGTCGCGCTCCCGGCCCGGATCCCCGGGACGACGTACGCCGCGGCCCCGAGCGCGAGGGCGTTGATGACGACGCGGAGGATCAGCTGCATCGCGGCGGCCTCCTTCGGCCGTTCGGCACGATACACCGCGCCCCGGCGTTGACGCGCCGAGCCCCGCTGCGGCACGCTCCCCCCGAGGTGAGCCCCATGGACCGCAAGTACCGCCAGCGCGGCTACCAGGACAACGCCCCCTCCGCGCCCCGCGGCGGCGGCTCCTTCGACGACCGTCCCGCCCGCCTCGAGGGGGCGCCGCGCGGCCGCAGCGCCGGCCGCCCGAGCGAGGAGGTCTTCCGCTGCCGCACGTGCCACGAGAAGAACGACCCCGACGTCGCCCTCGCGGCCCTCTGCGTGAAGTGCCGCGCCCCGCTCCACGCCTGCGCCCAGTGCCGCCACTTCGACGGGGGCGCCCAGTTCCAGTGCCGCCAGCCAATCCCGGCCCCCGTCTCCGCGAAGTCCCGCGCGAACGACTGCACGTTCTACGAGCCCGCCGTCACGCTCGACCTGACGGGCCGGAAGGCCACCGAGACGCCCGACACGGCGCGCTCGGCCTTCGACGCCCTCTTCGGCAAGAAGAAATAGCTCCGGCCGCGCACGGCGTGAACGAGAAGAGGGGAGCGCCCCGCGCTCCCCTCTTCCGTCTTCTTCAGTAACCCGCCGCGGCCGCAGGCCGCCACGCGACCGCGGCGGAGGGGTTCGGGGCACCCGGGCGGCGACGGGTGCCCCGGGAACGCTTCAGCTGCAGCCGCTCGTCTCCCCGCAGTTCAGGCACTTGTAGCAGGCGCCGTTCCTCACCATGAGGTGCCCGCACTGGTGGCAGCTCGGCGCGTCCGCGCTGTTCTCGAACGCGAGCGTCGTGCTCGACGGCGCGGCCGCCGCCGGGCGCGGCGCCGGCTCGACGGCGACCGCGGGGGTGCCGTAGCCGTTGCCGTTCCCGTTCTCCTCGCGCGAGATCACCCCCGCCCGGGCTCGGAGGTCGGCGGTCAGGAAGCGCGAGGCGAGGTAGCGGAAGATGTAGTCGACGAGGCTCTTGGCGATCGGGATCTCGGGGTTCTTCGTGTAGCCGGCCGGCTCGAAGCGCATGTGGCTGAACTTCTCGACGAGCGCCTCGAGCGGCACTCCGTACTGGAGCGTCAGCGAGATCGCGGTCGCGAAGGCGTCCATCAGGCCCGAGATCGTCGAGCCCTCCTTGGCCATCGTCAGGAAGATCTCGCCCGGCGTGCCGTCGTCGTAGAGGCCGACCGTGATGTACCCCTCGTGGCCGCCGACGGAGAACTTGTGGGTGAGGGCGCGGCGCTCGTCGGGGAGCTTCTTCCGCCGCGGGCCGGCCGCGGGGGCGGCGGCGATCGCGACGGCGGGCGCCGACGCGGCCGCGGAGGAGGACCCCTTCGTCCCCTTCACGCCGTCGTCGCTCCTGCTCGCGGCCGTGTTGAGGGGCTGGGTCCGCTTGCAGCCGTCGCGGTAGACGGCGATCGCCTTCAGGCCGAGCTTCCACCCCTCGAGGTAGACGTTCGAGATGTCCTCGACGGTCGCGTCGGGAGGGAGGTTCACCGTCTTGGAGATCGCCCCGGAGAGGAACGGCTGGACGGCCGCCATCATCCTCACGTGCCCCATCGCGTCGATGGAGCGCGTCCCGCCGACGGCCTTGAAGGCGCAGTCGAAGACGGGAAGGTGCGCGGCCGAAAGGTGCGGCGCCCCCTCGATCGTCCCCTTCTCGTCGACGTACGCGACGATGTCGTTGACCTGCCTCTCGTCGTAGCCGAGCCGCTGGAGCGCGTGCGGCACCGTGTTGTTGACGATCTTGATCGTCCCGCCGCCGACGAGCTTCTTGTACTTCACGAGCGCGAGGTCGGGCTCCACGCCCGTCGTGTCGCAGTCCATCATGAAGCCGATCGTCCCGGTCGGGGCGAGGACGGTCGCCTGCGCGTTGCGGAAGCCGTGCTGCCTCCCCGCCTCGAGCGTCAGGTCCCACACGCCGAGCTGCGCCTCGTAGAGCTCCTTCGGGACGCCCGTGCGCGGCACGCGGGCAGCCGCGTCGCGGTGCATCCCGACGACGTCGAGGAAGGCCTCGCGGTTCGGCTCGTACATCCGGAACGTGCCGATCTCCGACGCGATGCGCGAGGAGGTGAGGTACGCCTGCCCGTGCATGAGGCTCGTCACCGCCGCGGCGTAGGCGCGCCCGTCGTCGCCGTCGTAGGGGAGGCCGTTGTACATGAGGAGCGCGCCGAGGTTCGCGTACCCGAGGCCGATCGGCCGGAAGTCGTGGGAGTTCTTCTCGATGGCGGGCGTCGGGTACGACGCCTCGTCGACGAGCATCTCCTGCGCCGCGAAGACGACGTCGACGGCGTGGCGGAACTTCTCGACGTCGAAGCCGCCGTCCTCCTTCGCGAACTTCATCAGGTTCAGCGAGGCGAGATTGCAGGCGGAGTCGTCGACGAACATGTACTCCGAGCAGGGGTTCGAGGCATTGATCCGGTGCGTCGCCTTGCACGGGTTCCAGCGGTTGATCGTCGTGTCGTACTGGATCCCCGGGTCGCCGCAGATCCAGGCGGCCTCGGACATCTTGCGGAGGACCGCGCGCGCCTCGAGGGTCAGGAGGGGCTCGCCCGTCGTCACGGCGTGGCAGGCGTACTCGCGCCCCGCCTCGACCGCCTTCATGAACTCGTCCGTGACCCGTACGGAGTGGTTCGCGTTCTGGAAGAGGACGTTGTTGTAGACCTCGCCGCCGAACGAGCCGTCCCAGCCCGCCTCGATCAGGTCCCACGCCTTCCGCTCCTCCTTCGCCTTGCACTCGATGAACTCGAGGACGTCGGGGTGGTCGACGTTCAGGATGACCATCTTCGCGGCGCGGCGCGTCTTGCCGCCCGACTTGATCGCGCCCGCGAAGGAGTCGAAGCCCTTCATGAACGACACGGGGCCCGAGGCGATGCCCCCCGAGGAGAGGCACTCCGTCGAGGAGCGGAGCGAGGAGAGGTTCGAGCCGGTGCCCGAGCCGAACTTGAAGAGCATCCCCTCGGTCTTGGCGAGGTCGAGGATCGAGCCCATCGAGTCGCCGACGGCGTTGATGAAGCAGGCCGAGGCCTGCGGCTTCTCCTCGACGCCGACGTTGAACCAGACGGGGGAGTTGAAGCTCGCGGCCTGGTTCACGAGGATCGCCGTCAGCTCGTCGCGGAAGGCGTCCCGGTCCGCCGCGGTCCGGAAGTAGCCCCCCGTCGAGCCGTAGCCCGTGATCGTCTCCACGACCCGCCCGATGAGCTGCCGGACGGAACGCTCCCGCTCGGGCGTCCCGGCCTTCCCGTGAAAGTACTTCTGCGTGACGATGTTCGTCGCGGTCATCGACCAGGCCTTCGGGACCTCGACGTCCTTCTGCTCGAAGAAGACCTCGCCCTTCTCGTTCGTGATCGCCGCCGTCCGGAGCTCCCATTCGATCGCGTCGAACGGGTGGGTCGCGCCGTCGGTGTAGAGACGCCGGAAGGTGAGGCCGCGGAGCCCCGAGCGGGTCGCGACGGGCTCGGCGCCGGAGGAGACGGAGTTCTGGGCGGCGGGGCGATCGGAGGAAGCGGTCACGGCGGACCCCCTTGTGGAATTCAGTGTCGCGGGATGAGGAATGCTATGCGAAACGGGTTCGCGACGCAATATCTCGTGGTTATCTAGATATCAACCACTAGATTTTGTATGCGCCGCAGCAGACTGGTCCGGATCTTGCTGAGCCGGGACCCGGGGGCGCATTGACGGTGCGGGGACGGGCGGCGAGAATAAAAGGTTCGCGGCTCCGCGCGCAAGAGCGCCGCCGGGCCACGAGGAGGAACCGATGGCGTCCACGACCCTCAACACCGCCACCGTCTCCGTTCAGGAGACGTTCGCCCTCAGCCTCACCGACCGCGCCGTCGACAAGGTCAAGGACTTCGCCGCCAAGATGCCCGACGCGGCCGACAAGGCCCTCCGCGTCTTCGTCCAGGCCGGCGGCTGCTCCGGCTTCCAGTACGGCTTCACGTTCGACGACCCGAAGGAGACCGACCACGTCCTCTCCGTCGGCGGCATCCGGGTCCTCGTCGACAAGACGAGCGCGATGAAGCTGAACGGCTCCACCGTCGACTGGATCGAGGACTTCCGCGGCGCGGGCTTCTCCGTCGAGAACCCGAACGCCGCCAGCGGCTGCGGCTGCGGGAAGAGCTTCGCCTGATCCCCGCGTGATCCCGGTCGACGTCGGCGGCCCCCGACCGGGGGCCGCTCGCGTCTCCGGGGCCAGGCCGATCGCCCCGTGAGCCGCCGCCTCTCTCCCCTTGCCGTCGTCTTCCTGACGGTCTTCATCGACCTCGTCGGCTTCGGCATCGTCATCCCCCTCGTCCCGCTCTACGCGGAGGCCTACCACCCTTCGCCCGCCGCCTTCGGGATCCTGATGGCGAGCTTCTCGGCGATGCAGTTCCTCTTCGCCCCGCTCCTGGGGCGGCTCTCCGACCGCGTCGGGCGGCGGCCGGTCCTGCTCGTCTCCCTCCTCGGGAGCTTCCTGAGCTACCTCCTCTTCGCGTTCTCGTCGAGCTTCGCGCTCCTCCTCGCCTCGCGCGTCCTGGCGGGCGTCATGGGCGCGAACATCGGGACCGCGCAGGCGGTCATCGCCGACGTGACGCCGCAGGGCGACCGGGCGCGCGGCATGGGCCTCGTCGGGATGGCGTTCGGGCTCGGCTTCGTCTTCGGCCCGGCGATCGGCGGCTTCGCCGTGAAGGTGAGCCCGGTCCTCCCGGGGCTCGTCGCCGCCGGACTCTCCCTCGCGGCGTTCGTCTGGGCGTTCTTCGGGCTTCCCGAGACGCGGCCGGCCTCGGCCGCGGCGCGGCCGCCGCGGCACTGGTTCCCGCTCCGGGCCGTCGTCCACGCCTTCGCCCGCCCCGTCCTCGGGCCGCTCCTCCTGATCACGCTCCTGAACACGACGGCCTTCTCGAACTTCGAGGCGACGTTCGCCCAGTTCGCGCGGAGCCGCTTCGGGCACGACCCGTCGACGGTCTCGTGGCTCTTCGTCCTGATCGGCGTGACCGCCGCGGTCGTGCAGGGGGGGCTCATCCGGAGGCTCGTGCCGCTCCTCGGCGAGGCGCGTCTCGTCGGGATCGGGACGACCCTTCTCGCGCTCTCGTTCGTGGGGCTCGTCCTCGTGCCGGGTCACGCCGGCCTCGTCGGCCTCGTCGTGACGACCGCGGCCGGGAGCGGCCTCGTGAACCCGGCCCTCTCGGGCCTCCTCTCCCGCTCGACGGACGCCTCCGAGCAGGGGGAGATCCTCGGCGCGGCGCAGTCGCTCTCCTCGCTCGGGCGGATCCTCGGCCCGTTCTGGGGCGAGCACGCCTGGTTCGCGTGGGGGGCCGCGGGCCCGTACGGGACCGGCGCCCTCCTCGAGGTCCTCGCCGTCGTGGTCGTCCTCGTCGGCCTCCGGACGGTCGCCACTCCGGTCCGGGCGGCGTCGTGACCCGGACCCCCGCGATCCTCCTCGGCCGCGACTGCGCGGCCGTGCGGGTCCCGAGCGGGGAAGGGGCGATGCTCCCGTCGGGGATCCCCGTCTACCTCGTCCAGTCGCTCGGGGGCTCCTTCACCGTGCAGGCGCCGACGGTGGGCGGGCTCTTCCGGATCGCGGCGGCCGACGCGGACGCCCTCGGCCTCGAGGCGCCCCTTCCGGAGGCGCCGAAGCCCGCGGCGAAGGCGGGTCCCGTCGACGAGGCCGACGTCTGGCGTGCGCTCCGCCAGTGCTACGACCCCGAGATCCCGGTGAACGTCGTCGACCTCGGCCTCGTCTACGACCTGACCGTCACCCCCGTGCCGGGCGGCTCTCCGGGCGACGGCGCGAACGTCGCGGTGAAGATGACGCTGACGGCCCCGGGCTGCGGCATGGGTCCGGCCATCGCGGCCGACGCGCGCGCGCGGATCCTCGCGCTCCCCGGGGTCGCCTCCGCGGACGTCGCGCTCGTGTGGGACCCGCCCTGGAGCGCCGAGATGATGAGCCCCGAGGGACGGCGGATCCTCGGCGTCTGAGGCGCGGCGCTACGGCGCCTTCGGCAGCGTCAGGATGAAACGGGTCCCGAGCTCGCCGAGCGACTCGCAGCGGATCGCCCCCCCCATCTGCTTGAGGAGCGCGGCCGTCTCCGGCAGGCCGAGGCCGCTCTTCTCCGGGTCGCGCGCGTGGAACGCCGGGAGGAAGATCTTCTCCTGGTTCGCCGCGGGGACCGGCACCCCGTTGTTCGTGAAGACGAGCGCGACGTAGGGGTCCTTCACGAAGGCCTCGACGACGATGAGGCGCTTCGTCCCCGCGGTCGCGTCGGGGTCGGCGCCGTCGAAGCGGCGGGAGATCGCGTTGCGCGCGTTGCGCAGGAGGTTCACGAAGATCTCCGCCATCCGCGGCGCGTCGGCGAGGACGCGCGGCGCGGGCTCCTCCATGTCGTTCCGCACCCGGACCCGCGCCGACTTCAGCATCCGGCCGAGGAGCCTCTGCGCGCGGTCGAGGACCTCGGACGGGTCGACCGGCTCGAGCTTGAGCGGCGCCGTCGCGGCGAAGCGCTCGAGCTCCGTGACGACCTCGGAGAGGCGGAGGAGGCCCGAGAGCGCGTCGGAGATCTTCATCCGGATCGCCTCGCGCTCGGCAGGGGGCTCCTCGGCGCCGGTGGCGAGGACGCGCTGCACCGAGACGAGCGCCTCCGTGAGGCGCACGAGGAGCGGGCTCACCTCGCGCCCGAGCTCCATCCCGAGCTCGGCGAGCGCCTCCTGCTTGCCGCTGTGGACGTGGACCTCGAGGGCAGCCGGGTTCACCCCCGCCTCGCGGACCGTCCAGACGACCTGGGAGAGCTTCCGGTCGGGGCCGAACCGCCCCGCGGCCGAGACGCGGACGGCGACGCCGCCCGCCGGGTTCGCGGCCGTGAGGCTGACCTCGCGCGTCGGCCGTCCCCGGAAGGCGTCCTCGAGGAGCCCCGCGAGCTGGCTCCGCTCCATCGCCTCGAAGAGCTCGATGACCCGACGCCCCTCGAGCCCCGCGGCGTCGGCGCCGAAGAGACGGCGCGCCATCGCGTTCGCGCTCCTCACGAGGCCGGCGGCGTCCGAGAGGACGATGCCGAGCGGGAGGGCCTCGGCAAGGCTCGGGGCGCCGGTGCCCGGCAGCGGGGTCGGGACGTCGATCGGTCCCGTCGACTCGGCGGCCGGCGAGGGGGCCGGGATCGGCCGGTTGAGGGACGGCGGCGGCGTCCTCGTCGGGGACGGCGTCCCCGGCTTCGCCGGCGGCGCGGCCCCGGCGGGCGCCTTCAGGGCCGGGAACGCCTGCGAGAGCCTCGCCCGGAGCTTCTCGTCGATCTCGCCCTCCCCGCGCAGGGCGCGGTCGAGGAGGGAGTCGAGGTCGTCTTCGAGGTTGGGGGGACGTGCCACGGAATCCGTATTCTCACCCGAACCGCGATGCTAGAGTCGAGGGGAATGCGCGACGTCCGCCTCCCCGAGTTCCCGTGCGTCGTCCCGGTCGAGGTCCGGTTCGCCGACCTCGACGCGATGGGGCACGTGAACAACGCGGTCTACCTCACCTACTTCGAGCAGGCACGGCTCGCGTTCTGGCTCGCGATCCACCCCCACCTCGCCCCGGGCGAGGCGTTCGAGCCGACGCGGATCGGGTTCGTCCTGGCGCGGGCCGAGTGCGACTACGCGTCGCCCGTGCGGCTCGGCGAACGGCTCCTCGTCGGCTGCCGCGCGGACGACTTCGGCTCCTCTTCGTTCGCGTTCGAGTACCGGGTCGTCGCCGCCGGCGGCTCGGTCGACGCGGAGATGCGCCTCGTCGCCTCCGGCCGGACGGTTCAGGTGACGTGGGACTGGGCCGCGGGGAAGAAGATGCCGGTCCCGGAGGAGCTCCGGAAGCGGATCGAGGCGTTCCAGGCGCCGCCGCCGAAGAGCTCCGGCCGGATCGCGCACCCCGCTACTGGATCCTGACGCGCCCCGCGAACCCCTCGTCGTACCCGTGGTAGTAGTCGAGCGTCTCCTCGGGCCACCGCCAGCACCAGTAGCCGTCGCCCGAGTCGAAGTCGACGAGCCACGGGCCCTTCACCTCGATCCCGAGCTCGTTCATCTCGCGCGCCCACGAGAGGAGGATCCCGTTCGCCTCGGGCCCCTCCGGTTCGTCCCCGGCCCCGCCGAGCGCCTCGATCCGGTCGATCGCGCGCCGCGTCCGCTCGCGCACCGCCGGGAGGAGCTTGCGGGCCTCCTCGAACGTGAACGTCCTCTTCACGGCGGCATCGTACCCCGGCGGGAGCGGCCGTGATCCCGGCGCTCGCCGCCTACGGCGTCGCCGTCCTCCTCGTCGGGCTCCTCGCCGCGCGGCGCGCCTCGCGCTCTCCCGACGCCTTCCTCCTCGGCGACCGCTCCTTCGGCCTCGTCTCCACGTGGGCGGCGCTCACCTCGACCACGATCGGCGGCTCGACGACCCTCGTCCTCGCCTCCCTCGTCGCCACGCGCGGCCTCCCCGGCGCCTGGCTCGACCTCTCGGGGGCGCTCGGGCTCCTCGTCCTCGGGACCTTCCTCGCGCGCCGGGTCCGCGAGACGGGCGAGGTGACGCTCGCCGCCGTCGTCGGCCGCTTCTACGGGCCGTCCGTCCGGAAGATCGCCGCCGTCCTCGTCGTCCTCGCCGAGATCGTCTGGTTCGCGCTCTTGGCGCAGGCGACCGAGACCGTCGTCACCGCGCTGACCGACTGGAACGCCGACGCGGTCCTCGTCGCGACCGCGGCCCTCTTCGTCGCCTACACGGCGCTCGGGGGCCAGCGTGCCGTCGTGAGGACCGACCTCCTCCAGCTCGCGCTCATGCTCGGGGGGATCGTCGGCGTCGCGCTCCCGCTCGCGCTCTCCTCGCTCTCCCGGACCGGCTGGCCCGCGGAGCTCCTCGTCTTTCCCGTCGGCCCGCGCCTGGGCTGGACCGACGCCGGGGCGCTCCTCGTCCTCGTCGGTCTTCCGCACGCCGTCGGGAGCGACGTCTGGGCCAAGCTCCTCTCCGCGCGCGACGCGGCGACGGCCCGCCGGGCGGCCCTCGGCGCCGCGGCCGCCAAGCTCGCCTTCGGCGGCGCCGTCGTCGTCGTCGCCCTCGCGGGCGTCGCGCTCGAGGTCGGCGGACCCCCGCAGGCGCTCTTCCCCGCGACGGTCCACGCGCTCGCGGGACCGCTCCTCTCGCCGCTCCTCCTCGTCGCGCTCGTCGCGACGATGCAATCGTCGGCCGACTCGGTCCTTCTCTCGGCCGCGGCCGCGACCTCGCACGACCTCCTCGGCGGGGCTCCGCCGAGGACCGCCCGCGTTCTCGTCGTCGCCTACGGGGCTCTCGGCCTCGCGGTCGCCCTCGTGCTCCGCGACCTGATCGAGACCTTCCGGCTCGGCTACACGATCTTCGCCTCGGGGCTGATCCTCCCGACGCTCGTCGCCTTCGCGCCGCGCCTCGCGCTGAAGCCCCGGTTCGCGGCGGCCGCGATGATCCTCGGCGGGAGCGCCGCCGTGGCGGCGCGGTTCGCCGGATTCCCGGAGCCGGTCCTCGTCGGGACGGCGGCGAACGCGGTCGCCCTCCTCCCGGGCCTCTCGCTCCGGAAGGCCTCGGAGAGCGGCCTCAGCCGAGGCCGGTGAGCCGCAGCGCGGCGGCGACGACCGCCCGCCGCGCCGCCGCGTCCGGGAGCGGGACGGCGGGCTCCTCCTGCGGGAGCGGGACGGCGGCTGCCTGCGATCCGTTCCGGGCCCCGGCGGCGACGAACGCCGCGTCGACGAAGACGACGATCGCGCGGGCGGCCTCCTCGGCCGGGGCGGGCTCCCCCCCGGCCGTCGCGAGCGACGGGCGGAGGTGATCCGCGAGCCAGCGGACCCTTTCGTCCGGGGATCCGCCCCCGGGGCCGGCGAGGACGTCGAGGAGGGCGAGGCGGGCGAGCGTCGGGCGTTCCGAGCCGAACGCGAAGAGGGCTTCGACGAGCGCCGCGACCGCGCCTTCTCCGGAGCCCGCGGGAAGCTCCGGAAGGGTCCCCCGGGACGTGTGGGCGAGGACGGCGCGGTAGAGACCCTCCTTGCTCCCGTAGTGGTAGTGGAGCGTCGCGACGTTGACGCCCGCCCGGGCGGCGACGGCGCGGGTCGTGGCCCCCACGAAGCCCGACTCGGCGAAGGCCCGCGCCGCCGCGTCGAGGATCTGCCTCCGGGTCTCCTCCGGGTTCCCGTCCCGCGGCCGTCCGACGCCCTTCTTTTCCATCGTTCGCTTTCCGCGCGGCTTCCCCCGTCGGATTTCGACCGGGACCCCTGCGCGACCCGGGGGGTCTAAGATTCCTGTGCAGCCACGTAAAGGAGCCCCCCATGAGACGCTTCGGATTCGCGAGCCTCGCTCTCCTTCTCCTGCAGGGCCCCCTTCTCGCCGACACCCCCGCGACGACGCAATGGGTCCTGGCGACGGCAAAGGCAACGGGTCGCGGCGGGGAGGAGTTCGTCAGCTCCCTCCGTATCGTGAACCCCTTCCCCTACACCGCGAACGTCTCCCTGACGTACCTCGCCCAGAGCCCGATCGACGGCGACAACGCCGCGACGGGCGACAACGGCTCCGCCCCGCAGGTCCGAGTGCTGGTCGCGGCGGGGGAGACGCTCGCGATCGAGGACGTCCTCGGGACGACCTTCGCCGGGAAGGCGGCGCCCTTCGGGATCCCGGCCGGCGGCATCCGCGTCGACTCCGACGCCCCGGTCTCGGTCCTCTCGCGCACCTTCGTCGCGAATGCCCGGAGCGCGAGCGGGGTCCCCGGCACGTACGGCTTCTCGCTCCCCGCGCAGACCGCCGGCCAGACGGTGTCGGAGGGCGAGACGGCGTGGCTCACGTACGGCTCCTCCTCGCCGTCCGCCACCCTCGGCTTCCGGACGAACCTGATCCTGCTCAACACCGGGTCGCAGTCGACGGTCGTGCTCGTGAGCCTCCTCCGGGGCGACGGGACCCCGGCGGCCCCCCCGCGCACCTACACGCTCGGGCGCGGCTCTTCGGCCCAGGTCGGCGACGTCGGGGCCACGTTCGGCATCACGGGGACCGAGACGAACCTCCGGATTCTCGTCACCGTGCGGCGGGGCGGGCCGGTGGCGATCGGCGCCTCTCTCATCGACAACGCGATCTCCTCCATCGCCTATCTCCCGCCCGTGAAGACGGAACTGCCCGACGACGGTGCCTACGGGTGGGTCGTCTCGAAGGGCGACCCGGCCCTCGCCTCGGCGGGACGTCTCGACATCCTGTGGGGGACCCCGGACTTCCTCAGCGGGCTCCTCGTCGTCGACTGCTCCGCGGGCGCGTTCGTCCACAACTTCCTCGCGTACGGCCCGGATTCGACCACCCCGCCCCCGAACACGAGCTTCGCGCCCCGTGCCGAGGGGGGCTGGCGCTTCGCGGGCTCCTCCGCGGGGACCGGCAGCTGGAGCGGTACGATCGTGCCCTGGGTCGACGGCTCCTTCATAGGGACGATCGAGTTCACCCCGCCCTCCACCGCCCCATGCGCCGCCGTCACGAAGACCTACGAGTTCGCCGCCTCGCGAGCCTTCGGCTTCGGAGAGACTCCGTGAAGAAACCGTCCCCTCGCCGCGGCGCGCTCCTCCTCGCCCTCGCCCTCGCCGCCGGGGCGTGCGGCCGCGGCACCCCCGACACGCGCTTCCTGAACTTCGACCCCGAGGGCTCTACGGGCGCGCTCACCTCCGGCTGGTCGGGCTTCGAGAAAACCGAAGCCGGGGACACGTTCGTCTGGGCGCAGGCGCGCGAGGCGAAGGCGAGCCTCCTCGCCGCGGGCGTCGCGGAGCGGCTCGTCCGGTTCCGCGCCTGGCCGTACCGGTACCCCGGAGCGCCGCCGCAGAGCGTGGCGATCTCGGTCAACGGGGTGAAGCTCCCGACGGTCGCGCTCGCGGACGGTCCCCGGGTCTACTCGGTCACCTCTCCCGGCTCCGCCTGGAAGCCGGGGCTCAACGTCCTGACGTTCGAGTTCGCCTACGCCGAGGCGCCGAAGGACCGGGAGCCCGGAAACGGCGACACCCGGACGCTCGCGGCCGCCTTCGACTGGCTCGAGGTCCTCCCCGTCGTCCGGGAGGGGATGCGCCGCTCGTAGCGGGCCGCCGGGACGGCCCCGGGCGGTCCTTGGGGGGGCTCGGCGGGCGCGAGGCGCCGCGCCCGCCCGCGAACGCGAAACGGGCCGGGAGAGGTCGTCTCCCGGCCCGCGTGGATCGTCCTTCGGGCGGCGTCGGCTAGAGGATGACGCCCTTGAGGGGGATCTTGATCTCCTTCTTCGTCGGGTCGTTCGTCGAGACCGTGACGAAGCCGTCGAAGACTCCCTTCTTGACCTTGTCGTCGACCGAGATGATGACCTGCGCGCGGGCCTTGTCGGCCATGACGACCTCGGTCTTCACGCCCGGGACGTTCGCCTCGGCCTTCGTGACCTGGAAGACCTCGTTCTTCGCGTTGTTGTTGACGATCGTGACCGTCCGCTTCACCGGGTCGGCCTTCGGCTCGAAGTTGCCGAAGTTGACGGAGAGCGGCGTCACCGAGAGCGTCGGCTTGACGTAGCCGGAGACCGCGAGGCTCAGCTCGGGCTGCTTGGCGGCGCCGGTCTGGATCTTCACGTAGCCGCCCAGGAGCCCTTCGGGGGCCTCGGGCGTCGACGTGAGCGTCACCTTCCACTGGTTCGCGCCCTTGCCCGCGACCTTCTCGGTCTCGGTCGCCGGGGCGAGCACCGCCTTGAGGTACGAGTTCGGCGTCTCGACCTTCGTCGGCTTGAAGTCGGGCTCGTCGGAGACGAGGATCAGGTCGGCCGAGGCCGCCTCGCCCGTGAGGGCCTGGAGGCGGAAGAAGCCGACCGGGAGCGTCTCGACGAACGGCTTGACGCTCGCCAGGACGAAGACGGTCACCTGCGGCTTCTCGGGGTCGTCCGTCAGGATGAGCGCCGACTTGGAGATCGGCCCCTGGAAGCTCTTCGTGTCGATGTTGAGGACGACCTTCCCCTCGCCGCCCGCCTTGATCGTCTTGTCGTACTCGGGCGCGGTGCAGCCGCAGGAGGGCTTCACGTCGGTGAGGTGGAGGTCCGCCTTCCCCTCGTTCCTGATGACGAAGGTCGCCTTGATGACCTCGCCCTTGGGGACCGTCCCGATCTCCTTTTTCTCCTCGACGAGGACGAGCTTGGGGGCGGCCGCCGGGGCTGCCGGGGCCGCGGCCTTCGGGGCCTGGGCGAGGGCGGCCGCGGGGGCGAACGCCAGGAGCGCCGCCGCGAGCGCGGTGCCCGTCCGGCCGAGCCGGGCGTTGGAAGCGGAAGACGTCATCGAAGGGACCTCCTGTGGCGACGGCCAGCCGCCGCTGCTCAAACCTCGAATTATAGCTGCCGCCGGCCGGGCCATCCCGGCGCGGTTGACGCTGCGGAGAGAGGGAAAGCAAACTGCGCGCCCATGCCGCGCACCTTCTACCTGATCGCCATCGGCGGGACCGCCATGACCCCCCTCGCCGCCCTCCTCGTGGAGAAGGGGGAGCGGGTCCTCGGCTCCGACCTGCCTCTCTACCCGCCGATGTCCGACCGCGTCGCGGCCCTCGGAATCGACGTCCTCCCGGGCTTCGACGCGGCGAACATCCCCGCCGGGATCGACCGGGTGGTCGTCGGGAACCTGGCCGGGAAGGACAACCCGGAGCTCGTCGCGGCGCTTTCCCGCGGCCTCCCGGTCGCCTCGATGCCGGAGACCCTCCGGACGGAGTTCCTGGCCGGGCGGCACCCGGTCGTCGTGGCCGGGACGCACGGCAAGACGACGACGACGGCCCTGACGGCGTGGCTCCTCGCCGCCGCGGGGGAGGCGCCCGGGTACCTCGTCGGAGGGGAGCCGCGGAACTTCCCCTCCCCCTCGGCGATCGGCTCGGGCCCCGCGTTCGTCGTCGAGGGGGACGAGTACTCGACGTCGTGGGAGGACAAGGGACCGAAGTTCCTCCATTACTCCCCGGAGACCTTCGTCCTGACCTCGGTCGAATTCGACCACGCCGACCTCTACGCCGACCTCGACGCCGTCAAGGCGGCCTTCCGTGCCGGCGTCGCCCTCGCCCCCCCCTCGGGACGGGTCGTCGCCTTCGGGGACGACCCGAACGTGAGGGACGTCCTTCCGGCCGCCCGGGCCCGCGTCGTCCTCTACGGCTTCGACGGCGAGGACCTCGACCTCCGCGCCGAGCGGATCGAGGAGGGGGCCGAGGGGACCTCTTTCGACGTTCGGCCGCGAGGGCGCGCCCCCTTCCCGGTCCGGTCGCCCCTCGCGGGGCGGCACAACGTCGCGAACGTCCTCGCGGCGCTCGCGGCGGGCGAGGGGCTCGGCATCCCCGCGGAGCGGCTCGCCGCGGGCCTCCCCGCCTTCCTCGGCGTGAGGCGTCGCCTCGAGGTGCGGGCCACGGCCGCCGGAGTCACCGTCGTCGACGACTTCGCCCACCACCCGACCGCCGTCGCCACGACGCTCGCCGGGGCGAAGCGGCGCTGGCCGGGGCAGCGGGTCTGGGGCGTCTTCGAGCCCCGCTCCCTCACGGCCGGGCGGGCGGACTTCCTCGAGCCGTACTTCGCCGCGCTCCACGAGGCCGACGCGGTCGCGATCGCCGCCCCCTTCCACGCGGCGCGCCTCTCGCGCCCCGGCGCCGCCGGCGCCCTCGACGTCGGCGCGCTCGTCACGCGCCTCGCCGCGGAGGGGAAGGAGGCCCTCACGGCGGCCGACCCGGCGGCGCTCGCCGAGGCGCTCCTCCCGCGCCTCGCGGAAGGCGACGTCGTCGTCGTCATGTCGTCGGGGGCGTTCGGGGGCCTCTGCGGGAAGCTCGTCCAGGGGCTCACCGCGCGGGAGTCCGTGCCGGCGTAGGGGCCCTCGCCTCGCCGCCGCCCGGGCCTACTCCTTCGCGACCCTCACCGAGAGGCGCGGCAGCCCCTCGATCTCGAGCTCGAGGAGCTGGCCGTCGGCGAGCGGGCCGACCCCTTCCGGCGTGCCGGTCAGGAGGAGGTCGCCCGGCTCGAGCGTCATCGCCTGGGAAACCCAGGAGACGAGCGTCGGGAGGTCGAAGATCATCCGCGAGGTCCTCGCGTCCTGCCGCACCACGCCGTCGAGGTACGTCCTGAGCGAGAGGTCCGACGCCGCGACGCCGCACGCGATCACGGGGCCGCAGGGGCAGAACGTGTCGAACCCCTTCGCCCGCCACCACTGGCCGTCCTTCTTCTGGAGGTCGCGCGCCGAGATGTCGAACGCGGGGGTGACGCCGAAGACGACGTCGTCGAACTCCTCCCGGGAGACGCGCCGGGCACGCCGTCCGATCACGAGGGCGAGCTCCCCTTCGAAGTCGACCCGCTCCGACTCGGGCGGGAGAAGGACCGTCCCGCCGTGGGCGAGGAGGGAGGTCGACGGCTTCAGGAAGACGAGCGGCTCGGACGGGACCTCGTTCCCGAGCTCCTTCGCGTGCGCGAGGTAGTTCCGGCCGATGCAGAGGACCTTGCCTCCCGGCGGCACCGGCGGGAGGAGGTCGAGCCCCTCGTACGGTCGCGGCGTGCCCGCGGGCTCGCCTCCGGCCCACGGGGCGTCGTCGAGCGGGGTGACGACGCCGGCCTCGAGCCGTCCGAAGCGGGGGAGCCCGCCGTCGTCGAAGCGGAGGTAGCTCACAGGGCCTCCGGGTTCAGGAGCGCCTCGAAGACGAAGCGCGCGTCGCCGGTCAGCGTCACGTCGTGCGCGAGGCTCCCCTCGAGGCGGAAGTCGACGACGAGGGCGCTCCCGGAGCGGGTCGCGACGGAGACGGGAGGGACCTGCCCCCGCTCGGCGGCCGCGACGACGGCCGCGGCGACGACGCCCGAGCCGCACGAGAGCGTCTCCGCCTCGACCCCCCGCTCGAAGGTCCTCACCGAGAGGCGGGACCCGCCCCGCACGGAGACGAAGTTCACGTTCGCCCCCTCGGGGAGGAGCGGGTGGCGCCGCAGCGGCGGGCCGAGGGCGGCCACGTCGAGCGTCTCCACCTCGACCTCTCCCGCGCAGAAGACGACGAGGTGCGGGACGCCGACCGCGAGGCTCGTCGCCTGCGGCTCCACGGAACGCCCCCCGGGGTCGAACGTCGGGACCGGGCCGCCGAGGGCGATCGGCTCGGGGAGGCGGAGCGTGACGTTCCCGTCCGGGCGGACGGTCGCGCCGATCGCCCCCCACCCCGTGTGGGCGACGAGCTCGGGGTCGGCCATGTCGCGCAGGACCGCGAATCGCGCCGCGCAGCGGGTTCCGTTCGCGCAGAAGCGGGCCGGCCCGCCGTCCGCGTTGAAGTAGTCGACACGGACCTCGCGCCGCGGGCCCGCTCCTTCCTTCTCGGAGACGAAGAGGACGCCGTCCGCTCCGACGCCGGTCCCGCGCCGGCAGAGCCGGCGGATCGTCTCGGCTTCCCGCGGGCCGACGTTCGCGGTCCCCGCGAAGACGAGGAAGTCGTTGCCGGCCCCCGCCATCTTCCAGAAGCTCCGCGCGAGCCCCCCGATCGTGGCCGTCGTCATCTCTCCCCCCTCGGGCTCTCGTTCCCCGCCGCGTCGACCGCCGTCACGCCGTACGTCCGGCCCGCGGGCGCCCCCGGATCGTAGAACGCGGGGTCCGCGAGCGCGTCCGCGAGGCGCCTCCACTCCCCGCCGCCGTCCCTGGCGTAGACCCGGTACGCGGCGAGGTCGCGCGCGAGGGAGGGGTTCCAGACGAGCCGGTTCCCCCCTTCCTCCCTGAGCACGAGGAGCCCCTCGGGAGCCTTCGGCGGGAAGACGTCGCGCGTGTCCGCGAGGACCTCGTCGGCCGCGGGGCCGAGGACGGCCGGGACGTCGGCCGTCGGCGCGCCGCGGACGGTGTAGACGAACCGCTTCCCGGCCGGGACCCCCTCGTCCACGAAGGGGGAGCGGGGGACGACGCCGACGGGCTCGTCGTACGCCGGCTCGGCCGGTTCGCGCCGGTAGACGGAGTAGGCGGTGACCTTCGCGGGGGCCGTCCCGTCGAGCATCTCGGTCGGCGGAAGCCACTCGAGGCAGACGCGCCCCTCCTCGACCGTCGCCTCGAGGTCCATCGGGGCGGACGGCGGGACGCGCGGAACGATCGAGACGAGGGCCGAGATCGGCGAGACGCGCTTCCTGTCGCGCGTGGCCGTGACGCCGTAGCGGAGGTAGACCCGGCCGAGCCTCTTCTCGAGGAAGAGCGGCACCATCGAGTCCCTCACCACGATCTCGCTCCCGACCGTCACGTCGTCGAGCGCCTCGCGCGGGAGGTCGCGGATCGCCTCGGCCCGCTGCCGGAAGAGCTTCTCCTGGCGCTCGCGCTCCGCCGTCTCCTTCGGCGGCTCGGGGGCGCGCACGGTCGCGGGGGCGGGGACGATCTCCCGGAAGACGGAGACCCTCGTCAGGTTCGTCAGGGGCGCCCCCTGGACCGTCTTCGAGGGGAACGGGAAGCGGAGGACGACGTCGCTCCCCTCCTGCGTCACCTTCAGCGGCTCGGGGCGCGCGGGGACGACGAGGAGCGGCGCCTCCGGGGCGATCTTCCGCCCGCAGCCCGCCACGAGCGCCGAGGCGAGGAGGAGCGGGGCGACGGCGCGGCGGGCTCTCAAGGGCTCAGAGGACGAAGCGCGAGAGGTCGCGGCTCGTGACGAGGTCGCCGAGCGCGCGGGACACCGCGGGCCGGTCGATGACGATCCGCGCCCCGGCGGCGTCGGGGCCGGCGAAGCTGATCTCGGAGAGGACCCGCTCGAGGATCGTGTGGAGGCGCCGGGCGCCGATGTTCTCGAGGTTCTTGTTCGTGTCGGCCGCCGCCTTCGCGATCTCCGCGAGGCCGTCCTCGGCGAAGACGAGCTCGATCGCCTCGGCGGAGAGGAGCGCCTGCGCCTGCTTCGGGAGCGAGTGCTCCGGCTCGGTCAGGATCCTGACGAAGTCGTTCTCCGTCAGCGCGTCGAGCTCGACGCGGATCGGGAAGCGCCCCTGCAGCTCCGGGATCAGGTCGGACGGGCGCGCGACGTGGAACGCCCCCGCCGCCACGAAGAGGACGTGGTCGGTCCGCACGTTGCCGTGCTTCGTCTTGACGGTCGTCCCCTCGACGAGGGGGAGGAGGTCGCGCTGGACTCCCTCGCGGGAGACGTCGGGTCCGCCCCCCTTCCCCTCGCGCCCGGCAATCTTGTCGATCTCGTCGAGGAAGACGATCCCGGTCTCCTCCGCGCGCCGGATCGCCTCCTGGGGGACGGTCGCCTCGTCGGAGAGGAGGTCGGCCTCTCGGTCGACGAGGATCGCCCGCGCCTCGGAGACCGGGAGGCGGGCCTTCTTCTTCCTCGGGCCGCCGAAGAGGTTCGGGAGCATCCCGGGGAGGTCGATCCCCATCTCCTCGACCCCCTGGGGCGTCATGACGGAGATCTGCGGGGTCCTCTCGTCGACGACCTCCAGCTCCACCTCGCGCGCCTCGTGCTTCCCGTCGCGCAGCTCGCGGCGGAGCCGCTCCCTCGCGTCGGGGCCGGGGACGAAGCCGGAGGGGTCGACCTGGACCGAGAGGAGCTCGACGAGCTTCTCCTCGGCCGCCGCGCGCGCCTTCTCGACGACCCGCTCGCGCCGCTCGTCCCGCACGAGGCGGATCGCCGCCTCGACGAGGTCGCGCGCGATCGACTCGACGTCGCGCCCGACGTACCCCACCTCGGTGAACTTCGACGCCTCGACCTTCACGAACGGCGCGTCGACGAGGCGCGCCATGCGCCGGGCGATCTCGGTCTTCCCGACGCCCGTCGGGCCGACCATCAGGATGTTCTTCGGCGTGATCTCGCGGGCGACCTCGGGCGGCAGCTGCTGCCGCCGCCACCGGTCGCGCAGCGCGACGGCGACCGCCCGCTTCGCCTTCCCCTGCCCGACGACGTGGCGGTCGAGCTCGGCGACGATCTTCCGCGGGGAGAGGTCCCGGAGGTGCAGGTCGCGCGGCGCGGCGGGGCTCACGGGAGAGTCTCCACGACGATCGCGTCGTTCGTGTAGATGTCGATCTCGGAGGCGATCTTCAGCGCGGCGCGGACGATCTCGGCCGCGGGCATCGACGTGTTCCGGAGGAGCGCCCGCGCGGCGGCGGTGGCGTACGGGCCGCCCGAGCCGACGGCGAGGATCCCCTCGTCGGGGGCGATGACGTCCCCGGTCCCGGAGATGAGGAGGGTCTTCTCGCGGTCCGCGACGACGAGGAGCGCCTCGAGCGCCCGGAGCGTCTTCTCGGTCCGCCAGTCGGTGGCGAGCTCGACGGCGGCCCTCTCGAGCTGGCCCCCGAACTCCTCGAGCTTCCGCTCGAAGCGGGTGAAGAGCGTGACGGCGTCGGCGGTCGAGCCGGCGAACCCCGCGAGGACCGTCCCCCCGGCGAGGCGGCGGATCTTCGAGGCCCCCTGCTTGAGGATCGTCGTCCCGAGGGTCACCTGCCCGTCGCTCCCGAGGGCGACGGCCCCGTCCCTCCGGACGGCGAGGACGGTCGTGTGGCGGAAGGCGGGCGTTTCGCTCACGGCGGGGAGTCTACCCGCGGCCTCAATCCTCCTCCTCCGCCTTCGGGTGGGCCTTCCGGTAGACCTCCATCAATCGCTCGACGTCGAGGTGGGTGTATTTCTGCGTCGTCGCGAGCGAGGCGTGGCCGAGGAGCTCCTGGATCGTCCGGAGGTCGGCCCCTGCGGCGAGGAGGTGCGTCGCGAAGGAGTGCCGGAGGGCGTGGGGCGAGGCGTGCCGGGCGACCTCGGCCGCCGACAGGGCCGAGAGGAGGACCCGGCGGACGCTCCGGTCGGTGAGGCGTCCGCCGCGGGCGTTCAGGAAGAGCGGCTCGCCCCGCACCCGCCGCCCCGCGAGGAGCGCGAGGCGCGCCGGGAGCCAGGCCGCGAGCGCCTCCGCGGCCTTCGCGCCGAACGGGACGATCCGCTCCTTCCGCCCCTTGCCGATCGTCCGGACCTGCCGCCCCGGGAGGTCGACGTCGGGGAGCGAGAGGCCGACGAGCTCGGAGACGCGGAGGCCCGTCCCGTAGAGGAGCTCGAGGAGGGCCCGGTCGCGAAGCCCGAGCTCGGTGTCGGGCGCCGGCGCCTCGACGACGGCCTCCGCCTCCGCGACCGAGAGGGAGACCGGGAGCGGCTTCTCCGTGCGGGGGGTCGCGACGCCGCGGGCCGGGTTCCCCTCGGCGAGCCCCTCGCGCTCGAGGTACGTGAAGAAGGCGCGGAGCGCCGAGAGGCGCCTCACGATCGAGCTCCGCGCCAGGCCGTCCGACCGGAGCGACGCGAGCCACGACCGGACGGCGAGGGCGTCCACGTCTCCGGTCTCGGCCTCCGAGGCGTCGGTCCCGGTGAACGCGGAGAGGAACGCGAGGAAGCGGCCGACGTCGTCGAGGTAGGCCTTCCGCGTGTGGGGCGAGACCGCCCGCTCGTCCGCGAGGTGCCTCTCGAACTCCTCGAGCGCCGAGGCGAGCCTCACGTCCCCTCCGGAGCCGTCAGGAGCCCTTCTTGACGAGCGAGCGGATCTCCGCCACGAGCGCCTTGACCTGCTCGTCGTTCAGTTTCCTGCCGAACGCGGGCATCCGGTCGTGCCCCCGCTTGATCGACGACTCGAGCCGGCCGTCGGAGACGGTCTCCTGCCACTTGGCGTCCGCGAGGTTCCGGGCCCGCTTCTTCAGCCCCTCCTCGGTCTGGCCGTGTCCGTCGTCGCCGTGGCAGACGCTGCAGTTCGCCTCCCAGAGGGCGGAGCGCTTCGCGGGCTCCTGCGCGGCGAGCGGCAGGGCGAGGAGGGCGAGGGCCGGGAGGAGGAGGGTGCGCTTCATGTCGTTTCTCCTTGCGTCGTCAGGATCGGGATCGGCTCGGCGCCGGCGGCGGGGCCGAGCGCCGCGTCGCGCCACCCGGCGACCGACGCGAGCGCGCGGCGGACGATTTCCTCCCGCCGCTTTCCGCGGTCGCGGATCGGCGGGATCCCGGAGTCGTCGATCAGGCCGAAGGTCACGTTCATCGGGGCGTAGTGCGCGGGATCGCTCTCCGAGACGTGGCGCGAGAGGGCGCCGAGAGCCGTGGAGAAGGGGACCGGGAGCGGCTCGCGCCCCTCGAGGAGCTGCGCGACCGTGGCGCCGGCCAGGAGCCCCGTCGCGGCGGACTCGAGGTACCCCTCGACGCCGGTGACCTGCCCGGCGAAGAGGACGCGGCCGTCCCTCTTCCAGCGGAAGAAGCGGTCGAGGTGCTCCGGGCCGTTCAGGAAGGTGTTCCGGTGGAGCATCCCGTAGCGGACGAACTCGGCGTTCGCGAGACCGGGGAGCGTCCGGAAGACGCGCCTCTGCTCGCCCACCTTCAGCTTCGTCTGGAAGCCGACGAGGTTGAAGTGGCTCCGCGCGAGGTTGTCCTGGCGGAGCTGGACCGCGGCGTAGGGCTCGCGCCCCGTCCGCGGGTCGCGGAGGCCGAACGGCTTCATCGGGCCGTGGCGGAGCGTCTCGGGCCCCCGCTCGGCCATCGCCTCGATCGGCAGGCACCCCTCGAAGAAGACCGCCTTCTCGAAATCGTGGAACGGCACCTTCTCCCCCGCGAGGAGCTCGGCGACGAAGCGCTCGTACTCCTCGCGCGAGAGCGGCACGTTCAGGTAGTCGTCCCCGCCCCCCTTCCCCCAACGGCTCGCCGCGAAGAGGACGCCCGTGTCGAGCGACGAGGCCTCCACGATCGGCGCGACGGAGTCGTAGAAGTAGAGCGTCTCGCCCCCGAGCGCCGCGAGGAGCGCGCCGGAGAGGGCGGGCGAGGTGAGGGGGCCGGTCGCCACGACGACGAAGCCGTCGCCCGGGTCGGGGAGCGACGGCGCCTCCTCGCGGACGAGGTCGACGAGCGGCTCCGCCGAGATCCGCGCCGTCACGGCCGCGGCGAAGACGTCCCGGTCGACGGCGAGGGCGTCACCGGCCGGAACGGCGGCGCGCCGCGCCTCCTCCATGACGAGCGAGCCGAGGAGCTCCATCTCGCGTTTCAGGAGGCCGACGGCGTTCCCGGGGTTGTCGGAGCGGAACGAGTTCGAGCAGACCATCTCGGCGAGGCGGTCCGTCGCGTGGGCGTCGGTCGTCCGGACGGGGCGCATCTCGAGGAGGCGGACGCGGTGCCCCCTCCGCGCGAGGAGGCTCGCGCACTCGACGCCGGCGAAGCCGCCTCCGATCACGGTGACGCGGGAAGACGCCATGGGAGGCCGATTGTAGGGAACGGCGCCGCGGGCGCCCCGGTGACGCCGGGCACGGGAGCTCCGGCCCCGCGCGGGACGGCGAACGTCCCCGCGCCCCGGCCGGTCCCCGGGAGCGCGAGGCGCCCCGCTACACTCGCGGCGTGACGTTCGAGCGGGAGCTCTACGACGAGGCCTACTGGCGGGGCCTCCACCCGCACCACTGGTTCAAGAACCCGCCGCGCAAGTACGCCGAGCGCGACCGGGACGTCCTCCGGGTCGTCGCCCCGCGCCCCTCGGACCGGGTCCTCGAGCTCGGCTCGGCCCGCGGGGACGTGACGTTCCTCCTCGCGCGCCACGCGCGGGAGGTCGTCGGCGTCGACGCCGCCCCCGAGGCGCTCGCGATGGCCGAGGCGGCCCGCGCCGGGCTCGGGATCGCGAACGTGCGGTGGCTGGAGGCCGACGTGGCGGACCTCTCGCCCGTCGCCGACGGGAGCGTCGACGCCGTCGCCGCGATCGACCTCGTCGAGCACGTCGACGACCCCACGCTCGCCGCGATGCTGCGCGAGTGCCGGAGGGTCCTCGTGCCGGGAGGGCGGCTCGGCATCTACACGCCCGACCGGGCGCACTACGTGGAGCGGATGAAGGCGCACGACTTCGTCCTGAAGCAGTTCCCGCAGCACGTCGCCGTGAGGCGCGTCGCCGAGTACCGCCGCTTCCTCCGCGAGGCCGGCTTCACGGTCGACCTCGAGGCCTGGAGCGTGTCCCCCTTCCCCGGCGTCCGCTGGGCCGAGAGGGTCCTCGCGCCGCTCCCCCTCGTCGGCCCGACGTTCCGGTACCGGATCCTGCTCCGGGCGCTCGCGCCGTAGGATGCCGCCGATGCCCGCCCGGCCCGACTTCGCCCCGAACGCCGGGGTCTACGACGACGCGTACTACGCCGCGATGTACCGCCCGCACTGGTTCTTCCGGAACGCGCGGAAGTACCGCGAGCGCGACGAGGCTCTCCTCCGCGCCGTGCGGCCGCACCCGGCCCTGCGCCTCCTCGAGGTCGGCTCCGCGCGCGGCGACACCGCCTTCTTCTTCGCGCCGCTCGTCGCCCGGGTCACCGGGATCGACGCCTCGGGGACGGCCGTCGCCGCGGCCCGCGCCGCGGCCGGCGCCCGGGGCCTTCCGAACGTCGCCTTCGAGGAGGCCGACGCCCGCGACCTCTCCGCGTTCCCCGACGGCTCCTTCGACGCCGTCCTCCTCGCCGACTTCGTCGAGCACGTCCTCGACGACGTCCTCCGCCCGTGCCTCGCCGAGGCGCGGCGCGTCCTCTCTCCGCGGGGCGCTCTCGCGATCTACACGCCGAACCGCGACCACTGGGCCGAGCGGATCAAGGCCGCCGTCCCGGGCCTCCAGCAGGAGGACCACATCGCGGTCCGGCCGTCGGACGAGGTCGTCCGCCTCGTGACGGCCGCCGGCTTCGCCGTCGAGGAGCTCTTCTTCTCCGCGAGCCCCTACCCGCTCCTCGGCGCCCTCGACCGGCGCCTCCCCGGCGCCCGGCCCTGCCGGTTCCGGACCGTCCTCCGCGCGCTCCGCCCGGTCTGAGGCGTTCCCTTCCGGCGACTCCCGGGGTCGGCATCGGCCTTGAATTCCACCTTTCGGGAACGCTACCCTCGCGGCACTCTTCCGCGGGAAAGGACGCTCCGATGACGCGCCGGATCCTCATCTCCAGCCTCTTCGCCGCCGCGCTCCTCTCCGCGAGCCCGGCTCCCGCCGAGCCGCCAGGGGTCACCCTCTACGACGGGGTCTGGCTGTCGGGCGAGCGGATCACCGTCGACCGCGACGTCTTCGACCTCAACGACACGCCGTTCGGGGCCCGGAGGACGAGCTCCGTCGGCGTCTCGCGCGGGTGCCGGGTGACGCTCTACGAGCTCTCCGGCTACCGCGGCCGGAGCATCGAGCTGACCGAGCGCGACAACGACCTCGGGAACACGCGCCTCGGCCGGGACTCGGTCTCCTCGCTCCGCGTCGACTGCCGCGGCGGGGGCGACTGGGGCTCCGGCGGAGGTCCCCGCGGCGTGACCCTCTACCGCGACGCGGACCTCGAGGGGCCCTCGATGACGTTCGACGAGGACGTCCCCGACCTCGAGAGGACCCGCTTCGGCGCGCGCCGCGCGAGCTCGATCGAGGTCCCGCCCGGCTGCATGGCGACGCTCTTCACCGAGCCGAACTACCGCGGGCGCTCGGCGACGTTCCGCGAGACGGACAACCGGCTGAAGAACACCGCCGTCGGGAACGACTCCGCCTCCTCGATGCGCGTCGACTGCGGCGGCCACCACCACCGGCCCCCCTCGGACGAGCGCCCGCCGTCCTGGGACCAGCCGCCCGCGGGCGTGACGCTCTACCGCGACAGCCGCCTCCGCGGGGCGTCGGAGACGTTCAACCGCGACGTCCCCGACCTCGGGCAGACCCGCGTCGGCGCAAGGCAGGCGAGCTCGATCGCCGTCCCCTCCGGCTGCCGGGCGACGCTCTTCACCGAGCCGAACTACCGGGGGCGCTCGGCGACGTTCACCGGCGACGACAACGAGCTGAAGAACACCGCCGTCGGGAACGACGCCGCGCAGTCGATCCGCGTGGAGTGCGGCTCGCGGCGGTACTGACCGGGCGCCGTCGGGCGGGGCGCCGGAGGGCGCCCCGCCCCGGGTCTCAGCTCCTGCGGGCCCGCTTCGCGGCGGGCTTTTTCTTCTCCGCCGCGGCGGAGGCGGCCGCGGCGACGGCCGCCGCGTCCGGGGTTTTCGCGACGAAGGCGTACGCGTCGAGGTCGGCGGCCGGGGCGTCGAAGTCGCACCCTTCCTTCTCGCAGACGTAGAACGCGCCGGCCTTCCGGTCCCTCACGAGGAGGTAGGGCGCCGCGCACGACGGGCAGGCCTTCGGTACCGGGCGCGCCCGGAAGTTCCTCCCGCAGGAGGGGTAGTTCGAGCAGCCGTAGAACGGCCCGAAGCGCCCCTTCCGGACGAGGATCTCGCCGCTCCGGCACTCGGGGCAGGCGACGTTCGTCGACGTGACCGGCTTCGGCGGGCGGTAGCGGCAGGCGGGGTAGTTCGAGCAGCCGACGTAGTCGCCGTACCGGCCGTGCTTCGTCGCGAGGTCGTGCCCGCAGAGCGGGCACTTCTCGCCCGTCGGCCGGTCGGGGCGCGCCTCGGCCTTCCCGTTCGCGACCTTCACGGCGACCGTGAAGCGGCAGTTCGGGTAGGCGGTGCAGCCGAGGAACGAGGAGCCGTCGCGCCCCGTCCGGAGCTTCATCGGGCTGCCGCACTCGTCGCACGTCTGCCCCTCGAGCTCCGAGGCGTCGACCGGGTCGTCCTCGGGCTCGGGGATGTCGACGGTGAAGTCGCAGTCGGGGTAGCCGGCGCAGGCGACGAAGAGGCCGTTCTTCCCCATCCGGAGCCGGAGCTCGTCGCCGCTCTTCGGGCACTTCTCGCCGAGCCCCTCGGGGAGGGGGAAGTCGGGGAGGTGCTTCCTCACGTCCGGGAGGGCGAGCCCCGCCTTGACCGAGACCATCTTCTTCAGGGCCTTGTCGCGGTCCTTCGTGAAGCGGCTGTCGAACTCGGCGACCGCCTTGCGCCAGTCGAGCTTCCCCTCCTCGACCTCGTCGAGCTCCTCCTCCATCCGCGCCGTGTACTCGGTCTGGAAGAAGTCGTCGAAGCCCTCCTTCATCAGGTCGACGACGAGTCGCCCGAGGAGGGTCGGGAGGAAGCGCCGGTCCTTCTTCCGCACGTACTCGCGGTCCTCGATCTTCCGGAGGATCTCCGCGTAGGTCGAGGGGCGGCCGATGCCGTTCTCCTCGAGGAACTTCACGAGCGACGCCTCGTTGAACCGCGGCGGCGGCTGGGTCTCGTGGTCCTCGACCGACGCGTCCGCGAGGCGGAGGAGGTCTCCCTCGGCGAGCTGCGGCAGGCGGACCTTCCCGTCCTCCACCTCGCCGTTCCCCTCCCCCTCGGTCTCCTCCGCGTCGGCGACCTGGCCGTAGACGCGAAGCCAGCCCGGATCCTTCAGGACGGAGCCGGAGGCGCGGATGCCCGCGACCTCGCGGCTTCCCGGCAGGGCCGCCTCGATCTCGACGGTCGTCACGTCGGAAACGGAGGGGGCCATCTGGGAGGCGACGAACCGGTTCCAGACGAGCCGGTAGAGCTTCAGCTCGTCCGACGAGAGGTCGCCCGCGACCGCGTCGGGCGGCAGGTCGAGCATCGTCGGCCGGATCGCCTCGTGGGCGTCCTGCGCGTCCTTCTTCTGCTTGAACCGGCGCGGCTCGGCGGGAAGGGCGTCGGCGCCCCACGTGGCGCCGATGTAGCCGCGGACCGCGGAGAGCGCCTCCTCGGAGACGCGCGTCGAGTCGGTACGCATGTAGGTGATGAGACCGACGGAGCCCTTCCCCGCGATCGTCTTCCCCTCGTAGAGGCGCTGCGCGACCTGCATCGTGCGGCGGACGGTGAACCCCAGGGCGCGCGCGGCCCCCTGCTGGAGCTTCGACGTCGTGAACGGGGGGACCGGGTTCGTCCGCTTCTCGCGCGCCTCGACGGAGACGACGCGGAGCGTGGAGGTCCGGAGGTGCGCGAGCACCTCCTCGGCCGCCGCGTGCGTCGCGAGGCGCGGGTCGGTGCCGTCGAACTTCAGCTTCTCTCCCCGCCAGGAGACGGTGCGGGCGGGGAAGAGGGACTCCCCCTTCGCGAGCTGGAGCGGGACGGAGAAGTAGGGGACGGCGACGAAGCGCTCCCTTTCGGCCTCGCGCTCCACGATGATGCGGAGCGCCACGGTCTGGACGCGCCCCGCCGACAGGCCCCTCCAGACCTTCTTCCAGAGGAGGTCGGAGACCTCGTAGCCGACGAGCCGGTCGATGATCCGGCGCGCCTGCTGCGCGGCGACGCGGTTCGTGTCGATCTCCCCGGGGCTCGCGATCGCCTTCTGGATGGCGCTCCGGGTGATCTCGTGGAACTCGGCGCGGTGGAAGCGCGCCGTCGGAGCCGACGGACGGAGGAGCTCCTCGAGGTGCCAGCAGATCGCCTCCCCCTCGCGGTCGGGGTCGGCGGCCAGGAAGATCTCCTCGGCGGACTTCGCGTGCTTCTTGAGGTCGGCGATCGTCCGCTGCTTGCCCGGGAGGACCTCGTACGTCGGCTCGTACCCTTTCTCCCGGTCGACGGAGATCCCCTTCTTCGGGAGGTCGCGGACGTGGCCGTAGCAGGCGAGGACGGCGAAATCGCGCCCCAGGAACTTCCCGAGCGTGGCGGCCTTGGCGGGGGACTCGACGATGACGAGAGACTTCGACATGCGGCCGGCTACGATGCCACGGCTGTCAAGCCCGCGGCCGCCTCCTGGCGAAAACGGCCCCCGGGAGCGCCTCGGCGAGCCCCTCCAGCTCGAGGAGGACGAGGGCCGCCGAGAGGCGCGCGGCGGAGAGCCCCGTGGCGGCGGAGAGGGCGTCCGCGTCGCGCGGTTCGGCGACGTCGAGCGCGAGGAGGACCCGCGCCGCGTCGGGGTCGTCGGGCGTCGCGGGGGCGGCGGGAGCGTCCGGCAGCCCGCCCGGCCGGAGCCGGCGGA
Source organism: Thermoanaerobaculia bacterium (assembly GCA_046331465.1). Classification (GTDB taxonomy): domain Bacteria; phylum Acidobacteriota; class Thermoanaerobaculia; order UBA5066; family UBA5066; genus UBA5066. The sequence continues at coordinate 1,052,017 of JAXLQV010000003.1, forward strand.
GGTCCTCGTCGGGGAGCTCGCGCAGGACGTCCGCCGCGTCGCGGACGAGGATCGCCCCGTCCTTCAGGAGGGCGTTCGTCCCGGCCGACTGCTCGGCGACGACCGGCCCGGGAACCGCCGCGACGTCGCGGCCCGCCTCGGCCGCGCAGCGCGCCGTGATGAGCGAGCCGCTCCTCGGCGCCGCCTCGACGACGACCACGACCCGCGCGCAGCCGGCGATGATCCGGTTGCGGACGGGGAAGTGCCACGGCTCGGGCGGCGTCCCCGGCGGCAGCTCCGAGAGGAGCGCGCCCCCCTCGAGCATCCTCGCGCGGAGGCGGTCGTGCGCCGCGGGGTAGGGGACGTCGACCCCGCAGCCGAGGACGCCCCACGTCTCCCCGCCCTCGTCGAGCGCGGCCGAGTGTGCGGCGGCGTCGATCCCGTGCGCGAAGCCCGAGACGACGACGACCCCCGCCCGGGCGAGGCCGGCCGCGACGATCCGGGCCGCCTCGAGGCCCGTGCGGGTCGCCCTCCGCGACCCGACGAGGGCGACGACGGGCGCGTCCGCGAGAGCCCGGCCGCGCGCGAAGAGGACGGGGGGCGGGTCGGGGGACTCCCGGAGGAGCGCCGGGTACTCCTCGTCGCAGACCGCGACGGCGCGCGCGCCCGCGGCGACGAGGCGTCGGCGCGCCGCGTCGAGTCCCGGCGGGGGCGTCGGGTCGAGGAGCGCGGCGGCCTCGCCGGGGTCGGTCCCCGCGAACGCGGCCGCCTCCCCGGGAGGACACTCGAGCGCCCGTTCCACCGATCCCGCCGCGAGGAGGAGCCGCGAGAGGGCTCGGGCGCGGGCGCCTCGCGCGCGGAGACTCCAGGAGAGGACGACGTCGGATCGCATCTGTCGGGACCGCATCTTGCGTAAGGAGCGCTGACTATAATGCCCGCTCACGTGAGACAACGTCGCCGCGCATTCGCCACGGGCCTCTTCCTCGCCCTTGCCGTGTCGATCTCCGGCTGCTCCTCGGCGCCCTCGAAGGAGGCCGCGGGGGCGGCCGACCAGAAGGCCTACGGCGCGAAGATGGCGCAGAAGGGCTTCTGGCGGGAAGCGCTCTTCCGCTTCGAGCGGGCCTCGCGGCTCGCCCCGGACGACCCCGAGATCATGAACGACCTCGCCGTCGCCTACGAGGCGGTCGGGGAGACCGCCCGGGCGCTCGCCGCCTACAAGCGGGCCCTCGAGCTCCGCCCCGAGGACGCGAAGATCAAGCGCAACTACGCCCGCTTCGCCGAGTACTACACCTCGCTGCAGCGCGGCTCCGGCCCGACGACGACACCGAAATGAGACGAGCCGCACCCGTCCTCGCCGCCCTCGTCCTCCTCGCCGGAGCGGCCCTTCCCGCCCGGGCGGGCTCCAGGGAGGTCCGGCTGAAGCTGCCGCTCCGCCCGAAGCTCGCCGTGACCGGGCGCGAGAGGATCTCGCTCGCCCCCTTCCTCGTCGCCTCCAAGCTCTCCGAGCGGAAGGAGTCGCAGAAGGTCAAGGACCTCGACCTCGACACCGAGTTCCGACGCTACCTCGGCAAGCAGATCGCGCGGCGGACGAAGATGAACGTCGTCACGATGCCCGCCGACGTGAAGCTCCCCTCGACCGAGCTCAAGGCGCTCGGCGAGGCGACCGACTTCTGGAGGGACCTCGGCTCGCGCGTCGGCGCGGAGATCCTCCTCTCCGGGATCGTCGACTTCCGGGTCGAGGACAAGTCGGGCTACAAGACCGAGGAGTACACGAGCCGTCTCGACGGGAGGACCTACTACCGGCAGGTCTTCGCCGAGTCGACGGGCTTCACCTTCGAGGTGACCGTCATCGCGTTCGACGGAAGGACGGGGGCGAAGCTCTTCCAGGAGACCTTCAAGGACCAGAAGGAGAAGGCGCGCCGCGCCGCGGACGAGATGGTCGGCCTCTTCGAGAACCTCTTCTCGCTGGAGAACCAGCTCCTCGGCCTCTTCATCGTCCGGGAAAGGGAGGCGAACCGCTATGTGTTCGACTAGGCGGCGCTCCCCCCGGCTCGCCCTCCCCGCCGCCCTCGCGGCGCTCCTCCTCGCGGCGGCCCCGCCGGCCGGCGCCCAGGGGCAGAACAAGGTCGTCTACGACAAGTTCAACTGGAAGATCTACCCGTCGACCCACTTCCGGATCTACCACTACGACCGGGGAGAGAAAGCCCTCGAGAAGGTCGCCTCCATGGCCGAGTCGGCCTACGACGACCTCTCGCGCCGGCTGAACTACCAGGTCCCGAAGCCGATCCCGCTCCTCTTCTACGTCTCGCACGCCGAGTTCGAGCAGAACAACGTCATCCTGAACTTCATCCCCGAGGGGGTCGGCGCGTTCGCGGAGCCCGCCCGGAACCGGATGGTCCTCCCGATCGACCTGCCGGACGAGAAGCTCCAGGTCCTCATCGCGCACGAGCTCACGCACATCTTCCAGTACGAGATCCTCTTCGGCGGCCGGCTCGGGCGGGCCCTCACCTCGAACATCCCGACCTGGTTCATGGAGGGGATGGCCTCCTACTTCGGGAACGACGAGGACGAGAAGGACCGGATGTTCATCCGCGACGCGGTGAACTCCGACCAGATCCCGCCGATCACCCGGGTCAACATCAACGGCTACCCCGCCTACCGCTTCGGGCACGCCTTCTTCGACTTCATCGAGGCCGAGTGGGGGAAGGACGCCGTCCGCGAGCTCGTCTTCGAGTTCCGCGCCTTCCTCGGGCGCGACGTCGCCGCCGCCCTGAAGCGCTCGTTCGAGATCGAGCCGGACGACTTCGACCTGAAGTTCCGGCGCTACCTGCGGCGCAAGTACCTCCCCCTCCTCGCCGTGAAGGGCGAGGCCTCCGAGTACGGCGAGCGGTTCCGGGTCGGCAACTGGGAGCGCCCCTCCTTCGAGATCAGCGCGGCCCCCGCGCCCTCGGGCGACTTCGTCGCCGCCTTCACGACCTACAAGGAAGACATCGACATCGCGCTCCTCTCGACGAAGACGCGCAAGCTCTGGAAGAACCTCTCGCCGGGGCGGACGACGAAGTACGAGTACATCTCGTGCCAGTTCCTCTCGCAGGGCCCCGAGAGCGGCCGGGACCTCTCCTTCGCGCCCGACGGCGACCGGATCGCCGCCTTCGCGCGGCGCGAGCGCGGGCGCCAGCTCTTCATCTTCTCGGCGCGCGGCGGCGGGATCGTCGACCGGATCCCGGTCTCTCCCGACATGCCCCTCTCGCCCGCCTTCTCGCCCGACGGCAACTCCGTCGTCTTCTCGGGAATCGCCGGGACCTCGCGCGACATCTTCCTCCTCGACCTCGGCACGAGAGCCCTGCGGAACCTGACCGAGGACGAGGGCTACGACACGGCGCCGGTCTTCTCGCCCGACGGGAAGTACGTCTACCACACCAAGATCGTCGGGGGCCTCCAGAAGATCGTCCGCTTCCCGCTCGCCGAGCCGTCGAAGATCGAGCAGGTGACGTGGGGCGAGGGGAACGACGACGACGCCGCCTTCTCCCCCGACGGGTCGCGGCTCTACTTCGCGTCGTCCCGCGGCGGCATCTTCAACATCTACGGCCAGGACCTGAAGACGGGCGAGGTCGTCCAGTACACCGACGTCATCGGCGCCGCGATCGGACCGTCGGCCTACATCGGCCCCGACGGCCTCGAGAAGGTCATCTTCTCGGGCTACCAGGAAGGGCGCTTCCAGCTCTACGTCGCCGACGCCCGGAAGCCCTTCCGCCGCCTCGAGGAGAAGGCGCTCCCGCCGGCCCCGATCACGCGGAGCGCCGTGCCCGGGTTCGTCCCGGCCATCGAGGTCGCCATCGACCCGGAGAAGACCGAGAAGAGCACGTTCAAGATGTTCGTCGACGACGTCGGAGGCTACGCGGGCGTCAACTCGGACGGGACCTTCCTCTCGTCGGTCCGCCTCAGCTTCTCCGACTACCTCGGCGACCGGCGCGTCCTCTTCGTCTGGGACACGCTCGCCGGCTACTCGAACATCAACGCGATCTACTTCAACCTCAAGCACCGTACCCAGTGGGGCGTCCAGGCCTACGACAACCGGACCTACTTCACGGGCGTGAACGAGTACGGCGAGTACGTCTCCACGCGCCGGTTCTCCCGCGAGACGGGGGCGAGCCTCCTCGGCGTCTACCCCTTCTCGCGCTACACCCGCGTCGAGGGGACGTTCGGGTTCCTCTCCCGGTCGATCGACGAGCCGTACATCATCACGAACGAGGACGGCTCGCAGGGACAGCTCTACCTCCCGCGCGACGACAACACGATCCAGGCCGGCGTCGGCTTCGGCTACGACGGGACCCGGTACAAGTCGTTCGGGCCGCACAGCGGGCAGGCGCTCTCGCTCCAGTATCGGTACCTGCCCGACTTCGCCGACGGCGGGACGCTCACGCAGGACCTCGTCGGGGAGGCGCGCGTCTACGTCCCGATCTCGCGGCGGACGAACTTCGCGATCCGCGCCTTCGGCGGCTACTCCACCGGGAACGTCCCGTCGGTCTACGCGTACGGCGGGCTCGACACGCTCCGGGGCTACGACTACCGCTCCCTCATCGGGAACCGGGTCTTCTACGTCAACACGGAGTTCCGCTTCCCGCTCATCGACGCCCTGATCACCGGCTTCGGCCTGAACTTCGGCGGGGTCCGCGGGCGGCTCTTCTTCGACATCGGGACCGCCTGGCTCGAGGGGGAGGACCACCAGTTCTCGGCGGGCGGGCGGCTCGTCGACGGCCGGGCCTCGTACGGGGCCGGGTTCACCGCGTGGTTCCTCGGGATCCCGTGGAACGTCGACATGGCCCGGCCGACCGACATGAAGACGACGCTCGACAAGATGAGGTGGACCTTCTACATCGGGCCCGCGTCCTTCTGAGGCCGCCGGCCCCGAAAAGGGTGACCGAAGTCACCCCGGAGCGCCCCCTCGCATCCTAGAATGCAGCCGTGCGGGTCCGTGTTCTCGGAGCGTACGGCGGCTCCACGCCGTGGCATCGGCAGACGTCCTTCCTTCTCGACGGGACCGTCTCGCTCGACGCCGGTGCGCTGACTCAGGCGCTCACGCTCGAGGAGCAGTCGCGCGTCCGGTCGATCATCATCACGCACTCGCACCTCGACCACGTCGCCTCGCTCCCGTTCCTCGTCGAGAACGTCTTCGGGCGGACGGACGGGCCGATCGAGGTCGTCGCCCCGAAGGACGTCGCCTCGCTCCTGCAGGACCACCTCTTCAACGACGCGATCTGGCCCGACTTCACGCGGATCCCGACGCACCTCCTCCCGGCCGTCACGTTCCGCGTCATCGAGGCGGGGGTCCCGTTCCGCGTGAACGGCCTCCACGCCCTCGCGGTCCCGGTTTCCCACGTCGTCGCCACGTACGGCTACCTCCTCTGGGACGAGAGCGGGTGCGTCCTCTTCTCGAGCGACACCGGGCCGACGGAGGCGCTCTGGGCCGAGGCGCGGCGCCGCGCCGACCTGAAGGCGATCTTCGTCGAGTGCTCCTTCCCCGACGCGATGGCGGAGATCGCCGATGTCTCGAAGCACCTCACGCCCGCGACGCTCCAGGCGGAGATGCGGAAGTTCCCGGCCGGCGTCCCGGTGAACCTCTACCACATGAAGCCGCCGACGCTCCCGCAGCTTCGCGCCGACGTCGCCGCCCTTGCCGACCCGCGGATCCGGCTCCTGGACGACGGGGACGAGCTCGAGTTCTGAAGTTCCTCGGGGGGACCCTGGCCCTTCGGGGCTGAGATGATCTCGGGGGGACCCTGGCCCTTCGGGCCAGCGGCCGGTCCCCCCGAACCCCCTCCGAGCCGGCCTTCCTTATTCGCGGTGACGCTCTTCGGCCCTTCGGGCCGGCGGCCGGTCAGGCGTCCGTCGCGAGGCGGTCGAGGGCGAGGAGCTCGCTCGCGAGCTCGAAGACGAGGCGGCGACGCGTTCCTTCGGGGAGGCCCCGCGGGGGAACGGGATCGCGGAGCGTCGCGAGGAGGCGGAGGCGGCACCCGGTCGGGCGCGGCTCGACCCGGAGGGTCCGCGTCCGGAAGAGAGCGAGCGGCCCCTCGGCCTCGACGACGTAGCCGTCCGCGAGGAGGCGGAACCGTTCGCGGCGCAGGAGTGCGCCCTCCTCGACGAGCGCCCTCTCGAAACCCGTCTCCCCGCGCACGAGCCCGTCGACGGCCCAGCCGTCCGGCAAGAGGGCGGCGTGCGCCGCGGGGTCCGACAGGAGCTTGCGGAGAGGCTCGGCTTCCGCGACGGCCGCGTAATAGACGGCGAGGGTCGGGCCGGGCTCGGGTGCGCCCGAGGGTTCCTCCTCCCCGGGGGACGGGATCGGCGGGCCGAAGAGCGCTTCGAGGCCGTCGGTGTCCGCGGCGGGAAGCGGGAGCCGGAGCCGGCTCCAGGCGTCCGAGACCTCGAGGACGCCGCGGCGCCAGCGGAGCAGCCGGTCGTCGAGAAGGCGGAAGAGGCCGCCCGGCTCGAGGCCCGCCCGGCCGCCGCGTCCGCCCGGGCGGCCCCGCATCACGCGGAAGAGGAGGCGCTCCTCGCCGCGCGTCTCGAGGAAGACCGCCGGGCCTCCCCCTGCGCCGCGCACCGAGAGCGTCCCGTAGCCGGTCCGCTCCTCCGCGGCGGGAGGCTCCAGCGGGAGCGGCGCGGGGAGCGGAAAGGCCGCGTCGAGGAGGAGGCGTCCGCCCTCGGCGAGGAGGACGATCCGCTCGTCGCCGCCCGGGTCGAACGCCGTTCCGGCCTCGAGCGCGAACCCGGCCGCGGCCGCGATCGCCTCGAATGCCGCGACGCGCGCCTCGCCGCATCCGCCGGCGCCCTCCTCGAGCCACGCGGAGAGGAGCGCCTCCGCGCTCGTGCCCTGCGGGGACGGGCGCAGCGGGACCTGCGCCTGGAAGCGGACGAAGAGGTCGGCGAGAAGGCGCGGCTCGGGGAGGACGCCGGCCGTGTGCCCGAGCGCCTCGAGCGCATCCGCGACGACGCTCACGCCGTCAGCGCGCGGCGAGCGCCGCGGAAAAGGCCAGGCGGTGGACGCGCGGGTCGGCGGCGAGCTCGGGGTGGAACGTCGCGGCGACGACGTTTCCCTGCCGCACGAGGACCGGGTCGCCGTCGCGGCGGGCGAGGACCTCGACGTCTCCCCCGAGCTCCGCCAGCTTCGGTGCGCGGATGAAGACCGCCTCGAGCGGCCCGGGCCCCAGGGCGTCGCGATCGAGGTCCGTCAGGGTGACGACCGCCGAGTCGAGCTGGCGCCCGTAGGCGTTCCGCACGGCCGTCGCGTGGAGGATCCCGAGGCCGTCGCGGTCGGGGCGGGTGATGTGCCGCGCCGCCAGGATCACCCCGGCGCAGGTCGCGAAGAACGGATCGCCGCGGCGGGCGACCTCGAGGATCGCGTCGGCGACGCCGGTCCCCTCCATCAGCTTCCACATCGTCGTCGACTCGCCCCCGGGGAGGACGAGGCCCGCGCTCGCGCGGACCTCCTCCGCCGTCCGGACGGGCCGGGCCTCGATCCCGAGGCGCGCGAGGGCCGCCCCGTGCGCCTCGAAGTCGCCCTGGAGGGCGAGGACTCCGACGGGCATCACCAGCCCCGCGTCTGGAGGAGCTCCGACTCGACGAGCTTGGCGGCCTCGATCCCCTTCATCCCCTCGCCGAGGTTCTCGGAGGCCTTCGCGACGCGGGCCGGGTCGTCCCAGTGCGTCGTCGCCTCGACGATCGCGCGGGCCCGGACGGCCGGGTCGGACGACTTGAAGATGCCCGAGCCGACGAAGACGGCCTCGGCGCCGAGGATCCGGCAGAGCGCCGCGTCGGCCGGCGTCGCGACGCCGCCGGCGGCGAAGTTCGGGACGGGGAGCCGGCCGTTCTCGGCGACCCAGACGACGAGCTCGAACGGCGCCGCGAGCTGCTTGGCCGCGGCCATCCACTCGTCGCGGGAGAGGAGCGTGAGCGACTTCATCTGGCGCGTCACCTCGCGGAGGTGCTTCACCGCGTGGACGATGTCGCCGGTCCCCGCCTCGCCCTTCGTCCGGATCATCGCGGCCCCCTCGCCGATCCGGCGGAGCGCCTCGCCGAGGTTCCGGCAGCCGCAGACGAACGGCACCTTGTAGTCGTGCTTGTAGACGTGGTTCTCCTCGTCGGCGGGCGTGAGGACCTCGCTCTCGTCGATGAAGTCGACCTCGAGCGCCTCGAGGACCCTCGCCTCGGCGACGTGGCCGATGCGGCACTTCGCCATGACGGGGATCGAGACCGCCTCCTGGATCTCCCGGATCTTCGCGACGGGGGACATCCGGGCGACGCCGCCGTCCCGGCGGATGTCGGACGGGACGCGCTCGAGCGCCATGACGGCGGACGCGCCGGCGTCCTCGGCGACCTTCGCCTGCTCGGCGTTGACGACGTCCATGATGACGCCGCCCTTCAGCATCTCGGCGAGGCCGACCTTGACCCGAAACGCGTCGGAGGTGAACGGGGAGGAGAAGACGGGGCTGCTGCTCATGGCGTATCCCTTTCAGATCTGGATGAGGGCTTCCTCGCGCCGCTCCTCGGCGCGGGGGGCGCGGCGGTGCGCCCGGCGGACGGCGGCCCGGGCCAGCGCGCCGACGCTCTCGAGGGCCTTCTCGAGCTCGGCGCCCGAGCTGCGGGCGACGGAGATGCGGAGGTTCGGGGTGTCGGCGCGGTCGGGGGCGTAGTCGCCCCCCGGGGAGACGAGGACCCCCTCGCCGCGTGCCGCCTCGGCGAGCTCGCGGCCGGAGATCCCGCCGGGGAGCTCGACCCAGAGGACCCAGCCGCCGAGCGGGCGCTCGCAGCGGGTTCCGACCGGGAAGGCCCGGAGGACCGTCTTCTGGGCGAGCGCGAGGCGCGTCTTCAGGCGCGCCTTCACGTGGAGGAGGTGCCGGTCGTAGTCGCCGCGCGAGAGGAAGACGTTGAGCGCGGCCTGGAGGACCGGCGGCGAGGTGAGCTCGCCGATCCGCTTCAGCGCCGCGAGGCGGTGGACGAACTCGCGCGGGCCGGAGATCCAGCCGACGCGCACGCCGGGGAAGAGCGCCTTCGAGATCGTCCCGAGGTGGACGACGTGCCCCGGCGCGAGCGCGGCGAGCGGCGGCGGGAGCTCTCCCTCCACGAGGAGGTCGGCGTCGAAGGCGTCCTCGACGACGAGGACCCCCGCGCCGGCGGCCGCGGCGACGACCTCGCGGCGTCGCGCGGCCGTCGCGAGGAGGCCGGTCGGGTTCTGGAAATCGGGGATCGTGTAGAGGAACTTCGGCCGTCCGGCGAGCGCCTCGCGGAGCGGCTCCACGGCCGGCCCCTCCGCGTCGAGCGGGACGCCGACGAGGTGCGCGCCGTGGGCCCGGAGGAGGGAGAGGGCCCCCGCGTAGCTCGGGTTCTCCACCGCGACGGCGTCCCCTTCGTCGACGAGGGCGCGCGTGATCAGGTCGAGCCCCTGCTGCGCGCCGTTCACGATGAGGAGGGCGTCGGCGTCGGCCGGGACGCCCCTGCGCTCGAGGCGCGCGGCGAGCGTCTCGCGGAGCGGCCGGTAGCCGAACGGCGAGCCGTAGGCGAGGAGGGCGCCGTCCCGGGCGACCTCGGCGAGGACCTTCGCGAACGCCTCCGCCGGGAACTCCCGCTCGTCGGGGGCGAGGCGTGAGAGGTCGTGCGCGAGGTCGGGGGACCCCTCTTGCGCCGCGGCCTCGGCGAGGATCCGGCCGAGGAGCGAGGAGGCGATCCGGTCCCACGCGGGCGCGGGGCCGACCATCGGCCCCGCGAGCGACCGGCGCGCGACGCGCGTGCCGCCCCCCTTGTTCGTCTCGATCCACCCCTCGCGCTTGAGGACCTGGAGCGCCTGGTGGACCGTCGCGCGGTTCACCTCGTGCGTCCGCGCGAGGGCCCGCGAGGCGGGCAGCCGCGAGCCTTCCTGGAAGCGGCCCCTCCGGATGTCGCGGATGATCCCGTCCGCGATCGTCCGGTAGAGGGGCACGCGCCCGTGCCCCTCGTCGGCGCGCGTCTCGGAAGGGGTGGTCGTCCTCACGCCCCCGAGGATGGATCTTGGACTAGACCAAGTGCAACCCCGCCGACAGGGCGGACCAACCATCCGGGCCGGGCGGCCCGGCCGGTCACTCGCCCCGGGTCGCCCGCTCGTCCCAGAGGCGGCGGAGCTCCTCGGAGAGGAGCTGGTCGAACTCCCGCGAGCCCTCCGCGACCCGCCGGCCCCGCGCGAGGACCCTCTTCCGCGCCTCGGCGGCAAGGGCGTCGCTCTCCCGCTCCCACTCGCCGAGCGCGGCGGCGACCCGGTTCCGGACGAACTCGGCCTCCGCCGCCACCTCGACGCCCGGCGTCTTCCGGAGCCCCTCGAGGATCCGGTGCGAAAGGTCGTTCGCTCTCTCTCGGGAGATGGCCATGGTCATCCTTCGTGGGGGGTGCGGGGGGATCGAGGCTGCCCGGGGGGCTGGGCTCCGCGCGCCCCCCGGACCCCCTGCAGTCCGCCGCAGTCTCGGGTGCGGGAGCTCGCCCGCCCCGCGTTCATTTCAGTGCACCCGCCGCGGGCCCTCGCCGGCGTGCGCGCGGATCGCCGCGACCCCCTGCGCCGTGAGCGGGTGGTCGAAGAGGCGGTCGAGGACCGCGAACGGGATCGCGGCCGCGTCGGCCCCCATCGCCGCCGCGTCGAGCGCGTGGACCGGGTTCTGGACGAGGTCGACGACGATCTGCGTCTGGAGGCCGTAGTTGTCGTAGACGCGAACGACGGCGTCGACGACGTCCATCCCGACCTGCCCCGCGTCGTCGATCGTCCCGACCGGCGTCGAGGCGTAGGCCGCGCCCGCCCGCGCCGCGAGGAGCGCCTGGAGCGGCGTGAAGACGAGGTGCACGTCGGCGGCGATCTGCTCGTCGTTCAGGAGGCGGACGACGCGGAGCCCCTCGCGCGTCATCGGGAGGCGGACGACGATCGCCTTGCCGAGCTTCACGAGCTCCCGCGCCTCCTTGTACATCCCCTTCGGCTCGCCCGCGGCGACGGCCGCGAAGACGGGGCCGTCGCAGACCTGCGAGAGGTCGGAGATCGCCTTGCGGTAGTCCCGCCCCCCGGCGAGCGCGGCGTCGGGCCGGACGACCGCGCCGTCGAGGAGCCCCCACTCCTTCGCCCGGCGGGCCTCCTCGGCGTCGGCGGTGTCGAGGAAGAACCTCATGCGTTCACTCTACTCGCTTTCCGGCTCGTCCCCGGCGGGGGCGGGCGCTCCGGCGGCGTCGGCGTCCTCCGGCTCCTCGGCCACCTCGTCCCTCTCGCCGAGGGAGGCGAGCTTGGCGACCGCGACGACGGCGTCCCCCTCGTCGAGATCGATGACCTTCACTCCCTGCGCGGCGCGCCCGGTCTCGCGGACCTGCGCCGCCGGGAAGCGGATCATCATCCCCATCCGGGTGATGACGAGGAGCTGGTCGTCCTCGCCGACGGACTTGATCCCGACGACGGCGCCGTTCTTCTCCGTCACCCTCACGTTGATGACGCCCGTGCCGCCGCGGGTCTGGTGTCGGTACTCGGAGGCGTCCGTCCGCTTGCCGTAGCCGAGCTCGGTGACGGCGAGGAGGGTGGCCTCCTCGTCGACGAGGTCCATCTCGACGACCTCGTCCCCCTCGCGGAGCTCGATCCCCTTCACGCCCGTCGTGTCGCGGCCCATCGGCCTCACGTCCGTCTCCGTGAACTTGATCCCCATGCCGTTGCGGGTGCCGAGGAAGACCTGGCGGGCGCCGTCGGTGACCTGGACGGAGAGGAGCTCGTCCTCCTCCTCGAGGTTGATCGCGATGATCCCCGCCGCGCGGACGTTGCCGTAGGCGGAGAGGACGGTCTTCTTCACGAGGCCGCGCTTCGTCGCGAAGAGGAGGAACCGGTCCTCCGGGAAGCCGCGGGTCGTCGTCATGGCGGCGACCGTGTCCCCCGGCTCGACCTGGATCAGGTTCACGAGCGCCTTGCCGCGCGCCGCCGGCCCGGCGGACGGGACGTCCCAGACCCGCACGCAGTGGACCCGGCCGCGGTTCGTGAAGACGAGGAGCGAGTCGTGCGTCGACGCGACGAAGAGGTGCTCGACGACGTCCTCCTCGGTCGCGGCGGCGCCCGTGCGCCCCTTGCCGCCCCGCTTCTGCTCGCGGTAGACGGAGAGCGGCGTGCTCTTGGCGTAGCCGCCCCGCGTCACCGTCAGGACGACGGCCTCGTCCTTGATGAGGTCCTCGTCGACGAGGTCCTTCTCGAGCGTCGAGATCTCCGTCCTCCGGTCGCAGCCGAAACGCGTCTTCACGTCGACGAGCTCGTCCCGGATGATCGCCGTCACCCGCTCGGGGCGGGCGAGGATGTCCTTGAGGTCGGCGATGACGGCGAGGACGTCCTTGTACTCGGCGACGATCTTGTCGCGCTCGAGGCCGGTGAGGCGCTGGAGGCGCATCTCGAGGATCGCCTGCGCCTGCGCCTCGTCGAGCCTCACGAGGTCTCCCTCCCGGCGGGCGCGCGCGGAGAGCTCGAGCGCCGGCAGGTCGAGGAACCGCGTCAGCGCCGCGAGCTCGACCGCGACCTCCGCGGTCAGGCGCGCCTTCGCCTCGTCGGGGTCCTTCGACCCCCGGATGATCGCGATGACGCGGTCGAGGTTCGAGAGGGCGAGGGCGAGGCCGAGGAGGAGGTGAGCCCGCGCCTCCGCCTTCGCGAGGTCGAACCGCGTCCGGCGGACGACGACCTGCCGGCGGTGATCGAGGAAGCACCGGAGCATCTCCCGGAGCGGGAGGACGCGGGGCTGACCCTCGACGATCGCGAGGAAGATGATCCCGAACGAGCTCTGGAGCGGCGTCAGCTGGTAGAGGCGGTTCAGGAGGACGTTCGCGTTCTCGCCCTTCTTCAGGTCGATGACGACGCGCATCCCCTCCCGGTCGCTCTCGTCGCGGATCGCCGAGATCCCCTCGAGGCGCTTGTCGTTGACGAGGTCGGCGATCTGCTCGATGAGGCGCGCCTTGTTGACCTGGAACGGGAGCTCGGTGACGACGATCGACTCGCGGTCGGCCCTCGTCGACGCTTCGATCTCCGCCCGCCCGCGGACCTGGATGATCCCGCGGCCGCTCCGGTAGGCCTCGACGACGCCGCGGCGGCCGAGGAGGATGCCCCCCGTCGGGAAGTCGGGGCCCGGGAGGGCGCGGAGGAGCTCGTCGAGCCCCGCCTCGGGGTTCTCGAGGAGGAGGATCGCCGCGTCGCACGTCTCGCGGAGGTTGTGCGGCGGGATCTTCGTCGCCATGCCGACGGCGATCCCCTCGGCGCCGTTCACGAGGAGGTTCGGGAACTTCGCCGGCAGGACGGACGGCTCCTGGAGCGAGCCGTCGTAGTTCAACGTCCAGTCGACGGTCTCCTTGTCGATGTCGTCGCCGACGAGCTCCTCGGCGAGCGCGGTGAGGCGGATCTCCGTGTAGCGCATCGCGGCGGCGTTGTCGCCGTCGACGGAGCCGAAGTTCCCCTGGCCGTCGACGAGCGGCTCGCTCATCGAGAAGTCCTGCGCCATCCGGACCGCGGTGTCGTAGATCGAGGCGTCGCCGTGCGGGTGGTACTTGCCCATCACGTCGCCGACGATGCGGGCCGACTTCTTGTAGGGCCGGTTGTGCCGGTTCCCCTGCTCCCACATCCCGTAGAGGACGCGGCGGTGGACCGGCTTCAGGCCGTCGCGGACGTCGGGGAGGGCCCGGCCCACGATGACCGACATCGCGTAGTCGAGGTAGCTCCGGCGGATCTCCTCCTCGATCGAGACGGGGACCCGCTGCTCGGCGGGGACGGGGGGCTGCTCGGGGTCGTCGGTCATGTCAGATGTCCAGGTTCGTCGCCGCGAGAGCGTTCGCCTCGATGAAGTTGCGGCGCGGCTCGACCGCGTCGCCCATCAGGATGGTGAAGAGCTCGTCGGCCTCCACGGCGTCCTCCACGCGGACCTGCAGGAGGCGCCGCGAGGCGGGGTTCATCGTCGTCTCCCAGAGCGTCTCGGGGTTCATCTCGCCGAGCCCCTTGTACCGGCTGATGCCGAGCCCCTTCTTGGCGCTCTCGAGGACCGCCTCGGCCGCCTCGGCGAGCGTCGCCAGGACGGTCTCGCTGTCCTTGCGCCGGAGGACGTAGGGCCCTTCGAGGAAGCCGTCGAGCGCCGCGCCGAGCTCGCCGGCGCGGCGGGCGTCGAACCCGCCGAGGAACGCGGCGTCGACGACGGCCCTGCGCGTCACGCCGTTCGTCTCGCGCTCGACGTGGAGCGCGAAGCCGCCGTGCTCCTCGTCCGGGAGGACCTCCGTCTTCAGGTCGGCCGGCAGGGACGCGGCGAGCGCCTCGAGGGCGGCCCGGTCGCGCGCGCCCTCCGCGGGGATCCCCGCCCGGACGACGGCGCGGAGCAGCTCCTCCGGGATTCCCCGGAGCGCGAGGCGCTTCACGAGGGAGAGCCATTCCTGGGCGTCGGAGAAGAGGCGGACGAGCCCCGCGCCCGAGACGGCGGTCCCCGTCGGCTCGGTCACGAGCGCCCGGTCGTCGCCGATCCGGGCGAGGAGGAAGCGTGCGTATTCCTTGTCGTCCTTGAGGAAGGCCTCGCGCTTGCCGTCGACGACCTTGTAGAGCGGCGGCTGCGCGATGTAGACGTAGCCGCGCTCGATCGCGGCGCGCATCTGGCGGAAGAAGAACGTCAGGAGGAGCGTCCGGATGTGCGAGCCGTCGACGTCGGCGTCGGTCATCAGGACGACCTTGTGGTACCGGAGCTTCTCGACGTCGAACTCCTCGCCGATCCCCGCGCCGAGCGCGAGGATGAGCGACCGGATCTCCGCGAAGGCGAGCATCCTGTCAAAGCGCGCCTTCTCGACGTTCAGGATCTTCCCCTTGAGCGGGAGGATCGCCTGCGTCCGCCGGTCGCGCCCCTGCTTGGCCGAGCCTCCCGCCGAGTCGCCCTCGACGATGAAGAGCTCGGAGAGGGCCGGGTCGGCCTCCTGGCAGTCCGCGAGCTTGCCGGGGAGGCCCGCGCCGTCGAGGGCCCCCTTCCGCCTCACGAGCTCCCGGGCGCGGCGCGCGGCCTCGCGCGCGCGGGCCGCCTCGATGATCTTGTCGACGATCCGGCGGGCGACCTTCGGGTTCTCCTCGAAATAGGTCGAGAGCCTCTCGTAGGTGACGGTCTGGACCCACGTCTTGGCTTCCTGCGAGACGAGCTTCTCCTTCGTCTGGGAGGAGAACTTCGGGTCGCGGATCTTCAGCGAGACGACGGCCGTGAGCCCCTCGCGGCAGTCGTCGCCCGAGAGGGTCGTCTCCTTGAGGTTCTTCGTGAGGGCGTTCGCCTCCGCGTACTTCTGGATCGCGCGCGTCAGCGCCGCCTTCAACCCCTCGAGGTGCGTTCCGCCGTCCTTGTTCGAGATCGTGTTCGTGAAGCAGTAGATCTGCTCCTGGTAGCCGTCGTTCCACTGGAGCGCGACGTCGAGGCGCTCCCCCTTCGCGTCGACCTTCGGGTCGCCCGACGGGTCCTTCACGTCCGTGAAGAAGATGACGCTCTCGTGGAGCTTCTCGCGGTTCTTGTTGAGGTGGTCGACGAAGGAGGAGATCCCCCCCTCGTAGCGGAAGACGTGCTTCTTCTCCCCCTTCTCGTCCCTCTCGTCGACGATCTCGATCGTGACGCCGGGGTTGAGGAAGGCGAGCTCCCGCAGGCGCTGGGAGAGAGCGTCGAAGTTGTAGGAGGTGACCGAGAAGATCTCCGGGTCGGCCTTGAACGTGAGCTTCGTGCCGGTCTTGTTCGTCCGCCCCACCTCGCGGAGCGGCTGGACGGGCTTCCCCTGCGCGTAGGGCTGCTGCCAGACGCGCCCGTCCCTCCGCACCTCGACGTCGAGGGCGGAGGAGAGCGCGTTCACGACGGAGAGGCCGACGCCGTGGAGCCCGCCGGAGACCTTGTAGGCGTTGTCGTCGAACTTGCCGCCGGAGTGGAGGTCCGTGAGGATGATCTCGAGCGTCTCGCGCTGGTGCTCGGGGTGGAGGCCGACCGGGATGCCGCGGCCGTTGTCCTCGACCGTGACCGTCTCGTCGGGGTGGACCGTGACGGTCACCCGGTCGCAGTAGCCGGCCTGCGCCTCGTCGATGGAGTTGTCGACGAGCTCGGTGACCATGTGGTGGAGCCCCGTGATGTCGTCGGTGTTCCCGATGTACATCCCGGGCCGCTTGCGGACCGCCTCGAGCCCCTTCAGGAGCTTGATCGACTCGGTGCCGTAGCTGTTGTCGCGCTCCTCGACGGGAGGCGTTTCCGGATCAGGAGGCGAGGACATCGTCGGACCTTTCCGCCGGCCACCCGGCGAGAGGGGAGGGAGACGGGGCGCGTCCGTCCAGGCGGCCCGCGGGGGCGAGGGTCCCCCCGTCGACCGCCCAGACCGCGCCGGCGGGGAGCGGGAGGGCGCGCGCGACCTCGGCGCGGGCCGAGGTGAGGAAGACCTGCCCGTCGTGCGGGAGCGCCTCGGCGAAGCGCGCGAGGACGCCGCGGTCCCACTCGGAGTCGAAGTCGTCGAAGGCGAAGACGGGGAGGTCGCCCGAGGCCTCCGCGAGGAGGGCGCGCTCCGCGAGCGCCCACGCGAGGACGAGCGTCCGGGCCTCACCCGAGGAGGCGCGGGCCGCGAGCGGCGTCGCTCCCGAGACGAGGACGACGTCGTCCCGGTGCGGGCCGAAGAGGGCGCGGCCGGCGCGGCGGTCGGCGGCCTCCCGCGCGTGGAGGCCGCGGCGGAGCGCTTCGGCGAGCTCCTCGCGGCCGGCTCCGGCGGGGAGCTCGGAGAGGAGGCGGAGCGAGACGTCGCCGAAGGGGGCGCCGAGGAGCGCGGCCGTCGCGGCGAGCCGCGCCCCGAGCGGACCGACGTGGCGCTGCCGGGCCTCGGCGATCGCGGCGCCGGAGACGGCGAGGATCTCCTCGAACGAGGTGAGGGCGTCCCGGTCGGGACGCCCGGGGGCGAGGAGGAGGGCGACGCGCTCCGCCCGCGCCTTCTCGTACCTCCGGAAGTCGGAGGCGAGCGCCGGCTCGAACGCGAGGGCGACCCGGTCGAGGCCCCTCCGCCTCTCGGAGGGAGGCCCGGAGAGACGCCCGAGGTCGGCCGAGGTGAGGAGGACGAGAGGCAGCTTCCGGCTCGCCTCGAGCCTCGAGACCCTCCGCCCGTTCCACGCGTGCTCGCGCCGTCCCTTCCCGAGGAGGGCTCCGAGGGCGCCCTCTCCGGCGCCGGCGAGGCGCACGGAGACGGACGCTTCGGACGCACCGGACCGGACGACGTCGGCGAGGTCCGCGGTCCGGAAGGACGGTCGTCCCGAGACGAGAGCCAGACTCTCGAGCACGTTGGTCTTCCCCTGTCCGTTGGCGCCCACGAGGAGGTTCAGGCGCGCGTGAAAGCGGAGGCGGGAGGGGGCGAGGTTACGAAAAGCCTCGACCGCGAGGGTTCCGATCTCCACGTGTCGACGCGCACCCCCTCAGACGCGCATCGGCATCACGACGTAGAGGTAGCTCTTCAGGCCCGGGACCGGCTCCGCCGGGCGGCCCTGGCACTGGGACCCCTCGTCCTTGACGAAGAGGTGGACCTTCTCGGTCTCGCACGCCTCGAGGAACTGCTCGAGGTAGCGCGCATTCAGTCGGAGCGTGATCGAATCCGCCTCGTACTCGGCGGCGATCTCCTGGTCCCCGTCGCCGACGTCCTGGCTCTCGGACGAGACGACGAGCGCCCCTTCCTTGAACGAGAGGCTGACCGCCTTCAGCCGGTCGCCCGAGAGGAGCGAGATCCGGCGCACGGCCCCGAGGAGCTCTTCGCGGACGACGGTCGCCCTCTTCGTGTTGTCCTTGCTGATGACCTTCTCGTAGTCGGGGAACCGTCGGTCGTCGAGCTTCGAGTAGATGCGGCGGCGACCGACGGTGAAGCCGATGTGGTTCGTCCCGCGGACGATCGTGACGGGGACGTCGTCCTCGGCGTCGAGCCGCGAGAGCTCGTCGAGGACCTTCTTCGAGACGAGGATCGCCTCGAACCCGGGCTCGGCGGCCGCGCCTTCGACCTCGATGAGGGCGAGACGGTGGCCGTCCGTCGCCGCCATCTCGAGGCCGTCGCCCTTCGGCTTGAGGAGCGCGCCCTGGAGCTGCAGGCGGATCTCCTCGGTCGAGACCGCGAAGCGGACCTTCTCGACCATCCGGCGGAGCGCGCCGAACGTGAGAGAGAGGGTCGGCCCTCCGGCCGCTTCGGGCCGCGTCGGGAAGTCCGTCGCCGGGAGGCCGTTGAGGCGGATCCGGATCTTCGGCGCCTTGCAGTCGATCTGGACGTGGTGGTTCTCGAGGACGCGCAGCCGCACCTCGGCCGTGGCCGGCAGATCGCGGACGACGTCGAACAGGCGCCGCGCCGGAACCGTGACCGCTCCGCTGGTCTTGAGCGAGAGCGACTCTATCTCCGACACGAAGGTCGTGTCGAGGTCCGTCGCCGTCAGGGTGAGCGATCCCTCGCGAGCCTCGAGGAGGACGTTCGACAGGATCTGGTGGGGCGTACGCCTCTCCACCACACCCTGCATCAGGCTCATCTCTCGGGCCAGGGTGGCTGCCGGAAGTGTCAGCTCCACATCCCCTCCACTGATCTCTTAAATTCTAGCACCGAAAGAGTTACAGAGGTAGTAGTAGGCTTGGCCGGGGCCTGTGCGGAGGTCTCGGAAAGGCTGGACGGGACTGGGCTTGCGGGGACCGGACGCCTGTGCAGATCGCAAAGCGTCGCTGTGCAGATCGTGGACGGCGGGGAGACGAGGGAGGGCTGCGTCCCGGAATGCAC
This sequence comes from Thermoanaerobaculia bacterium, assembly GCA_046331465.1. Taxonomy (GTDB): domain Bacteria; phylum Acidobacteriota; class Thermoanaerobaculia; order UBA5066; family UBA5066; genus UBA5066. The sequence continues at coordinate 1,070,773 of JAXLQV010000003.1, forward strand.
AGGAGACCTTCGACATTTTCACCGGAACTGGGCGACGAGGGCGGCGACCTCGCGGTCGAAGTCCGGGTCCTCTTCCCTTCGCGCGGTGATCTTCCGGATGGAGTGGAGAGCCGTGGTGTGGTGCTTGTCGCCGAAGAGGCGCCCGATCTCCGGGAGGGAGAGGCCGATCGACTCCTTGAGGACGTACATGGCGACCTGCCGAGGGAAGACGATCGCCTCGCGCTTCGTCCGGGCCCGGAGCTCGGCCGGCTTCAAGCCGTAGTGGGAGGCGACCGCCTTCAGGATCTCGGCCGGCGAGGTCTTCTGGGAGTCGTCGGGGAGGATTCCGCGGAGGGCCTCCTGCGCGAGCTCCCGGGTGATCGGCTCGCCGCGCATCGAGGAGACGAGGACGACGCGGTTGAAGTAGCTCTCGAGCTCCCGGATGTGCGTCTTGATCTTCCCGGCGAGGAAGTAGGCCGTGTCGTCGTCGAGCTCGACCTGGGCGATCTCGGCCTTGTGGCGGAGGATCGCGACCTTGGTCTCGAAGTCGGGGGGCTGGATGTCGACGACGAGGCCCCCCTCGAACCGGCTCTTCATCCGGTCGGTGAGGCCGGGGATGTCCCGCGGGAGGACGTCCGACGTGAAGACGATCTGGCTCCCGACCGAATAGAGGGCGTTGAAGGTCTGGAAGAGCTCGTCCTCCGTCGTCGCCTTGCCGGCGAGGAACTGGACGTCGTCGAAGAGGAGGACGTCGGTGTTGAGGAGGCGCTGGCGCACCTGCTCCATCCGGTTGAACCGGATACCGGTCACGACCTCCTTCACGAAGGTCTCGGAGTAGACGTAGAGCACCCGCTCGCCGGGCCGGCGGGAAAGGCGGCGGTGCCCGATCGCCTGCATGAGGTGCGTCTTTCCCAGGCCGGTCGGTCCGCAGATGAAGAGGGGGTTGTACCGGTGGGAGGTCTGGTCGGCGACGTGGAGCGCGGCGGCGTGGGCCAGCTGGTTCGAGGCGCCGATGACGAAGTGCTCGAAGGTGTAGAGGGGGTTCAGGTCGCCGACGCGGGCCCGCGACGGGGCGGGGGCCCGGGACGTCGAGACGATGGCCCGGTAGTCGTCCTGCCCCTCGAGGACGAAGCGGATCTCCCGGCTGCCGATGCCGGCGAGGCGGGCGGCCTCCCCGATCTGGTCGCCGTACTCGCGCGGGATGTAGTCGATGAAAAGGGGGCTTCCGATCAGGACGTAGACGGCATCCGCCGTCTCGGCCTTCTGCCTCGTCCCGCGGAACCAGGTGTCGAAGTCGCGTTCGTCCACCCTGGACTTGAGGTGCTCGAGGATCTTTTCCCAGGAAGTCGGCTTTTCCACAGCATCTGCACCGATTCGAAGAGGGAGCACCGCCGGGCGGAGCGGGGGCGGATGCTAGCACGGCGCTGCCGGGCGACCCGCCGCGCCAGGGGTGACCCAGGGCCGGGGAAGGGCGTTTCGCGGCCGTGGATCGCCGCCCGGCGGGAGAGACCTCGGCCCGTGTCGGGCGCCCAGCGGAGGAGGTCTCCGGCCTCGGCGGGGGTGGGGGGGGCCGGGGCGACGGTTGACAGGAAGGCAAGAGTCCCGGAGAATCCGCCGCTCGCGCTCCCAGAACGGGAGGGGTGATGCCATGAAGAGAACCTTCCAGCCCAACAACCGACGCCGCAAGAGAACGCACGGCTTCCTCGTCCGGATGCGGACGAAGAACGGCCGGGCGGTCCTCGCCCGCCGTCGCGCCAAGGGTCGGAAGCGCCTCACGGTCTGAGGCGCCCGGAGGGGCCGCCGCTCCCGGCGCGCCTTCGGATCCGATGAGCTCCGACCCCAGCCGGACCGGGTCCGCGCCGCGCGTGGCCCGGCGACCGGAGTCGTTCGGGAGGGACCGCCGGGTCCTCCGGCGCGCCGACTTCCTCGAGACCTATTCCTCCGGCCGACGGCACGTCGGACGTTGGCTCGTCTTCTTCGTTCGCCCCGCGGGCGGGGCGCGAGCCCGCCTCGGCGTGACGGTCACCAAGAAGACCGGCTCCGCCGTCGTGAGGAACCGCCTGCGCCGCCGGCTCCGGGAGCTCTTCCGTCGCTCCGACGCGTTCCCGGCGCCGGTCGACGTCGTCGTGAACGTCCGGCCGGGAGCCGAGCGGACCGACTTCGCCGAGCTCTCGCGCGACTTCGAGAAGCTGGCGCGACGCGCGGCGCCGGGGGTGGTCCGGTGAAGGCCGCGCCGGCGGGCCCGGGACTCCTGGCGCGCGGCGCCGCCGGGCTCCTGCGCGGGTACAAGCGGTTCGTCTCTCCTCTCCTTCCCCCGGCCTGTCGGTTCCATCCGACCTGTTCGGAGTACGCTCGGGAGTCGATCCTCCGTCACGGCCTCATGAAAGGCGCGTGGCTCACCGTCCTGCGCCTCTCCCGCTGCCACCCGTTCCACCCGGGCGGGTTCGACCCGGTCCCCTGACCCGCCTCCGAGGAGCTGCCTTTGGACTCGAAGCGTCTTGCCCTGGCATTCGGCATCTCGGCCGCCATCCTGATCGCCTGGACCCTCGTCTTCCCTCCGCCGAAACCGGCCCCGCGGCCGGCGGCGCCGGCGAAGGTCGCGACGGCGACGCCGTCCGCCACCGCGGTGCCGACGGCGGGGCCCGGCCCGGCGACGGTTCCGGAGCCGGCCGCGACGGCGGCGGTCCCTCCCGTCGTGGCCGCGGCGCCGCGCGATGTGACCGTCCGGAACGGGCTCCTCCGGCTGACGTTCTCGAACCGGGGCGGCGAGCTCGTCTCGGCCGTCCTGGCGCGGCACCGGGGAGCCGACGGGGCGCCGCTCGAGCTCGTCCGGAAGGACCCGCCGTTCGCGGGCCGGACGCTCGTCTACGACCCGGTCGACCCGTTCCTCGCGCGCGCGGCGAAGGCGCTGCACGAGACCGAGGTGGAGGAGGGGCCGAAGGAGGTCGTCGTCCGCTTCCGCTACCGCGAGGCCGACGGGCAGGGGATCGTCCGGACCTACCGCGTCGGCAGCGGCTACCTCGTCGGGATGAACGTGGAGCGGGAAGGGGGCGCCGGCCGTCCCGTGGCCGTCGTCCTCGGCCCGGGGATCGGGAACCCGTCGAAGGAGGAGCTCGGGAACCGCTACACGAAGCCGGGCTCGAGCGTGACGCTGACGGCGAGCCGCGCCGTCGCCCGGAAGGCGAAGGACGGCCTGAAGGAGCCGGTGCCCGTCGGCACGGGGCTCCTCGCCGCCGGGCTCGAGGACAACTACTTCGTCTCCGCGTTCCTCCCCGGGGCGCGCGAGAGCGTGACGCTCCGCCCGGTGTCGCTGACGCCGCCGCCGGCGCCCGCGGCCGCGGGCGAGGCGGCGGCCGCCCCGGCGCCGCTCGTCGAGACCGAGGTCGTCGCCTCCGCTCCGGAGGTCCTCGAGACGGGTCTCTACTTCGGCCCGAAGGACACGGAGGTCCTCCGCGCCGTCCGCCCGGGGATGGAGAAGCTGATCGACTACGGCTGGTTCGCGATCGTCGTGTCGCCGCTCCTCTGGCTGCTGAAGCAGTTCCACGCGGCGATCCCGAACTGGGGCGTCGCGATCATCCTCGCGACGATCGTCATCAAGGTCGTCCTCTTCCCGCTCACGTGGAAGCAGCTCGTCTCGATGAAGAAGATGAGCGCGCTGCAGCCGAAGATCGAGGCGATCCGGCTGAAGTGGACGCCGAAGCTGAAGTCGGACCCGCAGGCGCGGATGAAGATGAACGAGGAGACGATGGCGCTCTACCGGACGGAGAAGGTGAATCCGGCCGGCGGCTGCCTCCCGCTCCTCCTGCAGATGCCGATCCTGATCGCGTTCTACAACCTGCTCAGCCACGCGATCGACCTGAGGCACGCGCCGTTCGCGCTCTGGATCCAGGACCTCTCCGCGAAGGACCCGTACTACGTCACGCCGATCCTGATGACCCTGACGATGTGGCTGCAGCAGCAGATGATGCCGGCCACCGGCGACGCGACGACGAAGCGGGTCATGGGGTTCCTGCCGCTCGTCTTCGGCTTCATGTTCAAGGACATGCCGTCGGGCCTCGTCCTCTACTGGCTCGTCCAGAACGTCCTCTCCATCGTCCAGCAGCTCCTCCTCGAGCGGTACACCGACCTCGGGATGAGGCCGAAGGCGAAGAAGGCGTGACGCCGGGTCGGGCGCGTCGCACGGAGGGGCCAAAACGGTGGCCCCTCTCGTCGGGGACGCCGCGGGGAGCGGCGACGTGCTCGTCGCGCGCGCGACGCCTCCCGGGGTCGGTGCCCTCGCGATCGTCCGGCTGAGCGGGCCGCCGGGGGCGGCGCTCGCCGTGGCGCGCGCGCTCGCGCCGAGGCTCCCGGCGCGGCCGGAGGCGCGCCGGGCGTACCTCTCGCCGTTCCTCGACGAGGAGGGCGCGGTGGTGGACGAGGGGCTCGTCCTCTACTTCGCGGCTCCGGCGTCGGCGACCGGCGAGGAGGTCGCCGAGCTCCAGGGGCACGGCTCGCCCGCGGTCGCCGAGGCGGTCGTCGACGCTGCGGTCGCGCGGGGCGCGCGGAGGGCCCGACCCGGCGAGTTCACGCGGCGGGCGCTCGCGAACGGGAAGCTCGACCTCGCACGCGCGGAGGGGCTCGCACGCCTGGCGGCGGCCGCGAGCCGCGGCGAGGCGCGCCGCGCCCTCGGCCTCGTCCGGGGCGAGCTGTCGCGCCGCGTCGAGGCGCTGCGGGACGAGCTCTTGGGCGCGCTCGCGGAGCTCGAGGCGCGGCTCGATTTCGCCGACGACGTCGGGGAGGCGGGGGAGGCCTACGCGCTCGGGCGGGTGGCGCTCGTCCGACAGGGGCTCCTCGCGCTGGGGGGCCAGGTCGGCGCGGGGCGCGCCGACGCCGGGCTCCCGGCGGTCGTCATCGTCGGCGCGCCGAACGCGGGGAAGTCGACGCTCTTCAACGCGCTCGTCGGAGAGGACCGCGCGCTCGTGACGGAGCACCCCGGAACGACGCGCGACGCCGTGGCGGAGGCGGTCGAGATCGGCGGCGAGCGGGTGCGCCTCGTCGACACCGCAGGGCTCCGCGAGACCGACGAGGCCGTGGAGCGGCTCGGCGTGGAGGCGGCGCGGCGCGCCGCGGCCGGCGCCGACCTCCTTCTCCTCGCGCGCGAGCCGGGTTCCGCGGAGGACGGCGGTCCCGGTCTGCCCGACGGCGTCCCGGTCCTCGTCGTCGGGACGAAGGCGGACCTCTTCGGAGAGCGGGGCGGCACGGGCCTCCGCGTGAGCGCGAAGTCCGGGGAGGGGCTCGACGCGCTCCGGCAGGAGATCGCCGCGCGGCTCGCGGCGCGCGGCGAGGCGGGAGCGTTCGGCGCTCTGCCCCGGCAGAAGGACGCGCTCCTCCGCGCGGGCGCCGCGCTCGGCGGGCCGGGCGCGGGGATCGAGTACGCGGCGGCGGGCGTGCGGGAAGCGCTCTCGGCGCTCGGCGAGATCACCGGGGAGACCGCGACCGAGGAGCTCCTCGACCGGATCTTCTCCACGTTCTGCGTCGGCAAATGAGGGAGCGGTACGACGTCGTCGTCGTCGGCGGGGGGCACGCCGGGGCCGAGGCGGCATGGGCCGCGGCGCGCCTCGGGGCCCGGACGCTCCTTCTGACGCGGGACCTCGGTGCGATCGGGCGGATGAGCTGCAACCCCGCGATCGGCGGTCTCGCGAAGGGACAGGCGGTCCGCGAGGTCGACGCCCTCGGCGGGCTGATGGGGCTCGTCGCTGACCGGACGGGGATCCAGTTCAAGGTGCTGAACGCCTCGCGCGGCCCGGCGGTCCAGGGCCTTCGCTGCCAGTCCGACAAGTCCGCGTACTCGGCCGAGATGGCGCGGCGCCTCGCGGCGGCGCCGGGCCTCGAGCTGAGGGAGGGCGTCGTTTCGGGATTCTTCGAAACGGGCGGCCGGCTCGCCGGGCTTCGGCTCGAGGAGGGGTCGGAGGTCCTCTGCGGCGCTGCGGTCCTTACGAGCGGGACGTTCCTCGCCGGGCTGATCCACGTCGGCGCCGAGCGACGGGCGGAAGGGCGCTGGGGCGAGGCCCCCTGCACGCACCTCTCGGGCGCCCTCCGCGCGCGCGGGCTCCGGACGGGACGGATGAAGACCGGGACGCCACCGCGGGTGCGGAGAAATTCAATCGACAGATCTAAAATGTCCGTCTCGGCCGGCGATCCGCGCCCGCGGCCCTTCTCGCTCCGGAGCCGGAATCGCACCTTTCCGGCACTGCCACAGGTCGATTGCGGGCTGACGCATACGACGGAGCGGACGCACGACCTGATCCGGAAGAACCTCGATCGCTCACCTCTCTATGCGGGGGCGATCGTCGGCAGGGGGCCGCGGTACTGCCCCTCCATCGAGGACAAGGTCGTCCGGTTTCCGGGACGCGACCGGCATCAGGTCTTCGTGGAGCCGGAAGGGCTCGCCACGGACTGGACCTACCTGAGCGGGCTCTCGATGTCTCTCCCGGCCGACCTGCAGGAGGCGATCGTCCGGAGCCTCCCGGGGCTCGAGAACGCCGAGATCCTCCGTCCGGCCTACGCCGTCGAGTACGACGTCGTCTTTCCCGAGCAGCTCGACGACGCGCTCGAGGTGCGGGCGTTCCCCGGGCTCTTCCTGGCCGGCCAGGTGAACGGCACCTCGGGGTACGAGGAGGCCGCAGGGCAGGGGCTCGTCGCGGGGGTGAACGCCGCGATCGTCGCCCGGGGGCGCGAGGTGGCTCCGTTCACTCTCGCGCGGCACGAGGCCTACATCGGGGTGATGATCGACGACCTCGTGACGCTCGGAGCCGAAGAGCCCTACAGACTCCTCTCCTCGCGGGCGGAGCACCGGCTCCTCCTCGGGGCCGACTCGGCGTACGCCCGCCTGACCCCGAAGGCGCTCGCCGTCGGGCTCCTGTCGGAGGAGGAGGGGGCTCCGATCCTCGAGCGGGAGGAGAAGCAGCGGAACGCCCGCGAGGCGCTCGAGGCGGAACGGGTGGTCCCGGACAGGACGACGCTCGGCGAGCTCGGCGCGTGCGGCGTGTCGCTCTCGGAAGAGACGACCGCTGCCGGCCTGCTGCGTCGTCCCGAGGCGGCGGACGGGCTCAGGTCCTGGCTCGAGGGGCGGCTCGGCGGGAGCCTGGCCGGGCTCGACGACGAGGCCTGGGAAAGGCTCGTCAGCGACGTTCGGTACGAGGGGTTCCTCAGGAGGGAGCAGGAAGTGATCGAGAGGGTCCGGCGGTCGGGAGACCGGACGGTCCCGGCAGGCCTCCGCTACGACGGGATCCCCGGCCTCTCCGCGGAGGCGGCGGAGAAGCTCGAGCGCCACCGGCCGCGGACCCTCGGGCAGGCGGGCCGGATTCCCGGGGTCACCGCTGCGGCCGTGACCCTCCTTCTCGCGCGGCTCGTCGCCGGGGAGCGGGGAGCGCGCGCGTGACCGGCACCGTCGCGCTCGTTCGGGAGGCGGTCGCCTCGGTCGGAATCGGCCGTCCGGTGGCGGAGCGCCTCGCTGCCTACCTCGACCTCCTCCTCCGGGCGAACGAGGAGATGAACCTCGTCTCCGGCAGGGAGGCCGTGCCCGAGAACCTCGTCTCGCGGCACCTCCTCGACGCGCTCGAGGCGCTCCCCCTCCTCCCGGCACCGGCCGGTCGGCGGCTCCGACTCCTGGACGTCGGGTCGGGGGGCGGCTTCCCGGCGGTCCCGCTCCTCGTCGTCCGGGAGGACGTCGAGGGGGTCCTCGTCGAGTCGACGGGAAAGAAGGCGCGCTTCCTGGAGGCGACCGTTCGGGCCCTCGGATTGACGGCCCGGGTGGTGAACGCTAGATTCCCCGGTCCCGCGCTGCAGCTGATGAGGAACGCCCTTCCCTGCGACCTCCTGACGACTCGCGCCGTCGCCGGCGCCGGGGAGATCGTTCGGCAGGCCCGCCCCGCGCTCGTGCGCGGGGCCGTCGCCCTCCTCTGGACGACCGAGCCGCTGCTCGGCGACCTTCGAAGATCGCTGCCGGGGGCCCAGGTCGATTTCCGGAAGAGCCCCGGCGCGGACCGCCGAGGGATCGCGCGGGTGGAGTGTTTCACGTGAAACGTCTGGCAGTGGCGAACCAGAAGGGGGGGGTCGGGAAGACGACGACGGCGATCAGCCTCGCCGCGGCCCTGGCAATCCTCGAGAAAAAGGTCCTCCTCGTCGACTTCGATCCGCAGGGGAACACGACGGGGGGCCTCGGGGTCGACAAGGGGACCCTCGAGAAGACGGTCTACGACTGGATCGTCGGCAACGCCTCCTGGGGAGAGGTCGCCCGTCCGACGGAGCTCGCCCGGCTCACGCTCGTCCCGGCGTCGCGGGAGCTCGTCGGCGCGGAGATCGAGCTCGTGAACGTCGACGAGCGGGAGTTCCTCCTCGCCCGGAAGCTCGACGCTCTCGAGGAGGACTTCGACTACGTCCTCGTCGATTGCCCCCCTTCCCTCGGCCTCCTGACGGTGAATGCCCTGACGGCGGTCGACGGGGTCGTCGTCCCGATCCAGTGCGAGTACTACGCCCTCGAGGGGGTCTCCGAGCTCGTCTCGACGATCGAGCGGGTTCGGGAGGGGCTGAACCCGAGGCTCGCGATCGCCGGAGTCGTCGCCACGATGTGGGACGAGCGGCTGAACCTTTCCCGGCAGGTCCTCGACGAGATCCGCCGCTTCTTCGGGGAGAGCTTCGTCGAGCCGGCCGTTCCGCGGAACGTCCGCCTCGGGGAGGCCCCCTCGTTCGGAAAGCCGATCTTCCTCTACGACGTGAGGTCCCGCGGCGCCGAGGCGTACCTCGCCATCGCCCGCGAGCTCCTCCGCCGCGATCTCGCCGGGAACGACGGAGGTCCGCCGTGACGAAGAAGCCCGCACTCGGAAAGGGACTCTCAGCCCTCATCCCCTCCGCCCGCCCGGTCGCGGCGGAGAACCGGCCCGGCGTCTCGGTCCAGATGGTCGACCTCGATCACCTCGAGGCGAACCGCCAGCAGCCGCGCCGCCGCTTCGACGACGACGGCCTCGAGGAGCTCGCCCGGTCGATCAAGGAGACCGGGATCCTCCAGCCCGTTCTCGTCACCCGCGACGCGGACCGTTTCCGGATCCTCGCAGGGGAGCGCCGGGTCCGGGCGGCCCGGCTCGCCGGCCTCACCCGGGTTCCCGTCCTCGTCCGGGAAGGGCTCGAGGACCGCGACCACCTCCTGGTGGCGCTCGTCGAGAACGTCCAGCGGCGCGACCTCACGGCGCTGGAGGAGGCGGAGTCGTACTGGCACCTCAAGGACAAGTTCGGCATGACCCAGGACGAGATCGCCGAGCGCGTCGGGAAGGACCGGACGACCGTCGCGAACGCGATGCGGCTCCTGAAGCTCCCGGCCGAGGTCCGGGCCCAGGTCGAGGACGGTCTCCTCTCCGCGGGCCACGCGCGGACCCTCCTCGCGCTCCCCTCCGCAGCAGACCAGGAGACGCTCGCCCGCGAGTTCATCCGTCGCGGCGTCTCGGTGAGGGCCGCCGAGGCTCGCGTCCAGGAGTTCCTCGCGGGGGGCCCGAAGAAGAAGGCCGCCGCCCCCGACAACGACCCCGACACGCGCGACGCCGAGCAGCGGCTCCAGCGCGCCCTCGGGACGAAGGTCGAGATCCGGCGCCGGAAGAAGGGGGGCGAGGTCCGCCTCGCCTTCTACTCCGAAGAGCAGCTCATCGGCCTCTTCGAGCGCCTCGTCGGGGGCGCGGCATGATCGGCGGGAAGAAGTCGGGAGGGGTCCTCAACGGGTTCCTCGACCGCGGAGCCCGCTTCGAGGGGACCCTCTCGTTCGAGGATACGTTCCGGATCGACGGCGTCCTCAAGGGAAAGGTCGTCACGAAGAACGAGCTCATCATCGGAGACGGCGCCGCGATCGACGCCGAGATCCGGGTCGGGCGGCTCTCGGTCTCAGGGAACGTCCGCGGCGTGATCTACGCCCTCGAGCGGGTCGAGGTCCACGCCGGCGCGCGGATCCAGGCGGAGATCCACACCCCCTCGCTCCTCGTCGAGGACGGCGCCGTGATCCAGGGCCCGGTCCAGACGGGGCCGCAGGTCGGGCGCGCGCCCGGGCCCCCTTCGGACGCGGCGATTCCCGCGGTTCCCGGGGACGGGCCGCCGAAGAAGGTCTGATCAGCCGAACGGGGGGCCGAAGGCCCGGCCGACGACCGCGTGCGCGATCGTCGTCTCCCGGCCCGGCTCGATCCGGAGCCGCTCGGCGAGCTCCCGGTCCACCTCCTCGGCCTCGTCGAGGAGACCGATGTCGACCGCGGTCTCGAGCTGCCGCTCCGGAGCGGCGCCGGGGAGGTTCAGGCCGCAGGGGGGATGGATCACCTCGCCGTCCTTCGCCCAGGCGAATCCGTAGGTCCGGCACGTGACGGGGCGCTCCTCGTAGATCCGGCAGCGTCCCGAGGGAAGCTCGAGCATCGGGCAGGCCCGGTCCGCGACGACCTCGAAGTAGGCGTCGTCCGCCTCCTCGCTCCGCTCCGAGTCGAGGAGCCCGGAGACGGCGTCGCCCGGGAACGAGGCGGCCGTCTCCTCGGAGATCCGGCGCGCGCGCCGGGCGACGTCCTGGCGATCCTTCGGGGAGAGCCGCGCGACGCCCGCCCGGACGAGCGCTGCTTCGGGAAGGGAGATCTCGAAGAGCCCGACGCAGCAACCGAAGCAACCGGCCCTGCAGGCGACCTCCCCGGCCGTCGTCCGCGAAGCGGCCCCGTTCCAGGCGAGGTCCGCGGTCGCGAAAGCATTTTTTAATCTATTGATTGTTTCGTTTTCCGTCACGCGGCGGCTCCCGAGGCGGCGAATGGTACCCCTCTCCGGCGTCCTCGCGTTGACGGGTCCGAGGCGCCTGTGGCATAAACGCGGTCCCCGTGCGGACTTCCGGCTCGCGGTACGCCCGGGGGCGGAGTCCGCAGCGCGCCCTCGAGAGCGGAACGAGCGATGCAACTGCCCGACATGTCCCTGCTCCTCGTCCTCATCATCTTCTGGGCCACCTACCTGGTCCTGAGGAAGTTCCTGCTGTCTCCGCTCGGGGAGGTCCTCGCCGAGCGTGAACGCCGGATCGACGCGGCGCGCGCCGCGTCGGACGCGGCGCTCGAGAGGCAGCGCGAGGTCTCGCAGGACCTCGACCGGAGGCTCACGGAGGCGCGCCGCGAGGCGCTCGCGCACCGCGAAGCCGTCCGCGCGGCCGCGGGCGAGCGCCGGCAGGCGCTCCTCGACGCGGCGCGCGAGAAGGCGCGCGGCGTCGCCGCCGAGGCGCAGGCCCGGATCGACGCCGACGCCCTCGCGGCGCGCACGCAGCTCGGCGCCGAGGCGAAGGCGCTCGCGGCCGAGATCGCCAGCTACGCCCTCGGCCGGAAGGTGGCCTGATGTCGACCGGACCTCTCGCGCTCCTCCTCTCCGGCGGAGGGGAAGGGCCCGCCACCTTCCTGGGCCTGCCGTACCCGTTCTGGCAGACCCTCAACTTCCTCGGCTTCGTCGCGCTCCTCGTCTGGCTCCTCCGGAAGCCGCTCGTCCAGTTCTTCGAGACGCGCCGGCAGAACGTCGCGGAGACGCTCCGGAAGGCGCAGGAGGACAGGGACAGGGCGCAGACCGTCGCGAAGGAGATCGGCGAGCGCCTCGCCCGCATCGAGGCCGAGATCGAGGCGATGAGGGCGCACGCCCGCGAGCAGGCCGAGGCCGAGGAGAAGGAGATCGCCGCCCGCGCCGCCGAGGAGGCCGAGCGCGTCGCCGCGCGGACCCGCTCCGAGCTCGACGCGCGCGTCCGGAACGCGAAGAACGAGCTGACGGCCTACGCCGCCGACCTCGCGGTCGAGCTCGCGCGCGAGCTCGTCACGAAGAACGTCACCGCCGACGACGAGAAGCGTCTCGTCCTCGAGGGCGTCGCGGGCCTCGGGAAGGACGCACGATGAGCGACGCCGGCTCCGCCTTCGCCCGGCCCTACGTCGACGCCCTCTTCGAGGTCGCCGGCAGCCCCGACGCCGTCGAGGCGCTCCTCCCCTCGCTCGACACGGTGGCGCGGGCCCTCGAGACGAACGAGGAGCTCCGCGCCTTCCTCGCGAACCCCGGGGTCGGCCGGAAGGAGAAGCGAGGCCTCGTCGAGGCGATCGCCGGCTCCGCGAACGCCCCCGTCCTCGCGGCGCGGCTCCTGCGCGCCCTCCTCGACCGGGGGCGGATCCTCCGGCTCCCGGCCGTCCTCGCGGCCGTGCGCGACCAGGTCGACCGGGCGAGGGGCGTCGTCGAGGCGACCGTCCGCTCGGCCACGCCGCTCCCGGCCGACGCGGAGGCGGCGATCCGCGCCGCGCTCGAGTCCCGCACCGGCACGCGCGTCCGCGTCCGCACCGAGCTCGACCCCTCGCTCCTGTCGGGCTTCGTCGTCCGGCTCGGGAGCGAGCTCTTCGACGCCTCCCTTTCGCGCCGGCTCGAGCGGGCGCGGAGGGCCCTGGAGAGCGCCTCCGGGGCCGCGTGATCCCTTGATCGACAGACGGCAAGGAAAAGAGACGCCCGTATGACCGACATCAGCGCACGCGAAATCACGCAGCTCATCAAAGCGCAGCTCGCCGGGCTCGACCGGGGCATCGACACCGCGGAAGTCGGCACGGTCTCCTCGGTCGGCGACGGCATCGCCCGCGTCTACGGCCTCGACAAGGTCATGGCGGGCGAGCTCCTGGAGTTCCCGAACGACGTCTTCGGCCTCGCGCTGAACCTCGAGGAGGAGGACGTCGGCTGCGTCCTCATGGGCGACACGGCGCTGATCCGCGAGGGGCACGAGGTGCGCCGGACGAAGCGGATCATCTCGGTCCCCGTCGGCCCCGCCCTCATCGGGCGCGTCGTCGACCCGCTCGGGCAGCCGCTCGACGGCAAGGGGCCGATCGAGGCGAAGGAGTTCTACCCGAACGAGCGGATCGCGCCCGGCGTCGTCGAGAGGCAGCCCGTCAAGGAGCCGATGCAGACGGGCCTCAAGGCGATCGACGCGATGATCCCGATCGGCCGCGGCCAGCGCGAGCTGATCATCGGCGACCGCCAGACGGGGAAGACCTCCGTCGCGCTCGACGCGATCATCAACCAGAAGGGCAAGGGCGTCGTCTGCATCTACGTCGCGATCGGGCAGAAGAGCTCGACCGTCGCCCAGGTCGTGCAGACGCTCGAGCAGCACGGCGCGATGGAGCACACGATCATCGTCGCCGCGAGCGCCTCCGACCCGGCTCCCCTCCAGTACATCGCCCCCTACGCCGGCTGCGCGATGGGCGAGTACTTCCAGTTCACCGGCAAGGACGGCAAGCCGGCCTCCAAGGACAACCCCGGCGGCCACGTCCTCGTCGTCTACGACGACCTCTCCAAGCAGGCCGCGTCGTACCGCGAGATCTCGCTCCTCCTGCGCCGCCCGCCGGGCCGCGAGGCGTACCCCGGCGACGTCTTCTACCTGCACAGCCGCCTCCTCGAGCGCGCCTCGAAGCTGAACGACGAGCGCGGCGGCGGCTCGCTGACGGCGCTCCCGATCATCGAGACGCAGGCGAACGACGTCTCGGCGTACATCCCGACGAACGTCATCTCGATCACCGACGGGCAGATCTTCCTCGAGTCGGACCTCTTCTACGCGGGCCAGCGGCCGGCGATCAACGTCGGCATCTCGGTCTCCCGCGTCGGCGGCTCCGCGCAGGTCCGCGCCATGCGGACGGTCTCGGGCACCCTCCGCCTCGACCTCGCCCAGTACCGCGAGCTCGCCGCCTTCGCCCAGTTCGGCTCCGACCTCGACAAGGCGACCCAGAGCCAGCTGAACCGGGGCAAGCGCCTCACCGAGGTCCTCAAGCAGAACGTCTTCGTCCCGATGGACGTCGCGCTCCAGGTCGCGTCCGTCTTCGCCGGGACGAAGGGCTTCCTCGACGACCTGCGCGTCGAGGCGGTCCTCCCCTTCGAGAAGACCCTCCACCGCTACCTCTCGTCCGAGCGCGAGCCGCTCCTCGCCGAGGTGCGGACCGCCAAGAAGATGACGAAGGAGATCGAGGAGGGCCTCGCGGCCGCCGTGGCGGAGGCCAAGAAGCTCTTCCTCGCGGACAACCCGAGCGCGAAGGTCTGACGCCGGAGGCGCCATGCCGAACCTGATCGACATCCGGCGGCGGATCCGCAGCGTCAAGTCGACGCAGCAGATCACGAAGGCGATGAAGATGGTCGCCGCGTCGAAGCTCCGCCGGTCCCAGGAGCGGGTCATCGCCGCGCGCCCCTACGCCGGGACGCTCGAGGCGACGCTCGCCTCCGTCGCGGGTCGCCTCCCGGCGCGGGCGGACGGCGCCGCGGCGCACCCGCTCCTCTCCCGGCGCGAGGAGAAGAGGGTCGTCCTCGTCGTCGTCACCGGCGACAAGGGGCTCTGCGGCGCCTTCAACACGAACGTGAACCGCGCCGCCGGGGCCTTCGTCCGCGAGCGGACGGCCGCCGGCGCCGAGGTCTCCCTCGTGACGCTCGGCCGGAAGGGGACCGACTTCTGGAAGCGGCGGTCCGTCCCCGTCCTCGAGTCGAGGCCGGGGCTCTTCCAGCGCTTCGACTACGGGACGGCGGCCGAGATCGCCCGAACCCTCGCGGCCCGCTTCACGGGCGGCGAGGTCGACGCGGTCTACGCGGTCTACAACGAGTTCAAGAGCGTCCTCTCGCAGATCGTCACCCTGAAGCGCCTCCTCCCGATCGAGCTCGGGGAGCTCGCGCCGAGGGAGGGCGGGGCCGACTACCTCTTCGAGCCGGGGCCCGACGTCATCCTCGGGCGCCTCCTCCCGCGGCACGTCGAGTTCCAGGTCTTCCGGGTCCTCCTCGAGTCGAACGCGGCCGAGAACGCGGCCCGGATGACGGCGATGGAGTCGGCGACGAAGAACGCGGGCGAGATGATCGACTCGCTCACCCTCACGTACAACCGGGCGCGCCAGGCGAAGATCACGAAGGAGCTCATCGAGATCGTCTCGGGCGCCGAAGCGCTGAAATGAACGCCCCCTCCGCGTCCCAAGGCAAGAACGCACGCGGTCCCTCGGTCCCGTCCCACGAGTTCTCCCGGCCCCGCCGGCCGCAGAGGTAACACATGGCCATCGAAGGCAAAGTCGTCCAGGTCATCGGCGCCACCGTCGACGTGGAGTTCCCGGGCGGGCACCTGCCGTCCATCCTGAACGCCGTCCACATCTCCGACCCGGACGGCCTCTCCACGATCCCGATCGACCTGATGACCGAGGTGGCCCAGCACCTCGGCGAGAACCGGGTCCGCTGCATCTCGATGAAGCCGGCCGACGGTCTCGTCCGCGGCATGAAGGCGGTCGACCTCGGGCAGCCGATCTCGGTCCCGGTCGGCCCCGAGACGCTCGGGCGGATCCTGAACGTCATCGGCGAGCCGGTCGACGGCCTCGGCCCCGTGAAGACGAAGGAGCGCTGGCCGATCCACCGCCACGCGCCCGCCTACGACGAGCAGACGACCTCGGTCGAGATGTTCGAGACGGGGATCAAGGTCGTCGACCTCCTCGAGCCGTACACGAAGGGGGGCAAGACGGGCCTCTTCGGCGGCGCGGGCGTCGGCAAGACGGTCCTCATCATGGAGCTCATCAACAACGTCGCGAAGGCCGCCGGCGGCTACTCGGTCTTCGCCGGCGTGGGCGAGCGGACGCGCGAGGGGAACGACCTCTGGCTCGAGATGACCGAGTCGGGCGTCATCGACCCGCACGACTGGAAGAAGTCGAAGGCCTCGCTCATCTACGGCCAGATGACGGAGCCCCCCGGCGCGCGCCTCCGGGTCGGCCTGACGGGCCTCACGGTCGCCGAGTACTTCCGGGACACCGAGGGGAAGGACGTCCTCCTCTTCATCGACAACATCTTCCGGTTCACGCAGGCGGGCTCCGAGGTCTCCGCGCTCCTCGGCCGGATGCCCTCCGCCGTCGGCTACCAGCCGAACCTCGCGACCGAGATGGGCGACCTGCAGGAGCGGATCACGTCGACGAAGCGGGGCTCCATCACGTCGGTCCAGGCGATCTACGTCCCGGCCGACGACCTGACCGACCCGGCGCCGGCGACCGCGTTCGCCCACCTCGACGCGACGACGGTCCTCTCGCGCCAGATCGCCGAGCTCGGCATCTACCCCGCGGTCGACCCGCTCGCCTCCACGTCGAAGATCCTCTCGCCGATGGTCGTCGGCGAGGAGCACTACGCCGTCGCGCGGCAGGTCCAGCAGATCCTCCAGAAGTACAAGGACCTCCAGGACATCATCGCGATCCTCGGGATCGACGAGCTCTCCGAGGACGACAAGCTCGTCGTCGCGCGCGCCCGGAAGATCCAGCGCTTCCTCTCGCAGCCGTTCCACGTCGCCGAGCAGTTCACCGGCATCCCGGGCAAGTACGTCAAGATCGCCGACACCATCCGCTCGTTCCGGGAGATCTGCGAGGGCAAGCACGACGAGGTGCCCGAGCAGGCCTTCCTCCTGCAGGGGACGATCGAGGACGTCCTCGAGCGCTACGAGAGGATGAAGAAGGCGGGCGAGGCCTGAGGCCGTGGCCGACCCGGGCCGCCTCACGCTGACGGTCGTCACCCCGGAGCGCTCGGTCGTCGAGCGCGTCCCGTGCGACGCCGTGTCGCTCCCGGGGGAGCTCGGCGAGCTCGGGATCCTCCCGGGCCACACGCCGCTCGTCGCGCTCCTCGGCGTCGGCCGCGTCGCCTTCACGGAGGGCGGGAAGAAGACCGCCGTCGCCGTGCGGGGCGGGTTCGTCGAGGTGGCGGGCGACGCCGTCCGCGTCCTCGCCGACGTCGCCGCCGCGAAGGACGTCGTCGACGCGACGGAAGCCCGGCGCGAGCAGGCGGAGGCCGAGGGGCGCCGGCTCCTCGTCGTCGGGCAGGAGCAGCTCGACGCGGTGAACGCCGACGTCGCCTTCGCCGAGGCGAAGGTGGCCGTCGCGCAGGGGAGCTGACGCCGTGGCCGACGAGCCCTCGGGCGGGAAGGTCCGCGAGGCGTTCGACGCCGTCCACCGCGACCTCGGGGACCGCCTCGGAGCCGAGGAGAAGGCCGCCGTCGACCGCCTCCGCGACGCGGCCGCGGAGGGCGACGCCGCGCGGGCGCGCGAGGAGCTCGCCGCGGTGAAGGAGCGCCACGGCTGGCTCTACGAGGAGCTCGTGAAGCACCCGCGCCTCGCCGCGATCGTCGACGAGCTCGCGCTCTGGGGATTCTGACGTCGGCCCGGCGGCCGAGGCGCCGCGGGACGGGCTGCCGACGCGCGTCGGAGAGACCCGGGCCGACACGTTCCCGGGCTTCCACGGGCACGAAGCTGCCGGGGTCGCCGGTGGAAGCGCGGCGCGCCCGCCGCGATCAGCCGTCGCCCGGCCCCTGCGGAGCGCGACTCGTCGCGGGCGGGCGAAGGGGCCGTCGCGTCGCCCGATACGCCAGTCCCGTCGCGAGCAGGCCGAGAAGCGAGACACCGAGACCGACGAAGACGGTGTCGTTCTCGTAGGAGAGCTCGATCTCGTGCCGTCCGGGGGGGACGAGGAAGCCGGAGAGAGAGAGGTCGGTTCGCACGACGGGGAGCGGCTCGCCGTTCCTGCGGGCGCGCCAGCCCGGGTCCCAGGTCTGGTTCAGCGCGACGAAGGTCGCGTCGGGTCCCCGGGCGTCGACGAGGAGCCGGATGCGGGTGGCGCGCCGCGAGACGACGCGAACCTCCCCGGGCGAGACGGACGCGGGGACCTCCCACGGGACGTCGCCAGGGTCGACGATCGCGAGACCGCGCGCCGCGGGGCCGGCGGCGGCGAGAGCCCGCCGCCAGGCGTCCGCCCCGGAGGCGGCCACGAGCTTCTCCGCGGCGAAGGCGAGCGGCTGGGGCCGGGGAACGGCGAGGAGCGAAAGCAGCTCCGCCGGAGGCCGGGACGCCGCGGCCGAGAGCGTGCGGGGCGCGTCGGGACGAAAGGCGACGATGGCGGCGATTCCCCGGCGGGCGAGGATCGCGTCGGCCTGCTCCGGAAGCGTCGAGACGGCCCGCAGGATGGACGCCGTCGCCGCCGTGCTCCAGGAGAGCTCGGCCAGGTCGAAGTCCTTGTCGAGCGCCGACGGAACGGCGAACTGGGCGAGGTACGGGGGGCTGGCGATTCCGGGGATCCGCCCCCGAAGCGGATCCTGGGACGCGGCGTGGAAGACGTAGCCGTGGAGCGGAGCGCGGAGGAGGGGCGCGAGGGGCGCCGGGACGGCGCGCATTGCCGCGACGGGCTGCGAGCCGACGTGGGGACGCGCCGCCGCCGCGAGCTCCGCCGCGAGGAGGACTGCGGGCAGAAGCCGGAGGAGGGAGCCCCTCCGGGCTCGGGCCGCGACGCCGAGCGTGGCGAGCGCGGCGGCCAGGAGCACGGCCTGACGGGCGTAGCGTGGTGCGAGGAACGCCGCGGTCAGCTCGCCGCCCACCGTGGCGGCCAGGCCCGCCGACGCGAGGAGCGCGACGCCGCCCGCGAGCGCGGCGCGGCGGAGCGCGGTCCCCCCGTCGATCAGGCTGCCGAGCCCGCACGTTCCCGCCACCGAAACGGAGGCGAGCGTCATCAGCAGGAAGCGCTCGGGAAACCGGATGCCGGAGAGTCCCGGGAGCCACCGCAATGCCGGGAAGACGGGCGTGGCCGCGCCGAGCGCGAGGAGGACTCCGAGGGCGCCCGGCACCGCCCAGAGCCTCGCCGGGCCCCGGCGGGAAGCCCAGGCCACGCCGGTCCCGACGAGGACGAGGAGACCCGGGTAGATCGACCGCAGGAACGGCCGCCCGCGCTCCGGATAGAGCCTCTCCCCGAGCGGAACCGGGTCGCCGGAACGGGTCCCGCAGTCGAACACGTCGGGGACGGCGAGCTCGGCGAGGCGCGCGACCGGCGTCGTGAAGCTCAGCGCCATCGGCGCGTCCAGGCCGCGGGCGCGCACAGTCTTGACGGCGTGGGCCAGGCCCGGCACGAGCGTTGCGGCGCCGATCACGGCGCCGAGCGCTCCGCCGAGCGCGAGGCGCCCGAGAACCCGGACCGGGGATTCGGCCGGTCCGGCTGCGTCCCCGCCGAGATGAGAGCCGTGGAGCGCCGCGACGGCGCAGAGAAGCGCCGCCATGAGGAGGCTGGGCGGGTCGCCGCCGAGGACCATCAGGCCGAAGATCAGGGCGAAGCCGAACACGTCCGACGCGGAGCGGCGCCGGCCGATCCGAACGGAAAAGCCGAGGGCGAACGGAAGCGGCGCGAGCGTGAAGAGGCTCGGCAGGACCTGCAGGAGCGAGACCGTCGCGCCGCCGGCGCCCCAGGCGACGGCCGAGCAGGCCGCCGTGGCCCGGCTCTGGCCGAGAGTCCTTCCGAGGAAGTACCCGGCCAGGGCGAGGACGAGCGCGGGGACCAGCACCTGAAGGCGGAAGGCCCACTCGAACGGCGCGACCAGGAGGAGCGCGGAGAGGGGGTGGAAGACCGCGTGGTGCGGGTTCGCCGCGAACGGCTGCCCGGCAGCGAGGAAGGGGTTCCAGAGCGGGACGCCCCGGGAGCTCCCGACCAGCGCCGCGAAGAGCGACCCCACCGGCCAGTAGTACGCGGCATGGTCCCCCGCGCTGAAGACCTCCCCGTCGAAGAGAACGCGCCGGAACAGGTAGAGGAACGCCCCTGCCGCCGGGAGAAAGGGAACGAGACGAGCCGTGGACCGGCGGGTGGTCGGCGGGAGCTGCACGCGGGGATTCTAGGGGTCCGGGCCCGACGCACCGCGTCGGAAGCCGGCCGGCGGGACCGCCGGTCCCGGTTCGGCCTCGCGTCGGATGCGGAGGCGAGCGGCGAGGCCCGAGCCGACGAACCCGTATCATCGTCGGGCTTGACGCCCGAGACGGAACGAGACCCCTGGTACGCGAGCTGGTTCGGGGAGGAGTACCTCGCCCTCTACCCGGAGCGCGACGACCTCGAGGCCGAGCGCCAGGCGGAGTTCGTGCTCGGCCTCCTCTCGCCGTACGCGCGGAAGGGCCGGGGAGGGATCCTCGACCTCGCGTGCGGGACGGGGCGCCACGCCGTCGTCCTCGCCCGGGGCGGGCCCGTGACGGGAGTCGACCTCTCGGCGCCGCTCCTCGGCCGTGCCCGGGCGCGCCGCGCCGAGCCGCGGCCCGGATTCGTCCGCGCGGACATGCGCCGGCTCCCGTTCGGGCGCGGCTCCTTCGGCGCCGTCGTGAACTTCTTCACGTCGTTCGGCTACTTCGACGACCCGGCGGACGACGTGCGGGTCCTCGGCGAGGTCGCGCGCGTCCTCGCCCCGGGCGGCGCCTTCCTCTCCGACGTCTTCAACGCCGCGCGCGTCCTCTCGACCCTCGTCTCGCGCGAGGAGCGGACGGTCGCCGGCGAGAGGGTCTCGATCCGCCGGAGCTACGACCCCGGCACCCGCCGGGTCGAGAAGGAGATCACGATGGGAACCGGAGCCGCCGCGCGGACGTTCCGGGAGCGCGTCCGCGTCTACCTCCGCGACGAGCTCGAGGCGCTCCACCGCGAGGCGCGCTTCGGGGTCACCGCGGCGTTCGGCGACTTCGACGGTACCCCGTACGACCCGCGCCGGTCGCCGCGCCTCATCCTCCTCGCGCTCGCGGGGGGCGCCCGGTGACGGTCCCGCTCTCGGCGCTCCCCGGGATCCCCCGCCTCGCGCTCGGGCACGCGACGGGCGATCCCGACGTGACCGCCTTCCTCGGCGAGAGGGCGACGGCGGACGGGATCGCGGCGCGCGCGGCGAGGGTCCTCGCGGCGTTCGTCCCGCGCCCCGGCGCGCTGCCCGCGCTCGAGCCGCTCGCGGCCGGCCGCAGGGCCGCGATCGTCACGGGGCAGCAGGTCGGCCTCCTGACGGGCCCTCTCCTGACGGCGGTGAAGGCCCTTGCGACCGTGAAGGTCGCGGGGGAGCTCGCCGCGGCGGGAGTCGAGGCCTCCCCCGTCTTCTGGTGCGCCTCGGAGGACCACGACCTCGTCGAGGTGACACGCGTCGCGCTCCCGGGGCCCGACGGCCCGGTCGAGGCGGGGCCCGACCCGGAGCCGCTCGCGCGGAACCGGAAGCCCGTCGGCGCCCTGCCGATCGAGGCCGACGTCGCCGCGCTCCTCGAGCGGGCCCGCGCGGAAGCCGGGGCGCTCGCCGACGCGGAGAGCCTCGAGGCGCTCGGCCGCGCGTACGCGGGAGCCACCTACCGCGAAGCCTTCGTGGCGGCACTGTCGTGGCTCCTGGACGAGCCCGCGCTCCTCTTCGCCGACGCGGCGCGCGCCGGGGAGAAGCCGGTCCTCGTGCCGCTCGCCTCCCGCCTCGTCCGCGAGCGGAGCGAGGTTCGGCGGCTCCTCGACGCACGCGCCGCCGGGCTCGCGGCCGCGGGCCACCCGCTTCAGGTCGTCTCCGAGGCGGGGGCGCTCCCGCTCTTCGCGATCGAGGGGGGCGAGCGGCTCCTCCTGCGCGAACGCGACGGCGCGCTCGAGCGCAAGGGCCGGGAGGGCGAGCGGCTCTCCGCCGACGAGGTCGTCGCGCGCTTCGAGTCGGGGGAGTGGCTCCCGTCGTTCTCGGCGCTCTCGCGCCCGCTCGCCGCGTCGGTCCTCTACCCCGTCGCGGCGACGGTCCTCGGCCCGGCCGAGCTCGCGTACTGGGCGCAGATGCTCCCGCTCTTCGACTGGTCGGGGATCGTCCCTCCCGTCCTCGTGCCGCGGCCGATGGCCGCGCCCGTCACGGCCGCGGAGCGGCGTCACCTCGAGAAGCTGGGGCTCGGCCTCGCGGACCTCTTCGCGGGCACCGACGCGCTCCTCTCCGCGCGCGGCGCCGCGCGCGAGGGGGAGCTCCTCGCGGAGCTCGCCGCCATCCGCGACGCCGCGCTCTCGGGCCTCGCGGGCCTCGCGCCGCGCCTCGCCGCGATCGAGGCCGGGCTCGGGAAGAACGTCGAGGCGACGCGCGAGAACGTCGGCTTCGCGCTCGAGAAGCTCGCCGAGAGGACCCGGGCCGCGGCGGGGCGGGCGAACGAGACCGAGGCCCGGCAGCTCAGGCGCCTCGCGGCGACGCTCGCCCCGGGAGGACGGCCCGCGGAACGGGTCTACGGGCCGCTTCCGTGGCTCCTCCGCCACGGGCGCGCGGGCCTCGTCGGCCCGCTGAAGCAGCAGCTCCGGTGGGACGTCGCCGGGCTGCAGGAGATCGCGCTGTGAACGACGACGAGACCGTCGAGATCCTGGCCGTCGGGGCGCACCCCGACGACGTCGAGCTCGGGTGCGGAGCGACGCTCGCCCTCCTCGCCCGCCGCGGCCGGAGGGTCGGCATCCTCGACCTGACCCGCGGCGAGGCGGGGACCCGCGGCACGCCCGGGACGCGCGCCGCCGAGGCGGCCGAGTCGGCCCGCATCCTCGGCGCCCTCTTCCGCGACGGCCTCGACCTCGGGGACGGGAACCTCCGGACCGACCGCGCCGCCGAGCTCGAGGTCATCGAGGTCATCCGGCGCCGCCGGCCTCGCCTCGTCTTCGCGCCTCTCCCGGCCGACCGCCACCCGGACCACGTGCGGACCTCGCGCCTCGTGACGGACGCGGCGTTCTACTCCGGCCTGCGCGCGCTCGAGACGGGGCTCCCACCGCACCGGCCGCAGCAGGTCGTCTACTTCCCGTCGACGTTCCTCGCCGAGCCGACGTTCCTCGTCGACGTCACGGAGACGCTCGAGACGAAGCTCTCGGCCGTGCGCGCGTTCCGGAGCCAGTTCTACGACGCCTCCTCGACGGAGCCCGCGACCTTCATCTCCTCGCCCGAGTTCCTCGAGGGGATCACGGCGCGGGCGCGCGCCTTCGGGCGGCTCGCGAACGTCGGCGCGGCGGAAGGGTTCGTCTCGCCGCGGCCGCCGCTCCTCGCCGATCCGCTCGCCGCCTTCGACGGCTTCGAGCCGGGGTTCTGAGCCGGTGAAGATCGGCATCGCCTGCTACCCGACGTTCGGCGGCTCCGGCGTCGTCGCGACCGAGCTCGGGCACGAGCTCGCGCTCCGCGGGCACGACGTCCACTTCATCAGCTACGCGCTCCCGTCGCGGCTGAACCTGTTCGCCGAGCGGGTCTCCTACCACGAGGTCGCCGTCCCGACCTACCCGCTCTTCAACTACCCGCCGTACGACCTCGCGCTCGCGACGCGCATCGTCGACGTCGCGCTCCACGAGGGGCTCGACGTCCTCCACGCGCACTACGCGCTCCCGCACGCGATCTCGGCCCACCTCGCCCGCGAGATGCTCCTCCCGCGGCGCCTCGCCGTCGTCACGACGCTCCACGGGACCGACGTGACGATCGTCGGCCAGGACCGCTCGTACCTGCCGATCACCCGCTTCGGCATCGAGCGCTCCGACGCCGTCACGGCGGTCTCCGACTACCTCGCCCGCGTGACGCGCGAGGTCTTCGCCCCCGCCAAGGAGATCGACGTCATCCCGAACTTCGTCGACCCCGACCGGTGGCGGCCCGTCGACGGCCAGCGCGGCGCGACCTGCTTCGCGCGGGACGGCGAGCGGCTCCTCCTCCACGTCTCGAACTTCCGCCCCGTGAAGCGGGTCCTCGACGTCGTCGAGGTGTTCGACCGCGTCCGGCGGGAGGTCCCGAGCCGTCTCCTCATGATCGGCGACGGGCCGGACCGGCCCGCGGCCGAGGCGCTCTGCCGGGCGAAGGGGATCTCGGGTCTCGTCCACTTCCTCGGGAACACCCCGGCGGTCCAGGAAGTGATGCCGGCGGCCGACCTCTACGTCCTGACGACGAACATGGAGTCGTTCGGCCTCTCGGCCCTCGAGGCGCAGGCGTGCGGCGTCCCGGTGCTCGGCTACCGCGCCGGAGGGCTTCCCGAGGTCATCGAGAGCGGGAAGACCGGGTTCCTCCGGGAGGTCGGCGACCTCGACGGCCTCGCCTCCGACGGGCTCCGGCTCCTCCGGGACGACGGGGCCTGGGGAGAGACGTCCCGCGCGGCGAGGGCCCGCGCCATCACGCTCTTCGACGCGGACGCGATCGTCGGCCGCTACCTCGAGATCTACGAGCGCGTCCTCGCCGGGGCGGAGGCGCCGGTCGCGGAAGCCTGATGGCGCGGCGCGGGCGCGAACGCGGCTCGAAAGCCGGCCCGAAGAACGCCCGCCAGCTCCCGGGGCGTCGCCCCGATCCGGGCGAGCTTCCGGTACTCCCCGGAGAGGGTCGTCCCGAAGAGACCGGGATCGTCGGTCCCGAGCGTGACGACGACGCCGGATCGCAGCAGCGCGAGGACGGGGCTCCTCCGGAGCGGGAAGGCCCCGGTCGCGTCGTTCGAGGTGAGGCAGACGTCCAGCGCGACCCCCGAGCGGACGAGCCGGCGGACGAGCGTCGGGTCGGCGGCGGCGCCGACGCCGTGCGCGATCCGGCGCGGCTTCAGCCAGCGGAGCGCGTCGGCGACGGAGTCGGGCCCCCCAGCCTCCCCCGCGTGGACGACGGGCGCGAGGCCGAGGCGCGGGAGGCGCCGGTAGACGCCGGCGAAGTCCCGCGCAGGGAGCGAGAGCTCGTCGCCGCCGAGCCCGAACCCGACGGCGCGGGGCCAGGGGTGCCGGGCGTGCAGGTCGAGGACCCGGTGCGCCGCGTCGGGGCCGAAGTGCCGGACCGCGTCGAGGAGGACCCGCACGCGTCCGTGCCCGGCCCGCTCGTGCGCGGCGAAGACGCCCTCGACGGCGTCCCGGACGGCCGGCCAGTCGAGGCCGATCCGCTCGACGATCGCGGGGGAGACGTAGACCTCCGCGTAGGCGATCCGCTCCCGCCGGAGCCGCCAGGTCACGTCGCGGGCGAGGAGGGCGAAGTCGCCCGGCGTACGGAGAAGGCGGCAGACGTCGCGGTAGAGCGAGAGGAAGCCGCCGAGTCCGTCGAAGGGGCGGCGGGCGCGCAGGGAGGCGGCGTCCGGAAAGAGCGGGGAGCCGGCGCGCCGGGCGAGGCGGACGAGGGTCGACGCGCGGACGGCCCCCTCGAGGTGGAGGTGGAGCTCGGCCCGGGGACGGAGGAGGAGCCGGCGGAGGGCGTCGGTGTCGGCCACGCAGCCGGATCCTACGGGAGAGCCCGGACCGGCGCGGTCTCCCTCGTCCCGTCCGAGCGTCTCTGGCTCCGGGCGGCCGCGTTCGGCATCGATCTCATCTGCCTCGCCGGGGGTCCGCTCCTCCTCGCGACGGTCATCGTCTTCCTCGTCGGGCTCCTCGCCGCCGAGCCTCCGGCAGGGCTTCCCTGGGTCTACCGCGTCGGACAGATCGTCTTCGTCGTCCTCTTTCTCCTGCGCGACGCGCGCGGAGCGAGCCCCGGGAAGCTCCTCCTCGGTCTCGAGGTCCGGACGAAGGCCGACGCCCCGTCGGGGCCCCTCGCCTCGGTCCTGCGGAACCTCCCCCTCCTCGTCCCGCTCCTGAACCTCTGGGAAGGGGTGGCGGTCGTCCGGCGCCCCGACGCGCGCCGGCTCGGGGACCGCCTCGCCGGGACGAACGTCGGCGAATCCTGAGGAGGGCGAAACTTTCCCCTCCCCCCGTTCGTTTCTGCTGGTGGAGGACGCCCATGGACCGGTCCCAGCGCAACCCGCGGCTCTTCGCACCCCTCGCCGCCCTTTCCCTGGTGGCGCTCGCCCTCTCCGGCGCCGCGCAGGCCGCCGACGCCGTCGAGGAGAAGTTCGAGAAGACCTACGACGGCACGGGGGTGGCCCGACTGAAGCTCCAGAACGTGAACGGTCCGGTCCGCGTGGGGACCTGGGACCAGGCGAACATCCGGGTCTCCGCGGTGAAGCGGGCGAAGGGGTCCCGGGCCGAGGAGGACCTCGCCGAGACCCAGATCCGGGTGACGAAGCAGGGGTCCACGCTCGACGTCGAGACGATCCTCCCGAAGCCGAGCCGGACCTGGGGAATCTTCACCTGGGGGAACCGGACCGGCGCCGAAGTGTCGTACGAGCTCTCCCTCCCCGCAGGCCTCGAGGTCGACGTCGAGACCGTGAACGGGAGGGTCTCCGCCGAGCGCCGCCTCGCGCCCCTCACGCTGAACACAGTGAACGGCTCGGTCCGCGTCGAGGCTCACGACGCCCCGATCCACGTGAACACGGTGAACGGCTCCGTCGAGGTCGCCTTCGCCGGAGCGCTCCAGGCCGCGGACCTCGAGACGGTGAACGGCTCGGTCACGGTTTCCTGCGGGCGGGACTCCTCGTTCCGCTACGACCTGCAGACGGTGAACGGCAAGATCCGGTCCGACTTTCCCGACGTGACGGTCGAGGGGAAGTGGGGGCCGAAGGAAGCCCGCGGCGAGGTCGCCGGCGGCAAGGGACGCCTGACGGTCGAGACGGTGAACGGCGAGGTCCGGATCGTGGCGGTCGACCCGGCCGCACGCTGACGGGCCCGCTCCCGCGGCGAGCCCCCGCCTCGCGGCGCCGCCCGGCGACACCCCCGGAAAGATCGAAGGCCCGCCTTTCGGCGGGCCTTCGTGTTCCTGAAGAGTGGTGCCCTGGGCCAGACTCGAACTGGCACGGATTGCTCCACACGCCCCTCAAACGTGCGCGTCTACCAATTCCGCCACCAGGGCACGGTGGGGGAGGGAGATGATACCGATCCGCGCCGCGGAATCAAGCCTCGGCGCGGATCTTTCGCGGATTACTTCGCGGGAGCGGGCGCCGGAGCCGCGCCACCGGTGGCCGGAGCGGCGGGGGCGGCACCTCCCGTGGCGGGCGCCACGGGCACGGCATTCGCCGGGGCCGGGGCCGGCGGCACGGCCGGGGCCGTCTTGGCGGCGGCGGGCTTGCTCCCGAGCTGCTTGAGCACCGACGACTTCGGGCGGGCCTGCAGGAGCGAGATCGCGACCGCGAGGACCGCGAACGCGACGAAGGACCACGTCGTCACCTTCTCGAGGACGGTCGTCGCGCCGCGCGCGCCGAACGTCGTCTGCGACGAGGAGGCGCCGAAAGCGCTCGCCACGTCGGCCCCCTTCCCCTGCTGGAGGAGGACGACGAGGATCAGGAAGACGCAGACGACGACGTAGATCGGGACGAGGACGTAAATCATGCGCGAGTCTCCGGCCCGCCGCCCGGAAGGCGAAACGGGCCGGTGAGGATACCCCACCGGCCCGCAAAGGCCAAAACGGGCCCTCCGGCGTCAGGAACCGGCGGCGACGGCGAGGGCGGCGAAGTCCGTCGGGACGAGCGACGCCCCTCCGACGAGGCCGCCGTCGATCTCCTCCCTCGAGAAGAGCTCCTTCGCGTTCGCCGGGGTGACGGAGCCTCCGTAGAGGATCCGGACGCCGGAGGCCGCCTCCGCGCCGAAACGGTCGGCGAGGCGGGCCCGGAGGAACGCGTGGGCGTCGTTCGCCATCTCCGGCGTCGCGGCCCTTCCGGTCCCGATCGCCCAGACCGGCTCGTAGGCGAGGACGAGACCCGGGGGGAGGGCGTCGCCGAAGAGGTCGAGGGCGGCCATCTGGGAGGCGAGGACCGCCTCGGTCCGCCCCCCGTCGCGCTCCTCGAGCGTCTCCCCGACGCAGTAGACCGGGACGAGGCCGGCGTCGGCGAGCCGCTTCATCTTCCGCGAGAAGTCGGCCTCGGTCTCCTTCCGGTCGCGCCGCCGCTCGCTGTGCCCGACGAGGACCATCGCGACGCCGCAGTCGGCGAGCATCGCGACGGAGACTTCGCCCGTGTGCGCCCCCTTCGGCTCGACGTGGACGTCCTGTGCGGCGAGCTTCACCCGCGTCGGCAGGAGGTGCCGGCCGACCCGCTCGAGCGCCGGGAAGGCCGGCGCGATCGCGAGTTCGACCGACTCCGGCAGCGCGGGGAGGCGCGAGAGGAAGTCGTCGCAGAAGGCCGCGGCCTCCGACGGCGTCTTGTTCATCTTCCAGTTCGCGACGACGAGGGGTGTACGCCTCGGGTTCATCGGGGCCTCCATGGACGGGGCCGGCCAGCGCCGGCCCCGCGCGTTCGACGGTCGGGATCGAGGGGCTAGAGGAGCGCCTCGACGCCGGGGAGCTTCTTTCCGCTGATCAGGTCGAGCGAGGCGCCGCCGCCGGTCGACACGTGCGAGATCTTCGGCCCGAGGCCCGCCTCGTTGATCGCCTCGACGCTCTCGCCGCCGCCGACGACCGTGAAGGCGCCGGAGTCGGCCATCAGCTGCGCGACGCCGCGCGTCCCCGCGTCGAACGGCTTCGTCTCGAAGACCCCCATCGGCCCGTTCCAGAAGATCGTCTTCGCCCCCTTCGCCATCCGCGCGAACATCTCGAGCGTCTTCGGTCCGACGTCGAAGGCCGCCTGGTCGGCGGGAATCGCGTTCATCGCGACCACCTTCGCCTGCCCGGCCGCCTCGAGCGACGGGGCGACGAGGAAGTCCGACGGGAGGACGAGGTTCACGCCGCGCTCCTTGCAGCGGTCGATGACCTTCCGGGCGATCGGCACCCCCTCGGCCTCGAGGAGCGACTTGCCGACGCCGAGCCCGAGGGCGACGACGAAGTGGTTCGCCATCCCGCCGCCGACGAAGAGCGTGTCGGCGCGCTCGACGAGCGCCTCGAGCGCCGCGATCTTGCCGAGGATCTTCGCGCCGCCGAGGATGCCGACGAACGGCCGGTCGATGTCGTCGACGACCTTGCCGAGCGCCGTCAGCTCCTTCTCCATCAGGAGGCCGACGCCGCGGGCGTCGGGGGCGAAGTGGACGGCCATCCCCGCCGTCGAGGCGTGGGCGCGGTGCGCCGTGCCGAACGCGTCGTTCACGTAGACCTCGGCGAGGGCGGCGAGGCTCTTCGCGAAGGCGGGGTCGTTCCCCTCCTCGCCCGCGTGGAAGCGGGTGTTCTCGAGGACGAGGACGCCGCCGTCGGCGAGCGCCTTCGCGGCCGTCTCGGCCACCTCGCCGACGCAGTCGGCGGCGAACGCGACGGGCGCGCCGAGGAGCGCCTCGAGCTTCTTCGCGACCGGGGCGAGCGAGTACTTCGGGTCGGGCGTCCCCTTCGCCTTGCCGAGGTGCGAGGCGAGGATGAGCCGCGCCCCCTTCTCGCGGGCGAGGCGGATCGTCGGGAGCGCCTCCGTGATCCGCGTGTCGTCCTTCACGACGCCGTCTTTGATCGGCACGTTGAAGTCGACGCGCAGGAAGACGCGGCGGCCGGAGAGCGAGAGGTCCCGGATGCTGCGGGGCAGAGTGGCCATCGGAAGACTCCTCGGGTCCGTCGTCTTGGGACGATGCCGGGACGGACCGGCGCCTCGTGGCGGAGTTTCGATTCTATAGTCGGCTCGTGATGAGCCTGCCCCTCGAGACCCGGGTCCTCCCGATCGACGCCGCGCCCGGCCGCCTCCGCCTCCTCGACCAGCGCCGCCTCCCCCGCGAGGAGGCGTGGATCGACTGCGCGGGCGCCGCGGAGACCGCGGAGGCGATCCGCACCCTCGCGGTCCGCGGCGCCCCCCTCATCGGCGTCGCCGCGGCCTGGGGCCTCGCGGTGGAGGCGGGTCGGCTCGCGGCGGCGGCTCCCGGCACCGGGCCCGGGGGAGCGGCCGCGGTGCCGCCGTTTGACGCCGCCTGGGAGTCGGCGGCCGACCGCCTCGCCGGAGCGCGCCCCACCGCGGTGAACCTCCGCGCCGCCGTCGAGCGGATGCGAACGGCCTTCCGCGCCACCGCCGGCGCCCCGCCCCCGGAGCGGGTCGCCCGTCTCGAGGCCGAGGCGGCCCGGTTCGAGGCCGAGGACCGGGACGCCTGCGCGTCGATGGGGCGGCACGGGGCCACGTGGGTCGCCGCCCGCCTCGGCGGCGACGCCGGGGCCCGGCTCCAGGTCCTGACCCACTGCAACGCCGGCGCCCTCGCCACGGCGGGCGTCGGGACGGCGCTCGGCGTCGTCCGGGCGCTCGCCGCCTCCCGCCCCGTCGCCGTCTTCGCCGACGAGACGCGCCCGTTCTGGCAGGGGGCGCGTCTCACCGCCTGGGAGCTCGCGAAGGACGGGATCGACGTGACGATCCTCCCCGACGTCGCCGCGGCCTCGGTCATCGCCTCGGGGCGCGTTTCCGTCGCCGTCGTCGGCGCGGACCGGATCGCCGCGAACGGCGACGTCGCGAACAAGGTCGGCACCTACGGCGTCGCCCTCGCCTGCCGGGCGCACGGCGTCCCCTTCGTCGTCGCCGCCCCCCGCACCACGCTCGACCCCGCGTGTCCCTCGGGGCGCGAGATCCCGATCGAGTGGCGCGACGGCGCCGAGGTCCTCCTCCTCGACCCGTCGGGCGAAAGCCGGCTCTCCGTGGCGCCGGCGGGCGTCCCGGCGCTCTACCCCGCCTTCGACGTCACGCCCGCCGCGCTGGTCGACGCGATCGTCACGGAGGCCGGCGTCTCGACCCCGCCCCACGCGGAAGGGCTCGCGCGCCTCCTCGCCCTCCCGTGACGTACGTCCTCGGCCTCGAGACCTCCTGCGACGAGACCTCCGTCGCCCTCCTCCGGGAGGACGGGGGGATCTCCGCGTCGGTCGTCTCGTCGCAGATCGAGATGCACCGCCGCTACGGCGGCGTCGTCCCGGAGATCGCGGCGCGGGCGCACCTGACGAACCTCCCGCTGCTCCTCGACGAGGCGCTCGCGCAGGCGGGCGCCCGTCTCGACGAGGTCGGCCTCGTCGTCGCGACGGCCGGCCCGGGCCTCGTCGGCGCGCTCCTCGTCGGCCTCGCCGAGGGGCGGGGGCTCGCGCTCGGCCTCGGCGTCCCGTTCCTGCCGGGGCACCACATCGAGGGGCACGCCCTCTCGCCCTTCCTCGACCTCGACGGCGGACCGGCGCGCGCGGTGCCGCCCCGGTTCGCGGCGCTCGTCGTCTCGGGGGGGCACTCCCACGTCTTCGCGTTCGCGCCGGAAGGGATCTCGGTCCTCGCCCGGACGCGCGACGACGCGGCGGGCGAGGCCTACGACAAGGTCGCGAAGATGGCCGGGCTCGGCTACCCGGGCGGGCCCGTCGTCGACCGCCTCGCCCGGAGCGGGCGGGTCGCCGAGCCGTTCGCCGTGCCGCGGTTCAAGGGGGGCTCTTTGGACCTCTCCTTCTCGGGCCTCAAGACGGCCGTCCGCGACCGCCTCGCCTCCCTCGGGTTCGCGCCGAACACCGGCGTCGCGCTCCGGGGTCCGGCGCTCGCGGAGGAGGACGCGCCTCCCGCGCTCCGCGACCTCCTCGCGGCGTTCCAGGAGGCCGTCGTCGGCCAGCTCGAGGACCGGGTCGACCGGCTGCTCGAGTCCGAACGCTTCCCGCTCCTGACCGTCTCCGGCGGGGTCGCGGCGAACTCCCTCCTCCGCGAGCGACTCGCCGCCTGGGGCGCGAGGCGCGGCGTCGAGGTCCTCCTCGCCCCGCGCGCCCTCACCTCCGACAACGCCGCGATGGTCGCGTTCGCCGGGCTTCTCCGGCACCGGGCCGGCGTCCCGCACGAGGGGCTCTCGGCCCCCGCCCGCTCCCGCTGGCCGCTCGAGAGCCTTCCCTGGTCCCGTCCCGCCACGGCGCGGCCGCCGGCGCCGTCGGCGGCTCGGGCCGGAGAGACGCGCCCGATCGGCTAGAATGAAGGGTTCGGGCGCGCCGCCCGACAGCAACATGCCCGACCCCTCCCGCATCCGCAACTTCTCCATCGTCGCCCACATCGACCACGGGAAGACGACCCTCTCCGACCGGATCCTCGAGATCACCGGCGCCCTGACCGCGCGCGAGATGCGCGAGCAGGTCCTGGACGACAACCCGATCGAGAAGGAGCGGGGCATCACGATCAAGGCCCGCGCCGTCTCCCTGAACTACCGGGGCGAGGACGGGCAGGACTGGGTCCTGAACCTGATCGACACGCCCGGCCACGTCGACTTCACCTACGAGGTCTCCCGGTCGCTCGCGGCCTGCGAGGGGGCGGTCCTCGTCGTCGACGCGACGCAGGGGGTCGAGGCCCAGACTCTCGCGAACGCCTACCTCGCGATCCACGGCGACCTGACGATCGTCCCGTGCATCAACAAGGTCGACCTCCCGAGCGCGGTCCCCGAGATGGCCCGCGAGCAGATCGAGGAGGTCATCGGGATCCCCGCCACGCACGCCGCCCTGACGTCCGGGAAGGTCGGGACGGGGGTGCGCGAGCTCCTCGAGCACATCGTCCACGACGTCCCGGCGCCGCAGGGGAACCCGGACGGCCCGCTGCGCGCGCTCCTGTTCGACTCCTGGTTCGACGTCTACCGGGGCGTGACGTGCCTCGTCCGCGTCAAGGACGGGGCGATCCGGCCCGGGATGAAGGTCAAGATGCTCGGGATGGACCTCGTCTCGGAGGTCCAGGAGGTCGGCCTCTTCACGCCGAAGCAGCAGGTCGTCCCGGAGCTGACGGTCGGGATGGTCGGCTACGTCATCGCGGGCATCAAGGACCTCCACTCGACGAAGATCGGGGACACGATGACCGAGGCCGAGCGCCCCGCGACGGAGGCGCTCCCGGGCTTCCAGGACGTCAAGCCGATGGTCTTCGCGTCGGTCTTCCCGACCGAGTCGGACGACTACGAGAACCTCCGCGACGCGATGGAGAAGCTCCGGCTGAACGACGCCTCGTTCACGTTCGAGCCCGAGTCGTCGACGGCGCTCGGGTTCGGGTTCCGCTGCGGCTACCTCGGCCTCCTCCACCTCGAGATCATCCAGGAGCGGCTCGAGCGCGAGTTCGACCTCTCGCTCATCACGACCGCCCCGTCGGTCCCCTACCGCATCACGACGACCCGCGGCGAGGTCCTCGAGATCTCGAACCCGGTGAAGCTCCCCGAGACCCAGCTCATCGACGTGATCGAGGAGCCGCGGATCCTCGCGACGATCATCACGAAGGACGAGTACCTCGGCGGCATCCTCGCGCTCGCCGAGGAGCGGCGCGGGCGGCAGGTCTCCCTCGAGTACGCCGGCACCCAGCGCGCGGTCCTGAAGTACGACCTCCCCCTGAACGAGGTCATCCTCGACTTCTACGACAAGCTCAAGTCGGTCTCCCGCGGCTACGCCTCGTTCGACTACCAGCTGACCGGCTACGCCCCGGCCGACCTCGTGAAGCTCGACGTCCTCATCAACTCCGAGCCGGTCGACGCCCTCGCCTTCATCGTCCACCGCGACAAGGCGCAGACGAAGGGGCGGTCGCTCGTCGAGAAGATGAAGGAGATGATCCCGCAGCAGATGTTCGAGGTGATCATCCAGGCGGCGATCGGGGCGAAGATCCTGGCGCGCTCCACGGTGAAGGCGCTCCGCAAGAACGTCCTCGCCAAGTGCTACGGCGGCGACATCACGCGGAAGAGGAAGCTCCTCGAAAAGCAGAAGGAAGGGAAGAAGCGGATGAAGAAGGTCGGCCGGGTCGACCTGCCGCAGGAGGCCTTCCTGGCGGTCCTGAAGGTCGACTGAGGGGGCCGCCGGTGTCCCCCGCGGCGGAAGACGCCGCCCCGGCCCCCCGCCCCGCCCGGCGCCGTCGCCCCGTCGCGACGCTCCGCGAGTACGTGGAGGCGGTCCTCGTCGCCGTCATCTTCGCGTTCTTCGTCAAGGCGTTCCTCTTCGAGGCGTACCAGATCCCGAGCGGGTCGATGGAGGAGAGCCTCCTCGTCGGGGACCACGTCGTCGTCGACAAGCTCGCCTGGGCCCCGCGGACGCTCCCGTGGGGGCCGCTCCTCCCGCGCCGGGAGCTCCGCCGGGGCGACGTCGTCGTCTTCCGGGGCCCGGAGGAGCCGGTCCGCGACCTCATCAAGAGGGCCGTCGCCCTCGGCGGCGAGACGGTGGAGGTCCGGGCGAAGCGGCTCCGGGTGAACGGGGCGGACGCGGACGAGCCCTACGTCGTCCACCGCGACCCGGCGCTCTTCCTCGGCGACTCCGTCCCCGGCCTGCTCCGGCAGCGGGACGAGATGCCGCCCCAGACGCTCCCGCCCGGGACCTTCTTCGCGCTCGGCGACAACCGGGACGAGTCGAGGGACTCCCGCTTCTTCGGGCCGGTGCCGGCGGAGCTCGTCCGGGGGCGCGCCCTCTTCGTCTACTGGTCCGTCCGCCCGCCCGACCAGCCGATCTCGGGGCGGAGCGCCGACGTGCGCCGGTTCCTCGACGGCGCGATACACTTTTTCTCGAGGACCCGCTGGCAGCGGACGCTCCGGGTCGTCCGCTGAGCCGGCCGGGAGGAAGGGAACAGGAGGCCGAAACATGTCCGTCCGGAACAGGACCCGCGGCGAAGGAGCCTTCGGGACGATCGTCGGGATCGTCATCGTCGTCCTCGTCGGGATCGCGCTCTTCAAGATCGTCCCCCTCCACATCGCGGGGAACTCGGTGCTCGACGCGATGAGCGAGCAGGCGAACTTCGCGGGGGTCAAGTCGCTCGACAAGATCCAGTACGAGATCTTCGTCGTGGCGCAGGAAGCGGGGACGCCGCTCACGCTGCAGGACATCAAGATCAGCCGGCACGGCTCGGACGTCATCGTCACGGCGAAGTACGTCCAGAGCGTCTCGGTCCTCGGCTACAACTACACCTACGCGTTCGACAAGACCGTCCAGAAACCGGTGTTCTGACGTGCTCCCGGGGACGGGGACGTCTGCGCGCCACGGCGGCGAGCCTCGATCGCCCCGTGCCCCCCGCCGGGTGAGGACCCGGCGGGGCGTGCGGGGATGACGCGGGAGCGCAGGCGCGAGGACGAGGCGGACGCCGCGGGCGTCCGCCTCGACGTCTTCCTCGACGTCGCCTGCATCTACCCGACGCGCTCGCAGGCCAAGGAGGCGTGCGAAGGGGGAAAGGTCGACCTGAACGGGACGGCCGCGAAGCCCCACCGGACCGTGAAGCCGGGCGACACGCTCCACGTCACCGTGCCCGGGAGGCGCCGCACCCTCGTCGTGAAGGCGGTCGCCGACCGGCACGTCCCGAAGGCGCAGGCGCGCGAGCTCTACGAGGAGACGACGCCCGAGCTGACGCCGGAGCAGCTCGAGGCGCGGAGGCTGGAACGCCTTCTCGCTCCGAGGCGCGACGAGGGCGCCGGGAAGCTCTCGCGGCGCGAGCGGGAGGAGCGCGGCCGGCTCCGCGGCTACTGAGTCCCGGAGACTGCGGGCTAAGATGCGCCTTCCGTTCCGATGAGAATCCTCCTCTACACGGGCAAGGGCGGGGTCGGCAAGACGACGGTGGCGTCCGCCACGGGCCTCACCCTCGCCGCCCGCGGCCTGAAGACGCTCGTCCTCTCCGTCGACGCGGCCCACTCGCTCGCCGACGCCTTCGACCTCGACGGCCGCCTCGCCGACAAGCGGCGCGGCGTGCCGGTCGCCGTGGCCGAGAACCTCTGGATCCAGGAGGTCGACGTCACCGAGGAGATCGGGCGCCACTGGCAGGACATCTCGGGCTACATCGCGACCCTGCTCGCCGTGACCGGCGTCGAGGAGGTCCTCGCCGAGGAGCTCGCGATCTTCCCGGGGATGGAGGAGGTCTCGGCCCTCCTCTACGTGAACCGCTACGCGCGGGAGAAGGCGTACGACGTCCTCATCCTCGACTGCGCGCCGACGGGGGAGTCGCTCCGCTTCGTCTCGCTCCCCCCGACGCTCGACTGGTACATGAAGAAGCTCTTCCGGATCGAGCGGTCGTTCCTGAAGGTCGCCCGGCCGGTCGCCGAGAAGGTGACGAACGTCCCGCTCCCGTCCGAGCGCTACTTCGACAACGTGAAGGCGCTCGCCGAGAAGCTCGACGGCGTCGACGCCCTCCTGAAGGACCCGAGGACGACGACCGTCCGGCTCGTGACGAACGCCGAGAAGATCGTCCTCCGCGAGACGCAGAGGGCGTTCATGTACTTCGGCCTCTACGGCTTCACCGTCGACGCCGTCATCGTGAACCGGCTCCTCCCGACCACGCTCGCCGACCCCTTCTTCGACAAGTGGCGGACGACGCAGGCGCAGTTCCTCTCGGAGGCGAAGCGCTACTTCGACCCGGTGCCGATCTGGACCGTCCCGCTCAAGGACGACCAGGTCGTCGGGGCGGCGGGCCTCGCCGAGCTCGGCGCGGG
Organism: Thermoanaerobaculia bacterium; assembly: GCA_046331465.1. Lineage (GTDB taxonomy): Bacteria > Acidobacteriota > Thermoanaerobaculia > UBA5066 > UBA5066 > UBA5066. Next base: position 1,106,635 of record JAXLQV010000003.1, read on the forward strand.
CCTCTTCGCCGGGCTCGACCCGTCGGCCTCCTTCCGGACGACGGCCCCGTACCGCTACCAGAAGAAGGCGGGGAACTACGTCCTGACGCTCGACCTCCCGTTCGCCGAGAGGGAGGACGTCGAGCTCGCGGTCGCATCGGGCGACCTGATCGTCACCCTCGGGAACTTCCGGCACCACATCCCGATCCCGCGGACGCTGTCGGGGCACCTTCCGACGAAGGCGAAGGTGGAGACGGGCCGGCTGACGGTCCGCTTCGAGCGGGCCCTCGAGGAGGCGGAACGTGGCTGAGAGGAAACGCCGGCCGCCGGCGCCGGACGGCCTCGACGGGGACTTCGGCCCCGGGTTCGACCCGTCGCCGGAGCCGGACGCGGGGCCCGCGCACGCGAGGAACGAGGCGGGAGAGGGTCGCCGGGAGGTTCCCTTCGGGGGGCTCGGCGCCGGGATCCCGTGCGGGAAGGACGGCTGCTTCCTGAAGCCGGTCGGGGACCTCGTCACCCGGTTCGCGCTCGAGCTCGCGCGCCGCGGCCACGCCGATTCCACGACGCGCGCGGCCGTCTCGGGGATCGAGCTCCTGAAGGCGCTGCGCGACTTCCTCGACGAGGAGATCGCCTTCGCCGAGCGCGCCGCCGAGCGGCAGCGCTCCGCGGCGCGCTACACGAAGATCCCGGTGGAGTAGCGGGGCGTCCGGCTCCGGCCGGTCCCGCCCTCCCCGACCCGGTTCAGCCGGCGTCGATCTCGGCGGCGATCGCCCGCGCGGCGGCGGCGGGGTCGGCCGCGCCGGTGATCGGCCGGCCGACGACGAGGAGGTCGGCCCCCGCCCGCGCCGCGGAGGCGGGGGTCGCAATCCGCTTCTGGTCCGCGGCCGCGCTCCCGGCGGGGCGGATCCCCGGGACGACGAGGAGGAACCCCGGGCCGCAGGCCGCGCGGATCGCCTCGATCTCCTCCGGCGAGCAGACGACGCCGTCGAGGCCCGACGCCTTCGCGAGGAGCGCGAGGCGAAGCGCGGCCTCGCGCGGCGTCCCGGAGAGCCCCACCTCGGCGAGGGCAGCGGCGTCGAGAGACGTCAGGACGGTCACCGCGATCACCTTCGGCGCGGGGAGGGAAGCCGAGGCCGCGGCCTCGCGGGCCTTCTCGCCCGCGGCGCGCATCATCTCGCGCCCGCCGCCGGCGTGGACGTTCAGGATCGCGGCGCCGGTCCGGGCCGCCGCGGCCGCGGCCCCGCCGACCGTGTTCGGGATGTCGTGGAGCTTCAGGTCGAGGAAGACCGGCGCGAGCGCGGCGACCTCGGCGACGAGGGCGGGGCCGTGCGCGCAGAACGCCTCGAGGCCCACCTTCAGGACGCCGGCCTCGGGGGCGACGAGCCGCGCGAGCTCGAGGATCCGGCCCCGCTCGGAGGCGTCGAGGGCGACGGCGATCTTCTTCCGGCCTTCAGGCATAGACCTTCTCCGGCCGCGGGCGCGTCTTCAGCGTCCCGGAGAGCTCGGCGACGCGCTCGACGCCGTGCCGCTCGCACCACCGCGCGAGGTCGCGGACGAGGCGTCCCGAGACGCCCGGGTCGCGGAAGTTCGCGGTCCCGACCTGGACGGCGTTCGCCCCCGCGATGAGGAACTCGAGGACGTGGTCGACCGTCTCGATCCCGCCGATCCCGAAGATCGGGACGGTCGGGAGCGCCTTCCGCACCTCCCAGACCATCCGCACCGCCACCGGGCGGATCGCCGGGCCCGAGAGGCCGCCCGTCGTGAAGCCGATCTTCGGCTCGCGCGTCTCGACGTCGATCGAGAGCCCGACGAGGGTGTTGATGAGCGAGAGGACGTCGGCCCCTCCGTCGACGGCCGCCTTCGCGGCGGCGACGACGTCGGTGACGTTCGGGGAGAGCTTCACGACGAGGGGAAGGCGCGTCGCGGGGCGGACGGCGGCGACGAGGGCGCCGAGCGCGGCCGGGTCGTTGCCGAAGACCATCCCCCCCTTCACCACGTTCGGGCAGGAGACGTTCAGCTCGACGGCGGCGACGCGCGGGTCGTCGCCGATCCGTTCCACGACCGCTCGGTACTCCGCCTCGGTGTCGCCCCAGACGTTCGCGAGGACCGCGACGCCCTTCTCGTGGAGCTTCGGGAGCTTCTCGGAGAGGAACGCGTCGATCCCGACGTTCTGGAGGCCGATCGCGTTCAGCATCCCGGCGTCCGTCTCGCAGATGCGGGGGGGCGGGTTGCCGAGGCAGGGGCGCAGCGACAGCCCCTTGACCGAGATCGCCCCGAGGGCGCCGATGTCGACGAACTCGGCGAACTCGAGCCCGTACCCGAACGTCCCCGACGCCGTGGCGATCGGGTTCTTCAGGGAGAGGCGGCCGAGGCGGACGGAGAGGTCGACGCTCATCGGGAGCCTCCGCTCATACACGGCTCCAGTCGATCGCGGTCGGCGGGAGGCACGGCCCCTCGGTGCAGATCGTGTGGAATCGCCCGTCGCGCCCCGGCATCACGCAGCCGAGGCAGACCCCGAAGCCGCACGCCATCTCCGACTCGAGGGCGAAGGAGCCCTCGACGTTCCGCGCCTCGAGGATCGCCGCGAGCGTCCGGAACATCGGGACCGGGCCGCACGCGAAGACGCGCCGGTAGCTCGTTCCCGCCTGGAGCGCGGCGGCGAGGATGTCCGTCACGCGCCCCTTCTTCCCGAGCGAGCCGTCGTCGGTCGCGTACCGGCAGCGGTGCGCGCCGAGGAAGCGCTCGAAGTCGGGTCGCTTCAGGACCTCGCTCTCGTTCCGCCCGCCGTAGAAGAGGTCGGCGGGAATCCCGCGCTCGGCGAGGCGCCGCGAGAGGAAGACGAGCGGCGCGAGGCCGATCCCTCCCGCCACGAGGGCGACCCGGTCCGACTGCTTCAGGTCGTCGATCGGGAACGGGATCCCGAGCGGCCCGAGGACCGGAATCGGCGTCCCCTCCGCGAAGCGTCCGAGCGCCTCCGTCCCGACGCCGACCGCCCGCACGACGAGCTCGAGCCCGGGGACGCCGGAGACGGTCGTCACGTCGGCCACGGAGAAGGCCCGCCGCAGGAAGGGCCTCAGGCCGTCGCCGGCCTGGATCATGACGAACTGCCCCGGCTTCGCGGCCGCGGCGATCGTCCCGGCCTGCAGGAACACGGAGAAATGGGCCGCGTCGTAGCGGACGGTGCGGAGGATGCGGAGCGATTCGTTGACCACCATGCGGAAGACGGCGAGACTCGCGAGCGCGGATTATGAGCGAGGCCCTGCGGCGCAGCCACCCCGCCCTGCTGGGGGCCACCGTGGGCGTCGCCCTCGGCGACGTCCTCCTCGCGCTGAACCCGCACCTGCTCGCCCCGGCCCTCGCCTTCCGGCTCCTCGCGGGATGCGCCCTCCTCGGCGGGATCCTCCTCGCCCCTCTCGGCGTCCTGGTGAAGGAGCCCGGCGTCCCCTCCCCGGGTTTCTGGTGGGCGACGGCGCTGCTCTTCCTCCTCCTCGCCGCCTTCTCCGAGGAGCAGCGCCTCGCCTACTACAACTTCCTCGGCAACGGGACGCGGAGGCTCCTCGTCGGCGTCTCTCTCGCGGGCGTCCTGCTCACGCTCGCCCCGCTCCTCGCGGCCCTGAAGAGGCCGCGGGGCCGGGCCGCCGCGACCCCGCTCCTGGCGTCCCTCGCGCTCTTCTCCGCCGTCCCCCTCCTCGCCCGGCGCGGTCCCGACCGGGCGACCCTCGCCCCGCCGCAGGCGATCGCGAGGACGGCGACCCGGAGCCTCCTCGTCGTCGGCCTGGAGGGGGTCTCGTGGGAGCTCCTCTCGCGGGCGGCCTCGGAGGGGACCCTTCCCGTTTTCGCGCGCCTCCTCGAGGAGGGCGCCGGCGGGCCGCTCGGCGCCCTCACGCCGTACGACCGGGCCGCGCTCTGGACGACGGCCGCGACCGGGAAGCTCCCCCGGGCGCACGGGGTCGTCTCCGGCGAGTCGACCGCCACCCCGTTCGGCTCTTTCCGCCTCCTCCCGCGGCTGCCCGGCCTCGCCGGGCCCATCCGGGTCCCGTTCTTCCCCCCGTCTCGCTCCGGCGGCGCCGGCCGCCGGAGCCTCGCCTTCTGGGAGATCCTCTCCGCGCGCCACCACGAGGCCTCCGTCCTCGGCTGGCCCGCGGCCGAGCCGCCGCGCCCCGGGCTCGTCCTCTGGGCGACGGAGGCGTTCTTCGCGGGCGGCGGGTCCGAGGGCTCCGCGCTCCCCGAGGAGACGGCGGCCCGCGCGCGGCTCCTCCTGCTCGGGGCGCGGAACCTCGATCGCCCCCTCGCGCGCGCCCTCGAGCCCGCCGGGCTGCCCGAGGAGCAGAGGAACGCCGCCGCGGCCGCGAACGGCGCGGCGCGGGACCTCGGGATCCTCGGGGCGGCGCTCGCCGCCGTGCCGACCGGGCCGGGAAACGCCTCGGCGCTCGTCCTCGCCGGCCTCGCCGGGCCGGCCCGCGTCTGGGGCCCGGCCGCGGAGCCGCGCCGCTACTTCGGTTCGTCCCGGAAGGACGCCGAGGCGGGGGAGAAGGCGCTTCTCGCCTACTACCGCTTCCTCGACGACACCCTCGGCGACCTCCTCGAGCGGGAGGGGCGCGAGCGGACGCTCTGCGTCTTCTCGCCTTCCGGCTTCGGCCCGGCGCCGCCGCTCGCGGCCGTCTGGGACCTCATCCGCGGCCGTTCGCCGGAAGCGACGCCCGCCGCCGGAGACGACGGGTTCCTCGTCCTCTGGGGCTCGGGAATCCGCGCGAACGTCCGGCTCACCTCGGCCGACGTCGTCGACCTCGCGCCGACCCTCCTCGTCCTGGCGGGCGAGCCGATCGCCCGCGACATGGACGGCCGGGTCCTCGCGGAGGTCTTCGACGAGCGCTTCTCGCAGGGGACGAGCATCCCCGTCGTGACGACGTTCGAGCCCGAGGGGCCCCGGTGACGCCGGCGGCCCGGCGGGCGGCCGTGGCCGCGGCGCTCGCCGCCCTCCTCGGCCTGGGCTTCGGACTGCGCCTCTTCCGGTGGCGCGACGCCCCTCCCGGTCCGTGGATCGACGAGGCGCTCGCGCTCCGCGCGGCGCGGGCGAGCGCCTCGGCACCGCTCCTCGGGACGACGCCCCTGCAGCCCCCCGACGCCGGCTTCGTCAACTCCTGGCTCACGAACCTCTCCCTGCGCGGCCTCGGCGCGATCGACCGCGCCGCGGGAGGGGGGATGGCGTCGGTCCGCGCGATGTCGATCCTCCCGGCGCTCGTCCTCCTCCTGGCCATCGTCGCGGTCGCGGCGGAAGCCTCGGGCGGCCGGGCCGGACCGGTCCTCGTCGCGGCGCTCCTCGCGTCGACCTCGTCGTGGCTCCTCGTGACGGGCCGCTGGGGGTGGAACGCCGTGGCGACCTCCGCCGTCGTCGTCCTCGCCGCGGCGCTCGGCCTGCGTGCCGCACGAAAGGCCTCCCCCGTCCTGGCGGCCGCCGCGGGGGCGCTCCTCGGCCTCTCCTTCTGGGGCTACGTCGCGGCGTGGGCGCTCCTCCCTCTCCCGCCGCTCCTCGTCGTCGCGGCGCTCGCCCGGAGGGACGGCTCGCACGAGGCGGCGCGCCGCGCCCGGGCCGCGGCGGCCGGCCTCCTGGCCTGCGTCCTCGTCGCGGCGCCGCTCGCGCTCCACTACGCGGCCCATCCCGAGCGCGCCGTCGCCCGGGCCCGCGAGCTCTCGGCGGCACGGGCCGGGTCCCCGGGGCTCCTCCCCGCCCTCGCGCGGAACGCCGCCGCCTACGCGAGGCTCTTCACCGTCGGGGGCGACCCGAACGAGCGGCACGGCGACCCGGAGCGCCCCGTCCTCCCCGTCGTCGTCACCGCTCTCGCCCTCGCCGGGACCGCGGACGGCCTCCGCCGGGGCGGTGCCGCGCGCCTCCTCGCTCTCGTCGCGGCCCTCTTCCTCGCCGCGAGCCTCCTTGCCGTCGAGGAGGCCGCGAACGCCTACCGCGCCGTTCACGCCGCCCCGTTCCTCCTCGTCCTCGCCGCGCTCGGCGCGACGCGCCTCGTCGAGCTCGCCGGGCCTCCGCGCCGCCCCTTCGCGACGGCCGTCCTCGGCCTCCTCCTCGTCGCCGTCGCGCTCCTCGACGTCGCCGGATTCCTCCGCTGGCTCTCCTCGCCGCGTCTCTACGGCGCCTTCGGGGGCCCGGAGCGCGACCTCGCCGACGCCGTCTCGGCGGAGCTCGCGTCGCGAGGCCCGGCCGACGTCGTCCTCGCGCCGGGCGCGGCGCGGAACGCGTTCGTCGTCGACGCGCTCCTCCAGTCGCCGCGGAGCGCTCGGCCGGCGATCCGCCAGGCGGCTGCCCCGGGCGCCCTCCGGTACGTCCCCGCCAGGGACGTCCTGTTCGCCGACGCCGCGACCGGGGAGCGGGCCGGGGCGTTTGGCCCGCTCGGCGCGCTCGCGGTCTCCTCGGGGGGCGTCCTGCCAGGGCACCCGGGCTGGGCGCTCTGGAGGATCCCGGCGGCGCGGGCCGCCGGTGCGGCGGAGGCATTCGCGGAGGCGTTCCCGCGGGTCCCGTCCCCCGGGGCGGGGAGCTTCCTCGCCCCGGAGGAGGGGCTCTACACCTTCGCGAGCCGCGGCGGGGCGGAGGCGAGGCTCGACGGCGAGGCCCTCTTCGGCGCGGCGCGCCCGGCAGGGAGCGTCACGGCGCGCCTGGCGGCGGGACGGCACGACCTCTCCGTCCGCGCGCTCGCGCCCGGGGCCCTCCTCCGCGTCACCGCCCCGGACGGCTTCCTCCTCCCTCCGCCCTGATCGCGCGGCCGGGAAGAGCTCGGCCGCCCGCGCGAAGGGGTCCCCGCCGCTACTCGGCGAGCGCGCGGCGGAGCGTCGCGCGGAAGAGGCGCGGCGCCTCGAGGGGCGCGTCGTGTCCCGTCCCCCGGATGACGAAGAGCCGTCCCCCGGGCACGAGCGCGGCGGCGTCGCGGGTCGCCGCGAGCGGGCAGATCCCGTCCTCGCTCCCGTGGATGAAGACGGTCCCGGCCGGAAGCTCTGCGGCCCGCGCGAGGAGCGCCTGCCGCTCGCCGAGCGCGGCGAGCGTCGCGACGACGTTCTCCTTCCGGTACTGCCGGCCGAACGCGTCGAGGAGGAAGCCCGCGGCGGGGAGCGGCTTCCGGAAGAAGAGGAGGTCGTAGAGCCGTCGCTCCCCTTCGCGGCTCCCGGGGGAGAGCCCGCGGCGGAGCTCCTCCTGCGCGGCGAGGTCGATCTTCGCGAACCCGGCGGCGTCGACGAGGACGAGGCGCCTCACGCGGTGCGGCTCCGCGAGCGCGAAGGCCCCGGCCGTCCAGCCGCCGAGAGAGTGGCCGACGAGGTCGACCTTCGTCACGCGGAGCGCGTCGAGGAGCGCCGACACCGCGGCGACGCGCCCGGGGACGCCCCAGCCGTACTCCGGCCGCGGCGGCGCGCTCCGTCCCGAACCCGGCGCGTCGGGGACGACGACCGTCCGCCCCGCGCGCGCGAGGTCGATCGCGGTCTCGGCCCAGTAGTGCGAGGCGGCGCCGAGGCCGTGCAGGAGGACGACCGGGACCTCGGCCGACCGCGGCCCGAGCTCCCAGGCGTGGAGGCGGATGCCCCCCGGGCCGGGGAGCGTCGCCGAGAGAGCCCCGGCGGAACGGAAACGGAGCGCGCCCGCCGTCTCGACGAGGCCGATCGGGTCGGCGAAGAAGGCGCCCGCGCCGAGGGACGCGGCGAGAAGGAGCGCGAGCCCGAGGGGCGGCAACGCCCGGCGTGCCCTCATGCGGCCGTCGCGGGGCGCGGCGTTCGCCGCGCGGAAGGCGCGGGGCGCATGGCCGTCTCAGTACGCGAGGAGGTCCCGCAGCGCGCGCTCGATGTCGTCGCTCTGCGGGAGGGTCGCGTCCTCCAGCTGCGGCGCGTAGCCGCAGAAGACGTCCTTCGCGCCGACCCGCCGGACGGGCGCGTCGAGCCGCTCGAAGAGCTCGTCGGAGGCGCGGGCCGCGACCTCCGCCCCGAAGCCGTGCGTCTGCCAGTCCTCGTGGACGACGAGGAGCCGGCTCGTCCGCTTCACGCTCTCGGCGATCGCGCCGAAGTCGTACGGGGCGAGCGTGCGCAGGTCGATCACCTCGACCTCCTTCCCCGAGTCCTCGGCGATCTTCCGCGCCGCGACGACGCTCCGGAAGACGGTCGCGCCGTAGGTGACGAGCGTCGCGTCCTTCCCGGGCCGGACGGTCTTCGCCTTCCCGAACGGGACCGTGTAGTCGGGACCGGGGTTCGCGCCCTTGTTGTGCGTCTGGCGGTAGAGGTGCTTGTGCTCGAGGAAGAGGACCGGGTCGTCGCAGCGGATCGCGGTCCGGAGGAGGCCGTTGGCGTCGAGCGCGTTCGAGGGGTAGACGACGCGCAGGCCGGGGACGTGCGCGAACGCGACCTCCCCCGACTGCGAGTGGTACGGCCCGCCGCCGGTCAGGTAGCCGCCGATGGCGACGCGGACGACGACGGGGCACTTCCACGTCCCGCCCGAGCGCCAGCGGACCGTCGCGAGCTCGTCGCGGAGCTGCTGCATCGCGGGCCAGATGTAGTCGAAGAACTGGATCTCGACGACCGGCTTCAGGCCGCGCGCGGCCCAGCCGATCGCGGTGCCGACGATCGTCGCCTCGGCGAGGGGGGCGTTCCAGACGCGCTCGCCGCCGTAGGCCTTCTGCAGGCCCGCGGTCACCTTGAAGACGCCCCCCTTCCCCTTGCACTCGGCGAGGACCTCGGCGCGCGTCGCGTCGGCGACGTCCTCGCCGAAGACGACGATCCGGCCGTCGCGGCGCATCTCGTCCTTCAGGGCGGCGTTGATCAGGTCGACCATCGTCGTGGGGTTCCCGGAGAACGCCGGAGAGGACTCCGTGTCGAACGCCGCGGACGTCGGGTCGACGTCGGGGGAGAAGACGTGGGCGAGGAGCTCGTCGGCCCCGGGCTGGGGGCTCGCGATCGCCGCGTCCGTGGCGGCCGCGATCTCGGCGTCGACCTCCGCCTTCAGGGCGGCGAGCCGCACGGCGTCGAGGATCCCGTTCGAGAGGAGGAACGCCTCCATCCGGGCGAGCGGGTCGAGCTCGGCGTCCTTCTTCCGCTCCTCCGCCGTCCGGTAGAGCCGGTCGTCGTCGGAGAGGGAGTGCGAGTAGGGGCGGACGACGTGGGCGTGGACGAGGGCGGGTCCCTTCCGCTCGCGGCAGTAGGCGAACGCCCAGCGGAGCGCATCGTACGCGGCGAGGAAGTCGCACCCGTCGACCTCGGCGAGGAAGAGGCCCGGAAAGCCCCTCACGACCTTCGAGATCGAGCCGCCAGGCGTGTTCACCTCGACCGGGGTCGAGATCGCGAAGCCGTTGTCCTCGACGAGGAAGAGGACGGGGAGCTTCCGGGTGCAGGCGACGTTCAGCGCCTCCCAGAACTCCCCCTCCGAGGTGGACCCGTCGCCGATCGTGACGACCGAGACCTCGTCCTTCGCGAAGCCGGAGGTGGCGGCGAGGAACCCGCGCGACTCCGGGCGGGCGAGGTACCGCCCCGCCTCCGCGACTCCGACGCCCGGAAGGCACTCGGAGGCGGTGGGAGAGGAGGTCGTGAAGACGTTGAGGCGCCGCGAGCCCCAGTGGGAGGGCATCTGGCGCCCGGCCGAGGCCTCGCCCGCCTTCGCCCCGACCGCGGAGAGGAGCATCTCGAGGGGCGTGACGCCGAGGCCGAGGCAGAGGGCGCGGTCGCGGTAGTACGGGAAGAGCCAGTCGACCCCGGGCTTCATCAGGCACGCCGCGGCGACCTGCACCGCCTCGTGCCCGGCGCCGCTGATCTGGAAGTAGATCCGGTTCTGCCGCTTGAGCTGGATCTCCCGGTCGTCGAGGCGCCGGGAGGTGAAGGCGATCCGGTACGCCCGGACGAGGTCGTCCGGGGAGAGGCCGTGGAACGGCGCCTGGAGCGGGGTGGAGACTTCGGTCGCCATCGTCATCCTCGGGTCGGGACTGGGCGCGGGGCGGACGCCCCGGACGGGAGCGGAGGTTAGCAGAGGGGCCCGCCCCGGCCCCCGGCGGGGGATCAGGAGGCGGCGGTCAGGCCGAGCGCGCGGATGCGCCGGTAGAGCGTCGAGCGGGCGACCTTGAGTCGGTCCGCGGCGGCGCGGACGTTCCCGTTCGAGGCGTCGAGGGCCTCCTGGATCGCGGCCCGCTCGTGGTCCTCCATCGTGACGAGGCGCGGCGAGGCGTCGACCGCCGGCTTCGGCGGGGTCGCCGGAGAGGGGGGCGGGGCCTCGGATCGAGCCGGGTAGGGGCGCGGGAGGTAGCGCGGGACGCGGTCGGGGGAAAGGTCGGGGAAGTCGGCCGTCGTCAGGAACGGCCCCCGCGCCGAGACGACGGCGCGGAAGACGGCGTTCTGCAGCTCGCGGACGTTCCCGGGCCAGTCGTACGCCTCGAGGGCGACGAGCGCCTCCGGGGTGATCCCCTCGACGGGCCGCCCGGTGCCGGCGCGGAAGACGCGGATGAAGTGGTGGACGAGGAGCGGGATGTCGTCCGTCCGCTCCCGGAGCGGCGGGAGCCGGAGCGGGTAGACGACGACGCGGTAGTAGAGGTCCTCGCGGAACCGCCCTTCCCGGACGGCGGCGGTCAGGTCGCGCTGCGTCGCCGAGATGAGGCGGGCGTTGTACGGGACGCTCTCGCTCCCGCCGACGCGGACGAGGGTCTTCTCCTGGATCACGCGGAGGAGGCGCGCCTGGGTCGGGTGCGCCATCTCCCCGAGCTCGTCGAGGAAGAGGGTCCCGCCGTCGGCCTGCTCGAGCTTTCCCTTGTGGCGGGCGGCGGCCCCCGTGAAGGCTCCCTTCTCGTGTCCGAAGAGCTCGCTCTCGATGAGGGTCTCGGGGATCGCCGCGCAGTTGATGTCGACGAACGGCCCCTTGCCACGCGGCCCGTTCTCGTGCAGCCAGCGGGCGACGAGCTCCTTGCCGGTCCCGGTCTCGCCGAGGAGGCAGACGGCGATGTCCGTCTCGACGACCCTCTCCATCTCCGAGAAGAGCGCCTTCATCGCCGCGCTCTCCCCGACGAGCGTCCGGCCGAAGGCCTCCTGCCTCACGCGCTTGCGGAGGTCCCGGTTCTCGTCGAGGAGGGCGCGCCGCTCGGCGGCGTGCTTCAGGGCGGTGCGGAGCCGCTCCGGCGTGATCGGCTTGACGAGGAAGTCGTAGGCGCCCCCCTTCATCGCCCGGACGGCCGTCTCGACGTCCTCCATCGCCGTCATGACGATGACCGGGAGGAGGAGCCCCTCGTCGCGGAGGCGCTCGAGGAACTCGAGGCCGCTCTCCCCGTCGAGGAGGACGTCGAGGAGGAGCGCGACGGGCTCCGGCTCCTGGGCGAGGAAGACCCGGGCCTCCTTCGTGGTCCGGGCCTCCGAGACCGTCCAGCCGTCCAGCTCGAGCATCCGCCGGACCACGGTCCTGGCGAAGGGCTCATCGTCGATGACGAGGATCCGGCCTCGGTTTTCCGACATATGGGGGCGTGGAGTGTATTACGGAGGGACCGCAGAAAGGATGCCCAAAGGGGAACCGGGGGGAGCGCCCCGCCGGACCCTCAGGCGCGGGCGGAGGGAGGCGCCTCGGCGTCCTGGGCGCCCCAGTCGGTGTGGGGAGCGCGGTTCCGCACGAACCAGTCCCGGAGGAGATCCCGGTAGCGGCGCTCCCGGACCCCCTCCTTCTCGAAGAACGGCGTCAGGGCGGCGTTCAGCTCCCGGAGCCGGTAGAACGGCACTGCCGGGTAGTAGTGGTGCTCGAGGTGGTAGCTCGACCAGAGGTAGACGACCTCCCAGAAGCGCGAGCGGGCCATCCGGGTCCCCCACTTCGCTGGCTCGCCGGGGACGACGTCGTAGTGCTGGCCGAGGCGGTTCAGCGTGAACGCGGGGGGGAAGACCACGAAGACCGGCACGGCCCAGAGCCAGACGAGCCGTTCCCAGCCGCCGAGGAGGCCGATTGCGGCGGCGACGCCGAGGTGGAGGAGCGTGGCGGCGAGCCGCTCCAGGGCGATCGCCCGCCGAAGCGGCGCCGGGTAGGTCGCCGTCTCGGCCCGGGCCGCCCGGAAGTAGATCGGGAAGAGGGCCGGCGTCGCGTAGAGGAGCTTCAGCCACCGGGAATTCCGCTTCGGCGAGAGGTGCGCCCGCTTCGGGTCGTCCGTCGTCGAGCCGAGCTCGGCGTGGTGGTCGAGGTGCCAGCGCGTGAACTGCGTCGGGGAGATCCCGGAGGGGAGGGCGTAGAGGAGGCCGAGGAGGCGGTAGGCGCGCGGCCGGTCGGTGCGGAAGACGGCCCTGTGGACGACCTCGTGGAGGAGGATGGTCCCGTCGAAGACGCAGAAGCCGAGGACCACGGCCGCCGGGACCCGGACCCACGGGCTGTCGAAGGCCCACCCCGCGGCGAAGGCCCCCGCGAAGAGGAGCGCCTGACGGAGGACGACCGCGAAGTGGCGCGCCGGCACCTTCCGGTGGAGCTCCTTCAGGACCTCGTGCGGCACCGCGGCGGAGAGCCGCCGCTTCAGGTCGCCGATCGAGCGGTTGTAGTGTCCGGTCTTCATCCCCGCCGGGACTTTACGACGGAGCGCCCGGGGAGCGGATTCCGGCGGAGGCGCTTGATAAGATCCCGGTTTCGGAACCCGTTATGAGTGAAAAGAAAAACTGGGGCTCGACCGTCCTCGGCTGGTTCGTCGTCAAGGAGGGGGGACCGGAAACCCCCTCCCCGGCGGAGGCGGAAGCCTTCGCGGCGGAAGGGGACGCGGCCGCGCCGCCGCCGCCCGGCCCGCAACCGGTCACGTTCGTCACCGAGCCGCCGGCCCCCTCGGGGGGAACCGTCGACTTCGACGGCGTCTTCGACGCCGCGGGGGTCGACGCCGCCGAGCGCGACCTCTTCGCGAAGGCGCAGGCCCTCCTCGGCAGCCTCCCGCCGGGGACCGACCCGGCCGTGCGGAAGCAGATCGTCGAGGCCTCGCTGAAGGCGTTCGGCGTCCCGGTCGACAAGATCATCGAGGCGGGCGTCGAGTCGATCCAGGCGCTCGAGGGGTATCTCCGGAAGACCGCCGCCGACACGGCCGAGACCGCCCGCAACGTCCAGTCGATCGTGGCCGACTACGAGAAGAAGATCGCGGAGGCGCGCCAGATCCTGGACGAGAAACTGCGGGAGCAGGCGTCCGTACAGACGAGCTGTAACGCGAAGAAGCTCGAGGTCCAGAAGGTCCTCGAGTTCTTCGGGCAGGAGGAAGTGGCGCGGGTGGTCAAGGAATCTCCGAAGCTCATCGAGCCGGCCGCCGCGCCCGAGAGGAAGGACTGAGAAGAATGGCCAACGTCGGTTTCTTTGCCCGGCTGGGGAACCTCTGGAAGGGGTTCCTCTCGATCTGGATCTCCGACGTCGAGAAGGAGCACCCGGAGATCGCCTACGAGAACGCCATCAACTCGATGGTGGAGAAGTACACGAAGCTCAAGACCGCGACCGCGGCGATCATCCGCCGCCGCGAGGACATCGACGAGCGCCTGAAGAAGGCGACCCGCGAGCTCGCGCAGACGGAGGCCGAGCTGAACGCGGCCGTCGAGACGGGCCAGGACGACCTCGCCGTCATCCTGATCCAGAAGAAGAACCAGCTCGAGGCCGACATCACCGAGATGAAGGCCGACATGGACACGGCCTCCAAGGACGCCGAGTCGGCGAAGAGCTCGCTCCTCCAGGTCCAGGGCGAGATCAAGAAGCTGAAGGCCGAGCGCGACACGATGCTCGCCCGGATGCAGTCCGCCCAGGCGCGCCTCAAGATCCAGGAACAGCTCGACGGGCTCTCCGTCGACGCCGAGGTGAAGGCGCTCGAGAACGTCCGCGACCACATCAAGACGACGGTCGCCGCCGCGAACCTCGGCAAGGAGCTCTCCGAGACCTCGCTCGACGGGCGCCTCGCGGCGCTCAAGACACAGGCCGGCGACGTCCAGGCCAAGCAGCAGCTCGCCGAGCTGAAGGCCAAGCGCGCCGCCGCGCAGGCCGCCCAGGGGCAGAAGACGATGTAACGGCGCCGGCCCCCGCGAGGGGGCCGGGCGCGTTTCGAGCGGAGGGGGGCAGGCGGCGCGATCCGGCGCCGGCACGTCCGTTCCCTCCGCCAGGGAGAGGGACATGAAGCTCACCCCGTTCGCCAAGCTCTTCATCACCGTGGTCGTCCTCGGCGTCCTCGGTTACTCCTTCTGGCACTACAAGGGGGACACCGTCCGCAGGTGGGCCGGCGCCGAGAAGGGCGAGGCGGCCTCCGGGAAGTCCTCGGGCGTCGAGGCCACCGACTTCGCCGCCCTGAAGAACGCCCCGGCCGACGCCGAGCGCGGCAAGGGCTCCGAGGGCGTCACGGGCGCCGCGCTCGCGGGGAGCGGCAAGCTCGGCCGGCCGCTCGTCGTCGGCATCAACACCTGGGCGGGGCACGCCCCCGGCGTCGTCTTCAACGCCGGCATGGACCCCTCGCCGGCGTCGAGCTACAAGAAGAAGTACGGCCTCGACGTCAAGTTCGTCCTCCTCGAGGACCCGGCGGCCAAGCTCGCCGCGTTCCGCAAGGGGGACGTCGACATCATGTGGAACACGGTCGACAACTGGGCGCGCGAGGCGTCGATCCTCGCCGAGCAGGGGGCGAAGGCGAAGTCGATCCTCCTCCAGGACTGGTCCCGCGGCGGCGACGGCATCGTCTCCCTCGCCACGATCAAGTCGATCGAGGACCTGAAGGGGAAGAAGGTCGCGTGCACCCAGTTCACGCCGTCCCACTTCCTCCTCCTCTACCTCCTCTCGCAGTCGGGGCTCTCTCCCGACGACCGCGCCGGCGTCGAGAAGGGGATCGTCTTCACCCAGGACGCCCCCGCCGCCGCCGCGATGTTCAAGGCGAAGCAGGTCGACGCCGCCGTGACCTGGGAGCCGGACCTCTCCGCCGCCGTCGAGGCGCGGGGCGACGAGGCGCACGTCCTCGTCTCCACCTCCGCCGCGACGAACATCATCGCGGACACGCTCTGCGCCCGGCAGGACCTGATCGACTCCGCCCCCGAGACCGTCCGCGACTTCGTCCACGGCTGGTTCGACGGGATCGAGATGATCAAGGCGGACCCGGCGGGCGCCTACGCCGTCGTCGGGAAGGCGCTCAAGCTCGACGCGGAGACCGTCTCGGGGATGCTCTCGGGCCTCAAGCTGACCCCCTACGCCGACAACGCGCAGTTCTACGGCCTGACGGGCGGCAAGGCGCACTACGACACGCTCTTCGACACGGCGTTCGTCATCTGGCGGAAGAAGGGGCTCGTCACCAAGCCGGTGGACGCGAAGGCGTGGGTCGACACCCGCTTCCTCGCGGCGCTCGCCCCCTCCTACCAGACGCAGAAGGTCGAGGAGCCGAAGGTCGCCGCCAAGGCGCCGTCGGCCTCGGACCGGGCGATCATCAACAAGCAGATCCAGATCCACTTCACGCCGAACAGCGACGAGATCATGCCCGGCTCGTTCTTCGTCCTCGACGCCCTCGGCGAGACGATGACCTCGTTCGGGAACACCTACCTCCGCGTCGAGGGGAACACCGACGCGACGGGCAAGGCGACGGCGAACATGCAGCTCTCCGAGCGCCGCGCCCTCGCCGTGAAGAACTACGTCCTCCAGAACTTCCCGAACATCGAGCCCTCCCGCTTCCAGACGATCGGCCGCGGCTCCACGAACCCCGTCGCCGACAACGCGACCGAGACGGGCCGCCAGCTGAACCGCCGGACCGACATCAAGGTCGTCCTGGCGACGCAGTAGACGTGAGGGTGGCCGTGACCACGACATCGGGGGTCCGGGGGGCGAGCGGAGCTCAGCCCCCCGGCGAGCCTCGATCCCCCCACGCCCCCCACCGGGGGACGGGGAAGGGGGTCCGGGGGGCGAGCGGAGCTCAGCCCCCCGGCGAGCGGTGAGCAACCGCGGCCTCTTCGCGCTCCGGGCGCCGCTGCCGAAGGCGACCGCGCTCGTCCTCGGCTTCGTCATGCCCGCGCTCGTCCTCGCCGCCTGGTGCGTGGCGAGCTACGGGGGCCTGGCCCCCCCCGACTTCCTCCCCTCGCCGAGCGAGGTCGTGAGGGGCACGCTCCAGCTCTTCCTCAAGTACGACCTCTGGGAGGCGATCCTCGTCTCCACCAGGCGGATCGCGCTCGCCTTCCTCCTCGCCTCGGCGGTCGCGCTGCCGCTCGGCATCCTGATGGGCGCGTTCACGCCGGTGAACCGGCTCTTCGAGCCGATCGTCTCCCCGCTCCGCTACATGCCGATCTCGGCGTTCATCCCGCTCCTCATCCTCTGGTTCGGGATCTACGAGAAGCAGAAGATCGCATTTCTCTTCCTCGGCGTCTTCGTCTACCTCCTCCCCGTCGTCGTCACGGCGATCCGGGCGGTGCCCGAGGAGTACGTCCAGACCGCGCTCACGCTCGGCGCCTCGCGCGGCCAGGTGATCCGGACGGTCCTCCTCCCGGCGGCGGCGCCCGAGATCTTCGACTCCTTCCGCGTCATGAACGCGATCTCGTGGACCTACGTCATCCTCGCGGAGGCGGTGAACCCCGAGCACGGCCTCGGCTACATGGTCGAGCTCGCCCGGACGCACCAGAAGGCGTCGTGGTCCTTCGCCGGCCTCCTCGTCATCGGCGGCATCGGCCTCCTGACGGACTTCGTCATCATGACGCTCTCGCGGATCCTCTTCCGCTGGCGGGAGGCGAACGCGTGAGCGCGACGCCGCAGGCGGGGACAGCTCCCCGGCTTTCGGTCCAGGACCTCTCGATCACGTACGTCGGGAGAGACGGCGAGCGGACCGAGGCCGTCCGCGACGTCTCGTTCGACATCGTCGACAAGCCGGGCGTCGGCGAGGTCGTCGTCTTCCTCGGCCCCTCGGGCTGCGGCAAGTCGACGATCCTGAAGGCCGTCGCCGGCCTCCTTCCGCCGACGAAAGGGAAGGTCCTCCTCGACGGGCAGCCGGTCGGCGAGCCGGGCCGCGACCGGGGCATGGTCTTCCAGGCCTACACGTCGTTCGGCTGGCTCACGGTCCAGGAGAACGTCGAGTACGGCCTGAAGCTCCAGAGGGTCGCGGCGAAGGAGAGGGGCGAGCGGGCCCGCGAGGTGCTGAAGGAGGTGGGCCTCCTCGACTTCGCGAAGCGTTTCCCGAAGGACCTCTCGGGAGGGATGAAGCAGCGGGTCGCGATCGCCCGGACCCTCGTGAACAAGCCGCGCGTCGTCCTGATGGACGAGCCGTTCGGGGCGCTCGACCCGATGACCCGCTGGGGGATGCAGGGGCTCCTCCTCGACGTCTCGCGCGCCGAGGACAACACGATCCTCTTCGTCACGCACGACGTCTCCGAGGCGGTCTACCTCGCCGACACCTGCTACGTCCTCTCCTCGCGCCCGGCGCGGATCCTCCACCGCGTCGACGTCCCGAACTTCGCCGAGCGCGACATCCACCTGAAGTCTTCGAACGAGTTCCGGGCGATCGAGAAGAAGCTCCTCGACATGCTCTACGCCCCGCAGCCGGCGGGCTGAGGAACGGAGCCGTGGCGGAACAGCAGGTCACCCGACCGAAGCCCGCCACGGCGCAGCGTCCCGCCGCCCGCTCGGGGGTCTCGCCCGCGGTGCGCGACGCCGCGAAGGAGACGGCGGTCGACCTCCTGAAGGGAAGGGCGGTCGACACCGCCTTCGCGTCCCAGCCCTCCTACGTCAAGGCCGCGTTCCTCAACCCCTACAACCTCTCCCTCCTCGGCGGCGCCGCCGCGGCCTCGCTCCTGACGCTGAACCCGCTCCCGATCCTCGGCGCCGTCGGCCTCGAGCTCCTCTGGATCCTCTGGGCTCCCGACAGCAAGCGCCTCCGGCACCTCCTCTGGGACCCCCGCTTCGCGAAGCTCCGGGAGGCGATGGAGGCGGAGGAGCGGGGGAAGCGGATCGCCGGACTCCCGGAAGGAGACCGCGAGCGCGTGGAGGCGCTCGTCGCGCGGCGGAAGGAGATCGAGCGGCTCGCCGCGCAGAACCCCACGTTCACGGGCGAGCTCCTCCGCGCCGAGCTCGTGAAGACGGACCGCCTCGTCGACGCCTTCGTCGAGATGGCGCTCACCTGCGGGCGCTACGCCGCCTACCTCGACTCGGTCGACGAGCGGGTGCTCGCGCGGGACGTCGACCGCTACGCGGCCGAGGTCCGCCGGGGAGACCCGCAGGACCAGAGGACGGAGATCTCGCAGAAGAACCTCGCGATCGTCGTGAAGCGCCAGGAACGGATGCGCGAGATCCAGAACTACATGGGCGTCGCCCGCGGCCAGCTCGACCTGATCGAGAACACGTTCCAGCTCATCGCCGACCAGATCGTCACGATGCAGTCGCCGAAGGAGCTCTCCGGGCAGCTCGACGAGCTCCTCGAGGGCGTCGAGGCGATCAAGCAGTCGGCGCGCGACACCGAGGCGCTCCTCGAGAGCTCCGGGCTCTCGACGCCGTGACGGCGACGGCGCCCCTCTCCACCGGGACCCGAGACCCGAGGGGCCCGTCCTGACCAAGGAGCCTCAGATGGCCGACGTCCGCATCCTTCCTTCCTGGGCCGAGGACCTCCGCCGCCGCTACCTGCGGAACGAGGCGGTCCTCTTCGTCCTCCACGGGAACGTCCACGACCTCGTCCTCGTCGACGGAGCGCTGAAGCCGCTGACGGAGTTCCTGACCGAGGTCTTCTGGAAGGACGTGAGGGACACGGTCGCCGTCTACAACCTCGCGACCGGAGTCCGCTTCGCGAAGAAGGCGAAGGAGGCGGAGGCGCAGGCCGAGCTGATGCGCGAGACGCCGCGCGAGAAGGCGCTCGCGGGACTCGAGCGGCTCCTCGTCACGTCCCGGAAGGTGGGCGTCGTCATCGAGTACGCCGAGACGATCGCTCCGTCGGGCGACCCGTCGTTCCAGGGCGACCTCGACCGCGCCTCGATCGTCACGCTCCACCGCTGGTCGTTCCTCCCGCAGATCGAGAAGCAGGACAACGTCGTCCTCCTCGTCGCCGAGAACCTCGCCGAGCTCTCGCCGAAGCTCGTCTCGAACCCGAAGGTCGCCGTCGTCGACGTCCCGATGCCCGACCGCGAGACGCGGCGCGCCGCGGCGCGGATCGTCGACCCCCGCCTCTCCGAGAAGGAGGCCGAGCGCTACGCCGACCTGACCGCGGGGCTGAAGCTCCTCCAGATCGAGGCGATCCTCGCGCCGCCGCCGCCGGCCGAGGAGGACCGCGCCGAACGCGAGGCGTTCATCGCCGGCCTCCTCGGCACCGCGGCCGACGCGACCGAGCGGGCGAAGAAGCTCTCGCAGCTCACCTCCGGGCTCTCGCGCGACGAGATCCGCGCCCTCCTCGCCCCGGGCGCCGCCGACCCGGCCGCCGCGGCCGCGGCCGACGCGGCGGAACGCGCACGGAAGGAGATCGACCGCCTCATCTCGAAGCGGAAGCGCGAGATCCTCGAGCGGGAGTGCTTCGGCCTCGTCGAGTTCGTCGAGCCGCAGCACGGGTTCTCGGTCGTCGGCGGGATGGACGAGGTCAAGAAGGACCTCCTCGTCCTCGCGGACAACATCCGGGAGGGGCGGACGAGCCGCGTCCCGATGGGGATGCTCTTCACGGGCCCGATGGGGACGGGAAAGACGTTCGTCGCCGAGGCCTTCGCGAAGGAGTGCGGCCTCCCGACGATCAAGATGAAGAACTTCCGCTCGAAGTGGGTCGGGGCGACGGAGGGGAACCTCGAGAAGATCCTGACCGTCGTCAAGGCGATCGGGCAGGTCGTCGTCATCATCGACGAGGGGGACCGGGCTTTCGGAAACACGGATGGAGAGGGAGACGGCGGGACCTCGAGCCGCGTCATCGCGCGGATCAAGGAGTTCATGTCCGACACCTCGAACCGGGGCCGGATCCTCTTCCTCGTCATGACGAACCGCCCCGACAAGCTCGACGTCGACCTCAAGCGCGCCGGGCGGCTCGACCGGAAGATCCCGTTCCTCTACTCGCAGACGCCCCCGGAGGTCGAGGCCGTCGCGGCCGCGCTCGTGAGGAAGAACAAGGTGAGGAGCGACGTCGATTTCGCGACGATCCGGGAGGGCTTCTCGACGAAGCTCGTCGGCTACAGCAACGCCGACGTCGAGGCCGTCGTCCTGATGGCGAACGACGACGCGGCGCGCGAGGGGGGCGGCGACGCGCCGGTCACCGCCGAGCACTTCGTGAAGGCCGCCGCGGACTACTTCCCCTCGCGCGACGCCGAGCTCCTCGAGTACATGGAGCTCCTCGCCGTCTTCGAGGCCTCGAGCCGCCGCCTCCTCCCGCCGAAGTACGCCCACATGACGCCGGAGGAGCTCGACGTCCGGCTCCGGCTGCTCCGGGCGACGGTCGGGAACCGGAGGTAGGCGGCCGCGCCGCCAGGGCGGGGGTTTCCCCGCACGGACCGGGCCGGGACGCCGCTACGCGTGGACGCCCGGCGCCTCGTGCCCCGACCGCGCGACGTACTCCTCGTAGGTGCCGCCGTACGTGACGGGCTTCCCGGTCCCGTCCTCGCCGCCGATCTCGAGCACGCGGTTCGCGAGGCCGCGCAGGGAGGTCCGGTCATGGGAGACGAAGAGCATCGTCCCCTCGAAGGCGTGGAGCGCCTCGACGAGCATCTCCTTCGTGGCGAGGTCGAGGTGGTTCGTCGGCTCGTCGAGGACGAGGAAGTTCGGCGGGTCGAAGAGCATCCGGGCGAGGACGAGGCGCGACTTCTCGCCGCCGGAGAGGACGCGGACCGGCTTGTCGACGTCGTCGCCCGAGAACTGGAAGGCCCCGGCGAGGTTGCGGAGGACGCCGAGCCCCTCCATCGGGAAGTCCTTCTGGAGCTGCTCGATCACGGTGAGCGCGGGGTCGAGGAGGTCGAGCGACTGCTGCGCGAAGTAGCCGAGCTTCAGGCTTGCGCCCAGCTTCACCGTCCCCGCGTCGGGCGCGAGCGCCCCGGAGACCATCTTCAGGAGCGTCGACTTGCCGGCGCCGTTCCGCCCCATGACGCACCAGCGCTCGCCGCGCCGGACGAGGAAGTCGAAGCCGTCGTAGACGACGCGCGAGCCGTAGCGCTTCCCGACGGCCGAGAGGGCGACGACGTCGTCGCCCGAGCGCGGGGGCTGCCGGAAGTCGAAGCGGACGACCCTCCGCCGGCGCGGCAGCTCGATCTGCTCGATCTTCTCGAGCTTCTTCACGCGGCTCTGCACCTGCGCCGCCTTCGCCGCGTGGGTCGAGAACCGCTCGATGAACCGCTGCTCCTTGGCGAACATCGCCTGCTGCCGGGCGTAGGCCGCCTCGCGCTGCGCCTCGCGCAGCGTCCGCTCCCGCTCGTAGAAGTCGTAGTTCCCCGTCCAGGTGAAGATCTCGCCGCCGTCCACTTCGACGATCCGGTCGACGACCCGGTTCATGAAGTCCCGGTCGTGGCTCGTCATCAGGAGCGTGCCGGAGTAGTCGTGGAGGAAGCGCTCGAGCCAGAGGATCGACTCGAGGTCGAGGTGGTTCGTCGGCTCGTCCATCAGGAGGACGTCGGGCTTCCCGAGGAGGATGCGGGCCATCGCGACGCGCATCTTCCAGCCCCCCGAGAGGGCGCCGACGTCGCCGTCGATCACCTCGTCGGGGAAGCCGAGTCCCTGGAGGATCTCCTTCGCGCGCGCCTCGATCTCGTAGCCGCCCCGCTCCTGGTACTCGTGCTGTACCTCGCCGAAACGCTCGAGGACCTTCTCCATCTCGTCGGCGCGCGCGGGGTCCGCGAGCGCGTGCTCGAGCTCCATCAGCTCGTGGTGGAGGTCGCCGACGCGGCCGCTCCCCGCGATCGCCTCCTCGAGGACCGAGCGCCCCGACATCTCCTCCACGTCCTGGCGGAAGTAGCCGATGGAGAGCTTCTTCGGCACGGCGACGTCGCCGTCGTCCGGGTGCTCCTCGCCGGTGATCATCCGGAAGACCGTCGTCTTGCCGGCGCCGTTCGGGCCGACGAGGCCGGCCCTCTCGCCCGGGTTGAGCTGGAACGAGGCGTCGACGAAGAGGACCTGGCGGCCGTACTGCTTGGAGACTTTCGAGAAGGAGATCATGCGGGCGGCGGACGATAGCAGGCCCGCCGCCCGGAGGGGCGGTCAGCCCGCGGCGGCGGCGGCGGCGGACGCGTCCTGGTGCCGGAGGATGACGAGGTACCAGCCGAAGAGGACGAGGAGGTCGAGGTCGGGGCGGGCCGTCGCGGCCGGGTCGACGGAGACCATCGCCTGCGTCCGGAAGAGGTCCGAGAAGCGGTGGACCTCCGGCTCGGGCCCGAACGTCGCGAGCGTGTGCCCCTCCGCGTCGCCGAAGGCGAAGCGGGTCCCCCAGAAGTTCGCGGGGCCGAAGTGGAGCGTCTCCCCGCCGGCGAGCTCCACGTCCCCCTCCCGGCCGGTCCAGCGGGGCGTGTAGGCGGCGACGTCCACGTCCGAGCCTTCCCGCCGCGCCGTCGCCCGCGGCGAGAAGAAGCCGACGCGCTTGAAGGTCCAGGCGGCGCCTGCGGTCTTCGCGACGGCGAGCGACCCGAACGCGCTCTGGAACGCGAGCGTGGCGACGAGCTCCTCGCCGGCCCGGAGCTCGTACGAGCGCTCCATCGCCCTCGGCTGCGTGAAGGAGAGCGGAAGGGAGAGGACCTCGGCGATCGGTCTCATCGGGACCTCCTCACCCGGCGGCCACGGCGGGACGGCAGCCGCGTTGCCGTCCCGCGCGCCGTTCCGCCGTCAGGCCTTCGCGGCGATCTGCCGCATCACCATGTGCTGCTCGGGAACCGGGTAGCCGGCCGCCCCGAACTCTTCCTTGATGACCCGGTTCGTGTCGAAGTAGACCTGCCAGTAGTGGTCGGTGTGCGTGTAGGGGCGGACGGCGAGGACCGGCCCCATCGGGTTGAAGTCGAGGATCTCGACGTCGGGGGCCGGCTTCGCGCAGACGTTCGGGATCGCGGCGACGCGGGCCTTGAGCCGTGCCACGGCGTCCTTCACGTCCACCCCGTGCGCCAGCTGGGCGGTCCGGTCGACGCGCCGGTAGTCGGAGGCCGAGTAATTCATGATGTTGTCGCCGAAGACCTTCGCGTTGCCGACGATCGTGTGGACGTTGTCGGGCGTCAGGATCTCCGTCGCGAAGAGGCCGATCCTCACGACGGTCCCCGTCACGCCCCCCGCCTGGATGAAGTCGCCCACCTTGAACGGCCGGAGGACGATGACGAAGACCCCCGCCGCGAAGTTCGAGAGGAGCCCGGCCCAGGCCGCGCCGACCGCGAGGCCGACGCCGGCGACGAGCGCCGCGAACGAGGTCGTCTCGACGCCGAAGTAGCCGAGGATCGCGACGACGAGGAGGACGTTCAGCGCGACGTTGATGACCGACGCGACGTAGCGGAGGATCGTCGGGTCGATCTTCTGCCGCTCGAGCGCCGCCGAGACGAGCCGGACCGCGAGGTGGATGAGCCAGCGGCCGACGATGAAGACGGCCAGCGCCCCGAGGAGCTTCAGTCCGACGTTCGTCGCGGTCTGCGTGACGGTGGCGAGCACCTGGTTCCAGTCGACGTTCATTCACCCTCCGTGGCCGCAGCAGCACCTTCCGCGGCGTGGCCGTGTCGCTTTCCGATGGTTTCGCGGAGAGTCTGGCAGAACCGCGGGTCGCGTGTGAAGGGGCGTGCGCCGTCGAGCCGGCTCAGCGCCCGGGGTACATCCGGTCCCAGCGCGCCTCGCGGTCGCGCAGCTCCTCCTCGAGGGCGCACTCGGAGCAGAGGAGGCCCGACTCCTCCCACTCGTCGAGGACGGTGTTCGGGCAGTTCTCCCGCGCGCACGCCACGCGCCGCGGCGCCCGGGGGAGGGCCGCGACGCTCCCTGCCCCGCGCCGGAGGAACGGGAGGGAGAAGCGGAAGCGCCGGCGACGCGGGAGGTTGGACCGGATCCCGGAATCGGAGGGATCGGAGATCATGCGGGGTCCTTTCAGGAAGCCGCCACGCGGCGGGCGTCGACGAGCGCGGCGAGGGCGCGGCGGGCGCGCTCCTCCGCGGCGGGGTCGTCGAGGAGGCGGAAGGCGTGGTGGTAGGCGAGCATCACGCCGTACATGTCGTTCGCGAACTGCCCGGGGTCGGTGTCCGGGCGGAACTGCCCCTCCCGGACGACGGCCCGGACGAGGTCGGCCAGGAGGTCCATCCAGTTCCGCTGCAGCTGGACGAGGAGGTCCCGGGTCGGCCCGGGCCGGTCGTCGAGGTCGGTCGCCATGGCGACGAAGAAGCACCCCCCGGAAGAGGGGTCCGAGCGGGACCAGGCGAGCCAGCGATCGAACAGGGCCTCGACCCGGGAGATCCCCCTGGGGGCTGCCAGCGCCGGCTTCACGACGCTTTCGACGAAGCGGGCCGCCCCGTACTCGAGGACCTGGATCTCGAGCGCTTCCTTGGAGCGGAAGTGGGAGAAGAGCCCGCTCTTGGAGAGGTCGAGCTCCTGGGCGAGGCGCCCGATCGAGAGGCCCGAGAGGCCGACGCGGCTCGCCAGCCCGACCGCGTGCCGGAGGATGGTCTCCCGGGTGGCCTCTCCCTTTCCCACGAGCCCGAAAATAGCACGACCGTTCGTTCTTTCCTGGAAATTCGGGTTTCGCACGATCCGTCGTTTCCGCGTAGCATCCGCCGACGCTCGCCCGCGAGCGGCCCGACCGGGCTCTTCCTTGCGGACAACCGAGCTCACCAGAAAGGAGTCCTCGATGTTCCGCAACCGCACGTCGGCCGCCCCGGCCCTCGTCCTCGCGCTGCTCCTGGTCGGCTGCCAGAAGGGCGCCGGGGCCACTGCCACCGCCACCCCGGCCGCCTCCGCTCCCGCCGCCACGGCGGCCGGCGGGCCGACGACCGACGACGAGAAGACCCTGTACGTCATGGGGATCGTCATGGGCCGCAACCTCTCCCCGCTCGGCCTCTCCGAGGCCGACCTCGAGATGCTCAAGCAGGGGATGACGGACGAGGCCCTCGGCAAGCCGAAGAAGGCCGAGCTCGAGACCTACGGCCCGAAGATCCAGGCCTTCGCCCAGGGGCGCGCCGGCGCCATGGCCGCCAAGGAGAAGCAGGCCTCCGAGTCGTTCCTCGCGAAGGCCGCCGCCGAGAAGGGCGCCGTCAAGAAGCCCTCCGGCCTCATCTACACCGAGATCGCGGCCGGCACCGGGCCGAGCCCGAAGGCGACCGATGCCGTCAAGGTCCACTACACGGGCAAGCTGATCGACGGCACGGTCTTCGACAGCTCCGTCCAGCGTGGCCAGCCCGCCGAGTTCACGCTCGGCGGCGTGATCCCCTGCTGGCAGGAGGGCGTCGCGCTCATGAAGAAGGGCGGCAAGGCCCAGCTCGTCTGCCCGTCGAGCCTCGCCTACGGGGACGCCGGCTCCCCCCCGAAGATCAAGCCGGGCGCGACGCTCGTCTTCGACGTCGAGCTCCTCGACATCGGCAAGCCCCAGGCCTCCGCGAACCCCCACCAGTAACGACGGACTCCCCGACGCGGGGCCGGCTCGCCCGGCCCCGCGTCGGTTCCTCGTCCCCCGGCCGCTGCGCCCGGCTCCGCCTCCTCCCGGGGCGTCGAGCCCTCGGTCGACCCCGACGCTCCACGCTTGACGCATTGCCGCGACGGGAGCATCCTTCCCATTGGCTGAGATCGAGTTTCACCTCGTTCCCGCCCGCGTCCATGCCTCACGCACGACATCCCGCCACGCTCCTCGACCTCCGCCGGGGGGAGGAGGCGATCCTCGACCGGATCGACCTCCCCGCCGACATCACGCTCCGGCTGATGGAGCTCGGCTTCCTCCCCGGGAGCCGGGTCGCCGCGTCGTTCCGCGCCCCCGGGGGGGACCCGCGCGTCTTCCGGGTCGACGGCACCGAGGTCGCCCTCCGCTGCGAGACCGCGGCCCACCTCCTCCTCCGCACGGGCCCGAAGAAGGACGCCGCGAGCGCGTCGTGAGCGCCGCGGAGACCCTTCCGGCGGTCCCGGTTCCCGCGGCCGGCCCGGGCGAGCGCCCCGCGCGCGTCGTCGCGGTCGTCGGGCCGCCGAACTCGGGGAAGTCGACCCTCTTCAACCGCCTCACCGGCCTTCGCCAGAAGGTCGCGAATTTCCCGGGCGTCACGGTGGAGCAGCACGTCGGGAAGCTGAAGATCGAGGACGCGGCCGAGCTCGACGTCATCGACCTCCCGGGCGTCTACAGCCTGACCCCGCGCTCCGAGGACGAGCAGGTCACCCACGACGTCCTGATGGGGCGGATGGAGGGCGTGCCGAAGCCCGACACGATCCTGCTCATCCTCGACGTGACGAACCTCGGCCGCCACCTCGTCCTCGCGGCGCCGATCCTCGCCCTGGGACTCCCCACGCTGATCGTCCTGAACATGGCCGACGAGCTCGAGAAGCGCGGCGGGGACGTCGAGGCGGAGGCGCTCGCGCAGCGCCTCGGTGCGCCGGTCGCGCTCATCAGCGCGGCGAGCGGCGAGGGGTACGACACGGTCCTCCAGTTCCTCCGGGGCCGCATCGGCGTCCCGCGGCCGGTGGAGCTCCTCCCGGTCCTCTCGGACATCCCGCGCTGCCGCGAGTGGGCGGCCCGCCTCGGCGAGGCCGCGAACTACCAGGCCCCGGCGCCGCCGGTCTGGACGCGCCGCCTCGACGGCGTCTTCCTCCACCCCGTCGCGGGGCCGCTCGTCTTCGTCGCCGTCGTCGTGGCCGTCTTCCAGTCGATCTTCACGGCGGCGGCGCCCCTCATGAACCTCGTCGACCGCGCCGTGAGCCTCTCGGGCGGGTGGATCGGACGGGTCCTCCCCGACGGGGTCCTCCGCCAGCTCCTCGTCGAGGGGGTCTGGGCCGGCGTCGGGTCGGTCCTCGTCTTCCTCCCGCAGATCCTCCTCCTCTTCCTCTTCATCGGGATCCTGGAAGACTCCGGGTACCTGGCGCGCGCCGCGCTCATCGCGGACCGGACGATGGCGAAGGTCGGCCTGCAGGGGAAATCGTTCATCCCCCTCCTCTCGGCCTACGCCTGCGCGGTGCCGGCCATCATGTCGACGCGGACGATCGAGAACAAGCGGGACCGGATCGCCACCATCCTGATCGCCCCCTTCATGACCTGCTCGGCGCGCCTCCCGGTCTACACGCTCATCATCGCGGCCTTCCTGCCCGAGAAACCCCTCTTCGGGCCGGTCCTCGGGACCCGCGCCGCGGCGCTCCTGGGCCTCTACCTCCTCGGCTTCCTCGCCGCCGTCGTCACGGCGAGGGTCCTGAAGTCGTCCGTCCTGAAGAGCGAGCGGACGCCCTTCCTCCTCGAGATGCCCCCGTACCGCCGGCCGACGCTCCGCCAGATCGGCCTTCGCCTCCTCGACCGGACGAAGGTCTTCCTGCAGCGCGCCGGCACCGTGATCCTCGGGATGTCCGTCGTTCTCTGGGTCCTCGCGCACGTGCCGCTGAAACACGGCGCGGCCCCGGAGATCGCAGAGAGCTTCGCGGGGACGATCGGCCGCGTCGTCGAGCCCGTCATCGCGCCGCTCGGCTTCAACTGGAAGATCGGCATCGGCCTCGTCACGTCGATCGCGGCGCGCGAGGTGATCGTCGGTACCCTCGGGACGATCTACGGCATCGAGGGGGACACCGACAGCCAGGGTCTCCAGCAGGCCCTCCGGCACGACCTCACGCCGGCCGGAGCCGTGGCCCTCCTCGTCTTCTTCGCCTTCGCGATGCAGTGCATGTCGACGATCGCGGTCGTGCGGCGCGAGACGGGGGGATGGACCTGGCCGGCGCTGCAGTTCGCCTACATGGGCGTCCTCGCCTGGGTCGGGGCGTTCGTCGCCTTCCGCGTCGTCACCGCCCTCCTCGCCTGACCGTGTCGCGGAGCAAAGGCCTCCGCGCCCTCCCCCGCGCGGTCTGGGTCCAGTGCGCGGCGACCTTCGTCAACCGCTCGGGGACGATGGTCCTCCCGTTCCTCCTCCTCTACCTCACGCGCGACCTCGGCCTGGCGCCCTCCACCGGCGGCGCCATCGTGGCTCTCTACGGGGCGACGGCCCTCGTCACCTCTCCCTTCGCCGGGCGTCTCACCGACCGCGTCGGGCCGCTCCGCCTCATGACGGCCTCGCTCCTCATGTCCGGCCTCGTCCTCCTCGCCTTCCCCGCGGCG
This sequence comes from Thermoanaerobaculia bacterium, assembly GCA_046331465.1. Taxonomy (GTDB): domain Bacteria; phylum Acidobacteriota; class Thermoanaerobaculia; order UBA5066; family UBA5066; genus UBA5066. The sequence continues at coordinate 1,134,723 of JAXLQV010000003.1, forward strand.
CGGACCGCCGCCGCCGTCGCCGTCGCGACGGTCCTCTGGGCGGTCGTCTCCGAGCTCTTCCGGCCCGCGAGCCTGACGGCGATCGCCTCGGCCGTCGGCCCCGAGAACCGGAAGACGGCCTTCGCGGTGAACCGACTCGCGATCAACCTCGGCATGAGCATCGGCCCGGCTCTCGGCGGCCTCCTCGCCACCTGGTCCTACGGCGCGCTCTTCGTCGTGGACGGCCTCACCTCCCTCGCGGCCGCGGCGATCCTCGCGAAGGCGGGACGGCCGGAGCGGACGCACGACGCGCACGCCGGGGGAGAGGCGGCGACCGCGGCGGCCCCGGCCCACCGCGACCGGCGCCTCCTCTACCTCCTCCTCGGCGTCGTCCCGGTGGCCGTCGTGTTCTTCCAGCACGTGGCGGCGATGGCCCTCTTCCTCGTTCGCGACCTCGGCTGGAGCGAGGCGCAGTACGGGCTCCTCGCGACGCTGAACACGCTCCTCGTCGTCGGTTTCGAGGTCCCTCTCAACTCCGCGATGGCGCACTGGCCGGCGCGGAGGACCCTTCCCCTCGGCGCGGTCCTGACGGGCGCGGGCTTCGGCCTCCTCGCCTTCGCGCACGCGCCGGGTCTCGTGATCGCGTCCGTCGTCGTCTGGACGTTCGGGGAGATCGTCCTCTTCCCCGGCCTGAACGCGGCCGTCGCCGAGCTCGCGCCGGAGGCGCGGCGCGGGGAGTACATGGGGCTCTACATGACGGCCTTCAACCTCGCCTTCGCGATCGGCCCGTGGGCGGGGACGGCGGTCCTCGAGCGCTGGGGAGGCCCCACGCTCTGGACGGGGGCCTTCCTCGCGGGCCTCGTCTCGGCGATCCTCCTCTCGCGGACCGGCGCGCGTCCCCGCGCCGCCGCCGGAGGAGCTCCATGAAGCGTCTCGCTGCCCCGCTCGCCGCCGCCCTCCTCGTCCTCGCGCCCGTCGCGTGCCGGAAGGAGCAGGATCCCGTCCGCGCCACGATCGACGCGCTCGCGAAGGCGGCGGGCCATCGCGACGCGGACGCCGCCGGGACGCTCCTCGCGGCGGCCTACGCCGACGGCGAGCACCCGGACCGGGCCGCCGCGATCCTGACGATCCGGCGCTACTTCACGGCGTACGAGCGGATCTCGGTCTCCTTCGGGGACGTGACGATCGACCGCAAGCCCGACCTCGCCCGCGCGACGTTCGTCGCGACGTTCGACGGCGCGCCGCGGAAGCTGGGCTCCCTCGACGCGATCCTCCCGCGCGCGGCGAAGGTGAGGTTCGAGATGAACCTCGCGCCGGAGGGCGACGCCTGGAAGGTCACGTGGGCGGGCTGGCAGGTCGTCTCGGAGGGGAACGGGCCGTAGGGGCGCGGCGCTGCTACTCCGCCCGCAGCGCGAACGCCTTCAGGTCGAGGACCTCCTCCATCCGCCGGCGGAACTCGTTCGTCTCGAGCGAGCCGGCGAGCCGTCCCGACTCCTTCTCGATCCTCCCGATCGCCTCGGCCCACACCCGCTCCCGTCGCGCGATCTCGTCGGGGTCCTTCACGCGGCCGAAGTCCTGGACGAACTTGTTGTGCCGGCAGAGCATCCGGAAGGCGTAGTAGGTGTTCGGCCGCCGGAGCGGCAGGCCGAGGACCCTCACGTCGTTCCCGACGGAATGGATCGGCTGTCCCCACTCGCCGTACCCGCCGAAGATCGTCCCGAGCTTCTCGAGCGCGTTCGCGAGCTTCGGCTCCTTCGCCTTCTTCAGGAGCGCCGAGATGAGCGGGAGCGTGACGTTGCGGAAGAGGGTCGGGTCGGCGAGGCGGACCTCGACGCCGAGCTCTTCCTTCTCGATCCGGATGATGTCCTCGGTCCGGATCCTGTGGTCCGTCGCGAGGTGGACCCGTTCCCCGATCGCCTCGGGGCGCGTGAGCGAGGCGAGGATCCCCTCGACGACGCGGTCGACCGTCACGAGGTTGATCTCGGCGGAGCGGTCGGCGGGGAAGACCATCGCGACGGACGAGATCGCGGCCGCCTTCGACTCGCCGAAGGGCGTCCCCTTCAGCGCGTCGAGCGCCTCCTTGGCCCTCCCGAAGGCGTTCACCGGCGCGTTGACGACCTTCGTGTCGCCCCGGTTGTTGCCGGTCCTGGAGTCGCCGATGACGATCGCCGGCAGGAGCTGGACGACGCGGAGGCCGTCCTCGACGAGGTGCTGGTCGGTCTCCATGGAGGCCATCGCCTTCGTCAGCTCGTAGAAGTTGTTGTAGAAGTTCTTCGGGAAGACGAGGGCGCTCTCCTGCGCCATGGAGCGCTTCTTCCGGCCGTGGATGTACGACGTCTCGATGGCGACGTGGAGGACGAACTTCGACCCCTTCGCGTGCTGGAGGCGCCTGGAGAAGGCGAGGGCGTTCTTGCAGCCGAGGACGTTCGCGCGGAACGAGTTCTCGTAGGTGTCGTCGAAGGAGACGGACGCGGCGCAGTGGATGACGTGCGTGACCGTCCTCTCGAGGACCGCGAGGTCCGCCTCGGAGACGCCGAGCCACGGCTTCTCGATGTCGCCGTCGATGAACCGGAACTTCCGGGCGGCCCGTCCGCCGACGCCGAGCCGCGAGAGGAGGAGCCGGCCGCGCTCGGTCGGAGTCAGGACGCGGACGACCTCGCGCGTCTTCGGGTCGCGGACGGTCTGCGGCCTCACGACCGAGACGACCTCGGCGATCCGCCGGTCGGAGGCGGCCTGCGCGAGGATCTCCTGCCCGAGGAAGCCCGTCGCGCCGGTGAGGAGGACGCGGAGCCGCGGGCTCCGGCCGCGCGCCTTCAGCGCGGCCCGGGCGTCGGCCTTCAGCTTCTCGATCCGCGCCTTCACCTCGCGGGCGGAGAGCTTCGTCGGCTCCCGGAACTGGAAGAAGAACTCCCGGTCGACGACGCCGATCAGCTTCTTCGCTCCGCGCTCCACCGCCTTCGAGCCGGTCACGCGGCCGAGCCTGCCGGCGAGCCGGGTCCCGACCTCGTTCAGCTTCCGCATCCCGTCGCGGACCTTCTCCTCGTTCCCGCTCACCTGGATCAGGCGGCTCGCGAGGAACTGGGCGGTGACCTCGAGCGGGTTCTTGTCGCGGTGGGCCTGGATCAGCAGCTCGTCGGGCTCGACGGGCCGGAGGACCTCGCGGCCCGTCACCGCGCTCACCCGCGCGATGTAGCGGGAGGGCGAGCTCGTCCAGAGGAACTCCCCCTCGGGGTTCACGAGGGGCACGCGGTCGAGGGCCGGCGCGAGGGCGGCGGCCGCCGGCGCGGGGCGCTTCGGGGCGGCGGGCGAACGCCGTCGCGGAGCGGCTTTCCGGGCGGGCGCGCGTTTCGGGGCGGCCGCAGAGGCCGCCGGGCGGCGGCGAGGCGTCGGTTTCGTCATGGGCTCCTCCGGGGGCCCCGATTGTGCCGCGAACGGCCCGCGGAGGGGTAGCTCCGCGCTAGCGCGGCCCGCCGGGCGCCGGGGGGACCGGCTTCAGGTTCCAGATGTCCCGCGCGTACTCGCGGATCGTCCGGTCGGAGGAGAACTTCCCCATCCGCCCGACGTTGAGGACGGCCTTCCGGGTCCAGCCCGCCTCGTCCTTCCACTGCTCGCCGACGCGCGCCTGGGCGGCGGCGTAGGCGTCGAAGTCGGCGAGGTGGAAGTAGGGGTCGTGGTTCTCGACGACGTGCTCGACGAGCCAGGAGAAGATCCCGGGCTCGAACGGGGCGAAGAGCGGCGTCTGGAAGGCGTCGAGGACGCGCTTGACGCGCGGGTCGTCCTCGTAGACCCGGCGCGCCGCGTAGACGCCCGGGTCCTTCATCCGCTCGAGCTCGTCGGCGGTGTGGCCGAAGATGAAGATGTTCTCCTCGCCCACCTCCTCCATGATCTCGATGTTCGCTCCGTCGAGGGTCCCGATCGTCAGCGCGCCGTTCATCGAGAGCTTCATGTTGCCGGTGCCCGAGGCCTCCATCCCCGCGGTGGAGATCTGCTCGGAGAGGTCGGCGGCGGGGATGATCCGCTCCGCGAGGGAGACGCGGTAGTCGGGGAGGAAGACGCACTTCAGGAGGCCCTTGACCCGCGTGTCGCGGTTGATCCGTTCCCCGACGGAGTGGATCAGCTTGATGACCTGCTTGGCGACCCAGTAGCCCGGCGCGGCCTTCCCCGCGAAGACGAACGTCCGCGGCGCCGACGGCAGGACGCCGTCCTCCACGATCCGGAAGTAGAGGTGGACGACGTGGAGGGCGTTCAGGAGCTGGCGCTTGTAGAGGTGGATCCGCTTGATCTGGATGTCGAAGAGAGAGTCGGGGTCGACCCGCACGCGCGTCAGGTCGGCGACGACGCGGGCGAGGCGCTTCTTGTTCTCGCGCTTCACGTCGCGGAAGCGCTGGCGGAACGAGGCGTCCTCGGCGAGGCGGTCGAGCGGCTCGCGGAGGAGGCCGTAGTCCGTCACCCAGCCCGGCCCGGCCGCCTCGGTCAGGAGAGAGGCGAGGCCCGGGTTCGACTTCAGGAGCCAGCGGCGCGGCGTGACGCCGTTCGTCTTGTTGTTGAACCGCTCCGGGTGGAGGCGGTAGAGGTCGGGGAAGAGGTTCTCGGTGATGAGGCGCGAGTGGAGCGCCGCGACGCCGTTGATCGAGTGGCTCCCGGCGGCGGCGAGCTGCGCCATCCTCACCTGCTTCGGCTCCCCCTCCTCGATCATCGAGACGCGCGCGAGGATCGCCTGGTCGCCGGGGGCGCGGTGGGCGACCTCGTCGAGGAAGCGCCGGTTGATCTCGTAGATGATCTGGAGGTGCCGCGGGAGGACCGTCTCCACGAGCGGGAGCGGCCACTTCTCGAGCGCCTCCGGCAGGAGCGTGTGGTTCGTGTAGCCGAGCGTGGCGACGGTCATCTCCCACGCCCGCTCCCACGCCACGTCGTGCTCGTCGACGAAGAGGCGCATCAGCTCGGCCACGGCGAGCGCCGGGTGCGTGTCGTTCAGCTGGATCGCGATCTTGTCGGAGAAGCGGTCGATCGCGTGCCCCTCGCGGAGGAACCGCCGGAGGATGTCGCGCAGGGCGCAGGCCACGAAGAAGTACTCCTGCAGGAGCCGGAGCTCCTTCCCCTTCTGGACCTTGTCCGAGGGGTAGAGGACCTTCGAGATCGTCTCCGACCCGATCGACTCCTGGACGGCCTGGACGTAGTCGCCGGAGTTGAAGAACTCCATGTCGAAGTCGTCGGAGGCGCGGGCCGAGTAGAGGCGGAGGGCGTTCACCGTCTCGCCGCCGTACCCGACGACCGGCATCTCGTGCGGGACTCCGACGAGGATCTTCCAGTCCATCCACATCGGGTTGTACTGGCTCTTCCGGTCGACGGTGTCGACGATCCGGCCATAGACCGGGACGAGGACCGCCTCCTCGGGGCGCTCCACCGTCCAGGGCATCGCGGCGTGCAGCCAGCGGTCGGGCCGCTCCTTCTGGTAGCCGTTGTCGATCTCCTGGCGGAAGAGGCCGTACTGGTAGAAGAGGCCGTAGCCGAACCCGGGGAGGTGGAGCGTCGCGAGCGAGTCGAGGAAGCAGGCGGCGAGGCGGCCGAGGCCGCCGTTGCCGAGGCCGGCGTCGACCTCCTCCTCGCGCAGCTCGTCGAGGTCCTTGCCGAGCGCCTCGATCGCCTCGCGCGCCGCGTCGTAGAGGCCGAGGTTGTGGAGGGAGTCGCCGAGGGAGCGCCCGATGAGGAACTCCATCGAGAGGTAGTAGACCCGCCGCGCCCCCGACTCCCGGTAGCGCTTCTCGGTCGAGAGGAGGCGTTCCCAGGCCCGGTCGCGCACCGCGAGGCCGAGGGCCTGGAAGAGGTCGCCGCTCGTGGCGTCCTCCCAGGGCTTGCCGAGGGAGTGCTCGACGTGCCAGCGGAGCGCGGTCTTCAGCTCCTCCGCCGGCGCGGAGAGGGGCGGGGCGACCGTGGCGCTCACCGGGCCTCCATCGCGGCGACGGCGGAGTCGAGGTCGTCGTGGAGGGCGAGGACCTTGTCGAGCCGGGTCAGGCGGAAGACGGCCCGCACGGCGTCGTGCGCGCCGGCGATCCGGAGCTCGCCCCCCTCGGGGAGCCCCTTGACGAGGGAGAGGATCGAGGCGAGGCCGGCGCTGTCGATGAAGTCGACCGGGGAGAGGTCGAGGACGACTTTCGGGGTGGCCCCGGTCAGGGCGCCCGCCATCCGGGCCTTGAAGTCGGGGGCGGAGAGCGCATCGAGGCGGGCGTCCTCGATCCGGGCCAGGATGAAGGACTCCTGGGGCTCGATCGTCAGGTTCATCGTTCCTCCGTGTACGGGGAATGGCGCCTCAGCCGGAGAGCCGCGCGAGCGCCGCCGCTTCGTCGTCGAAGGCCTCGAGGATCTGGTCGAGTCGGGTGAGGCGAAGGACCGAGACGACCGCGGCCGAGGGGCGGAGGAGGACGATGTCCCCTCCCGCGGAGCGGGCCGCCTTGAGGACGGAGAGGAGCGCCGAGAGGCCCGACGAGTCGAGGCGCTTCAGCGCCGAGAGCTCGAGGACGATCCGGCTCTTCCCCCCGTCGAGGGATCTCCTGAGCGCGGCGCGCACCTCGGGCTCCGACCAGGCGTCGAGCGTTCCCGCGAGCGAGACGACCTCGACGGGCCCCGCGGAGCGGCAGGCGATGGCGATCTTCCCTTCCGTCACGGGCGGGGGCAGCTTGCCACTTGAGGCGGAACTGTCAAGGCGGTTCGGGCCCCCCGGGCCGATTCGCTGGTACCGTTCGGGCATGCCGGCCGCTCTCCTGCTCGCCGCCGCCCTCTCCGTCGCCGTCCCGGCAGTCCCCGCCCCCGCGCCGGAGGCGCTCGCCGCCGAGTGGGCGCCGGTCCGCGTCTCGCCCCCCTCCGGCACCTACGCGCCGGAGGCGCTCTCCGCGGACCTCGCGAACCTCGTCGCCCGGAGCGGCGGGCTCCTCGAGGTCGTCGAGCGCGGGCGCTCCGCGGAGGGGCGCCCGCTCGCCGTCGTCTCCGCGGGATGGGGACCCGAGAAGGTCCTTCTCTGGTCCCAGATGCACGGCGACGAGCCGACGGCCACCTGCGCCCTCGTCGACCTCCTCGCGCACCTCGTCGCGACGCGGGGCGCGCCGGCGACCGAGCAGCTCCTCTCGCGTCTCACCCTCCTCGTCCTCCCGATGCTGAACCCCGACGGCGCCGTCCGGAACGACCGCCGGAACGCCCAGGGGATCGACATCAACCGCGACGCCGGGGAGCTCCAGACGCCCGAGGGGCGGTTCCTCAAGTCTGTTCGCGACCGCTATGCCCCGACGGCGGGCTTCAACCTCCACAACCAGGGGGCCCTCGTGACGGCGGGCCCGACGGGTCCGCAGACCGCCTTCTCCGTCCTCGCGGTCCCGGGCGCGGAGCGCGAGCCCGACGGGCCGGCGGTGGCGCGCAAGAAGGGGCTCGCCGCGACGATGGCGAGGGCCATCGAGACGTTCGGCGCGGGCCGGGTGGCGCGCTACGACATGAGCTATACGGCGCGGGCCTTCGGGGACTCGATGTCGCGCTGGGGAACCCCGACGGTCCTCCTCGAGACCGGGGGCTGGGACGGCCCCGACGAGGCGGAGCGCCTCGTGAAGCTCGACTTCGTCGCGCTCCTCTCGGCCCTCCACGCCCTCGCGCGCGGCGAGGAGGCGGTCGCCGCCCCCTTCTACGACGCGCTCCCCTTCAACGTCCGGGGTCGCCTCGTCGACCTCGTCCTCCGGCACGCGACCGTCCACGGCGGCCGCGGGCTCCCGCCGTTCCACGCGGACGTCGCGGTCGTCCGCCCGCGCGCCTTCGCCGGCGAGGGACAGCGCCTCGCGGCGGCGACGGTCACCGGCGTCGGCGACCTCGACCACCTCCGCGGCCTCTCGGAGGTCGACGCGACGGCCCTCGTCCTCGCTCCTGCGCCCCCGGGCGGCGTGGCCGCCTGGGAGAAGACCGTCGCCGGCCTCTCCGCGCGGGGCCTCGCGAAGGACGGGCTCCTCCTCCTCGACGACGACGCCCTCGCCCGCGAGACGAAGGCGTGGGCGGGGGGGCTCGCGATCACGCCGTGGGCGACGATCGACCTCGTCCTCCTCCGGAAGACGGAGAAGGGCCTCGCCGTCGACGGCTTCGTGAGGGACGGGGTCCGGACGAAGTAGCGGCCTCGTCGCCGCGCTCAGGACCGGGGCACGGCCCGGGACGCTCCGCCCGCCGGCTCCTCGCGCGGGTAGCGGTAGTGCCCGGTGACGGGGTTCGCGAAGAGGACGTCCTCGAAGAGCGTCCCGGCGCCGATGTTGTGGATGACGAGAGGCCGGTCTCCCGCGTACCGGGACGAGACGATCCCGACGTGGGGGAGGCCGCTCGCGAGGCGCCACGTGACGACGTCTCCGGGACGGTAGTCCGCGGCCACGCGGGTCGCCGGGAGGACGGTGCCGTTCCGGGCGAAGAACGTCGCGAGGTTCGGGACGCGACGGTGGTCGATGTTCGTGTCGGGACGCCGCGCTCCCCACGATCCGGGGTAGGCCGCGGGGGCCCGGGTCATGTCCTCGTGGACGAGAGCCTGCAGGTCGAGCCCGGCGTTCCGGAACGCGCGGACGACGACGTCCGTGCAGACGCCCCGCTCCGGCGGAACGTCTCCGCCGGGATATGCGAGGCGCCGGTAGCTCCCGTCGTAGACGACCGTGACGCCGACCTGCTTCTCGGCCCCTTCGAGGACGCGCGCGAGGATGCTCCGGCCGGGCTCCGCCGCGAGCCGTGCCGCGAGGAGCGCCGGGACGAGGAGCAGGCCGGCGCTCCTCTTCGGGAGCCGTCTCGCCCCGTTCACGCGTCGCGGTGGACCGTCGCCGGCGAGAAGGCGGGGGTGCAGACGGCGACGTACTCCGCTCCGCCGGGAGTCGAGTAGCGGACCCACTCGCCCGCCGAGGTCCGGACGGCCTGTCCCGCACGGACCTCGAGAACGCCCTCGCGCGACTCGACCCTCAGCGTCCCGGCGAGGACGAGCGTGTACTCGTCGAACTCGGGCGTCTGGCCCGGCTCCTCCCACCCTGCGGGGCTCGACATCCGCGCGATGCTGATCGCGGCCGTGCCGGAGCTCGCCCGCCCCACGAACTCCTCGATCCGTTTCGGCGCGTTTCCCGCGGCGGCGACGACGGTCGGTTTCTCGATGAGCGTCGGCATGGCGCGAGGATAGCGGGCCGGACCGCCGGCGACCGCGCCCCCTTCGTCATCGAGCCGGAGATGTACTTCCGGAGCGTTTCGCTCCCCTGCGGCGCGACCTCGAACGAGGCGGCGCCCCGGTCGGGGGCCGTGAAAACGTAGACGAGCCCGTGGCGGGGCGCGCCGCCCGCCCCGTCGCTGACGGGCGTGAGCACCCTGCCCGTCCGCCCGGCGTGCGGCCGGGCCGGCTCAGGGAGCCTTCGGGCAGGCCGGGTTTCCCTTGTCGAAGACGATCCGCCACCGGCCCGGACCTTCGCGCCTCCAGATCGACGTGAACGTCCCGACGAGGTTCCCTTTTCCGTCGCGGACGGGCCCCGAGCTGAGTGCGAGCGTTCCAGACGGGAGGACCTCGACGTCCTCCGGCTCCCACGAGAAGGGCGCCTGAGGCCCTTCGTACCAGCGCTTCCACCAGGCGGCGACCTCCTCCGCACCGTGGAGCGGCTTCTCGCCGGAGAAGAAGACCGCCTCCTGCGCGAGGAACGACGCGAACGCGGCGTGGTCGCGGTCGGCCATCGTCTTCGCGAAGGCCTGCTCGGTCTCGCGGACCTCGCGGGCGAGGTCGGCCGTCGACACCTTCGGGGGGGCGGACGAGCAGCCGGAGAGCGCGAGGGCGACGAGGAGTGCAGGCAATCGGTTCCGTTGCATCGGGCCTCCGTGTGTCGATCGCCCTGGCCGGGTTCGAGGAGGGCTCCCCGTCGGAGAGGCCTGGCCTCGCGATCGCGTCGATTCCGCGGAGAGTATCGGCGGCGGGCGCGGCGCGGTCGTCTTCCGGGAAGAGGCAGACGAGGACGACCGGTCGACCGGTTCGTTGGTGAGACATAATCTCGATTGCCGGCCCGACCAGAGGAGTCCGCCCATGGCCCTTCCCTCGTTCGGCGTCCTTTCGACCCTCTACCCGAACTACTGGCTCTATCCCTCCCCGGCGGCCGTCCAGAAGCTCGTCGGCGGCGAGGCGCGGGACCGGGACATCACGAACACCTGCGCCATCCGGATGAGCCACGCGATGAACGGCGCCGGGGTCCCGATCCCGCGAACCTGGGGAAAGGTCACGAACCGCCGGGGCGCCAACAAGCTCTACTACATCATCCGCGTGTCCGACCTCCGGAGCTGGATGGAGAGCCGCTTCGGGGCTCCGACCCTCGACCTCCGGAAGAAGGAGGGGCAGGCCTTCGATCGCAAGGAGATCGAGGGATTCCAGGGGGTGATCGCGTTCGAGATCGGCTTCGCCGACGCCACGGGGCACTTCGACCTCTGGTACGGAGACCGCTTCAGCCACGAGAGCTCCGCCGGAAAGGACTACTTCTCGCTCGCGTCGCGGGTCTCGCTCTGGCACGACGGGAGCCGGACGGTGTCGGCGCCGGTCTGATCGCGGAGCCCTCGGGTGGGCGCCCGGGCACGAGGTCGCGGACACCGCCGACCCGCCTGCATCGAGCGTAGACTTTTCCCCGAAACGACCAGCAACGCCACCGCGGAGGAGCCGGATGCCGCTCGCTCGCGGGACACGTCTCGGCCCGTACGAGATCCTCGGCCCGATCGGGGCCGGCGGGATGGGAGAGGTCTGGCGGGCGCGGGACACGAAGCTCGCGCGCGACGTCGCGCTGAAGGTCCTGCCCGACCACCTGGCGGACGATCCCAGGGCGCTTGCGCGCTTCGAGAGCGAGGCGAAGGCCGTCGCGGCCCTCTCGCACCCGCACATCCTCGCCATCCACGACTTCGGGAGGATCGGGGGCGTCTCCTTCGTCGTCACCGAGCTCCTCGAGGGCGAGACGCTCCGCGCGGCGCTGCGAAACGGCGGCCTCCCTCTCCGCAAAGCCCTCGACATCGCCGCGCAGCTCGCCGACGCCCTCGCCGCCGCGCACGAGAAGGCGATCGTCCACCGCGACGTCAAGCCCGAGAACGTCTTCCTCGCGAGGGACGGCCGCGCCAGGCTCCTCGACTTCGGCCTCGCGCGGGACGAGGCCGCCCTTCGCGCCGCCGACGAAACGCACACTCCCACGGTCTCCGTCGCGACCGAGCCCGGCTCCGTCGTCGGCACCGTCGCCTACATGTCGCCGGAGCAGAGCAGGGGAACCCCCCTGGATCACCGCTCCGACCAGTTCTCCCTCGGCGTCGTCCTCTACGAGATGCTGGCCGGCCGCCGCCCGTTCCGCGGCGACTCCGCCGCCGAAACGCTCACCGCGATCATCCGGGCCGACCCCGAGCCTGTCGCGAAGTACGCGCCCTCCACCCCCGCCCCCGTCCGCTGGATCCTCGACCGCCTCCTCGCCAAGGACCCCGCCGACCGGTACGAGTCCACCCGCGACCTCGCTCGCGATCTCGAGACGTGCCGCCTCCACGCCACCGAGGCGACGACCGGCCCTGCGGAATCCGCCCCCGGTGGCGGAGCCGTCCCGCGAAAGAGAAGGAGGGCAGGGTTCGCCGTCGCGGCCCTCGCCCTGGCCAGTGGCCTCGCAGGCGGCTACTGGCTCGGCGTCGCCCCCGGCGGAAGGACCCGCTCTCCGAAGGCGAACGTTCCGAGGCTCGTCCAGCTGACGTGGGAACCGGGACGCGAGACAGACCCTGCCATCTCTCCCGACGGCGGCTCCTTCGCATACGTCGCGGGGCCGACGGGACAGAGAGACATCTTCGTCCGGCGGGTCGGTGGTGAGAGCTCCACGAACCTGACGGGGAACTTCCCCGGGGACGATCTGTGCCCCTCGTTCTCTCCCGACGGCCGCTCGATCGCATTCCGGTCGGAGCGAGAAGGAGGCGGGATCTTCCTGATGGGCGCCACGGGCGAGTCGCCGCGACGTCTGACCGAGTTCGGATTCGACCCGAAGTGGTCCCCCGACGGGAAGGAGATCGCCTTCGCGACGCACCCCGGCTCCGGAGGAAACCTCGAGAAGAACGAGATCTGGATTGCAGACGTCGCGACGGGGGCGGACAGGAAGCTCTACGACGGAGACGGGCGCTCCCCGTGCTGGTCCCCGTCCGGCAGGCGGATCGCCTTCCACCAGCAGCCGACCGAAGGCAGCCCCTCCCTTTCCAGCGTCGCCGCGTCCGGCGGCAGTCCGACAGTCATCGTCCCGTTCCGGGGAGAGACCTCGGCGCTCCCTTTCTGGTCCGAGGCGGGAATCGCATTCGTGAGCCGCGGCGGGGGAGCCCCGAACGTCTGGCGGGTCCGGGTGGACGAGGCGAGCGGAAAGCCGGTCGAAGAAGCGGCGCCCCTGCTGACGGCAGCCGAGTCGACTTCCCCCGCCTCCACGCCGGACGGACGACGCCTCGTCTGCATCTTCCGGAGCGACTCGTGGCGGCTCGATCGCTGGGCCTTTGATCCCGTCCGGGGAAGGGTGGAGGGCGCGCCTCAACGGATTCACACCGATCCCCGCCAGATGAGCCTGAAGGGCATCTCCCCCGACGGCGAGTGGCTCGCGCTGCTCCTCTGGGACGCCGACGGGCAGCGGGACATCTTCCTCGTCCAGGCCCTCACGGGGGAGACGCGGCGCTTGACGAACGACGGACTGCGCGAAGACTTCTTCGTGTGGTCCAGCGACGGCTCAAGGCTCTACTTCGGCTTTTTCGGGGGATCGGGCGAGACGTGGGGCATCCGGCCGGACGGGAGCGGTCGAGAGGTCGTTGTCCCGCCTGCGGGAGAGGAGCCGGTCGTTCCCGAGGGGGCCTCTCCGGACGGGAGGTTCCTCTACGTCGCCGTCGGGAAGGACTACCGGTTCCACCTGGTCGACCTCAACCTCGCGGTGGGACAGAGGCGTCCCGAGCCCCTTCCCTCGCCGCGGAACGGCCGGCACTTCCACCCCGTGACCCGGAGCTCCGACGGCCGATGGCTCGCCGGCTATCCGATCGTCCCCGCCGGTGAACGCCGCCCGCTCCTCCTCTTCGACGCGGAGAAGCGGAGCTACGAGTCGCTTCTCGAGGTCGAGTCGGACAGCCCCTGCTCCTTCCTGCCCGACGGCCGGCGGATCCTCCTCTATCAGCGGTCCGGACAGCTCGAGATCCTCGACCGGGTCACCCGCAAGCGTGCGGCGGCCGGCTCCCTGCCCGGAGAAATGGTCAGCTTCGTCCTCTCCGCGGATGGCCGCTCTCTCTTCACGCGCAGCGCCATCCGCGAATCGGACGCCTGGATGCTCGACTTCGGCAGCAAGCGCTGAGAGGAGACCCGGGTCGGGGGCTGCCGCTATGACCCGAACGCCCCCACCGCGTCGCGAACGTACTCGGGCCGGCGCATCCCCACGAGGACGCTCGTCACGCCCGCGACGTCGGCCAGCCCCTTGATCGTCCTCTGCGAGAGGGTCCCCTCGAGCGACTCGTGGAGGTCGCGCGTGACGATCGCGGAGAGCTCCGCGGCCCGCGCCTCCTCCTTCGGCAGCAGCCGCGCGACGAGGCCGGACGCCGCCTCGAGGAGGGCGAGGTCCCACGCGTCGGCCCAGCGGCCGAAGGCGGCGTCGCGCGCGAAGACCTCGCGGAGCTCCCCGAGGAGCTCGGTCCGCCTCGGCTCGACGACCTCGTCCCAGACCTCCCGGAACGTCGAGAGGTCGAGCCCCCGCTTCTCGAACTCCGCCAGGAGCGGCGAGACGGCGATGAGCTGCTCGGGCGGCGCGACGCCGTCCTCGACGCTGAGGCGCGGAGCGAAGGCCCGGGCGAACTCCTCCTCCGCCGAGCGGAGACGCGAAAGGGCGTCCGGGGCGGGCGACGGGACGAGGGCGAACGGCGCCGCCACGTCCGCGAAGCGGTGGAGCCGCCCCTGCCGGAATCCGTTCAGCGGCCGGTTCACGAGGACGGCGATCTCGCGCTCGCGGGCGACGTCGAGGACGCTCCGGCCGTCGGTCGTGTGGATCGGCTCCCGCGCGCCGAGCTCGACCGGGTTCATCGGGAGCTGGATCGCGGCGAAGCCGGCGCCGGCGAGGTCGAGGACGCGGAGGAGGTCGACGGCGTCGGCCTTTCCGTGGGGCACGACGAACGTGTTGGAGGAGATGCCGTAGGCGCCGATGCGCCCGGCGGCGACCTCCTTCTCGAGCTGCTCGAACGCGCGGCCGACCCGGTCGTAGAACGCTTCGCGCGCCTCGGCGAGCGGCATGTTCCGGTGCTCGGCGTCCATCAGGAAGTACTCGGGGTTGTGGAGGAGGAGGAGGTCGACCCGGGCCATCCCGAGCCTCCCGAGCGAGGCCGTGAGCTGGTCCTTCAGGAAGCCGGGCGAGATGCAGTGCCAGCAGTCCCGGGAGTACTCCGTCATCTCGCGCCACGGGTCTCCGATCTTCCGGCGGTCGAGCGCCTCGCGCAGGTTGCTCCCCTGCACGTAGCCCGCCTTCGTGACGACGACGACCTCGTCCCGCTTCACCTCCCCCGCGGCGGCCATCTCCTTCAGGACCTTGCCGACGAGGAGCTCGCTGTGGCCGTCGCCGTAGTTCGTCGAGGTGTCGACGAGGGTCACGCCGGAGAGGAGCGCGAGCCGCAGCGCCTCGCGGTGGCGGGCGACGCGGTCGTCGACGCGGTAGCCCCCGAAACCGACGGGGGAGACCCGGGCGTGGAGCTTTCCCAGCGGGCGGCGGGTCGACTCGGGGAGGCGGGCCTCGCTCATGGCCCGGAACGATATCGCCCCCTTGCCGACCCTGCGACAATCCGCCCGATGGTCACACCCCGCCTCGAAAAGCCCTGGAACCCCGTCGAGCTCGAGGTCGAGCTCTTCTGCCGGGGGCTCCGCGTCGACGACTCCGCCCGCGCCGGCGTGAACGCCCGCCGGGTCGCCCGCACCCGCGCCGGCCTCGGCTCCGGACTCGAGCTCGTCATCCCCGCTCCCCGCCAGGGGATCTGGGTCAACGTCCCGCTCGACGAGCCGTTCGTCGCCGGGTCGCCCCTCACCCTCTTCCAGGAGGGGGAGTCGTTCGCGGTCCGCGACGCCCGCCTCCCCGACGTCGTCTACCCGGTCCGCCTCCCCGACCCGCCCGGCTGGTACGCGAGATCGACGAAGCGGGGCGTCCCGATGACCCGCGTCGGCGTCCTGCAGGGGACCTACCTCGGCGTCTACTTCGCCGAGACCTGCATGTACTGGTACAACACCCCCTCGGCCGCGAACTGCCAGTTCTGCACGACCGGCGTGAACGTCGGGACGAACGAGGAGCTCGCCAAGAAGGTCGAGGACGTCGTCGAGGTCGCGAAGACCGCCCGGGAAGAGTCCGGAGTCACCTTCACCCACTTCAACACCGGCTACCACTTCGAGGACGACCCGAAGAAGCGGCCCATGCACGGGCTGATGCAGGCGCGCCCCTTCGTCTCGGCGATCCGCCGGAACGTCGGCGGCTTCGTCGGTGTCCAGGCGGTGCCGGTCCTGCGCGACTGCTGGGACGAGTACGACGAGCTGATCGAGCTCGGGTGCGACCACTTCTCCTTCTGCGTCGAGCTCCTCGACAAGAAATGGTTCGAGGAGGTCTGCCCGGGGAAGGCGACGACGGTCGGCCAGGACGCCTTCTTCGAGGCGATGGAGTACACGGCCGGGAAGCTCGGCCGAGGACGGGTCTCGGGGGAGATCATCGCGGGCCTCGAGCCGGTGGAGTCGACGAAGCGGGCGATCGACCGGATCGTGGCGGTCGGAGCGTTCCCCACCGTCTGCATCTTCCGACCCCTCGCCGGGAGCAACCTGGCCCACCTCCCGTCGCCCGACCCCGCGGACATGCGGGAGGTCATGGCCTACCAGTACACGGCGGCCCGGAAGGCGGGGCTCGCGGTCGGGATCCTCCCGAACATCAAGGTCTCCCTCGTCGTCCAGCCCGAGGAGGGACGGGAGCTCCAGGCGGAGCGGAGCTGGCTCGACCCCTACGAGTGGAAGCTCGCGGCGCTCCGGACCCTCGCGCGCCCCTACGCCGCCTGGAAGAAGCGCCCGGACCCGTCGGCGAAGGAGTTCCGCCCGGAAATCCCGGCGCCCGCGGGCGTCGGAAATTAATCAGGGACCGAACGCGTTCCTTCCGCCCGGGAGACCCGTCATGAAGTGGTCGTTTTCCGTCGCCCGCGTCTCGGGCATCGACATCAAGATCCACGCGACGTTCGCGGCCATCCTGGGCCTGGGAGCGTTCCAGTGGGGCTTCCCGAAGGGCCTCGACGGCGAGGCGTCCCTGGCGGGCGCGGCCTTCGGGATGGGGCTGATGATCCTCCTCTTCACCTGCGTCGTCCTGCACGAGCTGGGGCACAGCCTCGTCGCGCAGCGGTTCGGCCTCACGGTTCGCGAGATCGTCCTCCTCCCCATCGGCGGCATCGCGCGTCTCGACAAGAACCCCGAGAAGCCGCTCCACGAGCTCTTCATCGCGGCGGCGGGGCCGCTCGTGAACGTCGCGATCGCGGTCGTCCTCTTCTTCGTCGGGGGGATCGCCGTGAACCTGGGCGCGCTCGAGGGGCGCTCGATCCTCGAGACGCCGGCCGGCCCTCCCTCGTTCGCGGTCCTCTGGGGCTGGCTCTTCACCGCGAACGTCGCCCTCGCCCTCTTCAACATGATCCCCGCCTTCCCGATGGACGGCGGAAGGGTCCTCCGCGCGGCGCTCGCGATGAAGATGGGCTTCTCGCGCGCCACCCGGATCGCCACCGCCGTCGGCCAGGCGATCGCCTTCGCCTTCGGGATCCTCGGGGTCCTCTCCGGCAACTTCCTCCTCGTCCTCGTGGCGTTCTTCGTCTTCATGGGGGCGGGGCAGGAGCGGGCCGAGGAGCAGGCGCGCCACGTCCTGACGACCCTGAAGGTCGGAGACGCCTACAACCGCTACGCGCTGACCCTCGCCCCGGGCGACCACGTCAGCAAGGTCGTCGACTACATCCTGTCGAGCTACCAGCCCGACTTCGCGGTCGTCCAGGGGGGGCGCCTCCTCGGCGTCGTCACGCGCGACGAGGTGCTCCGGACCCTCGCGACGGAGGTGAACGACCTCTACGTCGCGGGGGTGATGAAGCGCGAGGTCCTGACCGTCGACGCGACCCAGGGGCTCGACGACGTCCGGCGCCTCATGGGCGAGAAGGGGGAGCGGATCGTCGCCGTGAACAGCGGAGAGACCTTCCTCGGTCTCGTCAGCATGGAGGACATCGCCGAGGCGCTCGTCGTCTCGAGCTTCGTCCAGCTCCGCGACCAGCGGCGGGCCGCGGCCGAGGCCGAGAGCGCCTGAGCCCCCGGCCGCGTCGCGGCCCCCGGCGGCTCAACCGGCCAGCTTCCCGAGCGCCTCGTTCAGCGCCTTCCGGAACGCCTCCGGCGAGGCCTCCTCGCGCGCGAGGAGCGCGGCGAGGTGGACGAGCACCTGCTTCTGGGCCCGGACCGGGACGAACGCGCCCGGCTCGATCGCGGGGCCGTTCCTCCAGAGCGCGGCGTTCTCCGACGCGAGGGAGGCGAACCACGATTCGAACGGCTTCGGGTCGAAGTCCTTCCGGCGCGTCAGGGAGAGGAGCGCGAGCGCGAGCCGCTCGTCCTCGCCCCAGGCGAAGACGACACCCGCCGTCCGCAGGCGCCCCGCGATCGCCTCGACGATCCGCGCCTGGCCGCCGGGCGTGAGCCGCGGGCTGCGGGCGAGGAACTTCAGGACGTCGGCGGTGTGCGCCGTCGCGTGGACCCACCCAGAGCCAGGGACGAAGCCGCGGAGGTCCTTCTCGGCGCCGAGGTAGGCGGTCGAGGCGGCGAGGAGGTCGTCGAAGGCGGCCGGCGTCATCCAGGGCGCCTTCAGGTCGGCGGCGGCGAGGATCGAGAGCCCGAGGGCCGAGAACGTCCGGCCGTAGGCCGAGTCGCGCCCCGCCTCGCCAAGGCCGGCCTTCAGGCCGTCCTGCAGCTTCCTCCGCAGAAGCTCGAGGTCCGGGGCCGCGACGAGGCCGTCGCGGTAGATCCAGCGCGCGAGCGCCTCGAAGGCGATGCCGTCGCGGAGCGCCGGGTCGGGCGACGAGAGGAGGTCGGCGGCCTCGAGCGCGAGTCCTCCGGCCGTCTCGCCCTCGGGAACGGCGAACTCCTTCGCGGCGAGGCCCGTCCAGAACGCCCTGTCGTGGGACGGCGGGGCGGCGGTCGTAGGGACGGCGAGGAGGAGGGCGACGACACCGGCAACACGACGCATGTCCTCTCTACGGGCCGCCCGGCGCCCGGGTTCCGGCGCGGCGCCCTCAGAAGCCGATGCTGACGCCCGGAGCGCCGGAGGCGGAGGGGGCGAGGGGGATGTTGCGGGTGTCTCCGGTTCTGTTGTCGATGGTGGTGACGATGGCGGAGGCGAGGCCGTCGCCGGAGATGGCCTGGACGGTGCAGAGGACGTTGGTGCGGTCCTTGCGGCGGCCGTCCTGGTCGAGGCCGAGGTCGGAGAAGACGGTGGAGAGCTGGACCTTCTCGAGGGGGTCGAGGAAGAGCTGGCGTGTGGCGATGGGAGAGGAGCGGTTGCCGGCCTCGTAGAGGGAGACGAGGAGGGAGACGGGCCTGCCGGAGACCTCGTTGAGGATGAGGTTGGAGCGTGTGCCACGGGAGCGGTCGACGGACTGCTCGAGGCCGTCGAGCACGAGGACGCTGGAGGAGCTGCCGCCGGTAAGCGACTCGGAAGGGATCGCGACGACGGGGAAGGAATCGCCGATGGTGCCCTGTGCGAGAGAGGAGGCGACGCGACACCAGAGCAGGCCCTGCGGGTCGGACTCGACGAAGAGCGGCCCCTGCGAGGGAACGTCCTGGCCGATGCCGAAGAGTTGCTCGAGGACGTTCGTGTACTCGACGGTCCTGCGCCCCGGCACGCGGACCTCTCGGGAGACCGTGGCGCCGGAGGCGAGGTCGTAGTAGGTCAGGCGGAAGACGGCCTCCCTCGTGGAGAGGCTCGAGAAGCCCATCACGGAGCGGAAGGTGAAGGGCTCGGACGCGGCGGGAAACGTCCTGTAGCCGTTGACGAGCGCGGGCACGAGGGACTTCACGGTCCCGGTCGCCTTCGCCCAGACCGGCTTGAGAGTACGGAGCGACTTCGCAGCGGAGCCCTGCGCGTCGACGGCGCGCGCGGAGAAGGCCGCGGCGTCGTCGTTGAAGTTGTCCACCACCGTCGTCACGGCGGCGAGCGTCCCGCCGCCGGACTCCACGGAGATCTCCAGCCGTCCGGCACGGGAGCCGGAGTCCCCGCCGAGCCTCCAGACCACCGACGACAGCTGCCGCTGCCCCCAGCGGGGCACGGAGACGTTCTCGGATCCCACGAGCCTGCCGTCGCGGTCGTAGAGGGAGACCTTCGCGAGGGCGGAATCGACCCCCGTCGTCTCGGCGAGGATGAGGTTGGTTCTTTCTGCGGAGTCGAAGGCGACGGCGGTGATGGCGGCGGTGGAGCCGGCCCTGATCCCCTGGCCGCTTCGGAAGACGGGGAGGGCGAAGCCGAACGTGCCGCCCTTGACCGAAGGCGCGTCGACGGAAGAGGCGACGGAGAGGAAGCCGGCGCGGGAGGAGGGAGCGCGGACTTCGAGCGTTCCGGAGACCGGGGGCGTCAGGCCGAAGAGCAGCACGAGCGGATCGGAGAGACGGACCAGGTCGTTGGGGGGGACGACCACGGTGGCGCGCCGGATGGCGGTGGAGTCGAAGCCGTCGACCAGAGAGGAGTCCGAGGAGGCTGGGGTGAAGACGAGCTCGGCCTGGACGGCCTCGGTCCCGGCGTTGGAGAGCGAGAGGCGGGAGACGAAGGTGTTGCCTAGGGCGGAGGTGACGTGGGCGACGGAGGGGACGAGGAAGGAGGCCTCGGGCCTGACGGCCGAGGCTCCCCGACCGGCCGAAAGCAGCGGGGCGTCGTTGTCCTGGACGAGGAGGCGGGAAGTCTTGCCCCCCCTCGTGCGGAGCGTCAGATAGGTGTAGCGGGGAAGCGCCGAGCCGTTCGGGGCGCGCATGCGGCGCGTGTAGAGACGGAGGGTCCTCGTCGCCCCGGCCGGGATCGGGGCGGAGTTCCAGCCGGGCTCGAGGGAGAGCCAGAGCTCGGGGCCGACCTCGGCGGCCAGCTCGAGGGGAGAGGGGCCGGGGTTGAAGACGTCGACGGAGATGGGGGCGCGGCCGGTGTCGGAGCCGTTGAGGCCGGGGAAGGCGGCGTACTCGGAGGCCACCCCGTTCACGCGGAATTCGGGCACCGCGTCGGGGGAGGAGCCCACCTTCAGGCTCACGTAGGCCCACGGCGTGACCGCGAGCCCTGCCCCGACCGAAGCGGCGAAGATCACCCCCTGGTAGGCGCCGGCCACGTCGTTGCGCGGCCCGGAGTAGTGCACCTCGAGAAGCTTCGGCACGTGAGGCTCGAGCGTGAGTACGGCCGCGTCGCCGCCGGAGGGGTCGGTGACCGTGAAGAACGGCGGGCTGGAGAGCTCCTGCCGCCCGAGGAAGACCTGGATCGGCGAGGAGGTGACGTTCTCCAGCGTGAAGAGCGACTTCTGGTCCTCCAGCCGGTCGCCGAGGGCGACGACCATCGCCTCCGGGGCTCGGCTGAAGACGACGTTGGGGGTCGCCGCGGTGACGGAGACGAGCCCGGTCGGAGACCATGGCCCCGCCTTCTCCGGATCGCAGGCCGGAATGGCACGCACGCGGTGGTAGAGCGACCCCGCGGAGGCCGGCGCCACGAACGAGGCGAAAAGGGTGCTCGTCGTGACGGTGTCCAGCACGGGCGAGAAGGAAGGCGAGGTCGATCGCTCGACGACGTAGCCGTCCCCCGCATCCAGGCCCGAGGCGGCGCTCCAGGCCACGACGTAGCCCTGGCCGGTGCCGATCGCACCGGGCGGGAGGAACGTGAAGCCGGTTGCACCTGGCGTGGCGCAGGTGCCGCGGACGGTGAAGGTGCGGACGGGCGTGGCGGCCACGGCGGCGGGATCGCACGCGGCGCGGGCGACGACTTTCCAGCGGTAGGTGGCTCCCGCGGCAAGGCCGCGCAGGGCCAGCGCCGTCGACGTCAGGCCGGAGAGGTAGAGCGGGGGAGACGCCGTCAGGCCGAGGTAGAGGTCGTAGCTCGCGGCACCCTGCGAAGTCGTCCACGAGATCGTCAGGTCGGGAGGGAGGCCCGTGGCGCCGTCGGCGGGAGCAGAGAGGGAGAAGGCCCCGGGCGGGAAGCACCCGACGCCCTCGATCCGGAAGGAGCGGACGCCGGAGGAGGCGGTCTTGGCGGGATCGCAGGCGGCCCGCGCGAGGACGGACCAGTAGTAGAGCCCCCCGACGTCGAGCGCGGGAGGCGTGAAGCTCGTCGAGGTGAGGCCCGAGGCGGCCAGGGGCGGAGGATTCGTGGCGCCGAAGGAGACGTCGTAGGTCCCGGCGCCGGAGGAGGCGGCCCAGGTGAGCGTCGCGGCCGCGGCGGGGACCTTCGCGCCGTCGGCGGGAGCGGTGAGAGAGGGCGTGGAGGGCGCCGCGCAGCCCGCGATCGTCGTGAAGGAGCGGACGACGGACTCGGTCGAGGAGAAGGGGACGCAGTAGGGGTCCCCCTTGGCGACGACCTTCCAGGAGTACTTCGTGCCCGGCTGGAGGTTGACGGGCGTGAAGTTCGTCGCCGCGAGGTCCGTGGCGACGGCCGTCGTCGGCGGATTCGTCGTCCCGAGGTAGACGTCGTAACGGAAGGCCCCGGCAACCGAGGACCACGTCAGCGTCGGGCCGGTCGACGTGCCGGTCGCGCCGTCGGCGGGGACGGAGAGCGACGGGGCACCGACCGTCACGCAGGCGAAGACGGCGCGGATCCGGTTGCTCCCGCCGTCGGCGACGAAGAGGTTGCCCGAGGAGTCGAAGCGGAGCCCGCGGATGGAGCCGAACGTCGCCGCGGAGAGCGGGCCGCCGTCCCCGGTCATGCCGAGGTACGCCTGGATCGGCCCGAGGGGAGATACGAGCCCCGTCGCGGGGTCGAAGCGGGCGAGCCCCGCCCCGACGTTGAACACGAGGCGGCCCATGCCGTCCGACGCGAGGCTCCAGAGGCCCGGGAGCTGGGCCTCGACGGCTCTCACCGGGACGGTCGGATACACGGGTCCGCCCCCCGCGACCGTCGAGATCGCCCCGTCGACGGCGGAGATCTTCCGGATCCGAGAGTTCGAGGAATCGGCGAGGTAGATGTTGCCGTTCGCGTCGACGTCGAGGCCTGCCGGCCCGTTCAGCCGTGCGGCCGTGGCAGGCCCGCCGTCTCCGGAGAAGCCCGCCACGCCGGTCCCGGCGACGGTCGAGATGATCCCCGTCGAAAGGTCGACTCGGCGCACGCGGTTTGCGCCGAATTCCGCGATCAGGAGCCCTCCGCGCCCGTCGACGGCGATCTTCCAGGGAGCGCTGAGGTGGACCGCCGTGGCGGGCCCGCCGTCGCCGGCGTTCGACTCCCCTCCTCCCGCGAAGCGAGTCAGAAGGCCGCTCGAGGCGTCGAGGCGGACGACACCCTCCGGGGAGCCGACGTAGACGTTCCCGGCGGCGTCTGCGGCGACGGCCGCAGGCTGAGCGAGCGAGGCCGCCGTGGCCGGCACGCCGTACCTCGGACCGTCGGTCGATCCGGTCCCGGCGATCGTCTCGATCGTTCCTCCGGGCCGGAACTTCCGGACGCGCAAGCCGTCCACCTCTGGGACGAGGAGCCCGCCGTCGGGGGCGGGCGCCACGTCGTACGGAAACGCGAGGACGGCCGCCGTCGCCGGGCCGCCGTCGCCGATGCCTCCCGCGCCGCCGCCTGCGAGGCGGACCCGCGCCCCCGTCGCCCGGTCGAGCTGGAAGACCTCCGATGCCAGCGAGAGGCCGTCGGCAACGAGGAGCTTGCCGGCTTCCGGAAGGAGGCCGCTGGCGATGCCGACCTGTGTCACGGCGTGGACGCGACCGTCCGCGGCGGCGATGCGTACGAGCCGACCCGTGTCGCCGGCCCAGAGGTTCCCGTCGGCGTCCTCGGCCACCGAGTAGGGCGCGAGGAATCCGGTCTCGAGGGCGAGAGCCCCCTCCCGGAAAACCTGGCTGCCGTCCCCCGCGATCGTCTCGATGATCCCGGTCGCCGCCTTCACGCGCCGGATCCTCAGTGCGTAGGTATCGACGATGAGGAGGTCTCCCGCCCGGTCGACGGCGATGGCGCGCGGGTTCCCGAGGCGGGCGGCGGTCGCCGGGCCGCCGTCGCCGGAAAAGCCGTATTCACCCGTCCCGGCGACCGTCGTGACGACCCCCGTCGCCGCGTCGATGCGCCGGATCCGGAACGCGCACGCGTCGGCGACCAGGATGCCGCCGGAGGTCCTCGCGAGTCCCACGGGGCAGCTGAAGCGTGCGCTTCGGGCAGGACCGCCGTCCCCGGGGGCGTCTCCTCCGCCGGCCCAGGTCGAGACCTCCAGCGTCACGAGATCGACGCGGCGGACGCGGCCGTTCCCGGCGTCCGCGACAAGGAGCCCCCCGTCGTGGAGGAGGAGCGCGGTCGGGTTGGAGAAGCTCGCCGCCGGGGCCGGGCCGCCGTCGCCGGCAAAGGTGCCGATGCCGTTCCCGGCCAGGGTCGAGATCCGGCAAGTCGCAGGGTCGACGCGGCGAATCCGGTGTGCGGCCATCTCGGAGAGGACGAGCGCGCCGTCGGGCATCCGGACCAGGCCGAAGGCCTCGCCCAGCCGTACCTCCGTCGCGAGTCGACCGTCGTCCGTTCCTCCCCCCGCAACGCTCAGGATCGACTGGGCCGATGCGGCGAACGGGAGACCGGTTGCCGCGACGACGATCGCCACCCGGAGGAGATCGAGCCGTGCCGAGCGGAATCGCGTCATACGAGTCTCCCGAGGCCTCTCGGCCTCGCCCTGCCGCTTCCTCGCCGCCCGACACCCGAGACGCGTCCGGCGAGAGAAGCGACGGGCGGTTGTCTCCGCCGTCACCGTAGCCGTCGCGCGTCGTTGCGCTCCCTACAGTCTGATGACGTTTCGGGCGGCCCGCAAGGAAGGTCGCGTGAGCGCCCGATCCTGAGAAGAGGTCACCGGATCACGGGCGTTCGGTGGGCCCGAGGAGCTGCCGCGCCCTCGCAAGGACGCGGTCGAACATCGCCGGCGTCAGCCGCCCCGTGTTCGTGTTCTGCCGGCTCACGTGGTACGAGCCGAGAAGCGTGACGGGGCCGCGGCCCGGGACCTCGAGCACGGCCTCGGCGCCGTGGCCGAACGCGGGCGCCGGGCGAGGAACAGCGGCGCCGGCCTCGGCGAGGACCCGCAGCGCCGAGGCCCAGGCGAGGCCTCCGAGGGCGAGGACGACGCGGACCTCGGGCAGGAGCGCGAGCTCGCGCGCGAAGAAGGGGCGGCAGCGGTCGAACTCCTCCGGCGTCGGCCGGTTGTCCGGCGGCGCGCAGCGGACGGGCGCGAGGACGTACGCGTCGCGGAGCGCGAGGCCGTCCCCGCGGTGGATCGACTCCGCCTGGTTCGCGAAACCGGCGCGGTGGAGCGCGGCGAAAAGGAAGTCGCCCGAGGAGTCGCCGGTGAAGACGCGCCCGGTCCGGTTCCCGCCGTGCGCGGCGGGGGCGAGGCCGACGAGGAGGAGGCGCGCGGCCGGATCCCCGAAGCCGGGGACCGGCCGCGCCCAGTACGTCTCGCCCGCGAAGCGGCGCGGGGGCTTCGCGGCGCTCTCCTCGCGCCACGCCACGAGCCGCGGACAGGCGCGGCACGCCTCGACCTCGCGCGTCAGCGCCGCGAGCCGACGGCGCGCCGTGTCGGGCGTCACGGCCCCTCGCCCGCCCCCGCGCGCCTCAGGCGAGGACCGCCTCGAGCTGGTCCACCGCCCAGTCGACCTGCTCGCGCGTGATGACGAGGGGCGGCGCGAGCCGGATCGTCTGGACGTGCGTGTCCTTGCAGAGCATCCCGCGCTCCTTGAGCGCGTAGCAGTAGGGGCGCGCCGGCCCGGCGGAGACCTTCAGCTGCACTCCCGCCCAGAGGCCGCGGACCCGGACCTCCTCGACCTTGTCCGTCCTCATCGTCTTCAGGCGCGCCTCGAGGTGGACGCCGAGCTCGGCGGCCCGCTCGACGAGCTTCTCCTCGACGAGGACGTCGAGCGCGGCCGAGGCGATCGCGCATGCGAGCGGGTTGCCGCCGTAGGTCGACCCGTGGATGCCGGGCGTGAAGACGTCCATGACCGCGTCCGACGCGAGGAAGGCGCTGACCGGGTAGAAGCCGCCAGAGAGCGCCTTGCCGATGGTGACGCCGTCGGGGCGGATCCGCTCGTGCTCGAAGGCGAAGAGCTTCCCGGTCCGGCCGAGGCCCGACTGGATCTCGTCGAGGACGAGGAGGCAGCGGCTCCGGTCGGCGATCTCGCGAAGCCCCTTCAGGTAGCCGTCGGGCGGGATGACGACGCCCCCCTCGCCCTGGATCGGCTCGACGAAGATCGCGGCGGTCCGCGGCGTGATCGCGGCCTCGACGGCCGCGAGGTCGCCGTACGGGACGATCCGGAAGCCGGGGGTGAAGGGGCCGAACCGGCTCGTGGAGTCGGGGTCGGTCGAGAAGCCGACGATCGTCGTCGTCCGCCCGTGGAAGTTCCCCTCCGCCACGACGATCTCGGCCTCCGGGTAGGGGACCCCCTTCACGTCGTAGGCCCACTTGCGCATCGCCTTGATCGCGGTCTCCACGGCCTCGGCGCCGCTGTTCATCAGGAGCGCCTTGTCGAAGCCGGTCAGGCGGCAGAGCTTCTCGAGGAGGGGCGGGAACTGGTCGTTGCGGAAGGCGCGGCTCGTCAGGGCGAGCTTCCGGATCTGCGCGATCGCCGCCTCGGCGATCCGGGGGTGGTTGTGCCCCTGGTTCACGGCGGAGTAGGCGGCGAGGAAGTCCATGTACCTCTTCCCGTCCACGTCCGTGAGCCAGACCCCTTCGCCCTTCGTGCAGACCACGTCGAGCGGGTGGTAGTTGTGGGCCCCCCACCTGTTCTCGAGCTCGATGAAGGCTCCGGAGGTCGTCGTCGTCTCGGCCATCGTCCTCTCCCGGTCGCGCACCCGGCAGGGTCCGCGACGTCTCGGCTTTTCCCTTCGGCCACGCCGGGCCGTCCTTCCCGTTCCGGCAGGATCGTAGCGGAACCTGTTGCCGGAGATCGTCAGAGGTGGGCGGCGGCTGCCGGCGCCGCGAGCGGGGCGGCCATCGGGGGTGCCGCGGGATCGCGGGCCGGGACGACGCTCCGGACCGCGAGGTCGAAGGCGTCCCCCGGGATCAGGACGTGGGTTCTCAGGTTCCTGACCCCGAGGAGGACCGGGCCCTCGCCGCGGGCGCGCGTCGCGGTGGCCCCGGCGGCGTCGTAGACGACGACGGAGCCCTCGCCGAGGACCTGGAAGGTCCCGTCGGGCCTCAGCCAGACGGCCGTCCCTTCGTCGATGCCGATCCCGAGGAGCTGCGGGTGCTCGAGGACGACCGACATCAGCCGGTTCTGCCGCAGCCGCGCCACGAAGTGCTGGTCGAGGACGGCGCCGGGGAAGAGGCCGAGACCGGGAGAGAGCTCGACGTTTCCGGCGCGGAGGACCTTGAGATCCCCTTCCCCCGTGAGCATCACGGGGCTCATGCAGGCGGTTCCCGCGGACGTCCCGCCGATGGTCGCGCCGCGGCGCCAGGCGGCCACGATCGCGTCGCCGACCGGCGTGCCGCCGAGCGCCGCCACGATGCGCCGCTGGTCGCCGCCGGAGAAGAAGATCCCTCCCGCCTTCTCGACCTCCTCGACGAGCGCCTTCCTCTGCGCGTCGAGCCGGGTCCGCACGTCGAGCCCTGCCACGTTCGTCGCGCCGAGGGCGGCGAGCTCCTTCCGGTAGGCCTCGACGGTGTCGGGAAGCTCCGAGGCGGTCGGGACGACGAGAATCCGGGACGAGGGGCCGCCGGAGAGCTCCACGAACCTCGACATCACCGCGGCGGGGCGCTTTCCCCCGCCGATCAGGACGAGGTGGCCCTTCGAGGCGTCCGGACCCGCGAACGAGACGGAAGCGGAGACGAGGAAGAGGGAGAGGGTCGCCGCCGAAAGCGCTCTCATGGCTCGAAGGTCCCCTTCGCGAGAATGCGGCCGGCGCGCATCAGGACGCGGCCCCGCGCGATCACGGTGTCGACGGAGAGGTCTTCTCTTCGCAGCAGGACCACGTCGGCGTCCCGCCCTTCGGCGAGGACTCCCTTGCGCGCGAGCCCCAGCGCGCGTGCCGGGTTCCGCGTCGCGACGCCGAGCGCGACGGGGAGGGGGACTCCGTCGACGAGGACGGCGTCACGGACCTCCTCGAGGAGAGAGGCGACCCGTCCGACGTCGAGCCCGAGGAGACGTCCCTCGTCGTCGTAGTCGGGGAGGCTCCCCTGCCCGTCGGAGGTGAACGTGATCCGCGACGGGTCGACTCCCGCCTCGAGCATCCGTGCCAGGCCGCAGCTCGGCTTGACGGAGCCGGCCGCGAAGAAGGCGGGGACGTTCGAGGTCGTCAGGTCGGCCCAGCCGCCGCGGAGGGCCCACGTGATCGCCTCCGCGAAGAGCGACGGGTTCCTGTTCAGGTGGGTCGGGAGGAGCTGCGTGATCGGGATCTCCGTCTCCTCGACGAGGTGCCGGAGTGGCGCGAGGCCCGACGGGCCGTTGCCGAGGTGGACGTTCACGACTCCCGCCTTGCCCGAGAGGATCCCGCCGCGCCGCGCCTCCGCGGCGATGCGGGCGATCTCCGCGGGCGTCGGCTGGGAGGAGCGGTGATCGGAGATGGCGAGCTCGCCGACGCCGACCACCTTCTCGATCAGGAGGAGGTCGCGCTCCGCGCTCCCGGTCAGCGTGACGAGCGGCACGCCGTAGGAGCCGGTGAGGATGAAGGTCGAGAGCCCCTCCTCCTCGAGGGCGAAGGCCTTGGCGAGGAGGGCGGGGAGGCTGCGCGCGACGCCGTCGGTGCCGAGGCAGCCGACGACGGTCGTGACCCCCCCGCGGATCGCGTCGCCGAGGTCGAGCTCCGGGGTGCGCGTCGCGAACCCCCCTTCGCCGCCTCCTCCCGCGAAGTGGACGTGCGCGTCGACGAGACCCGGGACCGCAACGAGACCGTCGCCGCACATCTCGTCGGCGAGCCCGGGCGGCAGGGAAATCGGAGGGCCGATCCGCTCGACCCGAGTTCCGGCAAGGAGGAGGTCGACCCGTCCGGCCGGCTCGGGCGTGAAGGTCTCGACGTCGTGGATGGCGATCATCGGGGTTCGTCCTCGCTGTCGGCGGGAAGGGCTCGGCCAGGGAGGCTCAGAACGGCCCGTAGCGGAAGAGGAAGACGGGCGGGATGAGGAGGAGGACGCTGAGCCCCACGAGGATCCACATCAGGGGGAGGAACCAGCGGGCCCATCGCTCCCACGGGATCCCCGCGGCGCCGAGGACGCCCATCGTCACGGCGCTCGTCGGGAGGATCGGGTTGATGAACTCGCAGAGCTGGAACGCGTAGACGCAGGTCTGGCGCGTCACGCCGACGAGGTCGGAGAGGGGCGCGAGGATCGGCATCGTCAGGGCCGCCTGCGCGGTTCCCGAGTGGATGAAGAAGTTGATGACGCACTGGACGGCGAACATCAGGTGGGCGGCGATCCCCTTCGGCAGGGCCGACACGAACAGGAAGCTCGCCTGGAGCGCCGTGTCGAGGATCTTCGCGTCGCGCCCGATGACGAGGAGCGCCCGCGCGCAGGCGACGATGAAGGCGACGCCGACCATGTTCTTCGCGCCGGCGACGAAGGCGGTCGCGATCCGGCTCGGGCCGAGCCCGGCGGAGAGGCCGAGGGCGATTCCCATCCCGAGGAAGTACGCGGCGAGGGCGCCGATGTCCCACTTCAGGGCGAGGATCCCGCCGACGAGCCCGGCCATGGCGAGCCCGAAGAGGACGAGCGTGACGACGTGCCGCGCGTCCCAGCGCCCCTCGGCGAGGACCCCGTGGTCCGTCGTTTCGCGGAGGAGGTCGATGTCCCGAACGGGGCTCGATTCCGGGTCGCGTTTCACCTTCCGCGCGTGGCGCATCACGTACGCGACGATGACGGCCGTCCCGACGATCCAGGTGAAGACGCGGTAGCCGAATCCGGAGTTCGCCGGGAGCCCCGCGAGCTGCTGGGCGATGCCGACGGTGAAGGGGTTGAGGAAAGCGGCCGCGAATCCCGCGGCCGCCCCGAGGAACGGAATGCTCGTGCCGACGATCGAGTCGTAGCCCAGCCTCCGCGCGAGCGGGACGAAGACGACGACGAACGGGATCATGCTCTCGGCCATGCCGAAGACCGAGCCGGCGAGCGAGAAGGCGACCATGAGAGCCGGGACGACGAGGACCTCCAGGGAGGGGCGCCGCGCGAGGACCCGCGTCAGCCGCGCGATGCCGAACTCGACGGCGCCCGACTCCTGGAGGACGTTGAAGCTTCCGCCGATGACGAGGAGGAAGGCGATGAGGAACGCCCCCTCGGTGAACCCCTTGATGGGGGAGACGAGGAGCATCCCCGGACCGAGGGTCACCTTCTCGACCCGGTGGTACGTCCCGGGCAGCGGGACCTGCCGGCCGGCGACGTCCGTCCGGTCGAACTCCCCGGCGGGGACGACCCACGACGCCGCGAGGACGATCGCCACCAGGAGCCACACGAGGACGAGCGTGTGCGGCATCCGGATGCGCCGGTACCAGGGCGCGGCGGCCTCGGTCATCGTGGGCCTCCCCATCGTTCCGCCTTCTCCGGTGCGGTGGTCCTAGAAGGCGACCCGCGCGCCGATCCGGATCTGCCGCGGGTTCTCCATCGCCGTCGGGGCGCCGTACGCCGTCCGGGAGCTCCAGGTGCTCTTCGAGGGGGTGGTCGCGTTGTAGTTGATCGTTCCCCAGCGGCCGTCCACGGCGGTGACGGTGTCGGAGTTGAAGATGTTGAAGCCGTCGACGAACAGGGAGAGGACGATCGGTCCCCCGAGCTTGAAGTCCTTGCCGAGGCGGAGGTCGACGAGGTGGCGGTCGTCGAGCTGCTCGAGCCCGCGCTCGACGAGGTTCACGTTCGTCGCGTTGTTCTTGATGGCGCTGCTGCTCACCCGGGCGTACGGGGTCCAGTACTCGCCCGAGAGGTACGTGTAGTAGCCGCTCGCCTTGATCCCCCACGGCAGGTCGACGGAGGCCGACAGCTTCCCTTCCCACCTCGAGAAGTTCGAGAGGCGGCCGTCGGCGTTCACGAGCCCGTTCCAGTCCTGGAACTCGGGGACGTAGGAGTTGTTCTTCAGCGCGTTTCCGGTGAGGTCCGACCAGACGATCGAGGCGCGCAGGGACCAGCCGTCCGAGAAGCTCTTCTCGAAGCGGAGGATCGCGGAGCCGAAGTGGCGGTAGCCGCCCGGCGCGTTCTCGAGGACGAAGCGCGGGGCCGTCCGGAGGGCGTTGACGGTCTGCGTCCCGCCCGTGAGCGGGTTGCCCGGGATCTCGGAGACGGCGTAGTCGCCGTTCTCGTTCACCATGGCGAAGATGTCGCCGTCGTTCCGGTAGATCAGGTCGAGCCCGAGGCTCGTCCTCTTCCCGAGCTGCTGCTCCACCGAGAAGAGGTACTGGTCGGTGTAGGGGTGGCCGGCGCCCGTGTCGAGCGTCGCCGTCGTGAGGGTGCTGCTGACGAACTTGTCGTACTTCCCGGTGGCCGGGTTGTAGTCCCAGATCTCGGCGGGCGTGTAGGCGTGCCCCGACTCCTCGCGGTCGTAGAGGTACGCGAACATGCCGAGGAAGTAGCGGCCGTAGTGGGCCTTGAGGGCGGTCTTCGCGGTTCCGAAGACGTCCCACACGAAGCCGAGCCGCGGGGCGAGGAAGGAGACGTCGTACACGGACTCGTCGCCGTTCCGGAACCCCGCGGAGTACTGCGTGTAG
This sequence comes from Thermoanaerobaculia bacterium, assembly GCA_046331465.1. Lineage (GTDB taxonomy): Bacteria > Acidobacteriota > Thermoanaerobaculia > UBA5066 > UBA5066 > UBA5066. The sequence goes on from JAXLQV010000003.1 coordinate 1,165,568, forward strand.
CGGAGGCCCGCGTTCACCGTGACCCGCCCGAGCCGGAGGGTGTCCTGCGCGTAGACGTTGATGCCGCGCTGGACCGAGTCGAGGAAGATCTCGTTCCCCCGGTCCGAAGAGTAGGCCGCGCAGGACGGGTTCGCGAAGTAGGCGGCCGTCCGTTCGTCGGCGGTCGCCCCGGGGCAGCGCGAGGAGCGGTCGTAGTAGCTGAAGCCGCCGTCGCGGGGCTGCTCCTGGTCGTAGACGCCCCACTCGTAGTTCGCGCCGAACTTGAAGGTGTGGGAGTCGCTGCTTCCGAAGAGCCCGTCGGAGAAGAGCGACCAGCTCGCGTCGAGCGTCGCCCGCTCGACCTTCTGCTTGAGGGTGAAGGCGGCGTTGTCCCAGCCGAAGCCGGTCGTGTCGTCGTTCCGGCCGGGCTTGTCCGGGCCGTAGTTCGGGAGGCGGTCGTCGCGGCCGCTGAAGCCGGTGAGCTTGACGCTCAGGAAGTTCGTCGAGCTGAGGAGGCTCTCGGCCGTGGCGTTGTACTCCCAGTTCGGCGACTCCTGCCGGCGCGCGGCGGTCGAGAGGAGGAGGCCCCCGGCGCCGCGGTTGTCGACGAGGCGGTCGTCGTAGAAGGCCATCCCGACGAGCTGCGTGGACGGGCTCGCCTGGAACGTGAGCTTCCCCATGTACCGGTGCTTCGTGTCGTCGGTGTCCTCCCTCTGGGACTCCGGAGCGGAGCCGCGGTAGAAGGGGGTCGTCACGGCGTTCGCGTACTGGGCCGACACGAAGTACCAGAGGCGGTCCTTGATCGCCGGGCCGCCGAGGTTCGCGCTGAAGTCCCAGTCCGACTTCGTCTCGGACGGGAGGAGGGCGGTCCCCTGCGCGCTGGCCGGCGCGTTCGTCGAGACGAGGTCGCCGCCCGTGTAGTAGACGACGAAGTCCCCCTTGACCGAGTTGCCGCCCGACTTGGTGACGAGGTTGAACGCGGCTCCCGTGAAGCCGCCGTACTCCGCCGGAGCGCCGAGGCCGACGACCTGGATCTCCTTGATCCAGTCGGGATTCGTCAGCGCCCAGTGCTCGCCGGAGGCGGGGTTCGAGACGTTCACGCCGTCGAGGTTGAAGGCGAGGGTCCGTTCCTCGGTGCTCCCGTAGGCGCGCCCCGAGTTCACGCCGGGAACCTGGTTGACGAGGCTGTTCGTGTCGCGGGAAAGGGGCTGCCGCTCGAGATACTCCGCCGTCAGGTTCGAGGAGACCGCGTTGTCGACGACGCTCACGGAGGGAGCCTCGCCGGTGACGGTGACCGCTTCGGCGACCGCCGCGAGCGAAAGGGTGAGGTTCACGGCGAGGGCCTGTCCGAGCGAGACCCGGACCCCCTCCTTCCTCGCCGGGCGGAAGCCCTGCAGCTCGGCCGAGACCGCGTAGACGCCGGGGGGCAGCGACGGGAAGCGGTAGACGCCCCGGCCGTCCGTGACCGTCGCCTTCCGGCCGGAGACGAGGGCGTCGGACGAGATCGTGACCGTGACGCCCGGCAGCGCCCCGGACGACGCGTCGGCGACGACGCCCTGCAGGGCCCCCGTGACGGTGCTTTGCGCCGGCGCGGGTCCCGCCGCGCACAGCAGGACGAGGGCGAGCGCGATTGCGATGGTGTTCCTCTTCGTCATGGCTCCTCCCTTGAATGTCACGGAGTGAGCCGGCCCCGTCGCCCTGGCGGCGCGGTCGGCGGAATCGATGAAGCTCGGCGGCGCGGTCGTGCGAACGCGCCGCGGCTCGGCCGCCCGGAACGCGGGGCGGGCTGCCGGGGTCACGGCTCGCGGGTCTCTTCGAAGACCGAGAGGAGGAGCCGGCCGGCCTCCTCGATGTGCGCGCGGACGGCTCGCTCGGCGGCGTCCGGGTCGCGCGCCTCGAGGGCGGCGAGGATCGCCGCGTGCTCGGCGACGTCGTTCGGGCCACGCCCCGGGAGAGGGGCCTTCGCGGTCGTCGCGACGTTGCTCCAGAGCATGCTCGGGAACGCCGACCAGATCTGGCTCAGCGTGTGCGCGAGGAAGGAGCGGTCGGGGGCCGATTCCGAGATGATCGAGTGGAAGCGACGGTTGAGCTCGCGGTACTCGGCGATGTGGGCCGGCCCGAGGTGGCCCCTCATCTGGCCCAGGACCTTCCGCATCTCGGCGAGCTGCTCGTCGGTGACGTTGACGGCCGCCGAGCGGGCGGCCATTCCCTCGACGAGCGCGCGGCAGGCATAGAGGTCGGAGACGTCCTGACGGGTGACCGAGACGACCCGGGCGCCGCGCCGGACCTCGTGACGGACGAGCCCTTCCGATATGAGCTGCTTGAGCGCCTCCCGGACCGGCATCTGGCTCACCTCGTAGCGCTGGGCGAGCTGCTCCTGGCGCAGCCACTCGCCCGCACGGAGGCGGCCCTCGAGGATGTCGGCACGGATGCGCTCGGTCACCCACTGCCGGAGAAGCTTCGGTTGCGGCGGTTTTGGTTCCATGCTCCCGACCCCTACTAGATCTTAGATCTAAGATCTAAAACATAGGCTAGGCCGCTCACCCGGGGCTGTCAAGCCGATTCGGGGGGAAGTCGTCCGGCCGTTCCTCGGCGAGGGAGAAGGTCCGGACGGACGACCGGGGCCGACGCCCCTCGAGATTGCGGGCCAGGCGCCTTCCGCCACGTGCTACCTTGAAGCTTCGATCCCATGCCCGGAACCGGCGCTTCTCCCGTCTTCTCGCCGGAGTCGCTCCGGCTCGGGGCCGCCTTCCTCGTCGGGGCGGCGCTCCTCTTCGTCGCCGTGCGCGAGGCACGGGGCCGGATCGTCCGGCTCGTCGTCGTCCTCCTCGTCTCCGTCCTGTTCCGCGGCGTCGCGGCGCTCGCCCTCCTCGAGCTGAACGTCGCGGCGCCGACGCTCCTCTTCCTCGCCCTCCTCTTCCAGGGGATCGCCTTCCTCGGCCTCACCGCGGTCCTCGTCTTCGACCTCCTCCTTCCCTTCACACGCGTCCGCGTGCCGCGCATCGCCCGCGACCTCGCGGTCGCGCTCGCGTTCGTGGCCCTCCTGATCTGGCTCTTCTCGATCCACCACGTCGACGTGACCGGGATCGTCGCCACCTCGGCCGTCGTCACCGCGGTCATCGGCTTCTCCCTCCAGGACACCCTCGCGAACGTGATGGGCGGCATCGCGCTCCAGCTCGAGGGGGCGGTCGAGCCCGGGGACTGGGTGAAGTTCGGCGACACGTCGGGGAAGGTCCGCGAGACGGCCTGGCGGCACACGGCGATCGAGACGCGGAACGGCGACACGCTCCTCGTGCCGAACAGCGTCCTCGTGAAGACGCCGGTCCTCGTTCTCGGGAAGGCCGGCGGTCGGAGCGTCCCGCTCGAGCGGCGCTGGGTCTGGTTCGGCGTCGACTACCGGACCTCTCCGGTCACCGTGATCGAGACCGTCCGCGAGGCGCTGACGCGCGAGCCGATCCCGAACGTCGCCGCCGAGCCGGCGCCGAGCGTCGTCCTGATGGAGTTCCGCGAGAGCTGGGCCTCTTACGCCGCCCGCTACTGGCTCACGGACCTCCTCCCCGACGACCCGACGGACTCGGTCGTGAGGACCCGCATCGTCTACGCCCTCCGCCGCGCCGGGATCACCCTCTCCCGCCCCGCCTCCGCGAACTTCGTGACGATCGAGGAGGAGGCGCACCGGACGCGCCAGGCGACGCGCGACTCCCAGGCCCGGCTTGCAGCGCTCGAGAGCGTTCCCCTCTTCGCGTCGCTCACGGCGGAGGAGCGCGAGCGGCTCGCGCCGGGGCTCGTCCGCGCCCCGTTCGCCCCCGGAGAGGCGATGGTCGTCCAGGGGCGCCAGGTGCACGACCTCTACATCATCACGAAAGGGGCGGGCGACGTCCGCGTCGCGGTCCCGGACGCCCCGCCACGCGTCGTCACCCGGATCTCGGCCCCCGACATCTTCGGCGAGATGGGGATGCTGACGGGCGAGCCGCGCCGGGCGACCGTGATCGCCGTGGGCGAGGTCGAGTGCTGGCGCCTCGGGAAGGAGAAGTTCCGCGAGGTCCTCGAGCAGCGGCCCGCGATCGCCGAGGGGATCTCGCGCATCCTCGCGGCGCGGCAGGTCGAGCTCACGACGGCGACCGAGAACCTCTCCGAGGAGTCCCGGAGACACCGCCTGCAGGCGGAGCACGCGTCCCTCCTCGACAGGATCGAGCGCTTCTTCGGCCTCGGCCCCGGAGACGGAGCCGCAGGGGAGGGGTGAGGCGCATGAGAGAGACGAAGCTCTTCCTGGCCGGTACCTGGGAGGACGGGGAGGGTGCCGCCGAGATCCGCTCGCCCTGGGACGGCGCCCCGGTCTCGCGCGTCGCCCGGGCCGGCCCGCCGACGCTCGAGCGGGCGGCGGAGGCGGCCGCGAAGGCCGCGCCCGGGATGGCGGCGCTCGGCGCGGATCGCCGCGCGGCGATCCTCGAGGCGGCGCGCGCCGATCTCCTCGCGCGAAAGGAAGAGGTTGCCCGCTCCATCCAGGAGGAGGCGGGGAAGCCGATCGCCCTCGCGCGCGGCGAGGTCGACCGCGCGGGCGACACGCTCCTCGCGGCGGCCCACGTCGCCCGCTTCCCGGAGGTCGTCGCGCGCGACCTCTCGGGGTTCGGGAGCGGCGCGGGGAGGCTCGCGCTGACGAAGCGGGTCCCGCTCGGGCCGGTCCTCGCGATCACGCCGTTCAACTTTCCTCTCAACCTCGTGGCGCACAAGCTCGCCCCGGCGGTCGCGGCCGGCTGCCCGGTCGTCCTGAAGCCCGCCAGCCAGACGCCGTCGGCGGCGCTCCACCTCGCGGCCTCGCTCCAGCGGGCGGGCCTCCCCGACGGGGCGCTCTCCGTCGTGCCTTCGCGCGCGCAGGACGCCGAGGCGCTCGTCACCGACAGGCGCTTCGCCCTCCTCACCTTCACGGGCTCGGCGGAGGTCGGCTTCGCCCTCCGCCGGAAGGCGTGGGACCGGCGGGTCGCCCTCGAGCTCGGCGGGAACGCGGCGGTGATCGTCGAGCCCGACTGGCCCGACCTCGCCGACGCCGCCCGCCGGGTCGCGAACGCGGCGTTCGCGTGGGCGGGGCAGTCGTGCATCAGCGTCCAGAGGGTCTTCGTCCACCGCGCCGTCGCCGATCGCTTCCGCGAGCACCTCGTCGCGGCCGCCGAGGCGTTCCCGACGGGAGACCCGGCCGCCGCCGCGACGCTCTGCGGCCCGATGATCGACGGTGCGAACCGCGACCGGGTCCTCGAGTGGATCGAGGCGGGCCGCGTGGCGGGAGGAGCGCTTCTCTCGGGCGGGACGGCGGACGGCCCGGTCGTGAGGCCGACCCTCCTCGCGGAGGTCCCCGACGACCAGCCGTTCGTCGCCGACGAGCTCTTCGGCCCCGGCGCGGCCCTCTCGACGTACTCCTCGTTCGAGGAGGCGCTCGCCCGCGCGAACGCCTCGCGCTACGGCCTGCAGGCGGGCGTCTTCACGACCGACGTCGCGAAGGTCCGCCGGGCCTGGGACGTCCTCGAGGTCGGCGGCATCGTCCAGGGGGACGTCCCGACCTGGCGGAGCGATCCGATGCCCTACGGCGGGGTGAAGTCGTCGGGCGTCGGGCGCGAGGGTCCCGCTTCCGCGTTCCTCGAGATGACCGAGGAGCGGATGCTCGTCCTCCGCTGAAGAGCGGATCGCGGGTCGGGACGGACCTCCGGACCGGGGACCCGGACCCCCGCGGCCTCAGCCCGCCGCCCGCCTCAGCTCGCGGGCGACCGTCGCGGCGAGCCGCGCGAAGACCCGCTCCGACTCGGCCTCCTTCCGCTCCGCGGGGAGGGCGAGCCACTCGTCGACCTCCGAGCGCGCCATCGCGAGGGCGACGGCGTTCCCGCCGCGCGCCGCGATCCCGTCGAGGAGCGGGACGTGGACCTTCTTCCTCTCGACGACCTCCATGCCGTCGAGGATCTGCCGGTGCGGCGTCCCCTCCCAGATCCCGAGGATGACCGCCTCGCGGAAGAGCCGCTCGACGGGGAAGTCGGCCAGGATCCCGGCGGCGCCGTGCGCCTCCATCGCCCACTTCGCCGACTGCACCGCGACCTCCGCCGTCCAGTACTTCGAGAGGTGCGCGACGAGGCGGAAGAGGTGGTAGCGGTCGCTGTAGCGCGGCGTCTCGCGCCAGACCTCCGAGAGGAGCGTCACCGCCTCCCAGGCCAGCGCGAAGGCGTCGAGGAGCGTCTCGTGCCGCTCCTTCGCCTGCCGCGCGAAGAGCGGCTGCTGCGAAACCGGCCTGCCGAAGGCGATTCGCCCCTCCGCGAAGCTCCACGCCTCGTGGAGAGCCCGCTGGGTCAGCGCGACGGCGCCGATCGAGTTGCAGACGCGCGAGACGTTGAGCGCCTCGAGGACGAGGTAGGTCCCCTGCCCGCGCTCGCCGAGGAGGTACGCGACGCTCCCGTCGAGCTCGACCTCGCCCGTCGGGACGGAGCGCGTGCCGATCTTCTCCTTGAGCCGCCGGACCCTGAAGTTGAGGGCGCCGTCGTCGCGCCGCTGAGGGACGAGGAAGAGCTCGAGGCCGCGGATCCCGGCCGGAGCCCCCTCGGGGCGGGCGGCGGCGATCGCGAGCTCGGCGCCGACGTTGCTCGTGAAGTACTTCTCGCCCGTCAGGAGCCAGCGGTCCCCGGCGGGGCGGGCGACGGTCTCGACGAAGGAGCCGAGGTCGGAGCCCCCCTTCGCCTCGGTCATCCACGTGGCCCCCTGCCAGACGGAGTCGTCGCGCCGGAGCAGCTTCGGGAGGTACTTCGCGCGGAGCTCGGCCGAGCCGTACTTGGCGAGCGGGATCGCGGTCGAGAGCGAGACGGTGTGGGGACAGTAGAGCCCCGCGTCGTAGTACGAGGTGACGTAGCCGACCTGGTACGAGGCCGCGACGTCTCCCTCCTCGACGGCCCGGAAGACGACGCCCGCCTCGTAGCCCTTGGTCACGAGCTCCCGGTAATCGGGCGGGAAGACGACCTCGTCGATCCGGGCCCCGAACCGGTCGAACATCCGGAGAGGCGGCGTCCCCGCGCGGTCGACCGCTTCCGAGATCGCCCGGCCCCGCTCCTCGAAGAAGGCCTCGTAGCGGCCGAGCGCCTCGGGGGCGCGGAGAGCGCCGAGACGCGCCTCGAGGAACCGGACCGGCGAGGGGAGAAGCGGGTCGGGGCTCACTCGAACGCCTCCTCCACGGCCGCGGTCGCGGCGGCGAGCGCCTTTCTCGCCTTCGCCTTCCGCTGTGCGCCGGTCCCCCCGGCGCCCGTGGCGAGCTCGTCGAGGACCGTCGCCAGGTCGCGCGCTCTCTCGGCGGCGTCGCGGAGGGCAGCCGCGTTCTTCGGCTCGGGGGCCTTCGGCGCCGCGGGCGGGGCGGCCGGCGCGGGGCCGGCCACGGTCGCGGGCACCGAGGCGGCGGCCGCCGCCTTCCGCACCTCCTCGATCCCCCAGGTCGTCACGTAGACGTGGTCCTTCTTCGGCGCGTCGGCGACCCATCCCTCGGACTGGAGCTTTCCGACGATCATGTCGTGGCTGCCGAAGAGCTTCTCCTGCTTGAGGACGTCGACGACCGAGACCATCTGGCGCGGGTTTCCGCCGGCGAGCTCGTGGAGCCTCGCGAGGACCTGGTGAAAGACGTCGAGAGCCATGACGTGCCCCCTCCGCGGGTTTTCGCCCACGGTAATCCCGGAGCGTCGCGGCGTCGAGAGGCACCCCGGCGCGCCGGCCGCGCGCCCGGGCCCGGCGCCGCGATCCCGCGTATCGTGAGGCCCGCGTGAGCGGCGTCCCCTCCCCGATCCCGCGCCTCGTCCCGGCGAGCGACGCGTCGCTCCTCGTCGTCCTCGCGGACGGTCCGTCCGAGGAGGCGTCGGCCGCCGTCCTCGCGCTCTTCTCCGCCCTCGCGGAGCGACCGCCGCGCGGCCTCGTCGACCTGAAGCCGGCGTACGCCTCGCTCCTCGTCGCCTTCGACCCGACGGAGACGACGCACGCGGAGCTGGAACGGACGCTCTCGCCCCTCCTGCCGCCGCCCGGGCGCGGGCTCGCGCTTCCGGAACGGACCGTCGAGGTCCCGGTCTGCTACGAGGGGGAGTCCGCGCCCGACCTCGCCGACGTCGCGCGGCACGCGGGCCTCTCGATCGCCGACGCCGTCGCCCTCCACTCCGCCGCGACCTACCGCGTCGCCTTCCTGGGGTTCTCCCCCGGCTTCGCCTATCTCCTCGGCCTGCCGCCCCGGCTCGCAATGCCCCGCCTGCCGGCGCCGCGCCTCGCCGTTCCCGCGGGGAGCGTCGGGATCGCCGGCGGGCAGGCGGGGCTCTATCCCAGGGCCACCCCCGGCGGCTGGCGCCTCGTCGGGCGGACGCCCCTCTCCCTCTTCGACGCCGCGCGAGAGCCCGCCACGCTCCTCCGGCCGGGCGACGCCGTCCGCTTCGTTCCCGTGTCGCACGGGGAGCTCGAGCGGCTCGCGAGGGAGACGCGGTGATCCGCGTCCTCGCCCCCGGCCTCCTGACGACCGTGCAGGACCTCGGCCGTCCGGGCCTCGGCGCGCTCGGCGTTCCGCGCGGGGGCGCGGCCGACGCGCACGCCCTCCGCCTCGGGAACCTCCTCCTCGGGAACGACGAGGGGGCGGCGGCGCTCGAGGCGACGCTCGTGGGACCCGTGCTCGAGTTCGAAGAGCCCGCCGTCCTCGCGCTCGCCGGCGCGCCGTTCGCGGCGACGCTCGACGGGGAAGACGTCGCGCCCTGGAGCGTCGTCGAGGTCCGCGCCGGGAGCCGGCTCGACGTCGGCCGCGCGGTCTCCGGCGCCCGGACCTGCGTCTGCGTCCGGGGCGGGCTCGAGGTCCCGCCCCTCCTCGGGAGCCGGTCGACGGACGTCGCGACGGGCTTCGGCGGTCTCGGCGGCCGACCGCTCGCGGCGGGCGACCGGCTTGCCGTCGGCCGGGCGCCGGGACCGCCGCGCGGCCGTCGCGTCGACGCGGCCGCGGCCCGATGGACCGGCGCGCGCCGCCTCCTCCGCGTCACCGCCGGGGCGCAGGAGGCGTGGTTCGCTGCGGAGGCGGCCGAAGCGTTCTTCGCGCGTCCGTTCCGGGTCTCGGCCTCCTCCAGCCGCGCGGGAGTCCGCCTCGAGGGGGAGCCGCTCGCGTCGCCGACCCGCTCGCTCGTCACGGAAGGGGTCGTGGCCGGGGCGGTCCAGGTCCCGCCGGGGGGGCTCCCGATCGTCCTCCTCGTCGAGCACCCTTCGACGGGCGGATACCCGAAGATCGCGAGCGTGATCTCGGCCGACCTCTCCGCTCTCGCGCAGCTCCGCCCCGGGGACGAGGTCCGCTTCGCGAAGGTCTCGCTCGACGCGGCGCGCCGTCTCCTCCTCGAGCGCGAGGTCCGGCTCGGAACGCCGGGGGGCTTCCTCCCGTGAGCTTCGCGTGGTTCCGCGAGGCCTCTCCCGAGGCGCGCCGGGCGCTCGTCGCCGCCGGCGCGGGCTGGATGCTCGACGCGATGGACGTGAGCCTCTACGCCTTTGCCCTCACGGCGATCCGCGCGGAGTTCGGCCTCGACGGCGCGAGGGCGGGCCTCCTCGCGTCGGTGACGCTCGTCGCTTCGGCCCTCGGCGGGATCGCCGCGGGGTTCCTCTCCGACCGCGTCGGCCGCGCGCGTGTCCTCGTCCTCGCGATCCTCGCCTACGCCCTCTTCACGGGAGCGACGGCGACGGCGCGGAGCGTCGCCGAGCTCGCGTTCTGGCGCGCCCTCGTCGGCCTCGGCCTCGGAGGGGAGTGGTCGGCCGGCTCGGTCCTCGTCGCCGAGACCTGGCCGGCGAGGCACCGCGGCAAGGCGATCGGCCTGATGCAGTCGGGCTGGGCGATCGGCTACGTCCTCGCGGCCTTCCTGGCGGCCGCCGTCCTCCCGGCCTGGGGGTGGCGCCCGCTCTTCGTCCTCGGCGTCCTCCCCGGGCTTCTCGCCGTCTGGGTCCAGGCGCGCGTCCCGGAGCCCGCGATCTGGAAGGAGAGGGGGGAAAAGGCGGCCGGCGGGCGAGGGCTCGGCATCCTCCTGAAGCCGCCGCTCCTCGGCCGCGCCGTTGCCGCGACGTCGCTCGCGACCGTGCTCCTCTTTGCATACTGGGGCCTCTTCACGTGGGTCCCGACCTTCCTCGCCGCACCGGCGGCGCAGGGCGGCGCGGGCCTCGGCCTCGTCCGGTCGACCGGCTTCGTCGTCGCGATGCAGGCGGGCGCCTTCCTCGGGTACACGACGTTCGGCGTCCTCGCCGACCGCTTCGGCCGCCGCCCCGTCGTCCTCGCCTTCGTCCTCGGTGCGGCGGTCGTCGTCCCCGCGTTCGGGCTCCTCGCCCGCTCCGAAGCCGCGCTCCTCCTCCTCGCCCCGGTCGTCGGCTACCTCGGCCACGGCTACTTCTCCGTCTTCGGGGCGCTCCTCGCCGAGCTCTTCCCTTCCTCGGTCCGCGGCACCGCGCAGGGCTTCTGCTACAACGCGGGGCGCGCCGTCAGCGCGCTCGCGCCGTTCACGATCGGCGCGCTCGCCGACCGGCACGGGCTCGGGAGCGCGCTCGCGCTGACGGCCGCCTTCTACGTCGCCGGCGCCGTCCTCATGCGCTTCCTCCCCGAGACGAAAGGACAGGAGCTCGCGTGAGGACGATCGACCTCAACGCCGACGTCGGCGAGCTCCCGGAGCTCGCGCCGGTCGAGGAGGAGCTCCTCGACGTCGTCACGTCGGTGAACGTCGCCTGCGGCGGCCACGCCGGCGACGCGGCCTCCATGGAGCGCGTCGTCCGGGCGGCGCTCGCGCGCGGCGTCGCGATCGGCGCGCACCCCTCGTACCCCGACCGCGAGGGCTTCGGGCGACGGACCCTCCCGATCCCCCCCGACGTCCTCTCCGTCTCGGTCGCCGGGCAGGTCGCCGCGCTCCGCGACGTCGCGCGGCGCAACGGGGCGCGGCTCGCCCACGTCAAGCCGCACGGCGCCCTCTACAACGCCGCCGCGAAGGACCGGGTGCTCGCGGGGGCGATCGCCACGGGCGTCGCGCGCGTCGCGCCGGACGTCGTCCTGGTCGGCCTCGCCGGCTCGGAGATGCTCGCCGCGTTCGTCGAGGCCGGCTTCCGCGTCGCGGGCGAGGCCTTCGCCGACCGTGGCTACGAGGCGGACGGCACGCTCACGCCGCGCGGTCGCCCCGGTGCCCTGAAGGGGACCGCGGACGAGGCCGCGGGGCAGGCCGTCGCGATCGCCCTGCGCGGCGAGGTCGCCGCAACGGACGGCTCGCGCGTCGCGATCGACGCGCGGACGATCTGCCTCCACTCCGACACGCCGGGCGCCGCCGCCTTCGCGCGGGAGATCGCGGCGAGGCTTCGGGAAGCGGGGGTCGAGATCCGGCCGCTCTGAAAATGCCGCGGCCCCGGCAGAGCCGGGGCCGCGGGAGATGGCGGAAGCGCCGTCGGGCGCGGGGAGGTTACTTCGCGGGAGCGGCGGCCGGGGCCTCGGCCGGGGCGGCCGGAGCCGGCGGGGACATGCCGAGGAGAGCCATGATCTCGGCCGCCTTCTCCTTCACGCCGCTCGCGCGGCCGAGAGCTTCGCCGAGGTTCCCGGCGGTGAAGGCGGTGGACGCCTCGTCCCACGCCTTCGTGATGCCGGCGAGCCCTTCCTGGGCCTGGGCCAGCTTCGCCTTGTCCATCCCCTTCGGGAGCTTCTTCGCCTTGGCGAGCTCCTCGACCTTCGCCTGGATCGCAGCGACGGCCTGCGGGATCGAGGCCGCGAGCTCGTTCCACGACTTCGTCAGCTCGTCCTTCTTCGCCGCGGCGGCGGCGGCGAGGTCCTTCACCTTGTTGCCGAGCTCGGTGGCGGCCGCGAGGGCCTCCTTGTACTCGCCCTTGGCGAACTTGTCCTTCGCGGCGGCGAGGGTGTCCTGGGCCGCCTTGAGGTCCCCGGGGACGTACTTGCCGGCGTCGTCCGCGACGGCCTGGATCGCCGTCTCGGCCGCCTTGATGGCGGCATCGGCCGGGGCCTTGTCGGTCGCGCAGGCGCCGAGTCCGGCGACGAGCAGCGCGCACGCGACGATGGCGAACGTCTTCTTCATGCGGTGTCTCCTTCTGCGGGTTCTCCCCGCGCCTCGGCGCGGGCCTTCCAGCTTACTCCCCGTGCGCTCAACGGGTCTCGGTGACCTTCGAGATCCCCTGCGGGGCGTCGGGGTCGAGCCCCCGGGCGCGCGCGGCGTGGAACGCGAGGAGCTGCCCCGGGACGACGGCGACGATGGGGGAGAGGAGCTCGGGGAGCCTCGGGACCGCGAGCGACCCGCGCCCCGTCGGCCCGACGAGGAGGACCGGGCTCCCGCGGCGGCGCAGCTCGTCGGCGAGCGCGGAGAGGTCGGCCTCGGTCGCGGTGCCGGGGGGCGAGACGACGACGGCGGGCAGCCTCGGCCCGGCGAGGGCGATCGGGCCGTGCCGGAAGTCGGCGCCGGAGAGCGCCTCCGCCTCGAGGAGGGCGAGCTCCTTCAGCTTCAGCGCGATCTCGTGCGCCGTCGGGTAGTTCAGGCCGCGCGAGAGGACGACAAGGCGCGTCGCGTGCGCGAGACGCGCGGCGGCCCGCCGGGCCGCCGCCTCCGTGCCGAGCGCGTCGGCGACCGCGTCCGGGAGCGCGCCGAGCCCCTCCGCGTGCCGTCGGGAGCCGGAGAGGGAGGAGGCGAGGAGGGCGACGGCGAGGAGCTGCGCCGTGTAGGTCTTCGTCGCGGCGACGCTTCTCTCGACCCCGGCGTGGAGCGGGATCACCTCGGCGGCCGCGCGGGCGAGCGGGCTTTCCGGGTCGTTCACGATCGCGAGCGTCGGGCTGCCGGCCCGCCGCGCGGCCGCGACCGTCTCGACGACGTCGGGAGAGCGCCCCGACTGGGAGATGCCGACGACGAGCGCCCCGTTCAGGCGCGGCGGGCTGTCGTAGAGCGTCACGAGGGAGGGCCCCGCGAGCGCGACCGGGAGGCGGCAGGCGAGGCCGAGCGCGTACTGCGCGTAGCGGGCCGCGTTGTCCGACGTGCCGCGCGCGGCGACGAGGACGAAGCGGAGGTCGTGGCGGGAGACGTCCCGCGCGATCCGCCTCACGTTCGGCCCCTCCCGGACGAGGAGGCGCGCGAGGACGTCGGGCTGCTCGGCGATCTCGGCGCGCAGGACGGAACGGCTCATTCCGGGCTCTCCTTCCCGCCGGCGATTCTGCGCCCGGCCTCGTCCTCGCCCCAGAGCCACGCCGCGCCGCGGACCCCCGACGAGTCGCCCCAGCGGGGAGGAACGAGCCGCGTCTCGACGCGGTCGGAGAAGACCCAGCGTTCCCAGAGACGCGGGACCTCCGCGTAGAGCCGCGCGACGTTCGAGAGGCCGCCGCCGAGGACGACGACGTCGGGGTCGAGCAGGTCCACGACGGTCGCGAGCGCGCGGGCCATCCGGTCCGCGTAGCGCGCGAGCGTCTCGGCGGCCGCCGCGTCGCCCGCCTCCGCGGCGGCGGCGATCTCGCCCGCGCTCCGCTCCTCCCCCGTCGCCGCGAGGTGGTCGCGCGAGAGGCCGGGCCCCGAGAGAAACGTCTCGATGCAGCCGCGCTTGCCGCACCAGCAGGCGGGGCCGGGGAGCTCGCCCTCCGCGGGCCACGGGAGCGGGTTGTGCCCCCACTCGCCGGCGACGGCGTTCCGGCCCCGGAGGACCTCGCCGTTCACGACGACGCCGCCCCCGGTGCCGGTCCCGACGATGACGCCGAAGACGGTCCCGGCGCCGGTGGCCGCGCCGTCGCGCGCCTCGGAGAGGGCGAAGCAGTTCGCGTCGTTCGCGAGGCGGACCTCGCGGCCGAGGAGCCGGGCAAGGTCGGCGCCGAGCGGCCGGCCCAGGAGCCAGGTCGAGTTCGCGTTCTTCACGAGGCCGGTCGCGGGGGAGATCGTGCCGGGCATCCCGACGCCGACCGTTCCCCGGCGACCGAGCGCGGCCTCGAGCTCGGCGACGATCGCCGCGATCGTGGCGAGCGTCCCGTCGTAGTCGCGCGGCGTCGGCCGCCGGAGCCGCAGGAGCTCCTCTCCCCCCGCGCCGAGGGCGAGCGCTTCCGTCTTCGTGCCGCCGAGGTCGACGCCGATCCTCAATCCCGCACCTCGCCCGCGAGCCGCCGCGGCGCCTACTTCCCGAGGTGCTTCTCGAGGAAGGCCCAGATCTCCTTCCGCGACTCCTTCGCGAAGGGAGTGTCGATCCGGTTGAACGAGTGCCCGCCCGGGGCGTCCTTGTAGATCCTGTACTCGAACGGCTTCCCGGCCGCCTTCAGGGCGGCGACGAGGTTCTCCGTCTCGAGGACGTTCACGTCGCGGTCGTTCGTCGTCGCGTGGACGAGGAGCGGCGTTTTCAGCTTCGAGACCCAGAAGACGGGGCTCCGGCGCCGGTACTCGTCCACGTCCTCGACGACCTTCTTCCCGATGTGGTTCTTCGCCGCGAAGAGGTCCTCGTACGACTGCTCGTGGTAGCCGAGCCGCGTGACGAGGTCGGTCACCGGCACGCCGGCGTAGCAAGCCTTCCACTTCTCGGGGTGGTGCATCACGGCGAGGAGGGCGATGAGGCCGCCGTGGCTCCAGCCGGCGATCGCCGCGCGGCTCCCGTCGACGTACGGCAGCTCGGAGACGGCCCAGTCGAGGCCGGCGACGACGTCGTCGACCTCCAGCCCGCCGTAGTCGATCGCGTCCTGGAAGTCCTTCCCGTAGCCGGTCGAGCCGCGGTACTCCGGGGCGAGGACGACCCACCCCTTCTCGACCATCTCCCGAACGATGTGGACGTGGTAGGTGCCGAAGTCGCCGTTCACGCCGCCGTGCGGGAGGACGACCACGGGGTACTTCCGCCCGGGCTCGCGCTTCTTCGGGGAGAAGACGTACTGCGGGAAGCGGAGCGGGTGACGCTCGTTCCTGATCCCGTAGCGCTCCTTGCCGTGCGGGTTCGGCGGGCCGACGAGGTTCACCTTGTCGACGTCGGCGACGTCGGAGAGGCGGAGCCAGAAGAGGACGTCGTCGTTCGACTTGCGGACCTGGTCGAGGTCGTACTCGAGGCTTTCCACCTTCGCCTCGAGCGCCTTCAGCCGCGCGGCCGCGTCGGCTTCGTCGGCCGCTCTCGCGGGGGACGCCGGGAGGGTTGCGAGGAGCGCGAGGAGGAGCGGAACCGCGACCCGAGGACGCATCGTCGCCTCCAGAAGGGCCGTCGCCTGGGGGGCCGGCGGCCCGGGGGGCAGGTTAGCAGGCCCTCCGTCGCCGGAACGGCGGGAAGACCGTGCCGGACGGGACGTCCTCCGGTATCGTCCGGCGACGGGGGAACGATGGCCGGCGAGACGATCGCGATCGGGGACGTGCACGGCGACCTCGAGGGGCTCGAGAAGCTCCTCGGGCGCCTGCCGCTTCTCGACGAGGGGGACACGCTCCTCTTCGTCGGGGACTACGTCGACCGCGGGCCCGACCCGGCCGGCGTCGTGAGGCGCGTCCGGGCCCTCCCCGCCGAGACGCCGGCCCGCATCGTCCTCCTCCGCGGGAACCACGAGGACGCCTGGCTCAAGGCGTGCCGCGAGGGGGCGCCGGAGTTCGTCATCCCGCGCGGCAACGGCTGCTACACGACGTACCGGTCGTTCACCGGGGGGCCCGTCCCGAACCGCGAGGCCGACCCGACGGCCGAGGAGATGCGGTCGATGGCGACCGGGGCGTTCCTCCCGAGGGACGTCGTCGAGTGGATGAAGACCCTGCCGGTCTACCACGAGGACGAGCACGCGATCTACGTTCACGCCGGGCTCCCTCAGGAGGCGGACCGGTGGCTCCACCCGTCCCAGGTGAAGGACAAGCGGCCCCTCCTCTGGCAGCGGAGCCGGACCTTCTACCAGGGCTACACGGGGAAGCGGGTCGTCTTCGGGCACACCCCCGTCAAGCGGCTCCCGCAGGAGCAGTCGTCCTTCACGCCGGCGGACGAGCTCGACGTCTACCTGACCGCCAGCCTCGTCGGCCTCGACACGGGAGCCGGGATGGGCGGGTTCCTCTCGGCGATCCACTTCCCCTCCTGCCGGATCTTCGACTCCCGCTGAGGGGCGCCGTGGCCGACCGTCCGCCGACCTGGGACCGGTTCCTCGAGGCGATCCTCGAGACGAACGCGGTCCTCATGTCGGCCCTCGACCGGGAGCACCGTTTCGTCTTCTGGAACCGGGGCGCGGAACGGCTCACGGGCTACTCCCGGGAGGAGGTCCTCGGCGGGGGGAGCGTCCTCGAGGTCATCTACCCCGACGAGGCGCAGCGGCGGCACGCGGAGAAGGCCCGCGAGCACGTCATCCAGGGCGGCGCGGCGGACGGCCTGCCGCTCCTCGTCCGGACGAAGGACGGCCGGGAGCGGACGCTCGCCTTCTACTCGCGCGGCGTGCGCGGCGAGGGCGGCGAGCCTCTCGGCCTCGCGAACGTGGCGATCGACGTCACGGAAAGCCTCGCCGGGGAGAAGGCGCTCCGCGAGAGCGAGGCGCGCTTCCGGTCGCTCTTCGAGACGATGACGGAGGGGGTCGCGCTCCATCGCCTTCTCCTCGACGAAGCCGGAGAGCCGGTCGACTACGTCGTCACCGACGTGAACCGGGCCTATTTCGACCACACCGGCATCCGGAGGGAGGACGCGATCGGGCGCCGGGCCTCGGAGCTCTACGGGGCGGGCGGCCCGCCCTACCTCGACGTCTTCGGGCGCGTCGCGACGACCGGAGAGCCGGCACGCCTCGAGGTCCACTTCGAGCCGATGCGTCGCCACTTCCGGATCCTCGTCTTCTCGCCCGCCCCCGGGGAGTTCGCGACGGTCTTCGAGGACGTCACCGCGGCGAAGGAGATGGAGGCCGCCCTCACGGCGTCGAACGCCGCGCTCGTGGCGCGGAACGAGGAGCTCGACGCCTTCGCCCACACGGTCGCCCACGACCTCAAGAACCCCGTCTCCGCGATCCTCGGGTTCGCCGAGCACCTCGGGCAGGGTCTCGAGGAGATGACGGCGGAGGAGCGGCGGGAATCGCTCCATGCGATCGAGAAGAGCGCCCTGAAGATGCGGTCGATCATCGACGCGATCCTCCTGATGGGCGAGGCCCGGCGGGCGGACGTCCCGAGCGCCCCGCTCGACCTCGGGGCGATCGCGGGGGAGTGCCTCGGCTCCCTCGCGCACGAGGTGAGGAGGCTCGGCGCGCGGATCCGGCTTCCCGAAGCCTGGCCCGTCGCCCTCGGCTACGCTCCCTGGGTGGAGCAGGTCCTGACGAACATCGTCAGCAACGCGCTGAAGTACGGAGGCCGGCCGCCCGAGGTCGAGATCGGGGCGAAGGTCGAGGGCGAGCGGCAGGTCCGCGTCTTCGTGAGGGACAACGGCAGGGGCCTGGCGCCGGAAGAGCGGGAAAAGGTGTTCGCGCCCTTCGCGCGGCTATCCGGGCGGATCGCCGCCGGGCACGGCGTCGGCCTCTCGATCGTCCGCCGGCTCGTGGAACGGATGGGGGGCGAGGTCGGCGTCGAGAGCGGCGGCGCGTCCGCGGCGGGCAGCACGTTCTTCTTCACGCTGCCGCGGGGGTAGCGCCGGAGGGGGCGCGGGAGAGTGGCGGAGCGTCCGCGACTCCGGAACGGGAGGATGGACGAGCACGGTCGAACGGAGCCGCCGGAAGGCGGAGCCCCGCGTTCGGGGACGCCGGGCACGATCACCCTCGTGCGCCATGGCCAGGCGTCGTTCCTGGCGGCCGACTACGACGCCCTCTCCGAGGTCGGCGTCCGCCAGGCGCGCGTCCTCGGGGCGGCCCTGGCGTCGAGCGCCCCGCTCCCCGCGACGGTCGTCTGCGGGACGATGCGACGGCACCGGCAGACGGCCGAGGCCTGCCTCGCCGCGATGGGGCTCTCTCTCCGCTGGGACGTGGACGCCGGGTGGGACGAGTACGACCACCTCGAGATCATCCGGGCTTTCGAGCCCCGCTTCGCCGACCACGCCGTCCTTGCTGCCGAGCTCGCGGGGAGCGGCCGCCCGGAAGAGGCCTTCCAGCGGATGTTCGCCGCGGCCGTCCGGCGCTGGACGGGCGGCGCGCACGACGCCGACTACCGGGAGCCCTGGCCCGCGTTCCTCTCGCGCGTCGACGGCGCCCTCCGGCGGCTCGAGCCGGCGGCCCCGGGCGGCGCGCTCGTCTTCACCTCGGGCGGCCCGATCGCGGCGGCCTGCCGCGGCCTCCTCGGCCTGCCCGAGGCGCAGGCGCTCCGCCACGGGTGGACGCTCGTGAACGCCGGGATCACCCGGATCGAGGTCGGAGAAGGCGGGCTCGCGCTCCGCGGCTTCAACGAGAGCGCCCACCTCGAAGGCCCCGACGCCGGCCTCCTGACCTACAGGTAGGTCGCGGGCCTCACGCGGGAGCGGCGAGCGCGCTCCTCAGCTCCGCCCGGAGCCACCGGCTGGCCGGGCTCTCGTCGCTCCGGCGGTGCCAGTAGAGGTGGATCCCGATGCCCGGGATCCGGAGGGGGGGCGCGAAGATGCGCAGGTCGAGGGAGCGGCGGCGCGCCTCGGCCAGCCGGCGCGGCATCGTGAGGAGGAGGTCGGAGGTCGCCACGATCCGGCACGCGGTCTCGTAGCGCTGGCAGCGGACCACGACGTTCCGGCGGACCCCGTCGACCCCGAACCGGAAGTCCTCGAGCGCCGGCCCCGTGCGGCGCGAGGAGACGGCGACGTGCCGGCCGGCGAGGTAGCCTTCGCGATCCAGCAGGCGTCGCTTCCGGGCGGTGACGACGCAGAACGAGTCCGAGAGGACGCGCTCGCTCCGGAGGTCGTCTTCCACCGGCTGGGCGACGTCCAGGGCGGCGTCGAAACGGCCGGCGGCGAGGTCGCCCCGGAGCTGCGGCCGCTCGAGGCGCACCGCCGCCAGCGAGACCTGCGGGGCCGACCCCTGGAGGCGCGCAAAGACCGCCGGCAGGAGCAGCGCCTCGAGCTCGTCCGGCAGCGCGAGGGCGACCCGGGCGACGTCCCGCCGGGGATCAAATTCCCGCCCCTCGAGGAGGGCGTGGGAGAGACCGGAGAGCGCCTCGCGGACCGCGGGCGCCAGCTGCGCGGCCAGGGGGGTCGGCGCGACTCCCCGCCCCTGGCGCGTGAAGAGCGGGTCGCCGAGGTGGTCCCGGAGCCGCGAGAGCGCGTGGCTGACCGCCGACTGCGTCACGCAGAGCACCGTCGCCGCACGGCTCAGGCTCCGTTCCGCGTAGACGACGTCGAAGACCCGGAACAGGTTGAGGTCGAGCCGGTTCCACCCTTCAGCGGAATGATCGACGTTCATGAGACTCCATGCCTATTCTTCATTTGATTCATCATACGGCGGCACCTAGGATTCGGGCGTGAGCGGCGCGCGAGGACGGGCGGGGCGAGGGGCCCGGGTCTTCATCACCGGGGGCGCGTCCGGCCTCGGCCGGGCGCTCGCGGAACGCTTCGCCCGCGCCGGCGGGCGGGTCTGCATCGGGGACCTCGACGAGACCCGCGGAGCGGAGACCGTGGCGGCTCTCGCGGCGCTGGGCGCGGAGGCGCACTTCCTACGGTGCGACGTCACGCGCGACGGCGACCTCGAAGAGGCCGCCCGCTGGCTCGACGAGCGCTGGGGCGGCGTCGACGTCGTCGTCAACAACGCCGGGGTGGCCGTCAGCGGCGGCATCGCCGACGTCCCGCTCGCGGACTGGCGGTGGGCCGTCGACGTCAACCTCCTCGGCGTCGTCCGCGGCTGCCGGGCCTTCACGCCGCTCCTGCGGCGCCAGGGCGGCGGGCACCTCGTGAACGTCGCCTCGATGGCCGGGCTCGTCCACCCGCCGATGATGTCGGCCTACAACGCCACGAAGGCCGCCGTCGTCGCCCTCTCCGAGACGCTCCGGCTCGAGCTCGCGGGAGACGGGATCCTCGTCACGGTCGTCTGCCCCGGCTTCTTCCGGTCGGGCCTCGCCGACTCCGCCCGCGCCTCCGACCCCGGCATCGAAGGGGTCACGCGCGCCCTCGTCGTGAGGTCGCGGCGCTCCGCCGCGGAGATCGCCGAGCTCGTCCACCGGGGGATCGAGCGGGGCGAGGCCCACGTCCTGACCCACCGCGACGGGAAGGCGGCCTGGATGCTGAAGCGCCTCCTCCCCTTCCCGCTCTACCTGAGGTTCCTCGAGCGCGGCTCGCGCCGGATGCTCTCCCGGCGCCCGGAGCCGCGCCGGGAAGGAGCGACGCCGTGACCGGGGCCGGCGGGAGCTGGTCCGAGCGGCTGAGCGCGCTCGACGCGGGGTTCCTCGACCTCGAGGAGCCGAACGCGCCGATGCACGTCGGCTTCGTGGCGATCCTCGAGGGGAGGTGCCCGACGCAGCGCGAGGTCGTCGAGCTGATCGCCTCGCGCCTCCACCGCGTGCCGCGCTACGGCCAGAAGGTCGCGACGGTGCCGCTCGACGCCGGCCGCCCGGTCTGGGTCGACGACCCGGAGCTGGACCTGGGCGCGCACGTCTTCCGGACGACGCTCCCGCGGCCCGGCGGGCTCCCGGAGCTGCAGCGGCTCGCGGCTCAGCTCTTCGCCCGTCCCCTCGACCGCGCGCGCCCGCTCTGGGAGCTCTGGCTCGTCCCCGGCGTCGGCCGCGGCCGGTTCGCGGTCGTCTCGAAGACGCACCACTGCATGATCGACGGGCTCTCGGGCGTCGACCTGGTGTCGGTCCTGACGGACGGCGGGCCGTCGGCGGACGGCACCGTGCCCCCGCGGCGCGCGCCGCGCCCCGCGCCCGGCCGCCTCGCGCTCCTGTTCGACGCCCTCGCCGACCAGCTGCGGCAGCCCGTCGACCTCGCCCGCGGAGCGCTCTCCCCGGCGGAGGGCGGGCGGAACGCGCTCGCGGAGCTGGCCGGGGGCCTCGCGCCGCTGCTCGGGATCGGGGCTCTCGGACCCGCGCCCGACTGCTCGCTCAACCAGGCGGTCGGCCCGACGCGACTCCTCGAGACCGTCTCGCTCGAGCTCCCCGAGGTGAAGCGCGTGAAGGCCGCGCTGGGCGGGACCGTGAACGACGTCGTTCTCGCCGTGGTGGCCGGGGCGCTCCGCACGCTCCTCCTCTCGCGGAGGGAGGAGGTCACCGGCGAGCTTCGCGTCCTCGTCCCGGTGAACGTGAGGCGAGCGGAGGCGCGCGGGACGTTCGGCAACCAGGTCGCGGCCGTCTTCTGCCCCCTTCCGGTCGGCGAGCCCGACGCGCTCGCGCGTCTCCGGCTCGTCTCGGCCGCGATGAAGGGGCTGAAGGCGAGCGGCCAGGCCCGGGGCGCCGTGGCGCTGACCCGCCTCGGCGACCTGACGCCTCCCGCGATCGCGGCGATGGCGGCCCGTTTCCGGCCCGCGGGACACTGGTTCAACATCGTCGTGACGAACATCCCCGGCCCCCAGGCCCCGCTTTCCCTCCTCGGCCGGCGGCTCCTCGCCTGCCACCCCGTCATCCCCCTCTCCACCGTCACGACGGTCTCCGTCGCCCTGCTCAGCTACGACGGCTCGATCGACGTCGGCCTCCTCGGCTGCGGCGAGCGCGCGAGGGACCTTCCGACGCTCGCGCGGGCCATC
Source organism: Thermoanaerobaculia bacterium (assembly GCA_046331465.1). GTDB lineage: Bacteria > Acidobacteriota > Thermoanaerobaculia > UBA5066 > UBA5066 > UBA5066. The sequence continues at coordinate 1,187,088 of JAXLQV010000003.1, forward strand.
CCCGCCGCGCTCGACGAGCTCGCGAGGCTCGCGAAACGGGCCGCCGCCGCGCCCGCGGCGCCCTGAGGGTCCGGACGATGCCGCACGTCGACCGGGGGACCCACCGCATCTGGTACGACACTCGGGGGAAGGAGGGGAAGCCGCCGCTCCTCCTGATCATGGGAATGGGCTTCTCGTCGCGCGCCTGGGGCGACCTGCCCGAGAGGCTCTCCGGGGACTTCCGCGTCGTCGTCTTCGACAACCGCGGGTCGGGGCGGTCGACCGCTCCCCTCCGCCCGTTCCGCGTGAAGGACATGGCCGCCGACGCCGCGTCGGTCCTGGAGGCGGCGGGCGCCTCGAGGTCCTTCGTCTTCGGCATCTCGATGGGCGGGATGGTCGCCCTCGAGCTCGCGCTGGGGCGGCCGGACCTCGTCCGCGCCATGGTCCTCGGCGCGACGTTCGGGGGGTGGGCGAAGAGCCGGAAGCCGTCGATCCCGGCCATCGGCGACGTCCTCGTCGGCGGCGCGCTCTCGCGCCTCGGCTGGCACTCTCTCCTCGGGCGCGCGCTCGTCTCGAAGGAGACCGTGAAGGGGGACCCCCGCGGGCTCGGATCGTGGATCGTGAACGGCGAACGCGTGAACCCCCGCGTCCTCGTGCAGCAGATGACCGCGGTGACGCTCCACTCCGCCACGCCCCGCCTCGCGGAGGTGAAGGTGCCGACGCTCGTGATGACGGGGGACCGCGACCGGCTCGTCCCGGACGCGAACTCGCGCCAGCTGGTGCGGGCGATCCCCGGGGCGCGGTTCGTCCTCATCCCGGGGGCGGGGCACTGCTTCCCGCTCGAGAAGCTCGACGACACGCTGCGCGAGGTGACGCGCTTCTTCCGCGAGGAGGTGCCGGCCCGGGAAGGGCGCGGAGCCGTCGCGGGAGGGAGGAGATAGGGATGGACCTCTCGGAATCGCCGAAGGTGAAGACCGTTCGCGGCATCGTCCGCGAGTTCGTGGAGGCCGAGCTCCTCCCGCTCGAGCCGGCGCTTGGGAAGGACGGGTTCGTAGCGCTCCTGCCGAGGCTGAGGGAAGTCCGCGAACGGGCGCGCCAGACGGGCCTCTGGGCCGCGCACATTCCCGAGGCGCACGGCGGCGCGGGTCTCTCGCTCACCGAGTTCGCGCACATGAGCGAAGAGCTGGGGAAGAGCCCCGTCGGCCACTGGGCCTTCAACGTGCAGGCGCCGGACGTCGGGAACATGGAAGTCCTGATGGAGCACGGCACTCCGGAGCAGAAGGAGCGGTTCCTCCACCCCCTCGTGAGGGGCGAGATCCGGAGCTGCTTCACGATGACCGAGCCGGAGTTCGCCGGCTCGAACCCCGTCTTCCTCGGGACGACCGCGCGGAAGGACGGCGGCTCGTGGGTGATCCGCGGGCACAAGTGGTTCGCGTCGTCCGCCGAGGGCGCCGCCTTCGCCGTCTGCATGGCCCTCACCAGCCCCGACGCGGCCGACCCGTACCGTCGCGCGAGCATGATCCTCGTCCCGACCGACACGCCCGGGTTCGAGCTCATCGGCAACATCTCCGTCATGGGACATCGTGGCGGGGACTGGGCGAGCCACGGCGAGGTGAGCTACCAGGACGCCCGTGTTCCCCTCGGGAACCTCCTCGGCCGGGAGGGCGAGGGCTTCGTCATCGCGCAGGAGAGGCTCGGCCCGGGGCGGATCCACCACTGCATGCGCTGGGTCGGGGTCTGCGAGCGGGCGCTCGACATCCTCTGCCGGCACGCGGCCACGCGCGAGCTCTCTCCGGGCAGGGTCCTCGGGACGAAGCAGATCGTGCAGCAGTGGATCGCCGAGAGCCGCGCCGAGATCCACGCCGCGCGGCTCATGGTGCTCCACGCCGCGTGGCGGATCGAGACGGAGGGGGCGCGCGCCGCGCGGGAGGAGATCTCCCTCATCAAGTTCACGGTCGCGAGGACGCTCCAGCGGGTCCTCGACCGGGCGATCCAGGCTCTCGGCGGGCTGGGGATGACGGACGACACGCCCCTCGCCTACTGGTATGCCCATGAGCGGGCCGCGCGGATCTACGACGGCGCCGACGAGGTCCACGTGGAGACGGTGGCGAAGAGGATCCTGCGCGGCTACGGCCTGAGGACGGCATGACCGCGAGGGAGCGGCCCGACGGGGGTGCGCGCCCGGGCGAGGAGCTGGACGTCGCCGCGGTCGACGCCTGGCTGAAGCCGCGCGTGCCGGGCCTCGAGGGGACGCCGAAGGTGACGCAGTACTCCGGCGGAGCCTCGAACTGGACCTACCGGCTGGAGTACCCGACGCACGACCTCGTCCTCAGGCGCCCGCCGGCAGGGACGAAGGCGAAGTCGGCGCACGACATGCGCCGCGAGCACGACGTGCAGAAGGCGCTCGCCCCCGTCTTCCCTTACGTCCCCGGGATGGTCGCCTTCTGCGACGACCCGGCGGTCCTCGGCTGCGACTTCTACGTCATGCGCCGGATCCCGGGGATCATCCCGCGGGCGAACATGCCGAGGGGCGTCACGCTCGCGCCCGAGACGGCCCGGCGCATGTGCCTCGCCGTCCTCGACCGCCTCGTCGAGCTCCACGGCGTCGACGTGAAGTCCGCCGGGCTCGAGGGGCTCGGGAAGGGCGCGGGGTACGCGCGTCGACAGGTCGAGGGGTGGAGCGACCGGTACGGAAAGGCGCGGACGTGGAACGTCCCGACCTTCCGGAAGGTGATCTCCTGGCTGAAGGCGAACACCCCCGAGGACGTCGCGACCTGCCTCATCCACAACGACTACCGGCTCGACAACGTCGTCCTCGACCCCGACGACCCGACGCGCGTCGTCGGCATCCTCGACTGGGAGATGGCGACGCTCGGCGACCCGCTGATGGACCTCGGCAACAGCCTCGCCTACTGGGTGGAGGCCGGCGACGACTTCGTGATCCGCTCCGTGCGCCGGCAGCCGACCCACCTCCCCGGCATGCTCACGCGCCGCGAGGTCGTGGCGTACTACTTCGAGAAGACGGGCCTGGCGCCGCGCGACTTCACGTTCTACGAGGTTTGCGGGCTCTTCCGCCTCGCGGTCATCGCGCAGCAGATCTACTACCGCTACCATCACGGGCAGACGAGGAACCCGGCGTTCCGGAGGTTCTGGCTCCTCGCCCACTACCTCGAGTGGCGCTGCCGGAGGGCGATCCGGGCCGCGAGGCCGGCCGCCGCGTAGGGGAGGGAGCTCCGCCGCAGCTCCGCGCGCGGTGCCCGGCGCCTTCAGACCGCCGACGCGCCGCCGTCGATCGCGAGGACCTGCCCCGTGACGTGCCGCGAGGCCTCCGAGGCGAAGAAGACGACCGCGCCCTTCAGGTCCTCCTCGCCCCCGAGCCGCTGCAGCGGCGTACACCGGACGACGTCGTTCCCGATCCGGTCGAGGAGGCCGCGGGACATCTTTGACGGGAAGAAGCCGGGGCAGAGGGCGTTGACGTTGATGCCGTGGCGGCCCCACTCGGAGGCGAGCGCCCGGGTGAAGTTGAGGACGGCCGCCTTGCTCGTGTTGTAGGCGATCGTGGCCATCCCGAGCTCCGGGGGGTTCCCGGCGAGGCCCGCGACCGACGAGACGTTGACGATCCGGCCCGAACGCTGCGGGATCATCGCGCGCCGGCCCACCTCCTGGCTCAGCAGGAAGACCGCGTCGAGGTTGAGGGCCAGGACCTTCTTCCACGCCTCGTAGGGATATTCCTCGGCGGGAGCACCCCATGTCGTCCCGGCGTTGTTCACCAGGACGTCGATGGTGCCGAAGCGGGTGATCACGGCGTCGACGATCCCCGGAATGCGGTCGGGTCTCGCGAGGTCGGCGGCCACGGTGAGCACGTCGCACCCGAGGCCGACGAGGCGGCTCTCGGCCTCGTCCAGCTCGGCCTGCTTGCGCGCGGTGATCGCGAGCCGGGCCCCGGCCTCCCCGAGGGCCTCGGCCATCTGCAGCCCCAGGCCGCGCGAGCCCCCCGTGACGAGGGCGACCTTTCCCGTGAGGTCGAACAGCTCCCGGACGTTCATCGCATCTCCTCCGGACCGGGCGCGAGTGTCGCAGAGACGAGGCGCGGCGTATCGGGCCCCGCGCTCAGAACCAGTCGGGGCGCGCTCTCGCGTAGCTGTCCTCGCCGTCGCGGCAGAGGGCGGCGAGGTGGTCGACCCGGGGGAGCTCGGTCCGGATGAAATACTGGGCCGCCGCGAGCTTCCCCCGGCAGAAGGGCTCGGGCGCGCTCCCCCGCGCGAGCGCCTCGCGCGCGGCGGCCGCGACGTTCAGCCACTGCCAGGCCACGACCCACGTCGAGAAGAGGTCGAGGTAGTCCGTCGCGTGGAGGAGCATCGCCTCGACGTCGCCCGCCACGCCTTTCGCGCCGAGCTCCTTAGTCAGCGCCCCGACCTTCGTCCCGGCCTCGCGCACGGCGGCGATCCACGAAGGGTCGACGCCCGCCTCCCCGGCCCGGGCGCAGGCGGCGGAGACCTCGGCCGCGAGCGCGCCGAGCGCGGCCCCCTTCGCCGCCGTCACCTTCCGGCCGAGGAGGTCGAGCCCTTGGATCCCCGTCGTCCCCTCGTGGATCGAGTTCAGCTTCTGGTCGCGCAGGTACGCCTCCGGGCTGTACTCGGTCGAGTAGCCGTAGCCGCCGTGCACCTGCACCGCGAGCGCGTTCGCCTCGAACCCCCTCTCTGCGGGGAACGTCTTCGCGACCGGCGTCAGGAGGTCGAGGAGGAGCTGCGCCCGCTGCCGCTCCGCTGGCTCCGGGGCGTGCTCGGCGAGGTCGGCCAGCTTCGCCACCTGCAGCAGGAGCGCGAGCCCCCCCTCCACGATCGATTTCTGCCGGAGCAGCATCCGCCGCACGTCGGCGTGCTCGACGATGGGCACCTGCGGCTGCGCCGGGTCCTTGCTCGCGAGCGGCCGCCCCTGGGGCCGCTCGAGGGCGTAGGCGAGGCTCTGCCGGTACGCGGCCGAGGCGCTCGCGACGGCGTCGGCGCCGACGATGACGCGCGCCTCGTTCATCATCTGGAACATGTAGGCGAGGCCGCGGTTCGGCTCGCCGACGAGGAAGCCGCGGCAGTCGCCCGCCTCGCCGAACGAGAGCGCCGTGGCGGGCAGAGCGCGCCAGCCCATCTTGTGGATGAGGCCGGTGACGCGGACGTCGTTCGGGACGAGCGCCTTCCCCTCGGGGCGCAGCTTCGGCACGAGGAAGAGGCTGATCCCCTTCACCCCGGCCGGAGCCCCGGGAATCCGGGCGAGGACCATGTGGACGATGTTCTCGGCGAGGTCGTGGTCGCCCCCGGAGATGAACATCTTCGAGCCCGAGACGAGGTAGTGGCCCCCGGACGGCGTCGCCGTGGTCGCCACGTCCGAGAGGCTCGAACCGGCCTGCGGCTCGGTGAGGGCCATCGTCCCGGTCCACGTTCCCTCGTGCAGGAGCGGAAGGTAGCGCCCCTTCAGATCCTCGCTCCCGAACGCCTCGACCAGGTGGGCGGCCCCGGTCGTCAGCCCGGCGTAGCTGTAGACGGGGCAGTTGCCGGCCATGACGTAGAGCGTCCCGGCGAGCGAGACGGTGAAGGGCAGCTGCTGGCCGCCGACGTCGAAGGGGCGCGAGGCGGCGATGATCCCCAGCTCCTTCAGCCTCGGCCAGACCTCGTGCAGGCGCGGGTGGACGCGGACCCTCTCGCCGTCGAAGACGGGGGGCTCGGCGTCCAGGAGCTTGTAGGTCGGCAGGAGCACCTCGCGCGCGAAGCGCCGGCAGAGGTCGACGTACGCCCCGAGGGTCGCCCGGTCGTGCTCGGCGAACGGGGGGAGCGCGAGGAGCGCGCCGGCGTCGAGCACGTCCCAGAGGAGGAAGTCCACGGTCCGATCGTCGATCAGCGTGTCACGCATCGCCGGTGTCCTTTCGCGAGGGGGCGTTCCCCGGCCCGCCCCCGGCGGCCGTGAGTCATTTTCGAATTATGACTCACCGGGCTATCCTGCGGCGAGGCGGTGCGATGGCGGGACGGAACGGTGGACGGAACGGTGGGCGGAACGGTTCGCGCGGCGGGGCGAGGCCGGGGCCGGCCGACGCCTTCGCGCTGGCGCGGCGGAAGTGGGTCGCCGGCGAGCGCTTCGACATCGGCCGCATGGCGCGCGAGCTCGGCGTCGGGAGGGCCACCCTCTTCCGGTGGGTCGGGAGCCGCGAGCAGCTCTACGGCGAGGTCGTCTCCACGCTTTTCGCCGAGGCGGTCGACGAGGCGCGTCGGAGAGCCCGCGGGCGGGGGCCCGCCCGCACCGTGAGCCTCGTCCGCCGGCTCCTCGGGACCCTCGTCGCCGACCCGCCGCTCCGCCGCTTCGTCTCGCACGACCCCGAGCTCGCGCTGCGCGTCCTGATGTCGGCCCGCAGCCCCGTGGGCCGGCGCTGCACCGAGGTCGTCCGGGCCCTCCTCGAGGAGGAGAAACGGGCGGGGCGGGTGCGGAGCCCGATGGACCCCGGCTCGCTCGCCGAGGTCGTCGTGAGGATCGGCGAGGCGTTCCTCTACCGGGACGTCCTCGCCGGCGAGGCGCCGGACGTCGGGAAGGCGGTGACGGCGATCGGGATCCTCGTCGGGGCGACCCGGCCGTCGCGTCTTCCGGCCCGCCGCGTGAGAATCGGCGCGTGATCCACCGCCGCTTCACCCTCGTCAGCCGGCTCGGCGAGCCGATCCACGGCGACCTCCGCCTCCCCGACGCGCCCGGGCCGCACCCCGTCGTCGTCTGCTGCCACGGGTTCAAGGGCTTCAAGGACTGGGGCTTCCACCCCTGGCTCGGGACGCGCCTCGCGGAGGCGGGCCTCGCGGCCGTCCACTTCAACTTCTCGCGCAACGGCGTCCGCGCCGCGGACGGCGACATCGAGGACCTCGACGCCTTCGCGCGGAACACGCTCTCGACCGAGCGCGACGACCTCGACGCCGTCCTCGACTCCGTCCTCGCGGGAACGCTCGACCCGGCGCTCGCCCCGCGACGCCTCGGCCTCTTCGGCCACAGCCGGGGCGGCGGCATCGCCCTCCTCGGGGCCGCCGAGCGGAGCGAGGTCCGGGCGCTCGTCACCTGGGCGGCCGTCTCGCACTTCGACCGGATCGGCGACGAGGAGGTCCTCGCCGAGTGGCGCCGGACGGGCGCCTTCGAGGTCGTCAACTCGCGCACGGGCCAGAAGCTCCCGATGGGCGTCGCCTTCCTCGACGACGTCCTCGGCAACCTCGCACGGCTCGACCTCGCCGCCGCGGCCGGACGCGTCCGCGTCCCGTGGCTCCTCGCGCACGGACGGGCCGACGAGACCGTCCCGTTCGCGGAGGCGGAGGCCCTCCACGCCGCCTCCGGCCGGCGCGCGCTCCTCCTCGCCCTCGACGGGGCCGGCCACACGTTCGGCGCCGTCCACCCTTTCGCGGCCGAAACGGCGGAGCTGCGCGAGGCGGCCGCGGCGACGGTCGCGCACCTCCTCCTCGCGCTCGGAGACGTGCCCCGCACCTGATCCCGTGGCTCCACGACCCCTCTCGAGGGGACGCGTCGGTTCCGGTCCGGAACGTGTCAGACTTCGGGCAGGAGCAGACGCCCGTTCACCACGACGCGAGACGAGCGCCGCCCGGCGCGGCCGCCGGCGACGATTCACGCTTCCCGCCCGCGGACCGAAGGAGAGCCTTCGCCGTTGCAGCGGTCTACGTCGTCGCGTTTGCGTGGCTTCTCGGGAAGGCGGCCCTCTTCCGGGAACGGGTCCCTCCCGGGATACCGCCGGACGAGACGGCGCACGTCTCCTACGCGGCCTCCGTCGGAGGAGCCGCGCCGCGCGTGCCGCGCTACGAGACCGCGCGGCTCCTCGACGACGCGGGCCGTCCCGGGCCGCTTCCGAACTACCTGCCGCACCCGTCGCTCTACTACGTCGTGACGGGCAGCCTCGAGCGGCTGGCCGCGGGGGGATCCCCCGTCCCGCTCGCGACGCGGACCCGTCGCCTAAGAACTGCGTCCGCCCCCCTCTTCGCCGCGGCGGCGGCCCTCTTCCTGTGGCTCGGATACCGGCGGATCGCCCCGCTCGCCGGGCACGTCACCTGGGCCGCGACCGTGGCGACGGTGCCGCCGTTCGCCTTCGTCGGAGCCGCCGTGAACAACGACGTCCTCGCCTTCCTTGCCGGTGGCGTCGCGTTCGCCGGCCTCTCGCGGCGGCTCGACGGAAAGCCCGACGTCGTCGCCGGCGGGCTCGCCGGCGCCGGGCTCGCGCTCGCGCTCTTCGCGAAGGCGACCGCGGGTCTCCTCGTGGGCTTCACCCTCCTGGGCGTCGTCCTCCTCGCGCGCCGCGACGAGCCTGAGGGAAAAGACGGTCCGTTCCTCCTCGCCCTCCTCCCGGGGCTCCTCCTGCCGGCCCTCCACTACCTCCCCGTTCTCGTCCGCTACGGGACTCCCCTCCCGACGCTCGCCGTCGTCAACCCGGAGGCCTTCGCCCGTTCCGCGTTCCTCGCGCCGCCGGGGGCGACGATCCTGCCGCTCGGGGAGTGGGCGTGGAAGGTCGCGGCGGTCTTCGCCTCGACCGCGGTCTCCATCGTTGCGCACGTCGCGGTCCCGGTCGGTCCCGCGTGGACCCTCGCCGGCCCTCTTCTCCTCCTCGCCCTCGCCGCGTGGGGCCTCCTGAGGCCGGCGCGGGTCGGCCCGCCCGAGGATCGCCCGGCAAGGGTGCTCGCCCTCGCGGCGGCCCTCGCGCTCACGGCGACGCTCCTCCTCAATCTCGTCTGGGCCCGCGCGGGGTACCTCGTGTCGGGACGCGTGAGCGGGATGCACGCCCGCTACTACCTCCCGCTCCTCCCGTACCTCGCCCTCGCGGCGGCTCTCGGCGTCCGCCGGCTGCCGGCCCGCGCCTGGATCGCGGCGGCGCTCGCGCTCCTCCTCGTCGCGGCGGACGTCGGTGTGACGGCCAGGTTCCTCGCGCTCGTCGCCCGGTGAGGGCGTCGGCGGGAGCCGCTCTTCAGTCCCGGAAGTCGGTCAGGAGGAGCCCCAGCGCGGACCGAATCCCCGAGACGAAGCTCCCGACCCGGAGGTTCTCGTCGAACGAGTGCTGGTTGTTGTCGGCGTTCACGAGCGGGACGATGACGAAGGGCACGCCGAGCGGCGTCACGATCGCGTGCGTCGGCACCGTTCCGCCCATCATCCGGATCCGGACGGGCTTCGCGCCGGTGCCGGCGTCTGCGAAGGCGTCCTCGAGGGCGGCCGTCGCCCAGCGGCCGACGATCGAGTCGTACGGCTGCCGGGCGGCCTTCTCGCCGCGGCCGGCCGAGAGGCGGGCGAGCTTCGGGTACCGCGCCCTCTCCTCGTCCGTCGGCTCGCCGTCGACGAGGCGCCACCCCTGTTTCTCGACGTGGGCGCGGAGGAGGCCGACGAGGAACTCCGCCTCGGCCTCGGGCGTCGTGCGGAGGTCGAGCTCGGCGACGGCCTGGTGGGGGAGGACGTTCGCGACTTTCGCCCCGGTCGCGGCCGCCGAGAGCCCGCGCACGTTCAGCGACGGGTACTGGAGGGCTTCCTGGTACGTCGCGCCGACCTTCTCCGCCTCGGCGATTCCGACCCGGCGCCGCATCGCGGCCTCGTCGTCGGGGACTTCGGCGAGAAGAGCGCGGTCCGCGTCCGTCAGCACCGTCCGGTCGTACCACCCGCTCACGGTGACCCGCCCGTCGTCGCCCTTCATCGTCGAGAGGAGAGTGGCGAGGCGCTGTGCGGGGTTCGGGACCCAGTTGCCGTAGTGCCCGCTGTGGAGCGGGGCGCGCGGGCCGAAGACGGTGAGCGTGACGGGGACGTCCCCGCGATTCCCGAAGACGAGCGTCGGCCGGCCGCTCGGGTGGACGGGCCCGTCGACCAGGACGAGCGCATCGGCCGAGAGCGCCCCGCGGTTCGCGGCGACGACGGCGGCCATCCCGGGTGAGCCGACCTCCTCCTCGCTGTCGAGGAGGACCTTCACGTCGAAGCGCGGCTCGAGCTTCCGGGAGCGGAGCAGGTCGAACGCCGCGAGGAGCATCGCGATCGGCCCCTTGTCGTCGGCGGAGGAGCGGGCGAAGACGCGGAGCTCCGGGTCGAAGTCGGGACGCAGCAGCTCCTCCGCGCCGACGGCGCGCCAGGCGCCGCCGGCGTCGCGCCGCTTCACGACGGGCCGGAACGGGTCCGCCTGCGCCCACTGCTCCGGGATCACCGGCTGCCCGTCGAAGTGGAGGTAGAAGAGGACGGTCTTCCGGCCGCCCCTGTTGCCTCCCCACTCGGCGAGGACGAGCGGTCTCTCGCCGTTCGCGAGCGGGCGGGTCCGGAAGCCCCGTTTCGCGAACGCCGTCTCGAGCCACGCGACGTTCCGCTTCAGGTCGGCCGAAACGGCCGAGTCGTTCGGCAGGGAGAGGAGCTCGAGGTACTCCGGGAACGCCGCGGCGGCCGCAGCCTTCAGGCTCGCGTCGTCGAGGGTCCGGAGCGCGTCGTCGCCGTGCGCGGGCGGCGAGACGAGCGCGAGCGCGACGAGGAGGACGGCCATCGAGACCTTCGAGGAGCCTCCTCTCGGGTGGCTCATCCGTCGCGCTTCCCGGCGGCAGTCTCGTCGGACGTCGCGCGACGCGTCAGCGCGCAAGGCCGTACCTCTGGCGGAGCGCGGCGTCCTCGCGCTGGAGCGCCTCCGCGCGGGAGCGGAGCTCGGTGGCCCGGCTGCCGACGGCGGCGAGCGCACCGACCGGGTCGGGCGATTCCACCGCGGACTTCAGCGCCTTGAGCATCGCGAGGCCGTCGTCGAGGCTCGCGGCACTCTCGCGGTAGTGCGCGGCGCACGGGGCGGGCGGCACGACGGCCGCGAGCTTCGCCTTCGCGGCCTCCGAGTCGCGGATCATCGCGTCGAGGCCGGAGGTGTCCCCCTTCGCGAGCGCCGCGGCGAGCTCGTTGGCGGCGCTCTCGGCGGTTCCGCCGATCTCGGCGGGCTGGATCCGGTCGACGGCATTCAGGTAGGCCGCGACGGCGGCGCGCTCCGGGTCCGTCGCGGCGGGCGCGGGCGCGGCGGAAACGGGAGACGGCGAGAGGTGCGGCGGGGCGTACGGCTCCGGGACGGGGGCGGCGGCGCGCGAAGTGCCGGGCAGGCTCGCCGGCTCCGCGGCCGGTTGCGCCTCCGGGGCGAGCCCCGGGGTGGGGAGGGTTCGCGGCTCGGCGGACCGTGTCACGGAAACGGAAGAGAGCGCGTCCCCCGCGGGGGCAGCGTGGGCCGCCGTCGCCGGCGCGTTCGCGGAGCTGGAGGCGCGTCCGAGGAGGTACGCGACCGCGAGGAGCGACAGCGCAGCAACGGCGACGAGGCCGGCCAGGGCTCCCCGGTTCACGCTCACCTTCTCCACGACGCCTCCCTCCTCGGTTCGCTGTCGCCGCGATGCTACGGGAGGTCGGCCCGGATCGCCTCGAGGTCGGGGTCCGACTTCGCCTGCGCGGCCAGCTTCGGGTTCAGCTTCAGCGCGCGTCTCGCCGCTTCGACGGCCCCGGCGCGGTTCCCGGCGGCGAGCCGGATGACGGCGAGGTCGTAGACGACCTCGGGGAGCATCGCGGGCTGCGCCTCGGCGCGGGCCGTCGCCTGCTCCTGCGCCTTGAGCGCGTCGGCGAAGCGCTTCTCCATGAAGGCCGTCCAGCCCTGGTTCCAGAGGTCGTTCACGACGCCCATCCCGACGAGGCGCGTCAGCTCGCGGAACGGGTCGGGGTGGTCGTCGACGCGGACGTCGACGGCGCGGTCGGTGAAGCCGTTGTAGCCCCCCTTCGCGCGGCAGACGAGGAGCGCCGCCGACTGCCGCCCCCGGCTGTCGCCGCCCGCGGCGTCGCCGGCGGCGAGGGCCGCGAGGAGCCGCTCGGCGAGCGGCTTTCCGGCGCTCCCGAGGAACGACTTCTCCATCGCGGCGACGACGGCCTCGCCCGTCAGGATGTTCCCCTGCACCGCGTAGTTCGGTCCGCGCCGGCCCCCCGCCCAGGAGTTGCACCCCGGGCCGCTGTACGTCGCGGAGTCGCCGGAGGCCGTCACGAGGCCGACCTGCCGCCGGTCCCGCCCCTCGTCGCCGCGGAGGAGGACCTTCAGCGCTTCCTCGGCCGAGAGGCCGCGCGCCATCAGATCGAGGCCGTTCGGCCCGAACGACGTGTTCGCCGAGGCCTGCGTCGCCACTGCGCCGACGCCTGCCCTCGCCCACGGGACGACCGTCCCGACCGCGAAGAACCGGCTCGCGACGGCGACGCCCACCTCGCCCGTCGCCGGGTCGGAAGCGGCGATCGAGAACGTCGCCGGGTCGGGCGGCGCGGCGGGAAGGGAAGACGCCCCGAGGACGCCGAACGAGAAGAGGAGTGCGGACACGAGGCGGTTCGAGCTCATCGGGGACCCCTTTGGGGCGAGTCTACCGGCGCGGCAGCCCCGGGCGTGCCGTCGACGCCGCCGCGAAGGCCCGGAGGGAAACCGCGACGCAGGGAGACCAGCTCGCCAGGATGGTCCGGCGGTTCACGCCCGCCGAGGTGCTGAAGATGGCGACCGCCGACGACGGCGACCCGCTCCAGAAAGTCAGGCGGATCGCGGATCCGGCGAAGAGCTTCCTCGTCGTCATGAAGCACGGGAAGATCGACAGGAACAGCGTGCACCGAGCGGGCGAGACGCCGACGTCTCCGACCGCGCGCCGTCGGTGTGGTTCGACACCGGGAGGGACGGCGCCTCGCGGATGTAGAATTCCTTGCCACTTTTCACCAGGAGACAGCGGCTTGCGCCGGGGGCGGATCGGCCGGGTTGGCGGGTTCCAGTCAGCGGCCCGGTGTCGTCCTCGGGGAAGGAGGGGCGAATGTTCCCGACGAGGAAGCAGCTCGGCGCGATCGTCCGCCGGGCGGTGGTGGCGCTGCTCGCGTGTCCGGTCCTGGCGGCGCAGGTCGCGGATCCGGAGCAGCCGCTGCGGAAGGACTACGCGATGGAGTGGGCCAGCCGCGTCAGCCTGTCCGGAGTCGTCGGCGCCATCGCGCTCATCGCATACGTCCTCGTGTCCCGACGCCGGAACCTCGAGGCGCCCCAGACGCAGTGGCTGCTCTTCATCGGCATCTGCGTCATGCCCCTGCCCGTCATGCTCCTGGGGAGCGCCGTCGGCCTCGAGCAGGCCAAGGACGTCTCGTTCTGCCAGGAGTGTCACGTCATGCGGCAGTTCGTGGAGGACATGAAGGACCCCGGGAGCAAGCTCCTCGCGGCCGTTCACTTCCGGAACCGCTACATGCAGCGGAGCCACTGCTACATCTGCCACACGGACTACGGCCTGTTCGGGACGATGGAAGCCAAGCTCGCCGGCGTCGGCCACATCTGGAGAGAGGCCACCGGCTCCTACTCGGTGCCGGTGCGGATCGCCCACCCCTACCGGTTCATGATCTGCCTCGACTGCCACGCGCAGTCGGCGAAGTTCGAGCACCGGCCCGAGCACGAGGGGCTCGTGGCGAAGATCGCGAGCGGCAGGGCCCGGTGTACCTCGTGTCACGGCCTGTCCCACATACCCCGCGAAAAGAGGGGAGGCGCGCGATGAGGCCCGAAGACCTCTCCTCGCAGCCCCGGTTGCTCCTCCTCGCCTCCGTGCTGGCGCTGCTGGGCCTCCTGACCGCCGTCGTCTACAACCTCCGGTTCACGCCGTACACGATGGTCCTGTTCATGATGGTCGGGCAGGGGCTCATCCTCCTGGCCGCGGCCTGTTTCGGCTGGGCCGTCTGGACGGGAATCCGCGCCCGGCTCCAGAGCATCGTGGAGGCGCGCTACAAGGCCGGGGAGATCATCTTTCGCCAGGGAGACTTCCCCGACCGGATCTACGCGATCGGGAAGGGAGAGGTGGACGTCGTCCGCGAGACGCCCGGCAAGGACGACGTCGTCCTGGTCCGCCTGGGGCAGGGTCAGTTCTTCGGCGAGGTCGGGATCCTCGGAGACACGCCACGCACGGCGACGGTCCGGGCGGTCACCGACGTCGAGGTGCTGAGCATCCACCGCTCCTACTTCTCGTCCCTCTTTTCCTACCTGCCGATGTTCCGCGAGAAGATCCTCTCGGTCTACGAGGCCAGGACCGCGAACGAACGCTGAGCCTGAGCCGTCGCGGGGCGCCTCGGGGCGCCCCGCCTCCCGGAGTCGGAGGGGAGTTCCGGTTCTACTGCGCCGTGACCGTCACGTCGTCGAGGTGACAGTCGTTGCCGTAGGCGCTGATGCCGACGAACGCGAGATAGACCGTCTGCCCCTTGTAGGCCGAGAGGTCGATCGTGGCCTGCGTCCACCCGGCGGTGGCGCTGTAGCGGGACACCGCCGAGCCGACGCTCGTCCAGGTCGTCCCGTTCGTGGAGACCTGTGCCTGGACCTTGTCGCCGGAGGAAGAGTAGGCGGTGTCGTGGTACATCCAGAACTTCAACGTGACGGCGGTGTACGTGCTGGCCACGGCGATGCCTGCGGCGCGGTACATCCGCTTCTGGACGCCGCTCGCCGCGGTGTAGGAGTTGAAGACCGCCAGCTTCGTGCCGCCGTGGGGGGAGACGCTCGGGTGAGTGCCGGAGGCGCCGAGCGTCCAGTAGCCCGTCGTGCCGGAGACGTCGGCGAAGGACCAGCCCCCGCTCTCGAAGCCGTCGCTGAAAAGCGTGACCGGGGCGCTGCCGCAGGTCGCGGTGAAGCTCTTCCCGGTCACGTTCGACGAGGAGATCGTCACCGACTGGCTCGACGGGCTGAACGTGCACCCGCTCTTCGACGGCGTGACGGTGTACGTCCCGGCGGCGAGGCCCGCGATCGTGTAGTTGCCGCTCGCGTCGGAGGTGGCCGACGCGGTGCCCGCCGTGACGGTCCCGCTCGCCGTCCCCGCGTTCCCGGAGATCGAGTAGGTCGCCGTCCCCGTCGTCACCGTTGCGGTGACGGTGAAGGTCGCGGCCGCGTAGCCGTAGACGCCGACCCACCAGGTGCCGGCGGCGGGGCTCGAGTGGGTGCAGGTCTCGTTGCCGGAGGAGGAATAGGGGCGGCAGGCGTAGGACGAAGACGTCGGCTTGCTCCCCGACTGCGTGTAGAGGTCGACGTCGCCGGTCGCGGCCGTCGTCGCGACGACGAGCGAGGTCGCGCCGGAAGGGACGGCGATGGAGTAGTACTTCCAGGCGCTCGCGGCGACGCTCTGGCCGGTCTGCGGGACGCCGCTCGTCAGCGCGACGTCGCCCGTCGGGCAGGAGGCGGTGAAGGCGACGCCGGTGACGTTCGTCGAGGCGATGGTGACCGACTGGCTCGCGGGGCTGAACGTGCAGCCCGTCTTCGACGGCGTGACGGTGTACGTCCCGGCCGCGAGGCCCGCGAGGGTGAAGGCGTTCGAGGCGTCGCTCGTCGTTGAGACGCTTCCGGCCGTGACCGTCGCGCCCGACGTCCCGGCGCTCCCGGAAATCGAGTACGTCGCCGCGCCCGCGATCGTCACCGCCCTGCTCGCCGTCGCGCTCGCGTTGCCGCAGGCGTCCGTGGCGGCCGCGGTGATCGTGTGGGAGGAGCCGGCGACGAGGCCGGTGGTGTTCCAGGAGTACGACACCGAGCCGGAGGTCGAGGTCGCGACGGTCGCGCCGTCGATCGCGAGCGTCATCCCGGTGACGCCGACGTTGTCCGAGCCGGCCGCGCTGACCGTCACGGTCCCGCTCACGCTCGTCGCCGTCGGGGCGGCGATCGAGGCCGTCGGGGCCGTCGTGTCCGAGCAGGAGCCTCGGCTGACCCAGATCGGCGCGGAGAAGAGCTCGCCGCCGTTCGCGAGCGTCGCGTAGACGTAGTAGTAGGCCGAGCCGGTCGCCGGGACGGTCACGCTCGCCGTGTACGAGCCCCCTCCCGCGTTCGTCATCGCCGCGGAGGTCGGCGAGCCGGAGCCGGCGGCCGGGTTCCCCGTGTAGAGCGTCACCGTCGAGACGGCCGAGCCGTCGGGGTCGGCGATCCAGGCGAGGAGATCGAGCGTCGCGGTCGCGACCGTGAACGTCTGCCCCATGACCTTCGTCAGGTCGGCCGTCCCGAAGAACATCTGCGCGTTCTTGTCGGACGTCGTGTAGAAGCGCCGGTTCAGCATCGCGTCCATCACGCTCGCCTTGCTCAGCGAGGTCGCGAGGAGGACCGTCCGGTTCCGCGTCGAAGTCCCGTAGTTGAGGCAGTGGCTGTCGCCGTGAGCCTCGGGGCCGACCTTCCAGCCGCGCTGGAGGACGTACTGGTAGCGGTCGCCGGAGGCCTTGGGGCCGGAGTAGCGCGTCCCCGCGTCGGCGTAGGTCTCGAGCTTCGAGGTCGCGGGCCCCGAGATGACCGCGAGCGCGCGGACGTTCGCGAGGCCGTTCGCGTTCTGCGCGAAGGTGCCGAAGTCGGATGCGTCCGGGTGGCAGAAGCCGGCCATCGAGCCGTAGGGGCCCTGGTAGGCGGCATTCGCGATCACGTTCCAGAGGTTCGGGTAGTCCGACTTCGTCGTGATCACGTCGGAGAAGGCGTCCCAGCCGAAGAGCTTGGTGTACTCGTAGAGGGCGACGTGGCCCCCGCCGGAGATGACGCCCCATTCCTGCCCGTAGATCCCGACGAAGCTCGAGGTCGAGGCGTTCGCGGCGGCGGTGCGCCCGGCCTGGTAGCGCGCGCGGATCTGGTCGTTCGTGCAGCCCGTGCCGCAGGCGGTGTCGAAGATGTGGTTGTGGTCGAGGAGGGAGAGGAAGTCGAGCCCGGCCGTGTTCTTCGCGTACGTGTACGCCGCCGCAGGGTCGGCGCCCGCGTGGGCGCTCTCGACGGCGCCCGTGCAGGTCGCCACCGGGATGCCCCCGTCCGAGTAGGTGGTGTGGTTGTGGTGGCTCCCGTAGTAGAAGTTCCACGGGATCGCGGGGCTCAGCGGCGTGAAGACGTGCCCGGCGGTGTCGGGCACCTCCGGCGCGGGGAGCTCGTCGGAGGCGCGCACCCTGAGGAAGCCCCCGGAGCCCGTGTACCCCTCGGCCTCGAAACGGTAGACGTACGTCCCCGCCGGGAGCGGGTGCCCGCCCGCGTCGCGGCCGTCGAAGTTCACGAGCGCGATGCCGTGCCCGTCGCGGAAGGGGGTGGTGCCCGTCCACGCCGTCACGAGCTCCCGGTCGAGCGTCGTGACGACGAGCCGCCATTCGACGGCGGCCTCGGGGCTCTCGAGCGTCTCGAGGTCGATCGCGAACTCGCCCGCGAGGGCGACCGGCTGCGGCTCGCGCGCCCACCACTCGACCTGGTCGCGAAGGACGGCCACGACCCTCTGCGGGTCGTCGGGCTCCGGCCTCCGCGGGCGGTCGTCGCCGGGGGGGGCGGCGGACGCGGAGAGGCCGAGCAGGGGGGCCGCGAGGACGAGGCCGAGGACGAAGGAGACGAGGTTCGAGCCGGACGCGAGGCGCTTCATCACACACTCCCTGATGCGATTGGATCGGATCTCAGGATTCGATCCGGATGCTGTCTGCAGGAGGCGGGCTGACGTCGCTTCGAACCGTCGTGGTCGGGAATCGATGCGCAGGCTCTCGCTCTCCCGCGTTGCGATGACGCAAGAACGGAGCCCGGGCGCGCCGTGCGCGGGCGCGCTCTATTCCTGGCCTTGGCGGCTCGCCCGGCTGGCTCGAGGGTCCGGCTCTGACCCGAAGACGTGGGTCAGGATCTCCCCGGGGTGGAACTCGGACCCGCGTCCACCAACCCGGCGTTCAGGCCGGGAGGCAGACGACGGGTCGGTTCCTGTCGCGTCCTAGTTGTGCGGGTTCGACCCGCCGACGACCCGGTGCTCGTGGTACTCGGGCGTGAGGAGCGTCAGCAGGCCGTCCTCGCCGGGAGGCCAGATCTCCGAGAGCTTCATCTGATTGCCCACCTTGTCGAAGACGAACTCGGGCTCCTTGTCCTTGTCGTGCCGGCCGAGGCGCGTGAGGACGAGAAGGACGACAGCCGGGCCTTTCGGCTCCGTCGACCGGAGCGTGACCTTCGTCCCGTCGACGTCGAACGTGTAGCTTCCGGCCGGGCAGGAGGTGGAGCCGGCGACGAACGGGAAGCTGATGGTCGCCGTCCCCCTGGTCTCGGCGAGAGCAGGGTCCGCCAGGCCGGCCAGCGCCAGGACGAGCGCGACGGCGGCGATCCCGACGCGCAGGGAGAGCTCGCGGCGGCAAGTCGATGGAACGTTCATTGGGGGCCTCCTCTCTCGAGACTTCGTGCGATTCGACGTCCGGGCCGAGGTCAGTTCCCTCCACGGACCGGTCGTGGAGCAGTCTGTTGAGGCCGGCCGTGAAAGAAAGTCAGTGGACTGATTTCGCCGGCGCCGGCAGGGGCTCGCCGGCGGGAGATACCCGTCCGCCGACCCGGCGCGGAATGGACGGGGCAGGCCTTCGCTGGCCCCGGGCCTCGCTATGATCGCGGCGATCAGCGGCACGGAAGGTGGCGACCGGCGGCGTCCGGCCCGGAGACAGCGGAGGGCGCGATGACAGACCCGATCTCGTTCCGGCTCAACGGCAGGCCCGTCCAGCTCGAGGTCGACGGCGACCGGACGCTCCTCTGGGTGCTGCGGACCGACCTCGGCCTCACCGGGACGAAGTACGGTTGCGGCGAGAGCCTCTGCGGCGCCTGCACGGTCGTCGTCGGCCGCGACGCGGTCCGGTCGTGCCAGGTTCCGGTGAAGTCCGTGCGGGGAAAGGACGTCACGACGATCGAGGGCCTCGAGCGCGACGGGAAGCTGCATCCGCTGCAGGAGGCGTTCGCGGACACCGGCGGGCTCCAGTGCGGCTTCTGCACGCCCGGGATGATCATGACGGCCTACGCCCTCCTGCTGAAGACCCCGAAGCCGACCCGGGCGCAGATCGTCGCGGGGATGGAGGACAACCTCTGCCGCTGCGCGGCCCACCACCGGATCGTCCAGGCGATCGAGAAGGCCTCGAAGCCGGCGGGACGCGCGTCGTGAAGAAGGACGGCCGCGTGACCCTCGCAGCGCCCCCTCCGTCCGCCGGCTCCCTCGGACGCCGCGACTTCATCCGGCTCCTCGGCGGCGGGATCGTCGTCCTGTTCTCGACGGACCTCTCGGAGCTCCTCGGCCAGGAGACCCGCACGCGCGGCTACCCGACCGACTTCAACGCCTACCTCCGGATCGCCGGCGACGGCCGGGTCACGGTCTACTCGGGAAAGATCGAGATGGGGCAGGGGGTCGTCACGTCGCTCGCGCAGATGGCGGCCGACGAGCTCGAGGTCTCCCTCGACTCGATCGACATGGTCCTCGGGGACACGGACCTCTGCCCGTTCGACAACGGCACCTACGGCTCGATGTCGACGCGGTTCTTCGGCCCTGCCCTGCGGGCGGCCGCGGCGGAGGCGAAGGCCGTCCTCGTGTCCCTGGCGGCGGAGCGCCTCGGGTCCTCGCCTGCGAAGCTGAGCGTCGAGAACGGCGTCGCCTTCGTCACCGAAGAGCCGAAGAGGCGGGTCACCTTCGGCGAGCTCGCGAAGGGGCAGAAGATCGTCCGGACGCTGGACGGCAAGGCCGCCACGAAGGGCGTCTCCGACTTCCGCGTCATGGGAAGGCCCCAGAAGCGGCGCGACGCGCGGGCGAAGGTAACGGGCAGGGCGATCTACGCCGGCGACGAGCGCCTCCCGGGGATGCTCTACGCGAAGGTCCTCCGCCCGCCGGCCCACGGGGCGACGCAGAAGGGCGTCGACACCGCCGCCGCCGCGAGGATGCCGGGAGTCGTCGTCGTGAACGAGGGGGGGCTCGTCGCCGTTCTCCACGCCGATCCCGAGATCGCGGAGAAAGCTCTCGCGGCGGTGAAGGCCGATTTCGAGGTGCCGAAGGCCCCCTTCGACGACGAGACCGTCTTCGACCACCTCGTCTCCTCCGGCGGCGACGGCGAGGAGCACGAGACGAAGGGCGACCTCGCCGCGGGAGAGAAGGGCTCCGCCTCGACCTTCACGGGGGAGTACCGGAACGGGTACGGCGCGCACGCGCCGATCGAGACCCACACGGCCCTGGCGAGGCTCGAGGGCGGAAAGATGACGGTCTGGGCCTCCACGCAGACGCCGTTCCCGAACCAGCAGGCGATCGCCCAGGCCGTCGGCCTCGCGAAGGAGAACGTCCGCGTCATCACCCCGTTCGTCGGGGGCGGCTTCGGCGGCAAGAGCGGCGGCGGCCTCCAGGCGATCGAGGCGGCGAAGCTCGCGAAGGCGACGGGCCGGCCGGTCCAGGTCTCCTGGAGCCGCGCCGAGGAGTTCTTCCTCGACGCGTTCCGGCCCGCGGCGGTCGTGAAGATCCGGTCGGGGATCGACGGCGAAGGAAAGATCTGCCTCTGGGACTACCAGGTCTGGGCGGCCGGCTCGCGCGGAGCCGAACAGTTCTACGACGTCCCGAACAACCGGATGCGGACGTACGGGCGGTGGGGAAGCGACACGCCGAGGATGCACCTCTTCGCGACCGGCCCGTGGCGGGCGCCGGGGGCGAACGTCAACGTCTTCGCGCGGGAGTCGCAGGTCGACACGATGGCGGCGAAGGCGCGGGTCGATCCCCTCGAATTCCGCCTTCGCAACACCTCCGACAAGAGGATGCGCGGCGTCCTCGAGGCGGTCGCGGGCCGGTTCGGCTGGAAGAAGGCCGCTCCCCCGAGCGGTCGCGGCGTCGGCGTCGCGTGCGGGATCGACGCCGGGACGTACGTGGCGCTGATGGCCGAGGTGAAGGTCGACGCCGCCACCGGGAAGGTGAAGGTCGTCCGGATCGCCTGCGCGCAGGACATGGGCCTCGTGATCAACCCCGACGGCGCGAGGATGCAGGTGGAGGGCTGCGTCATGATGGGTCTCGGGTACGCGCTGTCGGAGGAGGTTCGCTTCAAGGGGGGCGACATCCTCACGAAGAACTTCGACACCTACGAGCTGCCGCGGTTCTCGGGGATGCCGGAGCTCGAGACGGTCCTCGTGAAGAACGACGAGCTGAGCCCGCAGGGAGGAGGCGAGCCGGCGCTCGTCCCGGTCGGCGCGGTCGTGGCGAACGCGATCTTCGACGCCACGGGCGCCCGGCTCTTCCGGATGCCGATGACGCCGGAACGAGTGAAGGCGGCCCTCGCGGCCGCGAAGAAGGGAACCCCGTCGTGACGATCGTGAACACGCTCTGCCCGGCCTGCCGGAAGAAGGCGTTCGGCCTCCTGGTGAAGCTGATGGCGGGTCCGGCGGGTGCCGTCCCGTGCCCTTCCTGCGGGGAGTCGATCGGCGTCTCGATCTGGCCGCACCTCGCCGGCGTCGTCGCCTTCGTCGGGTTCGTCCTCTACAACGCGTGGCCCGACGCCCCCGCGATGGAGGGGCGCTTCGCGGGAGTCCTCTTCGCGTCGATCGTCCTCGTCTGGGGCGTCTGGTTCCTGCAGGCGCCGCTCGTGAGGAAGAAGGCGGACTGATCGAACGCCGGAGCGGAACGGGAAGCTAGGCTGGAGAGACCGCCTTCGCCACGGTCGCGAGGTCCCGCTTCCGGGTCTCGGGGAGCGTCCAGATCCAGGTGCCGGTGGCGAGCGCGAGGACGAGCGGAACCGTGAGGGCGCCGCCGAGGCCATGGCGGGCCGCGACCGCTCCGACGAGGATCGGCGCGAAGAACTGGACTCCCCGGGCGCAGTTGTAGGTGGTCCCCATCGCGAAGTTCCGCACCTCGGTGGGAAACAGCTCGGCGAGGAGCGCGCCGAAGCCGGCGGTGCACCCCGAGCCGAGGCCGAGAACGAAGAGGTCCGTCCAGAAGAGCCACGGGGTCCGGAGCATCTCGAGGCCGCGGAACGCGAGGGGCCAGAGCGCCGCGGCGGTGACGAGGGAGTAGACGGTGTACCCGACCCGGCGCCCCCAGCGGTCGGCGACGAAACCGAAGACGAGCATCCCGAGCAGCTGGCCGACCTGCGCGGTGAGGATCCAGAGGGCCGACCGGCCGACCGGCTGGTGGAGCTCGGTCTGGAGGAACTTCGGGAACCACGTGTAGCAGGTCCAGTAGGTGCCGAGCTTGAGGACGCCGAGCACCCAGCCCTTGGCCATCGCGGGAAGCAGCCCCTTCCGGGTGAGCGTCGTGAGAGCCTGCGTCGGGGAGAGCCGCTCCTCGTGCTGGGCCGTCCAGAGCCGTGACTCGGGCATGTGGGTCCGGACGACGAGGGCGATGCCCGCCGACGCCGAGGAGAGGAGGAAGACGTTCCGCCAGCCGAGGAGCGGCGCGCCGAGCAGGCCGACGACCGCGGCGAGGCCGACGCCGACCGGCTCCCCCGCCTGGAGGAGCGCCGAGGCGCGTCCCCGCATCCCGGAGGGAGACCACTCGGCGAGGAGGGCGTGCCCGACGGCCCACTCCCCGCCCACGCCGAGCCCGGTCACGAGCCGGCAGAAGAGAAGGCTCGTCGGGCCGACCGCGAACGCGGTCGCCGCGGTCCCGAGCGAGTAGAGGAGGATCGTCCAGGTCATGATCGCCTTCCGGCCGTAGACGTCCGAGAGCCAGCCGAACAGGATCCCTCCGACCCCCGAGCCGCCGAGCGCGACCCCGAGGAGCACGGCTTCCTGCGAATGGGTGAGCCTCAGCTCCTGGCCGATCGGAACGAGGAGGAAGGAGAGGAGGACCAGGTCGTAGAAGTCGAACGTCCAGCCCCCGAACGCGATCGCCCAGACCTTGAAGGGGAAGCGGTCGGGAGCGGGCGACGGGGCCGCGCGGGTGGAGCTCATGCCGGCGAGCGGACGTCTTCGGGACGGAGGGCCGGAAGCGGCGAAGGCACGGTGAATCGGATTATCGCGGAGCGTGCCGGCCCGGCGACGGGAAGGAGGGGGCTCGGACCGGGAAGTCGGCCGCTGGGTACGGGGCGGACGCATCCCGCAGATTGCTGCGAATTCGTCTCAGCGTGCTAGCGTCCGCCGCGTGGCCGGAGAGCCGGAGCGCGAGGACCCTCTGCAACGGGCGAGCGCCTCGAGAGCTGCAGGCCGTCGCAGGGAGAAGCCGCCATGACCTCGTTCGAGACAGCCACCGGACTCCGTTTCGAGCCGCCCGGGCCCGGGCCCTGGGAGCAGGATCCCGTCCACTTCCCGCGCCCGCTGACGCGTTACTTCCAGGAGACGCACGCCCCGTCCTTCAAGCGCGGCACGAACGACTTCGCGCGCTTCTACGGGATGCTCATCGACGGTCTCCAGATCGGCTACGTGAACGGCTTCGGCTACAACCAGGTCCTTCCGGCTCCCGACGCCGAGATCCCGGAGCGCTTCCAGCGCGCCGAGCAAACCTGGGCGCGGAAGCTCTGGCGGGAGCAGCTTCGCGACTGGGACGAGAGCCGGAAGCCGGCCGCCATCGTCACGCACCGGGAGCTGCAGGCCGTCGACCCGGACGCTCTCTCCGACGTGGAGCTCGTCGCCTACCTGACGCGCTGCCGCGACCACCACTCGGCCATGATCGCCCAGCACATGCGCTTCACCGCCGGCGCGGTCCTCCCGACCGGCGACTTCCTCGCGCACGTCGGCGACTGGACGGGCCTGCCGCCGTCCGAGCTGCTGGGCCTCATGCGCGGCTCGGCGGCGGTCTCCGCCGGGGGGTCCGACGAGATGGATCGCCTGAAGAAGGCCTTCGCCGAGGAGCCCGCCGCGCGGGCCCTCCTCGCCTCCGACGGCGATCCGGCGGAGGTCCTCGCGAGCCTTCGTTCCCTCGGGAGCGAAGCCGGCGCGGCGGTCTCGGGCTACCTCGACCTGGTCGGCCATCGCCTCGTCGACGGCTTCGACATCGCCGAGCCCTCGGCGCTCGAGCTTCCGGACGCGCTCCTCAGGGCCATCCGCGTCGCCGTTTCCGGCGAGCCGCAGGCCGCCTCGGACGTCGAGGCCCGCATCGCCGAGGTTCGCTCCAGGGTCCCGTCCGCGCACCAGGCCGAGTTCGACGAGCTGCTCGGCGAGGCCCGCCTCACCTACCGCCTCCGTGACGAGCGCGGCGTCTACAGCGACATCTGGGCCTCGGGCCTCATGAGGCGAGCCGCGCTCGCGGCGGGGAGGCGGGTCGCGGGCCGCGGCCGGATCGCCAGCCCGCAGCAGATGCTCGACGCCAGCCTCGACGAGATGTGCGCCCTCGTCGCCGGCACCGGCGGCCCGACCGCGGACGAGCTCGCCCGGCGCGCCGAGTACCGTGCGGCCTGGACCGCCCGGGACGTCCCTCCCGTCCTCGGCCCGCCGAAGCCGCCTCCGCCCGACCTCTCGGCGCTCCCCCCGGCGGTCGGCCGACTCATGCGCGCCACCGGGATCGCCCTGGGCCACCTCTTCGGGAGCTCCCAGGCGCAGAACGAGGAGAAGGTCCTCTTCGGGCTCGCAGCGAGCAAGGGGGTCTACGAGGGGCCGGCGCGGCGTGTCTCCGGGCCCTCCGAGTTCGGCCGGATCGCGAAGGGCGACGTCCTCGTCACCGAGTCGACGAGCGAAGCCTTCAACATCCTCCTCCCGCTCCTCGGCGGGATTGTCACCGACAACGGCGGCCTCCTCTCGCACGCGGCGATCGTCTCGCGCGAGTACGGGATTCCAGGCGTCGTCGGGACCCGCGAGGCGACGGAGCGGATCGCCGACGGAGTCCGTGTCCGCGTCGACGGGGACGCGGGCGAGGTGACGGTGCTCGGGTGAAGAGCGTCGTCCCCTTCGCGAAGGCGCGCGAGACGTCGCTCTACGGGTCGAAGGCCGTCGGGCTCGGCGACGCGGCGCGCCGGGGCCTTCCGGTCCCGCCCGGCGTGGCGCTCTCGGGCGACCTGGTCGAGGCCGTCGCGTCCGGGGACGACAAGGCCATCGGGAAGGTCGCGAAGGCCATCGTCGCGCTGCCGCCGCCGTTCGCCGTCCGGTCGTCCGCGGTGGACGAGGACGGCGCGGCGGCCAGCTTCGCCGGCCAGCATCGCACCCTGCTCAACGTCCACTCGGCGGCCGACGTCCCCGGCGCCGTGCGCGACGTCTGGTGGTCCGCGAATTCGGACTCGGCCATCACCTACCGCCAGAAGGTCGGCCTCTTCACACGGCCGAGCGTCGGCGTCGTCGTCCAGACCCTTCTCGATCCGGCCGTCGCCGGGGTGATGTTCACCGAGCACCCGGTCACCGGCGCCGACGAACGCCTGGTCGAAGCGAGCTGGGGCCTGGGCGAAGCCGTCGTCGCAGGCCTCGTCGTCCCCGATCACTTCCGCCTCGACCGCTCCGGCCGGGTGCTGGAGCGCAAGGCGGGGCGCAAGCGCGTCGCGATCCGCACCCTGCCGAACGGCGGCACCTTCGAGCAGCAGGTCTCCCCCGCCGACGTGGGCCGGCTCTGCCTCGACGACGGCCAGCTCGCGGCGCTGGCCGAGCTGGCCCTGGCGTGCGAAAAGGTCTACGGCCCGCGGCGCGACATCGAGTGGGCGTTCCAGGACGGAACGCTCTTCCTCCTCCAGTGCCGCGCGGTGACCACCGGGAAGGCGCGTCGCGAGGAACCGCCCGGCCCGCCCCCGCGCGACCCGGTCGCCGCCCTCCAGCGCGTCCCGCTCTTCGCCGACATGGACAGGAGGCAGGCCGAGCAGATCGCCCGCCTGCTCAAGGAGCGCCCCTTCAGGAAGGGCGAGACGGTGATCATGGAGGGCTCCGGGGGCGCCGCGTTCTTCCTCATCGAATCCGGCGAGGCCACGGTCTCGAGGAAAGGCGTCCCCGTCGGCACCCTCGGCCCGGGCGACCACTTCGGCGAGATCGCGCTGATCGACGGCGGCCCCCGCTCGGCCACCGTCACGGCGGCCACCGATCTCGTCTGCTACGGCCTCACCTTCTGGGAGTTCCGTCCGCTCCTCGAGAGGAACGGCACCATCGGGTGGAAGATCCTGCAGGCGCTCGCGAAGCGGCTGCGCGCCGCCGAGCAGGGCTCCTAGCGGACCCTCGACATCGCCCCGGACGCCCGGGAGGACCGGACCGTCGACGACTTCGTGCCGGGAAGGACCTGGCTCGAGGGCTCCGGTCCGGAGTGGCCGGCTACCGCGGGATCCCGGCCGGTCCGGAGCCCCGAGTCGGGTGGCAAACCGCGCAGGCACGGACCGGTTGTGCCCTCGGAGGCACGCCCCCCCTCGAACCAAGCCGGGAGACTCTGAAGCCGCTGCGCCGGTCGCAGGCAGGATGCCCGGGACTGCCGGGCTCGAGCCGGTCGACGGATCGAACACCCGTGGGGAGGACGGATCGAGAAGGAGACCGACGAGCCTGCCGTGGGCGGCCGTGAAAGGGCGCCTCCCTGGCGCGCCTTCCGCCGACGAGAGGGCACCGCGGAGGCGCCGGGCGCTACGCGGAGCGCACCGCCTCGGCGACCGGGCTCAGCCGGAGGACGGACGGCATCCGTCGCGTGAGCGCGCTCGGCCCGTCGAAGGAGAGCCGGCCCGACCGGACCGCGTCCTCGACCGGCAGCCGCCCCAGCCAGACCTGGTAGAGCGACGCGACGTCGGAGGTGATCGTCACGTCGGCCTCGAACCCCGGGTCGACGTGGCAGACCGAAGGTCCGTCGGACTCGACGACGATCCAGAACGGGCGCTTGTCGTCCGTGAAGCGGACGTGGAAGACCTGCCGCTTCCCCGGGAAGCCGGAGGTGTCGAGCCTCGTGTGCATCCACCAGACGAGGAGGTCGGCGTCGAGCTCCCTGGGCTCGGGATCGCCGAAGGTCCAGCGCGCGCCCCACTCGCCGAGGCCGAAGACGATCGTCTGCAGCTCGCGCCCCGCGACGGTGAGGAGGTACTCGCCGTTCGCGTGCTCGACGACGCCGGCCCTCTCGAGCTGGCGGAGCCTGAGCGCCAGGAGGCTCCTCGACAGGCCCGGCAAGCCGCGCGCGAGCTCGTTGAACCGGGTCGTGCCGACGAGGAGGTCGCGCACGATGAGGAGCGTCCAGCGTTCGCCGAGGAGGTCGAGCGCGCGGGAGATCGGGCAGTACTGGCCGTAGCCGGACTTTCGTTCGCTCACGTCGTCACCTCCCGGAAGCGGCGCTCTGGTCCCGATTCTGGACCGAGTCGGTCTTGTTTTTGAACTGGTGCCGGGAGGTGGCCGTCCCCATCCTTCCGGCATGACGACGACGACGCACCCCGCCACGACGAGAACCGGGACCGACTGGGTCGGACTCGCCCGCGAGATCGGCGAGACGCTCGAGGCCGGTGCGGCCGAGCGCGACCGCCTGGGCGAGATCTCGAACGCCGCTTTCGAAATCCTCCGAGCGACGGGGGTGACCGCCGCCCTCGTGCCGGCCGAGGCGGGCGGCGGCGGCGCCTCGCACGCCGAGGTCGGCCGCCTGCTGCGCGAGCTCGGGAAGCACGACGGCGCGACGGCCGTCTCGCTCTCCATGCACATGCACCTCGTCGCTGCGCAGGTCTGGCGGCACCGCCACGGCCAGGACGCCTCGGCCTTCTTCCGGAAAGTGGCGGTGGACCGCGCCCTGCTCATCAGCACCGGGGCCTCCGACTGGGTCGGCTCGAACGGGGGCGCGCGGAAGGTCGACGGCGGCTTCCGCGTCAGCGCCCGCAAGGCCCCGGCGAGCGGGTGCGAGGTCGGCCAGCTCCTCGTGACGAGCGTCCGGTGGGACGACGCCCCCGCGGGCCCGCGCGTCCTCCACTTCGCCCTGCCGATGTCGGCCGAGGGGGTCCGGATCGAGAGGACCTGGGACACGCTCGGCCTCCGCGCGACCGGCTCCCACACCGTCGTCCTCGAGGAGGTCTTCGTCCCCGACGCGGCCGTGACGCTCGACCGCCCCGCCGACGTGTGGCATCCGGTCTGGAACACCATCCTCGGCGCGGCGATGCCGCTCATCCTCGCGGCCTACACGGGGATCGCCGACGCCGCCGTCGAGCAGGCGGTCGCCGCGGCGCAGGGGCGCTCCGGGCACCACCTGCACCAGCTCCTCGGCGAGATGCTGAACGCGCACACCACGGCGGCCGACGTCATCGACGCGATGTTCCGCGACGCCGACGACCTGCGGTTCCCGAACACCGACGCGTTCGCGGCCCGCGCGCTCTCCCGAAAGACGGTGGCGTGCGACGCCCTGATCGCGACGGTGCGTCTCGCGATCGAGGCGACGGGGGGCGCCGGCTACACCCGGAGCTCCGAGCTCGAGCGGCTCTACCGCGACGTCCACGGGTGCCTCTTCCACCCGCTCCCTCGCGCGCGGCAGACGACGTTCAGCGGGCGGGTGGCCCTTGGCCTGAGCCCGGTGGAGTGAACGCCGCCCCAGGCCGGCCGCTGCAGCAAACGACGAACACGAAGGAGAGCGACCATGCGAATCCGCAAGAGTGACGTGCCCGTCCGCATCGACGTCCCCGGCGCCGTGGCCCGGCAGAAGACGGGCTTCGGCGACGCGACGGGATACGGCCCGATCGGCGGCGAGTACTTCTCGCTGGGCGCCGGGACGGACATCGCGCCGCTCCTCAGGGGTCTCGACGGTGACCTCTGCCACGCCCCCCACTGGGGCTACGTCCTGCACGGCGAGTTGACCGTCACCTTCGCCGACGGCACGCAGGAGTCCCCCGCGGGCGGCGACCTCTTCTACTGGCCGCCCGGACACTCCGTGAAGGTGAACGCGGACGCCGATGTCATCCTCTTCAGCCCCGAGAAGGAGCATTCCGAGGTCATCGACCACATGCTGAAGAAGATGGCCGGCTGAGGCGCGCCGCGGTCGGCCCGGTGCCGAAGCGCGTCGTCCGAAGAGCGCGCGCGTATGATCGTCGCGAGGTTCGCATGAACACGCGCGTCCGGTGCGCCTCTCCGTTCCTCCTGCGTTCCCTGCCCGTCCTTCTCGCCCTCGCGGCGCCCGCATGGGCCCAGACGGCGCCACCGGGGAGCGACCCGATGGCAGAGATCGCGAAGAACCTCGCGAATCCCGTCGCCGACCTGATCAGCGTCCCCCTCCAGAACAACTGGGACTACCACCTCGGGACGACGGACGCGACGCTCTACACGCTCAACGTCCAGCCGGTCATCCCGATCGGCCTCGACGACCGGTACATCCTCGTCACCCGGACGATCATCCCGTACGTCTCGTACGAGGCCCTCGCCCCCGGCACCTCGGGCGCGGGCGGCCTCGGCGACACGCAGGCCAGCATCTTCCTCACCACGAGGGAGACGACGAAGGGGGGCTGGCTCCTCGGCGTGGGGCCGATCCTTCAGCTCCCGACCGCGACGAGCCGTTCCACCGGCTCCGGGAAATGGGGCGCCGGCCCGACCGTCATCGTCGTGAGACAGGACCACGGCTGGACCTACGGCCTCCTCGCGAGCCACACCTGGTCGTTCGCCGGGACCGAGAGCCGTGCGAGCGTGAACTCGACCTTCCTCGAGCCCTTCCTGACCTACACGACGAAGACCTACACGACGCTCGGCGTCTTCACGGAATCGGCCTACAACTGGACCGAGGGCAAGTGGACCGTTCCCGTTGAGGCGATGGCCAGCCAGGTGCTGATGCTCGCCGGGCAGCCGTTCAGCATCACGTTCGGCGGCCGCTACTGGGCCGAGTCGCCCGCGGGCGGGCCGGACTGGGGCCTGCGCCTCGCCCTGACCCTGATCTTCCAGGAAAACAAGGAGAAGGCCGGCCCCTGAAGGCTGCGCGCATCCGAAGCGAAGGCCGCCGAACCCGACGTCTGATCAGCCAGCGAGCACCGCTCCGGTCGTGCGGGTCGCCTGCGGTCGAGCGACCGAATACTGAGATACTCCGCCCAGAAAAGAAGCGGAGTCATCACTCGTGGCGCTCGAGCCAGGTATCCGTCTCGGCCCGTACGAGATCCTCTCGCCCCTCGGAGCCGGCGGGATGGGGGAGGTCTATCGGGCCCGGGATACGCGGCTCGGACGCGAGGTGGCGCTCAAGGTCCTCCCGGAATCGGTCGCCTCCGACGCCGAGCGCGTCACCCGTTTCGAGCGCGAGGCCCGCCGGCTCGCGTCGCTCAACCACCCGAACATCGCCACGCTGCACGCGTTCGAGGAGGTGGGCGGCGTCGGCGTCCTCGTCATGGAGGTCGTCGAGGGTCCGACGCTCGCCGAGAGGCTGAAGGAGGGGCCGCTGCCCGCCCGGGAGGCCGTCGACTACTTCCGGCAGGTGGCCGACGGACTCTCCGCGGCCCACCGGAAGGGGGTCGTCCACCGGGACCTCAAGCCCGGGAACCTCAAGATCGCGCCGGGAGGGCGGGCGAAGATCCTCGACTTCGGCCTCGCGACGACCGTCGGTCCCTCCGGCGGCGACGCCGCGGACTCTCCCACCGTCTCCCACGGGCTGACGGCGACCGGCGTCATCCTGGGGACGGCTCGCTACATGGCACCGGAGCAGGCCAGGGGACGGCCCGCCGACGAGAGGTCCGACGTCTTCTCCTTCGGGGTGACGTTCTACGAGGCGCTCACCGGGAGGCGCGCCTTCTCCGGCGACACGGTGACGGAGATTCTCGCGGCGGTCCTCGAGCGCGAGCCGGACCTCGCCGCCCTCCCGCCGGACACGCCCGACCTCGTCCGGTTCCTGCTCCGCCGCTGCCTGAGGAAGGAGCCGGACGACCGGCTCCGCGACATCGCGGAAGCGAAGGCGGTCCTCGACGAGGCGCTCGGTGCGGAGAGCGGAACCTCCTCCCCCGCGCAGGTCCCGGCGGCGGCTGCGCGGCGGGGAGAGACGCACCGGCGGATCGCGCTGGGGCTGGGCGCGCTGGCGCTCGCAGCCCTCGGGGTCGCCGCTGGCTGGCTCCTGACGAGAAGCGCGGGCGTCACCGCGCCGCGGTCCGTCCGCAGGTTCCAGATCGAGCACAGGCACGACGGCGCGCCCGAGGTCTCGCCGGACGGCCGGCACATCGCGTACGCGGACGGCGAGAGGCTCTGGGTCCGCGACATCGACCGGCTCGAGCGTCGCGAGATTCCCGGGGGCGAGAAGGCCGAGGCGCCGTTCTGGTCGCCGGACGGACGGACGCTCGGGTTCTTCGCCGGAGGACTCCTGAAGCGGGCGCCGGTCGAAGGTGGACCGGCGAAGACGGTCTGCGAGCTGAAGCCTGCAGGGGAGGTCCTGGGGGCAACCTGGAGCCGCTCCGGCGCGATCGTCGTGGCGCTGGGGCCGGCCCTCGGCCTCTACCAGGTCTCCTCGGAGGGGGGCGAGCTGCGGCCGCTGCTCCGGCCGGACCCGGCGAAGGGTATCTTCGACTTCCACGTCCCGAGGTTCCTGCCCGACGACCGCTCCCTCCTCCTCGTCGTGCATCCCCTGACGGGGTTCCAGTTCTACCTCGCGGCCTGGGACGGACAGACGCTGCGACGTCTCCTGCCGGAGTCGTCACCGCCGGCGGACGGCCCGGTCTACTCGGGGAGCGGGCACATCCTGTTTCAACGCACCGACGGGACCACTTCGCTCCTCGCCGTTCCGTTCGACGCTTCGAAGCGGACGGTGACCGGCGAGCCGATCCACGTCGCGGAGAACGCCGACAGCCCGAGCGTCTCCGCCGACGGCGTCCTCGTCTACAGGACGGGAGCGAGCTTCCTGAAAGACCTCGTGCTCGTCAGCCGCTCCGGCGGGCTCGAGCGGACGATCAGTTCGGGGCACGTGCAGGTCGACTTTCCCCGCGTCTCCCCGGACGGCACGCGCGTCATGCTGGGGGCCCTGAAGGAAGGGAACGTCGACGTCTGGGTCGAGAGCGTCGAGGGCGGGACGCGGATGCGCCTCACGTCGGCGCCTGCGATGGACGAGCCCGGGGCATGGTCCCCCGCCGGGGACCGCGTCGCGGTCATGTCGGGGCTCCTCTCGGGTGGCCGGGTCGTCCTGATGAACGCGGACGGGACCGGCCGGCCGAAGGAGCTTTCCTTCCAGTCGAGCACGCAGCCGGAGGCCGTCTCCGCGAGCGCGGACTGGTCGCCGGACGGGCGGTTCGTCCTCTACGTCTCGGCCGGGGACCTCTGGTACGGCGACGCCGCCGGGAAGGAGGCGCCGGTCGCCTTCACGAAGACCCCTTTCCAGGAGACGGAGGGCAGGTTCTCGCCGGACGGGCGATACGTGGCGTACATGTCGAACGAGTCGGGCACGTTCGAGGTCTACGTGCGCCCGTTCCCGGAGGGCGACCGGAGGTGGACGATCTCCACGAACGGGGGAGCGGTTCCGCGCTGGAGCCGGCGGGGGGACGAGCTCTTCTATGCCGAGGGGAGCGCCGTCATGGCGGTGTCGGTCTCGACGCGCGACGGCCTCCGCTTCTCGCCTCCGAAGAAGCTCTTCGACGCCGCGACGATCGGAGCGAGCCCGTTCTCCTTCAGCCCGACGTTGGCGACGTACGACCCGATGCCGGACGGGCAGGGGTTCGTCATCGTTCGGGGCGCCCCGCCGGGGGAGAGGAAGATCGTCGTCGTCGAGAACTGGGCGGACGAGCTGAGGAGGCGCCCGTGACGAGCCTCGGCGGCGGCCCTCGAAGCGGCTCTCGACGACCTGCGCGAGGACTTCTCGAGGCCGAATCCGGCGGAGGAACGACCGCCAGAACGCCTCAGACGCTGGCCCTCCCAACGCGAAACGCCGGCCACGTGGGCCGGCGCTCGTCGATCCGCTTTCCCGAAACGGGTCAGCGGGGAGGATCAAGTGGCTCCGCGGTCGGTCGGTCTGGCGAGTGAATTCTCAGAACGGTGCGGCCGGACTCAACCCGAGCGGTGCGCGGAAGTACCTCACCGCCCGCATCTTCGGCCGGTCCATCGATTCCTCACTGCGGAATGCGGGCGCTCTTCGGGACAGGTGCCGGATCGCGAAGGAGCAGCACAGCCAGTGAATCATCCCCTACGCTTCTACAGATACACGTCCGAGCTAGCTTCCGTGGTGAAGACGCCGTCAGTTTGAGCCGCCGCCTCCTATTCGATGACTCGAAACCATCAGTGCGAACTCCCCCCGCCTAGCTTCTTCGGGCCGGGCCGGGCTGCCGGCTTCTTTGCGCCCTTCTTAGCCGCAGGTTTCGCCGGAGCCTTTTTCGCAGCCTTCTTTGTCGCCATTAAGTCGCCCTCCCCTGCTACCAAGTCCACTCGATTCTATACGTGCTGCCCACGTTAGCCATCAAGGCGCGGAAACGGATCGCCTTGAAGGAGCTGGAGTCGGATTCTTCGAGGCTCAGCTCTTTCAAGAAACCGCGTATGCCGCCCGACACCCGGTATGCAGTCACATCTGTCGGAGGCCGCGACGCCGGAAACAAGATCTCTACGGACAGGCTGACGCCCGGGTACAAGACCTCAACGAAGTAGAACTCATGATTTTGAGTGTAGGAGTCGACATATCTATAGGACACAGTTCGGGAATACCGTCGCAAGGGTCGAAGTGAACGGTTGAACTCTTGCGAGTATCGAGCAGAGCCAGGATGCGTCCCGCTCTGCCATGTGTTTGATGCTACCCCGGCGACTTCGGCCTTGAAATCCTCTAACTTCCCATCAAAGTTGACGGTCTCGTCGAACCGCGTGATGTGTTCCCAAAGGGGTGCAAATTGCTGTTTCTTCGTCAGTGTCGCCGTCTTTCCGGCCACATCGCTGAGCTCAAGCCGAATCCCAGTTTGGGTGCAGAAGACTGGTGATCGAAGGACAGAGGATCGAAGGGCCCCGATCACTCCGACACCCGAGAGCAGCGTCGTGACGATCAGCGGCACGAGTCCGAACCGGTCCGCGATGAAGAACGCCAACGAGACGATGCTGGCGAGTCCGGAGAGTAGCGTGAAGACTAGCCATGCGATCACAGGTACCTCCGGACATGACAGGAAAAGCAGGCAGCGCGAAGGAGACAGTACTATAGGAGGACGCCATGTCCTGAGGCCACCGGCAGGATGAGTTCGCCGACATCTTGGTCCGTAAGGTCGGCAAAGCCGGCTGACTGGACGGCCCGCGGCCGGCCGAGCTGAGAACAGACTCGCTCTTCCCGCTCACTCACGCGTTCTCAAGAAAGCCGCCGCTGACGTTCTGCCTCCGCTATCCTCGCTAGAGCATCTCCGATCGAGTCAGCGGATCCGATTTCGTAGAGCTTGCCGTCGGCACGCGCCACGCCGATCGGTCCGTTCCCGACGAGCGCTTCAGCGAAATCGCGAGTCCGCAGAAACTCCTCGGACTCGTAGAAGAAGACCCATCCCCAAGGGGTTTCAAGCGTCCTCTCGTCCACAATCACAGGCACGAAGCCGCCGCGAGCCGTGCGACCCTCGCCGATATGAACGGCGGCGAGTTTCCGAGCGTCAAAGTGCGTGATCATGACTCCCTCGCTACTTGGTTTGAAGGTAGCGCACGTCGCTCCAGGTCGGCCAGAACACGGCTGCCTTCCCGGTCTGCCCATCGAGGAATCGGACGACTCCATCTTGGTTCACAACATTGAAGACGTGGCCGAGCTTCCCAGGCTCACCCATGTACACGATACCTCTAGTGCCGTTGCCTCCGGCATGCACGACCGCCTCAACAGCCTCTCGCGACCCGAGCTTCTGGAATGTCCCGTTGAAGAGCTTCTCGAGAACCGAGATGCGTACTGGGCCGCCCGTGAGTGCCGACGCCGGCCTGCCCGCAAGCAGTGCATCGGTAGCGACAGCACAATTGGCGCAGTTGGTGAGACCACGTTGGGGGTTCACGCTCCTAATGCTCCCGGCCACTGGCATCTGGGATGGGCCTGGCGGCCCCACCAGACCTTCCGTCAGCATCTGTGCTTGCTCGTTGCCCTGCGGTGTCAAGAACCAGCTGAGTAGCGCTGGCGCCTGAGAGCCGAGGAACAAGCCGCCGATTATGACGCCGCCGATGACAAGACGCTGTTGTTCGTAGCGCGCGACTGCTTCGTCGCCATATGCCTGCCGGATCGTCTCTCGGGACATCGCGTCCCACGCGAGATCATCTTCGCGTCCATCCAGATCGACATACTTGAGTGGGTTATTCCTAGCGTAGGTATACCGGTTCCAGCTGGTCGGGTCCTCCGGGCGCCCGCTGAGCTGGTCCGGTGAGAGGAACCGCGCGAACTTGTCAGCGAAGAACCGCGCGTGATCGTAGTGATTGCCGGAGCCCGACGACGAGGTGGCGCCGTCGGGAAGGACCGAGTCCCGCTCCATCATCGCGAACTCGAACCCCGGACGCTCGGATTGAGCCAGCGCCTCGAACCGCTCGCCGAATGCGCGGAACCTGGTGCTGCTGACTACCGGAGCGGTGCTCGCCCCGGCCGGCTTCTCTCCAGTCGTCAGCCGGGGCGTTCCGAGATGGTCCGAGGCGTAGAAGTACCACTGAGGCGTCGGCGAGAGTTCGCGAGAGGCGACCTTGTTGGAGCCGAGGTAGACGCTGAAGCTCTGCGCCGAGGCTGAGGACGAGCCCTCGAGCCACTTCCAGTCCGCGACCGGGCGGTTGGCTTCGTCGCGCTGGGTCAGGAGCCAGGTCCGGGGGCTGGTGCTCCCGGCGCTTGGCGCGAAATAGCCAGAAATATCCAGAATCGCGTCGACAGTCTCGGTGGCAGGTATGTCGGCCAGAAGCCTGAAGGACCCACCCGATGCGAGCTTCCCGAACGCGAGCTCAGCCCGGATCTTCGTCGGATTGACAACTGCTGCCGCCGCAGCGGTCGGCGCGACGTCAGCGGGGTACAGCTTCAGGAAGCCGAATGAGTGAGTTCCGGACACCTGGCCAACGTCGCCACGCGGGGCCGTCGTCAGGTTCCCGACGATTGAGACTGCATTCGCAGCGATCCCGCACGGCCCGGCAGGCGCGCTGAACTCACGGGCCTGTCCGCCTGTCAGGTAAGGCCCACCGTACGGGCCTGTCGCGCCTCTTGTGTCGAGGAGCCGGCAGGGAGTGACCGAGTAGAAGAGGAGGCCGCTCGAGCTCACCTGCGTTCCCGGCAGAACCCGAGCGACGCGCTCGTTGTTCCCGTCGTACAGGTGCCACGACACCAGCGCGCCCAGCCGGGTGTCGGAGGTCCTCCGAGAGAGAGCGTCGTAAGCGAAGGCGTCGGTGACGGTGGAGCCGTCGCTGAAAGACGTCAGGTTCCCCCGCGCGTCGTAGATGCCGTTCACGAGCCTGTTATTCGCAGCATTTGCGTCCAGGAGAACCTGGGCCGGCATCCCCGATCCCTGACCCGTAATCCTCGCGAGGTTTCCGAACCCCTCTTCATTCACGCCGTCGTAGAAGAACGACTCCTTGTGAGCGGACGAGACCGTTCTCCAGTTCGCCACC
This sequence comes from Thermoanaerobaculia bacterium, assembly GCA_046331465.1. GTDB lineage: Bacteria > Acidobacteriota > Thermoanaerobaculia > UBA5066 > UBA5066 > UBA5066. Next base: position 1,223,125 of record JAXLQV010000003.1, read on the forward strand.
TTGAGCCGAGAGAGGCGGTCGTACTCGAAGGTGTCCGTCGCGCCCCCAACCGGTCCCATCGAGATCACGTTACCGGAGCCGTCATACGAGATCGTACCGGTGTCGAAGTTCGTACTCGCGCCTGATGTTTGGATCCGGCTCGGCCGAGGCAGACGGTTCGGGTCTGCGGAGACCGTCGTGACGACTCCGTTTCCCGTCGTGTAGGACGCCAGCCCGCCGAACGGGTGGTAGGAAATGCCGGACGCGAGCGTCTGCCCGCCTGACGTGATTCGGGTCAGCGCGCCCGCCGTGTAGAACGAGTTGGTGGACATCGAAGCCCCCGGACCCGACAGGGAGCGGGAAGCGGGCAGCCCGAGACCGTTCCACGTCTGGACCTGCTCCAGCGTCGTGAAGGGAGTCGTCGCCCCAGAGCGGTAGAGGGCCGTCTGTCGTGAAGAAAGCCGGCCGCCGAGGCCGGCGTAGAAGAGGACGTCCTCGACCCGTGCGTTCTCGAAGGAGCCGGGGTTGTAGCCGATCTTCTTCGTCAGCTTCCCGAGATAGGCGTCGGTCCTCGCGGATCCGCCCTCGAGCCCGTCATAGTACGAGCGCGCGAAGTCGATTCCGCCGGAGGACGTCCTCAGTAGGCGGCCAAGCGCGTCGAAGTCGGAGGAGACGGCTATGCCGCCGCCCGTGCGTAGCCAGGCGTTTCCGAGCGCGTCGAAGTTCGAGTAGGTCGTTTGTCCCGTCTCGGGGTCGGAGCTCCCGGTCAAGAAGCCGAAGCGGTTATAGGACCAAGATCGATTCTGCGTGACGGATCCCTGGGCGAACGTTCGATCCGACGTGTAGAGGCAGACCTTGTCCAGAACATTCCATTCGGCGAACGAATGAGGACCGTAGGGCTCGCTGTTTGCCGGCTCGGCGGCCGCGATCACGCGCCCGAAAATGTCGCGCCTAACCGCCTCCCACGTCGTTCCGCTCGAGACTCCATGCGTGATGGTGGATTCGCGGGTGTCGGAGCCGGGAATCGGACGCATAGACGCGTAGTCGTAGTCGTCGTACCACTTCTCGACGAGTATCTGATCCGGCTTCGTCAGGTAATGCGCCCTTCCGAGGAAATCGAATCCGCTGAATGTCGTGAGGCTGCCGGAAGTCGAAGAGAAGCATGTGAACGGGTCGCTTCCGCTGCCGCAGGGCGTCCATTCCGAAGTCGACGTCACGAGCCCCGCGTCGTTCCGAGTCGTGACCCGAACGGCCAGGTAGGTCCCGTTCGTCGCGGTCGGGAGGAGACGGATCTCGCGGATGACTCTCCCGAATCCGTCATAAGCCCACGCCTCGACAGTGCCCGAGCCCTCGGCTGGTATGCCGGGAGAGAAAGAGCGGCTCGCCGGGCACCCAGCGGAAATCCCGCGCAGCACGAGGGCGTAGGGCGGGGCGGTCGGCGCGGATGCGCTCCAGGATCCGTAACAGATCGTCGTCTGGGCGTCGCCGGTGGGTTGAATCGAAGTGAGTCGACCCTGCGGGTCCCAGGTGTAGGTCGTCGCCAGGCCGTTCGGATCGGAGGACGTCGTGACCGTGTCCGTAGAGGAGTCGCGCGTCACCCGAAACTGATACCAGCCGAGGTCCTGGGGAAGCGTCCGCCTCGCGCTCAGGACGAGGCCGTTCTGGAACGTCCTCGTCGTCTCGTAGGTCCCGGATATCGCTCCGGTACCGATGTGTCGCTCGAGAACCGGATCGGGCCCCTCCGGATTCCCGTAGAGGAGTTGGTGCGTGAGACTCGAACCGCTGTCAGAGACCGAGGTAGAGCGGAATTTTCCGTTCGCCGTGTCGAAGTCGAACGTCGTCGTGATGACAGAGGGCTCCCGAGTCGGCGCACCGGCGTCGTAGAGATCCGCCACGGTCCGCGAGTTGTAGAGCTTCGGCAGCCATCGCGGGGACTCCACCGGCGTCCACGTCGTGGTCGTCTTCCTGCCGTACATGCCGCCCTGGAAGAAGACGAGGCTCGGCCCGGACCTCGGAATCTCCGTACTCTGTTCGACGAATTCGTGTGCGCTCGTGTCCCAGCCTTCGTTCTTCCGCGCCCAGCACGCAACGTCGACCGCGGTTACGTCGCTGCACAGGCCTCCGTGCAGGGGGTTCTTCCCGTACCAGGTGACCTCACGGCGCGGCCGTTCAGGGGAAGAACCAGAGAGGTTGGGGATCTTCTCGGCTGTCGTGGAGACACCTTGCGCAGCCTCGGTGACGCCGCAGGGCATCTCGTAAGGTGCCGACGCGTCGTAGCAGAAGACAACGCTCCGAAGGGGCGTGGCGCTGGCCCCGACGTTCGTGCCTTCGAACATCCTCCGCTCGAGCTCAGCGCCTGTCGGCCCGCCCTGGACGTTTACGGTGAAGAAGTGCTTCGTCGCGTTTCTCCCGCCGTTGCCGTTCGGCCGTTCGACGACGACCAGTCGAACGACTCGCGCCATGTCGGGGTCGTTCGAGCCCGAGCTCGTGGGCTCGTAGAAGCTCGACCGGTCGTACTGCGTGTAGCCGATCACGCCGGTCACGCGGTCGTTCTCTCTCCGCCGCCAGACGGAGGGGATCGAATCGATGAAGCTCTGGAAGACGTCGAAGGAGCAGTCCGGATCGGCGAACTGGCGTGTAGCGGGTCTGTTCGCGGAGAAGGAGAAGTCCTCAACCGAAGGGCATCCGAGTGGTCCGTGGAGGCACGGCGACGCGGACAGGTCGCCACCGTACTCGTACTCGATTCGCCCGCCGGTGGGAAGGTCGAGGCTCTGGAGGACGAGGCCTCGATACCCGGAGGCGCCGAGTCCGTACCAGAAGCCATAGACCTGCGAACCGACGGTAATCGAAGACAGGAACGGCGCACGGAATGCGATTGGGGCCATGGAGAGGCTACAGCCCTGGGGCGGACCGCTCTCAAAAGAAGTGCGTTCAAGCCACTTATCGGTCCTGCCGAAGGTGACGAGCAGGCTCTGGGAATGAGCGACCGGGAAGGTGATGCTCTTCAGCACCGGCCAGGTTCTCGAAGGTTCGGGGTCCGCCGCCTCGGTCACGAAGGAGTCCCAGGTGAAGTTGATCCGTCGAGTCCCCATGTCGATGTGGTCGATCTGCCACAGGACATCCGAGCGATAGCCCACCTCGAGCAGGTTCCTCTGATCGTTGTAGCGGTCTTCGATCCTCGTGAGTAGAAACTGCTTACGCTCGGCGGCCGACGCGTAGGGGCCGTCGGAGAAGTCCCAGCCGTTCGGAGACGTGGGCGGGCTGACCTGATTCTCGAACCACCAGCGGCTCCCGTCGGGGACCTCCATGCTCCACTTCTCGCTCGGCGACGTCACGCGATGGAAGCGGGCGTGCATGCTGTCTTCGGGCTCCCAGAGGCCGTTGCCCTTGTCCACGAGCGCGTGAACAGATCCGTCCGGAGCGTGGTAGCGCGGTCGCGCAAAGTCATACGGATCCGGCTGGACACTGCCCGTGATGTACCCCAGCTCGAGACGCCAGCCGGCGCCGAGGCTCGACCGCCCAGAGAGGACTCCGTGCCGAATGGCGGGCTGCAGGTAGCAGGGCTCGACGGGCGTACCGCAGTTTTCGCGATAGAGATTCCAGTAGCGGTTGGAGTAGTTCGCGGTAAGCCGCCACGTGATGCCAGAGCCGAGGGAATACTCCGGCCCCAGGGGGACCGTGAGTTGGACGTCGCCCGAGTAGACGTTGACGTGGTCGATGTCCCCTCCGTCGAAGACCTGATCGGCCTTGAAGGAGGGGAGCGTCTCTTTCGGAACCTGTGCCGACAAGCTCGAAGCGAGGAGGACGAAGGAAGGGACCATGAACAGCCGAAGACGACGGCTTCGGGTCAGCAAGCAAGTGCCTCCTGTGCTGAGATTCGACTCATGAGCGAATGCGGGCCGAATGGGAAGTCTGCGCGGCCGAACGAAGGCAGGTCAAGCAGAGAAAGGCCGGCGAGGCATCCGACCGGCCACAGGGTCGGCGTCGAATCGTGTCGAGCAGCAATCAGATCCGATTGCGGTCGGTTCCGATGCACGCGCACAGGTTCGTCGGAAGGCTCGTTGCCGAAGCTCGCCTGCAGCTGATGCCCGGTGTGGCTCACGCCTCGTGTTGGCCTGCGCTCTCACGAAAGTCGACACTTATCACTGGCCTCTCCTTTCGAAGGGAAGGGAGACCCCTCCCGCCCGGCCCTAGCGGTCTCTCCTAGGCTGCGCGAGCGACCCGAATTCACTACAGGGAGAACCGACTTTCTGGCCTCCGACGGCCCCAGAAGTTCGCCGTGGCGAGATGCCATCGCTGTGAAATGCGGGAAACGAGTACTGGCTCATCGCGAAGAAGCTCCCGCCTTGACGCCAGGTCCGTCAGAATTCGCGCGTGGACCGCCCCAACCTGATCCGGCGAGCCGTAGTCGCCTTCCTCGAGTACGGCCTTGGTGCTGTCGTCGTCCTCCTCGACGACCCGGAGCCCCTCTACGTCCGCGCCGACGAGGCCGTAGCGCAGCTATCGCAGTGGCAAGTGGAGCCTGCGATCGTCGAGCTCGTGGCTCGGGCGACGGGGAGCTATGACCCGGAGCAGGAAGCGGTCGTGGTCCGCGAAGACGCTATCGGGTTCACGGTGTCGATCGAGCGAATTGAAGGTGGCGAGATCGTGGGATCCGTCGCCTGCGCGGTCGTGAACTAACGAGCCCCTTGCCCGCGACGACGCGCCGCTGCCTCTGCGACCGCCTCCCGGAAAGCCTCCTCAGATCGCGGGCTCCCGAGTGCTCGCCCGCTGTCCTTTGAACGCAGGCTGACCCGCACGACCTTCCCGGACGGGGCGTACGAGACCTACAACTACACCGCCGACGGCCTCCTCGGAACGAAGGTCGTGGTAGATCGTGAACGTCCCGAAGGAGAGGCGTTTCGCGCTTCTGTCGTAGAAGAGCATCCGAGGCGGAGAAGTCCCGGCTGCCGGGGAACATCAGTGGCTGGTACTCCCATCGGCCCCAAGAATCGCGGTACAGGCTGCAAGGTTCGCCCCGAAGTAGACGGGGTCGTTCGTACCGTTGTCGATCGTCGTGGCATAGGCAGCGAGGTACGCGGACTGGTCGGTGGTGGAAACGGAGAGGCGGATCAATGCGGCCACCGGACCGTCCCCGAGACCACGAGCGTGAAAGAGGTCGTCGATCTGAAGGCCCCTGCCGCTCGGAATGGACACCTCGAACGCGTCCGCGACGGCGCCGGCAGGATCGACGATCTCCACATAGGCCATCGACGGCGGTCCGTATTGCCCTCCCGCGTGCACGATGGACAGATTCGTCCGGAAGCCGGTGCCGCCCGTCGGTCCCAGGATTTCGAGAACGTCGCCATCGCGGGCGGTCTGCAGCCATCCGAGAGCGGGGAGCGTCATTCCATGGGTCGACCCGTCCGACGCGAGGTCGTAGGTCCGCGAGGTGGCGCGGATGCCGAGCCTTCCAGTCCCAGCGCCGCTCAACGCGAGCCGAGCTACGCCGGACCTGCCGAACAACGTCCAGAGGACGTCCGGTATCACCCGGGACTCCCGGTTGGACAGAGTCAGATCCACATTCTGTTCGTTCTCGTCCCGGTACCAGTCCTTGACCGACAGTCGAACGCTCGCAGTGCTCTCGTCGGCGTTGAAGAGGAAGAGATCTGTACGGTACTGCGCGCCCTTCGCGCCTGCGGCGTGCACGACGGCGGGGATGATCGAGTGTGCCCAGATCGCGTCCGGTACTGAGTCGGGGCCGAACCATGCAGGATCGTTTGTTCGGTCGTCGATCGCGATGCTTCCCGCGAGAGCCCAGCCGGACTTCGGCGTGACCGTCAGGGATCCGACCGTCGAGGCCGGTGCTCTCGACAAAGCGGCCACGTCGTCGAGCTGCGTCTGGCCGTTCCCGGGCAATGAGACCGGAAGCGGGATCTCAGCGTTCCCTCCCGCCGTCGAGAGCAGCGCCTCCAGCTGCGCTCCCCGCCCTGTCGCATCGGTTACGACCAGGTTCGTCCGAAACCCCTCGCCGAGGAGTCCTGCCGAGAACGTGAGCGGAAAGGCCGGGCCGGCAGCGGTGAGCATGTCGACGGACCCGACCCCCATGCCGAACGTTCCTGTCGGGGATGTGGTATAGGTGCGACTCGTGGCCTCGATGGAACGACCCGCTTCGGGAACGAGATCGAGAGCACCGGATCCCTGCTCCAGGTGGAAGAGCGTGTCGAGGACGTCGGGGATGACCTGGATGGAGGCTCCGGCCAGCACGATGGCCGCGTCGGCTGCGGCGCCGGTCGTTTCGGGGTTCGGCAGGAGCCGAACGCTGAGCCGGACCGGCTCCTTTTCCGGGTTTCTGAGGACCAGGTCGGTCCGCCAGGTGGCGCCGAACCGTCCTGGCGCGCGGGCGGAGGCCGGGATCACGAGCTGCTGCCGAAGCGAGGCGCGGACCACGCCGCCGCTCTGGAACACGTCCGCTCCGCCGCCGCCCCCGCTCGCGGCTGAAGGACCGCTCGTCGGTGGGAGGGTCGCCCCGGCGTCGAAGAGGAAAGGAGCGCCCTCGTCCACGGCGTCCACGTCGAGGTGGACGAATCCCAGGCCTCCCAGCTCGGGTTGAACGACGAGCTCGTCGTACGACGAGGGCGGTGGCTCGCCGATGTGCCAGACGGCGAGCCCATTCCAGTATCGGTACCCTTGGAACCGCCTCGTTCGGATCAGCAGCCGGGAGCCGGACGCCGCGGCGTGCATCGACCAGAGGAAGGGCCGCGACGCATCCCGCCAGATTTCCCTCGCTGCTCCGCCGCCCGAGTGCGACAGGAGCACGGTCTCCGCCGCGCCCATCCTCGCGATCCAGGCGCCGGCGAAATCGGGCGTCGGAACGGCGAAGACCTCCGGCTGGGGCCACGAGTCCCCGGTGGACACCAGCTCCCGGAGGACGCCGTCCTTCCAGAGCGCGACGGACTGCATCGAAGGGAGGGGATCCATCGGTGTGACGATGCCCCCCCAGTACCAGGTCACGGTGAGGTAGGCCGCACCGTCCGGAGTGATCCACCCTTCGATCGCCGGCCACGTGTAGTTCCCTCCAAGAGGCACCTCGAAGAGAGGTTGGAGGGTTCCCGCGAGATCAAGGATGGCGACCTTCCAGGAAGAGTTCGTGTACGGGTCTTCGGGCCAGGGTCCGAAGAAGCGAGCTCCGACGAGGAATCTGGTCCCACCGAGATCGGCCCCGAGGAGCTCAAACCAGCCGGAGGCGATGCTCAGCATTCGAGCCGACCCGTCGGCCGCGATCACCCAGAAGCCGGACTGGCTGGGGTTGGAAGTCGCCAGGGCGAGGACGAAGGGGTTGCCGGCGTTCCCGAGGCGAAGGGCGGACGACGTCGCGCCGAAGATCGGGCCGCCGATATCCCAGTTCGATGATGAGAAGGCATCGTTGTGGTTGACGAGATAGGCCCCGCCCGGCAGAGAGACGGAGGCCCAGGTCACGCCACCGTCGGGGCTGTAGAGGAATCCGGAGCCTGAAGCGACGAGGATCCGAAAGGTGCCGTCTTCATCCTCCCGCGCAGCGACGATGCCAAGACGCGCTGGCGTGCCGCCGGGGGTGATGTCGCGCGGCGACTCCAGGCCCTGGGAATCGTGCACGACGAGGCGCCAGAGGTATCCGTAGTCGAACTCCGAAGGCCTCACGATGCCGGCTTGTTCCCGCAAAACGACGTGCCGTGCCGCGCGCTTCTGGATCGCCGGGACGGACTGGACGGGCGCGATGGGAGCGTACGAGATGATCCTCGCCGACGCCGAAGATTCGCTGATGCCGGTTCCGACAAGTACGAGAAGGACGATCCTTGCCCAGGCTGCGTGCGTCATAGACTTCTCCAAGGCCCGAGGCGAGCGACATGGATCGCGAAGGACCGAGCGGGTCTCGGCCAAGCATACTCATGCCTGCGACGCTCAGGGGCTGAGTTTCCCGTAGCAGGAAGTCTGCCTGACCGTCACGATCGTCGGCCACAAGGGGAGCGAGGTCGTCGAGTCGGTGAGCTGGACGGCGGTGAACTGACGGTCTAGCGGTATGGCACGACCGCAGTCCCAGCACCCAGTGGGCCACAGAAGGACGGGGCCGGCTGCGCCCGCGTCTCATCATGACGACGTCCGAAGACGGAATCAGCGTTTCGGCCTGTTGGACTTTTCGGCCTCCCGCGCAGCTTAGGCATGGCCGAAGGCTCCGGGCCGGCTGGAGGAGTGTCGGACCGTGACCCTGATGCCCGGAGAGAAGGCGTTCATGGACAGAGAGGCATGCGAGGGGTCACGTCACCGAGACGACGTCGAGGAATACGTCGAGCTTCATCCTCGCGACTGTCGCTGCGGCGGCCTCGCCTACAAGGGGACCTGCCCGTTCGGAAGCAGGTCATGCGGCGACGCCAGGCCGCTACGGTTGGCGGTGCTCCTCAGGGCGACCGAATGGGAAGCGATGGGCACTCCGAGCTGCGAAGAGGCCTACAAGGAGACGTTGACGGCGCATTCGTTCGTCTGGCGGCGCCCGCAGTCGTGGGCTCGGGCCTCGTCAACAGAAGCGAGACTCTGAGGGACGTTCGGGTGCCTGACGATTCACAGTTCGACGACGGCCGTGGGGAAGAACTCGCACACGATCCCATCTGCGTCGGGGCTGACCTTCAACTGCACGACGACCAACGGGAACGGTCTGACGCCGAATCCGGGGGCGCTGAACGGGGGTCAGACGACTGGGCCCTGAGCAAGCCAGCTGGGCCTACATGGGTGGGCGTGCGGCGTCCTTAGTCTCGAAGCCGGCCAGGCGCACTGGGCCCGGGTAGACAGCTCGCCGAGGGCGTCGGCGGCGGATCGAAGTCCATCGGCATGAGGTGCGGGTAGGGAATACGGCGCGCCACCTGGACCGAGAAGAGGCGAGAATGAAGACGGAGAACGTGCCGATGCCGCCCTGGACAGGCAAGCGAGAGTTCAAGAAGCTCTCCGGTGAACTAGCTCTTCGTGAAGGCCTCGACTTTCAACGAGCGGTGCTGCCGATCCTGCACGTGATCTGGCCGGCGGCCCTTGAAGCGCCGCCCCGCCGAACTCTAGACCGCGTGGGCGTCGATCATCTCGTCTGGGCAGATGAATCGCCACTCCCGCTCGTCGTCCAGTGCAAAGGATTCGTCGTAGGCGAGGAAGAGGTGGGGGCCTCCCAGATCGATCAGTGTTTGAAGTCCATCGCCACTTTCCGCTCGAGCGGCCTCCGTGCGATGCACTACGTTCTCGTACATAACCGAGACAACCGGAGCGAGACCTTCCGGCGAAGGGTTGGGGCCGCTCTTGAGAGCCTCGTGAAGGAAGGGACAGCAGACTCAGCGGAGCTACTCGACCGAACGGGGCTCCTCATCCGGGCGTTCGACCGAATGCTCGATCACGTCCGTAGGAGCTTCGAAGCCAAGCAGCTTTCCCTCGTCGACTATCACGCCGCACAGGGCCTCGAGCGGGTGTCTCCCCTCTCCAAAGTGCCCATACGTGTCCGCGAACTCGTTGCCGATCAATACAGGCTGATGAACCAGTCTGAGCCGGCGACGCTGCTCGCAGACCCAACGGATGGACTCCTTGAGAAGGCGCAGCTGGAAACATGCGTCATCCTCGGCGAGTTCGGTCTCGGGAAGACGACGCTTGCGCTTCGTGCCGTGCTCCAGGGACAGGCCGTCCAGGTACTCTACGTTCCGGCGGCACTCCTACCTGACACGATCATAGGTGCGAAGGACCTCCTTCAGCGGTGCGTAAACGAGGATGTGCTTCTAGAAGAATTCCCAGACGAGGATAGGCCCGCCCTCGGGCTGCTAGTTCGCCCGGCGATCGAGTACCTCCTGAAGCGCCCGGATAACCGGGTCGTTCTTCTAATCGACGGACTCGACGAGTCGGCCACTCTCGGTCGGCTTGGCGGGCTCCAAGCCTTCTTCAATCAGCTCTGGGCGTTAGAAGTGCCGGTCATCCTCACGGCACGAACCGAGTTCTGGATAACAAGAACGCACGACTTCGCCAGCGCGTTCGGCACGGTTGCTGCCGGGGGGGACCGTAGGTACGCACACATCCACTTGATAGAGCTGTTGCCTTGGGAGGACGACCAGATCCAGCTGGTTGTTGAACAGAACCGAGATACCGAAGCGGACCCTGAGCGACGTGCTCGACTGGAGCAACTCGTCTCGGCGGTCGCTGATGGCACGTATTCCGCATTCTATGGTGACATCCCACGGCGTCCTCTCTTCCTGCGGTTTGTGTTGGACACTGTCGCTAACGACGGCCTCGGCAAAGTGAGCCGCGCCGAGCTGATGACTCGATGGGTAAGCCGGAAGATCCGACGCGACATGACGGGCCCGGTCGACATCGGCGGCCGCCCACGACTCCCGATCGCCCAAGACGTCGAGAGCCTCGAAACGACGATGCGCCTCGCGTGGCTCGCGATGACCGCCGCCGCCCGCTTGATGACACGCGAAGTCGGCGGAGTGCTAGAGCTTGAGAGCAGCTGTTCCATAGACGAGATTGCGAGGGCTGACCCCGGCCTAAAGGATCTCAGGGATCCGGCTCGCTTGGGACTCAACTCCCTACTGCTGCCGGTGCCGACCAGTGCCGTTCAGGAGAGCCCGCGATTTCGCTTCGCCCATAGGGCCTTTCAGGAGTTCTTCCTCGCTCACGCAATGCTGGCGAGAAGAGACCCGGCAACAAATCGGAGTATCCCGGCCGAGATTCTCAGCTGGATGGACGAGCTCCGCGCCGCCGGGCGGTCCTAGGAAGCCACCAGCAAAGCACTCCCGCCCCCAGTCTCTCGTTGGCGTGGAGGCACTCAGTTGAACAACCTCGCGCCCGCCTCGTTCGCAAGCGCCGCCCATCGACAATGTCTACGAGCCGCGACGAAGCCGCTCTTGCCCGGGAACTGGGCCAGTCTATCGCACGTAGAGTTTCGGGCACCTGAACGTCGCGATATCATCGCTCCTGGCTTCTCCAACGCATCACGATCGCCTCCACATCCACCTCCGTCGGGCCGTCTTTCCAGTGCCTATAGAAGTCCACATCATCGCTGTTGGGCGCAGGATCCGGTCGGTCGAATTGAAGCCGAGTGGGCAACGGCACCGCCTCGCCAAGCACGAGCGCCTCGCCACGCCCCAGACCCGCCAGTATCGAAACCAAATCGCCTTCGCTTTCAGGCACGAGACTCCGAATGTACCCTTGATCGTCGGGATTCGTAATGCGCAGGCAAATGAACGTGCCGCACTGGGCTAGTACTGTCTCGGAAACCTCGTGAGGACGCTGGCTGACTACCCCAAGGCCGACCCCGTACTTCCTGCCTTCCTTGGCGATGCGCTCCATCGACCTCCGCGATCCGGCGTACTGGCTCTCGCTGACGCGGGGAATGTAGGCGTGGGCTTCCTCGCACACCAGGAGAATGGGAAACTCGCGGTATCTCGGGTTCCAGTAATTGAACTCGAAGGCCAGGCGCCCGATCTGCGCAGCCACAGTGGGACGCACGTCAAATGGCACCGACGAGAGGTCGATGACTGTGACGGGCGCCCTCTTTGATCCAAGTCCAACGAAATCCTTCAAGAGCCCGGTTAGCGAAGCGGAGTCCTTCCGCACCGCAGGCTTGAGTAGGAAGTTATAGCGAGAGTCGTTGAGCTTGCTGTCGAGGCGCATCAAGAAGTTGCTGAACTTCCCCGTCAAAGGACCGTCCTTCATCTCCCCCGCTGTCCTCGCGGGTACTCGCGCGTTCAACTGCTCGATCTCCGCTCGCAGCGTGGCGAGATCAAACCACACCGGCGTGTCCACAGTCGTCCGCGCAAGACCGAGCCGTGCCCCTTCCGCCACTCGTAGCCGGCCCAGGATGTCTCGAAATGCCGCGACTTGATTGTGCGCGCTGAAATCCGATTGGTCGACAAAGAGATCTGTCAGCTCGGCGTAGGTCATCAGCCAGTATGGCGTTTCGAGCGCCGTCGCATCTACGTGTCGGACTTCGGTTTCTCTGAAAGCGTACTCGCGCTTTCCCTCTTTGACATAGCTGTATTCGCCATGCAAATCCAGGATGATGATATGGGCATGCGGCATGACGGCTACAGTGCGCTGCACCAGAGCGGCGACGGTCCAGGACTTACCGGACCCGGTTTGCCCTAGGACGGCGAAGTGCCGTCCGAACAGACCAGAAGGATCCAGGCACACCCGTAGGGACGGGTGCGTCGCGACCGTACCGACGGACAGTCCTTTCGCTTGGAAGCGATCGAACATGTTCGCGATCTCGGCAGAGCCGAGAGCATGTACTTCGGCGCCGGTCGTCGGATACAGCCCGATGCCGCGGTCGAACAGACCGTCATCCTTAATCGAGCCGATGGGCGTAAGGCGCGCGATCCGCTTGGCGAACGGCAACCGAACCGTGTCATCACCGGGAGTCTCGATGGTGAGCGAGGCCAGAGCCTCCTGCTCCGTCATACGTGTCACGATCGCGATCAGCTGAACGGCGTTCTGTCGAACGGCAACATAGGAACCGATCTGCCCTACCGATACGTCTTCATCCCCGATCGTGACTGTAGGGGCGTGGCCCTGCTCGTCCTCGACGAGGGAGGCAGTCATTAGGTTCCCTTGAACGTCCACGAGGTATCCGATGACGGTGTTCGCGGGAGTGGTCAAGAGCTACACCTCCCTCGCAAGACGTTCGAAACTCCAAAGGTCGGCGTGTCCGGGCCCGGTCTGGCCTTTCAGGGCACACCGGGCCTCTGTCACGACGACAGCGTTCTTCCTGGTACTCCACCTAGCCCACGCTGAGTCGTGGAGATCCTTCGCGAAGATCAGCAAGGTGAAGTCGCTACGGACCAAGGCCGAGTCGATGACGTCGTTGACATGCTCGTCTCGAAAACCGTACCCGACAGTGACGAGCCGGTTCAGGGGCCTGGCGTCCTGGCTCATCGCTCCGCGAAATGCGGTCCAGAGCGGCGAATATGGAGGCTTGACGACGTCCGATGCCTTACGGCGCTGTGGGGGAACCATAAGACGAAGGGCGCCTGCCGGCGGGGACTGACTGAACCCGCACCTGCAAACACCATTCGTGGGCGAGTCATACCAGCCCAGGGAGCCGTGCAGCTTATAGAGGTGAATGGGTCTACCCGCCGGGAACATCGTCGCCTTCGCCCGAGGGCCACGGTTCACTAAGAAGGTCTCGGAAAAGACGGCAGCATTGAAGAAGGCATGTTCATGTCCGAGAAAGCCATCGATCAAGCGGGCGCGCTCGCGCTCCGCGGCGCGCTCAAGCAGGGGGTCGTAGTTGAGACTGAATACCGGGATGCAGGGGTCAGCGCGCTGGGCGATGCGGCGGACGAAGTCCCTGTGGGCGTCAAGGGGCGGGGTCATCGGCATGAAGAGTTCAGCGAGCGCGGTGATCACCAAGTGTCGATAGGGGGTGTCGTCCGCACCGCCGTCATCAAGCAGGTCGAGTGCCTGCTCGAGGCCGCGAGCACCACCGTCCAGTTTGGCCTGAATCTCAGCACGCTTGGCGGCGTCAGGGATTCGGCTCTTGAGGAGGTCCCAGAGTCGATCGGCGAGTGGGTACCCTCGACCGTTTAGATACGAGGACCCGGCCCCGAGCAAGTACCCGACTCGCTGCGAGCCGAACTGCTGAGCCACTTGGCGCTCCAGGGCGCGGGTGAAGTCGGCATCAGGCGGCATGGATCCCTTGGCCGATCAAACGGCGGGAGAGCGGCGGCGACCCGTACGAGGTCTTCTTCAAAAGCCTCCTCCGCGAGTGTGTGGGCGCGACCTATCCCGAATGCCGCCAGGCACATCGAACTGTCCGCGCGCCGGCGGGCTGGAAGGTCGCCGACTTCTGAGGACGAGAGACTCCCATATCAGTCCGCGGGGGCTCTGGCTGCCGCCCGACGAGTCCGCATTCATGGATGCCAGCTTCAGTTAGCGCTTAGCTCGGGTCTCGATTCTCCTTACGGGACGGCCGCTGCTTCCCGTTACTCCTAGGCTGCGCCAAGTCGTTGGATTTCCAACGTCCCGCCACCACCTTTCTAAAGAATAATGCAAATTCGTCAGGCGGGACCGAGCCCGGGCGCGCAAGAGTTCCGGTCGGCTGAACCCAGAGAAGGGGCAGCGCGAGCGTGCTCCATCTGACGTGGCCGCAGATATCGTTCCACAGGAAGAGCAGTAGGCCAGGCGAGCCGGGACGAAGGGGCGACGACGTCGGACCCCAACAGTCACCAGGCGCATCAACGAGGACGGCAAGCGACGGCGTACCGCCATCGCTCAAGCGCGCCGAGACTGCACGGAGGGGGCAGAAGGCTACTTGCGCCTCTCCTCCTGCACACGTCCGGTAACGGGTCAAAAGTAAGAGTGACTCGAATCTGACGGGGCCGCATCTAGCCCGACGTCAAACCCTTACGGGCCGCCCCCGGAAGGCGGATCGGGTCGCGATTACGTGGCGAGGCGCAAGTCCGCGATTCCGGCCCCGCTCGTCTCCGCCGGGGAGTGCCAGTATCAGTTTCACGCCGCTCCACTTTCCGTCGCTTCGGCCCTCCTGACGCGCTCTAAGCAGGCCCGTTTCGCGCGCCCCGCCGCTGACGGCCCTACGTCAGAAGAGCCGCGCCGGGTACATCGTCTTCACCACACTGATCGAGCTCGGGATTCCCGGGTGTTTCTCCCCGATCCACAGCCCCACGGCGAGCGCCAGGACCAGGTCGTCGTTCACGCCTTCACGCCAGGCCAGCTTCTCGCTCGTCCGTTTCAGGTCGACGTTCATCCGGAAGCCCTGCAACTCCCGCAGGAGGAGCTGGGCGCTCGGGAGGTCCCTCGCGATCTTCAGCCGACCGGTCTGCAAGAGCACCTGCGCCGTCGAGATCACATCCCGCTTCGGTACCCGAGCGTTCATCCCCGCCTCGGTGGCCTCGTCACCGGCGGTGATCGTCACGACCCACGGTTCCATCCCAGCACGGCGAAAGAGCTCCACCGCGGCCTGCCCGACGCCTGTCGCGTCTATCGCGAGCGTCGGCTCCCGGAGCCGGTCGTGAATCGACTTCACCCGCTCGACCAGCTCGGCGTACGAGGACCCCTGCGGGATCCTCTCCAGGTGGCGCAGGTAGAAGACCTGAGGAGGGCACTCGTACGACTCGCCCCCGTCCGGCCTGCGAAACACCGGTCGCCACGTTGTCACGCGCCCCTCTTCGATCCGGCGCGTCTCAAGGAGCTCCCACATCCTCGCTTCCAGCACAACGAGCGAGGTCGGGTCGGGTCCCATCCCCAGGTCGACCGACACGATGTTCACGAGGAGCCGCCCGTACGGTCCTGCGTCACTCCGGCCACTGGCACTCCAGCTTGCCGAAGATCCACGTGCCGGGGATCCCGGGACGCCGTTCTCCCATCCAGAGCCCCACGGCCAGCGCCAGGACCAGGTCGTCGTTCGCGCCCTCGCGCCAGGCGAGCGAGTCACTCGTCTTCTTCAAGTCCACGTTCATCCGGAAGCCCTGGAGCTCTCGCAGGAGGATCTGGGCGTTCGGGAGGTCCCTCGCGATCTTCAGCCGGTCCGTCTGCAGCAGCACCTGCGCCGTCGAGATGACGTCCCGCTTCGGCACTCGGAAGCATGACCCGTCCTCGACCACCTCGTCACCCGCGGTGATCGTCACGACTGTCGGGGCCAGCTCCGCCCTTCGAAAGAGCTCGATCGCGGCCTTCCCCACTCCGGTCGCGTCGATCACGAGCTCCGGATTCGACGCGCTTCGGGCGATCTCCTTCACGCGCGCCACGACTCGGGAGTACGAAGACCCGGGGGGCAGCCGCTCGACGTGCCGCAGGTGGAAGACAAGAGGCGGGCAGTCCTCAGATTCGCCTCCGTCTGGAGCCCGGAAGAACGGCTGGAGCCTCGTCGAGTCCTCCCCATCGATCTCCCGCATTCCGAGGTACTCCCAGCTCTTCCCCTCCAGCACGACGACCGACGTCGGGTCAGGCCCCATTCCGAGGTCGACGGAGACGATGTTCATCGGGCCTCCTCCGCTCGGCGGTCCAGCTGCTCCTGGATGTAGAGCAGAAAGCCGTCCCGGCCCTTCTCGTTCAGCCAGCAGGCCAGCGCTACGGCCAGGACGAGGTCGTCGTGGTCCGCCTCCCGCCAAGCCTCGTAGGTGTCGTGTCCCGAGAGCGTGATCTTGGCCCGGAAGCGCACCAGCTCACGCTCCAGCACCTCTCCTCCGGGCAAGCTCCGAGGGATCCGAAGCCGCCCCGTCTGGAGGAGGCACGCCACCGAGGACACGACGTCTCTCTTCGGTACCCGGATCTGCCGTCCGTCGCGCTGGACGCTGTCGCCCCCCGTCAGCGTCAGCGCATAGAGCTCAGCCCCGATCCGCGCCTCCTCCAGCATGTCGACGACCGGCCGTCCCACACCCGTCGCGTCTACGGCGAGGGAGACGTTCCCCCTCAAGCGAGAGACCAGCTCCCGCGTCCGCTCCACCAGCACCGTGTACGGGACGTTACGGTGACGCTCCACGTGCCGCAGGTCGTAGTGCCGGAGCTTCTTCTCCTCCAGGATCGCGAACGCCGTGTAGTCGAACGCCTGCCCGAGGTCGATCCCGACCGTGTAGCTCGTCATGGCGCCTCCGTGAGGAGCCCTGGCGTCCGGCAGGGAAGGTCGATCTCGGGGAAGAGCGGCTCGACCTCGTCGCTGAAGGCCCGGAGGATGTCCTCCGTCCGGAAGTACTGGTCGCTCGTGTCGGCGAAGTCGCACTCGTACTCCTGCCGGTACCACCAGTCGCCGAGGGAGTTCCGCTCCTCTTCGAGGAACGCCGGCGAGATCCGGGGGCACTCCCTCGCCGTGATCCGGACCCGCTCCCAGGCGTTCGATCCGGACCACTCCTCGTGGAAGAAGCCGCGCTTCCCGAACGGCGTCGTCAGGCAGATCAGCCGCCCCCCCGACACCGCGAGCATCGGCCTGATCGCGAAGTACAACGGATCCGGCACCCGGGCGGCCTCGTCCACGATCAGGAGCCGGACGCCGGAGAAGCCCCGGACCGTCTCCTCGGTTCCGGGCAGAGCCACGATCCTCGAGCCGTTCTGCCACTCGACCCTCAGGGCGGACTCGTCCTTCACCGGCACGGCGTCCCCGAGACGGTTCCGGAAGTCGGCCACCTTTCGGAATAGCTCTTGGCTCTGGCGCAGGGAGGGCGACAGCAGCAGGACCAGCGCGCCCGGGTTGTAGGCCACCTCGTGGTACGCGATCGCCCCGGTGACGGTCGACTTCCCGGTCTGCCGGGCGCAGAGGAGGAGCATCCGGTCGGCGCGGCTCCGGAGAAGGCTCTCCTGCCACGGGTCGGGGTCCATCCCGGCGCAGCGCATGACCGCGGACGGGTCGAGGCGCATTTGCAGGTCCCGGGCGAGCCGGAGGCCGAGTGGCACGTCGTTCCGGCGGGGCTTCACGGGTTCCCCCTGTCGTTGGGCGACGCGGCGACATCCAGGGGCTCCCCCTCCCCGAGGAGCCGGGGCTGAGGTTCGGGGCTGTCGAAGCCACGGAGCGCGTTGGCGACGGCGAGGCGGGCGTCGGGGTACGGGAGGAGGGCGCCGTCGATGACCTCGGCCAGCCGGCCCCACTCCGACGAGTGGAGGACGTCGACGGAGCCGGAGTGCTTGACCTCCCGCGACTCGGTCCAGCCGGGCTCGTCCTCGCGCTCACGGCCGGGGCCGAAGCGGAGCCAGTTGAAGGGGAGGTCCTTTCGGACCTCGATCTCGGCGGAGAGACGCGCCTGGGCCCTCGCCGTCAGGACGTCCTTTCGGAAGCTTAGGTACTTTCCAGTACGTTCTCGCTCACCTCGCCGCATCCAGGCCATGAAGGTGTTCCGGTCGACGCCGTTGGCCTGGGCAGCGACCCAGTCGTAGGCGCCGGCCCGGATGGCGGCGACGATCGCCTTGTGGCGCTCCGGAGTGAGAAGGGAGGGGCGGCCCATCAGGACGGTTCCTTCGCCGGGGCCGTTCCAACCTCCGGTCGACTCATCAGGACGCTCCAGTAGCGCTCATCGACGGCTTCCACGGTCCAGCCAAGCGCGAGGAGGACGAGCCAGCCGGGAGATCCGGGAGAGGACCGTCCGTACGCCCACCGGAAGATCCGGGCCTCGCCCACAGCCCAGGTCACGGCTCCTCCGCGAGCCGGGGCTTCTTCCCCGTGGCGTCCTGGTAGCGCTGGAGGGTCACAGCCACGAACTCCGGGGCGAGCTCCATGGCGCAGCAGCGCCGACCCGTCCGCTCGGCCGCGATGATCTGGCTCCCCGATCCGCAGAAAGGCTCGTAGCAGACGTCCCCGGGCTCCGTGTGCTGGCGCATGGGGATCGCGAAGCACTCGACGGGCTTCGGGGTGGGGTGGTCGATGTCTTCCGCGCGGGAGACCGACTCGAGGCTCCAGACGCTGGCGAGTGGTGAAGCGGCGGCGACCCGAGGAGGCTTCTGGCCCTTCACCCATCCGAAGAAGCAGGGCTCGTGCTGCCACAGGTACCACGACCGGGTGAGGACGGGGCGTTCCTTGGCCCAGATGATCTGCTGGTGGACGAAGGCGCCGTGGCGCTCCCAGGCCGCCTCGACCATGGCCTGCCGCCTTGAGGCGTGCCAGCAGTACCAGGCAGCGTCGGGGCGAAGGGCGTGCTCGACGGCGACGGAGATGAAGCCGTCGTAGAGACCATCCCCCTGCTCCGACCGATCGAAGTCGCGGTAGGTGCCGGACCAGTCCTTGTTGAGGCTCTCGCGGTTCTTCGAGACCTTCGTCCCGGGGTGGTTCGTACCGTCGTAGTCGACGAGGTAGGGCGGGTCGGTGGCGAAGAGGACGGCGCGGGTGCCGTTCATGAGGCGCTGGACGTCGGCAGCGCTGGTCGAGTCGCCACAGAGGAGACGGTGGTCGCCCAGGAGCCAGAGCTGGCCGGGCTCGGTACCCCAGGTCTTCCTCAGCTCGTCGGCGCGACCGATCTGGGCCTCGGCGTCGACGTCCGACTCGGCGCCCGCAGGCAGGACGCCGTGCTCCTTCGCCAGCTTCGCGAGCATCGCCTTGACCGCGTCCGAGGACGTCTCGACGTTGCGGAGGATCTCGGCGAGATGCTCGTCGTCGGCGCCGGCCATGGCGGCAAGGGGGTCGAGGGAGGCGAGGAGCTTGGCGGCTTCCTTCTCGTCGACGTCGAGGACGAGGACCGGGACCTCGGTGTCGGGAGTCGTCTCGGCCCGGAGGTGGCCGTCGATGAGCATCAAGCCCTTGGGAGTCTCCCGGGCCAGGAGGGCGTCGGCGTAGCCGATCTCGCTGAGCAGGCCCTGGAGGGCTTCGCGTTGGGCCTTGGGATGCGTCCTCCAGTTGCGCGGGTCGGGGAGGAGGTCCCGGGCCGGGACACGGCGGAGCTCGACGATCCGGTCGCGGATCTTCACGAGATCACCTCGTTCACAGGCGGATGACAGCGGCGGCAGACGGACTGGCCGGACGCACCGGTCCACCAGTCGCAACCTCCACAGGCGAAGCACGCGGGGGGTCCGGAGGGTATTGAGGGTCGACCCCCTACCACCTCAGAGAGAATCACTTCAGAAGAACCGGAATCCGTTCCACGTGCGTAGAAAGTGACCCCCGAAACCCTCGGGACCCCCCCGCCCTCGAGTTCGGTGACGCCCCAGGTGGCCACCTTGTGGCGATCCGGCCCCTTCTCGAAACGAAGGCCCCCCTCGAACCTCTTGGCGTGCTTCGAGAGGTAGTTGCCCAGGAAACGGGGGTTGATCCGGCTGCCCCGATCTCCCGCCACAGCCAGCAGCGCGTCCCGAAGACGAGCCGCGTCGCCGAGCGCCCCGTGTTCGGATCCGACGTCCGAGAGTGCGATCACCTCGGCCACCGTGGCGAAGCGGCCGGGGAGAGCCTCCTTCCACGCGACCAGGAGCTGCCCCAGGCGTTGCCGCGTCGGGTCCTGCTCCTCGATCCGTGCCCGTCCTGCGCAGGGGTCGGCCGTGCCGACCCAGACCAGCGCGGACCGGACGAGGTCGCTCCACTCCTCGAACCTCCCGAATGGCGCGAGAGCCTGGGGCGGTCGGCCAGCCGCGACGTAGGCCCGGAGGATCGACAGCCCTGCGACGACGAGCCCGGCACGGTGCTCGGGGACGTACTGGTAGAGGTTGACGTCGAAGCGGCGCTCCTCGGGGCGTTCAACGCCAGGATCGAGGTCGCAGGGGATCACCCTCGTCGTCAGGTCGCCGTCGAAGATGAGGTTGTTGCCGGTGCAGAGGAGCGTCACCGAGGTCGAGACCGTCACCGTCCGGCTCATCCCGAGAATCCGGTCCTTGTAGGTCTCCTGGGTGAGGATCGAGCAGAGGGTGGAGCCTCCCAGCGGCTTCTCGATGTTGTCGATGCAGACGACCGGGTCGCCCTCCATCAGGACCGAGAGCCAGCGCTTCCTTTCCTCGGTCGCGTCCTCGCCGAGCGACATGACCGCGCAGGGGCGGCCCGTCGCGATCATCCCGACGACGTCAGCGAGGAGGCTCTTCCCGCTCGCCATCTTCGGGGCGCGGAACGCGTGGAGCGGGGCGCTCTTCAGGGACTTGCGGACAAGTGCGGTCAGGATCGCCGACACGGCGACGGCGAAGTCGGAGCCAGGACATTCATCGTTCCGGTCGACGAAGGGGAAGCCGATGAGGAGGGACTCGAAGAGCCGAAGGGCCTCCCGGGCGTCCTCCCTCGTGGGTGAGGTCTTGATCTCGGGGAAGGCGAGGTCACCCGGGTCGTAGAAGAGCCCGGTGGTCTCGTCGTAGCCGGGCGTCGCCAGAACCGAGCCGTCCGGGCGAAGAGTCGGGGCCTCGATCGTCCCGGACAGGGGCTTGAGGAACCATGTGCCGCGGGCCTCGAGGGTCTTCGCGACCCTCTCCGGGCAGTCGATCTCGGCCCACTCCATCGTCTTCGCGTTGAACTTCATCCAGTGGGCGGCGGCGGTGAGGCGCTCTACGAGGTGGGGGGTCTCCACGGGACGAATGACGAGCGAGCCGGCCGAGCGCTTGAGCCCCCGTCGGGCCGACTCGTCCTGATATCGGGTCAGGCGGACAAGCAGGCCTCCGCGCTGGAAGACCTCGGTGCCGGCCGATGCGAGGAGGGCCCGCTCGGCGGCGTCGACGACGTCGTGTAGCTCGCCGCCCTCGAGCCTGATCTCAGGGAGGCCGTCTTCATGGGCGGGGGACTCCGAGGCTCTCTCGGGGCCAGAACGGTACGTCTCCCGACAGCCTGCGATCGCCTTTGCGATCGTCTCTTCGCCGTAGGTCCGACCGTTGCCGTAGTGGCGCTCGTCCCACTTCGGCCTGAAGAGGCCGGACTGCCGGAAGAAGGCGTCGATCTGATCGGTGTCCTTGCCGGTCCAGAACGCCAGCGACGCGCAGAGGGCAAGGTCCGCCTCGCTCTGGCTGCCGTACTGGCCCTCCCACTTGCCAGCGAAGAGTCGGGTGAAGCGGGCTCCGCTCCGGGAGCGCGAGGCGCGGGCGATCAAGTCGAACGGGACGCCCGTGTCGCCAGAAGTTGCCGCCGCAGGCTGCTTCCTAGCGGGGAAGTACCGGCGGAGGAGCTCGTCGACGGCCTCCTGCCGCTCGGGGATCAACGAAGGCCTCTGTTCGCGTTGAAGCGATGCCCCGTCATCGTGAAGTACCGAGCGCGGTCGTAGACCTCGATAAGCGACGACTTCTTGCCGCTGAGACCGCCGAGCGAGGCCCGGACGATGACGTGGATGCCCGTCCCTGTGACGCTGAGCTCGGCGTAACCGTCGAGCGCGACGAGGACGTCCAACGCCTCATCGGAGATCGTCCCCGTCTCGGGATCCCGGCACTTATCGAGGTCGACGCCGCAGAACGGGTCTGACGCGGTGAAGACGAAGCCAAGGCCGTCGGCGTCGTCGCACCCGAGTCGGGCCACGACGTCCTCGAACAGTCCCCAGGTATTCGGATCGGTCGTCGAGGCGTTGCGGCCCGCTCGGGCGCAGACGGGGAGCTTGGTCCAGTACCTGCGGGTCGCGTTCCACGTCCATCGCCATCGGATCCACTGCGGGAGCGCGGTCAGGACGAGGGGGATCTCGTCCGGACGGGGAGCCAGCGTCGGAGGCTTCCGGGAGGGATCCTTCTTGGGGTCGAGGTCCGACGCCTTGCCGCTCATCGGCGTGTGTCCCCGTAGCGGCCGTCAGGGCCCGGCCGGGGTGAGACAGGGCGGCGCAGATCGCCTCGGGAATCCCCCTTCCCAGCGCTGCCTCGCACCCGGTCCGAAGCGTTCGAAGTCCTGCCCGCATGAGGCGAGTCGTGCCCGGAGAGCCCGACGAGACGCTGGACAGAGAACGCCTTCTCGCCGAACTCTCGGGTGAGAAGGCCTGTAAAGACCTGGGAGATCGTCAGGCCGACTGGCGTCGAAGCGTCGACGGCGCAAGTACGGGACCCCTCGTCAACCAGGAACTCGGCATCGAGAAGTACCTGGGCCCGACCGTGAACCCCCTCCGCTGCCAGCGCAGACAAAAGGATCGAGTACCGGACCTCGGTGATCGGGACCTTCGTGTCGAACGTGTATCGATAGCTCTCTGAGGTCATCCGCGCCTCCCCGGTCTTCTCGGCGCCGAACTAGTCCGCGCTCTCTGGTTACCTACCGGCGAGCGGCTCAATGTGTCGGACGGACTGAGGTACGCGGCGAGACCCGCTCCCTCGAAGCGCTTTCGGATTCGCTTGATCTCTTCGTAGACGGACCCGCGGGGTACGCCGGTCCCCTTCGAGATCTCGGAAACCGACGTCCATTTCAGCCACTCGCAGATGTCCCGCTGGCGCGGGGGCAGGTCGGCGATGAGCTTCTCCAGGTCGATCCGCAGAGCGCGGAGGTCGTCGTCGACCCGCGTCGATCCGTCGGGCCAATCCTCTTCGACGGGCCCAGCCTCCTTGCGGTAGTCCCGGACACCCGCTTTCCGGGCCTCGAGCATCGTCGCGATCGCGTGGTCCACGACGCGGTTGATGAACGTCTCTCGCTTGGCGCGCCGCTCGTCGAACTGGTCCAGGCGTCGGAGCAGGTCAGCCGCGAGCTCTTGTTCGATGTCGGGAATGTCGTCCGATTGGAGTCCGGCGGTCCCCACCAACCGCCTCGCCTTGTGCCGGATCAGCTTGACGGCGTAGCTATCGAACCCTTCGTAGCGATTCCCCTGGCGGTTCCCCATCCGGCCCTCGCGGGCCGCGGGGGAGGTCGCCTGTCGTTAGGCCGCGGGATCCGGGACGCTGATGGGCGCTGTCATCGACACGCCGGGCGGACCCGTTCGTGCGGGAGATGGCGATCGCTCATCCCGGAGACACCCACGAAGCCTCAGCGCCAGGACGAATCAGTCCGGACCGTCGGCCCCGGGAGGGCGGCTTTTGGTCCGCTCTCCCGGAACCCTAGGCGCTACATCTCGTGTAGCAGGTGCTACAAATCGTGTAGCACTGCACGCCGGGCGGTCCCAGATCAGCTCGCTCCGACTCCCGGCTTGTCGGGACTAGGAGTTCGCTGTCTTACGTCTCCCAGCGGATGCCGGTGTCCTGGTACCGGAGAAAGAAGCCAGGAGCCAGCTGCTCGGACAGGTGGCTAGCGAGCGGTTCGCTCTGTTTACGGATGGCCTTGATCGCTCTGAGGATTGCGGCAGAAATCGCGGTTCGGGCCCGCTTCTGCTCCGGTCCCTCGCTCCGCGGCTTTCCGCCCAACCCACTTACGCTCCGAATGTACTTCTCGATCTTCTCGGTCTGATCGTCGCATCGAGCGATGCTGGTCTCGTCGCAGAACTCCACGGCCTCCGCGCGGTCCTCCCGCAGCTTGAGGAGTTCGACCCTCATCGACTTCAGTGTCTCCTCGTCCACCCCAAGCGGTAGCGATCCCGGTCGATCCGTCAGGATGGTCTTTCCGTCGTGCGCGGCGAGCCCGGCCTCTCCTGGGCCCACGGTGGTCGAGATGGTTCCTACAGACTGGGGCTTGCCCTCTGAGATGTCCATGAGCTCAAAGGCGTTCAGAATCTTGCCAGGGCGCTGTAGCAGCAGCCGGATGTAGGTGAGTCCCTTCTGGGGCTTCATGAATACCGGCCGTGCTCCTCGATACCGCAGGATCCATGCTTCGCCTTCCTGGCGGAACTGGTAGTCGCCTCCGCGATCACGCACGGAATTCGGACGAGGACCGTCGGGAAGGCTGCCGTCCGCCCGCCGGAGCCCCTCTGAAGCCAGGAGCATCGGCAGTGAGGTCGCCGGCAGCTTCCCCGTCCGCATTTCCTTCGAGAGCGCTCCGAAGATCTGCGCGAGGACACGGTCGACCTCGCTGCCGTGCCGTCTGCAGAGGGCGAAGATCGCCTCGGCCGCGCCTTCGGCATCGAAATGCAGAGACTCCATGAGGCTTGGAATCGCTCGATTGGCCTCCCCGCAGCGCGCGAGGAAGGCTTCGACGCTGCCGGCCTCCGCGTAGCGATCAGCCGACGCGACGTACTCCAGCGGAAGCAGTCGAGCCTCTTCGCTCCACTCTCCCCTCTCCAGGCCGATCTCGTAGCCGTCCTCCGGGTCGAACGCCTCCAGGCCGGCGGCAAGCACGCCGAAGCGCCGGTCGATGCACTGGGAGCACTTCCCGCAGTGGGGCCGGGAGGAGAGCCTGGTATTCACGTGCGCGCAGCTGACCGAATCCCGAATGAGGTCCTGCGCTCCGCAATCGACAAGAAGCTTCAGGACCTCGGCGCGTGTCTTGAGAACGAACGGGTTCTCAACTGCGAGGGGACGGCCCGCAACGGCCTCCAGGATTCGAGAGAAGCCTCGCAGAACTCGAGGGTGCGCCGTCCTCGTCGCCGCGGCCCCGATGATCTGGGGTGACACTGGAAGGTTGAGGGCCACGACGCCGTTTTCGAACAGCAGGACCCTCGGGCGGCCGACGAGATGGGCCACCGCACCGGCAAGCGAGGCGTAGAGGAACGATCGGGACCGCTGGCTATGCTCGGGCCGCAACCTCGCATCGTGTTTCATGACCTGGATGCCGACGTGGTCGGGTCCCCGTTCGTGAGAGAGGCCCCGAAGGCGTCCGACGAGGGTGCGCTGGAGCTTCCAGGTCTTGCTCGCAGCGCGATGGCTTACGAGGATGACGTTTCTCTTCTCGGTACCTATTAGCTGAGCGGCTCCGGAGAGGGAATCCAGCCCACCGGAGAAGAGCGCGACCTCGTCGATGTGGCCCCACTCCAGCATCGGGCTGCCGTCGTGCTGCGAGAAGCTGAGCTGTTCAAATACGTCGATCTGGCCCTCGACGAAGTCGAAGGTGAAGTCGTCGTCCGACAGGGCGCCGATCGTTCGTTCGAGGAGATCTCGAATCTCGGGCTTCGACCAGAAGGACAGACACTTCACCCCGATGACGAGGTGAATCTGCCGCCGAAACCTGAGGTTCATGTCGGGGACACGGACGTCTCCTCGAGTAAGGGCAGAGTCGGCCGCGAGCACGTACGAAGCAATGAGGATCAGATCCTTGAACTCCTCGGTCAGGCGTCCCGTCAGCTTTTCGCTGATGCCGGCGACGTCAACAGTGAGGTTTCGGTCGTGGCCGCCGGCAGCCACGCGCAAGGCGCCTACAGGCGCCCGCGGGAAGGAGACTCCCCCGCAGAGGACCCATTGCTCGGGCGGACGGTTCACACGGATCCCCGCCGGAGCTCGCCGCGGATCTTCTTGAACGCGTAGCCGAGGAACCTCCGCGCTCGGGCTTCCGAGAGCTCTCCTTCGAAACGCGCCTTGGAATACCAGCCGCCCGCAAAGTCCTCGACGATCCTCGCGGCCTGCCCACAGTGGGTAGCGAGGGCTTCCCGAAAGGCCTTCTGCTCCTCGAGATCGCTGAATCTCCCCCCGGGTCCGATGTGTCGGGGGAGCTCCTTGCTGATGTAGTACGAGAGGAATCTCTCGGTGAACCGAGCGAAGA
This sequence comes from Thermoanaerobaculia bacterium, assembly GCA_046331465.1. GTDB lineage: Bacteria > Acidobacteriota > Thermoanaerobaculia > UBA5066 > UBA5066 > UBA5066. Next base: position 1,248,998 of record JAXLQV010000003.1, read on the forward strand.
AGCTCCGCGCGAGCTGCCCGAATCGGGCTGGCGTGCCGAGCTTTCCGAGCTGGAGTCGCACCTCGTCGGGAGAGGAGCCGAAGAGCGGCGATGTCTGGTCACGAAAGAGTGCCGACAGCGACTCGACCGCCGCGAACTGTGCCAGCTCGCCGGGGCCAGTGCGGGCGCGTCGGCTGTCAATCTCGCGGTCGACGGCCTCCGTGAAGGCCGCTGTTAGCTCCGAGGCCGAAGGCTCGTCCGAAACGGCGAGACCGAGATCCTGCAGCGCCTTCGCGAAGTTGGGGCTGCGTGCAGCGTCCGGGATCTGGGTCAGGAGCCAGAACGATCTTGCAAGCGTGGGGTCGTCCGCAGCCCCGGACAGCACCTCGTCCGCCGCGTCGAGGGTCGCAGCTGCGACGGCTGCCGAACTTGCTCCGGCGCCAACGAGATCGACGACCTCACTCCAACGGCGGGTGCGGGGAAGAGGCCCTAGACGGTTGTCGCCCATACGGAGTCGTCCTCAGCGCAACTCGATCGGTGCCCTGTCTGCAGCGCTCCAAACGTGGGTCGCGAGGCAGATTCTAGGCTCCGCTGAACCCAACCGCCGAACTCCCGACAGTCCCTCGTCCCTTCCGGTAGGTAAAGAGACGAAGGGCGAGGCAAGAGTCGCAACGCCGGAGGTCGGGAATGGTGAAAGACGACTGCGCGGTCTCAGGAGGCTCGGTCGACCCCGGAAGGGGGATCGTCGTCGGCATCTTCGCCGCAGCCGTACTCAAGCTGCTCCAGGCGGGATGGGCTCCGGAAGTCCCGGTGCTGGGCGGCCCTGAGCCCGCCCGCTCTTACGCCTTGCTATCCCCGCCACACAGAGCGTCTATGTCCGGCGCCAGGGGCGCTCAGAAGCCCCCGGCCAAGGAGGACGAACATGGGTAGCCCCAAGCCCACCCGAGGCGCCGACGCCGCCAACGTGGCGAAGACGGCGGCCGAACTCGCGGCCCTCGCCGACCTTCCCGTCTCCGGCCTCGCCCGGAAGTACGAGGAGCTCTTCGGCACCCCCTGCCGCACCCGGAACAAGCAGTACCTCCGGAAGCGACTCGCCTTCAAGATTCAGGAGCTGGCGGAGGGGGGGCTCTCCCCCCGGGCCCTGGCCCGGATCGAGGAGCTCCAGCAGTCCCTCCCCCCGCTGGGACCCGGGGCGACGGCCAAGCGCTCCCGGCGCAAGCCCGAGCCTGCGCCCTCTGGGCCGGAGCGCGACCCGAGGCTCCCCGCCCCCGGCACCGTCCTGACCCGCCGCCACGGGAAGACCGAACACCGGGTCACCGTCCTCGACAAGGGCTTCGAGTACAAGGGCAAGCCCTACCGCTCCCTCTCCAAGATCGCCCGGGAGATCACGGGCACCTCCTGGAACGGCTTCCTCTTCTTCCTCGGTCGGAAGGGGAGTGCCCGGGACGCTGAGGGGTCCGCCAAGGCATGACCCTCCGGAGGCGTCCCGCCGTTTCCGCCGAGGTCCGCCGCTGCGCCGTCTACACCCGGAAGTCGACGACGGCGGGCCTCGAGCAGGAGTTCAGCTCCCTGGACGCCCAGCGGGAGGCCTGCGAATCCTACGTCCGTCGCCAGCCCGGCTGGACCCTCGTGCCCGAGCGCTACAGCGACGGCGGCTTCACCGGGGCCAACATCGAGCGCCCGGCCTTCCAGAGGCTCCTCGAAGACATCGAAGCCGGCCGGATCGACGTGGTGGTCGTCTACAAGGTCGACCGCCTCAGCCGCTCCCTCCTCGACTTCGCCCGGGTCATGGAGCGCTTCGGGAAGGCGGGCGCCTCATTCGTCTCGGTCACTCAGAACTTCTCGACCGCCGACGCCATGGGCCGGCTGACCCTGAACATGCTCATGTCCTTCGCCGAGTTCGAGCGGGAGATGATCGGGGAGCGGACCCGGGACAAGATGGCTGCCGCCCGGCGGAAGGGGAAATGGACGGGTGGCCCGGTCCCGCTCGGCTACACCGTCAAGGACAAGCACCTTCACGTCCACGAGCTCGAGGCGGTCCTCGTCCGCGAGGTTTTCCAGCTGTATCTGGAGGAGCGCTCCCTACTGTCTGTCGTCCGCCTTCTCAACGAGCGCCACAGGGCGACGAAGCGTCACAGCTCCGGAAACGGGCGGCTGCGGGAGGCGCGCTCCTGGACCAAGGGAGACGTTCTTCGGGCTCTTCGGAATCCCGTCTACGCCGGCCTGATGCGCTCGCCTGAGGGGCTCCACGAGGCCGAGCACACCGCGGTCGTGGACCGGGTGACCTTCGAACGGGTCCAGGCTCTCCTCAACGCGGGGGAGCGGACCTGGAAGGGGACCGTCCGGAATCCCGACTACATCCTCCGCGGGATCCTCCGATGCGGCTGCTGCGGCTCGGCCTTCACGACGGCGTCGACCCGCAAGGGGAAGAACGAGTACCGCTACTACAGGTGCGTGAGGCGGGAGAAGGAGGGGCGGGAGGCCTGCCCCTCGTCCCCCCTCCCCGCCGACGCCATCGAGGCCCACGTCATCGAGCGCCTGCGGGGAGCGACCCGTGGCGAGGCTCTGGCCGAGGAAGTGACTCGGCGGGTCCAGGTCCAGATCGAGGGCCGGAAGCGAGACCTCCTGACCGAGAGGAAGGGCCTCCCCGTCGAGATCGCCTCCCTCTCGTCCGAGGGGAAGCGCCTGGTCGAGACGATCGCGGAGGTTCCCGGGGCGGCTCGGCAGCTCATCGAAGCCCGCCTGACCGAGGTCGGGCAGCAGCTCGAACGCCTCCAGTCCCGGCTCTCGGCCGTGGAGCAGGAGATCGCGAACCTCGACGTGCTCGAGGTCGACGCGGGCTGGGTCGGGATGTGCCTGGCCGATTTCGACGCGATCTGGGACGTCCTGACGCCCGAGAACCGGCTCCGGCTCGTTCGGGCCGTCGTCCAGCGGGTCGAGGTCAACGAACCCGAGAACGAGGTGAAAGTGGTCATCACCGACTTCGCGAGCGCGGTAGCGGAGACGCCCTACGAGGTAGCCGTGTGAGGTCAGGCGAGGCCACGAGCGAGCCGCTCGCAGTCGGGACGACGGTCCTCGTGGGGCGGCTGTTCCGCGTCAGGAATGGGCACGAGAAGCGTTTCGAGACGAGGCCGCCGAAGAAGCCGGAGAAGCGCCCGGCGAGGATCGCGCTGCAGCTCGCCCTCGCCCACCGGATTCAGAGGGCGATCGAGTCGGGGGAGATCAAGGACCAGGCGGACGCGGCGAGAAGGCTGGGCCTGACGAGGGCGCGGGTCTCGCAGCTACTGGACCTGACGCTACTGGCACCGGACATCCAGGAGCGGCTCCTGGACATGGATGCCACGGGCATCTCCGAGCGGACGTTACGGTCGGTCTCAGGGATCGAGGACTGGAACGGGCAGTGGCATGTGCTGACGGCGCTCCGGCTGCGTCCGGACGCATAGCCGCTACCAAACGACACGCCACAGCCCTCCGCCGGTGCACGAGCCGCAGTGCTGGAAATTCTTCCAGGTGTCCAACCCTTCGAGACGGGCCACTCCTTTCTTCGCCTTGTCCGCACTGTGCCCGCCCTGCCAACGGTTGTGGCTGCAGTCCTTTGTTCTGACGAGAACGTCGTACTCGGGTCGTGAGTACGTTTTCTTGTAGAAGCGGACCTCGCCGCGTTGGGGTTTTCCTGCATCCTCGGCGGCAGTGACGTCATCGGGGGCGATCTCGTCGGCAGCCTGGGCTTCGCCATGAGCGCCTTTCGCGAGCGCAAGATGGGCCACTAGCGCCTTCTTGTCGCTCTCGAGCGTTGCCATCTTTGCCGCGAGCGATTCGATTTCGAGTCGTAGCTCTGAGTTGACCTTCCGCAGATCGTCGTTTTCTTTGGCGTAGAGATCTGAAAGTTCGGAGTATTCCCTTGCCGATTTCGCGCGCTCTCGAAGATCTGTGAACACGCGACGGCTTGCACTGTCGCGAATGGTGTCGATCTCGTGCGGTCGAACTACGCTCAGTGCCGAGGCGTTCATGATGGCGGTTCGGAGTTGCCGCCGAAACCGGTCGAGAACGGAAGCCTCGTCGGACGCTTCGGAGCGAAGCCGAACAGCAGTCCAAAGAGGGTGACGAAAAGGGCTCTCTGAAGTCTGGAGGCGTGGCCAGTAGAGACGGACAGCCCCGCTGAAGCAGGAAAGCCGAGCGCCCAGGTGGTCGGTAAGCCCCCAGCTGGCGTCACCGTCAACCACCACCACGTTCGCGAGCCCCTGGAGGTCGTACGCGAGAGCGCCATCCAGTCCCGGCAGCGCAAGCCCATCTGGCGATTCGCTGATGACGACAACTGGAACCGTCCGCTCCGAATGCCTGATCTCCGCTGCAAGTGCGTCTCCGGGCTCGAAGCCGCTTACGCGCATCAAGGGACGCAGCTCGCTGAACCCATGAAACCAGCGACCTGGGGCACTCAGCAGCGTTCGGATGATCTTCGGACTGCGCGGATCGAAGAGAAGCGGCTGAACAGCCGTCTCGTCAGATCCCACCTCCAAGCTGGCGTACACCGAGACGCGATCGGAGCCGTTCGTGACGGAAACGGCGGCTACGAAGCGCCGTCCGGCCGTAGACACTTCCTGAAGTCGGGCCATGAACCATGTCCGCGCGCCGTCCGTGGCTTCGTCGATTGTGAAGGTGGCGCGGCTGTGGTCTTCGGCGAGGTAGGTGCCGCTTGAAACGGAGGTATCGGCGCCCTTCGATCTGAGCCAGCCCTCGACTCGAGACCGAATGCTCGCGGCCTCCGCGGTTCGGGCCTCGGGCCAGTTCATGCCGTCGAGCCGTTCCAGTAGGTAGGCTGCCACCTTCTGCATACGACCGGACCTCCGATGTACCACCTTCGAGCGAACCCCGCCGAGCGTTTCCCCTGTGGGACCTGGCATCGAGAGCGTATCGCCTTTCCTGCAAGCGCTCGCGGTTGTACTCGCAGCCCAGTCCACCGCAGGCAGGCCAGGACCTGCGACCAGTGGAAATGGCGGGCCAGAAGGAGGTCGCGCGGCAGTTCCATCGTGATAGCAGGCAAAGCCGCTGCGAGCGGGACTCTCGAGCTGTTAACCCTCGGGCAAACCGCCGGCCAAGACCTGTTAACCCCTCGCCCCGGTTCTCTCCCGAGTAGGCCCCCCTGAGAGCGCCCTGGGCCTCGGAATCGCCGCCGTCGACCCCGCCGTCGTTCTGAGGAACGCCGGCCTGAGATAGCCCGCGACAACGGCCACGACGGGGAAACCCGCGCGAACACTGGCCCTTCAACGCGAAACGCCGGCATGGCTGCCGGCGCTTGTCGTTAACCGCTTGCCCTCGTGCGGGTTAGCGGGGGAGGTCAAGTGGCTCCGCAGGTAAGACTCGAACTTACAACCCTTCGGTTAACAGCCGAATGCTCTACCATTGAGCTACTGCGGAACGTTCTCGAAAGAGCAGCCGCCGGGTCGCCCCGCGCGGAACGCGGAGTCTAGGAGACCCTGCACCGCAGCGTCAAGGGAGGGTCCGCTGCTACCCTCGGGCCGGCCCGGGGGGCCCCGGAGGTCCGAGACCGTCGTGACAGCCCGCTCGACGATCCTGCGCCGACAGGAGAAGGGATGACGCCGGCCGTCCGGGGCCGTTTCGCGCCCTCCCCGACGGGGCCGCTCCACCTCGGGAGCCTCGTCGCGGCGGTCGGCTCGTGGCTCTCGGCGAGGGCCGCGGGCGGCGAATGGCTCGTCAGGATGGAAGACCTCGACGGGCCGCGCGTCGTCGCAGGAGCCGCGGACGAGATCCTGCGCGCCCTGGAGCGGTACGGCCTCGCGTGGGACGGCGCCGTCGCCGTCCAGTCGGAGAGGACCCCGCTCTACGAGGAGGCGCTCGCCCGGCTCCGGGGACGAGCGCTCGCCTACGACTGCGGCTGCACGCGCGCCGAGGTCGCCCGCGCCGCGGGGGCTCCCGACGCCTCCGACCCGGTCGACGCGACGGTCTACCCCGGGACCTGCCGGAACGGCCTCGCGCCGGGGCGCGCGCCGCGCGCGGTCCGTTTCCGCGTGCCGGAGGGGACGATCGCCTTCGAGGACCGGGTGAGGGGGCGGGTCGACGAGGACGTGGCCCGCGCCGTCGGAGACTTCGTCGTGAAGCGCGCCGACGGCCCGTTCGCCTACCAGCTCGCCGTCGTCGTCGACGACGCGGCGCAGGGGGTGACGGAGGTCGTACGCGGCGGCGACCTCCTGTCGTCGACGGCGCGGCAGATCGCGCTGCAGGAGGCGCTCGGCCTCCCGACGCCGGCCTACGCCCACCTCCCGCTCGTCCTCGGCCCGGACGGCAGGAAGCTCGGGAAGCGCGACGGAGCGCTCCCGCTCGACGCGCTCGACGAGCGGCGCGCGAGGGAGACGCTCGCCCTCGCGCTCCGGCTCCTCGGGCAGGAGGGCGGGGAAGGCACGCCGGAGGAGATGCTCCGGGAAGCGGTGCGGCGCTTCGACGTCGCGCGCGTCCCGACGGGGCCCCTCCGGCTCGACGCGGAGCGCGCGGCGACTCCGGCGCGCGGAGGTCGCGGCGGATGACCGCCGCCGCGCTCTCCGTCGTCGGGGCGGGGCTTCTCCGTGGCCTCCTCGTGACGGGGCTGCTGGCCGCTCTCGCCCTGATCGGGTACGGAGTCCTCGACCACGCCTCGCGCCTCGGAGGTCCGTCCTGGCGGCCGCGGCGTGCCGACCTCGCGCTGCCGCTCGCGCTCTCCCTGGGCGCCCTCGTCGCGGGCTGGCTCTCGTTCACGGCGGCCCTCGCCTCGACGTGGCTCGTCGGCCCGGCCTGGGCCGCGCTCCTCCTCGCGTCGCTGGGCGCGCGGCGGCAGCTGGGAGGAGACGCGGCGCGGGTCTTCCGCCGGCTCCGCGCGCTCGCGGCGGCGGCACCGGTCGCCTCCGCCGCGCTCGGCCTCGCGCTCGCCGCGCTCCTCCCGCCGCTCTTCCTCCCTCTCTGGGACTCGGACGGGATCCGCTACCAGGTCGCGCTCCCGAAGCTCTTCCTCCTCGCGGGGCGGGTCGTGCCGTACCCCTGGGACGTCCACGCGGCGCTCCCCCAGCTCTTCGGCGGGCTCCTCCTCGCGGCCCTCCCGCCCGGCGGGGGCGAGGTGGCGAAGCTCCTCCACGCGGGCTTCTTCGTCGCCGCGCTCGCCACCCTCGCGCTCCTCCTCCACCGCGAGCGGAGGAGCCGGCGCGCGGCGGTCTACGGCCCGCTCCTCCTCGCGATCGCGCCGGTCGCGGCCGTGCCCGCCACCTCCGCGTTCGTCGACCACGCGGCGCTCTTCCACCTCGTCGTCGCGGCGCTCCTCGTCTCGCGCGCGCGAGGCGCCGCGTCGCTCCTCCCGATCGGGGCGTCCGTCGCCACGAAGACGACGGCGGGCCCGGGTGCCGCGGTCCTCCTCGTCCTCGCCGCGGCGGCGGAGCCCCGTGGCCGGCGCCTGCGCCTCGCGGCGCTCGGCGTCGCCGCGCTCCTCCTCTCCTTCGCGCCGTTCGGCCTCCGGAACCTCGCGGCGACGGGCGACCCGGTCTTCCCGGTCGGGCACGTCCTCCTCGGGCGCGCGGTTCCGGGGACCGATCCGCAGCTCGTCCGGAAGGTCCTCCAGTACCGGCCCGACGCGACGGCCCCTCTCGGCATCGGGTGGTTCCCCGGAGAGCCGGGGCTCGCCGCGGACGATCTCGCGGGTCCGGCGCTTCTCCTCGGCCTCCTCGCCCTTCCCGTCGCCCTCCGGGGCCGGCGCGGGCACGTCCTCCTCGCCCTCGCGACGGCGTACCTCCTCGTCGGCGCCGTCTCGCGGCCCCTCCCGCGCCTCCTGATGCCGCTCTTCCTCGCCCTCGCGGGGGCGGCGGCGCTCGGGGCCGACCGCTGGCTGCGGAGGGCCGCGACGCCGGTCGTCGTCGCGCTCTCGGCCGGGACGTTCGCGCTCGCGACGGCTCCCGCGCTCGGGCTCGGGCCGGCCGTCGAACACCTCGCGGGGAGGCTCGGGCGGGACGCGTTCCTCTCGCGGGCGATCCCGGGATACCGCGCCGCCCTCTTCGTGAACGGGCAGCCGGGCGGGCGGGTGATGGCGCTCGACTTCCCGGGGCCGTACTACCTCGCGCGCCCCTGGATCGCCGAAGGGGTCGTGAACGAGCCGCCGCTCCGGCTCTGGCTCGCGGCGGGCGCCGACGGCGCGGGGCTCCTCGCACGCTGCCGCGAGCTCGGCGTCACGCACCTCCTCGTCACGCCCGGCTGGGGAGGCGGGACGCCGGCGTCGCTCTTCCCCCTCGCGCGGAACCGGCGGGAAGCGGAGGCGGTCGCCGCGTTCCGCTCCCGGCTCAGGCGCGTCGCGACGGTCGAAGGGGTGGACGTCTTCGAGCTGCCGCGCTGACCGGCGGGGCGAGGACGGAGCTCGCCTCAGCGACCTTCCGCTCGAACGCGGCGAGGTCGTTCCTCTCGACGAGCGCGCGCCACGAGGCGAGCTCGGCGGCGAGGAGGTCGAAGAGCGCGGGCGTCGCGGGGTTCCGGGCCTGGATCGGGAGCGTCAGGTCGGGCGCCTGGTGGAGGATCGGCGCCGCGAGGAGGCAGAGGTTGCGGAAGCTCGTCGAGGCGAGGCCGTCGAGGCTCTTCACCCTCACCCCCTCGCGCGCGAGGACGGAGCCGGCGAGGAGGGAGAGGAGGTGGGCGAGGCCGAGCGTCTGCGCGATCCACGGGTCGTGCGAGGCGAGCGGCAGCGTCGCGACCCGGAGCGCGTGGCCCGCGAAGAGCCGGAGGGCGTCACGCGTGGCGGAGGGGACGCCCGCGTCGCAGACGATGAGGTTCTGGCCCTCCAGGGAGTGGACGCCGGGGCCGAACATCGGGTGGACCGATGCGACGGCGAGGCCCAGCCGCGCCGCCTTCGCGTAGATCGGGAGGACCGGTCCCTTCACGCTCGCGATGTCGAGGACGAGGCCGCGGGGCCGGAGCGCGAGGATCGCCTCGAGGACCGGCGGCGTCGCCTCGAGCGAGACGCAGACGACGACGGCGTCGGCCTCGGCGGCGGCCTCGAGCGGGACCGCGGGGAACGCGGGGAAGCGCCGCCCCGGGTCGTGGATCGAGACGGCGTGCCCCGAGGCGGCGAAGGCGCGCGCCAGGAGCCGGCCCATCCGGCCCGCGCCGCCGACGAGGAGGACGGCGCGCCCGCCGCCGCGCCGCGGCCGCCGGCCCGAGGGCGCCGGCGTTCCGCGTCGGGGGAGGCGCGCCGCCATCCGCTACCGCGCCACGCGCAGGAAGCGCTTGCCGAGACGCACGTAGCGCGCGGCGCCCGGCTCGAGAACGAACGGGTCGGCGGGGTTCTCGACCTTCGCGAAGGCGACGCCGTCCTCCGAGAGGGCGACGGCCCCCTCCTTCACCTTCTGCCGCGCGACGTTCTTGCTCGGGGCGAGGCCGAGGGCGACGAGGAGCGAGGCGACGTCGGCGGGCGCGGGGTCGGGGAGGGCGACCGTGTCGGCCTTCACCGGCCCTTCGGCCTTCGCGAAGCGCCGCTCGAACTCGGCCTCGGCGGCGGAGGCCGCCTCGGGGCCGTGGAAGTCGGAGACGAGCTGGCGGGCGAGGTCCATCTTCACCCGCTTGGGGTGCTTCGCGCCCGAGGCGACCTCGGCCTTCAGGGCCTCGATGTCGTGCGGGCGGAGGTCGGTCAGGTACGTCCACCAGCTCCACATCATGTCGTCGGAGACCGACATGACCTTGCCGAAGATCTCGTCGGGGGCCTCGTTGATCCCGACGTGGTTCCCGAGCGACTTCGACATCTTCTCGACGCCGTCGAGGCCGACGAGGAGCGGCGTCGTCATCACGCACTGCGGCGGGAGGCCGTAGCTCCGCATCAGCTCGCGGCCGACGAGGAGGTTGAAGAGCTGGTCGGTGCCGCCGAGCTCGACGTCGGCCTTCAGGAAGACGGAGTCGTACCCCTGGCAGAGCGGGTAGAGGAGCTCGTGGACCGAGATCGGCTGGCCCGCCTTGAAGCGCTTGGAGAAGTCGTCCCGCTCGAGGAGCTGGGCGACCGTGTAGCGCCCGGCGAGGCGGACGAGCCCGTCGGCGCCGAGCGCGCCGAGCCAGCGGGAGTTGAAGTCGACGACGGTCGTCTCCCGGTCGAGGATCTTGAAGACCTGCGCCTTGTAGGTCTCGGCGTTCGCCCCGACTTCCTCGCGCGTCAGCTGAGGCCGCGTCGCCTTCTTCCCGGTCGGGTCGCCGATGAGGCCGGTGAAGTCGCCGATGAGGAAGACGACCTCGTGCCCCAGCTCCTGGAAGTGGCGCATCTTCCGGAAGACGACCGTGTGGCCGAGGTGGAGGTCCGGGGCCGACGGGTCGAATCCGACCTTGACCCGGAGCGGAGTCCCGGACTTCCGGGAGGCTTCCAGCTTCGCGGCGAGCTCGTCCTTCTGGACGCAGGTCTCGACGCCCTTGAGGAGGAGCTCGAGCTGTTCGGGGACGGGAAGGAAGTTCGGCACGCGCGGATTCTAGGGTGCCTGCCTGACGAAGTGCCCGGACCGCTCGTCGCTGCCGAGCCTGGGGGGTCCGGGGGGCGGCGAGCAGCGCCCCCCGGCGAGCGCGACGGCGGGCCCGGCCGATCCGTACACTCCCCGCGTGGAGACCGAGGACCTCAACCGGCTCATCCGCTCCCTGAACGCCGCGGGGACGGGAGACGAGGCCGCGACGCCGCCCGTCGAGCACGTCCGCGAGGAGGAGCCGGCCGCGCTCGGGGCGCCGCCGCCCATCGCCGCGACGGCAGAGGGGGAGGTCGCGCCGCGCCTCGCGGCGCTTCTCGCCGAGACCGTCCGCCGCGGCGGGACCGACCTCCTCCTGGTCCCCGGGTCGGCGCCGGTCCTCCGCCTCCACGGCGCGCTCGAGCCGGTGGCCGGCGCGGGAGGCGCGCCGCTCGGCCCGTCCGAGGCGTTCGACCTCCTCTCGCCGTCGCTCTCCTCCGACCGCCGGCGCCGCTACGCGTCGGAGGGGGCGGTCGACCTCTCCGTGAGGATCGGGGCGCTCGGGCGATTCCGCGTGAACCTCCACCGGACGCGCCGCGGGACGGCCGCTGCGATCCGCGTCCTGCCGAAACGGATCCCGCCCCTCTCCGAGCTCGGCCTCCCCGAGTCGCTCTACGACCTGACGAAGGCGGCCCGGGGCCTCGTCCTCGTCACGGGGGCGACCGGGTCGGGGAAGACGACGACGCTCGCCGCCCTCGTCGACCGGGTCAACCGGACCTCGCGGCGCCACGTCGTGACGATCGAAGACCCGGTCGAGTACGAGCACGCCCACGGCACCTCCGTCGTCGAGCAGGTCGAGGTGGGGGCCGACGCCCCCTCGTTCGCCGCGGCGCTCGTCGCGGCGCTCCGGCAGGACCCCGACGTGATCCTCGTCGGCGAGATGCGCGACCTCGACACGACGCGCGCCGCGCTCACCGCGGCCGAGACGGGGCATCTCGTCCTGGCGACGCTCCACACGAACGACGTCCCGCAGACGGTGAACCGGATCACCGACATCTTCCCCGCCGAGCAGCAGGCGACGGTGCGCCAGCAGCTCTCTCTCGCGCTCTCCGCCGTGGTCTGCCAGCAGCTCGTCCCGCGGGCCGACGGGAAGGGGCGCGTCGTGGCGACGGAGGTCCTCGTCGCGACGGACGCCGTCCGGGCCCACGTCCGGAAGGGGACGTTCCACCAGCTCCACACCGAGCTGACGCTCGGGCGCCGCTTCGGGATGATGACGATGGAGGACTCCCTCGCGCGCCTCGTGAAGTCCGGGGCGATCAGCGAGACGGAGGCGCGCCTCCGCTCCGCGCACCCTGACGACCTCGCCGCGCTGCTCCGGTAGCGCCCGCTACTTCGCTTCGAGGCAGCTCTCGAGGACGCGCGTCGTCGCGCCGGGGCGGACCTCGAAGGAGACGGTCACGGCGCAGCCGCTCCCGGAGCTGGAGAGGACGGCACGGTACGGCCCCGCCGGGAGGGAGAGCTGCGCGGGGAGCCGCAGGGGGCCGGCGACGCGCCGGCCGGTCACGCTCGTCACCTCCTCGAGGACGCCGTCGGGGACGAGCGCGACGAGGAGGACGCCCGGGGCGCCGGGGGTCGCCTGCCGCGCGGCCCCGGGCCGGGCCAGAGCGGCGGACGGCGCCCCCTTCGTCCCGATGCCCCCCGCCGGAGGCTCGGGCGCCGAGACGACGACGTGCAGGGCGAACGCGAGGGCGCCCGCGAAGGCGGCGATGCCGAAGAGGAGGACGGCGCGGCCGAAGACGAGCTCGCGCGAGAGGAGGCGCGCCGCGGGCGCGAGCGACGGAGGCGCCGCGGCAGAGGACGCGGCCGCCTCGGGGAACGGGGCGTCTCCGCCGTTCGTGCCGTGGAGCGGCTCCGGGGGTGGCACCTCGCCGAACGGGGAGAGCTCGGCCTTCCGCTCGGCGAGCTCGCGGGCGACGGGGCGGACCTCGTCGAGCGCCTGCCAGAGGCCGGCGACGACCTCCTCCCACGAGGAGGGGCGGTCCTCGCGGCGGCGCGCGGTCATCCTCTCGAGGAGGTCGACGAGCTTCGGCGCCGGGCCGCCCCGCGCGGCCGGGAGGTGGAGTTTCGGCCACGCGTGCGCGAGGTGGGCGTTCACGATCTCCGGGAGCGAGGCCGCGTCGACGGCGGGGCGCCCCGCGAAGAGCTCCCAGGCGGTGAGGCCGAAGGAGTAGACGTCGGCCCGGAAGTCGAGCGTCTGTCCCTTCGGGAGGCCGAGGAGCTGCTCGGGGGGAGCGTAAGCGAGCTTCCCGAGGAAGGCGCCGTGCTGCGTCAGCCCGGCGGCGGCCTCGGAGGCGAAGAGGTCCTTGGCGACGCCGAAGTCGATCAGCTTCGGGAAGAAGCGCCCTCCCTCGGCGTGGACGAGGACGTTGTCGGGGGCGACGTCGCGGTGGACGACGCCCGCCCGCGCGACGGCCGCGAGCGCCTCGGCGAGCGGGATCAGGATCGGGATCAGCTCCCACGCGGGGCGGAGCGCGAAGTCGGAGAGCGGCGCGCCGCGGACGAGCTCGAGCGCGAGCCAGCCGTAGCCCTCGGAGGTGACCCCCCAGCCGTGGAGCCTCGGGAGCGACGGGTGGGCGAGGCGCGCGAGGAGCTCGGCCTCCCGCTCGAACCGCTCCCGAGGGCGGAACTCGGGGTCGAGCTCGCCGAGGCTCGTCACCTTCAGCGCGACCTCGAGGGCGTCCGCGTCGCGGAAGGCGCGGAAGACGCCCGAGAGCCCTCCCGTGCCGAGCCGCTCGACGATGGTGTAGCCCGGGACGAGGTTCGGACGGACGATCACCGCGGCGATCTTCTCAGACCCGTCGAGGGCCGGCGCGCGGCCGGCCCTCCCGCGTCAGCGCGGCGCGGGGGCGGGCGTCGCCGGGACGACGGGCTCGGCCGGAGGCGCGGCGGTCTCGCGACGGAGCCGCTCGATCTCCTCCTGCTGGCGGGCACGGTCGGCGGCGCGCTCCTTCTCCATCTGCTCGAGCTGCTTCTGGAGCACGGCCTTGTCGGCCTCGAGCGCGCCGAGGGCGCGCTGCATCCGCCCCTCGAGGTCCTTCCGGCGGGCGTCGGCGTCGGCGAGGCGGGCGCGGAGCTCGGAGACGGCCTCGCGGCTCGCGCCGGCCGTCTTCTCGAGCTCGTCGATCTTCCTCGACACCTCGGCCGACTCGGCGGCGAGCGCGTCGCGCTCCTTCCGCATCTCGTCGACGCGGGTCCCGAGCTCCTTCCGCACGCCCTGGACGCTCTCGTCGGCCGCCTTCGTCACCTCGGCGACGGTCTGGCGGGTCTTCCAGACGTTGAAGCCGAGGGCGAAGGCGAGGACGACGAGGGCCGCGGCGAGGAGGACGAGGCCGATCTTCAGCGAGCGCGTCGCGCTCTGGATCGTGTCGGAGACGACCTCGCGGACGAAGACGGTCCCCTTCTCGACGAACCCGGCGTCCCCCTGCTCGCGCGCCTTCGAGAGGGCGTCCTGGATCATGACCATGACCGTCTTCGGGCCGACCGGCTTCTCGCCCGAGGCGGTCAGGAGGCTCCGCCCCTTCCGCGAGGCGGTGTCCTCGGCGCGTCGGCGGGAGGCGCTGTCGTCGGGGCGCTTCGCGGCGCTCTCGTCGAAGACGTTGACGGGCGCCGTGCGGGAGACCTCGAGCGAGAGGCGCTGCACGGTGAGGACGGGCCCCCACGCGCCGAAGCGGACCTCGCCGCCGTCGCCGACCGGGTGGTCGAGCGGGACCTCGCCCTGGGCCGAGAGGTCGCGGTCGCCGGCGGAACGGACGCGGAAGCCGCTCCCCTCGACCGAGATCTCGATGACCCTCCCGCGCGCTCCGCCGTCGCCCGGCTGCGACGGGTCGATCTTCAGGTCGACGCCCTCGGCGTCGCCGATCCGGACGGCCTCGCCGGGGAAGGAGAACTCCCGACCCGAAAGCGACCCCGACTGGAAACGAACGACGATCGGCATGGAAGCCTCCTCCGCCCCTGGCGGAAAAATGTGACTCCGAATTATCCGCCCGGGCGGCCCCGCGCCGTCAGTCGAGGATCTTCTCGAGGCGCGCGAAGAGGAACTCGAGGGCGACGGCGTTCTCGCCCCCTTCGGGAACGATGAGGTCGGCGTAGCGCTTGGACGGCTCGACGAACTCGAGGTGCATCGGCCGCACGGTCGACTCGTACTGCTCGACGACGCTGTCGAGGGTCCGGCCGCGCTCGGCGATGTCGCGGCGGATCCGCCGGATGAGCCGGACGTCGGCGTCGGTGTCGACGAAGATCTTCACGTCGAAGAGCTTCCGGAGCTCCGGCTCGGCGTAGATGAGGATCCCGTCGACGAGGACGACCTTCCGCGGCGGGATCCGGCGCGTCTCTTCGGAGCGCCGGTGCGTCTTGAAGTCGTAGACCGGCACCTCGACCGTCGCGCCCCCCTTGAGGGCCTTCAGGTGCCTCACGAGGAGGTCCGTCTCGAGCGAGTCGGGGTGGTCGAAGTTCTTGTGGTCGAGGACGTCCTTCGGGAGGTCGATCCAGTCGCGGTAGTACCAGTCGTGGGAGAGGATCGCGATGCGGTCCTCTCCCACGCGGTTCCGGATGGCGTTCGCGACGGTCGTCTTGCCGGAGCCGGTGCCGCCGGCGACGCCGATGGCGAGGGGCGTCAGGGTCACGGGCGCCCCTCCGCCGTCCCCGTCGTCACTTGAAGGCCTCGAGCATCTCCTTCGCCGTCCCGACTTCCTTCCCGCTCGGATCGAGCTTGATGTACTCGGTGAGGTGCTTCTTCATGTCGGGGATCTTGTTGAGGTTCACGCACGCCATGCCGAGGAGGAAGTGGGCGTTCGCGTAGTCGGGCTTCCCCTCGAGGATCTTCCGGAGGATCGGCTCGGCCCCCTTGAAGTCGCCCTTGTTGTAGAGGTCGACGGCCTGGTTGTAGAGGATCTCGGGCTTGTCGGGGTTCGCCGAGACGAACTTCTTCTCGTAGTCGGCGGCCTTGACCTTGTCGCCCTTCGCCTTCCAGGCCTCCATGAGCGGGCCGTAGAGCGAGCTGTTGTCGGCCTCGAGCGCGAGGGCCTTCTCGCCCCACTCGACGACGTGGTCCCAGTCCTTCTTCGCGGCCGCGACCTTCGCCCCCATGTCGTAGGCGCCGGCCTTCTGGGGCCCGAGCTCGATCGCCTTCTTCGCCCCTTCGAGCGCCCCGTCGAGGTCGCCCGCCTGGAACTTGTCGACCGCGCCGTTGAAGGCGGCGGTGTACGGGTCGACGACCTCCTTGACGACTCCCTTCTGGACGGCCTGGTCCTGCGTCAGGAGCTGGACGTCGAGCTCACCCGTGGTCGAGATCGGGACCTTCTTGTTCTGCTTGACGGCGATGAAGCCCTTCTTCTCGATCAGGTAGTCGTAGGAGAAGGTCGAGTCGTTGAGGATCGTCCCCCACTTCCCGTCCTTGTCGGTCGTCAGGACGACCTTGAAGTTCCCGAGGGCGGGGGTCGTGACGGTGACCGTCGCGCCCTCGATCGGAGCTCCCGTTCCGTCCGTGACCTTCCCCACGATCCGGGCCTGGGCGCCCGCGAGGGCGATCCCGCTGACGACGACGAGGATCGCGATCAGGCCGGCCGAGAGGGCTCTCTTCTGGTTCATCTCTACCTCCGGTGGGTGGCCGGGGCCACCAACCGGGCATTCTAGCGAAAGCCGTGCCGATTCGGCCCCCCGGGGAAGGGGCGCTCCCGGCCTCAGCGGAGGCCGGTCATCGGGACGTAGCTCCCGTCGGAGGTCCGGCTCCCGGGCGAGGCTCCGTCGTTGAGGACGCCGTAGGCGGCGAAGTCGGAGCTCCCCGACTCGACGCGGACCCTCGCGTGCCCGCGGGAGAGGCCCGCCTCGAGGAGGATCCCCGAGAGCTGCGTCCACTCCCCGCCGGCGAGGAGGACCCTCTTCGTCAGGACCGGGGCGGCCGCGGGGGAGGCGTCGGCGAAGACGTCGACGACGTAGGCGACGCTGCGCGCATCCCCGACGCGGGCGTCGGCGACCGCGAGGTTCGACCGGGTCTCGCCGTCCTGCGCGAGGCCGAGGACCCAGCACTCCGTCCGCGCCCGGGCGGAGTCGTCGAGCGCGGGGTAGGCGAGGCCGAACGTGCCGCCGACCGCGGCGTCGGGGTTCGGGTTCGAGGTGCGGGCGAGCGCGGCGGCGCCACGGACGAGGAGCGTCCCTCCCACGCTCGCGGGGGGCGCGGGGACGGCGATCCCGAAGGCGTCGTGGAGCCACGTCATCACGTCGGGGACCTCGACCTGCTGGCCGGGCGCGAGCGCGAGCGTCCCGCCGCCTCCCCTCCCGCCGCCCAGAAGGGGTGACGGCGTGTACGAAAGCGTCGCCGTGACGGGAGACGGGCTCGGGTTCGCGAGGACGAGCTGCGAGGTGAAGGTCGTCGCCCCCGCCGTCGCGCGGAGGACGACCGGGACGAGCCCCTCGGTCGCCCCGGCCGGGAGCGGGCTCCCGTCGGACGTCCCCGGTCCGCTCCCCGACCCGTCGTTCCGAACGCCGTAGGCGAGGAAGCGGTTCGTCCCGGAGGTCCGCGTGATCCGGGCCCACCCCTGCGGGACGCCGGCGCGCGCGAGGACGCGGTCGAGCTGCCGCCATTCGCCCGGCGCGAGGGCGACCTCGACGGGCGCGCCCGCCGCCCTCCCGGTGTCGCCGTCGAAGAGCTGGACGGAGAGGCGCGCGGGGTCTCCCGCGTCCGCGTCGGACGGCGGTACGTCGACGAGGGCGAGGTTCGTCCGGGAGGTGGCGTCCTCCCGGAGGCCGACGACGACGGCCTCCGCGCCCGGCGCCGCGGAGGCGGGGAGCGCGGGGAGGAAGAGGCCGAAGCTCCCGCCGACCGCCGCGTTCGGGTTCGGCGTGGAGGTTCTCGAGCCGGCCCAGGCGAGCGCGGGGTCCTCGACGTCCTCGAACGTGACGCGGAGAGTCCCCGCCATGACCGGTCCGCTCGGCGGGAGGTCGTAGCCGTTCCCGCGGAGATACCCGAGGACGTCGGCGACGCGGAGCTCCTGACCGGCCTCGAGCGTCTCGCCGACGCGCGGCCCGCCGCCGCCGGGCGTCCCCGGCGCGGCGACGTAGCGGAGCGACAGGCGGGTCGGCGCGCCGCTCCGGTTCAGGACGACGAGGTCGGAGGTGTAGTGCGTCGGCGCGACGCCGAAGACGTCGAGGACGACGGGGACCTGGAGCGCGACGGGGCTCGGCGCGCCGGCGGCGACCTCGACGCTCTTCGTCGCCGTGGACGACCCGCCCGCGTTCGTCGCCGTGAGCGTCACGGTCCTGGTCCCGGCCGTCGCGAAGACGTGGCGCGGGCTCCGCTCCGTGGAGGTCGCCCCGTCGCCGAACGACCAGAGCCACGACGACGGCTCGCCCGTCGAGAGGTCGGCGAAGGAGACGCTCTGCCCCGGCGCGGGGCGGCCGGGCCGCGTCGCGAACGCGGCGCGGGGCGGCGCGTCTGCCCCGGGGAGGGGGACGGAGATCGTGAAGTCGCCGCGGCCGTAGGTCGCGGCGACGAGGTCGCGCGTGCCGGGGCGGAAGGCGAGCGCGGTGACGGTCGTGTTCGGGAGGCCGGCGTCGAAGGAGACCCACGAGGCGCCGCCGTTCGTCGACCGGAAGACCCCCGCGTCCGTCGCGGCGAAGAGCTCGCACGGGTCGCCCGGGGCGGTGACGAGCGCCGTCACGGGAACGTCGGGGATCTCCCCCGAGACGTTCCTCCACGCGAGCCCGCCGTCGGTCGTGACGAAGACGTGCCGCGAGGGAGCTCCGAGGTAGCCGCCGAAGGCGACGTAGGCGGTCCGCCCGTCGGCGGAGACGCTCCGGACCGCCGTGACGATCGCGGCGGGGAGGCCGTCGGTCCTCCGCGCGAACGTCGCCCCGCCGTCCTCCGAGAAGAGGACGTCGCCTCGCGAGCCGCCGACCCACGCGGGGCCGCTCCCGTCCCCGACGACGTCGAGCGCGGTGACGACGCCCGCGGCGAGGGCCTTCTCCGCGGATCGCGGCGCCCAGAGGTTCGGGTTCGCGCCGAACGAGGGGTTCGCCCAGAGCCGCTGCGCGCCGAGGAAGACGGTCCCGGGGGCTCCCGGGGCCGCGGCGGCGGGCGGGTAGAAGGCCATCGGCTCGGCGGGCTCTCCGTCGGACGTCATGAGCTGCGGCGACGTCACCTCGCGAAAGCCCCCGCCGGTCGTCGACGAGTAGTTGAGGTAGGCGTAGTAGTTCGCCGCGAGGACCTGCGCGGGGTCGTCCTGCCGCACGAGGACGAAGCCGCCGTCGCTCCCGGTCCGGTCCGACCAGGAGACGCCGTCGAGCGTCCGGAGGTTCCCGTTGTCCTGCGTGCCGCCCATCAGGAAGGCGGGGATCGCCGGGTGGAGCGCGACGCCGTTGAACTGGACCAGGCCGAGCGTGTCGTTGCGGCTCTCGAACGAGGCGCCGCCGTCCGTCGAACGGTAGAGGCCGCCGTCGTTCCCGACCCAGAGCGTCGAGGGCTCGGTCGAGGGGACGGCGAAGGCGTGCTGGTCGGGGTGGAGCTGCGAGCCCCGCGCGTAGACCTCGACGAGCGTCCTCCACGTCGCGGCGCCGTCGTCGGAGACGTAGAGGTTCACCGTCCCGAGCCAGAGCCGGTCGGGCCTGGCCGGGTGGACGAGGAGGGCGTGGTCGTAGGAGCACTGGTTGTCGGCCGACTTCGGGCACGCCTGGGCGGGGGCGGTCCTCTTCTCCCACGTGAGGCCTCCGTCGGCGGAGCGGAAGATCCCCGCGGCGACGTGCGCGTCGTCGCCGTCGAGGACCGAGGCGTAGAGGACCGCGGGGGAGGTCCTCGAGACCGTCAGCTTCACCTGCCCGGGCTGCACGGCGAAGGGCGCCCCGGGCGAGGCGTGCGTGAGCGCGGGGGAGAACGTGAGGCCGAAGTCGGCGGAGCGCCAGACGCCGCCCGGCGAGGAGCACGTCGTGCAGCCGCCGTCGACGCCGAACGCCGCGAAGACGACGTCGGGAGAGGACGGGTCCTGAGCGAGGTCGGAGGCGGCGTGCTCGAACGTGCGCGCGAAGTGGACGCCGCCGTCGGTCGAGAGGTAGATGCCGCCCGGGACCGTGCGCCCCTGCGCGACGTCGTGGCGGCGGTAGATCGCGACGAGGACGCGGCGCGGGTCGGCCGGGTGGACGAGGACGCGCGAGAGGACGGCGTCCGCGGGGAGGTCGACGTCGACGCGGCTCCAGGTCTCGCCGCCGTCGACGCTCCGGAGGAGGCCGGCGCCGAGGTAGGTGCCGAGCGAGGAGGCGGGGCTCCTCTCGAGGTAGGCGCTGTCGGCCTCGCCCGTCGCGGCGTAGAGGACGTCGGGGCTCGACGGGGAGAAGACGATCGCGCTCGTCGCGAGCGAGGGAGCCGTGTCCGAGACGGGGCGGAACGTGCGCCCGCCGTCCGTCGACTTCCAGATGCCGCCGGTCGCCGCGCCGACGAGGACGACGTCGGCGTTCGAGGGGTGGAGGGCGACCGCGGTGATGCGGCCGGCGACGCTTCCCCACGCCGTGCCGGAGCTCGCTCCCCTCGGTCCGAGCTCTCTCCAGGCGAGCCCCTCGCCGAGCGCCCGGACGGAGGGCCCCGCGTCGGAGCGGGAGAAGCCGTCGCCGACGGGCCGGGCGAGCGCCGGGTCGGCGGGGACCCCGCACGCCGCGCGGAGCGCGCGGAGGCGGTTCTCCGAGGAGAGGGCCCCCGAGGCGTCGCGGCGGAG
This sequence comes from Thermoanaerobaculia bacterium, assembly GCA_046331465.1. Lineage (GTDB taxonomy): Bacteria > Acidobacteriota > Thermoanaerobaculia > UBA5066 > UBA5066 > UBA5066. The sequence continues at coordinate 1,269,165 of JAXLQV010000003.1, forward strand.
CTCCGCGTTCCAGTCGGCCCGTTCGCGCGGGCGGTCGCGGTGTCGCGGCGGCCGCTCCCCCTCCTCGCCGGCGGCGAAGGACGGGGCTCCCGAGACGAGCGCGAGGGCGAAAGCGAGAAGGCGCGGTGCGCGGCGCGGGGAGAGCGTCACGGGGCGCAACGATATAGAAGTGCGGCCCCTTCGGGATCGGGTGCCGCGCCCATAGACTCCGCGGGTGCTGAAGTGGCTCTTCGGACGGAAGGAGACGGAGGCCGGGCGGGAGGGAACGGTCTCGGCCCCGGGCGAGGCCCCCGACGCGCGCCTCGGCCCCGAGCCGCCCCCTCCGCCGTCGGCGAACCGCCCGGGGGTCACCGTCCACGCGGCGACGGCGGAGGCGGACGTCCCCCCCGGCCCCTTCCGTCCGGGCGCCACGCGCCTCGGCCTGCACGCGGGGGGTTCCCTCGACCCGCGCCTCGCCTGGGCGGCGCTCGTCCTCTCGGGCGAGGACGCCGGCGACGTCGTCGTCGGGGCCGGAGCGGGCCTCGACCTGGGGGAGGGGACGCGCGTCCTCCTCGACGGCGTCCCCGGGACCGGGGAGGACGCCCCGGTCCGGATCCGGCGCGACGCCCTCTCCGGGTCCGGCGTCCCGGGGATCAGCGGGGCGCGCCTCCTCGCGCGGGGGCCGTCGCGCGCGGTCCTCCGCCTCGGTCCGCCCCCGGCCGCGCGCTGGGCCGTCGTCGGTCTCCGGAGCGTCGCGGTCCTCGTCGGGAGGATGACGCTCGTCGACGGGGAGGAGGGGCGGGACGTGAGGGCGGGGCAGGTCGCCCTCGTTGCGGACCCCACGGCGACGCTCTACCTCCAGGCGGGAAACGACGCGGCGGTCGCGGTCGCGTTCGCTTCGGCCGACGTCCTCGTCCGCCTCGGCTGAAGGGTCTGCCGGCGGGAGCCGCGGGGCCGCTCAGTGCGCCGAGCCGGGCGCGGCGAACGGGCGGCCGAGCAGGGCGGTGAGCGCGTCCGCGCTCGAGCGGAAGGCGAGCTCGAGGCCGTCGATCTCCTCGGGCGTGAACCAGCCGACCTCGAGCGTCTCGTCGGCGGGGAACGGCTCGGGGCTTTCCGGGAGGAGCGTCGCGCGGAAGACGGCGACGATGACGGGCCGGCCGGTGTAGGAATAGACGCCGACGAGCCCGTCGATCGCGGCGACGGCTCCGCACTCCTCGCGCGTCTCGCGGAGCGCCGCCGCCTCGAGCGTCTCCCCCCGGTCGACGTGCCCTCCGGGGAAGACCCACTTCCCGTACCCCGGCTCGATCGCGCGCTTCACGAGGAGGACGCGGCCGTCCCGCACGACGACGCACCCGGCGGCGACCTTCGGGTCGATCCAGTGGACGGCGCCGCACGCCGGGCAGACGGGGACGGTCGCCGCGTGGTGCGTGCCGACGACGCGCTCCTCGAGGGGGCCGCCGCACTGCGTGCAGAAGCGGGGGCGCGCGTACACCCCCCGAGCCTACCGCTTTTCGCCTCCGCGTTCCGACCGGCTACGAGAGCCGCACGCTCCCGTCGCGCCCGAGCCGCACCGCCCCGAGCCGCTCCGCCGCGAGAGCCGCCGACATCGCGACGGCGAGCGTCCCCTGGCCGGGGAACGCGGTGTCGCCGACGAGGTGGAGCCCCTCGGCGCCGAGCGTCGGGTCGAGCGCGCGGAGGCCGAAGTTCGCGCGGGTCGTCCGCACCCCGCCGACGTTCCCGCCGCCGCGCCGCGTGAAGCGGCGGAACGTCCGCGGCGTTCCGAGGCTCTCGTGGACGACCGCGGAGGAGAGGCCCGGCACCTCGCGCTCGAGCGCGGCGCGGAGGCGGAGGCGGAGCTCCTCCTTCCTCGCGAGGTAGGCCTCGCCCCGGAGGCCGTCCCACGCCGGGGCCTCGACGTGCGTCGAGACGGAGAGCGTCTGCCCGCCCGGCGGCGCGACCGGGTCGCCGGGAGGAGAGAAGGAGAGGAAGAGGGAGGAGCCGTCGCCCGGGCGCCCGTCGAGGCGCGTGGCGACGAGCCGGTGGAGGCGGCGCCGGTCGGGGTTCACGACGCGCGAGAGGCCGAGGTCGAGGACCGCCGCGCCCCACCCTCCGCCGATCCTCTCTCCCTCGCGCTCGGCCCTCGCGCGGGCGGGGCTTCCGGGATCGAGGAGCCGTGCGACGTCGTGCACGGGGAGGTTCGGCAGGACGATCCGCGCGGAGAGCTCCTCCCCCGCGGCGGTCCGCACGGTCCACCCGCCGCGGGAGGGCGCGATGCGCGTGACGAGGGTCCGGGTGCGGAGCTCCCCGCCGGCGCGGAGGACCGCCGCGGCGAGGGCGTCGACGAACGCGCGCATCCCGCCGCGCGGGCGGGAGACGCCGCGCCGGAAGAGGTCGATGCCGAGCGCGCCGTTCCACCACGGGGCGTCGGCGGCGGGCGACTGGACGGTGATGAGGAGCGCGAGGTCGAGGAAGGCGCGAAGGGCCGGATCCGCAGGGGCCCCTTCCCGTTCGAGGACGTCGGAGACGGTCGCGCCGAACGAAGGGAGGAGCGGCAGGAGCCGCGGCGAGACGAGGCGGAGGTTCCGGGCCGCGTCGCGGGGGGAGAGGAGCGGGAGGACCGGCCAGGCGCGGCCCGCGTCCCAGAGGAGCGCGGCGTCGCGCCGGAGGCGCCGGAGGAAGGAGGAGGCTGCCGGGAAGAGCCGGCCGACCTCGTCCGCCCACCCCGTCGCGTCGCGGCCGTGGAGGAAGGAGAGGCCCGGGAGCCGGACGTCGACGCCGTCGACCGGCTCGAGGAGGAGGTCCGTGCCGGGGCGGATCCCGAGCGCCTCGGCGAGGGAGGCGAGCGGGTCGCCGGCGTCGAAGCCGACGAGCGTCGTCGCGCCGGCGTCGAACGTGAATCCACCGGTCGTCCAGGAGCCGGCGCAACCTCCCGCGGATTCGTGCGCCTCGAGGAGGAGGACCCTCCGCCCCGCGCGCGCGAGGAGTCCGGCGGCGACGAGCCCGCCGACCCCGGCCCCGACGACGACGGCGTCCCATCCCGTGCGCGGCGTCACACCCCCCCTACGAGGGGCGACGTGTCGCGGGTTTGCACGCCTTGACCTTGGTTCGGGGGCTGACGAGAATACGCGGCCCGTATGGCGTGCCCGGAGGACTTGGGATGAACAGGCACTGGACGCAGGACGAGATCCGCTGGCTGCGCGCCAACGTCGGAAGGATGGACCTCCAGAGCGCCTCGCGCGCTCTGGGAGTTCCGCTCGTGGAGATCGAGAAGAAGGTCCGGGAGCTCCAGGCCGAGTCGGCGGAGGCCGCCGGGGCGTCGCGGAAAGCGCCGGCGACCCACAGGGAGGCCGCGCGCGAGCTCTCGCACGCGCGGAAGGTCTTCGAGAAGGGAATGGAGCACCTGCACCGGCGCGAGATGGAGGCGGCCGCCACCTGCTTCGCCGAGGTCGTCGAGCTCCACCCCGACGAGCGCGAGCTCCTCGACCGCGCCCGGACCTTCCTCGCCGTCTCCCGCAACGGGAAGAAGGACCGCGAGAAGGCCCCGCGGGACGCGGTCGAGATCTACCACGCCGCGGTCTTCGAGAAGAACCGCGGGAACTGCGCGAAGGCCCTCGAGCTCGTCGGGTCGGCGAACGGGCACGGCGATCCCGACGGCCGCCTCGCCTACCTCGCCGCCTGCTGCCTCGCCCTCACGGGCCGTCCGGCCGACGCGCTCGCGAGCCTCCGGGCCGCGATCGACGCCTCGGACCAGAACCGGATCCAGGCCCGCCTCGAGACCGACCTCGCCTCGCTCCGGGCCGACCCCGCGTTCGACTCGCTCGTCGGGAGGAGCTGACCGTGCCCGGCCCCGTGACGGTCGTCCTCCTCGCCGCGGGGCGGGGGGTCAGGATGAAGTCCGCGCGGCCGAAGGTCCTGCACGAGGCGGCGGGCCGCCCGCTCGTCGACCACGTCGTCGCCGCGGCGCGCGCCTTCCTCGGAGGCCGGCCCGGATCGCGCCTCGTCGTCGTCGCGGGAGCGGGGCGCGAGGAGCTGATCCCCCACCTCGCCAGGACGGCGCCCGACGCGATCGTCGTCGTCCAGGAGCCGCCGCGCGGGACGGGCGACGCCGTCCGCGTCGCCCTCCCTGCCCTCGGCGAGGCGGCGCGCGTCGTCGTCCTCGCGGGGGACGTCCCGCTCCTCGCGGCCGAAACGCTCGCGCGCCTCGAGGGAGCGCTCGACGCCGACCCGTCCGCCGGCGTCGCCGTCCTCACGGCCCGCCTCGCGGACGCCGGCTCCTACGGCCGCGTCGTGCGGGACGCGCGGGGGCGCTTCGCGCGGATCGTCGAGTCGAAGGACGCGACGCCCGAGGAGCGGGCGATCGGCGAGATCAACTCCGGGATCTACGCCTTCGAGCGCGCCGTCCTCGAGCGGGAGCTGCCGCGCCTCACCGACGACAACGCGCAGCGCGAGTACTACCTCACCGACGTCCTCGGCCTCGCGGTCGAGGAGGGGATCGGCGTCGTCGCGATCCCGGTCGACGACCCGGCGGAGGTCCAGGGGGTCAACTCGCGCCTCGAGCTCGCCGAGGTCGACGCGCACCTGCGCCTCCGGGCGGCCCGCGCGGCGATGGCCGCCGGGGCGACGCTCATCCGGCCCGAGACGATCACGCTCGACGCGGCGGTGACGTTCGGGCCCGACGCCGTCGTCGAGCCGTTCGTGACGATCACCGGGGCCTCGTCCGTCGGCGCCGGCTCGCGGATCGGGCAGGGGTGCGTCGTCGACTCCTCGACGATCGGGGCGAACGTCGTCGTCCGCCCCTACTGCGTCGTCGAGAAGGCCGTCGTCGGCGACGGCGCGCTCGTCGGGCCGTTCGCCCGTCTCCGCGAGGGGACCGACCTCGGCCCCTCCGTCCACGTCGGCAACTTCGTCGAGACGAAGAAGGCGCGGCTCGCGAAGGGGGCGAAGGCGAACCACCTCACCTACCTCGGCGACTGCTCGGTCGGCGAGAGGACGAACGTCGGGGCGGGCGTCATCACCTGCAACTACGACGGCTACGGCAAGCACTTCACCGACATCGGCGCCGGCGTCTTCGTCGGCTCCGACGTCCAGCTCGTCGCGCCGGTGAAGGTCGGCGACGGCGCCGTCGTCGGCGCCGGGTCGACGATCACGAAGGACGTCCCGGCGGACGCCCTCGCCACCTCGCGGACGCCGCAGAAGACGATCGAGGGGGGCGGGGCGAAGTACCGGGAGCGGAAGACGGCCGCGAAGGCGGCTGTAAAGTGAAGCCCGCGCGGAGGGGTTCGGGGACCGTGAGGGAGCGCTGCGCGCTCCCTCACGAAGACGAAGTCAACCCGGCGTCCGGGTTGGCTGCGCCTTCACCTCGCGGCCAGGCCGCTCGGTGGTCCTCCGACAACATGACAAGCAGACCGACGGAGCCCCGGCGTTCTCCGCGAGCGCCGATCGACCGCCGGTCAATGGGCGACTGAGGAGAAGAAAGATGTGCGGCATCGTCGGGTACGTCGGCCCGCGCGAGGCGACGTCGATCCTCGTCGACGGCCTCCGGCGCCTCGAGTACCGCGGCTACGACTCGGCGGGGATCGCCGTCCTCGGAGAGGACGGGATCGTCCGGGTCACGCGGAGCGAGGGGAAGCTCGGGAACCTGACGGCGCGGATCGAGGCCGAGCCTCCGGCGGGCCGGACCGGCATCGGCCACACCCGCTGGGCGACCCACGGCCGCCCCTCCGAGGAGAACGCCCACCCCCACCGCGACGCCACCGGGCGGGTCGTCGTCATCCACAACGGGATCATCGAGAACTTCCTCCCGCTGAAGAGGGACCTCCTCGCCCGCGGGATCCCCTTCACCTCGGAGACGGACACCGAGGTCATCGCGCAGGCGATCGGCGCGGCGCGCGCCGACGCGCCCGGGGCGCCGTTCGCGGGGGTCGTCCGGTCGGTCCTCGCGAGGATGACCGGGATGTACGCCGTGGTCGTCCTCTCGGCCGACGAGCCGCACGTCCTCTACGTCGCCAAGAGCGGGCCGCCGATCGTCCTCGGCCTCGGGTCGGGGGAGAACCTCGTCGCCTCCGACGCGACGGCGCTCCTCCCGCACACGCGGGACCTCGTCTTCCTCGAGGACGGCGACTTCGCCCGGCTCACCGCGACGACCGTCGAGGTGACGGGCCTCGACGGCTCGCCCCGCAGCCGGCCCGCGCGGCGCGTCCCCTGGGACGCCGTCGCCGCCGAGAAGGGGGGCTACCCCCACTTCATGGCGAAGGAGATCGCCGAGCAGCCGACGGTCGTCGTCGAGACGGTGGGGCACAAGCTCTCCCTCGAGACGGGGCACTTCAGCGAGGACGCGATGGGGGTCTCCCCGAAGCTCCTCTCCGAGGTCGACCGGATCGTCGTCGTCGCCTGCGGGACGAGCTGGCACGCCGGCCTCGTCGGGAAGTTCCTCCTCGAGGAGGTCGCCCGCGTCCCGGTCGAGGTCGACTACTCCTCGGAGTTCCGCTACCGGAAGAACCTCGTCGGGCCCCGGACGCTCGTCCTCGGGATCTCGCAGTCGGGCGAGACGGCCGACACGGTCGCCGCCCTGACGGACGCGAAGCGGGCCGGCGCCCCGACCGTCGGGGTCGTCAACGTCCCCGGCTCGGCGATCGCCCGCCTCGTCGACGGCGTCCTCGCGACGCACGCGGGGCCGGAGATCGGCGTCGCCTCGACGAAGGCCTTCACGACGCAGCTCGTCGCCCTCGCCCTCCTCGCGTACTACGCCCGCGAGGCGCGCGGCCTCGGGAGCCTCGAGCCGGGGGACCCGTTCCTCCTCGGTCTCGCCCACCTCCCGGTCGCGATGCAGCAGGCCCTCGCGCTCGAGCCGCGGATCGAGAAGCTCTCCCGGACCCTCGCGCACGCCCGCGACGTCCTCTTCCTGGGCCGCGGGGCGCAGTACCCGGTGGCCCTCGAGGGGGCTCTCAAGATGAAGGAGATCTCCTACATCCACGCCGAGGGATACCCCGCGGGCGAGATGAAGCACGGCCCGATCGCCCTCATCGACGGCGAGCTCCCGGTCGTCGCGCTCGCCCCGAAGGACTCCCTCTACGACAAGGTCGCCTCGAACCTCCGCGAGGTGAAGGCGCGGGACGGGAAGCTCGTCGCCCTCGTCTCGCCCGGCGACGACGACGTCGCGACGTTCGCCGACGAGCTCCTCGAGGTCCCGCTCGTCCACCCGGCGCTCCAGCCGATCGTGAACGTCGTCCCGCTCCAGCTCCTCGCCTACCACGTCGCGCGCCGCCGCGGCTGCGACGTCGACCAGCCGCGGAACCTCGCGAAGTCGGTCACGGTGGAGTAGGGGCGCGGTCGGCTATCCTCCCGGTCCCTTGAACGTTCGCGAGAAAGACCTCCTCGAAGGCCTCAACCCGGAGCAGGCCGCCGCCGTCTCGGCCGGCCCGGGGCCCCTCCTCGTCCTCGCCGGCGCCGGCTCCGGCAAGACGCGCGTCCTGACCCGCCGGATGGCCTGGCTCGTGGCGCACGGCACCCCCGAGCCGGCGATCGTCGCCCTCACCTTCACGAACAAGGCCGCAGGGGAGATGAAGGAGCGCGTCGCGCATCTCCTCGGCACCGCCCGCCCCCGCTCCTTCGTCGGGACGTTCCACTCGTACGGCGTGCGGCTCCTCCGGCGCTTCGCCGCGGAGGCGGGGCTGACGCCCGGCTTCGTCGTCTTCGACGCCGACGACCAGGTCGCCGTCTTCCGGCAGGCGCTGAAGGCGGCGGGGATCTCCGACAAGGCGCTGACGCCGAAGGCGGTCGCCTCGAAGATCTCGCGGGCGAGGAACGCCGGGTGGAGCCGGGACGAATACCCGCGCCGCTTCGGCGACTTCGTCGGGACCCGTCTCGCCGAGCTCCACGCGACGTACGAGAAGGAGCTGAAGAAGGCGAACGCTGTCGACTTCGACGACCTCCTCGTGAGGACCCGCGGCCTCCTCGCCGGCAACCCGGAGGTCCTCGCGCTCCTCCGGCGGAGCGTCACGCAGGTCCTCGTCGACGAGTACCAGGACACGAACGGCGCCCAGGACGAGATCGTCAAGCTCCTCGCCGGGGAGACGAAGAACGTCTTCGCCGTCGGCGACGAGGACCAGTCGATCTACCGGTGGCGGGGCGCCGACGTCTCGAACATCCTGGAGTTCACCCGGCACTTCCCCGAGGCGAGGACGATCCGCCTCGAGCGGAACTACCGCTCGACGGCGCCGATCCTCGAGGCGGCGGGCGCCGTCGTCGCCGAGAACACGCGGCGGCTCGGCAAGACGCTGAAGGCGACGAAGAGCGGCGGCGAGCCGGTGACGCTTCTCGTCCTCCCCGAGGAGAGGGACGAGGCGCGCGAGGTCGTCGAGCGGATCTCGCGGCTGAAGTCGATCAAGCCGGGGGCCGAGGTCGCCGTCCTCTTCCGGACGAACGCCCAGTCGCGCCCGTTCGAGGACGAGCTGGTGCGGAACCGGCTGCCGTACCTCCTCGTCGGCGGGACGCGCTTCTACGAGCGGGCGGAGGTGAAGGACGCCCTCGCCTACCTCCGCCTCCTCCGGAACCCCGACGACGACGTCTCCTTCCGGCGCGTCGTGAACGTCCCGGCGCGAGGCGTCGGGGCGACGACCCTCGAGGGGCTGACCTCCGCGGCGACCGAGCGGGGGACGTCCCTCTTCGCCGTCCTCTCGGCGTTCCCCGACGGCCTGACGGAGCGGGCGAAGAAGGCGCTCGTCGAGTTCCGCGACCTCGTCGCCTCCCTCCGCGAGAGCTTCGCGAACGAGGAGACGGGAGCCGGGGCCGCCGTCGCGGCCGTCCTCTCGGGGACCGGCCTCCTCGCCCTCTACGAGAGCTCGGACGACCCGCAGGACCAGGCCCGCCGCGAGAACCTCGACGAGCTCCTCGCCGCCGCGCGCGAGCACGAGCGGGCCGGGAGCGAGGAGGACGGCGACCGGTCGCTCGCGGGCTTCCTCGACGCCGTGACCCTCCGCTCCGACGCCGACGACGTCGACGAGCGGAAGGGGACCGTCCTGATGACGCTCCACGCGGCGAAGGGGCTCGAGTTCGACGAGGTCTTCCTCGCGGGGATGGAGGACGGCTCCCTTCCGCACTTCTCCTCCCGGGAGGACGACGACGAGATGGAGGAGGAGCGGCGGCTCGCCTACGTCGGGATGACGCGCGCGAAGGAGAAGCTCACGCTCTCGCGCGTCCTCCGCCGGATGGTGCACGGGGAGTGGATGAGCCGGGAGCCGTCGCCGTTCCTCGACGCGATCCCGGCGCGCGCCCTCGCCGTCGTCGACCGGACGTTCTCCTCGCCGGCGGGGGGCGGCCTCCGCTTCGGGGGCGCCGAGCGGGGCGGGAGCCTCTTCCCCGACTACGAGGGGGAATCGCAGGAAGCCTTCGCGCCGCCGCGTCCCTCCGCGCGCCCGGGGGCGCGCCCCGCGGTGCGCGGGGCGCGGCCGCCGATCCCGACGATGCGGCGGACGCCGCCGCCGCCGACCGCGTCGGGCTTCCGCCGGGGCGCGCGGGTCCGGCACCCGGAGTACGGCGTCGGCGTCGTCCTCCTCGTCGAGGGGTCGGGCGACCAGGAGAAGCTGACCGTCTACTTCGACCGCGCGGGGCGGAAGAAGTTCGTCGCGCGCTTCTCGCAGCTCTCGCCGGCGTAGCTCCGGGCGGGCCGACGTTCCCGGCGCGCCGCCGGGGCTCGCGGCGCGGGCCTCAGCGCGGCGCCGGGGCCTCCTCCGCCGCCGCCTCGAGGATCGCGCGCTCGGCGTCGACCCACGCGCGCTCGGCCTCGAGGAGAGCGCGCCAGCGCCGCCGCGCCGCCGTCGACCCGGGCGAGGCCTTCTTGAGCGCGGCCGCGACGAGGACGCGGTACTCGACGAGGCGCGCGTCCCGCGTCTCGCGCGGCTGGCGCTCGAGGAACGCGAGGCGGGCGAGCGAGGCGTCGCGTGGACGCGGCATCGCGAGCGGCTCGGCGATCCACTCGCGGAACTCGCGGCGTCCCGCGGGAGTGATGCGGTACTCGCGGCGCGGCGGCCCCTTCTCCGAGCGCCGCCGCTTCATCGTGACGAAGCCGCCGCGCTGGAGGCGGCGGAGCGCGGGGTAGATCTGCGTGAGCTCGGCGTCCCACCCGAGCGCGAGGTCGCGCGCCATGCGGCTCTTGAGGTCCCAGCCGCTCGCCGGACCGCGCGAGAGGAGGCCGAGAAGCACGTGAGGGAGCGACACGGGCGAAGTATAGAATTACTTCTATACCGAGGTGCAAAACCCTGTGTGGTGCCTGTGGAAAACGAAAACGGCCGCCGGGAGAGCTCCGGCGGCCGCCAGGCAAAAAGAAAGGGGGCCCGTTCGGCCCCCGTATCCCGGAAATCCTTGAATTGTAATGAGATGCCGGTGAAGACCTACTTCTTGGCCTTCTTGGCGGCCGGCTTCTTGGCGGCCTTCTTCGCGGCCTTCTTCGCAGCCTTCTTCGTTGCCATGGTCTGTCACCTCCTCTTGGCAGATTCGATTGACAGACCCGAAAGTCGCGTGCTACGTTGACCTTCCCTCGAAGGACGGGAGCCCGCTACCTTCGGCCCTGTCGACTGCCTGTCAGTCACTTGGTTCCAGGGTTCAGGTTTCCCGTTGACCGGTGAAGTGACTGCCATCGCTTCACCGGTAATTTTTTTTCCGAGACGAATTGTAGAGGAACGCGAAGGGGATGCAAGGATTTTTTTCTTGACGCGCGAGATTTTCTTGTCGTGTCGACCTTCGACGTCGCGCGCGCTCCTTCGATCGTGATCCCGGCGTGGCGCTCGCGTCGCGTCGCGTCGAACGGGTAGCATCGCGCGCGATGTCGAACGCCTCCGTCCCTCCGATCGTCCTCGCCCACTCTCCCGACTCCGACGACGCGTTCATGTTCTACGGTCTCCGCGCCGAGGCCGTCGACACCGAGGGGCTCGCCTTCGTCCACGAGCTCGCCGACATCGAGACGCTGAACTCGCGCGCCCTCTCCCGCGAGCTCGCGATCACGGCCGTCTCGTTCCACGCGTACGCCTTCCTCGCGGACGCGTACGTCCTCCTGCCGCACGGCGCGTCGTTCGGCGACGGCTACGGCCCGTGCGTCGTCGCGCGCGAGGCGGCGGACGCTCCGGCGTCGCTCGCGGCGCTCGACGGGAAGCGCGTCGCGATCCCCGGGGCCCTCACGACGGCGGCGCTCGCGCTGAAGATGAGGGTGCCGGGCGCGGTGCCCGTCGTCCTCCCGTTCGACCGCGTCGGCGACGCCGTGACGGCGGGCGACGTGGACGCGGGCGTCGTCATCCACGAGGGACAGCTCACCTGGAAGGAGGAGGGGTTCCGGCTCCTCGGCGACCTCGGCGCCCTCTGGAAGGAGGAGACGGGCCTCCCGCTCCCGCTCGGCGGCAACGCCGTGCGCCGGGACCTCGGCCCCGCGACGATCGCGAAGGTCTCGCGCGCCCTCGGCCGCTCCATCGAGTACTCGCTCGCCCACCGCGAGGAGGCGCTCACGGACGCGATGCGCTTCGCGCGGGGCCTCCCCCGCGAGAAGGCCGACCGCTTCGTCGGGATGTACGTCAACGACTGGACCCGCTCCTACGGCGAGAAGGGGCGGGAGGCCGTCCGCCTCCTCCTCGACCGCGCGTTCGCGTGCGGCGCGATCCCGGCGCGCGTCGTCCCGGAGTGGGTCGAAGAGGGATGAGCCTCGAGCGGTTCACGCGGGGCTCGGCGCTCCGCACGACTCTCCTCTTCGTCCTCGGCGCCTACACGGGGGCGCTCCTCTTCTTCGCGGGCACCGCCGGCGTCGTCCTCCGCGAGTCTCCCTCCCGCCACGCGGGAGGGGGCGTAAACCGCGCCCTCCTCGACGTCCTCGACGTCTCGTCCTACGCGGCCGCGGCCGTCGCCTTCCTCCTCGTCCTCGTCCTCGACCGCGTCGAGCCGCTCGCGAAGGTCCAGAAGGGCCTCGCGCTCCGTCTCCTCGCGGTCGTCGCGGCGGCGGCCTTCGCCTCGCACGAGGTCGTCACGCCCCAGATGATGGCTCTCCGCGACCGTCTCCCGACGCTCATCGACCTCCTGCCGGCGACGGACCCGGGACGGAAGGAGTGGGGACGCCTCCACGCCTTCTCCTCGACGATCCTCCTCGTGAGGATCCTGGCGTCGGCGGCGCTCTTCGTCCTCCTCGCGCGGAAGCCGCGCCGGACGATCGCGGTCGCTTCGCCCGCGTCGGGCGACGGCGCGCCGACGGCCTGACGGGGGGCGGCGCCGGGCGGCTCCCCGCCCGCCGCCGCGTCAGGCGGGCCGGGCGGGCTTCTTCGCTCGGGCGGCGTCGATGCGCTTCTTCAGCGCCGCGTTCTCGGGCTCGAGCTCGGCGGCGCGGGCGAACGCGGCCGACGCGCCCTTCGCGTCGCCCGACGCGACGAGGGCCTCGCCGAGCGCGGCCTGCGCGAACGCGTCGCCTCCCTGCGAGACCTCGACAGCCCGGCGCGCCTTCTCGACGGCGGCGGGGACGTCCCTGAGGGAGAGGAGGAGGGTGGACGCCCGGGAGAAGAGCGCCGGGTCGGACGGAGCCTGCGCGAGCGCGGCGTCGACGGTCTTCCGGGCCTCGGCGGGCTGGGAGGCGAAGGCGAGGGCCTCGGCGAGCCCGAGCATCCTCTGCGTCCGGGACCAGGCGCCGCCGCCGGAGCTCTCTCCGAGCGCGACGGCCTTCCGCGCGGCGGCGACGGCGGCCTCGGGCTTCCTGCCCAGCCTCTCGGCGACGGCGAGGGCGGAGTAGAGGTCGGGCGCGAACGGGGAGCCCTCGGGGAGCCCCTTCAGGCCGGCGAGAGCGGAGGCGCGGGCGGCGGCGGCGTCGCCCAGCCGCGCCTGCTCGCGCGAGGCGGCGAGGCGGAGGATGACGACACGCGGGTCGGCGGAGAGGCGCGGCGCGAGCGACTCGATCAGGTCGAGCGTCTCCGGGGAGAGCTTCTCGACGCCGTCCTCGAGGCTCACGAGGTAGAGGAAGGTGTCGCGGGCGCCCGCCTCCAGGAGCCCGGGGTCCTCCTCGACGGCGCGGTTCGCGAGCGGGCGGAGGCGCGCGAGGTCGTTCTTCTGACCGAGCTGCGCGGCGGCGCTCCCGGCGAGGGCCGGGTCCCACTCCTTCTGGAGCTTCTTCAGCGCGTCGGCGAGCGCCGTCCTGCCGGCGAGGATCGCGTCGCCGGCGCCGATGAAGTTCTCCGGCGGGTAGACGCCCGAGATCCGGTCGAGCTCGTTCCCGGAAGGGTCGAGGAAAAGGATCGTCGGGAAGGCGCGGACGGCGTAGCGCTGCGCGAGGCGGCGTCCTTCCCCCTTCTCGGCGTCGACCTTCACGGCGATGACGTTCTTCCGCGCCCACTCGCCGACGGCCGGGTCGGCAAAGGTCATCCGGTCGAGCTGCTTGCAGGGCCCGCACCAGACGGCGTAGGTGTCGACCATCAGGGGCTTCTTCTCGGTACGGGCGCGCTTGAGCGCCTCGGCGAACGGGCGCCCCTCCGAGAACGCGATGCCCTGGGCCGCCGCCGTCCCGGCGGGAGCCGTGGCGACGGCGAGGACGAGGGCCGCGGAACGGGCGAAACGGCGCATGGGCGGGGATGTAAGCACGCTCCGTTCCCGGGGGTCAAACGAACGGGGCACCGCGCACGCGGTCAGAACGCCGGGCGGAGCGGGTGGGGAGGCACGGGCTCGGGCTCTCCCGGGTAGCCGACCGACTCGAGGAAGAGCCCCGACGGGGGGACGGTGAGCCGCGCCGGGTCGCCGGTCCGCTCGACGAGGAGCCGCGCGACGTCGGCCTCCGTCATCCGCCCGGCGCCGACCTCGAGGAGGATGCCGACGACGCGGCGGACCATCTTCCAGAGGAAGTGCGACGCGGCGATCCGTACGAGGACGAGCCCGTCGGCCTCGGCGGGCGCGGTGACCGACGCCCGCTCGACGACGACGATCGTCGAATCGTGCCCCTCGGGGTTCTCGCAGAAGCTCCTGAAGTCGTGGCGTCCCTCGAGGAGGCGCGCGGCCCGCTCCATCGTGCCGACGTCGAGCGCGTCCTTCGCCCAGTAGACGAACGGCTTCCCGAAGCCGGTGCGGCGGCGGGCGATCCGGTAGCGGTAGACGCGGCGGACGGCGTCGTGGCGCGCGTGGAACGACGGGGCGGCGTGCGCGAGCGAGACGACGTTCACGTCGGGCGGGAGGAGGTCGTTCCAGCGCTTCAGCGCGTCGGCCGGGTCGCCGACGCGGACCCGGGGTGAGAGGTGGATGGAGGCGACCTGGCCGAACGCGTGGACGCCGGCGTCGGTGCGCCCGGCCCCGTGCACCCGGACGCCCGGGCCCCAGAGCTCGTGGGCCGCGGCCATGAGCGTCCCCTGCACGGTCCGGGCGTTCAGCTGCGACTGCCAGCCCCGGTAGCGGCCGCCGTCGTACTCGATCGTCGCGCGGAGGACGGGGCCGGAGGGGGCGGAGGTCTTCGAGGGGGTGCGGCTCGGGATCACGCGTCCATTGTCGCAGGGGGCGCGGCGCACGCTCTATGATCGTCCGCGAGCCTCATGAGAGGACGTCGGACGATCTCCCTCTCCGCCGAGGCGGACTTCCCGTCGGTCCGCCTGCTGGCGGCCGCCTGCCACGGCGTCCTCGACGAGTGGGGGCTCCCGCCCGCGCGGCGCTCGCTCCTCGAGCTCGCCCTCGTCGAGGCGGCCACGAACGTCGTGCGGCACGCGTACGGCGGCCGCGGCGGGCGCGTCGAGGTCGAGCTGTCGCGCGAGGGGACGGCGATCACGCTCGCCGTCGTCGACTCGGGCATCGCGTTCGACCCGACGTCCGTCCCCCCGCCGCGCGAGCCCGACCCGGCGGACCCCTCGACCTGGCCCGAGGGGGGGATGGGCCTCCCGATCATCCGGGCCGCCTGCGACGAGCTCCGCTACAGGTCCGAGGGAGGGAGGAACCGTCTCTCGCTCCACCTGACGGTGGACGGACCCGGGCGCACGTGACGGCGACGGCACGCCGCTTCACGGCCGCCGCGGTCCCGGCCGTGGAGCGACGGTGCGCCGAGACGCTCGCCGCCCTCCTGTCGCGCCTCGCGGAGGCGGCGGGCGAGCCGCTCGCGGGCGCGGCGCTCGGCGGCGCGCTCGGCCGCGGCGAGGCGCCGACGACCGTCGACGCCGCCGGGGCCTTCGTCACGGGAGCCCCGTTCGAGCTCCTCGTCGTCCTCGACGGGACCCCGGGCCGCGCGGCCGGCCTCGCGCCGCGCCTCCTCCGCGAGCTCGCCGCGACCGCGCGGTCGCGCCACGCGGCCGTGCGCGTCGACGTCGCGGCGCTCGCGGCTCTCGCGCACGTCCCGCCGACGATCGAGGCGATCGAGGCCGCCGCGGCGGACCGCGTCGTCGCAGGGCCTCCCGACCTCCTCGCGCCGCTCGCCCGCCTCGCGGCGGCGCAGCCCGCGCCGCTCGAGGCGCTCCGCCTCCTCGTGCGGCGCGGGGCTGCGCTCCTCGAGGCGGAGCGGACGCTCGCGCGCCGCGGCGCGGGCCGCGCGTCGGTCCTCGCAGGGCAGGCCGCGGTCCGCGGGGTCGACCTCGCGCTCGGCACGGCGCTCCTCGTCTCGGCGGGGCGGTTCCGCCCGACCGACGCGGAGCGCGCCGCCGAGCTGCGCCTCCTCGCCGCGCCCGCGGAGAGCGGCGCCGCCGCGGAAGGATTCCACGTCGGGATGACGCGCACGCGCTTCCGCGACGTGGTAGAGCGGCACCGCGAGGCGGTGGCCGCGGCGGCGAAGGTCGAGCTGCCGGAGACGCTCGCCGAGGCGCGGACGCAGGTGGGCCGCGCCTCCGACCGCTTCCTCGAGGTCCTGCGCCTCTTCGAGGAGGAACGGCTCGGGCGGAGCCTCCCCTCGTGGACCGACTACGTCCGCGCCCTCGCGGCGCGCCACGGCTCGGCGGGGGGGCCGGGGCTCTTCGGCGCGCGTCCCTCCGACGACCTGCCGGGCCGTCGCGCGGTCCGCGACTGGCCGCCCGCCGAGCGCCTCGCACCGGCCCTCGCGACGCTCCTCGACTGGGATCCCGGGGACCTCACGATCGCCCCCGTCCTCCTCGACCTCCCCGACGGCGCGCCGAAGGAAGCGCTCGGGCCGCGCCTGGCGACGCTCGCCGCCGGCGCCTGACCCGCGGGACCGCATGCCCCGGGCCGTATACTCCGCCGCCGTGACGTCCGTGACCGAGATGGCGGACGACCCGGGGGCCTCCGGGCGCCTCCTGTTCGTCCTGGCCCTCCTCGCGGGCCTCTTCCTCCGGCTCGTGCAGCTCGGATCGCCCGACCTCTTCGGCCCCGACGAGGGGACGTGGGCGATCGGGGCCCGCAACGTCGTGGAGGGAGGAGTCCCGCAGCTCCTCGCCCTCTCCGCGACGCCCCTCGGCGACGCGAGCGGCACGCCCGTCTTCTTCCCCGTGCTCCTCGCGCTCATGGTGAAGGTCTTCGGCGCGCACGAGTGGGCGATCCGGCTCCCCTCCGTCTTCGCCGGGCTCGTCGGCGCGTTCGTCCTCGAGCGGATCGTGCGGCGCGGCTACGGCCAGCCGGCCGGCCACATCGCGGGCGCGTTCGCCGCCCTCGCGCCGCCCCTCGTCCTCGCGAACCGCGCCGCGACGGTCGAGCCGACCCTCACGCTCCTCGGCCTCGCGGGGATCATCTTCGGCCTCCGCGCCTTCGAGGAGGACAGCCCGGGCGAGGCGCCGCTCGCGGGCGTCCTCTTCGGCCTCGGCTTCCTGACGAAGGGGTACTCCGTCGGCCTCTTCGTCGCGCCGCTCCTCGTCGCGCTCCTCTTCCGCCCGCGCCTCTTCTCCCTCGGGAGGACGAAGCGGTCGCTCGCGCTCCTCGCGACGACGTTCGTCCTGACGGCCGGACTGCCGCTCCTCCTCACGGCGACCCTCCACCCCGAGGCGTTCGCGCCGCAGGTGGCCCGCGCGTTCGGGAGCGCGCCGGAGGCGCTCCGGCAGCTCGGCGACGTCGCCCTCGTGAGCGCCGACCTCCGGATGATCGTTCGGACGCTCTTCGTCCTCCTGCCGCTCGTCGGCGTCGGCATCGCCTACCTGACGCGCCCGGTCGGCGAGGAGGAGATGGTGTCGGGCGCGACCGGCGGCGAGCGGCGGCTGTCGCACATGGCGCTCTGGATCGCGTACGGCGTCGAGCTCGTCATCCTCGTCGCCGTCGCCGGCTCCCTCGAGCTCTCCTCGACGACCGTCCTCCCGGCCCTCTCCGCGCTCGCCGGCCTCGGCGGCGCGGCCCTCCTGACCCGCCCGCGGACGAGGCGCCGCGCCCGGTTCGAGGCGGCCACGACGATCGCCTCGGGCGTCGTCGTCCTCGCGATCGCGGCGCTCCTCGTCGCGCACCCGAGCCGGCCGCTCTTCGACGGCGGGCGGAGCGCCCCCCTCACGGCGGCGGGCGCCCTCGCCGCGATCGCCTTCTGCACCGCGGGCGCCGCGTGGCTCGCCTCGGGCGACGCGGAGCGTCGCGTCGGCTTCGTCTTCCTCTCGGTGCTCCTCGTCTCGGAGGGGCTCGGCGCCGCGCGCGCGATCCGGCACGACGTCCTCGACCACCGCACCGGCGCGCGCGCCATGGCCGAGCAGGTCGCCCCGGCGCTCCTCCCGCTCCCGCCGCGCGCGGTCACGTTCCGCGCGCCCGAGACCGAGGCGCTCGCCTTCCTCCTCTTCCGGACCGGCATCACCTGGGCCGACCGTCCCTCGGTCGAGAAGATCGCCGAGGAGGCCCGGCTCCGGACGACGGTCGTCTGGGCGTTCCGGGAGGCGGCGACCGACGACGCCTCCGCGCCGGCGCCGCTCGTCCGCGCCTGGCTCATCGTGAACACGCGCGAGGTGACGACCGAGGTCGACGCGCGCGCGGGGCGGAAGACGGGACTCCGCGTCTTCGTCGCGCCCCCTCCCTCATAATCGGCGGCCCATGACGACCGTACTCCTCGCGGACCGCGACGGGCACGCCCTCGGCCCCCTCGCGGAGAAGACCGTCCCCGCCCTCCTCCCCCTGCGCGGCGCCCCGGTCCTCGAGCGGGCGCTCGAGGCGCTCGTCGAGGCCGGCATCCGGTCGGCCCTCGTCGTCGTCGGGCCCCGCGGCGCCGAGGTCGAGCGGCGCTTCGGGAAGGGGATCCGCTGGGGGATCGCGCTCGAGTACGTCCGCCGCGAGGAGGACGAGACGACCGGCGCCGTCCTCCGCCGCGTCGAGCAGAGGCTCGACGGCGACACGCTCGTCCTCCGGGGCGACGCGGCGATCGAGGGGGCGTTCGGCGACTTCGCGCGCCGCGTCGGCGGGCGGCCCGAGCCGGTCGTCGCCGCGGTCTCGGGGGGACGGCCCGCCGGGATGTGGCGCGTGAAGCCCGAGGCGCTGAAGAAGGCCGAGCTCCCGCGCGACCCCGCGGACGCGGACTGGACCCTCGACCCGAGGCAGGCGCCGCTCGACGTCGGCTCCGGCGTCTCGCCCCTCGACGGCCTCGCGGCCTGGAGCGCCCTCGAGCGCGCCGACGCGAAGCCGGCGACCTCGGAGCGGGCGACGGTGGCCGCCGGGGCGAAGCTCTCCGGCGGCACGACGGTCGCCGAGGAGGCGGTCGTCCTCGCCGGCGCCGTGCTCGACGGCGTGTCGGTGCTCCCCCGGACGGCCGTCCCGGAGGGCGTCTCGCTCTCCGGCGTCGCCGTCTCCCAGAACCTCGTCGTCGACCCGGCGACGGGCGCCTCCACGCTCCTCACCGACCTCCTCCCGCCGGCGGGCGTTCCGCGCGGGACGGGGCCGGCGAGCCGGCTCGCGGGGTTCGTCCTCTTCGCCCTCTCCCTCCCGCTCTGGCCGGTCGCGTTCGCCTGGTCGTTCGTCGCGAACGCGGGGCACGCGACGCGCCCCTTTGCGTTCGCCGGGAACGGTCCGGCGGCGGGGACGCGCGAGACGGTCCGCACGTTCCGCTTCGAGACCGCCGTCCCCGTCCTCCGCGACCTCCCGCTCCTCCTCGCGGTCCTCCGCGGGAAGCTCGCCGTCGCGGGGGTCGCGCCGCTCGCCCCCGAGGAGGAGGAAGGGGCGAAGGAGGCGTGGGCCGCCGCGCGCCGCGAGGCGCCGGTCGGTCTCCTGGCCCGCTCGCGGATGGTCGTCCCCGCCTCCGCGCCGGCCGAGGTCGCGCGCGTCGTCGACGCCTTCGACGCGCGCCGCGGCTGCCGGGGCCTCGTGGCCCTCGGCCTCGCGACGTTCTTCTCGGCGCGGGCGTGGACCGCGCCGAAGGGGTGGAACCCCGACGAGATCCCCGGCAGCGTGGGCACCTGAGCCCGCGCGGCGCGACGGAGGAAAGATGTCCGGAGAGCACCGCTTCACCGCCTCGGCGACCTGGGACCCGGCCGGACGGACGGGCGACCTCGCGAGCGGCACCGGCCTCCTCGCGACGCCTTTCGGCGGGGCGCCGTCGCTCGGCGGCCGCGCCGACCGGACGAACCCCGAGGAGCTCCTCCTCGGCGCGCTCCTCGCCTGCTTCGTCCAGACCTGGGCGATCTTCCTCGCCAAGCTCCGCGTCCCCGTCGAGGCGCCCCGGGTCGACGGGACGCTCGAGCTCGAGGCCGACCCGGCCGGGGGCTTCCGCGTCGCGCGGATCGACCTCGTCGCGCACGTCCCCGCCGAGCTCCTCGCCGAGCGGGAGGCGGACGTCGCGAAGACGCTCGCCCTCGCCGAGAAGTACTGCATCGTCTCGAAGGCGGTGAAGGGCGAGGGGCGCGAGGTCCGCGTGACGACGCGACCCGCCTGATCGAGACGGCTCAGTTCCTGCGGTAGTGGCAGCCCCTCGAGACGGGGTTCTTCAGCGCGGCCTGCGCGATGAGGTGGCTCGCGTGGACGCCGTGGATCAGGTCGACGATCTCCCGGGAGATCTTCGTCTCGTGGTAGAAGCGCGAGAGGCGCTTCTCGAGGTCGCGGATATCGGCCACGGCGCGGCCGAGGCGCTCGCCGGTCCTGACGATGCCGACGTAGTTCCACATCGTGTTCCGGATCGTCGTCCAGTCCTGCTGGATGAGCGCCGGGTCCTCGTTCTGCGCGTCGCCGGGCGACCTCCAGTCGGGGATGGCCCGGAACATCGAGGGACGGAAGCCGTGCCCCTTCTCGATCCGCTCGGCGATCGAGAGCGCCGCGTGGTAGCCCCAGACGAGCCCCTCGAGGAGCGAGGTCGAGGCGAGCCGGTTCGCGCCGTGGAGCCCGGTGCAGCTCGTCTCCCCGACGGCGTAGAGGTTCCGGATCGTGGTCCGCCCTTCCAGGTCGGCGAGGATGCCGCCGCAGAAGTAGTGCGCCGCGGGGACGACGGGGATCGGCTCGGTCGCGATGTCGATGCCGAACTTCGCGCAGGTCGCCGCGATCGTCGGGAAGCGGTCGCGGATCGCGACCTTCCCCTTCCCGTCGTAGTTGTGCGCGAGGTCGAGGTAGACGCACGGCTCGCCGCGGGAGGTCATCTCCTCGACGATCGCGCGCGTGACGACGTCGCGCGGGGCGAGGTCCTTCCGCTCCCGGTCGTAGCGCTGCATGAACGCCTTCCCCGAGCGGTTCACGAGGACGGCCCCCTCGCCCCGGAGCGCCTCGGAGATGAGGAAGCGCTCGGCGTCGGGGTGGTAGAGCGTCGTCGGGTGGAACTGGACGTACTCGAGGTTCAGGACGGCCGCGCCGGCGCGCGCGGCCATCGCGAGGCCGTCGCCGATGGCGTGCCGCGTGTTCGTCGTGTGGAGGAAGAGGCTCCCGACGCCGCCCGTCGCGAGGACGGTGAAGTCGGCGAGGACGGTGTGCACCGCGCCCGCCGCGTCGAGGACGTAGGCGCCGAGGCACGGGTCCTGGAGCGCGTAGCGCTGCTGGACGTCGGACGAGTGGTGGCGGGCGGTGATCAGGTCGACCGCCGTCGCGCCGGTCCAGATCCTGACGTTCTTCTCGGACCGGACGCGCGCGAGGAGGGCGGCCTCGATCGCCTTCCCCGTCGCGTCGGCCGAGTGGACGATCCGGGCGACGGAGTGCGCCCCCTCGCGCGTGAAGTCGAGGTCTCCCTCGCGGGTCCGCGAGAAGGGGACCCCGGCTTCGTGGATCAGGACCTCCTCGACGACGCGCGGCCCCTCCTGGGCGAGGAAGCGGACCGCCTCGGCGTTGCAGAGGCCGGCCCCCGCGGCGAGGACGTCCCGCACGAGCGCGGAGGGGGAGTCCCTCTTGCCGAAGTAGATGATGCCGCCCTGCGCCCACCGGGTGTTGCAGTCGTCGGGCTCGTCGGCCTTCGTCAGGATCAGGACCTTCACGCCGCGCTGGGCGAGCGCGAGGGCGGCCGTCAGGCCGGCGATCCCCGTTCCGATGACGAGCGCCGGGACGCGGATCCGCCCGGCGGCCGGGCTCACTTCCGGCCCCGGCGCGCCGCGGCGACCTTCACGTCGAGGGCGACGTCGACGGCGCGCACGGAGTGGGTGATCGCGCCTACGGAGACGTAGTCGACGCCGGCGCGGGCCGACTTCCGGGCCTTCTCGACGGTCATCCCCCCGGAGGCCTCGGTCGTGACCGCGGCGCCGGTCGCCTCGTTCCAGAGCGCAACGTCGGCGACGGCCGCCTTCATCTCCGCGACGGTCATGTTGTCGAGGAGGACCCGCTCGGCCCCCGCCTCGAGCGCCTGGTGGACCTCGTCCCGCGTCCGGGCCTCCGCCTCGAGGAGGCAGCGCCGGAGCGACCGGTTCATCGCGCGGAAACCGGCGGCGCGGCGCGTGGCGTCCCAGAGGCTGCCGCAGCCGTCGGCGTGGTTGTCCTTCACGAGGAACGCGTCCGAGAGCCCCATCCGGTGGTTCGTCCCGCCGCCGCAGCGGACGGCGTACTTCTCGAGCGCGCGCAGGCCGGGCGTCGTCTTCCGCGTGTCGAGGAGCTTCGTCTTCGTCCCCGCGAGGGCGTCGACGTAGGCCCGCGTCGCCGTCGCGACCCCCGTCAGGCGCTGCACGAGGTTGAGCGCGGTCCGCTCGGCCGCGAGGACGGTGACGGCCGGCCCCTCGACGCGCGCGAGGACGGCGCCCGGGGCGACCGTGTCGCCGTCCTTCACGAGGACCTCGACGGACGCCTGCGGGTGGAGGAACCCGAAGATGCGCGGCAGGAACGCGACGCCCGCGACGACGGCCGCCTCGCGGCAGACCATGTCGCCCGCGACGCGGGACCGCGGGCCGAAGACGGCGAGGGTCGTGATGTCCTCCCCGTCCTCCGCGAAGGCGCGGGCGAGGAGGTCGTCCAGGGCTTCGACGAGGCGTCGATCGGTCTTCACGGAAAATCATTCTAGACGGTGCGCGGCGGGCGCGCCGGCGCCTCCGGGGGGCGAGGAGCCGCCTGCTAGGATGCCGGCAGGGAGGACCGACCATGGCCGGACCCGTGATCCCGGAACGGTACCGAGCGGCGCTCGGCGACGACGACCCGTTCCTCGCGATGTTCGATGCCCCGCAGAAGCTGCGGAAGCTCCTGAAGGGCCTCACGGAGACGCAGCTCTCCCGCCGTCCCGCGCCGGGGAAGTGGTCGATCAAGGAGATCGTCGCCCACCTCGCCGACGGCGAGGTGATCCTCGGCTCGCGCTACCGCTTCGTCGCGGCGCACGAGAAGCCGGCGATCGCCGGCTACGACCAGGACCTCTTCGTCGAGAAGCTCGGCGTGGCGAACGCCACGGCCGAGGAGCTCCTCGCCGACTTCGAGATGGCCCGCGCCGTGAACCTCGGGCTCCTCGTCCGCCTCCCCGACGAGGCGCTCGAGAGGGTCGGGATCCACTCGGAGCGCGGCGAGGAGTCGATCGCGACGATGGTGGCGATGTACGCGGGGCACGACCGCGTCCACCTCGGCCAGATCGAGACGATCCGCACGGGCCTCTTCCCGCCGAAGCCGAAGAAGGCCGCGAGGAAGAAGGCGCGGAAGGCGGCAAAGCCGGCGAAGTCCGCCCCGACGAAGAAGGCGGCCCCGAAGGCCCCTGCGGCGAAGAAGGCCGCGAAGAAGGGCGCCCGGAAACCCGCCCGGAAGTCCGCGAAGAGGAAGTAGCCGGGCCGTCTCAGGCCGGGCCGCGCGTGAGGCGGGCCGCGAGGCCCGCCAGCGGCGTCGTCCACGGGCCGACGAGGCGCGTCGCCGCCCCGCCGAGGAGGACGGGGCGGAAGAGGCGCGAGAAGAAGTAGACGCGCCCCGTCAGCGCCGCCCAGCTCCGGGCCCACTCCGCCGCGAGCGCCTTCGCCGCGACCTCGCCCGCCGCGTGTCGCGCGAGGAGGGCGCCCGCGGCCTCGCCGGTCCTGAGGGCGAGCGCCATCCCGGAGCCGGTCCACGGGTCGACGACGCCCGCCGCGTCCCCCGCGAGGAGGAGGTCGCCGACGACGGCCTCCCGGCGCCCGAGGTGGACCGGCTCGCTCACGAGCGCGGGACCCGGCTCCGGGACGAGCCCCTCGAGACCGGCCGCAAGGGCGGGGAATTCGTCCCGCAGGCGCTCGAGCAGGCGATCGAAGTCGTGGTGCGCCTCCCTCGCGATCTCCGGCGTCGTGAGCGCGCCGAGGCTGACGCGCCCCCCCTCCACGAGCGAGAGGCCGAGGTAGCCGCCGCGGAAGACGTGGAGGACGACGCGGTCGTCGAGCTTCCGGCCGGCCTCCCCCGCGAGGAACTTCTTGAACCCGAAGAGGGGCGCGGGGGCGCCGAAGAAGGGGCGCCCGAGGCGCCCGTCGAGCGGCGAGTAGCGCCCCCAGGCGCCGAGGACCGCCCGTGCCTCGAGGGTCCGCGAGGCCGTCCGCACGGTGAACCCCGTGGCGAGGCTGCCGTCGATCGACACCACCGCCTCGCCGAGGTGCGCCCCGGCGCCGGCGGCGCGCGCCCCGTCGAGGACGATCGCGTCGAGGCGCTCCCGGCTCAGGGAGAGGGCGGGGGCGGGGAGGCGCCCGGTGACGCGCGCCCCGTCGGGCCGCACGAGGGAGAAGCGCCGGATCGTCGCCGCGCCCGAGGAGCGGACCTCCCCGTCGAGCCCGAGGCGGGCCAGGACGGCGACGCCGTCGGGGGAGAGGAGCTCGCCGCACGTCTTCGGCCGGGGGAAGGTCGCCTTGTCGACGAGGGCGACGCGGGCGCCGGCGCGCGCGAGGACGGTCGCGGCGGCGCTCCCCGCGAGGCTCGCGCCGACGACGACGGCGTCGAGCCCCTCCCGCGTCACGGCCGTTTCCAGAGGAGGCCCTGGACGAAGGGGCCCGCGGGCCTCACGAGCGTGCCGGGGAGCGCCCGCGCGGCGACGGCGCGGAGCTCGGGGATCGTGAAGGCCTGGAGGACGGACGCGCGCCCGTCGTGCCGCGTGATCGGGCTCCGGTAGAGGACGGACGCCAGGAGCGCGTTCACCGCGAGCGGGACGCGGTGCCGCGTCAGGTCGAGGGCGGAGACGGCGAACCGCGCGACGCGGGCCGACTCGCGCAGGAGCGCGGCGACGCCGGAGGCGTCGAAGTGGTGGAGGAAGAGCGTCGAGGAGACGACGTCGACGGAGCGGTCGGGGAGCGGGAGCCGGAGGGCGTCGGCGGCGAGGCTCCGTCCCTTCGCGGAGAGGCGCGCGTGGAGGAGCTGCCGGTCGAGGTCGATCGTCACGAGCTCGCGCCCGCGCCGGTCGAGCTCGCGCGCGAGCTCGCGCCCGACGTGGCCGCTTCCGGCGCCGAGGTCGAGGAGGACGGGGCGCCGGGAGGGGACGGCGAGGAGGAGCGGGACGAGGTGGCGCCGCGCGATGGGCCGGCCGCCGAGGACGCGGTGGATCCGCTCGATGTCGGCGAGGCTCTCCTCGGCCTCGTCCGGGCGGACCTCCCCGTCGAGGAGCTCCCCGGTGGGGCGCCGCGGCGGGACGAGGAAGCCCACGGCGTCAGCTCCCGGGGGCGCGCGCCGTCCGGACCACGAGCGCCGTGTTCTTGGAGCCGAAGGCGATGCCGTTCACGAGGGCGACGCCGACCTCGGCGGGACGCGCCGCGCGCGGGACGTAGTCGAGGTCGCACTCGGGATCGGCGGCGTCGAGGTTGACCGTCGGCGGGAGGAAGCCGTCGTTCAGCGCGAGGAGGGTCGCCGCGAGGCCGGCGGCGCCCGAGGCGCCCTGCGGGTGCCCGACCTGGCTCTTCACGCTGCTCCCCGGGACCGTGCGCGCCGCGTCGCCGAGGGCGATCTTCGTGGCGCGCGTCTCGATCCGGTCGTTCAGCTCCGTCCCCGTGCCGTGGTACTGCACGTAGCCGACGTCCGCCGGCGAGAGGCCCGCGTCCTCGAGCGCCTCGGTCATCGCGCGGGCAGGCTCCTCGCCCGACTCGTCGAGCCTCACGCGGTGCCAGGCGTCGCACGTCGCGGCGTAGCCGACGACCTCCCCGAGCAGGGGCACGCCGCGGGCGCGCGCCCGCTCCATCTCCTCGAGGACGAAGAACCAGGCCCCCTCGCCGAGGACGAAGCCGTCGCGCCCCGCGTCGAACGGGCGGCTCGCCGTCTCCGGCGCGTCCTGTCGCGAGGAGGCGAGGATCTGCATCAGGCCGAAGCCGGTCATGATGCCGGGCGTGATCACGGCGTCCGCTCCTCCGGCGAGGACGACGTCCCGCTCGCCGTACCGGATCGCCTTCGCCGCGTAGCCGATCGCGTCGGCCGAGGAGGTGCAGCCGGTCGAGACGACGTGGGACGGCCCCTTGAGGCCGAAGCGCATCGAGAGCTCCGAGGAGAGCGTCCCGATCGTCCCCGTCGGGATCGCGTAGACCGAGGCCTTCTTCAGCTCGCCCCGGTACCAGTGGCCGTACATCTTCTCGAAGAACTCGACCGGGCCCCCCCCCGACCCGACGAGGACGGCGATCCGCCGCCGCTCGGCGAGCGTGAGCGCCCCGGCGTCGATCCCGGCGGAGCCGAGCGCCTCGGCGGCCGCGGCGATCGCCATCGGGACGACCCGCGCGACGTGCCGGGCGTCCTTGGGCGGGACGTGGTCCGCCGGGTCGAAGCCGACGGCCTCGGCGGCGATCCGCACCGGGAGCTCCGACGGGTCGAAGAGGGAGATCCGGCGGACGCCGGAACGGCCGGTCCGGAGGCCCTCCCGGAACGCGGCGGCGCCGCAGCCGAGGGGCGTGACGCAGCCGAGGCCGGTGATCGCGACGCGGCGCCTCACCCGCGGGGGCCCCCGGGGCCTTCGGGGAGGTGTCGGCCGACGCCGGGGCGGGCGAACGCGGGGAGCGAAGCCCTCGATTCGTGTGAGGCCACGGGCCGGCATCGTAGCAGCCGGATCCGGGCCGGATTTCCGTACAATCCGCACGGTGCCGGAAAGCCGCTTCGAATTCCGCGGCGACCTCTCGAAAACCCCGCTTCCCGAGGTCCTCCAGACGGTGCATCACTACCGGGTGCCCGGAGTGGTCGTCGCGCGCCGGGGCGGGATCGAGAAGAAGGTCTACATCGTCAACGGCGACGTGATCTTCGCGACGTCGACCGACCGCGACGAGTCCCTCGGGAGCTTCCTCCTCCGGGAAGGGCGGCTGACGCGGGAGCAGTTCGACGAGTCGGTGAAGCGGCTCCTCGAGGCGCAGTCGGCCCAGGAGACCCGCCGGCACGGGGCGGTCCTCGTCGACATGGGGCTCCTCACGAAGGAGGAGCTCTTCGCGGCCGTCACGCGGCAGGTCCGGGGGATCCTCCACTCGCTCTTCGACTGGGAGGAAGGCGAGGTCAGCTTCACCGTCGGCCGCTTCCGGACGGACGAGATCATCCAGCTCGAGGTCCCGACCCGTCACGCGATCGTCGAAGGGGTCAAGGCGGTGCGCGACGCCCGCCGGCTCGTCGCTTTCCTCGGCCCCTCCTGGACGCTCTTCGACCCGTGCTGGGCGGCGTCGGAGATCGGCGACATCGCGCTCGACCCCCAGGAGCTCCGCCTCCTCAAGCAGGTCGACGGGACGAAGACGCTGCGCGACCTCGTCGGCCTCGGGCCCGGAGACGCCGGTCACAACGCGAAGGTCCTGTACGCGTTCTTCGTCCTCAGGCTGATCAGCCGGCGCGACGTGACGAGCCGGACGTCGGTCAAGAAGATCCAGTGGAGCACGAGCGGCGGCGGCTACGCCCCGCCCTCGTAGCAGGAAGGTCGAACCCGCGATGCCTCTGTACGAGTTCCGGTGCGAGTCGTGTGGCCACGAAGTCGAGATCATCATGGCGTTCTCGGATCCCCTCCCGGCGACGTGCGAGGCCTGCGGCGGGGCGCTGAAGAAGCTCCTCTCGGCCCCCGCGGTGCAGTTCAAGGGGTCCGGGTTCTACCTGACCGACTACGGGAGGTCGGGGAGCTCGGCGGACTCAGGGAAGAGGGCGGCGGACGCCGGCGAGGCGAAGGGCTCCACGGAGTCGAAGGCGTCCGGCGACGCCGGCGTCAAGGCAGAGAGCAAGTCCTCCGGCGAGGCGAAGCCCTCGGGAGAGACGAAGGCCGGGTCGACCGGAGGCGGATCGGGCTCGGGGGGCGATGCGAAGCCTGCGGGCTGAGGCCGCGGCGGCGCTCCTCGCCGCCGGCCTCCTCGACCTCTCCGCGGCACTCGCCGCGAGCCCCGCGGCGGTCGGGCCGGGAGGGACGTGGCTCCGCTACCCGCTCCCGGGCGCCGAGGTGAAGTCCCTCGCGGCCGAGGCGCGCGCGCCGGGCGTCTTCTACGCCGGCACCGCCCTCGGCGGCGTCTACCGCTCGACGGACGGAGGCCGGAGCTGGACCGCGCCGCCGGGCGGGGCGCCGTTCCCCGGCTACTCGGTCACCTCCCTCGTCCCCGACCCGCAGCGCGTCGGGACGGTCTGGGCGGGCCTCACGGGCGTCGTCAAGGGAGGGCTCCTCGTCCGCTCCGACGACGCGGCGCGCACGTGGTCCGTCGTGAGGCGATGGGAGGAACGCTCGGAGGCGCACGTCGTCGCCGTCGCCGTCCTCAGGGGCCGGAAGGTCGTCGCCGTCGGCGGCGAGACGGGCCTCGAGGTCTCGGAGGACGGCGGCTCCACCTGGCGCCCGTCGCAGCCCCCTCTCGACCCGGGGAGCGGCGTCTCCTTCCTCGCGTTCCACCCGCTGAAGCCGGGCGTCCTCTACACCGGCTCGTACCGCCACCCGTTCCGCTCGACGGACCTGGGCCGCTCCTGGACGCGAATCGCCGGCGGGATGGTCGAGGACACGCAGGTCTTCCACCTCGACTTCTCGCCGACCGACCCGGACGACATCTGGGCGGCGACCTGCGGCTGGGTCTATCGGACGACGGACGGCGCCGCGAGCTGGAAGCGCTACAAGGAAGGCCTCGCCGACCGGAGGACCCAGGTCGTCACGCGCGACCCGCGGAACCCGTCGCGCGTCCTCGCGGGGACGACGGGCGGGCTCTTCGAGAGCCTCGACGAGGGGAGGTCGTTCCGCCGCCTCTCGCGCGAGACGACGGTCGTCAACGCCCTCCTCTTCGACCCGGCGAACCCGTCCGCGCTCCTCGTGGCGACCGAGGCGGAAGGGGTGCTCCGGAGCGAGGACGGCGGCGTGACGCTCTCCGAGTCGAACGTGGGCCTTTCCGAGGCGCGCGTCTCGGCCGTCTCCGTCACCGCGTCGGGGGCGGTCGTCGTCGCGCGCGCGTCGGACGGCGGGAGCGGAGGCCTCTGGGAGCTCGAGCCGGTCTCGGGTCGGGCGGACCGCCTCGCCGCCTCGCCCCCGGCGACGGTCCGCGCCCTCCTCTCGAGCGGCGAGCGGGTCCTCGCGGGGACCCCCGACGGACTCTGGGTCGCGGCCGCCCCCGGGCAGCCCTTCGCGCGGGTCCTCGGCGTCCCGGTCCTCGGCTTCGCCGCCGGCCCCGGCCGCCTCTTCGCGGCGACGACCGAGGGGGCGTTCGAGTCGAGGGACGGCGGCTCCTCGTGGGGCCGCGTCGGGACGCTCCGCGCGAGGGTCGACGCCGTCATGTGGAGCCGGTCCGCCGGGAAGGCCGAGACTCTCGCGGTCCGCTCGTCGGGGAGGACGCTCTGGTGGAACGGGCGCGACTTCGGGCTCGACGCCGCGCGCGACGGCGCCCCCCGCGCGCTCTCCGGGGGCTTCGGCCGCCCGCGCGCCTCGGCCTACCGGGAGCCCGAGCCGATCGGCGTCGACGTGGAGGCGGACAAGGGGCGGCTCCTCTACCGCGCCCCGGACGGCGGGCCCGACCTGCTCCTCGCGCTCCCGGAGCGAGGCCTCTACGTCGCGGGCTGGGCGGGCGACCCCCGGCGCGAGGCGGGCCTCTACCTCGCGACGATCGGGCGCGGCCTCTTCCGCTTCGTCCCGGCGCCGGCCTCCGCCGGAAACGCTCCGGCGGGCGGCGGCCCGGACGGCGACCTCAGCGCTCCGGCACGCTGAGGTAGCGGAGGCGCGAGCCGCGGACGATCCCGTGGCGCTTCGCCTCCCCCGCGGTGACCTCGACGACCGTGTCGGCCGGGCCCGCCGAGGGGTAGGTCGGGCACGGGTCCGCCTCGCACGGCGGGACGTTCTCGAGCACGTCGACGACCGTCCCGTCCTTCCGCGTGAAGACCATGTCGAGCGCGAAGTGGCAGTTCTTCATCCAGAAGGAGCGGGGCTCCGGCGTGTCGAAGAGGAAGACCATCCCCGTGGACGGGGCGAGCGACTCGCGGAACATGAGCCCCTGCATGACCTGCTCCGGGGTCCGCGCGACCTCGAGGGCGAACGTCGCCCCGGACGGCAGGACGACGCGGGGCCCGGCCGCGGCGGGGGTCGGCGTGTCCGACGGGGCGGCGCCGCGCCCTCCCGTGCAGGCGGAGAGGAGGAGGGCGGCGACGAGGGCCGCCCGTCGCGCCTCACGCCTCGTCGACCGGGGGGCCGGGTTCGTCATAGGACTCCTCCTCCTCGTCGTGGCCGAGGCCGTACTTCTTGGCGTAGTAGCGGAACGACCGCTCCGACATCCCGACGAGCTTCGCCGCGTCCTTCCGGACGCCGTTCGCCCTCTCGAGCGCCTGCTGCATGAGGCGCTTGCCGATCCACTCGAGGTACGCCTCGAGGCGGAAGCTCTCGAGCGGAAGGTCGAACGGGCTCTGCATCGCCTCGGCCGGGACGCCGGCGGGCCGGAGGAAGCTCTCCGGAAGCGAGGCCGTCGTGATGAGGCTCCCCGGCTCGAGGGCGACCGTCCGCTCGATGAGGTTCTCGAGCTCGCGGACGTTCCCGGGCCACGCGTGCGCCTCGAGGACGCGCATCGCCTCGGTCGTGATCTTCTTCTCGGCGATCCCCTGCTCGGCGGCGACCTGCCGGAGGAAGTGGCGGACGAGGAGCGAGATGTCCTCCCGCCGCTCGCGGAGCGGCGGGATCGGGAGCGGGATGACGGCGATCCGGTAGTAGAAGTCCTCGCGGAACGTCTTCTCGGAGACCATCTTCGCGAGGTCCTTGTTCGTCGCGCAGATGATCCTCACGTCGACGGGCTCCTCGACGTTCCCCCCGACGCGGCGGACGACGCGCTCCTGGAGCGCGCGGAGGAGCTTCACCTGCATCGCGACCGAGGTCTCGCCGATCTCGTCGAGGAACAGCGTCCCCCCCTCGGCCTCCTTGAAGAGCCCCTTCTTCTCCTTCACGGCGCCCGTGAAGGCCCCCCTCTCGTGCCCGAAGAGCTCGGACTCGAGGAGGTTCTCGGGGAGGGCGCCGCAGTTGATCGAGACGAAGGGGCGCGCGGCGCGCGGCGAGCTCCGGTGGATCGCGCGCGCGATGAGCTCCTTGCCCGTCCCCGACTCGCCGGTGATGAGGACGGTGGAGGTCGTCCGCCCGATCCGCTCGATCATGTCGAAGACGGCCCGCATCCGGCGGGAGACTCCGATGAGGGGCCCGAGCGCGGGGCGCTCGTCGATCCGGGAGCGCAGGGCGACGTTCTCGTCGGAGAGCCGCTTGCGCTCGAGCGCCTTGCCGACGACGTGCTTGAGCTCCTCCACGTCGAACGGCTTGGAGATGTAGTCGTAGGCGCCCGCCTTCAGCGCCTCGATCGCCGTCTTCGTGGAGGTGTAGGCGGTGATCATGACGACGGGCGTCTCGGCGCTCGTCTCGCGGGTCTTCCGGAGGATGTCGAAGCCCGTCCCGTCGGGCATCCTGAGGTCGGTGAGGACGAGGTCGGGCGAGGTCTCCTCGACGAGCCGGAGCCCGCCGGCGCAGGTCCCGGCGGTCCGGACCGAGTACCCCTCCTTCTCGAGGACGATCGAGAGCATCCCGGTGATCCCGGGCTCGTCGTCGACGATGAGGACGAGGGGCCCCGCGGGGCGCGACGCCTCGCCGGTCACGAGAACGGCTCCGCGGCGAGGTCCCGCCCGGCCCCGGGCGCGGCGGCGTCTCCGAAGCCGCCGCTCGCGGCCGGCCCGGCGAGCGGGAGCGTGAGCGTGATCTCGGTCCCCTCCCCGGGCGCGCTCCTGACGCGGATCCGCCCCCCGTGCTCCTCGACGATCCGGTAGACGATCGCGAGGCCGAGGCCGGTCCCGCCCGGGACGGCGTGGGCGAACGGCGTGAAGAGGCGGTCCTGCTCGTCGCGGGACATCCCCTTCCCCTCGTCGGCGACCGTCACGCTCCAGGTCTCGTCCGCGGCGCGGGCCTCGAGGGCGAGCGTCCCCCCGCCCGGCATCGCGGCGATCGCGTTCCGGATGAGGTTCCAGAAGACCTGCCGGAGCTGCCCGGGGTCGGCCCTCAGGGAGACGGACTCGGGCTGGAGCCGGAGCGTGACGCGGTGCCGGGAGGAGAGCTCGTCGCTGTGCGTCAGGAGCGTGACGACGTCGCGCAGCGCGGCGGCGGCGTCGACGGTCTCGATCGCCTGCTCGCGCGGCCGCACGTACTTGAGGAAGTCCTCCAGGATCGAGGAGAGGCGGTGGGACTCCTGCACGGCGATCTCCATGAGCCGGCGCTCGGAGGAGCCGGGCGGCGCGCTCGCGGAGAGCACCTGGACCGAGCCCGAGATCGAGGCGAGCGGGTTCCGGATCTCGTGCGCGATCGCGGCGGCGAGCTCGCCGACGGCGGCGAGCTTCTCCTTGAGCCGGACCTCGCTCTCGAGCTTCTTCATCTCCGTCAGGTTCTGGAAGATCAGGATGCGGCCGGTGACGCGTCCCTCGCCGTCCCTGAGGGGCGTGACGGTCACGCCGAAGTAGACCCCGGGGCCGAGCGGCGTTTGGTTCCCCTCGAAGCGGAGCACCTCGTTCCCGGGGCCCCGGTCGGACCGGAGGAGCTGCTGGGACACGAGGCCGGTCTCCCAGAGGGGCCGCCCGACGAGGTCCTCGGGGCGCCGGTGCAGGAGCTCGAGCGCGGGAGGGTTCGCGAAGGTGATCCGGTCGGAGAGGTCGGACGTGACGACGCCCGAGGACATCGACGCGAGGACCGAGGAGTGGAGGGCCTGCAGGCGCGCGACCTCCTCCTTGCGGCGCTCCGCGAGGAGCCGGGCGTCGCGCAGCTTCTCGGACGCCGCGGCGACGAGGAGCGCCGTCGCCGTGAACGCGCCGACGTTCGTGAGGACGTTCCCGGCGAGCTGGCCCCTCGTCCAGACGCGGAGAGGGATCTCCTCGGTCGAGGGGGGCGGCAGGGCGCCCGAGTGCACGAGCTGGAGGAGGACCGCGTAGAAGACCGACGCGAGGCCGGCCGTCACGAGGCCCCCGCCCCTCCCGAAGAGGAGCGTGCCGGAGACGACGACGGCGAGGTAGAGGAAGGTGAAGCCGGAGTCGGGCCCGCCGGAGACCCAGACGAGGCCGGTGACGACGGCGAGGTCGCCGAGGAGCTGGATGACCGCGTTGACGCCGGCGTCGACCCTCCCCAGCGTCGCGAGCGCGACGATGGAGGTCGAGTAGGCCGCCGCCGCGAGGTAGTAGATCGGGCTCAGCGGCAGCCAGATGCTGAACGTGAGCTGGATGAGGAGCGCCGAGACGAGGAGCGTCGAGACGACGACGACCCGCGTCGCCAGGAGGCCCCGGAGGACTTCCGGTGCCGGGCGCGGGAGGACGCGCGCAGGGCTGCTCACGTGCGCCGATTGTAGCGGCCGGCGCCGCGGGAGAAACGGAACGGGCGCCCCGGAGGGCGCCCGCCGCGGCGATTCCCGCAGGAAGGCCCGCGGCGGGCCTCCCCGGCTCCGTCCGCCGGACTTCAGCCGATCTTCGAGATGAGGTCGAACATCGGCATGTACATCGCGACGACGATCGTCCCGATGATCGTGCCGAGCATGGCGATCATGATCGGCTCCATCAGCTTCATCAGGCCTTCGACCGCGTTGTCGACCTCTTCCTCGTAGAACTCGGCGATCTTCGAGAGCATCGCGTCGAGGGCGCCCGTCTGCTCGCCGACGCCGATCATCTGGACGACCATCGGCGGGAAGACCTTCGTCTCGGCGAGCGGCTCGGCGATGGTGCGGCCGGTCTCGACCGACTTCCTCACGAGCATGATCGCGTCCTCGATGATCGCGTTCCCCGAGGTCTTCGCGGTGATCTCGAGGCCGTCGAGGATCGGGACGCCGGAGGAGGTCAGCGTCGCGAAGGTCCGGCAGAACCGGGCGACGGCGATCTTCTTGAGGATGTCGCCGAGGACGGGCAGCTTGAGGAGGAGCCCGTCGATGACCCGGCGCCCCTTGTACGTCGTGTAGTAGCGCTTGAGGGCGAAGACGATCGCCGCGATGGCGGCGAGGATGAAGAGGAAGTAGCTCGCGAGGAAGTTCGACGCGGCGATGACCATCCGGGTCGGGAGCGGGAGCTGGGCGCCGAGGCCGGCGAACAGCGCGGCGAACGTCGGGATGACCTTCCAGAGGATGATCGCGACGACGAGGGCGGCCACGGTGAGGACCGAGACCGGGTAGATGAGCGCCGTCTTGACCTGGCCCTTCAGCTTGACCGCCTTCTCGATGTAGGTCGAGAGCCGGCGCAGGATGGTGTCGAGGATGCCGCCCGCCTCGCCGGCCGCGATCATGTTGACGAAGAGGTCGTCGAAGGCGCGCGGGTGCTTGCGGAGGGCGTCGGCGAGGGAGGAGCCCGACTCCACGTCCTGGCGGACGGCGAGGATGATCCGCTGGAACGCCTTGTCGTCCTGCTGGGTGCCGAGGATCTCGAGGCACTGGACGAGCGGGAGGCCCGCGTCGATCATGACCGAGAACTGGCGCGTGAAGATGGCGAGGCGCTTGGCCGCGACCTTCCCCGCGCCCATCTTCGGGACGGCGAACTCCTTGCCGCGCTCCTTGACGGAGGCGACCTCGATCTGGCGGCGCCTCAGGTCGGCGATCGCGAGGTCCTTCGAGTCGGCCGACAGGACGCCGCCGGTCATGACGCCCTGGCGGGTCTTCCCCTTCCAGACGAACTGGGCCATCTCTATCCCTCCGGGTGGGCCTCAGGGCCGCCGGGCGGCGGCGCCCGCCGTCGGCGGCGCCGGCGCCTGCTGCCCCACGACGCCCGCGCCGCGGGCGATCATCTCGGAGAGCTCGTCCGGCAACGACGACGTCGTCATGGCGAGCTCCTGGGTGATCACGCGGCGGTGGACGAGCGTGGCGAGCGCCTGGTTGAACGTCTGCATCCCGTACTTGTTCTGTCCGGTCTGCATCATCGAGTAGATCTGGTGGAGCTTGTCCTCGCGGATCAGGTTCCGGATCGCGGGCGTCGGGATGAGGATCTCCATCGCGAGGCAGCGCCCCTTGCCCGACGACTTCGGCAGGAGCGTCTGGCAGAGGATCCCCTCGAGGACGAACGAGAGCTGCGCCCGCACCTGCGACTGCTGGCTCGCGGGGAAGGCGTCGATGATCCGGTTCATCGTCTGGACGGCGCTGTTCGTGTGGAGGGTCGCGAACGTGAGGTGGCCCGTCTCGGCGATCCGGAGCGCCGCCTCCATCGTCTCGAGGTCGCGCATCTCGCCGACGAGGACGACGTCGGGGTCCTCTCGGAGGACGGCCCGGAGCGCGTTCGGGAACGAGTGCGTGTCGGCGTGGAGCTCGCGCTGGTTGACGATGCAGCGCTTGTGGGTGTGGAGGAACTCGATCGGGTCCTCGATCGTGACGATGTGGAGGGGCCTCTCGCGGTTGACCTTGTCGATCATCGTCGCGAGCGTCGTCGACTTGCCCGAGCCCGTGGGACCCGTGACGAGCACGAGGCCGCGCGGCTTGTTGCAGAGCCCCTCGACGACCGTCGGGATGCCGAGCTCCTTGAATCCGAGGATCTCGTACGGGATCTGCCGGAAGACCGCCGAGACCGCGCCCCGCTGCATGAAGACGTTCCCGCGGAACCGGGCCAGGCCCTTGACCCCGAAGGAGAGGTCGAGCTCGAGCGTCTCCTCGAACCGGTGCTTCTGGACGTCGGTCAGGATCGAGTAGCAGAGCTGCTTCGTCTCGGGGACGGTCAGCGGGGGGTAGTCCAGGGGCTGGATGTCGCCGTGGACCCGGATCATCGGCGGAGAGTTCGTCGTGATGTGCAGGTCCGAGCCGCCGCGCTCGACGAGAGTCTTCAGAAGCTGGTGCAGCGTGACTGCCATCGGGTCCCCCTGTGACGATTCTGCCGGGAATCATACCCCAGCCGGTTCAGGGACTTGCGTCGCGGGTCGCCGCTTCGGGTGAGGGTGTCGGTCTCCTTCCCCGGCGCTCCCGGCCGCGGAGGGGGACCGGGGAGGGCCGGGCCCGCGTCCCCCCGGGACGTTCGCTAGAGCACCGTCTCCCGGACGACCTCCTCGATCGTCGTGAGGCCGTCCTTGATCTTCTGGAGGCCCGAGCCGCGGAGGGTGACCATCCCCTCCTCGACCCCCTTCCGCTTGATCTCCACCGAGGAGGCGCCGGAGAGGATCATCTCCTTGATCTCCTCGGAGATCTCGAGCACCTCGACGAGCGCGACGCGCCCCTTCAGGCCCGTGCCGTTGCAGCGCTCGCACCCCTTCCCCTTCATGACCTGGACCGTCTTGGCCTCCTCCGGGGTGAACCCGAGCTGGATCAGGACCTGCGGCGGGACCTCCGTCGGCACCTTGCAGTTCGAGCAGACGCGCCGGATGAGCCGCTG
Organism: Thermoanaerobaculia bacterium; assembly: GCA_046331465.1. Taxonomy (GTDB): domain Bacteria; phylum Acidobacteriota; class Thermoanaerobaculia; order UBA5066; family UBA5066; genus UBA5066. The sequence continues at coordinate 1,305,066 of JAXLQV010000003.1, forward strand.
GGCGGCGATCAGGACGACGGAGGTCGCGACGAGGTACGGCTCGATGCCCATGTTCATGAGCCGGTTGATCGTCGAGGGGGCGTCGTTCGTGTGGAGCGTCGAGAGGACGAGGTGGCCCGTGAGCGAGGCCTTGACCGCGATCTCGGCCGTCTCGAAGTCGCGGATCTCGCCGACGAGGATGATGTTCGGGTCCTGCCGGAGGAACGAGCGGAGCGCGGCCGCGAAGTTGAGGCCGATCGAGTCCTTCATCTGCACCTGGTTGATGCCGGGCAGGTTGAACTCGACCGGGTCCTCGGCCGTCATGATGTTCGTGTCGGGGGTGTTGATCCGGGAGAGCGCCGAGTAGAGGGTGTTCGTCTTGCCCGAGCCCGTCGGGCCGGTGACGAGGACCATCCCCCAGGGACGCAGGATCGCCTTCTCGAACCGCTGGAGGCTCGACTTCTCGAAGCCCAGCTTCGTCATGTCGAGCATCAGGTTGTCCTTGTCGAGGAGGCGGCAGACGATCTTCTCGCCGAACAGGGTGGGGAGGACGCTGACCCGGTAGTCGAGCTCCTTCACCTTCCCCGCGAGCTTCATCTTGATCTTGATCCGGCCGTCCTGCGGGAGGCGCTTCTCGGCGATGTCGAGCTTCGCGAGGATCTTGACGCGCGAGGCGATCGCCTCCTTGAGCTTGCTGGGAGGGTTCATCACCTCCTGCAGGACGCCGTCGATCCGGTACCGGACCCGGTACTCCTTCTCGTAGGGCTCGATGTGGATGTCGGAGGCGCCGCGCTTGATGGCGTCCGTCAGGATGATGTTGACGAGCCGGACGACGGGGGCCTCCTCCCCCTCCTCGACGAGCTTCTCGAGGTCGATGGCGTCCTGCTCCTCCTCGTCGACGACCTCGAGCGAGGTGTCGGAGGCGTCGACGGCCGACATCTCCTCCATGACCTTCTTCAGCTCGAGGGCGTGGGAGGCGCCGTAGTTCCGGTCGATCGCGTGCTGGAGGGCGATCTCGGAGGCGACGACGGGCTCGACGTTGTAGCCCGTCATGAACTTCAGGTCGTCCATCGCGAAGACGTTCGTCGGGTCGGCCATCGCGATGGTGAGCGTCGCGCCCGTCTTGTTGACCGGGAGGATGTTGTACTTGCGCGCGACGTCGGCCGGGACGAGCTTCAGGACGTTCGGGTCGATCTCGAAATGCGTCAGGTTGATCGACGGGACGCCGAACTGGGCGGACAGCGTCTCCGTGATGTCGTCCTCGGTGACGAAGCCGAGCCTCACGAGGGTCTCGCCCAGCTTCACGCCCGACTCCTTCTGCTGCTTGAGAGCCTGCGTGAGCTGCTCGTTGTTGATGAGCTTCGCCTTCAGGAGCAGTTCTCCGAGCTTGACCGCCATGCGCGCAATCATAGTCGGTCGTCCGCCCTCCGGCGGGGCCGGATCTCAGGGGGTCGGGGCGGAGGCCGGGGAGGAGGGAACGGGGGAGGGGGGCTCGCCCTTCACCCGCGTGAGGCGGGCCGTGACCGAGCCGATCGGGAGGATCGTCCGGGCCATCACCGGGAGGTGGCGGGCGTCGTCGGTGAACCAGAGGAAGAGCTTCCCCTTGTTCCGGTCGACGTTCGAGGACGACTCGTGCATCCGCGGCTGGACCTTGAGCGCGTCGAAGACGCCAAGCTCCGTCTCCACCTTCTCGCGCCCGAGGACGGCGACGACGAGCCGGTAGAGCTTCCCGCGCGAGTAGAGGTCGACGCGCGTCTCCTGCCCGGGCGCGAGCGGGACGGTCCTCATGAAGTAGAAGGAGGAGATGACGTCCTGGAACCGCTCCGGGATCGGGCCGACCGCGCGGACCTCCCGGGCGTCCCGCCAGGTCGCGACGCGCCGGACGAGGTCGAACTCCTCGATCTCGTCGGAGGCGTATCGCCCCTCCCGGGCGTGCTTCTCGAAGCGGACGGGGGTGAAGTCCCTCGCGTCGATCCAGGTCTCGTAGTGGGTGTTCACCGGGTAGAAGCGCGAGACGTAGTCGTTCGAGACGGCGGAGAGGCGGATCCGGTGGACCGGGACGCCGTCCGGGCTCGACTCGCGGGAGGTCTCGACCGTCATCTCGCCCCCCTCGATCTGGAGCCACGAGATCGTGTAGACGAGCGTCTCCCCCGCCCCGAACGGGACGGCCGCGAGCTTGTCCTTCGGGAGCCCCTCGCGGCCGAGGTTCGGGAGGACGCCGGCCGTCAACGACGCCGCGAGCGGCGCGGCGAGGAGGAGCGCGAGGAGCGCGGAGGCCCGCCTACGCCCCGTCCGGGGAGCCGGGTCGCCCGTCGAGGAGCGCGAGGGAGGCGTCGAGGACGGCATCGGGCGTCAGGCCGGGAAGCCCGGCAAGGCCGGCATTGTAGGCCCCGCTCCCGTCCCGCAGGACGCGGACCCGCGGCCCGACCGGGCCGAAGCGGGCCGGGTCGGTCGGCCCGTAGAGGGCGACCGTCGGCGTCCCCGCGGCGGCGGCCAGGTGCGTGGGGCCGGTGTCGGCGCCGACGAAGAGCGCCGCGCGCGAGGCGAGGCGGGCCGAGGCCGCGGGCGGGCTCGGGGGGGCCAGCCCCGCGGCGCCCCCGGAGCGTTCGGCGATCTCCGCGGCGCGCTCGCGCTCTCCCGGGCCCCAGCGGAGGACCGGGTCGAGGCCGCGCGCGGCGAGGGCGCGGCAGAAGTCTGCGGTCGCGCCCGCGTCCCACTCCTTCGTCGGCCGGGAGGAGAAGGGCTGCAGGAGGGCGAAGGGGCGGCCGGAGCGCGCGGCGAGCCACGCGTCGACCTCCGGCGCCGGGCGGGCGACGAGGTGCGCGACGTCCGGCGTCCTCGGGAGGTCGCCCGGTCCGAGGAGGTGGCGCGCCAGGGCGAGGCCGCGGTCGACGACGTGGGTCCCGGGCGGGACGTCGACCCTCTCGTCGGTGACGAGCGCGTTCACGCGCTCGGTCGCGGAACGGAAGCCGAAGCCGACCTTCCGGCTCCCCCGCGCCGCGAACGTGACCCAGGCGGACTTCGCGAGCCCCTGGGCGTCGACGACGACGCCCGGGTCGAAGGCGCGGAGGGCCGCGAGGAACGCCCCGAGCTCGCGCCGCGTCTCCCCCGAGAAGGGACGCTTCCTCCACGCGCGGGTCGTCGCGACGAGGACCTCGTCGACGTAGGGAGCGCCCTCGACGAGCTCGGCGAGAGGCCCCTCGACGGCCCACGCGACGCGGTCCGCCGCGCCGCGGAGCGCCCGCGCGAGCGGGAGCGTGAAGACGACGTCGCCGAACGAGGAAAGCCTGACGAGGAGAATCTTCATCCGCGTTTCGCTATTCTCTCCTCATGGTGCTCGACGCGCCGGTTCTCGTCCTGAACCGGTCCTTCGCCGCCCTCGCCCTCACGGACGCGCGACGCGGGTTCACCCTCTTCTACAAGGGGCACGTCCGGGCCGTCCTCCCCGACTTCACGACGTACGGGTGGGAGGAGTGGTGCGACATCCCGGTCCAGCCGGACGAGTCCGACGTCGTGAGGACGCCGACGAGCGTCCTGCGGGTGCCGCGCGTCATCCAGCTCCTCTCCTGCGACCGGCCGCCCCGGTACGACGTGAAGTTCTCCAGGCACAACATCTACGTGCGCGACGGCACGCGCTGCCAGTACTGCGGCCGGAGGTTCCCGACCTCGGAGCTGTCGCTCGACCACGTCGTCCCTCTCTCCCGCGGCGGCATCTCCTCCTGGGAGAACGTCGTCTGCGCCTGCCTGAAGTGCAACGTGAGGAAGGGAAACCGGCTCCCCGACGAGGCCGGGATGGCTCTGCGCCGTCCCCCCGTCCGGCCGAAGGCGTCGCCCCTCGGCCTCCTCGCGCCGACCCGCATCCACCCGGCCTGGAGGAACTTCCTCGACGTCGCCTACTGGACGGTCGAGCTCGGCTAGGCCGGGCGGCAGGCACGCGGAGCGCGGCATTCGGGGCAGGGCGGGTGCACGGAATGGTGTGCCCGTCGCCGGGCGAGGTCCCCGTTTCTACCGCGTTGCAGCGTCACAAGTGGCTGCATCCGTTGGGTTTGGGGTTTCGCGGCGGCGCCGTGCGCGGTCTGGCAGGGATGTTGATACCAGAGGTGCGGTCGGCGCGCGCCCCGAGGGCCGCCCCGGACCGCGGAGGGAAGAGGAAATATAGAGAGAGCGCAGACGACACGCCCGAGCTTCAGGAACCCCGGTCCCAAGCGGCCGGGGTTCTTCAGTTTCGGGGGTGTCAGAGGCGCCAGCGGTCGTGGAGCCAGAGCCACTGCCCCGGCGCCTCGCGGACCTGGCGCTCGACGATCGCCGTCAGGCGGGCGGTGAGCGGCTCCGCCTCGCGCTCCTCCGGCGCCAGGGTCATGGCGTCGAACGGCTCCGAGAACGTGAACCGGTAGCGCCCCGGCCCCGTCCTCAGGCAGACGGCCGGCAGGACGAGCGCCCCGGTCTTCGCGACGAGGCGAGCGACCGAGGACGTGGTCGACGCCGGCCTGCCGAAGAACGGCACGACGACGGCGTCGGGAGGCCTCGCGCGCTGGTCGGTCAGGATGCCGACGAGGCCTCCCGAGCGGAGGGTCTTCAGGAGGGTCCTCGCCGCGTCCCGCTTGCTGACGACCTGGCACCCCGTCTTCTCCCGCATCGCGGTGAGACGGGCGTCGAGGAGGGGGTTGTCGAGGGGCCGCGCGACGACGGTGACGGAGATGCCGTTCGCGCCCGTGACGAGCAGGGCCCACTCCCAGCTCCCCATGTGCGGCGTCGCGAAGAAGACGCCTCGCCCCGAGGCGGCGGCGGCGCGGGCGTGCTCGAACCCGACGACCTCGACGCGGGCGAGGAGGCTCTCGACCGGCTCCGTCTCGGAGCGGAGGAGGTCGGCGGCGAGGCTGCCGAAGTGGGCGAAGACCTCCCGCGCGAGGGAGTCGACCTCCGCGGGCGTCTTCTCGGGGAAGGCGAGGGCGAGGTTGCCCTGGACGATCCTGCGGCGACGCGCGTCGAGGCGGCGGTAGAGGAGCCCCGCGCGCCTGCCGAGGGCGTCGGCGAGCCGGACGGGGAGGAGGCGGAAGATGGTCCTCAAAACGAGGTAGGCCGAGAGCTCGAGGCGGTTCCGGAAGGGGCCCCGCTTCGCGGCCACTACGAAGGCCTCCTCGACAGCAGCGAGAGGACGTCGGTGACGAAGGACGACTCCACGACGCGCGCCTCGACCGCGACGCGGAAGACGGGGACGCGGAGCGGCGCGTCGAGCTTCACGGCGTCCTTCTCGGTCGTCACGACGGCGGTCGCCCCCGTCTCCTCGAGGGCCCGCTCGATCCGGCCGACCGCCGCCGGACCGTACGGCTCGTGGTCCCGGAACGAGAGGAGCTCCGCCGGAGAGACGCCCACGGAGGCGAGCGTCGCACGGAACGCGTCGGGGCGGGCGATGCCGGCGACGCCGACCGTCGTCCCCGCGGGGAGGTCCGAGGGCTCGACGTCCCGGCCCTCGCCGTCGCGGATGCCGAGGACCTCCGTCCTCGCGTGGAAGACCGGGACGCCCGGCGCCCACCTCCGTGCGAGCTCGAGGGCGGCGTCGGAGTCGGCCTGCTCGGTCTTCGTGACGACGACCAGGTCCGCCCGGGCGAGCGCCGAGAGCGGCTCCCGGAGGAGCCCGGCCGGGAGGAGCGCGCCGCCGGCGTCGGGGTCGGTCGCGTCGAGGAGGACGACGTCGACGTCGCGGGCGAGGCCGACGTGGGAGAAGCCGTCGTCGAGGAGGTGGAGGTCGACGGGGGCCGCCAGCGTCTCGGCGCGGGCCGCCGCGACGAATCGCCGGGCGTCCGCGACGACCGGGACCGACGGGAGGGCACGCGCGAGGAGCGCCGGCTCGTCTCCCGAGGCGGCGACGCCGGCAAGCGTCCCGCGCCCGTCGGAGACGACGACCGTCCCCCGGCTCGAGCGCCCGTACCCGCGGGTCAGGATCGAGGGGTGACGCCCGCGCCGGACGAGCTCGGCGGCGAGCCAGCGGACGAGCGGCGTCTTCCCGGTCCCGCCGGCCGCGACGTTGCCGATCGAGACGACCGGGCGGGAGGCGCTCCGGACGGAGAGGACGCCGCGGCGGTACAGGGCGAGGCGCAGCGCGACCCCGGCTCCGTAGAGGCTCGAGAGCGGGAGGAGGAGACGCTTCATCCCGGTCCGTCCGGGCCGCCCCGGCCGTCGAGGAGGTCGAATGCGAGCTGCGCCGTCCGGGCCGTGGCCCCGCGGTGCCGGTCGAAGAGGGCGCTCGCCGCGCCCCGGGCGGCGCGGCGGGCCGACGGATCGGCGAGGAGACGGGAGAGCGCCGCCACGGCCTCCTCCCCGTCCCCGGCGCGGGCGACCGCTTCTCCCGCGGCCTCGACCGCGCGTCGGATGCCCGAGATCGACGGTCCGACGACGACGGGGAGGCCGACCTGGAGCGGCTCGAGGACGTTGTGGCCGCCCCGTGTCCCGAACGTGCCGCCGAGGAGCGCCACGTCGCCGAGCCGGTACGCCGAGGCGAGCTCGCCGATCGTGTCGAGGAGGAAGACGTCCGCCGGCCCGGGTCCCTCCGGCCTCGACCGGCGGACGACGCGGAGCCCGGCCGCGGCCGCCCGGCCCGCCGCCTCGTCCCAGGTCTCGGGGCGGCGGGGGGCGAGGAGGAGGAACGGCGCCCCCCCGGGCCCCGCGAGCCTTCCCGGGATCGAGATCGCGAGGTCGAGCTCCTCCTCGGCGATCGACCCGGCGACGACGACGGGCCGGCCGGCGGCGCGCGCGCGGACCTCCTCCGCGAAGGAGGGCTCGGGCGGAAGGGGGCGGTCGAACTTCATGTCCCCGGTGACGACGATCCGCCCCTCGGGAACACCGGCGGCCGCGAAGCGGGAGGCGTCCTCCGGGCTCCGGGCGGCGACCGAGAGCGAACGGAGCGGGCCGCCGAAGAGCCGGCGCGCCGCGCGCATCCGCCGGGCCGCCCGCTCGGAGATGCGTGCGCTCGCGACGAGGACCGGGAGGCCGCGGCGCCGCGCGGCCCCGAGCAGGACCGGCCAGATCTCCGTCTCGACGAGGACGAGGAGGCGGGGCGAGGCCGAGTCGAGGAGCCGCCGGACCGACGGCGGGAGGTCGAGCGGGAACGGCTGCAGGCGGGCGGGCGGATCGAGGTCGCGGAAGCGGCGGCCGAGGAGGCCCACTCCCGCGGGCGTCGAGGAGGTGACGAGGAGGGGGAGCGCGGGACGCTCGGCACGGAGCGCGAGGGCGAGCGTGAAGGCGAGCTCGACCTCTCCGACGGAAACGCCCTGGATCCAGACGTCGGCGCGCTCCGGGCCGGCCGGGGGTACGAGACGCCGGGCGATCAGGCCCGGGAGCCCGGGATTCCCCGCGGTCCCGGAGGATCCGCTCAACCGGCTTTCCTGGAAGAGGTTACGTTTCCCATTCGAGAGGCGGCATTATAGCGGCGCGAAGGCCGCGGCCGTCCCCGCCGACCGGCGGGGAGCGGGCCGTTAGACGGTCTTCGGCGGAGAACCGTAGAACGGTCGCATGGCCATGCAGCTGGTGGGCGTCCGCAGGGCGCCGCGGGAGGAGACGACGATCGAGCCGAGGGACGAACGGCGCCTCGCCGAGCTCGCGAAGGCGGGAGACGAGGATGCCTTCGCCGAGCTCGTCCGCGGCCGCGCCGACTCGGTCGTCGCGTTCCTGCGCCGGATGCTCGGCGACACCGAGGACGCCCGCGACGTCGCCCAGCTCACCTTCCTCCGCGTGTGGGAGAACCTGCCGCGCTACGACCCGACGTTCGCCTTCTCGACCTGGCTTTTCCGGATCGCCGGGAACCTCGCCATCGACGCGATCCGGGCGCGCGGAACGCGCGCGCGGACCCTCGCCGAGAGCTTCCGCGTCGTCCGCGGCGGCCTCCTGGCGGCCGAGCCCGAGGCGCCGCTCCGGCTCTCGCGCGAGGAAATCCGCCGGGTCTTCGAGGCCTGCGCCGTCGTCCTCTCCGAGAAGCAGCGCCTCGTCTTCGTCCTGCGCGAGCTGGAGGAGAAGGAGAGCCGCGAGGTGGCCGAGATCGTCGGCTGCCGGGAGTCCACCGTGAGGAACCACCTCTTCCAGGCCCGGCGCCTCCTCCGGGAGGAGCTCCGGCGGAGATTCCCGGAGTACGCCCCCGAGGGGCGGGGGGAGTCGGAGGAGGCCGGATCGTGAGCGCGCCCGTCTGCTCCCGCCTCGGCGACCTCCTCGCGCGCCGCGGCGCCGACCGCCTCTCCCTCGGCGAGGAACGCCTCCTCCGGGAGCACCTCGGTTCGTGCGACGCCTGCGCGGCCGAGGCCCTCCGGAGCGACCCGGTCCTGCTCTTCTCCCGCGACGCCGCGTCCTCCTCCCCGGAGGTCCTGACGGCGGACGAGCGCGAGCGGTTCGTCGGCGCGGTCCTCGCGGCGACGGGCGCCGCGCGGGCGGACCGCCGCTTCCGCCCGGCCCGGCCCGGCGTCGGCCTCCGGATCGCCGCCTCCCTCCTCCTCGCCGCCTCCCTCGTCGGGGTCTGGTTCTCGAGGGGCCGCGTGCCCGCCCCGTCCGCCGGCCCGGCGGTCCCCGTCGCGCTCGCGAGGGACGACCGGCCGGCGCCCGCCGAGGCGCTCGCGCCGGTGGAGGAGGTCGGGGGAGCGGGCGCGGTCGTCTACCAGTTTCCGTCGACGGCGCCGGGCGAGCCGACCGTCGTCTTCGTCGTCGACCGGAACGCGGACATCTGAGGCGGATGAAGGGGCTCCTCCGCGCCGCGGCCCTCGCGGCCCTGCTCCTCGCCGCCGGGACCGCGCCGGCCGTCTCCACGCCGCCGCCCGAGCCCGACGTCGTCCGCGTCTTCACGCTGAAGAACCGGAAGGCCGAGGAGGCGTTCCTCGTGGTCCGCCCGCTCCTGAGCCCGCGCGGCTCGATCGTCCTGCAGCCGGGACTGAACGCGCTCACCGTGCGCGACACGGGGCGTGCCGTCGAGCGCGCCGCGCAGGCGGTCGCCTCCTTCGACGTGCCGCCCCGCGGCTTCGCGATCTCGGTCTCCCTCTTCCGCGCCACGTCCGACCCCGCGCCGCGGACCGCGCCGACGCCGGTCGCCGAGCAGATCCGGGGCGTCGGCGCGCGCCTGAGGAAGCTCTTCAACTACACCGACTACCAGCCGCTCGACGAGGTCGTCCTCCAGGGGCTGGAGGGGGAGTCGGTCGCCTGGTCCCTCGGGGGGAGCTACCGGATCGACTTCCTGATGGAGTCGGCCGGGAGCGGCGACGTCGTCCGGCTGCGCAACCTCGTCCTCTCGCGCGTGCGCCGCGACGAGAAGGGGCGGGAGACGGTCCACGACGTCGCCCGGACCTCCGTCAACCTCCGGGTGCGCGAGCCCTTCGTCCTCGGCGTCGGCCGCGAGGAGGGAGGGTCCGCGGCCCTCTTCCTCGTCCTCTCGGCGGCCCCCGTCGGCCCCGGTCCGGGGATCGGGGGGATCCGCTGATGCCCGAGTTCCTCTGCCGCGTCGGGACGCCCGACGGGAGCGTCGCGACCCGGACCATCGAGGCGCCGGACGAGGAGACCGTCCGGGCCGAGCTCGCGAGGCAGGGCGGGCGCCTCTTCTCCGTGCGCGCCGCGGGGTCCGTGCGGAGCCTCGTCCGTCCCGGCGGCCTCGCCGTCCCGCGCCTGGGGACTTTCCGGTCGCGCGGGCGGGTGAAGATCCACGAGTTCCTCGTCTTCAACCAGGAGCTCGTCGCGCTCCTGAAGGCGGGCCTCCCGGTCGTCGCGGGGCTCGACATCCTCCTCGAGCGCCAGAAGAACCCCCACTTCAAGAGGATCCTCGCCGACGTGAAGGAGCAGCTCGTCGCCGGGACGGCGCTCTCCGACGCGTTCCTCTCCCACGGCGACGCGTTCCCGCGCCTCTACGCGACGTCGCTCAAGGCGGGGGAGCGCTCCGGCGAGGTCGAGAAGGTCCTCCGGCGGTTCCTCTCGTACCAGAAGATCCTCGGGCAGGTGAAGAGGAAGGTGTCGGGGGCGCTCGTCTACCCCGCCGTCCTCATCGGCCTCTCCGTCGGTCTCATCGTGATCCTGATGACCTACGTCATCCCCCGCTTCACCGAGTTCTTCTCGGGCTTCGGGGGCGAGATGCCGATGCTGACCGTCCTCGTCGTCGGCGCCGCGACGTTCATGCGGGCGCACATCCTCGAGCTCCTCCTCGGCGCGGTGGCGGCGAGCGTCCTCTTCGACCGCTGGAGGAAGACCGACGGCGGCCGGCGGCTGCTCGACGGCGTCCTCCTGAAGCTCCCGGCGATCGGCGTCGTCCTCCACGAGTTCTCGCTCTCGCAGTTCGCCCGAGCGCTCGCGACGCTCGTCGGCGCCGGGACGCCGCTCGTGACGGCGCTCGAGATCTCCACCGGCTCGGTCGGGAACCGGAAGGTGTCCGACGCCGTCGCGTCCGTCGTCCCGAAGGTGCGCGAGGGGGCCGAGCTCTGGCGGAGCCTCGAGCAGACCGGCCAGTTCACCTCGCTCGCGGTCGAGATGATCAAGGTGGGCGAGGCGACCGGCGCCCTCGAGGAGATGCTCGCGAACGTCTCCGACTTCTACGACGAGGCGATCGAGGCGCGCCTCCAGACGATCATCAACCTGATCGAGCCGGTCATCCTCATCGTCATGGGGGGCGTCATCGCGACGATCCTCCTCTCCGTCTACCTCCCGATGTTCACGATCCTCTCCAACATCAAGGGCTGAGGAGATGAGCCGAAACGCGTCCGAAGCCCCGTCGATCCCGGCCCTCCCGCGCGTCCTCGACGCGGCCTCGGAGGAGAGCCGCGCCAAGGAGCTCGCCCGGAGGCTCGGGATCCCCTACGTCGACCTCTGGACCTTCCGCGTCGACCCGGCGCTCTTCAAGAGCGTCCCGCTCGAGTGGATGCTCCGGTTCGAGTTCGTCCCGGAGAGCGAGGAGAACGGCTCCCTCGCGGTCGTGATGACCGACCCGACCGACGTCGTGCGCCGCGACGAGCTCGAGGCGCTCCTCCGGCGCCGGATCCGCGTCAAGATCGGCTCGCGCGCGGCGATGCAGGAGATCCTGCAGAAGTCCGAGTCGACGCAGCGCGTCCTCGAGGAGGCGACCGAAGAGTTCCGGATGCAGGTCGTCCGCGAGGACGAGGAGGGGCAGGAGGTCCTGACGATCGACCGGATCGCGGCGGACGCGAGCCCGATCATCAAGCTCGTCGACTCCGTCCTCTTCAACGCGATCCAGCGCCGCGCGTCGGACATCCACGTCGAGACCCAGGAGAACGTCGTCGTCATCAAGTACCGCATCGACGGCGTCCTCTACCCGGCGATGGAGCCGATCGACAAGAAACACCACCAGACGATCATCAGCCGCATCAAGGTCATGTCGGAGCTCGACATCGCCGAGAAGCGGGTGCCCCAGGACGGCCGCTTCAAGATCCGGGTCAAGGGGCGGACGATCGACTTCCGCGTCTCGATCATGCCGACGGTCCACGGCGAGGACTGCGTCATCCGGATCCTCGACAAGGAGTCGGCGAACGCGGAGTTCAAGAACCTGAGGCTCGACGTCCTCGGGATGGACCCCGAGACGATGAAGCGCCTCCGGAAGTTCATCCGCGAGCCCTACGGCATGGTTCTCGTCACCGGCCCGACCGGCTCGGGCAAGACGACGACGCTCTACGCCTGCCTCTCCGAGATCCAGTCCGTCGAGGACAAGATCGTCACGATCGAGGACCCGGTCGAGTACCAGCTCCGCGGCATCACGCAGATCCCCGTCAACGAGAAGAAGGGGCTCACGTTCGCGCGGGGCCTGCGCTCCATCCTCCGCCACGACCCCGACAAGGTCATGGTCGGCGAGATCCGCGACGAGGAGACGGCGCAGATCGCCGTCCAGGCGGCCCTCACCGGCCACCTCGTCTTCACGACGGTCCACGCGAACAACGTCGTCGACGTCCTCGGCCGCTTCCTGAACATGAAGGTCGAGCTCTACAACTTCGTCTCGGCGCTCAACTGCGTCCTCGCGCAGCGGCTCGTCCGGAAGATCTGCCCGCGCTGCAAGACGCCGATGGAGCCGACGAAGCAGCTCCTCGACGAGTCGGCGCTGAAGCCGGCGGACATCGCCGGGATGACCTTCTACGAGGGGCGCGGCTGCATCGAGTGCAACGGCACCGGCTTCTACGGCCGGATGGCGATCACGGAGCTCCTCGACCTCTCCGACCGGATCCGGGGGCTCATCCTCGACCGGCGCCCCGCCGCCGAGATCAAGAAGGCGGCCAAGGAGGAGGGGATGGCCTTCCTCCGCGAGTCCGCCCTGAAGAAGGTCTTCCTCGGCGAGACGACGCTGAAGGAGATCAACAAGGTGACCTTTGTCGACTGACGGCCTCCTCGACCGTGCGCGGCGCGCCGTCCGCAGGGCCTGGGCCTTCCGGCGGCCGCCGCACGCCTTCGTCCTGACCGGCGACCGCCTCGTCCACGTCGCCCTCCCGGAGGAAGGCCGTGGCGGCCGGCCGTCCGCGGCCCCGAGGGTCTCCTCGCGGGAGCTCCCGGCGGGGACGTTCCGCGAGGGACCCGCGGGCGTCCCGGTCGCCGGGCCCGGCCTCGCGCCCGTGATCGGCTCGCTCCTCCCGGCGAAGGAGCGGGTGGCGGCCGCGTCCCTCGCGGTTCCCGACGGCTTCGTGAAGTCGGCCGTCGTCGACGTCGAGCCCGGGGTCGCCCGGAGCGCGCGCGAGCTCTCCGAGGTCCTCCGCTGGAAGGCGGGCCGCCTCTACCCCGAGCCGGTCCCCCCGCTCCGCGTCTCCTGGTGCGAGGCGGGCGCCTCCGCGGACGGCGGGCCGCGCTTCCTCGTCCTCGCCTCGCCCGAGGAGTCCGTCGCCTCGCTGGAGGCCGCCTTCTCGGCGCACGGGGTGAGGGTCGGCGTGATCGAGCCGGCCTCGCTCGCGCTCTCCGCGGTGGCCTCCGAGGTCCTTGGGGGCTCGGGCTTCGTCGTCTTCACCGACGGGGCGAACGTCTCGACCGTCTTCCTCGACGGCGGCGGCGTCCGGTTCCTGAGGACGCGCGAGAACGCGTCGGACCCGGAGCAGGCGCTCCAGGAGATCCGGCTCGCCGCCTCCTTCGTCGGCGGCGACGCCGGCGGAGACGCCGGCCTCGACGTCTCCGGCGCGGCCGTGGTCGTTCCCGAGTCGGCTCCCGTCTCCGCGCGCTTCCGCGAGTTCCGGAGCGAGAGCGGCGGCCGGGAGCCCGCCTCGCTCCTGCCGGCTCTCGTCGCGCGGGGCGTCGGGGCCCGGGGGGAGGACCCGGCGCTCCTCGTCGGGCTCGGCCTCCTCCGGGGAGCGGAGTGACGCGATGGCCGCCGCCCGACCGAACCTCGCCCGCCGCCCCTTCGTCGACTCACGGCCGGCGAACCTCGCCGCCGCGCTCCTCGTCCTCGCCGTCGTGGTCCTCACCCTGGTCGACGCGAGGACGGTCCGCTCCTACCTCGAGGGCTCGCGCACCTCGCGCGAGCAGGTCGCCTCGCTTCGCGCCGAGATCGCCCGGCTCGAGGAGTCCCGCCGCGAGTCCGAGAAGAAGCTCGCCCGCTTCGACCTCGCGGGGATGCAGGCCGGGGCCGAGGAGGCGAACGCCCTCGCGCGGCTCCGGGCGTTCTCGTGGAGCCGGTTCCTGACCCGGCTCGAGAAGACCCTCCCGAACGACGTCCGGGTCGTGTCGCTCGCCCTCTCGCAGGACAAGGAGAAGACGGCCGACGGCCGGCCGGTGGTCGTCGGCCCCGACTCCTTCCAGGTCGGGCTCTCGCTCGTCTCGCGCGACCCCGACGGCCTGCCGAAGGTGATCCGGGCGTTCTACGCCTCTCCGTGGTTCGACGCGCCCGTCCCCGTCTCCGAGACCGGGGGGGAGGCCGCGACGAGCGCCGAGGGGCGGAGCCTGGTCGTCGAGGTCCTCTACACGGACCGTGAGGCGAAGCCGTGAGCGGCGCGGCGACGGCGTTCCGCGACCGGAAGGTCCTCTTCGCGGTCCTCCTCGTCCTCCTCGCGGCGGACGTGGCGGTCCTCGTCTCCTACCGCACCTTCTACGGGGTGCGCCTCCGCGCGCTCCTCTCCGAGCGGGACGCGCTCGTGGCGCGGCGCGACGAGGTCCGCCGGGCCGCGGAGGCGGCGGCGGCCTCGGAGAAGAAGCTGTTCGAGACGCAGGAGGCGCTCACGACCTTCTTCAGCGAGACCCTCGGCAAGCGCGAGGAGCGGATCGCGCCGCTCCTCGAGGAGGTCTACCGGACGACGCGCGAGGCGGGCCTGAGGCCCGACGCCATCTCCTACTCGTCGATCGACGAGCCCGGAACCGACGCGCTGACGATGAGCTTCGCGGTCGCCGGCCCCTACCGCGACGTCAAGCGCCTCCTCGCCGCGCTCGAGGAGTCGAAGCGCTTCCTCGTCGTGGAGCGGCTCGCGCTCGCCGGCGGGGCGGAGTCCGACCCCGAGGCGGTCCGGATCACGATCACGTTCACGAACTACTTCCGGCCGAGCTCCCTCCGGCCGATCCGGAAGGTCCGCGACACCCGGGCCGCCGGCGCCGCCACGCTCCGCCCGTCGGGCGCGGCCCCGAAGGCCGGGAGGACCTCACGATGAGCCCGGCCCCGCCCCGGAAGGGCCTCCTCGCCGTTCTCGGGCTCCTCGCCGCGGTCGCCGCCGCCCGCTTCTGGCCCGAGGGAGCGCCCGTCCCCTCGGCGCCGGCGCGCCCGTCGGGCGCCGTGTCCGTCCCCCGCCCCGGCGGGACGCCCGCCACGCCCGCGCAGATCCCGCCCCTCGAGCTCGGGCAGGGGCGGGGCGAGATCGGCGGAGCCGTCGTGAGGAACGTCTTCGCGTTCCACGTGCCGCCGACCGCGACGCCGAAGCCGGTCACGCCGACGCCGACGCCGCTCCCCGCCCCCTGCACGCCGCGCTTCGTCGGCCCCTGCCGGCCCGCGCCGACGCCGACCCCGACGCCGATCGTCGCCCCGCCGATCCCCTACCGCGCCGTCGGCGTCTTCGGCCCCCGCGACCGGCCGATCGTCACGTTCGAGGACGGCGCGCGCCTCATCAACGCCCGGGAGGGCGACGTCCTCGACGGCCGATTCATCCTCCGGCGCGTCGGCCGCGAGTCGGTCGACTTCGCCTTCGTCGGGCTGCCGCCCGAGATCACCCGGCGGGTCCCCGTCCTCCCGCCGGACGCCCCGCGCTGAAGGGACACCGATGACCGTTCGCCGACCGAGACCGCCCCGAGCCCTCCTCCTCGTCGCCGCCCTCGCCGCGGTCCTCCTGACCTCGGGCTGTGCCGCCGAGCGCGCCTACCACCAGGCCCAGGACCACGAGGTGCGGCAGCACTGGGACCTCGCCGTGATGGCCTACCAGAAGGCCATCTCGCTCGACCCGGCCAACAAGAAGTACGAGTCGGCGCTCCTCCGCGCGCGGATGCAGGCGGCGCAGACCCACCTCGGGCGCGGCCGGCTCCACCGCACCGCCGGGCAGCTCGACCTCGCCCAGGTGGAGCTCGAGCAGAGCGTCGCGCTCGACCCGACGAACGACGTCGCGCTGCAGGAGCTGAAGAAGGTCCTCGAGGAGATCGAGGTGAGGCGGAGCGAGGCGGCCGGCGCGGCGCCGACCGAGAGGGCCAAGCAGAAGGCGAGGGGGAAGAGGGCCACGCCCCCGATGCTCAACCCGGCCTCGGACAAGCCGATCGACGTCTCCTTCCCGCCCGACACGCCGATCAAGAAGATCTACCAGGCGCTCTGCGCCGCCTCGGGGATCAACGTCATCTTCGACCCGCAGCTGAAGGACGACAAGTTCACGCTCGACCTCCGGAACCTCACGTTCCAGAAGGCGCTCGAGACCGCGATGCGCCAGGCGGGGCACTTCTACAAGGTCATCGACGAGCGGACGATCCTCGTCGCGCAGGACACCCAGCAGAACCGCAAGGAGTACGAGGACCAGGTCGTCCGGACGTTCTTCCTCTCGAACGGCGACGTGAAGGACGTCTCGACGATGGTGCGGAGCCTCCTCGACCTCCGCCGGATGGCGACGGTCGCCCAGCTGAACGCGATCGTCATCCGCGACACCGCCGACAAGGTCGCCGTCGCCGAGAGGCTGATCGAGGTGAACGACAAGGCGAAGGCGGAGGTCGTTCTCGACGTCGAGCTGCTCCAGCTCGCCTCGACGAAGCTCCTCGACCTCGGCGTCTCGCTGTCGAGCTACAGCACGACCGGGACGCTGACGAACGGGTCGACGGGCGGCTCGGGGGGGACCGCGACGACCTCGCTCCCCTGGGACCAGCTCCTCCAGATCTCGCTCTCCGACTTCAGCTTCACGGTCCCGTCGATCGTCGTCAACTTCATCAAGACGAACACCGACGCGGAGGTCCTCGCCAAGCCGCAGCTCCGGATCGCCGAGGGGGAGAAGGCCTCTCTCGTCATCGGCAACCGCGTCCCGATCCCCGTCACGACGATCAACACCCAGCAGGCGATCGGGCAGGTCGGGGTCGTCCCGGTGACGTCGTTCCAGTACCAGGACGTCGGAATCAAGCTCGACGTCGAGACGCGCGTCCACCACAACAAGGAGGTCACGCTGAAGCTGACCGTCGAGGTCTCGAACCTCAACGGCTCCGTGAAGGGGTCGAACGGCCAGGAGCAGCCGATCATCGGGACCCGGACGATCACCTCGAACGTGAGGCTCAAGGACGGCGAGACGAGCTTCCTCGCCGGGCTCGTCCAGACGGTCAAGACGACCTCGAAGACGGGCTTCCCGTTCCTCTCCGACCTCCCGCTCGTCGGGCCGCTCTTCTCGGACACGAAGACGGACAACGAGCAGACCGACATCTTCCTGACGCTGACCCCGCACATCACGCGGGCCCCCCAGATCGACGAGGAGGACCTCGTCCCGGTCTGGGTCGGCACGGAGAACAACGTCAGCTTCTCGGGCCTGAACGTGAAGCTCGAGTCGCCGCAGGCGCCGGCGACGCCGTTCGACGCGCCGGTCGAGACCCCCGCCTCGCGCCCGGCCCCGCCGACGAGCCCCGTTCCGGCGACCGTGCCGAACCCGGCGCTTCCCGTCCAGGGGAGCCCGCCGAAGGACCTCTTCCAGAAGACCCCGGCTCCGACGCCCGTGCCGGTCTCGAGCGGGACCGCGGCCCCGGCCTCCGGCGCGAGCGCCGCGTCGGCCCGGGCCGCGAGCACGGCCGCGGCCCCGGGCGGGAACGTCGCGTCGGTCTCGGCCGGGAACGCGGCGCCCGCCTCCGCGAGCTTCGTCGAGACGACGGGGCCGCAGCCGGTCGCCCTCGGCCTCGAGCTCGACAACGCCCGTCTCGCGCAGGGAGAGAGCACCCTCCTGACGCTGACGGCCCCGCCGGAGCTCGCCGACGCGGGCGCGCTCGAGGTGACGCTCGAGTGGGACCCGGCCGTCGCCGAGCTCGTCTCGATCTCGCCGGGGCCGTGGCGGAGCGGCGCGGCGGCGCTCAACACGCGCCTCGACGCCGACCGCGGCCCGGGCCGCGTGCGGATCGGCCTCGGGACGCCGACGGGCGTCGTCGGCCTGCCGAGCGGCGCGCTCGCGCGGCTCTCCCTCCGGGCCGTCGGCCCGGGCCAGACGCTCGTGCGCGTCTCGGCCGGGGCCGGGCTCGGGAAGAACGGGGCGCTGCGCCCGGAGGCGGACGCGGTGGCCCTCTCGGTGGCGCCCTGAGGCAGGCCCCGTGAACCGGTCCCGCGCCCGCGGCTACTCGCTCGTCGAGCTCGTCGTCGTCGTCACGCTGATCCTCGTGCTGACGGCGATGATCGTCCCGGTCGCGCGGTTCAACTGGACGCGGATGAAGGAGATGGAGCTCAAGGAAGAGCTCCGGACGATGCGGAGCGCCATCGACGAGTACAAGCGCCTCTCCGACCAGGGCCTCATCCCGGTGGAGCTCGACACCGAGGGCTACCCGAAGAGCCTCGAGAAGCTCGTGGAGGGGGTCGAGCTCGTCGGACAGGTCAAGAAGGTCCGCAAGTTCCTCCGCAAGGTCCCGGTCGACCCGATGACGGGCGAGGCGACGTGGGGCCTCCGGAGCCTGCAGGACGACTTCGACTCGACGAGCTGGGGCCGGCAGAACGTCTACGACGTCTACTCGCTTTCCGACCGCAAGGCCCTCGACGGGACGAAGTACAAGGACTGGTGACGATGCGACGACTCCGGAACACGCGTGGCTTCACGCTCATCGGCTCCCCGGGGGGCTGGCTCGCGCGCGCCCGCCGGACCCCCGCCTCGACGAAGGACCGTGGATTCACGCTGATCGAGTTGCTCGTCGTCATGGCGATCATCGGCATCCTCGCGTCGATCGGGATCCCGATGCTCCTCAAGACCCCGATCAAGGCGAAGGAAGCGGCGCTCCGCGAGAACCTCTTCACGTTCCGCTCCTGCCTCGACCAGTACAAGGCCGACAAGGGGCACTACCCCGAGTCGCTCCAGGTCCTGGTCCAGGACAAGTACATCCGCAAGGTCCCGATCGACCCGTTCACGAAGTCGGCGGACACCTGGGAGCTCGTCTTCGAGGAGCCCTCGTCGACGGAGACCACCTCCGAGCAGCCGCCGGGCATCATCGACGTGAAGTCGGGGTCGACGGAGACGGCCCTCGACGGGACGCCCTACAACACGTGGTGACCCCGCGGCGGCCGCGGCGCGGGGCGGGCGGGTACACGCTCGTCGCCCTCCTCGTCGCCATGACGGTGGCGACGATCCTGATCGCCTCGGTCCTCCCGCTCGCCTCGGCCCAGGCCCAGAGGGAGAAGGAAGCCGAGCTCGTCTTCCGCGGGCTGCAGTACGGGGAGGGGATCCGCGTCTTCCGGCGCCGCTTCGGCCGCTACCCGAACTCGCTGAAGGAGCTCGCCGAGGTGAAGCCCCGGAGCGTCCGGAAGCTCTGGAAGGACCCGATGACCAAGGACGGCGAGTGGGGGATCATCTCGATGCAGGGGACGCCCGTGACGCCGGGAGGGACTCCCGCCGGCGGGTCGGGTCTCCGCCCGGCCCCGACGCCGACTCCCCGGCCGACGCCACGGCCCGACCCGGGGCGGACGCCGTTCCCGGGCGAGGCCGGCACGACCGGCCCGGTCATGGGGGTCTACTCGAAGTCGAGCGCGAAGGGCTACCGGACCTGGGAAGGGCGCGAGGCCTACAACGAGTGGCGCTTCACGGAGCAGAGCGTCACCGGCGCGCCGGCGACGAGCGGCTCGGGCGCGGGGCCCGGCCCCGGCATCGGCGGAGGCGGCGGAAGCCCGGCCCCGCCCGGCGGAGCCGGCCCGAAGTGACCTCCGCGGCGCGACGGTAAGATCCGCGCCGTGGAGACGCGGACCCTCGACGACGGCCTTTCCGTCTGGCTCGACCCGATGCGCGACGTGCGGAGCGTCGCCCTCGGCGTCTACGTGGCGGGAGGCTCGGCCGACGAGGAGCCCGAGGCGCTCGGGTCGACCCACTTCCTCGAGCACCTCCTCTTCCGGCGCTCGCGGCGCCGGACCGGCGCGGCGATCGCGCGGACGACGGACCGGCTCGGCGGCGACTGCGACGCCTACACGACGAAGGAGTGGATGGCCGTCCACGCCCGGACCCCGTCGGAGCGGCTCGTCGACGCCCTCGCGCTCCTCCTCGACCTGACCGAGGCGCCGGCCTTCACCGCCGAGGACGTCGAGACGGAGCGGAAGGTCATCCTCGAGGAGATGGCCGAGGCGAGCGACGTCCCGGAGGACCGCCTCCACGAGACGTTCGTCCGCGCCTACTGGCCCGACCACCCGCTCGGCGCCCCGATCCTCGGGACGGACGAGACGGTCCGCTCCCTGACGCGCGGGCGGCTCGTCCGCCGGTTCCGCGAGGTCTTCCGCCCGGAGAAGACGCTCCTCGCCGTCGTCGGCGCGTTCGAGCCCGAGACCTTCCTGCGGGCGCTCTCGGCCGAGAGGAAGAAGCGCCGGCGCCTGGTGACGGCCGCCCCGGTCCCCCCCGCGGGGGCCGGGTCGCCGCGCGGCACGCGCTGCGCCTTCCACATCCCGCGCCCCGACCTGAACCAGACGCACCTCCTCGTCGGCTCCCCGGCCCCCGCCTACGCGGACCGGCAGGTCCCGGCGGCGTGGCTCCTCTCGGTCGTCCTCGG
The DNA here is from genome assembly GCA_046331465.1 of Thermoanaerobaculia bacterium. Lineage (GTDB taxonomy): Bacteria > Acidobacteriota > Thermoanaerobaculia > UBA5066 > UBA5066 > UBA5066. The sequence continues at coordinate 1,325,133 of JAXLQV010000003.1, forward strand.
CGGCGGCGTCTCGTCGCGCCTCTGGCGGCGCGTCCGCGAGCGGCACGGCCTCGCCTACCAGGTCGGGGCGGGGCTGACGCTCCACCGCGACGGCGGGATGACGCTCATCGAGGCGGCGACGGCGCCGGAGAAGCTCCCGAAGCTCGTCCGGGCCACGGGAGCCGTCCTCCGGGAGCTCCGGCGGTCCGGGATCACCCGCGCCGAGCTGCGGAGGGCGAAGGACCAGATGCGCGCCGAGATCGCGATGTCGCTCGAGTCGACCTCCGCGCGCCGCGAGGGGGCCGTCCGGTCCTGGTTCTTCCGGGGGCGCCCCTGGGGGGCCGACGAGGTCCTCGCCGAGATCGAGGCCGTGACGCCCGCCGAGGTCGACGACGCGATCGGCGCCCTCTTCGGCGCGCCCGAGGCCTCCGGCTTCGGCGTGACGGGACCCACCCTCGTCGGCGCGACGGTCGACGACCTCGCGGGCGAGCTCGCCGCGTGAGCGTCGTCGTGAAGTTCCGGCTCCGCCCGGAGTGCGAGGACCTCGGCGCGCCGGAGTACGCGAGCGACCTCGCGGCCGGCGCCGACCTGAGAGCCGCCCTCGACGCGCCGCTCACGCTCGCCCCCGGGGAGCGTGCCGTCGTCCCGACGGGCCTGACCCTCGAGATCCCGCCCGGGTTCGAGGCGCAGGTGCGGGCCCGCTCGGGCCTCGCCCTGAAGAAGGGGCTCGCGCTGGCGAACGGCGTCGGGACGATCGACGCGGACTACCGCGGCGAGGTCGGCGTGATCCTCGTGAACCTCGGCGCGGAGGAGGTGACGCTCCGGCGCGGCGAGCGGATCGCCCAGCTCGTCGTCGCGCCGGTCGTGCGGGCCCTCTTCGTGAGGGAAGCGGAGCTGAGAGAGACCGCGCGCGGCGCGGGGGGCTTCGGCTCGACGGGGACGGTGTGATCGAGGTCGCCTTCCTCGGCTCGGGCTCGACGGGGAACTGCGCGGTCGTGAGGTCCGGGCGAACCGCGCTCCTCCTCGACGCCGGGATCTCGCCCCGGCAGATCGGCGTCCGGCTCGGGAAGCTCGGGATGTCGCTCGACGACGTCTCGGGGCTCCTCCTGACGCACGAGCACTCCGACCACGTCGCCTCGGCCGCCGCCCTCGCGACGAAGCGGGGCCTCCCCGTCTGGGGGACGCGCGGCACGCTCGAGAAGGCGGGCCTCCCGGGGCCTCTTTTCGCCGACCTCCGCGTCGTCCGCGACGGCGAGGAGGTCTCCTTCGGGAACGGCGACCTGACCGTCCGCGTCACGGCGACGCCGCACGACGGCGTCGAGCCGGTCTGCTACGTCTTCGCCGACGGCGGTGGGCGCCGCGCCGGGGTCGCGACGGACCTCGGCCACCTCTCGAGGAAGGTCCTCGCGGCGCTCGCGGGGTGCGAGGTCCTCGGCCTCGAGGCGAACCACGACGTCGACGTCCTCCGGGAAGGGGCCTACCCCGCGTTCCTGAAGAAGAGGATCCTCTCGGACGTCGGCCACCTCTCGAACGACGCGGCGGCCGAGGGGCTCGCCCGTCTCCTCGACGGGACGACGAGGACCGTCGTCGGCCTGCACCTCTCGCAGAACAACAACACGCCGGCCCTCGCGGAGCGCGCGCTCCGGGCGGGGCTCGACCGGCTCGGGGCGAAGGTCGCCCTGGAGCTGGCGGGGCCGCTCGCCCCGACGGGCTGGTTCCGGGCGTGACCCGGAGGAGGCTGGAATGAAGGTCCAGGTGACGGTCGTCCCGAAGTCGGGGGTCCTCGACCCGCAGGGGAAGGCGATCGCGGGGGCGCTGACCCGCCTCGGATTCCCGGGCGTCGGCGACGTCCGCGCCGGGAAGGTCTTCCGGGTCGAGGTCGACGCGAAGGACGCCACCGAGGCGAGGCTCCTCGCCGGGCAGATGGCCGAGAAGCTCCTCTGCAACCCGGTCATCGAGGAGTTCGAGGCCGAGGTGCTCGGGTGAGCGCGGGCGCGCGGCCGCGCGTCTCGGTCGTCGTCTTCCCCGGCTCGAACTGCGACCACGACGCCGTCGACGCCGTAGAGGCGACGATCGGCGCCGACGCGCGCCTCGTCTGGCACGCCGGGACCGACCTCGAGCGTCCGGACCTCGTCGTCCTCCCGGGCGGCTTCTCCTACGGCGACTACCTCCGCTGCGGGGCCCTCTCCCGGTTCTCGCCGATCATGGACGCCGTCCGGGACTTCGCGGCGAAAGGGGGCCCGGTCCTCGGGATCTGCAACGGCTTCCAGGTCCTCTGCGAGGCGGGGCTCCTGCCGGGCGCCCTCCTGACGAACACCGGGCAGCGGTTCCGCTGCGAGGACGTGCACGTGCGGGTCGAGACGATCCGGACGCCGTTCACCGCCGAGCTGACGAAGGGGGACGTCCTCCGCCTCCCGATCGCGCACGGGGACGGGAACTGGCGCGCGGAGGCGGAGACCTGGGACGACGTGACGACGCACGACCAGGTCGTCTTCCGCTACTGCGATCCCTCGGGGGCGACCGTCGCCGAAGCGAACCCGAACGGGTCGCTCGACAACGTCGCCGGCGTCTGCAACCGCGAGAGGAACGTCGTCGGGCTGATGCCGCACCCCGAGCGCGCCTCCGAGACGATCCTCGGGAACGACGACGGGGCCCGGCTCTTCCGCTCCTTCGCGTCGACGCTCCTGACGAACCGCCGGGCCTGAGGAGGCGGGCGGGCGCGGCACGAACCGCGCCGGCCGAGCCTCCCGGCGCATACCACTACCAGGGGCGCCCGCCGGGCGCCTCGGGGACCATCGCAGGCTGCTCCCCGCCATTCTCGCTGAAACCCCGTCGCAGGATCCAGCGTAGGTTCCTCGAGTCCGGTGCTCGAAATCGGGCGTGTCCGGGGTCTCCGCCGGCAGGACCGCCGGTTCGGTCGGGGTTCCCCTCGGGACGGTCGTCCGGCCGGCGAACCCAGGGAGGACCCGCCCATGAAGAGACGGATGACTCTGATGCTGTCCCTCGTCGCCGCCTTCGTCGCGGCGGTCGCAACCCTCAAGGTCGGCCAGCTGCGAGCCGCGGGCGCGCAGGGCGCCTTCAAGCCTCCCCCGGAAGCGGTCACGACGGCCGTCGCCCGGGAGGAACGCTGGCCCGACACCCTGACGGCCATCGGAACCGTCGTCGCGGTCCAGGGCGTGTCGGTCAGCGCGGACCTCCCCGGCGTCGTCGACCGGATCGGCTTCGAGTCGGGACGACGCGTCGAGAAGGGGACCGTCCTCGTGGAGCTCGACACCCGGCAGGAGAGGGCCCAGCTCGCCGCTGCCGAGGCGCAGCTCGAGCTCGCGCGCCTCAACCTCGAGAGGGCCGGAGGCCTCCGCGACGGGGGCGTCCTCGCGCAGGCGGACTACGACCGGGCCGTCGCGGAGCAGCGGGAGGGCGCGGCCCGCGTCGGCGAGATCCGGGCGACGATCGAGAGGAAGACGATCCGGGCGCCCTTCGCCGGGATCCTCGGCATCCGCAAGGTGAACCTCGGCCAGTACCTCGCGGCGGGGGACGTGATCGTGCCGCTCCAGTCGCTCGACCCGATCTACGTCGGCTTCTCCTTCCCGCAGCAGGAGGTCGGCCGCCTCCGCAAGGGTGCGGCCGTGACGGTCCGGGCGCAGGACGCCTCCGGCCCGGCGACCCGGTTCGAGGCCCGGATCACCGCGGTCGATTCGGTCGTCGACGAGGCGACGCGGAACGTGGGGGTCCAGGCGACGCTCGCGAACCCGGACGGCCTCCTCCGCCCCGGCATGTTCGTGGAGGTCGAAGCCGTCCTCGGGGAGGGGGAGCCGGTCATCGCCCTGCCGGGCTCGGCGATCAGCTACGCGCCCTACGGCGACTCGGTCTTCGTCGTGGGGCAGATGAAGGGGCCGGGCGGAACCCCCTACCGCGGGGTGCAGCAGCAGTTCGTGAAGCTGGGCCCCTCCCGTGGCGACCAGGTGGCCGTCCTCTCCGGCCTCAAGCCCGGGCAGGAGGTCGTCACCTCGGGCGTCTTCAAGCTCCGCCCCGGCGCGGCCGTCGAGGTCGACAACAGGGTCCGGCCGGGCAACGACCCGGCCCCGAAGCCGCAGGACTCGTGATGAGAGGCACAGACCTCTTCGTGAGGCGACCGGTCCTCGCGGTCGTCGTCAGCCTCGTCATCACGATCGCGGGCCTCCAGTCGATCCGGTCGCTCTCGGTGCGGCAGTTCCCGCGGAGCGACATCGCGGTCGTGAAGGTGACGACGGCGTACGTCGGCGCGAACGCCGACCTCGTGCGCGGCTTCATCACGACCCCGCTCGAGAGGGTCATCGCGAGCGCCGACGGCATCGACTACCTCGAGTCGTCGAGCGCGCAGGGCGTCAGCACGATCACCGTCCACCTCCGGCTGAACTACGACACGAACGCGGCCCTCACCCAGGTCCAGTCGAAAGTCGCGCAGGTCCGCAACGACCTCCCGCCCGAGGCGCAGGCCCCGGTCATCGAGCTGGAGACGGCCGACACGCAGTTCGCGGCGATGTACATCGGCTTCTCCTCGGCGGACCTCGACCAGAACCAGATCACCGACTACCTGACGCGCGTCGTCCAGCCGCGGCTCTCGGCCATCGCAGGCGTGCAGCGCGCCGACATCCTCGGGAGCCGCAACTTCGCGATGCGGATCTGGCTGAAGCCCGACCGGATGGCCGCGCTCGGCCTCTCCGCCTCGCAGGTCCGCGACGCGCTCGCGAACAACAACTACCTCTCGGCCCTGGGTCGGACGAAGGGCTCGATGGTCTCGGTGAACCTCGTCGCGAACACGAACCTGCAGACCGCCGAGGAGTTCCGGCAGCTCGTCGTAAAGCGCGAGAAGGGGACCGTCGTCCGCCTCGGCGAGATCGCCGACGTCGCCCTCGGCGCCGAGGACTACGAGTCCGACGTCCACTTCAACGGCGAGGACGCCACCTTCATGGGGATCTGGGCCCTCCCGACGGCCAATACGCTCGACGTGACCCGCGGCGTGCGCGAGGCGATCCCGGAGATCCGGGCGCAGCTCCCGGCCGGGATGAAGGTCGGGATCCCCTACGACTCGACGGAGTACATCCGGGACGCGATCGACGAGGTGCTGAAGACCCTCACCGAGACGCTGCTCATCGTCGTCGTCGTCATCTTCCTCTTCCTCGGCTCCCTCCGCTCGGTCCTGATCCCCGTCGTCGCGATCCCCGTCTCCCTCGTCGGCGCGGCGTTCCTGATGTTCGTCGCGGGCTTCACGATCAACCTCCTCACGCTCCTCGCCATCGTCCTCTCGGTGGGGCTCGTGGTCGACGACGCCATCGTCATGGTCGAGAACGTCGAGCGGCACCTGCAGCTCGGCCAGCGGCCGCTCGAGGCGGCGCTCGCGGCGGCCCGCGAGCTCGTCGGGCCGATCGTTGCGATGACCGTCACGCTCGCCGCCGTCTACGCGCCGATCGGCCTCCAGGGAGGACTCACCGGGGCGCTCTTCCGCGAGTTCGCCTTCACCCTCGCCGGCGCGGTGATCGTCTCCGGCGTCGTCGCCCTCACCCTCTCGCCGATGATGGGGAGCAGGCTCCTTCGGGCGGGGGACTCCGGGCGCGGTTTCGCGGGCTGGGTCAACCGGCGCTTCGACTTCTTCCGGGGCACGTACGCGCGCCAGCTCTCCGCCACGCTGAAATACCGCCCGGTCGTCCTCACCCTCTGGGTCCTCGTCACGCTCCTCGGCGTCCCCTTCTTCCTTTTCTCGCAGCGGGAGCTCGCGCCGACCGAGGACCAGGGCGTGGTCTTCGGGATCGTCCAGGCCGCCCCGAACGCGACGCTCGACCAGACGAGGCTCTTCGCCTCCCAGGTCCACGACGTCTACCGCTCGTTCCCCGAGAGCGCGAGCATCTTCCAGATCACCTTCCCCTCGGGCGGCTTCGGGGGGATGGTGACGAAGCCCTGGAGCGAGCGGAGGAGGTCGACCCGGGAGCTCCAGGTGGCGGCGGCCGAGCGGTTCTCGAAGATCCCCGGCGTGCGCGTCATCTCCCTGACGCCGCCGCCGCTCCCGGGCGGCGGCGACTTCCCGGTGGACCTCGTCGTCGCCTCGACCGCCGAGCCCGAGCGGCTCGCGGGCCTCGCCGGGCAGCTCGTCGCGAAGGCCTTCCAGAGCGGCCTGTTCATGTTCGCCGACGCCGACCTGAAGTTCGACCAGCCGCAGGCCGAGGTCGTCTTCGCCCGCGACAAGGTGCGCGCGCAGGGCGTGAACCTGAGCGACGCGGGGCGGGACCTCTCCGTCCTCCTGGGCGGGAACTACGTCAACCGCTTCAGCATCCAGGGGCGGAGCTACAAGGTGATCCCGCAGGTCAAGCGTGCGGACCGCCTCACCCCCGACCAGCTCGAGGAGATCCACGTCACCGGCGCCGACGGCCGCCTCGTTCCCCTCTCCACGTTCGCCACGCTCCGGACGACGACGGAGCCGCGCGAGCTGAAGCGCTTCCAGCAGCTCAACGCCGTGCGCATCCAGGGCGTCGTCCCGCCCGGAGTCTCGCTCGACGCGGCGCTGAAGGTGCTCGAGGAGGAGGCCGCGGCGATCCTGCCGAAGGGCTTCACGCTCGACTACGCGGGCGAGTCGCGGCAGCTCCGGGCCGAAGGGGGGAAGTTCCTCGGGACGTTCCTCCTCTCGGCGGCCCTCATCTACCTCGTCCTCGCGGCGCAGTTCGAGAGCTTCCGCGACCCGTTCATCATCCTCGCGGGCTCGGTGCCCCTCGCGCTCTCGGGCGCGCTCCTCTTCTCGTTCCTCGGGCTCACGTCGCTCAACATCTACAGCCAGGTCGGCCTCATCACGCTCGTGGGCCTCATCGCGAAGAACGGCATCCTGATCGTCGAGTTCGCGAACAAGCTCCAGGAGAAGGGGACCGACAAGGTGACCGCCGTCGTCGAGGCGGCGAGCACGCGCCTCCGGCCCGTCCTGATGACGACGGCGGCGACGATCATGGGCCACCTGCCGCTCGTCTTCGCGCGCGGCCCCGGCGCGGGGGCGCGGAACTCGATCGGCATCATGCTCGTGACGGGGATGTTCATCGGCACGGCGTTCACGCTCCTCGTCGTCCCGTCGATCTACGTCCTCGTGGCGCGGACGCACGGGGCCGCGGAGGAGGGCCAGGCACGCGAGGGGGCGGCCGACGGCACGGCCGGGGGAGAGGACCTCGCGCCGGCGTGAACCGGACGGGGCTGCCGGCCGCGGCGCGGCCGGCAGCCCGGGGATGAGCTACTTCTTCGCCGCGTCCGCTCTCGCGGTGTCCGGCTTCGGCGCGTCCTTCTTCGGCTCGCCCTTCTCCTCGGGCTTCTCCTTCCCGAAGACGTCGTTGGCGACGAGGGCCTTCGGGTCGTACGGGGAGGGGGCGCCGCCGAGGTACCGGTGGAACCAGTCGAGGTGGGCGGCGTAGTAGAGGACCATGTCGTACCAGCCGGGCCAGTGGCTCGCCTCCTCGAGGACGACGAGGCGCGACGGGACCTTCATCTTCTGGAGGTCGGTGAAGAACGCGAGCGACTGCGTGTAGGGGACGCGGAAGTCCTTCTGCCCCGTCACGACGAGCGTCGGCGTCCGGAACTTCTCGACGTACGACGACGGGCTCTGCTTCGCGTACCCCTCGGGGTTCTGCCAGGGGGTCCCCCTGAGGTCCCACTCGGGGAACCAGAGCTCCTCGGTCGAGGAGTACATCGAGCGGAGGTCGTAGACCCCCATCATCGAGGCGAGCGCCTTGAACGGGTGGTCGTGACCGGCGAGCCACATCATCGCGTAGCCGCCCCACGACCAGCCCATCGCGCCCATCCGGTCGCCGTCGACCCAGGGCTGGGCGGAGAGCCAGTCGGCGACGGCCTTCACGTCCTTCATGACCTTCCCGTCCCAGTCGCCCGAGATCGCGGCGGTGAAGTCCTGACCCCACCCCGTCGAGCCGTGCGGGTTCGGGAACGCGACGACGTAGCCCGCCCCCGGGTAGACCTGCGCGTCGGGGCGGTAGGCGTCGGCCCACTGCATCTGCGGGCCGCCGTGGACGTTCACGATCGCGGGGTACTTCTTCCCGGGGTCGAAGTCGTGCGGCTTGACGAGGAGGACCTGGATCTTCTTCCCCGACGGGCTGTCGACGTAGACCTCCTCCATGGGTCGGAAGTCGACCTCGGCGAGGAGCGCCTGGTTCTGCGCGGTGAGCGGCACGGCCGGCGTCGGCTCCTTGCCGACGAGCGCGAGCCGGTAGAGCTCGGTCGGCAGGTGCATCTGCCTCCGTGCGAGGACGGCCCACGTCCCGTCGGGGGCGAGCTCGAAGGAGTCGACGAAGCCGGTCCCCGAGACGAGGCCGATCGAGCCCGACGCCAGGTCGAGGATGTGGAGCGGCGTCCGCCCCTTCACGTCGGCGAGGAAGTAGATCCTCTTCCCGTCGGCCGAGAAGCGGTACTCGCCGACCCACGAGTCGAGCGCCTCGGTGAGGACGCGGGTCGTGCCGCCGGCTCGGTCGTAGAGCGCGAGGAGGAAGCGGTCCGACTCGTACCCGGGCGTCCGCTGCATCCGGAAGGCGATCGACCGGCCGTCGGGCGAGTAGCGCGGGGAGCCGTCGAACGCGGGGTTCTTCGCCGTCAGGTTCTTCGGCGCCTTCAGCTGCTCGGGGGTCCCGTCGACCGGGACGACGAAGACGTCGACGTTCGTCGAGGAGGCGGGGAACGTCTCGCGCTGCGACGTGAAGGCGAGCTCCTTGCCGTCGGGGGAGACGTCGAAGTCGGCGCCCCCGCCGACGGAGAAGGCGGGAGAGTCCCAGTCGCCCGGGGTCAGGTCGACGAGGGGCGCCTTCGCGTCGGCGAGGTCCATCCTGAGGACGTGCGTCCGCTTGCCGTCCTCCCACGAGTCCCAGCGGCGGACGAAGAGGGCGTCGGCGAGGACCGCCTTCATCTTCCCCTTCTCCATCGCGTCGTCCTTCTTCCGGTTGCAGTCGAGGTCGGCGCCGCAGGCGGGCCAGACGTCGGCGACGAGGAGGAGCCTCCGGCCGTCGGGCGTGAAGCGGAACGCGCCGACGCCGCCGGGGACGTCGGTCTTCTTCTCCGGCTCGCCGCCGGCGAGAGGCAGGAACCAGACCTGCGGCGTCCCGGAGCGCGTCGAGAGGAACGCGAGCGTCGCGCCGTCGGGCGAGAACGCGGGGCTCGCGTCGCGCTTGTCGAGGACCGTCAGGGCGCGGGCGTTCTTCCCGTCCGCCTCGACGCGCCAGAGGTTCGTCCAGCGCTTCACCTTCGGGAGGTCCGTCGTCGTGACCGTGAAGACGACGCTCTTCCCGTCGCGGGCGATCGCCGGCTCGGCGACCCCCTTCACGCGGTAGACGTCGTCGATCGTCAGCGCCCGCTTCGCGGGGGCGGCCGAGAGGGGGAGGGCGAGAGCGGAGGCGAGCGCGAGGGCGACCGCCGCCGCGCGGGCGGGACGTGCGTTCATCGGTGGGGCTCCTTCGGGCGCGCGGGGCGGCCCGTCACTTCCTGTAGGCGTAGGGGACGCTGAGGGTCCGCTTCTCCCAAGAGATGCGGAGGGTTCCGCGGAACGCGTCCTCGGGGAGGAACGAGATCGTCATGACCTCGAGGAGGTCGGGGCGCGCGGCGGACTTCATCGGGATCCGGGCCAGGTCGAGCTTCGGGTCGTACTCCGTTCCCCACTGCCCCGTCTGGCGGTTCACGATGAGGAGCCACTCCTTCTCGCCGGGGAGGGTGTAGAGCGTGTACGACCCCTTCGGCAGGGCGACGTTCCCGAGCGTCACGTCGACGTCCGTCGTCAGCGACGTCGCCTCGTTCGCGCCGGTTCGCCAGACCTTTCCCCACGGGACGAGCTCTCCGAAGATCTTCCGCCCCTTCGCGAAGGGGCGTCCGTACTCGACCCTCATCCTCCCGGGTCCGACGGCGATCTCTTCCGCGCCGCGCGGCGAGATGGCGACCCGGGGGACGGGCGTCGCCTCCTGGGCGAGGAGGGGCGTGGCGAGGAGGGCGAGGGCGAGGACGGCTCGTCGCATGAGGTCTCCGCGGCCGGCTCCGGTCCGGCCGGGAGGGGAGTTTACGGGAGCGCCCCGCCCTCCCGGCAGGCGCCGGGGCGCTCTGCTACGCTCCCCGCCCCGCGGCCGAAGCCGCGACGAGGTCTCGCCATGGCACCGCAGTACATCTACACGATGGTCAACCTCCGGAAGGTCGTCCCGCCGCAGCGGGAGATCCTGAAGGGGATCTACCTCGCCTTCTTCCCGGGCGCCAAGATCGGCGTCCTCGGCCTGAACGGCGCGGGCAAGTCGTCCCTCCTCCGGATCATGGCGGGCGTCGACCGCGAGTTCAACGGAGAGGCGTTCCCGGCGGAGGGGACGCGGGTCGGCTTCCTCGCGCAGGACCCGTGGCTCGACCCGGAAAAGAACGTCCTCGAGAACGTCGAGGCGGCCGTCGCGCCGGTCAAGCAGCTCCTCGCGCGCTTCGACGAGCTGGGCGAGAAGATGGGGGAGAGCCTCCCCGACGCCGAGATGGACAAGGTCATGGCCGAGTACGGGAAGGTGCAGGACGCGATCGAGGCGGCGAACGGCTGGGACCTCGACCGGACGCTCGAGACGGCGATGGACGCCCTCCGCTGCCCGCCCCCCGACGCGAGCGTGACGAAGATCTCGGGCGGCGAGCGGCGCCGCGTCGCGCTCTGCCGCGTCCTCCTCGAGAAGCCCGACCTCCTCCTCCTCGACGAGCCGACGAACCACCTCGACGCCGAGTCGGTCGCGTGGCTCGAGCACCACCTCGCCGAGTACCCCGGCACCGTCGTGGCGGTCACGCACGACCGCTACTTCCTCGACAACGTCGCCCAGTGGATCCTCGAGCTCGACCGCGGCGCCGGGATCCCCTGGAAGGGGAACTACACCTCCTGGCTCGAGCAGAAGAAGACCCGCCTCGAGCAGGAGGAGAAGGCCGAGACGGCGAAGCAGAAGACGCTCGAGCGCGAGCTCGAGTGGGTCCGCATGGCTCCCCGCGCGCGGCACGCGAAGGGGAAGGCGCGCCTCCAGGCCTACGAGCAGCTCCTCGCCGAGAGCGGCCCGGAGAGCCGCGGCGAGACGAACGAGATCTACATCCCCGCCGGCCCTCGCCTCGGCGACGTCGTCGTGAGGGCCGAGGGGCTGAAGAAGGCCTACGGCGACAACCTCCTCTTCGACGACCTGACGTTCGACCTCCCGAAGGGGGGCATCGTCGGCGTCATCGGCCCGAACGGTGCCGGCAAGACGACGCTCTTCAAGATGATCATGGGGCTCGAGAGGCCGGACGGCGGCGTCCTCACGGTGGGGGAGACGGTCGTCCCCTCCTACGTCGACCAGAACCGCGACCGCCCCGACCCGTCGAAGACGGTGTGGGAGGAGGTCTCGGGGGGCGAGGAGAAGATCGTGGTCGGCCGCCGCGAGATGTCGAGCCGCGCCTGGTGCTCGATGTTCAACTTCAAGGGGGCCGACCAGCAGAAGCGGATCGGCGACCTCTCGGGCGGCGAGATGAACCGCCTCCACCTCGCCCGGACCGTGAAGAAGGCCGGCAACCTCCTCCTCCTCGACGAGCCGACGAACGACCTCGACGTCGACACGCTCCGCGCGCTCGAGGAGGCGCTCCTCTCCTTCGCCGGCTGCGCCGTCGTCATCTCGCACGACCGCTGGTTCCTCGACCGCGTCGCGACCCACATGCTCGCCTTCGAGGGGGACTCGAAGACGTTCTGGTACGAGGGGAACTACCAGGAGTACGAGGCCGACCGGCACAGGCGCCTCGGCGCCGCGGCCGACATGCCGCACCGGATCAAGTACCGGAAGCTGACGACGGGGTAGGGCGGGGCCGCCCCGTCAGCGCGCCGGTTTCCTCCGGAGCAGGCAGGTGATGCTGGGGGGTGCGGTCGTGCGATGGAACAGGTTCGTGAACTCGACCTGCTCCGACACGAACCGCGCCTCCTCCGGCGTCATGTAGCGGCTCTCGAACCGTCCGGTCCGGATGAACGTCTCGAGCATCCGGAGCGTCGTGTTGCTTCCGTCGTCGTCCGCGCCGAAGCCCTTGTAGGGGTAGAAGGCTCGGAGCGACGTGTGGACGTCCTCGACGACGTAGAGGCCGCCCGGCCGGACGGCCGCGAACAGGAAGCCGAGGCTGACCTGCTGCTGCTCCATGGAATGGCCGCCGTCGTCCAGGATGACGTCGTACGGCCCCGGGTACTTCGCGAGGAACGCTCCGAGCTGCTCCCGCTTCGACTGGTCGGCGACGAACGTCCGGATCCGGTCCGACTGCAGGTCGGACCGGTCCAGGATGTCGATCCCGAAGACCGCGGCCTTCGGGAAGTAGTCCCTCCACGTCAGGAGGGAGCCTCCCTGGTCGATCCCGATCTCGAGGATCCGGATCGGCTCGTTCCGAAGGGGCGCGAAGAAGCGCTCGTAGACCTCCGTGAAGCCGTGAGAGTCGGACGCCTTGTCCGTCCGGCCCCTCGCGATCCGGTCGAGCTCGCCGATGGCCGCGGAGGGCGCGGCGGCCGGGACGGCCGCGCGCTCCGCGGCGGGAGCGACTCCGGGCTTCCGGCAGCCCCACGCCGACGCGGCCGCGAGGAAGATGAGCATGGGCCGTGTCGTGCGGTATCGCATTCCTTCTCCCGCGGGCAGGCGCTGGCGGTCGCCCGCGGGCGAAGGCCGGCGACGGCGTCCGATGAAGCTATCGTACGCTGCCGGCCCTAGGACCCGGGAGCGGCGAGGACGGACCGACAGCATGCAGACCGACGAACGAGGGAGCGAGCCGCCGCCGCGGGCCGAGCTGGTCCGCGAGCTCGGCGCCTGGGACGCCGGCGCGATCATGGTCTCCAACATGATCGGCGTCGGGATCCTCGCCTTCCCGGGTCTCGTCGCCGCCGCCCTCGGGAACGTGCGCCTCGCGCTCGCGACGTGGGCCGTCGGGGGCCTCGTCTCGCTCGCGGGGAGCCTCGTCCACGCCGAGCTCGGGTGCCGGCACCCGCGCGCGGGGGGCGACTACGTCTTCCTGCGCGAGGCCTTCGGCCGGCCCGCGGCGTTCCTCAGCGGGTGGACCTCCTTCGTCGTCGGCTTCCCGGGGGCGATCGCGGCCTCCTCCTTCGCGGCCGCGCAGGCGACGCTCGACGTCGTCTCGCCGCACGCCTCCCGCAGGACCGCGGTCACCGTCGCGCTCGCCCTCCTCGTGGGGATCTCCGCCGTCCACGCCACCGGCCTCCGCCAGAGCCGGCGGTTCCAGAACGGCCTCGTCCTCGCGAAGCTGGCGATCCTGGCTCTCCTCGTCGTCGGCGCGCTCCTCGTGGCGGCGCCGCCGGCAGAGACCGGCCCCCTCCCGGCCGGTCCCCCTCCGGCGATCGCGGCGCTCATCGTCCTCTTCGCCTACTCCGGCTGGAACTCGGCGGCCTACGTCGCCGGCGAGGTCCGGGTGCCGCAGCGGAACCTCCCCCGGGCGCTCGTGGGGGGCGTCCTCCTCGTGACGGCGATCTACCTCGCGTGGAACCTCGCGTACTTCCGGATGGTCCCCGCCGCCCGGATCGGGAACATCAACGTGGGGGGCGAGATCGCCCGCGCGATCTTCGGCGAGAGGGGAATGCAGCTCCTCTCGCTCGCCCTCGCCTGCGTCTTCGCGGGGAGCGCGAGCGCGATGGTCATCACCGGCCCGAGGATCTACTACGCGATGGCGAGCGACGGACTCTTCCCGCGCGCGCTCGCCGCGGTCTCCCGCGGGGGCCACGTGCCGGCCCGTGCGCTCTGGCTGCAGACCCTGTGGGCTTCGGGGATCCTCCTGGCGGGCGCCGCCCTGACGCCGGCGCACGAAGGGGTCGGCAGGACCTTCGAGACGATCGTCGACTGGACGGCGTTCGCGATCCTCCCGTTCGCCGCGCTCACGACGGCCTCGATCTTCGTCCTTCGCCGCCGGGAGGGGACCGCGGGGACGGCATTCCTGGTCCCCTTCTACCCGTGGACGCCGCTCTTCTTCATCGTCGTGACGGTCGGCGTCGAGATCGGATTCCTGGCCGTCGGCCTGCGGGGCGCCAACGCCCTGATCGGCTCCCTCCTCGTCCTCTCGGGTGTCCCGGCCTACCTCTTCTGGAGAAGGCGCTCGGGATAGCGCCGGCGTCCGGAGCGACGACCGCGGCCGCCGGCGGCTTCCGGTCCCGCGTCGCGACCGCGGTGGCCCTGCGGCGTCCTCGTTCCGGGGACCCGGACCGGGTTGGAAGGCAGGATCGGCCCGCCGCGGAAAAGAGACCCGGGCTCGCCCGTCGCCGTCGCGCGCGACCGCTGGTTCCTCGGCCGTGTCGCGACCCGGATGCCGCACCGGATCCAGGACCGGAGGCGGACGACGGGCTAACCTTCCCCGCGGGATGGTCCCGCCCGAACGCCCCCCGAACGGCCGCCCGACGCGTCGAGAGCTCCTCGGCCTCCTCGGAGCGGGCGGGGCTGCGCTCGCCCTGCCGGGCTGCTCCTCGAGCCCGCCCCTCCGCACGAGCCGGACCGCCCCTCTCACGGACGCCGAGCCGTGGGGAGGTCTCGCGACCAGCCTTCCGGAGGAGCAGGCCTACGCGCCGCGCGTCGAGGGGACGCTCCCGCGCGGCCTTCGCGGGACGCTCTACCGGAACGGGCCCGGGCTCTTCGACCGCGGCGGACGGCGCAGGCGGGCCCTCCTCGACGGCGACGGCCTCGTCCAGATGTTCCGGTTCGGCGGGAGGGGGGTCGACTACCGCGCGCGCTTCGTCCGCACCGCGAAGTTCGTCGACGAGGAGCGGGCCGGAAAGCTCGTCTGGGCCACCTTCAGCACCCAGGCCCCCGGCGGCCTTCTCGCGAACGTCCTCCCGGAGCGGAAGCTCCGGAGCCAGGCCGGAGTCACCGCGGTCCCCTGGCGGGGCCGCGTCTACGCCTTCGACGAGACCGGCCTTCCGTGGGAGCTCGACGCCGACACGCTCGGGACGATCGGCGAGACGAGCTTCGGCCTGCCGCGCGACCTGACCCTCTACGCGGCCCACTCGAAGATCGACCCGGAGACCGGCGAGTGGCTCCACTTCGGCCTCGAGTACGGCCGGACGGCGAGAGTGCACCTCACGACGTTCGCTCCCGACGGCTCCCTCGCCGGGCACGACGTCCACCCCCTGCCGCGCTTCTCGTACCTCCACGACTGGTTCGTCACGCGGCGCCACGTCGTCCTCCACCTCCACCCGGCGACGATCGAGGTGTGGGGGCTCCTCCTGGGCCTGCGGAGCATCGTCGACTCCCTCCGCTGGAACGGGGCCGACGGAAGCCTCCTGATGATCCTCCCGAGGGAGCGCCCGGCCGGAGGGGTGGCGCCGCGCTTCGTCGAGACCGAGGCCTCGTTCATGTGGCACTCGTTCAACGGGCACGAGGAGGGGGACGAGCTCGTCCTCGACTTCGTCGGCTACGAGGACCCCGACCACTTCATCGGACCCGACGCGTTCGTCACCGAGGTCATGAGAGGTCGCGCCGGGCGGTTCGAGAAGCCGGGATACGTCCGCCGCGTCCGCGTCGCGCCGGGCGCGACGCGCGCCCGGAACGAGGTCGTCCTCGCCGGGAGCTTCGAGTGGCCGCGGATCGACGACCGCCTCCTGGGCCGTCGCCAGCGCTGGGGATACGTCGCGAGCGCGCGGCCCGGGCAGTTCTTCTGGAACGCCGTCGCCCGGGTCGACTTCGGGAGCGGCCGTGCCGAGGCTCACGACTTCGGCGACCGCGTCTTCACGAGCGAGCCCGTCTTCGTGCCCGACCCCGGGCGGGCGGGGGAGGACGCGGGGTGGCTGCTCGTCGAGCTCTACGACGGGGACTCGAAGAGCAGCTCGCTCGCGATCCTCGACCCGGCGCGCGTCGCCGAGGGGCCGGTCGCCCGCGTCCTGCTCGAGCATCACGTCCCGATCAGCTTCCACGGGTACTGGAGCCCGGAGGGCGCGGCGAGCACGGCGGGAGACGGATCCCGGCGCGACGGCGCGATCATCGGCCCGCCATGACGCCAGGACCCGTATCCCGCCGCGCGCCCCTCTCCCCGGCAATCCTCCTCCCCCTCCTCCTCTCCGGCTGCTCGCTGAAGCCGGCCGATCCCCCCTACACCGCGGAGAGGTGGCCCGAGCCGCAGGCGACCGTCGTCTGGGTCGGCTGGGGGGCCGCGTACGAGCGGGCGGGAGACGGCTGGAAGCGGACTCCCGAGAACGACTACGAGCTGACCGTCGTCCAGCGCCGGTACGCGGACCGCTGGGAGACGCTGAAGACGCTCCTCCGCCGCCACCCGGACTACAAGGGGGCCGCCGGACCGCGCTCCCAGGCGCTCTGGTTCCGGGTTGACGTCGGCGCGCCGGAGGGCGAGCGCGTGAAGCTCCACGTCACCTCGTCCTTCGGCGACGGGGAGGGGACGACGGACCGCGACTTCCGGACGACGGCGGTGACGCTCCGGATGCGGGGCGTCCCGGGCTACTTCCCCTTCAACCGGCTCCGGATCACGCAGGACCTGCGGAAGGAGGAGGGCCTTCTCCGGGAGCGGGTCGAGCTCTACAAGGAAGGGAAGGACGGGTCGGAGACCCCGTTCTCGAAGATCGAGGAGGAGGCCCGGCTCTTCCAGCCGGTGTCGCGGGGCGTCTCGCCCCTCCCGTTTCAGCGCCGCGGGGGGCGTGGGAGGAAGGCGGAGGTCCTGCGGACGTAGTCCGCGTACTCCGGGCGCGTCGCCGCCATGTGCGCGTCGAGCATCGCGACGCCGGAGACCTTCACGAGGAGGAACGTCATCAGCGCCGGGGCGAGGACGGTCGCCCACCCCGCCGGCACGTCGAGGGCCATGACCCAGAAGCCCCACCAGAGGAGCGCCTCGCCGAAGTAGTTCGGGTGGCGGCTGTACTTCCAGAGGCCCGTGTCGAGGACCCGCTTCGGATCTCCCGAGCCCGCACGGGAGCGTTCCCCTCGGAACGCGGCGAGCTGCGCGTCGGCCACGGCTTCGATCCCGAGGCCCGCGGCGAAGAGCACGAGGCCGAGGAGGTCCGTCGCGGAGACGGGGTCCGGCGCGGGGGCGGCGGCCGCGAGCTGGAGCGGCGCCGAGATGACGACGACGAGGAGACCCTGGAGGAGGAAGACCTGGAAATAGCTGACCCACCAGTACCGCTCGGGGCCGAAACGGCGGCGGAACGCCGCGTAGCGCGGGTCCTCGGGCTTGCCGCGGCCCCTCCGGAGGAGGTAGAGGAAGAGGCGGAGCGCCCACGCGGAGACCGCGCCGAGGAGAAGCGCCTTCCCCGGCGTGAAGCCCGTCCGGACGGCGGTGTGCGCCGCGACGAGGAGGAAGCCGACGGACCAGAAGGGGTCGACGATGCTCGCGTCGCGCAGGCGGACGCTGACGAGCCAGAGGAGCGTCATCATCGCGAGGACGAGCGCCGCGTTCGCGGCGACGAGCCCGGGCGTCACGACGCGCTCCCGGCGACGGCCCCGGGCGCACGCACCCGGGAGATCCAGCGGTCCATCTCGGCCCAGCGCTCGAAGAGCCAGAAGCCGCGCCCCTCGTCCGGGATCGTCGAGGCCGGGAAGCGGCGCAGCCGGACGTGGAGCGTGCCGCCCACGAGCGCGCCGTGCCAGAACTCGGGGAACGACGCCGCCCCTTCGAAGCCGGCGTGCTCGAGGAGGACGACGTCGACCCCCTTCGCCGCGTCCAGCAGGGCGAGCGGCCCGCGGAGCTTCGGCGGGAGGACGTTCCGGAACCCGCCGGCGATCTTCGCCAGCCCGAGCTCCCCCTTCTCGACGAGCGCGGCGACCGCCGCGTCCCGCCTCTCCGCGCTGAAGCGCTTCCCCTCGGGGTAGATCAGGACGCCCGAGCGCGCGTCGAGCCCGCGGGCGAGGCCGGCGACGGCGGAGACCTCGGCGTCGAGGTCCGGGCCGCGGCGTCTCACGAAGGCGTTCGGGAGCCGCCGGCCGACGATGTCCAGGCAGGGGTCCCGGAGGAGCTCGCGCTTCAGCACGTAGCGGAGGAGGAGGCGTCGCGGGTTCGCGACGAACGCCGCGGCGAGGACCGTGTCGGCGACGCTCGCGTGCCGCGCGAAGAGGAGGAACGGCGCCTCGTCCGCGAGGTGGAGCCCCTCGGTCGAGACCGTCATCGAGAAGAGGCGGCGGCTCCCGTGAAAGAGGGCGCCGCTCCAGAGGCGCTGGAGAGCCGCGTTCCGCTCGACCCAGCGCCCCGGGCCGCAGGCGCGGCCGCCGAAGGCGACGACCCAGAGGACCGCCGCGGCGAGGATCCCACCGGCCTCGCACGCGAGGTAGAGAGCGAAGAACGCGAGCGCCCTCGTGCGGGGAAGGGTCCGCGCCGAGCCGGCGAGCGCGTCCCATGCGACGCCGGCGGCGACCCAGAGCGGGGCCGCCAGGATCGCGACCGTCCCGAGCAGGAGCGCGAGGGGCACGGTCAGGAGCCGGCGGGGCCAGACGTCGAGGAACGCATGGTCCTGCGAGGTCACCGGTCGCGGCCCTCCACGCCCCGCTGGGCGAGCTTTCCCGCCAGGGCGGCGACGGCCGTGAGCACGACGCCCCAGGCGACGTCGACCGGGACGATCCACGCCGGCCAGCCGCGGAGGACGGCCCAGTTCGTCAGCTCGTACGTCGCGTAGGCCACGAGGCCGAGCCCGGCGCCGCGGCGGGCCGCGGACGGGGGTCCGTCCGACGGGAGGACCGCCCAGGCGACGGTCACCGCCACGTAGAACGCATAGAAGAGGAGGGCGGCGGGCCAGAAGACCTCCGTCCGCCGGAGCGGGGCGAGGGCCTCGTCGTAGAGCCCGCGCGCGACGACGCCGAGCCAGCCGAGGTCGAGGACGAGCATCGCCGCCGTGACGGCGACCGTCGCCGCGACCGCCGGCGCGAATCCGGAGCCGGGACCCCTGCCTGGGCTCGTCGTCAAGACATCCTCCGCCCGATCTCTACGACATCTTCGCCCCGCCGGACTCCGGGCTCCTCCCGGACCGCGCGGAAGGGGATACTTGGCGCCGTGGGGCGGGAGGGAGAGGCCGGAATCGTGCGGCGACCACGAGGCGCGGGTTCCGCCCGGCGGGCGGAGCGGAGGGCGGCGCCGCTCGCGGCCCTCCTCCTCGCGGTGGCACCCGCCACGAGCCCGGCGTCCGCGGCCCCTCCGCCCGACCGCGAGGCGTGGCGGAAGGTGGAGACGGGGCGGACCACGGTCGTCGGGACCGCGTCCGACAGCCGCCTCGTCGAGACGGCCGTCACCCTCCGCGCCCTCGTCGCCTTCCTCCCGGCCCTCGTTCCGGGGGCGTTCGGCCCGCCGCCTCCCCTCGTCGCCGCGGTCGTCCACGACCCTGCGCACCTCGTGGCCGCGGGCTATCCCCCCGCGGCGCCCGCCGGGGGCCGGATCGTCCTCGCCGCGACGAGCGACGAGGAGGCGCGCGCAGGGTTCCTCCGAGCGGTCGCCGCGGCGCTCGCGGGGCGCGCGAAGACGCCGCTCCCGGCCTGGCTGGCGACGGGCCTCGCCGAGTACCTCTCGACCTTCTCGGCCACCGAGGCGAAGGCGACGCTCGGCCGGCTCGTCCCGGAGCACGTCGCGTCCCTCCGGAACGCGCGGTTCCCCGGGGCGGGCCCGATCCTCTTCCGGGAGACGACGCTCTCGGGACCGGGGGCGACGGGGGCGCTCCTCCGCGCCGAGGCGTGGGCCGTCGTCCACGTCCTGCTCCAGGGAACCCCCGACGGGGAGGAGAGGCTCGGACGCTACGCCGCGCTCCTCTCCGAAGGACGCGAGGCGTCGGACGCGTTTCGCGAGGCCTTCGGCGAGAACGAGCGGGCCCTCCTCTCCCGCGCGAGGGCGCACGTCGTCGATTCGCGTCCGCTCGCGCGCGTCCTGCCCGTCCCCGCCTCGGCGCCGCCCGTCGGCCGCCTCCTGCCGCTGACCCGCGCGGGCGCCGCCGGCGTCCTCGGCGGCGTTCCGAGGGGACGCCGGTCGCCGGAACCCGAGACGCCGGAGCCGGGTGCGCCGCCGGGCGCCGCCCCCGCGGGACCGCCCCTCTCCACGTCCCCCGTGCGGCCGTCCGCCGCGGTCTCGCGCGACGTCCCGGCGGAGGTCGACCTCGTGAACCGCCTCGTCGACGAGGGGCGCGAGGAGGAGGCGCTCGCCCGGCTCGAGGCGCTCCACGCCTCGCTCGGCCGCGACCCGGAGATGCAGCGCGCGCTAGGGTGGGACGTCCAGGAGGTGCGGCGCGTCGTCGTCCACAACCGCCTCGTCCGCCGCTACAACGAGGCGATCGGCCTCCTCAACGCCGGCCGGCTCGACCTCGCGATCCCGATCTTCCGCGAGGTCGCCGCCGCGGCCGAGGACCCGGGGCTCCGGCGGCTCGCCTGGGAGCGGGCGACGGCGCCCGACGGCGGCCGGCGCTGAAAGGGCGCCCAACCGCGGGCGCGGGGCGATACTTTCCCCGACGACGAGGAGGTGCTCGATGGACGACCACGACGAGGCGAAGAGGGACGGGGCGCTGGAGCGTCGGGACCTCCTGAAGCTCGGGGCCGCGGCGGCGGCAGGGCTCGTGGCCGGAACGCTCGGGGCGTCGGAGACGGCGGGCACGGCCCCGGCCGCGCCGGCGGCGAAGGGCGTGGCCGCGCACCCGTGGAACCCGCGGACGGCGGAGGCGATGCCGACCCGGAACCTCGGGAAGACCGGCTTCCGCGTCGGGATCTTCAGCCTCGGCGGGCAGGCCTCCCTCGAGAAGCCCGAGAACGACGCCGTCGCCGTGCCGATCATCGAGCGGGCGCTCGACCTCGGCGTGAACTACGTCGACACGTCGGCCCGCTACGGCGGAGAGGCGCGCTGGAGCGAGCGCTACTTCGGGCAGGTGATGGCGCGGCGCCGGGGCGAGGCCTTCCTCGCCACGAAGACGCACGAGAGGACGCGCGACGGCTCGCTGAAGCTCCTCGAGACCTCGCTGAAGCTCCTCCGGACCGACCACGTCGACCTCTGGCAGCTCCACGCGATGAGCACGATGGACGACGTCGAGAAGGTCTGCGCGAAGGGGGGAGCCCTCGAGGCGTTCGCGGCGGCGCGCGAGCAGAAGCTCGTCCGCTTCCTCGGGATCACGGGGCACACCGACCCGGCCGTCCTCGCCGAGGCGATCCGCCGCTTTCCGTTCGACACG
The DNA here is from genome assembly GCA_046331465.1 of Thermoanaerobaculia bacterium. Taxonomy (GTDB): domain Bacteria; phylum Acidobacteriota; class Thermoanaerobaculia; order UBA5066; family UBA5066; genus UBA5066. The sequence continues at coordinate 1,346,239 of JAXLQV010000003.1, forward strand.
GTCCTCCTCGCCGTGAACGCGGCCGACCCGCACCACCTCCCGTTCGGGAGCGAGCTCCTGCCGCTCGCCGTGGAGAAGGAGATGGGGATCGTCGGGATGAAGATCCCGGCGCGCGGCCGGATCCTCTCGACCTGGACCCCGCCGCCGCCCGAGGAGCAGCGGGGGCCGTTCAAGGCGACGCGCCCGGGGACGCTCACGATGCGCGACGCGATGCGCTACGTCCTCTCGCTCCCGGTCTCCACCGTGATCGTCGGCTGCGACACGATCGGGCAGCTCGAGGAGAACGTCGCGATCGCGAAGGCCTTCACGCCGCTGACCCGCGAGAGGATGGCCTCGCTCGAGAAGGACGCGGCGCCGGTCGCGAGGCAGGCGCTCTTCTTCCGGCGCTGGGAGGCGTAGCGGCCCGGACGCCTACCGGAAGTACCCGTTCACGTCGAGGATGACGTGGATCGGGGCCGTCGCGTCGTTCCGGACGGTGATGCGTCCCGCGCCGCCGGTCGTCGAGACGAGGAGCATCGCGTTGTTCGCCCGGGTCTTCCCGGCCCCGAAGGAGATCACCGTCGGGACGGGGAGCGACCCGTCGGAGGGGTAGACGCGGAGGCTCCCGGCGGCGGTTCCGCCCGTGACCGAGACGTTCGCCGAGACGACCTTCGCGTCCGCCGGGACGCCGCAGGCGGTGACGATCGTGAAGACGCGTTCCGCGGGGGACGCCGCGAGGATCGGCCCGGCGAGCGGCCCGTCCGGCGCGTTCCGCGTGTCGAGGACCCGGCACGGGGTGACGGTGTAGAAGAGGAGCCCGGCGCCCGGCGCGACGTAGGTGTAGGCCAGGCTCTTCGTCCCCGAGGCGCCCCCCGGGTTCGTGACGACGACGTCGACGGTCCCGGCGGCGCGGGCCCCGGTGACGGCGGTGATCGTCGTGGCGGACGAGACGACGACCGAGGTCGCCGCGGCGCCGCCGATCGAGACCGTCGCGCCCGAGACGAAGCCGGTCCCGGTGATCGTGACGGCGGTGCCGCCGGCGGTCGACCCCGTCGCGGGGGAGATGCCGGTCACGGTCGGCGCGGCCGGGCTCGTCGTGATCGTGAAGGAGGGCCGGCTGATCGCGAAGAAGACGTTCCCGACGCAGGAGACCTTCAGGCGGGCCGTGACGCCCGCGGTCGGGTAGCTCGGGAGCGTGACGGCTTCGCTGCCGTCGTTCGGCGTCGACGCGAAGAGCGTCGTCCCGAACGTGAGCCCGCCGTCCGTCGAGAGCTCGATCTTCACGTTCGCGCACGAGATCGGCGCCGCGGTCGTCCCCGCGACGTTCCACGTGACGGTCTGCGTCGAGCCGGCGGGCCAGCTGACGGCGGTGGAGGGGGAGGTCACGGCGAACGCGCTCCCCGTGTCCGTCACCGAGAGGACGGCGGTGTCGGAGTTCACGCCGCCGCCGCCGGCCCTGTTGTCGCGGGCGGTGAGGCGGAAGGTCAGCGTTCTCGTCGTCGTCGGCAGCGTCTCGCCGTACGTCGTCGTCCCGGCGAGGACGTCCGCGAGCGTCGGGAAGGTTCGCGTCGGGCTCGTCGTCGGGTCGAAGGAGCGGAAGATGGGGCGCGAGCCGTTGTCGGTGAGCGGCGGGCCGGTCGTCCCCGAGCCCGCGTCGAGGTCCATCTCCTCCCAGCCGTACGTCAGGGTGTCGCCGTTCGGGTCGGTCGCCGAGCCGGTGAGGGCGAAGGGAGTCCTCGCCGGGATCCTGTAGTCCGCCCCGGCGCTCACCGTCGGGGCGGTGTTCCCGGTCGAGGTGCTCGTCGGGCAGGCGCCGCCGTAGTCCGGGCTCGTGTTGCTGATGTACGTGACGATCTCGTCGAACGAGACGGCGTGGAAGTACGGGTCGCTGTGAGGCTGCAGGTCCTCGGAGCCGCAGATTCCCGCGTACGCCATGATCGTCGACCCGCTCCCGACCTCGTAGGCCGTCGCGTCGTTCCGGTTCCCGCCTCCGCAGCTGCCGGCGGTGCCGTCGAAGGTGTGGTTGCCCCCGAACTGGTGCCCCATCTCGTGGGCGACGTAGTCGACCCAGAACGCGTCCCCCGTCGGGCTGGAGCTGCCGGTCACGCCCTGCGCCTTGTAGCCCGTCCAGCAGACGGCCTCCAGCATGGCAATCCCGCCGCCTCCGGTCGAGAAGACGTGACCGATGTCGTAGTTCGCGCTGCCGATGACCGCGTCGACGTTCGCCTGGTTCTGCCCGAGCATCGCGCCGCCGTCGCTGTTCGTGTACGGGTCCGTCGAGCCGTTCAGGTAGATGAGGCTGTCGTTGTTCGCGACGAGCGTCATCCGGACCCCGAGCTCGCGCTCGTAGATCCCGGTGACGCGGTTCACGGCGGTGACGAGCTCGGCGTGGACGAGCGGCACGGTGCCGCCGAAGAACGCCGAGTACTCGCCCGTCGTCGCGAGCGCGAGCTTGTACGTCTTCAACGTCCCGCCGACGGTGAGGAGGGGCATCTGCGTCGGTCCGGCCTCGGTCCTGACCGACGGGAACGGGAGGACTTCCCGGGCGGGTCCCTTTGCCGGCCCCTCGCACCGGAAGGTGTTCTCCGGGTCGCGCAGGGCGTCGCGCCTGTGGTACGAGCCGACGACGTCGGCCTCGCCGGGCGCCCAGGGGTCGACGTACCAGGCGCCGAACGCCGAGAGGACCATCGCCGAGAAGCCGCGCGGGGAGACGTCGAACCGGACGGAGGCGGTCGGGTCGTCGATTCCCTCTCCCCGGAAGGTCCGGGTCTCCGGGAACTTCGCCGCGAGCTCCGCGGCCATGACGGGCGACTCGATGACCCGGAAGCGGGCGAGGCCGCCGTCGGGGTGGGGGAGCTCGAGGAGCGTCGAGGGAGTCCCGACCTCGTCCGGCTTCTCGACCGAGACCCCGCGCATCGCGTCGGCGAAGGCCCGGGCGTCGAAGAGGAACGGGCGGACGGCGCGGGCGCGGATCGGGGTCGTGCCGAGGCGCGCCGCCTCCGCGGAGGTCTCGACCGGCCGGAACGGGCTGGCGGCGTACCCGGGGAACGCGAGGAGGAGCCCGGCGAGGGCGAGGAGGCGGCGAATCACGCGCGGACTCTAAGCCCGCCGGGCGCCCTGGAAAAGGCTGAGCCTCCGGAAACGGGCATGGGCGGGAGGGGGCGGCTGCCCCCTCCCGCCGGACGGAGGACTCCCTACTTCTTCGGGTACGCCGGCTGCGGCGGGAAGGTGAACGGCTTCTCGGCGATCTGCTTCTTCAGCACCTCGACCGCCTTCTCGAGCTGGAGGTCCTTCCCGGCCGACGCGGAGGCCGGGTCGTTCTCGAGGAGGACGTCGGGGTCCGCGCCGTGGTTCTCGACGAGCCACTTCCCCTCGCGCCCCCAGAACGCGTTGTTCGACTGGTTCACCGTGCCGCCGTCGACCGTCGCCTGGGCGTTCACGATCCCGACGAGGCCGCCCCACGACGGGACGCCGATGACGGTCCCGAGCTTCGCGGCCTTGAAGTGCTCGACGAACGCCTCGCCGTCGGAGCCGTTGTACTCGTTCGTCAGGACGGCGAGGTGCGCCTTCGTGGCGCCCGGCGGGTAGGGGAAGGCGTCCATGTTCTTCAAGACGTTGAAGGCGGCCACCTTCCGCTCGAGCTTGTCGATGACGAAGTACTCGGTCCAGCCGCCGCCGTTGCCGCGGACGTCGATGACGAGCCCCTTCCGGTCGTGGAACGCGCGGTAGAAGCGGTCGAACTGGGCGATGTTCTCCGCCCCCATCGCCGTCAGGTGGAGGTAGCCCATCTCGCCATTCGAGGCCTTCTCGACGTACGCGAGGTTCTTCGCGACCCAGCGGTCGTAGCGGAGGTCGTACTCCGAGCGGAGCGGCTCGACCTCGACGACGCGGCTTCCCGTCCCGTCGGCCTTCGGGCCGACCGTGAGCCGGACCTTCTGCCCCTTCGCGACCTGGAGGAGGCGGTAGGGGTTCTCGGGCACCTTCAGGTCGACGCCGTCGACCGCGAGGAGGAACTCGCCGTCCTTCACGTTGACGTCGGGGCGGGCGAGAGGGGCCGGGTGGTCGCCGGTGAAGCCCGAGGGGCGGAAGACGGCGCGGAAGACGTAGCGGCCGGAGGCGTCGGCCGCGAGGTCGGCGCCGAGGCGGCCTGTGAAGAGGAGCGGCTCGGGGGCCTTCTTCGGCCCGGTGTCGCCGCCGCCGACGTAGGTGTGCGAGACGCAGAGCTCGCCGACCATCTGGGAGAGGAGCCAGTTCAGCTCGTTCCTCGAGCTCAGCTCGGGGACCATGGCGCGGTAGGCGGCGCCCATCGCCTTCCAGTCGCGGCCGTGCATCCCCGGGTCGTAGAAGAAGTCGCGGTACCAGCGCCAGGCGTCGTCGAAGACCTGCAGCCACTCGTCGCGCGGGTTCACCTTCACGACGAGCCGGTCGAGGGAGAGCGCCGTCCCGAGCGCCTTCGAGGAATAGAGCTTCTCGAGCGGCGTCGCGTGGTAGGTGGAGCCCTTCTTCACGACGGCCTGCTCGCCGTTCGGGGAGAGGCGCCAGTCGGAGATCGAGCCTTCGAGGGCGACCTCCTTCTGCGAGGCGACGTCGAAGACGCGCAGGCCGAGGAGGTCCTTCCCGAACGACGGGGTGAAGAGCTGCTCGATCTCGTCCTCGCCGAACTCCTCGGCGGCGCCCCAGGTCACGTATCCCTTCCCCGCCTTCAGGTGGAAATACGTTCCGGCCTTGACCGGGAGAGGGAAGAGGCGCGACGAGAGCCCCTCGACGTCGACGACGACCTTCGGGAGGGCGGGCGCGGAGGCCTTCGGGGCCTCCTTGCCGTCCTTTCCGGCCGCCTTCGCGCCGTCGGGCTTTGGCTCGGCCGGCTTCGCCTCTTCCTTCGGCCCCTTCTCGAACGGCGGCTTCTGCCCGGCCTTCAGCTGGACGGCGACGGGCATCGCGGGGTTCGGGATGATCGCGTCGTCCTCGAAGGTGTCGACCCTGGGCTCGAAGTGCCGGTAGGAAAGGAAGTAGAGGAGCTCGCCCTTCGGGTCGAAGGAGGGGTTGACGGAGTGGTAGAAGCCGTCCGTCACCGGCACCGTCTTCCCGGTCGCGACCTCGTGCAGGAAGATCCGGCCGTTCCGGTTCGGCCCGATCTGCGTGTAGGCGACCCAGGCGCCGTCGGGCGACCAGGCGTAGTCGGAGATCTCCCACGAGAACTCGTCGTTCGCGAGCTGGCGCGACTCGGCGATCTTCGTCCGCTTCTTCGTGGCGAGGTCGACGACGAAGAGGCGGAGGTCCTTGTCGCCGAAGAGGAGCTTCGTCCCGTCGGGCGACCACTCGGCGTGGTAGGAGGTACGGTCGAGGTCGGTCGTGATCGCGTCCCAGGGCTTCTCGCCCGTGACGTCCGCGACGTAGAGCTGGTACTCGCCCGTCCTGTCGGAGAAGAAGGCGACCTTTTTCCCGTCGGGGGAGAAGCGGGGGAAGCGCTCGCGGCTCTTCGGGGCGCGGGTCAGGTTCCGGGTCGGCCCGTTCTCTTCCGTCGAGACGAGGAAGATCTCGCCGCGGGCCTCGAACGCGGTCCACTTGCCGTCGTTCGAGGCGGCCATCGACTGGATCGTCTCCTTCGCGCTGACGGCCCGCTCGCCGAGCGCCCAGCGGTCGCTCGGGACGTCGACGTCGACCTTCTCGACCTTCGAGGTCGCGACGTCCATCCGGTAGAGGACCCCGGCGCGCGTGAAGACGACCGTCTTCCCGTCGGTCGCGGGCATCTGGACGTCGAAGTCCTCGTACGACGTGACGGCCGTCGCCGCCTTCGTCGCCGGGTCGAGGCGCCAGAGGTTCGCGACCCCCTTCGAGGCGCGGTCCGTGACGAAGAGGAGGCCGCCGCCGGCCCACATCGGGTAGGAGTTCTTCCCGACGTAGTCGGTGAGCGGCGCGTAGCTCTTCGCGGCGAAGTCGTAGAGCCAGATGTCCTGGTACTGGCCCCCCTTGTAGCGCTTCCAGTAGTACTCCTCGTCGCCGCGCCGGTTGTAGGCGAGCTTCGTCCCGTCGGGGGAGTACGCGGCGAGGACGCCCCTCTCCGGCGGGAGCGGCTCGGGGAGCTCCCCCTCGGGGGAGACCGCGTAGAGCCGTGGGACGGGGCGGAAGGTCGACTCGAAGCCGGAGCGGAAGACGACCTTCTTCCCGTCGGGGGTCCAGGTGACGGGCGAGGCGTTGCCGGTGTAGGTCAGGCGCTTCGGGACGCCCCCGTCCGCCGGCATCAGGTAGACCTCGTTCGGGCCGTCGTAGGAGGCGCGGAAGGCGACCCACTTCCCGTCGGGGGAGACCTTCGCGGCCTCCTCGTTGCCGGGGTGCGTCGTCATCCGGACGGCGGTCCCGCCGGCGAGCGGGACGCGGAAGAGGTCTCCCTCCCAGGAGAAGACGACGGTCCCGCCGCGGACGTCCGGGGTCCTCACGAACCGCGGGGAGACGGCGGCGGCGGGGAGCGAGACGACGGCGAGGAGGAGGGCGAGGGTGCGGTATCGACGGACGTGCATCGTGCGAGCCTCGCCCGGACGATACGGGCTTTTCCCCGGAAGGGTTGCGGCTGAGACGAGGCCTCAGCCTTTCTCGTATCGGATCGCGACCGCGACGATCTGCCGGCCGTAGATCGGCGTGTGGTACCTCACCCACCACCCGCCGGTGACGTAGGTCCCGATCCGCTTCGTCCTGTCCTGGACGACGACCGCCGCCTCGGCGCCGAGCTTCGCGGCCTCCTCCCGGAGGGCCTTCTCGATCTCGTCCGTCTTCGCGCCGTCGGACGGGGAGAGGAAGACCTCGCCGAGCCTCACGTGAGGGCGCTTCGGCTCGCGCCGGAGGATCTCGACCGAGGCCGGGGCCGTCGGGGCGACCTGCGGGACGCCCAGGTAGCGCTCCGAGGCGACGTCGACGGTCGCGCAGGCGGAGAGGGACGCGGCGAGGGCGGCCGCGAGGAGGGCGAGGGCGCGGCGGGAAGGGGCGGGTTTCATGGCGGCCTCCATCCGGCGGATTGGACGCGCCGGGTGCCTCCGTGGTTGGCAGCGGCCTGCGCCCCGATCGCCCCGGGCGCGGGGAGAGGCGAGAATCCGGGCATGCCTGGATGCGAAGGCTCCGCGGCGCATCCCCTCGCGTGATGCGCTTCGCCCTCACGGACCATTCCCGCTCGTACCTTTTCCTCGCCCTCGCCGCCGCCTGCCTCCTCCCGTGGGTCGGACCGGCGACGGCGCTCGCGGGAGGGATCCTCTTCAGCCTCCTCGCCGGGAACCCGGCCCCGGCGCGGACGGCCGGTTTCGCGAAGACGCTCCTGCAGGCCTCGGTCGTCGGGCTCGGCTTCGGCCTCAGCCTCGGGACGGTCTTCCGGGTCGGGGCGCGCTCCGCCGTCTACACCGTCGTCGGGATCGCCCTGACGCTCGCCCTCGGCGCCCTCCTCGGCCGCCTCGCCGGTACGTCGGGGCCGCTCTCCACGCTCATCTCCTTCGGCACGGCGATCTGCGGCGGGAGCGCGATCGCGGCGATGGCGCCGGTCGTGAAGGCGAAGAGCGAGGACGTCGCCATCTCGCTCGCGACGGTCTTCACGCTGAACGCGACGGCGCTCCTCCTCTTCCCGGCCGTCGGGCACCTGCTTCGGCTCGACCAGGGGGCCTTCGGCCTCTGGGCCGGCCTCGCGATCCACGACACCTCCAGCGTCGTCGGCGCGGCCTCGGGCTACGGCGCGCAGGCGCTCGCGGTGGCGACGACCGTGAAGCTGACGAGGGCGCTCTGGATCATGCCGTGCGTCCTCGGGGCGGCGCTCGTCGTCCGGTCCGACCAGAAGGCGAAGTTCCCGCTCTTCATCGCCGGCTTCGTCGCCGCCGCGGCCGTCCGGACGCTCCTCCCGGCGCTCGAGCCGCTCTGGGGCGCCCTCGTCGCCGTCGCGCGCCAGAGCCTCGTCCTGACGCTCTTCCTGATCGGGACGGGGCTGACGCGCGAGGTCCTGAAGCGGGTCGGCGTCCGCCCCCTCGCGCAGGGGATCGTCCTCTGGCTCCTGGTGGGGGGCGCCACCCTCGCGGCGATCGTCACCGGGCTCATCGCGCCCCTCTGAGCGGGAGGCCGCCCTCCCTATACTCGCGTCTCCCATGCACCTCTCGCCGGGTCTCCGCGTCGGGCCGTACGAGGTCCGCGAGCTCCGGGGCTCCGGCGCCTCGGGGGAGGTCTACCTCGCGCGCGACACGCGACTCGGCCGGGACGTCGCGCTGAAGGTCCTGGGCCCCGGCGCGCGGGACGGCAGCGCGGGCGCCCTCCTCGAGGAGGCGCGCGCGGCCTCGGCCCTGACGCACCCGGCCGTCGCGACGGTCTACGAGGCGGGCGAGGCGGAGGCGGAGGGGCGAGTTCTCGCCTACATCGCGATGGAGCTCGTCGACGGCCCGACGCTCGGCGAGTACGCACGCTCGGGCGCCCCGGTGGCCGACCTCGTCGCGCTCGTCGAGCAGGTGGCCGAGGGCCTCGCGGCCGCCCACGCGCGCGGCATCGTCCACCGCGACGTGAAGCCGTCGAACGTCCTCGTGGCGGAGGGGCGCGCGAAGCTCGTCGACTTCGGCCTCGCGACGCGCTGCGGCGCGCTCGACCAGGACGCCCTCGAGACGCTCACGCCCGAGGAGGCCGCGCGCGTCTCGTCGGCCGGCATCGCCGGGACGGCGGCGTACATGTCGCCGGAGCAGGTCCGCGGCGAAGAGCTCGACGGGCGGAGCGACGTCTTCGCCCTCGGCGCCGTCCTCTGGGAGCTCCTCGCGGGGCGGCGCGCCTTCCCGGGGGAGACGGTGGGCGCCGTCCTCGCGTCCGTCCTCGGCCACGAGCCGGAGCCGCTCTCCGGGGCGAACCCCGCCGTCCCGGAGGCGCTCTCGCGCGTCGTCGCGCGGATGCTCGCGAAGGAGCGAGACCGCCGGTACGCCTCGATGCGCGAGGCGGCGGACGACCTCGCCGCCGCCCGGCGCGGCGAGCTCCCGGCGGTGCGGAGCGGCGGCACCGGCTCGGGGACGATCGCCGTCGCGCCCTTCGCGAACATCTCTTCCCGTCCCGAGGACGACTGGCTCGGGACGGGCCTCGCCGAGACGCTCGCGGCCGAACTCCGGTCCGTCTCGGGCCCGGCCGTCGTCGCCGGGGAGCGGGTCCACGAGATGGTCCGCCGGCTCGCGGCCGAGCGGGGCATCTCGGGCCGCGGGATCGCCGAGGAGGCGGGGCGCCGCCTCGGCGTGAGGTGGGTCGCCTCCGGTGGGTTCCAGCGGGTCGGGGAGAGGCTCCGCGTCACGGCGCGCCTCGCCGACGCCGCCACGGGAGACGTCCTTCGCGCCCTGAAGGTCGACGGCGACCTCGCCGACCTCTTCGACCTCCAGGACCGCCTCGCCGACGGCGTCGTCTCCGCGCTCCGGGAGGTCTCGGGCTTCGCGGCTCCCGCCCCGTCGGCCGCGGCGGAGGAGACGCGGAACGTCGCCGCGTACGAGGCCTACGCGAAGGGCCTCGTCGACCTGCGCGAGGGGACCGTCGCCTCGCTCGAACGGGCCGCGGAGCTCCTCCGGGCTGCGACGGAGCTCGACCCGCGCTACGCGGCGGCCTGGGTCTCCCTCGGCTGGGCGATCCAGGACCGCGCCGAGTACCTCGGCCTCACCGCGCCGTCCGAGGAGGCGCTCGCGGCCTTCCGCCGCGCCCTCGAGCTGCGCCCCTCCTCGGCCGAGACGTACCGCGGCCTCGCCTACACCTACCTCCACCTCCGCCGCGACGACGAGGCGCTCGCCTCGGCCCGGACGGCGCTCTCGCTCGCGCCGGGCGAGGCCGCCGCGCAGCAGGCGCTCGCGCGTGTCCTCTTCGTGGCGAAGGGAGAGTTCCTCGAGGCGGCGCGCGCCTACGAGGCGGCGCTCGCGCTCAACCCGCAGGGAGGCTGGATCGCGCTCCAGCTCTCGCACTGCCTCGCCCTCGCGGGGGAGCTCCCGCGCGCCGACGCCGCCGCGCGGATCGCCATCCGGCTCCAGGACGAGTCGCTCTCGGGGAAGGAGGGGCTCCGGATCGTCGGCGCGCACGTCCGCCTCGCGCACGTCCACGCCCTCTCCGGCCGCTGGGCCGAGGCCCTCGCCGAGCTGGAGGCGGAGAGGAGCTTCCTCGAGACCGTCGGCCACGCCCTCGCGGCCCGCGCGCACGTCGAGCTGAACGTCCGCTTCGGAAGCGTGCTCGGAAAGCTGGGCCGCGACGCCGAGGCCCGGGCGGCGCTCGCGGACGCCCTCGCGCGGTTCCGCGAGCGCCTCGCGAGCGGCGTCGACGACCCCTTCACGCGCTACTACGCCGCGCAGGGGTGCGTCCTCCTCGGGGAGACCGAGGCCGCGCTCGACCTCCTCGCCGGCGCGGCGGCGCTGCGCCCCGCGCTCACGCTCCGCCGCGCCCTCGTCGAACCCGACTTCGCGCCGCTCCGCGCGGAGCCGGCGTTCCAGTCGCTCTCCCGCGCGCACGGAGTCTCATGACCGGGACGGGTCCCCGGACGCCGGGGCCCGGCGCCGGTCCTGACGGGAGGGCACGTGAGGCGCGGGCGCGGCAGACGGGTGGGAGCGGCCCGGGCGCGGAGCCGGTGGCGGCCGGGGATGGGGGAGCGGCGAGCATCTACGACCCCGCCGCCTACGGCGACGGATGCGCGCCGTACTACGACCAGCTGTACCCGAACGTGCCCGGCGGCGTCGTGGGCGCGCTCGCCGCCCTGGCCGGCGGTGGCCGGGCGCTCGAGCTCGGCCTGGCGACCGGCCGGGTCGCGGTTCCCCTCCGTGCCCGTGGCGTCGTCGTCCACGGGGTCGACGCCTCCCTCCTCATGCTCTCCCGGTTCCGGGCCCGGCCTTTGACCGCGCCGGTCCACGCCGCCGCGGGCGACATCTCAGCGCTCCCCTACGAGCGCGCCTTTCGCCTCGTCTTCGCGCTCGTCGGGACGCTCGGTCTCCTGCCGTCCGCCGGGCTGCAGCTCCGGTGCCTTCGAGAGGTCGTCCGCGTCCTCGAGCCCGGCGGCGCCTTCCTCTGCGAGACCTTCGACGAGGGCGCGGAGGCCAGACCGGCCACGCACAGCTACCCGGTCCTCACCCCCGGCGGCCCCGTGCGCTACGGCGTCACGTTCCTCCCCACGCCGTCCCGGATCCTCGACGAGCTCGCGGACGCCGCCGGCCTCGCCCTCTCCTCGCGCTGGGGGAGCTGGGCGCGGGCTCCTTTCGTGCCGGGACGGTCCCACTGCATCTCCGTCTACCGGACACCCGTCGCCTCGCCCTGACGCGCTGGCCCGGGAGTCAGGGCTTCAGCGGGTACTCGGCGCCCAGGGGCCCGGCGCCGGCGAGGTACCTCCGCGCCCGGACCAGCTCGGCGACTTGGCGGACGTGGCCGAGGTCGTGGAGCGCCCACTCGTGGAGCATCTCCGAGAGGGTGATGACGCCGGCCGAAAGGTGCCGCGCCTCGCGGCGGCCGGCGTCGACCGGCAGACCCCGCAGGAGCCCGACGTTCGCCGCGCGCTCGCTCTCGAACCGGCCGAAGGCCTCGTCGAGGTCGGCGTTCCGGTAGAGCGCGAGATGCATCTGCGCGTCGTCGGGCTCGAGGACCGGCGCCTCCTCGGCCAGGAAGCGGTCGACGCGGGCCCGGTAGCAGTGCCCCTCGGAGTGCGCGAGGTGCGCGAGGACCTCGGCGATCGAGAACCGGTCGTCCGCGGGCTTCCACCGGGCGTCCTCCCGGGAGATCTCGCACGTCAGCCCCCGCAGGACGACCGGAGTCGCCGCGAGGAGGTCGAGGCACGGCAGCGCGTCGGTCATTCCCCGATCCTACGCGGCCCGACCCGGGGCGTGTGCCGGCCCCCCGGTGGCACACTCGGCCCATCCAGGCCCGGACCCCTCTTCGGAGGGGAATGAAGAGGAGGCTCGATGCCCGGCCACCGCATCTTCACCACGAGCGTCGCGAGCGTCTACCCGCACTACGTGCAGAAGGCGGAACGCAAGGGCCGCACGAAGGCGGACGTCGACCGGATCATCTGCTGGCTGACCGGGTACAGCGAGAAGCAGCTGCAGCAGCAGCTCGAGAAGGGGACCGACTTCGAGACCTTCTTCGCGAAGGCGCCGGCCCTCCACCCGAACAGCGCGCTCATCAAGGGCGTCGTCTGCGGCGTGAGCGTGGAGGAGGTCGAGGACCCGCTGATGCGGAAGATCCGCTGGCTCGACAAGCTCATCGACGAGCTCGCGAAGGGGCGGGCGATGGAGAAGATCCTGCGGACGTAGCTGCCGGTCGGGAATGGAGGACGCCCATGGTCGCGAAGAACACGATCTGCCTCTGGTACGACGGCACGGCCCTCGAGGCCGCCCGGTTCTACGCCCGCACCTTCCCCGACAGCTCCGTGGGAGCCGTCTGTCGCGCGCCCGCCGACTATCCCTCGGGCAGGAAGGGCGACGTCCTGACGGTGGAGTTCACCCTGCTCGGCATCCCGTGCCTCGGCCTGAACGGCGGCCCGGCGTTCCGGCACAGCGAGGCCTTCTCGTTCCAGGTCGCGACGGACGACCAGGCCGAGACCGACCGCCTCTGGAACGCGATCGTGGAGAACGGCGGCCAGGAGAGCGCCTGCGGCTGGTGCAAGGACAGGTGGGGCCTCTCGTGGCAGATCACGCCGCGGGCGCTCACCGCCGCGATCGCGGACCCCGATCCCGCGGCGGCCCGGCGCGCCTTCGAGGCGATGATGCAGATGAGGAAGATCGACATCGCGGCCGTGGAAGCGGCCCGGCGAGGCTGACGCCCGGCGGCGGCCCGCAGAGCGGAGCAACGACAATCGCCTCATGAGAGCCGTCGGTTCTCTCGAAGAGCTCACTGCGCAGGGCGTCGTCGAGGTCGTGGTGCCCGACCTCGGGGCGGCGCTCGCCTTCTACCGTCGCCTCGGATTCGCCGTGGAACGAGAGACGCCCACGTTCGTCACCCTGCGCTGGGAGAGCACGTTCCTCTTCGTCGCGCAGGACCCGGACGCCGGCTCCACGCCTCGCTGGGCAAGCCTCCGGATCGTCGTGGCCGACGTCGATGCCGTCTGGGCGCGTGTCTCGGAGCTCGAGTTTCCGATCGGGACTTCCCTGGCGGACCGTCCGTACGGGCTCCGCGACTTCACGGTCCGGGACCCCGCCGGCTTCGAGATCCGCTTCGCGCAGGTCATCGGGTGAGCGCACGGCACGCGGCACGGGCCTTTGGGCCGCTGCCGGGCCTTGCGCTAGCCTCCGGCGATGAACCTCGACCTCGTCCTCGGCGTCGCCGTCGTCGGTGTGGGCGCGACCCTCGTCATGGACCTCTGGAACCTGTTCCTGAAGGCCGCGTTCGGCATCCCCTCGCTCGACCTCTGCCTCCTCGGGCGCTGGGTCGGGCACATGCCGGCCGGCACGTTCCGGCACGAGCGGATCGGAAGCGCCGCGCCGAAAGCGGGGGAATGCGTGATCGGCCGGGTCGCGCACTACGGAATCGGGGTTGGGCTCGCCGCGGCCCTCGCGCTCCTCACCTCGGGGGAGTGCCTCCTGCACCCCGCAATCCTGCCCGCCCTCTTCTTCGGGCTCGTCACCGTCGTCTTCCCCTTCTTCCTCATGCAGCCGGCCCTCGGGCTCGGCCTCGCGTCGGCCCGCACGCCCGACCCGGCGCGGGCCCGCGTCAAGAGCCTCATGAGCCACGCCGCCTTCGGGCTCGGCCTCTACGTCGCGGCCCTTCCCGTCGCCCGATACCTCGGCGCTCACCCGTAGCGCGGGCCTCCGGGAGGACGAGGTAGCCTCGGCCCATGACGACCGCGGAAGAGTCGGTGTCGAAGGCCTGGCGCATCAACTGCCGGGCGACGGCGTTCCTGGTCGAGCGCCTCCCGGCGGCCCTCTGGCCCCTGGCGCTCCCGGGCGCCCCGCGGCGGACGGTCCGGGGGATGGCCGTTCACCTCCACGACTGCCGCTGCCTCTGGCTGAAGAGCCTCGCGCGGGGCTCGGGCGTCGCCGTCCCGCCGCGCCTCGGCCGCGGCGACGCCGGGCAGGCCGACGTGCTCGCGGCCCTCGCGACGAGCGAGGACGCCCTCCGGCGCCTCTTCGAGGTCGCCTTCCGGAGCGGCGGCCGCTTCCCGGGCGTCGCCTCCGCCTTCGTCTACGGAGCCATGCCCCGCGACGCCGTGATGTTCTGCGGTTACGCCCTGTCGCACGAGGCACACCACCGGGGACAGCTCGTCCTCGCGGCCCGCGCCCTCGGTCACCGCCTGCCGCCGGAGACGGTCCAGGGGCTCTGGCAGTGGTCGTCGCGCCTTCGCGAGAGCGAGGCGTAGGGCCGCCCGATCGTCGCCAGGCTCCGCGAGCAGGGTTCCAGGCGCGTCGAGCACCAGAGTCGACCGCTGCCCCGAGTGCCACGGAACGAGGAGGTCCCGATGCACGCAGACACCCGGAAGTACAACGCCGCCCTCGAGCCCGCCGACCGGAAGCTCTGCGAGCTCCTCGCGAAGGAGATCGACCGCGCGCTCCCCGACGCGGAGAACAAGGTCTGGCACGCCCACCCGGTCTGGTTTCTCGGCGGGAACCCGATCGTCGGGTACGGCAGGCTGAAGGACGGAATCCGCCTCCTCTTCTGGAGCGGGCAGTCGTTCGCGGAGAAGGGGCTCCGGAAGGAAGGGAGCTTCAAGGCGGCCGAGGCCCGGTACACCTCCGCCAGCGGGGTCGACACGGAGAAGCTCCGGCGCTGGCTCGCGGAGGCGCGCGAGGTCCAGTGGGACTACAGGAACATCGTCCGCCGCAGGGGCCGGCTCGAGCGGCTGAAGGCGGCGGCTCCCGCCGCCGCGCCGGCGCCGGGGAGGAAGTCCGCTCCGGCGCCGCCGAGCGCGAAGGCCGGGGAAGGGACCGACTGGAGGGCGCGGGCCCTCGCCCGCGTCCGGGCGCTCGTCCTCGAGGCCGTCCCGGGAGCCGTCGAGGAGGTGAAGTGGCGGAAGCCGTCGAACCCGGCGGGGGTCCCGGTCTGGTCCTCGGACGGGATGATCTGCACGGGCGAGACGTACCGGAGCGCCGTGAAGCTGACGTTCGCGAAGGGCGCGGCGCTGCCCGACCCGAAGGGGCTCTTCAACGCCGGCCTCGACGGTGGGACGCGGCGCGCGATCGACCTCCGCGAGGGCGACACGCTGGACGAGAAGGCCTTCAAGGCCCTCGTCCGCGCCGCCGCGGCCCGGAACGCATCGTCCGCCCGGCACCGGAACGGGGGCCTGCCCCTGCCGCGCGAGTGACGGGGACCACGGAGACGCGGCGGACGCGTGCCTATAGTGAAGACGTGAAGATGGTCTGGCTCGTGCTGAAAGTCCTCGCGGGAGTCGTGGGTCTCCTCGTCCTCGCCGTCGTCCTCTTCGTGGGCCTCGTCCTCGTCCGGAAGTCGAACCTCTTCGTCCTGCGCGGCGACCTGGAGCAGATGACGGCCTCGGGGATCAGCCCCGCGGTCGCCTCCGGGATCTGCGGGACGAAGGTCGACATGCTGCGCGGCCTTCGCTGGGACGGCCACGGCCCGGAGGACTACTTCCCCAAGGCGTCGGTCCGCTCGTGGCGGCCCTTCTTCCCGATGGAGGGGACGGCGTCCGTTCGGGTCGTGGGCGCGGGCTTCCACAGCCTTCCCTGGGACCGCGGGGGCGGGAGCGAGAAGGTCACCGGCCGCTGCGAGGGAACCGTCACGTTCCGCTACCGCTTCCACTGGGCGGACAACGGCCGGGCGGTCGTCCTCGAGAGCCAGTTCCTCGAGGGCCCCACGGTGGTCCGGGACCGCTGAGCCCGCGCCGCCGGGCTCAGCTCCCCCGAAGCTCCCCGAAGAAGCGCTGGACGAGCCGGACGGCGACGTGCCGGCGGTAGGCGGCCGTCGAGCGGACGTCGTCGATCGGCGAGACGTCGGCGAGGACGGCCCTCTCGACCTCGGCGTCCGCGATCTCCGCGAGCGGGCTCCGGAGGCCGAGGGCGCGCGTCGCCGGGAGGAGCGCCACGGTCGGCGCGACGGAAGCCATGCCGAGGCCGAGGCGCGTCGCGCGCCCCTTCTCCACGACCGCCACGCCGGCGAAGGCGACCTTCGAGATCGCCTGCGCCTGACGGGTCCCGACCTTCCGCCACGCGAAGGGCGACCCCTCGGGCGGGAGCGCGACCTCGACCGCCTCGATCAGCTCGTCGGCGGCGAGGACGCTCTTCCGGTAGCCCGTGTAGAACTGCGCGAGCGGGACCCGCCGGGCGCCGCGGAGGCTCCGGAGGAGGAGCATGGCGTCGAGGGCGGCCAGCGCGCAGACGCCGTCGGCCGCGGGGGAGCCGGAGGCGAGGTTCCCGCCGAGAGTGCCGCGGGCCTGGATCTGGAGCGCGCCGACGTCGCGGGCCATCGCAGCGAGGAGCGGGCACCGCGCGGCGACGCGCGCGTCGTTTTTCATCTCGAGGTACGAGACCGCGGCCCCGACGCGGAGCGTGTCGCCCTCGAGGGCGATCCGCCGGAGCGCGTCGAGGCGGGAGACGTCGACGAGGAGCGGGAGCGCCCCTTCCTCTTCCGGCGGCGCGACGTGGCGTTCGACGAACCAGTCGGTTCCGCCGGCGAGGAGGACGCTCTTCTCCCCCTTCGCGGCGCGGGCGGAGAGCAGCGCGAGCGCCTCGGGGAGGTCGCGCGGGGCGGCGAAGGGGTGGAGGGCGACGCCGGCGAGGCTCACGGGCGCACCTCCCGCCGCTTCGCGGCCTCGGTCACGGCGTTCACGATCCGCTGGTAGCCGGTGCAGCGGCAGACGTTCCCCGCGATCGCCTCGCGGATCTCCCCCTCGGTCGGCCTCGGCCGCTCGCGGAGGAGCGCCTCGGCGGAGAGGAGCATCCCGGGCGTGCAGATGCCGCACTGCGCGCCCCCTTCCGTCACCATCGCCTCCTGGAGCGGCGTCAGGTGCGCGGCGTCGCCGAGCCCTTCCACCGTCGTCACCTCCCGCCCGGCGCACTGGCCGAGGGCGACGAGGCAGGAGTTCACCGGGACGCCGTCGAGAAGGACGGTGCAGGCGCCGCACTCCCCCTCGCCGCACCCTTCCTTCGTCCCGGTCAGGCCGAGCCTCTCGCGGAGGACGTCGAGGAGGCGCGCGGCGGGGGGCGCCTCGAGGGTCACCAGGGAACCGTTGACGGTGAGCGTCACGCTCATCGCGCGCCTCCCTTCACGTACGTCTCGTAGAGGTCCTCGGGGAGCATCGGGACGCGGTCGAGGACGAGCCCCGTCGCGTGCTCGATCGCCGCGGCGACGGCGGGCGCGCCGCCGTCCATCGGCAGCTCGCCGACTCCCTTCGCCCCGCCCGGGCCGCGCGAGTAGGCCGCCTCGACGAGGACCGTCGTGAACGGCGGGGCGTCGAGGCTCGTCGGGACGATGTAGTTCGTCATCCGCGGGTTCAGGATCTTCCCGTCCCGCGTCACGAGCTTCTCCGTGAGCGCCCAGCCGATCGCCTGGAGGGTCCCCCCCTCGACCTGCCCGGCGCAGAGCGTCGGGTTGATGACGCGCCCGACGTCGACCGCGGCCCAGAAGCCGGTCACCTTCGTCTCGAAGGTGTCGAGGTCGACCTCCACCTCCGCCACGTCGCAGGCCCAGCCGTAGGCCGGGTAGGCGTCGCCCGAGTAGGTCGCGTCGTCCCAGACGACGCCCTCGGGCGGCTCGTACTGGACGAGGGCCGACGCCCGCGCCGGATCGGCGGCGAGGCGGTCCCACGCGGCCTCGCGCGTGAGGCCGGCGACGGTCGCCTCCTCGCCGACGCGGACCCGCAGCTCCTTCGCGGCGCGGTCGACGATCGAGCCGACGACCATGACGGTCCGCGAGGCGACGGTCGGCCCCGAGTCGGGAACGACCTTCGTCGACGGGACGGCGAAGTCGACGGCCGCGACGCCGATGCCGAGCGCGTCGGCGGCGATCTGCCGGAAGACGGTCTCGGTCCCCTGGCCGATGTCCGTCGAGGCGGTCCGCACGCGGGCGCGCCCGCCGGGGAGGAGGTCGACGGCGACCTTCCCCTTCAGGTACTTCTCTCCCGAGCCGGTGAAGCCGGCGCCGTGGAGGAAGACCGAGGCGCCGATGCCGCGCGCCGTGCGGCCGGAGACGGCCGGGCCGCGGGAGCGCTTCTCGAGGTACCCGCTCGCCGCGAGCGCCTTCTCGACGCACTCCTCGACGCCGACCGACTCCTTCAGCGTCTGCCCCGTGGCCGTCGTGTCGCCGAGGCGGAGGAGGTTCTTCCGCTTCAGCGCGACGGGATCGATGCCGAGCGTCCGTGCGACGCGGTCGAGGTGCCTTTCGATCGCCCAGACGGTCTGCGGTGCGCCGAAGCCGCGGAAGGCGCCGTTCGGCGGCGTGTTCGTCGCGACGGCGAGCGCCTCGACGGTGACGTCCTCCCAGCGGTAGGCGCCGCAGGCGTGGAGCGCGCCGCGCGAGAGGACGACGGGGGTGAGCGTGACGTAGGCGCCGCCGTCGAAGAGGACGCGGATGGAGACGGCGCGAAGCGTCCCGTCGCGGTCGCAGCCGCTCGCGATCTCGACGCGCGAGGGGTGCCGCTTCGTCGAGGCCTCGACGTCCTCCTGCCGGCCGTAGACGAGCTTCACGGGGCGGCCCGACTTCCTCGCGAGGAGGAGCGCGTGGAGCGCGACGAGCGTCGGGTACTCCTCCTTGCCGCCGAAGCCGCCGCCGGTGACGGCCTGCGTCACGTCGACGCCGTCGTCGGGGAGGCCGAAGACCCCCTTGATCCCCTTCTGGACGTAGAACGGGCACTGGAGCGACCCCTCGACGTGCGCGCCGTCGGCGTCCCAGAACGCGATCATCCCGTTCGGCTCGATGTAGACGTGCTCCTGCCAGCCGGTCTCGTAGACGCCGCGGACGACGACCTCGCACCCCTCGACGGCGTCGCCGCCGCGCCCCTTCGTGATGCGGTAGCGCTTGAAGACGTTGTCGGGGGGGCGGATCACCTCCCGCGCCGCGATCGCGTCGTCGATCGTGAGGACAGGCGAAAGCGGCTCGACGCGGAGCGTCACGTGCCGGAGCGCCTTCTCGAGGCGGAGGCGGTCCTCGCAGGCGAGGAGCGCGACCGGCTCGTAGGCGTGCCGGATCTCCCCCTTCGCGAGGACGGGCTGGTCGTTCTCGATGAGCGGGACGGAGTTCACGGGGACGTCGTCGGCGGTGACGACGGTGATCCCGGTCCAGTCGAAGGCGGGGTCGAGGTCGACGCCGAGGAGGCGGCCGCGGGCGACGTCGCTCCGGACGGTCGCGCCGTGGAGCATGCCGGGGAGGACGAGGTCGTCGACGTAGCGGGCCGAGCCGGCCACCTTGGCGGGGCCGTCGACGCGCGGTACGGATGATCCGATCGAAGGCGCCATCGGGGGAGTCTACGCGGGGCGGGGCCTCGGTGGCACGCCCGGGGGTCGGCCGGCGTCGGCTCAGCCCGGCGGGGGGGCGAGGAGGTCGGCGAGGGCCGGCTCGAGGCGCTCGAAGCGGAAGCGGAAGCCGAGGCGTGCGGCCTTCGCCGGGACCGCCTTCTGCCCTTCGAGGACGAGCGAGGCCATCTCTCCCATCGCGGCCCGGATCGCGAACGCGGGGGCCGGCGCGAACGCCGGGCGGCGGAGGACCTTCCCGAGCGTCGCGGCGAACTCGCGCATCGTGACGGGGGCGGGGGCGACGGCGTTGACGGGTCCCTCGTAGCGGGAGTCGCCGAGGGCGGCGACGAGGAGCGAGACGAGGTCGTCGCGGTGGATCCAGGGCATCCACTGGCGGCCGCTCCCGAGCGGGCCGCCGACGCCGAGGCGGAACGGCAGGAGCATCTTCGCGAGGGCGCCCCCCTCCTCGCCGAGGACGATCCCGGTCCGCGCGAGGACGAGGCGAACGCCTTCAGGCGCGGCGCGGCGCGCCGCCTCTTCCCAGGCGACCGTCGTCTCGGCGAGGAAGCCGCGTCCTGCGGGGCTCGACTCGTCGAGCTCCTCGTCCCCGCGGTCTCCGTAGAAGCCGACGGCCGAGGCGTTCAGGAGGACGGCGGGCTTCGCCCTCGCGGCCCGGAGCGCCTCCCCGACCCGGGCGGCGGCCTCGGCGCGGCTCCCGACGATCCGCGACTTCGCGGCGCCCGTCCAGCGCTGGGCGATCGTCTCCCCGGCCAGGTTCACGACGCCGCCGGCGCCGTCGACGACGCCCGGGAGATCGTTCCACGCGACGGCGCGGACGCCGGGGGGAAGCGTCGCCAGGGACGGGTCGCGGGAGACGACGGCGACCTCGTGCCCGTTTCGCTGGAGAACGGGGAGGAGGGCGCGGCCGAGGAACCCGGTCCCGCCGGTGACGACGACTCTCACGCTCCCCCCTCCGTCACCCCTCCCCGCGGCGGATTCGATCGATCGCCCGGTCGCGGTCCGCCTCGATGCGGGAGCGGTCGATCCGGTACTCCTCCTCGGCCTTCTCCCGCTCCGCGGGGTCGTGGACCTTCCTGAGGGCGTCCCTGAAGAGGATCTCCCGCTCGGCGAGGCGCGCGGAGGCGACGGCGCGGGCCTCGGCGATGGACGCCTTCTGGGCGTCCGTGAGGGGGACCTCCTCGACGCCGGCCTCGCGGTCGGCGGCCTTGAGGCGCTCCATGGCAAGCTCGAAAGAGGACTTCGGTGCGTTCGACATGCCGCCATCGTACCGTCGCGCGGGAGCGTAGGGAGACCGTGGGCCGGCTCCTCCTCCTCCCGCTCTCGGTCTCCCTCCTCGCGTCCCCGGCCGCCCGCGGGGAGGCCGCCGCGCCCGGCCTCCCGTTCACGGCCGAGGAGCTGGTCCGGAAGGTCGCGTCGGCCCAGCGCCGGGTCGACCGGACGCTGACGAACGCCACGTTCGACCAGGTCGAGGTCCGGACGACGTACGGAAAGGACGGCCGCCCGAAGGAGACGCGGCGCCGCCTCTTCCACTACTTCTCGGGCGACGCGCCGGGCGAGGCGACCCGCGACCTCGTCGAGGTCGACGGACGGCCGGCGACGGAGGACGAGAAGCGGGAGCAGGCGGAGGAGGACGCGAAGCAGCGAAGGAAGCAGCTCGAGAGGGAGGCCGCGGAGCGGGCCGCGCGGCCGCCGACGGTGACGGGCGACGACGACGACCCCCTCGTCGGCCCGCGCCGCCTCTCCGACCTCGTTGCCCGGTACGACTACGTCCTCGCCGGGGCGGTCGAGGAAGAGGGGCGGCTCCTCTACGCCCTCGAGTTCCGGCCGAAGCCGGGCCTCGCGGCGAAGTCGCTCGGCGACCGTGCCCTCAACGCGCTCGCGGGACGGGTCCTCGTCGACGCCGCGGACTTCCAGGTCGCCGCGGCCGACGCGCACCTCGTCGCGCCGCTGAAGGTCGCCGGCGGGCTCGCCGCGAACGTGAAGGCCGCGGCCGTCGCCTACCGCGCGACGAGGCTTCCCGGCGGGGGCTGGTTCCCGTGCGTCATAGAACTCCGCCTCGAGGGGAAGCAGGCCCTCCTCTTCCGCCTCGACGCCTCGTTCCGCTTCGAGTTCTCCGGCTTCGCCTCCTTCACGGTCGAGACGGAGAGCGAGGTCGGGCCCCCCTCCGTACAATCCGCGCCGTGACTCCGAGCAAGCGCCGCACCGTCTTCGCCGTGGCCCTCCTCGCCGCCTTCGCGGGCTTCTTCCTCGCGTACCGGTCGGCCCTCGTCCCGGCGACCCACGCCGACCACGATCACGGCCTCCTGAGCATCGACGCGGGCGGTCACCTCGACGTCGAGACCCGGGACGGCCGGGGGCGGAACCTCGTCGGCGCGCCGGGGCACGTCCTCGTCGTCCACTTCGCAGACCCCGACGACCCGGGCGCGGCGGCCGAGCTGCGCGCCCTCTTCGCGTTCCAGGAGAGCGTGAAGGGGGACGCGGGGACCGAGATCGTCGTCCTCGTGAAGACGCCCACGTTCGCCGAGCTCGACGCCTGGCTCGCGAAGAACGGCCTCGTCCCTCCCGTCCCCGCCTCGCTCTTCGTCGATCCCGAGGGGGAGACGACGAAGAAGTTCAACAGCAAGAGGCCGCTGGAGACGATGTTCTTCGGCCCGGGCGGAAAGCTCGCCTCGCAGGCGCGCGGGCGCCTCGACTGGTCGCTCGACGCCCGGCGGCGGATCGCCGAGGCGGCAGGCGGCGCCAGCATCGAATGAGTCCCTGGCGGAGGTGAGCCGCCGGATGCGGCGCGGGGAGGGGCGTGGCGAGCCTCCCCGGCCCGCGGCCCGCGCTACCGGATCGTCAGCGGCGGCGCGGAGAGGACCCCTTCCTGCCGCTCCGCCTCCACCTGACGCAGGAGGGGCCGGAGGGGCTCGACGAGCCGCACGAGGGCGGTGAACGAGCTCTCGCCCTCCTCTTCTCCCGAGATCTTCGCCGCGAGCTCCTCGTACGGCGTCCGCTCCCGCGGGAAGACCGCCACCTTCACCTTCTCGCCCGCCGGGATCTTCGCCGCCTCCTTCGCGAGCTTCAGCGCGGTCGGGAAGCCGCCGAGCTCGTCGACGAGGCCGAGCCCCTTCGCGTCCTCTCCGGTCCAGACGCGCCCCTTCGCGATCTCGAGGACCTTCTCCTTCGGGAGCTTCCGCCCCTCGGCGACCTTCGACGTGAAGTCGTCGTAGATCCGGTCGAGCCAGGCGTTGAAGCGGGCCCACTCGGCAGGGGAGAAGCTCCTCGACGCGTTCCACATGTTCGCGTTCGCGCCGACTTCGACCTGGTCGAACGTCAGCCCGACCTTCTCCCACATCGCGGGGGTCACCATCTTCCCGGCGAGGACGCCGATCGACGCGGTGATCGTGCCGGGCTGGGCGACGATCTTCGTCGCCGGTATCGAGACGAAGTAGCCGCCCGAGGCGGCCACGTCGCCCATCGAGATGATCACCGGCTTTCCGGCCTTCCTCGCGAGGACGACCTCGCGCCAGATCGTGTCGGAGGCGACGTAGGAGCCTCCGGGGCTCGAGACGCGGAAGAGGATCGCCGCGACGTCGCGGTCCTCGACGGCGGTCCGGATCGCCTTCGCGACCGTCTCCGATCCCATCGTCTGCCCGCCGGTGACCGGGTTGCCGCTGCTCCGGCCGCGGACGACGTTGCCGACGCCGTAGACGAGGGCGATCGTCCTCTTCCCCTCGGCGTGCGGCCGCCCCTCCCGCTTCAGGTAGGCCGGGAGTCCGAAGAGCTTCGAGTCCGTGCCCCCCTTCGCCCTGAGCTTCGCGAGGACCTCGTCCCGGTAGGCGAGGCCGTCGACGAGCTTCGCCTCGAGCGCCTCGGGCCCGAGGAACGGGCCGCGGTCGACGAGCGCGCGGACGTCGGCCTCCGTCATCTTCCGCCCCTCGGCGATCCCCTTCACCATCTGCCCGTAGATCGACTCGAGGAGCGTCCTCGTCGCCTCCCGGTGCGCGTCGGTGAACTTCGTCTCCGTGTAGAGGTTCATCGCGTTCTTGAACTCGTGGCGCTGGCCGAACTCCGGCTTGACGCCGAGCTTGTCGAGCGTGCCGCGCAGGAACGGGCTCTCGCCGACGAGGCCGTTCAGGCCGACGTCTCCCGACGGCTGGAGCCAGATCTCGTCGAAGGCCGTCGCGAGGTAGTAGGAGCCGTTCCCCGGCGCGAACTCGCCGAACGTCTCCGCGTAGGCGACGGCGAACTTCTTCTTCGCCCGGAACGCCTTCACCGCGTCGCGGATCTCCTGGATCTCGGCGACGCCGAGCGGCGCGGCGCCGAGGCGCGCGACGAGGCCGACGACGTGCGGGTCGTCCCCCGCCTTCTCGAGGCCGTCGACGACGTCGCGCAGCGTGAAGGCCTTCTCGCCGCCGAAGACGGCGAAGGGGTTCTCGGGGGCCGCCTCGGGGATCGCCCGCTCGAGGTCGAGCTCGAGGATCGCCCTCTTCGGGACCGACGGCTTCGCCTTCCCGGTGAGGAAGACGCCGGCGCCGACGAGGCCGGCGCCGAGGACGACGATGACGAGGACGACGACGAGGAGACCCTTCCCGCCCTTGGCCATGGAAACCTCACGGCCGGCCGGCTTCGGCCGGCGCGGCGTCGGCCATTATGGTCCGCGCCCGCGTGGGGGGCCGCCGCGCGCAGGGGCCGTGCGCCGGCCCGGGCACCCGTGCGAGACTCCTCCCCACGACCCCGGCCCGAACGAGTTCCCCAGAGGAGGCCGCATGAAACGCGCCCGATGGATGACCCTTCCCCTCGTCGCCCTGGCCCTCGCCCTCCCCGCCCCCGCGGAGGAGAAGCCGGCCGCGAAGGCGGCGAAGCCCGCCGCCCCGTCGCAGGACGAGATGATGAAGGCCTGGACGGCCTACATGACCCCGGGCGAGCCCCACGCCCGCCTCGCGAAGCTCGCCGGGAGCTGGACGACGAAGACGAAGTCCTGGATGGACCCGGCCCAGCCCCCCGAGGAGACGACCGGCACGTGCGAGTTCCGGTCGGTCCTCGGCGGCCGCTACGTCGAGCAGCGGTTCGAGGGGTCGATGATGGGCAAGCCGTTCTCCGGCATCGGCTTTACCGGCTTCGACAACGTCAAGAAGAGGTACGAGTCGTACTGGATCGACACCTCCGGCACCGGGATGATGCTCATGACCGGGGCGCCGGACCCGTCGGGGAAGAAGACCGTCTACACCGGCTCGATGCTCGACCCGCTCACGAAGAAGGCGGTCGCGATGAAGGCGATCGAGACGAGGGCCGACGACGACAACGTCCAGTTCGACATGTGGGCGGCCGGGCCGGACGGGAAGATGGCGAAGGTCATGGAGATGACCTACACGCGGAAGAAGTAGGAGCTCACGGGGCGACCATCGCCTCCCAGACGGCGCGCGACATCTTCCGCGTCGCCTCGACGACCGCCTTCCGCCCCTCTTCGTTCGCGCCGAAGTCGGTCGCGAGGAGGACGAGGACGTACTCGCGCCCGTCGGGGAGGCGGACGACGGCCGAGTCGTGCTGCACCTTCGAGATGGTGCCGGTCTTGTGCGCGACGACGGCGCCCGCCTGCTTCGGGATGCCGGCCGGGATCTGGTCGTTGAACTCCTGCGCCGCGAGGATCTCGAACGCGATGCGGCGCGACTCGGCCGAGAGCTTCGGCGTCCTCACGGCGGCCTCCATCAGCGCGGCCAGCCCGTCGGCGTCCGTCTCGTTCGAGATCCCGGCCTCATAGGCCTTCGTGTCCTCGACCATCCTCCGCACCTTCAGGGTCGGCGCGCCCAGCGCGTCGACGAAGCGCTGGACGTCCTTCGGCGGGCAGAGGCCGAGCATCAGGTTCGTCGCGACGTTCGAGGAGCGGACGATCATCTCCCGGGCGACGAAGTCGAGCCGCGCCGTCCCGCCGAGGAAGGGCGCGATCCGGTCATCGCCCCCCTTCTCGAGCTCGACGCGGAACGCGGAGCCGTCGACCATGCTCGGGAAGCAGTCGACGACGGGGACGCCGGTCGAGAGGGAGAGCGACCCCTCGTCGATCCTCCGGAGCGCCTCGAGGAGGACGGCCGTCTTCATCGTCGACGCCGCGTGCATCACGGTCGCCGCGTTCCGCTTCACCGTCACGCCGGTGCCGAGGTCCTTCACGACGATCCCGAACGTCGCCTTCGTCCCGGCGGCGATCGCGTCGAGCTCCTTCCCGAGCGCCTCGGCCTTCGCCTTCGTCAGGCCGGAGGGGCGCGGGGCGCCGGGGAGGGCGGCGAGGCGGCGGGCGTAGCGGAAGCGGGGCGCGAGCCGCTCGCTCTCGAAGGCCGTCTCCTTCGTCGACGGCACGCCGTACTGCGTCGCCTGGAGGACCTCGCCGTCGCCCGCCCAGAACGCGACGTGGTCGATCTTCTCGGGAGTGCCGAAGAAGAGGAGGTCGCCCGGGGCGAGCTGGTCGCGCCGCACGGGGACGAGCTGCGGGTCGCGGAAGCACATCTCGGAGCTGTTGCGGAGGAGGAGGACCCCGTGCCTCTCGAGGACGCGCCAGACGAGGCCGGAGCAGTCGAAGCCCCACGGCGTCGTCCCGCCCCAGGTGTAGGGGGCGCCGAGGAAGCGGCGGGCCATCGCGAGCCAGGAGGCGGGGTCGAGGACGGGGGGCGCCTCGCGCGGACGCTCTGGGGCGACGTCGTCCGCCGAGACGAAGCCGTTCCGCCCGTCGGGGAGGAGGACCTCGCGCCAGGCGTGCTTCTCGGCCTCGAGCGTCCGGAGGCCTCCGAGCCGCGCGCCGAGCGGCGCGGTCGCGAGCGGGGGGGATTTCTCGAAGCTCGGCTCGCGGTAGACGTGCGCGAGGTTCGACGTCACCTCGAGCGGCTCCGCCGACGGGTCGGGGACCCCGGGGCGGAGGGCCGCGGCCTCGATCCAGCCGCGCGAGCCCGAACGGAGCTTCGCCCAGACGAATCGCCCCTCGGCGCGAGAGGTCTCCACGGTCTCGCCGAGGATCGCCTGGTCGTCCACCGGCGCGAGCGTCTCCGGCCGCACGAGGAGGTTCGCGAACGGGACGACGACGACCGCGGCGGAGGGGGCGGCCGCCTGCGGGCCGGGAGCCTGAGGGGCTGCGGCCGGAGCCGCGGCCTTCGACGCGGCCGTCGTCGCGGCCGGTGGCGTCTGCGCCGCGGCGGAGAGGGCGAGGAGGAACGCGAGGGGCGCGGCGAGGTGCGGCCGGGGAGCGCGGCGACGGCTCATCGTGGGGATAATCGTCGCATGACCACGCCGCTGTCGCGCCGCGACCTCCTCGCCGTCTCCGGCTCCGTCGCCGCCTCCGCCCTCCTCCCGCGCCTCGCCGAGGCCGCGGCTCCGGCTCCCGCCGCCGCGACCGCGGCGACGCTCGACCTCGCGCCGATGCTCCTGAAGCTCCGGCACACCTGGACGATCTCGCGAAACTCCTCGAACGAGAAGAAGAACGGCCTCCTGACGCTGACGGCGGGCGGGATCACCGGCTACGGCGAGACCGCGGCGAACGTCCGCTACGGCCAGAGCTGGGAGAGCGGCGAGGCGGCCTTCGCGAAGGTGAAGGCGGCCTGCGCGGGGCTCTCGCCGTGGGAGCACCTCGCCTGGCTCGAGCGGGCCGAGGAGGCCGCGGGGGGCGACTCGCAGGTCGTCGCGGCGCTCGACATGGCACTCTGGGACTGGAAGGGAAAGGCGGTCGGCCAGCCCGTCTGGAGGCTCCTCGGCATCCCGACGGGGCGGATGGCGCAGACGACGTTCTCGATCGGCATCGACACGGCCGAGGCGATGAAGGAGAAGGTGAAGGAGGCGGAGCCCTATCCCCTCCTGAAGGTGAAGGTCGGGCTCGCGAACGACGAGGAGAACGTCACGGCGATCCGCTCCGTCACGAAGAAGCCGATCCGCGTCGACGCGAACGAGGGGTGGAAGAGCGCCGAGGAGGCGCTGAAGAAGATCGCCTGGCTGAAGACGATGGGGATCGAGTTCGTCGAGCAGCCGCTCCCGGCGGCGAAGAACGCCGAGATGAAGGCGGTGAAGGCCGGGTCGGCCCTCCCGCTCGTCGCGGACGAGTCGGTCCTCCACGTGAAGGACGTCCCCTCGCTCGTCGGCCTCTTCGACGGCGTGAACGCCAAGCTCGCCAAGTGCGGCGGGATCACCCGCGCGTACGAGCTCGCCGCGCTCGGCCGGGCGCTCGGCTTCAAGCTGATGCTCGGCTGCATGATCGAGTCGTCGCTCGGCATCGCGGCGGCCGTCGCCGTCGCGCCGCTCTTCGACTGGCTCGACCTCGACGGGAACCTGCTCGTCGCGAACGACCCGTGGAAGGGGCTGACGCTGAAGGAGGGGCGCTGGGAGCTCCCGGCGGCGCCGGGCCTCGGCGTCGTGCCGGCCTGACGGCACCCGCGACGGCCTCCTAGGGGGCCTCGTCCTCCTCCGGCGGCGGGACGAACGGGCGGAGCTTTTCCGCGAGCTCGAGACCGCGCCGGATCACCTCGTTCCAGGGGAAGAGGGCGCCGGGGTCGGGCTTGCGCCCGGGGGCGACGTGCTGGTGGCCGGCGATCCAGGGGGCCTCGAGGCCGAGCTGCGCCGTCAGGACGCCGACGACCCGCACGACCGTCTCGACCTGGGCGCGGGTGAAGGGATAGCGGTTTCCGTCGCCCGTGATCTCGACCCCGACCGAGTCGCGGTTCAGGACGGTGCGGCCGTGGAGGTCCGAGGAGCCCGCGTGCCACGCCCGGTGCTCGAGCGAGACGAACTGCCAGAGCCGGCCGCTCCTCCCGACGAGGAAGTGCGAGGAGACGAAGCTTGCCGGGTCGAGGAAGAGCGAGATGCACGTCTCGTCCTCGTCCATCGCGGTGTGGTGGAGGACGAGCGTGTCGAGCGGCCGGATCTTCTCGGGGTGCCACCCTTCCCAGAAGGAGTTCGGCATCGGGACCAGGCAGCCGTCGTTCGGGTCGCCGCCCGCCCTCTCCCAGAGCTCCCAGAAGAGGCGGTCCGCGGGGCGGAAGACGCGCTCGAGGCCGGGCGCACCTCCCCTCGCCTCGAGCGGCGTCACCTCGAGGCGCGCGAGCGCCGGCGCGAGGGGCCGTTCCGCCGAGAGGTCGATGCGGGGGCGGTCGGGGAGGTCCCGCGACCACTCGTCGACGATCTCCCTCGCGATCTCGCCCATCGCGCGGTTCGCGCTCACGGCGGCGCCGGGCTTGGTCGGGATCCGGTCGGCGAACATCGCGAAGACGAACGTCCCCTTCGGCGTCGCGAGGACCCCCGAGTCGACCCTCACTCCGCTCATCGTCCCGGTCTTGCCGGCCCAGGAGGTCCCGGGGCGCGAGGCGAGGAGGCGCGGGATCCGGTCGGCCGTCCTCGGGTTCGCCGCGAGGCGCATCGCGACGCGGCTCGACTCCCTGTCGAGGAGCGTCCCGGTCGCGGCGCGACGCCAGAGCTCGGCGGTGTCGCGCGGCGTCATCCGGCCGAGGGGCTTCCAGGGGACGTCCTCCTCGGGGGAGCCGAGGTCGGGGATCCGCCCGACGAGCTCGATCCCGGCGAGCCCGAGCTCCGCCATGCGGCAGTTCACCGCCTCGGCGCCGAAGGCGTCAATGAAGTGGTTCGCGGCGGTGTTGTCCGAGAGCGCCATCATGAGACGCAGGAGGTCCCTCTCCGTCGGCGCGAGCCACGGCTCGAACTCGTCGAGGACCCCCGAGCCGGCGGCCACGGATCGGGGCGTCAGGCGCCAGCGCTGCTCGAGGTCGAGCGTCCCCTCGCGCTGCCGCGCGAGCGCCTCGACGAGGAGCGCGAGCTTGACGACGCTCGCCCCCTCGAACGTCTCCGTGTCCCGCCACCGGAGCTCCCGGCCGCTCTCGACGTGGAGGGCGACGATCCCCATCCGCGCGCCGCTCTCCTCCGCCCGCCGCGCGACGCGCCGGGCGAGCGTCTCGGACGCGGGGCGAACGGAGAGGCCCGGGGGTGGGGCGGTGGAGCAGGCGGCGAGGAGGAGGAGGAGCGCGGCGAGCGCCGCGGCCGGGCGGCAGGTCACGCGGGGGCGTCCTCCTCGGGCGGGGCGGAGACGATCCGGTTCTTGCCGGTCGTCTTCGCCTCGTAGAGCGCGGCGTCGGCGCGCTTGACGACCACGTCCGCGTGCGGCGCGGCGGGGTGGGTCGTCGTCGCGACGCCGGCGCTGATCGTGACCTGGAGGCGGAGCCGCTCGGCGGCGCTCCCGTCGCCCGCCGGGAAGCGCGGGAGGTCGTAGAAGGCGTCCGTCTCGACGGCGTGGCGGATCCGCTCGGCGACGATCGCGGCGCCCGCGGCGTCGGTGTCGGGGAGGACGGCCAGGAACTCCTCGCCCCCCCAGCGCCCGACGAGGTCGCAGGAGCGGAGCGCGGAGCGGAGGACGAGCGCCGTCCGCCGGAGCATCTCGTCGCCCGTGTGGTGGCCGTGCTCGTCGTTGAAGACCGAGAAGTCGTCGATGTCGATCATGACGACGGAGAGGGGCGGCGCCGGCCGCATCTCCTCGGCCTCCCCCCGGGAGAGGGCGAAGGCGCCGGAACGCCGGCGGAGCCGCTCCCACTCGCGCGCCAGCGCCTCCTCCGTGGCGCGCCGGTTCGGCAGGCCGGTCAGGTAGTCGGTCCTCGCGGAGGTGACGAGCGTCGTCACGTCGTGGAACGTCGCGAGCTGGAGGAGCCCGGAGGGGAGCCGGACGGCCCGGATCGCCATCTGCACGTCCCTCCGCTCGCCGCCCGGCAGGGCGAGCGCCGTCTCGAACGCCTCGGGCGACGCCGAGGCGAGGAGCCGCGCGAGGCGCGCCCGCTCGGGGGGCGGGACGAGCTCGAGGAAGAGCCGGCGCCCGACGAGCTCGGCCCGCGTCGTCCCGGCGAGGCGGACCGCCGCGTCGTTGGCGTGGACGACGAACCCGTCGCGGAGCGTCACGAGGGCCTGCCCGGCGTCGGAGAGCGCCTCCATGAGCGCCGTCTTCTCGAGGAGCTCGGCACGGCGGCGCGCCTCCTCGCGTCCCCGCTGGAGCGCCTGGCCCACCAGCGGGGCGAGCGTCCCGAGGAGCTCGGCGTCGGCCGCGTCGTGCTCGACGCCTCCCGAGGCCCAGACGACGAGGGCGCCGAGGTCCGCGCCGAGCGGGGCGCCGAGCCACGAGGTCGACGGGACCGGAGCGGAGGCGAGCCGGCCCGCGGCCCGCTCCGCCTCCCAGGCCGCGGGACCGAGGCTGGCCGGCTCCCCGTCCGCGAGGATCCGCCCGGCCACGGCCCACATCGCGTCCCGCACGTCCTCCCCGAGGCTCTCGGGAGCCGAGTAGAGGAGCTCGACGCGCGCCGTCTCGGGGTCGAGGCCGACGACGGCGAAGCAGGGCGCCGGGACGAGCCGCGCGAGGAGCGCGTGCGCGACCGGGAAGAGCTCGGCCGGCGACGGCGACTCGCGGACGCTCCGGAGGAGCGCGAGGAGGCAGTCGTGGACGGCCGCCGCCCGCCGCTCCGCCGTCACGTCGCGCGCCGCGACGGCGAGCCCTCCCGCCGTCGGCGAGAGAGAGAGCTCGGCGAAGAAGATCGACCCGTCGACCCGGCGGTGCCGGACGACGCCCTGGAACCCCTCCGCGAGCGGTTCCGGGAGGGGGGGCGGCGCCCCCGGCCGGGAAACGACGAGGTCGCGGAGGAGGACGTTCCCGAGGGAGCCGTCGGGAGCCCCGTGCAGCGCGTGGAACGCCGCGTTCGCCCACGTGATGCGGCCCGAAGCGTCCGCGACGGCGAGTGCCGTCCCGGCCGCGGCGAAGGCGCGCGCGAAGACCTCTCCCGCCGTCATCGTTCCGTTCGTCGCGAGCATTCCCCAAAAGGATACGGCGTCCGGCGGGCAGACGGTTCACTAGAATGAATGGGTTGACGGCCGAGACACCTCCCTCCCCGGTCCCCTCCGGCCGGCTCGCCGCCCTCGACCTCTTCCGGGGCGCGACGGTGGCCGCGATGCTCTTCGTGAACAACCCGGGGAGCTGGTCGCACATCCTGCCGCCGTTCGAGCACGCCGAGTGGAACGGCTGCACCCCGACGGACCTCGTCTTCCCGTTCTTCCTCTTCATCGTCGGCACGGCCTCGGTCCTCTCGCTCGGGAAGCGCGCCGCTCAGGGGGCGAGCCGCGGGGCGCTCGCGCGGCACGCGGTGCGGCGGGGCGCGACGATCGTCCTCGTCGGCTGGGCGCTCACCGCCTTCCCGTTCAACCTGCAGCGTCTCCTGCACCTCCGGATCCCGGGCGTCCTCCCGCGCATCGGGGTCGTCTACGCGCTCGGCGCGCTGCTCCTCGTCGCCGCGCCGGTGCGCCGGAAGGCCCTCTTCCTCGGACTCGCCACGGCGCTCCTCCTCGCCCTCCACACGGCGCTCCTCTCCCTGCCGGGCTACGACCTGACGATCGAGGGGAACCTCCAGACGGCGATCGACCTCGCGCTCCTGAAGGGGCACCTCTGGAAGAAGGCGTGGGACCCGGAGGGGGTCCTCTCCACGCTGACCGCCCTCGCGACGATGCTGACGGGAGCGCTCACCGGGCTCCTCCTGACGTCGAAGGCCTCCCTGAAGGAGCGGCTCGCCGGCCTCGGCGCCGCGGGAGCCGCGGGCGTCGCGGCTGGGCTCGCGTGGCAGGCGCTCGGCCTCCCGCTCAACAAGGGGCTCTGGACCGGCTCCTACGTCCTCTTCACCTCGGGCGCGGCGTGCCTCTCTCTCCTCGCCGCGATCGCCGTCGTCGACCTCCTCGGCGTGAGGAGGCCCTTCGCCCCGCTCTTCACGTTCGGGACGAACCCGCTCCTCGCGTTCGTCCTCTCGGGCCTCCTCGCGAAGATCCTCGGCATGGTGAAGGTGGCCGGGGCGGACGGCCGCGTGTCGCTCACCTCGTTCCTCTACGAGCGGGTCTTCCTCCGCGTCGGCGACCCGTACCTCGCCTCGCATCTCCAGGCGCTCGCGTTCCTCGCGGTCATCTGGGCGGTCCTCCGGTACTGCGAGAGGCGCGGCTGGTACTGGAAGGTCTGACTCAGCCGGAGGCGAGGAGCCGGCGCGGCGTCTCCGAGGCGGCGTGCCGCGCCTCGTCGAACGTCGCCGCGCCGCA
Organism: Thermoanaerobaculia bacterium; assembly: GCA_046331465.1. Lineage (GTDB taxonomy): Bacteria > Acidobacteriota > Thermoanaerobaculia > UBA5066 > UBA5066 > UBA5066. The sequence goes on from JAXLQV010000003.1 coordinate 1,378,650, forward strand.
GGCAGCGAGCCTCTCCACGCAGTCGTCGAGGAGGGCGACGCTCCCCGCGAGGCCGCCCGAGGCGTTCCGGACGGCCCCGGCGGAGACCGTGAGCGTCTCGCCCCAGACGGAGTAGTCCCCGTCGGCGAGGCCGGCGCAGGGCGCCGCGTCGCTGATCAGGACGAACCCCTCCGGCCCCTTGCAGCGCCGGACGAGGGCGAGCATCTCGGGGGAGAGGTGGTGGAGGTCGGCGATGACGTCGACCGTCGCGCCGTCGCGGAGGAGCCCCCAGCCGACCGGACCGGCGTCGCGGTGGTGGAGCGGCTTCATCGCGTTGCCGAAGTGGGTCATGTGCCGGGCGCCGCGCGCGAGCGCCGCGTCGAGCGTCGCGACGTCGGCCTCGGTGTGGCCGAGGGCGACGACGAAGCCGCGGCGGACGAACGCCGAGACGAGGTCGAGGCCCCCCGGGATCTCGGGGGCCATCGTGACGACGGGGCGGCCGGGGAGCTCGCCGACGGCGTCGAAGAACGCGTCGACGACCCGCGGGTCGCACCCGTCGAGGAGGCACGCGCGGTGGAGGGCGCCCGAGCGGTTCGGCGAGACGAACGGCCCCTCGAGGTGGATCCCGAGCGGCATCGCGCCGCGCCCGTCCCCCTCGCTCCGCGAGCGGACCCACGCGGAGAGGCGCGCGAGGAGCGGCGCGAGGTCGCCGAGGGGGACCGGGACGAGCGTCGGGACGAAGCCGGTCACGCCGCGCGCCTCGAGGCCGAGGGCGAGGCGGTCGAGCTCGGCCTCGCCCGCGGTCAGGACGTCGACGCCGAAGGCGCCGTGGATGTGGAGGTCGACGAGGCCGGCGGCGCTCAGGACGGCTCCTCCTCGAGGGCGCGTGCGACGTTGCCGTTCCGCGCGGCGATCCACTCGCGCGCCTTCTCGAGAGGGAGGCTCCACCGCTCCGAGACGAGTGCCAGGGGGAGCTCCCAGTCGGCCTTAACGAGGAGCCGCTCGGCGGGCTCGGGGGGGAGCGCGAGGAGGCGGCCGAGGATGTCGATCGCGCGCCGCTTCAGCTTCGCGTTCGTCGGGCGCATCGCGACCATCTCGCCCCGCCAGACGAGGCCGCGCCGCGCCATGACGGCCGTCGAGAGCATGTTGAGGACGAGCTTCTGCGCCGTCCCCGCCTTCATCCGCGTCGAGCCGCGGAGCACCTCGGGCCCCGTCTCGACGACGAGGGCGAGGTCGGCGATCGACGCGAGCCGCGAGCCGGGCACGCCGACGAGGGCGACCGCGAGCGCCCCGATTCCCTTCCCCCAGCGGAGCGCGCCGGCGACGTACGGCGTCGCGCCGCTCGCGGCGATCCCGAGGACGACGTCGCGCGCCGTGACGCCCGCCATCTTCACGTCCTCGGCCCCCTGCGCCTCGTCGTCCTCCGCCCCCTCGACGGCGTGGACGAGCGCCTCGCTTCCGCCGGCGACGATCCCGGTGACGAGGCGGGGGGGGACGCCGAAGGTCGGCGGGAGCTCCGAGGCGTCGAGGACGCCGAGCCGTCCGCTCGTCCCGGCGCCGGCGTTGATCCACTTCCCGCCGGCGTCGAGGCGCGCGGCGATCTCGTCGGCGGCGTGCGCGACCTCCGGGAGGATCCTCCCGACGGCGCGGACCGCCTCCAGGTCGGCCTCGTGGATCGCCGCGAGGAGGGCGAGCGTGTCGGTCAAGGCGTCCCCTCGGCGAGGGCGAGCCGGATCGCGCCGATCTCCGGGACGTGCGCGGGCGGACCGAGGCGCGCCCGCGGCGCGCCCGCGAGGAGCCGCTCGCGCAGCGGGGCGAGGACGAGCTCGCCCGCGACGAAGACGCCGCCGACGGTCGCCACCGTCACCTCGTCCTGCGCGATGCCGAGCTTGCGGAGGACGGTGAGCGACGTGAGCGCGAGCTCGCCCGCCGCCCAGCGGAGGATCTCGAGGGCGATCCCGTCGCCGTCCCGGGCGGCGTCGAGGACGACCGGGAAGTAGGCCGCCACGTCGGTCGGCCCCGCGTCGGGACGGAAGAGCCTCCGCACCATCTCGACGGCCGACCGCGTCCCCTCCGTCGAGTGGAGCCCCTCGCGCATCTTCGTCCGCGGTCCGCGCCCGTCGACGTCGCGCGCGACGGCGGCGAGGCCGCGCCGCGCGATTTCGGAGGCGGAGCCCTCGTCGCCGATGAGCGCGCCCCAGCCGCCCGCCCGCTCCTCGAGGCCGTGGGAGTTCCGGCCGAAGCAGATCGCCCCCGTCCCCGCGATGAGGACGGCGCCCGAGTCGGCGACCGGGTCGCGGAGCGCCCCGGCGAGCGCGATCCGCGCGTCCGTCGTGACCCGGATCCTGCCGGCGCCGTAGACGGCCTCGAGCGCCGAGACGAGGCGCCCCTTCATCGCCGACGCCTCGACGCCGGCGAGGCCGCAGGAGACGACGGCGACGTCGGCGCGCGCCGCACCGGCCGCCTCGAGGGCATCGTCGACGGCCTCCGTGACGGACTGGACGAGGCGCGGGACGGGGACGGTCGAGGCGTTCGCGGGGCCCGACGCGCCGCGGCCGAGGGCGAGGAGGTCGGAGGCGGTGACGACGGCGCGGGTCCGGGTGCCGCCGCCGTCGACGCCGACGTAGAGGCTGGGCATGCGGAGATCGTAACGCCGAGGAAGCCGTCTCCGACGCTCCGGAGGAACATCCCGCGGCGCGCCCGCCGCGACGGCTCTAACATCCGCGCCGATGAGCGCGCGCCGCCACCTCCCGCTTCTCCTCGCGGCGCTGGCGGTCCTCGGCGCCCGGCTCCTCGTCGTCGCAGCGCTCGGGGACCACCCGCTCCTCCAGCCCGCCGACGGGCTCGACACGGGGGCCTACGTCGCCCTCGCGCGGAAGATCGCGGGCGGGGACGTCCTCCTCCGCTCCGTCCCGGCGCCGTTCTTCGTCTCGCCGCTCTACGCCTGGTTCCTCGGCGCGGTGCTCGCGGCGACCGGCGGCTCTCTCCACGCGGTCCTCTGGGTCCAGGCGCTCCTCGGGGCAGCCGCGGCCTGGCTCGCGGGAGACGCGGCGCGCCGCCTCCTTGACGATCGGGCCGCCGTCCCGGCCGCGGTGTTTCTGGGCCTCACGGGCGTCGTGGCCTTCCACGAAGCGCTCCTTCTTCAGGCCGCGCTCGACCCGTTCCTCACTGCTCTCGCGCTCTGGCTCCTCGTCCGGGCGCTCGAGGGCGCGCCACGGACACGTGCCTTCCTTCTCGCCGGTCTCGCGCTCGGCGTCCTCTCCCTGAACCGGCCGAACGTCCTCCCGTGGGCCGCGCTCGTCGTCGCGCTCCTCGTCTTCGCGCGAGGCTTCCGGGCGGGAACGCGCCCCGCGGCGGCTTTCCTCCTCGGCGCGGCACTCGGCGTCCTCCCCGCGGCGGCCCGGAACCTCGCCGTCTCGGGCGAGCCGGTCCTCGTCTCCTCCCACGGCGGGCTCAACCTCCTCGTCGGGAACGGCCCCGGCGCAAGCGGCGTCTACCGCTGGCTCGACGGCATCACGCCCGACATCGCCGGCCAGGCGGCGGACGCGAAGCGGGTCGCCGAGGCCGAGGCGGGACGGACTCTCTCCGCGCGGGAAGTCTCGGCGCATTTCGCGGCGAAGGCGTGGGAGTGGATCGCCGCGAACCCGGGCGCGGCAGCGCGCCTCTTCGCGAGGAAGTGCTGGTACGTCCTCTCGGGTGACGAGGCGCCGCTCAACTTCAGCTTCCCGTGGTACCGGCGCGAGGCGGGTGTCCTGAAGCTTCTCTTCGTCGGGCCCGGCCTCCTCGTCCCGCTCGGAGGAGCCGGTCTCGTCCTTCTCCTCCTCGGGAGCGGCCGCCTCCCGCGCCGCGACGCCCTCGTCTGGGCCTCGTTCGCCCCCGCGTACGTCCTCCTCGTCGCGGCCTTCTTCGTCGCGACCCGCTACCGCCTGCCGCTCTACGTCCCGCTCGCGACGGCGGGCGGGGGCGGGCTCGTACTGCTCCTCGACGCTCTCCGCGCTCGCGACGTCCGCCGCCTCGCCCTCGCTGGCTCCGTGGCGCTCCCTCTCGCGGCGGTCTCGCTCTGGCCGACCGGCCTCGATGACGGATCGTCCGAGGAGGAGACGCAGTGGATCCTCGTCCGCGTCGAGCGGGGGGACGTCGCCGAGGCCGTGCGCCGGGCGGAGTCGCTCGCGAAGAGCCACCCGCAGCCGGGCGTCCTCTGGTTCCGCCTCGGCCAGGCCGAGGCGCAGGCGGGGCGGCTCGACGACGCCGCCGATGCCCTCCGCCGCTCGCTCGGGATCGACGCGGGACAGGTCGAGACCGAGAGGGTCCTCGCAGCCGTCCTCGAGAGGCGCGGGATGGAACGGGCCGCTGCGCGCGACCTCGCGGGAGCGGCGGCCGACCTCGAGGAGGTTGCCCGCCTCGACCGCGCAAACGCGACCGTGCGCCTCAACCTCGCGGCCGTCCTCGCGGAGCGGGGCGACCTCGACCGGGCCCGGGTCCTGGCCTCCGAGGCGCTCGCGCTGAAGCCCGGGTACGGGAAGGCCGAGGCGCTCCTCCGGGCGCTCGGACCCGAGCGGACCGGGCCACCTCCGCGCGGCCGCTGAGGAGCCCGTCCCGACGCGACGACCCCGGGGGCGAAAGGGAAAGGGCCCGGCGTTTCCGCCGGGCCCTCGAATCGGCCGGATCGTCGGGGCTGCTCTCGGGCAGCGCCGACGACCGCTTGGTCAGAAGCTGAAGAGCGCCGAGAGGGTGAACCGCCGCGGCGAGGTCCAGCTCGTCGCCTGGCCGAACGTCGGGTTCGGCTGCTTGGTCCCCTGCGGGCCCAGCGTGCTCGCCGGGTTCCCGTCGACGTACGGATCGAGGTACTCGGTAGAGCTGACGCCCGTGACCGTCTGGCTGTCGAAGAGGTTCTGGACGCGCCCCTCGAGGCGGAGCGAGTTGCCGCCGCCCAGCTTGAAGTTGTAGGCGAGCAGCATGTCGAGGTTCGTCCGGGTCGGGAGGCGGCGCGAGCCGGCTGGCTCGAGGTAACGGCCGTAGGTGGTGCTCGGCGTGGCGCCGCGGGCCTCCCAGGGGGTCCCGCTCTGGACGCGGAGGTAGCCGCCGAGCGTGAAGCCGTAGACGTCGTAGCTCGCCATCAGCTTGAAGATGTGCGGCCGGTCCTGGAGGAGCGTGCCGTACCGGTTCGGCTCCGCGCTGTTGAACCCCGGCTCGTCCTCGAGGTACGACGAGGTGCTGTACTGGCCGGCCGAGAAGTCCTCGTCCCAGTTCCCGCGGAGGCGGCTGTAGGTGTAGCTGACGCTCGCGTACCAGTTGTCGGCCTGGCGCTTCGTCACTTCGAACGAATAGCCGCGGTAGATGCGGGTCGCGTCCGGGAACGTCTTCGCCTGGAACGAGCCGAAGTAGTTGTTCGGGTCGACGGGCGTGTCCTCGAACGGGTTGTTGAGGCTCTTGTACTGGTAGTGGACGTCGAAGGAGAGGACCTTGCCGACCGGAGCTTCGTAGCCGAGGACGTACTCGTCCTGGGTGGGGGACGTCAGGTCGGACGGGATGTACTTGCCGGACGAGGAGCCGCGGAACGAGGTGGAGATGAAGGCACCGGTGTCCCTGCGCCAGTAGGTCTGGTTCTCGCGGATCCGGTAGGGGGCGAACGACCGGAGGGTGTTCTTCTGGTCGAGGCCGGCGTACCTCCCGTAGTTCGCGTAGACCTTGTCGCCCGTCAGGAGCTCGGTGTTGTAGACGATGCCGATGCGGGGCTGGACCTGGTCGCCCCACCGGAAGGTCATGAAGTTGTAGCGCATCTCTTCCGTCAGCGGCGGGGCGGTCGTGGACTGGCTGCAGACCATCCCCGGCTCGCAGATCTGGGCGAAGTCGTCGTAGTTGAAGAGGACGCCGACCGTCGCCGAGAGGCGCTTCCAGGTGACCGTGTCCTGGAGGAACGCGGAGTAGGTTCGGGCCTTCCCGAGCTGCTCCGGCTGGAATTCGTAGTAGCGGGCCCGGACGGCCGCGACGCCCCCCGTCGAGGTGTAGATCAGGGTCCCCCAGCCGTTCGACTGCCGGGCGAAGGTGAGGTCGACGAACTCGGCGCCGCCGCCGACCTTGATCTGGTGCTGCGTCTCGCCCCAGTCGAGGAACTGGCTCGCGACGAGCTTCACCTCGTCGCGGGTGTAGTTCTCGCCCGTGTTCGTGTACGGGTAGACGCCGGTGTTGCCGCCGCCCCGCGTCGGGTCGTAGTAGCCGCCGTAGGCGCCCAGGTTCGTCGTCTGGGGGAGCGGGCTCGGCCGGTTCGTCAGGATTGTGTTGGCCTGGACCGTCGGGTTGTCGGTCGAGTGGACGTACTTGAGCTCGACGAGCGTGTTCTGGCCCGCGAACCAGTTCGCCGCGAAGTTCCCGATGTAGTTCGTGTTGTCCTGGCCCCAGCCCGCGGAGGCCACGTCGTAGGCATTGTCGAAGCCGTTCGTCGTCTTGGTCGGGAGGCCGCGGAACCCGGCGTTGAAGAGCCAGTGGTCGCCGGCGTAGGCGGTCAGCTTCCCGAAGTAGTCCCAGTTCGTCGTCTTCGTGTCGGGCTGCGTCGTCGTGACGCCGCTGATCGTCGCCGACTGGCCGCTCGTCTTCGTGTCCGAGTAGCGGGCCGAGACGTACCCGAAGAGGGTGTCCTTGACGATGGGGAAGCCGAGGCTCGCCGCACCGTTCCAGGTGTCGACGTCGGAGGAGACTCCGTGCTCGTTCGCGGACTGGAACGACGAGGGGCGCCCCTCGACGCGGAAGCTCCCGTGGAACTCGTTCGTCCCCGACTTCGTGACGGCGTTCACGACGGCGCCCGTCGTCCGGCCGGACTCGGCCGAGATGGCGCCCGTCTTCACGTTCACGTCGGCGATGTCGAGCTCGTTCGTCTCGACGCCGAGGTTGCCGTAGCCCCCGTTCGTGATGTTGACGCCGTCGATGAGGTACTTGTTCTCCTGGCGGGTCCCTCCGGCGACGGCGACGTAGCCGCTGCTGCCGTCGGATGCTGGGGCGCTCGGGATCAGGTTGAGGAGGCCCTCGTAGCTCCGGGCGACCGGGAGCTGCCGGACGTCCTGAGACGCGAAGTTCGTCGCGACCTCGGTCGACTTCTGGTCGACGCTCGCGGCCGTAACCTCGACGGTGACCGCGGTCGATCCCTTCAGAACGAGGTCGACCTGGTAGTCGCGGTCGATCTGGACGTCGACGGTCTTGCTCGCCTGGCCGAGTCCCTGGAGGGCGGCCTCGACGGTGTACTTGCCGGGGAGGAGCCGCTGGAAGTTGTAGGCGCCGTTTGATCCGGTGACGAACGAGCGGCCCGCCGGGAGCTGGGCTCCCGAGACCTTCACCATGACGCCGGGGAGCGCGCCGCCGTTCGCGTCGGCGACCTTCCCCGAGATGGAGCCCGTCTCGCCCGCGAACGCCACGGACGCGGCGACGAGCAGGACGACGGCCATCAGAATTCGGAACGACCTCATAAAGCCTCTCCTCTCCTTCCTTGCCCCGAAATGGACCATTAGAAAAACCTTGGAAGATAGACGGTCGGGAGCCTAGCGCCTCGAGGTCAGGAATTCCAGCGGTGAAGTCTCCCGGGCCGATGGCCTTCGGCTGGGGAAAGGGCTGCCAGAATCGGAACGCGATGCCGCCCCCCGCGCCGCGCGAGCCAGGGCCCCCCCCGCCCGGCCTCTCCCTCGCCCTCCCCGGGCGCGCGAAGCCGTACGTGATGGCCCACCGGGGGAACCGGGTCGCCTGCCCCGAGAACACGCTCGCGTCGTTCCGGCGGGCCGTCGAGGACGGAGCCGACATCCTCGAGACGGACCTCTACCTCTCGGCCGACGGCACCTTCGTCTGCATTCACGACCCGACCCTCGAGAGGACGACGGACGGGACGGGCCCGGTCGAGGCGCGGACGCTCGCGGAGCTGAAGTCTCTCTCGGCCTCCTGCGGCCGGCCGGAGTTCGCCTCCGAGCGGATCCCGACGCTCGCCGAGGTGGCGGCGCTCCTGCCGCCCGACCGGGGGCTCGCCCTGGAGCTGAAGAGCGACCGGTTCCTCGACCCGGAAGTCGGCCGTCGGCTCGGAAAGGAGCTGAGTGACCTCGACGTCCTCGGGAGGAGCTTCGTGATCTCCTTCTCCCGTGCCCGCCTCGACGCGACCCGGGTCGGGGCGCCGGGCCTTCCGTCGGGCTGGATCACGCTCAAGGAGGCCCGGCCCGTGCGGGGCGTCGAGCTCCTCGGCCCGTTCTGGCCCCTCCTCCTCGTGAACCCGCTCTACGTCGTCCGGGCGCACCGGCGGGGGCAGGCCGTGGCGCCGCTCGACCCGACGCCCGACGGGCGCCTCTGGCTCTACCGGCTCCTCGGCTGCGACGCCGTCCTGACGGACGACCCGGAGAAGACGATCCGGCAACTCGGGCGCGCCGTCTCCCGTACATGAGAAGTGCGCCGGCCCCGGCGCGATAATGAGATTTCCGTTCAATTCGGAGGGAGGATTCCACTTGAAGAAAGCGCTCCGCCTCACCGTCGTCCTCGTGGCGGCCCTCTGCACCACGCTCCCCCTCGCCGCCGACGAGGGGATGTGGATGCCCCAGCAGATCCCCGACCTCGCCCCCCGCCTGAAGGAGCTCGGCTTCACGGGCGACGCGAAGATGTGGGCCGACCTGACCGGCTTCCCGATGAACGCGATCGTCTCGCTCGGGGGCTGCAGCGCGTCGTTCATCTCGCCCGACGGCCTCATCGCGACGAACAACCACTGCGTCCAGGGGTCGCTCCAATACAACTCGACCCCCGAGCAGAACCTCATCGTCGACGGCTACCTCGCGCGGACCCGCGAGGAGGAGCTCTCGAACGGCCCCGGCTCCCGCGTCTGGGTCACGGTCTCCGTCAAGGAGGTCACCGACCAGATCACCGGCAAGATCGACCCGAAGCTGACCGACCGGAAGCGCTTCGACGTCATCGAGCGCCGGGTCAAGGAACAGACCGCGGCCTGCGAGAAGGACGGCCTCCGCTGCCGCGTCGCCTCCTTCTTCGAGGGGCTTCGCTGGTTCGAGATCGCCCAGCTCGAGATCAACGACGTCCGCCTCGTCTACTCCCCCCCGCAGGGAATCGGCAACTACGGCGGCGAGACCGACAACTGGCAGTGGCCGCGCCACACGGGCGACTTCTCCTTCTACCGCGCCTACGTCGGCAAGGACGGCAAGCCGGCGGCCTACTCGAAGGAGAACGTCCCGTACCACCCGAAGCACTTCCTCAAGGTCTCCCCGAAGGGGGCGAGCCCGGGCGAGCTCATCTTCGTCGCCGGCTACCCGGGCCGGACGCAGCGCCACGAGACGTATGCCGAGGTCAAGGACCGGACGGAGTGGGCGCTCCCGCAGTCGGTCAAGCGCAGCAAGGAGATGATCGCCCTCCTCGAGGAGACGACGAAGGGGAACAAGGAGCTCGCGATCAAGGCCGAGCCGAGGATGCGCGGCCTCCTGAACGGCATGAAGAAGAACGAGGGGGTCCTCGCCGGGCTCCTGAAGGGCGGGATCCTCGCCCGGAAGGAGGAGAAGCAGAAGGCCCTCGAGGCGTGGATCGCCGCCGACCCGCAGCGTCAGAAGGAGTACGGCCCGGTCCTGACGGAGCTGGCGGCGATGCAGGCCGAGTCGCTCAAGACGCGCGAGCGTGACACGGCGCTCGCCACGATCGGCTTCGGCTCGACCCTCCTCGGTACCGCCGAGAACCTCTACCGCCTCTCGCTGGAGCGCCCGAAGAAGGACGTCGACCGCGACCCGGCCTTCCAGGAGCGCAACTGGACGCGGACGAAGGAAGGCCTCGAGCGGATGCAGCGGACCTACGACCACCGGCTCGACCGCCCGATGCTCCGCTACGGCCTTCTCACGGCGGCCGCCCTCCCGGCAGACCAGCGGATCGCGCCCGTCGACACGCTCGTCGGCCTCGCCCCCGGGATGGCGAAGGACGACGCCGCGAAGAAGGTCGACGCCTACCTCGACGGGCTTTACGCCGGGACGAAGCTCGGCGAGAAGGAGTTCCGCCTCGCGCTGTTCGAGAAGTCGACGAAGGAGATCGTCGACACGAAGGACACCGCGATCCAGCTCGCCGTGGCCCTCTACCCGGTGAACGAGGCGAACCGCGAGAAGGAGAAGGCGAACGACGGGAAGCGCTCGCGCCTCCGCCCGCAGTACATGCGCGCCCTCCTCGCGCAGGGCGGCGGCCTCGTCGCCCCCGACGCGAACTCCACGCTCCGCGTCACGTTCGGCCGCGTCATGGGCGTCGACCCGCGCGACGGGATGCGCTACCTGCCGCAGACGACGCTGAAGGGCGTCGTCGAGAAGGCGACGGGCGAGGGCGAGTTCAACGCCCCGAAGCGCCAGCTCGAGGCGATCCAGGCTCTCCGCGCCGGGAAGAAGACCCCCTACTTCGACGCGAAGCTCGGCGACGTGCCGGTCAACTTCATGTCCGACGTCGACACGACGGGCGGCAACTCCGGCTCGGCCGTCCTGAACTCGCAGGGCGAGCTCGTCGGCCTCCTCTTCGACGGGACGCTCGAGACGGTCGCCTCCGACTTCCTCTTCGAGACGGAGAAGACCCGGTCGATCCAGGTCGACACGCGCTACATGCTCTGGACCTGGGACGCCGTCGAAGGGGCGAAGAACCTCCTCGACGAGGTCGGCATCAAGTAGGCCCCGGAGATACCCGGAAGATCGAGCGGCCCGCGTCCCTTCGGGGGCGCGGGCCGCGCTCTTTTTCGGGCGGGGTCCCGCCCCGGGCGTCAGCGCTGGAGGTGCGAGAGGAGGACGAGGAGCGCGATCGCGGCGAGGACGGCGGCGAGGATCTTCGGGACCGAGAACGGGGCGTTCCCGTCGACCTTCCCGGTGACGCCGTTCACGAGGAAGCGGAACGGCTTGCCGGCGTACTGGTAGGCCGAGATCCAGACCGGCAGGAGCGCGTTCTTGCACGCGAGGCCGGACCAGGCCGTCGCGACCTGGAGGTTCCGGTAGGTGTCGCCCGGGACCTCCGCCCCGCAGGCGGCGTAGACCTCGGCCGTCATCCGCTCCTTCGCGACGCCGACGGCCTCGGGGAGGTCGACGGCGTACTCCTCGGCGAGAAAGCCCGAGAGGTACTGCGGGTCGTACGGGACGAGCCCGCCGGTCGGGAACGGCTCGACGCCGCGCGCCAGGCCCGGCGGAAGCCCCTTCGACGCGGGGACCGGGACGTCGTCGAACGCCTTCTCCAGGAACCCCGAGGCCGGCTCCCAGCGGGTCCGCGTCTCGGAGCGCATCACGCGCTGCCCGTTCTCGATCGCCTCGACCTGCACGGTGTAGTGGTAGCCCGCCTCGGCGGCCCAGCGGTTGTGGGTGAGGGCGTCGAACGTCCAGAACGGGACGTAGACCCCCTGCATCTCCGTCACGGCCGACTTCGCCTTCAGGTCGTTCGGCCGGAACCAGAGGCCGGAGACCCAGCTCCGGAAGCGCTGCGCGGCGCCGTTCCGGTCGATCGCGAACGGGAGGAGACCGGCCGGGCGGACGTGGTCCGACGCGGCGGGCGCCTCGACGACGGACGGCGTCGCGCAGAACGCACAGCGCGAGGCGGCCAGCCCTGGGTCGAACGTCGTCGTCGCGCCGCACTTCGTGCACCTCACGCTCTTGCGCTCGGCGCCCCAGCCGAGGTCGCGCGGCGCGCGGAGCGCCTCCTCGAGCGGCCGCTCGACGACCTGGTCGGAGGAGGTCGGGAGGGGCGTCTCGCTCCCGCAGTAAGGGCACTTCAGCGCCGAGGCGCCGGGGCTCCAGACGACGTCGGCGCCGCAGGCGCCGCACGGGAACTTCCGGGCCTTCGCGGAGACGGGAGCCCCGCCCGTCTCCGGGCGGGGCGCGTCAGCGGCGGGCATCGGGGAGAGCGTCGCTCAGCGGGCCGGCGGCGGGGGAGGGGGCGGCGCCACGCCGGGGTTCGTCGTCTCGAAGCCGGGGTACGTCTGGATCGGAGCCCAGCCGGAGGCACCCGGGTGCCAGGCGAGCGTCGAAGGAGCCACCTGCCCGGTCGCGATCATCCCCTTCAGCGCCTCGTCGGTGTACGGACCGTACGTCTTCCCGTCGACGGTGAGCGACCAGCGCGGCGCGGCGGGGGCCGGCGGCGGCGGGGGCGCGGCCGCGCCCGGGGCAGGGGGCGGGGCGGGGGCGTAGGCCGGCGGCGCGGCCTGAGGCTGCATCATCGGCTGGAAGGCCTGGCCCATCACGCCGCCGATCGCCATCCCGGCGCCGAGGCCCGCTCCGGCGCCGGCGAGGCCGCCGGAGGGGTTCGCGGCGGCGATCTTGATCGCGTCGGCCGCCTGGAGCTGCGTGTACTGCCCCATCCGGTCGCCGAGGACGCCGAGCTTCGTCCGCTGGTCGATCGCCTGCTCGACCTCCTCGGGGAGGGAGACGTTCTCGATGAAGAAGCGCGAGAGCTCGAGGCCGAAGCCGCCGAACTCGGGGGCGAGCTTCTGCTTGCCGAACGCGGAGAGCTCGTCGTACTTGGAGGCGATGTCGAGTGCCGGGATCTTCGACTCGGCGATCGCGTCGGAGAGCTTCGAGAGGACGATCGACCGGAGCTGGCCGGTGATCTCGTCCGTCGTCGTCAGCCCCTGCGTCCCGACGATCGTGTTGAAGAAGACCTTCGGGTCGGCGATCTTCATCGCGTAGGTCCCGAAGGCGCGGATCCGGATCATCCCGAAGTCGGCGTCCCGCATCATGACGGGGTTCGTCGTCCCCCACTTCAGGTCGGTGTAGAGGCGGGTGTTGAAGAAGTAGACCTCCGCCTTGAACGGGGACTGGAAGCCGTACTTCCAGCCGCGGAGCGTCGTCAGGATCGGGACGTTCTGCGTCGTGATCTCGTAGCGGCCCGGCCCGAAGAGGTCCGCCGCCTTCCCCTCGTTGATGAAGAGGGCAGCCTGGTTCTCGCGCACCGTCAGCTGCGCGCCCATCTTGATCTCCTGGTTGTAGACCGGGAACCGGTAGACGAGCGAGTCGTCCGACTCGTCCAGCCACTGGATGATCTCGATGAACTGCGAGCCGATCTGCTGCTTGATGTTGTCGAGAAGGCCCATGGACTCCTCCTTACTGGGAAGGGAAACAGTCTATCGCCATGATACGTAGGACCGGCGAGGGGGTTTGGAGAGTGAGCGACGTCACGGAGACGGACACGACGCCCGGAAGGGGCCCGGAGGACTACCGGGACTTCTGGCGCGGGACCCTGCTCTCGCCCTACCCGGCGGTGGCGATGCTCCTCGGCGCGGCGTTGACCTGGCTTCTGAACCGGGGCTTCCCCGGGTCCCGGGGGCTCGGGTTCGGGGCGTTCATCGGCCTCTGCTGCTACCTCCTCTGCGTCGTCGCGGAGCGGCTCCTGCACGAGCCGATCTCCCGCCTCCCGGCGGGCCGCGGAGGCCTCGTGCGCGGGGTCGTCTTCTGTCTCGCCGGGGTGTCGGGGTTCGTCTTCGGCCAGTCGATCGGGCGCCCGCTCTTCCTCGGGCAGCCGCTGGCCCTTCCCGACCTGAGAGGGGGCCTCGGCGTCGCGCTCGGCGTCTCGGCGGCGCTCTCGGCCCTCGTCGGCCTCCCGATCAGCGCCTACGAGCTTCTCAAGCGCCGCCTCGCCGACTCGATCGCGCGACTGAAGGAAGCCGAGTACGCCGAGAAGGAGCTGGAGCTCGCGCGCGCGATCCAGCAGAGGCTCCTGCCGCCCGCGTCGATCGAGGGCCCCGGCTTCGCGGTCGCGGCCCGCTGCGTCCCGGCGCGGCACGTGGGGGGAGACTTCTACGACGTCCTCCACCTCGAGGAGGGGAAGCTCGGCCTCGCCGTGGCCGACGTCGCCGGGAAGGGGATGGGGGCGGCGCTGGTCATGGCGAGCGCGAAAGCCGTCGTCCCGCTCCTGGCGACCTCCGGGGACCCTGCCGCGACGCTCGAGGCCCTCGACGGGAAGCTGCGGAAGGAGCTCGGGAAACGGGAGTTCGTCGCCCTCGCCTTCGCCGTCTACGACCCGGCGAGCGGCGCGCTCCGCCTGGCGAACGCGGGCCTCCCGGACCCGTATCTCCTGAGGCCCGGCGTGCCGCCGCGATCACTCTCGTGCCCGGGGCCGAGGCTCCCGCTCGGCCTGAAGGCGGACGTCCGCCGGGAGACGCTCTCCGTGCGGCTCGAGCCGGGCGACCGGGTCGTCCTCTTCTCCGACGGCCTCCCGGAGGCGCCGCGGCCGGGAGGCGAGCCGCTCGGCTACGCCGCCCTCGAGTCGCTCCTCGACCTCCCCGGGGAGGTTCCCCCCGGGGAGGCGGTGGAGCAGCTCCTCAGGCGTGTCGCCGCGGCGGCGGGGGCGGGCCCTGAGGACGACGCGACGGTCCTCCTCCTGGAGCGCCGGCCGGCCTGACGGGAGGGCGCTGCGGGAGCGGGCCTCGCCGGGCGGCGCCCGCCGCCCGGGCCGCGTCGGCCGCGGCCTGGCGCCGGGCCTTCTCGTCGATGCGGGCCCTCATCTCGGCCTCGTGCTGCCCGCGGCGCTCGGCCTTCTCCTTCGCGCGGGCCCGTTCCTGAGCCTTGCGCGCGCGGATCTCGGCGATCCGCTCGGCGATCGGGACCTCGAGCCGCTCGGTGGCCCTCTTCGAGTAGTCGAAGCCGGGGAGCGTGACGCGCGGGAGGCGCCGGCCGACGGCGCGCTCGATGGCGCCGAGGTCCCCCTCCTCGTCGGGCGCGACGAACGTGAACGCGTCGCCCGTCGCCTCGGCGCGGGCCGTCCGGCCGACCCGGTGGATGTAGTCGTCGGGGACGTGCGGGACGTCGAAGTTCACGACGTGCGAGAGCTCCTCGACGTCGATGCCGCGCGCGGCGATGTCGGTCGCGACGAGGACGCGGTACTTCCCGTTCTTGAAGCCGGCGAGCGCCTCGGTCCGCTGCGCCTGCGAGCGGTTCCCGTGGATCCGCTCGCACGCCACGGCGTGCTTCTTGAGGAAGTCGGCGAGCCGGTTCGCACGGTGCTTCGTCCGCGTGAAGGCGATGACGCTCTTGATCTCGCCCCTCGAGAGGAGCTCGAGGAGGAGCTGCGACTTCAGCTCCTGCGCGACCGGGTAGACGGCCTGCGTGATGCCGACGGCCGGCGCGGACTTCCGCTCGAGGTTGATCGTCGCCGGGGCGTGCAGGATGTCGCGCGAGAGCTCCGCGATCGGTCCCGGCATCGTGGCCGAGAAGAGGAGGTTCTGCCGCTTCGCCGGGATGTGCCGGAGGACCCTCTTGATGTCGGGGAGGAATCCCATGTCGAGCATCCGGTCGGCCTCGTCGATGACGAGGACCTCGAGCCTCTCGAGCTTCGCGTAGCCGAAGCGGAAGTGGTCGAGGAGGCGGCCGGGCGTCGCGACGATGATGTCGACGCCGGCGCGGAAGGCGTGCTCCTGGGGACCCATGCCGACGCCCCCGAAGACGGCGGCGCTCGTGAGAGGCGTGTGGACGGCCAGCTCCCGGGTGTGCTCGTCGATCTGGGCCGCGAGCTCGCGGGTCGGCGTGATGACGAGGGCGCGCGTGACGCCCCGCGGCTTCGCGATGAGGCGGTTCAGGATCGGGAGGATGAAGGCGGCCGTCTTGCCGCTCCCCGTCATCGCGCAGGCGAGGAGGTCCTTGCCGGCGAGCGCGGGGGGAATGGCGTCGTTCTGGATCGGGGTGGGCCGGGTGAAGCCCAGCTCCTTGACGCCGCGGAGAAGATCGGGGTGGAGGCCGAAGGACGAGAAGGGCATTCCGTGTTCACTTTCCGGCGGCCCGAGGCCGCGCGAACTGCACAGCATGTCACGGCGCCCGAGGCAAGTAAAGGCCTGACCCCGCGGCGGTTGACCCCTCGGTGGCGACGAGCCCGGAGCCGCGACGGCGCGGGCGGATTCCGTAGGGACGTCAGAGTCCGGCGGCCTTCAGGGCGCGGCCGTTCGCGCACCCGTTCGCATCCTTCTCCTGGCAGGCCTTCACGAAGAGGGCGAGGGCGCGTTTCGGGTCCTTCGCCACCCCCTCGCCGTCGCGGGTCATCTCCCCGAGGCGGTTGCAGCTCCAGGCGTGCCCGCCGTCGCAGGCCCGCTCGAACCAGCGCGCCGCCTCCGCCGGGTCGGCCGGCACGCCCCTCCCCGCGAGGTGCGCGCTCCCGACCATCGCGCACGCCCACGCGCCCTTCGCCTCGCAGGCCCGGGTGAAGAGCGCGAGGGACCTCGGGAGGTCCTTCTCGACCCCGTCGCCCTCCTGGTACGCCTTCGCGAGCTCCTGGCAGTCGAGGTAGTCGCCGGCCGCGCAGTTGTACTCGCGCTCGGCGAGGCGGACCGGCGCGAACGACGAGGGCCGCCCTTCCGCGCGGAAGCGGGCGAGCCACGTCGCGCAGGGGCCCCCGGGGGCGAGCGCCGCGGCGAGGCTCTCGCCGGCCTTCACGAGTCCGGGCGAGGAGCTCTTGCTCCGCGCCGCGACGAGCACGCGGGCGAGCTCCTCCGGGCTCTGTCCCGCGTCGTTCCGGAGCGCCGGGTCGGCCCCCGAGGCGCAGAGCTCGAAGACCCCCTCCGTGCGGCCGGAACCCTCGGCGCCGCGCACGGCGGAGTGGAGCGACGTGTCCCCGTTGATCGGTATTGCGCCGTCGAGGCGCTTCATCGTCGTCACCTTCGCGTTCGGGTCGGCACCGGCGAGGAGGAGCGCCTCGAGGAGAACCCCCTGCCGGAAGTACGCGACGAAGTGGAGAGGCGTCTGCCCCTCGCCGTCCCGCAGCGCCGCCGTGCCGGGCTGCGCGAGGAAGAGGTGGAGGAGCGGAAGCCTCCGGGACTCGTCGCCGCCCTTGTTGAGGAGGGCGTGGACCGGTGTCCGGCCGCCGTCGTCGAGCGGGTCGAGACGGGCCCCGCGCGAAAGGAGCATCTCCGCGATCCGCACCTCGCTCCCGTCGGCCGCCTCGAGGCCGGCGACGGCGTGGAGCGGGGTCAGGCGGCTGTCGACACCGGCACGGTTCGGGTCCAGGCCGGCGGCGAGGAGGAGCTCGACGAGCTCGGGCTTCCCCGAGGAGACCGCCGCCGTCAGCATCGTCCCGATCTCCCGGAAGCGCCCCTTGCGCGGGTAGAACCGGTCGGCGGCGTTCGCGAGGGAGGGGTCCTCCGCAAGCATCCTCTTCACCTTCGGGAGGTCCCCTGCCTTTGCGGCGGCGATCGCCTCGTCCTCGACGGCGCGTCGCGCGGCCGCGGCCTTCTGCTTCGCGACCCAGCCGCAGCCCGCGAGGGACGTGACGAGGCCGAAGGCCAGGAGAACCCGTGTCGTCCTGCTCATGAAACCGACGGAGTCTAGGGAAAACCGGGCCGCGGCAGAAGCCCCGGCCTCAGGGCGAGGGGAGCTTCGCCGGGTCGCCGAGGAGGAGGGACGGGTCGACGCGGGCCCCGCGCCACTTGAGGCCGAAGTGGAGGTGCGGGCCGCTGACGCGGCCGGTCGCGCCGGAGAGGCCGAGGACGTCTCCCCGCGCGACCCGCTGGCCCGCCTTCACCCCGATCTTCGAGAGGTGCATGTACATCGACACGAGCCCTCCGCCGTGGTCGACGAAGACGCTCCTCCCGGCGAAGAAGTGGTCGCCGACGAGGACGACGAGCCCCTTCTCGGTCGCGAGGACGGGAGTTCCCGTCGCGGCCCTGTAGTCGGCGCCGCCGTGGGGGGAACGGGGCTCGCCGTTGAAGACGCGCCGCATCCCGAAGTTGCGGGGGGCGGGCGCCTTCGCGAGCGGCGGGGCGAACGGGAGCGAGAAGACCGGCTCCGTCCGGAGGGAGAAGACGGGCGCGATCTCCTTCCGCTCGCGCTCGACGCGGCGCAGGTCCTTCTCGGAGAGCTTCACCTTCCGCGGGTCGACCGTGACCTTCTCCTCCGCGTAGGGCGGGGGGAGGACGCGGAGCGTTGCCGACTCGCGAACGCCCTGACGCTCGCGGTGGATCGCGAGCGTCCCGGCCTCGGTGCCCAGGTCGACCGGGTAGTAGCAGGCGCCGCCGAGCGGCTTCCACGTCTCGCGGGCGTCGCCGCAGAGCGTGATGCCGTCTCCCGGCCACCGGACGAGCCCTCCCGGCACGACGTCGACGACCCGTTCGGCGCCGAGCGCCGGGGCCGCGAGGGCAAGGGCGAGGAGGAGGGCGCGCTTCACGACTTGGAGATGAACCCCCACGGCGAGGCCTGGCGGGCCGCGACGTCGAAGACGCCTCGCGCCGCGGCCGGGACGCGCGTCTCCGGGCGGGCGACGGCGAGAAGCGTCGCGCGGTGCTCCTTGACGAGCCGTCGGACGGGCGAACCCGCGGCCGCCTGAGCGAGGATCGGCCCCGACTCCAGCCCCATCTTGGCGAGGTAGGCCTCCCAGATCGCCTCGGTCACTGGCATCCCGCGGAACGTGACGTTCGGCATCCCCTTGAACGCCCCCTCGAGCTTCCTCATCTTCCGTGCGAGCTCGTCGGGGTCGTCGAGGACCTCGGTCTCGAACGGCGTGTGCGGCTTCGGGATGAAGGCGTTCACGCTCGGGACGAGCGTCGCGAGCCGGCCGAGCTTCCGTCCCTCCTCGAGCATGACGAGCCGGAGGTCGTCGACCATCCTCACGAGGTCGTCGACGTCCTCCTCGGTCTCCCCCGGGAGGCCGACCTGGAGGTAGAGCTTCAGGTTCGTGAAGCCGGCCCGCGCGACGAGCCGCACCTTCTCGCGGAGCATCGCGTCGGAGACCTTCTTGTTGATCGCCCGCCGGAGCCGCTCGTTGCCGGCCTCGGGGGCGATCGAGAGCGACTTCTCCCCCTGCCGGGCGAGGACGGCGAGGAGCTCCTCGGAGATCGCGTCGATCTTGATCGACGAGAGGGCGATGTGGAACCCGAGCGAGGAGAGGCCGTCGAGGATCGGGAGGATCTCGGGATGGTCCGCGACCGCCGTCGCGATGAGGCCGACGCGCGAGGTGAGGGGGCGGCAGCGCTCCGCGACGGCGAGGATCGACGAGGCGGGGACGCGCACCTGCGGTGCCATGGCGTAGGCCGCCCAGCAGAAGCGGCACATCTCCGAGCAGCCGCGCGCGATCTCGATGAGGAGCTTGTCGGAGAGCTCGGTGTGCGGCGTCAGGATCGTCGTGTGCGGGGGCTCCCGCGTCGCCCCCTCGGCCGCGCGGAGCTGGTCGACGACGACCTTCCCCTCGTCGGCCCCCTCCGCCTGCTCGCCGTGGACCGCAGGGACGTAGAGCCCCTTCAGCGCCGCGAGCCGCTCGAGCGCCGCCGCGCGCGGGAGCTCGGCGCGGAGGACGTCGGCGATCCCCGGCACGAGCTTCTCCCCGTCCCCCATCGCGAAGGCGTCGACGTACGGCGTCAGCGGGAGGGGGTTGATCCGGGCGCAGTCGCCCCCGACGAGGACGATCGGGTCGCCCTCGCCCCGCTCGCGTCGGTCGAGCGGGATGCGCGCCGCCGGGAGGATCCGGAGGAAGTGGACGTAGTCCATCTCCCACGAGATCGAGAAGGCGACGAGCGGGAAGGCCCCGAGCGGCGTCTCGCTCTCGAGCGTCCGCGGCCCGCGGCCCGCCAGGTCGGCCTCGTCGAAGAAGAAGCGCTCGCAGGAGACGTCGTCCTCGCGGTTCAGGAGGCGGAAGACCCACTGGAAGCCGAGGTTCGACATCCCGATCTCGTAGGAGTTCGGGAAGCCGAGGGCGACCCGTTGCCGGCCGGCGCGGCCGAAGCTCTCCGTCGCCCTCTCGGCGGCGAGGAGCTTCTGGCGCCTTTCGGCGGGGCGGGCGGGACGGCGGGGGTTCATCGCGGCGGGGTCCTGCGAGGACGTCTCATGCTACCCCGCCCGGCGCCGCGGCGCCGGGCGACCCGGAACGCGGCTTTCCCGTGCGACCGGGCCGTCGGGAGCCGGGCCTTCCGGTACGATTCCACGGCGCGGAAACCTTCTTCGCGCGTTTGACGTTTCGGTGGGGTGAGAGGCACACGATGTATTACGTCATCGGCGGCGATGGACAGCAGTACGGACCGATCGACGAGGCGACGCTGCGCGGGTGGCTCGGCGAGGGCCGGATCGCCGCGGCGAGCCTCTCCTTCAAGACGGGCGAGGCCCAGTGGATCCCCCTGCGCGACCGCCCCGAGCTCGCGGACGTCCTCGCGCTGCCGCCCGCGGCGCGCCCGCCGGCGGGTCCCCCGGCGGGGCCGGTGCCGGTGACGCCCGACACGCCGAAGGACTGGCTCGTCGCCCTCCTTCTCTCGATCTTCCTCGGGACGTTCGGCGTCGACCGCTTCTACCTCGGCCACATCGGGCTCGGCATCGGCAAGCTCCTCACGTTCGGCGGCTGCGGCATCTGGTGGCTCATCGACGTCATCCTGATCGCCGTCGGCAACGTCACCGACGCGAAGGGGCGCCCGCTCGTCAAGAACTGACGGGCGGCCGGCGGGGCGGCTCCTACCCGGCGGGCGGGGCGGCGATCCGCCCCGCGACGAACTCCACCGCGCGCTCCTCCGCCCAGTAGCGGACCCGGAACGGGCTCCTCCCGGCGATGAAGCCGGTGTGCCCGCCGTGCCGCGTCGCCACGAGGCGGACCGCGCCGGAGGCGTTCGCGGCGACGCGGTCGAGGACCGACGCGGGGAGGAACGGGTCGTCCTCGGCCGAGAGGCAGAGCGTCGGCGTCGCGATCCGGGCGACCCAGTTCACCGAGCTCGAGGAGTCGTAGTAGTGCTTCGCGCCGCGGAAGCCGTGGAGCGGCCCGGTGACGGCGTCGTCGAACTCGAAGAAGGTCCGCGCGGTCCGCAGCCGCGTCAGGTCGATCCGCGTCGCCGCCTCGGGGTGCCGCGCCAGGAGCTGGCGCGCCTTCTTCCGGAGCCCCCGGAGGAACGTCGCGGTGTAGACCGGCCCGAGCCCCTTCTCGAGGTTCCTCGCCCCCGCCTCGAGGTCGAACGGCACCGAGATCGTCGCGGCCGCGGCGAGGAGCCGTTGCCCGGGGTTCTCGCCGAGCCACTTCAGGAGGACGTTCCCGCCGAGCGAGATGCCGATCGCCGCGTGGAGGACGCCCGGCTCCGTCCCCGCGACCGTCCTGGCGACGTGGTCGAAGTCGCCCGTCTCGCCGGAGTGGTAGAGCCGCGCGCCGCGGTTCGGGATGTTCCGGTTGAGGGCCGGGAGCGCTCGGGCGCAGGAGCGGAAGTTGAGGGCGACGGCCCGGAGGCCGCGCTCCCGGAGGAGGGCGAGGAGGCCCTGCATGTAGACCGAGTGGGCGCTCCCCTCGAGGCCGTGGAGGAGGAAGACGCGCGGCGCGCCCGCGGGCCCGTCGAGGTGGTCGAGGACGAGCTCGTCGCCGTCGGGCGTCGGGAGGACCTCCCTCCGGAGCGGGACGAGGAGGCGCGGGCGGGTGAGGCGCCCCCAGAACGTCTGGACGTGCCGGTGCCCGAGGGCGGGGGCGGGCTCGAACGAAGGGATCGTCTCGTCGGGAGGGGTCGACACGGGAACCTCGGCCGGGCCCGAGTTTAGGCGACGCCGGGACGCCGCCGCCGGGGCGGCTAACATCCGGCCTCCATGCCGCGCCCCCCCGAGCTGTCGCCCGCCGCCACGTCGATCAAGGGTTCCGTCTACTCGTCGGTTCTCCATCGCCTCGCCAGCTACCACGGGGAGGTCTACCCCCTGAACGTCGGCGATACCTGGCTGGAGCCGGCGGACGGCTGCCGGATGGAGGACCTGACGGTCGCGGCCCACCCCGGGATGCACAGGTACGCGCCCCCGCAGGGGCTCCCGCCCCTCGTCGACGCCGTCGTCGAGCGGCTCCGCGCACGGACCGGCGTCCCGCTCGAGCGGCCGAACGTCTTCGTCGCCGGCGGGGCGACGTCGGGGCTCGCGTGCGTCGTCGGCGCGATCGTCGCGCCGGGCGACGAGGTGCTCCTCCTCGCGCCCCACTGGCCGCTCATCGAGGGGCACGTGAGGATGGCGGGGGGCGTTCCCGTCGACGTGCCGTTCTTCGGCGTGGCGGAGTCGCCGGAGTCTGCGGCCGCCGCCGTCGAGGCGGCGCTCTCGCCGCGGGCCGTCGCCCTCTACGTCAACACCCCGAGCAACCCGACGGGGCGCGTCGTCCCGCGGGCGTGGCTCGAGGCGCTCGTCGACCTCGCGCGCCGGCGCGGCCTCTGGCTCGTCTTCGACGAGGTCTACGAGGACTACGTCTGGCGTGGCGAGCACGTCCCGGGGATCGCCCTCGCGCCCGAGCGCTCGTTCGCAGTCCATTCCTTCTCGAAGGCCTACGGGATGGCCGGGAACCGCGTCGGCTGGGTGGCGGGCCCGGCGCCGGCGGTGGCCGAGGCGCTCAAGCTCTCGACGCACACGGTCTACGCGGCCCCGACGGCCGCGCAGCTCGCGGCGCTCCGGATCCTCGAGGGAGCGGGAGACGCCTGGGTCGCGCGGACGCGCGAGCTCTACCGGGGCCTCGGGGAAGCCGCGGCCGACCGGCTCGGCGTCCCGCGCCCCGACGGCTCGACGTTCCTCTTCCTCGACGTCGCCGCGCGCCTCGACGGCCGGGGCCTGACCGGCTTCCTCGAGGACGCCGCGGACCGGGGCCTCCTCCTCGCGCCGGGCCCGAGCTTCGGCCCTTATCCGACCCACGTGCGGGTCTGCTACACGGCCGCTCCGCCCGACGTCGTCACGCGCGGCGTCGAGGTCCTCGCCGCGCTCCTCGGGCGGTAGCCGCGCCCGCCCGGTGCTATCGTCCCCGGGCCGATCGGAGGGAGAGGGGACGATGCCTTTCGGGCCGGGCCGCGACGAGAACGCGACGGCGGCGCACGGCGCGGCCGTCCTCGTCGTGGACGACAACGAGGCGAACCGCGACCTGCTGTCGCGGCGGCTCGTGTCGGCGGGCTACGCGGTCGCGGTGGCGTCGTCGGGGCCCGAGGCGCTCGCGGCGCTCTCCGAGGGGCGTTTCGACGCCGTCCTCCTCGACGTGATGATGCCGGAGATGGACGGCCTCGAGGTCCTCCGGCGCATCCGCGCGCGCTTCGGCGTGAGCGAGCTCCCGGTCGTCATGGCGAGCGCGCTCGGCGAGAGCCGCGACCTCGTCGAGGCGCTCCGGCTCGGCGCGAACGACTACGTCACCAAGCCGCTCGACATGCCGATCGTCCTCGCGCGCCTCGGCACGCAGCTCGCGCTCCGCCGGGCGGGCCAGGACGTCGCCCGGCTCGCGGCGCAGCTCCGGGCCGCCCAGGAGCGGATCTCGACGCTCCTCTCGACGGGTGGGGAGGCGTTCCTCGACTTCGGCCGCTGGGCCCGCTCGATGGCCGAGGGGGTCGGAGGCACGCTCGGCGCCCGCGAGCTCTCGGTCTGGCTCCTCCAGGAGGAGGCCTTCGTCTCCGTCGCCGGCGCCTCCGCCGCGCCTCCGGCGCCCGCGGCGGTCGCGCTCCTCCCCGCCGGGGGACCGCTCGCGATCTCCGGCGAGCGCGCCGTCGCGCCGGTCCGCGGCCCGAGGGGCGACCTCCTCGGCGCGCTCGTGGCCGACGGGAAGCGGGAGTGGGACGACGTCGAGCGGGGGCTCCTCCTCGGCTTCGCGCACCAGCTCGGCGGGGCCCTCGAGCTGCAGCGGATGAAGGAGCAGCTCGCGGCGGCCCGGCAGAAGTCGTCCCGCTTCCCCGGGACGACGCAGGCCCTCGAGATCCTCTACGTCTGCCCGTCGTGCGGCCGCTGCTACGGCCCCCACGAGAAGGCGTGCGCCGTCGATGGGACGCCCCTCTCCGAGCCGCGCAGCCTCCCGCACCGCGTCCTCGACCGGTACGAGCTGACCCGCGTCGTCGGGGAGGGGGGGATGGGGACGGTCTTCGAGGCGTACGACGAGAAGCTCGACCGGATCGTCGCGGTCAAGGTCGTCAAGCCGGAGCATTTCCAGAACGCGACGGTGAGGCGGCGGTTCGTGCGGGAGGCCCACGCGATCGCCGCGATCCGGCACCCGAACGTCGTCGACCTCTTCGACTCGGGGGACCTCGGCGACGGCTCGATGTTCCTCGTCATGGAACGGCTCGAAGGGCGCGACCTCTCCGACCTCCACCGCCTCTCCGGCTGCGGCACGCCCGCGCAGGTCGCGTCCCTCCTCCGGCAGGGGGCGGCGGCCCTCGGCGCCGCCCACCGGCAGGGGATCGTCCACCGCGACATCAAGCCCGAGAACGTCTTCCTCTGCCCGGACGGGAGCGGATTCCGCGTGAGGCTCCTCGACTTCGGCCTCGCCAAGCGGGTCGACGGCGACCGGAAGCTGACGCAGAGCGGCCTCATCGTCGGGACCCCGGCCTGGATGCCGCCGGAACAGATCTCCGGCCGCGAGGTGGACGAGAGGACGGACGTCTACTCGTTCGCGGCGGTCTGCTACCTCGCGCTCGTCGGCCGCGGGGTCACGACGGAGTCGGACCTCGACCGGGTCTTCGTCGACGTCGTGAGGAACCCGCCCCCCCTCGTCTCGACGCTCCTCCCGGGGACGCCGTCCGCGGTGGACGAGTCCTTCCGGGCCGCCCTCGCGAAGGACCCCGCCGCCCGCCCGCGCGACGTGGAGGCGTGGGCAGGCGAGCTCGCGGAGCGCCTCGAAGGCCTCCCGGCCCGCGGGGCGGGGTGGGTCTTCGCGGAGGCGGGGGCCGGGTTCCGGGGTTCGACGGCGACGACGGTCATCACCGCCCGTCCCCCCGGCTGACCCCACCCCTGCTAGCCTCGCCGGGGGGCGCGCTCTCCGGGGGGCGCTGTTCGCGGCCCCCCGGACCCCCCAGACCCCGTGAATCGGCGATCGCCCTCGACGTCTGGCCGGGACACGCGAGACGCAGCCCCCCGGACCCCCCAGGCCTGGAAAGGGGCCGCACCGTACCCACAGGGCTGCTAGGATGGTTCCACCATGCACGTCGAGGTCCGAAAGAAGGGCGACGTCGTCGTCGCCGACCTGAGCGGAAGGCTCGTGGGCGGGATCGGGGACGAGATCCTCCGGGAGGTCATCAACGAGCTCCTGGCCGAGGGGTGGAAGAAGATCCTCCTGAACCTCTCGGGGGTCCAGGTCGTCGACAGCGCCGGGATCGGCGAGCTCGTCGCGAGCCACAAGCTCTGCCACAAGTTCGGCGCCCAGCTCCGGCTCCTGAGGCTCCCGAAGCGGGTGAAGGAGACGCTCCACCTGGCGGCGCTCCTCCCCGTCTTCCACGTCTTCGAGGACGAGTCGGACGCCCTGCACGACCTGTCCGTCCCGCCCGCCCAGGCCTGACAGGGCTCCCCGCCCCTACGGCCCCGCCGGGCGCTCCGGGACGACGGGCGGGATCCCCGCCGCCGCGAGCGCCGCGTTGAATCCCGAGACCCCTTCGCCGAGCGCGTCGCGCGCGCCCGCCTCGGCGGCCGCCAGGGTCCCCTTCAGCTCGGCCCAGTAGGCGAGGGCGCCGGCCGTCGGCGGCGCGTCGGCGCTCGCGACCGCGCCGACGAGCCCGACGACCTGGTGGTCGAGCGCCGGCGGGAAGTTCAGGACGTCCTGCTCGCTCTTCAGCTTCGGGTTGACGAGCTTCTCCTCGGCGGCGAGGAGGCGCCCGTCGAGAAGCGTCGCCGCGTCGGCGACGGTGGCGGGGGCGCCCGCCTTCTTCGCGCGGGCGGCGATCGCGGCGACCTGCGCCCTGGCGTCGCGGAGCGCGCGGACGGTCTCGTGCGTCCGCGAGAGGGCCGCGTTCAGCTCGGCGAGGAAGGCCGCCTGCCGCCCGAGCTCCTCGCGGGAGAACGCCACGTTCGGGTTCGGGGCGACCTCGACGGGGACGGTCCGCGTCTCGCCGAAGGCGGTCAGCCGGACGGCGTAGCGGCCGGGCGCGACGAGCGGCCCCTCCCTCGAGCCCCAGAGGACCGCCTTCGGGACGAGCGCCGGCCCGAGTATCCGGAGGTCCCACGAGAAGCGGTTCAGTCCAGCCGTCACGGCAAGCGGCTTCTCGCGGGGGCCGTCCGCCTCCGCGTCGGCCTTCTCGTCCACCTTCTCGCTCGTGAAGCGGCGGAGGACCTTCTCCCCCTCGAGGACGTCGAGCGTCACGACCTCCTTCTCCTTCGGCGCCTCCTTCAGCCAGAACGAGACGAGCGCGCCGCCGGGGGCGTTCTGCCCCGCCCCCTTCGGCGGCTTGCCCGAGTCGCCGCCTCCCGGGAATCGGACGGCGACGGGAGGCGAGAAGAGGTGGACTTTCTCGCCCTCGATCCCGGCCGTCCACTGACGGAGCGGCGAGAGGTCGTCGAGGATCCAGAAGGCCCGGCCCTGCGTCGCGACGACGAGGTCGCCGTCCTTCACGGCGAGGTCGGTGACCGGAACGACCGGGAGGTTCCGCTGGAACCGGGTCCACCCCTTCCCGTCGTCGAAGGAGACGAAGAGCCCCGTCTCCGTCCCGGCGAAGAGGAGGCCGCGGCGGACCGGGTCCTCGCGGACGACGCGCGTGAAGGCATCGCGCGGGATCCCGGCGTCGATCCGCGTCCAGGTGGCGCCGAAATCGACCGTCTTCCAGAGGTGGGGCGTGAAGTCGCCGAGCTTGTAGAGCGTCGCGGCGACGTACGCGGCGCCGGCGGCGTGAGGGGAAGCCTCGATGGAGTTGACCTGGATCCCCTCGGGAAGCCCCTTCGGCGTCACGTTCGTCCACGTCGCCCCGCCGTCGCGCGTCACGTGGACGAGGCCGTCGTCGCTCCCGGCCCAGAGGAGCCCCTTCTCGAGCGGCGACTCGGCGAGGGCGAAGATCGTCCCGTAGACCTCGACGCCGGTGTTGTCCTTCGTGATCGGCCCGCCCGACGACCCCTGTTTCGCCTTCTCGTTCCGCGTCAGGTCGGGGGAGACCTCCCTCCACGTCTGCCCCTCGTCGCGCGACTCGAGGAGGACCTGCGCCGCGTGCCAGAGGACCTTCGGGTCGTGCCTCGAGACGAGGATCGGCGCGTTCCACTGGAAGCGGTACTTCAGGTCGCTCGCCGGGCGGCCGATCGCGAGCTGCGGCCAGGCCGTGACCTGCCGCTCCTCGCCCGTCCGGTGGTCGTACCGCGTGATCGAGCCGCCGTAGCAGCCGGCGTAGACGACCTCCGGGTCGCCCGGCTTCGGCGCGACCCAGCCGCTCTCGCAGCCGCCGACGTCGTGCCACTCCTCGCGGCCGATCTCCCCGCCGCGCGAGCGGCTCGCGATCGCGACCGTCGAGTTGTCCTGCTGCGCCCCGTAGACGCGATACGGGAAGCGGTCGTCGACGGCGACGCGGTAGAACTGCCCCGTCGGCTGGTTCTCGATCGACGACCAGCTCTGCGCGCCGTCGTACGTCACGTAGGCCCCGCCGTCGTCTCCCGCGACCATGTGGGTCGGGTCGTCGGGGTCGATCCAGAGGTCGTGGTGGTCGCCGTGCGGCGTCGGGATCCGCGCGAAGCTCTTCCCGCCGTCGACGGAGCGCCAGAACTGGACGTTCTGGACGCAGACGGTGTCGGCGCTCTTCGGGTCGGCGAAGACCTCCGTGTAGTACCAGGCGCGCTGGCGGAGGGAGTTCTCGTCGTTCACCTTCGTCCAGCTCCCGCCCCAGTCGTCCGACCGGAAGAGGCCCCCCTTCTCCGCCTCGACGAGCGCCCAGACGCGTCCGGGCCTCGCGCCCGACGGCGCGACGCCGACCTTCCCCCACGTCCCCTCCGGGAGCCCCTTCGTCAGCCTCGTCCAGGTGTCGCCGCCGTCGTCCGAGCGCCAGAGGCCGCTCCCGGGGCCGCCCGAGACGAGCTCCCAGGGACGCCGCACGACCTGCCACGTCCCCGCGTAGAGGACGCGCGGGTTCGTCGGGTCGAGCGCGAGGTCGCTCGCGCCCGTCGACGCGTCGACGAAGAGGACGCGCGTCCAGCTCTTCCCGCCGTCCCTGGTCCGGTAGACGCCCCGCTCCTCGCTCGGCCCCCAGACCTTCCCCTGCGCGGCGACCCATGCGACGTCGGGGTCCTTCGGGTGGACGCGGATCGCGGAGATCTGCTGCGTCCCGGCGAGGCCGACGCTCTTCCAGCTCCGCCCCGCGTCGAGCGACCGCCAGACGCCGTCGCCGTGCGAGACGTTCCCCCGGATCGGTGCTTCGCCCATCCCGGCCCAGACGACGTTCGGGTCCGACTCGGCCACGGCGACCGCGCCGACGGAGCCGGTCCGGAAGAACTTGTCCGTCACGGGCTCCCAGCTCGTCCCGCCGTCCGTCGTCTTCCAGACGCCGCCCCCGGTCCCGCCGAAGTAGTGGACGTTCCGCTGGCCCCGGACCCCGGCGACCGCGGTGACCCGCCCGCCCCGGAACGGGCCGATGTTCCGGAACCGCATCCCCTCCATGCGGCTCTCGAACGCCGGCTCCCTCGGCGCGTCCTTGGCGGGCGCGGGAGCGGCGAGCGTCGGAAGGGCGGCCGCGGCGAGGAGGAGGACGGGAGCGAGTCGTGTGGCGTGCTTCAAGGGGAGCCTCCGCGGGGAACGATACCGGAGCGGGCGAGGCCGGGGCGCGCCCGATCCCCGCCGGTGGAGGCAAATCCCGCGACGGCCGTAGCGTCGTAAGGGAGGCGAGCGGGGCGGGGAACGCCGCCGCGGGAAAGCGAGACGACATGGACGGGACGCCGACGACGAAACCCCGATCGGGAGACGAGGTCGACCGCAGGATCCGCATCGAGTGGGCGGCCCGCCAGGTCCGGAAGGGCTTCATGGACCTCCAGGAAGCCGCTCTCGCCGCGCGGGTCCCCGTCACCGCTCTCGCGTCCGTCGTCGGAGCCGACGCCCGGGGCGTCGCCGCCGGGGCGCACGCGGCCTGAAGCGGTTCGGGGAGGCCCGTCGAGGGCCTCCCGGCGGCGGCAGCGTCGCCTCCCCTCGAGACGGAAACCGGAGACGTATGAGAAGGAAACGGGGGCGGCGACCGCGACGGCCGCCGCCCCCGTCGGGCTCCGAATCCGGGCGGCCTAGGGCTGCAGCTCGGACGTGATGACCGCGCCCCCCATCTGCGGGAGCGTCGTCGAGGTCTTCACGACCTTCCGGGTCGCCTTGTCGATCCAGAGCGTCGTCGAGCCGGGGTCTCCCTCGGCCGAGGTCAGCTCGACCTTCCACGCCTGGAACGTCCCCGCGGCGACCTTCACCTCCTCGGCGCCGGCCACCTTCGCCTGCTTGAGCGCGGGCTTCTGCTTCTGGACGTCGAAGTTCCGGAACGTCACCTGGTAGCCGTCGGCGAGCGGGAGGCAGCCGATCGCGGCGTGGGTCGCGTTCCCGTCGGCCCAGATCGGGCCGCCGAGGTCGACGGAGACCGGCTTCGGCTCGGCCCCCATCGCCATCGTCCCGGTCGCCTTGCCCCCCGCGAAGGCGAGCTCGATCGCGGCCGGGCCCTGCTTGATGCTCCGCTTGACCGGGACGAGCGTCCCCTTCTCGACCGTCGTCGCGTCGGTGGCTTCGCCCATCGGCATCTTCGCCGTGTCGGTGACGACCCAGGTGTTCCCCTCTTCCTTGACGACGCGCGTCGAGGAAATCTGCATCGTCTGGCCTCCCGCGGAGAGCGACCCGGCGTACGACCAGGTCCCGGCGGCGAGGTCGGCGGCCGGCTTCGGCACGCCGACGGCGGCCGTGTCGACCTTCTTCGCGAGGACGACCGTCTTCGGGTCGACCGTGATCTCCTTCAGGCGCGCGACGACCTCGGGCGTCCCGCCCACCTGGTGCCGTCCCCCGAGGTACTTGCCGAGGAACGCCTCGGCCGCGTCCATCATCGCCATGTTGTTGACGGGCCGGGCGAAGCCGTGCCCCTCGTCGGGCGCGCAGATGTACTCGACCGGGAAGCCGCGGTCGCGGAGCGCGACGACGATCTGCTCCGACTCGGCCTTCTTCACGCGCGGGTCGTTCGCCCCCTGGACGACGAGGAGCGGCGTCTTGATCTTCGCCGCCGAGTTGAGCGGGGACTGCCGCTCGAGCTGCTTCTTCCCCTCGGGCGTGTTCGGGTTCCCCATCCGGGTGTGGAAGATGATCCGGCCCGCCTCCCAGTACGGCGGGATCGTCTCGAGGAGCGTCAGGAGGTTCGACGGGCCGACGATCGAGACGGCGGCGGCGTAGACGTCGGGGGTGAAGGCGACGCCCGCGAGGGTCGCGTACCCGCCGTAGGAGCCGCCCATGATCGCGACCTTCTTCGGGTCGGCGATCCCCTCCTTCACGAGGTGCTTCACGCCCCACGTGATGTCGTCCTGCATCAGGTCGCCCCACTGGTTGTTCCCGGCGTTCAGGAACTTCTTGCCGTAGCCGGTGGAGCCGCGGAAGTTCGGGGCGAGGACGGCGTAGCCGCGGTTCGCGAGGAACTGCGCGTAGTTGTTGAAGCCCCAGGAGTCGCGCGCCCACGGGCCGCCGTGCGGGAAGACGACGAGCGGGAGGTCCTTCGCGGGGATCCCCTTCGGGAGCGTCAGGTAGGCCGGGATGACGAGGCCGTCGGACGACGGGTACGAGATCGGCTTCATCGAGGCCATCTCGCCGCGCGGGATCCGCTCGCGCGAGACGTACTCGAGGGAGAGCTTCTTCGTCTTCCGGTCGAAGAGGTAGCGGCTCCCCGGGTCGACGTCGGAGTAGGCCGTCACCATCCAGAGCTGGTCGTCGGCGGTGGTGGAGCCGAGGGCGAGCTCGCGGTTCGGGAGCTTCTTCTCGAGGAGGCGGTAGTCGGCCTCCCAGGCCTTGTCGCGGAAGTAGATCCGGGTCCTGTCGTCCTCGTAGCTCGTCGCGACGAGCTCGTCGGTCGCGTCGGCGAAGACGGCGTTGCCGAAGTCGACGCGCCCCTTCGGGTCGGTCTCGACGACCTCTTCCTTGCCGGAGGCCGGGTCGAAGAGCGTCAGGCGGGTGAGGTCCGGCTCGCCCTTGTTCGACTCCATGTAGACCCGCTTGCCGTCCTTGTGGAAGCGGACCGGGCCGCAGCTCTCGAAGACGTTGCAGGAGTAGACCTTCGTGAAGCTCTCCGGGTCGACGCGGAGGATCTCGGTGTCGCCGTTGTCGGCGACGTGCGCGGCCAGCCGGAGCTGCCCGGCGAGGTCGAAGACCCAGCCGGCGATCTTCTCGGTGTTCTTCCGGAGGAGGGTCCGCTCGCCCGTCGAGATCTTCACCTTGTAGACGTCGTGCCAGGCGGCGTCGCGGTCGTTCAGGCCGACGAAGACGACGTCGGGGTCGTTCTTCGGGACGGCGTAGATCTGGGCGCGCGCCCCCTTGGCGTCGGTCAGGTTCCGCGGGGTCGGGGCGTCCTTGCCCGCCTCGGCCTTCGCCGCCGGGTCGACGGCCCAGACGTTGAAGTTCTCGTCGCCGTCGTTGTCCTTGACGAAGAGGACGTACTTCGAGTCGCGGCTCCAGAAGAAGCCGGCGACGGGGCGCTTCGGCTCGGCGGTGACGAGGTGGGCCTTGTCGTACGGGTCGCCCGTCTTCTTCACCCAGACGTTCCGGGTCTCCTTCCAGGGCTTGAGGAAGGCGGTCCACTTCCCGTCGGGGGAGAGCTGGGCGCCGGCGATCTCGGGGTTGCCGAAGAAGAGCTCGCGGTCGAGAAGCGGCGGGAGCCCCTTCGGGGCCGTGGCCTTCGCCGCCTTGGCGGGCTTCGCCGGCGCGGCGGCGGGGGTCTGGGCCGGGGCGGCCATCGGGACCGCGAGGGCCGAAACGAGAACGAGCCGCGCGAGGCGCGGCCGGAACGGCGACTGGATCATCTTCGAGGCCTCCTTGCCTGAGAGAGCGTGCGGAATCACCCTGGGGAGGTTGTACGTCGAACCGGCGGGGAAGTTCCCGCCTCGGGCTGTCGGGAGGGGCGGGCCGCCGGCGCGGTGATCAGCCGGGCGGACCTCGCCCAGGTCAGGTAGCTCCAGGCCCACTGGACGAGGACGAGGACCCGGTTCCCGAACTGGACGATGTAGAGAAGGTGTACGAAGAGCCAGGCGAGCCAGGCGAGGTATCCGCCGAAGCCGAGACCCGCCACCTCGGCGACGGCCGAGGCCCGTCCGATCGTCGCCATGCTCCCCTTGTCGAAGTAGCGGAAGGGGCCGGGGTTCCGGCCCGCG
This sequence comes from Thermoanaerobaculia bacterium, assembly GCA_046331465.1. Classification (GTDB taxonomy): domain Bacteria; phylum Acidobacteriota; class Thermoanaerobaculia; order UBA5066; family UBA5066; genus UBA5066. The sequence goes on from JAXLQV010000003.1 coordinate 1,410,560, forward strand.
AGGCGCGCGCGGATCGCCCTCGCCACGTACCGCCCCTGCTGCATCGCAACGGGGGCGACGCCCGGGAGGGGCCGCCCGGCTTCGTTCGTGACGAGGGCGAGGTCCCCGAGGACGACGAGCTCCGGGTGCCCCGGCAGGGAGAGATCGGGGCGGACGATCACGCGGCCGGCCCGGTCCGTCGTCCCCCCGGCGGCCTCGGCGAGCGCCCGCCCGAGGGGAGAGCCCTCGACGCCGGCCGCCCAGAGGACCGTCCGGGCCCGGACGGTCTCGTCCGCGCCGCCGTGCCGGAGCGTGACGCCGTCCTCCCGGACACCGGTCACGAGCGTCTCCGTCCGGACCTCCACGCCGAGCCGGGCGAGGTCGGCGGCGGCGCGGGCAGAGAGGGCGGGCGCGTACGAGCCGAGGACGCGGTCGGCCCCCTCGACGAGGAGGATCCGGGCCTGCGCTGGGTCGATCCTCCGGAATTCGTCCCGGAGGGTGTGCCGGGCGATCTCGGCGAGCGCCCCGGCGAGCTCGGCCCCGGTCGGGCCCGCGCCGACGATGACGAACGTGAGCGCTTCGCGTCGGCGCGCCTCGTCCTCTTCCCGCTCGGCCGCCTCGAACGCCGCGAGGACGCGGGCCCGGATGGCCGTGGCGTCCTCGAGCGTCTTCAGGCCGGGGGCCACCTCTTCCCACTCGGGTCGTCCGAAGTAGGAGTGCCGGGCGCCCGTCGCCACGACGAGGAGGTCGTAGGGGACCGCCCCGTCCTCGAGGAGGAGGCGCCGCCCGGCCACGTCGACGCCCGTCGCCTCGGCGAGGAGGACGCGGACGTTCGGCTGCCGCTTGAAGAGGGCGCGGAGCGGCGTCGCGATGTTCGCCGGGGAGAGGCCCCCCGTCGCGACCTGGTAGAGGAGCGGCTGGAAGAGGTGGAAGTTGCGCCGGTCGACGAGGGTGACGTCGACCGGCGCGCCGCGCAGGGCGCGGACGAGCGAGAGGCCGCCGAACCCGCCGCCGACGACGACGACCCGGAGGCGGGGGGCCGCGGTCCCGCTCACCGCTCCTCCGGGGGCCTCTCGTCCTCCTCGATCCCGAGGAGCGACGCGAGCGCGGCACGGCAGGTGGGGGAGGTGGTCGACGCGAGGGCCCGCCGCGCGGCCTGGCCCGTCTCGGTCGAGGCGGCCCGGGCGATGCCGGCGGCGACCGGCTCCCCCGGCCGGAGGCGGGCGCGGTCGCAGCCGCGCGCCTCGAGCGCCGAGAGGACGTCGGGGAAGGGATCGATGCCGTGCGCGAGAAGCGTCGGGAGGAGCGGCTCGGGGACGCAGCCGACGGCGAGGGCGGCCGCGAGGCGCGCCGCCCCGAGCTGCTCGGCGCGCGGCGCGTCCAGCTCGAAGAGCGCCCCGAGCGGGCCCGTGCCGAAGGGGAGCGTCTCCCCGGCGAGGCGGGCGAGGGCCGCGATGCCGTCGTCCCCGAGGGGCCCGAAGAGGGCGACGAGCTCGGCCGGCGTCGCGCACGTCGGGCAGGTCTCGAGGAGCGCGGTCGCGAGCGGTTCGGCGGACCCCGCGTCTCCCACGCGCGCGAGGGCCGTCGCCGCCTCGAGGCTCGCGGCGGGGAGGCCCCGGGCGCGCCGGAGCGCGGCGCGGAGAGGCTCGCTCTCCCGGATCCGCTCCGGGTCGAGGGCCCGCGCCCAGGCCCCCGCCTCGCCGTCGTCGAGGTCGAGCGGGACGGTCCCGCGCGTCCAGGCGTCGGCGGCGACGCGGTCGGCCGCCGCGGCGTCGATCCGCTTCAGGGCGTCGAGCCAGAAGCCGCGCTCGGCCGGGGGGACCCGGGTCGTCGCGAGCTCGCGCTCGAGCCAGGCGGCGAGGCGCGCGGAGCCTTCCGGGGGCCGCTGGAGCGCGAGCCTCCGGAAGACGGGAGCGAGCTCCCGCTCGGCCAGGATCTCGAGGAGGTCCTCCTCCGAGGCCGTGCCGCGGACGGCGCGTCCCAGCCGGAGGTCGAGGCGCAGCTCGGGGGGCGCGGCGCCCGAGCGGGCCCAGGCCGCGAGGAGCGCGAGCCGCTCCCGCGAGATCCAGGCGGGGGGCTCCTCCTCGTCGGTCAGCCCGGACGCCACGAGCTGGACGAACGAGTAGAGGCCGCAGTAGCGGTCCTCCGTCGGCGCGTCCCCGCGGGAACGCGCCTCGGCCGCGCCGGCGAGCGTGCAGGAGGACGGGTCCTTCGAGGCGGCGCGCGCGCCGAGGAAGAGCTCGAGGAAGAGGGCGTTCCACTCGCGCGCGGGGAGGCTCCGGTCCGCGGTCAGCGACAGGAACGCAAACGTCCCGAGCTCGGGCCGCCGGAGGACCTCCGACCGGAACCGTGCGGCGTCGATGGGGAGCCCCGCGAGCGGGCCGACCGCGCGGGCCGAGGCCCGGATCCCCGCGTCGGGAGACGACAGCGCCTCGAGGAGGAGCGACGCGAGCGGGCCGCGATCCCGGCCGGCGCCGCGGGCGTCCGACGCGCCCGCGTCCGCCCGTCCGTCCGGCCCGGCCGCGGGGGAGGGAGCCGACCCGGATGCGGCGGCCTCCGCGACGGCGGCGAGGGCGAGGAGCCCCGCGGGCGAGGGAGGCCCCGCGGCGCAGTCGAGGAGGGTGCGCGGGAACCGGGCCGCGGGGGCGTGGAACCGGAGCTCGCCGTAGCCCCCCGAGAAGAGGTCGGACGCGTCGCCGGAGAGGAGCCCCTCGACCTCCTCGGGGCGCTCCCGCGCGATCCCGTCGATCCGCGCCCGGTCGACCGCCGTGACGAGCTCGGCGAGCTCGGGCGTGAACGCCTCCTCGGGGAGCGGCTCCTCGCCGGCGTCCAGGGCTCCCGCCGCGATCGCCCCGGCGACGGCCGGCAGGGCCCAGGACGGGGCCGCGCCCGGGTCGTCCGCGAGGAGCGCGAACGCGGCGGCGCGCCGGAGCCAGAGAGGGCCCCCTTCCTCGACGCGCCTCTCGAGGGCGTCGAGGAGGGCGAGCCGCTCGTCGCCGCGGAGGACGCCGAGGAGGAGCGGCAGCGCCCGCGCGGCCTCGAGCGCGCCGGGCTCGCCGTCGCCGACGCCCGCGAGCCTCGCGAGGGCGCCCGGGGCGTCGCTCCGTGCCCGGTCGAGGAACCGAGCCGCGGGCGCGCCGGGGAGGAGGGCGAGCTCGGCCCAGTCGGCCCCCGTGGCCCGCGATCCGAGCGCCTCGAGCCGCCGGACCTGCCCGACGACGCGCGCCGCGGCTGCGGGATCGGCTCCCTCCTCGAGAGGCATCACGACACGAGAGACCTCCGAGAAGCGATCGTCGAACCGGGCCGCTTCCATCCCGTCGAGGGCGAGGAGGCCTCCGTCGGGGAGCGGGAAGAGCTCGTTCCACGCCCCGAGCGCCACGGATCGCTCGAGCCGCCCGGAGCCGTCGAAGAGCTCGGCCACGGCGAGCGGGTCGCCGCGGTCCTCGCCGTCGGCCGACGGGGCCGTCCGGATCGAGAGCCGGAGGAGGCCCGAGGGGTGGGGGAGGACGAAGCGCGTGCGCCCCTCGCCGCAGGCCGCGAGCGGGTCGGGGACGAGGACGGCCTCGGGGCGGTCGAGGCGGACGGCCGCCTCGCCGCGCGTCCCGGGGAAGAGGATCGCGACCCCGCCCGCGCCGGCCGAGAGCCGCGGCGCCGACGGCCGGCCGACGCGTCGCGTGACGCTCTCCTCGGCGACGGAGCCGGCGGGCGTCTCGCCGTCCGGGCCGACGCGGACGACGCTCCAGGTCCCCTTCTCCCGGCGGAGGAGGAAGGCCTCGTCGCCGAGGAAGGCGGGCTCGGAGCCCCGGGCCGCCCAGGTCGGGACGGTCGCGCGGATCGACCCGTCGGGAAAGCGGAAGACGTAGCGCGCCTCGACCCGCCGCTCCCCTCCCGAGCGGGCCGGCAGGTGGCGGAACCCGTCGGGAGTCGGCCCGGTGACGCGGGCGCCCGAGTCGGCGACGCCGAGGACGTTCCCCTCGTCGCCGACCGGGAAGGCCGCGCGCTCGGCGCCGAGGAGGTCGCGCAGCACGAGCCGGTGCGCCGAGGGCTCGACGGTCCAGACGAGCCCTCCCGGGGTCACCCCGAACGCCGGCTCCACCCGTCCGCGCGGCGCCGCCTCCGCGGGGAAGGCGAGGAGCAGCGCCGGGAGGAGCCGCAGGAGCGCCCGCATTCCGGCTCGTCGGCGGGAACGGACGTCGGACACCTCCGCAGCATAGCCGCGGCGCCCGATCGTCGTGCCGCGACGCGGCACGAGACCTTAAACTGGAGGGTCAGACGGAACGCCCGCGGAAGAGGAGGCCCCCGTGCCCGACAACGACGCCATCGCCGCCCTCGCGAAGGAAGGGATCGAGGTCCTCGGCCCGATCGGCCCGCAGTACGACGAGATCCTGACGCCCGACGCGCTCCGCTTCGTCGCGTCCCTCCAGCGCGCGTTCGGCGCGCGCCGCGAGGAGCTCCTCGCGCGGCGCGTCGAGGCGCAGAAGAGGATCGACTCCGGCGTCCTCCCCGACTTCCTCCCCGAGACCGCGGAGGTGCGGGCGGGCGACTGGAAGGTCGCGCCGATTCCCGGGATGCTGCAGGACCGCCGGGTCGAGATCACGGGCCCCGTCGACCGGAAGATGGTCATCAACGCGCTCAACTCCGGCGCGAGCGTCTTCATGGCCGACTTCGAGGACGCGAACTCGCCGACCTGGGCGAACACGATCGAGGGGCAGGCCAACCTCCGCGACGCCATCGACGGGACGATCGCGTACACGGCGCCCGAGACCGGGAAGGAGTACCGGCTGAACGAGAAGACCGCGGTCCTCATGGTGAGGCCGCGCGGCTGGCACCTCCTCGAGAAGCACGTCCGCGTCGACGGGCGGCCCTGCTCGGGGAGCCTCTTCGACTTCGGCCTCTTCTTCTTCCACGGCGGCCGCCGGCTGATCGCGAAGGGGAAGACCCCCTGCTTCTACCTGCCGAAGCTCGAGCACCACCTCGAGGCGCGCCTCTGGAACGACGTCTTCACGAAGGCGCAGAAGGACCTCGGGGTCCCGCACGGGACGATCCGCGCGACGGTCCTCATCGAGACGATCCTCGCCGCGTTCCAGATGGACGAGATCCTCTACGAGCTCCGGGACCACTCGGCCGGCCTGAACTGCGGGCGGTGGGACTACATCTTCTCGTTCATCAAGAGGCTCGGGCGCCTCCCCGGCTTCCTCCTCCCCGACCGGGGCCTCGTGACGATGGAGAAGCACTTCCTCGCCTCCTACGTCACGCTCCTCATCCGGACGTGCCACCGCCGCGGCATCCACGCGATGGGCGGCATGGCGGCGCAGATCCCGATCAAGGGCGACCCGGTGGCGAACGACGCGGCGCTCGCGAAGGTCCGCGCCGACAAGCTCCGCGAGGTGAAGGCCGGCCACGACGGGACGTGGGTGGCGCACCCGGGCCTCGTCCCGATCGCGAAGGCGATCTTCGACGAGCACATGCCGCAGCCGAACCAGATCGCGACGGCGATGCCGACCGCCGAGATCACCGCGAAGGACCTCCTCACCGTCCCCGAGGGGCCGGTCACCGAGAAGGGCCTCCGCCAGAACCTGAACGTCGGGATCCTCTACCTCGAGGCGTGGCTCCGCGGGAACGGCTGCGTGCCGCTCTACAACCTGATGGAGGACGCGGCGACGTCGGAGATCTCGCGGACGCAGGTCTGGCAGTGGCTGAAGAACCGCGTCACGCTCGCGGACGGCCGCACGCTCACCCCCGAGCTCTACCAGCAGGTCTTCGACGAGGAGGTCGGCGCGGTCCGCGCGCGCCTCGCCGAGGAGGGGGTCGGGGCGGGGCGCTACGAGCTCGCCGCCCAGCTCTTCGACCGGATGATCCGGAGCGAGGAGCTGCCCGAGTTCCTGACGCTCTCGGCTTACGAGGAGCTGATCCGGATGGGGGCATAGCCTCGCGGCGCGGCGGCCGGAACGGAGAAGGGGAGGCCGCGAGGCCTCCCCTTCGACGTCCCGGCGGGGCCTCGCGGCCCTACATCTTCTTCGCCATGAGGGCGGCGAGGTCGGCCGTCCGCATGCTGTAGCCCCACTCGTTGTCGTACCAGGTGACGACCTTGACGAAGTCGCTCTTCTCCTTGCCGAGGACCATCGTGAACGGGAGGTCGACGGAGGAGGAGTGCGGGTCGCCCTTGTAGTCGATCGAGACGAGCGGCTCGTCGACGGCGGCGAGGATCCCCTTCATCGGGCCGGCCGCCGCCTCGCGGAACGCCTGGCGGAGCTCGTCCGTCGTCGTCGGCGTCGCGAGCTGCGCGGTGAAGTCGACGACGGAGACCGTCGACGTCGGGACGCGGAGCGCGTAGCCGTCGAACTTCCCCTTCAGGTCGGGGATGACGAGGGCGACGGCCTTCGCGGCGCCCGTCGTCGTCGGGATGATCGACATGGCGGCGGCGCGCGCGCGGCGCAGGTCGCTGTGCGGCAGGTCGAGGATCTTCTGGTCGTTCGTGTAGGCGTGGATCGTCGTCATGAAGGCGCGCTGGATCGTCCAGCGGTCGTGGACGATCTTGGCGGCGGGGGCGAGGCAGTTCGTCGTGCAGGAGGCGTTCGAGACGACGTGGTGCTTGCCGTTGTCGTAGACGCCGTCGTTGACGCCCATGACGATCGTCAGGTCCTCGCCCTCGGCGGGAGCCGAGATGATGACCTTCTTCGCGCCCCCCTTCGTGATGTGGTTCTCGGCCCCCTTGACGACCTTCCCCTTCTTGTTGACGCCGTCGGCCTTGATCGTGAAGAGGCCGGTCGACTCGACGACGATCTCGACGCCGAGGTCCTTCCAGGGGAGGGCGGCCGGGTCGGTCTCCTTGAGGACCTTCAGGTGCTTGCCGTCGATCAGGAGGTCCTCGCCGGAGACTTCGACCTTCCCGTTGAAGCGCCCGTAGTTCGAGTCGTACTTCAAGAGGTGGGCCATCGTCTTCAGGTCGCCGATGTCGTTGACGGCGACGACCTCGAGCTCGGTGGGGTACTTGTCGCGGATCGCCTTGAGGACCTGGCGGCCGATGCGGCCGAACCCGTTGATTCCGACTTTCGTGGCCATCTTGGGCGTCTCCTTCCGGGGGGATTCCCCGTGGCTGGTGGGCGTCTAGTTATATACGACGGCGACGAGGCCGCCGCGTGGACTTCCGGCTCAGTTTCGCGCGTTCCCGACGTCCGGGGGCCGCGATGAGGCCTCCGGCCGGAGGGCGCCGGTGGCGTGGGACGAGCAGCCCCGGTAGACCGACGCCCCGATGAGGAGGGCGACACCCCCCGCGATCGCGGCGACCGCGGCCTTCTTCCGGGTCCGCCGGGCGGGCTGGATCGACAGCGTCTGGGTGAGGGTCCGCTGGATCCGCTGGCTCGCGGTGAGGGGCGCCTCGGGCTCCTCCTCGAACCAGGCCGCGACGCTCCCGAAGCGGATCGCGACCCCGTTCGGGAGGCGGGCCTCGTCGACGCGCCGGGCGTCGAGGAAGGTCCCGTTGCCGCTCCCGAGGTCCCTCACGATCCAGCCGTCGCCGGTCGGAGCGACGAGGGCGTGCCGCCGGGAGACGGTCGGAGAGGAGAGGAGGACGTCGCAGCCGGGCTCGCGCCCGACGGTGACGGCGCCGTCGATCCGGAACGTCTGCCGGACGCCGTCCTGCTCGACCGTCAGGGTCGCCCGGGAGGACGGGAAGGAGTCGGGGGACGACGGGACGTTCGGCACGCGTCAGATCCTGTCGGGGAGGGGGATCTCCTCCGTCTCCGCCACGCTCCCCGCGGCGGGGGCGAGGGAGCCGCCGGGCGCGAGGACGAAGGCGACGTCGCCGACGTTCGTGCCGGTCGGGCCGGGGGAGAAGGCGTCGCCGAGGGCGGCGAAGAAGGTTCCCGAGTCGTTGTTCGCCAGGGCGGCCGAGGGGTCGAGGCCGAGCTCGGCGGCCCGGGCGAGCGTGGTGTCGTCGACGAACGCGCCGGCGGCGTCGGGAGTGTTGTCGACGCCGTCCGTGCCCGCCACGAGGATGTTCGCCCCCGTCACGCCGTCGACGTGGAACGCGGCCGCGAGCGCGAGCTCGCGGTTCCTCCCGCCGCGCCCGCCCCCCTTCACGGTGACGGTCGTCTCGCCTCCGAAGACGGTGACGAGGCTCCGGTGGGCGGCTCCCGAGCGGCGGACGAGGTTCCCGGCGCAGGCGCCGGCGACGGCGAGCCGGCGGGCGGCCGAGCGGGCCTCGCCGGCGAGGAGGTCGGGGAGGACCCGGACGTCGGCCCCGAGCCGGAGCGCCTCGTGGCGCACCCCCTCGAGGGCGGTCCGGATGTCGCCGAGGAGGACGCCCCAGCGCTGACCGCCGTCGCGCGGGCCGTTCTCGGCGTGCGGGGAGAGGAGGTAGCCGCGGACGGAGGCGGGGACGAGCGAGAGGAGGCGCCAGGTCTCGAGGACCGACACGGCGTCGCGCCTCGAGGGGGGGACGCCGAGGGTCGGCCCGGAGGCGACGAGGTGCCACCCGGCGTCGCCGACGTCGGAGAGGACGAGCGTGACGACGTCGGCCCGGCGCGCCGCGGCCGCGAGCCGTCCTCCCTTGACGCGCGAGAGCGCGCCCCGGACGAGGTTGATGTCGCCGATCGGCGCGCCGGCGGCCGACAGGAGCGAGACCGTCCGCGCCTTCTCCTCGAGGGTGATCTCCTCCGGGGGAAGGGCCATGAGGCTCGAGCCGCCGCCGGAGAGGAGGACGACGAGGAGGTCCTCGGCGTGAAGGCCCGCGGCGAGGGCGAGCGCCTCGCGCCCCGCCGCGAGGCTCCGCTCGTCCGGGACCGGGTGCGACGCGGGGAGGCAGCGGCAGCCGGGCGGGAGCGCCTCCTCGGGATACCCGGCCGGGGCGACGACGACGGACTCGTCGACGAGGGAGCCGAGCGCGCGGCGGGCGGCCGCGGCCATCGCGACGGAGGCCTTGCCGACCGAGAGGAGGACGACGCGTCGCGGGACGAAGACGAACTCGCGCCGCCCCGGGTCCGAGACGGAGCGGACGACGACGGCGTTGCCCCGCCGCGAGAGGGCCTCCGCCACGAGCCGGCCCGGCTCCACCGCGGAAATCGCGGCGCGGTAGAGGGCCCTGAGAAACGTACGCGGATCCAAGGAACGGGAATTCTATCGGACACGGAGCGGGAGCGGCCTCTGCGAGAATCGGACCGGCCCGTCGGGCCGCACGGAGGTGACCCATGCCCCAGGTCGACGTCGAGAAGATCGTCGGATCCATCCGAGAGAGCGCGACCGGAGTCCGCGAGAAGACGCAGGACGCCGTCGACGAGGTCGCCGACAAGATCGAGGACGCGCTCGAGAAGGCCGGGACCGAGGGGAGGAAGCTCCGCCGCGAGGTGAAGGAAGAGCTCGCCCGCCGCTGGAAGCAGGTCGACCGCGTCGGCCGCGACAACGCGTTCCTGATGGCCGCCGGCGCCCTCGCCGTCGGCGCCCTCATCGGCTGGCTCATCGCGAGGGACCGGAAGGGCTGAGACGGGCGGGGTCGATCCGATTCCCGTTCCTCAGAGGCTGACGAGAAACCCCTCGCGGAGGGCGCCCGCGGCCGGGTCCCAGAGCGGCGGCTCGCCGAAGGCGTTCGTCCGCCCCGTGGCCCAGAGGTAGGCGGCGAGGGCCGCGGCCGCGGCGTCGAGCTCGTCGTGCGTGATCTCGGCCGGCCCCTTCGGCAGCTCGAGCCCCTGCCCCCGGAGGAGGTCCCAGCGCGCGCGCCGCCCCTCGGCGCCCTGCTTCCTCGGGAGCGCGTGGCCGGACCACTTCTTCCAGAGGTCGGCCGGGTAGACCTCGAGGAGGACGGCGCGCTCGCGCGGGACCTCGCCGAGGACGCCGAGCCCCTTCGCCCGGAGCGCGGAGAAGAGGAGGACGCTCCCGCGGACGAAGCCGGCGTAGGGGGCCGAGCCGGGAGCGGGGAGCGCGTCGGGCGTCTTGCCGGCGCAGCGCAGCTCGCGCTCCCCCTCGCGCACCTTCCGTCCCGGCGCGGCGAGCCCCTGCGGGCCGTCGATCGCGACGACGGCGCCGTCGCGGAGGACGTCGGCGGGGAGGAGCCCTGCGCCGTCGGGGAGGAAGGACCAGGTCGCGAAGCGGACGCGCCGCCAGCGGTCCATGAAGGCGAGGTCGACGGGGCGCGGTCTCGCGGCCGAGAGGTCGGTCAGGTCGACGCCGACGAACCAGGCGCGCGCCTCGGGCGGGAGGACCTCGCCGTCGGGAACGGGCGCGGCGACCTCGAGCGGGACGGCCCGCCCGTGGTGCGAGAGGCGCTGCAGGCCGTCGTAGGCGGCGTACTTGAAGCACTCCGAGAGCGTCGGCACGTTGAAGACGGCGTCGAGGAAGTCGGCGAGGCCGCCGCCGTGGACCATCACCATCTGCGGCACGTGGACGAGCTCGGTCGCGTTCGTCCCGAGGAGGTGCGCGCCGAGGAGCCGCTTCGACTCCGGGTCGAAGAGGAGCTTCACGAAGCCGTCGACGTCGCCCGTGATCTGGCCGCGCGCGTTGTTCTCGTATCGCGCCCGCCCGACCTCGTACGGGGTCCCCTTCTCCCGCAGCTCCTCCTCCGTCGCGCCGATCATCGAGATCTCGGGGACGGTGTAGACGCCGTAGGGGAAGGGGAGCTTCCGGTCCTCCGGCGTCGCGAGGCCGAGGGCGTGCTTCACCGCCGTCCGCCCCTGCTCCATCGAGGTCGCCGCGAGGGCGGGGAAGCCGATGATGTCGCCCGCGGCGTAGATGCCGGGGACGTTCGTGAGGAACGTCGCGTCGACGGGGATCCGCCCCTTCTCGTCGAAGGCGACGCCGGCCGCCTCGAGGCCGAGGCCCTCGGTGTTCCCCTTCCGTCCGGCCGAGAAGAGGACCTTCCCGGCGACGAGCTCGCGCCCCGACCTCAGCCTCAGGCGCAGCGCGTCCTCCGCGAGACCGGGGACCCGGGAGAGCCCCTCCACGGCGTCGCCCAGGATCACGTCGGCTCCCATCCTCTCGAGCGCGACCTTCAGCGCGGCCGAGAGCTCGGCGTCGAGGAAGCCGAGGAGCCGGTCGCGCCCCTCGACGAGCGTCACGCGCGTCCCGAGCGCCGCGAAGATCGAGGCGTACTCGCATCCGATGACGCCCCCGCCGACGACGACGAGGGAGTGGGGGATCCGGTCGAGGTCGAGGATGGTGTCCGAGTCCTCGACGTCCGGGTCGTCGGAGGTCAGGCCGCGCGGCGGCAGCGGCGAGGAGCCGGTCGCGACGAGGAACGCCGGCGCGGCGAGGCGGCGCGTCTCGCGCCCCTCCGCGTCGAGGACGGCGACCGTGCCGGCGTCGAGGAAGCGCCCCTGCCCCGTCACGATCTCGATCCGGTGGCGCTCGAGGTTCCGGTCGATCTGCCCGACTTGCCGCCCCGTCACGTCGGCGAGGCGGCCGAGGAGCTGCCGGAGGCTCCGCTTCCGGTCGAGCCGGAGCGTCATCCCGTACAGCTCGCGGCGCCGGAAGCCGGTCAGGTAGAGCGCCGCCTCGCGGAGCGTCTTCGACGGGAGCGTCCCCGTGTGGACCGACGTGCCGCCCGGCTCCGGGCGCCGCTCGACGAGGGCGACCCGCCGCCCGAAGTAGGCCCCGAGGGCGGCTCCCTTCTCTCCGGCCGGGCCGGCTCCCAGGACGACGAGGTCGTACCGCTCCGCTTCGGGCATCCGCTTCCTCCGGTGGGCGGGAGGCTAGCAAAGACCCGCGAAGGTTGACGCGGTCCCGTGCGCCCCGGAAGATGCCGCGTTCGCGTCAAGAGACCCCGGGAAGGAGCGCCCTTGGACCTCGCCGCACGCCTCTCCGAGCTGAAGTCCGGATTCGCCCGGACGTTCTGGGTCGCCAACCTCCTCGAGCTCTTCGAGCGCTTCTCGTTCTACGGCTCGAAGATCGTCCTCGCGGTCTTCCTCGCCGAGACGGTCGGGCTCGGCCCCTTCGGCGTCAGCCTCGTCGGCTTCTACGGCTTCGCGGTCTTCTGCCTCCCGATCCTCGCCGGCCCGTTCGTCGACCGTTTCGGGTTCAAGAAGAGCCTCGCGGCCTGCTTCGCGATCTTCTCGCTCGGGTACTTCCTCATCGGCCTCTCGGGCCTGCCGATGGGCCAGCCGCTCGTCGCGGCGGTCGGGGCGAAGACCTGGGTCGTCGGCGCGCTGCTGATCACCGCCGTCGGCGGGTCGCTCATCAAGCCGTGCATCGTCGGCACCGTCGCCCGGACGACGACGCACGAGACGAAGTCGCTCGGCTACTCGATCTACTACACGCTCGTGAACATCGGCGGCTGGCTCGGGCCGCTCTTCGCGAGCCAGGTCCGCGTCTCCCTCGGCACGGCGCAGGTCCTCGTCGGCGCCTCCCTCACCTCCCTCGCCCTCTTCCTCGGCACGCTCCTCTTCTTCCGCGAGCCCGACGGGGTGCCGGAGGCCGAGAGGCGGACGCTCGGGAAGGTCCTCCGCGACGCGGCCCTGGTCTTCGGAAACGGGCGCTTCATGGGATTCCTGGTGATCTTCTCCGGGTTCTGGGTGATGTTCTGGCAGGTCTACGACCTCTTCCCGTTCTACATTCGCGACGTCCTGAAGGTGGAGCGCTACGAGCTCATCGCCTCGCTCGAGTCGTTCTCGGTCATCTTCCTGACGGTCCCCGTCGCGGCGCTCATGAAGAAGGTCCGGGCGGTGCCGCAGATGACGCTCGGGATCGGCGTGGGGAGCTGCTCCTGGCTCCTCCTCGTCGTCTCGCAGACGTGGCAGGCGGCGGCCCTCGCGATGTTCCTGCTCGCGCTCGGCGAGGTCCTCCAGGCGCCGCGCTACTACGAGTACGTCGCCGACCTCGCCCCCAAGGACCAGGTCGGGACGTTCATGGGCTTCGCGTTCCTCCCGATCGCGATCGGCTGCCTGGTCGCGGGCCCCCTGGGCGGGCTCCTCCTCCAGAAGTACCTGAAGGAGACGATGCAGCCGGCGAAGGCCTGGACGATCCTCTCCTCGCTCGGCTTCGTCTCGACCCTCGCCCTCCTCGCCTACGACCGCTGGGTCGCGCACCCCGGGTCGAAGTAGCTAGCCGTCCCCCATCCCCCACCCCTTCAGGCGGCGGTGGAGGGTCGTCCGGTCGAGACCGAGCCGCTCGGCGGCGCGGGAGACGTTCCCCCGGCACTCGGCGAGGACCTGGCCCACGACGCGGCGCTCGAAGGCGTCGCGCGCGTCGGCGAGGGTCTGCCCCGGCGGGAGCTCGGGCGCCGCGTCGCCGGCCGCACGGGGAAGGCGGAGGACGTCGCCCGGGAGGTCCTCGGGCCCGATGACGGCCTCGTCGGTGAGGAGGAGGGCCCGCTCGACGACGTTCTGGAGCTCCCGGACGTTCCCGGGCCAGGGGCGCCGCCTCAGCTCCTCGAGCGCCTCGGGCGTGAAGGTCGCGGGGCGGCGGCCGCGGCGCCGGGCGAGCTTCCTCGCGAAGTGCTCCGCCAGGAGGGGAACGTCCTCGGGCCGCTCGGCGAGGGTCGGGACGCGGATCGGGACGACGGCGAGGCGGAAGTAGAGGTCCTCGCGGAAGGTCCCGTCCGCGATCATCTTCGGGAGGTCGCGGTTCGTCGCGGCGACGATCCGCACGTCCGTCGCGATCGTCCGCGCCCCGCCGACGCGCGAGATCTTCCCGTCCTGGATCGCGCGGAGGATCTTCGCCTGCGTCCGCGGCGACATGTCGCCGATCTCGTCGAGGAAGAGCGTGCCGCCGTCGGCGAGCTCCCACTTCCCCTTTCGGTCCTCGGTGGCCCCCGTGAACGACCCCTTCACGTGCCCGAAGAGCTCGCTCTCGATGAGGTCCTCCGGGATCGCCGCGCCGTTCACCTCGACGAACGGGCGCGCCGCGCGGGGGGACGCGCGGTGGAGCGTCCGCGCGACGATCTCCTTGCCGACGCCGCTCTCGCCGGTGATCAGGACGCGCGCCTCCGAGGCCCCGGCGCGGCGGATCTCCTCGCGCAGGCGCGTCATCGCCGGCCCGTCGCCGAGGAGCGTCTCCTCCTCCTCGAGCCTCTCCCTCTGCCGCGCCACCTCGCGGGCGAGGACGTCGCGCTCGCGGGCGAGGCGGCTCCGCTCGAGGGCCCGCTCGAGCGTCAGGAGGACCCGCTCGAGCGCGAGCGGCTTCTCGAGGAAGTCGTCCGCGCCCTTCTTGACGGCCTGGACGGCCGTCTCGACCGTCCCGTGCCCCGAGATCATCAGGACGGGGAGGTCGAGGCCCCGGGCGCGGATCTGGTCGAGGACGGTCAGGCCGTCCACGTCGGGGAGCCAGACGTCCAGGAAGAGGGCCGCGGCGGGCGCGCCGGGCTCCAGCAGGCGGGCGAGGACCGACGTGCCGTCCGCGAACTCCTCGACCCGGTACCCCTCGTCCGAGAGGATCTGGGCGAGCGTCCGCCGGATCCCCGGCGCGTCGTCGCAGACGAAGACCGTCGCGCCCCGGGGAGAGGGCGCGCTCACGGGCTCCTCCGCGGGCGGGGCGTCAGGCGGCAGGCCATTCGAGGACGAAGCGGCATCCGCGGGGCGAATTCTCCTCCAGGACGACCCTGCCGCGGTGCTCGGCGGCGATCCGGGAGGTGATGGAGAGGCCGAGGCCGAAGCCGTTCGGCTTCGTCGAGAACGTCGGCTCGAAGACGAGCGCCCGCTCTCCGGGCGGGATCCCCGGGCCGTCGTCCGCCACGACGACCCGGGCCGTCCCCTCGTCGACGGCGGCGCGGACCGACACGGTCCCGCCCGGCGGCGTCGCGGCGACGGCGTTGTCGACGAGGTTCACGACGGCGCGCTTGATCTGCTCCACGTCGCCCTTCACCGGCCCGAGCCCCTCGGGGACCTCGGAGGCGATCCTCACGCCGCGCTTGGTCCCGTCGTAGAGCTTGACGACCTGCCCGACGACGGCGGCGAGGTCGAAGCTCGCCATCCGCGTCTCGGGGAGCCGGGCGAAGCGGTGGAAGGCGTCGACGAGCGCGGCGAGGGTCCGCACCTCCTGGACGATCGTGTCCGCCCCCTCCTCGACGACCTTCGCGAGCTCCGGGTCGCACGCCGTCGAGCCGCGCGCCTTCCGCCGGATCCGCTCGGCGGCGAGCCGGACGGGGGTGAGCGGGTTCTTGATCTCGTGGGCCATCCGCCGGGCGGCCTCCTCCCACGCCGCGGCGCGCTCGGCGCGGACGAGGGCCGTCGTGTCCTCGAGCGTCACGACCCAGGCCGTCGTCGCGCCGGCCTCGCCCGGGACGACCGTGACGTGGGCCTCGAGGACGAGCGCCTCGCGGGAGCCGGGCGCGGAGAGGGAGAGCGTCGCCTCGCGCGGGCCCGTCGCGCGGAAGGCGCGATCGAGGAAGTCCCGGAGCGGCCCGGTCCAAGCCTCGGAGAAGAGGTCGGAGAAGGGGGTCCCGGAAGGCGCGTCGGTCCGGCGGAGCATCCGGAGGGCGGCGTCGTTCAGCCCGCGGAGCCGGGCCTCCCCCGGCTCCTCCCCGGGCATCGGCCCGAAGGCGAGGACGCCGACGTCGAGGTGGGCGAGGATCGTCCGGATCCGGAGCCGGTCCTCCTCGAGCGTCGCGTAGGCCGCCTGGAGCTCGGCGTTCGCCGAGACGAGCTTCCCGCGGCTCTCGCGCAGCTCGTCGGTCATCGCGTTGAAGGCCCGCCCGAGGGTCGCGATCTCGTCGGACCCCTCCACCTCGACCCGCGTGTCGAAGTCGCCCGCGCCGACCCTTCGTACCGACGCGGCGAGCGCCGCGACGGGGCGCGTCACGCGACGCGCGAGGACGAGCCCGACCCAGACCGAGGCGAGGAGGACGAGGAGCGCGAGGAGGAGGAAGAGGAGGACCTGCACCGCCTGGAGCGAGTTCCTCTCGGCTTCCAGCTGGGCGAAGGCCGAGGTCGCGCGCGAGAGCGTGCGGAGCGGGCCCGCCTCGGCGGGCGGGTCGTACGTGCCGACGACGAGGATCCCCTCCGGGAGCGCCGCGATCGTCCGACCCACCTGCCCGCCCGTCGCGAGCGAGTCGATCCGGCGGACCGAGCCGCGCCCCTTCGCCGAGGAGATCCACTCCGTCGAGGGGTTCGGCACCTCGCGGAGGGGCCAGCGGGGCGAGCTGACGGCGAGCGTGCCGGAGCCGGGAGGGACGCCCGCGGGCCGCAGCTCGAGGTAGTCGAGCCCCGACTCCTCTCGGGCCGAGGAGAGGAGGGCGAGGCGCGACGCGTCGCTCCGCGCCTCGGCGAGAGAGGAGAGGAGCCTCGCCACGACGCGTCGCTCTCTCTCGGCGGCGCGCTGTCGCACGAGCTCGACGACCTCGCGCCCGGCGGCGACGGTGTCGGTCACCGGGGGCTGGAACCAGATCTCGACGCTCCGCTGCAGGAGGCCGGTCGTCGGGAGGATGAGGAGCGCGATCGGGAGGAGGGCGAGGCCGACGTTCGTCAGGACGACCCGGACCCGGAAGCGCGACCCGAAGACGCCGCGCCGCGAGTCGAGGAGGAGCCGGACGGCGCTCCGCCCGATGACGAGGAGGAGCGCGAGGATGAGGACGACGACGATGTAGAAGAGGACGAAGAGGAGGACGCGGTTCGTCGCGGCCGGGGGCGTCAGGGCCTGGGCCCGGAGGACGAGCGCGTAGATGCCCGCGAGGGCGAGGCCGAGAGACAGGCCGACGGCGAGGAGGACCCGGTTGTCCCGCGCCCAGGGCGTCTTCACGGCCGCTCGCCCCCCTCCGTCCAGTAGAAGACCGGCGAGCGCCGCCAGTCCGTCTTCGTGTCGGTCGGGACGACGCCGAGCGCCATCTCGGTCCCGTACAGGCAGCGGACCCGCACGACGAGCGGCTTGCCGACGAGGTGCGCTCCCATGATGAACGAGGGAAGCCCGGGGAGCGCGACGAGAGCGCTCTCGGCCTCCTCGCGGGTCGGCAGGACGACCGTCTCGAGGAGGCGCCCGTCCAGCCGGCGCTCCACGGCGTAGTCGCCGGGGACGGGGCGGTACGTCGCGGTCGCCTCGTACCGCCGCTCGTCCTTCAGGCCGTCCCACCACGTGTCGCGCGAGACGAAGAGGCGGACCTCCCAGGCCACGGTCGTCGGGAGGCCGGACGCGAGCCGCTTGCGCACGTCGGGCGGGAGGCCGGGGGAGAGGCGCGCGGTGACGCGCAGCTCCCGGCCCGCGAGCGCCGTCGTCACCTCGGGGATCCGGGGCGCCTCCTCGGCGGCGGCGACGGCCGCCGCGCAGAGGACCGCGGTCAGGATCGCGGCGGGGAGGAGGACCCGTTGCGCCCGCACCCGCGCATTGTGCGCGGAATCCTCAGCGCCCGGCGAGCGCGAGCGGCTCGAGGGCCGGGCCGGAGCGGCGGAGGTACTCGGAGGCGGTTACTGGAAAGCGCCGGAGACGTCGAGGATGACGTGGACGGGGCCGGGCGAGGCGTTGGAGACGCTCACGGCGCCACCATTGCCGAGCTGGATCAAGACGGGGGCTGCGCGGGTCCTGTTCGGCGAGAAAGAGACGACTTGTGTGTCGGGCGTCTCGGCCCCGGCCGGGAAGACAGTCAGGAATCCCTGGGCCGCCGGCTGCGTAACGGTGACGTTCAGGGTCACGGCCTGGGCCGAGGCGGGCACGCTGCAACTGCCGCCCACGACCGGGAACTGACGAACCTCGCCGGCGGCCAGCGGGATTCCCGCTCCCGTTCGGGTGTCGGCGACGCGACACGGCGCGATCGGCTGAAGGCGGGTGCCCGCTTCGGGCAGGAAGTTCGCCGTGACGAATCGAGCAGCCGTCATCAGGATCGTGCACGACCCCACTCCGGCGCAACCTGAGCCGCTCCATCCCGCGAAACGGGAGCCGGCGGCCGGAAGAGCGTCGAGGAGCACTGTCGAGCCGCTCGTCGGCGTCGCTGAACAGATCGAGCCGCAACTCAGTCCCGATGGAGTAGAGAAGACGAGTCCGTTGCCGGACCCGATCTTGGTGATCGAAATGGTATAGGTCGGCTCGAGCACGGCCACGGCCCGCTGGAGGAAGCCCGAGCGGCCCGACCAGTCGTACGCGCGACATGTCGCCTGATAGGTGCGCGGACTCGGATAGGTGTGAGTGGCGACGTTCGAGGGGCCGTTCGCGAGGGGCGTCGAGTCACCGAAGTCGAACTCGTAACCGGCGACGAGGCGGCCGGCTGGCGCGGTCGCCGCGCAGGTGAGTGTGGCGAGGGTCCCGGGACGCAGGTACTGAGGCGTCACGTCGAGGGATGTGACCGTTGGACCCGAGGCAGGACCTCCGACGTCGATGTAGGCGGTCCAGGGCGCCGAGGCGAGGCCGTTGATGTCGAACGCCGTGCAGGAGACCGCCTTCGTTCCCTCCGTCGCCCAGGCGTGCGATGTACTCGCAGTCGCTCCCGTCGCCTCCTGCCCATCGCCGAATGCGAACCTGTAGCTGCCGATCGCGTCGGTCCCGGCCGTGGCCTGGCAGGAGACCGTGACGGTCTCGGAAACGCCCGGTGTCACCTTAGAGAACGTCACGCCGGAGACGGTAGGAGCAATGCCGCTGCCGCCTCCTCCGCCGCTGCCGGCGGTGGGGCTGCTGACGCCGACGATGTTGACGACGTCGGAGCCGTAGCCGCGCAGGACGATCTCGTACTCGCCCACCGTCGAGATCGCGAAGGCGGCCCCCTGCGTCGTGCCGATCGCCGTCTCGCTCATCGTGCCCGAGGGCCGGTAGCTCCACGCGAGGGCGGCCGGCGGGTTCGGGTCGTTGACGCCGTTGAGCTGGGCGTACGCCCGCGCCGTCTGGCCCGTCGAGAGCTCCCAGTAGATCCCGAGGGACTTCGTGATGTCGGCGGTGTTGCTCGAGTTGCGCAGGTTGATCGTCGGCGTGGCGAGGAGGACCGTCAGGGGCGAGTAGCCCGTCGCCGGCCACTGCGCCACCTTCGGCGTCGTGCAGGTGCCGTCGGTGGTGTAGCTGTAGCGGACCCTCAGGCCCTTCGTCCCTTCGGCCGGCGTCGGGATCGTGATCGTCCCCGAGCCGCTCGAGGGGAAGGGGTTGGTCGGCGTGAGGCTCGTGGTGACGTACGTCCCCTCGGTGCAGGTGCTGCCGCTCACCGTGCAGACGTTGTAGCTGAAGCCGGCCGCCGCTCCCGTCGCGGGGCACGGCGTGACGCCGACGCCCTTCTGCGACGTGCTCGTGATCGTGACCGAGGGGACGCCGACGAGCGCCTGCGTGGGCGCCGTGAGCGAGAGGACGACGTCGGTGACGGTGACGAGCCTGGCGGCGTCACCCGAGCAGGTGACCTGGTCCGCCTGGAGACCCGGGCACTCGGCCGTCCGGAAGCCGCCGTGGTAGGGCACGGAGACCCAGTAGCGGTAGCTGCCGGGCGTCGTGAAACCGGTGGCCACGCAGGTGGGGCCCGTGCACGACGACGCCAGCGTAAGCGTGGTGTCGCCCGCCTGGCCGACGGGGGCCTGGGCGAGGTACCAGCGGTAGCCGGTCGTCAGCGGGCTCCCCTCGGAGGCGTCCTCGAGAGTGCCGCCGGAAAGGATCGAGGCGTTTTTCAGGAGCTGCCTCGGGACCTTCCACGCGACCCGGTGCGTCTTCAGCGACGAGGAGCCGCCGTTCAGGGAGTTCTGGACCTCGAAGCCGATGGTCAGCGTGCCGTCGGCCGGGGTGACGGGGTCGAAGTCCGGGCTCGCCGAGACCGTGTAGGTGCCGTTCGTCGTCACCGACGCCCAGCAACCGTCGCCCGTGGACGGGGTCGCCGCCAGGCCTCCCTGCGGGTCGCAGGGGCCGACGAGCGTCACCTGCGTCGGCGCGCTCGCTCCCGAGCTGTAGGCGAGGTCGGGGCTCTTCACCCGGAAGGTGGTCGGGTTCGAGTCGAGCGCGTTGCCGTCGTGGAAGTCGTAGTCGAGGCGCCACTGGGTCAGCGGCTCGACGGCGTCCGTCGGCGAGAAGGTCGGCTTGATCCGGAGCTGGTCGCCGATGAAGACCGACCCGCCGTCCGGCACGCTCGTGACCGTGCCGCCCGTGTAGGCGACCTTGTCCACGGTCAGCGTCGCCGCCGCCGGGCTGGGCGCGGTCGAGCAGTCCATCGAGGCGACGTACGTCCCGAGCTGGTCGAGGAAGTAGAGGAAGATGTTTCCGCCCGAGGGCCTCATCGTCGCCAGCGAGAGCGCGCTTCCCGGGCCCGTGAAGGCCGGCACGGTCGCCGCGAGGTTGGTCGCGAAGTCCGCCGAGGAATGGACCTCGGCCTGCAGGCCGCCGGCGTCCTTCCCTTCGAGAAAGACCGCCACGACGTCGGTGTCGAACGGTAGCAGGGTGATCTGCTTCTGAGAGCGCTTCGCCCCGGCCGGAGGCTGGTAGGAGCCGACGAGCGTCAGCGCCCCGGTGGACGGATCGACCCGGTTCAGGGCGACGCCCGCCGAGCCGAAGATACCGCCGCCGATCGACGACGAGCCCTCCGCCAGGAGGTACAGGTCCCCGCTGAGCGGATGACGGGCCGCCGCCACGGCGGTGATGAAGCTCCCCCCGACGCCGAGCTGGGCCTTCGAGTACGCCTGCGCCGTGAAGTTCGCCGTCAGGCCCGACGCCGCCGGGCCCGGGCTCGAGACGTCGATCACCGAGACCGCGTCCGAAGCCCACGCCACGACGTACGACCGGCCTCCGGCCGCCAGCGCCGTGATGCCCGTCGGCGAGGTGACGCCCGCGTTGCGGATCAGCTCGGAGGGAATCCCGTTCTTCTGCGAGGGTCCGACGTCCAACGTGGCTCCCGTGATGTCGGCCGCGTAGACCCCGAAGTCCGACGTGGCGAAGCCGAGGTACCGCGTCCCGACCTGCAGCACCGCCACGCTCCGGACCTGCTCGCCGGTCGGCAGGAAGTCACCCCCCGACGCGAACGCGCCTCCCGTGGAGCTCATCGCGACCGTGCCGTAGGCCGCCACGTCGGTCCAGGGAATCAGGACCCGCGTCCCGTCTTCCGACATCGCCACCGGGCCGACCCGCTCCTGACCGTCGCCGTTCTTCGGGTACCGGTCGCCCCCGAGCATGTCCTCGACCGAGGTCCGCGTCGGCGAGCCGGGGCTCGCCAGGCTGTAGACGAGGAAGCCGTAGTTGTACCGCACCGCCAGGCGCTTCGCCCCGGCGGCCCCACCGAGCCCGAGCGCGTTCTGGCGCCCCTGATACTGCAGGTAGCTCGGCAGTCCCGAGCTCGGCGGGTCGAACTTCGACGCCGGCGCCAGCAGCGTGCACTGGGCGGCGGCGCGGGGTGTGGCTGTCGCGAGGAGGCAGAGCACCCCGAAGGCGGCAACCTCTGCGGAAGGGCGCCTCATCTGGTGTGCGCCAATCCAGACGTCGAAGCCACCAGAATCGGGTCTCTCATGGATCCTCCGCCGCCGGTTCGCGCAATCCTGAACACCCGTGTCCCCCTCGGAACGCTCGGGCTCAGGTTGACCCGCGGCCGTTTCGTGACGAAACAGCCGATCACGTCAGGATAGCTTGAGCCTGCTCACGCCTCAATTCGACGGAATGAGCCTGAGATCGTGATGCAGCGCGAAGGCCGTTTTCACCACGCCGACGATCTCGTCGAGGCGACGCAAGCCAAAGCCGAATCGCGACGAACCCCGGCGGCGGAATCCTCAGCGCCCGGCGAGCGCGAGCGGCTCGAGGGCCGGGCCGGAGCGGCGGAGGTACTCGGAGGCGGCGGCCTGGCGGATCTCCTTCGCGAGCGCGGCGTGGAGCGCGTGGCCGGCGCGGTGCGCGACGACGTGCCCGACGACGGGCCGGCCGACGAGCGCGAGGTCGCCGACGAGGTCGAGGACCTTGTGGCGCACGAACTCGTCCGCGAAGCGGAGGTTGCCGTTCAGGACGGTCTCCTCGCCGACGACGATGCAGTTCTCCGGGCTGGCTCCCTGCGCGAGCCCCTTGGCGCGGAGGTAGTCGTACTCGGCGAGGAAGCCGAACGTGCGGGCCGGGGCGAGGTGCTCGGCGTAGGTCTCGGGCGAGAGGACGAGGGAGATCGACTGCCGGCCGACGGCCGGGTGCGGGAAGTCGATCGAGTAGGAGACGCGCAGCTCCTTCGCGGGGCGGATCTCGATCCACTTCCCGCCGGGGCCGTGGACGGTGATCGTCCTCTTCACGGCGAAGGGGCGCGCGGAGGAGCCGAGCGAGACGAGGCCCGCGGCGAGGATCTCGGCGACCCAGGGGGCGGCGCTGCCGTCGAGGATCGGGACCTCAGGGCCGTCGACCTCGACGGTGAGGTTGTCGAGCCCGAGGCCGCAGGCGGCCGACAGGAGGTGCTCGACGGTCCCGATGTCGCGCCCGCGCTCGCCGAGCGAGGTCGCGAAGTCGAGCCGGCCCGCCTCGTCGGCCACGGCCGGGATCGAGACGCCGATGTCGGTGCGGACGAAGACGATCCCGCGGCCGGCGGGGGCGGGGCGGAGGACGGCGCGGACCGAGTGGCCCGAGTGGAGACCGACCCCGGTGACCGAGACGGTGCGGGCGAGGGTGGTCTGCAGCCTCATCACGCCACCTCCTACGCACGCGGGATGCCAGCCAGATCTCCCGTAAGTACTGCAAACAAGTGCCCTTGGGCGCCGACGCCTCACGCGGCTGTGGGAACGCCGCATCAGGGTGTGGCGTCTGTGCCACACCCCGCGGGGCCGCCGGTGTTCTACCGGGGGGACGAGAGCGCGCGGCGAACGCTCCGGCATACTCCGGGGAGTGACCGCCCGCCCCGCCTCCCCGGCCCCCAGGAAGGAGAAGGACGCCGTCGTCCGGACCGTCGCGAAGAACCGGAAGGCGTTCCACGAGTACTTCGTCGAGGAGAAGATGGAGGCCGGCCTCGAGCTGACCGGCACCGAGGTCAAGTCGCTCCGCGAGGGGAGGGCGAACCTGACCGACGGCTGGGTGGAGTTCGCGGCGGGGCAGGCGTGGCTCCACGGCGTCCACGTCTCCCCCTACGACGCGGGCTCGTACATGAACCCCGACCCGGTCCGAAAGCGCCGCCTCCTCCTCCACAAGCGCGAGATCCTGAAGTGGGCGGTGAAGGTCCAGCGCTCGAGCGCGACCTGCGTCCCGCTCTCGCTCTACTTCAAGGGTCCCCGCGCCAAGGTCGAGATCGCGCTCGTCACCGGCAAGAAGCTCCACGACAAGCGGGAGACGATCAAGAGGCGCGAGGCCGACCGCGAGAGCCGCGCGGCGATCAAGGCGGGACGGACGAGGTAGGTCCCCCGGGGCGGCGGCCGGGCCCGCGGTGCGGCCCGGAGTGAACCGAACCTAACGGAAGTACCCGGAGACGTCGACGATCACGTGGACGGATCCGGACTCGTGGCGGCCGGTCACCGACAGGACCCCTCCGGCGAGCCCCATCACCGAGTTGTTGGCCCGCGTTCGGCCGGGTGAGAAGGAGATCGTCGAGGTGCCCGGCGCGGTGCCGCTTCCCGGAAAGAGGGTGAGCGCGCCCGCGACCGTCGGGCTGGCGACGGTCACGTTGAGCGCGACGGCCGCGGCGTCGGCCGGGACGCCGCACGCCGCCTGGGAGAGCGCGTACGAGCGTGTCGCGCCCGCGGCGAGCGCGGGGCCCCCGAACGGGCCGGCGGCGTTGCGGGTGTCGAGGAGCCGGCACGGCGTGAGCGGGTGGAAGAGAGCGCCCGAGGGGGCTGCGGTCGAGGTCGCCTCGAGGAGCCGCGCCGAGCGGGGCGGGAGGTCGAGCGTCACGGAGCCGCCGCCGAGCGAGGTCGTGCCGAGCGATGCGAGGCGGGTCGAGCCGTCGAAGCCGAAGAGCCGTGCGGTCCAGAAGCCTCCGGCGGCGATCGTGACCGTGACGGGGCGCTGCACGGTGTCGCGGTTCACGAGGACGATCCGGAGCGGCCCGCCCGGAGCCTCGACGGCGTGGCCGCTCACCGCGTCCGGGGCGCTCGAGGAGGCGCGGACGCTCGTCCCGGCGACGCGCGCCCCGGCGCCGTCGTAGTCGAGCCAGAGGCGGAACGCGTCCTCGACGAGCGACCCGGCGGCGGGCGCCACCCAGCGCGTCGCGACGTCGACCCCCTCCCTCGCGAAGATCCCGAGCGCCTCGGCCTGCGCGAGCGCGCTCGAGAGACCGTCGTCGTTCCCCCAGCTGTACTCGGTGATCGCGAGCTTCGTCCCGGGGAGCTCGGCGGCGATCCACTCCCTCATCCGCGGGATGAGCCGGACGGCGTCCGGGATCCACGACTCGTCGACGTAGGTCGGGTCCCAGAGGCTCCGGAGCGACCGGAGCCGGCGGGCCGACGTCGCCGCCGACTCGTCGCCCGAGAGCGCGACGCCCGCGGCCTGCGGGTAGTAGTGGACGTCGAGGACGTCGACGAGCCGTACGCCGTGCGCCTCCTGGTACTGCCGCACCTGCCGGAGGTACCACTGCGTCAGCGGGACGCTCCCGTGGGCGAGGAAGTCGGCCCCGTTCGGCGAGCAGTTGTCGGCGCCGGAGTAGAAGTACTCGCACCACCCCCACGAGACGGGCCCGAAGACGACGGCCGCAGGGTCCTTCGCCTTGATCGCGGCGGCGACGTCGCGCGTCTTCGTCCAGAGCTCGTCGAACGTGAGCGGCTGCGGGTGGACGTCGCGGTGCGTCGAGTCCCAGAGCGCCGGCTCGTTGTCGAGGGCGTAGTAGCGGATGCCGCCGCTGCCGGCCGTCCCGAACTGCGCCGCAAGGTGCGTCATCCAGTCCGTCACGAACGACGGCCCGATCGCGATCGAGGTGTCGAGCGGGTCGTTCCCGGTGACGTTCGCGCCGCCCGAGCGGACGCCGTTCCCCGCGTCGGCCATGCACCAGGAGGCGTTGCCCGTCGCGGTGCACTCGGTCTGCGTCTGCGCGCCGTACTTCGCGACCGAGAAGCCCCACGACTTCGCCCGCGACTTCGGCGTCCAGCCGATGAGCGGTACCGTCAGGATCGGCTCGCCCGAGGCGGCGCGCGTCTCGGCGAGGAACCGGTCCGCCGAGGAGCCGAACGGCAGCGAGCCGGGGTCGGGGTTGTCCTCGGGGACGTTCATGAAGAACCAGTCCATCCCCTTGTTCGACGTGTCGTTCTGCCAGTTGTAGCGGGTGACCGAGTTCCCGCCCCAGCGCCGGACGGGCCACTTCAGCGCCGCGGCCTGCGCGGCAGTCCCGAAATTCACGCCGAAGATCTGCGGGCTCACCGCGCGGCGGTCGAGCGTCGTGTCGACCGAGACCGTCACCGCCCCGCCGACGGGGGGTGGGGGCGGGGGAGAGGTCCGCGCGAGGAGCCGCACGTCGTCGACGTAGAGCGTCGCCTGGTTCCCGCCGGTCGAGTCCTGGAGCCAGAGGCCGTCCCAGGTGCCGGTCGTGAGGCCGAGGGCCGAGAACGGGACGGTCGCCTTCGCCCAGCTCCCGGCCGGGATGCTCCCGCCCGCGACGAAGCCCGCGAGAGGGACCGCCGAGCCCGCGGGACTCCCGCCGGAGAGGACGGCCACCGTGACCTGCTGCCCGCCGGCGCCCGCGCCCCGCACCCAGAGCTCGATCGCCTCGTAGTCGGTTCCGGTGAATCCGGCGTCGCGGTGGAGGAAGAGGCCCTCCCAGTTGTCGGGCTCGAACGAGATCGCCGCTGACCCGGCGTGAACGACGGACGCCTGCGCGAGGTTGTGCGTTCCCCACGACCAGTCGGCGAATCCGCTCTGGAGGGAGTCGGTGTAGACGGCGAGCTGGGCGCGCGCCGGGGCGGCGAGGGCGAGCGCGGCGAGGAGCGCGAGGACGACGGAGGGTTGCGTTCGGGGCCGGTTCCTCAGGGCGGCGACTCTCGGGCGCGGCATCGGTGAAGGGACCGTACGCCGCGAGCCGCCGCCGCCGCCACTCGACCGGGGACGAGCGGTCTCCAGCCGAAGTCTCGTGTCCCGCGGGGAAGCGACCGAGACGCAGCGGGCCGCCCCGGCGGAGGCCGTGGGATGCGAACACTTCAGCCGGAGGACGCCTCAACCGTGAGCCAGGCCGCTGGTATCCGACCGACCGAGGGACTAGATTCCGAGACAAAGGCTGTCGTGTCCGGCCATCGGCCCGGCCGGAAGGGGGTCTCATGAGGACGTTTCGGCTCCTGCTCCTCGGCGTTCTCCTCGCCGGCCTGCCGGGGCCGCTCGCGGCGGCGCTGCCCGAACGGGAGGGCCCGGTCCGCGCCGCGCCGCGCGGCGCGATCGTCGACGTTCCCGGCGGGAG
Source organism: Thermoanaerobaculia bacterium (assembly GCA_046331465.1). Classification (GTDB taxonomy): domain Bacteria; phylum Acidobacteriota; class Thermoanaerobaculia; order UBA5066; family UBA5066; genus UBA5066. Next base: position 1,436,664 of record JAXLQV010000003.1, read on the forward strand.
CGGCGAAATGGAGAGCGTCCGCTTCGCCGACCCGGCCTCCGCGGCCCTCCTCGGCACCTCGCTCGGAGACAGCGTCCGCCTCGACGACTGGCCGGTCGCGCCGGGCGTGAGACGGCCCGTCATCCTCTCGCGCTTCGAGGTCTATGCCCCCGACGCGCGGATCGTGAGGATCATCGACGGCCGCGAGGTCGAGCTGCCCCGCTCCCCGCTCGCCTTCTTCAAGGGGACGACGTCGGACGGCGGCGAGCCGGCGCGGGTCGTCGCCTGGGTCGACCCGAAGCTCGGGGTCCGCGGCGGGGTGGTCTTCGGCGTCGACGGGACCGTCGAGATCGAGCCCGACCCGGATCCGAAGGCCGGGGCGGGCCTGCGCGTCCTGAGCTCGGAGTCGAAACTCGCCGAGGGAGCTGCCCGCCCGAACTGGACGTGTGCCCAGGGTGAGGGTGACACCGCCTACTTCAGCGTCCCCGACACACGCATTCCGGCCGCTGAGGCGTACAAGGCCGTGGTGCCCGAGGGGATGGCGCCGCTCGCGACGACGCCGACGAAGTCGGCCGTCATCGCGTTCGACACGGACGACGAGTGGGTCACCCTCCGCTGGGCCGGGAGCACGGCGAACACGATCAACCACCTCGCGCACCTCATCGCCCTCATGACGGTCATCTACGAGCGCGACGCGGGCCCCGCGATGAACCAGGGGGTCCGGATTCTCCAGGGCTACAGCATCATCCGCGCCACGTCGGGGGAGGACCCGTACGCGAACACGTACGGCACGGCCGACGGCACGAAGCTGAACGCGCTCACGAGCTACTGGGAGACGAACTACCCGCGGAGCGTCGTGAAGAGGGCGCTCGTGGCCCTCATCTCGGGCAAGCAGTCGAACCTCCAGACGACGTACGCCTCGGGAATCGCCTGGGTGAGCGGCCTCTGCAACAACTACGGCTACAGCGTCGACCAGCTCATGACGGGCCTGAACAGCGACCTCTACGACATGCTCATCCTCGCGCACGAGGTCGGCCACAACTTCGGATCGCCGCACACCCACTGCTACCCGAACCCGAAGCCGGACACCTGCTACGGCGTCGAGACGTCCGGCCCGAACTGCTTCTCGGGGAGCGGAAGCTGCCCGGGGTCGGCGACCTACAACGGCGTGACGACGAACGGGACGCTGATGAGCTACTGCCATCTCCTCGGCTGCAGCCCCCGGAACGACAACGTCTTCCACCCGACGTCGATCTCGAGCTACTTCCTCCCGAACATCAACGCCGCGACCTGCCTGAACACCCTCTCCGGCGGCGTCGTGCCGAGCGGGCCGAACAGCATCGCGATCAGCCCGACGTCGGGGCCGCTCGGCGGAGGCCAGAGCGTCACGATCACCGGAGGCGGCTTCGCCACGGGGACGACCGTCGCCTTCGTCGAGCTCCCGTCGAACAACATCTTCGGCGGATCGCCGAACTCGAAGGTCCTCACGGGCATCAACGTCGTCAACGCGACCACGATCACCGCGACGACGCCGTCGGCGACGAACACCGGGCTCGTCGACGTCGTCGTCATGAACGCGGACCAGCAGACGGCGTTCATCCGCAACGGCTACACGTACACGACGGGCCCAGCGGCCCCCTCGGTCACCGCGATCAGCCCGAACTTCGGGACGACGGCGGGCGGGGCGGCGGTCCGGATCACCGGGGCGAGCTTCGTCGCGACGCCGACCGTATCGATCGGCGGCGCGCCGGCGACCGGGGTCTCCTTCGTGAGCTCGACGACCCTGACCGCGACGACGCCGGCCCACGCCGCGGGCCTCGCGAACGTCTCGGTCACGAACCCCGACCTGCAGGCCGGGACGCTCGCGAGCGGCTACTACTTCACCCCCGCGCCGACGGCGACGAAGTGGTTCCCGCTGACCCCGTGCCGGATCATCGACACGCGGAGCACGTCCGGTCCTCTCGGGGGGCCGGTCCTCTCGGCGAGCCAGACGCGCTTCTTCGACGTCACGACGACGCCCGAGACGTGCGGGATCCCGGCCACGGCGAAGTCGCTCACCGTGAACTACACGGTCACGGCGGCCCAGCAGGCCGGGGAGCTCCGCGCCTTCGCCGGCGACGCTCTCTGGACCGGGACGAGCGTCATCAGCTTCAAGGCCGGGGCGACGCGGGCGAACAACGGCCACCTCGGCCTCGCCGGGAACGGCACCGGGACCTTCGGCGTCACGAACGGGTCGACGGGCACGGTCCACTTCATCCTCGACGTCAACGGCTACTACGAGTGATCCGCCGCCCGCTCCTCGCGCTGGCCGCCGCGCTGGCCCTCCCGGGCCTCCCGGCGGCAGGACAGACCTCGGGATGCCTCGGCGCTCCCGCCGCCGTCCACTGCGGGGCCGTCGAGGTGCCTCTCTTCCCGGCCGACAACTGGTGGAACGTCTCCGTGCAGGACGCCCTGCTCGACGTGCGGAGCCCGAGCATCCTCTCGTGGATCGGGACGGGCGTCGGAATCCACCCCGACTTCGGCGGCGACGACACGGGAAGCCCCCCCGCGATCTACGGGATGGTCCACCTCTCCGTGCCGGGGACGCAGCCCCTCGAGGAGGTGGCGTTCGACTACCCGGACTCCGACGCGGGGGCCCCCGGGCGGCCGTCGGGCTACCCGATCCCGCCGGAGGCGAAGACGAACGTCAAGTGGATCGAAGGGGGCTACGCGGGGAACTCGGGCGCCGGCGGCGACAAGCACATGCTCGTCGTCGACCGGGACAACCACCTCCTCTTCGAGCTCTGGAACCTCCGCTGCCTCCCGGCAGGCTCGGCGTCCTGCTCCTGGAGGGCGGGGTCGGGGGCGGCGTGGAGCCTCGACGCGAACGCCCGGAGGACGTTCGGGTGGACGAGCGGCGACGCGGCCGGCCTGGCGATCCTCCCGGGGCTCGTCCGCTTTTCCGAGGTCTATTCCGGGAACCCGATCCGGCACGCGTTCCGCGTGACGATCCGCGGCGTCAACGGCTTCGTCTACCCGGCCTCGCACGAGGCGACGACGAGCACGAACGCGAACGCCCCCGCGCTCGGGACCCGCCTCCGGCTGCGCCCCGGATTCGCCCTCTCCGGCTATCCGTCGGCCGCGACCGCGGCCGACCGCTCCGCGATGGACCGGGTCGTCACGGCGCTGAAGGAATACGGTCTCGTCGTCGCGGACACCGGCTCGGACATGTACGTCTCGGGCGCCTACGACACGCGGTGGGACAACGGCATCTGGAATCCCTTCTTCGCGGGGATCCACGCGGGGGATTTCGAGGTCGTCGAGCAGGGGTGGGGGGCCGCCCGGTACTTCCCGGTGACGCCGTGCCGGCTGGTCGACACGCGGGAAGCCGCCGGCCCTTACGGCGGCCCGGCGATCGGCGCCTCCTCGCAGCGGGCGTTCGTGGCGGCGGGGCGCTGCGGGCTTCCGGATTCGGTGCGGGCGATCTCCGGGAACCTGACCGTCGTGGTGCCGACGGCCGCGGGGACCCTGAAGCTCCTTCCGGGGGACCGGACCGCCGGCCCTCCTTCGGCCCTGAGCTTCGGGTCGGGCCGGACCCGCGCGAACAACTTCGTGCTCCGCCTGTCCGGGAACTCCGCTTCCACGGAGTGGGGGACGTTCTTCATCTTCAACGAGGCGTCGGCGCCGGTGCACGCCGTCGTGGACGTCAATGGCTACTTCGAGTAATGCGGGATAATCGAGGCAAGGAGTCGTCCATGGCCAGAACCTCCACCACCGGGTCATCCATCGTCACGTGCGTCGCGGTCGCGGCGCTGCTTCTCGCGGCGGGTGACGCCGTGGCTCAGGTGGGGCAGCAGTACTACGCCGTGACGCCGTGCCGCGTCATCGACACGCGCGCCGTCAACCCGCAGCAGCCGGCGCCGCGGAACACGACCATCACGCCGCTGCCGGCGCTCTACCCGCCTCCCTGCCCGAGCCCCGGCTGCCAGCCGGAGTGGACCGGTCCGACGGAGCCCGAGAATCCCCAGTACTTCCGGGTGCGGGGCGTGTCGCCGTTCGGCGGGACGGGAGACTGCGGCATCCCGACCGACGCGACGGCGGTCTCGGTGAACGTCACCCTCGCCCAGGCGGGCTCGAACGGCAACGTCCGGATCTGGCCGTACGGAGGGTCGATGCCGCTCGTGTCGACGCTCAACGTCACGACGTCGGACGCGGCGCTCGCGAACGGCGCGATCGTTCCCCTCCCGACCTACAACGCGGCGAACCCCGACATGTCGGCGAGGTTCACGACGGGAAGCAAGGCGACGCCGACCGTCCACCTCATCATCGACGTCACGGGGTACTTCAAGCAGTAGCGGATAGGGTGCGGCGCCGCGGCGGTCCTTCCCGGGGGCTCGGGCCCGCGGTGAAGGACCGCCCCTCCGCCTCGACGGGATCCACGACGTGATCGAGAGACCGGTCCTCTTCGTCCACATCCCGAAGACGGCGGGAACCTCCGTTCGGACGCTCGTCGGGAGGGCCGGGGCCGGCCGGACCGTCGACATGCCGCTCCGCGCCGGGGAGCGCGCCCGGGTCGCGGCCCGGATCGGCGCCGCGGACGTCGTCATGGGCCACGTCGGCTACGGCCTCCGCGCGAGCTTCCCGACGCCGCCCTTCGTCTTCACGTTCCTGCGGGATCCGATCGACAGGTCGCTCTCGAACTTCTCCTTCCTCCAGCAGCGCCGGCCCGCGCCGGGAGTCGCCGAGGACGAGTCGGACTTCGCGGCGGCGGAAGGGAAGTCGCTCGCCGCGTTCCTCCGGGACGAGCCGGCCGCGGCGTCGCGGCACCTCGGGAACCTGCACGTCTGGTTCCTGACGCGGGACGGCATCGACGCCCGCGGCGACCTCCGGGGCCTGGGCCGGGACGACCTCTCGGCCGCGACGGGGAACCTCGAGAAATGCGACGTCGTCGGGCTCGCCGAGAGGATGACCGAGTCCCTGCTCCTCCTCTTCCTCGGGCTCGGGCTCTCCCCGGAGGCTCTCCGGCCCGTCCCGTTCGAGAACGTCCTGCGGAGCCGGATCCGGCGCGAGGACGTCGACCCGGAGACGATGGGCCTCCTCGAGTCGGGCTGCGCGCTCGACCTCGAGCTCTACCGCTTCGGGCGGGAGCTCTTCCGGAAGCGGTTCGCGCGGGAGCTGCCGCGCGTCGCGGCCTGGCTCGAGGGAGGACCGGAGGGCGCAGGAGAAGGAGAGGGCGTCTGCGGCGTCCTCGACCTCGTTCGCGACGAGGCCCGGGCCCGCTTCGATTCGGAGAGCGAGGCCCGCGAGGAGGAGATCCGGTCCCTGAACGCCCGGATCGCCCGGCAGGACGCGGCGCTCGAGAGCGTTCGCGCCTCGGCGGGCTGGCGGCTCATCGAGTCGCTCCGGGGCGTCGCGGGGAGGCGCTGGAACATCTAGCCCGGCGACGCGAGCTGGCCGAGGCGCTCGCGGATCCGCCCGGCCGCGCGGCGGGCCGACCACTCGCTCCTCGCGGTCCCGGCCGCTCGCTCGCCGCGCGCCTTCACGGCCTCGGGGTGCCCGGCGGCGAAGCGAAGGAGCTCGACGAGGTGGTCCGGGTCGGGCTCCGCCCACGAGAAGCCCCGGTGGTAGGGGCTCCCGGACGCCGCGCTCGTCCCGAGCGTGGCGAGCGGGAACCCGCACGACTCGGTGACGATGTCGCGGTGGGAGGACCAGTCGGTCGCGATCGCCGGGACGCCGCACGCCATCGCCTCGACGAGCGGCATGTTCCACCCCTCGCCGTGGGTCGCGGCGACGTAGCAGTCGGCGGAGCGATAGAGCGCGGGCAGCTGCGAGTAGGGGACCTGACCGTTCAGGAGGATGCGGATCCGGCCTCCTCCCGGGCGGAGCAGGCAGCGATTCACCTCGCGGGGAACGTCGACGGTCGGCTCGAGGTTGAGGACCTTGCAGACGAGGACGACGGGGTCTCGCGCGGAGAACGCCCGGCTGAAGGCCTCGAGGAGAAGCCGGGGGGCCTTCCTCTCGTTCCACTCGAAGATGGAGAGGAAGACGAACAGGCCGTCGGGGTTCCGGAACCGGGCGCCGTCGGGCCGGAAGTAGTCGGTGTCGACGCCGAGAGGCATCACCGTGATCGGCCTCCGGACCCCGGCATTCGCGAACGTCGCCGCGTTGAAGGTCGACGGGACCCAGACCTCGTCCATCTCGTTCGCGCCGTCGACCCAGTCGGGCGGAAGGCCGTCGACCTCGAGCATGGAGTAGCCGACGCGGAGGCCGCCGCGGCAGCGCCGGAAGGCGTTCGCGAGGCCGAAGGCGACGGCGGGGAAGGGTTCCCGCGGCGTCCTCGCGGCGAGGAGGTTCAGGAATCGGTCCCCGAGGTCCCGAGGCTCCTCGACCGGGAAGGGCGACCCGGGTCCGTAGAGGTAGGAGTACGAGACCCGGGTCCCGAGAGCGTCCAGCGCCGGCAGGAGAGTCCGGCCGGCCGTGGCGTAGCCCATCGGGAACCCGAGGATGGACTGCCAGTGCAGCTCGGCGTCGTACCGCGCCTCGAGCCGGGCGCCCCAGAGTCGGCGGAAGGTGTCGCGGCTTCCGTCGAAGAGGCGGCGCCGGAAGGCGGGGTCGGCCTCCGTGGACCCGTGGCTGTCGTGGAGGATGGCCACGTCTCCGTGACAGAGCACGCGGAGACCGGCTTCGCGGACACGGAGGCAGTAGTCGGCATCCTCGAAGTAGGAGACGAACTCCTCGGACAGGAGGCCGACGGACGACAGCGTCCGCCGGGGTATGTAGACGCACGCGAACTGGAGGATCGGGACCTCGCGGATGCCTCCGAACTGGCCGATGTCCCTCTCGAAGCTCCCGAAGCCCTCCCCCCAGCAGTCGTCGGGGAGGATCCACGCTCCCGCGTTGCCGAGCGTTCCCGGCGCGGCGAGGAGCCGGCAGCCGACGATCCCGGCGTCCTGCGGCTCCGCCGCCTCCGCGAGCCGTTCGAGCCAGCCGGGCTCCAGCGGCTTCGAGTCGTTGTTCAGGAGGACGACGTCGTGGCTCTCCGGGCACGCGCGGATGCCGGCGTTCATTCCGCGGACGAACCCGACGTTCTCCCGCAGCGCGAGGATGCGCACCCAGGGGAATTCCTTCAGCCGGAGCGGGGTCTCGTCCGTGCTCCCGTTGTCCACGACGAGGACGTCCCGGTTCCCGGGGCTCGTCGTCTCCTCGAGCGAGCGCAGGCACCGCTCCGTGAGGTCCCACCGGTTCCAGGCGAGGACGATGACCGAGGCGGGAGCGGCCATCAGCCCGCCGCGGGGCCGAGGGAGGCCCAGGCGGTGCGGAGCTCCTCCTCGACCGAGGCCGGCTGGAGGGCGCAGAGAGGCCTGCCGTCCGGGAGGACGCGGACCTCGGCGCCGAGGGCCGTCGAGACGTCGCGGAGGCCGGCGGGCGACAGGTGGGGGAGAGCGGCCTCGAGCGCGCGCGAGAGGGTCCGCACGGTCTCGAGGAGCAGCTGCTCCTCGTCCGGCGCGGGGGAGAGCCGCGGCGAGCTCACCAGGCCCTCCCGAAGACCTTCCGCACGAGCTGGAGGTATCTCCAGCCGCGCGAGGTCTCGATCACGTGGAGCCGGGTCTCGAGCTCGGCGCACCGCGGGCAGTTCCCGGTGACCCGCGGGACGGCGCGACGGGAGCGCGCCTCGTTCCCGGGCCCGCCATCCAGGGCCGCGTCGACCGCGACGCGCAGGTCGCGGAGGATCGTCGGCCCGGCGTCCGACGCGGAGGAGGAGCGCTGCGGCGAGGGGGGAAGCACGGGCCGATGATAGGCGTTCGCCCGCCGGATCCGAGCCTTCGTCGGTACGGGGCGGCCTCCTCGGGACCGGGCGCCGGACGGGCCCGAGCCCGCTTCCCGCGGCGTGGTAGCGTCTCCGTGAAGATGCAGGAGACGCTCGCATCGAGGCCGGCCGCACCGTGAAAGTGGGGTTCGACGGCCGGCTCTTCTCGGACCCCCGGACCCTGGCGCGCGGGATGGGCCGGTACAGCCTGAACCAGGTCGAAGCGGTCCGGCGTCACTGCCCCGACCTCGAGATCGTGGCCCTCGTCCGTCCGGACGGGCGGGAGGCGAGCCGCAAGGCGGCGCCGGGGCTTGCCGTGGCCGAGATCCCGATCGAGCTCTGCGGAGCGCCCGGAGGGCCGCCGTCGCGCCCCGACCGGCTCGGACGGGACGCCGAGTACTCGGCCTGGATCCGGGGGCTGGGGCTGGACGTCCTCCTCTCGTCCACGCCGTTTCTCGTCGGCCTCGAGCCGTTCCCGCCCCTGCCCGGGCCGTGCCCGACGGTCGTGAACTTCTACGACCTCATCCCGCTCGTGTACCGGAGGAACTACCTGGGCCCGGGCTCCGAGGAGGAGCGCGACTACCTCGCCGTCCTGGGCCGCCTGGAGAGCGCGGACGCCCTGCTCGCCATCTCGGCCTTCTCGCGCCGGGAGGCGATCTCGTACCTCGGGATCCCCGGCGGCCGGATCCACGTCGGGTACCCGATCCCGGCGGGAGTCTTCCGTCCCGCGCCGGCCGAACGGAGAAGCGCGACGCTCGAGCGGCTCGGCCTCCGCGCGAAGGCCGGGGACGGCTTCGTCCTGAGCGTTCCCCACACGCACCACACGAAGAACCTCCGGACGCTCCTCCGCGCCTGGGCCGACCTGCCCAGGTCGTTCCGGCGGCGGCGCTCCCTGGTGCTGACGTGCGACCTCGGCTCCGCCGACATGTCGGTCCTGAAGACGTGGCTCCGGGAGGAGGGGCTCGGGTCGGAAGTGGTCGCGACGGGATTCGTCTCGGACGAGGAGCTGGCCGACCTCTACTCCGCGGCCTGGCTCTACGTCCATCCCTCGCTCTACGAGGGCTTCGGGCTGCCGGTCGTGGAGGCCCAGGCCTGCGGCACCCCCGTCGTCGCCTCGAACGCCGCGTCCCTTCCCGAGGCCCTGGGCGACGGGGGAGTGCTCGTGGATCCGCAGGACCCCCGCTCCTTCCGCGACGCGTTCGTCGCTCTCGACGAGCACCCGGAGGACCTCGCGCTCCTCCGGGGGCGCGCATCCGCCTCGGCCGCGCGGTTCACGGCCGAGGGGCTCGCGAACGCCGTCTCCACGGCCCTCCGGAGCGCCGTGTCGGCCCGCGCCCCGGGAACGCGGGGGCGGCGCTCCCGACGTCTCGCCATCGTCTCTCCCGTTCCCCCCCAGGCGAGCGGGATCGCGGACTACAGCGCCGAGCTCGCCTCGGCCCTCGGCCGCCGGGCCGAGGGGGAGATCTTCGTCGAGCGGGGCGTCGCTCCTTCGCCCGGGTTCTCCCGGTTTCCGGTCCACGAGGTGCGCCGGCTCGCCGAGCGCTGCGAAACCGCCGGGTTCGACGCGGTCCTCCACCAGATGGGCGCCTCGACGTACCACGTCTTCGTCGAGAAGGCGCTCCGCGCGGTCCCCGGGGTGGTGACCTTCCACGACCTCGTCTGGGGACGCGTCCCGTATCACCTCGCGCGGACGCGCTCGGAGCAGGCGGACTTCCGGAGGGACCTCGAGCGCCTGGAGGGTCGCGAGGCCCTCGAGGAGTTCCGGCAGCTCCTCGCCCGCGGCGGCGAGGAGGAAGCGCTGGACGACTTCTTCCGGCGGCACCCGATGATCGGCGACATCGTCGGGGCGAGCCGGGGCGTGGTCGTTCACTTCCCGGAGGCCGAGGCGTTCGTGCGGGGCCGGTTCCCCCGGGCGTCCGTCCGGTACTTCCCGATGGGGGTCGCGGACCCGCTGCGCGCGGGCGTCCCGGGCGCGGTCGTCACGCGGGCCCGCTTCGGCCTTCCCGTCGCGGGGTTCGTCGTCGGCGCCTTCGGCATCGCCGACCCGGTGAAGCGGCTGGACACCGTCGTCCGGGCGCTCTCGCGGATCGCCGGCGACGGCGGGGACGCGGTCCTCGCGATCGTCGGGGCGTTCTCGTCGGAAGCCCACCGGGCCGGGCTTCGGGCGCTGGCGGGGGAGCTCGGCGTCTCCGACCGCGTCCGCTTCCTCGGGACGCCGCCGCTGACCGAGTTCGAGGCGCTCCTCGGCTGCTGCGACGTCGTCGTGAACCTCCGCTACCCGTCGCGCATGCAGATGTCGGCGGTCCTGCTGCGTGCCCTCGCGGCCGGCGCGCCGGTGGCGATCACCGACCTCCCGGAGTGGAGGTTCCTGCCGGAGAGCGCCTGCGAGAGGATCGCCGCAGGGCCCGGCGAGGTCGAGAGCCTCGCGGCGTTCCTGCTCCGGATGCGAGAGGAGCCCGCGGAACGGGCGCGGCGCTCGGAGGCGGCGCGGCGCTGGTACCTCGAGAACGCGACGCTCGACGCGATGGCGTCGAACTACCTGGCCTTCTCGCGCGAGCTGGCGGGTCGACCGCCGGAGGGTTGAATGGACAGAAACGAGCCTCGACCGGAGACACCCGCCTACAGCGCCGCGTGCAGTATCGAGCACTTCTCGTCCGATGCGCTCCGGCCCCTGATCCGGGAGCTCTTCCCGGAGGAGGAGGCCCGCGGGCAGGATTTCCCGGCCGGGGCCGAGTACCGGAAGCACTGGGAGGTCGCGATGGCCGTCCGGGCGTTCCGGGACCTCGGCGTCCTCGGGCCCCGGGCCCGGATCCTCGGCGTCGGCGCGGGGACGGAACGGACGCTCTTCCACCTGACCCGTCACGCGTCCGAGGTGGTCGCCACCGACCTCTACCTCGGGGCCGGGGCCTGGGAGGGCGACGCTCCCGTCCTCATGCTCGTCTCGCCGCAGAGCTGCACGAGGTCGGACTTCGACCCGCAGCGGCTCACGGTGCGCCACATGGACGGGCGGGTCCTGGACTTCCCGGCCGAGAGCTTCGACGGAGTCTTCAGCTCGAGCTCGGTCGAGCACTTCGGGGCCGACGACGAGATCGCGTCCGCCGCCTACGAGATGGGAAGGGTCCTGCGGCCCGGCGGCATCCTCACCCTCGCGACGGAGCTCCTCGTCATGGGGCCCCCGGGGGCGACCGGCTGGTCCGGCTGCCGGCTCTTCTCGGAGCCCGACCTGCGCCGGCTCGTCGTGGAGGCGAGCGGGCTCGAGCTGGTCGGGGAGCTCGACCTCTCGGTCTCTCCCGCGACGCTCGAGACGCCGAGGGACCTTGCGGCGGCGGTCGAGGGGCGGCAGGCGGGGAAGGGGCTCGCCCTGCCCCACGTCGTGGTCGTGAACGAGGGACAGGTCTTCACCTCGGTCCAGCTCACGCTCCGGAAGACGTCCGCCTGGCCGGTGCGCGACAACTCCTGGGCCGCCCCGTCGGCGTCCCTGCGGGAGCGGGTCCGCCGGGAGCGGGAGGAGACCGCGGCGAGGCTCGTCCGGGCCCTGACGATCGGCGCGCAGGGAGGGCGCGGGACGGCGGGCCCCCTCGCGACGTCCTGGCCCGGGACGGACGCGGGACCCCGGGTGAGGGACGCCTTCGACGCGTGGGACGAGGTCCGGGCGCGGACCGCGCTGTCGGCGCCGGCGTCGGGTCCGGCCTGGCGGCGGGGCCTCGGCTTCGCGAAGCGCGCGGCGGGGCGCGTGCGGGACCTCGGAGTCCTCTGGGACCGGGAGAGGGACCTGCTGCGCGCCCTGATCGCGAGGGTGGACGACCTCGAGAGCCGCCTGAACGAGGTCTCGCGCCGGGGCGGCCGCTGAAGCGCGGCCTCCGCGACTCGCTGCGGGCGCTAGAATCCGGCGTTTCGATGGGACAGGAACCGCAGGAGCCGCGCGACGTCTACGATTCGGCCGCCCGCGCGTGGCGCCCGCTCGAGGAGGCGAGGGAGCTCTGGCGGTTCCGTCACCTCGTGCGCGAGCTCGTCGCGCGCGACCTGACGGTCCGCTACAAGAGGTCGGTCCTCGGCGTCGGCTGGACGCTCCTCGGGCCCCTCCTGCAGATGGCGGCGCTCACGGTCGCGCTCTCGGCGCTCATGCGCGTGAGGATCGCGAACTACCCGGTCTACTTCCTCGCGGGCTCGCTCTTCTGGACCTTCTTCGCGCAGGCGACGGGCCACACCGCGAACCTGACGACCGACGCGCTCGAGTTCGCCAAGCGCATCTACCTCCCGCGCTCCGCGTTCGTCGCCGCCGCCCTGGGCGTCTCCCTCGTGAACCTGCTCCTGAGCCTCGTCCCGCTCCTCGCCATCGCGCTCGCGACCGGGCGTCCGCCCGGGCGGACGTGGCTCTTCCTCCCGGTGTCCATCGTCATCGGCGCGGCGTTCACCGCGGGCGTCGGCCTCGTCGTCTTCACCCTGGCCTGCCGGTTCATCGACGTCCGCGACACGTACCTCGTCCTGCTGCAGCCCTGGTTCTTCCTGACGCCGATCCTCTACCCGCGCGAGATCGTCCCGGAGCGGTTCCAGCCGCTCATCCGGTTCAACCCGATGACCTACCTCGTGGAGGTCTTCCGCGCGCCGATCTACGACGGCTGGCTCCCCGGGTGGAAGACCCTCCTCTTCTCGGCCGTCGCGGCGGCGATCAGCCTCGCCGCGGGGTGGTGGTTCTACGCGTCCCGGATCGACGACTATGCCGCCCGGAGCTGACGCCCCCGACGCGATCCGGCTCGAGGGCGCGACGGTGCGCTACGCGGTCCCGCGCGAGGTCGTCGCGTCGCTGAAGGAGTACGCGATCCGGCGGCTCTCCGGGCGGATCGAGGCGAACGAGTTCGTCGCCCTCCGGGGGGTCGACCTCGCGATCCGTCCCGGCGAACGGGTCGGCGTCATCGGGCCGAACGGGGCGGGGAAGAGCACGCTGCTCCGGCTGATCGCCCGGGTGCGGAGGCCGACGGCCGGGCGGGTCGTCGTCCGCGGGCGCGTCGCCCCGCTCCTCGAGCTGGGCCTCGGCTTCCACGTCGAGCTGACGGGGCGCGAGAACGTGATCCTGCAGGGAGCGCTCCTCGGCCTCTCGCGGCGCGAGATGGTGGAGCGGATGCCGTCGATCGCGGCCTTCGCCGAGATGGAGGCGTTCCTCGACGCGCCGATCCGGACGTACTCGACGGGCATGGTGGCGCGCCTCGCGTTCGCGGTGGCGACCGACGTCGACCCCGACATCCTGCTCGTCGACGAGGCGCTCGCCGTCGGCGACGAGCGCTTCCGGGCGCGCTGCCACGAGCGGATCGGGCACTTCCGGGAGCGCGAGAAGACGTTCCTCCTCGTCTCGCACTCCCTCGCCGACGTCCTCGAGACCTGCCAGCGCGCGATCTGGATCGCCGACGGCAGGATCCGGAGCGACGGCCCCGCCGCGGAGGTCTGCAGGGCGTACCACGAATGGTCGGTCTCGGCCCGGACGGCGAACGGTGGTCCGGCGAAGGGGCCCTCCCGCGCGTAGGCCGGCGTGCCGCGACGGTTCGCGCCGGCCGCGCACGGACTAGACTTCCGGACAGAGGCGAGGCACGAGACGGATGGTTCGCACGCTCATCACGGGGATCACCGGGCAGGACGGCTCGTACCTCGCCGAGGCCCTGCTCGCCGAGGGGCGGGAGGTCCACGGGCTCGTCCGCCAGGCGAGCCTCGTCCAGCGGAGCCGGCTCGACGCCCTCCCGACCTGCGCGGAGGCGAAGGCCGCGGGACGGCTGAAGCTCCACTACGCCGACCTGACCGACTCGTCGAGCCTGCAGTGGCTCGTGCGCCAGGTGCAGCCGGGCGAGATCTACCACCTCGCGGGGCAGAGCCACGTGAAGGTGTCGTTCGACCTGCCGGAGTACACCGCGCAGACGACGGGGCTCGGGACGCTGCGTCTTCTCGAGGCGATCCGGCAGAACGTCCCCGGGACGCGGTTCTTCCTCGCGGCGACGAGCGAGATCTTCGGCGAGCCGTCGGAGTCGCCGCAGAGCGAGACGACCCCGGTGGCCCCCGTCAACCCGTACGCGGCGGCGAAGCTCTACGCCCTCAACCTCGTCCGGGTCTACCGGCGGGCCTACGGGCTGTTCGCGGCCGCCGGGATCCTCTTCAACCACGAGAGCCCGCGACGCGGCGAGAACTACGTGACGCGGAAGATCGCGCGCGGCGCGGCGCGGATCGCCCGGGGGCTCGAGAGGGAGCTGCACCTCGGGACGCTGACCCCGCGGCGCGACTGGGGCTGGGCGCCGGACTACGTCCAGGGGATGAGGGCGGTCCTCGGGGCGGAGCGGCCCGAGGACTACGTCCTCGCGACGGGCCGGACGCATGCCGTCGCCGACTTCTGCGAGCTCGCGTTCCGCGCCGTGGGCCTCGACTACCGGAACCACGTCGTCCTCGACCCTGAGTACGCCCGGCCCGTCGACATCACCGAGACGCGCGGCGACCCCCGGAAGGCCGAGCGGGAGCTCGGGTGGAGGGCCCGGACGCCGTTCGAGGAGATGGTCCGCCGGATGGTGGAGGCCGAGCTGGCCGCCCTCGACGCGCCGCACGCGGGCGGCGACTGAGGTGGTCCGGAACGCCGCACGCGGGAGGAAGGGGGGGCCGCGCGCGGCCCTCGCCTGAAGCCGTGACGGCGCGAAGCGGCGGGGAGCACGGGACCGTCACCGTCGTCGTCCCCGTCTACGGCCCCTCCCCGGACCTCGGGCGGTGCCTCGACTCGGTCGCCGCCGGCACCGACCTCGCGCGGCACCGCGTCCTCGTCGTGGCGGACGGGCCGCTCCTGCCGGAGCCGGCCCGCGCCGTCTCGCGGCTCGTGGAGGAGCGCGCCGCGGGGACGGAGCTCGTCGTCCGCCCCGTCCGGGGGGGCTTCCCCGCCGCCGCGAACGAAGGGATCCGCGCGTCCGCCGGCGACGTCGTCCTCCTGAACAGCGACACCGAGGTGACGAAAGGGTGGCTCGACCGGCTCGCCGAGGCCGCCCGGCGCGTCCCGCGGGCGGCCTCGGTGACCCCATTCTCGAACCACGCGACGCTCTGCTCCCTGCCGCGGCCATTCGCCGAGAACCGGCTGCCGGCGGGTCAGACGGTGGCCTCGTTCGGCCGGCTCGTGGAGGCGCGGTCGCGGCGCCTCTCCCCGCGGATCCCGACGGGAGTCGGTTTCTGTCTCTACCTCAGGCGCGAGGCGATCGACGAGGTGGGTCTCTTCGACGAGGAGGGGTTCGGCGCCGGCTACGGCGAGGAGGTCGACTGGTGCCTGCGGGCCTCGGCCAGGGGATTCGCCCACCTCCTCGACGACGCGACCTTCGTCTGGCACCGCGGCGGGGGGAGCTTCGGCCCGGAAGCGGCCGCGCGGGCGCGGAGGGCGGAGCGCCTCCTCGCGAGGAGGTTCCCCCGGTTCCTCCCGGAGCTCTCCCGGTTCATGCGCGAGGACCCGCTTCGCGCCGCGCGCGAGCCGGTGCTCGCGGCGCTCCGCCCGCCCGGGCGGCGAAGGCGCCGGGTCGCCCACCTCGTCCACGGCTGGCCGCCGGACGCGACGGGAGGGACGGAGGTCTTCGCGCGGACGGTCGCTCTCTCCCAGGCCGTCCGCTGGGACGTCGCCGTCTACGCCCGCTTCTCGGACCCTTCGCGGAGGAAGGGCGCCGCCGTCGAGCTCCTCGACGGCGGCGCCCGCGTGCGGCTCGTCGTGAACGACTTCGTGCAGCGCGATCCCGTCTCCCGCGGCGCTCTTCACGACGCCGGCTTTGCGCGCGACTTCGGCCGGTTCCTCGACGAGGAGCGGCCCGACCTCCTGCACGTCCACCACCTCGCGGGGCACGCGGCGACGCTCCCTCTCGAGGCGCGCCGGAGAGGGATTCCGGTCGTCTTCCAGCTCCAGGACTGGTGGGCCCCGTGCGCGCGCGTGAACTTCCTCCACTCCTCGGGGGCCTCCTGCTCGGGTCCGTCGCCGCTGAAGTGCGCCCGATGCCGGCCGCTCACCGGACTTCCGCCGCGCGGCCTGACGAACCCGGCTCTCCACCTCCTCCGCGCCGCGCTGATGCGCCGCGCGCTGGCCGCGGAGCGGTTCGTCGCCGGCTCGCGCTTCCTCGCGCGGAGCTGGCAGGAGGCCGGGTGGCTTCCGGGGACCGCGGCGGTGGAGGTCGTTCCCTACGGCGTTCCCGCGCTCCCCGTGCCCGTCGCCCGCCCGCCGGCAGGGAGGCCCCTCCGCTTCGGCTTCGTCGGTGCCCTCATGCCACACAAGGGAGCTCACGTGGCGGCGGGGGCCTTCCGGGGACTTCCCCCGGACCGCGCGCGACTGCGGATCTGGGGAGACCCGACGGCGGCCCCGGGCTACGCCCGGCAGCTGGCGTCCGAGGCCGGCGACGCGGACGTGAGGGTCGAAGGGCCGTTCCCCGAGGGCGAGAAGGCCGCCGTCTTCGCGGGAATGGACGTCCTCCTCGTGCCCTCGGTGGGTCTCGAATCGTACGGCCTCGTCGTCGACGAGGCGATGGCCCACGGCGTCCCCGTCGTCGCGAGCCGCCTCGGCGCGCTGCCGGAACGCTACGATGAGTCCTGTGGAGGGTTCGTGCCAGCGGGCGACCCGGAGGCGCTGCGGTCGGAGGTCCTCCGCCTCGCGGCCCGTCCGGAGCAGGTCGACGCCTGGCGGCGCGCCCTTCCGAGGGTGAGGACGCTGGCGGACACGGCGCGGCGCATCGAGGAGATCTACCACGAGGTCCTCGCTGCCGGAGGGGGCCCGTGACGCGGGTCCGCCTCGCGTGGGACCTCTTCCGGGCGGAAGGAGCGCGCGGTCTCTCGGAGCGGCTCGCCGAGCGCGTCGCGGGGCTCCGGGAGCGGCGTGCCGAGCGCGCCGTGACGCCGGCGGAGCTTCTCCCGCCGGGCGGAGCGATCCCCGTCCTCGACGTCCTCGCGACTCCGCTCGCGCCGCGCTTCGGCGGGGTTCCGGTGCAGTTCGCCCCGCGTCTCGCGCAGGAGCAGCGCCTCCGGGCGACGGCCCTCCTCGCTCCCGAGTCGGGGCGGTGGGTCCTCCGGACGGCGCGAGGCGGAGACCGGCGACGGGCGTGGCTCGGGCCCTGCCGGGCGGGCTCCGACGCCCGGCGCGGGCTCGGCGCTCACGTCCCGACGATCGTCGAGGCGGCGGAGCGGGTCGGGGCTCACCTCGTCAACTTGGAAGGGCTCGCGGGCTGGCCTCCGGACGCGCTCGGGCCGCTCGCCGGAGGGGAGCGGAAGCTCGTCCTCTCGCTCCACGACTTCGCCCTCTTCTGTCCCCGCCCGAACCTCGTCGAGGAGCCGCACGCCCGCTTCTGCGGCTACTCGCGGGACGCGGACCGCTGCCGCGCCTGTCTCGCCGAGACCTGGAGCTTCCCTCCGGGAGCCTCGGAGGAGTGGAGACGGGCCGCCGCGGTGCTCCTCGCGGCCTCCGACGCCGCCGTCTACCCGTCGGACTTCCTTCGCCGGGCGTACGCAGAGCTCTTCCCCGGGGCGGCGCCCCCGGTCGAGCGGGTCGTCGCGCCGCCGTCTCCGGAAGAGGACCCGGACCGGCGGGCGACGCCGGGCCCGGCTCCGCGCGGGACGGGGCGGCCGCTCCACGTCGCCTTCGTCGGAGCGTACCGCCCGCACAAGGGGGCGCTCGTCTTCGAGGACGTGGTCCGCCGGATGGCCGCTTCGTCGACCGGCGCCGTGCGCTGGTCGATCCTCGGGAGCGGGGACCCGGCGCTGCTCCTCCGCGCGCGGCGGCTCGGCATCCGCGTCCGCGGGCACTACCGCGCGGGGAGCCTCTCCCGCCGGCTGATGGAGGACGGGGTCGACGTCGCGCTCCTTCTCTCCGTCTGGCCGGAGACGTTCGCGCTCACGCTGAGCGAGTGCCGCGCGGCGGGCGTCCCCGCTCTCGCGTTCGGGCTCGGCGCGATCGCGGACCGGATCGGGAGCGAAGGGGGAGGCCTCCTCGTCCCGCCGGAAGAGGGGGCGGAGGGCGTTGTCGCGGCGCTCGGGCGCGTCCTCGCGGGCTCGGCGATTCCGCCGTTCCACGGGGCGGGGCCCGTGCCGGCCGCCGCCCGCGCGGCGGCGGAACGGGTTGCCCTCTACCGGCTCCTCCTCGGGGAGGAGCCGTGACCGCGCTCCGCAGGATCTCCGCGGTCGTGCCGACGCTCGACACCCGGGCGCTGACGACGACGTGCGTCGAGGCCCTCCTCGCCTCCCGCCTCCCGGGCGGGGCGGAGCTGGAGGTCGTCGTCGTCGACGACGGGAGCCGGGACGGGACGGCCGAGGCCCTCTCGCGCCGGGCCGGCGTCCGCATCCTCAGGAACGACGCCCCGACCGGCTACTCCCGCGCCGTGAACCGCGGCGCCACCGTCGCGTCGGGCGACCTCGTCGTCTTCGTCAACAGCGACGCCGTCGTCGAGCCCGGAAGCCTCGCGAACGTCCTCGCCGCGTTCGAGGCCGAGGCGACTCTCGGCGTGGCGGGCGCCGCGCTGACCTACCCGGACGGCACGCCACAGTGGAGCGGCGGGAGGGAGCCGGACCTCGCCTGGTTCCTCGCCCAGTCGAGCGGGGCGGCCACGATGCTCGGCCGGGTCCCCGGCTGGCGGCGGATCAAGCCGCTCCACGGCAGCGAGGCGTCCGAGGTGGGCTGGGTCTCGGGGGCGGCCGTGGCGGTGCGGGCGTCCGTCTGGAGCGCGCTCGGGCCGTTCGAGACCTCCTACCGCTTCTACGGACAGGACCTCGACTTCTGCCTCCGTGCGCGGGACCGGGGCTGGCGCGTCCGCCTCCTCCCGCGGTTCCGGGTGGTGCACCACCACGGTGCGACGGTCTCGTCGAGGGGGGACGCGATCGTCGGCAACGCCGACCTCGGGCTCCTCTGGTCGGACCTCGTCCTCTGGGCCGGGCGGCGCCACGGTCTTTCGTTCGCGCGCCGAGCCCGCGCGGCGA
Source organism: Thermoanaerobaculia bacterium (assembly GCA_046331465.1). GTDB lineage: Bacteria > Acidobacteriota > Thermoanaerobaculia > UBA5066 > UBA5066 > UBA5066. Next base: position 1,455,376 of record JAXLQV010000003.1, read on the forward strand.
TCCTCCTCGGCTCGGGGGCACGCCTCTTCGCGAGGCGGCTCGCGTCGCCCTTCCTCGCCGCATCCCGGCGGGAGGAGTGGCGTCAGGAGACGGAGGCCCTCGCCCGGGCGAGGACCGTCCTCGCGAAACGGGACGGCTGAGGCGCGCCCCGGCCCGTCAGCCGGAGGTCCCCGTCGCCTCCACGGCCGGCTCCGGCGGTGCGTGGACCATCGTTCCGCCGATGTGTCCCGTCCCGGCCATCAGCAGGCAGGCGAGGAGGGCCGCGAGGAGGGCGGGGACGACCGAGCCGTCCCGTTGCCTTGCCAGGAGCGTGAGGCCGAGCGCGAGCGCCGCGACGAGGACGGCGGCGAAGGCGACGAGGGCGTGGCGTTGCGCGAGCCCCTCGACGGCCTTCGGCCCCGGGACCGGCCCCCACCCCCCCGCGAGGTAGGCCAGCTGGTCGGCCCAGAGCCATCCCGTGACGAGGGCGGCGCACCCTCCCGCGACCGTAGCGGCGAGGAGGAGGGCGGCGCCCGCGAGGGCGGAGGCCCGCTGGGCCGGCTTCCAGAGGCCGATCGCGAGGGCTCCGGCGGCGAAGAAGACCCCGGCGACGGGGAAGTGGACGACGGCGGGATGGAGCGGAAGGGCGGGCATGGAGCCTCCTGTCGGGGGGCGGGGGCATAATCCGCCCCCTTCCATCCCCGCGGAAGTGAGACACGTCATGGATTCGATCGTCATTCGCGGCGCGCGACAGCACAACCTCAAGAACGTCTCGCTCTCGATCCCGCGGAACGCGCTCGTCGTCCTCACGGGCGTCTCGGGCTCCGGGAAGTCGTCCCTCGCCTTCGACACGCTCTTCGCCGAGGGGCAGCGGCGCTACGTCGAGTCCCTCTCGGCCTACGCCCGGCAGTTCCTCGAGCAGATGGAGAAGCCCGACGTCGACTCGATCGAGGGGCTCTCTCCGGCGATCTCCATCGAGCAGAAGACGACCTCGAAGAACCCCCGGTCGACCGTCGGCACGGTGACCGAGATCCACGACTACCTGCGCCTCCTCTTCGCCTCGATCGGCCAGCCGCACTGCGTCAGCTGCGGCCGCGAGATCTCGGCGCAGACGATCCAGCAGATGGTCGACCGGGTCCTCGCGATGCCCGAGGGGACCCGCTTCCTCGTCCTCTCCCCGTTCGTCCGCGGGAAGAAGGGGGAGTACCGGCGGCAGATGGCCGAGCTCGCGAAGAAGGGGTTCGTGAGGGCGCGGGTCGACGGGGAGACGGTCGACCTCGCCGAGCCGCCGGAGCTCGACAAGCAGAAGAAGCACTCGATCGACGTCATCGTCGACCGCCTCGTCGTGCGCCGCGACGACGAGACGCGCCGCCGGCTCGCCGACTCCCTGGAGACGGCCGTGAGGGTCTCCAACGGCCTCGTGACGATCGCGGTCGTGGACGCGAAAGGGGCGTCGACGTCCGAGGACACGCTCTCGACGTCGTACGCCTGCCCCGACTGCGGGACGTCCCTTCCCGAGATCACGCCGCGCCTCTTCTCGTTCAACTCCCCGTACGGCGCCTGCACGGCCTGCTCGGGCCTCGGCTCGGTGCCCCGCGTCGACCCCGAGCGGCTCGTCCCCGACCCGTCGCTCTCGATCGCCGAGGGGGCGATCGCCCTCTGGAAGCCCGGCTCGTCGAACTGGCGCCTCCGGCAGCTCGAGCAGCTCTCGAAGGCGGCGAAGTTCTCGATGGACGTGCCGTGGAAGAAGCTCCCGGCCTCGGTCCGCGAAATGATCCTGCACGGCTCGAAGGACCAGGAGATCAAGTGGAAGTGGAAGTCCGAGAAGGGGGAGTACGTCTGGTCCTCCTCCTACAAGGGGCTCGTCCCGCTCCTGACCGAGAAGTACAAGGAGGTCGAGAGCGAGGAGGCGCGGCAGGAGCTCGAGGCGTTCATGTCGTCGACCCCCTGCCCCGACTGCGGCGGCCGGAGGCTGAAGCCCGAGGCGCTCGCGGTGAAGGTCCGCGGCCGTGCGATCGACGCGCTCACGGGGATGACCCTCGAGGACGCGAAGGCCTTCTTCGTCTCGTTCGACGCGCACCCGCGGGAGAGGGAGATCGCCGGGAAGATCCTGAAGGAGATCGAGGACCGCCTCGGCTTCCTGAACGACGTCGGCATCGGCTACCTCTCGCTCGGGCGCGCCTCGGCGACGCTGTCGGGCGGCGAGGCGCAGCGGATCCGGCTCGCGACGCAGATCGGCTCGAAGCTGATGGGGGTCCTCTACGTCCTCGACGAGCCGTCGATCGGCCTCCACCCGAAGGACAACCGCAAGCTCATCGACACGCTGAAGGCGATGCGCGACCTGGGGAACACCGTCGTCGTCGTCGAGCACGACGAGGAGACGATCCGGTCGGCGGACCGCGTCGTCGACCTCGGGCCCGGAGCGGGCGTCCACGGTGGCGAGGTCGTCGGGGAGGGGAAGGCGGCCGAGCTCGTCCGCTTCCCGCGCTCGCTGACGGGGAAGTACCTCTCGGGCGAGCTCTCGATCCCGGTCCCGCAGGCGCGGAGGGCGGGGAACGGGAAGGCGATCTCGGTCGTCGGCGCGCGGGCGAACAACCTGAGGAACGTCACCGTCCGGTTCCCCCTCGGCTGCCTGACGGCGGTCACCGGCGTCTCGGGCTCCGGCAAGTCGACGCTCGTCAACGACATCCTCTTCCGGGCCGCGGCCCGGGCGCTCCACGAGTCGCACGAGAAGCCGGGAGCCCACGACCGGATCGAGGGGCTCGAGCACGTCGACAAGGTCATCGACATCGACCAGTCGCCGATCGGGCGGACGCCCCGGTCGAACCCGGCGACCTACACGAACCTCTTCGGCCCGATCCGCGACCTGATGGCCCAGGTGCCCGAGGCGCGGATGCGCGGCTACGGCCCGGGGCGCTTCTCGTTCAACGTGAAGGGGGGGCGCTGCGAGGCGTGCGGCGGGGGCGGGCAGATCGCCATCGAGATGCACTTCCTCCCCGACGTCTACGTCACCTGCGACGTCTGCGGCGGGCACCGCTACAACCGCGAGACGCTCGAGGTCCGCTACAAGGGGCTGAACGTGGCCGAGGTCCTCGACCTGACCGCCGAGCAGGCGGCGGAGGTCTTCCAGAACGTCCCGTCGATCCGGAACGTCGCGGCGACGCTCGTCGAGGTCGGCCTCGGCTACATCAAGCTCGGCCAGCCGGCGACGACCCTCTCGGGGGGCGAGGCGCAGCGGGTCAAGCTCGCCCGCGAGCTCTCCCGGCGGGCCACGGGGCGGACACTCTACATCCTCGACGAGCCGACGACGGGGCTCCACTTCGACGACGTGAAGAAGCTCCTCGCGGTCCTCCACGCCCTCGTCGAGCGGGGGAACACCGTCATCGTCATCGAGCACAACCTCGACGTCGTCAAGACGGCGGACCGGATCGTCGACCTCGGGCCCGAGGGGGGCGCCCGGGGAGGGCTCGTCATCGCGGAAGGGACCCCGGAGGAGCTCGCGCTCGCGGGCGGCTCGGCGACCGGGGCGCACCTCGCCCCGCTCCTCCCGAGGAGGCGGTCCGGAGGCCGCCGGTAGATCGCGGGGCCGCGGGGACCTAGAATCAAGGGTCTGTCGTGATTACGGGCTTCAACACCGACATCCGGCACGGGGACCGCGTCTTCCACGTCCAGACGGAGGACCGGGGGCTCGGCAACCCCGTCGTCGAGTCCCTCGTCTACGTGGGCGGGCAGATCCTCCTGTCGAAGAAGAGCCCCTACACCGACCTCGTCGCCGACGGGCGGGTGGACGAGAAGGCCGTCAAGCAGCTCATGGACCTCCAGCACCGGCGGATCATCGAGGCGATCCGCCGGGGACGCTTCGACGCGTCGGCCCCGGGCGGGCCGCCGTCCGAATCGGGTCCGGTCCGGGCGGAGGCCCCGCTCTCGCCGGCGGCCGCCGCGGCCTCGGCTGCCCTCCTCGCGGGAGGCCCGAGCTCCGGGGTCATCCCGGCCCCCGTGCCCCCTCGTCCCCCCGCATCCGCGCCGATGCCGAAGCCTCCCGCGACCGGCGGGGTGCCGCGGCCCCCGGCCTCCGGGTCGGTCCCGCGCCCCCCCGCCTCCGGCGTCATCTCGACGAACGGCAGCGCCATGGACCGGTCGCTCGACCAGGTCATCATCGAGTACCTCGCGGCCGAGGCCGCCTCCGAGAGGCTCGAGCTGAACCTCGTCAAGGGGGGGGAGCTCGTCTCCGGCGAGTCGGTCCCGCTCTCCGTCCGCGCCTCGACCTCCCTCACGGACCGGGCCGTCCCGGGAGCGCACATCACCCTCCGCGTCGTCTCGAACGTCGGCCCGACGCAGGTCCTCCACCGGGGCGTGACGGGAGCCGACGGCCTCGTTAAGGTGACGGCGACACTTCCCGACATCGGGCACGGCAACGCCGCGCTCATCATCTCGGCGACCTCCACCCTCGGGAACCAGGAGATCAAGCAGCTCATCCAGCGCAGGGCGGGGTGAGGGCTTGAAGTTCGGGCCGCGCTCCGTATAATGCCGCTCCCGCGTCCGGGACGGCCGGTCGCGATCCACGGGCCGTTAGCTCAATTGGTAGAGCAAGAGACTCTTAATCTCTGGGTTCGGGGTTCGAGTCCCTGACGGCTCACCAGCACCTCCCGGGGGCCGGCGGAAACGCCGGCCCCCGATCGTTTCCGGGGCGGTCCCCGCTCCCCGCCCGGCCCTTCCCGACCTCCCCGTGCCCCTGTGGTAACGTCCTGCTCCCCGTCCGCTCCGCGGGAGTGGCGGAATGGCATACGCGCCGGACTTAGGATCCGGTGGGGCGACCCGTGAGGGTTCGAGTCCCTCCTCCCGCACCACGCCGAAACGAGAAAACCGCATGAACATCACGTCGTACGTCGAAGAGTCCCCGACGAAGAAGTCGATGACGCTGGAGGTCCCCGTCGAGGAGGTTCGCGAGGCCACGGAGAAGGCCGCGCGGAGCCTGGCCCGCCAGATCCGCCTCCCGGGGTTCCGCCCGGGGAAGGTTCCGGCCGAGATCGTCAAGAAGCGGTTCGCCGACGACCTGAAGAGCGAGGTCCTCGAGTCGCTCCTCCGCGCGACCCTCCACGAGGCGTTCCACGAGAAGGGGATCTCGCCGGTCGGAGAGCCGAAGATCGACGACCTGAAGTTCGAGGCGGGCGCCCCCCTCACCTTCAAGGTCGAGGTCGAGCACCGCCCCGCCGTCGCCCCGAAGGACTATCGCGGCCTGAAGGTCCCGACCGACCCGGTGATCCCGTCGGACGAGGAGGTCGCCGCCGCGCTCGAGCGGATCCGCGAGGGGCGCGCCACGTTCGAGGCGGTCGAGGGGCGCCCCGCGATGGACGGCGACTACGGCCTCGTCGACATCCGGGGGACGTTCCCGGGCGGCGACGGCAAGGACTTCGACCGGCCCAAGGTCCTCGTCGAGATCGGCGGCGAGGAGACCCTCCCCGAGATGTCGGCGCACCTCCGGAACGCCGAGCCCGGCGTCACCGTCAGCTTCCAGAAGGACTTCCCGGCCGAGGGGGTCGACCCGGAGTTCGCCGGCAAGTCGGTCCTCTACCACGTGCAGCTCCACGCCATCAAGAAGCGCGTCCTCCCCGAGTGGGACGACGAGCTCGCCCGCCAGGTCCTGACGCCCCGCGAGGGGGAGGCCCCGGAAGGGGCGAACGTGGAGATGCTGAAGGCGGAGCTGATCAAGAGCCTGATGCGGGAGAAGGAGCAGGCGCTCCGGGAGAAGCGGCGCCGGGCCGTCCTCGAGGCGCTCCTCGCCCTGAACCCGGTCGACGCGCCGGAGACGATGGTCACGGCCGAGGTCGACTCCTCGCTCCAGCAGTACGCCCGCTTCCTGGCCTCGCAGGGGATGGACCTCAAGGAGGCGAAGCTCGACTGGAACAAGCTCCGCGAGGAGGCCCGCCCGGCGGCCGTCCGGCGGGTGAAGGAGTACCTCCTCCTCGACGCGATCGCCGAGGCCGAGAAGCTCGAGGTGAGCGACACGGAGCTCGACGCCGACTTGAAGCGGCGGGCCCGCTCGATGGGAGCGTCCTTCGGGGAGCTGAAGGCCCAGCTCGTCAAGAACGACCGCCTCGAGGGAATCCGGGAGGAGCTCCGGATCGACAAGGCGCTCGAGCTGCTCCTGACGGAAGCCGTCGCGGCCTCCTGAGCGGAGAGAGGGAAGAGGAGGAGATCCGATGCTGGTCCCGATGGTGATCGAGCAGACGAACCGGGGGGAGCGGGCGTACGACATCTACTCCCGCCTCTTGAAGGACAACGTCATCTTCCTCGGCACCGCGATCAACGACGAGGTCGCGAACCTCGTCATCGCGCAGATGCTCTTCCTCGAGGCCGAGAACCCCGAGAAGGACATCACCCTCTACATCAACAGCCCGGGCGGGTCGGTCACGGCCGGCCTCGCGATCTACGACACGATGCAGTACGTGAAGCCCGACGTGGCGACCTACTGCATCGGCCAGGCGGCCTCGATGGGGGCCGTCCTCCTGGCCGGCGGCAAGAAGGGGAAGCGCGCCGCCCTCCCGAACGCGCGCGTCCTCATCCACCAGCCGCTCGCCTACGGCCTCGAGGGGCAGGCGTCGGACATCGAGATCCACGCGCGGGACCTCGTCCGTATGAAGAAGCGGCTGAACGAGATCCTCTCGACCCACTCGGGCCAGCCGTTCGAGCGGATCGAGCAGGACACGGACCGCGACAACATCTTCGAGGCCGAGGCCGCGCGCGAGTACGGACTCATCGACATGGTGCTCCGGAACCGGGACTGACCCCCCGGCCGGTACCGGCCCCCGGCGGCCGGGGGCGCTAGAATTCCCCCGGGAAGGATCCACTCAGGGATGACGAAGAAAACCGGCTCCGGCGAGGTCCTCCGTTGCAGCTTCTGCAACAAGTCGCAGCGCGACGTGAAGAAGCTCATCGCGGGGCCGACGGTCTACATCTGCGACGAGTGCGTCGACATCTGCCTCGACATCATCGCGGAGGACCGGGTGCTCGACCAGGCCAAGCCCGAGTCGAAGCTGCCGAAGCCCCGCGAGATCAAGGAGTTCCTCGACGAGTACGTCGTCGGCCAGGAGCAGGCGAAGAAGAAGCTCGCCGTCGCGGTCTACAACCACTACAAGCGGATCGACTACTTCGAGCGGAACCGCAAGCTCGACGTCGAGCTCCAGAAGTCGAACATCCTCCTCATCGGCCCGACCGGCACCGGGAAGACGCTCCTCGCCCAGACCCTCGCGAAGATGCTCTCGGTGCCCTTCACGATCGCCGACGCGACGACGCTCACCGAGGCGGGGTACGTCGGCGAGGACGTCGAGAACATCATCCTGAAGCTCTACCAGGCGGCGGGACAGGACAAGGAGAAGACCGAGCGCGGCATCGTCTACATCGACGAGATCGACAAGATCGCCCGCAAGGGGGAGAACCCGTCGATCACCCGCGACGTCTCCGGCGAGGGGGTCCAGCAGGCCCTCCTGAAGATCCTCGAGGGGACGGTCACGAACGTCCCGCCGCAGGGCGGCCGGAAGCACCCGCACCAGGAGTTCATCCAGATCGACACGACGAACATCCTCTTCATCTGCGGGGGGGCGTTCGTCGGGCTCGAGGACATCATCGGGCGGCGGCTCACCGAGAAGCAGATGGGCTTCGGCGCGAAGATCGAGTCGAAGAAGCAGAAGCGCGCCGGCGACACGCTCGACAAGGTCCACCCCGAGGACCTCATCAAGTTCGGGATGATCCCGGAGTTCATCGGGCGCGTCCCGGTCACGGCGACGCTCCACGACCTCGACCGGGCGGCGCTCGTCTCCATCCTCCGGGAGCCGAAGAACTCCCTCATCAAGCAGTACCAGACGCTCCTCGAGTTCGAGAACGTCGGGCTCCGCTTCACCGACGACGCCGTGGAGGAGATCGCCGACGAGGCGATGAAGCGCACGCTCGGCGCGCGCGGCCTCAAGGTCATCCTCGAGGAGCTGATGCTCGACGTGATGTACCGCGTCCCCTCCGAGGAGGAGATCGAGGAATGCGTCATCACGAAGGACGTCGTCCAGCGGCGCGCCGCGCCGATCCTGTCGCTCCGGAAGGCCGGCTGACGGTCCTTTCCCCGGCGACGCCCGTCCCCGCGCCCCCGCCGCGCGGGGCCAGAGACTCCCGTTTCACGAGGTAGACCGGCATGACTTCTCCCGCGACCCCGCCCCAACGGCCCGCGACGCGGACGCTTCCGCTCGTGCCGCTGCGGGACATGGTCGTTTTCCCCCGGATGATGGCTCCCTTCGTCGTGGGCCGGGCCTCGTCCATCGCCGCGCTCGAGGCGGCCCTCCTGACGACCGACAAGCGGATCTTCCTCGCGGCCCAGCGGGACCCGAAGATCGACGAGCCGGCGGCGGGCGACATCCACGACGTCGGCGTCGTCGCGACCGTCGTCCAGTCGCTCAAGCTCCCGAACGGGCACATCAAGGTGATGGTCGAGGGGGTCTCCCGGGGCGTCATCCGCTCCTTCGCCGTCGCCGGCGGCCACAAGGAGGTCGAGGTCGAGCCCGTCGAGGCGCGTCCGCTCGCGGGCGGCGCGGCCGAGGTCGGGCCGTACATGCAGAAGGTGCTCGGCGTCTTCGAGCAGTACGCCAAGCTCTCCCACCAGCTCGCCTACGAGGGGCTCCTCGCCTCCCTGACCCTCGACGACCCCGACGTCTTCGCCGACATGCTCGCGGGCCACCTCCCGGCGTCGATCCCGACCCCGGACAAGCAGGCCCTCCTCGAGACGGTGAACTCCCTGGAACGGCTTCAGAAGCTTCAGGACCTGCTGGAGATCGAGATCGAGAAGATCAACATCGACCGGCGGATCAACAACAAGGTCAAGAAGCAGATGGAGCGGGCCCAGAAGGAGTACTACCTCAACGAGAAGATCAAGGCGATCCACCAGGAGCTCGGGCGGAAGGACGACAAGACCGACGAGCTCGAGGAACTCCGGCAGAAGGTCGAGAGCGCCGGGATGCCGAAGGACGTCAAGGAGAAGGCGGTCGCCGAGCTGAAGCGGCTCGAGGCGATGCCGAACGTCTCGGCCGAGGCGACGGTCTCGCGGAACTACATCGACTGGCTCGTGAACGTGCCGTGGAAGAAGTCGTCGCGCGAGTCGAAGGACATCAAGAACGCCGAGAAGGTCCTCAACGAGGACCACTACGGTCTCGAGAAGGTCAAGGAGCGGATCCTCGAGTTCCTCGCGGTCCGCCAGCTCGTCACGGAGACGAAGGGCTCGATCCTCTGCTTCGCCGGCCCCCCGGGCGTCGGCAAGACGTCGCTCGCCAAGTCGATCGCCCGCTCCATGAACCGCAAGTTCGTGAGGCTCAGCCTCGGCGGCGTGAGGGACGAGGCCGAGATCCGCGGCCACCGCCGGACCTACATCGGCGCCTTCCCGGGCCAGATCATCCAGCAGATGAAGAAGGCCGGGACCGTGAACCCCGTCTTCCTCCTCGACGAGGTCGACAAGATGTCGATGGACTTCCGGGGCGACCCGTCGTCGGCGCTCCTCGAGGTCCTCGACCCCGAGCAGAACCACGCCTTCGTCGACCACTACCTCGACGTCGAGTACGACCTCTCGAAGGTCATGTTCATCGCGACGGCGAACGTGGTCCACCCGATCCCTCCCGCCCTGAAGGACCGGATGGAGATCATCAGCCTCTCCGGCTACACGCCGAACGAGAAGCTGGCGATCGCCCGGCAGTTCCTCGTCCCGAAGCAGGTGAAGGAGAACGGTCTCACCGCCGACCAGGCGCTCTTCGACGACTCGGGGATCTACGGGCTCATCGAGAAGTACACCCGCGAGGCGGGGGTCCGGAACCTCGAGCGCGAGATCGCCTCCGTCTGCCGGAAGATCGCCCGCAAGGTCGTCGCCGAGGAGGCGAAGGGCCCCGTCACGGTCACCGCCGAGAACCTCTCCGACTTCCTCGGGAAGCCCAAGCACCGCCCCACGAAGAAGGAGGAGAAGGCCGAGGTCGGCCTCTCGACGGGCCTCGCGTGGACGGAGGCCGGCGGCGAGGTCCTCCACATCGAGACCACGCTCATGCGGGGGAAGGGGAACCTCGTCCTGACCGGCCAGCTCGGCGACGTCATGCAGGAGTCGGCCCGGGCGGCCCTCTCGTACGTCAGGAGCCGCGCCGAGATCTACGGCGCCGACCCCGACTTCTACGAGAAGAAGGACATCCACGTCCACATCCCGGAGGGGGCGATCCCGAAGGACGGCCCCTCGGCCGGGATCACGATGGCGACCTCGATCCTCTCGGCCGTCACGAACATCGCCTGCCGCAAGGACCTCGCGATGACCGGCGAGATCACGCTCCGCGGAAAGGTCCTCCCCGTGGGCGGCATCAAGGAGAAGCTCCTCGCCGCCTACCGGGCCGGGATCACGACGCTCGTCCTCCCCCGGGAGAACGAGAAGGACCTGGACGACCTCCCGGAGGAGATCCGGAACGTCCTCGAGTTCCACCTCGTCGACGACGTCGACGAGGTCGTGCGGCTCGCGCTCGAGAGCGCGCCGACCGCCGCCCCGCCCAAGGCGGTTCCCGCCGGGGCGGACACGACCCCTCCCTCGGACCTCGCGCACTGACCCGCCGGGCGGCCCCCGCGCGGGGGCCGCCTTCCGCGGTCCAGAAGAATCCTCGAAGTGATGACCCGGAAAGAGACGCTGCCCCCCCGCACGCCCAAGGCCGCGCGAGCGGTCGCCGTGAAGAGCCCGCTCGGACGATCCGTGAGGCTCGAGCTCCCCGCCCACACGGCGGGCGAGCGCCCGCGTGGCCTCCCGCTCCCCTCGGTCGTCGTCCTCGGGCGCTCGAACGTCGGCAAGTCGAGCCTCCTGAACGCCGTCCTCGCGACGAAGGTGGCCCGCGTGTCGCAGACGCCGGGCCGGACCCAGGCCCTCCACTGGTACCGGGTCGACGACGCGTTCCACGTGATCGACTGCCCGGGCTACGGCTACGCGAAGGCGGCCCGCGAGTCCCGGGAGCGCTTCGCCGGGCTCATCGAGGAGCTCCTGACGGGGCCCCGCCCGCCCGACCTCGCCCTCCTCCTCGTCGACGGCCGCCTCGAGCCGCAGGACTCGGACCGCTCCATGGCCCTCTTCCTCCGGAACGCGGGTGTTCCGACCGTCGTCGCCGCGACGAAGTGGGACGCCGTGAAGCCGTCGCAGCGGGTCCGCCAGGTCCGGGCCCTCGCCGCCGAATTCGAGGATTCCGAACGCCCCCTCCTGCCCGTTTCGTCCGAAACGGGCGAAAATCTGCCCACCCTCGGCCGTCTACTCAAGGACCGGCTCATCGGAAGGACCCGGGAGGGTGCCGCGCCCGCGGCGCCGCAGGGTCCGACACAGAAGGAGTCCTGATGCCCCGCCGCAAGGTTCCCGGCACCGACTACGTCAACCCGGCGATCGACCCGAACGAGCTCCCGAACGACCTCGACGAGCAGGTGTCGTCCGACGTCGAGAGCCAGCCGATGCTCGACATCCGGACGCTGCACAACACCCCGATGCCGCAGCTCCTGAAGATCGCGCAGGAGCTGGAGGTCGAGGGGGCCGCGGCGCTCCGCAAGCAGGAGCTCATCTTCAAGGTCCTGCAGGCGCAGACCGAGCGGATGGGGCTCATCTTCTCGGAAGGGGTCCTCGAGGTCCTGCCGGACGGGTTCGGGTTCCTGCGCGCCCCCGAGTACAACTACCTCGCCGGGCCCGACGACATCTACGTCTCGCCCTCCCAGATCCGGAAGTTCGGCCTCCGGACGGGCGACACGATCTCGGGGCAGATCCGCCCGCCGAAGGAGGGGGAGCGCTATTTCGCCCTCATCAAGGTCGAGGCGGTCAACTTCGAGCACCCCGACGTCGCGCGCGAGAAGATCCTCTTCGACAACCTCACGCCCCTCTACCCGCAGGAGCGGATCCGCCTCGAGACGCCGAACATGTCCTCGCGCGTCCTCGACCTCATCGCCCCGGTCGGCAAGGGACAGCGCGGCCTCATCGTCGCCCCGCCCCGGACCGGCAAGACGATGCTCCTGCAGGCCCTCGCGAACTCGGTCACGACGAACCACCCCGAGATCACGCTCATCGTCCTCCTCATCGACGAGCGGCCCGAGGAGGTCACCGACATGCAGCGGTCGGTGAAGGGCGAGGTCATCAGCTCGACGTTCGACGAGCCGGCGACCCGCCACGTCCAGGTCGCCGAGATGGTCATCGAGAAGGCGAAGCGGCTCGTCGAGCACAAGCGCGACGTCGTCATCCTGCTCGATTCGATCACGCGCCTCGCGCGCGCCTACAACACGACCTGCCCGCCGTCGGGGAAGGTCCTGTCGGGCGGCGTCGACGCGAACGCGCTCCAGAAGCCGAAGCGGTTCTTCGGTGCGGCGCGCAACATCGAGGAAGGGGGCTCGCTCACGATCATGGCGACCGCCCTCATCGACACCGGCTCGCGGATGGACGACGTCATCTTCGAGGAGTTCAAGGGGACGGGCAACATGGAGATCCACCTGGATCGCCGGCTCGTCGACCGCCGCGTCTTCCCGTCCATCGACATCAACAAGTCGGGGACGCGGAAGGAGGAGCTCCTCATCGAGAAGGCCGAGCTCAACCGGATCTGGATCCTCCGGAAGGTCCTCACGCCTCTCTCGACCGTGGAGGCGATGGAGCTCCTCCTCGAGAGGCTCGAGAAGTCGAAGACGAACCTCGACTTCCTCTCCTCGATGTCGGCCGGGTAGCCCTTCCTCTCGCCGCGATCGGATCGAGGCGCGGCCCTTCGGGGCCGCGCCTCCCCGTTTCAGCGGCGCTTCAGGCCGAGGATCGAGAGGAAGAACGACGAGAGGAGGCCGTGCGCCCCGAGGACGAGGAGGAGCGCGCCGGGGATCATCCTCCGCATCGAGACCGAGTAGTCGAGGTAGCTCCAGCCGGAGGCGATCCAGTCGCCGGTGACCGAGGCGCAGAGTGCGCCGCCGGCGAGGAGGAGGGCGACGCTCGCGGCGAGTCCCGTCTCGAGCGTGACGACGCGGAACGCCCGCGAGACGCGAGGGTCCGCCGGAAGGAACCCCTCGGTCACCGCGAAGACCTTCGCGAAGACGGCGAAGGTGAGCGCCTCCACACCCGCGAGGACCATGACCGCCGCCCCGAGCATCGCGTGGACGTCGAGCGTCGCCGCGCCGACGTGCCTCGGCCCCGGGTAGAGCCACGCGAGGAGGCCGGCGCCGAGGAGGACGAGGAGGAGCCCCGGCCAGAGGTAGAGCCAGCGCGGCGAGTACATGAGGAGGAACCGCAGGTGCCTCCAGCCGTCGCGCCAGGTCCGCAGGTGCGGCGGGCGGGAGCGCCCGTCCTTCCGGAGCGTCACGGGGATCTCGCCGATGCGGAGGCCGAAGAGAGACGCCTTGACGACCATCTCGCTCGCGAACTCCATCCCGGTCGTCCTGAGGCCGATCCGGTCGATCGCCTCCTTCCGGAAGCCGCGGATGCCGCAGTGGAAGTCGGAGGTCGGGACCTGGAAGAAGAGGCGGCCGAGGAACGAGAGGACGGGGTTCCCGAGCCAGCGGTGGAGGAAGGGCATCGCCCCCGGCTCGATCTTCCCGCGGAAGCGCGAGCCCATGACGAGGTCGTTCCCCTCCTCGAGCTTCGCGACGAAGGCGGGGACCTCGCCGAAGTCGTAGGAGTCGTCGGCGTCTCCCATGACGACGTGGCGCCCCCGCGCCGCGGCGATGCCGCCGAGGAGCGCCGCGCCGTAGCCCCGCTCGGGGACCGGGACGACGCGGGCGCCGGCCCGGACGGCGATCTCCTGCGAGCCGTCGGTGGAGCCGTTGTCGGCGACGATCACCTCTCCGGGGAGGCCGGAGGCGGCGAGCGTCTCGACGGCCCGCTTCACGCAGCGCTCGAGCGTCTCGGCCTCGTTCAGGCACGGCATCACGACGGAGACGAGGAGGGGAGCGGCTTCCATCGCGGGGATTGTCGCCCGAGTCCGGAAAGGGACCGCCATCGTAAGATCGGCGTGGCCATGACGCCCGCGATCCCCGTCTCCGTCGTCGACTTCGTCAACGCCTGGCCCCTGACGTGGGGCTTCCTCAAGGGCGCGGTCGAGGGGTTCCTCCCGATCACCGACGTCCCCTCCGCCTGCGCCGACCGTCTCGCCCGGGGCGAGGTCCAGGCCGGGATCATCCCGGCCATCGAGGCGGCGCGGATTCCGGGCGTGAGGATCGTCCGCGGCCTCGGCATCGCCTCCTACGAGCGGGTGCGGAGCGTCCTCCTCATCTCGCGGGTCCCGTTCGGCGCGGTGAAGAGCGTCGCGCTCGACACGAGCTCGCGCTCCTCGGCGGCGATCGTCCGCATCCTCCTCGCCGACCTCTTCGGCGCGAGCCCCGAGTACCACCGCGCCGTGCCGGAGCTGCCGCGGATGCTCGCGACGTCCGACGCCGCGCTCCTCATCGGCGACCCGGCCCTCACGGCGGACCTCGCGGGGTACCACGTCCTCGACCTGGCCGAGGGGTGGAATCGCCTCACCGGCCTCCCCCTCGTCACCGCGATCTGGGCGGTCCGGCGCGACGTTCCCCCGGAGCCGTTCCTCTGGTCGCGAGACTACGGGCGGCACCGAATCGCGGAGATCGTCGAGGCCTCCGTGGCGCGGACCGGGCTCGACCGCAGGACGCTCACCGAGTACTTCGAGATGAACCTCCACTACGACCTCGACGCGGACGACGAGCGGGGGCTCGCGGAGTTCTACCGGCGGGCCGCGGCGCACGGGCTCATCCCGTCGCCCGACCTCCCCCCGTTCTCCGGCGTTCCGCTCGTCCCGAGGTCGTTCTCCTGATGTCCTCCGCTGCCACGGCCGGATTCCTCCCGAACCCTCCGACCCCGGGCCTCGGGGGGTCGCGCCGCGCGGGGGCGATCCTCGACCGGGCCGTGTCCGGGGGCCGCATCACCCCGGACGAAGCGCTCGTCCTCCTCGAGGAGGCGCCGCTCCTCGAGCTCGGGGCGGCGGCGGCCGCGGTCCGCCGACGGATCCACCCGGGCGACCGCGCGACGTACCAGGTCGACCGGAACATCAACTACACGAACGTCTGCATCTACCGCTGCAGCTTCTGCGCCTTCTACCGGAAGGCCGGAGACGACGAGGCGTACGTCCTCCCGCTCGAGGAGATCGGCGCCAAGGTCGAGGAGACGCTCGCCCTCGGCGGGACGGGCGTCCTCCTTCAGGGGGGCGTCCACGCCGAGCTGCCGTTCTCGTTCTACGAGGAGCTCCTCTCGTTCCTCCGCGACCGGTACCCGGGGATCCACCGCCACGCCTTCTCCGCCCCCGAGATCTTCTTCCTCGCCAAGAAGGAGAAGGCCCCGATCGCCGACGTCCTCGCGCGCCTTCGCGACGCCGGCCTGATGTCCGTGCCGGGGGGCGGCGCCGAGGTCCTCGAGGACGGCGTTCGGAAGCGGATCTGGGCGCTCGCCAAGGCGCCGACCGAGAAGTGGGCCGAGGTCCACCGCGAGGCGCACCGCCTCGGGATGCCGACGACGGCGACGATGATGTTCGGCGTCGGCGAGACGTACGAAGAGCGGATCGCGCACCTCGACGTCGTCCGCCGGATCCAGGACGCCTCGCTCTCCGCAGGGGCGGAGTCGTTCACCGCGTTCATCCCCTGGACCTTCCAGGAGGAGAACACGGCCCTCGACGGGAGGGTCGAGGTCTCGACGGGGCACGACTACCTCCGGACGCTCGCCCTCTCGCGCCTCTTCCTCGACAACGTCCCGCACCTGCAGGGCTCCTGGGTGACGCAGGGGAAGAAGATCGGGCAGGTCTCGCTCTTCTTCGGGGCCGACGACCTCGGCTCGATCATGATCGAGGAGAACGTCGTCGCCGCGGCCGGCGCCCACAACCGGATGACCCGGGACGACATGGTCGCCCTCATCCGCGACGCCGGCTTCGCGCCCGCCCAGCGCGGCTCGGTCTACGACCGCTGCCACGCCCCCTGCTGCGCCGCGCTGAAGTAGCCCCTCTGGCGGGGTCTGGTCTGCAATCTACACTCTGTGGGGGCGCAGAATGTAGATTGCAGACCAGACCCCATCTGCGGGACCCCGCGGCGGGGATGGTGCGACGAGGTCTCGGCGGACCATAATGCCCGTCGCCATGAGTACGATGCTCGCGTCCGCCCTGATCCTCTTCCAGATGGCCGTCTCCCACGGCCCGTCTGCCGCCGGCGGCCTCACCTGGACTCCCCCGAAGGCGTGGAGCGTCTCGCCCTCGGCCTCCTCGATGCGCGTCGTCACCTACCGCGTTCCCGCCGCGATGGGAGACGTGGACCCGGGCGAGGTGGCGGTCTTCTACTTCGGCCCAGGCCAGGGGGGCTCGACCCAGGCGAACGTCGACCGGTGGCTCTCCCAGTTCCAGCCGGAGAAGGGGAGCGCCGGGCCGGGCAAGCCGGTCTCGATGAAGGTCGGGGCGATCCCGGTCACGATCGTCACGACCGAGGGGACCTACTCGTCCGGAATGCCGGGCGGGGCGATGGCGCCGAAGCCGGGCTGGGCGCTCCGGGGAGGGATCGCGGAGGGTCCGCAGGGGCCGGTCTTCTTCAAGCTCGTCGGCCCGAAGAAGACCGTCCTCGCGTCGACGTCCGAGTTCGACGCCTTCCTGAAGACGCTGAAGAAGGAGTAGGCCGGCTCCTCAGGCCACCCCGTAGGCGGCGCTGAACGGGTCGTCGCCCGGGCGGCGCTTGACGCCGTGGTCGGGATTCGCCGCGAGGTGCTCCAGCACCTTCCAGGCCGTCTCGGCCCCGACGTCCGCCTTCTCCGCCCAGGACTCCGCCGTCCGGAAGCTCCCCGGCTCGAGGCGCATCTTCGCCAGGAGGGCCTTCTGCGCGTCGAGGACGACGCCGGCCGCCTTCTTTCCCGCCTCCACCCCCGGCTGGTGGTAGGCGTTGATCCCGACGAGCAGGGCGTAGAGGCCGACCGTCCTCTCGAACAGGGCGACGAGCCCGCCGATCGACCGGGCGGAGACGTCGGCGACCGTGATCGTCACCGAGCCGCGTCCCTTCTCGGTGAGCGCCTCGCGCGTCCCGAGGAGGAAGCCGTGGAGGTAGTCGCCGGACGTGACGTCCTCTTCCACGGCGAGCGACGGGAGCCCGTCGCGCCGGTCCTTCAGCACCTCGATGAACGTGACGAAGAAGTTCGGCACCCCTTCGCGGAGCTGCTGGACGAAGGCGTGCTGGTCGGTCGAGCCCTTGTTCCCGTAGACGGCGATCCCCTGGTGGACGGTGTTCCCCGAGAGGTCCTTCTCCTTGCCGAGCGACTCCATGACGAGCTGCTGGAGGTAGCGCGAGAGGAGGAGGAGGCGGTCCTTGTAGGGGAGGACGACCATGTCCTTCAGGCCCCGGCCGCCCGTCTCCCGGTACCACGCGAGGGCGAGGAGCGCGGCGGGGTTCTTCGCGACGTCGGGGATCCGGGTCGCGGCGTCGCAGGCGCGCGCCCCCTCGAGGAGGCCGTCGACGTCGAGCCCCTGCAGCGCGGCGGGGAGGAGGCCGACAGCGGAGAGCTGCGAGGTGCGGCCCCCGACCCAGTCCCACATCGGGAAGCGGGCGAGCCACTTCTGCCGGACGGCGCGCTTGTCGAGGTCGCTTCCCTCCTGCGTCACGGCGACGGCGTGCCGCCCGAAGTCGAGCCCCTTGGCGGTGTAGGCCGCCTGGGCGACGAGCATCCCGTTGCGCGTCTCCTTCGTCCCGCCGGACTTCGAGACGACGACCGTGAGCGTGTGCCGGATCCCACCGGCGGCGGCGATCCGGTCCATCTCGCGCGCCATCCCGTCGGGGTCGGTGTTGTCGAAGAAGAAGAGGCGGAGCTTGTCCTCCCCGCTCCCGAGCGCGTCGGCGACGAGCTGCGGGCCGAGCGCGGAGCCGCCGATGCCGACGAGGAGGACGTTCGTGAAGCGCTTTCCCGACTCGGGGGCGACCTTCCCGGAGTGGACGTCGGCGGCGAACGCCTTCACGCGGGCGACGGTCTCCTCGATCGCCTGCCCGAGGTGCTCCGGGGCGAGCTCGGGGGCGCGCAGCCAGTAGTGCCCCACGCGGCGCTTCTCGTCGGGGTTCGCGATCGCCCCGCCCTCGAGCGCGGCCATCCCCGAGAAGGCGGCGGGGAACGCCTCGAGGAGGAGCGGGTCGCTCGTCTTGGCGTGCGTCGGGAGGCAGGTCCTCGAGACGTCGACGAGGAGCGGGACGGAGGGCGCGGCGGCGGAGAGGCTCCGGATGCGGGAAAGGGAGGCGTCGGTCACGTTTCACCTCGGGGGAGCGCGCTGGAATCCCCTTAGACTAACCGCAAAGGAGCTTCCCATGGCCGACGCCAGGAACCTGGCCCTCGGGATCGACGTCGGGGGGACGAAGATCCTCGCGGGCGTCGTCGACGAGAAGTGGCGCATCCTCGGGCGGGGAAAGGTGAGGAGCCCGTTCCGGGGCGGCCCGGCGGAGATGACGGCCGCCATCGTCGGCGCCGCCGACGCGGCGCTTGCCGAGGCGGGGGCCGGACGGGCGGACGTCGCCGCGGCGGGCCTCGGCGTCCCCGGGCCTCTGGACGAGGGGCGGACGACGCTGCTGCGCGCCGTGAACCTGGGCGTCGAGAAGTGGGAGATCCCTCCCGCTCTCGAGCCGGCCTTTCCGGGGATCCCGAAACGGCTCGAGAACGACGTCCGCGTCGCGGCGCTCGGAGAGGCGCGGCTCGGCGCCGCGAAGGGCGAACGGCTGGTCGTGGCGATCTGGGTCGGCACCGGCATCGGCGGTGCGGTCCTCCTCGACGGGAAGCTCTGGCTCGGCCGGAACCGGAACGCGGGGGAGATCGGGCAGAGCTTCATCGACCTGAAGAAGGCGGGGAACGGGACGGCGGACGGGACCCTCGAGGGGATCGGCGCGAAGGTCGGGATGACCGCCTTCATCCGCCGGCGGATCGAGAAGGGGGAGAGGACCACGGTCTCCCGCTCGATCCTCGAGAAGGACGGGAGGCTCAAGGGCTCCGACCTCCGCAAGGCCCTCGCGGCCGGGGACACGCTCGTCGAGCGGGCCGTCGCGCGGTCGGCTCGGGCCGTGGGGATGACGGTCGCGACGCTCTGGAACGTCTTCTCGCCCGACCTCTTCGTCCTCGGCGGCGGGGTCGCCGAGGACGTCGGCGAGCCCTACGTCGAGCAGGTCCGCGTCGCGGCGAACCAGCACGCCTTCTTCACCGACCTCGCCCCGGTCCGGATCGTCCGGTCGGCGCTCGGGGACGACGCCGGGATCCTCGGGGCGGCCGTCCTGGCCCGCGAAGGGCACGGGGGGAGGGGCTGAACCGGCGGACCGGGCCGGTTTGACCTCCGGGAGCCGGATCAAGACAATCGACCGCCCGTGAGCTGCACCTCCTGCTCCCTCGGCACCCTCGTCAACCCCGGCGGCAACTACGTCGGGGCCCGCCTCGCCGACGCGATGGACGGGAAGGTCACGCTCGTCTTCGCGGGCGAGGTCGCCGTCCGGATGGGCGAGCGGATCGTCGTCGAGACCGAGGAGGGGCCCGAGTTCGCCGAGGTGACGACCCTGACCCCCGTCCTCGCGAAGTCGTGCTCCCAGAAGAAGGCGAAGCGCCTCCTCCGCCTCGCCTCCGACTCCGAGTCGGCCGACTACGCCGAGCGCCTCGAGCTTCAGGAGGAGGCCGCCCGGTTCGCGTCGAAGAGGATCGAGGAGCTGCGTCTCCCGGTCAGCCTCGCCCGGTGCGCCGTCCCGTTCGACCGGCGCCGGATCACCGTCCTCTACTCCTCCGACGAGCGGGCGAACCTCCGCGACCTCTGCCGCGAGATGTCCGACCGCTTCCGGCTCCGCGTCGAGGCCCGGATGATCGGCGTGAGGGACGAGACGAAGATCGTCGGCGGCATCGGCCCGTGCGGGCTGACGCTCTGCTGCTCCACCTGGCTCCGGGGCTTCCACCCCGTCACGATCCGGATGGCCAAGCTCCAGGGGATCACGCCGAACCCCTCGAAGCTGACGGGAATGTGCGGCCGGCTGAAGTGCTGTCTCGCCTACGAGCTCGAGGGGGGGATCGAGGCCGCCCGCCGGATGGGGAGCAAGGGCCCCGACCGGAAGGACGGCGACCGGAAGGCCCCGCCCCAGGCCCCGCCCCAGCCTCCGCCGCCGGCCGCCTGAGCGGGAGCCGACCCCTCGGTTAGACTCGGTTCAAACGGTACGTACGAGACGGCCTCCCTCTCGGGAAGGAGCCTTCATGCCGCCTGTCCGCAAGCCTCCGACGCCGCCTGCTCCTCCGAACGGCGCCCTCCCGCCCGGCTCCGAGCTGGGACCGCGGAAGCTGATCCGTCCTTCCCTCTCCGAGGTCCGACGCGAGTCGGCAGCGCCGCGGGGGCTCCGCAAGGGTGCGCCGCCGGAGCAGACGAACGCCGAGTCGTTCTACTACCTCAAGCAGATGCAGGCGCGCACTCCGGTCGTCGTCCGCCTCGTGGACGGCGAGGAGCTCCGCGGCTGGATCGAGTGGTACGACAAGGACGCCATCAAGCTGAACCGCGAGAACGCGCCGAACCTCCTCCTGCAGAAGCACGCGATCAAGTACCTCTTCAAGGAGGAGGAGGAGCGCCAGTTCCGCCGCCGCAAGGCGCGCGCCGACCGCGAGGACGAGCAGGCCCCGGCGCGCGGCTCCGGCGACCCGGAGCGCTGACCCCCGGCTCCCGCCGCGCCGCAGCCGTGCCCCCCTGCAGCGCCGCCCCGGCACGGCGCTAGACTTCCCCCATGAAGACCGAGAACCTCACGCGCGAAGCCCTGACGAAGTACGCCGCGGAGAATCGGGAGGCTTTCGAGGCCCTTCTGAAGGACTTCGTCGAGATCCCGAGCGTCTCCGTCGACCCGACGAAGAAGGACGCCGTCCGCGAGAACGCCAAGCTCGCCGCCGACGTCGTCCGCCGCTTCGGAGGCGAGGCCGCCATCCTGGAGACCGCGGGCCACCCCATCGTGACCGGCGCCTGGGGGCGGAACCCCGACTGGCCGACGGTCACCGTCTACAACCACCTCGACGTGCAGCCCGCCTCGCAGGAGACGGAGCCCTGGACGACGGAGCCGTTCACCTTCACGAAGAAGGGCGACCGCTACTTCGGCCGCGGCACGACCGACGACAAGGGCCCGGCGCTCACCGCGCTCTTCGGGATCAAGGCGGCCGTCGAGGCCGAGCTCCCCGTGAACGTCCGCGTCCTCTGGGAGTTCGAGGAGGAGATCGGCTCGCCGAGCTTCGAGAAGGCGGTCGCCGAGAACGCCGCCGACCTCGCGACGGACTCGGTCCTCGTCTCCGACACGATCTGGATCGCGCGCGGAAAGCCTGCCTGCCCGGCGGGCCTGCGCGGCCTCCAGGGCTTCCTCTTCACGCTCGAGACGGGCGAGACGGACCAGCACTCGGGGGTCTGCGGCGGCGCGGCGCGCAACCCGATGGCCGAGCTGATGAAGCTCGTGAGCGAGTGCTTCGACGCGACGACGGGGAAGGTGAAGATCCCCGGCTTCTACGACGACGTCGTCCCTCCGACGAAGAAGGAGCTGGAGGACTTCAGGCGCTCCGGCTTCACCGTCGCCGGCTTCAAGAAGGACCACCTCTTCAGGTCGCTCCGGACGAGCGACGCGCTCGACCTCATGAAGCGGATCTGGGCTCAGCCGACGTTCGAGATCCACGGCATGGTCGGCGGCTATACCGGGCCCGGCGTGAAGACCGTCATCCCGCCGCGCGCCGAGGTGAAGGTCTCCTGCCGCCTCGTCCCCGACCAGACGGGCGAGAAGATCGCGAAGCTCGTCACGAAGTTCGTGAAGTCGAAGAACAAGGACGTGAAGGTCGAGGTCAAGAACCGACTCGACCCCTACAAGGGAAGGACGGAAGGGCCGCTCGCCGAGGCGGTGAAACGCTCGATGAAGTTCGCCTTCCGGCGCGAGCCGGTCTTCGTCCGCGAGGGGGGCTCGATCGGCGCCGTCGTGACGATGGAGAAGGTCCTGAAGTGCCCCGTCATCTTCCTCGGCCTCTCGCTCCCGGAGCACGGCTACCACGCCCCGAACGAGAACTTCGACTGGGAGCAGGCCTCGGGCGGGATGGCGGCCTTCGCCCGCTACTTCGGCGAGGTCGCCTCGCTCGGCAAGCCCTCGAAGATCGCGAAACCCGGCCCGCGCCCGCCGAAGCCCGTCTCGAAGAAGGCCCCGGCAAAGAAGGCGAAGCCCGCGAAGAAGGGGAAGAGGTAGACCCGGCCGCGGCGGAATCGAAGCAACACAGGCCCGAAGGCCCCCGCGAAGAGCGGGGGCCTTCTCATTCGTACCCGCGCGAGAAGGCGACCGAGCACGAGAGAACGGCATCGGAAGTCCCGTCGAATCCATCGGGGGCCGGCGTGCGTCAGCGCTCGCCGAGGGAAGCCGAAAGAGGCAGTCGGGTCGCCGTTGGGGTCAAAGGCACGGGGGTCAGGCCTTCGTCTTCCGCTATAGAAGCGTGCCGCTATGAGGGCCGCGCGAGCCCAAGGGCATCGCGAGAATTCGGACTCGCGAGGCTCGACGTGCCCTTGCCGACTCGGCGAGGTAAACACCGGAGTCCGCGGGCCGGTTGCCAATGGCGCTACTCCGACTTCCCGCCCGAAAGCGTTCCGGGGCCGCAGACCAGAGGATCCGAAGCGGGCGATGTGCGCCCGAAGGCATCTGGCGACTCGGGGCGTGGTTCGGTTTCGCTGTCGGTTCGAGGGGCCCGAGCGGGCGGGAGGGGCGTCCCGCAAGCGAGCGTTCGAGCACGCGCGGGGCACCCGCACGATTCCGCGAGCAGGTCGCCGGATCAGGAGCGCGCGCTGTCTGAGCGAAGCGAGTTCGCGCGCTCCCCGGCGGCCCGCGCAGCGGCATCGATGCGGGTCACGCGCGCGCAGAGCTCGCCGTGGGACGCCCCTCCCGTCCGCGACTCGAATGGCCCGAGGAAGTGGCCTGGAGAGTCTTCGGGCTCCCGGGCTTTCCCGGGCTCCGCCTCTTCTCGAAATCTATAGTAGAAAATCAAGACCTGACCCCATCAGTTGGACCCCGTTGGGGACCTATCCGGGGTCCGCGGCGAGGAGGTCGGCTTTCCAGCGCGAGAGGCCGGTCGCGGCGACGAGGTCGGCGGGGGGGAGGGGGCGGCGGGCGGCGAGCTCGGCGCGGGCGACGTCGACGAGCGCGGCCCGCGAGGCGAGGACGCCCGGGTCGATTCCGAGGCGCTGCGCGGTGGCGTCGCGCCGGGCCTTGAGCGCGTTGACCGCCTTCTCGAGCGCGGGCTCGGGGCGGACCGGCTCGCCGCGGCGCGGGGCGGGCCAGGCGGAGGGCGGTTGCGCCTCGGCCGCCTGGATCGCCTCGCGGAGGCGCGCGGCGAACGCGGAGGGAACCGGGCGCGGGAAGAGCGCGGCGAGGTCGCGCTCGCCGGCGGCGGCGCGGCGCGAGAGCGCGACGAGCGCCTCGTTGTGGAGGACCCGGAACGGCGGCAGGTCGAGCGCCC
The DNA here is from genome assembly GCA_046331465.1 of Thermoanaerobaculia bacterium. Classification (GTDB taxonomy): domain Bacteria; phylum Acidobacteriota; class Thermoanaerobaculia; order UBA5066; family UBA5066; genus UBA5066. The sequence goes on from JAXLQV010000003.1 coordinate 1,478,831, forward strand.
GGGCCCGCTCCTCGCGCGCGTGCCAGAGCTCGCGCAGGAACGCGCGCTCCTTCGGGGCGAGGCCGTTTGAGCCCTTGATCCTCCAGTCGGTCTCGGGGTCCTCCGGCGCCGGCGAGAGGTCCTGCGCGAGGAGGCGGGCGCACTCCTCGGCGTGCCACGCGGTCCGGCCGCGCGCGGCGAGGTCGGCCTCGAGGGAGGCCACGAGCGCGTGGAGGTGGAGGACGTCGGACGCGGCGTAGGCGACGAGCGTCGGGGAGAGAGGCCTCCGGCTCCAGTCGGCGCGCTGGCTCGACTTGTCGAGCGTGACGCCGAGGCGCTGGGAGAGGAGCGCGGCGAGGCCGATCTCCTTGAGGCCGAGGAGCTGCGCCGCCACCATCGTGTCGAAGATCTCCCGCGGCCGGAAGCCGTAACCGCGGGAAAGGAGCCGCAGGTCGTAGTCGGCCCCGTGCAGGAGGAGCCGCCGGTCCGAGAGGAGCGCGAAGAGGCGGTCGAGGTCGAGCCCCGCGAGCGGGTCGACGAGCCACGCCGCGCCGTCGCGCGACAGCTGGAGGAGGCAGGCCTTCTCGTAGTAGTGGTGGAAGGAGTCGGCCTCGGTGTCGAGGGCGACCGCGTCGGCGGGATGCGCCGCGAGATCGGCGACGAGCCGGTCGAGCGCGTCGGCTTCGGCGACGAGGTGTGGCGTTTGTTCCGCGTAAGTCGGGAGATCGGAAGAGGTCACGAGACGCGGCAAGGGTAGCACCTCGCGGCCCTTTCTCCTTGACGCGCCGAGAAACAGGGGCCGATACTCCGCGTGGGAAAAAGTGGTTACAAGTGGTCGATCGTGGGCGTAGGGGATGCCGCGGTCGACCGGCGAGCCCCTTTTCCCGGGAAACGAGAGATGGAACGCCTCCGCGGCAGCGCCGAGTCGACGGTCGACGAGAAGGGCCGGATCAAGGTCCCGGCGAAGTTCCGCGAGCCGATCGAGTCCGCCTTCGGAAACGAGTTCTTCGTCACGTCGCTCACCGGCGTCGAGATTCTCGTCTATCCGCTGCCGGTCTGGGCGGCCTTCGAGGAGAAGCTCGCCGCGCTGCCGTTCGTCCACCGGACGCGGCAGAAGTTCCTCGAGCGCTACAACACGTACGGCCAGACCGTGAGCATGGACGGCCAGGGCCGCCTCCTGATCCCGGCGCTCCTCCGGGAGGCCTCGGGGGTCGGGAGCGAGGTCCTCGTCCTCGCCCAGCCCGACTACCTCAAGGTCGTCGACAAGTCCCGCCACTTCGCCGCCCTCGCCTCCGCGCCGATCACCGATGAGGACTACGACGATCTCGTCCGCTCTCTCTGACGCCGAGGCTGTGTGGAGCGGCCGACGCACGTCCCCGTCCTCCTCCGGGAGGTCCTCGAGGCCCTCCGGCCGGAGCGGGGCGGCGTCTACGTCGACGCGACGCTCGGGCTCGGCGGGCACGCCGAGGCGATCCTCGACGCCTCGCCGGCCGTCCGTCTCGTCGGGATCGACCGCGACCGCGACGCCCTGGCCTTCTCGCGCGAGCGTCTCGCGCGTTTCGGCGACCGTTTCGTCGCGGTGGAGGGGCGCCACGAGGAGCTGGCCCTCCACCTCGACCGCCTGGCGCTGTCCGAGGTGGACGGCGTGCTGGCCGACCTCGGCGTCTCCTCGATGCAGCTCGACCGGGCCGAGCGGGGGTTCTCTTTCATGAAGGACGGACCTCTCGACATGCGCATGGGCCCGTCGGGCCCGACGGCGGCCGACCTCGTGGCGGAGCTTCCCGCCGAGGAGCTCGCCCGCATCTTCCGCGAGTACGGCGAGGAGCCGCGCGCCCGCGCAGTCGCCCGCGCCGTCGTCGAGGCGCGCGAGAGCGCGCCGATCCGGACGACGGGGGAGCTCCGCACGCTCGTCGCGAAGGCCGTCGGCGGCCGGCGCGAGGAGGGGCGCGACCCGTCGACGCGCGTCTTCCAGGCGCTCCGCATCGCCACGAACCGCGAGCTTGTCGAGCTCGAGCGCTTCCTCGACGACGCGATCGCGCGCCTCTCCCTCGGCTCGCGCCTCGCGGTCCTCTCCTACCACTCGCTCGAGGACCGGATCGTCAAGGACGTCTTCCGCGACCGGTCGGCCGGCTGCAGCTGCCCCCCCTCGTTCCCGGTCTGCGTCTGCTCGCGCCGCCGCGTCCTCGCGCTCGTGACGCGCAAGCCGGTGCGGCCCTCGCCGGAGGAGGTCCTCGCGAACCGGCGCGCGCGCTCCGCGCGGCTCCGGGTCGCCGAGCGCGTCGCCCCCCCGGGGCCGCCGAGGTCCGGCTGAGGGGCCGTGTACACCGTCCGCCGCCCCGTCGAGAACGTCTACCTCGTCCGCGAGCCTGACCGACGGCGGACCCGGGAGCTCCTCGCCCTCCTCCTCTCCCCGCTCCCCCCGATGGCGGTCCTCTTCGCCGCGATCTGGACGAACCTCGAGACCTTCCGCCTGGGCTACCAGATCGAGCGCCTCCAGAAGCAGAAGGAGGCGCTCGTCGAGAAGCAGCGCCAGCTCGAGATGGAGCGCGCCCGCGTCTCGGCCCTCGCCCGCGTCGAGGGGGTCGCGCGGGAGCGGCTCGGCCTCGTGACGCCGGGCCGCGACCAGGTCGTCTTCGTGAGGGACGGCGCCCTCGCGCCCGCCCCGCCCGCTCCGGCGCCCGCGAAGCCCGCGGGGCCCGAGACGCAGGGGCCGCCGGCGCCGGTCCAGACGGAGGAGGGCTTCTGAGCCCCTCCCCGGAGCGGGCCGCCGCCCGCCGCGCCTACGTCCTCGTCGGCCTCGCGGGCCTCTGGATCCTCGGCCTCCTCGCCCGGCTCGTCGAGCTGCAGGTCGTCCGGCACGACGAGTTCGTGAAGCGCGCCAAGAAGCAGCAGGAGAGGACGGTCGAGCTCGCGCCCCGCCGCGGGACGATCGTCGACCGCGAGGGCCGGCCCCTCGCGGTGACGACGACGGTCGAGTCGGTCTTCGCGATCCCGTCCGACATCGACGATCCCGCGGCGGTCGCCAGGGAGCTCGCGCCGCTCGTGGGGCAGCCGGCCGCGGAGCTCAGGAAGAAGCTCTCCGACCGCGAGCGCGACTTCGTCTGGGTCGCGCGGCGCGTGGACGCCGACACCGCCCTCGCCGTGAAGCGGAGCTCGCTCCCGGGCGTGCGCCTCCTGAAGGAGTCGGCGCGGCGCTACCCGGAAGGGACGCTCGCGGCCGCCGTCGTCGGCTACGTCGGGACCGACAGCCAGGGCCTCGCCGGCCTCGAGTACAAGTGGGACGCCGAGGTCCGGGGCCGGCCCGCGCGCGTCACGGTCCTGCGCGACGCGGCGCAGCGGTCGTACGCGATCCGGAGCGGCGGCGCGGGGGGCGGGCCGCGCGGGATGACGGACGAGGTCGAGGGGGCCTCGCTGAGGCTCACGCTCCACTCGGGGATCCAGCACGTCGCCGAGCGCGAGCTCGCGCGGATCCTCGAGGAGCTGAACGCGCACGCGGCGTCGGCCGTCGTCATGGACCCCCGGACGGGCGAGATCCTCGCGATGGCCTCGGCGCCCACCTTCGACCCGAACCGGTGGGCCGAGTCGGGCGTGGAGGTCCGCCGCTGCCGGCCGATCTCCGACGCCTACGAGCCGGGCTCGACGTTCAAGGTGATCACGGCCGCCGCGGCGATCGACGCCGGGACGATCGGCCCGGACGACGTGATCGACTGCGGCGGCGGCACGCTGACGATCGGGAGGACGACGATCCACGAGCACGGGCACGCGGCCTACGGCGCGCTGCCGCTCGTCGACGTCCTCGCCCACTCCTCGAACGTCGGCGCCGCGCACATCGGCCTCGGCCTCGGGAAGGCGAACTTCCACCGCGCGGTCCGCGCCTTCGGGTTCGGCCAGAAGACCGGCGTCGACCTCGACGGCGAGAACGTCGGCCTCCTGCGCGACCCGGAGTCCTGGAGCGCCCTCTCGCTCCCGACGATGTCCTTCGGCCAGGAGATCGGCGTGAACGCGCTCCAGCTCGCGCGTGCCTTCTCCGTCATCGCGAACGGTGGCGTCCTGCCGACGCCGCACCTCGTCGCCGAGGTCTCGCGCCCCGGCGCGGCCCCGGAGCGCCGCCGCGTCGCGACCGGCCCGCGCGTCGTCTCCGAGGAGACCGCTGCCGCGATGCGCCGCCTCCTCGTGAAGGTCGTCGTCGCCGGGACGGGGAAGAAGGCCAACGTCCCCGGCTTCGTGGTGGCGGGGAAGACGGGGACCGCGCAGAAGGCCGTCCCCGGGGCGGGCTATTCGAGCAGCCGCTACGTCTCGTCGTTCTACGGCTTCCTCCCGGCCGACCACCCGCGCGTCGTCATCGGCGTCCTCGTCGACGAGCCGCACGGCAAGACCTACGGGGGCGACGTCGCCGCGCCCGCCTTCGCGGCGATCGCGGCGGAGGTGATGCGGGTCGTCGGCGAGCCGGGGACCCCGGCCGAGGACCGCGTGACGCCGTCCATCCTGACGGCCGACCTCTCCCGCGGCGCGGGGCCCGCGAGCGGCGAGCTGCCGTCCGGCCTCGTGCCGGCGTCGAACCGCCCCGCGGCCGTGCCGGAGGACCTCGACCGGCTCGCCGCGGGCGAGCGGCTCGTCCCCGACGTCGCCGGCCGCCCCGCGCGGGAGGCCGTGCAGGAGCTCTCGCAGCGCGGCTTCACCGCGAAGCTCGCGGGGCACGGATTCGTCGTGTCGCAGGAGCCCCCGCCCGGGACGCCGCTCGCGCGCGGGAGCGCGGTCCGGCTGACGCTCTCCTTCGCGCCGCCCGAGAACGACGCCGCGCTCCTCGGCCCGTCGGCCGCCCTCGCGGAAGGACGCGAGCCGTGAGGCTCTCGGTCCTCGCGGAGGGGCTGCCGCACGCGCGGGTCGGCCCGGCGGGCGACCCGGAGATCCGGGGGATCACGCACGACTCGCGCCGCGCCGGCGCGGGGATCCTCTTTGCCGCCTTCCCGGGAAAGAAGGCCGACGGGCGCGACTTCGTCGCCCAGGCCGTCCTCTCGGGGGCCCCCGCGGCGCTCGGCCCGGCGCCCGCGCCGGCCGGCGTGGAGGTGCCGTACCTCGAGGTCGGCAGCCCCCGGCGTGCCGCCGGCCTCCTCGCCGCGCGCCTCGCGGGCGACCCGAGCGGGAAGCTCGTGATGGCCGGTGTGACGGGGACGAGCGGCAAGACGACGACGACCCTCCTCGTGGACGCGGTCCTCGCCGGCGCGCACGCCCGGCGCGGCCTCTTCGGGACGCTCGTCTACCGCTGGGGCGACGGGCCGGCGGCCACGCTCGACGCCTCCCGGACGACACCCGAGGCGACGGAGCTGCAGCCGATGCTCGCGGCGCTCGTGGCAGGCGGCGGCACGGCGGCGACGCTCGAGTGCTCCTCGCACGCGCTCTGGCTCGAGCGGCTCGCCGGCTGCGCGTTCGACGTCGCTGTCTTCCTGAACCTGACGCGCGACCACCTCGACGACCACGGGACGATGGAGGCCTACTTCGAGGAGAAGGCGAAGCTCTTCTCCCTCCTGAAGCCGGGCGGCGCCGCCGTCGTGAACGTCGACGACCCGTGGGGACGGGTTCTCCTCGGGCGGCTCCCGAGGGAGAAGGCCCTCTCGTTCTCGCTCGCGCCCGGGTCGGGGGCGGACGTCACCGGCGACGCCCGCCACTCGGGGGCCGGGATCGCGCTCCGCGTCGTCCGCCGCGCGACGGGCGAGTCGCTCGAGATCTCCTCCCCGCTCCTCGGCGCGCCGAACGCGGAGAACCTCCTCGCGGCCGCCTCCGCGGCGCTCGCGCTCGGCCTCCCTCCCGCCGAGGTCGCCGCGCGGCTTTCGGCCTTCTCGACCGCCCCGGGGCGGCTCGAGCCGGTCCCGAACTCCCTCGGGCTCCTCGTCCTCGTCGACTACGCCCACAAGCCGGCCGCGCTCGAGGGGGTCCTGAAGACGACCCGCGCCCTCGCGACGGCGCGCGGCGGGAGGCTCCACGTCCTCTTCGGCTGCGGGGGCGACCGGGACCGCGGCAAGCGCCCCGAGATGGGCCGCATCGCCGCCGAGCTCGCCGACCGCGTCGTCGTCACCTCCGACAACCCGCGCTCGGAGGAGCCGGCGGCCATCGCCGCCGAGGTCGCCGCGGGAGCGGCCGCCGCCGGGGTCGAGCCCCTCGTCCTCGTCGACCGCCGTGCGGCGATCCACCGCGCCCTCGCGGAGGCGGCGCCGAACGACGTCGTCGTCATCGCGGGGAAGGGGCACGAGACGTACCAGGTCACGGCCGGGGTGCAGGAGCCGTTCGACGACCGCGTCGTCGCACGCGAGGCGCTGGAGGCGCTCGAGAGGGCGGGGAAGGGGGAGCCGTGAGCCTCTCGCTCGGCCCCGACCTTCCCGAGGTTTCCCGCGCGGCGGTCTTCGGCCTCGCGAAGTCGGGCCTCGCCACGGCGAGGGCGCTCCTCGACCGCGGCGTCTCCGTCGTCGCCACCGACGCGGCGCCGGCCGGGAAGCTCGGGGCCCTGCCGGCCGACGAACGGCTCGAGCTCGTCCTCGGCGGCCACCCGGTCTCGCTCCTCGAGCGGGTCGACCTCTGCGTCGTCTCGCCGGGCGTCCCGATGTCGATCCCGGCGCTCGACGCCGCGCGCGCCTCGGGCATCCCCGTGATCGCGGAGATCGAGCTCGCCTCGCGCCTCCTTCCCGGCCTCGTCGTCGGGATCACGGGGACGAACGGGAAGTCGACGACGACCGCCCTCGCGGCCGCCCTCCTCCGCGACGCCGGCCGCGACGCCGTCGCCTGTGGGAACTTCGGGACGCCGTGGATCCACTTCGCCGCGGCCTCCTCGCCGGCGGCCGCCGAGCTCGCGCCGCCGAGCAGGGTCTGGGTCGTCGAGCTCTCCTCGTTCCAGCTCGAGGGGCTCCGGCGGTTCGCCCCGGACGTCGCCGTCCACCTGAACCTGACGCCCGACCACCTCGACCGCTACCGCTCCGTGGACGACTACGGCGCGGCGAAGGCGAGGATCTTCGAGAACCAGGGGGAGGCGCAGGTCGCCGTCCTGAACGACGACGACCCGCTCGTCGCGCGGATCCGCACCCGCGCGCGGCGCCTCGCCTTCAGCCGCCGGCACGACCTCCCGCTCGGCGCCTGGCTGAAGGACGGCGTCTTCCTCGCGGACGCGGCCGGGAAGGGGCCGCGCGTCTACGCGAGGCGCGAGGACCTTCAGCTCCCCGGCTCGCACAACGCCGAGAACGCGCTCGCCGCGCTCGCCGCGACGATCCCGCTCGGCGTGACGCCGGAGACGGCCGTGAGGACCTTCCGGACGTTCAAGGGGCTCCCGCACCGGACCGTCCTCGTGAGGACGCGGAACGGCGTCGCGTTTTACAACGACTCGAAGGGGACGAACGTCGACGCGACGCTGAAGAGCCTCGAGGGGTTCCCCGACGGGAGCGTCTTCCTCATCCTGGGCGGCAAGGACAAGGGGGACGACTTCGGCCGCCTCCTCCCGCTCGCGACGAAGAAGGCGCGGAAGGTCCTCGCCATCGGCAAGGCGGGGCCGGCGGTGATGAAGGCCCTCTCGGGGGGCGTGCCGTGCGACGCGGCCGGAACGGTCGAGCGCGCCGTCGAGATCGCCGCGGCCGAGGGGCGCCCCGGCGACGTCGTCCTCCTCTCCCCCGCGTGCGCCTCCTACGACCAGTTCCGCAACTACGAGCACCGGGGCGAGGTCTTCGAGGCGCTCATCCACGCCCTTCCCGAGGCGGGGGGCTGACGTGGCGCGCAAGCTCGCCATCGACCGCTTCCTCTTCGGGCCCGTGGTCCTCCTCGTCGGGCTCGGGCTCCTGATGATCTACAGCGCCTCGGCGATGCAGATCTACCTCCCCGCGGCCGGCGGGCCTTCCCAGCCGCTCTTCTTCGTCTTCAAGCAGGGCTTCGCGGTCCTCTTCGGCGCGGCTCTCACGATCGTCGCGATGCGGGTCGACTACCGCCGGCTGAACGACCCGCGGCTGATCGGGGCGGGGCTCTCGCTCCTCCTCCTCGCGCTCGTGGCGGTCCTCTTCCGCCCGCCGATCAACGGGACCCGCCGCTGGCTCGGGCTCGGCGTGATGTCGGTCCAGCCGTCGGAGTTCGCGAAGATCGGGCTCGTCGTCGCCCTCGCCGCGCTCCTCTCCCGCCGCGAGGGCGAGCTCGAGGACGTGCGCCGGACGCTCCTCCCGGCGGCGGGGCTCCTCGCCGTCCTGGCCGTCCTCGTCCTCCTGCAGCCCGACTTCGGCACGGCCCTCTCGTACTTCGCGATCGCCGGGGCGATGCTCTTCTACGCGGGGCTGCGGCTCCGCTGGTTCGCGGGAGGGGCGCTCCTCGCCGTCCCCGCGCTCGTCGCCTACGCCTGGTCGGCGCCCTACCGGCGGGCCCGGATCCTCGCGTTCCTCCACCCCGAGTCGGACCCGCTCGGCACCGGCTACCAGGCGCTCCAGTCGCTCATCGCGGTCGGCACGGGGGGCGTCACCGGCCTCGGCCTCGGCGACGGCAAGCAGAAGCTCTTCTTCCTCCCCTACCCCTACACCGACTTCATCTACGCGATCGTCGGCGAGGAGCTCGGCCTGATCGGCTGCGCCTTCGTCCTCGCCCTTTTCGGGATGGTCTTCGCCCGCGGGATGCGCGCCGCCGTGAACGCCCCCGACACGTTCGGGAGGCTCCTCGGCCTCGGCCTCGCCGTGATGATCGTCGTCCAGGCGCTCGTCAACATCTCCGTCGTCCTCGCCCTCCTTCCCACCAAGGGGATCCCGCTGCCGTTCCTCTCGTACGGCGGCTCCGCCCTCTGGGCCGAGCTCCTGGCGGTCGGGGTCCTCCTCAACATCTCGCAGCACGCGCCGTGAACTTCCTCCGCGTCCGCCGCGTCCACTTCGTGGGCATCGGGGGGGTCGGGATGTCCGGCCTCGCCGAGATCCTCTCGAGCGTCGGGCTGACCGTCACGGGCTCCGACCTCCGCGAGGGAGAGGAGACGCGCCGCCTCCGCGGGATCGGCATCCCGGTCTTCGCGGCGGGGCACCGCGCCGAGCACGTCGCCGGGGCGGACGTCGTCGTCTACTCCTCCGCGGTCGCCGAGGACAACGCCGAGCTCGTCGCGGCGCGGAACGCCGGAGTTCCGGTCATCAAGCGGGCGGAGATGCTCGCCGAGGTGATGCGCGTGAAGACCGGCATCGCGATCGCCGGCTCGCACGGGAAGACGACGACGACCTCGATGACCGGCTCGATCCTCCAGGCCGCGGGCCTCGACCCGACGATCGTCGTCGGCGGGCGGGTCCGCGCGATGGGGACGAACGCCTGCCTCGGCAAGGGGGAGTACCTCGTCGCCGAGGCGGACGAGTTCGACCGCTCGTTCCTCCGTCTCCGGCCGATCGTTGCCGTCGTCAACAACATCGACCTCGAGCACCTCGACACGTATCGCGACCTCGCCGACCTGAAGGCCGCGTTCGCCGAGTTCGCCGGGACGGTGCCCTTCTTCGGCGCGGCGCTCCTCGGCCTCGACGACCCGAACGTCCAGGAGATCCGGCCGCTCCTCTCGAGCCGGGTCCGCGTCGGGACGTTCGGCCTGACGCCGCAGGCCGACGTGACCGCCCGCGACCTCGGCCTCGACCGGAGCGGGTCCCGGTTCACGGCCGTCGCAGAGGGCGAGGTCCTCGGGGAGGTCTCGGTCTCGCTCCCGGGCCTCCACAACGTGAAGAACGCGCTCGCGGCGATCGCGGTCTGCCGCGAGCTGGAGGTCCCGTTCGAGGCGTGCGCGCAGGCGCTCCGGGTCTTCTCCGGCGTCGTGCGCCGCTTCGAGCGGAAGGGGGAGCGGGGCGGCGTCCTCGTCCTCGACGACTACGCCCACCACCCGACCGAGGTCTCGGCGACGCTCGGCGCGGCGCGGCAGGCTCACCCGGAGCGCCGCCTCGTGGTCCTCTTCCAGCCGCACCTCTTCACTCGGACGCGCGACCAGGCGGACGGCTTCGGCGCCGCCCTCCTCGCCGCCGACGTCGTCTACGTCCTCCCCGTCTACCCGTCGCGCGAGGCGCCGATCCCCGGCGTCACGTCGCGCCTCGTCTCCGACGCGGCCCGCGCCCGCGGCCACCGGAACGTCGTCGACCTCGAGACGAGGAGCGACGTCGTCCCGCGCCTCGAGGCGGAGCTCCGGGCGGGCGACCTCCTCGTGACGATGGGCGCGGGCGACGTGAACCGGCTCGGCGAGGAATACCTCGCGGCTCAGGAGCCGTCGTGAGCGGCGCGTACTACCGTCCCGGCACGATCCGGCCGCCGCGCCCGGCGGGGCGGCGCGAGGCGCGGCGCCGCCTCTTCCTCGCCCTCGCCGCGGTCGTCCTCCTCCTGGGCAGCGCCGCGGCGGCCTGGGCGACCGTCCAGCGGCACCCGCGCTTCCTCGTCCGCCGCGTCGTACTGACGGGAGTCCCCGAGCCGCACCGGGACGAGGTCGAGGCGCTCTCCGACCCCTGGATCGGCCGCTCGCTCCTCTCCGTCGACCTCGACGCGGCGATCGCGGACCTCTCCTCGCGCCCCTGGGTCGCGAAGGCCGCGGCCCGCCGCGTCGTCCCCGACACGATCGCCGTCCAGGTGGAGCCGCGCTCCCCGGTCGCCCTCGCGCGCCGGGGCGACGAGCTCTGGACCGTCGACCAGAACGGCCTCTGGCTCGCGGCGTACGCCGGGGGAGCCGGCTCCCCCCGCTTCGTCATCCTCGACCCTTCGGGGGCCCCTTCGCCCGAGGAGGGCGTGACGCGGGGCGCGCGGCTCCTCGCCCGCCTGAAGGAGGAGGACCCCGACCTCCTCGCGCGCGTCTCGGAGGTGGAGGTCCTTCCCGAGGGCTTCGCCGTCGTCGACGCTCCCGCCCGCCTGAGGCTCCGCCTCGGCGACGACGCCCTCCTCCCCGAGCGCGCGTTCGCCCGCTGGCGGGCGTTCCTCGCTCTCGCCCCCGAGCTGGGCCGCCACGGCCTCCTCCCGCGGGAGGTCGACCTGAGATTCGAGAACCGCATCGTGCTGAAGGCCCCGGGCGCCGAGAGCGCCCACGGAAGCACCTGAGGAAGGACCCGTGCCGAAGACCACCCCGTACCTCGTCAGCCTCGACATCGGATCCTCGAAGGTCTGCGCGCTCATCGCGGAGACCGGAGGCGAGGGACGCGTCGACGTCGTCGGCAAGGGGGTCGCCACCCACAAGGGGACCCGCAAGGGGGCGATCATCGACGTGCCGGCCACGATCGAGGCGATCAAGCGCGCGACCGAGGAGGCCGAGATCATGGCGGGGGTCCAGATCGAGCGCGCCGTCGTCGGCGTCGCCGGCCCCGTCGTGAGGTCGTTCAACAGCCGGCAGGTCGTCGCCGTCGCGGCGCGCAACCGCGAGATCTCGCGCGAGGACATCGGCCGCGCGCTCGACGCCGCGCGCTCCTGCCCGATCCCGTCCGACTACGAGATCCTCACCGTCCTGCAGCGGCAGTTCGTCGTGGACGGCCAGGACGGCGTCGCGGACCCGCTCGGGATGGTCGGGAGCCGCCTCGAGGCCGACGTCCACGTCGTGACCGTCCCGGTCGCCACGACGCAGAACCTCCTGAAGTGCGTCAACGGGGCCGGCGTCTCGGTGACCGAGATGGTCCTCGAGCCGCTCGCGGCGAGCGAGGCGGTCCTGACGCCGGACGAGAAGGACCACGGGGTCGTCCTCGCGGACATCGGCGGCGGGACGACGGAGATCGCCGTCTGGAGGCAGGGGGCGCTCGCCCACACCGCGGTCGTCCCGATCGGGGGCGACCTCTTCACGAGCGACCTCGCCGTCCTCCTCAAGACCCCCGTCCCCGACGCCGAGCGGCTGAAGAAGAAGTTCGGCGCGGCCGTCGCCGGCCTCGTCACCGCCGAGGAGATGCTCGACGTGCCGCGGACCGGCGGGCAGGGGGTCCATCCCGTGAGCCGGGCCTACGTCGCGGAGATCCTCGAGGCGCGCGCGCGGGAGCTCTTCGAGGTCCTCTGGCGCGAGGCGACGGCCGACATTTCGGCGCGCGAGCTCCGGGCCGGGCTCGTCCTGACCGGCGGCGGCTCCGTCCTCGACGGGATGGCCGACGAGGCCGAGCAGGTGCTCGGCGTCCCGGTGCGGGTCGGCGCGCCGCGGGGCCTGACCGGGCTCACCGACATCGTGAACGGCCCCGAGTGGGCCTGCGCGGCGGGGCTGCTCCTCGTCGGGCGCGGGGGGGCGTCGGCGCCGAAGGGGCGCCCGTCGGCGCCGGGCGGCCTCCTCTCGAAGCTGAAGAACTCGCTGGGGCGGATGTTCACCCCGGCGTCGGCCATCTGAAGGGACCTGGAGGTAGAGATGATTCTGTTCGAGGACGAGGGGAGCACCGTGCCGGCGATCACGATGACCGAGGACGTCACGAACCCGGCGCGCATCAAGGTCGTCGGAGTCGGCGGGGGCGGCGGGAACGCCGTGAACCGGATGATCCAGGCGGGCATCCGGGGCGTCGACTTCATCGCCGCGAACACGGACCTTCAGGTCCTCAAGGTGAACCGGGCGGCGCAGAAGATCCAGCTCGGCCTCGCGACCTCGAAGGGGATGGGGGCGGGCTCGAACCCCGAGATCGGCCGGACGGCCGCGCTCGAGGACGCCGAGCGGATCGCCGAGGCGCTCTCCGGCTCGGACATGGTCTTCGTGACCGCCGGCATGGGCGGCGGCACCGGGACGGGCGCGGCGCCGGTCGTCGCGAAGATCGCGTCGGAAGCCGGGGCTCTCGTCGTCGCGATCGTCTCGAAGCCCTTCGCGTTCGAGGGGCGGAGGAAGCTCCGCTTCGCCGAGGAGGGGATCGCCGAGCTGCGCGAGTACGTCGACACGCTCATCACGATCCCGAACGAGCGGCTCTACGCCTTCGTCGACCGGAACATCACCGCGTGGGAGGCGTTCAAGATCGCCGACGACGTCCTCCGCCAGGCCGTGCAGGGGATCAGCGACCTGATCACGGTCCCCGGCTACGTGAACGTCGACTTCGCCGACGTGAAGACGGTGATGGAGAACATGGGGATGGCGCTCATGGGGACCGGCACGGCGACGGGCGAGCACCGCGCCGTCGAGGCGGCCCAGAAGGCGATCTCGAACCCGCTCCTCGAGGAGCAGTCGATCCAGGGCGCCCGCGCGATCCTCATCAACGTCACGGGCGGCGAGGACCTGACGCTCGCCGAGTTCAACGAGGCGTGCCAGATCGTCCAGCAGGCCGCCGACGACGACGCGAACATCATCTTCGGCCTCGTCCAGGACGGCGGCATGAAGGAGCAGGTGAAGGTGAGCGTCATCGCGACCGGCTTCGACGCCCCCGTCGCCGCCGCGCGGCGCGTCGCGGTCCAGTCGACGAGCCGGGCCCCGATCGCGCTCCCCGAGGAGCCGCTCCCCGAGGACCACGGATACGGCGTCAATCTCGTGAACGTGAGGTCGCCGAAGGACGACATCTTCGACATCCCGACGTTCCTGCGCCGCCAGATGGACTGACCGGGCTCCGCCCCGTCCCCGTCAGCCCGGGTCGGCCGGAGGCGGGGCGGGGCGGGTGCCGTTTTGCGGCCGGCGGCGGCTTCGCTGCCAGGCGCGCAGCCTCAGCCAGGTCCCTTCCACGCGCGGGTGCCGCTGCCGCCACCGGCGGACCTTCCTCTGGAACCAGCGGCTCTCGACGTAGAGGATCGCCACCCCCGCGACGCCGAAGGGCCACCCCTGGATGAAGGGGAGGAGGCCCCCGACGACCCCGAGGCCGAGGAGCGCCCAGCCGAGCGTGAGGAGGGCGAGCCTCACGAGGTGGTGGCGGCGCCGGGCGAGGCCGCGCCCGTTCGGCGGGGCCGGCGCGGTCACTTCCGGGCCGGGAAGCGCCCTTCGCGGGCCTCGCGGACGATCCGCTTCGCCTCCTCGGGGAAGTCGGCCTCGAGCATCCAGTCGAGGTACTCCGGGTTCTTCCCGGCGACGGCCTCGAGGGTCTGCCCCCGCTTGGCCCCGAAGTTGAAGACGGCCGAGCCGTCCCTCCAGACGAAGCGCTTGTCGACGTCGACCCAGCGCCCCTCGACCGGGGCCGTGAAGGCCGCGAGGGCGTCGATGCCGCGCGGGAGGTCGGCGTAGCGCTTCAGCTGCCCGGCGAGGACCTCGGCGGCGGCGATCGTGTCGGCGAGGGCCGAGTGGGCCCCCTCGTGCTCGCGCCCGACGAACGTCCGGACGGCCGCGGTGAGGTCGCGCGGCTCCTTGCGGAAGTAGATGACCTGGGCGTCGACGACCCGGCGGCCGTCGAAGGAGAAGGCGACCTTCACCCGCTCGAACTCGCGCGCCAGGAGCGGGATGTCGAAGCCGCGGAGGTTGTAGCCCGCGAGGTCGCACCCCTCGAGGAAGGCGGCGAGGCGCGGCGCGACGTCGGAGAACGGCGGGGCGTCGGCGACGTCCGCGTCGGTGATGCCGTGGACCGCGGTCGCCTCGCGCGGGATCTTCACGCCGGGATTCACGCGGGTCTCGAACGTCGCGAGGCTCCCGTCGGGGGAGACCTTCAGCGCGGCGACCTCGACGATCCGGTCGGTGAGGCGGTCGGGGCCGGTCGTCTCGAGATCGAAGACGGCGAGAGGGGCGCCGCCGCAGAGGGACCGGAGGGCCTCGAGGGCCTCGGGGGGGAGAAGTTCTGTCACGCCGGGATCATCTCAGACGCCGGCGCCGCGAACGCCCAGGCCGTTCCTGGGGGGGCGCCGGGAGGGTCCTGCCACGTGACGCGCACGGCGCGGAGGAGGACCGGGCCGGACGGGTCGGCCCCGGGGTCGTAGAGCGGGTCGTTCCGGAGCGGGTGGCCGACCGCCGCGAGGTGGACCCGGAGCTGGTGCATCCGGCCGGTCCCGGGCGAGAGCTCGAGGAGGGCGCCGTCTTCCCGCACCTCGAGGAGACGCCAGCCGGTCGAGGCGGGGCGGCCGGCCGGGTGCGCCGCGCAGCGGGCGGGGGGTGGGACGGGCGGGATCCCGGGAAGCGGCTCGCCGCGGAGGAGGCGCGCCGCGCGGTCGGGTCCGTAGGCGGCGCGGAGCGCACGCTCGAGCAGCCAGGGGCGCCCCGTCCGATGCTCGAGGAGCGGGAGGTCGATCGTCCCCTCGGGCGCGGAGGGGACGCCGCGGACGAGGCCGACGTAGAGCTTCGTCACCTGCGTCGGCCAGGCGGCGTGCGCGGCGCGGAGCGCCTCCTCGCCGCGCGCGAGGAGGAGGACGCCGGACGTGATCCGGTCGAGGCGGTGGACGAGGTGGAGGTCGGGCCCGAGCGCCGCCCGCGCCTCCTCGAGGAGACCTCCCGGGCCGTGCGCCGGCTGCCCCGCCTCCTTGTCGAACGCGAGGTACCCCCCCGCGCCGGGCGGGACGGGGAGCGGCCGGAGCGTCACGCCGTCCGCGTTCGGAAGCGGAGCGCCGAGACGAGGACGGCGAGGTTCCCCGCGAGGTTCGCCGACATCCCGAGGACGATCTCGAGGAGGCCGAAGCGGACGCCGTAGGTGAGCCAGATGACCTGGCCGAGGAGGAAGAGGAGGTAAGTGACGACGGAGACGTCGTCGCTCGACCGCCTCTTCCAGATCCGGACCGCCTGGGGGACGTAGGCCGCGCCGCTTCCGACGCCGACGGCGCCGACGAGGACCTTGAGGACGGAGTCGAAGGTCTCCATGCAGCGGGGAGCCTAGCAGGGCGCGAGGCACCCGGCCGGGCGGGGTCCTACAATGGGGCCGTGAGGCCGCGTCCGCTCCTCGCCGCACTGCTCCTCGCCTCCGTGCCCCTCGCGGCCCGCGCGGCGGAGCTGTACGGGCGGCCGCTCCGCGGCCTGACGGCAGTCCCGATCGCCGAGCTCGCGAGGAAGGCGCCGGAGTACGACGGGAAGACGATCCGCGCGCGCGGGCAGCTCCGGTCGGAGGGGGGGGCGTTCCACCTCGCCGACGGCGGAGCGTCGATCCGGCTCGTCCTGCGCGACGCGGGCGCGGCGCTCCCGGGCGACGCGTCGGGCGCTTCGGCGACCGCGGAGGGGACCTTCCGGGCGAAGGGGCCGGGCGGCGGCCCCGCGCTCGAGGCGTCGGGCGTCGAGCTGACGCGCTGACCGCCCGGACCGGCGTTTCGGCGCCGCGCTTCCGCACCGCTCCGGCGGCGAACGACCCGTTGCGGAAAAGTCCGTAAACTCCACGGCGACATGCGCCTCGGCGTCGACTTTGGGACGACCCACACGGTGGTGACGATGGTCGACCGCGGGAACTACCCCGTGGTCGCCTTCGAGGGGGGCGACCCCTACCCGTCGCTCGCCGCCCTCCTGCCGTCGGGCGAGCTCCGGTACGGCTTCGACGCGGCGGCGGTGCGGCACGAGCACGGCGTCCGCCCGGTCCGCTCGTTCAAGCGGCTCCTCGCCGACGCCGGGCCGCGCGCGGCGGTCGAGATCGGCGGCGCTCCCGTCCTCCTCCTCGACCTCCTCACGGGGTTCCTCTCGAAGGTCCGGGAGGACCTCCTCGCGCGCTCGAACGCCGGGGTCGCGGAAGGCGAGCCGCTCGAGGCGGCGATCTCGGTCCCCGCGAACTCCTCGAGCGCGCAGCGATTCCTGACCCTCGAGGCGTTCCGGGCGGCCGGCTTCGCCCCCGTCGCCCTCCTGAACGAGCCCTCGGCGGCCGGCTTCGAGTACGCGCACCGCTTCCGCTCGACGATCACCTCGCGGCGCGAGCACGTCCTCGTCTACGACCTCGGGGGCGGGACGTTCGACGCCTCGCTCCTCCGGATGACGGGGAAGACGAACGAGGTCGTCACGAGCGAGGGGGTCCGCCGACTCGGGGGGGACGACTTCGACGAGGCGATCCTCGACGCCGTCCTCGCGAGGGCGGGCGCGGCCCCGCCCGACGCCGAGACGCGCGACCTCCTCCTCGAGGAGTGCGCGCGGCAGAAGGAGGCGGCCGGGCCGAACACGCGGAAGCTCGTCCTCGACCTGGCGCCCCTCGACCTGCCGCCGATCGCCCTGCCGATCGAGGAGGTCTGGGAGGCCTGCGCCCCCCTCGTCGAGCGGACGATCGCCGCGACGGAGCCGGTCCTCGCGGCGGCGGAGGTCGGGGAAGGAGAGCTCGCCGGCGTCTACGTCGTCGGCGGCGCAGGGGCGTTCCCGCTCGTCGGGAGGCGGCTCCGCGAGCGGTTCGGGGAGAAGAGGGTGAAGCGATCTCCGCACCCCTTCGCCGCGACGGCGGTCGGCCTCGCTCTCTTCCTCGACACGGAGGCGGGCTTCACGCTCGCCGACCGGCTGACGCGGCACTTCGGCGTCTTCCGCGAGGCGGAGGCCGGCGACGAGGTCGTCTTCGACCCGATCTTCCCGAAGGACCTCGCCGTCCCGGCGCCGGGCGGGGCCCCGCTCACCGCGGTGCGCCGCTACCGCGCCGCGCACGACGTGGGGCACTTCCGCTTCGTCGAGTGCAGCCGCATCGTCGAGGGGCGTCCCGACGGCGACGTCACCCCCGGCCCCGACGTCAGGTTCCCCTTCCTCCCGTCGCTCCGCGGCGCGCGCCTGGACGGCGTGGCCGTCCGGAGGCTCGACGGGCCCGGCCCCGAGGTGGAGGAGGTCTACTCCTGCACCGACGGGGGCGCGGTGGAGGTGACGATCCGGGTCCCGTCCGACGGCTTCTCGGAGACGTTCCGCCTCGGCCGGGTCGGCCTCTGACCGCGGCTCGCCGACGCCCGGCGTCGGTTCGCCGAATCGGGCGGGCGGAATCGCCCCCCGGCGCGTAACTTCGGTCAGAGGCTCCCCCGCGGGGAGCGCGGAGGCAGGCCATGAACGTGAAAGACCCGAGATTCCCGGCCGCGGCGGGCGCGGTCCGCCTCGTCTTCGGCATCCTCGTCATCGTCGCGGGACTCCTCTTCACCCTCGACAACTTCGGCCTCGTCTCGGCGCGGTTCCTCCTCCGCCTCTGGCCGGCCGCGCTCGTGGCGGTCGGCCTGACGAAGGCGCTCCAGAGGAAGGGCTTCTGGAACGGCTTCTGGGGGTGGGTCCTCGCCCTCGCCGGGACGCTCCTCCTCCTCGACAACCTGAACGTCCTCCGCTTCCCGGTCTGGAAGCTGACGCCGCTCATCCTCGTGGCGCTCGGCATCCGGCTCGTGCAGAAGGCGGGGGGAAGGACGTTCCCCGATCGGACCGTCGAGAACCGGACGGCGGCGACGCTCGACGAGACGGCGATCTTCGGCGGCTGGGACCGCTCGATCACGACGAACGAGTTCCTCGGCGGGGAGATCAACGCGCTCTTCGGCGGCTTCGAGCTCGACCTGTCGGCCTGCCGGATCCCCGACGACCAGGCGACGGTCACCGTCTTCGTCGCCTTCGGGGGAGGAGACATCCGCGTCCCGCGCGACTGGAACGTCGAGGTGCGCGCCTTCGCGATCTTCGGCGGGACCGACGACAAGAGCGCCCACCCCGCCCCCGAGGGAGACGTTCCGCCGAAGAAGCTCGTCATCGACGGGTTCGTCGTCTTCGGCGGCCTCGACGTGAAGAACTGACGTGCACCCGATCCTGGCTCGCCGGGAGAGGCTCCTCGCCTACCTCCTCGCCTGGGTTCCCCTGGCGGCGATCCAGGCGTACCTCCTGGCGCTCCCGGGGAGCCTCTCGCTCGGCGAGGCGGCGGCGCTCGCGGCGCCGCTCTCCCTCGTCTACGCGTTCCTCTGCCTCTCGTCGTTCTACGCCTGCCGGAACGCGCCGCTCACGCGCGCCCGGACCGCGTCCGTCCTCGGCGTCCACGGCGTCGGGGCGGTCATCGCGGCCTCGCTCCTGACGCTCGCCGGCTCGACGCTCGCGAGCCTCCTCGGCTCCTTCCCCGTCCTCTCGACGCTCCCCGAGCGGTTCGGCAAGGCGGTGCCGCCCCTCTTCGTCGTCGGCGTCCTCCTCTACCTCCTCGCCGTGACGTTCCACTACATCCTCCTCTCGCTCGAGTCGTCCCAGGCGGCCGAGCGGCGGGCGATGGAGGCGCGGGTCCTCGCGCGCGAGGCCGAGCTCGAGGCGCTCAAGGCGCAGCTGAACCCGCACTTCCTCTTCAACGCGCTCAACTCGGTCAGCGCCCTGACGACGACGGCCCCGGCGCGGGCGCGCGAGATGTGCGTCCTCCTCTCCGACTTCCTCCGGCGGAGCCTCGCCTCGGGCGAGCGCTCCCTCATCCCGCTCCGCGAGGAGCTCGCCCTCGTCCGCCAGTTCCTCGCCGTCGAGAAGGTCCGCTACGGCCGCCGCCTCGAGGTCGAGGAGGAGGTGGACGAGTCGCTCCTCTCGGTCGCGGTCCCGCCGCTCCTCCTGCAGCCGCTCGTCGAGAACGCGGTCCGCCACGGCATCGCGACGCTGCTCGACGGCGGGACGCTGACGCTCCGGGTGGAGCGGGCCGGGGACGGCGTGAGGGTCGCCGTCGAGAACCCCTACGACCCCGAGGCGGCCGTCTCCACGGGGAGCGGCCTCGGCCTCTCCATCGTGCGGCGGCGCCTCGCGGCGGCGTGGGGGAGGGCGGCCGAGATCGAGGAGCGGGGGGACGGGAAGCGCTTCTGCGTGGCCCTCGTCGTCCCGGGGCCGCCGGAGGCGGCGTGACGTTCCGCGTCGTCGTCGTCGACGACGAGGAGCTCGCCCGGGGCGTCGTCCGCGAGCACCTCGCCGCGCACCCCGACGTCGCGGTCGTGGCCGAGTGCGCGAACGGCCCCGAGGCGATCGAGGCGGTCGCGGCCCACGCCCCCGACCTCGTCTTCCTCGACGTCCAGATGCCCCGCCTGACGGGCTTCGAGACGCTCGAGCTCCTCGAGCCGCGGCCCGCCGTCGTCTTCGTGACGGCGTACGACCGGTACGCGGTGAGGGCGTTCGAGGTGAACGCGGTCGACTACCTCCTGAAGCCCTTCTCGAAGGAGCGCTTCGACGCCGCGCTCGCGCGGGCGCGGGGCCTCGCCGCCTCGGGGGCGCGGGGGCCCGATCCGGTCGCCCTCGCGGCCGCGGCGCGGCCCGACGGGGCGCCGCCGGAGCGGATCGCGGTCCGCGACGGGACGCGCGTGACGCTCGTCCGCGTGGACGACGTCGAGTGGGCGAAGGCCGAGGACGACTACGTCCTGATCCGGGCCGGCGGGAGGAGCCACCTGAAGCACCAGGCGCTCGCCGACCTCGAGCGGCAGCTCCCCGCCGAGCGCTTCGTCCGCGTCCACCGCTCGTGGATCGTGAACGTCGCTCGGCTCGTCTCCCTCGAGGAGGGGAAAGCGGCGCGGATGGCCGACGGGGAGAGGATCCCGGTCAGCCGGACCGGCGCGGCGCGCCTCCGCGAGCGGCTCCCGAGGGGCTGACGGGCCCGCCGCCGCAGGCCTGCGGACGTGGAGCGCCGGAAAGGGAGACGGCCGGCCGCGGATGCGGCCGGCCGTCGGTTCATCCCCTACCCCTTTTCGAGGCGGGCTAGACGATCTTCCGGATCGCGAGCAGCGCGGCCACGCCGATGAGGACCGCGAGGAGCGCGAGGCCGCGGAACGAAAGGGACGGGATCGCCGCGTCACCGACGACGAGCGCCGTCGGGTCCTGCCCGCCCGGCCGGCCCGGGTCGTCCGTCAGCGCGGTCGCTTCGTTCGTGCCGTCGCCGTTCGCGTCGTAGGAGATCGAGCCCTGGTTGCTGAGCACCAGCCCGGCCGAGCCGAAGCCGATCGTGGCGTGGATCGTGATCGTGACGCTCCCGCCGCCGGGAATCGAGCCGTTCCACGTGACGGTGTTCGTCGCGACCGTCGCCAGGGCGGTCCCGGAGGTCGCGCTCGCGCTCACGAGGACGAGCCCCGTCGGGAGGACGTCCGTGAACTCGTCTCCCGGGTTGTCGAGCTGCGCCGTCGCCGCGCTGTTCGACAGGACCACCGTATATGTGACCGCGCCGCCGGGCGTGAACGAACCGGCGACCGACTTCGTGCCCGTCAGGGTCGCCGGCGACAGCGACTGGTAGCAGACGATGACCTCGCCGTTGCCCGGCCGGACGTCGTTCTGCGTGCTCCCGCCCGTGACGCCGCTCGTGTCCGAGCTGCCGCCCGCGCCGCCGCCGCCGCCGCCCTTGTCGTTCCCGCCGCAGCCCGTCGTTCCCGCCGAGCCGGCGCCGCCGCCGCCTCCCTGGACGAATCCGCCGCCGCCTCCTCCTCCTCCCGACTGGCCGTTGGTACAGCAGCAGGCCTGCCCGTTGCCGCCGTTGGGAACCGTGCCGGGCTGCCCGAGGAAGCCCCCGCAGCCGACCCCTGCGGCACCGCCGACGCCCAGCGTGCCGCCGAAGCCGCCGCCCCCGGACGGGCTCGTGGCGCCGTTTCCGCCGGGAAGCCCGCCGCCGCCGCCGCCGGCACCACCGGCCGGGAAGGCGAGGCCGTCGGCCTGGCAGCCGTTCTGGCCGCCGCCGCCGCCGCCGCCCGCCGTCAGGACCCGATTCGCCAGAGCGTTGCCGCCGGCGCGGACGTCCGAGGCGCCGCCGCCGATCCCGCCGCCGATCGTTCCGCCCGTGCCGGCGCCGTTGAACGTGTTCCCCTGTCCGCCGACGTAGATGTAGAGAGTCTGTCCGGCCGTGACGGCGAGCGAGCCGGTCGCGTAGCCGCCCAGTCCGCCGACGCCCGCCGCGCTCCCGGTGGCCGCGGCGCCCTGGGCGCCCCACGCGTGGATCGTGACGGTCGAGGCGTTCGCGGGAACGACGAACTGCTGCTCGGCGCCGGTGAAGGAGAACGTCTGGCTCGTGAATCCTGCCGGGCAGCTGGGCTGCGCCGCTGCACCCGCCGCGCCGACGACGAGGGCCGCCGCGCCGAACGCCGCGACCCATCCCACTGCACGATCCAGCTCGTCTCGTCTCATCCCATCCTCCTTGCGGCATCCTCGACGCCCGTCGTGCGCGAGCCGCCAGCTGCGAATGCGGCCACCGCACGAGGGAACCTGCGCCCGAATGTCGCGGCGATGATAGCGGCCCGCAGAGGGAACGAGGAAGCCGATTCCGCCTCCGGCCCCCCCGAAAGGCCCGTCGCCGCCGCGCCTCTCCCGCCCCGTTTCAGGCGAGCCGGAGCCCCGCCCTGCCTCCCGGTGGATAATCCGCCCGCGCGTCCCCGGAGCGCCCGGAGCGCGTCCCGCGGCTTTCGCGGAGGCTCGGAACGCGCGCCCGGAAGAGGAGTGCCGCAACGGGCTCCGGGGAGGTCCCGGAGCGAGGAGGGTCCGACGATGCCCGTGCCCCCGAACCTCCCGCCGAAGACCCTCCGCGTCGGGGTCCTCTCCCGCCTCGCGTCGGCGCGACCCTGGGAGATCCACGACCACGTCACGGCGCTCGCGCTCATGCAGGTCTACGAGACGCCCTTCAGCTCGCCCCCGGACGGCGGCGCGCCGAAGCCGGAGCTCTTCGCCGAGCCCCTCCGCCAGGACGGCGACCCCCTCACCCTCTCGGCCGCGGTGCGGCCCGGGGCCTCCTTCTCGGACGGCACCCCCTGCACCGCCGCCGCCGTCGCGACGTCGCTCGCGCGGGTGCGCGACGTCTCCGCGCGCGCCGACGTGAAGACCCGGAACGAGCGCGTCGAGTTCCGCCTCCGGGCGCCCGACCCGCACTTCGCGACGATCCTGACGAACCCGTTCTGCGGCGTGGCCCTCGAGAGCCGGGGAGCGCTCCTCGGCACCGGCCCCTTCCTGCCGCCCGAGCCGCTCGAGGGCGACGACGTGGTCCGGTCCGGCAAGGTCCTCCTCCGCGCGAACCCCCGGGCGGCGAAGGTCCCCGCGCTCGGCGGCGTCCTCTTCGAGGTCTATCCCGACGCCGAGGCCCTCCTCGCCGCCGTCCACGCGGGCGACGTGCACGTCACGTACGCCCTCACGTTCTCCCACCTCGCGAAGCTCCGCGGCGCCCCGGTCTACCCGAAGACGCTCGACGGCAGCAGCACCGGGATCCTCTTCCTCAACGTCGAGCGCCCGGCGATGTCGGACCCGCGCCTCCGGCGCGCCCTCTGCTCCGCCGTCAGCCGGACCGAGATCGCCCGCGTCAGCTATGGACCGCTCGGAATGGGCTTCGCGGCGGCCGGTCTCCTCCCCCCGTTCCTGAAGAGGGACGTGCCCGTGGGAGCCGTCGACGGGAGCCCGGTCCAGGGGCGGCAGCTCCTCGCGGAGGCGGGCATCACGGCGCCGGAGCGCCTGACCCTCGTCCTGACGTGGGGCCCGAAGCCCTACATGCCTGACCCGCCGGCCGTGGCGAAGACGCTCATCGAGAGCTTCCGGCCGCTCGGCATCGAGCTCACGATCGTCCAGCCCCGCGACCGGGGGGAGTACGTCGGGCACCTCGAGCGCGCCGACTACGACCTCCTCCTCGGCGGGTGGATCGCCGACACCCCCCTCGCGTCCGACTTCGTCGACTCGCTCCTCCTCTCGACGATGGTCACCTCGCGGACGGCGCCGCGGGCGGCCGCCTACAACCTCTCGCGCTGGCAGGACCCGGCGACCGACCGGGACCTCGAGAAGTTCCGGAAGAGCCAGGACGTCCGGGACCTCGCCCCGATCGCCCGGACGGTCCACGAGCAGGGGCTCCTCGTCCCGCTCCTCCACGGCAAGCTGATCGCCGTCTCCCACAGGGACACGCGGCGGTTCGTGCCGTCGGCGCTCGCCCGCTCGTACTTCGGCGAGATGGAGGTCTAGGGGCGTGCGCGCGGAGCGTCTTCGGGCCGGGAACCGCCCGCGCTCGGCTAGACTGGCGGGAGGACCCCGTTCGCGGCGTTGGCCCGCCGGGAGGGAGAGCCGTTCATGAAGCTGAAGAAGGTCCTGATCGTCGACGACTCCGAGCTCGTCCACAAGATGCACGGGCTGGTCCTGCAGCGGTACCAGAAGTGCGAGGTCCTCCACACGTACGACGGGAACCAGGCGCTCGAGGCTCTGAGCCGGAACCCCGACGTCCAGCTCATCCTCCTCGACATCAACATGCCGGTGATGGACGGTCTCCGCTTCCTCGAGGTCCGCAAGCAGACGGGACTCTTCACCGACATCCCCGTCATCATCATCTCCACGGAGGGGCGCGAGGACGACACGGCGCGCGGGATGGCCCTCGGGGCGACCGGCTACGTCAAGAAGCCGTTCCGCCCCGCGCAGCTGCACGCGATCATCGACGGCCTCTTCGACAGCCGGAGCGGACCCGGGGAGCCATGAGGAGCGGGAGCTCCGCGGCGCCGCCGGCTCGCGGAGGGCGCCGGTGACGACGGCCGAGTTCCAGGAGATCCTGGACGACTACCTCTCGTCGACGCGGGAGCTCCTGGAAAAGGCCGAGGCGACCCTGCTCGAGGCCGAGCGCGCCGAGGCCGCGCTCACGCCGGACGACCTCGCGGGCCTCAAGCGCGTCTTCCACACGCTCAAGGGGAACTCCGGGATGATGGGGTACGACGCGGTCGCGCGGGCCGCGCACGTCATGGAGGACGCCCTCGTCGCGGTCGGCGGCGGCGACGCCGCCGAGGACGAGGAGGTCGTCGTCCTCCTCCTCTCGGCGATCGGCATGATCTCCCCGGCGTTCCGCTCGGGCGAGGTCCCCGAGACGATGCCGGCCGACTGGGCCGCGGCGCTCTCGGGCCTCGAGCGGGTCGCCTCCGAGGCCGGGAGCGCGCCGCACGCCCGCCCCGCCGCCGGGGCGCCCGCCGCGGACGCCGCCGCCCGGGGCATCCTCGCGGGGAGGTCCCGGTCCCTCCGCGTGAGCCACGCGAGCCTCGAGAGGCTGCTCGAGCTGACCGGCGAGATGAACGTCCTCCTCGCGGGCGTCGCCGAGCGGCTCCGGAGGATCGCCGCCCGCACGCCCTCGGACGAGGCCGCGGCCGCGACCGAGAGCCTCGAGCTCCTCCTGCGGACGTTCGGCCTCCTCGAGCGCGAGGTCTTCGCGACGCGGCTCGTCCCCGTCGAGACGGTCTTCGCCCGGTTCCGGCGCCTCGTGCGCGACCTCTCGCTCGAGCTCGGCAAGGAGGTCGACGTCGTCGTGGAAGGGGGCGCGACGACGTTCGACAAGTCGATCGTCGACGAGCTCGCCGAGCCGCTCGTCCACCTCGTGCGGAACGCGGTCGACCACGGCATCGAGAGCCCCGCCGAGCGGGAGGCGAAGGGGAAGCCCCGGCGCGCGACGCTCACCCTGGCCGCCCGGCAGGCCTCCAGCCTCGCCGAGGTCGCCGTCCTCGACGACGGCGCCGGCATCGACCTCGAGCGGGTCCGGCGGCGCGCCGCGGAGATGGGGATCGCCACCGACGAGCTGGACGAGGGCGCGGTCCGCGACCTCGTCTTCCTCCCGGCCTTCTCGACCCGCCAGGGGGTCAGCGCAATCTCCGGGCGCGGCGTGGGGCTCGACGTCGTGAAGGCGTCGGTCGAGAGGCTCGGCGGCTCCGTGCAGCTCCGTTCCGCGCCGGGGCGCGGGACGGAGTTCCGCCTCGCATTCCCCCTGACGCTCGCCGTCTCGGACGCCCTCCTCGTCGCCGTCGACGGAGAGACCTACGCCCTCCCGGTCAGCTTCCTCGAGGAGACGGTCCGCCTCGAGGAGGGGGAGCTGCACCGGGTCGCCTCGCGCGGCGTGATCCGCTTCCGCGAGCGCCTCGTGGCCGCGGTCGACGCCGGGGCCTTCCTCGGGACGGGCGCGCCGGGCCGGGGCGGGCGCCGGTTCGCGTCGATCCTCTCGGGCGGCGGCCGCCAGAAGGCGCTCCTCGTCGACCGCCCCCTCGAGACGCGCCGGATCGTCGTGAAGCCGCTCGACGAGTCGCTCGGCCGGCCGCTCGGCCTCTCGGGGGCGACGCTACTGGGCGACGGCCGGATCGTGATGATCCTCGACGCGGTGGGGCTCCTCGACGCGCACGTCGAGAGGCTCCAGGCCGCCGCGGGAAGGGAGCTCTGAGGATGGACGCGAAGAAGGAACGTCCGGGCGACGTCGTCCCGGGGGCTCCCGGGGCCGACGGCACCGTCGACCTCCTCGCCTTCGCGGACTGGGTCTCCGCGGGCCAGCGGAGGCGCGCCGCGGACCACGCCGCGGAGGAGAAGACCTACGTCGCGTTCCGGCTCGACCGCGAGGAGTACGGGCTCCCGGTCGAGAGCGTGCGGGAGATCCTGCGCCTCGGCGAGACGACCCGCGTCCCGCAGGCCCCGCCGCACATCCGCGGCCTGATGAACGTCCGCGGGAGCATCCTCCCGGTCGTCGAGATCCGGACGCGCATCGGCCTCGCCCCGCTCGACCCCGGGCCGAGCGCCCGCGTCGTCGTCCTCGAGGTCGGAGAGCGGGCCCTCGGGCTGCTCGTCGACCGGGTCACGCGCGTGGCGAAGGTGAGGGCGTCCGAGATCGAGCCGCCGCCGGCCGAGGTCGTCACGGCGCGGACGGACTACGTCGTCGGCGTGGCGAAGCGGCCCGAGGGCCTGCTCGTCCTGCTCGACCCCGGCAAGACCCTGGTCGTGAAGGCATAGGAGGTCAACATGACGCGGGAGGAGAGGGCATGATTTCGTTCCGGAGCCTTCGCGCGCGCCTCGTCGTCTGGTTCCTTTTGGCGGTCGTCCCGCTCGCCGGCTTCGGCGTCTTCAGCCACGTCCGCGTCCGGTCGTCGATGCGCGAGCTCGTCGGGACCGACTTCCGCGACCGGGCGATGTCGACCGCCGACAAGATCTCCCGGAACCTCTTCGAGCGCTACGCCGACGTCGTCGACCTCGCCGAGAACCCCGTCCTGGCGTCGTCGAAGAGCACCGCGGAGCAGAAGAGCGCGGTCCTCCGGAACTTCTTCGACAACCGCGCGCCCGTTTACTCCTCCATCGTCCTCGCGGATGCCGCGGGGAAGGTCATTGCGGCGTCGGACGCGGCGCTCCTCGGCGGGAACGAGGCGAAGTCGGACTGGTTCGTCGAGGGGCAGGGGGGCGACCCGTGGTACTCGCCCTCCGTCGCCCGCGACGAGAAGTCGGGCGGGCCCGTCGTCACGTTCTCCTGGCGCGTCGAGGAGGCGGGCTCCAGCCGCGTCCTCGGCGTCGTCGGCGCGCGGGTCGACTACGGCGCCCTCTTCTCCGAGAACCTCGTGAAGAAGGAGACGTTCGGGAAGACGGGCGAGATCCTGGTCGTCGACAAGAAGTCCGGGTCGGTCCTCTGCTCGAAGGACGTCGCGGCGATCCTGAAGGCGACCGTCTCGAATCAGCCGGCGTTCCAGCTGGCGCAGAAGTCCACGCACGGCTTCACGACGCAGGTCGACCCGTCGAACGGAAAGATGTACGCGGTCGGCTGGGCGACCGAGCAGGGCTTCTCGATCTTCTCGGGGCAGCGCGTCCTCGTCCTCGTGCGGCAGGAGGCCGACGAGGCGTTCAAGACGCTGGACGAGCTCTTCCTGACGTTCCTCGTCGCGCTCGCGATCGCAGCGGGCGCCGTCGTCGTCCTCGCGTTCCGCGTCTCGCAGGCCGTCTCCCGGCCGCTCCTCGCCCTCGTCGACGTCGCCGAGGGGATCGCCCGCGGCGAGCTCGCGGACGTGCCGGAGCAGGGGCGGAAGGACGAGATCGGGCGCCTCTCGCGCGCGATGCGCGGGATGGTCGCCTACCTGCGCGAGATGGTCGACGCGGCGGACCGCCTCGCCGACGGCGACCTCCGCGCGACCCCGGCCCTGCGCGGCGACACCGACGCGTTCGGCCGCGCCTTCGTGAGGATGGTCACGACGCTGCGCGACCTCCTCTCGCGCCTCCGCGACGCCTCGCAGCAGGTCGCGATCTCGGCCGAGGAGATCTCGGCCTCGGCCTCGTCGATCCAGCGCGGCGCCGAGTCGCAGGCCGCCTCCTCGGACGAGACCTCCTCGACGCTCGTCGAGATGGCCGCGCAGATCAGCGCGGTGGCCCAGAACACCCAGGCGCTCGCGGCGAACGTCGAGGAGACGGCCGCCTCGATCCAGGAGATGGGGACGCTCGTCCAGAGGACGGCCCGCAACTCCGAGGTCCTCCTCGAGGCCGTCGACGAGACGACGCGGACGCTCCAGGAGATCCACGGCGCGATCCAGACGGTCGACGAGAAGGTCCGCACCGTCGACGAGGTCTCGCGGACGGCGGTCGGCGACGCGAACGACGGCGGCGGGCTCCTGCAGGGGACGATCCGCTCCATCGGCGAGAAGTCGCAGGGCGTCGGCAAGATCGTGAAGGTCATCGAGGCGATCGCCGACCAGACGAACCTCCTCGCGCTGAACGCGGCCATCGAGGCTGCCCGGGCGGGCGACGCGGGGCGCGGCTTCGCCGTCGTCGCGGACGAGGTGAAGAAGCTCGCGGAGCGCTCGGCGCGCGCAACCGAGGAGATCGCGGGCGTCATCGAGGCGATGCAGAAGGACGTGCAGAGCGCCGTCGACATGACGGCCGGCGTCCTCGGGAGCATCCTCGGCTCGGTGCAGAAGGCGTCCGGCATGGTCGCCGAGGTGCACCGCCTCACGCAGGAGCAGTCGAGCGGGGCCGTGAAGGTCCTCTCGGTGGCCGAGCGGATCAGCGACGTGTCGCGGCAGGTCTCCACGGCGGCCCAGGAGCAGGCCGCCGGGAGCCAGCAGATCCTGAAGGCCGTCGCGAGCATGAACAGCATGACGCAGCAGGTGGCGGACGCCACCGTCGAGCAGAAGAAGGGGGGCGACATGGTCGTCCGCGCCATGGAGACGATCGCGTCGGTGGCGCGCGCGAACCTCTCCGCCGTCGAGGAGCTCACCCGCGCCTCGACGGACCTGGCCCGCGAGGCCGAGAGCCTCCGCCAGCAGCTCGAGTCCTTCCGGGTCTGAAGAGGAGGGCCGACCGATGCGCGCGACGACGAAGGAGACGGCGACGAAGCAGCGGCTCGCCGCGGCGCGCGAGTGGTGCCGGGACTCGGACCCTCTCGCGCGCGGGCGGGGCCTCGAGCTCGCCGCCCGGCTCGGCCGGCCCGGCCAGGACCTGATCTGGGCCGCCCTCGAGGACCGCGACGCCGCGACCCGGCAGGCCGCGATCCGCCTCGCGGCGCGCCGGGTCCCGGCCGCGCGCCTCCTCGACGGGGTCGCGAACCCGGCGAACTCCGTCCTCCGGACGGCGTGCATCGACGCCCTGAAGCTGAAGGGGCCCTCGGCGATCCCGGTCCTCCGGCGGGGAACCGTCTCGGAGGACCCGGACGTCGTCCTCTTCACGCTGCAGATCCTCGGCGCCATGCCCGAGGAGGACGTGGCGCCGATCCTCCTCGGATTCCTCTCGCACCCCGACCTCAACATCGCGCAGGCGGCGGTCGAGAGCCTCGGCGACCTGAAGTGCCGGAAGGCCGTCGGCCCGCTCCTCGAGCTCCTCGAGGGGGACCTCTGGCTCCGCTTCGCGGCGATCCTCGCGCTCGGGCGGATCGGCGACGCGCGCGCGACGCTCGAGCTCCTGAAGCTCACGGGGGACGACTCGCTCGGCACGACCGCGCTCGAGGCGATCGGGCGGATCGGCGACCCGTCCGCGATCGAGCCGCTCTGCCGCGAGCTCGTCCGCGAGGACCGCTTCCCGCAGCGGGACGCCATCCTGACCGCGATCGGGGAGTGCCTCGCGAGGGCCGGCGGCGAGGTGCCGCGGCTTCGCGACCCCGAGGCCGCGGCCGCGCTCCGGAGGGACCCGTTCCGCCGCTACCTCCGCGAGGGGCTGGCCTCGGAGACCCCGGAGCTCCGCGCCGCCGCGAACCGCCTCGTCGCCGCCTACGGCGACGAGACGCTCTACCCGGGTCTCGTCGAGCACCTCGACGAGCCGGCGCTCGCCTCCGGGACCGTCTCGTTCCTCGGCTCCCTCCCGGAGGCGAAGGGCGCGCGGGAGCTCCTGCAGGCCGCCGCCTCGCACCCGCGGCCCGCCGTCAGGTCCGCCGCGCTCCGGGTCCTCGGCCTCCGTTCGGAAGCCTGGGGCGACGCGATCATCGCGGAGAAGCTCACCGACGCCGACCCGGGCGTCCTCGCGAACGCGGTCCGGTCGCTCGCCCGGAGGCTCCCGGAGGGGGCCTTCGAGAAGGTCCTCCCGCTCCTCTTCCACGCGAGAGAGGAGGTCCGCAACCGCGCCCTCGAGTCCCTCCCGTACCTGGCGCGCCCGACGGACGTCGCGCTCCTCGAGCGGCTCCTCCTCGAGACCGAGCCGGGAGAGCGGCTCCTCGCCTACGTCGAGGTCTCGCGCCGCCTCGAGAGGGGACCGTTCGTCGGGGCCTGGCTCTCCCGGATCCCCGGGGCGCCGCCGGACCTCCTGCGCGGGCTCCTCCGGGCGCTCAGCGAGGAGACCGGCCCGGAGGTCACGGCGAGCCTCCGCCCGCTCCTCGACCACCCCGAGCCGGCGATCCGGACGCTCGTCATCGAGTGCCTCGCCCACCCCGCGAACGCCGCGGAGATCGGCCCGCTCCTGAAGGCCCGCCTCCGCGCCGACCCCGAATGCGTCTACTACGTCGTCCGCGCGCTCGGCCGGCTGCGCTACGCCGCGGCCGCCGGCGACCTGATGGCGTTCTACCCGTCCGCGGCGCCGCTCGAGAAGGTCGCGATCGTCGAGGCCGTCGGCGCCCTGGGGACGCCGGAAGGGGCCCGGTTCCTCGAGGCCGAGCTGCAGGGGCGCGACCGCGAGCGGCGCCGGGCCGCGGCCGCCGCGCTCGCCAAGCACCACCGGGACGGGCGGCTCGCGACGTTCGCCCGGCTCGCGCGCGCGGAGGACTGGTCGCTCCGGAACACGGCGGCCTGGGCGCTCGGCGAGATCGGCTCGGACGACGCCGTCCCGGTCCTCCGCAAGCTGACGGCCGACCACGAGGAGGTCGTCGCCCGCACGGCGCGCAACGCGCTCGAGAAGCTCGGGAGCTGAGGGGCGAGTGGAGGGCGGCGTCGCGTTCGCGCACCGGACGACCGGCATCCCGCCGATGACGGACGAGGAGTGCCACCTCTTCTCGGACTTCGTCCGGGAGCGGTTCGGCCTCGACGTCTTCGCGGCGCACCGCGACCGCGTCCGCTTCCGGCTGAAGGAGCGCCTCGAGGCGCGGGCGATGACCTCCTTCCTCGAGTACTACCGCTTCCTCGTCCTCTCGCCGGACGCCGCGCAGGAGCTCCACTTCCTCGCCGAGGCGCTGACGAACAACGAGACCTACTTCTTCCGGGAGCGCTACCAGCTCGACTGGTATTTCTCGGAGGTCCTCCCGCGGCAGGTCCGGGAGCGCCCGGCCGGGGAGCCGGTCCGCGTCCTCTCCGCCGGCTGCTCCTCGGGCGAGGAGGCCTACACCCTCGCGATCGTCCAGCACGAGAACCAGTTCCGCTGCTTCGGCCGCCCCGTCGAGATCCACGCGATCGACCTGAACCCGAGCCGGATCCGGCAGGCGGAGGAGGCCGAGTACGAGGGGCTCTCCTTCCGCGCGGCCCCGCCCGAGGCGAAGGAGAGGTACTTCACCGCGACGGCGAAGGACGGGCGCCTCCGCCTCAAGGCCTGGCTGAAGGCGCCCGTGAAGTTCCGCGTCCTGAACCTGATGGAGCTCGGCAGCGGTTTCCCGGACGGGTACTTCGACGCGGTCTTCTGCCGGAACGTCCTCATCTACTTCAACGAGGCGACGCTCCAGCGCGCGACGGTCCTCTTCCACCGCGCCCTCCGCCCCCGCGCCCCGCTCTTCCTCGGCCACTCGGAGTCGCTCCTCGGGAAGACCCGCCTCTTCCGCCCGGAGCGGGCGCCCGACTTCATCTACTACGTGAAGGAGGAGAGGTGACCGGCGCCGCGGGGGGCGGGACGCCGCGGAACGGCGCGAACGCGAGGGAGGCGCGCGTCCTCGTCGTCGACGACTCGACGTTCGTGAGGAAGGCGCTCCGGAAGGTCTTCGAGTCGCGCTCCGGGCTCACGGTCGCCGGCGAGGCGGGCGACGGCCTCGAGGCGGTCCGGATGTGCGGCGTCCTCGCGCCCGACATCGTCACGCTCGACATCCAGATGCCGGGGATGGACGGCCTCGCCGCCCTGAAGGAGATCAAGCGGCTCTGGCCCGACCTTCCGGTCCTCGTCCTCGCCTCGGCCGCGAGCAACGGCCCCGAGGTCGCCATGGAGGCGCTCGCCCTCGGCGCGTTCGAGTTCGTCGACAAGGGGCAGTTCCGGTCGATGGACTTCCAGATCATGGGGGAGGAGGTCGTCCGGAAGGTGAGGGCCGGCCTCGCCGCCTCCGCCCCGCCCCCCGCCGCCGAGCTCCCCGCCGCCCCGGTCCCGCCGCGGCCCGCCCGGCGCGCCGCGGGCCCGGGCCTGCCGAGGACGGACGTCGAGGCGGTCTGCATCGGCGCCTCGACCGGGGGGCCCGCCGCGCTCGGGACGATCCTCGGCCGCCTCCCGGCGGGGTTTCCGTTTCCGATCGCCATCGTCCAACATATGCCGATGGGTTTCACGGCGGCTTTCGCCGAGAGGCTGAACCAGTCGTCGCGCCTCGAGGTCCGGGAGGCGCGGGGCGGGGAGGCGTTCCTGCCGGGCTGGGCGTTCCTGGCCCCCGCGGGCCAGCACCTCGTCTTCGAGGAGGGGCCCGACGGCGTCCGCGTCGAGCTCTCCGCGGAGCCTGCGGGCGGCTCGCACGTCCCCTCCGTCGACGTCCTCCTCGCGGCCGCGGCCCGGACGTTCGGGAGGCGCGCGATCGGGATCGTCCTCACCGGGATGGGAAGCGACGGGCGCGAGGGGGCGAAGGCGCTCGTGGCGTCCGGGGGGACGGTCGTCGCCGAGTCGGAGGAGAGCTGCGCCGTCTACGGCATGCCGCGCGCGGTCGTCGAGGCCGGCCTCGCGAGCGCGGTCTGGAGCGCCGACGAGATCGGGTCGGAGCTCCGGCGGATGGCCGGGGCGCCGCCCGAGGAGGGAGGCGAGGACCGATGACGGATCCGAAGCCGCCCGAGACCTCCGAAGCCCTGCGGACCCTCTTCCGCTCCCTCGAGGAGCGGAGCCGCGGCATCGAGGACGACTTCCTCCGCCTCTACGACCAGCTCCGCATCCAGGTCGACGACCTGAGGCGCGACCTCGCGACGGCGGAGGCGCTCCTCGAGTCGACCCACGAGGAGACCCTCCGGGACCGGGAGAAGCTGAAGAAGAAGGCCGAGCAGCTCGAGGCCGAGAACCGCGACTTCGCCCAGCGCTACGTCGACCTCGAGGACCACTCGACGAGCCTGACGAACCTCTACGCCGCCACGTTCCAGCTCCACTCCTCGCCCGACCCCGACGCCGTCGTGAGGACGATCGTCGAGATCGCGGTGAACCTGATCGGCGCCGCCGAGTTCATCCTCTACCTCTCCGACGAGGCGAAGGGGGACTACTCCGTCGTCGCGCGGGAAGGGGATCTCCCGCCCGCGGGACCGCGCCAGGCCGAGCTCGAGCAGGCGGTGGAGAAGGAGGCGGTCCGGCACCGGCGGACCGTCTTCCTCGAGGAGCTTCCGCCGACGGGGCGGAGCGGTCTCTCCGACGCGATCTGCTGTGCCCCGCTCTACTTCCGCGACCGTCTCGTGGGCGCCCTGACGATCTACGCCCTCCTCGAGCACAAGGCGAGCTTCTCCCAGCTCGACCGCGAGCTCTTCGACCTTCTGGGTGAACAGGCCGCCCTCGCGATGGTCTCGTCGCAGGCCTACGTCGCCGTCGAGAGGAAGCTGAAGACCGTCCAGAGGTTCATGGACCTGCTGAAGACCTGACCGTGACCGAAGTCTCGCAGACCCACGACAAGTCGACGAGCCTCGAGGGGCAGCTCGAGGACTTCCCGCTCACGGACATCCTCCAGGTCCTCCAGGTTGCCGGCAAGAGCGGAGCCCTGTTCCTCACGCGGGCGGACGGCGTGACCGGGATCGTCGTCTTCCGGAACGGACAGATCGTCCAGGCCCTCGCCAGCGACGCTCACGAGACCCTCGGCGACCGCCTCGTCAACAAGGGCAAGATCACGGCCGTCCAGGTGAACGAGGCGCTCGGCTACCGTGCCCGCTACCCCGGTATGCGCCTCGGCGACGCCCTGGTCGAGCTCGGCGTCACGCCGCGCCGGACCGTCGAGGACGAGGTCAAGGAACAGATGACGGAGGCGATCGAGCGGATGATGACCTGGGGCGACGCCCAGTTCGTCTTCCGGATCGGTCTCGTCTCCATGATGCGCGGGATGCCCGACTTCACGGTCGACCTCGTCCTCGACGAGGGGGTCGAGCCGCGCCACATCCTGCTCGAGGCGAGCCTTCTCCAGGACAAGCGCAACCGCGAGCTGGACCGGATCCGCCGAAAGCTCGACGAGGGTGCCGCGGCTTCGCCGGCAGCGCCCCTCCCGGCGCCGGCGCGCCCTGAGGTGGTCCCCGCGCCGCGCCCGGCGGAGAAGAAGAAGGCGGAGTCGTCCCCGGCCGCCGACGAGGAGGCGGGACAGTCGATCCGCTGGTTCGACCCGGCGACGCCTCCGGGACCCGACCCCGAGGAGGCCGACAAGCTGCGGTCGGCCGTCAGCTTCCTCTCCCTCACGGAAGAGCTCTTCGCGGCGCAGGGGCGCGGCGAGATGGGGCTCCTCCTCCTCCGCTACGCGAGCGAGCTCTACTCCGACGGGGGGCTCGTCGTCCGCGACAAGGAGACGTTCCGCCTCCTCGGCCAGTTCGGCCGGGGCATCGGGTGCTTCCAGCCGCGCGACCCGACACCGAAGACCTCCTGGACGACCGGGGAAAGCCCGCTCTTCGACCTGATCGTCAAGGACGGCCGGGCCTACAACGGCTTCGTGACGCCGACGTCCCAGGGCGGGCTCGCGCCCGACCCGACGAACGGACCGGAGGCGCTCCCGGTCCTCGCGGTTCCCCTCCTCGTCCTCGGCAACGTCTCCCTGATCCTCGTCTGCCAGACGCCGTTCGAGAGGGAGTCCGAGGCGCGTGCCCTGATCGTCCTGGCGCGGCAGGTCGCCGTGACCCTCGAGAACCTCACGCTGAGGGAGGTCGCGCGGAGGATGCTCGCCTAGGAGGACGCGTCGCGCCGCGCGCGCAGCGCCGCGCGGGGAGCGGCTTCAGCCCTCGGGGCCGGAGAGGAAGTCGGCGACGATCTTCGCGACCGAGGTGGAGTTCCACTCGGCCTCGGCCATCTTCACGACCACGTCCACCGTCGACCCGCCGGCTCGCTCCGCGAGGAGCGTGGCAGTCGCCTTGAAGCGGAACCTCTCGCGGCCGCCCGTGTCGAGGCAGGAGACGTTCAGCGCGACGTAGTGAGGCTCCCGGTCGCTGTTCGTGTAGTGGAACGACCAGGTCGTCGTGACGATTCCGGGCCCGGCCGAGCGGTCGGCGACCTGCTTGACCTCGAGCGCCGTGAGCGCGGCGTTCCAGTCGCGGCCGGCGTACGACGCGTCCTCGAGGGCGACGCGCCCCCCTTTCGCGATCCGGGTGCGGATCGATGCGCGCGTCCAGACGGTCGCGAGGAGGGGCGCCGCCAGGAGGAGCGCGAGGAGGGCCGCGGCGGCGCGCGTCGCGAGCCTTCCTCCCGCGATGCCGGCGGGGTTCGGTCGGAGGACCTTCACGGCGGCGGACTATAGCCCAGGGGCGCCCCTCAGCGTGCGCCGGCGCGCCTGAGCATGGCGTCGAGGACCGCCTTCGAGACGCCCTGCTTCTTCAGCTTCACGAGGGCGTCCGAGGAGACGTCGAGCGCCTCCCGGGGGGCCTGCTGGATCTTCGCGACCACGAGGTCGTCTCCGAGATCCGCCTTCACCATCGCCACGACGTCGGCGTTCGTGAGGGCCTTCTCGCCCTGGCCGCCCGGGGGCGGAGCGCCCTGCGCGGCGCCGGGGCCCTTCTCGGGCGGCGCCTCCCGTCCCGCGGGGGGAAGCGACGAGCGGGCCCGGCTCATCCCCTCCTTGAAGCAGGGGTTCCACTCGGCCCGCTTGAAGGAGGCCTTCACCGGGATGCACTCGTCGTCGCAGCAGTCGTAGACGAACGTCGCGAGGTCGGCCGGGTCCATCCAGGCATCCGCCATCAGGGCGGAGTCGGGCTTCGGGTAGAGGACGCGGACGCGGCCGTTCTCCTCGAAGAACTCGTAGACCGTCGCGAGAAACTCCTTGTGGAAGCCGGCCACGGCGTCGCCCCGCCGGAACGTCCGCTTCACGGCGGTGCCCGACCCGTCCTCGTAGCCCGGCGCTCCGTCGCGGATCACGAGCGCCCCCTCGCCCTTCCGCTGGCCGCCCGGCTGGGCGAGCGCGAAGCCGCTGGCCAGGACAAGCGCGACCAGGAAGAGCCTTCCGAGCCCGAGCCTCATGAGGACCTCCTTCGAACGCGCTCCCGACGAGTCCCGTGCGCCCTCAGGCGGGCGGGGGAGGCGCGGCGGGGGGAGCGCCCACCCCGCGGCCGAGGACCTTCACGACGACGACCGTCCGGTCGTCTTCCGGGTCGTCCCCCCCCGTGTGGGCCCGCCACGCGGCGAGGACCGCCTCGAGGACGTCGCGGGCGCCCCTCCCGCCGCAGGCGGCGAGCGTCCGTTCGAGCCTTTCGAACCCGAGCGCCTCGCTCCCGTCGGGCGACATCGCCTCGACGACGCCGTCGGAGAGGAAGACCCAGACCTCGCCGTCGACGAGGGGAACGGTCACCGTGACGCGGTCGACGGGGCGCCCCGCGCCGAGCGGCTTTGCGGGGTTCTCGACCGACGTCACCGTGCCTCCGGGAGCGACGCGATAGGGGTAGAGGTGCCCCGCGTTCGTGAACTCGGCCGTCCGCGCCTCGAGGTCGAACCTCACGTGCGCGAGCGTGACGAAGGCGCGCCGCTCCGTCGTCCGCCGCACCTCGTCGTCGAGGTGCGCGAGGAGCGTCGGCGTGTCGGTCCCTCCGCGCGCGAGGGCCGAGAGGCTCGCGAGGGCCGAGGCCATGACGATCCCGGCCGGCAGGCCGTGGCCGGCGACGTCGGCGATGACGACCGTCAGCCGCGTCTCCCCCTCGCCGAGGAAGTGGTAGAAATCGCCGCCGATCGCCGCGGCGGGGCGGAAGTCGGCGGCGAGCTCGACGCCGGGGAAGCCGAAGTCGGGGGCGGGGAGGAGGCGCCGCTGGAGGTCGCGGGCGATCGCGAGCTCCCTCCCGAGCGCCTCGGCCTCGGCGCGGGCGGCCATGCTCGTCTCGAGGTGCCCCGCCATCTCGTTGAAGCTGTTGATCAGCCCCGCGAGCTGGTCGTGCCCGCGGAGCTTCAGTCGGACCGAGAAGCTGCCCTTCTCGATCTCGGCGAAGCCGTGCGAGAGGCGGCGGGCGGCGCGGGCGATCCGGAAGACGAGGACCGATGCGACGAGGAGGGCGAGGAGGTAGACGAGCCCGGTGGAGATGCCGAGGGCCTTCAGGACGGCGAGTGCGATCGAGCCCGCCCCCTGGCCGGAGCCGGAGAGCTGCGCGTCGCCGAACAGCCTCCGGAACTCCGCCGTGAGCGACGTCCGCACGAGGAGGGCCGCCCCCTCGTCCTTCACGGCTGCCCCGGTCGTCGCGTCGAGGACGGGGAGATCGAGCGGGAGGAACCAGACGACCCACCCGTCGTCGCCGGGGCCGGGCTGCCGCCCGGCCCCGGCCTTCGACTCCTCCCGGTTGAGGGACGAGACGCGGGTCCGCTTCCCGGGGGACTCGATCGTGAGGCCGCCCTTCGCCCCTTCCGCTTTCGAGGCCCTCGCATCCGCGGTCGCCTCGGTCTTCCCGACGCCGAACCGCACGTTCAGCCCTGCCTCGGACGAGAGCTCGTCCTCGAGCGTGGTGTCGGCGCTGCGGTAGAGAAAGAGGACGCCCGCCTTCGTCTGCCGCTCCACGAGGAGGAATGTCTTCTCCCCGGACCGGACGAAAGCGCGAAGGCCCCTCTCGGGTACGACGATCTTCCCGAGGTCCGTCCCGAGCGGGCCGTCCCCTTCGGTCGCGCCTGCCCGCGGGAGAAGGGCCCAGCCGTCGAACGCGCCGCTGCCCGTCTCCATCTCGGGCCGCCGCACACGATCTCGTCCCGCGAACTCCGACGCCTTCGCCTCGAGCGCCTCGAGCCGCGCGAGGAGGCGGGTCTCGGCGCGGCGCGCCCCGACCTGGCCGGCAAGGATGAAGAGCGCCGCGAGGGCGAGGCCGGCGACGAGGAGGAGCGGCAGGACGCCGATGAGGAGGTACGAGACGAAGAGCCGGCTCCCGACCCGCCAGAGGAGGCCGCGCAGGAGGTGGCGGAGGGCGCTCACCCCGAAGACCGGGGTCGCGAGGACGATCGCGAGGACGCCGATCACCTTCACGAATTCGGCGAGCCCCTCCTCCCCGCCCAGGTTCGCGAGGAGGATCCCGGCGAGGAGCACGAGGCCCGAGACCTTGAACGTGCGGGTGAGGGTCAAAGGCGTTCTCCCGCGGCCCGGGGCCGCCCGGTCCGAGATCCCGCGAGATTACATCCGCCGGGGCGTCGCGTGTCCCGCCTAAGATGGCGGCAAGAGCGGTGGAATGAGCCCGACCGAGATCCTCGCCCTCGCCGTCCTGGCTCTCGACGTGGCGGCGCTCGCCCACGCGGTGACGCGCCACCTCGGCGTCGCGTCGACGCTCGCCTGGATCTTCTTCATCCTCTTCCTCCCGGGCGTCGGGGCGGCCGCCTACTTCCTCCTCGCGAGCCCGCGCATCCGGACGACGCGCCGGAGGCGGCGCCTCGCCGGGGAGGCCGTCCGGGCGGCGATCCGCCGGAGCCTCGGGCGCGAGCCGCTCCCGGAGGAGGTCGAGCACGCGTCGCCGCTCGCGCGCAGCGTCCTCTTCCTCGGGACGCGCCTCACGGGGCTCCCGCCGCGGGCGGGGAACCGCGTCGAGCTCCTCCTCGACAACGAGCGCGCGTTCGGCGCGAAGGCGGACGCGATCCGGGGCGCGGAGCGCTCCGTCTGGGCCGAGTACTACCTCGTCGAGGACGACGCGACGGGGAGGAGCTTCCTCTCCGACCTCGCCGGGCGCGCCCGCGCCGGCTGCGACGTGAGGCTCCTGTACGACGCCGTCGGCTCCTCCGGCCGCCCCGAGGAGGAGCTCGCGACGCTCCGGGCGGCGGGCGGGAAGGCCGAGGCGTTCCTCCCCGTCAACCCGCTCCGCAAGCGCTGGTCGGCCCACCTCCGGAACCACCGGAAGCTCCTCGTCGTCGACGAGCGGATCGGCTTCACCGGCGGCATGAACATCGGCGACGAGTACGCGCGCGGACGCGCGTCCGCGCCCGGGTCGGCGAAGGCGGGACGGAACCGCCCCTGGCACGACGCGCACCTCCGGGTCGAGGGGCCCGCCGTCTTCGACCTCGCCACCGTCTTCGCCGAGGACTGGACGTTCGCCTCCGGAGAGCGCCTCGTCCCGACGAGCATCCCGCTCCCGGCGGCGGGAGGCTCGGTCGTCGCGGTCCTCCCGAGCGGCCCGGACCAGGCCGCGAACGCGAACGCGCACACCTACTTCGCCGCCCTCTCGGGCGCCCTCGAGCGCTGCTGGCTCACGACCCCCTACTTCGTCCCCGACGAGCCGACGGTGGCGGCGCTCTGCAACGCCGCCTTCCGGGGGATCGACGTGAGGGTCCTCGTCCCGGCCGAGAGCGACGTCCCCCTCGCGCAGGCGGCGGGGCGCTTCTTCTACGGGACGCTCCTCCGCTCCGGCGTGAGGATCTTCGAGTACCAGCCCGCGGTCCTCCACGCCAAGACCGTCGTCGTCGACGGCTCCTGGGCGCTCGTCGGCTCGGCGAACCTCGACTTCCGGAGCTTCACGCTGAACTTCGAGCTGGGGGCCCTCGTCTTCGACCGTGGCTTCGCCGCGCTCCTCGAGAGGCGTTTCGCGCAGGACCTCGTCGAGAGCCGCGAGGTGACGCTTCCGCCCGTCGAGCGGCGCGGCTTCGCCCTCCGCGCCCGGCTCGGCCTCGCGCGCCTCCTCTCTCCGCTCCTCTGAGGTGACCTGCCGATGAGCCCCCGCTCCGCCCCTCTCCTCGACCGCCTCGACTCCTCCCGCCGCACCCGTCCCGGCGCCGCTGCCGCGGAGGCCGCGCTCGCCGAAGCCGCCGCCTTCGAGCCACGCGACGCGGAGGAGCTCGCGCGATTCCACGACGCCGCGCTCTTCCTCCGCGCCTACCCCCACTCGCGCCGCGTCCTCGACCTCGCCGACGAGGCCCTGGCGCGGGTGCCCGGGCTCGTCGCGCGCCTCGACGACCTCGCCCCGCTCGACGACGGGTCCGTCTCCGGGATCGCCGGAGTGCCGATCGCGATGCCCTTCTCGTGGGCGGCGGCTTCCTGGCTCGCGGGGCGCGACCCCTCGGCGCTCCGCGTCGACTGGGACGCCGAGGACCTCCCGGACCGCCTCGCGGCCTTCCTCCCGCGCTTCGTCCCGGGGCTCGAGGAGCAGGCCCGCGTCGACGCGAACGTCCCCTTCCGGGCCTACGTCGACGCGGCCCGCGGCGAGACTCCCGACGCCGCGTGGCTCGTCCGCAGCCTCGAGGCGCTCCCGTACCCGGGGCCCGTCCGGGCGGAGCTCTGGGAAGCGCTCGGCCTCCAGCTCTCCTGGCAGCCGCGCGTCGAGGACTCCCGCGGCCTCGCACGCTTCCCGTCGCCCGGGCCCTTCTGCTCCGACGACCCGCTCCTGTCGCGGCGCGACGTCTCCGTCGCCGCGGAGCTGGCCGCTCCGCCTCCGCGCCCGCTGCGGCTCTCGCGCCGCGACGGCGCGGCCGTCCTCGACGCGGCCCGGGCGGCGATGGCCGTCCGCTACCGCGAGCTCCCCGCCTTCTCGGCCGGCGACCCCTCCGCGGTCCTCCGCTACGACGTCGGCCGCGGTACCGCGATCCTCGTCACCGGCCTCGCGCGCGAGGCGCGCCTCCCGCTCCGCGCGGGCTTCGGCACGCTCTTCGTCCGCAACGGGGTCCTCGTCGGCTACGGCGACCTCCACGCCGCCCTCGGCCGCGCCGACGTCAGCCTCAACGTCTTCTACGCCTTCCGCGACGGCGAGTCGGCCTGGCTCTACGCGCGTCTCCTCGCCGTGGCCCGCGCCGTCACCGGCGCCGCGCAGCTCTCCGTCGACCCCTACCAGGTCGGCCACGGCAACGAGGAGGCGATCGCCTCCGGGGCCTTCTGGTTCTACCGCAAGCTCGGTTTCCGCTCCGCCGACGCGGCGCTCGAGAAGGTCGCCCGCCGCGAGGAGGCGCGCCTGGCGCGCGCCGGCGGCCGCACGTCCCCCGCGCTCCTCCGCCGTCTCGCCGCCGCCCCGCTCCTCTACGACGTTCCCGGCGGGCGCCGTCCCCTTCCCGACGCGTTCCACCTCCGCGACGTCGCTCTCGCCGCCGCGCGCCGCCTGGCCGCCTCCGGCCTCGCGCCGGACGCCTTCCGCGTCC
Source organism: Thermoanaerobaculia bacterium (assembly GCA_046331465.1). Lineage (GTDB taxonomy): Bacteria > Acidobacteriota > Thermoanaerobaculia > UBA5066 > UBA5066 > UBA5066. The sequence goes on from JAXLQV010000003.1 coordinate 1,519,977, forward strand.
GCGAGACCCGAAGGCTCGCCCGGCTCCTGGGCCTCGGCGCGGCCGAGCGCGACGCGCTCGGGGGCCTCGCGCCGTTCCTCTCGCTCCTCGAGGACCTCGACACGTGGCCGGCGGCCGACAGGAACGCCCTCGCGAGCCTCGTCCGGGCCAAGTCCGGCCGGGACGAGCTCCGCTACGCCCGTCTCGCCGGGTCGCTCCCGCGCCTCGGGGAGGCGCTCGTCGCCGCCGTCGCGCGGGAGCGCCAGGCGGCGGCGCTCACGGCGCCTTCGCGGGCTCGGCGGGCTGCGGCGACTCGAGCGCCTGGTCGAGGATCGAGGGGACCTTCGAGAGCTCCTCGGGCTTCTTCCGGCCACCCTTCGCCGCCGCGGACTTCGTCGTGTCGGCCTGCTGCCGCGCGAGGTCGTCGGAGGTGAGGTCGTCGGGGAGGACGCTGACCGCGAGCGTGAGGAGCGCGTAGTTGCGGCTCCTCGTGGTGGACTTCTGCGAGAAGAGGTACTTGATGAGCGGGATCGAGGAGAGCCACGGCACGCCGGAGCGCGACTCGATGTCGCTGTCGGAGACGAACGACCCGACGAGGTAGGTCCGTCCGTCCGCCGGGAAGACGCGCGTCGTCTTGAAGCTCTTGTCGCTGTACTGCGGGGCGGTCACGTTCGCGGTCCGCTTCTCCCCGGAGATCAGCGAGACCTTGACCGTGATGTCGAGGCGCACGCGCCCTGCGGCGCCCGCCTCCTGGGAGAAGTCGAGGACGACCGGGGTCACCGCGATGTTCGTCTCGAGGTCCCGGTACTCGGTCTGGACGTTGCCGTACGTGTCGAGGCTGAAGACCGGCTCGTGCTGGACGTCGGAGATGTCGGCCTTCACCCCGTTCGGCGTGAAGACCTGGCTCGCGACGAGCGCCTTGCCGCTGCCGAGGCTCTCGTCGGCGACGATGATGTTGTTGGCGCCCGACTGGTTGACGTTCAGGCTGAACTCGGTCGCCCAGCCCGTCGTGGCTTCCTTCGTCAGGGCGCCGCTGTAGGTGACGCTGCTGGGGAAGAGGTTGATGCCGAGGTCGCGGATCTCCGAGTCGGAGAACTGCGTCAGCCGCGCGGAGATGGCGACGAGGTGCTTTCGCCCGGTGGGGAGGAACATCTCCTTCGCGGTGGCGACGAACGTGGAGACCGCTTCGGGCTCGCCCGAGACGAGGATCTGCGGCAGGAGCCCCACCGGCTGGTAGAGGGAGACGACGAGGCCGCGCGACTCGAGCCGGTTCGACTGGATCAGCTCCTTGGTCGCGTCGACGTTGTCGGGGTCGATCGGGAGGAGCGCCAGGCGGCCGTCGTGGCTGACCCGGACGCGGCCGATGTCGGAGGGGTTCGAGGAGGCGGGTCCCTCCGGGCGCTGCACCCGGTGCCAGAGCTCGTCGAGGAACCCCCGCGCGTCGGCGTGGAAGCGCCGTCCGGCGATGGCGGGCCGGCCTTCCCGGCACCCCCACGCCCAGACCGTCGTCCAGCCGGTGAGGGCGGCCGGGACGGTCTCGGCAGAGGGGTTCGCGGTGCAGTAGAGCGTCGCCGCGACGGCGGGGACCTCGGAGTCGTCGGCCTTCTCGAGGCACGGCGAGTCCGCCCCGGGGAGGCACGCGACGACCTCGCGGTCCCGGCACCGCCACACCGCCTGCCGGCGGAGCTCGGCCGGGGCGTCGGCGGCCAGGACGCCCTGCCGGACGAGAGCCGGCCCGACCGCCTCGGGGAGGGGTGGCCCGCCGTAGCGGGCGTCGGGCGCGTCGACGTCGCCGACGGCCGCGCAGTAGGCGAACGGATCGGCCTGCGCAGGAGGCGCGGACGCGGCCTTGCAGGTCCCGGCGAAGTACTCCGCCGCGTCGCACGTCGAACCCCCGGGCAGGGTGCAGGTCCCCGTCTCGTTCTCTCCGCCGGCCGCGCCGGTGACGTGGTACGTGCCGCCGGTCATCGCGCAGTAGCGGGCGGCGGGCGTGGCGAGCTTGAAGACGTCGACCCCCCGGCGCGGGCAGCTCCCGCGGAGAAGGGCCCACTCCTCGCACTGCCGGCCGTCCGCGAAACGGCAGACGCCGTACTCGCCGCCGTCACCGCGCTTCTGGACCTCGTGGACGCCGTCCAGCCGGATGCAGTTCTCGGAGGCCGGGTTCGCGCGCGTCTTCGCCGGCCCCGCGGCCTGCGCCGGAGGGAACGCCGCGAGGACGGCGGCGCCGACGGCGAGAAGCGCCACGCGTCTCCCGGCGCGCGGTTCGGCGAGGGCGTCACGCCCCGCCCGGGCTCCCGTCGTCATGGCGCCTCCAGGGGCTCGACGGCCGTCCGGATGGCGTCGAGCAGGTCGGTTCCGGCGAACGGCTTGACCAGGTAGGCGACCGCGCCTCGCCGCAGCGCTTCCTCCCGCCGGCCGGCCGTATCGTACGCCGTGACGAGGATGAGCGGCGCCGTCCAGCCCCGTCCGCGCATCTCGGCGAGCAGCTCGAGGCCGGACATCGCGGGGAGCCGCAGGTCGCTGACGACGCACGCCACGGAAGCGCTCTCTCCGGCAGACAGCAGCGCTTCGGCCGACTCGTACGCGACGGGCTCGCGCCCGGCCGCGAGGAGCAGGCGCTCGACCGCATGCCGCATGCTCGCGTCGTCCTCGACCACCGCGATCATCCGGCGGCCGATCGTCTTCGAGGCGGTCACGTCACCTCCCGTGAGACCGGGCGTCCTCAATTTCCGCCCGGGCCCGTGACGAAGCAATCGGACGACGGGGCAGCTCCGCTTGCCCGAAGGTGCAGGCCGTTCGCGGAGCGGAGCCGAGGCGGCGGGGCCGCCTATCATCGGGGAATGCGGCCGACGCGCGGTCCGGCGCTGGCACGGGGGGCGCTCGTCGCCGCGCTCGTCCTCGCGGGACCCGGCCGGGCGCAGACGGACGTCGCGCGCGGCCGGCCGACCCCGGGCGGGGACGTCGACCTCCTCCTTCGGCTTCCGTCCGCGAGGATCGCCGCGCCTCCTGCCGACGGGAACGGGGCGGCGAAGGCCCCCGCCGTCCACGTCGATGGCCCGGAGCTGCTCCTCCGGTACGGCGCGCGCCTGACGTTCGAGATCGAGCTGCCGCCGTTCGCCGAGCTCGTCGCGGAGCGGGTCTTCGCCCGCGGCTCGGCGACCGGGCGGCTCGAGGCCTCCTGGCAGGGGGACGGAGCCCCGACGCGTCGGCTCTCGACCGACCTGTCGGAGCTCGGCGACCCGCGCGTCCGCGTGGGGAACCCGGTTCGCCGGAAGGGGAGGCTGACCCTCGCGGCGACGGCCCGCCGGGTCGTCGACCCGCGCGGCGCCGGCATGGTCCTGGTCGCTCCCCGCGTCGTCGCGGGGACGCCCCGGGTCGCGCCCGCCCCGGCGCCCGCCGCGCCCCCGGGGGCGCCGAACGTCCTCGTCTTCCTGGTCGATGCGCTCCGCCGCGACCGCGTCGGCTGCTACGGCCGGGGCCGCGGCACGACCCCTGCCCTCGACCGGTTCGCGGCCGAGGCGGTGGTCTTCGACGACGCCCAGGCGCAGTCGTCCTGGACCTGGCCGGCGGTGGCCTCCATCTTCACCGGCCTCTGGCCGCAGCGGCACCACGTCGATGCGCGCGGCGGCCGCCTGCCGAAGGAGGCGCGGACGCTCGCCGAGATCGTCTCCGCGGCGGGCGTCGCGACCGCCGCGATCGTCGCCAACGGCAACCTCGACGCCGCGTCCGGGTGGGCCCAGGGGTTCGAGTCCTTCAAGTACCTCCGCGAGGTCCGCTCGGACGAGTACCACGCCCGCCCCTCCGACGTCGCGGAGGCGCTCCTCGACTGGCTCGACGGCGAGGCACGCCGGCCCTTCCTCCTCTACGTGCACGCGCTCGGGCCGCACAACCCCTGGGGGCGCAGGGAGCCCTTCCACTCCCGCTTCGCGGGCGAGGTCGAGGACCCGGACCTCGGCTCGCTGGAGTGGCAGAGGCGGCTCGAGCGGACGCGGGAGCCCGTCGCCCCCCGGACCGTCGCCGACGTCGGCGCGCTCTACGACGCCGAGGTGGCCGAGAACGACGCGGCGTTCGGGACCGTGATCGAGGGGCTCCGGCGGAGGGGACTTCTCGATTCGACCATCGTCGTCGTCCTCGCCGACCACGGCGAGGAGCTGTTCGACCACGGCCGCTTCGGCCACGGCGCCTCCCTCCACTCGGAGGTGCTCGACATCCCGCTCCTGATCCGCTTCCCGGGCGGCCGCCGGACGCGCCGGGTCGCCGAGGTCGTGGAGCAGGTGGACCTCCTGCCGACCGTCCTCGCCCTCTACGGGCTCGCGCCCCCGGCGCCGGTCCAGGGACGGAGCCTCCTGCCGCTCTGCCGTCCCCGTCCGCCCGTCGACTGGAAGGACCGGTCCGTCTCGCACGTCGAGCGGGTCGGCCGCGTCGTCGGCGTCAGCTGGCTCGAGCCTTCCTGGAAGCTGATCCTCCGGCAGGGGGAGGGGACGGTCGTCGCGTCGCTCTTCGACCGCCGCGTCGACCGGCGCGAACAGCGGGACCTCGCGGCGGAGCGGCCGCAGGACCTCGCCCGGCTCCGTTCGGCCCTCGCGCGGACGCTCGCGACGACGCCGGGCGGCCTCGAGCGGCCGCGGGGCTCGTCCCCGGCCGACGACGAGGTGCGGAAACAGCTCCGCTCCCTCGGCTACCTGCAGTGAAAAGGACCTCCCCCGCCCCGGGGGAGGTCCTTCCGTGGTCCGGCTCCCCGGACGCGCGCTACTGCCCGGGCACGGAGTCGCCGGAGTTGTCGACGAAGTCGAGCTGGAAGGAGTCGTAGACGCTGCAGTCGTTCCAGCCGTCCTGGTTCGCGTTGAACTGCTGGGTGACGAGGACGAGGTTCTTGTTGTCCGGGCTGTACAACGTGATCATCACCTTCGAGTTGATCAGGTTCATCACGTTGTGCATCTTCGCGTCGTCGACCGGGTTCGCCCAGCGTCCGCACTGCTTCGAGCCCGCGGCGGCCCAGGACTGCGTCCCGTGGGGCCGGAGCGCGAACCAGGTGCCGTTGTGCAGGCTGCTCGCGTCGCCGGCGGCGTCCTGGTTCGCCATGACGATCTCGAAGGAGGAGTCGGACATGTAGCTGTCGTCGAACGAGTAGACGGCGGTTCCCTTCCAGGAGAGCGGGTCGGTGCTGCACCCGCCGTCCTCGTTCTCCTGGATCGACCGCATCGGGCCGACGTGGTTGCCCGCGAGGTCCCACGGAGAGGTCCCGCAGGTCCCGGGGCAGCAGCCGTCGTGCTCGTCGACGTTGTAGCTCGCGACCTTCAGGTTGTAGTAGGTCAGGTTGACGACCGTCGTCGTGGGGCCGGACTTGTAGACCCAGATCCCGGCTCCGTTCTGGCCGGCGAGCGCCGGCGCCGCGCCGGCGACGAGCACGGCGAGCAGGGGCGCGGCGAGGAGGAGGAGCGCGGCCCTCGCCCCGAACCCGATGCGGGCCGTGCGGTTACTTGTGGCTCGGTCGCGCATGGCTCCCGTCTCCTTTCACCGAGTACTTGCCCTTCTCCATCGCCGCGGCGAGCACCTCGAGCAGGCCCTCCTGCGCCCTGGTGAGCGGCTTGCGGGCGCGGAGGGACACGAGCGTCGTCTGGAGCGTCTGCTTCTGCTCCACCTCGAGGGAGTTGTAGAGGTGGCAGAACTGGTAGAAGGCGCGCTTCTTGTTGTGCCGGAGCTGCGAGTTGATCCTCTTGCCCGCGGGGTGCCTCGTCACCGGCGACGACGCGGACGAGATCGTCGACGTGAGGTACTGGTCCGGGGTCCAGAGGGTGATCATGAGGATCGGGGCCGACCCGCAGCAGCCGGTGCCGCTGATGTCCTCCCCGCGCAGGATCTGGGACGTGACCATCACCTGGGAGCTGAAGTGGCCCGTGCCGCTGCCCCACTCGACGTCGACCGCGTCCGTCTGGTCGCCGGTCGAGGAGTGCGTGTGGACTTCCGGCGTGGCGCCCGTCCCGGACTCGGGGACGATGTAGGCGGCGACGTACGCCTTCTCGCCGCCCGTCTCCTCCGCGTTCGCCGCCTCGAAGGACGAGCTCGCGAGCTCCTTGGTCGCCACGAAGAGGTCGTACCACGCGACCGGCCCCGGGTGGAGGGCGCAGCCGAAGAGGTCGACGAGCTCCGTCACCGCGGACGAGATGACGCGGAAGATCTCGCTCCTGAGCTGCTTCTTCGGCTTGTCTCGCGTCACCCAGAGCCGCAGCGAGACGTCCTGGTTCGTCAGGTGCGCGTCGTTCCAGACCTGGCGGATGGTCCAGCCCATCGAGCCGTTCGTCACGTAGCCGCCCTGGTCGTCGAAGCTGAGGGCGAAGCTGTAGGGGTGGAGGGCGTTGTTCGGGGACTGCCCCGTGTACGCCCAGTTCCCGTCCTTGATCTCCCAGGCCCCGGGCAGGAGGGGGATCGACGCCGGCCAGCCGATCGGCGCGAACATGAAGCTCTTGTGCGTCTTCCGGTTCTTGTCCGTGTTCCCGAGGGCGGTGATGCCGCTCGGGTCGGCGTCGACCTTGTACGGGGTCAGGTTGAGGATCTGCACCGCGAGGGTCTTCGAGTGGGACGCGATGAAGACCAGGTCGGCCGGGGTGGGCGGGTCTCCCGAGGTGGGGTGTGTGTACGTCGACGCCGTCGCCGTGAGCCCCAGCGCCAGGCTGAACGCCAGCACGGCGGCCCATCCGATGAATACCGTTCGTCGTCTCACGCGGTCCTCCTTTCCCACGAAGCGCGCGCGTCCGGGCGGCTCGTCTCTCCGGGTCTGCGCAGCTCGACCGGACACGCGACGCTCACGGTCTCCCCCGCGCCGGACCCGGTCAACTGGACACTCGGGCAACGCGACATGCCCGAAGGTGCAGGGAGGCCGGCGCGAGGCGGGGCGCGCCGCGGTGGTCAGCGGGCGTCGTCGTCCCCGGCCGAGAGCCGCCGCAGCCGCTCCGCGAGGCGGCCGAGCTCGGCGGCAGAGCGGGCCCCGAGCTTCCGCAGGGCGGTCGCCCGGTGCAGCTTGACGGTCCGCTCCGCGATCCGCATCTCGCCGGCGACCTGCTTGTTGAGCTTGCCCTCCGCGACGCGCCGCAGGACCTCCCGCTCGCGCGCCGAGAGCGTGTCGAAACGGTCGCGGAGGGCGTCGGCCTCGGCGCGCTCGCCGCGCGAGCGGGCGTCTCGCGCGAAGGCGCGCCGGAGGGCGTCGAACAGCGCCTCGCGCTCGACCGGCTTGGTCAGGTAGTCGACGGCGCCCGCCTTCATCGCCTGCACGGAGGAGGGGACGTCGGCGTGGCCGGTGACGAAGACGACCGGAAGCGCGATGCCGAGGCCCGACAGGGCCTCCTGCAGGTCGAGGCCGGACGGGCCGCCGGGCATCTGGAGGTCGAGCAGGACGCAGCCCGGCCGGTCGGGAGGCCGGTGGAGGAGGAAGTCGCCCGTCGAGCCGTCCTCGACCGCCTCCCAGCCGCCCGCCCGGACGAGGCGCGCCACCGCCGCCCGGAACGACGCGTCGTCGTCGACGACGTGGACGACCGGCGGGCCGCTCACGACGGCTCCACCCGGACCGTCTCCGGGCCGACGTGCCCGGGGAGCTCGACGTGGAACGCCGCACCCGCGCCGCCGTCGGCCCAGATGCGGCCGCCGTGCGACTCGACGAGCGTGCGGGTGATCGACAGGCCGAGGCCCATGCCGTCGCTCTTCGTCGAGAAGAACGGGTCGAAGATCCTCGGCAGGAGCTCGGGCGCGATCCCGGGGCCGGAGTCGCGGACGACGACGGCGACGTGAGCGCCGTGCTTCTCGACGTCGAGGGAGACGAGCCGCCCTTCCTCGGGCGCGGCGGCCGCGGCCTCCATCGCGTTGAGGACGAGGTTGACGAGCACCTGGTGGAGCTGGACGCGGTCGCCGACCGTCGGCGCCCCCGACGGCGCGAGGCGCACGTCGAGCCGCACCCGGCGGTGGCGCGCCTCGACGGCGAGCATCGTCTCGACGTCGCGGGCCACGTCGTTGACGTCGACGGGGCGCCGCTCGGCCTCGTGCTTGGCGAGGAGCGTCCGGAGCCGGCGGACGACCTCGCTCGCGCGGCGATCGTCGCGGCGGATGTCGGCGAGGATGCTCTTGAGCTCGTCGCGCCGGTCTCCGCCGGAGTCGAGGATCAGCTCCGCGGCGTCGGCGTTGCTCAGGATGGCGCCGAGGGGCTGGTTGATCTCGTGCGCGATCGAGCCCGTCAGCTCGCCGGCCGTCGCGAGCCGTGCGGCGTGGGAGAGCTCCAGGCGCTGCGACGTCGCGACCGCCTCGGCCGCGACGCGGCGCCGCCTCTCGAGGAGGAGGACGCCGATCCCGGCGGCCTGGAGCGCGAGGAGCGCGACGGTGGCGGCGACCTTCCCTCCGTGCTCCTCGAGGAGCGTCGGCGCGCGGAAGTGGACCACGGCGTCCGCGGGGACGACGCGCTCCGGGATGCCCCAGCGGCGGAGCTGCCGCCAGTCGACGTTCACGGCCTGCGGCAGGATCGCGGGGAGCCTCAGCGACGACGGGGGCGTGCCGGCGAGGAGGTCGTTCACGATCTCGCCCGCCTGCCGCCCCATCGCCTCGAAGCTCGGCATGTACCCGCCCACGATGCCGGTCCCGACGAGCGTCCCGAAGGAGCCGAAGAGCGGGGCCCCCGAGGCGGCCGCCATCGCGCGGACGGTCTCGCGCGGGAGGAAGCTGCGGCCCGCGCCGTCCCGGAAGAAACCGGGGGTGATCACGGCCGAGTCGGGCCCGAGCGCGGCGAGCCGGCGGAGGACGTCGCTCGTCGGAAGGCCGGCGAGGAACTCCGCCTTCGCCCGCCCCTCGAACCGCCGGGCGTCCGCGCGGAACCGGGCCTCGAACTGGCGGTCCATCTCGGTCGTCCCCGTCACGAAGACGAGGCGCCGGGCCCGCGACCACCGGAGGGCGAGGTCGATCGTCGGCGCGAAGTCGAAGTCGGCCGCGACGCCGACCACGTCGGGGGGGAGCGGCGGCAGCGTCCCGAGAAACGCCGGGTCGACGCCGACGAAGACCGCGGGCGCCGCCGCCGAGAGCTCCGCGCGGTGACGGAGGAGGAACGCGAGCGAGGCCTCCCCGACTCCGACGACGACGTCGGGCCGGTGCTGCGCGTATTTCTCGCGGAGGTACGCCGCGACGATCGACTCGTACTCCGGGCCTCCGAAGCGGGGCGCGTCGAGCGACTCGTCGAAGACGAGCACCGGCCTGTCCGTCGTGGTCCGGATCGTCTGGTGGAAGCCGCGGTCCCCTTCCACGATCGGCGGCTGCATCCGGCTGACCGAGTAGAGGACGAGGACGTTCCGGGTCGACTCGGCGGCGGCCGGCACCATGCCGAGGAGCGCCGCGGCGAGCGTCACACCGGCGGCGCGCGGCGCCGCCCGCGCGCACCATCGACCCAGCTTTCGAGCCCGCCGAACGGCCACCGGAAGCGCTCCTCCGCCCGACCGGCGAGCTTACCACCCGACGTTCGGCCCTCCCGCGGGCGGACCGGCCGCGGCTACCTGCGAAGGACCGTCGCGAGGGGGAGGTCGTACTGCACGACGACCCGGAAGTCGTCGAAGTCGCGCCCGTAGATCGAGCCCTGATCGAGCGCTGCCCGCACGTTCGCGTAGCGGAGCCGGAGAAGGAGCCCCTCGACCGGCTTGGGGAGGCGGTATCGGAGCTCGACGTCGAGCTCCTTCTGGTCGAGCGGGCTCATCCCGGGCCTGGGGTCGGCGACCCAGGCCTTCGTCCGGTCGAAGATGAAGTCGAGGCCCGGGACCCCGAGGGCCGAAAGGTCGAGCGTGAGCCCGAGGAGCCAGGACCTCTCCCCCGCGAGGTTGTTGTCCTCCTCCATGATCGAGGTGAAGCCGGGGTAGGTCCCGAAGAGGTTCAGGAAGTCGCCGTCGCGGCTCGAGGCCGTCCCGGCGAGGCGCACCTCCGACTTCTTCCAGGAGAGGGCGGCCCGCAGGCCGCCGATATGCGACTGGACGCCCGGGTAGACGGCCGCGCCCACTTCCCTCTGGGACATCCACTGGCCCGAGAGCGCCAGCGTGAGCCCGCCTCCGACCGGAACCCGGCCGTCCGCCTGGAGGTAGGCCGTCGCGACGACGTCCTCCGTGTCGTAGCCCCACCCCTGAACGGCGAGCGTCTTCCCGCCGTTCTCCCAGACGAGCCCGAGGAGGCCCGTCGGCGCCTCGATCTCCGGGGCGCCGATCCACGTGCCGATCGGGACGAACGCCGTCGACGTCCAGTCCTTGGCGTGCGTGACCCACGAGGCGAGGACCGTGAGCCCCGGCAACGACCCGTTCTCCACCGTGTACGCCTGCCAGGTGTACGGGACCATCCGGATGTCGCGGCTCCCGAGGACCGGCGTGTCGAGCCGCTGCCGGAAGAGGCGGACCTTCGTCCGGCCCCCCTCCCACTGGAGGAACGCCTCTCCGAGCACGCTGAAGCTCTCGCCGTCCTGCAGGAGGCCCGAGCCGCCCGAATCGGCAGGCGCCCAGATCTTCTGCGACGTGTAGAACGTCAGCCCGACGCTCGCCCCGTGCCACGCCGCGGTCCGGTACGCGAGCCCTCCGCCCAGCGCGAGCGCCTCGTTCTTCGTCTCCGGGAACTGGAACGTCTCGACGAACGTCCGGTCCAGGAGGTACCCGCGGATCCGCAGATCGAGCCGGCCACCTCCGAAGAACTCGGCGAGGTCCTTCGCGGACGGAGGATCCTCGGCCCGCCCGGGCGACGACGTCAGGGCAGCCGCGGCGAGGACGAGGGCCACGAGAGGACCGCGGGCCGCACGGAACATCCGCACCCTCCGGCCGGCCAGCATAACCCTGCCCGCGCAGCTCTCTCTCCCCGACACTCATCGGGGGTGCGGGGGTTCACCCCCGCCCGCGCAGCGGCGTTCTCCTGTCGCTCTCTTCGCAGGACCCCGTCACTCGGCGGCAGCGCATACGGGATTCGAACCCGTGCTACCGCCGTGCGGGGGGGCGCGGGGGGTCTCCCCCCGCCATCAAAGACAGCCCGGCCCGCCGCCCGAACACGGCGGTAACTGGCACGGTCCTGAGTCGGGGGGTAGAACCGGGGTTGGTAGCGCATACGGGATTCGAACCCGTGTTACCGCCGTGAGAGGGCGGCGTCCTGGACCCCTAGACGAATGCGCCGTTCCGGTCCCTGTCGGCGGGGGCTCCCCGCGCGAGGACGGGCTTTTTACCACGGGTCCGCGCCGGCCGGCAAGCCGGCCTCGGCCGCCAGCCCCGGGGAGGGCCCCGGGGCTGGCGGGGACGTTCAGTCGGCGGCCCGCGCCCAGCGGATGATCTCGGGGAGCGTCGGCTTCTTGCCGTACATCAGGATCCCGACCCGGTAGACCCGCCCGGCGAACCAGGCGACGGCCCAGATCGTGAGCAGCAGGATGGCGATCGAGAGGCCGATCTCCCACGCCGGCGGCGGCTGCACCGAGATCCGCATGAACATCAGGAGCGGGGCCGTGAAGGGGAAGAGCGAGAGGACCCGCGCGAGCGTCCCGTCGGGAGTGTTGAAGGCGAAGAACCACATCGTCGACGCCAGGATGAGCATCATCCCGGGGATCATCACGAGCTGCTGCGCCTCCTGCTCCGTGTTGAACGGCGCGGCGAGCGCGGCGTAGAGGCCCGCGTAGAGGAAGTAGCCGAGGAGGAAGAAGACGACGAACGCGAGGATCGTCGCCCCCGGGATGCTCGGCAGCCCGCCGCCCGCGAGCCCCATCATCCCGACGATGCCGGGGAGCGTCAGGGCGAAGGCGAAGAGCGCCCAGACGGCGTACTGCGTCAGCCCGACGAGGCCGATGCCGATGATCTTCCCGAGCATCAGCTCGGTCGGCCTCACCGACGAGATGATCACCTCGACGATCCGGTTGTTCTTCTCCTCCAGGACGCCGCGCATGATGAAGGCGCCGTAGATGAAGATCGACATGTAGATCAGGAAGAAGAGGACGCCCGAGACCGCGAGGTTCGTCCCGACGTTCTTGGCCTCCTCCGAGGTCTCCTTCTCCGACGCCTCGCGCGGGTCGAGGCTCACCGTGAGCCGGGCCTTCTCGTAGACGGCCGGGTCGACCCCCTGGTCCTTCAGCCGCTCCTTCGTCCCGGCGCGGCCGAGCGCCCGCTCGACCGACTCGCGGAGGATCATGTCGGCCTTCACGGAGCGGGCCCGCCACTCGACCTTTCCGGTCGACAGTCCGTCCGCCGGGATGACGATGTAGGCCTTGATCTCCTTCTTCTGGACCTTCTCGTTCAGCTCCTTCCGGACGGAGGGGAGCGACTCCGGCGTCGCCTCGACCTTGAAGAAGGTGATCTTCGTCGTGGTGCGCCGGGACTTCTCCGGCGCCTTCTCGCCCGTCTCCTTCTCCTTCTCGTCGGCGGCCGAGACCGCCTTCTGCTCGAGGAGGAGGGGCTCGTAGAGCCGGCCCGTCTGGTCGACGACGCCGATCTTCCCCTCGGGGATCAGCGTCGAGGCGAGGATGACCTGGAGGTAGACGAAGACGAGGCCGAGCGACGGGATGAGGATCGTCCCGATCCAGAACCCCTTCGTCTTGATCTGCTGGAGGTACTCGCGGCGGACGACGTGGAAGAGCTTCTTTCTCATCGCCGTCTCCTACCGAAGCTCTTCCGAGGTGGGCGCGGCGAGCCCCGACTCCTCGACGGCCTTGATGAAGATCTTCTCGAGCTCCGGCTCCGGCTCGACGGGGGGCGGGAGCGGGACCCGGTCGCGGTAGGCCGCCTTGACCTCCTTCACCGTCCCGTCGAGGAGCTTCTTCCCGCGGTAGATGAGGGCGATCCGGTCGCAGAGCTTCTCGGCCTGCTCCATGACGTGCGTGGAGAAGACGATCGTCTTCCCCTGGCGCTTGAACTCGACGAGGAAGTCCTTCAGAAGGACGACGTTGATCGGGTCGAGCCCGGAGAACGGCTCGTCCAGGATGAGGACCTCCGGGTCGTGGACGATCGTCCCGAGGAACTGGACCTTCTGCTGCATCCCCTTCGAGAGCTCCTCGGTCTTCTTCTGGAGCCAGGGGCGGAGGTCCATGACGTCGATCCACCGCTCGAGGCGCTCGAGCGCGAGCTTCTTCTCCACGCTCTTGATCGCCGCGAAGAAGAGGATCTGGTCGAGGACGGTCATCTTCCGGTAGAGCCCGCGCTCCTCCGGGAGGTAGCCGATCCGCTCCTGCATCTCCTCGGAGAGGGGCTTGCCGAGGACCTGGATCGCCCCCTCGTCCGCCTTCGTGATGTTCATCGTCATCCGGATCGTCGTCGTCTTCCCCGCCCCGTTCGGCCCGAGGAGGCCGAAGGTGACCCCCTGCGGGACCTCGAGGTCCAGACGGTCGACGGCGGTGTACTTCCCGAAGCGCTTGGTCACGCCCGAGAGCGAGATCGCGGCGGTCATGCTGAGCTCCCCTTCCTGAGCATCTTGGTACGTTTCTGCGACCGGCGAGTTTACGGGTCGCCGCGCGAGGCCGCCCGGCCCGCGGCGGCGCTTGACAGCGGGGGGGCGGCGTCGTATCTTCTACGGCCCGCGTGCGCCCATAGCTCAACTGGATCAGAGCGTTTGACTACGGATCAAAAGGTTGGGGGTTCGAGTCCTCCTGGGCGCACCACTCAATCCCACTGACAGGGAAGGACTTACGGGCGCGGAGCGATCGGCTCCCGCGCCTGGAGAGCCCGCGCGGTGCTGGTAGCGGTGCTAGTAGCACACTCCCGCCACCGCTGAGTTCGACGGACTCCCCAGCACCAACCCCCTCCCGCAGCACGCTCGTCGCCGTGTGGCGATCGTCACAACGAAGGCGCGGCAGATCGGCTGGGGGTGCGTGGTGAGTCCCTCGCTGCCGGGCTTCTCGTACGACACGAGAACGAAGACGGCGCGATTCATCGTCTACGTCCCGGGCGCGAAGGGTCGCGCTCGCCGCAAGCGGACCGTCCAGGCGGCATCCCGCGCGGACGCCCTCCACCTCTGGGCCTCCTTCCGTGACGAGGTCACAGGCGGGCTCGTCGCCCCGGGCGAGACGAAGACGCTCCGGGCGTTCTTCGACGCCTCGTTCGACCTCGTCGCCGCCCGCATCGCGCCCTCGACTGCGGGGAATTATCGGAGCCTCGCCGTACGCCACCTCCTGCCCGCGCTCGGGAGCACGCCGCTCGACCGGATCACGACCGCTCTCGTCCACGACCTCGCAGCCTCCATGCGCCGAGGCGGCTTCGCCCCCGCCACCGTGAACGCAGCGCTACGAACGCTCAAGGTCCTCCTCCACCAGGCGGTCGAGCGCGGGGAGGTGGAGACCTACCCCCTCCGGCGTCGCATCGTCATGGAGCCGGTCGAGCCGCTCACCCTCGAGCTCTCGGACGCGGAGCGTGAGCGCTTCCTCGCGGCCTTCGACGATGAGGCGGCGTTTCGCGCCCACCTCGGCCGGACCCGCCACCGCGGCAACGTCGTCTCGAGCCCCCACTTCGGCGGTGCGCCACGCTCCTTCGGCGGGGGCGTCCGCCCGGACGGCGAGGCCGCCGCCGAGCTGTTCCGGCGCTTCCAGCGGCTCAAGCCAATCCTCGTCATTGCGCTCGAGACGGGACTTCGCCAAGGCGACCTCATCGCGCTGCGCTGGACGGCGGTCGACCCCGCAGCCGGGATGCTGCGGGTTGCGGTCGCGAAGACGCGGCGGACGGCAGTCATCCCGCTCTCCGCCGCCTGCCGCGCTGCCCTCGACGAGCTGCGAATGCGGCCTGTCGTCTCCGAAGCGGTGTTCGCCGACGAGACCGGACGACCTGTGGGTCTCGGGCGCGTCCTTCGAGCCTTCAAGACGGCGAAGGCGATGGCGGGTATCCGGCGGCGTTTCCGGTTCCACGACCTGCGCCATACCTTCGCCTGCCGCCTCGCCAGTAGCGGGGTCCCAATCCAGCTCATCGCCCGGGCGCTCGCCCACACCTCGATCCGAACCTGCGAGCGCTACGCCCGACCGTCCGAGGAAGCCCTCCGGGTGGTCCGCGACGCCCTCGATCGCGACGCCGTCGGGGCGGGTGGGATGCAGAGGCTGGGTGCAAAGTCGACTTCGCAGGGATAACGAAGCTAACCCATGACGAGAGAGCATCATGCGATTTCGCCGAAAGAGGCGATAAGGGCTGCGACGAAGGAAGAATGCGAGGAGTGACGAGGACAGACGGCACGTGCTCCTACCTAGGGAACCTCTGAACTATCGAGCACCGGCGCGCGAATTGGCGCGCGCCGGTGCTCTTCGCTGCGTGGAGGGTATCTCCACGCTCTCCGACTGCCCGTTCATCCTCGCACCGCGCCCCTCCGGGCACGGTGCCCCCTCGGGTCACGTCGCGAGGAGCTTCCGCCGAACGAGGTAAAGGTTCACGAGGGCGAAGGCGGTGAAGAGCCGCTGCGTGTTCTTGAAGAGGCCGCGGTAGCGCACGCGCTCCTGGCGGAACTGGCGCTTCAGTACCCGGAAGGGGTGCTCGACCTTCGCGCGGAGGGCGGACCACTTCCGGTTCCGCTTCCGCTGGGAGGCGGTGAGCGGCCGACGGTGCGCGCGGTCGGTCACGGCGTAGAGGACGCCCTGGGCGCGGGCAGCGCGCTTGTCCGCCTGGCTCCCGTAGGCGCTGTCGCCGCAGAGGGCGCGCTCGTCCCCGTGGAGGAGCGCGGGGAGCACCGTCTTATCGTGGACGTTCGCGGGGGTGGTGACGAGCGTGTGGATGAGGCCGCTCTGGGCATCGGCGCCGACGTGCGCCTTCATGCCGAAGAACCACTGGTTGCCCTTCTTCGTCTGGTGCATCTCCGGGTCGCGCTGGCCCGCATGGTTCTTCGTGCTCGGCGGCGCGTGGAGGATCGTCGCGTCGACGATGGAGCCAGACCGCAGGAGGAGGCCCCGCTTCGTGAGGCGCTCCACGACGCGGGCGAAGAAGCGCTCCGCGAGGCGGTGCTTCTCCAGGAGGTGGCGGAAGTGGAGGACCGTCGACTCGTCCGGGACGCGGTCGACGAGGAGGTCGATGCCGCAGAAGCGCTGGAACGACGCACGGTCGTAGAGTGCCTCCTCGACCCCCGGGTCGGAGAGGTCGTAGAACTGCTGGAGGAAGTGGATCTTCAGGAGGAGCAGGAGCTCCGTCTTCTTCCGTCCGCGCTCTTTCTCCTCGTAGAAGGGCGCCACCTCCCGGAGGAACTCGTGCCAGGGGATGACAGCGTCCATCTCGTCGAGGAACTTCTGGCACTTCAGCGCCTTCGTCTGGGCGAGGGCGAGGAAGCTCTGCTGGGGAGAGGGCATGGGGGCGCGGGGGAGGAATTCCCTCGCATTCTCCCTGGAACGGACGCGTCAGGCACGCGAGTTCTCCACAAGATGGCGCACGATTATCAGAGGTTCCCTAGCCGAAAGTGACCCTGATGGGCCGACGCTCTGCAAATATGTCTATTGCTGCGTTACTGTCATCGGCGTACGCTAATGCAGGTTACGAGATATGCCACCTCTCCCACCCACCTACGGTGAAACCCGCGGCCTCGCCCTCATGGAGGGCCTCGAGGGCG
>JAXLQV010000004.1:0-337596 GCA_046331465.1 Thermoanaerobaculia bacterium
GCACCTTGCGGTGTTGGGCTAAACAAACTCTTTAGGATGTGGGCGGAACAGACACCAGTGGTGACCCTTTTCCTTCCACTGGACCCCTGCTTCGATGTGTAGTCCCTATAGTCCTAAATAGACGACGCAGTAATACCCAGAAGGGGAGAGAGGGATTACTGAAGGTGTCTGGTTCGGCGTCAGCCGCAGTTACTGCTTCGTCGCCTTGAAGGGGCTATAGGGGACTACACATCGTAGCGCAGGTCCTTGTTCCTCCTCGTGAGTGAAGTATGTGTGTCCGTCAGCCGGACTCTTATGTACCTGAATTAGTTGAGCGACTTCGTGGCGCTCTTGGTGGGGTACCTCGCGCGATGCGTCATTCTAAGCGGACAACTAGCCAAGCGTCAACACAAAAGTGTATCCGCGCTTAACAATTGCGATTAGTGGGCACGTTGAGGGCTTGTCGTAGACGTGCTCTGGATCGGCTGCTAGATCTTCGAGTTTGTGGATCGTAGTTATCGCTTAGAGATAAGGGAGTCGGAGGGCGAAGCTCGGGAGCGTGTCGGAAGTTCCATAAGCGATTCAATTATCGAGGGGGCTGTGGGTGGCGAGCGATCAGACCGAGTGAAGGCGCGTACCCGCAAGGGAGGCGTCTGGATTCGAAAAGGTCGCCCGAAAAAATCGGGTCTAACGTCTCTTCGCATCTTCCTATTAGGAAGCGTTAAGGCGCCTTCCCGAGAAATCTTGAGTAGAGGTAGGTGGGCGCATGCGGGCACCCCCGGCAGGGGGGGCGGGGGGGGTAGAGCATTCGCGCATTCCCGTTTCAAAGGCGGCGCTCTGTATGGTCCCGAGCCGTCGATGCTGGCATTGAACCCGAGGCCATGGCCTCTGGCGGTATCGACTCGGGAGGATCACCACCATTCACCGCACGGTGGGTGGTATCGGTGGGCGCGAGTGTTGACAAATAGCAACAGCCGCAATAGTATTCGGGCGTGGAAAGCGCCTCCATTTACCTCCGGGTCAGCACCGCAGGGCAGGTGGCTGAAGGGGTATCCCTAGAAGCTCAGGAGGCGAGGGCGAGGAAGTGGGCCGAGGCGAACGGCTACATCGTCGCCGGGGTCCATTGCGACGCCGGGATCTCGGGGAAGCGCGCCGAGAACCGCCCCGGACTTCAGGCTGCACTCACCGAAGTCTGCCGCACCAAGGGGGCGCTGGTGGTTTACAGCCTCTCGCGCCTCGCCCGGTCTACGAAGGACGCCATCACGATCGCAGAACGGCTTGAGAAGGCCGGGGCCGACCTCGTATCCCTCTCGGAGAAGATCGACACCACTTCGGCGGCTGGGAAGATGGTCTTCAGGATGCTGGCCGTGCTCGCAGAGTTCGAAAGGGATCTCATCAGCGAGAGAACGAAGGGAGCCCTCAGCCACATGGCCCAGCAGGGAAAGCGGGTCGGTGAAGTCCCCTACGGCTTTCAGCTGGCCGAGGACGGGGTCCACCTCGTCGGGAACGCCGCCGAGCAAGGGCTCGTGCAGACGATTCGGGACCTGAAGGCGAAGGGTTATACATGGGCGCAGGTAGCCGACGAGATGAACGGTCGGGGCCTCGTCACGAAGAAGGGCCGGCCGTGGTCGTGGCGAACCGCTCAGGCCGCGGCGTGACTTCCCGAGCGTCTCCTCCTCCTGCGGCTTCTGAGGTCGTACGGGAGGCGATACGGGCGTCGAGGCTACCCATTCGCGAGCTATCTCGCCGGACGGGCGTCGAAGCGTCCGCGCTGTCGCGTTTCATGAGCGGGCAGGTGGGTATCTCGCTGGCGACGTTCGAAAAGCTCGCGCCGGAGTTGGGGCTGAGGGTCGTCCGAGTCCGTCAGTAGGCCCCGGTCGAGGGGTTGCGCACCGGAGCTGCTGAAGGCCGGGCACCTCAGGATCGCTGAACCGGAGTTCAGGGGAAAGAAGTGTCATCGCCCAGTGGGCACGGCGACCGGGTTCAGCTGCGCTCCGGGTTGCCGCACAGACTGTCACGCCGGCTGCGAGAGGCGCTGCGACACTGTCCGTCGCTGCCTGACCATTGGTGTCTGGCGTCGGGATCGGTCCGAGTCGGCTGGCTCGACGCGAGAGAGCCCTTTCGTGATGAGCGTCGGGAGGCGGAGGAGGTTCTGCTGAGAAGCCGTAACGAGGTGTCGTGAGCCGTGCCACCGACCGAAGAGCAGCAGCACGCACGGCACCGCGAGAAGGCTCCTCGTAACCGCATGTTCCATGAGGCCGATGACCTTTTCAGAGCTGGCGTGTTGCGGGCGCAGCAGGACGGCAAATCCGAGGAGGATGGCGAGCGCGCAGAGGGCAGCGGCGAGGCACAAAGCCACGAGTGCCACTTCACTTTCGCGGAAGGAGCCTCGCGCGATCGCGCGCTGCGTTCTCTCTGGTCGGTTCGCTTGAGGAGAGACTCGTTTCTTCCTTCGTTTCTTCGTCACGGAAGCCATCTGATCGCCTCCGTCGAGAAGGTATAGGAGCAGAAGGGAAACGTCCCGTCCTCGGCGAGGACAATGCGCCAATCTGGTCGGCCGCAAGTGCCTGCGGTCAAGTAGCTTGGCGCTTAGCGGAGGGCTTCAGGCTATTACTATTCTCAAAAAAACGGCAGTCTGGGGACGCGGGCGCTATCGCGGACTTCGGTAGGTCACCTGATGACATCGACGGCAGGCGAACTCCTTGCCATTGGGGCAGAGGTAGAGCTTGTCGGCCCGGCGGTTACATATCGAGCCGTCGCGGATGAATCGGCAGCGAAACCACCAACGGCCGCCGCGTTTTCCGGGGCTTGTGTTTTCGAGCAGAACCTCTTGAATCACCTGCTCGACCCTGACAATCGCCCGCTCAATTTCGAGTGCCGGGTGACCGATGTCTCGGCTCGTGATGAAGCCACGGTACTGGTTGATCCGTTGGCTCCGGGATACTCGATTCAGCTCGCGCTTCAGCGCTGCCGATTCCCGAACGTCCTTGACGAGAATCTTCACGCAGTTCTGGGCGAAGGGTCGATCCCCTGTCGCATGTCGTCCGCTGCCTTGCCCGCCCATGGAGATGAAAATTACACACTGAGTTCCGGCGGGACGCAAGGTTGACGCCTCGTATGACAGGGTCAACGTGGTCCGCCGGCATCTCTAATCGACGTCGGACTCAGACACTCAGGCGGTCCTCTGCATCGCTTCAGCGAAGGAGATCAGCCTTCCCAGCGCTTCGACGGCAGGACGCGCGTCTTCGGCTATGAGGGGCGCGTATGTGCTTGCCGTAAGGGCGATGTTGGAGTGGCGCAGGAGTGCTTTCGCCACAGCGATTCCGGCAGTCTTCGTAGCGACGTAGCCCGCCGTCCGCCGCAGGTCGTGGCGAGTGATCCCAGCCTTATCCAGCTTCGCGGACTCCATGACGCGAATCCAGATCCGCTTCCAGTCGGCTCTGGGTTTCATGGGGTCACGACCGGGGAACAGGTAGGGCGACGGAAGACGCTGAGGAAGGCCCCGCTTGCTTCGGCGCTCCCGCTCACGCTTCTCCCCGGCGTCGCGTTCGATCCTCGCCAGCCCTATGAGTTCGACCATTTCCGGAGAAAGCGGCACTGCCTGTACGGTGCCGCTCTTCGTCTCGGGGAGCATCAGGATGTGAGTCTCCTCATCCACGTCGGCCCAACGAATCTTCCGTGCCTCGGATGACCGGAGCCCCGCCCCGAGCATCAGGAGAATTCCGGCGCGAGTGATGGCGTCCTCCTTCGCCAGAGCGCCAGCTAGGGCAGAGGTCTCGTCACCGGAGAGAACTCGTTGGCGGGGTCGGTACTTTCGAACGACATGCTTGACGCCCGCTGCCGGGTTGACAGGGACCTTGCCAGCGTCAAGCGCATCCGCGAAGAGCTTCCGGATGCAGGCTAGAAAGCGGTCTGCCTGAACGGGCGTGTTCTTCCCGATCCTCCGATGAAGGGTTCGCACATCGTCCGTGCTGATGGCGTCCACGGACCTCGTGCCCCATCGTTCGACCGCGAGAGCCACATACCGCCGATCTTCACGGATGGAGATGGGCTTCTTTCTCTTCTCAGCGTCCAAGAGGTAGGTATCGGCCCACTCGCTAAATGTCGGTAGCGCGCGCTGAGCTTCGCGGATAGCGAGAGGGTCCTCGTCATGGAGGGCCTGCGCGTTGATCTTCTTGGCCTTCTCGCGCGCCTGTACGAGGGTGGCGCCGGGGAAGGTACCGAGCGAGATAGTTCTCCGACGACGAGACCCGTGGAGGCGGTACCGGCAGACAAAGGTCTTGCTCCCAGCCGGTGTGACGAGGAGGTACAGGCCGGGTACCGCTTTCTTCCCTGCATCCGGGTACCAGACCAGTTGTTCCCCCGCCGTCAGCGCCTCTATGGACCTTTTCGTCAGGTGCATACCGTGCTTGACCCCCCTTTTCCATTAGCCCGCCATTAGCCCGGCGAGCACCATTATCGCCGGAAAGGGGCAGTCAGAGAAAGTGTGCCACCGTTTACAATCAATGACTTACGAGCGGGCCGAAGTAGCTCAGTTGGTAGAGCAACTGATTCGTAATCAGTAGGTCGGCGGTTCAAGTCCGCCTTTCGGCTCCATCTTAAAGTTCACGGCGGCAGGGCCTTACGGTCCCGCCGCCGTTTTTCTTTCCGGGGCCGGCGGTCTCGGAGCGCCCGCGCCGATCTCGATCGCGCTTCAGAGGATGACCTGGATGAGTCGGGCGAGGATCTCCTTCGCCGAGAACATCGTCAGGGCGAGCGGCAGGAGCGGCAGGGCGATGAAGACGACCAGCCCGACGAGGGTGCTCCGGCCGAACGGGAACGGGATGATCGCCTGCACGACGCTGAAGCTGTTCCCGAGGTCCGCGAGCGACTGGATGTCCGCGCTTCCAACGAGGGGCTCGTCGGCCGGCCGTTCCCCGCGGATCCACTTCCGGTCGAAGGCGTTGACGTAGTCGCTGGCGAGGGTCCCGTACCGGGCCAGCCCCTGCAGCCTCGCCCGAAGCAGGCCCGGGGTGAAGACGCAGAGCGGCCCGAGGGTGACCGCGAAGAGGAAGATCGCCAGGGCGCCGATCTCGGGGTAGTAGTCCGGGAGCTTCGCCCCCTCCCAGAGGATGCGGTTCCCGAGGTACCCGGAGAGAAGGGCGCTGTGCGCGAGGAGGAACGGCGCCATTGCGAAGGCGGTGCCGTCGAGGAAGCCGAGCCCGCAGCAGCGGTCGGGGTGCGTCGGGACGAGGTTCAGCTCCAGCCTCGAGACCTGCCACAGGAACCGCCACCAGAGGGCGAGCCGGACGATCCACCGGAGCCAGATGAACTGGGAGATCGGGACGCTCACGAACTGGTACCAGATGCCGGCCGGGGTGTTCGTCCTCGTGCCCGCGACCATCGTGGCGTACCACGTGTCCGAGTCGAGCGCGGTGAGGCCCTGCCACGTCAGCCTCCCGATCGCGACGACGAAGACCGCGATGCCGATCTCGAGCGGGATCGAGTTCCGGATGCGCATCGCCGACTCGGTGATCCCGTGGAAACGGGACTCGAGGGCGTCGGTGACGATCTGGCGCCCGCGGAACTGGCGGATCATCGCCGTCGTCCGGGCGTGGATGACGACCTCGGCGGCGATCAGGAGCGGGATGGCCGCCAGCAGACGGGCCTGGACCTCGAAATCGCGGAGGAACGGGACCTTCACGCCGCCGAGGAAGCGCCCGTCGAGAAGGGTGAGGACGAAGAGGGGCGCCCACACGATCGCCGTGATGACGATCAGGCGCCACCGCAACCGGTCCAGGGGGGGCTTGATGAGCCCGAGCCGGATGAAGAGCTGGTAGAGGGGCCCGCCGAGGAAGAGCGAGAACTCTTCGGCCTGCTCGGGAGGCGTTCGATCGTTCATGGGACTCCCCGCAGTCTTCCGCGAGCCGGTGCGGAAACGGAAATGCTATCAGCCGCGCGCCCGTCTCGGGCGCAGGTCCCGGGGGGCCGTCGTCCCGTCGAAGGGCGGCGCGCCGGGGCGCACCCGTCCTCACATCTCCGTCTGCTCGGTCCTCGCGATGATCTCGTCCTTCAGCGCGTCGGAGAGGTCGCAGAAGTAGTCGCTGTAGCCGGCGACGCGGACGATGAGGCCGCGGTGCGACTCGGGGTCGGCCTTCGCCGCCTCGAGCGTCTCGCGCGAGACGACGTTGAACTGGACGTGGTGGCCGTCGGAGCGGAAGTAGCTCCGCACGAGCTGCGCGAGGCGATCGATTCCCGGCTCCCCTTCGAGGACCGACGGCGAGAACTTCATGTTCAGGAGCGTGCCGCCCGTCTTCACGTGGTCCATCTTCCCGGCCGAGCGGAAGACGGCGGTCGGGCCCTTGCGGTCGGCGCCCTGGACGGGGGAGATTCCCTCGGAGAGCGGTTTCCCCGCGCGGCGCCCGTCGGGCGTGGCGCCGCAGACCTCGCCGAAGTAGACGTGGCAGGTCGTCGGGAGCATCTCGAGGCGGTAGGTGCCGCCCCGCGCCGAGGGGCGGCCGTCGATGGCGTCGAAGGCGGTCCGGAAGACGCGGACCATCAGGTCGTCGGCCGCGTCGTCGTCGTTGCCGTACTTCGGCATCCGGTGGACGAGGCGCTGCCGGAGCGCTTCGGTTTCCGCGAAGTCGGTGTCGAGGGCGGCGACGAGGCCCTCGAGCGTGAGTCCCTTCTCCTCGAAGACGAGGCGGCGGAGCGCCGCGAAGGCATCGGTCACGGTGCCGATGCCGACGGCCTGGATGAACGTGTTGTTGTAGCGGGCGCCGCCGGCGTTGTAGTCGCGCCCCTTCGCGATGCAGTCGTCGGTCAGGACGGAGAGGAACGGCGCCGGCATCCGGGTCGCGTAGAGCCGCTCGATGACCTGGTTGCCGCGGATCTTCAGGTCGACGAGGTGCCTCAGCTGCGCCGCGAAGGCGGCGTAAAAGTCGTCGAACGTCGCGAACGAGGCCGCCGCGCCCGTCGGCGGGCCGAGGCGGAGGCCGGTCCGCGGGTCGACGCCGTCGTGGAGCGCGAGCTCGAGGACCTTCGCGAGGTTGAAGTAGCCGGTGAGGATGTACGCCTCTTTCCCGAAGGCGCCCACCTCCACGCAGCCGCTGCAGCCTCCGGCCCGCGCGTCCTCGAGCGTCTTCCCCTGCCGGAGCTGCTCTTCGACGACGGTGTCGGCGTTGAAGAGCGAGGGGAAGCCGTACCCCTTCCTCACGACGCGGAGGACGTGCTTCAGCACCGTGTCGGGCGTCTTCCGGGAGACCTGGACGTTCGAGGAGGGCTGGAGGAGGTGCATCTCGTCGACGACGTCGAGGAGGAGGTGGGTCAGCTCGCTGGCGCCGTCGGAGCCGTCCGGCAGGAGGCCCGCGAGGTTGATGTTCGCGAAGTCGGTGTAGGTGCCGCTCTCGGCCGCCGTCACACCCACCTTCGGCGGTGCCGGGTGGTTGTTGAACTTCACGAAGAGGCACTCGACGAGCTCGCGGGCGCTTTCCTCCGTCAGGGTCCCGTCGGCGAGGCCGGCCCGGTAGAACGGGAGGAGGTGCTGGTCGAGGTGGCCGGGGCTGAACGCGTCCCAGCCGTTCAGCTCGGTGATGACCCCGAGGTGGCAGAACCAGTACATCTGGAGCGCCTCGTGGAAACCGCGCGGCGCCTCGGCCGGGACGCGGCGGCAGACCTCGGCGATCTTCAGGAGCTCGGCGCGTCTCGCCTCGTCGGGCTCGACGGCGGCCTTCTCTTCCGCGAGCGCCGCGTGCCGCTCCGCGAAGAGGACGAGCGCCTCGCACGAGACGTCCATCGCGAGGAGCTCCTCGCGCCTGTCGATGGCTTCCGGGTCCCGCTCGAAGTCGAGGGCGGCGAGGGCGGCGGCGATGTCGCGCCGGAAGGCGTTCATCCCCTTCCGGTAGACCTTGTCGTCGAGAACGGTGTGCCCGGGCGCGCGCTGCTCCATGAACTCGGTGAAGACGCCGGCGCCGTAGGCCGCGTGCCACTCGGGAGGGAGGGCCGGGAAGAGCTGGTCGCGCATCGACCGGCCGCGCCAGAACGGGATCACGGTCTCCTCGTAGGCCGCGATCACTTCCGGCGCGACGCGATACCAGGTCTTCGGGCGCGAATCGAGGATGCGGAGGTCCTCGACGCTGTGGCACGTCAGCTCGGGGTACGTCGGGACCGCCTTCGGGAAGGGGCCCCTCTCGCCGACGATCAGCTCCCCTTCGCCGAGCCAGAGTTTCTTCCTCGCGCAGAGGTCGTGGAACGAACGTGCGCGGAGAAGCGGCGTCGGGAGGCGGCCGAGGTTCTCGCGGTAGAACTCCGTCAAGAGGAGGGCGCGTTCGGCGGAGATCGTCGGGATCGCGTCGAGGCTCTCCTGGCGGAGTCGGGCGGTGCGTGCGTTCATTCGGCTCCTCCGATCGTCGTCGTCAGGCCGGTCGGGGCGAAGAGCGAGGCGAGGAGCGTCATCCGGGCGGCGCTCGGGGACGGCGCGTCGGCGAGCGCGGCCTCCGCGGGAGTCGGTCTCTTCCCGAGGCGTTCCCGCTTTCCGTTCGCGGTGCGGTGGAAGGGGAGGAGGCAGACGCGGCCGACGTTCGGCGTCTTCTCGGCGAGGGCGACCGCGCGGGCGACGTGCGCCGGGTCGTCGCTCACGCCCGGGACGATCGGGAGCCGAAGCCAGATCGGGACGCCGACCCGGCTCGCGGCCGCGAGGTTCTCGAGGATCGGCTCGAGCGGGACGCCGGTCAGCTCGAGGTGGCGCGCCGGGTCGAGCGTCTTGACGTCCCAGAGGAGGAGGTCGACGCGCGAAGCGACGTCGAGGACCGTCTCGCGCGGCGCGAAGCCGCAGGTGTCGACGGCGACGTGGAGCTCCTCGCGGCGGCAGCCGTCGAGGAGGGCGAGGAGGAACCCGCGCTGGGAGAGCGGCTCGCCCCCGGAGAACGTCACGCCGCCGCGCGAGATCTCGAACACGGGCCGGTCGCGGAGCACCTCGGCGAGGAGCGCGGAGACGCCCACCTCGCGCCCCGCGACCTCGCGCGCGCCCGAGGGGCATGCCTCCACGCAGGCACGGCACTCCCGGCAGCCGTCGTGGCCGAGAGCCTCTCCCGCATCGATGGGCCCTCCCGGCCTCGGGCAGGCCTCGGCGCAGGCCCCGCAGGAGAGGCAGCGCGACTCACTCCAGAGGACCTGCGGCGCGGGCGAGATCCCCTCCGGGTTGTGGCACCAGGCGCAGCGGAGCGGGCACCCCTTGAGGAAGACGGTCGTCCGGATCCCGGGCCCGTCGTGGAATGAGGCCCGCTGCACGTTGAAGACCGTTCCGCGCACCTCGTTTCGACCTCTGGCCGACGTCATCCAGCCTCCTCGCGGGGGAATCGTGCACCTGGAGGCACGAGGCGTCTTGTACGATTCCGGTGGCTTTCGCCGTGCCTTCTGCACATCACCCCCGCCGCGCTCCGGCGCCCGCTCCCGACCCGCTCGGCGAGGCCCTCTTCGCCGCGGGCTTCGCGCTCGAGCTCTTCGACGCCCTCCCCGACGTCGTCTTCTTCGCGAAGGACGTCGAAGGGCGCTACCGCGCCGTGAACGAGACACTCGCGCGCCGGCTCGGCAGGCGGACGAAGGGAGATCTCCTCGGGAGGACGACGCGCGACCTCTTCCCCGCGCCGCTCGGCGAGCGCTACCTCGCGCAGGACCTCGCCGTCTGCCGGACGGGGAGGCCCGTCGAGGACCTCCTCGAGCTCCATCTCTACCCCGACGGGCACGAGGGGTGGTGCGTCACGACGAAGGTCGCGCTGCGTGGCGCGGACGGTGCGATCGTCGGCCTTGCCGGCACCTCGCGCGACGTCCGGCCGCCCGACCCGGGAAGCGAGCTCGAAGGGCTGGCCGAGGTCCTCCGCCTCCTCCACGAGAAGCCCGGCGGGCCGCACCGCGTCGAGGAGCTCGCGCGGCGCGCCGGGCTCTCGCCCGACCGCTTCTCGCGCCGCGTCCGCGCGCTCTTCGGCCTCTCCGCCTCGCAGCTCGTCATCAAGGTGAGGGTCGACGCGGCGCGGCGGATGCTCCGGGAAGGCGACGCGCCGATCGCGCGGGTCGCCCTCGCCTGCGGCTACTGCGACCAGAGCGCCTTCACGCGGCAGTTCAAGGCGGTGACGGGTCTCACGCCCGCCCAGTACCGTTCCGTCTTGACAACTCTGTAATGCAGAGCTAAGTTCTCCCGCATGGACGTGCCGCAGGCCCTCGACCGGATCGAGGAGATCCACGCCCAGATGGCGAAGGGCGAGGTCTTCCGCGGCTACAGGCCAGTGCCGGTCGCGATCGCGGGGGCGCTCGGTCTCCTGGCCGGTTGGCTTCAGCCGCGCTTCGTCCCTGCGGGGGACGGCGGAATCGGCTTCCTCGCCTTCTGGCTCGGCGTCGCGGCGCTGAACGGGGCGATCAACACGGCGGTCATCGCCTCGGGCTGGGCGCGCGCGCGGGACCCGTTCCTGCGCCGGCACACGCGCCAGGTCGTCGGGCAGTTCGTGCCGTGCCTCGTCGCGGGAGCCGCCGTGAGCCTCGCGCTCCCCTCCGTCGACCCGGGGCTCGCGCGCCTCCTGCCGGGCCTCTGGGCGCTCCTCTTCGGCCTCGGCGTCTTCGCCTCGCGCCCCTACCTCGCTCGCGCGACCGGCTGGGTCGCGCTCTGGTTCGTCGTCGCCGGCACGGCGCTCCTCTCCTTCCCGCCGCAGGGGTGGGCCCGTCTCGGCCTCGCGCACGGCGGCGTCTTCGGCCTGGGGCTCCTCGCCGCGGCCATCGTCCTCCACCTCGACGTCCCGAGGGAGGGGCGATGAGCGCCGAGACGAGCGAGGGCCGCTTCGCGTACGAGGGGCTCGACCGCGTCCTCCACGAGAAGGCGCGGCTCGGCATCCTGACGTCGCTCGCGACGCGCCCGGAGGGGCTCCTCTTCGGCGACCTCAAGCGCCTCTGCGCGCTGACGGACGGCAACCTGAACCGCCACCTCGAAGTCCTCCAGGAGGCCCGTCTCGTCGAGGTCTGGAAGAGGTTCGAGGGGCGGCGACCGCAGACGCTCGTGCGCCTGAGCGCCGAGGGGCGGACGAGATTCCTCGAGTACCTCGGGGAGCTCGAGAAGGTCCTGAAGGACGCCCGGAAGGCGCAGGCGCTCGAGCGCGGCGAAGCCGCGCGGCACCCGCTGAAGCCGGGCTGGACGCCGGCCTGAAGCCATGCGACGGAAACGGAACGCCCGTGTGCCCTTTGGCTTTGTCACGCAGAGTACTTTTCGCGAGGAGCCACCGATGAATCGTTCGATCGAGAGCGGAGGGAACGGCGCGGAGCGCCACGGCGGCCGCAGCGGCCTCCCGGGCCACGTCGCAGTCATCATGGACGGGAACGGCCGCTGGGCGACGCGGCGCGGGCTGCCGCGCGCGGTCGGGCACCGCGCGGGGGCGAAGGCGGTGAGCCGCGTCGTCGAGGCGGCCCGGCGCCGCGGCGTCGGGACGCTGACGCTCTACGCCTTCTCCGCGGACAACTGGCGGCGCCCCGCTTCCGAGGTCGAGGCCCTCATGGGGCTCTTCGAGCGGTACCTCGCGGGGGAGGCGCGACGCTGCGTCGCGAACGGAATCCGCCTGCGGGTCATCGGCCGGCGCGACCGGCTCGGCGCGGCGCTCGTCCGGGCGATCGCCCAGGCCGAGGCCGCGACGGCGAGGGGGGAGGCGATGGAGCTCCGGATCGCGGTCGACTACTCGGGGCGCGATGCCCTCCTCGAGGCGATCGCGCTCCTCCCGCCGGGGGTCCCGCCGACGCGGGAGTCCCTCCTCGAGGCGCTCTCCCGCGCCGGGCAGGGAGGCGCGCCGGAGGTCGACCTCCTCGTGAGAACGGGGGGCGAGCACCGCGTGAGCGACTTCCTCCTCTGGGAGATCGCCTACGCGGAGCTCTTCTTCTCCGACCGGCTCTGGCCGGACGCGGGAGCGCCCGACCTCGACGAGGCGCTCGCCTGGTACGCGGGGCGTGAGCGCCGCTTCGGCGGCCTGCCGACGACGCTGGCCGCGAACCGTTCCCCAGAAGGAGCGAACCGTGAAGACGCGAGCCACGCCGCGTGAGCTCCGCGAGGCGCCGCGCCTCGACCCGGAGCTCTGGCCCGGGCCGCCCGAGCCGCGTCACGCGCTCCTCCTCAACCCCTTCTACCCGAAGGACCCGCACGCGAGCTTCGGCAAGCACGTCCTGACGCCGACCCTCGCCCTGACGAGCATCGCGGCGGCGACGCCCGATGGGTGGGACGTCCGCCTCTGGGACGAGAACCTCCTGCAGGGGCCGCCGCCGGTCGACCCGTTCCCGAGCGTCGTCGGGATCACGGTCCACCTGACGTTCGCGGAGCGCTCCTACGCGCTCGCCCGCTGGTACCGCGAGCGGGGCGCGCGCGTCGTCCTGGGCGGCCTCCACGTCTCGGCCTGCCCCGAGGAGGCCGCCCCGCACGCCGACGCGATCGCGGTCGGCGACGGCGTGCCCCTCTGGCCGCGGATCCTCGCCGACGCCGAAGCCGGCGCACTCGAGCCGGTCTATCGGGCCCAGTTCACCGCGCCGTACCGCGATGCCCCGGCACCGCGCCGCGACCTCGTCCCGCGCGCCTCGTTCCTGACGACGGCGAGCCTCATGGCGACCCGCGGCTGCCACAACCGCTGCGACTTCTGCTACCTCTCGACGCGCGGCGTGAAGGTGCCGTGGAGCGTGAGGGAGCCGGGGCAGGTCGTCGACGAGTGGCTCGCGACGGGCGAGCCGTACGCCGTCTTCCTCGACAACAACCTCGGCTCCGACCCCGCGCACCTCCGCCGCCTCTGCCGGGCGATCCGGCCGCTCGAGCGGATCTGGAGCGCGGCCGTCACGATCGACGTGACGGACGACCCGCTCCTCGTGAAGGAGATGGCGCTCTCGGGCTGCACGGGCGTCTTCGTCGGCCTCGAGTCGCTGAACGACCCGAACCTCGCCGACGCACGGAAGAGGACCCCGCCGTCCGCCGACTACGCCCGCCGCGTCGGGATCCTCCACGACCACGGGATCCAGGTGAACGGGAGCTTCGTCCTCGGCTTCGACCACGACGGCCCGGACGTCTTCGAGAGGACCGTCTCGTGGATCGAGGCGAACCGGCTCGAGTGCGCGACGTTCCACGTCCTGACGCCGTACCCGGGAACGCCGCTCTTCCGGAGGATGGACGACGAGGGTCGCCTCCTCCACCGCGACTGGTCCAGGTACGACACGGGACACGTCGTCTTTCGCCCGGCCCGCATGACCCCGGAGCAGCTCGCGGAGGGGTACGCGTGGTGCTACGAGCGGCTCTTCTCGGCCGCCTCGATCTGGAAGCGCCGGCCTCAGGACCCGTCCGCGGTCGGCCCCTACCTCGCGATGTCGGTCCTCTACAAGCGCGCGAACCCGCTCTGGAGGCTCCTCATCCGGCACCGCCTGACGGCGCTCGCCTGGCGTCCGCTCGTCGAGGCGACGCGGCGCCGGCACGTGAGGTTCCGGAGGAGGCTCGCGGAGGGATCGGCCGGCCGGGAGCCGGCGCCGCGGGCTCAGGGGCTCCTGCCCACCTTCTCCGCGGAGGCGCAGGCCGGCTCGTACCCGAGCGCGCACGACTTCCGGTAGAAGCGGGCGGCCGAGGCCGGGTCCGCGTCGACGCCCGTGCCGTGCTCGAAGACGTCGGCGAGGTTGTTGCAGCCGACGGCGTCCCCCCACTCGCACGCGACGTCGTAGAGGAGGCGGGCCCGGTCCAGGTCCTTCTCCACGCCCTCCCCGTTCTCGTAGAGGACGCCGAGGTTCGCGCACGACTTCTGCTCGCGCAGGTCGCACGCCTTCTCGTAAAGAACGGCTGCGCGCGCGAGGTCCTTCTCGACCCCCTCGCCGCCGACGAAGGCCAGGGCGAGGTTGAAGCAGCCGTTCCGCTCGCCGGCGTCGCACGCCTTCTCGAAGAGGCGGGCGGCGAGGGCGTCGTCCTCGGGGACGCCCTGGCCCTCGGAGTAGAGGACGCCAAGGTTCGAGCAGGCGTTCGCGTCGCCCGCGTCGCACTCCTTCCGGTACGTCTCGGCCATGTGGCCCATGCGGGAGGGCGGGTCCCACGTCGTCCTCTCCTCGCCCGAGGCGGCGCATCCCTCCTCGTTGCCCATGGCGCAGGCGCGCTTGAAGAAGGCGAGCGCGAGGGAATGGTCCGTCCCGACGACGGCGCCCGCCTCGTAGAGCCGGCCGAGGTCGAGGCAGGAGCGCGCCTCGCCGGCGTCGCACGCCTTCTCGTAGAGCGAGGCCGCGAGGTCGCCGTTCACCGGCACGCCGCTCCCGTCGGCGTAGCGCGCCGCGAGGTTGTGGCAGCCGATCGCGACGCCCCCCTCGCAGGCGCGGGCGTAGAGCGCGACGGCGGCGTCCTCGTCGCGCGGGACGCCGTCGCCCGTCGCGAGGTGGACGGCGAGGTTGACGCACCCCTTCAGCTCGCCGCCGTCGCACGCGCGGCGAAACCAGGCGGCCGCGGTCGCGTGGTCCTCGACGACGCCCTCGCCGCGCAGGAACGCCATCGCGAGCTCGTGGCAGGCGGGGGCGTCGCCCCCCTCGCAGGCGCGCTCGAAGAGGGCCGCCGCGCGGCCGGGGTCGGCCGGCACGCCGGTCCCCTTCGCGGTCACGACGGCGAGGTCGTAGCAGCCGAGGAGGTCGTCCCCGTCGCACCCTCGCGCGTAGAGCGCGGCGGCACGCGCGTCGTCGCGGGGGACGCCCTCGCCCGCGCCGTACATCGTCCCGGCGTTCGTGCAGGCGCCGGCCTCGCCGCCGTCGCAGGCCTTCTCGAAGAGGACGACCGCCTGCGCGGCGTCCTGCGCCACGCCGCGGCCGCGGCGCCGGTAGACGGCGAGGTTCGCGCAGGCTTTCGGGTCGGGCGAGGCCGCGCCGCAGCCGCGCGCGTAGAAGGAGGCGGCCGCCGCCTCGTCCTTCGGCGTCCCGAGCCCGTTCTCGTGGAGCCAGCCGAGGTTCGTGCAGGCGAGGGCGAAGGCGCGGGCGCAGCCCTCTTCGTAGGCCTTCCGCGCGCCCACGAGGTCGATCGCGACGCCGCGCCCCTTCTCCCGGTTCAGTCCCAGGTTGAAGCACCCCTCGCCGTCCCCCCTCGCGCAGGCCCGCTCGTAGAAGCGGGTCGCCTCGACCGGGTCGTCGGGGACGACCGCGGCGCCCGACGAGGCGGGAACGGGCGGGACGGGCGGCCGCGCGGGCGGCGCGGAGGCGCAACCGGCGAGCGCGGCGAGCGTCAGGGCGAGGAGCGCGGCCGGAAGGGGGCGCACGGCCTGCCGAGCCTATCTCGTCCCCTCGGGTCCGCGCCGGCGGCGGGTCGGGTCCGGGCCCGCCTCGACCCGGCCCGCGGAGGGGGCGACGTCGGCGTCCCGCTCGGCGAGGAGCTCGCGGAGGACCGACCGGTGGCAGCGCGCCTCGTCGGCGCAGTAGCAGCCGACGGCGAAGCTCGTCTGGTGCGAGAGGGCCGCGAGGAGGTCGAGGAGGCGGGCCGCGGCGGGGGTGGCCATCTCCGACCGGTAGCGGCGCGCGAACGCTTTCCAGGCTCTCTCGTCCTCCGCCGCCTGCCCGGCCTTCACGAGGTCGTCGCTCGGGGCGAGGTCGGGAAGCCAGACGTCGTAGAAGTCGCGGGAGGCGAACTCCGCCTTCGGCACGCCGCGCGGCGGACGCCGCACCGTGCCGAGCCGCAGCCCCTCTCCCTTCGTCCGGGGGGTCCCGAGCCGAACGACGTGAACCGGCATGGCGTCCTCCTCAGCGCTCGAACGACTCCACGCGCCCCGCCGCCGAGAGCGGGACGAGGTAGCGCCCCGGCTCGGCGGCGATCTTCCGGTGCGCGGCCTCGAGCGTCGTCTCGCCTGCGTAGCTGACGGCCGAGCGGAGGTGCCCGGCGATCCGCGAGAGGACGTCGACGACGCTCCCGACGTAGGGGACGCGGATCGACTGCCCCTCGGCCGGGGTCGCGAGGGCGTCCGCGACGGCGGCGTCGCTCGTGCCGTCCACGACGGCCTCGGGCGAGGTCATGCCACGGTAGAGCTTCATCTTCTGCCTCGTTGCCGGGTCGTCGACGACGATGCCGGGCGACTCGTCGGTCCCGGAGAGGAGCGAGCCGAGCATGACCGTCGAGGCTCCGCAGGCGAGCGCGAGGAAGACGTCCTTGTCGTTCCGGATGCCGCCGTCCGCGATGATCGGGACCTTCCCCTCCGTCGCGAGGTACGCCTCGCGGATCGCCTGGAGCTGCGGGACGCCGGCCCCGGTCTCGAGGCGGGTCCGGCAGCCGCGCCCCGGCCCGACCCCGACCTTCACCGCCGCCGCGCCGAGGTCGGCGAGGAAGCGCGCCCCCTCGCCCGTCGCGACGTTCCCGACGACGAGCGGGATCTGGGGGAAGCGGCTCCGGAACGCCGGCACGGCCTTCGCGAGGATCTCGGAGTGGGCGTGGGCGACGTCCATCAGGATGACGTCGACCTCGGCCTCGGCGAGCGCGGCGGCCCGCTCGAGGTAGTCGCCCGCGGCGCCGATGGCCGCGCCGACGCGGAGGCGGCCGCGCCCGTCCTTGACGGAGTAGGGCTTCCGCTTGAAGAGGTGGAGGTCGCGCATCGTGACGAGGCCGCGGATCCGCCCCTCGTCGTCGACGAGCGGGAGCTTCTCCACGCGCCGCTCCCACATCGTCCGCTCCGCCTCCTCCATGCTGACGGTCGGCGGCCGCGTGACGAGGCGCGCGAGCGGGGTCATCAGCTCCTCGACGAGCCGCTCGCCGCTCCCCTGCTCGAGCGGGAGGTCGCGCTGGGAGAGGAGGCCCGCGAGGCGCCCAGACCCCTTCGTCTCCTCGATGAGGATGCCGCTCGACCGGTGGCGCTCGATGAGGCGCCGCACCTCGGCGATCGAGGCGCTGCGGGGGAGGACGAGCGGCTTCTCGATGACGTACGAGTGGCGCGTCTTGACGTACTTCACGCGCGACGCCTGGACGTCGATCGCGGAGCTGCGGTGGAGGAAGCCGAAGGCCCCCTCGAGCGCGAGCGCCCTCGCCATCTCCTCGCCGACGACCGTGTCCATGTTCGCGCCGACGATCGGGAGGCCGAGGTCGAGCCCGGCGACGAGCGGCATCGAGAGGTCGACGGCGCGCCGGGTGGAGACGGGGCTCCGCTGGGGCCGGAAGAGGAAGTCGTCGAAGGTGCGGCCGAGGAAGAGGGGTTCCAGATCGCGCATCGGCGCGATTGTTCCACGGAGGGGTCCGGGGCGCGCGGACGCGCCGTGTCAAGATCCCGCCGTGGCCGCGGACGCGCTCGCTCGAAGCCCACTGCCCGGAGAGCGGTCCCGACGGGCGGGGGTCGCCGCCCTCCTCCTCCTCGCCCTCGCCGGGGCGCTCCTCGCACGGACCTGGATGACGTGGGCGAACCCCTACGTCGACGGCAGCAAGGAGCTCCGGATCCCCGAGCGCGTCGCGCGCGGCGAGCGGCTCTACGCCGACGTCGTCTGCCACTACGGTCCCGTCCCGAACTGGCTCCACGCGGGGGCGTATCGCCTCCTCGGCTACCGCCTCACGACGCCGCTCGCCCTCCTCCTCCCGCTCTCGGCGCTCGTCTTCGGCTCCCTCTTCGTTCTCGCCCGGCGTGCCGCCGGGCTCGAGGCGGCTGCCTGGGGCACGGCCTGGGGGATCACCCTCGCCCTCGTCGCTCCGAACGGCGGCGCCCTCGTCCTCCCGTACAGCTACGCCGGGACGCACTCCCTCGCTCTCGCGTCGCTCGGCCTCCTCCTCTCGCTCTCGGAACGGAGGGCGGCGCTCGCCGGGGCTGCCGCGTGCTGGGCGCTCGCCCTCGCCTCGAAGCAGGAGTACGCGATCGCCTCGATGGGCGCGAGCCTCGTCGCCCTCGCGGCGGGAAGGGCGTTCCCCAGGCTCGTCCCGGGCCGCGTCGCCCTGGCCGTCGGCGGCGGCGTCCTGGGCGGCGTCGGGCTCTTCGGCTGGGCGCTCCGCGGGCTGCCCCTCGCGTCCCTCGCCCCGGAGGGGCCGATGGTCCTCTTCCACGTGCCGGCGGAGTGGCAGGCGCTCTTCCGGTTCGCCGCCGGGGCCGACAGGCCGGCGGAATCGCTCCGCCAGCTCGCGAGCACCGCGTTCCTCGTCCTCTTCGTCCTCGCGCTCGTGGAGGTCGCGGGCCGCCTGGAGGAGCGGTTCGTCGCCGCCGGCGGTGCCGCCTCGCGCAGGGTCGCGCTCCTCAGGGGAGCGGTGGCGGCGGCGCTCCTGGCGGGCGTCGCCTTCCTCCTCGTCTCTCCGCTCGGGAGGGACCTCGACAAGGCGTTCCCCACGCTCCTCGCCGTCGTGCCGCTCGGGGCCCTCCTCGCGGCCGCCCACGCCCTCCTTCGGCCGGGCGACGTCGATTCGTCGACGAGGGCCCGGATCGCGCTCCTGGCCTTCGCGGGCCTCGCGTCCGCCCGCGTCTTCCTGAGGGTGACCTACGGCTGGGTGTCGACGCCCTTCACCGCCTTTGCCGCGCCCGCGCTCGCGGCGGCCGCGGCGGTGACCTGCTTCCGTTCGCTCGGCCGGCGCCGCGCCTACGTCGCCCTCGGCTTCGGCGCGCTCGCGGCGCTGCAGGCGGGACGCACCTGGATCCAGTCGGACCCGGGGCGCTACGCGTCGGTCGAGACGGCGGCAGGCTCTCTCCGGCTCCCGTGGAGCCACGCGGGGGCGACTCGCGAGGCGCTCGACTTCCTCGGCCGCGAGGCCCGGCCCGGAGACACCGTCGTCGGCCTGCCGGAGGCGGGGCTCTTCAACTTCGCCCTCGGGCTGGGAAACCCGATGCGGCTCGAGCAGGTCCTCCCGGGGAGCCTCGACGCGGCGGGCGAGGCGCGGTACGCCCGGAGGCTCCACGAGGCGGGGCCCCGCTTCCTCCTGATCCCGAACCAGCCGACGACGCTCCTGGGCCCGGTCGCGTTCGGCCGCGACTGGGGGCAGGGCATCTGGGCCGTCGTCGCGA
Source organism: Thermoanaerobaculia bacterium (assembly GCA_046331465.1). Taxonomy (GTDB): domain Bacteria; phylum Acidobacteriota; class Thermoanaerobaculia; order UBA5066; family UBA5066; genus UBA5066. Next base: position 18,924 of record JAXLQV010000004.1, read on the forward strand.
GCGACTACCGGCTGCGCGGGCAGGTGGGCGACGCCCCCCCTGGAGCGCCGGTCGGCTCGCCCGGGTTCTTCGTACGGATCTACGAACGGGCGCGGTAGCGCCTCGTCAGCCCTTCCCGGGCGGAGGCTTCAGGTAGTCGCCCCGGCTGAGGTGCTTCTCGAGCCAGACGTAGAGGCAGATGAAGAGGTAGCGGCTCCCCATCTCCTTGATCTTCAGCTTGCTCTCGCCGGCGCGGCGGTTCCGCCAGGTGATCGGCACGACGGTCCAGCTGAAGCCCCGGACGATCGCCTTGAGCGGGAGCTCGACGGTGAAGTTGAAGTGGGGCGCGAGGAAGGGGCGGCAGCCGTCGACGACCGTCTTCCGGTAGGCCTTGAAGGCATTCGTCGTGTCGTCGAGCGAGATCCGGAAGATGACGCGGAGAAACCGGTTCGCCAGGCGGTTGAGGAAGAGCTTCGGGAACGGGTAGTCGACGACCGCGCCGCCGCGGGCGAAGCGGCTGCCGAAGACGCAGTCCCACCCCTCCTGGAGCTTCTCCCAGTAGCGGACGACGTCCCGGCAGTCGTCGGACTCGTCGGCCATCATCACGACGACGGCGTCGCCCGTCATCGCGTCGAGCCCGCGCGCCACGGCGCGGCCGTAGCCGTGCAGGCCGTCGTTCTTCACGGGCACGAGCTCGGGGACGCGCTCGTTGATCTTCCCGAGCAGCTCCCACGTCCCGTCCGTGCTCCCGTCGTCCACGACGACGATCTCGTGCGGGATCCCGCGGAGGCGGAGCTCCAGCCCGAGGTGCTCGACCGTCGAGGCGATGCAGCCCGCCTCGTCGCGCGCCGGGATGACGACGCTGAGCTTCCCGAGCGGAGGTCCCGCCGGCGGCGGGGACTTCACGATCCTCCCGAGACGTCGAGCCAGGTCGGGTCGGCCTCGGCGTGCCGCGCGATCCCCTCGAGGATCTCGGCGAGCGGGGTCGCCGGGGCGAACCCCCAGGCGTCCCGCGAAAGGGAGGCGTCGAGGACGAGCCAGGGCACGTCGAAGCGCCGCTCCGCCGGGTCCGCCGCCACCTCGTGAGGCCCGAACCGCGCCGCGCACCACTCCGAGAGCTCGCGGAGCGAGATCGACGCGTCGAGGCCCCCGCTCACGTTCGCGACGCGGGGGAGCGAGGGCGAGGCGTCGGTCGCCTGCCGCTCGACGAGCGGGACGAGGTCGCGCGGGTGGAGGACGTCGCGCACCTGCAGGCCGAGGCCACCGAGGCCGGTGTAGCGGAGCGGCCGGCGCCGGGCCCAGGAGTGGATCCAGTACGAGACGATCCCCTGGTCGGGCCTGCCGAACTGCCCCGCCCCGGCGAGGAGGCCGCAGCGGTTGATGCGGACGGGGAAGCCGAACGTCTCCCCGTACTCGAGCGCGAGGAGCTCGGAGGCGAGCTTCGAGGTGCCGTAGGGGGAGAGCGGCGGGCGCGTGGGGAAGTCTTCCGCGAGGCCCCGCGCCGTCGTGCCCGGCGGGAGCGCGGCCCCCTCGCGCGGGCGGAAGCGCGAGCCGGACGGCTCGACGGGGAGAGCGGCGAGCGCCTCAATCGCGTAGACGCGGCTCGAGCTGAGGAGGACGAGCGCCGCGCGGTGGCGCCGGCAGTACTCGAGGACGTTCAGCGTGCCGAGGAGGTTGTGCTCGAAGAGCTGGCGGGGCGAGCCGTACCCGGCGGTCCCGGCGAGGACCGTCGCCACCGCCGCCGCGTCGACGACGGCGTCGGCCGCGGGGAGGTCGTCGACGTCGGAGGCGCAGCGGAGGTCGCCGTGGAAGACGCGGACGCCGGCGCGCGGGAGGGAGGCGCGGTTCCGCTCGCTTCCCGGCCGGGAGAGGTTGTCGATGCCGGAGACCTTCGCCCCGCGCGCGGCGAGCCCCTCGGCGATCGTCGAGCCGACGAAGCCGCAGCAGCCGGTGACGAGGACCTTCACGACGCGGCGGCGCGACGGCGGTTCACGCCACGCCCCGCGTCCTCCACCCGGCCACGAGGTCGGAGAGGATCTTCGCGAGCGGTCTCGTGACGTCCCAGCCGGGGTAGTGCGAGCGGAGCTTGCCGAGGTCGCTGTAGTAGCAGATGTGGTCGCCGGCCCGGTTCTCCTCGACGTAGCTCCACTCCTGCTTCCGGCCGGTCAGACCCTCGACCATCGCGAACGCCTCGAGGATCGAGCAGGAGTTCCCCTTGCCCCCGCCGAGGTTGTAGACCTCCGCGACGCGCGGGGCCGCGAGGAACGCCTCGACGAAGAGGGCGACGTCCTCGGAGTGGATGTTGTCGCGGACCTGCTTCCCCTTGTAGCCGAAGACCTTGTAGTGGCGCCCCTCGAGGTTGCAGCGGACGAGGTAGGAGAGGAAGCCGTGGAGCTCGACGCCCGCGTGGGACGGGCCGGTCAGGCACCCGCCGCGCAGGCAGCAGGTCGGCATCCCGAAGTAGCGCCCGTACTCCTGCACCGCGACGTCGGCGGCGACTTTCGAGGCCCCGAAGAGGGAGTGCTTGGACTGGTCGATCGAGAGCGTCTCCGGGATCCCGTCCGCGAACGCGGGGTCGGCGTACTCCCAGCGCGTCTCCTCCTCGACGAGGGCGATCGTGTTCGGGCGGTCGCCGTAGACCTTGTTCGTCGAGAAGTGGACGAACGGCGACTCGGGGCAGGCGTTCCGAACGGCCTCGAGGAGGTTCAGCGTCCCGAGCGCGTTCGTCTCGAAGTCGTCGAACGGGATCGTCGCGGCGAGGTCGTGCGAGGGCTGCGCGGCGGTGTGGACGATCGCGTCGGGCCGGAGCGCGCGGACGAGCCCGGCCACGCCGCGGCGGTCGCGGACGTCGAGCTCGTTGTGCTTGAAGCGGGGAAGCTCGGCGACGAGCCGTTCCTGCATCCAGCGCGTGTCGCCCTGCGGGCCGAAGAAGGTCGCCCGCTGGTTGTTGTCGACCCCCTCGATCCGCCAGCCGAGGTCGTGGAAGTGCCGGACGACCTCCGAGCCGATGAGCCCGGACGAGCCGGTGACGAGAAGGGTCCCCGCCTTCATGGCGCGCCTCGCCCGGAGCCCGCGGCCTGCTCTCGCTTCCGGATCACGTCGGGAGAGTATAGGGGAGCGGAACGGCCGGGGCGCGACGCGAAATCCGGGCGGTGGTAAGTTGACCGGGCAGATTCGACCTGTTTCGCTGCGGGCCCCCGCGAGGCCCTGAAGGAGGTTTGCAATGGCCGCTTCCCCTCTCGTGACGAACCGTTCGACCCTCCTCTGCCCCCACGGAGGCGTCGTCAGCTTCACTCCCATGGGCGCCGGCCGCCCGGTTCAGCCCGGAGGCGGGATCCCGGTGGTCATGACCGACGTGTTCGTCGTCGCCGGTTGCCCCTGCATGCTCGGCGCGACGCCGTCGCCCTGCACGAGGGTCCAGTGGGTCTCCGGCAATTACGACCCGCTGATCAACGGCGTTCCGACGCTGACCGTGGCGAGCGTCGGGCTCTGCCTCTCCGCGACGGGGGCCCCCCAGGGACCGGTGATCGTGGCGCGAGCCTGCTGATCGCCGGCGCCGCGGAAGTGGGAAACTCCGCGACGCCCGATGACGAGCCCGCCTGAGACCCCGAAGGAGAGAGTCCCCGTCACCCCCCTCGCGGACCGGGTCCCGCCCCGCGGGACGACGGACGGCGACGAGATCCTCGGCCTCTTCCTCGACTGGGTCGCCGACACGGGGCTGACGCTCTACCCGGCCCAGGAGGAGGCGCTCCTCGAGATCATGGCGGGCAGGCACGTCATCCTCGGGACGCCGACCGGGTCGGGGAAGTCGCTCGTCGCGCTGGGACTCCACTTCAAGGCGCTCTGCGAGGGGCGGGTGTCGTTCTACACGAGCCCGATCAAGGCGCTCGCGAGCGAGAAGTTCTTCGCCCTCTGCAACGAGCTGGGGCCCGAGAACGTCGGGATGCGGACGGGCGACGCGAGCATCAACGCCGACGGCCTCGTCGTCTGCTGCACGGCCGAGGTCCTCTCGAACATGGCGCTCCGCATGGGCGAGGAGCTCGACGCGCCCTACGTCGTCATGGACGAGTTCCACTACTACGCCGACCGCGAGCGGGGCGTCGCGTGGCAGGTGCCGCTCCTCGTCCTCCCGGGGACGCAGTTCCTCCTCATGTCGGCGACGCTCGGCGACACCTCCGCCATCGCCGAGCGCCTGCAGCACGACACGGGGCGCGAGGTCGCGTTCGTGACGTCCGACGAGCGCCCCGTCCCGCTCGACTTCGAGTACCGGGAGACGCCCCTCCACGAGACGATCGAGGACCTCCTCGCGCAGGGGAAGAGCCCGGTCTACGTCGTCAACTTCACCCAGCGCGAGTGCGCGGAGCTCGCGCAGTCGCTCACGAGCGTGAAGGTCGGGACGAAGGAGGAGCGCGAGGCGATCCGCGAGGTCGTCGCCGGCCGCCGCCTCGTCACCCCCTACGGCAAGGAGTTCCGGCGCTTCCTCTCGTTCGGCGTCGGCGTCCACCACGCGGGCCTCCTCCCGCGCTACCGGCTCCTCGTCGAGCAGCTCGCGCAGAAGGGGCTCCTCCACGTCATCTGCGGGACGGACACCCTCGGCGTCGGCGTGAACATCCCGATCCGGACCGTCCTCTTCACGAAGCTCGCGAAGTTCGACGGGACGAAGGTCGGCCTCCTCTCCGTCCGCGAGTTCAAGCAGATCGCCGGGCGCGCCGGCCGGCGCGGCTTCGACACGAAGGGGAGCGTCGTCGCGCAGGCGCCGGAGCACATCGTCGAGAAGAAGCAGGCGGAGCGGAAGTCGGAGAGCTCGGGCAAGAAGGTCAACCGGACGTTCCGCGGGCCGGCGAAGGGGGAGATCTCCTGGACCGAGGAGACCTTCCAGCGGCTCATCACCCGCCCGCCCGAGACGCTGAAGTCGCGCTTCCACCTCTCGCACGGAATGGTCCTCGACCTGATCCAGCGCGACGCCGACACGACGCGCGACGCCCCGCCGCCGGAGCGGAACTTCTCGGCGCTCCGCGACCTCGTCGCCCGCTGCCACGAGGACGACGGGACGAAGGCCCGCCTCCTGAAGCACGCGGCGCTCCTCGTCCGCTCGCTCCACCGCGCCGGGATCGTCGGGATGGCCGTCGAGGAGACCGGCTTCCGCCGCGTCGTCGTCGCCGGCGACCTCCAGTGGGACTTCTCCCTCCACCAGGCGCTCTCGCTCTTCGCCCTGACGGCGCTCGAGCGGCTCGACCCCGCCTCGCCGACGTACGCGGTCGACGTCGTCTCGGTCGTCGAGTCGGTCCTCGAGGACCCGGACATCGTCCTCCGGAAACAGACCGACCGGGCGAAGGGGAAGCTCGTCGAGGAGCTGAAGGCCGAAGGCGTGCCGTACGAGGAGCGGATGGCGAAGCTTGAGGAGGTCACGCACCCGAAGCCCCTCGCCGACTTCCTCTTCGGCGCCTTCGAGGCCTTCCGCGAGGCGCACCCCTGGGCCGGCGGGACGGAGCCGAAGCCGAAGTCGATCGGCCGCGAGATGTTCGAGACCTTCGCGAGCTTCACCGACTACGTGAAGAGCTACGGCCTCGAGCGGAGCGAGGGGGTCCTCCTCCGCTACCTCTCGCAGCTCTACCGGACGCTCGACCAGACCGTCCCGGAGCCGGCCAAGACCGACGAGCTCTGGGACGTCCTCGGCTTCTTCCGCGCCCTCGTCGGCGAGACGGACGCGAGCCTCCTCGAGGAGTGGGAGAGCCTCCGCCACCCGGAGGAGCTCCTCGAGGCGAAGGCCGAGCCGGAGAAGCCGAGGGAGGCCGCGTGGCTCCGGGAGCTCCTCTCGGACCCGCGCGTCTTCGCGGCGCGCGTGAGGTCCGAGATGCACCTCCTCGTCCGGGCGCTGTCGCGCCGCGACTTCGAGGACGCTGCAGAGCGGGTCTGGCAGCCGGCAGAAGGTGCCGAAGACGCGTGGACACCCGAGCGCTTCGAGGCGGCGCTCGCGTCGTTCTTCGACGAGCACGCCGAGCTCCTCGCCGGTCCCGAGTCGCGCCTCCACCAGTGGACGAGCCTCAAGGCTGCCGGGCCGCGCCGCTGGAGCGTCACGCAGACGCTCCTCGACCCCGAGGGCGACAACGCGTGGGCGGTCTTCGCGGAGATCGACCTCAGGGACGAGACCGCGCCCGACGGCCCGATCCTGCGGCTGTCGCGGATCGGGCCGTAGCGCCGCGGCGGGGACTCCGCCGGCCCCTCAGCGCCGGCGGCGGACGAGGACGCCGACGAGGACGCCCGCGAGGAGGGCGCCCACGGTCACGAGCGCCGTGTTGTCGTCGGCGTACCGCTCGACGTTCGTCGCGGCGCGCGAGATCGCCCTCCGGCCCGCTCGGGCCAGGTGCCGCCCCTTCTCGAGGGAGTCCTCGAGGTCGTCCTTGACGTCGCGGATGAGGGACTGGGCCCCGCGGGCCGCCTGGCGGAACGTGTCGGGGACGGCGGATGCCAGGGTGCTCGACATACCTGCACCTCCACCATCCTAGAGTCCGCCGCGCCGGGAAAGGTCGGGCGCGGCGGACCGCGGAAGGGCCTCTCAGCGGGCCAGGACGGACCTCGGGTCGGCCGTCGTGGAGTCGATGACGGAGGCGTACGCGGCGACGGCTCCCCCTGGCGTTTTTCCGGTCAGGAGGAAGCTCCCTCCGGTCAGCCCCGTCACGCCGAGGTCGGCCGCGACGTTGAGCTGGGAGACGTCCCAGGGGCCGAGGTCGACGCTGCGGGTCACTGCCGTCGTCCCGTCGGCGAGGAGGAGCGTGACCTCTACGGTGGCGGCCGTCTCCAGCGGGTTCGCGAGGACGAGGTTCGTCCGGAAGGCGGAGTCCTGGCGGACGCCCGCGATCGCCTTCGGCGTCGTCCCGACCATCTCCGCCTCGGCCAGGGCCGGAACGCTCTGCCCGTAGGTGCCGCCGCCGGGCGAGGCGGTCCACGTCGTCCCCTGGACGGCGAGCGCCGCGGTCGTGGAGCGGACGAGGATCGGGCCCCAGTCGGCCTCGCGGGCGAAGACGCTCGACAGGACGTCGGCGAAGATCCGGGTCGCGCGTGGGGGGAGGACGTACATCGCCTCGGGCCCGCTCGCCCCGGCGCCTTCGTGCCCGAGGAACTTCAGCGAGAGCGTCGCGGTCTCCGTCCCGGCGTTCGTCAGGACGAGGTCCGTCGTCCAGAAGGCGCCGCCGGCGCCGCTGGCGCGCGCCGACGACGGGAGAAGCCAGGTCGCAGTCCACGTCGGCGTCGGGGCCATCACCGTGACCGTCCGCGACGTCGAGCTCGTCCCCCCGGCGTTCCCTGCCGTCAGCGTGACCGTGTAGGTACCGGCCGCCGCCCAGGCGTGCGTCGGGTTCCGCGCGGTGGAGGTCCCGCCGTCGCCGAAGCTCCACGCCCACGAGGTCGGGCTCCCGGTCGAGGCGTCGGTGAAGGAGACCGTCGCGCCCGCGATGGGCGAGGCGGGTGCGAAGGAGAAGCCGGCGACGGGCGCCGGCTCGGTCGCCGCGACGACGACGGAGAGCGGCGTCGCCCAGCCCCAGGTCCCCGGCTTGCCCCCGTTCGTGACGATCGCGATCGCCTGCATCGCGTACGTCCCGGCGGCCGGCGGCGCCGTCCACGTGAAGGAGTACGAGGTCGTCGACGGGCTGCCGCTCATCGTCTTCGCGGAGGGGTGCGTCAGCTCGCTGCCCGACTTCTTGAGATCGCTGCCCGATGCGGCGAGCGTCCCCGCGTCGGTCGCGCCGTTCGGCGCGGTCTTCACCGCGATGTCGATCCCCGCGTGATTCGTCCCGGAGAAGGCCGGGTCGTGAGTCACGACGCACGTGAAGCTCCCGGTCGCGCCCGGCGCGAGGGCGAGGGGGCCGGAGAGGACGACGGTCGTTGTCCCGGAGAGCGTCGAGTGGCAGCTCCCGCACCCGCCACTGTTCGTCGCGGTGCGGCCGGTGTAGCCGCCCGGGTACGCGCTCGCCGGGAACGCGACGACGGCGGCGATGGCGAGCGCGAGGATCGCGAGCGCGGTGGCGGCCTGGACGGCCCTCTCTCCGGGTCGGCTCATCGGGGTTCTCTCCTGGTCTCGAAGTGGGGTCGGGAGCCGGACGGAATCCGGACCCGGGACGGCCGGATACAAGATCGATGCCAGGCGAAATCGTCCTCCAACGCGGGAATTCGGCAGGGAAGGTCGCGGCTCGACTCGGCTCGGGCACGCCGCGTGGGTCGAAACGACGCGCCCCGCTGCCGCCGGGCGAAGCTCAGGACTCGTCGCGCTTCCCGAGCTTGTCGAGGAGACCGGCCAGGCGCTCGCGCGTCTGGCGCTTCCATGAGTCGCTCGACGGGGTCCTCCGCTCCGGAGACGACGGAGAAGACTCCTTCGAAGCGGGAGCCGGAGTCGCGGGCGGGGTCTGAGCCGCAGGGGCCGGCGTGCCTTCGAGCGCGACGAGGGCCTCGTCGAGCGAGCGCATCCGGCGCGCAGGGTCCTTCTGCACCATCGAGAGAAGGAGCGGCCGGAGCGTCGCCGGAACGCCGGCATCGGTGCGGAGGCGCGACGCCGGAGCGCCCGAGACGTGCTGGGCCACGACGGCGGACATGCTGTCGCCCTGGACGAGGCGCGTCCCGGTGAGGACGAAGTAGAAGAGGAGACCGACGGCGTAGATGTCCGAGGCGGCGGAGGCCGGCTGTCCCTGCAGCTGCTCGGGGCTGACGTACGACGGCGTCCCGACGACGACGCCCGAGGCGGTGACGGCCGCGGCGTCGAGCGCCTTGGCGAGGCCGAAGTCCATGACGACGACGTGGCCGCCGCGGTCCACCATGACGTTCCCGGGCTTCAGGTCGCGGTGGACGACGCCCGAGCGGTGCGCGTGCCCGACGGCGCGGCAGACGTTGGACACGACTCGGCAGGCCTCGTCAGGCGCGAGCCCCCGGCCGGCGCCGGCGCGCACCACGTACGCCTCGAGCGTCTCGCCGTCGACGTAGTCCATCGTGAAGTAGTGGACGCCGCCCTGGTGCCCGACGGCGTGGATCGCTACGATGTTCGGGTGCCGGAGCCGCGCGGCAAGGCGCGCCTCCGCGAGGAACCTCTCGAGGCCGGACGGGTCGTTTCGCTCGTCGAGGATGACCTTGACCGCGACGAGCCGGTCGAGGGTGAGCTCCCTCGCGAGGTAGACGGCGCCCATGCCGCCCTTCCCGAGGAGCCGTTGCACCTCGTACGAGCCCGACAGCGCGCGGGTGAGGGGATCGGGCACGTCGTTGCCGGCGGGGAGGGCGGCCGTCGGCTCCGACTCGTAGGGCGACGTCGGACCGGAGACCGCCGCACCGCACGATCCGCAGAAGCGAGCCTCGGGCCGCCGGGACGCACCGCACGATTCGCAAAAAGGCATTGCAGGGAGGTTACCGCCGGCTGCGGACGAGCGCGACCCACCAGGGGACGGCCGCGAGGAGCTGCACGGAGAGGAGGATCGCGACGGGAATCCACTGGTGGGTGAACAGCTCCGGTCCGGGAGCCTCGAGGTTCGGCACGGGCGTCAGCGCCGGGCCGAGGGCCCCCGGTCCGGGCCGTACACCGAGAGCGTCCGGTCGGATCGCCGCGACGAGGAACGGGATCGGCATCACGAAGCGGAGCGCGGAGAGGAAGCGAAGCAGGTAGACGAGGCGCGGCGACCGTCTCTCGACCAGGCCGTAGACCATCCCTTCGGGAACGAGGGCCGCCGCGTAGAGGAAGATGCCGAAGAATGCGACCGCAACCTCGACGTGGGTCCTCCGGACGATCGGCGTGAAGGCCAGGATCGGCAGCGAGAGGAGGCCGTGGACCGCGAGGAGGGAGACGACGACTCCGACGAGCTTGCCCGCCCAGATCCTACGCGTCGGATTCGGGGTCTGCGCGAGCAGGATCCAGGATCCGGACTCGAGCTCCTGGCGGACGGCGCGCGCGCCCCCCTGGAAGGCGAGTGTGCACAGGCACGCGGCCTCGAGGAGGACGAGAACGCCGCGGACGACGTCGGCCATGCCCGCGATGCCCGGCAGGTCCGACGTCTCGCGTCCCCAGCTGAGGAGGAGCGCCGCGTGGCCGAGGGCGAGCAGCGACGTGAGGCCGAGGAGCGCCCAGAAGGTCTCCCGGCGGCGGAAGTGCCGGAGGACCTCCATCTCGGCGAGCCGTCGCGTCACGGAGTGCACGGGTCACCAGAGCGACGCGCTCTTCGCGCGCCACAGAAGCCCGCCCCCGACGAGGACGGCAGCGTGAACGAGGAGGACGCCGCCGACGAGTCCCGCGGAGAGTCGACCCGAGGAGAGGTGCGGCCCCGAGGCGAGGAGGACGCTTGCGACGAAGGCGCCGCCGTTCAGAAGAACGAGGCCGAGAACCCTCGGGAGGAGGAACGCACCGAGCGTGGCCGGGGGAGCGTACGCCGAGAGGAGGAGCGTCGTCGTCGCCGATGGGGCGAGCCAGGTCGGGACGGGGACCCCGGCCATGAGGCCGAGGAGGGCGGGGCCGACGAACCCCAGCGTCCCGTGCAGGAACGCGAGGACGAGGCCGAGGAGCGAGTAGGCGCCGACGGCCCGAAAGCCGTCGAGGTCCCCGACCCGGAGGAGCGTCGAGCGGTTCAGGCGGGCCTCCTCCTCGACGACCGCCGAGAGCTGGTTCACGAGGGAGACGCTGCTTCCGATGATGACGATGTTCGCGACGATCGACACGAAGGCCGACGCGTTCCGCGCGATCTGAGGCGTCCCCTCCACGACGAGCCAGAGGGCGACCATGAACGTCGGCAGGAACACGGCCGCGACGAGGAGGCCGATGCCGAGCGTCCGGCGGAGCCAGCGGAGGAGCTGCATCCGCACGTAGGCGATCACGACGGCCGGTCCTCGTCCGTCAGGCGCATGTAGACGTCCTCGAGCGACTCGGTCGACCGGGCGAAGGAGGTCACGGGGACGCCCGCCTCCACGAGCTCCCGCAGCAGGCGGCACGCGACGGCGGGGTCGGCCGGGAGGGAGACGACGAGCCCGCGCTCGAGCTCCTCATCCACGCGGGCCTCCGGGAAGCCGGTGAGGACCGCCCCGAGCCGCTCCGACCCGTCCATCGTCTCGATGCTCACTCGGGCGGCCTGGAGACCCCCTTCGAGGAGCCGCGCGCGGCTCCCCTGGTAGAGGACCTTCCCGCGGTCGATGAAGACGAGGTCCGTGCAGATCTCCTCGAGGTCCGCGAGGATGTGCGACGAGACGAGGATCGTCTTCCCGCGCTCGTTGAGGAGCTTCAGCATCTCGCGGAGCTCGACCCGGCCCCGCGGGTCAAGGCCGTCGGCTGGCTCGTCGAGGACCATCAGCTCGGGGTCGTTGATCAGGGTGCGCGAGAGCGCGACCCGCTGCCGCTCGCCCTTCGAGAGCCCCGTGAGCCTCCGGTCGGCGAATCTCGTGACGCCGGCGAGCTCCATCGCCGCGGCGACGGCGGCGGGGCGGGCGGCCTTCCCGAGGCCGTAGAACGAGGCGAAGAAGTCCAGGTATTCGCGAAGCGAGAGCTCCTCGTAGAGCCCTGCGCTGTCGGGCATGTAGCCGATCCGGGGCCGGATGGCCTCGGCCTCCCGCGGGAGCTCCCGCCGGAGGACGGTCACCTCGCCCTCCGTCGGCGCGAGGTCGGTGACGACGATCCGCATCGTCGTCGTCTTCCCGGCTCCGTTCGGGCCGACGAGGCCGCAGAGGCTGCCGGCAGGGACCGCGAAGCTGACGTCGCGGAGCGCCCGCGTCGCCCCGAAGCGCATCTCGACGTCGCGCAGGTGGATGGCGGACGACTCCCTGAGGCGCGTCGTCGTGGACGATCCGGGCTCGACCATGTTCAGCTCCCCTCCTTCCACCGCACCGCGACGAACCCCGCCGCCTTCGGAAGGTCCGGACGGAGCTGACGCCACCAGACCTCGAGCGACCGGCCTTTCCGGTCGAGGACTGCAAGCCGGACCCCGTCCGACGCCTTCTCGAAGCGCTCGGCGCGTGCCGGGCTCGAGTCCCACGAGGGGTAGGCCGCGAGGAGGAACGGCGCGTCGTCCGGCAGGCGGTGGCGAAGGGGGACGAACACGTGGACCTCGTTCCCTCGCAGCAGCGCGGGCAGCTCCAGGAGCGCCTCGAGAGGGGCGCCTGCGGGCCGGAGGCCCTGGTAGTCGTAGCGCGCGCTCCCGTCCTCGCCCGGTGGCTCCTCGCTGACGACGAACGTCGCCGAGAAGCCCGGCTCTGCCCAGTACGTCCACGATACCGGGAGGAGCCACGCCCCGGTGCGCCCCATCCACGCCCGGCTGAGACCTTCCAGCGGGCCGTACAGCCCGTTGCGGTCCCGGACGACCGGGAGAGTGGAGACGTCGACCGTGCCGCCGGCCGGCACCGGACCGACGTGCGCCCCGTCGAAGTCCCGGAGGCCGAGGACCCATGAGTCCTTCACGGGACGCCGCGCCCGAAGCGTGCCCGTGGGGCGCCCCCCCTCCAGGCGGAGGTCGGCTTCCCAAAGCGGGTCGGGGGGGCCGATCGTGCGCGTGAAGGCGAGCGTGAGCGAATGGGGCGTGACGACGTTCCTGGAGGTCGTCACGCGATGGCCTCGAGGGCCGAGCGGGGACAACGTCAGCCGGTCCAGCGAGCCCGTGACGCAGGCCGCCCGGTCGGTCGATCCCAGGTCGAGCACGACGGCGCCGCTCCCGCCGCCGCCGCCCTTCGACTCGTAGGTGCCGACGCAGGCGACGCGGCTGAGGCCGTCGTTCACGGCCACCCGGAATCGCCAGTCCGAGTTGGCGGCGCGCGCGCCGGAGAGCACGGCGTAGAGCAGGAGCGGAGAGACGAGGCACGCGGCGACGGAGGCCGCGACCGGCCATCGCGGCGGGCGGTCTCGCTTTCGAGAGGCCACGAGGAAGAGGGCGAGGACGACGGCGGCGGGAACGAAGGACGACAGGGCGCCGACCCGTGCGCCTCGGGCCCTCTCGAGGGGCTTCGAATCCCATCGTCCCTCTCCCGGCCTGAAGGTCCGGAGCACGTCCGGCCGGGCGGGAGGGGCCGTGAGGAGCATCCAGGGGACGAGCGCGGGGTCGTCGATGTCCCGTGGCGCGACCGGGACGAGCGTCGTCCGGCGGATGCGGCCCCAGAGGAGGGGGCTTTCGCGGATCTCGCCGCCGGCATCTGCCGTGAAGGTGACGCGCTCGTGCCGCAGGACGTCGTCGAAGGGGAGGCCGAGCGGCCCGAACGGTTCGGCGTTGCCGGCCGACGGCGTCACGACGAGCGTCAGGCCGAGTGCGACCGCGTCGAACAGGGCGCTTCGCTGGCCGGCGTCGAGCGCGCGGAGGTCGTCGCGGGAGACGAGGACGAATGCGTACGGCGCGTAGCGTGCCGCCTTCGACCACGCGAGGGCAGGCGGCCGGCGGTGGCCGTCCCCCGGCGCGCGGGTGAGATGAAGGACGCGGAGTTCCGGCCCGGGCGCGAGCCGGGCGGGCTGGGTTCCATGGGTGAGGCTCGTTCCGTCCGAGTCCTCGAGAGTCCAGACCACCTCGAAGGGGAGCTCCGGTCCCGGTGAGCTCGAAGCGCGGATCGGGCACGGCAGCTCGATCTCGACGACCGTGCGCCCCGCGGCCAGCTCCAGCGGTCGGAGGACCCGGTCTCCCCACGAGACGCCCTCGATCCATGCGGGGTCTCTCGACCAGCGGTAGGTCGTCACGAGCGTCCCGCGGAACGGGGCGGAGGTCGTCAGCTCCACGCCGGCGTAGAGCGCCTCTCCCGTGAAGACGACTCCCGAGTCCCCGACCTCGACGAACCGGACGACGGGAACCTCCCCGGCGGACACCGGGAACGCGATCGGAGCCATACCGAGCCAGACGCCGAGAAGGATTCCCGGGTGCCGCTGCGTCATGTCGAGGGTCCGCCGCGAGTATCGCACCGAGGCGGGGCACCTGCGCCGGGTGCTCCCCTCGAACGGGAGCGCCCGGCTCTCGCCGGGCGCCGCGGGTCACGCGGGGAGATACGGCCCGTGGGATCGCCCCGCGGGCCGGGCGCTCACTTCTTCAGCCACTCCGCGAGCCAGCCGAGGACGGTGTCGTGCCACTGGAGAGAGTTCGCGGGCTTGAGGACCCAGTGGTTCTCGTCGGGGAAGATGAGGAGCTTGCTCGGGATTCCCTTCCGCTGGAGCGCCGTGAACGTCGACAGCCCGTGCGCGTAGACGACCCGGTAGTCCTTCTGGCCGTGGATGACGAGCGTCGGGGTCTTCCAGTTCTTCACGAAGTCGATCGGGTTGTGCTTCTCGTAGGTCGCCTTCGGGTCCCAGGGGGTCCCGCCGTGCTCCCACTCGGGGAACCAGAGCTCCTCGGTGTCGTAGTAGGCCATCCGCTCGTCGAGGTTCCCGTCGTGGACGACGAGGCACTTGAAGCGGTCGGTCTGTCCCGCGATCCAGTTGATCATGTAGCCGCCGTACGAGGCGCCGAGGGCCCCGACGCGGTCCTTGTCGAGGAAGGGGTACTTTGCGAGCGCGAAGTCGAGCCCCTTCATCAGGTCCTCGTACGGCGCGCCGCCCCAGTCGCCGTTGACGGCGTCGGTGAACGCCTGGCCGTAGCCGGTCGAGGCGTGGAAGTCGATCATCACCGCCGCGTAGCCGGCGCCGGCGTAGGCCTGCGGGTTCCAGCGGTAGTGGAAGTCGTTGCCGAAGGAGCCCTGCGGGCCGCCGTGGATGAGGAACGCGACGGGGTACTTCTTCGCCGGGTCGAAGTCGACCGGGTGGACGATGTAGCCGTAGACGGTGTCGCCCTTGGCGCCCTTGAACGTGAACTGCTCGGGCTTGCCGAGGCGCGCCGCGGCGACCTTCGCGTCGTTGACCGACGTCAGCTTCTCGACCGCGCCGCCGGCGACGGGGACCGCGTAGAGCTCCGTCGGCCCGAGGAGCGAGTTGCGGGTGAAGAGCATCCGGTCCTTCCCGAGCGGGGCCGGCGCGTCGATCGTGCCGTCGGAGGCGAGGACCTTCGCCTTCCCCGTCGCGGGGTCGATCGAGAAGAGCGCCTTCTGCGCGAGGTGGTCCGCGGTCGCCCAGAGCGCCTTCCCGTCGGCCGACCAGGCGAGGCCCGCGGGGGAGCGGTCGTCGTTCTTCCCGTCGCCGACGCGGAGCGTGAACTTCCGCTCCTTGCCGGTCGCGAGGTCGCGGAGGACGATCTCGAACCGGTCGGCCTCGTAGCCGGGGCGCGTCATCGCGAGGTACGCGAGCGTCTTCCCGTCGGGGGAGAAGCGCGGGGTCGCGTCCCAGGCCGGGTTCGTCGTGATCTTCTTCGGGGCGGCCGAACCGTCCGTCGGGACCTCCCAGAGGTCGTAGTTCGTCGACCACGACTCCTCGCGGCCGACGTTCTTGCACGTGAAGACGAGCGTCTTCCCGTCCGGGGTGACGGCGCTGTCGTCGAGGCCGCCGAACGGCTTCGGAGGCGCGTCCGCGTCCATCTGCGGCATCAGGTCCTTCGCGGGGCCCGCGGGCCTTCCGTCGGCGCCGAGCGGCAGGACGAAGACGTGGTTCCGCCGGCCGTCCTTCCAGGTGTCCCAGTGGCGGACGAAGAGGTGGTCGAAGAGCATCCCCGTCGCCTTGACCGCTTCCTTCTCGTCGAGCGCCTTCTTCGTCTCGGCGGGGCTCTTCCCGGGGAAGACCTCCATCGAGAGGACGAGGAGCTTCCCTCCGGGCGCGACCTCGAGGTTGTCGACGTCGAGCGGCTCGGACGTCACCTTCTCCGGCTCGCCGCCGGCAAGCGGGAGCCGCCAGACCTGCTGCGAGCCGCCGCGCGTCGAGAGGAAGAGGAGGCTCTTCCCGTCGGGCGCCCAGCGCGGGTTGGTGTCGGCCGCGTCGTTCGTCGTCAGGCGGCGGACCGCCTTCGTCCTCGCGTCGAGGAGGAAGAGGTCCGTCCGGCCCTTGTTCGCGGCGAGGTCCGTGGCCCTCACGACGAACGCGACCTGCGTCCCGTCGGGGGAGACCTGCGGATCGGAGACCCGGTCCATGGCGAGCATGTCGTGGACGGAGAAGGGGTGGGTCTCCGCGGCGGCCCCGGGGAGGGCGACGAGGAGGGCCGCGAGGAGGAGGAGCGGCGTGCGGAGGGGGCGAAGCATGGGCGGATCGTAGCCCGAGACGGCCGGGGCGCGAGAGGCCCGGGGACGCCGGAAACGGCTCCGCGGCACTAAGATCGGCGCCAGGAGTCCGAGTTGAAGGGAATCATCCTGGCCGGGGGCTCCGGCACCCGCCTCCATCCCGTCACGCGCGGCGTCAGCAAGCAGCTCGTGCCGGTCTACGACAAGCCGATGATCTATTACCCGCTCTCGACGCTCATGCTGGCCGGGATCCGGGAGATCCTCGTCATCACGACGCCGCACGAGCAGGACGGCTTCCGCCGCGTGCTCGGGGACGGGGCGCAGCTCGGCCTCGCGATCTCCTACGCCGCCCAGCCGAGCCCCGACGGCCTCGCGCAGGCGTTCCTGATCGGGAGGGAGTTCGTCGGGACCGACCGGGCGGCGCTCGCCCTCGGCGACAACATCTTCTACGGGCACGGCTTCCCGGAGCTCCTGAAGGCCGCGGCGGCGCGGGAGAAGGGGGCGACCGTCTTCGCCTACCGCGTGCGCGACCCGGAGCGCTACGGCGTCGTCGAGTTCGGGGCCGACGGGCGCGCGGTGAGCCTGGAGGAGAAGCCCGCGAGGCCGCGGTCGTCCTACGCGGTCACGGGCCTCTACTTCTACGACAACTCCGTCCTCGACATCGCCGCGAACCTGAAGCCTTCGCCGAGGGGCGAGCTCGAGATCACCGACGTGAACCGCGTCTACCTCGAGCGGGGCGAGCTGAACGTGGAGGTCCTCGGAAGGGGCGTCGCGTGGCTCGACACCGGGACGCACGCCTCGCTCCTGCAGGCGGCGAACTTCATGCAGGCGATCGAGGAGCGGCAGGGGCTGAAGGTCGCCTGCCTCGAGGAGGTCGCCTACCGGATGGGCTACATCGGGGCCGGCGAGGTGCGCGACGTCGCCCTCTCGATGAGGAACAACGAGTACGGGCAGTACCTGCTCCGGCTCCTGGACGAGGAGGCCGAGGCGGGCGCGCGAAAGGGGACGTGAACGTGGCCGACCTCTTCACCGCCGCCGACCTCTCCGCCATGGCGCGCCTCGGCATCGACCCGGCCGAGGCCGCGCGGCACGTCGCCCTCCTGACGCACCCGCCCGCGGCGGCGCCCCTCGCGAGGCCCTGCACGCGGGGCGACGGCGTCGAGCGGCTCGCCGAGGAGCGGCACCGCGACCTCCTCGCCCTCTTCCAGGAGGCGGAGAGGGCCGGGCGGCTCTCGAAGTTCGTCCCGGCGTCGGGCGCGGCGACCCGCATGTTCCAGTCGCTCCAGAGAGCGCTCGACGACGCCGGGGCGACCTGGTTCGACTGGTCCGACCGGGCCGCGAAGGGAGACCGCGGCGCCGCAGAGGTCGTCCAGCTCGTGGAGCGGCTCGACGAGCTCCCGTTCGCGGACGAGCTCCGGGCCGCCGCGGGAGAGGAGACCTGGAGCGACCCGCGGGGACGGCTCGGCGACCTCCTCGGCGCGCTCCTCCTCCCGTCGGGCCTCGGCCTCGGCTCGCGCCCGAAGGGGCTCGTCCCGTTCCACGTCGAGGAGGAGGGGGCCCGGACGCCGTTCGAGGAGCACCTCGTCGAAGCGGCGCTGACCGTCCGCGCCGCCTCGGGCCGCACCGCGGTCCACTTCACCGTCGCCGAGGAGGCGCGGGCCTCCTTCGAGGCCCTCCTCGAGCGCCACCGTCCCGACCTGGAACGCCGCCTCCACGCGCGGTTCGACGTCACGTTCTCCGTCCAGGAGCGGGCCACGGACACGCTCGCCGTCGGCCTCGACGGCGAGCCCTTCCGGACGGCGGAGGGCGAGCTCCTCTTCCGTCCCGGCGGGCACGGCGCGCTCCTCGGGAACCTCGCCGCGACGGGAGGCGACGTCGTCTTCGTGAAGAACATCGACAACGTCGTCCCCGACGCCCGCAAAGGCCCGACGCTCCTCTGGAAGCGGCTCCTCGCGGGGCGGCTCCTCGAGGTCGAGAGACGGGTCCACCACCTCCTCGCGCTGCTCGACGCCGACGGGCCGGCGGCGACCGAGGAGGCGCTCGCGTACCTCCGCGAGACGTTCGGCGACGCGACGGCCGCGGCGGACGCGTTCCCCCCGGCGGAGCGGGCGGCCTGGGCGCGGGCGCGCCTCGCGCGGCCGCTCCGCGTCTGCGGCGTGGTGAGGAACGAGGGGGAGCCCGGCGGCGGGCCGTTCTGGGTGCAGGGGCGGGACGGCCGCCTCTCGCGGCAGATCGTCGAGGGCGCCGAGGTGAACCTCGCGGACCCGGGGCAGAAGGCGCTCTGGAGCTCGGGGACCTTCTTCAACCCGGTCGACCTCGTCGTCTCGCTCCGCGACCCCTCGGGCCGGCCCTGGGACCTTTCCCGCTTCGTCGACGAGGAGGCCGTCTTCGTCTCGCGCAAGTCGCACGGCGGCGTTCCGCTCCTCGCGCTCGAGCGGCCGGGCCTCTGGAACGGCGCGATGGCCTTCTGGAACACGCTCTTCGTCGAGGTGCCGATCGCGACGTTCGCGCCGGTGAAGGTCGTCCTCGACCTCCTCCGGCCCGAGCACCGGCCCGTTCCGGAGTAGCGCCCGGCTCAGCGCGGCGCGGGAGGGGGCGTCCGGCGGAAGAGCCACTCCTCGCGCCGGCTCTCGTCGGCGGTGCAGGGGTACCCGAACGTGGCGTCCCACGCGCACCCCGGGAGGCGGGGCGGAGCGGGCCTCGCCTCCTTCCCCGGGCGAACGAGCGCCGGGTCGAGGAGCGCGAGGAAGTCTTCGCCGTAGAAGGCGAGGTCGTCGATCGGGAGGGCGGGGGCGAGCCCGGCGAGCCGCGCGAGGAGCGGGGGGGAGACGACGCCCGCCGCCCTCCGGCGCAGGGCGGGTCCCTCCCCGCCGAAAAACGCGGAGAGCGGAGCGGCGAGGCGGCCCCGGCTTCCCGAGAGGACGACGCAGGCGTCGGGAGGGCGGACGCGCGCGCACTCCGGGACGTGTCCCGACGGGCGGGCCTCGAGGAGCCGGGAGACGCTCTCGCCCAGGTCGGGAACGCTCACCTCCTCGCGGGTCCCGCTCCCGTCGGCGGGCTGCGTCGAGACGAGGACGTACCGCCCCGCCGGGGTCTCGACGAGGAGGCGCGTCTCGTCCTCGAAGTCGGTCCGCCGGAAGAGGACCGACCAGCTCACGCGGGTCGGGCCGGCGAGCTCGTGGTGCCACCGCCCGCGCGGCACGAGCGCCCGCCCCGGGCCGGGCGCCGGGGTCGGCGTCGTCGCGCCGGGGAGGGGGAGGAGGGCCGCGAGGAGGAGCGCCGCCGGCGCGGCCGTCACGTGTGTCCCACCGGCAGCCAGATCCTCTCGCTCACGAAGACCGAGACGAGCCAGCCGTCGAGGGCGCCGGCCCGGCCCTCGTCCTCGAGGATCCGGAGCGCCTTGTCGCGCGGCACGGCCCGCTTGTACGGCCGGTCGGCGGCCGTGAGGGCGTCGTAGATGTCGCAGACGGTCATGATCCGGGAGGGGAGGGGGATCCGTTCCGCTTTCAGGGCGCGCGGGTAGCCCGTGCCGTCGAGCTTCTCGTGGTGCGCGTGGGCGATCTCGGGGATGCGCGCGAGGTCGGCGGTCCACGGGATCGAGGAGAGGAAGCGGTAGGTGTGGGAGACGTGGCTCTCGATCTGCGTCCGCTCCTCGACCGAGAGGCTCCCCTTCCGGATCGAGAGGAGCTGGAACTCCGTGTCGCTCAGGAGCGGCGTGACGACGCCCCTCCGGTCGCGGTAGGAGCGCGTCAGGAGGCTCCGGAGCGTCCCTCCCGCCTCCTCGGGGAGGACCGTCGGCTCGTTGGCGCGGCGCAGCTCCTCGAAGAGCTCCTCGAGCTCCTGGGCCCGCTCCGAGCGCGAAAGGTCGAGGAGGCGGAGGTCCTCCGGCGACGGCGGCACGTCCGCCTCGAGGAGGCTCGCGAGGAGACTCCGGTACGCGGCGGCGTCCTCGGCCTCGAGGGCGAAGTCGAAGCGGTCGCGGATCCGGAGGAGCTCGTCCTCGTCGAGCTTCTTCGCCTTGACGAGGACCCGCTCGGGGATGGAGATCTTCCCGAAGTCGTGGAGGAGCGCCGCGGTCTGCAGCTCGCGGATCTCCTCCCTCGTGAAGGTGACGGAGGAGTACGGGCCGTCCACGGCGCGGTCGACGACCTTCGCGAGCGCGACCGAGAAGTCGGCGACGCGGTTGCTGTGGCCGGCGGTCGTCGGGTCGCGGAGCTCGACGGCCATGATCGAGGCTCTCGCGAAGTCCTCGAAGAGGCGGCGGATCGAGGCCGTCAGCTGGTTCGCCTTGACCGAGACGGCGGCCTGGGTCGCGAGCGAGAGGAGGAGCGGGACGAGGTCGGCCGGGTACGGGGCGAACGTCCCGTCCGCGAGCCGCCGGTTCATGAGCTGGAGGACCCCGACGAGCGCGCCCGTGTGGTCGCTCATCGGGACGACGACCATGGCGCGCGTCCTCCAGCCGGTCTGCTCGTCGAACGCGGTGTTGTGCCGGTACGGGGCCCCGGCCGGGACGGCGTAGGCGTCCTCGAGGTTCACCGGCTCGCCGTGCCCGGCGACGTAGCCCGCGAGGCTCGCGTCGTCGACGGGCATGGTCCGCTCGGAGAAGGCGAACCGGACGGCGTCGTTCTGCGCGAGCTTGAAGCGGAGCCGCAGGCCGTGCGGCCCCTCCTCGACGAGGTAGAGGCTTCCGGCCTCCGAGCCCGTGAACCGCCGGGACTCGGTCAGGATCTTCTCGAGGAGGCGGTCGAGGTCGCGCTCGGCGGAGAGGGCGATGCCGATCTTGTTCAGGGCGGCGACCCGCTCCTCGGCCTCGGAGAGCCGCCGGGCGAGCGCGGCCGACGACGCGCGTGCGTAGGCGACTCCGGCGGCGGCCGAGAGGACGGCCGCCAGCGCATCGGCTCCCGCGCCGGACGGGAGGGCGAAAGACGGCGCGGGGAGGGAGGGGGCGGCGTCCCACGCGACGGCGGCGGCCGGGGCGTCGGCCGGGAGCAGAGGCGCGAGTGCGGCCACCCAGGCGGGCGACGCGAGGTAGAGGGCCGGCCCTTCTCCCGGGGCGGGGGGCGCGCCGCCGGAGGGCCTGTCCTCGAGGCCGGCCGAGGCGACGGCACGGGCGAGGGCGTCGGACAGCGGCTCCGCCGGGCGGTGGAAGACGACGCGCTCGTTCATGCGCCGATTCTGGTCGTCCCTTCCCCGCGGGGTCAACGCGGTCGTGCCGCGCGGAGGGGAGGTGGGGAGCCCGGGGGAGGCGGCCGGCGGCCGCGCGTCACTTCGGGCCGATGAGGGCGGAGAAGACGAGGTAGGGGTTGATGACGAGCCCCTTCCACGGGCTCGGGGAGTCGGCGTCGCGGAAGATCGAGAAGTGGAGGTGCGGCCCCGAGGAGCGCCCCGTCGTCCCGACCTCGCCGATCTTCTGCCCGCGCTTCACCTGGTCGCCGACCCTCAGGTCGGGGGCGTACCGCGAGAGGTGCGCGTAGTAGTAGACGAACCGGCCCGACACGTCGCGCTGGTAGACGACGATCCCTCCGCGGCGGTCGCGCCCGAGGCGCTCGATCGTCCCGTCGTTCACCGCGATGATCGGTGTCCCCTTCGGGGCGCCGAGGTCGATTGCGTGGTGCTTGCGGTGGCGGCCGCGCGAGGCGTTGAAGGTGTCGCGCAGCTTCTCTTTCGGGAACGACTCGATCGGGAGCGGGAAGCCGGTGGCGAAGAGCGCGGCGAGCTCCTCCTCGGGGATGGAGGCGGGCTTGCTGTCCTGCTTGCGGACGACGAGGCCCTTCAGGGTCCGGCCGAGGTCCTTCCAGAACGACCTCTGCTCGTTCGAGAGGTCGGGGAGGACGGCGGGGGCGTACGAGCCCTGCGGGAAGAGCCCGTCCACGGTCGGCTCCTCGCCGTCGGGGTCTTCCTCGAGCGGGAGGTCCTCGATCCGCGTGCGCGGCGGAACCGCCAGGGTCGCGAGGCCGGGAGGGAGGGCGACGCGGCGGGTCCGGGCGGGCTGGCTGCCGCGTGCGATCCAGGCGAGGTCGGCCTCGTCGGCCGTCCGGTAGCAGTTGCCGTCGTCCGGGTCCCGGAAGGGGCACGGCGCGGGGGCGGCCGCGGAGGCGGCCTCGGACCGCGGCGACGGGGCGAGGGAGGCGTCGGCCGGGGCGGACCCGTCGGGGGCTCCCGCCGCCGAGGCGGGCGCGGAGAGCGCCGCCGCGAGGGCGAGCCCGAGGAGGGCCGCGGCCCCGGAGAACGCGGCCCCCTTCAGCCCGCTCTCTCCAGGTAGGAGTCGTCGCGGGTGTCGATCTTGATGACCGTCCCCGTCTCGACGAACTGCGGGACCATGACCTGGAGGCCCGTCTCGAGCTTCGCCGGCTTGTACGACGCGGAGGCGGTCGCCCCCTTCATCCCCGGCTCGGTCTCGACGATCTTCAGCGTGACCGTGGTCGGGAGCTCGACGGAGATCGGGTTCCCCTCGTAGAAGTCGACCTCGATGACCGTCTCGGGGAGAAGGTACTTCATCGCGTCGCCCACGATCTCGTCCGAGAGCCGGACCTGGTCGTAGGTCTCCTGGTTCATGAAGTGGTGCCCCTCGCCGTCCGAGTAGAGGTACTGCATCTCGTGCGTGTCGAGGCTCGCCTTCTCAATCTTGTCCTCGGAGCGGAACCGGTGCTCGTTCATGGCGCCAGACTTCAGGCTCCGGAGCTTGGCCTGGACGAAGCCCCGGAGGTTCCCCGGCGTCTTGTGGACCACCGAGTGGGCGCGGTGAAGCTCCCCGTTGTGGATGACGATCATGCCGGCCCGAAGTTCAGTCGCTGAGATCATTCCGCGGTCACCTGGTGCGTGCCCTTCCGCAAGACGTAGTTCCGGCAGGACGAATCGGTTTCCTGCCGCGCCAAACCCGGGGAGCGTAAACCGACTCCCCCCTATATGGCAAGCGGGGCCGCCCGAAGGCGGCCCCGCCGTGAAACCGTTGAGAGGGAGTGGGTTAGTCGCCTACCTTCGCCCGGTGCGTACGGGGTCCGCCGACCTGCGGACGCGGCTCGTCACTCGCGCCGAGAGCGATGCCGTCGGAGGCGGCGGGAACCGCCATCGTCTGCCAGAAAGCCTCGAGGACCTCCGGCGTGAAGTACGCGGCGGCGAACTCGATGACCTGCTGCTGACTCGGCGGGGCGGCGGAGTTGATCGGGTAGCCGCCGGACGAGTTGCCGTTGAAGAAGTAGGCGGAGAGGTCGACGTGCGGAATGGTCGTTCCGTAGTTCGCGTTGACGAACTTCACGACCTCGTCCGCGAGGAGCGCGTAGCCCGTGGCCGAGGGGTGGACGCCGTCGTAGGAGAAGATGCCGCCGGCAAGGTACGAGGAGGTCAGGGTGATCCCGCCGTACGACCGTCCGTTCTTGGCGAGGTCGGCCAGGAAGGCCGCGGCGTCGAAGACCTTGTAGCCGTCCGCCTGAGAGAGCGAGCTGATCTGGGCATTGAACTCGCCGGTGCGGGTCTTCAGGAGGGAGACCTCGCTGGGGTAGAGGAGGCCCGGAACCGTCGTGCCGCTGATGGCGGTCGCGTTGTCGGGGAGCGGGTTGTCGCACATCGGGAGCTTGGCGACGGCGCACGGGACGCCATAGCCGACCTTCATCAGGGAGCCGAGCGGGAGCGGGACGATCGTGCCGGCCGGAACCGGGCAGGCCGGGTAGCCGGCCGGGCAGCCCGTCGGGCCGAGGACGTAGATCGGGGCGCCCGTCGCGGGGTTGACGCCGATGATCGGGCTGACGGCGGTGAAGTACGGGAGCGACGTCACGTCCGGGATCGTCATCACGAAACCCTTCCCGGTACCGCCCTGGGCCGCCTTCATCGTGTCGACGATCGTCTTGTAGGACGCCGCGTAGGCCTCCTTCGAGATGAGCGTGACCCCGTCGATGACGGTTCCCGCCGTCGCGGGGCTCAGGACCTCGTTCCCGATCGGGCCGAGCGCGAAGAACGTCGGTTTCACCGAGGCGGCCTGCTGGAGGACGGTGGCGCCGCTTCCGCGGAGGACGAGGTCGATGAGCGCGTTGTTGCACGGGGTCTTGCCCGTGTTCGTCACGCAGTTCACGATGCTCGCGCCGAGGTAGCCGGGGATGGCGAGGTTGTCGTAGGGCCGCGCGAGGGTCAGGTTCTCGGGCTTGCCGGTGTTCGAGGCGTACTTGAACGTCGGCGCCAGGCTCGTGAGGATCTGGCAGGGGCCGAGGCCGGGCTCACCGATGATCGGCTGCTGGAAGCCGGTGTTCCCCGCCTGCCGGGCGAGTATCGCCGGCCAGGAGTCCAGCTGGCCGTGCTTGACCCAGCAGCTGTCGAGAAAGCCCGCGTCGGTGGAGACGCCGACGGCGACGAACTTCGTGAAGTCCGCCTGGGCGGCGGCCGGGGAGGCCGATACGGCGAGAGCGATCGCGAGGGCGAGGAAGAGGGTGTTCTTCATGGTCTTCACTGGTCACCCCCTCAGAAGGCCGTCCGGAGGTTGAGGACGGTCAGGTTCGCGTGGTTCTTGTACCGCCCCTGGAAACCGTCGTCGTTCGTCGTGATCGACCGCTCGTTGAAGAAGAGGAAGAGGTTCGAGAAGTCGACCCAGGTGTTCTTCCCCATCCTCCAGCTGAAGCCGATCGAGTAGCCGTTGCGGTTCATGTCGGGGAGGAGCGGGCCTACGTCGCCGTCCGGCTCCGGGGTCTGGTCGTAGACGTAGCCGGCCATCAGGTCGAACTTGTCGCTCGTCTGCCACTTCAGGCCGAAGCGGAACGCCCAGGTGTCCTCCCAGTCGTGGGGAAGGGTGCTCGTCGGGACCTGCTTTCCGTTGACGGCCCCGAACTCGAGGACCGTCGTGTCGAAGGCCGACCACTCGGTGAGGGTGGCGGCGGCCTCGGCCGTCACCTTCCCGAAATCGTAGGAGACGCCGAACTGGGACATCGCGGGCATCTGGACCGTCGTCTTCACCGGGACCGGCGTGTTCACCGGGATCTTCGAGGCGAAGGCCGCGTCGAGGTCGGCGTAGCCCGTGGAGATCTGGTAAAACATCGCCTCGCCCTCGAACTTCGCGTCGACCGCCCCGTGGTAGGAGGCGCCGATCGAGAGCTTCGGGGTCGGGTTGATCTTGATGCCGGCGCCGAACGTGACGTCGACTTCCATGTCCGCGCGGATGTCGGCGTGTGCCGCGTCGACGACCCGGTTCGTGTAGGGGTTGAGGAGCGGCACCTTCTGCTGGAGCTTCACGTCCGAGATCCGGAACTCGGGGCCGGCGCCGACCGCGATGACGTCGTTGATCTGCCAGGCGAGCTGCAGGCCGGCCGCGTACTGCTTGATGTCGACGTAGGTGGAGAGGTAGCGGCCGCGCCAGTCGGGGTCGTCCCACCGTGTCGCGAGGCCGAAGGGGAACCAGGTGCCGAAGGAGAGGCTGACGCACTCGCTGAGGCCGTAGGACGCGTAGAAGTTCGGCGGGAAGAAGAACTGGTCGGCCATCTTGCTCGAGTAGCCCTGGCCCGGGTAGGGGTTGTAGCCCTCGGCGAGTTCGGACTTCGGCAGGATGAGGGTGACCCCGACCATCGCCTTGAACTCGCCCTTCTTGGTGTACTTGGCGAGGCCCGCGGGGTTGTAGAACATGGCCGAGACGTCGTCCGCCTGGGCGACGAACGCCCCGCCCATGGCCGTGGCGCGGGAACCCGCCTCGAAGATCGAGAACCCTGCCGCGGACGCCGGGCCTGCGGCGACCAGCGCGGTGACCAGGACGAGCGCGAGCCCTCCCAGCCGGATGCGTGCACTTCCTCTCAACACGAAACCCTCCTCTTTCGCGTAAACGCGATGTGTAAGCAAACTCCGGGAACGGGCGGATTCTCTCTCTGCGCTGTCCAGAGTCAAGAGCCCGTCCGAACGGAATCGTTCGGGCGGGCTCCGGGGAGGCGTCTCGAAATGGGACGGGGGGCGCTAGGAGCGCCGAACGGGGGCCCGGAGGACCGGGGCGAAGCTCCCCGGCTTGCTGGCCTCGCGGGCGAGGAGGGCCTCGTCGATCCGGCCCACGGGGGTGACGTGCGGCGCCGACGTGACGACCTCGGGCGTCTCCTCGGCCTCCTTCGCGATCGCGATCATCGCGTCGGCGAAGGCGTCGAGCTCCTCGATCGGCTCCGACTCGGTCGGCTCGATCATGAGGGCGCCCGGGACGATGAGCGGGAAGGACATCGTCGGCGGGTGGAAGCCGTAGTCCATGAGCCGCTTGGCGACGTCGATGTTGTGGACTCCCTTCGCCGCCTGGAGCTTGTCGTCGAAGACGACCTCGTGGTAGCTCGGGGCGTCGTACTTCAGGTGGTAGAAGGGGGCGAGCTTCTTCCGGAGGTAGTTCGCGTTCAGGACGGCGTTCTCGGCGACCTCGCCGATCTCGCTGCCGTACGACAGGATGTAGGTCAGGGCGCGGACGAGGACGCCGAAGTTCCCGTAGAACGTCCGCATCCGGCCGATCGAGTCGGGCCGCTCGAAGTCGAGGCGGAAGCCGTCCCCCTCGGGCTCGACGGTCGGCAGCGGGAGGAACGGGACGAGGGCCTCGCCGACGCCGACCGGGCCGGCGCCCGGCCCGCCGCCGCCGTGGGGCGTCGAGAACGTCTTGTGCAGGTTCATGTGCATGACGTCGACGCCCATGTCGGCCGGGCGGACCTTCCCGACGAAGGCGTTGAAGTTCGCCCCGTCCAGGTAGACGTAGCCCCCCTTCGCGTGGACGATCCGGGTGACGTCGAGGATGTTCTCCTCGAAGACGCCGAGCGTGTTCGGCACCGTGATCATCACGGCGGCGACCTCGTCGGTCATCGCGGCCGCGACCGCCGCCGGGTCGAGCGTCCCCCTCGGGTTCGAGGCGAGCTCCTTCACCTCGTAGCCGGCGAAGTGCGCCGAGGCGGGGTTCGTGCCGTGGGCCGAGTCGGGGACGAGGACGTACTTCCGCGGGACGCCCGCCTTCACGTGGGCCGCGCGGATCATCAGGCAGCCCGTCAGCTCGCCGTTCGCGCCGGCGGTGGGCTGGAGCGTGACGCGGCGGAAGCCGGTCAGGGCGATGAGCGCCGCCTCGAGGCGGGCCATCAGCTCGAGGGCTCCCTGCGAGAGGTGGGCGGGGGTGTACGGGTGGACGTCGGCGAAGCCGGCGAGCCGCGCGATCTCCTCGTTGATCCGCGGGTTGTGCTTCATCGTGCACGACCCGAGCGGGTAGAGGTTCGCGTCGATCGACATGTTCTTCTGCGACAGGCGCGTGAAGTGCCGGACGGCGTCGACCTCCGAGGCCTCGACCTCTCCCTCGATCCCGGCCCGGTGGAGCGACCCGAAGAGCGCCTCGGGGTCGGCCCCGGGGACGTCGAGCGGCGGGAGGAGCGTCCCGCGCCGGCCGGGGCGCGAGGCGTCGAAGATGGAGGAGGGGCCGCGGCGGCGGTCGAGCTTCGCGCCGGCGGGGACGGGGTTCGCGAGGGTGCCGTGGTCGCTCATGGTCAGAACCCCTTCAGAACGTCGAGGTACGCGTCGAGGTCCTCGCGGCGGATCCGCTCGGTGACGGCGACGAGGAGGAGGTCCTCGTTCTCTCCGGTCCCGGGGGCGAGCCTCGCGTAGGGGACGCCGCCGAGGATCTGGGCCTTCTCGAGCGCCGCGAGGACCTCGTCGACGGGGGGACCGCAGCGGAGCGCGAACTCGTCGAACGTCGCACCGGGGAAGGCGACCGCGAACTTGCCGGTCCCGAGCTTCCCGATCCCGGACTTCAGGTACTCCGTCTTCGAGAGGCAGAGGAGCGCCTCCTCGCGGAGGCCGTGCCTGCCGAGGGCAGTCAGCGTCATCGTCGCCGCGAGGGCGAAGAGCCCCTGGTTCGTGCAGATGTTCGAGGTCGCCTTCTCGCGCCGGATGTGCTGCTCGCGCGTCGAGAGCGTCAGCGCGAAGACGGGGCCGTTCGGCGTCTCGAGGCGCCCCGCGAGGCGCCCCGGGATCTGCCGCTTGAAGGCGTCGCGGCAGGCGAGGAAGCCGACGAGAGGGCCGCCGAACGAGGCGGGGACGCCGAAGGAGGCCGCCTCGCCGCAGGCGATGTCGACGCCCGCCTCTCCCGGCGGCTTCAGGAGGGCGAGGGAGAGCGCCTCGTTCACGACGCCCACGGCGAGGGCGCCGTGCGCGTGCGCCGTCTCGGCCGCGACGGACCAGTCCTCGACGAGCCCGAAGACGTTCGGCGACTGGACGGCGACCGCGGCGGTCGTCTCGTCGACGGCGGCGGCGAGGGCGGCGGCGCTTGTGACGCCGTCGGCGCCCGCCGGGACCTCGACGATCTCGAGGCCGAGGTTCGCGAGGTAGGTCCGGAGCGTGACGAGGTACTCGGGGTGGATCGTCCGCGAGACGACGACCTTCGTCCGCTTCTTCGTCAGGCGCTCGGCCATGAGGACCGCCTCGACGAAGGCCGAGGCCCCCTCGTACATCGAGGCGTTCGCGACGTCCATCCCGGTCAGGAGGGCCACGTGCGACTGGAACTCCCAGATCGCCGTCAGCGTCCCCTGGGAGACCTCGGGCTGGTACGGCGTGTAGGAGGTCAGGAACTCGCCCCGGAGCAGGAGCTGCGAGACGAACGCGGGCGAGTGGTGGGCGTAGAGGCCCGCGCCGAGGAACGACGCGAAGCAGGTCGCGGCGGCGTTCTTCGCGGCCATCGCGCCGAGCTCGCGCCGGAGCTCGATCTCCGACATCGGAGGGGGAAGCGGCGGCGGGTCGCCCCGGAGGACCTCGCGGGGGACGGTCGCGAAGAGGTCGTCGACCGAGGCGACGCCGACCTCCCGGAGGAGGGCCGCCTGCTCGGCGGGGCTGTTGGGGATGTAGCGCATGCGGGATCTCCCGGGCGTCCGCGCGGACGCGCGGGCTCCCAATGTTTACGCCGCGGACCGGGGACGGGCGGAGGTCAGGCCTTCGCCTCTTCCTCGACGAACTTCTCGTAGGCGGCCGCGCTCATCAGCCCCTCGGCCGCGCCGTCGGAGGAGACCTTGACCTTCACGAGCCAGCCGTCGCCGTGGGGGTCCTCGTTGACGGCGTTCGGCTCGTCGGCGAGGCCCTTGTTGATCTCGACGATCTCGCCCGCGACGGGGAGGAAGAGCTCCGAGACGGCCTTGACCGACTCGATCGTCCCGAACTCCTGCCCCTCGTCGAAGATCTCCCCGACGTCGGGCAGCTCGACGAAGACGACGTCTCCGAGCTCCTTCTGGGCGTGGTCGGTGATGCCGATCGTGGCGGTGTCGCCGTCCACGCGGACCCACTCGTGGCTCTTCGAGTAGAAGCGGTCGTCCGGGTAGCTGCTCATGGCGTTCGACTCCTGGCGGAGATGTCTCAGGCGGAAGGACGCTTGTAGAACGGGGTCGGCACGACGACGGCGGGAACGTCCTTCCCGCGGACGTCGACGAGGATGCGGGTGCCGAGGGCCGTGGCGGCGAGTGGGACGTAGGCGAGGCCGAGGGCCCGGCCGACGGTCGGCGTCTGGGTGCCGGAGGTGACGACGCCGGCCTCGCCGGTCGCTTCCACCTTCACCGGGTAGCCGTGCCGCGCGATGCCGCGCCCCTCGACGAAGAAGCCGGCGAGCTTCTTCGCGAGGCCCGCCTCCTTCTGCTTCGCGAGCGCCTCGCGCCCGACGAAGTCGCCCTTCTTCATCTTCACGATCCAGCCGAGGTCGGCCTCCCAGGGGGTGACCGTGTCGTCGATGTCGTTCCCGTAGAGGGCGAGCTTCGCCTCGAGGCGGAGCGTGTCGCGCGCGCCGAGGCCGGCGGGGACGAGCCCCTGCGGGCGGCCCGCCTCGATCAGGGCGTCCCAGATCTTCGGCGCGGCCTCGGCCGGCCCGTAGACCTCGAAGCCGTCCTCGCCCGTGTAGCCGGTGCGAGAGACGATGCAGCGCGTGCCGAGGACGTCGGTCCGCGTGAACCAGTAGTAGGCGACCTTCGCGAGGTCGGCCGCGACGAACGGCTGGAGGATCTCCTGCGCGAGCGGGCCCTGGATCGCGATCTGGCCCCACGCGGGGGACTCGTCCTCGATCGTGGCGCCCTCGACCGCGAACGACTTCGCCCACGCGACGTCCTTCGGGGTGTTCGAGGCGTTCACGACGAGGAGGTAGTCGTCCGCGGCGATCCGGTAGGCGAGGAGGTCGTCGACGAACGTCCCCCTCTCCGTCAGGAAGGCCGAGTACTGGACGCGGCCGTCGACGAGGGCGGCGACGTCGTTGCAGGTGATCTTCTGGACGACGTCGAAGGCCTTCGGCCCCCGGACTCGGATCTCGCCCATGTGCGAGACGTCGAAGAGGCCCGCCTTCGTCCGGACGGCGACGTGCTCGTCGACGAGGCCGGAGTACTGGACGGGCATCTCCCACCCCCCGAAGGGGACGAGCTTGCCGTTGAGAGCCCTGTGACAGTCGAAGAGGGGGGTGCGCTTGAGGGGTGCGGAATCGGGAGCGTTCATAGGCCCGGCCGGGCACGATACGGCCCGGGAAGGAGGGCGTCAACCGCACGCGGGGCGCGCGGCGGACCGGGGCGACCGAGACGAAAGCTCGATAGACTCCGCGGCACGTCATGAGCGACACGCAGGCCCGCGACGTGGACCTCCTCGCCCGGGGCCGGGTCCTCGTTCCCGTCGACGCCGAGGCGCCGGTCACGGACGGCTCGGACGACGTCTACCTCCTCGCCGAGGGGGAGGTCGTCGCGCACGTCCTCACGCCGCTCGGCCCGCACGCCGTGGGGGTGGTCCGCGCTCCGTCGTTCCTCTCGCTCCACGGCGCGCTGACGGGGGCGTTCGACCTGTGCCGGTACGATCCCCTCCCCGGCTCCGCGATGTACGTCTTCTCGGGCGTCGAGGCCCGCCAGCACCTCTTCGACCCGGCACCTGCGGGCGCGGCCTTCCGGCGGCTCGCCCTGGCGAGCGTGACGACGGCTCTCCGCGAGGTGAACGCGGCCCTCGTCCGCTTCTTCGACGACGTCGTCCCCGACCCGTCCTGGAAGCCGAGGCCGGCGCCGGCCTCGGCCCCGCTCCCGGCGGCGTCGCCCGCCGACCCGCGGCGCGTCCACGACCTCTTCGACGCCGCCGGCCTCGACCCGACGACGCTCCCCGAGCTCGGGCTGACCGAGCGCCGGATCCCCTCCGGCAGCCGGCTCCTCTCCGCCGGCGACGCCGGGGAAGAGGCCTACGTCGTCGCCGAGGGGCGGCTGCGCGTCTCGATGCGGATTCCCGGGGTCGGCGAGGAGGCGCTCGCGTTCCTCGGGCCGGGCGAGGTCGTCGGGGAGATGGCGCTCGTCGACGACGCCCCGCGCTCGGCCGACGTCGTCGCCCAGGACGGCACCGTCAGCGTCTTCGCGCTGCCGCGCGACGTCTTCCGGCGGCTCGTCGCGGAGGGGACGCCGGAAGGGGCGCCGCTCCTGGGTGGGATCGTCGTGGCCCTCGTCCGCCGCTTCGAGGAGTCGATGCGGAAGGCGGCGACGTTCCGGGTCCTCGCCGGGCCCTTCTGAGCGCGCGCCGGCCCGGCGTCAGCGGTCGTAGCTGTAGAAGGAGTTCGGCCCCATCCACCTGCGGGAGTTCAGCTCGTACTGGACGCCGATCCCGGTGAACGGGATCCGGAAGTAGCGCAGGAAGGCGAGCGTCGGGCCGCCCCACCACGAGTCCTTCGGGATCCCGAGCGCGAGGCCGATCTGGTAGGTGTCGAGCGCGATCTCGATGCCGATCCGGCGCTGGCGGTAGGGTGCCTCGACCCACGGGTAGCCCTTCGTCCCGTAGGCGACGGAGGCGAGGAAGTACTTCGCCACCCCGGGGGACTTCCCGAGGCGCGGGAGGAGCCCGGCCAGCCGCACGTCGGCCGTGTACATCTCGGCGGAGTAGTGGTTCGGGCTGCCGACGACGACCGCCGCGTCGTCGGGCTTGTCGATCCCGACCCGGCCCCACCGCATCGTGACCGTGTCGTCGAGCTTGTAGTGCGAGAGAAGCGACCCGATGACGCCGCCGGAGGCCGTGATCAGGGCGTCCTGCCAGGAGAAGCCGTAGCCGTGGTAGGCGTCCCCGACCTCGATGAGCGTGCCGGTCACGCCGATCATGGCCGCCGAGAGGAACTGCGCCTTCTCAGGCGCGCTCCCCCCCCAGAGGAGCGCCGACTCGAGGAACCGGCCGGCGATGTAGCCGCCGACGAGGTGGGAGGCCTTGTCGGCGCCGCCGGAGTAGGTGTCGGGGTCGAACCACCCCTCGTTCGCCCACTGGAAGTCCTCGCTGAGCTCGGCGGACGCCCAGAAGGCGAGGTACTCGAGCCCGAGGAACGCCGCCGTGAAGCTGGTGGCGACGATCCAGCTCTTGTCCTTCTTCGCCGGGGGCGCGGAGATCGTCTCCGGCTCGACCTCCCAGCGGGCGCGCGCGCCGGCGTCGGCTGGAGCCTCGGTGGAGCCGAGCAGGAAACCCTCCGGGCCGCGGGATTCCGCGTCGACCGGGAGGAGCGAAGCGCCGTCCAGGTGGAAGCCGTCCTGCGGGGAGCCGGACGACGGGAATGCGCTCCCGGGAGGGGCGCTGAAGCCCCCGGAGGCCGCCGCAGGGGCGGCGAGGAGTGCCGCCGCCGCGAGGGCGAGCAGCGCGACGCGAAGCGGGGGGAGCCGGTGAGGGAGAGAAGGAAGCATTCGGCGTGCTGGCGGCAGGCCCGAAGGCGGCGCCGGCGCACGGGATGATACGACGACGCCAGCGGCAGGAGCCGTCACGATAGGGGACGGCCCGCCGGGCTCAGGACTTCCTGAGCTTCTCCCGGACGATCGCCCGTTCCTTGCCCGTCGCGGGCGAGACGAGGAT
Source organism: Thermoanaerobaculia bacterium (assembly GCA_046331465.1). Taxonomy (GTDB): domain Bacteria; phylum Acidobacteriota; class Thermoanaerobaculia; order UBA5066; family UBA5066; genus UBA5066. The sequence continues at coordinate 51,738 of JAXLQV010000004.1, forward strand.
CCGGACCTTCCGCGTCTGGTAGCCGGGGGCCGCCAGGTAGAGGTCGTAGACGCCGACCTCCCGGAACTGCAGGTCCTGCTCGAAGAATCGGGACGCGGGGCCCATGTCCCGTCCGTCGATGCTCACCGTCGCGAACGGCGGCTCCACCGCGAGGCGGACGAGGCTCGTCGTCTGGTAGTCGGGCCGGGCGATCTTCCCCTCGGGACCCGTCGGCCCGTCGGGTGTCCCCTTCTCGAGGTCGCGCTCGACCTCGACGCGGTCCTCGACGGCGTTCCCCGCGACGACGATCTCGATGTTCGCGTCCTTCCGCCCCGGGTAGGCGAGGCGGATCCGGAAGCGCCCGTCGGCGAGGAAGGTCAGGAGCGAGCCGCCTCCGGCGTCGTCCCAGTCGTCCGCGATGCCGACGTAGCGCCCGTTGATGAAGACGCGGGCCTGCTCCGGGGAGACGTTCAGCTTCACGAGGCGGCGGGTGATGAACGTCGCGTCCGGCCGGGGGAGCGGCGGGGAGGTGGGCGTCCGCGTGGGGGCCTCGGTCGGGGTCGGCGTGACGGTGGCCGTCGGCTTCGGCGTCTTCGTCGGGACGGGGCTCCGCGAGGCTCCGGGCGAAGGCACTGCGGCCACCCGCGTCGGCGACGGGAGAGGCGTCGAGACGGGCGTGGCGGGCGTCGCCGACGGCTCCGGCGTCGGGGCGGCGACGGCGGTCGGCTCGCCCGCGGGAGTCGCGGTCGCCGCCGCGACCGGACCGGAGGTGGGAGTCGGGGCGGGCGAGGTGGAGCCGCGGCCGAACACTCCCTGCGCGCGGAGGAAGAGGAAACCCCCGACGACGAAGCCCGCGAGGACGAGGCCGCCGGCCGCCGCGGCCGCGATGGCGGCGGGGCCGGGCTGGGACGACGTGGTGGAGGTCCGGGTGCCGCTTCGCGTCATCCGACGCGAGGCGGAGACGTCCGTCGGCGAGGCGCCGGGCGGCGCGGCGGCCGCAGCTGCCCGCGCGGCCGCCCGAGTGGCGCCCGTCGTCATCTGGACCGTGGAGCCGGCGGGCGAGGTGCCGGCGGCGGCGAGGGCCTTCGCTCTCCCGACCTTGCTCTCGGTGAGCCCCGCGGTCGAGACGAGGGGAGCGATGCCGATGAGGGCGCGGAGGTCGTCGGCCAGCTCCAGGGCGTCGCCGTAGCGCTCCTCGCGGTTCTTGGCGAGGCACTTCCGGGCGATCTCCGAGATCTCGGGGGGGAGCTCCTCGTTGTGACGGAGGGGGTCTTCCGGCTCGTTGTGGAGGATCTGGTAGACGAGCGTCGTCAGCGTGTCGGCCGGGAAGGGCTTCTTCAGCGTCAGCGTCTGGTAGAGGACGACGCCGAGGGAGAAGATGTCGCTCCTGACGTCGAGCTTGTCGCCCCGGATCTGCTCGGGCGACATGTAGGCCGGCGAGCCGACCATCTGTCCGGTCGTCGTCAGGTCGGTGTCGCCGGTCAGGAGCTTACCGATGCCGAAGTCGGTCACCTTCGCGACGGAGGCCTCGGTGAGGAGGATGTTCGCCGGCTTGACGTCGCGGTGGATGACGCCGCGCTGGTGGGCGTGGGCGAGCGCGTCGGCCACCTCGGAGAGGATCCGGATCCGGTCGTGGATCGGGAACTCCATCCCGTCGGCGAGGCGCTGCGAGAGGCTCCCGCCCGAGATGTACTCCATCGCGAGGTAGAGGACCCCCTCGTCCTCGCCCACGTCGAAGACCGTGACGATGTTCGGGTGCTGCAGCCTCCCCGAGATCTTCGCTTCCTTCAGGAAGCGGGCCTTGGCCTCCGAGACGCTGAAGCTCTGGGACGGCCCGTCGAACCGGACCGTCTTCAGCGCGAGCGTCCTCTCGATCTGCGGGTCGCGGGCGAGGTAGACGATACCCATCGCCCCCTTCCCGAGAGGGCGCAGGATCTCGTAGCGACCGATCCGGGAGGGGTTCACGCCGATTCGGGGATTGTAATCAGTTCGACCCGCTCTCCGTGGGGTCGATCTCGGCGGGGCCCTCGTCCGTCATGAGCGTCGCCTCGCCCTCGGTGGAGGAGGCGAAGGCCTCGTCTCGCTTCGCGAGGGCCTCGGAAGCCTCGTCGAAGCGCTCGACCGGGACGGCGACCTCCACCGTGGCGAGGTCCTCGTCGGCCGGCACCGGGTTCTGGGAGAAGCTCTTGTCGACGATCCGGGACGGGATCCCGCGGCTCTCGAGGAAGCCGACGATGAAAGTGGCGTCCGTCTCGCTCCCGACGGAAGCGACCCCCTTCCAGTGCCCTCCGGTGGTCTCCTTCGGTTCGTCGCTCATGGCTCACCTCGTTCCGGGCGTCCGGCCCCCGGCGTCCCCCGCGGGACGTCCCGCCGGCGCAGCCCCAGTATCGCCCTCTTCGCGGCGCGCGCGGCCGCAAAGTTCCCGGTGTCTCGCGCTCCCCTTCGCCGGCGCGCTCTCCCGGGCCGCGGGCAGGTCAGAACTCGGTCGACTCGAACGCGCGGGAGAGCTGCCGCATGACGGCGTTCGTCGCGAGCCCCGCCACGGCGGCCGTGATCGCCTTCCCCCGGTTTCGACCGATCCAGAAGCCGAGTGCGGCCGCGCCGAGGACGCACGGGATCGGGTACCTGCGGACGACGTCGAGCGCGGCGTTCTGCCAGTCGACTCCGGGCTCGAACGCGAAGGGCGCCTCGGCGCCGCCGACGGGGCCGTCCGGCGACGCTCCGTGGGGTGCCGGCGGGCGGATGGTCGGCTCCGACATCAGTCGTCGCTCCGCCGGCGGAGGAGGAGCCCCAGGGCGAAGCCGACTCCGAGCGCGATCGCGATCGACTTGCCCGGGTTCTCCTTCACGTAGTCCGTGACCTTGTCGGTCACCTCGCTCCACTCGGTGTCACGGATCTTGTCGCGGAGGGCGCTCGCGCGGGTCTTGACGCCCTCGGCGACCTCTCCCATCCGGTCCCTCACGCGTCCGCCGAATCCCTCGCGCGCGGCATCGATCTTCTCGTCGACCATCTTGGCGGCGTCGGTCGTCTCGGCCATGGCCTGGACCTCCCTTCGGGTATTCCCGCGGGAATCTTCGCACGCCGGCGAGGCGGGTGGCCACCACGGACGCGCCCGCCGGGCTACGATGGCGCGAGGAGGACCGGATGCAGATCGGGTTCCACGGCGCGGCGCGCACCGTCACCGGCTCGAAGTACCTCCTGACGCTCGACCACTACCGCCTCCTCGTCGACTGCGGCCTCTTCCAGGGCGGCTTCGAGATGCACCAGCGGAACTGGAGGCCGACCCCGTTCCGCCCCGACTCGGTCGACGACGTCCTCTTCACGCACGCCCACATCGACCACACCGGCTACTTCCCCAGGTTCGCGGCGGACGGCTTTTCGGGGCGCGCCCTCGCGACCCCCCCGACGAAGGCCCTGCTCGGAGTCCTCCTCCCCGACTCCGGCGGGCTGCAGGAGGAAGAGGCTCGCTTCGCCAACAAGAAGGGCTTCTCCCGCCACCAGCCGGCGAGGCCCCTCTACACCGAGGACGACGCGAACCGCTCGCTCCAGCTGCTCCAGAAGCTCGAGTTCGAGACGGAGACGCCCCTCCACAAGGGGCTGAAGGTGACGCTCCACCGGGCGGGGCACATCCTCGGCGCGGCCTTCGCCGAGCTCCGGTACCGGGACAGGAGCTCCGACTGGAAGACGGTCGTCTTCTCCGGCGACATGGGGCGGCGGGGCGTCCCGATCCTCCTCGACCCCGCCTCGCTCCCCGCCTGCGACGTCCTCGTCTGCGAGTCGACCTACGGGGACCGGCTCCACGAGAAGACCGACCCGAAGGAGCAGCTCCGGCGCGAGCTCGAGGAGGCGTTCCGGCGGGGCGGCTTCACCGTCATCCCCGCCTTCGCCGTCGGCCGGACGCAGGAGGTCCTCTATCACCTCTTCGAGCTCTTCGAGGAGGGGCGCCTCCCGAAGGTCCCCGTCTACGTCGACTCGCCGATGGCGAACTCGGTCGTCGAGCTCTACTGCCGCTACCGCTCCGAGCACGACGTCGAGATGCAGGCGCTGGAGGAGAACGTCGGGTCGCCCCTCCAGACCCCCTACTTCACGATCGTGAGGACGCGCGACGACTCGAAGAAGCTGAACGATCACCCCGGGCCCGGGATCGTCATCTCGGCGTCGGGGATGGCGACGGGCGGGCGCGTCCTCCACCACCTCTACCACCGCCTCCGCGACCCGCGGAACACGGTCCTCATCGTCGGCTACCAGGCCGAGGGGTCGCTCGGGCGGCAGCTCCTCGAGGGGGAGACCGAGGTGACCGTCCTCGGCGAGGCGGTCCCGGTGAAGGCCGCCATCCGGCAGATCCCCGCCCTCTCGGCCCACGCCGACGCCGACGAGCTGATCGCCTGGATGAAGACGGCGCCCGCCCCGCCGAAGACCCTCTTCCTGACCCACGGCGAGCCGGCCGCGCAGGACGCCTTCGCCGCACGCATCCGCTCGGAGCTCGGCTGGAACGTCCACGTCCCGGAGCAGGACGACGTCGTGGAGGTCTGACCTGGGCCGCGGAACCGGCTCGTTCCCCGTCCGCGCCCCCCAGCTCAAGGGGATCGGCCGGGCCCTCGCCCTCTCGTGGGTCGTCCTGAAGCGGAGCGTCCGGTCGTTCCTCGACGCCCGGGGGGCGGTCCTCGCCGCGGGTCTCGCCTACTCCTCGCTCCTCTCGTTCATCCCGCTCGTCGTCGCGGTCACCGTCCTCACGTCCACGTTCTTCGGCGAGAGCGGGACCGGCTTCCTGCGGCTCCTCCGCTTCTTCGTCCCCGGGAACTCGCTCGAGCTGATGAAGGGCGTCTCGACGCTCGTCGAGGACGCGCAGACGGCCTCCTGGGTCGCGACGGCGCTCCTCGTCGTCACCTCGCTCCGCGTCTACTTCGACGTGGAGGGGGCGGCGAACCTCCTCTGGGGGACGCTCCGCCCGCGGCGCGTCCGCCAGCGGCTCCTCCTCGCCGTCCTCGTCGTCGTCCTCGGGCCGATCGCGCTCGGCGTCGTCACGTCGCTCCTCCTCGAGAGGGGAATCCCGCTCACGCAGCTCCACTTTCGCGGCCTCTTCGTGTCGATCGCCGCGATGACCCTCGTCTACAAGGTCGTCCCCTCCGCGCAGGTGAGGTGGGGTGCGGCGACCGCGGCCGGGTTCCTCGCCGGCTCCGGCCTCACCGGGCTCCGCTGGCTCTTCACGGCCGGGCTCGTCGCCTTCGCAGGGGTCGAGCGGCTCTACGGCACCCTGAGCGCCATCGTCCTCTTCGTCATCGGCGCGGGCTTCGCGTGGACCGTCCTCCTCTTCGGCTTCTCCTTCGCCCACGCCGTCCAGTTCCGCGACGAGCTCCTCGCCCACGACGCCCCGCCCCCCGAGGCGAAGAAGCCGGGCGCCCTCGAGGAGACGACGCAGCTCCTCCTGCGCCTGACGGAGGCGTGGCACGCGGGAGGGGTCGCGCTCGACGTCTCGACGCTCTGCGAGGCGTGCGGCCGCGCCCCCGACGACCTCCGCTCGCGGATGAAGCGGCTCGCCACGGCCGGGCTCGTCGAGCTGGCGGGGGACGCCGTGAAGCTCGCCCGCCCGCCCGACACGATCACCCTCTACGCCGTCGCGCGCGCCGTCGGCGAGGCGGCGCCGCGCGCCGTGCCGGCCGGCTCGGAGCCCGCGGCGGCCATCCTCCGCGCGCTCTACATGCGGGCCGACCAGGAGGAGCGGGGCGTCCTGCAGGGGACGAGCCTCGAGGACGTCTACCGTCCCCACGCGCGCCGGCGCTCAGAGAGCGGCGAGAACAGCGACCTCCGGCTCGGAGGGTCGGCGACCTGACCGGCGCGGCGTAGGATGGAGGGCCGCGATGGAAGAGGAAACCCTCGTCCCGATCCTCGAGAGCACCTTCCGCCGGAGCTTCGACCTCCCCGCCTTCTCCGACTTCCCCGGGCCCGCCCTCAGCTACGCCGACGTCGCCGCGCGCGTCGCGCGGCTCCACGCGGCGTTCCGTGAGCTGGGGCTGAAGGCGGGCGCAAAGGTCGCGCTCCTCGGCCGGAACTCCTCCGGCTGGGCGACGGGCTACCTCGCGGCGCTCTCGTACGGCGCGGTCGCGGTCCCGATCCTCCCCGACTTCCGGGAGGAGGACGTCCACCACATCCTGAACCACTCCGAGTCGACGCTCCTCCTGACGACGGAGGCGTTCTTCGAGCACGTCGATCCGGGGAAGGTCGCGGGACTGAAGACGGTCCTCTCGACGAAGGACCTCTCGCCGCTCTTCGTCCGCCGCGAGGCGCAGGGAGCGGCGCTCCGGAAGGCGGACGAGGCGGCGCGCGCTCTCCCGCGGCTCCGCCCCGAGGAGCTCTCCTGGGCCCGGCCGCGCCCCGACGACCTCGCCTCGATCGTCTACACGTCGGGAACGACCGGCTTCTCGAAGGGGGTCATGCTCCCGCACCGGAGCCTCTGCCGGAACGTTCTCTTCGCCCAGGGTCACATGCCCCTCGAGGCGGGGGACGCGATCGTCTCGTTCCTGCCGCTCGCGCACGCCTTTGGCTGCGCCTTCGAGTTCCTCTTCCCGGTCTCGGTCGGCTGTCGGATCGCGTTCCTCGACAAGACCCCCTCGCCGCAGGTCATCCTGAAGGCGTTCGCCGCCGAGAGGCCGCGCCTCGTCCTGACGGTCCCGCTCGTCCTCGAGAAGATCTACGCCAAGCGCGTCCGCCCCTTCCTCGAGAAGCCCGTCGTGAAGGTGCTCTCGAAGGTCCCCGCGATCCGCCGGCGGATCGACGCCCTCCTCCGCGAGAAGCTCGTCGGCGCGTTCGGCGGGAAGGTCCTCGAGGTCGTCGTCGGGGGTGCCGCGCTGAACCCGGCCGTCGAGGCGTTCCTCACCCGGATCGGCTTCCCCGTCACGGTCGGCTACGGCATGACCGAGTGCGGCCCTCTCCTCACCTACGCCGGCTGGCGCGAGCACCGGCCGCAGGGGGTGGGGCGCGTCGTCGACGGCATGGAGCTCGTCGTCGACTCTCCCGATCCCTCCCGCGTCGCGGGCGAGGTGAAGGTCCGCGGCGCGCACGTGATGGCCGGCTACTACAAGAGCCCCGAGGCGACCCGCGAGGTCCTCGACGAGAACGGCTGGCTGAAGACCGGCGACCTCGGCCTCCTCGACGACGACGGGTTCCTCTTCCTCCGCGGCCGGTCGAAGACGATGTTCCTCGGCCCGGCGGGCCAGAACATCTACCCCGAGGAGATCGAGGCGAGGCTGAACGCCCTGCCGCTCGTCGGCGAGTCGCTCGTCGTCGAGCGGGAGCACCGCCTCCACGCCCTCGTCTACCCCGACTTCGAGGCGGCCGACGCGGCACGCGTCGGACACGACGCGATCGAGAGGGAGATGGAGCGGAACCGGCAGAAGCTGAACGCGGCGCTGCCGCCCTTCTGCCAGGTCTCGGCGATCGAGGTCGTCCCCGAGGAGTTCCAGAAGACCCCGACCCGGAAGATCAAGCGGTTCCTCTACGCCGGCCGCAACGGGTGAGCCCGGGTCTGGTCTAATCGGGTGCCGTGAAGGAGCCGCGTTGGAGACCCGCCGGCTGACGGTCGAGCTGGGGCTGCCCGAGGGGCGGCTCCACGTCGAGATGGACGTGCCGACGGGCATGGTCCCGATGCGGGCGCTCCTCCCGGCGCTCCGGACGACGGCCGACGCCTTCGTCGCCTACGCCGGGGAGGTCTCGGAGGCCCTCGGGAAGCCCGTCTCGTGCGCGAAGGGGTGCGGCGCCTGCTGCCGGCAGCTCGTCCCCGTCGCCCCGTCCGAGGCGCGCCGGATCGCCGACCTCGTCGCGGAGCTCCCCGAGCCGAGGCGCTCGGAGGTCTCCGGGCGGTTTGCCGAGGCCGTCCGGCGGGTCGAGGAGGGCGGCCTTCTCGGCCCTCTCGACGACCGCCCGGCGTGGGAGACGGGGGACGCCGTCGAGGTCGGGACGGCGTACGTGAGGCTCGGCATCGCCTGCCCGTTCCTCGAGGACGAGAGCTGCTCGATCTACGCCGAGCGGCCGCTCGCCTGCCGCGAGTACCTCGTCTCCTCGCCCCCTTCCCGCTGCGCCTCTCCCACGCGTTCCGCCGTCGAGACCATCCCTCTCCCGACGAGGGTCTGGGCCGCGGCCGCGCGGGAGGAGGAGGGCGTCCCGGCCTCCGCGCCCGCCCCCTGGGTCCCGCTCGTCCTCGCCCCGCGCTGGGCCGCGGAAAGCCGGGAGGAGCCCGTCCGGCCCGGGCCCGACCTCCTCCGGGGCGTCTACTCCCGTTTCGCGCGCGACCGGAGCGGCGCAGGAGAGCCGCGGTGAGCGTCGAGGCGGGGCGGAAGCTCGGCCGCTACGTCCTCTCGCGCAAGCTGGGCGCCGGCGGGATGGCCGAGGTCTGGGAGGCCTTCGACGAGGGGCTCCACCGGAGCGTCGCGGTGAAGGTCGTCCGCGACGAGATCGCCGGGGAGGCCGAGTTCCGCGAGCGCTTCATCCGCGAGGCGCGCCTCGCCGCCCAGCTCGAGCACCCCCGCATCCTCCCGATTTACGACTTCGGGACCGAGGGCGGCATCACGTACCTCGTCATGCCGCTCCTCCCGGGCGGAAGCCTGAAGGAGCAGATCTCGGGCCCGATGGCCGCGGAAGACGCGATCGAGGCCCTCTCGTCGATCGCCGCGGCGCTCGACCACGCGCACGCGCGCGGCGTCCTCCACCGCGACGTGAAGCCGTCGAACGTCCTCGTCGACGCCTCCGGGAGCCTCCTCCTCGCCGACTTCGGCCTGGCGAAGAACACGGCCGTCTCCTCGGAGCTCACGGCGACCGGGATGGTCGTCGGCACGCCCGCCTACATGGCGCCCGAGCAGGCGATCGGAAAGCCGTGCGACGCGCGGGCCGACCAGTACGCCCTCGCCGTCATGGCGTTCGAGCTCGTCACGGGCCGGACCCCGTTCCGGAGCGAGTCGCCGTTCGCCGTCCTCGACAAGCACCTGAGAGAGGCGCCTCCTCCTCCCTCCTCCTTCGTCCCGGGCCTCCCGCTCGAGGTCGACGCCGTCCTCGCGAAGGCGCTCTCCAAGCAGCCGCAGGACCGCTACGGCAGCTGCCGCGAGATGGTCGCGGCCCTCGCCGCCGCGCTCGGCGCGTCGCTCCCCCCGCGGCCCTCCACTGCGGTCCGCGCCGCGGCACCGGACCCGACGTGGGTCCCGGGCTCGGGGCAGACGCCTCCTCCCCGGACCCCGCCGCCGTTCACCCCGCCGCCGTTCACCACGGCCACGCCGCGCATGACCCTTCCGGCGCCCCAGACCGCGGTCACGATCCGCCGCCGGGCCGCGCCGTCCGGCCCTCCGACCGGGGCGATCGTCGCGGCCGTCGTCGTCGTGGCGATCCTCTTCGTCGGCGTGGCCGGGGGGGTCGGCTGGATGCTCTTCGGGCCGAAGGCGGGAAAGACCCCGCCGCCGGCGGACGTCGCGGCCCACCCGACGCCGACGGCGGTGGCCGTGGCGGTGCCGACGCTCCCGCCCGGGACGCCGGGGGTCGCCGCGGAAGCCACCGCGACGCCGACCGAGCCGGCGACCCGCGTGACGATCGAGGAGCTCGGCGTCCCGACCGTCCCGCCGCCGACGGCCCGGCCGACCCAGGTCCCGACGCACGAGGTCGCGCCGCCGACGGCCGCGCCGACCCACGAGGCGAGGCCCCCGACCGCCACGCCCGTCCCGGAGCCCCTGAAGCCCGCGGATCCCGGCTCGCGCCTCGACCGCGTCCTCCCGTTCCGGACCGGGGAGAAGGTCCCCGTCGGAATCGAGGACCGGTTCATCACGATCGAGTCCTACGAGGTGACGAGCTGGCCGAAGCCGGACGAGGTGCGCAAGGCCGAGGGAAAGCCGATGGACGAGGCGAAGCTGACGATCAAGTTCGCCTACGTGAACCGCGACGACGACGACTGGAAGTGCGTCTACCGGGTCCAGGTCCTCGACGCGGCGGGGAACGAGATCGGCTCGGGGGTCCAGGAGCGGACGCTGAACGGGACCGAGGCGAACGACACGAACAGGGTCGCCGTGAAGATGCGGACGATCGACTTCCCGAAGGCCGCCCGGCTCCGCGTCCGGATCCTCGCGAAGCCCGACTGAAGCGGATCGGAAGGACCCGGTCCGCCGGGTCCTCCCGCGGCGCCTGCGGCGCCTCCCTCTCCGCGCGGATCGGCGGCGCGGCGCGCGGCGCGATCGAACGGACCGGGTAGCCTCGTTCCGCTCCTAGAATCGGGCGTGCGCGCCCACCGCTCCGCCGCCCTCCTCCTCGCCCTCCTCGCGGTCCCGCCGGCTCTCGCGGCGGAGACGCCCCGCGGCGCGACGGCTCCCGCCGCGAGCGCCCCCGCCCCGACGCTCGACGAGGCCGCCGCCGCGCGCTTCGCGCGCCTCGCGCTCGACTGCGTCCACAGGGAATACCCGAACAAGGTCGCGCACGTGATGAACGGCGACGCCGACGCGAAGCCGCCGCGCGCGCTGACCCCCGCGTTTTACGGCTGCTACGACTGGCACTCCTCCGTCCACGGCCACTGGCTCCTGGCGCGGCTGGCCCGGCGATTCCCGACCGCCCCGTTCGCCGCCGAGGCGCGCGCGGCGCTCGCCAGGAGCCTCACGGAGGCGAACGTCGCGGGAGAGGTCGCCTACCTCTCCGGCCCCGGGCGCGTCGGCTTCGAGCGACCCTACGGACTCGCGTGGCTCCTCCAGCTCGCCGCCGAGCTGCGCGAGTGGGACGACCCCGGGGCGAAGGCCTGGTCGAAGGCGCTCGCGCCGCTCGAGGCGAAGAGCGCCGAGATGCTCTTCGCCTGGATCCCGAAGCTCGCCTACCCGATCCGCGAGGGGGAGCACCCGCAGACCGCCTTCGCGTTCGGCCTCGTCCTCGACTGGGCGCGCGGCGCCGGGGAGACGGAGAAGCTGGGCCTCCTCGCGAAGCGTGTCGTCGAGCTCTATGGGAAGGACCGCTCCTGCCCGATCGGCTACGAGCCCTCGGGCCAGGACTTCCTCTCGCCCTGCCTCGCCGAGGCCGACCTGATGCGTCGCGTCCTCCCGCCCGACCGCTTCGGGAAGTGGCTCTCGGATCTCCTCCCCGGCCTCCCCGCGGACGGCTCCCCGGCGTGGCTCGCTCCCGGCGTCGTGACGGACAGGACCGACGGCAAGCTGATCCACCTCGACGGCCTCAACCTCTCCCGCGCCTGGATGCTGCAGGGGATCGCGGCGGGCCTCCCGAAGGACGACCCGCGCGTCCGCGCGCTCCGCGCCACGGCCGCCACCCACGCGGAGGCGAGCCTCCCGAGCGTCACCTCCGAGCACTACGAGGGGAGCCACTGGCTCGGGACGTTCGCGGTCTACCTCCTGACGGAGAGGGGGCTTCCGCGCGCCCTGCCGCGCTGACGCGGTCGGATTCGCCTCCGGCATGACGCCCGTCATCCCGGGAGTCCCCACGGGCCGTGCTAGGGTTCGCGCCATGACGATGCCGGGGCACGACCACGACCACGATCATTCCCACGAGGGCGAAGGCTTCGTCTACGGCCACGAGGTCCTCAGCCTCCTCGTCCAGCGGGGCGGCCGGCTCCCGGTGGTGGAGCTGAAGGGGCTCGCCGCGGCGGCCTTCGGCGAGGACGCGCTCTACGGCAACTGCCACGGCGACCGCTTCGGCTTCGAGGGGCTCCTCGAGTTCCTCGCCTCGGCCGGCAAGCTCTCCCTCGACGGCGACCACGCCGCGCTCGGGCGCGTCCCCGGCTGCTCGGGCCACTGACGTCGCCCCGCCGGCCTTCGCCGGCGCAGCTCCCGGCGAGGCACCGCGCGGCGCGACCCGATTCGGGCAGCGGCCCTGCGAGCGGACTACTTCTTCGCCGGACCCAGCGCCGCCTTGAGCGTCTCCTCCTGGAGCCTCGTCAGCTCCGCCTCGTGCTTGTCCATCGCCTCGGCGGCGGACCTGCCGTACGCCTGCTCGAACTCGGCGCGCGCCTTCGTCTTGTCCTCGTCCGTCCCCATCGTCCGCTTCGAGACGTACTCGGAGACGAGATGCCCGATGGCCGCAGCCGTCTGCGCCGTCAGGCCGGACTTCGCCGCGGCCTCCTTCGTCGCCGCGTCGACCCGCTGGAATCTCGGGTCGGCCGCAACCTGCTTCTCGAACTCCTTCTGGTCGCCACCCGACTTCTGGAGCGCGGTGCCGCCCATCGCCAGGGTGTCGCCCATGACGGGCATGATCGTGGTCTGGTAGACGGCGTACTTGCCGAGCATCTCGTCTGTCAGGAGCGCCTTCGGGTCGGACGGGTTCGCCGGGGCCGGCGGCGCCTGCTCGGCGAGCTTCTTCGCGTCGGCGGCCTCCTTCGGCATCTCGCCCGAGGGTTTCTCGGACTTCTGGCAGCCGGTCAGGAGGAGGACGAGGGAGAGGAGTCCCGCGGTCGTCTTCATCCGGCAATCGTACTGCCGTCTCGCCGCGATCCGCGACGACGGCCCGGGTCTCCGGGCAGCGGACACGTACGACGCGGCCGGCGTTTCCGCCGGCCGCGTGACGTTCCGGGTCCGGTGAGCTACTTCTTCGGGACGACCGGGTTCGCGAGGTCCTTCGACGGCGGGAGGGGGGCCCACTTCGACGGGTGCGCCTCGAGCCGCTTCAGCACCTCGGCGATCGCGCGGTCGAGCTGGGCGTCCTTCCCGGCCAGCTCGTCGGCGGGGAAGTTGTCGACCTCGATGTCGGGAGAGACCCCTTCGTTCTCCATGATCCAGCGCGACTTGAGGTCGTACGTGCCGAACTCGGGAACGAAGGTGTAGCCGCCGTCGACCATCCCGCCGCCGAGGCCGCGGATGCCGACGACGCCGCCCCACGTCCGTTCCCCGATGAGCGGCCCGAGGCCGTACTCGCGGAAGTAGAAGGGGAAGATGTCGCCGTCGGAGGCGGAGTAGGGGCTGATGAGCGCGACCATCGGGCCGTTGAACGCCGCGGTCGGGTAGGGGCCGGGACGGGCGTTGCGCATGTTGCCCATCCCCTTCACGGTGCGGGCGAGCCGCTCGAGGATCATCTCGGAGACGAAGCCGCCGCCGTTCGCGCGGACGTCGACGACGAGCGCCTCCTTGCGCAGCTGCGGGTAGAACTGCCGGATGAACTCCTGCAGGCCGTCGCCGCCCATGTTCGGGATGTGGACGTAGCCGACGCGGCCGTTCGTCGCCGCCTCGACCTTCTTCCGGTTCGTCTCGACCCAGTCGACGTAGCGGAGCTCTTCCTCGCTCCCGATCGGCCTCACGACGACCTCGCGGGCTCCGGCCGCGACGGGCTGGGCGTTGACGAGGAGGGTGATCGTGCGCGGCGTCGGGCCGGAGGGGGACGCGGCGGGGAAGTTCCCCGCGAGGAGGCGGTACGGCTCGTCCTTCGCCGTCAGGTCGCGGCCGTCGATCGCGAGGAGGTAGTCCCCCTCCTTCACGTTCACGCCCGGCTCGGTGAGGGGCGAGCGGCGGTTCTCGTTCCAGTTCTGGCCGGGGAGGATCCGGGCGACCTTCCAGCGGCCCGCCTTCGCGTCGAGCGCGAGGTCGGCGCCGAGCATGCCGACGGGGAGCTTCTCCACCTTCGGCACGTCGCCGCCGCCGACGTAGGCGTGCCCCGAGCCGAGCTCCGCAGCGACCTCGGAGAGGACGCAGGTCAGGTCGTAGCGGTGCGAGACGTGCGCGACGAGCGGCTCGTAGCGCTTCCGGATCCCGTCCCAGTCGATCTTCCCCATGTCGGGGAGGTAGAAGAAGTCGCGGTAGAGGCGCCACGTCTCGCGGAAGATCTGGCGCCACTCTGCGGGCGGGTCGAGCTCCATCCGGAGGCCCGAGAGGTCGACCTTCCCGTCGCCCGGCTTCAGCCCCTCCTTCGGCTCAACGACCTGGTATGTCTTCTCGTCGGCCTTCACGATGAGCTTGCCGCCGTCGGGCGCGAGGTCGTAGTTCTCGACGGCCGGGAAGAGGTCCGTCGACTTCCGCTTCTCGAGGTCGTACATCTGGAGGGCGGCCTTCTGCGGGCCGTCCCCCTCCGTGAGCGCGGTCGTCGGAGCGGAGAGCCAGAAGAGCTTCCCCTTCGCCGCCGTCAGGCCGAAGTAGTTGCCGGCCGGGACGGGGAACGCGACGAGGCGGCTCTCGATCCCGTCGAGGTCGACCTTGACGACGACCTTCGGGGCGTCCTTCTTTTCCTCGTCTTTCTTCGCGTCCTTCGCGGCGCCCTTGCCCGCGTCGGGCTTCTTCTCGTCCTTCGACGCGTCCTTCGAGCCGGCGAGCTTCGCCTCGTCGCTCTTCGGCGCGAACGGCGAGGGGGTCCCGGCGGCCAGGATCAGCGCGTAGGGGCGGGTCGCCTTGTTGACCGTGTACGACGCCTCGAAGGCGCCGAGCGTCGGGTTGATGTCGCGGTCGGAGAAGAGCCAGAGGTACTTGCCTTCGGGGTCGAAGAGCGGCTCGGCCGCGCGCGAGGCGGACGACGTGACGGCGACCGTCTTTTTCGTCGCGAGCGAGTGGAGGAAGACGACGGGGAAGTCGTTCTCGACGACCTTCACGTATGCGAGCCACTCGCCGTCCGGCGAAAGCGCGTACCTCGAGATCTCGAGGATCGTCGCCGTGTCGACGAGGACGGGTTTCTTCTCGGCGACGTCGACGACCCAGAGTCGCATCGCCCGGTCGGAATACGCGATCTTCCGAGAGTCGCCCGACCAGACCGGCGGGAAGTGCCAGGTGTTCGTCGCGGGGGCGACCTTCACCGGCGCGCCCTTCCCGTCCTGCGGCGCGACGAAGAGCTCCTCCTCGCCGCTCGCGTCGGACCAGTAGGCGATCCACTTCCCGTCCGGCGACCAGGTCGCGTTCCGCTCGCGGACGCCCTGTGTCCGGGTCACGTTCCGCGTGTTGCCGTTCTCGGCGGGGACGGTGAAGACGTCGCCGCGCGCGGTGAAGACGGCGCGTCCGCCGCCGGGGGCGAGGGCGAAGTCGGTGATCCTCTCGTCGACCTTCACCCAGCGCGGGCGAGCCCACTTCCGGTCGTCGGGGAGGTCGACCGTCACCTTTCGGTTCTGCCCGGTTTTCGTGTCGAGGATGTAGAGGAAGCCGCCGTTCTCGAAGACGATCGTGTCGCCCGCGCCTCCGCCTCCGTGCGGCCACTTCACGTCGTACTCGGTGAACGACGTGACGCGGCTCGTCGCCTTAGTGGCCACGTCGTACTTCCAGAGGTTCCCCTTCCAGCCGTCGCGGTCGGAGAGGAAGAAGACCGACCCGCCGATCCAGGTCGGCTGCGTGTCGGTGCCGGGCCAGTCGGTGATCTTCTCGATCGCCTTCGACGCCAGGTCGTACAGCCAGACGTCCTGAGCCATCCCGCCCTTGTAGCGTTTCCAGGTGCGGAAATCGCGGAAGATGCGGTTGTAGGCGATCTTCTTCCCGTCGGGCGAGAAGCTGATCGCGCCCGACTCGGGGAGCGGGAAGCGCTCGACCGGTCCTCCCTCGGGCGAGACGACGTACGGCTCGCCGACGAAGCCGCGGATCGGCCCGCGCAGGCCGCGGAAGAGGATCTTCCCTTCGGGCGTCCAGCCGAGGACGAGGTTGTCGGGCCCCATCCGCTCGTTCTGGTCCGTGGAGGGGTACCAGGTGAGCCGCTTCGGCTCGCCTCCGGTCGCCGGCATGACGTAGACGTCGGTCGTCCCGTCGTACTGGCCCGTGAAGGCGATCCACTTCCCATCGGGCGAGAAGCGGGGGAAGAGCTCGAGGCCGTCGCCCGTCGTCAGCCGGTGGGCGGTGCCGCCGGACGTCGGGACGGTCCAGAGATCCCCGGCGTGGGAGAAGACGATCGTGTCGCCGTGGACGTCGGGGAAGCGGAGGAGCCGCGCGTCTTTCGTGACGTCCTCGGCGGCCGAAGGGGACGCCGACAGGACCGCGAGGAGACCCGCGGACAGGGCTGTCGCAAGGAGGGAACGCATGCCAAGGTGTACGGGCGGGACCGCGGCGGGGTTTCGCGGCCGTCCTGCCCCGTCCGTGCTCATAGAATGGGCGGTCGTGAGACCACGTATCGGCAGGAGGGGCCGTCGATTCGAGGCGGGTGGCCGAGCGTTCACCCTCCGCCGCGACGGCCACGGCGTGATGCACGTCGCCGCACCCGACGACCTCGCGGTCGCGGCGGGGTACGGCTATGCCCACGCTCACGACCGGGCGCTGCAGATGCTCCTCGTGAGGGTCATCGGGCAGGGGCGTCTCTGCGAGCTTCTGGACGACTCGGCCGCCTCGCTTGCGATCGACCTCTTCATGCGGAGGAACCTCTTCGCCGCCGCCTCGGCGGAAGAGGCCGCGGCGCTCGGCGGCCGGGCGAAGGAGCTCGCCGAGGCCTACGCCGCGGGCGTGAACGCGCGCCTCGCCCGCGGGCGGCCGTGGGACCTGAAGCTCCTCGGCGTGCCGGCCGAGCCGTGGGCCCCGGCCGACACGCTCCTGACGCTCCGCCTCATGACGTTCGTCGGCCTCGCGCAGGCGCAGGGGGACGCGGAGGTCGCCCTCCTCCAGGCGCTCCGGGCCGGCGTCGACCGGGGCAAGCTCGCGCGACTCTTCCACCCGCACCTCGCCGGCCTCGACGACGTGCTCCTCGACGCGATCCGCGCCGTCCGCTTCGTCCCGCCTCTCGTCCCCGGCCTCCCGCCCCTCCCCGCGCTCCGCGCGAGCAACAACGTCGCCGTCGCGGGGCGGCTCTCCGCCTCGGGTGCGGCGCTCTACGCGAGCGACCCGCACCTCGAGGTGAACCGCCTCCCCGCGATCTGGTACGAGGTCGTCGGCGAGCTGCCGGACGGCGACTTCCGGACGGGCGTCACCTGCCCGGGCGTCCCCGGCCTCGTGATGGGGAGGACTCGCGCGATCGCGGGGGGCTTCACCTACGGATTCGCCGACACGATCGACCTCGTCATCGAGGACGTGAAGGGCGGCCGCTACCGCCGCGGCGACGCGTGGCTCCCGCTCCGCGAGCGGCGCGAGACGCTGAAGCGCAGGAAAGGGGCGCCGCTCGAGGTTGCCGTCTTCGAGACCGACGCGGGGGTCCTCGAGACGCCCGACGAGGCGGCGCACGTCGAGGACGGCCTCTGGCTCGCGCGCGCCTGGACCTGCCGCAGGGACGGCGGGGCCGCCTCGCTCGAGGCGATCCTCGACCTCTGGGCGGCTCCGGACGTCGAGGCCGCGTGCGAGGCGGCCTCGCGGATCGCCCTCACCGCGAACTGGCTCTTCTCCGGGAAGGACGGCCGGATCGCGGCGCAGCAGTCGGGCCTCCTCCCGAAGCGGCGCCGCGACACGGGGCTCCTCCCCCTCCGGGGCTGGGAGCCGGGCGACTCCTGGGACGGGACGCTTCCGCCCCGCGAGCTCGCGCGCGTCGTCGACCCGGCCGAGGGCGTCCTCGCGACGGCGAACGACGGCGGCCACTGCGGGTGGCGGCCCGTCGGGATCACGCTCTCGATGGGGAGCGACCGGTCCGACCGCCTCCGCGAGCTCGTCGCGGAGCGTCTCTCGCCCGCGGGCCGCCTCGTCGCCGCGGACATCGGCGCGATGCAGTCCGACGTCGTCTCGGGCCAGGCGCGCCGCCTCCTCGCGGCGCTCGACCCGCTCCTCCCCGACCTCCCCGCCGTCCGCTTCCTCCGGGCCTGGGACCGCCGCTACGACCTCGCGTCGAAGGGGGCCGTCCTCTTCGAGCGGCTCTACGCCGCCCTCGGCGACGAGCTCTTCGGGAAGGGCCTCTTCGGCCTCGAGGCGTGGCGTGCCCTCCGCGACGCCTCGCTCGTCCACCCGTTCTACTTCCGCCTCTTCGACGACGTCCTCGTGCGCGAGGAAGGGCCCGAGTGGTTCGGCGCCGAAGGGAAGGCCGCCTTCGTCGCGCGCGTCGCGCGTGCGACGCTCGACGGCGTCGACCCCGACGCGCTCCCGGCGTGGGGGGAGGGGCGCCGCTTCTTCATGCGGCACCTCCTCTTCGGCGGGAAGCTCCCGCCGCTCCTCGGTTTCGACCGCGGGCCGATCCCGGTCGTCGGCGGCCGGGCGACGGTCGTCCAGGGGCAGGTCCTCACGCTCGCGGGGCGCGAGTCGTCCTTCTGCCCGTCGTGGCGCTTCGTGACCGACCTCGCGACCGACGTCTCCGAGACCGCGCTCGCCGGCGGCCCCTCCGACCGTCGCTTCTCCCGCTGGTACGCAACCGACGTCGCGCGCTGGCTCGCGTTCGAGCGGAAGACGCTGAAGCCCGGGAGCTGAGGGGAAGCTCCCGGGCTTCGGTCCGTCGGCAGGGGAGAGCCGTCAGCGGTCGTCCTCCCCGGGCCGCCGCGTCCGGCGCGGAGTCGGCGTGGCCGTCGGGGTTCGAGTCGGGCGTACGGTGGGTGTGATCCTCGGCGTCGGCGTCACCGTCCGCGTCGGGGTGGCCGTCGCAGGGGGCGCAGTCGCGGTCAGAGCGGGCGTCGGCGTGAGGGTGGCCGTCGGTGTTCTCGTCGGCGCCGGGGTTGCCGTCGGCGTGGCGGTCGGGGCCGGTGTTGCGGTCGGAGTCGGCGTCGCCGTGGCCGAACTCTGTGGCGTGGGAGTCGGCGTCGGGGGGGGTGCGCCGCTGCCGCCGGGTCCGTTGTGGCACGTGTAACACCCCATCGTCGTCCCGGCCGTGAACGTCTGCGAGCCGGTCGCGGCCTTCGTCTGGAGGGTCCGGGTCGTGAACATCCGGGACAGGACCGTCCCGCGGTAGTCGATGCCGTGACAGGCCTGGCAAGCGGTGCGATTCGAGTTCGCCGCGTCGTGGTGGTGGTCAATCCAGAACGCGCCCACCGGGTGCATCCCGTGCGGACCGCCGGAGTTCGTCTCCGGCTGCTGCGCGTGGCACGCCGTGCAGTCGCCGAGGGTCCCCGCGTGGCCCTGGAGGTCGAGGCTCTGCAGGTTGTCGTTCGCGTGGGACGAGGGGTACTCGGCGTGCGTCGAGCCGTGGCAGGCCGCGCACTGCATTCCCCCGTGCCCCGCCGAGAAGCGGTAGAGCGAGTAGCCCGGCCCCGGGGTGTCGGGGTTCGTCGCGAACGTCGCGTTCGCGGCGACGCGCGGGTTCCCGTTCGAATCGAAGACCGACGTGTACCGGATCTGCCCCGAGTTCGACGTCGCCGTACCGGTGTGGCACTGCTGGCAGGCGGGCTCCTGGAGCCAGCCGGTCCGAGACGCCGCGCCGACGACGGACATCCCGCCGTGGCAGCTCTGGCACTGCATGAGCATCGAGCCGTCCGCGGCCGTCGCGTTCCCCATGACCCCGCGGAGGCACTTCGTCGTCGAGCCGGGGTGACAGGTGTAACAGGACGAGCGGTTCGCCGAGGAGCCGAGCGGCAGCCCGGAGACCGGGTCGGTCACGCCCGAGTGGATCGAGTGGATTGCCGCCGTCAGCGGCGGGATGCCCGCCCGTCCGCTCCCGGCGAGCGCCTCGGACCGGTGGCACCTCGCGCAGAGGACCGGCGTGGCACGGGTCGTCGCCGTCGGGTAGAGCCCGGACGGGTCGTACCCGACCGCCGCGAGCGCCGTCGTGTAGACCGGGTTCCCGGCGTTCAGGTCGTCGTGCAGCCGCAGGATGTTGAGACGGTAGTCACGCTCGGCGTTCGCGTCGAAGACCCACCCCGCCGCGGGGCGGGCCGCGGCCGAGGACCCAGAGCCGTGGCAGCCGCGGCAGTCCATCTCGTCCGAGACCGGGAGGACGATCCTCGTCGACGTGAGGAGCGTTCCGGAGGAGCTTCGGACCGAGACCCGCATCAGGGGGTACGTGTTCTTCCCTCCCGCGTCGTCGAAGGGCGTGATCGGGATCCCCTCGGCGATGAACCAGTTCCGCGCGGGGTCGAACGTCATCCCTTTCGGAGCGTTCGCAGCCCCCGGCATGTCCTTCCCCACGAGCCCTGCGTCGACGGGGAGCGCCACGCCGAAGAGCGGGCCGACGAAGTCCCAGAAGTTCGTCTTCCCGGCGGAGGTCCGGTTGATGGACCCCGCGGGGTCCGCGATCGCCTCGTACGTCACGTTGATCCCGGAGGCGCTCGTGGCGAGGTTCCCGGAGGCGTCGATGACCTGGGCCTGGATCGTGTTGTAGGGGGGGAGGATCGAGAAGACGCTGTAGTCGGCGTCCATGCAGTGCATCCCGAGGTTGTTCCAGGCCACGACCGTCCAGCCGGAGGGGGAGACCGCGACCCCGGGGACGATGACGAGGAGGAGCAGCAACGTCAGGACGAACCCGAAAGACACGACGAGCCGTGTACGCATGGGGGCCTCCTTGCGGGACCGCCTCCGCGTTGCGCCTGGGCGCCTCAGCCCGGCGGCGGGGGCCTGGTGGCCCCCGGGAAAGGGTCCTCTCCTGTCTAGTGACCGTGAACGGCGAGAAGACAGTACCCGACGCTCGCCGAGCCGTCCCCACCCCTCAGCGCTTCGGCAGCAGCTCCTTCACGAGCGCGTCGGCGTGGTCGACCTTCTCCATCATCCAGAGCGCGTAGCGGAAGTCGACGTTCACGTTCCGCGAGCGCTCGGGGTTCCAGCCGAAGTCGCCCGCGACGTTCTCCCAGACGCGGTCGAAGTTGAGGCCGACGACCTCCCCCTTCCCGTTCATCGTCGGGCTCCCCGAGTTGCCGCCCGTGGTGTCGCCGTCCGTCAGGAAGTCGACGGGGACGCTCCCGAGGGCGGGGTCGGCCCACGCGCCGAAGTCGCCCGCGCGCGCGGCGTCGAGCACCTTCTTCGGCGTCGCGAACGGCTCGGCGCCCCGCTCCTTCTCGAGGACGCCGCGGAGCGACGTCCTCGGGGCGTACGTCACCGCCTCGCGCGGCGCGTAGCCCTTCACGGTGGCGAAGGAGACCCGGAGCGTGGAGTTCGCGTCGGGGTAGATCGACTTCCCCTTCGATTTCCGGAGCGCCTCGAGGGCGGAGAGGTAGCGCGGGCGCCAGACGAGGAGCGCGCCGCCCGTCTCCTTCCGGGCGGCGCGGAGGGCCGCGAGGTCGGGGTGGAGCGCGAGGGCGAGCTTCACGTACGGGTCCGTCGACGCGGCGAGGGCCTCCCACTTCGCGTCGACGTTCGCGAGGCGGGCCTTCTCGTCGCCGAGCGCGGTCGCGCCGTCCATCTCCGCGAGCCTCGCCTCGATCGCCGCGGCGGCGGCGCCCTTCCCGAACGCCTCGTCGAAGGCCTTCACGGGCATTCCGGCGGACGCGGCCTGCGCCTTCTCGACGAGGTACGCGAGCGCCTTCCGGGCCGGGACGGGCGCGAGGGAGCGGGTGAGGTCCTTCTCGCGCTGGCGGGCGCGGTCGAGGTCGCGTTCCTGAAAGCCCGCCTCGCGGTCGAGGTCGGGCTTCCTCCGCTCGTCCGCGCGGCGGACGGCGGAGAGGGCCGACCCGAGGTAACCGGAGAGCCGCTCGACCTCCTCGAGGAAGAAGCGGCGCTCCTGCCCGGCGCGCTCGGCCGCGAGGACCTTCTCGAGCTCGGCCGGCGCGGCGGCCCACTCTGCGGGGAGCTCCTTCCGGGCCGCGAGGAACGCGGCGAGCTCCTGGGCCTCGGCCTTCGCCCTGTCGGCGACGCCGTTCCGGGCGAGGCCCTCGATCTGCCCCCGCGCGTTCGTCTCGCCGTTCCCCCAGCTCTTGATCGCCGAGGCCACCCGGAGGCCGGTGTCGGCGTCCTTGCGCCCTTCGGCGTCGAAGATCGCGATGAGGTCGGTGAGGGTCTTCGACCGGAGCGGGTAGAACCACTTCTCCAGGTTCTCGACCGCGGAGGGGGTCAGGTAGCGCTGCGTCCGCCCCGGGTAGCCGGCGATCATCGCGACGTCGCCTTCGGCGACGCCCTTCGGGGCGACCCTGAGCCAGCTCTTCGGGCGGTACGGCACGTTCTCCTTCGCGAACGGCGCCGGCTTGCCGTCGGGGGAGACGTAGACGCGGAGGACCGAGAAGTCGCCCGCGTGGCGCGGCCAGCGGAAGTTGTCGGTCTCGCCGCCGAAGTCGCCGACGCCCCGCGGCGGCGCGTAGACGAGCCGCACGTCGCGGAACTCGACCTGCTCCATGAGCCGGAACGTCCGCCCGTCCTCGAAGGCCGCCACGGCGCAGCGCCGGTCGGGCGCCTTCTCGCACTCGGCCACGATCTCCTTCTTCGCCCGCTCCACCGCGTCGAAGCGCTCGGTGCCGGTCTTCGCCTTCGCGAACGCGCTCTTCGGCCCGCGCACGCGCTCGGTCACGTCGGCGAGGCGCGAGAGGAGGCGGACGCGGCCGACCCCGCCGCGGGCCTCGACCTCCTCGGCGCGGCTCCGCGCCACGAAGCCGTCGGCGAGGTAGTTCCGCTCGGGCGTCGAGGCGAGCTGGATCGCCGAGAAGGAGCAGTGGTGGTTCGTGACGAGGAGCCCCTCGGCCGAGACGAACGCCCCGGTGCAGCCGCCGACGTCGATGACGGCCGTCAGGAGGCCGCCCCCCTGGCCGTCCCAGAGCTCGGTCGCGCTGCGCTCGAGGCCGCGGCCTGCGAGCTCCTTCCAGCGGGCGTCGCCGAGAGTGGCAAGGGCCTCGGGGGGCCACTGCCCCTCGTCGGCCCGGGCGGACGGGGCGATCGCGAGGAGGGCGAGAAGGGAAGGAACGAGGAGGGGGGTGCGGTGGCGCGGCGTCATGTCTGCTCCACCGGGCATCGTAGCCCGGAGCGGGACATCCCGTCTCCGCGTGCGCCCAGGCGTGGCTGAACGACACAGCGGTGTGACAGGAAGGCAGAGGGAATGCCGTACGGCGCGGACGCGCGCCGAATCGCGGAACCCGCGCGAAACGGGCGCGTGGCGGGCGGAGCGCTGCGGGCGCCTGCCGCGCCGCAGCAACGGCACGCGTCTTTCATATATCGATGCCAAGAACCATGGACGCCGCACGATCTCTCCTCGTCGTCCCGTCTGCGTGTCACGCGGGAAGCGGACTTCGCGTCGCCAGGGCGTTCGCGGCGAGGCGCGCGACGGGCGCGGGGCCCGTGTCGGACCCTCCGGGTTCCCGTTGCGGGATCCGCCGGCGTGAATCGTGTCGAATTGCAGGAACGAGCAAATACCGGATCGCGACCATGGCCCGTGCGGATCGCCCGCGTTCCGCGGCCACGCACGAGAGCCGCATCGAAGGAGGTGCGCCGACCTGAGGCACCGGCTCGAAGCTTCCCGGATTCCGAGCGCCACGCGCCGGGCAGCCCGCGCGGCCTGAGTCCTCCTCGCGCCGTCGGGCCCTTTCCCGGCCAGGCGCATTGACCCCCGTTCATCGGGGGGAAGGAGAAGTGCGTCGCCATGAAGCTCAGAAGACTCCGATGGTTCCTCGTCCTCGTCCCGACTCTCGTCGCCACAGCGCTCTCTGCCCAGGGCCTTCCGACCGGGAGCGTCACCGGGCGCGTCCTCAACGACGCGCTGGGGCTTCCCGGCGTCGTCGTGACCGCCAAGTCGCCCGCCCTCCAGGGGACCCGGACGGCCGTCACGTCGATCAGCGGTGACTACTCCCTGCCGAACCTCGCCCCTGGCGAATACACGATCACGTACACGATGTCGTCATTCCAGACCGTGACCCGAACGCTCCGGGTCAACGCGTCGCAGGCCGCCGTCGTCGACGTCGAGATGAAGCTGACGGCCGTCTCCTCGGAGGTGACCGTCGTCGGGACCTCCGAGTCGATCTCGCAGACGACCTCGGCCGCGACGACCTACGCCTCCGAGCTGACGAACAAGCTCCCGGTTGCCCGGACGCTGACGTCGTCCCTCCTCCTCGCGCCCGGCGTGAACCAGAACGGTCCGGGAGGCAACGTCACGATCTCGGGCGCCGAGTCGTACGACAACCTCATGACCGTCAACGGCGTCGTCGTCCAGGACAATATCCGGGGCACCCCGAACAACCTCTTCATCGAGGACGCCATCCAGGAGACGACGACGACGACGGCCGCCGTCTCCGCCGAGTTCGGCCGCTTCACCGGCGGCGTCGTCAACGCCCTGACGAAGTCGGGGGGGAACGACTTCAGCGGATCGTTCCGCGCCACGCTCAACAACGACGACTGGCAGGCCGTGAAACCCCTCCAGACGGTCGCGTACACCGACAAGGTGGTCCCGACGTACGAGGCGACCGTCGGCGGGCCCATCTGGAAGGACCGGATCTGGTTCTTCGCCGCCGGACGGCTCCGCGACACCACGGCCTCGGCGGAGACCTACCTGACGAACGTCGGCTACTCGACGACGGCGGACGAGCGCCGCCTCGAGGGGAAGCTGACGATCACCCCGCTGCAGAACCACACCCTCACGGGCTCCTACATCGACATCCGGAACGACGCGACGAAGGTCAACCCCAACTACCTCCCGATGGAGCTCGCGGCGCTCTACGACCCGAGCTACCCCCAGTCGCTCCTCGCTGTGAACTACAACGGCGTCCTCTCGGACCACTTCTTCGTCGAGGCCCAGTACTCGAAGCGGAAGTTCGCGTTCGAGAACGCCGGCTCCTACTCGAGGGACCTGATCGGCGGGACGGACGTCAACGACCTCACGCTCGGCGGCATCTTCAACTCGCCGAACTACTGCGGGGTCTGCGAGCCGGAGACGCGCGACAACGAGGACCTGTTCGTGAAGGGGACCTGGTTCCTCTCGACGAAGGGCCTCGGGTCGCACAACGTCGTCTTCGGCTACGACGACTTCAACAACAAGATGTTCTCGAACAACTACCAGTCCGGGAGCAACTACTCGATCTACACGTCCTCGACGATCGTCCAGGGGACGAACGTCTACCCGGTCGTCGGGAACGACTCCGTCCTCGTCTACTGGCCGATCGTCCAGCTCAGCCGGGGGAGCAACGTGAGGACGCGCTCGGTCTACGTGAACGACTCATGGCGGCTCGACAACAGGTTCTCCTTCAACGTTGGCCTCCGGTGGGACAAGAACGACGGGAAGGACAGCCGCGGCGTCGTGACGTCGGACGACAGCGCCTTCAGCCCGCGGCTCGCGGCGAACTGGGACGTCAAGGGGGACGGCCGGCTCCGGGTCGGGGCGAGCTACGCGCGGTACGTCGGCGGCCAGCAGGAGAACTTCGTCGGCGGCGCCTCGGCGGCGGGGAGCCCCGAGATCTGGGTCTGGTACTACGAGGGGGACCCGATCAACGCCGGCGAGCCGGCGAACCCGGTCTCCACGCACGACGCCCTGGCGAAGATCTTCGGCTGGTTCGGCATCGCGGGGACGAACCAGTTCCCGACGCGCCCCGGCATCTCCCCGATCCAGGCGACGATCCCCGGCGTCTCGACGCAGATCCGCGAGAGCCTCCGGTCGACCCGCACCGACGAGTTCGCGCTGAGCCTCGCGGGCGCGTTCGGGACGCGGGGCAACTTCCGGCTCGACGGGATCTACCGTGACTTCGGCGACTTCATCGACACCTACACCGACACCGCGACCGGGAAGGTGACGGACCCGGTCGGCAACGTCTACGACCTCGCGCTTCTCCAGAACACGAACGGCATCGAGCGGAAGTACGCGGCCCTGCAGGTGCAGGCCTCGTACCGCTTCTTCGGGAGCCTTGACCTCGGGGGGAACTACACGCTCTCGCACACGTACGGGAACGCCGTCACCGAGGACCGAAACTCTGGCCCGCGCCCCTTCGGCTGGCTCTCCTACCCCGAGTACTTCCAGCAGTCCTGGAACCTCCCCGTCGGGAGCCTTCCGCAGGACCAGCGCCACAGGCTCGTCGTCTACGGGAGCTGGGACGTCCCGATTCCGAGGTCTCTCGGCGCGCTGAATCTCTCCGCGGTCCACAACTGGAACTCGGGCACGCCCTACGGAGCGGTGGGGCAGGTCGACACGAACCCGTACGTCGCCGACGTCGGCTACGTGACGCCTCCCTCGTCGGAGAACTACTACTTCACGAAGCGCGACGCGTTCCGGACGCCGAACGTGAACCGGACCGACCTCGCCCTCAACTACTCCTACCGCGTCGGGCCGGTCGAGCTCTTCGTCCAGCCCCAGGTCATCAACGTCTTCAACAACCAGGCGGTCACGGTCGTCAACACGACGGTGGAGACGGCCGTGAACCGGCCCGCGAACTACGCCGTCTTCGACCCGTTCACCACGACGCCGACGCAGGGAGCCCGCAACACGGGCGCGAACTGGAACTACGGCTCGAGCTTCGGGAAGCCGACGAGCTCCGCCGCCTACCAGGCCCCGCGCCTCTTCCGCGTCGGCTTCGGAGTCCGCTTCTAGGAGGGCGTTCGCCTGGAGCGGGGACGCCCCGGCGCGAGCCGGGGCCTCCCGCCCCGGGCGGACGCGGCTCCGCGCGGAGCCCGATCGAAGGCCCCCCGTGACGCTCCGCTCTCGGGCCGCGCTCGCGCTCCTCCTCGCGGCGCCCTTCGCGTGCCGGAGGGGCCCGTCGGGAGGAGGTGTCGTCTCCATGGGGGCGCCGGTCGTCCTCGTCTCGATCGACACGCTCCGCTCCGACCGGCTTCCCTTCTACGGACGGACCCGCCTCGAGACGCCGGCGCTCTCGAGGCTCCGGGGAGACGCGGTCCTCTTCGAGAGGGCGTACGCGGCCGCTCCGCTGACGCTCCCCTCGCACGCGGCGCTGATGACGGGCTCCCCGGCGGGAGCGCACGGAGTCCTCGACAACTCGGGCTACGCCCTCGCGGCCGGCGTGCCGACGCTCGCCGGGCTCGCGAGGAGGAGCGGGTACGAGACGGGCGGAGCGGTCTCGAGCGTCGTCCTCGCGGCGCGGAGCGGCATCTCCAGGGGATTCGACTTCTGGGACGACGCCGTCGGTGCGGCGCCCCCGGGTCGACCGTCGTCGCAGGCCGAGAGGCCGGGAGCGGAGACGGCGGAGATCCTCTCCCGCTGGATCGCAGGTCGGAGGACGAAACCGTTCCTCGCGTTCCTCCACCTCTACGAGCCGCACGCGCCGTACGCGCCCCCCGAGCCCTTCGCGAGCCGCTGGGAGGATCCGTACGACGGCGAGATCGCCGCCGCCGACGCCGCCGTCGGTGCCTTCCTGGACGGCCTGAAGGCGCGCGGCCTCTACGACGGGAGCCTCGTCATCGTCCTCTCCGACCACGGCGAAGGTCTCGGCGACCACGGCGAGAAGGAGCACGGGGTCTTCCTCTACCGCGAGGCGATCCAGGTCCCGCTCCTCGTCAAGTTTCCGGGCGGCCTCCTCGCCGGCAGCTCGGTCGTCGCGCCGGTGAGCCTGACGGACGTCCTCCCCACGGTCTGCGCCGTGGTCGGCCTCGAAGGCTGCCCGTCGCGTCCCGCGAGCGTCTCGCTCATCGAGCTCGCGCGTGGACGTCGCGCCCCCGATCGCCGGATTCTCTCGGAGACCTTCTTCCCGAGGGCGCGCTTCGGCTGGAGCCCGCTCGCCTCGCTCGTCGACGAGCGGTGGCACTTCATCGAGGCGCCGCGCCCCGAGCTCTTCGACGTCGCCGGGGACGCAGCGGAGAGGTCCGACCGGGCGCCGCTCGAGGCCGCGGCGCTCCGCTCGATGAGGCGCGAGATCGCCGCGAGGCGCTCGACGTTCCGGACGCCCTCCCCGGTCGGCGCGGAAGAGGCGCGCCGGCTCGCTTCCCTGGGCTACGTCACCGTCGCCCCGTCCACCGGCAGCGGGACGCTCCCCGACCCGAAGGACGTGATCGGGACGCTCGCGCCGCTCCGGGACGGGATGATCGCGCTCGAGGACGGGCGGCCGGCCGACGCCGCCGCGCTTCTCGGTCCGCTCCTCTCGGCCCAGCCCGCGGTCCGCGACGGATGGGAGATCTACGCCCAGGCGCTCCTCGCGCTCGGGCGGGGCCGAGAGGCGCTCGACGCTGCGAGGCGGATGGTTGCGCTCTCGTCCCCGGGCTCGGCCGACGTCCTTCTCGCCGTCGCGGGCGTCGCGCTCCAGGCGGGGGAGACCGCGGAGGCCATCCGGAACGCCGAGGCGGCGCGGGAGCTGGGGGATCCGGACGCCGACGTCGTCCTCGCCGCGGCGCGGCTCGCCGCGGGCGAGCTCGGCAAGGCCGACGAGGCCGCGAGACGGGCCCTGTCGTCGGGCCGCTCGCGGTCGCGCGCCCTCCTCGTTCTCGCCCGTGTCGCCGCGGTCGGTGGCGAACCGGAAAGGGCCCTCGCGCTCCTCCGCGAGCTCGAGGCGTCGCTGGGAAGCGCCGGGGCGGAGCCGCCCCCTGGCCTCCATTTCGCGAGGGGGGACGCTCTCGCGCGGCTGGGGCGGACGGTCGAGGCCGAGCGCGAGCTCCGCGAGGAGGTGCGGCTCTTCCCGTCGCGCGTCGAGGCGCGCGCCGCGCTCGCGGCGCTCTTCGCCGCGACGGGAAGCCGGGCGAAGGCCCTCTCGGAGATCCGGGAGCTCGTGGAGAGGGTCCCAGGCCCGGACGGTGCCGCGGCCGCGGCGAGAAGCCTCGAGGCGATCGAGGAGCCCGACGCGGCGCGGAGCCTCCGCCTCCGCAGCGCGACGCTCTACCCGGCGGACCCGCGGTTCCGCGATCGCGGCCCGGCGGGGTGAAAGGCGCGCGGGAGAGAGGGCCGCTCCGGCCCGCGCCGGAACGCTACTTCGTCACCTCGGAGAAGAAGGTCTTCATCGCCTCCCAGGAGCGCCGGTCGGCCTTCTCGTTGTACGCGGCCCCCTTCGACGGGTCGTTCCCCGCGCCCGGGTTCGTGAAGGAGTGGACAGCGTCGGCGTAGAGGACCATCTGCCAGTCGACCTTCGCGTCGGTCATCTCCTTCTGGAACGCGGCGACCTCGGCGGGCGGGACGTACGGGTCGGCCGCGCCGTGGAGAGCGAGGACCGGGCACCTGATGTTCTTCGCGTCGGCGGGGTCCTTCGTCCCGAGCCCGCCGTGGAAGGTGACGACGCAGGCCAGCGGTGCGCCGCTCCGGGCCAGCTCGAGGGCGGTCGTCCCGCCGAAGCAGTAGCCGGTGGCGAGGACCTTCGACGCCTCGACGCGAGGGTTCTTCGAGAGCGTGTCGAACGCGGCGCGGACGCGGGAACGGAGGAGCGGGAGGTCCCCCTTGTACTTCCCGGCGAGCGCCCCCGCCTCCTTGGCGTCCTTCGGGCGGATCCCCTTCCCGTAGACGTCCGCGGCGAGCGCGACGTAGCCGAGCTCGGCGAGCATCTTCGTCCGCCGCCGCGTCTCGTCGCTGATGCCCATCCAGTCGTGGACGACGACGACGCCCGGCCGCTTCCCCTTCGCTGCGTCGTCGTACGCGAGGAAGCCCTCGCAGAGCTGGTCGCCGTCCTTGTACTCGACGACCTCGGTCTTCACGGCCGCGGCGGCCGGGAGCGCCGCGGCGGCGAACAGAGCCATGGACGCGAGCGGGAGAAGGAGCGAGAGGGAGACGGTGCGCATGTCGGGTCCTCCTGGGGTCTTCGGTCCGTTCGGGCCGGGAAGATACCCGAAGGAGGGGGATTCTGAAAAACGGTCGCAGAAAAGGGCCGGAGTCTCGAGGACGCGGGCGCCGCCCGGGTGATGGGCGTCTGCTCGCGATCCGACCGGGAGCACCTGGGCTCCTGCGGTCTTCCGGAAGGCATTGGAATTTTCTTGGGACGCGTCAATTGGCACCCACTTCTCACTGAATTGAGCGTGAATCGGTCAATGGGTACTGGGTCGGCGCGGGCAGGCTTTAGCACTGAGGCGAAACACCGCCTTATTCCGCGCGTCTCCGCGTGGACTCGACATCCCGCTCGTGCCCGAGCGGGATGTACGCACCCGACGGTCCTTACGGTTTTCGGAATTCCGCTCCGGACATCTGGATTCCGCTTGACCCGGCTACATCGCGTTCCCCGGAAGTCGTCGAATCTCGAGACAGGTCGTCTTCGCCCAGCAAGCCCTACGGGGGCAGCAACGAACCAGGAGGTGGAGAGATGCGCTTTCGACTTTCAGCCACGATCCTGATCGCGATCCTCCTTGCCGCGGCCGGACCGGCCTGGGCGGACGGATCCCAGACCGGCTCCATCGGTGGAGTCGTCAAGAACGCGGAGGCGGGGCCGCTCCCCGGCGTCCTCGTCACCGTCACCGGCGTCACGACGAACCTGAAGCGGACCGCCGTGACGGGGAACAACGGGGCCTACACCCTCCCGCTCCTCCCGATCGGCGACTACAGGATCGAGGTCGTTCTCCAGGGATTCGAGACCGTCACTTCGAAGGTCTCGGTCTACACGGGGCGCAACACCCAGTTCGACGCGAACGTGAAGCTCTCGTCCGTCGCCGCCACGGTCGCGGTCACGGGCGAGCAGCCCGTCGTCGACAAGACGAACACGACGGCGGGGGCCACGGTCAACGCGAACTTCACCCAGAAGCTGCCGATCGCGCGGCAGTACCAGTCCACCCTGCTGATGGCGCCGGGCATCAGCGGAAGCACGAACGGAAACCCGTTCGTGCGCGGCTCCCTCTCGTCGTCGAACGTCTTCCTCTTTGACGGCGTCGACACGACCGACACGACGACGGGGACGTTCGGCCAGAACTTCAACAACGAGGCGATCCAGGAGATCGCCGTCAATACCGGCGGCTATTCGGCGGAGTACGGTCGCGCCTCCGGCGCCATCGTCTCCGTCGTTACGAAGACCGGCACGAACAGCTTCCACGGCTCCGCGAAGCTCATTTTCAACAACGACGCCTGGGATGCCCCGAACAAGGAGCCGAACGAGGTCACCGGCGTCGTCACGCCGCGGAACCGTTACGACCAGGTCCAGTACCGCTACTCGGGGACTCTCGGCGGCCCCTTCATCAAGGACCACCTCTGGTTCTTTGGGGCGTACGAGTACGCCCCGACCACCACGCCAGAGACCCAGCTCATCTACACGAACGAGACCTACCAGCAGGACCGAAAGATCACGCTCTGGCAGGCGAAGGTGAACTGGCAGGTCACGCCGAACCACGCCGTCGAGGCCTCGGCGAACGGCGACCCGTTCGACGGAATCGTACGGAACGACTACTGGGGCACTCAGTACACCGCTGAGCCCGAGTCCGCCACGGCCCAGAAGCAGGGAGGGTCCACCTATCGCGGCTTCTACAGCGGGATCCTCTCTCCCAACGTCTCCCTCGAGGCGACCGTCGCGACGGCAAAGAGCCGCATCGACGTCAACCAGTACGTGACGAACCCGACGAACCCCTACTACGTCTTCAACGGGGTGAAGACCTCGATGGCCGAGGCGAAAGCGCCCCACTACGACCTCTCGAAGGACCTCTACTTCAACGGGGCCACCTTCGACGGCTACGTCGAGCGTCCGCGAACCCAGGCGAACCTCGCGGTCAACTGGTACAAGCAGATGTTCGGCGGGAACCACCAGATCAAGGGCGGCATCGACTACCAGGACCTCAGCTCGGACGCCCTCTTCGCCTATCCCGACAATGCGCTCTACTACGACGACGAGTTCGACTACCAGACCCGGCAGTTCGTGCCGAACACCCAGGAGATCTACGACCCGCCCGCGGCCTCGTCCTCGAAGGGGAAGATCTGGGCCTTCTACCTCCAGGACAAGATGGACTTCGGGCGCCTCTTCCTGAACGTCGGTGTGCGCGTCGACAGCCAGTCCGGCAAGAGCGACCTCGGCCAGTCGGTCTTCGATGCGACCGTCGTGGCGCCCCGGATCTCGGCCAAGTGGGACCTCACGGGCAGGGCCAAGACCCTCCTCTCGTTCAACTACGGCCTCTTCTACCAGTCCCTGATCCAGAACTTCGCGGACGGCTACGCCGGGGTCCCGCAGCAGACGAACAAGAACGTCTACTACTTCGACTCGGCGACCGGGAAGTTCGTCTTCGACAGCCGGGTCGAGGGGGGCGGAAACAGCACTGCTGTCAACAACAGCCTGAAGCCTTCCTACACACAGGACATCTCGCTCGGATTCGAGCAGCAGATCGGGCCCGTCCTCGGCGTCGCCCTGCGGGGCAACTGGCGCGAGTGGAAGGACCTGATCGACGACGTGAGGACCTACAACGCCACGACGAAAGTCCGCACGCTGGACTACGTGAACTACGGCCCGGCCGACCGGACCTACAAGAGCCTCGAGGTCGTCGTCGACAAGCGCTTCGCGAACAACTGGCAGGGCTTCCTCTCCTACACCCTTTCGAAGACGGACGGGAACAGCTTCACCGACTTCTCGAGCGCCCTGGGCGACTACCTCGACTCGCCGGCGACGAGGTCCGGGGTCACCTCCACCGGCGCGATCATCAACGAGGGGAACAAGGACGGCCTCGCCTCCTACGACCGGACGCACGACATCAAGGCCTACGGCGCCTACGTCTTCAACACGGGGCGTTTCACCATCACCCCGGGGTCGACGCTCGGCTGGCGTTCGGGCAACACGTACCAGAGGCAGGTCTCGGGCTGGACCATTGCCGGGAACAGCTACACGCAGTTCACGTCGGAGCGTGGCAGCGACCGCTTCCCGAGCCAGTTCTACTGGGACCTTGGCCTCGGCGTCGACTTCCGCCTCTTCTCCGAGGTCAACGTAGGCCTGAGGGCCGACATCTACAACGTCACCGACACGCAGACGAAGCTCTCCGGCAGCTTGACGGACGGGCCGAACTACGGCAAGGCGACGTCCACGGTCACGAACTACGCCACGCCGAGGCGCTTCCTCTACCAGGTCATCATCACGTTCTAGTCTCGGTCTCAGCTGCGGAAGAGAAGGGGCCCTCCGGGGCCCCTTCTTCGTTCGGGCACGCCGCGACAGCGCGCCCGGGTGGGGCTGCCAGGCAGGTCGCCACCCTCCGTTCCGGTCACCGCCGGCACGGACTTTTCATGACCTTATGGGAACGGTCATGAGTCGCCGTCGAGCTCGCCGCCGCGCCTGCCTGGTCGACCGTCCCCGAAGGGGGCACAGAGCGGACGGAGACGTGTTGCGAGATCTCGCGGGGGCTGAGAGGTGCAATTCCGCGAATTCAATTTCCGCGATTTCCGTCCGGGTTCCTGCTCCGGCCGTCGGATGCAGGACGCCCCGAATCGAGGAAGCGGGAGCGGCTGCCGATCGCGACGCGAGGAGCAGACGCGCGTAGGAAGCGCCTTCCCGCGCCGTCGAGCGGCCGCGCCGACCGAGAAGGGAGGCTGCCAGCGGGAAGCGAAGGGAAGCGATGACCGAAGGGGCGAAGGACAGGGCCGTCGGCCGTGTCGCGGCCCCGTCCGGCAGAACCCGGCGTCAGCTTGTGCGAGAAAGCTCCAATCCAAGAAGATTCCAAGCTCTCGGACAATCCGGAGGAACAGACGATGGCAAGAAAGCGCTTCTGGCTCGTCTTCCTGGTCGTTCCCCTCCTCCTGGCGACCCAGATCGAGGCCCAGGGCCTGCCGACGGGGACCTTGAACGGCCGCGTCCAGGAAACGGAAGGTCTCCCGCTGCCGGGAGTGACGGTGACGGCGAAGTCGCCGGCGCTGCAGGGGACCCGCACCGCGGTCACGAACGTCAACGGCGACTTCGTCCTTCCCAACCTCCCCCCGGGCGAGTACGTCATCTCCTTCGTGATGTCGGGCTTCCAGAGCGTCACGAGGAACATCAAGGTCTCCTCGGGCCAGCAGACGCCGATGAACGTGAAGCTCTCCATCGCCGCAGTGGCTGCCGAGGCGATGGTCGTCGCGCAGAGCGAGACCGTCTCCCAGGCGGCGCAGGCGGCGACGACCTACAGCACCGAGATGACGAACAAGCTGCCCGTGACCCGGCAGATCCTCGCCTCCGTCGTCCTCAGCGCGGGGGTGAACCAGAACGGGCCGGGCGGCAACGTGACGATCTCCGGCGCGCAGTCGTTCGACAACGTCATCACCGTCAACGGCGTGAACATCCAGGACAACATCCGCGGAACGCCCACCAACCAGCTCGTGATCGAGGACGCGATCCAGGAGACGACGACGATGACCTCCGGCGTCTCCGCGGAGTTCGGCCGCTTCACGGGCGGCGTCATCAACGCGGTGACGAAACAGGGCGGAAACGTCTTCAGCGGTTCGTTCCGGGTGACGCTGAACAACGACAACTGGCAGTCGGACTCCCCGGTCAAGGTCGACTACACCGACAAGGTCGTCCCGACCTACGAGGCGACCCTCGGAGGGCCGATCTGGAAAGACCGGATCTGGTTCTTCGGCGCGGGCCGGTACAACAAGGCCGAGTACTCGGGCTCGACGACGGCGGTGAACCCGGGTGACCCGGTCCTCAGCTTCCCGCGCGCCGACACGGACAAGCGCTACGACGCGAAGCTGACGATCAGCCCGGTCCAGAACCACACGCTGACGGGCTCCTACACGAACGGCGACATCGCGTCGTCGAACTACGTCTACCCGTATCCCGTCCTCGACCCAGGCATCGTCTACGACCGTCAGACCCCGAGCGAGCTCTACTCCGTCAACTACAACGGGGTCCTCTCGTCGAACCTCTTCCTCGAGGCCCAGTATTCGAAGAAGGTCTTCAAGTTCCAGAATTCCGGGGGCCGGGTCAACGACCTGATCGCCGGCACGGCGCTGCTGGTCCTGGACCAGAGCTACGGCCAGATGCACGCGCCGATCTTCTGCGCGACCTGCCCGGGGGCCACGGAGATCCGGGACAACGAGGACATCCTCCTCAAGGGGACCTGGTTCCTCTCGACGAAGGACCTCGGCTCGCACAACGTCGTCTTCGGGTACGACAACTTCGTGAGCGGAGACCTCAACAACAACTGGCAGTCGGGCAGCGGCTGGGTGCTCTACCCGACGTCCGTCCAGAGCGTCGGCGGCAACCTCTACCCGGTGATCGACGACAGCTCCTACTTCGAGTACTACCCCATTCCGCAGATGGCCCAGAAGAGCAAGCTCCGTACGCAGTCGCTCTTCGTGAACGACACCTGGAAGCTGAACGGCAACTGGTCGTTCAACCTCGGGCTCCGGTACGACAAGAACAACGCCAAGGACCAGGGGGGCGCGACGACCGCGAACGACAGCGCGTGGAGCCCGCGACTCTCGGCCAGCTGGGACGTCAGGGGTGACGGGAAACTGCGGGCCACAGCGAGCTACGCCACGTACGTGGGCCAGATCCAGGAGGGGATGGCAGGAAGCGGCGCAAGCTCGGCGGGCACCCCGGCCTCCTACTACTACTACTGGACGGGGGACCCGATCAACGCGAACGCGTCCGGGCCGTTCCTGACGTCGACGCAGGTGCTGCAGAGGATGTTCGCAGCGCTCGGCGTGACCGGCCTGAACCAGTTCCCGACGGTTCCTGCAGACGTGATCACGCTGCCCGGAGTCAACCTCCAGATCCAGGGCGGCATCTCCTCGCCGAAGGTGAACGAATACGTCCTTGGATTCGGCGGCACCGTCGGTCAGAACCTCAGCTACCGGGTGGACGGGGTCCGTCGCGAGTACAAGGACTTCTACACGACGAAGCGCGACCTGACGACAGGGAAGGTCGAGGATGCACTCGGAAACGTCTACGACCTCGGCTTTCTCACGAACACGAATCGCCTCGAGCGCGAGTACACCGGCCTTCACACCTCCCTCGCCTGGAGAACGGGAGGCCTGAATCTCGCCGCGAACTGGACGTGGTCCCACACGATCGGGAACTACATCGGCGAGACGCGGGGCAGCGGAGCCGTGACCTCCGGCTCGCTCGAGAACTACCCGGAGTACCTCGACCCGAACTGGTTCGCCCCGCGCGGCGACCTCTCCCAGGACCAGCGTCACCGGGTCCGGATCGTCGGAACGTATGACTTCAAGGTGGGGATCCTCGGAATCACGCCGGGCCTGGTCGAGTCGTTCGACACCGGGACGCCGTACGGTGCCTACAACGACAACGTCCCCCTTCTGGACTATGTCAACAACCCGGGCTACGAAACGCCACCGAGCAAGCAGACCTACTACTTCACGGGGCGTGGCGCCTACCGGACGGACGACATCTGGCGGACGGACCTCTCCCTCAACCTGAGCGCGAACATCGGCCCGGTGGAGGTCTTCGTCCTGCCGCAGGTCCTGAACCTTTTCAACGCCAGCGGCATCACCCTCCCGAACCAGACGGTCTACGTGGGGGCGGACGTCGAGCCCGATTCTCGTGGCCTCGTCAGTTTCGACCCCTTCACGACGAAGCCGATCGAATGCCCGCAGGGCTCCTCGGCGGCGCAGTGCAGCGCAATGAACGCGAACTGGATCAAGGGGCCGAACTTCGGGAAGGGGACGGTCGGCGGCTCGGGGCAGTACGCGAGCTTCCAGCGACCCCGCGTCTGGTCCATCTCCATGGGAATTCGCTTCTAGCGAACTTCCCATCTCCGTCACTGCGGCCCCCTGGCCTTCGGCCGGGGGGCTTTTCCCTCTTCGGCCTCCGCCGATTAATGGCCGAACGGCAGGGCTATCCTTTCCCCCGAAGTGCGGAAGGCATCGGCGCCGATCGGTGCGCTCCTCGTGGCAGGGCTCGCGCTCCTGCCTCTCGGAGGCTGTGCGCGCTCCGGCGCCCGCATCCCGGACCTCCGCTTCCCGAACGCCCCCGTCGTCCTGATCTCGGTCGACACGCTCCGCTCGGATCGCCTGCCGATGTACGGCTACGGGAAGGTCGCGACGCCGGCGCTCGACGCGCTCCGGAAGGACGCGATCCTCTTCGAGCGCGCGTATTCCCACATCCCGCTCACGCTTCCCTCGCACACCTCGCTCTTCACCGGCCTCGAGCCCGGGATGCACGGGGTCCTCGACAACTCCGGCTACCGGCTCCCCGCGGGCGACCCGACGCTGGCGGAATTGCTGAAGAAGGCCGGCTACGCGACGGGAGGCGCGGTGTCGGCGGCGGTGCTCGGCGGGCGGAGCGGCATCGGGAGGGGCTTCGACTTCTGGGAGGACCACGTCGAGGCCAGCGGGCCGGTCTCGATGCTCGATTTCGTCGAGCGGCCGGGCGGCGAGACCGCCGGGCTCCTCCTCGAGTGGATCCGGGCGAATGCCGGGCGTCCCTTCTTCGCGTTCCTACACACCTACGAGCCGCACGCGCCGCACGTGGCTCCCGAGCCGTTCCGCTCGCGGTACGCCGACCCGTACGACGGGGAGGTCGCCGCCTCGGACGCCATCGTCGGCGCCTTCCTCGACGAGCTCCGGAAGTCGGGGATCTACGACCGGGCCGTCGTCCTCTTCCTTTCCGACCACGGCGAGGGGCTCGGCGACCACGGGGAGCAGCAGCACGGCATCTTCCTCTACCGCGAGTCGATCCAGGTGCCGCTCCTCCTGAAGCTGCCGGGGCAGGCGCTCGCGGGGACGACGGTGAGCGCGCCGGTCCAGCTCACCGACGTCTTCCCGACGATCGGGGGCCTCCTCGCCCTCCCGGGCTTTCCGGAGCGGCCGGGGACGTTCTCCCTCGCGAGCCTCGCGGCCGGGGCGGCTGCCCCGGACCGCCGCGTCTTCGCGGAGAACTTCAGCCCGCGGATCCGGCTCGGGTGGAGCGAGCTCCGCGCGCTCGTCTCTCCGACGCACCACTACATCGAGGCGCCGCGGCCGGAGCTGTACGACCTCGCGAACGACCCGGCGGAGACGACGAACCTCGCGGACCGGAGGCCGCCGGAGCTGCGGGCGATGGTCGTGGAGACGGAGCGGCGCCGGACGGCCCTCCGCGCCCCCGAGCCCGTGGACGCGGAGACGGCGAAGAAGCTCCAGGCTCTCGGGTACCTCACGGGAACGGCCCGCGACGACGGCGGGGCGCGGCCGGACCCGAAGGACGCGATCGGGAGCCTCGTGAAGCTGCAGTCGGCCGCGGAGCTCCACCAGGCGGGACGGAGCGCCGAGGCGGTACCGATCCTCCTCGAGGTCCTCGCCACGAACCCCCGCCTCGTCGACGGCTGGGAGATCCTCGCGAACGCACTCGAGAAGCTCGGACGGCTGGACGAGGCGCTCGCGGCGCTGAAGAAGACGGTCGCCCTCTCGCCGCCGGGAAGGTCAAACTACCTCGTCGACGTCGCGGCCCTGGCTCTCCGCGCCGGCCGCCTCGACGAGGCTCGCCGGCACGCGGAGCTCGCGCGCGACCTCGGCGATGCCCGGGCTTACGCGGTTCTCGGGCGCGTCGCCATCCGCGAAGGGAAGCTCGGCGAGGCGCTCCGGGTGGTCGACGACGGACTCGCGAAGTCGGGCTCGCCCCCGGCGGCCGGCCTCCACGTCCTGAAGGCGGAGGTCTTCGGGCGGCAGGAGAAGCTCGACGCGGCGGAAGGGGAGTACCGGCTCGAGCTCGCGGCGTACCCGCGGAGCCTCGAGGCGCTGGCGGGCCTCGCGATCGTCGCGGCTTCGCGCGGCGACCTGGCCGAGGCCTCGCGCCGCGTCGCGGCGATGGTGAAGGCGGTCCCGACCGCGGACGCCTACCTCGCGGGCTACTTCAGCCTGAAGAGCTTCGGCAAGGGTGACGAGGCGAAGGCGCTCCTCGCGGAGGGGCAGCGAGCCTTCCCGCTCGACGGGCGCCTCGCGCGCGCGGAGAGCGCGCCCGGGCGTACGGCGAGAGCCCGCTGAAGAGCTGGTCCGTATCCCGCCGGGCCCGCGGTGAGGCGTTCGGTCTCGACCGCGGGTTCCCAATCGCTTGATTCGAGGCTCCGCCTCGGCACGAGGTTTTCATGTCGGTCCTCGAATTGTCATGAGTCTCAGTCGAGATACTTGTACCACTCGACGCGCCGAAGCCTCTCGAACATGCATGAAGAGCGCTCTTCGGTCGCAGCTGGCGTCGTCTCCGCCGGGCTGCGACGTGCGGGACCGGCACTCCAATTTCCGCGATTCCCGTCCGGGATCCTGCAACGCCCCTCGCCCGCCGCCCCGGAGCCGCGCGGACCGGACACCGAGGGAACGAAGGCGAGCGGCGTGGGCCGTGCCGTGGCCGGTCCGCCGCACGAGGGCGAGATCCGTCTGACACGTCCTGACTCCATCGAACACGAATTCGAAACAGCCCATTCGGAGGAACAGG
The DNA here is from genome assembly GCA_046331465.1 of Thermoanaerobaculia bacterium. GTDB lineage: Bacteria > Acidobacteriota > Thermoanaerobaculia > UBA5066 > UBA5066 > UBA5066. The sequence continues at coordinate 90,514 of JAXLQV010000004.1, forward strand.
CGATGAAAACAAAATGGCTCTGGCTCGCCCTCCTGGTCGTGCCCCTCCTGGCGTCGACTCGGCTCGAGGCGCAGGGTCTTCCCACCGGAACCCTGACCGGTCGCGTCGCCGAGACGGAAGGCCTTCCGCTCCCGGGCGTGACCGTGACCGCGAAGTCGCCGTCGCTGCAGGGGACGCGCACCGCGGTCACGAACCTGAACGGCGACTTCGTCCTACCGAACCTTCCCCCGGGAGACTACGTCGTCTCCTTCATCATGTCGGGATTCCAGAGCGCCACGAGGAGCATGAAAGTCTCCGCGGGTCAGCAGTCTCCCGTGAACGTGAAGCTCTCCATCGCGGCGGTCGCCGCCGAGGCGATGGTCGTGGCCCAGAGCGAGACGGTCTCCCAGACCTCGCAGGCCGCGACGACCTACAGCACGGAGCTGACGAACAAGCTCCCCGTCGCGCGCACGATCAACTCGTCGGTCATCCTGAGCGCGGGAGTGAACCAGAACGGCCCGGGCGGCAACCCGACGATCTCCGGAGCGCAGTCGTTCGACAACGTCATCACGGTCAACGGCGTGAACATCCAGGACAACATCCGCGGGACGCCGACGAACCAGCTCGTCATCGAGGACGCGATCCAGGAGACGACGACGATGACCGCCGGCGTCTCGGCCGAGTACGGGCGCTTCACGGGCGGCGTCATCAACGCGGTGACGAAGCAGGGCGGGAACAGCTTCAGCGGCTCGTTCCGGGCGACGCTGAACAACGACAACTGGCAGTCCGACACGCCGATCAAGGTCGACTACCTCGACAAGGTGGTGCCGACGTACGAGGCGACGCTCGGCGGGCCGCTCTGGAAGGACCGGATCTGGTTCTTCGGCGCGGGCCGCTACAACAAGAACGAGTACTCCGGCTCGACGACGGCGGTGAACCCGGGCGACCCGGTCCTCAGCTTCCCCCGCGCCGACACCGACAAGCGCTACGAGGCGAAGCTGACGATCAGCCCCTTCCAGAACCACACCGTGACCGGCTCCTACACGAACGGCGACATCACGTCGTCGAACTACGTCTACCCGTACCCGGTCCTCGACCCGAGCATCGTCTACGACCGCCAGACGCCGAGCGACCTCCTGGCGATCAACTACAACGGCGTCCTGACGTCGAACCTCTTCCTCGAGGCCCAGTACTCGAAGAAGCAGTTCAAGTTCGAGAACGCGGGGAGCCGGGTGAACGAGCTGATCGGCGGGACGGCGCTCCTCGTCCTCGACCAGAACTACGGGCAGATGTACTCGCCGATCTTCTGCGCGGTCTGCCCGGGAGCGACCGAGAAGCGCGACAACCAGGACGTCCTCGTGAAGGGGACCTGGTTCCTCTCGACGAAGGACCTCGGCTCGCACAACGTCGTCGCCGGATACGACAACTTCGAGAGCGGCGACCTCAGCAACAACTGGCAGTCGGGGAGCTCCTGGGTCCTCTTCCCGACGTCGGTCCAGAGCGTGGGGGGGAACCTCTACCCAGTCATCGACGACAGCTCCTACTTCGAGTACTACCCGATCCCGCAGCTCGCGCAGAAGAGCAAGCTGCGGACGCAGTCGGTCTTCGTGAACGACTCCTGGAAGCTGAACGGGAACTTCGCGTTCAACCTCGGCGTCCGCTGGGACAAGAACGACGCCACGGACCAGGGAGGGGCGAAGACGGCGAACGACGACGCCTTCAGCCCGCGCCTCTCGGCGACCTGGGACCCGAAGGGGGACGGGAAGCTCCGCCTGACGGCGAGCTACGCGACCTACGTGGGCCAGCTCCAGGAGGGGATCGCCGGGAGCGGCGCGAGCGCGGCCGGGACCCCGGCCTCCTACTACTACTACTGGACGGGAGCCCCGATCAACGAGAGCCAGAACGGGCCGTTCCTGACGACGACCCAGGTGCTCCAGCGGATGTTCGCGGCGCTCGGCGTCACGGGCCTCAACCAGTTCCCGACGGTCGACCCGGACATCGTGAACCTCCCGGGAGTGAACACTCAAATCCTGAACGGAGTGACGTCGCCGAAGGTGGACGAAGCCGTTCTCGGAATCGGAGGCGCGTACGGCACGGGATTCACGTACCGGGTGGACGGCGTCTGGCGCAAGTACAAGGACTTCTACTCGACGAGGCGCGACACCACGACCGGGAAGGTCGAGGACGCCCTCGGGAACGTCTACGACCTCGGTTTCCTCGGGAACTCGAACATCCCGGAGCGCAAGTACACTGGCCTCCACACCTCCGTCGCTTGGCGGGCGGGGTCGCTGAACCTCGCGGCGAACTGGACCTGGTCGCACACGATCGGGAACTTCGTGGGCGAGACGCGCGGCTCCGGCCCCGTGACGACGCTCGGCTTCGAGGAGTACCCGGAGTACTTCGACACGAACTGGTACGCCCCCCGAGGCGACTTGTCACAGGACCAGCGCCACAGGGTGCGCCTCGTTGCCACGTACGACTTCAAGCTCGGCCCGGTCGGGATCACGCCGGGCCTGGTGCAATCCTTCGACACGGGGACGCCGTACGGCGCGGCGGGGCCCATCCAATCCTACTGGTACGTGACGAACCCGGGCTACGAGAACCCCCCCCCGTCGGTGAACTACTGGTTCACCTCGCGGAACGCGTACCGGACGGACGACGTCTGGCGCACCGACCTCTCCCTCAACCTGAGCGCGAACCTCGGGCCGGTCGAGCTCTTCGTCCTCCCCCAGGTGCTGAACGTCTTCAACTCGGACGCGGTGATCGCGCCGAACACCTCCATCTACGTCGGCAACGGGACGACACCCGACAGCCGGGGCCTCGTCCGCTTCGACCCCTTCACCGCGACGCCCGTCGAGTGCCCGCAGACGGCGAGCGCGGGCGAGTGCGCGGCGATGGGCGCGAACTGGAAGAAGGGGCCGAACTTCGGGAGCGCGACGATCGGCGGCGCGGCGGGCAGCTACCAGCTTCCCCGCGTCTGGTCGATCTCCATGGGAATCCGCTTCTGAGGCCGGCAGCCTCGTGACCGGGAGGCTCCCGTCCCTCCGGACGGGGGCCTCCCTCCCGGGCCGCGCGAGGGAGGGGCCGGTCTATCCTCGGGGCCGAGATGCGGACGTCGATCGCGCGGCTCGCGGCGCTCCTCGCGGCGGGGCTTCTCGTCCTGCCTCTTTCCCGCTGCGCGCGGCAGGCTCCCCGGCCCCCGGACCTCCGCTTCCCGAACGCCCCGGTCGTCCTGGTCGTCGTCGACACGCTCCGCTCCGACCGCCTTCCGTTCTACGGGTACGTGTCCGGTGCGACGCCCGCCCTCTCGGCGCTCCGTGAGGATTCGATCCTCTTCGAGAGCGCGTGGAGCCCCGTCCCGCTGACGCTCCCGGCGCACAGCTCGCTCTTCACGGGCGTGCCTCCGGGCGTCCACCGGGTCCTCGACAACGGCGGCTACCGGCTCGGCCCGTCGCTCCCGACGCTCGCCGGGATCCTGAAGGGCCAGGGCTACGCGACGGGGGGCGCGGTCTCCTGCGTCATCCTCGCGGGCGCCACCGGCATCTCGCGGGGCTTCGACTTCTGGGAAGACCGGATCGAGCCCGAGGCCCCGGGTCTCGCCGCGAACCGGGTCCAGCGGCCCGGAGCCGAGACGGCGAAGCTCCTCTCGGGGTGGCTGGGCTCGACGAAGGGCGACCGAGTCTTCGCCTTCCTCCACCTCTTCGAGCCCCACGCGCCGTACGAGCCCCCCGAGCCCTTCCGGAGCCGTCTCGCGGACCCGTACGACGGCGAGGTCGCGACGGCGGACGCGGCGGTGGGCGCGTTCCTCGACGACCTGAAGCGTCGCGGGCTCTACGAGAAGTCGCTCGTCGTCTTCCTCTCGGACCACGGCGAGGGGCTGGGCGACCACGGCGAGGAAGAGCACGGGGTCTTCCTCTACCGCGAGGCGATCCAGGTCCCGCTCCTCGTGAAGCTCCCGTCGGCGAAGGCGGGGGAGAAGCCGCCCCTCGCGGGCTCGCGCGTCGCGACGCCCGTGCAGCTCCTCGACGTCTTCCCGACGATCGCGACGGCGGTGGGCGTCCCGGGGTTCGTTCCGGCGCCCGGCAGCGTCTCGCTCGTCCGACTCGCGGCGGGCGAACCGGCGACCCCGCGGAGGCTCCTCGCGGAGACGTTCTTCCCGCGGATCCGGTTCGGGTGGAGCGAGCTGAGGTCGCTCCTCGACGGGAAGTGGCACTACATCGAGGCGCCGCGGCCGGAGTTCTACGACCTCGAGACCGACGCGGGAGAGAAGAAGAACCTCGCCACCGAGAAGCCCGGCCCGCTCCGGGAGATGAAGGTCGAGCTGGAGAAGCGGGCCAGCCCGTTCGTCGCGCCGGCGCCCGTCGGCGAGGAGGAGGCGAAGAAGCTCGCGTCGCTCGGCTACGTCACGATGACCACGGCGGCCGGCGGTGGCCTCGCCGACCCGAAGGACGAGATCGAGACGCTCGGCCTCCTCAAGCAGGGGCTCGGCCTCGCGAAGGGGGGGCGCGTGCCGGAGAGCGTCGAGGTTCTCAAGAGGCTCCTCGATCGGAACCCGCGGATCGTCGACGCCTGGGAGGCCTATGCGCAGGGCCTCGCCCGCCTCGGGCGGGCGGACGAGGCGATCGCGGCGGCGAGGAAGACGGTCGAGCTCTCGCCCCCGGACCGGACGAACTACCTCGTCTCCGTCGCGAACCTCTGCCTGACGGTCGGCCGGCCCGAAGACGCGATCCGGAACGCCGACCTCGCGATCGCGCGGGGCGACACGGGCGGGCACGAGGTGAAGGCGCGGGCGTTCCTCGCCAAGGGGGACCTCGACGCGGCCGAGAGGGCGGCCCGGAAGTCGATCGAGACGGGCGGCGCCCGGAAGCGCTCCTGGCTCGTCCTCGCGACCGTGGAGGCGAGCCGCGGGAACTTCGCGGAGGCGCTCCGGATCACCGACGACCTGAAGGCGAAGGTCGGGGAGCAGGGGCTCGCCGACCTGATCGGCTATCACTTCCTCCGCGGAAACGTCCTCGGGCGGCTGAATCGCTGGCCGGAGGCCGAGGCCGAGCTCGTCGCGGAGACGCGGCACTTCCCGCAGTACCTCCCCGCCTGGCAGTCCCTCGCGTTCGTCTACGCGAGCCGCGGAAGAGTCCCCGAAGCGAAGAAGCTCGTCGAGGAGATGGTCGCATCGGTCGGGACGCCGCAGGCCTACGCGGTGGCGGTCGAGCTGCTCGCGAGAATGGGGAACGCGCCGGGTGCCGAGCGCGTGCGGGCGGAGGCGCTGCGGAAGTTCCCCGGGATGGCCGGGAAGACGGGTGCGGCACGCTGACGCTGCGGGGTCCGGAGCCCGGCCGTTGGCGCTCGGGCGGCGCGCGGCCCTCGGCTATGCTCGCCCGAAGCATGGAACGCCGGAGGGAGAGCGTCGAGAGAAACGTGGGGCTCCGGGGCACCCTCGCGGCGTCCCTCGCCGCGGCCCTCCTCCTCGCCCTCCTCGGCCCGGCCTGCCGCCGTGCGGCCCCGCCCGCGGGCGCCTTGCCCGCCGCCACCTTCCCGAACGCCCCGGTCGTCCTCGTCTCGATCGACACTCTCCGCTCCGACCGCCTCCCGGCGTACGGCTACACAAAGGTGAAGACGCCGAACCTCGACCGCTTTGCGGCGGACGCGTGGCTCTTCGAGAAGGCGTGGGCGCCGACGCCGATGACGCTCCCGTCGCACACGACGATGCTGACGGGGATGCTCCCGCCCGAGCACGGCGTGCGGAACAACTCGGGCTTCGTCTTCCGTGGCGAGGCGCATCCGAGCCTCCCGAGGCTCCTGAAGGCGCAGGGCTACGCGACCGGGGCCGCGGTCTCGACCTACGTCCTCCGGCACGAGACGGGGCTCGGCCCGCTCTTCGACTGGTACGAGGACTCCCTCCCGACGAACCCCGGCGTCGCGACCGTCCGCTACCAGCGGCCAGGCTCGACGACGCTCGCGTTCGCGAAGGAGTGGGTCTCTGCGCACGCGGGCGGGCCGTTCTTCCTCTTCTTCCACATCTTCGAGCCTCACGTTCCGTACGAGCCGGCCGAGCCGTTCCGCACCGAGTACGGCGCGACGTACGAGGGGGAGGTGGCGACGGCCGACGCGATCGTCGGGGCGCTCCTCGACCACCTCCGGTCGCTCGGCCTCTACGAGAAGGCGATCGTCGTCGTCACGTCGGACCACGGCGAGGGGCTCGGCGACCACGGCGAGCAGCAGCACTCGTTCCTCCTCTACCGCGAAGCGATCCAGGTCCCGCTCCTCGTCAAGCTCCCGGGGAGCCGCGGCGGGGGAACGCGCGTCGCAGCGCCGGTCCAGCTCGCCGACATCCTCCCGACGGTCGTCACCTCGCTCGGCCTCCCGGTCCCCGCGGGGGTGAGCGGCACGTCGCTCTTCGCCGCGGCAGAGAAGGGGGCGGCCGCGAGGAGGATCTACGGCGAGACGCTCGCCCCGCGCCTCCAGCTCGGGTGGGCCGACCTGAGGAGCGTCCTCGACGTTCGCTGGCACTACATCCACGGCCCGCGCCCCGAGCTCTACGACCACGTCGCCGACCCGGGCGAGAAGAACGACCTCGTGAAGACCGAGCAGGCGGCCGCGGCGAACCTCGCGCGCGAGCTGCTTCGCTTTCCCCGCGGGGACGAGAAGCCGGCGGCCGAGGACGCGGAGACGCTGAAGAAGCTCGCCGCGCTCGGCTACATCGGCGGCCCGCGCGAGCGGGGCGACGGGGCGAGCCTCCCGAACCCCGTCGACAACATGGGGAACCTCCGGCGGATGGAGGAGGGGTGGCGCCTCGCCTCGGAAGGGAAGACGCAGAAGGCGATCGAGCACCTCGCGACCGTCGTGGCCGAGAGCCCCGGGATGACTGAGGCGTGGGTGAAGCTCGCCGAGCTCCAGGCCGACGCGGGGCGCGACGACGAGGCCGCCGCGAGCTATCGCGTGGTCCTCGACCGCTCGCCGGTGCCGCAGCCCGACCTCGCCGTCGCGCTCGGATTCGTCGAGCTGCGCCGCAAGCGCCTCGACGAGGCCGAGAAGCTCGGGCGCGGGGCGCTCGCGACGCTCCCCGGGAAGGCGCACCTCCTCCTCTCGCGCGTCGCGCTCGCGCGGAACGACCTCGCGGCGGCCGAGCGCGAGGCGGCGGCCGCGGCGGGGGAGGCCGACCCTCAGCCGTCGGCGATCCTCGCGCTCGCGGAGGTGAAGGCGAAGGCGGGGCGGCCGGCCGAAGCGCTCGCCGACGTCGACCGCGCGGCCGCCCGCGCGAAGGAGCTCCGCCTCCCGCCCGTCTGGAACCTCGAGGGCGTCCGCGGCGACGCGCTCGCGCGGTTGAACCGGCTCGCCGAGGCCGAGTCCGCGTTTCGCGCCGAGGTCGCGGCCTTCCCGTCGAACACGCAGGGCTGGACGAGCCTCGCCGTCCTCCGCTTCCTGCAGGGAGACCGGTCCGGCGTCGACCGTCTCCTCGAGGAGATGTACCGGGCGACCCCGACGCCGAAGACCGCCCTCCTCGCCGCGAGCACGTTCGAGTCGCTCGGAGACAGGGGGAAGGCGGCGGCGTGGAGGGGGCGGGCCGAAAGAAGAGGCGCCCCGGTTTCCCGGGGCGCCTCGAACGGACCGAAATAGGGCGCGAGCGCCGCCTCCGCCCTGCGGAGGGACGTCTCAGTGCTTGTCGAACTGCTCCTCTTCCGTGGAGCCCTTGAGCGCCGCGGTCGCGACCTCGCCGCCGGCGACCGTCTGCTGGATCTGGTCGAAGTAGCCGGCGCCGACGAAGCGCTGGTGCTTGACGGCCTTGAAGCCCCACTCGCGCTCCATCTGGAACTCCTCCTCCTGGAGGCTCACGAAGGCCGACATGCCGGTCTTCGCGTAGTTGTAGGCGAGCTTGAACATCGAGGCGTTGAGCGTGTGGAAGCCGGCGAGCGTGATGAACTGGAACTTGTAGCCCATCTCGCCGAGCTCCTCCTGGAACGCGGCGATCTCCGAGTCGGAGAGCTTCTTCTTCCAGTTGAACGACGGCGAGCAGTTGTAGGCGAGGATCTTCCCCGGGAACTTCTCGTGGACGCCCTGGGCGAACGCGCGGGCCTCGCCGATGTCGGGCGTCGAGGTCTCGCACCAGACGGCGTCGACGTAGGGCGCGTAGGCGCAGGCGCGGGCGACCGCGTACTCCATGCTCCCCTTGACGATGAAGAAGCCGTCGGAGGTCCGCTCGCCGGTCAGGAACTCCTGGTCGACCTTGTCGACGTCGCCGCGGATGAGGTTCGCGCCGAGCGAGTCGGTCCGGCCGATGAGGACGGTCGGGACGCCGAGGACGTCGGCCGCGAGGCGCGCCGCGATGAGCTTGCTGATGAAGTCGTGGATCGGGACGAGGACCTTGCCGCCCATGTGGCCGCACTTCTTGAGCGAGGAGAGCTGGTCCTCGAGGTGGATGCCGCCCGCGCCCGCCTCGATCATCGACTTGATGAGCTCGAAAGTGTTCAGCGGGCCGCCGAAGCCCGCCTCGGCGTCGGCGACGATCGGCGCGAAGTAGTAGATGTCGCTCTTCCCCTCCATGTGCTGGATCTGGTCGGCGCGCATGAGGGCGTTCGTGATCCGGCGGATGACGGTGGGGACGCTCGTCACCGGGTAGAGGCTCTGGTCGGGGTACATCGTGAGCGCGTCGTTCGCGTCGCCCGCGACCTGCCAGCCCGACATGTAGATCGCCTTGAGTCCGGCCTGCACCTGCTCGACGGCCTGGTTGCCCGTCAGCGCGCCGAGGGAGCGGACGAACTTCTCGGTGTGGAGGAGGTTCCAGAGCCGCTCGGCGCCCATCCGGGCGACCGGGTAGTCGATCTGGATCGTCCCGCGCAGGCGGTCGACGTCGGCGGCGCTGTACGGGCGAACGATCCCGCGCCACCTGAGGTCGTTGGACCAGGACCGCTCGAGCTCGGGGATGGACTGGCTTCGGTACATGAACGCCTCCTCGTCGTAGGTCGACATCGAAGAGACTTTATCCGATTTCTGCAACGCAGCACAACGGACCGGCGCCTGTCAAATCCGGAGAGGAAGGGGCGGCACGGCGCCGGCACGACGGGCGAGGCGGCGAGCCTCCGCTAGGACCGGGCGGCCTCCGCGACGACGGCGCGGACGCGCGGGAGCGCCCTGCGGACGTCCTCGACGGAGACCGATCCGACGGAGATCCGGAACCAGCCGCTCTCCTCCCGGAGGCCGAAGGCCTGGAAGGGGACGGCGCCGAAGCCCGCCTCGCGGAGGAGCAGCTCGCGGACGTCCTCGTTCGTGGCGAGCGTCGCCCCGCGGAACGTCCTGCCGACGAGGCCGAACTTCACCGAGAGGTAGATCGCCCCCTGCGGCTCGACGGCGTAGACCGGGAGGCCCGAGGCGCGCATCTCCGAGAAGCCGGCGTAGAGGAGGTCGAGCCGCTCCTTCACGGCGCCGTTCATCCGGGCATGGAAGGCGTGGATCTCGCCGGCCCGGCCGAGGAACGCGGCCGTCGCGACCTGCTCGGGCTTCGGCGCCCACGCCCCGACGTGCCCGAGGATGTCGGCCATCCGGCTCCGGATCACCGGGGGCATCAGCCCCCACCCGACGCGGAGCCCCGTGGCGCAGAACGACTTCGAGATCGCGTCGAGGAGGATCGTGTAGGGGGCGAGCTCGGGGAGGAGCCCGACGGGCGTCACGTGGCGGGAGGAGCTGAACGTGAGCGTCCAGTAGACCTCGTCGAACGCGAGGTAGAGCGGCCGCTTCCCGCGCCAGGCGCGGTGGCGGTTCTCGGCGAGGACGAGCTCGCCGAGCCTCCGGAGCTCCTCGGGGTCGATCACCGTGCCGGTCGGGTTCGCGGGGGAGTTGAGGACGAGGAGCCGCGCGTTCCCGAGGTGCGGGGCGAGCTGCCCGGCGGTCGGGAAGAAATTCGACGAGGCGTGGACCGGGATCTCGACCGCGTGCCCGCCGGCGAGGTGGACGTAGTGGTCGTTGTTCCACGAAGGGACCGGGTAGACGACGACGTCGCCGGCGTCGAGGAGCGTCCTGTAGATGCCGTAGAGGAGGGGCCGCGCCCCGGCGGTGACGAGGACGCCGTCGACCGGGTAGTCGAGCCCCTGCTCGCGCCGGTAGTACTCCACGATCGCCTGCCGGAGCGGGAGGATCCCGTCCGAGGCGGGGTAGTTCGTCTGGCCCGCGGTGAGCGCCCGGCGGACCTCCTCGTCGAGGGCCGCAGGAATGGGGAAGAACTCCGGGTCGAAGTCGCCGACCGTCAGGTTGCAGACGTCCTCGCCCCGGGCCTTCATCTCGCGGATCTCGGCCGCGATCTTCAGGATGATCGAGCCGTGGACCCCCCGGGCGAGGGCGGAGAGAGAGGCCCCGGACTCGGGCGCCGGCGAGAAGCGGAGCGGGGTGGTCATGACCGGGACGGAGTGTAGCCGAGGGGTCCGGCGTGCCCGCCCGACGCCCCGGGGCGCTCCGCAGAGGGTGTCGGATAGAATCTTGAGAATCAGATTCAATTGACGGTACCGGCGACGCCCCTTCGCGCGGGTCGTCGCGTTCGTCTCCCGGCGCGAGGAGGCCCCCATGCTCGGACGGTCGGAGGCCCGGAAGGTCCCCTTCCTGCTGGTCGCGATCCTCGTCCTCTCCGCCCCGGCGGGCGCGGCCGACACGGTCGTCTACGACGACCAGCTCCGGAACGGCTTCCAGGACTGGACCGGAGCCTGGACGACCTACAGCCTCACGCAGACGTCCGTCGTCCACACGGGGACGAAGGCCATCTCGTTCGTCCCGGGAAGCGACTACTCCGGCGTCTTCTTCCACTCGCCCACTTCGCTCTCGCCGGCGTCCTACGCGAAGCTCTCGTTCTGGGTGAACGGAGGGGCGACGGGAGGCCAGAAGCTGCAGGTGGCGCTCCTCGTCTCGGGGAGCGCGACCGGGACGGAAGTCCAGCTGGGAACGTATTTCGGGGGCGGGGGAGTCCCGGCGAACGCCTGGAGCCTCGTCGAGGTGACGATGGCGACGTTCGGGCCGCCGGGGAGCTTCGACGGCGTCTGGATCCGCTCGTCCCTCGGGTCGAACCAGCCGACCGTCTACGTCGACGACCTCGTCCTCGTCGCGGCGGCCGCGCCCCCTCCGCCCGGGACGGTGACGGTCGCGGTCGACCCCGCGCAGGACCGCCGCGCGGTGAGCCCCCTCATCTTCGGCGTGAACTGGGGCGGCGGCGCCCAGCTGGCGCGGATGAAGTTCCCGGTCCGCCGCTGGGGCGGCACGCCGACGAGCCGCTACAACTGGCAGAACAACGCCTGGAACGCCGGGAACGACTACCTCTACCTCAACAACGCCGCCGGGCCGAGCGCCGACGCCTTCATCACCGAGACGCGGAACTCCGGGAGCGAGCCGTTGATGGCCGTGCCGATCCTGGGCTGGGTCGCGAAGGACAGCTTCTCGTACGGCTTCTCGATCGGGAAGTACGGGGCGATGCACGGGAACGAGTGCTCGCTCTTCGGGAACTTCGGCGGCTGCAACGGCGACATGGGGGACGGCTTCCACGCCGACATGAGCCCGGTCGCCGGGAACGACCCGCTCGACACCTCGACCGCCTCGACGAGCGCCCTCGCGACGGCCTGGAAGGCGCACATCGCGGCGAACACCGGGTCGGCGGCGGCCGGCGGCGTGAAGTACTTCGGCCTCGACAACGAGCCGATGCTCTGGAACTACTCGCACCGCGACGTCCACCCGGCGGGAGTCACCTACGACGAGCACTGGCAGAAGGGGCGGGACACCGCCGCCGCGCTGAAGGCCGCCGACCCGGCCGTCCAGGTCGTCGGCCCGAACGAGTGGGGCTGGTGCGGCTGGCTCGACTCCTCGGCGGACTACTCGGCCCCGGGCGGGAGCTGCTTCGTCCTCGGCCCCGACGCGGCGGCCCACGGGAACCAGCCGTTCTCCGCCTGGTGGCTCGCGCAGGCGAAGGCGTACGAGCAGGCGCACGGCGTCCGGCTCGTCGACTACTTCTCGCTCCACTACTACCCGCAGGGTGACGCCGTGGCGCTGTCGGACCCGAACGGCGACACCGCGGCGACGCAGGCCCTGCGCCTGCGCGCGCTGAAGGAGCTCTACGACCCGGGCTGGGTCTCCGAGTCGTGGATCGACCAGCCGATCGACCTGATCCCGCGGATGCGCCAGTGGATCGCCGACAACTACCCGGGGACGAAGCTCGCGATCGGCGAGTACAACTTCGGCGACGTCGGCGTCTCGAGCGCGCTGGCCCAGGCGGAGGCGCTCGCGATCTTCGCCCGCGAGGGCGTGGACCTGGCGCTGCGCTGGGAGGCGCCGGCCGAGGGCACGCTGATCGAGGACGCCTTCTCGCTCTACATGAACTACGACGGCGCGGGGGCGAAGGTGAGCGGCACGGCCGTCCGCTGCGTCTCCTCGGACGTCGACTCCGTCGGCGCCTACACGATCCAGGGGGCGAACGGGACGCTCCACGTCCTCCTCTTCAACAAGGCGACGTCGAGCGTCGACGCGCAGCTCTCCGCCGCAGGGGGCTTCGGGCCGACGGCGAGCCTCTACCGCTTCTCGGGCGCGGCGAGGCTCGCGGCCGCCGGCTCCGCGATCACCGGCGGTGGGCCGTTCACGCTGACCCTCCCGGCGCGCTCGGCCACGCTCGCGGTCATAGCGCCGGCCGTCGTCACGCCTCCGCCGACGGTTCTCACGTTCACGGCGACGCCGCAGGCGCTCCCGGCGGCGGGCAGCTCGACGCTCGCCTGGACGACGCAGGACACGGACGCCGTCACGGTCTCGGGCGTCGCGGGCTCGTTCGCGCCGAACGCGAGCACGGACGTCTCCGTGGCGGCGACGACGACCTACACCATGACGGCCACGGGGCCGGGGGGAACGGCGAACGCGCAGGTCACGGTGACGGTCCAGCCCGCGCCGCCCGGCGGCGTCTCCTTCTACACGCTGACCCCGTGCCGGATCGTCGACACCCGGGTCGGCACCGCGGACGGCCTCCACGCGCCGATCCTCGCCCCGTCCCCCGCGGTCCGGACGCTCGCGATCCCGGCCGGCCTCTGCGGGATACCCGCGGACGCCGGCGCCCTCTCGGTCAACTACACGGTCGTCTCACCCGCGAGCGCGGGCGACCTGAAGGCGTGGGCGGCGACCGAGGCCGCCCAGCCCGTCGCGACGGTCCTCTCGTTCGGGGCCGGCCGGACTCGCGCCAACAACGGCATCCTCCGGCTCTCGTCCGACGGGACGCGCTCCTTCGACCTTCTCCTCGCCGCGAACCAGTCGGCCCACTTCGTCCTCGACGTCAACGGCTACTTCCGCTGACGCCGCGGGCGCGACTACTCCCCGGCCGGCGCGAGCTCCACGCGGCACCCCTCGAGGCCGCCGGGAGGGACCTCGCAGCCGGCGGCTTCGTTGAATGGTGAGCCTCCCGACGAGAGGAGCCATCGGCCGGGGGCGGGGACGCGCGTCGAGAAGGTCCCGGAGGAGTCGGTCAGGGCGTCGGTCGAGGGCGAGCCTTCGAGGGAGAAGCCGACGACCTCGGAAGCGACGGGCCGGCCGCCGCGCGTGACGACGCCCGAGAGGCGGATGCCGTCGCAGCCGAGAGAGACCTGCGCCGTCTCCCCTTCCTTCACCTCGACCGCGGCGCGGACCTGGCCGCTCCAGTCGAAGGTGGAGTCCGGGTTCGCGGGATCGCGGAATCGCCAGCTCCTCACGAACGTGAGCGTGCCGGCCTCGGCGTTCTCGAGGACGAAACCGCCCGACGCGTCGACCTCCGCCTGGTTCTGGTTCGAGAAACCTCCGCCCTGTCCGTACCAGATCGCCATGCTCGCGATCTCCCACGCCGTTCCGCAGGCGCGCCCCGTCACGCGCCCGCCGCGCCCGAGGAGGACGTCGACGGAATCGGCCTCGGTCTCGACCCTCATCGTCCGCGGCGAGAAGCCGTCCCTCCGGGCGGTGAGCGTCACGTCGCGACCGGGGAGGATCCCGGTGAGCCGGAAGCTCCCGTCCGCCTCGGACGTCGCCGACACCCCGCCGAGCTCGCCGGGCGCGTCGGTCTTCCACGAGGCCTCGAGCCTCGCGCCGGGAACGGGCGCGCCACCGTCGGCCCGCAGGACGCGGCCCGTCAGAACCCGCCCCTTCCGGACGACGAGGTCGCCGAGGTCGGCCTCACCGCGGGGCTCCTCCTCGCCAAGCGGCTCGAGGATCCGCGGCTCGGCGAGGAGGCCCTGGCGCCCGGGCTCGACCCGGACCGAGGCGGGGAGGTTCCGGAAGAACGAGAACGTACCGTCAACGCCGCTCGTCACGTCCGCGGCGTGCCCCTCGACCATCGTGCTCCGCCGTTCGTTTCCCCGCGCGTCCGTCGTCACCTTCGTCGTCACGTAGGTCACGGCGACGGGGACGCCCGCGAGCGGCGCCCCCGTGTCGTCGACGAGCCGGCCGGAGACGTGCTGGGCGCGGACGAGGACGACCTCGAGCCGCGTCTCGCCGCCCAGCGTGCCGCGGGCCTCCTCGTGCCCGGAGGCCGACGCGCTGAAGGCGAAAGACTCGTCGACCGGCAGCCCGGTGACGGTAAAGCTGCCGTCGCTCCCGCTCAGCGTGGACCGGTCGACGGCCCCGGGCCGCCCGGCGACGGGCGGGCCCGAGCAGAGCCGGACGCGCGCGCCGGGGACGACGGAGCCGAGGTCGTCGCGGACGGCGCCGGCGACGGAGCGTCCCGCCGCGACCGTCGTCGAGCCGGCGTCGACGGGCGTCTCGCCGACCTTCACGAGCTTTCCCCCGGCGGCGAGCGACGGTCCTTCCCACGAGAGGACCCAGTCGCCGGGCGGCACGTCCTCGAGGACGACGGCGTTCGGCGACGGCCGCGGGGCGAGCGTCGTCGTCCGCTCGGCAAGGAGTCGTCCCCTCGTGCCGGCCTTCGGGTCGATCGTCTCCTTCAGCGAGACGGTCAGCTTCTCGCTCCGCTTCTCGTCGGGGGAGAGGAAGACCGCGCGGACCGACCCCTTCGCCTTCAGCGTCGCCTCGACGGAGGCCGCCCCGGGCGCGAGGACGACGTCGGCCGGCTCGAACGCCCGCGCGGTGACGCGCAGCGTCACGGGAGCCCCGGTGGCCGGGACCTCGGCGACGAAGCGGTCCTTCCCCGGGCGGAGCGCGACCTTCGCGCAGGCCGGGAGGAGGCAGGCTGAAACGTCCTTCACGGGCCGCCCGATCCGGTCCACGGCCGTCACCGCCACGGTCCGGTTCGGGGGCGGGTCTGCCGCCAGCACCGCGTGCGCGGCGAGGAAGAGGACCGGCGCGAGGGGGCGAACGGCGCGTCCTCGCGAGCGAACGGCGGGAGACGGCGCGGTCTTCGAGGAGCGGAGGCACGGCATCGTGCCGGCAGTCTACCGACGGGCCGCCGGGCGCGCCCCGGGGAGGCGTCGCCGCGGAGCACCGCGAGGCCGGACGGCCCGGCCTAACGCCTCACGCGCCCGCTCGCGTCCCCGCCGGCGAGGCGGTCCACCTCGTCGACCGACACCCTGTTGAAGTCGCCCGGGATCGACTGCTTGAGGGCGCTTGCGGCCACCGCGAACCGGAGCGCCTCGGCCGGCGGGCGCCCCGTGACGAGGCCGTAGATCAGCCCCGCGGCGAAGGAGTCGCCGCCGCCGATCCGGTCGACGAGCGTGACGTCGAAGCGGGGGCCGACGTGGAACGCCTCCGCCGCGGCGTCCCAGAGGACGGCGCTCCAGCCGTTCCGGCTCGCCGAGAGGCTCTCGCGCAGCGTGATCGCGACGAGGGAGACGCCCAGCTCGCGCGCGACCCGGGTCGCGGTCTCGCGGTAGGCGGCGACGTCGAGGCTCCCGGACGTGACGTCGGCTCCGGCGACGTCGATCCCGAGGCACGCCTGCACGTCCTCCTCGTTCGCGACGATCAGGTCGGCGCGCGCCGCGAGCGGGCGCATCACGCCCCGGGCCTCGCTCTCGGTCCAGAGCTTCCGCCGGTAGTTCAGGTCGATGGAGACGCGCGCCCCGGCCGCGCGGGCCGCGTCGACCGCCTCGGCGGTCGCCGCGGAGACGCCCGGCCCTAGGGCGGGCGTGATGCCGGTGACGTGGAACGCGTCCGCGCCCGCGAGGAGGCGCGGCCAGTCGAAGGTGCCCGGCTTCGTCTCGGAGACGGAGGAGCCGGCGCGGTCGTAGATCACGTCCCCCCCGCGCTGGCTCGCCCCCGTCTCGGCGAAGTAGACGCCGAGCCGCGCGCCGCCGCGGAGGACGCCGTCGACGTTCACCCCCTCGGCGCGGAGCGCCTTCAGCGCGGCCTCGCCGACGGCGTTCGCCGGGACGCGCGAGACCCAGCGGCTGTCGAGGCCGAAGCGCGCGAGGCTGACGGCGACGTTCGCCTCGCCCCCGCCGAACGTCGCGGAGAGGAGGGGCGACTGGAAGAAGCGCTCGAACCCGGGCGGGCTGAGCCGCAGCATGACCTCGCCGAACGTGACGACTCTCTTCATCGCGCGCTCCGCGCCGCGGCGACGGCCGCGACGAACTCCCGGGCCCGTGAGGTGATCTCGGAGAAGCGGCCGGCCGCGGCGAGCGCCGGGTCGACGAGCGCGGTGCCGACGCCGACGGCGACGGCGCCCGCGCGGATCCACTCGCCCGCGTTCGCGAGCGAGACGCCGCCCGTCGGCATGAGCCTGAGCTGCGGGAGGGGGCCGCGCAGGTCTCGGAAGTAGGACGGGCCGAGCGCCGTGGCGGGGAAGACCTTCACGACGTCGGCCCCCGCCTCCCAGGCGGTGAGGATCTCGGTCGGGGAGAAGCAGCCCGGCATCGCGGCGGCGCCGAGCTCGTGGCAGGCGGCGACGAGCCCGATGCGGAGGACCGGGCTGACGACGTAGCGGGCCCCGGCCGCGACGGCGGCGCGGGCCGTCTCCGCGTCGAGGACCGTGCCGGCGCCGAGGACGACCTCCGGCGGGAGCGTCGGCGCGATCTCGGCGATCCGCCCGATCGCACCCGGGACGGACATCGTCACCTCGAGCGCGCGGACGCCCCCATCCGCGAGGGCGTCGACCACGGCACGGAGCGACGCCGCCTCCTTCAGGCGGATGACGGCGACGACGCCGGCGGCCTCGAGGGCGGAGACGGTCGCGGCGCGGTCCACCTCGTCGCCCTCCCTACCGCGCGAGCCAGCCGCCGTCGACGACGAGGACGTGACCCGTGACGTAGTCGCTCGCGGGGGAGGCGAGGAAGACGACGGCGCCGGCGAGGTCGGACGGCTCTCCCCAGCGCCCCGTCGGGATCCGCTCCAGGATCGCGCGACTCCGCGCCGGGTCGGCGCGGAGCGGTGCCGTGTTGTCGGTCGCCATGTAGCCGGGGGCGATCGCGTTGACCTGGATCCCCCTCGGCGCCCACTCGTTCGCGAAGGCCTTCGTGAGCTGCGCGAGGCCCCCTTTGGCCGCGGTGTAGGAGGGGACGAGGATCCCTCCCTGGAAGGAGAGGAGCGAGGCGACGTTCACGATCTTCCCGCGCGCCCCGCGCGTGATGAGCCGGCGCCCCACCTCCCGCGCGAGGCGGAACGGGCTCGAGAGGTTCACGGCGAGGACGAGGTCCCACTCCTCGTCGGAGTGCTCCGCGGCGGGCTTCCGGCGGATCGTCCCCGCGTTGTTCACGAGGACGTCGACCGGCCCGAGGGCGGCCTCGGCCTCCCCGACGAGGCGCACGGCCGTCTCGGGGAGCGAGAGGTCGCCGACGACGGACGCGGCGCGCCGCCCGTGGGCCCGGACGGCGGCCATCGTCTCCCCGGGGGGAGCGTCGAAGCCGTGGCAGACGACGTCGGCGCCGGCGGAGGCGAGCGCCTCGGCCATCGCGCCGCCGAGCCCCCCGGTGGCTCCGGTGACGAGGGCGACGCGGCCGTCGAGGCGGAAGAGCGAGGTCGTGTCCATGGCGGAGATTCTATATGGTCAGACCTTTTGTGTGAACCGGCGCCGCCGACGCACCAGAGGGCGACCTCCGGGAAGCGGGGCGCGGGCCCGTCCGGACGGGTCGGAAGGTCTCGCGGCCGCGAAAATCGTGGATCCCGGCCGTTCCGCGCGCGCCGGCCGATCCTTCCTCCTTGACTCCTCCCGGCACGGATGCTATCCCTTCCGTGGACCACTTGGAGGCAGCCATGAAAAAAGGTCAGACCGCAGAGCCGGGCAAGCCGAAGTCCGAGGGCGCCGTCGGCGCCAAGGTCGTCGAGCACGTCCGCCGGCTCATCGAGGACGGGAGCCTCCACCCGGGCGACCGCCTCCCCGCCGAGAGGGACCTGGCGCTCCAGATCAAGGTGAGCCGCCCGTCGCTCCGGTCGGGCCTCCGGACGCTCCAGGCGATGGGGGTGATCGAGGCGCGGCAGGGCTCGGGGACCTACATCGCGGACGGTCCCCCGAAGCTCGGCGACGGCCCGCTCCGCTTCCTCGCGGCGCTCCACGGCTTCACGCGCGACGAGATGTTCGAGGCGCGCCGCGTCCTCGAGGTGGGGACGGCGGGGCTCGCGGCCGAGCGGGCGACGCACGAGCACATCGCGCTCATCGCGGACGAGGTGACGAGCATGTTCGCCACGCTCGACGACCCGCAGGCCTTCCTCGTCCACGACCTCCAGTTCCACCGCGTCGTCGCGGCCGGCTCGGGAAACCCGGTCCTCGGGACGCTCATCGACACGCTCGCCGAGCTCGTCTTCGAGTACCGGCGGGTGACGGTCCAGCGCGCCCGGGACCTCCGGGAGTCGGCGGAGCTCCACCGGAGGATCTACATGGCGATCCGGGACCGGAACCCCGACGAGGCGCGGCGCCTCATGGGCGAGCACCTCGCGGCGGCCCGGCAGGCGCAGGCCGCCGAGGAGGAGCCCGCGACGCCGGCGGCCGTGGCCGCGGCGGCGGCCAGCAGGGCCCGGGCCCGGAGGGCGAAGTGACCCTCGCGAGCCTCTCCCTCGAGGGGCGCGTCGCGGTCGTCGTCGGCGGGACGTCGGGGATCGGCCTCGTTCTCGCCCGCGGCCTCGCGGAGGCGGGAGCCGACGTCGTGCCGACGTCGCGGCACCGCGAGGCGGTGGAGGCGGCCGCGGCGGAGATCGAGGGCCTCGGCCGCCGGTCGCTCCGGGTCGCGGCCGACGTCACCGACCGGGGCTCGCTCGAGCAGGCCCTCGCGGCGTGCGTCTCGGCGCTCGGGAAGGTCGACGTCCTCGTGAACTGCGCCGCCTGCACGAAGAGGACCCCGACGCTCGAGGTCGGCGAGGAGGAGTGGAGCCGGATCCTCGACACGAACCTGACGGGGACCCTTCGCGCCTGCCAGGTCTTCGGGCGCCACATGCTCGAGCGGCGAAGCGGCCGGATCGTCAACGTCGCCTCCCTCGGCGCGTTCGTGTCGCTGCTGGAGGTGGCCGCCTACAACGCGAGCAAGGCGGCCGTCGCCGCGCTCACGCGGTCGCTCGCCATCGAGTGGGGGCCGCGCGGCGTCAACGTGAACGCGATCGCGCCGGGGGTCTTCCGGACCCCGCTCAACGAGGAGCTCATCGACGGCACCGCGCGGGGGCGCGAGCTCGTCGAGAGGACGCCCCTGCGCCGCCACGGGAGGCTCGAGGAGCTTCAGGGGGCGTGCGTCCTCCTCTCCTCGGAAGCGGCGAGCTTCATCAACGGGGAGGTCGTCGTCGTCGACGGCGGCTTCCTCGCCGCCGGGGTGCTGAGTTGAAGGTCGAGAGCGTCGCCGTCCGCGACGTCCGCTTCCCGACCTCGCGCGAGGGGGACGGCTCGGACGCCCTCAACCAGGGGGACTACTCCGCCACCTACGTGACGCTCCGGGCGGAGGACGGCCTCGAGGGGCACGGGCTCACGTTCACGAACGGGCGCGGGAACGAGCTCTGCGTCGCCGCCGTCGAGGCGCTCCGCCGCCACGTCGAGGGGCGCGAGCTCGACCCGCTCCCCGAGGGGATGCGCGGCCTCGTCCTCGGCCTGACACGCGACCCCCAGCTCCGCTGGCTCGGCCCGGAGAAGGGAATCCTCCAGATGTCGACGGCGGCGCTCGTGAACGCCGCGTGGGACCTCCACGCGCGCCGCGCCGGCAGGCCCCTCTGGAAGCTCCTCGTCGACCTTCCGCCCGAGGAGCTCGTCGCAGCGCTCGACTTCTCGTACGTCACCGACGCCCTGACGCCCGACGGGGCGGTCGCGCTCCTCCGCGCGAGCGCCCCGGGCCGGGACGCGCGCGAGGAGTCGGTCCTCCGCGAGGGCTTCCCGGCCTACACGACCTCGACGGGCTGGCTCGGCTACCCCGACGAGAAGGTACGGAGGCTCTGCCGGGCGGCGCTCGCCGAGGGGTGGACCGCCTTCAAGGTCAAGGTCGGCACCGACCTCGACGAGAACCTCCGGAGGACGGCGCTCGTGAGGGAGGAGATCGGGCCGGGCCGGCGCCTCATGCTCGACGCGAACCAGTGCTGGGACGTCCCCGAGGCGATCCGCCAGATGAAGGCGCTCGCCCGCTTCGACCCCTACTGGATCGAGGAGCCGACGAGCCCGGACGATGTCCTCGGGCACGCCGAGATCGCGCGGGCCGTCGCGCCGGTCGGCGTCGCGACCGGCGAGACGTGCCAGAACCGCGTCGTCTTCAAGCAGCTCCTCGCGGCCCGCGCGCTCTCCTTCGTCCAGGTCGACGCGTGCCGGATGGCGGGGATCTCGGAAGCCCTCGTCGTCCTCCTCCTCGCCGCGCGGTTCGGGGTCCCCGTCTGCCCGCACGGCGGCGGCGTCGGCCTCTGCGAGTACGTGCAGCACCTCTCCTTCTTCGACGCCGTCGCCCTCGGCGGGACGGGGGACGACCGCGTCTGCGAGTACGTCGACCACCTCCACGAGCACTTCGTCGACCCCTGCGTCGTCCGGAACGCGCGGTACCTCGCGCCGGAGGCTCCGGGGACGAGCATCGCCATCAAGCCCGGGTCGCTCGAGAGGTTCGAGTTCCCGGGCGGCGCCGCCTGGCGCGACTGACGCGGGGCGCGCACCGGGCGCGCCCCCCGCAAGAGGGGTTCCCATGAGGCCGTTCATCCACGAGGACTTTCTCCTCGGCTCCGACGTCGCGTCCGACCTCTACCACGGCTGGGCCCGCGACCTGCCGGTCGTCGACTACCACTGCCACCTCCCCGTCGCCGAGATCGCGGCGGACCACCGTTTCGCGACGATCACGGAGATCTGGCTGAAGGGCGACCACTACAAGTGGCGCGCGATGCGGACGAACGGCGTCGCCGAGCGGTTCTGCACCGGCGACGCCACGGACCGCGAGAAGTTCGAAGCGTTCGCCCGGACGGTACCGGCGACGCTCCGGAACCCGCTCTACCACTGGACGCACATGGAGCTGAAGCGCCCGTTCGGGATCGACCTCCTCCTCGACGAGCGGACCGCGCCCGAGGTCTGGGAGAGGACGAACGCGAGGCTCGCCGGGCCCGGCTTCACGACGCAGGGGCTCCTCCGGCAGTTCCGGGTCGCCGTCGTCTGCACGACGGACGACCCGGTCGACGACCTCGCGCACCACGCGGCGCTCGCGAGGCGCGAGGATCCCGACACCGTCGTCCTCCCGACGTTCCGTCCCGACCGGGCGGGCGCGATCGACGACCCGCGCGCCTGGAACGGCTGGGTCGACCGGCTCGAGGCCGCCGCGGGGCTCGCGGTCCGGAGCTGGCAGGACTTCCTCGAGGCGCTCGACCGGCGCCACGCCGCCTTCCACGAGGCGGGCTGCCGCGCCTCGGACCACGGCCTGACGCAGGTCGAGGCGGACGCCTGGGACGCGGCCGGGTGCGGGGCCTCGTTCGCGACCCTGCGCGGCGGGCGGCCCCTCGCCGGCGGCGAGGCGCGCCGCTTCCGCTCGGCGATCCTCCACGAGCTCGCGCTGATGGACCACGCCCGCGGCTGGGTCCAGCAGTACCACCTCGGCGCCCTCCGGAACAACAGCACCCGGATGCGCCGCCTCCTCGGGCCCGACACCGGCTTCGACTCGATCGGCGACTTCCCGCAGGCCGAGGCCCTCGCCCGCTTCCTCGACCGCCTCGACGAGGCGGACCGCCTCGCGAAGACCGTCCTCTACAACCTGAACCCCGCCGACAACGAGCTCTTCGCGACGATGATCGGGAACTTCCAGGACGGGAGCGTCCCCGGGAAGCTCCAGTACGGGTCGGCCTGGTGGTTCCTCGACCAGAGGGAGGGGATGGAGCGGCAGATCGGCGCCCTCTCGAACATGGGGCTCCTCTCCCGCTTCGTCGGCATGGTGACCGACTCGAGGTCCTTCCTCTCCTATTCCCGCCACGACTACTTCCGGCGCCTCCTCTGCGACATCCTCGGGAACGACGTGGAGCGGGGCCTCCTCCCGGACGACCGGCCCCTCCTCGGGCGCCTCGTCGAGGACGTCTCCTTCTTCAACGCGAAGGCGTACCTCGGGATCCCGCTCGGCCGGCTCGGCCGGGGCGCTGCGCGCCGGTCCGCCTGACGGTCCGGCCCCCGGGCGGTCCGGCGAGACGGCCCGCCCGGAGGGGTTCGGTCTGACCAATCGATAACCCGCACGAAACGGAGCCGGGAGCGGAGCCCCGCCCGCTCAGGGCGCTGAAGCCCCCACCGCGGGGGCGGGCGAGGGGAAGCGGGGACCCCGCGACTTCCCGAAAAATGCGAAAGTGGTAAAACAACTACTTGACACGGCGATTCTCGTGGTGATACGAATCGCGGTGGCAAAAAGAGACCCGGGAGTCGAGGCCAACCCCGTTCGATTTCATCTCGCGAGGCATGAGGAGGCGCCATGAGTCCGCGGACCCGGTCCTTCACCCTGATCCTTCTTCTGCTCCTCTTCTCCGTCGGCCCGATCGCGCTCGCGCAGGACTACCGCGGCACGGTCAAGGGGCGAGTCGTCGACAACGCCGGAGGGGAGCTGCCCGGGGTCTCCGTCACGGTCACGAACGTGGCGACGAACGTCTCCGCGAACGCGGTGACGGACGCCAAGGGGTACTACCGCGTTCCGTACCTGAACGCGGGGAAGTACGACGTGACCGCGAAGCTGAGCGGCTTCCAGCCGGTCTCGAGGAAGGCGATCGACGTCCGCGTCGGTGACGTCCTCACCGTCGACCTGGCCCTGAGCATGGGCGCCGTCTCCTCCGAGATCGTCGTGACGGGCGGCGCCCCGATCCTCGACCAGACCTCGCCCGTCACCGGGCAGGTCGTCTCGCGCGAGCAGATCAAGGAGCTGCCGCTCGCGGACGGCACGGCCTACATGCTGAGCCGCATCGCGCCCGGCATCTCGGAGGCCTCGGACCTTCACTTCTCGAGGCCGGGAGACAACGCGAACCTCGGCGGCGTCGTCGCGAACGGCGTGCGGGGCGGGAACGACTTCACGCTCGACGGCGCCCCGAACATCGTCTCCGACCGGCGCGTCGGCTTCTCCCCGCCCTCCGAGGCGATCTCGGAGTTCAAGGTCGAGACGAACTCCTTCGACGCGCAGTCGGGCCACACCGCGGGCGCCGTCATCAACCTCGCGCTCCGGAGCGGGACGAACCAGTTCCACGGCGCCGCCTCGTACTTCAACCGCTCGAGCGACCGGACGGCACTCTCCCCCTTCCAGCACAAGCAGGGGACGGAGAACCCGAACCGCGACTACGACCGGATCGCGGCGATGCTGGCCGGGCCCGTCATCAAGGACTCGACGTTCTTCATGGCGTCGTACGAGAAGCTGACCGACCTCACGGCCGAGCCGGTGACGCTCACCGTCCCGTCCGAGAAGATGCGGAAGGGCGACTTCTCCGAGCTCCTCGCGCTCGGGATCAAGATCTACGACCCGCTGACGGGGACGTCGAGCCGGAAGGCCTTCGACGGGAACATCATCCCGACGAACCGGCTCAACCCGATCGCCATGGCCCTCATGAAGTACTACCCGATGCCGAACCAGGCCGGGAAGTCGGACCAGACGAACAACTACTACTCGCCGCAGGACCGGACGTACGACTACCAGGCGGCCCTCGTCCGCCTCGACCAGAGCCTCTCCGGCGGGCACCAGCTCTTCCTGAACGCCTACTGGAACCAGCGGATGGAGAACCGGTACAACTGGGCGGGGGTCGTCAACGACTTCGCCGTCACCGAGGGCGTCGACACGCGCGACAACTTCGGCACGACCCTCGGGTACACGGGGACGTTCTCGAACCAGCTCATCGGCGACCTCCGCCTCTCCTACTCGAAGTTCGGCGAGCGCCGTGCCCCGTCCGACACGTTCGACCCGGCCTCCCTCGGCTTCAACGCGCAGACCGTCGAGCTCTTCCGGGGCTACGACTACATCCCGCGGTTCGACATCGCCGGCTTCCAGTCCCTCGGCTCGAACCGGTCGGACTACACGAAGGGCTTCAACCGCCCCTTCTACAACTACTCCGCTGTTCCCTCCGTCACGTGGCTCCTGAAGGACCACACGGTCCGGGCGGGCTACGACTTCCGCTACCAGAGGAACTGGAGGACGGACGACGGCTACCTCGCCGGCCGCTACAACTTCACGGGCGCCTACACGCGGGCGAACAACAGCGCGACCATCCAGCAGGGGCAGGCGCTCGCCCAGTTCCTCCTCGGCCTCCCGACGTCGGGCGGGAACAGCCTCATCGACTGGAACACCTACGGCGACTACCACCAGATCAACCACGCGCTCTACGCGAACGACGAGTGGCGGCTCGGCAGGAAGCTCACGCTGAACGCCGGCCTGCGGGTGGAGATCGACCAGGGCCTCACCGAGGCGAGCGACTGGAACATCTACGGCTTCGACCTGACGAGCTCGAACCCGATCGAGGCGCAGGCGAAGGCGGCCTACGCGACGAGCCCGATCCCCGAGATCCCGGTGAGCCAGTTCGCCGTCCGCGGCGGCCTGCTGTACGGATCGGGCGCGACGTGGGACACGCTCACGAAGGTGCTGCCGCGCGTCGGCGCCTCGTACCTCCTGACGGAGAAGACCGTCCTCCGGGGAGGGATCGGCCTCTTCTCCTTCCCCTACTACTTCGACGCGATCAACCAGACCGGGTTCTCGAACGCGACGCTCCTCGTCTCGACCGAGAACAACGGCGCGACGTTCATCGCCGACCTCAACAACCCGTTCCCGAACGGACTGACGGCGCCGACCGGCTCCTCGCTCGGCCTCGCGACGTGGAACGGCCGTGACCTCGTCTCGTCGTCCGCCTCCATCATCCAGACGGACCGCAAGAGCCCGACCTACACCCGCTGGCAGGCCGGCGTCGCGCAGGACCTCGGCAAGAGCTGGCGCCTCGACCTCGCGTACATCGGGAGCGAGGGGCACGACCTCGCGGTGCGCCACGACATCAACGGCATCCCGCGGCAGTACCTCTCGACGCTCGGCTACCGCGACGCCGCCGTCGAGGCCTATCTCACCGCGAACGTCACGAACCCCTACAAGGGGCTGATGCCGGGGACGAGCTACAACGGCTCGACGATCCAGCGCGGGCAGCTCCTCAAGCCGTACTCCGAGTTCGGCCGCGTGGCCGTCGAGGAGTACAACGGGTCCGACTCCTACAACGCCCTCCAGGTCTCCGTGAACAAGCAGTTCAAGGAAGGCTCGTCAATCCTCGTGACCTACACCTGGTCGAAGCTGATGGACGAGCTGAACTACCTGAACGCGACGGACACGCAGCTCGAGAGCCGCCTCTCGCCCGACGACCGCCCGCACCGCGCCACGGTGGCCGGGATCTGGAGGCTTCCGTTCGGGAAGGGGCGGGCGTACGGCAACAACTGGAGCGGCCTCCTCGACGCCCTCCTCGGCGGCTGGCAGGTGACGGGCGCCTTCCAGTACCAGCGGGGGCAGCCGGTCCTCTGGAGCAACAACGTCTACTTCAGGCCGGACTGCAACATCAAGGACCTCAAGGCCGACTTCTCGAACAAGAACGGGCAGATCGGCGGCTTCGACCGGCCGGCGTGGGACACCTCGTGCTTCTACTTCGCCGACAAGCCCGGGGACATCACCGACACGCGGATCAACGTCACCGACAACAACATCCGGACCTTCCCGACGACGCTGGACAACGTCCGCTACCCGGACCTCTACCTCCTCGACTTCGGCATCTCGAAGAGCTTCCGGCTCCCCTACGGCATGGACCTCCAGATCCGGTTCGAGGCGATCAACGCCCTGAACTACACCGTCTGGTGGAGCCCGGACGTCAGCCCGCGGAGCGCGACGTTCGGCTACTTCAAGGACATGCGGAACAACCCGCGCGACTGGCAGATCGGGGCCAAGCTCAGCTTCTGATGCGTCTCTCCTCCCTCCTTCGGTCCGCGGCGGGCGTCCTGCTCGCCGCGGGCCCCCTTCTTGCCGCAGGGCCGACGCGCCTCGCGGTGACGAACGGGCTGGACCGCCCGCGCGCGGGCGAGACCGTGGCCGTCCCCTCGGGGACGGCCCCCGGCCTTTCGGCCGGCGAGCTCGCGAAGGTCGCGGTGGTCGACGAGGCGACCGGGAAGGCGGTCCTCTCGCAGGCGGTCGACTCGGACGGCGACGGGAAGCCCGACCTCCTCGTCTTCCAGGCCGACTTCGCCCCCCGCGAGACGCGCCGCTGGGTCCTGAAGCCGGGCGGGAGGGCGCCGTACCGGAAGGAGGACTTCCGGGTCTACGGCCGCTTCGTCCGCGAGCGGTACGACGACTTCGCCTGGGAGAACGACAAGGTCGCCCACCGGATGTACGGCGCCGCCCTCGAGACCTGGCAGGAGGAGCCGCTCACCTCGAGCACGGTCGACGTCTGGTGCAAGCAGACCCCGCGGCTCGTCGTGAACGACTGGTACATGGTCGACGATTACCATCACGACGGCGGGGAAGGGGCCGACTTCTACTCGGCGGGGAAGAGCCGCGGGGACGGCGGCAGCGGCGTCTGGAAGGACGGGCGCCTCTACGTCTCCCGGAACTTCCGGCAGTCGAGGGTCGTCGCCGCAGGGCCGATCCGGCTCGTCTTCGAGCTGACGTACGAGGCATGGGACGCCGGCGGGACGAGGGTCTCGGAGGTCAAGCGGGTCACGCTCGACGCCGGGTCGCGCTTCAACCGTTTCGAGAGCTTCTACACGGTCGACGGCGGCGCCGCCGTCGCGCACGCCGCCGGGCTGCGAAAGGTCGCAGGGGCGGCCCTTCAGGTCGAGAAGGCCGCCGGGACGATCCGCTCGTGGGAGCCGATCAAGGGCGACAACGGGAGCCTCGGCCTCGCCCTCGTCGTCGACCCGGCCTCCCTCGCCGACGTCGTCGAGGCGGACGGGAACGTCCTCGCGGTCGGGAAGGCCTCCGCCTCCCGCCCGGCCGTCCACTGGGCGGGCTCGGCGTGGGACCGCGCGGGCGAGGTGAAGAGCGTCGAGGAGTGGGATCGGGCCGTCGCGGACCTCGCGGAGAGGGTACGCTCGCCGCTGAAGGTCGAAGTCATCGCACCGTGAGGCCGGAAATGGAACACCGAAACCTCGTCGACCCCGTCCGGGCCGAGACGATGAGCGCCGCCGAGCTCCGGGCGGCGTTCCTCGTCGAGGACCTCTTCCCGCGCGGGGAGGTGAAGCTCCTCCACTGGGAAGGGGAGCGGACGATCCTCGGCTCGGCCGTCCCCCTCGAGGCGCCCCTCGCGCTCGAGGCGCCGCCCGAGATCCGGGCGCCGTTCTTCTGCGCGCGGCGCGAGCTCGGAGTCCTGAACCTCGGAGGCGGAGGCGGCGTCACCGTGGACGGAACGGCGCACGTCCTCGGTCCCCGCGACGGCCTCTACGTGGGGCGGGGCTCGAAGGACGTTCTCTTCACGAGCGACGACCCGGGCAGGCCGGCGCTCTTCTACCTCGTCAGCCACCCCTGCCACGCGGACCACCCGACGCGGGTCGCGATGCATGCGGAGGCGCAGACGTTCCGGCTCGGAGAGCCCGCCCGGGCGAACGTGAGGACGCTCCGCCGCTACATCCATCCCGGCGCATTCCCGACGGGCCAGCTCGTCATGGGCGTGACGGACCTCGAGACGGGGAGCGTCTGGAACACGATGCCCCCGCACCGGCACGCGCGTCGGACCGAGGTCTACCTCTACTTCGACCTCGATCCGGACGCCGTCGTCTTCCACTTCATGGGGCGGCCCGGCGAGACGCGGCACCTCGTCGTCCGGAACCTCCAGGTCGTCCTCTCCCCCTCCTGGTCGATGCACTTCGCCGCCGCGACGAGCCGCTACGCGTTCGTCTGGGCGATGGGGGGCGAGAACCAGGAGTTCGACGACATGCAGGGCGTCCCGCCGGGCGAGCTGTGAGGCCGCGCTTCCGAGGAGCGCGCGCGGCGGCGCTCGCGCTCTCCTGCGCCGCGCTCGCCGCGTCTGCCCTCCTCGCGCAGCCGGCCGGCGCGCCGCCTTCCGGCGACCCGTGGGAGCGCCTGCCCGAAATCCTCTCCCGCATCGTCGTCCCGGAGTTCCCCGCGAAAGACTTCGTCGTCACGAAGTTCGGCGCGAAGCGCGACGGAAAGACCGACGACTCCGCCTCGTTCCGCAGGACGATCGAGGCGTGCGCGAAGGCGGGGGGCGGCCGCGTCGTCGTCCCCGAGGGGACGTACCTGACGGGGCCGATCCGCTTGAGGAGCCGCGTGAACCTCCACCTCGAGAAGGGGGCCGTCGTCCGCTTCTCGACGGACCCCGCCCGCTACCTCCCGCCGGTCCCGACGCGGTGGGAAGGCGTGGAGCTGATGGGTTACTCGCCCCTCGTCTACGCGCTCGACGAGGAGTCGATCGCGGTGACAGGGGAGGGGACGCTCGACGGCGGCGCCGACGCGGAGCACTGGTGGCCGTTCAAGGCGCGGGGCGCGGCCGGCCAGCAGGGCGACCGCGACCGCCTCCTGAAGATGGGAGAAGAAAGCGTCCCCGTCGCCGAGCGGGTCTTCGGCGAAGGGAACCGCCTCCGGCCCCCGTTCGTCGAGCCGTACCGCTGCCGGAACGTCCTGATCGAGGGTGTCACGATCACGAACGCCCCGTTCTGGGTGATCCACCCGGTCCTCTCGCGGAACGTCACCGTGAGGAACGTGAAGGTCGTCTCGCACGGGCCCAACAACGACGGCTGCGACCCCGAGTCGTCTTCCGACGTCCTGATCGAGGACTCCCTCTTCGACACCGGCGACGACTGCATCGCCCTCAAGTCGGGGCGGAACGCCGACGGCCGCCGCCTCGCGACGCCGGTCGAGCGGGTCGTCGTGCGGCGCTGCACGATGAAGGCGGGGCACGGCGGCGTCACGATCGGGAGCGAGGTGAGCGGCGGGGCGCGGGACGTCTTCGTCGAGAAGTGCGAGATGTCGAGCCCGGAGCTCGAGAGGGGCCTCCGGATCAAGACAAACGCGGTCCGGGGGGGCGTCGTCGAGAACGTCTTCGTCAGGGACGTGACGATCGGCGAGGTCGGCAGCGCGATCGACGTCGACATGCTCTACGAGGAGGGGGCGAAGGGCTCGTTCCTCCCGACGGTGCGGAACGTCCGCGTGGAGAGGATGTCCGTCGGGAAGGCGGGGTACGCTCTCTCCCTCCGCGCGATCGACGGGGCGCCGATCCGGGGCCTCTCGGTGAAGGACAGCGCGTTCCGGAACGTCGAGAAGGGGAACCGGATCGAGGGGACGGTCGACGTCGACCTCGTGAACGTGACGATCCTCCCCGCGCCGCCGAAGGAGAAGGCGGCCCCGGCGAAATAGCCGGGGCGTCCCGGCGTGGCCGCGAGACAGCGCGCCCGTTCGGCCCGGAAGGGGCGCGTCCCGGCGGCGGGGATGGGCCCGGGCGCCGTCGGCGGGGCCCGTCGCCCGTTCCTCCTCCTCGCTCTCCTCGCGGTCGCGACCTTCCTCGCCTACCGGCCGACCTGGCACGGCACCCCGGTCTGGGACGACGCGGCGCACCTGACGCGCCCCGCGCTCCGGTCTCTCGACGGGCTCCGGCGGATCTGGCTCGAGCCGGGCGCCACCCAGCAGTACTACCCGCTCACCCACGCCGCGTTCTGGATCCAGCACCGGATCTGGGGCGACGACACGCTCGGGTACCACCTCGTCAACGTCGCGCTCCACCTGGCGACGGCGCTCCTCCTCTTCGCGGCGCTGCGAAGGCTGAGGGGCCCGGGGGCGCTCCTCGCCGCGGCCGTCTTCGCCCTGCACCCGGTCCAGGTCGAGTCGGTCGCCTGGATCACGGAGCTGAAGAACACGCTCTCGGGGGCCCTCTTCTTCGCGGCGGCCCTCGCGTACCTCCACTTCGACGAGAGCCGGAGGCGGAGCGCCTGGGCGCTGGCGCTCGTCCTCTTCGTCCTCGCCCTCCTCGCCAAGTCCGTCGTCGCCGTCCTCCCCGCCGCGCTCCTCGTCGTCCTCTGGTGGCGCGACGGGAGGGTCGAGTGGCGACGCCACGTCCTGCCGCTCGTCCCGTTCCTCGTCCTCGGCCTCGCCGCCGGCCTCGGGACGGCGTGGGTCGAGCGGAGCTACGTGATCGGCGCCCTTGCGGTCCACTTCGGCCTCGGCCCGACGGAGCGCGTCCTCCTCGCCGGGCGGGCGACCTTCTTCTACCTCGGCAAGCTCCTCTGGCCGGCCGACCTCGTCTTCCTCTATCCGCGGTGGGAGATCTCGCGGGGCGCGTGGTGGGCGTACCTTTTCCCCGCGGGCGTCGTCCTCCTCGTCCTCGCGGCCTGGGCGCTCCGCCGCAGGTGGCGCGGTCCCCTCGCGGCCCTCCTCTTCTTCGTCGCCGCCCTCTTCCCGGCGCTCGGCTTCGTCGACGTCTACCCGTTCCGCTTCTCGTTCGTCGCGGACCACTTCCAGTACCTCGCGAGCGCGGGCGTCGTCGCGTTCGCCTGCGCGCTGGCGGCGACCTGGCGGGAGCGGAAGGAGGGCGCGCTCGGGCGTGCGGCCCCCGCGGCGGCCCTCCTCGTCCTCGGTGCGCTCGCGTTCCTCACCTTCCGCCAGAGCCGGTTCTACGCGGACGGCGAGACGCTCTGGCGCGCGACCCTCGAGCGAAACCCGCGCTGCTGGCTGGCGCTCAACAACCTCGGCGTCCTCGCGCTGGAACGCCAGGAGGACGCCGAGGCGGAGCGGCTCTTCGTCGAGTCGCTCCGGTGGAACCCGGAGTACGAGGCGGCGCTGAACAACCGCGGCTACGTCCTCGCCCGGCGGGGCCGCGTCGACGAGGCGGTCGGCGACTACGAACGGGCGCTCGCGATCTGGCCGGACTACCCCGACGCCCACGTGAACCTCGGCAACGCCCTCTTCGTGAAGGGGCGGCCCGGCGAGGCGATCGGCCACTACGAGCGGGCCCTCGCGGAGAGGCCGGACCTCCTCGAGCCGCGCAACAACCTCGCGCTCGCGCTCGTCGCCGTGGGGAAGCCGTCGGAGGCGATCCCGCACTTCGAGGCGGCGCTCGGCCTCGCGCGCGAGAGGGGCCTCGCCGAGCTCGCGGCCCGGATCGAGGGGCAGCTCACGCTCTGCCGCTCGGGCCGCCCCCTCGTCGAGCCGACGCCGTAGGGGCACCGGGCCGGCCGGCCACGGCTGGCGGGACCGGGAGGCGTGCGTTCCGCTACCGGTTCGGCGCCGGCGTGGCCTGGAACGCGTCCCAGACGATCCGCGAGAGCTCTGCGCCGGTCCGGAGCGCCTCGCTGTCGACGCCGGGGTCCTTGTCGGCGATCCGCCGCGCGAGGATCGCGAGGACGTAGCGGCCGCGGGGGCCCGTCACGAAAGCGACGTCGCCGCGGACGTCGCCCCGGAACCCGCGGGCGTCGGGCCTCTTCTCCTCGTCCCAGCCGGTCTTGTTCGCGACGAGGACGCCCGGCTGCGAGACGGGCAGCGAGCGCGGGATCATCGCCCGATCCTGCTGGGTCGCGAGGATCGCGACCATCTCGTCGGCGGCGGCCTTCCCGGCGATCCGCCCGTCCGCGATTCGGGCCATCAGCTCGGCGGCCTCCCGCGGCGTGGCTGAGCCGAGGCCGTACTCCTTCTCCTCCTCGGGGAGGACGTCAGCGCGGCCGTCGCGGAACGTCGGGCGGTAGAGGCGCGTCTTCGTGAGGCCGTGGGCGTCGAGGAGGGCGTTCACGCTCTTCGTGCCGACGAGGCCGACGAGGAGGTTCGTGGCGGTGTTGTCCGACCACGCGATCATCACGCGGAGGAGATCGGGAACGGTCAGCACGACGCCGGCGTGGAGCGCGTTCAGCGGGGTCGTCTCGTCGCCGGCCTTGTCGGCCTCGCGGAGCGTCACGGACGTTCCGCGGTCGAGCGTCCCGCCGGCGAGGCGCCTCTCGACCTCGGCGAGCACCGCGAGCTTGATCACGCTCGCCGTCGGGAAGCGGGCGTCCGCGTTCACGGCGAACGCCTCGCCCGTCTCGAGGCTCCGCGCGTAGAGCCCCATCTCGCCGCGGAACGACGCGATGCGCGCCCGCAGGCGCGCCTCGACCTCGGCGCCGCGGGCGGGCGGCTGCGCGGGCGCGGGAACGGCGAGGGCGAGAGACAGGGCGATCGAAGGGGCGGCGGCGGACCGTCTCGGGTTCATCTCTTCCCTCCGGCTCCCGCGGCGGCCTCGGCGAGCGCCTGCTTCAGCCCGGGGGCGTCCGGCTCGAGGCGCTCGACCTCCCGGAGCGCGGCGAGGGCCTCCACCGGCCGTCCGCGCTTCAGCTCCAGCTTCCCGAGGAGAATCCACGCCGGGTAGAAGCCGGCGTCGAGGTCGATCGTCTTTCGGAGCTGCTCCGCGGCGTCCTCGTGGCGCCCCCGGAGCTCGAGCTCCTCGGCGAGGTGGATGTTCGCGACGAGCGAGAGGGGCTCCAGGTCGAGGAGCGTCTTCCCTTCGCGGAACGACTCGTCGAGACGCCCGTTCTGCGAGAGGAAGTGCGCGTACCAGTGGTGGGCGTCGACGGCCGACGGGTCGGCGGCGAGCGCCTTCCGGAAGAGCGCCTCCGAGGCGGCCGCGTCGTGGTCGTGGAGCCACGTCACGTGCGCGAGGACGGCGAGCGCGGGGGCGTTCGACGGGTCGATCTCGAGGGCCTTCCGGGCCGCGTCCTTCGCCCTCGGGAACGCCTCGTCGCCGGAGCGGTAGCCGACGTAGCCGAGGACGTCCCACGTGGCGGCGAGGCCGGCCCAGGCGGGCGCGTAGGCCGGGTCGCGGTCGAGCGCCTGGCGGAACAGGTCGAGCGCCTTCACGAGGTCCGCCTGGGTCCGCTTCGCCCAGTGGTAACGACCCTTGAGGTTGAGGAGGTACGCGTCGCGGTCGACGGTCGCGGCGGCCGAGATCTGCCGCCTGGCCTCGCCCGAAAGCCGGAGGCGGAGGGCGCGGACGATCTCGCCGGCGATCTCCGCCTGGAGAGCGGGGACGCGTTCCCCTTCCCGCTCGTAGCTCTCCCCCCAGAGGTGGCTTCCGTCGCGCGCGTCGATGAGCGAGACCGAGACGTCGAGGCGGTCGCCCGCGCTCCGGACGGAGCCCGTGAGGACGGCCTTCACCCCCAGGTCCCGGCCGGCGGCGATCGGGTCCGCGGCGGCCTCCCGGAAACGGGCGACGGTGCTCGAGGCCATGACGCGAAGGCCCGGGAGCCGCGCCATCGCCCGAATGAGGCTCTCGGTCAGGCCGTCTCCCACCCAGGCGAGCTCCGGGTTCCCGGTGGAGTTCGCGAAGGGGAGGATCGCGAGCGAGTCGAGGGGCGGCGCCCGGCGCGCGCGGAGGGCGAGGACACCGGCGAGGGCGGCGACGAGGAGTCCCGCGACCGCGAGGCCGGCCCTCCAGGGGCGACGACGGGTCGGTGCCGGCGCGCCGCCCGCCGGGACGCTCTCCACGGACGGCGTCGAAGGGCCCCGGAGCGCCTCGGCGAGCTCGGCGCCGTTGGCGAAACGCCGCGCCGGGTCCTTCGCGAGGCACCGTTCGACGACGATCCGCAGGCCGTCCGGCTGGCCTGCCTCCCGGCCGGGCAGGGGCGGAGGATCGCTCTTCAGTATCGCGTGGAGCGTCTCGACGGCCGTGTCGCCGCGAAAGGCGCGCCGGCCGGTCGCCATCTCCCAGAGGACCGCTCCGAAGGAGAAGACGTCCGACGGGGGGGCGGCGTTCTCGCCCCGGACCTGCTCCGGGGACATGTAGCCGACGGTTCCCATCACGACCCCGGGCGCCGTGAGCGCGGAGGCCGTCTCGACCGTCGACGCGCCCTCGTCCGGGAGACCCGGCCCCTGGCGGGCGAGCCCGAAGTCGAGGATCTTGGCGCCGGTGGGGGCGAGGAAGACGTTCGACGGTTTCAGGTCGCGGTGGACGAAGCCTTCCGCGTGCGCCTTCGCGAGGCCCGCGGCCACCTCGCGCGCGATCCCCAGGAGCTCGTCCGCGGCGAGCGGACCCCGCGAGAGGCGCTGCTGGAGCGTTTCGCCCTCGAGGAGCTCGAGGACGAGGTAGTCGACGTCGCCCTCGCTCCCGACGTCGTGCAGCGTGCAGACGTTCGGGTGCGTCAGCCGCGAGGCGATCTGGGCCTCGCGGAGGAACCGCCTCCGCGACTCGGGATCGGCCTCGCCGGGCTTGACGACCTTCAGGGCGACGAGGCGGCCGAGCCGCCGGTCCCTCGCCTTCCAGACGTCTCCCATCCCGCCGCCGCCGAGGTGGGCGACGATCTCGTACGGGCCGATCGAGGCGCCGGGCGCGAGAACCACGGTGGACGGATCATCCGGACCGGGCGGAGCGCGCGCAACAGGCCCGGCGGCGGCGGCCGGGACGGGCGGCACGGCTCCGCACCCGGGGTGCTCGGACGGGTCCCCGTCCCCGGTCGACTCAACCGGCGAGCCCCGCCTGCGGCGCGAGGTCGGCGATCTTCACCCGCGTCCCCCTCTCCGAGCTCGTCCGGGCCGCGATGCCGGTGAGGCAGGACATCGCGCCGGCGCGGGAGTCGGGGACGCGGAGCTGCTCCGGGACCGGCTCCTTCCCGAAGACGGCGTCGAGGAGGCGCGGGTCGCCGCCGGAGTGGCCCCCCTCGCGCTCCTGGAGCGTGAGCCGCTCCGGCTCCTTCCGGAAGGAGCGGGCGACGAGGATCTCCGTCTCGAACGGGACCTCCCACCCCTGGCGCTCCCAGTCGCGCACCTCGATCCGCCCCTGCTCGCAGTTGAAGGCGATCCGGAACCCCTCGAACGGCATGAAGGCGTTGAGCGAGTAGCTCATCTGCGTGCCGTTCGAGTAGGAGACGACGGCGTTCATCGTGTCCCAGATGTCGCAGTCCTCGCGGAAGACGCAGCCGTCGCGGAGGTACCCGTCGGCGCCGGCCGGCCCGGCGTAGAGCGCCATCAGCCGCGCGTCCTTCGTCAGGTCGAAGAAGAACGGGCAGGAGCCCCGGTGTGCGCACTCGCGGCAGTGGGTGCCGCGGAAGCCGCCGCTCTTGCCATACCGCCGGAGCGACGAGGTCGCCGAGACCTCGACGGGGTCGGCGCCGAGCCACCAGTTCACGAGGTCGAAGTGGTGCGTCGCCTTGTGGAGCCAGAGGCTCCCGCTGCGCGACTTCAGCCGGTGCCAGCGCCGGAAGTAGTCGGCGCCGTGGAAGACGTCGAGGTACCAGGAGAAGTCGACGGAGGTGACCTTCCCGAGGCCCGAGGTGCGGAGGAGCTGCCAGACGAGCTCGCTCTTCGGCGCGTAGCGGTAGTTGAAGGCCATCGCGACCTTCCGCCCGTTCCGCTTCTCGGTCTCGAGGATCGCCTTCATCTGGTCGAGCTCGGTCACCATCGGCTTCTCCGTGACGACGTCGACGCCGCGGTCGAGCGCCTTCACGATGACGCCCGAGTGCGTCGCGTCGACGGTCGTCACCGCGATCCGGTCGGGCTTCGCCTCGTCGAGCATCCGGTCGAGGTCCGTGTAGACGGGCGCCTTCGTCCCCATGAGGCCGTTCGCGGCCTCGGCGCGCTTCGGGTTGACGTCGCAGAGCGCGACGAGGTCGAGAGTGCCGCCGTGCCGCTTCAGCGCCTCGGCGCCCCACATGCTGCTGCCGCGGTGCCCCGTGCCGACGATCGCGTACCGGACCCTGCGCGGGGTCGTCGAGGCGGCTGCCGGGAGGCCCGACGTGGCGGCGGCCGCGGCGACGGCGCCGGCCGCGTGGAGGAAATCGCGACGCGAGGGGGCGGGCGGGGGGACGGCGTCGTTCGTCATCGGGTCTCCTTCGCGAGCTTCGCCTTCCAGGCGGGGTAGTCCTTCTCGAGGAGGCGCGCGGGCCTCGTCACGTACCAGGCGTAGCCGACGCGCCGCTCGTGCTCGATCTCGTCGAGGCGGTACCGGACGACGGAGTCGCGGCCGCAGAAGATCGGACGGTTCGTCCCGATCTCGTAGAAGCGGGCCCAGATCGGCGGGGCCGACGGGTCGGGAACGACGACGACATCGACGTCCCCGGGGGCTCCTTCGCCGGCGCGCCGCTCGACGCGGAGGCCGTGGAGCGCGACGGACGAGAGCCACGCGACCGCGGCGTCGACCGCCGCGACGACCTCGGGCCCGGGGTTCTCGACCCGCATCAGGAGCTCGACGAGGCCGACGCTCTCGGACCCGCTGAGCGACACCTTCTCGAACGCCCGTGCCGGGCGCGGCTCGAGCGTCCGCTCGTCGTGCTGCGCGCACCAGGCGGTCCGCGTCCCGTCGACGACGACCTGGCTGTCGAGGAGGCAGCGGATCCCGCGCGCGAAGGCCGACCGGGCGCGGGCGCGCCGGTCGGCGTCGACCCAGTCGAACGGCGTCGTCCCGTGCGCGACGTCGTCGAGGAGCTCCATCGCGTGCGCCGTCGCGTCGTCGTTGAACGTGACGTGGCGCGAGTAGTCGTCGCGGAGAGGGAAGAACTGCGGCCAGCCGCCGTTCGGGTACTGGGCGGCGAGGACGTAGTCGAGCCCGCGAAGGGCGCCGGCCCGGAAGCGCTCGTCGCGCGCGGCGGCGAAGAGGCGCGCGAGGAAGCGGACCTGGGTCGTCGTCGCGCCGTTGTCGATCGTGGTGTCGGTCCGGCCCCTGCGGCGGACGAGCGTCTCCCTCTCGGCGGTCCCGAGCGGGTGGACCATGTCGAGGTCCTTCGGCCAGCCGCCGTTCCCGCGCTGCCAGAGGAGGAGGTTCTCGCCGACGCTTGCCGCCTCGGCCGACGAGAACCAGGCCGTCGGCTTCTCGAGGAGCGGCGGGAGCGTGTGGACGGCGGAGGAACGGACGTTCGGCTCGGCGAGGTCTCCCGAAACGTCGTGACGCGCGACGAGGCCTTTCGGCGCTTCGACGCGGGAGAAGTCGAAGGCCGGCCCGAGGTCGGGGACGACCCTCACGAGCTCCCCCGCGACGAGGGCGCCGAAGAGCGCGCTCCCCGCGGGCGAGAGGTGCGTCCGGTCGAGCGTGCCGTCCTCCTTGGGGACGCCGACCGCGGCGACCTCCGCCGGGCTCATCCGGTCGACGGCCTCGATCGAGATGCGGTGGAGGTCGAGGAGCGGGACGCGCCGCTCGAAGGCGACCGCACGGGCGGCATCCGCGTAGAACGCGAGGTCGGACCTCACGCACCCCTTCTCGTCGACGTACCGCCGCGTGAGCGGCGTCAGGAGGACGGGGCGCGCCCCGGCGGCGCGCGCCTCGTCGACCATCCGCGCGAGGTTCTCGCGGTAGGTCGTGAAGGGGTCGGTCTCCCGCTCGGGCCCCTTGCCGGGAGCGTCGTTGTGCCCGAACTGGATCAGGACGACGTCGGGGCGCCCGTCGAGGACCTCCCTCCAGGTCCCCTCCTCGACGAAGCTCTTCGTGCTCCGCCCGCCCCTCGCGTGGTTCGAGAGCGCGGTCCCCGTCCGCAGGAGCCGGGCGAAACCCGTTCCCCACCCCTGTCGCTCCGTGACGGTCGAGTCCCCCGCGAGGGCGATCCGGAACGGACGGGCGCTCGTCGTGAAGCGCCACGTGTCTCCTCGGACCCGCCCCGCGGGTCCGAGCGCGTCGACGCGCCAGGAGTAGCGCGTGCCGGCCGCGAGAGTCCCGGTGTCCCATTCCGTCCGGCTTCCTTCGAGACGGGCGACACGAGGGAGCCTCGCCGCGGAGGCGCCGGCCGACTCCGCGGCCGGCCCGAAGAAGAGCTCGTAGCCGGTCGCCCCGCGCGCGGCGACCCAGCGAAGCGTCGCGCCGAAGGGCGGGACTTCCGTCGCGCCGTCGAGCGGCCGCGGTATCGCGGCGAACGGCAGGACGGCCGGCATCGTCCCTTCCGGGTCCCACTGCCCGCAGAACGTCCACTCGGGCGTGATCTCGGCCGGGGCCGGGGAGAAGTCGGCGTTCTTCAGGTTGTCGGCGAGCCACGGGAGATCGCCGTCGTCGCCGCGGCAGGCGTGGAAGTACGCGCGCGGCTCCCAGGCGTACGTCTCGGGCGCGGAGGGCTGGTAGATCGGCCGGTCGGCAATCGCGCCCGAGAAGACGCAGTCGAGGAGGTAGAACTGGCCGTCGCGGTTGTTGCGCCCGAGGGAGAAACCCGGGTCGCCGTCGAAACGCGAGGAGCGGACGACGAAGCGGTGGTCGCGGTCCTTGCTCCCGTCGTGCCAGATCGCGGCCGTCGCTCCGTGCGCGACGAAGCGGCTGCTCGCGGCCCAGCTCGACCCGCGCGGGCAGACGAAGTCGACCCACCCCTCGAACGTGCAGGAGGAGTGGTAAGTCATGCCGGTGAAGGCGTTCCAGAGGCTCAGCGTGTCGCCGCCTTCCGAGAGGACGTTCGCGTGGAGGAAGGCGATGCGGGTCGCGTTCCCTCCGCCGCGGACGGCGAACTGGTGGTCGCGGTCGGCCGTCCGCGCCCCGTAGTCGTTCCGGATCGTCAGGTTCGCGAGGACCAGGTCGGTCACGTCGTCGCCGACGTTGACGACGGCCGCGCCCCAGTCGTCCGCGTGCGTGGCCCGCCACTCGCGACGGAGGACCGACTCCTCGATCCGCGTCTTCTCGCGGTCCTCGCCGACGATCGCGAGGCGGCTCTTCGTGACGAAGAGCTTCTCGCGCCAGAGGCCGTTCCTCACGAGGACGACGCGCGTCCGCGTCGCCGTGGGCGGGAGCGCGTCGAGCGCGGCCTGGATCGTGGGGAAGTCGCCGCTCCCGTCCTTCGCGACGACGAAGTCGACGCCGGCGGGGCGGGGCGTCGGCGGTGCAGGCGCCGCCGGGGCGGCGAGGAGGAGAGGGAAGAGCAGCGCGGCGAACGGAGGCCGGGAGAAGGCTCTCACCTCGCCTCCACGCGGAACCACGCGACGTCGGTGAAGTCTTCTCGGCCCGGTGTCGCGAGCGGCGCCGTGAAGAGGGCGAGCCGCGCCCCGACCCACGCCCCCTCGCGCGCGACGGCCTCGCCGCCGATCGGCGCGAACGTGACGCCGTCCTCGCTCGTCGAGAAGCGGAGCCGGGCCCCCGGCTCGACGGCGACGCGGAGGAAGAGGCGGCCGGAGCGGACGGGGCGCCGCTCGACGACGCGCTCGACCCCCTCGCCGAGGACGTCGTCGCCGGAGGCGAAGAGGGCCTCCCACCCTCCGGCCGTCCTCGCGACGGCGACCCACGCCGCGTCGCGCCCGAGGACGGCGAGGCCGCTCGCGGCCCCCGGCGTCGTCCCGTTCAGCGTGACGAGAGCCGTCGCGACGAGGCGCTCCGCCGGGAACCTCGTCCGGAGGACGTTCGGCTGGAGCGCGACCGAGGCGGAGGTCGCGGGCGTCTTCGCTGCCGGGTAGAGGCGGAGGGAGCCGCGCTTCGCCGAGAGCGAGGCCCACGCGGCCTGCGGGTTCGCGTTCCACGCCCACATCGCCGAGAGGGGCGGGCCGTCGAACTCGTCGGAGAGCTGCGGCGACTCGAGCGGCGCGCCTCGGCCGGCGTCCGGGAGCGCGTGGACGAGGACCGGCTGCCCCGTCCCGTCGTGGTCGGGGTCCTCGCCGATCACGGGCCAGCCGTCCCGCCACGCCACGGGCTGGAGGTGCGTGACGCGCCCGTACGGGCCGCGGTCCTGGAAGTGGACGAACCACGACTCGCCCGTCGGCGTGTCGACGAGGGCCCCCTGGTGCGGGCCGTTCACGTTGGTCGGGCCCTGCGCGAGGACGATCCTCTCCTCGTACGGGCCGAGGACCGTCCTCGCCCTGAGCACGACCTGCCAGCCCGTCTTCACACCCCCGGCGGGGGCGAAGAGGTAGACCCACTCGCCGCGCCGGTAGAGCTTCGGCCCCTCGATCGTCGGGTGACGGGTGCCCCCCTCGAAGACGTTCACGCCGTCGTCGAGGACGGAGAGGCCGTCGGCCGAGAGGCGGTGGACGGTGAGGACGCCGTTGAACCCGGCGCGGCTCTTCGCCCAGGCGTGGACGAGCCAGAGCGAGCCGTCGGCGTCGCGGAAGGGGCACGGGTCGATCCACCCCTTCGCCTCCTTCACGAGCCGGAGCGGCTCCCACGGCCCGCGCGGGTCGCGGGCGCGCGTCGTGAAGAGGCCGAGGTCGGGATCGCCGTACCAGACCCGGTAGAAGCCCGCGTCGTGGCGGATCGACGGGGCCCAGACGCCGCCGCCGTGCCGCGGCACGTCGTAGCGGGGCGACGGGAGCCGGGGCGCGGCGTGCCCCGCGAGCGACCAGTGGACGAGGTCCTTCGAGTGGAGGAGCGGGAGGCCCGGCACCTCGTGGAAGCTCGAGGCGACGAGCCAGAAGTCGCCGCCGACGCGGACGACGTCGGGGTCGGACCAGTCCGAGAAGAGGATCGGGTTGCGGTAGACGTCCGCTTCCCGCGCGGGAGCGGGCCCCGCTCCCGCGCGGGGCGACGGGGAACGCGGCTCGGCCGGGCGGGCGGCGGCCGAGGCGAGGAGCACCCCGAGGAGGAAGCCCGCCCCGACGGCGGCGGGAAGGAAACGCGCAGCGCCCTCCGGGGGGGAGAAGGGGGCCGTCGGCGACCCGCGACGCATGACGGGAGTGTACCAATGGTAAGACCATTGTGTCTGCAGGAATCGTAAGGTACGATCGCCCGGCTCGACGGACGCCGGTCCGGCGCCCTTTTTGGAATGACCACTTGAGGGAACGGGAGCTTCCGTGATGTACCGAAACGTCGTCTTCCGGGTTCCCCTCGCCGCCGCGGTCGGCGTCTCTCTCGCCGCGGCGTCGTCCCTCTCCGCTCAGGCGCCCGCGGCGCCCGACCCGGTCGCGACGACGGGCCGGAGCGAGCCGTCGTTCCCGCAGCCCTCGCTGGCGCCGGGCGTCGACTACACGCTCCCGTCCGAAGCCGACGTGAAGGCCGTCCTCGACCGGATCCGCGAGCACTTCGAGCGCTCGACGCGCTACGAGGTCATCGACACGGAGACGGGCGCGCCGATCGCCGACCTCGGAAAGCCCCGGAAGAGCGCCGGGATCGACACGAGGAAGGGCGAGTTCCTCGACTGGACCTACTCGATGGGGGTCGTCCTCGCCGGGATGATCCAGGCGACGGACGTCACGGGCGACCCGCGCTTCGCCGCCTACGCGGAGAGGAACTTCGACTTCATCTTCGGCCACCTGCCGTACTTCCGGGCGCAGGCGAAGGAGTTCGGGCCGCAGAAGGACGGCTACCGCCGCCTCCTCGACATGCGCGAACTCGACGACTGCGGCTCCATCGGCGCGGCGCTCGTCCAGGCGTACGGGCGGAAGAAGGACCCCCGCTACCGCGAGGGGATCGACCTCGTCGCGCAGCACATCGAGAAGAGGCAGCCGCGGCTTCCCGACGGGACGCTCTGCCGCCCGCGGCCGCAGCCCGTCTCGCTCTGGATCGACGACGCCTGGATGAGCATCCCGTTCCTCGCCCGGATGGGGCAGCTCACGGGCGAGCGGAAGTGGTTCGACGACGCGGCCCGGCAGGTGACCGGCATGTCGGCGCGCCTCTTCGACGAGAAGAAGGGGCTCTACGACCACTCCTGGTTCGAGAACGCGACGCCGGTCGACCCGAAGTTCTTCTGGGGGCGCGGCGCGGGGTGGATGCTCATGTCGATGGCCGAGCTCCTCACCCTGATGCCGGAGGACCACCCCGACCGGGCGAAGGTCCTCGACCAGTACCGGCGCGCGGTCGCGGGCGTCGGCGCGGTCCAGGGAGGGATGGGCCTCTGGCACCAGCTCCTCGACCGGGACGACAGCTACCTCGAGACCTCAGCCTCGGCCATG
The DNA here is from genome assembly GCA_046331465.1 of Thermoanaerobaculia bacterium. GTDB lineage: Bacteria > Acidobacteriota > Thermoanaerobaculia > UBA5066 > UBA5066 > UBA5066. The sequence goes on from JAXLQV010000004.1 coordinate 132,492, forward strand.
TATGTCTTCGCGATCGCGCGCGGCGTCAACCGCGGCTGGCTGTCGACGGCCTGGGCGCCTGCGGCGCAGGCGGGCTGGCAGGCCGTCGCGCGGCGCGTGCGGGCCGACGGGCAGATCGAGGGGATCTGCGTCGGGACGACGGCGGCCTACGACCCGGTCTACTACTACAACCGCCCGACGGACCTCGGCGCGATGCAGGGCTACGGCCCGACGCTGATGGCCGGCGCCGAGGTGCTGACGATGCTCCGCTCCTTCGACGTCGAGAAGAAGCTGAACACCTTCCACTGGCGGGTACGCGCTCCTTCGGGGAAGGCGGCGGCGAAGCCATGAAGCTCGAGCACGTCGCCCTCCTCGTCGCCGACCCGCCCGCGATGGCCCGCTGGTACGCGGAGCACCTCGGGATGCACGTCGTGAAGAGGAGCGACGAGGCGCCGGGCTTCGCCCGCTTCCTCGCCGACGCCGAGGGGTCGTCGGTCCTCGAGACCTACGCCTCGAACGTCCATCCCGTCCCCGACTACCGGGCGATGGATCCCGCTCTCCTCCACGTCGCCTTCACGACGGGCGAGATCGAGGGGACGCGCGACCGGCTGATCGCCGCGGGCGCGACGCCGGTGGGGGAGATCACGGAGAATGCCGCCGGAGACCGGTTCGCGATGCTCCGCGACCCGTGGGGGCTCGCGCTCCAGCTGGCGGACCGCGCCCGGCCGCTCGCCGGACGGGCCCAGGAGGAATCGAAGTGAACGAACTCGCGGACATCGGCCTCGTCGGCCTCGCGGTCATGGGCGAGAACCTCGTCCTCAACATGGAGAGCCGGGGCTTCACGGTCGCCGTCTACAACCGGACCGTCGACAAGGTCGACGCCTTCACGTCGGGGCGCGGCAGGGGGAAGAAGGTCGTCGGGACGCACTCGATCGCCGAGCTCGTCGCCTCGCTGAAGCGGCCGCGCCGCGTCATGCTGATGGTCAAGGCGGGGAAGCCGGTCGACGACTTCATCGAGCAGCTCCTGCCGCACCTCGAGCCGGGCGACATCGTGATCGACGGCGGGAACTCGCACTTCCCCGACTCGGTCCGACGGACGAAGGAGCTCGAGGCGAAGGGCTTCCTCTTCGTCGGCACCGGCGTCTCGGGGGGCGAGGAGGGGGCGCTGAAGGGTCCCTCGATCATGCCGGGCGGGTCGCCGGCGGCGTGGCCGCACGTGGCGCCGATCTTCCAGGCGATCGCCGCGAAGGTGGAGGACGGCACTCCCTGCTGCGACTGGGTCGGCGCCGACGGCGCGGGCCACTTCGTGAAGATGGTCCACAACGGGATCGAGTACGGCGACATGCAGCTCATCTGCGAGGCGTACCAGCTGATGTCGCAGCTCCTCGGGATGACCGCCCCGGAGATGCACGAGGTCTTCGCGCGCTGGAACCGCGGCGACCTCGACAGCTACCTCGTCGAGATCACCCGCGACATCCTCGCCGTCCGCGACGCGGACGGGAGCCCGCTCGTCGACGCGATCCTCGACACCGCGGGCCAGAAGGGGACGGGGAAGTGGACGAGCGTGACCGCGCTCGACCTCGGCATCCCGCTGACGCTCATCAGCGAGGCGGTCTACGGCCGGTGCCTCTCGGCCCAGAAGGACGAGCGGGTCGCTGCCTCGAAGCTCCTCACCGGGCCGGCGGCCCTCTTCGCGGGCGACCGCGCCGCCTTCGTCGACGACCTCGAGAAGGCGCTCTACGCCAGCAAGCTCGTGTCGTACGCGCAGGGCTTCGCGCTCATGCGCGCCGCGGCGAAGGAGTACGGCTGGGCGCTGAGGTACGGGAGCATCGCGCTCCTCTGGAGGGGCGGCTGCATCATCCGCTCGGCGTTCCTCGGGAAGATCAAGGAGGCGTTCGACGCCTCGCCCGACCTCCCGAACCTCCTCCTCGACCCCTACTTCCGGGCGAAGGTCGAGGCCGCGCAGGGCGCGTGGCGGAGGGTGATCGCCGCGGCGGTGACGAACGGCGTCTGGGTGCCGGCGTTCGCGACGGCGCTCACCTGGTTCGACGGCTACCGCTGCGAGCGCCTCCCGGCGAACCTCCTCCAGGCGCAGCGCGACTACTTCGGCGCACACCAGTACGAGCGCGTCGACCGCCCCCGCGGCGAGTTCTTCCACACGAACTGGACGGGCCGCGGCGGCTCGACGGCCTCGTCGACGTACGGCGCCTGACGCGCGGCGCTCGAGGTCGAAAGGAAACGCGGGGCGCCCGGAGGCGCCCCGCGTCGAAAGGCAGGCGGAGTGGCGGCCGGCCTACTGGCCCGTCACCGTCACGTCGTCGAGCGTGACGTTGTTGCCGTAGGCGCTGATGCCGAGGAACCCGAGGTAGACCGTCTGGCCCTTGTACGCGGAGAGGTCGATCGTCGCCTGGGCCCAGCCGGTCGTCGCGCTGTAGCGGGAGACGGCGCTGCCGACGTTCGTCCAGGTCGTGCCGTTCGTGGAGACCTGCGCCTGGACCCGGTCGTTGTAGGTCGAGTAGCCCGTGTCGTGGTACATCCAGAACTTGAGCGTCACGGTCGTGTACGAGCTCGCCACCGCGAAGCCGGCGGTGCGGTAGACGCGCGTCTGGCTGCCGCTCGAGGCGGTGTAGGAGTTGAACAGGGCGAGCTTCGAGCCGCCGTGGGGTGTGGTCGTGGGGTTCGTCGAGGAGGCGACGAACGTCCAGGCGCCGGCCGTGCCGGACGTGTCGACCGACGACCAGCCGGTGCTCTCGAAGCCGTCGGAGAAGAGCGTCGTGCCGGTGCCGCAGGAGGCCGTGAAGGTCACGCCCGTGACGTTCGCGGACGAGACCGTGACCGACCTCGAGGTCGGGGTGAACGTGCAGCCGCTCTTCGACGGCGTCACGGTGTAGGTGCCGTTCGCGAGCCCCGCGATCGCGAAGTTGCCCGAAGCGTCGCTCGTCGCGGACGCCGTCCCGGCCGTCACCGTCGCGCTCGCGGTGCCGGCGCTGCCGGAGACGGTGTACGTCGTCCCGCCGAGCGTGTACGTCCCGGTGACGGTGTAGGTCGCCGCGGCGTAGCCGTAGACGCCGAGCCACCAGGTCCCGGCGGCCGGGTTCGTGGCGGAGCAGGTCTCGTTGCCCGAGGAGCTGTACGGCCGGCAGACGTAGGAGGACGACGTCGGCTTGGCGCCCGTCTGGGTGTAGATGTCGACGTCGGCCGTCGCGCTCGTCGTCGCGAGCGTCAGGTTCGTCGCGCCGGAGGGAACGACGATGGAGTAGTACTTCCAGGCGCTCTTGGCGACGCTCTGGCCGGTCACGGCGACGCCGCTCGTCAGCTGGAGGTCGCCGCTCGTGCAGGTGGCCGTGAAGCTGACGCCGGTGACGTTGGCCGACGTGATCGTGACGGACTGGCTCGCGGGGCTGAACGTGCAGCCGGTCTTCGCGGGCGTCACGGTGTACGTGCCGGCGGCGAGAGCGGCGATCGTGAAGTTGTTCGAAGCGTCGCTCGTCGCCGAGACGGTCCCCGCCGTCACGGTCGCGCCGGAGGTGCCGGCGCTCCCGGAGATGCTGTACGTCGTCGCCACGGCCGTCGCGGTGAAGGCGATGCCGGTGACGTTCGCGCTCGTGATCGTCGCGGACTGGCTCGCCGGGCTGAACGTGTAGCCCGACTTCGTCGGCGTCACGGTGTAGCTCCCCGCGGCGAGGCCCGAGATCGTGAAGGTGCCCGTCGCGTCGGTCGTGGCCGAGCCGGACCCCGCCGTGACGGCGACGCCCGAGAGGCCCGCGCCGCTCAGCGTGACGGTGCCCGAGATGCTGTAGGTCGTCCCGCCGCCGGAGTCGGTGACCCTCGCGGTCCAGATCTCTTCCTTGGCGGCGTTGCGGCGGTCGGTCCAGGAGGGGAAGAAGACGCCGGCGTAGCCGGAGAGCCCGTTGTAGTCGCCGTACTGGTTGCCGGAGTCGGCTCCCGTCGACGTCTCGTCGGTCTGCGCGGTCGTGACCTTCACCGCGGCGCCCCAGCTCGCCCCGTCGTCGAAGGACGACTGGTAGTAGACGTCGGTCTTCTTCCGGTTCGTGTCGTTGACCGTGTCGTAGTACATGACGCCGATCGCGCCGTTCGTCTCGTCGACCGCGAGCCAGGGGTTGAACTGGTCGTTCTTGCCCGCCTGGTTGTTGAGCTTGACGGGCGTCCCCCACGTCGTGCCGCCGTTCGAAGACTTCGCGAACCAGATGCGGGTCTTGCAGGCGGAGGTCGCCGAGGTCCCGGGCTCGTTCCCGGCGGCGGTGCAGCCGGTCTCGCCCGAGAGGTCGGTCCACGCCGCGTAGACCATGTTCTTGCTCGCCGTGCGGTACGCGCCGGCGGTGACGTAGACGAGGATGCGGCGGCCGCTGAAGGCCGGGACGCCGATGTCGTACGAGTCGTAGGTCGTCGCGAGCTTGACCGGGGTCCCGTAGCTCGTCCCGCCGTTCGTCGACTTGACGACGTAGAGGCCGCGCGAGCCGGTGTCGGGCCAGAAGCCGAACACGTCGCCGTAGGAGTTCGTCTTCACGTCGGCGCCGATTCCGGTCCCCGTCGTCTCGCCCGAGCTGACCTGGATGGGCGAGGCGAGCCACCCGCTCGCGTTCCGCCGGTTCATGAAGGCGGGGTTGCCGTTGTGCCAGATGACGTAGATGTTGTCCTTGTAGGCCGACGAGGCGCTGTGGTCGACCCAGACCTGCTGCTTGTCGGTGTTCGTCTGCGAGCCGGACGGCGTCCCGTCGTAGGTCCAGGTCCTCCCCTGGTCCGTCGACTTGTACATCCGGACCTTGAGGACGGTCCCGGCGCTGTCGATCCCCATCGTCGACGACCACGCGGTGCCGTCGGAAGTCCAGTCGACGGTCGGGTCGGAGTTGAAGGCGTCGCCGCTGTAGCCGGGGAGCGTCGTCTGGCCCCAGGTCGCCCCGCCGTCCAGCGAGTAGAACTGGGCCTGGAAGCCGCTGCCGCTGATGTTGTTCGAGGCGCCGATGATCTGGCTCGGGTTCCAGTAGTTCACGCGGATGTCGGACTCGCTCCGGGCGGACGACTGGGCGCCGGAGATCCGGTAGTTCGTCCCGATCGAGGTGGCGAGGGCGGCGACCGAGAAGCTCTCGCCGGGGCTCTCCCATTCCCCGATGCCGTCGGGGGGGTTCTCGTAGCCCGCCGGGAGGTTGGCCTCGGGGAGGCCGGGGCGGAGGTCCTGGTGGGACTGCATCCACTCGACGACTTCCTTCAGGACGAAGGGGTACCCGCCCGTCGGGTCGTCAGCGCTGTAGTTCCCCTCGGGGTGCGCCTTGCGCCAGATGATCTTCATCCACGGCGGGACCTTCCCGTTGTCGTGCCGCTCGTCCTCGCGGAGGACCGAGAAGTCCTGGTTCGCGCGGATGAGGCGCTCGAACGCCGTTCCGGGCCGCGCTCCGGCCCTCTTCAGCTGGGCTTCGAGCGTCGGCTGCCGCTCCGCGCTCCCCGGCGGCAACGCCGCCGCGGAGCCAGCCAGCAGGAGACCGGAGAAGACGACGGCAAAGGCCCTGGACCACCGCCAATGCGACATGAAAGCTCTCCTCGCTTGAGAATCGAAATCGAAGACGTGACGGATGTCACCTCCCGATGCACTCAAGACCCGTGCCGCGAGGAGGAGGAGGAAAACGCGCCTTGCGCCGTGCCGGGTGGTATCGGAGTCGATCCACCCGGCCGCGCGGGCGGGTCAATCCACGCCACGGCGGTCAACTCCTGACCCGTGCCCGGCCGGCGCGAAGGGCCCGGCGGCGCCCGCCCGGAGCTACGACTCCCGCGCGGCCCTCTCTCCGAGCGGCTCGAGCCGCGGGGCGAGAAGGTGGTGGACGGCGAAGGCGAGGAGGTACGCCGAGGCGCAGATCGCGAAGAGGATCGCGTAGCCCTGCGTGGCGGGCATCCGGTCGAGGAGCCAGCCGGAGAACCAGGGGAAGAGGATCCCGCCGACGGAGCCCGCCATCCCCCCGAGCCCGACGATCGTCCCGACGTCCTTCTTGGCGAAGACGTCCGAGACGGTCGTGAAGAGGTTCGCCGACCAGGCCTGGTGGGCGGAGCCGGCGAGGCCGATGAGGAGGACGGCCGGCCAGTCGCCGACGCTCGTCGCCCCGAGGATCGGGACGACGCAGAGGGCGAAGAGGAACATCCCCGTCTTCCGCGCGCGCGTCACGCTCCACCCGTTCCGGGCGAGGTGGCCCGTCAGCCAGCCGCCCGCGATCGAGAGGACGGTCACGATCGCGTAGATCGTCACGAGGTGGACCCAGCTCTGCTTGATGACGAGGCCGCGGGTCTTCTTGAAGTAGTCGGGGAGCCAGATGAGGAAGAACCACCAGACCGGGTCCGTCATGAACTTCGCGACGATGAAGGCCCACGTCGCGCGGAGCCTCAGCGCCGCGCTCCAGCCCATCGGCGTCCCGCCGCTCCCCCCCTCGTCCGCGTCGCTCCGGATGAGCGCGAGCTCGGCGGGGTCGAGCCCCTTCCGTTTCTCGGGGACCTCGTAGAACGGGATCCAGAGGAAGAGCCAGAGGAAGCCGACGAGCCCGGCGAAGACGAAGGCCGCCCGCCAGCCGAACGCGAGGGCGATCGCCGGGACGAGCGCGGGGGCGACGATGGCCCCGACGTTCGTCCCCGAGTTGAAGAGCGCCGTGGCGAAGGCCCGCTCGCGCCTGGGAAACCAGAGGGCGACGGCCTTGATGGCCGACGGGAAGTTCCCCCCCTCGCTCGCGCCGAGCGCGATGCGCGCCGCGAAGAACCCCCGCACCGAGCCGACGGCGGCGTGACCGATCGCCGAGAGGCTCCAGAGGACGAGCGACACGGCGTAGCCGATCTTCGTGCCGAAGCGGTCGACGAACCAGCCGAACGCCAGGAGGCCGACGGCGTAGGCCCCCTGGAAGGCGGAGTTCACCATCCCGAACTGCTCGTTCGTCCAGCCGAGCTCCTGGTCGAGGAACTCCTTGACGAGGGCGAGGATCTGGCGGTCGATGTAGTTGATCGTCGTCGCCAGGAAGAGGAGGCCGCAGACGACCCACCGGTAGCGGCCGACCACGCCGGCTCCTTCGTTCGATCCCATCGCGTCTCTCCGTTCGCTCCCGGGTCCCGTCACGCCACGAGGTCCCGCTCGAAGGCGTCGTGGTCGGCGTAGGCCTCGAGGCGGGCCCTGGCCGCCGCGACGCGGTCCGAGGCGGCGAGGCCGGTCGCGCCGGCGAGGAAGAGGATGTAGCCGGCGACGCCCTTCGCGAAGAGGAGCCTGGCCGCGTCGCTCACGCCGTAGAAGCGGGCCCGCTGGGCGTATCCCGCGGCCCCGTGGTCGCCGAGCCGCCCCGTCGAGCCGCCGGCGGCGAGGACGTAGAGGAAGTTGTACTCGAAGAAGTACATGTGGTCGGGCGACGCCGGGAGGGCGTCGAGCGCGGCGCGGAGCTCCCCGGGCGAGACGAACGCGCTCCCCTCCTCCTTCCCCTCGTGGGCGAGCGCGTGCCGCACGAAGTCGCGCGCGAAGCGCTGCCGCACGGGGTCGTCCGAGAAGGCCCCGGCGACCGCGAGCTCGCGGGTGAACGCGTACCAGTCCCTCCAGAGGGCCTGGTCGCGCGCGTCGGAAGAGCGCGAGAGGGCGACCCCCATCTCGTACGTGTAGCGGCCCGAGGTCTTGATCTCGAGCCCCTTGAGGGTCACCTCGCCCGCGACGCGGTAGTTCCCCTCCGACTTGCCGCTGCCCGAGTGGAAGCCGATCGAGGCGCCGAAGGAGCGGGCGACGGCGTAGAGCGCCTCGACGTTCCGCCGGAGCTCGCCGTCGTCGGGGTAGGGGAAGTTCTTCTGGAAGCCGAGCGCGGGGGCGACGTAGTGGACCTCCATCCCGAGCGCCTCGGCGAGGGCCAGGCAGAAGGCGAGCGTGGCGGGCGTCGTCCGGCCGGGGAGCTCGTCGATCGAGAGCTCGCGGAAGTAGCGGCGCCCGACCTCGGTCGTGAAGAGGACGCGACGGACCCTGGCGTACGCCGCGTCGCGCGCCCGCATCTTCCGCATCGCGGGGAGGAGCGTGACGAAGAGTCTCCGGGCCTCCCCCGGGTCGACCGCGAGGCCGAGCGGGGCGAGCCGCGCGAGGACGCGGTCGAAGAGGAACGTCTCCCCGACGGCCTCGAAGGCGCGGTCGACGTCGACGGGGGTCTGGAGCGGCGGAGCCTCGGCGAGCTCGGGCGAGAGGTCGAACGTGATGTAGCTCGCGAACGCGCACCCCTCGGCGAGCTCCTCCTCGATCCCGTCGAAGCGGCCGCCGACCGGCTGGTGGTCGGCGTTGAAGCCCCACGGGATCCGGTGGCGGTGGAAGCCGCACTTGAGGAACGTGACGATCGACGCGTGCGTCATCCCCTCGACGGACTGCCCCTGGTGCCCCTCCGGCACCGAGCCGCCGATGAACGGGAAGGGGACGGAGGCGAGGCGCCCGTCGAGCATCGCGTCGACGTCGTAGACGAGCTCGCGGGGGATCGAGTTCTGGTTCGCGGTGAGCGAGAGGCCGAGCTCCTTCATCGCCCAGGCGACCGCCGGCCAGTGGAGCGTCGTGAAGCGGGCGCCGATGCCGAGGCTCGAGCGCGAGAGGGTCCCGCGGGCGACGGGGAAGACCGTGCTCGCCGGGTCGTCCTCCTGGACGAGGTTCTTCAGCGGCGCGAGCCCCAGCCAGAGGAGCGGGACGAGCTGCAGGGAGCCGCCGAGGCCGACGGCGCCGGGAAGCGGGATCGGCGCCGCCCCGTCCACGAGGAGCCCGGCGTCGCCCGTGGCGCGCTCCTCGACGACGAAGAGGCGCCAGGGCCCGACCGCGAGCTCGGACGCGGGGTAGAGGTCGACGAGGGCCGCGGTCTCGCGAAAGGCGCGGCTCCCGCCGCTTCCCGCGCGGCGGACGAGGGGCTCGAGCGCGGGGAGCGAGACGCGGACCGCGTCCTCGAGGGCCCGTGGGTCGAGGCAGAGGTCGGGGGAGACCGCCGGGTTGCTCCGGATGCGGAGAGAGGCGGCGAGGAGGAACCGGTTGATCGCCCGTGTGTCTCTCATCGTTCTCCCGTCGGAGCGGCCCGGCCGCCCGGTCAGATGCTCGTGGCGTGGAACCCGCCGTCGACGACGAGCTCCGTCCCTGTGATGAACCCGCCCGCCCGCTCCGAGGCGAGGAGGAGCGTCGCCCCGACGAGCTCCCGCGCCTCGCCGAAGCGCCCCATCGGCGTGTGCCCGAGGATGGAGGCGACGCGGTCGGGCGTGAGGACCTTCCGGTTCTGCTCGGCGGGGAAGAAGCCCGGGACGAGGACGTTCACCCGGATGCCGAGCGGCGCCCACTCGCGCGCGAGGTTCTTCGAGACGTTGTGGACCGCGGCCTTCGACGCCGAGTAGGTGAAGACCCGCGAGAGGGGCGTCAGGCCCGACATCGAGCCGACGTTGACGATGCTCGCGCCGGTCCCGTCCCTCCGCGCCCGCTCGATGAAGTAGGCGCCGAAGACCTGGCAGGCGAGGAAGACGGCCTTCGTGTTGACGGCGAAGATCCGGTCGATCTCCTCCTCGGCGATCTCGAGGAACGGCGTCGCGGAGTTGACCCCCGCGCCGTTCACGAGGACGTCGACCCGCCCGGAGCGCGCGAGGACCTGGCCGAGGAGCCGCTCGAGGCCGGCCCGGGAGGTCGCGTCGCACGAGGAGAACCAGCCGCTCCCGCCGGCCGCGGCGATGCGGGCGAGGCGCCGCGCGGCCTTCTCCTCGCTCCGCCCGGCAAGGACGACCTCGGCGCCCGCGGAGGCGAGCCCCTCGGCCATCGCCCCGCAGAGCTCGCCCGTCCCTCCGACGACGACGGCGACCTTCCCGGAGAGCCCGAACGGATCGTCCATCTCTGCCCCTTTCCGTCCTTTCGCGCGCCTTCCCGGCGCCGCGCGAGCCGGACACACAGGAGTTTAAGTGGTAAAGCCAATTTTTTCGAGTGAGATCTTCGTGAGCTGACCGGAGGGGCGCTTCGTGTCGTAAACAGGCGTTCCGTGGACGAACCATCGGATCGCGCTTGACAAGTGGTAAGTCCATTGGCATCGTCGAGGCGTCGCGGGAGCCTCCCCGGAGAACCGGGGCGGGGCCGTCCCGCGGGGAGCGAGGGATGCGGATCGGGCACGGACGGGAAGGGCGGCCCCTCGAGGCCCGGGAGGTCCGGGAGATCGTCGCGCAGGCCGCCGCCGCGCTCGACCGGAGGTGGCGCCGGATCCTCGTCCTGATCCCCGACGGGACCCGGACGATGCCGCTCCCGCCCCTCGTCGACCTCCTCGAGGAGGAGCTCGGGCCCGCCACCGACGCCCTCGACTACCTCGTCGCGCTCGGGACGCACCGCCCGATGACGGACGAGCAGCTGTCGGCCCTCCTGGGGCGGAAGGTGAGGAACGGGCGCGCCGGGCGGAGCCAGGTCTTCAACCACAGCTCGGCGCCGGAGGCGCTGACGCGCGTCGGCACGATCCCCGCGTCCGAGGTCTCGACGATCACGCGCGGCCTCCTCGACGAGGACGTCCCGGTCCGCGTGAACCGCCTCGTCCTCGAGTACGACGCGATCCTCGTCCTCGGCCCCGTCTTCCCGCACGAGGTCGTCGGCTTCTCCGGCGGCAACAAGTACTTCTTCCCCGGCATCGCGGGGCCGGAGGTCATCAACCTCACGCACTGGCTCGGAGCGCTCCTCTCGAGCTACGAGGTCATCGGCTCGGGCTACACGCCGGTGCGGGCCCTCATCGACCACGCCGCGGCCCTCATCGACCGGCCGAAGGCGTGCCTCGCGGCGGTCGTGACCGACGCGGGCCTCATGGGGCTCTTCTTCGGCGACCCGCACGAGGCGTGGCTCGGCGCGTCCGAGCTCTCCTCGCGGGTCCACGTGACCTGGGTCGACGAGCCGTACCGGCAGGTCGTCTCGGTCATGCCGCCGATGTACGAGGACCTCTGGACCGCCGCCAAGGGGATGTACAAGGTCGAGCCGGCCGTCGCGGACGGCGGCGAGGTCGTCGTCTACGCGCCGCGCCTCTCCGAGGTGAGCTTCACGCACGGCCCGGCGATCGAGGAGATCGGCTACCACTGCCGCGACTACTTCCTCGCGCAGTGGGAGCGCTTCCGGCACGTGCCGGGCGGCGTCCTCGCCCACTCGACGCACCTGAAGGGGCTCGGGACGTACGACGCCGCGACCGGCGTCGAGACGCCGCGGATCGCGGTGACGCTCGCGACCGCGATCCCGGAGGAACGCTGCCGCCGCCTGAACCTCGGCTGGCGGGACCCGGCCTCGGTGGACCTCGAGGCGCTGAAGGGGCGCGAGGCGGAGGGGATCCTCGTCGTCCCGCGCGCGGGGGAGAGGCTCTATCGTGCAAGGCGCCCCGGGAACGGCGCGGTCGTCGCCCCTCCTCCCCTCACCGGGGAGCTCCCCCCCTGAAAGGAGACCCATGAGCGCTCCCCTCGCGATCCGCCCCGACGGAGCCTTCGACTTCGTCTCGCTCGGCGCCCTCGTCCACCGGCTCGACCCGGGGCTCGTCCCGTTCCGCAAGGCGACGACCTGCACGATCCACGTCAGCGGCGGCGAGTTCAACTGCGCCGCGAACCTGGCGGACTGCTTCCGCGCGAGGACGGCCGTCGTCTCGGCGATGGTCGACTCGCCGATCGGCGCGCTCGTCGAGGAGCGGGTCCGCGCGATGGGGGTCACCGGCATCTGGAAGCGCTTCGCGCACGACGGCGTCACCGGGCCGAACATCGCCGCGGTCTACAGCGACCGGGGCTTCGGCGTGAGGCCTCCCGTCGTCTTCTACAACCGCGCGAACGAGGCGGCCGCCCTCCTCGCCCCGGGCGACGTCGACTGGAAGGGGCTCTTCGCCAGGGGTGTCCGCTGGTTCCACAGCGGCGGCATCTTCGCGGCGCTCTCGCCGACGACGTCGGAGCTCATCGTCGAGGGGATGCGGGAGGCCCGTGCCGCCGGCGCCGTCACGTCGTTCGACCTGAACTTCCGCGAGAAGCTCTGGAAGGTCTCGGGGGGCGTCGGGCGGGCCGCGGACGTCCTCCGCCGGGTCGTCGAGAACGTCGACGTCCTCGTCGGGAACGAGGAGGACCTCCAGAAGGGGCTCGGCGTCGCCGGGCCGGAGGTCTCGTCCGCCTCGAAGCTCGACCCGGCGGCGTTCCTCGGGATGATCGAGGACGTCGCGAGGAAGTTCCCCGGCGTGAAGGCGGTCGCGACGACGCTCCGCGAGGTCCGGTCGACGAACCGCCACGCCTGGAGCGCCGTCGCGTGGGTCGGCGGCAGGACGGTGACGGCCCCGACGGTCGAGCTCGACGTCCTCGACCGCGTCGGGGGGGGCGACGGCTTCGCCTCGGGGTTCTTCTACGGCCTCCTCGCGGGGGAGAGCCCGGAGGAGGCGGTGAAGCTCGGCTGGGCGCACGGCGCGCTCCTGACGACGACCCCGGGCGACACGACGATGGTGACGCTCGAGGAGGTCCGCGCCTTCGCGAAGGGGGGCTCGGCGCGCATCCAGCGCTGAGCGGTCCTCACCGGGCGGAGGCCCCGGTCTCCCGCGCGGCGAGGAGGCGGTCGGACCGCTCGAGGAAGCCCCAGCCGAGCCTCGGGAGGTTCGTCTCGGAGGCGAGGAGAAGGACGACGTCCGCCTCGTCGACGAGGCGGGCCACCTCGGCGTCGCCCTTCGGGTAGCGGACCTCCGCCCCGTGCTCGTGCAGGTCGTTCCCGTAGAACCAGAATCGGAGCGAGGAGAAGGCCTCGCGGGCGAGCGGCAGGTCGAAGACGTTCCAGAAGTTGCTGTCCGCGACGGCGAGGACGCGCGGCCGCCACGCGCCGTCCCCGTCGACGCGGACGCGCGGGTAGGCGAGCCTCACCTTCGGGAGCGGGAAGAGGAGGTTCATCCCGTCGGCGATGTCGCGGTCGACGGGCGCGATGCGGTCCGTCTCCTCGACGCCGAGGACCTCGATCCGCGCCGGCCGGCGGCCCGTCCGTTCCCCGAGGCGGGCGAGGACCTCCTGCATCCCGAGGACGACGGCGGGCTCGGTCCAGTGGATGCCGTAGGGGGAGAAGACGCCACGGCCGGTGCCCTGCTGGAAGAGCAGGAGGCGCGGGGTCAGGTCGAGGAACGGCGCGCCGGCCTCCGCCGCGAGGCGCGCGTACGTCTCGCGGTTCCGCGGGCCGGACGGCGGTCGGGTGCCGCGGGGGACGAGGTCGGGGCGGGCCGTCGCCTTCGACGGGAGGACGACGAGGAGCGCCGCGCCGCCTCGCGCGGCGAGCGCGGCGTCGAGCCGCGCGAGCGCGCCGAGCTTCGCCCGGATGGCCTCTTCCCCGACGAAGTCCGCGCCGCTCCACGCCTCGACGTGCGCCCGGTCGCTCAGCCAGGGGCCCGGCCCGACGAGGACGCCGTTCGCCTTCGCGCGCCCCCAGAGGCGGAACGCGAGCTCGTCGTTCAGCCGCACGAGCCAGGTGCGGAGCGCGAACGCCTGGTTCGCGCGGATCTCGGCGCCCCGCTGGAAGCTCCCGTCGAGCCAGCCGCGGAGCGTGAGCGGCGGCAGCACCGCCGCCTCCGCGACCCGCCCGACGAGCGGGCGCTCGGGGAGCCCGGCCGGCCGGAGCGCGGCCGGGGCGCCGAGGAGGACGACGACGAGGACGGCGAGGGTGCGGGAGAGCGCGTTCGCCATCGTCAGAAGCGGAAGTAGACGAAGGGGCTGAACGGGGACCAGACGACGACGGAGAGGCAGAGGACGAGGAGGAGGAGCGCGGCGGGCACGAGGGCGAGCTGCCGCGGGAGCGACGGCTCCTCGTCGAACACGAGGCGCTGGACCGCCGGAGCCCCGGGGAGAGCGGCGAAGAAGGCGAAGAAGAGGCCGACGCCGAGCGTGACGAGGAACTCGGCGTCCGCCTCGATCCGGGCCGTCCCGGACCCGCCCCCGGCGAGGGCCGCGAGAGTCCCCAGGTTGACGGAGAGTCTCGCGGCGGGCCGGAACAGGGCCATCGAGGCGAGGAAGACGACGAACGTGTAGGCCCGTCCCGCGGCCGGCCCCGCGCGTTTCACGAGCTTCCCGAACGAGCTCCGCTCGGCGACGAGGAAGAAGCCGTGCCACGCCCCCCAGAGGACGTAGTTCCACGACGCGCCGTGCCAGAGCCCCGACACGAGGAAGACGGCCCAGAGGTTCAGGAGCGTCCGCCGGGGACCGAGCCGGTTCCCGCCGAGCGGCACGTAGAGGTAGTTCCGCATCCACGCGGTGAGGGTCACGTGCCACCGGGTCCAGAACTCGGTGACGCTCGCCGAGACGAACGGGTCGCGGAAGTTCTCCGGGAGCCGGAAGCCGACCATCGCGCCGAGCCCGATCGCCATGTCGCTGTAGCCGGAGAAGTCGAAGTAGATCTGGAGGAGGAACGCCGCGAGGAGGAGCCACGCGGCGCCGGCGTCGATCGAGGACGGGTCGAGCGCGAAGCCCTTCCGCACCGTCACGCCGAGGACGTCCGCGACGAGCACCTTCTTCCCGAGGCCCACGACGAACCGGACGAAGCCGCCGAGGAAGCGGCCCGCCGTCTCGCGGGAGGAGCGGTTGACGACCTGGTCCGCGATCTCGTGGTACCGCACGATCGGCCCGGCGAGGAGCTTCGGGAAGAGGAGGATGTAGAGCTGGTAGTCGAGGAAGCTCCGGAGCGGGGCGTGGACGCCGCGGTAGACGTCGACGACGTAGGTGACCGTCTCGAACGTGTAGAAGGAGATCCCGAGCGGGAGGAAGACGTCGGCCCAGGGGAGCGGGCCGAGGCCCGCGGCCCCGAGGAGGGCGTTCAGGTTCGCGACGAGGAAGCCCGAGTACTTGAAGTACGCGAGGAGGCCGAGGTTCATCCCGAGCGAGGCCGCGAGCCACGCCTTCTTCCGCCCCGGGTCGTCGCACGCGGCCATTCGCCCGACGAACCGGAAGTCGAGGAACGTCACGCCGAGGACGACGAAGAGGAAGCGCGGGGCGCCCCAGGCGTAGAAGAGCGCGCTCGCGAGGAGGAGCCAGGCGTTCCGCGCGCGCCGGGGGAGGAGCCAGTAGCCCGCCAGGAACGCGGGGAGGAAGAAGAGGAGGAAGAGCGCGGTACTGAAGACCATGCGGTCCCGAGGGGCCGGGCGCGCCCCTCAGGTGCCGGTGCGGAGGACGGCCCGGAGCACCTCGCCGACGCTCCAGGCCTGGGCGACGCAGCCTCCGGGCCGGTGGGGCGCGTCGCCGTCGAAGACCTCCGGGAGGAGGCCGAGGCCGGGCCCGAAGAGGTGCTCGACGAGCGGCGCGAGCCACGTCGAGGCGACGCGGCGGCTCTCGGGGCTGTTCCCTCGGACGGCGAGGTGGGCGTCGACGAGCGGCCCGAGGAGCCAGGGCCAGGTCGTTCCCTGGTGGTAGGCGGCGTCGCGCTCCGAAGGGCCTCCCTGGAAGCGCCCGCGGTAGTCGGGGTGCTGGGGATCGAGGCTCCGGAGGCCGTAGGGCGTCAGGAGCCGCTCCTCGACGACGCGGAGGACCTTCTCGGCCCGCGCCCCCGAGACGAGCGGCCGGTGGAGCGAGAGGGCGAAGAGCTGGTTCGGGCGGAGCGAGAGGTCGCGCGTGCCGTCGGGGGCGACGACGTCGGCGAGCCAGCCGACGCGGTCGTCCCAGAAGAGGGCGGTGAAGCTCTCGCGCGCCTGGTCGGCGAGGGCGAGGAGCCGGGCCGCGGTGAAGGCGTCGCCGAGGTCGGCGGCGTAGAGCGCGACGATGCGGAGGGCGTTGTGCCAGAGCGCCTGCACCTCGACCGGCTTGCCGGAGCGGGGCGTCACGACGCTCCCCTCGACCTTCGCGTCCATCCAGGTCAGCTGCTGCCCCGGCTCGCCCGAGGAGAGGAGGGCGTCGACGTCCGCGCGGATCCCGAAGCGGGTCCCGCGAAGGTGCCGCTCGACGATCTCGACGAGGAGGGGGTAGACCTGCCTGCGGAAGGCGTCGTCGCGGGTCGCCTCGTGGTAGGCCCGCACCGCCTCGACGAACCAGAGCGTCCCGTCGACGTTGTTGTACTCGGGCTCGGTCCCCTCGTCGGGGAAGCGGTTCGGGACCATTCCTCGGTCGACGTGGCGGGCGAACGTCTCGAGGACGGAGCGCGCGACGTCGTACCTGCGGGTCGCGAGGAGGAGCCCGGGGAGCGCGATCATCGCGTCGCGCCCCCAGTCGGTGAACCACGGGTAGCCGGCGACGATCGTCCAGCCGTCGCCGCGCCTCACGACGAAGCGGTCGGCCGCGGAGCGCAGGAGACGGAGGAGCCGGCGGTCGGAGCCGGGCCCCTCGACGCGTCTCCGCCGCTTCTCCTCGCCCGAGGCGAGCGAGGGGGCGTCGGCGGCGGAGCGGCTGCCGAGCGTGGCGACGAGCGTCGCCGTCGGCCGGGCCGCGAGGTCCCAGGCGAAGGAGAGGGGGGAGAAGAGGTCCTCGTTGAACTCGAAGCCCCGCTCGCGGTCGAGCGCGTACTCGAAGCCGCGGTACCAGAAGAACGTCTCGGCCAGGGCGTCCGCGTCGTGCGCGAAGCGAAGGTCCGGGAGCCCGGGAACGGGGTGGAGCCGGACGGCGCCGTCCTCCCGCACGACGGCGGGGTCGCACGGCGTCTCCGGCCCGCGGAGCTCGTGGTGCCCGCGGTAGGCGAGGAGAGGGCGGACCTCGAGGCGGACCGGCCCTTCCGGCGCGGAGAGGAGCTCCCAGGCGACGACCGCGGTCTCCTCGCCGTGGACGAGGAAGAAGGTCCGCTTCAGGCGGACGCCCCCCGCCTCGTACTCCCACGTCGGGAGGGGGTCGGCCCGGAAGGAGCGGAGGAAGAGGTCGCCGCGCGGGTGGAGGCGGCCCCCGTAGCGGTTCACGGAGAGCTCGAACCTCTCGCCGCCGACGACGAGCGTCTCCTCGAGCTTGCCGACGAGGACGGACCGGCCGGTCGGCGGCGTCGTCGCCGCCACCAGGAGGCCGTGGTAGCGGCGGTCGTTCCGCCCGGCGACGGTCGACATCGCGAAGCCGCCGAGACCGTTCGTCTCGAGCCACTCGGCGTCAGGCAGGAGGGGAAGTCCGTTCATCCTTCGGGCCGTCTCCCGGGACGTTACAACGGGTCGGCCGGGGAGCGCACGCTCAGCGGACCCAGACGGTCGTCCGGAAGGTCCGGAGGGGCGGTGCGCCCTTCGACGTCGAGTAGGACGCGGCGAGGTCGGTGACGCCGGCCCGGCGAGCGTCGAACGTGACCCGCACGCTCCGGCCGCCCGGCTGCTCCTCGGCGAACCCCTTCCTCTCGAGGATCCTGTCGTCGACCTCGAAGGACCACTTCGCCTTCGAGCCGGGCTCCACGGGGAGGTCGACGATGAGCTCGTCCCCCTTCCGGGTCTCGAGGGTCTTCCCCTCCGACGCAGAGTCGGCGAGCCAGACGCTCCGTCCCTCCCAAGGGCACTTGCAGCCGCCGGCGAGGAGCCCGAGGGCGAGGGCGGTCGAGCCGAGGAACCTTCTCATGCGGCCGAGTCTAGGCGGCCCGCCTCCGGCGCGCATCCCGCGGCGGCCCCGGGAGGAGGAGAATCCCCCCGTTGGCGACCCGTATCGACATCGTCCGCCTCCTCGCGGCGATTCGCAGGGGCTACGTCCTCGACTGGGACGGCATCCACGGCGCCGCGCACTGGGCCCGCGTGCGCGAGAACGGCCTCCGCCTCTCGGCGGTGACCGGCGCCCGCGCCGACGTCGTCGAGCTCTTCGCCTTCCTCCACGACTCCCGCCGGAAGAACGAGTGGATCGACGACGGACACGGCGCCCGCGGCGCGGCGCTCGCCCGCGAGCTCCGGGGGGACGCCTTCGACATCGACGAGGAGGGGATGCTCCTCCTCCTCGAGGCGTGCGCGGCCCACACGGACGGGGTCCTCTCGGGAGAGCCGACGGTCGGGACCTGCTTCGACGCGGATCGCCTCGACCTCCCGCGCTGCGGGATCACCCCGAGGCCCGAGCGCCTCTGCACTGCCGCGGCGCGCGACCCTCTCGTCCTCGAGTGGGCGCGGCGGCGGGCGACCCGCTGACGCGGCCGCGCTATCGTCCACGCCGATGACCTCCGCCTCCCGCTTCTCCCGCCGCCACCGAGTCGTCGCAGGCGACCCGCCCGGCGCCGCCGACCTCCTCGCGAAGCTGACCGGGCTCTCCAAGGGGGTCGTCAAGGACGCGATGCGGAAGGGGGCCGTCTGGGTCAGCCGCTCGGGGCGCACCCCGAACCGGTCCCGGCGCGAGACGGCGACGGTGCGGCCCGGGGACGTCCTCGAGATCCACTACGACCCCGCGCTCCTCGCGCTCCGGCCTCCCGAGGCGGGGCTCGTCCGCGACGCGGTCCGCTGGTCGGCGTGGGCCAAGCCGGCGGGGCTCCTCTCGCAGGGGACGGAGTTCGGCGACCACGCCTCGCTCCTCCGGCAGGTGGAGAAGACGCTCGACCGCGAGGTCTTTCTCGTCCACCGCCTCGACCGGGAGGTGGAGGGGCTCGTCCTCGTGGCGCACGACGCGGGCGCCGCGGCGGCGCTCTCGGCGCTCCTGCGCGAGGCGAAGGTCGTCAAGCGCTACCGCGCCGAGGTGATCGGGGACGTCGCGGCCTCCCGGGGCGAAACGGGCGTGGTCGACGAGCCGATCGAGGGGAAGCCGGCCCGCACGTCGTTCCGCGTCCTCGCGCGGGACCCGGAGCGGGACACGACGACGCTCGAGGTGACGATCGAGACGGGACGTCACCACCAGATCCGCCGCCACCTCGACGCGATCGGCCACCCCGTCCTCGGCGACCCGCGGTACGGCGCCGGGAACAAGAACCGCGAGGGGATGCGCCTCGCGGCCGTCTACCTCGCGTTCCGCGACCCGCTCACGGGAGAGGACGTCGAGCTGCGGCTCCCAGAGGTCCCGGCCTCCTAGAACGACCCCGAGAGTGTCAGGATCGCCCCGCGCCCGGGGGCGGTGACGTGAAGCTCGTCGGCCGAGTCGGCGTAGGCGGCGTCGAAGATGTTCCGGGCCGAAATCGTCACGGTGAGGAGGTCGGAGGCCCGGTACCCCGCCGAGAGGTCGAGCCTCGCGTAACCGGCGACGACGACCTCGGAGGCGCCGGGCCTGTCGTCGCGTGCCGACGCGAGGAGGCTCGCTCTCCAGAAGAGGCGCTCCATCGGCTCGTGATCGACGACGAGCTGCGCCGTGGGCGGGAGGATGTCGGGCGCCCAGGTTCCATCGTCGAGAATCCGTCCCTGAGAGAGCGAGCCCGACACGTGCACGACGAGCCGGGGTGCGAGCCGCAGGTCGGCCTCGAGCTCGACGCCGGCGATCTCGGCCTCGCCCCTGTTGCGGAACTGGTAGTCGTCGCCAGCCCGGTAGCGTTCGATCAGGTCTTCGATCCGGTAGACGTAGCCGGAGAGGCCGAGGCCGATCGGGCCGCTCCGGCCGCGGACGGAGAGGTCCCACTGGTTCGACGTCTCGGGGACGAGGTCGGGGTTCCCGACGACGAACCCCCGCCCCGAGACGCCGCGGAAATAGCGGTCGGAGAGCGTCGGGTCCCGGAAGCCCCGCGCGTACTGCGCAGCAACCTTCCACTCCCGCGCGAACGCCCAGGTGACCGCGGCGTACCCCGACAGGGCGCCGTCCGAGGTCGACCGGTCGCCGTAGTACCCGCCGGTGTTCTGCGTCTCGACGTAGTCGGCGCGGAGGCCGGCCGAGAGCGTCACCGTCTCGCCCGCGAGCGGGACGTCGCCCTCGACGAAGGCCCCCCAGTCGGTCCGGTTCGCGTCCTCGATCGCGACCTCGGTGGTCCTCTTCGTGAGGCTCCCGGCGGCGTCGAAGCTCTCGACGATGTTGAGGGCCTGAAGCGACGTCCTCCCGTTCACGTCGACGCCGACCCGGAGGCCGGCCGTTCCGACCGAGCGCCGCCCGAGGAGCCGCAGGGAGAAGTCATCCGCTTCGACGTCGGAGAGGGTGTTGCGGAGGGTCGTCGTCTCGTTCGGCCGGCGCTGCCGGTTCGTCACGATGCCGTAGGCGCCGAGGAAGCCGCGCAGCTCGACCGTCGAGAAGCCGGCGACGTCCGGCGCGTCGAGCCCCAGCGTGAAGCGCGAGGAGTTCTCCGACGGGTAGAACGTCCGCGTCGCCGGGAGGTCGGCCTGGGGCTTTCCCATGTCGCGGACCTGGTCGAGCTGGAATCCGGCGAAGAGCCGTGCCTCGCCGACGGGGACGAGCCCGCGCAGGATGAAGCCACGGTCCCAGGCGGCCGAGTTGTCCTGCGTCCCGTGCGGAGACTCGTAGTCGCCCTGGCTCCGCTGGTAGAGCGCGAGCGAGAACGCTCCGGGCCCGGCCGGGACGTTCACCGCCGCGCCCCCGGAGGCCTCCGGCGTCCCCCCGGTCCCCGCGGCGAAGGCGTATCGGCCGCCGAGCGTGCCGAGTGTCGGCATCGGCGTCCTCGCGTGGACGACGCCGCCGAAGGCGTCGGAGCCGTAGACGACGGAGCCGGGGCCGCGCGTCACCTCGACGCTCTCGAGGGCGAACGGGTTCAGGTAGGAGGCCGAGGGGCCGGCCCTCCGCTCCGCCGTCACGCGGCCGTCGTCGAGCATGAGGAGCGTCCGCCCGCGCGCGAGGCCACGGACGATCGGGACGGCGCTCGTCGACTCGTCGCTCCTGCCGACTCCCGGAAGTGTCTCGATGGTCTCCGCGAGACGGTTCGGGTGGCGCTCGTCGAGCTCCCTCTTCGAGACGAGCGAAGTCGCGTTCGCGGGAGGGGCGAGGAGAGAGGCGGCGGTTCCCGCGGCGACGAGGACCTCGGCGCTGCGGGCCGCCGGGAGGACGAGGTCGCGCACGACGTCTCCCGCCGGCCGGCTCTCGACACGGACGAGGCCGAGCCAGGCGCCGCTCGGCGCGAAGATGCCGACCTCGAACGGCGCGGGCGGCTCGCCGTCGAGCGTCAGCTCTCCGCTCGGATCCGCGGCGACCGAGCCGGCGCGACCCTCGATCGAGACGCGGGCCGCCGGGATCGGTTTCCCGTTCTCGTCGACGACGCGGTAGCGCGCGGCTTCGACCGGGGCCGCGAGGAGGACGAGGGCGGCGAGGAGGGAGCGCGTTCTCACGGGACCGGAGAGAGTACCGGAACTGCGCCGCGCCGGCGCCCGGGGTTGCGCGGGATCCTCCGAGAATCCGCGAGCTTCGCCTAGACTCCGCGCCGAATTCCCGACCGGAGAGGTGGACCCGTGAAGAGAATCCCGAGAGCCCTGCTCCCGCTCGCCATCTCGTCCCTCGCCCTCGCTCTCGCCGCGCCCGCGGCCCTGCCGGCGGAGCGTCCCGCCCCGCCCGCGCTGCAGCCCGAGCTCGAGCCGCTCCGCCCGTTCACCGGGAAGACGTGGCGGGGGCTCGTGAACGAGGAGAAGAAGCTGTACGACGTCTCCCGCTGGGAGATCGTCCTCGGCGGGAGGGCCGTCCGGATCCTCCACTCGGTCGGCGACGGGGTCTACGGCGGCGAGGCGCTCGTCCGCTGGGACCCGGTGGCGAAGGAGATCGTCTACGACTACGTCACGACGGCGACGTTCACGACGCGCGGAACGGTGACCGTCGTCGGCCCGGGAAAGGTCGAGACCCGCGAGGTCGTCCGCGGAGAGGCGGGGGGCGTGACCGAGGTGCGGGGGGTGACGGAGATCCTGCCGGACGGGCGGTTGAAGGTCTCGACCCGGATGCTCCGGAACGGCGAGTGGAAGGAGAACCCGCCGAAGACCTACGCGGAGGACCCGGCGGCGAAGATCGTCCTGCCGTAGCCCGAACGGACGGGCCGCGGCGCGGGGGCCCCGCCTTCCCGCGGGCTTGGCGTGAGGAGGACGCAGGGGCGTCCTCCCCACGCGCGGCCGCTACTTCTTCGCGACCTCGAGGAGGTCGACCATCTTCTTGACGCCCTTCGTCGCCGTCACGGTGTCGCGGGCGATCTTCAGGCGCGCCTCGTCGGGGACGGAGCCGCGGACGGAGACGGTCCCGGCCGTGCACTCGACCTCGAGCTTCTTCCCGTACGTGCCGAGCTCCTTCTTGAGGGCGCTCTCGACCGCCTTCTCGAGCTTGTCGTCGGCGATCTCGTCCTCGACCTTCCCGACGCTGACCGACTTCTCGGCCTTCGCCTTGACCTGGTTGTCGATCTTGGTCACGCCGGGAATGCTCTTGCAGACCTCGGTGGCGAGCTCCTGCGTGTCGCGCCCCTGGACCTCGCCGACGAGGACGACCTTCTTCTCGACGACCGCGACCTTGATCGTCTTCGCGTCGTCGCCGAGCTTGTCGACGAGCTTCTGCTTGATGACGTCGTCGGAAGGAGGGGCCTGCGCGAGGGCGGGGGCCGCGACGAGGGCGGTTCCGAGAGCGAGGAGGACGAGAGGATTCCTGAGGTTCATCTGATTCTCCTTGGGACCTTTTTCGGAAAGTATCCGCCAGAAACGAAGAGAGGGATTGGCGCGGCCCCCGCGGGAGGCTCCCGGTCAGAACGGGTAGCCGAGGGCGACGTGGAAGACGGTCCGGCTCTCGCCCTCGCGCTTGTCGATCAGGTACCCCATGTCGACGCGGAGCGGCCCGACCGGGGTCCGGAGCCGGAGGCCGGCCCCCACCGCCCAGCGGAGGTCCGTGACGTCGATGCGGCCGAGCCAGGCGTTCCCCGCGTCGAGGAAGAGGCCTCCCTCGAGGGAGCCCACGATCGGAGCGCGGATCTCGGCATTCACCAGGAGGTACGTCTCGCCCCCGAGGTTCGAGCCGTCGTCCCCCTTCGGGCCGAGCTCGTTCTCGCGGAAGCCGCGGTGCGTGCTCGCCCCGCCGACGTAGAAGCGCTCGCCGACGGGGAGCGCGGTCCCTCCGTGAGCCCGCGCGTAGCCGGCGCGCAGCGCCCCCCCGGCGACGATCGAGCTTCCGAGGCTCCGGAAGTACCGCCCGTCGCCCTCGAGCCGGTCGAAGTCGGCGTCGCCGCCGAACAGCCGGCGGGAGACCTTGTCCCGCGCCAGGAAGTAGGAGCCGGTCGTCGTCAGGAACGGGTCGTCGCGCTGGTCGAGGGAGAGGCTCGGGGTGAGCGAGCCGATCTTCTCGGTGACGGGGAGGAGCTCCTCCTCGACGTCGGGCTGGACGTCGAGGGGCTGCTGCTCCTCGAGCTTGTAGATGAGCGTCGCGATGTGCTTCGGGTCGAACTCCCAGGAGAAGCCGGCCTGCGCCCCGACCGTCTGGAGGGAGAAGCCGTCGTAGGTCGTGTCCCACGTGTAGGTCCCCTTCACCGATCCGAAGAGGCGGGTCCCGAAGAGCGAGGGCTGGCCGAGCTCGACGACGTAGCTCTGTCGCTTCGTCCCGACGAGCGCCGAGACGGCGCCGTTCGTCGCGTATCCGAAGAGGTTCCGCTCGCCGAGCGTCCCCGCGAGCTCGATCCCCCGCTGGGTGTTGACGTCGAGGCCGTACTCGACGTAGCGCGTCGAGCGCTCGACGACCTCCACCAGGACCGACTTCTCGGGCGGGCTCGACCCCGGGACGGGCGCGCTCGTCACGGAGACCGTGTCGAAGACGCCGAGGCGCGAGAGGTGCGACTGGTGCTCGGCGAGCTGGATGCTGTCGAGCGGCTTGCCGGGGCGCTCGTCGCCGATGGAGAGGATCTTCCTCGTGCTCGTCTTGTGGTTCCCGCGGACGGTGACGGCCCCGAGACGGTAGGCGGTCCCCTCGGCGACTTCGAAGGCGAGCGGGACCCGGCCCTCGGCGTCGGGCGGGCCGGGGCGAGGCGTGACGGTGGCCTCGTCGTAGCCGCGCCGCGCGTAGGCCTTCCGGATCGCCTCGGCCGCCTCCGCGTCGCGGCCCGGCCAGTACGGCTTCCCCTCCGCCAGCTTCCCGACGCGCTTCAGCTCGGCCGCGCCGATCACGCGGGCGCCCGGGAAGCTCAGGCTCCCGACGATCCGGCGCGGGCCCTCGTTCACGCGGAAGACGAGCGTCTTCCGCTCCCCGTCTCCCTCCATCGCCGCCTCGACGGTCGCCTCCGGGAAGCCCGAGCGGGAGTAGAGCTCGACGAGCGCGAGGCGGCTCTCCTCGAGGACCGTCGGCCCCGGGTGGGACTTCGAGAGGCCGAAGAGCTGCGGCTCGTGGAGGGGAACGGCCTTCCGGAGCTCCTTGGCGGGAATCGAGCGCGCCCCCTCGAACCGGATCGCCTGGACGGCGAGGCGGGGGCCGTGGCTCGCGGTCAGGACGACGGTTTTCTTCTTCGCGTCCTGCCGTTCGGACGGCGTCACCGCGACGTCGAGATAGCCGCGGTCCGCCATTCCCTTTTCGGCGGTCCGCGCGAGACGGCTGACGACGCCCTCGGAAAGGGGGACGTTGCGCCGCTTCCAGGACGCCGTCACCTCCTTCATGACGGGCCTGTCGATCCCCTTCCCCTCGAGGCTCTCGCGCGGGCCGAGCTCCAGCGTCACGGCCACGGCGCGCGCCGCGCCGTCCGCCGCCGGCTCCTCCACGACGTGGAACGTCGCGCCCTTCCAGCCGAGGCCGCGGAGCCGCCGTTGCTCCTTCTTCAGGCCCGTGTCGAGGTCCTTCCGGTTGAACCGGGAGAGCTTCGCGTCGAGCCTGAAGTAGAGGACTTTTCCCTCCGTGGAGAGGCTCGTGAAGAACGGGAGCCCGTCGAGGTTGAAGCGGAGCGACTCGAGTTTCGGAAGCGGCGTCTCGACGACGTCGAGCGCGACCACGACGGCGCCCTTCGGGTCGGGTGCGCCGACCCGCACCGTCACCTTCGGCGCCGGCAGGCCGGCGCGCGCGTAGGCCTCCGCGACCTGAGCGGGGACGGCGTGCTCGGGGTCCGCGGGAAGGGCCCGCCACGTCTTGAGTTCGATCCGGTCGCGCAGGGTGCTCTTCCCGAGCTGCTTCACGCCCCGGAGCTCGATCTTCCGCACCCAGCGCCCGGGCGTGTCCTCCGCGGACGCGCCCCGCGACAGGAGGAAAAAGGCCAGGGCCGCGACGGCCGCCCGCGCGCTAGTCGAGGTCACGCCGGATCCTGAAGCCGCCGGAGATCGACCCGTCCTGGTTCTGCCGGACGCGCCCGCGCGTGCGGGCGCTGAGCCGCCACTTCAGCTCGAAGGCGTCGGTCGTCTCGCCGCTCACTCCCTTGTAGTAGGTCGCGGTGATCCCGCCGCCGAGGTCCTTGCCGACCGAGAAGAGGAACTCCTCCCCCTCCGGCGTCGTCGGGAGCGGCACGATCTCGAGGTCGGTCCGGGCCCCGAGCGCGCCGAGGACGGGCGTCGCGGCACCGCGCATCGCCAGCCGGGCCGCCGCGGCGCTCAGCTCGGACGAGCCGGTTCCCCCGGAGCCCCCGAGGAGGACCGACACGATGTCGGCCTGGCTCCGCCCCTTCGAGGAGGAGAAGAGCAGCTGGGCCTTCGACGCCTTCCCGTCGATCCGGACGGTGATCTCCTCGTCGTTCTTCGTCGTCGTGGCGACGATGTCGAGGTCCGGGTCGATCGCGAGCGGGTCGGAGAAGTCGAGGCGGCAGCGGGTGAGGTCGAAGCTCGAGCCGAGGAAGTAGAGCGCGCCCCGCGTCGAGGAGACCGAACCGAGGACGACGGGCGCCCCGATCGTCCCCTTCACACGGAGGTTCCCGCCCAGCTCCGCGTCGCCGAGGTTCCCCTCGAGGTGGATCGCCTCCCGCGCGATCACCGCGACGTCGAGCGCGACGTCCTTCAGGATCGGGGGAATGGCGCTCTGCGACGCCTGCGACTTGCGGGTCCCGCGCTCCCTGAAGGCCTTCAGGAGCTGGCTGGCGTCGAGGCTCGGGACGTAGACGGCGTCGTCGATCCGGACCTCGCCCGAGACGGCGGGCGCGGGCCACTCCCCCTTCGCCGCGAGGTCGGCGCCCGCCCTCACCTGGACGTCCTTGCCGGCCTCCAGCTCGAGGTCGCGGGCGCGGAGCGTGACGTCGACGCGGTGGAGCTTCCCGCCCGACAGCGCGGCGGCGCCGGCGACGGAGACCGTTCCGCCGCCGATCCGGGCCGAGATCCCCTCCGACCGGATCTCGCCCGGCTCGAGCGTCACCGTCCCCGTCAGCTTCTCGATCGGGGTGGGGAAGTCGGGGCCGTCGAGGAGCGCGTTCTCCACCGAGACGCTCCCCGTGCCGACGGGCCGCGCGACGCTCCCGGCGACGTCGAGACGGGCCGTGAGCCTCCCCGAGGCCCGGTCGAGGACGTCGAGGAACGGGAGGAGGAGCGCGAGGTCGAGCGAGGACGTGAGCGAGAGACGGCCGCCCGCGGGGCCGTCGAAGGGGAGCCCCCCCGTCGCCTCGAGCTCGAGGCCGGAGCCCGAGAGCCGGAGCGAGCGGACCTCGAACCGGGAGTGGCTGACGACGACGCTCACCGGCTGGTCGGCGTGCACGGCCCACTTCGGGTGCGTCGCGTCGAAGGCGTCGAGCACGGCGTCGACCTCGACGCCGCGGAGGTCGGCGACGGTCCCGTGCGCGCGGACCCGGCCCGTCGTCCGCGCGGCGACGTCTCCGGGGATTCCCGACGCGTGGAGGAACGGGGAGAGGTCGAGCGCGTCGAGCGTCGCGGTCGCGTCGAACGGCCGGGCGCCCGCGAGCGAGCCCGTCGCCTTCACGCGGAGGCGGCCCTCGAAAGCCGTCCCCTCGACGGCGAGGTCGTCCCGCGCGAGGACGGCGTCGAGCCTCGCGTCCTCGACGCGGTAGCCGCCCCAGGAGAGGCCCGCGAGGGCGATGGCGGCCGAGTGCGTCCCGTCCCCGCCCGGTTTCAGCCTCGCGTCGAACGACGAAAGGGCGCCGCCGAGGAGCGCGAGGTCGCGCCCGCGCAGCGTCCCGTCGAGGTTCGGTCTCCCGAGGCTCCCGGCGATCCGGACGTCTCCCGAGAGCCGGCCGTCGAACGGCGTCGCGGCCGCCCCTTCGGGCGCCGGGGGGAGGAGCCCCGCGAAGGCCGAGAGCCCGGGCACCTCGAGGCGGACCCGCCCGTCCAGGACGCTCCCGTCCAGCTTCCCGCGGCCCGAGAGCGCGAGGAAGCTCCCGTCGTCGACGTGCAGCTCGGCCGAGGCGATCTCGACGGTGTCGCCGCTCGCGGTCGCCTCGAACCCCGAGGTCGAGAAGCGGCGCCCGCCCGCGGCGACGAAGGCGTCCTCGATGCGGACCTTCGCCTGGAGCGGCCCGGAGCGGGGCCGGGACGCCTCGAACCGGCCCGTCACCTCTCCCCGCAGGTCGGCGAGGTGGGGCGGGAGGAAGGCGGCGAAGGGGGCGAGGTCGAGGTGCGCGACCTGCGCCTCGGCACGGAATCCACCGCGCGGAGGGACGGTCGCCGTCGCCGTGACGCGTCCGTCGGCCGTCCCGAGCCGGAAGTCGAGCGTCGCGCCGAGCGTCGCGTGGGCGTTCACGTCGGCGAGGGGACGCCCCCGGAACCGCACCCCGCGCAGGCGAAGGTCGATCTCCGGCGCTCTCGCCCCGGGAAGGGGGAGGTCCCCCTCCGCCTCGGCCCCGGCGGTGACGTCGTAGGCCGATATCGAGCCGTTCGTCGCCGCGAAGCGCCGGCCGTTCGTCGTCGCGTCGAGCTCGACGCAGTCGATGCGCGCGCCGGAGACGGCCAGGGCGCGGGCCCGCAGGCTCCCCTCGAACGCGGGGCGGGCGAGGGGGCCGCCGCCTTTCACGTGAGCGCTCAATGCGCCCTTCCCCTCGAGACCGAAGAGGGCGAGCCAGGGTCCGACGTCGGCGGAATCGGCGTCGACGGCCCCCTCGATCGTGCCGCGGGGCTCGTCCCACGTTCCCTTCAGCGAGACTCGGGTCTGCCGCTCGGAGAGCTCCACCGAGTCGACCGTGACGACGCCGCCGTCGACCCGGACCCGGGCGCGGCCGTCGGGGGCGAGCGCGCCGCCGGACGCCGGGCGGTCGCCCCGGACGGCGAGATCGGCCGAGGCGACGAGCCCTTCGAGCGCGGGGCGCGCGAGCGTTCCTTCCACGGTGCCGTCGAGAGTCGCGGCGAACCTCGGCGCGCGCGGCGGGAGGGCGAGGAGGCGAGCGAGCTCGAGCCGTTCGGCCCGGAGCGAGAAGCGGAAGTCCTTCGGATCGGGGCGGACCGTTCCGGAGGCCTCGGCGTGGAGGCGTCCCGCTCCGCTGGCGGCGTCGAGGGCCCCCTTCCGGAGGAGGGGGCCCTCGAGCTCCGCCGAGAGGTCGATGCGGTCGAAGCTCCGGCCGAGGAGAGTCAGCCCCTCGGCGCGGGCCGTCGCGGTCGCGGAGGGGCGCTCCGCCCCGGCGCCCGAGGCGACGACGCGCGCGTCGATCTTCCCCGCGAGGCCGAGGCCGGGCGCGAGGCGTTCTGAGAGAGGGCCGAGCGTTCCCTCCGCCGTGAGCGTCGCCGTCCAGCGGGGCGTGCCGGAGAGGTCGGCGACCTCGGCGAGGAGGTCGGCCGTGAGCCCCGCCTCCTTCGCGACGAGCCGCGCGGTCGCGGAGGCCGTTTCGCCGCGCGTCCGCCAGCGCGCGGAGAGGAAGGAGCCGCGGAGCGGCTCGTGCCCCGCCGAGGCGACATCGATCCCGTCGAGCGTCAGGGTGCCGCTCGAGGCGAGCGCGCGGAGGTCGAGGCTCCCCTCGAGCGAGACGTCGCTCACGTCGACGCGCCGCCCGGCCTCTCCCCGGTCGGTCAGCTCGAGACGGCCCTTCGAAAGGCGCAGGCCGCGGACCTCGACGTCGGGCCGCTCCTTCGGTCCCCGGTCCTCGGACGGCGGAACGACGAACGGGAGGATGAGGCGCCCGTCCGCGCCGAGGGCGACGCGCACCACGGGCCCCTCGACGAGGGCGCTCTCGACGACCACCCGGCCGCGCAGGAGGGCGCGGAGGGAGAGGTCTGCCCGCGCCCGCGCGACGGAGATCTCCGTTCCGGCCCGCTCTCCCTTTCCGCGCAGTGAGACGTCGCGCAGCTCGACGGTCCCCGCGAGGAGGTTCCAGCGGACCGAGCCCGTCTCGACGGCGCCCCCGAGCGCGCGCCCGGCCTCCCGCGCCGCGGCGCGCGCCACCGCGCGCTGCAGGAGCGGGAGGTGGAGGAGCGCGAGGAGGAGCACCAGGAGACGGGCGGCGGCGAGCAGCGCCGCGCCTCCCGGCCGCAGGAGGCGGCCGATCCACCGGCGGCGGGGCTTCTCCGTGTCGCTCATCGTGGGTTCCGCGGTGCGGCGTCCAACGGGGAGCTTAACGTCCGGCACGCTCGCCGGCACCCCGAGGAGAGACGCTCAGGGGACCGGCCTCACCTCGGCGACCCACGGCTCGAGCCGTCGCCCCGTCCGGAGGACGACGGTGTAGCGCGGCACTGCGCCGGAGGGCTTTCCGCCTGCCGTCGCGGCTGCTGTGGTCGCCCCGGCCCCCGCGGGGCGCGCCTCGCCCGAGGCGAGGGCGTCGAGGAACGCACGCCTTTCGCGCGGGAGCTCGATCTCCTCCACGAGGAGCCGCTCGATCCGCCCCCTCAGGAACGGCGGCGAGAGCGTCCGGGTCCGGGGATCCCAGCGGCCGAAGCACTCGGCCGCGACGACGGCGCGCACGACGAGGACGCGGTGCCGGTCGGGATGGCGCGCGCGGAGAGCCGCAGCGTCGAGGGAGGCGTCGACGGGAAGAAGCCTCGAACGCGAGGCGAAGTCTCCCGGCGACTCGGAGTCCGCCCTGCGGGCGTCGGGCCCGTCGTACTCGAGGGCGAGGAAGGCCTCGCGCGCCGGCTGCCAGGAGTAGAACCCGGAGGCCCTGGGGTCTTCCGCGGGAAGGCGCGTGTCGAAGCCGAGCGCGGCGAGCTTCTCCTTGTCGAACCAGCCGGGCTCCTTCTGCTGCCACTGGAGCTCGCGGTTCCAGTCGAGCCGGAGAATCGCCCAGCGTCGCCCTTCCCCGAGAGGCACGAGCCGCAGCTCCCGCTCCGTCAGCACGACCTCGGCCTCCGGCGCGCCGGCGCGGTTCCTCGCCGAGGCGAGGAGGACGAGAAGCGGGGCCCCGACGGCGACGGCGGCGGCCGCTGCGAGGAGCGGAGCGCGCCTCACGCCGTCGCCCTCCGCGACCGCGCGTGGAAGAGGCGGAGGAGGACGAGGAGCCCGACCGCGACGAGCCCGAGGAGGAGGAAGAAGACCCAGCGCGGGAGGGAGGCCCACCACCAGTCGTAGAGCTTCACGTAGAGGAAGACGACGAACGCCCCGGCGGCCGTGTTCGTCACCTCCGGAAGCGCCGCCCGGACGCCGAGCCACGCCGCGAGCGACGCGAGGACGAAGCCGAGGAGCTGGTAGGCCGCCTCGATCGTCCCGGGCGAGAGGCCGAGGGCGCTCGCGTTCCCGGCGCGGCCGAGGATCAGGATCGGGACGAAGAGGGCGAGGAGCCCGGACGTCCGGAAGGCGGGCGGGAAGCCGGGAAGAGCGCGGTGGGTCGCGAACCGCGGCACGGCGAGGAGGAGGGCCCCGGCGGGAAGGAACGCCTCGGGGCGATGCCCGAACGCCTCCCAGACGCAGTCGCCCGGCGTGGGACCCGCGAGCGTCCCCGCGAATCCCAGGGCGAAGAGGATCGCCGCGACGAGGAGGAGCCGGAGCCCGTACGCGTAGGCGAGCGCCCCGCAGAACGCGGCCCACGCGAGGAGCGACGTCGGCGGGAGCGCGACACCGAAGAGCCCGGCGAGGACCGGGAGGCCGATGACGAACGACGCGCCCGCGAGGAAGCCGAGGAGGAGCGTGACGTAGAGGGTCTTCTCGCGGCGCGCCGCGACCTCCATTGCCGCGACGAGGAGGAGGGGAAGGCCGGCGACGACGCCCGCCTGGAGCCCGACGGGCATCCCGCCCCAGAACCGGTAGAGGAAGGTGTAGAGCGCCGCGGCCAGGGCGATCGCGCCGAGGAGCGTCGCGACCCGCATCCCGGCCGAGAGCCGCTTCTGCCGCTCGCTCCGGTCCACGTCGAACGACGCCCCGAGCCGCTCGAGGAGGCCGGCGTGGTAGCGCTCGACCGCGGAACGCTGCTCGTCCGGGAGCCGGAGAACCGCCTCCCGCTCGAGAGCGGCGAGCTCCTCGCGGAACGCGCCGATCCGGTCGGCCCGCCGCTGGGCCTCTTCGCGGGAGGCGGGAGGCGTGCCGGCCGGGAGTGTGTCCACGGCGCCTCCGTCCTCCTATTTCGCCGGCTTGCCGCTGGCGGACGACGGGAGCTTCGGGTCGAGCGTGACCAGGACCGCCTGCCGGTCCCAGTTGTTCGACCCGAAGACGCGGAAGACGAGGACGTACTCGCCCGCCTTCAGCGGGCTCTCCGACTTCAGGACCCAGGAGCCGCCCTCGGGGACGAGCTCGACGTCGTCGATCTCGCGCGCGTCACCCGAGCCCTTCGCGGGCCCGCCGACGGCCCAGGCGTTCACGCCGATCTTCTCGAGGCTGTCCCCGACGTACGTCGGGACGAGGCCTCCCCCCTTCGCGCTCACCCGGAGCTTCGTCGGGAGGGGGCGCGCGACCTGCCAGCAGACCGCGTCGTCCACCTTCATCGCGGCGATGCGGCCTCCGGTCGCCTCGTCGGAGAGCGGGACGGTCTTCTCGCCGTCGAGGAAGAGCTCCACGCAGTGCCCGTGCCGGTTCACGCAGCGCATGTCGCCCTTGCCGTCGTTCGGCGCGCAGCGCTCCTTCTGCGACTCGGCGAGGAGGAGCGGCGCGGGGAGAACGAGCGCGTAGAGGAGGAGCGCCGGGAGGATCGCCTTCTTCATCTTCGGTCCCTTTCGTCTCCCTATTCTCGCCGCAAGAGGAAGACGACGGGTCCCTGGCGCGAGCCGCGCGCGCCGGTGGCCGGCCTCAGGCCCCGTCGGGGATCTCGGCCTCGACGAGCTTTCCGAGGAGGACGAGCGACTCCTGCCAGCCGAGGTAGCACGCCTCGGGCGGGATGACGTCGGGGACGCCCTCCTGCGTGATCGTCAGCTCCGTGCCGCAGGAGACCTTCTTCAGCTCCACGGTCACCTGCATCCCGCCCGGGAGATTCGGGTCGTCGAAGGCGTCCGTGTAGCGGATCCGCTCGCCGGGAACGAGCTCGAGGTAGGTCCCGCCGAAGGAGTGGCTCGAGCCCGTCGAGAAGTTCGTGAACGACATCCGGTGGGAGCCCCCCACGCGCGCGTCCATCTGGTGGACCTTTCCTGTGAAGCCGTTCGGCGGGAGCCACTTGGCCATGGCGTCCGGGTCGAGGAAGGCGCGGTAGACGCGGTCGGGCGAGGCGCGCAGGACGCGGTGGAGGCGGATCGTGTTCGGCATGTCGGGTCTCCTTTCCGTGACGGCGGCCCGCCTCAGCGGCGCGTCCCCTTCTCCAGGATGACGTGGGTCGCGCGCTCCGAGGCGACGTGGCGCGTGCAGGTGAAACCGAGGGAGCGGAGGTCGATGCCCTCGAGCAGGGGCTCGCCGGAGCCGAGGAGGACCGGGGCGATCGCGAGGTGGAGCTCGTCGACGAGCCCGGCGCGGAGGTACTGGCGGATCGTCGCCGGGCCGCCGCCGATGCGGACGTCACTTTCCCCGGCGGCCTCGCGCGCCCTCTCGAGCGCCTCGTGGATCCCGCCCGTCACGAAGTGGAACGTCGTGCCGCCCTCCATGACGAGCGAGGGGCGCGCGTGGTGCGTCAGGACGAAGACGGGGACGTGGTACGGCGGCTCCTCGCCCCACCACCCCTTCCAGCTCTCGTCGGGCCAGGGGCCGCGGAGCGGGCCGAACATGTTCCGGCCGAGGATCCAGGCGCCGAGGTTCTCGAAGCCGCGCGCGGCGAAGTCGTCGTCGAGGCCGGTCGTCCCGCCATCGGCGCCGAGGACCCTCTCGCGGAACGACCTCGTCGGGAAGGCCCAGGCGTGGAGCTGGGCGCCACCGAACCCGAGCGGGTTCTCGAGGCTCTGGTCGGGCCCCGCCCCGTACCCGTCGATCGAGATCGAAAAGCTCGCCACTTTCAGCTTCGGCATCCGGCCGCCTCCTCTGCGAGACCCATATGTTGAGAGACTATCTCAACGGGTCGCGCACGACGAGGTCTGGCGCGACGAGGTCGCCGGGATCCGGGATCTCCGCCTCACGTCCGCGACGAGGCGCCCGACATGCGTGACGCACGGCGGCGAGGCGTCCTTCTTGTCTCGGCCTCCTCCGGCGTAGGACGATCGAGGCGGCTGGCGGCGATGCTCCACCTCACGCGCGGCAATTACCTCGGCGCGATCTGCGCGCGCCGGACCTACGGGCCCGCGCAGGTCGTCGAGACGACCTACGCGTCGGGACAGCGGCTGACCCGGCACGCGCACGGCCACGTCTACCTCGCCGTCGTGACCGCGGGCGCGCTCCGGGAGCACGCCCACCGCCGCGATCACGAGCTCTCGCGCGGCCAGGTCGTCTTCAACGACTCCGGGGAGGAGCACGAGGACTTCGTGCTCGCCGAGGGGACGCGCTGCCTCAACCTCGAGCTCCGCCCCGGCTTCCTGCGGGCGCTCGAGGCGGAAGGGTTCCGTCCGAAGGCGCCGCTGCTCTACTCGGGGCTGGGCGCGGCCATCCCGGCGCTGGGGCGCCTGCAGGCGGCGCTCGCCGATCCCGGCGGCGACCTCGACTTCGAGGAGGCGCTCGTCGACCTGCTCCTCGCGGTGAACGCGAGGGAGAAGCGGGCGTCCGCGGGCCGGGCCTGGCTCGCGCGGACGCTCGAGCTCCTTCACGCCAGCTTTCGCGGCGGGGTTTGCCTCGACCGCGTCGCGGCCGTCGCCGGTCTTCACCGGACCCACCTCTGCCGCGCGTTCCGCGCGGCGACGGGCTGCACGATCGGCGAGTACGTGCGCCGGCTGCGTGCCGACTTCGCTCACGTGAGACTCCGCGAAGGCGAGCTGCCCCTCGCGACGATCGCCGCCGACTGCGGCTACTCCGACCAGAGCCACATGACCCGCGAGCTGAGGCGCCTCTACGGACGCAGCCCGTCCGGGATCCGGCGGCGCCGCGCTAATCCGATTCAAGACCTCGACCGTAGTTCCTGACAGTGTGACCCTGGGCGGAGGCGCTCGCGCCGGGCCTGCGGGAGGCACGTGATGTACGGTTCCACTCTGAAGACGGCTCGCGCCGCGACGGCGGCGCTCGCGATCGCGGCGCTGGCCGGCTGCGCCCACGGCGCGCCCGGTGCGCGGGCGGCGAAGGTCCCGGCGGACGGCTTCGTGGTCAGCGGCGAGGTCGGCCGAAGGGTGGACGACTTCCTCTCCCGCATGAGCGGCTTCGGGTGGAGCGGCAACGCGCTGCTCGTCGTCGACGGCGCGGTCGTCCTGAAGAAGGGCTACGGGTGGGCCGACCCCGTCCGGCGCATCCCGTACGGGCCGGCGACCGCCTTCGACATCGGCTCGATGGCGAAGACCTTCACGGCCGTGGCGGTGATCCAGCTGGAGCTGGCGGGAAGGCTCCGGCTCGAAGACCGGATCGGGCAGTGGCTCCCCGGCGTGCCGCAGGACAAGGAGGCCGTCACCGTCGAGCAGCTGCTCACGCACACGGCCGGAGTCGCGGCCGACTTCCCCTACGCGGACCCGGGGAGCCAGTACGAGGACGTCGGACGCGACGAGGCGCTGCGGCGGATCCTGTCGCGGCCGCTGAGCTTCGCGCCCGGCACGCGCTTCGACTACTCGAACTGCGGCTACATCCTGCTCGCCGCCATCGTCGAGCGCGCGAGCGGGCGTCCGTTCCAGGACTACGTCCGCGAGGCGGTGCTCGGCGCGGCGGGACTCGAGCACACCGGGTTCTGGGGCGACGAACGCTTCCGGAGCGCGGCGGTCGCCGTCGGGACCGACGAGTACGGCGAGGTCCTGCACGATCCGATGACCCGCTCGCGCACGACCTGGCAGGACCTGGGTGGTGGACAGATGCTCTCCACGCTCGACGACCTGGCGCGCTGGGCAGAGGGGCTCGCCGGAGGCCGGATCCTGCCGCCCGCGGTGGTGGAGCGGCTCTTCACGGCGAGGGCGTCGGGCCTCCCGGAACGCGACTACGGGTACGGCTGGTTCGTCCGGAAGACCGAGCGCGGCACGACGCTCGTCGAGCACGGCGGCGACTACCTCGGAACCGGCGCCCAGCTGTCGCTCTATCGCGAGGACCGGGTCCTCCTCGTCACTTCGACGAACGTGCGGCACGACATGTACCCGACGCGCAACCGCGTCGACAGGGTGATCCCGAAGCTCCTCTTCGGGGGAGATCACCCGGAGCCCCCGGGCTTCGCGCCGGACGACACCCTTCTGCGCCGGCTCGTCGGCACGTACCGCCTCCCGACGGGCGGTGCGGTCGTCCTGCACGAGCGCGGCGGCCGGTTCTTCGTCGGTGCGCGGGGACAGGACGCGACGGACCTGCTGCTCCCCGTGCAGAAGCAGGAGCAGGGCGACCGGGCGGCCCTCGGCGAGCGCTGCCGCCTCGCGTTCGAGGGGATCCGCGATGGCGACCTCGGCGGGCTGGCGGCGATCTCGGGCCGGGGCGGGTCCGGCTTCGCGCGGGCGATCGCGCAGGAGCTCACGGGGCTCGGGCTCGGGAAGCTCGTCGCGGTGGAGGTCCTGGGGACTTTCCCGAGCGGGTTCCCCCGTGGCGATCCGCCGGACTACGAGACGACCCTGCTCGACCTGGAGCTCGAGCGGGGCCGCTCGACCTACGCGGTCCGCTGGGCCAACGTCACGATCGGCGCGACCGAGTTCCCGCGCTTCGCGCTCGCGGCCGACGCGGTCGTCCAGCCGCAGGCCGGCGGGGACGTCGTTTCCTGGAACGTCGTCTTCAGCTCGGGCGTCCGGATCACGCCGCAGCTCGAGGGTGAGCGGGCGTCGGCGCTCGTGCTCCACGCGGGCGGAGGCGAGGTGCGCGCCGTCCGCTGACGGCAGGGAGCTCGAGCCGGCTCCTCGATCCGGTGCTCGGCGAAGTCGTCGGGGGCGCAGGCGACCATGCAGGCCCCGCGGAGGAGAGGCGTCGGGAGCTGGTGGGAGAGAGGGAAGTCCATCTCGACGCTGGGCCTTCGTCTCTCATCCGGCCCATGAAGCCGGAAATGGCGTCGGCGCGGCGAGCAGATAGAATCGCGGCCCACGAAAACACGACACGCGGTTCACCTCGCCGCCGCAGGCTTCGCGTCGGCGCTCTGCCTCGCCGGTTGCGGGCGCGAGGCCTCGCCTGCCTCGAGGCCGGTCGTGATCGGGCAGGTGACCTCGGCCGTCAGCCTCGACCCGCACCTGCACGACGAGGAGTCGACGCACTCCGCGCTCTCGCACTTCTACGAGCGGCTCGTCGCGTTCGGGCCCGAGCTCGAGCTGCAGCCGGAGCTCGCGACCGCGTGGGCGAACCCGTCCGACACCGTGTGGCGCTTCACGCTCCGCGACGGAGTCCGCTTCCACGACGGCGCGCCGTGCGCCGCGCCCGACGTCGTCGCGAGCCTCCAGCGCGCCCTCCGGCTCCCCGGCTCGCAGGTCGCCCACTACCTTCAGAACGTCGTCGAGGTGAGGGCGACCGGGCCCCTGACCGTGGAGGTCGTCACCTCGGCCCCGTCCCCGCTCCTGCTCAACAAGCTCGCCTTCGTCGCCATCGTCCCGCGCGCGACGCCGATGCAGCCGATCTCGCATCCCGTCGGGACCGGTCCCTACCGGTTCGTCTCCGGGGCGGCCCGGGAGGTCCTGGAGGGGCGCGCCTTCGAAGGCTACTGGGGACCGCGCCCGGCGTTCGCGGCGTTCCGCGTCGTCCCCCTCCCGGACGCACCGGCAAGGGCCCGCGCCGTCGTCGAAGGGAAGGCGGACGTCGTCTTCCGCTTCCCGTTCGACTTCACCCCGTGGGCTCGCGGACAGAAGGGGATGCACCTTGCTTCGCGCCCGGGCCTCGGGGTCGGGCTCCTCTGCTTCTCGGTCCGGAAGGGGAGCCGTTTCGCCGACCGGAGGGTCCGCGAGGCGTTCGCCCTCGCGATCGACCGCTCGCGCCTCCTCGACGAGGCCGAGCGCCCGTACACCGCGCTCGCGGAGCAGTTCGTCCCGAGTTTCGTCTTCGGCTACGCCCCGCCTGCCCGCCCCTGGAGCCACGACCCGGCCCGCGGCCGGGCTCTCCTCGCCGAGGCGGGCTTCCCCTCCGGCCTCGACGTGACGCTCGTGATGCCCGACACGCAGACGAGTCTCGGCGAGAGGCTCGCCCCGCTGCTTGCGGAGGCGGGGATCCGGGTCCGCCTCGAGACGCCGACCTGGAACGCCTTCTACGCCCGCTGGTCGAGCGGAGAGCTCGAGCTGTTCAGCTTCGCCTTCACCTGCGGGACCGGCGACGCCTCGGACCTCCTCGACTCGTTCTTCCGGACGCGGGGCCCCTCGGCGGGAGCCCTCAACACGGGAGGCTACTCGAACGAACGGTTCGACCGCCTCGTGGAAGAGGCGGGGCGCGTCCTCGACCCGGACGCCCGGAGCCGGCTCGTGGGGGAGGCGCTCGCCCTCCTCAGGGACGACCTCCCGGCCATCCCGCTCCTCTCGCGCGGATACCTCTACTCGGTGGGCGACCACGTCGCCTGGACGCCGCGCATGGACCGGAGGGTCCGGGCCCAGGACATGCGGCCCCGCGGCGCCTCCTGAGCGTCGCCCCCACCTTCATCTCCTGTCGGGACGCGAAGTCGAGGACGCGGCAGGAGCCGATGGTCATCGGGGCCCTCCTCTCGCAGCGCGCGCCCGCGCCGCCCGCGTGAACTGGTCGTCGAATCGCCGCGGGAAGGGGACGAGGACGCGCCGCTCGCGGAACGGCTCCGTCTGTCTCACGGCGTTGAAGCCGGCCGCGGCGACGATCCGCGCAGCGTTGGCGAAGAGACCGGTCGCGGGAAACGCGTCGACCCACGCGACGTCGGCCGGGAGGCCGCTGGGCCTCGACGGCGAGGCGAGGACGACGCGCGTCGCGCTCCGCTCCGCGCGGAGGAGGTCGCGGGCGAACAGGACGAGCTCGATCGTCTCCTCGTCCGGCCCGGAGTGGACGACGAGGGCACAGGGGGGCTCGAGCGGCTCCGGAGGCAGGGAGGCAGGGTCGACGAGGTCGAGGGGACGCACCTTCCCGGACGCCGCCTCGAGCGCCCGCCGTTGGTCGTCGTGGAGCTCCTCGACGACCCACGTCGTCGCGAAGCGGGGGAGGTCGGGCGAGGCGTCGGCGACGTAGCGTTCCCACAGCAGGAGCCGCGCGACGTGCTCGAGCACGACCCCGTGCGGAGGAGCGAAGCCCGCGAGCTCGCCGAGGATCCCCGCCGGGAGCGCGTCGACGACGAGTCGCCGAGCGGCGGTTTCCGCGAGTGTCCGCTCGAGGAAGGCGCGCAGGCCTTCGCGGTCGCCGTCGAGCGAGGCCGGCACGCGGACCACGGGGAGGCCTCCCGTCACGCGCGGTTCGTCCGCGAAGCGGGACGACGTGAAGAGCGTCGCCTCGCCCTCGAGACCGAGGGTGTGGAGGAAGGCCCGGGCGCGCGTCAGGTGCCCGAGCCCGCCCCCGAGGGCGTAGTAGAGGAGCATCCGCGGTGGCGTCAGCGGCGGCGCGCGAGGATCTCCGCCATCAGGACCGCCCGGTGCTCCTCCGGGATCTTCTCGATCGCGAGGACGCCGAAAGAGGCGGAGCGGCGGCGGGGCGAGCTCGTCTCCCAGAGCTCGGTCCCGTCGGCGGCCTTGACCTTCGTCTTCTCCGCGGCGAAGCGGACCTCGGCGAGCTCCTTCTCGGCGGCGTCGACGACCTTCACCTTGTCGGCGTACTTCGTCTTCAGCGAGTACGGGTTCGCGTTCTCCTCGTTGTCGCTCACCTTGATCTTGTCGTCGTCGATCTTCACCTTCCAGAGGAGCTTCCCGTCGGTCGTCTTCAGCTTGAAGCCGTTCTCGCCGGGCTTCACCTCGAGGCGCGCCGGCCCGCCCGAGCCGGGGCGGTACTTGCGCTTCTCGCCCGACGCCTCACCGACGAGCGTCTGGCCGTTCGGGAGGGTGATCTCGATCGAGCTCCCCTTCTCGACGACGGTGACCGTCTTCGAGCCGCCGGCCGAGCGGACGACGACGGTGTTCGCGTCGGGCGCGCCGGGAGCGGCGGCGGCGAGCGGCGTGGCGGTCGTGGCGAACGCGGCGACGGCGGCGGCGGCGAGGAACGAGCGGTGGCTTCTCATGTTCGGCTCTCCGTGAGGGCGTTCGTGCCGGCCGCGCGCGAGGCGCGGCCGGTCGTCTCCTCGAGGAGCGCGGCATAGCGCGCGGCCTCGAGGTCGTGGCGATAGTCGCGGAGGACGGTCTCTTTCAGCCGGGCGCCCCGGAGGCGCAGCTCCTCGAGGGGGATCGTGGCGGCGTCCGAGAGGGCCCGGCGGCAGTCGTGGACGTCGCCGGGCGCGAACGTGATCGCGTTGACGCCGTCCTCGAGGAGGTCGGCCATGCCGCCGGCCGTCGAGGCGACGGGCGGGACGCCGAGGACGCCGGCCTCGAGGAGGACGTTCGGCATGCCGTCGTAGAACGACGGGACGACGATCGCGTCGCACGCCGCGTAGTACGGGAGGAGCTCGTAGCGGTCGACGAACGGGACGTGGGTCCAGGGGACGCTCGACTCGATCGACGCGAGGTGGGCGAGCATCTCCGGCTCCGCGTCGCCGACGACGAGGAGGTGGAGGAGTCCGTCGACGCCCGCGCGCCGGAGGGCCTCGAGGAAGAAGGCGCCTCCCTTCTTCTGCTTGAGGTGCCCGAACATCCCGACGAGGCGCCGCCCCGCGCCGACGTGCTCGGCGCGGAAGAGGGCCGCGCGCTCGAGGTCGTGCGGGACGAGCGTCCAGTCGGCGGCGTCGATTCCGTTCGGGACGAAGCGGACGTCGGCGGAGGGGAAGAGCGCGGCGACCTTTCGCTGGTGGTCGCGCGAGACGGTGGCGACGGCCGCCGAGCGGGCGAGGGCGTCGCGGAGGGCCCAGCCGCGCCGGAGGGAGAAAAGGCCGGTGTCGAAGTCGTTCCCGCGGAGGAGCGTGACGAGCGGGACGCCGAGCCACGCGGCGAAGGCGGGGGCGGCGAGGATCGGCGTCGCGCCGCCGAACGCGACGACGTGGGACGGCGGGACCGTGAGCCGGCGGACCTCGTTCCAGAGGAGGTGGATCGCGTGCGCGGGATCCTCGTCGGAAGGCGCCGAGACGAGCAGGCCCCCCTCCTGCGGCTCGACGCGCGGCCTCGGCACCTTCCGCCCGACATGCGCGACGTCGACGGGAAGGCCCGAGGCGCGGAGCGACCTCACGATCCGGTCGCACGACTGGGCCATGCCGCCGCGGTCGGGCGGGTAGTTCTCGGTGAGGACGAGCGGGCGCAACCTAGCTGTCCCCGAACCCCGCTCCGCGCTCCCCGGCGTCGGCCTCCGCCGTGTCGACGTCGTCGAAGGAGCGCGTGTCGTAGCTGTCGTAGTAGTGGTGGTAACGCGAGCCGGTGTAGAGCGGGTGGTACCCCGAGGAGTAGTAGCGGTGGCGCGCGCCGTAGGTCCACTCGTCGTCGAGCGCCTCCTCGCCGGGGGCGGCCTTCGCCCTCCCGTCGTCGGCCTGCGCGCCGCGCGCGTGGCAGTCGAGGCAATGCGTGAAGCCGCTCGCGGGCGAGAGGTGCCGCGAGCAGACCTGGCGGCCGCACTCGGCGCAGCTCGCGGACGGGGGCTCCTCGCAGTCGCGGAGGGAGAAGAAGCCGCTCTTGCACTCGCAACCGGTCATGACGCGCTCCCGCTCGCGTCCGCCGGCCGGACGCGCCTGTAGGCCTCGGAGATGACGTCGAAGAGCTCCTTCGGGTCGACCGGGTCGATCGACTTCGCCTTCACCGTCTTCGAGAGTCGGAACGTGGTCCGCTTCTCCCCCTCGCGGACCTTCACCTTCTCCCCCTCGGCCGGGGGGAGGTTCGCGACGGCGTACTCCTTCGTCGGAAGGGAGACGTTCACCGTCAGGGTCGTCTCCTTGCGGTACTTCGTCTTCGTCTTGTACTTGCCGCGCGCCGTCCTCTTCGTCCGCTGGCTCTCGACGACGTCGTCCGTGACGTCCCACTGGAGGAGGCTCCCGTCGGCGAGCCGCGTCCCGCCTCCGAACCAGGCGTCGACGAACGTCGTGTCGACGACCTTGTGGTAGGCGCCCTCCTTGTAGGGCTTCCCCGTGCCGGTCTTCTTCCCCTTCGCGGTCGGCGGCGAGAGGTCGAGCCGGAGGTTCAGCGTCCCCCCCTTCTCCATGTCCTCCCGGAGGACCGCGAAGAGGGGCATCGCCACCTGCCGGAAGTTGTTCGAGAGGTCGAGCTTCTTCAGCTTCAGGACGGTGACGAGGAGCCAGATCGCACCGCCGAGAGCCGCGACCGGGAGCGGCAGGAGGAGGTACGACACGTTCGCCGAGACGATCAGGAGGACGAACGCCAGGACGAAGAGGGCGGCCGTGGAGCAGCCCATCGGCGTCCGGGCCTTGTCGGCGAGACGGTCGAAGGCCGCGATGGGGCGCAGGAGGTCGATGAGCGCCCCCGGCTCGTACTCGCCGGCGAGCTGCTTCGACTGGAGCAGCGCCTTCTGCTCAGGCGAAAGCGATCGGAGCGCCTTGAGTGCCTCGAACATGTCGGTCCTCCGCGGGTCGGTTCGTGACGGGAGGCGTCGCCGCGGCGGGCCGCAGCGACCGGTAGACGCTTCTGAGGAGCCCGAGGGACCGCTCCCACGAGAGCTCGCGCGCGGCCTTCGCGCGCGCCGCCGCGGCCATCTCGTCCCGGAGCGTCGGGACGTGGAGGAGGACGCGGAGCGCGCGGGCGAGCTCGGCGGGCCGGTCGGGTGCGACGAGCCTCCCCTCGACGCCGTCCGTGACGATCTCGCGGACGGGAGGGAGGTCCGACGCGACGACCGGGACCCCGGCAGCGAGCGACTCGAGGATCTTCAGCGGGGCGCACCCCTGCTCGACGTTGCGCGCCCCGGGCCGGAGCGGCGCGACGGTGACGTAGGCGTTCGAGAGCCACGGCTCCAGCTCGGATGGCGGCAGCTCCCAGCGCCAGAGGACGCGGCCCGCGAGGCCGAGCTTCTCCGCCAGCTTCTCCAGGGCGCGCCCGTTCCGCGAGCGCGCCGACCCGCAGACGACGAGCCGGAGCTCCGGAAGGTCCGCGAGCCGAGAGAAGGCGCGGAAGAGCGTGTCGACCCCCTGCCAGGACTGCAGCGCGCCGAAGTAGAGGAGGTACCGCTCCGGCGCCTCGAACGGCCGCGGGAGCGGCGGAACCGCGTCGGCGCCGTTCGGAACGACCTCGACCTTCGCGGGCGGGACTCCGCGACGGACGAGGAAGTCGCGCGTCGTCCGCGAGGGCGTGACGATCCGGTCGCACGTCCCGAGGCAGAAGTCCTCGGTGGCCCGGATCTTCTCGAGCGTCCGCGGGGCGATCGAGGGGAAGGCGTCGGGGAGCTCGACCGACGGGAGGGCGTTCACCTCGTAGACCGTCGCGTAGCGGTGCGGCAGCTCGAGGATCGGGACGCCGGACCAGGGGTCGCGGAAGTGCGCGATCTCGAGGCTGTCGCCGGCCTCGTCGAGGAGGCGCGCGAGGTGCTCCCCGAACGCGACGGCGCGCTCGAGGAAGTTCGGGAGCGAGGCCGAGAAGCGGATGATCTCGACGTCCCCCTCGACCTGGTGCGCCGGCAGCCGTTCGTCGCCGACGACGTAGAGGAGCCCGCCGCCGAGCTCCTCGAAGAGGGCGGGCGCGAAGCGGGCGATGTGCGTCGAGGCCCCTTTCCTCGTCGGAAAGCGGTCGAACGCCGCGTAGAGGGCGCGGGGACGGCGGACGAGGAGCATGGGGACGGTGGCGCGAGCATAGGGAGGACGGACGGGGCGGGCAAGAGGCGGATGCGCCCGTCGGGGCGCAGGGTTCTCGCGGGCTCAGCTTCCCGTGGGAAGCGACGCGAGGTCCGCGCCCAGCTCCGCCATGATCGAGGGGAGCACCCGGCCCCAGGCCGCGACGACGGCCGCCGCCGTCCTCCCGGGAAGCGCCTCGCGCCTCGTGTAGACCTTCCGGAGGAGCGGGGCCGTCCCGGGGACCGGGTCGCCCCGGTAGAAGGCGACCTCGAGGGAGAGGACACCGGCCGGCTCGCCCGGCCGCGAGAAGTCGCCCGAAAGCTCCTGGACGACGACGTCGAGAGTGAGCCCGTTCGGTCCCACGAAACCCTGTACGACGTTCTTCACCCCGGGCTGCCGGAGGAGGTAGGCCCGGATGGCGGAGGTCATGAGGAACCGGGGAGCCGCCGCGAGCGAGGCATAGGGGTCGGTCTCCACCCTTCCTCCGCCCACGTGGTAGACGAGCGACGGGTCGAGGTAGAGCGGGCTGACGCGGACGGGCGGGAGAGCGACGAGCCGGGCCGCGGGCCCCGGTTCGGGAATCGGGCCGTCCGGCATCGCGAGCATGAATCGCTGGACGGCGAGCGGCTGCCTGGACGCGCAGCCGGAGACGGCGGCAGCGAGGGTGAGCGCGGCGAGGGGCCGCCGCAGGTCCGGTCTCACTTCCTCTCCTCCTTCCCGGCGGCGGGAGGCTCGAGGACGGACGCCGGCGACGGGGCGCCCCCGAGGATCAGCTGCGAGGGCTGCTTCCGGATCGTTGCGAGCACCTCCGCGAGGCCCCGGGCGGCGAGCCTGAGGTCGGCGAGCGTGTCGTTCAGCTCCCGCACGTCGACGACCGACAGTCGGTCGATCGCGACCTGGATCTTCGCGTTCGTCGCGTCGAGCCCCGCGAGGACGTTCCGCACGTCCTGGCTCACCTCCCCCGTCTGGAGGGCCTGGACTTTCGTGCGGGCGTCCTTCGCGAGTCCCTGCACCTCGAGGACCGTCGCGCTCGCGTCCGCCAGGGTTCCTTTCGTCCCGGCCGAGACCCCTTCGACGTCGAACCGCCCGAAGCGCTCGATCGTGGCCTGGGCCGCGGCGAGCGTCGACTCGATCTGCCGGCCGATCTTCTCGGTGTCGAGCTTCTCGAGCTTCGTGACGACCCGGTTGAGCCCCTCGAAGACGCGGCTGATCCCGCTCGGCGCGGAGGGGACGTACGGGTAGCGCGGCTTCGGCCAGTCGTAGGCGAGGGGCGGGTTCGTCTTCGGGTCGAGGAGCTCGAGCTCGAGGAAGGACGACCCGGTGATCGGCTGGCTCTTCATCATCACCCGGAGGCCCCAGTCGACGTACTTCTTCAGCTCCGGCTCGAAGTCCTCCGCCTTCTCGATCGGGACGGGGCTGATGTCTGTGCCGACCTCGAACTCGACGATCACGCAAGCGACCTTCGTGCCGGGGTA
Source organism: Thermoanaerobaculia bacterium (assembly GCA_046331465.1). GTDB lineage: Bacteria > Acidobacteriota > Thermoanaerobaculia > UBA5066 > UBA5066 > UBA5066. Next base: position 176,616 of record JAXLQV010000004.1, read on the forward strand.
GCGGTTCCACGAGAAGTAGACCCCCGTGACCTCCCCGACGTTGACGCCCTTCAGCTTCACCGGCGACCCGACGACGAGCCCCTCGACGTCTCCCGGGATGTAGGTGAGGAGACGGTGCTTCCTGTCGAAGCTGTGCCTGAGGCCGAACGCGAGGAGCCCCGCGAGGACGAGGACGACCCCGCCGAGGACGAAGAGTCCGATCCGGAAATGGTGCGGCTTCTGGCTCATGCCGTCTGGCTCCTGCCCGGTGCGGCGTCCTCGGCCTCGCGGCGGAAGAAGCGGAGCACCTGCGGGTCGTTCGAGGTGTCGCGGAGGTCCGGGGGGCGCCCCTCGGCGACGAGGGTCCTGCGGGCGGCGTCGAGCATCACGCAGCGGTCCGCGATCGCGAAGATGCTCTGCAGCTCGTGCGTGACGACGACGAAAGTCGTTCCCGTGCTCCGCGCGAGGTCGACGATCAGCGCGTCGAGGCCGGCGGAGGTGATCGGGTCGAGCCCGGCGGAGGGCTCGTCGAGGAAGACGAGCGGCGGGCCGAGGGCGAGCGCCCGTGCGATGGCCGCCCGCTTCACCATGCCTCCCGAGAGCTCGGCCGGCAGGCGCGTCGCGGCGTGCGCGAGCCCGACCCTCCGGAGGAGGGCGAGGGCGAGCGCGTTCTTCTGCCCTTCCGCGAGGTCGGTCAGCTCGTCGAGCGGGAGCCGCACGTTCTCGTGGACCGTGAGCGACCCGAAGAGGGCCCCGCTCTGGTACATGACCCCGAACGAGCGGAGGATCGCCCGCCGCTCGGCCCCCTCGGCGGCCGTGACGTCGCGCCCGTCGATGAGGATCCGCCCCTCGCGCGGGCGCCGGAGTCCGATGAGGTGCTTCAGGAGGGAGCTCTTGCCGCACCCGGAGCCGCCCAGGATGACGAAGACCTCGCCCCGCCGCACCTCGAAGCTCACGCCCGAGAGGACGACGCGGTCACCGTAGGCGATCGTCACGTCCTCGACCCGGATGATCGGCTCGGCGGGCGCGCTCATACGCCGAGGACGTACGTCAGGACGGCGAAGATACCGTCGGCGACGAAGACGGCGAGGATCGAGGAGACGACGGCGCGCGTCGTCGCCTCGCCGACGGCGGTCGGACCGAGCCGGGCCTGGAGGCCCCGGAGGCACGAGAAGCCGGCGACGAGGTTCCCGAAGACGAAGCCCTTCGAGAGCCCGACGAGGACGTCGTGGGCGCCGACCGCTCCCTGCAGCTGGCTCCAGGTCACCGAGACGGGGAAGCCGAGCGTGATCATGACAATCACGCCGCCGAGGACGCCGACGGCCATCGCGTAGGCGGTCAGGACCGGCGAGAGGAGCGTCAGGGCCACGACCCGCTGGACGACGAGGAAGCGGACCGGGTCGAGCCCCATCGTCTCGAGGGCGTTCAGCTCCTCGTTCACCTTCATCATCCCGAGCTCGGCCGCGAGCGCGGGCCCCGAGCGCCCGGCGACGACGATCGCCGTCATGAGCGGGCCGAGCTCGCGCAGGACGATGATCCCGATCGTGTCGGCGACGAACGCCTCCGCGCCGAGGAGCTTGAGCGGCTGGGCCGCCTCGAAGGCGATGATGAGACCCGTCAGGAAGCCGACGAACGTGACGACGGGAAACGCGGCCACCCCGGCGCTCTCGAAGACGCGTCCCACCTCGGCCCAGCGCATCCGGCGGGGCTTCCGGGCGATGGAGGCGAGGGCCGAGGTCACCGCGCCGAGGAGCTCGGCCCCCTCGCGGAAGCCGGAGGCGACCGCGACGGCTCCCGCGCCGACGGCGTGGATCCCGGCGGGACTCTCGTCTCCCGCGACGACCGAGTCCACGTCATCGGGGGCCGGGTAGGCCGCGAGGAGGTCGGCGACGTCGGGCCGAAGGCCCGAGATCTCCGCGCCGACTCCCGGAACGAGCCGCCCGTGGGCCAGCTCCCAGAGGAGCGAGACGCCGGCGAGGTCGGCGGACTCGAGGGCCGACGCGTCGACCGAGAGGGCCGTCAGGCGCTCGCGCGAGAGCTTCCCCGCGAGGTCCCGGCGGGCCCCTCCGGCGGTCCGCACGTCGAGCACACCGCCCACGACGACGCGTGCGTCGCCTCCCGGCTCCGTCCGGACCTCGACGTCGAGCGCGCGACGTTCTACCGGCATCGGCGGCGAACCGGCTCGCACCCGCGTCGGCGCTTCACGGTCGGCGGCTCCTCCCGCCGAGGGCGTCCCGCACCTCGGGGGCGACGGAGCGGATGTTCAGGTCGCGCTGCGGGAAGGGGATCTCGATCCCCGCCTTCCCGAGCTCCTCGCTCACCGCGCGCTTCAGGTCGCTGAGGACCTTCGGCGACTCGTCCATCTTCACCCAGAGGCGGAGCGTCCAGTCGAGCGAGCTCGCCCCGAAGCTCTGGAAGAACGCCTCGGGGCCCGGGCCGGGGAGGACCCCGGGCGTCCGGCGGGCGGCGGCGAGGAGCGCCTGCGCGGTGGTCTCGAGCGGGGAGCCGTAGGCGACGCCGACGGAGACGTCGAAGCGCCGGTTCGGGTTCGAGCCGGTCCAGTTCGTGACGGACTTGGAGATCAGGTCCGCGTTCGGGACGATGACGTCGGCCCCGTCGAACGTGTGGACCGTCGAGGCGCGGATGCCGATCTGCGTGACGGTCCCGGCCGCCCCCGAGACGTCGACGGCGTCGCCGACCTGGATGGGGCGCTCGAAGAGGAGGATGAGCCCCGAGATGAAGTTGCTGACGATGTTCTGGAGGCCGAAGCCGACGCCGACGCCGAGGGCGCCCGCGAGGAAGCCGATCTTCGAGAGGTCGACTCCGGCGACGCCGGCGGCGAGGACGAACCCCGCGAGGAGGACGAGGTAGCGGGTCGTCCCCGAGATCGCGACGGCCGTCCCGCGCCGGAGGTCGAACCTCGGGAGGACCTCCTCCGCGAGGAGGAACCCGAGGAGGCGGGAGAGGAGGAACGAGAACCAGAGGACGAGGGCGAAGCCGAGGATCGGCGCGGGCGAGATCGAGATCGACCCGACCGTGGCCCTCGCCGAGAGGGCGCCGGCGAGGGACGTGCGGAGCGCGGTCCCGACGTCGAACGCCCGGACGGAGATCGCCAGCACGACGAGGACGCCGACGACGCGCAGGACCTCGAGGCACCTCTCGGCGACGAGGTCGGCGTTCGAGCGCACCATCCGGAGGCCCTGCGCGGGACCCGACGCCAGGACGCTCCGGACGAGCCCGGAGACGACGAGGTAGGCCGCGACCATCAGGACGATCCCGCCGAGGGTCCCGAGAGCGCCGCTCCCGAGGACCGCGGCGATGCCGACCCAGCCGACGACGGCGCCGGCCGCGGAAGCGGCGAGGCAGCCGGCGAGGAACCAGCCGATCGCCTTGAGCAGCGCTCCCGTCCGGCCGCCCATCGCGAGGCCGGAGAGGCGGCCCCGGCGGAGGTCGAGCCCCAGGACGACGGCGAGGGGCGCGGTCTGGAGGATCGTGGAGATGCGGTCGGTGAACGGGAGCGCTCCGAGCGCGCCCGCGAGGGGCATGACGGCGAGGGAGACGGCGAGGACCCAGACCGTCCGTTTCACGTTCGGCCCGAGAACCTGGACGATGACCCACGCCGCCGCGGGCGCCGCCGGCAGCCACGCGACGTCGTAGACGATCGCCGGGGGCTGGGGCATGAGGACGACGAGCGCGAGCATCGCGACCGGGATGCCGGCGATCCAGGGTCTCTCCATGATGCGGAGGGCCGCGGCCGCGGCCGGGTCGGTCGATGCGCGCCGCTCCGCTCCCGGACGGAGACGCTGAAGGAGGACGACCGTGCCCCCGAGGAAGATCACCGTCAGGAGGAGGATGCGCGGGAAGTTCGACTGCACCCAGCCGCGGACGCGCCGGAAGTCCCGCTCGAGGCGGCTCGCCATCTCGGTCCAGGCCTCCTGGCCGGAGACCCGCAGGTTCCAGATCGGCTCGGCGGCCGTCGCGGCGAAGCGGCGCCGGGCCTCGGCGAGGTTCGACTGCGCCTCGGCCTTGAGGGCAGCCACGCCGCCGCGGGCCTCGGCGAGCTTGTCGACGAGGACGAGGATGTCGGTCCGTCGCTGCGCGAGGCGCGTCGAGAGCTCGTCGAGCTGGGCCCGGCAGACGCCGGTGCGGAGGCGGATGGCGGGAGGCGCGGCGGTCCGGCCGGCGAGCTCGGCGAGCTCCTCGAACGTCGTCCCCAGCTCGCCGACGCGCCGCGCGTCCTCCTCGACCCGGCGGAGCCGGCTCGCGATCACGCGGTCGGTCTGCGCGACCGACCGGTCCGTCGCCGCGAGGCGCCGCGAGAACTCGAGGAGCTCGTCGTACGGGAGACCCGCGGCGCGGCCGCGGAACCGCTCGACCCGCCTGAGGGCCGAATCGAGCGCGGTCGTGGCCTCCCGCTCGTCGTCGTCGACGACGACGGCCGTCGACACTTCCTCCCGGAGGGCCTCGAGTCGCGCGACGGCGCCGGGGAGGTCTCCGAGCGAAGCGGGAGGGGCGTTCTTCGGCGCCGCCGGGCCCGCGAGCCCGACGGCGCCCTCGGCCTTCAGGACCGTCGCGGACGGCTCCGCCCCCTGCGGGGCGCAGGAGAAGAGGCCGAGAGCGGCGACGGCGAGCGCGGCGAGAGCGGCCCGGGGCCGCGCTCCTCGTCGAAACGTGCTGTCCACGGCTGAGGAGTCTAGCGAGAAAGCAGGGCGGCCCCTCGGCCCCGGTCGCCGTCCCGCCCGGACTCGGCGCAGAATCCCCGCGATGGCGGAGAACCACCCGGACAGGAGCGTTCCGCTCGTCGTCGACCTGGACGGGACGCTGCTCCTCTCCGACCTCCTCGACGAGTCGTTCCTCGCCGCGCTCTCGGCGAGGCCCTTCGCCGCGCTCGCGTCGCTCGGTCCGCTCCTCTCGGGCGACCGGGCGGGGCTGAAGCGGCGCCTCGCGCGGATCTCCGCGCTCGACCCGACGCTCGTGCCGTTCCGGGAGGACCTCGTCGCGCACCTCCGCGCAGAGAAGGAGAAGGGACGGAGGCTCGTCCTCGCGACCGCGTCCGACGAGCTCCTCGCGGGCCCGCTCGCCGCCTCGTTCGGCCTCTTCGACGAGGTCCTCGCGAGCGACGGCGCTTCGAACCTCGGCGGCGAGGCGAAGCGGGCGCGGCTCGTTTCGCTGTTCGGGGAGAAGGGCTTCGACTACGCGGGCGACCGGCGGGCCGACCTGCCGGTCTTCCGGAGCGCGCGGACGGCGCTCCTGGCCGGGGGCGGGGCCCGCCTCCGCGCCGAGGTGGAGGCCGCGGGCACGCCGGTCGCCGCGTCGTTCCCCGGCCCGCCGCGCGGACTCGCCACCCTGCTCCGCGCGATGCGGGTGCGGCAGTGGGTCAAGAACGTCCTCGTCTTCGTCCCTCCCGTCGCCGGCCACTTCCTCGACCCGGCGACGCTCCTCGCGGCCGTCGTCGCGTTCCTCGCGCTCAGCTTCTGCGCGTCGGCCGTGTACGTCCTGAACGACCTGATGGACCTCGCCTCCGACCGGCGGCATCCCGCCAAGCGGAGGCGCGCGTTCGCGAGCGGCGAGCTCTCCCTTCGGGCGGGACTCCTCCTGGTGCCGCTCCTCGTCGCCGTCGCGGCGGCGCTCGCCGCGGCGCTCCCGACCGGAGCCCAGCTCCTCCTCGCGGCGTACCTCCTCGCGACGACGGTCTACACCTTCCTCCTGAAGCGGAAGGTCCTCCTCGACGTCTTCACGCTCGCCTTCCTCTACACGCTCCGCGTCCTCCTCGGCGGGGCCGCGACGAACGTCCCCGTCTCGCCCTGGCTCCTCGCCTTCTCGATCTTCATCTTCCTCTCGCTCGCGTTCGCCAAGAGGGCGTCCGAGCTCTCGTCGCTCCGGGAGCGGGGCGCCGAGGGCGCCTCCGGGCGCGACTGGTTCGTCCCGGACTCCCTCGTCGTCCACGTCCTCGGCGTCGCGAGCGCCTACGGCTCCGGGATGGTCCTCGCGATCTACATCCACAGCGAGGACGTCAAGCGCCTCTACGCCCATCCCGGGTGGCTCTGGCTCCTCTTTCCGATGCTCCTCTACTGGTCGAGCCGGATCTGGGTCCTCGTCGCGCGCGGCGCGATGGACGAGGACCCGATCGTCTTCGCGATGCGCGACCGGGTGACGTGGGGGCTCGCCGTCGTCGGCGCCGCCGTCCTCCTGATGGCGGCGCGCGCGCCGTTCGGGATCCCCGGCCTGATGGAGTGAGGCGGGGCCGCCGCGGCGGTGGCGTCGTCGAGAGGCTGAGCCGGGGAAAAGCCGGAGGACGACCCGGTCAGTGCGCCGTGGCCCGCCGGTCGGGGTCGGCGACCGCCCACTCCCAGTAGCCGCGGAGGCGCGCGGCGTGCCTGCCGGGGACGAGCAGGAGGTGGTTCCCGAGGGGCCGCTCGAGGAGCTCGGTGATCTCTCCGGGCGCGAGCTGCACGTCGACCTGGGTCCGGCAGAGGTCCTCCCGGCGGGGGATCGGGACCGCCTCTCCCTCGGCGAGGAAGATCGCGTCGAGCCGCCGGCCGCCGAGGCGCAGCAGCGTGACGGGGCCCGGCGGAAGGTCGCCCGCGATGGCGACGCCGAGGCCCGACTCGAAGTGGGAGCGCAGCTCCCAGCCCGTCACGAGCGAACGGGCGATGGTGCAGTGCGCGAGGCGGAGGAGGCCCGTGGCGGCGTCGGCGTGGGAAGGGTTCGCGATCCAGCTCGCCGTGCCGAGGAGCTCCTTCACCCAGAGCATGCCGACGGCGCTCGCGAGGTCGCCCTCGCAGGCTGCGACGCAGCCCGCGTCGTTCAGCGCCGAGAGGGCGAGGCAGCCGCTCGTGCCGCGGCCGGTGACGAGGTCGAAGCAGCGGACGGCGACCGCGTCGAGGCGTTCCCGGGCCATGAGGTCGGAGAGGGCGCTGAAGACCGTCGACGCCTGGCGCACCCCCGCCGCCTCGGCCTCGCGGGTCGCGGAGGCGCCGTCGGTGAACGACGCGGCGAGCGCGAGGGCCTTGTCGTCCGGCTCCCGGAGGGGCGCCTCGAGGAGGCTCGCGAGGTCGACGTTCACGGTCTCCGGGCCCCAGACCTCGCGCACGGCCTCGGCGGCCGGGACGCTCGCCACGAGCCAGTCGGAAGGGACGCCGACGAGGCCGATCCGGCTCCGGCAGAGCCTTCCGAGGACGCGCAGGTCCTCGATCGCGGCGGAGACGCGTTCGAGCGCCGGCGCGTCGTCCGGGGAGGCGAGGTGGACGATCCGGCCGCGTCCCCCCTCCTGCCGGACCCGGGCGAGCGCCTCGAGCGCGGCGGGGAGCGAGTTGTGCGCGGGGATCGTCACGAGGAGGAGCGGGTCCCCGGGCGAGGCGGCCTCCCTGAGGGCGCGGAGGCGCAGGACCTCGCTCTCGGTCCCCCCGGTCCCGACGACGACGGCGACGGGGCCAGGCCCGGAGAACGCCTCGACGCGTGCCTCGCGGCCTCCGACGGAGGCGAGGGCGTGGAGCGTCGGCTCGAGGGCCCTGCGGAGCGCGGCCGCGTCGTGAAGCGGCGAGCCGACCGCCACGAAGTCGAATGTCGGAGTCTCCATCGCGCGACCTCCCCGATTCCCGTCCTCGCATCCCGGTATCGGGCCCGCCGGCGGCGTTCCCGGACCGCCCATCGTACCGGCAAAGGAAGGGGCCGGGGCGCGGAACCGGCTGCTGCCCAGCCCCCTGCGCTATCCTCCGCCCCCGATGCGCTGGTCCAACTACCTCCTCTCCACCCTCCGCGAAGCCCCCGGCGATGCCGAGGTCGTCTCCCACAAGCTCCTCGCCCGCGCGGGGATGCTGATGAAGGTCGCCGCCGGCATCTACTCCTTCACGCCGATGGGCTTCCGGTCGCTCAAGAAGATGACGGAGATCGTCCGGGAGGAGATGAACCGGACCGGCGCGCTCGAGGTCGAGCTGCCGATCGCGCAGCCGAAGGAGCTCTGGGTCGAGTCGGGGCGGTGGGACCGCTACATGAACGACGGCATCCTCTTCCACCTCGAGGACCGCAAGGCGGGCGAGTTCGCGCTCGCGCCGACGGCCGAGGAGGCGGTGACCGACATGGTCCGCCGCTCGGTCACCTCGTGGAGGCAGCTGCCGTTCAACCTCTACCAGATCCGGACGAAGTTCCGCGACGAGATCCGCCCCCGCTTCGGCCTCATGCGCGGGCGCGAGTTCCTGATGAAGGACGCCTACTCCTTCGACCTCGACCAGAAGGGGCTCGACGCCCACTACCGGAAGATGGACGCGGCCTACCGGGCGATCTTCGAGCGCTGCGGCCTCGAGTACGCCCTCGTCCAGGCCGACTCGGGCGCCATCGGCGGCTCGGCCTCCGAGGAGTTCATGGTCGTCGCCGACACCGGCGAGGACGCGCTCGTCTTCTCCGAGGACGGGAAGTACGGCGCGAACGTGGAGAAGGCCGTGACGGCTCCGCTCCCCGAGCCCTGGGCGGGCGAGGAGGAGAAGCCGTTCGGCCGCGCCGACTCGCCGACGCCGGGGATCGTCTCGACCGAGGGGCAGGCGAAGCACCTCGGGACGACCGAGGACCGGATCACGAACACGATGCTCTACGAGGCGATCCGCGCCGACGAGACGTCGTTCGTCTGCGCGATCGTCATTCGCGGCGACCTGACGATCAACGAGGTGAAGCTCCCGAAGGCGCTCGGCGTCGCGCACGTGCGGCTCGTCCCCGAGGAGTGGCTGCCGGAGATCGCCGGCTGCAAGCCGGGCTTCATCGGGCCGATCGGCCTGAAGCCCCGGGCGGGGCAGGACGAGGTTCCCGTCTACGTCGACCGCTCCATGGAGAACGCCCGCAACGTCTTCTGCGGCGCCAACCAGGACGGAACCCACCACTCCAACCTCTCCGTGAAGCGCGACCTGAAGGTGGCCGGCGTCCTCGAGGTCGCCACGGCCCGCGACGGCGACCCGTCGCCGACGGGCACGGGAGTTCTCCGGATCAAGCGCGGCATCGAGGTCGGCCACATCTTCAAGCTCGGGACGAAGTACTCCGAGGCGATGAAGTGCGAGGTCGCCGACCCGCAGCAGAAGATGGTCCCGCTGGCGATGGGCTGCTACGGCCTCGGCGTCGGGCGCACCGTCGCCGCGGCCGTCGAGCAGAACCACGACGACGACGGGATCATCTGGCCCGTCCCGCTCGCCCCGTTCCAGGTCGCCCTCCTCTCGCTCCAGCGCGACAGGGAGGTCCTCGAGGCGGCGGAAAAGCTCTACGCCGACCTCCAGGCCGCGGGCGTCGAGGTCTTCTGGGACGACCGCGACGAGCGCCCCGGCGTGAAGTTCAAGGACGCCGACCTGATCGGCTTCCCGGTCCGCGTCGTCATCGGCGGCAAGGCCCTCGCGAAGGGGGTCGTCGAGGTCTCGACGCGCCGCGAGAAGAAGGCGGAAGGGGTCCCGCCCGCCCGGGTCGTCGAGGTCGTGAAGGCGACGCTCGCGGCGGGGGCGAAGACGCTCGCGGTCTGAATTCCCCCGGCCCCGCTCCCGCCGGAAAGCGACGATCGGTTTTGCCCTCCCGCGCGTAGAGGTCAGTGGGGGCCTGCGGCATCGCCGGCGCCCCGCCCCGTCGAAAGGAGGGCCGTGCGATGGAGACACGGACGGAGAGGGATTCCTTCGGGCCGATCGAGGTGCCGGCCGGGAGGCTCTGGGGCGCGCAGACGCAGCGCTCCCTCGAGACGTTCCGGATCGGCGAGGAGCGGATGCCGCTCGCCCTCGTCCACGCCCTCGCGCTCGTCAAGAAGGCGGTGGCGCTCGCGAACGCCGAGCTCGGCGTCCTCGAGGAGAGGAAGGCGAAGGCGATCGTGGCGGCGGCCGACGAGGTCCTCGCCGGGCGGCACGACGGGGAGTTCCCGCTCGTCGTCTGGCAGACGGGGAGCGGCACCCAGACGAACATGAACGTGAACGAGGTCCTCGCGAACCGCGCGAGCGAGCTCCTCGGCGGCCCGCGCGGGGAGAAGCGCCTCGTTCACCCGAACGACGACGTGAACCGCGGGCAGTCGTCGAACGACGTCTTCCCGACGGCGATGCACGTCGCCGCGGCGACGGCGGTGCGCCGCGAGCTCCTCCCCGCGGTCGCCGACCTGCGCGACGTCCTCCGGCGGAAGGCCGGGGCGTTCGCGGACGTCGTGAAGATCGGAAGGACGCACCTGATGGACGCGACGCCGCTCACGCTGGGCCAGGAGGTCTCCGGGTGGGTGGCGCAGCTGACGAACGCGATCGAGCGCGTCGAGGCGGCGCTCCCCCACGTCTTCGAGCTCGCGCTCGGCGGGACGGCCGTCGGCACGGGGCTGAACGCGCACCCCGGGCTGGCCGCCCGCGCGGCCGCCCGGCTCGCGGAGCTGACGGGCCTCCCGTTCGTGACGGCGCCGAACACGTTCGAGGCGCTCGCCGCGCACGACGCGCTCGTCTCGCTCCACGGCGCGCTGAAGGCCCTCGCCGTGGCCCTCACGAAGGTCGCGAACGACGTCCGCTGGCTCGCGAGCGGGCCGCGCTGCGGCATCGGCGAGATCACCATCCCCGAGAACGAGCCCGGGAGCTCGATCATGCCCGGGAAGGTCAACCCGACCCAGTGCGAGGCGCTCCTCATGCTCTGCGCCCAGGTCATGGGGAACGACGTCGCCGTCACCGTCGGCGGCGCGGGGGGCGTCTTCGAGCTGAACGTCGCCAAGCCGCTGATCGCGGCGAACGTCCTCCGGAGCGCCCGGCTCCTCGCCGACGGCTGCCGGAGCTTCCGGCTCCACTGCGCCGAGGGGATCGAGCCGGACCGCGAGCGGATCGCGGCGCACCTGGCGAGGTCGCTGATGCTCGTGACGGCCCTCAGCCCGCACGTCGGCTACGACGCCGCGGCGAGGATCGCGAAGGACGCGCACGAGAAGGGGCTCTCCCTCCGCGAGAGCGCCCTCGCGCTCGGCCTCGTGACGGCGGAGCAGTTCGACGAGTGGGTGCGCCCCGAGCGGATGGTGGGGGAGGGGCGCGCGACCGTCTGACGGGCCGGCTCGTGACCGCGTGACGGGCGCCTCCGATTCTCCTTGACATCTCAGACGGCACGTCTCAGATTCTCAGACGTAACGTCTGAGAAGACGGAAGGGCAGGAGGCGACCGTGGCGAGACGCCCCCAGGACGTGACGGAAGCGGAGCTCGAGGTGCTGCGGGCGCTCTGGGACCTCGGGCCGGCGACGATCCGCGCGCTCGCGGACCGGATCTACCCGGACGGGGGAGCCTCCGAGTACGCGACGGTCCAGAAGCTCCTCGAGCGGCTCGAGGACAAGGGGCACGTGAGGCACCGCCTCGAGGGGCGGCAGAACGTCTACGCGGCGCGCCTCGGGCGGGAGGACCTCGTCGCGCGGCGGCTGCGCGACACGGCCGACTCGCTCTGCGACGGCTCGATGACCCCTCTCCTGACCCACCTCGTGAACGCGGGCCGTCTCTCGGCCGACGAGCTCGGCGAGCTGCGGCGCCTCGTCGACGCCCTCCCTCGGAAGGGGTGAGGCCGTGGACGCGCTCTTCCGCCTCGTCCTGACGAACGCGGCGCTCTCGGGCCTCCTTGCCCTCTCCGCCTGGGCCGCCTCGCGCCTCGTCCGGCGGCAGGCGGTCGTCCACACGCTCTGGCTCCTCGCGCTCGTGAAGCTCGTCACGCCTCCTCTCGTGGCGCTGCCGGTCCTGCCGGTGCGGGTGGAGAGGGCGACGCCGGCGCCGGGTCGGGCCGCGAAAGAGAGCGATGCGCCGCCGGCGCTCGCGACGCGCGCCACCCGTGCGGAGGTGTCCGCGTCCGCCGTCGCTCCGGCCCCTCCCGCCGCGGAACGGGCGGCGTCGCGCCGCGAGCCGGGCCCGGCGCGAGCCGACCGCGACCGGGCGCCGTCCTCGCTCGGCCGGGTCTCCGCCGCATCCGCCCGAACGCTCCTCCCGATCCTCCTCGCCGCGGGGGCGCTCGCCGTCGTCGGTCTCTCCGCGTACCGCTTCGCCCGGTTCCGCCGCCTCCTCGCCGCCGCCGAGCCGGCGCCGGCCGGCCTCGCGAGGCGCGTCGACGACCTCGCGGAGAGCCTCGGTGTGAGGCGCGTCCCGCCGCTCCTCCTCGTACCGGCGCGCGTTCCGCCGATGCTCTGGCCGGCCGCCGCGGGTCCTCTCCTCCTCCTCCCGCGCGAGCTCCTGGCGAGCCTCGAAGCCGCCGAGCTCGACGCGCTCCTCGCCCACGAGCTCGCGCACGTGAGGCGTCGCGACCACTGGGTCCGCTTCCTCGAGATCGGCGCGACCGCCCTCTTCTGGTGGTACCCGGTCACCTGGTGGTCGCGCCGGGCGCTCCGCCGGGCCGAAGAGCGCTGCTGCGACGAGTGGGTGCTCCGCGCCCTCCCGACCTCGGCGCGCGCCTACGCGCGCGGGATCCTGAAGAGCCTGGAGTTCCTCTCCGAGTCCCCCGTCCCCCTCCCCGCGGCCGCCTCGGGCGCCGGCCCGGTCGAAGACCTCGAGGCCCGACTGAAGGAGATCCTCATGACGTACCCGCTCCCGCGTCTCTCCCGCCCGGTCCGCGTGGCCCTCGGCGTCGCGGCGATCGCCTCGCTCGCGCTCTTCCCGACCGTCGCGCCGACGCGCACCGCGCAGGCCGCGGCCGTGACGGTCCTGCCCGGCGCGGAGGGGACGCCGACGCCCGAGGCGGCGCCGACGCTCGCCCGGGCGTACTCCCGCGCGCTGCTCACGCCTCCCGCCGTGCCGGGGACCCCGATGCCGGCGCTCGCGCCACGCCTCCGCGTCGCGTCCGTCCCGAACGTGAGGACGCCGCTGCCGTACCTCGTCGCGAGCGCCGCGCCCCTCGCCCTCCGCGAAGGGAACGAGGGCGACCCCGCGCTCGACGCGGAGCGCCGCGCCCTCGACGAGCAGCGTCGGCAGCTCCAGCTCTCGCAGCTCGAGCTGGAGCGGAAGTCGCTCGACCTCGAGGCGAAGGTCCGGCGGAAGGAGGCCTCCGAGGAGATCGCGCGGATGAAGGCGGAGGGCGACGCGGAGGGCGCCGCGCGGGTCGAGAAGAGGGGAGCGCTCTCCGACCGGCGGGGGGACCTCGAGAAGCGCCAGCTGGACCTCCAGGTGCAGGAGCTGAAGCTCGAGACCGAGGTCGAGCGCGCCGCCGAGGCGGGCGGAAAGGCGGGTGCCACGGCGGAGAGCGCCCGCGCCGCCGAGCACGCCGAGCAGGAGCTGGAGAAGAAGCGGCAGGCGCTCGAGGCCGAGACCGAGAAGCTCGACCGCGAGCTGCAGGCGCTCGACGCCGAGCTCCGCGTCCACGAGCTCCGTGGGGCGACGGACGAACTCGCGAAGTCGCTCGCCGAGCAGGCCGCCTCGCTCCGGGAGGCGCTCCCGGAGTCGGGCGCGCAGAAGGCGGAGCTCGAGAAGGAGATCGAGAGGCTCGAGGCCGCGCTTGGCGCGCTGAAGGGGAGCGCGCCGAGGTCGAAGAGCCCGGCGCCCGCGAAGACTCAGGCGCGGTAGGCCGAAGTCCTGCCCGGGCAGCGACTTCCTGCCCGGGCCCTCCCCGGGGCCGTCCTCTGGCGCGGAACTTGAAGATGTGCCTGCAGACGATGAAGGCACGCCGACCTGGCACCCCGAAGAGGCCCCGGGCCGCGACGACGGTGACGCCCGTCACGAACGAGGAGGCGGAGCGCCAGTGGCTCCTCTCCGCGTTTGCGCGGCTCGCGCGCGGGGTGCCCGACGTCGAATCGCTCGTCGCATTCCGGAGACGCTCGAAGGTGAGGGCGTGGGGCGCCGGCCTTCCGGGTGCCGGCGCTGAGCGGCGGCGCTCGGCCGGACGGAGGATCGCGGACCTGGCGCGAAGCCTGGATCCCCTGCCGGATCTCTGACGCGGACCGGGCGCACGTCGGGGAGAATCGCGGCGTGACGATCGCCCCCCTCCGCGTGACCCGCGTGAACGACCGCGTCCTCGTTTTTTCGACCGGAGGCGAGGACCTCGCCACCAGCTGGGGGGCGAACGCGGTCGCCCTCCTCGGCGACGGCGAGACGCTCCTCGTCGACCCGCTCGTGGCTCCGGCCTACGCGCGCGAGGTGAAGCGGCTCCTCGCGGCGCGCGGCGCCGGTCCGGTGCGATGGGTCGTGACGACGCACCACCACACCGATCACTCCGTCGGCGCGTCCGTCTTCGCGGAGGAGGGAGCCGAGGTCGTGGCGCACGCGGTCGCCGCGGAGCGGATGGCGGCGGAGCAGCCCGCGATCCTCGCCGAGAGGCGGGCGAGCGCCGAGGTCGGCGCGCTCTTCTCCGACGCGGTCCCGGCCGTGCCGACGCGGCTCGTGACGGGGCCGCTCGAGCTCTCCGTCGGCGGGCTCCGCGCCGTCGTCCGCCCCTGCGGCCCGGCGCACACGCCGGGAGACCTGCGCGTCGACCTGCCGGACCTCGGCGTCGTCGTGACGGGAGACCTCGTCTTCCACGGGTACCACCCGAACCTCGAGCACGCCGACGTCGACGGCTGGCGGCTCGGGCTGGCGGAGCTCCTCCGCGAGCCGGAGGGGACGACGTTCGTACCCGGCCACGGCGCGCCGGGAGGCCGCGGGATCGTCGAGGCCCAGCTCGCCTGGTTCGCGGCCGCGGAGGACGAAGTGCGCCGCGCGACGCGCGACGGGGCCGTGGAGATGGCGGTGGCGCGCCTTCGCGGGCGCTTCCCGGGCTTCCTCCTCGAGGCGGTCCTCCCGACGGCCGTCCGGGTCCTCGCGGCGCGGGGCTGACGCGCGGCGAGCCGGCCGCTACGGGGCGGCGATCCCCCGCGTCCGCTGGAACTCGCCGAGGGCGTGGTCGGCGGTCGCGATGTGGGCGAGGAGGCGGCGCGCGAACGCGTCGACCTCCTCCCTCAGCGTCTCGTCGGCGCCGGCGGAGAGGCGCGCGGCGAGGCTCTTCAGCTCCCCGACGAAGCCGGCGTGCGCGCCGGCGTGGGCCTCGAAATCGGGGTAGGCGTGGAGCCGCATCAGGAGCTCCTCGGCGAGGAAGTGCGCGCTCGTGAAGTGGTCCAGGCTCTCGAAGACCTCGGCGGCGGCGGCGACGTCGCCCGCGTCGAGGTTCTGCACGAGCTCGCGCAGCAGGTGGAGCTGGAGGACGTGCTCTCCGTCCATCTCCCGGTTCCCCGTGATCAGGCCCTGGCGTTCCTCGGCAGGCGTCATCTCGCGTCGCTCCTCGTGCACCGGCGAAGATAACCCGCGAGGACCTCGCGGGGAACCCGGAGCCGGGGCTGCGGCCGCGCTCCGGGCACGCCGGCCGAGAGTACGATCCGGGCGGTCGATGCACCTCGATCCACCGACCCTCCTGGTCGTCGGCACCTTCGTGGGCGTCCTGATGACGCTCGTCGTGGCGATCACGGACCTCGGGATGCGCGAACGGATGCCCGGCCTCCGCGAGATCGCGGCGAGCTTCGCGATCCACACGGTGGCGACGTTCCTCTTCGCCCTCCAGGTCACCCCGGTCCCGAGGTTCGTCTCGGTCTTCCTCGCGAACGCCTTCTTCGTCGCCGGCTTCGCCGTCTTCTTCGTCGGCGTCCGGCGCTTCGTCGGCGCGCCGCCGCGCGTCGACCGGGCGGCGGCGCTCGCCCTCGCGTCCCTCGCGGTCGTCGCGTACGGGACGTTCGCGGCCGACTCCATCCGGCTCCGCACCGTCTTCGGGGCCGTCCCGGAGCTCGTCCTCTACCCGGTCGCCGCCGTCGACCTCCTCCGCTCGCGCGTCCCGGCGCGGCGGGCGGGCCGCTTCCTCGTCGCCGGGATCCTCTCCGTCGACGTCCTCGTCGCGGGTCTCCGGACCGTCTTCGCCGTCGTCGCCGACGCGCCGAAGCCGGTCGCCGTCATGACGGGGATCCAGCTCTCCTACGTCGCCCTGCACGTCGTCGCCTTCGCCGCGCTCGGCGTCGGAGTGCTGCTCACGGCGAACGAGAAGCTGCGCGAGGACCTCGAGTGGCAGGCCTGGCACGACCCGCTCGCGGGGGCGTACACGCGGCGGATCTTCTTCGAGCTCGTCGAGAAGGAGAGGCACCGGAGCCTCCGCTCCGGGCAGCCCTTCGCGCTCCTGATGCTCGACCTCGACCACTTCAAGGCGTGGAACGACCGCCACGGTCACCAGGCGGGCGACCGGTTCCTGGCCGCGGCGGCCGCCGCGGTGCGGGCCGTCCTCCGCCCGAGCGACGTCGTCGGGCGCTACGGCGGCGAGGAGTTCGTCGTCCTCCTCCCGGGCGCGTCGGTCGAGGGGGCCGCCAGGGCCGGCGAGCGCCTGCGCCGCGCGGTGGCTGCCGTCGAGATCGGCCCCGACGTCGTCGACCGCGGCACGGCGAGCATCGGGGTCGCCGCGATCGCGGGCCCCGACGACGACGTCGCGTCGATCCTCCGCCGGGCCGACCCGGCGCTCTACCGCGCCAAGGAGCGGGGCCGGAACCGCGTCGAGGCGGAGGCGCCCGCGCCCGCGTGACGACGGGCCCGGAGCGGGACGCTCAGCCCGGGACCCAGAGGCCGCCGCGGACGACGAGCGGCCGCCCGTCGATCGAGACGCGCAGCCCGCACCCCCCCTCGCGGAAGTCGCAGACGACGTCGACGTGCTGCGCGGAGCGGTTCAGGACGCCCCGCGCGCAGAGCTCCTCGAGGCGCGCCCGGGCGTCGGGGGCCTTCGGGTCGCTCTCGTAGCAGGTCTCGTAGCTCGCCCCGATCGCGACGTGGAGCGTCCCCCCCACCTTCTCGACGAAGAGCGGGTGCTTGAGCGCGCGGGTCAGGCCGGGGTTCATCCCGAGGGCGACCTCGCCGAGGCGGCGCGCGCCTTCGTCGGTCCCGACGATCGACGCGAGCTGGGCTTCCCCCTCGCGAGCCGAGAAGCGCGAGATCCGGCCCTTCTCGAAGACGAGGTGCATCCCCGCGATGTCGACCCCGCCGTTGAGGACGGGGAGGTCGAGGAAGATCTCTCCCTCGACCGAACTCGCGTCGGGGCTCGTGAAGACCTCGCCGTCGGGGACGTTCCTGAGGCCGTGCGAGAGGACCGGGATCGACTCGGCCAGGCTCATCGTCAGGACGAGCTCGCGTCCCTCGCCCGGGTGCCAGGTGACGACCTCCATCCGCTTCCCGTCGGCGAAGAGCGGCTCGAGCCGCTTCTCGGCCTCGAGGAGCGGCCGCGGGTCGATCGTCGAGGCGTCGACGACGAAGCGGACGTAGTCGTCGAGCGGGATCCCCTCGATCGCCGCGTAGGCCGGCGTCGGGTAGAGCGTGATGACCCACGGCCTGCCGAGACGCAGGTCGGCGAAGGGACGGTCGGCGCGGGCGAGGGCCGAGGTCGCCTCGCGCGAGAGCCCGGCGTAGCTCGCGGGCGACTCGGCGCCGAGGACCTCGACGTACTTCGTCATCGAGGCGTAGCGCTCGCGGTGCCACTCCGGGACCCGGGCGAGCTGCTCCCCGGTCGCGCCGCGCCCCATCGCGGCCGACCAGACCTTTCCCCGCTCGTTGTTCGGTGGGACGAGGCAGACGTCGGGGATGCCGCCGGCGGCGATCACCTCGCGCTCGATCCGCTCCATGAGCGGCCAGGCGATCCGCTCGCCCTTGATCATGACCCGGTCGTCGGGGGTCACCCCGCCGATCGAGTGGGTGACGAGAAGGCGGGCCCAGAGGTCGAGCTTCGCGGGGTCGATCGTCGGTTCGTGCACGGTCCCTCCTGGCGGCCCGGGAACGGCCGCGGCCACGCGCCCCCGGCGCGGGCCGGCCCGCCGAGGATATCGAAGGGCGCCCCGCCCTGCCGGCCGGGTGACGGAACGCACGTCCACGCGGGACGGACGGAGCTACGATTTCGCACCGGAGGTGAACCGTCGATGAGAACCGCCCTGATCGCCCTGCTGCTCGCTCCGTCCGTCCTCCTCGGCGCCGAGGCGACGCCGTCCGCCGCGGTGAAGGTCGGGACCGGGATCGAGAGCAAGGACGTGACCGGCGAGGCCGCCGAGCTCAAGGTCGCACCCGACACGAACGTCTACCTCTGGACGAAGGTCTCCGGCCTCCCCGCCGACGCGAAGGTGAAGCTCGCCTTCGAGAAGGCCGACAGGAAGGCCTGGGAGCGCGAGAAGACGCTCGCGGGGTCGCCCTACCGGACGTGGGTCTACCGGACGTTCCGGGCCGGCGACTCCGGCGAGTGGACGGCGAAGGTCCTCGGCCCCGACGGCGCCGAGCTCGGCGCGGTGAAGTTCCAGGTCGAGATCCAGAAGTAGACGCCGGACGAAGAGGGGGAGGCCCCGGCCTCCCCCCTCGGCCCTTTCCCTTCCGCCGGGTCGGCGCCTAGAAGCTGACGCGCAGCCCGAGCTTCACCGCCCTGGGTCCCGTTCGCCAGGTCACCAGGCCGTACTGGGGGTTCGCCCCGTCGGGGTTCCCCCCGGCCGCGGTGCAGACCCCGACGAGGTTCGGGTCGTTGTTCGTCGGCGGGGCGATCGAGCAGTCCTGGTCCTGCCCGACGGCGATCTGCCTGTTGAGCAGGTTGAACCCCTGGAGGACCAGGGTGACGGTGACCGGGTTCAGCTTGAACGAGTAGCCGGCCGCGAGGTTGACCTCGTACGTCGAGGGGAGCTGGCCGGCCGTCCCTCGGGCGATCGTCATTGCTCCCTCGGGCGCGTAGAGGCCGTTGAAGTAGCCGTACCGGGAGAGCCATCCGCCCGTCCGGTAGAACGTGTTGAGCCCGACCGTCATGCCGAACGGGAATGTGTACGCCCCGTCCAGCCGGAGCGAGTGGCGCCGGTCGAGCGAGAGGTTGCCGTAGGCGTGGGTGAGCTGGATGGGGTAGTCGAAGTCGGCGTTGATGCCGGGGTCGGTCTGCCCTCCGCCGGGGTACATGAACTCGGCGATGCTCGCGGCGCCGTCGTAGTTGCCGTAGAGGTGCGAGTAGAGGTAGCTCGCCTGGACCCAGAACTGGTCGGTGAGCCTCCCCTTCAGGACGAGCTCGGCGCCGTGATACTTCCGCGTGGCGGCCCCGATTGCGGCATTCATGACCTGCAGGCCGGTGCAGTACGAGTCGGGCGAGTTCCCGCTCGTGTCGACGTAGTCGCGGCCGTCGCAGGTGTGGATGCCGGCGCCCGTGGCGAAGGGGCTGGAAGAGCCGGGGTTGATGATGACGCAGTAGTTGTCGTTCGCCTCGGGGTAGGCCGGGTCCATGTCACAGCGGTCCTCGATAACCTGCCCGAGGTTCCGGTAGGTGTACCGGAGGCCGAGCGAGTACTTCGCGCTGAACGCCTTCTCGAAGCCGATTGCGAATTCGTCCTGGTACTCCCCCTTGAGGTCGTCCTGGAACGGTTCGGGGTTGAAGCCCCCCTGTGCGGCCGCCTGGCGGCCGATCGTCGGGTCCTGGGTGAGCTTCAGCGGTTCGGAGCTGTAGTTGTAGGTCTGGGCATCGACCTTGGCGGCGTACGACCGGACGGTCAGGTCGGTCGGGAGGGCGTAGTAGAAGCGGCCCCAGGAGACCGAGACCTTCGTCGACCCGTCTTTCGAAGGATCCCAGGCGATGCCGATCCGGGGCTGCCACTCGTTCTTGATCTCGAACGGCTGGCCGCCCTGCTGGAGCACGTTCCCGTTCGGGTCGACGACGTGCTGGTTGTAGACCTTGCTGCCGTCGTACTGCCGGATGTCCTCCTGGTCGTAGCGGATCCCGACGTGGACCGCGAGGCTCCCGGTCGGCTTCCAGGAGTCCTGGACGAAGAAGCCGGTCCGGTACGCGTGAGGGGAGACCGTGTTCCCGCTGGGGAGGAACCCGCTCTCGAGCTTCGACTTGTCGGCCGAGAGCGTGTAGAAGTCGTGCTCGTAGTAGACGGCGTCGTTCGCGTGCGCCCCGGTGCAGACGGCGCTCGAGCAGGGCCAGACCCGGAGCTGCGCGCCGCCGCTGTAGGTGTCCGTGGAGTTGGTCAGGTTGTTCTCGTAGTCGACGCCCGCCTTGATCTCGTGCGCCTTCACGAAGAAGGTCCCGGAGAGCTTGACCGCGTCGCGCGTCGACTCGTTGTTGTCGCGGAAGCCGCGGATCGAGCCGAACCCGCCGGAAGCCGTCGGGTTGCTGAGGTCCTCCGTGTAGTCCAGGACGCGCGCCGCGCTCGCCCCCTGCCCGGCCAGCTGGTAGCGGTCCTGGTGGCGCGAGTAGCGGAGGTCGGCGATCGCGCTGGCCCCGAAGAGCTGCGTGAGGCTCGCGGAGAAGTCGGTCGCGCCGATGTCCCGCGTCCCCTGCTGGGAGAGCGGGTTGCTCGAGGTGAAGTTGCGGAGGGCCCCGACGCGCTGCTCGGGGTCGCCGAAGACCGCCGCGATCAGCGTCGTGGAGTCGGTGATCCGCCCCGTCAGCTTCCCGGAGAAGAGGTCGGAGTGGTAGCTGATCGGGAAGTTCTCGCCCTCGTTCGGCAGGCCGGAGTCCGGCATCATCAGCTGGTCGACGCTCTGGTTCACCCGGTTGTAGGCCGCGAAGAACCAGATCCGGTCCTTGAGGATGTAGCCGCCGAGGTCGGCGCCGAAGTCCTGGACGTCCCGTTGCGAGTCGTCGACCAGGTTCGGCGGGTAGGGCGCGTCGGTCGTGGCGTCGCCTTTCCGGGCGGCGGTCGCGCTCTTGGAGTTGAAGTAGCCGAAGGCGTCGCCGTGGAACTCGTTCCCGCCCGACTTCGTCACGACGTTCACGATGCCGCCCATCGCGCGGCCGTACTCGGCCTCGTAGCCGCCGGTCTTGATCTGGACCTCCTCGACGAACTCCTGCGTCAGCGCCTTTCCCTGGAAGCCGCGGATGACGTTCGTCGTGTTGACGCCGTCGACGAGGTACTGGTTCTCGATCGACGTGGAGCCGTAGATCGAGAACGAGAGGGCGCGCCCCTGCGTGTCGGCCGAGTCGAGGGAGACCCCGGGGTTCATCTCGACCGCGGAGGCGTAGTTCCGCCCGAGCGGCAGCTTCTCGACGACCTCCTTCCGGACGTTCAGGCCGGTCTCGGTGCTCGTCGTGTCGACGACGGGAACCTCCCCGGTCACGATGATCTCGGAGGCGACGGAGATCTCCATCCGGAGGGGGACCGTCGCGGTCGCGTCGAGGTTCACCTTGATCGCCGACCTCTCGATCGTCTTGAACCCCACGAGCGTGGCCTTCACGGTGTAGAGCCCGGGTGGGATCGCGGGGAAGCGGTAGCGGCCGTCGGCGGCCGAGACGGCGATCCGCGTGCCCTGGAGGCTCGACGACCGGAGCTCGATCGTCACGCCCGGCAGCGGCCGGCCCTCCGGGTCGGAGACCGTCCCCTCCACGCCGCCGGTCGTCTGCGCCGCGACGGGAAGGGCCTGGAGGCCTGCGACGAGAACGAGAAGAACGAGAACGACACGCACGCTGGACGCCTTCATGTCCCCTCCTCGACCGGGATGGTTCGCAATCCGACAGGTCAATTCGAAGGGCAGACTAGGGCGCGGCGCCCGGCGGGGCGCATTGGAAATTCCTTGGCGCGGCCCGTCCCGGCGCGGAACGGCGATCGGCAGGGTGCCGGCGGCGGGACGGCTCGGGGCCCGCGCGCCGGCGGAGGGTCAGAGGAGGGTGACCGTGTAGACGGTCTTCGAGCCGCTGCTCTGGCCGAGGCCCGAGCCGCTGCTCTCTTCCGTCGCCGACGCCGTCACGAGCCGGCCGGCGGCCCTCGCGAAGCGCCTGCTCTCGCGATGCGAGACGGTGAAGGAGAGGAGCATCTTCGAGACCTTGAGGTCGAGGCTCCTCTCGAGCGCCACGGGGACGCCCTCGCCGTCGAGGCGGAGCGTGACGACGTCCTCGTAACGCTTGAGCGACTTCCGGTCCTCTTCGTCCACGTCGGGAACCGGGCGGAAGACGACGGTGCGCGCGGCCCGGCCGTCGAACGGCTCGCTCCGGTCGGAGACGACCGTCGCCCCGTCGAGGAGCTGCCGGATCTCCGCGGAAGGGTCGAGGAGCTCGAGCGCCTTCTGCGGGTCGAGGCGGACCGTCGATTCCTCCTGCTTCTTCCGCTCCGCCTTCGGGCCGGGCTTCGGGAGCTGGGCCGGGTCGAGGTGGACGGAGAGGCCCGACGGGCCGTACTCGACGACCGCCTCCCCCTTCTTCTCGGGGCCCTTCGGCTTCTCCTTCTCGACCTCCTTCCGCGAGATCTCGACGCGCGCCCGGATCGGCGTCGTGGCGGCGAGGCGGTCGAGAGACGCGCGGACGTCGGAGAGGGCGTCGGCGCGGAGGGGAGCGGGAGCGAGGGCGAGGAGGAGTCCGGTCAGGAGGACGGCGCGGCGCATGCGCTCTCAGGTACGCACGGGGCGTGCCCGGGGTTCGGGGACACTGGCCCGGAACCGGCGGGGCCGTTCGTCCGTTTCCAGGGTCGGGAGGCGGAGCGACGTTGCGCATGTCCCTGCGGCAGAGGGTCCCGGTCTCGGAGATGCGGATCGAGCGGCCCCGCGAGGAGGCGCTCGGTGCGGTGGCCTTCGCGCTCGCCTACGTCCTCACGGCCGTGGCGACGGGTCTCCTCGTGAGGGCGTACCCCATCCCCATCCTCGGCGCCAGCGAGTTCACGCAGGACTTCTGGTACGAAGCGCTCTTCAAGGGAGCGCTCCTGCTCGTCCTTCCCTTCGCCTGGCTCCGCGCCGTGGGCTACCGTTTCGCGGACTTCTCTCCCGGGTTCCGCCCCGGACCCCGGTCCTCGGTCGTCCTCGTGGCCCTCTTCCTCGCGGGAAACCTCCTGAACCTCGGGCACCTCGGGCCGATTCGCGACGCGATGGAGCGCTTCCCGGCAGGAGGCGTCGCCCTTCGCCTCGTCGTCGGTCTGTTCCTCCCGCTCCTGACCGCGGCGATCCCGGAGGAGGTCGTCTACAGGGGGATTCTCCAGACGCGCCTCGAGAAGGTCCTCGGCCGCGTGGGCGCCATCCTGATCTCGGTCGCGCTCTTCGTGGCCTGGCACCTTCCGACGCGCTGGCTCCTGGCGCACGGATCGGAGGGGAGAGCGGGCGACGCGGCCTCCGTTCTCCTCCAGACGGGGCTTCCCGTCGGGATCGTCGGCCTCGCGTTCGCCCTCGCCTGGGACCGCTGGCGAAACCTCCCGGCGCTCGTCGCGGTCCACTGGGGGATCGACCTTCTCCCGGCGATCCGCTCGCTCCTCGGCGACCGGTTCTGATCGAGGCGGGGCGGCCCGGCGCCGCTCCGCCTCGAATTCCTGCCGTTACCGCACCGGGAACGGCGGCCGCTTCGGCGCGACCGGCGGGTTCTTCTTCAGCTGCTCCAGGACGATCTCGATCGCCTTCTCGAGCTGCGGGTCCTTGCCGGCGATGACCTCGGCGGGCGTCTGCTCGACGTCGACGTCGGGCGGCACGCCGACGTTCTCGACGCCGAAGCCCTCCTCCGGGGCCCAGAACGCGAGGTTCGGGGCGGTGATGTTCGCGCCGTCCATCAGGACCGGGAAGCCGAGGATGCCGACGAGGCCGCCCCACGTCCGCTGCCCGACGAGCGTCCCGACCTTGAACTTCCGGAACATCCACGGGAGCAGGTCGCCGCCCGAGCCGGCCGTCTCGTCGATGAGCATCACCTTCGGCCCCTGGATCGAGGCGCTCGGGGTCTTCATGTCGTCGCCGTAGCGGAACGTCCACCAGGCGATCGGCTCGCGCCGGAGCGCCTCGATGTAGTAGTCCGCCACGCTCCCGCCGCCGTTGAACCGCTCGTCGACGATGATCGCGTCCTTCCAGGCCTGCGGGTAGAAGTAGCGCTTGAAGTAGGTGTGGCCGAGTCCGGCCGTGTTCGGGACGTAGACGTACGCGACGCGGCCGCCCGTCGCCTTCTCGACCTTCGCGAGGTTCCCCTCGACCCAGTCGCGGTTCCGGAGCGCGGCCTCGTCGGCGACGGGGACGACGTTCACCGTGCGCGACCCCTTGCCGTCCGCGTTCGGGCCGACCGTGATCTCGACGATCTTCCCGGCGGTTGCCTCGAATCGGGAGTAGAGGTTCTCGGGCGGCGCGAGCTCCTTCCCGTTCACCGCGAGGAGGTATTCGCCCGCCTTCGCCTCGACGCCCGGCTCGCTGAGAGGCGCGCGGAGCTCGGGGTTCCAGTTGAGGCCGCCGAAGACCTTCCGGAAGCGGTAGCGGCCGTTCGCGACCTCGTAGTCGGCGCCGAGGAGGCCGCCGGAAACCTGCGGCGGCTCGGCGAGGACGTCGCCGCCGGCGGTGCGGTGGTGGCCCACGGCGAGCTCGCTGCAGAGCCACTGGATGAGGCGCGTCAGGTCGGCGCGGCAGGAGAGGTGCGGCAGGAACGGCGCGTACTTCGCCTTCATCGCCTTCCAGTCGCGGCCGTGCATCCCGGGGTCGTAGAAGAAGTCGCGGTTGATCCGCCAGACCTCCTCGAAGATCTCGGGCCACTCGGCGCGCGGGTCGACGCGCACCTGGACGGCGTCGAGCTTCAGCCTCCCGTCTCCCTCGCCCGGCTTGGCGTCCCCCTTCTTCCCTGCGGGCCCGACGCTCCAGCTCTCCTTCACGCGGGTCAGGAGCTTCTTGCCGTCGAAGGAGACCTCGTAGTCGTCGACCTCGGGCGCGATCGTCTCGGCCTTGCGGCTCTTCGTGTCCCACTTCTGCAGGGCGGTCTTCCCGTCGGCCTCGCGGAGGAACCAGACCTCGCCCGCGTTCGGCGAGGAGAGCGAGGAGATGGCCGCCGGCTTCACGGGGACGTCGACGATCCGGAGGGAGAAGCCCTCGCGGTCGATGACGACCGGCTCCGGCTTCTTCGGCTCCTCCTTCTTCGCCTCGCCCTTCTTCGGGTCCTTCCCGCCCTTCGCGTCGGCGGCCTTCGCGTCGTCCTTCTTGTCGGCGTCCTTCGCGCCCTCGCCCTTCTCCTCGTCGCTCTCCTTCGCGAGGGGCGACGGAGTTCCCGCCTTCAGCGTCGCGACGTAGATCGCGCGGGTGACCTCCGCGTCCTGGTTGATGAGCGAGAACCAGTTCCTCACGGGGCCCGCGTCCGTGGAGGCGAGGAACCAGATCAGCTTTCCGCCCTTGTCGAAGACGGGGTCCGAGACGTCGGAGAGGCCGTCCGTCAGCGGGAACGACTTCCCCTCCACGGCGTCGTAGACGAAGAGCGTGCGGATGTAGGTCGGCCCGGCGAGCGAGTAGGCGACCCAGCGGGAGTCGGGCGACCAGCTCGGCCTCAGCGTCTTCTGCGGGGCGTAGAGCTTCTCGGAAGCGGCCTTCGTCGCCTTGCCGGTCGCGAGGTCGACGACCCAGAGGCTCCAGGAATTGTCGGTGAGGGCGATCTTCTTCGAATCGGGCGACCAGGCGAGGCGGTCGTAGAAGCCGGAGCCCGGGACCTGGATCCTCTTCGGCGTCCCCTTCCCGTCCTGCGGGGCGACGACGAGCACGTACTCGCCGCCCTCGTCGGAGACGTACGCGATCGACTTCCCGTCGGGCGACCAGGCGGGACCGCGCTCGTGCGCGCCGGTCGTGTTCGTCAGGTTCCGCGGGTCCCCCTTCTCGGCGGGGACGGTCACGATCTCGCCCCGGAACTCGAGCGCGACGCGGGCGCCGGAGGGGGAGAGCGACGCGTCGCGGACCCACTTCGCCCCCTTCGCCCAGCGCGGGCGGGTCTCGAGGAGGTCGGCGTTCACGGTGATCGGGAGCGGCGCGGCCTTCCTCGTCGCCGGGTCGAGGAGGTGGAGAAGGCCGGCCTGCTCGTAGACGATCTTCCCGTTCGCGGCGGCGGCGAAGAGGACGGGGAAGTCGTCGTGCGCCGTCACCTTCGCGAGCGCCTTCGCCTTCGGGTCGAAGGAGTAGACGTTGAACTCGCCGTCGCGGTCGGAGGTCAGGTAGAGCGTGCCGCCGAGCCACGCCGGGTTCAGGTCGTTGCAGCGCCCCTCGGGCTGCGGGACCTTCACGACCTCGTGCGTCGCGACGTCGTAGAGCCAGATTCGCGAGACCGTGCCGCCCCGGTATCGCTTCCACTGGAGGTGCGCGGGGCGGTTCGGCGTGTAGGCGATCGTCTTCCCGTCGGGCGAGAAGACCGCGCGGTCGGCGTTCGGGATCGGGAGCTTCGTCTCGACGCCCCCCTCCACCGGCACCGTGTAGAGCTGCGTGTGGCGGTTCTCGAACGCCTCGCGCGGGGAGGAGAAGAGGACGGCCTTCCCGTCGGGCGTGAAGCCCTGGACGACGTCGCGCCCCGGGTGCCACGTCAGCCGCTTCGGCACGCCGCCGGCGGCCGGGACGACGAAGACGTCGACGTTGCCGTCGAGCTCGGCGCTGAACGCGAGGAGCGAACCGTCGGGGCTGAACGCCGGGCTCGACTTCGTCCCGGGGCCCGACGTGATCCGCTGAACGCCGCTGCCGTCCAGCCGGCTCGTCCAGACGTCGTTCCCGTAGACGAACGCGACGCGGTCGGCCGAGAGGGCCGGCTGCGTCAGCATCTTCGTCGGGCCGGCGGTCGAGGCGGACGTTGCGAACGTGGCGAGGAGGAGGGCGAGGAGGGCGAGCGGCGCGACGACGCGAAGGCGCATGCGATCCCTTTCCGGCCGGGCGGGCGCCCGGCCACCCGGGGATCTTAGGCGCAGCGCCGTCGCCCGCGGCGGGGACGACCCGATACAGTAGCGGTCGTGAAGCCCCGGACCCTCCTCCTCGCGGCCGCCGCGATGACGGCCTTCGCCGCGAACTCGCTCCTCTGCCGCGCCGCGCTCGGTCGCGGTCTCGTCGACGCCGCGACGTTCACGAGCGTCCGTCTCCTGTCGGGGGCGTTCGTCCTCGCCCTCCTCTCCCGGCTCCGTTCGCCGAACGCGCCCGCCGCGCGCGACCTTCGCGCCGCGGCGGCCCTCTTCGTCTACGCCCTCGCCTTCTCGCTCGCCTACACGCGGATCCCGGCGGCGCTCGGGGCGCTCCTCCTCTTCGGCGCGGTGCAGGCGACGATGGTGGGGCGCGGCCTCGCGGGCGGCGAGCGGCCGCACGCCGCGGAATGGGCGGGCTTCGCCCTCTCGCTCGCCGGCCTCCTCGCGCTGACGCTCCCCGGGGCGCGGGGCGGAGGCGATCTCGCCGGATCCCTCCTCATGCTCGGCGCCGGCGTGTCGTGGGGCGTCTATTCCCTCCTCGGCCGCTCGAGCCGCAGCGGTCCGCTCGCGGCGAACGCGACGCACTTCGCCTGGGCCGTCCCGATGGCGCTCGCCGCGAGCCTCCTCTCGGCCTCCTTCGGTGCGCCGCACGTGACCGCCCCCGGCCTCGCCCTCGCGGTCGCGTCCGGGGCCGTCGCCTCGGGCCTCGGCTACGCCCTCTGGTACGCGGCGCTCCCGGCCCTGCGCGCGACGCAGGCGGCGCTCGTCCAGCTCTCCGTCCCGCCCCTCGCCGCCCTCGGCGCGGTCGTCTTCCTCGGCGAGGCCGTCTCGCTCCGCCTCGTCCTCGCGGCCGCGGCGATCCTGGGAGGGATTGCCCTCGCGGTGGCGGGTGGAAGACTGTAGGCGCCGGGTTCGTATAGTAGAAAATCAAGACCTGACCCCTTCGTTCGCCGACCCGGACTGGGGCGCGGTCCGCCGAAGACCGGCGTCCGCCTCCCTGCGCGAGGGTCGTCGACGGGACGGCGAAGGACGGGACAGCCGTCTCCCGGCGCGCCCGCCGGCGAGCCAGGTCAGAAGCCGATGCGCGCCCCCAGCCTCACGATCCTCGGAGCCTGCCAGGCGGTGTCCTGACCGAACGTGGGAACCGTCGGGTTCGTGTAGGGCGGGCCCTGGTCCGCCGTCCGGAGATTGTTGTAGCTCTCGCCGCGCTTGATCGCAGTCTGGGCGTTCGTCACGTTGAAGACGTCGACGAGCGGCGAGAACGTGACGGGACCGACGCGGACCGGGTACTCGAGGTGGAGGTCGACCTGGTACGTGGACGGCAGCTGGTCCCACGTGCCGCGCGGCGAGAGGTACTGCTGGTACCCGGAGGGGGCCCAGCCGGTAATCGAAAGCGGCCCCCCGGTCGCGAACGAGGCGTTCACGCCAGCCTGAAGCCCGAAGCCGAAGGCGTAGAGGCCGGTCAGTCGGAGCTGGTGCCTCCGGTCGAGCGAGAGAGGCCCGTCGACGTAGATCAGCCGCTCCGGAATGTCGAAGTCGGTGTTCAGGGTCGGCGCCGTCTGGCCGATCCGCTCGTTCACGAAGCCGTCGTAGTTGCCATCGAGCTTCGAGAGGAGGTAGGACGCCTGGAGCTGGAACCTCTCCGAGAAGCGCCGCTTCACGTCGAGCTGCAGGCCGCGGAAGTACCGAGTCGCGCGGACCGGCTTGCACGGCTTCGAGACCGTCCCGTCGGGTCCGGTCTCCCAGCAGTCGGGGTTCCTCGGGTCGGCGAGCTGCCCGAACGTCCCCTCGCCGGGGTTCATCATGGCGCACGTCGTGAACGACCCGGGCGGGACGAGGTCGGCGAGGCCCGAGCGCGGGTCGAAGACGTCGCAGCGGTCCTCGAGCGCTCGCCCGAGCGCCCGGTAGATCCCCTTGACGCCGACGGACCAGTTCCGGAGCACCTCGGCCTCCACACCGACGATGAACTCGTCCTGGTAGATCCCCTTGATCCCCGGCGGCACGTAGTCGGAGCCGGCGATGTACTCGAACGGGGCGACGTTGCCGTCGTTCACGAGATCGAGCCGGTCCCCGGTGTAGTTGTAGGCATAGATGAAGAGCTCGCTCCCCATCGCGAAGTTCTGGATGAGCTGCGGGATCGCCTGGTAGAAGCGGCCGTAGGACGCCTGGACCTTCGAGCGCCCCTTCCCGAGGGGGTCCCAGGCGACCCCGACGCGCGGCGAGAGCTGGTCGGTCAGCCGGATACGCGCGTTCCCGGTGTTGTCGTAGATGCGCTGCTCCTCGTACCTCAGGCCCGCGTTCACCGTCAGGCCCGGAAGGACCTTCCACGAGTCCTGGAGGAAGGCCGCCAGGTTGTGCGTCCTCGGGTCGACCCGCGCGGATCCGGTCGCTTCCCATGCGTTGCACGTCGTCGGGTCGACGAGACCGAAGTTGCCTGTCGCGCCGTCGGTCCGGACCTGGCAGTTCAGCGGCTGCTTCGCGTATGCCGAGTGGCCGGCGTAGAGGAGGCTTCCCGCCCCGCTGGAGAGGTAGCGGACCACCTGGCCGCCTCCCGAGAAGGTGTCGGTCCAGCCGGAGTTCAGGTACTCGTAGTTCACCCCGGCCTTCACCTCGTGATTCCCGAGGAAGGCCGTCCCCGACGCGGAGAACGCGTTCCGGCGGTACGCCCCGTCCCAGAGGCTTCCGGGCCCGGAGCCGGGCGCGAACTGCCCGTATCCTCGGCGGACGTCGTAGAAGGCGAGCCGGTCCTTCCAGGCGCTCCTCTGTACGTCGGCCTCCTCGTGGAATCCGTATTGAGCCTGGCCGAGGAATCGCGGCCCGAGGACCCCTTCCCAGCGGGCGACGACATCGGTTCCCCCCGACTCCTTCCGGACGAGGACGGCGGAGTCCGGGCCGCGCTGCGCCTTGTACGCCCTCCCGTCGAACGTCGTGGGGTCGCCGAACGCGGACACGACGAAGGAGTTCGAATCCCCCAGCCGGAGCGTCAGCTTGGCGGAGAAGAGGTTCGAACGAGTGTCGTCTCTCCCTCCCACGTAGTTCGGGACGACCGCGGTCGGCGTGTACGTGAGGCTCTCGGCACGCTGGTAGTCCTCGGCCGTGGCGACCCGGTCGAAGGCGCCGAAGAACCAGAGACGGTCCCTGAGGACGAAGCCGCCCAGATCGGCGCCGAGGTCGTAGCGCGTGGCCGGCTCCGGGAGGGCGAGATTGAGCGAGGTCCTCTCGGCGAGGTGTTCGTCGCTCGCCGTGAGCGAGTCGGAGTCGTAGTAGCCGAAGACGTCGCCCCGGAGCTCGTTCCCCCCCGACTTCGTGACGACGTTCACGCTCGCGCCCATCGCGCTCCCGTACTCGGCCTCGTAGCCGCCCACCCGGACCTCGACCTCCTGGACGAACTCGAGGTTCAGCTGCTTGCCCTGGTTCGCGGAGAAGACGCCGGTCGTGTTCAGCCCGTCCACGACGTAGCTGTTCTCGAGTCCCGTGGCGCCGTAGACGGTGTTCCCGGCGACGTCGGTTCCCGCCCCCGGCGTCGTGAGGATCGCCGAGGAGAAGTTCCGTCCGAGAGGGAGACGGGCGAGCGTCGTCGAAGGGATCGACGTCCCGACGAGCGTGTGCGTCGTGTCGACGAGCGGGAACTCTGCGGAGACCTCGACACCGGCGGAGGTCGCGAGGGCGACCGCGAGGCGAACGGCCGTGGTCTCGCCGAGGCCGACGCGAACCTCCTCGGTCTGGCCAGGCCCGAATCCCGCAAGGAGAGCCCGGACGGAATACGTGCCCGGAGGGAGAAGCGCGAAGCGGGCGCCTCCCCTCGCGTCCGTCACTGCCGTCCGGGCCCCCTGCAGCGTCGTCGAGCGGATCTCGACCGAGGCGCCGGGGAGCGGCGCACCAGCGGCATCCACGATGTTCGCCTCGAGGTCACCCGTCGTCTGCGCGGCGAGCGGCAGGCTCCCGAGCATGACCAGGAAACCGACGAGAGAGCGAACAAGACCGCACACCGTGTACCGCATGAACTCCTCCCCTCGAGAGCGCAGGAAGGAGACAGCCTGCACTGCGCGCGTGCAAAGGATCGCCGTCGCTCTCCTCCACCCTCTTCCTGGCCGTCGAGACGCCAATATGGGCCACGATCGGGTCGGATTCAAGCGCGTGCGACAGAAGGACATTCCCGATTTCTTGGAAATACCTTGGAAGGTCTCCCGGGTTGCGTTTACGCGGACCGGCGCGCGACGGCCGGGACGTAACATCCGCGCCACCTGATCAGGGCTGGAATCCGAGGAGCGCGGAAATGGGTGAGCGTGTAGTGACTCCGTTCGCAAGGGACGTCGCATTGGGGGGCAGGCGCGAGCAGACGGACGATCCGACGATGACGGCGAGGCCGTCGGGAAGGAGCTCGGGATCGGGCGGGAGAGCGGAGCCGCCGGGGATCCTCTCGGGGCGGAAGCTGGCGCACTTCGAGCTGAAGGGTCTGCTGGGAGCGGGCGGGTTCGGGGAGGTCTACCGGGCGCGCGACACGAGGCTGGACCGGGATGTGGCCGTCAAGGTGCTCCCGGCCTCGGTGGCGGTCGACGCGGAGAGGCGCGAGCGGTTCCGGCGGGAGGCGAGGGCAGCGTCGGCGCTCAATCACCAGCACATCTGCACGGTTCACGACCTCGTCGAAGCCGAGGGTCACTTCCTGATCGTGATGGAGCTGGTCGAAGGGCAGACGCTCCACGAGGTGCTCGCGAAGGGACCGTTCTCGCCGGCAGAGGCTCTCGCGATCGCGCTCCAGGTCGCGGAGGCGCTCGGCGAGGCTCACCGTGCCGGGATCCTCCACCGTGACATCAAGTGCCGGAACATCGCGCTGACGGGCCGCGGGCAGGTGAAGGTCCTCGACTTCGGCCTGGCGAAGCTCGTCGACCGGAAGCTGCGCGAGGACGAGGCGACCCTGGAGAAGCTGACGGAGGACGGCGCGTCGCCTGGGACGCCAGGGTACATGTCCCCGGAGCAGCTCCTGTCGAAGCCGCTCGACGCTCGGAGCGACCTCTTCTCCTTCGGCGTGGTGCTCTACCGGATGGTGACGGGGAGGCTGCCGTTCGAGGGGACCTCGAAGATGGCGCTGGCCGACGCAATCCTCCACGCCGAGCCGCGGGGCTTCGGCGACCGAGCGATTCCGGAGGGGCTGAGGGAGGTCGTCCGGAAGCTCCTCCAGAAAGACCCCGAGAAGAGGTACGCGAACGCGGACGAGGTCCACGCGGAGCTGAAGGCGCTCGCGGAAGCGCTCTCGCCGGCGAGGGGGAGGCTGTCGCGGACGACGCGGCTGGCGCTCGTGGCAGCGGGGTTCGTCGTCGTCGTCGCGGGAGGGTGGTTCTGGCACCGGTGGGCGAGGGAGCGGTGGGCACTGCAGACGATCCCGGAGATCGAAAGGAGGATCGAGACCGACGAGCTCTGGAAGGCGGCTCCGCTTCTGCGTGAGGCCCGCGCGATTCTCCCGGGGAACCCGACGCTCGAGGCGCTCTGGAAGAAGGCGACCGACGAGGAGACTCTCGACACGGTCCCGAGCGGAGCGACGGTCTCGATAGAACCCGTGCCGGCGGGCTGCGGTCCGATCGAGGTCGTTGGCAGGACGCCTCTGAAGAAGCGGCGGGTCGTGAGCGGCATCGGTATCTGGAGAGTCTCGAAGGCGGGATTCGCGTCCTTCGAGGCGTTCGGCGCTCCCAATGACGACGGAGTCGTGAAGCTCTGGCGGGCGTCGGACGTTCCCCCGGGAATGTCGGTCGTCCAGGGAGGCCAGGCGGGTCTGCCGTCCCCGTTCGCGTACGACCGGCGGCTCGCGATCGAGGATTTCTTCATCGATCGCCACGAGGTGTCGAACGCGGACTACGCGCGATTCGTCGAAGCGGGGGGCTATCGGAAGCGCGAGTACTGGAAGCAGCCGTTCGTCCGGGACGGGAAGAGCGTCCCGTGGGAGGAGGCGATCGCGACGTTCCGCGACTCTACCGGCCGCGCGGGTCCGGCAACGTGGGAGGTCGGGCATCCTCCGAAGGGCCGCGAGGATCACCCCGTCTCCGGAATCAGCTGGTACGAAGCTGCGGCCTACGCCGAGTTCGCCGGGAAGAGCCTTCCGAGCGTCTACCACTGGACCTGGGCCTCGCAGCCCTGGGCGGCTTACCTGATCGTCCCGGGCAGCAACTTCCGCGACACGGAGACCTGGCCCTGCGGCCGCCCCGGTACGGCGAGCGGCTTCGGGACCTCGGACATGGCCGGGAACGTCAAGGAGTGGTGCTGGAACGAGAGCTGGGCCGGAAAGCGCTACATCCTCGGCGGCGGCTTCGGGGAGCCCGAGTACGGATTCACCCAGACCGACGCGCAGTCCCCGTGGTCCCGGCTGCCGAACTACGGCTTCCGATGCGTCAAGCTCCCGACACCCGGCCCGGCAGCGTCCTTCGAGAAGCTGGAACGTACCGTCGTCGACTACTCCCGGGAGAAGCCGGTCTCGAACGAGGTCTTCGCGGCCATCCGGGGCCTCTACGCGTATGACCGGTCCGGCCTGCAGGCGAAGGTCGAGGGGACCGCGAAAGAGGAGGACGCGACACACGAAACGGTGAGCTTCCGCGCGGCGTACGGAGCGGAACGCGTCCGCCTGCACCTCTTCCTTCCCGTCAACGCCACGCCGCCATACCAGCCCGTTCTCTACTTCCCGGGCGCCTACGCCCTCTTCGCGAAGGAGTTCCGCGTCGACCAGCTTGCCGACTCCGCCCTCTTCTCGTCCTTCCTGAGGGCGGGCCGGGCCGTCGTCTTCCCGATCTACCGGGGGACGTTCGAGCGGAAGGACGGGCTCAAGGTGGGTGGCCCGGAGACGAACCCGGACGGCACGTGGCGTGACCACGTCGTCGACTGGTCGAAGGACATAGGCCGATCTCTCGACTACCTCGAGACCCGCGGTGACTTCGACCTCTCGAAGCTGGGATACGTCGGCTACAGCCTCGGCGGCGCCACCGCGCCCGAGTTCCTGTCCGTCGAGACCCGGTTCCGGGCCGCGGTCCTGGCCTGTTCCGGTCTCTTCGGGCGTCGCGCCCTTCCCGAGGCGGACGCCTTCAACTTCCTTCCGCGCGTCCGGATCCCGACGCTTCTCGTCGGAGGCAAGTACGACCATCGTTTCCCGATGGTCACGTCCCAGATCCCCTTCTACAACTCCCTCGGGACGCCGACCGCGGACAAGAGACAGGTCTTCTGCGAGGCAGGGCACTTCCCGCCGCTGAAGGACTACATCCGGGAGTCGCTCGCCTGGCTCGACAAGTACCTGGGGCCGGTGACGCCGAAGGGCGCGCCGAAGGAATGACCGTGGGCGACGCGGACGAGCGCCGCAAAGAGCATTCGTCGATGACGGCCGGGCCGGTGGTCGTGGCGTCCGGTTCGACGGACGACCTGACGATGACGGCGCGGACGTCGCGCGGGACGCCAGGATCCGGCGGATCGCGGGAGTCGGACGGGATCCTGACCGGACGCAGGCTGGCGCAGTTCGAGCTTCGCGGGCTCCTCGGGGCGGGAGGATTCGGGGAGGTCTACCGGGCGCGCGACACGAAGCTGGACCGGACGGTGGCGGTCAAGGTACTGCCGGCGTCGGTCGCGGTAGACGCGGAGAGGCGCGAGCGTTTCCGGCGGGAGGCGCGAGCCGCGTCGGGGCTGAGCCACCCGAACATCTGCACGGTGCACGACCTCGTGGAGGCTGAGGGGCACTGGCTGATCGTGATGGAGCTGGTGGAAGGGGAGACGCTCCACGATCGGCTGCTGCGCGGGCCGATGAACGTCGGAGAGGCGCTGCCGGTGGCGATCCAGATCGCGGAGGCGCTCGCCGAGGCGCATCGCGCGGGGATCCTGCACCGGGACGTAAAGTGCCGGAACATCGCGATCGACCGGCGGGGAAACGTGAAGGTGCTCGACTTCGGCCTCGCGAAGCTCTTCGAAAAGGGGGTGGGCGAGGACGGGCAGCCGCTCGAGAGCCTGACCGAGGAGGGGGCGTCCGCGGGGACGCCCGGGTACATGTCGCCGGAGCAGATCCTGGCGAAGCCGCTGGACGCGCGGAGCGACCTGTTTTCCTTCGGGGTCGTGCTCTACCGGATGGTGGCGGGAAGGCTTCCGTTCGAAGGGAAGTCGAAGGCGGCGATGGCGGACGCGGTGCTGCACGCCGAGCCGAAGGGGCTCGAGGAGCTGCCGGTCCCGCCGAGGCTGAAGGGAATCATCCGGAAGGCGCTGCAGAAGGAGGCGCCGAAGCGGCATGGGAGCGCGCCGGAGGCGGAGGCGGAGCTGCGGGCGCTCGCGGAGGAGCTGGGGCCGGCGAAGGGAAGTCTCTCGCGGGCCGTGCGGCTCGGGCTGGTTGCTGCGGGGTTCGTCGTCGTGGTGGCAGGGGGCTGGCTGTGGCATCAGTGGGCGCGGGAAAGATGGGCGCTGGGAACGATCCCGGAGATCGAGAGGAGGATCGAGGCAGAGGAATACCGGAAGGCGGCCCCGCTGCTGAGGGAGGCGCGCAGCGTCATTCCGCAGAACGCGGCCCTCGAGGTGCTCTGGATGAAGGCGGGGGCGGAAGAGACTCTCGACACGGATCCGAGCGGAGCGACGGTCTCGATCGAGCCCATGCCCGCCGGTTCGGGTCCAGCCGAGGTCGTGGGGACGACACCGCTGCGGAAGCTGCGGGTTCCGAAAGGAGTCGGCATCTGGCGGATCTCCAAGCCCGGCTTCTCCGTCGTGACCCTCATCTTCGCCGCCGGTGGCGACGATGGCGTCTTCCGGCTTCCGCCGTCAGGAGGCGTACCCCCCGGGATGGTCCCGGTCCTGGCGGACGACGCCGGGCTCGGGTTCCCGTTCAGCGACTCGCCGGTGGTGGGGCTGGCCGCATACGCCATCGACAGGACCGAGGTAACGAACGAGGAGTACCAGAGGTTCGTGGACGCCGGCGGCTACGCCGATACGCGGTTCTGGAAGGTTCCCTTCGTGAAGGACGGCCGAACGTTGCCGTTCCGGGACGCGATGGCCGCCTTCAGCGACTCGACGGGTCGTCCCGGACCCGCGACGTGGGAGGCGGGGAGGTATCCGAAAGGCAGGGAGCAGCACCCCGTCGCAGGCGTCAGCTGGTTCGAGGCCGCGGCGTTTGCGGAGTTCGCGGGGAAGTCACTCCCGACCGCCTACCACTGGGCCTACGCCGCAGAGACGGGATTCGCTGCCGAGATCGTCCGGGGAAGCAATTTCCACTCCGACGGTACCCGCCCCGTCGGTCAGCCAGGGGCGCTCTCCGGCTTTGGCACCGTGGACATGGCCGGGAACGTCAAGGAGTGGTGCTGGAACGAAGGAAGCCCGGGAGCGAGGCTGATTCTCGGCGGGGGCTTCGGCGAAGCCGAGTACATCTTCCCGAACGGCGACGAGGCCTCTCCGTGGGAGCGCC
This sequence comes from Thermoanaerobaculia bacterium, assembly GCA_046331465.1. GTDB lineage: Bacteria > Acidobacteriota > Thermoanaerobaculia > UBA5066 > UBA5066 > UBA5066. Next base: position 212,516 of record JAXLQV010000004.1, read on the forward strand.
GCCCGAACTTCGGCTTCCGGTGCTCGAAGGTCACGGGCGTTGTCCCTCCGGAAGCGATGGCGCACGTCGTGAGAACGACGAGGGACTACGGAAGGGAGAAGCCCGTCTCCGACGAGGTCTTCGCCGCTTTCAGGGGACTCTACGCCTACGACGAGAGGCCGCTCGACCCGAGGGTGGAGGAGACCGAGACGGGCGAGGACTGGAAGCGCGAGAAGGTCTCCTTCCGCGCGGCTTACGGCGACGAGCGGGTCCCGGTCCATCTCTTTCTCCCCAGGAACGCTTCGCCGCCCTATCAGGTCGTCGTGTTCTTCCCGGGCGGCTTCGCCTACTTCTCGAAGAAGTTCGAGCCCTCCAAGATCCGGGAGGGATTCGGGTACGACTTCAGCTTCCTGACGAGGACGGGGCGTGCGCTCGTCGTTCCCATCTACCGGGGGCAGTGGGAGAGAACCGACGGCATCGGTGTCGGCGGAAAGCCGGTTGGGCTCTGGCGCGACCGCGTCGTCGCCCAGGCGAAGGACCTGGGCCGCACTCTTGACTATCTGGCTACGAGGAAGGACCTTGACGCCTCACGAGCGGCGTACTTCGGCCACAGCGCGGGCGGGGCGATGGCGCCGATACTCCTCGGCATCGAGCACCGGTTCAAGGCCGCGGTCCTCCTCGCGGGCGGCTTCTGGTTCCGCCACCCTCTCCCCGAGGTCGAAGCCCTCAACTTCGCCCCTCGCGTCACGACGCCCGTCCTGATGCTGAACGGCCGGTGGGATGCCGCCTTCCCGCTCGAATCTGCGCAGCGCCCTCTCTTCGCGAGGCTCGGGACGCCGGAGCCCGACAAGAAGCACCTCGTCTTCGACCAGGGCCATTTCCCGCCGGAGAAGGACGTCATCCGCGAATCCCTCGCCTGGCTCGACAAGTACCTCGGGCCCGTAACGCCGGGTGCAGGGCGAGCGGGGGGACGCGCCGGGAACGCGCCATAATAGAAAATCAAGACCTGACCCCTAGCCCGGGTTCTAAACTCCGGGGCGTGACGACGACGCACACGCCCGAGTCCCTCGCCGCCCTCGCCCGCGGGTTCCAGGAGACGCGCGTCTTCCTGACGGCGGCGGAGCTCGACCTCTTCACGCTCCTGGCCGACGGGCCGCTGTCGCTCGAGGAGGCGGCCGCGGCGCGCGGGGCGAGCCCGCGGGCGCTCGCGATCCTCCTCGACGCGCTCGCGGCGACGGGGCTCCTCGAGAAGGAGGGCGGGAAGTGGCGGACGCCGGCGGCGCTCGTCCCGTTTCTGTCGTCGCGCGGCGAGAGGAGCCTTCTCCCGCTCGCGCTCCACTCCGTGAACCTCTGGGACCGCTGGTCGCGCCTGACGGAGGTGGTGGCGGGCCCGAGGCCGGGGGCGGGAGACCGCGAGGCCTCGACCCGGGCCTTCATCGGCGCGATGAACGTCATCGCCGCGCCGCAGGCCGACGGAATCGTCGGCGTCGTGGAACCCGGCGCGGCGCGGCGGCTCCTCGACGTGGGCGGGGGACCCGCGACCTACACTCTCGCGTTCGTGCGGGCCGTCCCGGGATTGAGGGCCACGCTCTTCGACCTCCCCTCGGTCGTCGAGATGGCGCGCGAGAACGTCGCGGCCGCGGGGCTCCTCGACCGCGTCGACCTCGTCGCGGGCGACCTCCGGACCGACCCGCTCCCCGGCGGTCACGACCTCGCGTTCGTCTCGGCGATCGTCCACATGCTCGGCCCGTCGGGGAACGTCGCGCTCTTCCGCAAGGTGCACGACGCGCTCGTCCCGGGCGGGCGGATCGTCCTCCGCGACCACGTGATGTCACCCGACCGGACCGCGCCGCGCGCCGGGGCGCTCTTCGCCGTGAACATGCTCGTCGGGACGGAGGAGGGGGGGACGTTCACGTTCGAGGAGCTCGCCGGCTGGCTCGCCGAGGCGGGCTTCGAGAGGGCGCGCCTCGTCCGCGGCGGCGAGCGGATGGACGCGCTCGTGGAGGCGTTCCGCCCCGGCTGACGGCGCGGGGTCAGCGGAAGCGCATCAGCCAGACGTCCGTGCGGCTCCGCTCGCGGACGACGTAGAGGGCGGAGCCGTCCGGGGCGGCGGCGAACGCGATGACCCCCGGCTCGCCCGGCCGCGGGAGGACGTCGTTCCACCGGCGGGTCGCGGCGTCGAGGAACGCGAGGCGCGCCGGCTCGAGGAGCGTGGTCTGCCGGAGGAAGTAGGCGCGCTGGCCGCCGAGGACGAGCTGCGGGCAGGAGCCCTCGAGGCTGAGCCGCTCGAAGCGTTTCGCCTCCGTGTCCCAGAGCCAGGTGCCGCGGTAGGTCTCGTCGCGGGCGATCCCGTGCCCCGCGACGAGGCGCCCTTCCGCCGAGAAGGAGGTGACCTCGAAGCGGACCCCCTCCTCGGGCGCCGGGAGGGGATCGGGCCAGTCGGCGCCCGGCGCGAGGCCCGCGGGAAGGAGGATGGCCCCCGTGCGGGCGCTCTGGAGGGCGAGGAAACGCCCGTCGGGCGATGCGAGCGCCCGGAACGGCTGGACCCCCTCGCGGGAGGTGACCGGCGCGAGGCCGCTCCCGTCGAGGAAGACCTTCCAGATCTCGAACTTCCCCGAGCGGTCCGAGTGGAAGTAGAGGGAACCGCCGTCGGCGGAGAAGCTCGGGGAGCGGTCGTGGAACGCGCCGGACGTGACGCGGAGCAGGCCGCGGCCGTCCGTCCCGACGATCCAGAGGTCCTCGCCGCCGCGCCACGTGGAGAAGGCGAGGAGGTCGCCGGCGGGGGAGAGCCGCGGCTCCCCCATCCCCTCGCTGTCCGCGACGATCGTCTCGTCTCGGCCCGCCGGGAGGCCGGAGGCGTCGAGGGGGACCCGGGCGAGGTCGAAGCCCGACGTCCCGGCCTGGAAGACGACGGAACGCCCGTCCGGGCTCCCGCGGAAAGGCCCGGCGCTCCTCGCGGGGACGGGGAGCGGCTCCGGCGGCGCGAGGGGCCGGCCGCTCTGCTCGTCGACCCGCACGCGCCAGAGGTCCATCGTCCCGCCCCGGTCCGACGCGAAGCAGATGTAGCGGCCGTCGTCGGACCAGAACGGGCTCCAGTCGAAGGCGGCGTCGCTCGTCACGAGGACCGGGGCCTCCGGCGGGTCGTCCGGCTCGAGCGCGACGGTCGCGATGTCGCGCTGGGTGCTGCCGGGGCGGACCGTCCAGAACGCGACCCGCGTCCCGTGCGGGGAAACGGCCGGCTGCATCGCGTCGGCGCCCGCGACGCGCGCGGTGGCCCCGGTCGCGAGATCGACGGACCAGATCTCGCTGTCGGTCCCGAGCCGGCCGTAGGGCGTCGTCGTGGCGGCCGTCGCGAAGACGAGGTGACGGCCGTCCGGGAGCCACGCCGGGTCGTGGCCGAACGTCGTCACGCGGCGGGCGGGGCCGCCGAGCGACTCGACGACGAAGAGCCCGCCCCCGGTGCGGTCGGAACGGAAGGCGAGGAGCGTCCCGTTCGGGGAGAAGGCGGGCTCGCCGTCCTCGCCGGGGTTGTCGCCCGTCACGTCGATCGGTCGCCCCCCGTCGATCCCCTGGACGAAGACGTCGGTGTCTCCAGGGGAGAGCCGGCGGACGAACGCGACCCGGTCCCCGGAAGGGCAGAGCGTCGGGGAGAACGCGTTCATCGCCCGGTCGGTGACGCGCTGGAACCGGCGGCCCGCGAGGAGGGCCCGGTAGCCGGACGACTCCCGGCCGGAAGCGGCCCAGCGGCCGGCGATCCCGGCAAGGAGGAGGAAGGCCAGGGCGACGCCGGCGGCCGCCCAGCGCCGGGCGCGCAGCGGGTTCGCGGGCCGGCGCTGCGCGAGCGGCCCCTCGCCGAAGCGGACGCGGCAGGAGCGGAGGTCGCGGGCGAGGTCGAGCGTCGAGGCGTAGCGCTCCTCGGGGCGCTTGGCGAGGCAGCGGTCCACGATCCACCGGACGGGATCGGGGAGCCCCTGGACGCGCGCCGAGAGCGACGGGGGCTCGTCGCGGAGGATGGACGAGAGGGTCTCCGCCGACGACGCGCCCTGGAACGGACGGACGCCCGCGAGCATCTCGTAGAGGACGACGCCGAGGGAGAACTGGTCGGACGGGGCGTCGACGGAGAGGCCCCGCGCGTGCTCGGGGGACATGTAGGCCGCCGTCCCGGGCGGCCGGTCGGGCCCGGCGTCGGCCGGATCCGTCGGGACCCGCGAGCCGGCCTCGCGCCCCGAGGCCGGCTCGGACCGGACGGCGAGGCCGAAGTCGAGGATCTTGGCGCGGCCGTCCCGCGTGAGGAAGATGTTCTCGGGCTTCAGGTCGCGGTGGACGAAGCCGTGCGCGTGCGCCTCGGCGAGCGCTTCGGCGACCTGGGACGCCACGTCGAGGGCCCTCCCGACGGGGAGCGCGCCGCGCACGAGCGTCGCCCGGAGCGTCTCGCCGTCGAGGAGCTCGGAGACCGTGAACGTCACGCCGTCGATCCGGCCGAAGTCGTGGATCGCCACGATGCCGGGGTGGGAGAGGGCGGCGACGGCCTTGGCCTCGGACTCGAACCGGGCGAGCGCGAGCGGGTTCGACGCGACGCGCTCGGGGAGGACCTTCAGCGCCACGTCGCGGTCGAGCTTCGTGTCGCGGCAGCGGTAGACGACGCCCATCCCTCCGGTCGCGATCGGGGCCAGCACCACGTAGGGCCCGAGCTTCCGACCCGGGGCGAGCGCCAAGCTTCACCTCCGCGCCAGCGCCGTACAGGGAGCGCTCAGTGCTCTCGGCGTGGCGGCTCGACCTTTCCGGACAATCTAGTCCCGGTGTTCAGGCGCGGTCAACGGCGGATTCCCGGCGGAATCCCCGGACGCCGAGAACCGGATCGGGAATCGGCAGTCCGGGCCGTAAGCCCGTGACGTCGATCGCCCGGGCGCCGACTCACTGTAAGATGCCGGCTCAAGGCAGGGGATCGTCTTGAAGCTGCGTTTCGGAGACGTGACGTTCGATGGAGGGCGCCGCCTGCTGATCCGAGGACCGGACGTCGTCCACCTCTCCCCGAAGGCGTTCCAGCTCCTCGAGCTCCTCCTGACACGCCGCCCCGACGCCGTGTCGAAGGTCGAGATCCAGGAGACCCTCTGGCCCCGCACCTTCGTGTCGGAGACGAACCTCCCCGCGCTCGTGAACGAGGTCCGCAACGCGCTCGGCGACAACGCCAAGGAGCCGGAGTTCGTCAGGACCGTCCACGGCTTCGGCTACGCCTTCGAGGCCTCGGTGCGCGAGCTCGCGCAGCTGGAGCCGGCCGAGGACCGCCACGTCGTCATCTGGGGGAGCCACGAGATCCGCCTCGCCGAAGGGGCGAACGTCGTCGGCCGCGAGCGGTCGGCCGACGTCTGGATCGGCCACCCGTCGGTCTCCCGCGAGCACGCGCGGATCACGATCCACGGGGCATCCGCCGAGATCGAGGACCTGGGGAGCCGCAACGGCACGTTCCGCGGGCTCGAGCCGGTCACGTCGGCCGTCACGCTGAACGACGGGGACGAGATCCGCCTCGGGACGGTCGTCCTCTGCTACCGCAGGGGCTCGCCCGAAGCCTCCACCGAGAGCGGGCTCTGACGCGTCGGCGGGGCGGCGCGGCCGGCCTCGCTTCGCGGGCCCCGCTCCCGTAAGGAGCCTGACGACCTCTCCCGCGCCGTTTCCTTGGCTGTCCATTGGCAGCGCGTGGGGAATGGATTGAATCGCGGGTGGACTCTTTCGCCGGTGCCGAAGTGGGCTCTACATTCACGCCAGCAGCATGACCCACGACGCAGGGAACGGTCTCGCGGCGGGCCCGCGACCCAGGGTGCGAGGTGCATCGCGAAGGGTGGGAGAGCGGTCCCGGGCCGGGACGCCGAGGGGAGGGAGAACGCCAGGAGGAGAGACGAGAGAGCCCGACGCCAGCATGCCGACGTCCGCGAACCCGACGACGCGAGTGGCCGCACGCCGCGGCCGGTTCACCACGAACGAACGACCGAACGGAGGTGCCCCAATGAAGACCCTCGTGAAGAGCCTCGTCCTCGGAGCCTTCCTGCTCCTCCTCGTCCCGGCCGCGATGGCCTGCTGGCCCGACGACCAGGCGGGCTTCTACGTCCCGGGCCAGATGCAGGTCGGCAACGTCCTCCTCGAGCCCGGCATCTACTCGGTGCGGGCGGTCCACGCGTTCCCCGGCCACAACGTCCTCACCATCACCTCGAGCGACGGCACGAAGGTCTACGCGACCGTCCTGGCGACGCCGCACACGCTCGCGCCGCACGAGGTGCAGGGCCGGAGCCGCCTCCTCTACGTCCACAGCGAGGAGGGCGCGCCGTCCGCGCTCCGGAGCTTCCTCGTCGCCAACAGCAGCTTCGGATACGACATCTATGCCAGGCCGATGGCGGCGAGGCAGGCGAAGGTCGTCACCAGGGAGCTCGTGGCGATCGCCGAGAGCCGGTAGATGCCGCCGCTGCCGAGCGCGACCCGCGGAGGGGGGGGCCGCGGGTCGCGTGAGGCGAAGCGGCGCGTTTCGGGAAAGCCGGTTTACGATAGGCGTCGACAACCCGAGCACGTTTCGGACGACCGAGGAACAGGATCCGCGGAGAGGACATGAGGCTGCGATTCGGCGACTTCATCCTGGACGAGGGGCGGAGGCTCCTGCTGCGGGGGACGGAGAAGGTCCACGTCTCCCCGCGGGCCTACCAGCTCCTCGCCCTCCTCGTCGCCCGCCGCCCGGAGGCGGTCCCGAGGGCCGCGCTCGCCGAGGCGCTCTGGCCCGGCGCGGGCTCCGGGGGAGTCGGCCTCGCGCCGATCGTCAGCGAGCTGCGGCAGGTCCTCGGAACCGGGCCGGGGGGCGAGAGCTGGGTCCGGACGATCCACACCTTCGGTTACGCGTTCGACGGCGAGGTGCACGTGCTGCCGACCGCGCAGCGCCACGTCCTCGTCCGTGGTCTCCAGCGGGTCGACCTCGCCGAGGGACGGAACCTCCTCGGGCGCGAGAGGAAGGCGACGGTGCGGCTCGGGCACCCGTCCGTCGCGTACCAGCACGCGAGGATCGTCGTCGCCGACGACCAGGCCCAGCTCGAGGACCTGACGGGTGGCGCCTCGACGTTCCGCGGAGCGGAGCCCGTCCGCGGGCGGGTCGTCCTCGAGGACGGCGACATCATCCGGGTCGGCGCGGTCGTTCTGACCTACCGCATCCTTGCGGCCTAGGGGTCTCACCTCCCGCAGCGCCGGACGACGGCGAGCGTGATCTCCTCGGACGAGGGCGGGTTCTCGCCGAGGCCGAGGGAGTGCAGGCTCTCGTGGACGAGGATGTTTCCCGCGAGCCACTCGTCCTTCCGCACGAGCGCCTCGAACCGGCTCCGGCAGACGAAGACGACCTCGCCCCCGACGGGAAGCCAGGCGTAGGCGGGGCGGCGCCGGCACTGGACCATGTGGTCGGCGTCGACGAAGCGGAGCGAGCCGAAGAGGGACGACGGCGTCCGGCCCGAGGCGGCGAGCGTCGCGGCGAGGGGCCGGCCCGAGCGGACGTCGGTGAAGTCGCCGAGGAGGAGGGCGCAGCCGGGGTCGTCGAGGCGCGCGGCGGCGCGCTCGACGGTCCTCTGCACGAGCGGGCCGAGCCGGGCCTCGACGAACGGGCCCGGGCCGCCGGCCGCGGACGCCTGGAAGGACGCGGCGCCGAGGAGCGCGGCGAGGAGCGCGGGCGGACCGACACGCCGCACGGGCTCGCGCATCGCGGGCCTCCCTTCCGTCCTTCCCCTCGCCATCCCGGGCGGGAGAGGTCGTCGACCGTCCAGTCCCCTCGAATCTGGCGGCGCGCGCGGCGCGAGTCCTGACGTTTTTCTTGAAGTGCCCTTGGGGCGCGGTTGGGATTCCCTCGGGATCCGCCCTGCCGATGCCCGGGCTACGATTCGGCGTGCGCTCCGAGCCGAGACGAGACGCGGCGGGCGTTCCGCGAGGTTCGGGGGTCCGGCCGCCCGGGCTCGGCCCCTCGATCCCGCCGATGACCGCGCGCGGTGGGCGCATCGAGGTCCGTCCGCTCCCGGACGGCGAGGAGATCGTCCTTCGCCCGACGGGCGTCCTGCGCTGGTTCGCGGCGGCCTTCCTGGCGTTCTGGCTCTGCGGCTGGGCCCTCGGCGAGGCCGTCGCCCTCGTCCTCCTCCTCGGCCCGTTCGCCGCTCCGCTCGTCGAGGGGGCTCGGGAGCTCTTCCCCGGCCTCGTGGGGAGCGCTCCCGCCGGGCCGGCGAGCCTGCCGCTCCCGGTCTGCGCGTTCCTCGCCGTCTGGCTGGCGGCCTGGACCTGGGGAGGGCTCTCCGCGGCGTGGGAGCTCCTCAGGATCCTCGCGGGCTCGGACCGCTACCTCCTCCGCCCGGGGAGCGTCGTCTACTCCCGCCGCGCCGGCCCGTTCGGGCGGGCGCGGGAGCTCCGGGCGGGCGCGGTCGAGGCGGTCGTCCACCGCCCCCGGAAGTCGCAGCTCCTCGCGGTCGTCGCCGGAAAGGAAGTCCCGCTCTCGGCCGGGGTGCCGCCGGAGGCGGGGCCGTGGCTCGCGGGGCGGCTGCGGGAGGCGCTCGGGCTCGACGCCCCCGGCGCCACGGGCGCGACGGGCGAGGCGTTGCCCGAAACCGAGCCCCCGGTGCCGTCCGGGTGGCGGGCGAGGCCGCGGCCGGAGGGGGGCGTCGTCCTCGACGCTCCGCCGGCGAGGTCGAGGAAGACCGCGGGCTGCGCGCTCCTCGCCGCCTTTGTCGTCACCGCCGGGGCCGGCGTGCTCCTCGCGGCGGCCTTCGCGGGGAAGGGGCCCTCCGGCGTCACGGGGGTCGCGATCGCGGCGACCGTCGTCGCGACCGCGGTGGATGCGCTCTGCCTCTGGGCGGCGTTCGCGCGCGACGCGTGGGTCCTCGGGAGGGGGCGCGTCGAGCGCGTCCGCCGCTTCGGTCCCTGGAGCGGGCGACGCGGCGTCCGGAACGGGACGCTCGTGGCCTCGCTCTCGACGGACGACGACCGGGACGACTGGTTCACGCTCGAGGCGCGCGGGGAGGGCGGGACGCTCCGCCTCGCGAGATCGATGAACTCAGGTCCCGAGGTCCTCGCGTTCGCCCGCTTCGCCGCGTGGCACTCGGGCTTCCCGCTCGAGCTGCCGCGGGAGGTCCGCGAAGCGGCAGGGGAGGTCGGCGAGGGCTGATCTCGGGGCCGTCCCTCCGGGCCGGCGCGTGAGCCCTCCGACAAGGGTTCTCGTCCCGGGGGCACGGCTAGAATCGCCGGCCGAGGTACCCCGATGCGTCAGCTGCCGACCGCCGTCGCCGCGCTCCTCCTCTGCTCGTCTCTCCGCGTCGCCGCGGCGCCGCCTCCTCCCCGTCTCCTCCAGGACCCCTCGCTCTCCGCGACGCGGATCGCGTTCGCGTTCGCCGGCGAGATCTGGACCGTGCCGCGCGCGGGGGGCGAGGCGACGCGTCTCGTGAGCGGGCAGCTGCGGAACCGCCGCCCGGTCTTCTCGCCCGACGGCGCGACGGTCGCGTTCACCGGGACGTACGACGAGAACGAGGACGTCTACGTCGTGCCGGCCGCGGGCGGCGAGCCGAGGCGCCTGACGCACCACCCCGGCCCCGACGTCGCGGTCGGCTTCACGCCCGACGGGAAGAAGATCCTCTTCGTCTCGATGCGGGCGACGCCGCGCGACCTCCCGAAGCTCTTCACGGTCCCCGTCGCGGGCGGGCCGGCCGAGGAGCTGCCGCTCCCGTCCGGGGCCGACGCCTGCTTCTCCCCCGACGGGAAGCGGCTCGCCTACGTCCCCTTCCCGCAGTGGCAGGCCGCCTGGAAGAAGTACCGGGGCGGGCAGACGACGCCGGTCTGGATCGCGGACCTCGCCGACTCGAAGGTGACGAAGGTCCCGCGCGAGAGCTCGAACGACCGCCGGCCGATGTGGGTCGGCGACACGCTCTACTTCCTCTCGGACCGGAACGGCCCGACGACGCTCTTCGCGTACGACGTGAAGGGGGGCGCGGTCCGCGAGGTCGTGAAGAACCCCGACGGCTTCGACGTGCAGTCCGCGTCGGCCGGCCCGGGGGCGATCGTCTTCGACGCCTTCGGCGAGCTGAAGCTCCTCGACCTCGCCTCCGGCGCCGCGAAGACGGTCCCGGTGACGATCTCGGCGGACCTCCCGCAGGTGCGCGCGGGCTTCCGGAAGGTCGAGGGGGAGCAGGTCCTCCACGCGGCGCTCTCGCCGAGCGGCAAGCGCGTCCTCCTCGAGGCGCGCGGCGAGGTCCTCTCGGTCCCCGCGGAGAAGGGGGACGCCCGGAACCTGACGCGGAGCCCGGGCGTCGCGGACCGCGACCCGTCCTGGTCCCCCGACGGGAAGACGGTCGCCTGGCTCTCGGACGAGTCGGGCGAGTACGCGCTCCACCTCCGCGCGCCCGACGGGATCGGGCCCGTGAAGAAGGTCGACCTCGGCCTCCCGCCGTCGTTCTTCTACGCGCCGCGCTGGTCTCCCGACTCGAAGAAGGTCGCCCTCACCGACAAGCGGATGAACCTCTGGGTCGTCGACGTGGAGAAGGGGACGAAGGCGAAGGTCGACGCGGACCTCTTCGACACGCCCGCCTCGTACCTCGACCCGGCGTGGTCGCCCGACTCGCGCTGGCTCGCCTACGTCAAGCAGCTCCCGAACCACCTTCGCGCGGTCTTCGTCCACTCGCTCGAGGAGAAGAGGTCGAGGCAGGTGACCGACGGCCGGAGCGACGCGACCTCGCCGCGGTTCGACCGGAGCGGGAAGTACCTCTTCCTCCTCGCGTCGACGGACGTCGGCCTCGCGCAGGGGTGGCTCGACATGACGAGCATGGGGCGGCCCGTGACGAGCAGCCTCTACGCCGTCGTCCTCCGGAAGGACCTCCCGTCGCCCGTCGCCCCCGAAAGCGACGAGGAGGGGGCGGAGGCGAAGGACGCCAAGGACGGAAAGGACGGGAAGGGGCCCGAGGCCGCGAAGCCGGCTGCGGCGGGCGGAGGCAAGGACGCCGCGAAGAAGGGGGAGGCCGGGAAGGACGAGAAGAAGCCGCCGGAGCCGGTGACGATCGACTTCGACGGCCTCGACCAGAGGATCGTCGCGCTCCCGGCGGAGCGGGCGAACTGGGTCGCGCTCGAGGCGGGAGCCGAGGGAATCGTCTTCCTCCTGAGGGCGCCCGTCGCCTACTCGGCGGAGGACTACCTCGAGTTCGGCGACGACAACCCGGCGCCGCTCGACGTCCACCGCTTCGACCTGAAGGAGCGCAAGGCGGAGAAGTTCGCCGAGAAGGTCGACGGCGGGAGCGGCGCCTACGGGGGCCAGCCGGCGTTCGTCGTCTCGGCCGACGGGACGAAGGCCCTCTACGCGCAGAAGAAGGCGTGGTTCCTCGTCCCGACGGAGAAGGCGCCGAAGCCGGGGGACGGGGCGCTGAAGACGGAGGGGCTCGAGGTCTGGGTCGACCCGCGCGCCGAGTGGCGGCAGATGTACCGCGAGACGTGGCGGCTCGAGCGCGACTTCCTCTACGACCCGCGCGCGCACGGCCTCGACCTCGCCGCGGCCGAGAAGCTCTACGCGCCGTTCGTCGAGGGGCTCGGCGGGCGCGAGGACCTGAACGCCCTCTTCGAGGAGATGCTCGGCCACCTCGTCCTCGGCCACGTCTTCGTGAACGGCGGCGCTCTCCCGGAGCAGCAGAAGGTGGCGGTCGGCCTCCTCGGCGCCGACTACGCGGTCGCCGAGGGGCGCTACCGCATCTCCCGGATCCTCCCGGGCGAGAGCTGGAACCCGAAGCTGAAGGCGCCCCTCACGCAGCCCGGGGTCGACGTGAAGGAGGGGGACTTCCTCCTCGCGGTGAACGGGCAGGAGCTGAAGGGGGACGACGACGTTCACCGCCTCTTCCTCGGGACCGCCGGGAAGCAGACGGTCCTGACCGTCGGGCCGAAGGCCGACGGGAGCGGGTCGCGCCGCGTAACGGTCGTCCCCGCGCCGTCAGAGGGGGCGCTGCGCCTCCGGACCTGGATGGAGGAGAACCGGAAGAAGGTCGACGCGCTCTCGGGCGGGAAGGTCGGCTACGTCTTCATCCCCGACACGTTCGCGGGCGGCTTCACGAACTTCAACCGCTACTACTTCTCGGAGGTCGGGAAGCAGGCGCTCGTCCTCGACGAGCGCTTCAACCACGGCGGAGACATCGCCGACTACATCGTCGACCTCCTCCGCCGGACGCCGCAGATGGCGAACACGTCGCGCGAGGGGGAGGACGTCGTCGAGCCGGCGGCGGCCGTCTTCGGGCCGAAGGTCATGCTCATCAACCAGATGTCGGGCTCCGGCGGCGACGCGCTCCCGTGGCTCTTCCGGAAGGCGAAGATCGGCCCGCTCGTCGGCAAGAGGACGTGGGGCGGCCTCGTCGGCATCGGCGGCTACCCGCAGCTGATCGACGGCGGCTCGGTCACGGCGCCGCGCTGGGGGCTCTACGGCACCGACGGGTCGTGGGAGGTCGAGAACGTCGGCATCGCGCCCGACGTCGAGGTCGAGGAGGACCCCGCGCTCGTGAGGCAGGGGAAGGAGCCGCAGCTCGAGAAGGCGGTCCAGCTCGCGCTCGAGGCGCTCGCGAAGAACCCGCCCGTGATGCCGAAGAGGCCCGCCTACCCCGACTACGGCCCGCGGCTGCCGAAGAGGGTCCCGTGAGGCGCGGGCGGAACGGGCGATGAGCGGAGGAGCGGGCGGCGCCGTCGGCCGGGTCCACTCCCTCAACGTCTCGGGAGGGGGCGTGCCGAAGCGCCCCGTTCCCGAGGCGTTCGTGACGGCGAACGGGCTGCGGGGCGACGTGCAGCGGGACCTCCGCTACCACGGCGGGCCCGAGCGGGCCGTCTCGCTCTTCTCGCTCGACGTCATCGAGCGGCTCCGTGCCGAGGGGCACCCCGTCGAACCCGGCTCGACGGGGGAGAACGTGACGGTCGCCGGTTTCGACTGGAGCCTCGCCGCCCCCGGCGCGCGGCTGGAATTCGAGGGGGGCGTCGTCCTCGAGGTCGCTTCGTACTGCACCCCGTGCGGGAAGATCCGCGCCTCGTTCGCGGGCGGCACGATCGACCGGATCCACCAGGACGACCACCCGGGCGAGAGCCGCGTCTACGCGCGGGTGCTCGCGGAGGGGACGGTCCGGGAGGGCGAGGCGGTGAGGGTCGTCCCGACGCTACAGTAGAAAATCAAGACCTGACCCCAATCTCCGGACGAGGCGGAGGGGGAGGCCGATGACGTTCGAGGGGGTGCCGGAAATCCGCTCGACGAAGAGGCCGCCGAGGCCCTGGAGGGCGTAGGCGCCCGCCTTGTCGGCCGGCTCGCCGGAGGCGACGTAGGCGTCGACCTCCTCGTCGGTCATCGGGGCGAAGACGACCTCCGTCGTCTCGCGGCCGGAGACGAGCCGCCCGTCGCGCGCGAGGGCGACGCCGGTGACGACGTCATGGGCGCGGCCGCGGAGCGCGCGGAGCATCCGGCGGGCGTCCTCCGGGTCGCGCGGCTTGCCGAGGGCGACGCCGTCGAGGACGACGATCGTGTCGGCGGCGAGGACGACCGCCCCCGCCGGCGCCGACGGCGCGACGGCCGAGGCCTTCGCGCGCGCGAGCCGCTCGGCCGCGTCGTGCGGGTCCTCGCCGGGGAGGAGCGCCTCGTCGACGTCGGCGGGCCTCACCTCGGGGGCGAGGCCGAGCGCGCGGAGGAGGTCGAGGCGCCGCGGGGACGAGGAGGCGAGGAGGATCTTCGGGCCGCTCACGGCGGCGAAGCGTAGCAGGGGGCCGCGCGAGCAGGGCGCCGAAGAGCTCGAGCGGGCCCGCTGGAGTTCTTCAGCCCCCTGCTAGGGGTAATAGCCGCTGATCGTCCGCGCCTGGAGGTTGTCGGGGGTCATCTTCACCTCGATCTTCCGCCACTTGTCCCCCTTGCGGACGGACGGCATGTAGGTGAGGAGGTACTGGCTCCGGAGCTCCTCGTCGATCTCCTTGTAGACGCCCGAGAGGCCCTTGTGCGAGTCGATGTAGTAGACCGTGCCGCCCGTCTCGCGGGCCATCTTGTTCAGCTTCGTCCGGACGTCGAACTGGGTGCCGCCGATCCGGAGGCCGATGAAGTAGATCGCGACGCCGGTCTTCCGGGCGTAGTCGAGGGCCGCCTCGAAGGTGAACTTCGAGGCCCGGTCCGCGCCGTCCGTCAGGATGACGTACGCCTTCCGCCCCTTCGTCCCCTGGTACTGGTAGAGGCCGTAGACGACGGCGTCCCAGAGGGCGGTCGACCCCTGGGCCCGGAGGCCCGCGAGGGCCTGCGCGAGCCGGTCCCGGTCCGTCGTGAAGCGGGAGACGAGCTGCGGCTCGTTGTCGAACGTGACGAGGAAGCAGCGGTCGCGGGGCGTCATGACGCTCTTCAGGAAGTCGGTCGCGGCCTTCTGCGCCTCGGGGAGCGTCTCCTCCATCGAGCCGGACGTGTCGACGCCGATCCCGATCGAGAGCGGGAGGTTCGTGACGACCTCGAAGTCGTCGATCTGCTGCGGGGCGCCGTCCTCGAAGACGTGGAAGTTCGATTTCGCGAGGCCCGTGACGGGCCGTCCCTTCGCGAAGACCGAGGTGTAGAGCTCGACCGCCTGGACCTCGACCTCAGAGAGGTACTTCGGCGCGTTGATGTAGCGGACGTCCTCGGTGACGCTCCCGTCCTCGAGCGTCGCCACGACGCGGAGGAAGCCGATCTCCTTCTGCTTCGGGACGTCGACGACCTGCTGGAAGGGCGGCTGGAAGAGGGTCGCGGCCCGCGTCTCGTTGACGAAGAGCTCCAGCTTCTGGAGCTTCTTCGTCTCGGGGACGGCGAGGTCGGCGACGACCCGGACCGGCCCGGAGACGTTCGCCCCCTTCTCTGGGGCCGTGATCTTGACGCGGAAGGCCTCGCGCCCCTCGTTCAGGACGACCTCGTCCTCCGAGAGGACCCGCCCGTCCCTCGCGTAGCCGACGACCCTGACCGTCCGCTTCCTCGGGAGCTCGCCGAGGTCGAGGTCGGCCTCGAACGGGGGACGGCGGTCCGTGACGATCTTCCGGCCGTCGAGGAAGAACTCGGCGAAGGCGATGTCGTCGGAGGAGGAGCGCGTCTCGAACTTCACGACGCCCGTCGCGAACTCGCGCGCGATCGGGAGGAGGACGAGGGCGCCCCGCTCGTCCGGCTGCGCGACGAGCCGCGCGACGGCCGCCTTCGCGGCGTCGCGGGCGGCCTTCTCCTCGGGGGTCAGCATCTGCTCGGGAGACTCGGGGACGACGACCTTCTCGTCGACGAGCGCCGCGGCGTTCCGGTTCGAGTCGGCGACCTTCACCTTGAGCCGGTACTCGCCCGGGTAGAGGTAGCGCTCGATGTTGAGCGGGAGGAACGCGCCCTTCACCGTCGAGGCGGGGAAGTCGAAGCGGTACCGGAAGTTGTCGACGAGCTTCCCCGACTTGATGACCTCGCCGACGACGTCGAGGTCGTAGAACGTCTCCTCGCCGAGCGCCTTCGTCCCGAGGGTCTCGCGCTCGAGCATGAGCGAGAGCTCGAGCCGGATCTTGCTCGCGACCATCTCGGGGAAGCGGAGGACGCGCTGCACCGGCAGCTTCGCCGCCGCAGGGTCGACGTCGGTCGTCATCAGGAGGATCTTGTCGACCCCCTCGACGTCGGGCTTCTCGGGCGTCCTCAGGTCCTCGATGAGCTTCGACGCGCCCATCGTCCCGAAGATCCCGGTGGCCGCGTTCACGGCGCCGTTGACCTCGCGCCACTCCGGGCAGCGGGTGACGTCGATCGCCCGGCCGGGGGAGATGCCCGTCAGCCCGGCGATGCCGCCCGCGAGGATGGCCTGCGGACCGTCCAGAGGGGTCCAGAGGCGGTAGTCCCCCGTCCCGAACGGCTGGTAGAAGAGGAGCGTGACCTTGTTCATCCGGAGCGACTCGAGCCGCTCGTAGTACCAGAGCTCGAGCGGGTTGTAGATGTCCTGGCAGTCGATCCGCCGCATGCCGTCGGGCGGGCCGTTGACGAGGAAGATCCTCCCCTGGTCCGTGTTCACGTTCCGGAAGCGCTGCTTGACGATCTGGAGGCGAAGCTCGTAGATCTCGCGGAAGGCGACGCGCTGGCCTTCCGTGTCGACCGAGCGCCGCTTCCAGAAGTCCTCGATGAACTTGTCCCTCTGGTAGTCCGAGGCGAGGCGGAGGAACGTCGCCTCCTCGACCTCGGTCAGGATCGGCTCGACGTCCGCGAGGAACTGCCGGTACCGGTCGGGGAGCCTCTCGAGGGCCTGCTTCTTCTCCTTCCCGGAGAGCTTCTTCCCCGAGAGGACGAGAGGAGCCGCCGCGCCGGACGGGGCCGAGGCGGTCGGCCCGGTCAGCGGGGCGGCGAGCGCGGCCCGCTCGCGGAGGCCTCCCGCGGTGTCGCCCTGCCGGGACGTGATGGAGCGGTAGGCGGCCTGGACGAGGCCCGTGTCGCCGCAGCCGAACGCGCTCTCGGAGAGGGCGTCGAGCGGCTTGTCGGCCTGCGTCTTCGGCGCGAGGAGGACCGACTCGCCGTCGATGACGGTCCAGTAGCGGCCTATCCCCGTCCCGGGCTCGGGGTAGAAGAGCATCCGGGCGTTCTGCCCGAGGAGGCGGTGCGAGAGGTAGGTCCAGACCTCGATCCGGGCGAAGAGGTTCGGGCACGAGACGATCCGGCGGGCGTCGGGTCCGCCCCCGGAGGCGACCCAGACGGCGGCCCGGTCGTCGTCGAGGCGCCCGAAGAGGGTCATCGCCTCGGTGCGGAGGGCCAGGACCGGGTCGGGGGCCGCGGCGGTGACGTCGACCCCCTTCGACGGGTCGGCCGGGGCGGCGATCCGGGTCGGAGCCGGGGCCGGGGTCACCGCGGGCGCGGGAGCCGGCGTGGCGACCGGGGCGGGGGCCGGGCGGTCCGCGGGCGGCGGCCCCTGCGCGGGCGCACCCGTCGCGGCGAGCGCTGCGGCCACGAGGGCCAGCCGGATCACCGTCGAGGACATGCCCATACCTCCCTGGCATCCCATCCCGGCCGAAAAGCAAGAAAGGGACCGTGGCTCAGTGTACGGCCCGGGCGCGCCCGGGTTCGTGAGACCGGGCACGGCGGAGACCCGGGTCCCTAGAATGCCGCTCGATGCCGAAAGGCCCGACCGTCTACGCGGACTACCACGCCACGTCGCCGCTCCGGCCCGAGGCGCTGGAGGCGATGCTCCCGTGGCTGGCGTCGCTCGCGGCGAACCCCTCCTCGGTCCACGCGCCGGGCCGCGCGGCCCGGAACGCCGTCGAAACGGCGCGCGAGACCGTGGCGGGCGTCCTCGGCGTCTCGCCGGACGAGGTCGTCTTCACGTCCGGGGGGACGGAGTCGGACGCCCTGGCCGTCCGGGGCGGCGCCCGGGCGGTGCGCGAGCGGGAGGCCGGCCGGGCCCGCGTCGCCTTCTCTGCCGCCGAGCACGCGGCGGTCCGCGAGGCGGGACTGTCCCTCGCCGCGGACGGCTTCGACCCGGTCGAGCTCCCCGTCGACGGGAATGGGCTCCCGCGGGAGGACACCCTCGCCGCCGCGCTCGACCCCGGGACGGCCCTCGTCTCCCTCATCCTCGCGAACAACGAGACGGGCGTCGTGAACCTCCGGCTCCCGGAGGCGGCCCGCGCGGCGCGCCGCACCGGCGTCCTCGTCCACACGGACGCCGTCCAGGCGGTCGGCCGGATCCCGGTCCGGCCCGCGGAGCTCGGCGTCGACCTCCTCTCGTTCACCGGGCACAAGCTCGGAGGTCCGAAGGGGGCGGGAGTCCTCTGGGTGAGGAAGGGGGTCCGCCTCGTCCCGCTCTTCGCCGGGGGCGGGCAGGAGCGCGGACGGCGCGGCGGGACGGAGGACGTCCCGGCGATCGTCGGCCTCGGGGCGGCCGTCGCGGCGGCGGCCGCGGCCATGGCCGAAGAGTCGCGGCGCGTCGGGGCGCTCCGCGACGGCTTCGAGGCGGAGCTCCGGGAGCGGGTCCCCGGGGTCCGCGTCAACGGCGACGGCCCGCCGGGCTCCCGCCTCCCGACGGCCAGCTCGGTCACCTTCCCCGGGGCCGACGGGGAGACGCTGCTGGCGGCGCTCGACCTCGAGGGAATCGCCGCCTCTTCCGGCTCGGCGTGCTCGTCCGGAACTCCCGCGCCGAGCCGGGTCCTTCTCGCCTCGGGGATGCCGGTCGGCGAGGTCCGCGCCACGCTCCGCTTCTCCTTCGGCTGGGCGACGGCCGCGAGCGACGTGCAGAGGCTCCTCGAGCTCCTTCCCGTCCTCGTGGCGCGCGCGAGGGGCGCTTGATCCGCGGCACAGGGCAGTGTCTAATGCAACGAGGTCCGAATCCGGGGACGACTGCGGGGGAGATGCGTTGATCATCCAGTGCTCTGCCTGCAAGACGCGGTACCACTACGACGAGGCGCGGTTCGCGGGAGCTCCCGCGAAGAAGATCCGGTGCACGAAATGCGCCGTGGTCTTCGAGATCCGCAACCCGGCCGTGAACGCGCCCCCGCCCCCGGGCTTCCAGCCCGAAGAGACGAGCTCCTTCGGGGCGCCGATGCCCGGCTCGGATGACTTCAATCTCGACACGACGGTGATGGGGGCGCACCGGAAGCGGCCGGCCGTGCCGCCTCCCGCGGGGCCCGCCGCCGCTCCGGCTCCCGCTCCCGCGCCCCCCCGGCCGACGGGCACGGCCGAGGTCGAGAAGCCGGCCGCTCCGGCGGCCGGCGCGGCCGCCGCGGGACGCCGGCTCCGGCTTCCCGACTGGGAGAAGCTCTCGCTCGCCTGCATCGCCGGACCCGAGGCCGGGCGGATCTTCGAGATCGACAAGGCCCGCATGGTCATCGGGCGGGCCGGCGCCGACGTCCTCCTGAACGACCCGGAGTGCTCCCGGCAGCACGCCGCGATCGAGGTCTCCGACGACAAGGTCTTCCTCGTCGACCTCGGCTCGACGAACGGCACCTACGTCGCCGACCGCCGGATCACGCAGCTCGAGCTGGAGAACCGGTCGGAGTTCGACGTCGGGTCGTCGACGCTGATGCTGATCCGGACCCGGAAGGAGTAGGGCTACCGTCCTTCGAGCGCGGCGGTCACCGCCTCGAGGGAGGCGGGGAGGCTCCGCGGCGGGTTCGAGAAGCGCGCGCCGCTCCCGTGGTAGCGGACCGCGGCCCCCGAGAACTTGATGGCGTGGGCCGTCGCGACGACGACGACCGTCTCGTCCCTCCCGATCGCCCCCTCGCGGCGGAGCTTCGCCGCGGCGGCGAGCGCGACGGCGGAGTTCGGGCAGATCGCGAGGCCGTGCCGGTTCGCGAGCGCCGCCGCCTCCATCAGCTCCGCTTCCGTCACGCGCGCGACGAGGCCGTTCGAGAGCTCGATCTCGCGCCGCGCCTTCGGGTGGGAGACCGGCGCGCCGATGCGGATCGCCGAGGCCTCGGTCTCGTCGGCCGTGCGTGTGACGCGCTCGGAGAAGCCGGTGAGCCAGGAGCGGTAGAACGGGTCGGCCGCCTCGGCCTGCGCCCCGGCGATGCGCGGGCGCTTTCCGATGACGCCGAGGTCGACCCACTCGCGGATCCCCTTGCCGATGGCCGAGACGTTCCCGGCGTTCCCGACGGGGACGACGAACCAGTCGGGGACCTCCCAGCCGAGGTCGTGGATCGCCTCCTGCCCGATCGTCTTCTGTCCCTCGATCCGGACCGGGTTCTTCGAGTTCAGGAGGTAGACGGGGCGCGTCCGCGCGAGGTCGGCGACGATCCGCATGCAGCCGTCGAAGTCGGTCGCGAGGCCGAGCGTCAGGGCGCCGTGGTGGAGCGCCTGGGAGAGCTGCTCGCCCGTGATCTTCGCCTCGGGGAGGAGGACGACGGCGCGCATCCCCGGGACCTCGGCCGCGTACGACGCGAGGGCCGCGGAGGTGTCGCCCGTGGAGGCGCAGACGACGTCGGTCCGCCCGAGATGGCGCGCCCAGGAGACGCCGACCGTCATCCCGCGGTCCTTGAAAGAGAGCGTCGGGTTCTCCCCCTCGTGCTTGACGAAGAGGCGGGTGAGGTCGAGCTCCTTCCCGATCCCGCGGCACCGGTAGAGGTTCGTCGACCCCTCGGGCTTGCTGACGATCTCGCCCGGCGGGAGCGCGGGGAAGACGTGCTCGCGGTAGCGCCAGACGCCGCTCCGCTCGAAGGCGGCCGTCTCCGCGTTCGGGAGCGCGCTCCGGCGCCGGTCGAAGAGGTCGCGCCACTCACGCCCCGACATCCCGAAGGAGGCGAAGTCGTGGAGGACCTCGAGGAGGCCGCCGCAGGTCGGGCACTCGGTGAGGACCTCGTCGACGCCGTGCGAGGCCCCGCAGGCGAGGCAGGAGAGGCGGGAGAGCGGCGCGGCCACGGGGCCCCTACGCCGGCCGCGCCCCGCGGGGAGAGACGGCGTGGACGGTCGCCTCGGCCTCGACGCCGAGCGCGCGGTAGGCCCGCTCGGCGGCCTTCGCGATCTTCGCGGGGGCGGGGCCCTCCTCGGAGAGGGCGAGGATCGTCGGCCCGGCGCCGGCGAGCGCCCAGCCGAGGGCGCCCGCCTTCTTCATCGCGGCCGTCACCTCGTCCCACCCCGGGACGAGCGAGCGCCGGCGCGGCTCGGCGATCCGGTCGCCGCGCGTCCAGGCCCCGGCGGCCGCGAGGTCGCTGCGGTGGAGGGCGTCGATCAGGGCGCCGAGCGCCGCGGCCTGGCGCGTCGCCTCGGAGAGGGGGATCTCGCGCGGCAGGACGCGGCGGGCGTCCTTCGTCTCGAGCTCGGCGTCGGGGTGGACGAGGACGAGGCGGAGGCCCGGCGGGACGGGGAGCGAGACGGGCGACACGAAGTCGGCGGGGTCGGAAGAGGGGACGAGGACGAGCCCGCCGAGGATCGAGGCGAAGCCGTTGTCGCCGTGCCAGGAGCCGTCCGCCGCGTGCTCGCCGCGGAGGACCGCCTCGAGGAGGACCCTCTTGCGCGTCTCGCCGAGGAGGAGCGCCGCCGCCTTCGCGCCCGCGGCGGCGGAGGCGGCCGAGGAGCCAAGGCCGCTCGCGAGAGGGAGCCCCTTCTCGAGCGCGAGCTCGATGCCGGTGCGCGCCGTCGCGCGCCCCGCGGCGACGGCGGCCTCGAGGACGAAGGCCGCGGCCACGGAGGCGGTGTTCCGCTCCGCGTCGAGCGGGAGGCGGCCGCGGTCGCCCGTCACCTCGACTAGCCGCACCCCCGGCTTCTTCGAGCGCCAGGCGGAGACGGTGTCGCCCGGCCCGTCGAGCGCGGCGCCGAGGACGTCGAAGCCCGGGCCGAGGTTCGCGACGGTCGCCGGCGCGAAGGCGCGGACGCGCCCGTTCACGGCGCCACCGCCGCGTGGAGCGCCTTCACGGCGGCCGCGCGGTCCTTCTCGTCGACGGCGAAGGAGATGTTGCACTCCGAGGAGCCCTGGGCGATCGCTTCCACGTTCACTCCCGCGCGCGCGACGGCCGTGAAGACCTTCGCCGAGATGCCGACGGTGCCGCGCATGCCGTCCCCGACGGCCGCGACGACGGCGATCGGCGACCGCGTCGCCACGCCGTCGATCGAGCCGACGAGCTTCTCGTAACGGAACTCCTGCTCGAGTGCCGCCGCGGTCCGGTCGCGGTCGGCCTCGGGAAAGACGAGGGCGATGTTCTGCTCGGAGGAGGCCTGGGAGAACATGACGACGGAGACGCCGAGCCGCGCCGTCGTGCTGAAGACCCGTGCCGCGATGCCGGGGATCCCCGACATCCCCTTCCCGTCGAGCGAGAGGAGGCAAAGGCCCGGAACGGCCGTCACGGCGCGGATCCCGGGCCGCGGGTCCCCCTTCTCCGAGATCGTCGTCCCGGGGCCGTCGGGCGCGAAGGAGTTCCGGATGACGAGCGGGATCTTCGCGGCGATCGCCGGGAGGACGGCGGGGAAGTGGAGGACCTTCGCCCCGAAGTAGGTCATCTCCGCCGCCTCGCGGTAGGAGAGCCGCTTGAGGAGACGGGCCGTGGGCACGAGGCGCGGGTCGGCCGTCAGGACGCCGTCGACGTCGGTCCAGATGACGACCTCCTTCGCGCCGAGGGCGGCGCCGAGGAGGGCGGCCGTCGTGTCGGAGCCGGAGCGGCCGAGCGTCGTCGTCTCGCCCGACGGGGCGCGCCCGACGAAGCCCGTGACGACGGGGACGATCCCCTTCGAGAGGAGGGCGCCGAGCGCGCGCCGCGTCCGCGGGTCGCTCTTCTTCCGGTCGCAGGTCGCCGCGCCGTGCTTCTCGTCGGTGACGAGGAAGCCCCGCGCGTCGACGGCGCGCGCCGGGACGCCGACGGCCGAGAGGGCGGCGGCGACGAGCGGCGCCGAGAGACGCTCGCCGAAGGAGGCGACGAGGTCGGTGACGCGCGGGGTCCGCTCGCGGAGGAGCGAGATGCCGGAGAGGGCGGTCTCGAGCTCGGCGAGGGGCGCGGGGTCGAACGAGACCGTCGCGCCGGTGGCGGCGCCGATCCCGGCGGCCGCGGCCTCGTGGCGGGCACGCAGCTCGGCGACGGCGGCGCGGGCCGGCCCGAGGCGGCCCCGCTCGGCCTCGTGCGCCGCGCGGAGGAGGACGTCGGTGACGCCCCCCATCGCGGAGGCGACGCCGACGACTCGGTTGCGGCGCGCGGCGGCGGCCATCAGCCGGGCCGCGCGGACGATCCGCTCGGCGTCGCCGAGCGACGTCCCGCCGAACTTGTGGACGACGACAGGTCTCTCACTCATTCTCGGCGAGGAGCCCTTTCTCCATCTCGTCGAGCGCAGGGCGGAGCGCCTTCCAGCGCCCCGCCCGGACGTCGCCGAGGACGTTGCTGACCCGGGCCGGACCGACCCCGAACGCGGCGCCCACCTCGCGGCCCGACAGCCCAGTGAGACGCCGCGAGAGCCAGATCGCGGCGACCTTCGCCTCATGGGCGTTCGCCCGCGCGAGGTCCCCCTCGGCGACGCCGAACCGGGAGGCGACGGCCGCCTTCACGCGCGGCAGCTCGACGGCGCCGCGGAGGGGCCTCTCCCCCGGGGCCGGCCCGGCGAGGAGCCGGAGGCGGACGCGGCGCGCGAACTCCGGGCTTCCGACGACCCGGCCCGGGACGGCGCGCTCCCGGAGCGGGCGGATCCCCCGCGCGTCGGAGACGAGCCTCGCGAAGCGCTCGCGGGCGCGGGGGCGGACCGGGGAGAGGCGCCGGAGCGTGGCGTCCACCGTGAGCCAGGCCGGCCGCTCGGCGCGGCCCGCCGTCGCGGGCGCGCTCGACCAGCGCCACTCGAGGGCCGTCCGGGAGAGGCGGGCCCTCACGGGCGCGAGGACGACGCTCCGCGCCGCGTCGAGGAACGCGCTCTCGGGGTCGACGAGGAGCGACCGGAACCTCCCCTCGAAGAGCGGGCCGCCCCGGCCGTGCCGGCGGTTGAAGGCCTGGGCGTAGCGCCCGCCGAGGGCCCGCATCCCGGCCGAGAGGTTCGGGGTCGGCGTCTCCAGGAGGACCTCGACGGCGCTCCCGAGGAGCGCGTACGCGTGGACCACCCAGCCGCGCTCCGCCGCCGTGCGGCCGAGGTCGTCGAGGAAGCGGTCCCGGTCCGCGTCGTCGCGGAAGAGGGGGCTCCTCTCGAGGGCCCGCCACGCGACGTGGTGGAGGGCTCCCGGGAGCTCGAGGCGGAGAGGGCGCGGCACCGGGCCGGATTGTAGTGAACCGCTACCTCGGGGCTTCGTTCGCCTGCCTCGCGAGGAGCCGGGCCGGGTCGTCGGTGCCGACCGCGTCGACACCGAGGTCGCGGAGCCGGTCCTGGTCGCGGGGCGCGTTCGCGGTCCAGGCGAAGACCCTCACGCCGGCGGCGTGGAGCGCGCCGACCGACGCGGCGGTGACCCGGTCCTGCCGCGGGCCGATCCACGGCGACCCCTCCCGGCGCGCGACGGCGACGAGGTCCTCGCCGCCGCGGACGAGGGGCATCGTCGCCAGGGAGGGCTCGAGGCCGCGCACCTCGCGGAGGAGAGGCCGGTCGAACGAGAGGACGACCGTCCTCGAGACGACGCCGCGTTCCCGCAGGAGATCGACGACGAGGCGGGCGAGCCGCTCGCGCGGCGGGGCGAGCGCCGGGTCGTCCTCCTCGTACTTCAGCTCGAGGAAGAGGACCGCGCGCCTCGCCGCGGGCGGCTCCGGGGCCGCGAGGAGGTCGAGGAGCCCGCCGAGCGACGGGACCGGCGTGCCGGGAACGGCCTTCTGGTCGGGGAACTCCGGGTTCGCGATCGCCCCGCAGTCGAACCGGCGGAGCGCCTCGAACGTGAGGCCGCGGATCGCGAGGCCCTTCGGCAGGCGGCGCCCGTCCGCGAGCCGGCAGAGGCCTGCCGGGAGCGTCGCGTCGTGCACGACGACGGGGACGTCGTCGGCGGTGAGACGGACGTCGACCTCGACGCCGTCCGCGCCCGCCTCGAGGGCGTGCCGCACCGCCGGGAGCGTGTTCTCGGGGAAGCGGGCACGGGCGCCGCGGTGCCCGACGACGAGGACGCGGGACGCCGGGGGAACCGGCGCCGCCGGGACGCCGGCGAGCGCGAGGAGGAGGGGGAGAGGCATCCCTCCGATTCTGAACGACCTCCGGCGCGGGGCGGTACGATCCCGCGGTCGGAGATCGGACGATGGCGGAGAGACGCGCGCTCGAGGTTCGGTGCGAGCTGCCGGCCGGCTGGGAAGAGGCCCGGCCGAGGCGCTCCGCTCCCGTCGACCCGATCGCCGAACGGCTCTCCTCCGGGGGCCGCCTCGCGCTCGAGAGGACGCTCCGGCTCGTCCCGGCGCGCGGCGCGGCGGAGGGAACGCTCCGCCTCGTCGTTCCCGACGCGGGCGGCGAGGACCTCGTCGTCGTCGTCCGCCACCCCGCCGGTTCCCTCTCGGTCCACCGCCCGGCGACCCGGCCGCGGCGCGGGGCCGGGACGGTCGTCGAGCTCCCGCTCCGGCCGCCGCGCGGCGCGCGGCGGGAGGGGCGCGGGGCGCGCGCGGCGGTCGTCCTCGTCCTCCGCGCCGCGGCGCGCGTCGAGGAAGGGGCGGTCGCGACGCTCGCCCGGGCGTTCGAGGAGGCCGCGTTCCGCCGCGCGGGCCTTTCCGAGCGGCTCGTCCACGTCACGAGGGACGGGCTCGCCGAGGGGCGGCTCGCGGCCGCCGCCCCCTCGCTCCTCGCGCCGCCGCCCGAGCGGAACCTCCTCCTCCTCCACGGCACCTTCTCGAGCACGGCGGCCGCGTTCGGCGACCTCGCGCGCGGGGCGTTCTTCGAGGCGCTCGCTCCGCTCTACGGCGGGCGCGTCGTCGGCTTCGACCACTTCTCGCTCAGCCGGACCCCGGCCGAGAACGCGCGGATGCTCGCCTCGTCCCTGCAGGGCGAGGAGCCGTTCCTCTTCGACGTCGTCGCCCACTCGCGCGGCGGGCTCGTCCTTCGGACGCTCCTCGAGCGGCCCGAGGAGGTGGGGCCGGCCGCGAGTCGCATCGCATGCGGCCGAGCCGTCCTCGCGGCGGTCCCGAACCTCGGCACCCCGCTCGCCTCCGCGGCGCGGTGGGACCTCGCGCTCTCCGGCTGGCTCGAGCTCTTCGACCTCCTCCCGGCCGCCCCTGCGCCGCTCCTCGGCGAGTTCGTCGTCGAGGCGCTCCTCTGGTTCGCGCGGCGGGTCACGACGACGCTCCCGGGGCTGGCGGCGATGGACTCCGGGGGCGGGGAGATCGCGGCCTTCCGCCGGAGCGCGGTCCCGGAGGCCTACTCCGCGCTCGCGGCGAGCCACCGGGCGAGCGGGCCGCTCGCGCTCCGCCTCCTCGAGTCGGGGTTCGACCGCTTCTTCGGCGAGCCGCACGACCTCGTCGTCCCGACGGAAGGGGCGATCCTCCTCGACCGCGCCTCGGGGGCGCGGATCGCCGACGAACGCGTCGGGCTCTTCGGGCCCGGGGGGCGTCTCGGCGGGACGCAGGCTCGCCCGGTTCACCACCTCGGCCTCTTCGAGCACGAGGAGGCGGTCGCGTTCCTCGCCGCGACCCTCGGGGGGGAACGCTTCCCGCTCGCCGGGCCCGCGAGGAGGCGCGGCGCTCGGCGGGCGGCCGCGGCCCCGGCCACGGGGGAGCGGCCGGCGCGGCCGGCGCCGGCGCGGTGGGCGGCGCCGAGACTCGGCGAGGCGCGGCGCGAGCCGCTCGAGCTGACGCTCCTCCCGGGGGACCGGGGCGGTGCGACGGCGCTCCTCCTCGCCCGCTACGGCACCGCCCGCGTCGTGACGCCCGTCCCGCGGAAGGGCGCGGCGTGGCGGGAGATCATCCGGGGGCACGAGCGCCTCCGGGCCTGCTTCGACGGCGACGGCCGGCCCCTCCCGTCGGGCGAGGCGCTCGAGCGCTGGGGCGCACTCCTCTTCGAGACGCTCCTCCCGGGCGAGACGCGGCGGCTCTGGGACGCCGCGCGCGGCGCGGCCGGGGGCGGCACGACGGACGTCGTCTTCACCTCTCTCCTCGACTGGGTCGCCGACAAGCCGTGGGAGCTCGCGTACGACCCCCACCGGCGCGCCTGGCTCGCGGCGACCGAGGCGACGTTCACCCGGAACGTCGTCACGGCGATCCCCTCCGCGGCACGGCCGCCGCGGAAAGGCCCTCTCTCGATCCTGGTCGCCGCGGCGCAGCCGGCGGGCTACGCGGCGCTCTCCTGGGAGGCGGAAGCCGAGGCGGTCCGGGCGGGCCTCGCCCCGCTCGCCGAGCGGGGGCTCGCGCGGGTGCGGGTGGAGCGGGCGGTGACCGTCGAGTCGCTCCACCGCCTCGTCGCGGACGGCCCCTGCGACGTCCTCCACTTCGTCGGGCACGGGACGTGGGACGCGGAGCGGCGCACGGGCGCGCTCCTCCTCGAGTCCGCCTCGGGCGGCGTCGCGCCGGTGGAGGCGTCCGCGGTCCGGGCGCTCCTCGGCGGGCGTGGCCTCGCGCTCGTCTTCCTGAACGCCTGCCAGAGCGCGCGCGGGAGCCGGGGCGACCTCGCGCGGGGCGTCGCGCCGGCCCTCGTCCAGGCGGGCGTCCCGGCGGTCGTCGCGAACCAGTTCAGCGTCCTCGACTCCGCGGCGCTCGTCTTCGCGCGCGAGCTCTACCGCTCGCTCGCCCTCGGCCGCCCGCTCGGCGACGCGGCCCGCGAGGCGCGGCTCGCCGTCCGCTGCGACGGGGCGTGCGGCCCTCTCGACTGGGCCGTCCCGGCCGTCTACGCGCGCGACCCGGCCGCCGTCCTCTGACCGCGCCGGGGCGCGGCGAGACCGCGGAGGTGGCAACATGAGGACCGGAGGCCCGGCATGACGATCGAGATCCGGCCGCTCCGCGAGGACGAGCTCGGCGAGGCCGACGCGATCTGCCGGCGGGCGTTCGGGACGTACCTCGGCCTTCCCGACCCGCTCGCGTGGAACGGCGACGCGCAGGTCCTCCGGTGCCGCTGGGCCGCCGACCCGGGCGCGACCGTGGCGCTCCTCGAGGACGGCGCCCTCGCCGGCTCGAACGTCGTGACGCGGTGGGGAAGCGTCGGCCTCTTCGGCCCGCTCACGGTCGACCCGCCGCGGCAGGGGCGGGGGCTCGCCCACCCGCTCGTCGAGGAGGCGCTCCGGCTCCTCGAGGGACCGCCCGTCTCGTTCCGCGGCCTCTACACCTTCGCGCAGAGCCCGATGCACGTCGGCCTCTACCAGCGCTTCGGCTACTGGCCGCAGGGGCTCCTCGCCGTCATGTCGAGGACGCTGCCGGAGCGCCCCGAGGCGCCGGACGGGGCCGCGGCGCTCTCGAAGCTCCCTCCCGACGCGCAGGCCGAGGCTCTCTCGGCCTGCCGCGAGCTGACGGACACGGTCTTCGACGGGCTCGACGTGACCGGGGAGATCCTCTCGGTCGGCGAGCAGGAGACCGGGGAGACGGTCCTTCTCCGGGAAGGGTCGCATCTCGCCGGCCTCGCGGTCTGCCACGCGGGAGCCGGGAGCGAGGCGGGCTCGGGGAAGGCACTCGTGAAGTTCGCCGCGGTCCGGCCGGGGGCGGGGGCGCGCGAGCGGCTCCTCGCGCTCCTCGCGGCCGTGGAGGCGTGGGCCGCGACCCGCGGCGCGGCGGTCGTCGCGGCGGGGACGGGGTCGGGGCGCGTCGCCGCGTGGGAGACGCTGCGCGGGGCGGGCTACCGGCCTTTCCTCCAGGGCCTCGCGATGCACCGCGACCGGCTCCCGGGCTACGAGCGCGAGGACGTCCTCGTCCTCGACGACTGGAGGTAGGTCAGCTCCCGAGCGAGCTCTTCAGCGCCGCGAGCTCGGCCTCGACGGACGCGAGGCGCTCCTCGAGCGCGAGGAGCCTCTTCTCGATCGGCGACGGGCCGGTCGGCGCGGAGGGGCGCGGCGCGGACGGCTCGGCCTCCGGGGCGCCCGACGCGAGGTGCGCCCAGCGCGTCTCCTTCTGCCCGGGCCGGCGCGGCAGCTCGACGACGAGCGGCTCGGCGTGCGCGGCCATCTTCCGGAGGAGCTCCTCGGCCGCCTCGACGGAGGCGAGGTCGTGCATCCGCTCGGCCCGCGCGCGGAGCTCGGCGGCGGTCTGCGCGCCGCGGAGGAGGAGGAGCGCGACGAGCGCCTTCTCCTCCTTCGCGAGGTCCCACTTCGCGTCGAGGTTGTGCTCCCACTTGTCGGCGCGCCCGCCGGTCACCTTCCAGGCGAGGACGAGCTCTCGGAGTCGGTCGAGCGCGGCGACGACCTCCACCGCGGAGAGCTCCGTCACCGGCTCGCGGGAGGTCTTCTGGTTGCAGGCGGCGACGAGCCCCTGGAGCGTCATCGGGTAGACGTCGGGCGTCAGGAGCTCCTTCTCGAGGAGCGACCCGAGGACGCGGACCTCCACGGCGTCGAGCGGGCGCGGGAGCCTCACGGCGTCAGGCCTTCCTCGCGGCGACGGCGGAGACGAAGAAGCTCGGGTAGCTCCTCGCGATCTCCTCGGCGTCGGGGAGGAACGTCACGTCGCGGAACCCGGCGCGCGCCAGCGACGCCCTCCAGGCGGCGGGCGTCAGGAAGCCGTGCGTCGGGCGCGTCACCGGGTCGAGCGTCACGTTCGTGAAGCTCTCGAGGAGGTCGAAGACGAGCTCGACGTAGATCGGCTGGTCGTTCGCGAGCGGGCGGACGCACTCGGAGACGACGAGCCAGCCCCCGGGCGCGAGCGCCGCGCGCGCCTCGGCGAGGACGGCGGCGAGGTCGGGGGCGACGTGGAAGCAGTTCACCGAGTAGACGGCGTCGAACGAGCCGGGCGCGGCCCCCTGGGCCTCCCACGGCTTCGTCATGTCGAGCTTCGCCGCGTCGACCGTCACGCCCGGCGCGGCCGCGGCGCGGGCCGCCCGCTCGCCGCGGCGGAAGAAGGTCGGGACGACCTCGGTGAAGAGGTAGCGGGAGACGCGCGGCCCGAGCCGCGCGAGGGCCACCTCCGCCGCGCTCCCCGCGCCGCCGCCGATCTCGAGGACCCGCGCGCCCGACTCCGGGAGGAGGCGCGAGAGGGCGAGGGCGCCGAGGTCGTTGTTGACCGAGTAGAGGAGGTTCCGGTTCGAGAAGTAGCGGAACCAGAGCGGGAGGCGGTCGACGCGGAAGAGGATCTCCTCGCCCGTCCTCTCGCCCGAGAGGAAGAGGCCGGCCTCGTCGACGAGGATCCGGACCGCCTCTCCCGCCACCGCGGCGTCGGGCTCGACCGCGGCGAGCTCGGCCTCGAGGGTGGCGAGGTCCCCCGGCTCGGAGCCGGTCGGGGCGTAGGTGCCCGCCGATTCGGCCAGGAACCCGGAGGCCGCGAGCTTGCGGTGGACGAACGCGACGAGCGGGAGGCTCCGCGGCGCCCATCCGCGCGCGGCGACGAGCGCGGACGGGCTGGTCCCGGGGGCGACGGGCCAGGCCCCGGCCCGTCGCAGGACCTCCGCGGAAGCCGCGTCGGCAAGCTCGTCGAAGATCTCGCTGACGCGGAGGAAGGGCCAGGTGAAGAGCTCTCGCACCTCGGGGTCGGGGATGTGCACCCTCAGCGCGGGGAACCGGTCCTCGGTCGTCCTGGACATCGCTCGGCATGATACGGATTCGTAGAATGGCCCGGATGAAGATCTTCCTCGTCCGCCACGGCGAGAGCGAAGGGAACCTCGGCGGGACGCTGCAGGGGTGCCGCCTCGACACGCCCCTCACCCGCCGCGGCCGCCGCCAGGCCGAGGCCCTCGCGGTCCGGCTCGCCGAGGCCGAGGTCGACGACGTCGTGGCGAGCCCGATGGCCCGCGCCCGCGAGACGGCCGAGATCTGCGCGGCGCCGCACGGCCTCGCGGTGCGGCTCGACCTCGAGCTCGTCGAGTTCGACTGGGGCGTCTGGACCGGCCTCCCGCTCGACGACGAGATGGACCGGAGCGTCGCCGAGCTCCGGGCGAAGTGGCGCTCGGGGGACGTCGACGCGGCTCCCCCGCGCGGGGAGAGCCCGCTCGTCGCGGGGGGCCGCGCCGCGCGCGTCCTCTCCCGGCTGAAGGCGGCCGGCTGCAGGGCGCCGCTCGTCGTCGCCCACGGCCGGTTCAACCGGATCCTCATGGCGACGCTCCTCGGGAGGGACCTCGCGCGGATGGACGAGATCCGCCAGCGGAACGGCTCGATCTCCGTCTTCGAGTGGGACGGCGACGGCCCGGCGAGCCCGGTCTCCCTCGACGACGTCTCTCACCTCGGGGGAGACGTCTCGACGCCCGCGGGAAAGGTCGACTGGGCGAGGCCCTGAACGGCGCCCCGGTGGGCGGAAGTGCCCCGGGGAGGCTCGTGGCGAGCCTCCCCGATCCGTCTATGCCGAGAGGCGCGGGTTCAGGGCGAGCGCCTTGTTGAGCGCCTCGACCGCCGACTCGAACTTCTTGAGCGCCTCGTACGTCGTCTTCATCGCGTACCACGCCTCGGCGTAGTCGGGCTTCAGTGCGACGGCCTTCTTCAGGTGGCCGAGGGCCGTCTCCCAGGCGAGCTCGCGGTTCGCGGCGAGGCCGAGGCCGCAGTGGGCCTCGGCGCGGGACGGGTCGCAGCCGAGGGCCGTGCGGAAGGCCTCGGCGGCCTCCGGGACCTTCCCCTCGTCGAGGAGGGCGAGACCGTGGGCGACGTGGACGTCGGCGCTCCCCGGGTCGATCTCGACGGCCTTCTCGTACGTCTTCTGGGCGTCGCGGAACTTCTTCATCCGACCGAATGCGACGATGGCGCAGGCGGGGAGGAGCGGGTCCCTGGGGAACTTCCGCGACGCGGCCTGTACAACTTCTGTGGCGCGCTGGTAGTCGCCCGACTCCAGGAGGGCGCGGGCCGTCACCAGGTGGAGGCTGCCGTCCTCCCTGCCGTGCTCGAGGGCGACGAGGAGCGGCCTGACGGCCGCCCCGAAGTCCTTCGCCTCGAAGAGCGCGAGGCCGAGCTTGCGGTGGACCGGGGACGTCTCGGGGGCGGTCTTGGCGGCGATCTTGTAGTTCTCGAGGGCGGTCTTCACCTTCCCGGTGAGCCGCGCGAGGTCGCCGAGGTTCTCGAAGAGGAGCGGGTCGGTCGAGGTCCTCGCCGCCTTGCGCAGGCGGAGCTTCGCCCGTTCCGCGTCGCCGCGGGAGTAGTCGACGAGGGCGAGCGTGTGGAGGAGGGGGGCGTCCTCGACCCCTCCCTGCTCGGCCCACGACTCGACGTCCTTCAGGATCTTCCGGGCCTCCTCGGTGAGCGTCTTCGGGTGCTCCCCGGCGAGCTCCTCGAGGCGGTCCGGGAAACCGTCGGCCGCGAGGCGCTGCCGGAGCGTCTCGTAGGCCTCGCGCGCCTTGCGCCCGAAGAAGAACCGCTGGGTCGTCTGCTCGCGCTTCGACTTGTCGAGGAGCGATTCCTTCTCGGCCGTCACCGCCGCGAGCTGCTCCTCGGCGGCGGCGAGCCTGGGCTCGAGATCGGAGACCTTCGCCTGGAGCGCGTCCCGCTCGGCGCCGACGGAGGCGAGCTCGCGCGCGAGCCGCGACTTTTCGTCCTGCAGGAGGCCGGCCTCCTCGGAGAGCCGGGAGAATTCCGCGGCGGACGAGGCCTTCAGCGCGGACAGGGAACGGAAGAGGAGGACGGCGGCGATCACGGCCACGGCCGCGACGGCGAGGGCGACGAGCAGTCCGGTCGACAAGGGGGCTCCTCCGCGCGAAACGAACGGCGCGGCCGGGGATGTTACCTCCGGGCGAGGCCCGGCAGGAACGGGAAGTCGGCGGCCGGGTCGATGGCCTCGGCGCCGGTGACGCGGGCGTCGTGGACCCTCAGGACGTCGGCGTGTCGGGGGAGACGCAGGGGGGCCGCCGTTAGAATGCCGCGTGCCGCGCAAACGGAAGAAGTCCAGCCGTCTCGCCGGGGCCGCCCTCGCGGCCCTCGTCTCCCTCGTCGTCGCCCCCGCCCCCGCCCAGGAGGTGAAGGGGCGCGTCGTCGTCCTCGGGTTCGACGGCGCGGACCACCGGCTCGTCGAGAAGTTCCTGGCCGAGGGGAAGCTCCCGAACCTCGAGAAGCTCGCCGGGAAGGGGAGCTTCTCGCCCCTCCGGCCGACGATCCCGGCGCAGACCCCCGTCTCCTGGTCGACCTTCTCGACCGGCCTCTCCCCGGGCCGGACGCAGATCTTCGACTTCCTCAAGCGCGACCCGAAGACCTACCGCCCCGAGTTCGCCGTCGCGACCGAGGGGAAGAAGGCCTTTCTCCTCGGGTCGGGGAACCGCGCCGGCGCCGCGGCGGCCGGGGCGCTCCTCGCCTTCCTCGTCGTCTTCGGTGTCGGCCGCCTCCTCCTGAAGAGGAGCCTCCCGGCCGCCGGCGTCGCCCTCGCCCTCGCGGCCGCGGCCGGCTTCTTCTCGTTCCGGTTCGGCGCCTTTCTCCCCGAGTCGCTCCCGACGGTCCACAACAACCGCCAGGGGACGCCCTTCTGGGAGGCCGCCGGCGCGAAGGGGATCAAGTCGGTCGTCCTCCACGTCCCGGTCACGTTCCCGGCCGCCGACTACGAGAAGGGGCGCCTCCTCTCGGGCCTCGGCGTCCCCGACGTGCGGGGGCGGATCGGCACCCCGAGCTACTACACCTCCGACCCCTTCTTCGCCCCGGGGAACAAGAACGAGTTCTCGGTCGAGCTCGTCCGCCTCGAGTCGAACGTCGGGACGATCCAGACCGAGGTCTTCGGCCCGTACAACAAGCTCTTCTCCGAGCCGCCGGTCGTCAAGACCCCGATGACGCTCACCGTCCTCGCCGACGGCGGGAGCCTGAGGATCGAGCCGAAGGGGAGCGACCCGGTGACGCTGAAGCCGGGGGAGTGGTCCCCCTGGGTGAATTTCGTCTTCGAGTTCAACCCCGTCGTGAAGCTCTCCGGCATCGGGCGCTTCCACCTCGCGGCGATCTCCCCCGAGATCAAGCTCTACCTCTCGCCGATCCACTTCAACCCGGCGAAGCTCCCCCCGGGGATCAAGATCACCGCCCCCGGCTCCCTCGCGAAGGACCTCGCGAAGCGCTTCGGCCTCTACAAGACGATGGGCTGGTCGATCGACACCTGGTCGATGAGCGAGGAGACGATCGACGAGCCGACGTTCCTCGACGACGTCACGTTCACCGTCGAGCAGTACCGGAAGATGATGGACGGGCTCCTCGCCGAGAAGGACGTGAGGCTCTACGTCCAGGTCTACGAGTTCACCGACCGGGTCGGGCACGTCATGTGGCGCTTCCTCGACCCGCAGCACCCGTCGTACGACGCGGAGAAGGCGGCGAAGTTCGCCCCGTCCGTCGAGCGGAACTACGTCGCGATGGACGCGATCGTCGGCGACGCGATGAAGCAGCTCGGCCCGGACGACCTCCTCCTCGTCTGCTCCGACCACGGCTTCTCGAGCTGGAGGCGGTCGATCAACTACAACACCTGGCTCGTCCAGCACGGCTTCCTCGCCCTCAAGGGAGGGGACGAGAAGCAGGCCGACCTCGAGCAGCTCTTCGGGCAGGGCGAGTTCTGGCCGAACGTCGACTGGTCCCGGACGAAGGCCTACTCGATGGGGCTCGGCGAGATCTACGTCAACGTCAAGGGGCGCGAGGCGAAGGGGATCGTCGAACCGGGGGCCGAGTACGAGGCCGTGCGGCAGGAGATCCGGGCGAAGCTGACGGCCCTCGTCGACGAGGCGACGGGACGCCGGCCCGTCGAGCACGTCTACACGCGCGAGGAGGCGTACGGCTCGTTCGACCCGAACGTCATCCCCGACCTCTTCGTGACGAACAGCGAGGGCTACCGCGTCTCCTGGCAGGCGAGCCTCGGCGTCGTCACCCCCGAGCTCTACGAGGAGAACCGGCAGGTCTGGTCGGGGGACCACTGCTCCGTCGACCCGGACGTCGTCCCCGGCATCCTCTTCTCGAGCCGGCCCCTCCGGAAGGAGCCCCGCCCGAACATGGCCGACGTCCCCGCGACGATCTACAAGGCCCTCGGCGTCGCGCCGCCCGAGAAGCTCGACGGAGCGCCGCTCTTCTGAGACTCCGCGCCGCGCTCCTCCTCGCCCTTCTCGCGGCTCCGCCCGCCGGGGCCCAGGAGGAGGCGGCGGCTCCTCCCCCGGCCCGCGAGATGGCGGAGGCCGACCGGCGGCGCGAGCTGGCCGCTCTCCGGCGCAGGC
The DNA here is from genome assembly GCA_046331465.1 of Thermoanaerobaculia bacterium. Lineage (GTDB taxonomy): Bacteria > Acidobacteriota > Thermoanaerobaculia > UBA5066 > UBA5066 > UBA5066. Next base: position 247,050 of record JAXLQV010000004.1, read on the forward strand.
TCGCCAGCCTGAAGGTGCGCTACGAGGCGACGCGCCAGAAGGCGGCCGACACGCGGGAGCAGCTCGAGGCGGCCGAGGCGAACCTGGAGCTCCGGACGACGGAGAGGCGGGTCCTCGAGATCCGCGCCGTGGAGGCGGAGCGGGCCGCCGGCAAGGCGCAGGCCGACCGCGACGACGCGCTCCGGCAGAGCGTCGCGCTCCGGGAGGACCTCGCCGCCCGCCTCGCGGCCCTCTACCGGATGGGAAGGCTCGGCTACCTCCAGACGCTCGCCTCCGCCGACTCCGGCGAGGCGTTCCTCCGCGGGCTCCAGCTCCTCACCTACCTCGCCGGGCGGGACGCGCGGCTCCTCCACGCCTACGAGGGCTCCCTGGCCGAGCTCGGGGTGCGCGAGAGGAACCTCGCGACGCTCCGGGCCTCGATCGCCTCGGTCGCCGCCGAGACCCGCGAGGCGGAGAGGGCCCTGCAGAGGGCGCGGGCCGAGAAGGCGGCGCTCCTCGCGCGGCTCGAGAGGTCCGCCGAGGAGCAGCGGTCGAGCGTGGTGGCCCTCGAGGACAAGACGAGCCGTCTCGAGGCGCTCCTCGAGCTCCTCGAGACGCGGGGCCGGGCCCTCCCGGCGGGGGTCGCCTCGATCCGGAAGTACAAGGGGGCGCTCGACTGGCCCGCCCCGGGGAAGGTCGTCGTCCCCTTCGGCCGGATCGCGAACCCGCGCTTCCCGAAGACCTTCCTCCGCTCGAGCGGCTGGACGATCGACGTGCCGACGGGGACGGCCGTGAGGGCCGTCTTCGCCGGCGACGTCGTCTACGCGCAGTGGCTCAAGGGATACGGCAACCTCGTCGTCCTCGACCACGGCGACGGCGTCTTCACCCTCTACGGCCACCTCCTGACGGGCACGGCGCCGCGCGGGACGCGCGTCGCGCTCGGGGAGGTCGTCGGGCGGGTCGCCGACCCTCCGGAGGACGAGGTTCCCGGGGTCTACTTCGAGATCCGCGAGAGCCGGACCTCCGTCGACCCCCGCGGCTGGCTCCGGTAGTCGACCCGCCGGCCCCGGCTTCCCGCGGCTGGCACGGGCGGGGAAACCGGCCGGGCGCGATCCCGTATCATCCTGGCGTGACGAAGTCCCGGCTCGCCTCGCTCCTCGGCTCCCTCGCCCTCCTCGGAACGCTCTTCGTCGTCCTTCCCGGCCTCGGGGCGGACGAGAAGAAGGAGAAGGGGGGGAAGGACGCCCTCTACCGGCCTCTCGGCCTCTTCACCGAGGTCTTCTCCCTCGTGAGGGGGAACTACGTCGAGAAGGTGGAGGTCAAGCCGCTCCTCGCCGGGGCCTTCGCGGGGATGACCGAGGCGATGGACCCGTTCTCGGAGTACGTCCCGCCGGAGAAGATGGCCGCGTTCGAGGCCGCCCGGTCGGCGCGCGAGAAGGCCGACCACGTCGAGTCGGGGCTCGTCCTGGCCCGGCGGGCCGGCTACCCGATCGTCGTCACGGCGGTCCCGGGGAGCCCGGCGGCCGCCGCCGGCATCCGGACCGACGACCTCATCGAGAAGGTCGACGGCGTCTCGGCCCGGAACCTCGCCCTCTGGGAGGTCGAGGCGATGGTCTCCGGCAAGCCCGGCGGCCGCGCGAGCGTCCTCGTCGTCCGGGAGGCCAAGCCGCGGCGCCAGACCCTCGACATCGTCCGCGCCTCGTGGACACCGGCCCTCCCCGCGGCGGAGAGGGTCTCGGGCGAGCTCGTCGTGAGGGTCCCCTCCTTCGGGCCCGGCACGGCCGACGCCCTCGGGGCGATCCTCGCCCCGCTCGACAAGGGGAAGGCCCTCGTCGTCGACCTGCGCGGCAACGCGTTCGGCTCGTGGGACGAGGCCGCGAAGGCCGCGGCGCTCCTCGGCCCCGCCGGACCCCTGGGCGACCTCCACGGCAGGAAGATCGCCCCGAGGAGCTGGAAGGCGGAGCCGGGGCAGCGCGTCCACGACGGCAGCCTCGTCCTCCTCGTCGACAGCGGGACCGGGGGCCCGGCGGAGCTCTTCGCCGCCTCCCTCCGGGAGAGCGCCGCGAAGGAGCTCGGGATCGACGTCGCCGCCGCGCTCCGGCGCGACGAGAAGAAGGGCGAGGCGGACGAGGAGGTCCCGGCGAAGCCGGTCCCGGCGCCCGACCTGAAGAAGCTCCGCGTGCGCGTCGTCGGTGAGCCGACCTTCGGCATGGGCCTCACCCAGGAGGTCGTCCGCCTCGCGAGCGGTGGCGCGCTCCGGATCACCGTCGGCAAGGTGCGGACCGCGGCGGGGCGCAGCCTCTCCCCGCGCGGCCTCGACCCGGACGACCGCGTCTTCCACGTCCTCCCCGAGGAGGGCGACACGGGGAAACCGCGCGACCCGTTCCTCGAGCGCGCGCTCAAGGTCGTCTCCGAGCTCCCCGCCCCGCCCGCCCACCACGCCTCGTGACCGCGGCGCGAAAGCGCGGGGGCTGCGGCCGGACGCTCGCCGTCCTCCTCGGCCTCGTGGTCCTCTTCGCCCTCGCGGCGGGTGCGCTCCTCTTCCTCCTCCCCCGGCCGGCGGCACCCCCGTCGCCCGCCCCGGCGGCCGTGCCGACTCCGGCCGCGGCAGCCACGCCGAAGACCGGGCCGACGCCGACGGCTCTCCCCCGGCCCGCGTCCGTCCCGGCCGACTTCGAGCCGGCGAAGGGGGGCGGGGGAGGGGCGCTCGCCGTCGTCGTCGACGACGTCGGGAACGCCGACGGCTCCCTCGAGAGGCTCGAGAGGCTCTCGGGCCCGCTCGCCATCGCCGTCCTCCCCGACGCCCCGAAGGCCAGGGAGGCCGTGGCGCTCGCGAAGAGGAAGGGGTGGGACCTCCTCGTCCACCTCCCGATGGCGGGGGCGCGGGGACCGTCCGAGCCGGGGACGATCTCGGAAGGCGACGACGACGCGACGATCGCGCGCCGCGTCGCTGCGGCGATCGACCGCGTCCCGGGAGCGATCGGACTGAACAACCACCAGGGCTCCGTCGCGACGGCCGACCGGCGGGTCATGCGGGCGGTCCTCTCGGTCGTGCGGGAGAGGGGGCTCTTCTTCCTCGACTCGCGGACCTCGGCGGCGACGGTCGCCGCCGACGAGGCGCGCGCCCTCGGCCTCGCGACGATCCCGAGGGACGTCTTCCTCGACGACGCCCGGACCGAGGCCGCGGCGGAGGGGGGAGTCCCGGAGGCACTCTCGGCCGCCTGGACGCGCGCCCTCGCTCTCGCCGCGTCGAAGGGGCACGTCGTCGTCATCGGGCACCCGGGCGGCGCGAGCGTCGACTTCCTCGCGACGCACCTGCCGGCGCTCGAGGGGCGCGGCGTCCTCCGGGTGCGGCTCTCCGAGCTCGTCGACTGACCGGCGCTATCATCGCGGCACCTTCACGGGACGAGACGGGAGACGACGCGATGGAGCTCTTCACGGACGTCGAGGTGAACGCCGCGCAGGCGGAGGCGATGGGGCGGGCGATGCTCGCCGTGGCCCGGGCCGACGGCTCGGCCGACCCGCGGGAGGTCGCGCTCATCGAGGAGCTCGGCCCGGTCGACACGACCGCGCCCGACCCGGCGCCGGCCGAGGTCGCCGCCGTCTTTCCGGGGGAGGCCGGCCGCGAGCTCCTCCTGAGGTCGCTCCTCCTCGTCGCCCTCGTCGACGGCGACTACAGCGACGCCGAGAGGGCCCTCGTCGCCTCCTACGCCGGGGCGTGCGGCGTCTCCCCGGCCCGTCTCGAGGAGCTCGCGAGCGGCGTGAAGGCCTTCCTCATGGCCCCCCTCCTCCCGCTCTCGAACACCGCCGCCGTCGTCGAGGTCTCCCGCAAGCTCAGGGTGTGAGGGGTCAGGTCTTGATTTTCTACTATAGCGGGCGGAGCGGAGCCGCGCCCGCGTAGACTTCCGGGCGCCATGCGCGCCCGCACGCTGCTCCCCGCGCTCCTCCTCGCCGCTCTCCTCGCGCCGGCCCTCGCCGCGACCGCGGCGCCGGGCATCCCGACCCCCTCGGAGTTCCTGAAGATGGAGGTCGGCGCCGACCGGCAGCTCGCCGACTGGCGCCAGATCGTGTCGTACTTCCGGGCGCTCGACGCGGCGTCGGACCGGGTCGAGGTGACGACGATCGGGAAGACGACGCTCGGCGAGGAGATGATCGTCGCGGCGATCTCGTCCCCGGAGAACCTCGCGAAGAAGGACCGGATCCGGGAGATCGCGCGGCGCCTCGCCGACCCGCGCGGCCTCTCCGGGGCGGAGGCGTCCGCCCTCGTCGCGGAGGGGAAGGCGGTCCTCCTCGTGACGTGCGCCATCCACGCCAGCGAGATCGCCTCGACGCAGATGGCGATGGAGTGGGCGCACGCTCTCGCCACGGCGGGAGACGCCGAGACGAAGCGGCGCCTCTCCGAGGTCGTCCTCCTCCTCGTCCCGTCGATCAACCCCGACGGGAACCGGATGGAGGTCGACTGGTACCGCAGGAACCTCGGGACGCGGTGGGAGGGGAGCCGGATGCCGTGGCTCTACCACCACTACGCGGGGCACGACAACAACCGCGACTTCACCCAGCTGACTCTCCCCGAGACGAAGGCGGTGAACCGGCTCCTCTACCACGACTGGTTCCCGCAGGTCTTCCTCGACGAGCACCAGATGGGGGTGAACGGCCCGCGGATGTTCGTCCCGCCGTACGCCGAGCCGCTCGACCCCGACATCCACCCCCTCGTCGTCCGGGAGGTCAACGTGATCGGGTCGCTCATGGGGATGCGGCTCGAGCAGGCGGGGAAGGCGGGGGTCATCTCCGCCTGGACGTTCGACGCCTCGTGGCCGGGAGGCTCGAAGAACACGGCGTGGTGGAAGAACGTGACGGGCATCCTGACGGAGGTCGCCTCTGCGCGCCTCGCGACGCCGGTCGACGTTCCTCCCACGGAGCTCCGCGGGGGCGGGAAGGGGCTCGTCAGCTACGGCACACAGGCGAACTTCCCGAACCCCTGGCGCGGCGGGACGTGGCGGCTGCGCGACATCATGGACTACGAGCGGATCGCCTCCGACGCGATCCTCGAGTACTGCGCGACCCACCGGGCCGACGTCCTCTCGAACATGCTCGCGCGCGCCCGCGCCTCCGTCGCCGCGGCGGCTCCGGGAGAGGCCTACCGGATCCCGGCGGAGCAGCGCGACCCGGCCACGGCCCGCGCGCTCGCCGCGCTCCTCGTGGAGCACGGCGTCGAGGTGAGGGGAGACGCCTCGGGGGACGCGTGGGTCCCGCTCGCGCAGCCCTACGGCCGCTTCGTCCGCGAGATGCTCGAGCCGCAGCGCTTCCCCGAGGTGAAGCTCGTCCCGGGAAAGGACATCGTCGCCCCGTACGACGTGACAAGCTGGAGCCTCCCGCTCTCGATGGGGGTCGCCGTCGAGAAGGCGACGCTCCCCGAGGGACTGAAGGGTTGGGCGCCGGCGGCCGCCGCGCCGCTCGCCCGCGCGGCGGCGTACGCGCTCTCCCCGGCGAGCCCGGAGCGGTGGAAGGTCGTGGCCGCGGCGCGGAAGGGGGGCGAGGTATCGATCCTCCCGAAGGCCGACGGCGCGCTCGAAGCCGGCACGCTCGTCCTCGACGCCGGCGCGGCGAGGGCCGCCGCCGACGTCGCGGGCGAGCTCGGCCTCCGGCTCGCGCCGCTCCCCTCGGCTCCCGCGGGGGCTGCGAGGCTTCGCGCCCCGCGGGTCGGCCTCTACAAGCCGTGGGTCGCCGCGATCGACGAGGGGTGGACCCGCCTCCTCCTCGAGCGCTACGGCTTCACGCCCGTGACGCTCGACAACGCCGCGATGCGCGCCGGGAAGCTCGCGGCGAAGGTCGACGTCCTCGTCCTCCCGGACGTCGAGAAGGAGGTCCTCGCGACCGGGAAGCCGAAGCGGGAGGAGGGCGACATGCGCTACTTCGCCGAGCCGCGGCCCGAGTACGCGGGGGGCCTCGGCAGGGAGGGAGCGGAGGCGATCCGCGAGTTCGTCGACGGGGGCGGGACGCTCGTCGCGCTCGCCTCGGCGTCGGAGTACGCCATCGACGAGCTCCAGCTCCCGGTCCGGAACGTCCTCGCGAAGGCGAAGGGCGAGGAGTTCCTCTGCCCCGGCACGCTCGTGAAGGTCGAGGTCGGGCCGACGCACCCCGTCACGTTCGGCCTCCCCGCGTCGCTCCCGGTCTTCCTCGACGGGCCGCTCGCGTTCCAGACCGCGATGCCCGGGCCCGAGATGACGCGGACGGTCCTCGCCTCCTACCCCGCCGAGGGGCGCGACGTCCTCGTCTCGGGCTGGATCCGCGGCGAGGAGAAGCTCGTGCGGAACGCCGCGGCGGCGGCGCTGACCCGGGGGAAGGGGAAGGTCGTCCTCCTCGGCTTCCGCGCGCAGCACCGTGCGCAGACGAACGCGGCGTTCCCGTTCCTCTTCAACGCGCTCGCCTGGTCCGTGATGTAGGGGCCGCGAAGGCCCGGGCCGGCGCGCCGCGCCTCAGGACGGGCGGCGCGCTCCCGGGCCGCCCCGCCCCGCCGGGGAGGCCCCCGACGGACCGACCCAGCCCGGGGCGCGGCGACTATAGTAGAAAATCAAGACCTGACCCCGAACCTAGAAGCGGAGGGAGAGGCAGCTCAGGCCTCCGTCGAGCTTCCGGAACTCGGACATGTCGAGGACGACCGTCGGAAGGCCGCGGGCTCTCACGGCGGCCTCGAAGAGGGGGTAGCCGGCGGCGACGAGGACGCGGCCGTTCACGAGGACGGCGTTCCCGGCGTACTCCTCTCCCGCGGGGACGGGGAGGCGGTCCCACCCGGCGAACTCGGGTCGCCCGACGAAGGGCGAGGAGAGCGCGAGCGTGCGGCCGCCGAGCCAGGCGATGCCGCTCTTGAGGTGGAGGAGGCCCGGGATGCCGCGGACGTCGACGAGCGTCGAGGAGAGGCCGCGGGTCGCCAGGTGGGCGGCGAGCTGCCGGGCGCCCGCCTCGTTCGTCCGCTCCGAGACGCCGACGAAGACGTGGTCGCCCGCCTCGCAGACGTCGCCGCCGTCGACGGTCCCCGGCGCCTCGATCCGTGCGACGTCGGCGAATGCCGCCTCGACCGCCTCCCGGATCGCGTCGACCTCGCCGGCGCGGCTCGGTGCCCCGGGACGGCAGAGGACGGCGAGGCCGCGCGCGAGGACAGCCGTGTCCTCGACGAAGGTCGAGTCGGGGAAGCGGTCGTCGGCGGGGAGCCTCGTCACCTCGAGGCCGCAGACCTCGAGCGCCCGCGCGTAGGTCGCGTGCTGGGCCAGGGCGAGCGGGAGGTCGGGCGGGCCGAGGCCGGCGGTGGTCAGGCCGTCAGCGAAGGTCGCGGCCGGGGGGCGCACGATCGCGCGGGTGAACGTCACGGGGCCTCCTCCTTCTTGACCTCGTCCCAGGTCCGGTCGAGCTCCTCGAGCGGGGTCGCGGCGACCTCCCGTCCCGAGGCCCGGACTCTCCGCGCGACCTCCTCGAAGCGGCGGACGAACTTCGCGTTCGTCGACTGGAGCGCCGCCTCGGGGTCGACGCCGTGGCGGCGGGCGACGTTGACGACCGTGAAGAGGATGTCGCCGATCTCGTGCGCCACCTTCTCCTTCGTCGTCCCCTCGGCGAGGAGCTCCGCCTTGAACTCGGCGACCTCCTCGTCGAGCTTCTCGAGGACGTCGGCGTCGCGCTGCCAGTCGAAGCCGAGGTCGGCGGCCCGGGACGTGAGCCTCACCGCCTTGAGGAGGGCGGGGAGCGCCCGCGGGACGCCCGCGAACGGGGAGGGGACCTCCTCGCCGGCCGCCTTGCCGGCCCGCTCCTTCTCCTTGAGCCGCTCCCACTGGACCTTCACGGCCTCGGCGTCCTTCACGGCGCTCTCGCCGAAGACGTGCGGGTGCCGGGCGACCATCTTCGCGTGGATCCGCCCGGAGAGGGAGGCGAGGTCGAAGGCGCCCCGCTCCCGCCCGAGCTCGGCGAGGAACACGACCTCGAAGAGGAGGTCGCCGAGCTCCGCCTCGAGCTCGTCGAGGTCCTCGCGGGCGAGCGCGTCGAGCGCCTCGTAGCACTCCTCGAGGAGGTAGCCCGAGAGGTCGGCGAAGGTCTGCTTGCGGTCCCACGGGCACTCGGCCCGGAGGCGGGCCATCAGCCGGACGAGGGCGGCGGCCGCCTCCCCGGCGGCTTCCGGGCGCAGGGATCTCGTTTCGGACGCCAATCGACCTCCTCGCTCGGGCGCGGACCGTCGCTTCCCCTTAGAATGAGGCGCCCGAACGAGGCCTTATGGCAGAAGCTCCCAAGACGATCAAGGTCGTCGACCGCAGGATGTTCACCGCCGAGGGGGACCTGCGGGACGACGTGAAGGAAGAGCTCGCGACCGCTCCGCCCGTGCCGGAGGCGCCGCCGAAGCCGGCCGCCCCCGCCGCGCCGGAGCCGGCGGAGAACGCAGTCGCGACGAGCCCGGCGTTCCTCCGCCTGCTCGACATGCTCGCGCAGACGGCGTCGCTCTACCTGCAGGGGATCCCGGACCCGGCCACGGGCCGGCGCTCCGTCGACCTCGGCGCCTCCCGCGAGATCATCGACTCGCTCGTGGCGCTCCGCGAGAAGACCCGGGGCCGGCTCTCCTTCGAGGAGACCGACGCCCTCGAGGGTCTCCTCGGCGAGCTCCAGCTCGTCTTCACGCGCCTCGCCGCGCAGGCCAAGGGCGGAGGACCCGGGATCCCGCCCCCTCCCCGACCGAGAGGCTGACCCTGCGAGAGCCGATGCGCCGTACTTCGGGGCTCGGCCCGTGCACGCGCCCTCGGCGGAGGGCGGCGGCGGCGGCTCTCCTCGTCTCCCTCCTCGGGGCCGTCCCGTCGGCCGCGCAGGTCCTCCAGGCGCCGGGCGAGGCGACGGAGACGACGTTCCGCCGCGAGATCCGCGGGCAGTGGTTCGGCTGGCTCGCGGCGCACGAGGAGGGCGACCCGCTCCTCGCCGCGCAGAAGGTCGACGAGATCGTCCGCCACGCGAACAAGATCGGCCTGAAGCGCCTGACCGACCTCTCGCTGGCGGCGACCCTCATGGCGCGGCGCGAGATGGCGCAGGGAAACGCCGAGAAGGCCCGCACGGCGCTCGACTCGGCGGTCAAGCTCGACCCGGTCCTCCCCGAGGCGCGCTGGTCGCGCGTCTCGCTGGCGCTCGCGACGGACAAGCTCGCCGTGCCGCGCGAGCTCGCCGGCGCGGTCCGGGCCGTCCTCGCCGACCTCGAGGGACGGCGCGTCCTCTTCGTCGGCGCGTCGCTCCTCCTCGTCCTGACGCTCGCCGCCGTCGGCGTGGCGTTCGTCGTCCTCCTCGTCGCGGGGGAGATCCGGCGCCTCTTCCACGACCTCCGGGAGCTGGCAGGGCGCAGGATCCCCCAGCCGGCCGATGCCGTCGCGGCTGCCGCGCTCCTCGTCCTCCCGCTCCTCCTGACCCTGGACGTCGGCTGGCTCCTCCTCTGGCTCTTCGTCCTCTCCTTCGGCTACGCCGGCCGGAACGTGAAGCTGGCGGCGCTCGCCGGGCTCCTCCCCCTCCTCCTCGTCGCGCCGGCCCTCGACCGCGCCGCCGCGGAGCTCGCGGTCTCGGCCTCGCCGGTGCTCCGGGGGGCCGAGGCCCTCCAGGAGAAGCGCTACGACCAGCGGGTCCTCGACGACCTCGAGGGCGTCAAGACGCTCTTCCCCGACGACGCCGACATCCGCTTCCTCCTCGGCTGCCTCTACCAGCAGCTCGGGCAGAACGACCGCGCGGTGGCCGAGTACACGGTCGCCTCCCAGGTCTCCCCGGTCGAAGTGCGGGCGCTCGTGAACCGCGGCGACATCCGGTTCGTCGACGGCGACTTCGGGGCGGCCCAGGAGGACTTCCAGGAGGCGCTCCGCCGCGACCCTCGCGACGTGCGCGCGCGCTACAACCTCTCGCTCGTCTACGGCGAGACCTTCCGGACCGTCGAGGCGCAGGAGAAGCTGACGGAAGCGCGGGCGCTCGACAACGCGCTCGTGACGCGCTTCCTCGAGAGCCCGACGCTCGTGAAGGTCGTCTCCCTCGGCTTCACGCCGGAGGAGGCGCGCGACAAGGTGCGGCTCCTGCAGCGCGACTCGCGGAGCCGGCGCGTCCTGGGCCACTTCCACGTCGGGAGCGACGCGAGGACCTGGGCCTTCCCCTTCGCGGTCGCCATCCCATTCGCCGCGGCGGCGGCCCTCCTCCTCGACGGCTTCCGGAACAAGGGGCGGGGCTACGCGGCCGCCTGCGCGAAGTGCGGCCGGACCTACTGCCGCCTCTGCAAGCCGCCCGGCGAGAGCCCCGGCCTCTGCTCGCAGTGCATCCACGTCTACCTGAAGAAGGACGGGGTCTCGATCGAGACGAAGCTCCAGAAGGTCGAGGAGGTCAAGCGCCGGCAGGGGGCCGAGGGGCGGCTCCGCCGGGGCCTGAACGTCGTCTTCCCGGGAGGCGAGCTCTTCCTCGACGGGAAGGTCGGCCGGGCGACGGCCCTCCTCCTCCCCTTCTTCCTCGGGATCGTCGCGGCCCTCCTCCGGCAGGACCTCGCCCTCTCGCCGCGGCCGGGCGCCGGGCCGCTCGCGGCGGGCACGGTCCTCTGGCTCCTCGTGGCGCTCGCGGCCTGGGTCGCGGGGCAGCTCGCGGCGCGGAAGGGGTGACGGCGTGGCTCTCGAAGGGACCCTCCACGACTTCGCCCTCCCCGACATCCTGCAGCTCATCTCCCTGCAGAAGAAGACCGGCCTCCTGACGCTCCGGGGCCCCGACGACACCGTCATCCTCGGGTTCGACAACGGCTCGCTCGTCTCGGCGGAGTCCCAGGCCAAGAGGCTCGACACGCGGCTCGGGACGCTCCTCGTGAGGACGCGGAGCCTCCCGGCCGACTCGCTCGCGAAGGCCCTCGAGATCCAGGGGCAGACGCTCCAGCGGCTCGGCTTCATCCTCCTGAAGAACGGCTTCTGCACGGCCGAGCAGCTCCGGACGGGGCTGGACGCCCAGATCCGGAAGATCGCCTACGGCCTCTTCCGGTGGACGGACGGCGAATACGTCTTCGACCCGCAGGACCGGATCGACTACGACCACGAGTACGTCCGGCCGATCCAGGTCGAGAGCCTCCTCATGGAGGGGGCGCGGATGCTCGACGAGTGGCCGATCATCCAGAAGGTCGTCCGCTCGCCGGAGCTCGTCTACCAGCGCATGCCGGTCGGGCAGCGGGTGGAGGCGGCCGAGGGGGCCGACGACGTCGAGGAGATCGGCGACCAGACGAACCCGAAGCTCCGCGAGCGGCACGACGGGCCGATCCGGATCTCGCGGGCCGAGTGGTACGTCTACGAGCTCGTCGACGGGAGGCGGACGGTGGGCGACATCGTCGACCGGACCTTCCTCTCCGAGTTCGAGGGCTCGAAGGCGTTCTTCGACCTCCTGAGCCGCGGGCTCATCGAGGAGTCCCGCCGGACGGGGGTCGTCGACGAGACCGGCGCGATCTCGGTCGAGATCCCGGTCGCGAGGCCGGCCCGGTCGCCTCTCCCCATCGCGGCGGGAGCGCTCCTCCTCGTCTTCGTCGCCGGCTCCTTCCTCCTGCAGGGGGGGAACCCGGCGAACGTCTTCACGGTCCCCCGACGGCGCGTCGCGGCCGTGGAGGGGTTCCAGAAGGCGGTCTCCCTCTCCCGCCTCCGGCGCCTGTCCGAGGCGATCGACGCCTTCTACCTGACGCAGGGGCGCTTCCCGGAGAACCTGAAGGCGATCGAGACCGCCGGGCTCCTCCTCCCGGGCGACCTCCTCGACCCGTGGCGCCGGACCTACCGATACATCCTCCAGGCCGACACGGGGAAGTACTACCTCGTCGGCTACGACGCCGAGGGGAAGACGGACACCGATCTCTTTTTCGCCCACGCGGCGATCGGGTCGTCCGGATCGGGTGAATACGCCCCGAGCGGCAAGAAGGAAGTCATTATAATCAAGTAGTTTGCGTGAAGTCTTCATGCCGACTGAAGATTTCTTGCTTTCTTGGACTTGACAATATCACGCTAATATCCTAGATTCTTCCCTGGGTCCGGTCAGGGCCCGGAGGGAATCAGGATGAGCAAGATCATCGGCATCGACCTCGGGACGACGAACAGCGTCGTGGCCGTCCTCGAAGGGGGCTCCGCGGAGGTCATCGCGAACTCCGAGGGGGGCCGGACGACCCCGTCCGTCGTCGCCGTCACCAAGTCGGGCGAGCGGCTCGTCGGACAGGTCGCCAAGCGCCAGGCCGTCACGAACCCGGAGAACACCGTCTACTCGATCAAGCGGTTCATGGGGCGCCGCTTCGACGAGGTCAACGAAGAGATGAAGATGGTCCCCTACAAGGTCGTCCGGTCGGCCAACGGGGACGCGCGGGTCATCCAGGGGGGGAAGGAGATGTCGCCCCCCGAGATCTCGGCCCAGATCCTGACGAAGCTGAAGGAGGCGGCCGAGGCGCACCTCGGCGAGAAGGTCGAGCGGGCCGTCATCACGGTCCCGGCCTACTTCAACGACGCCCAGCGGCAGGCGACGAAGGACGCAGGGCAGATCGCCGGCCTGAAGGTCGAGCGGCTCGTGAACGAGCCGACGGCCGCGGCGCTCGCCTACGGCCTCGACAAGAAGAAGAACGAGACGATCGCCGTCTACGACTTCGGCGGCGGCACCTTCGACATCTCGATCCTCGAGGTCGGCGAGGGGGTCGTCGAGGTCAAGTCGACGAACGGCGACACCCACCTCGGCGGCGACAACATCGACCAGCGGATCGTCGACTGGCTCCTCGCCGAGTTCCGGAAGGACCAGGGGATCGACCTCTCGAAGGACCCGATGGCGATGCAGCGCCTGAAGGAGGCCGCCGAGAAGGCGAAGATCGAGCTCTCGACGACGATCGAGTCGGAGGTGAACCTGCCGTTCATCACGGCCGACGCCTCCGGCCCGAAGCACCTGAGCCTGAAGCTGACCCGGTCGAAGCTCGAGCAGATGGTCGACGACCTCCTCCAGCGCTCGATCGGGCCGTGCCGCCAGGCGCTCAAGGACGCCGGCCTCGAGGCGAAGCAGATCGACGAGGTCGTCCTCGTCGGCGGCCAGACCCGGATGCCGAAGATCCAGCAGGTCGTCAAGGACTTCTTCGGCAAGGAGCCCCACAAGGGAGTCAACCCCGACGAGGTCGTCGCGGTCGGAGCGGCGCTCCAGGGGGGCGTCCTCGCGGGCGACGTGAAGGACCTCCTCCTCCTCGACGTCACGCCGCTCTCGCTCGGCGTCGAGACGCTCGGCGGGGTCATGACCCGCCTCATCGAGCGGAACACGACGATCCCGGTCAAGAAGAGCGAGGTCTTCTCGACGGCGGCCGACGGGCAGACGTCGGTCGAGATCAAGGTCCTCCAGGGCGAGCGCGAGATGGCGGGGGACAACAAGCTCCTCGGCGTCTTCTCCCTCGTCGGGATCCCGCCCGCCCCGCGCGGCATGCCGCAGGTCGAGGTGACGTTCGACATCGACGCGAACGGGATCCTCCACGTCACGGCGAAGGACCGCGGCACGGGCAGGGAGCAGAAGATCACGATCACGTCCTCCTCGGGCCTCGCCAAGGACGAGGTCGAGAGGGCGGTGAAGGAGGCCCAGTCGCACTCCGCCGAGGACAAGAAGCGGCGCGAGGCCGTCGAGGCGAAGAACCAACTCGACTCGATCGTCTACGCGACGGAGAAGCTCCTCCAGGAGAACGCCGACAAGGTCCCCGCGGCCGACAGGACCGCCATCGAGGCGGCCGTCGCCGACGCGAAGAAGGTCCTCGAGACGAAGGCCGACGACGCGGACGCGCTCCACAAGGCGGCCCAGGAGGTCCAGAAGGCGAGCTACAAGGTCGCCGAGGCGCTCTACAAGAGCGCTCCGGCCCCCGACGCGGGCGGCCCGGCCGGCGCGGCGTCCCCGGGCGCAGGGAAGCCCGCCGACGACGTGATCGACGCCGAGGTCGTCGACGAGAAGAAGTGACGCCGTGACGGGCGCGCGTGACGGTTCCGGGCGCGGGAAGGGCCGGCGCGACGAGTACGTCCTGATCGGCGTCGTCGCCGAGCGCTTCGGGGTCCACCCCCAGACGCTCCGCCTCTACGAGCGGGAGGGGCTCATCCGCCCCCCCCGCTCGTCGGGGAACACGCGCCTCTACGACCGCGAGACCGTCGAGCGGCTCGAGATCATCCTGACGCTGACCCGCGACCTCGGGGTGAACCTCGCGGGCGTGGAGGTCATCCTCGACCTCCGCGCCCGCCTCTCCCGCATGGAGGGCGAGGTGGAGCGCGTCATGGACGCCTTCCGCGCCATGGCCGCCGACCACGCCTCGCGGTCGTCCGGCCGGCCCGCGCAGCCGCAGAACGCCCTCGCCCTCCGCCCGAGCGCGCCCCTCGCCAAGAGGCCGGGCTGATCCGGGGCGACGACCGCTCCCCGGGGTGCGCCGGCCGGGATACGATCGCGGCCTCGTGAACCGCAGGCGGGCCGACGACGACTCGGGTCTTCTCCGGAGGTACCTGGAGGAGATCTCGAAGTACCCACCTCTCCCGGCGGAGAGGGAGAAGGAGCTCGCGCGGATCATCCAGGACCGCTTCACCCCCGAGGCGAAGCGGAAGGAGGCGATCGACGAGCTCGTCCGGGCGAACCTCCGCTTCGTCGTCTACCACGCCAAGGGGTTCCATTCGCCCGACGTCCCGTTCATCGACCTGATCAACGAGGGGAACATCGGGCTCATCCAGGCCGCCAAGCGCTTCGACGCCGACCGCGGCGTGAAGTTCATCACCTACGCCGTCTGGTGGGTGAGGCAGGCGATCTCCCACGCCCTCGCCGAGCAGGCGGGCACGATCCGGATCCCGCACAAGCAGGCCGGCCACCAGCTGAAGGCGGCCCGCGCCCGCGACGAGCTCCAGAAGGAGCTGGGGCGCGATCCGACCCACGAGGAGATCGCGGAGAGGACCGGGCTCGACCCGGCGACCGTCGAGGTCCTCCTCTCCGTCTCGCGGAACGCCGAGTCGCTCTCGCAGGGCGTCGGGAGCGAGGAGCAGGACCGGACCCTCGAGGACGTCCTCGAGCAGACGATGGTCTCGGCGGCCGACGACGACATGCTCCGCCGCTCGACGACGGAGCAGGCGCGCGACATCCTCGCCGAGCTCAAGCCGAAGGAGCGCGCGGTCCTCTGCCGCCGGTTCGGCATCCCGGAGGACGGGAGCGACGGCGAGCGCGAGCCGATGACGCTCCAGGAGATCGGGGCCGAGCTGAACCTCTCGCGCGAGAGGGTGCGCCAGATCGAGGCCCAGGCGCTCCAGCGGCTCCGGCGCGGCGGCAAGGCGCGGCGCCTCATGTCCGTCTTCCGCTGACGCGGCGCGTCCCTCCCCTACAATCGCCGACGTGGACGAGCCCGTCGTCACCGAACCCCGGGTCTGCCCTCTCTGCCGCGGCTTCGGGCGGCTCGAGCGTCCGGACGGATCCACCATCCCCTGCGAGTGCCGGGCCGAGGACATCGTCCGGGCCCGCAGGGCCGCCGCCCGGATCCCCGAGCGCTACCGGAACTGCCGGCTCCAGAACTTCAAGGACCTCCAGAACGAGTCCCTGAAGAAGGCGAAGGCGGTGGCGAAGCGCTTCGTCGACCACTGGCCCGCCGTCGACGCGGGGCTCCTCATCACGGGACCGGTCGGCGTCGGCAAGACGCACCTCGCCGTCGCGATCCTGAACGAGCTCGTCGACACGAAGGGGGCCTCCGTCCTCTTCTGCGACTTCTCCGACCTCCTCGACCGGATCCAGGCGAGCTTCTCCCGCTCGAACGAGGAGAACCAGGACGACATCGTCGCCCCCTACCGCGACGCGAACCTCCTCGTCCTCGACGAGCTCGGCGCGCGGCGCCCGTCCGACTGGGTCCGCGAGATCCTCTACGGGCTCCTGAACACGCGCTACAACCGCGGGCGGATCACGATCCTGACGACGAACTTCAGCGACGAGCCCGACGCGCGCGGCGGAGAGACCCTCGAGACGCGAATCGGAGCCCCGGTGAGGAGCCGGCTCTGGGAGATGACCCAGCTCGTCTCCGTCAGCGCCGAGGACTTCCGCAAGTCGCATCGTGCGAAGGCCTTCGGCTGACGCGATGACGAAGCGAGGCCCGCTCCCGGCCGCGCTCGTCGCGGCGGCGCTGCTCGCGGCGTGCGCGACGAAGCCGAAGCCCGTGACGGGGCCCCCTCCCGTCGCGACGCCGACGCCGGCCCCCGCGCCGACGCCCGGGCCGCTTCTCGTCCCGACGCCGGCCCCGACGCCCCCAGCGGAGGCGCCGGCGTTCCGCGAGGTCCCCGAGCCGCGCCTCGACGTCGGCGTCGCCGTCGACCGCGCGAGCTGGACGCTCCCGCTGGGCGACTGGCTCCTCCGCTCGGGCGGCGCCGTCCGCCGCGTCCTCGGGGCCGTGACCGTCCGCCCCGCCTCCGTTCCCGGCCCCGCGGCCGCCGCGTCGTTCCAGGTCCAGGCGGGCTCCTTCGCGGGACGCGAGGCCGCCGCGGCCGAGGCGGCCCGCCTCGGCGCGCTCCTCGGCCTCCCGTCGTCGGTGGCCGAGGCGGGAGGGCGCTGGGGCGTGCGCCTCGGCGAGCCGGGCGTGCGCGCAGCCCTCGAGCCGCTCCTGGCACGGGTGCGGCGCGACGCGGTCCCCGACGCGTTCCTCGTCGGGATCGCGCTGCCGGGGAGCCCCGCGCGGACGCTCCTCGTCGACGGGCCGGACGGCACGCGCGAGGTCCCGTCCCCGCTCGAGGTCGCGACTGCGGACGGCTCGCCCGTCCCGGTCGGCGACTCCCGCTACCGCGGGTACGTCCGCGTCGTCGCGACGCCGCGCGGGACGCTCCACGTCGTGAACCGCGCGGCGCTCGAGGAGTACCTCCTCGGCGTCGTGCCGCTCGAG
Source organism: Thermoanaerobaculia bacterium (assembly GCA_046331465.1). Taxonomy (GTDB): domain Bacteria; phylum Acidobacteriota; class Thermoanaerobaculia; order UBA5066; family UBA5066; genus UBA5066. The sequence continues at coordinate 263,917 of JAXLQV010000004.1, forward strand.
ATGGGGCCGCGCGTCTACGACGAGGTCGAGGCCCTGAAGGCGCAGGCCGTGGCGGCGCGGACCTACGCCGTGAAGCGGAAGGGGGACTTCTCGGCCGAGGGTTACGACCTCTGCGCGACGGCCCGCTGCCAGGTCTACGGCGGGGCGGGCGCGGAGCAGCCGCTCTCGACGCAGGCGGTGAAGGAGACCGCGGGAGAGGTGCTGCTCTGGGCGGGCGCGCCGGCGGACACCCTCTTCACGTCGACGTGCGGCGGGCGGACCGAGGACGCCGTCCACGTCTTCCCCTCCTACGCGCCGGCCGCGTTCCCGTACCTCCGCTCGGTGCCGTGTCGCGGCGAGGAGCGGTTCGCGCTCGCGACGACGGAGGCCGCGCCGGACTCTCCCGCGGTCGGCGCGCTCGCGGTGCGGGGCCTCGCCCTCTTCCACGCGGCGGGGCGGCGCGGCACGGCGTGGTCCGACCTGAAGGCCGCGCGCGCCCTCCTCACGGCGCGGCTCGGCCTCCCCCCCGGCGCGCCGCCGAAGTCGCTCGCTCCGGACGCGGTCTTCGAGAACCTCGCGGGGCTCCTCGGCGAGGAGGCGCTCCTGACCGAGGAGGCCGAGCGCTCCGTCGCGCCGGCCGCCTGGAGCGGGGAGGCGAAGCGCGTCTTCACGGCCCTCGTCCGCTTCCAGCTCTCCGGGGCGACCCCGCTCCCGTCCGCGCGTCCCTTCACCGCCGCGGAGGCGGCCGGCCTCTGGGCCTCGCTCCTCCTCAGGGTCGGCGGCCTCGAGGAGGTCGAGGGACGCATCGTCGGGGCTCCCGCGGGGAAGATCGTCGTGAAGACCGCGAAGGGGCGGGAGGAATGGACGCTGCCGCCCGACGTCCTCCTCTTCCGCGGCGGCGGGGAGGCGTGGACGCGGCGCGACGCGCTCGACCCCGCGCCGGGCGACCGCGTCCGCCTCGTCGTGAAGGACGGCGCCGTCCTCGCCGTCGCCGCGACCCTGCCGCCCGCGGACGGCCTCTACGAGCGCGAGTCGGTCTGGATCCACTGGGTGAGGCGTTTCACCGGCGCCGAGCTGATGCAGAAGCTCGTCGAGCGCGACGCGTCGCGGAAGGGGACGGTCGTGAGGAAGCTCGACGTCCTGGCCCGCGGGGCCTCCGGCCGCGCCTCGAAGGTGAGGGTGACGACGGACCGCGAGGCGTTCGAGCTCTCGGGCCTCGAGGTCCGCTTCGCCCTCTCGCTCCCCGAGACGCTCTTCACGCTCGTGAGCGGGCAGGACGAGAAGGGGCCGGTCCACACGTTCTTCGGCCGCGGCTGGGGCCACGGCGTCGGGCTCTGCCAGACCGGGACGTTCGGCATGGCGCTCGCGGGGAGAACGCACGCGGAGATCCTCGCGGCGTACTACCCGGGGACGACGCTCGGGGCGTGGCCGGCGGGCGACGCGCCGGCGTCGCCGGCGTCTCCCGTAGGGTCGTCCCGCGCCCCCGCTCCCCCGCGCTGACGCGCTCCTCCGGGCCCGGCGGATAGAATCGCGGCACACGGGCGTAGCGCCCCAGGAGTCCCGCGATGACGACTCTCCTCGACAGCCCGGCGGCCGTCGGTGCCGCCTCTTCCGTTCCCTTCGGCTTCCAGCTCTCGGACGACCAGCTCGCCGTCCGGAAGATGGTCCGCGAGTTCGCCGAGAGCGAGCTCGCGCCGCACGTCATGGAGTGGGACGAGTCCCAGGCCTTCCCGCGCGAGGCGATCGCCCGCCTCGGCGAGCTCGGGATGCTCGGCGTCATCGTCCCGGAGGAGTACGGCGGGGCCGGCCTCTCCTACATCGACTACATCGGCGTCATCGAGGAGCTCTCGCGCGTCGACGGCTCGGTCGGCATCTCGATCGCCGCCCACAACAGCCTCTGTACGAACCACCTCTACATGTTCGGTACGGAGGAGCAGAAGCGCCGCTGGGTCGTCCCGCTCGCCCAGGGGAAGGCGATCGGCGCCTGGGGGCTCACTGAGGCCGAGGCGGGGAGCGACGCGAAGGGGACCCGGACGACCGCCGTCCTCGACGGGAACGAGTGGGTCCTGAACGGCTCGAAGAACTTCATCACCCACGGCTCGGTCGGCGACGTGGCGGTGCTCATGGCCGTCACCGACCGCGCCGCCGGGACGCACGGCATCTCCGCGTTCGTCGTCGACCTCCACCAGCAGGGGATCCGCGCGGGGAAGAAGGAGAACAAGCTCGGGCTGCGCGCCTCCGACACCGCGACCCTCGTCATGGAGGAGTGCCGCATCCCGAGGGAGAGCCTCATCGGGCCGCTCGGCTCGGGCTTCACGCAGGCGATGCAGGTCCTCGACGGCGGCCGGATCTCCATCGCGGCGCTCGCCCTCGGCATGGCGCAGGGGGCGTACGACTGCGCCCTCGCCTACTCGCGCGAGCGGCAGCAGTTCGGCAAGCCGATCTCCGAGTTCCAGTCGATCCAGAACTACCTCGCCGACATGGCGACCGAGATCGACGCCGCCCGCCTCCTCACCTGGCGCGCCGGGTGGATGAAGGACCGCGGGATGAAGGTCACGAAGGAATCGGCGATGTGCAAGCTCTACGCGGCCGAGGTCTCCGTGAGGGTCGCGAACCTCGCCGTGCAGATCCACGGCGGCTACGGCTTCACCAAGGACTTCAAGGCCGAGAAGTTCTACCGCGACGTCAAGCTCTGCACGATCGGCGAGGGGACCTCCGAGATCCAGCGGATGGTCATCGCGCGCCAGCTGCTCAAGGGATGACGCTCCACGTCCCCGTCGAGACCCGGGCCCTGGCGAACGGGCTCACGGTCGTCGTCTCCGAGAACCGCTCGGCCCCGGTCTTCGGGCTCTGCGTCCTCTACCGGATCGGCTCGCGCCTCGAGCCGAAGGGACGCTCCGGCTTCGCGCACCTCTTCGAGCACCTGATGTTCGAGGGGACTCCGAACGCCCCGAAGGGGGTCTTCGACCGCGTCTGTGAGGGCTCCGGCGGGAGCAACAACGGGCAGACGCGCCCCGACGTGACGATCTACGTCGTCGACGCCCCCTCCTCGGCGCTCGAGCGGATCCTCTTCCTCGAGGCGGACCGGATGGCGGGCCTCGCGTTCGGCCAGGAGTCGCTCGACAACCAGCGCGACGTCGTGAAGGAGGAGATCCGGGTCAACGTCCAGAACGACCCGTACGGCCTCTTCGAGTACGGCGAGCTGCCGCAGGCGCTCTTCGAGAAGTGGGAGAACGCGCACGACGGCTACGGCGACTTCCACGACCTCGACGCGGCGACGCTCGCGGACGTCGAGAGCTTCTTCGGGGCCTACTACCGGCCGGACAACGCGATCCTCGCGGTGGCGGGGGACGTCCCGGCCGCGGAGGTCTTCGAGCTCGCGGAGAGGCACTTCGGCGCGATCCCGCGGGGAGAGCCCGCGCCGCGCCCCGACCTCCTCGAGCCCGCGCGGACCGCTCCCGTCCTCCTCGTGAAGGACGCGCCCCTCGCGCGGACGCCCGCCGTCGCGATGGGCTGGCGGATGCCGGAGCGGACGCATGCCGACGCGATCCCCCTTCTCGTCCTCGGCGAGCTCCTCCACAACGGGCGCGCCTCGCGCCTCTACCGCGGCCTCGTCGAGGGGCGCGAGATCGCGACGGAGCTCTCGGGCGGCTTCAACCCGTTCCAGGGGGGCGCCTGGTACGACGGCTCGACGCTCTTCCTCTCCCGCGTCGGCTACCGGCGGGAGTTCGCGGAAGGGGCGGTCCTCGCCGCGTTCGACGAGGAGGTCGCGCGGATCGCCGCCGACGGCGTCGAGGCGGGAGAGCTCGCCCGCGTGAAGACGAAGGTCCTCGCCGACTGGTACGCCGGGCTCGAGCCGCGCCTCGGCCTCGCCGTGGAGCTGGCGCAGGCGGCCGCGTTCGCCGGGGACCCGGCGGCGCTCCTCGCGCTGCCGGGCGAGGTCGAGGCCGTGACGTCCGGCGACCTCCGCCGGGCCGCCGCGTGGCTCGCGCCCGGCGCGCGGGCGGCGATCGCGAAGGTCCCGCCGAAGGGGGCGAAGTGAACGCCCCGGCCGCCCTCCCGCCCCTCGGGCCGGTCCAGCCCGTCCCCGCGCCCCGGGTCGACGGGGCGACGCTCCCGAACGGCCTCGAGGTCCAGGTCGTGCCGTGGCCCGGCGTCCCCCTCGTCGGCGTCCGCCTCGTCGTCCGCGGCGGCTTCTCGGACGACGCGCCGGGCGGCGCGGGACTCGCGCGCCTCCTCGCGGCCTCGCTCCGCGAGGGGACGGCGACGCGGAGCGGCGCGCTGCTCGCCGACCTCGCTCAGGAGGCGGGGGGAGACCTCTCTGCGGGCGCCGGCCCCGACTCGCTGACGATCGCCGCCTCGGGCCTCGCGCCGCGGCTCCCGCTCCTCCTCGACCTCGTCGCCGACGTCGCGCGCCGTCCCGCGTTCCCCGCGGACGGGGTCGCGCGCGTGAAGGACCTCGCGCACGAGGAGCTCGAGACGAGCGAGTCGGAGCCGTTCTTCCTCGCCGTCCGCGCCTTCGCGCGCGCGATCTACGGCCGCCACCCCTACGCGACCGTCTCGCCGACCGCGGCGTCGATCGACGCCGTCACGCCGGAGATCCTCGCGGCCGAGGCCGCGCGGCGCCTCCGGCCCGGGCGGGCGCTCCTCGTCGTCGCGGGCGACGTCGACCCCGCGGAGGTCCACGCCGAGGCCGCGCGCCTCTTCGGCGGCTGGAGCGGCGCCGGCGAGGCCCCCGCGCCGGTCGCCCCTCCCGTCGCGCCGGACGGGCCGCGGCGGATCGAGGTGCTCGACCGCCCCGGCTCGGTCCAGACGAACCTCCTCGTCGGGAACCTCGGCTTCCCGCGGACCGACCCCGACGCCTACCCGCTCGAGCTCGCCATGACGGTCTACGGCGGCGCGTTCACCTCGCGCCTCGTCCAGAACCTGCGCGAGGAGAAGGGTTACACCTACTCGCCCGGGGCGGGCGCGAGCTGGCTCGCCGGCTGCGGCACCGTCCGCTCCTTCGCCGCGGTCCGGAACGAGGTGACGGGCGCGGCGCTGAACGAGATCCTCTACGAGATGGAGCGGATGGCGACGACCGAGCCCTCCGACGAGGAGATGGAGCGCGCCTTCCGGCGCGACGCGGGCTCGCTCGCGATCGCCCTCCAGACGGCCGCGGGCGTGGCGGACGAGCTCGCCCGCCTCTGGGTCCTGGGCCTGCCGCCCGACGAGATCGGCCGGGAGGTGGACGCCCTCGCGCGCGTGACGAAGCGCGACGTGCGGCGCGCCTCCCGGCGCGTCTTCGGCACCGGCTCGGCGCGGGTCGTCGCCGTCGGAGACGCCGCCGCGATCCGCGAGGAGCTCGCGACGTTCGGGGAGATCCTGGAGGCCGGCGAGGGGAGGTGAGCGCCCCTCCCGACCCGCCCGCCGCGCCCCCGACCGTCGTCGTCCCGGCGTACGGCCGGCCCGAGTCGACGCGGAGGGCGCTGCGGTCGCTCGTCGACGCCGGCGCAACGGCGATCCTCCTCGTGGACGACGCGGGCCGTGGACACGGCGACGTCCTCGGGGCGGAGTTCCCGGGTGTCGAGGTCCTGCGGACGGAGACGTCCGTCTACTGGACGGGGGCGATCCGCCTCGGAATCGAGCACGCCCTCGCGAGGGGCGCCCGCTCCGTCCTCCTCTTCAACCAGGACGTCACGGTCGCCCCGGGCTACTTCGAGCGGCTCTCAGCCACGTCGGCGCGGTTCCCGGGCGCTGTCATCGGCTCCGCCGTGGTCTACGCCCAGCGCGAAGGCCTCGTCTGGGCTGCCGGGGTCCGCATGGAGTGGTTCGGCCGGGGGTTCCGGGTCCTCCACCACGGAACGGGGGCCGACGATCTCCCGGCGGAGCCCTTCTCCGTCGACTGGCTCTTCGGGATGGGGACCTGCGTGCCCGCGGGCGTCTTCGGGAAGATCGGGCTGCCCGACGCCGATCGTTTCCCGATGGCGTGGGGCGACGCGGACTTCACGCTGCGGGCGAGCGGCGCGGGGATCCCGGTCCTCCTCGACCCTCGCCTGCGGCTCGCGCACGAGGTCGGGCCGTACGACGCCCGCGTGGCCCCGGCCCCGCGCTTCTCGGAGTACGTCTCGTGGCTCGGGAGCCGTCACCACAACATCTCCCTCTCGGCGCAGCGCGAGGTCTGGCGCCGGCACGGGCCGCGAGGGCTTTGGCCTCTCTCCCTCGCCCTCCGGTTCGCGTTCCTGCTCGTCAACTTCGTCCGCATCCGGCTCCTCTACCCCGATGGAGGAGGTGCGGAAGCCCGCGGCGGCGCATCGGCGGCGTGACGTCGGCTCGCGCCCGCGGGCGCCCCACGCCCGATGAGGCCGCACGGCCGGTGCTAGCATCGCCTCGACTGATGAGGGGGTTCTCCAGGCGGGCGTCGGCGGTGTCCAGGGTCCGGCGCCGCAGGCCCTCGTACCGGCGGGGCCGGCTCCCGGCCCTCGCTCTTCTCGCCGCACTCGCCGCGGGGCGGGCGCCTGCCCAGGAGTCCCCGCCCGCCGACCCGGCGGCGGCGCCGGCCGACCGGCCGGTCGAGAAGCCCTCCGCCGAGCCCGGCCCCGGGCTCGTCCGGGCCGACAGCGTCGTCGTGACCGCGACCCGGAGCGAGCGCTCCGTCGAGGACGTCCCCGTGAGCGTCACGGTCGTCCCGCGCGGGCAGATCGAGGACGCCCCGTCCCGCACGCTCGACGACGCCCTCCGGAACGTCGTCGGCCTGAACCTCCCGCTCGGAAGCAGCAACACGATCCAGCCGACGACGAACCACGTCTCCATGAGGGGCCTCGGCGGCGACCGGGCCCTCGTCCTCCTCGACGGAGTGCCGCTGAACGACGCGGTGAACGGGTACGTCCAGTGGAACAAGGCGCCGCTCGGGACCGTCGAACGGGTCGAGGTCGTCCGCGGCGCGACGTCGAGCCTCTTCGGCAACTACGCGATGGGCGGGACGGTGAGCATCTTCACCCGCCCGCTCGACGGGAGCCGGGTCGAGGCGGACGCGTCGTACGGCACGTTCGACACGCGCCGCCTGAGCGCGTCCGTGACGGAGAGCCTCGGGGGAAGCTGGAACGCCGGCGTCTTCCTCGACGCGGAGGACACGGACGGCTACGTGCGGGCCCTCCCCGAGGAGCGCGGGTCCATCGACGTCCCGAGCAGCTCCCGGAGCCTCAACCTCCAGGTCAAGGCCGAGAGCCGGGGCTCCTCCGGGTCGAGGTTCTTCGTGAAGGGGAACGTCCTCGACCACGACCTCTCGCAGGGGACCGCGCTCGCGACCACGCACCGCCGGATGTACGACGTGTCCGCGGGAGGGCGGTTCCTCCTCGGGGGCTCCGAGGTCTCGGCCACCGCCTTCTACCAGGACGCCTCGTACGACGTGGACAGCACGCAGCTCGTTCCCGGCGCGGGGCGGAACCAGGAGTACCTCGCGAACCGGGGCCGGAACCCCGGCGAGGACGTGGGCGGCTCCCTGCAGTGGTCGCGGGGCCTGGACGGGATCCTGACGTTCCTCACCGCCGGTCTCGACGTGCACCGGGCCTTCTCGCACGACCGCCTCGTCACGTTCGACAGGTTCGGGACGCAGACGGGAACCCGGACCAACGAAGGGCACCAGACGTTCGGCGGGCTCTTCGCGGAGGCGAGCCTCCTTCCCGCGCCGCGCCTGGAGGTCCTCGCGAGCGCGCGCCTGGACTCGTGGCAGAACGCCGGCGGCCGGGAGGAGTCGAGCGCGACGGGCGTCCGGACGTACGAGGACCAGGGGACGACGCGGCTCGACCCGCGGCTCTCCCTCCGCTGGCAGCTGGGCGACGACGTCGCCCTTCGCGGGGCCGTCTACCGCGGCTTTCGCGCGCCCACGCTCAAGGAGCTCTACCGCACCGCCGTCACCAAGACGACGGTGGTCCTCTCGAACGCGGCGCTCGGCCCCGAGACGCTCGTGGGCGGAGACCTCGGCGTGGACTTCTCCGCGGGGCTGTTCCGGGGCCAGCTGAACGTCTTCCTGAACCAGATCGACGGCCTCATCGCGCGGGAGACTCTGGCCACGACGCCCACGCTGGTCGTCCAGCCCCGCAACCTCGGCGCCGCCCGGAGCCGGGGCGTCGAGGTCATGGGGACCTTCGCGCTGGCGCGAGCCCTCTCGCTCGACGCGGGCTATGCGTTCACGGACTCCGTGGTCACGGACAACCCGGCGAACCCGGGGCTCGTCGGAAACCAGATCCCGGACGTCTCCCGCCACGCCGGCTCGGTGGAGCTGACCTGGGCGCCCGTGCCGGGGCCGTCCGTCTCGTTCCGGGGCCGGGCCCTGAGCCGGCGGTACGCGGACGATTCGAACCAGTCCGCGATGGACCCGCACCTCGTTCTCGACCTGTTCGCCTCGTACCCGGTCTCGAAGGCGCTGGAGGTGTTCGCGTCGTGCGAGAACCTCCTCGATCGCCAGTACGTGTCGGACGCGAACGTCGGCCGCCGGCTCGGACCGCCCCGGGCGCTCTTCGTCGGCCTCCGGCTGAAGCAGCCGCTGCACCGAGCCGCCCCGGCCAGGGAGGAGTCCCGATGAGACGACGCGCCCGTCCGTTCCCGCTGATCCCGTTCGCGGCCGGGCTGCTGCTGGCGCAGGCCCCGGGAGCGGCCGGCCCTCCCCCGGCTCCCGTCCCGTCTCCGGCCCCGGTGCACGTCCGGCTGCTCTCCACGCGCTTCCTCTCGTTCGCGCCGCTGGCGATCGCCCACGCCGAGGGGTACTTCCGCGCCCAGGGGCTGGAGGTCGAGATGGTCCCGCTCGTCAGCAGCGCCGACGCGGCGGCGCTCCTGATCCGCGGGGACCTCGACGTCGCGACGGGAATCCTCAAGATCGCGGACTTCAACGCCATCGCCCGCGGCGCGAACCTGCGCCTCGTCGCCGACAAGGGGCACTTCGAGAGCGGGACGTGCCCGGTCTCGGCCTTCGTCGCGCGACCGGGCTTCTTCGACGGCAAGGGCGGTGACGGCCCGGAGCGGGTCCGCGGCGCGCGCGTCGCCGTCCCGCCTCTCCACTTCACGGAGTACGCCCTCGAGGCGCTTCTGGGCCGGAACGGGCTGGGGCTCGCCGACCTGAAGCTTGCGAAGATCCCGGCGAGCGCGGTCGCGGAGGCCTTCGGCGCGGGCTCGCTCGACGTCGGGGAGCTGATGGAGCCGGATCTCTCGCGGGTCGTCCGGGCGGGACGGGCCGTCGTCTGGAAGGACCTGCAGGAGATCCTCCCGGGGGCGCAGCATTCGGCGGTCTACTTCGGGCCGCGCCTCCTCGGAAAGGACCGGGACGCCGGCCGACGGTTCATCGTCGCCTACCTCCAGGGGGTCCGGCAGTACGACCGCGGCAAGACGCCGAGGAACCTCGAGATCCTCGCCGCGGAGACGGGCGTCGACCGCGAGCTCCTCCGGGCGGCCTGCTGGCCGTCGATCCGCGGGGACGGGCAGGTCGACGTCGCGAGCGTGGTCGACTTCCAGCGCTGGGCGGTGGGGCGGGCGGCCCTCGACGCGGTGGTTCCCCCGGAGCGATTCTGGGACCCGTCCTTCGTCGAGGCAGCCGTGCGATTCCTCGGGCCGCAGGCTCCCTGAGCACGCGATGGCGTTCCGGTGCGAGCACCTCTCGAAGTCCTTCCCGCTGCGCGGCGGCGACGTGAAGGCGCTCGACGACGTGACGTTCAGCGTGGGCGAGAGGGAGTTCGTCTCGATCGTGGGGCCGAGCGGCTGCGGGAAGTCGACGCTGCTCAAGCTCATCGCGGGCCTCCTCCGTCCCAGCGCCGGTTCCGTCGTCCTGACCGCGGACTCGCGCGACGGCCGGCCCGCCAGCGCGCTCGTCTTCCAGGAGCACGGCCTCTTCCCCTGGATGACGGTGCTCGAGAACGTGGCCTTCGGGCTCGAGACCCGCGGCGTCGGGAAGGGCGAGCGGCACGAGCGCGCCATGACCTTCATCGCCTCCGTGGGCCTCGCCTCGTTCGCGCACGCCTTTCCGCACCAGCTCTCCGTCGGCATGCGGCAGCGGGTCGGGATCGGGCGCGCCTTCGTCACGAATCCCCGGCTCCTCCTCCTCGACGAGCCGCTCGGCTCCCTGGACGCGCAGGCCCGGTTCCTCCTTCAGGAAGAGCTGCTGAGGCTCTGGACAAGCTCCCGGAGCGCGGTCGTCTACGTGACGCACGACATCGAGGAGGCCGTCGTCCTCGGCGACCGCGTCCTCGTCCTGACCGGCCGGCCCGGGCGCATCCAGGGCGAGATCCGGGTCCCCCTCGGCCGTCCCCGGAAGCTGGAGTACGCCACGGACGAGAAGGTCACCGCGATCAAGTGGGAGATCTGGAAGATGCTCGAGGAGGAGGCCCGCCGGAGCCTCGCCCTCACGTCGCGGGACTCGACGTCGCCGGAGGAGGTCGCGGCTCCGTGAGCAGCGGCCGCGCCCGCCGTCGCAGCGGAGCGGGAGCCTGGCCGGCGCTCCTCGTGACCGTCGCTCTCCTCGGGGCCTGGGAGGCGTGGGCACGCGGCTCGGCAGACTCGGCGATCCTCTTCCCGGCGCCCTCCGTGATCGCGGCCGTGCTCGCCCGCCAGGCCAGGAGCGGCGAGCTGTTCCGCACGGCCGGGGCGACGCTGGGCCGCGTGACGGCGGGGTTCGTCCTCGGCGGCGTTCCCGCCCTGCTCCTGGGGCTCGCGATGGGGTTCTCACCCCGGGTGCGGGCCGCGGTCGACCCGCTCGTCGCGGCAGCGCACGCGATCCCGAAGATCGCGATCCTGCCGATCCTGATGATCCTCCTCGGCGTCGGGGAGGCCCCGAAGATCGCCGTCGTGGCCGCCGCGGCGTTCTTCCCGCTCGTCATCGCGACGATGGCGGGGGTCCGGCAGGTCAGCCCGATCCACTTCGAGGTGGCCCACAGCTACGGGGCGAGCGCTCCCCGCGTCTTCTGGCGCGTCCTCCTTCCCGGGAGCCTGCCGCAGGTCCTTTCCGGCGTGCGCCTGGCCCTGAACGCCTCGCTGCTGATCACGATCTCGCTGGAGATCGTCGCGGCCCGCACCGGGCTCGGGGCCACGATCTGGATGGCGTGGCAGACGATGCGCGTCGAGGAGCTCTACGCGGCGCTCGCCGTGACCTCACTCCTCGGCATCGCCTTCAACGCGATGCTCGCGTTCCTCGGGCGGCGGCTCGTCCCGTGGCACTCGACGCCGGAGATCTGATGGAGGCGTCGACCGTTCCCGCCACGCCCTGGAGCGAGGAGGACCTCGAACGGTCCGTCGAGGCCTGCTTCGAGCAGCAGGTCGATCGGGATCCGCTCCGCGTGGCGCTCAGGACACCCGGGCAGTCGCTCACCTTCGAGGCGCTCGACCGGTGGGCCAACCGGATCGCGCGGAGCGCGCTCGAGGCGAGGGGCGAGCGCCTCGAGCCGATGGCGCTCCTCGTCGGCAGGGGTCCGGCGGCGATCGCCGGGATCCTGGCGGCGTTCAAGGCGGGGAAGATCAGCCTCTTCCTGGACGGCTCGCTGCCGAAGGAGCGCCTCCGGTTCCTCCTCGAGGATGCCGGCGCGGGCCTTCTCGCGGGCGGAGGGGAGTCCCTCCCGCTGGCCCGGGCGCTCGCCGCGGAGGCGGACGTCCCGCTGATCGACGTCGAAGCGGCCGGGACGGGATCGGCCTCCGAGGCGCGCCCCGGCCTCCGCGTCCCGCCCGACACGCCCGCGTACATCGTCTACACGTCCGGTTCCGCGGGCGTCCCCAAGGGGGTCGTCAACAGCCACCGGAACCTCCTCTGGAACACCCGCCTCGGGGCGCGCTTCGCCGGGATGACCGCTTCCGAGAAGGCCCTCCTGGTGCCTTCTCCCGGCGCCGGCCAGGGCCTCGCGCTGTTCCAGGCCCTCCTCGCCGGTGCCGCGGTCTACCCGTACGACGTGAGGTCGGCGGGCCTCCCGGCCCTGCGCGACTGGCTCCTGGCCGAGGAGATCACCCTCTACCACTCGGTCCCGTCCGTCTTCCGCTCCCTCGTGAAGACGCTTCGCCCCGGGGAGAGCTTCCCGAGCCTGCGGGTGGTTCGGCTCGGGGGCGACACCGTAAGGCGCGAGGACGTGGAGCTCTTCCAGCGCCACTTCTCCGACCCCTGCCGGCTGCGAGTCAGCTACGGGAGCTCCGAGACCGGGCCGATCGCGAGCCACTTCCTCGGCGCGGCGACGCGCCTCGAGAGCGGTCCCGTTCCGGTGGGCCGCCCGTACGAGGGGGTCGAGGTCCGTCTCCTCGACGAGGAGGGCCGCGACGTCGCGCCCGGCGAGATCGGGGAGATCACCGTGAGGAGCCGCCACCTCGCCCTCGGCTACTGGAAGCGGGAGGCCCTGACGCGCGAACGGTTCCTCCCCGACCCCGCCGGAGGGGAGGAGCGGATCTTCCGGACGGGCGATCTCGGACAGCTCCGGCCCGACGGTCTCCTCGTCCACCGGGGACGGAAGGACTTCCAGGTCAAGATCCGCGGCAATCGCGTCGAGGTGGGCGAGGTCGAGGAGGCGCTCCGCGCGCTGCCCGGAGTCGAGGACGCGGCGGTCGCCGCGAGCGAAGGCCCGGACGGGGAGAAGCGCCTCGTCGGCTACGTGGTCTGGACCGGGCGGCCCGGCTCCGCGAAGGCGCTCCGGGACGGGCTCTCGAGGAGCCTCCCCGCCCACATGGTGCCGGCGGCGTTCGTCGCGCTCCCGGCGCTTCCGCTGACGGCGCGGGGCAAGGTCGACCGCGCGGCGCTGAAGCCTCCCGAGCCCGTCGGCAGGGCCGCGGGCGAGCTCCTCGCCCCGCGGGACGAGGTCGAGAGAGCGCTCGTCGATCTCTGGGAAGAGCTGCTGCGGGTCCGCCCCGTCGGCGTTCGCGACGACTTCTTCGAGCTCGGCGGAGACTCCCTCCTCGCCGTCGAGCTCTTCGCCCTGATCGAGCGGCGGATGGGGAGGTACCTCCCGCTCTCCGGCTTCGTCAACGCCTCGACCGTCGAGCTCCTGGCGGAGAAGCTTCGCGCCGCTCCCCCGCGCGAGTGGCCCTGCCTCGTCCCGCTGCAGACGCTCGGATCGAAGCCGCCGTTCTACTGCGTGAGCTGGGCGGAGGGCGAGGTCCTCGCCTACGCGAGGCTCGCCGCGCGGCTCGGGCCCTCGCGTCCCGTCTACGGGCTGCGGCGCGACCGGCTCGAGGACCGGAGCCCCCGCTACACGCGCGTGGAGGAGATGGCCGCGCAGTACGTCGACGAGATCGTGGCCGCCCGGCCGAACGGGCCCTACCACCTCGGCGGACTCTCCGGCGGCGCGTTCGTCGCGTTCGAGATGGCGCGGCAGCTGCGCGCCGCGGGGCGCGAGGTGGGCGTCCTCGCGCTCCTCGAGCCGCCGCGGCTCGGACGCCGGGACGGTCGTCCCGACGCCGCGCCCGACCCGGGACGCCTCCGCAACACCGGCGGGCTCCTGCGGAAGCTCCGCGTCTACCGGGCGAAGTGGCAGCTCTGGCGTCCCGAGGAGAGGGTCGCCGATCTCCGACGGCAGGCCGCGACGCTCTTTCGCGGAGAGGCCCGCGAAGCCGCCGCGGACCCGCTCGCGGACGTCCTGAACCACGTGGAGCCTTTCGTCCCGCAGCCGTATCCCGGCCGGGCGACGCTCGTCCTGGCGCGGCACGAGCGCTTCCGTCGCGAACGGCTCCGCGAGTGGCAGGCCCTCGTCGCCGGCGGACTCGAGGTCCGCGTCGTCCCGGGGATCCACGCGGCCATCGTCCAGGAGCCGTTCGTCCGCGTCCTCGCCCGGACAATCGAGGAGTGCCTGACGGCCGCCGAGGCGGCGACGTGACGGCGATCCCCTCGGGGCCGCCGGGCCCGCGCTCCGAGACGCCGGTCCGCGTCCCGCTCCGGAGCGTCCTCGCCGACGGGCGGTGGGCGCTGGAGTTCACGTGGCGCACGGCACGGGCTCCGGCCGCGCTCCTCGTCGCGTCCGAGCTCGTGAAGGCGCTCGTCCCGGCCGGTCTCACCGTCGCGTTCGGCGGGCTGGTCGACGCCGCCTCGGCCGCGGTCGCGGGCGGAGCGGGAGCGGACCCGCGTCGCGTCCTCTGGTGGATCGGGGCCGCGCTGGGGCTCTCGATCGTCGGCGGCCTCTCGAAGATCGCCGAGCGGCACGCGGGGCGCCGCCTCCTCGACGAGCTCGAGGTGAGCCTGACGGGAGACCTCCTCGAGCACGCGGCCTCCCTTGACGTCGCCACGTTCGAGGACCCGGCCTCCCTCGACCTCCTCGAGCGCGCGCGCCGGGACCCGGCGACGAGCTTTCACATGTTCCTCCTCAACGCCCTGCACGTCCTCGGCGACGGCCTCCAGGGCCTCGCCCTCGCGGGCGTCCTCGTCGCCGTCGAGCCCTGGCTCCTCCTGCCGCTCGTCGTCCTCTCCGTGCCGTACGGGCTCTTCCAGTGGCGGACGGCCTCCCGCCGCTACGGCCAGGAGACGCGCTACACGACCCGCCGGCGCTGGAGCCAGTACTTCGTCCAGCTCCTGACCCGGGCGCCGGGAGTCACCGAGATCAAGCTGCTCGACCTCGGGCCGCTCCTCCTCGAGAGGTTCCGCGGCGTCGCGTCGCAGTTCCGGGACGAGAGCACGCGCCTCCTCTGGCGAAGCTCCCTCGTCGGCGCGGCCTTCGTCGTCCTCTCGTCGGCCGCCCTCTTCTCGGTCCTCGCCCACCTCGGGTTCCGGGTGCTCGCGGGCGGCGCGACGGTCGGGAGCCTCGTCGTCTTCGCGGGGGCCGCCGCGCGCCTGCGCGCCGTCGTGGAGGAGACGCTCGCCTACCTCGGCTCCGCGCTCGAGCGGGCGCTCTTCGTCCGGAACCTCCGCGCCTTCCTCGCGCTCGCGCCGCGCCAGCAGGCGGGCGGGGGCCGGCCGCTCGTCGTCGAGGGGGCCGCGGAGGTGGAGCTCGAAGGGGTCACGTTCACCTACCCGGGCGCGGGGACGCCCGCCCTCCGCGACGTCTCGCTCCGCGTCCGGCCGGGCGAGACCGTCGCGCTCGTCGGCGAGAACGGCGCCGGGAAGACGACCCTCGTCCGGCTCGTCGCGCGGATCTACGACGCGGACTCCGGCACCGTGCGGTTCGGGGGGACCGACGTCCGCGAGCTCGACGCGGCGGACCTCCGGAGGAACGTCGCCTGGGTGATGCAGGACTTCCTCCGGTTCGAGGCGACCGCGGAGGAGAACGTCGCGTTCGGCGACTGGAGGCGGCTCCTCGGCAATCGCCGCGAGGTCGAGGAGGTGGCACGCCTCGCGGGCGTGGCGCCGCTCGTCGAATCGCTGCCCGGAGGCTGGGACACCTGGCTCGGGAACATGTTCGGGCGCCAGGAGCTCTCGTCCGGGCAGTGGCAGCGGCTCGCGATCGCGCGGGCCCTCGCCCGGAAGGCGCCGCTCCTCGTCCTCGACGAGCCGACGGCGAGCCTCGACGTGCGGGCCGAGGAGGAGCTCTTCCGGCGCTTCCGGGAGATGGCGGCGGGGCGGACGGCGATCCTCGTGTCGCATCGCTTCTCGACGGTCGCGATCGCCGACCGCGTCGTCGTCCTCTCGGAGGGGCGGATCGCCGAGAGCGGCTCGCACGCCGAGCTGCTGCGCCGCGGGGGGATCTACGCCGAGCTCTGGCGGCTCAGCGAGCGGATGCGCTGACGCGCGTCCCCGTCAGATCCAGCGCTTCCGGCGGAAGAAGTAGAGCATCCCGAGCGTGATCGCGATCCAGCCGCCCCAGAGAGCGGGATAGAACCAGCGGATCTTCAGCTCCGGGAGGAACTCGAAGTTCATCCCGTAGACGCCGGCGAGGAACGTGAGCGGCATCCAGATCGCCGAGAAGATCGTGAGGACCTTGACGATCTCGTTCAGGCGGTTCGAGGAGACGGAGAGGTGCGCCTCGAGGGCGCCGCTCGCGAGGTCCGTCAGGATGACCGTGGTCTCCTCGAGCCGCGCGACGTGGTCGTAGACGTCGCGGAAGTAGTGCGACGTCCGCTCGTCGATGTACGGCAGGTCGCGCCGCGCGAGGCGCCCGAGCATCTCGCGCTGGGGGGCGACGAGGCGGCGGATCGTCAGGAGCTGGCGCTTCAGGTTGAGGAGCTCCTGGAGCGCCTGCTGCGGCGGGGCGCCCGAGAAGATCGTCTCCTCGATCTCCTCGAGCCGCTCCTCGCACCGGTCGAGGATCGGGAGGATCTCGTCGATCATCCGGTCGACGAGCGCGTGGAGGACCCGGTCCATCTGGCTCTCCATCGGCAGGTCCTTCTCGACGACGAGACGCGAGACCTGCCGGCAGGCGGGGACGGGGCGGCCGTGGACCGTGACGAGGAAGCCGGGGCCGAGCCAGGCGGCGAGCTTGTAGCTCTCGAGCGCGAGCCCTTCCTCCGTCGGGCGGAGGCCCCGGAAGACGAGGAAGAGGTAGCTCGAGAACTCCTCCACCTTCGGCGGCTGGACCGGCGTCAGGGCGTCCTCGACGGTGAGCGGGTGGAAGCCGCAGACGTCGACGAGGCCGCGCGCCTCCTCCGCGGTCGGGTTCTCCACGTCGACCCAGATCGACCTTCCGGCGAGCCCGGGCCACGCGGAGGCGAGCGTGGCGCCCTCGAGGAGGCAGAGCCCCTTCCCTTCCTCGTGGAGGTGCACGGTGAGCATCGCGCGCCGAGTGTAGCCGGCGCGCGCGCGGCGCGGCGCAGGACCCGGTTCCGGGCGAGAATGCGGGCGGGGCGGGGCCGGGGCGACGCGGGACGGCGGATGCGCCAGAATCCGCCGGAGGCGCGATGACGGGGAAGAGGATCCTTCTGACGGGCGGCGGGACGGCCGGGCACGTGAACCCCGCGCTCGCCATCGGGGCCGCCCTCGCCGAGCCGGGGAGCGAGACCCTCTTCGTCGGCGTCAAGGGGAGGGCGGAGGAGCAGGTCGTCCCGCGCGAGGGGATCCCGATCCGCTTCGTGAGGGCCTCGGGCTTCCCGGGCGCGCGCCCCTCGCCCGCGCTCGCGCGCTTCCTCTTCGACCTCGCGGTCGGCACGCTCCAGGCGGCGGGCATCCTGCTCCGTTTCCGCCCCGACGTCATCGTCGGGACGGGGGGCTTCGCCTCGGCCCCGGTCATCTTCGCGGCGACGCTCCTGAAGAAGCTCCGGCTGGCGAAGGCCCGCGTCTTCGTCCACGAGCAGAACGCCGTGCCGGGGAAGCTGAACCGCGTCGTCGGCCGCTACGCCGAGAAGGTCTTCGTCACGTTCCCGGAGACGCTCTCGCTCTTCCCCGGGAACGGGGCCCTCACGGGCTACCCGGTCCGCAAGCGGATCGGGCACGTGTCGGTGGACGAGGCGAAGGCGCGCCTCGACTTCGCGGTCCCCGAGGGGAGGACGGTCGTCTTCGCCTTCGGCGGCTCGCAGGGCTCCCGCTCGCTGAACCGCGGCCTCGTCGACGCCCTCGGAGCCCTCCTCCCGCACGCGGACCGCCTCTTCGTCGTCCACGGTACCGGCCTCTTCAAGGGTGCCGGCTACGACGCGCAGGCGGACACCGAGGCGCGCCTCGCCGCGCGATACACGGAGGAGGAGCGCGCGCGGATCGCCGGCTTCTACGTCTCCCGGAGCTACTTCCACGACATCGCCTCGGTCTACGCGGTCTCCGGCCTCGTCGTCATCCGCGGCGGCTCGGGGAGCCTCAACGAGGTCGCGCGGATGGGGATCCCCGCGCTCGTCGTCCCGAAGGCGAACCTCCCCGGCGACCACCAGGTCGCGAACGCGCGGGCCCTCGAGCGGGCCGGCGGCGCCGAGGTCCTCTACGAGGAGACGGTCCTCGAGGACGGCCACCTCGTCGAGACGCTCGACGGCGCGCTCCTCGCGCGGCGGATCCTCGAGCTCGCCGGAGACCCGGGGCGCCTCGCCGAGATGTCGCGGAGGGGGCGGCACGTCCTCGGGATCGACGCGGCGGGGGAGATCGCGCACTACGTCGCGCAGGGCCGCGGGAGCGGGACCGTCGACCCGACGCTCGTCCCGGCCCCCACCGTCGTCTCGAACGCCGCGCTCCTCGCGAAGCTCGAGAAGGCGGCCGCGGCGGCGGGAGCGTCCTACCGCGCCGAGAGCGTCGTCGAGCCGCGCGACCTCGCCTGGTTCCGGAGCCGCGCCGCCTCGCTCCTCGTGAACGAGTCGTGGGAGGCGCGGAACCTCGGCGTGAAGCTCCTCGGCCTCCTCGGCGCGACGGAGAAGGTCCCGCTCCTCCTCGCGCTCCTCGCCGACCGGACGCCTGCCCCGGCGCTCCACCGGCTCCTCGGCGGCGACTTCGTCCAGGTCGGCTTCATCCGGAGGAACGTCTGCGTCGCGCTCGGGCGCCTCGGCGTCGTCGACGCCGCCGTCGAGGCGGCTCTCCTCGCGGGCCTCGCCGACCCGTACTGGGAAGTGAGAGCGGAAGCGGCCCGGGCCGCGGCGCGCTTCGCGGGGCGCCTCGCGCGGCAGGCCGACTTCGTCGCCGCGCTCCGGAAGGGGCTCTCCGACCGGAACATCGACGCGGCGTCGGCGGCGGCCGAGGCGCTCGGGTCGCTCGGCAACGAGCGCGACGCGCTGCCGGCCCTCCTCGCCCTCGCGGACTACCGCTTCTGGAAGGTCCGGGCCGCCGCTCTGAAGGGGGTCCTCGCCCTCGTCGAGAGGGGCGAGGTGGGGAACCGCGAGGCGCTGAAGACGGCGCTCCCCGCCTTCCTCCTCACCTCGACCGACTTCCGCCCCCAGTTCGAGATGAAGCTCTCGTACCGCCGCGTCGTCGAGGCGCTCGCGCGGGGAAGGGAGGTCCGGTGATCTTCTGGATCGGGAAGCTCCTCGCGCCGTTCCCGTCGCTCTCGTTCCTCCGCCTCGCCGAGTACCTGACGGCCCGCTCGATCGGCGCGGCGCTCACGGCGGTCCTCCTGACGCTCTGGGCCACGCCGAAGCTCATCTGGTGGCTCCAGCGGCGCGCGTTCGTCGACCAGATGCGCGAGACGGGGATCCCCTCGGCGTTCGACAAGGCGGGGACGCCCGTCATGGGCGGCGTCGTCCTCGTCGGCGTCGTGACGCTCTCGTGCCTCCTCTGGTGCAACCTCCTGAGCGGGTACGCCCTCCTCGTCCTGGCGGGAATGGTCTGGTTCGGGGCGATCGGCTTCGTCGACGACCGGGCGAAGATGCGCGCGCGGTCGGGCGACAGGGGGATGTCGGAGCCGAAGAAGCTCCTCCTGCAGGGGACGTTCGCGGCGCTCCTCGTCGCGGTCCTGGCGAGCCCGTGGTCTCCGGTCCCGGCGCACGAGGCGGCCCACCTCTACGTGCCGTTCCTCAAGACGTCGGTCCTCGAGAACCCGTGGGTCTACTTCCCGTACGTCTTCGTCTTCGTCCTCCTCGTCGGCAACTCCGTGAACATCACCGACGGGATGGACGGCCTCGCGATCGTCCCCTCGGTCTTCGCGATCTCGGTCCTCGGCGTCTTCGGCTACCTCCTCGGGAACGCGATCTGGTCGCGCTACCTCTTCTACCCGTTCCTCCCGGGGGCGGGCGAGCTCGCCGTCTTCGCCTCCGCCTTCGCGGGGGCCGGCATCGGCTTCCTCTGGTTCAACGCCTACCCCGCACAGATCTTCATGGGCGACACGGGCTCGCTCTCCATCGGCGGGAGCCTCGCCGTCGCGTCGGTCCTCCTGAAGCAGGAGGCGCTCTTCGTCATCCTCGGAGGGCTCTTCGTCGCGGAGGCGTTCTCGTCGCAGGTGCAGGACAAGGTCGGGATCAAGCTGCTCGGCCGGCGGATCTTCGCGCGCGCGCCGCTCCACCACGCCATGGCGTACAACGGGCTCGCCGAGACGAAGGTCGTCGTGAGGCTCTGGATCGTCTCCGGCATCCTCGCCCTCGCGGCGCTCTCGACGCTGAAGATAAGGTGACGGGGAAGCGCCGCTCCTCCACGGCGAACGCCCTCCTCGTCGGCGCGGGCGTCCTCCTCTCGCGGCTCGCGGGCTTCGTCCGCGAGAGGATCTTCGCCCACTACCTCGGGAACTCCGACGCGGCCGACGCCTTCAAGGCGGCCCTCCGGATCCCGAACGCCCTCCAGAACCTCTTCGGCGAAGGGGCGCTCTCCGCCTCGTTCATCCCCGTCTACGCGCGCCTCCTCGCCGAGGGGCGAGAGGAGGAGGCGAAGAAGACGGCCCGCGCCGTCGGGACGCTCCTCGCGCTCCTCGTCGTCCTCCTCGTCGCGCTCGGCGTCCTCGCGACGCCGCTCCTCATCGACCTGATCGCCCCCGGCTTCTCCGGCGAGAAGCGCGCGCAGACCGTCGTCCTCGTGAGGGTCCTCTTCCCGGGCATCGGTCTCCTCGTCCTCTCCGCCTGGTGCCTCGGGATCCTGAACAGCCACCGCCGCTTCTTCCTCCCGTACGCGGCGCCCGTCCTCTGGAACGGCGCGATGATCGCCGCGCTCGTCGTCGCGGGACGGAAGGTCGCGCCGTACGCCCTCGCCGAGTGGACGGCGTGGGGCGCGGTCGCGGGGAGCCTCCTCCAGCTCGCGGTGCAGCTCCCGCGCGTGCGGCTCCTCGCGGGGCCCCTGAAGCCCGACTTCGGCTTCCGGTCGCCGAACGTGAGGAAGGTCGTCGCGAACTTCCTCCCGAGCGTCGGGAGCCGCGGCGTGACGCAGGTCTCGAGCTACGTCGACCAGGTCATCGCGAGCTTCCTCCCGGCCGGCGCCGTCGCGGCCCTCGCCTACGCGCAGACGCTCTACCTCCTCCCGGTGTCGCTCTTCGGCATGTCGATCTCGAGCGCCGAGCTCCCGGAGCTCTCGAGCGGCGTCGGGGGCGACGCGCTGCGCGAGAGGCTCGACGCCGCCCTCCGGCGCGTCGCGTTCCTCGTCGTGCCATCGGCCGTCGCGTTCGCGGCGCTCGGGGACCGCGTCGCGGCGCTCGTCTTCCAGACGGGCGCCTTCTCGCGCGACGACGTGACGTGGGTGTGGGCCGTCCTCGCCGGCTCGTCCGTCGGCCTCCTCGCCTCGACGCTCGCGCGCCTCTACGCCTCGGCCTTCTGGGCGCTCCACGACACGCGGACGCCGCTCCGCTTCGCGATGGCGCGCGTGGCCGTCGGCGCCGGTCTCGGCGCCCTCTTCGCGTTCCGCGGCCCGGCGCTCTTCGGCCTCGCGCCCCGCCTCGGCCTCGCCGGCCTCACGCTCGGCGCGGGGCTCGCCGGCTGGGTCGAGATGCTCCTCCTCCGCCGCGCGCTGAACGCCCGCGTCGGGAAGACGGGCCTCCCGGCGTCGTTCTCCGTCCGGGTCTGGGGCGCAGCGCTCGGCGCCGCCGCGATCGGCTGGGGCGTCAAGCTCGCCGCGGCTTCTCTCGGGCCGGTCCTCCTCGGCACGCTCGTCTGCGGCGTCTTCGCGGCCTCCTACGGCGCCCTGGCGCTCCTCTTCCGCGTCCCCGAGGCCTCGGCCCTCGTCCGCGCCCTGAAGAGCCGCCTTCCCTAGGAAGGGGGTCTGGTCTGCACTCTACACTCTGCGAGCCGTGCGCAGAGTGTAGAGTGCAGACCAGACCCCGGCCGTGGGAGAATCGTGGCACGCCATGACGAAGGGTGTCGTCTACGCCGCCGCGGCGATCGTCGTCGGCGTCCTCGCGGTCGTCCTGCCGGACCGGCTCTTCCCGCCCGACACGAACTACCGGACGCTCACCGTCGTCGGCGAGGCGTTCAAGGCGGTGATCCTCGGGGCGTTCCGGCTCGCGCTCGGCGCCTTCTCGGGCCTCGCGCTCTCGGCAGGGCTCGCGTCGATCGGGGGGGCCGGAGCGCGGAGGCCGGTCGCGCTCGTCTTCGCGGCGCTCTTCGGGCTCCTCGTCGTCGGCGTCTCGGGCTTCGCCTTCCGCGGCCTCTCGTTCTTCCCCTCGTCGGGGTCGCTCGAGGAGAGGCACCGGTGGGCCGAGATGCGCCTCGACCGGCCGTACCGCGAGGCCGTCGCCTGGGCCGCGGCCTCTGGGGCGGTCCGCGAGGCGTGCGGCGCGTCGCTCCGCTTCGGGCCCGCCGTCGGGGCGCGGAACGCCGTCCTCGTCGGGACGCGCGAGTGGACGGCGACGCTGACGCTCGACGTGGAAGGGGAGAAGGGGAGCGGGCGGCTCGAGCTGACGGAGACGCTCCCGTTCGAGCCGAAGGACACGCGCCCGGTGATCTCCGCGACGCTCGAGGCGGGTGGCCGGCGCGTGGCGCTCGACTCGGCCGGGAACGCGATCGCGCGCTGAACGGCGCGGCCTTCACACAACTTCACCTTCGGGAAGAACGGGAGAAACCGGCGGTCTCCATCTTTCCTCCCGGCGGAAGGAAACACTCCCTTCCGACCGAAGGAGAAGAAGATGAACGAGACCGCAACCCCCACACCCTCTCCCGCCGGCCGGCCGAAGCGGTGCCGCGGGCGGGGAAAGCGGGCCTTCTTCGGCGCGCTCGCCGTCGGAGTCGTCGCCGTCCTCACCGTCGGCGCGTTCCGGGCGCTCGCCAACGGCGGGTTCCGCCACGGCTTCTGCGGGTCGATGGACTCCGCGCAGGTCGCGAAGAAGATCGACCGGATCGCCG
Source organism: Thermoanaerobaculia bacterium (assembly GCA_046331465.1). Lineage (GTDB taxonomy): Bacteria > Acidobacteriota > Thermoanaerobaculia > UBA5066 > UBA5066 > UBA5066. Next base: position 286,411 of record JAXLQV010000004.1, read on the forward strand.
GCTGGATCGTCGAGGACCTCGGCGGCACGGCGGACCAGCAGGCGAAGCTCGCGGCGATCGCGAAGGCCACCGCGGCGGACCTCGCCCCGATCCACGACGAGCTCGCCGCCGGCCGGAAGGAAGCGGTGGCGATCCTGACGGCGGAGAAGGTCGACCGGGTGGCCCTCGAGGCGCACCGGGCGAAGCAGATGCAGCTCGTGACCGCCGCCTCGGAGAGGCTCACGAAGGCCGTCGCCGACGCGGCGGACGTCCTCACCCCCGAGCAGCGGGTAAAGGCCGCCGAGAAGCTCGCCGACCACATGGGCCGTCACCGGCTCTGATCGGAAGGCCGGGGCCCACGCCCCGCCCTTCATGCCCGATGATGTCGTCATGCCGACCCGGATCCTGATGATCGAGGACGACGCGAGGCTCTCCGCGATGGTCGCCGAGGACCTCGGCCGGAGCGGGCTCGACGTGACGCCGGCCGGATCGGCCTCGGAAGGGCTCGCGCGCCTCGCGCGCGAGCCCTTCGACCTCGTCCTCCTCGACCTGATGCTCCCCGACGCCGACGGCCTCGACGTCTGCCGGCGCGTCCGTGCCTCGGGCTCCGCCGTGCCCGTGATCATGCTGACCGCGAAGGGAGACCCGACGGACCGCGTCGTCGGCCTCGAGCTCGGCGCCGACGACTACCTCGCCAAGCCGTTCGACCCGCGCGAGCTCCTCGCGCGGGTGCGCGCCGTCCTCCGGCGTCCCGCCCAGGTCGCCGGAGCGTCGCCGCGGGTCCTCCGCTTCGGGAGGCTCGAGGTCGACGCCGACGCCCGCGTCGCGCGCGTGGACGGCGTCGAGAGGCCGATGACGGCGCACCAGTTCAACCTCCTCCTCGCGATGGCCGAGCGCGCGGGGCGCGTCCTGACGCGGGACCAGCTGATGGAGCTCGTGAGGGGCGAGGCGCTCGAGGCCTTCGACCGGTCGATCGACGTCCACGTCGCGCGGATCCGCGCGGCGATCGAGGACGATCCGAGGAGCCCGCGCCGCATCCTGACCGTGCGCGGCGCGGGGTACGTCTTCGCGAGGAGCCAGGACGCGTGAGGGGACGGCGCGGGCACCCCGGTGCGCGTCTCCACGCGCGGATCTACCTCGCCGTCCTCGCGAGCGTCGCGATGGTGGCCCTCCTCTCCGGCCTCGCGTGGCACCTCCGCTACGGGCGCGAGCCGATCGAGAGCGGCCTCGGGATCTCGGCCGAGATCGCGGGCGAGCTGCTCGCCCCGGCCGGCGCCCCGGTCGACCGGCAGGAGGCCGCCCTCCGGCGCTGGGGCGCGCGGACCGACGCGCGCCTCTCCCTCTTCACGCCGTCGCGCGAGCCGATCGCCACGTACGGCGAGCCGCTCCCGCCTCCTCCTCCGGACCGCACCGGGAGCGGAACGTGGCACATCCGTCCCGGCGGGCCGGCCTTCGTCCTCCGCCTTCCCGACGGGAGGTGGCTCGTCGCGCAGCGGATCTGGCGGCGCGGCCCGCCGCTCGGCTTCCTCTGGGTCCTCGCGCTCGCCGCGGTCGCGGTCGCCGTCGCGGCCTGGCCGATCTCGCGCCGGATCACGCGGCGCCTCGAGCGGCTGAAGGAGGGCGTCGAGGCGCTCGGCGCCGGAGACTTCGCCTCGCGCGTCCCCGTCGAGGGGAAAGACGAGGTCGCGCTCCTCGCCGCGACCTTCAACAGGGCGGCCGGGCGGATCGAGGAGCTCGTCCGAGCGCAGCGGCGCCTCCTCGCGAACGCCTCGCACGAGCTCCGGACGCCTCTCGCGCGGATGCGTGTCGCCGCGGGTCTCCTCGAGGGGGACCCGCGCCTGAAGGACGAGATCGCGCGCGACGTCGACGAGCTCGACGCCCTCGTCGAGGAGATCCTCGTCGCGAGCCGGCTCGAGGCGGGCGCCGCGGAGGAGCCGGCCGAGAGCGTCGACGTGACGGCCCTCGCCGCGGAGGAGTGTGCGCGCGCCGGGGCCTTCCTCTCCGGCGACGTCGTGACCGTGCAGGGGAACCCGCGGCTCCTCCGCCGCCTCCTCCGGAACCTTCTCGAGAACGCGCGGCGGCACGGGGGCGGCGGGCCGGTCGAGGTCGAGGTGCGGCGCGGGACGGGCGGCGGCGCGGTCGTCGACGTCCTCGACCGCGGTCCGGGCGTCCCGCCCGAGCTCGCCGACCGGATCTTCGAGCCCTTCTTCCGCCCGCCCGGCGCGTCGGAACGAGGGACCGGCCTCGGCCTCTCGATCGCCCGCCAGGTCGCCCGCCGCCAAGGGGGAGATGTCGTCTGCCTCCCGCGCGACGGCGGCGGTACGCTCTTCCGCGCGACGCTCTCCTAGGTTGGGGGTCTGGTCTGCGTTCTACACTCTACGGACCGTAGAGTGTAAAGCGCAGACCAGACCCCGCGTTCTCCGCGTTCTCACTCGTTCATCCGGTAGGTGTCGCGGAGGGCGAAGACCTCGTCCTTCCAGATCCGCGCGAAGCGGCCGGTGTCGAAGACGGGACGCTTCACGAGGCGGAGCGCCATCGCGGCCTGCTTCTCGGTGGCGCCGGAGCGCTCGTGGAGCTTCAGGGCGTACGCCGAGAAGTCGCGGACGAAGACGTCGAAGACCTGGTCGAGCGCGTCGTCCGTGAGCGCGTGGTGCTCCGCCCCCTCGAGGACGAGGTGGGCGTAGACGGCGAGGGCGAAGAGGTCGCCGACGGCGAGGAGGAGGTCGACGTCCTTCTGCTGCTCCTCGGTCGGCGCCGCGGCCGCCATCAGCTCGCGGAAGGCGTTCAGCTGCTCGCGGAAGAGCGCGACGTTCGGGACGCGGGCGTACTTCTCGAAGGCGGGAGCCCAGTCGTGGAAGCGGATCTTCCCGAGGCCGCTCGCCGGCCCCTGCGCGAAGAGGAAGGCGTCGTGGGCGGGCTCGGTCCTCCGCCCCACCTCCGGGCAGGAGGTCGGCCGGAAGAGCCAGTTCGCGAGGAACTTCACGATGAGGGCGATGTTGACGTGGACCGTCCCCTCGAGCTTCGGCAGGGCGCGGATGTCGCGCGCGGCCATCTCGAAGACCATGTCCTTCTCGAACCCCTTCGCGGCGATGACGTCCCAGAGGAGGTCGACGACCTTCTCCCCCTCGGTCGTCACCTTCATCTTCACGAGCGGGTTGTAGAGGAGGTAGCGCCGGTCCTCGAGCGAGGCGGCGCGGAAGTAGTCGGACGCGCGGAAGGCGAAGACCTTCATCGCGACGAGGCGGGCCCAGGCGTCGACGAACATCCGCGCCACGTGCGGGAAGTCGGTGACCGCCATGCCGTAGAGGCGGCGCCCCGACGCGTGGTTGAGCGCCTCGTGGAACGCGTGCTCGCAGATCCCGATCGAGGCCCACCCGAGGTTGTACTTCCCGACGTTCACCGTGTTCAGCGAGGCGTCCCACGCCTCGCGCCCGCGGAGGAGGACCTCGTCGGCGGCGACGGGGTAGTCCACGAGCTCGAACTCGGCGACGTACGACTGGCTCGCGACGACGTTCTTCACGAGCCTGTACCCGGGCCTCTTCGGGTCGGCCGCGAAGAAGACGTACTCGCCCGTGCCGGCCGTCTTCCCGAAGACGGAGACGACCGCCGCCTCGTTCCCGTTCCCGATGTAGTACTTCGACCCGTTCGCCACGAACGAGCCGTCCCCCTTCGGCGCGAGCGTCATCGACGTCGAGTAGATGTCGGCGCCGTGCTCCTTCTCCGAGAGGCCGAAGGCGAAGATGCCTCCCTCCGCGATCGCGTCGGCGGCCCGTTTCCGCAGGGCCGGGCTCGGGCTCATCCAGAGCGGCCCGAGGCCGAGGATCGAGACCTGCCACGTGTACCAGTAGCAGAGGCCGTAGAAGCCGAGGACCTCGTTGAAGTGGCAGTTGCGGAACGTGTCCCAGCGCGCGTCGGGGCCGCCGAGCTCCGGGGGCGTCAGGAGGTCGGCGAAGACCCGCTCGCGCTTCACGAAGTCGAGGAAGTCCGCGTACCAGACCCGGTCGATGTCGTCCTGGCGGAGCCTTCCCTTTCCCTTCGCCTCGAAGAAGGCGATCGTCTTCTCGAGGATCTCGCGGGAGCGCGGGTCGAGGGGGAGCTCACCGAGCCGCTTCGGGTTGAGCAGGATCATGGCGTCCTCCGGCCGTCCAGATTACCCTGTCGCGCCCACCGGCGGAGAGCCGGGGCGCCACGTTCCGGAGGTACCGAGATGCCCTACCCCCCCGAGATCGTCCAGCCCGCCCGCGACGAGCTGACCTGGGCCGGCTTCGCCGAGCTCCGCACCGCCGGGGCGGTGGAGGCCGAGCTCGCCAAGGACGGCACCCTCCTCGTCGTCGTCAACTCCGTCTGCGGCTGCGCGGCCGGGTCCGCCCGCCCGGGGGCCGTGAAGGCCGTCTCCGGCCCGGGCCCGAAGCCGCAGCGCCTCGCGAGCGTCTTCGCCGGGGAGGACCTCGAGGCCGTCGCGCGCGTGAGGCGGCAGCTGGAGGGCTTCCCCCCTTCCTCGCCCTCGATCGTCCTCTTCCTCGACGGCGACCCCGTCTTCCTCATGGAGCGCCGCCACCTCGAGGGGCTTCGCCCCGACGACGTCGCCTCCGCCCTCGCCTCCGCCTTCGCGACCCACTGCGCCTGAAGGACGGAAGCGAGGGAGGAGAGGAGGGAGCGCCTCAGTACGGCGTCGCGAGCTGGTACGTGCCGTCGTTCGACACGTTGTTCACCTCGACGCCGTAGCAGACGGCGTTCTGCGTCGCCTTGATCAGGATGCCGCCGTTCGTCAGCGAGCCGTTGTAGGAGTACTGGCTCCAGCCCCAGCCCGAGAGCGTGAAGCTGAAGGGGGAGCCGATCGTGTAGCCGTTGGAGTCGTAGGCCTGGAACGTGATCGTCTGGTCGTACGCCGAGTTGCTCGCGCAGCCGATGTTCGTCCGCGAGGAGCCGTTCACGGAGACGCCGACGACGAAGCCGGGACGCGACGGCGTGATGGCGCCGAGGTCGTCGGCGAACTGGACGGCGGTGGTGTACCGGCCCGAGACCGTGTCGACGTAGACCTGCGAGTTGACGATGAAGACGTGGCCGTCGTTTCCGCTGTCGAGGTCGATCGCGCCGCCGCCGTAGTAGGCGAAGACGTCCTGCAGGATGTTGGGGAAGGTGACGGTCTCGTACGGGTCGATCGTCAGGTACCTGTGGTCGATCTCGCCGCCGCTCACGCTGAGGCCGATGCGGATCTGGTAGGTGGCGTCGACCGCGTTGAAGATGCTCACCTTCGTCTTGAAGACGGCGCCGTAGGCGCCGTTCACGTTCGCCGACGTCGGCAGGAGGAGGTGCGAGACCGCTCCGACGGCGAGGGCGTGCGGCGCGAGGGCCGAGCGGACGCCCCCCCTCGACTCCTCGCCGAGCGGACGCCGGGGAAGGTCGGGGGTCTGCGAGAGGGCCGGCAGGGTCACGAGCGCCGCAAACGCTGCAGCGGCGAGGCGGGAGGTCGCGTTCATCGTGTCGTTTCCTTTCTGGAAGCGGATATACCAGTGAACGGGCATACAGGACCAGTCCCGGCTGGTATCCGCGTGAGGCCGGTCACGCCGCCGGGTGGGGTCAGGTCTGCAATCTACAGTCTGCTCGTCCCGGATCGCCCCGCGCCCCGGAGGTGCCCGGCGGGCATCGTGGGGAGGGCCACCCGCCGCCGTCCTCGACGCTAGAGATCGACGATCCGCGGGGCGTGCCGGCGAGCGTCGAGGAAGCTCAGGAGACCCGCGGGAGAGACGACCGTCGTCCTCGTGTTGACGAGCGGGTGGAACTTCAGCGCCTCGGCCCGGAGGAGCGCGCCGTCGAGGACGACCCGGACCTTCCCGCCCGGGTCGTTCACGACGGCGAACGGCGTGACGGAGCCGGGCGAGACGCCGAGAAGCCCCGCGAGTCTCGTCGGGCTCGCGAACGAGAGTCGCCGCAGGCCGAGCGCATCGGCCAGGGCGCGCAGGTCGAGCGCCCTGTCCGCCGGGAGGACGACGAGCCAGTGCGTACCGCCCCGTTCCTCGAGGAAGAGGTTCTTGCAGTGGCACCCGGGCACGTGCGCCGTCGCGAGCCTCGCCTCGGCGACGGTGAGGACGGGCTCGTGGTCGAACGTCCGCGCCTCGACGCCGAGCGTCTCGAGGAGGGCGAGGAGGCGGGGCGTGTCGAACGCGTCGGCCGGGCCGGGGGCCGGTTCGTCGGGGGCCACGCCGGCGATTCTGAACCCGGCGAGGCCGGCGGCGTATAACCCCTCGGCGGGAGGGACGAGATGGCCGAACCCGGCAAGGGCGTGGAGCGCGAGATCGAGGAGAGCGTCCGGCGGGTCCTCGGCGCGCTCGACCGCGTCCCGGCCGCCCGCCTGGAAGAGGCCGCCGTGAAGGTCTCCCGAGTGGCGGAGCGCGTGGCCGAGCGGGTCGAGCGGTCGGCGAGCCGTTCGCTCTCGAGGCACGAGCGGCGGCTGGCGAGACGCCGGCGGGAGGAGGACGAGGCGACGATGGCGCACGCCTTCGTCCTCGCCATGGCCGCCGTCGGAGCCGCGTTCGTCGGGTACACCCAGCCGCACCTCTTCTGGCTCCTCTTCGTGGCGTTCGGGTTCGGCATGGGAGCCGCGGGCACGTACGCGAAGGTCAGGAGCCGCGAGAGGCGACGCGCCGAAGAGGCCGACGCGGCGCGGAGCGCCTCGGGCGCAGGGGCTGCGGTCCCGGAGGCCGTCGCCCCTCCCGTCGCCCGGCCTCCCATCGTCACGCCGCCGCCGGCCGCCGAGCCGGAGAGCCCCGCCCTCGCGGCGATCGCGGGCCGCGAGAGGAGGGTGGACGGCATCTGCGACCGCCTCCTCGCCGAGCTGAAGGGGGCGCCGCCCCTCGTCCGCGAGCTCCTCCGCAAACCCGAGGAGACGGTCGAGGCCCTGCGCGGCGCCTCGCGGGAGCTCGCGCGGCGCGAGCGGGAGCTGCGGAAGATGCTGACCGAGGACGAGGGGGATCGGCTCCTGCGCGAAAGGGGCGCGCTCGCCGCGCGGGCCGAGGCCGCGCCCGACGCCGTCGTGAAGAGCCGCCTCGCCTCCGCCCTCGAGGCTCTCGACGCCCAGCTCGCGCACCGGGCCGAGCTCTCGACGGCCGCCGCGCGGATCGAGGCCGAAGGGACGCGGATCCTCTACTCGCTCGAGAGCCTCCGCGCGCAGGTCCTCCGCGCCGTCGCGGCCGACGCGGCCGCCGACGACGTCACGCGCGAGAGCCTCAAGGGAGGGCTCGAGGCGCTGAGCAACGAGATCGACGCCGTCGCGACGGCGCTCGAGGAGGTCCACGGCGTCGGCTCGGCTGCGTCGACGGCGAGCCCGTCCCCCGGGCCTTCGCTGGCGGCCCGCGCCGCCGCGCGACAGGCCGGCTCGGCCTGACGCGCGGCGACCCCGGCGTCAGTCGAATCGCACGCTGACGATCGCCGCCCGGGGGGCTCGGCTGCGCGCGCCCCCCGGACCCCCCCCTCGTCGGATCAGTCGAACCGCACGGACACGATCTTCGAGACCCCCGGTTCTTCCTGCGTCACGCCGTAGAGCGCCTGGGCGGTCTCCATCGTCCTCTTGCTGTGGGTGATGAGGACGAACTGGGTCTCGTCGGAGAGCTCGGAGAGAAGCGTCGTGAAGCGGTCGATGTTCGCCTCGTCGAGCGGGGCGTCGACCTCGTCGAGGATGCAGAAGGGCGAGGGCTTGTAGCGGAAGATCGAGACGAGGAGCGAGACGGCGGTCAGCGCCTTCTCGCCGCCCGACAGCAGCCCGATCGTCTGGTTCCGCTTCCCCGGGGGCTGCGCCATGATCTCGATCCCCGAGTCGAGCGGGTCGCTCTCGTCGAGGAGCTGCATCGAGGCGGTGCCGCCGCCGAAGAGCTTCTGGAAGACCTGCGCGAAGTTCGCGTTGATCGCAACGAACGCGGCGGTGAAGCGCTCCGACGAGGTCTGGTTGATCGTCTTGATCGTCTCGAGGATCTGGTCGAGCGACTTCTCGAGGTCGAGCTTCTGCGTCGACATCTCCTGGAGGCGCTTGCTTTCGGTCTCGAACTCCTCGAGCGCGGCGTGGTTGACGGGGCCGAGCCGCTCGAGGGCGACCGTCTTCTGGACGACCTCCTCCTGCATCGCGGCGAGGGCCTCGTCGTCGGGCTCGGGCTCCCCCTCGGCGCGCCCGACGGGCGGGAGCTCCTCGGGCGGCACTCCGAACTCGGTGCGGCAGGTCTCGGCGAGGTGCTCGCGGTCGCCGCGCTTCCGCTCGACGACGAGCTCGGCCTCGAAGCGGGCGCGGCGGGCGGCGTCGAGCGCCTCGCGGGCGGCGTGGGTCGCCTTGTCGAGCTCCTCGAGGGCGAGACGGCCGGTCTCGGAGCCGGCGTCGGCGGCCTTGAGCCTCGCCTCCGCCTCCGAGGCCGCGACGACGGCCTCCTCGCGGCGCTCGCGGGCCTCCTCGCCGGCGAGGAGCGCGCGCTCCTTCCGCTCGGCGAGCGACGTCATCTGCTGGGAGAGCTCGGCGAGGCGGCGGGCAGCGGCGTCCGCGCGGCTCCTGTGGGTCTGGAAGGCCTCCTGCGCGGCCCTGCGCCGCTCGCGGAGGACGTCGCGGGCCGTGCGCGCCTCGCCGTCGGACTGCTGGGCCGCGAGGCGGGCCGCGCGGGCCGACTCGAGCGCGCTCTCGAGGCCGGCGATCGCGGCCTCCATCGCGGTCATCTCGCCGGTCTTCTGCGCGGAGAGCTCGAGCGCCTTCGCCCGGTCGTCGCCGACGCGGGCGAGGTCGGCGCGGAGCTGCTTCTCCTCCTCCTGGATCGCGAAGAGCTCCCGCTCGGCGCGGGTCGTCTCCTCGCGGGCGGCCGACAGGCGGGCGAGCGCCTCGGAGTGCTCGCGCTCGGCGCGGCGGCTCGCCGCGATCTCGCGCTCCACCGCCTGAGCGGCCTCGCCCGCCTGCGCACCGGTCCCGGAGATCTCCTCCTCGAGCGCGGCGAGGCGCTCGCCGAGGGACTCCTTCTCGGTCGCGACGTTCTTCAGGTCGCGCCGCACGGTGAAGAGCCCCTCGCCCGGGACCTCGGTCCCGGCGGCCTCGACGATCGAGCCGCGGACGACGACGCCGTCCTTCGTGACGAACGTCCGCTCCGGGAGGAGCTCGGCGAGCGTGAGGGCGTCCTCGACGGAGCCGACGACGAGCGCGTCGGGGAGGGCGGCCGAGAGCGCCTCGTCGCCGGGGCGCGCCGTCAGGAGGTCGCGGGCGAGCCCGAGGACGCGCGCGTCGGCGGGCTTGAGGGGGAACGGGGTCTCGGGGATCGGGTGGATGAAGCGAGCCGTCCCGAGGTGAGAGCTGCGGACCGTCTCGAGGAGCTTCTCGAGGACGGCGCGGTCGCGGATGACGGGGGCCTCGAGGGCGCCGCCGAGGGCGGCGTCGAGGGCGTTCTCGAACCCCTCGGCCGCGTCGAAGTGGTCGGCGAGGACGCCGTCGGGGGCCGTGCCGGACGTCTCGAGGGCCCGGCGGGCGGCCTCGCCGCCGGCCTCGCGGGCGGCGAGGAGGGTCTCGAGGCCGCCGAGGCGCTTGTCGAGGGCGTGGAACTCCCGCGTCCTCCTCTCGCGCTCGTCCTTCAGCTCGGCGAGGCGCGTCTCGGCGGCCTTCCGCGAGACGCCGGCCTCCTCGAGGCGGCGGCGCGCCTCGGCGAGGCGCTCGTTCGTCTCGGCCTCGAGGTCGCGCGCGGCTTCCATGGCCGCGCGGCGCTCGGAGAGGGAGAGGTCGGCGCGCCCCTTCCGCTCCTCGACCTTCGTGAGGGCGAATCCGAGGCGGTCGACGAGGAGCGCGGCCTCGCGTTCGCGGTTCGTCGCCTCGCTCGCGCGGGCGGCGGCGGCGAGGAGGTCGCGGCGGGAAGCCTCGCGACGGGTCGTCGCGTCGCTCTCGTTGCGGGTCGCGGCGGCGAGGGCCTCGGCCGTCTCCCTCGCCTTCGCCTCCGCCGCCGTCAGCTCCTCGACCGCGGCGGCGAGGAGCTCCTCGGCCTTCGTCGACTCCTCGACGGAGAAGAGGTGGTCCTCCTCGGCCTCGCCCCGCTGCGAGGAGACGAGCTCCCTGCGGGCCTCGGTCTCCTCGGCCTCGCGGGCGGCCGCGGCGACGGCGGCCTCGGCGGAGAGGAGCGCCTCGCGCGCGACGGCGAAGGCGTCGGAGAGCTCGCGGCGGACCCGTTCGGTCTCCTCCCACGCGTGGCGCGCCTCCTCGAAGGCGGCGTCGAGGCGCCCCGACTCGGCGAGGGCGTGCCCCTCGGCGTCGGTCGTCTCCTTCAGGGCGGCCTCGGCGGCGGCGAGCGCCGCGGCGAGGCGCTCGGACTTCAGGCGGAGGAGCCGCTTCTTCAGCCCCGAGAGGACGTCGGCCTGCTCCTTCCAGCGGGCGGCGCGCGAGGCCTGGCGCTTGAGCGAGGCGCAGGCGCGGTCGATCTCCGAGACGATGTCCGTCAGGCGGAGGAGGTTCGCGCGGGTCTCCTCGAGCTTCACCTCGGCCTGCTGCTTGCGGATCTTGTACTTCGAGATCCCCGCGGCCTCCTCGATGAGGCGGCGGCGGTCCTGGGGCTTGGCCGAGAGGATCAGGTCGATCTTCTGCTGCTCGATGATGGCGTAGGCGCGGACGCCGAGGCCGGTCCCGAGGAGGAGGTCCTGGATGTCCTTGAGTCGGGCCTTCCGCCCGTTGAGGATGTAGTCGCTCGTGCCGTCGCGGGTGACGCGTCGCGTCAGGACGACCTCGCCCCCCGTGTCGGCCCACTGGCCGCCCCGGGACTCGAGCGTGAGCGAGACCTCGGCCATGCCGAGCGGCCGGCGGCGGGCCGAGCCGTTGAAGATGACGTCTTCCATCGTCGTGCCGCGCAGGGCGCGGGCCGACTGCTCGCCGAGGACCCACATGACGGCGTCGCAGATGTTCGACTTGCCGGAGCCGTTCGGGCCGACGATGGCGGTGAGCCGCGAGGGGAGCGTGAGGGAGGTCCGGTCGACGAACGACTTGAACCCCTGGATCTCGAGCTTTTTCAGGCGAAACATGGCGTCGTCAGGCGGGCGACCCTACCACACGGGGCCGGGGGCGTGCCGGAGAAGGGCGGGACGCGGCGCCCTGCTCAGGAGGCATTCGAGCCGGGGCGGCCGGGGACGGCGTGCAGGGCGCGGAGGAGCTCGCCGCGCGAGGCGACGGAGAGCTTCCGGAACGCGTGCTTGAGGTGGTCCTTCACGGTGTACTCGCTGATGAAGAGCTCCGCGGCGATCTCGGAGTTGCGCAGGCCGCGGAGGACGCCGGAGACGACCTCGGCCTCGCGGTCGGAGACGCCGCGCGCGGAGAGGTGGGGTCGGACGTCGTCGATGCCCGGCGCGGCCCGCTCCTTGAGGAGGACGATCCGGACGGGAGGGCAGGCGGGCGTGCCGTCGCCCGCGACGTCGACGACGCGGGCCTCGAGGCAGCGCCCGTCGGCGAGGGCGACCCGCTCGGCCCGGCTGCTGCCGGAGGAGGCGAGCTGCATCAGGTGCGACACGAGGGGCGTCGTCCGCCGGTCGCCCGAGAGGACGGCGAGCCCCTCCTCGGTCTGCCGCGAGAGGAGGTCGTCCGCCGCCTGGTTCGCGAAGAGGATCGTCCCGGCGCGGTCGAACAGGATCGCCGGCTCCTCGGTCGCCTCGGCGAGCGCGAGGAGCCGCTCGCGGGCGCAGCGGTGGGTCGCCAGCTGCGAGAGCCGGGCGAGGAGCTGGCTCGCGAGCGGGGCGAGGAGCGAGAAGCGGGTCGTCTCGGCGCCCGTCCAGGGGCGGACCCGCCGCCGGAGGAGGAGGAGTCGTCCCTCCCACTCGGCGGGCTCCCCGAAGGAGACGACGAGGACCTCCCCGACGGGAGTGTCGCCTCCGCGGCCGGGAGCGTAGGGGCGGAGACCGGTGTCGCGTCCGCCGGCGACCCGCCGCCGAAACCGCCGGCCGGTCTCGGGGCAGCGGAGGACGAGCTCGACGGCGTCGGGGGCGAGCGCGGCGTCGAGCGTCGAGACGAGCGCCTCGAGGTCGGGGTCGCGGGGGGCGCTGAAGGGAATCGCTTCGATCAGGAGCCCGGGCATCGTCTCACCGGGACGGGATTCTAGAGGCTCCGGGCCGTACAGATTTTGTCGACGGACCTAGGACAACCCGCCCGCGGGCGTGGTAGCCTACCGTCCGTTCGCGAGGCATTCCTCACGAATCGGAGGCCCGAAAACATGCTCAGCTTCGAGGTCCGCAAGCCGGGTGGCGAGTCGGAGATCCGGAAGGTTCACCGCGACGTGATCCACCTCGGCGCTTCTTCTGGAAACGATCTGGTCGTCCGGGCCCGGGGTGTCCTCGGGCGGCACGCCCGGATCTCGGTCGCCGGCGAAGAGCTCCGTCTCGACGTCCTCGGAACGGCGCCCGGGTCGGACGTGTACCTGAACGGTTCGATCGTCAAGACCGCTGCACTCGCGGCGGGCGATCGCATCCAGATCGGCGAGGCGACGATCACCCTCCTGAACGGTCCTGCTCCGAACCCGAACAGGATCTCGGCGCCGCCGCCGCGCGGCCGGGACGCCCTCTCGGTCGCCGCCGCCGCGCTCGCGCCGGCCCCTCCCGCGGCGCCCGCGCCCGCGCCGCCGCCGCGCGCCCCCGAGCCCAAGCCGAGGACCTACGAGCCGCAGGCGGCCGCGCGCCCGGTCGAGAACCGGCCCGCGTCGATCTCGGCGGCCCAGGGCTTCCGCCTCGCCGACGTCTGGGGCGAGCTCTTCGGCCGGCTCCGCGCGTCGGCGACGCTCGACGAGAGGCTCCAGGAGGTCGCGTCGTTCCTCTCCTCCTCGACGCCCGTCCACAGCATCGCGTTCCTCTCCGTCGCCGAGTCGTCGGCCGGCGAGGCCGTCGCGGCGATCTGGAAGGGGACCCTCCCGCGCCTGACGCGGCGGACGATCGACGAGGTCTTCGCGGCGGGCGGCCCGATCGACGTCTTCGAGTCGGGGATGCGCCTGAGGATCTACCCGGTCCTGCGGCCCGGCGCCGAGGCCGTGGGCCTCCTCGCGCTCCCGATGGAGCTCGCCGCCGACCCGCTCCTGAACGACCTCGCCATCGCGCTCGCGGCGGCCGTCGGCTTCGTCCACGCCGAGCGCGCCGACGCCTCGTTCGGCGAGCGGAGCTCGGCGCACGCGCCGGCCGTCGTCGTCACGGCGCCCCTCGAGGACCCGGCGACGGCCGTCGTCGGCTCCTCGCTCACGATCCAGAACCTCCGCGTCTCGCTCCAGCGGATCGCCTCGGCCCGGGCGCCCGTCCTCATCATCGGCGACGTCGGCACCGGGAAGACCCTCGCCGCCGAGACGCTCCACGCCCTTTCGCCGCGCCGCCCGCGCCCGCTCGTGCGGATCGCCGCGACGGCCTCGACGGCGGCGGCCCTCGAGGAGGACCTCCTCGGGAGCCCCGGCCCGTCCGACCGCCGCCGCCGCCCGGGCCGCCTCTTCGAGGCCGACGGCGGGACGCTCCTCATCGAGGAGGTCAGCGACCTCCCGGCCGCGACGCAGGCGCTCCTCTACCGGCTCCTCGAGGCGCGCGAGGTCGTCGCCCCCGGCGGCCGCTCCGTGCCGCTCGACGTCCGCGTCATCGGCACCTCCTCGCGCCCGCTCACGCGCGCCGTGGAGGAGGGGACGTTCCGCGACGACCTCTACTACCGCCTCTCGGCCCTGACGCTCCGCCTCCCGACGCTCCGCGACCGGAAGGAGGACATCCCGGCCCTCCTCGACGCCTTCGCGGCGCGTCACGGCGGCCCGACGGCCGGCAGCTTCGACGTCGAGGCGATGAACGCCCTGCTCGACTTCAACTACGCGGGGAACGTCCGCGAGCTGGAGAACGAGGTCCGGCGCCTTGCGGCGCAGTCGGGGACGGGCCCGGTCCGGCTCTCCGACCTCGACGCCAAGTTCGGCGACGAGCACGTCGAGCTGACGCTCGCCGAGAGCGACGACCTCAAGGAGATCGTCGAGAAGGTCGAGCGCCAGGTCATCGAGCGCGTCATGCGCAAGGTGCGCGGGAACCAGTCCCTCGGCGCCCGCCTCCTGAACATCTCGCGCGGCTCCCTCATCGCGAAGATGAAGGAGTACGACATCAAGGACTTCCGGTACCTGAAGCGCCAGGACTAGAAAAGACCCCCGGACTCCCGATGGGGGGTCCGGGGGGCCGCGCGCAGCTCAGGCCCCCCGGCGAGCCTTCCGGCGCCGCTCCCTGGCGGGGGCGGCGCCCGGCTTTGCGGCCGCCTCCTCCTCGTCGAAGAGCTTCAGCGTGACCGCCCAGAAGACGAAGGGCGTCGCGTACTTCCCGATGATGTCGAAGAAGTAGCGCCCCGTCGCGACGACCTCGCGCTGCCAGCGTGGCCAGGAGACGGCGCTCCACTCGCCGAGCCGCGTCGCGTAGAGCGTCTGGACCGTGAAGGAGAGGTGGAGGACCTGCGTCACGACGAGTGCCGCGAGGGCCACCGCCGCGCGCGCCGGGAAGGCCGAGCCGCGGAGCGCCGGGGGGGTCGCGAGGAGGAGCGCGAGCAGCAGGACGAGGTTCGCCGTGATCGGCGCGGCCGCGAACGCGGGGACGTCCGACCGGGTCGAGAGGTCGGAGCGCTCCACGACGACGAGCCCCGCGTCGAACGAGAGCCGCGTCACCTTCGTCCTCTCCGCGAGGCGGATCCACCACTCGGAGGCGCCCGTCACCAGCCCTCCCCAGGGGTCCTTCAGGACCGTGAACCAGAGGAGGATCGCGAGGCCCGCCGCGAGCGGCAGCCTAACGAGGAGCTTCTTCAGCCGCGGGTCGAGACGGTCTTGCATAGCGGTCGGCCCAGACGAGGAAGAGGGCCACGCCGAAGAGGATCACGATCGCCTGCCAGATGACGATGTGCGAGTCCTCGAAGTGCTTCGGGAAGTAGACCCCGATGTAGAAGAGGCTGACGATCCTCACGACGTTGAGCGCCTGGATCGCGAGGAAGCCGAGGACGAGGCCGAGGAGCTTCCTCTTCCACGGGGCCGGGAAGGCGAGGACCCCGGCGAAGAAGATGTAGATCGTCTCGAGGCCGTTGCAGCCCGTCCTCACGTTGACGGCGAAGCGGGGGGAGACGATCGCGGTCCCGACCATCGTCGTCTTCTCGCCGAAGAGCCGGGCGGCGAAGCCGCCGACCTTCGCGACGCCGGCCGTGAAGGGCTCCACGAACGCGTCGTTCATCGGCCTCGGCGCGGTCGCGGCGAAGAAGAGGACGAGGTAGAGGGCGAACTTCAGGAGGAAGGCGGCCTCCGGGCGGAGGCCCTTGCGGGGCGGGGCGTCGGGGTCGCGGGCGGAGTCGTTCATCACGGCGAGGCGGGGAGGATAGCCTACGGGACCGTAAACTCCGTGGCGTGCCCGATCTCGAGGCGCGGCGCTTCCGCCGGAACCTCACGTCCGTCCTCACCCTCGTCGGCCTCCTGACGGCCGGCTCGGTCTTCCTCTTCGGCCACCTCCTCTTCAAGACGCTCTCCAAGGACGTCGTCGACGAGGCGCTCCTCTACTCGCGCCAGGACGCGCAGCGGATCGCCCGCGCCCTCGCCGAGAGGGCGGCGGGCGACCTCTACACGCTCAAGGTCCAGCAGAAGGACCTGGACGTCTACGTCGGCTCCGCGCTCTCCGAGCGGCAGATCCTCTCCGAGGTGCGGGTCTACGACTCGAAGAACCAGCTCGTCTACGCGTACTCCGGCGTCGTCTCGCGTCCCGAGCGCGCCCACGTCCGGCCGGAAGGGGGACAGACCCTCTCCACGGACCCGATCGAGCCCTCCACGCGCTCGACGGAGACGACGGCCCAGATCACCGACCCGTACGGGATCGAGGTCCCGATCGGCGACTTCGGGACGCTCAAGGTCGGCGTCTCCCAGAGGGAGCTCGAGGCGCGCGTCGACGTCCTCCGCGGGAAGCTCTACAAGCGGATCTCCGCGGCGGCGATCGTCTCCCTCCTCGGCATCCTCGCCGCCTCCTGGGCCGTCATGCTCCTCGTGCGGCGGACGCGGATGGTCGAGGCCGCCCGGATCGAGGCCGAGCGGCGCGCCGAGCTCGGCGAGGTCGCCACGGGGCTCGCGCACGAGATCCGCAACCCGCTCAACGCCATGAGCCTGAACCTCGAGCTCCTCGAGGAGCAGCTCGAGAGGGGGACCTCGGCCGTCTCGGCCGCCGAGCTCGCCTCGGCCACGCGCGTCGAGACGGGGCGGCTCGCGCGCCTCCTCGCCGACTTCCTCGCCTACGCCCGCCCCTCGCCCCTCGTCACCGTTCCGGCCGACCTGAACGAGCCGGCCTCGGAGGCGGTGTCGTTCCTCGGGCCCGAGGCGAAGATGCGCCGCATCGCGCTCGAGTTCCGGCCGCGCGACGGGGGCGCGCCGGCGCTCCTCGACGCCGCCCGCGTCAAGCAGGTCGTCCTGAACCTCGTCGGGAACGCGCTCGACGCCGTCGAGGCCGAGGGGGCGACGGCCCGGGAGGTCGACGTCGCGATCGAGGACGGCGGCGCGTTCTGGAACCTGACCGTCTCCGACCGGGGCCCCGGCCTCGACGCGAAGAAGACCGACGTCTTCCGCGTCTTCGTCTCCACGAAGCCCGCCGGGACGGGGATGGGTCTCCCCATCGCGGAGCGGATCGTGAAGGCGCACGGCGGCGAGCTGACGCTCGCCTCGAGGAAGGGCGAGCCGACCCGCGCCGTCGCGACGTTCCCGAAGCTCGGCTCGGCGGGCTGAGGCGCTCTCTCCGGGCCGACCGCCGCCGGCGGCCGCCGGACGCGCGGCTCTCGCGACGCGTGAGCTTCGTCACGGTCGCGGGAATCTGGTAAACCAAAACGGACCGTCCGCGTCCGGTATGGCATCCGCCGGACTCGGGAAGGAGCCGCCATGGAGAACGTCGCCCGGAAGGACTCGCTCCCGCCGCCACGCCCGACGATGCCCCGTGCGCGGCGGGCCCTGCCGCTCGCCCTCTTCATCCTCCTTTCGCCTCCCTCGCGGGCTTCCGAGGTCCCTCCCGCCTCCGCGGTCGTCACGGCCCCCGCCTCCCGCGGGCCCTCCCGAGCCGACGTCGTCCGGTTCCTCGAGCAGGCCACGATGGGGCCGACCGAGGCGCTCGTCGCGCACGTCCAGGAGGTCGGCTTCGCGAAGTTCCTCGACGAGCAGCTCGCGGCCCCCCCGTCCGGGTACCCGGACCTCCCCGCGATGCCGGCGAGCACGCAGGTCGGCTGCCCGGACGGGAGCCCGGCGACCTGCGTCCGGGACAACTACACGATGTACCCGCTCCAGGTCCGCTTCTTCCAGAACGCGCTCGCGGGGGAGGACCAGCTGCGGCAGCGGGTCGCGCTCGCGCTCCACGAGATCCTCGTCGTCTCCGGCGTCGCGATACGCCAGCCGAGCGCGGTGGGTCCCTACCTGAACATGCTCCGGGGAGACGCCTTCGGGAACTACCGGACGCTCATCGGCGACCTGACCGTCAGCCCGGCGATGGGCGACTACCTCGACATGGTGAACAACCTCGCCGCGGTGCCTCCGGCGAACATCCCTCCGAACGAGAACTACGCCCGCGAGCTCCTGCAGCTCTTCTCGGTCGGCGTCGACCTCCTGAACGAGGACGGGACGCCGCAGGTCGACGCGGCGGGGGAGCCGCTCCCGACCTACGACCAGGAGACCATCGAGGAGTTCGGCCGCGTCTTCACCGGCTGGACCTACGCGACCGCGGCCGGCGCGACGCCGAGGAAGACGAACCCGGCGAACTACAAGGCGCCGATGTGGCTCTACCGCGACGCGAAGGGGCTCGACGCGACGCACGACAAGGGGACCAAGGCGATCCTCGCGTACCGGGGCGCGCCGCACCCCGTCCTCCCGGCGAACCAGGACGGCGCCGTCGACCTCGAGCAGGCGCTCGACGACGTCTTCGACCACCCGAACGTCGGGCCGTTCTTCGGGCGGCAGCTCATCCGGCACCTCGTCACCTCGAACCCGAGCCCGGCTTACGTGGCGCGGGTGGCCCGCGTCTTCGCGGACGACGGCCGGGGCGTCCGCGGGAACCTGGCGGCGGTCGTGAAGGCGATCCTCCTCGACCCCGAGGCCCGCGGTCCCGAGAAGAGCGACCCGCAGTACGGCCGCCTCCGCGAGCCGGTCCTCTTCGTCACGAACCTCTGCCGGGCCCTCGGCGCCACGAGCGACGGCGTCCTCGCCGCGCAGGCGACCGCGATGGGGCAGAACCTCTTCAACCCGCCGACGGTCTTCAGCTACTTCCCCGCCGACTACGAGGTCCGCGACGGGCTCCTCGGCCCCGAGTTCGGGATCGAGTCGTCGACGACGACGATCGCCCGCGTCAACTTCGTGTCGGCGCTCGTCTGGAACGGCATCGGGAAGACGACGCCGACCGGCGGGACGACGGTCGACCTCTCGAGATGGAACTCCCTCGCGGCCGACCCGGCGGCCCTCGTCTCCGCGGTCGACCGCCTCCTCCTCCACGGGACGATGACGGGCGAGGCGGCGCGCGAGGTCGCCGCGGCCGTCGCGGCGGTCCCCGCCTCCGACGCGCTCGGGAGGGTGAAGACCGCGGTCTCCCTCGTCGCGAGCTCGCCCGCCTACCAGGTCGCGCGATAGGGAAAGGGGACGCGATGAAGACGCGCCGGCAGTTCCTCTCCGAGCTCGGCTGCGGCCTCGGCGCCGCCGCCTTCTTCTCGACGTTCGACCGCTTCTCGCGCCTCGAGGCGGCCGCCGCGGCGCCCGGGGACTACCGGGCCCTCGTCTGCCTCTTCCTCTTCGGCGGGAACGACGCGAACAACCTCGTGATCCCGTACGACGACTACGCGTCGTACCAGAAGGTCCGGGGCACGGCTCTCAACATCCCGAAGGACTCCCTCCTGAAGGTGACGGCCGCGAGCCAGAAGGCCGCGTTCGGCCTCCACCCGGCGCTCGCCGAGATCCACCCGCTCTACGACAAGGGGAAGCTCGCGGTCCTCGCGAACGTCGGCCCGCTCGCCGCGCCGATCACGCGGGCCGGCTACGCCTCGGGCGCGCCGCGCCCCGAGAACCTCTTCTCGCACAACGACCAGCAGGGGCTCTGGCAGTCCTCCGCGGCGGCGAAGGCCGACACCTGGTCGCGGACGGGCTGGGGCGGGCGGACGGCGGACGCGATCGCCGCGCTCGACCCCGCGGACTTCCCCGCGGTCGTCTCGACCTCCGGGCCGGCCCTCTTCGGCAACGGCGCCGCGTCGATGCCGCTCGTCCCCGGCTCCGGCCTCTCGGGCTTCGGGACGGATGCCGTCTCGAAGGCCCGCTACGCGGCGCTCCGCGGCCTCCTCTCCGGCCCGACCGGCTCCCTCCTCGCCGACGAGGCGGGGGCGATCACCTCCGACGGGATCGACGACCTCGACACGCTGAACGCGGCCCTCGCGAAGGCGCCGACGCTCGCGACGACGTTCCCGACGACCACCCTCGGCAGGCAGCTCCAGCAGGTCGCGGCGATCCTCTCCGTGAAGGCGTCGCTGAAGCGGAGCCGCCAGGTCTTCTTCGTCTCGCTCGGCGGATTCGACACCCACTCGGGCCAGCTCGCGACCCAGCAGACGCTCTACTCCCAGGTGAGCCAGGCGCTCGCGGCGTTCGAGACCGCGACCGCCGAGCTCGGCCTCGAGGAGTCGGTGACGACGTTCACGCTCTCCGACTTCGGCAGGACCTTCCAGCCGAACTCCGGCGGCGGTTCCGACCATGCCTGGGGGAGCCACCACCTCGTCCTCGGCGGCGCCGTCCGCGGAGGCGACTTCTACGGCACGTTCCCGACGCTGGCGCTCGGCGGACCCGACGACTCCGCGGCCGAGGGGCGCTGGATCCCGACGACGTCCGTCGACCAGTACGGCGCGACGCTCGCGAAGTGGTTCGGCGTCCCCTCCGCCTCGCTCGCGTCCGTCTTCCCGAACCTCGGCCGCTTCGCGCCGGCGGACCTCGGCTTCCTGAGATAGCCGGCGCGGCCGGCGCTCCTCGAGGGGCGAGCTCTCCCACGGAAAGGCGCCCGCCGGCCTCGGCGGCCGGCGGGCGCGGGGGGATTCGGCCGGGGAAGAGGGGCCGGCCGCGGGTCACCGCCAGTGGCCGTCGACCCAGACCCATCCGCCGTGGGCGGACTTCCAGTGGCCGCTCACCCAGACGACGCCGGGGCGCGGCGGGAGCATCCAGCTCCCCGCGACCCAGACGTGCGTGGAGCCGGTCCATCGCCAGTAGCCGCCGACCCAGGCGTGGGCGTGGGAGGGCGCGACGGTCCGCACCTCGACGCGCGAGGCGGGCGGGGCGACCCTGACGACGACGCGGGCGGCCTCTGCCGCGGGGGCGAAGAGGGCGAGGGCGAGGGACGCGGCGGCGAGAGTGGAGCGGAAGCGGCTGGCGTTCATCTTGTCCTCCTGAAGGTCGTCCGTTCGCCGGGATGGACGACGGAGGGAGCGGGGAGGTTGGCGAGGGGCGACGGGGTGGTGAGGAGGGTCACGGATGCCGCTCCGGGGCTGACCGCCCCCCTGCTCGACACCCCCGGCCCGAAATGGGACCATTCGGGGCTTTTTCGGGCCTCCCGCCCGAGCATCCCCCTCCAAGGACGGTCCCTTGAAGAAGTTGGTCGACACCCTCGCCTCCCTGAAGCTCGCCGTCGTCCTCCTCGTCCTCCTCCTGATCGGCCTCTCGGCGGGGACGATCCTCGAGTCGCGCAGCGACGCCGAGACGGCGGGGCGGATCGTCTACTACTCGTGGTGGTTCCTCGGCCTGCAGGGGCTCTTCGCGGTCAACGTCGCCTGCTCGATCGCGAGCCACTTCCCGTGGGGGAAGAAGCGGGTCGGCTTCGTCACGACGCACGCCTCGCTCCTCCTGATCTTCGCCGGGGCGGCGCTGACCTACTTCGGGAAGGTCGAGGGGCGCCTCGGCCTCTGGGAGGGGGAGAGCGGCTCGACGATCGTCGAGACCGACCGCCACGGGAAGGTCCTCTCGCAGCACGAGCTCCCGTTCTCGGTGAGGCTCGACGACTTCGTCCTCGAGACCTACCAGGGGACGATGCGGCCGTCGGGCTTCGCGAGCCAGGTCGTCGTGACCGACCGCGACACCGGGAAGAGCTTCCCGGCGCGGATCTTCATGAACAGCCCGCTCCACCACCGCGGCTGGTCGCTCTTCCAGTCGAGCTACCAGCAGCAGGGGGGGCGCGAGGCGACGGTCCTCTCCGTCTCGAGGGACCCTGGCCAGCTCGTCGTCTTCGCCGGCTACGCGACGCTCGTCCTCGGGATGATCCTCGTCCTCCTGACGCGCGTCGGCCAGGCGCGCGAGAAGGAGGCGTTCGAGGCGAAGGTCACCGCGGGCGGGATGTCGCTCCCGACGATGGGGCGCTCCCTCCTCGTCGCCCTCGCGCTCCTGCCGCTCGCGGCCCCGGCGCGCGCCGCGGCGCCGGCCGACGTCGAGGCGCTGAAGCGGCTCCCTGTCCAGCACGACGGCCGCGTCATGCCACTCGACACGCTCGCCCGCGAGACCGTCTGGAGCGTGACGGGCTCCCACGCCTGGAACGGCGAGGACCCGGCGGCGACGTTCGTCGCGTGGCTCCTCGACCCGCAGCTCGCCGGGACCTCTCCGGCCGTGAAGGTCCCCGGCCGCGCCTTCGCGGAGGCGGCGGGGATCGACCCGAAGGCGACGCACCTCTCGTTCGAGCAGCTCGTCTCGAACCAGAAGGTCATGGAGCTGATCCAGGCCGCCCGGCAGGCCGAGCAGCGGGAGATGCCGAGGACCGGCGTCCTCAAGGACGCCGAGAAGCTCGAGGCGCGCCTCAACTCGCTCTACTCCGTCCTCCAGCGTGACGTCGTCCGTCCGATCCCCGCGCCGGGGAACCCGAAGGCCCGGTGGAACCTGCCGCTCGAGGTCTCGCCCGAGGCGCTCCTCTCCCTCGCGAACGGGCCGCGCCTCCCGGGCTGGCCGACGAAGGAGAAGGTCGAGCGGGAGATCCTCTACAACCGGGTCAACCCGTCGCGCGTCGCCTGGCTCGTCCTCCTCGCCTCTCTCCTCGTCTCGATCGCCGGCGGGATGCGGTCGAGCAGGGCCCTCGACGCCGCCTCGTTCGGCCTCCTCGTCCTCGGCTTCGGCGCGATGACCTGGGGGATCGGGATGCGCTGGGCGTCGGGCGAGCGGATTCCCGCGGCGAACATGTACGAGTCGCTCCTCTTCCTCGCGTGGGGCGTCGGACTCTTCGCGGTCGTCGCGTACGCCCTCATGCGGAACCGGGTCGTCGTCCTGAACGCCGCCGCGATGTCGGCGCTCACGATGGCCCTCACCGACCTCCTCCCGATGGACCGCTTCATCCACCCGATCGCGCCGGTCCTCGCGGGGACGCCGTGGCTCGCGATCCACGTCCCGATCATCATGGTGGGCTACGCCGTCCTCGCGCTCGGCCTCGTCGTCGCGCACATGCAGGTCGCGTTCGCGGCGTTCGGGAAGGGGAAGGGCGCGCTCGTCGAGAAGCTCTACGAGCTCCTCTACTGGTACATGTTCGTCGGGTCGATCTTCCTCCTCGCGGGGATCCTGACCGGCTCCGTCTGGGCCGCCTCGTCGTGGGGGCGCTACTGGGGGTGGGACCCGAAGGAAGTCTGGTCGCTCGTCGCGTTCCTCGCCTACATGGCGATCCTCCACCTGAAGGTGGACAAGGTGATCGGGACGTTCGGGGTCGCGGTCATCAGCATCGCGGCGTTCCAGACGATCCTGATGACCTACCTCGGCGTGAACTTCGTCCTGAACGCCGGGATGCACTCCTACGGCATGGGCGACTCGCCCGTGGTGAAGTGGATGGTCCTCGTCGCCCTCGTCGAGCTCGTCTTCCTCGCCGTCGCGGGGGTGTCGTGGCGCGACCGGAAGAGGCTGCTCGCGGTCTGAGGCGGCCTCCGGCCCGGCGCGGCCGCTCCCGGCGCCCGCATCCGGGCCCGCCGCGCCGTCGTATCGATCGGCAGGAAGGGCCGTGCGGCCGGGAGGCCCGGGGCGCGGCCCCGGGGCTTCGCCCGCAGCGGATGGCCCCGGAAAGGAGCCCGATTGTGAGAACAGCTCGAAACCGGCTCGGAGCCCTCGCCCTCGTCGTCCTCGCCGCCGAGGTGGCGCTCGCGGCTGGACCGCCCGCGCCGGTGACCGTCTCGGGAGACCTCCAGTGCGCCAAGTGCACGCTGAAGGAGGCGGACGCGAAGGCCTGCCAGGACGTCCTCGTCGTCGCGGCCGGGAACGGCTCCCCCGAGGCCCGCTATTACCTCGTGAAGAACTCCGTCGCCGAGAAGTTCGGGCACGTCTGCCAGGGAACGAAGAGCGTGACCATGACCGGGACCGTCTCCGAGAAGGACGGCAGGAAGTGGATCACGGCGACGAAGATCGACCAGAAGAAGAGCTGACGGAACGCGGACTCCCAAGGGCGCGCCGGCCGGCGCGCCCGCGCGTCAGCCGTTCTTCCGCTTCAGGTGGAAGACCAGCGGCGCCTCTTCCGGCTTGCCGCCCTTCCAGCCGATCCAGGTCTCGCGCATCTCGTCCGGGCCGAGGAGCTCGATCTTCACGGCGTGGATGTGGACGTCCTTCGCCGGGTCGACGTTCGTGCCGCCGTCGTAGTCCATCGCGATGACGTTCCCCGCTACCGCCTTCGCTCGCATCCGGGGCTGGTTCTGCGCCGCGCAATAGTGGGTCATCACGAGGTCGTTCCCGTCCCTGTGGTAGACGGAGACCATCTCGTGCGGCGTACCGGGCCCGAGCGTCGAGACGACCGCTGACCCGGCGCCGGTCACGCGGAAGCTCTCGACGACGTGTCCCGCCGGCCCCATCTTCGGCTCCACCTCGACCCAGTCTCCCGCGAGGGCTTTCAGCTTCTCGAGCGCCGCGGCGCCCGAACCGGCCGGCGCGGGCGCGGGAGTCGGGGGCGCCTCGTGCTTCTTCGGCTCGTCGGCGCCGAGGGGCGGCACGGACGCGACGATCACCGCGACACCTGCGGCGAGAAGGACGCTCTGTATCCGGACGGCGGCACGGCTCATCGGAATCTCCTGTCGACGGTCTGGCGGATCCTACGCCCGGCAGCCCCTTTCCCGGCTGGACGCCGAGCCCGGTCCTCCTTATCCTCGCCTGTTGGGCCGCCCCCGGACGGGGGCGCGCCCGACCCCGACCCCGGCAACCGCGTTTCCGCGGGGGCCGCGCCGGGACGAGGAGCCGCATGCCGGACTATCGAATCAAGGAACACCCGATCCTCGCGATCCCGGGCGAGGCGGTCGTGCCGTTCACATGGAAGGGCGAGAGCTATCGGGCGCGGAAGGGGGAGACGATCGCGTCCGCCCTCTTCGCGAACGGCCTCCGGATCTTCGGCCACCACCACAAGGACGGCTCGCCGCAGGGGATCTTCTGCGCGAACGGCCAGTGCGCGCAGTGCTCGGTCGTCGCGAACGGCCTCTCCGTCAAGTCGTGCATGGTGCCGGTGACGGACGGGATGCGGGTCGAGCCGCTCGACGGCAAGGCGAGCCTCCCCGAGGCCTCGGGCGACCTCCGCTTCCACGACGTCGAGACGGTCGAGACCGAGTGCCTCGTCCTCGGCGGCGGCCCGGCGGGCCTCGCCGCCGCGATCGAGCTCGGCAGGGCGGGCGTCAACGTCGTCCTCGTCGACGACAAGGCCTCCCTCGGCGGCAAGCTCGTCCTCCAGACGCACAAGTTCTTCGGCTCGATCGAGGCGTGCCACGCGGGGACGCGCGGCATGGACATCGGGAAGAAGCTCGAGGCCGAGGTCCGCCTGCACAAGAGCGTCCGCCTCTGGACCGAGACGACGGCGCTCGCCGTCTTCTCCGACCGGAAGGTCGGCGTCCTAAGGGGCGGGCACTACGTCCTCGTCCGCCCGCACGTCCTCCTCGTGGCGACGGGAGCGCGCGAGAAGTCGCTCGTCTTCAGGGGGAACACGCTCCCCGGCGTCTACGGCGCGGGCGCCTTCCAGACGCTCGTCAACCGCGACCTCGTCCGTCCCTCCGAGCGCCTCTTCGTCGTCGGCGGCGGGAACGTCGGCCTGATCGGCGCCTACCACGCGCTCCAGGCGGGGATCCAGGTCGTCGGCCTCTGCGAGGCGCTCGACGAGTGCGGCGGCTACAAGGTCCACAAGGACAAGCTCGTGAGGATGGGGGTCCCGATCCACCTCCGCCACACGATCGTCTCGGCGAACGGGAAGGAGGAGGTCGAAAGCGTCACGATCGCGAGGCTCGACCCGTCGTGGAAGCCGGTTCCCGGCACCGAGAAGACGTTCGCGTGCGACACGCTCCTCGTCGCCGTCGGCCTCGACCCGGTCGACGAGTTCCTGCGGAAGGCGAAGGAGTTCGGTCTCCCGGTCGTCGCCGCAGGCGACGCGGAGGAGATCGCCGAGGCGAGCGCAGCGATGTTCACCGGGAAGATCCGCGGCACCGAGATCGCGCGGATGCTCGGGCGCGACGTCGGCGAGGTGCCGCCGGAGTGGCACCGGACGGCGGAGATCCTGAAGTCCCGGCCCGGCGCCGTCATCACCGAGGAGATCCCGGGGGACGAGGCGGGCGTCTTCCCGATCTTCCACTGCTCGCAGGAGATCCCCTGCAACCCGTGCACGTCGATATGCCCGAAGGGGGCGATCCGGATCGAGGGGGACGACATCCTGGGCCTGCCGACGTTCGACGAGAGCGCCTGCATCGCCTGTGAGCAATGCGTGGCCGTCTGCCCCGGCCTCGCCGTGACGCTCGTCGACTACCGGAAGAAGGACGCGCAGGGGGTGCTCGTCTCGATCCCGTTCGAGTTCCCGAAGACGACGATCCGGGAAGGCGACATGGTGACGGTGCTCGACACGCTCGGAAAGGTGCTCGGGCACGTGCCGGTCGCGAAGATCCGCGCGCCGAAGTTCGCCGACCACGCCCTCCTCGTGAAGGTGAGGGCACCCGCCGAGATCGCGAAGCGGATCGCCGGCATCCAGGTCCAGGAGCCGTGGGTGACGCAGGCGATGGAGGAGAACGTCGCGCGGATCGACGACGACGACGTCGTCTGCCGCTGCGAGCGGGTGACAGCCGGGGAGATCCGGCGGCACATCCGCGAGGGGGTCCGCGACCTGAACCACCTGAAGGCGCTCACCCGCGCCGGGATGGGCGCCTGCGGCGGGAAGACCTGCCCGTCGCTCATCGCGCGGATCTTCCGCGAGGAGGGGGTCCCGGCGCCGCAGGTGACGCCGCTGACGCAGCGCCCCGTCTTCATGGAGGTGCCGCTCGGCGCCTTCGCGGGGGTCGTGACGGGAGAGGGGCCGGCCAGGGACGCCGTCCCCACTTCCGTCGGCCCGCTCGTGGGAGGCGTCTGATGGCCACCTCGGTCTACGACGCCGTCGTCGTCGGCGCCGGGAGCGTCGGCATGCCCACCGCGATGGAGCTCGCCGGGAAGGGGCTGAAGGTCCTCTGCGTCGACCAGTTCGCCTCGCCCGGCCAGGGGAGCAACAAGGCCGCGATCGGCGGCCTCCGCGCGACGCACTCCTCCCCGGCGAAGATCCGGCTCTGCCTCGATTCCCTGAAGACGTTCTCCGGCTGGAAGGAAGCCCACGGCTTCGACATCGAGTGGAAGCAGGGGGGCTACCTGTTCGTCGCCTACCGGCCCGAGGAGGCGAGGACGCTGAAGGAGCTGCTCGTCGTCCAGAAGAAGGCCGGGCTCGACATCGACTGGTACGAGGCGGACGACCTCCTGAAGCTCGCCAGTGGCCTCGACCCCGACGGGCTCGTCGGCGGGACCTTCTCGCCCGGCGACGGCTCCGCCTCGCCGATGCTCTCGGCCTGCGCGTTCCACCGGCGCGCCACGGAGCTCGGCGTCGAGTGCCGCTTCAACGAGCGGGTCACCGGGATCATGCGGAGGAAGGGCGCCGTGGTCGGCGTCCGCACCGACAAGGGGGGCTACGCGACGGAGTGCGTCGTCAACGCGGCGGGGCCATGGGCGCGCTCCCTCGCGCAGGCGGGCGGGCTCGACGTCCCCGTGAACCCCGACTGCCACGAGGCGGGGATCACCGAGCCGGCGCAGCCGTTCCTGGGGCCGATGCTCGTCGACATCCGTCGGACGCCGGGTGCGGCGAACTACTACTTCTACCAGGCGCGCTCGGGGCAGGTCATCTTCTGCATCACGCCCGACCCGCCGCTCATCGGGAGCGACCGGCGCGAGACGTCGGAGTTCCTGCCGATGATCGCCCGGCGCATGGTGAAGCTGATGCCGAAGCTCGCGAACCTGAAGGTCCGCCGTACCTGGCGCGGCCTCTACCCGATGACGCCCGACGGCTCGCCGGTCGTCGGGAAGAGCCCGGCGCTCGCCGGCTACGTCGACGCCGTCGGGATGTGCGGGCAGGGCTACATGCTCGGGCCGGGCGTCGGCGCGCTCGTCTCGAGGCTGGTGACGGAGACGACGACGCCGGAGGACGCCGCGATCCTCCACGAGCTGCGGCCGGACAGGGAGTTCGCGGGGGTCGAGAAGCTGAAGTAGGAGAGCGACGTCGCCGCGGTCCCGGGTCGAAGCTACTATTCCCTCGCCGCCCGCTCCAGCGCCGCCCATGCGAGAGAGGACCGATCCGTCGCCGCCCGAGGCGAGCTTCGCGAGCTCGAGGGCCTTCGCGTGGCTGACCCGCCCCCCGGGAGGGGACCGCCCGCGGGCGGCCCTGATCGTCGCCGCGGCGCTCTGCCTCGTCGGCTTCGCCGACTACGTCACGGGCGTGAGAGTCTCGCTGCAGCTCTTCTACCTCGCGCCGATCACCGTCGCGGTCGCGCGGCTCGGCAGGCGCTCGGCGCTGGCCGCCAGCGTGGCGTCCGTCCTCTTCCGGCTGGCGGGGGACTACGCCGCCGACCCGGCGTTCGTCCAGGGCCACCTGCGGACGATGCTCTGGAACCGGGCCGCGGACCTCTGCGTCTACCTGCTGACGGCCGAGGTCCTCGGGGCGCTGATCTCCTTCCACCGGCGGCTCGAGGAGAGGGTGAGGCAGCGGACCGCGGACCTCCAGAAGGCCATCGAGGACCGCGACGAGCTGCAGACCCTTCTGTACGAGGTCAGCCGCCAGGAGCGCGGCGCCATCGGGCGCGAGCTGCACGACGACCTGGGGCAGCACCTCACCGCCACCTCCCTCGCGGCCGACCTCCTCGCGGGCAGGCTGTCGGCCCAGGGGAACGAGGCGGCCGCGGGCGCGCAGGCCGTCGTGGCGCTCGTCCAGGAGGCCATCGCGAAGACCCGGCTGATCGCGCGCGGCCTGCTCCTCTCCGCGATCGAGCCGGGGGAGCTGGTCGGGGAGCTCGAGTCGCTGGCGAGGCAGCTGACCCTGGAGTTCCGCGTGCCGTGCCGGTTCTCCGCGAGCCGGCCCCTGCCGACGCTCGACGACGCGAGCGCCTCCCACCTCTACTACGTCGCCCGCGAGGCGGCCCGAAACGCGCTGATGCACGGTGCGCCGTCGGAGGTGGCGATCCGCCTCTTCGTCACGGCCGATGCCCTGGTCCTGTCCGTCGAGGACGACGGCGCCGGCCTTCCGCAGGGGGGAGCCCGGGGCCCGGGGATAGGGCTGCGCGTCATGGAGCAACGTGCCGGGCTGATCGGCGGGAGCTTCGGCGTCGAGTCCGCCCCGGGCTCGGGCACCCGGGTGCGCTGCTCGATACCCCTTTCGAGGATCGGAACCGAAGGATGATCGCGCCCGAGAAACGCGTCCGCGTCTTCATCGTCGACGATCACCCGCTGGTACGAGAGTGGCTGGGCGCGCTCCTCGGGGAGCAGCCCGACCTTCAGGTCTGCGGTCAGGCGGAGGAGAGCGTCACCGCCCTCGCCGAGATGCTCCGCGACCCGCCCGACATCGCGATCGTCGACCTGACGCTGAAGGGCGGCTCCGGCCTCGACCTGATCAAGGACCTCACCGCCCGCCTTCCCTCGGTTCGCGCGATCGTCCTCTCGATGCACGAGGAGGTGTTCTACGCGGAGCGGGCCCTCCGCGCGGGTGCCCGCGGCTACGTGATGAAGCGCGAGTCCACGAGCCAGATCGTCGCCGCGATCCGGCAGGTGAACGCGGGGAAGGTCTACGGCGACCCGTCGCTCCTCTCCGCCCTCGCGGAGCGGATCGTGGGTCGTCCCTCGGAGGCGGCCTCGTCCCCAGAGAGCCTGAGCGACCGCGAGCTGGAGGTGTTCCGCCGGCTCGGCGGCGGGCATTCCACGCGACGCATCGCCGACGACCTGCAGATCAGCCTCAAGACGGTCCAGACCTACTGCGTCCGGATCCGGGAGAAGCTCGGCCTGTCGGACGGCGCGGAGCTCGTCCGGGCCGCCGTCCGGTGGACGGAGGGTTCCCACCACTGACCCCGGCCCTGTCGTCTCCGGCCTGACAGCAAGTCCTCGCCCGAGCTGACATACCGAGGGGCGGTCCCGTTGCTAGGCTCCGCCGCTGTCATGTCCTCCACGCCGCGCACCGACGACGTCCCGCCTCGCGAGGCCCCCCAGGTCCTCCGCAAGGGGCCGGCGAGCGTCGTCCCGCAGCCGTCCGGGGCGTCCGTCCTGAGGTTCACCCCGATCAGCGCGACGATCCTGACGAAGAACAGCGCCGCGAGGCTCGACGAGGTGCTCGCGGCGTTGAGCTGGTGCGACGAGGTCGTCGTCCTCGACACGGGCTCGACCGACGACACCGTCGCGATCGCCCAGCGTTTCCCGAACGTCCGCGTCCATCACCTCGAGAGCCCGTTCCCGGGCTTCGGCGCCGCCCGCCGTCGCGCGGTGGAGCTTGCCCGTTACGACTGGATCCTGTCGATCGACAGCGACGAGATCGTCTCCTCCGAGCTCGCGGCCGAGATCGGCGCCCTGCAGCTCGACCCGTGCGTCGTCTACACGCTGCCGTTCGACAACTACTTCAACGGGCGCCGGATCACCCGGTGCGGGTGGTCCCCGGATCGCCACGAGCGGCTCTTCAACCGTCGGTCGACGAACTTCTGCGAGAGCGCCGTGCACGAGCGGGTCCGGACGACGGGCCTCTCCGTCCGTTCGCTCAGCCACTCCGTCCGCCACCACTCGTACGAATCCGTCGACGACTTCCTCCGCAAGATGGCCCTCTACGCGCGGCTCTTCGCGGACCAGAACGCGGGGCGCAGGAAGGCCGGCCCCGCGAGGGCCGTCGCCCGGAGCCTCTGGGCCTTCTTCGACAGCTTCGTGCTCAAGCTCGGGTTCCTGGAGGGTTACGAAGGGTTCGTCATCTCCACGACCCGTTCGCAGTCCGTCTTCTGGAAGTACATGCTGCTGCACGAGGCGAACCAGCGCCGCAGATGACCGTCCTGGCGCTGATGTATCACCGTGCGCGGTCGGGCCCCGACGGCAACGACCCTGCGGTGCTCGACGCGCACTTCTCCGTCATCGCGGACGCGTTCCGGTGCGTCCTCCCCGGGGAACCGCTCGATCCGGACCGGCTCAACGTCTGCCTGACGTTCGACGACGCCTACTTCGACTTCTACGCCGTCGTCTTCCCGCTCCTCGAGAAGCACGGCCTGCGCGCGCTCCTGGCGGTGCCGGCCGCCGTCGTTCCCGAGAAGGCCCAGGCGCCGCGGGCGGCGCGTCTCGCGGTCGCGGACGCGCTGGGCGACGGCGGTTACGACCCCGACGGGCTCTGCACCTGGAGCGAGCTGCGGGAGATGGCGCGGAGCGGCCGCGTCGGGTTCGGCGCCCACGGGCACACGCACTGCCGGCTGGACCTTCCCGGGGTCGACCTGGAAAGGGAGGTCGTCCTCCCCCGCGAGATGCTCACCTCCCGGCTCGACCTGCCGGTCGAGAGCTTCGTCTTTCCCTACGGCCGCTTCACGGGCGCGGCGCTGCGGACGGTCCGGCGTCACTACAGGTACGCCTTCCGCATCGGGGAGGCCGACAACCCGGGCTGGGGCGGGGCGATGCTCTACCGCGTCCGGGCCGACGGCCTGGTCTCGCCCGAGGCTCCCTTCGCGGCGCATCGGCGCGCGGGCTACCGCGCGCGCCGGTACTGGTGCCGGCTGCGGGGGCGCTGAGAAGTCCGACGGGCTCCCGCTCTCCGCCCGGAGGGCGACGGCTACCCGAGCGGGATCTTCTCCCCCGTCAGCTCCCGCTCGCCGCGCTGGAAGGCGAGGATCCTCCCGACGAGCTCTCGGACGGGTTTCGGGAAGGTCAGGAGGAGCTCGTCGCCGGGGGAGAGGATCACCTGCTGCGTGACGCCGGTCGCGAGGAGCAGCCGGTCGGGGAGGCGCCGCAGCTCGTAGTCCATCTCGAGCTTCGCCGTCGCGGGGGGACGGAGGGTGCAGGAGACCTCGAGGCGGTCGTCGAGGCGCGCGGGGCGCCGCAGGTTCACCTCGAACCTGGTGATCGGGACCCGGTAGCCGTACGCGAGCGCCTCGGCGGGAGTGAACCCCGCGGCGCCGCAGAGGGCGTTTCGCGCGACCTCGCAGTAGAGGACGTAGTTGCCGTGCCAGACGACCCGGTAGGCGTCCACCTCCGGGAAGCGGACGTCGAGCTCGACGCGGAACGGGCGCGGTGTCGCGAGGCTCACGGCGCGGTGAGGACGACGGCGATCTGGTTGCCGCCGGCGCCGAGGGAGTTCACGACGACGGCGCCCAGCGAGGGCTCCTCGCGGAGGGCGCGGGCGGCGAGGGCGAGCTGGAGGGCGCCGGAGCAGGGGTTCTCGCCGACGAGGAGCTTCGGGCGCTCGACGCGGGGTGCGGGACCGAAGAGCTCGGCGAGGGCGGCCTCCTCGGCGGCGTCGACCCACGGGACGCCGTTCGCCGAGGCCTGGACGAGGCCGACGCGCGACGGCTCGACCTTCGCGTCGGCGAGCGCGGCGCGGAGCGTCGCGGCGACCTCCCCCGGCCTCGCGCGGCGCTTCTGCGGCGAGACGGGGCTGCCCGAGGAGGCGGCGCCGGCGAGGCGCGCCCAGGGGCGGGCGCCGCGGGCGCGCGCCGAGGCCGCGTCCTCGAGGAGGACGACGGAGCACCCCTCGGTCATGACGTAGCCCGGCTTCGACGGCGTCTTCAGGACGCCGAGCCGCTCGTAGGCGAGGTGGTACGTCAGGTTCCACTCGTCGACGGCGCCGGCGACGATCGCCTTCGCCCGCTCGTCGTCGATGAGGAAGCGGGAGTAGAAGAGGGCGTTCAGGCCGGCCGGGTCCTTCTGCGTGATCGTGACGTTGGGCCCCTTGATCTTCAGCTCGATGGCGGCGAACGCGGCCGGGGCGTTCGCGACGGTATAGGGGAAGAGGAACGGGGAGGCGGTCTCGGGCGACTCGACCGCCATCTGCCGCTCGAGCTCGACGAGCGGTCCGGCGCCCGCGGACCCGGTCCCGAGGACGATCCCGGTCTCCTCCTCGCGCCCCGCCGTCGCCCAGGCGGCGTCGGCGAGGCAGCGCGTGACGGCGACGACGGCGAACTGGCTCCCGCGGTCGAGCCGCCGCGCCTTCGCCTTCGGAAGCTCGGGCTCGGTCGTGAAGGCCCCGATGCGCGCGGCGAAGGCGGCCCCCTTGCGGGCGCCCCCCTCCTCGGCCGTGATCTCGACGAGGGCGCTCTCGCCGGCGGCGAGGCGGGCTGCGGTCGTCTCGAGGTCGCGCCCGAGCGAGGTGACGGCGGCGGCGCCGGTGACGAGGATCTCCCTCACGGCGTCACCCCGCCGCCCCGAAGGCGACGACGGTGGAGTTCCCGCCGAACGCGAACGAGTTCGAGAGGGCGACCCTCACGCGCGCCTCGCGCGCGACGTTCGGGACGACGTCGAGGTCGCACTCCGGGTCGGGCTCGACGTAGCTGATCGTCGGAGGCACGACGCCCGTCTCGATCGTCCGCACCGTCGCCACCGCCTCGATCGCGCCGGCCGAGCAGAGGCAGTGGCCGAGCATCGACTTGTTCGAGGAGACGCAGATCTCGCGGGCCCGCCCGCCGAGGGCGAGCTTGATGGAGCTCGTCTCGGCCGGGTCGTTCTGGACCGTCGCCGTCCCGTGGGCGTTGACGTAGTCGACGTCGCCC
This sequence comes from Thermoanaerobaculia bacterium, assembly GCA_046331465.1. Taxonomy (GTDB): domain Bacteria; phylum Acidobacteriota; class Thermoanaerobaculia; order UBA5066; family UBA5066; genus UBA5066. Next base: position 319,349 of record JAXLQV010000004.1, read on the forward strand.
GGGTTCAGCCCCGCGGACTTCATGCAGGCGCGCATCGTCCGGGCCCCGGCCTCGCCCGAGGGCTCGGGCTGCGTCATGTGGTGGGCGTCGCTCGTCACGCCGTAGCCGAGGAAGCGGGCGCGGAGCCGGGCGCCCCGGCGTCTCGCCCGCCCCTCCTCCTCGAAGACGAGGATCCCCGAGGCCTCGCCGATCGTCAGCCCCTTGCGGTTCCGGTCGAACGGGCGGCACGGCTCCGGGTCGCAGGCGCGCAGGGCGTTGAAGCCGCCGTGCGTCAGCCGCGCGAACGTGTCGGCGCCCCCCGTGACGACGACGTCGCAGATCCCGGCGCGGATCAGGTCGGCCGCGTAGCCGAGCGACGTCGCCGACGAGGAGCAGGCGGTCGTGATCGTCGCGCGCGGCCCGAGGAAGCCCCAGACCTCCGCGATCCGGTCGGTCGTCTGGTCGGGCGGGTGGTTCAGGACGCGCGTCAGGCGCGCGCCGCGCGGCCCCTTCGCGAGGAGGTCGCGGAAGTAGGCCTCGCTGTCGAGGAGGCCCGAGACCCCGCCGCCGAGGACGACCCCGATGCGGCCCGGGTCCTCGCGGTCGAGGTCGAGCCCCGAGTCGGCGAGCGCCTCGCGGGCCGCCGCCAGGCCGATGACGTCCGTGCGGGAGAGGCGGCGGCGGAGGCGCGGCGAGACGCCCGCGTCGGGGAGCTCGCGCACCTCGGCCGCGAGCTTCGTCCGGAATCCGCTCGCGTCGAAGAGGGTGATCGGGCCGATCCCGCTCCGCCCGGCGACGAGGCCGGCCCAGGTGGAGGCGAGGTCGTTTCCCAGGGAGCTGACGGCGCCGAGGCCGGTCACGACGACGGTCCTGTCGGACATGGGCCGAATCGTACACGCGCCCGCCGCGCCGCAGCGACGGGAGCCCGGGAACCGCATAATCGGGCGATGGGAGAGCGCGTCGACTGGAACCGCTACTTCATGAACATCGCCGCCGAGGTCGCGACGCGGTCGACCTGCCCGCGAAAGCACGTCGGGGCCGTGATCGTCCGCGACCGGCGGCTCCTCTCGACCGGCTACAACGGCTCGCTCCGAGGCCTCCCGCACTGCGACGAGGAGGGGTGCCTCATGGAGGACGGCCACTGCATCGCGACCGTCCACGCGGAGGCGAACGCCATCCTCCAGGCCGCGATGAACGGCGTGCGGATCGAGGGGGGCGAGATCTACACGACCGCCTCGCCCTGCTGGAACTGCTTCAAGCTGATCGGGAACGCCGGGCTCGTCGGGATCTACTTCTCGGAGTTCTACCGGGAGCCTCGGATCCTCGACTACGCGCGGCGGATGGGGATCCGCCTCGTCGACCTCGGGCCGCGCGAGGGCTGACCGTTCCTCAGCGCCCGGCGGCGGCGCGGTCGACCCACTCCTCGAAGACGACGCGCGTCCCGCTCGAGACCTTCCGGAAGCGGCAGCCGAAGCCGGGCGGGTCGTCCCCGTGGCGGACGACGAGCGCGACGCCGGCGACCTTCGTCCCGTCGGCGCCGCCGGGGAGGTCGAAGGCGACCTCGTAGCGGGCGCCGATCGGGGGGCGCGCTCCCGCCGCGACGTAGAAGCCGGTCCGGGAGAGGTTCACGAGGCGGGCGTCGAGCGTCTCGCCGTCGCGCGCGAGGGTCACGGGCAGCTCCGTGGCGACCCTCGACTCGGCCCGCTCGACGATGGGGAGGAACTTCTTCACCTCGGCGAGGAACGTCGGCTCGTCGATCGGCTTCCTGAGGAAGTGGCTCGCGCCGGCCCGCCTCGCCTCGTCCTCCATCTGCATCGACGTGAGGACGATGACGGGGATCGACGAGGTCACCGCGTCGGAGCGGAGGATCCGGCAGGCCTGGATGCCGTTCATCTCCGGCATCTCGATGTCGAGGACGACGAGGTCGGGCCGCTCGGCGCGGGCGACGCGGATCGCCTCGAGGCCCGTCGACGCGGTCAGGAGGCGGCACTCGGCGCGAGAGAGGAACGTCGCCTCCAGGTCGAGGAAGCTCCTCATGTCGTCGACGAGCAGGATCTTGTGCATCGAACGGGTACGCCCTCGCGGAGCGGAGTTTACCCTCCGCCTCACCAGGTGAGGCGGGCGCCCGCGGCGAGCGTGATCCCCGGGAGCGGCACTCCCGGCACCTCCTCGTACCTCACGTCGCCGAGGTTCGAGCCCTCGAGGTAGACCTCGAGGATGTCCCCCTCGAGCAGGTCGTACCCGAGCCGCGCGTCGAGGAGGAGGACCCCGTCCGGCAGCGACGGCCGGTCGAAATACGAGAGCCGGGCCATGGCGTCGAGGCGGAAGGGGAGCCTCGCCTCCGCGAGGAGGTCGCACCTCACCCGGAGCGGGTCGAGGACGTAGCGCCCCTCGCTCGCGCCCGCCGAGGCCTGCAGCGCCTCGAGGTCGGCGGAGTAGAAGGCGGCGCGGAGGGCGAGGCGCGTGAGCGGCGTCCGGGCGACTCGGGACGCGTCGAGCGAGACCGTCCCCTCGAAGCCGAGGGTGTCGGCCGTCCTCACGTTCGTCGCCCGCCACGGCTCGGACGGGGACGACCTCACGTAGTCGATCAGGTCCGTGCCGTGGCGCTGGAAGACGGCGGCGTCGAGCGTCACCGCGCCGGCGTCCCACGTCAGGCCCGCCTCCGCGTTCGTCGCCTTCTCCGGCGAGAGGTCCGGGCTCCCGACCGTCTGCGGGTCGCTGTAGTAGAGCTCGGTGTAGGTCGGGACCCGGAAGGCCGTTCCGGCCGAGGCGCGGGCGCGGAGCCCCTTCGCGAGGGCGACCCAGGCGGCGAGCTGCGGCGAGACGCGCGAGCCGTAGTCGTCGTAGCGGTCGACCCGGAGCCCGGCGCGGAAGCCGCCCGAGGAGGGGGAGGCCGTCGAGAAGGAACGGCCGAGCTCCGCGAAGGCGGCCTGACGGGCCCGGTCGTGGTCGCCCAGGTTCGTCGACTCGATCGCGTCGCGCCCCGCCTCGGCCCCGAACGCGAGCGTCCCGCCGAGCAGCGCGTGGCGCGCGACGAGGCGGAACGCGGATCGGTCCGAGTCGGTGACGTTCCGGTAGAACGACGGGTTCGTCCGCTCGAGGACGAAGTCGTCGTGGTGGCTCCGCGCGGTCGCGGAGGGGGCGAGCGACCAGCCCCCTCCGACCGCGAGGTCGGCCGAGAGGCCGAGGCTCCGCGTCCGGGTCGACTCCTGCTGGTTCGGGTAGCGGGTGCCGTAGAACGCGTACGCGCCGAACTCCCGGTCGGCCGCGCCGCCGGAGAGCGTGACCGGGCCGGCCGCGGTGTCGACGCGGACCGAGGCGCGGAGCGCCCCGACGGCGTGCTCGCGGTCGTCGCGGAAGCCGCTCGACTCAGAGCGGGAGGCGTCGACGGAGACCGTCACGCGGTCGCCCGCCTTCGAGGCGACCCGGAGGCTCCCCGCGTCGAGCGAGTGGGAGCCGTGCGCGTAGCGCCCCTCGAGCTGCGCGCGGGCCCTGCCGAGCCCCCCGGCGCGCGTCACGACGTTGACGACGCCGCCGATCGCCTCCGACCCGTAGAGCGCCGACGCGGCCCCGTAGAGGACCTCGATCCGCTCGATGTCGTCGGCGGGGACGTCGACGTCGAGGGAGTGGTGGTTCGTCTGCGGGTCGTTCACCGGCTCGCCGTCGACGAGGACGAGGGTCCCGTTGTAGTCCGCCCCGCGGAGGCCGACGTCGGCCTGGACCCCCTCGGGGCCGCGGCGTCTCACGTCGACGGCGGGGAGGTAGAGGAGGAGCTCGGTGAGCGAGCGGGCGGGGAGCTTCTCGATCTCCCTCCGGGTCAGGACGGCCGTCGTCGAGGCCTCGGGCTCCACCCCGGCGCGGGAGGCGACGACGGCGACCTCCGCCTTCACCGGCGCGGGCTCCTCGTCGTCGGCCGGGACCTGGGCGGCGGCCGGGAGCCCGAGGAGGAGCAGCGCGAGGGCAGCGAGTGGGGCGCGGGTCACCGGCGGAGGATATCCGGGGCGGCGGCGGCGCGCGGGCGCTACTCTCTCGCCATGCGCGCCTCCCGGATCGTCCCCCTCCTCGCGCTCCTCGCCGTCGGTCCCGCCCTGCCGTCCGCCGCGGCCGAAAAGCCGAAGCCCCGCCTCGTCCTCGTCGAGGCCGACGGGCGCGAGGAGGAGCTCTCTGCCTTCGTCGCCCGCCTCGAGTCGGAGCTCTCCGACGGGGACGCCCTGCTCTTCTCCGACGCCCGCCTCGCGGGCACGCGCCTCGGAGCGCTCCAGGCCGAGCCCGAGGGCGACGCGGCGAAGGCCTTCCGGCAGGAGTGGCCCGGCGACGTCTGGCTCGCGCTGTCGCTCTCTCCCTGCAGCGTCCACGTCAGCCGGATGCAGTACAGCGACACGACGCCGGAGGGGTACCGCGTCCAGCGCGTCATCGAGAACGTGAACGTCGTCTGCGACGCCTCTCTCCGGCTCGCCGACCCAGCGAACGGGAAGGAGCGGAAGACGCTCACGGTGCAGGGCTCGGCCGCCTTCAAGCGGACCGTCGGAGAGGACGGGGAGACCTCGGAGCTGGAGGGGGCGCGGCAGGCGGCGAAGAAGGCGGCGAAGAAGCTCACCTCCGAGCTGAAGAGGTAACCGGACCGGCCGGGGCCGCTTTCCGCGCGGTTTCCGGGCCTCGCCTGAGACGAGGTTTCGCACGCGGGAACTTCACGCGTTCGGGTCTATCCTCGGACGTTCGGGCGCCCGACGAGCGGCGCCCGGGGTGGTAACCCGCATGAAGCTCTCCTCGGCACGTCTCGGAACGGTCCTCGCCCTCCTCCTGCTCCTCCCGCCCTCGGGAGCGCAGGCGCTCGATTTCGTCACACTTCCCGTGGGCACGGGCGTCGCGTCGATGGTCGTGGCGGCCGACGGCACCGCCTGGTTCTCGGCCCAGTTCTCCGGCTCCGTCGGACGCGTCAGCCCGTCCGGCCAGGTGTCGCTCTTCGAGCTCCCGACGAAGGGGGCGCAGCCGCTCGGCCTCGCGCTCCATCCCGACGGCAGCGCGTGGGCGGCCGACCAGTCCGGCGCGCGCCTCGGGCGCGTGGCGCCGGACGGGACGCCGACCGAGATCCCGCTGCCGAAGGACGGCGGCGAGCCGACCGGCGTGGCCGTCGGGAAGGACGGAACCGTCTGGTTCTCGCTCACCTCCACGAGCCGCCTCGGCCGGCGCACGCCGGACGGGACGATTCGGGAGTACGCGCTTCCCGACGGGAGCGAGCCGGTGGGCCTCGCCGTCGCGGCGGACGGAGCGGCGTGGGTCGTCGAGAGGCGGGGGAACCGCGTCGTGAGGGTCTCGGCGGACGGCATGCTGAGCTCCTGGCCGATCTCCTCGCCGAACGCCCAGCCCGAGGCCGTCGCCTTCGCCCCCGACGGGACCTTCTGGATGTCGCTCCCGAACGCGAGCCGGATCGCGCGCGTGGCGCCGGACGGGACGATCCGGGAGTTCTCCGTGCCGAACGCGCCGCTCGGCCTCGCCGTGGCCAGGGACGGCGGCGTCTGGTTCGGCTCGCCGTCCACCCGGAAGCTCGGCCGGCTCGACCCGGCCACGGGGAAGGTCTCCTGGACCGACCTCCCCGAGGCCCCGGTCGCCCTGGCCACCGGCCTCGACGGCTCCGTCTGGGTCGCCCTCGGCGTCGGCGACCGTCTCGCGAAGGTGCCGCCGAAGGGGTGACGGGGCTCAGGCCGGGTCGTCGCCCGCCGCGGCCCGCCGGGCCATGACGCTGTTCTTCCGCCCGTACCCGAAGTAGATCAGGAACCCGAGGCCGAGCCAGACGACGAGGCGGAGCCAGTTCTCGGCGGGCAGGGAGAACATCAGGACGAGGCAGGTGAGGATCCCGAGGACGGGCGTCACCGGGACGAAGGGCGCGCGGAACGGGCGCTCCGCCTGCGGGTTCGTCTTCCTCATGATGAGGACCGCCGCGCAGACGATGACGAACGCGAGGAGCGTCCCGATGTTCACGAGCTCGGCGAGGACGCGCAGCGGGAGGAGCCCCGCGGCGAGCGCGACGGCGAACCCGGTCAGGATCGTCGACTTCCAGGGGGTCCGGAACTTCTCGTGGATCGCCCCGAAGAAGCTCTCGGGGACGAGGCCGTCGCGCGCCATCGCGAGGAGGACGCGCGGCTGGCTGAGCATCATCACGAGGAGGACCGACGTGATCCCCGTCAGGGCGCCGAGCGAGATGAGGAGCTGGGCCCAGGGGAGGCCGACCTGCGCGAACGCGTTCGAGACCGGGGCGTTGATGTCGATCTTGTCGTAGGGGACCATCCCGGTCAGGACGGCGGCCACCGCGATGTAGAGGATCGTGCAGACGACGAGCGACGTGACGATGCCGATCGGGACGTCGCGCGACGGCCTCTTCGCCTCCTCGGCGTGGGTCGAGACCGAGTCGAAGCCGATGTAGGCGAAGAAGATCATCGCCGCGCCGGCGAGCATCCCGAGAGGCTCGCCCCCCTTTCCCGTCTGGCCGAAGAGGGTGTGCCCGAAGAAGCTGATGCCGGTGAAGCCGAACGGCGCGAACGGCTTCCAGTTCGCGGGGTTCACGTAGAAGGCGCCGACCACGATGACGAAGAAGACGATGAGGAGCTTGAAGCCGACCATCGCCGCGTTGAACGAGGCGCTCTCGCGGATCCCCTTCACGAGGATGGCGGTGATGATGAAGGTGATGACGAGCGCGGGGACGTCGAAGATCGTCCCGGTCGCCACGAAGTGCCCGAGCTTCGGGTCGTAGTCGAACGGCGCGAGCGTCCAGGCGGCGGGGAGGTGGATCCCGAAGATCCCGATCAGGTCCTGGAAGTAGTGGGACCAGCCGTGCGCGACCGTCGCCGAGCCGACGGCGTACTCGAGGACGAGGTCCCAGCCGATGATCCACGCGAGGAGCTCGCCGAGGGTGGCGTAGGCGTAGGTGTAGGCCGAGCCCGCGACCGGCACCATCGAGGCGAACTCGGCGTAGCAGATCGCCGCGAAGATGCACGCGAGGCCGGCCGCGCAGAACGAGACCATGAGCGCAGGGCCGGTCTTGTCGTGGGCCGCCTGCCCGGTCAGGACGAAGATCCCCGTCCCGATGATCGCGCCGACGCCCAGGCTCGTCAGCTGGACCGGGCCGAGGATCCGGCGGAGCCGGTTCTCCCCCTTGGCCTCCTCGAGCAGGAGGGCGAGGGGTTTCCGGGCGAATATCGAGTGCGCCATGCGTGGCCTCCGCGTCCTGAGTGGAATGCCGCCGGGATGGGATGCCGCCGGGGGCGGAGTCTACATTGCCCGGGGGGGCGAGCCGTCCGGCCCGGCGGGCGCGGAGGGGCGGGATCCCTGCCGCGCGGACCGCCGCCGGAGCGCCTTCTCGGCGGAGACGACGGGGAGGACGACGGCCGCGGCGAGGGCCGACTTCAGGAGCTCGACCGCGTCGAGCGGCGCCGAGCCGAAGAGGGCGTGGAAGAGGGGGAGGAAGACGAACCCCGCCTGGAGGAGGAGGAGGCCCGCGATGCCGATCCAGACGGCCGGGTTCGAGAAGAGCCCGATCCGGAAGACGGAGCTCGTCAGCGAGCGGCAGCTGAAGAGGTAGAAGAGCTGGAAGAGGACGACGGTCGTGACGACCATCGTCTGCGCCTCGCGGAGGGCGAGGCCCGGCTCGTCGCCGAGCGCGAGGTCGCGCCGGTACTCGTGGAGGAAGAGCGCGATGCCGGCCGCCGCCATCAGGACGGCCACGAGGACCGTCCGGAACGCGACGAAGCCGCCGAGGAGCGGCGTCCCGGGCCGGCGCGGCGGGCGCGCCATGACGTCGGGCTCCTTCGCCTCGAACGCGAGCGGGAGCGCGAGGGCGACGGTCGCCACGAGGTTGATCCAGAGGATCTGGACCGGGAGGACGGGGAGGAGGGCGTTCCCGTCGACGACGGGGAAGAAGGCGACCGCGGCGAGGATGAGGAGCGCCTCGCCGATGTTCGTCGGGAGGACGAACGCGAGCGACTTCACGAGGTTGTCCCAGATCCGTCGCCCTTCCTCGACGGCCGCGGCGATCGTGGCGAAGTTGTCGTCGAGGAGGACGAGGTCGGCCGACTCCTTCGTGACCGCCGTCCCGGTGATCCCCATCGCCACGCCGATGTCCGCCTGCTTGAGCGCGGGAGCGTCGTTCACGCCGTCGCCCGTCATCGCGGCGACCTCGCCGCGGGCCTGGAGCGCGGTGACGAGGCGGAGCTTGTGCTCCGGGGCGACGCGCGCGAAGACGTCGTTCTCCGCCGCGATCGCCGCGAGCTCCGCGTCGGACGTCCGCTCGAGGTCGGCCCCGGGGACCGCGTTCGCCCCGGCGGCGAGGATGCCGAGCTTCCGGCCGATGGCCGCCGCGGTGGAGCGGTGGTCGCCCGTGATCATCTTCACGGTGATGCCGGCGCGGTGGCAGGCGGCGATGGCCTCGATCGCCTCGGGGCGCGGAGGGTCGATCATTCCGACGAGGCCGAGGAACGACAGGGAGGACGCGACGTCCTCCCTCGAGAGCCCGCCGGCCCCGGCGGGGCGCCCTTCCTTCCGCGCGATCGCGAGGACGCGCATCCCGTCGCGCGCCATCTCCTCGGCGGCGGCGTGGGCCTCGGCGGCCCGGGGCTCGCCGAGCGACTCCGCGCACATCCGGAGGACGACCTCGGGCGCGCCCTTCACGAGGATCTCGGGAGCGCCGCCCGCCCCGTGGAAGGTCGCCATGAACTGGTTCTCGGACTCGAACGGCAGCGCGTCGACGCGCGGGACCGAAGCCCGGAGCTCCTCGACCCGGAGCCCGGCCTTCTCGGCCGCGACGACGATGGCGCCCTCGGTCGGGTCGCCGTGGAGGAGCCACGCGTCGCCCTCCTTCGCGAGGCGGGCGTCGCTGCAGAGCGCTCCGGCGCGCAGGAGCGCGCAGACGTCGGCCGGGGCTGCGGGGAGGGCCACTCCGCCGCTCCGGATCTCGCCCGTCGGCGCGTAGCCGACTCCCGTCACCTCGTACGCGGCTGCCGGCGTGAAGAGGCGGGCGGCGGTCATCTCGTTCCGCGTCAGCGTCCCCGTCTTGTCGGAGCAGATGACGGTCGTCGACCCGAGCGTCTCGACGGCGGGGAGGCGGCGGACGACGGCGCGGCGCCGGGCCATCCGCTGGACGCCGATGGCGAGCGTGATCGTGATGATGGCCGGCAGCCCTTCGGGGATCGCGGCGACGGCGAGCGTGATCGCGGCGAGCGCGGCGTCCGCGAGGGGGAAGCCGCGCACGATCGCGACCCCGAAGAGGAGCGCCGAGACGGCGACGATGGCGGCCGTGAGCCCCTTGCCGACCTTCTTCAGCGACCGGGTGAGGGGGGTGTCGGTCTCGTGCGCGAAGGCGAGGAGCGTCGAGATCCGGCCGAGCTCGGTGCCGGCCCCCGTGCCGACGACGATCCCCTCCGCGGTGCCGTACGTGACGAGCGTGCCGCTGAAGGCCATGTTCCGCCGGTCGGCGAGCGGGGTCTCCGGGGCGAGCCGGCCGGTCTCCTTCGGGACGGGGAGCGACTCGCCGGTGAGGGCCGCCTCGGTGACCTGGAGGTTCCGGACGGCGACGAGGCGGAGGTCCGCGGGGACCTTGTCGCCCGAGGCGAGGAGGACGACGTCTCCCGTGACGAGGTCCGCCGCGGGGACCGTCGTCCGCGCCCCGTCGCGGCGCACGGCCGCGACGTCGGGGATCATCCCCTCGAGCGCCGCGAGGGCCTTGCCGGCCTTCCACTCCTGCGCGAACCCGATGATCGCGTTCAGGACGACGACGCCGAGGACGACCCCGGCGTCGACCCCCTTGCCGAGGGCGAGCGCGAGGCCCGACGACCCGACGAGGACCCAGACGAGCGGGTTGTTCACCTGCCGCCAAAGGAGCGCGAGCGGCCCCTCCGCCTCCCCCTTCGGAAGGAGGTTCGGGCCGTCCTCGGCGAGGCGGCGGCCCGCCTCGACCGTGGTCAGGCCGTCGGCAGGCGTCTTCGTCGCGAGGACGGTCTCGTCCGTCGAGAGGGCGTACGGGTCGTGCAGGGGTGTCATCGTTCTCCTCGGGAGGCCGCCCGGGGAAGCCGGGTGTCTCTCGGCCGCGCGTCGGGACAACGTCCTGGACCCCGTTTCCATTTCCGGCCGGGGCGGCGGCCCGCGCAGCCTCGCCGGGACCGAGGATTCACACTTCTTTACCTGCCGACCCTTGACAAGCCGGCTTTCGGTTCCTAGATTACCTACCGGTCGGTAGCTCCTGCCGGGTGCAAGGGGACGGCGGACCGGAGGCTCATTCCCGATGCTCGAACAAGCTGGAGAAGTCTCTGTTCGTCAGAGACTTATGGACTCCGCCGTACTCCTCTTCACGACCCGCGGCTACGCGGCGACGTCCGTCCGGGAAATCGTCGAGATGGCCGGGGTCACCAAGCCGGCGCTCTACTACCACTTCGAGAGCAAGGAAGGGATCTACCTCGCGATCCTCGACGAGCTCGTCCGGATCGCCGACGAGGGGATCGCTGCGAGCCGCGTTGCGGGCGGCACGGCGAGGGAGAGGCTCGAGGGGTTCCTCCTCGGCATCTACGCCCTCTTCGAGACGAAGAGGGCGTGGGTCCGGATGATCAACGCCGTCTTCTGGGGACCGGCCCAGGGCGTCCCGCCCTTCGACTTCCAGACGTTCCACCAGAAGCTCCTGGACGTCCTCTCGGAGATCGTCGCCGAGGGGATCGCCGCGGGCGAGCTCCGCGCGGCGGACCCCGACGCCGTCGCCCTCGCGCTCATGGGCGTCCTCTCCTTCAACATGGACCTCGACCTCGCGCACCCGGAGCTCGGCCTCGGAAGGGACGGCCTCCGCCGCGTGCTCGACCTCCTCTTCTCGGGCCTCGCCGTGCCCTCCCTCACCCCCACGCACCAGGAGACCTCGCGATGAACCGCACGACTCCCGCACTCCTCCTCGCCGCCTCGCTCTCCCTCACGCTCGCCGGCTGCGGCAAGACCGCCGACGGGAAGGCCTCGCCCGGCGGAGGCCGTCCGCCGGTCGCCGTCGAGACGGCGAAGGCCGTCGCAGCCGACCTCGAGGAGGCCGTCGACGTCGTCGGCACCCTCGCCGCGCGGAGCGAGGCCGAGGTGAAGACCGAGTACTCCGGCACGGTCGCCGAGGTCTTCGTGACGCAGTGGGTGCGCGTGAAGGCGGGGACGCCGCTCGCCCGGCTCGACACCCGCGAGGCCGAGGCCGGGATGCAGGCCGCGAAGGCGGGCTCCCTCCAGGCCGAGGCCGGGGCGAGGCGCGCCGCCCGAGAGCTCGACCGGAGCGTGAAGCTGAAGGAGGCGGGGCTCGCGACGCAGCAGCAGCTCGACGAGGCGCGCTCGGCCGACGAGGCGGCCCGCGCCGCCGCCGGGGCGGCGAAGGCCCAGCTCGCGATGGCCGAGACCCGCCTCGCCAAGGCGGTCATCCGCGCGCCGATCGACGGCGTCGTCGCCGTCCGGAACGTGAACGTCGGCGACTACGTCGAGAACATGGGGAGCCCGAAGCCGATGTTCCGCGTCGTCGACAACCGGCTCCTGGAGCTGACCGCGAACGTCCCGTCGGCCCGCATGGCCGCGCTCGCGGTGGGGCAGCCCTTCGCCTTCACGAGCGACGCGCTCCCCGGCCGGACGTTCGCCGGGAAGGTCTCGTTCATCAACCCGGCCGCCGACGAGGCGAGCCGGACGGTGAAGGTGAAGGCCGAGGTGCCGAACGCCGACGAGACCCTCAAGGCGGGCCTCTTCGTGAAGGGGCGGATCGTCACGGGCACGCGCGCCGGCGTCCTCGTCGTCCCGCGCTCGGCGCTCGTCTCGTGGGACACGGTGGCGCGGCAGGCGCGGGTCTTCGTCGTCGAGGGGGGCGTCGCCAAGGGCGTCTCCATCGAGACCGGGGCGTCGCCGGGCGACGCGGTCGAGGTCGTCAAGGGCCTCGGGGCGGGGCAGGAGGTCGTCACCCGCGGCGGGTTCAACCTGCGCGACGGCGACCGGATCCTCGCCTCCAAGGGGGCCTGAGCCGTGTTCCTGTCCGACCTGTCGATCAAGAGGCCCGTCTTCGCGACGGTCCTCATGCTCGCCCTCGTCACCCTGGGCGCCTTCTCCTACAGGCGCCTCGCCATCGACATGTTCCCCGACATCGAGATCCCGGTCCTCTCGATCATCACGCAGTACCCGGGCGCCTCGCCGGAGACGGTCGAGCGCGAGGTGACGAAGAAGCTCGAGCAGGCCGTGAACCCGATCTCGGGCGTCAAGCACGTCTACTCGACGTCGCGCGAGGGGCTCTCCACCGTCATCGTCGAGTTCAACCTCGAGGTGAAGATCAACGACGCCGCCCAGGACGCGCGCTCGAAGATCTCGGCGATCCGGAACGACCTCCCCGTCGGGATCCAGGAGCCGATCATCCAGAAGCTCGACATCGGCGGCATGGCGGTCGTCTCGCTCGCCGTCCGCTCGGCCGAGATGACGCCGCGCGAGCTGACGACGCTCGTCGACCGGAAGGTGAAGCGGCGCATCGAGAACCTCCCCGGGGTCGGGAAGGTCGACCTCGTCGGCGAGAGCAAGCGCGAGGTCGCCGTCGACCTCGACCCGTCGCGCCTCGACGCCCTCGGCCTCGGCGTCGACGAGGTCGTCGCCGGGCTCTCGGGCGAGAACGTGAACACCCCCCTCGGACGGCTCGACCGGGGCGGCCAGGAGATGCCGGTCCGCGTCTCGGGCAAGCCGAAGGAGGTCGCGGGCTTCCGGTCGATGGTCGTCGCGAGCCGCGGCGGCGTCCCGGTGACGCTCGGCGAGATCGCCGACGTGAAGGACTCGATCGAGGAGCGCCGGAAGCTCGCGCTCGTGAACGGCGTCCCCGCGGTCGCCATCGACGTCTTCAAGCAGAGCAAGGCGAACACGGTCGGCGTCGTCGAGGCGGTCACGAAGGAGATCGACCGGCTCCGCGCCGAGCTCCCCCCCTCCGTCGAGATCCAGCTCGTGAGGGACGGCTCGGTCATGATCAAGGAGTCGGTCCACGACGTCACGAACACGCTGATCATCGGCGCGATCCTGACGGTGCTGATCGTCTTCCTCTTCCTCAACTCCTGGCGCTCGACGGTCATCACGGGGCTGACGCTCCCGATCTCGGTCATCTCCTCGTTCATCGTCATGTACTTCCTCGGGATGACGCTGAACGTCATGACCCTCATGGCGCTCTCGCTCGCGATCGGCCTCCTCATCGACGACGCGATCGTCGTCCGGGAGAACATCGTGCGGCACCTCGAGGAGGGGCAGGACCACATGACGGCGGCCCGGGTCGGCACGGCCGAGATCGGCCTCGCCGTCCTCGCGACGACGATGTCGATCGTCGCCGTCTTCGTCCCGGTCGCCTTCATGAAGGGGATCATGGGGCGCTTCTTCTTCCAGTTCGGGATCACGGTCGCGTTCGCGGTCCTCGTCTCGCTCTTCGTCTCGTTCACGCTCGACCCGATGCTCTCCTCGCGCTGGGTCGACCCCGACGTCGAGAGGATCGGGAACCGGCACGCCGTCGCCCGCGCCCTCGACCGCTTCAACGACTGGTTCGACCGGACGGCCGACCGCTACAAGGGCCTCATCGCCTGGGCGCTCGACCACCGTGGCGCGGTGCTCGGCTTCGCGACGCTCGCCTTCGTGGCCGGCATCGGGCTCTTCGGGACCCTCAAGTCGGAGTTCATGGCGAACCCCGACCAGGCCGAGTTCCAGATCAAGTTCAAGACGGCGCCCGACGCCTCGTTCGAGGAGACGCGCGGCCGGATGGAGGCCGTCCTCGCCGAGCTGAAGAAGATGCCCGAGGTGAAGCACACCTACGCCTCGATCGGCGCGGGCGACATGGGGACCGTGAGGGACGCGCGGGTCTACGTGAAGCTCGTGGACAAGTCGGAGCGGAAGAAGCACGCGAGCGTCCTCGCCGCCGAGGCCCGGAAGCGGATCGCGCCGATCGCCGGGATCATCCCGTCGGTCGAGATGCAGAGCAAAGTGTTCGCCGAGAAGCCGGTCATGGTCTCGATCAGGGGCGAGGAGATCCCGCTCCTGAAGAAGTACGCCGCCGAGCTGAAGAAGGCCGTCTACGGCATGCCCGGCATCGTCGACGTCGAGACGACGCTCGAGCTCGACCTCCCGGAGTACCGCCTCGTCGTGAACCGCGAGCGGGCGGCCGACGCGGGCCTCTCGACCCCCGCCATCGCCCGGACCGTCGGCGCCCTCGTCGGCGGGCAGGCGGTGACGACCTACGAGGACGAGGAGGGCGAGGCCGTCGACGTCCGCGTCCGCCTCCCGCTCGAGATGCGCCGCGACGTCACGCAGATCGGCGACCTGAGGATCGCCGTCCCGCACGGGAAGGGGACCCCGTCCCTCGTCCCGCTCTCCGAGCTCGTGAGGGCCGAGCGGGCGACGACGCCGTCGGAGATCTCGCGCCGCGACCTCTCGCGCGAGGTCCTCCTCACCGCGAACCTCGACGACCTGCCGCTCGGCGCGGCCCTCGAGCAGATCCGCGCCGCGGCGAAGAAGATCGAGATGCAGCCCGGCTACCAGATCTTCTTCCCCGGCGAGGCCGAGCGGATGGAGGAGAGCTTCGGCTACATGGCCGAGGCGCTCCTCCTCGCGGTCGTCTTCGTCTACCTGATCCTCGCGGCGCAGTTCGAGTCGTTCATCGACCCGCTCTCGATCATGCTCTCGCTCCCGCTCTCGATCGTCGGCATGGCGGGGATGCTCGCGCTGACGCGCGACACGCTCAGCATCATGTCGCTCATCGGCCTCATCCTCCTGATGGGGCTCGTCACGAAGAACGCGATCCTCCTCGTCGACTACACGAAGGTCCTCCGGAAGGGGGGCATGGAGCGCCGGGAGGCGCTCATCACCGCGGGGCGGACCCGGCTCCGGCCGATCCTGATGACGACGCTCGCGATGATCTTCGGCATGCTCCCGCTCGCACTCGGCCTCGGCCAGGGGGCGGAGATGCGCGCGCCGCTCGGGCGGGCCGTCATCGGCGGCCTGATCACCTCCACGGTGCTCACGCTCCTGGTCGTCCCGGTCGTCTACGCCCTCTTCGACGACCTCGCCCTCTTCATCCACCGGCGGTGGGCGAAGGCGAACGCCCTCGAGCAGGACGCGCACGGCCACACCGGGAAGGCGGCCGCGAAGGCGGTCGCCGGGCTCCTCCTCCTCGCGCTCCTCGCCCCGGCGAGGCCGCTCGCCGCGGTGAGCGGGACGGCGCCGGCGGACGAGGTCCAGGTCCTGACGCTGGAGGACGCCCTGCGGATCGCGCAGGAGAAGAACCGCGACGTCGAGAAGGCCCGGAGCTACCAGGACTGGGTCCGCGGCAAGTACGTCGAGGAGCGGGCCGCGGCGCTGCCGAACGTGGCCGCGAACGCGTCGTGGTCGCGCTCGTGGGACGGCACCTACGCGGCGCTCACCGGCGGCCTCTTCCCGTCGGGGCAGACGACGCCGGCCGCGGGGCTCACGCTCTCGCAGACGCTCTTCGCCTGGGGCAAGGTCGGGTCGGCCGTCCGGGCCGCGAAGCAGGGGATCGCCGCGGCCGAGGACCAGCTCGACCACTACCGGCAGGCGGCGGTCCGCGACGTGACGGAGGCCTTCTACGACGTCCTCCTCGCCCGCAAGCTCGAGGAGATCTCGAAGGAGACGCTCGCGCAGCGGGAGAAGCAGCTCGCCGAGGCCGAGAAGCGCTACGCCCTCGGCACCGCGACGGACTACGACGTCCTCGCCGCGCGCGTCGCGCGCGACAACCAGAGGCCCGAGGTGATCCGGACGGCGAACCTCGTCCTCATCGCCCTCGACCAGCTCCGGCTCGTCCTGGCCGAGGAGAAGATGAAGATCGACGTGACGGGCACCCTCGAGGGGGAGGCGGAGGCGGTCCCCTCCTTCGACGAGGCGGTCGGCACGGCGCTCGAGAAGCGGCCCGACGTGCGGGGCCTCCTCCACAACGTCGGGATCTACCGCGAGTTCGTGAAGATCCGGAACGCCGACGACAAGCCGCGCCTCGACCTCCAGGCGAGCGCCGGCTGGGGCTGGTTCCAGGCGGGGGACATCTCGGTCGACGGGAAGCGCTGGGCCACCGGCGTCTACCTCACGTTCCCGTTCTTCGACGGCCTCGCGACCCGGGGCCGGGTGGTGCAGGCGAAGAGCGACCTGACCCGCGCCGAGCTCGACCTCGCCAAGGCGCGGGACGGGATCCACGTCGAGGTGCGAACGGCGCTCGACCAGGTGAAGGTGGCGGGGGAGATCGTCAACGCCCTCTCCGGGAACGTCTCCCAGGCGCGGCGGCTCCTCGAGATGTCGGAGAAGGGGCTCGAGTTCGGCGTGAAGACCCGACTCGAGGTCGACGACGCGCTCGTCAACGCGCGCCAGGCCGAGGGGAACCTCGCGAAGGCGAAGAGGGACTACCTCGTCGCCCTGACGAACCTCCGGTACGTGCAGGGAACGCTCTAGAAGCTGGCATCATCCGCCGGAGTGCGGGTTTCCCCTTTCCCCTGGCCGTGGAGCGGCCCCGAGAACAGGCGTGTCGTTCTCGCGGGCGTCCTCTGGGTCGGCCTCCTCCTCGCGTGGGGGGCCGCGATGCGCCACGCCGTCCCCGGGGCCAGCCCGTCTCCGTGGCCGGCGGAGGCGACCGCGGAAGCGCCGCTCTACGCGCGGTTCGACTCGGGCTGGTACGCCGACATCGCCCGGGACGGCTACGGGCCGCCCCCGCCTGCGGGCGCGGCGTCCGAGCACGCGTTCTTCCCCCTCTACCCGTACCTCGCGAGGGGCCTCCGCCTCGCGACCGGCCTCGGAGTCTTCCGGAGCCTCCTTCTCGTCTCGTGGGCGGCGCTCCTCTTCGCGCTCCCGCTCTTCCTCGAGGAGGCCCGCCGCCGCGGCACGCCGCCGGACCCCTGGCGGGCGCTCCCGTTCCTCCTCCTCTACCCGTCCGCGTTCTTCCTCCAGTCCGCCTACAGCGAGGCCGTCTACCTCCTCGTCGCGCTCCTGGCATTCCGGTTCGTCCGCTCGCGCCGCCTCGCCGGCGCCGTCGCCCTGGCGTTCCTCGCCGGCCTCTGCAGGGCGCCCGCGGCCGCGCTCGGGCCGGGCCTCGCCGTGGCGTGGCTGGTCGAGGAGACCCCCGCGACGGAGAGACGACGCCCCGGAAACGTCGCCGCGTTCGGGCTCCTGGGCGTCGCCCCGCTCCTCGGGGTCCTCTCGTACGCGTTCGGGATCGGCCTCGCGCGGGGCGAGCCCGGCCTCTACTTCCGGGTGATGAACGGCTGGCCGGAGCGGGTGGCGGGCGGCGGGGCGGGCCCGGCGGCGTTCTTCGGCCGGCTCGTCGACCGGGCCTCCTCGGGCGAGCTGCTGCAGCACCCCGGCATCCTCGTCCCCTTCGCGCTCGTCGCGCTCCTCCTGGCCCTCTCGGTCGTCCAGCTGCGCGCCGGGCGGCCCTCCGACGCCGCCTGGATGACGGCGCTCGTCGCGATGCCGATCCTGACCGGAACGGACGCCGGCATCCCGCGCTACACGCTGACCGTCTTCCCCGTGACCCTCTCCCTCGCGGCGCTCCTCGACGCGAAGCCGCGGCTCCGGACCGGCTGGCTCTTCCTGTCGGCCCTCCTCCTCCTCTACTACTCCTCGAAGTTCGTCCGCTGGGTCTTCGTGTCGTGAGCACCGCCCGCTACCTCCACCTCGAGGTCGACGCCCCGAAGGCCCCGCCGACGGAGGAGGAGCTCTCGGCGATCGAGGAGGCCGTCGGGGCGCCGCTCCCGGAGGAGCTCCTCGAGTTCCTCGCCGTCGCGAACGGCGGGAAGCTCGACTACGTCTTCGAGCTCGCGACGGAAGCCGGGCCGTTCCCGCTCTGCTTCTACACGCTCTACTCGACGCGGCGCCCCTTCCCGGGACGCGCCCCCGCGGGGCTCGTCCTCCACGAGTTGGAGACCGAGCGGCGGCTGAAGGATCTCCGTCCCGGCCTTCTCCCGATCGCGGGCGACGGCGGGACGTCGGTCCTCTACGTCGACCTCGCCCCGGAGCGGCGCGGCCGCGTCGTCGGCTACGTCGAGGGACTCCCGGGGTGGGACGGGACGCCGGAAGGGTCGTTCGTCGACCTGGCGCCGGACCTCCCCTCGTTCCTCGCGGCGCTGTACCTGAACACGGTGGACGAGCCCAAGCGCGGCGGCTGAAGCCGCCGCGCTCCCACCCCTCGCCCCCCCTTTGAACCCACCCCTCGCCCCCCACCCACCGCCCTTCGCGGTGCGCGCGCCGTCGGCGCGCGGGCGGGGGATGAAGACGGGGCG
>JAXLQV010000005.1:0-10752 GCA_046331465.1 Thermoanaerobaculia bacterium
GAATGGCATTCAGGAGGTCGACAGTTCGATCCTGTTCAGCTCCACCATTTATTCTGTGAGGGTTAGCGCCGGGCAAGTCCCGGCGTTCCTGTTTTCGCGTCACCTTTCGCGTCACCGGCTTGCAGAAAACCTGCACCTTCGGAGAGCTTCTCGACCAGCGGGACGAGGTCGGCCGGCTCGAGGTGTGTGTAGACGCCAGCCGTCGATCCGTCGACGTGTCCAAGGTAGGCGTTGCGGAGCGTCTCCGTGAATCCGGCTCGCGCAAGCCAGGTCTCCGCCGTGTGCCGGATCGTGTGCAAGACGGCGATGTCGGTCCTCGGCGTCCCTTTCCGCTCCTTCAGCCCGGCGAGCTCCTTCGCCAGGGCGAACGCGCGGGAGAGCTTGCGCTCCTCCCACGGGGCCGACGCTCTGCGCTTCGGCGCCTTCCCTTTCGGCCGGGCCGCGCGCGTGTAGTCGTCGACGGGTCTGGGAAAGACGTAGCCGTCGCCGACGCCGCGGGGCTGGGCGTCGAGCAGCTGCTTGATGCCGCCGACGAGGGGGAGGACCTTCTGCGGTAGGCCGCGCCTACTCGTCTTCGGGAGGCGGACGCGGACGACGCCATGCCGGGCGTCGACGTCCGACCAGCGGAGGTCGAGGACCTCACCGCGGCGCGAGGCGAAGACGAGGAGCGCCTGAAAGACGGTCACGGCGGCGCGGAGCCGCTCGCGGTAGGCGTTCGCAGAGTCGGAGTCTGGACGTGGAGCTCCACCGTGGCGCCGGCTCTCGCCGGTCGAGAGGTCGGTCACGATGGGGCCGAGCCGTCGAACCTTCTTCAGGTGGGCGCGCCAGGCGACGGGGTCGTCGAACGCGGTTACCAGCCGGTGCCATTCCTCCTGGGTGAACGCGCGCGTGCGCCGCTGCTCGCGGTAGGGCTTCACCTTCGCGCGGGGGATCGGGTTGCGCTCGATCCAGCCTTCGGCCTCGCCGAAGTTGAGGATGATGTTGAGGACGGCGACCTCGCGGTTGATGGTCGCGCCGGTCACCTTGCCTTCGCGGTCGTGCCGGAAGCGGATGACGTCCGTGGAGCGCAGCTGGTCGGCGCGGCGAGCCCCGAAGCGCGGGTAGAAGTGCGTCTCGATGATCCGCTCGACGTCGGCGCGCCAGCCGGGCGCGAGCTTCGGGCCGCGGATCTCGAGGTAACGCTCGGCCAGCTGCTTGAACGTCACGCGTGACGGGCCGTCCCCGGGGCGGCGCTCGGCGACCTCCGCCATCTTCTTCTTCAGGTAGGCGACGGCGTCCTCCCGCTCGACGTCGTGGAGGGTCTCCTGCCGGTAGATACCGAGCGGCGGCTTGCCGCCGTCGAGCCATCGGACCTTGTAGGACCGGGTTCGGCCGACGCGTGCGACACCCATAGCGCGAGCCTATTCCCCTGCTCGGCGGGTCCGCCAGCGGAGCGCAGAGACGACGGCGCGGCGGAGCCAGTAGGCTTGGCTCACTCCGTCCTCTTCGGCGGCCTTCTGGACCTTCTCGAGGAGCGCCGGCCGTAGGCGCATCTCGACGCGGGCGGTGAGGGTTCCGCTTCCCTTCGGGCGGCCGACGGGGCGGCCGGTGCGCTTCGTCATGCCAACATGGTACGGCGAAAAATGCGGGAGGCGTAAGTTATTTTGAGGCTCTGCGAAGTGTCAGAATCGCGCAGACTCGATGCACATTTCGCGGAGGAACGCTGGCACGGTTGATGCTTTAGCGTCCGTTAAGTAGTATTACGTCAAATTCGCCTTTTATCTAGGCCGATTTGACCCTATTTTACGCCGGTAGGAAATTACCATGCCAGCGTCAACGGTACGGCCGTTCTCGCGGTGTACGATTGTACGGCGAAAAACAGTCTGTCGCGGCCTATTCATGGCGAGTCGCAGCGTACCAGAGGTGGCGCGAAAACGCTAGGCTCTCGGTCGTCGCGCGTCGGCCTCGAGCCGGCGATCCTCGCGGAGGACCTCGGCGAGCCAGTCGCGGCACTCCGGGCACGTCTCGGGGTAGGCGTGGAGCGTGACGGCGATGCCGGGGCACCGTTCGGGGTGGCCGGGCCGAAACTGTGGGCGCAGAGCGAGGACCCGATCCCAAAGTCGGCGCTCGTCTGGAGTCAACGGCACGGTGGGGATCGTAGCCGGGCTACGCGCCGCGATGCCGTGGGATCGGGAGGGCGGCGAGCGAGGCGGCGACGACGAGGTCGTCGTGTCCGTGTCGCGCCTCGAACCTTTCGTGTCCGGTGCGGTGGTCGACCTTCCGGCCGAACGCGCGGAGCTCGTCGGCGAGCAGGCCGGGAGGGATCTCGAGGCGGCCGGCTCCGAGTAGCGCGGCGAGCGGCTGCATCAAGGTCCTCTTCGGGATGTGCAGGCCGTCGGGGGCGCGGCGGATCTGGTCCCCACCGTGCAGGTGGACGGCGACCAGCCGGAGCCAGGGCGCGCGCAGTCGGAGGAGGTCGACGACGGGCCGGCCGACGCCGGTGGAGTCGACGAGGAGGAGGACGTCCCGGAAGAGGGCGAGGTGGTCGAGGACGCGGTCGACGGCGTCCGTGTAGGCCAGGCCGCGGAACCGCTCGACGAGGACGGCGCGGGCGCGCTGCTCCTCGGCGACGAAGACGACGAGTGCCGTGTAGTCGTCGGCTTGCGCGAGGTCGAGTCCGGCGAAGACGGGCATGATCAGAAGAGGGCGAGACGGGGGCGGTGAATGGGGACGACGCGCACAAACGCCGGCCCGCGCTCGGCCTCGCGGAGGGCGACGGCGAGAGCGTAGACAAGGTCGTCGCTCGGCCGGTCGCGCCAGGCGAGCTCCGACGCGGCGCCGGCCGACGGACGGGGGCTGAAGGTGCGGAGGTCCCGCGCGAGCTCCTCTGCCAGCGGCCCGGGGGCAACGGAGAGGCGTCCTTCCTGTAGGACCAGCTGCACGGTCGCGGCGACGTCGAGGCGGGGGAGGCGGGGATGGTAGCCGCGGTCGTCACGCTCCCCGGCGGTCAGCGTAAAACGCCGCGTCGACGCCTTCGGCCAGGAGAGGAGCTCGGCGATGGGTGCTCCGACGCCGGTCACGTCCGCGGCGACGAGAGGGTCGTCGAGGAGCTCGAGGACCTTCCCGACGGCGGCGACGATGTCGGCGTAGCTGGTCCCCGGCGGGAAACGCTGGAGATGGCGGACGGCGTGGAGCATCCCGGGGGCCGCGGCGTCGGGGATGAACGGGTGCGGCTTGCCGGCGAGGTCCTCGCGGTCGGTCGTCTCGACGACGACGAGACCCGTAGTCTCGGAGGGCGGGCCGACGCTGAGACCGACCGTGTGACGGACGCGGGGCTCTTCCACTACTTCTCCTTCTCGGGCAGGAAGAGGGGCGCCGGCAGGACCGGCGCGGCCTCGGGGAAGAGGGGCGCGACGAAAGACGAGAGGGCGCGCTCGATGTCGGAGTCGCGGAAGTAGGCGTCCTCGGAGTCGGTGAAAGTCGCTTCGTACTCACGGGCGAAGACGGACGGGGGCAGGGCGCGGCGCTCCTCCTCGAGGAACGCGGGGGGGATGCGCGGGCAGTCGCTCGCGGTCACGCGGAACCGCTCCCACGGCTCCGACGACGTCCAGGCGGAGTAGTACCAGCCGGCTTTCGCCCACGGCGTCGAGAGGGCGACGAGACGGCCGCCGCTGACGGCGAGCATCGGTCTGACACCGTGGTAAAGCGAGTCGGGGACGCGGGCCGCTTCGTCGACGACGAGGAGGTCGACGGCGGAGAAACCGCGAACCGTCTCCTCCGTCCCGGGGAGCGAGACCACGCGCGAGCCGTTGGCGAGCTCGACGCGGAGCGCGGAGTCGGACGTCGGCCGGGGCGCTCCCGGGACGGCGCGGTAGAAGTCGAGAACCTTCCGAAAGAGCTCGGCGCTCTGCCGGAGCGAGGGCGAGAGGAGGAGGGTGAGGCTCCCCGGCTTGAAGACGGCCTCGAACGCGGCGAGTGCGCCGACGGTCGTGCTCTTGCCGGCCTGTCGGGTCGTGAGGAAGAGGACGCGGGGCGCGTCGGAGAGGAGCGCGTCCCGCTGCCAGGCGTCGGGCGCCATGCCGGCGGCGCGCATGAGGTCAGTCGGCCTCGGGCGGATCTGGGCGAGGAGCGCCGTCACCTTCTGCCGCTTCTGCTTCGGCCAGGAGTCGACGTCGAAGCTCTTCGGGATCGGCCTCGAGGCGGCCGACGAGGAGGGACATCGGGGCACCGTCGCGTCCGGTGTGCTCATGCTTCTGCACCTTCTCGGGGTAGAGGCCGGCGAGCTCGTTTCGCTCGCGGAGGACGGCCAGCGCCGTCCGGTAGTCCTGTATGCGGAAGAGGCGCGAGTAGAGGTCCTCGAGACGGGAGAGTTGCCGGCCGCGCTCCTTCTCGGCGTCGACCTTCGCCAGCGCCTTGAATCGCGCGGTCGCCTTTGAGATGTACCAGTCGGCCGTTCTGTCGGATTCGACCTCGTTTTCCGCAAGGTGGCGCAAGACTTCGTCTCTCGAGGCGCCGCGGAGGAGGAGCTTGAAGACGTCGAGGACCCGCCTCTCGACGACCGCGTCGAGGGCTCGCTTACCGGGCATCGAGGACCTCCCGCATCCAGCCGGCGTGGAAGGCGTGCAGCGTCTCGTCGTTCGTGACGGTCAGCTGCTCGGCGCGCCTGTTGCCGGTCCAGTTGCCGCTCCCCTCGAAGACGAGGAAGTCGGGAGGGGCGGCGACGAGGATCAGCTTGCAGTGGTTCAGGTGGGCGCGGATCGGGAAGCCGCGCGCGAGCATCCCCTCGGTGATCGTCGCGTAGACGGCCTGTTCGCGGTGGGCGAAGTATTCGCCGACGAGGAGCCCGGCGCGCCGGATGCGGCCGGCGTCGATCTGCGCGAGGAAGTCGACGGCGAACGGCCGGGACATCGTCCAGGTGGCGGCGAGGACCTCGTCGGCCGGCCGCGCGAGGAGGTCGAGGGTCCGCGGCAGGAAGAGGTAGGTGTCGCTGCATCCGTCCATGACGAGGTGCAGCGCCTCGCCGGGGGCCGGCAGGGCGACGAGGACGGCCTCGAGCGCCTCGCGTCGGAGCGCCAGTCTGGAGCGGCGCCGACGGCGGGGGAGGCGGAGGGCGCGGGGGCCGCCCGGGACGGTCTCCGCCGATTCGATGTCACGCTCGTCGAGCATCCAGTCGGTCCCGTCCGCCCCGGGAGGGAGCGCGTCGTCGAGGAGGAGTTGGGAGAGGTCGTCGCTCACGGTCGGTCTCCTCGAGCGCGCTCTGCCAGGGACGGCGGGCGGGTGCAGGCGGGGAGCCCTGTCCTGTCCGGCTGCTCTTTCGGGGGCGCTGGCAAGTCTCCGGGGGTTCGCGCTCTACGGGTCGCCGCGGCGTCCCCCTTCCCCGGGGAGGCGCTGGCGACTGCCGGAACGACCGGAGCGTCGTCCTCGAGGTCGGGGCCTTCCTGGGGCGTCCTGAGCGAGTGGGCGAGGTTCTCCGTGAGTGCGGCCAGGAGGACGAGGTGCCGGCTCACGGCGTCGAGATCGCGGGCGAGCTCGGCGCGGCTCACCGGGCTCCTCCCGCGACGACGACGAGGAGGAGGGCGACGAGGAGGTAGAAGAGGGTCCTCTTCATGCCGCGCCTCCGGGTAGGACACCGTTTGTCACGTCTGCCGTGCTAACGGCGCGGCCGCGCGCGCACGTCTGGCAGGTCGCGTCCCCCCGGGCGTTGACGTGCCAGGCGACGGTCTGGCAGTCGGGGCAGGGGCGGCCGGCGAGGCGCGCGAGGGTTCGGGTCCGCCGGCCCGGGTCGAACGGGAGGAGCCGGCCGGGGGCGCGGCGGGCGGCGTAGCAGGCCGGGCAGAGGAGGTCGTTCTCGAGGAAGAGGAAGACGCCGCAGGCGGTGCAGGCCGCGGCCTTGGCGGGGGGGGCAGCCGGGGTGCCGGCCCGAAGCTCACGAAGTCGAGCGAGTCCTCTGTTTTCGGATGCGTGCCAAGGGTCAGAAGTGCCGGAAGTGTCGAAACTCATGCTCCGACCCTCCTCTCGACGGCCTCGAGCGGGGCTTCTGGCACTTCTGGCACTAATGGCACTAGGGGAGAGACCAGAAACACGGTGGACGGTGGACGGTGGGCGGGGCGGGGCTCGGGTGGCGGGAGTCGCCGGAGGTAGCCGCGGCTCTCGAGGAGGTCGAGGCCGGGGAGGAGGTCCTCGGGCCGGCCGACGGCGCGGTGATGCCGGTGGCAGTCGCGGAGGGTGAAGCCGATCTCGTCCTTGGGGCCACGGGGCTTGAAGACCTTCGAGTCGGAGGCGAAACGCTCGATCCAGCGGAGGAGCCGTTTCGCCAGGCCGACGCGCTCGTCTACCTCCATCAAGCCGTAGGCGTAGAGCGCGTGCTCCGTGTAGTAGTCGACGACGGCCGTTGCAGCTACCACGGTCTCGACGTCGACCTCGAGCTCCCACGGGGCGGCGGGGCGACAGTCGCGATAGCGGAGGACGTGAAAGATGCCGGCGAGTCGTGCGGCGGCGCCTGCGGCTTTGCTCGCCCAATCGCGGATGCCGGCGAGGCGCTCCCCTTCGCGCTGCTCGCTCTCGATCCTGTCGGCGAACGCGGCCCATTCGGTCAGGGCGGCGCCGGCCAGGAGGAGCCGGTGGGGGCGGTCCTCGCCGGCCGACGGGAGGCGGAACATCGCCTTGATGGCGTCGGAGTAGGTGCGGGCCGCCTCCTCGGAAATGGGGCGGTTCGTGTAGCGGCGGGTCCCGACGAGGTCCTCGGGGATCGTGTAGAGGAACCGGCCGAGTAGACCGCGGCCGCGGAATCCTGGGGTCGACGCGAGAGACCGGATGACGTCGGGCTGGACGCAGATACCGACGGTGAGGGCGGGCCGCTTCACGAAGTCGCGGTCTCGCGTCGTGCGGCCGACGCGGATCGTGTCCCCGGCGTGCGCCTTCAGGTAGACCTCGAAGTTGGGGGCGGATGAGTAGCGGCCGGCGACGATCTCGAAGAGACCGGCGTCGGCGTCGAAGAGGCCGACGCGTCCGCCCTGCGCCGCGAGGGTTGAGGTGAGGTGCTCTGCCGTCTCGTCGCCGACGAGGACCTGCGGAACGTGTGGGACCTCGGTCAGGTTGGCGGCGAGTTCCTCGAGCTCCTGCCGCTGCGCGTCGGCCTTGTGCTTCGCCTTCGCGATCTGCGACTTGAGCTCCTTCATCCGGGCTTCGTCCGCCTCCCGGCGCGCCTGCGCCTTTTTGATGCGAGGCGAGGCGTCTCGGGCGAGCTCCTCCTCGAGCTCCTCGAGCGGCGCGACGATCTTCCCGAAGGTCTCCGTCTTCCGGGTCCCGGGCTCGAGTGCGCCGACGACGTAGAGGTTGGTGGGCTCTTCGTGGGTCCGCCCGACGGCGACGACGTAGCGCCGTGCGACCGGGACCGCGGCGGCTGCGAGGGCGAGGGATGCGGGGAGGTCGACCGGGACCTGCACCGTCTTCGCGAGCTCGTCGGCGAAGTCGCGGAGGGCCGGCGGGAGCGCCTCGAGAGGGAAGTCGGGGAGGAGGATCGGGGCATCGAACGGGATCGGGTCGTGCCAGGGCTCGGGCTCGGGCGGCGCCGGCTCGCCCTTCGGCCGGAACGTGGCGACGCGGTAAGCAACGGGCTCGAAGAGCTCGCGGACGTCGTGCCAGGTGCGACCGTTGCAGCCGTTGTGCTGGCACTTGTAGGCGATGGTCCCGGAGGCGTTCTGGACGATGGCGGCCGACGTGCCGCGGTGCTCCTCGCTGAAGACGCACGGGTCGACGATCCAGCGGCGGCCTCCCTGCCACGGCTCGGCGGGGCCGGCCCGGGGGATGTGCTTCTCGATCCAGGCGGAGAGGTCGAAACCGCTCGAGGAGTCGCGCGCGATGATGCCAGGCGAGGCGGGCTTCTTCTGCTGGTCGGCGGGCGCTTGCGCCGCGAGGTCGCGGAGGAGCTCCTCGGGGACGGGCGTCAGGACGTCGGGAATCTCGAGGATGCGGCTCATACGATGCGGCCGCTCGGCGGTGTGGTCTCCCTTCCGGGCGAGGGTCCCGTAGAGCTTTGTGATACGTGCGGCGTTGCCGACGGTGGTGTCGACCTGCGTCTCGTCGTCGTCGAATAGAGCGGCCAGCGCCTTGAGGCACCTTTCGAGGAGTCCGCCGTCGGCGCCGGGGAGGTCGACCCTGTAGAGGAGGTGCCAGCCGTTGCCGGAGTCGGCGACGATGGGGTCGGGCCAGCCGAGTCCGGCCAGGTGGACGCGGATGCGGTGGGCGAGGACCTGGGCGGCGGCCTTCTCGTCGTCGGTCGCGGAGATACCGGCACGCCGCTTCGGATCGACGTCGACGAGGAAGTAGCGGCGGCGGCCGACGTCCGTGTCGGCGGTGTTGCCGCCCTTCTTCGTCTGCTTCTTGATGCGGTTCTCGGCGAGGGAGAGGAGTTCGCGGCCGACGGGGTTCATCCCGACGTAGAGGGCCGGCCAGTCGGCGGAACCGAACGCGGCCGACACGACGTTGAGGAGCGTCTCGGAGTTGTCGAAGTAGCCGTAGAACGTCGCGTCGTAGCCTTCGGGCCGGCCGCTGCATCGGACGTTGGACGCCGACGGCGCGCGGACCTCGAGGACGTCGCCGGAACGGAAGAGGGTGCGGAGGGTCCGGGCGACCTCAGCGCGGTCGATAGGATCGGGCGCCGTCATTCCGCCCCCCGTTGCGCGAACCGGGCGCCGGCCCGGAGGGTGCGGGCGAGCTCGCGGAGAGTGCCGGCCTCGTCAGGGCGAGCGTCCCGGGCGGCCTCGAAGAGGTCGGCGGCGAGGCGGAGCGCGAAGTGCAAATAGTGGTAGCGGCTGGAGCGGGCGAGCTCGAGGACGACGTCTCGGCGCCGGGTGCGGCGTGCCGCTCGGGTGCAGGGGCAGGTCATGCGGCCTCTCGTCTGCCAGGCTGCCAGGGGAGGCCGACGGCATAGGCGAGACCTTCGGGCCAGCCATAGAAGCGCCGGAAGGAAATGGCGGGGAAGGGGCGAGACAGGCGGGGCCGTCGCGGGTTAGGCTGGGTCGGCGTAGACTCGGGTGCGTAGCTGCTTACTCTTGCCTGCGCCGCCCGGCTCGTCCGCTGCAACGGGGAGCCGGGCACTTTCACGTCTGGGGCTCGTCGTCGTCTCACGCGGCACCGTCCTCTCCGGCGAGGCGCTCGAGCTCGGCGTAGGGGATGAGGACGATCCTGCCGCGGCGGACGGCGCGGAGCCGGCCGTCGGCGATCATGCCGGCCAGGCCGCGCACGCTGATTCCGACGATGGCGGGGGCGTCGGTAAGACGGACCGACAAGGGCTTGGGGGCCGGGCGGGGGCGCTTGCGGGAGTGGATTCGGGGGTCGGCGGTTGTCATGCGATTCCCTTTCGTTTTGGTGCGCCGTAGCGCGGTTGCTGATCCATGAAGCCATCCGGGTGATTCGAGTGAAAGAACATCCCGCCGCAATTGCGGGGGGAAGCCGGTGCGTCTCACGAAGCGAGCCTGCGTTGCCGCGCGCTCGACCGAAAGCGCTTCGCTCCTACGGGTAGGGTCGAAAGCAGCGGGCAGGCACGGCAAAGCCGCACGGCGGGCGCCGCGCGGACAGAGGTCGACTGCTTCTTGCCGGAGCGAGCGGCCGCGGACTGGAGATCGCCGACGACGGAGAGGAAACATGGTGCCGTGGCACCTGCTTTCTTCTCTCCAAGTTGTCGGCACGCCGGCCGGGAGAATTGGATCTAGGTCCGGGGTTTCATCGGGCACCCTCGGCCCTTTCCCACTGATCGGCGCAAGTCTAACGCCGCGGCGCGGGCTCGCGCAAGTGGACGCGATTGGCGCGTAGCGTCGCATCCCCCATCTTCTACACCTAGTTAGTTTTGGGTTCAGTTGCAGAAGAGTTACAGCCGCGCTCGGCACGTCAATTGCCCTCCGCACGTCTCGCCGTAGAGGTCGGGGGCGGAGGAACGCGTCGACGTGCAGGCGCTCGACCGGGAGATCAGCCCCGGCCGTCCTCCGCCCCCGATACGTTCACGACGAGCGCTTGCGGGCGAGGAGCGCCGCGACGGCGCGGAGCTTCTCGGTACGCTCCCGGGCCGACGCGGTCGTCTTCGTGGCACGACCGGCAAGCTGAGCCTCGAGCCGCTCGGCCAGCGTCGCGGCGATCTCGTCGACGTCCCATTCCGCGGCGATGTCGGCCAGCGTGAGGCGGGTCAACGTGGAGGTCTCCTCCGACGTGCGGCCCTGCCAGCGCGTCCAGGTGCCGGACCAGTCGAGCTGGGCGAATGTCCCGTCCTCGAGGAGGACGAGGTCGGAGCCGCCGACGCTCCCGTCGTTCGCGCGGGGGAAGTCGCGCTCCGGGCCGTTGCCGGCGACGTAGGCGCCGCGCTCGACGTGGTAGGTCTTCTCCGTCGCTGTCTCAACGGACGTCGGCCACCATGTCCGCTCCGACGCCTTCAGGCGCGACGAGAGGGCGCGGAGCGCGGGGCGGACGGCGTCGACGAGCTTCTCGAGGAGCTCCTCCTCGGCGTGCCGCTCCTCCTCGAACGCGGCTTCCATCGTGGCGTGCTGCTCTGCGACGGCGCGGGAGAGGGTGTCGAGCTTCGATACGGCGGTGTCCATGAAGTCCTCCTTCTGTGCCGGGTCCTCCCCGGGGAGTCCGTTCACGCGTCACCATACGCGTCACCGCGTCACCATTCCAGCGCGCTCCATGCGTCTTCGCGCGAGTGCCGAAAACGGGGTCAAATAGGCTCAGTTAGAGGGGAGAACGGGTGTCGTGCGGAGCCCCGAAAACAGACCGTCTCCC